>CAWIKA010000011.1:0-490846 GCA_963836565.1 uncultured Acidobacteriaceae bacterium | reverse complement strand
TCCGCGCTTTATCCACAACGAGCGACCGAACGCCTGAATTTCGAGTTGACATCCATCCCGCTGAGAAAAGAGGTCCTGTCTGCACCGTCACAAATCTTAGTGGCAAACCGGTGTGGGCTCTTGTTTTGGAAATCTCTTCTTCCTCGCAACCGGCAAGAAAAGCGAAAAAAGTCTGGGACATGCTCTTCGAAAGCCACCCTCCCATCGAACCAGGCGCCGGCATTTCGCGACCGGTCTTTGAGTTTGCCTTCAGTCCTCAACCCGACCGAATCAAAGTGATCGCAGCAGTCTGGACCGACGGCGAGACTTTTGGCGCGCCCGCATCCGTCAACTTAATCCTCAACACTCGCGCCGCGCGCGCCGCCGAATATGAAGATGCAGCCGGTATTTTGCAGCAGGGTCTGAACCAGAATTGGACCCGAGACCAATATGAGCAAGCTTTTCGTGACAAGCCAGACTCCGGCGCCGTCTACACCGTGCGCACCGCGCTTTCCGCATCCCTTCAAGCCGCTCAGACACCCCAAGCCTTCACCCATTACATGCAATTTTTGCTCACGAATTTTCAGCACTTATCGAAACAGCTTCGTGAAGTGAAACCGATCTAGACCCGGATCGGCAGGTGTCCCACTCACCGATTTTGAAAACAAGCCATGGGATAACCGGGCTGTGCCCCATTCATCGCAGCTTGATCGCGATAGTGGGCAGTCAGCTTCACCTTCACAGCCACGGGCAAGTACGGCGGGTGGCCGGTGGCTCACCGTTCCCGGCCAATGGACTGGGTGGCCGCGTGGCTCACCCTTTCCCAGCCAATGAACTGGCTGCCCCATCTTTCGCGTCTTTCCAGCGAAAATTGGATACCACGAACCTCAACCGCCGGTCCTGCCATTTCAAACCAGCCCGCTCCCTGTCCGCATCCGTGAGCCCGAGGCTGATACCCTTGAAGACAAGGGCGCGCACGATTGCCGCGTCCCGGGAGACATGCCCAGCAATGAATAAGCTCGTGATTGCCAATCTGCTTCACCGCCCGTTGCGTTCCATCATCAGCGTGCTGGCGGTGGCGATTGAGGTCGTCATGATCCTCTCCATCGTCGCCATCTTCATGGGCATGCTCGACGATCAGAAAGAGCGCACCAACGGCATCGGCGCCGACATCGTTGTCATGCCGTCAAATGCCAGCTTTATGAATGGCGTGGCGGCGCCCCCATGTCCGCCAAACTCGCCGAAGTCTTCCACCGTATGCCCCATGTCACCGTTTCTCGCCGGTGATCACCAACTTTTCCATGACCGGCTCGGTCGAGGTCCTCTACGGAATCGACTACGAGAGCTACAACGCGCTCAAGCCCTTCACGTTTCTCTCCGGCGGCCCGTTCAAGGGACCCTACGACGTCCTCGTCGACGATGTCTTTGCCCACCAGGGCCAAGGCCACCATGTGGGGGAGACGATTAGCATTCTCAACCACCCGTTTCGCATCTGCGGCGTGGTCGAGAGCGGCAAAGGCGGCCGCAAGCTCATTCCCATCGATACCATGGCACCCTCATGGGCTCCGAGGGCGAAGCGTTGGAGTTTTATCTCAAGACCGACAATCCGGCCAACGACAAGCGGCGATTGACGAAATTCACAGCACCCGGGGCCTTGAAAACTACCGCGTGCTCACCATGGCCGACTGGATTGCCCTCTACACCCCATCCCGCTTTCCGGGCTTTGACCTGGCGCTCCGGGTGGTCATCTCGATCGCCGTCATCGTCGGCTTCCTCGTCATCTTCCAGTCCATGTATACCGCGGTGCTCGAAAGAACGCGGGAAATCGGCATTCTCAAGTCGCTCGGCTCCTCCAAAATCACCATCGTCGGCATCGTGTTGCGTGAGACGGGCATCCTGGCCCTCGTCGGCGTGCTGCTGGGTATCGCTTCACCTACGGCGTCAGGGAATTGCTCCACATCAAGTTCTCCACTTTCAGTTTCGAACTGACCATGGCGTGGATCGGCTGGGGCGCCCTGATCGCCTTCGGCGGAGCTTTGTGCGGCGCCCTCTACCGCCTGGATGGCGGCCCGAAAAGACCCCATTGATGCCCTGCGTACCGATCGATCGCTCAGCCCTGCCTCGCTTTTGTCGATCCGTGCACCTCTATGTCCACGCTTTTTGCCCAAACGTGGACCTGCATATCCACGCTTTTTGCCAAAATGCACGCGCTGTGAACCGTGCACCCCCTGTGCCTCGCTTTAGGGGCCCTGCGAACCTCGATCCCCGTCCTACGGCGCTATACTCTGAGTCAACCTGCCATTGCGGATTTTGGACCACTGTTCCATTCTGCGGAGAAACCTTAATTTCAACTGCTTCCAAACGCTGGGTTTACGCCTTGTGGCTGCTGCTCATCTGCGCCTTCGCCCTCCTCCATGCCGTACACCTCAGCGCCGATTTTCCCAATCACACCCCCTGGTTTCGAGACTGGGCCAAATACACCGACGAAGGGTGGTACGGGAATGCCGCTATTCGCGCTCATTTGTTCGGAAATTGGTATCTCCCCGGCGACTTCAACCCCGCCCCCGCCGTACCTGTCTGGCCATTTTTGGAGTGGCTGCTCTTTTTCTTTACCGGCGTATCCATCCCCGCGGCGCGGGGGCTGGCTGTCGCTTTCTCTTTGCCAACCTGTTGTTGAGTTATCTGCTTCTGCGCCAGCCGGGGCGTCGCTGGGTGGCGTTTATGGCTCTTACCTTGTTAGTCACCAGCCCGTTCCTATACTGCTTTAGCCGCTTGGCGATTCTGGAGCCAATGCTGACGACGTTCACGCTCGGGGCTCTCAATCTGGCCGTGAGGCTGCCGAAATTGCGACGGCCAGTATGGGCAGCGGTGGCCGTTGGCCTGCTGTTCACCCTGATGATGCTCACCAAGACCACCGCAATCTTTTTGTTGCCGGCGCTCGGGTGGGCGACGCTGCAGCCCCTTTGGAAGAACCGAAAACTCGCCCTGCGCTGCGTAATTGCCGCCGCTGCGACAAGCGCTGTCACATTCGGCATCTGGATGTCGATGGTAGTAAGCATCGGGCTATTCGTCGATTACCGGTACCTTTTCTACATCAATACATACCCCAAGCCCCGCAATCTTTATTGGCCTTTCCTGAGCTTGTGTGGTCGGTTCACGGGGGACTGTGGGTGGATCACATCCTGATCCCGTTGGCTGGCTTTATGGTGCTGGGTGCTTTGCTGGCGTGGGATAAATCGGGCAGGGATTTGTTCCTGGATCCGGCCTTTGGCGCTTCGATGTTCGCCGTGGCCGGCTACATCCTCTTCATGACGTGGCAGGACCATCCCCAACCTCGTTATTTCGCAGTGGTGGCCGTTTTCTGCTTTTTCCTGGTGGCGAAAGGTGCTGCTGCGCTGCTCACCCAGGAGGGCATACCGCGCCAGCTTGGCTGGGCGACCTTGGTGCTCGCTGCATCCGCCGTAATTGTCAATGGCGCCTGGACCCTGAGCTACGCCGCTCATCCCGAATACACCTTTGTTTCAGCGGCCCGAGAACTCACCCAATATATCGATCAGCATCCTAACGGCAACCGGCTACTGGTTTCCATCAGCGGCGATGAGATCACCTTGGCGACCCACTTGCCCACTCTCTGTGATGATTTCGGCACTGAAGAATTGCCGGAGAAACTCGCCCGCTACCAGCCCGGTTGGTATGCTTCCTGGAACGACCTTGATCCCGGCACGCTCGGGGACCTTCATACCCATTATTCGCTCGAACAGGTTGCCAGCTTTCCCGCCTTCGACGATCCTGAGCGCAATGTACTCGTGCTCTTCAAGCTGCAACCGCTCTCGAAAGGCCGCGTTCGAGACCAGGCAGATCAAAGCCTGGAGATCCCGCTCCCGGGTGACAGGATTGACGTGCCCCTCCAATAGACTGAACTTCAACCTCTGCAGGCTGTTTCTCCAAGCGATTTCTCATCACGAATCGGCCCGTCCGGTTCAGGGGATTGCGATCATTACCTCGGTTGACTTGATGAGAGCGAAGGCCGAGTCGCCAGGCTTGAGAGCCAGGTCGCGAACTGCGTCAGCGGTAATGATCGCTGTGACGCGCTGGCCGCCGACGGCAAGAACAACCTTGGCAAGCAGGCCCTCGACCGTAACCTCCACCACCGAGCCTAACAACTGGTTTCGCCCGCTGATGCGCGCCGTGGAGGTCTGCGCCGCGGGTAGGAACTCCTCCAGCGAATCGATGGGGATGCGATGGTGACCCCCCGGCGTCTTCACGGTGCGGATGCGCCCGGCAAGAATCCAGTGTTTGAGTGCGGGGTAGCTGATACCGAGTTTTTCCGCCGCCTCGCGGGCGGTAAGCAACTTGGATGGGGTCATTAAGTGTTAGGAATCTCCTTCGCCCATGCTATTTCCCGGAGCACTGCTAGGCAAACCCGAAATCTCCATTTCCCAGCACCCGTGTTGGTTCTCGAAGCCTGTGACTGCAATCACTCGACAGTGTCCAAGCCGGATGATACGCTTCCCCTGACTTTTTCCCCTGGGTTTTTGAGGGGTCGCGTTTTCTGGGGTCGTTCGTGATACGGCTTCAAACCTTATGTCTGGAGGACATGTGACAGTACAGTATTGGGTCTATTTTTTACTGGGAGTGAGCGTGCTTTCGCTCATTGTGGCCGGATCGTTCGTGCGCCAAGTGCTGGGCTCGGACACGGGAACTGAGGCTATGCAGCGGATTTGGGGCTCCATCAATGAAGGCGCTGTAGCCTTCCTGAAGCGGCGGTACAAAACCGTGGCGGCCCTCCTGGGTCTGCTGCTTCCCACATTCGCCTACGCGCAACCTGAGCACGGGGGCGGAGGCGAAGCCAACCTGATACTGCCCGATTTGTCGACCGTGAATTTTCTCGGCATCAACGGACATACCCTTCTGATGTTCGGATTGCTTTTCTGCGTTGGCGGCCTGTTGTTCGGCCTCGCGATCTATGTTCAGTTGAAGAACCTGCCAGTTCATCGCTCGATGCGCGAGATTTCCGAGCTGATCTACGAGACGTGCAAAACGTATCTGATAACACAGGGCAAGTTCATTCTTCTGCTCTGGGTCTTCATCGCCGTAATTATCTCGCTGTACTTTGGCTATTTGGCGCCGGTGCCGGGAAAATCGATTGCGGTCACATTGCCCATCATTTTGCTGTTTTCTCTCCTCGGCATCGCGGGCAGCTACGGGGTGGCGTGGTTCGGAATTCGCGTCAACACATTTGCGAACTCACGGACGGCGTTCGCGGGATTGCGCGGCAAACCATATCCGGTCTATGCGATTCCTCTGAAGTCCGGCATGAGCATCGGCATGTTGCTGATCTCGGTCGAGCTGTTCATCATGCTATGCATCCTTTTGTTTATCCCGGGCGATTATGCGGGCCCATGCTTCATCGGCTTCGCGATCGGCGAAAGCCTGGGTGCCGCGGCCCTGCGTATCGCCGGCGGAATTTTCACCAAGATCGCCGACATTGGCTCCGACTTGATGAAGATCGTCTTCAAGATCAAGGAAGACGATGCGCGCAACCCGGGAGTCATCGCCGACTGTACGGGTGATAACGCGGGCGACTCAGTCGGCCCCAGCGCCGACGGCTTTGAAACCTACGGCGTCACCGGCGTGGCCTTGATCGCCTTCATTTTGCTGGCCGTCCACGATCCGAAGACGCAAGTGCAACTGCTGGTATGGATCTTCGTCATGCGCGTGGCCATGCTCGTCTCCAGTTCGGGTGCGTATTTCCTGAATGGCGCGATCGCTCACGCCAAATACGCCAACTCCGACGAGATGGACTTTGAGACGCCGTTGACCTCGCTGGTTTGGATCACGTCGATCATCTCCATCCTTCTCACCTACTTCGTCTCGCACCTCATTATCCCCAATCTCGGTGACGGAACGCTCTGGTGGAAGCTGTCTTCCATCATCTCGTGCGGAACCCTGGCGGGCGCGATCATCCCCGAACTGGTCAAGGTTTTCACTTCGACCAAGTCGTCCCACGTCAAAGAAGTCGTAACATCGGCGCAGGAAGGTGGAGCCTCTCTGGGGATCTTATCGGGATTCGTGGCCGGCAATTTTTCGGCCTACTGGCTGGGACTGAGCATGGTTGCGCTCATGACCATGGGCTATCTCTTCACTACGGGCGCGTCCATGGCTGACCTCATGCTCGCTCCAGCCGTCTTCGCATTCGGCCTGGTGGCCTTCGGCTTCCTGGGCATGGGCCCGGTCACGATTGCCGTCGATTCCTACGGGCCTGTTACCGACAATGCTCAATCCGTTTACGAGCTGTCGCTGATCGAAAACGTTCCCGGCATCGAAGCTGAGTTGAAAAAGGACTACGGCATCGATGTGAAGTTCGAACGCGCAAAGCACCTGCTTGAAGCCAACGACGGGGCCGGCAATACATTCAAGGCTTCGGCAAAGCCGGTCCTAATCGGCACAGCCGTGGTCGGCGCAACCACCATGATCTTCTCCATCATCATGGCCCTGACCGGCGGACTGGCCCATGACGTACAGAAACTCTCGTTGCTGCACGCGCCATTCTTGCTCGGATTGATCACGGGCGGGGCAATGATCTACTGGTTCACTGGCGCTTCCACGCAGGCCGTCACCACCGGCGCTTACCGCGCAGTCGAGTTCATCAAGGCGAACATCAAACTGGAAGGCGTGGAGAAAGCATCAGTCACCGACAGTAAGAAGGTGGTAGAAATCTGTACTAAGTACGCGCAGAAGGGAATGTTCAACATCTTTCTCGCCGTCTTCTTTGCTACACTTGCCTTCGCGTTCGTTGAGCCGTTCTTCTTTATCGGCTACCTGATCTCGATTGCGATCTTCGGTCTGTACCAGGCGATCTTCATGGCCAATGCCGGGGGCGCATGGGACAACGCGAAGAAGATAGTAGAGGTCGATCTGAAACAAAAAGGAACGCCTTTGCACGACGCAACCGTGATCGGAGACACCGTCGGCGATCCATTCAAAGACACCTCGTCGGTGGCATTGAACCCGGTCATCAAGTTCACGACGTTGTTCGGATTACTTGCGGTCGAGCTTGCAGTGACGCTCAATGCGGGTAACCCGCTGCTCGGACACCTGCTGGCAGTCGTATTCTTCCTGGTGTCGGTGTTCTTCGTGCACAGATCGTTCTATGGAATGAGGATTGATACCAAAGTAAGCAACTGATTCCTGTCTCGTAAATCGACGAAAACGTCGCCTGGAAATGGGCGACGTTTTCAATGCACAAATAAGTTGGTACCTGCTGATCAGCCTGTTCAGCACCGCCGCGTTTGTCGTGGCGGCCTTGTTTCTGTAAGGCCGCAAAACAACAAGCTGGCTATCTTCGCCGTCGCGGGGATGGCCAGGACTTTAGCCTGGTGCCACCTGACTGGCGGAGAGCCACAAACACGGCGGCCCTGCGCGATCTCAGTAAGGGCCGCTGTCTTGCCCGTCAACCGTCCGCAATCAGGTCTGTACGGCGGTGATTTCCTTCAAGCTCTGCCGTTGCCGTCCTTCGCTGTCAAAGTTCTCCGGCTTCAGCCAGGTCTCGAAGGCTCGTTTCCGCGCGGGCCATTCCTGGTCGAGCATCGAGAACCAAGCCGTGTCGCGGTTGCGATCTTTAGCAACCATGTGCTGGCGGAAGATGCCTTCAAACGTAAAGCCGAGTCGCAGCGCGGCGCGTCGGCTGGGCTCGTTCAGTGCGTTGCATTTCCATTCGTAGCGGCGGTAGCCCAGGTTTTCGAATACGTGCCGGGCCATCAGGTACATGGCTTCCGTCGCGGCGCGCGTTCGTTGCAGCGCCGGCGCAAACAGCACGTTCCCCACCTCGATGACCCCGTGTGCCGGCTTGATGCGCATATAGCTTGCATGACCTGCGGCCAGGCAAGTATCTGCGGGGACAATCGCCAGCAGCATGGCGCGTTCGTTCTCCTGCCAATGCTCCAGGTGTTTCATCATTTCGGTGGCGCTGGCTTCAGGAACGGCGGCGAGCCACCTCCAAAGCTCGTCATGGCCTTTTACCGCTTCGAACAGGGCTTCGCCGTGGCGGGTTGCATCCAGTGGCTCCAGGGTCACATACAGGCCGCGCAGCGTCGTCTCGGCGGGACGCAGAACGGGCCTCCAGTTGAGCGGTTTGGTGGTTTCGGGCACGACATCAGCCTATCAGGATCCGCAAGGCATCCAACCGACGTATGGCGGAGGTAATTAACGTCCCAATTCTCCACATTTCGCACAATCTGAACCGGTCTTTGCACCGTTTGAGCGCCTTGCAGCCGGTTCGGACGGGGACTAGGCTTGTAGATGCGACAGGCTTGATGGGATTAGAGCCGCGACTGCACCGGATTTGGGGCAATGCGAGGCCTGATTTCGGTATCTTGGTCTGGCCCACCTTCGGAAGTTAACTTTGGCCCACCTGGGGCATAGCTGAGTAGGCTTCGTGGATGGAGCAACGGAAGCGGAGCTGGCTGACCAGGAGAGACAAGGTGGAGTTGTTTGAGCAGATACGTCGTGAGCATGAGTTCGGTGTAGGCACGATTTCCGGCGTTTCGCGGAAGTTGGGCGTTCATCGGCGATTGGTCCGCGAAGCGCTTTCGAGTGCAGTTCCAGCAGCGAGCAAGCCGCAAGAGCGGCGTCTGCGCAAGCTGGAGGCCGCGGTTCCTTTCATTGACAGGGTTCTACGTGAGGATCAGCACGCACCGCCGAAGCAGCGGCATACTGCGCACAGGATCTGGCAGCGATTGTGCGCGGAGCAGCCTGGCTTCGCGGTCAGCGAACGATCGGTATGCGGCTATGTGAGGCGCCGGCGGCAACAGTTGGGGCTGATTGCCCGCGAGTCGTTCGTGCCGCAGAGTTACAACTTGGGCGTCGAAGGTCAGGTCGATTGGTACGAAGCCTGGGCATTGATTGCCGGTGAGCGCATCAAGCTGCAGGTATTTGAGATGCGTTCGATGGCCAGCGGCGGCGCCTTTCATCGGGCGTTTACGCATGCAACACAGCAGGCGTTTCTTGAGGCTCATGAGATGGCATTCCGCTATTTCGGCGGCGTCTTCAAGCAGCTTCGCTACGATAACCTGAAGAGCGCGGTGAAGCGCATCCTGCGCGGCCATCAGCGCGAAGAGACCAGCCGCTTCATCGCCTTCCGTTCCCACTGGCGTTTTCAGAGCGAGTTCTGCAACCCGGCTCGCGGCAACGAGAAGGGCGGGGTTGAGGGCGAAGGCGGATACTTCCGCCGCAACCACTGGGTGCCCCTTCCAGAAGTACGCGACCTGGCGGAACTGAACGCCTATCTGAACCTGTGCTGTCACAAGGACCAGCAACGCATCCTCAGCAGTCGCACAGATGCCGTGGGCACGGCCATGTTGCAGGAGCAGCCTCATCTGCTGCCGCTGTCTACCGAGCCGTTTGACCTGACGGAGAAGAGCTTCCCCACGGTCGATGGATTGCGCTGTGTGCGAGTGCGGACCAACCGCTACTCGATCCCTCTGCCGCCAGGCACTGTGATCGAGGCACGCCTGCTGGCTGACTATATTGAACTCTGGCATCAGGGCAAGCGTGTCGCGAGGCATGAACGCTGCTACAGCCGGCTGCAGCAGATACTCGATCTCGAACACTACCTCGATGTGCTGCGCAAGAAGCCCGGGGCGCTGGCCGGTTCAACGCCGCTGGCCCAGTGGCGGCTGGCGGGGCGGTGGCCCGATTCGTTTGACCGCCTATGGCAGGCACTGAACACGCGGCACGGCCGACAACAGGGCACTCGGCAGATGATCGAGCTGCTGTCTATCGGCGCCAGCGAAGGCTGGGATCAACTGCACGGTGCAGTCGATCAAGCTCTCTCCCTCGGCTGCCAGGATGTGGCCGCGATCCGGCACCTCATGATAAGCGCACAACTGGACAGGCCCGCAGTCGAAGCCATCGAAGTCGGCCTGCTGGCCCGTTACGAACGGCCGATGCCTGTGATGAGCGGCTATGACCAGCTTCTTCGTGAGGTGCCGGCATGAAGGCTGTTATAGAGAACCTGGAGAAGGCCGCGGTCGAACAACAGTGCCGTGTCCTGCGACTGCCAGCGGTCGCCGAGCAGTGCGCTCCACTGGCTGAGGAGGCCGTCAAGCAGCGGCAGACATATCTGCGATACCTGGAGGCGTTGCTGGCGGTTGAGTTGGAAGAGCGCGAGCGCAACACCATCGCACGCCGCATCAAGGATGCACGCCTGCCACGGACCAAGACTCTGGACGAGTTCGACTTCTCCAAGGCTCCCCAGATTCGTGCCACGGAGATCAGTGAACTGGCTCAAGGCGGCTATATCGAACGCGCTGAACCGGTAATCCTGATAGGTGACTGCGGCACTGGCAAGACGCATCTGTTGACCGGGCTCTGTGTGGCTGCCTGTCGTCAGAAACGACGAGTGCGCTTCGCCACAGCAGCCGCCTTGGTCAACGAACTGGTCGAGGCCAAGCAGCAGTTGCAACTGCGTCGCGTGCTTGCCCGCTGGGATCGCTACGACTTGATCGCCATCGACGAAGTGGGCTATGTACCCATGGCAGACCTCGGCGCCGAGTTCCTCTTCCAGGTCATCGCTGAACGTGCGGAAAAGGCTGCCGTCATCATCACCACCAACTTGCCCTTTTCCGAATGGACCCAGGTGATCCCCAACGCCCGGCTCTGCAAAGCCCTTCTCGATCGAATCACCGACCGAGCCCACATCATCGAGACCGGAACTGACAGCTATCGCTTCCGAAGAACCATGGAGAAAGGCAGGAGCAAACCGACAGGCTGATAGATCTCACTCGATGGGGCCGGGCTTCCGCTACGCTCCAGCCCGGCCCCATCGAACCTCCTCAACACCACAATGGCCCACTAAGCTTCTCACAGGTGGGCCAGAGTTAACTTCCGAAGATGGGCCAAGGTTAGTTGCCAAACGCACCGCGCATCAGCGATTCGCGGACGTTAGAATCTATCTCGCGCGAGACCCGCGCCTGCTCCTCGGCCGACATCTGGACGCGGAAGTCGGCGCCAGACGGAATGGGCAGCACTTCGAGCTTGACCCCGAATTTTTCCCTCAACTTCTCCACAGCCGGGTAGTCTTCCTCCCGGAAGAGCCCGTTTAACTCCGGCTTTACCTGCTCAATGTATTGGGGATAGACGCCAAGAAAGCTCTCGACGCCCTGTTCAAATCCGGCCTCGAACTCGCGCATCCGCGCCATGAGATCGAAGTAGAAGTTCGCTGGCAGCAGCCGGAACCCCTCGTCGGACCAGGGCAGGGTGATCTTGTAGAAGTGCTGCCGGATCTGCCCGGCCAACGTGCGTAGCTCTTCCAGTTTGTCTGCGCCGCGTAACAGTTGCTTGTTGTAGCGACCTGCGCCCTGGTGCGCCCCATGTTGATCGGCCACGTCTCGGCTGACTTTGCGGTCATGTTTGACGGCCGTCCAGATGCTGATGTGGACGGCGGCGAGCATTGCCTTTTCTGTGATCATTGGATGGCCTCCCGGCATTCCACTCCGAAGCGAACGAATTCTGGAGTGTGGGTTATGGCGGTGTCCCGCGCCGCCGCGTCGCGCATTGCCATCACCCGCATTTCGGTTGGCATTCGGTCGAGATACGCGATTCCTCTCCCCACCGAGGTGTCGCTCATGGCCCTTCCCAGGGCGGTAGCAATGGCGATTTGCGCGGAAGGCTCCGTGGGAAGCGGCGCCGTTGTGGGGTTCAGAAGGATTTCGTCGATCGAAGGCAACTGGCGAAACAGCCGAATGAAAGCGACAAGCTCCGAAGCCGCTGCCGGCCCCACCGTTCCATCCAGGAGCTGCGCCTCAAACTCGCTGGCCCCCGAGAGAAACTGCATCTTCTGACGACGGGCGATACCGCAAAGCACCTGTGAGGCCATCTCCCAGGAACGCGGAGTGGGCCACGCGTTAGCGTCTGAGGTCGCGTCCGCCGTATGCAGAAGGTCCGGCTTGAAGCGGAGGAAGGCAATGATCTCAGGACGGACCTGAGCCTTCACCGCCCACCTGCACCAGTCGTCGAGATCCGGTTCGAGGTCCAAATGCACGAACCGGTTGCGAAGCGGTCGCGGCATTGCGAAATGGACTCCACGCTCCGATGCCGGATTGCCGGCGGCGATGACCACCCAGCCGTCGGGCAGCACATACTCGCCGAGCTTCCTGTCGAGCACCAGCTGATAGCAGCCGGCCTGGGTCATCTGCGGCGCAGAGGTCAGTTCATCGAGAAAGAGAATGCCTTTGCCTGTGGTGGGGAGAAACTTGGGTGGCACCCATTCGGTCTGGTCTTCGGCGATCCGCGGCAGACCCCGAAGATCGACCGGGTCAAGCTGCACGGCCCGCACGTCGAGAAAGTCGTAGTCGAGATCGTTGGCGACCTGAGCAGACGATCTGCGACTTCCCGACGCCGCAAGCGCCCCAGATATGCAGGGGCACACGTTCGCCGATCAGCGCGTGAAGCGCCTCATAAAGTTTCGATGGTTTCATGGAGTCTCCTCGATTGGTTGGAAGTGTGCGGGAATGAACTTCTGGTCAAGTAAGATAACCTGGAATTTGCTGGGTTCTGGATCGGACGCTCTACCCGGGGCGCGCGGTTTGAACTCCAGATCGGGCGGATTAACGCCTCACTGAAGCTGTCATTCCAAAATCTGCTTCGAATCGTCGCCTTGACACTCGATAGTCGAGTGTCTACCATCGATTTCTATTGAGGGTCGAATGGCTTCCACCGAAAAGCAAACAAAGCAGAGCATGGCAGTTCTACAGGGGACTCTGGATATGCTCATCCTCCGGACACTTCTTTACGGCCCCACCCATGGACATCAGATCGGCAAGCACATTCAGCGGACTACGAACGATTTTCTTCAGATGCAGCACGGTTCGCTCTATCCAGCGCTGCACCGGCTGGAACAACGAGGATGGGTGAGTGCCAAATGGGAGACTGCTCCCGACCGCAACCGGGAGTTTAAATACTACCGATTGACGGACAAAGGCAAGAAACAGCTCGTGCTCGAAGAGTCGCAGTGGAAGCAGATGATGGAAGCAGTCGCCCGCGTAATGTGGCCCGCCGCTGAGGAGAACTGATATGCGATGGTGGCAGGTCAAAAAGCGGGATGCGGATCTGGAGCGGGAGCTTCGATCCGATCTGGAACTGGAAGAAGAAGAACAGAGGGAACGAGGACTGTCACCAGAGAATGCCCGATACGCAGCTCGGCGCGCTCTCGGCAATGCGGCTCTGATTCGAGAGCAAACTCACGAGGCATGGGGTTGGGCGCCATTCGAACGCCTTTGGCAGGACGTTAGATTTGCGTTTCGTCAGTTCAGTAAGAGTCCACGCTTTGCTTTTGTCTGCGTAATTACGCTGGCTCTGGGGATTGGCGCCCAGACGACCATCTATAGCGTTGTGCACGCAGTGCTTATCGATCCGTACCCATACCGCGGTGCCATGCGGATGGTGCATCTTCATCTTTACGACAAAGATCCCGACCCCTACGATCTGGCTCTCGATGGCCCACAGTTCGTCCAGTTTGCCAAGTCTCCGGTGCTCGATGGTGCCGTTGCGGAGGACGTGTACACAATGGCGCTCACCGGCGCCGAATTGCCTGAGCAACTTCAGGTTGGCCGCATGTCGCCCACCGCATTCGACTATTTCGGTGTAGCCTCTCCTCACTCTCGTCGGCTGGTGAGCGATCTTGATGACTCCCGGCTCCTTGATAAACAGGCGTCGAATCGTGCTTTCGCTGAAAAACCAGAGCTTTGACAACTGGGCCACGGTGTAGTGTCTTTCGAGTGCCTGCAACCCCACCGGTTGCTGCAAGGTTTCTGGACCATTAAGAGCGTGTTGGAAATCCATGTGGCATCTCTCCTGGGTCGGATAACGCTGATCGGGCCATGACGAACCGCCGAGAACGCTGATGGATTCGGCGGATTCATCAGACCAGCACAAAGTAGCTGTAGTTCGAGTTGGAAATTCGGTCAAATTGATTGATTACATGGAAGAAATCGAGGCGACGGCTGAGGCGAACGTTGCGGCGCGCGGGCCCCGGCAAAGCGGTGCTGGCTCGCTTTGGCAGGCAAGATTGGAAGAAAATAGAATTCAGTGCAAGGGCATGGGGAGCGATTCTGTCGGAGGCTATCCAGTTGAGAGACAAGTTCAGAGCAGGGACTGTCGATTCTTCGGACTCAACTCGAGGCCCTGAAACCGACGAAGCGCTGCGCCGGGATGCGGAGGCTCGCGAAACCACATGGCGCGCCGAAATGCTCGCCAAGTTCCGAAGAGAAAAAGCGAGCCCCGATTTTATTTACGCATTCGAGAAGACCGGTAATTTTGTGACCAGCGAGAATCGGGACGATTGGAGCAAGAAGGAACTCAAGGAGTGGGACCTTCTGCTCCAGGAATACCATCGGCGGACAGCAATGGAAGGCCGCATCATCGATCTCTGCTTCCGCCTGCATCACGAGTCTGGCCGATCCGCGATCGGCAGGCAGAGACGATTCGCCGCGTCTGAGTTTGGGATTGCCGTGCTTTCGGCTCACGAGCAGGGAATCAGCTCGTTCGCGGTAGAACAGATATTCCGTGAATCGTGGCTGGACGTTGTCGTAAGACGGAGCAGAGCCGCGGACAGTGAGTGGGACCCGACCGATCACCACCGCTTCGACTATGTCGATAGCGCTTCCGTCAGGAACGTGCTGAACCAGCTCCGTGACGACCTGCCGGAGCAGCGCCTTCCGGTTTCGACCAGCGCCGCGGTCGAGAAGCTAATCGCGAAGATCGAAGCGGCGCGGGCGACCGACGGAAGCTGGTTCGGGAAACCGCCTGCTCCCGGTGAGGAAGGAGAACGCGAGAATGCCGTCGTTATCGACGAGATTCATCACGCCATTTTTCACTGCGAACAGGAAGGCGTACCAGAGGACGTGATCGAGTCGATGCTGCTGCGCTCGTGGATTCGCATGCTGATCTTGAACGAGCATGAGGACGAACGCATCTTCCATATCCTCGACAAATACTGGGAACAGGTTCATGCCACCTTTCAGATCCGCATGGCGGGATATTCCGGCCTCCGCGTCCAGTGACGGTCACGCCGTCCGGATTTTCCGTCTTGTGTTGTCGATCAGCCCCCACCCCTTTTGTTTGCCGGTGGGGCGTGCGGCTTTCGACGGATGGTTGTCTGGTCCCTGACCTGAGGGCTCGCCGACCTTCCACGCGTTGCGCACGCTCTTCTGGAGTTGGACCTGCCGTGCCTTCACGAAGGGAGCGTAGTGTCGCTCCGTGATCTTCACCGAAGAGTGCCCGAGGAGTATCGAGACCTGATCCATGGGAACTCCGGCGAGCAACATCTCGACCGCAAAGGTGTCGCGGAACATGTGGGGATGGCAACGCTTCAGCTCGCCATCGAGCTCTCGGATATCGGCCAACTCGAAGAGACGACGATAGGCTCGTTGCCAGTCAGCCACCACAGATTTGGCGGCTCCATTGCCGCTCCAGAAGAAATAGCGTGGGTTCGGCCTGGGACCATCGGGGATATTCACCAATGCATCGACGACTTGGGCGGGAAGCGGCACATAGACCGCCTGCCCGGTCTTGGCTTGATAGAGCAGGAGGCTGTCGCCATGCAGACGGTGCCGTTCAAGCGTCACCGCGTCGCGGATGCGGAGCCCGCTCCAGCGCATCAGTAGTGTCAAAGTACGCAGTCTGGTACGGGTGTCCTTGATCGGAATAAAGCCGCCGCGAGCGTCGCCATAAACTTCGGTGGCAGCCATGATCCTATCGAACTCATCGCGGGGGAAATAATCGGTGGGAACCGGGGTAGTCTTGATTTTGCTGAGCGACAGAGCGGGATTCTGGGTGACGTAGTTGCGGCGGAAGCAGTCCCAAAAGAAGCCGATGACGCGGTCCTGCTTCTTTACCCTGACGATGGCACCCTCGGTCCACGTGCTGCGGAAGGCGAGCAGGGCGTCAAGATCGACCTCATCGAGGTATTCGAGTCCCTGCACCCTTGTCCAGGGGAGGAACTGCTTCTCAAAGATTCTCTCGAGCTTCTTGATCGTGTCCGACTTGAGCCCTCGGCTGCGGGCGTCGGTCATGTAGGCATCGACGGCCTTCTGGACCGTAACTCTCGCCTTCTGCCTACCGGTGGACTGGGCGCCGCTTTGAGATGTGGAGGGCGCATTCACCTCAGGTGGGGCTGCGGCCGGTCCCGGTGAAATCGGAACGGAGGCGGTGGCCGTAGATTGCGGTTGAGCCGCCGAGGCGCGAAGAGGTGAGGGCGGTGCGGCAGGTGCCGTGATCGAGTCCGCGTGAAGACCGTCTAGCGGTAGCCCTCTGGACAGAGCCTCTTCCAGTTTTTCGCGGAACTGTTCGGCCTCGCCCCAAACCCTGGTCGAGGCACTCTTGCGGAAGCGTTCATGGTTGAACCTGCCTTCGACCCACTTGGGGCAGTTGCAGCGGTTGCAGAACCGGTCACGTTTGAATTTGCAGTCGGAAGAGTGACGGGTGAAGACGAACGAATCCATGAGGGCCTCCCACTTCAGCTGGAGTGTTGCTCGAACGCTGAAATGGGTCAAAAAATCGGGAGGCTTTTTGTCCCTGGTACAAAATGGGTACAAAACGGTCACAAAAACGACCCGATTTTTAGGCCCTGATTGGTAAGTGCATGAAAATAAAAGTCTTAAGTATGGTGGAGGCGGCGGGAGTCGAACCCGCCTTGTGAAGCTGAATTTGCGCGCCCGCCCGGCGCATGGCCTGCAGCATGATGATCATGCGCTTGTTGATCGTCTTCTGATTCAGTTCTTCATCGCGGCCGGCTGCGAAGAGCGTCATCGCATCGGAGTGCCCGAGCTGGTCCACGTAATGTTTTTTCGTGATCTTCTCGAACCGGCGAGATCGACCGGGTAGGCGCGCCAGGTGGCTTCGCCCTTAGTGGCCTTCATTTCGGCCAGGTATTCATCGACGGCGGCCCGAATCGTCGTCGAACGGCCAGCCTTGGTTGCAGCTTCTTCTTCGGGCGGCTCAATCTCACCGGCAAGGATGCCGGAGTGAAGCTGCCAGGCGTCGAGGGCCTCGCGCGGCGAGGTGCCAACCGGCCGCGTGCGGCGCATGCCGTGCTCTCGCCACTGGAGGCAGAGAAGGTGCCGCTTGTTCCCCGCGGCGGCTGTCCGTCGATGATCACGAGTTCCGGCTTCGGCCGCCCATTGACCTTGGCAACCGGGAAAAATTGCCATTTGCCGTTGTGCGAGAGATACTTCTTAAGGTGGGTTGTTTGCCCGATGTGGTCAGTCGTGTTTGCTAGCCACCGCGAATTCGCGATCACGGAATCAGAGGTCGGAGTAGAGGCCCGGCACCTGAACCCCATCGCAGCAAAATCGCTGGTAATTTGGCTAGTATGCAGTCGCCGATTGAGTAAACAATTGATTTTAAAGGGCGGGAGTAGTTCAGTGGCAGAACGTCAGCTTCCCAAGCTGAATGTCGCCGGTTCGATCCCGGTCTCCCGCTCCATAAAATCTGCAGCCAAGTTGGGCTCCCCGTTCAGGAAGGTCACTGAACAGTCAAGCTGAAGCTCCCGGTTCGAGTGATTCCCACTGAGGTCGCAGTGATGCTCACCGTGTAGGTCCCGGCCGGGGTTCCCGGGTCCGTCTGTACGCCGCCTCCGCTGCTGCTTCCGCCGCAACTTGTGAATCCGGCAATGCATACGAGCAAAAGCACTACCAGGGGAAATCTGCGCCGCCCTGTCTTAGGTAACAGAAATAGGAATGCGCACGCCAGCACCCCGAATCCATAAGCATTTTTGGCGGATATCCGGCTTCCCGGCAATGGATGGGACGCTGTGGTGGTAATCGTCAGTTGCGCTGTGGCAGTCGCAGTACCGAACAGATTTGCGGATGTTGCCGGGCAAGTGGCCTCCTTCATCGCAGAGGGAAGCGAACAGCTGACGTTTATGGTTCCTGCAAAATTGTCCACCCCATTCAGGGTGATTGACGCCACTCCGGATTGCCCCGGCGCGGCAATCGTCAAATTTGAGATGGGCGTAGCGATGTTGAAGGTCGTGTCCACTACTGTAACGTTCACCGGGAATGGACTCTTCGATCCCAGGTAGTTCGAATCTCCGACATAAGACGCGGTAAAAGTATAGTTACCGGGTGCATCGATTGAACTGGCCAGCGATCCACTGAGGTAGGCAAATTCGACCTCGCCGAAGCCTCCCGTATACAGTCCATTCAGGGGAGTCAAAATAACAGTGCCGGGGGCCGGGTTGCCGTTTTCGAGATACGCAATCGTTCCCGTTGGGGCGGGCATGGTGCTCTGTGTATAGGCGGTCGTAATGATATGGAATAACTGACCCGAATAGGCCTGATAGTTGTTGCCACTGCAACACTGCACAGAGAGGTCCTGAATTTCAAGGTAATTAATATTTGTCGGCGCCTGGGTCACTATCGCGTTCAGCGCGGCTGAACTCGGGTTATAGCTGTTGTCACCACCGTATTGCGCCTGAAGCGCGTAGCTCCCGACGGCGGTGAACTCGGAGGCGAGCGATTGATCTTCGGTATAGCCTTGCGTGTTCAGAGCATAACTGCCGGCATCCAGGGCCTTGCCGTTGTAATTGAAACTTACCAATCCCGTAGGACATGCTATCTGACTTTGTACTGGGTTCGGGGCGCACGTTGCGCCAGTTGCGCGCGTCACATCGCTACGCAGAAAGAATATCGATCCATAAGGGGTTGTGTTCGTGGAATAAAAGCTGCCGCTTGAGAAGTTATACGCTTCCAGAGTCGCCGTGGTTTGGCTGTTCTCCTTTCCGACAGTTACTTGTGTTGGCGCGGAATCACTTGCGCCGAAGGTGGAATCGCCCGCGTAATGTGCCGTCACGTTGTAAGTGCCGCCCGGGAGCAGTGTAGTCGTGCCGCTGGCCTGTCCGTTGACCAACGCAAAGTCGCCGATGCCGAGATTCTGGTTTGCTGGCGTGGCGATCAGCGCAACCATTCCGGTTGGCGTACCTCCTCCACTCTTCGCAGCCACCGTGGCGCTCACGGTTACCACTTGTCCGTGCACAAGGTTCACCGGAGACACATTGGTAAGCGCGGTTGTGCTGGGCGTAAACGAAGCGGTGCTCCAGGCGTTCACCAGGTTGTTGGCGTTAACCGATCCCAGTCCGGTCGCGAGGTCATAGCCGGGGCCGGTTGTCCAGGCCGGGTTGCCGTTCGAGTCGACCAGAATTCCGTAACCGCCCGGCGGTCCTGTTCCGCAGTTGGGAGTTCCGGCGATGCATGGCACCGCGTCGTTTCCTTTGGTGATGTCGTAAAAAATGCACGAATTTCCAGTCGCCGCCGCTGTGGAAGAATTACAACTGGCGCCATTCTGTGCCGCCAGTTTGTACAGGATGTAGTTAGGGTTGCCTTGACGCGATTCCAATCCCTGTGCGCCCACCTTCTGATTGACCAGCGCCATCATGCCAGCGAAGGCAGGTGCGGAAGCGGAGGTCCCCCCGATGCCCACGAAACTGTTGTTCGTTAGGCTGCATACCTGCTGGAAGCCAGGTAGAGGTCCAAATGGACTAAAGTCCGCCTCGCAGATAATGTAGAAGCTTCCGTTGAAGCCGACGCTCGCGAACAAAGATACATCGGGCTGATCGCGCACACCATCAGCGGGAACTCCGGTCCCAGTTTGCCATGACGGTTTGCCGTAGCCGGAGAGACAACTGCCGCTGTTATCCAGAGTGGAACAACTGCTGGGTCCGCCGCTACCACCCAGGATGTTCAGGTCATTGGAAGAGCTTGTACACTGGGCGATTCCCATTCCCGCACATGATTGGTTCCAGGTTGTTTCTGGAATATAGGACAGCGCCGAGGCACCGGTAGCAGCCTTATTAGTTGCGCTCCAGTAGGTCGCGGCAGTCGACGTGGTCTGGTCAAAATCGGTGCCGCCCACCGAAACGTTATACGGTGTGGAAGCGAAGCCGCTCACAGCCAATCCGTCCTGAGCGGCCACCTCGCCATTAAAATCGTCGCATCCAGCAGAGCCTCCATCGCCTGCCGAAATCACCACGCTGATGCCCTGCGCGGCCGCTTGTTGCCACAGGGCATTGTAGAAAGCGTTGCCCCCATTGCCGAGTACGGCTTCGCATTCGCCGTAGCTTTCGCTCATTACGGGAGCCAGGTTGTTATCCACAATGTAAAGGGCGGAGAGATCAACGCCCAATGAGGCTTCCGTGCTGGCCGATACCACCAGGTCGATGGTGGCATTTTTGGCCACCGCACCCGACCAGGACACGTCCAGAACTGCTTCGGGCTCGTCGCCCACGACTCCTGGGTCTGGGCCGTTCAGGATGACCTGCGGATCCTTGGCCGGCAGTCCGAATATCTTGCGGAAGTCCTCAATATCCGTGATGTGGATATTGGTCTCGCCGACGATCGCGATAGTTTGCCCGGTGCCGTCAATACCCGCATTCCACAGGGGCAGCACGTTGTATATGGTTGCAAAGTCGGTGGGACCGAGGCCGTAATAGGTGTTCTGGCCCTGCGTGTAAGTGAAGAGCGGCGAGGGCACAAGTGGGCCCGGCGCCACCCGCGTCTGTTTCCCTTGCACGGTGGATTGGGGGCGTCGAGGGAAGTTGTGCAGCGATAACACACCCTTCACAACCGGCGCGAGCGCGGACGGAATGGAAGGATCGCTGCTATTGGCCCAGTACTGTTCCCCGTTTATTCCATATTTGTGGATCGTTGTGTGAAACGCCTCCCGGACCTGGTCCGCGGTGCCGGAAAACTCGATTGCCGTTCGCCCTTTGGAAACTGCCGAAACCATGAACCCGTGCGATTCGAGCCACGCCTCGATGGTTTCCACGTCGCCGTCGGCGGGTCCGAACTGCTTGCCGAATTGCTCGGGCGTCAGCCACTGGTGATATCGCGGGGAAGTCCTGGTCTGCTGGTCGTCGAGTAACTCGCGCAGCGAGGATTCCTGTTCGGCG
This sequence comes from uncultured Acidobacteriaceae bacterium, assembly GCA_963836565.1. Classification (GTDB taxonomy): domain Bacteria; phylum Acidobacteriota; class Terriglobia; order Terriglobales; family Acidobacteriaceae; genus Telmatobacter. The sequence continues at coordinate 469,920 of CAWIKA010000011.1, read as the reverse complement.
CTGCGCTTCAGAACCAGGATCATTCGCTGCATGGGCAGGTTGGCGGGCGCAATACCCTGGTCAAACGCCGGGCGCGCAAGAGGATGAGTATTTCCCCTGAGGACCGTGCGCTGCAACTCATCCACTGGTTGGGTGATCATGGGGCGCGGGGCGGCTATGCCGGGACTGACCGTACTGCCTACTTGCGCAGATGCGTTGTTCCTTGCGACACACAACACGCCAGCCAGGATGAAAAAATGAAGAGTGGGCTTGCGAAGCTTCCGCACGTGATTCGAAACATGAGGAAGAACATCTGCAATTATCGTGGAGCGGACGGAACATAGCGTTGCAGGCATCGCAAGTTCTCCCCGAATGAAGTTGAGTTAGCTCGTCGGACCCTAACTTCGTTAACAGGCAGCGCACATCCGCACGTTCCGGAGATAGGGAACCCGCAGAAGATAGCCGGGAATTCTCGTCTTTAGACGGGAAAAGCGTACCACAAATTCTTTGTTAGCGTCGTTCGACGACACTGAAGCTTCAGCCCATAGAAACAGGGGCCTCGCACGCGCTGGAGCCGAATGCGCGCCCAGGGCAACTCGCACAAGCCGTGAGTTCATTCCGTTGGCTCGGAGCCGAACATAAGCGATATCGCGTTTTTCACGACATGATATATTTACCCCAACATTTGTTGATCCGAGCCGGGCAAGGGCCGAAACGGCTTTCGAATGCGGCTCTCATTTCGTGCCTTGAAGTTCTGAGTTTCCAATACCCGCTTCCCAGCGAAGTGACTTTCCCCTCTCAGGAGCCGCGACGTGATCCGTCTAAGAGCCTTTCGAGCGCTATTCCTTCTGCCCATGTTGTTTGTCGCCGCGTCCAGCATGTCTTTGGCGCAGGCCTCCACCTCGCTGAATGGGCGGGTCACCGACAGCAGCGAAGCCGTCGTTCCCAACGCTAAGGTCACTCTCACGCTTCAGTCCACAGGTGCCAAGCGCGAAACCACTTCCAGCAGTACTGGCCAATACCAGTTCTCTCAGCTTGTACCCGGCCGCTACACGCTCGCCGTTTCGGCTCCCGGATTCGCGACCGCCGAAAAAACCAACTTGGACCTCCTGGTTAGCCAGCCCGCGACGGCCAATGTCCAATTGAAGCTGGCCACGGTTACCGCGCAGGTAACAGTGAGTCTCTGGTGCGGAGGAGATGCTGAACACCACCGATGCAACCCTGGGCAATGCATTCGACGGCAATCAGGTGGCGTCTCTCCCCCTTGATCAGCGCAATGTGCCTGACCTTCTGAGCCTGCAGCCCGGCGTAACTTTCCTGGGCCGCTCCGACGATGTGAGCGGCACGCAAGGCGTGGGAAACAACCCAACTGATTCGCGGGCAGGTTCGGTGAACGGCGGCCGCAGCGATCAGTCCAACATCACCCTCGACGGCGTCGACGTCAACGACATCAACAACGGGTACGCATTTACGAGCGTGCTCCGTGCCACCCAGGACTCCGTCGCGGAGTTCCGCGTCACCACCAGCAATCCCAACGCGGAAGAAGGCCGCTCATCCGGCGCACAAGTCGCACTCGTGACGCGCAGCGGCTCGAATGCAATTCATGGCGCGGTGTACGAATACAACCGCTCCAATCTTCTTGAAGCGAACGATTTTTTCAACAAGCAACAGGAGCTTGTAGCCTCTCTGCCGAATCGTCCTGAGAGCCTGGTCCGCAATATCTTCGGTGCTGCTGTCGGCGGCCCGGTCATCAAAGACCGGCTCTTCTATTTTCTGAATTACGAGGGCCGGCGCGACTCGCAGGGTACCAGCGTCAACGCCGGGGTTGTCCCTACAACCAGCTACCGCGCTGGTTCGTTGAACTACGACTACGTCAATTCCGGCGGTGGCGATTCTGTATATACTCTTTCCCCCTCTGACATTCAGAACATGGACCCGCAAGGGATCGGAAACGACGCCGCCTTGCTGCAAGTTCTCAATAACTACCCTCAGGGCAACGATCCCACCCAGGGCGATGGGCTCAACAGCATTGGTTATCGATTCCCTTACACCATTCATCGGAAATATGACACTTACATTAGCCGTATCGACTGGAACGCCGGTTCCAATGGCAGGCACTCGCTTTTCTGGCGAGGCAATTTGCAGAATGACAGCGAACCAACGGCGCCCGCGTTTTCCGGTCAGCAGCCGCAGACTACCGTCCTCACCAATAACAAGGGATTCGCGGCCGGTTACACCTTTGTGATAAGCACAAACCTGGTGAACGATCTGCGCTATGGCCTCACCCGCGAGGGTGTTGCCACATCGGGCGCCGCCAATCAGCCCGTAATCTACTTCGCCGAGGTAGCACAACCAACCTCGACCGACTATTCAACTTCATTCATCATTCCGGTTCAGAATGTTGTCGACAACGTTTCGTGGACGAAACACAACCATAACCTGGCGTTTGGCACGGATATCCGCTTCATCGACGACCAGCGCGTCAGCAATGCGCAATCGTATCCCGATGGCCAGATGAACCAGGGCTGGCTTACGCGCAGCTCCACCATCGCTAATAGCAACGGGCCATTCGATCCCGAAGCATACGGCTATCCGGCTGTCGACTTTGCCAATTACGGCAACGAGTACAACGCCGCGCTCATGAATGTCGTGGGAACCATCACCGAGGGCGATGCAATCTACAACTACACCAAGACCGGCAGCACCCTTGCCGTGGGGGCTCCCATCAAGCGCGACTACCGCTGGAACGAGTATGAACTTTACGGCCAGGATACCTGGAGAATCCTGAGCACACTCACACTCACCTATGGGCTCCGCTACTCCTATCTGCAGGCGCCCGCGGAGACCAGTGGCACACAGGTCGGAACCTGCCAGTTCGTAGGCTCCACTTGTGAGCAATATCCCCTTGCACGATACTTTAGCGGCAGCGTCGCCCAGGCGGCGTCGGGAGGCGCTGCAAACAATGTCGGAGAAGTTGCCTTCAACCTGAATGGCCGCTACAACCATGCGCCGGATTTCTGGACCCCGGACAAGAACGACATCGGCCCGCGGGTCGCGATTGCATTTTCGCCCGCTCCGTCGGAAGGCTTCTGGAAAAAGCTCCTTGGCAACCAGCAGAGCAGCATTCGCGCGGGCTACTCGCTGGTCTTCGATCACTTTGGCGCGGCGATCGTGCAAAACTTCGACACCACGGGTTCCTATGGGCTCTCTTCTCACCTGTCTAATGCTCCGGGATCGGTGCCCATTGAAACCGCACCGCGCTTCACCGGCATCAACGCCGTCCCGCAATCGCTGTTGCCCTCCGCGCCGATGGGAGGATTTCCCGCCGTGCCCGCCGCCAGCGGTAACGGGAGCTTCGCGATTAGCTGGGGACTTGATTCCGGAATCAAGACGCCCTACTCGCACCTGTTCGATTTCTCCGTCACACGCGCGCTGCACAATGGCGCATCCGTCGAAGTCTCCTGGGTGGGCCGTATTGCGCATCGCCAGTTGGCGCAGGAAGACGTCGCCATGCCGATCAATCTAACCGTCGGCGGAACATCCTACTTTGCCGCTGCCTCGCAAATGGCAAAGATGGCGCGCGCTAATGTGGCCGTTGCCTCGGTGGCGCCCGTTTCGTACTGGGAGCAGGAGTTCGGCGCTCTCGACGGGCAGGACATCGGCCTGGGATACGGCCCGCTCACCGCGACACAGAACGTCTATGCGCTCTACCTGAGCAACCTCTACAACGAAACCTATGCGCTTTATCAACTCGACACGCCCGGCTCACTGCCCAACAGCAATATCGGCGCCGGCGTCAGCTATCCCGCTTTTCGCTACTATCACGACCAGTATTCGGCTCTTTACGCATGGCGTTCGGTGGGCTACTCCAACTTCAATGCGCTTGAAGCCGTGTATCGACAGCATTTCGGCGGCCTCCAGGCAGACTTCAACTACACCTTCGCCAAGTCGCTCGATATCACCTCCCAGGCCGAGCGTCTCGGAAACTCGGCAAGTACCAACTACGCGCAAATCATGAACACCTGGGAGCCGAATCAGCTCTATGGCCCCTCGGACTACGACGTGCGCCATCAACTCAACTCCAACTTTGTCTGGGACCTGCCGATTGGAAGCGGAAAGAGATTCCTTTCCGGCGCGAATCACCTCGCCAACGAACTGATTGGCGGGTGGCAGACCACAGGCATCGTCCGGTGGACGAGCGGCTTCCCATTCGAGGTCAACAACGGCGCTTACTACCCCACCAACTGGGACATTCAGGGCTACGCCGAACAGGTCGCGCCCATACCCTCCCGCGCGAATGCCCGGGGAAGTCTGGCGCAGCGGTTTGCTGACCCCGCGGCGGTCTTTGCCGCCTTTGCGCATGCGCTGCCAGGGCAGTCGGGAACTCGGAATCCACTTCGCGGCGACGGTTATTTCGACTGGGATGAGGGCGTGAACAAAACGTTCCCACTAACTGAAAGAGTCAAGCTGATTCTTCGCTGGGATATGTTCAACACCACCAATAGCGTGCGTTTCGATCCGCAGTCGATCAGTTCCACTTTGGACGGTCCGCAATCTTTTGGGGAGGCGACCGCGCTGCTCACGAACTACCGCCTGGCACAGTTCGCCGCGCGCGTAGAGTTCTAAGTCAGACGGAATTACTCAGGCGGCAGGTTGAGAACTTTCTCCATCTGTCGGTATTGGCTCAAAGGCATCTGCACCAGGAGGGGTTTCGCAGCCGGCCGAAGCCACGCCAGAATCGCTTCGATGTGCGGTCGCGCCATCGCCGTGCAGCCCTCCGTTCCACCGCCATCGCTGCCCCAGATATGAAGAAAGACGCACGATCCAGCCTCAGGCCGGCTGCGGGGATTGTGATCGATCACCACACCCCAGCGGTAGTATTCGCCCACACTGAGCATGTGCTCTGAACTGCTCCAGTCGGGTGTAACGGTCGAACGGTCGACCACGCGGTTGTAAAACTTTGAATGCGAATCATCCACACATTCGATCGTAGGAGTGAGTGTCAGATACGGCATCTTCCATTCTGAAGGCTCCTTCGAAGCAAAACCGAAGGCCGTTCCGAGACGAAAAACTCCTGCCGGGGACTTGAGATCGCCTTCCTTCTTCACGGGATCATCGGGACCCTGTGTGGGAACGGCCGAAACCCCGATACCCCAGCCCATCCCTTTTTTCCCCACCACCACCGGAATAGGATCGTCAACAGGTCGCCACGGTTTTCCTGCCTCCGCCCGGTCGTATCGCCGCAGCACACCGTCGACGGTGCTCCAGTCTGCCGTGGTAACTACAATCAGCTGCGTAGAGTCAGCGAGCGGCGACGCTGTAACGGCAGGCCCCTCCGCTAAATCGGCGGTCGCAAGTGCCAGCATGAGCCCGCAGAACAGAATGACGCTGTTCCCTCGAGAATTGAGATGGATTCGTTTCAGCACAAACAGAGTATAGACCTGCGTGTTACGGCCCACTCCCCCTTTGGCCTTATTCTTCAAGAGGTACATGGCCCGTTTGCCGCGCGCTGATGCGGGTTGTCCTGAGAACCAGGGCGCACTCGAACCGGAAGACGGCAGGGCCCGTACGGGAGAAGAAAAATGCGCGCTTTGGTGTATACCGCGCCACGGCAGGTTTTGCTGGAAGATCGTCCGCGACCCCGCCCATTGGCAGGCGAAAGCGAAATTGCCGTCAGCGCCGCGGGTATCTGCGGCTCCGATATGTCGGGATTTCTGGGTCACAGCCGCCGCCGAATTCCGCCCATGGTGATGGGCCACGAACTGGTGGGTCTCAGGTCGGACGGCCGGCGCGTGGTTGCCAATCCTCTGATCAGTTGCGGGCGCTGCACGGCCTGCCTGAGCGGGGCGCAGAATCTGTGCGAGAATTGGCGGCTCTTAGGCATGGACAAGACCAGCGGCTGCTATGCGGAGTATGTTTGCATTCCCGAAACACAGGTGTATGAGATTCCCGACGAGCTGACTGATGCGCGCGCCGTGATGGCCGAGCCGCTCGCTAACATCGTTCATCTCTTCCGGATTGCGGCGCCACCGCTGTTCTTCCGGATGGGGATTGTGGGCGGTGGAACGATGGGATCAATGGCGTTGTTGACGGCGCTCCGCCTGGGGGTGCGCGAGATCATGGTGCAGGACGTAAACGATTTGAGGCTGGAAGTGGCTCGCAGGATGGGCGCCACCGTGGCCGTGAACGCCACAACTGAAGAGGGTCGTGACGAAGCACGCCGATTCGCCGGACACGGTCTTGACCTGGTGCTCGATGCCTCGGGTTCCGGCGCCGCGCGACAAGGGGCATTTGATATCTGCCGGCCCGGTGGCCTGGTGGTGCTGCTGGGGATGAGCCAGGAACACAGTGAAATCGACTTCGTGACCAGCATTCGCAAGGAACACCGCGTGGTCATGTCGTTTGCGTATACGCCGGTGGATTTCGAACGATCGTTGAAATTGCTGAATGCGGGGGAGATCGACCTGACGCCTTGGACGGTGGAAATGCCTATCGAGGAAGGCCAGCAAGCTTTTGACCGGATGACAAGCGTGCCCGGCAGCACCCTCAAAATGCTTCTGAGAATCAACTAAGGCACGCAAATCAATGAAGCCACGCAGAGACTGGCCGACGAATCCTGCTTGGCAAGGTGCCGTTTCTATTTGGACTTTCCTACTGATTCTCCTGAATCTTGACCACGAAATAGGTGACAGTGTCACCATCGCCCACCCGCATCTGGTGCGCCATACCGGCAGGAATATGCACCACGTCGCCCGCTTTCAGTTCCTGCGCCGTTCCACCTTTCACCGAGGTTCCGCGAATCTCTCCCGGCCCGCTCGTTGTCGGATCGACAACTTCTCCTCCGGTGATCAACGTCGTATGGCCGTCAAGAATGTAAAACAGGTCAGCGAAGTTCTTATGTAGCTCACCACCACCGGTTCGATTTCGGAACGCGAGCATGGTGTAGTGATGCGGATACTTCTCGAGGATTTCGCTCGCTGAGCCGTCACCCTGCGCGGCTAATTGCCGCAGATGCTGTGCGCGCTCCAATAACTCTGCAGGACTCCAATGATCGGATCTCATAACTTGTGGCTTTGCCCCCATCGCCAGCAGCAGGAATGCCGCGGGAAAGATCGCTCTGAATACTCTTTTCATGGTCTGCCTCAAAGCAGATCCGCGATAGCCAACGGATCCATATCACTGTAGACCTGGTTCTCGCCCCCCATTCCCCAGCAGAATGTGTAACTCGCCGTCGCCACCCCCGCGTGGATCGACCAGCCGGGTGAGATAACTACCTGCTTGTTGGCCACAACAATATGACGAGTCTCATGCGCTGGCCCCATCAGGTGAACTACACGATCGTCAGGTCCCAGGTTGAAATAGAGATATACCTCCGATCGCCGCATGTGCGTATGCGGCGGCATGGTATTCCACACGCTCCCCTTTGTCAGTTTTGTAACACCCATAACCAGTTGACAGCTTCGTGTACCTTCAAGGTGAACGAGCTTGGTGATGCTTCGGTGGTTCGCCGTCTCGTGCGCGCCCAGTACAACGGGCTCTACGGTTCGAGACTCGATCTTCGCAGCCGGATAACTGGTATGCGCCGGATAACTCAGCAGATAAAACTCGGCCGGAGTGGAGGCATTGTAACTTGTAAACAAGATATTCTTGCTCCCACGTCCCACGTAGACGGCATCCAGGTTAGCTAACTCGAAGTTATGCCCATCCACTGCAACCGAGCCCGCTCCACCGATGTTGAGAATGCCCAGTTCGCGCCGTTCTGTAAAGTAGTCTGCGCGCAGATCGGGATCGGATTCGAGGGTCAGCGGTTCCTTCAGCGGAACCGCAGAGCCAATCACCGTGCGGTCCAGGTCGACATAGGCCAGATCAATGCGACCGGGCCGGAAAATCTCATCCGCCAGGAAAGCGGCGCGCAATTCGGCGGTGGTCATGCGCGGATAGCGGACGGCGTCCGCAACTTGTATCAATCGCATCAGACGACCTACTCCTCTTGAACCATCCACTTTATTCGATTGACTGCCACCGTGTCTTGAGCGGATGTTGAAGGCGCTCACGAAATCCGGCAAGATAGCGGCTCCAGGCGGCCTCATCGGGTATATCCGCCTTTGACCATGCTGCGCCGGCATAGTATGCAACGGGCGCCTCCGGCGTCGCGGGCAGCAGCACAAACGCGTTTCCCGGTTCTTGGATTGTTTTGGCAGTTTGCCCCGGTTCCAAAACAATCGCTGTGCCATCCATGCCGGCATGGGGGTCCGTGAGCGGTTCCCACACCAACAGAATGCCGCCGTCGTCGGACGTGGCAAGATGCGCACCGCTGTGCATCGCAAGTCCGGCAGCCCATTGAGGCGCCTCTTTGCCGGAGGGCAGCACTCTGCTGAATGAAAACGTGGATTCAATGCGATTGAGGTGCGACCCGGCGTCGAGGGTGATGACCTTCTCTTCTGAAACCTCGAAGCCATCGGCCTGCCAGGGCGCATAGCGCAGTCGGAAACGGAAGCGGATTGGGCCGCTTTCGAGTATCTCGGCATGCACATAGTTTTTCGAAACGTAGAGATGGCCGTTAGCCCAAAGCCCCGTCCCGCCACAGCCGCGCGTCGGGCCCACTTCATAGGAGTCAAGGCCCTGCCCCGAATCCTTGTGATACGACATGGCAGGGTTGTCCGTGCGCTGTCCTTCCGCGTCGCGCCTGTACCAGGTGTTCACGATCAGGTCGGGAACGCGCTTCGACCACACGTCGATCCCCGAAGTGATTTCGCCGGTGGCCTGAAGAGCCGGGCCATAGACACGATAGGCCACTTTGTCGTTTTCCCAGGCAAAATCGTCTTTGCGCTCCGGCACAGCGCGGCCAAACACCAGGGGCGTGCCTCGTGCGGGTTCCGAGGTTGCATGTATGACCAGCCGCATCGTCTCATGAGGATCCAGGCTTACGAGCACCAGCAACTTGTCAGCCGCCATGCTCGATCTGCCTCGTTCCATTTGCACTGGAAGCTCGCGGTGGCTGCTCAAATCCTCGGCGCTGAGATTTGCCGGATTCCCGCCCAGCCTCGCCCGAATCTCCGTCAGCGGAATCTCAACAATCTCTTCCGGCCGCGCCAGATTCGTGGGGTTCGACACCGCCATCACCGCTTGACCCTGCGCGGAAGCGAAACCGCCTGGCATCAGAAATACCAGCAGTGAGAGACGCAGACCTATTCCCAAAGCGTATTTGCCACTTCCGCGAAGCATGATCAGAATTCTCCTTCACCGCCGCCGGGTTTCGCGGATGGAATTATGTTCCCAAACCCGCTAATTTCCGCGCCCGCCTGAATACGGAAAGAAACATCGGTCGCGTCAGCTTGCCAGTATTGGTGTTCTGCAACGACGGATGATAACTGGCAATCAGGGTTAACCGTTTGCGCAAAACGAATTCTGCGCCATGAGCAAATACAAGCCTGTCGTGCTCAGCAGTCAAACCGGTACGCGCTGCATATCTTAAGAAGCCGTCGAAGGCAATCTTGCCCAGGCAGACCACCACTCGCAGATTGCCCAGCAGGCTCATCTCCTCGTCGAGCCAGGGCGCACAATTGCGCAGCTCCTCGGGCGTAGGCTTGTTGCCTGGCGGAGCGCATCGGACCACCGCGCTGATCCATAACCCGGTGAGCGTCAAGCCGTCGTCGCGTTTCGTCGACTTCGCGCTCGATGCAAACCCTGCCTCATGAAGCACCGGAAACAGAAAATCACCCGAGCCATCGCCAGTGAACGGCCGGCCGGTGCGGTTGGAGCCGTGTGCTCCAGGGGCCAGGCCAAGCGCCAGCACGCTCGCCAACGGGTCGCCAAACGAGGGCACAGGGCGTCCCCAGTATTCCCAGTCCGCATAGGCACGGCGACGGACGCGCGCCACTTCAGCGCAATACGCGCGCAGACGCGGGCATCGTTCGCAGCCAACGATGCCCGCGTTCAACTCGTCCAGGGTCGCAGGGGGAGAGAGCATGGCAGAATTTTAGGGTATCGAGCCCACCTTTGTTTGAGCGTGCACGAAGTTCAATGTTTGCCGTGTCGTCAGATGAATCCGCGGTGAGAAAATGCCATCAGATAGATATGTTGTAGATGTGTTGGATTACGCCCCGAATCTGCGCTGCCTTAGACTTCAGTAGGAGTGATGGCACCCGCGAGTGACAAGCCTTTACCGGAGATGAATGCGATGAAATCTGCAAAACTGTTGCTGCTTGCCGGCGATTTTGTTGAGGACTACGAGGTCATGGTTCCTTTCCAGGCCCTTCAAATGGTGGGCCACACGGTACATGCGGTTTGTCCCGGAAAGAAGAAAGGTGAGCAGGTGCGTACCGCAATTCACGATTTCGAAGGAGACCAGACCTACACCGAGAAACGGGGGCACAACTTTACCCTGAATGCGACTTTCGACGAAGTCGATGCAGCCCATTACGACGCGCTTATTGTCCCCGGCGGGCGCGCGCCAGAGTATCTGCGTTTGAATGCCCGGGTGCTCGATATCGTGCGGCACTTCGACAAGACCGGCAAGCCCATTGCCGCGCTGTGCCACGGGGCGCAACTGCTGGCCGCGGCCGGCGTGGTGAAAGGCCGTAAATTGAATTGTTATCCGGCCTGTGCACCCGAGGTGGAACTGGCAGGTGGGACGTTTGTCTCTGTAGACTTCACTGAAGCGGTGGTCGACGGCAAACTGGTCACCGGTCCTGCATGGACGGCTCACCCCGCATGGCTTGCCAAGTTTCTTGAAGTGCTGGAAGCGCACCTGGCGGCTAAGGTAGCCTGATTTCGCGTCGTTTCCAGATCATCGATCCCATCAATCCTGGGCAACCCTGAGAATCGCCGGGGTTGGTCAATGTTTGGTGAACCCCAAAATGAACGGTTTTGTGGAAGGATGGTTTGGGTTGCTGCTTTCCCAGATTCGAAGACCCGAACCTCAGGCCACGCCCATTGCAGATAATTTCCTCAATCTGTGTACCATCAAAATAGGTGGTACTCCGGTTCAGCGTTCCTTTGGCGCCAAAGTGGCGCCTAACCCACCCTTAATGCGCACTTGGTTTCCCATAAAGCCATGCGCATGAACTGGTTACAGCAGAAAATGGCACACCTACCCCCCATCTTCTCTTTTGGTTCGCTTTTTTGCAACGAATACTTGCAAAGGATTCGGTCGCGGCTTCCGGAGCGGCCGCATCCCGCAATTACAAACTGCTCCTTTGTTGAGCAACGGTTTCATAGGCGGCACGTATCTGGCGCAGGGGCAGCCCGGTCGCGGAAGTAATCACCTTTTGCATCTCGGCAAGTATCGAGAAGGCGATGGTTGCCGGTGAATCCGCGCCTAAATCGAGGCCTGTGGGCGCATGCATTTGAGCCAGCCATTGATCGACGCGATCTGTGTTTGGGGGAAGATGAAGCAGATGCGCCACTTCGGCCAGCAATTCACGGGTGCGGCGTTGAGGGCCGAGGACGCCGAGATAGGCGAGCGGGAATTTGAGTGCCAGCAGCGAGGCCAGCACGCGCGAATCCTGTTCGAAACTGTGAGTCATTACGACTGCCCCGTCGCTTGCAAGCAGGCTCAAATGCGATCCGGCCGGACCGGGTAAATCTGCGATGGGCAGCACCAGGACATCATCGGCGGATGGAAAACGAACACGCGTCGCAAGATGAGAGCGACCGTCGGCGATAGCGACGAACCAGCCTAATTCGCGGGCAAGTTCGAGCAGAGGTTTAGCGTCGTCGCCGGCGCTGAAGATCCATAGTCCGGGGCGCGCAGAACGATAGTCAGACCAGACGCGCGTCTTGATGCCGTCGAAAGGAATCGTGGTTTCAATTGATGTGCAGCCTTCCAGCGCCAATGCCGCCAATTCGGAAAGCTCGAATTCGCCAATGCGACTTAAGCGATCTGCAGACGAAGGTGTGTCCGCTCCTTCTTGCGGAAGACCGGCGAAGGCTCTTCGACCAATTTGCGCTCCTTCAACGATCGTTGCAATAGCCAGCGGAGTGCGAGCCCTGAAGGCAGTCTCCAAAGCGACCAGAAGCGGCCTGGCCGTCTGTCGCCGCTCCAGCAGAAGATATACGACGCCACCACAGCCTGAGCCAAAAGGCCGATCACCTTCATCATCGGCAGTAGAGTAACGCTCAACAACCGGCCCGGCCGCGGTAAGCCACCATGCGCGTCGAGCTACTTCAGCTTCAAGGCATCCACCGCTTACCGTGCCTGCGCGGCGGCCATCCTGAGCCAGCAGCATGAGTGTACCGGGCTTGCGATAACTGGATCCCTCCACGGCCACAATGCTAGCCAGCACAAAATCCGCTCCGGATGTTTCCAGTTCGCGCCAAAGGGGCAGGATGCGCTCGAGGTCTGTCATTGACTCCTATTCTCGCTCAATTCTCGTTCATGCTTCCAGAATCTTTGCACGCGGCATCACGCTGTATGAGCGTCCGCGCATGCCTTTCTCGGTCACTGCGCAAATCCAGTTCATGCTTCAAGAACCTTGGATTGCAGCAAATCTTCGATGCGAATTGGCAACTCGCGAACGCGTACGCCGGTGGCGTGGTACACCGCCGAGGTTATGGCCGGAGCCACGCCTGCCATGCCGATTTCGCCGATGCCTCGCGCTCCGTATTCGTTCACGATCAGGTCGGGATAGTCGAGGAACGTGACGTCAAGATCGGGCAAGTCGGCACAGGTGGCCACCAGGTAGTCGGCAAAGTTCCCGTTGATAGGCTGGCCGCGTTGTGACTCGTAGCGAGTGCCCTCAAACAGCGCCATGCCTACTCCCATGACCGCCGCGCCGAGAATCTGGTTTGTTCCAGCTTTCTTGTTGATAATCCGTCCGCAATCGAATACTGAGAAGATGCGGCTCACGCGCAGACGCGCAATCTCCGGTTCCCATTCCACCTCGGCGAAGTGTGCACCGAAAGAGTGCAAGGAGTAAGCCTTTGCCTTGGGGTCTTCAAATGACGGAAATGTCTTGCCCGTGGCACTGATGCCGCTTAAATTGGCGAGACGCAGCACCTCTTCAAACGGAAGGGCTTTTGCCGAGAGATCAGAGCCGCCGGCGTGGTATGCCGTACCGACAACCTGGGGTTGCGCCTGCTTCATCACAACACGGCCCTCTGCAACTGTCAGCGTGTCAGGCTGCGCGCCGTGGAAAGGCGAGCCCGGGGTGAGCGCGGCGATATTGAGGAGACGCGAGACCGCCTGATTCACAGCGCCGGTAGCTGCGGGGAGAATCGCGCTGGTGACCATGGAACCGCCGGATGTGGGGCCGTCGGGCAAAGATGAATCACCGAGGAAAACGTCGATGCGGTCAAGCGGCACACCTGTCTTTGCATGCACGACCTGGGCAAAGAGGGTGTAAGTCCCGGTGCCGATATCCTGCGTCGCGCAGCGAACACAAACGCGGCCATTGGGGCAAAGCTCGACACTGGTGGTGCAGGGAATGCGCGCAGCCGCCCACGATGCGCCGCCCATTCCCCAGCCGATCACCTTGCCATTGCGGCGCATCGATCCAACTTCGGGTGTGCGCTGTTTCCATCCGATCTTCTCGGCGCCCGTGGTGTAGCACTCCTTCAGGTGACGCGAAGAAAAGGGAAGATTCTTGCCTTCGTCGCGCTCGGCGTCATTCTTCAAACGCAATTCGAGCGGGTCCATTTTGAGCTTGATGGCCAACTCATCGATTGCCGACTCCAGCGCAAACAGGCCGGGTACTGCCCCAGGTCCACGCATGGGTGCGGGGGCGCCCACATTCCGGCGAACCATGCCGGTGGTGACTACCAGATTGGGGCAGCTGTAGATGAAAGGCGTTTGCTCGCCGCAGTGCTCCACGAAATCGTCGAGTTGCGAAGTCTCGGTGAAGAAGTCGTGCCGGATCGCCGTAAGCTTGCCGTCCTGCGTTGCGCCAAGGCGAATGCGCTGTTGGGTGCGCGGGCGATGGCCAACATTCGAGAACATCATGCGCCGGTCGACACTGAGTTTCACTGGGCGCTTAAGCTGGCGCGCGGCGGCGGCAGCCAAGGTTGCCTGCGGCCACGGAGAAAGTTTGCCGCCGAAGCCCGAACCGACAAAACGCGAAATCGTGCGCACATTTTCACGGGAAATGCCGAGCACCTCTGACATCACTACGTGATGACTAACTACGCCCTGAGAGGAGTCATAGAGTGTCATATTCTCGCCATCCCAAACGGCGACTGTGCCATGCATCTCCATGGGATTGTGAGTTTCCACCGGAGTTACATACGTTTCATCCACCATAACCGGCGCCGCGGCAAGAGCCTGATCCGGGTCGCCGCGTTTCCAACTGCTTTCGCGTGGGCCCGTAAAATCAGCGCCGAGGTTCGTGCGAACGTCGGGAGACTCGAGATCGTACTCCACGCGCACGGCGTTGGCCCCGGCAGTGGCTTGCTCCAGCGTTTCGGCCACGACCGCCGCGACATACTGACCCCAGTAGTAAATCTCGTCGTCTTCAAAAGGGGGCCGCGTCTCAGCCATGCTGCCGTCTTCCTGGCGAGGGAAGGTGCGGTAGACATTCTCCAAATTACCGCGATGGAGAACGAGCAGAACTCCGGGCATCTTTTCCGCGGCGCTCACATCGAGCGAACGAATGCGACCTTTGCCAATGGTGCTCTGCACCGCCACCGCGTACACCAAGCCGGGGAAGTTATGATCGACAGCATAGCGCGCGGTTCCCGATGTTTTTAGTGGGCCGTCGATGCGGGGCACCGCGGCGCCAATAATGCCGCCGGCGTTGGGAATGGGAAGTGGTTCCGTCGCCATTTGATTCTCCTTCTGTTGCCTTTATGCGGTTGCAAGTTTGAGCGTGCGTACCAGGCAGCGTTTGGCCAACTCCACTTTGAATCCGTTGTCTTGACGGGGTTTCGCTTGGGCCAGCGCCGCTTCAGCAGCCTTGCGGAAATGGCCTGCATCCGCCGGCTTACCTATGAGCGCAGCCTCCGCTTCATGCGACCTCCATGGCTTGGTGCCTACGCCGCCCAGCGCTACCCGCACATAGCGGATGTGGCCGTCTTCAACCTTGGCCACCACCGCGGCTGAAGCGAGCGCGAATTCGTAGCTGGCCCGGTCGCGAAGTTTCAGGTAAACCGAGCGTGCGCCCTCAATTGGCTTGGGAAGATCCACAAAGGTGATCAGTTCGCCTGGTTCAAGCGCGTTTTCAATCTGAGGCGTGTCGCCGGGAAGCTTGTGAAAATCGGCAAAGATAATCGTGCGCTTGCCTTTGGGGCCCTCGACGTGAATTTCTGCTTCCAGCGCGGCCATGGCCACGCACATGTCCGATGGATGCGTCGCGATGCATTGGTCGCTGACACCCAGAATCGCGTGACTGCGGTTGTATCCATCGAGGGCTGCGCAGCCTGTGCCGGGCGTGCGCTTGTTGCATCCGAACCCGCCAGGGTTGCCCGCGTTGGGCTCGCGGAAATATGGGCATCGAGTGCGCTGCATCAAGTTGCCGCCGGTGGTAGCCATGTTGCGCAACTGTGGAGATGCGCCGGAGAGTAGTGCCTCAGAAAGCACCGCATACGACTCCTTGACGTCCTTATTCCACGCCAGGTCGGAGTTGCGCACCATCGCACCAATGCGCAGGACGCCGGTGGGAAGCTTCTCGATCTTTTCCAATGGCAACAAATTGATATCGACCAGCGCGGTAGGTCGCTCTACGTCCAGCTTCATCAAGTCCACTAGCGTGGTACCGCCAGCGATGAACTTTCCTGTGCCTGCGCCCGCCACGGCCTTGTCGATGCTCGAAGCCTTGGCATAGTTAAAGGTCTGCATGGTTTCTCCTCCTTCAGGCCTGCCTCTGCCGAGCTTGCCGAACTGCGGCAACGATGTTTGTGTACGCTCCGCAGCGGCAGATGTTGCCTGCCATGGCGTTCTTGATGTCCTCGTCGCCGGGGCCGATGGGCTCCTTCAGCAGGGCAACGGCGCTCATGATCTGGCCACTGGTGCAGTAGCCGCATTGGTACCCGTCGTGCTCCACAAAGGCCGCCTGCATGGGATGCAGATTGCCCGGCTGGCCCACGCCTTCAATGGTGGTGATCTCATCGCCCTCGTGCATCATGGCAAACGTGAGGCAGCTATTCACGCGTCTCCCATTCACGTGCACGGTGCAAGCGCCGCACTGGCCGTGGTCGCAGCCTTTCTTGGTTCCGGTAAGGTGCAGCCGCTCGCGCAACGTGTCGAGCAAAGTGGCACGCGTGTCGAGCCCGTTCAATGTGTACTCTTTGCCGTTCACGCGCAGGACCAGGGTTCCGGTTCCGGCATCAGCGGCAGGTGTATCAGTCAGAGGCACAAGCTGCGGCAGCGGTGACGGCCAATGGCCCGGTGGCCCCGGCCAGCAGGCTCGTCGCGCCCAGGCCGGATAAGAATGTCCGACGGCTGAAGCGGCCGCCGCTAGATTGCGGCTCCGCCGTTAGGGGTTCCAGATCGACTAGCGGCTCCAGATCGACCGTTTGCTGGTCAAAAGCAAGCTCCTCCCTTGGCGCCGGGGACGATTGTGAGCGCAGGTTTTTGATCCGCAGACCAGATGAATCTGCCACGACTGACCTCCTCGGGCCACAGCCCGTATAGCCATCCCGCCAAATTCGGGGAGGCGGGAATGGACTCCTTCTGCAAGCCTGAATACGAGCTTGCGCGATGCTTCAATGCGGATCGAAACGAGGGGAGTCGCCTCAACCCACGAGGAAATGCTAGACGTTCACCAACGCCTCCATGGCCGAAAAGTCGGATTCCCTTCGTGTGGCTGGCGTAACCTAACTGGCAGGCGTCAGCCTGAAATCGACTTCCGGTTCGGCGAGTTCCGGCCCCCCGATGCGGATCCGCTGCTCGATTTTGCGGTAGTTGGCGATCTTGTGGGTCAGCAATGCGTGCGCCTGCTGCAACTCCACAATTTGAGCAGCAATGGCGGCCTGGTGGTCCTCGAGAATCTTGCGCCGGTCAAGCGAAGTAGAATCGCCCAGCTCGCGCAACTCAGCGTAGCGCTGCATTTCGCGGATGGGCATATTCGTGGCCCTCATGCAGTGCAGGAAATGGATCCACGCCTCATCGGCCTCGGAGTAGCGCCGATGACCGTTGTGAGCGCGTCCCACAGGCTGGATCAGGCCCACGCGCTCATAGTAGCGCAACGTGTGCGCGGTCATCCCGCACCGCTCTGCCATGCTTCGAATTGTGTATCCTGCATCTCTCACAATTCAACCGTACAACTTAGAGTGCGGTCCAAGTCAAGAGGGTTGTGCGCGCGGATCATAGGGATTTTCGGTGCCGCCAAAAGGTGGCGGCGAGGGCATGCGTTTAGAAGTTGGCTTATCCTTCACATAAGAGGGATTTTGTATTGGATTCAGAGGCGTACGAATACATGTTGGAAGTGGCGCTTGATGAAGCGCGGTTGGGGCGAGCCGAAGGCGGAATTCCGATTGGCGCGGCGCTTTTTACAAGCAAAGGTGAGTTGGTGAGCCGTGGCCACAATCGCCGAGTGCAGCAAGGCGATCCCAGCGTCCACGGTGAAACTGATGCCTTTCGTCGTGCTGGTCGACAGAAAAGTTACCGCGACCTGATCATGGTTACAACGCTGGCTCCCTGCTGGTATTGCAGCGGACTGGTAAGGCAATTTCGCATCGGTAGGTTGGTGGTCGGCGAGAGTCGTACGTTTAAGGGTGGATTGAACTGGCTGCGAGAAAACGGCGTCGAGGTCGTCGATCTGGACAGCGCCGAGTGCCGTGAATTGCTGGAGGGCTACATCGCTGAGCATCCTGAAATCTGGAATGAGGACATTGGAGAAGAGTAGAACTTCACAGTGTTTGCCAGGTCGGCCGGCGTCTGCTGACTGGAGGCAAGTGACGTAAACTGAGGCGTCGCCTGGAGGTCAACTATGCAACGCCGCCAATTTCTTGCCGCTTCTCTCGCCAGTACGGCCATCGCTCTCACATCTGACAGCGGGGCGCAGGTCACTGAAGCTCCTTCGCGCGAGTTCTATCAGATTCGTCAGTACCGCCTGCAATCTGGCCCGCAAACCGCGCTCACTGAGAACTACCTGGGCACTGCCCTCATCCCGGCGCTGGCGCGCATGGGAATGGGCCCCCTCGGCGCATTCCGTCTCGAAATTGGATCCGAGACGCCTGTGTTCTACGCGCTGATTCCGGGTAAGTCAGTCCAAGCGCTGGCTGAATTGGATTTGCGCCTTGCCTCGGATGCCGAGTTCATGAAAGCAGCAGAACCGTTCTGGAGTGCACCTGCGACAGCGCCCTCGTTTCTGCGGGTGGATGTTTCACTCCTGGTTGCCTTCGAAGGCTGGCCCAAAGTGACGCCGCCGGCAAGTGCGGCCACCAAGGCCAAGCGCATCTTCCAGCTCAGAACCTATGAGAGTCCCAGCTTCCGCGACCACGTGCGCAAAGTTGAGATGTTCCATTCAGGTGAGTTCGAAATATTCAAGAACGCGGGCTTTCATGCCGTGTTCTACGGCGACACTCTCATTGGCCCCCGGATGCCATGTCTGACCTATATGCTGAGCTTTGCCGACATGACCGAACTCGACGCGAAGTGGGATGTCTTCCGCAATGATCCGGCATGGAAGAAGCTATCGGCCGATGCCCGCTTCAACTACGAGGCGATAGTAAGCAACATTTCCAATTTGATCCTGAGCCCCTTGGCAGCATCCCAGCTTTAGGCCTTGCCGCCGATTTGCCGCTTCACTGCGCAAACATTGGCAAGTTGGGTGTAGTCGAATCAAGCGGACTGTCAAGGACCACCGAAATCCTCGGCTTTTCTGCGAGCACCGATTTCTGCGGCTAAGGTGACGAGAGCCTCGTCCGTTCCGCGGGCTGCTGCAAGTTGCGTTCCGCCCGTCGCACAAGGGATCGTGACCACCGGAACCCCAGCCAGGCTGAAAGGAGTGGTGTAACGCAAGAGCCTCACGCGGGTCTGGCTATGATCTGCGCCTGTCGTCAGGCGGGCAACGGGAGCTGCGGGCATCAGCAGCAATTCGTGCGCGGCGAGCAGGTCGTCCACCTGCGCACGGAACTCCGCGTGACGCTGGCGCAGGGCGGCGACTTCAGCCTTCGTAATGTGCGAACCCCACTCGAGCCGTTCTCGAATTGAGGTTTCGAATCTGTCGAAATAGCCGGCGTGAATGCGCGCTGCCTCCCATGCCTGGATAGGCGCGTAGATATCGAATGCATCTGCCCACCACCCGGCGTCGAACGTCGTTGCGCGCAGGCCTAGCGCCTCCAGTTCGGCGCATGTAGCGTGAAGGCTTGCGACGATCTCCGTCTCGCAGTCGTAAAGGAAGCTGTCTGCCACTACGGCGAAACGGGCGAATCTGTGAGAAATGGCCGTTGGTCTTGTAGCGAAAAGGCCAGCCAGCAGAGGCGCATCTTCCAGATGACGAAAAAGCCAGCCCATCGTGTCGAAGGATTGAGCCAGGTGTGCGCCTCCGCCCCAGTCGCCACGGCCCAATGACGCCCGATATCCAGCCAGCCCGCACAGTGCCGCGGGTACGCGAATGGAGCCGCCAGTGTCCGTGCCGATGGCCGCGACCGCCGAGCCCTCCAGCACGCTTGCTGCCGCGCCACTTGACGATCCGCCAGTCAGTGCGCCCGGGTTGCCGGGCTGGACGCAGTCACCAAATTCTGGATTCTCGCCCGTGATGCCGTACGCCAGCGGATGCAAATGCGTCTTGCCCGTGATGACCGCGCCTGCCGCGCGAAGCCGCTCAACCAACCATGAGTCATGCTCCGCCTCACCGTGCAGATCGCGGTAGAATCGCACGCCGCAACTGGTGGGTGCGCCGGCCAGATCAAAACAGTCCTTTACTGAGATGGGAAGTCCCCACAACGGGTCGCAGCCATCACCGAACGGCCCGCCGGCACCGCGGGGCATGGCTTCAGCGCGGGCTGCTTCGGCAAGAGTCCACGCTGGACCCCTCCAAAGATAAGTGTTGCGCCCGGAATTGCGATTTGCGCGAGCCAAGGCTTGCTTGGCCAACGAGTGTGGCCGCAGAGATCCGTCGGCAAGCGCTCCGCGAAGCCTTCGGACTGTCCAGGCAGAACCGGTCATAAAGGAATTGTAGGCGGCGCACGCAGAAGGGATGAAGAGGATGTGCGGGAGCGAGCTTTTGGTTTGGCCCGCTGGTCATCCTTTGACTCATCGACTGAGTCGAGCGCGGCATTCGTGGCAGCAGAGATGGAGAGGCTCGCCGTCCATCTCATCGAATTGTCCGGCTCGTCGTGAAGACACGAAAACCGAGCGAAGTGAAGACCATGCAAAGAGCGAGGGCGGCCCTACATGCCGCCCTCACGTTGTGACGAAGGAAATGGGTTAAAAGTCGAAGTGCAATGACATCTGAATCTGACGCGGGCTGCCGATGGTGTGAGTCACAATGCCCAGTCCCGACGGGCATGCATAAAAGCTGCTATTGGTTTGGGCTCCACTGGCCGTGCAGCCGGAAGGAAGCGGGGTTGTGCCCGCTGTTGGAAATGCGCTGTAGTATGCGTTTTGAGAAACCTCGTTGCCCGGAACATCGAAGCTGGTTGTATTGGTCAGGTTGTAGACGTCGAAGGTGTACTTCAGACTGTACCGGTCACCAAGCGGAGTGACCTTGACCAGCGAGGCGTCGGCGCGTTTTTGGAAGGCCTGGCGGAAGATGTTTCGCTGGCCCGTTGTGAAGCCGGTCTCGAACGGATCGGAGTTGGGGATGGCGCCGTTGAGACCGCCGGCCGAAAGCAGCGGAAGGGTGAAGCACTGAGGCTTCAAAGCCGATACCCCTGTAATGGCAAACCATGCGCCAGAAGCATGCGTCAAGGCACTCTTGGCCGTGCAACCATTCGCAAGCGGCACAATGGGGTTGGTGATGCCGTCTGCAGTGGAGTAGTAGATGCTTCCGACCGCGCCGGAGAAATCGATGATGCTGTATGGTTGACCGCTCTGCAGCACGGTATCTCCCAACAGAGACCACCCATCGGCGAGTTTGCCTGCGAGAGAGTGCTCCTTTGCCAGCCCCGGAATCTGATAAACGTAAGTAAAGTTGATCACGTGGGTTCGGTCATAGTCGGACGAACCATATCCGCTGCGCAAGTTGGTAGGGTTATTGCCGTTGTAGAAGAGACCAAGCCCGCTCTGCTCGTCGAGAGCATGCGACCAGGTGTATGAGGCTCCCACCTGGATGCCGTGGCTCATGCGCTTATCGATGTGTGCCTGCAGCGCGTTGTAGGCATCGACTCCGGCAGCCCGGTAGGAGATGGACTCCGCCGCATAACCGATGTAGGGAACGCGGAGGTCGACGTTGCCGCCCTCGTAGTTGGCCAGATAGCCAGTTCCAGTGCCGCTTCCAGGATCGAGGGTTGCGCCACCGACGTTGTATCCGTAGCTGAAGTTCTGCTGGTAGGGGCTGCCTGCGAGCGCCGGGCTGGACGGGGAAACGATATTCGGTTGATTGAAGGGCACCGGAATCACCTGGTGGCGCCCCAGGTTGCCGACGTAGCCAAGTTCGATGGCCAAGTCGTTGCGCGGCTGCCACTGGATGTCCAGGGTGTAGTTCATGGTGTAGGGCAGCTTGTTAGCGCGATCATAGACACCGAGCGAAATGGGTTGGCCGTTGTTGATAAGGCCGGGTTGACCGTTGATCGTGCACGAATCCGGCGCGCCGGTATTTACGATGCTGCAGGCGTTGGGTAGAAAATTGCTCAGATCCGAGGCTTTGGGGTTGCTGGGTGCAGCATATTCAAGGCTGGTGCCATAAGGATTTTCAAGATCGCCCGTTTCGGCTGTAGGTGGACCGGTGGGTGGACCGAATCCGCCATTGCCGCCGCAGGTGGGAATGTAGTATGAACCGAAATCGCCGTACAGCGATTGCGAAGTCGTTGGGCAGCTTGAGGAGTTCACGAAGGGAAGTTGCTGATTGACGCCAAAGGGACCGCCGGTAACCGTACCGATGGCGTAGCCAGGCGAAAAATAACTGAAGAGTTCGCCGCGATCGTAATAGACGCCTGCGCCGGCGCGGACCACCACTTTGCTGTGGAACATTCCAGGCTGCCATGCGGCTCCCAACCGGGGACCGATACCCCACTGGCGGCCAGTAAGAGTGGTATCGCTCACTCCTTTTGTGCCGTTCGCGTTGTTACCCGCGATGATCAGTCCGGTATTTTCAATGGTGTCGGAGCCGACGTTGTAGTTATATAGGCTGGGATCAAAGTTGAAGATGCGGCCGTACTTTTCCGTCAGCCCTCCATCCCAGTCATAGCGGACCCCTGCCGTAATGGAGAGACTCGGCATGATCTGCCATTTGTCCTGGAAGTACGTGCCGAGTTGGTTAGCGCGGTAGTACCGGTTCGCATTGCCTTGCAGGAAGGAAGTGACGTAGAAGCCGGTAGCTGAGCTGCCGGGGGTAACGAAGCCCTGCATGAACTGGCTGAAGTCGTCGGAGGCAACCGTGCCCTTCCCGGTGCGCTTGTCGATGGTATTGAGCTGGGTGTACGTGTAACTGGCGCCAAAGCTCACCGTGTGCTTGCCGAGGATCCAGATGGCGTTACCCGAGGGTGCGACGCGGTTCTGGAAGACACCGGTGTTAGCGGACTGCGATTCCGCGTTTGGACCAATATTCAGGTATACGGAACTCACCCCGGCCGGCTGATATTGTCCCAACACGTTATAGATGGAAATGCCCGGGAAATAACTCGACCCGAACACGTTGATGGATCCCGTGCCCGCCGCGCCGCCGGGGATGGAATTAGGGTCAAGGGCCTGCTCATTGTCGCCGTAAATCTTTTCGCGAATAAAGCCAAGCGTCTGGGTAGTGCTGAGGTTGGGTTTCACGATCAACGTGTTGGTGATCGAGCCAACCTGTGCACCGGCATCAAGGTGCTCAGTGAAGCCGGGCACGCTGGAGTAGGAGTAGGGCGCGAGGGTCGGATCGTGCTGATAGAAGTACTTGAGGCTGAGAGTGTCCTTCTTGGTGGCATCATAGTCGAGGTCGGCGACGGCCTGATCAGCGGAGAACCGACCGGTACCGGGTATGAATGCGTTATCAAGATGTGCGACCGTGGGAGGAGTGCCGTTAAGGCCGTCGTTGGGGATGAGCCACTTGCCGGGTTCGCCCGGAAGTGAAGGGGAATTGAACAAAATCAGCGCTAGCGGATCGACGTTCGAGGTCGTAATGTTGGGGTTCTCGATGTTGGCGCCGAATGAGCCGTTGGTCACATTCACAAGGCCACTGGCAGAACGGTCATCGGTCAGGCCAACGGGAACGTCGAGGAACGAGTCGCCGATCTCCTGATCCGAGACGTGCAGGTGTTGATAGCCGAGGAAGAAGAAGAGCTTGTCCTTAATAATGGGACCGCTGGCCGTGCCGCCCAATACGTAACGGTGTAACTCCGGCACTTTATCGTAAGCGGGTACGTCGGGATCCTGATTGAAGAAGAATGGAGCTGCGTTGAGCCAGCTGGTTCCACGGTGAATGTAGGCTGTGCCGTGCAGGTTATTCGTGCCGGAAGCGGTGCTCAGATCGATGTGTGCGCCGGAGGTTGAACCCTGCGTAGCGTCGTACATTGACGCGTTTACGCGCACTTCTTGAAGAACCTCTGGCGCTGGGGTGGGAATGGCGTTCCCGATAGAGAGATAGATGGAAGCCGCTGACGGGATCACGCCGCCGCCACCACCAGGACTGGTCTGCACGCCAGTGCTGTTGATCACGCGCGCCGATGCCACCTGGCTCGTGCTCTTGCCGTTGAAAAGGTTGCTCGCATCAACGCCGTTCAGCGAAAAACTGTTGCTCGTGTCCCGTTGTCCGTTCGCCCAAATCGGCTCGTTGCCCAATCCTGAGTCGGCCCCGGTCCCGCTGGGCAGTTCGGCGCTCACTCCGGTGGACTGGGTCGCCAGCCCCGTGAAGCTGCCGGTCGCAAGCGGAACAGAATCGATCTGGGACTTGTCCAGCACATATCCCACCGTGGTGTCCACCGCGTTCATCAACGGAGACGCCTCTACTTCGACGGTGGTCGTGGTCTGGCCCACTTTGAGATTCGCATTTACCGTGGCGGTGCGATCAGCCTGTACGGCGATGTGCTGCGTCTTCTGCACATCAAAGCCTGCGGCCGCATAGGTCAACGTATACGTGCCAATCGGAAGGTTGACGAAGTTATAGCTGCCGGTCCCGTTTGTCTCGGTCGTGCGGGTAAGTGATGTCTGTTCGCCCACCACCGTCACAGTGGCATTGGGAATCACGCCGCCCGAGGCGTCCGACACCGTGCCCGTAATGCCGCCGAGTGTCTGCTGTGCAAACATAAAACAAGAGCACAGCACAACAGCCGCCGCGATTGCCAGCAGCCGGGAAAGCAGAGTGGAGATGATGATACGCATGGAATACCTCAACTTGCATGGCCTCGAAAATAGAGAATTCCCAGGGTCTTTTGAACGGACCAAGAAGCCTTGGGTTGAATTAGAAGTCTGAAGTTCTGAATCGTCCGAAAAAGTGGGAAACTGGAAGATCTTTGTGAGATTTGCTCTTTGCCTGGTTTTAGGTTGGTTTGAATTACAAACTCATAACAGAATACCGTTCGCGGCATAAAGATCATCTAAAAATCTAGCGCCTGACTGTGGCGTGACGTCGAGACAGCCTTACTACTCCGCAAGCAGAAGTGAGACGTTGGACTGGACGAGACGCAATCACACTGTGACCCACACCTAAATCTGACGTTGAATTTCGGCAATTCACCACGCCGGACTATCTGTCGAGAATCGTAAATTCCAGCGTAATGGTTGCGAAACCGCGACCAAAGCCCGAGAAATTGAGCCGCGTAACGTTGCGGTACGTTTCAAAGCCGAACGGCCTTTGTGAGAAGCTTCGAACTGATCGAGACCGTAGAGGTTCTCGGTGACTTCAAGGCGCATGATATGAGGTCGGCCCAGAACACTGCGACCAGTTTTTCCACATCGTTCGTCACAAGGAATTGTTCATCGAGCTGATAAGGTACCCGCAACTCGGCCACACCTTCAAAATTATTGATCGTCAACGGATTGGAAACAGTCTACGGGCAGGAAGGATCTCCCTGGCTATCGCAGCGCTGACTGTATGGACCGGCTCGTTGACAACCTGGCTGAGCCGGAGCCTGAGTGCCACGCTGCAAAGCAGGTAGGCATGAATTTCGCTGAAGCCCCATCGGCTTGCCAACAGGTCAATCATGCGTCCAGTGGCAGCCCGCGCGGTATTCTCCAGATCGGTTCCGGTTTCCACTACCACCCATGCGTCTGCAACCGAGTCGGGTGCGGCGGTCTCGCTGGCCTCGACAAGGGGACCGGCAAGGGGCTGGCGCTTGTGCAGGCCGAAGCGCAGCGTAACGTCCAGCGGACACTCGATCCCATTGATGCAAACCTCGCCATCACCTTGAGCGGCGTGGCCGTCGCCGCAACTGAAAAGCGCGCCGTGGTTGTACACAGGCAGATAAAGCTTTGAACCGGCGCACAGTTCGCGCACGTCAAGATTACCGCCGAACGGCCCCGGCGGGCGAGTGCGGAAAGCGCCATCATCCGCGCGAGCCACCCCCATGACGCCGAGAAATGGCCGGACCGGTACGACCGCAGGAGCAAGCGAACTTGTGGTTTCCCCTTCAAGGAACCAATGAAACAGGTACGGCTCGTGGAAACGCTCCTTCAGGAATCCCAGCCCTTCCACCACGCTGGTCCAACCCCATCCGCCATGTTGTGTCGCCAGCACATCTACCTGCAAAGCGTCACCCGGCTCCGCTCCCTCAATCCAAATGGGCCCCGTGAGCGCATGAATGCGCGTTCGGTCGATGGCGAGATACTCCGTCGTGGTCATCCCGGGCGCCACCTGGCCCCCACTCGCGTCTACGCATTCGATCTGCACCTCGTCGCCCGGCTCAATGCGCAGACGGGGATGCAAGGACCGGTCCCAGACTGAATGTGTTGGCTCGGCGGAGAGTATTCGCTCCTTCATGGCTCTTTCACTCTGACGGTCACTTCCAATTCCGCCAGGGCGTTCCGCGGCCGTGTGCTCACACCCCGAGCGACACGCACTTGCTGGCCTGCTTCGCCAAACGCTTTCAGCAGCAGATCAGAGGCTCCGTTGATCACCGCCGACGAATCATCAAAGCCAAGTGCTGGGTTCACATAGCCGTTCACCGTGAGCACTTCGGCAATGCGTTCAAGTGATCCGAGTTTCCGCCGCAGAACCGCACGCTGCATCAATCCGCGTACCTGTGCGGCGCCGTATTCCTCCTCGGCTTTGCACCCGGCCCCGGCGGTACCGGTGATCACCTCGTCTCTGTCAGTCGAGATGACTCCCGACAGGTGCATGATCGCCCCTGTTCTCTTCGACGAAACATAGTTGCCGCCCGGCGCTGGCAATCGGAGCCGCGCAAACCCGAGGGAGACAAGGACTTCTTCCGGCGAAAGCATCTGCATCATTTGCCTTTGACTGTAGCATGAACAAACAGGATTTTCTCTGGGGGTTTGTGCCCAAGCGAGGTAGGATGGGGCATGCCGAACGGCACCCGTCGTTGCTGTCGAGCGAACGTCGGCAATTGATTTCAAAAAAAGCTGCCCTTTGAGGTTGCTCTCATGATTACCCGCACCGCGAAGTTGCTCTTGTTGTCCGGCATCGCCCTGTTCTATACCTTGGTTGTTTTCAACAATCTCACTGATTTCGACTCCAACTACGAATACGTGCGCCACGTGATTTCCATGGACACCACCTACCCTGGCAATCATGGCATGTGGCGCGCATTGCCATCGCCGGCATTTTATCTTGCCTCTTACTTGGCGATCATCATCTGGGAGGTTACCACCACAATCTTGTTGTGGTGGGGATCGGTGGGTCTGCTGCCAGGGCCGACGCATATAAATTGCTATATGCCTGAGTCCGACAGATAGGCGACAAGGGGATATGGAAAATCCCCTGAAGTATTTTGCGGAGCTGCGCGATCCGCGCGTGGAGCGGAACCGGGAACATCTTCTGGAAGAAATTCTTCTGATCTCGATAGCCGCAGTATTGAGCGGAGCCGAGAGTTGGAACGACATAGCCGAGTATGGCGAAGACAAGCTGGAGTGGCTGAAGACATTTTTGACGCTTCCATCGGGCATTCCATCGCACGATACGTTTAACCGGGTGTTTGCGGCGCTGGACCCGGAAGAGATGGAAAAGGGTTTCGTGGCTTGGGTTTCGTCAATTGCCAAGCTCACGGCGGGCGAAGTTGTAGCCATCGATGGCAAGGCCTTGTGTGGCACGCGCGAAAGCGGTAAGAAGACCTTGGTGCACATGGTTTCGGCCTGGGCCGAGGGTAACGGACTGGTGCTGGCGCAGCGCAAAGTCGATGAAAAATCCAACGAAATCACGGCCATTCCCAAGTTGCTCAACGCGCTGGAGTTGACGGGAACGGTGGTGACCATTGACGCCATGGGCTGCCAGCGCGGGATCGCTCGCCAGATCGTCGAGAAGAAGGCCGACTATGTATTGGCAGTCAAGGAGAATCAGGGTCTTTTAGCCGAACAGGTAAAAGACTCGTTTCTACTGTTGGACTCCGATTCAGTGGCCGAGGAAATCGACTGTGGCCACGGACGGGTCGAGCGGCGCAGGTGCTCGGTGATGGCCGATCTTGGCCTGATTGAAAAGGCATCCGAATGGGCCTCGTTACGGGCGTTGGTGCGTATTGAGTCGGAACGGTACCACAAGGCAACAGGCAAAACCGAGCGCGAGATTCGCTATTACATCACCAGCCTCAGCCCTGATGCGGCGCGGCTGAACACCGTGATTCGCCAGCACTGGGGGATCGAAAACAAATTGCACTGGGTGCTCGACGTCGGCTTCGGCGAAGACTTGGACCGCAAACGCGCTGGCCACGCCGCACAAAACTTCTCCATCCTCAACCGAATCGCCCTCAATCTGCTCAAACAGGACAAATCTTCCAAACGAGGAATCAAGGGAAAGCGCCTCAAGGCCGCGTGGAACATCCCTTATCTGCTTAAACTACTCGGAATCTGATATGCGTCGGCCCTGGGTCTGCTGCTCGCTTTAAAGTTGCACGTGGCCTCGTATAACGCAGCGAAGCGCGTGGGGATCATCGCACTTACACTCTCCCTCCTGATGTGGCTGGTGGCCTTTCTCGCGGTCGGTGGGGAGTGGTTTCTGATGTGGCAATCGCACATATGGAATGGCCAGGAAGAAGCCTTCCGCATGTTCCTGGTTGCGGGGCTTGTGCTGATGGTTCTGCTGCAGCCCGACACCGAAAATCAACCTTAACGGATCAGTCAACCGGAGCAGCAGGACGTTGGTGCCGCGCGACGTACCACGCGATTCCCGCGCCGATATAGCCGAGATAAATGTAGGGTATGCGCGTATGAGTCTCGTCGGATGCAGATTTTAAATCGAAGATCGTGATCAAGATGAGCACTACGACGGTGAGGATACTGACTACGGCGACCCTATGCGAATGTTGGCCAAGAGCATACCGCGCAAAGGGAAGCGCGAGTGCCACGAGTGCATACGCAGTGAGAAAGCCAAAGACGGAAAGCGATCCCAGCAGGTCGTACATATCCGACCCCGTGAACCCGCGTAACTCCATTGCGGCATTGGTTGCAAAAATAATCCCAACCGACAATGCAATGGCCGGTCCGGGCGTACCGTGCCTCCGGTTGGTGCGCTCAAATTTCGCCGGAAGCAGCTTGCCGTGCGCCATACGAAGCAGCACGCGCGCTGCCGCAGTTATGCAAGCCAGTACGCAAGTTACCATGCTAACTAGCGCGCCAAAGTCGATGGCCACGCCCAGCGCAGACATGCCGGCCTTGGCTGCGAGCAGGTGCAGCGGGCTGGTGGATTCGCTGAGCTTGCCCGATTCTCCACGAAAACCGAGCACCTCGGAGTACGAACACAGCATGAAAAAAATGCCTGTGATGATGGCGGATTGCAGGACGGCGCGGGGAATGGTTTGCAGCGGATTGCGCACTTCGCCGCCTAGCGTGGTTGCGCTTTCGAATCCCACAAAGCTGAACATCGAGAGCACCAAAGCGGGACCCAGGGCGGAGAACGATACGCCCTTCAGGCGAAACTGATCTAAGTCGATATGCAGCCCGAAACGCGCCAGCATCACTGCCAGGACCACAACAATCAGGCTTACGGAGCCAACCTCAACCCAGAGCATCACCTCCGCGGAAAGCTTTACGTCACGATAGGCGACGAACCCGGCCGCCATGCAGACCAGAGCCAGAATCGACAGTGCGGGCGGCGTCCAATGAAGGAATTGCAGACTCAGCAGGTTGATGTAGTAGAGCGCTCCACCGGCGACAGATGCGCCGGTGGCGAGATAGGCCAACAGTAACGCCCATGCTGCCATGACACCGAAAACCGGCGGCAGCGTTGTCGCGGTGTAGGTGTAGAGCGACCCTGGCGAGGCGGTAAGCCGGGCAAACCGGCTCACGCAGAATCCGACGAGCAGGATTGCCCCGGTTGCGAACATGTAGACAAACCAGGTCGCATTTCCAGCGAGGGCAAAAACTAGAGGGATCGTCAATGAAGGCGACGTCGAGGGCGCCACGGCAGAAATCGATTGCGCGAGTGTTTCGATGGGTCCAAGCACACCTGCGTGCAGGCCGTAATTCTCCGACGCACCAACCTGCGCGTACACTTCGCCCGGCGTTCTGGTCTGGTCGGTCACCGATCTGCCTTTCTCAATTTGGTTGTCAACAGGTTGTTCTAGTCTTGCCTTTCACGAACCACGAAGTCAAGACTCGGGCGCTACACTATTGGCGATGTCTGTCGCTGCCATCATTCTTGCCGCGGGAGCCAGTCGTCGGCTCGGTCAGCCCAAGCAACTGCTCGAGTACTTCGGCGAAACCCTGCTTGAACGCGCGCTTCGCATTGCGAAGGAGGCAGGCGCCGCACCCGCGCTGGCCGTGCTTGGCGCCCATTTTGCTCCCATCTGCGCTACCATCCCGTTCGACGACGCGATCCCGGTCCTCAACGACCATTGGGAGCAGGGCTTATCGAGTTCCATTCAGGCCGGCTTGAACGAGGTCGATGTTCGAGCGCCACAGGCAACCGGGGCGCTGATCATGAGTTGCGATCAACCCCGCCTGACCTCCGCGCATCTGCGCGCATTGCTTGGCACGTTTGCAGCGCAGGCGACGCCGTCGATTGTCGCTTCGTCCTACTCCGGCGTCCAAGGTATCCCTGCCGTCTTTCCCCGCGCCACATTCTCCGTTTTGCGCGCTCTTCGTGGCGACAAAGGTGCGCGTTCGCTGTTGGGTCAGGCGCCTTGCCCGGTGATTGCTCTTCCGTTTGATGGTGGCGAATTCGACATCGACTTCCCCGCCGATCTCGCGGAATTGGAATAGCTGTTAGCGCTCGACTGTTGCCTCAATGTAACCGTGCGGCTCGTCGACGGGAACAAAAATGTGATTGGGGTTGTCCTGACCAAATGGGCTCAAATCTGCAAGCAAGTGGTGCAGGTTGGGCATTGTCAGCGTAATGCGCGCAATCTCGGGAGCCGCATCCAACGCCGCTTTACCCATATCGAACAACGTGTGCTGCACGCTCATGCTGTTGTGCGCCGCGAATTCCTTCAGCAGCGACGTAATGACCCTCAACCGCGCGTTCGCATAGTCCGGGGCAGCCGAAGTGTATTCCCACTTAACGGTTATGCGCGTGCCGAAGATCCGGTCAGCCGCGGGTTTCAGCGTGGTCAGCTTGTCCTTGATGTAACCCGTGAATGCCGACTTGGTCGTCTTCAAAATCACCAGGCCATCCACTCCTGAAGTCATTGACCATCCGCCGCCCCGCACGCGCGTGGCGTGAACAGTCTGCAACTCCGGGCCGCCCAATTTAAACGTCGTCGCGTCCGGTTCGCCATTCACGATCATGCGCTCCCACGCCTTTTCCTCGATCTCCACACTGGCCTTCGAAACTTGGGCTTGATTGTCGAGCAGATAGTCACCAAGTTCCCTCGCAAACTCCTCAATCGTCGCTGCCTTTGAGTCGCGGGCTACCGAGTAGACGGTGTTTTTCATCGTGTCGGTGGGCAAAACCTTGCTGTTGTCAGCCGCGGTAAAACTGGTCTCGAAATCCCCTTGCAGCAGCACATGCACCGTCCACTCGTGAAAGTCGTGGCGGTCTCCGCGTCGCGTGATGCGCGACAGGCGCACGCGTGATTTTCCATAGCGATTTTCGCCCAGCCTTGCCATATATCAGCTTCCTCGATAGGTGGTGTAACTGTTGTCACTTAGCAGCAGCGGCATGTGATAGTGCGCCGTGCCATCACATCTAAAGGTTACTAAGATCTCCGGATAGATGCTCGCGCGCCCAGTGCGCGCTAAGTAAGCGTTGGTAGAAAAAATTAGTCGATAATCGCCTGAAGTCGCATTCGCCACCAGATCGCCGCAACGTCCATCCGCATCGGTTGTGCCCGTTGCAATCGCCGCCCACCTATCGCCTTGTTTCAGCTCAAGACGAACTGCAACGCCTGCAGCCGGTTTGCCTAAGACTGTATCCAATACATGCGTCGTAATCTTGCTCATGATGCCAGCCACTTTCCCAGGCGGATCTGCATAATTTGTCGTTGTTGTTCAGACGCTTCGCGCATTTCTGTCGCTCGGTCACGCGTCAGTCGGTGGTTGAGAATCGTGAGCATCTCGTCGGCACTCTTGCCCGTGGCGCACACAATGTAGTTAAAACCGAAGCGCTGTTCATAAAGCCGATTGCCTTCAGCCAACTCGGCCATCACCCGCTCTGCCGCCTCTGTCACAGACGCCTGCTCCTGTCGCGACCACGCCATGGATTGCGCGGTGGCATGCGCGGTCTCGCGCTCGCCGATGCGCGGATGGCACGCGAACGCTTCCATCCAATCGGCTTCTTCCATCGTGTTCCACACCCGGTCTGCCTCCATGCTCAACTCCGCAATGCTCTTGAGGGGCCGCAGGGCCACCATGGCCGCTGCCCATCGCCTTGCGCCGCAACAGGCCACCATCGTGTCGATCGCCGCAGTTTCGTCCGCATCATTCCATTCCGCGAGATTGGGATTCATCCCAGCTGTCCTTCCGCGAGCAATCTCAGCAGGAACTCTTCAAGCAGGTTAGCTCCCACGCGGCTCCTATACTCTGCGGTGGAGCGAATATCGTCGATTGGTTTTGCTTCGGCCAACAAAGTCTGACGCGCCTGCTGAATCAGCTCAGGCGTAACAGCCCGGCCATGCAGGACGGCTTCCGTTTCAAGCAAACGCACCGGAAATGGCGCGAGGCTCGCTGCAGCTACGCGGATTTCGTTTATCACGCCGTTTTTAAGAAGCGCAGTACCCGCCAGCGCAACCTTTGCGATCGCCATCGCCCGCCGTGTGCCAACCTTGCGAATGTATTGTCGATGCTGCGCGAAGCGGCGATCCAGATGAACCGCGAAGAGCAATTCATCCCCAGCCAGCGCGTTTCGTTTGTAGCCGGTGTGAAATTCGGAATAAGGAATGCATCGCTTTCCCCGCACCGACACGAGTTCCACATCCGCATCATAGACAAGCAGCGGAGGCGAAGAGTCAGCCGCCGGGGATCCATTCACCAGGTTCCCGCCCAGGGTAGCGCGGGCCTGATTGGCTATAGAGCCGATCCAACTGGCTGCTTTAGCCAGCAAAGCAAACTCTGCTGCAATCGTCGCATCGGCGCGCAGATCGGAAAATGTGGCGCCCGCACCGATGACGATACCTTGTGTTGAGCACTTGATGAAGCGTAGATCGGAAATGCCCCACAGGTTGACGAGTTTGCGTGCGCTCAACCTACCTGCAGCGTGGGCAACCATCAATTCGGTGCCGCCTGCAATCGGAGTCCACTCGCCCGGCGTGGTCGCAAGCATTTCCAGCACGTCCGCGAGTCTGCCGGGAGCGATCAGTTCGTGCGCCTCCGCGTTACCGCGCATGCGCTGCCTCATGCGTATGCGATTCGGCGCCTTCTGCGGCTGCTGCAACAACCGACTCGAATATCCGAATAAACCCGGTACAGCGGCAGAGATTGCCGGCAAGACCTTCACGAATTTCGGCCAAATTTGGATGAGGATTGTTTTCCAGCAATTGCACCGCGGCCATCAGCATGCCCGGAGTGCATATGCCGCACTGTGCGCCACCGCAATTCAGGAAGGCCTCCTGCAGCGGGTGCAGTTTACCGTTCTGCGCAAGCCCCTCGACGGTCTGAATGCACGCGCCTTCGGCCTGCAATACCGGCACAAGACAGCTATTCACCAACTCGCCATTCATGCGTACCGAGCAGGAACCGCATTCGCCTTCCCCGCAACCTTCCTTCGTGCCGGTCAGATGCAGGTCTTCGCGCAACACATCGAGCAGCCTTTTCATCGGCGGCGCATGCACAATGCACTTCTCGCCATTCACGGTGATTTCGACCTGGGGCCAATTGGGACTCATGCCCTTGCCGCCACTTCAACAGCTTGGCCGACCGCGAGCTTTTGGAACAAGTCTTCGGGTAGCAGAGGAATCGAATCAAAACGAACACCGGTTGCGTCCCTGATTGCGTTCAGAATCGCCGGAGCGGGGCCGTCGTGCGGCAACTCTCCAATGCCCTTTGCGCCGAATCCCCCATAAGCAAACGGAATCTCTTCAAAGAACACGTGAATCGGCGGAACATCTTCTGCTGTTGGCATGATGTAGTTGGTCATCTGGTTGTTTGCCATATGGCCGTTCTGCAACAACACCTTTTCGTAGAGAGCGTAGCCAATACCCTGGGCGATGCCGCCTTCAACCTGTCCCCCGGCCAGCACCGGATTGATGAGACGGCCCGCCTCCTGCACTGCCCAATACTCCTCAACTTCAGCCGAGTATGTAACCGTGTCCACGGCCACCTGCGCCACGTGGACGGACCACGCATACGCCGGATAAGCTTCACCGCGATACTTCTGGTCGTCCCAGAAAACGCCCGGCGGTGCCTCATAGCGGCACAGCGAGACTACGTCGCCGTTCACCGCGCGATACCGCTCACAGGCCGCGAAGAACTCCTCAGAGGTGTAGCGCTCGTCCAGCCCCACATGCTCGCGTAGAATGGCGACAAACTGCGCACAAGCGCGCTCAATCAGCCGTCCCACTACCATCGCGGTGCGCGAGGCTACGGTAGGTCCGCTGTTGGGAACAACGCCGGTATCGGCAGGCGCCATCACCACATCAACATAATCAATGCCGATGGCCTCAGCCGCGATTTGCGTGAGCACCGTGTTTGTGCCCTGGCCAAACTCGGTGCTCGAAACCAGCACGCGCACTTTGCCTTCGCGCGCTACATCCACGCCGGCCAGCGAATTCAGATAGCGCTCACCCGAACCGGTAAATCCTGAGCCGTGATAGAAAGCCGCAACGCCCATGCCGCGCTTGATCGGGTTCCCCGGATTCTCCTTCCCGAACCGTGCGCGTTTGGCATGATAATCACTCTCCGCAAGCGCACGATCAAGCAGTTTGTCCAGGATGACCGGCTCGCGCATCACCTGCTCGGTCGCCGTCGTGTCCCCGTCGTGGAGGAAGTTTCTGCGGCGCAGTTCGATCGGATCCATGCCGATGGCCGCAGCAATCTCGTCCATGTGGCGTTCGACGGCGAAGATGGCCTGCGGCGCGCCGAAGCCGCGAAACGCACCGTACGGCACGGTGTTGGTAGCCCACGCTCGCGAGTTGATCCGAACGTTAGGGCACACATACGGCCCCGGCGAGTGCAATGTCGCGCGCGAAAGCACAGTGGGAGAGAGCGTCGCATAAGCGCCGCCGTCCGTGGCCAGATCAAAATCCATCGCAAGCAGTCTGCCGTTCTCATCGAGCGCGGTGCGATGGCGAATTCGCGAAGGGTGACGCTTGGTTGTTGCTGCCAAGTCCTCCATGCGGTCGTAAACCATCTTTACCGGATGTCCACTCTTCATTGCCAGCAGGGCCGCGTGCGCTGCAAGGGTGGAAGGATAATCCTCCTTGCCGCCAAACGCTCCGCCGGTTTCCGTCTGGATGACGCGCACCTTGTCTTCCGGCAGATCGAAAATCGCGAGCAGTGACTTGTGTACATAGAAGGGGCACTGCAGCGAGCCCCAAACCGTTACGCCGGTCTCCGCGCTGTACTCCGCGATGACGCCGTTGTTTTCGATGTAGAGATGCTCTTGCGCGCCGGTACGATATTCGCCTTCGATAATATGAGCCGCTCTGGCCCAGGCCGAGTCCACATCGCCCTTTTCAAGCAGAAAGCTCTTTAATAGGTTATTCGAGCCCCAAACAATTACGTCCCGGCGCTCGCTTTCTTCAATGGTGAAGATGGGCGGCAACGGCTCGTATTCAATTTGCACGGCCGCAATGGCTTCGCGCACCTTGTTCTTGTTGGAGTGGGCCAGCAGCAGGATTGCCTCGTCGCAATGATTCACCTTGCCGTCAGCAAGGCAAGGCTGATCGGCAAAGATGAGTTGAACGTTGTTTTGCCCGGGAATATCGGCAGCGCTGACGACGGAAAATTCGCTCCAGTTGACATGGCGGTCAAACCCGATTGAGAGGATGAGTCCGCGGGGAATCGTGCTGCGGACCGTGGCCCCATACCACATGCCCTCACGTTGCATGTCGTCCACATACATCGCGCGGCCCATCAGTTTATCCGCCCCTTCTTTTCTGGGAACCGGGGCGCCAACGATGCGGGTTTTCGCTTTCGCGCTCATGGTGGAGAAGCCGCAAATCACCGTGCGGGTTGAGGCATAGCATACAACGAAGCGGCGCAGTTGCAAAGTGGCGGGTCAGCTTGCGAGGGTGGCCAGCGTTCGCGCCAGCACATGAACACCGCTCCCGATCCACTCCGGAGAAGAATACTCGTCCGGCCTGTGACTCACACCGCCGCGGCATGGAATAAATAACATGGCGATAGGAGTAATGCGGGCCATGAACAGCGAATCGTGATAAGCCCGGCTCACCATCTTCTTGTAACTTTTGCCAGCATCCAGGGCTGCCGCCTCGAACGCCGCCAGAATCGCAGGGTCGCATGTGGCGGGTGGGTCTGCGTTCATCAACTCCGTGCCGATCGCTACCCCTCTTCGGCTTGCAACCTCTGCGCATGTTGCTTTGAGAGCATCGAGCACGCGGTCGCGGCGAGCACCATCCGTGTCGCGCACATCCGTCTCCATCCGCACCCGTGACGGAATGCTGTTGACCGCGCCGGGAAAGACCTCGCACACCCCAACGGTCGCCACCGTATCTATTGCGCCGCTCGATTTTGCCGTCGCTTCGAGCGCGAGAATCACCTCCGCCGCGGCTGCCAGCGCATCCTTTCGGCCCGGCATCAACTTCCCGCCGGCGTGCCCACCTTCACCCTCAATCATCACGCGCATGCTCGCCGGTGCCGCAATGTGGGTCACTAGCCCCACATCGACGCCTTCCTGTTCCAGCAGCGGACCCTGCTCGATATGAAGTTCAACAAACTGGTGAAAGCGTCCAGCCGGCAGAGCAACGGATTCGAGCGTACCCGCGAATCCTGCCTGCGTACGCAATTCCTCCAGGCCGCGTCCTTCCTTGTCCCGAAGCGCAAGCGCCAGCTGCGGAGTCAATAGGCCAGCCATCATGCGGCTCCCCAGGCACCCGATACCGAACCGTGTTGGCTCTTCGGCTGTAAAAATCACAAGTTCGATCGATCTCCGCGGCTTGAACCCAAGCTGTTGCAAGACGCGAATTGCTTCGAGTCCGCCCAGCACGCCCACGCATCCGTCGTACAAACCTGCGTTGGGAATTGCATCGATATGCGAGCCGGTGCCGACGGGTGCAAGGTCCGCGTCGCTCCCTTGCCAAAGGGCAAACGTGTTGCCGATCGCGTCTTCATGCACCACTAGCCCGGCTGCAGTGCACAGGCTTTTCACATAAGCGCGGGCGCGCCGGTCCGCGTCGCTGAAAACCACGCGCGTCACCACCGGAGGCTTAGCCTCGGAGATTTGCGACAGACCCATCAACTCCGCGAGCAGCCCGGCGATGCTGAGTTGGGGACGGCCGAGGTCAGGACGAGTGGTTGCCATCTGTTTCACGCTCCCAGTGGATGTCTGCGCCAATCCTTGTAGATGAGATACTTCGCCGGGAGCTTGCCTAGCGCGCCAAACCACTGCGGACAATAGGGCGCCATCCAGATAAAGTCACCCGCTTCCACCGGATACCAGGAGTCGCCGAGCCGGTAAATGCCGCCACCTTCCAGCATCAGCAGGCCATGCTCCATTACGTGAATCTCCACCATGCTGAGCGCCGCGCCGGGATCGTAGGTCATTGTGTTTACCGCAAAGTCATATGCCGGTTCGTCAGGCATAAGCGATCGCACGCGTAGACCCGAGTCGCCCATCAGGGGAGCTTCGCTGACTTCCCTCTCGTTTCCGACGAGCATCTTGGCCGCCTTTACATCTTCTTGAAAATCGTAAGGCTTTTCGATTACAGCCGCGCGTGCCGCGGCCGATGCCCGCACTGTATGAGGCGCACTCTGTGGCAGAAAAGCAAATCCCCCATTCAAGAGCAAATGGCTTGTACCGTCGGTTTCCAGTTCCAACTCGCCTTCCATCACATAGATGAACCGCTGAGCCGGCGTAGATCCCAGCGAGCCCCCCGCCGCGAACTCTGCCGTCATCAGCGTAAACCGCGCTCCCAGTTGCGGCGCGGCATGAATCACAAATTGCACGCCCTCCGCGCCGGGCAGCGGCGTGCGAATAAACGTGTCCGGTGTTTGCAGCAAATGATCCGATTTCAGGCTGCTTCGTGTTGCTCCCAGATGATGCAATCGCGACCTCGTTCCAAAATCTGTTGCTCGATTCTACCCAATCTCTGCCGCCAGCCGCTCAAGAAACTTGCGGCCAGTCAGCAGCGCAGCTTCCACATCCTCTTCACGCACGGTTTCGCCTGGATTGTGGCTGATGCCGCCGGGACTGCGCAGAAACAACATTGCCGCCGGCATTCGGGCCGCCATGACCATGGCGTCATGGCCGGCGCCGCTCGGCATCTTTTTCACGAGAAATCCAGCGGCTTCAATCGAATCTGCCAAGTAGGCAGTGAGCCGCTCGTCCATCGAAACCGCCGGTTGGTCCATCTGGGGAATACACTGCAAAGCCAGCTCGCGGCGATTGGCAATTGCGTTTGCGGTCTCCACCAGCGAATCCAATGCGCCGATGCGCACCGCGTCATGCGGGTGGCGTACGTCGAGGGTCAATTTGGCCGTTCCCGCAATCACATTCCCGGCATTCGGTGTAGTCACAATTATCCCCGCCGTAGCCACAAGACCGTCGGTACGCCGTGCGTGCGATTCCACGGCTGTGATCCACTCTGCCGCCCCGGCGAGTGCATCGTGGCGAAGGTGCATCGGGGTGGTGCCGGCGTGATTTGCCTGTCCGGCAAACTCGAGGTTCAGGCGAGATTGCCCCACGATGCCTGTCACGGCGGCAACGCTCAATTTTTCAGCCTCCAGCACCGGGCCCTGCTCAATGTGAAATTCGACAAAACCGAGAACATTCTCGTCTACCGCAGCTTCATTCATTCGCCGGGGATCGAGACCAAACGCGCCAATGGCGTCTCCCAGCGTT
Source organism: uncultured Acidobacteriaceae bacterium (assembly GCA_963836565.1). Classification (GTDB taxonomy): domain Bacteria; phylum Acidobacteriota; class Terriglobia; order Terriglobales; family Acidobacteriaceae; genus Telmatobacter. Next base: position 431,419 of record CAWIKA010000011.1, on the reverse strand, counting down.
GTGCCATCCAAATCCTTTAGCCCCAGTAGCGCTGTGCCGAAGCGTCCTGCGACAGCCCGGCTTCCAATAAATGGCACGCCAAACCGCACACCCTCTTCCTCAGAGAAAGCGATCACTTCAATGGACAAAGGTAATCCCAACTCCTGGGAAATCGAAGCCAGTTCGAGTGCGAGCATCACGCCCAAAACGCCGTCGTATGCACCTGCGTCCGGCACCGTGTCGATGTGGGATCCAAGAAATAGCCGCTTGCCGCTCACGCCCTTCGGTTGCCAATTGCCGCGCAAATTCCCGGCCGCATCCACACGGACCGACATGCCCATCGCTTCCATGCGAGCGCGCAGATGGGCATGAACATCATGCACCGGTGCCGTCAGAAAACGGCGCGTGGTGCGCCCCGGCTCCTCCGTCATCCGCGCAATATACTGGCATTCCTCAATTGCGCGTCGGGCGCGATCCTTCATGACCGCACCAGCTCTCTGCCGCGTGGCTCGCCGATGAATTGTTCCTTCTGGAATACGCGCTCACCGCGCAGCCAGGTCTCCAGCACACGGCCACGAAGGTGCGCGCCCAGATATGGCGAGATCTTATGCCGAAAATGCAAGATCTCCTGTGTGACAGTCCACGTCGCATTGGGATCGAAGACCACGATATCCGCGTCGGCCCCCGTAACAAGCTCACCCTTCCTGCCCATCAGGCCCGCCAGCCTCGCGGGAGCTGCGGCCATCCACTCGCCCAGGCGCTCCATGCCGATGCCCCGCGCGCTCATTGCCGTCCAAACCACGGGCAACGCGAGACCAAGGCTTGCGATGCCGCCCCAGGCAAGATCCCAGCGGCCTGCATCTCTCTGCTTCATCCCCGGCGGGCAAGGGGAGTGGTCGGTGGTCACCATGTCAATAAGGCCCTCATCCAGCGCACCCCAAAGAGCCTCGCGATTCGCAGCGTTACGAATGGGCGGCGCGCATTTGTACTCCGTCGCTCCATCGGCAATCTCATCGGCGTCGAACCACAAGTAGTGTGCGCATGTTTCCACGGTAATCGGCACACCTCGCCCCCGCGCCTCGGCGAGAATAGGCAATGCGTTCGCGCTCGATAGATGAACGATATGAATCGGAGTCTCGAACTTTTCGGCCAGCCCAATCAACAACGTGATCGCTTCCATCTCCGCTTCATCTGGCCGTGAGGCCAGATAGGTCGAGTACCTGCACCAGTCCGCACTCCGCGCGTTCAGTGCTTCCGTCGCTCTGTTTATGGGACCTGCCACCTCCGCGTGCGCCAGCAGCGGCAAGCCCGTCCCACGCAGCCGTTCAAGCGCTAAACGAAGTTCCGCTTCATCCACCCAGGCAAAGCCGTCAATGCCTGAATGAATGAGAAAGCACTTGAATCCTGGAACACCTGCCGCGGCTAACGGCGCAAGAGAACCGTGGTTCCCGCGCACCACCCCGCCCCACGCGGCCCAGTCCACCCACGTTTTCCTTTGGGCAGCCGTGCGCTTGGCTTCCAGCGCACTCACATCAACTGTCTCCGGCATGCAATTCAGCGGCATGTCCACGAGCGTGGTCACGCCGCCGGCGGCCGCCGCACGGGTGGCCGTCCAAAACCCCTCCCAGTCCGTGCGGCCCGGCTCGTTGATGTGCACATGCGAGTCCACCAGTCCAGGCATTAGAACCGAATCGCCAAATTCGTAGAGTTCGTTGCCAACCGGCACATCATTCCATCCGCACACATCCCGGATGCGCTCATCCTCCACGACAAGTGTCGCGGGCGCCAGGCCCTGAGGCGTTAGAACACGGGTTGAGCGAAGGGCCTGTGCCATACTGTCTTTACTTTCGCCGTTCAGGGAGGTTGAGAGCAAGCTCGAATGCCTCACCAGCCAAATCCGAAGTTCCTGCGCCGCGCCATCGCGCTTGCCACTGAGAACGTGGTCTCCGGCAAAGGCGGCCCTTTCGCCGCCCTCGTCGTCCGCGACGGCCAAATCGTGGGCGAGGCCGCGAACACGGTGACCGCTACGAACGACCCTAGCGCTCACGGAGAGGTCAACGCCATCCGCGCGGCATGCAAGGCTCTTGGCACATTCACCCTGGCCGGTTGCCAACTCTACACCAGTTGCGAACCCTGCCCCATGTGCCTTGCCGCCTCGTATTGGGCGCGTCTCGATGTCATCTTTTATGGCTGCTCTGCCGCCGATGCCGCACGTGCCGGCTTCGACGATGCTTTTCTCTATGCCGAATTCCGCAAGGATCAGGCCTCGCGCTCCCTGCCCTCGACGCAACTTCTCGGCGACGAGGCGTGGGCCAGCTTTGCCGCCTGGATCGCATCGCCAAATAAAGTTGAATACTGATCCTGTTCGAAGCCCAACAATCCCATTGCCCAACCCGCGTTCATGCTTTAACGTCTAAGACTCAAACTTTCCGTGATGGGAGCAATGGCCACATGCCCCGAGTTGTTCGATGTTCCATCATTCAGGCCTCCAACGCCGTACCCGCCACCGAGCCGCTGGCCGTCCAAAAGAAGGCCATGATCGAGAAGCACCTCGGGCTCATCCGGCAAGCGGCTTCCGAGGGCGCTCAGATTGTGTGCCTCCAGGAAATTTTCAACGGCCCCTACTTCTGCGCCGAGCAGTCCGTCAAATGGTACGAGGCCACCGAGTGCGTTCCCGAGGGGCCGACGGTCAGTCTGATGCAAGCGCTGGCCAAAGAACTGCGCATCGCCATGATTGTGCCTGTGTATGAAGTCGAGCAGGAAGGCGTCTTCTACAACACCGCCGCGGTCGTCCAAAACGACGGCACGTATTTAGGCAAATATCGCAAGACCCACATCCCCCATGTGGCGCCCGGCTTTTGGGAGAAATTCTATTTCCGCCCCGGCAACCTTGGCTATCCGGTTTTCGATCTGGGATTCGCAAAAATCGGCGTCTACATCTGCTACGACCGGCACTTCCCCGAAGGCGCACGATGCCTTGGATTGAACGGCGCCGAAATCGTCTTCAACCCATCTGCTACCGTGGCCGGGCTCAGCGAGTATTTGTGGAAGTTGGAGCAACCCGCCCACGCCGCCGCGAACGGATATTTCATTGCCGCCATCAACCGCGTCGGCACGGAACCGCCCTGGAACATCGGCGAGTTTTACGGTTCGAGCTATTTCGCAAGCCCGCGCGGGCAAATCATAGCCCAGGCATCGCGCGACAAGGACGAAGTCCTTACCGCTGATTTGAATCTGGATGAGATTGCAGAGGTGCGGCGCACGTGGCAGTTTTTCCGCGACCGCCGGCCTGACCTGTATGGACCGCTGGTCGCTTCATAAGACAGTTCGTAAACTGAATCTGTGAAGATCTCCAGGCCGGCTTGAAAGGTGAGGCGAACAGGAAATTCGTTGAGGTCTGCATGAGCAGCGCGACTTTACCCGATGATCCTCGACTACGCGAGCGCTTCAGCGAACTCAAGCCTGCCCTTGCGCCCCAAGCGGCGGTCATTGAGTCCAATCGCTGTCTCTATTGCTTCGACGCGCCCTGCACTGGCGCCTGTCCAACCCACATCGACGTTCCAGGATTCATCAAGCGCATCGCCTCCGGCAACCTGCGCGGCTCCGCTCTGCGCATTCTCGATGCCAACATACTCGGCGGTAGCTGTGCACGTGCTTGCCCTGTTGACGTGCTGTGTGAAGGCGCCTGTGTCATGCACCGTCACAACCGCCAGCCGATCCAGATTGCGCGTTTACAGCGTCACGCCATGGATGCTTTCCACGCGTCGGGAGAAGATTTGCAGACTGCCCCGCGCGCTTCACGCAATCTGCGCGTCGCCTGCATTGGCGGCGGTCCCGCATCGCTCGCCTGTGCGGCGGAGTTGTGCCGCCAGGGCGCAAGCGCAACCATCATCGAGCGCCGTCCCTTACCCGGCGGACTCAACACCTACGGAGTCGCCGAGTACAAACTCCGTGCTGCCGAAAGTCTGCGCGAAGTCGAGATGATTCATCGCATGGGCGTGGAGTTCCGCTTCGATGCGGCCATCGAATCCGCCCAGGGTCTTCAGGCCCTTGAATCCGAATTCGATTTCATCTTCCTGGGCATAGGCCTCGGCGCGATGCAGCAGCTGAACATTCCCGGCGAAGAATCCAAAGGCGTGATCAATGCACTGGAACTGATCGCCGCCTACAAGACCGGGCGCCTCCGTGAATTGGCGGGAACGGTGGTTGTAGTGGGCGCGGGAAATACTGCCATCGATGCCGCCAATGCCGCTCGCCGCCTGGGTGCCGAGACCGTCTACCTTCTCTATCGCCGCAGCGAGAGCGACATCTCCGCATTCAACTTCGAATACGAGCACGCCAAGCAGGAAGGCGTTCAATTCCTGTGGCGGCGCCAGCCGGTCGCTGTCCGCCCCGATGCGCACGGCCGTCTCTTGCTCGATACCGTCCAGGTGCGCGAAGTGGACAAGACCTTGTTGCCCATCCCCGATTCGCAATTCACCATCGCCTGTCATCTCGTTGTGCCGGCCATCGGCCAGTCACCCATCACCAGGCTGATGCGCGAGTTCCGCCAGATCGAAGTGACTGATGGAAAGATTGTCACCGATCCCGCCACAGGACGAACCCGGAATCCCCGTTACTTTGCGGGCGGCGATTGCGCCAACGGAGGCCGCGAGGTGGTGGATGCCGTGGCCGACGGCAAACGTTCTGCCCTGACCATGCTCAAGATTGCTGAGGCCGTGTATGCCTGACATCCGCATCCGCTCCTTTGCCGGCCGCATCGACTCGCCAAATCCTTTCTGGCTGGCTTCCGCTCCCCCCACCAATTGCGGGGAACAGATCATGCGCGCCTTCGACGCCGGCTGGGGTGGCGCTGTGTGGAAGACCATTGGCGAACCCATCACCAACGTTAGCTCGCGCTATTCCGCCACCGATTGGCAGGGCCAGCGCATCATGGGATTCAACAACATCGAACTCATCAGCGACCGCAGCGTCGAGACCAACCTGCGCGAGATGGCGGAAGTGAAGAAGCGCTACCCACATCACGCGGTAGTTGCTTCCCTCATGGTCGCTTCGACCCGCGAGGCCTGGCACGAGATCGTCACGCGCTCTGAGGATGCAGGTGCCGACGGCCTCGAACTCAACTTCGGCTGTCCGCACGGCATGAGCGAGCGCGGCATGGGTTCCGCGGTTGGCCAGGTTCCCGAATACGCTGAGATGATTACCGCATGGGTCAAAGAGAAAGCGCGCACTCCGGTGCTGGTCAAGCTCACACCCAACATCACTGACATTCGCGCCGTGGCGCGTGCGGCCAAGCGCGGTGGTGCCGATGGCCTTTCGGCAATTAACACCATCAACTCCATCACCGGCATCGATCTGGACACGCTGACTCCGCGCCCCAATGTCGACGGCAAGAGTTCGCATGGCGGCTACTGCGGCCCCGCTGTCAAACCCATCGCGCTTAATATGGTGCAGCAGGTCATGTCCGATCCCGAATCCACGCTTCCGCTCTGCGGCATCGGCGGCATTGAAACCTGGCGCGACGCCGCGGAATTCATCCTCCTCGGTTGCGGTACCGTGCAGGTGTGTACCGCCGTGATGCACTACGGCTACCGCATTGTCGAAGACATGGCCGAGGGACTGGAAAGCTGGATGCGGACCAAGGGTTTCAATTCCATTGAAGACTTCCGCGGTCTTTCGCTCAATCGCGTTACAGAGTGGAAGCGCCTGAATCTGAATTACAAAATCGTTGCCCGCATCGACGAACAGAAATGCATCGGCTGCGATCTTTGCCACATTGCCTGCTGGGACGGCGCCCATCAGTGCATTCACCTTGACCGCGCTTCCGGCCCCGTCAACGGACACGTCGAGTTGCATCCCACTCCCGCCGAAATTGAGACTCGCAGCCGCGCCGCTATCTCCGTTACGCCGGTTACGCGCAAAGAGCGCGCGGTGGCCTCATCCCCCCAAGGCCCATATCCCACGCCGCTGGCGCGCATTCCCCGCGTGGACGAAACCGAGTGCGTTGGCTGCAATCTCTGTTCTCTGGTTTGCCCCGTCGATGAATGCATTACCATGGTCCGCGTCGATACAGGCCTCGCTCTGGAGACATGGGAAGAGCGCACCCGAGGAGCAGGTTGTGCTCCGCCGGAGCGGGCAGGATGAATAATTTGCCGGGTGCTCCACCCTCGCGACGTTTTTGCATTTGCTGTTAGGTTGAAGAGCACAACGCCAAATCAAAAAGTGACCTAAATAGGAATCCAGAACATGCCGTCCTTGCTCATCCAAAACGGAACCGTTGTTAACGCCAACTCCACCGTGCGCGCCGACATCCTCATCGACGGCCCGACTATTAAGGAAGTCCGCCCCAAACTCCCCGCCAACTCTGTGGATGTAATTGTCGATGCTACCGGTCTCCTGCTCCTCCCCGGCGGAATTGACGCCCACACGCATCTCGACATGCCCTTTGGTGGCACCAACTCCGCCGACGACTTTGAGACCGGCACGAGGGCCGCGGCCATCGGCGGGACGACCACTATTGTTGATTTCGCTATCCAGACGCGCGGAACCAGAATGCGCACGGCCCTCGATACCTGGTGGAAGAAAGCCGAAGGCAAGGCCTGCATCGACTACGGCCTGCACATGATCGTCACCGATCTGCCCGACGCCGGCCTCGAAGACATGGACGACCTTGTGCGCGAAGGCGTGGCCAGCTTCAAGCTCTTCATGGCCTATCCCAATGTGCTCATGGTCGACGACGCAACCATCTTCAAGGCCATGCGCCAAACGGCAAATAATGGCGCGCTGATTTGCATGCACGCTGAAAACGGTTCTGTCATCGATGTCATCGTGCAGCAGGCTCTGGCCGAGGGTAAGACCGCGCCCATTTATCATGCGCTCACCCGTCCCACCCGCGCCGAGGCCGAGGCCGTCCATCGCGCCATTGCTATGTCCGAGATGGCCGGCGTCCCCGTCTACATCGTCCATCTCTCCAGCGAAGACGCCCTCAATCAGGTCCGCGAAGCTCGCGACCTCGGCCTGCCCGCCTTTGCCGAAACCTGCCCGCAGTACTTGTTGTTGTCGCTAGAAGATAACATGGTCGATAAGGGCTGGGAAGGCGCGAAGTACGTCTTCACGCCGCCGTTGCGAGAGAAAAAGAATCAGCACAAACTGTGGGAAGGCTTGCGCAAAGACAATTTGCAAGTCGTTTCAACCGACCACTGCCCATTCTGTTTCGAAGATCAAAAGGCCTTGGGCAAAAACGACTTCACCAAGATCCCCAATGGCGGACCGGGCATCGAAAACCGCCTGCAGCTTCTCCATCATCACGGCGTCGGCAAGGGCAACTTCTCCATCAACCGCTTCGTTGAGCTCGTATCCACCGCGCCCGCCCGCATCTTCGGCATGTATCCGAAAAAAGGCGTGCTCGCCGCGGGCAGCGACGCCGACATCGTGCTTTGGGATCCCGCCGTCCCCTACACCATAAGTGCCGCAACCCACCATATGCGTGTGGACTACTCCATGTTCGAAGGCTTCAAGGTACTCGGCAATGCCCGCGACGTCTATTCACGCGGCGAGTTAATCGTCTCGAAAGGCAAGTTCATCGGCAAGCCGGGTCGCGGCCAGTATCTCCGGCGCCAAGCCCGCGGCGGGGCCTGGAAATAATCATTCAATCTTTGTGCACGGACCGTTAAATTCAAAACAGCACTGTCATCCTGAGTGGAGTCGCAGAACATCGAGTTGAGTTTGTTCCAGGCACGAAAATGGGTGCCCCCATCCTCGCTACGTCTTTGTCCTTCGCGCGGGGGGGGATGGCGCGAACCCAACAAATGAGGCCGAGTCAATTGACCACCGTCGACCCATCTCTCTCCAATCGGGACTTGAGGCCTACTACTCCGGCGCAGCGGACGTGGGTGACCTATAGCTACATCGCTCTCTGGTTCTCGATGTCGATGGAGATTACGACCTATCAGCTTGCTTCTTCGTTGATTGCAAAGGGGATGGACTGGAAACAGGCGGTTGGAACGGTGCTGTTTGGCAACCTGATTGTGCTCATACCCATGCTCTTAAACGCACATGCAGGTACAAAGTTTGGGATACCTTTTCCGGTCTTCATTCGTGCGTCTTTCGGGATTCGGGGGGCAAATCTGCCCGCCATTCTGCGGGCCGTGGTGGCCTGCGGCTGGTTTGGCATTCAGTCCTGGATCGGCGGAACGGCGATTCATTCCATGCTGGGTGTCATCTGGCCGGCCGCCGCCAGCGCTCCGGGCGTTGTCTGGGCGTGTTTTCTCGGATTCTGGCTGTTGAACATGGTGGTTGTCTGGCGAGGGGTCGAGTCGATCCGTCATCTGCAGGCTTTCGGCGCACCCTTCATGTTCATCATGGCGGGCGCCCTGCTGATCTGGGTGCGCATGAAGGCGGGCAGTTTTGGCACCATGCTTTCGACGCCCAGCCAGTTCCACAGCAGGCGGGAGTTCCTTGCCGTCTTCTTTCCATCGCTCACGGCAATGGTCGGCTACTGGGCCACGCTGGCGCTCAATATCCCCGACTTCACCCGCTACTCGAAGTCGCAGTCATCGCAGGCCTGGGGGCAGGCGTTCGGGCTGCCCGTTGCCATGACGCTCTACACGTTCGTGGGCATTTCGGTCACCTCGGCCTCCGCAGTGCTCTTCGGCCACCCCATCTGGAACCCCATCCTGCTCATCGGCGCCTTCCATGAGCCAGTCGTCGCGTTTGTGGCGCTGATCGCCATTCTCATCGCCACGCTGAACGTGAACATCGGGGCCAACGTCGTCTCGCCGTCGAACGATTTCTCGAACCTCTATCCGCGTCTCATCAGCTTCCGTACCGGGGGTCTTATCACCGGCTTTCTGGGCCTTGCCATGTGTCCGTGGAAGCTGCTCGCGACGCCGGATACCTATATTTTCGGGTGGCTTGTGGGCTACTCCGGGCTGCTCGGTCCGATCGCCGGCATCATGGTTTGCGATTACTTTTTCATCCGCAAGACCGAATTGGACGTCAATTCGCTCTATCACCGCGAAGGCGCCTACCACTACACCAAGGGCGTCAATCCGCGCGCCATCATTGCCCTCGTTCTGGGCGTGGGTCTGGCCCTGGTTGGTGTCTTCTTCAAGCCGCTGCATTTCCTCTACGATTACGCGTGGTTTGTCGGCTTCTTTACGGCAGGTCTTGTGTATATGGTGCTGATGCGCGTAGCAGCGCCCTCCACTACAAGTTCCTTTGAGCCGGAAATGACCGACTAGAAATCTCCGGTTGGGCGGTCAGAACGCGGAAATCCCCGTGGAACCCTAACGCGCTCTGAGAAAACCTTGCCATAAGCCGACATTCCGGTACTAATTTGCAGTCGAAGAGTGATTTGGCGGAGATAAGCGGCCAATAAGCTGGGCCACGTGATCGCGGCTTGCAGTAAGAAGTTATATTTTCTTTCAGTTGGATTTTCTTCAGGAGGCGGAGCCCCGCTTCCTGCCAAGCATCTTGGCGGATCGCAGCGGGAAGCGGGACCCGTGTGAGGTAACGATCCTCTTTGTCCCAGTGTCGGTCCCGCTGGAGCGGCTTGCTGCCGGCTGGGCCGAAGACTCGGACGAGATTATTTTACGCCGATGCCCGGTTTGCGAACAGGATTCGATTGTTGGCCATGGGCGACGGCGCAAGCAGGCGCACGACGAGCATCACGATTGGATCGGGATTCGCCGGGGCCGCTGTATCCGATGCGGAAAGACTTTTACGTTTCTACCAGTGTTTTCTCTGCCCTATACGCATTACAGCCTGCTGGCGCGCTGCCAGGCATTGCTGCGTCGCCTTGTGGAGCACTGTTCGTGGGAGAGCGCGGCGCCGAAGTTCAAGGATGCTGACCGCGTACCGGATTCCTCTACTGTGCGCCGCTGGTCGCAAGGTGTGGACGAGTCACAGCCGGCCGTGTCTTTTCTTCGCAAGACGGCTACGCGAGCGGCTAAGTGGCTGGAATCTGCTTACTCGGATCAGGACGAGGCAGCGTTCTTATCCTGGCTGACTCCGGTTCTCGAAGTCATCTGCCCTATGCGCCGCTGAGAAAAAATCCTTTTCCCCACCATCCTTGCCTGGGAACTCGGGCGCGGTTCTCCTACGCTGGGCTCCGGAGGCGAAAAGGCGCTGTGGGTGAAGACGTCGAAAGACTAAAGCGGCGAACGCCGCTGCTTGAGTACCTGCGGCAGCAGAACTGGGCAGGGCGGCCCGCAGGCCGATTCGAGTATGTCGGACTCTGTCCGCTACACAAGGAGAGTCAGCCGTCGTTCTATGTGAACGTGCGCAAAGATGTCTTCTACTGTCACGGCTGCGGACAGGGCGGCGATCTCATCCGCTTCGTCCAGTTATCGCGCGGCTTATCCTTCCGCCAGAGCGTAGCCAGCCTCGATCCGGAGATCGCTCCGGAAGCTGATTCCAGCGCTGTGCTTGAGGATGCCGCGGCGTTCTATCAGCAGCAACTGGGTCGTTGCCCCGAGGCGCTCGACTATCTCCACCGGCGCGGAGTGCATGATCCGGCACTGTTCCGGGAACTCGGCATCGGCTACGCACCAGGTGGAACCCTGCGCCGATATCTGACCGCGCAAGGCTATTCGTTCGATGTGTTGCAAAGGCTCGGCCTCATCGACGCTCGTGGCGCGGATGCTCTCTATCAGCGCATCGTGTTTCCGTTGCAGCAGAGCGAGCACATCGTCAACCTCTACGGCCGCAGCATCGGTTCTGCGTTCGCCCATCGCTTCCTGCCCGGGAGCAAGGGCGGCCTGTATGCATGGGAGAAGGTTCGCAACTGCTCCGAGGTGGTTCTGGTCGAAGGGCTGTTCGACTATGCCGCCCTGCGGCAGGCTGGGTTCCATAACGTGACCTGCTCGCTGGGTACACAGCTCAACCAAGACCAGTTCCGCCAGTTGTGCGAAGGCCAACGCACCGTCTATCTCACCTTCGATGTCGATCGGAACCAGAGCGGCCAGCAAGCTGCAGAGCAACTGGCTCAGCGTCTTGTCATGCAAGGTATCTCGGCACGTCGCGTTCTCCTGCCTGATGGTCATGATCCTAACTCCTTCTTCGTTGAAGGAGGAGACGCACCTCAGTTCCAGTCTCTGCTGGAGGCTGCGCAGCCATGAAGTTCCACGTGATCTCGAAAAAGACCTCTACGGGCGCGCATAGTCCGATTCAGGTGGTGCAGCAATCCACCGGCAAGGGCGTTGCGTGGATTAATCGGTACCTCGACCGCGAGTACGTCCGCCGCCTCGCAGACAAGTCCCTCTACAGCTACGCGCACAGCCTGTTGCACTTCGTACGCTGGTGGGAGAGTGTCCATCACACTGGTGAAATCTCTGCTGCTGACCTTACCGAGTCGACTCTGTTCGATTACGTACGCTTCCAATCGAGCCTCCGACCTCCGCCTTCTGCCTCCACCATCAACGACCGCACCGCCACTGCCGATCGCGCTATCCGTAATCAGTTCCCCGATGCTCCATGTCAGGTCGCGCACGGCTTCCATCAGCCCTTCCTGCACCGCAGGCCGACGGGCCTGGGACGGCCCAGGTTCGAGCTGAGCAGACTCAGAGTGCGGGAACCCAGGCTCAACGTCGTTCCTCTCTCGGTCGATGAAGTGGCGCGCTTCTGGTCCAGTTTTCGAAACGCTCGCGACCTGGCCATCGTCGGCCTGATGCTGATGCAGGGGCTCCGCTCCGCCGAAGTGATGGCCTTGAACCGTGACGATGTGCTGCTCTCCGAAGGGCAGCTTCGGGTGCGCGGCAAGGGGAACAAGCTACGCTTGCTGCCCCTGGCGCCGGAAACCACGCAACTGCTCGATCACTATCTCCGCGTCGAGCGCCCCGATCCCTGTTCGGCGGCACTGTTCGTGGTCTTGAAAGGGTCCGCTCGCGGCCAACGCATGACACCGGCGGGATTACGCTCCCTGTTCCGTCATCATCGCCGCACCTCCGGCGTTCAACTAGCCAATCCCCACCGGTTCAGACATACCTTCGCCTCGGACATGGTGCGCGCCGGCATCAGCCTGCCCGCGCTGATGCAGTTGATGGGTCATGCCGACATCGAGACCACCATGCACTACGTGAAGGTCTCACCGCAGGATGTCTATCTCCAGTACGCCCGCGCGGCGGCGCAATGTATCCATCCGCAACCGAGGATCTCGTGATGCGCTGGCGTCGCCCACCGCTTCAACATCCCCTGATGCCGGTCTTCGCGCACGCGGTCGAGTCTCTGTGCACCGCACTCACTCCTTCCAGCAAACGCAATTACGACATCGCGGTGCGCAGCTTCCTCGTTTATCTGGGCGCAGAATATCCGAAGATTACTCGTCTCGAACAACTGCGCCGCGATCCTCATATCCTCGGATGGATGGCGCACCTGCGCGCCCAGAATCCGCCTCTGGCCACGGCAACCTGCATCGGACGCCTCTTCGCTCTGCGCACCATCTTCCATGAGCTCGCTCGCACCAGCCATCTCGCTGAACTGGCCCACTTGCTGGTGCGCGAGGATATCCCGCGCTCGCCCCATACTCTGCCACGACCGCTTACCCCCGAGCAGGATCAAATCCTCCAGCAGGAGTTCATGCGCCGCAACGATCTCGGCGGAAATGTCTTCCTCCTGCTCCGCTCGACCGGCATGCGTATCGGCGAGTGCGTCGATCTCTCCTACGACTGTCTGCGCTCCACGGGGCCGAACCAATGGGCCATCCATGTTCCCCTCGGCAAACTCAAGACCGAGCGCATGGTCCCGGTCGATATCTTCGGCCGCGATCTCGTGCACCGCCTGCGCTTCTTCCGCTCTCTCGACCCTCTGCCTGCGGATGGTCGCCTACTGGCGCGGCCCGGAAGCAAAATAGCTATCCTGGTTCAGCTCCGCGATTACCTGCATCGGGTCTGCCACTCCCTCGGACTCTCTACTCGCATCGTCCCCCATCAGTTCAGACACACTTACGCCACGGAGATGCTTCGCTCCGGGGTCAGCTTCCCCGTCCTGATGAAATTACTTGGCCACGTCGATCCGGGTATGACCATGCGTTACGTCGATGTCGCCCTCACCGATCTCGAACGCGAGTTCCAGTTAGCTCGCTCCAAACCAAGGCATCTGGCTCCACAGCCCAAAACCTCCACCGCACCAGTTCGGGCAGGCCTCGACGGCCTCATCGATGCCTTAGTCGCCGCTCAACACCTTATGGAGATGTTCCGTCGATCGCTAACAAACGGCAGCGCTCGCAATCGGCTCCTCCGGCTCTCCAAACGCCTCATCAAAATCCTGACCGAGATAAGAAAACTCCACACCACCTGAATGAAAATGGGCACCGATTGGCCGGTTATGGCGATTTGGCGTAAAACGAGAACTCTCCCGGCGACGCGCGCATTTGGCAGGAAATGCCGTGACCCCCCGGGCATGCCTCCAACAACTCCTAAGTAGATATAAGCTGTTTTTGCTTTGAGGCACTGGATCGGCCGGATCGCTTAGGGATTGCGCTCTTCGGCAATCGCGGAACAGCGTGGACGCCTGCCCAAAGCGTTGCGATCGTTTGCTCGATCACGAGGGCCTGGTCAGGCAAGTCGGGCACAACCCCTTGGATAACAAAGAGCATGGCGAGGCCAAAGATCGTAAACCACCAGGTGTGGGCGATCACTATGTCATCCCAATTGGGCAATCCTTCAGCCTTGGCAACCTCGAAAAAGAGCTGCACGAAACGTCCGAACAACGGCGCGCCAAGGTCGTTGATGTATTGTCCAGCGCGAACGCCATTGCGGGTCTCAGGCCCGAAGAAGACGTTGCGAAACTGCTGTGGATGGGCAGTGCAGAACTGAATCAAGCCGCGTGAAGTCGCAAAAAGACGCTCTTTCGGTTCAGGATATTTAGCGGCAATCGAGTCGAAGTTCTGAATCATCAGCCCGATCGTCTCGCGGCTCAACTCGGCAAGAATGTGCGATTTGTCGGGAAAATGCTGGTAGATCACGGCGTGCGTATAACCGATCTCTCTTGCGATCTCACGAAGCGTCACGGCTTCGTAACCGCGATCGGCAAACATTTTACCTGCAGCCGCAAGGATCTCGCCCCGCAACTTCTCCTTGCGCTCCAGCCGGCGACTTGGTGAGGTGGATGTCATTTTGATAGCTTAGTCCATTTTTGACGATTTTTGCGACCGAATGTTAATTTATGACCATCGGTTAAAAACCACCGCTTATTTTGCAACCAATGGTTACGATGATCCTCTAATAGTCAGATCGCTCATTTGGATGGGCGGCCAAATACGAGGCAAAAGGAGGAAGCGATGAAAGTTCTAGTGATTGGAGCAGCGGGCAGGAGCGGAGAAGCGCTGGTAAATGAGGCGCTGGCGGCCGGGCATAAGGTGACGGCTTTCGTGCGTGGTGCCGCGTCGTACAAGAAAGCGAACGTAAGAGTTGTCGCGGGCGACGTGCTGGACGCGGATGCGGTCGACGCTGCGGTAGCCGGACAGGATGCGGTGATCGACGCGCTGGGCGGCAAGACGCCGTGGAAAGTGACGACGATGGAAACGAGCGCGGCACAGAATATTGTGGACGCGATGCGGCGCAATGGCGTGCGGCGGCTGCTGAAGATTTCGGTGGTGGGTGCGGGCGAGAGCGTCAAGAACGCCGGCTTTTTCAACGAGCACCTGCTTATGAAGACGTTTCTGCGGGGTCTGCTGGTGGACAAGGCGGGCATGGAGGCCGAGATCGAAGGCAGCAACCTGGACTGGACGCTGGTGCGGCCGCCGATGTTGACCGACGTCGAGAAGACCGGCGTTGCCAGGGTGCTGAGCACGGAGGGCGGCGAGAAGGCGCACAAGATCGGGCGGGCCGATCTGGCAGCCTTCATGGTGCAGCAGCTGGAAAGCAGCCGGTATGTGCGTCAGGCCGTGACGGTGACGACCACATAGCAAAGCCTCCGCAAGGATCAACCACCTCTCTCATCGAGGCGATCCGATCGGCTGTGTAAAGGCCTGTAACGTGCGACAGATCACTGTGGAAACTCATGGGACTAGCGGAGTGCTAGCTGCGCAACTCACACGCTCTGGCGTTCGCATTAGAGCATCAACTTCGTTCTAACAAGGAGAAAACATCATGTATTTAGTCATGGGCATTACTGGAAAGGTTGGCGGCGCCGTCGCGCGGCATCTGCTCAAGCAAGGCAAAGAGGTGCGAGCACTTGTGCGCAGTCGCGAGAAAGCGGCGAAGTGGGCAGACCAAGGCGTGGAGTTGGTGGATGGAGACTGGAACGACGCGACAGCCATAGTGGCGGCGCTCAAAGGTGTTGAGGGCGCGTTTGTTATGTTGCCGGCTGTATGGGCTCCCACGCCTGATTTCAGTGAAGCAAGGGGCGTGATTGCGAACTATGTCGAGGCGCTGACCAGGGTAGTGCCACCGCGGGTGATAGCGCTCTCCTCGACGGGCGCAAATAGAACAAGCGGGCTGGGGATGATCACGGCCTTATCGCTCCTGGAGCAAGGTTTTCGCGGCCTGCCGCCTCCGGTCGCATTTGTGCGTGCAGGCGGCTTTTTCGAAAACTTTCTTTTCGGCTTACAGGCCGCCCAGGGCGGAACACTACCGGTCTTCTACAATCCTACAAACCGGAAATCGATGATGGTCGCGTCAGACGACATCGGCGCTGAGGTGGCAACGCTTCTGACCGGGCCGCCGTGGTCAGGGCATCGCGTCATCGAGCTCGGTTCGATGGTAAGCGCGGATGAAGTGGCCGCACAGTTGGGTGAAGTGCTGAAACTCGACGTGAAAGCCTTTGCAATCCCGCGTGCAGGATGGGCTGAAGCGTTCGAGCAGTTCGGCGTCCCGAAGGGCCACACTGGACCTGCCGAAGAAATGTATGACGGCATTAACGAGGGATGGATGGGCCTCGGAATCGCGGGTACGGAGCACGTAGAGGGTACGACGTCCGCACGCGATGTGTTTGCGGCTGCAAAGAACGCCGCCTAGGCGTAAATCCGGCAAGCTGAATCAGCCCGGTCCCTTTAAAACTGCGGCGCTGACGTCAAGAAAGATTGCGGTCAAACATGAAAGTTCTTGTCATGGGTGGAACCGGACGGCTGATCGTCCGGTTCCGTCCTGGCGAAAGGCCATTCCGGAGGCCGTCCGACCCACGCCACGCAGTGCGTTGATTTCAGTCGCGTCTAAGAGCCAGCTTATTGCAGAACGATTTAAGAAACCTCTGCACAAGGCGCATTTTCGATCAGCGAAAAGATGCAGTGGCTAAAGCCATGTTCATTGTGGGGCCTTTATCGGCCCGACTGAAGTCGTGCCCTTGTTACAAAGCAACTTGTGCAGAGTTTCCCTAAACCATCTAAACCGCAACAGGAGGATCGCTTTGAATATGAAAGCTGAACTCACAATCGATGAACCCGCGCGGGCGGGTCGAGCAACTCAAATAGCCGCAATAGTAACAACCGGCATCGTCGCCTGTATGTGGTTGTACTTCGGACTGCTATATCTAATTCACGATCCCGAGGAATGGAGGATCGCCAATCGGCAGCTCGGATATCCGCTCTATATCATCCCTCTGATTGGCGTGACCCACATCCTTGGTAAAGCATGTCTCTGCACTTGACAGCGAGGGACAGGGGGCACCCTTGTTGTGGTTTCAAAAAGGAACGAGGGATCAGGGCCACCCGCCGGTTCATTTTGAAGGTCGGGATGGAGACGTTTTGTGGACGATTCTCAAAGTAGCCCACTCCCGGATTTGGCATTCGATGAGAAGTCAATACAACGGATCACGCCACTGCAGGCTTCTGATCCTTGCCTGCTCTCCGTTCAGGCAACCGCGGTGCGGTGTCCCTCGTCAGCAGTCGCTTCACCAATGTTGTCGAGATTCACTCCGGTGGTCTCGATGCGGAAGAGCCAGGTTACGATTGCCCCCAGCAGAAACGCGACAACCAGGCCGTAGAGCAGCATCCGCGTCCCGATGGTCACCAGCAGGATGGGGAACAGAAATGCCGTGGCCACCGCGCCGATCTTTGCGAACGCCGCGGCAAACCCCGCGCCCTGTCCGCGTACCGCCGTGGGAAACACCTCACCCGCCAGCAGGTAGGTCTGCGCGTTCGGTCCCAGGTTCGTCATAAAGTCGAAGAGCATGAATCCGACGAAGATCAGCGTGATCTTGGTGCTGCCCGTGAAATCAACCGATAGCGAAGCGATGAACAGCCCGATCGCGCAGCCAATGAATCCGCCGATCTGCAGCCGGATGCGCCCCAGCTTGTCGGCCAGCACCACCGCGAAGCAGATGCCGATGATCAAGAGCACCGTGATCATCGCGTCGCCGCGCGCCGCCAGCGTGGCATTCGAGATCAGATCGCTCATGCTGCGCACGTGTTCTGCCTTGTGGCCGATCGCGGTAGCCAGAATCGTCGGCGTAAAAATGCCGATCCCGTAGGTCCCGAGATCCTGCAGAAACCACGGCACCGATGCCAGAATCGTTGCCCGCCGATAGCGCTTCTGGAATAGCGACAGGATCGATCCCCCTTTCCCATGGCCCTCGCCGTTCCCTTCCTTGGCTACCAGCACGATATGCTGCGGGTACTGCGGCGTGCGTACCAGAAGCCGCCGCGCTGCGTGCGTGGCCTTGTCCACGGCGCCTCTCGCATGCAGCCAGTTGGCACTTTCAGTGATGTAGAACCGGCCAACCGTCACGATCAGGGCCGGGATGACCGCGGTCGCGTACATCCAGCGCCAGGCGTTGAGATTGGGCACGGCGACCAGCACCGCGTAGCCCACCAGCGCCCCGCCCAGCGCGCCCACCGCCTGGAAAGCAAACGCTCCCAGCACGAGTTTTCCGCGACTGGTGCTGGGGATGTTCTCCGAGATGATCATGTGCGCCGTCGGATAATCGCATCCCAGCGCCAGCCCCAGCCCGAACAGGCAGAAAATCAGCGACGTAAAGCTGGTGCAGAACACCGCCGCGCCTAGAAACGCCGTGAAGATGATCATCTCCACCACGAACATCGACTTGCGCCCGAAGTAGTCCGACAATCCCCCCAGTCCCAGCGCTCCAACCAGAATGCCCGCCAGGCTCGCCGCCGTCACAAAGCCCTTCTGCGCCGGGTTGATCTGGAACTCGCGCGCGATCAAGGGCACGGCTACGCCCGTCATGAACACGACAAACCCCTCGAAAAACTTGCCCGCCGCGGCCAGACCCCAGATGCGCCGCTGCATCGCCGTCATGGGCACGGAAGGCAGATGGGTTCCGTCCGGCCAAATTGGCCGCTCATCGATATAGTCCTGGACTGACCTGCCCTTGGCAGCGCTGCTGTTGACAACTTCAGGCATGGCGATTTCCTTTCCCGCCCTGCGGCGGGCTATTGAATTTTGGCGATCTGGATTTCGCTGCGCGCGCGGACCGGCATCGGCAGCGCGATAAAGTGAACGGGATCGAGGAAGCTGGAAGCGCTGCCACCCTGCGGCGAGATGCACCAGAGCAGGAAATTGCCAATCGCCGTCGCCTCCTGCTGGTTCGGCTGCTTGACCGCGACCAGGGCGTATTCGTAGTTGATCAGAGGATACGAATCCGCACCCGGAGCGAAGACCAGCGTCAGCCGCTCGTCGGGTGGTGTGCGCGGCGTCAGCTCGGCCGCCGCCGCGGTAATGGTGGCCTGGTTCGGCAGCAGAAATCTCCCGGCCTGGTTTTCCAGCATCGCGGTAATCAGGCCCGCCTTCGCGGCTTCGGACTCAAAGCTGGTGCCCAAGTAGCCCACCGCATACCGCTTGCTCGCGATCGTCTGCAACACGCCCGCGTTGCCGGGCGCCGCCAGCTCCCCTGATACCGAGGGCCAGCTCACCGTCGTCCCATAGCTGGTCTTGTTCCCCCACGAATTTGGATTCGAATCTGGATCAGGACCCGTATCGTCTGAAAACGACAGGAATTGCGTGAAGACGAATGTATCTCCCGAGCCATCTGACCGGCGCACCGGAACGATCGTCGCGTGCGGTAGCCGCACACCGCTGTTCATGGCGGCAATCTGCCCGTCGTCCCACATCCGGATCTTGCCCGAGTAAATCGCGGCTAGCACGGGTCCGCTCAGCTTCAACGTGCCGCCGCGCAGCTCGGGAATATTCGCTTCCACCGTCAGCGCCGAAATGGCCAGCGGAATATTCAATATGTCGGCATGCGCCATGGCCTGGTTGTCCGACATATATGCATCCGACGTCCCGATCTGGACACGTGCGGCCATCGCCTGGTCAATACCCGCGCCCGAGCCGGTCGATGCGTCGGTGATGTGCACGCTGGGATCGACCTTCGCATACGCCGTCACCCACCTGTGGAAGAGAGGGTAGATCAAGGTTGATCCGGACTCGGAGATGGTGAGAGGGGCTGGCTGTGCGGCCGCGAGCGCCGCGGCCGCAATCACCGCGGCACAAGCGGCCAGGCAGGGCCGGATGGCAGTACTTCGAATCATGTCTAGACTCCTCGTGCACGGGGAAGGGGGAAACGGGCCTTCTGGCCCGGGGGACTTGCAACACTACAGTAGCCGCCTTTTGTTAAGGAATGATGACTTCCGAATTAATGAGCATCATTCCGCTTGCAGCATTCCATGGATCACTCGATCGCGAACGGCGGCCCGGCACCCACACAGATCCGATCGAAATCCCACAGGCCTTGACCGGCGATAGCCAAAGCATGCATTGAACATGGTTGAGCCTCGTGCAGAGGATCGGTACTGAAAAACGCCCGAGCTTCAGGGGATCGTTAGCGGCTGGATTGTTGCCAATTCGAAAGCAATGGGAGCGCAGGATGCCGAACGGCAACCGCGGATCCTTCGTCGCGGTGGTCCTCTGGATGACAGCGCATTTGGGTAACGGAGGGTGTGGAGAATTCAGGATTGCGGCTGGATTGTTGCCAATTCGAAAGCAATGGGAGCACAGGATGCCGAACGGCAACCGCGGATCCTTCGTCGCGGTGCTCCTCCTCATGAACTAAATTCGGCTGTAGTGATTGGTGTGAGTTGAAGGCCGAGGAGTTTGGCCTGTTTTGAGAGTCGTTTGTGGAGTCGGCGATTTTGCTGTTGCTGTTCTCGGGCGAAGGCGGTTTCGTCGTAGTCAGAGCCGGTGGTGAGCAGATGGTAGAGGATGCGGGCCAGTTTGTGAGCCGTGGCGGTGATGGCCTGCGGGCCTCCGAGGCGTGCGCGCATGGATCGATAAAAGTTGCCGAGATGGGATCGGCTGCGGGCCAGAGTCTGAGCTGCAACCCTGAGAGCGTGATTGAGGCGGTTGTTGGTAGGCCGGGTTTTTGAAGATAGGATTCTGCCTCCGCTCTTTTTGTTGTTGGGGCACAAGGCCAGCCAGTTGGCGAATGCGGCAGCGGAGGGGAAGCGGCTCAGATCGGTTCCCACTTCAGACAGCAGGGTATGAGCGGTGAGCGCGCTGATCCCTGGCACTGCCGTCAGATCGACGCCGAATAGCCTATGCAGTTCCGAGCTCATATTGAAATGGAACTGGTTTTTGCGGCGCTTCTGCCGGCTCGGCCTGGAGTGCGAACCCGGACCATCGATCTTGCCGGAGATGCTGCCGGTGTGACGCTGTATCTCCTGGTCGCATTCGGCCAGCAGGTGCTGATAGTTTTTGTAGGCGGCCAGCGATTGTTTGAGTGTGAACAGGTGCTCGGGGCGGTAGTTGCCGGTCAGCGATTTGATCACGGTGGGGCGGTCGGCGTGCACCCTGGCGTGGCACAGGGAGGCCAATTGGCTGGGATCGCGCTGGCCCGCCACGATGGCTTCGACGATAGCCATGCCACTGATCCCGGTGATGTCCGACAGTACATGGTGAATCTGCAGATTCATTTGGGTGAGGGCCTTGTGCATGTGCTGGATGTGTACCGCGGCGTTCTCCACCAGGCTGGAGCGGTGGCGGCTGAGAGAACGCAGCGCGCAGATGGCGGCATCGGGCCGGAAGGAGGCTTTCAGCAATCCCACCGAATGCAGGTACTGCAACCACTGGCAGTCACTCACATCCGATTTGCGTCCCGGCACATGCCGGACATGATGGGAGTTGACCAGGCAGACACGCAGGCCGGCCTCTTCCAGAACCTCGTACGGCGGAATCCAGTAAACCCCGGTCGACTCCATGGCTACGGTGCTGACCCCGCAGCGTAGCAGCCATGCCGCCATTTCCCGCAAATCGCCGGTGAACGTTTGGAAGCAGCGTACCGGCTCGGCGTCCCGGTCAGGCCGCACTGCAACGTAAATCTCAGTGGCTCCTACATCGATGCCCGCCGCGTTGGGCTCGATGCAGTCCAGACTCAAACTTCTTCCCTTGCCTGACTGTTTTCCCGTGACTCCTCCTGCTGCTGGGATCGGGCCAGACTGTGCCTCGGGTAATCTCCTCAACGGGATCGCAGACCGAAAACGGCCCGCGTCACCTAAATCGCCATCACAGAATCTGGAACCATGCTCAGGATCGGGCTCGAAAAGCACCAATGGGCAGCCGGCTTACTTCCGCAATCCGCAGCCTCTCCAGATTACCTGCGCTTGACCCTGTTCATCCCATCGGTAACTCGCTGGAAGCGAGTCGGGCTGCTCTGGATGACAGCGCATTTGGGTAACAACGCATTGGGGTAGCGGAGGGTGTGGAGGATTCGGGATTGAGGAAGGATGGTTGCCAGTTCGGAGGCAGCTCGAAAGCCAGGGCTGCGCGGGCGAATGTATATGATTGTATTTATGTGGGTTACAATGCTTCAAGGCGGCTTTTGACCGCGCATCTCTGCGCTCAATTTACAAGCTGTTGCCGCTCATTGGCCTGCGTGGTTGGCTGGCCGATGCTCTTTCGTCGCAATCTGCGGACCAAAGATCTATTCTTTGTGCTGTGCAAATGACGGGAAAGGCGCGGCGAGATAAGAGGCGATCTTTCGCGCGAGCCAGGGGAACAATGAAGCACAGACTCTCAGGAAGCTTGCTGTTGGTTGTTGCTTTGATGGTTGCCCAGGCTTTCGGCCAGGCGGTGCAAACACGCGTGGAACCGACCGTGGACTCACCGGTGGCTGACGATGCGATCCTTCTCGATCTCGTGGTTCATGACAAGAAAGGCAAGCCCGTCACCGACCTGAAGCCTGAGGAGTTGGCGGTGACGGACGATGGTTCTCCCGTATTGCTCAAGAGTCTTCGGCTGGTGAGCGACAAACAGCAGGGCGAGCAACTGATCACGCTGGTCTTCGATCGGATGGGTACCGAAGGCGGCGAAAACCGGCAAACCGATCCATCGATGATGCAGGACACGCGGAATGCGGCAATGAAGATTCTCAGGATGATTCCTGAGAAAGGATTCGCATTCTCTGTCTTGGATATCGAGGGGCGGCTTCACCTTCAGCATGGATTCACCCCGGATCGCGATGCGCTTGTCGAGGCGATCAATGCGGCCACAGAGCCGGAGAAGCCAGGCAGTGACAGCGCAGTGAACGGGCCGGAAATGGATCTCATCTCAGTGGCTCTGACCGGCGTCGATTCGACCGGGAAAAAGGTCACGCCGCAAGAGCGCTTGCTGGCGCAGACGCTGTACTCCGCGCTCAAGAAATCGGGCCCGATCGCGCAAGACCAGCATATCCGCCCCTCTCTGTCTGGTTTATTGGCCCTGGTGCAGGCGCAGCAGGAGATTACGCAGCGAAAGGTCGTGATCTATTTCAGTTCCATCCAGGACAAACAGGTGGATTCAAACGCCCGGCAAGCGATCGAGTCCATCATTGGAACGGCCAATCAGGCCGGTGTGAGCATCTACGTGGTAGACACGACATCGCTGGATCGCCATGGAATCCAGTTACAGGAACTGGATACACTGGGCGTGTCCGAGTTTGGCATACCGAACAGCGGTTTGGAAGTCGCAGTTGACGATCCCGGCAACGCCGACATGCAGCATCTGGCGGAGCAGACGGGCGGGACTTACATTACTGGAGACCGTCTGCGGAGGTCATTGAAACAACTTATTGGTGATATGACGACGTATTACGAGGCGTCCTATCTTCCCCTGGCCGAAAACTATGACGGGAAGTTTCGTTCGGTTGTGGTGAAACCGCTGCGGGAGGGGTTGAAGATACGCACACAGACGGGCTATGTTGCACTGCCGCCGCGCGCAGAGGACGGCAGCCGTCCGCAGGCGTTCGAGCTACCGCTGTTGAAGCTGCTCAGGCAAGTGCCGTTGGCTGCGGAGGTGCCCTTCCGCGCCTCGATCCTGACGATGGGAGATCATTCCGAGGGAGACGTGAGCACGCTGGCCATCGAGGTTCCGCTGACAAGCCTGGATCTTCGAAAGGACACAAACACACCCACCTATGTGGCGCATCTGTCGATGCTGGCAAATATAAAGGACGAGACGGGCTCGATCGTCCAGCATTTCAGCGCGGATGTTCCACGGCGCGTCACGTTGAATGAGGATCGATTGAAAGACATCGACGTGATCTCTTTGCAGCGCCACTTTTCGGCTCCTCCGGGCCAATACGTCTTGGAAGTGGTGATCCTGGACCGCAACGGCGGCAAGGCGGGGACGCAGCGCATTTCCTTCGAGATTCCGAAAGCGACCAGTACGCCCTCGCTCAGCAAGATTGTCCTGGTGCGGCGGACAGATCCGATACGCCCCGAGGATGACCCCAGCGAACCGCTTCGCCAGGGCACGGATCGGGTGACGCCGAATCTATCCGGCGAGTTGCCGCCAGGCGACACCCACGTGTCAGTGTTCTTCGTCGCGCACGCAGACCCGCACGGGGCTGAAACGGCCAGGCTGGAGATCCAGGTGCTTCGTGACGGAAAACCGCTGGGAGGCGCGCCGATAATTGCTCGTCAAGTAAGCGGATCAGATTACGCTTCTTACCTCAGCAGTTTTTCAATCAATCCGCCGAAGGACGGCGCTTATGAAGTGAAGGTCATGCTGACCCAAGGCGGAAAGACCGCGGAGGCGGATACGTCCTTTGCCCTTACGAACGTGGACCAAGAAGGCCCCGATGCTGTGGCCGACTCATCGCCCCTGCAAGACAACGCTCGATCCGCAGGTCCGCTTGTAATCACCTTTCCCACCAATCCGATTCAGCGTCCGAGCCCGGATGAGCTGAAGTCGATTATCGCGGATGCGACGCGGTACGCGAAGGATTACTGGAATTCACTGCCTAACTTCATGTGCGAAGAGGTTACTAACCGATCCGTAAGTTCAGATGGGGCGAAGATATGGAAGCACAAGGATAAGATCACGGGCCTGCTGACGTATTCAGAGCATGAGGAAAACTGGAGTCTTCTGGAAGCCGAGCACGATGGCCACAAGCGCCACAGCGACGAGGACACAGAAAGCGAGAAAGGTATTTCATCGGCGGGGATCTTTGGCACGGTGATTAGAGGCCTATTCAGGCCCGCGTCGAAGGCGGAGATTACATGGAAAGAGACCGGGGTACTGGGCGATGGGACGGTGCAGGTGTTCAATTATCGGGTTGCCCCTGAAAACTCGAATCTTAATCTCCGCGTAGGTTCCATGCAGGTGATCACGGTCGGGTATCACGGCTTGGTGTACATCGACAGCACGACGCACAGCGTGCGGCGCATCACGGAAGTAGCGGACGATGTGCCCAGAAAATATCCTATCCACGCAACCTCAGTGAGCTTCACGCAACCTCAGTGAGCGTTGACTACGACTATGTTTCCATTGGCGGCCACGACTACCTGATGCCGATCGGCGCGCAAGTCATCTTAAATAAGGGCCGCAATATGACGGACCTGAACGAGATCGGATTCCGCAACTTCCATCGTTTCGGTTCGACGGCGAGGATTCTGGCCTATTCACCGAAAAGAGAACAGTGACACAGTCGCGGGCTGCACCGGCCTCCATCTTGCGAAGCGGACATATCGAGTGGTTCCAGCAACGCGATACCCGATTTGATTTCTTCGGAGTCGCATCGACTTGAGTGCATTCGTTTCGACATTCACCATTCCATGAACCGACATAATACCCAGAGACATCAGGTTCCTATCGGGACTGTGGCGGCGCGCGGTTAGCCCGAGTCGGTCAGGAGGCCTCGACCAAAGGCCAGGACTTCACGGGCGTCGTTCGCGGGAGCGGGCGCCCGTTTAGAACAGGATCCGCATCTCGGAGATCAGGTTGTGGTTGTAGAGGTGAAATTGTGAGGTGGCAATCTGCATGCCCGCATCGAAGACAACGACGGAATGGGCCGGTTCCCATCCCTTGCGTTTAACGGCGTAAAAGGCGGCCGGCGTGATGAAATTCTGGATCTTTCCATCATTTGGGCCGCCAATGTTGAACGTTGCGTTGTTTTCGACGTCAAGCCACGCATGCGCAGTGGGATGCACCTGCGCCGTTATATTCCATTCAATGGCACGACCCTGCGCAGCGATCTTGCCTGTGGGTAAAAAACCGCCCAGTGTCGACTGGACATTGAATCGCCCGAAAGCTATGCCGGAAGCCAGTTTGGGGCAGTAGTAGCCGGTAATCATACCATTCTCATAGCTTCGCGGCGCAAAGCCCTGAAACACAATCGCGCTCAGTGCAAAGTTGCCATGCTCGGCATTTCCCGCCGCGATGAGGTACTTGACCTGCGAAGCGGCGTTGCCAAAGCCGTCTTTGAGCGCGGCGGAGTGATTGCGAAAGAAGGATGGAGGGTCGAAATCGAACTGAAACCGCCTGGCGGCGATCACGCTGATGCCATGGTTGTTCCCGTAACTGACAATCTGCGCGCCGGGAGCACTGGCGTTTGCAACCGAAAGCCGCAACGACTGCGACAGGCGCGCGTCGGACTGGATCAGGGGTCCCATCCAGGACGGCTGCACAGCGGTCATTCCGGCGTTGTGCGACCTGAATTGTTCGTAGAGCGACTGCTGTGCCGGGGACGTCTGTGCGTTGGCCACGAGGACTGCTGCCAGCGCCAGGGAAGAGAGGATGCGAAGTCTGCTCACAGGTTGAGTTTTTTATAGCGGACGTTGCCATCGCGCAAAGTGACGTGAGTCACGCAAGTACTCGGGAGCGATGCCATTCGGAGTCCATCTATACTGGCAAACATGGGATTTATTCGGCACATTGTGCTCGTCGGTGGGGTGATCACAGCGACCGCATTGGCATTGTGCGCTCAGACAGTGCCAGTTTGGCAGATGCAGGACTCGGGCACCACGGCAGGGCTGCGCGGCATTGATTCGGTGGACGGAACGGTCGCGTGGGCCAGCGGAAGCGAAGGGACTGTTCTTCGCACTACGGACGGCGGCGCGCACTGGCAAAAATGCGCCGTGCCGGACACGGTGAAGGATTGGGCCACGCTGGACTTTCGCGGAGTGCAGGCGTGGGATTCGGCGACCGCGATGGTCATGGCCTCAGGGCCGGGCGACAAGAGTCGACTGTATGAAACCGAGGACGCGTGCAGGACGTGGGCACTGTTATTCAAGAATCCAGACAGCCCGAACGGTTTTTTTGACAGCTTCTGGCTCAACACGCTGTACGGAGACGGGATTCTGCTCGGCGACCCGGTCAAGGATTCATTCGCCGTGTTTACGACCGAAGACGGCGGCAAAACCTGGAAGCGGGATTCTGCGCGCGGACTCTCGGTCAGTGGCGCTTCGCTGGCTGCATTTGCCGCAAGCAACAGCTCAATTGCGAGGAGCAACGAAAAATACCTGCGCGGTTTTGTCACGGGCGGCAAGGGAGGAGCGGTCCTGTTCCAGCGATGGGGTGGGTCGCTGCTGAGGAAATACCGGCTGCAACTGAAACCTCCAATGTTGATCGATTCCGATTGGTCGCATATGCAGGTTCCACTTGCCGCCGGAACCGATAGTGCGGGAGGGTTCTCGCTTGGATTTCGGGTGATTGCGGCCCCATGCCGCAAATGCAGATTTGGATCCGATTGGCGCTTTGTGGCTGTGGGTGGCGACTACGAAAAGCCCAACGAGTCTGCTGGGACCGCAGCGTGGTCTTCCGATGGCGGCCTGCACTGGATTGCCTCCACCAATCCGCCCCATGGCTACCGGTCTGCTGTGGAGTGGAGCGATGCTCTTAAGCTCTGGATTGCGGCGGGCACCAATGGCTCTGACATTTCCAGCGACGACGGGAAGAACTGGCGGCCTCTCGACAAGGGGAACTGGAACGCATTGTCGCTGCCGTTCGTGGTGGGTCCTAATGGGCGCATCGCGCGCCTCGATTCCGGGGCGCTGCCTTCCGACTCAACGGACTAGAAGCCTTACGCGAAAGTACTGCCATGCCATCAAAACTCCTGCGCTATGACGGCAGGTATTCCGCCCCATTCACGGTAGAATAGTTTCATTCGGATGAATCAAACTTCTCCAGCGGCTGCCAGCCAGGCTTTCCGCTCAACGCGGGAGTCGGAGCCGCGGGCGCCTATTATTCAAGTTCGCGCCCTGGAGAAGACGTACACAACGGCACGTGGAACTCTTACGCTGTTCCATCAATTGGACTTAGATGTCTACCCCGGCGAGCTTGTAGCCATTGTGGGCCAGTCCGGGGCTGGAAAAAGCACTCTTTTGCACATTTTGGGTGCACTTGATAGCCCTACGCGAGGAACGGTACACTGCGCGTCAACCAAGGTGGCTGGACTTACGCAACGGGAGGCGGCAGCCTTTCGCAACCGCGAAATTGGCTACGTTTGGCAGTTTCACTACCTCTTGCCGGAGTTTTCGGCACTTGAAAACGTGGCCATGCCACTTTTAGCGCGCGGGCAAAGTAGACGTGAGGCGCTTGCAGTGGCATCTAACTGGCTCAAGGAGGTCGACTTGGAAGATCGCGCGGAGCATCGGCCCGGCGAACTTTCCGGGGGCGAACAGCAACGCGTGGCGTTAGCGCGCGCCCTGGTCGGCAACCCGCGGCTGCTGTTGGCAGACGAACCTACAGGCGATCTGGACGAAACGACAGCAGGGCGGGTTTTTGATCTGCTGCAGCGATTGCACGGCTCGCATGGTCTAACCTCAATCGTAGTGACCCACAATCCTGATCTGGCCGCGCGCTGTACGCGGACTCTGCGCCTGGAGAGCGGGCGCCTTGCTGTTTTGGGGTAACCACCCAAAACAGGACTTCACCCCGGAAAGCCTTGACGAAATTGAACCATTCCGGGTAGTTTCGGAGTCTCAATAAAGTAAGGGGGTCTGGTAACGAGGGTGCGAGTCCCGTCCGGACCTTCGAGTGCAGGGTGGGAGTCTTCAGGGTAACGCGAACGCCGGAGACAATAGGGCAATAAAAGGCCCAGAACCATCCCAAAGAGCTGTTCGGGGGCGCATACGGGATTTTCCAAAGGGGCCCTCCGGCGGCGCAGTTAAAAGAAAGGCGCGTGCGGGTCGGGCTGAAGCCGGTGAATCCACTGGACGGCCACTTCCTCCGAGAGCCTGGTTCAGGGAGAACATCATGTTCGAACGCTATACGGAGAAGGCACGGCGCGTGATCTTCTTCGCGCGATACGAGGCAAGCCAGTTTGGCTCGCCCTATATCGAGACTGAGCACCTGCTGCTTGGCCTGCTGCGCGAGGACAAGGCGTTAACTAACCGATTCCTGCGCTCTCACGCCTCGGTGGAGTCGATACGCAAACAGATTGAGGCGCACACGACCATCCGCGAGAAGGTTTCAACCAGCGTGGACCTGCCTCTTTCAAACGAGT
Source organism: uncultured Acidobacteriaceae bacterium (assembly GCA_963836565.1). GTDB lineage: Bacteria > Acidobacteriota > Terriglobia > Terriglobales > Acidobacteriaceae > Telmatobacter. The sequence continues at coordinate 402,844 of CAWIKA010000011.1, read as the reverse complement.
GCAAGCGGGTGCTGGCCTACGCGGCGGAAGAAGCGGAGCGGCTGGGTCATAAGCACATCGGGACGGAACATCTGCTTCTTGGGCTTCTGCGCGAAGAGAAGTGCTTTGCCTCGGAGATTTTGCAGGAGCGCGGTCTAAAGCTGGCGCAGATTCGCGACGAGCTGGCCCGCGTGACGCAGGAGAAGGCTCCGGCACAGGCACGGCAGCGCGAGTCAAGCCTGCTGGCGGAGTTCAGCCGCGACCTTACACAGGCGGCCATGGACGGGCAACTCGATCCGCTGGTGGGGCGCGATGGGGAACTGGAGCGTGTAGTGCAGATTCTCTGCCGCCGCACCAAGAACAACCCAGTGCTGATCGGCGAACCCGGCGTTGGCAAGACAGCGATTGTGGAAGGACTTGCCCAGCGCATCGCGGACGGTGAGGTTCCGAGCTTCCTGGCCGACAAGCGCGTTCTGGGGCTGGACCTGTCGCTGATCGTGGCGGGCACGAAATACCGCGGCCAGTTCGAGGAGCGGCTCAAGACGATCATGAAAGAGCTGATGGAGAATCAGAACTCCATTGTTTTTATCGACGAATTGCACACCCTGGTGGGCGCGGGGTCGGCCGAAGGTTCGCTTGACGCGGCCAACATTCTGAAGCCCGCTCTGAGCCGCGGGGAAATTCAGTGCATCGGCGCTACCACGCCGGGCGAATATCGCAAGTCCATCGAGAAGGACCGCTCGCTGGAACGGCGCTTCCAGGCCGTGAAGGTGCCGCCGCCCAACGAAGCCGACGCGATCAAAATCATTCACGGCATCAAGGACCGCTACGAGAAGTTCCACGCGGTGAGCTACACCGATGCCGCGGTCGAGTTTGCGGTGTCGCATTCGAACCGGTATATCCCCGACCGCTTTCTGCCGGACAAGGCCATCGACCTGATCGACGAGGCGGGGGCACGCGTGAAGCTTCGCCAGACCTCGCTCCCAGAGGAGATTACCGAGGTTCAGAAGCGCATCAAGTTCATCGTGCACCGCATGGACTCGGCCATCGCCAACCACGAGTTTGAGAAGGCGCGCTTCTATTCCGACGAGGAGCGCAAGGAGCGCGAAAACCTGCGCGCCCTGCGCGACAAGTATCACCTCGACGACTCGGCCGCCGGTATCGTGGGCCGGGAAGACATTGAGGACGTAGTCAGCCGCTGGACGGGCGTTCCGGTCACCAGCATCAAGGAAGAAGAAACGCAGAAGCTGCTGCGGGTGGAAGAAGAGCTGCACAAGCGCGTCATCTCGCAGGAGAAGGCGATCTCCGCGCTGGCGCGCGCCATTCGCCGCTCCAGGGCGGGGCTCAAGTCACCGCATCGTCCTATCGGAAGTTTTCTTTTTCTCGGACCCACTGGCGTCGGCAAGACAGAGATGGCGCGAACCCTGGCCAACTTCCTGTTCGGTTCAGACAAAGCGCTGATCCGCTTTGATATGTCGGAGTTCATGGAGAAGCACTCTGTCTCCAAGCTCATCGGTTCGCCTCCGGGGTACGTGGGCTACGAGGAGGGTGGCCAGTTGACGGAACGCGTCAAGCGCTCGCCTTACTCGGTTGTGCTGCTGGATGAGATAGAGAAAGCGCACCCGGATGTGTTCAACATCCTGCTGCAGGTGTTTGAGGACGGACAGTTGACGGACGGCCTGGGCAACACGGTCGACTTCAAGAACGTGATTCTCATCATGACCTCGAACATCGGCGCGCGGCACTTGATGAAGAAGCAGGGACTCGGTTTCCAGAGCGATCGGGAAGACATTGTCAGTGACAAGATCGAGGAACTGGTGAAGCAGGAAGTCAAGAAGACTTTCAACCCTGAGTTCCTCAACCGCCTCGACGAAGTAATTCTCTTCCAGTCGTTGTCGGACGGGGACCTTCTGCAGATTGTGGAACTGCTTGTGCAACAGTTGAACGCCAACCTGGCCCAGAAGGCCATCACCATCTCGGTTACCGAGGATGCGAAGAAGTGGATCCTCGAGAAGACCCTTGTCGACCGCAGCTACGGTGCGCGCCCGTTACGGCGCGCTCTGCAGCGCTACGTCGAAGATCCTTTGTCGGAGGCATTGATCGCCGGGCAAATCACGGCGCGTCCAGCCTTCCTCGAAGTCTATCTCGACACCAACCAGCTTTTCTATCGCCCGGTGAGCGCCGAAGAAGGCGGAAGCGAAGAAAAAGCAGCCGGCATCCTGCTTTTCAGTAATTAAGGTGGATGTCTACCACCCTTGCCGGAAGATCTTCCGGCAAGGGTGACAGCCAGCCGCCTTAACAGCCTCCGGCCAACCAGCCGGGGGTTTTCATTTGCGGGCGTGTTTCCGGCATCCTGTTTCGGCCTGCATCAGGCCGCTCTCAATGATTTCCCATTGCGAGTAACACCGTGGCGCCGATTAGACACGAAAAACCTGATGCCAGCAGGAGCCTGGATGTGCGCGGAGCATTCTTCCACTCCCCGGTCAAGATGCCAGATAGCGTTGCGGTCATGATCATGAATATCTGAAAAAGCCCCCAGCCGATCGACGTTCCAAGCGACCCTAAATAGGTTGCACTCATGCCGTAGAGCGCAAAAGCTCCCGTCCAAAGGACGCCCATGAGCATGGGTAAAAAGGAGTCGGTTGAGGCCGATTTGAACATTGACCAACTTTGGTTTTTGCGGAGCAGATAAAGGCTATACGCAATGTTGGGCAGGAATCCCCCGGCCAAGCCGATGGGCCACACAGAATAGCCGGCGTCGAGTTCCGTATTGCCAAAAAGCACTGCCTGATGCGCGATATCCTGGCCGAAAGCGAAGGAGAAATTGAGCATGGGCGCCATGACGCCACATATGATCGCGAGTAAAACGGCGGTCGAGTATCCGTTCACGGGGATGGATTTCGCATGATTGCGATCAATGCGTTCTCTGATCTGTCCGCCGAATGTGGACAGAATAATGCCGACGATCATTACGGCAACGCCCGCGAGGATTTCAAAGAGCGCTTCGGGGCCAACCTGCGAACGGTGCTGCACAAATAATGGCACCAGCGTGCCCAGCAGGGTTCCCAATCCGATAATGATGGCGTAGGCGAGACCGAGACCGAGCCGCACGACCGAAATCCCAAAGAGCACCTGCGCGATTCCCCAGCCGGCTCCGAAAAGGAATGGAACGGCGATCTGGGGGAGGGAAAGAGCGCGGTAGGTTTCAAAGAGGTGGCTGACGAGGCCGAGCGCGAGCGCCCACGGAAGGATGATCAGCGAGATTATGGTGAACACCAGCCATGTGTTTTCCCATTTCCAGCCTCGATTGAACTTCAAGGGCAACATGCAGTTCCCCGACATCAGGCCGGCAAGCAGGGTAAGCAAGATTCCGACAGGCAACGATCGCGCCATCTATCCGCCCTCGAAGGCGTTCAGGATCATGTCGGAGGACGCGCCCGGTTCCCGGGGTGTCTTGTAGAAGCCTCCACTTACCGTGGCAGGGAAGACAAAATGCTCTTTGAGATGCGGGATATGCTCGAGGAAGACGACCTCGTGATCGAGAGCGATGTGATTGAAAAGGACCAGGTGCTGATGCAATTGGCCCATGTCGCCCACATGGGGCACAATCGGGAGCCCAAACTTTCTGGCCATGAGGCTGACCGTGAGAAACTCGCTCACTCCTGCGAGCCGGGTGCAATCTGCCTGGACGAAATGCACGCCGCCATAGTGGAAGAAGTTCTTGAAGAGGACGCGGTTGGAGATGTGTTCGCCCGCGGCCATTTTGACCGGGGCGATCTCTTTTGTGAGCGCCGCGTAAGCCTGCACGTCGTCAGGGTGGGTGGGCTCTTCAATCCACAGCGGCTTGAATTGGACAAGCTTGCGGCAAATGCGGCTTGCATCCGGCAAGTTCCAATGCTGATTGGCGTCGAACATCAGAATTCCGGCATCGCCGATGATGTCGCGGAGCATGGCGGCGCGGCGGAGGTCGCGCGCTTCGTCGGCCGATCCTACTTTCAGTTTGATTGCGCGAAAGCCGCGGTCGAGAGCGTGTGTCGTGAGTTCGCGCACTGTTGCGTCGTCATATGCCATCCAGCCGACGGAGGTGTCATAGCCCGGGTATCCGTTTTGAAGAATTCTTTCTCGAATTTTGCGAGTTGCAAGATTTGTGCGCAGAATCGTGAGCGCTTCATCCTGACTGAGAGCGTCCTCGACAAAACTGAGGTCCAGGGTCGCGATGATTTCTTCCGGCGTCAGGTCAAGCAGCAGTTTCCACAAGGGGACCGCGCGGCTTTTGGCCCACAGATCGAAGCAAGCATTGGTGATGGATGCGAGCGCGAGGTGAACAACTCCCTTGTGCGGTCCGAGCCAACGGAGTGATGGATCGTCGGCAAGCCGGCGAGAGAATTCGCCGAACTCCGACATGAGATGGTTGATTTCCATGCCGGCGAGAGGCTTTGCCAACAGGTTGATTGCGTCGCAGACCAACCGATTTCCGGCACCGAGCGTGAGGGTAATCCCTGTTCCCGCAATCAGCCTGTCGGTGGCCAGGCGGGTGACGGCCATGCAGTACTCCGAATTCGTATGAACCGAATCGGTACCTGCACCAGCAGGAAGCGCAAAACGCGCATCAACGGCTGCAACGGATTGGATTGTGCAGGTGGTCATGCTTTCGCCTTCAGCTATCTCCTGTAACCCAACTCTGCTCCGCCGCTCACGGGAAGGATGCAGCCGGTGATGAACCGTGCCTTGGAAGAAAGCAGAAAAACCGCAGCATCCGCGATCACATCTCCGTGCGGGCACGGTCCGAGGATGTGGATTTCATCGAGATACTTGCTGATACCTGCTGGATCCGCCTGTTCGCCGCACCACTTCTCCAGCATCGGTGTCCACACTCCGGCGGGACAAACAGCATTGACGCGTATTGCGTAGCGGGCATAATCGGCGGCCATCGCCCTGGTAAGGGATATCATTGCCCCCTTGCTCGCGACGTATGCCGCATGATCCTGCTGACCGATAAGGCCCACCATGCTGGCGGTATTGAGAATCGTGCCCTTGCTTGCAGCCAGGGCCTCGAAAGCATATTTTGTCGTCCAATAGACGGACTTCACATTAATGCGCTGGAGGTCGTCCCATTCCTGCTCAGTTGTTTGATGGAGCGGTTTGGAAGGGCTCGCGATGCCGGCATTATTGTGTACCGCATCGATGCGCCCAAAGCGTTCCAGGACAGTATGGATGGCAACCCGTACAGCATCGCCATCAGACACGTCGGCAGGAAGAGCGACCGTATCTCCACCGGCTTCCGATGCGGTGCGAAGCGCCTTGTCCAGGTCGCGGTCGAGAATAGCGACCGAGGCTCCTTGGCGCGCATAGGCGAGAGCGCATTCGCGACCAATGCCGTCTGCACCGCCAGTCAGCACGATGATTTTGCCCGCGAGATCAGCCGGCATGTGAGGCACGCTTCTCCCAGTTGTCATAAGCGGTCTTTGCGAAGCGTTCCATCGCCTTTTTCACATACTGCTCCGCGACTTCACCCTCACCTTCCCGCAACAGGTCGATGATCCTTTGATGCGCTTCCAGGTCTTTATCCCAGGCCGAGGGATCCTGCCCGCTCGCAGACACACGCATTCGCACGAAGGCGAAGAAGGGAAGCAGTATCCGCCGGGCGTGTTCTATGACGTATGAATTACGTGACAATTCGCAGAGTTCGAGATGATAGAGCAGGTCGCAGTCCAACAGTCCTTCGAGGCTCCCATGACTCGCAGACTCACGCATCACATCTACCGTGGCCTGCAGTACATTCAAGTTGGGCTGGTTTGCGGCTGCAAGGCGGGCGGCCAAGCCCTCGATGGCGCCACGCAGTTGGTAGATTTGAGCTACATCACCCTCGCTAAGGTGGATCACCCGGGCACTTCGCCCAGAAGCCTTGGAAACGAAACCGGCCTGCGCAAGAATGTTGATCGCTTCGCGGATGGAGCCCTGAGCAACGCCAAACCTCGATGCCCATTTGCCTTCGACGATCCGCATGCCGGGTTGCAACGACCCGCACAAGATCTCTCTGCGCAATTGTTCGGCGAGGTTGTTCTTAACCAAGCCGTCAGTCGAGAGTGTGGACGTCGTTGGCATATTCAAGCACTCAAATAACGAATTGTGATCGTATGTTCACCGAGTATTGGCAGTCAAGCAGAAATTTAAGCGCTTGCATGAAGCACGCAATTAATCTACCCTCCACTATGCGACGTCCCCGCGCCTCGTGTGCGCGCACGAGGCACATGCGTGCAACGGCTTATCACAGAGAACACAGGACGCGACCCGCGCCTCGTGTGCGCGCACGAGGCACATGCACCCGGAACGGGGGTAATTGAGAGAGAGGTCGAGAAGATGAAGCGATTTGGGATGGTCATCCGCCTGAAACCGGGAAGCGCTGACGATTACCGCCGGTATCACGCGGCTGTGTGGCCGGAGGTCCTCGAAAAAATTCGGGATTGCAATATCAGAAACTACTCAATCTATTTTAAAGACGATATGTTATTCAGCTACTTCGAGTACCACGGGAGCGATGTGAAGAGCGATTTAGCCAAAATGGCGGCTCATCCAAAGACGCAGGAGTGGTGGGCAGTCATGGAACCGCTGCAGGATCCTCTGGAGACGCGGAAAGAGGGCGAATGGTGGGCGGAGATGGAAGAAGTGTTCCATCTGGATTGAACCCTGAGTGGGCTGGCCCGTCAAGTTGCGTTCTTTCGAGTTTAAGCGCTCATATTCGGCGTTCTTCGGGATTCTCAAAAGCAATCCATAGATAGGATTCTAGGCATGAATCGAGAATTTCCTGCTTGACAGGCGGTTCTATCGATGGCTAACGTAATTCCGATATGAGCGCTTATATTCGCGATCGGCGTGAGTTTCTCAGGCTTGCTTTAGCCAGTTCCTGCCTGCCGGTTCTTCCCCGGCTGAGTTGGGCAGACGTACCAGTCTATGACCGCACAAGCTGGTATCGCCATGCCAAGTTTGGGATGTTCATCCACTGGGGTCCGTATTCCCAGGCCAGTGTGGAGGCCTCCTGGCCGATCATGAGGCCGAAGGCCGGCGGGATCACGGAGGCGGAGTATAGAGCCTTGCCGCAAACCTTTAACCCGGTAAACTTCGATCCCCACGCATTTGTTGACCTGGCGCGATCGGCGGGTCAGAAGTACATGGTTTTCACGACCAAACACCACGACGGATTCTGCATGTTCGATTCGTCGTATACGGATTACAAGATCACCAACACGCCCTATGGCAAAGATATTGTGGCGCAACTGGCAAAGGCATGTGATGGGGACGGGATGCCTCTTGGTTTCTACTACTCGCCGCCGGACATGCATCATCCGGACTTCCGCGACACCACGAAGCCGGCCAGTGAGAACTGGCACGGGGAGCCTCAGCGGCCAGAGTGGCCTATCTATCTGCAATACCTGCAACTGCAGGTGACGGAACTGCTCACGCGATACGGGCCGGTTGCGCTCGTCTGGTTCGACGGCCTGAACGACCAGAAGAAGTACGATGGTGAGCGAGTGATCAGGATGATTCACGAGCTTCAACCAGCCACGCTTGTGAATGACAGGATCGGCGTGGATGGCGACTATGAAACGCCGGAGCAGTTTATACCGACGGCCATTCCGACCAAGGATGTGGTGCTCACGGGCGTCGACCCGGACGTATCAAAAAGGCTCAAGAATTCGATTCCACGGCAACAGGATTTCCGCCTTTGGGAGACCTGCATGACCATCAACGACACCTGGGCCTATAACAAGAACGATCGCAATTTCAAATCAGCGCAGACCCTGATTCGAAGCCTGGTTGAAGTGGCGAGCCGGGGCGGCAATTTCCTATTGAATGTCGGGCCGCAACCCGACGGCCGGATTCAGCCGGAGTTCCAGGAACGTTTGCAGGCGATCGGGGATTGGCTCACACTCAACGGCGATTCGATTTACGGCACCACTTACGGGCCGGTCCAGGGAGTTGCCGGTTTGCGAACGACGGCGAATGACAAGTCGATCTATGTGCACATTTTTGACTGGCCCGGTTCGGTTTGCACGATCACCGGGATTGAGGGGAGAGTGATGTCGGCCCGCCTGCTTGCGGATGGCAAACCTTTGACCTTTCGGCAGACCGAGGGAAAGCTGGAGATAGACGTTCCATCGCAGGCGCCAGATACCAATGTCTCAGTGATCGCGCTGAACACATACTAGAGCCTCAGGGGTTAAAACCCCATGTACTTGCTGACTTTTTCGGCCCGGCTAAAGCCGTGCCCTTGTTACAAAATTTGTTTTTGAAATACGACTTGTTTTTGAGATATGACTTGATTTTGAAACGCGCTTTGGGAAATGGTTCGGAGGAATTGTTGCCGGTTGACCGGGGGGATTAAGGCTGGAGAGGGTTGCTTGTGGCGTTGTTGCCGCCCGGCGCGGGCTCATCGATCTGGATCTGCCGATCTCCTTTAATGTTGGTGAGGGTTTGTACGATTCCGCTAGGCCAGCGGATTTCGATGCTGTCGGCGACCGGGCTATCGCCCATTCCGAAGTGAACTCTTGGGTCGCTGGCCGATAGGTATCCGCCGGAGGTCGTTACAGTATCCCATTGCGATCCTTGCCGGGTAGTAAGTTTCACGACTGCGCCAATGCCATCGCGGTTGCTTTTGTGACCGGTGAGATGCAGGGTAATCCAGTGATTTGCAGTGGCAGTCTCATTACGCAAAATATGCACCGGACCGCTGTTGGTCGTTACCACTGCGTCAATGCGGCCGTCATTGTCGATGTCGCCGATGGCCATGCCTCGCCCCGCCCATGCATCTTTGAAGACCTTGCCAGAGATGGAAGAAACATCCACGAATTTCTTCGACGTATTGCGCAACAGCAATATGGGCTCGCGATAGTGAAGGTCAGGAGAAGTTTTTTCGATCGTATCCAGATCGTGCCCCTGGGCGATGAGCAGATCCTTCCAGCCATCGTTGTCGTAGTCAATGAACTTTGCGCTCCACCCCGAGTGCAGGAGAGTAATGGCGCCTATACCATTCTCGTTGGATGCGTAGTCAAAGGTGCCATCGCGGTTATTGTGATAGCTCGCGTACCGTTGGTTGGCAAGGTCCGTCACGAAGATATCGGGCCATCCGTCATTATCATAGTCAGCGAAATCGACGCCCATTCCCGCGTAGGTCTGACCATCCGCATCGACTGCGACTTCGGATTCCAAGCCTGCTTCTTCAAACGTTCCATCGGGTTTCTGATGGAAGAGGTATTCGGGTATTGAGTCGTTGGCGACGAAGAGATCGATGCGCCCATCCCGATCGTAATCGGCAATGGCAACTCCCAATGCCTTGGCCGGTTTATCAAGCCCCAGTTTATGCGAGACCTCGGTGAAATGGCCGTTTCCGTCGTTATGGTAGACGAGCATGGAAATGGGCTGGAAGAAATTGGGGTGACAATACTCCCGATAACCCTCGCGATGTTCGCCGCACCAGACATCATTCCAATCCCACGTAACATAGCGATCCACAACCAAATCCAGCAGGCCGTCGTTGTCCAGATCTACCCATGTGGCCGAAGTGGACCACCCGCTGCCGGCGACACCTGCCTTCTTTGTGACATCGGTGAAGGTGCAGTTGCCGTTGTTGTGATAGAGGCGATTCCCGCCGTAAGCGGTGACGAATAGATCTTCGTAGCCGTCGTTGTCATAATCGGCGACAGCGACCCCCATGCCGAAGCCGATTCCCTGAAGTCCGGATTTCTCAGTAATGTCTTCAAACGTTCCATCCGGTTTCTGGTGGTACATACGGTTCCAGTATTGCGGACCCGTCTTTTGCGGGATCGATCCTTTTGGTTCGGGGTCTGAAATCGGAGCACCATTGACAACGTAGAGATCAAGCCGGCCATCGTTGTCGCAGTCAAAAAGTGCGACACCGGAACCCATGGTTTCGATCAGATACTTGTGGGAGGTATGCGGGGACTGGTCGAGGAAATGCACGCCAGCCTTTTCTGTTATGTCGACAAGGCGGGCGGCGACCAGATCATGACTTTCGGCCGATGCGGCGGACGATTCCGCAACCGGCGCAGATTGCGCGGCCACGACGAGAGCCGCGCAAATCCAGATTGCCGCAATCACCAGCGCCGCTCCCCGTCCAGGGACAGGCCTTGATGCAAGGGAAATCTCTTGAGTCATCCCCTGAACCGCTCCCGACACCCCAGTTTACCGGTGGCGGGTTCAGGCCGCATTGGATCGCTGAAGCAGATTCCCAACCTGCTCATCTTTGGGTTAACGCGGTTTTCCTTTCACGTTCTCTATGTTCTCGGTGGTACGCGGGAAAAAGCCCATTCAGGCGGCCAAAGCGCTTGGGAGCGCCTTGCCGCCCGGAATTGGCTGTTGCGTGCGTAGCGGAAGCTTTGCGTCTCGGTTCAGAACACGATCTTGCCGCTCATCTGTAATTCTCGATTGAGATTTGCCTGGCTCGTGCCGATTTGTCCAAAGTTTTTCGGGTTGTTGATATCGTTGCCTGGCTGACCGAAGATCGGATGGTTCAAGAGGTTGAAGGCTTCGGCACGGAATTCGAATCGCTTCTCGTGCCAGATTGGAAACGAGCGAATGATGGATGAATCGAAATTGATCCATCTTTGATCTCTCTGCGTATTGGTACCCCCGTTTCCATACGTGTAGAGCGCGGGAACCGCGTATGCTGCCGTGTTGAACCATTCCGCTTGTGTTTTGGGTCCACTATGAATGTTGCCCACCACGTTCGCGCGTTCATAGGACCCGCTGTTTCCTGTATTGGCTTGATCGGTTTCGTCGAGCACCGTGAAATTCTGCCCATCACGCCAGGTGAATATACCGTTGAGTTGCCAATTGCCCAGAATGTAGTCGAACATGCGGTTGCCAGTTGAGAATCTCGCGCCTTGGCCCACGGGGATGGCATAGAGGCCGTTTGCGACAAACAGATTGGGAACGTTGGTTGAGGACGGTCCGCGGGATGCTTGCGGATCGTAAGGATTCTGCGGCACTTGCCCTTCAATGCCGAACCAGCCGTCATCTACGGTCAACGATTTGGCCCAGGTGTAAGCCAATTGATAAGAGAAGCCGCCAGTGTAGCGCTTGTCCAATTGCACCTGGAGAGCGTTGTAGCTGCCAGTGCCGACACTGTGGTCGTAAAAGGTTGGAATGCTGTAGGGATAGGGCTCTCTCGGTTGCGAGTCGCCGGGTCCCGGTGTCAGCGCCGTGTTGTAAAGGCCACCGACGTTGGCGCGATGCGTCGTTGATCCGACATAATCCACCCTCAAGGCCAGGGAACCGCCTACCTGCCGCTGCACGCCGAAGTTCCACTGCTCGGAATAAGGGTTCTTGATATTCGGGTCGAAGTACCACTGGTTGCTGCCAAATGGAGTGGCGGGAGGAAAGAGTGCATTCCCACTGGCGGCAAACGGATTCTGAGAGGTCACCGTCGGCGTGAGCTGTCCGGCGGTGGGTACGTTGGTAAGGGAACCCGCAATCTCCTGGCCGATATCGGGCCATGAGCCCTCAAAGTTTTGCGCCATCTGCGTTACGGCGGCCCAGTCATCAAAAACAATGCCAAAGGCGCCGTGGGTCACTGTCTTGTCGTTGATTTTGAGCGCAAAGCCGAACCTCGGCCCGTAGTTGGTGTGGACGTTGTGGGTGATTTTGCCGTTGGGACTCACGACCACATGGGCGGGGAGACCGGTGCCCGGAATACACGGGGCATAACCCCGAACACTGCACAGGGGTGGCAACTGCTGCACGATGAAGTTGCCGGTGTCCCAATCCATGTCGCCAGTCTCGGGCCCTCCGTGCTGGCCTACGGTTGCGCTGGTTCCATACCTGGGCAGGAAAGGATAGTCGTAACGCAACCCAAAATTCAATGTAAGCCGTGGCGTCGTCTTCCAGGAATCCTGAAGGAATGTGCTCAACAGACCGCCAGGCCGCTCCTGTTCATTCACATCGCGCCGGCTGGCGCCACTGTTGGGAACGTTCAGAAGGAAGGAAGAGAAGGCGTCGCCGGTGGGGGTAGTCAGTTCAGGATCGTCTGTTTGCACAGACCCAAACCCCATCCCAATTTGGGCCAGCGGGCTGGCAAAATTGGCGGTATCGAATCCCAATCCAAACTTGATTTCGTGTCTTCCGATGATTTGGGTAAAGGTGCCGCGCAGTTCATTCGTGTCGGTCGCCTTCGGTGTGTCGTCGATACTTTCGCCGCCGTTCGCGAACCCACTGACGCCGGGACCGGGAAGCAGAGAGCCTCCGCCTGCCGCTGCGAAGCCTCCCGCGAAGGCGGGCGAGAATCCAATTGTGCTGAGGATGTCCGAGGTCGACGCAGCAAACCGGGTGGTCGAATCGTCGAGGACGGTAACGTGCGCAAATTGCGCCTGCGCAATCCGGGTGGGGCCGAAAATATGCACATAGCTGCCACCCCAATTGCGCGCGTCGATGATGTGGTGCGTCGGCAAGCCAGGAAGACCGCCGGATTGATTCACCGTGCTATTGATGAAGCTATAGCGAAACCATGCTGAATCCTTGCTGCCAAAGTTCTGGTCCCCTCGGATATTGAACTCATTCTGGACCTGCGTAGTTGGAGTGGTATCCAAAGCGTTGGCCGAACAAAAGCCGTTTGTCTCTGCCAAACAAGGACCTGCTGCCGGGAAGACAAACTTTGCCCATGCGACCATTCGCGGGTCAATTAAATTGGGCGGAATCACATTGTTCTGAAAGGCCGGACGTGAGAAGGTGGCCCCGCCCGCGTTCGTAGCTGGCACGGTCTCAAAAGGATTGTAGATTGGCAATTGCTGATTGTCGTTTTCGTTGCCGGCCAGTTCCGCATCGGTTGGCACCAGAAGTTCAGAGTTGCTTGGTGTTGAATATCGATAGCCCTGATAGGCGGCATAGAAGAAGCTCTTGTTCCTGCCGTGGTAGAGCTTGGGAATCACGACCGGGCCGCCGCCTGAAGCGCCAAACTGGTTCTGGTGATAGAAGGGCTTAGGCGAGGTCGTGGGAAGAAAGAAACCTCGCGCATCAAAGACCGTGTTTCGTACGTATTCCCAGGCTGCGCCGTGAAGCTCATTGGTGCCGCTCTTGGTGACCACGTTCACCACACCGCCCAGCACTCCCCCGTATTCCGCGTCATCAGTGTGCGAAACCACCTTCATTTCCTGGATGGCATCGATGATCGGCGCGATGGCGTAGGTGCTTTCAATCGTCCCGTAGTTGAACAATCCGTCCATCAGGAAGAAGTTGCTGCGGCCGGTTTGCCCATTGATGGCTGGGAAGGTGTAGTCCGAGCCGATAGCAACGGCAGCGCCAAAGCCACCGCTGTTTTGCATACCCGCATTCTGGCCGACCATGATGGGCACGACCCCCGGGGTGAGGGAAAGCAGCGAAGTGAAATTGCGGCCATCGAGAGGAAGGTCGTTGACCTGCTTGGTCTCAATGACCGTGCCGAGGGTTGCGCCAGTCACATCCAGTTGAGCGGCGGTCGCATTGACTTCGACAACTTGCGTTTCCGATCCGATTTTGAGGGAAAAGTTGAACGTCGCGATCTGATCAACGGCAAGGACGAACTCGTCAGTCTTCTCCGGGTTAAACCCCTTGGCGCTGGCTTGGATGGTATACCTGCCAGGCGGGATGTTGAGGATTACATAAGTGCCGGCACTATTGGAGACCGAGGAGTGCTCAACGGAAGTGTCCAGACTACGGAGGACGATGGCAGCTCCCGGAATCACCGCCCCTTGGGGATCACGAATCGTCCCGTTCACCGAGGCGGTTGAGACTTGGGCGCTTGCCGTTGCCGCAAGAAGCACGAGGAGGAAACTGAGAAGAACCGCTGTGGAAATGCGGGGGAACAGACGCCCGGCGTGGCGGGCGAAACCTTGTGCGCGATCTTGCATGGGTGACCTCGCTCAAATTGTCGTTCTGACGACCGTTGCCTGACGTTGAGGAAGAATAGTTCGGGGAATCAGAATACGGTGACTTTTCCGTATACTGTAGTCAAGCGAATAATTCTTAGCCAAGCCGGATCATGATTGTCAAGCAGAAAATCATGCTTACGGAGGATATTCGTCCCCAACTTTCGATGGACAACAGGCTCCTTGCGCTCACTTCCCAGACCTCCACAAGAGAAATTGCGGTTGCAGATAAATCTACGAATTCGCTATAGTGACCGTTTGAGATACAGCCTGAAGCAATTTTGTCGAGGTCCAAGCAGAGAAGATTTAGTAATCTGGCGACTTTGCGCTCATGACTGACAACCATGCGCCGGGAAGAGATGCTTCGGTGAAGAGAGCCGGTGTTCTTTCAAAATGACGATTCGAATGAAAGACATAGCGAAGGAACTCGGTCTTTCGCAGGCCACGGTTTCAAAGGTCCTGCGCGAGCATCCTGACATTGGCGAAAAGACCCGCCAGCGCGTGCTGGAGCGCGTAAAGGAGCTGGACTACCAGCCAAATTCGCTGGCCCGAAGCCTGGTTACGGGGCGCAGTTATCTCATCGGCCTGGTCGCTCCGAGCCTGCTTCACCCTTTCTTTGCGGAGATTGCCAGAGCCCTCAGCGCTGCAATTCGAGACAAAGGCTATTCCCTGATCGTGTCTTCGTCGGAGGAGGACCCCGAACTTGAGAAGGAAGAGATCACGCGCTTGCTCGGACGCCGTTTGGATGCGCTGGTGATTGCATCCTCGGGGTCGAACATCGAGCAGTTTGAGCGCATGGAGAGCAAGGCTCAGCCATTTGTCCTGATCGATCGCGACCTGAACGGGCTGGGAGCAAACTTCGTTGGCATCAATGACGAAAAAGCGGGATTGCTGGCGACGGAGCATCTGCTCGATTCGGGCTGCCGCCACGTGGCGCACATCCGGGGGCAGGATAATAGCACCGGAATTGGCAGATTCGAAGGCTACCGGCAGGCATTGCGTCACCGGGGAGTTCCGTATAGGGAAGACTATGTAGTGCGCAGAAGTTACGTGGATACGGAAACCACTCTTCAGGGCGAGGAAGCCATGCGCCTGCTGCTGGAACGAGACCCGAAACCGGACGGCGTGTTCTGCTTCAACGATCCGCTGGCCATCGGAGCGATGAGCACGATTCTCGAAGCAGGCCTGAGAATTCCGGAAGACATTGCGCTGATTGGTTGCGGTAACCTGCCCATTAACAACTGCCTTCGAGTCCCGCTTTCGAGCATCGATCAACACAGCCAGATGATTGGCCAGCGTGCCGCGGAACTCGTGCTGAACTTGATCGAGTCAAAACAAATACCTCGCGCTCGAACCATCATCCTTGAGCCAACGCTGGTAGTTCGCTCCTCCACACAAAGAAAATAGCGTCGATTCCGTGGAGATGCGTTAAGAATCGGAGCATGGTCGGGAACATGAGTTGCAGAGAGCGTTTTTTTCGAAGCGCAGGTGCGGAGTTGCGGAAGACTGCGTTGGCGGCGCTGTCTTTCGTCATCTCCCTGTTCCTGTTATGCGGAAGCGCAAGTCAGGAAAGGAACGATTCTGTTGCTCCAGCCGGCCGGACCGGAGAGGGATATATCGGCTCCCAGGCATGCTCGGAGTGCCACCTGGATATCTACCAGCGATTTGCAAAGACCAGCATGGGACGTTCGATGTCTAAAGTGACGCCGGCTTTCCTTGAAGCCGCACCTTCCCCCGCTTCCTACTTCAATCAAAAGCTCGGTCGGACGTTTCAGGTTTATTCGAAAGAGGGGAAACTCTATCAGAGTGAATCCGGAACCGCGGGGGATGGAAGCGAGAGCTTTCATGATGCCCACCAGATCGATTGGATCATCGGAGCGGGAGTGAATGGATATGGGGCGATCGTCCGAAGGGACCAGTATCTCTTTCAGGCTCCGCTTTCGTTTTATTCCAAGCCTATGAAGTGGGCACCCTCGCCGGGTTACGAGTTTATCGATATCGGCTTCAACAGGCCCATCGTGCCTGGCTGCATCTTCTGTCACAGCGGGCGGCCGAACTCTGTGGCAGGGACCAATGGTCAATTTGAAAGCGAACCTTTCTCGGAACTGGCGATCGGCTGTGAGAATTGCCACGGACCGGGTGCTGCTCACGTGCAGGCTATGAATCAGACAATGACCCCGAACCAGAAAAAGAGCGCACAAGTCAGACCCTTCGAAAGCAGGATCGTCAATCCCGCCCGTCTTACCCCGTACCTCGCGGACAACATCTGCATGGCGTGTCATCAGACCGGGGATGCGCGGGTTCTCAAGCCGGGGAAGACATACCAGGACTTTCGTCCCGGGCATCCGCTCGATGAGACACTCTCAATTTTGATGATCCCGCCGACGCGTGAATCCCCGCCTTCAGCAGACCACGTAGAGCACTACTATTCCATGACGCTGAGCAAGTGTTATCGCTCCAGTTGTGGACGCTTGAGCTGCATAACCTGCCACGACCCTCACATGGAGCCCTCGCCTGAAGAGGCGCCGGCGTATTTTGCAAGCAAATGCCTCACCTGTCACACAAACGAAAGCTGCAGGCTGCCCATCAAGACGCGAATGCAGCAGACGCCGGCCAACAACTGCATCGGATGCCACATGCCGAAGCGCAACATCCAGGTCATTTCTCACTCGAGCGCGACAAACCACCGCATCGTGGCGAGACCAGATGAGCCTTTCCCCGACATCACTTTTCACCAGACCACCGCGTTGTTGCCGGACCTGATCCATCTCAATCCGGCACCGGGAAAGGAAACAACTCCGCTTCCTTTGATGACTCTATTGCAGGCATATGGGGAGTTGGCCCAGAACAAACCCGAATACGTCCCGCCTTATCTAAAAGTTCTTAGTCAGTTGGAACAGACACAGCCAGACAATCCTATGGTGCAGGCCGCGTTGGGTCGCAAGGATCTAAAAGATGGAGACTATCAGAGTGCTGCCGGTCATCTTCGGCGCGCACTTGCGAACCACTCACCCGCGGCGACAACCTATGGGGATCTTGCCGACGCGATGTCGCACCTGGGACACACAGAGGAAGCGATTCCCTTGATCGAGAAGTCCATCGAACTGGACCCATTCAATCCAGTCAACCGGAAAATGCTGGTGGTGCGCCTGATCGAAACCAAGCAATATTCAAGGGCGCACGAGGCACTCGAAGACTACCTTGAAATCTTCCCGCAGGACGATTTCATGCGGCAGATGCTTGCCCGCGCAGAAGGGAAGAGCACGCAACCTTGACGTTTAGCTAGGATTTCGCGGAAGTGTAGGGTTGAATCCTGACGATGCCTTTGCCCTCCTGGATGGTGACGATCTGGCCCGCGGCAACGGCGGAAAAACTTTCGGTTTTGCCGTCGAGCCACCGAATCGACACATTGGCTGAAGTCGCTTTGCCGAGGCCAAAGTGGAGGCGAAAGTCGCTTTGCGAAATGTAGGATCCGCCGCTCCGGACCTCATCTATCTGCGTTTGCCTGTTCGCAGTGACGGTGATGCGCGCCCCAATCGCATCGCGGTTGGTAGTGGTCAATGCGCGAATCTCAATGGAATTTCCCGCGGGTGGATCGAAGTTCTTCAGCAGGGAAGGGGCTTCTCCCATGTTGAGAATCACAATTTCCTGGTTTCCGTCGTTGTTCAGATCTCCGACGGCCAAGCCGCGCGAAGAGTGCATGGCTGCGATACCACTTCCAGCCTGCGATGACAGGTCGAAAAACTGACCGTCTCCGCGGTTCCAGTAGAGCAACCGGCTCTGTTTGAACTTTTCCCCGGTGTGTCCCGAGTCAACTTCGGGATACACGTGGCCATTGGCGAGAATGAGATCTTTCCATCCATCGTTGTCGATATCGATTGCAGCCGTGCCCCATCCCAGGTACCTGGTATTGACCGCGAGGCCGCTGTCGATGGTTACGTCGACAAAGTTGTTCGCGCCCTCATTGCGATAGAGAGTGGGCGTGTCATCCGCAAAGTTCGTTTTGAAGATATCGAATCGCCCGGTGTGGAAGAAGTCGGCTGCAACCGCGCCCATCCCCGCCTGCTCGCGCCCCTCATCGTTATAGGCAACTCCCGCCTGCACGCCGATTTCCTCGAAACGCTCTCCCTTGAGGTTGTGAAAGTAAAGGCTCGCGGTGGAATCACAGGCGATATAGATATCCGGCCAGCCATCGTTGTCGAAATCCGCTGTTACCGGACTGAAGCAGTAATAGTCCTTGGGAGTTGTAATGTGCATCCGGTCGGAGACATCTGTGAAGTGGCCATGTCCGTCATTCTGATAAAGTGAAATCGTTTCTCCCGGCAACCCTCGCGGGCCGCAAATGACCGGCAGGCCCTTCCATTCGCATTGCGATTTCTCTCCCGGATGAGGCGTTTTGGCCGGATCGAATTCAATGTAGTGAACAACGACCAGGTCCAGTGCGCCATCGCGGTTGAAGTCGACGAATGCGCATCCGGTGCTCCAACGAGTTTTTGGAGATATGAGTCCCCGTGCCTCCGTCTCATCGCGAAAGGTGCCATTCCCCTGGTTATGGTAGAGAATGTTCTGCCCCCACTGCGTAATAAAAAGATCGACATATCCGTCGTTGTCGATATCCCCCGCGCAGACACCCTGCCCCCATCCGGTATGCTTCAACCCTGCTTTCTGCGTAACATCTTCAAACTTCAGACCGCCGAGGTTGTGGTAGAGGTAAGGAGTGGGCGGGGTACCGTTCTGCTGGAAGCGGTCGCCGTTGACAAAGAGTATGTCGGGCAGGCCATCGTTGTCGTAGTCAAAGATCGCGACGCCTGCTCCCGTGGTTTCGATGATGTACTGCTTATTCTTTGTGTCGCCTGAGACATTCACGCCGACCAGGCCGGCCTGGGCCGCGATGTCTTCATAGCGCACGACCGGCGGCTTCATTCCAGGAGGCAAGGGCTTGGCCGGAGTGGCCACTCCATTGCCGGTTGCCTCCCCACTTTGCGCATAACAGATGCCGGCTACGGCAAAATATAAGATAAATGCGACTGGAAGAAACTGTGAAGCCATGTGACGATGTGAGCCGGTGAGGTTGTTTTTCTCCATGTTCTGGCGAATTGTAGCACTCGGGATGCAGGATTCACCTCAAGGTCCATTGGGAGATTGCCCTTTAGAACGTCATATCGCAGCGCGAACCGATGGCTCTGTTTCGCTGACTGCCGGTCTATCCTGTTTCCGCAGTTGCCTGGCCCGGGACAGCAAGCAGGGAGCAACTCAAGGCGCTATAGTGAATGAGGTCCAAACGCACTTTGAGACGTTGTAATCAGGGGGCCGTCGATTTTGTATCGGTCCAAGCATTTTCAACTAGGGTATATCGGAATATGAATGAACGTTCCTTGCGTGAACTGGTCATGATTCGGCATCTTTTTCGGCGAAAGTCAGGATTGCGATTTCCGTGGACCGTGCTCATCGTTTTCTGCGGATTACCGCTGATCGTTACCGCGCAAAGTTCTTCGACCTGCAAAGGGCCGGCTCCCCTGGAACAAGAAATTGCCTCCCACCCATCCGCCGGCGCATATGAAGCGCTTGGCTCGTCGTTTGCCGCACAGCGCCAATTCTCCTGCGCCATTTCTTCATTTGAATCCGCGGTTCGCCTCGACCCCAATTCATGGCAGAGCCACTATGATCTTGGGATCGCGGTGCTCAGCAGCGGCCATTCTGAACGCGCGGTCCATGAATTGCAGATCGCATCCGGCCTCAAGCCCGGTTCGACGCAGATTCTTCTTCCCCTCGGAGCGTCGCTCAGCGAGTTGAACCGGCAGGATGAGGCAATCGGGGTCTTCGAGGCCATTCTCAAAGTAGATCCACAGTCGGTGAAGGCACTTGACGGTTTGACGAAGGCGCTGATCGCTGAAAAGAGATACAAGGCCGCTATCGCCGAGTTGAAAAATGCACCTCCGGATGAAGTCCTTGAACTGAACCTCGCTGTCGCATATTCGAAGAGTGGAAATACAGACGAAGCGCTAAAGACAGTTTCAGAAATTGTGAAAGAGCACCCCACTTACGGCCAGGCGCACTTGAACCTTGGAATTGTTTATACCCAGCAGGATCGATTCAGCGAGGCGGCGCAGGAATTCCGCGAGGCGCTGCGCCTCGACCCGTCCGATGACGTTGCGCGCCTGTCGTATGTGAAATCCCTGGTTGTGCTCGCACAATTTGACAACGCGGCACCGGTGATTCGGGATTATCTTCAACGCCATCCGCACGATTTCGATGCGCTTTACTTCAGCGGAGTGGTAGCCAAAGGGCTGGGCAACAACGCGGATGCCGAGAAGTTCCTGAGCCAGGCCGTGGTACTCAATCCCAATCACTTCGACGCGCGGTACAACCTGGGCTTCGTACTGGCGCATCTGGGCCGGCCTGCGGAGGCGCGAAAGGATCTGGAAGCGGCGCTCAAGCTTGATCCAAACTCGAGCAAGGCACGCTTTCAACTTGCCTCAGTGCTTCGTGCGCTCGGACAGACCGAGCAGGCGAATAAGGAATTGCAGGTATTCCAAAAGCAAAAGGAAGAGAGCGTAAAGCAGGAAGTTGCCGGGGTCAAGGCCAGCCAGGGTAACGACGATCTGCAATCGGGCGATCCACAAAAAGCGGTCGCTCTTTATCGCGAGTCGCTTGCTGAAGATCCCGGGAATGCCCGCACCTACTATAATCTCGCCCTCGCGCTTGACCGGATCCCCGACTATGCGCAAGAGCGAGAGGCGCTGGAGAAAGCGGTAAGCCTGGATCCGCAACTTGCTCTGCCTCACAATCAATTGGGGATGCTTGAATTGCAGGCGAATCAGGTTGATGATGCGGAAAAGCAGTTCAAGGCAGCAATCGCTCTCGATCCCCAATATGCCGAAGCGCAAAACAACCTGGGCGTTTTATACGGGCAGCGCGGCCAGGACAAAGATGCGGAGCAATTGTTTCGCCGGGCCACGGAAAACAATCCTCAATACGCTCAAGCCTATGCAAACCTTGGTCTCATTCTGGCCAGCGAATCGCGGTACGCCGAAGCTGGCCAGGCGCTAGAAGCTGCCGTGCAGCTTGATGCAAAGAATACTGCCGCACTAAGCGCCTATGGCATGGTATTGGTTCGCCTGAAACGACCTACAGAAGCATTGTCCTATTTCCACAAGGTGACGGACCTGGACCCAACGTCTCCGGGAGCGCATTTGAATCTTGGAATTGCGCTCGCGGACCAGTTCGATCTGAACGAGGCGCTGGCAGAGTTTTCAGAGGCCGTCCGCCTGGATAGCGCCAATGCCGTTGCGCATTACAACAAGGGCCGGGTTCTCCTGGATCTACAGCGCAACATGGAAGCGAAGCCGGAACTGGAAGAGGCCACGCGCCTTGATCCCAACTCTGCAGATTCGTGGTATCTTCTGGGGCTCATCTCGAGGCAATCTGGAGATACCGAAGAATCGATACGGCAGTTTGAGAAGGCCCTCGCCGCGAAGCCGGACAACGCCGAAGCGCTGTTCATGCTGGGACAGGAACTGCTGCGCAAGGGTGACACTGCCGGGGCAATCAAGCGATGGCGCAAAGCCATTGAGATTCGTCCGCAATACAGTGAAGCTTATTACAGCCTTTCGCGGCTTTTGATGAAATCAGATCCGGAGCAAGCCAAGCGCCTGCAGAGTCAGTTCGAGGAATTGCAGGCCCAGCAGCACATCATGGATCGCGCGCAAACGCTTGGCAATTTTGGGTTGGCGTCGGCTGATGCGCATGACTGGCCGCAGGCAATCGCGCAGCTCAAGGAAGGCATTCAGGCATGCGGGAAATGCAGTGCGCTGCCGCAACTCCACAAAGACCTCGGATTGATCTATTGCCATTCGGGAGACTTCAAGAATGGGCGCGTGGAGTTGCTCGAAGCGCAAAAACTGGCGCCGGGAGATGAGGATATACAAAAGGCGCTTCACTTGCTGAATACTGCAGGCAGGCCCCAATGAATCAGGAATGTGCGCCTGGCAGTCAGACGTTTGAAGATGGGTTCGGGTATTTCGAGGGAATCTCTCATCGAGGTTATGTGGCTCGGGCGACTTAAAACGGCAATTCCGCAGGCCCGCAAGAAGTGTCATATATAATTCTCGCGCTGTCGCTTTCCCGACAGGAGGACATCTTGAAGAAGTATCGACGTAATAGCGCTGTCGTCACTTTGCTGCTCGCCGTATTCGTGCTTCCCTGTTCCGCGCAGGTTGAGGGTGAGCACTACGCAACCAAGTCAAATCACCCGGTAGCCGCGATCCAGGATACGGAGAGCGCCGCGCAGCGCGACGCGCGGATGGCCTGGTGGCGCGAGGCTCGCTTTGGGATGTTCATCCACTGGGGTCTCTACTCGATTCCCGCGGGGACATGGAATGGCAAGCGAATTCCGGGCATCGGCGAGTGGATCATGAATACGGCCTCCATTCCGGTGGCTGACTACAAAGCGCTTGCACCGCAGTTCAATCCCACTGCTTTCAGCGCGCATGACATCGTCGCACTGGCGAAATCGGCCGGCATGAAGTACATCGTCATCACCTCAAAGCATCACGATGGCTTCGCCATGTTCGATTCGAAGGCCAACTCCTTCAATATCGTTGACGCGACGCCTTTCCATCGCGACCCTATTCGCGAATTGGCGGATGAATGCCGGAAACAAGGCATCAAGCTAGGTTTCTATTACTCGCAGGACCAGGACTGGACAGCTCCCGGCGGCGCGGCTTTGAAGACGGATCACCACGACCTGCCATCCCATCATTGGGATCCGGCACAGGACGGCAACTTTGCCGACTATCTCCACACCAAGGCGATTCCTCAGTTGAAGGAACTGCTGAGCAACTATGGTGAATTCCCGGCGGTCATTTGGTTCGATACCCCGACGGACGACATGACGCCCGCGCTGGCCGGCGAAATTGTTGCCTTGCTCAATCAGCATCCAAATCTTATTTGGAACAACCGACTTGGCGGGGGTTACAAAGGCGACACCGAGACACCGGAGCAGTACATCCCCGCGCAGGGCTATCCCGGACGAGATTGGGAGTCGTGCATGACCATGAACGACACCTGGGGATACAAGTCATACGACACAAACTTCAAATCAACGGAGACGCTGGTACGCAATCTCATCGACATTGCGAGCAAGGGCGGCAATTACCTGCTGAATATCGGACCTGACTCCAAGGGCAATGTTCCTCCAGCGGAGGTTGAGCGCCTCCACCAGGTTGGCCAGTGGCTCGCTGTGAACGGCGAAGCGATCTACGGCACGCACCCAACCCTTTTCGGCGGCGAAGCCGGTAGCTTCAGCGCCGCTGAAAAAGACGACGAAGGTAAGCCGAAGTTTATTCCTGCCTGGAACTGGCGCTCTACCACCACATCCGACAGAATCTACATCGAGCTTTTCACGTGGCCGAATGGCATCTTCCACCTCAATAAGGTACCCCGTCAAGTCACGGGAGCATACCTTCTTGCCGACAGCTCCAGGACGCCTCTGAAGGTCACGCAGACAGCGACCGGGATCGATATCGCGTTGCCCAGTCATGCGCTTGATCCCATCGCGACGGTCCTCGTGCTCAAGACAATGTAGGCCTCACTGAGTTTGTATCGGACGGAATTCCGGACCGAGGTTTCCGCAGCCTGATATCTGCCCATCGATGCCTGCACGGTTGTTCGCGGCGCACTGAAGCCTTTGCGTAGATTGGGGCGTTCATTGCGGTTGAACACTTCGATTCGGACCGGTGACGGTGCATCGTTCCCGATACTCTGGCGGGATGGAGCCGGCCAGAGCCAGGAGTGCACCGCCGAAGCACAGCGTGTCGGCAAAGTAGTTCATGCCGACGCTAACGTCGCCGGGATGCGCGGCGAGAATGGGCAGATAGACAAAGGCCACCACCGCGCAAACCACGATACCCAGGATTGTAGTCGCCACGCGGGCGCGCCAGTTGGCGAGCATCGCGAGTCCCGCAGCCACCAGAGCCGCGCCCACTCCATAGGCCCATAGGAGATGAAAGGGGATCCATGCCGGCATGTGCAACTCGAGCGGGATCACGGGGACGAACTGGGGATGCAGGAAGTGCTCCACGCCGTAGAAGATAACCGCGACGCCGACCAGATAGCGGGCGGCCGTGGCGGCGCGTTCTGCGACCAGCCGCAAGCGGTCGTTCGCGAAAGTCGATGCGAGGGCAAAAGCGCACGCGCTGAACGACAGCTCGCGGAGAGTGAGCGTCTGCGCAAAGCGGTCGCCGGGAGTGGCTGCAAGGCCCGGCACGTCGATCAGCAGGACAAAGCAGAGGAGCATGAATCCCAACAACGCGGAGGCGAGTCCTGCCACGCGGCCCACCGCGATGCTGAGAGCCGCGGCGAGCAGCGCCAGGCCAACGAACACGGCCCAGAACATGTGTCCCGGAATCCATTGCGGGACCATGGCTGCGATTTCGCGCGTCGCCGTGAGGTGTTCGGCCCCAAACACCGCCATCGGCGCGGCGAAGAGCACCGGACCGAGACAGATGATCTTGTCGAGGCCGTGAGCGCGCGGGATGTCTCTGCGGAACGCGAGGATCAACCCGATGAGCAGGATTGCCGACCCAGCCGAATACGTCCCGACGACGATAGGCGGGATGGCGATGGAGGCCACGAGCGCAGCGAACGTAAATGGGCATGCGGAAGAGAGAAAGGGCATCGAGCGTCTCATTCTCCGT
Organism: uncultured Acidobacteriaceae bacterium; assembly: GCA_963836565.1. Classification (GTDB taxonomy): domain Bacteria; phylum Acidobacteriota; class Terriglobia; order Terriglobales; family Acidobacteriaceae; genus Telmatobacter. The sequence goes on along the minus strand of CAWIKA010000011.1, from coordinate 378,252 downwards.
GATCAGTGGCGAGGACGCCATGCCCACCCAGACCCAAGCGGACCTTACCACTTTGAGGCGAGACGAACCGGGATCTGCGAATCATATCGATAGAGCAATTTCGGAATACACCTGGACCTTTTAAGCGGAGTGAAAGGTGGCTTTTTCTTGATAAAAAAGCCACTTAAGTGCGTGCTTTCTATCTACATCAATTCCGAAAGTGGTTTAGCCATTCTGCTACAGAATTGGAACTGGAACTCCGGCGGTGCGGAAGCGGGTGCAGCGAGCGCCAAACTCAAAGCCGCAAGCCCGACCAGCGCAATGGAATGGGGCCGCGGACGCATACTCAGCTCCTTCACGTTACAAGGAGTATAGAAGGTGTGCGATACCTCAGCCAGGGGCAGCGCCCTCTAAGTCGACGCCTTAAGAAACCTCTGCACAAGGCGCATTTTCGAACAGCGAAACGATGCAGTGGCTAAAGCCATGCTCATTATCGAGCCTTTATCGGCCCGACTAAAGTCGTGCCCTTGTTACAAGGCAACTTGTGCAGAGTTTCCTTAACGAATTGTCTCTCTACTGCGCATGAGGGGGCCCTTTTCCGCATCATTCCCGAGTCACCGCCATTTCTGTCTCCAACGTGGGTTTCAGCCTTCAAAGCGTGTCCGGCCGGCTCTGACGGGGCCTGCAAAGAATCTGCGGCCACCCTATCGGTACTCGATGTGAGTGAACAGGAGTCTCCATCCCTAACCAGGTTGGAGATCAGATTCAAGTGGGCAAATGATTGCATTTCTGGTAAATCTGCGAAATCATGATGCCGGTACATCGTACCCCGAAAGCAGGTTGCAAGTGCCAATTCCAGTCTTGAAGCAAACCACGGCGCAAAACGAAACCTTTGCCGGCGTGACCTATCGCATTGAAGGCGAATTGGTCCCGGTGCTGCACCTCGATTTGAGCAATATGCCCGTTTATTTCGAACATTACATACTTCTTTGGAAGGATCTCCGTGTTCAGATCGGCATCAAGCCTCTGAAGGGCGCACTCAAGCGGATGCTGGCGGGAGTGCCCGTCTTTTTGACTGAAGTCAGTGGGCCGGGGCAGATAGGTTTCAGTCGTGACGGCGCGGGACATATCTTTGCCATCCATTTGAACCGTGGTGAAGGAATCGACATGCGGGAGCACCAGTTCCTTGCCGCGACCAGCAGCGTGGACTATTCGTTCACTCGCGTGAAGGGCGTTTCTAACATGCTGCTTGCCGGTACCGGCTTCTTCATTGACCATTTTGCCGCGCAGAACAGCGAAGGCATTGTTTGGGTACATGGATACGGGAACGTTTTCGAGGTGGTGCTTGGCCCGGGAGAACAAATTGATATCGAACCGGGAGGTTGGGTCTACAAGGATTCCCAAGTCAGTATGGATACGCAGTTTCAGAAATTATCAACGGGGCTGTTTGCCAGCGCAGGGAGCCTTGTGTGGAACCGATTTACGGGTCCAGGACGTGTCGGCATCCAGTCAATGTATGTTCATATGCCGACAGCGGAGTAGGCGAGGGTCGTATCGGTGCTCGCTACGAGTGAAAGCAGAAGCAGCTTGCTCCCACAATTACCGAGAATACCCTCTGGAAATGAAAGCCAAGGAAGAGTCTTAACGGGAGTGCATCTATGAATCGCCATTTGTCTCGTCGCACGTTCATCGCGTCCGCCGCGGCCTCGATGATTCCGTCCGCGATGGCGCACTCGCAGCCTGGGAATGGCGGTTTGTTCTCGCTGTTCAAAGACGATCCCGAGGCCGCGAGCATAGCTGAGCCGAAGTGGCAGGATGCCGGAGTGATCGACCTGTCCCGTTCTCCTTTTGCCAAGTTGAAGACGGTACCGGTGCGGGCAGTTGTTCTTCAGGAGGGATTCTGGTCGCAGCGGCGCAAAACCAATTTGAGCTCCAGTATTCCAAGCATGCATGATGAGCTGGTTGCGCACGGGCGCATGGATAATTTTCTGCGGCTCGAGGGTAAGTCTTCGGAGCCGCAGAAAGGACCGGTCTACTCTGACTCGGATATTTATAAATGGACCGAGGCAGTTGGTTTCGCTTTGCAAACAGCCGACCAGCCGCAGCTCCGCAATACGACTGCGGCGATGATTCGCAATGTGGCAGCGGCTCAGGAGCCAGGGGGGTATCTCAACACGTATTACGTTGGCGATCGAGAGCCCTTGCGCATGTTGTATCCGACCCAAGAGACGGGCCACGAGTTATATTGCATCGGCCACCTGCTTCAGGGAGCTATCGCATACTACAGAGCTACCGGAGACCGAACATTGCTCGATGCAGGCGTCCGCTTCGTGGATCAGTTTCTTCTTCCCAACTATGGGCCCGGACCGGACCAGAAGGGGATCGTTGCCGGACACCCGGAGATTGAGATGGCGTTGATCGAGCTCTATCGCACGACTGGCAAACGCGCGTATCTTGACCTCGCCGGCTACATTCTCCATGGGGACGACCGGATTCCTCTGCGCCCGCAGCAGATCACCTACATGTTCTGCGGCATTCCTTTCATCTCGCGCACCAGGCTGGAAGGGCACGCGGTTCGTGCCATGTATGCATGTTGCGGCGCCACGGACTATTACCTTGAGACCGGCGACCAGAGCTACTGGAAGACCTTGAACACTTTGTGGCAGGATCTGACGGAACATCAAATGTATGTTACGGGCGGAGTGGGAGCTCGGGAAGCAGGCGAAGCATTTGGCGACCCCTATGAACTGCCAAATGCACGCGCCTACGGTGAAAGCTGTGCCGCGATTGGCAACATGATGTGGAACTGGCGCATGCTTGCGGCTTCTGGAGAAGCGCGATTCACCGACGTAATCGAGCGTGCATTGTATAACGGCATCAACTCCGGGATGTCCCTGGATGGCACGACGTACTGCTATCGGAACCCACTGGCATTCGATCCCACGGGCGAGTCAAACGACCGTCATGCTCCGGACGGCAAAATCCGCAATCCGTGGTACGACACCACCTGCTGCCCTCCGAACCTGGAAAGAACATTTGCCTCTCTGCCGGGCTACTTTTACGGCACCACCCCCGATGGCGTTTATGTTCATCTCTATGACAATTCCGAAATGAATTGGCACCTCCACGACGGCACCGGACTGAGAATTCAACAAACCACGAACTATCCATGGAGCGGTGAGGTGAAGATGACCGTCAGCCCGGCGACACCGAGCGAATTTGTTGTGTACGTTCGGATCCCGGGATGGTCCACAAAGAGCGATGTCATGGTAAACGGGACGCCGGTAGTGGATGCGCGGCCTGGCGAGTACCTTGCAATTCGCCGCCGCTGGACAGCGAACGACAGGATCGAGATGAACTTCGATATGGCCACGCAACTGCTCAAGGCAAACCCCGCTGTCAGCGAAGATCGCGGGAGAGTTGCTTTTCAGCGCGGTCCCATTGTCTTCTGCATGGAACAACTGGACCAGGCAGGCCTGAAACCCGGAATGAACATGTCCGACTACCTGGTAAGACTGGATGCAACGACGAATGCGCAATTCAACCCGAACCTTTTGAACGGCGTGATGGTCCTTGAGCATCCGGGATCCATTGACGCGCCCGCGCGAGAGCTGGGCCTCTACTACTCCGCAGACAGCAAGATCAAGGAAGAGCGGGCTTCTGCCTCGGTAAAACTGATCCCATACTATGCCTGGGCAAACCGAGAACCAGCAGCGATGCAGGTCTGGATTCCGTATACGCAAGTGTAGAGAGCATCTGGAGGAATGTGCTGTTTTGGCATCACCGCCTGGAAGGTGACCTGCCTCGGCTGCCGTAATTGGGCGATCCGCTCGAAGAAGGCGGGAGGTTAGAGCGTCGCCGGCATTTGCTCTTCAGCCACTAACAAGAAACAAAATTGCAAGTTCAACAAAACAAAGGCAAATCACAAAACCAGTTTCATGCACGGCGGGTCGGCGAAGCCGGTGGACGACTAAAGCGGCTTCATTGCAATAGAAAATCCCCTGGCTGATCTGCGAGGGTTCTCTGTTGAATGGGAGAAGAATCGAACCTCAGGACTCGTTGCGTTCCGGTTCCGACTCGTCCGCCAGGCCCCGGTCAACCCGATCCTCCTGATTCTCGCGTTTTTCCTGCTCGCGGCGCCTCTCTCGCTCTTCGCGTTCTTCGCGGCCGTCGCTCATCGCGTCCTCCGCTGTTCAGTCTACAAGAGCGCTCGACTTCTTACCGCCGATCAGCTACGTCCCCGGTCATCACCGACGTCGGGAATTCCGACGAACCTGGATTCGTGGGTTGAGAAATCTTAGTGCGCGGTTCCCAGGAATTGTCTTCAGATGAGAACTCGCATTGCTCTTTCCTGCCTTTGAGGGATGCGTGAAGCCTTTGCTGTTTGCTGCCTCGGTTGTGTTTGCCCGGTACTCCATTCGCTCGCTTTGCGCGTCACCTGGATGGCAGAATGCCGTGGCATAATCTGCATATGACAGGAGACTCCATGAGCGACATCGTGTCCACTGCGGAACTTACCAGCGAGCAGATCGCGACCCTTACACGCCAGACCAACTACGGCACCTGGCGGTTCCAGAAGACATGGAAGCCGCTGCACATTGCCGACGCCGAGGGCTGCTGGTTCACCGATGGCGGGGGCAAGCGCTACCTTGATTTTAGTTCGCAACTGATGTGTGTGAACCTGGGCCACAGAAACCCGCGCGTGGTCGAGGCTATCGCCGAGCAGGCGAAGGAACTGTGCTACGTCGCCCCCGGCTACGCCACCGCAGCCCGCGCGAAGCTCAGCGCTAAGCTGCTCGAAGTTCTGCCCGCCGGACTGGAAAAATTTTTCTTTGCCACCAGCGGCACGGAAGCCAATGAAGCCGCCTTCAAAATTGCCAGAATGTACACGGGCAAGACCAAAATCATCTCCCGCTACCGCTCGTATCATGGTTCCACCATGGCCTCGATCGCGGCCACGGGCGACCCGCGACGCTGGGCGATGGAACCGGGCGGCAAGGGTGCAGGGTTCGTGTTCGCGCCGGAAACCAACTGCTACAACTGCCCTATCAAGCACACTTATCCAAGCTGCAATATCGCCTGCGCGGACTACATCGAGCACATGATTCGGAACGAAAGCGATGTGGCGGCCATCATCCTCGAGCCGGTTGTCGGAACAAACGGCGTCCTTGTTCCACCGTCCGAGTATTTTCCGCGCCTGCGGGAGATTTGCGATCGCTATGGCGTGCTGATGATTGCCGACGAGGTGATGGCCGGCTGGGGCCGGACCGGCAAATGGTTCTGTGTAGACCATTGGAACGTCAAGCCCGACATTCTGGTGACCGCCAAGGGCATTACGTCGGCTTATGTGCCGCTCGGACTCTGCGCCACCACGAGAAAAATTGCCGACTACTTTGAAGACCACTATTTCTCTCACGGCCACACTTACGAGGCGCACCCCATCACCCTCGGTCCCGCCGTCGCCACCATCGAGGAGATGCAACGGCTCAAACTGGTCGAGCGCGCCGCTGCTCTTGAGCCGTATGTCCGCGAGAAACTGGAAGCCATCAAGGACAAACATCCCTCCGTGGGTGATGTGCGAGGGCTCGGCCTTTTTTTCGCCGTGGAGATTGTGAAGAACCGTGCGACGAAAGAGCCCTTCAACACCATGTTGGACAAGGTTGAGGGCAAGCCTCTGGTGGTAGATCAAATCGCCGCGAAGATGATGGCCGATGGAGTTGCCCAGCAGGCATGGGTAAGCCACTTCGTGATTGCGCCGCCGCTTATTGTGACCAAAGAAGACCTTGACCTGGGCATCGCCGTGCTCGACCGGCACCTCTCCATTGCCGACGCTCTGGCTGAAGGTTAGCGGCCGCGGCGATTTGTCTTCCGAGGGCTTCCCCGGCCTGGACGCAGCGGGGCTACCTTCGCGTGACTCAAGCGAAACCAGAGTTGGTGCGCCCGGGTAAGCCCTTGAAGGGTCAACCCTCCCTTTTGGCCGCGTCGAATTGAACGCCTTGCTTTCGGGGTGCAGTCGCTCTGTTTTCGCAATAAGGCGAGACCGGTGGTGTCATCGCGGCGCATTTCCGGGATTGCGTCAGTGGCCTCGAATGAGCGGCGCTCCCGGAATCTTGAGATGGAGGCGATAAATACTGGTGCTCGCGGTGATGTAGAGAGTTCTGCGATCGTCTCCAGCCCAGGTTAGATTGGCGACTCTTTCCGGGAGGAGGATGGTTGCCAGCGGTTTGCCCTCGGGCGAGAAGATCCAAACCCCGCCCGGACCCGCGCTGTAGATATTTCCCAGACGGTCGACCTTCATTCCATCGGGTGCGCCGGGCCGGGGATCCGAAGTCGCGTCGTAGAGCAACTTGCCCTCCGTCAGTGAGCCGTCCGGCAGCACGCGATAGCGCATCCAAATCTTTTTTGGTTCGGAGTTGTTGACGTAGAGGTACTTTTCATCGGGCGAAAATGCGATGCCGTTCGGACGGGTAAGGTCGCTCACCAGCAGTTGCAAATCGGCGCGATCGGGAGCGGCTCCGGGTTTCTGCTGCTGAGCATGCGGGATGCGATAGACCCCGTTGACCTTGAGCTGCTTCTCGGGGTCAGTGTCCTTCTGCGTACGCAACCCGTAAGGAGGATCGGTGAAGTAGAGCGAGCCGTCAGACTTGTAGACCAGATCGTTCGGGCTGTTGAGGCGCTTGCCCTGATACGAATCCGCAAGGATGGTAATCTGCGCGCCAGGCTTGAGCGACTCAAACCGGTAGACATCGCGCTGCGCATGTCCAGCCACGGTAAGACGGCCGAACGCATCCAGGGTCATCCCGTTCGATCCGGGTTCGGGGCCGCCGTAGGGCGCCGACCCCTTGTATCCGCTCGGATGGAGGAAAATGCTGACGCCCTTGCCGGGAGTCCATTTGCGGATACTGTTGCCGGGTATATCCGCAAAGAAGAGGCTGTCGCCGACCCATATTGGGCCTTCGGTCCAGGTGAATCCGGTGGCGACACGCTCAAGCCTGGCGCCGGCAGGGATGATGCTTTCGATCGAAGGATCCAGCCGGTCTATCTTGAGCGGCGTTGAGTTCGGAGCGCCGGCGGTACCTGTCTGGGAAGATACGGGTCGGGTAGCAGCTTCCGAATCAATCGTCTTGAATGTCCACGGAACAGCAATGGCAATCAGAGACAGCGGTAAAAGCGCTCTATTAAGTTTCATTCAGTTTTTCCTGAAGATTCGACAAAAACGACAAACATGGTAACTCCTGCCGTTCGTGTCCGGTATATCAACCGAGTCGGGAAGATTCGACGCCATCCATCAATATCTTCCCGGCGGGCCGCTGTCAAGGCAGATACCCGATTTCAAAGCGCATTCATGTCTCTGAAAGATGGGCTGCACTCCGCCAATACGAAAGAGCTGCCAGGGGCCGATCAAATGGAAATTGGCACCTCACCGCTGGTTGGCTCTATCGAGCACTACGGCTTTTGAGGAAATGAAGTATCTGAAGTCATTCAGCACGGATAAAAATACGCCGGGGCAATTTCGCCCCGGCGATGCGCGTGCAACGCAATCAACTCGTCAGGCAAAAGGGATTCGCGAGACAAAAGGATTTGAGCGGAAGATTTTCACTCGGCCAACTCTCAATGCGCATGCGACGGCGCACTCAACTGCTGGCGCAGGCTGCCGGCCAGGTCGACAACCACGCGTAATTTGTCAGCGATGGGGGCCGGCACTTCGTCTGTGGAAAGCGCTAGCTGGGAGTGCAACAGCAGCCCTGCAACGGTGGTTTTCAGTTCGGTTTCGATAGCTGCGGTTGCGGCACGCCGGGCCAGAGTTTGTTCCCGTTCGCGGCGGTGCAGAGCAGAGCGAATTTCCCGGATGAGCCGCGCCGCACCGGAGAGCGCGAAGTTGATTTGCAGGGGAATGGCCAGACCGGAGCTCTCCCAGATAGCTTCGGCCGCGGCGGGATCGCATTCGGCGATGGTTTCGTCGACCACTACGGCGGCGAACTCGCGGCGGCGCAGCGCAGCCAGTGCCGTCTTGCGCCCCTCCGCAACCTCAACGCTCCTGCCCAGTTGCGTTCCCACCACCTCGGCGCAGTTGCGGGCGCCTTCGATTCCAGTCACCATCAAAATGCTCATTCCCAGCTCCTTGTTCTATTCCGGCTGTCGACGCCGGTTTTTTCTTTTTGTTATTGCAGTCGTGATCCTTGCGCAGGATTCCACGGAATTCGAGTCGTTCCGCCATGGCGGTTCGTCGCTCAAGAGGCACCAGCGCCTACTCCTCTTGCGGCGGATCGACGATGCCGTACTCTTTCAGTTTTCGGTAGAGGGTCGTCTTGCCGATGCCCAGAAGCCTGGCGGCCTTCAGCTTGTCGCCGTTCAATGTGCGGATCGCTCCCAGGATCGCGTCGCGCTCGAGGTCGGCCAGCGATTTGACCTGCGGCGCATTGTCGGCTGCCGCCGCTTCACCGGCAGCAGAGGCGGCGCGATAGGCTGTGAGGCCCTGTTGCTGCAACTGCGTGGGCAGATCGCCCAGGTGCAGTACCGGTCCGGACGAAAGCGCGCAGGCACGCTCCATCGCGTTTTCCAATTCGCGCACGTTACCGGGCCAGTCGTGGCGCATCATGGTACGCAGGGCTTCGTCGCTCAATGTGAACTTCGTACCATGCTCGCGGCTGATGTGGTCAAGGAAATGCGCGGCCAGGAGCGGTATATCTTCGCGGCGGTCGCGCAACGAGGGTAGCCGGAGGTTGACGACATTGAGACGGTAGAAAAGATCCTTGCGAAAAGTACCTTTCTCGACCATTGAAGCCAGATCGCGGTTGGTGGCTGCCACGATGCGGGCCTTGATCGGCACGCGGTGGGTAGCACCCACGGGCCGTACTTCCTTTTCCTGAAGCGCCCGCAAAAGCTTCGCCTGCAGGTCGAGCGAAAGCTCGCCAATTTCATCCAGAAAGACGGTGCCGCCTTCGGCCGAGACCAGCAAGCCATCTTTGGAACGGTTGGCTCCGGTGAAAGCTCCCTTGACATATCCAAAGAGCTCGCTCTCGATGAGCGTGGGAACCAGCGAACCGCAGTCAACGGGCAGAAATGGCTTTTGGGCATTGGGGCCGTAGGCATGGATGGTTCGGGCAACCAATTCCTTGCCTGTGCCGCTCTCGCCCAGAATTAGCACCGGATGCGAGGTTTGCGCCACTTTGGAGAGAATGCGGTAGAGCTTTTCCATCTCCCCTGAGCGGCCGATCATGGCGCCAAGTCCTTGCGACAGACGGAGACGTTCGCGAAGCTGGCGAGTGGCCGCGTCGGTGGTGTGGCTGGCGGCGGCGCGTTCCAGCACGGTGGAGAGCTCATCGACGGCGAAGGGCTTGGTCAGATAGTCCGAGGCTCCGCAGCGCATGGCCTCAACGGCCGCGTTCACAGAGCCGGAAGCGGTCATGGCGATCACGGAGGTCTGGGGATAGAGCAGCTTGACCTCGGAAACGAGTTCCAGGCCCTTGCTGTTGCCCCAGGGCAGGTTCACCAGCAGGATATCGGCCGCATGGTTGCTCAGCAGAGTGCGCGCGTGGCCCATGTCGCCGGTGCTTTCGACCGCATAGCCGAGGCTCGCAGCAATCTCCGAGCAGGCCGATCGAACTGCGGAATCGGCGTCGACCACTAGCAGATGCAGTTTCGCTGCCGGCTCCGCGAACTGAGGGATAAAATCCATGGCCCCTGAATGAAAAGCTGTTTCGAGCATTGTATGCGCCTCGTGCTTACCCTGGCTAAATGAAACTCATTTCCCCGCGTTTCGCACAGGTCTGGAGCGAGCAGGTTTCTGCGCCTCTCACGAGCTCCTTACAGGCAGTTCAATCTGAAAGCAGGAGCCGGATGGATCCCGGTTGGCGGCGTGAATCCGTCCGCCGGCGGTTTCTACGATGGAGCGGACGATGCACAAACCAAGCCCGCGATGTGCGCTTCTCCAGCCGCCTTGTCCGTTGGCTGCGTCGGCCTTCATTCGAGTTGTATAGCCGGCCTCGAAGATACTCCCCAAGGCTTCGCGGGGGATGCCGGGCCCGTTGTCTTCAATGTTCAACGTGAGCCATGGATCGGCTCCCGGCGCGGCGAGGCTTTCTCGGAGGGCTATCTGGATCCTTCCTCCGGCGGGCATGGCCTCGACGGCATTCTTCACGAGATTCACCAAGATCCGGGTCAACTCCTCGCCTGTGAGGCCAACAGGCAGCGCGCCGCGCTCGGTGTCGACTGTCAGGCTGATTGCAGGACCGGCGAGGGCGGAGAGAAGATTTCGATTCGCCCGCAACTCTTCAGCCAGGTTATCGACCGGCATGGCCGGCGTCAGGTCCCAATGCCGGGCGGCGCGCGATGGGCTGGGAATGGACTCCATCCAGGAGAGGCTTCCGCTCTGAAGCATGTTGCTCTGCGACGATGTAGCCGAGGGGGCGTCTCGATTGTCCAGAGCCGCCAGTTTGTCCACCAGTCGGCGACTGGCTGCGGCCACCAGCTTCAGCTCGCTTCCGTAGTGATGGAACGGGGTGGTCAGCACCCCAGGTTCCTCCAGCATGTCGCAGTACAGCCCCAGCGCTGTCACCATATTCCGTGCGTCGTGCGCCAACTCCGCCAGGCTCTCCCCGGTGCAGTCAAGATTGACCAACGTCTGCATCACCGCATCCAGGGGTTTTAAATCCGTTTGATCATTCCCTGCCGTCTTTTCCAGCTGTTGCATTTCCAAGCCTTTCCTTTCGCACTACGTCTTGCGTTCCGCTGTGCCCGGTTGTTCCCGGTCCTGCCCTGAGCAGGTTCTGGAGATTAACTCTTGCCCGGGGCTGCGGCTTCCCATTTCTGTTCTTGCGTCTGGGATTTGTCCTCTTCTAATACACGCAGCGTGCCAAACTTGGACAGACTTTCTAAGTCCTTGATAAGGAAAGGGATCAGAAGGGCGGCTTCGCCGGGTGACTGGGAGTTCTCAAGCGGCATGGTGTGCCAAAACGGGAAAGACCCGGTTAGATATGCAAGAGTATCTATTTTATTTTCATTGGTTTAGAGATAGATTCCGCTTGCGGGAAAGGGAAAAGCTCGATTCCCATTCTGAAACCGGCCGGCTCATTGCGGTCTGCGAGGCGGCGTTTCCCGTACAATCTCGCTATGGATGCTCCTGATTCATCTCAGTTTTTCCGACCAGGCGGGCGGAAGCCTACCCAGCTTCGGCCGCTTGCTCTCGAACCTGGATTCGTTCAGACCGCGGAAGGGTCGGTGCTGGTTTCGCTGGGGAACACCCGGGTGCTGACCAACGCGACCATTGAGCAGGGAGTGCCGGGCTGGCTGCGCAACTCGGGGCGGGGGTGGGTGACGGCGGAGTACGCCATGCTGCCCCGTTCGACGGTTACCCGCACTCCGCGGGAAAGCGAACGCGGCAAGATCGGCGGACGGACCCATGAGATACAGAGACTGATCGGACGAAGCCTCCGGTCGGTGGTGGACATGCGCGCGCTGGGCGAGCGAACGGTGATTCTGGACTGCGACGTGATTCAGGCGGACGGCGGCACACGTACCGCGGCGATCACCGGCGCGGCGGTGGCGCTGGCGCTGGCTTTGAATGCCCTGGTTGCGGCGGGAACGCTGAAGCAGTCGCCGTTGAAGCAGCTGGTAGCCGCCACTTCGGTGGGAATTGTGGACGGAACGGCTCTGCTGGATCTTTGTTATGAAGAAGATTCGCAGGCCGAGGTGGACATGAACGTGGTGATGACCGCGGACGGCGGCCTGGTGGAGACGCAGGCGACGGCCGAGAAGGGCAGCTTTTCGCGCGGCCAGCTGAACGGGCTGATTGACCTGGCCGAAGGCGGCTGCAGGGAGATTTTCGCGGCGCAGCGAGCAGTGCTTGGAGCCTAGGCACCGGGACCCCCGCTGCCTGACGCGGCCGATTCTTCCCAGATATCATTCGCTGCGCTACCTCGGTCAAGGCGGCCGAAAGGATCCGGGATCTCCATTTTTCCCGAGCCGCATGGCGTCTCTATGCAATGCTGGAACTCATGTCAGCGCCCGACGCGGGGGCGGCCGCGCCCAATCAATTTCTTAAAGACAGCACGGTATTTCGGTGGGAAAACCAGACGCTTCGCAGCGACCTGATCCTCACCCTGCCGGTAGCGATTTGTCTCGGAGCCGGTATCGCGGCTGGTCATCCCGCTGCCGGCATGCTTGCCGCGGGCGGCGCCGTGAACACGGGCTTCGGCCAGAAGCAATCCATTGATCACTCGTATCTGCTACCGATGATCTTTGTCACATTCGGGATGGCCTTCTCCGGCTTCGTGGGTGTGATGGTTGGCCATGAGAGTTTTTTGCTGGTCTCGACTGCGGCGCTCTGGGCCTTTGGCTACGGCATGCTCACGGCACGGACCGGGGGATACAGTTGGGTCGGCCAGCAATGTGTGATCACCTTCCTCGTGACTTCGGCGTTCCCGGCTTCGCTTGAAGCAGCTTTTGATCGTAGCCTGCTGCTGTTCGCGGGTGGAGCGCTGCAACTGGTCCTCTCGTCACTTATGCTTCGGATCTTCGGCGATCTGCGGTCGCGCCTGTTCCAACTCACGTGTTACCTGCGCGAAGAGGAGGCGGCGTTGCGCGCCGCGCTGATTGAAACCGCGGATTCGGTACGCCAACTGCGATTCCTGAACTCCGCGATACCGTATTCGCTTCGCCTTGCCTTGGCAATTGCGCTTGCGACGGAGATCTACCGCAGGCTGCATTACCCCAGCGGCTACTGGATTCCGATGACCGCGCTGCTGGTATTGAAGCCGGGGCTGACGGATACGGTGAGCCGCGCGATCGCGCGCACGCTGGGGACCATGTGCGGCGCCATTGCAGTCAGCTTCTGCCTGGTTCACGTGCATACGACGCCGATCGGACTGGCGGCGTTCACGGTTCTTTTCGCGTGGCTCGCTTACGGCATCCTCAACGTGAACTACGCCCTGTTTTCGATGGCCGTCACGGGCTACATCGTCTTTCTTCTCTCGCTGAATGTAGTTCCGGGGCCGACTATCGCGGAACACCGGACCTTCTGCACGGCAGTGGGCGGAGCCATTGCCCTGTGCATGCGCCTGGTGGTTATCAGCTACAAGCGACGGCATTGGCTCAGAGCCGTCTCGGTTCTCCGTCATGCCGTCTTGCCGCAACGGTCTTCGACACATTGACCCGACAGCCCGATTTGGGGGCGCGGATTCGGCGGGAGGGCTACCGAAAAGCGAATATAAAGCGAATGGAGGGGGGTAGGTTGACCTCCGGCAGGTGGAACTCATTCGTGCTAAAGGCTTTGTTGGCCAAAACGTGCGCATTAAGTGCCGTTTAGGCGCCACTTTGGCGCAAATTTGACGCAACCAAGTATCGGGAACGGAACAGCGCCTATTTCGATGGTACACAGATTGAGGAAATAATCTGCACCGCGGATCAAGGCTGGTTTGATTTGTGTTTTCCCGGGTTCGAGGACCCGGATGTGGAGCGCTCGGCATCCTCATAGGCGTGAGGGGCGGTGTCTGTGAGGCGGAAACGTCCATCCCGCCCTAGCGGAGCAAGGACGGGGCACCCCCCCCCGATTGAGGGTGATATTGGGGTGGGTCGCCCGCCCATTACCTCGATTTGATTTCGTTCTCCGATACCACTGGCAGCTCGATGGCGCTGGCTTGGCCGGGGGCGTGGTAGATGCGCTGGGTGGCCTTCTGGTAGTCCTCGGGCCTGGCCCAGAAGATGCTGGGAACGAAGGTCTGGGGGTTGCGGTCATAGAGGGGAAACCAGCTGGACTGCACCTGCACCATGATGCGATGGCCGGGCAGGAAGACATGGTTCGCATTGGGCAGCGGGAAGCGGTAGGTGAGCGGCTTGTTGGGGGGAATGGCTTCAGGCTTTGAAAAGCTCTGGCGATAGCGTCCGCGGAAGATGTCTTCGGCAATGGGCAACTGGTAGCCGCCGAGGTTGGGGTCGCCGGCTACTTCGTCGGGATAGACATCGATGAGCTTGACCACCCAGTCGGAATCGGTGCCGCTGGTGGAGGCGACGAGATTGGCGATGGGCTGGCCAGCGATGTGAAGCGGGGCGGTGAGGACGTCGGAGGTGTAGGTGAGGACGTCGGTGCGTCCGGAGACATCGCGCTGGTCGTCTACGAGCCATTGAACCCAGGTCAGCGGCGGGTCGTAGCCGATGGGTTGGCTGGGGCGGCCGTTGTAGGGCACGGGTTTGGAGGGATCGGAGACGTATTCGTCGAAAGCGGGGTTAGGGGAGTTGGCGGAGTTAGCGGAGCTAGCAGAGTTAGCCGAAAAGCTTAGCTTGAAGCCGGGCTCGAGGTAGAGGGGCTTTGTGGCCGGGGAGGCGGGCCATGCGGGCAGGCGCTGCCATTGGTTGACACCGGTTTCATAGGCGGTTACCGGGGCGATGTTGCCGGCCGGGGCGTCGTCTTTAAGATAGTGGTCGAGAAACGGACGCAAGACGTTTTGGCGGAACCAGGTGCCGGTATCGCTGCCGAAGCGAATCGCGCCCAGACTGTTTGCGGATTCGATTTCCTGTCCGTGGTGCCAGGGGCCGAGCACGAAAAACACCTTGTCGTTCTCCTTGTCGAGCGGCTTGATGGCCTTGTAGACGGCGGGTGCTCCATAGATGTCCTCCTGATCCCAGAGACTATGGACCAGCAGGATGGGGACTTTGATGCCTTCCTTTTCGAAGTCGGCGGCCAGCACTTTATCCATGGCCTGCGCGCTCCAGAAATCGTCGTAGCTGGGGTGGTCGAGGATCTTGCGCCAGAAGCCCATCTGCTCGAGTCCATGCTCCTTGCCTAAATCGCCCGCGGAGCCTGCGCGCATGAATTGGTCGTAGTCGTCAAAGGTGGAGGTCCACCACTTGGCCTCGTTGGAGCGCGTGCCTTCCTGCTCGTAGATGTAGACCATGTTCTGCTCGCGGAAGGCGCCGTTGTGGAACCAGTCGTCGCCCATCCAGCCGTCGACCATGGGATTCATGGGTACGGCGACCTTGAGGGCGGGATGGGGATTGATGAGCGCCATGAGGGGCAGAAAGCCGTCGTAGGAGATGCCGAGGATGCCGACCTTGCGGTTGGTTTCAGGGATGTTCTTAATGAGCCAGTCGATGGTGTCGTAGGTGTCGGTGGACTCGTCGACGGGCGTGGGGTTGAGCGGACCGTGGAGGGGGCGGTTCATCACGAAGTCGCCCTCGGAGCCGTACTTGCCGCGTATGTCCTGGATGACGCGGATGTAGCCGCCTTCAACAATGACGTCGGTGGCGTTGTCGTATCCCTGGAGGATGGGGCCGAGGTGAGAACTGGCGGCGTGGGTGGTGAGCGCGTCGGCGCTGTAGGGGGTGCGGGTGAGCAGGATGGGGGCGTTTTGAGCGCCTTTGGGAACGAGGATGACGGTGTGGAGGCGCACGCCGTCGCGCATGGGAATCATGGCTTCGCGGCGGGTGTAGTCGAAGCTGCCGGTGGCAGGCTGCAATTTTGCGGGAATCTCGCTGGGGTAGTTGAGGTAGAGAGGTTGGGCCGGTTCCGGGGAAGAGGATTGTCCGGCTGCGCAAAGGGTGAGGCTTGCGAAGGCGGCCAAAGCGAGGACGATGCGTAGGCGGAAGCTCGGCATAGACTGGGCCTTTCAGGGAAAAGCTGATTTGGGATAAGCCGCGGGGTGCAATTGCAGAGTAAGCCCGCGCGTGTGAAGAAACAAGAAGTTAGCGCATTGCCGCCGACAAAAGCAGGGTGGCGAACAGGCCGGTGACGGAAAGCACTGTTTCAAGCAGTGTCCAGGTGGCGAAGGTCTCCTTGATTTCGAGCTTGAAGAAGGTTTGGATCATCCAGAAGCCGGGGTCATTGACCTGCGAAAAGATGAGTGAGCCTGTGCCGGTGGCGAGCACCAGGAGTTCGGGGCGTACGCCGACGTGTCCGGCCATGGGCGCCAGGATGGCGGAAGCGACGGCCATGGCAACAGTAGCCGAGCCCATGCAGACGCGCACCACGGCGGCCAGCAGCCAGGCGAGCACGAGGGGCGGCATGTGCGCGCCCAGGGCCAGGGTGACGGTGGCCTGAGCCGCTCCGGAATCGCGCAGAACGCCGCTAAGGCCTCCGGCGGCGGCAAGAATTACCAGGACGTTGGCGATGGGCTCGAACGACTCGGCGGTGAGGCGTCGCAGGAGGCCATGACGGCTATTTTTGCCGGCTACGGCGTGGGCGGTCTGGATGTGGCCGCCGAGAGTAACGAGCGCGGTGAGGACGGCGATGAGCAGCGCGACGTCAGGGGCGCCTACGAAGCGGAGAACCTGGTTGGCAACGGTTCCGGGGGCGGCGAGCGAATCGGCCCAGCTACCGAGGAAGATGAGGGCGATGGGGAGCAGGATGGCCGAGGCGGCGCGGAGTGGACCGACGGGAGTTGGTCCGGATTGTGGGTCAAGGCGGGGAGTGCCGGCTTGTGGGGATGCTGGTTCCGTTGTTGCTAAAGCGTTCTCCTCTGCGATTGCTTCGGGTTCCTCGAAGAGCGCTGTTTCCTCGTATCCTGCATCGGCCCCGGACCTGGCGGCTTTCTTTTTCCAATTGCGCATGAGGAACCAGCCGAGGACAGGACCTGCCATGATTCCGGCAGGAAGTCCAACGACGAGGCCCAGGAGGATGGTGCGGCCCATGTCGGCGTGATATTGCACGACGGCCAGCATGGCGGCGGGATGCGGCGGAAGGGTGCCGTGGACGATGGAGAGGCCGGCCAGCAACGGAATTCCAACCAAGATGGGGGGGCGACCGCTGCGGCGAGCGGCCGCGGCGATGATGGGCATCAGGAGCACGAGGCCCACTTCAAAGAAGACCGGCATGCCGACCACGATGCCGAGTCCCAGCAAGGCCCAGGGCAGACCTTTTTCGCCGCAATTCTCGACCAGCGATCCGCCCAGCGCGGTTGCTCCCCCGGAACTGGCGAGGAGACGGCCCAGAATGGCGCCCAGGCCCAGGATGATAGCGATGTGTCCCATGAGGCCGCCGACACCGGCGGTAAACGAGAGAGGCACCTGGCGCAGCGGCATGCCGGCGGCCACACCCAGGGTGAGGGCGGCCACGATCAATCCCAGCGCGGGGTGAAGGCGAACCCTGGCGATGAGGATCAGGAGCAGGAGGACGGCACCGGCGGCACAGGCCAGCAGATACAAACTGTTGGGGGCGACGGCGGCGGCGAAGGGCACGCACGGATTATTCCATACGCGGGCACGGAAAGGACTGAGACGGCGGACGAGTGAGGAGGATCGAAGCGAGAGTTGAGAGAGCGGGATGCCGGTTCCGATGTCCAAAATGGGAAAGCAAATGCGCGGGACCGGGTTGGGATGTGTCTTTGTCCTGTGCTTATGGACACACTTTTCGATTGCGCGTCTCTGCTAGGATAAAGACGATCCCAGTTCTCGCCGCCCGACAGGCTGATTTCCCGCCCTACAGGGCCCGAACGCACAGGCGGCCGGAGCCAACCCAGAAGGAGAATTCCTATGCCTTTAGTTTCCATGCGGCAGCTCCTCGACGAGGCCGCCAAGGGCGGATACGGCGTCGGCGCATTCAACGTCAACGATATGGAACAGATTCAGGCCATTATGGAGGCGGCGAAGCAGACCCAGTCGCCCGTGATTATCCAGGCCAGCCGCGGTGCGCGCCAGTTTGCGCAGGACCGTTATCTTTTTCACCTGATTCTGGCGGCCAGCGAGCTTTATCCCGATATTCCGATTGCCATGCACCAGGATCACGGCAACAGCTTTGAGACCTGCAAGAGCGCCATTGAGCTGGGCTTTACCTCAGTGATGATGGATGGCTCGCTGAAGGCCGACGGCAAGACGCCTGCAAGTTTCGAAGAGAACGTGGAAGTGACGCGCAAGGTGGTTGATTTCGCGCATGAGCGCGGCGTTACCGTCGAGGGCGAAATTGGGGTGCTGGGCGGCGTTGAGGACGGCCATGGCGCGGGTGGCAGCGGCCTCGATCACATTACGGATCCCGACCAGGCAGTGGAGTTTGCCGAGCTGACCGGCGTGGACGCGCTAGCAATCGCCATCGGGACCAGCCACGGGGCCTACAAGTTCACCAAGAAGCCGGATGGCTCTGTGCTGAAGATGGATGTACTGATCGCGATCCACAAGCGCCTGCCCAAGACGCACCTGGTGATGCACGGCAGTTCGTCCGTACCCAAGGACCTGCAGGACATCGTGAACCAATACGGCGGCAAGCTGAAAGAAACCTGGGGCGTACCGGTGGAGGAAATTCAACTCGGCATCCGCAACGGTGTGCGCAAGGTCAACGTGGACACCGACAATCGGCTTGCCATTACGGGCGCCATTCGCAAGGTACTGTGGGAGACCCCGGAGAAGTTCGATCCGCGCGACTATATGAAGCCGGCTCGCGAGGCCATGCAGAAGGTGGTTGCCCTGCGCATGACCGAATTTGGCCAGGCAGGACATGCGGGCGACTACAAGCCCGTGGATATCGCCCAGATTGCCGAGGGCTACAAAGACGGCAGCTTGACCACCCGCCCGCTGGTAGCGGCCAAGTAACTTTGGCGGCGCGCGGTATTGAGTATCCGCGTGAACGAGCAAGAAGAGGCCATTTCGCATCCGCGGAATGGCCTCTTCCGTTCAGCCCCGCTACACGGCGCGCAGATTGACTCCGATTCGGGGTTATTCTGCTATTTCAATGAGCAAGAAACAACATGCACCGACCGCAATGGCCGGGCGACGGACCAGAAGCAAGGGCAAATGAAGGAAACGAGCGCAAGAAAAGTCGAGTTGTTCGATACCAGCCTTCGCGATGGAATGCAGCAGCCGAATATCGATATCTCCGTACCCAATGCTGTGAGCCTTCTCCAGCGCATGGGCGCGTTTGGCGTTCAGTATGCGGAAATCGGTTTCGCCGGAGCACACAGGTTTGTAGGAGAGCTGACAACGGCCGTTTCATCAATCGACACCGGCGCCATGAAGCTGGCATTGTTTGGCAGGACGCGCGGCAGCGGGACCAAAGTGCAGGATTGGCCGGACGCACAGTTCATCGTGCAACAGAAGAAGCGGGTTCCGGTGGCGGTTGTGGTGGTCAAATCCAGACTTTTGGATGTAATGAAGTCCTTGGAAACGACGCAGGAAGAAAATCTACTAATGGCCTATGAAACCATCGAGTATCTTCAGGACGCCGGTCTTGAAGTGATTGTGGATTTTGAGCACGCGATGGATGCCTACTGCGGCCGCCGTGAGAACGGTGAGAAGTGCGACGCGGATTTCAGCAAGCGCAGCGTGGACTACTTTCACCGGATGACGGCACAGTGCGTTGGCCAGCAAGTGAGTCGAATCGTGGTGTGCGACACGACCGGCGGCGCGAGTCCCGAGGAAGTTACGCAGGTGATTGGAGACCTGACGAAGACTTACCCTGGCGGACGATTCGGATTTCATGGTCATACCGATCGCGGACTTGGCATCGCCAATTCGCGCGCAGCGATTCTAGCGGGGGCGGTGCAGGTTCAAGGCACGCTGCTGGGCACGGGGGAGCGCTGCGGCAACGTGAACCTGACCACGGTAATCGGCAGCATGCAATTGCGGGGCGAGGCTGAATTCGTGCCTTCGGAATCGCTGGCCGGGCTCACCAGCCTTGTCCATTCGGCTTATGCAGCATTTTCGCTTGAAGTGCCGCACGGCGCGCCAATCGTGGGCACGGGCGCGTTCGGAACCTGGGCTGGCATGCACGGCAGCAGCGAACGCAAACATCCGGGCGCTTATCTCTGGTGCGATCCGGCAGACGTGGGCGCCAATCCGATCATCGGCGTGAACCGTCAGTCAGGAAGAGCGAACATTGTTCTGCTTTCGAAAGCGCTGGATGTTCCTCTCGATTCCAAGCAGGCGCAGGCACTGATGGACCAGAACGAGGCGATGATTGAAGGCGGAGGCTTCACGGCCAGTGAAGTTTCATTCCGGCTGGCGTGCATGAAGGTTCTGGGGACCTTGCAGAATCGGTTCAGCGTCAAGAGTTGGAGAGTGATCGACGAATCAGACGAGACGCGGAACAGATATGTTCAGGCCTCGATGTTATTAACCCTTGGTGACTCCAAAGTTGTTGTAACTCGGGCCGAGGGCGCGGGGCCGGTGGACGCGCTGACCAAGGCGATGCGGCGCGAACTGGAAAAGTGGTATCCGCCGATTGCGCAGATGCGTTTAGGCGGGTTCACCGTGACGGCCATTGATGTATCCGCGCACGACACGGCGGCTCACGTGCGGGTGACGGTGAGCTTCCACGCCGACGGTTACGAACCTTGGATAACGGCGGGAGTCAGCAGCGACTTGAACCAGGCGGCACTGATGGCTATCGTGGATGGGTTCCATTATTGGTTGTTGAAGAATCCCGACTAAGTTCGTAACTCGGAGAGTTATTGGTATCCCGTTTCAGAAGTTAGTAACACGATTTCCCCGTCAGTAATGGTGAACCCGCTTTGCCAACCGCGGGTCCCCGCCACGGCGGGCAGGCTTTCGACTTCTTCCACTTCGCCCCGGTCGCTCAGGATGACAGCTGCTTTGACGCGAGAGACTGCACACTAAAGAGCGGGCGCGACGGAAGGCTCGCGGGCAGGAATGGGGATGCCGTTGGTTTCCTGGTCCTTGTATTGCAACTGGTATAGCTTCCAATAGAGGCCGCGCTGGGCGAGTAACTCCTGGTGAGAACCCATCTCGCGCAACTGACCTTTGTGCATGACGAGGATGGTGTCGGCACGCTGCACGGTTGACAGGCGGTGGGCGATGAGCACGCTGGTGCGGCCCTCGACCATGCGCTCCAACGCGCCGCGAATACGGAGCTCGGTGTCGGTGTCCACGCTGGATGTGGCTTCGTCGAGGATAAGGATGCGGGGATTGTAGGCCAGGGCGCGGGCGAAGTTGACGAGCTGCTTCTGGCCGGTTGAAAGCGAGTTGCCGCGCTCCTGGACAGGCTCGTCGAAGCCGCCGGGCAAGCTCTCGATAAAGTCCAGGACATTGACGTCGCGCGCGGACTGACGCAGGGCGGCCTCGGTGATGTCGTCGTTGCCCAGGCGGATGTTTTCAGCGAGTGTGCCAGTGAAGAGGAACGGGTCCTGGAGGACTACGGCGAAGTGCTGGCGCAGCGCTGTCAGATCCTGCTCACGCAGATCGACGCCATCCACCAGAATCTGTCCGACGGTGACATCGTAAAAGCGCATCATCAGGCTGGTCAGCGTCGTTTTGCCGGCGCCGGTGTGGCCCACAATGGCGACAGTTCCTCCGGGCTCGATGGTGAAGGAGACGTCCTTCAGAATCCACTCGACATCCTTGATGGCAAGCAGCTCCGCGGCGCTGTTTTCAGAACTCGCGGCGCGGTTGACCGTGAACTGTTGGACCGGGGTCAGCTTCTGATAAGTGAACCAGACATGGCGGAACTCGATCCGGTTGCTGCCGTCGCCGAGACGCGGCTTGTCGGGGTTGACGATCTCCGGCGCTGTATCGAGGAGCTTGAAGATGCGTTCGCAGGCGGCCATGGCGGCTTGCAGGATGTTGAACTTGTCGCTTAGATCCTGAATGGGGCGCCAGAAGCGCTGCGAATACATGTTAAACATGGCGAGCACGCCGATGGAGACGGAGCCGGTGATGACGCCGAAGCCTCCGCGCCAGATTACAAGGGCAATGGACACCGCCGATAGCAGTTCGACGGCCGGGTAGTAGAGGGCGTAGGCGAAGATCGTGTCTTTGAACGCGATCATGTGCAGGCGGTTGACGTCTTCGAAGTCGTTGTAGGCGCGTTGTTCGCGGTTGAAGAGCTGGACGACGCTCATGCCGCTGATGTGTTCCTGGGTGAAGCTGTTGATGCGGGCAATGGCAGCGCGGACGCGGCGATAGCTCTCACGAACGTGGTCGCGGAAAAGGCGGGTGACGACGAGGATCAGGGGCAGGACGGCGAAGGCCAGCAGGGCCAGCCACCAGTTGATGCTGAGCATCACGATGGCCATGATGGTGAGGGTGAAGAAATCGTCCACGATGGCGAGGATGCCGCCGGTGAACATCTCGTTGATGGCGTCCACGTCGGAGGTGATGCGGGTGACGAGCCGGCCCACGGCATGGGTGTCAAAGAAGCCGATGTGCATCCGCTGCATGTGGCGAAAGATGTCGCGGCGCAGGTCGAACATGATTTTCTGGCCGGTCCACTGCATCAGGTAGGTTTGAATAAACTCAAAGAAATAAGCAGATACGAGCGCAACCACGTAAATCTCGGCCAACCGGGTGATGCCGGTGAAGGGGTCAGCGGGAAGACGGCGGGTGAGCCAGTTGGTGGCGGGTCCGGGGTTGCCGGTCATGTAGCGATCGATGGCCACCTTGACGAGGTAAGGTCCGGCTACATCGCTGAGCGATTTGAGTGAGACGGCGACCGAAGAGACGGCGGCCTGCCACCAATAGGGGAGCAGGTAATGGCCGAGCCGCCGCATGAGGCGGGAATCATAGACTTTGCCGACGGGGTCGTCATCGGGCTTGCGCAACCCGGGCTTGCGGGCGGCAGGCTGCCGGCCGTCGAGCTGTTGCGGGTTGAGCCTGTGGGGATGCTGTTGCGCCTGGTCCGCCATCGGTCGGTATTGGCTTCCTGCTCTATTGTACGGGGAGTGTGATGAAGATGCGGGACGGGTGGATTCAGGGGATTGGGAAGAATCTGAATGGTTGTTTTTGGGCTTTGCCCGCGCCCTTGGCGGGAAGACAAACGAGGAGATCCGAGAAAGGAGGGTTGCTAGCGCGAAACCAGAGTTGGTGTGGCCGGTTTGGTTTTGTTCAGGGTCGCCGCTCCCTGAGGGTCGTGTCGTCTTGAACATAGCACTTCAGACAGCGCATCGATCCATCCGCAGTGGCACGAATCGCGCATCAGCGATGCGAAAGAAGTGGTGCGCCAGGCGTTGCAAGTGGCCCCCTCCAATCCCATTTTGCGGGAGTTCGGCGATAAGCTCGACGTGACTGGCAGCCGGTAGAGTGCAGGTAGAGCGGATTAGTGCCACCGGGCTGCGCGGGTGTTGCACACGCATTTAGCGTGGATGAAGCTGTGCAGTCTCTGAGACTCCCGGTGGCGGGATTTTTGCCGCAACCCTTGGGGCCGGGGCCAATTTCCCGATTTCGTTGTTGCTCGTCGCCAGCAGACACCCGGTATGCGTCACTCCTCGCTCCTGGAACTCATAAAAATCGGCTCCCGTCTCCGCCGCCCCAGTAGCGTGAACAGGCCCCAAGGACGTGCACATCGCTCGCCGTGATACATTTCGGTGCAGGTTCTACCGCCAGTTACTCTGATTCCGCAACCAGGAGGTCTTGCCATGCCGGAAGCTACGGACCCTCTTGCCGGGAACGACCCCATCTACGCCCGGCTTGAAGATCAGATTGATTGGTACGACCGGAAAAGCAGCGGGGCGCAACGGACCTTCAAACGCATGAAGGTGGTTGAGATTCTTTCCGCGGCGATCATTCCGTTTCTGGCGGGTATTTCGTTGCCAAATGACAAGCTGATTATTGCCGGGCTCGGTGTGTTGATCACGATTCTCGAAGGCATTCTGCACCTGAACCAATATCAGCAGCTTTGGGGAAACTATCGCGCCACCTGCGAGGCGCTGAAGCACGAGAAGTACGTCTACCTGGCCGGCGCAGGGCCGTACCGAGGGGTAACCGATCCGCGCGGATTACTTGCTGAACGAATCGAATCGCTGGTTTCGCAGGAGGATGCGCAGTGGAACTCGCTGCAGCAGCAGGCAGGCAAGCAGGCGGCGAAAGATACCTGAAGGCGCCTGGCCTGCATCCTCGTGCGGCCGCGATGACGCATTCTTAAATACGGGCGAATATGAACCGGCGTTGTGTGGGTGGGTGCTTTGGATATGTGTTCGCGATAAACACATTGAGCCCGTCGTTCTGGGGCTTTATGGTCACGGTTGCGATTCGTCCCTTTCCCGGTTTGCCTTTACTGGATAGGAAGCTCCAGGAAGCCGTGGCGCTTTGGCCGTCGAACGTAGCTGACTGAGTGCCCCAGTCGCAATCGACCGGCTCGCACTTGCCCCAGGCATGGATAGAGAGCTGATTTCCCGAGGCGGAGATTTCCAGCTTGTTCAGGCCGTTATCGGCTTCAGGGGATGAATTCGACCATGTTCCCGCCAACGAATTCTGTGGTGGCGCAACGGGTGTATTTGCCGTGGTCGATGCGGGATTGCTTGACGCAGCCATCGCGGGAGGGGTTGTCGCGCCGGCGTTTGGGCTGGCAGCGCTGTTAGAGCCGTGAAGCGCAAAGAATGCGATGGCGGCGATCAAAAGCACCGCGGCTGCGGCGATTCCGGCAATCAGAGGCATTTTCGATTTGGGCGGAACAGGTTCGTGCTCAGGAGGATTGGCGGGCGGAAGCTGGACGGAGACGGTGGCATGCACGGGCTCGCTGCTGGTCTTGCTGGATGCGGCAACATACTGGCCCAACGCCTGGATGAGGAGCTGGACGTCGGAGTTCCAGCGGGCGTGGGTGATTTCAACGCTGTTGCGAAAGGCCAGATCCTTGAGATTGTCGGGTAACTGGTCGGGGTGGGGCATCTTGGCGTCGTGGACGAGGACGGGAATGACGGCGATATCGCGGGCCAGAGCGGAGGCAATCTCAAGCCGCACGAAGTCATTGGGGTCGTCGAGGCGGCGCTCGCCCGAGCTGCCGGTGATGGTGGCCCAGGTGGCACCGATCATGGCCAGCAGAACGCCACAGCCGGCCACGTTATCATCGATCGCCTTACGAAAATCGAGGCCGGGATTGATCCCGGTCACATCCATGAAGACCGAGTTGTCGCCAAAAGCCCGGGTCAGGTCGTCGAATAACCTGCCGGCTTCGCCTTCGGTGTCGTCCCTGCGGTAACTGATGAAAATCGCGCGCCCCATAGCACCCCTCTAGCGTTGAAGATACAACAGGATTGAGTCGCTGCCAGAATAGGCGGGCGGGAGCACTTGAGCAAACGAAATCTGAAAGCGGGAAGCGACAAGGAGGCGTGGCCTGGAGGCGGCTGCGCTGACCTGGCTCTAAATCTCTTCTGAAAAGATCTCTTCGATCGACGTCTCAAACAACCGGGCCAGCATTTTTATTGAGATCACTCAATTCGACACAATTGATTCATTCGAGCAATGTGAAGAAGAGGCACATACTCGACATCGAGGCCGGCTTTCTCTAGGCTCAAGCCGTGGGATCGCTGGACCTGCTCAACAACTCGACGGCCATCAACCAGCGACCTGAAACGGTGCGCCGGGGGCGTTATCTCTATCCGCCTGGGTTGCGGATGAATTTGCCTTTTTACCTTTTCCACAAGTTCTTCAAGCCGGGCAATCCCATCCTGCTTTTCGAGCATCTCCGCCGCTATGGCCGCGCCGCGCATTATCGCGTCCTGCTGCATGACGTAGTTCTTTTACACGAACCTTCCGATATCCGCGAAGTGCTCATCGATAGGGCTGCTTCCTTTGGCAAGGATCGCACCCAAAAGCGAATGAAAATCCTGCTGGGCGAAGGGCTCATCACCTCCGACGGAGAGACTCACAAGCGGGGAAGGCGCATTGCCGCTCCCGCCTTTCATCGGCAACGCATTCAGCGCTACGCGGGCCAGATTGTGGAGCGAGCCCAAAGCCTGAGTGCTCAATGGCAGCCCGGCCAGCGGCTCGACGTCGCAGCAGAGATGATGCGCCTGGCGCTGCGGATAACGGCGAGGACACTCTTCGACACCGAAGTCACGGAGGAAATTCACGTCATCAACGACCAGGTCAACATCATCATGGACCTGTACAACTACCTGGTCGCAATGCCCCGCGCCGAGCTGCTTCTCGACTCTCCTTTGCCGGGAATGAGACGCTTTCGCAAGGCGAAGACGCGCCTTGACCAGGTGGTGAATGGCATGATCAGGGCACGCCGCAACGAAAGCGGCGAAAGAGGATTAGAGGAGAGAGGCGATCTGCTTTCAATGCTTCTTGCGGCCCGCGACGATCAGGCAGAAGGGGACGGACGGGCCCTGACCTCCGATCAGCTGCGCGATCAGATCCTCACCCTCTTCCTTGCCGGGTATGAGACGGTGGCGAATGCTCTTACCTGGACATGGCTCCTGCTCGGCCAGAATCCCCAAGCGGAGGCTCGCCTGCATCGCGAGGTTGACGAGGTTCTGACGGGCCGCCTGCCGAATCTTGAAGACCTGCCCCGACTGGAATACACGGCCATGGTGCTGGCTGAATCCATGCGCCTCTACCCGCCTGCCTGGGCAATGGGCCGCGAAGCCCTGGAAGATGTCTCGATCGGACCCTATCGTTTTCGCAAGGGCACCATGGTCTTCTTCAGCCAGTACATCGTTCATCGCGATTCGCGATGGTTCCCGGACCCGCTCGCCTTTCGTCCCGAGCGGTTCACAGCGGAGGCCAAGGCCGCGCGTCCGCGCTTTGCGTACTTCCCGTTTGGCGGCGGCAGCAGACAATGCATCGGGGAGTCCTTTGCCTGGATGGAAGCAACGCTGACGCTGGCGACAATCGCCGCGCAATGGCGCCTCGAACTGCTGCCCGGCCAATCGATTGGCCTGCAACCTAAAATCACTCTCCGTCCCAAGAACGGAGTGAAGGCCATCGCTGTCGCGCGAAGGTAGCCTTTGGCCGGTTGCGTGGAACCTGAAGGTGGGACCGGGAGTCCCAAGCCTCCACGCGAAACGGCAAATGCTCTAGACTCGAAACGTGAGCTTCCAGGATTTTCTAGGGAATACGGCGACCGTGACACGGCTGCGTGAAAGCGTGCGGGCGGAGCGGTTTCCTCACTCGCTTATCCTTGCCGGACCGCGGGGGGCGGGCAAGTACACGCTGTCCCTGATGCTGGCGAAGGCAGTGAACTGCCTGAATCCAACTGAAAATGACGGATTACCGGATTTTTGCGGACGCTGCCGAAATTGCGAGCGAATTGGCGACGCGGCCAACCTGGAAGAGCGCGTGGCCGAGGCGGTGGCAGCGCGTGAGGAGATGCGCGACGCCGATAAGCGCGATACGCGCATCCTGATCCAGACACATCCAGACGTGCTGATTGTGCCGCCGGACCCTCCGCAATTGTTGATCAAACTGGGCCAGGTGCGGCAGGTGATTCATGTGGCGTATTACAGGCCGCCTGTGGAGGCGGTGCGGGCCTTTACGATTTTTACCTCTTCGGCCTTCATGAAGGAAGCAGCCAACAGCCTGTTGAAAGTTCTGGAGGAACCGCCGGAGCATACCTCGTTGATTCTGCTGACGGAGAATCCGCAAGAGCTGCTGCCGACGATCCGCTCGCGAGCGGTGGTACACCGCCTGGGGGCGCTGCCGGCTTCAGAACTGGAGACGCTGCTGGCCACGCGACGACCGGAGCTGAAAACGCCGGAGCGGGCACTGGTGGCTCGGCTGGCTGAAGGGGCTGTGGGCCGGGCGCTGACACTGGATTTGGGAATCTATCTGGCAAGCAGACAGGATGCGCTGGTGGTGCTGAGCACAGCGCTAAGGGAGCCGGATTACTCCCAGCTTTTCAGAACCACGGAGACTTACCGCGGCGGCGCTGACGGGCAACAGAAGACAATCAACCTGCTGCGGGCGCTGGGCAGCCTGGTGGAAGACCTGTTGTTGGTGGTGGCGGGAACGCCGGGCCTGGTGCGCAATGTGGACATGGGGGCCGAGCTGGAAAAGCTGGCACAAGGTCTCACGGTGGATTGGATTGACGGCGCGGCGCGTGCGCTGGTGCAGGCGGAGCAGGGAATGCGACGGAACCTGCTACGGTCGCTTTCGCTGGACGCGATGGCCGTGGGGATGGGTGAGCGGTGAACGAGGCAAGGGTGCGTGGCCTTTCGTAACCGTTCTCACGGCAGAAGTTGGGTCGCCCGTACGCTACCCTATTCGCAGTCGCAAGCCCCGACACGGTATCCGCAAGAAAAGCAACCTAACCCATCCACCGGGCATCATTTCGACGTACAATCAGGAACACCATTCTTTGGAAACCGGCAGATAGGAAGGCTTTCCAGTAAAACACACTTGTCTCCAAAGGTTTCGAAACCTGGATGGATGGTGACAATATTTGAGCCTGCCTGGCGCTGCGGATCAGCAGCTAAAAGGCGAGGTAAGCGTGACACCGGCCGGTTCAGGCCGCAGGTTTTGCAGGTTCGGAGTCTTACCGCACCCGAGGAGGTCGTACCGATGATCAGTCATGCTGCCTTGACTGGAATTGCACTCGAATCCAAGTCGTCAACGGCTTTTCCTGCGAATCGCAACGGAAGAAAGGCCCCGGGACCGGCGCCGTTCCGCTTCACGGCCTACGAGGTGGAAGAAGAGGCCGGGTACCGGCACGCTGAACTGTTCTACTTGCAGAAGCAGATCCAGTCGCAGACGCCCATGGTGATTATTCTGGCGGATGGCGGGCATCTGGAGGGCTGCATCGAGTGGTACGACAGGCGGTCGCTGAAGGTGCGCGGGCGGGAAAAGACACTGGTCTATAAGTCTGCAATCAAATACATGTACAAGCTGGGCGAAGTAGGGCAGCAGGGCTGACGGGCTACTCTTCAAGGGAATGTGCGGCCTTGCGCAAGCGGTCGCAAATAGCCGCGCCGAGTCCTTCGGTGGGCGGCAAAGGACACAGAATGACGGTGCAGTCCTGGGCGTCAAGCGCGCGCAGGCCGGCGTAGAGGTTGCGCGCCAACTCCTCGGGCGCGGCCCAGCGGCCCCAAGGGAAGGCGGCTACGGCAGAC
The DNA here is from genome assembly GCA_963836565.1 of uncultured Acidobacteriaceae bacterium. GTDB lineage: Bacteria > Acidobacteriota > Terriglobia > Terriglobales > Acidobacteriaceae > Telmatobacter. The sequence goes on along the minus strand of CAWIKA010000011.1, from coordinate 349,570 downwards.
AATCCTTTGATTTGCTTCGCTTCGGTGAGTTCGGCGGGAAGCATGAGGCCGAGGCATTCGTTTGAACACGACGCGGCGGCTTCAGCCAGAACCGACGGCAGTTGAGCCAGAGGAGCCTCGACCAGCACGAGACGGGCGAGGGGCGCGTAGTGGCGCAGGCCGACGCCGGGGGACGGCAGCGATTCTTTTGGCGTGGATTGCATTGGATCGGACGGCTGAAAGACTTCGACGGGGCCGGCTATGTCTCGAATCTGGAGGCTGGTGATGGCCCCGGGGCGATAAATGACCATCGGGCTGCGGCTTGGGTCGAGGACGGTGGATTCGACGCCGTGCTGAGCCGGACCCGCATCGAGAATGGCGTCGATGCGGCCGTCGAGGTCGTCGAGGACATGAGCGGCGGTGGTGGGGCTGGTGCGGCCGAAGGTGTTGGCGCTGGGCGCGGCGATGGGAACTCCGGCCTGGCGAATGAGCTCGAATGCCACGGGATGCGCGGGCATGCGGATGCCGACGAGCGGGCGTCCGGCGGTGACGGCATCGGGTACGGCGGCAGAGCGGGGCAACAGGAGGGTGAGCGGACCGGGCCAGAAGGCATCCATGAGCTTGCGCGCGGGGTCGGGGAGCTCGGCAACCAGCCCATCGAGCATTCTGTTTTGAGAGACTTCGCCCGCGATGTGGACGATGATCGGGTCCCACGAGGGGCGCTGCTTGGCGGTAAAGATGCGGGCCACGGCGGCGGGGTCGAGGGCATTGGCGCCCAGGCCGTAGACGGTCTCGGTGGGCAGGGCGACGAGGCCTCCGGCACGCAGGATTGCAGCGGCTCGGGCGATGGCCTGGCGAGCCTCGGCGGTATCGAGATGCGCGGGGTCCACAGCCAGACGGAGGGTCTTCACCCTTCTATTGTCGCCGGTTGGGAGCGGCAAAGCCACCTGCCGTATACTCACTGCAACCGATGGCGATCGAGACGGAGATCAAATTCCGGGTGGACGATCTGGCGGCCCTCGATGCGCGGCTCAGGGAGGCAGGGTTCCGGCTGGAGACGCCACGGCAGTTTGAAAGCAATGTGCTCTACGACTGGCCGGACCGCCGGATGCGGAAACGGACGGAGATCCTGCGCATCCGGCACTATGCGGGGCGCTGGACGGTGACCCACAAACGGATTCCCGACTCGGGAGTAGGCGAGGACCGGCACAAACACCGCGTGGAAACTGAAACCGAAGTGTCTGATGGCGAGGTGCTGGCCCAGGTGTTCATCGCGCTGGGGCTGGCGGCATCGTTTCGCTATGAGAAGTGGCGCAGCGAATGGAGCGACAGCGAGGGGCACTGCGTGGTGGACGAGACGCCGATTGGCGACTTCGCGGAGCTGGAAGGCACGGCGGATTGGATTGATCGCGCAGCGGGTCGGCTGGGCGTTTCGGCCTCAGAATATATGACGCTGAGCTATGGGCGGCTCTTTGACCAGTGGCAGCAGGAACACCATTCGAGTGCCCAGGACCTGACCTTCGAGGCAATCGCGGCGGGCGGCGTGGCTCGATAGAGCGAGCCGGACAGCCCGCGGCGTTCTCTCCCTGTAGTTTTTCGCCAGAAAGGCGAAGATAAAGAGAAGGCAGGGGGTAGGTGCAGGCAAAGTTCCATGCAGGATTCTCATTTTAAATGACTTATGTTGATTTGAGTGCGCGTTAAGTGCGCGTTAAGTGCGCATTAGAGGCCATTTATGCGCATTGAGGAGGTCGGCCGGGCGGAGAACCACTGCGACGGGACCGTGATTCCATCTGCATTCCTATTGTGCGCTGGAGAAGGGTAATTATCTGCCAGGCGAAGATCGAGAATATTCAGAGGATTTTTGATGGCCGTAGCTCCGTCGCGGCGCGTGGGCGTGGGTGCCGGTGCAGACGTGGCCTGCGCGACAGGGGAATGGTTTTCATCGTATTGATCGGGGAGTGAGAGACGGGTTGGCTGCCACATCCACAATGCCCGTGACCTTTAAGTGCACCCACGACATGGAGGATTGCGAGTTTTCCGTCCCGCCTAGAAGGAAGTGATTCTACTGGCGAACGTCGATGGCTACAAACAATTCACGAGATCGATTTCGGTCATTGCGGGAGCTCAGGCAATTCTCGATTTGAATTTTGATGGGAATCCTTGACTGAATCGGGCACTCACTGCTAAATCGGCGGTCATTCAGGCTGTGCGGCGGATGGAGATGACGGTCAGGTCATCGTCCTGCCCGTGATGAATTGCGGCTTCGGCGACGACGAGCGGGGATGCTTTCTCGCGCATGAGGGCCTGAGTACGGTCGAATCCAAATAGGGTTCCTTGCGCATCGCGCGCCTCGACCACGCCGTCAGTAATCAGGGTGAGACGATCGCCGGGTCGCATCTCGAACGTGACCACCTCCGGGGCGGCGGAAGCAACGATGCCAAGCGGGATGGACCCGGCGAATGCGACTTCGCCGCCGTTGAGCCATGGCGGCAGATGACCAGCGTTGGCGAGCACGACGCACCCGGAGGGATCGAGGCGCGCTGCCAGGCAGGTGACGAAGCCTCCGTGCTTCCGCTCGAAAAGCCTGCAGTTGAGCTCGGAGAGAATCTGCACTGGGTCCTGGCACATTCTGCTGATGGTGTGCAGCATGCCAATGAGCATGGAGACGATCATGGCGGCGCTGAGCCCTTTGCCGCTGACATCGCCGACCACGACAAGGGTTTGGCCGCCGCCGAGCGGGACGACCTGGAAGAAATCTCCGCCAACCTGAGCTGCGGGACGGTAGATGCTTTCGATGGCGTACCCGGGAGTGGGCGGCAGCTCTTCGGGCACGATGAGCCGCTGGATTTCGCGGGCGGCAACCAATTCGGTGTCCAGCGCAGCTTTATCGAGCTCAACCCGCAGGCGGCGACGCGACTCTGCAATGGAGACCACGACAATACCGGTGTAGCCCAGGACGACAGAAATGACCACAGCGACACCGTCAAAAACGAGCCGGTTGTGAAAGCCGTTGAGCTGAACCGAATCGAGATGGGTAAGCGGGGGAGCCTTGGGCAGCCAATTGTATAGCAGCGCCATGCAAACGTTCTCGAGAACGAAGAGCGGTACAGCGACGATCCAGGACCGTCGGCGGAGGGTGATGCCCGCGACGGCGTAGAACGTCGAGAACAACGCGATGATCACAACAGAGGAAGCCAGAGCCAAGGCAGACTGGCGTTCCATGTCCATACCGTCGAATACAAATCCGAAGCTGGCGAAGATACAAAACACGGCGAGCAGGAAGACGACGACAGCCCAGCGAGGGACCGTCTTCCACGCCCTGCGTTGCGAATCTTCGCGTGATTTCGATCGCATCATGCCGCTCCCCAAGGATGACACGACCCGGCCGGATTTGTGCGCTGAATCGCCGGGCGACCGGCAAACCCGAGATTCGGATACAGGAGCGTAGCCATGGGGCTCTCGCTGCGTGTTGCCCGGTTAGCTGCCGATCCGTCAATTGCAGTTTCGTTTATCGATTCGATAGATACTGACGAATAGATAGATGCTGACGAAGACATGAGTTCACGGCTGGCGACGATAGGCCGGGAAAAAATGAGCGCCGCATTCAGCGGAAGCGGCTGGGGAAATCGGCTGGTTCCGGCCGTAGAGGCGACAACTCTTCGCGATCACATTCCAATGAGGCGCAGGAGTGGTATTCTGGCGCGTCGTTTATTGGGACGGGGAGGATGACTTGAAAAAGGGCATCATACTGGCGATCAGCGGATTGGCGTTCTTGGCGGGATGCGGCAACCAGGGGAACAAGGCTTCCAACGTTCCCGCTACGCCCAAATGGAAGGGAGCTCCCTACCATCTTGCGTTGGACACGAAGGCGGCCAAACCGAACCCGGCGGGCGTCACCATTCCGGCCATCACGTACACAGCGAATCCTGACGCGCTGGAGACGAGAGCGAGCCTGGTGGTGCGATTCGACGCTTCAGGAGCGAAGACAGACCAGCCGATCATGGACCAGATCATGATTGGTCCGTTCGATATTTCGGGTGCAGAGGGCGCCGTTCCCGCCGACAACATGGATCTGGCGAACAAGGGATTGGCGAGATTGCTTGGCGCTTACTGCATGAAGGGGAAAGTGAAGGTATCCGTGGCGCTTGCCAGGTCGTCGCTGAGCCCCCAGGCCGGAGACGCTGAAGTGAATGAGAAGCGCCTGTCAGACTGGTTGCCCATCGAAGTTGTGTTCAAGAACCCCCATCCGAAATGCTAGGTCTGGATCGCGCGTGAGCTGATTGAGATGAGCGCGCACCGGCGTGCAGGTTTCAACCCATCTCGGCCAGCACCTTGTTGGCAAACCGGTGCAGTCCGGCACTGTGCCGGGTTCCTATGCGAAATGACCAGCTATATTTGTAGCGGAGGGAACCCGGACCGCACTTCGCAGCCTGGACTTATAAATGGTAAAGAATGATAGGCGTGCCCCCAAGACGCCGCCGGGGGTTCCGTTCGCGCCGGCTCCCGACAAATTGCAAGAGACGCCGTTGGAGGCGATTGCCAGCATTTGTTCGGTGCTGGTGATCGGGCTTTTCGTTCTAACTTTCATCGGGGAGAACTTTGAAATCCCATCAGGTTCGATGGAGAAGACGCTGCTGGTAGGCGATCACCTGGTGGTAGACCGGATCACATTGGCGCCGCCCGCCAAGTGGATGCCGCTGGTTTACTACCGGGAGCCACGCCGCGGCGATGTCGTGGTATTTTTCAAGCCCGTCCCGAATCCGAATGGTGAATACATGTACCTGGTGAAGCGTTTGATAGGGGTGCCCGGCGACCGCATTCACCTTCACAACGGCATTGTCTTCATCAATGGTGTTGCCCAGTTTCAGCCACACGCTCAACCAACAACGCCTGATAAATTCAGCAACTTTCTCGACGAGTTTCCTTCCGTTCCTCCGACGCCTTCCGCGGTTCCGAGCGTCGGCACTCCCGAGTCGTGGGCCGTGGATTTTCCCAGTCACATTGTGGATGGGGATTTGGTGGTTCCTCCGGACATGTACTTCATGATGGGTGACAACCGCCACAACAGCCTCGATTCGCGTTACTGGGGCTTTGTGCCGAGGGCGAATATCGTAGGACGACCGTTATTTAACTACTGGTCGTTCAAGACTCCGGGGGACCTCGTTTACAAAACCAGCCTGGGCGACAGGATGGCGTGGATGGGGCACGTAGTGCTTCACTTTTTCACGGATACACGCTGGATGCGCACGCTGCATCCGGTGCGCTGAAGTGGATCGACAGCTGTCTTTTTCCGCGGACATTCTGATCGTGGCGCTTGCGATTGGAGATTGAAGATCGTTCCCCATTTGAGTTGCTGGTGCTTTAACCCGCAATTCGGAGATTCAGTCCAATGATTCCCAGGTCTCAGAATCGAGACCTGGGGCACCCATTTTTGTGCTTGTGGTGGGCAGCCATTTTTGTGCTCGTGACATGTGTGCGTGGACATGGCCCACGGGACGCAGGAAGAGAGGACTTTGCGGTTCCGGTTGAAGGGCTTGATGGCAATTCATTTTGCCGCGGCGAGACGCGGGTATTTGCGGTTTGCTAGCGGTAGGAGTCGTCGCGGTGGACTACGAATTCGGGGTAGGCGCCGCCGCCGAGTTCGTGGAGGTCCATGCCGATGCGCTCGCCATCGGGGTCGACGCGGAAGGGAACGACCCGATTGAGGAGCCAGAAGAGCAGATAAACCAGGGGCAGGATGAGTCCGAGGAGCGTGGCGATGCCGATGAGCTGGGCGACGAGCTGGTCGGTCTGGGGGGCGAAGAGGCCTGCGGCAAACAGTCCCCAGAGGCCGCTGACAGCGTGAACGGAGATGGCGCCGGAGGGGTCGTCGATGGAGAGGGCCAGCTCAAGCACTTCGACCAATAAAGGAGTGGCGATGCCGGCGACGAGGCCGGTGAAGATGGCCTGACCGGGCGTGACGATGCCGGCACAGGCGCTGGAGGCGACCAGCCCGGAGAGCCAACCGTTGGCGCAGAGGCTGGCGTCGGGCTTGCCAAAGCGGATGCGGGTGACAGCAAATGTGGCGGCAAGGGCAGCGGCTGCGGAGAGCAGGGTGTTGATGGCGGTGACTGGGAGCGCGGATGGGGAAGCGTTGAGCCAGAGGATGGACCCTGCCATGTTCCACGCAAGCCAGCCGACCAATGCTATGAGACAGCCAAAGAGGACGTAGACAGCATTGTGGCCGGGCATGGCAGTGGAAAGGCCCTCCTTGGGGAACTTGCCACGGCGGGGTCCGGCGATCCAGATCACGGCCAGGGCGCAGAGGCCGCCCAGGACATGGACAGTGGCCGCGCCGCCTCCGTCGAGGAAGCCGGCGCCGAGGGAGAAGTTCACGCCAAGCTGGGCCAGCCAGCCGCCGCCCCAGATCCAATGGGTCAGAAAGGGAAAGACGATGGCCGCCAGAACCGCGGCCGATGCGATGCCGGCAGGCAGCCGCCAGCGATCCGCTCCTGAGCCCCAGGGAATGAGGGCGACGAAGGCGACAGCAAGAAATTCAAAAAGGATGGAGAGCTGCGCGCGCGCGGGTGCTGCGCCGAGGCCGCTGAGGAGCAAGGGACCGGCGCCCGCCCAGTTCCACGGCTTGCCGGAGAGATGGAAGACGTGGGCCGCGGAGCCGTCAGCGAAGGTTGCGCCAACGAGGGCGAAGACGATGACGGCGACAGAGATCATGGCGAGCGAGCCCAGGAGCGATTGAGCGGCGGAGCGGGAACGGCCAAGGCCGGTGTTGATGAGCGCTACGCCGGCAATGGCCAGAGGAGCCAGGAGCAGGAGTCCGAGGGTGAGGGCAAAGGCGGATTCAGTGAAAGGCAGGATGGCGGACGGAGTCATGGCCGCCTCTCTTCACGCGGGCCCATATGGCCACGGACGGCGACGGCCAAACCCATGAATTCGACGGCCAGGCCGCAAACGACGAATGCGGCGCGCGGTGCCGGGGTGGGAAACAGGAGGATCGCTGCGATGGAGAGGAAAAACCCGGCAGGCATGACCAGCAATCCCGCGTATTTCATGACTCTTTCCTTTCATTAGCCACCCCAGGGACGAAGACCTGTCCGAGGGGACCGGAATAAACCACGCCATTCATTTGTTACGCGTCGACGGTCCGGACCCGGATCCGCATGAGGTGATGGATTTTGAGACGGACGGCAACCGGTTGAAATGCCATTATGAATTCTAAAGCATTGAGTTGACAGAACCGGGCGAAGCGGTGACCGGCAGGATGGATGCGGAGGGTTGCAGGCTCTGATCGCCTGGTTGCGCGCGGTCCTTATGCTTTCTTTTCAAAGGGTGGTCAATAATGGCCCATGTACCTTCGTCTTGAACGGGCCCATCGGTCCTTCCCCGTGATTCTCGGTTGGGTGACGCTCGCCAGTGTTGGTGTTCTGTTTGCCTGGGACGCTGATCCCGGGGTGTTTCCCGCGCGAGCCCATGACGTTCTGGCCGCTTTTCCATTGGCCATGATTGCGATTGCTTACCTGGTTTACCAAAGCGCGCACCGGCCGGCGCCGATGGAATTGGTGAAGGCGACGATGCTGGCAGTTGCATTTCTGTTTTGGGCTGCCAATCAACTCTGGCCTGAACTTCGCCAGGCAACACTGTTCAACGACATTGCCATTGCGCTTTTTGTTCTGGATGTGTTTTTGGTGATGGTGGGCTGGCCGGCGACATCGCCGGACGAGTCATTTGCGGAGACCTTTTCAGCTTCTCAACGGAAGACAAATCTTTGAATTGGATGTGGCGCCGGAGATGGACGAAGGCGGGGAGGAAGAGCGGATGACGACATGAGCGCGTAGCGTGGAGGCGTGTCGACGTGATAGTTTGGATGCGACATCCCATTCTCTGATACGCACGGCGTCAGGGAAGGGGTAGACTATTCCCTTCATCAGAGTTGATCACAACATATAGTCTTTTCAGTAGATTACAAAAGCTTTTCGTCACAAACATTTTTTCAAATTTGCTAACCATCAGACGTCGCGGAGCTGGTTCCTGCTGCTATATTGTTTTTTCGGGGTCAACCAGGCAAAGCTCCCCTTCGTATTAAAACCGAAAATAACCGCACCGTATGTGATCGCCAGCACAGCGCTCATTTTGTGATACCGAACTGAAGAAAACGAACATCAAGCAGGAAAGCATTCATGGCGCAGATATTTGATCGCAGCTCCAATGCGTTGGCTCGCGCGAGCCTGGTGCTGACGGGGCTGATCGTGATCGCACTTGGGGTGACGCTGGATCAGTTGCAACGCTCTCCCTGGGTGACGCGGCAGGGCCAGCGGCCGGAGCAGCCTGTTCCTTTCAGCCACAAGCACCATGTGGAGGGGTTGGGGCTGCAGTGCCAGTACTGCCATGTGACGGTTGAGAAGTCGAGCTATGCAGGGATTCCCCCGACGAAGACGTGCATGAACTGTCATGCGCAGATCTGGACCAACGCGCAATTGCTGGAGCCGGTAAGGAACAGCTGGGCTACGGGTCAATCGATCGAATGGATCAAGGTGCACGACCTGCCGGATTTTGTTTACTTCAATCACTCGATTCACGTGAACAAGGGGATTGGCTGCGCGACGTGTCATGGACGCGTGGACCAGATGCCGCTGATGTACGCGCAGAACACGCTGCAGATGGAGTGGTGCCTGGATTGCCATCGGAACCCGGCGAAGAATCTTCGGCCGACGTCGCAGATTTACAACATGGCGTGGGAGAGCCCCGCGTGGGACAGGCCGGTTTGGTGTTCGGCGGGGGTTGAAAAGACGGGAGTGCCCACGGCTGAGAGCGTGAATTGCGTGACCCGGGATCCGAGCGGCGCCGCACCTGAAGTGGCTTCGCTAGATTTGCCGGCGGGGGGCGCGAAGGGCCTGGTGGCTGATGTGGCGGCGGCCAAGCTTCCGGCGATGCCGGTCTACAAGAAGTTCACCAGCCAGGACGAATTGGGGCACTTTTTGCTGGTGCATTACAAGATCAAGACTCCGCGACAGATCAGCAGTTGCGATACGTGCCACCGATGAGCGGACCGATGAGTGAGATGAACTCAGCCACGAACAACGCGGGAAGACCTACAGGGAATGCCGTGGAAAACAGCGAGAACAAGGTTGTCCAATCCGCCCAGGACGGTCCCATGACGCTGGCCGCAGTGCGCCAGGAACTGAAGGGCGTGAAAGGCAAGCGTTATTGGCGGTCGATTGATGAGCTGGCGAATACGCCGGATTTTCAGGAGGCAGTGGAGCGGGAGTTTCCGGGATCGGCGCAGGAGTGGGTCGATCCGGTTTCGCGGCGCGGCTTTTTGAAGCTGATGAGCGCATCGATGGCGTTGGCGGGGCTGGCCGGATGTACGAAGCAGCCCGACGAGCCCATTTATCCGTATGTAAAAGCGCCGGAAGACCTGGTGCTGGGCAAGCCGATGTATTTCGCCACGGCGCATCCGTTTGTGACGGGGGCTGTTCCGCTGCTGGTAAAGAGCGACGAATTCCGACCCATCAAAGTGGATGGCAATCCCGAACATGCGTACAACCATGGGTCGTCGGACCCGTTTTCGCAGGGGACGCTGCTGGGCTTGTACGATCCGGATCGCTCGCAGCGGGTGTTGTATCGCGGGGAGACTCGTGATTGGGCGGAGTTTGCCCAAGCACTGCAATTGAAAGCGGCTGCGACGAAGGATGGGACAGGGATTTACTTCCTGAGCGAGACGATTACCTCGCCCACGCTGGCGCGGCAGTGGAAAGCGGTGCAGGCGGGGTATCCAAAAGCGAAATTGGTGCAATATGACCCTGCCGTTGCGGGGACGGCGCTGGCGAGCGGGCAGAACGTGCAATACGCGCTGGGCGACGCGGACGTGATTGTCTCGCTGGACGCGGATTTTGTTTCGGGGGCGGCGTATCCGGGGTTCCACAACCTGGTGCGAGCGTATACCGAGCGGCGCAAGGAGCCGGAAAAGGGAATGAACCGGCTGTATGCGGTGGAAAGTTCGCCGACAACGACGGGGTTCAAGGCGGAGCATCGGCAGGGGCTGCGGGCGAGCGAGGTTCCGGCGTTTGCGGCAGAGCTGGCCAAGCTCGTGGGAGTGGCGGGTGTTGAGGCTCCGGCGTACGCGTGGACTGCGGGTCAACAGGCGTTTCTGGCGGCCGCGGCGAAGGACCTGAAGGCGAGCGCGGGCAAGTGCGTGGTGATTCCGGGGCTCTACCAGGATGCTTCGGTGGCGGCGTTGGCGCTGGCAATGAACGCTGCGCTGGGGAACGTGGGCAAGACGGTGATGGTGTCCGCGGAACCGTCGGTTCCACTGCCGAGCGATCAGATTGGGGACATGAAGGCGCTGGTGGCCGATCTGAATGCGGGCAAGGTGGACTGGCTGATCATTCTGAACAACAACCCCATCTATTCGGCTCCTGCGGATCTGGGATTTGCGGATGCGTTCAACAAGGCGCAGATTGTGGCGCACCTGGGCTCGCATTTGGATGAGACGGGACAGATTGCGCACTGGCATATTCCCGCGGCGCATTATCTGGAGTCGTGGTCCGACGCGCGGGCGTATGACGGGACGGTTTCGATTGTGCAGCCGCTGATTGACCCACTGTATGGGGGCAGGACGGCGCACAACGTTTTGCAGATGTTGATGGATGAGCCGATGGTGAGCGCGTACGATGCGGTGCGCATGACGTCAAAGCCGCTCATCAAGGGCGATTTCGAAGAGGGCTGGCGGAAGGCGCTGCATGACGGATGGATTGCGGATACGGCGTTTACCAAGACGGGAACGGCAAAGGTAGAGATTCCCAAGGTTCCCGCGCCCACGGCAAAGGACTCGGTAGAGATTATTTTCCGGCCCGATCCGAATGTGTATGACGGGCGCTGGTCAAACGTGGGCTGGCTGCAGGAATTGCCCAAGCCGGTGACCAACCTGAGCTGGGACAATGCGGCCATTGTTTCAGGCGCGACGCTGACGAAGCTGAATCTCGAAGAAGACGACATTGTGGAACTGAGCGTGGGCTCGGGCAGGGTGAAGGCGCCGGTGATTGTGGCGCCGGGACATCCTGACAATTCAGTCACGGTATACCTGGGCTATGGGCGTGAGTTTGCGGGGCGCGTGGGCTCGGGCGCGGGCTTCAACGCCTACCTGATTCGCAATACGTGGGCTCCCTTTTACGCGACGGGTTCGATCAGGAAGGTGGAGGGCAAGTGGGGCATTGCGATTACCAAGAGCCACTACCAGGATCACCGGGGAACGCGGTTTGGCCAACCGGCGGGCCACGACAACAATTCGCTTGAAGGCGACGAGGCGTTGGGCGAGCGCGCCATTATTCGCTATGCCACGCTGGAGGAGTTCAAGGCCAATCCGAATTTTGCCAACGAGGGTGAGAGCCGGGAAACGCCCAACATGGGGACATCGCTCTTTCCCAACTGGACCTATCCAGACAACAAGTGGGGCATGTCGATCGACATGAACAGCTGTGTGGGATGCAATGCCTGCGTCGTGAGCTGCTATGCCGAGAACAACATTGCAGTGGTGGGCAAGCAGCAGGTGCGCATCGGGCGGAACATGCAGTGGATTCGCATCGACACCTATTTTGAAGGGGATCTGGCCGCGCCGCGCGCGCACTTCCAGCCGATGCTTTGCCAGCAGTGCGAGAACGCGCCCTGCGAGCAGGTTTGCCCGGTGGGCGCGACGATACACACGCCGGAAGGCCTGAACATGATGATCTACAACCGCTGCGTGGGCACGCGCTACTGCTCGAACAACTGCCCGTACAAGGTGAGGCGATTCAACTTCCTGCTTTTTTCAGACTACGAGACGGAGAGCCTGAAGCTGATGCGCAACCCGGACGTTACGGTGCGTTCGCGCGGAGTGATGGAGAAGTGCAGCTACTGCGTGCAGCGGATTTCGGTAGCCAAGATCGAGGCCGATAAGGAGAATCGCCCCGTTCGCGATGGTGAGATTGTGACGGCCTGCCAACAGGCCTGCCCAGCGTCGGCAATAACGTTTGGGAATTTGAACGACAAGACGAGCAGGGTAGCGAAACTGAGTGCGCAGCCGAGGACATACAGGGTGCTGGCCGATCAAAACACCCGTCCGCGGACGACCTATGTGGCTGAAGTCCTGAACCTGAATTCTGAACTGGAAGAGACGCCGGTGGAACACGCACCGACAAAGGGTTGAAGACGCGATGGCAACCAGTGAAATAAAAACCAAAGATCCGGGAGTCGACCCAGCAACCGGGGAATTCCGGGTGATTGGGCCGGGCCAGAACTTCAGGTCGATCACCGAAAAGATCTCGCGGATCGTGCTGACCCCGCATACGCCGCTGGGATGGTTCGCCTTCTTTGGCATAGCCGGCGCGGGAACCACGATGCTGATGGTAGCCGTGACGTGGCTTTTCCTGAAGGGCGTGGGTATCTGGGCCATTTCGCAGCCGGTGGCGTGGGGCTTTGCCATCATCAATTTCGTATGGTGGATCGGCATTGGCCATGCGGGCACGCTGATCTCGGCCATTCTGCTGTTGTTCAAGCAGCAATGGCGCAACTCGATCAGCCGTTTCGCCGAGGCGATGACGATCTTCGCGGTAGTTTGCGCGGGCATGTTCCCGCTGATCCATGTGGGCCGTCCGTGGCTGGGGTACTGGATGCTGCCGCTGCCCCTGACCATGAACGTGTGGCCGCAGTTCCGCTCTCCGCTGGAGTGGGATGTGTTCGCGGTGTCGACTTACGCGACCATCTCGGTGGTGTTCTGGTACGCCGGAATGATTCCCGACTTCGGCACCTTCCGGGACCGTTCGAACTCCAAGCTCGGGCAGTACGTTTACGGAATGCTTTCGTGGGGTTGGCGCGGTTCAGTGCGGCATTGGGTGCGCTATGAGACGGCGTCCCTGCTTTTGGCAGGCCTGGCCACGCCGCTGGTGCTCTCAGTACACACGGTTATCAGTTTCGACTTCGCGGTGGCGGTGCTGCCGGGCTGGCATACGACGATTTTTCCGCCTTACTTTGTAGCCGGCGCCATTTATTCCGGCTTCGCCATGGTGCTGACGCTGGCGATTCCGCTGCGCAAGTTCTATCACCTTGAGCAACTGGTGACGGAGCGCCACATCGACAACATGGGCAAGGTGATGCTGGCGACGGGCTTCATCGTGGCCTACGGATACGGCATGGAAGCTTTCATGGCGTGGTACTCGGCATCGCACTGGGAAGCGTTCACGTTTTGGAACCGCGCTTTTGGACCGATGGGCTGGTCCTATTGGGTGCTCATCACATGCAACCTGGCGATTCCGCTGACAACTCTGTGGTCGCGCAGGCTGCGCACCAACATCACGTACATGTTCCTACTGTCTATTATTGTGAACACGGGCATGTGGTTTGAGCGCTTCGTGATTATCGTTACCAGCCTCTATCGGGACTTTCTGCCGTCGTCGTGGGGCACGTATCGCGCCACGAAATGGGACTACATGACGTATGTGGGAACGCTGGGACTGTTCACGACGCTGTTTCTGTTGTTCGTGCGCTTCCTGCCCATGATTCCGATGAACGAGGTGCGCATGTTGCTGCCCGGGGCGAAGATCAAGCCGAAGGCGGTAGTGGGGAGTGGTGACTGATGCGATTCTCCAACTGCAGCGAGTCGAAGCCGAGAGGCTCAAGTGTTCTTTCCGTTAAGAAAAGAACACCTTCGAAGAACCCAGCAAGGGCACATACATTGGAGGATTCACTCTGATGCCCGCACGCGAAGGAACATACGGCCTGCTGGCCGAATTCGAAACGCCGGGCGACCTGATCCGAGCCGCGCGGCAGGCGCGCCAGGATGGCTGGCGGCGATTGGACTGCTATACGCCGTACCCGGTGGAGGAGGCGGCGGAGGCGATTGGCTTTCATCGCAACAAGGTACCGCTGGTGACGCTGGTGGGTGGATTGATGGGCCTTGCGGCGATGTTCTCACTGGAGACCTGGATTTCGGTGGTTGCCTATCCCATCAACGTGGCAGGCCGGCCGACGTACTCGTGGCCGGCGTTCATTGTGCCCGCGTACGAGTGGACGATTCTCTGGGCGGGGCTTTCGGCGGCCTTCGGCATGCTGGCGCTGAACGGGTTGCCGCAGCTTTATCATCCGCTGTTCAACGCTCCCAATTTTCGCGATGGGGCGACGACGGACAAGTTCTTCCTGTGCCTCGAAGCGCTGGACCCGAAATTCGATCTGCTGGAGACGAAGGCCTACCTCACGGCTTTCCAGCCGGTTTCAGTCGTGGAGGTGGAGTACTGATGGAAGCGAACCGCCTCATGGTATTTGAGATGGAAAAAACTGCGGGGAAAGGTTTGTGCTTTCTCGCCCTTGCGACCAAAAGCTGTCGCAAGGATGGGGCACCCAGCCTCAGGTTGATGGACCGGATACGAGCATTCCGACCCTTGTCGCAAAAGCGCGTCAAGGATGGTGCACCCGCATTTGTGCTGATGGCTTTGCTGCTGCTGGTGGCTGGCTGCCGCCAGGATATGCAGAACCAGCCGAAGATGATTCCGCAGCGCGGGACAGACTTCTTCGCCGATCATCGCGGCGCGCGGCCGCAGGTGCTGAACACGGTGGCCCGCGGACAGTTGCACGAAGACAGCTACTTCTATACCGGCGTGATTCAGGGCGCCAACGGCTATCGCGAAGAGCAGAACGTGATGCCGTTCCCGGTGACGATGGAGGTGCTCGAGCGCGGGCAGGAGCGCTTCAACATCTATTGCACGCCGTGCCACTCGCGCGTGGGCAACGGACTGGGGATGATTGTGGAGCGCGGCTACAAGCCGGCGGCGAACCTGCATGACCAGGTGCGCATGGCGCAGCCGATTTCGCACTACTTTTACGTGATGACGCATGGCTACGGGGCGATGCCGGACTACTCTGCCCAACTGGTACCGGCGGATCGCTGGGCGGTGGCGGCGTACATTCGGGCGCTCCAGTTGAGCGAAGACGCCACATTGAAAGATGTGCCAACGGGCGTGGTGGTGAAGAGCCTGAAAGAAGTGGCGATCGAGCATAACCTGCCCGCGGGTTATGCAGAACCTTGGTCGTTGCCCGCCACGGCGGTGCAGGCCTATCCGCACACCAACGAAGGCACACCGGCGATGGCTCCGGGCAACCCGGCGGATCCGTTGATTTCGATTCCAGCAAGTAAACCGGCTCCCGCGGCCGCGAAGTAAGGACTGAAGGAATGGCTCACGAAACACATGCCAAGACGCTGCCCGCCGATTTAAGCGCGCCGGCCTTTGTGGATGGCTGGAAATCGCGCGCGTTGATGGTGGGGGCGGTCTTCTCGGTGATCGCCGCACTGCTGGCCTTTGCGGACGGGTCGATTGAACACCTGCTGCGCGCGTGGGTGCTTGGCCTGATGCTGACATTCGGCTTCTCGGTGGGCGGGTTGGCACTGCTGATGGTGCAGTACTGCTCGGGCGGGAAATGGGGCCTGCTGCTGCGCCGGCCGCTGGAGGCGATGAGCCGCACGCTTCCGCTGGTGTTTGTGTACTGGGTTGTGGTGGCGCTGGAGATGAAGAAGTTGTACCTCTGGGCGCAGTTCACCTCCGAGAGCGATACGGCGACGGCACTGAAGAGCGGACTTATCAACGAAATTCAAGCGCATTGCCTGGACTTCAAGCGGCCCATGCTGAACCCGGCATCGTTTGTCTGGGTGAGCGTGTTGTGCTTCGCGATCTGGGGCCTCTACACGTGGCGGCTGAATG
Source organism: uncultured Acidobacteriaceae bacterium (assembly GCA_963836565.1). Lineage (GTDB taxonomy): Bacteria > Acidobacteriota > Terriglobia > Terriglobales > Acidobacteriaceae > Telmatobacter. The sequence continues at coordinate 333,872 of CAWIKA010000011.1, read as the reverse complement.
CGCTGGCCCTGAAGCGCGATGCGGATTCGCCGGATAATACGCCTTTCTGGATCAAGAAATTTGAAAACATCAGTGGGCCGGGCATCGTGGTTTACTCCTTGACCATGACGGCGGGGGCCATCTACTGGGTGATGTCGATGGACCCGACGTGGTACTCGTCGGTGTATGGGCTGCTGTTCCTTGTGGGCCAGGGTTACCAGGTGCTGGCGCTGGGGATCATCGTCGCGATCAGTCTCTCGAAGGCCGATCCGTTTCACACTATTCTGCGCCAGACGGAACAGCACGACCTGGGCAAGCTGACATTTGCATTTGTGATGCTGAACATCTACCTGGCATTCGGACAGTTCCTGATCATCTGGTCGGGGAACCTGCCGGAGGAGATTCGCTGGTACCTGGATCGGATCAACGGCCACTGGGGCGTCATCATCACTCTCGATTTCATTTTCCACTGGCTGATTCCGTTCACGCTGCTGCTGTCGCGGGACATCAAGCGCAACAAGAAGCGGCTGGTGCGGGTGTGCCAATGGATCGTATTCGCCAAGGCATTCGATCTGTTCTGGCTGATTGAGCCGAACTACAAGGACGCGGCGCGGAACCTGCACTTCAGCTGGGGAATTCTGGAGTATGCGGCAGTGCCGGTGGCGATGACGGCGTTCTGGGTGGCGTATTTCTGCATGCAACTGAAGACGCGCCCGCTGGTGCAGACCAACGACCCGCATGTGGCGGAGATTCTGGAGCCTGATCATGTCACCGCATAATCCACACGAGCCGGAAGGCCACAATCCGGACCCCGAGGAACGGGAACACATTGATACGTCGAAGGGCTACGAGCAGTCCGATGTCCGCGTCACGGGCATTGTTGTATTTCTTGCCTCGCTGGGTATTTTTGTTGCGGTGATCGGGATCTTGTCGTATGGCCTCGGCATGGTGATCAACGCAAGGATGGATAGGGAAGACGGGCCGACCAGCAAATGGGCGGCGACGGTGAATATTCGTCAGCTTGGCAACCTGCCTTCGAATCCGGAAATGCAGCATAAGGTGGCTGAACTGACTCAGCAGTTTCCAACGCCGCGGCTGCAGGTGGACAACGGCGATTCGGACCTGGCGGCACTTCATCAGCGCGAGGATCTGCTGTTGAACTACTACACCTGGGTTGACCAGTCGAAGGGCACGGTAAGGATTCCGATCGAGCGGGCGATGGAACTGATTGCGCAGCGGGGATTGCCGGTGGCTCCCGCAGTGCCGCAAGAACCATTGATGGCAGGGGACAAGGCACCGACCGTGATGATGCCGCTGACAAGCGGGTTTGCGCCGACAGGTTACGAACAGGATTTGGCGGCGACGCGGGCTGCGGAGGAGAGGCAGAGACAGTAGGGGCCGTGAAGTTTTGAGGTTTTCCACCCTCGCCACAAAAATAAAGACGTGGCGAGGATGGGGCATCCCGCCGGGGACTAGGGAATAGGGAATAGCACCCAACGGCGAAATAGAACGTTGGGGAACAATGCAGGTTGGCAGGGCAGCAAAGGAGTCGGGATCATGCAGTGCATCGTCACAATCCGGAGAAGTTGGCGCAACGCGGCGAAGGCCGCCATAGCCGCGGGTGTGGTGTGCACGGCATTTCTGGCGCCCTCGCTGCAGGCCCAGGTTTCGAGCTACGGCGACAAATCGGAAGGACCGGGAAACGATACGCCTTCACTTTTGAATGGAGTGGGGATTGCGCAGCACCTGAACGAGCAGTTGCCGCTGAACCTTACCTTTACCGACGATGCAGGCAAGCAGGTGCAACTGGGCGACTACTTCGGCAAACGCCCGGCGATTCTGGCGCTGGTATATTACCGGTGCCCGATGCTGTGCTCGGAAGAGATGGACGGGCTGGCGAGCGCTTTGCAGATGGTGAATTTTGTTCCCGGAAAGGACTTCAATATTGTCGTGGTGAGCATCGATCCCAGCGAGGGAACGGACCTAGCGGCGGGGAAGAAGCGCGAATATGTTAAGCGCTACGGTCATCCGGAGACGGCCAACGGATGGCATTTTCTGACCGGAACGCAGCCCAACATCGATGCGCTGACCAAGGCGGTGGGATTCCGGTATGTGAAGCTGAAAGTGCCGGGCAGCAACCTGGTTCAATTTGCCCACGCCAGCGCGATCCAGATAGTGACGCCGGAAGGCAAGCTGGCCCAGTACTACATGGGGGTGGAGTACTCGCCCAAGGATTTGCTGCTGGGGCTGGATGAGGCTTCGTCGAATCGCATCGGCTCGCCAGTGGACAACATTCTCACGTATTGCTATCACTACAATCCCCAGACCAACACGCACTCGCTGATCGTGGCGCGCGTGGTGCAAATGGGCGGATTGCTCACGTTGATCCTGCTGGGTGGATTCATGGCTGTGATGCTCAAGCGGGACTATCGGCAGGCGCATGAGCCAGCGGCAAAAGCAGTACTGAAAGAAACAAAGGTGAACGGATAACGGAATGTCCCACATCAGCCCAGTACTTTGGCAATTTCTCGTCAAGTGGATGACGAACTTCGCGCTGTTTCCGCCGGAGGCGTCGAAGATTGCGCCTCAGATGGACGCGCTATATTTCTTCATGGTCCTGGTGAGCCTGGTGGGACTGACGATCGTCATTCTGCTGGTGACCAGCTTCTCGATACTGTACAGCAAGAAGCGTCATCCGGTGGCGGTGCAGATTGAAGGCTCGACGCTGCTGGAAGCCACGTGGACGATCATTCCCCTGGGGTTGTTTCTAGTGATGTTTGTGTGGGGCGCGCTGCTATATTTCCGCATCTACACGCCGCCCGCCAACGCGATGAACATTTACGTGGTGGGCAAACAGTGGATGTGGAAGGTGGAGCATCCGGGAGGGCAGCACGAGATCAATGCGCTGCATGTGCCCACGGGACGGCCCGTGCAGCTCACGCTGATTTCGCAGGACGTGTTCCACAGCTTTTCGATTCCGGCATTTCGCGTGAAGCGCGAGGCGATTCCGGGCCGCTATACGTCAGTGTGGTTCGAGGCCACGACGCCGGGCACATATCACCTGTTCTGCACGCAATATTGCGGCACGGACCACTCGCACATGATCGGCGACGTGGTGGTGATGACACCCGACGACTTCAAGAAGTGGCTGGCCGGCTCGACGAGCGGGAATTCACTGGCGCAGAACGGCGAACGCCTGTTCGCCAGCCTGAGCTGCAACGCGTGCCACAACACGCGTCCCGACGCGCGCGGGCCAAGCCTGGCGAATGTCTACGGTTCAAAACTGGTGCTCTCAAGCGGGCAGTCGATTACGGCCGATGATGCCTATCTGCGCCAGGCAATCCTGAATCCTTCACAACATATCACCGAGGGTTATGCGCCTATCATGCCCACTTATCAAGGGCAGATCAGCGAGGAAGGCGTGATCGACCTGGTCGAGTACATCAAGAATCTCAACTCGGACTATCGCGTGCAGCAGACGACGACGACAACGACTCTGCTGCCGGAAAGCGAAGGTAAGGCGGCAACGGCGCAAAAGGCTGCGGGGCAAAAGACCGCGGGCCAGGGGATGGTGAAGCAATGAGTACCAATACGATCGTCCTTCTTCCCGATCAGTCAACGGCCAGGATTCCGAAGATGAACTTCCTGACCAAGGAGAACGGCCTGCTGAGCTGGCTGCTGACCGGCGACCACAAGCGGATTGCTGTTCTCTACCTGATCTCGATTACATTTTTCTTCTTTATAGGCGGGGCCCTGGCGGGGTTAATCCGATTGGAATTGCTGACGCCGCAATCGGACCTGGTGGCTACCGACACCTATAACAAGCTGTTCACCATGCACGGCATCATCATGATTTTCTTCTTCCTGGTGCCGTCGGTTCCGGCGACGCTGGGGAATTTTCTGATCCCGATGATGGTGGGAGCCAAGGACCTGGCATTGCCGAAGATCAACCTGCTGAGCTGGTATCTCTACGTGGCCGGCGGGCTGTTTGCCCTGTACACGATGATGGCGGGCGGCGTGGATACGGGATGGACTTTTACCACTCCGCTTTCGACGCACTACGTAAATACTCATGTGATCACGACGGGAATGGCAGTGTTCGTCGCCGGTTTCAGCTCCATCTTCACGGGGCTGAACTTCATCGTCACCATCCACAAGATGCGCTGCCCGGGCATGACCTGGTTTCGGCTTCCCCTATTCGTGTGGTCGCACTATGCGGCCAGTATTTTGATGGTGCTGGGCACGCCGGTACTGGCCATCGCGCTGGTGCTGATCGTGCTGGAGCGCACGGTTGGGATCGGCGTTTTCGATCCTGCGAAGGGCGGCGATCCGCTCCTTTTCCAGCATCTATTCTGGTTTTACTCGCACCCTGCTGTGTACATCATGATTTTGCCTGGCATGGGAGTGATTTCCGAAACCATCTCAACGTTCAGTCGAAAGCGAGTCTTCGGCTATACGGCGGTGGCGTTTTCATCGGTAGCCATTGCGATTTTCGGCTTCTTTGTCTGGGCGCACCACATGTTCATCATGGGCATCTCGAATTACGCGGTGCTGGTGTTCAGCCTGCTGACGATGCTGGTTGCGGTGCCCTCGGCGATCAAGATCTTCAACTGGGCGTTCACCTTATATAAGGGGTCGATCACGTTCGAGACTCCAATGCTCTACTCGTTTGGGTTCATGGGACTTTTCACGATCGGCGGCATGACGGGCGTGTTTCTGGGAGCTTCGGGCACCGACATTCACCTGACCGAGACGTATTTCATCGTGGCGCACTTCCATTTTGTAATGGTCGGCGGCATGTTGATGGCATTCCTCGCAGGAGTTCACTTCTGGTGGCCGAAGATTACCGGGCGCATGTATCCGGAAAAGATTTCGCAATTGGCGGCAGTGGTCACGTTCATTGGATTCAACCTGACGTTCTTCCCGCAATTCATTCTGGGCACGCTGGGCATGCCGCGGCGGTACGCATCGTATCCGCCGGAGTTCCAGATTCTGAATGTATTTTCGACGGCGGGCGCTTCGGTGCTGGGCGTGGGCTACCTGTTGCCGGTGCTTTACCTGACGTGGTCGCTGAAGTACGGAGCCATTGCCGGCAACAATCCGTGGCAGGCCACGGGGCTGGAATGGCAGGTGCAGTCGCCGCCGCTGACGGAGAACTTCCCGGAGATTCCCATCATGGACCACGAAGCCTACGACTACGAATGGCTCGAGCGCCAGAAAGAAAAAGAGGTAGCCAGTGTCGGATAGCCCCGTGATGACCCAAGGCGGCGCGGAGGTGGCTCACCACGAGCATCCGCCATTTCAGCGTCACCACTTCGAAACCATCGGACAGCAAAGAGACGCTGTGAGCTTTGCGATGTGGCTGTTTCTACTGACCGAAGTCATGTTTTTCGGAGGACTGTTCACCGCCTACCTGATCCTCCGCAACTGGTACTATCCCGCCTTTGTTGAAGGTTCGCACCAGTTGAGTATCGGCTGGGGCACGGCGAATACGGCGGTGCTGATTACATCGAGCTTAACGCTGGCCATGGGCGTGTGGTGCGCGGAGACGCGGCGCAAAGGAGCGCTGGTGGGATTTTTGTCGCTTACGCTGCTCCTGGGCCTGGTGTTTTTGGGCATCAAGTCCATTGAGTACCACGAGAAATGGGTAAAGCATCACGTTCCGGGCTTTCATTACAGCGAACAGTCGTTTCTCGATCCTCCCTCGGACCCGGAGATTTTCGCTGAATATCATGACAAGGTACTGGCGCCGGACATGGCGGCGAAGACGGAGCTTTACTTCTTCCTTTACTTTGCCATGACCGGGATGCACGCGCTGCACATGATCATCGGAGTTGGAATTTTGATCTTCATGATCTTCAGGGCGCAGGCCGGAGCCTATACCACGGGGCACATCGCGTTTGTTGAGAACTTCGGACTGTACTGGCATTTCGTCGACATTATCTGGATCTTCCTGTTCCCGCTGCTGTACCTGATCAGCAGACATCAATGAAGGACACTGGCATGAGCGAACAAGAAAAACACGATGAACATGAGTTGCACATCGTCAGCCCCAGGATCTATGTGGCCGTCGGCGTTGCGCTGTTGATTCTCACCGGGTCCACGGTGGCGGCTTCTTATATTGAAATGGGAGTTTTCAACGCGATTGTCGCGTTGGGCATTGCGGTCATCAAGGCGATGCTCGTGGTGTTGTTTTTCATGCATGTGAAGTACAGCCCCAAGCTGACCAAGCTGACGGCGATGGCGGGGATCTTCATGTTCCTGGTGCTTGTGGGCATGACGCTGGCGGACTACATGACGCGGGCCTGGGGACGGTGGTAGGGAGATAGGGACGAGAAACCAGGGAATAGGGACTAGGGAGTAGGGACTAGTATCTAGTTGCATAAGTTCGCGTACAGTGTTTTGGGATGTTTCTGAAAGACGACCTGCTTCTTCCATTCGAATGGGTGTGCGGTCTGGTTGTAGGCAGCGATAGAGTCGTCCATGTGTTTGCGGAGCTGGCCAGGACTGGTGAAGCTTGCCCCACTCAAAGATTGGCTCTGCAGGATTGAAAACCAGATTTCCACCTGATTCATCCACGATGCGTGTGTGGGCGTGAAATGGAAATGGACGTTTTTGTGCCGGGCCAGCCAACGGTCGCGTTTGGGCTTGTGGGTGTTGAGGTTGTCGAGGATCACGTGGATTTCGCGGTCGGGATGCTCGGCTACGATGCTGTTCATGAAGTCGAGAAACTCCATACGGCGGCGACGTTTGTAATGATCGCCCTTCACCAGCCCGGTGGCCACCTCCAGAGCCGCAAACAGGGTGGTTGTGCCATGCCGCTTGTAGTCATGCTGAAAGCCCGTGAGCGCTTTGCCGTTGGGCAGTTTCAGCCAACCCTGAGCCCGTTCCAGGGCCTGGATGTGAGGTTTTTCGTCGATGCTCAACACCAGAGCATGTTCCGGCGGGTTCAGATAAAGCCCGACCACATCGGCGGCTTTCTGTGCAAAGCAAGGATCGGTGGAAACCCACCAACTGTGACGCCGTTCCAGCGAAATTCCATGTTTGCGCAGAACACGCCAAATCTGATCGTCGGAAATATCCTTCAGCGCCGCTGCCAGCAAGGCGCCATTCCAACGCGCATAGCCTTTGGGCGGCGCCTGATCCAGTTGGGTCAGAATGCGACGTTCGCTCTTCAGGTCGTAGGTCGCTGGTTTGCCTGGCCGCGGTGCATCCTGCAACCCCTTCATCCGGTCGCGCAAAAAACGACCGCGCCATTTGCTCGCCGTGGCTGGCCGCGTCTTCATGTCCGCCGCGATCTGCTCGTTGCTGGCCCCAGAAGCTGCCCGCAGAATCACGCCGGCTCGAAACACATCCCGCCTCGCACTGGTTGTGCGACGCACCACCAACTCCAAATCACTCTGCTCTTCAGGCGTAAGCGCAATGCTGCGGGCCTTCATGCATAGCACTATACACCATTCGCTCATTTATGCAACTAAAGCGTGAGGAGATCCCCCGGCTCTGCCGGGGTGGCAGTAGCAGTTTGACATTTGCGGGAGTCCATCCAAGAAACTCCAGACGTGAGCCGACCAAAGCACACGTCAAGGAGAATCCGGATGGACCAATTGGAGAGTCTAAGTCACTCCGTATGGGAGTGCAAATACCACGTATCATTCATCCCCAAATGCCGGCGCCGCGTACTTTATGAAGGTCTTCGGCAGCATTTGGGCGAAGTGTTCCGGCGTTTGGCCGAGCAGAAGGAGAGCCGGGTTTTGGAAAGCCATCTGATGCCTGACCATGTGCATATGTTGCTTTCGATTCCGCCCAAGTATGCGGTGTCGGAAGTAGTGGGCTTCATCAAAGGCAAGAGCGCGATTCATCTGGCTCGGACCTATGGTGAGCACAAGCAGAATTTCGCGGGTCAACATTTCTGGGCGCGCGGCTATTTCGTGTCGACCGTGGGGCGCGACGAAACGGCGATCCGCGAGTACATCCGTAATCAGGAAGTGGAGGACAAGCGGCTAGACCAACTGAAGATGTGGAAGTAGCCGCCGAAAGGCGGCCCCAATCACGTCGGGGCCGCGTTAGCGACCCCGCTCAAGCCGCTTTGAGCGGCTCACAACGTAAAGCCCCCGGCTCTGCCGGGGGATATTTACATACTAGGAAGCCGTTTTTTGAGTAGTGACCTGCGGATAATCCCCGCCTCTTGTGCTCCTATCCTTGCCTGCATCGCAAGTCCTAATGATCGTCACCAGGTGTGCTTTCGAGCGCTGTGAACTGGTCGATTCTGCCGTAGCATCGACACAGTAAAGCGACCGGAGTTCCCTAAGTTGATTCCCAATCCCAGAGTGGCAAACGGCTTCCGGCATCCTGAGCGAGGAAGAATTGGCAGAGTGATCAACGCCAGCGGGAACCTGTTCCGGCGCACCCTGGTGATGATCCTGTACAGCAGGCAAGAAGGAAGGCAGCCCAGTGCGTCATACAATTTTCTTCTGTTCTCGAGCTTGACCCGCGCGGTAGAATGACCGTCAATTGCCGTATGATTACGTTTCTCAATATCACTTTGGTGATTGTCGCATCGGCTGCAACCCTTGCTGCGTTCGGCGGAGATACATGGGAGAAGAATGAGAAAGGTGAGCCCTTTCTTAAGCGGATAAATACGAGAGGCTGGATCTCCTTATTTTGTCTGTTTCTCACACTAGTTTTTGGTGTGATGAAGGAAATCGAAACCGAAAGGCAAGATGCCGATAAAGACAAGAGCGCTGCGAACGATAAGATCATAACTGATAAAGATAGGCAATTTCTACGAGCGCAGCTTAATGAATCCCAAAAGAATTTGAATGGCGCTAGAGAGGAACTGCAAGCTGTGCGAGGCGACCTGAACAAGACCCAAGCTACTTTAGGGAATGTTCAGGATGACCTGAGGTCAACAAGGAGTGAGTTAGGCAAAGAAAATGCATCAAATCTGATTACAACCCTGTCTAGTTCCAAAAGACAGGTGACCGAAGTGTGGCTAACGCTGCCCATGTTCGATGCGGGGGAGTACAGAGCAACAGATGTTAGGACAGCACTTCTTCTTGGATTATATCAACAGGCCTGCACGACAAGCACAGTTGACGTTACCGAGAGATTGGACGTTGACTTAGGAACTTCTTTCGTCGTCGATCACTTTCGAGATCCAGTCATTCCGGCGCCAATTCCAACGGCAGACAATACGGATGGCAATACGGTTCACGAAATGTTCGCAAATATTGGTAATACTGGCTTTTCTCTTTGGCAAATTGCAAGCCGAATCAAACTCAGACCGCCGAATGGTTTTGCTCAAGTGATTCGTTTTGTGCCCGAACGTCCACTCTTTGTGGCCACATTTTTTTCGTTCATTTTGAACAATCCCTCACTAGATCTATGACAATGTGAAGATGTACCTTTGTAGGTACTTTCCTGAAGGCAAGTGGGCCATCATAGTTGGAGCATGCAAAGCTATCACCGAGTGCATGTTGAGTTGAGAAGGCAGGATCGGCGGCAAGTGACCGAGACGCTGAGCAAGGGGCAGGAGTCGGCACGAGTGCTGCGGCGGGCTTCCATCTTGCGCCAGCTCGATGGTGGACAGAGGGTGGCGCAGGTGGCCGTAAACGCGGGCGTAGCGCCGAAGACGGTACGAGCTATTGCCCGGCGGTACGAAGAAGAGGGGCTGGACTCGGCTTTGTACGAAAAGCCGCGTCCGGGACAGGCCCGGGTACTGAACGCGGGGCAGCAACAGCGGATCGTGGCCATGGTTTGCGGCCCGCCGCCGCAAGGCAGGGCGCGGTGGAGCGTACGGCTGATTGCCGAGGAAGCGGCGAAACGCAAGCTGGGGCCGCCGGTGAGCCGGGAAACCATCCGTATTCTGCTGGAGAACCATGAACTGAAGCCGTGGCGGGAAAAAAATGTGGTGCATCGCGGAGATGAACGCGGAGTACATCGCGCGCATGGAAGACGTTCTGGCTCTCTATGAAAAGCCGCTGTCGGAGAAGGAGCCGGTGGTCTGCATGGATGAAAAACCGATGGTGCTGCATGCCGACGTTCGCCCACCGCGCCCCATGCGGCCGGGCAGGGTGGCACGGCGGGACTGCGAGTATCGGCGCCGCGGCACGGCCAACGCGTTCTGCGGCGTGCAGCCCAAAGCGGGGCGGCACTTTACCAAGGTGACGCCCAACCGCTCTGCGCCTCAGTTCGCCGATTATCTGCTGCAGATCGTCGCCGCTTATCCCGAGGCCGACACCATTCATCTGGTCATGGACAATCTGAGTTCACACCGCCGTAAGGCGTTGGTCGATCGTTATGGAGAAAGGATCGGCGGCCTGTTATGGGATCGCTTTACGGTGCATTACACACCCAAACACGGTAGCTGGTTGAACCAGGCCGAGATCGAGATCAGCCTCTTCAGCCGTGAGTGCCTGGGGCTCCGTAGAATCCCATCGCTTGCGGATCTGAGCCGCGAAGCGCAAGCATGGAACCGAAGAATGAATCGTGACCACGTCGTCATCAATTGGAAGTTCACACGCAAAAAGGCGCGCCAGAAGTTCGGCTACAGAAAGAACAAATTCAGGTTGTCAGAGACCTAGTGTCGATTATGGTTGCCGGAGATAAGTGCATTTCTAGTGCCCGAATCGAAGGGGCAAGAGCAACAGCTTTCGGCGATGGTATCTTACTTCTAATTCTCGATGGAGATGTAGATGAAACAATCTCTTTCGCCCTAAGAGCACAGCCGTTAAGTGCAGATAATTGTTTTACCGGTTACGGATGCAGGATAGGATTAAGGTTTGCCACCATATCAGAGCCTATGATCTTGACAATTCCCCGCAAGTATCTTGAGGGAGATTTTGGTGGTTCTTTAAACTCGCCAGGATCTGCGATCAGTGGATATGAGAAGTTCGAGTTCTGAATGCGTCGCCAGATCTAGTATTTAGTTGCATAAATGAGCGAATGGTGTATAGTGCTATGCATGAAGGCCCGCAGCATTGCGCTTACGCCTGAAGAGCAGAGTGATTTGGAGTTGGTGGTGCGTCGCACAACCAGTGCGAGGCGGGATGTGTTTCGAGCCGGCGTGATTCTGCGGGCAGCTTCTGGGGCCAGCAACGAGCAGATCGCGGCGGACATGAAGACGCGGCCAGCCACGGCGAGCAAATGGCGCGGTCGTTTTTTGCGCGACCGGATGAAGGGGTTGCAGGATGCACCGCGGCCAGGCAAACCAGCGACCTACGACCTGAAGAGCGAACGTCGCATTCTGACCCAACTGGATCAGGCGCCGCCCAAAGGCTATGCGCGTTGGAATGTATCCGTCCGGCCAATTACACGGTTGACTTGGGCGCGATGCGATGAGAGATGTCTTTAAGCTTGCGCTTTGGCCGCCCATGCAGCGGGCGTGAGTTCGGCAGCGCGCTGAATGGGCGTGTCGCCGAGTCCGGGCAGGATTTCGGTGAGGTAGTCACGTACCCGGATGTTGAGCCGGCGGCAGCTTTCGATGACGGACAGGATGGCGGCTACGCGCGGTCCAGCCTGTGGGCTGCCGATATGGATCCAGTTGGATCTGCCAAGAGCTATTGGCCTCATTGAATTCTCGGCAAGGTTGTTGCTCAACTCCAGTTCGGGGTAGTCGAGGAAGCGGGTCAACTTTTCCCAGAGTGTCAGCGTGTATTTGCATGCCTGACCGGCCTTGCTGCCGGGCAGCACGGCTTGACGCGTGGCCACGATGTGCTCGCGGATTTCGTCGAGTACGGGCGGCGCTTTTTCCTGGCGCAAAAGATGACGTGCGGCGTGATCCATCTTTTCCTCACGCGCCTGGGCGTCGATCGAAAACAACTTGTCCATCAGCTCAACCGCGCGAATCGAGCCGGCATCCTGCTTGTTGAGCTTGACCGCGTCTACAAAGTGCCTTCGCGCGTGGCTCCAGCAGCAGGCGTGCACCATGCCCGGACCGCCCAGGCCGCGCTCGTAAGCGATGTAGTCGTCGGATTGGAGAATCCCCGCGAAGGCGCCCAAAAGCTGCTTCGGCCCTTCGCGCCCGCGGTTCATGCGGAAATCGAAGACCACGCCGCCGCCTGGCGTGCCGTACTGCCAGAGATAGCCTTGATGATTTTTGCCGCGTTTGTCATGCGTCTGCACATCGACCGGGGTTTCGTCGGCCTGGATGTAGCCGCTGGCCAGCAGTTCCTTGCGCATGGCGCCGACCACCGGCAAGAGCATCTCGCCCACCGTCATCACCCAGCCGCACATCGTGGCCCGCGTGATCTCGATGCCGCAGTCCCGCTCCAGCAGCGCGCTCTGCCGGTACAAGGGCAGATGCGCCGTGTATTTGTTCACAATCGTGTCGACGATGATGCGGTCCGAGACCAGCCTCTTGTCGATGATCCGCTTGGGCAGCGGCGCCATGGCCACGCCCTGTTCCTCGCACTGCCTGCAAGCCCTCTTCTCGCGCTTGGTGACTTCGACGTAGTACTCGGCCGGCTTCACGCAGAGCACCTCGCTTTCGTCGTAGCCGAATACTTTCTTTTCCGCGCCGCACTTGCCGCACACGCACTGCTCGGCCGTACAAGCGACGATCTTTTCCACGCGGGGCAGGTCAGCAGGAAGTGTCTGCCGGCCGGGATGCGCGCGCCGCTGCCGCTTCTTCTCATCCGGCTTCGGCAACGCTTCCCGTTGGCTCTCGGCCTGAACTTCTTCACTGGTGACGCCGGGCTCTTCTTCCAGCAAATGCAACTGGAGATTGCTCAACTTCTCGCTGCCCGGCCCGTACTTGGCGATCCGCCGCAGGCGCAGGTGCTCTTCCAGTATCTGAATCTTCAGCCGTGCGTAGGCCAGTTCCTTCGTGGCCGCATCCAGTTGATGTTTCAGTTGTGCGTTGATCTCGGCGAGAAAGGCATCTGAGTGCGGGGGAAGCGTCGGCTGGAGAGGCTCACTCACGATGCTTCTTTCATAACAAACTTTTCTGTGGATAAGTATGCGAACTATGCAGTGTTTATGCGGTTTTCAGTGACTCTCTTGATGCTTCCAGCAATGGCTTGCGATGCCACTTCCGCGGCCGCGTTTCGACCAGGTCAATACCGCCCACCAGCAGCGCCAGTTCCTCAGGGCTCAGCACAATCCTGGTCGCCGTGGTGTTGCTCTCCGGCCAGCGAAATCTTCCGCCGTCCAACTTTTTCGCCGCCACCCAAAGCCCGCTCCCGTCATAAACCAAAAGTTTCAGGCGGTTGCGCCGCGCATTCGTGAACAAGAAAACATGACCGCTCGTTGGATCGCAGCCCAGTCTATCGCGCACCAGCCCGTAAAGACCGTTGAAACTTTTCCTCATGTCGGTCGCCCCGGTCGCCGCGTAGATCCGCGTTGCCGGCCCAAATCCAAACATCGCCTACGCTTGCTCCAGTACGGCAAGCAAACGTGCCAGCGTAGCCGCGTCGAATCCACTCCCCACCCCGATCCGGCGCCCGTTCGCCAACTCGACGCACAAAGCGGTGCTGATCTTGCTCGCCGAGTTGCCCGGCATTACTTCCACCGCCACCAGCCGCCCTTCACTGCTCCCTGTTCCCTGACCATGCTGCCGGCGGTACTTATCCAGCGCTGCCACGCTCAGCCCACGGCCGGCGCAGAATGCCTGCCGTGTTAACCCGCTCGATTCATACTCCCCAACCAGTTGCTTCGCTTCCTCGCGACTGAAACGCCGACGCCGCTGCACCAATCCCACTGTCCCATCGCTCATGCCTTTAGAACATCACAAACCGAAGTCAACAAACAGGTGGGTTGCTCTGACGCATACGTTGGAATGGCGCCTTGCTGGCAGCGGCGCTGAAGGATATTTCCGACGATCAGATTTGGCGTGTTCTGCGCAAACATGGAATTTCGCTGGAACGGCGTCACAGTTGGTGGGTTTCCACCGATCCTTGCTTTGCACAGAAAGCCGCCGATGTGGTCGGGCTTTATCTGAACCCGCCGGAACATGCTCTGGTGTTGAGCATCGACGAAAAACCTCACATCCAGGCCCTGGAACGGGCTCAGGGTTGGCTGAAACTGCCCAACGGCAAAGCGCTCACGGGCTTTCAGCATGACTACAAGCGGCATGGCACAACCACCCTGTTTGCGGCTCTGGAGGTGGCCACCGGGCTGGTGAAGGGCGATCATTACAAACGTCGCCGCCGTATGGAGTTTCTCGACTTCATGAACAGCATCGTAGCCGAGCATCCCGACCGCGAAATCCACGTGATCCTCGACAACCTCAACACCCACAAACCCAAACGCGACCGTTGGCTGGCCCGGCACAAAAACGTCCATTTCCATTTCACGCCCACACACGCATCGTGGATGAATCAGGTGGAAATCTGGTTTTCAATCCTGCAGAGCCAATCTTTGAGTAGGGCAAGCTTCACCAGTCCTGGCCAGCTCCGCAAACACATGGACGACTTTATCGCTGCCTACAACCAGACCGCACACCCATTCGAATGGAAGAAGCAGGTCGTCTTTCAGAAACATCCCAAAACACTGTACGCGAACTTATGCAACTAGATACTAGCAACAAAAAGTTCCGCAAGCCGGATGACCTTGTTTTTGCCAACAAGCTCGGCAGGCCTCTGGATCGGCATAATCTGCTTAACCGGCACTTGAAACCTATCGCAGAAAGGCTGGGACTGCCAAAGACGGTCGACTCCCGGAGCTTCCGGACCATGCACGCCAGCCTGATGCGGCGCTTCGGCGCTCGTCTCGAGGTTTCCCGTGACAACATGGGCCACGCAGGAGGCACCGGAAGCATCACGCTTGATGTCTATTCGAAGACGTGGTGGAACGAGCGCGTCGAGGCTGTAACCCGAGTCATCGAAGCCGTATTTGCTGAACCGGATGTGGAAGAGAAGAAGAGAATCGCTACTCCGCTGAAGGGCCTCACAGACGGCGGAATTGACAAAGAGTGGGAACCCTTCTGGGAACCCCAGGCTGTTTAACCATTGTAGAATCGTATGTAAGTCATTGATTTTAATGGTCGGGGAGAGAGGATTTGAACCTCCGACCCCCTGGTCCCGAACCAGGTGCTCTACCAGGCTGAGCCACTCCCCTTTAGAATCATACAGTTGCAAGATTCCTCCCGGAATTTGACCCCTTGGGGAGGAATTTTCATGGCTGGTTTCGCTGACTTCATCAAGCACCGCAAATACTTCGTTTGTGTCTCGCCCGCAACCCTTGGCTGGTATGAATACTGCTTTGGCTGGATACCTGAAAACCCCACACAAGCCGACCTCCAGAACGCCGTGATTGCGATGAGTGAACGCGGGTTGAAACCAACAGGCATCAACAGCGCCATTACCTGCTGGAATGCCTACGCGCATTGGCTTGCGTCCCCTGAGACAAAATGCGGGCCGGGCTGCAAGCATCCGAAACTCACCCGGCTCAAGGAACCACAGAACAACATGGCCGTGTACTCGGAGCAGCAAATACATCGGCTGGTGGCCTACAAGCCGAGGACAGCCGAGCTGCGAACGCACCTAATCATGCTGTTCCTGTTCGATGTGGGAGCACGCATCAGCGAAGTGCTTTCCCTGTGTGCTGACGCCATTGACTTCGACAATCTGCTGGTGCGGCTGGACGGGAAGGGCAGCAAGACGCGAATCGTTCCTTTCAGCGCCGAACTCCGCAAGCGTCTGGTGCGTTACATCGCAGATGCGCCCGGTAATCGGCTTGTCTTCATAACGCGGAACGGGACCAAGTTGGGCCGGAGAAATGTCCTCCGCAGCGTTAAGACTCTGTGCCGCAAGGTTGGCTTTGAACCACCCGCCCGGACACTACACGCGGCCCGGCACAGCTACGCTTCCAATTACCTTCGCCGGGGTGGAAATGCACTCGCCTTACAGCGCACATTGGGACACGCTGACCTTACGACCACGCAGCGATATTGCCACCTCGCAGTTGCGGACTTGCAAGCCGCGCACCAGCAGTTCAGCTTACTCCGATAACACGGAATACAATCCGGGAACAATCAAACTCCACAGGGGGACGTAGTGAAATTCTTTTGGATGCTCTTGTTGTTAGCTACAGCAAACGCGGAAATCATTGCACGTGACTCGTTGTACGGAATCTTCAACGCAACCGACCAGCGCCCGATGCGCGGATGAGCGTTTTCGAAGGGGACATCGGAGCAAAGCATTACACGGCGCAACAGATTCACAGTTGGGGATCACAGGACTTCATCGTTGGTGAGGATTACTCCGTCGCGAAGCAGGACGCACGCAGCTTGACCGTGGTCATGCACGACAAAAAGTTTGGGCACGATACTCAAAGAGCGACTGGACGTGACGGGAGTCACCGAAAAATAAACGCACTCAACCTCAGCGGCCCGTCTCCGGGCGGGCCATTCCCACGAATAAGCATATTATTTTGAATGGTTTACTGTTTTTCAAGAATTGTTCATCCGTAAGTAGATTAATGGATTGCGGCGCTCTTTCAGGGCAATGCCTTTCAAGATTCGACCCTACCCCCACCCGCTTTCATGCGATGTGTCCAGCGGGGTGAAAGGGGCCGGGGGGCGGGGTCAAATGTTAAAGAGGGTCCGTAGGAGAGCACACCAGTAGTCTTTTCTTCATACGCACAGAAATAAATCCCATTTTCGCTTTCTATTCTCCTTTTGGAGCGATATTGCGCTTTCAGTCCACCCCAAAGAGAGCAACCACCTCAGTATCAATCACATACTTCGATTTCCACAGAATTAGGAGTTTTCCACAGTTCTATTTGGCTAGCCACATGCTAAGATGCTAATGGGATGCTTTCGATGCTGCGTCCCTGTGCTGTTGGATAGGCATAGCGGCCTCCGGGCCGAACCAATAAAGGACCGCATCGACGTACCTCCGGGACAGGGCAGCGACACCACGCGCAGCCACCGGAAATTCAACGCGGCCAGCCGCGATGAGGTACGTTATGCCTGTTGTAAATCACAAGTCTGAAGATCTCTGTGCTCAGTCTGCGCGTACGCGCACCATTAACCAGCTACTCCAATTCGCCACGCCGCAGACACCGAAGCAAGAGCGTGTGTTGCGGGAGTTCAGCCAACACTTACACGGCAACCCCGCGCTCGCGCCCTTCTTGGTGCGGCACCTTCGCAAGCAGGTTCGCAAGTTCGGATGGTTGCTTGCTTCGTGATGCTGCGCTGCGTGTACTCGACACGCTCACACCTCAGTGGAGTATTGCACACTCCCGGCGGACACAGCGAAGTGATCGGGAAGACTATGCGCCAAGCTCAAAGTCCTCGTGTATGTCCGCTGCGCTGTAGTCTACTGCCATTGCCGCGCAACTGCTCGAATGTGTGACCCTGAGTTCAACGGTCTCTCGAGGTCAAGCTGCCGCCGCAGACGCGTGTGTTTGGGATGACGCGTCTCTGATACGAAACTGCCCGATGAGTCATGGGTGCAGGCTGCAATGGGCCGATGGCACGGCCATCTGAGGTAGCGTAACCTGCACCCGCGCAAGCTCGTGCGCGCTGTGCGCAAGCTCTGTGCACGTCAGTTCAAGGCCCAGCTCAGGGCAAACTTTTGGTGAGGTGGCCGCATGACGAACCTGTTCTCAGGCATACATGAAGTGCGTACGCATAGACTACGGGCAAGAGAGGCATATTCGCGGGCTACTTTGACAATGAAGTAGCCGCGCTGTCCGCAGTGGAGCGGTTGGGTAATTACACAGCGGCATGGGCCACACTCAACCCGCTCCGTGCTGATGCGTTGACACCAGACACCACTGATCAACCCCGCTGAGCTGGTGCGGTCATACAACACAGCGGCGGACGCGCACATTGCCCGCCGTGAATGGCTGCTCCTGGACTTTGATCCTCCGCGCCCAACAGGACACAAACAGCACGGACGCGGAGAAAGCAGCGGCGCTGCAGCAAGCGGAACAATGCCGTGATGAGTTCACCGCGATGGGTTGGCCCGTGCCTACTGTGATTGACTGCGGCAATGGATACCACTTGCGTTATCGCATCAGCCTCCCGAACGACGCAGCGGCGCATGAGCTGGTGCGGTCTGTGCTTCACTCACTTGCGCAGCGGTACTCAATGCTGGACGTGACAAACCATAATGCTGCGCGTGTAGCCAAACTGCCGGGCACGTGGGCAAGGAAAGGTGAACACACGGCAGAGCGGCCACACCGCGTCAGTACGCTGCTCTCAGAAGGCTGCAGGAATGGTCACAGAGGCACAGTTACATGCGCATTGCCGGGGATGTGGCTGCTACTGAGTATGCCGCACCGCAAGAGGTCACCAGCGATGAAGCCAAGGCCGCGCGGGAGTGGCTGTTGGGCTACCTGGAGCACTATGAGCTGGTGGCGCGCACAGAGGCACGGCGCATCACGGGTGGCTGGAAAATTGGCATCTACTGCCCGCTCACAGAGACGGACGCCCAGCCACATGATGAAGGCGTGGCGAAACAAGCACCATGCTTGCAAATCATCAATGGCAAGCTATCCTTCAAATGCAGCGCACAACACTTGCGAAAAGCAAAAGAGGAATACGGCTGTGTTCAAACAGGAAATGTCACGGCGCAACTCTATCCCGTATTTGCCCGAACCTGGACAGGACGCGGATGTTGTGCTTGGAAGCAGCACGGCGGACAAGGCCATTCCCGCCTCTTTTGCAAGCGGACTTGGCTATTGATTTTCTCAAGGACAATCAAGACTTTGCACTCATTACCGATGTCAACCCGCCGCTGCTTGCGGCATGGACGGGGCAGGCGTGGGAGTTGCGCCCGGATAGGCGGCTGCTGAGTAAGGCCGTGGCTGACCACTTGAGTAGCGCCTGTATGCGCTGTATCCGCCTCCAGTGGAAGGCCGGGACAAACGCGGAACGCTCAAGGCTTACAACACACTCTCGGGAGTGGTGCATTACGTGGGCTTGCATTTGCCAGAGACGCGCCGGGAGCGGTTTGACACTGATGAGTACGTGCTTAGGCTTGCCAGAGCGGCCTGGTGGCCGACCTACGCACCGGGAAAGCGCGTCCAGCGCGGAGGGAGGATTACGTCTCACGGTGCTTGACCGTGGCACCAGATGCAAACCATCCAACACCACGTTGGACACGGTTTCTCTCGGAGATTGCTTGCGGGGATGCCAACCTTGCTGAGTATCTACGGCGGATGTGTGCTTTGTGTCTCACCGCATATCCTGAGCAATCCATCTTTGCTCTCTATGGCGCGGGCAGGAATGGCAAAGGCTCATTCATCCGCGTCCTAGAAGGCTTGCTTGGCAGCATGGCCGTGATGCTGCGCCCGCGTGAGCTGGCAGAAAGCAAGTTTGCAGATGACGCCAACAAGCGGACTCTTTCAACACTGGAGAATGCGCGGCTGGTGTGCGTCCAAGAGGCTAAGACTGACAACCTGGATTTTCCGTTGCTCAAGGTCTTGTCTGGTGGCGACAGCGTGAGTGCAGCCGCCATGAGGATGGATGCACGGCAAATTAAGCCAACATGGAAACTGTTTCTCACCACCAATGAGCAGCCCGTCTTTCCCGCTGATGCTGCATTCCGTGCGCGTGTGAAGCTGGTGCCTTTCCGTGCGGACTTCAGCGATGCGCCGGAGACAACCATTGACGCGACACTGCGCACTGAGTTGCCGGGGATTCTTGCTGAGCTGATTGCGCTGTGTCCGTCTGTCATTCAGGACGGGCTTGGGAAACCAGCATCGGTGAAGGATTCAACAGCGGAGTTGTTTGCTGAGCTGGACGTGGCAGCGCGGTTTCAAGCTGACTGCCTTGTGCCCGCACCAGATGAGGCCGTGGCTGTTGCTGATGTGAGCACGGCGGCACTACTGTGGGCACAGCGTGAAGGCTTGGACACGGATGCGCGGCAACTCATGGGCGAATTGCGTAAGCGGTTTGGTAAGCGGTACGCAGTCCGTAGGCTTGAGGGTAAGAATGTCCGCGTGTTCACAGGCGTCCGGCTGCTGATGGATGCGCTAACCCGCTCGGGATGCGTGGCTGTCTCAGTGGCATAGCGTGCTACACGGCTACACGGGTTTTACCTTATGGCTTCTTACTCATCAAAAACAAAACAAGAGTGCGGAGCGGAAAGGTGAAAACCGTGTAGCACGTGTAGCCGTGTAGCGGGCGAAAAACCTTGCCAAAAATGACCCCTTGGGCCATACTATTCAGCACGGGAAGATTTGTTGTAACCGATTGATTCTAAAGATGGTCGGGGAGAGAGGATTTGAACCTCCGACCCCCTGGTCCCGAACCAGGTGCTCTACCAGGCTGAGCCACTCCCCGAACATGATTTGCTTCAGCGTGTAAGCAGACGCCACCTGGTGCGTATCTCCCGCTTAATGCGCTCGGTCTAGTGTAGCAGAATCGGTGTGCCACGATACCGATTGAGGATAGTATCCAATGTCCGGTAGGGGGTGCTTCACTTGCGGCCAAGGGAGGTGAATTAGAAAATTCCAGGATCAACCCAATTGAACGAACCCCATCGAAACCAGAAATACAGTCAATTTAAGTTGCCATATTTCTTCCACTTCTCGTCCTGAAATCTCATCGCACTACCCGATCAATTTCGCGGCGTCCTTGGCGAAATAGGTGACGATGAAATCGGCGCCGGCACGGCGGATGCCAAGAAGCGACTCGAGGATGGCGCGGTCGCGGTCGAGCCAGCCTTTTTCGAATGCGGCCTGCAGCATGGAGTATTCCCCGGAAACCTGGTAGGCGCCGATGGGAACGTCTACGAAGTCGCGAGCGGCGCGCACGACGTCAAGGTAGGGCATGGCGGGCTTCATGAGGATCATGTCCGCGCCCTCTTCGAGATCGAGCACGATTTCGCGCATTGCTTCGCGGAGGTTGGCGCCATCCATCTGATAGGTTTTGCGGTCGCCGAACTGCGGCGCGGAGTCGGCGGCTTCGCGGAAGGGTCCGTAGAAGGCAGAGGCGAATTTCGAGGCGTAGCTCAAGATGGGCGTTTGGGTGAGGCTGTTTTTGTCGAGCGCGCGGCGAATCGCGGCTACTCGGCCATCCATCATGTCGCTGGGGGCTACGATGTCGGCTCCGGCGCGGGCCAGGCTGACCGCGGTGCGGGCAAGGAGATCGAGGGACGGATCGTTATCGACGTCCTGGCCATCGTCGGTCTCGGCGATGACTCCGCAGTGGCCGTGGCTGGTGTACTCGCAAAGGCAGACATCAGCGATGAGCACGAGTTTTTTGGCTACGGCGGTTTGCTTGAGCGCGCGCAGACCCTGTTGGACAATGCCGTTGTCGTCCCATGCGCCGGTTGCCAAGTCATCCTTTGCGTCGGGGAGGCCGAAAAGGAGCAGGCCGCCGCAGCCGAGGCTAGCCGCTTCTTCGGCGTCGTGTATCGCCTCGTCTACAGAGACATTGAAGACGCCGGGCATCGAGGCGACAGCGTGGCGGACACCCTGTCCGGGACAGAGGAATAGCGGGTAAATCAGGTCACCCGGGTCGAAGGTTGTCTCGCGAACGAGCGCGCGCAGCGACTCTGTGCGACGCAAGCGTCTCATGCGGGTTTCAGGGAAACTCATGGCTTCGATTGTAAAACAGCGGTTAGTGGTCGAAGGGATCGCACCCTGGCTGCGAATACAACGAAGCGTACCCCGCGGACGAAGAGCTGTCGAACTTATAGGTGGTCATAGAGCGTGGTGTTGCGATAGCCGAGGAGCGTGACGAGGGTCCAGATGCCGAGCGCGGTGCCGATGGGGATTTTCAGAAGGCAAACGAAAGCCGCCACAATGGCTACGACACGACCCCAGGGCGCGCGCTCCATCAGGCCCCAAGCGGCGGCGAGCGCCAGTCCTGAACGGGCCAGGAGCAGGATCCATGCGAAGCGCAAGATTGCAGGCCCAAAAAACTCAGGGCCCCAGGGATTATGTGACCAGGGACCGTGCGCCCAGGGACCGAAGTCGCCGTGGAAGAAGGCATTGGCGAAGGCGAGTCCGGCGAATCCCAAGACCAGAGAGAGTCCGCCGTAGACAAACCAGACGATGCTGAGCGCCTTGATTCTGCCGGCGTAGTTATTCAATTGGAAGTCGAGATTCGGAACTGGAGGAACAGGTGGCGCCAATGGGCGTCCGCATTGCGGGCAGACTTGCTGACCCGGCGTCAAAGCCTGACCACATCCGCTGCAAAACATAGTCGTTTCCTCCGACATTCGTCCGGAGAATACTACGAAACAAGTCTGCGCGCGGTTCCCCGGGTAATTTCAACATCGGGACCGAAGCTCAAGGCAGGCGGGCGGAGAGGCTTGGCCGCTTTTCCCAACGTTCTTCGTGGCGGTCGTCGTGGTAGACGAGGGCGATGACGCGGCCCTGCGCGTCGCGGTCGACGATAAGACGGCTGATGCTGCTGCCGTTGGGATAGAAGAGGGTGGATAACGACTCGGCGGCAAGCTCGGAGATGGCGCCGTGCAGATCTTTCTGATAGAGTTGGTCGCCCTGGCGGAAGACCGTGACAGCGAGCAGTCCATGAGAGTCGTGGTAGTCGCCGGCAAAGCTTTCAAGCTGTGCCGGCGTCAGGCGGAGCGCCGGAGGGTGCAGGGGAATGAAGAGGCGTTCGGCGGATGGAGGCTCGGGCTGACCACGGCGGTGCCCGAGCAGCCAGCGCGGCAGATCGGGCTCATCGAAAGCGCGAGTCCAGCAGTCGTGCTTGAGACCCTGGTAAACCCAAAGGCGAATGTTTCCCCCGTCCGCTTTGAATGCCGCGAACATGAGCTCGCTTTCGCGTGGCGAAACAACATTGTCGTCACTGCCGTGGAAGAGCCAGATGGGGGTGTGGCCGATGTCGTGGGCGTATTCGCCGGGAAGCGTGGCAGACGCATGCCAGCGTTCGGGGGCATAACTCCAGAAAATGCCGCCGGCGGCGATAGCTACGGCAGCCCAGCGGTCTGGATTGAGACGCGCCAGTTCCCAGGCGCCGTATCCGCCCAGCGAAAGAGCGGTGAGATAGGTGCGCGCCGGATCGGCGTGGAATTCCGCTGTCTCCTGGTCGAGGGCGGACATGGCCATGGCCATCATGTCGGAGTCGGTCCAGTAGCGGCCCTGGGGGCATTGCGGCATAACGATGATGAAGGGCCAGCGTTCGGGGTGGTCGCGCACCGCTGCGGGCAGGCCGATCTGGGTTTGCCACATGCCCTCGGATCCTCGTTCGCCTCGTCCGTGAAGAAACAAGATGATCGGCCATTCCTTGTGGTCGTCGTGCCGCCACTCCTCCGGCAGGTAGATCTGGAAGTGGTAATCGATGCCGCGCAGCTCGATGGAGCGGTTGAGGAACCCCGTCTCCTGGGGATGTTTTTGCCGGGAGAAGCGCGATCCGACCGCGGTGGCTGCGGCGAGGGGCGGCACAAATAGCCCTGCGGCACAAAGGCAGGTCAGCAGGAGTCTCGGAATGAGGCGCATACTCGCATCCCATCATATAGAACGATTGCGGGCCGGGTAAGATGTGGATTCAGGCGAGCGGCGATTCAGGAACGGAAGTAGCGGAATCAGGGATTCTTTCGTTTTCCCTGACATCTTTCTTACGAACCGGCATGAAAGAATCGGGTGAGCAAGAGAACGCGACCCATGACGACAGACACCACCATGACGATCCTCGCGCCCGGAGAGACGCTCGACCACTATCGCATCGATGCGGTGATTGCCCGCACCGGCATGTCAGTGCTCTACAGGGCAACTGACCTTACTCATGATCGCCAGGTCGCCATCAAGATTCCGCACCCGGAGATGGAAGCAGACCCGGTGCTGTTTGAGCGTTTCAAACGCGAAGAGGAGATCGGCCAACTGCTGGATCACCCCGGTGTGGTGAAGACCTTTAATAGCGAAGAGCGCAGCCGGGTGTACATGGTTGTGGAGTGGGTGGACGGGCGATTGCTGCGCACCCTGTTGAACGAAGAGAAGAAGCTCTCTATCGAGCGTGCGGTCAAGATTGCGCTGGGGATGTGCAGCGCGCTGGACTACATGCACAAGCGGGGGATCGTGCATCGCGACCTGAAGCCGGAGAACGTGATGGTGGATGCAGACGACCAGATCAAGCTGATCGATTTTGGCATCGCGATGAAAGAGGACGCGCGGAGGCTGACTTTTGTCAATCTTTCCGCGACGATGGGCACGCCGGACTACATTTCTCCAGAGCAGGTGAAGGGCCAGCGCGGCGACCAGCGGAGCGACATATATGCCATGGGCATCATGCTCTACGAGATGCTGACGGGGCGGGTGCCGTTTGTGGATCAGAATCCGCTGGCGGCGATGAACGAGCGGCTGCTGAACGATCCCACGCCACCGCGGGAGCTGAACCGGGAGATTTCGGCTGAGCTGGAGGAGATTTTGTATCGCGCGCTGGAGCGGGATCCGCGCCACCGGTACGCGACGGCACACGAGATGGCCTGGGACCTGGAGCACCAGGAGCAGGTTGGGGTGGAAGAGCGAGGCGCAGGACCGGCCGGGCGCGTGCAACGCAAAGGATTGAATCAAAAGATGTTGCTCTACGCCGGGCTGGCGCTGATTCCGTTAGTGCTGTTCGGGCTGATGCTGGCGCTGGCGAAGCGGTGAGGCGACCCGCAGCGAGCGCCGAGCCCCAGGCACCTTTCCCTGCAGATTTTTTGCGAGAAAAGCGAAGAAAAAGAGAACGCAGGGGGTAGGTGCAGGCAAAGTCTCAACTAAGATCATTATTTTAAATGACTTATGTTGATTCTAGTGTGCGTTAAGTGCGCTTTAGAGACCATTTATGCGCATCAATATGCTCATAAATGTGGTCGGCCGGGCGGGCTGCCACCGCGACGGCACGGGATTCCACTTGCATTTCCTATTGTGCGCCCGGTAGACGAAATGCCATGCAAAATCGGAGCGGGGAGTTTGGCCATTCGAATGAAGGAGTTGGCGACGAGGGAGAACGGCCGGGGGTTGACAGCGGGACGGGGGAACCGAAACACCGATGGGAGAGGTTCGAGGCATCCCACCCTTTCCACGTTGTGACTGCGGAAAGGATGGGGCACGCGGCCCTTGTTCATCTGTTACTGCTCGGCGCCGTGGCATTTCTTGTATTTCTTGCCGGAGCCGCAGGGGCAGGGATCGTTGCGGCCCACCTTTTCGCCGGTGCGGCGCTGCGTGGGCTGCGATGACTCTCCACCGCCGGCGCGGGTAGCGACAGCCAGCTCGCGCTGCTTTTTGCGGTGAAACTCTTTTTCAAGCGCGTCGATGGTGGTGGAGGGTTGGCGGACGGGGATCGCAATTTCGCGCGGTTCAGCGTCCAGGGTGATGGGATGCGCTGCGCTGGCCACCGGAGGAGCGGGCGGCACGGCGCGTCGAGGCTGAGGCGCAGTGGCCCCGATAGGTTGGCCATCGGGGCCAAGGATCTGCATGCGGAAGAGGAACCGGGCCGTATCTTCCTGGAACTTGAGCATCATGGCCTCGAACATGTCGAAAGATTCCTTCTTGTAGGCCACCAGGGGGTCCTGCTGGGCATAGCCGCGCAGGCCGATGCCTTCTTTCAGGTGATCCATCGAAAGCAGGTGATCCTTCCACAGTCCGTCGATGACGCTGAGCATCACCATCCGTTCGTGATAGCGCATGGCCGGAGCGCCGAGGATCTTTTCCTTGGCTTCGTAGTCGGCCTTGAGCTTTTCAAAGATGGCGTCGCCGAGCTCGTGCCGCGCGAGCTCCCTCGGTTTGATTCCGGCGGCTGAAAGGCTAAGGCCAAACTGGCTCTCAAGCCGTTCATCGAGCCCTTTGACGTTCCATAGGTCGGGGCGGACATTTTCGCCCGCGAATTCGTCGAGCACGCCGCTGAGGATGCCTCCCACATAGTCTTCGAGGATGAGTTCGCGCTGGTCGACGCCTTCGAGCAACTGGCGGCGCAGGCCATAGACTGCTTCGCGCTGCTTGTTCATGACGTCGTCGTAATCGAGCAGATGTTTGCGCGATTCGAAGTTCTGGGCTTCGACGGCTTTTTGCGCGCCTTCAATGCGCCTGGAGATCATCTTCGATTCGATGGGCACGCCTTCTTCCATGCCGAGGCGCTCGAGCAGAGTGCTGACCCACTGCTTGGCGAAGATGCGCATGAGGTCGTCTTCAAGGGAGAGATAGAAGCGCGATTCGCCGGGATCGCCCTGACGGCCGGCGCGGCCACGGAGCTGATTGTCGATGCGCCGCGATTCGTGGCGCTCGGTGCCGAGGATGAAGAGGCCTCCGGCGTCAATCACCTGCTCGTGCTCCTCTTTCACGGCGTCGGCGTGAACCTTGAAGGTCTCGGCCCACTCCGGCTCGGCAATTTCGAACTCCTGGCCCTGATAGTAGAAGCGCAGAAAGCCGGCGGGGGCCATGGGACTGATGGCGCCTTCGGCCACGCTGATGGCGCGCGCATGACCCTTCTTCACCAGCTCCTGGCGGGTCATGAACTCAGCGTTGCCGCCGAGCAGAATGTCGGTGCCGCGGCCAGCCATGTTGGTGGCAATGGTGACCATTCCGAGGCGGCCGGCCTGGGCTACAATCTCAGCCTCACGCTCGTGGAACTTGGCGTTCAACACCACGTGGCGGACGCCCTTGCGGGCCAGGATGCTGGAGAGCAACTCGCTTTTCTCGATGGAGGTGGTGCCTACCAGCACGGGCTGCTTTTTTTCATGCAGCGCAGAGATGTCGTCCGCAGCGGCTTTGTATTTTTCCTTCGCGGTGCGGAAGACCACGTCGGGATTTTCAACGCGCAGGAGCGGCTTGTTGGTGGGAATGACGACGATCTCGAGCTTGTAGATTTTCTCGAACTCGGCGGCTTCAGTTTCGGCAGTGCCGGTCATGCCGCTCAGTTTTGTATAGAGGCGGAAGTAGTTCTGGAAGGTGATGGTGGCGAGTGTCTGGTCTTCCTTGCGGATGCTGACGCCTTCCTTGGCTTCGATGGACTGGTGGAGGCCGTCGGACCAGCGGCGGCCGGGCATAAGGCGGCCGGTGAAGGTGTCGACGATGATGACCTCGCCGTCCTTGACCACGTAGTCGACATCGCGCTTGTAGAGGGCGTGGGCCTTGATGGCGGTTTCGACGTAGTGCTTCAGGTCCCAGTTCTCGGCGTCGGCGATGTTGTCGATGCCGAGAGCTTTCTCGATGGTGATCCAGCCTTCGTCGGTGACGCCGATGGTCTTGTGCTTCTCGTCGACGACGTAATCGCCGGTGAAGGTCTTGGTTTCAAACTCCTCTTTTTCCTCGCCCAACTCGAGTTGCGGAATGATTTTGCGGACGCGGGCGTACTTGTCGGTGGTCTGCTCAGTGGGTCCGGAGATGATGAGCGGGGTGCGTGCTTCGTCGATGAGGATGGAGTCCACTTCGTCGACGATGGCGTAGTAGTGGCCGCGCTGCACGCAATCCTTGATATCGAACTTCATGTTGTCGCGCAGGTAGTCGAAGCCGAATTCGTTGTTGGTGCCGTAGGTGATGTCGGCTCCGTAGGCGGCGCGGCGCTCGTCGTCAGAGAGGTCGTGGACGATGACGCCGACGGTGAGGCCGAGGAACTCGTAGATCTTGCCCATCCACTCGGCATCGCGCTTGGCGAGGTAGTCGTTGACGGTGACCACGTGGACGCCGTGTCCGGCGAGGGCGTTGAGGTAGCAGGCGAGGGTGGCGACGAGGGTTTTGCCTTCGCCGGTCTTCATTTCGGCGATTTTGCCCTGGTGCAGGACCATGCCGCCGATGAGCTGCACATCGAAGTGGCGCATCTGGACGGCGCGCCAGCCGGCTTCGCGAACGACGGCGAAGGCCTCCGGCAGGATTTCGTCGAGAGCGGCGCCCTCGGCTTTCTTGATTTCGTCGGGATCGGTGATGTCTTTGATCTGCTCGGCGATGCGGGCGCGGAACGCGGTTGTCTTGGCGCGCAGCTGTTCGTCTGAGAGCTTTTCCGTTTCTGATTCCAGGGCACTGATGGTGTCAACTGAGGGCAACAACTTCTTGATGGCACGCTCGTTGGCGGTGCCGAAAACTTTTGTCAGAAGCTTGTCGAAAATCTTGGTTATATCGTCGAAAGACACGGGAATCTCCGTTTACAAGTGTAAATTCGGTGAGTTTGCAGCGAAGTGCCGAGAAACCGGCATGCAAGCGAGTTTGCAAGCATCGCTGCGCAAGCGCAACGGATTACACGAGGCGGGGCGGAGGGCGCTGGAAAGAGGCGGGAAGCTGTGGTGCCGCGGGTGTTCGACCAAGACGCCGGATGGATGCGGCAGAGAGCAGGCTCAGGGGAGACACAAGCCCGATGAAGAACACGGGAAGTATCGCCATCCACGTACCGGAGCCGGAATCACGAAAAACCGAGTTGACGGGTCGTCCAGACACATGCTGCACGAACCGCGGGACCCCAGGCTTCACGGCAGGATATTGGCTTTGGCTCTTGGCTAAAAACTCGAGGACCGGGTGCGCGTAGGCCTTCGCACTTTGCAGGCCCGCCTCAGCGCGGGAAGCAGACGCGAGTGTGATGGCGGCGATTGCCACCCATATCCACGCGCTTCTGTTTCGTGATCCGGTCATTTTGAGCTTCCATCTCATATTGTGCCATAACTGCGTCGGACGGGGCATGATCGGCGGGGAGTTACACAGGGCAATCTTTTGAAAGACAAATGCGTGCGCGGAGGGGACTAGCGCGGTTGCAAGGCGTTATGACCGCTGGTGACAAGGCGCTCGGAGACGGCTTCAATCATCTGTTCCTGCACTTCGTCGATGTTGAGATTGCCTTCGATGAGGACGACTCGCTCGGGCTCGCGGGCGGCGATTTCGCGGTACTTGAGCCACGCACGGCGGTAGAAGGCTTCCTGTTCCTGCTCGAAGCGATTTTCATCTTGTCCGGACTGTTCGTTGACACGCCGGTTGCGATGGCGGGCACGTTCGAGACTGGGTTCAAGCGCAGGCAGCAACAGGAGGGTCAGATCGGGCTGCAGATTGCCACAAATGAGGCGGTGGAGTTCGAGTACAGCGGCGGAACCGAGTTCGCGGCCTCCGCCCTGGTAGGCCTCGGTGGAGTCAGTGAAGCGGTCGCAGAGGACGATGCGGCCGGCGGCCAGGGCGGGCTCGATGATTTCGGCAATGGCCTGGGCGCGGTCGGCGAACATGAGGGCCATTTCGGTCATGGGAGCCAGGGCGGCGGCATTCGAGTCGAGGAGCAAGGCGCGGATGCGGTCGCCGGTTGCGGTTCCTCCGGGCTGACGAGTGAGGACAGGATTCAGCCCGCGTTTTTGCATCCACGCTGCCAAGCGCTTGATTTGCGTGGTCTTGCCGGAGCCGTCGAGACCTTCAAGGGTGATGAATAATCCGCGCGGCATGGCGTGAGTTTACCACTGTGACGGCGGGGGGAGACGATGAGGCATCGGTTGTGCTACAAACATGTGGTTTTCAAGACGAAAGCCGGAGTTACCAAAGCAGAGCCGCATGCAGGCTGCAAGAGCTCTCCTTCATACCATTAGGAGGGGAATTCATTCATCGCCAGCGGTTCCGCCTTGCGCCTATCCGATTTCGCCGAAATGTAAACGGACGCAGGGCCTGCGCTCCAATGGAGTTGAATGACCGTGAATCTTTCTGCCATCAAAACACTTACAATTTGCGGCTGCCTCGCGACCGCGTTCTTCGCTTCCAACCGGCTGAATGCCCAGAACCTGACCCTGGAAGGACAAACCGGCGGGTTTATTACGCCTACGGCCTACGTTGTGTATTCGGCCAAGGGCCAGTTTTTCTCGCACCCTGCGGTGGGTTACCACTTTGTCGACGCGTCGAAGGTAATTGGCGACGTGCATACCTTCAGCATTGCGGAGGGGTTTGCCAACCGCGCTGAAGTGGGTTATACGCGCAGCGTCCACATCGAGGGCGATAGCGCGCTTTTCAGCAGCCTTTGGCACTTTCCCGGAATGAATATCTTCAGCGGCAAGGTTGTGGCGCTGAAGGACGGGCAGTTCGGACCATGGATGCCGGGCGTCGGGGCCGGCTTTGTGGTGCGTACCAACGACCGCTTTGTGACCGGGGCCCTGGACCAGGAACTTACGGGTACATTGAAGTCCTACACCAACGGGGATCTGTACGTGGCGGTGACCAAGACCTGGTTGCATCCGCCGTTGCCGTTCCTGGTGAACCTGGGATGGAAAGCGACCAACGCTTCGATTTACGGGCTTGGCGGGCAGGCTACGCGGTTTGGTGGACGGCTCTTTGGCGGCCTCGGTATTCCGCTGCCATTTGTCTTCCACACGGCGATTGTGCCGGCGGCCGGGTTTACGCAGGAGCCACCGACGTCGAAGAACCTGGGCGTCATCCTCTACCCGCCGGGTGGGAGGGCGCATTTGCCGACTACGCTGGACTACGCAATCCGGTTGACGCAGAAGGACAACCCGCACTTCGCGTTTGATATTGGGGTGGGGCAGGTGGCGGGGAATATCGGCACTACGCTCATTCCAACCGGGAATCCCGCTGCGCCTTATGCGCCGCTGGCCGTGGATCTACAGGCGCGGCACGTTGTTGGCATGGGATTGAGTCTAAGGTATTAGAGCCAAGTGGTGTGTCTGGTCAATCGAAAAGATGCGGTTATACGCCTGAAAATCTCGCTCAGGGGCTTGCGGAAAAGTCCTCGTTGCGGTTTCGAAGGGGCGGCCCGGGGCTGAAGCCCGTTGATTCTGTTGATCTTCTTCGTGGGGCTAAAAGCCCCACGCTCCCTCCCGAATGCGAAAATCGGGAGTTGATTCGCCAGCTGTGAAACGCGCCGTAATTTCAGCCGTTCACGGCGGGGTTCGCCGCGGCGAATCGCGCCCTGACACAAACCCGATAACTGCTGCAAATCACCGGGTGAAGAGAATGCTTCAGGATTTTTGTGCCGCTTTTGTGCTCGACCCTGGTCGCGAAGATCGTGAGAACGGGTTCCCTGCAACCGTAACTTCCGCATAGCGGTAATACGTCCAAGATGGCGCGCTGGCCGTGTAGGATGTGCGGTATGCGCCTTCAAGTGTCGATCAACAACGGAGTTCCAGTACGAGCTTCACTGCAAGCTCAGGGATGGCTCAGTGTACATTTGAATCTCTCATCGCATGACAAGGACGGCGGCTCGGGTCGCTTGTCGGTTCAAGCGATAGACAGTTCCGATGAGCCGAACTCGACAGTTTCCACTTGGGAACTGGGCACGCTTTCCATCGGGGACAGGGCTCAAATTCAGATTCTGAACGATGGCGAAGCGGACCCTCCAACCGAGGTTAGACGAACATCGGATTCCCCGAAGAACCTATTCACAAGTGTGGATTTGGCCCGTGAACTTCTGGCCGCAATCAGCATCTGCGACAAGGAACTGTCGCGAGTACTTGAGAGAAGCCGTTCAACCGAGCCGGCGGACGATTTTCAGAAGATTGTCGAAGCAATGGGCAGCATCATCGTTGATCTTGATCTCCGTTTGATTCAACCGACTTTGCGCAGGCACCCCGAATTGACAGCAGAGGCACGCGAGATGAAGTTGATCTGATCAACGCATGCCAGTAATTTTCGTATCGTGGCCAATCCGGACATAACCCCATTTTCGAGTTCTGTCCGGATCGGCGGTGATTCGACCGGAACTGAAGTGGACGCATCGAATCCGTTCACTACTTGATCTCAGATTTCGGCAATTCATCCGACCAAACCATGCGCTCAATCGTTTCTACCACAGGCAGGCCGAAAGGATCATCGCTGACATCCTCAAGCCGGTAGACTTCCAAAAGACTGAGCAGTCCGCCGCTCTGAAACAGCATCACGCCGAGAAGCTTTCCATTTACTCGACCTATGGCATCAGCGAGAGGGCGATTTGGAGGCGGGTCGGCAACTCGGAATTCTGGCGAGACGGTGAGGTCCACTGTGGGGCACCCGCACGAACACCTGCCAGTAACGCGGACATGATCAAGCTGTGGGAGGAATGCAAGGGCCTGTGGTGGAGCTGCATCGCGAAGGAGACGTTCTGCAATCGCCCTTTCTTCGGCTGACAGAGGTCTATCCTCCGACAATGTGGTCGCCGGAGTGTTTCTGCGAAATCGATCAAGTAGGCTCAAGATTGCCTCCAAATCACATTATCTGAGATCACCCGCAATAGCGTCACTGGGCCGTCCGCGGCGTCGTTGGCGAATTGTGGACAACTCGGAAGTAATGCCGATTCAAAACGCGGAGAGGCAACCGCAGATTCTTCACTACGTTCAGAATGACAGTGCAGTGGGGTAGGGGACGTGTGCCGCGACGCAGAGTTGTGGGCGTGTCGTGGCCGATGGGGAAGTTTCGGCCCGGGCATGCAGCCGTTAAGTTCGGAATTTTGTGCTAATTTGTCCTACCGACTTGGACATCCTGGATAGCTGGGACTTGTGGGACGTTGGAAAATCAGTAAGTTACGTGTTTTCAACCGCTGTTTGAGTCGCCCCCGACACAAGGTCCTTTAATTTCAGATTCACTGGGCACTGCCTAAAACAGGCTGATGGACAGATGGCGTCTCGATTCGCCCCGGCTGACCTGGGAGGAGTGAGGCGCTATCGTGTTTTATATGAGTAATGTAACTGGGGAGATCGAAGGCGGAACCCAATTGGTCAAGCTCTTTGTGCAACTTCTTCTGTGTGGGTGGGTTTCAGATGGAGTAATCTGACCGCGCGATTGGCGTGCAAGTCTTCCAATGCGGAAGCTGGAATCGAGGACCGGATGTGAAGCCGCAAAGGGCCATACACTCCCCGAGATTCGCTTACCAGAACTGGCATCCGGCGGCATCGTAATAGCCGCTGCAAGTTCACCAGGCCCGGACCCTTGCGGAGGGGATCAGCTTTCGCAAGTCCGCCAGGCTCGAAAGGTTAAGGAGGTATGTTATGCAAATATTTCGCAATTCCCGTTGGCTTCTTTTGTCTCTGCTGCTCTGTCTCGTCCCTGCATCTTCCTACGCGGGGGTTTTCGTCAGCGTGGGGTTTGCTCCACCTGTATTGCCGGTGTATGAGCAGCCGCCTTGCCCTGAGCCGGGCCTGATGTGGACCCCTGGGTATTGGGCCTACGGTCCGGATGGCTATTACTGGGTTCCGGGCGCGTGGGTGCCTGCGCCTTATGAGGGCGCGCTTTGGACACCGCCGTATTGGGGCTGGTCGGGCGGTCTGTTCGTGTTTCATACCGGCTACTGGGGACCGCACGTTGGCTACTACGGCGGCGTGAATTACGGCTTCGGCTACATGGGCATCGGTTTTGTGGGCGGCATCTGGCGCGGCCACGACTTCGTCTACAACACGGCGGTGATGCATGTGAATGATCGGTTTGTCCACAACACCTACGTGGACCGGGCGGTTGTGGATCGTTACACGGTGGCGAGGGGAAGCCGCGTGGCTTATAGCGGCGGTCCCGGTGGCATTCGGCATGACGCCAGTCCCGAAGAGCGGGCAGCCATGCACGAACAGCACGTGGGAAGGACCTCCTTCCAAACGCAGCATGTGAATGCGGCCATGAACGACCGGAGTTCCTACTTCAACAGCAACCACGGGCGTCCTGCTAACGTGGTTGCGTCCAGGCCGCTGGCATCGGAAACGCATACCGCCCCCGGCAATACCATGAGACAGGGGCAGCAGGGATCGTTCAACAGCAGGGGCGGAGCCAGCTCAATGCGCGAGACGCAACCGCGGTCGATGCCGCAGTCGCGCCCGGCGCCGCAGTCGCGCCCGGCGCCGCAGTCGCGCCCGGCGCCGCAGTACCAGCAGCGAACCGGACCTGGCAATCAGTCGCGACCCGCTCCGCAATCCCGTCCTGCTCCGCGGCAGGAATCGCGCCCTGCTGCTCCCAAGCAACAGCACCAGTCCAAACCGGAGAAGGAGCACAAATAGGAACGAGTGATCAACTGAGTTGCAGACTGCGAGGCCCACGGAGATCCGTGGGCCTCGCTGCGTTATGAAGAGGCCAATTCGATGCCGACGATCTCGGCTTCGAGGCCGCCGTATTGGGGATGATTGTTTTCTCGGATTTTGTAGGCGAGGTCGATGCGGCTGCCCTCGGTGAGGCCGAGTTCGGCGGCGCGAAAGGCCATATCCCAACCCACTGCGCGAGTCATTGCAGACAAACCCGACGCCGCTGGAGAGTGGTTGGATGACTGGGCCAGATCCAGACGGATATGCCGTTCTTTCATGACGCGAAGCGGGGCCAGAAGGCGGACATCGCGCGCGACAAAAATGGGCTCGGGGTTTGCGTGGCCCAGGGGTTCCAGCTTGCGCAGCCATCCGGCGAGAACGGGCGTAATGCGGTCTAAGGGCAGTTCCGCGTGAATGCGGAGAAGGCGCTCGGGCTCGCAGGCGGCGAGGCGCTCGACAGCATAGAGGCTCAGGCGGCGTTTGAGTTCAGGCAGCGCATCGGCGGGCAGGGCGAAGCCCACGGCGAAGGCATGTCCGCCAAAGCGGGTGAAGAGATCGGCACAGCTCTCGATCGCGTTGAGAAGCTGGAAGCCGTCGACGGAGCGGCCGGAGCCGTGTGCGACGCCCTCTTCGACACTGATTACGATGGCGGGCTTGGCGGTGCGCTCGACGACCCGCGAGGCGAGGATGCCGATGACGCCGCGATGCCAGCCGTCGCCATCGACCACCAGCAACCGTTCCGCGGCAAGCGCAGTGTCGGTGGCGAGCCGGCTCTCGATGGAGGTGAGCGCGAAGGCTTCGGTGTCGCGACGTTCGCGGTTCAGGCGCTCGAGCTTGGCGGCGAGTTGCTGTGCGCGGGCGATATCGCGTGTGGTGAAGAGCTCGATTACGTCGGAGGCGACATCCATGCGGCCGGCGGCATTAATGCGGGGGGCGAGGCGAAAGGCAACATCGAAGCCAGTGAGTTGTTTGGCCGCCGGGTCGAGAGTGGCGGCGGCGAACAGGGCGCGGAGTCCGGCGCCGACGGGCCTGCGAAGTTCATGAAGACCAAGGGCGGCGATGACGCGATTCTCGCCGCGCAGCGGAACGGCGTCAGCGATGGTAGCGATGGCGGCCATTTTCAGAAAGCTGGGCAGGGTTTTTTCGCGGGTGCGGACAGGGTCGCGACGTTCCAGCACGGCCTGGGCCAGCTTGAGCGCGATGGCCGCGCCGCAGAGAGATTTTTCAGGGTAGGTGCATCCAGGCTGGTTGGGATTGAGTATGGCGAGGGCCTGCGGCAAGGCGTCGTGGGCATCCGGGAGATGGTGATCGGTGATGATGAGGTCGAGACCAAGGCGGTGTGCAGTTTCAGCTTCGGCGAAGGCGCGCATGCCGGTATCGACGGTGATGACCAATCGAATGCCGTCGGCCTGAGCCGTCTCAAGCACGCTGGATTGCAGGCCGTAACCCTCGCGAATGCGATGCGGAACGTGAAAGCGCACCACGCCACCGAGCATTTCGATGGCTGTCTTGAGCAGAACGACCGCGGCAGTGCCGTCGACGTCGTAGTCTCCGTAGAGGAGGACGGGCTCGTGATTGGCGATGGCCCGCTCGAGCCGGTCCACGGCGGCTTTCATCCCCAGCATGAGAAAAGGATCGTGGAGATGCGATGTTTCGGGATTGAGGAAGGCGAAGGCATCTTCGGGCCGCGTGACGCCGCGCGCCAACAGCAGCTCGGCGAGCACCTGCGGCAGGTTCGCCTCCCGGGCCAGGGCGGCAGCTTCTTCAGGATGCGGTTCGGCGATGATCCAACGCTGGCGAAGGGATCGCCGAGGCGGGGAGTTGCGAATCGGGATGGGGCCGATGTTCGCCGTACCCAAAGTGCTCACCCGGCTACTCGTCCTCGTCGTCGTGTTCGTGCTCGTGGTCGTCGATCACGATGTCCTGGAAGCTCTCGATGTCTTCAAGCAAGGACTGGAAGCGCTCATACCACTCGGTGGTGGTTTCATGCAGAAAGGCCATGCCCTGGTAGACAAAGCCGAGCTGGATGTAACCGACCATGCCCGCGTATTTACGCAGCCACTGGGCCTCTACCAGTTCGGTAGATTCGTCATCGGGGAAGTTCATCTCGCCGGCTTCTTCAATCAGCGTTTCGAGCTCTTCGCGCTCGAGAGTCATTTCGCTGAAGGTGATGAAGGGAGCGCCAACGTGCTTGGCCATCTCGACAAAATCTTTCCAAGCGTCAGGGTTTTCCTGATCCTCCCAAAGTATGGAAGGTATGTCTTCGGTGATGTAGCCAGGGAGGCGGCGCATGCCGTGTCCCTCGATAAAGGCCACCATGTCGTCTTTCAGCGAATGCAGGTTATCCGTGCTCATGGTCAAGCAATCATTTTCGCAGATATCGGCGGGTGGCAAGGGACAATTGTGGAAAGTTCGAACAGGGAGGGTTGAAGGGGTGGTCGAGGCTATAGTCTGGAGTCACCAGAAATTGAGAGGATTGCACTTGCCCCCATTTGAACATCATGTCTTTGTTTGCCATAACGTGCGGCCCGAGGGCGCACCTCGTCCGTCGTGCACGAAGGATGGAAAGAGCGACCTGCACGCAGAATTGCAGCAATTGGCGAAGGCCGCCGGGTTAGGCGGCAAGGTACGCATCAACAAGTCCGGCTGCCTGGACCAGTGCGAGCACGGGCCGACGGTCGTGGTCTATCCCGAGGCGGTGTGGTACGGGCATGTGCGCCTCGAAGATGCAGCGGCGATTGTGCAGGAGCACCTGGTGGGTGGACTGCCGGTGGAGCGGCTACGGCTGGCTGACGAGTGCGTGAATAACAAGAGCTGCCCGCACCGGCAAGGCTGAGTCGGATTGGGGTTTTCTCGCCGGGCTGGACTTGAGCTTTGCTGTTTCGGCGTAATTGATTGCGACGGGGCGCAGGTTGGAGCAGCGCCTGCGGGCATGATGCTCCTCTGTGAGCCGCACCTGGTAGGCGGTGTACATAAGGCGGGTGGATGGGGTATCCTGAACCTTAGCCCATGATTTTTTCTCGTGAGTACATTGGGTATCTGGCCCGCCGCACGGTCAAGCACCTCATCGACGCCAAAATGATCACTACCAGCGACTTGAAGTCTACTGAGTCGCGGGTGACTGGCGGTTTGATCGAGGAACTTTCGCTTGAGGATCGCATCAACGAAGAGGTGCGCGTCATTCTTGACGCTTACTCCGAGGAAATGCGCAAGAGTGGCGCGCAATACGCCGAGATGTTCAAAAAAGTGAAGACCGAGCTGGCCAAGAAGTACAAGGCGGTGCTATGAGGATCAGCCGCGACAAGCTCAACAAGCTGGCCCACACGGTGGCCGATACTCTGGCTGAAATCGATGAGGTGGGGTTTCTTGAGGACCGCAACACCATTCGCCAGGAAGCACGCAAGGCGCTGGAAGCTCTGCTGACCCAGGAGGCAGGCATCGACACCGCCGCCCGGCTAAAGATCGCGTCGCAGCGCAAGATCATCCTCGAAGGCTCGCAGGAGTGGGAGATTCTGTACCGCAAGTATTACAACGACGAGGTACGCAAGCTGGGGATTTAAGCAGCTGCGTGGACCCTTCAGTCCTTTGGCACGAGTCCGGATCTTTGTTAGAGGATAAGTGGTTTACCGCGGTGCATCGTTTTTCCGCACAAGTGCGCGGCGCTATTGTCTACGGGTTCGGACGTTCATGTCCTGCGAGGCGCCAGGAATCCTCTCAAATCACACAATCTAATTCCATCCTTGTCGATCTTAGGTGAGATTGCACCTGAATCGCCGTAGAGCGAAATCTGACAGTGCGGAGCTTCTCCTTTCGAGGTTCGGATTTCTGATGTCTGATCAGAGAGATCCGCGTGGTTTCAAACGACTTTGCTTCACGGAAGCGAACCGGATGGCCGTTGGCCGCATCAACGGCACGCGTGGCATCGTGACCGTCGAGCGGTGGTGATGGATTCACGGCAACACGACGGCGAAAGAAGTTCCAATGACGTCGCGGTCATACCCCAACAGGTTCGGGCATGGAAGCGCGCTCCGCATGGACTTCGAACGGAACATGATCGTGCTCGCAGATGAGTTTCACCGCCGGTCGGGCAGTCATTGGGCCGGATGGAAGCCCACCGCCCGGCATGACCCACTGACCCACCATGACAAATTGCCGCAATCCTGGAAGTGTGTTCGGAAGAGGCTTGAAGCTGTCGCCTGGCTCAAGGAGCCATCCCTCCATGGTCCCTCTCCAATTGCCGGTGTAGCGGAAGACCGTCGCCGGCGTGGATACATCAATGGTTTCGATGTCGGCGTGCACTCCGGGAATGGACTTCTCAAGAACGGCGATGACGCAATCGGCGAGGCGGCGCTTCTGCGCGTAATAAGCAGCAGGGTCGTTGTGGCGCAGATCGGTCCAGTAGTTGAAATTACGCGTGGGAAGGATGCACGTGACTGCAGTTTTGCCTGGCGGTGCGAAGCTTGGATCGAAATGGAAAAAGCGGAAGCCGACATTCGCGATTTCGGTGCCGGGGTCCACTGACATGGGCGACTCAAGAATCCTTGTCAACATTGGAGGCTGTCCACTTAGATTGCGTGTTACACCAAGAGACACCTGAACATATGAAGCGAAGAGTTCCTTTTCGTCATACCTGTTCCGCGTAGCCGCATCGATGTATTGGCCGCCAAGGAGATCGAAGATGGTGGCGTGGCCGTCGGCCGCGGAGATCACCCAATCGGCCATGACAGTTTCACCGCCCGCCAACTGCACGCCTACCGCAACGCCATTTTCAACGAGAACGCGCTCAGCTTTAGCATTGAAACGTATCTTGCCTCCAAGCTCTTTG
The DNA here is from genome assembly GCA_963836565.1 of uncultured Acidobacteriaceae bacterium. GTDB lineage: Bacteria > Acidobacteriota > Terriglobia > Terriglobales > Acidobacteriaceae > Telmatobacter. Next base: position 295,286 of record CAWIKA010000011.1, on the reverse strand, counting down.
AGTTTGTCTTCGATAAGGCGAATCATAGCCTGTGATCCGCCGATGCAGTAGCCCGCATTCCCTGTATTCATCCAGGCCAGGGAAAAAATCATGGCGATGGCGGACATTTTTCCAATGTCTCCGCTGGAAAAGAAGCTTCTCAGTAAGGGATCGGAGAAGCGGCTGGCATAGTCCTTCCCGCTGATTTTCGAAAGCTTGCCGAGCAATGGAAAGACGGGCAGATCGCGGAGTATATTCAGCCAGTTGTCGGCCAAGCCCCCGGAAGGGTCGAGCAGTCTGAACTTGCCAAGGCTGCGTATCGCGCGCGTAAGATCGCGAATTGCAGCACTGTCTTTCGGAGCACGCCGCAGGAGTTCGACCTCCAGGCGATCAACATTGGTATAGATGCTCAGTCTGTCGCCGCTCTCAGTTTCAATCCGGACAAACTCTTCCGGATTGACGAAGGTCAGTTTTTCGATATCGAAGATATCCTGCCAATGAGAATGAAAGTCTCCGTTTGGCCCGGAGCCGAGCAGCCAATGCAGGCAAGTCTCGAATGTATAGGGTCCACGGCGCCAACTCATCGCCAGACCGCCGGCCATGTCATGCATTTCAAGCACTTCAACTTGGTAGCCGCATTTCAGGGCATAGACTGCGGCGCTGAGTCCCGCAATGCCGGCGCCGATGATGACGATCTTTCGGTCATTCTGCCTCATGATTGTGAACCCCCGGTTGTGCGTTTGGCGGCCTGTGGAACCTTCGCCCACTGCGTCGACAGCCTCAAAAGGAGGCGAACGAGATAGTACGAGGTGAAATGCCATGCTGTTTGCGAGGCCTCGGCCCGTGCTCGCCAGCATTGCTGCGACAGATTTTGATGCCGCTGACTCGCCTATGCTGTGACGGCAGGCACATCTCCGTCGCAATTCCAGCGTGCTTTCCGATTTCAAAAGTGCCGGCGATTGCGTGCCGTTCGGTGGCGCCTCAGTAAAGCCCACCGGAACATCAGCAGCCAAATTGGTTCCTTCAGCGGAAACGAAGCCGCCGGCACGCGTTGCCCTTTTCAGAAAGATAGTTTGAGTGCCAGTTGCACAAGGCGAGGATTGTTGACGGTGGAATTCACGGCGCCGAATCCACTGGCGTTGATATCGTTGACCGGCATGCCGTATTGCGCATGATTGAACAGGTTGAAGAACTCGGCGCGGAAGTTCAGGCCCATCTCCTTGCGAGGTAGCGCGAACTGCTTGACGAGCGAGAAGTCGGTGTTGACAAAATCGGGTCCGACGACCGGGACGCGCGACGCATTCCCCAACTCTTCACCCATGTTCACGCCGTTGACTATCAAACCGGGCGCGGTAAAGCAGGCCTGATTGATCCACTGGTGCTTGCTGTGGTCTGCGCTATAGGGGTTGCAGCCGGAAACCTGATTGGGCCGGTTGAAATTGTAGGAGTCGCCGCCGGAATTGAAGGTGGTGCCCGACTGGTTATTGCTGTCGATCAGTGGAACGGGAAACCCGGAGGAGACCCTTTCGATCAGCGTGACCTGCCAGTTGCCGAGAAGCGTGTTGGTTACAGGGTTCCAGTCTCCCCCCAGCATCCTGCCTTTGCCAATTGGCAGGTCGTAGATGACGCTGCCGATGAAGCTGTTATCGAGATTGATCTGCGACAGGGACCAATCGAGATTTTGCCAGTTGGGCAGCGGGAAGTAAGGGGCGCTCAGTTCCGAGCCCAGGCCGTCGGAAAGGCCGTTGTCATAGGTCTTCGAATAGGTGTATGCAACCAGTGCGTAAAGACCGTACTTGGGCGTCTTGGTCTCCGCTTTGACCTGCATGGAGTTGTAGTGGGTCTTGCCCACATCGCCGTAGAGCAAGACTGAGTTGAAGTTCTGGTCGTTATTGTAAAAGGAAAATGTGTTGGTGTACGCGTAGGGAGCGCCGCCGGGCAGGCAGCCGAGCGTATAGCCGGACGCGGCTCCGCAAGCCGAGGGGCTGTTGACGTTGAGGGCGTTGCCGATCACCAGCAGATGGCCGCCGACCGAACCGGCGTAGCCCGCGGTGAGCAGAACATTTCCCGGCAACTGACGTTCGACGTTGGCGTTATATTGGTGAACCCTGCCTGGCTGGAAGTTGGTCGGCTGGTAGGCGTACGTGCCGGTGAAGCTGGTCACATCTTGCGGCGTGGAGAGGAGCGGAAAGCCGCCGGAGGTGGTAGCGACACCATAAACTGGCCCCCCAAGCGTGGCGGCGCAGTATGAAGACGCGGAGACGCAGCTAAAGCTACCGATGAATGTATCGGACTCGCCGAGATTGGGCGGATTTTGCCACAGACCCTGCGCACCCTGGTTCCAGGACGAATCGTGATAAATGCCAAAGCCGAGGCGAAGCACGGTCTTATCGCTGCCGGCAACCTTCCAGGTGAGGCCGAGGCGCGGCTCGTATGCGTCCTTGAACATCTTGATGCCCGCCGATCTGCTCACGCCGTTCTTGCCCGCAATGAGCAATGTTCCTCCCGTTAATGAGGGGATATAGTCCGCCATGCGGTTATGGGCCTCGGTGATGGGAGTGGTCAAGTCCCAGGCCAGGCCCAGGTTGAGCGTGAGCGATGAGGTAACGCGCCAATCGTCCTCGACGAAGGGCCGGTAGATATTCCAGCGGCGGCCGGTGGTGGCGCCATCGTATGTCTGGTCGTGGATGGCCCCCCCGACAATTCCCATCAGCATGTCCGCCTCGGGATTGCCGGGGGCGGAACCTTGTCCGGTGAAGTTTCCTAATGTGCCGGTGAGCCAGAAGCCAGATCCAAACGCTGCTGTGCCGACGTTCATCTGATTGATACGGAGATCAAGGCCGGTGTGGATTTCATGCTTGCCGCGAATCAGGTCTAGATCGTCTTTGAACGAGTAGATGTTCGTTCCGCCCTGGAAGGGAGAGTAGCCGCGATCGCCGAGAGCCCAATAGCCGCTCGTGAATTCAGTTGAAACCAAGCCTTCGCTGTATGGTGCAGCGGAGTTGGGGGCACCGCCGGATGAGCAGCCAAGATCGGCATTGGGAATGCCGCCGTTACCACCGATGGTGGCGGAGGCGCAGGTGTAGTTACCCAGCGAAGCGATGTAGTCGAAGATGCGGTTGTAGCCAACAGTGGCCTGGTTGACCATCGTGGCGGAGAAGACATGGGTTTCACCGAGGGCGATGTTGCGCGCGTGGTTGATAATGTTCTCGTTGCTGCCGAAGGCGTTGGCTTCGGCAAGTCCGGGTGCGCCGCCGGGCACAAACGAGAAGGCCTGTTCGTAGCTAAAACGGCCGAAGAGATTGTCCTCGCTGGAGAGCGTGTGGTCCAGGCGGGCATCGAACCTGGTATCGTCCAGGCTGCGTACGGGCTCGTTGACGTAGTTGTAGCCGGAGGCGGAATTGCCGGAGTTGACAAGATTCGTGGGATAAATGTTCAACATGGCCTGTCCAATGGGGTCGATCAGGCTGGTTGGAATCTTGTTGCAGGGTGTGCCCTGGGCCTGGAATCCATGGGTATCGGCAGGCATAGGATTTCCCGAACCATCGCACTGAAAATAGACATTCGGATAGGCGGCCGGATTCGTCGACGCGCCAATCATGTTGGGGTTAGCAATTTGCAGGCCGGAAAGAGGGTTGCCATAAGGGTCGGCGGAGAAATCGCCGGTGCGCATGGCCAGCGAAGGAACCAGCCCCGTGAAGGTCAGTGCATGGAGTTGATATTTCTGCTCGCCATCCACAAAGAAAAACGTCTTGTTCTTCTTGATCGGCCCGCCCACGGACCCGCCAAACTGGTTCAGGTTGAACTTCTCCGGCGCGGTCGCAAAGTAGCTCTTGGCATCTAGATCGGTGTTACGGACGAATTCGTAGAGCGAGCCGTGGAGGTTGTTGGTCCCCGATTTTGTGGTGACCAGCACGGTCGGTCCCGCACGTGTCCCGTATTCGGCCGAGTAGGTGTAGGTTAAAACCTTGAACTCCGCAATATCGTCGATCGAAGAAAAGATGCCGATGCCGCCGGCTGTAAGTTCGTTATTGTCGACGCCATCCAGCAGCCAGTCTGTGCTGTTGGGACGCGAACCGCCCACCGAGAGCGAGAACGAACCGCGTGCGGCCACCTCGCTGTCGCTGCCGGAGGTGAAAAAGCTGTTGGGGTTCGTCTCCGCTGTGGCGCCTGCGGTAAGCGTGGCGAGTTGAACGAAATCGCGGCCGTTCAATGGCAACTGTGACACTTCCTGCGAGGTAATGACCTGGCCAAGGGATGGATTGGCTGTCTCGACGGCTACGGCGTCGCCGGAAACCGCCACTGTAGTGACTACAGTGGCGGGCACGAGCGAAAAGTCGAGTTCGCGGGCTTCATCAATCTGAAGACGCAGATCTTTGGATTCCGCGCTTCGAAAGCCCGCCGCATCGACGCGCACGGTGTAGGTCCCGACTGGGAGCAAAGGGATCAGGTAGTGTCCGGCGTCGTCGGTCTTACCGTCTCGAGCCATGCCTGTTCCCTGGGAGGTAGCGATGACCGTAGCTCCAGGAATAACCGATCCAGACTTATCAGTGACATTGCCGGAGAAACTTCCGGTGGCCTGGCCACGCATGGCCGGAGAGATCATAAGCGCGAGAACGCCGACAATCACGAGGAGGATTATTTTGTGGGATTTTGTACTGGGTGAGCCTTCGAAGGAACTTGGAAACTTTGCGCCTACGATCGTGCGTTTCATAGTCTAACCCCTTTCGACACATCGGCTAAGGTGGCTCTTGCATCGACTGCGTTGCACTGGATGATTAGACTGTAAGAATTTGCCGGTCGAAAGTCAACGCAGGCTTTGGCTGACTCGCAGAATTGGGGGCGATGAGCCTACGAAGGCGGTCAACCGATGTATCTGCGATCACTTGACTTTAGATGCGCGTGATCCTACGATTCAAGGAACGTTGAGGTGAGGGAGTTCACCTTTAACCGCTGTCCATTCCAATAGGCCGGACAGATGATGACTCCTGACGGGGAATCCTGTCGCGGAGTCTTGTCCCGGCAGCGATCCTTGAACACAACTGAAGGAGCTTGGTTCCATGATGAATGCATGGGCCCTCTCAGCTATGTGGTTGGGATTGGCTGGTCGCGATGCTGCTCGCGATCTGGTTCAAGGTTTCGACTTCGAACGAGAGACATTGACGATGAAAATCGTACTCCCACCAAACGCGAAAGCGGGGCGGCACCCGAGATTCACTCGATGAACGCGGAAGCGCAACCACATGGCAACCTTAACGAAGCCCAGCGCCGCCGCCTGAGCGTGACATGCTCGTACATCGACAGGCTCTTGTGCGAAGTGGAGGAAGTTCTCCATGAGGCGGCATCAAAGTCCCCGTTTCCTCGGCACGTTGTGGATGTAACCCCTGCGCAGACACGAGTGTTGGAAGATCATATTCGCCGCATTCGCGAGCAGCTTCTTCGTGCTCTCGCTTGGCAAAACATCACTCCCGATCAGCCCGGAATCCGGGCAACACGCGCCGCGCTTACGCACCTGGCATTTGTCGATATCGCCATTGAGGAATTGAAGCCGAGCTACATGCGGGGCTCGGGTACCGTGCCTGACGACGTTGTGGAAGAACTCAACGGCGTCGTCCATGAGCTTCGTTCTGTGGCTCAAAGCATGGAACGGTATCTGCGCCAGGAGCTGGGCACAAATCTCGAATCACGTTTGAAAAGGCTCGAACAAGCAGGTCAGGACGTAGCGCTCCTACAGATGATTGAAACCATTGTGACGCGCCATGGCCTTGTGGAGTATCGCTCGCGGATCGCCTCGCTGGCATCGCGGCTCGAAGACAACAATCTTGAAGTGGCGTTGTTCGGCAGGGTCAGCAGCGGGAAATCTTCGTTGCTCAATGCGCTTCTCGGAACCGATGTCTTGCCCGTAGGAGTTAACCCGATCACGGCGGTCCCGACGCGGCTCCGCTACGGCGCCTCGCTTCGCGCGGAGATTGTCTTCGCCAGTGGTCGAAACGAAGAGGTATCGGTTGACGAGTTCCGAAATCTCGTGAGCGAGGACGGAAATCCCGGCAATCGGCGCAACGTGATTCGCGCAGTGATTGAGATTCCCTCACTTCGCCTGAGCCAGGGGATTGTTCTTGTGGATACGCCTGGACTGGGTTCGCTCGCAAGGCGCGGTGCTGCGGAGACGATGGCCTACCTTCCCGCGTGCGACCTGGCGCTCTTGCTGATCGACGGAGGGTCCACCCTGAACGATGAAGATCTCGGGACTTTGCGCCTTCTCTACGAAGGCGGAATCCCCGCGATCGTCCTGCTCAGCAAAGCTGACCTGCTCGCAGAGGCGGATCTTCGCCGCGTCGGTCATTACATCGAAACGCAGGTACAAAGCGAACTTGGGCTCAATATCCTCATTCAGCCGGTCAGTGCGCTTTCCAACTGCTCCGCGTTACTCGATCACTTCCTGGAGCATGAACTGCTTCCGCGATTTCATCAGGCTCGGAGCTTACGCCAGGCATCGGCCGCGCGCAAGATCGGTGCACTGCGCGAGTCGGTGATTGCCGCGCTTGAAACATCGCTTCAGCACGGAAAGCGTGGGGCGCTTCCTCCAGGCGATGGGAAGGAGATCGAAACCAAGTTGCGGCATATCAGCGGCGAGATTGGTGAACAGCGGACGTATCTCGATCGCGCGTTTCTGGAATTGGGGGAGCGACCAGAAGCCATTCTCGAAGAGTTGGCCGAAATGGCAGTGGTGCGTATATGCTCAGACGCGAAGAGGCGGATTGACTCGCCTATGTTGATCGAGTGGACGCACGACGCGGTTCAGAGACGTGTAGATCGTGCTCTTTCCAGGACACGGAGCGTGCTAAGAAGCGCAGTTGACGGTCTTCAAGAGGTTGCAAAAGGAATTGCAAGGTCCGATATGCCATCCCAGGAAGATGCCGAGATTCTGCTTCGAAACGCGCCGCGATTTGAGATGGCCTCGATTCCTGGTTCAATTGGTGCGGCGTACTGGAGAAAGTTAGGGCGCGCCGCCGCCGGCGCACTTGCACGGCGCAGTCTTCGACAGGAATTGGGCGAACCGTTCCACGGCGAGTTGCACCGCTATGGGTTGGCACTTCGTCAATGGAGCGGGCACGCGACCCGCAGAATCGATGCACTCGTGAGTTCCTATGCGGATGCATATCGAGCCCAGCTCAACCGGATGCGCGAGCTGTCGTCCGAAGGACGTGCCTCGCCAGAGCTAGAAAGAGACCTTTTGTTGCTACTGAAATGGAACACCGAGACGAACGCCGAAACGGCGCAAGCAAAAGGCTAAACAAGGAGGTCAAGAATTGGAGAAGTACTTATTCATCGCGGTTGGAGGTTCACTTGGTTCGATTGCCCGGTACTGGGTGGGCTCGGCGATTTCCGGCCGCTTCGGAACGAGATTCCCGTACGGAACCCTGGTCATCAATATCACAGCGTGCATCATCATCGGATTTGCGCTCACCTATCTAGGCAAGCGAGCCGAACTGAATCCGGCGTGGCGTTTTCTGATTCCGATTGGTTTTGTGGGAGCTTATAGTACGTTTTCGACTTATGAGTGGGAGACGCTTTCAACTCTTCGGTCGGGTGCTTTTCTGCTCGCCGCGCTGTACGCCGTCGGAAGCCTTCTCCTCGGACTCGTCGCTGTGTGGGGTGGCTCACTTCTTGCGGAGGTGTTGCGGTGAGAACACATCGACAACTCGTCGTGTATCAGTCGATTCTTCAGGCCCTGCACGAGCCTGGGTGTCCATTCTGCGGATTCCTGAAAGAGTTTCAGGCAGGTCGCCTGCAGAACCGATTGGATGTGGAGACCCGTCGCTTGTGTAACTTCCACGCCTGGGGCTTGGCGGCCGTTCAGGACGCTCCCCCTGCCGCGCAAGCTTTCATCAGGATTCTGAATGAGCCGGAGGCGAGCGCAAATGGAACTCAAGTATGCGATGTTTGCTACGAGGTGGGTGCGGAAGAAGAACTGCGCCTTCGGGAATTTGTCAGTTGCATTCACCGGACCGACGTTGCGCATTGGTTGAGAATGGATGCCGTTCTGTGCGTTCCCCATGGGACAAAGCTTCGGCGCCAGGTATCGCCGGTGCTGGCGCCAAGGATCGATGCAATCATGCAGAATTGTCGCCAGCGGCTGAGGGAGGAACTCGATCAGTTGCGGAAGGAACCTGGATTGGACCGGAGCGGATGGGGTGCGCTTGGGCGTGCTGCGGAGTTCCTGGTTTCGCAGCGCGGATTACGAGCATAAGCCGCGAGAACGCGTGCCTCGGCGATAGAGATTTGCCAGCGGATTGCCAACACGCGGTCCCGGGCACAGGGAGGGTAAATGTTGAAAGCGGGGAAAGCTCTCAAGGTTTCAATCTATGTCAGCGAGGGATCCAAGCACCACGGTGTCCCGACCTATTCAAGCATTCTCGATTTTCTCTTCTATCGGGGCGTCTCTGGAGCCACGGTGGTCAAAGGCATCGCGGGCTTTGGAGCAGATCATCACATGCACTCATCCAGCATTGTCGAAATCTCGGATCACATGCCGCTCAAGATTGAATTTATTGAGACGCCCGAAAAAGTGAATGAGATTCTGGGCAAGCTGGAAGACCTTGCAGGCACCGGGATGATCGAGATGCAGGAGACGACGGTCGCCAAACCCGCCCAAGTCTCGAAGCAAAAGAGAGCGACACCTCCGGCGCATCTGAAGATGGAAGGCAAGGCGCGTCTCATGCGGATCTATATCGGCGAGGCGGACCGGTGGAACGACAAGCCTCTTCACCTGGCTCTGGTTGAAGCCATGCGCGCCAATGACATTGCCGGCGTAACCGTATATCGCGGGATTCTCGGATATGGAGCCCATCGCCGGATGCATAAGGATCGGCCGCTGCACTTATCGCATGATTCCTCAATCATGCTTTCGGTCATCGACACGGATGAGAAGATTCAAAGCTTTCTTCCGATGGTGGAGAAGATGGTCGACGAGGGGCTCGTGGTCCTTTCGGACGTGGACATCATCAAGTACTCCTATCGCGCCCACGCGGTAGAAACGCAGGAGGCCCCAAGTGCGTCGGGAGAAGCATCGGCAAAAGTGGAGGCTGAATCATGAAAGAGCAGTTCCAGGCAAATATGCTGCGTATCCATTTCGGCGAAGGCGACAAATGGCAGGGGAAGCCACTGTATGAAGCAATTCTTGCGAAGTGCGAGGAACTGGGCATGGCGGGAGCGATTGTGTACCGCGGCATCGAGGGCTACGGAACCAGCACCAGGATTCGTCACGCGAGCCATTGGATATTTTCCAAAGACTCCCCCATCATGCTGAGTATCGTCGACACGGAAGAGCAGATTAAGAAGCTGGTCCCCCATTTGGATGCCATGGTGGAAGAGGGTTTGATCGCCATGTCGCGCGTGGATGTAATCCGCTATTCACGAGGTTCGGAAAGGATGCCGGCGAAGGCATAAGGAGCAATGGGCGATATGACATCCCTGCGTGATTGCGGAGTAGTTCTTCACGTGACGCGATAGAGCAAGAGGATGAGCAGAAAGAATGCGAGAACATAGGTCACATAGTCGTTGAGCCTGCCGTTATGCATTCCAGCCAGGAATCCGGCGGTCGATCGCATTGCCTTCCCGACGGGCTGCAGGAACAGGCGATCCACAACGTGCGTCTCCTCGCGTTTTCTATGGATTGCGGTGCGGAAATGTACTGCGACGGTCTGGCGCGTGTCCTCGGTGATGCTGGGCTGAAAGATAGCCTGAAAAACGACACGTACCGGATTGGAGAAGCCGGTCGCAGTGTAGGTCATCTGTGGCAGCAGGCGTGGAATTCCTCCCGCCCAAAGTGCGCGCCTTGCCACCTCGCGTCTATGCGTTAGCCGGGTAACGGTAAACCACGCCAGCAAGAGCAGAATTGCGAGAGCCACGATGCTGTAGGAAGGCGATATGGCGAAGACCACCGGATTCTTTTCCAGACCGCGCAGCAGCACCACCAGACCGCGTCCAGGCAACAGCCCTTTACCCGACTGCGCCCCGATATTGTGAAAATCCTGAAGAAATGCCGGGGGGAGCTGCCCATTCTCTTCATTCGCAGTAAAGAACGGTTGCACCAACGAGGTGGTGACACTGGCGCCGGCCAAGGGCTCTACAGTTTGATTGAGCACGGGAAGAATGTAGGTCGGAATGGTCCCCAGAAGCAGACAGACAAGGGCCAGGAACGCCACAGGGAACCGTGCGCCTGCGTTGCCGCCCAGCCGGGGCTCCCAGGCGCCACGGCGCAGGCCGAGAAAGTTCATGGCGTACGCTTTCACAAAACAGGTTACCGCCAGCGCGGCGGTGAGCGCGAGAGTAGCGCCACACAGGGCGAACACAATCCTGATCGATGTTGACGATAGAACTGCGCTGCGCAATAGCGCCTGTAAGGTCAACCACTCACTGAAGAAACCGTTAAACGGGGGCACGGCCGAGATTGCCAGGCAGCCGACAAGGAAGATGATTGAAAGCCCTGGTAAAAGGCGCGAAAGACCGCCGAGCTGATCCATGTCCCGCGTCCCGGTTTCGGCCTCAACATACGCCGCACCCTGGAAGAGAAGGGTCTTGTAGATCGAGTGGTTGAGCATGTGATAAAGCGCCGCGGACAGGGCAATGGCAGCCGCAACCGGCTGCCCTGAGCTGCGATAGATGAGAAAGGCTCCGAGGCCGGCTACGATAATGCCTGCATTTTCGATGGAGCTATGAGCAAGCATTGTCTTCATATCGTTTTCCGTGGTGGCGTAGAGGATTCCCACCAGCGCCGTGATGCTCCCAACGATCAATGCGACAACACCCGCTCCGTACCCGGTATGAATCAGATCAGCGTTGAGCCGCAGAATTCCGTAGATACCAAGGTTCAGCGTAACGCCTGCAAATACCGGGATAAAGATAGGTGATGCGGCCGTATAAGAGCGCGGAAGCCAGAAATTGACGGGAACCAAACCGGCCTTGACCCCAAATCCGAAGAATCCGAGAAGAAACACGCTCCACAGTTCTTGTTGCGATAGCCCGCGTGCAGCCACGCTCAAAGCCGAGAACGAGAAGTCCGTCGCTGTCCTGCCCAGAATGAGGAAAGCGAGTCCCGCAGCCAGAAAACCCGCCTCGCTCATGGCCAGCATGATGTATCCGGCTGTCTTGTCTGCCTGCTGTCGCAGCGTGTAGTTGATCAGGAGAAAGCAGAGGATCGACATGCATTCCCAGCTCATCAGGAAGATCAAAGCATCATTTGCCAGAAGAATCAGCACGACGGAAGCCATCAAAGCAAAGTAAAGGACGCCGTAAAGGTGCGTGGGATGTCCGTCGTCGGCCCGATCATAGATGAAGTTTCTTACAAAGAGAGAAATAGAAAAGTAAACAACCCCCGCGGCGAGCAAGAAGATGGAGCCCAAGGCATCAAGGCGCAGTGAGAGCCTGCCAAACCCATCGAGCGTCCAGAGCGGAGCCTCGAAACTCTGGCCGGTAGCAAATACCGATATAGACGCAAAGATTATGAGAAGCGACGAGAAGGTCCCGGCAACCGCAATCACGAACGGCGCGCGTTTCCGGCCCAGGAGCACCGAAGCGAGCCCCCCGATTCCGCATGTTGCAAAGAGCAAGACAAGCGCAGTACCGACGAAGGACGCCATCAATCATGCACTCCTTTCGGCGATGAGTTCGCTTTCGACCGCGGTCTTGCGCCCGGTGGCAACCAACAGGCCATGCAATATGGCCAAAGGTGGAGGCGGATTCCCCGGAACCTCGAAGTCCACCGGCAACACGGAATTGACGCCGCCCGCGCACATAAAGCTGCGACCAAACACCCCGCCTGAAATGGCACAGGTGCCCACCGCCATCACGCGCCTCGTCGCCGGCATGGCCTCCCAGGTTTTAAGCAATGGTCCACGCATGTTTTCGCTCACCGGGCCAACAATGAGCAGGAGATCTGCGGTCCGAGGCGTGGCCGTGAAAAAGAATCCCAGCCGATGCAGGTTGTAGAGCGGATTGTTGAGCTGCTTCACTTCATGAAGACATGCTCCGCAATCTCCAGCATCTACGACCATCACGTGCAGGGACCTGGAGAAGGCCGAAGGCAGAGTTCCGGCTTCTCTTGGCCCGCGTGCCGGCGTCGCCCATTCGTATCCGGCCTCCCAGTTCATCGGCGAGGAGACACACAAATGACACCGCTGACAATGCACGCACTTGCCTTGATCCACGAATGCCGATCTGCCGCGAACGTTAATTGCATCGACTGGGCATATTGCGGCGGCTTGTTGAGCATCTTCGGCAGATGCGAAGTCGGTATCGACCGGGCGGCCGGGAGAAATGCCGGGAGCCGCTTCAGCCCGCATCGGATAACGAGTTGTTGGAATGCCCCTGCGCAAACCGAGCCAGAACCAAAAGCTCATACCAATTCCCTCTATCGGTCACATTCGGTTGCGGACAGTCCGAACGTCGCGAGAATGATCGGAAAATCCTGAAACGCGAAATCCTCGGCTGCAACGTGAAATCCCAACCAGTTCGTAAACGATGGCGTGATTGCATGGAAGCGCTCAACTAAACCTCGTTCGTCGATTCTCACCCAATGCAAAGCCGCACCTCTCGGAGCCTCCACCCATCCCAGCGCCGCTCCCGGTCGATTGGTTTCGCCGGCCACACAAATCGCGCCCGGTTCCAGCCTTTCGACCGCCTGGTGGATCAACCTCACGGACTGTACAGATTCCGCAAACAATACGCGCAGTCGCGCATATCCGTCGCCTTCCGTCTCACACGGAACATCAAACGCAAATCGCTCGTAACCTGAATACGGGCTCGCCTTCCGCAGCTCGCAGTTCTGCACCGAGGCCCGCCCGATGGGACCCACGAGGTTCAAATCTCGCGCATGCTCGGAATCGACGACCCCTACATCTTCGAGACGGTCAAGGAAGCTGCTGCTGAAGCGCAGGCGATTCTCCAAAGTTTGCAAATCTTTTTCCGCTTTGTCGACGGACGCAAGCAAGCCTTTGCACTGCTCCTCGTCAAAGTCGCGGGTTAGCCCTCCGGGAACGTTTAGCCCGAAGAGGTACCGATGTCCGGCAAAGACACATGAGGCGCGAAGCAACTCCTCTTCGACGATCGAAGCGTGCGCCGCAGACACGGCGAGCGCGGTCGATGCGCAAATGGCTTCAATCGCTCCCGCATGATGGCGCAGTCTCTCCAGTTCGCAGAGCAGCACGCGAAGAGTCGCGGCGCGGACAGAAACCTCGACTGATCGGATATTTTCCACCGCCCGGCAGAATGCAAGCGAATGTGCGAAGGCAGAAGTTGCGGCGAAGCGCTCGGCGAGCAATAACACGTCGGAGACGCTACGGCCCTCGGCGATCTTTTCGAGCGCCCGATAGTTGTAGAAGAGGCGCGGCGATGCGCGAATGACGTCTTCGCCCACCGTCTCCAGGAGGAAATGCAACGACTCGCCAAGCCCGCCCTCATAGACTGGCCCAACCGGCATAGCGAACGAGCCAGGATCTTCGACAACCAACAGCGGCTGCCATTCCAGGTCGAGTTTCCGTTCCAATTGGGGCCGGGTTGCGGAAAACCTTTTACGCATGGGCTCAATTCCTTCGCGCCAGATCTGATCATGAAGAATGAAGTCACCGAGCCGGGGATGGTTCTCGAAGCGAATGCCGAACATATCTTCGATTTCGCGTTCATGCCAATCGGCCGCATGGACTTCGGCCACAATGCTTGGAACGATTGTTGTTTCGATGGGGACAGAGATCAACACGTCGATCCATCCTGTACCGGGAAGAAGAAACGCATAATGCAACTGCCATTGGCTCGATTGCTCTTCGGCAATCATGCCGCCAAACATGCATCCCCGATCCCAAAACAGAAACTTGCACAATGCGGGAAGGGACCCTGACTGAACCGGCGAAAGAGCAAGCACATAGCCAAGCCCGGCAGGGATGGGAGAGACTGTGCTCCCAAAGCGCTGCGCGATCAGGGCGATCAAACCGCTCAGCTCCGCGCTCCCATCTCCACGAACGGGTGAGGAATAGGCTTCCATTTCAATTTCCTCCCAATTGCTGTGCCGCAAGTGCCAGCAAGGAATGGACGGGTCCTGGAATGTAGACTCCCAACACGACGACTGGTATCACTGCAAGAATTACAGCCGCGCGGCAACTGAAAGGCGCAAGCGCAGACGATGCAGTCGTCTCCGGCTGGCCAAACAACATGTCGTTCACGTGGAGCATGATGGCCGCAAACGCGACGACGATCAAAACTACGAGGATGGCTACAGCAACGGTGTGTCCTGAGCGGAGGCCCGAGGAAAGAATCGAGAATTCGCTCAGAAAGATAGGGAACGGTGGAGCGCCTGCAATCGCCAGCGAGCACAACAGCAGCGCCCCGCCCATGAAGGGCGAGGTCCGGAACAGCCCGCGAACTTCGCTGATCTGGCGTGTACCCGTGGCCATCAACACCAGTCCCGCCACGTAAAAGCAAAGGGACTTGGTGATCGAGTGATTGAGCATCTGGGCAACGGCTCCGTATGCTGCTGCGTGGGTTGCAAATCCGGCCGCAACCAGGATGATGCCCATGTGTTCCACCGTGGAAAAAGCAAACATCCGCTTATAATCGTGGACTTGCAGAAGCAGGAAAGCGGCAATCCCCACAGAGACAAGCCCGATCACGACCATCCATTCGCCCAGGCGAGCTTGGGGAGACGCGAGAATGATGGAAAGAAACCGCAATATCACGTAAAGAGGCACCGTGGTCTTAACCCCCGAGAGCACCGCGCATACCGGTGTGGGCGCCTGGCTATGGGCGTCCGGAAGCCAAGTGTGCATGGGAGCCAGGCCCGTCTTTGCGCCGAATCCAACAAAAACCAGGAGAAACGAAAACTTCAGCAGATTTGGCGGCATGCTGGCGGACATCGTATTGAGCGCAGTCCAGGTCTCCGCCGTTCCACCTCCGCTACTGCGAAAAGCCCAATAGAGGACCAGAAAGCCCAACAGCGCGATTGGAGCGCCCATGATGGTCAAAATCGCCATCTTCCACGCGGCTTCGAGCGCGCCTGCGGTGCTCTCGAATCCCACCAGCAAGGTTGCGAACAGGGTGACCAGCTCGATACCAACCCACGCCAGATTGGGGCTGGCCAGAGCGGGCACAACGGCCAACGCAAATACGAATAAGTTGTAGTTCGTGTAGAACCACCACAACCGGTTTCTGGATGAGCTGGCGTGGCGCATGTAGCCACCCGCGAAAATCGCAGCCAGCGCGCAAACAAATGCGACCAATAAGAGCACAAGGCAACCGAGGCCATCCACTTCGATCCAGCCCGGAATTCCGACGGCCCGCCCGCTCCCGAGCACCTGTCGCGCGGTCATGATTGCGGCGCCGAAACTGATCGCAAGACAGGTAACGGTCGAGCCCCATGCAACCGAGCGCAACGGTTTCATCCAGCAGAGCAAGGCCGCGAGAAGCGGCGCAAGGACAGCGAGCATCAGCGCCATGCTGGAGGCTCCTCTCTCAGCTCGCTCATGGTTGCCGCTTCAGTTGTTCCAATCGTTTCTGTGATGTTGCGCGTGAGCACTCCAATCACCACAACGATCAGAATCACGTCGATCGCAATTGCCAGCTCCGCGATCAGAGGGAGATCGGGAGCAATCGCAATGCCGGCAAAGAACGCGCCATTTTCCATGGCGAGGATGCCGACCATCTGGGGAATGGCTTCACGACGTGCAATCAAGGAATAAGCTCCGATTAGAACCCCGGCCAATCCGATGGGCAAGTTCGCATGGATGACAGGATCTGTCGTGACCGCCAGCAGAGGACTCACCAGGAATTCCGCCGCAATGGCCAGCAACAACGCCAGCAAGAGAGACGACGGAATATTGATGACCTGGTTGATCTCGCGCCGCTCATACAGGTCGCCCGGCAGTGTGCGCTTTAGAACCCATGGGATCGCGATGACTTTGGCCGCGACCGTAATGGCGCCGAGGGCGAGAAGATGAATTGAACTGCGACTGAAGCCGATCAGGAAGGAAGAAGCCGCCAGAATCGCGGACTGCACAACGAAGAAACGCATCACACCCTGTACCTGGCGCGTTGCCACCATACCGAATGCGGTGAGCAGGATCAATCCTGCAGCCAATGCGTTGAGTCCTTCAATCAGCTGCGTCTGCGTGCCTGCCACTTTTATTCCTTTCCTAGACAGCCGAAGTTGAGAAGATGCTCGCAATCATGGCCGCGACGGAGATGATGAAGGCGGCTCCGAGAAACTCACTGATGCGGAACAGGCGCAGCTTGGCCAGAGAAGATTCAATTGTGATCAGAACCACGGTAAAGAGAAGAATCTTGAAGAGGATCAAAGGGATTGCCAGCAGGACGTGTCCAGGTTGCAGGTCATCGGCCAGTCCCCATGGGGCCAGCAGCACGTTCAGAAAAATGCACGTGAGAACGAGGAATTTCATTTGCCCGCCCCACTTCATCAGGGCTGCACCGCGGCCGGAATATTCCAGCCCCTTCGATTCATCGATCATTGCAAGTTCGAAATGTCCTGTCGGATTATCTACGGGGACTTTTCCTCCCTCCGCCAGAATCAACATGAAGAAAGCGATCAGCAGCAAGATATGAGCCGGAGAAAAGAACGCGGCAGGGCTGGCGACCCAACGCTGCTGAACGATGTACGGTATCGTCGATTGCGCTACAAACGACACGGTGAAGAAGACGATCATGAAGACCGGCTCGGCCAGGAATCCCACCATTCGCGTGCGGCTCGCTCCCATCGGTCCATAAGGGTTCCCAGTGTCGACGGCTGCCAGAGCGGCGAAGAAGCCGGCAAGCGCGAGGAAGAACCCGCCGGCAAGCATGTCTCCCATGAAGGCAAATGCCAGCGGATAGTCGGTGAGTACAGGAATGAGACTTGCAACGAAAAGAGGAATGATGAACACCAGGTAAGGTGTGAAGCGGAAAATCCATGTCGTTTCCGACGACACGACTTCGTCCTTGTGGAAGAGCTTCCAGAGGTCCCTGTATGGCTGAAAGATGCTCGGTCCGCGCTTACTTTGAATGTTCTCTTTGAGTCGGCTGAGGACACCGGCGTACAAAGGGCCAAAGCCGATTACGAACAGAAGTTGAATGACGTTGTAGGCAATGGTCCGCGCCATCAGAATGCCTCACCGGAAGATAAAGTTGGAGTTTCCGCCAGCGGTGCGAGCTTCGCAGGAAGCGCCCGTGCGGACCTGAAGCTTCGAGCAGCTTCGTAGAAGATAAACGAAGCCGCAAACGGGAATCTGGAGTATGGAAAAGAATGAAAGGCGACGGGTGAACCGGGGTTTGGCGGGTTAGCCGAGATCTTCTGCACGATCTTCCTCACGGTACGACTCCTTATCAAGGTAGGAATCATCAGCCGTGAAGGCGGTTATTGGTGGACTTCCATCACCATTTTCGAGATGTGCTGAAGACATAGTGAACCCGCTCCCGGTGCTTGTCAAGAAACTGGCGTGTCGCTCATTCTCACCGTTATGTTCGTAGGCCATTGTTTCTCATTGAGATGCCGTTTCCGGGACTTCAACGATTGGTAAGGCTGGCGGAGATTGCCTCGCAGATGGTTAGCGCCTTGTTGAAAATGAGCATCAGGGTGTTCTACGTGACGCATCTTTTCGCACTGGCCGAGAGTCTTTGTCATTCGGAATTGGATTCAACTCTCTTTCTCCGAGCCGAGAGACTTGAAGATAGCCGTAGGACGTTTCGGCTGCTCGAAGGCGCGCCCTTGCCCACCGGCTTTGGCGAAGATCTCTACAGACGCATTCTTGAAACCCTAAGTTGAAAGGAGATTCATGGCACACAGGGATGTGAGCTTAACTTGCTGCCGACATATGCAGCGTGAGCTACACTAACTCTTCCACTTTTACAAATTACCGGACAGGCCAAAAAGCATCCGGACACAAGCGTATCAACAGATGCAGGAATACGTAGGGAATTCGACATTGCAAGATTGCGGCAACCTTCCGACTGGGACACCCGTATCGATGGACGGCGCCATCCGTCTGCTGCGACTCGGCAGACTGGCTCAGGAGCTTGGGGCTGAACCTGTCGCCGAGGAAGCGAGTGAGCTCGCAGCGCGGGTTTCAGAAGGACGTTTTTATGTAGCCTGTGTCGGCCAGTTTAAGCGAGGCAAATCCACCCTGCTTAACGCACTGATCGGCCGCGCAGTTGTCCCCACCGGGTTTGTTCCGGTCACAGCGGTCCCTACCGTGATTCGGTTTGGCGACCAACTCCACGCGCGGGTTCGCATGCGAGACGGATCCTGGCAAGACGTCTCCATGCCTGATTTGAAGGAATACGTGACCGAAGAGCTCAACCCCGAAAACAAAAAGGCCGTGGAAGGTGCGGAAGTATTCGTGCCCAGCCCCTTGTTGTCTTCCGGCATGTGTTTTGTGGACACGCCAGGTTTGGGCTCGGTCTTTACCGGAAATACCGCAACCACACAGGCGTTCGTTCCTCACATTGATGCGGCATTGGTTGTGGTCGGAGCCGACCCGCCGATTGCGGGCGAGGAGTTGTCGCTGGTGGAAGCAGTTGGCAAGCAGGTTCAGGATTTGATCCTGGTGATCAACAAAGCCGACCGCACCACCGATCCAGAACGTGCCGCGGCGGTTAAGTTCACGCGTGAAATTCTGGAAAAGCGGCTGCGTCGCCCGATGGGTGAGGTCTTTGAGGTGAGCGCCGCCGAACGGATGGAGAACCGCGGTCCGTTGAGGCATTGGAAAGAACTGCTGGCGAGCTTGCAGCACCTGGTTGAAGACTCGGGCAGAAATCTCGTTCGCGCCGCTTGCGACCGAGGTCTCCAGCGCTTAAGCGAGCAACTGTTGGCTATTATCAATGAGGACCGTGAAGCGCTTCAGCGGCCCATCGAAGAATCGGAACGGCGCATCGGGCTCATGAAAGAAACCATCAACGAGGCTGAGCGCTCCATGCGCGAGCTGAGTTTCCTTTTTATGGCGGAGCAGCAGCGGATTTCGGACCTCTTCGTTGAACGGCACAAGCGGTTTGTTCGTTCCGCATGGATGGAATCTGAAACAGAGTTTGGGCAGGCGCCAGCATCTGTACCTCTCGGCTTTGGCCCGCAATATCGCCGCCGAGTGATGCACCTCGCCCAGGAGATCTCGCGCCGCAAAGTGATGCCGTGGCTGAAACCTGAGCAGGAAGAGGGCGAGCGCCAATATCGCGCCGCGGCCCTTCGATTCGTGGAGATGGGAAACAACTTTCTGACAAAGCTCGCCGGTGCGGGTCTCAGCGAACTGACGCGGATGCCCCATGCGCTCGATCCGGAAAAGGGTCTCCGCGTGCGTTCCAGGTTCATTTTCGAGGACTTCATTGGAACGGCGCAACCTCCATCACCACTGCGCTGGCTCGCCGACATGTTTTTGCCGCTTGTGGGTGGACGTAAACTCATCACGAGCGAAGCTCGAGAATTTCTGCAGCATCTCTTGGAA
Source organism: uncultured Acidobacteriaceae bacterium (assembly GCA_963836565.1). Lineage (GTDB taxonomy): Bacteria > Acidobacteriota > Terriglobia > Terriglobales > Acidobacteriaceae > Telmatobacter. The sequence goes on along the minus strand of CAWIKA010000011.1, from coordinate 275,835 downwards.
GTGAACAGCGCGCGTGTTCAAAACGATGTTATCAATCGCATTCAGGAAAGCCGGGATCGCCTGGAGGTCGAAATTCGCAAGCTGCTGCACGAAATCAGCCGCATTGCAGAACAGGCACTTGACCGGGCGCGGAAAGTGAAAGAAGAAGGAACTCCTGCTGTACAGTCGGCAATTGAACGGCTCAACCAATTGGAACGGGATGTTTCGGCACTTGCGTAATCCCATTCATGCGCTTCCGGCTGCGGCGCAGCGCTTTTTATTGGTTCGCCGTGGTTCTTCGTTTCCGCAAGTTCCGGCTTTCATCTTCGGTTCCGCTCGAGGCTACGTCCCGGTCCGGTCATCCGAAATCGTTGCCGTTGAATTGCAAGATATGCTATTTTCATAGCGGCGAAGGAATCCGCCATTAAGCGCCGCCCGAAACGGGCCGGATGATGACTCCTGCTGATGCGCAGGGGTTTTTCTTTTGCTCCTGTGCTTGAGAAGAGAGAAGGAGCAAAATGGACAGCTATCTTGAACTTCCCATCGGTGATAGCGCGCCCGATATTGTCACCGCCATCGTCGAAATTCCCCAGGACAGCGTCAATAAGTATGAGTACGACCCAGATCTGAAGGTTTTTGTGCTCGACCGGAACTTGCATTCTCCTATCCATTATCCGGGCGATTACGGCTTCATTACCCAGACGATTGCCCAGGATGGCGACCCGCTTGACATCCTTGTGCTTGGCGACGGTCCCAGTTTTACCGGTTGCCTTTGCAAGACGCGTCCCATTGGGTTGTTCGAGATGCTGGACAACGGTGTCTGCGATGAGAAGATCATCGCCTACGCGGCCGGGAATCCCCGGTATGTAGAACTCCAGAATTACACGGACATCCGTCCTCACATCCTGCGTGAAATCGAACACTTCTTCGCAGTTTACAAGGACCTTGAAGGCCAACAGACGAAGGTCCTCGGCTGGAAGGATCGGGACGCCGCACATGCGGTGATCCGTTCAAGCCACAAGCGCTTCAGGAACAAGTACGTTTCCAAATGAGGCTTCGGTATGGCTGGGCTGGCTCTGAATAGCACCATCGATCCTCGGCAGTATGTCTCGGTTGTCGAGCGTACCGAGGAATTGGCTCGATTGCAAGCCCAGGCGCAGAGGCGGAAGTCCATGCTGATTTTCGGGTCGGAAGCGGTCGGCAAGACTCGTCTGCTGACGACCTTTGTCCAAACCCAGCCGCTTGTTCTTTTTGCTGCCCACGTCCAGTCTCCACGCGAAATGCTATTGACGCTGGTTGAAGAGCTTCGCCGCACGGCGCAGCCCGGTATCAGTCTTCCGCCAAATTGCAATTCTCTAGGCATCGGATCTCTCAAAGGTATTGTGCAGAGGGCGCTTGAACAATATCCCTTTCTTCTCGCACTCGATCATCTGGCAGGCCCATCTCGCGTCGTGACTGGCCTGATTAAGGATCTCAACTATTTTGATCGGACTCCCGTCATTTTTGTGGCTCGTACACCGCACATGGAGGATATTGGAACCTTGCAGCCCATGTGCGCAGGCAAATCAGAGCGGTTGGAACTGAAGGAGTTTTTGCCGCCCATTGCTCTCGAGTTTGCGCGAAGAGAAGCGAACCGCACTGGGCTGTGGGCTTTAAACCTCGATCATGTTCTGCACCAGTTGGTCGATTGGAGCAACGGAAATCCCGGGAGCATCCTACACATGCTGAAGATGGCGCATTTTCCCCGGTACTATGCGGGAGATCAGATAAAAGCGCACGTTCTGTATCTCGACTATCGCATGGGGCGCCGTGAGTAAGTGAGCATGGATTGGAACGCGTCAGAGAAGGAATTCCACCTGCCAAGGCGCAACTATTTTTATCGGCATTGTGTTTGTCATTATGATCGCGCTGCGGTGCTTTGTTGGCTGGCAAACATCTCTGCAGATCTACCAGCGTCTCTTTTCTGAGGGTTAGACCCAGCCGTTTCCAAAACAGACCGGAGCCGGGGCGGCGAATTGTCATTTTCGCGCGATTCAGCGATACTAAATTTGGCCCAAGCGAGAGAATCCGTGCTTTGCGGAGTCGTCGTAAGCAACTGTGCATGCTGTATTTGTCAGAACAGATCGATTGGAATCTCGATTGGCGTGGGAAGGCAGGCAATTGGTTATTGAACTGGGCGGAAAGATGTGGATCCTATTCAGTTCAATATCAGGTCTTCAGCTTTCGCCTTCCGAGTAAGTTATTGATTCAAATGGCGCTATCGTCTAGGGGTTAGGACGTGAGATTCTCAATCTTAAAACCCGGGTTCGATTCCCGGTAGCGCTACCAAAAGCCTTCCACTCTGAAAATCCACCACTTCAGACTTCGTCGAAGGCGCTCATTCGCATTTCTCAACAAGTCCGACTGGCTCTTTCGCGGGTGTGCTTTGGCCGTTTCACAAGAGCGGGTAATTGTCTGCCAATCCGCTGTGGAAAACTGCAAATTCCGTGGGGGGGTAAGAGGCGTCGGGCCGAGTGCGAAACGTGGACATCTCTGCCTCACCTCTATGGACCTGGTATCAGCAAAAGAGTTTCAGATTCAGGACAGTCTTTATTTTGCGCCCTCTCGGTTTAATTATCTGCCATTCAAATTGCGGTCATGTCATTTCCATTCAGCAGCGAGAAAATCGGCCGTGTTTTCATCATTTCTGGGTGCCGCAGCGCCCGAGGTATGAGTGCAAACCATATAAGAGATTGTGGCTGCTCGCTGTTTCCGGTATGAACGGCCGTTGAATCCGGTGAGAAATGCCGACTAGTTCTCCGTCGGAACCCTATCCACCTGATCGACAACGAGCGCGTCAACCGGGACCTTCTGCGACCGCAACTTCAGGCCGATTGCCTCCTGAATGGCAGTGAAGATCGATGGAAGTGAGGAGTCTGTTGCCTGATCGGGCGCGTAGTCAAGCTTGAAATCGAAATCCCCCTTCAAGCCAGTGTCATCGACGACCGGGCGTCCCAAGGGACTTGCCAGCATTCCGGCGAGCGATTGCAGCGGCATGTTCCAGCCGCGCAGACTCCCTTGTGCAACGTATCCGTGAGGCGGATCATCCTTGGCCGGGTTAAGTCTTGGACCTCCTTTGGCGACCACCAGCGCATAGCCCTGGAGCAGCCTGGTCTCGTGATGGAGCTTCAGATGGAACCGCTGCTGGAGCAACTGCTTCAACATGGGCTTGAGTTGTTCGGAGCTGATCGTGGCATCACCTTCCGACTTGGCGATTACGTCATACTGTTCCGAGTCGAGCCAGGGAGCTTTTCCTGAAACCAGCCTGCTGTCAACCCCCAGGCCATGGCAATCAGTACTGCAAGGGTGACATTCCGCGCTGTAAACCTGGGCGTGCCAGGGGCGCTGATTGACGTAAATTCCGCCTCTTTGGCAGGGACGAGCCGGACCGATGCGACCTCGAAGGCAGGCTGCGGAGGCGCGTCTGTCCGGGTTTGAGCGCCAAAAAGAGGGGCGACCCCTAAACCGCATGCGAGGAGCCCCGCCACACCGATGAGGACCGATGCCCTCGCAAGATCGATCCCGCGTGCGGCATGCCTCATCATGAATAGCTCCCCGCCGGGCTCGATTTTCGGGGGACGGGCTTTACCGGTCAACGGCATCACGCTGGCAATGCTATCAAAGCCTGTCGAGCGCGCCGGGTGATCAGATAAGCTGGGAAAGTCCGTCAAGGAGATTCCTTGCTCACTCGCCGCCGTTTTGCCGCCCTCTCTGCCGCAGGCGCCGGGGCTATACTTGCCGCGCCTATGAAAACTGAAGCGAGTTCAACCCGCTCGGGGCTTGAGTTCGGCGTGCAGCTTTATACGGTCCGCAACGACATCAGCGACCTGCCCGCTACGCTGCGGCTTATCCATTCCACGGGCTATGCGAGCGTGGAAACATTTCCGGCAGTTTACAATCGGCCCGCGAAAGAATTGAAGGCGCAGATTGACGGCACGGGACTGAAGGCGCCCAGCGGGCATTTCGACTACGCGACGCTCGATGAGAAGGTGGACTATGCTGCGGAACTTGGCCTGGAATACATGATTTGCCCAATGATTCCCCGGCCGCAGTGGGGCTCGCTGGACGGATTTCGCCACGGGGCGGAGCGCCTGAACAAGGTTGCTGCGAGGGCTCGGGCCGTGGGGCTCAAGTTCGGCTATCACCCACATAACTACGAATTCAAGCCGCTTGCCGGCGGGCGCGGCTTTGACGTGCTGATGCGGGAGCTTGACCCCGCCGTGAGATTGGAACTGGATGTTTACTGGGCTGTGGAGGCAGGCCAGAATCCCCTGGAACTGATGCGGCAGAACCGGGATCGGCTGGCGCTGATCCATATCAAGGATCGCAAACCGGTGGCTGGGTTCACTTATGACCCGCTGGAGGCCAATTCGCATCACTTTACCGAGGCTGGTTCTGGCACCATCGACTGGAAAGCAGTGCTGGGCGAGGCGCGGCGGCTTGGCGTGAAAGAGTATTTTGTGGACCAGGACGGGACGGATCTACCCATTGCAGACAGTCTCCGCAGCAACTGGAAGTACCTCTCACAGTTGAACATTTAGGAAATCGGTCAACGGTCTGGAGGATGCCCCGTCTAATGAACTGAAAGTGTGCCCCGATCCATGACCAGACCCTACATGATGAGATATCGAGCGGTTTTCTCCCTTTGTGTTTCCGCGCTAACGCTGGCCTGCCTACCTGTTCTTAGTCTGGCTCAACAACCTGCGACTCAACAACCTGCCGCTCAACAACCTGCGTCTGACAAGCCGGTCCTGACCATGCATGTGCAGGCGCGTGAAGTGCTGCTGCCGGTGACCGTGCGCGATAAACATGGTGCGCTGGTGACCAACCTGCAAAAGAGCGACTTTACGCTTACGGAGGACGGCCGTCCGCAGGTGATCAAGAGCTTTACGCGTGAGACGAACCTGCCCTTCAAGCTCGGGTTGCTGGTGGATACGAGCCGGAGCGTATCGGGTGCGATGGAGAACGAGCGCAAGGCGGCGGGGAAGTTTGTGGACTTGATGCTGCCGGGGGACCCGGCTGCTGCTGCGGCTTCGACGAGCCCTGCGGCTCCGGGGAATGCAGCGGTCGCGGGAAGCGCCGTGTCCACTGCCCATGACCAGGCGTTCCTGATCCACTTTGACCAGGAAGTGGAACTGCTTCAGGACTTTACGAACTCGCGCGACAAGCTGCACAAAGAACTGGACGATATGGGTCCGACTTCGCGGAGCGAGGACGAGCGCCAGGGGCCGGAGACCACGGGGGACGAGCGCGATCACTCTCGCCGGGGCGGCACGCAACTCTACGACGCGATTTTTCTAGCGTCGGATGAGCTGATGAAGCCGAAAGACGGGCGGAAGGCATTGGTGGTCTTCAGCGACGGCGTGGACCGGGGCAGCAAGGAGACTCTGAACGATTCAATCGACGCGGCCGAACGCGCCAACGTGACCGTCTACACCATCTACTTCAAGGGCGAGCAGGAGCGCACGAACAGCGGATTTCCGGGCGGCGGACGGCGCGGTGGCATGGGCGGCGGTTATCCCGGTGGAGGCTACCCCGGCGGCTATCCCGGTGGAGGCTACCCTGGGGGCGGCTATCCCGGCGGTGGGCGGCGCGGTGGCGGCTCGAACGTGCCGCAAGTAGACGGCAAGAAGATCATGGAGCAGATTGCGACGCGCACCGGGGGCAGATTTTTCGATACCAAGAAGAAGGAAGACCTGGAACAGATCTACGGCCTGGTCGCCGACGAACTGCGCGGACAGTATCTACTGACCTACACGCCTGACAAAGTTGACAACGACGGCGGCTTTCACAAGATCGCTCTCAAAGCCAACAAGGACGACCTGACGGTGGTGACGCGAGAAGGATATTTCGCGCCGGGTGGGGATTCGAAGTAAAGCGGAGTTAGGACCCGACGCTGCTTTGAAGGGTCGACTTTTTCGTGGATGGCGCAGATTCTTCCTCAGTCACGACGAAGAAATAACGCAGGTCTGCCTGCCCGAACGAAGTGGTCATGGCCACATCGGAAGCGTCGCGGCCGGTTGCCATCAGCACGCGGCCGATGCGGGGCTGATTGTTGCGTGCATCGAAGGTCCACCAGCGATTATCGAGATAGACTTCGAACCACGCGCTGAAGTCCATGGGAAGCCGCGATGGGACGCCAATGTCGCCTAGATATCCTGTTGCATAGCGAGCGGGAATATTCAGCGCGCGGCAAAAAGTGATGGCAAGATGTTGAAAGTCGCGGCATACTCCCACGCGCTCGGTAAAAACGTCGAGGGCAGTTTTTGATGGGCGGGTTTGCTGGTAGTTGAACACAACCTTGGAGTGGACCCAATCACAAATGGCCTGCACGCGTCCCCAGCCTGGTTTCGTATTTCCAAAAAGCTCAACTGCAATGTTCGATAAGCGATCCACTTCGCAGTAGCGGCTGCTGAGAAGGTAGCAAAGCATTTCGTTCGGAAGGTCGCTGACGGCCGGTTCGCGTGCAAAAGGGTTCACCGCATCCGGTTTGCCGGAGTCTCGAATCAGCGTGGCGTTGCATAGCCTGAGCGGTCCGGGAGGCGCAACGAACCGGATACAGCGATTTCCATAACCGTCGATGTAGCCGGCGACATCCAGCTTCGGTTCTATTTGTAGTTCGTCCGGCTCCAATAAATCAGGGACGCGCGAGGGATGAACGTTGAGCAGCGCAACCATGGCGACGGTGGCCGGAATATCGAATTGAATGTCGTATCCCAGACGAATCAACATAGGTTGTTTGAGGCCTCTGGTGCTGGATCATTTAGATGCAATTGAGCCCGAGAGCGAAACCAGGGTTGGCGTGCCCTGAGGAGTCCTTGAAGGGTCGCCACACCCCTCGACCCCATGGACGAAGACCTGTCCGTGGGGACCTCGGTTCTGTTGTTCGCATCGACTTGAATGCTTTGCGTTCGGGGTACAGGCACTCTGGCTTTGGTATGGTCGCGTCTTGCTGACTCGCCTGATTGGAGAATCTCATGAAACGGCGAGAGGTTCAATCGCAAGCCTGAACGAGGTCACGGGCAAAAGCGACGATTACGGATAGCGCCCGCGCCAGCAAGTGGATTATCACTGATGAAACCGGACGAAGCCATCGCCCGGCCGTTTCGTGAGCCGGCGCGACGGCTTGCCATGAACGTGCACCGGTGAGGCGAGACTAGACAAGAGCCCTGCTTTCGGAGGGAGTCTTGACCTGGAGGAGTTCTTCGAAGAGCGCGCGGTAATGAATCATGGCGGTGCGCAGTTCTTCAGTGGAGGCTTCGTTTCTGCTCGCGCGCACGCTGATGGCGCATGCCGATCGGTAGGGTTCGACGAGGCGGGCGTGATCCACCGAAATGTCGGCCACGCGCTGGTCGAAGTTGGCTTTGGGGTATCCGCGAGCTTGCAAGAGAGAACTAACCAGTTCATCGGCTTCGGTCACAGCGCCGCGGGGACGATCGACGAAGTGGGATTGCACCGCTTCCCAATCGGCGAGATAGCGGGCACGTTCGGTCTCTGTGAGGTCGCGAATTGTGAAATGCCGCACACGTTCAACGCGCGCCATGAGCCTTGCCTCGGCCTTGCGGCTGTCGCGGCTCTCGCGGAGTGCTTGATCGTACTCCGTGCCGAAGCGCGTGCGCAGTTCGGCTGTCGTTCTTCTGTGCCGTCGAATAGCGAGCGCAATGCCAATCACGAGGATGAGCACGACTGCGATCAAGCCGATGATGACCGGGGGACTGGTCAGGGTCGAAGGGTCGAAATGCATGATATCTCCTACTGCTTTGGTATTCGGGTTCGGGGCGTGGTCAAGCAACATCTTCATGGGGTGCACCCACCGGGAACCTGGCCGGTGAAGGCCGTTCATTCTTGTCTTGGGATGAAATCCGCGTGTCTACTGTTGCTTCGCGAAGCTGATTTGAGCGCCGATGCAATATCGCCTGTGAAAGATGCATGAACCAAAGCGCCCAATATTCAGAAGCTTGATGCAGCGTTCAGAAACAGCAGTGATTCAAAGCATTTCGATCGCTCTCAATGCAGGGTGAAAAACGAGCAGAGAAATCCCCTGAACGCAGCAAGGGCGCCCGCGATGGCGGACGCCCTTGCTGTTATGCCGGTTGCCTGATCAGCAGGTGCCGTTGTGGATGTCTGGCCCCGTCTGTTGCTCCTGGAGTGCCGCTTGCGCAGCGGCGAGCCTTGCGGTCAACAACCGGAAGGGTGAGCAGGATACATAGTTGAGCCCGATCTTGTGGCAGAACTTGACGGATTCGGGATCGCCGCCATGTTCGCCGCAGATACCAACCTTGAGGTTGGGCCGGGTGTTGCGTCCCTTGGCCGTGGCCATCTTCACCAGCAGCCCGACGCCCGCTTGATCGAGGGTGGCGAAGGGATCCTGTTTAAAGATGCCGTTCTTGATGTAGGCCGGCAGGAAGTGGTTGATGTCGTCGCGCGAGATGCCGTAGGTGGTCTGGGTCAGATCGTTGGTGCCGAAGCTGAAGAACTCGGCTTCTTCGGCGATCTGCTCGGCGGTGAGGGCCGCACGCGGCAGTTCGATCATGGTGCCGACCATGTAGTCGACCGTTGTCCCCTTTTCCTTGAAGACCAGCGAAGCGATGCGGCGGATGATGGCAGACTGATTCCGCATTTCCTCGATGGAGCCGATGAGTGGCACCATAATCTCAAGGTGCGGATCGCCGCCGTGATTCTTGACGTTGACCGCGGCCTCGAGGATGGCACGCACCTGCATCTCGGTAATCTCGGGGAACGCGATGCCGAGACGGCATCCGCGCAGACCGAGCATGGGGTTCACTTCGTGCAGCTCCTGGACACGCGCCAGCAGAATGCGCAGGTCCTTGAGCTTGGGCGAGCGAGGCTTGGTGTCTTCAAGGTGAGAGATTTCCACCAGCAGATCTTCGCGCTGTGGCAGGAACTCATGCAGCGGAGGATCGAGCAGGCGGATGGTGACCGGCAGCGATTCCATGGCCTTGAACAGGCCGACAAAATCGGCGCGCTGCATGGGCAGCAGCTTTTTGAGTGCGTCGCGGCGCTCGGCTTCATTCTCGGCGAGAATCATGGCGCGAACGTGCTCAATGCGGCCTTCGGCAAAGAACATATGCTCTGTGCGGCACAGTCCGATGCCTTCGGCGCCGAACAGGCGAGCCTGCTTGGCGTCGCGGGGGACGTCGGCGTTGGCGCGAATCCGCAGGCGGCGAACCGGGTCGACCCAGCTCATGAACTTGACCAGGTCGGCATCGTCGGGACGCGCCGGAATGGTCTTGAGCCTGCCGTCGATGACGCGGCCGGTGGTGCCGTCCAGTGAAATCCAATCGCCCTGCTTGAAGGTCTTGCCCTTGACGCGAAGTTCCTTGCGGGCTTCGTCGACGGTGCAGTCGCCTGCGCCGGCCACGCAGCACTTACCCATGCCGCGCGTTACAACGGCCGCGTGTGACGTCATGCCGCCACGCGAGGTGAGAATGCCGGCCGCAACTTCCATGCCGCCGATGTCCTCAGGTGTGGTTTCACCGCGCACCAGGATGATGGTGGGATAGTGTCCATTGGTGTGGTACTTGACGGCGTCCTCGGCCGTGAAGACGATCTGGCCGACCGCCGCGCCGGGCGAGGCGGGCAGGCCTGTGGCAAGCACTTCTATCTTGGCGCCCTTTTCATCGAGACGCGGAACCAGGAAGTCGTAGAGCTGGTTGGGCTCGACGCGGAAGATGGCTTCTTCCTGGGTGATGAGGCCTTCGCGGACCATGTCGATCGCGATGCGTACGGCGGCCAGACCGGTGCGCTTGCCGTTGCGAGTCTGCAGCATGTAGAGCTTGCCATCCTGGATGGTGAACTCGAAGTCCTGCAAATCGCGATAATGCTTTTCCATCTTCCAGGTAATCGCACGCAGATGGTCATAGACCTTAGGCATGACCCGCTCAAGCTCGCTGATGGCGAGCGGAGTGCGCACGCCAGAGACAACGTCTTCGCCTTGCGCGTTCATCAGGTATTCGCCGAAGAACATGCGCTCGCCGTTGGCTGGATTGCGCGTGAAGCCGACGCCGGTGCCGGAGTTCTCGCCCAGGTTGCCGAAAACCATGGCCTGCACGTTGACCGCGGTGCCCAGCCAGTCGTCGATGTGGTTGATGCGGCGATAGGTTTTGGCGCGCTCATTCTGCCAGCTCCTGAAGACCGCGTCGCGGGCCTGCACCAGTTGATCGAGGGGGGCCTGGGGAAACTCCTTGTGAGTCTCTTTCTTGACCAGCTTCTTGTACTCGGCAATGACTTCCTTCAGCGCATCGGGTCCGAGTTCGTAATCAAACTTCACGCCCTCGCGATGCTTGATGGCGTCGAAAATGTGTTCGAACTTCTTCTTTTCAACGTCGAGAACCACATCGCCAAACATTTGAATCAGGCGGCGGTAGGAGTCATAAGCGAAGCGGGGATTATTGCTGCGTCTGGCCAGCGCTTCGACTGCCTGATCGTTGAGGCCCAGGTTGAGAATGGTGTCCATCATGCCGGGCATGGAGAACTTGGCGCCGGAGCGGACAGAGACGAGGAGGGGATTTTCGCCCTCGCCGAGTTTCTGCCCTTGCAGCTTCTCAAGCCGCTCCAGGGCAGCGTGCATCTCAATATCGATCTCGGGGCTGACGGCGCCGCGCATGTATTCGCGGCAGGCTTCAGTCTGGATGGTGAACCCCGGGGGAACCGGCAAACCGGCATTTGTCATTTCGGCCAGGCCGGCACCCTTGCCGCCCAGCACGTCCTTCATGCGGCCATTTCCATCGGCCGAGCCGCCGCCGAAGAAATACACATACTTTGTCGTGGTTGAGGTTGAGGCAGCTTTGTCGGCAGCCTGCTGATCCACTACGCCCTGCGTCATGGAATAAAGCCTCCGTATGTAGGATTCCGCAACAGCGGCGCCCTTGTCCAGGGTAGCGGTACGTCGGATCAGCCTTGCAGTGGGAGAAACATTTCAAAAGGCCAAGCGCGTGCACTCATCCAGACACTTCGACCGCGCCTTGCGGCAGTGCAGTATTCGCAAGTACGAATAGCGCCGCAAGTATACACTTGCCTGTGCCCCTCATCACAGCCCATTGATTTGCCAAGGGAGCCTGGTTGTATTCACAAGTGGGAGTTTGTGCAATTTGAGACGCGAACCCGCGCCAAATCAGCGGATGGGAGTCGGCCACTGGAGAGTTAAGCGGCCGACCTCTCAAAGCATACTTCGGATTGCGAGCAGGGACCCGCATTGTGAGATAGCAGAAAGTGGTCCAGACCGACCAGCCGGAGAATTTCTGTGACCCGGGGCTTCGCATTGGAAACGGTGAATTCGTATCCCGCGCTTTTTGCGCTGCCGTAAAGTGAGATCAGCGCCGCAATGCCCGCGGCGTCGATGCGCTCCACGTGCCGCAGATCGAGCGTGACGTTCTGCTGCCGCACTACCGGTCCGAGCCGCTCGACCAGGCATTGTTCCTGGCCGCGCACCAGTTCGTGCATATCTCCCGGAGCGATCAGCAGCGTTTCAACCGTATTGGAAAGAATGCCATTCATAAAAACCTCCTCGGGATGCCAGTTGCCCCGGCTTTCGCCGGAAGGAGCCTGCTTCAGTGGCTCCGCACCTGAGTACATAGCACCTGAACCGCCAAACCGTTGGGAGCGTAATCGACTGAAAGCAATTGAGATGCCTACCGCACTCCGAGCTGTTCCGCTGTACCCGGTGTCCGGATTCGATTCTGGCGTCCGCAATCGAACACGTTGTAGCTATCTACGCAGAAAACAGGTACACAAGTTCCATGGATGTTGATGATCCAGATTCGGCGCCGCAATCGACCGCAATGAGCCTGAGCAGAGATCTGGTGCGCTCGCTCGCCGAGGAGGCGGGCTTTACTGAAGCGGGGCTGGTAGGACTGCCACATGCGGGCGAGACACGCGACGCTACCCGTTTTGAGCAGTGGGTTCAGGCGGGATGCGCGGGAACAATGCATTATCTGGCACGGACTCATGAAGATGGGAGCCTTGTACGCGCCCGCCTGGGCACGCCATTTCCTTGGGCGCGGTCGGCCCTTGTGTGCTTTGCGGGCTATGATGCTGCGCAGCCGCTTTCAATTGAAGCCGCCGGGCGGGGGGCAGGATGGATCGCCCGCTATGCGTGGAGCGGACGTGTGGATGAAGCGGGAGTGCGTCGTCCCAGTGATTATCACAAGGTGCTGCTGAAAAGGCTGCGCAGGCTGGAGGTGCGATTGCATGAACGTTCCGGCGAATTCGAATCGAGGGCCTACGTGGATACCGGTCCAGTGGTGGAGCGCGCGCTGGCGACGGCGGCCGGGCTGGGCTGGACCGGGAAAAATACCTGCCTGATTCATCCTGAACTAGGTTCGTATGGGTTTCTGGCCGTGTTGTTGACTTCGTTGCCGGTGGAAAGCGATGACGTGCTCACGGCAGTGCCGGACCGCTGCGGAAGCTGCCGAAGGTGCCTGGAGGCTTGCCCGACGGGCGCACTGATCGCTCCTTACCAGATGGACGCGACGCGGTGTATCTCTTACCTGACGATCGAGCACAAGGGGCCGGTTGCCGCGGAGTTGATGGAGGTCACGGGGCGGCAGGTATTTGGCTGCGACATCTGCCAGGATGTATGCCCGTGGAATCGGCGGGCGCCGCTGGGCATCGACGCGGAACTGGAAGCGCGGCAGGAACTGGTGAATCCAGCACTGGAATGGCTCGCCCGGATGAACGAAGCCGAGTTTGAGCGGAACTTCAACGGCTCGCCCGTGCGGCGCGCCGGGTTTTTGGGACTGCGCCGCAACATTGCAGTCGCCATGGGCAACAGCGGACTGGCGCAGTTTGCGCCGTGGCTGCGCGAGTGGGCAGGCGCGGCAGACGACGGTTTGCGCGCGGCGGCCCGGTGGGCGCTGGGGAAGCTCAATAAGTAAGTGGGTTCGACAGAAATCAGCAACTCGAACCACAGGCAACCGCAGCCTCTCTCGGAAAAGGCGGCGTAAAAGGCGGAGTTATACCACCCGCATCACGTTAGCCGCATTCAGGCCCTTGGGGCCCTGCTGGCATTCAAACTCGACAGCCTCGCCTTCGTTCAGCGTCTTATAACCATCCTCCAGAATGGCAGAAAAGTGAACAAACACATCTTCTCCGCTGGTCCGTTGAATGAACCCATAGCCCTTGGCCCCGTTGAACCATTTCACCACGCCTTGTTCCTTCATGCACTATCTCCTTGTTGTGCGGCTCGCCTAACTCCCAAACTTCGCGTTGGTTCAGTTTCCGCCGCATGGGACAGACTATTTGCCATGAGGACGCTCTAACTGTCCCAAATACGGCGTGAGCCGCGGACGCGCACGAAAAGCTTGCGCTTCAGCAGCTCATTGACCTAACTGATATGGAGTTGTGCTCACCTGAAACCGAAACATCCAAAGCGAACGGCCTTCCAATTGTTTTGGACGACGCGCCCCCGCGCACCGTGCTCCTGTTATGGCAGGAATTCAGGGAGGATGCAAGCGGAAAATGTGCGACCCGCGCGCCAGGAACCTAAGTGTGGGGTTTCTGCACATGACTCGCGTCACAGCACGGAATAGCAGGGAACGTCTATTCTGAAGGAAAGGCCCATTGAATCGGGTGTAACACGCGTCCAAGTGGGGCCATATCTTCAGATTTGTTATAGGGAGTTAGCCTTGTCTGACGTCTCAAATTCCGGTACGTATGTGGATGCTGTGGTCGACGCCGCCCAGATTGCCGATGCGGTGGAAACACAGGCGAACTCGAAATGGTATCGCTGGCGCAGGGGCGGAGTGGCGCTGGTGCGCTATCTGCTCGACAGCGAAGTGCATACCTACGCGTTCAGCGTCGCGGCCAATGCGATCATTTCATTCATCCCGTTCATCGTGCTGCTTTACACGCTGTCGAGGGCGGTTTTCCATTCGTCGATGATGGTGCATGTGGTAGGCGAGATGGTGCATTATTTTCTGCCGTCAAATCAGGATTGGGTGGCAGCCAGCCTTGCGAATGCAGCAGCGCGGGAGGGAGTGCAGTGGATTTCGCTGGTGATGATTCTCATTTCATGCACGGGCGTTTTTCTGCCGCTGGAGGTAGCGCTTAACCAGGCATGGGGCGTGACCAAGAGCCGCAACTATGCGATGAATCAACTGGTGGCATTTGGACTTGCGATCCTGATGGTGGCGCTGGCCATGGGAAGCATTTTCCTTAGCACGTGGCAGCGGCAGGTACTGGGGCTGGTGTTTTTTGGACATACCGACAACTTTGTTTTTGAGGGCATCAGCTACTTGTGGCTCGCGATTTCGACGGGAGTCGCCTCGATTCTGTTCTTCTTTTCGATTTACTGGCTGCTGCCGAATCGCAGAATTCCCTGGAGGCACGTTCTGCGCACTTCGATCGTGACGGGAGTGATATGGCTGCTGGCCAAGTATGTCTATGTGGCCGTGTTGCCGCATCTCGACTTGAAGGCGATTTACGGCCCGTTCTATGTTTCGGTCGGGCTGCTTTTCTGGGCATATGTATCGGGGCTGATCCTGTTTGCGGGTGCGCAGTTCAGCGTGGCGCGGTATGGGAACGGGAAGAAGTAGCGGCGCGGCAGGGATTACGGCAATTTGAAAGCTTTGTCGGCGATGGCATTGGGACCGTGGCCGGTGGGGAGAAACGTGAAAAGCGACTGCGAGGCGGTTCGCACCACGGCGACGTCGCCTGAGCGGGAATCCACCACGAAAAGCAAGTGGCCCGCCGCGGAAAATACCAGCGCCGATGGGCCGTCGCCAACCTGGATCCCGCTCCCGCCTACCCGTCTTCCATCGTCAATGGAATAGATCGTTACCTTTTGCGAGTGGAGGTTGCCGACGTAGAGCAACGCGTTATCCGCAGAAACCAGGCCGCGCACAGGGTAGTCTCCCATCAAGTAAGCTCCCAGCACGTCATCGGTGCCGGTAATGATCTCGGAGACGGAATCGCTGAGTGAGTTCAGGACAAAAATCTCGCCGCCGTCGGGCTTAAGGGCCAATTGCATCGGTTCGCGTCCCACGTCGAGGAGAGATTCAACGCGGTCTGGCTCAGCCGGATGCGCCGTGGGCCGGGCGAGCGCGATGGCCATGACCTGGTGGCCGCCGGAGCACGCGGCAAACGCCTTGGATGAATCGGGCAAAATGACCACATCGCTGGCTCCAGGACAGCCTTCAAAGACAGCGCGCAACCTGCCCGTGGCGGGATCGATGATGCTGATCGAGTTTCCCACCCGGTTGGCGACGACGAGGGTTTTGTCGTCAGGGGAAACGCGGAGTGAAACCGGCTGCTCGCCGGCACCGATGATCGCGATTTCGCGGCGGGTCTCGAGGTCAAGGACAGAAACGCTATTGGAGCCGGAGTTGGCCACGTAGGCTCGCGTGCCATCAGGACTAAGCGCGAGCGCGACGGGTTGTGTGCCCACGGGGATCGTGGCCACGACCGTGTTTTTTTCCGCGTCAATAATGGAGACAGAGCCCTCGCCGCCCGGAGCGCCTTCATTCACCACATAGACTTCGTTGCGAGTGGGACTGGGCGTAACGGCCACCGGGTTCAAGCCAACGGGGAGTTCGCGGTCCAGGCGCACATTCACCACGTCGTAGATGGAAACGGTGCCGCTTCCGCCGTTGGTCACATAGGCGTATTCGCGGTAATTGGGTGGGTATTGGGGAAAGTCATGCGGGCGGCATCCGCTGATTGCCAGGACAAACAGGCAGACGGCAGAAAGGCGGCCAGCCCGGCCGCCTATTCTAGATGCAAGCAAGTGCTTACTTGAGCTTGCCGTCATGGGCATTCGATACGGCGGCTTCGATCTGAACGCCACGGGAGAGCGTTCGATGGACGACCGGCGCAATCTGCTCGATCTGATCCATCATTTCAGCAAACTGGTTGGGGTAAATGGACTGGGGGCCGTCGGAGAGCGCCTTTTCGGGCTGATGATGAACTTCGACCAGCACGCCATCAGCTCCCGTAGCAATGGCGGCGCGGGCCATGGGCAGCACACTGTCGCGCCTTCCGGTGCCGTGGCTGGGATCGACCAGGATGGGCAGGTGGCTAAGCCGCTGCACCGCTGGGATGATGCTGAGGTCGAGGGTATTGCGCGTGTGGTTAGAGAAAGTGCGAACGCCGCGTTCGCAGAGGATGACCTCGTAGTTGCCCTCGCTCATGATGTATTCGGCGGCCATGAGGAATTCATCGAGAGTGGCGCTCATGCCGCGCTTGAGCAGGACCGGCTTGCGCAGCCGGCCGGCGTGCTTGAGCAGCGAAAAGTTCTGCATGTTTCGCGCGCCGATCTGGACAACGTCGGCCCATTCGGCGACCAGGTCGAGGGTCTCATTGTCGATAGCCTCAGTAATAATGCGCAGGCCGAAGCGTTCGCGAATTTCGGCCATGATGCGCAGAGCCTCGACGCCGAGACCCTGGAATGCATACGGCGAGGTGCGGGGCTTGTAAGCGCCGCCGCGGAAAAACTGGGCGCCGGAGGCGGCAACCTGCTCGGCAATGGCGATGGCCTGTTCTCGGCTTTCAATCGAGCACGGTCCGGCGACGACGGCCAGGTTGCGCCCGCCGATGGTGGCGTTGGTACCCGGGAAGCGGATGACGGTGTCTTCTTCCTTCACGTCGCGGCTGGCGAGTTTGTAGGGCTTTGAGACCCGGATCACTTCAGCGACTCCGGAGAGCGCTTCGAAGTTGCCGCGATCCACTTCACCCTGGTTTCCAGTAATGCCGATGGCAGTGCGTTGGGCACCGGGAAGGGGATGGGCGCGAAAGCCCAACTGTTCAATATGGTCGCAGACGGCCTGAATTTCTTCCGGCGTGGCCTGCGCTTTCATTACGACTAGCATCTCTTGCCTCTCAAACCTAAAGTTTAGAGCATTTCCAGAGGCTTTGTGCCCCTTGTTTTCGGGCGACACGTCCGGTTCAGCTCGCAAAACTAGCGTGCACGGTGCGTTCTGCGCTCTGCAATGCGCTTTTCAGCGCGCCACTTCAAGCCGAGCCAGGCCAGATAGCCGAGTTGGAGGACCCAGGTAACGGTGTAAGCGGCGACAACGAATTCGTGATCGATGATGGCGGCCTGATCCATGTTTCTCCTTTTCCGCGACGAGTCTCCGGCGCGGCTCAGATATGGCTTTCGAGGGCTTCCCGCGCCTCCTCGGCGGCATTTTGCTGGTGCTTGCGTTCAACGTTGTAGCGCAGGATGAGCACCAATATTCCCCAGCAGAACCAGGCCAGCATGTTCCAAAGAAATGGGTGGAGCATGGAGGTCGCCATTCCCGATCCCTGGGCGCCACCGAAGACGGGCGCGGGATGCTGGGTGCGCCACCACCGGTTGGACATGTAGACGATGGGCACGTCGAGCGCGCCAAAGATGCCCAGCACAGCGGCCAGGGTCTGCATTTGCGGTCCGGCGGCAAAGCGGCGCAGCAGCAGATAGCTGACATAAATGAGCCAGAGGACCAGAGTGGTAGTCAGGCGGGCATCCCATGTCCACCAAATGCCCCAGGCGCGGCGTCCCCACAATGGTCCGGTGGTGAGCACGACGGTGCAGAAGACTACGCCAACCTCGGCGCCGGAGAGCGCCAAGGCGTCAAAGACCTGTGCGCGGTCTGGATAGTTGCGCCGCGAAGCGAGAAAGCCGATGGATCCCAGGAGGCTTACGCCGAAGAACACAAAAGCAACTGAAGCATTGGGGACGTGGTAATAGATGATGCGAGAAATCTCGCCCTGCATGGCGTCGCTGGGTGCAACATACATGGCCTGGTAGAAGCCCCAGATCATGAGGGCGATGGTGAAGGTGGCGTAAAGGCCGATGACGGGTTTTTTCATTCCGATGTCCTGCTTAAAGCCTCTCCAGTTTACGCTGAGGGTGCAGTATCCGTCTCAATCGGAGGGTTGATGAGCCTGCCGGTCCCGTCGCAGATTGGACATCGCTCGAAAAGTTGCTCGTCACCATCCCAACCGACTGCCTTGAATCCAACGCCGTTCTTGTTCTGGGTTATGCCCTCTCCCTGACAGGTGAGACAAATTGGCTGAAGCCCATGAGCGCGACAGTAATCATCGAGGCCAGATGGTCTCCCGGCTTCGAATTCGCTTGTTCGCCATGCCTTGATTTCCTGGATCGAAGCGCGTATCGGAATGCGTTTTGATCCAGCTTCGGCAAAAGGAAGATGTTTATGTTCCATTGTCGATCCTTCGGCGGGGTCGGTGCCACTGCTCATGCGGCCTTTTGTCTTGGTTTGACTTTGTTCACAGCCTTGTTTTTGGAGGCAATCCATAAGTCGTGGCCGCTTTGCAGGCCGATCCAGAACTGCGCGGAGTTGCCGAAGTAGCGGCTCAATCGCAGGGCGGTATCCGCGGTAATGCCGCGTTTGCCGCGTACCAGATCATTGACCCGCGGCGCCGAGATGTGAAGCTCTTTCGCAAGCCGGTAGGCAGTAAGGCCAAGCGGCTCCATGAACTCGGTAAGGAGGATTTGCCCGGGATGAATAGAGAAGGCAAAGGGAATTTTGTCCATGATTCCTCCTAGTGGTAGTCCACGACCTCGACATTGCCTGCATCACAATCACGTCAGACAAAGCAGAGGCGAAATTGATCGTTGATGCGGATGCTGTGCTGGCCCTTGCGGTTTCCCGTCAATGCCTCAAGACGATTACCGCCGGGAACCGCCAAATCCGAAAGGCTGGTAGCCCAGTGCAGAATCGCAAGCTTCTTGAGCGTCGAAGTCCGGATGCTCGCCGGAATGCGACGGCTCTTGCCGCTTTCCCAGAGCAACTGAGTATCCGCGTCTTTGAAGCTCTTGATCAAGGAAAATAGTAACGTGTTCCGTTATGAATGTCAATCGTTAAGTCGGAGTCACTCCGCGTGGAAAATAATGTCGAAAAGCAGCAGGCTGGCGGTGGTGAAGATGATGTCGTAGCCGAGCAGCATCTTGATCCACAGCGTAGGGTCGTCTTCACCCGTGAGGATGGATGTGGTGGCACGCACCATGGCCAGCAGGGCCGGAATGAAGATGGGAAAGAGGATCAGCGAAAGCAGCAGCTCGCGATTGCGGCTGCGGATGGAGAGGGCGGCGAAGAAGATTCCGTTGGCGACCAGCGCCCACGTGCCCAGCGGAAGGACGATGGCCAGCAGCCAGGCCTGGCCCACGATTTGAAGGTTGTAGAAGATGAGAAAAAGCGGCGCCAGGATCACCTGTACGACTGTGACGAAGAGGAAGTTCGCGATCACCTTGGCGAGGTAGAGTTCGGCGCCGGGCGCGGGGGTCATGCGCTGCGCGTCGAGCACCTGGTGGCGAATTTCGCGCGCCCATGCCTGGTTGAGAGCGCTGACCGAGGCGAACATGGTAGCGACCGAGAGCACGCCGCCGGCAATCTCACGGGAAAAAGCGCCATGCGGGTCAAAGGCGATGGAAAACAGCACGACGACCAGCAATGAAAAGAAGAGCATGGAGACAAAGGCGTCGAGGGTGCGTAACTCGATGCGCAGGTCCTTCACCAGATGCTTCCAGAGCGCGCGCGGCATCAGGCGTGGCCCTCCGGGTCGTCAGTCGTGCTTTTCCAGGTCTCAGATGCGAGACTTGGGGCACCCGGCGCGTTTTTGCTGTGGGGCTTGGTGAGGTCGACTGTTTGGGCTTCGGCGGCACGCACGTAGTTGTCAGGGCTGAGAATCAACTGGGTTCCGCGGGTTCCGGCAGACACGCTTATTTTGTCGAAGAGAATCGCCGTCTCATCGACAAAGACGGGATAGGCTTTCTTGGCGCCGAAGACGGTGACGCCGCCGCGGATGTAGCCGGTGAGCGGCTGCACGTCTTTCAGGGGAGCCATCTCGGCTTTGCGGAGGCCGGCAGCGCGGGCCAATTTCTTGAAGTCGAGTTCGGAGTCGCCGGGGATGACGGCGAATACGTAAACGCCGGGTCCGCCATTTGTGAGCAGTGTCTTGAAGACCTGTTCGGGAGGCATATTGATCTTCTTCGCCACTGTAATCGCAGACAAATCTTCGGGGTCCACTTCGTACTCGCGCAGTTCGAAGGGAATGCCGAGGCTCTCAAGGAAGCGGGCTCCGTTAGTCTTCATAGCGTCGGGCTCCCGGGCTCAAATGATTTGACTCGCCCGGCGCTGAGAGTCAGAACCCAGTCGGCGATGGGAGCGGCGGATTCGCGCTGGTGGGTGGTGATGACGATGGTGCGATTGCCCTGGCGGAAGCCGGCCAGCAACTCGACCATCTGGCGGACGGACTCGACATCCATGTTGGAAAAGGGCTCGTCGAGCAGCAGCAGTTCCGGCACGGGCAGCAGCACGCGGGCCAGAGAGGTGCGTTGTCGCATTCCCTGGGAATACTGGCCCAGGGTGCGCGTCAAATCGGGATCAAGACCCACCTGGCGCAGCGCTTCAGCGGGCGAAAGGCAGGCGCGGGTAGGGTAGAGGCTGCGGAAGTAGCTCAAATTCTCCTGCGCGGTCAACTCGTCATAGAGCATGGGCGCGTGGCTCATGTAACCGATTCGCTCGCGGGCATCGTGAGGCTCAAAGCTGCCAAAAACTTTGACGGTCCCATGCGTGGGGCGCAGAAGTCCGGCGAGAACGCGAAGCAACGTGGACTTGCCCGCGCCGTTTTCGCCGACGAGGACGTAACAACGTCCGGGCTCAAGGTCAACGGAAACCTGACGCAGCGCGGCAAAGGAGCCGAAAAGTTTGGATACCTGGTCGAGGCGGGCGCAGAGGGTGGAGCTGGCGGCCTCAGGGGCTTGCGAGGTCATTCTTGTCAGTCTGCGGCGGATTGGCTTGCGGGATGCACAGCAGGTACCGCCGCGGCTGCGCGGGGATTGGCCGCGGGCTTGGCAGCCGGTGCTGCGCCGGGCTGCGCGGGCGCGTATTTGCTGGCACACTTGGCCTGCAAGACCGTGGCGTGGAAGACGCCGTCGCGACCATAGGTGCCTTCAGCCAGTGCCTGCGCATCGTCCTTGAATGTGTCGGGCGGAGGCTCAGAGCCCTTGTAGACCACCTTGAGGAGACGTCCCGAAGGAGCCTTGGGAGAGTGGCTCTCAAACTCGTTGAGCAAGAATGTAACGTGGGGGCCGTCCTGTTCGATGGAGCCGGGCTTTACAAAGCCCTCGACGCGCAGATTGCTGGTGTAAGCCTTGTTCCCCATGCCGCCGAGTTCCGCGATGGTGACGTAGTAGCTCTTCCCGGCGTTGTAGCCTGAACTGGCTAGCCAGGCGATGGTGCCGACGATCACAGCAACCGCGATTCCGATGCGCCACGAATTCGGGGAAATTTTCATAGACACTTCAACGATACGAGCCGAACAGGGCGGGGTCAACCATCGGATGAATGATGCGTGATGTAAATCACATTCCGCGCTACTTCACTGAGCTGCGCCCTTAGTTCGCTTCATCCTCTCTCAGCGTGCAGAGTCAAGGGTTTGCGCGGCCCGGTCGAGAGCCTGGGTCAGGACCACCAGTTGCTGTCCGGCGACCGTGGCGTCTTTGGCGTCGATGGCCTCGTTGACGCCGGGAATGACCACGGCCGCGTAGCCGGTGTATTCGCCGGGAGCATAGATGGTGTGCCGGTACCAGGGGCGATTGGGCAGGCCTTTGGGGGAAAGCAAGTCAGTTTCAACCTGGCGCAGAGTCTGGTTGAGCTGGGCCAGGTTGCCTGACGGGGAGGCCTGAAGAGTGTGGGCCCTGGCTGCGGCGGCGGCAAATCGAGCCTCGGCGGCCTGTGCCGGGGCGAAGTCCAGCGAGCCAAGGCCGGCGTCACCGGCCTTCCGTTTGGCGGCGTCGAGATAGGAGGCGATCTCGCGGGCGTAGGCCTCGTAGTCGTAGGGCAGGACGTCGGCATCGGCCATGCGCAGCGCTTCCAGGCCGAAGACCCGCGCCATCTCCTGCAGGTAGACGAAGTGCGGGTCGGCATTCTCGGTGAACCAGGCAAAGTCGTCGAAGGTGGAGTGGTAGACGCCGTAAGGGCCTTCGGAACCGACGTCGGTGGAGGGCACGCCCGCATGCTGCAGGAAGGGAGTGAAGTCCGAACCGGAGCCAAGGTCGCTGACGCGGACTTCTTCTCCAGGCTGAGGCGGGGCATTGGAGGCGCGATGTTCATCGCCCCTGGTGCGGTTGAGACGCCACTCCTGGTACACCGTGCCGCCTAAGGGGCTGGGAACGGACTGGGTGATATCGCGAACGAACTGCTTCAGCGAGGGAACGGCGGCGGCAGAAAAATCCGGGCCCGAGACGCCGACATCGGTATTGAAATAAGCCACCGCGTGGTCGAGATTTTGGGCCTGCTGTTCCACCCACTCCGTTGAGCCGATCAAGCCTTCTTCTTCGGCGTCCCAACTGCAGAAAATCATGGTGCGTTTGGGCCGCCAGCCTTGCTTGAGAAGCGCGCCGATGCCGTGCACTGCTTCGAGCATGGCGGCGGTGCCACTATTGGGGTCGACCGCGCCGTAGACCCATGCATCGCGATGGTTGCCGTTGATGACCCATTCGTCGGGGAACTCGGACCCTTTGATTTTGCCGATGACGTCCCAGATGATGCGCCGCTGGTAATCCTGCTGCGAGACCAGGTGGACGTGCACTCCGCCTGCGCCCAGGTGATAGCGAAACGGGAGAGCACCTTGCCATGCCTGGGGCACTCCAGGGCCTTTCATGGCTTCAAGAATCGGCGCCGCGTCGTGATAGCTGATAGGGATAGAGATGATATGGGGCTGGTTGCCCTCCGGATTGATGCGCGCGCTATCCGGCAGGTCCGGCGTGGAGGCTACGCCGGGGGTTTCCGGATCGCCGGGATACTTGAAGAGGTATTGCACCGACCCGCGCTGTACACCGGTCGCGGGGCGCCAAGGCCCATTGGGATAGGGGTCGCCTTTGAAGTAGCCGTCGTCCTGCGGGTCAGAGTAGAGAAGCACGCCGACCGCACCACGTTGCTCGGCCAGGTAGACCTTGACTCCGCGAAAATTGGCGCCGTAGCGCGCAATCACAATCTTGCCGTGCAAATCGATGTGGAGCTCGGCGAGTTTGTTGAAGTCTTCGAGACGGCCGTAATTGGCATAGACCACCGGGGCCGTTACGTCGCCGGAGCCGGAAGAGCCATTGAAGGGCATCACCACGCGCGGATCGTCCTGGCCGGGATCGCCCTGCACGTGCTCGCGGGTGGGACCGGTCATGAGCAGATTGCCGGCGGCGTCGCGAGCTTCAACACGCACCACCTTGGGCCAGTTGAGGAGCACTCGATAGGGCACGATTTCGGTTTCAAGGCCGGCAGCGCGGAACTTGTCTGCGACATAGAGGGCAGTCTCGTGGTCTTCGGGAGTTGCGGCCACGTGGGGAGCGGCGGTGAGGGTTTTCAATTCCTCACCGGCCAATCTGGCGCTAGGCACGGCCAGAAACTTCTCTTCAAAGGCAGCCTGTTTGCTGAAGTCGGTATAGCCGAAAGCGGAAGAGGGCGCGACCGAGGCGCCCGTGTTCTGCAAGTGCGGGCCGGGCGCGAGAGCCAGGAAGAGAAGAACCAGCGGGGATTTCTGAATGAGCATGAAAGGTACTCTTGGACGCATGGGGTTGGTGAGACTCAAGCGGCGGGTACGGCGACGGTAAACGCCCGCGCAACAATTTAGCCACAGCTTACACTAAGGGCTTGGGAGGCCGGTCCTGAGCACCGAACCGCGGTTGGATGAGGAGTATCCGAACGCCGCCTCGGAGGAGGAGGAGGCGGTGGCCCGGGCGCTGGCGCTGGCTGAGGCCAACCGGCTACCCCAAGTCGTACGCGCCCTGCGCAACCCCAACTTCCGCCTCTTCTGGAGCGGCAATTTTCTCTCCAACATCGGCACATGGATGCAGAACGTGGCCCAGGGATGGCTGGTGCTGGTATTGACCAACTCTGCTTTCTGGCTGGGCGTGGTCGGTTTCGCGGGCTCGATTCCATTCCTTTTCTTCACCCTCTTTGGCGGGGTAATTGCGGATCGCGTCGACAAGCGGCGACTGCTGATTGTGACGCAATCGGTAATGATGGTGCTGGCCTTTGTGCTGGCCGGGCTGGCGTGGTTCAAAGTGATAACAGTGTGGGAAGTTGCGGTGATCGCGTTCATGAATGGCATGGCCATGTCAATGAATGCGCCAAGCTACCAGGCGCTGGTACCGCGTCTGGTGGAGCGGGAAGACCTGACCAACGCCATTGCGCTGAATTCGGCGCAGTTCAATATGTCGCGCATTGTCGGGCCCACCCTGGGTGGATACGCGATGGCCATCCTGGGCGTGGCAGGGAACTTTTTTTTGAACGGCGTGAGTTTTCTGGCGGTGTTGTGGGCGCTCACGCGCATTCGCTATCCGGACCAGAAACCGGCTCGCCATGAGAGCATGTGGGCCAGCCTGCGGGGCGGATTTGCCTACGTGCGCAGCGATCCGCAGATGCTCATCCTGGTCTGCATGACCGTGGTGGTCAGTTTTCTGGGCATTCCGTTTATCACCTTCATTCCCTACTTTGCGAAGATACAATTGCATACCGGCGCGAGCGGTCTTGGCTGGCTGCTAGCCTGCTCGGGGTCGGGAGCTGTACTGGGCGCTGTGACGGTGGCGGCCAAAGGCGTTCTGCGGCATCGCGGCCTGGTGATCACGATTGGCGGCGTGGTCTTTTTCCTGGTAATCATCGGCTTTTGTTATTCGCACACGTTTGTGCTGTCGGAGTGCCTTGCGTTTTGCGAGGGGTTCAGCGGCCTTCTCATGATCTCCTCTTTCAATGTATCGATTCAGCATCTTTCGTCGGACGAAATGCGGGGGCGAACGATGAGCATCTACGCCACCAGCTTTCTGGGGCTGCCGCCCGTGGGTGCGTTGCTGGTCGGCGAGCTTTCGCGCCACATTCCCACCGGCCATGCATTGGCCATGATGGCCGGGTTGGCCTCATTGATCTTTGTTGGCATTTTTACGTTCTCGAGGGCGCTGAGGGAACTGGATTGAAGGGCGCCTGATACACTTCCGGCGAATCCATGTTGGAAAAAACCGGAGACTCCATTTGAAAAACCTGTTCACCCACTTCGTTTGTCCTGCACTGCTTTGTGCGGCGTTTGCCGGATTCTTGTTGGCACAAGCCCCTGCACCGAAGATGACTTCCGCGTGGCATGAGGGAAGGTTCCAGATCGATGTGCCGGGAGTCGTCGGGCGGTCGGATATTGTTTTGGGCAAACCGAACCTGGTGGCGGACGAAGCGGTGCCGCTGGGGAACGGCGGGCTTGGCGTTGCGGTGTGGTCGGCCGATGGGATGACTGCGCAACTCAATCGTGCCGACACACTGCCGGACCGCTTGTCGCCGGGGCAGGTCGTGATTCCGGGGCTTGGTGTTCTGACGCGGGCGAAAGATTATGCGGGAAGGTTGGATCTTTACCACGGGGAATTTCGGGAGCGGGGCGGCGGGATGACGGCGACGGCCTTTGTCGAGCCGGATTCCGACACCTTGATTGTCGATGTGACCGGCGCCGACCCCAATGTGCAACTGACAGCGGAGCTGAAGCTGTGGAACCCGCGCACGACGCGCGCAACGGCCATGGGCCGGATGGGCTATCTTGCGGAGTCATGGGTCGATAACAAGAATCCGGGGTCGTCGGGCCGCGCGTTTGGGTCGCTCTCGGCAATTACTGCGGAAGGCCGCGGTGTTTCTGCCGCAGTCAGTGACCCGCTGACGGTAACGGTTTCATTCAAGCCTTCCGAGGACGGTCATTTCCGGATCATTGCAGCGTCTCCGCATTACGACGGAAAAGGCGATGCGGGGGCTGTTGCGGGCCGGGCGCTTCTGGCGCAGCCGGATGCAGCGCACAGGGCCTGGTGGGAGAAATTCTGGCAACACGCGGCGACGATCAAGGTCTCTTCACAGGATGGCTCCGGAGAGTACATGGAAAATCTCCGGAATATCTATCTGTACGTCGCGGCGATTGAAAAAGGTGTCGAATATCCCGGGTCGCAGGCGGGTGTCGCGGATATGATTTCCGCCGCGCGGGACGCGCATCGCTGGGACTCCTCCGCATTCTGGCACTGGAACCTGCGGATGCAGATTGCGGCCAATATCGGGGCGGGCCTGACAGAACTGAATGGGCCGTACTTCAATCTTTATCGCGAGAACCTGACGGGAATCGAGAACTGGACCAGGGATAATATGAAGGGGCTTCCCGGCAGTTGCGTGCCGGAGACAATGCGCTTCAACGGGCAAGGAATTGAATACGAATCCCAGTGGAAACCCATCTCGATTGGCCGGGACTGCGATGCGAACTTTCACCCTTATTACAACGCGCGGACCCTGTCTACGGGCGCGGAAGTGTCGCTATGGGTGTGGCAGCAATACCTCGCAACGAACGACCGCGGATTCCTTGCTGCCAACTATCCGCTAATGGCCTCTTCCGCGCGTTTTCTTCTCGCTTATCAGAAGATGGGGCCCGATGGCCTGCTGCACACGAGCCCCTCGAACGCTCATGAAACGCAATGGGATGTCACCGACCCGACAACGGACATTTCAGCCATCAGGGCACTCTATCCTGCGACGATCGAGGCCGCCAGCTTGTTGGGGAAGGATGCCGACCTGGTCCGCGAGTTGCGAGACGCGCTAACCAAGGTTCCGCCGCTGCCGCGAACGCAACCAGCCAGTCCGCATACCTTGTTGCCGACTTCCGCCGATGGCAACGGAACAGACGTTATCGCGGACTCGTATATGCCGGGCGCGGAGGGCCACAATGCCGAAAACATTGGACTGGAGCCAGTGTGGCCCTATGACCTGATCGGAGATACGTCACCTCTCTTCCCACTTGCTCAGCGCACCTACGCGCATCGCCCATTTCCGGTGACCGCTGACTGGAGCTTCGATCCGATTCAGGCGGCGCGCCTCGAGTTGGGCAACGAGGTGGGCTCAACGCTGATCGAGATTACAAAGAAATATCAGCATGCCGTGAACGGGATGGCGAAATGGGATGGGGCTGACACTGAATTCTATGTCGAGCAGGCAGGCGTGGTTGCCGATGCACTCGAGGAGGCGCTGGTGCAGGATTACGACGGGGTTATCCGCGTTGCCCCCGCGATTCCGGCGGGGT
Source organism: uncultured Acidobacteriaceae bacterium (assembly GCA_963836565.1). Taxonomy (GTDB): domain Bacteria; phylum Acidobacteriota; class Terriglobia; order Terriglobales; family Acidobacteriaceae; genus Telmatobacter. Next base: position 248,775 of record CAWIKA010000011.1, on the reverse strand, counting down.
GGGATTTCGACGGCAGCGTTTATGTGCGGGGGAATACAAAGGTCGATGTCCAGACACGGAACGGCGTCGTAACGACCGTCGTCATCGAGGCCGGAAGCAACGAGCCGATCAAGGTGCGCAATCCGTGGCCGGGCAAGCCGGTTGACGTCGTTTCCGGCAAGACGGGCATGAAAATTGGCTACGGCGCAAGCGACGCTCTGATCGAATTCACAGGCGCCGCTGGCACAAGCTACCTGGTGGAGAATCACGAAGCACCAACTGCGAGTGCGCCCTTTGCGCCGGTGAGCGGCACGCCGGCGGCGATGGCGAAAAAGCTCGGGCCGGTTCAAATCGGGCTCTTCGGCGACGGCCAGTGATCAATTGAAGTTGAAGGCATAACAAAGCCAGGCGCTGACCCGGCATGCGAGACAGCAGACCCTTGACCGGCGCCTGACCAGCTTTCTACGCCACGGGTTGTGTGCAGTGGGCGCACCGCTTTGCGGCCAGCGGAATCTCGCTGAGGCACTCGGGGCAGGTTTTCGTAGAGGGCGGAGCTTCAGGAATCGGCTTTTTGAAACGGGCCATGAGCGAATTGACCGGCAATACAATGGCGAAATAAACCGTTGCCGCCACAATGAGGAACGAGACCGCGGCATTGAGAAAATTGCCGACCTTAATCTGTCCGCCGCCAACGTGGAGAATGACGCTGCTGAAGTCGGGTTTGCCGACAGTGGCGGCGATCAGCGGGTTGAGGACGTCCCCGACCAGCGAAGCGACAATGGCATTAAAGGCCGCGCCCAGAATGACGGCAACAGCCAGGTCCACAACGTTTCCACGGAGAACGAAATCACGAAATCCCTTAAGCATGTCTTCCTCCCGCACGTTATTCAATATGCCTGCAATGCAGGCTGCCCCGCCTGAGTCGTCCCGCCTTGCTGGGGCCGGTTCCACGTGCGCTCAGCCCATGCTACACGGCAAATGCCGCACCGGGCACCACGAAATATGTTTTGGACAAATCGCTTGGATTCCAATGTGCCTTCGGGTCAGGGATAGGCAACCAGGAAGACGATCATGGTGAGAATCATAAGGTCGGTGTAGAGCAGCAGGAGTATGCCGGCATGGTAAAGGCTCCATCTGCGGTGAAGGCAGCGAGCTGTCTCGCCCATTCCCCAGGCAGCCACCAGCAAGGCGACGATCTGCCAATGCGAGCCATGCAGATCCTCAATATGCGGAAATCCGGCGAGGCGCAGGCTGGCCAGGAACGCGCCCAGGGACAGAATGAGGGCGCGCACGAGCGATTTTTGCCGAAGGCGAAAGATGGAGAGCAGGGGAACCACGGCCTTTACAAATGTAGAGGTTCGACCTCGAGCGAAACCAGAGTTGGTGTGCCCTGTTTAGTCTTGTTCAGGGTCGCCACACCCTGGGGTCGCGTCGACTTGAATGCTGTGGTTTCGGAGTACAGTCGCTCTGGTTTCGCCTTAACCTGCAACCATCTCCATCTCTTTAAGGCTCTCGGTATAGGGGGCACGCAGGACGCCGCGCTCGGTAATGATGGCAGTAACGTATTTGGCCGGAGTCACGTCGAAAGCCGGGTTGCAGATGCCGACTCCGTTGGGCGTGAGTTGCTTGCCGCCGTGGTGCGTGACCTCAACCGGGCTGCGTTCTTCGATGGGAATGGCGTCGCCGGTGGGTGTGGCCGTGTCGATGGTTGACCAGGGCGCGGCTACATAGAAGGGAATGCCGTGTTCTTTGGCCAGAATGGCTACATTGTAGGTGCCAATCTTGTTCGCGGTGTCGCCGTTGGCGGCGATGCGGTCCGCGCCGACCACTACGGCCTGGATGCGGCCGGCATGCATGAGGCTGGCGGCCATGTTGTCACAGATGACGGTGGTGTCGATGCCGTCGGCCATCAGTTCCCACGCAGTAAGGCGCGCGCCCTGCAGGAAGGGCCGAGTCTCGTCGGCGAAGACGTGAATGCGCTTGCCCTGTTCCACGGCAGAACGGATTACACCGAGGGCGGTGCCATAGCCGCAGGTGGCGAGCGCTCCGGCGTTGCAGTGGGTCAGCACGCCGCCCTCGTCTGGAAGCAGCGCGCCGCCGAAGGCGCCCATGGTCTTGCACGCGGCAATGTCTTCCGCATACATGGCATGCGCTTCAGCGAGCAGCTTCCGCTGTATTTCCCCCATGGGCGCTCCAGAGGCGAGGAGGGACGCAAAGACCCGCTTCATGCGATCGATAGCCCAGAACAGGTTGACGGCGGTGGGGCGTGTTCCCGCGAGGCGGTTGCATATCTTATCGAACTCGGGGGCGAACTCCTTCGCCGTGTCAGCCTCGGTATGCAATGCGCCGAGTGCGATGCCGTAAGCGGCCGACACGCCGATGGCCGGCGCTCCGCGGACTACCATGGTGACGATAACGTCCGCGACCTGTTCGTAGCTGGTAGCGAGCACATAGCTCTCCTCGAGGGGGAGCTTGGTTTGATCGATGAAGCGGACGCCATCAGAGGTCCAAGCGAGGGTAGGAATCATGCATCTTTAGTTTAACTGGTTGCTCGTCGAAAGGTCTGTGGTGCGGGCTGGGAGAAATGAAAACCTTTTCATTTTCCGCTGGACGCGCCTTCGCCTACCTGCGTAAAGTTGTTGCGTACCTCCATCGCAAATGTCCCGTAGCGTGTGCAAGGAGCAGTCTTGAAACTCACCTCCGTTGATTGGCTGATCATGCTGTTGTACTTCGTCTTTGTGCTGGGCATTGGTTTTGCCTTGAAGCGCTACATGAAGACGAGCAAGGACTTCTTCCAGGCTGGACGCGCGTTGCCGACGTGGATCTGCGGGTTGGCGTTTATCAGCGCAAACCTGGGCGCACAGGAAGTGATCGGCATGGGCGCGTCGGGCGCCAAATACGGCCTTGAGACGGCGCACTTCTACGGTATCGGCGCTATTCCAGCCATGATCTTCGTGGGCATATTCATGATGCCCTTCTACTACGGCTCCAAGGCGCGCTCTGTGCCGGAATTTCTGCGCCTCAGGTTCGACGAAAAAACTCGTGCACTCAATGCATGTTCGTTCGCCGTAATGACGGTCTTCAGTTCCGGCATTTCAATGTACGCCATGGCCCGGCTGATCCAGGCGCTGCACGTTTTTGACGGGCTGTTCATGGCGATTGGCTGGCCGACACAATGGATCTTCACTTTCTCAATCTTGCTGTCGGCAGTCATCGTGTTGCTCTACATTTTTCTTGGCGGGCTCACCAGCGCAATTTACAACGAGGTGCTGCAGTTTTTTCTCATCATTGCCGGCTTCCTGCCGCTGGTGCTGCTGGGGCTGAAAAACATCGGCGGATGGAGCGGCCTCAAAGCGTCGGTGCCCATCGCTTACATGCACGAGTGGAAGGGCGTAATGCACGCCAGCACCAATCCCATGGGAATCGATATTATCGGTATCGGCATGGGCCTGGGATTTGTGCTTGGGTCAGGCTACTGGTGTACTGATTTCCTGGTAATCCAAACGGCCATGGCGTCGAAAGATACCGAGTCGGCGCGCCGCGTGCCACTGATTGCGGCAATTCCTAAAATGTTCTTTCCGTTTCTGGTGATCCTGCCGGGATTGCTTGCCATTGGGCTTCCAACGCCGCACACCACCACTGTTGTCCGCACCGTGAACGGCGTCATCTACCATGAAACGACCGTAGTTCCAAAGCAGGTGGAAGAGGGACGAGGGCTGGTTCCGGCCAAGATGAATCCCGTGACCGGGAAGCCGATGCTGACGGCCAGCGGCCAGCCATTGCTGGACTATGACATGGCCACACCCAACATGCTGCTGCACTTCTTTCCCACGGGCATTCTCGGCCTGGGGCTTACGGCCTTGATGGCCAGCTTCATGAGCGGCATGGCGGGCAACGTGACGGCGTTTAACACGGTGTTTACCTACGATCTCTACCAGTCCTACATACACAAGGGCGCCAGCGACCGGCATTACATGGCGGTGGGCCGATGGGCCACGGTCGGCGGGATTCTGTTCTCGATCGCCACGGCGTTTGCAGCCATCAACTTCAACAACATCATGGATACGCTGCAACTGGTTTTCTCATTCGTAAATGCGCCGCTGTTCGCCACCTTCCTGCTGGGCATGTTCTGGAAACGCGCCACGGGCCACGGTGCCTTTGCGGGACTCATTACGGGTACCGCCGCGGCCATGCTGCATCACGGGCTCACGCTGCCCATCGAGGCGCATCCCGGCATCCACGGCGGCTGGATCGCCGTGCTGCACCACTACCCTAGCGACATGGCGCAGAACTTCTACGGCGCCATCTGGGCCTTCAGTGCGAACTTGATTGTCACGGTCATCGTGAGTCTTTTCACCAAGCCGCATCCCGAGTCGGAGTTGGTGGGCCTGGTTCACTCGCTCACACCCAAGCCGGCGCGCCCGGCGAATGAGTTGTGGTGGCAACGGCCCGAAGTGCTGGCTGCGGCCATTCTGCTGGTGGCCGTTGGATTGAACATTTTCTTTGCCTGAGAAGAGAGGGGAACCATGAATCTCGATTTGCGCATTCCCATGGGTCTGATGTTTACGCTGACTGGCCTGATTCTCACTCTCTTTGGACTGGCGACCAACGGCGACGCGACGCTCTACGCGAAGAGCCTGGGTATCAACGCCAATCTGTGGTGGGGATTGGTGCTGCTGGCCTTCGGGCTCACCATGTTCATCATGGGCGAACGGAGACAGAAGCGGCTGGCGAAGGAGCCACCTCCGCCACCCGAAGAGGGGCAAGTGCGGCGCGGGCATTGAGAAGAGCAGGGACCAGGGACTAGGGACTAGGGTCTAGGGAATCGGGAATTGGGAACAGCAAAGATAAGGCAACTATCCGGCGGGAACTCCTCTCCGCTTCAGGTCTTCCATCTTCTCCGCAACTTGCGGGCTGAACTCGACAGCTCCAGCTCCTCAATCGGCTGACGATTCGTCGTAGTGCCGGAAATTGATACGGTCCTCATTGTCTCGCCGGTACACTTGAAACAAGCGATGAAGCGAAGAACCATTGAACATTACGAGATTCTGCGCCGGTTGGGCGCAGGGGGAAGCGGCGTCGTCTATCTGGCTAACGACACGCTGCTGCAGCGCCCGGTCGTGCTGAAGATTTTGCGCACCGGCCTCTTGTCGGCACAGCAACTGCGATCCACTGTGCTGCGCGAGGCGCGCCTTGCCTCGGCCATCGAACATCCCAACGTCTGCGCCATTTACGAAGTGGGCGAAGCCGGTGACGAAGGCTACATCGTGATGCAGTACGTGCCTGGCCAGTCGCTGGACCGGCTCATTGCGCGCGGTCCGGCCAGCCCGCAGCTTGTACTGTCGGTGGGTATCCAGATTGCCGACGGACTGCAGGCCGCGCACGCGCTGGGCATCTTTCATCGCGACCTCAAGCCGCAGAACGTGATGCTGACCGATGGCGGACTGGTGAAGATTCTCGACTTCGGCCTGGCTCGCCGCCTTCGCCCCGAGGACGCCAGCTTCGACCCCAGCAAGCCGGGCCTGGCCAAGGACGCCTCGGTTGCCGCAACCTACACCGCGCGCGGCGGCACCATTCGCTACATGGCGCCGGAACAATTCGTTACGGGCCAGTCCAGCGTGCAGTCCGATGTGTGGGCACTGGGCGTGATTCTTTACGAACTCACCAGCGGGCGGCACCCATTTACCCGGCCCGATGTGGAGGATTTTCAAGCCATCCGCGCCATCCAGTTTTCTGATCCGGTTGACCTGAGCGAGATTGTGCCCCAGGTATTTCCCGAGTTGAAGAGCGTGATTGTCGCGTGTCTCGAAAAAAATCCGGCATCACGATACAACTCGGCTGCCGAAGTGCGCGAAGCACTCAAGACCATCATGAAGGCGCTGCAAATTGAAACCGGCATTATTCCCGGTGACGCGGCAGCCAACCTGCCAACCACCGGCGCAGAAGCCGAAAAGCGCGCCACGGGCTTTCTTTCGATGCTGGCTGAGCGTTTTCGCGAGTCGGCGAGCGATCGCGCGCCGCAGAATTCCCTTGTTGTATTGCCATTTGCAAATCTCGGCGCGACCGAAGTGGCTCCGCTTTACGGATACGCGCTGGCCGACGCAATCGCCGCGCGCCTGGCACGCATTCCGGCCCTTGTTGTCCGGCCGTCCAGCACGCTGATGTCCGTGCCGCTTGGGCAAATGGATCCGCTTTCTGTCGGTCAACAGTTACTGGTTTCGTTCGTGCTGGCGGGTAGCTTTGTTCGCTCCGACACAGGGTTCGATTTGAATTGGCAGCTGCTCGACGTGGCTTCGGCGAGCGTGCGATCCGGCGGCGCCATTCAGGTGACTTCTCTCGACCTGATCGCCGTGCAAACCGAGATTTCGAATGAAGTATTCGCGGCACTGCACGGGCTCAGCGCGGCGAGCAGCATTGAGGGGGCCCAGATTGATGCGCCGCGACAAGGCCCTCGCGATGCGGCTAATGGGTCACTGCCCGGCCCGGTAAGCGAGAAATACCTGCAAGCCCGCGCGGTGCTGAGTTCTTTCATGGTGCGCACCGGTTCAAGGGGCGACCTGGATCGCGCACATGCGCTGTTTACAGAGGTCACGAGCAAAGATCCGGAGTTTGCAGCCGGGTGGAGCGGCCTTGGCATAGCCGAACTGCAATATGTGCGGCACGGTTTTGCGGGACAGATTCACGTGATGCATGCGCGGCGCGCTTTTGACGAGGCGCTGAGACTTGATCCTGCCTCAATTGAAGCCAACCTTTATCGGATTTACATGCTGCTTTCGCGCGGCGAGAAGGAGTCGGCGCGCCACGGCATCGCAAACCTGCTGGCATCGGCATCCAACGACTGGAACGTGCACATGGTGGCCGGCCTCGCACTACGCGGAGATGGCATGTATGAGGAAGCCCTGCAGCAGTTCAGCCGCGCGCTCAAACTGAACCCCGCCAATGCCGCGATCCTCTACAATCACCGGGCCCGCGTCTACCAATATCAAAACCAGATCGAACTGGCGGGTGACGAACTGGAGAAAGGTCTTGCCCTGGAGCCGCGCCATCCACTGCTGCGCACATCGGCGGGATATCAGCAGATGCGTATTGGAAATCTGAATGCGGCCATCGAGATACTGGAGGGCGTGGTGCGCGACGATAACTCCCTGCGCATCGCCGTGCCTACGCTGGCGTTGTGTTATGTGCAGGCAGGTGAGCGCGAGCGCGCCGCGGCACAGCTTAAAGACGACACCCTGGCCGCTGCGGAGGCCGACAGCGAGATGGCTTACCGTCTTGCAACCTACTTTGCTGTCGAAGGCGATTCCAGCGAAGCACTGCACTGGCTGCGGCGCGCCATCTATCTTGGCAACGAGAACTATCCATGGTTCCAGAAAAATCCTGCATGGAACAACCTGCGCACCAATGCGGACTTCGAGCGCATTCTCGACGATTTAAAGAAGGGCTTCCGCAAAAACCAGAAGACATGGAAGCGCCTGCTGGAACAGGTTCCGCCGGAAGCGGGATAGGCTTTCGCTCGCTGAATCGCGACCCACCGATCTTCCCCACTGACTGAGTCCGCCTGGTTCCGGCTTGACAATCCGCGAAGTACACTGGAACCTATGGAGTTCAGGCCTGCCGTCGAAGCCGATTACGCTGAGATTATCAACCTCGTCAACGTTGCATTTCGGGGCTCCGGACCTTCAGTCAGTTGGAACATCGAGGCAGGAATCATCGAGGGGCAGCGCCTGACCGATTCGCTTCTGCGAGAAGATCTGGCGGCGAAGCCGAACGCGCTTTTGCTCATTCATCGAGACGCGGCGGATGGATTGCTCCTCGGAACTGTCTGGCTTGAACCGAGCAAAGATGGCGTCTGGTATCTCGGCCTTCTTACCGTAAGGCCCGATGAGCAAAATAGACAACTGGGTCGCACCTTGCTGGCTGCCGCCGAGGACTTTGCCAAGCAGCGCGGCGCTATTTGCATCCGCATGACAGTGGTGAATGTTCGGGACACACTCATCGCGTGGTATCAACGAAGAGGTTATGCAGCGACAGGTGAAACCAAACCATTTCCATACGGCGACAATCGCATTGGCACGCCGCTTCGAGATGACCTCAATTTTGTGGTACTTGAAAAATATATTTAAGTCCGTACCCTCGGGTCTTCCGCCGTGGCGGACCACGGCGGAAGAGGCTCGGGGATCAAGCAACCGTAATTATCGAGGAGCTACTTCAGGCTAACTACAGCCTTTAGTGGTAGGTTCTGCGAAGAGCCGCCAACCAGAATTGTGTAGTCGCCTGGAATCAATGACCATCCATCCTTCGCTTCGTCAAAAATAGACAGATACTTAGGATCGACTTCCACGGTTAAGGTCTTCTTCTCACCGGCTTCGAGTTGCACCTTGGTGAAACCGACCAATCGCTTGGGAGGCTCTTCGGCAGCGGCGGGTAGAGACGCATACACTTCCGCAATCTCGGCGCCCGCGCGTGCGCCAGTGTTGGCAACCGTAAAGGTCACCTTCACCTTATCCTCGTGAGTTACAGACAGCCCTGAATAGCGATAACTCGTATAGGACAGCCCATAGCCAAATGGGAATAACACTTGCTTCTTCTCGGCGTCATACCACTTATAACCAACCTTGACGCCTTCGTCATAAGTGACCTGGAAGGGCGGCAGCCCGCTCTCCCGCTGCTCGCGAGAAACCGGTCCGGAGAAGTGTGCCGATTCCGGCGGCGGCGTGGTTAGGGTTGGATGCGGCAAGTCGGCCTCGCTCTTTGGAAATGTGTTGGGCAATTTGCCACTGGGGTTGACCGTGCCGAAGAGCACGTTGCCGACAGCGTCCGCGCCGTCGCTTCCGCCGAACCACGCCTCGAGAATTGCGGCGGGAGCATCGACCCAGGGCATCGTCACCGGGCTTCCCGTTTCAAGCACGACGATAGTGTGCGGATTGGCCGCGGCCACCGCCGCGATCACGTCGTCCTGGTGATGAGGCAAGGAAAGATTCGGCAGATCCATGCCTTCGCTCTCCCATTCATAGGCAAAAACGATGGCCACATCGGCCCCCTTGGCAGCCGCCGCAGCTGCGACAGGATCGGTTCCGGCGTCATATCTCACCTGAGCCTTGGGCGCTCGCGCCTGGATCGCCTTCAGCGGCGACGTGGGGAACCAAATTTCTTCCTGCCAATGGGTAGCGCCCTTACCCGGCGCGTCAATGGCATTGCCGCCGATTGGATCCACCTGCGCCGAACCGCCGCCGGAGATCATGCCGACGTCAGAATGAGATCCGATGACTGCAATGGTATGCAGCTTCGCCGCGTTCAGCGGCAGCACGGCCCGCTCGTTCTTTAGAAGAACGATGCCGCCCTCTTCGATTTTGCGCGCAATTTCAAATCCCGCAAAAGGATCGACAACGCTGCGCTGGCGCGGATAATCGATAACGCCGGCCGCAAACATCGAGCGGAGGATGCGGTGCACGTGCTCGTCCAGTTCGGCAGTAGAGATGGTTCCCGCCTGTACGGCGGCCTTGTAGCGGTCACCATAAAAGAAGTCACCCGGTTCCTCATTATCCAGTCCCGCAGCTGAAGCTTTTTCAGTGCTGTGCGTCCCTCCCCAATCCGAAATTACGAAACCGGGGAAATCCCAGTCCTTCTTCAGGACGTCAGTCAGCAGATACTTGTTGTCGCACGCAAAGTCGCCATTCACGCGGTTATAGGAGCACATCACCGCCGCGGGATGCCCCTCGGTGACACCAATCTCAAACGCCAGCAGATCGCTTTCCCGTGCGGCGCGCTTGCCGATGGTGATGTTGACGGAGTTCCGCCCGCTTTCCTGGTCGTTGAATGCGTAATGCTTGATATCGCCGATGACGTGTGCCGACTGGGTACCCTCGATGAGCTTCGCCACCAGCGTTCCCGCGAGTACCGGGTCTTCGCCCAGATACTCAAAGGTGCGTCCGTTGCGTGGTTCGCGGGTAATGTCTACGCCGCCGCCGAGCGACATGTTATAACCCTGGGCGCGCAACTCGCGTCCGATGAGCGCGCCATATTCGAATGCGGCGTTGGTATCCCAGCTTGCCGCCGCCGCCACATTGGCCGGCAGTGCCGTGGCATAGCGCCCGTTGACACCGCTTGAGCGTACGCCATACGCGGCATCACTCATATCGATGCCTGGAATGCCCAGGCGCGGCACGCCAACTGCATAGCCCACACCGCGATTCGAGGGCGCATTTTCGGGAGTTACCGGCTCGTCTGTGGGCATGCCGATGCCGTGCAGCAGGGCAACTTTCTCATCCAGCGTCATCTCTTTCAGCACCAGGTCAGCGCGCTGGTCCGGGGAGAGACTCGTGTTCATCCACGGCCCGGTGGGCGCGGGCGGAGCATGATGCCGCTGGGCAAGACCCGTAACAGAAAAGCAAAAAATCGATAGCAACGCAATCGCCGAGATTCCGGCTCCGCGCAAAGAGTGCGTCATTGAATCCCCCTCAGTCAAACGATTTTCCAGGACAGATCATCCTATCAACAAATTGGAAAGGGGGCCATGGCGGACGACACATCGCGCTCCAGTGAGCCAGCCCACATCCGGGCAGGTCGCCTCAAACGATGCGTTCGTACGGCAGGTAGACGGGTTCCCAGACGTAAGCGCGCAGTTCCGCGTCCAACGCGCTTTCATCCATTACACCTGCCACGCCTTCGTCAATCGCCTGTTTACCGACGGCTCGGGCGACCACCATGCTCACCTCGCGCGAGTCGGCAATGGGCGGCAGCAGCGGGGCGGTTGGATTCTCGTGTGCCGGAGACAGGGAGGTGAGTGCCCTGGCCGCAGACATGATCATGGCGTCCGTCACGCGCCTGGCGCGGCTCACCAGGATGCCCAGGGCGAGTCCTGGAAAAATATACGAGTTATTGACCTGCGAAATTGGAATCGTCCTGCCCTCGAACTCCACCGGCGGAAAGGGGCTGCCCGTCCCGATCAGCGCGCGACCATTGGTCCAGCGCAGCAGGTCAGATGGCACAGCTTCGGACCTGGATGTAGGGTTCGACAGCGGGAAGATGATGGGCCGTGGCGTGTGGCCGGCCATCTCGCGCACAATCTCCTCAGTGAAGGAACCGGCCTGCGCAGAAACTCCAACCAAGACCGTCACACCGGCATTGCGCACCACGTCGAGCAGAGAAATGTCCTCTCCGCCTCCAAGCTTCCATCCCTTCACATCTGTCCTTTTGCGCACCAGGGGCAACTGGCTGGGGCGAATTCCCCTGCCGCCCTCGATCAGCAAGCCGTAGCGATTGAAGCCGTAGATGCGCTTGCGGGCCTGCTCCTCCGTGAGGCCTTCCTCTTTCATTGCGGCGACCAGTAGATCGACGATGCCGACGCCTGCCGAGCCCGAGCCGTACATGACGATCACCTGTTCCCTCAGCGGGATTCCGGTTGCGTTGACGGCGGACAGAAGGGTTGCGGTGGTCACGGCGGCGGTTCCCTGAATGTCGTCGTTGAAGGTGCACAGCCGGTTGCGGTAGCGGTCCAGCAATTGCTGCGCGTTGGTCCCGGCAAAGTCTTCCCATTGCAGCAGAGTGTGCGGCCAGCGCTGCTCGACGGCGCTCACAAAGGCCTCGACAAAGTCGGCGTATTCAGAGCCGCGCACGCGCTTATGCTGCCAGCCCACATAAATGGGATCGTTGAGGAGGGCTTCGTTATCCGTACCTACATCGAGCAGCACGGGCAGGCAATGTTCCGGCGGAATGCCACCCAACGCCGTGTAGAGGGCCATTTTGCCGATGGGAATTCCCATGCCGCCCGCGCCTTGATCGCCCAGGCCAAGGATGCGTTCGCCATCGCTGACCACGATGCAGCGAATGTCGTCGTAGCGCGCGTCGGCCAGCATTTGCTCGATGCGGTTCTTGTTGGGATAGCTGATGAACAGGCCGCGCGGCTTTCGCCAGATTTCGCTGAATCGCTGGCAGCCTTCGCCCACGGCGGGCGTGTAGACAATGGGCAGCAGTTCTTCCATGTGGTGCGCAATGAGGGAGTAAAACAGGACTTCGGTGGTGTCCTGGAGGTCGCGCATCAGGCTGTATTTGGCGAAGCTCGTTGTCTGCGCATCCAACACCTTCTTACGACGCTCGCGCTGATCTTCAAGGGTTCCAATATGCGGCGGAAGTAATCCGTGAAGCGCGAACGCGTCGCGCTCCCCTTCAGTAAAGGCAGTGCCTTTGTTGAGACGAGGATGCAGCAGGAGCTCATATCCGGCAAGCCGGGTGCGAACCTTCGCGGGTTGCGGCGATTGAGAGGCGGGGGATTCCGTGGACACTTCGATAAACTCCTGGATTTCAATTTCTTCGCCGCGATCGAGGAAGCAGCTTCATTCTATTCCTCGATGATTGCGAGGTCCCAGGGGGCCAGCGTCAACTCCTCAGACTTGGAAACTGGTTTGGAATCGAGCAGATTGGTTCCGGCTCCGTAAGCGTACGTAAACGTTACTTCACTGCTTGAATAGTTGAAGTAATAATGGAGGTGCCTGCCGAGTCGATTGACGCCGTGCTGCACGTGGATGGCGGCCGGAAGTTTCTCGTCGGGGTTGCTGAGTCCGGCTTCTTCTACCGTTTGCTTGAGGATGGCAGTTTGCAGCGCGTCGGAGAGGTAGGTTCCCTCGTAGAGCAACGTGCCGGCGCCGAATTGATTTTCCGTGATCGCAGGCCATTTTCCAAAGAACGGGTGGTCGTAATATGCCAGCGCCTTCGCGTGCTCCGGCATCAGGAACTCGGCCCAATACTGAACCTCATTGCCGTCGCCTACGTGGAAGGGATCACCTTTGAGCGCCAGGGGATGTTCGAGGTTCGAGAATTCCTGATAGCTGAACCCTGCGGCCTCGCGCAGTGGGCCCGGCGCGCGCACCCAGCGGACGGCCGAATTTTCGTTGGCGAATCCGCTCTTGAAAGTCATCACCACATGGCCGCCGGTCTTCACATAGTCTGAAATTCGCTGCAGCAATGCGTCGTCGGCGATGTAGAGAGTGGGCACGATCAGTAACTTGTATTGCGAGAAGTCCGTTGTCTCGGGGAAGACGAAATCGGTGCCAATGTTCAGGTCGTAAAGGGAGTGATGCATCTGCTGAACCAGCGAGACATATCCATCGGGCTCATTGGTCCAGCTTCGTGCGGGTACTCCGCCTCCGTAGGGCATGAAGCTGATGGCGTTGTCCGAATCGCGGCTCCACAGAATGGCTACGTCGTTGTGAATTTTGAGACCGACCAGATCGGGGCCAATCTTCTGCAACTCATGTGCGGTACGACTCACTTCGGCGTAGGCGCGGTTGGGCTCCAGATCGTGCGAAAGAATGCCTTTCCAATAAGTTTCCTGGTTGGCGTGAATCGAGGCCCAGTGCCAATACTCCACCATGTTGGCGCCGCTTGCCAGATAGGTATAAACATCTTCGCGGAGCTGGCCGTCGTAGGGAGGATACTGGCTTCCGGAGGTCCAGCCGATGGATTGCGCGTTGGTCTCGGTTACCAGGAAGTTTCCGTGCTTAATTGATCGGGTAAAGTCGGTTTGCAGAGCCTGAAAAGAGCCGTCGTAGTGATCCTGGGTAGCGTGGTAGATGTTGACAGCTGGAATGTCGAGGAACGAGGCGACGGCCTCTTCGTTCACGTCGCGGCGCATCATGCCGCCGAAGTCGGTGGTCACAAACTGGCCAGGGGCGGCGCACTCGCGCACCAGGGCCGCCTGCCAATGCAGGAAATCAGTGACGCGCATCTGGCTCCAACGCGTCCATTCGAGCTTATAGCCTGTCGAGATGGTTCCTTCACGGGTGGGCAGGTCTTCCCAGGTGTGGATGTTTTCGCCCCAGTAGTTGAGAAACCACGCTTTGCTGAGCGCTTCAGGAGTACCGAACTTCTTTTCAAGGTAATGCTGGAATCCGATGAAGACGTCGGGATTGGCGGCGTCGTAGCTTGAGGTTTCGTTGTCGAGTTGCCAACCGATGACATTGGGATTGTCCTTGTAGTGCGCCACGATGTGGCGGATGAGGCGTTCGGCGTAGAAACGGTAGGCGGGCGAATCGGTGTCCATGTTCTGGCGCAGCCCGTAGACAGATGGAATCGCTTTGCCACCGAACATTCCCGGCGGAATTCGGTCGGCGAGAATCTCGGGATGTTGATGAGCCATCCATGCGGGGATGGAGTAGGTGGGCGTGCCGAGGATGACCTTGATTCCGGCCTTTCCCATGGCGTCGACTACGCGATCCATCCAAGCGTATTCGAACTGGCCGTCGGCTGGCTCCCACAGGCTCCAGGTGGACTCGCCCATGCGAACCACGTTGATGCCGGCGGCCTTCATCAGGGCGACGTCCTTGTCTAGACGCGCAACCTGGTCTCCGGGCATGTACTCGTTATAGTAGGCAGCGCCATAAAGGACAGTGGGAAAGTGGAGCGTCTGCGCTGCAGAGGGTGACGGGAAAGTGCCTGCTTCGGACGGCTGCGCGGCGGCAGCGGTCGTCGCGAGCAGAAGCAAGATTGACATGAAGGCAAGAAGGCGTTTGCTCAAAATTCCCATGGTTCGTCCTTCTTCGAGACGAGAATTGTGATTCAAAGCGGAACACCTATCAAAGCACTTCTACTCGAAAGTAAGCAAGACCACCTCGGGATGCGTACCTACGCGCATTGGCGGTCCCCAGGTACCTGCGCCGCTCGATGTGTACACCTGTAACTCGCCAAAACGCTGCAAGCCGTAAGTGAATTTGCCGAATGCGCGGCGCGTAATCCAACTGAAGGGAAAGATCTGGCCGCCGTGGGTGTGTCCGCAAAGTTGAAGGCTCACGCCCGCCTCCTCGACGATGGGCAAACGATTCGGTACGTGTTGCAGCAAGATGCTGGCGGGAGCGTCCTTCAGATTCAGGCCCACCAGAAAATTGCGCAGCCGCACGGGATAATTCGAGTTGCTAAAGGCTACTCCGATCACCTGGAGGCCGTCGATTTCAACCCGCTCGTTGTCCAGAACGCGAAAGCCCGAACCTTTGAGCGCCTCAGAGTAATGGCTCGACCCTCCAAACTCCTCGTGGTTGCCGGAAACGAAGAAAATGCCGAATTGCGGAGAGAGCTTGTAAAGAGGCGCAGCAAGTTTGTCCGGATCGGCCTTGGTGCCGTCGAAAAGGTCACCGGGCATGAAGATGACGTCGGGGTTCAGGAGTCGAGCCTTGTCTGCGATTCGCCGGGCAAAGCGCACACCGTTGATGTTGCCCAGGTGCATGTCGGTCATCAGAAGCGCCTTGCGTCCACGCCACGAATCGGGAAGATTGTTGAGCCTGACCGGAACCTGGCGAACGCGAATCCAGCGCGCGTTCAGGATGCCATAGACGACCGTTAGAATGGCCGCTGTAAAAAGGGTGCAGGCGATCCATGGGCGGGCATGGAGGTGAGCTGCGCCGGGGAGGATCAGGCTAATTGCGAAATCAGACAACCAGCAGAGGCAGGCTGCGACAAAGAAGAAGTTCAGCAGGCCCAGCCAGACAGCAGCAATTTGGTAGATGAGCGCAACAAGCCAGTTGGAGAAGCGAAAGCCGAGCAATGCGGCCACCATAAAGCTGGCAGATAGCACCGTCAGCCCGATCCGCAACGCGAAGCTGGCGGGTGGACTCAGGGGCCACCAGAAGTCGATCAAAGTGCGATAGAGGAACCAGTGGGCAAGGCAAAGAAGAGCTTGAACGATCAAAATGCCCAGGATAGGCCACGCTTTCAAACCGGGATCTCCTTACCTAATTCTGGCATGATCCGGAGGATGGGTTGTAGCGAGGGGCGGCAAGCCGCGTGAAACAATGTTTTCATGACAGGTTCCACGGGCGACACGCTCGGTCTTTACATTTCAATTCCTTTTTGCCGGTCCAAGTGCACCTACTGCAACTTTGCATCGGGAGTGTACCCGGCCAGCGAGCATGCGCGCTATGTGGACCGGCTGATCGAGGATATGGCGGCGACCAGGACCTGGGCGGCGGGCATGGGAGTGGAGTTGCCTCGGACCGTGGACACGGTTTACCTGGGCGGCGGAACGCCCAGCCTGCTCGCGCCGGAGCTGATTGCGCGTCTGTTTGCGGCGATGCGGGCGGAGTTCAGTTTCCAGCCGGACGCTGAGGTGACAGTGGAGTGCGCGCCGGGCCAACTGGCGGACGCGACCCTGGAAGCGCTGGCGAAGGTGGGCGTGAACCGGGTGAGCCTGGGAGTGCAGTCATTCATTGACCGCGAGGCGCAGGTAAGCGGGCGGCTGCATGGCCGGGCAATGGTGTTGGAGGATTTGCGGCGATTGCGCGGTGCGGGCATCGCCAATCTGAATGTCGACCTGATTGCAGGGCTGGCGGGGCAGACGTTTGAGTCCTGGGAGGAATCGCTGGCGGTGCTGATTGACACCGGCGTGCCTCACGCCAGTGTGTACATGATGGAGGTGGACGAAGACTCCCGGCTGGGACGCGAGATGCTGGCGGGCGGCGCGCGCTACCACGCGGGGCTGGTCCCGGAAGACGATGCGATCGCACAGATGTACGAGACGGCCACCGAGCGTTTGGCCGATGCAGGATTGCGGCAATACGAGATTTCCAACTTCGCCCGGAGCGGATTTGAAACCCGCCACAACCTGCGTTATTGGGAACGGCGGCCTTATCTGGGGTTGGGACTGGATGCTTCGTCCATGCTACGGGAAGCAAGCCGCGATGGATCTCGCTACGTGTTGCGCTCGACTACGACCGACGACTTGAAAGCCTATCTCGAAGGGCCCGAGCCTGTTGAAACGGCGTGGCTCGCGCCCGAACGGCAGCACGAGGAGGCATGGTTTCTTGGCTTGAGGTTGAATGCGGGCGTCAAGATTGCGGCGGTACGGCGCGAATTTGGCCGTGAACCTGTGGCGAGGGCGCTCGTGGTTGTGGAGCGGCTGGTCGCAGACGGACTGCTGACGTCGGATGGAAAGACGGTGCGGCTGACTCAGCGGGGGCGGATGTTGTCCAACGACGCATTTCAGGCGTTTCTCGGCGTGGCAGAGGAGTGTGAGGCGGAGGAGGATACGCGCATTCCTGGATAAGAGTTTCGGTTTCCTGCCCTTGCGACGAAAAAATGTCCCAAGGAGAGGCAAGGAGGCTTCCTACCAGGCCAGAAATTCGTCGCCGGAACTGGGAGAAAGGAACGCCACAGGAGCCGCCTTCGGGTGGAGGCAATTCCCAAAACACTCAATGGACTCCGGGCCTGCCTCTTTTGCCTGTTGCAGCGCCTGTTCGGCTTCGCGCAGGACCACCACGGGAGACCGGCCCTCACTGGACGCTATGCCGAAACAGGCCGAGAGCCGGATGCATTCTCCCGCGACATGAAACGGCGCGGCGAAGACGTCCATGCGCAACCGCTCGGCGAGCATCACGGCATCGGCCGTCCCGCATCCAGGCAGCACGACGAGAAACTCGTCTTTGCCGGCGCGGCCCAGTATGTCATAACTGCGTAACAGACGCGTGGCGCGTCCCACCGCCTGGCACAGCAGATCGTCGCAAACCTCCGTGCCCAGCCGCGAATTCCAGTGACCAAAGTCGTCGATGTCGAAGAGGATCAAACACAAAGAAGTTTTCATGCGCTGCACTCGGTCGGTCTCGCGAAAGAGCATGGAAAGCAATGTGGCGCGATTATAGACGCCGGTGAGCGCGTCCATTTGCGCATTCAAGGCTGTCGCCTCGCGCAACTGTTCCAGATCCCGCATTCTGTCGTGGACGCGCAAGACCATGTCGAGACGCAGCCGCCAATGGGGAGAATCGACGGCGCGTGGTATGAGGTCGTCGAGTACGCCTTCAGCAAGACGGCTATTCCACTCTTCGGTGACAGTGTCCGAAAACAGAACAATCGGGAGACTGTGGCCGTCAATCGCTGCGCGGGCGGCTGCCAGCAATTGAGCCGTTTCCAAACCTGGAAGGTCAGCATCGAGCAGAACGAGGTTGGGCAACTGCGGCGCCGCCATGGCGCTGAGCGCAGCCTCGGCGGAGAGGACGATATTCACGCACGCATGCGAAGCGGCGAGCACGGGCTCGACGGCTGCAAGGAGTGCCGGGTCGTTAGACGCGAGCAGAAACGTGGGTTGATGATGAGCGAGCATCCGGAGCACCTCGATAAGGGATGCATCGGCGAAAGTTAGAAATAACTTAGGCACAAGCGCAGATTCTTGGAAGTCGGTAATGACTCTTGAAGTCCGATGCCGGCACGGAAGTCATGGCCGATGCGATGGAAATGCCCTGGAGACACTTGCGTAGCTTGCGTTTCTCAGAGCAGCTCCACAATTCGCGTGCCCTTTCCGGCATCATGCATGGTGGTATTTTCTTGAGGGCAATGCCACTTAAAGGCGGCGGCTTCGGGATACATCGACTCTGGTTCCGCTATAGCTTGTTTCACAAAAGCGGAAAATTATGTGCCATTCATCTGTGGATAACCGCAAATTTCGAGGGGGGGTAAGAAGAAGTACGTGCCGGGGTGGCACAGAACGGTTTCATCCCCTGGTGCTCGGAACCCTTTCTACATTCATGCTGCACCAAGTCGGCCTAATTATGTGCAATGTTGAAAAAGAATTGGTGTTTGACCGCACTTTACTGTGCGTACGGCGACAGGGGGTGAGAAATGCCGGCGCTAATCGACGAAATCCACCTGGGGGGCGATGGGAATGAGACCGCGCTCGTGGCCCATGTCGAGCAGCTTGCGAATGGCCTCGCGGCCGTCCGCGCCGTAGTCCAGGGTGCGGTCATTCACGTACATGCTCACAAAGCGGTTGGCCAGCCGCGAATCAAGGTCGCGGGCGAATTGCATGGCGTACTCCAGTGCCAGGTCGCGATGGTCGAGGGCGTATTGGATGCTGTCGCGGACGGCTTTGGCGATGATCTTCTGCGATTCGGAGCCCAGAGAGCGGCGGATCGCGTTGCCACCCAGGGGCAGCACCAGGCCAGTAGTTTCGCGCCACCAGATGCCCAGGTCGAGCACCTTATAGAGACCGCTGGTCGAGTAGGTGAGCTGGCCCTCGTGGATGATGAGGCCGGCATCGTATTTGCCCGCCAGGACCGCTGGAATGATCTGATCAAAGGGTACGGTTTCGGTTTCAATTTCCGGATTGAAGATTTTGAGCGCGAGGTAAGCAGTGGTCAGAGTACCGGGGACGGCGACGCGGATTCGGCCGAGGTCTTCGTGAGTGATGGGACGGAGCGAGACGACCATGGGTCCATACCCCTCGCCCACGCTGCCGCCGCAGCCCATGAGGGTGTAATTGCTTTGGACGTAGGGATAGGCGTGAAAGCTGATCGCTGTGACGTCGAAAAAGGCTTCATTCTGCGCGCGTCGGTTCAGGGTCTCGATGTCGCATAGCGTGTGGGAGAACCGATAGCCGGGGACGCGGACCTTGCTGGTAGCCAGGCCGTAGAACATGAAAGCGTCGTCGGAGTCGGGGCTGTGGGCGATGGAGATATCGATCGTAGAACGCGTGCCGGCCGCTGAAGGTGACTGATTGCTCACGGGGTGCGAATTTCCTTTCAACTCTAAAAACTGTGAGTGCGTGTTCCGCTAAGATGTTGGACGCGATTTTGTGCCGCGATGGCGCAGGCGCTGAAAGCCGCAAGCGATTCCGGCGGCAGCAGCGGTTTTAAGCGCATCCCCTGGCAAAAATGGCAGCACCGCAAGGGTGAGCGCGGACCGCGCCGGTGTGTGGGTGAGAGCGGCAAGCCAAACAGCTCCGCAGGCGAGAATTATCAGGTCGCCCAGCGCTGCGCTTAGAATGGCCGTCGAAAAATTGCGGCCGCCGCGCCGCCAGAGGAACGAGATGAGCACTGCAGCCAATGGATAAGCGATCAGGTAGCCGCCGGTGGGGCCGAGCAGATGGGCCAGGCCGTTCGGCGCCGCAGAAACAGGAGCAAAAACAGGCAAACCCAAAGCGCCCTCGGCGAGGTAAGCGGCGAGGGTTACGGCAGCCAGTCGCGGAGCCAAAAGCAGGCCTAGCAGGAGCACAGCGAATGGCTGCACCGTGAGTGGCACGGGAGTGAACCAGAGGGGCAGCGACACGTGGGAGCAAACGGCCAGCAGGGCGCTGCCGGCCAGAATGATTCCGCCGGTACGCGGCCACGAGGATGCCCTCGTCGAAGCGCCCCAGGTGGCTTTCGGCGAGACGATCGGAGTGGATAATTCCTTGTTCACTTGTTTACCCCTAAGGCTCTGATTCCAAATCCGTCTCATCGATGACGACGCGGTCGTCCGGCAGCGTCTTCTCACGCATCCTGATGCGCTGGAGGCGAATATGACGCGCCACACCCATTGCCGCCAAAAGCAGCGCCCCCAGCGAGACGAGAAAGCCAATGATTAGCCAACGCATGACTGCAAAACGCCAGAATACCAGAAGGCCAAGGGCGCGACCTCCGCGAATGGACGGGCGGACGCGCAGGGTCTGCCCTGGGCTCTATGGATGCTTCAGGTTAGCCTGCATCCAATCCAGGTAGTCGGCGCTGCCGCTCTCCACCCTCAGAACCAGGAACTCCGGGGTCTGGTAGCTGTGCAGGGCGCGCAGACGGGTCTCCAGGGTTGCCAATTGCTCCGAGCCGGTCTTCAGCAGGATCAGGGTCTCGGTGGCTGTCTCCACCTCGCCCTGCCATCGGTAGATGGATTGGGCCGCGGGGATGAGCGTGGCGCAGGCGGCCAGCCGCTCTTCGACGAGGGTGCGGGCGAGACGGGCGGCTTCTTCAGCGTTGGCGGCGGTGGTGAGGACGATACGTGCGGAGGGGTTCGATTCGGGCATGGTGCGATTCCACGAAACAATCTATCAAAGCGCAGCCCTGATAACCTGCCGGTAATGATTCAGTTCTTCTCTCCCGCGCTCAGTCAGGCGACAGATGGTGAGGGGGTATTTTCCGCGAAAGGTCTTCTCGATCGCGATGTATTTTGCTTCTTCCAACCTGGACAAGTGGACCGATAGATTGCCCTTGGTCAGTCCTGTCGCCTGATGCAGGTACTGGAAGTCAGCTTCTTCGACGGCAGCCAGCAGCGCGGCAATCATCAGCCGCGCCGGCTCGTGGATCATGCGATCGATTTCTGCCAATCGCTGGATATTTTTGCTCATCTTATTCTCCGGGCTCGATCGGCTGACGAATGAAGTGCAGAAAGACAACGCACCCGGAGAGCATCGACAGGAAACCGGCGAAGCCCCATAGCAGCGCGAAACTGGATTCCAGCGAAACTCCACTGAACGCGATGAGGGTTCCAGCCGCCGTCACTAAGATCCCGCCAATGACGAATCGAAACGATCGACCGCTGAAGGCGGCAACCGCGCCGGCAAACAGGCCGGAGCCAGAGATTAACCAGCGGTGTGGCTGCGAAAGCCGCGGAATGATTCCGAACAGCACGGCGGACACTCCAACAACAAGCAAAATGCCAATGGCGATCATTTTTATCGTGATTGGTTTCGGTTGCATGTAACCGACTCTCTCAATCAGAAATCGCCTCCTCACCCAACGCAATGCCCACGGAATGCTGAATCCCAAAATGGGCACTAAAACGGCGAAGGCGAGGCTGGTCACTTTGACTCCCATTGACCCTCGCGGGAGGATCACTTGCGCATAGATCAGGCCAGCGCAAAGCAGAAGGAACGCCCCTGTCACGATCTCTGGTAACCCATCGCGGTTATGCGCCTTTTGCATAAGGGGCCTGGCAATTGCATTCGAATTGTCTTCAACGAAGCTGTACGACGAATCGGTCATCTTCATCTCCGCAAACTAGTTTGTGATGCAAACCAAAACGAAGGCAATGATCGCTCGCCGTTCGCCGCTTGTCAAGTCGGTTGGTGGAATTGCGGTTTTTTTGTCCTTGCGTCGGGCACGGAAGATCTGGCGGAAGGGATTGACTTCACATTTGAGAATCCCGAAAGAGGGGACAGCTTGCCCTATTTGGCACAGCGTTGCAGTATGGTCCTTGCGGTTGTTGCGCATGAGCGTGGTGGAGAAAGACGATGAGCAAAGGAATTCGGTTTGGCACTTCCGGTTGGAGAGCCATTGTGGCCGACGAGTTTACGGTGGCCAATATCCGGCTGGCGGTGGCGGGCATCGCTGCCTATGTGAGGTCGCAACCGGAGCCACACCGTGTGTTGGTGGGGCGCGATCCGCGCTTTCTGGGCGAGAGCTTTGTGGCCGAGGCTGCCAGTGTGCTGGCAGGTGCGGGGGTGACGCCCATCGTGATCCCGGAGCCTGCGCCGACACCGGCCATCGCGTATGCGGTTCGTCAGATGAAAACTTCGGGGGCCATTAATTTCACAGCATCGCATAATCCGCCAGAGTACAACGGCATCAAGTTTTCCACGCATGATGGCGCACCGGCGCTGCCCGAAGTGACAAAGCAAATTGAGGCCGCGATATCGGCGTTGGGCGGCGGCGAGAATATCCCACGGCCGGCCGTTCCGGCAAGCGGATTTGAGACCGCGGACGTGAAGCCCGACTTTCTGAAGCGGCTGACCGAGCTGGTGGACCTGAAAGCCATTGCCAAGTCGGGAATCAAGATCGTCTTCGACCCGTTCTGGGGTGCGGGACGCGGTTATAGCTGCCATGTTCTGCGCGAAGCCGGGGTGACGGTGGAGACGGTGCACGATTATCGCGACGTGCTGTTCGGCGGACATGCGCCGGAGCCGGACGACCATTTGCTGGGCGACGCCAAGGCGAAGATGAAAGAGATCGGCGCGAAGATCGGCATTGCCACCGATGGCGATGCGGATCGTTTCGGCATTGTGGACGAGGACGGCACCTTTATTCAGCCCAACTACGTCATCGCGCTCCTGTTCGACTACCTGGTGGAGACGCGCGGCTGGAAGAACGGCGTGGCCAAGAGCGTGGCCACCACCAACCTGGTGAACGCACTGGCCGAGCATCACAAGGTTCCACTCTACGAGACTCCGGTGGGATTCAAGTACATTGGCGAGCTGATTATTGCGGACAAAATTGCGATTGGCGGCGAGGAGTCGGCGGGGTTGACGATTCGGGGACATGTACCGGAGAAAGATGGCGTGATTGCCGGGCTGCTGGCGGCGGAAATGGTGGCTACACGCGGCAAAAGCCTGGGTGTGCAACTTCGGGAATTGTTTGCCAAGGTTGGTTCCTTCTATCCCGTTCGTGAGAACTTCCGCTTGACCCCTGAGCGCATGGCCGCGTTCACTGAGAAGTTGAAGGCTGATCCCACCGAGCTGAGCGGGCGCGCGGTGGTGAGCGTGGTGCGCACCGACGGGCTCAAGCTGATTCTGGACGATGGGTCCTGGGTTTGCTATCGGCTATCAGGTACCGAGCCGGTGGTGCGGGCCTATACCGAAGCGCGCAATGAGCAGGATATGGTCGCTCTTCGCGCTGCGGCGGAGAAATTTGTGCTGTCCTAGAGTGGCTCCAGAATTTACGTGTTCTCTTCGGCCCAGTGCTGGACGCGTTTCCCTGAGGAATAAGCCGCTGAACAGCGGTGGGTTTGAGATGTAGCAATCGTGGATTCGCTGCAGTTGGAATTGAGGATCAATGCAGGATGGGAAAACACATACCGGCAAAGGCGCTGAAGAAGCCGCTCAGGTTTCGCTGCGGCAACGCGCCGTGGACTGGGGACAACATGCGTGGCGCCCAGCAGGAACCGCTGTGGCCGTGGCGCTGGCCCTTCTGTTTGGCTGGGGAGTGGTGAACGGCAAGCATGGCCTGTCGGCCTGGGAGCAGCAGCGTACGCAGGATAAGCAATTGCGCCAGCAGATACAGGACCTGCAGCAGGAAAACGCACGTCTGCGCGATCACATTGAGCACCTCAAATCAGACCCTGATGCAATCGAGCATGAGGCGCGAGAGCAACTGCACTATGCGCGGCCCGGTGAGGTAATTTACACTCTGCCTGCGCAGCCGCAAACCCAAACGCTGCCGGCTGGCAACGGCAAATAGACCAGCGAATGCGAGCGTTCAGCAAGGTTGCTGCAGCGGGATGGTTGCATTCAAGTTGTTTTCAGAGCACGTCGGCCTGAACGGCTTCACATGCTGGTTCTACTGATTCTGTCGAGCCGGTAAACCATGCAACCCCGGCTCCAACCAGTGGAGCGTGGGCACCGAGCGTCGAGACGCGCAACTCGATAGGGAGCCCCTTCAACTGATCTTGGGCGGCGTCCAGAAACAGATGCGAGGAGCGCGAAATGCCTCCACCGAGGACCACGACGTCGGGTGCAAAGGCAGAAAGCAGGCTGCGCAGCGCAAGGCCAAGCTGGCGACCGAATTGCGTAAAGACAGAAGCGGCAGCCGGGTCGTTCTTCGCGGCAGCGGCGATGGCGGCGACTTCAAGGTCCCGGCCGGTGCGTTGCCGGTAAGCCTGCTGGAGCGACCGGGTGGAAATGAAGTCCTCGACGGTGCGATCTTCGTAGGGCAGGTTCCAGATCTCTCCACCGGGTGGAACGCCAGTTCCCTCCGTCACAACGCGGCCATCCAGGGCAAAGGCGGAGCCGATGCCGGTGCCCAGGGTGATACCGACGGCGCGACGAACGCCGCGAGCCGCTCCGGCGCCGATTTCGCCCAGCAAGTGGGCCGCGGCATCGTTGAGAAAACAAACCTGGCCGGCCTGCCAGTCGAAGCGCGCTGCAAGCGCCTCCCGCAGGCTCACGCCATAAAGATAGGGCAGTTTGTGCCGCATCCAACTTACGCCAGTGGCATAATCGAACGGGCCAGGCATCGCCAGTTCGGCTCCCGGGATGTCGCAGAGGCCTGCGGACGCCTGGCGCCCGAGTGAATAGAGGACGTCAACAAAGGCATCGCTGGACTGTTTTTGGGGGTGACCTGCGCTCAGAGTGGGGCCCAGACGGTAATCGCCATCAAAGCAGAGAGCTGCGGACACATGGCTTCCCCCAACGTCATAGACAAGGATACACACCGGGTGATCCGTGATCACACGCACCTCACTTGGGGGCTGTGACTATTTGTAGCACAGCCGGCCTGGAAAAGAATGTGACGCGAAAGCCTCACCCATTTCAAAAATCCACGTGCGTTCGCACCGAACCTACCCAGGCAGGCCCGCGGTCGCGATTGTAGCCAGGGTGATCGATGCGCTGTACGTCGACTGCATAGAACAGCCCCCGCCAGGCGTGCCATGTGTAATAGCTCTCCACAATATTCTCACGCCCATAGTTGAGATTGCCGTCGCCGAGGAGGAATCCGAGGCCGCCATATTTCAGATAATTCTGGTGGTCGCGCTTGATCGCGTTGGAGACCACGGCCAAACCGAGTTTATCCTCTGGGCGATGCCAGCGGGTTCCGGCGTAATCTCCCCCGGCCGAGAAGGTCTGGTCGTCCTCGGTGTAAGCGAAAGACTCGTGCTGGCCCTCGTTCCAGCCAAAGCGGCCATAGACGCGCAGGTTGGAGCTGAGATCCTGTTCGGTGTTGTAGCCGAAGCCGTATTTCAGGGCACTGAAGTGCTCGTGCAGCGTGATGGTGGGGACTTTTATGCCATATTTGGCCGTGTCAGTGCCGTTCAGGAAACCTTCGACAGCCTCGCGATAGGTGCCCATATGGGCACGGTTGGCGTAAAACAGCACGCGTTGCGTTGCCTTGCGCTTGGAAATGAACCCGCGCCGCAGCTCGAACTCTCCGTTTTGACCGTGGGCGCGGCTGAATGCCCAGTCCATGTCGATGCCGTTGGCCACGACCGGCATGGCGAAGATGCCGTAGCGGATGCTCCAGATGTGGTCGTCGTACTCGGCAATGCCGCCCACGGTGTAACCGCGTGTGTCGGCGGCGTAGTCCCATGCGCCATTGTTGTCCACGGTCCAGTTCAGGAACTGCAAATGGCTGTCGGTTCCAACTTCGTTTACATCGAAGAAATCAGGCAGCGTCAATTTGCCGATGCGGAATTCGATGCGGCGCAAGGGCACGCTCGGAGCGAGAGCAAAAAACCCCTGATCCTGGGCCTTGGTGTTTGAGGTGAGTCCGAATACCTGATGGATCTGGTAGCGGGCGATATAGGGAGCCTTTCCCAGGTATGGGTTGCGTACCACGTCGAGATTGGTGAAACCGGCCAGACCGTACGTCTCACTCAGGCCGCGGCCTTCGGCGGCCTCCAGATCGAAGACAAGATCGGTGTTGTAGCGGATTGAGTGCGTGGGCCGCCAGGCAGTGTAAAGTGTGCCCACCATCGAGGTTTTGTATTCGGCCGAATTCCGAAAGCTGTTCGGTCCCTGGTAGGCGGAGTGGAAGGGCAGGCGGCCCTGGTAGATGATGTTGGCCTGGCCGGAAAACCAATACTGGCTGTTCTCAGGATGCGGGAACATTGTAAGGACGGGGTCGTTCTGGACGTCTGGCTTCCCGGACCCGGCGTTGCCGGATTGGCTGCCCGCGACTTCTGACTGCTGCGCCCGGACAAGCGGGACGGTAGCAGAATCAGCTTGAAATCGTGGTTCGGGCGCCGAGGGAAGTTCGGCCATTGCTGACCCTGACGCTGCCTGCGCACAGGCCGACGCCACCGGTGCCAAGAGCAGCACGAGGCCGGCGAGGAGGCGAAGCGGATTCAGGGTCAAATTGGACCGGCGGAGCATCAACTTGCCTTTCAGTCTGGGTAGTGCGGGACATGGGAGTTAGAATAAAATCACAACTATACCCCCATAGGGTTAATACTATACTGGGGGTGGGTATTGTCAAGAGGAGGCAATCCATGTCTCACCAGGAGCGGGAGAAGATGAAGCTGTTGCAGCGCATTCGAAAACTGCGCGGCCAGTTGGACGCAGTTGAGCGGTCGCTGATGGCCGATGAAGAATGCGGCGGCCAACTGATGCTTTTGGCCGCGGTGCGTGGAGGAGTGAATGGCTTGATGGGCGAAGTGCTGGAGACGCATATCCGCTTTCACCTGGTTGACGGCGCCAAGGAGCAGATTGCACCGGAGTTGGCTGAAGACCTGATCGATCTTGTTCGCGCCTATCTGAAGTAGTTTCATGGGCAAGAGCAGCGACAGCATGCGCTCATTTCATCGTAGTGGCGATACGGGGCAAGAATTGTTAACGTACCGTTGATTCAAAGCAAGAAGGAGGGCCTGCCAGGGGAGGCGCCGATTGAGTCTGCGCCGACCTTGGACAGCAAGAGTAAAAACCCGCATGGACCAGCGTGCTCAAGAAGCGAAGTCCTAAAGGGGCCCGACGGCGCATTATCGTGTGCTCACCAATGCGTTGGCTACGGTGCAGTCAACCGGTTATAGTGGCAAAGAATTGGAGTGAACGAATTGGAAGCCTCGATGCCTTCGCAAGACTTTGAAAAATCCGCCCTTCCCGCCGGGCCGGAGCACAAGCCTCGTTCAATTTCCGAAACCGGTGTGCGAGACGCGGTTCTCGAAGACATCGCACTCAAGACCCTCTATGCTTCGGGCCCCTTCTCGGTTATTGAGCTTTCAAGGCAGACCCGGCTCAGCTTCGAAGTTGCAAACGACCTGTTCAGCAGGCTGCGGGGAAAGCTGCTGTGCGAAGTGGTTGGAATGATCAGCAATGTTCCCCGGATTGCAATCACATCGCAGGGTAGGGCCAGGGCACTGGAGTTGCTTTCGCAGAGCCAGTATTACGGCGCCGCACCGGTTTCACTGGCGAGTTATGTCGAGCAGGTCCGAAAGCAGAGTGTGCGGAATGTCGCGGTGCGCCCTCCTGACGTCGCGCGTGCCTTCGCTCATCTTGTTTTCGACAGCAAGACGCTGGCACAGTTTGGAACAGCGCTCAACTCCGGCGTCCCCATCTTCCTGTATGGCCCTCCGGGCGTGGGAAAGACCGCTGCAGCAGAGTCGCTGTCGCGGGTTCTTGCCGAGGATGAAGTATGGATACCGTATGCGATCGAGGTGGATGGTCAGATCATTTCGGTCTACGATCCCGTGATCCATCGGCCTGGTAGGGAGGCGGGACCTGAGAACTCTGATGGGCGCTGGATGCGATGCCATCGCCCCACGGTGAT
Source organism: uncultured Acidobacteriaceae bacterium (assembly GCA_963836565.1). Classification (GTDB taxonomy): domain Bacteria; phylum Acidobacteriota; class Terriglobia; order Terriglobales; family Acidobacteriaceae; genus Telmatobacter. Next base: position 220,882 of record CAWIKA010000011.1, on the reverse strand, counting down.
GGTCGGCGGGGAACTGACGGTTGAAATGCTCGACCTGCAGTTCAACCCGTCGACAAAATACTATGACGGCCCCATGCAGATGAAGGCCAATAATGGAGTCCTGATCATCGACGATCTTGGACGCCAGCGAATACGCCCGGAAGAACTGCTGAATCGCTGGGTGGTTCCTCTTGACCGTAGAATCGAATTCCTGACCATGGTTGGAGGAAGGAAGATTGAGATTCCGTTTGAAATGCTGGTCGTTTTTGCATCCAACAAGAATCCAGCCGAGCTCATGGATTCCGCATTCCTGCGAAGGATACAAACCAAGATTCACATTGGTCCGGTATCCGACGAGCAGTTTAGCGAAATCTTTCACCGCGTTGCTGTCGAGCATGGAATCGCGGCCGACCCTGCAGCCCTCAAGGATCTGATTGCGGTGATGCGGGGCCCGTTGAATCAGGATCTGCTGGCCTGCCAGCCTCGAGACCTGGTGAACCAGGTGTGTTGGGCCGCGCGATACGAAGGCATTACGCCGGTTCTCGATCGCGCCGCTTTAATGCGGGCAGTGGAATCCTACTTTCTGCACAAGGAATAAGAGAACTCAGCAAAGATCGGGACTGAGAATCCTCTCCATCTCTTCTTGTGGAGAGTTGCGGAAATGCGGGGCTCTTCGACGGTGAAAATCTAGCCTGCATTTCTCAGTGGTTGCAGAGATGTCGCATTGCAAAAAACAGACCGGCGCCATTCCTTTCAAACTTTGCAGTCACGCATGGCTTAGAATTAGCGCCGATTGGCGCAACATAAAGACATGAATACTTTCGAAACAGAAAAGTCCGGAGCGCGAGATGCCAAGGTGAGCTTAGTGGTACTTAAACGGGAGTTAAGCGGCACCTGGTTTCAGTGGCCTGTGTGCCCAAGATCCAATCTTTCAGCGACTTAGCTGGTCAGGACCTCCCAAAAACGCACACCTACCCCCCTATTTATTTTTGATTTCCACAAAAAGCTTGCACATAATTTCCCCTTCTTGTGAGACAAGCCGGTTAGAGCCTCGTCCAGCCGCCGATAAAGAGCACTCCCGCTGCTAAGAGAGTCAGGTCGATGATGAGCACGAACACGCGTTCGGGGAGCCGGTCGACGACCCGCTTTCCCGCAAACGAGCCGGCTACCATGATGGGCCCGAGTGCCAATCCATCCAGGACCGAGTGCAAGGGAAGAATGGCGGATTCCCTGTAGGCTACGAGTTTTGCCACGTGCATAACGACCGTGGAAAGAGCCTCGGTGCCGATGTACGCGCCCTTTACCAGGCCGTACGCCAGGAAGAACGGCGCCATCAACGGACCGACGCTGCCGAGAAGTGCGGATAAGAAACTCGATCCGGCTCCGATGATGGCGAAGGATCGCAAAGACGGTTTCCACGTCGAGGCGCGCGGCAGATGACGCCAAATAACAATCAAAATCAGGAATCCGCCGAGCACCCGCGTAAGTGCCGCCAGCGGGGCGCGGGCAAACAGAACGCCTCCCAGCAGGGCCATGGGGACGCCGCCCAATGCAAACCAGCCAACCACTCTCCAACGCAACTCATGGCGGTTGAACCAGACTCGGCTTCCGTTTCCGATGAGCTGTGCAACGGTGAGGATCGGGATTGCCTCGCGAACACCGAAGACAGCAACGAGCACGGGCAGAAGCACAGCCGCGCCGCCAAAGCCGGCGACGGCAGCCAGCATCGCGGCGATAAAGGCAGTGACCGCGAGGATGCTCAATCGCAAAGCTTCGGGCATTGTATTCGCAGCGCTCTTTGAGGCTGTTACGCTCGGCCGGCGAACTCGCGGGTTTCGGTGTAGACCTTCACCTTTTCACCCTCTTCGATGAAGAACGGGACGCGGATTTCGAGACCCGTCTCGAGCCGGGCGTGCTTGGTGACGGCGCCGCTGGCGGTGTTACCCCGCGCGCCGGGTTCGGTGTATGCGACGGCGAGTTCAACCTTCTCTGGCAGCTGTAATCCGATGGGATTGCCGTTGAACTTGTCAATCTTGATGATCGCGCCTTCGAGGAGAAAGTCCATTGCGTCGCCAAGCTTTTCGCTGGTGAGGGTGATGGTGTCGAAGCTCTCCTGGTCGAGAAAGTAGGAGCCTTCGCCGTCGCTGTAGAGATACGAGGCCTCGACGGTCTCAAGGTCAGGCTCCTTGAATTTGTCGCTGGCCTTGAAGGTCTTGTCGAACACCGCGCGTGTGAGCAGGTTGCGCATCTTGAGGCGCACCAGGGTTTGGCCGCCGCGCGCGGTGGGGGTAGAAACTTCCACGTCGAGGCAGTAGTACGGTGCGTTTTCAAACTCGAAGTACATCTTGCGCTTGATTTCGATGGCGTCAATGAGAGCGGGCATTGAGATTCCTTCGCGGAGCTTCTCTCATTCTAACGGGCAGGGGACAGGGGCCTGGGGTCAAGAGGTCGATCGAGAAAGGAATATCGTGCTCATCATTCCGTTAGCCGGCCCGCTTGCCGGCAGCTCGCCGGGATTTCGTCCCGGTCTTAAGATTGAGCGCGACTGCAGCGCGAATGAGATCCTTCAAGGCCGCCTCATCGACCTTGTCGCCTTCGTGGATGTCGATGGCGCGCCTGACATTCCCGTCGAGACTGGAGTTGAAAAGACCGGAAGGGTCCTCCAGCGCAGCTCCCTTGGCGAATGTCATCTTGACAACGTTCTTGTAGGTCTCTCCCGTGCAGACGATGCCGCCGTGAGAAAAGACGGGGGTCCCCATCCACTTCCACTCTTCTACGATCTGGGGGTCTGCCTTGTGGATGATTGCGCGCACTTTGGCGAGCATCTTGCCGCGCCAATCCCCAAGCTCGTTGATCTTCGCGTCGATGAACGCGGGGGCAGATTCCACCGGTACGAGTCTTTTCATGGTCATCTCCAACTTTCGCCCCTATTTTCGCTGCGCTCAGCCTAACCTGCCACCTCCGCAAGACGGCGCGCCCTCAACTCGCGGCTTTCTTCACAAGCGCGCCGATCCTTGCCTCTTCGGCGACACCCAGCTCCTTCAGTGCGAAGGCGGTCGGCCACATGGCGCCCTCGTCGAGGTTCGCCTCGTGCATGAAGCCGAATGTCGCATACCTTGTCTTGAATTTCTGCGCGCTTTGAAAGAAACAGACGATCTTGCTATCTCTCGAATACGCGGGCATCCCGTACCAGAGTCTCGGCGAGAGGGTCGGCGCGTTGGCTTTGATGATCGCATGAAGCCGCTCACCCAGGGCGCGGTCCGGTCCCGGCATCGCGGCGATCGTCCCGAGCACCGCGGCCTCGGCGTCGGCCTGCCTCGCGGCCAGTTTCACGGCTTGGGTCGTCTGCCCGGCCGCTTTTTTCTCAGTCATAGAGACTCCGCACGTCGGGGAGAGGGTTCAACATGTCAGCCCTGCCAGCGCATCAGCTGTACGAGCTGTATGAGGTTGCCAGAGGTGTCGTTGAGCATGGCAATCTTGGAGGCCGTCACATCCGTCGGGGGCATCGTGAACTCGGCGCCGCGCGCTTTCATACGCTCGTAATCGGCCTGCAGGTCGTCGGTATAGAACATGGCCGCAGGCTGGCTTTGCTGGAATATGGCCTGCTGGTAGGCCTTAGCGGCCGGGTTGTTGTTGAGCGCCAGCTGCAACTCGGTGCCGTCCGGCTCCTCTGGCGAGGCTACTGTCAGCCAGCGAAACGGCCCCTGGCTGAAGTCGGTCTTCTTTACGAAGCCCAGAACTTCGGTATAGAAGCGCAGAGCCTTCTCCTGGTCGTCCACGTAAACGCTCATTACTTTGATTTTCATTTCGTTTCTCCTATTTCACATTCACGGTTTGGGTCGAGTCGGCTTCTTCCTGTCTTGCTAATCGCTGGTGTTGATCGATCCATGCGGTTGAGGTTGCATTGAAGAGTATTTATGCAACCAAGTCAGAACCGGGGGAATTAACTCCAAAGAGGATTCCGATTTTGCGGCTGTCTGGCCGAAGGGCCCACGATGCCAAAGTGAGACCTGCGAGGATGAGTGGAGCGACCACATGAAAGGCGTAAATGCCGTAACCCCCGACCGCGGCGCATGATGCGGCCGCGCCTGTGAGGTCAAAGAAGATGCCGGCATACGCCCATTCCTTGAGCCGCGGAAAACGCGGCGCGAGGATGGCAATGGCTCCAAGCACTTTCCAGAGTCCCAGGATGGCGAAGAAGTAGAGCGGGTAGCCAAGTTCGGGCACGATGCCGTGGGGGTTAGCCTTAAATTGCCAGATCTGCGCGACGCCGCCGCTTCCGATAGGAAACGCCACGAGTACGGTCGTTGTCCAATAAACAACGGATTTTGCTTTCATGATCAGTCCACCTCTCCAATGACACGCTCAAGGTTGCCGATGAATTTGTGCCAGCCATATTTTGCGCCCTGATAAGCTGCCTGCTGATTGGGACGGAAGCCGGATTGCTCCATGCGCAGGTGGGTGCCACCTTCCGCAGGAGTCAACGTCCAGAACACCACCCATTGAAGCCCGCCGGCGGCTTCGCCTCCTCCAACGCCCCACCTGTAGGACAGACGTTGGAGCGGGTCGACAATCAGCACCTCGCAATCAACAACACCATTCCAGTTCGGCTGGGGCTCGGCCCGGAATTGGAATTTTCGGCCGACCACCGGCTCGAAGTCGTTGTTCATCATCCACTGCGTGAGGAGCGGGCTCTCGGTAAGTGCGCGCCACAGTTTCTCTGGCGGGTGCGGGAATACCCTCTCCATCACAAGGGAACCGGGACACTCGGCTGAGTTACTCATCATTCCATCCTTTCCAAAAGCTCTTCAAGACGGTCAAACCGGTCACGCCAGAAGGCGCCGTAGAGATCGAGCCAGTCCACCATCGGCGCCAGCGCGTCGGGCTGCGCGCGGTAGTGAGTTTCGCGTCCTTCGCGGCGATGCCGAACCAGCTTTGCCCGCTTGAGCACCGTGAGGTGCTTGGAGACGGCAGGCTGGGACACGCCCGCACAGCGCGTCAATGCGTGGACGGTCTGTTCGCCTTGCCGTGTCAGCTCCTCGAATATGGCCCGGCGAGTCGGGTCGGCAAGAGCACGGAACACGTGATTGGCGTTGGTCGTCTTCACATCCAGAACCATAACCAAACGGTTATGGTTTGTCAAGAGAGTCGCAAAAGAAATTTTGCGTTGACCCTCTTTGTGGTATCAACTCCTTCGACTGCACAGCAGGCAGAGACACAATCGACAGATTCGTGACCAGCTTCGCAAAACCCACCTGAAATTCTCCGTCTTTCGATGAGTGCACGATCGACACGGGGATCCAGATCGCGGGCTTGGTTTGTCAGTTTTGAGTGGCGGGTATTGCGAACATAGCAGCGGCGAGGTGAAAGGTGCGCTTTCCCGCCCTTATCGCAGCGGGCGCGAAAAGGGTGCGGTACCCAATTGAGCGGCGGTTATGCGCCGGCGGGGACGCGCATGGCTTCGAGGGCGGCGGTGAGGTCGGTGGCGAGGGCTTGCTGGGTTTCAGGGGTGAGCTTGGCGCCCTGGCTGGTGAGGTAGAAGACGTCGATGGCGGTTTCGCCTTCGGTGTCGATGAGGGCTACCTCGATGTTGCATTGGTGTGTGCTGAGGGTCAGGGCGATCTGGCGCAGCAGGCCGGAAACATCCTGGGCAATCACCTGCAAGAGCGTGGAGTGTGACGAAGACTCGGAGTCGAACTGAAGGCGCGTGGGCACCTCAACCTTGATGTTGCTGGTGTCGTTCATATGACGGCGCGCTTCAAGGAGCTGCTCGACGGGAACCTTCTGCGCGACCACATCGTGGAGATAGGCGAGGAAGCGGTCTTTCTCGCTGGGGTTCAGCTCGATGGTGCGGAAAACATCGGTGAACTGAAAGCTGTCGACAATGACTCCGGCGTCGTTGGAGAAGGCGCCGGCCTTGACGATGTTCATTCCCCAGGCGGCGAGGGCTCCAGCCACGTCGGCGAAGAGGCGCCTGCGGTCGCGAGTGATCACGGTGAGATCGAAGAGCTGGCGATGAGGGCGCAGATCGAGCTGAACCGGGTCCTCGTCAAGGTTGGTGGCCAGCAGGAAATGGTTGCGAATGTGCTCGGGAAGGCGGGTTTGGAGGTAGCGCTGGGGAAGGCCTTCAAGAAAGTGCTTGAGCGCATCGTATTGGGTGGACGGAACCATGGAACGGATGCGATTGAGCAGCGTGGGGTCGATGGCGGCGTGATAACGGACCTCGTCGACGCTGCGGTCCATGAAGTTGGCGGTGGCCATGTAGAACTGCCACAGGTTTTCGGCCTTCCATGGGGTAAGAGCCTCAGGATTGACCGCCTTGATGTCCGCGTAGGTCATCAAGGTGAGCATCTTGAGGAGCATGGGGCTGCCGATTTTGTCGGAAAAACCGCGCACGTTATCGATGTCGAAGATGTCGCGTCGAATGGCATTCGACATTTCAAGATGCAATCGGATGAGTTTGAGAATGGACTCGCGCTCTTCGGCGTCGAAGTCGAGGCGGGCGAGGAAGCTGTCGGCTAGTTCAACACTCTGGCCAGTGTGTTCGCCGTTGCGGCGGCCCTTGCCGGTGTCGTGCAGCAAGAGGGCGAGCAGAAACAGGTCGAGGCGATCGATCTCCGGTAGCAGTTGCGCGAGACGATGTTCGTAGTCATGCGCGGGCTGTCGCAGGCTGTGCACGTTATCGATGGTGAGGAAGGTGTGCTCATCGACGGTGTAGCGGTGATAGCTGTCGCGGATGACGAGAGCGTCGATGCCGTGGAACTCGGGGATGAGCATCTCAAGCACGCCGAGAGCATGCATGGTGCGGAGGGCATGGGCGGCATGGGGGCCGAGCAGCACTTCGCGCAACGAATTCCACAGATAAGGCCCTTCGGGAATGTGGATGGCGAGGGCGGGCAGGGCGTCGGTGATGCGGTCCTCGGCGGCCTGCGAGAGGGTGTAGCCGTGGGTGGCCATCAGCGAAAAGATGCGCAGGATGGCGGCGGTGTCACTGAACTGGGCGCCGGGAAGGATATCGATGCGGCCCTGGTCGAGGATGAAATCGGTGCCGGCAATGGGAGTGCGGCGGCGGCGGAACTGCCGATAGAAGCTTACCGGAGCGGGGAGGTGCTCCATGAGCAGGGCGGCGCGGCGGTAGATGATGCGGGCGTGGCGATAGTAGGTCCGCATCCAGTAAGCGGGATCGGCGGTGCCGCGGGTTTCAAGGCCGATGGAGTTGGCGGCGGCTTCGTCCTGCGATTGCCAATCGAGGGTATTGTCGTCGCGACCGTGGCGGAAATGGAGGAAACAGCGCGCGGCGGCGAGGAAGTCGAAGGCGGCCTCGGCGTCTCCGCGGGCGCTTTGGAACACTCCGCCGCGCTGGCGGGGCCACTCCTTTGTCTCTTTCAGATGGAAGAGCAGGGCGAACCAGACGGCGAGGTGGTAGTCGCGCAGGCCGCCGGGACAGTCCTTCAGGTTGGGCTCGAGGTGAAAGATCGTGTTGCCATACTTGGCGTGGCGGGCGCGGGCGATTTCGCCCAGCTTTTGGGTAATGGTGTTCCACTCGCTGAGGACGAGGCCGGGGAAGACGGTTTGATGGAGCTGCTGGTAAAGAGGAAAGTTGCCGGCGAGGAAGCGGCGGTCAAGGGTAGCCAGGGTGAATTCGAGGTTGTCGGGATCGAAGCGCCCGGCTTCCTTGACGGTGCGCGAGCTGGGGCTGGCGCGGAGGCCTATGTCCCACATGCCCTGGATAATGGCGCGGATCGCTTCTTTGGTCTGCTCTTCGGTTTTTTCGTCGGCGAAAGCGAAGAGTACATCGATGTCGGAGTAGGGGAAAAGGTCTTTGCGGCCGTATCCGCCCAGCGCGAGCAGGGAAACGTTCTGAGCGGGCTGTCCGGCGAAGACGCGACGCCACATTTCAATCAGGATGCGGTCGACCACGGCGGAGCGGCGGCGAATGGCGGCCGTGCCGTCGCCAGTTCGCTCGCAGGTCTGGCGGACAAGCGCCATCTCCCGAAGATACTGGTCCCGAAGATCGTCAACCGCCAAAGCGACTGGATTCATGAGATTTGATTGCGTGGCTCGCCGAAGCAAGAAAGAATGTTTTAACAGAATACTAAAATTTCGCCGGTGGGAAACGTAGATTGTCCTTGGCGGCGGGAGAGGCTTTGCATCGATTCGACCTTTTGGCCGGTTTTCTCATGAGGCAATGGCGAATGGATGGCATCAATGCAGGTATGTGTCGAGGCCTGCCACGCGCCTGGCCTTCACAATGTGGTATGAAATGAGGCAGGCTCTTTTTACAAAGCCGCTTCGCCGCGCTCGTCATTGCGGATGCGGATGGCTTCGTCGATGCGGCTGACGAAGATTTTGCCGTCGCCGATGCGGCCGGTGCGGGCGGCGCCCATGATGGCCTGAATCGCGTTCTCCTTGAGATCGTCGGTGACAACGAGTTCGATCTTGACCTTGGGGAGGAGGTCGACCGTGTACTCGCGGCCACGGTAAAACTCGGTGTGGCCCTTTTGGCGGCCATGGCCGCGGGCCTCGAGAATGGTCATGCCTTCGATGCCTGCTTCGAGCAGGGCATCCTTGACCGCGTCCAGTTTGGAAGGCTGCAGAACCGCCTCTATCTTGAGCATATGCAAATGCCTCGTTTGACAGCGTATCAGGCCGGAGCACCAAGTGGAGGAGCGCCCCTGGATTTTCTTTCAAGAACAACTTTGAGCGTGTTCAAAAATGGCTGTCCAGAGTCGGGTTGTTATTCCTCAGGGGTTAAAACCCCATATACTTGCTGCCTTTTTCGGCCCGGCTAAAGCCGTGCCCTTGTTACAGAATTTGTTTTTGAAATACGACCTGTTTTTGAAATGCGACTCGTTTTTGAAACACGACTTGCTTTTGAAGCACGCTTTAGGAATTCAGGTCGTAGCCCTCCTCGCCGTGTTGCGACAGATCGAGGCCTTCCGATTCCTGCTCGGGGGAGACGCGCAGTCCGATGACCTTATCCACAACAAAGAGCAGGACCAGAGTACCCACGATGGAGATGCTCCAGGAGATGCCAACGCCGGCAGCCTGGTTGAGCAACTGGCCCCAATGGCCGTCGATTGCGCCCGTGGGGACGCCCTTTCCATAGATCGCATTGATGGTGCTGGTGGCGAAGAGGCCAGTGAGCAATGCACCCAGGGTTCCCCCAGCTCCGTGAACGCCGAATGCATCGAGGGAATCGTCGTAGCCGAGACGGCTTTTGACTTCGAAGACCATGAACGAACAGAACGCGCCCGCGATCACGCCGATGAGCAGGGCAGCGAAGGGCTGTACAAAACCGGAGGCTGGGGTGATGGCGACCAGGCCAGCCACAGCGCCTGAGATGGCGCCGAGGGCGGTGGGCTTGCCGTTGTGGATCCACTCGGCGATGGTCCAGCCGAAGGCCGCGGCGGCGGCGGCGAAGTGCGTATTGACGAAGGCGGAGGTCGCTAATGGTCCCGAGCCGAGCGCAGAGCCGGCATTGAAGCCGAACCAGCCCACCCACAACAGGCATGCGCCGATGAAGCTGAGCACCATGGAGTGCGGTGGCATGTTGGTGTGAGGATAGCCGAGGCGTTTGCCAAGGTAGATGGCAGTGATGAGCGCGGAGACGCCCGAAGTGATGTGGACGACGGTGCCGCCGGCGAAGTCCAAACTGGGAATGTGGCCACCGTTGGCGTTGAGCAGCCCGCCCACACCCCAGACCATGTGGGCCATGGGGCTGTAGACGAAAAGCGACCAGAGAGAAAGAAACACGGCCATGGCGCTGAACTTCATGCGCTCAGCGAAAGCGCCCGTGATAAGAGCGGGGGTGATAATGGCGAACATGAGTTGGTAGATCATGTAGGTCTGTTCGGGGATGGTGGCAGAGTAGTCGGAATTAGGGGTCAGTCCAACGCCGCGCAGGAAGAAGTGCTCGAAGCCGCCGATGAAAAGGTTGCCGTGGCCAAATGCCAGCGAGTAACCGGCGATGGCCCAAACGATGGTGACCAGGCCCATCATCGCGAAGCTCTGCATCATGGTCCCCAGGATGTTTTTGCGGCGAACCAGGCCGCCGTAGAAAAGTGCCAGGCCGGGGCCGGTCATGAGCAGAACCAGCGCAGCAGAGATCAGCATCCACGCGTTGTCGGCGGAGGATTGGGCGTTCTGGACCGCCTGCTGGAGTGCGGCGATCTGGGCCTGGGTTGCGGGTGCTTGCGCCGCAGTGGCCGAAACGGGCGCCTGGGCCAGAACGAGGGCTGGGGATAAAAAGATTGCGGGCCCCAAGAGCTTGATACAGCGAAAGTGCATTTTTATTCCGCTCCGAGAGAATTCATTCGCCAACCAAAGCCGGGAATGAAGAACAGGGTTGTGTCACTCCGATGGTGACGGCATTCCATGGATCATTGAACGAAAATGCGTCCTTCGGACCGCTCGAGCGTGCCCGCCGGTCGAATGGACGTCAATTGCGTCTTGGCATGATTTGTTGAACATTGAAGGATAGCGCACGCCCGCGGCTATTTCTTCGACGATTTTTGTGCGGAGCGTAAAAAATGCGTTGGCACGCGTGTGCACTGCTGGAGGCAGGTCCCGGACGCGAGATCGGCAGCGTTGGGCCAAAAGGGTTTATTATAAAAATATGGGGGCTACCCAAGAGCGCGACCGCTACGTCTTTGGAGCACTGGAGAGCAGCGCGAAGAATCGCGCCAAGTTGCAGGAAGTTAACTACGGCTACGAACAGCCCGAGGGCGTGCTCCTCACTTCTCTGGATTTTGCAGTCAATTGGATACGCAAGAGTTCTGTGTGGCCGATGACCTTTGGCTTGGCCTGCTGCGCCATCGAGATGATGTCGATGGGCGCGTCGCGCTTTGATATAGCGCGGTTCGGCGCCGAAGTATTCCGGCCTTCTCCTCGCCAGTCTGACCTGATGGTCGTGGCGGGACGAGTTTGCCAGAAGATGGCCCCTGTGATCCGCCGGCTTTACGATGAAATGCCCGAACCGAAATGGGTGATTTCGATGGGAGCCTGCGCCACGTCAGGTGGAGTTTTCAACAACTATGCTGTTGTGCAGGGAGTAAACCAGGTGGTTCCCGTGGATGTGTATGTCCCGGGGTGTCCGCCGCGACCTGAGCAACTGATTTACGCCATTACGCTTCTCCAGGAGAAGATTCAGCGCGAACCGCGCAGTCTGCTCAAGACCCTGAATGCTGGATGAAGGCAAGTTTTTGAAAGCCGGTTACCGACGTGAATCTCCGAGGTAACGAATTGTCGTGCGTTATCGCTTTTTGGGGGTTTCGGGGGAATCAATCCAAAACTTGTGTTCTGCTGTGTGCTTCCGATGCATGTCTCTTGGGTTTCTGTGAGTTTTTTGGGACCGCTGTCTCAGAGTTGATCGCTCTTTACTTTAACCGGAAGTTGTTCGTTTGAACGGACTTTTCCGCCATGGTTTTTACGTTGATTGCGGAGGAAAATCGAAATGCATTTGCAAACTTTGAAGTCTGCTTGTCTGGTTCTGGCTTCGGCGAGTTTAGTTTTCTTGCCAATGGGGTGCAAGAAAGCTCCACCGATAACACTAGCTTGTAACGCAACCCCTCCTGCGGTTTTCCCTGGCGATACGGTCACAGTGACCGCGACCCCCGGATCGGTGAGTACCAAAAAGAACAACAACGTGCTCTATAGCTGGACCGGCGACGGCGTGACGGGCAGCGGCGCCACGGCTACCGTGAACACTGCGTCCTTGACCCCCGGCACGATTACCGTGAAGGGCGAAGTGAAGGAAGGCAAGAAGGGTAAGGAAGGGCTGAAGCCTGGGCAGTCCGCGGAATGCTCGGCCAGCTTTACGGTGAAGGAGTTCGAGCCGCCGACCATCAGCTGCTCAGCCAGCCCCAGCACCATCAAACCTGGAGACAGCAGCACGATAACGGCGACGGCGGCCAGCCCTCAGAACCGCCCGCTGACCTACAGTTACTCTGCTGCCGCGGGCACGGTAGAAGGAAGTGGCTCAACGGCCACGTTCTCTTCGACCGGCGCACCAACGGGACCTGTTGATATCACATGCAAAGTATCCGACGACAAGGGCCACAATGCGAACGCCGACACCAGCGTGACCATTGTCGCTCCGCCTCCGCCGCCGGTTCCGCATACCGAGGCTCTGTGCTCGCTCAGCTTCGATATGGATAGCAAGCGTCCGACCCGCGTGAACAACGAGGGTAAGGCGTGCCTGGACGAAGTAGCCCTGGACTTGCAGAAGCAGGCTGATGCCAAGGCCGTTCTGGTTGGCACCGCGGACGCGAAGGAGCAGGCGAAGACTGCGAAGGAAGAAAAGTTTGCTGCAAAGCACAAGCGCGCCAAGGTTGAAGAGTTTGCCGCGCAGCGTGCCGTGAATGCCAAGGACTATCTGGTGAAGGAGAAAGGGATCGATCCTTCTCGAATCAGTGTGGCTACGGGAACTGAAGACAGCCAGAAGGTGGCGGACTACCTGGTGCCTGCCGGAGCGACGTTCTCGTCGGACGTGCAGGGAACAACCCCGGTGGACGAGTCGACGGTGAAGCCGCAGGAGCGTAAGCCCCTGGCTGAACGGCATCATCACCACAAGTAGCGCGAAGTCGACCGTAAGTGAATTCATCAGGCCGTCTGTCTTCTGCAAGAGGCAGACGGCTACAAACTTCCGTAGAAGACAGCCCGGCATGTTTCTTTCAGCCACACGGAAATGAGCTTGGCTGGCGGGAGTATAGGTTCGTTTTGATTCTTTAGAGGTGATCGCGATCGTGATCACTGTCTTCAGCTTTCGTTAGGTCTTTTCGTGCTTTTCGCTGAAGCTGGGAGTGCTCTTTCACCAGTGCACCCCGGGAGATCGTGATTGTGCCTATCGCAAATGGCCACCTAAAGCGAATCGGATGAAATTCGACAGTGGACTGATCGGTTTTGCCGCCGTCAAAGGATAACTGCGCCATTGGTGGGAGTTAATCACTTGATTCCCGCGGAATGCATACGATCCAGAATGCCTCACGGTCCGAGCAACTCCTTTGTGCAGTCAGGCTTCTACAAGAGAAGGATTAATGCGGACCCGCGCAGTCCGCTCGACTCCACTAAGGCGGAATGATAGCGATTTTCTCGGTGGTGGCCATTCGGGGAAGGCTACTAACGGTAATGCGGTTCCGTCTTTATTTCCGGGGGTATCAGAAAGACAACTCATTTCAAAAGTGTGTTCTGTCAGATATCTCCTATGGTACGTTTGATAATGTTGCGCTTGTTCGTGACTCATCTTCGATTGGAGCCAGAAAGTTCTTCATCCGGGAGCGGTGCTCGTGAAAAGGCTGTCTCCTACACCATGATCTGTTGAATTGCGGAGGATAAACAAATGTACTCGCAAACCTTGAAGTTATTGTGTCGGGTTCTGGCATTGGCATGTGTAACTACCGTGCCAATCGCCTTGGCAGCCCAGGATTCGGCGAAGCCAGCCGCAAAGGGGCCCACGGAAGATTCCCCTTCCAGGTGGGACATTTTTGCAGGTTACAGCTACCTGGCACCGAAGGGTACGGTGCAGGTACCACAGCAGGATGGCACAGTTCTTCCCTTTAATTATGATGCGGTCAATCTAGGCGGCCTTTTCAGCGGTGCGTATTTCTTCAATAAGTATGTTGGCGGCCAGGCGGAACTCGGCATCCACGAGTGGGGCACGCAGAATCCGACCGGCAATGTAGGCACGCATGGAAACGACGACGGATTCACGACGATTTCGGGCGGCATCATCTTCCGCTATCCCACGACCGACATCACGCCGTTTGTCCATGCTCTTGTAGGCGGTGCACGAGTTGACGGGCCGGATCACAATCCCTATAAATGGGGACCGGACCTCACGGTGGGCGGTGGACTGGACTATCAGACACCTCTCTTTGATCATCGTCTTTCCATTCGAGTGTTTCAGGCGGATTACGAATACATGCACGCCGACTTCGGTCCGGGTGTCAACGGCGGCCGCGCCAACATTGACGCCGCGCGCCTGAGTGGCGGCCTTGTGTTCCACATTGGCACCATTGCGCCCCCTCCGCCAGTGACTCTGGCTTGCTCGGCCAGCCCTACTTCAGTTTTCCCTGGTGATCCAGTTACAGTCACGGCCACGGCCGACATGCTCAATCCCAAACTGCATGCGGTTTACAGCTTTTCGGGAGAAGGCGTGACGGCTAAGGACACCACGGCCACGGTGGCCACGGGTTCGCTGGCTCCAGGAAGCTACACGGTAAAGTGCGGTGTTAAAGAAGGAAAGCCCGGGAAGGAAGGCCTGAAGCCCTGGGAGACCGCCGACGCCACTGCAACTTTTACGGTGAAGCAGTTCGAGCCCCCGACGATCAGTTGCTCGGCCAGCCCCACGACCATCAAGCCGGGTGATAGCAGCACGATTACGGCGAGCGGCGTGAGCCCGCAGAACCGTCCGCTGACCTACAGCTATTCGGCAGCGTCCGGCACCATTACCGGCAGCGGATCCACTGCCACGTTCTCGTCGACGGGCGCGCCAACAGGGCCTGTTGATATCACATGCAACGTATCCGACGACAAGGGCCAGACCGCGACGGGGAACACCACGGTGACGATCGAAGCACCGCCACCGCCGCCGCAGCCGCATACGCAGGCTCTCTGCTCGCTCAGCTTCGAGACCGACAAGCGGCGTCCGATGCGCGTGGACAACGAAGCCAAGGCCTGCCTTGACGATGTCGCCCTCGACCTGCAGAAGCAGTCCGACGCTAAGGCCGTCCTGGTTGGTGAGTCGAATGCGAAGGAGAAGGCAAAAACCGAGCGGGAAGAGAAGTTTGCGGCCAAGCACAAGCGTGCCAAGGTTGAGGACTTTGCCGCGCAGCGTGCCGTGAACGCCAAGGAATACCTGGTGACGGATAAGGGCATCGATCCTTCCCGCGTCAGCGTGGCGACCGGCACCGAGGATGGGCAGAAGGTGGAAGATTACCTGGTGCCCGCGGGCGCGAACTTCTCGTCCGACGTGCAGGGAACCACTCCGGTGGATGAGTCGACGGTGAAGCCGCAGGTGCGCAAGCCCCTGGCTGAACGGCATCATCATCACGCGCATTCGGCGGCCAAGTAACCGCAGCCTGTGAAGCCTGTTCCCGAACAGGGAACGGGCAAATAGGCCGCGATAGGGAACGATGTTGCCTCCCGGCCCTGGCAAGCGGTGCGGGGCCGGGAGGTGGCGCAACAAATTCCTCTGCGATTTTTGAGAGGTTGACTGGTCTACCGGTCAGCCTCTTCCCTTTAGGGGCGCTTTTTTGTAGCCTTTATTTAAGGTCACGGAGCAGATTTATCGATGCGGTGTCATTGGAAATCCCTGGATTCAACCCGCCGGCGCGG
Organism: uncultured Acidobacteriaceae bacterium; assembly: GCA_963836565.1. Classification (GTDB taxonomy): domain Bacteria; phylum Acidobacteriota; class Terriglobia; order Terriglobales; family Acidobacteriaceae; genus Telmatobacter. The sequence goes on along the minus strand of CAWIKA010000011.1, from coordinate 205,567 downwards.
ACCGTTTGTGCCGGTTATTTTTGCCTTTCTTTTTTCGTGGTTTGCGGTTGGTGTTTGGGCACAGTCGCCCTGGAGTGCAATCGGGCCTGACGGCGGGGACGCACGTTCTTTTGCTGCCGTTCCGGATCATCCCAATCATCTTTATCTCGGCACCACCAATAGCTGGATCTACGAGTCAAGCGATGGCGGTTCAAGCTGGCATCGTCTCTCGAAGCTGGGTGCTTCAGACAGCCTTGTTGTCGATCACATCGTGGTCGACCCGGCGAATCCCGCTATCGTTTATGCTGCCGCGTGGGCCCTTGATCACTCCGGCGGAGGGTTGTGGGTGAGCCACGACGGCGGCCGGATCTGGACAGAGATGGATGGTCTTCACGGGCAGTCAATTCGCGCGTTTGTACAGGCGGCTTCGAATCCTGAGATTCTGTTTGCCGGAACTCTAGAAGGAGTATTCCGCAGCAACGATGGGGGTGAGTCGTGGAAGCAGATCAGCCCGCCGGGGAGCCGCGAGATCCACGAAGTTGAGTCCCTGGCCGTCGATCCAGCCAATCCGGATGTCGTTTATGCGGGCACGTGGCATCTACCGTGGAAAACATCCGATGGCGGCAAAACCTGGCACAGCATTAAAAAGGGCGTGATCGACGACTCCGACGTGTTTTCCATCATCATCGATCCTGACAAGCCGCGCACCGTGTATGCCAGTGCGTGCAGCGGAATCTACAAAAGCGAAAACGCGGGTGAGGTTTTCCGCAAAATTCAGGGCATTCCGTCCACTGCGCGCAGAACACGGGTTCTCCGGCAGGATCCGGCACATCGCGAAGTGGTCTACGCGGGAACAACCGAGGGACTCTACAAGACGGTAGACGGCGGCAGAACCTTCAAGCGAATGACAGGGCCGGATGTCATCGTGAACGACGTGTATGTCGATCCGGCACACACGGACCGGGTGCTGCTGGCGACCGATCGCGGAGGCGTTCTGCTCAGCACGGACGCCGCGGCCAGCTTCGTGCCCGTGAATAGAGGATTCTCAGAGCGCAAGGTTGAGGCGCTGCTGGTGGACCGCGAAAATCCCGCGAACATTTATGCCGGCGTCGTCAATGACAAGTCTTATGGCAGCGTGTTTGCCTCAACCGATGGGGGCGCGCAATGGAAGCAGATCGCCGACGGCCTGGATGGGCGCGATGTGTTTGTGCTGGCGCAGGCGCCCAATGGGGCAATTCTCGCCGGCACCAACAGCGGCATCTTCGCGCTAGATCCCGGCGCATCGGCGTGGCAGCCCAGGGATACGATTGCGAACACGCTCGTGAAGACGGCCACCGAGACGATGCGTGGCACAAAGGTCAACGTGGAGAAGCGGGTAAAGGAACAGCCGCGGGAGATGGATGGGCGCGTGTTTGCCCTTGACCTTTCGGGCGATGCCTGGCTTGCCTCGACGGCGGGAGGCTTATTTACCAGCAGGGACAACGGCGCAACTTGGCAGGGCGGCCCGGTGATGGGTGTGGCGGGTTATGTTTCCGTTGCGGCTAAGGGATCGCTGATGGCCGCGGCCCGGCCGGACGGCGTTGTTCTCTCCCAGGACTCCGGCCTGACCTGGTGGCCTTTGGGCATTCCCACCGTTCTCACCCGCATTCATCGCATTGTCTTCTCGCCGGACGGCACGCTTTGGCTGGGCGCTCGTGAGGGTGTTTACTTCACACGCGACAAGGCCAAAACGTGGATGTGGGTGGACCACCTGCCGTTGACGGATGTGGATGACCTATACTTCGACGCACACCTCGACAAGGTGCTGGTCACGTCGCGGGGCAGCGATTTTGTCTATGCCATCGATACCAGGACGCTTGCCTGGAAATGGTGGCAAACCGGCTACCGGCTATCGACAGTCCGCGCGGCGGGGGGGCGGCTGCTGGCGGCTTCGATTGATGAGGGGGTGCTGGTGGAACCCCGCGCGGCAGGTCCGGAACTGGGCGAAAGGTGATATGCCTCACGTGAATTCTGTATCATTCAAATATGCAGCCTGAGTCTATAGATTCCGGTCAAACGCGTCCCTTCCGCAGTTACGATCCGCGGCTTGAGCCCGTCGCCGCCAAAGTGATGGCGGGTGAGCGGCTCGACTTCAACGACGGGCTGGCGCTCTACGGGTCGCCCGACGTACTGGCACTGGGCTGGCTGGCCAACCACGTTCGCGAGCGAATGCATGGTGACGTGACCTACTTCAACGTCAATCGCCATATCAATCCCACCAATGTATGCGTCGCAGCCTGCAAGCTGTGCGCTTTCGGGCGCAAGAAGGGCGACCCCCTTGGCTATACGATGGCCCTGGAAGAGGCGTGGCAGACAGCGGCTTCGGGCTACTCCGAAGCGGTCACGGAGTTTCATATTGTCGGCGGCCTGCACCCTGACTTGCCGCTCGAGTATTTTCTCGACCTGGTGAGCGGCCTCAAGGAGCGCTTTCCGAAGGTGCACATCAAGGCTTTCACCATGGTTGAGGTGGCATACCTTGCGCGACGGGCCAAGCTCACCATCGAGCAAACGCTGGTAAAGCTGCGTGATGCGGGCGTGGACTCAATGCCCGGGGGCGGTGCGGAGATTTTCGCAGCGCGGGTGCGGTCGATTATCTGCGACCACAAAATTGACGGCGACGAATGGCTCGAGACGGCACGGCTGGCGCACAAGCTGGGCTTCAAGTCCAACGCGACCATGTTGTACGGCCATATTGAGAACGATGAGGATCGCGTGGATCACCTGCTGAAATTGCGCGCGCTTCAGGATGAGACAGGCGGGTTCCAGACCTTCATTCCCCTGGCTTTTCACCCCGAAAACACGCCTCTTGACCACCTGCCGGTGACTACCGGCCTGACCGACATTCGCCAGATCGCGGTCGCCCGCCTTCTGCTCGACAACTTTCCTCACATCAAGGCCTACTGGCAGATGATGACGCCGAAGATCGCACAGATCGCCCTGCGTTTCGGTGCCGACGACCTCGACGGTACAGTGATCGAAGAGAAGATTTACCATGATGCGGGCGCCACCACTCCGCAGGGCATGACCCGCAAAGAGCTTTGCCGGCTGATTACCGAGGCCGGCCGCGTGCCCGTGGAACGTGACACCCTGTATCATGCCGTGACCCGCAGCGAGGACAGCTTTACGGTGGCGGTGTAGCTTGAAGATAAAGCGAACTGATTAGAGGAGAAGTTCGATGATCGACTTTGGCCCTGCTGTCGTTCTCGGACTCTGTCTGGGATTTCTTTGGGGAACCGGCTGTTCGCTGGCGATTATGTACTCCATCTACCTGGGCGGCTATCGCAAAGCGGTTGAAGAATCTCTTGAGCCGACGAAGCACAAGCGCTTCCGGCAAGCGCTGGAGAGGCTCCGTGCCCGTCGAGCGCAGGCAGCGGCGGCGTCTGCGGCAAAGTGAACCGCGGGGCTATTGACGCACGACCTCCCCGTTCTTCATCACAAAGCTCACGTGTTCCACCACCGATATGTCTTTGAGTGGGTTACCGGGAACGGCAATCACGTCAGCGTAATAGCCGGGCTTCAACGCGCCGATCTGGCCTTGCCAGCGCAGCAGCTTTGCGCCGTTGATCATGTCCGCCTGCAGCACGGCCAGCGGTTTCATGCCATATTTCACCATCAGCGTCAGTTCGCGCGCCTGCGTGCCGTGCGGGAAGGGGCCGACGTCTGAACCCACCGCGAAGGAAACTCCAGCGGCGATCTGCTTCTTGAATTGCGCAATCTTGTAGTCAAGCATCTCCGACTCGGCCGCTGCCTGGTCCTGCGAATCGCGGTGGTGCGCAAAATAATCGAAGATAGTGAAGGTCGGCACGGCGAAAATGCTTTTTTCGCGCATCAGGCGTATGGTCTCATCGCTCAATTGTGTTCCGTGGTCGATGGAGGCCACGCCGGCTTGCGCAGCGTAGAGCGTGCCCGGCTCACCCATTGCGTGGACGCCGACGTTTGTCCCCAACCGGCGAGCCTCCTCAACCGCCGCGGCCAGTTGCGCCTCGGTGTACTGGTAAGGGGTGTGAAGCACGCCATCGATCATCTCGTCGGGACCGGTTTCGTAAATCTTGAAGAAGTCCGCGCCCTCCTTGTGCTGCTCGCGCATCACTTCAATGATTTGTTCCGCATCGTTGGCGTAGTCGGCGTTCGACAACACGTGCTGCGCGGGATTGAAATGGTTGGCGTCCTCGTGGCCGCCGAGAATATCGATGGCGTTGGCGCACACGCGCAGGCGGGGCCCGGGGATGATTCCCTTGTCGATGGCGTCGCGCACCGCCGTGCTGGCAGAGCCCGCGCCTTCCGTGCCCATGTCGCGCTCGGCAGTGAATCCGGCAAGCAGGTCATCCTTGGCCGCCTGTTCCGCCAGGATCACACGTAAGGGAACCGATTCCTCGACGGTCTCCAGGTCTTCGGCACCGGGATGCAGAAACAGGTGCACGTGCGCGTCGATGAGGCCGGGGAGCAAGGTGGTGTCGCCAAGGTCAATGATCTTTGCGCCCTGCGGATGCTCGACCGACGTGCCCACAGCGCGAATGCGTTCGCCCTCGATGAGCACTTCGCCGGGCTGCAGCAGAGTTCCTGTATCCACCTGGAGTAGACGCGCCGCGTGGAGCACGATGGGCGAGGCGGGCTTGCGCGAGGACTGTGCGGGCGCGGCAGGCAGCAACCATAGGCAAGCCAGGACGGAACAGAATTTAAGAGCAACTCTCAGCGAGGAGCGTGTGCCTGCAATTGGATTCGGCATGGATATGACTATGCCGCATCGGCTTCGGCTTGTCGATATGTACATTTCCTGCCTCCAGATCATGACGTCAAAGAAACCGCGTCTGAAGCGAGCCGCGTTTTGCCTGGATTGATCGCCCGGCATCAGCTGAGTTTTTCAATGGAGTCCAGCCGGCTTTCTTGAAGATACGCTCTGCCTGCGGATTTTATTGATCTCTTCATTTTGGTTACTGGCGGGTTTGGCGATAGTTACTTGGACAGGAGAATCCTCATAATCCATCTATCCAGGTAACCAATCACCAGTAACTACCTGTAAGATGCGCGCATTAGTGGGCTAAGTTAGCGCCAGGATTTTCACAGCCCCCTAAATGGAGTGGACCTGGATCTGGCCCATGTTATGATCTGTCCGAGGTTTACATAACATGCCCAGCAATGGTTATGAGATTGCATTTGAACAGGCTACTGCAGAACGAATCGAAATCCGCGCGCAGCTTGAGAAGCTACTCGCTCGCGACGAGATGATTGACAAGCTCCTGGAATGTCTGACGCGCTTGCTTCCCGAACGGGATGCGCCCGAACCCTTGCCCGCAACCGAGGCTCCGGTGGAAGAGTACGCCGGGCACGAGGGCCAGCATCAGCACGACCAATAAGCACATGGGGTCATAGTTACGGTGCACTTATATCGAGTGCACTCGTCCGATGCGAAGCGGCGCCGCACTGGTTCCGGCGGGTGAACCTATGTGGAGCGCCCGGTCATGACTTATCGGCCCTGAGATTCATTCAATACGCAGCAATCCCGGTGAGGTGTTGTCCCAGGATGAGCGCGTGGATGTCGTGCGTGCCTTCGTAGGTCTTCACTGACTCCAGGTTCATCATGTGGCGCATGATGGGATAGTCCTCGGTGATGCCGTTGGCGCCCAGGATGTCGCGGGCCATGCGCGCAGTTTCAAGCGCCATCCACACGTTGTTGCGCTTGGCCATCGAGATATGCTGGTGGCCCACGGTGCCTGCATCTTTCAGGCGGCCAAGGTGAAGCGAGAGAAGCTGCGCCTTGGAGATTTCGCTGGCCATCCACACCAGCTTTTCCTGGATGAGCTGATGGCCGGCGATCGGTTGCCCGTGAAACTGCTTGCGGGTCTTGGCATATTGCAGAGCCGTGTCGTAGCAGGACATAGCCGCGCCGATGGCGCCCCAGCTTATGCCGTAGCGGGCCTGGTTCAGACACATGAGCGGGCTCTTCAGACCGCCTGTGCCTGGAAGAAGATTGGCGGCCGGAACATGAACATCCTGGAGCGACAAGCCACTGGTAATTGAGGCGCGCAAGCTCCACTTGCCGTGGACTTCAAATGCAGAAAAGCCGGGGCGATCGGTTTCGACGAGGAAGCCTCGAATGGATTCATTTGGCGCGTGACCGTTTCCATCATCGACTCGGGCCCAGATCACGGCTATGTCGGCGATGTTGCCGGAGGTGATCCACATCTTTTCGCCATTGAGAATGTATTCGTCGCCGGCTTTGCGCGCGGTGGTGGTCATGCCGCCGGGGTTCGATCCGAAACCGGGCTCGGTGAGGCCGAAGCAGCCTAGTTTTTCGCCGCTCGCAAGCGCGGGGAGCCAGGTGTTTTTCTGCTCGTCGGATCCAAATGTGTAGATGGGATACATGACCAGCGCCGACTGCACGCTGACAAAGCTTCGCAATCCGGAATCGCCGCGCTCCAGTTCCTGCATCACCAGGCCGTATTCCACGTTGGACATGCCGGCGCATCCGTAGCCGTCGAGGTTGGCGCCGAAGAATCCCAGTTCGCCCATCACGGGCACCAACTCGCGCGGAAAGCGCTCTGTGCGGAAACACTCCTCGATAATGGGGATGATGTTGTCCTCGACGAAGTCGCGCGCGGTGCGGCGGACGAGCAACTCGTCCTCAGAAAAGCTGGAATCAAGATGGAGGAAGTCGAAGCCTTGAAATTTGAAACCCATGTTAGCACCTGCCGTTCTTTGAGGAGTCCGAAACTGAAAGGCTAGCAGATTCCGTAAGCTGCGTGGAAGGCAGGTGCGCGATAGGATGAAACGAGGAAGCGCGCTTGATGGCCCAGCTTGCAACGCTCATCCTTGCCATTCATCTTGCATGGCTTGCGCTGGTTATCTTCGGCGCGCTGTGGACACGCGGCCGCCCCGTGTGGAGTGCTGTGCATATTGCGGCATTGTTGTGGGGCATTGCAGTTGAAGCGGGACCGTGGCCGTGCCCTCTTACTTTGTTGGAAGAGTATTTCGAAGCGAGGGCCGGTGCCGCTGCCTATCACGGTAGTTTCCTGCTGCACTATCTTGATGCGATCGTGTATCCGAATCTTCCCGGCTGGGTTGTAACCTGTGCGGGCGTCGCTGTGTGCGGGCTGAATCTTGGTATCTACTTGCGGCGACTCACAAGGGTCATAGCGCAGCGGCGAAAGTCCGGCTGAACAAGCATCTGTGGACGACTCGATCTGCTTCTACTGACTCTCGTTTCTCACCGCATCCTCGTCGTAAGTAGGGTATGGCTGAGGCTCAGTGCTGGTCGGCATCCCGTTTAGCGTCAGGAGGTCGGCCTGAACCTGCTTCCACTTTTCCGGGTCCTTCTTGGTCGTGATCGGCAGGTCAGGATTCGCATAATAGGCTTGAATGTCTCTCTTGATTCCCGGAGGAATCGGTTGCGTGGGCTTGCGCGTAAGGCGGTGGAGCAGATTGGCGTAGGTCGAATCGGTCAGGGAATATCCGCCGGGCTGTACCACGCGACCCGTGTCAAGGTCGCGATTCGGCAACGGATGCCGCGGGTCTTGCGACTGCAACAACGCGTCCGGGTTGACGGTTGGTTTCGCCGGAAGAATCTGCGAGGTGGGTGGATCGCCCTTTCCGTCCCTTGTTGTCGAGGGGTCCGCGGCGGAGTGCGGCGTAAACCGCGCCAGCAGGCGTCGAAGAACCGTTGTGGACTCAATCACGCTGTGGATGTAATCGGCTTCGGTGGCCGGCGTGGGACCTTTGACCGCGACCAGTTTCAGCGGGCCGAACTTTGGCAGCACCCACAGAAAACCGGCCAGGCAATAGGTTCCGATTCCCGCCTTGCGGCGGTAGAATTGCCAATCGTTTTCGACTGCAACGGCAGCCGTTTCCTTCACAAGTTCTGCGGCGTCGGGGGTATCCGGCAGCGCGGGCTCATCGTGGCGATGCAGAAGAGTGACGGCATACGCAATGCGCGGAATAAAAGTGCGCACGGCGAAACGGTAGCCGGGAACGTTGAAGCGACGGCCGCGCCCTCCAGAAAAGTTCTCGGTGATGCCATACGTCTGGTAGTAGGCCAGCGCGAGTTGCCGCACCGGCACTTTCAGTCCGATATGGCGGAGGAAGCGGAGCGGAGCCATGCGGTGATGCGCGATTTCCTCGATGTCAAAGGCGAACTCCGTCTGGACATGCTGGTGTTTGCCTTCGGCATAGCTCACGAAGGGGCCGTATTCTGAACGGAGCTTGGGGAACTCGACGGGAACCGAAACATTGGTGGCTTCGGAGTGGCCGATCGAGTCGCCTACGTAGTGCGAGAGAGCTCCCACGGCAAAGGCGAGTTCATCGGCGTTCTGCGCATTGCGTAAGAGGTTCACGACAAAGTCGCCGGATCGCACGTAGTGGGTCAGGTTCGAATACGACAGGTCGCCGAAGGGATAGTAGCCAATGTCCTGAATCACGCAACCGCCGTAGGCATAGGCTCGTGCCTCATTCAGTTGCGCAGTGGTCAGGTTGGGATAGTGGCTGAGCAGGAGGGGAACGATGGACTGTTTCCACGTGAGATCGATGAGCTGTTCGTGAGTCAGCAGGGAATATGCGAATGCTTGCGTGGGCCATGGCATCTCCAGCAGCAGAGCCAGGAATAGGATTTTCAGCAATCGTCCCAAGATCGTCTCCGAATTAATTTAAGCGGCGCTTCCGGTTTGCCCGAACCGCCCGTCGCGTAGTCGACTTCTGCCGACTCTCCTTAGTTTGATTTTTTTTGCGCAATTCCGGCCTTCTCGATCCGCATCGATGAATGCTGCTCTGCGGGTGAGGCGACCGGATGATAATTGGATGCGAAACGAGAGGTCTGCGCAGGCGGACTACGCAAGAAACTCGAGTACGAAGGGGTCCTTGCTGTGTACAAGGTCCGTCAGGTTCCCGTCGAAAATCAGCCGGCCTTCCGAGAGCATGAGGAAAGTGGTATTAGGGTCAGTCTCGCCGCTGGGCAGCGGAACCATACGGTCGTTGGCGGCGTCGAAGTGGTGAGAGGTCATGGTGAAGGCGTCCTGCAGTCGATGAGTGACGAGCAGCGACGGCGTCCGGTTAACATCGCGCTCCTTTACAATCAGTTCGATGATGGTGGTGGAAGTGACGGGATCGAGGCCGCCTGTGGGCGAGTCGTAGAGCAGCAGTTCGGGCTTGTGGATAAGGGCGCGGGCGATGGCCACGCGGCGGCGCATTCCGCCGGACAGGCTGCCGGGGAAGAGGCTGAATGTCGTCTCCAGTCCCACAAAGCGTAAGGCCTCGCGCACCCGGTTGTCGATCTCCTCGTCCGCAACCCGCTCTTGGATCAACTGGTATGCCACGTTATCGCGGACGGTGAGCGAATCGAAGAGTGCGCCCTCCTGAAAGACCATTCCTGTGCGAGTGCGCAACGAGAAGAGATCCTGCTCGCGCATGTGGGAGATTTCCTGGCCAAAAAGCTGTACACTTCCCTCGTCGGGGCAGAGCAGTCCGTTGGCCAGTTTAAGCAGAACGCTTTTGCCCACGCCGGCCGGCCCGAGCAGGATCCGCGTTTCATGAGGCGCGACAGAGAAGCTTATGTTTTCAAGCACCGGCGGCCCGGCAAAGGCAATGGAAACGTTACGAAAAGCCAGGGCTGGGCTCGTGCCCGTTGCCGGACCCTGAGCTTGCGGGACGGAATCGGGAGTCGCATTCATCCGAAAAGAGCGATCATCACCTGGCTGATGAGGAAGTCCACAAAGATGATGAGCACCGAGGAAACGACCACGGCCTGAATCGTGGAGCGGCCCACGCCCTGCGTTCCTCCTGTGGTTCTCATGCCATAAAAGCAGCCGATGGAGGCGATGATGTAGCCGAAGAAGAGAGGCTTCACCAGGCCTTGCAGGATGTCGGGGTAGTGGAGGTACTCATAAGCCATGGCAAAATACTGGGTGCCGTTTTGGTGATTCATGAAGACCGTGACGGCGGCGCCGCCCAGGATCCCGAAGAAATTGGCGACGATGGTGAGGAAGAACAGCATGGTGATGCACGCAAAGATGCGGGGCGTGACCAGCTTGCGCAACGGGTCCACGCCGAGGGCGCGCATGGCGTCGATCTGCTCGGTCACCACCATGGAGCCGAGTTCGCTCGCCATTGAAGAAGCATTGCGTCCGGAAACCATGATTCCAGTGAGAACCGGGCCCAGTTCGCGGATCATGGACATGCTCACGAACCTGCCCGTTACCGCGGTGGCGCCAAAAGCTGATAGTGTGGCAGCCGATTGCAGAGCCAGCACGCCCCCGGTAAAGAATCCGGCCAGCAGCACGATTGAGATGGAACCCACGCCGATGACGTCCGACTGCTGAAGGAAGTCGGACCAGTAGATGGGCGGCCGGTAAAGATTGGTAAGCGCGCGAAATGCGAACAGGGAATAATCCTGCACAGTGAGCACGAGTTGCCTGGCGGGTCTGTCGATCGTGTCTATCGCCATTAGTTTCCGGAACCGCGTGACGCAGGATAGAGAGGTCGCCGCTCTCATGCACAGGATAGCGCATGGGGCGCAGGTTGCCACTGCGGGACGCAGCCTCTGATCGAAATCGCGCAGGAATTGCCCAGGGCGTGCAGGAAGTTCTCGATGCATCCGGGGCGTGCTGGTATATGCAAGAAATCGAGAGGGATAGGTTTTGGCTCTTGAAATGCTCAGTCATTTTGGGTTGAACGTGCATCTAAAAGAAAAAGTGCGGGAGCGTATTATGCAACTATTACCGGGAGCGGAGGGAAGTCCTATGCATTCATTTCGCTTGCGGCTGATACTTGCTCTTGTAGCGTGCGTAACGCTGGTCTCCGTCGCCTCAACATACTTTGAAGTACTGGCCCACAAGCATCTTTTGCGGGAGGAGCTTGAGCAGCGCACGAAATGGCTGGGATCGAGCATCCAGCCGGATTTTGAGCGCGCGTTTGCTGCCGGCTACATGGCACCGTTAACCAGCCTTGTCGAGCGTACAAAGGAACATTCCGGAGTTCTTGGCCTGGCTGTTTATGACGACCACGGGGAACTGCTGACCGCTTCGGGTCCATCGGCCGTTTTGCAGTCGCTGGTGCAGGCCCCGATCCAGAAATCGCTCCGCAAGGGGGCTGATATTGCGGCCTTTGGTCATGAAGGCGATATGCAGTGGCTGCAGGAGGCGTTTCCGCTGCACAACGGCAACAGCCTGCGGGGCGCGCTGGTGCTGGTGGCGGATGCAGGCTACATCCGCAACCAGGGCAATGAGTTATGGTGGCGGAGTTTCTGGCGGATTCTGGCTCTTGTAATACTGATCGCGGCCATAACGTTCGTCATGGTGCGGTGGTTCCTGATGCAGCCTGTCACCCGGATTGCCGAAAGGCTGAGGCGGCTGCGCCTGGGTCACGTGGACCACGCTGGCAGCGATAAGCCTGAAGGTTTGGGCATCTTTACGCCCTTGGCTCGCGAAATGGAAACCATGGCGGAGAGCCTGATTGCGGCGCGCGCCGCGGCCGAGGCGGAGGCCCGCCTGCGCGATGCCGGCGAAAACCTGTGGACTGCCGAAAGACTGGCGGTGCATATGCGGGAACGCTCCGGTTCCAGCCGCATTTTCGTCGTGTCGAATCGTGAACCTTACATGCATGTGCGCCAGGGCCGCGACACCGTGTGCGTGGTGCCGCCCAGCGGGCTGGTGACGGCGATTGAGCCGGTTCTGCGCGCCTGCGACGGCGTCTGGGTAGCGAGCGGCAGCGGCAATGCCGACTCCACAACCGTGGATGAGTTCGATCGGCTCCGCGTTCCGCCCGACGATCCGCGCTACACCCTGCGCCGTGTATGGCTTTCGAATGAAGAGGAGTCGAGCTACTACGACGGCTTTGCCAATGAAGGACTGTGGCCGTTGTGCCATATTGCGCACACACGACCCATATTTCGCGCCGGCGATTGGGAGTGCTACCAGCGGGTGAATGAGCGCTTCGCCGCCGCGGTGCTGGAAGAGATGGAGGGAAGCACCGAACCGATCGTTTTTGTGCAGGACTACCACTTTGCGCTGCTGCCGCGGCTTGTGAAGGCGGCGCGGCCGGATGCCCGCGTGGCGATTTTCTGGCACATACCTTGGCCCAATCCCGAGGCCTTCGGTATCTGTCCGTGGCAAGCCGAGTTGCTCGACGGTTTGCTGGGCGCGGACCTCATCGGCTTCCATATCCCTCTGCATTGCAATAACTTCCTCTCCACGGTGGACCGTGTGCTTGAGGCGCGCACCGACCGCGAGCACATGACCGTGCGCCGCCATGGGCATGTGAGCACCGTGCGCCCCTACCCGGTGAGTGTGGCATTTGAGGGCGGGCTTCGCGCAGGGGTGGAAGCGATCGACGTCGAACTGGAGCAGGAAGAACGGAGATTCGCGCGCCAGGAACTGCTGCGTGAGTTTGGTGTGCGCGCCGAGTGTCTCGCCCTGGGTGTGGATCGTCTGGACTACACCAAGGGTATCGTAGAGCGACTGCTGGCCATCGAGGAACTGATCGAGAAGCATCCCTGGCACTGGGAGCGGCTGACCACGGTGCAGATTGCCGCGCCCAGCCGGACGCGCATCCCCAGCTATGTTGACCTGAGCCGCAGAGTGCAGGAAACGGTGGAACGCATCAATCAGCGATATCAGACAGCTCATTGGAAGCCCATTGTGCTCATCGAGCGCCAATGTACGCACGAGGAAGTGAATCGCTGGTATCGTGCCGCGGACTTGTGCATGGTGACTTCGCTTCATGACGGGATGAACCTGGTGGCCAAGGAATATGTGGCCGCGCGCGACGACGAAGACGGCGTTCTGGTGCTAAGCAAGTTCACTGGTGCCGCAGTCGAATTGCGGGATGCGCTGCTGGTAAATCCCTACGACATAGCGGGTGTCGCCGAGGCCATTCATCGCGGCCTGGAAATGGACCGCGCCGAGCGCCGCCTGCGTATGCAGCGCATGCGGCGGCAAGTGGCGGAACACAACATCTATCGCTGGGCTGCCAATGTGCTCGGGGCGCTGCGGGAGCTTCGCCTGGAGAACTCCGATGGCGTGGAAGAACTCTCGCCGGGACCTGTCACAGAGGATATGCGGGACCAGCCGCATCGTAGACTGGCATAGTGAGCGAGAGAACGTTGGTTCCCGATTCAGCGGTCAGGCTGGAGAATTTCTTTCACAAGTTTGCGGACGCACCGCCCCCATTGTTGCTGTTGGATTACGATGGCACGCTGGCGGATTTTCGCGTCGATCGCTTCAAGGCGCGTCCCTGGGCGGGTGTGCGCGAATTACTCGCGGGCATTCAGCGCCAGGGCCGCACGCGCATGGCCGTGATTACGGGCCGGCCGCCCGAGGAAATTGCGCCCATGATGGGCCTCGACCCGCACCTTGAAACCTGGGGCTTGCACGGGGCCGCGCGGCTCTATCCTGACGGCCGCTATGAATTGCAGAAGGCAACGCCCGTTGTGCAGCAGAAACTTGACGAATTGCGAAAACACCTGACGCGCGACTCGCTAGGCGGCCTCTTCGAGGACAAGCCGAACGCGGCGGTGATGCATTGGCGCGGCCATTCGCCCGCGAAGGCAAGGCTCATTGAGCAACGGACGCGGGAACTTTTCGAGCCATTGGCTCGAATCGAGGGGATCACGCTGCTGGAGTTCGAGGCGGGACTGGAATTGCGCGCCGGACGCGACAAGGGCGGCGCGGTGCGCGAGATTCTGCGCGAAGCTGACCCCAGGTCGGCCGCGGCATATCTGGGCGATGATCTCACCGACGAGGCCGCATTTCGCGCCGTCAATGGGGCGCAAGGGCCGCACCTCAGCGTGCTGGTCCGCCGACAATGGCGCGAAACGGTCGCGGATGTTTGGTTGCAGCCGCCGGGCGAACTGAGGCTGTTTCTGAAGAAGTGGCTTGCAGCGGCGAGCACCAACCAGCACGCCGCGACCGAAGGTTAGCTCTCAAGATTTGGCCGCTGAACTTCTCCTTGCTCGATTCCGCTTTCGGCTCAATTCTCCTTTCCTTCAATAGCTCGGTATTCAGGCGCGCATCCGACCATTGGTCAACTTCGCTGACCGGGAGAATCGGGAATCGCGCATAGGCTGCGTAGAGCGCATGACGCACAATGAGTTATGGCTGAGAGTCAGAACGGAAACAAGGTCCGCAGCTGGACGAGAATCGATGGGGTCGACTGCCTGCGAGCCCTGGCAGTCTTCTACGTCTTGCTGAACCACGTGAACATGCGCTTGCTCGGAGCTCATGTGCCTTTCACGCATGGGTTGCCGCATCAGCTTGTGACCGGTCTTGTGTGGCAGGGACAGTCGGGCGTGCAGATATTCTTCGCTGTTTCAGGATTCTTGATTACATCCACCACGATCAGGCGATGGGGAACACTCTCAAAGGTTCGGCTGCGCGATTTTTATCTCATGCGCTTTGCTCGTATCGCCCCGCTGATGCTTACTCTGCTTGCTGTCCTCAGCCTCCTGCACGCGCTTCATCTCAGCAACTTCACGGTTCCGCGTGAAGTTGGTGGCCTAAGCGGTGCATTGTTTGCGGCGCTGACTTTGCACGTCGGGCTGCTTGAAGCGACCAAGGGCTATCTGCCGGCGAATTGGGACATTCTCTGGTCACTCTCGGTCGAGGAGATGTTCTATCTTTTCTTTCCAATCGTCTGCCGCATGCTGGGCCGCGGCAGATGGCTCGTGCTTCTCCTCGTCACGTTCGTCGCGCTTGGGCCGTTTGCGCGCACCACATTTGCGCACGGAAATGGAGTCTGGAAGGAGTATTCCTACCTCGGCGGCATGGACGCCATTGCACTGGGCTGTCTGACTGCGATACTGACCTCCCGGCGCCATCTTTCTTGTCGCATGGTTTTCGCATGCACCGGATCAGGCGTGGCGCTATTGATTTTTTGTCTCGGCTTCACGCCCCAGATGGAGAGGCTTGGATTGGAGAAGACTGGTCTGGGGATGACTGCTCTTGCCATCGGCGCCTGCATGCTGATTGCTGCCGCCGCGCAGACGAGATGGCGAGCGCCCCGCGTCGTGAGCCCTTTGCTGGCGTACGGACGACGCAGTTACGAGGTCTATCTCACTCACATGTTCGTCGTCTTCGCATTTTTCAATCTATTTGTGATGGCCGGAAAACCGTTGTGGCTTGTCACCTTCCTCTTCATTGTTGTGATTGTATTGTCGGGAGCAGTAGGTGAGCTCGTCGCGCGATTCTATTCCGAACCTGCAAACCGTTGGCTGCGGTCGCGATTTGGAGCCCAAACTGATCTGGGGATGTGCCCATTGAAGTCGGCGAACACCTGATCCGCGAAGCGGCATCCCTTGCGCTTGGGAAGACACCGGAAGGCATTCGGATTTTGAGAGAGCAATGCAGTAAAACCATTAATCCTTCAGCTCGTTTTCCCAAGAATGGCTTGACAAAGAATCTTTTACGCTGTGAGATGGCTGAGAGTTTCGGAGGTTACGGTCAATGGAAGTTGAACTGGTTTCTACGGCTAATCGTAGAAGTGTCTCGCAATGTTCACGCGGAGCAGGAGGCGTGAACGCTGTCTGTCACACTTACACCGGCGGCGTTGTAGCGGTTGGAAGCGACGTGATGAAGCAACCCAAAGTGGTGCCGATTTACTGGGGCAACACAATCCTGGGCAACAACGCGTTGAAACTGGCGTTCGATCAATTCTTCGCCGAACTTCTGAACAGTCACTATGTCGATCGGCTGGCACAGTACAACGTGGGACAGCCTCTCGTCCTACCTTCGCATGCGATCGGAGGGACATCAACCAATGTCACATCGAGCGACGTCGCCAACCAATTGACCACGTGGTTCAAGAACAATACGATCCCAATGCCCGAACCTCTCAGCGACGCCCCAAATTGGTATTACGTCATTTTGGCTCCGCCGGGAGCCACGGTCGGCCCCAATGGCGAGTGCGGATACCATTCGAGCAGCGTGTTGACGATTAACGGGGGCAATATTCTGCAGATTCTCAACACGACGATTGACCAGGCTTGGGGGCTGGTTTTCTTTCCTCCTCCCGCCGTCGGAGCTACCCCAGCCAGTGTTGTCAATTCGGTGTGTTATTGCCTGGTGCACGAAATGCTCGAGGCCTTTACCAATCCGCGCGGTCAGGGATGGTCGGTGAACGTGGCCGCCTCGGGCGGAAATGCAGGGCAGAATTGTGAAATTGGAGATCTATGCGAGACCAAGACGTTCCACAACGTCGGACGATGGAGCGTGGAGACGTATTGGTCGAATCAGGACAAAGGGTGCGTCGGCACGTTCGCTTCCGATTGGGTTTCGCTGGGCGCTCCCGATACGGGGGTTCTTGGCGCTCCAGTCGCCGGCCACAATCTCGACGGGCGTCTGGAGGTTTATGTCGTCTCAAACGATGGAAACCTGTGGCATCGCTGGCAAGGAGGTCTATTCGGAAGCCTGGAGCCTTGGCAGACCGTTCCTGCCGTCAATCCCGGCATTTCGGGTTCTCCCAGGGTAGGTTACAACCAGGACGGCCGCATCGAGGTCTACGGAATGCAAAGCGGCGGCATCCTTTGGCATGTATGGCAAACAGCGGTTAACGGTGCGTGGAGTGACGGCGCAGTGCTGGGGGCGCCCAGCGGCGGCATCATTGGCGGAGTCACAGTGGCCAATAACCAGGACGGACGGTTGGAGGTCTTTGGTGTCGGCTCCGATCATCAGTTGCACCACATATGGCAGACTTCACCAAACGGTGGCTGGAGCGACTGGGGAAGCCTCGGCTTTCCCTGGCCTAACACCACGATCCAGATTGGCGACCCGCGCGTGGTGAGGAATGCGGACGGCAGGTTGGAAGTGTTTCTGCTCGCAGACGATCAGAAGATATGGCACGCCTGGCAGACCGCTCCCAATGGCGGTTGGGGTGCATGGGCATCTTTGGGTGGTCCGCCGGTGGAGATTGCGAATGGCGCACCGTTTGTGGGAAACAATGGAGACGGACGGATTGAAGTGTTCGTCACCGGCGCGGACGGAGGCATTTATCACATCTGGCAGACCGCGCCCAGCAACGGCTGGAGCGCCTGGGCGCAACTGCTAGCGCCATTACCTGGAGTGCAATTCTATGGTTTAGGAGGAATTGCCAATAACAAGGACGGGCGGTTCCAACTGTTCTTCATCGGCTCCGATGGTGCGCTCTGGACAATGCCGCAGAGTAGTCCGAGCAATGGATGGTCGTCAGTGCGTTTTCTCGACGGGGCACCACCAGCGCAGGCTATGAATGCCGACCAGATTCCCGGAGCGGGGCTCAACTCCAATGGCGATATGTCCGCATTCGTTGTGGGGCAGGATGGCAATGTCTGGCAAATCACCCAGATTTCGCCTGGCGGCACTTGGGGAGGGCTGGTTAAGGACTGACTTGAGCGATGTTTCTCCGCCTCACTCTCGGCCCCGCTTGCGAATTTCGATGTTCAGGCGCTTGATTTTCTGATTGAGCGTTGAGAGCGGGATGTGGAATTGCTCGGCGGCGTCGGTCTGGTTGCCATTACAACGTTCAAGTTTTTCGATTATGATGCGGCGCTCAATGTCTTCGAGAATGTCGAAGAGTGAGGCGTTGGGATTATGTTCGAGGAGCGCGTCCTGAAAACTGCGGCCGGTGATGTGGCCAGGGAGGAGGTCAGAGCCGATGAGCGGGCCCGACGAAAGCACGACGCCACGCTCGATTGTATTCTCCAACTCGCGCACATTGCCGGGCCATTCGTAATCCACCAGCGCGCGCATGGCGTCGGCGGAGAGCTTTCGCGGCGAAAGACCATTCTCGTTGGCGTAGAAGTCAAGAAAATGCTGCACCAGCAAGGGGATGTCTTCGCGGCGCGAGCGCAGCGGCGGCAGGTCGACGGTGATGACGTTGAGCCGGTAGAAAAGGTCTTCGCGGAAACGTCCGTCTCTCACCGCCTGGCGCAGGTCGATGTTCGTGGCGGCAATGATACGCACGTCCACCTGGATTTCCTGGACGCCGCCCAGGTGCATGAAGCGCCGGTCCTGCAGCACGCGCAGAATCTTGGCCTGCGTATCCATGCCCATGGTGACGATTTCATCCAGAAACAGCGTTCCCCCGTTGGCAACTTCGAAGAGTCCTTTCTTCGACGCCACTGCCGAGGTGAATGCGCCCTTTACGTGGCCGAAGAGGGTTGACTCCAGCAGTTCTGACGGCATGGCCCCGGTATTGATGGGAACAAAAGGCTTGTCTTTTCGGGGTGAATTGGCATGGATAGCCTTGGCGATCAACTCTTTGCCGGTGCCGCTTTCACCCTGAATCAGCACCGTGGAGCGGCTAGGGGCGACCTGGGCAACCAGGTCGAAGACCCTCAGCATGATTTCGCTCTTGCCCACGATATTGGCGAAGTTGTAGCGCTGTTTGAGGGTGCGCTTGAGTTGCAGGTTCTCTTCTTCAGCGTGGTGCCGGGCGACGGCCGAACGGATGTCGGCCATCAGCTTCTCGTTGTCCCAGGGCTTCTGGACAAAGTTTTCCGCGCCCGCTCGGATGGCCTCGACCACGTTGTCCACGGTGCCGTAGGCGGTGATCATGATGACCGGCGTGTCCGGCTGCCGCTCGCGGATTTGCGGTAGCAGTTCAAGCCCGCTCTGGCCCGGCAGGGCAAGGTCCAGCAGCACCAGGTCAAAGTTTTCCAGTTCTAGAATGCGCAGACCCTGCTCGCCTTCGGCGGCCATTTGTACCGCATAACCTTCCAGCGTGAGAAGCACTTCGAGCGATTCGCGGATGGCCGCTTCGTCGTCAATCACAAGGATTCGGGCGCTGGTGGTGAAACTCGAAGCAGCGGGCGCGGACGTGGACAGATTGAAAGGCTGGTCGACCTCAGGCATGTACTGACTTCCTCAATAAGGGAAACTCAAGATGAAAAGTTGTACCCGAGCCCACGGCACTCTCGACGTGAATTTTGCCCGCGTGTTCCTGGATGATGCCGTAAGAGACCGACAGGCCAAGGCCCGTGCCTCGCCGTTCACCCGGCCTTGGCATGGTCTTGGTGGTAAAGAAGGGGTCGTAGATCCGCTTCAAGTGTTCGGGCGCGATGCCCGCGCCAGAGTCCGCCACCACTGCCTCAACGTGTCCGTTGACCAGCGTAGCCACACGCAGACGGCCGCCGCTTGGCATTGCTTCCTTGGCGTTCAACAGCAGGTTCAGGAAAACCTGTTGCAGTTTCCCGGGGTTTCCGTGAATGGCGGGTAATTGCTCGGCCAAGTCAATATCCACCAGGATCTGCGCGGTCTTGAACTGATGTTCGAGCAGCGAAAGTGTATCGCGAATCACCTGGTTCAGATTGGTCTCGCGGAACTCGGTCGTCGAAGTTCTGGAGAAGTTCAGAAGACCATTGGCGATTTCCGATGCGCGAAAGCTTTGCTGGGTAATCTTTTCGAGCACTGGACCGAGGCGCGGATCGCCGCGCATCTGCTTTGAAAGCAACTGCGAATAAGAAGAGATAACGGCCAGCGGCGTATTGATTTCGTGCGCCACGCCTGCCGCCAGCAGGCCGATGGAACTGAGCTTGTCAGCCTGCGCAAGCTGCGTCTCAAGCGATACTCGCTCGGTAATGTCGTCCACCAGCACAATCCGGCCCACGGCGATGAAGTCGCGCGACATCAGCGGTGCAATGGCGATGTTGGCCATACGCTGCTCGCCGGCGCGGGTGGTCATCGAGAACTTGTAGAGGTGATGCACGCCGGATTCGTTACGCGCGCCGTCAAGCGCCTCAACAAACTCGGCCGGGAAGACACTCGCGACGGGCTGGCCGATGGCCTCTGCGCGGCTGACGGCGTACATGGCCTCCATTTGCGCGTTCCAGCTCTCGATGCAGTCATTCAAATCCAGCGCCAGGATACCCACGTTGATGGACTCAACGATGTTTTCGTTGAATTCCTTCAGCCGCTCAAATTCGCTGATTTTTTCTTCAAGCCGCGCATAGAGGCTGGCATTCTGCAAGGCGATGCCGATGTAGCTGGCCAGCGACTCCAGCAGTTCCACGTCCTCGCTCGACAGAAAATCGCCGCCGATGGTGCGTCCCAGGCCGATGACAGCGATGGTGCGCGTTTGGGCGCCGTCCTGCACCCGGCAAGGCAGATAGTAGTTGAGGTCGAGCAGCGCCGCCGTCTGACGCTGGTCTTCGGGCAGATGCAATGCCTGCTGCGCATTCTCAAGGAAGATGTGAGAGTGATCCGTCGCTCGATCGAAGTTGATGAACTCGAGGGCCAGCCGATCCTGCGCGACCCGTGCCTCGGCGGGCAGTCCGTGGGAAGCGGCCAGTCGCAACCGTCCCCCATCTTCACTGAGGAAGACGGCAACCCGCGCTACCAGCAGCGTGCGTGGCAGACGCTCCACGATCGATCCAAGCAGCGCTTTCAAATCAGTTTCCGAACTGAGGCCGCGACCAAACTCGACCAGCGCCTTGCGGTAGTCGTAGCGATGGCGGTCGAAGGCGCGGTCAACCCAGGCCTGAATTCTGCGCTTCAGCGGATCAAAGATCGCAGCCGTGACCAGAATGGCGATGACCAGTGCCCACTCGCGCATGGCCTCGGGCATGCCGTTGTGCACCAGCTCGGCGATCAGCGCAATGATGCCGAAGTAAGCACCCAGCAGCAGGCCCGTAGCCAGTGTGTAAGCCACGCCTCGCTTGAAGATCAGGTCGGTATCCATCAGCCGGTAGCGGACGATTGCCCAGGCGAACGTTAGCGGCAAAAAGACCAGCGACAAGCCAGCCACCTTGGTGAGCAGGCTGGGCCACTGCCAGTCGAAGAGGAAAGGAATCGCATAAAGCAGTGTGAAAGGAGCGACGGCCAGTAGTGCGCCGCGCGTAAGCCACTTCAACTGCTGGCGAAGCAGGGGCGTATCCGCCCGCCGATAACTGTGCAGAAAGAAAACGGCTGCCAGCACGTAGAAAGCCGCATCGTATGCAGTGCCGGCCTGATCGAGCCGGTGTTTCAAAAGGCCCGTCGCTTCCCACCGATTGATCGCTACCACCCAAAGCCCGAACAGGGCGGCGCCGGGGGCGTAGACAACAGGCATCAGCCAGCGGCGGCGTATGCTTCTGAGCCGTTCTTCTGGGAAGCTGAGCGCAAAGTGCAGCAGGAGCGCGGGCTGCAGCGACTCGGCCACCACGTTACTCCAATAAACTGTCCAGTCGAGCCAGTCCAACTGGCCCGTGTAGTGGAGGGTGCCAAGTGCGAACGAGGCCAGGCAGAAGAGATAGAAATGCGTGGCGCGCGGCGCTGTCCAACGCCTGAAAAGCACGTAGAGGCCTATTGCCAGGTAGATCAGTCCGATAAAGCGCAGTGCCTGTTGCAGGCTCCGGTCCGGCGGCTCGGGGATGACCACCACCGGCGTATCCAATTGATAGCCATCCCGTGTGATGGCGTAATTCGCCTTCCCGTAGATGCCAGAGCGATACAGCTCTCTCTCCAGGTCCGACAAGTGAACAATAGGCGCATCGTTCACCGCGGTGAGAAGGTCATGTCTTTCGATGCCCGCACGCTCGCCAGGGCTATTGGGCAGGACTTTCTCAGCCAGCAGTCCGGCTCCGCTCGGCGCCTCGCTCCACCATACCCCGTCGTAGGGCTGCTGAAACTGGCTCTCCTGCCGGAAGTTCAATACAGCAAGGAACACCAGTCCGACCGTAGCCACAGCC
The DNA here is from genome assembly GCA_963836565.1 of uncultured Acidobacteriaceae bacterium. Classification (GTDB taxonomy): domain Bacteria; phylum Acidobacteriota; class Terriglobia; order Terriglobales; family Acidobacteriaceae; genus Telmatobacter. The sequence goes on along the minus strand of CAWIKA010000011.1, from coordinate 183,930 downwards.
AGCAGTGTCGCCTGCAACCGGTTGAAGAGACTCGTCTCCATGGGGAGAGCACCTTACGTCACTGAACTGCATTGCACGTAGCTTGCCATGCTTGAGGGTGTGCCTATCCAACCTGACCGCACGTGCAATCACTTGAAAACATGTGTGCTAGAGACGCATTTCAAGGAAAAATGTAAGCCAGCTACCGCTCGAATCTTGCAAAAAATGCAGAAAACAATAGGGGCCCTACGCAGAAAGGAATTCACCTACCGAAATTAGTAGCTGCCCCACCTGCGACAGTTTAGGACGCGCAACCCATTCCACGCCCGCCTGAATTGCGATATTTGCCATTTTCTTGTTCCCTGGAGACCGCCAAATCACCCTCGGAGCTGGCCGTAGGTCGCCTTCGGGCCATGCTTGCGCAAATAGTGGTGCTCGCTAACGTGAGCCGGAATTCCTGCGGCAGAAGGATTCAGCAGAGTGGTGCGAAAGGCGAGGCGGGCGATGTACTCCAGCACGTCGGCGTGTTCCACGGCTTCAGCGGGCGATTTTCCCCACGCGAATGGCGCGTGCCCCGCGACGAGCACACCTGGAACGGCAACCGGGTCCAAGCCTGCCGAGCGGAAGAGGCGGACGATAACGGCACCCGTATTTCGCACGTACGCTTCGGACACTTCCTCGGCCGTGAGCGGTTCGGTGACGGGGACAGACCCATGAAAATAGTCAGCATGGGTGGTGCCCAGGCATGGAATGGAGCGGTAGGCCTGGGCCCACGAGGTCGCGAACTCGGAGTGAGTGTGGACGATGCCGCCGATCTGGGGAAACTCGCGGTAGAGCAGGGTGTGCGTGTCGAGGTCGCTCGAGGGCCGTAAGCTGCCTTCGACGACCCGCCCATTCAAATCAGTGATAACCAGGTCGGCGGGGGTCAGGCTGGCATAGTCCACGCCGCTGGGCTTGATCACCACGAGCGGTTCAGCGCCAGTTCGATCAATGCCGCTGGCGTTGCCAAAAGTGTGCGGGGCCAGGCCGCGGCGTGCGATTTCCTGATTGGCATTGAGGACTTCTTGGCGAAGGGCTTCGAGCAGCATGGCGGATTTCCTTGTGATTCCTGACGGAAAGCGTTTACTTGACCCAGATTATCAGCAGGTCCCGATCTCATGGCAACAGACCGCGAGCAATTCCCTTATCATTGTCCCCGAGCCAGAGGCGGAAGGTGAATCGCAATCCTGCGAGAATCCCCGCAGCCGCCATGAATGGGAAAGGTGCCCCATGAATCGCCGCAACTTTGTTAGAGCGGCCGCGTTGGTTCCACTTGCGGCAGGCCGCACTCCATTTTCGTTTGCTTCGCCGGGCGCCGACGACTCTAGAGACACCTCTGTGCCCAACGCATCGCAATGTCCCATACGCGACCGGTTTGAACTCACATTGCGGCGAGTGATGCAGGGTGATTCGCCGGCTTACACAGAGGAGTTCTTGCTGGCTGATGTGCGCCCCACTCCGGTACGCCGGTTTACTGAGTTCAGCGGCGATCTCTCGGGCCGGTATATCGGCGCGTTGGCCACCGCTTCCCGTGTGTACGGCACGCAGTTTCCCAGCCTGGATGCGTTGGTCACAAGGGTGATCGCACTGCAAAAACCCGACGGCTATTTCGGAAGCGGGTTCCACTTCGACAAGCCGACGGATGACGATATGGCGCTGCTCTGGGGAAACGGCCGATTGCTGGTTGGCCTTCTCGAATACTATCGCCTGCGGCCCTCGGCGCCGGTGCTGGCTGCGTGCAGACGACTGGGCGATTTTCTGGTGCGGATCGGTCCCATCATGCTGTCAAAAGAGATGCGCGACGCGTTTGGCGCAAATCATTTCGCCTCCAGTTACATTTGCTGGATGCAGCAGACCGAAGGGCTGGCCAACCTTTACATGGCGACCAGGGATGAGCGATATCGAAAGCTTGCTGAAGATACCGCCGCGGTGATTGAGAGACGTCCCGGCGACCATGTGCATGGCTATCTCACCAGCCTGCGGGGAGTGATGGATCTTCACCAGGCGACTGTGGATCCACAGTTTCTAAGGCAATGCGAAGCCGCGTGGCAGGACGTCGCCGATTCGAAGGACCTGCTGATCACCGGCGGAGTCCCGGAAGGCTGGAGCCCTAACAATCACCGCACCGAGGGCTGCGCTGAGGCCGACTGGGTGCGTCTCAATCTGGCTTTGTGGAAGGCAACCGGCAACGAAAAGTACCTGGCAATGGCGGAGCGTGCGGTCTTCAATGAACTGGCATTCAACCAGTTCTCCACAGGCGATTTTGGCCATCGCGTCTTTACCGAAACCGGGCTGCCGGCCGCCGGTGCGGTGCGCGCGTGGTGGTGCTGCACGCTGCATGGCTTGCGATGTTTCCCTGACGTGCAAACGAGCGCCTTTCGCATTCTAAACAAGGGCTTGTATTACGACCTCCCCATCGATGGCCGGATGGAGACTGCGGCGCTTTCAGCGGTTGCGGAATCTTCGCTGGCCCGGAACGGTACGGTACAGATCACGATCACCGCAGCAGGCAATGCGCCGGCCACGCTTGCCATCCGTAAGCCAGGGTGGGCTGAGAGCGTGAATATCGCACTCAAGGGCCCGGGACGCCTGCTTCCGTTGGAGAACGGCTATGCGGGCGCCGAGCGCACCTGGGCCGCAGGCGACGTGATTGAGGCGAAATACAACATGAAGCTTAATTCGGAGCCGAGCGGCAACAACCGGGTCGCGTACTCTTATGGCCCCTGGTTGCTGGGCGTCGCGGCAGAGGACAATCCTGCTTACTTCAATGAATTAACAGTCGGGAACAGGCTTCTGGGACCCATCGTGCAGAAAGGAGCGACTCAAGTGCAACCAACGGGACCGTTTGCAGTGCCCGTCGCCGCGATGAATTTTCACTACACCCCGGCCGAATATCCCGATCAAACGGGAACCGTTGCGCTGCGCGCCATTGCCGAGCAGGCTGGTCAACCCACCACCTCCTGGGAGGTCCGCTTCCTGGCGGAGGCACACAGTCAGGCTTAGGTTCAGCCGGGCCCCTGCAATCCAGGCCTGGATGCGTGTCTCAAAGTGCCCCAACATCACCGTTCTCAGGCGACACGGCTGAGAAATGCCAAGGCACTGTAAACTTGCCTCCGATGCGGGCGTCTACCTGAGTGATGGCTGCCGGCACAACATTGGAATCGATCACCATGGCCACGGCGAATGAGATTGCCGCGCAGGAGTTCTCGAGTGTTGTTGCGAGCCACCGTGTACAGATTTTCCGGTTTTTGCTGGCGTCTACGAGGGATGTGGACCTGGCCGAGACATTGACCCAGGAATGCTTTCTCAAGGCGCATCGCAACTGGTCGCATTTTCGCGGCGATTCCAGTGTCATGACCTGGCTTATGCGTATTGCCATCAACCTGCAAAAGGACCACTGGCGCAACCGGCGCATGCAGTTCTGGCGGCAGGCAACCACCAACAAGGTGGACCTGGACGAGGCCAGCGAGTGGCTCCCCAGCGGCGAGCGGTCGGTGGAGCAGAAGATGATGGCGCGAGAAAAGGTGGCGCATGTCTGGCGTGCGGTTGAAGGGCTGAGCGAGCGGCAGAGGACGATATTCCTGCTGAGATTTGTCGAGGAATTGGAGTTGAGTGAGATTGCGCAATCCACCGGCCTGAGCGAGGGCACCGTAAAGGCGCACCTTTCGCGTGCGCTGGCCAGAGTGCGGGTTGAGCTGGGAGGGAAGAGATGAGCGGGAGCGGCGAAATAAAAGTTGCAGCCGGGCAGCCTGTTGAATGGGAAGCGCTGGACCCTGCTTTGAAGCAGGCATTGAACGACTTCAAGGCCAGCGTGCACGCTTGGAGCGAGGCCATGGCCAATCATCCGCGAACGGTACGGGAAATCGTGGTGCGCAGAACGTGGCGGCTGGCAGCCGGATGGGCAGTGGCGTCGGTCCTCCTTGCCGGTGCGGCTTCTGGGGGCTTGTACGAACGCCATCACCACCAGGAGTTGGCGCGGATTGCGGCGGCCCAGGAAGCGGCGCATCAGCGTGAGATTGCCGCCGAGCGCGCTCGTGCAGAAGACGATTTGCTGGCCAAGGTGGATAGCGATGTCTCGCAGGAAGTCCCAAGCGCGCTTGAGCCGCTGGCTGCACTTTCAACTCAGGACGACTCCAGATAAGAAATAAGGAATGACAGGCAAAGGGAAAACCACGAGGGGGGAAAGAATGAAAGGCACGATGGCATTGCGGTTGGGTTTGGCAATTGCGGCAGTTTTGATGGCGGCTTCCGCCTGGGCTCAGATGCCGGGCGGCGGCGGTCCGGGAATGGGGCCAGGCGCCGGGATGGATGCGCACCGGCCTCCATTTGAGAGAGCGTTCGGCGGCCATGGTGTTGAAGGCCGCTGGTGGAACAATCCCAGGATTGTGGAGCGGTTGAAGCTGACCGATGAGCAGCGGAAGGAGTTTGACAACATCCTGCTGCAACACAGGGAAACTCTGGTCGACTTGCGCGCCAACGTTGAGAAGGCCGAGTTGGAAATGGAGCCCCTGGTCCGCGACGATCAGCCCAACGAAGCCAAAATTCTCGCCCAGATCGACAAGGTAGCGCAGGCACGCGCCGAACTGGAGAAGGCGAACGCGCGCTATCTGCTGGCGCTGCGAAGCAAACTCACGCCGGAGCAGTGGAAGCAGGTGCAGGATTTCCGCCAGAACCATGGCATGCGGAAGGGCGAGGATCGGGGCTACGGGCAGGGCGGCTATGGCAATGGGGGATACGGAGGGCGCATGCGCGGAGGCCGTGGGCCAGGAAACAATGGCCCGAACACAGCGCCTTCGCCTGCCGGCAAGCAAGGCCCTCCACAGCCGCCGGCAGGTGCGGGACCTTCCGGTACGGGCGACGATCAGTAGATCCAGCTTGAATCTCAATCTCTAAGCAGAGAGCAATGCGGTGAAAGACAACCGGTGGCGGCAGGGGGCGATCCTCTTGCCGCTTTTTTTGCGCCAAATCCTCAAGGTGCACGAGGCTTGTCGGGCCGCGGAACTTCGTACCGAAACGAGGCAAGCAAATGGAGCGTTTCGAGGCGGTCACTGGCGCAACTCTGGACAGCGGTTGGATGGAATTGAGACAGACTGATCCGGATTGCAACAAAACAGAAAGAAGTCGCCCACTAAAGAAAGGACTAAAGTTCCCTGCGGCCAATCCGATGAAGGGGTTGGATGCAGTAGAGAGCCCAGGCGAACATCGCAGAAAGGGCTTGAGCGGCTGAGACAGCTGCTGGCGGGCACGAGCCCGAATCGGAGCATCCGAAGGAGCGACCTCCCATGGCCCTCGGAGTCTTGAACAATCTCTCGGCGATCTACGCAGAGAACAATCTGAACAAAACGAACAGCAGCCTGCAGACGGTTCTGCAGCAGCTGTCCTCGGGTTCGCGCATCAACTCTGGCGCGGACGACGCCGCTGGCCTGTCCCTGGTGAATGGCCTTGCGGCCAACTCGGCTGCCCTGACCCAGTCGGCAACCAACGCCACGGAAGGCGTGGGCCTGCTGGATGTGGCCGATGGCGCTCTCTCGCAAGTGACGAGCCTGCTTAACCGTGCCGTGACGCTGGCAACTGAAGCCTCGAACGGCACCCTCAATACTTCTCAGGAGGCTGCGGCCAACCAGGAGTACCAATCGATTTTGTCAGAGATCAACAACATCGGATCGACAACCACGTACAACCAGAATCAGGTCTTCACCGGCTCGTTGGCGGGCCTGGATATTTATACCGGGGACTCTTCCTCGGCCGGGGCATCGATCGACAGTCTCTACTTTGCTACTTTGAGTTCTTCCAGCGTGGGCGACGCGGGTGGTTCGGTGCTCCAGAACAGCAACGGCATGTTTGTCGATCTATCGAAAGATTCGGGCGGCACACCCAATACCCTAACCACCGCTGCGACCGACACCAATACGGTCAATGGCGTGCTCAGTGGTGCGCTCACGTTTACGATGACCGCCGAAAACGGCACGTCGACCACCTATACCACGAGTTCGACAGGGGTGGCAGACTTGATCGCGGAGATCAATGCGGACGCCATACCCGGAGTCACGGCCACCTTTACGACGGCTGCGGCAGTTGGCGATGCGAGCAGCACAATCGACGCAGGCGACACGGGAATTCAGCTCACTCTCACCAATCCCAACGTGACCGTTGCTCTAGGTGGCACACCCCTTGCCGACACGGGAACCGCAGCGACAACAACCTTGAACTTGAACAAGGCCGCTACCACCACCATCGGCTACAAATTTGCAGCCACAGGGGATTCGAGCGCTGACTTGAGCAAGACCGATCTGCTGAACGCGACCGATGCGCAAGGTGCGTTGTCGGTGATCAACTCGGCCGTCACCTATCTGGCGGCGCAGGACGGGTACATCGGCGCACAGATCAACACCCTCAACTCCATCAGCCAGGTGATGAGCACCCAGCAGGAGAACGTGGTGTCGGCGCAGAACGCGATTCAGGCCACGGACTACGCTTCGGCGACTTCAAATATGTCGAAGTACGAAATTCTCAGCCAAACCGGCATCTCCGCGCTGGCGCAGGCCAATAGCGTCGAGCAGGAAGTGACCAAGCTGTTACAGTAACGTTTTTCGTAGTCAACACAAGTTTGCAGTAACCGCAGGATTGCACCAACTTCAAGACAACCCAGGGACGGGCGGCGGCAGGGACATCCAACCTTGCCGCCCATTTTTTGTGTCCAAACCTGCCTCACTTCGGCAGCGCCTTCGAGCCGGTAATCGTAAACCCGGCCTCCGACTTCGACTGAGTTTCCTCCGGCTGCCCGCCGCCGACGCTCAGTGTGTATTTCCCTTCGAGAATGGCCCGGTTGCCCTGGTCGTCTACGCTCGATAATGATCGCGGATCAATCGTCAGCGTCACTTCCTTGCTGCTTCCGGGGGCGATGGTCACACGGTCGAAACCCACGAGCGAGTGAATCGGGCCGCCGGCCTGCGGAGTTTTCAGATACGCCTCGACGACCTCGTCGCCGCCCACCGTACCGGTGTTCGTTACGTCGACCACTGCGGTCAGCGGGTCTCCCGCTTTGAGCGTTTCAGCTGACAGCTTCACCGGACCATATTTGAAGTGCGTATAGCTCAGTCCGTAACCAAAGCCCCAAAGCGGCTTGCCTTCGAAGTAGCGATAAGTGCGGTCCTTCATCGAGTAATCCGTAAAGGGCGGGATGCCGTCGAGACTGGCGTAGAAGGTGATGGGGAGTCGACCGCCGGGGGTGTTCAGACCGGCCAGGGTACGAGCGATAGCCGTGCCTCCCTCGACGCCCGGATACCACGCAGCAAGGATCGAGTTCGCATGCTGGTTGGCCCAGTTCAGGGCCACGGCGCTGCCGCTTTGCAGCACTACGATCAGCGGCTTGCCCGTGGCCGCAAGGGCTTCCAGCAGCTTTTGCTGCGGAGCGGGCAGCTCGATGCTGGTGCGATCGCCGCCGTCAAAGCCGGGAATGTCGATGCGCATCTCTTCACCCTCAAGCTGAGGCGAGAGACCGACAAACGCAACCACGACAGCCGCTTCCCTGGCGCGAGCCACGGCCTCGTCAAGCTGCGCCTGGGCAGGCGCTTCCCACTTGAGAGTGACGCCGCCCCCGGCGCGGTCACCGGAGTGCGAATAGTCAAGCCGGAAGTCATGGGCCCTCGTGTCGGTAAAGTCCACTGGAATCGACGGCTCTCTGGGGAAATCCATCACCGGCGGCGCGGTGGGCGATGCGCCCGGCGCGGCTTTGAAGCTGCCCATTGAAGAGAGATCGTGCCCGGCGCGCAGGCTGCCTTCGGAGATTACTTTGCCATCGAGTAAGAGGCGGTAACTCTCCTTAGGAGAGTAAGGGAAGCTGTCCCCCGGCTCCAGGGTGAAGACATAATGACCGGGCGCGGGCGCAGTGAGCGTCCCGGTCCAGCGCACGGAGTAGTCAGGCGTATCGACTTCGGGCGCCGGCTTGGCATTTTCCCAGTCCGCCTGCACTTCGGGCTCGGTAGTCACAGCCACGGGGCGGCCAGTCCAGTCCGGAGTGGCGAAGAACTCCGTCTTCAGGCCCTTGTTCAGGCCGAACGCGGTGCGCGGTACGGGAACGCCCACTCCTTCCGCAAGCGTGGAGCCTTGTGCGTAAAGGATCGGCGTCGAGCGAAACTGGTTGTAGATACCCTCGAGCGGCGTCACCGGATCGACGGGCGTACCGACATAATTGCCCAGGATCGACGGCAGCAGATCGGCCGTGGGGCCAATGACAGCAATGTGTCCGGGAGCGCTTTTCAGCGGCAATGTGCCATCGTTCTTCAGCAGTACGATCGCCTCTTCCGCGGCTTTGAGGGCGATTTGGCGATGCTCAGGAGACGCGTCGGCGGAATAGGGAATCTTGTCCAGTGGATTGGAGCCTTGCGGGTCGAAAAGGCCCAGCTTGAACCGCGCGGTGTAAAGACGCTCGGCGGCCTGCGTCACCAGGTCCTCAGAAACCAGCCCCTGCCGCACTGCGTCAGCCAGCGTGTTGAAGCCCGGTGTCCAGATACTGCACGACAGATCGGTGCCGGCCTTCAGCGACAGCGCGGCAGCGTGGGTGATGTCGGTCGTCTTCTTGTGGCCTTCGTATACATCCACAATCGCGCCGCAATCTGAAACCACAAACCCCTTGAATCCCCACGCATCGCGCAGATGATCCTTCAGCAGCATCGTATTGGTGCAGGCCGGCCAGCCATCAATAGAGTTATAGGCGCACATCACCGACTGCACATGGCCCTGGGTCACCGTCGCGCGAAAAGCGGGCAGGTATGTCTCTTCGAGGTCGCGCGGCGACGGGTCCACGTTAAATCCGTGGCGCAGCGGCTCGGGGCCATTGTGAACGGCAAAGTGCTTGCTGGTAGCCACTGCGCGCAAATGGTCCAGGTCGTTGCCTTGTACGCCCTCGACAAAGGCCACGCCCATTTTGCCGGTCAGGAACGGGTCCTCGCCATACGTCTCCTGGCCGCGTCCCCAGCGGGGATCGCGAAAGATGTTGATGTTGGGCGACCAGAATGTGAGGCCGAAAAAGATGCGGTGATTGTCCTCGCGCTGCGCCTGGTTGTACTTCGCGCGAGCCTCCGTCGAAATGACGTTGCCCATCGCCTGCACCATCGCCGGGTCCCACGTGGCGGCCATGCCAATCGCCTGCGGAAACACGGTGGCGTAGCCTGCTCGAGCCACTCCGTGCAGCGCCTCGTTCCACGTCTGGTATTCGGGGACACCGAGGCGCGGAATAGCTGTCGCCCAGTCTTCAAGCTGGTTGGCTTTTTCGTCCAGCGTCATGCGCCCCACCAGGTCGTGAGCCCGCTCTGCGGCAGGCAACTTGGTGTCGAGATAGGCCGGTTGTTGCGCCGGCGCAAGCGAAGTCATCGTGGCAATGGCGAGTGGTACGAGAAGAAACCAGCAGCGACGCAGCATGATTGCAGTCCTCCACGGGCAACTCGGTCTTTCCGTCGAGGTTCCCCGCGCCGGATATCTGGCACCGTCCGGCAATGGCCGACTCAGGAAAGAACGTTTGCCCGCAAGAACTTTACAGCGCTGAGGTCGACTTTGGCTAGCTTTATCGCTTTACTAGCGTCAATACTTCGATTTGATCGCGTACGTCAGGCCCATCGTGAATTGGAAGGAATTTCGCTTCGTGGGCGGCAGCGAAACCGGCGGATCGTTCAGATAGCTGTCCAAAGTCCCCAATGAAAAGCTGAGATTCTTGTACGCCGGAAACGCGAAGGTATTTGTCTCGTTGGTGGAATACGCCCGCTCGTTGTTGTACGCGGGAATAAACGCGACACCCTGGATATAAGTCACCCTTTTCAGGTGGAGCACGTAGTTCGCTGAGAATGTGGATCCAATCAGGTTTTGATTGCCGCTCGAAGTTCCACTGATGAATTGCTGTTTCTCATATTGCATCGTTGCCTTCAGGTCCGCTTCCTGCTTGGGAGTTTTGAGCACTGTCCAACCGATGCCGCCGCCGTAAATCTGTTGCAGGTCCAAATCCTGCCCGTAGTTGTGGTCGAATGCGGTCTGCGCCAGCGCGAAGAAGCGCGGAGAGAAGTATTCATCGCGCTCCGCATCCGCATGGTAGATTGCCGATTTTGTGGTCACGGCCGCCACCACGGTAGGCGTGGTCGCAGGCGGAGTGGGTGGCACCGTGTACGCGGGTTGGGTGATCTTGCCAAACGAGCCGGTGAAGTCCAGCGAAGTGCGGTCGCGCGGATTGAGCCAGCTCACCGTGGGCACAACCCGCACCAGGCCCACGCCTCCAGAAAACGTATATTGGTTCTCTGTCGCCGTCACCAGCGTGGCCCCAGCCGTCGCGGCTCCGTTCCATCCGGAACGGAGACTCGGATGGTGATACATCTGCTTGTCCAGTGTGGCTTCGTCCATGATAAATTGCGCGTCTTTCACAGCGATTGGCGAGGGCGGGGCGGCGTTTTCAGGATGAACCGTCACTTCCTGGTTCGCAACGTCGATTTTTCCGGCCGGGATCTGCCCCTCGCCCTTTTTGCCGCGCTGCTTCACCTGGCTGTTGAGCACGGCGAACTTCTCGTTGGTGTGCAGTTCCTTGATCTTGTCCCAGGTGAGAGTCACGTCTCCCAGCGGGTCGCTATGGAAGGTGACTTTTCCGCCCACGACGCTGACGAATTTGCCGTGCAGCGTGTCGCCATTGCTCAGAATCAGTTCGTCGGGCGCGGCATTGGCCGCCGGCTTACTTTGTGCCGAACAGGTGAGGGCCGCGCCGACTGCAGCCACAAGCAGCGCGAGGCGAAAGCCCCGATGCGATAGAGAAATTAGAGCGCGAAAGTGAAAACGAGATGTAAAGAAACGCAGGGTCATGGGGGATGATCCTTTGCAGCGAATTTTTGTAGCATTGGCGAACGCCGGAGTTTGGGGCCCTGAGTTCCGCCTTTCCAAAGATTCTAAACCGCCTTATCCCGAAGCGAAACCCTGCCCATTGAAACGTTCCCGGAACGGTCCTCTCCCGCTCGGCGGTACGTCGAAGACGCGCGAGCTGCCGTTGATGCGAATTGAGTGGTGTGGATGGACACAGTATTCGAGATTCATTAGCCGGTTCGGTTTGCGAGGGCAGGCCTCAGTCTGTAGGATGATTTGGAATTCAAGGACCCAGAGAACGATGCGACCTAATGTGAACCTGATGAAGGCGACCCTGACAGGGGCGCTCGGCGGCTTGCTTTTCGGCTTTGACACCGTAGTCATCTCCGGCGCCATTGACGCCTTGGTCAAGCTCTATCATCTGAGCCCACAAGGCAAGGGCTGGACCGTGGCCATCGCCCTCATCGGCACGGTTTTCGGTGCGCTGGGCGCAGGGGTCACCGGACAGAAGCTTGGCGGACGCGAGACGCTGCGCATCACCGCGGTGCTTTATGTCATCTCCGCGCTGGGAGGCGCATTCGCGTGGAGCTGGCCATCGCTCATGTTCTTCCGGTTCCTGGGCGGATTGGGTATTGGTGCATCGTCCGTGCTGGGTCCGGTCTACATCGCGGAGCTTGCCCCGGCTAAATGGCGTGGGCGGCTGGTGGGCGCTTTCCAGTTCAACGTGGTCTTCGGCATCCTGGTTGCATATACCTCCAACTATGTCATTCGCCTGGCTCACCTGGGCGCGGCGGAGTGGCGCTGGCAGGTGGGGGTGGCCGCGGTTCCGGCCTTTGGCTTCCTGGTTCTCCTGTTCGGCATTCCCCGCAGCCCGCGCTGGTCCGCTTCAAAGAACCGCATCGACGAGGCTCTGGAAGTGCTCAAAATGATGGGCGAGCCCAACCCTGAAGGAGAGTTGGCCGACATCCGCGCGGCGCTGGCTGAAGAACATACTTCGGCTCATGAGCCCGTCTTCCGCTGGAAGTACCGCTATCCATTGTTTCTTGCCATCAGCATTGGCGCGTTCAACCAGTTGGCAGGCATCAACGCTATCCTCTATTACCTGAACAGCATTTTTGTGGCGGCCGGGTTCAGCCAGCTCTCCGGCGACCAGCAGGCCATCGCCATCGCCTTCACCAATCTTGTCTTCACCATTGTGGGCATGTCACTAATCGACAAATTAGGTCGCAAGACGTTGCTGCTCATCGGCGCGGCGGGCACGGCCACTTGCCTGGCGGCCGTGTCGTGGCTATTCAAGACAAATTCACACCCCGGCGCGCTGGTGTGGCTGCTGATCACCTATATCGCCTTCTTTGCGCTGTCGCAGGGCGCGGTCATCTGGGTTTACATCGGCGAAGTGTTTCCCAACCATGTCCGCTCCAAGGGTCAGGGAGTGGGTAATGCCAGCCACTGGATCATGAACACCCTTATTGCCCTCGAGTTTCCAGTCCTCGTGGCAGGCATCGGACGCAGCGCGCCGTTCATCTTCTTCACCATCATGACGGTCATCCAGTTCCTCGTGGTCCTGTTCGTCTACCCCGAAACCAAGGGCCAGACGCTGGAACAGTTGCAGCGGAAGCTTGTGCCGTCGGATTAGGCTTTCCTTCGCTCGCCGTTCACGTTCGCGCCCTCAGCGCAGGAAGGTCTGCTTTCACGGCGGGTTCGCTCATTCGTGACCCAAGTCACTAGCTCCCGCGAGTATTTGGTCCTATATTTTGGGGAATGCGGGGTTCAAAGCCGGTGAAACCGCCTTATGCCCTTGTGATTCCACCGAACGTGAGGTCGACCATGGACCAGTCAACGGTTCCAATTGCTGAACAGGTGAGGGAAGTGGTGCAGGCCGCGATGGACGCCCTGCGCGTGCCTGGGCATGAGACAGTGTCGCCCTCCGCCGCTGCCAACTCCTTTGAAGCTGAGGCTTTGCGCGCTGAGATCATCAGTGTGGGCCGAAAACTGTGGGAGCGCCAGTACGTCGACGGCAATGGCGGCAATATCAGCGTGCGCCTGGGCGCAAAGTATGTGCTCTGCACTCCTACCATGATGAGCAAGCGCGATCTGGAGCCGGCCGACATCTGCCTCTCCGACATCGATGGCAACATCCTGGCCGGCGACCGGGCGCGCACCAGCGAATTGCTGCTTCATCTGGAGATCTATAAAGCGAACGCCCGGGCCCGCGCCGTGGTGCACTGCCATCCGCCTTATGCCACCGCTTTCGCCATCACCGGCACCACTCCGCCCGTCGGGCTCATTCCGGAGTACGAGGTATTCATCGGTCCCTCGGCGGTTGCGCGCTATGAAACCCCCGGCACCAAGGCCTTTGCCGAGACGATTCTGCCTTTTGTGCAGGACCACAACACCATCCTCCTTGCGAACCACGGCATTGTGTGTTGGGCCGACACCGTCACCCACGCGGAGTGGCAAGTCGAGATCCTTGAGAACTACTGCAAGACCTTTCTCATCGCGCAACAAATTGGCAAGCCGCTCACCCATATCCCCGACGAAAAAATTCAGGATATCCTCGCCCTCAAGCGCCGGATGGGCCTCCCTGATGCACGCATGACGCGCTTGCCTCAACCTCCGGACGCAACGCCAGCCGGTAATGCCGAACTCGATCACCTCGTCCAGCAGGTCGTTGCGCGTCTCGAAGGGCGTGAGTGACGCTGAACAGACCTCCGGCGCAAAAAAAAGCGAAAACCTGCTACACTGTATTTGCGCTCAGTGATTTGGTCGTGAGCGGCGGTTTGCCCTTCCCAAGGCAATTCTGCCTGGCACAGATTTCCCCAAGCCCCTACAGCGTAACCACCTGGGCTCCTTTCGGGAGCAAAGTCGCAGCTATGTGTGTGACGAGGGTGGTGCCGGCCGGCAGCGTGCCGACTGGCGTACAAGTAGCGTGTGGCAGCCCCGGGCCCGTGCATTCTGAGAATGCCGGTTAGCCAGTCTTCTGATCGACTTTCGGTTCTCCCTTACGCATATTCAATAGCAGGTTCGCGCCTGGAAAAGATTCGTGTGCGTGCACCTCAGGTCCGGCTCCGTTTGCAGGCCCCAGTTGAAACTGGCGGCTCCCGGAGCCCAGGAAGATTCTTATTTTGACGACTCAGTTCTCGCAGTTCGCCCTTTCGCCCGCCCTTTTGGCGCGGCTCAACGCCAACAGATTCGAAACCCCCACCCCGGTGCAGGCCGGCTGCATTCCCCCGGCGCTTGAAGGTCGCGACGTGCTTGCCACCGCGCAAACCGGCACCGGCAAGACACTCGGATACCTCATTCCGATTGTCGAAATGCTGCAGAAGACCAAAGACATGAACACCGCGTCGGCGCTTATTCTGTTGCCCACGCGCGAATTGGCCATGCAGGTGGAGCAGGCTTTCCTCGCCATCCGTTCAAGCTCGCAGCAGACCGTGGCCCTCGTGGTCGGCGGCCTCGCCGAGCGGTCTCAACTGGATGCAATTCGCCGCGGCGCCCGGCTCATTGTTGCCACTCCCGGCCGCCTTGAGGACTATCTCAAGCGCAGGCTCGTGCGCCTCGACCAGGTCAAGATCCTGGTGCTCGACGAAGTGGACCGCATGCTCGATATGGGCTTCCAGCCCGCCATCGCCCGCATCGCGGCCACACTGCCCGCGGTTCGCCAAACGCTGTGCTACTCGGCCACCCTTGAAGGGTCGGTGAAGGACGTGGCGCGCAAATACCTCAACAACCCCGCGCGCGTCGAGATTGGCTCGGTGCTCAAGCCGGCGGAAAACGTCGAGCTTCGTACCTTTGAAGTGGAGCCGGACAAGAAACAGGAACTCCTCGAACACCTGCTCGGTGCCGAAGAGGGCAGTTTCCTTGTCTTTGTGCGGACCAAACACGGCGCGGACCGGGTGGCGCGGCGCCTTACCCGCTCTGGCTGGTCGGCAACGCAGATTCACGGAGACCGCACGCAGGCGCAGCGCAATTCCGCTTTGCGCAGCTTTTCCGAGGGTCGTCACCGCGTGCTGGTTGCTACCGATGTTGCCGCCCGCGGCATCGACGTTGCCAACGTGGCGCATGTGATCAACTTCGACATGCCCAAGGTGGCTGAAGACTTCGTCCACCGCGTAGGCCGCACCGGCCGCGCCTCGGCGAAGGGCGTTGCGTCCACCTTTGCCGGCCCGGCGGAGCGCGGCGATCTGCGCAAGATCGAGCGCACGCTGTCGATTCAGATGAAGCGCTTCCGTGTGCGGTCGATGGGCGCGAACGCGGCGTAAGAGCAGCTTTACCTGCAAGCTTCCGGCTTCTAGCTCATGCCACGCGGCTCGATCAACTCATCGAGCCGCGTGGTGCGTTTGCGGGGCGATGTGCGACCTATTGTTCGCAGATCACAGGCGATTGTGATGCGAGGAACAGTTTCTTCTGTGCGGCCGTAATTAAACACAGAGGGTCCGAACCTTGAAAAGCCGATCGATTTGCTGCGCTTCAATCCTGTCGTTTTTTGCCATCATCTTCATCCTGGCTTGCATCCCTGCCGTTGCCGAGAGCGGAGCAGCGGCCGGACTTCCGCTGAAAGAACGCGTATATGTGGCGAGCAGAATCTATAAGTCTCTCGACAACTTCGCCCAGTGGCAGAACGCACCGAATCTGGACATCGAAGTGGCTTACCGAGCCTATCTCGACAAGGTCATTGCCAGCGACGACCGCAAAGCGTTCGATTTGGCCAGCATGGAATTTGTCGCGCAATTCAAGAACGCTCACACCCTCTTTGTCGATATGCCGCTGGCGAAGGGAGGCGGCGTACTGCCCTTCATCGCACAGTCGATTCATGGGCAGTGGGTAGTTACAGAGAGCATGAGCCCCGGTTTGAAAGCGGGGGATGTGATCGACAGCATCGACGGCCGCCCCTTTGAGCAATTTATTCAGGATTGCAGCAGGCTGGTTTCGGCATCCACCGAAGAAGGAGGACGTCACCTGCTGTTTGCGCGAATGAGCATCGTTACGCCGTATGCCCACCTCTTCCCGGAGCAGTTTGTTCTTACCTTGTCTGGAGGAAAGAAAGTGGCGATCGACCGCCGCACGCTCCACGACGCGTCGCTCGAGACAGAAGGCCGCTGGCTCGAACCCGGCAAGGTGGCCTATATCCGCATTCGTTCCTTGCTGGGCGGGGACTTTGAGAAGCGTGCATTGGAACTGGCAAAGGAATACAGGCAAGCCCAGGCAATCATCGTGGACGTGCGCGGCGAGCCCGGCGGGTCCACTCCCGTTGACTTGAGTTCCTTTCTGATGGATCGCCCTTCCCAGTCGTGGACCGAATCGACGCCGGTCGCCATGCCCTATTTCCGCTTCAGGGCCTCGCAAGGCAGATGGGAATACCAGCCCTTTAATCGGCCCGCGCTCACGTGGCCAAGCCCAGTGACGCAACCAGCCCACGACGTCTTCACTGGGAAACTGGCCATCTTGACCGATGCCGGCTGCTACTCGGCCTGTGAAGACTTCGTCATGCCTTTCAAAGTGAACCACAGGGCCTTGATTGTCGGAGAGACCACGGGAGGCAGCACGGGCAATGCCGACATGTTCGACCTTGGGCAGGGAATGATGATCATGGTGGCGGTGCAGCGGATGAGCTTTCCCGACGGATCGCAATTTGAAGGAGTTGGGATCAAGCCGGATGTGGAGGTCGTCCCAACCGTGGAAGACCTGCGTGCAGGGAAAGACACCGTGCTCGAAACTGCGCAACAGCATCTGTTTCAATAGCGCTTGGGTTAAAGCCCCAGATGTATTGCCCTTGGCGCGCTGATTCTACGCTCCGGGCCGGAGGCTCGCTCTGACAGCGGGAAATGAGATTCATGCGACCATGCGTGAAAATCGAATGGGGTCTTCGAGGATAAGACCGGGGCAGGCTCCTTTTCAGGACCTGTAGTTGCATCGCCTGCTGAACGCCTGGAGGGACGAGGCGGGTACGCGGGTGTGTCCGAGAGTCTCGGGAAGAGCCTTACCCGCAATTTATCTTGTGTATACTACGGGCCAGTGACCCGCACAGCACACATCACTGATTCGCAGCCAGGGCCGGCCCGTGCAGACTGACTCCTCGACAAGCCTGCGTAGCCGCCTGTCGAACCTGTTCAGCTTTCCGGCGATGCTGATCACTGCCTTGTTCGTCTCGCCTTTCACCGCCTCACTCGATGTGCGGCGGGGCGGCGCTGTCATGCGCGACCCCGATATATGGTGGCATATGCGCAATGCCGAGGTGCTGTTATCTACGCACCACTTCATCCGCGCAGATGCCTTCTCCTACACCGCCATTGGCCAGCCATGGATGGATTTCGAATGGTTATCTGAGATTCCCTATTACATCGGCTTCAGGATGTTTGGCGAGCGCGGCTTGTTTCTGGTCATGCTTGCTGCCATCGAGCTCATCATTGCCGGGGTATTGTTGCTCTGCTATCGCCGCTCGGGAGACTCGAAAGCCGCCTTCCTGGCCACATGGATTGCGGTGCTTTTTGCATCCATCAGCATGGGACCGCGGACTCTCCTGTTTGGTTGGCTCTGCTTCATCGCGGAAATGCTTGTCCTCGATGATTTCCGCAAAGGACGCAACCGCCTCTGGCTGCTGGCGCCGCTCTTTGCCTTGTGGATCAATCTGCACGCTTCGTGGATAATCGGCCTGGTGTTCTACGGTGTCTTCGTCGCGTCAGGCCTCGTGAGTGGCACGTGGGGCAGCATTGAGGCGGTTCGCTGGACTCCCCTTCAACTGCGCAAACTGGCCGTCGTGGGTGTAGCAAGTGTTGCCATGCTCTTTGTCAATCCTTATGGCTGGCGGTTGGCCGCATACCCGATTCAGGCTGCTCTTCACACCGGCATGATGGGCTTCCAGCCTGAGGAGTGGCAGAGCGTCGACTTTCAAACCTTCCACGGATTGCTGGTCTATTTCGTTGTCGCTCTCATGATCGTGCTTATGCTGGGGCGGAAGCGCCCGTGGAGTCTTCAGGACCTGCTCTTCGCGGCGCTCGCCTTCCTTGCAGCGCTCATGCACAGGCGATTTCTGTTTCTGGCCGGAATCGTGGCATGCCCCATCCTCTCAGTAGACCTGGCCGGCGTGGTGTTCTCGCCCTATGACAAAGAACGCAACAAGCCGTTCCTGAACGCGGCAATTATGGCGGCATTCTGCACCTTCGCGATTCTCCACATTCCCACTTCTGCCAGGTTGCGCGCTGCAGAAGCACGTTATTTCCCTGTGTCCGCCCTGCCCGAATTAAATCGTTGCTGCCAGCATGGACGTCTCTTCAACAACTACGAATGGGGCGGATACCTGATCTGGAATGCGCGCCAGAACCCTGTATTCATCGACACGCGAGGAGACGTCTTTTCATACCACGACGTGAATCTCGACTATCTGAGGGCGATCACGTTGAGCGATTCCCTTGCGATTCTCGATCGCGACCGCATTGACAGCGTGCTCATGCCGGCCGATTCACCGCTTGTCTACCTGCTGAAGAGCACGTCCGGCTGGCGGGTGCAATACCAGGATGCGATGTCGGTTCTGCTCGTCCGCTCCCCTTCTTGAAATTGAACCAGGAGCGCGGTTTGCGCGGGCCCACCGCTGCGGAAACGCAATTTACCCGAACTACCCTTGCGATCTGCCCGGAAGTCCGCGTTTTCGTTGACTCTGCACCTCAAATCGAGTATTCTGGAGTCCTTGCGCGGTGTTGCGCCTGGGGTCTGTGTGTAAGGGGTTCCCACCGACAGGTCTTCGTCGATGGGGCGTTCATCCGGACTCAGCTGGTTGGCTCTCTGAGGGAGTTGGCTGGAACAGGCGACGGGCTGCTGGACGCGGGTTTCAGACGTGGGTCCATGCGAGCCGTAGCCCTTTAAGGGTCAGCCCCCCGTAATCCTCACCCGAACAGACTTGTTTGGAAGTGGGTGGAATCAGGGCCCATGCGCTTTGCATGGGCAAAAGCGATTTGCGCTGTGGATTTTATGGTTTCCGCTGGCTGCGCGGCAGGTGAACCTCGATTGGGAGAGCCGAAAGCGATAGCCAGGCAGGGTCTTTAGAGGGCAGGAGAAATATGTCGACCTTTGTTCCGAGCGGCAAGGATATTGACCGCAAGTGGTATGTAGTGGATGCCAGCGGCCAGACGTTGGGCCGGTTGGCGACCAAGGCTGCCAGTGTGCTGAGCGGCAAGCTGAATCCCCGGTACGTGCCGTACATCGATATGGGCGATCACGTGATCGTCATTAACGCTGAGAAAGTGCGTTTGACCGGCCTGAAGGCCCAGAGCAAGCTCTATCGCCGCTACACCGGCTTCCCCGGCGGCCTGCGCGAAGAGTCGTTCACACGCCTGCTGGCTCGCAAGCCTGAGAAGATTTTGGAAGAAGCCATCAAGGGCATGCTGCCCAAGAGCAAGATGGGCCGCCAGATGGCCACCAAGCTGAAGGTCTATCGCGGCGACAAGCATCCCCACCAGGCACAGTCGCCCGTGGCCATGGACATCGCTTAAAGCAGCTACGAGCTTTCAGCTATCAGCTTTCGGTTTTCATGCTGATGCGGAAAGTCCAGGGCGGCGAAAAGAATTGAATGGAAGCAACAAAACGCTGAAGGCTGAAAGCTGACGGCTGAGAGCTTAGAGGGAAGAATGGCAGATTTGGTTCAGTATTACGGGACGGGACGGCGCAAGTCGGCAATCGCCCGCGTCTTTCTGCGTCCCGGCACCGGCGAGTGGAAGGTCAACGGCAAGGCATTCGAAGAGTACTTTGTGACCGAACAGCAGCGCGTGGCCGCCAAGCGGACGCTGGCGCTGACCGAGTTGGCCGGCAGTTTCGACGTGGTAACCACGGTGAGCAGCGGCGGAGTAGCCGCCCAGGCTGATGCGGTCAAGATGGGCATTGCTCGCGCCCTGATCGAATTCAACCCGGAACTGCGCAAGTTGCTCAAGACTGAGGGCCTTCTGACCCGCGACGCTCGCCAGAAGGAACGCAAGAAGTATGGACAGAAGGGCGCGCGCAAGCGCTTCCAGTTCAGCAAGCGCTAAGCGCTTGCAGGGACTAGGGAACATGGACTAGGGACAAGGGAACAGGGACTAGTGATTCAGGTTTGCTTCTAGTCCCTAGTCTCTAGTCCCTCAGTCTCTGGTCCCTCGGTAGTCAAATCTCCCGCATAAGCGGGTTCAATTCGGGCGCCGGCATCGACCACCCGGATGCAATCCACGAAGGAGGCCAATGGCCACGATCACAATGAAGGAGCTGCTCGAAGCGGGTGTTCACTTCGGGCATCAGACCAAGCGCTGGAACCCCAAGATGAAGGAATACATCTTCGGCGAGCGCAATGGAATCTATATCATCGACCTGCAGAAGACGCTCAAGCTGTTCAAGGACGCGTCCAAATTCGTCACTGATCTGTGCGCCAGCGGCAAGACGATTCTCTTCGTCGGCACCAAGCGCCAGGCACAGGACGCCGTGGCCGAAGAGGCCAACCGCGCTGGTATGCCCTACATCAACCAGCGCTGGCTGGGCGGCCTGCTCACCAATTGGGTGACGGTGCAGAAGTCGGTGAAGCGCCTTCAGGAATTGGATGACATGGCCACCGATGGCCGCTACGAGCTGCTGACCAAAAAGGAAGTCATCAAGCTGGAGCGGGAGCGCAAGCACCTGCAAGCCAACCTGGCCGGAATCAAGACCATGAAGCGGCTGCCCGACGCCTTGTTCATCGTCGACTCCAATAACGAGGCGATCGCCGTCAAGGAAGCCCGCAAGCTGGGCATCCCTGTCGTTGCGGTGGTTGACACCAATTGCGACCCCACGGTAGTGGACTATGTGATTCCGGGCAACGACGATGCTTTGCGCGCCATTCGCCTCTTCACATCGAAGATCGCCGATTCGGCGGCCGAGGGCGTGAACCTGGTCGGCGACAAGGCCTTCGCTGCGGAAGAATTGCCGGTTCCAGCCGCGGAAGAGACAGCGGCCGTTGAAGCTGCACCTGCCGAGGACGTAGACCTGGAAGCGGTCTTGGGCGGCGGCATTCGCAAGGCGCCAGCCGCAGTTGCGGCCCTGGAAGAGGCTGAAGTGGCTGAGGGCGCTCTTTAATCTTATCTGCGCACCCAGGTGCGCATACTAAGACAAGCGTGGCCGCGAAGGTTGAGAGCCACGCTTTTCTTATGCCGAAAGCAATTCGGTGCATCGAAAGCTGAGACTGGAAAAAAGAGAGATGACAACAGTGAGTGTAAAGATTGACGCAAAATTGGTGAAGGAGCTTCGTGAGAAGTCCGGCGCGCCCATGGGCGACTGCCTCAAGGCTTTGCAGGAGACCAATGGGGACATCGAGGCCGGTTTTGTGGTTCTGCGCAAGCGGGGCATGGCCTCTGCGCAGAAAAAGGCAGCGCGCATGACCAACGAAGGCGCGGTGGGAACCTATATCCACGCCGGCGGCAAGATCGGTGTGCTGGTCGAGTTGAACTGCGAGAGCGACTTCGTGGCCCGCACCGAGGACTTTCAGGAGTTGTTGAAGGATATCGCGATGCACATCGCGGCCAGCGACCCGCGCTACGTGAAGCCTGAAGACGTCACCCCTTCTGACCTGGATCGCGAAAAAGAAATCTACCGCGCGCAGGCTGCAGCCACGGGCAAGCCGGCCCCGGTGATCGAGAAGATCGTCGATGGCAAGATGGCCAAGTTCTACGAGGAGGTCTGCCTGCTCGATCAGCCCTTCATCAAGGAGCAATCCATCAGCATCAAGGAGTTGATTGCGCAAAAGGTTGGCAAGCTGGGCGAGAACATCACTGTCCGCCGTTTTGCCCGCTTCAAGGTGGGCGCGTCCGACTGGACCGTTGCCCAGACCCAGGCCGTCGAATCAGCCGGCGAGTAACCGGGTGTAATTCCACCTTGAACAAGGTGCCCCTGGCGACGTCTCTTGGTGCACGGGTTGGAAACTCGAGAAGCGATTACAACCCTCAAAGGCCCGCAGCACCCACTGCGGGCCTTTCGTTTCAAGGCAAGCCTGACGAACTACTCCGAGCGTAGCGCTTCCACCGCGTTCACCCGGGCCGCGCGGGCCGCGGGCACAGCGGACGCGATCACCGCCGCAGCAAGAATCACCACGGCGGACACAACAATCGAAAGTGCCCCCGGTTGCTGCACCGCTGCGAGATATTTCCCGGCCGCGCGCGCGAAGGCAAACCCGATCACCACGCCCGCGCTCACGCCGAGGCCGGCAATGACCAGGCCCTCCATCAGCACACCGGAAAGAATGTTGGTCGGCTGGGCGCCCAGTGCAATGCGAATCCCGAACTCGCGCGTGCGACCGCTGACAGAAAATGCAAGAACACCGGCCACGCCTACCACCGAGATCAACAGCGCCACCGCCGCGAAGCCGCCAAACACGACCGCATTGAGTTTGTCGGGCGTGAGAACTTCAGCGCGAATATCTTCGAGTGTGCTCGCTCGCTCCACAGGCTGGTCTGCCGACATCGCGTGAATCGTGCGGGTGATAGCTGGAACCAGGAAGTACGGATCATGATCCTTTTTTGCCCGCACAAAGAGCCGTCCTTGCCATCCTTCCTGCTCGGCCGGCTGGTAAACCGTCATCGCCGGTGACGGAATGATGTTTTCGTCGTCAACGTCCGGCACCACGCCGATGATCCTGCGCGGCTCGTAACTGATGCCGATGAATTTCATTACGCCATCGGTCCAGCGCAATTCGCGATTTAGAGGGTCCTGGCCGGGGAACAGCGAGTTTGCGACGCTTTTGCTCACGATCACCACGCGTTCCGAGCCGTCCCGGTCGCCGTCGCGGAAATCACGACCCTCCAGCAGCGGCACTCCCAGCGTGCCGAAGAATCCAGGAGAAATGGACCGGAACCGAGCCCGCCAGTCGCCCAGGCCATTCTCTCTTTTCGCGCCCTGCACCGCGAACGCAAAACTGATGTTCAGCGCCTGATCGTCGCGCCAGGGCACGCTGAATCCCGTCGAGACGTCCGCCACGCCCGGGATTGCTGCAACCTTTTGCTTCACCTCCCGATAAAACTCCTGCACCTGCTCAGGAGTCTTTCCATACGTCATCACCGGCAAATTCACGGCCAGTACGCTGGCGGTGTCGAAAGGCGGCCTCGTCTTTTCGAGATCATACAAGGTCCTCATCAGCACGGCAGATCCGGCCAATAACAGAAATGATGCTGTGATCTGCATGATGGCAAAAACGCGAAGCCGCCGGCTGCTTCCCCCCGTGACCCGCGTTCCGCCTGTGGCCAGACCGCTGGCGCGTAATGAGTCCATCGAAGGCAGCCGCGGAATGAACGCCAGAAACACCGCTGCCACCAGCGCCAGTCCAATCCCGAACCACACCAGGCTGAAATCGAGCTTCAGTCCGTCGGCCCGCACTGAGAAGCGCGCGGCATAGCGCCCCAGCACTTCCACCATCGGAACGGCGAGAAGGATGGCCGCCAGCGCACCGCTGACACAAAGGACGAGGCTCTCTGCCAGCAACGACCGCCGCAGTGCCGCTCTGCCGGCTCCCAACGCCGAGCGAACAGCCAGCTCCGATTCGCGGCGCACCGTCCGCGCCAGCACAAGGTTCGCGACGTTCGAGCTTGCGATCACGAAGAGCAGGCCCGCGGCAGCGAACAGCACCCACAAAATCGTGTTGGCGCGGGAATTGATCTGGCTGTGCATCCGCGTCACGCTGATGGTGAAATGATCTTCGGGCTTGTACACCTCGGGATGCGCAGCCACCATCGCCGCGTAAGCTGTGCGCAGTTCGGCGCGTGCCGCGTCCAGAGTTGCTCCCGGCGCGAGTCGTGCGAACACCTCGGTCATACGATGCTCGCGGCCGGTGACCATCGTGGCTGAGAGATGATGCGGACTGGTCACCACATTGGCAATGATTTCCGTTGCCACCGGATACGGAACCGATGGCTCCAGTACCCCGATAATCACCGCCGACCGCGCGCCCATGATGCTCTCCAGCCGTACCGTCTTGCCCAGCACGCTGGGGTCGCTGTGAAGCGATTCGCGCCAGAATTTATACGTCAGCACCACCGCGCCGGCTGCATTGGGGCCATCGTCGGCGGGAGTCAGCAACCGTCCCAGCACCGGCCGCAACCCCATCACGTGGAAGTAATTGCCATCCACCACGCCCGCGGGAATCTCGCGCGGCGTGCCCAACCCCACGATGGTGAAGTCGATCTCTGAAAATGTTCCGAGTTCCTGAATGGTCTTCAGTCCCGTGCCCAGGTCCTTGATCTCCGGTATTGAGAAGGTGGTGTTGGCGTCACCGATACCAGGCGCGCTCTGGCGCAGGTAGAGCAGCCGGTCTTCATCGCGATTCGCCAGCGGACGCAGCAGCACGGCGCGCACCACGCTGAAGATTGCGGCATTGGCCCCAATCCCCAAAGCCAGCGTCAGGGCAACGGTGATCCACAGCGCGCGAACCCGCGACAATGAACGCACGGCGATCTTCAAATCACGAAAGAATGACATTTCGGACCTCCATAGGGACAGATTCTTTACCTTGGGCGATGCCGGGGAGGGTCCCGCGTGTCCAGGACCCCGGTCAATTCGAATTGCGCGCGTGAAAGGGAAGAATCGAATTGACGATTATGTTGATATCAACTAATCTGGGGTCGTGTCAAGTCCAAAAACACTCCCGTACGAAACCACCCTTTTGGTGCGGGATTGCTGTCTCTGTCTTCATGTGCAGCGCGCTGCTCGCGCCTTGGGCCGGCGTTTTGATGAGGTCCTGCGTCCATTTGGACTGACCAATGGCCAGTTTTCCCTTTTGATGTCTCTCAATCGCCCGGAGCCGCCGCCCATGCAGCCGGTAGCGTCGCTGCTTGCGATGGATCGCACCACGCTCACCGCCGCATTGAAGCCGCTGGAACGCCGCGGGTTGGTGAACGTAGAGCAGGATCCCTCGGACCGGCGGAGCCGCATCCTGAAACTCACCGCCAAAGGCCACAACCTGCTTATCCGTGCAGTTCCGGTGTGGGAGAGCACCCACCATGAGATTGAAAACCTCATTCCCAGCGGGGCTCCCGACGAACTCCGCAGAAGCCTGCGCGCTCTCTCCTGAAGTTCGCGAGCCCTCGCACTCCCAGGCCGTTGAATTCCCAAATAGCCGCATCGGCACTCAGCGGGCGTTCGCCGGCAGATGCACGATTTCCTCCGTGAAAATTCTCGCTTTATTCGCCTTTTTGTCCTGCCGCTCACGCACCCCAAACGCTGCCTCCGGCGTCGCTTGGCACTGCTCCGCAAGCACCTCCTATGCGATACTCAAAAAGGCATGTATAAGCGGATTGTTCTCAAGCTTTCAGGTGAGGCGCTCGCGGGCCCTCGCGGGTTTGGTCTGGACGCCGACAAGGTCGCCGAAATTACCGGCGAACTAGCCGAAGTTCACGCCCTGGGCGTCGAAATCGGCGTAGTCGTCGGTGGTGGCAACTTCTTCCGCGGCGTGCAGGAGCAGGCCAAGGAAATGGACCGCGTGGCCGCCGACAACATGGGCATGCTTTCCACGGTTATCAACGCCATCGCCCTGCAGGATGCTCTCGAACAACGCGATGTGCAATGCCGCGTGATGACTGCCGTCTTTATGAACCAGATTGCAGAGCCTTACATCCGCCGCCGGGCCGTGCGCCACCTTGAAAAGGGTCGCGTGGTCATCTTCGCCGCGGGGATTGGCAACCCATTCTTCTCCACCGATACCGCCGCCAGCCTGCGCGCCATGGAAATCAAGGCCGACGTGCTGCTGAAGGGCACCAAGGTTGAGGGCGTCTACAGCGCCGACCCGGTGCTGGTGAAGGATGCCGTAAAGTACGACGAAATTACTTACATGGAGATACTGCGCCAAGGCCTCAAGGTGATGGACCTCACCGCGGTGAGCCTGTGCAAAGACAACAACCTGCCGATGATCATCTTCAATATGAATCAACCGGGGAACATTCGCCGCGTGGTACAGGGCGAGAAGGTCGGTTCGCTGGTAACAGCGTAGGCCGGAGTCGTCTAATTAGTGGTGGAAGTTCGCAAGCCAGCCCCGCTGAGAGCATTGACAGGCCTACGCTGTTTCGCGGCCATCAACATTGTCTTCTTCCATTTCTCCGACCCCCGATGGTTCGGCCTGCTGGCGCCGGTGGTCAACGCCGGTTACGCCTCGGTCAGTTACTTCATTCTGCTCTCCGGCTTCGTGCTCGGGTACAATTACAACGCGCGAGCGCGGGCCGGGCAACTCGACAAGGTCCGCTTCTACAAGGCGCGGTTCACGCGGCTCTATCCCATCTACTTTCTCAGCCTTCTGCTGGCCTGGCGCATGGTGCCGCAGGAGTGGGGGGCGCATACGCACGGCATGTTCTGGGCGGGTATTGTGCTCTCGCCGCTGCTGCTCCAGGGGTGGATTCCCGACATTGCCACCTTCCTCAATACCCCTGCATGGACCATGTCGGCCGAGTCCTTCTATTACGTCATTTTTCCGTGGATGGCGCGGTGGAAAAAGCCCACCAACGTCGCACGCCATCTTTGGAAGATGGGCGGTATCTGGATGCTGGGCCTTATCCCCGGCACGCTTTACATCGTCTTCAACCCCGATGGCATCGCCCATCCCGACCGCTGGAGCACGGGCCCCTGGTTGCAGGCGCTCAAGTACACCCCGCTACCGCATCTGGCCAGCTTCGTCTTCGGTGTTCTGCTGGCGGAGTTGGATGAGCTCATTCCGCGCCCGGGCTACCTGCGCTTCGGCCTCGGCATCTTCGGTTTTGCCGCTGCCTTCACGCTGCTTTCCTTTAGCGGACCTGTGCCGTACGCTTTGCTCCACGACGGCCTGCTGATGCCGCTCTTCGGCTGCATCGTTCTCGGGTTGGCCGGAGAGAATCCGCTGGCCCGCGCGCTGGGTGTGCGCCCGCTGGTCTTTGTGGGCGAGGCAAGCTACTGCCTTTACCTGCTCCACTTCAACATGTGGAACCTGATTCACGACACACACGTGCTCAACCGGCTGCACCTCAACCAGTTCGACCCCTGGATCAGCTATGTCCTGTTGATACTGATGGCGCTGTTTGCGCTGTATTTCATCGAGAAGCCGGCCCAGCGCCAACTCCGCAAGTGGATGAGCGCATAGACTAACAACCAATCAGGCACGCGTACTTCGTTCTCTGCCACCCTTGCCGGATTGAAAAGCATGGCTTCGGGCTATAGCAAAACCAGAGTGACCGTATCCCGAAAGCAACGCACTCAAGTCGACGCGACCATCAGGCCGGGGTCCCCGCGGACAGGTCTTCGTCCGTGGGGTGGAGGCAGTGGCGACCCTTCGAGGACTCACCAGGGCACACTAACTCTGGTTTCGCTCTACTTCGCTGCAAACGCCACAAAACTGTGCGGCTGCACAGTAATGTGGAACTGGCTCTCGGAAGCTGCCGGAATGTGGCGTCCGAATGGCGTGATGATGGGTGGCGGAGCCTGACCCGTCATCTGTTGTCCTGTAGCCAGATTGCGAATTTGACGGCCCGTTCCTGGTAGCGTGATGGTTACCTGCGCCGGGTGGTCCAGAAACGACTCGGTCGCAAAGCTGTTGTTGTCGTAGGCGAAGAGGCTCACCTGGCCGGGGGCATCGAACTGCAGCGGGAAGCCTCGCAGCAGGTAGCTCCGGAGCGATGCAAGTACCGGCTGCGGCAGCGAGTAAAGATCGTTGGGGTTATCCGGGATGGCGAGCACGTAGAAGAGACCCTTCGAGTAATGATCCTGAAACAGCAGGGGCGCGCCGTTGCCGTTAGCGGTAAGGCGCACCTCAGGCCAGGCGTCGTTGGTCATGAACGAGACCTCGGGTACAAGGATGTTGTGCGGCAGGGCTCCGCCGCCCATGGCAAAGAAGCCCTGGTAGTGGTCGGCGTTCAACACGTTGCCTGTGGTTGAGATTTCGGCGATCTGGCCAATCTGATTGGGGCCGTTGCCCTGGAGCGCCTTTAGAAGACCGGTGGTGATAATGACGGTGCCGCCCTTCTCCAGATGGGCCTTGATCTTGCTTACAATCTGCGGATCGTACTTGGCGTCTTCGGTCAGCAGGACGGTATTGGCTTCGTTCGGGAACTCTGGATACATTTCGATCGGGATGCCGATCATGCCAAGGTAGTTGCGCAGGAAGTCCTCGCCGGTGGACTGGTAGGGCTTGTAGCTCGCAATGCCGATCGGCCTACCCAGCTTGCCCAGAACCGCGTTAACCTCGGAGAGCGAATAGCCTGCGACGGCAGCATAGTTCGCCGGGCCGGTGGCTCCGCCGTTGGCGCTCCACTTGTTCAGCTCCGACATTTTGAAGGTCGTGTCCAGGCTGCTCCAGGCGCTGCGGTCGCCTATCTGGGCGGCGCGGAGCAGGTCACTGTACTGGAAGAGCATGATCTGCGGAGTCTTGGCCAGCATCGTGTCCCATAGCTGCTCGGCGTAGCGGTCGAGATATCGGGTGCCATAGGTATCCACCCAGCCGCCGTCGTTGCGGCCGGGGGCGATGTTGTCGAAGTAGCGGATGATCTCGTAGCTCTCATACTGCTGCAGGTGTTGATCGTTGAAGACGGGATCGCGGGTCTCGGTGCCCGTGTAGATGCCGTCGAAGATCTTCGGTTCCTGATCCAGATCGTAGCCGCTCGCCTGGAAATGCTCATACCAGTTGGGAAATTTGATGATGACTTTGACTCTGGGATTGACCGCCTTTACTGCGCCGACCACCAGATCGCGCGAAACGGTATCCATCGTTTTCAGGCGGAAGTCGGTCCAACTCTCGGTGCCTTTCGCGGCGATGTCAGAGTCGGTTTTGGTGTTGTAGAAGAAGAAATCGTCGAGGATAATCTCGTCGAAGTGGCGCGCGGTAAGCTGGGCAATCTGCTTAACAAAATCTCGCTGCTCGGGATCCGTATAGCACAACGAGATGAATTGACCGGGCTCAACCTTCTGGGTTGACTTGAAGTTTCCAACCCGGCCCGCATTGTCGCCGCCGCCAACATAGGCAATGCCGCCCGCTACTTCGATGCCGTGGTCGACAAAGAATTTCTTCACAGTATCAATGAGGCCATCGTCGGCCACCAGCCCGCTGCGGTAGGTCTCGATGTAGACTTTGTCGACTCTGACCTGGCTGGAGATTTCGTTCCAGGATTTTTGCAGGTAAGCAGGGTCCTTCATTTGCTCCACTACGCCCACTGGGATGTAAACCGCGACATGGAACTGGTCGTGAGGCGGCGGTGGAGCTGCGGTCAGCCGAATAGCGGCCAGGGCGACAAGGATCGGCAAAAGCAAGCGAATGCGAGAGTTCACGTTCTGGGCTCCTTTACGGTCTCGGCGTGGATTGGTTTTTTGAATTGATGCAGGATTGAGTCTCCGCATCCGGCGCGGTGCCAGTATATGCGTCTCAGGGCCTTTAGTAAAACGTTTGCGCGAAATCGAAATTCCAAGCCGCCAGATTGATTTTGATCGTCTTCCTGCGTATCCCGGACTACGACGCGCAGCAAAAAGCCCAGCCGGCCGGCTGGGCTCTCTGCCTGTTCTGGTTTTATGTGGCTACGGCGTCACCGACTGTGAGGAGTGGTTGCCGTGGGGCACAATCACTAGCGCGGTGGGTTTTGAACCCGTGGGGTAGGGCGTGGCCTGAGTCAAGGCGAGCGTGCCCGCAATCGGATCAAGGCGGAAGCCGGAAATCGAGTTGCCCAGGTAATTGGCCGTATAGACATAACGGCCAAGAGCAGGATCGACCGCAACGGAAACCGGCTGTGTGTCAGTCGAGTTGGTGGCGCTGCCCGTGGCGCTCACGGCGGACGATGGAGTTCCTGTGGACAGGTCGATAACGTAGGCGGAAACCGACGAATCCAGCGCGTTTGCGACGTAGAGGAACTTGCCCCGTGGGTCGATGGCGATCGATTGCGGCTCATTGCCCGTTTTGAACGGGCCGTTGATGAGGAAGTTCAGAAGGCTGCCCGACTGAATTCCGTAACCAATAAGTTGGTTCGATGCAAAGTCAGTTACGAAGACAAAACGGTTGGTGGGGTCGGCAACCAATGCGCTGGGCTTGACACCCGCCTGGTAGGGGCTGCCGCTGGCCGGGGTGAGCACGCCACCTGAGCCCACTGTAAAGCCGTACACCCAGCCGGGGTGCGCCGTACTCGATGTCGTTCCACCCGGATTGTAGGCGGACTGGTCATAAGCCGTAGCATAGACGGCATTGTTGTTGGCCAGCACTGTCACCGCAGTGGGTACCACCGAGTCACTCGCGAATCCGGGGATCTCAAGACTTTCCTGCGCAGTCGCGGAACCGATGGTGCCGGAAGACAGCGGAAACTCCGTCAGCGTCGCCGAGGTGTCGCCGGAGACCACGTACAGGTATGTGCCAGCGGCGTTTACAGCCAGCGAAACCGGCGATGTGCTCAACGTAACCGTGTCTTTCGACGTAAGAACGCCATTGGCGGCGACGGCGAAGTGGACCACTGTCATGTCATCATGATTGGCTACGTAGAGATTCGTGTAGTCGCCGGATACCGCCATTGCCACAGGGGTCACACCACCAGAAGAGACCGGTTTGCCCACCGTGCGCAGGGCGCCGGACTGAGAGTCCACCGCGTAAGTTTCAATTTGCCCATCGCTCCCGGTTCCCGATCCGGCAGAGTTGGACACGAAAACATAGTCGACAGTAACGAGCTGGCAGGCAGTCAATAAGGTGGCCACTAGAAGGCCGATGGAAGAGACCAGAAAGAGCTGGCTCATTTTGCTGAACTTCATGCGCTTCCTTCGTCGTGGGCCATCAGTGTCGAGCCCAATGAAAACTGGTTTGGTTGCCCCGTATGTATTGTAAAAGCCCTGTACGGGGTGCAGCTGTGATTCCCGGCATCGGGCCGGCCCGTAATATCCGCGTGTCGTTCAATCCCTGTTGTAACCGGTGTTCCGGCCCCGGTTTATTTCTTCTGGCTCCCGTGCGGAATCGCAGCTACAGCCGTCGGGTTGGCGTTGGATTTGAAAGGCGAGTACTGCGAATTGAGAAGCGTACCGTCCGTTGCATTTGACTGGAATCCAGAAACCGTGTCGTCCAGAAAGTTGGCCGTGTATATGTACTCGTTCAATGATGGATCGATACCGATCGCGACCGGCTGCGCTCCAGTGGCGTAGGCAACCGGTGTCGGTGAGTCGCCAAGGAAACTAAGCACTCCGTTGGAAATCGAATACGCGCTCAGAGTGGCATCCTGCGAGTTGGCAACGTAAGCATACTTTCCGGTCCCGTCCACAACAATTGCCGCAGGCGCGTTCCCTGCCTTGATGGGGCTGCCGTTCACCCTGGTCAGGATCCCCGAAGCGATCGAAAAGCTCAGGACGTCTCCTTTGGCGAAGTCCGTCACGTAGACAAAATTGCCGCTTGGGTCCGGGGCAATCGCCGAGGGATGCGTTCCCGCCGCGAACGGCGAGCCGGCCACTGCACTGAGCGTCCCGTCGGAATTGACCAGGAAGCCAAACACATAACCACCCCCTAAGGTGGTGTCGTAGGCCGTTACATAAACATCGGCGCCCGACGCCGCTGTGGTAATCCCGGTCGGGGTCAGCACATCTGTCGGTTTGCTGGGCAGCGTAAGCGGCCAGTAGTTCGCGCTGATGCTGTTATTGGCCACGGGCGTTCCCAGCGAATCATCCGGATTGATGGGATAAGCCGCCACCGAACCCGAGCAAGGCGCTGCCGTTGAGCACGTTGGCAGCGGCTGGTAAGTATCCAGCACATAGAGGTAATTGCTGTTCACCGTTACCGCGAGCGGAAAGACCCCCGGCGTGTTCAGCGTGTTCTGCGGGTACAGCTTTCCGTCGTTGCCGATCGTGAACTGAACGATGGTGTTGTCGTCCTCATTCACCACGTAAAGGGTGCTGTTGTCGCTCGAAGTGGCTTCGGCAACGGGATTGCGCCCCCCGGACGGAAAGGGTGAAGTGGGAATCTGGCGCATGAAGCCCGACTCCGAGTTCACCTCGAAGACGTTCACTTCGCCATAGTTGTTGGGACCGGCGGCCTTGGCGCTGGTCACATACACAAAATCCACGGTGAGCGTGCCGCAGGCAGTCACAAGTCCGGCCGCCAGCAGGCTGACCGCGGAGACCAGCACCAGCTGGCTCGATCTGTTGAACTTCATGCGCATCTTTCATCAGCGGACCGGAACACAGGCCCGGAAAATTCAGGTTTGGGAATCGAATTACGGCGCTCCTCTTTCCAACTGCGCCCGTAATTCGGCTACGTTCTTTTCAGGAATTCGGAGCCTCCGGAACCTGGGGCAGGGAGCGGCCAATCGGCCAGTCCCTGCCCAGATCACATCTGCTTCCGAGGTCCCTCTAACTAACTGGTACGTCCGGTTACCATGCACCAGGCTGCCGGACCAGTCAGCGGATAGGAGCGGTTGGCTTTGCCGGGCAGGTTATCCAGCACGCCGGAGTTCTGGTCCACCACGCGCCCAGTCACCGTCGAGTCGTTGAAGTTGGCTGTATAAATGAACTGGTCTGAAGGATCCTCAAGCAGGCACGTTGGACCGGCTCCCGAACCCCACGGGCTGCCCGGGATCTCAGGGGTGAGCTGATGAGTGGTTGGGTCAATCACCCACCCGGCAATGCCGCTCTGCGTGTTGCCCGAGGTGGTGTTGTTGTTGCCCTGATACGCCACGTAAACCCACTTGCTCTTGCTCTCTTCGACCAGGTATATCGGGTTTGCCAGCGTGGCGTCCCCTGGAACTGCTCCGCCCGTCTGCTGCTGCAGCGCACCATTGCTGCCGACTGAGAAGGGAAGCATCTGGCTGGGCACCGTCACCGGCGTGGTGGTATTGGCCGGAGTGTATGTCAGCGGATCGTTGGCAAGCACGTAAACGTAATTAGCGCTCACGATGGCCGCCCCCTGGTAAATGTTCAGCGGCTGTGAGCTGTTCTGGTTAACTGTCAACTGCCCGTTGGTCTGGTTATAGGTGTACGGGAAAACCGAGTCTCCCGTCGTGGGCGTTCCGCTCATTGTCAGCACGTAGCCCGTCGACAGCACGAAATCGATGGGATCGGACGGAACCGGGAAGTATGGCAAAGCGGCGCCGCTGGAAGATGTGACCTGGGAGTTGACCACCAGGGTGAGCCGGCCCGTGTTCGGGTCAATCTTGAATACCGTGATGTCACCGCATCTCGTTACCCCGTTACCCAGAGCCAGTGCACAGCTCGGGTTCGGGTTTGCAGCGGTGGACGGAGCGCCGTTGGGCGCCGCTGAATCGTGGTCCAGCACGTACAGGTAGCTGCCCGCACTATCGGCAAAGATGCGGAAAGGATTGATGCCCTGGGTATAAAACGTCTCCTGGGCGGCAAGCACGCCGTTGCCGCCGATCGAAAATTGGGAAATATTGGAGTTCTGACATGGATCGGCGGTCGTGCACGTCGCTCCCCCTTCTCCGTTGACCCCCTGATTCAATACATAAATAAAGCGCCCGCCTGCCAGCAGAACGGCGCGGCCGGGATTGGCGCCTCCGGAAGAGATGGGGAGCCCATTGATGGGTGTGAGTTTGCCCGTATTGTGGTCGATTTTGAAACCGCTGATAATGCCGTTACCGGTGGACTGAGCCGTCACTGTTCCCGTGACATACAAATAACCTACAGAATAACTTTGGACGCAAGACGTAATGCCGAGGACGACACCCCCAGAAAGGGCGCTCATCAGAAGGGCCTTGCCGAATTTCGTGAACTTCATGCGATTCCTTCATCCTGGTCCGGCGTGCGCCGCCAAGTTTTCTAGTTCCACAGCAGAGCTGGGTTGGGATGGGTCCCTGCTGCATTGTAAAAGGCAAGGGTAGGTTGTGCCTAGTTTCCGTTCCCGGCGGGCTCGAACCCGGCATTTTCGGCAAGCCGTCTCTGGCCGTCGAAAATTCATTCCTGACTCTTGTCTCAGTGCAATTCAGCTCCTGTTGCGGATGGGATTTGGACGCCGCAAAGGGGGTAAAGGTCAACGAATGACTGTCGTGTCGGCCCCAAAGGGCGTTTCTCAGTGCCTTGCGGGGTGCTTGGCACAAAAAATCCTCGTGCCGCGGCTTGACGCCGCAGCTCGAGGCAATCGAATCCCGCCTACCACACGCGGCAGGAGTTCTCCGGATACATCGGCTGGCCCTTCTTACAGCCAAATGCCTTGCCGAATTCGTCGAAATTCTGTACGGTCCCGTTTACCCGCCAGCGTCCAGGCGAGTGCGGGTCAACCAGTGCGGATTGACGGGCCGACTGCTCTGTCTGGTTCTGGCACCAAACCTGGGCAAAGCCCAGGAAGTACCGTTGTGCCTCACTGTAGCCGTCGATCTGCTCGTCGATGGATTTGCCTTCCGACGCCAGGGTGTCCAGAAGGGCCTGGTAGGCGATGCGCAGGCCGCCGTTGTCGGCGGTATTCTCGCCCAGGGTAAGCTTGCCGTTGAGCTTCTGCTCTTGGGCGTCACCGTGTGCGGGAGCTGCCTCAAAGCCGTCGTACTCCTTCACCTCGCAGTCGGTCCGCTCGGTAAAGGCTTTACGATCTGCCGGCGTCTGCCACTCTCGCAGATTGCCCTTGCCGTCGTACTTTGAACCCTCATCGTCGAAGCCGTGGGTCATCTCGTGGCCAATCACCACACCAATGCCGCCAAAGTTCACTGCCGGGTCGATAGAGAAGTCGAAGAACGGCGGTTGCAGAATGCCGGCAGGGAAGTTGATGTCGTTCATCGATGGATCGTAGTAGGCATTCACCGTTGGCGGCGTCATGCCCCATTCCTTCTCGTCCACCGGCTTGCCCAGGTGCCCCAGATCCCAGTTGCGCTCGAAGATCGCGCTTCGGTCCACATTGCCGATCAGATCGTCGCGCTTAACCCTCAGCGCCGAGTAGTTGCGCCACTTCTCCGGATAGCCGATCTTGTTGCGGATCATCGCCAGCTTCTCTTCGGCAGCCTGCTTGGTTGCGTCGCTCATCCACGGCAGAGTCTTGATGTCCTCACCCAGGGCCTTTTCGAGAGCGGCAACCAGCTTATCCATGCTGGCTTTGGCCGCGGGCGGAAAGTTCTGCTTCACCCAGTCCTGGCCGACCGCTTCGCCCAGGGCGCGATCTGTCATCGCCGTGCACTGCTTCCAGCGCGGCTGTGGCTCCTTTTGCCCAGCAAGTGTCTTCCCGAAAAATGCGAAATTCTCGTCGAAAAAAGCCTTCGGCAGGTTAACCGCGGAACCGTGAATCAGATGCCACCGGAAGTAGGACTTCCAGGCATCCACCGGCTCGGTCGAAATCAGGCCGTTCACTTCCTTGAAAAAGTCGGGAGTAGCTACGTTCAAGCTGTCAAAGTGACCCACTTTTACGTCCTTGAAGTACACCGTAAAATCAAAATCCGGCGCCAGCTTCTGGAAGTCGTCCACGGTGTAAATGTGATAGCGATTCTCAGGCTGGCGCAGATCCGTGCGGCTGGTTGACGCCTTGGCCAGGGCTGTTTCAATCGCCATCACCGAGGCGGCTTCCTTTCCGGCCTGATCCGGCGTGTCGCCGGCTAGCGTGAACATCTTGGTTACGTGCTCCACATACTCCTTGCGGATCTCCTGGAAGTGCTTGTTGTCCACAATGTAGTAATCGCGGTCAGGAAGAGACAGCCCGCCCTGGCCAATGGCCGCGATCTGTTTGGACGAGTCCTTTTCATCCTGTTCCACGCCAAAACGGAACAACGGTGCGGGGTCACCCGCGGCTTCCAGTTCGCCCATCAGCGTGCCCAGCCTGCGCCCACTCTTCAGCGCATCAATCCGCTTTAGCGCCGGCTCCAGCGGCGTCAGACCCTTTTCTTCCACCAGGCTCGTATTCATGCAGGCCGCGTAGTAGCTTCCGTACTGCTTCTGCAGAGAAGTCTTGGGGTCTTTGGCAGCGGTGTCCAACTCCTGCCAAAGCAGGTAACGGTTGCGCTCCATCAGCAGTGAGAATGACCGTGCCCAGCGCACCTGGTCCGCAGGAATCGGATTGTTCTTTACCCAGTTGCCGCAGGCGTACTGGTAAAAATCCGTGCAGGGGTCGGCGGTCTTGTCGATTGCCGAAACATCGAAGCTCTTAATGGCCGGCGGAGGCGTGGGCTTGGAGTCGTCGGTCTTTGCGGGCGCGGACGTCTGTGCAACTGCGATTCCAGCGGCCAACAGCAGCATGGGAACAAGGCGGAAACAATTCATTGAATGTCCTCTTGATATGCGGGTCCACAAGCCGGATCATTCGCGCCATCGAAGCAAGAGGATGGGGTCCGGAAGGAACCTGGAGCAGCCAACTTGGCATAGACTGCGTTGCCTAGCAGCCTATCATGCAGGGCGGTAGATGCACCCCCGGGCGCAGTCACCCTTGATGAGTGCGATGACCGGTTACCTCTGAGAACCGCTGGCATGTCCTTCCGAACTGTCATTGATATCGAGGGTGGTCGGGAATCCGCTTGAATTCGAGCGGCGCGCCGTTCTCATCCTGAAAGCAGCGAAAGTTTCCCTCGCCATATTGATCGTGTTCGGTGACACACATGACCTCAATCTTCAGCTCGTGCTTCAGCTCCCGAAGTTCCTCGCACGTGCCATGCAGCCGTGTCTCGAATACCGGACTCAACGCACCCCCTTTGAACGTAAACGCCTCGGGCCGATTGAAGTCGTTGGTGGTTGAGCCATCCACTCCGTGTTCTTCCCGTTCGACGAAATCCATCGCCCCGTCGTATCGGCTTCGGAACTGGTATTCCCAGACCGAGTCGCCGCCGGAGTTCGAAACGCACTTCGAGCGAAATGGAATCCCCGACCAATATTCAGGGGCTTGCCAGGTGTATCGCCAGGGTCCCCATCCGTCTTTGCCCGTTTTGCTTGGATTCTGGCCTAAGGCTAAAGCAGGCGCGATCAAGATGCAGCAGGACACAAACCAGAGAAGCTTTTGCATATGTCCTCCCTCCAATACGCGCAGTATTCACTCCGCGAACTGGACCATAGCGGCCTGACGCGCGCGCCAGGCAAGAACGTCCTCATTGTAGGGCGTGAAGACGAGCGAACCCATTACAAAGCGAACAAAGACAATATGCTGATCCTGCTTAGATCGAACTAGTTCCCACTCGCCTGCGCGGTGTATGCTCCGTGCCGTGCCACTCGCTGCTTGAAAGCGATTCCCGGCACGGAGGTAGCACATGCGCATGATCATGCTGGTTCAACTCCCCGTTGAACCGTTCAACACTGCCACTCGCAAGGGAACCGCGGGGGCGAAAATGAAAAAGATCCTCGATGCCACCAAACCGGAGGCGGTTTATTTCACTGAGCGTGAAGGCCACCGTGGCGGCATCCTTATTGTTGACGTGGAGAGTCCTTCCGATATCCCCCGGCTGGCCGAGCCCTGGTTCCTCAGCTTCAACGCCGAGGTCGAGTTTCGGATTGCCATGACCCCGGAAGATCTCGGACAAGCAAACCTGAACGCCTTGGGAAAGAAGTGGGCGTAGCCGATAGATGCCGGTAATTCCGCCGCTTCCCGGGGGCCATTTGTCACACTCCCCTAACGGTCCCATGGGAGGCGCGGCAATGTCTTACCTGAAGCAACTGGCAATCTCGTTGTGCGTGGCAATCGGCACGTTTCATTCGAACCCGGCAAATGGGCAGACATCATAGCTGTCGACAAGAATCCTCTCGACGACATCCGCGTTTTACAGGATGTGAAGTTCGTGATGAAAGCTGGCGTGGTCTACAAGGGCCAGGGTGTTTCAAGGGAGTAAGTCGACAGGCAAGCCATCCCATCCCTTGGTGTAGACCGCTATCAATAATGTTGGGGAATTACGCCACATACTTTTGGCCGGCGCGCTTTACTGCACCGGCGCGGAACGGCTGAGAACCCGCCCACTGTGCTGCTTTCACGGCAACATTCAAGTTGTCGGCGTCCGGATCAAAGTAGAACGGTCGCCCATTTTCATCCAGATCAGGCGATACTTGCCATTGCTTCGCGATCTTTTGTTTCGAAGAAGTCCTTGTCGCCAATAAGACTTTGATCACCAGGAAACTAACTGGGGGAACTGCCAACAGCAGAAGGCCAAAGTAGGGCAAATGTTCCCGCAATGCGGACAAGTCGGTACCCTGAAGAGGTGTGTCCATAGGGGGTGTCTATCCTCGGCATTCAGCCACTCGCATGCGAATGCTGGATGGAATGTCCATTGTGCTGAGTTACCGCGGGCAGGAATACTGACCCGCTTTGGGGCGAAGCAGCTTTTCAATTCAAACCTGCATCCGCTATGCAACTCAGACTGTAAGTTATGCCTTGCTATCGTGCAATGCGGCTTTCTGTGTAGAAGCAACTGGCTCTTCAGTGCGCAAATTATGGTCGTGAGGTAATTAAGAAGTGTTACTTATGAATCTCCGCAATCGTTGAAGCGTTTCTTCTTTGTCTGTATCTCTTTGAAGCCATCACCCCGCCGGATTCTTCACCCGGTTCAAAAATTCTTCAGCCAGGCACATTCCATCGCATTGTTGACACGTGGACTTCTCCGTTCTTTACATCCCGCCCCGCCCCCTGCCACACTAGGGAGTGGACACCCAGACAATCGTTATCCTCGACTTCGGCTCGCAGTATACGCAGCTCATTGCGCGGCGCATTCGCGAACTGAACGTCTTCTCCGTTGTGCTCCCGTGCACAGTTCCCCTGGCAGAAATTCAGGCTTACAAGCCGCTCGGCATCATTCTCTCCGGCGGACCCTCGTCGGTCTACGATGCCGACGCACCCGCTGCCGATCCCAGGCTTCTTGAACTCGACGCGCCCATGCTGGGTATTTGCTATGGCCTTCACTTCATCGTCCATCACATGGGCGGCAAGGTCCGCACGGCGCCCAAGCGCGAGTACGGACACGCCGAAGTCACCATCGAAGACACCACCACGCCGCTTTTTGCCGGCCTGCCGCCCACCCTTGCCGTCTGGATGAGCCACGGCGACGAAGCCCTCGAGTTGCCCCCGGGCTTCCATCAGACCGCCGCCACGTCCAACGCCCTCGCCGGCATCGCCAATGAGGAGCGCCGCATCTGGGCCGTTCAGTTTCATCCTGAAGTGCATCACACGCCGCTCGGCCCGCAACTCATCAAAAACTTCGTCTTCAATATCTGCGGCGCGGCCGGCGACTGGACACCGGCGCACTTCATCGAGAGCACAGTCGCCTCAATCCGCGAGAAAGTCGGCAAGGGCCATGTCATTTGCGGCCTCTCCGGCGGCGTCGACTCGTCCGTTGCCGCGGTGTTGGTGCACAAGGCCATCGGCACGCAACTCACCTGCATCTTCGTCAATAACGGCGTGCTGCGCAAAAACGAGTTCGCCAGCGTGCAAAAGAACCTGCGCGACAAGCTTGGGTTGAACATCGTTGCGGTCGACGCGAGCCAGCGCTTCCTCACCATGTTGGCCGGCGTCACCGATCCTGAAACCAAGCGCAAACGCATCGGCGCGGAATTCATCGCCGTCTTCGACGATGAAGCAACCCGCATCGCCGAGAAGAGCGGCGGCGTCGATTGGCTGGTGCAAGGCACACTCTACCCCGACGTCATCGAGTCCAGCAGCGTGAAAGGCCCCAGCCAGACCATCAAGAGCCACCACAACGTCGGCGGCCTGCCGTTGGGTATGAAGCTCAAGCTCATCGAGCCACTGCGCGACCTGTTCAAGGATGAAGTCCGCCGCATCGGCCGCGATCTCCGCATGCCGGAAGACATCCTGGGCCGCCAGCCCTTTCCCGGCCCGGGCCTGGCCGTGCGCATTCTGGGCGAAGTGACCCCGGAGCGCGTGGCGTTGCTCCAGGAAGCCGATGACATCGTGGTATCCGAAATCAAGGCAGCCGGCCTTTACAACAAAATCTGGCAAAGCTTCGCCGTCCTGCTTCCCGTCATGAGCGTCGGCGTCATGGGCGACCAGCGCACTTACGCCTACACCGCTGCAGTCCGCGCCGTGCACTCTGAAGACG
This sequence comes from uncultured Acidobacteriaceae bacterium, assembly GCA_963836565.1. Classification (GTDB taxonomy): domain Bacteria; phylum Acidobacteriota; class Terriglobia; order Terriglobales; family Acidobacteriaceae; genus Telmatobacter. Next base: position 144,187 of record CAWIKA010000011.1, on the reverse strand, counting down.
GCATGACCGCCGACTGGACCCCTCTGCCTCACGAGGTGCTCAAGCGCATCTCCAGCCGCATCGTCAACGAGGTTCGCGGCATCAACCGCGTGGTTTACGACATCACCTCGAAGCCTCCCGGCACCATCGAGTGGGAGTAAGGACTGGCCGTCAAGGGTCGCCGCGGCGACCGCCTTCGGCGCCATTCGTGCTCGGGCCGGCAAAATCAACCTGGGAAGCCAGACTTCCACACTGGATGACGCCCCAATTCCGCGCCCTTTTTGCAGATTAGGCTGTCGGCTTGTCGGTATACCACCCGAACGCCAGCGACCCAATCACAATCAGCCCCAGCATCCCCAGCCAGGCCAGGCCGGCCATGTGCCCCACTTGCTCTTCGCGTGCTTCCACTTCGCGCATATTGCGCCCGGCCAATACGAAGCCGGGATGAGTGCCGCCGACCCGCATCACCACAGAGGCAATGCGCACTCCGCGGACATTGCCGAGGATCGGCTGCCAACTGACGCGCTCTTCGCCGTGCTGCCGCACGTAGTCGAACACACCGGCAGGTGGGGCAGGAACGCCGCCATTCAGCATTGCCTGCGATGCAAGCGGCCTGCCTTGGTCGTCGTACGCGATCACGAACGGCGCCAGGCTGCGCGCCATATCCACTTGCCCGGCGGGAACCGCCTCTGCCGGTGCGACGCCTTTTTCAAGCAGCGCTACGAGGTCGCCGGCCAATTGAATCTGCGGATCGTTGAGTCCCTGGCGGAGAACCTGCTGTGGAATGGCATAAAGCGCCAGCGCCAGCACGGTTGAGATTCCGGCCAGCACGAGGGCGTTGAAGACAAGGGCAGGGCGAGCGATTGATTCACGCAACATGGCAAAATGCTCCTTGGCAATCGAGACAATCAGGTCCCAAACGACCAGCGGGATAAAGGTTTGGCGGGCCAGTGTGGAGTCGGCCAACGCATCGCGGAATGCTTGCCTCATGGCCAGGGCATAAGCTTCGCGAAAGCGCGCAGGATATAGTCGCAGCGCCGATGCATATACCCGCTCCATGCGGCTCGACCGCGGCATCACGACCGGCCTCCATTGGGCAGCAAACCCAGGGAACGCGCCGAGGCCACGGCTGCATCCAGCCGTTCAAGCTCAGCCGCCAGCGCCGCTCGTCCCGGGGCAGTCAGTCGGTAGTAACGCCTCCGCTCGTCATCCGACGTACCCGTCTCCTCAACCAGCCCGTCGCGCATCATCCGGTCGAGTGATCCATACAAGGTTCCGGGTCCAAGGCGGACGCCGCCGCCCTCCGGCGAGCGAGCGTCTTTCATCATGGCGTAACCGTGCTTATCGCCCTCCGCAAGCGAGAGAAGGATGGCGAAGACGGCGGGAGAAAGGGGAGCGGCCGGTACAGTTCCAGTTGCCATAGAGCGAATATATATCGGCAGCGGATATATCCGCAACAGAAATATTGAATGTTTTCGGATTTCTGCGTGGTCGGCGCCAACACTGTGCCATCAGGGCTGTGCGCGCAGCGCGGCCACCTCGCGGCCAAGCGCATCGAGTCTGGCCAGCAGTTCCTTGTGCCGATTGTCGTCAGCGGAAGGCTCAAACGGCTCAACATAAAAGGTTCCGTTCGGCTCCAACTCGCAGTGATGCACCTCGTGGAAGCCTTCAAAACCCTGCCGGTGGATGACCGCAAGCAACTCCTCGCGGGTCAATGTTTCGCGCCCCAGCGCCTTCAGATCCACCTGTCCATTGCGCACCAGTACCGTAGCCCGGCCTTCCAGCGCGCGTGTCAAGCGCGAAGACCGGAAAAGAACCCGTACCACCAGCCAGTTGATCGCCAGCAGGCTAAAGGCGCCAATTACGCCGCCGGTCACCGAGTTATCGTCGCCAATAATCGCGTTCTGTACCGTGTTGGAAAGCGACAGCAGCACCACAAGGTCAAAGGGGTTCAACTGCGCCAGTTCTCGCTTGCCGAAAACACGGAGCAGCACAACTAGCACCAGGTACACAATCACCGGGCGCAGCAGCTTTTCTGCAATGGGAAGCGGCAACTGAAACATGTGGTCGAAGATGATCGAATGCGGCATGCCAACGAGAATAGCTGGAATCCATGCCTTTTCTCCAGACCCAAAACAAGGCGACGGTTTGATTCGCCTCACCCAAAATGCTGATAAACGGACTTCGCGCGGCAATGCATTTGGCTCATCTGTCTGTTAAAGTGAATTGGGCCGATCAGAGCCTGCACCCCGCTTCCCCGGCACCGAGCGCACGAAGAAATGGCAAGATTCTCATTGTTTCGAAAAGCAGAGGAAACTTCAACGGCGGCTGAAGAAGAGTCGGTCTTTGCAACTCTCGCGCCGTTTCGCATCGAACCCTGGTATTCGCCTCGCCCGTGGGGGTTCGGCGATCTTCGTCCTTGGTTTGACCGCACGGCCTCGCCCGACCTCATTGGAGAAGCCTGGCTTACCGGCGACGATTGCCTCGTGGCCACTGGCTCGCACGCCGGCAAAACGCTGGGCAGTCTCTTCAAAGAGGCGCCCCAGGCACTGCTTGGCAAGGAGGCACCTTCTCCCGACTCGCCGCTTCTCATCAAAGTGATCTTCGCCCGTGAAAAGTTGAGTGTGCAGGTGCACCCCGACGACTGTATGGCGCAGAAATATGGCGAGCCTCGCGGCAAGACAGAGTGTTGGTATGCGCTGGCTGCCGAACCAGAAGCCAAGGTGGCCCTCGGCCTCAAGCCCGGCGTAACCCTTGACGAGGTGAGAGCAGGCATTGCGGATGGCACTCTCGAAAAAAGCTTGCAATTGCTGCCCGTCGCCGCCGGCGACTTGATCTTTGTGGATGCTGGAACCGTCCATGCCATCTGGCCTGGAGCCATTTTGCTTGAGACCCAGCAGTACTCCGACCGGACCTACCGCATGTTTGACTACGGCCGGCCGCGCGAACTGCACATCGAGAAATCTCTTGAGGCCACCCGTCTCGTGACCCGCGCCGGAAAGGTCCCGCCCCGCATCCTTCCAGACCGGACCATTCTGATCGATGAGGATTACTTTTGCGTGGAGCGAATCCCGTTGGAGGTAAGCCGCTCCAGCACCACGTTGTCCAGCGTCGGCGAGGGAGCCGGCGGACTGTCTTACCTTTTTGCGGCCGCCGGCGCCGGCCGGCTTGCCAGCCCAAGCTTCGCGCAGGTTGATCTGCCGCCGCGGGGCGTCGTCGCCGTTCCTGCCTCATCACCCATTTTCGCCATTCAGGACCTGGGCGGCCTTGACCTGATCCGCATCTCGCCGCGATGGCCCGGAAAGATGACGTAAGGTCCCTCGCCGGGTGAGAATCTGCGAAGATAATTTCCTTTCACTTTGGCCGATAATTCATCCCGAATGGCGCAAGATAAGGACTGTCACACATCCAGATACGGGTGGTGGAAATGTGTCCGGTCCGAACCCAGGATGGGAGTCTCTTACCCCCCCTCAAAATTGGCGGTTATCCACAGAGGATTGGCAGAGAATTACCGGCTCCTGTGAAACGGTTTTTCTTCGAGAAAAACCTTCCTTGTTTCGGCGCGCAAAAGGGCACGTGAATTGTGGAACCGCACTGACTCACCGACTCCCTACGGCCTCGGTGGACCCATCGGCTTCTCATGAAGAATCATCCACGATGTGCCGAAATTATCCCGAAGTTGAGTGAAGCGGGTGGCGAAAAACGTCTCCTGCATCGCCATAAAAATCTCGCCGCCTTCTGAGAGCGCCGCGTAAATCCGGTCCGCCTCGGCATCGCTGTCGACTGAAAGAGAAATATAAGCGCTGCGCATCGGTTGGGCGCCTGGGATGTCCGCTCCCATCAACACGCTGCCGCCAATGGTGATGCTCGCGTGCAGAACTGCTTTCTTCCACTCGGGCGCGATATTCGTTTGAACTGGAGCTTCGCCGTGCGTCATGATCATGCCGATCTTGCCGCCGAGATGCTTCTCATAAAAATGGAAAGCTTCCGCGCAATTGCCGCCGTAGTTCAGATAAGTCTGCATCTTCATCGCGCACCTCTCCTTTTGCGGGATTTGTTTGGGGTTGGAAAAGGTGGAATCAGGGGCGTGGGGTCGCGCTCTACCCAGCGTCGATAAGTCTCGGCCAGCACGGCTTCGCGATTCTCTTCCATTTGTTCCACAAAGCCGCAGGGCGCCGCGGTTTCTTCGTGGCGCGCCGCCCACAAAAGCAGTTCCAGCATCACGGGAGCCAGTGCGATGCCCTTGGGAGTAAGCCTGTAGTAATTGCTGCGGCCGTCCTCCGCAACCGGCTCGGCGATCACGATGCCGCTCGCTTCAAGTTTGTGCAGCCGGTCGGCCAGGATGTTGGTCGAGATTCCTTCGCCTGCCTGCTGAAACTCGCGAAACGTGCGATAGCCGCGCACCATCAGATCGCGGATGATGAGCAGAGACCAGCGGTCGCCAAATTTCTCCAGCGATACGCTCACCGGGCACCCTGAACGCCGCTGCGGACTGGATTCTCGAGCCACGAAAGTACCCTACATATTTTACTTGCGAAATGCAATCTATTTATGTTTACAATGTTCGCCTGCATGCCCACGGGTCCACATCCCGTCGCTGTTGAAGGAATCCATACGAACTCGCGACTATCCCCGAAATCAGAGGTTTACCATGAGCGATTTTCAAAACTTTCCCCGCATTACGCCCTTTCTCTGGTTCGACTCCAACGCGGAGGAGGCGGTCGCTTTCTATCTCAGCGTTTTCAAAAACTCGCGCAAGCTCGATGAGTTCCGGCGCAATATTGACGACCCCAGCGGCCCGATGGGCACCATCCTCACCATCGCTTTTGAACTCGACGGACAGTGTTTTACCGCGCTCAACGGCGGTCCCTACTTCAAGTTCAACGAGGCAGTCTCATTTGTCATCCGTTGTGACACACAGCAGGAACTCGACGACTACTGGGCCAGGCTCACTGAAGGTGGAAGCGAAGTGCAATGCGGCTGGCTCAAAGACAAGTTCGGCCTCTCCTGGCAGGTCGTTCCCAGCCGCCTCCCAGAGCTCATCAAGCATCCCAAGGCGATGCAGGCCATGATGCAAATGAAGAAGCTCGACATCGCCGAACTCGAGCGCGCCGCCCAATCATAGGACAAGCCAATCACAAGGGAGAGTTACGCCATGCCGGTTCCAAGCCAGATCGCTACCGCAGCACATGCCTATCGTCAAAATGGCGCATTGCTTGCCAAAAGCTTCGACGGCCTCACTGCCGAAGAGTGGCTCAGCAGTCCGAAACAGTCCTTAAACCCGGTATTGTGGATTGTGGGTCACGTGGTCTGGGCGCGCGCCATGGCGCTCAAGCTTCTCGGCTCGCCCTGGGAGAGGCCGTGGCTGCCGCTTTTTGCGCGCGGCGCCAAACTCCCCGAGCCGGCGCAGTTTCCCTCGCCGCAAGAGATTGTGCAAGGCTGGCAGGAGGTGTCCTCAAAACTGACCACCGCGCTCGAAAGCGCATCGGATGAAGTCCTCTCCGCCCCGACCCCGGAGAAGTCACCCAGCTTCGATGGAAAGGTCAGCGGAATGGTCAGCTTCCTCGCCTTTCACGAGGCCTACCACGTGGGCCAGGCCGCCTATCTGCGCTGTTGGCTCGGCCGCGCCGGCATCGTCGGTTGAGATTTGGGCCCGTGCATACGTCATTGCTGCTCAATGCATGATTCCCAGGCGTTTTTGTCCGCTCGTTGGTTTGACTCATGTTCTCGAATGGATAGACGAAAGTTTTCTCAGATATCGGCAACCCACTTCCAAAAGCCCGAACGACATTGTAAGCTGGCGCAAAGCCGCACCTGACTTTCGCGATGACGAAGGCTGAAGGGTTTTGTACCTTCACAACCTTGGCAGACTTTCCTTCAGTCGAGGAGAAGCATAGTGACGCTAGCGACATCCCTGAACGAGACCGAGACGGCGCACCTCGTGGCGCAACCATTCTCAAAATGGCGACTGCTGCTGATCAGTTCAGCGGCACTTTATTTGGAAATAGTCCTGATTCGATGGCTCGGCACTGAAGTTAAAATCTTTGCTTTCTTTCAAAACCTGTCGCTCATCGTCTGCTTTCTAGGCTTTGGTGTTGGCTGCTTCAGTTCAAAGAAACGTGGCAGCATATTACCTACTCTCTTCGCGACGACTGCATTGGTAGTTACGGTCAGTTTGCCGTTCCAGGGATGGCGCGACTTCCTGCGTATCCTGACGTCCGTCCTTTCCTACTCGCCTGACGCTGCATTGTGGGGCTCGCTCCGCGACAGGCTTCCACTTTCAAGCTATTACGTGGCGATGATCGTCTCATTATGTGCAGTTACGCTGTTTCTAGCTCTACTCTGTAGCGCCATGATCCCTTTGGGTCGATGGGTAGGGTTTTACCTCGAAGCAGCTCCAAACACAGTGTCGGCGTATTCGATTAACTTGTTGGGAAGCCTTGTGGGCATCTGGCTCCTGGCTATACTTGCCTTTCTTTGGCTTTCTCCTGCTTTTTGGTTCACTGTTGCCTTCGCCTTGATTCTATTGGCACAGCCAGTTTCATGGCGCTCCGCACTTGTAGCATGCGTCTTGCTCGTTATAACGTTGCTCGCACTGAGACCGGCAAATAAGGGGTTGGTCTACTGGTCCCCTTACCAGAAGCTTTCCTTGGAAGACACTGGCAACCATCAATACGTACTGGATGTGAACAATACGGGCTACATGCCGATTCTTAATAGCAGCCCCGAATTCTTGGCCGGGAACCCGCAACTCGCAATGACCTATTGGAATAATTATGAAAGCCTTTTCCAATTTGCGAGGAACACGAACAGTGTCCTGGTCATTGGCTCTGGAGCGGGGAATGATATTCCTCCCGCGTTGCGGCACGGGGCCTCCCGAGTCGACGCTGTCGAGATTGACCCGCTGATCTCGACCCTGGGTTTGCGACTCAATCCCGACCATCCTTACTCCTCTCCGAAGGTCCATCTCATCAATAACGACGCCCGGAACTTTCTGCGCCAATGCCGGAATAAATACGACGTGATCATCTTTGGGGCACTTGACTCGCACACAGAATTCTCCGGTTACAGCAACCTTCGCGTGGATAACTATGTGTATACAGAAGAGTCATTTCGTGATGCCAGGCGGTTGTTGAATCCGGATGGGATCCTGGTTCTGAAATTCACTGCCCTCCGACCCTGGACCTGGACGGGACACCGGTTCTATGCGATGTTCAGCCACATGTTCCCTCATCCGCCACTGACTTACTACACCGATCAAATGGGGACTCATGGTGCATCGACCGCTGTTTTCATCGAATCTGATTCACCCTACCTGTGGGAAACGAGTCGAAGCCAACCGGCGTCGGCGTTTCTAAGTGCTCACCCTCCTGACTTTCCCCTTACGCTGGACAATGCCCCTCCGCCTACAACCGATGATTGGCCCTACGTCTACAACTTCGGTCACTCGATCCCTCGCGCCTACTTCGCGGTATCGGCAATCATACTGGCGATGGCAATTCTCTTGGTCGGGCCAGTCTTTAGTTTGAAAGCCACGAACGCTTTGCAGTTCTTCCTGCTCGGTGCGGGATTTCTGCTGATGGAAACCCAAATGGTCAGCCGTCTTGCTTTATATTTCGGTACAACTTGGCTCGTCAACTGTATTGCATTGACTGGCATTCTCACCGTCCTGGTTTTGTCAAACTTCTACGTTGAGGGCCGACGGCCAGAGAATCTGAGAATTTACTATGCCGGACTATGTGCGACATTGCTGCTCAACTATTGGGTACCTTGGGAAAAGCTGCCGGCGTCTGGAACGCTGATTGGCGTTGTGGTCTGCTTTGCTTACTGCGTGCCATTCTTCTTTGCCGGAATTATCTTCACTGAAAGCTTTCGTCGCTTCGCTGGCCGAAGCGACGCTTTCGGTGCGAATATGCTCGGCGCGGTGGCCGGCGGACTGGCACAAAACCTCTCCTTCATTTTTGGGATGAAGGCTCTATTGATCATCGCGGCCGCCGTATATGGAGTTGCGGCTCTCCTGCACATTGTGAAGCCAACCGAGATTTTCGCCAGTAACCCTTGACAGGATTTGAAGGTCCTTGTTCATCTGGACCCGAAAGTGCGCACGCTCGGGTCACATCTCCGTGGCGTATTCGCGAAAGGGCTCAAGAACACGACATCGGCATGCTCATCCTTCCTATCGCCTTTTCAGTTTCGTCGATTCGATCCCTCCCAAGGCCTCGCTTTTGGTTTTGCGCCCCGGGGGCCGTTGTGCAGAGCGTCTTCCGAGCTGTTCCGGGACCCTTAATCCCTGCCGAGTGTTAGCATCAGACCTGACAGATGCAAACAAAAAAACTGAAAATCATTCCCCTGGGCGGCCTGGGCGAGTTCGGCATGAACTGCCTCGCGCTCCGCTGGGAAGACGACATTATCGTGATCGACGCGGGCCTGATGTTCCCGGAGTCGGAGTTGCTGGGCGTGGATATCGTGGTGCCCGATATCTCCTACCTGGTTGAAAACAAAGCCTGCGTCCGCGCCATCATTCTTACTCACGGCCACCAGGATCACATCGGCGGCCTGCCCTGGCTTCTCAGCGAGCTCAAGGTTCCCGTCTACGCAACGGAGTTCACCCTGGCTTACGTCGAGGGCAATCTCGAAGAAAACCAATTGCTGGACGAGACCGAACTGATTGAGATCGCACCTCGCGAAAAATTCACAATTGGCCCGTTCACCATCGAACCCATTCGCGTAACCCACTCGCTGGTGGATTGTGTAGCCCTCGCCATTGAAACCCCTGTCGGCATTGTTATCCATACCGGCGATTTCAAAATCGACCTCTCCCCGCTTGATGAGAAGCCCTTTGATTTGCACACCTTTGCTGAATACGGCAAGCGCGGCGTGCTGGCCTTGCTACAGGACTCCACCAATGTGGATCGCTCCGGCTACACGCCCAGTGAGCGTGCGGTCATTCCGCGGCTCGACGAAGTATTTTCGCAGACAAAGAAAAAGCTTTTCTTCAGTTGCTTCTCGTCCTCCATCTACCGCATCCGCATCGCGCTTGAGTTGGCGCGCTCTCATGGCCGCAAAGTGGCCATTATGGGCCGCTCCATGATGGAGAGCACCGAAATTGCGCAGGACCTGGGCTACATCAACATTCCCCCCGGCCTGGTCATCAATCCAAGCCAGATGCGCGACTACTCTCCCGAGCAGTTGATGATCCTTATCAGCGGCACACAGGGCGAGCCGATGAGTGCCCTCAGTCGCGCCGCTGTCGACAATCACAAGCACGCGCGCATCGAAATGGGCGACACCGTCGTGCTCAGTTCGCGCATTATTCCCGGCAATGAAAAGAGCATCTTCCGGGTAATTGACCACCTATATCGTCGCGACGCCAACGTGATCTGCGACGATGGATCCAATGGCATGATTCACGTCAGCGGCCACGGCAGCCAGGACGAAATGCGCCTCCTGATCAACCTCGTCCGGCCCAAGTTCTTCATCCCGGTTCACGGCGACTACCGCCATCTGCGCCATCACGCCAAAGTGGCTCTTGAAACCGGCGCCGTCGAGCACGCCATTGTCATCGAAGACGGCGACGTTCTCGAACTGGACAAGAATGACGCGCGCAAGAAAGACAAGGTTACGGCGGGTCGCGTGCTCATCGATTCCGGCTCGACCATCGATGTGGTTGAGGAGTTGGTCATCCGTGACCGGCGCATCCTGAGCGAAGACGGTATCGTGCTGGCCGTGCTGGCCATCAACAAGCGCACCGGCAAGGTGGAGCGCTCGCCTGAAGTCGTCATGCGCGGCTTTGGCGGCGCGGACATTACCGACCAGGCTCGCGAAGTCGTGTTGAAGACTCTGGACGGCCTGACCAGCGAAGAAAAGTCCGACTACGGCATGGTGAAGGAGAAAGTTCGCGTGGAGTTGAAGCGCCTGATCCAGAAAACTACTGGCCGGCGGCCGATGATTATGCCCGTGATCATGGAGATATGAACGACCTGCGGTTACAGTGGATGGGGACGGGCATGGTTCGCCCCCGGCGGTCTTTGCGCAACTGGAACTAAGGCTTCGGAGACCTTAAGTGGCAGAGCAACTGGTTTCCATTGAAGAGATTCGTACGGCGGCAGTACGCATTGCCGGTATCGCCGTGAAGACGCCGCTGGTGCGTGCACCGTTTCCCGGCGTCAAGGGCGAAATCTGGCTGAAGGCTGAAAGCCTGCAGCCCATTGGCGCGTTCAAAATCCGCGGTGCTGCAAACAAGATTCTCCAGCTTTCGCCCGATGAGATCGCCCGGGGCGTCATTACCTACTCCAGCGGAAACCACGCCCAGGGCGTTGCCTATGCGGCGCGTGCGGTTGGAGCCAAGGCTGTTATCGTCATGCCGTCGAATGCACCGGCCGTCAAGCGCGCGGCCACGCTGGCGCTCGGCGCTGAAGTAGTGGATGTAGGTCCAGCGTCCAGCGAGCGTCTCGCCAAGGCCGAAGAACTTGTTCGGAAATATGGCTATGTCGTTATTCCGCCCTACGATGATGACCAGATCATCGCCGGGCAGGGAACCTGTGGTCTGGAGATTGTTGAAGAGTTGCCGGGGGTGGACCTTGTGCTGGCGCCGGTCTCAGGCGGTGGACTATTGAGCGGCGTAGCTACGGCGGTAAAACAACTTCGGCCCAAGGCAAAGGTTTTCGGGGTCGAGCCGGAGCTTGCCGGCGACACCGCGGCCAGCTTTCGCACTGGCAAAATCGTTACCTGGCCCGCGGAACTGACCAGCCGAACTATCGCCGACGGCCTCCGTACGCAAAGCGTGGGCGTGCGAAACTTTGCGCATATTCAGGCCTATGTGGATGGGATCATCACGGTCAACGAAGCCGAGATTCGCGCTGCCATGCGCGCCATTGTGTCCGTTGCGCGACTGGTTCCTGAGCCCAGCGGGGCTGTGGCGGCCGCCGCGCTGCTCTTTCACGCGTCAGAGCTGCCGCGCTATCGCAAGGCTGTGGCCGTGGTCAGCGGCGGCAATGTTGCGCCAGCCATGCTGGCAGAAGTGCTCACCGAAGGCGCTTCGTAACGTCGTTCGACTATGATTTTCCTTGTGAGAAATCCGCGCATCCTCGCACTTCGAACCGCCGGCCTTAAATTGCTCGCTCTTGGCCTTGCGGTTGCTTGCATTACCCTTCCGGCACTAGCCGATAAGAAGCAGCAGCAACTGGAAAAGCCCATGGCCGGCCCTCGGGCGACAGTGCTGCGTGTGACATGGCTCTACGTCTCGCCCGACAAAAGCGCGCAGAAAGTGGATCGGGTGCAGATCGGACGCGAGATGGTTGTGGCAGAAAAGAGCGGCCCGTGGATGCGTGTCTACGCCAACACCGACATTGAAGAGGAACACTCGAGCGACCAGCCCATATTCGGCAGCAACGACACGCCGCCGCCCATTTCCGGCTGGATTGAAGCCAAAGGTGTGGTGGAAGAAACGACTCCAAATGGCGACCAGGTATTGATGGGCAGCGCGGCCAACCAGGAGGCGGAAGCCAGCGATCCGCGAGGACCTGTAAATGCAGCCAAAAGCGCGCATTTGCTTTATCGCCGGTTGGTCGAGATGTTTCCCAACTCGCCTCTGGCGCCTGAAGCCGCCTGGCGCGCGGCAGACATTCTGTGGCAGATTCAGAAGTCCGACCTGTCTTCGCTCCCCTCATCAAAGGATCGCGATCCCGGAATGCGCGAGCAGATGGACGAGGATAACCTCAAAAAGGTCATCAAGTTCTATCCGCGCACACGCTGGGCCGATTTGGCGGACTTCGATCTGATCGACAACAAGCTCTGCGGCGACTGGCAGGGCACAACCAAGTGCCCTGAAAAAGAATCGGAGATTTACGAGAAATATGCAGCGGAACACCCTGACGGACCGCGCACCGCGCAGGCACTCTACCAGGCTGTTTACCGCCAAGCGGTACTTGCGGATATGTACGGTGCCGATGGAAGCGACAAGAAGCAGGATGACGCCCATAATCACGCCCGCGAACTGGCCGCGAAGTTAAAAGACAAATACCCCCAATCGGATTACACATGGCGGGCAGCAGCCCTGGTGTACAAATTGGATCAGGGTGTCCCTGTCTACGGCATTGAACGACAGTAGGCCGGTTCCGATGGCTTTCGCTCGCATGCCAGGATTCAACAACAGCACACCGGAGGATTTTTGAACGTCTACATTCAGTCTGTCCTGTTGGGCATTGTGGAAGGCCTGACCGAGTTTTTGCCGGTCAGTTCAACAGCGCACCTGCGCATCGCCGAAGCATTGATGAGGATTCCTCTGGACGACGCCTATTGGAAGATGTACACGATCGTCATCCAGGCCGGCGCCATTTTCGCCCTTTTGCTTCTCTATCTTGAGCGTATTCTCGGGTTCATTCGCACGTTTCCCAAAGGTGAAGGCGGCGACCGCACCTGGCTGACCCACCCCATTTCTCTTACCCTCATCGCTTTCGCCTGCACCTCAGTGCCTGCCCTGCTGCTAAAAAAGTGGAGCGACCGGAACCTCGGTAGCCTGAGCGTGATCGCATGGGCAATGCTGATCGGCGGCGTTGTGATGTGGGTTGTGGATGCCCGCTCGAGCCGCTACGAGCCGACCACGACCCACGTCGAAGAACTGGGATTGGGCCAGGCCATATGGATCGGACTGTGCCAGTCGCTTTCGGCCATCTTCCCCGGAACTTCGCGGTCCATGTCGACCATCGCGGCGGGACAGCTTGTGGGCATGGACAGACCGTCGGCCCTTGAATTCAGTTTTCTGCTTTCGATTCCCACCATGCTTGCCGCTACCGGCTACGACCTGCTGAAGGAGATTCATCCCAGCAAAGCTGCGGGCGCTGCCACTGCTGTTGCGCATGTAACGATGACGGGCGAGCGCTGGATCGTGCTTCTCATCGGCTTTGTGGTGTCGTTTATCGTGGCGCTGGGGGTGGTCGAATGGTTCCTGATGTGGGTGCGCAAGCACGGATTTACGGTCTTCGCTGTCTATCGCATCATCGTCGGCCTCATACTTCTCTTCTGGGGCAGTAAGCTTATCGGCGGATAACTATTTAAAAGTCAGGCGTGTACGGCGGGGGTTTGCAGCAAGGTTCCCCTCGGTTCGTTTTGCCCGGAATCCGGTTCCACGGCGGGGATAATAAAAGCTGCTCTGGGATTTCTCGTCCGCCCTGGCGGCTCGTTCGCGTCAATTGCGGCGGCCAAGGAGCGGAGGCGTCCCCGTCATGAAGCCTATTCCGATTGCCCTGTCTCCGACGCGCAGCCGAGCCCTGAACGTGTTTCTAGGGCTTGTGCTGGCACTGGTCTCCGTCCTGCTTCTCCTCGCTCTTGTCACGTATCACCCTGCGGATCCCTCACTCAACACGGCCACTGACGCGACGCTGCCTTCAACATTCCACAACTGGATTGGTCTGTTCGGCGCGTGGCTGAGCGATTTGTTATTGCAATCGATCGGCGTTACTGCGTTTCTGCTGCCGCTATGGCTCGGTGGTCTGGGTTGGAGTTGGATGCGCTCTCGTTCGGGGGGCGCGGCATGGCTGCGATGGATTGGATGCGCTCTGACTGTTGTTTTCGCGCCTGCCGTTTTCGGATTGCTTCCCTGGCATTGGCGCTGGCTTCATGCGATTCCGGTGGAGGGCGTCATGGGCCGGCTGGTGGCCGGCACACTGGTCACCTACCTCAACCTTCAGGGGGCCTGGCTGGTGGCCTTCGTGCTGGCGGCGGCGGGCATCTATTTCGCCTCGGCCGTGAGCTTCTGGGTGATCAAACAGGCCATCGAAGACCGCTGGATCCACTTCATATCCATGAACGATCGCTTGCGAAACTGGCGTGAAGAGCGCGCGGAGCGGAAGGCCGAGCGCGAAGCTGTGCGCATGGAACAGGAATCGCCCGGCCCGGAACAGCGTCTTTTCTCGGGCGCAATCGGCGCGAAGCAGGATGCGGCGCCTGAACCGGGCAACAAGGGGTTCGGCCGGCTGGCTGCGCTTTTCGGCCGTCGGCAGCGTGCATTCGAGCCTGACCCGGTGGACGAGATTCCTGCCTTCCAGCGAGCCGCGGCACAGCCTGCGGAGGCCCAGGTTCCCGTGACACCTCGGCGTACAAGCATCTGGGAACGCACGGTGGCCGAAGGCACACCGGCTGCTCCTCCTTCCACTCCGGTTTCCAGCCCAGCGGCAAGCCCGCCGGCATCGCCAAGGTTGGTTGAGATGCAGCCTGCGCGCGCGGCGTTCGTAACAGCTTCAACTCCTGCCGCACCGGCGCGGGGCGCGACCGAGATTGCCATTCACGAGCGCGCCGACGCCGAGGTGCGCACCGTTACGGTTCCTCCCAAGAATGTGAGTGGCTTCAAACTCCCCGCCAGCACTCTGCTGAATGCCGGTGTCGGTCCGCAGGTGGTTCGCGAGGATGAACTTCGCGAAGAGGCCAAGGTCCTGGTTGAAAAATGCGGCGAGTTCGACGTGCGGGGACAAGTTGTGCAGATCAATCCCGGCCCGATGGTCACGACATATGAGTTCAAGCCCGAAGCGGGCGTCAAATACAGCCGTGTCACTGGCCTCGCAGAGGACTTGTGCCTGGCCATGCGGGCCGAAAGCATTTTGATTGAGCGCATGGCGGGGAAGAGCACGGTCGGCATCCAGGTACCGAACCACGAGCGCGAAACAATTCACCTGCGCGATGTGCTGGAGTCGGATACGTTCCACAAGGCCAAGTCGCGGCTGACGCTGGCCATGGGAAAAGACATCAACGGCCGCATTGTCACCGCCGACCTGGCCTCCATGCCGCACGTGCTCATTGCCGGCTCCACGGGCTCAGGCAAGTCGGTGGCTATCAACGCCATGATCATGAGCCTGCTGTTCCGTACCATCCCCAGCCAGGTGCGCCTTATCCTGGTCGACCCCAAACGCGTGGAACTGGGCATGTACGAGGGCATTCCTCACCTGTTCACGCCCATCATCACTGAGCCCAAGCTGGCCGCGAATGCGCTGCGCAACGCCGTCCGCGAGATGGAACGCCGCCTGAAACTGCTGGCCAGTCGCAGCGTCCGCAACATCGACCAATACAACAAGTTGTTTGAAGGCACCATGCCTTCGCTCTTTTCTGACGGCGAAGAAGAGGACCCGCTGCCGTACATTGTCATCATCATCGACGAACTGGCCGACCTGATGATGCTTGACCGGTCCAACGTGGAAGAGTCCATTACGCGGCTCGCGCAGATGGCACGCGCCGTGGGGATTCACCTGATTCTGGCCACCCAGCGGCCCAGCGTGGACGTCATTACCGGTCTCATTAAAGCCAATATCCCCACGCGCATCAGCTTCCGCCTGGCGACGAAGGTGGACTCGCGGACCATCCTCGATACCAACGGCGCCGAGGCCTTGCTGGGACGCGGCGACATGCTGTTTCTGCCGCCCGGGACCAGCCGCCTGATGCGGTTGCATGCGCCTTATGTAAGCGAGAAGGAGACGGCTGCGGTGGTCGGCTTCTGGAAAGATCAGGGCCAGGCCGAGTACGTTGAAGGCTTCCTGGAGTCGCCCAAGGACGACCGCCCTAACGTGGAAGGCTCCAACAGCGATCCGGACGAAAACGACCCCATGTTCGACGATGCGGTACGGCTGGTTTTTGAATTTGGCAAGGCTTCCACGTCACTGCTGCAACGGCGTCTTCGAATCGGATACGGTCGCGCTGCGCATCTCATCGATCTGATGGAGCGGGATGGGCTGGTTGGTCCTGCGGATGGATCCCGGCCTCGCGAGTTGCTGAAAGCGCCGGGATGGCTCCACGAGATTTCGCTCGCGAATGAGTAGCCTGAGAATCGAACGGACAGCGACCACGGTGCCTCTTGGCATCCAAGGAGCGTTCCACGATGAGAGGAGCCTCGGTCCTTGCTCTGCTGTTGGTGTCCTTGCCGCTCGCCGCGCAACGCTTTCCGAACCCCGGTGAGTTGGCGGGAAA
Source organism: uncultured Acidobacteriaceae bacterium (assembly GCA_963836565.1). Lineage (GTDB taxonomy): Bacteria > Acidobacteriota > Terriglobia > Terriglobales > Acidobacteriaceae > Telmatobacter. The sequence goes on along the minus strand of CAWIKA010000011.1, from coordinate 128,257 downwards.
GCGTTTTTTCGTCTCAAAGACCTGGATCGTTGGCGGTGTAGGCAACGGGGACTGCCTGACGATGGACCTCGCTGCCCGCAGGCTCAATATCGCCCACGGCCCCTCAGTGCAGATCGTTGATCTGGTCGGTCATCGGGAACTGAGGTGTTCGCATCCAAGGTTCATGGAAGCAAATATTTACGGCAGGTTCCGCTTGCACGGGCGCAAACTAAATGAATGCTTGGCATCGGAGCAGATCGAAACTTTCCGACCGTCTTGCTGATCGACGACGATATGATCAGCCGCGAGGTAATTGCGACCCTGTTGACCCTGAGCGGATACACGTTGCATACCGCAGTGGATGGCGCCAACGCGCTGGAGATGCTGGATTCAGGCGAGTGCATGCCTCAAGTGATCCTGGTAGACGTGCAAATGCAGGGCCTCAGCGGAGTGAAGCTGATTGAAGGGCTTCGCGCTCGCAGCAAAGCCGGCATTTACGCCATCAGCGGGAGCAATCCCACTGACGATTTGACGGCCGCCGCAGACGGCTTCCTGTTGAAGCCTTTCAGCTCTGAAACGCTGCAAAACCTGCTGAACAAGCATTCCCTGAAGCCTGCGGCGACGGTCGCGGATCCGTCCGAGCCTGTCATCGACTCCGAGACTCTCGCTCAATTTCGGCAGCTAATGCCGGAATCGGCGGTGCGGCAGGTCTATGTGACGGTCACTGCGGACCTGAAAAAACGGAGCGCCATGCTCGAGACAGCCATTGCCAACGGCGACGCCGCAGAAGCCCGCCGCATTGGGCACACTATTAAAGGGGGCTGCGGCATGGCGGGCGTTCGGCAGGCTGCCCACCTCGGTACGCTGCTTGAGCTTGAGAGTGACCAATTGAATAACTCCGCGGTCATCCTCCGCGATTTGAAAGCCACGGCCGAGACCCTTGAGCGTATGCTTGATGTAGAATTTCCGACGTAGGCAGAGTGAGTGGTTGTCCGGCGGTTCAAAGGAGTCTGGGCATCGCCGATTTGTGCAGGTAGCCATCCTGCTCCGCCACGCTGCCGGTTCGATCAATGGGAGGTTACCCGCTCGAGTGGAAAGACCTACGCGAATCATATTGGCGGACGACCACCCTGTGGTCCGCATTGGTGTGCGGAACATGCTCACCACTGATGAGGGTTTTGACGTTGTCGGCGAAGCCGATGACGGCGATGAAGCAATCACCCAGACACTCGATCTCCAGCCGGATATCCTGCTGCTCGATGTGGCGATGCCGCGCCTGCCCGGACTCGAAGCCATGCGCGCCATTATGAAGGGCTCACCTTCGGTCAAGATTTTGCTCCTCACCTCCACCATTACCACCCAGCAGATCATCGAGGCGCTCCACATTGGTGCCCGAGGTATCGTGCTGAAAGACGCTCTCGCAGGCCATTTGAAGACCGCCATCCGCACCGTGTGCGCGGGTGACTATTGGATCGGCGGCAAACGCGTCGTGAACCTGGTCTCGGCTCTCCACGACCTGATGCAACAGGCTACGCCCCCGCAGCCTAAAACCTACGGCCTCACTCCACGTGAACTTGAGGTGGTGGGATGCATCGTGGAAGGATGCAGCAACCGCGATATTGCCAAACAGTTCGGACTGAGCGAAGAGACTGTTAAACGCCACCTGTCGAATATTTTCGACAAGACCGGCGTGTCAACACGCCTTGAACTGGCACTGTTTGCCATTGCCCACCATATGGTCGCGCCCGCCTAGGCGCGACTGCACCCTTATCAACTTTGCTCCAAGCCGTGAACAATCATTCAAGCGAGCAATTGCTGCGTCAGCCGGTCCAGCAGACCGTCCGTGCCATCGCACACCCCGGTGTGAACGGGTGATGGCTGGATGATGGTGCTGCGAGGCGAGACAAGCCAGTGGAACCGTTCCCGCTGCGAGAGTTGCGCGATGGGTCCGGCGCCGGGTTCGCCCGCGCAGATGCGGGGAATTGCTTCGAGATGCTGGGCGACCAGCTCCGCATCGGCTTCCGGCCAAAGGGCTTTCAGCCGATCTGTGTCAAGATGAATGCGCGCAGCGAGATACCGCTTCTCAAGGCAGAGCACAACGATCCCTGCATTCATGAACTCCTGCCGCTCCACGCGCGGGACCACACGCAGGATAGCGTAATCAAACGAGGCGGGAGCGTGCATGAATCGCCTCCTGTTCGAAGATATGCGCTGCAGCCAGCCGCCGGGAAAAGAAATCCACATACGCGGTTCGCCGTTGGTCCGCGCTGAGGACGCCGGGGATGCTTTCCAGCCATTTCTCCGGCACTTGTCCAACAATTTCAGCGAGCACGGCGGGCGTCAGTTCTTCGTGAGCAATTGCCGCAGCCTGTTCGATCTCCGAGGCCCAGGGCAGCAGGACATGATGTTCGATCTGCGCGAATGGCGATTCAATCTTCTTATGCATGGTGGCCCAGTCGTGGTGGAAAAAGAGCGCGGCTCCATGGTCAATGGGATAGAGCTTGCGATGCCAAACCAGTAGGTTGGCATTCCTGGGCGAGCGGTCCACATTTTGCGTAAATGCGTCGAACCATACCATCATCGACGCTTCGTCCGGGGAAGCCGAATCTTGCGCCGCGGGGTCGAACATGACCGAGCCGGGAAGGTAATCGAGGGCAAGGTTTAGGCCTACACTGGCCTTCAGCAACTGGCGAATCTCATAATCCGGTTCGTTGCGGCCGAGTTCGGCATCGATTTCGACAAATACAATCTCGGGCACGCGCAGGCCGAGGGCGCGGCCAATCTCGCCGGCAACCAGCTCGGCAATCAGCGCCAGCACACCCTGTCCTGCACCGCGGAACTTGACCACGTAGAGCCCAAGGTCATTAGCCTCCACGATGGCAGGCAGAGAGCCTCCTTCGCGCAAGGGAAGGACATAACGCGTCGCATTTACGGTTCGCAGCATCGAACATTCAGTTTAATTGTCCAGTTGCGGGGAGTTGGGAATAACAAAGGGTAATCTTGGATTTGAGGTGCAGGAGTCTAAGAATGAAAGTGGCATTTCTGGGGTTGGGCAAGATGGGCTCGCCCATGGCGCTGCGCCTTTTGGGCGCGAGACACGAAGTCACCGTCTGGAATCGCTCCCGTCCGCGAGCTGATGTTTTGGCTTCGCACGGAGCGCATGTCGCAGAGACGCCCGGAGAAGCCGTCGGGGGCGTAGAAGCAGTCCTGACTATGCTCTTCGACGACGCGGCACATGAGGATGTTCTCTTCGGTCAGAATGGTGTGCTCGAAGCGCTGAAGCCCGGTGCGCTCCATGTTTCCATGAGCACCATCAGCGTCGCGCTGTCTGAACGGCTGACGGCAGAACATGGGCGTCACAACCAGGCCTTTGTCGCCGCGCCTGTCTTTGGCAGGCCCAATGTGGCCGAGGAGGGCCGCCTCTGGATTGTGGCCGCAGGCGCGGACTCAGCCGTCGCCAAAGCCCGCCCTTTGCTGGAAGTCCTTTCGCGCGGCTTTTCGGTGGTCGGAAGCGAGCCGAGAATGGCCCATGCGCTCAAACTGGGTGGCAACTTCCTTATCAGCGCCATGATTCACTCGCTCAGTGAGGTTTTTGTCTATTCGGAGTCGCAAGGCATTGCGCCCGAAGCATTCCTTGAGGCCGTCAACAGCGCGCTTTTTCAATCGCCGTTTTATGCGGCCTATGGAAATGTCATGCTGCACCCGCCTGAGCAAGCCGGCGCCACCATTTCATTAGGGGCAAAGGATCTGCGCCTGTTGCGCGAGGCCGCCGCCAGCCGGCACACTCGCCTCAGCCTGGCGGAAAACCTGGCCGAAGTCTTTGCGCAGGCCGAAAAAGCCGGGCTCGCCAACGAAGATTGGGCCGTAGGCCAATACCGCATGGCACAGCGGCGCGGGCCGGCGAACAATTGAGGCGAGCGGAGCAGGAAGTGATGATCCGCGTGCGAGGGGAATGCGGTTCGGATCCGAATTCCGTAGCCGCTGTCACGCTGGACTTCTCGGCAGTTGATTAAGATAGCCCTATGAGCCTTAAGAGAAAAATCGTCTTCATCACCGGGGCCAGCGCGGGTATTGGCGCCGCCACGGCGCTTGCCTTCGCATCCGAGGGCGTTCGGCTGCTGCTCGCGGCCCGCCGGGCTGGAAAGCTCGCTGAAGTGGCTTCTCGCGCACTGGAGCGCGGCGCTGCGGCCGTTCACTCGATCGACCTTGACGTTCGAGATCACCGCGCCGTTCAGCAGGCCATCGACGACCTTCCGCCGGAGTGGGCGGAAATCGACATTCTGGTGAACAACGCCGGCCTCAGCCGCGGACTCGACAAACTCTACATGGGCAGAATCGAAGACTGGGAAGAGATGATCGATACCAATGTCAAGGGGCTGCTTTACGTCACCCGCGCCGTAGTGCCAGGTATGGTGGTTCGCGGGCGCGGTCATGTCATCAATCTCGGCTCCACGGCGGGCGAGCTAACTTATCCCAAGGGTGCCGTCTACTGCGCAAGCAAGGCGGCCGAAAGGGCCATCAATGACGGTCTTCGCCAGGATGTGTTGGGAACGCCAGTGCGTGTGACCAGTGTGGACCCTGGCATGGTCGAGACCGATTTCAGTCTGGTGCGCTTCCACGGCGACGCTGAGCGCGCCGCCAAAGTCTACAAGGGCGTCAAACCCCTCACCGCGGAAGATGTGGCGGACGTGATCGTCTGGGCGGCCGGTCGGCCCCCGCATGTGAACATTGCGCGTGTCACACTGACGCCCGTGCAGCAGGCCAACTCGCTGCTCTTTTCCCGGGAGGAATAGTCCGGCGGGCGATCGGACGAAGCTATTCGAGTGCCGCGATCTGCGATTCAATTTGGGTCAGGGCGGCCTCGAGCGCAGAACGGCGGGCGGGATGAGAAGTTCTCTGCGACAGGATGTTTTCGCGTTGCAAATTCAACGCCTGCTTATGGCGCTCCCGCTCGGCACGCTTCTGATCGGCGAGCCGGCGCTGTTCTTCGCTCACAAAGCCGTTGCCGGGTTTCACTTCCGGATGCTGCGAGGCATTCGCCATCTGCTCCTCCACGGATTTACTTTCCCAACCACGAGCCATATCTTCATTTTACGGGAGTTTTGCGGCGGGGTCGTCCCATCGGCGGCTCTCTCGTGCTATCAGAACAGTTGAGGATTCACCATGCGGGTCTGGCAGATATCGACGTTTGGCCTTGATTCTTTGGAGTTTACAGAACGACCGACACCCCATCCCGGTCCCGGGGAGGTGTTGGTCAAAATACACGCGATTTCTTTCAACTATCGCGATCTGCTGATAGTCAAGGGGCTCTACAGCCCGAATCTCAAGCTTCCCCGCATTCCCTGTTCAGATGGCGCAGGTGAAGTAACGGAAGTTGGTGAGAGTGTTTCCGCCTGGAAGCCGGGGGACCGGGTGGCCGGAATCTTTATGCAAAACTGGCTGGATGGTCCTTCCACTCCCGCGAAAGTCAAAGGCGCACTCGGAGGCGACCTCGACGGAATGCTGGCAGAGTATGCCATCCTCCCTGAGTCAGGATTGGTCGCCATCCCGGAGCACCTCAGCTTTGAGGAAGCTGCAACGCTCCCCTGTGCCGCCGTAACAGCGTGGAATGCATTGGCCGCCGGAGCAGTGAAGCCGGGAGCGACAGTGCTTATCCAGGGAACCGGTGGAGTTTCGATCTTTGCCCTTCAGTTTGCATGTCTCTTGGGCGCGAGAGTACTGGGTATCTCGTCCGATCACCAGAAGCTGGACCGAGCGTCCAGCCTGGGTCTGGAAGCCGGTCTGAACTACCGCGAAACCCCCGACTGGGATCGCTGGGTGGTGGAGAAGACGGATGGCAGAGGCGTTGACTTGGTTGTGGAAGTGGGTGGCCTGGGTACCTTGCCACGATCGCTCCGCGCGCTTCGCATGGGTGGCGTCGTCGCCCAAATCGGAGTTCTGGCAGGGCCAGGCGAGCCGATTTCGCTTCCGATCATCCTGCACAAGCAGGCACGCATCCAGGGGATCTATGTGGGATCGCGCCAGGACTTCGAAGAGATGAACGCGGCCATCGTGCGCGGGCAATTGCGACCGGTCGAGGAAACTTTTCCCTGGAGCCAGGCCCGCGAAGTCCTGACCCTCATGGAAAATGGCCGGCACTTCGGCAAGCTTGTACTGTCGGTTGAATAAGACCCTCAGAGCCTCAGGTCAATAGCATCATCCCGCGAGTCTTGAAGTCGTAAGCCAACGGCATCCAAATTAGAAGAGAATGGTTATTTCTTTTGCGGCGTCGTGGCTCCCGTTTGTCCTGTCCTTAACGGGTGCAGGGCAACCCGCGAAATCAAAGAGTCAAACGCACCTTTGCGCATACGCCATCAGGAATAAACTCTCTGCCAAAGTATTCGAGTGCGCGCACTTTTCGAACCGATATCTGAGCCCAGGACGTCGACCGTGGAGATTCACTGAACATTACGTATTCATCTGATTCAGTCTTCTTCATATAGCCATCGACGGATACCGGTGCCTTTGAGCCGGACACGGACTTTAAAAAATCGATCAATGTATTTCCACTCTCGGATTTCAGGTGGTCAGAGTCGCTTGCGTTGGTAATCAGATCACTCAACTTCATTTCTTCCTCCGTGAAGATGCCAGCTAAAGACTGGGTGCGAATCAAGAGGGCCGATATCATGCAAGTGTTTTGTAGCATCGCACTTCGTTAAGAATCAATAACCTAAAGGAGGTAGAGGAGTGCGGTAGTCTGACGACCATCACGCAATGTGCAAGCGGGCGTGCCACAAATGCATTTTGTGCATGACACAAAAGTGCCATCAGGCGAATGATGCAGCGCGGGCTGGTGTTCATGCCGGCACGTTCTCTGCCGGATTTCGAAATAAGGAACATTTGCTTCCTGGGTTCGCGTTGAAGCATTTGGGATAGACATTCAGTTCACTCGCCGAATTGAGTAGCTGGATTTCAATAACTGGGTCTCTGGGCAACGCGAAATCGGCTGGTCATTGAATGATGTATATCTCTGATGTGCTCGACATCGATATCGCATTGGGAGGCACGAACGGAAGAGTGATGGGGAATGCATAGTTTACGGTGACCTCTATGCGGCTTCCCGGGTTCTCGTTCCCATCGGGAAACGACGTTACGGGTGTCATGGTGCCTCCGCCCGCATTGGGCCAACTGATGGATGATACGTACTGATTGATGCTCGACGTCGAAGCAGTGCACGAAACCTGCGCCGCCGTTACGCAGGTTGCCCCATGCAAAGCGGCATACCGAGTTCCCTCTCTCGCAGATTCCGAGATCATGCTATAGGTGTAAAAAACCAGGCAAATTTCTATAAAGGTGAAGAAGAAACTGGCCATAACACTCAGGGAGATTGCGAACTCCACGAGCGCCTGTCCGTCTTCGCTTTTTGCCAGATCATTGTGCCGATCATCGCGCCTGAGATTGTGGCGCCCATGATGGAACAGAGATCGCAAGAAGCGGATCGGCAGATCCCTGTCGGGATTGACCGCCTGCCGAAATATTTCGCGCGCAGACATCGCTATTCCTGAACCTCCATGACCGAAGTGCTGCCAAGGGTCCAGGTATTGGGCAAGCCCGCGATCTGAATCGGCGATGTAAGAGATGTGGTGGTAGCCACCTGAATAAATTCGAGGGAATGATTAGAACCGCTGGCGCAGGCTGAATTTGCTGCCGCTTGTGTTGAATACTGCGTGCCTCCCAAAGCAGAGGAACATGCATAATAGATAGTCGGCGTCACGGTCAGGTTGCTTCCAATGTCAGGCGCCTCTTCGAGCGCGGCGGCCTTGATTCCTGACGCGTCCGCTGCAAAAGTTGAGCTGATCATGCCGTACATAGCTCCCGCATGAGCAGCATTGGTCACCTCAATGGAATCGTAGATAACGAATCCCATTTCCGATGTTCCGAGCATCAAAGGGGCTCCGAAAAACGACATGAGAAGCGCCAATTCGACGAAGGCGCCTCCGTCGTTGGGAGCTAACCGTCTGCGGCTCGCCAGGATGGTTGCTTTGCAATTTCTAAGAAAGCGTAATACGGGTTGGCTCATGTTTTTCATGCCTCACTCGGCCACCTTCGCAACCGAGAGGTTCAACGTCCCCAGGTTGGAAGTGGCATAGCTATTCAAAGTTGCGCCACCGCTAATCGACAGCGATTGGGAAACAAAATCCATGTTCAAAGTCGTTCCGGTGCCATTGTTGAGCGTCACGGCCGCGTTGGGGGCATAAACAAGCCCGGAGAAATTTGAGCTTGATCCTCCCTGAATGGTGACGTTGTTGCCCATCGCGTAAAACAATGTCTGCGGGACGGGAGGATTCGTTCCGACTGTCGGAGAAGAGAGGTTCGACGTCACCCCATTGGCAATGTTCACGGTCCCTCCGACATAAAACGTCACGCCATTTCCGGTGAGGGGCGAGCCGCCGCCCGTCGCAAAGTTTCCCTGGATGTAGTAGGTATATCCCGGAGAAAAAGTGACAGAGGAAGACTGGCTGGTATCGAGGCTTGTGTAACACACAATCCCATTCGACGCGGTCTCTCCCGCCAGGGGCAATGTGTACGCCCCGGTGTAATTATTGGCTGCGGTCCAGCCCTGGATTGGATTGCTGTAGCATGGCAGACCATTCGGCAAAGTGGGAACCGTGAGCGTCGGCTTGCATTGATTGGCGATCCCCTGAACGACCTTCGTGCTTGAGGAAATAGTTCCGTTGTTGTTGATATTGCCGGAGTTATCCCAAGATGACGACACAGTGCCAAGGGAAAGAGCTTTCAGGCCGGCGCTACCTACAATTCCAACCGCATTGTTGCTGCTTGAATCGACCGTGACTCCACATTGAGGCGCCAGGATTTGCGCGCTGTTGCTCATGTTGAGACCCATTCCAGTCGGCTCTTCAAGACAAATGCAAGTGGGGCTGCTCAGGCCTCCACCAGCGACAGCCCGTGCAGCGACAGTTATGGTAGCCGCACTACCCTTGAAGGCGGCCAGGAAGAGTGTAGGGACAGGTTCGGAAACAATCGCTTCAACATAGGTGCCTGCTGACGAACCGGCATAATTTCCCGACTTCGGCGGTGAGTTCAGGGTCACCGTTGCAGGGTTTGTGGCGCGTGTCGTGTCGAAACCGTTCATTTTCGCCATTGCATTGGCGGCACTCGCCTCTGCGGTTGCCCCATACGGGAGTTCTTCTGCCGCGGCAAGTGCTGCCGCATCAGCCGCGCCCTGTGCCATCCTTTTGGTGTGGAACAGGAATCCCACATCCAGCGCAAGCGCCACGAAGCCTAGTGAGAGCAACCCAACAAAGGCAGCCATGAGAATTGTCGATTGACCGTGATCTTCTCCAAATGACTGCATGAGCCCTCCGCTTGTACTGCGGCCTTTGCTCCGGCCTGAATGACTTGGTATCCCGATTGCCTTTTTCCCCAGATCAACGACACGCGGGGATTTCCGGTCGGGCGATCGGATTGATCGCACACAGGTAGCCAGCTGAGCACCAAGTTGAATGGTCTATTTCTTCGTGTGAAATTGATTGTTGCTTAGGTGCTATTTCAATACGTACCGTTCCCCATGCTTCGCAGTGTATGACATCTGTAACCAGAAAACGTGACTTTAATCACATTCTGGTCGTTACCAGAATTACAGAAGTGTTATTACGGATGGGTCATGTCTGCTGGCCTGCCCTGAGGCTTATGTTGCCCTGCCGGTGCGCGTTCGCTCTCAACTCCAATGCCGTGAGGCATTCAGAGCTCGAGGCGGTGCTCGTGTCTCTCGAATCGCTGGTGACTGAAGAAATTTTTTTAAGGCGAGAGTTGCCCGAAAAGCGGATATGGCCTTGTTTTAATCCATTTGTGCGGCCCGTGCGTTACCCTTAATATCGAAGGTTCGTCGAAGTCCCCCCCGCCGCACGTTCCGGTGAATCGAGCAGAAAAACATTGCCGCTTGCTACGCAAACCACGATAAAAGCGTTGCCTGAAAGGGCCCTTTCCGTTACGGGGAGTATGCCCGCACTTGGGCTTCGGCTGCTTGTGGCGCTACTGGTACCGGTAATGACTGCGCTTGCTGGATGCGGCGCCGGACCTGTGACCGCAAGTCCCGCCAACTCAATGCTCTCCATCTCGCCGGTCGCGGCAACTATTGACACCAACTGCACCGGTTGCAATGCGACCAATTCCCGCGGCGTTGCTGTGCACCAGTTTGCCGCACTGCGAGCTGGCGGAGGCACGGCGGATGTGAGATGGGCAGTTTCGGGCGGCGATCCGATTGCTGGACCTGGCACCATCAGCGTAGCCGGCCAATACATTCCGCCCAGCTATCTGACCGCAGACCGGGTTGAAGTGGTGGTGACCGCGGCTCTCAAGTCCGATCCCACGGTAAGGGCAACCTCCGTATTGACACTGACGCCCGGGTTTCAACAACCGCTCACTCCCGAGAACGTGGCGCTGGGCGCGAATGGCACCGTAATCCTGACCGGATACCTTGCCGAAGCCGGTGGAGGGACCGAAATACACTTTGCGCTCGCTGATACGGCGACAGGCTCCAGCGGCGGCGAAGGAACCTTGGGTCCGACGAATTGTCAGCGATCAAGCAAGGCCTTTACCTCTTGCAGCGTGACTTACACCGCGCCTTCAACAATCGCGGTCACCGGTGTCACGTATGTGGTGGCCACGGCGGGTGATTCGGCCGCAAAGACAGAGGCAGTAGTGCTGCTGAACACTGCGGGGGTAGCGAGCAACCCGGCGAGTCACCAGGCCCAGTTGGCCGGTCCGATCGAATTAGGCAGTTCTGGCGGCAATAATAACGATTTCGATTTGAACGGCAACACCATTGTGGACTGCTGCAGTGGGACGCTGGGATCGCTCATCCAGGACAGCAGCGGCAGGCAATATCTTTTAAGCAACAATCACGTGCTGGCACGCAGCGATCATGCCAGCGTGGGCGACGCCATTGTGCAGCCGGGCCTGATCGACAACAACTGCACGCCCAACGGAGAGGGGCCGGGCACGGTGCCGGTGGGCTCGCTGACCGGTTGGTTGCCGCTCAATTCGAACCAGACAAATGCGGACGCAGCTATCGCACAGGTGGCTTCGCGCAGCGTCGATGCGGCTGGCAACATTCTGGAATTGGGGGCGCGGCAGGCTGACGGCATGCTGGCCGCCGCGCCTCCCGGCATCTCATCGTCGGGCGGCAAGGGCGAGGCAGCTTCGCTTGATCTTCGGGTTGCCAAAAGCGGTCGCACTACGGGATTGACCTGCGGTGGTGTTTCGGCGGTCAGCGTAGATATTTCTGTGGACTACTTCCGCGACTGCGCGGAAACCAGGCCGTATCTAACCAAGACATTCACTAACCAGGTGGCTATCAGCGGTAATCGATTCAGCGATTCAGGAGACTCCGGCGCGCTGGTCGTGGACGCTTCCAACGCCGAGCCGATAGGGCTTTTTTTTGCCGGCGGCACGGACGTGTCGGGTGTGGGGCAGGGCGTGGCCAACCCTGTGGGTGACGTGCTGAGCGAGTTGAGCACACAAGTCGGCGGCGGTACGAGTTATACATTTGTTGGCGGCGCTGACCATGCGGTTGGCTGCCTCAGCTATGGCGACAGTACGGTGGCAGCCGCGCAGGCTCTCGCGCTGAGCGATGCGGAGATTGCGCGTGTACAACAGGCTCTGGCTTCGGCGCGCCTTCTGATAAACCCTTCGGCCGGTATTCTGGGCGTAACCCTGGGCAAAAGCAGCGATCATCCGGGCGAGGCGGCGGTGATTGTCTATGCGAATGAGAATATGCAAGCTGTTGTGCCGGACACTGTGGATGGTGTACGTACCCTGGTGATCCCCACCAACCTGCGCGCAGTGGCTTTCGGGGTGGCACCGATGGCGAACACGATTGCAGGTTCACCGGGACTGACAGCCGCGGCTCTGAACCAGGCATTGGCTATTAAGCGGCAAATTGCCCGCGGTCTGATGCAGCAGAATCCGGCGTTCTTTGGTGTGGGTGTGGGGCAAAGCCTCGACAATCCCAGAGAGGCGGCGCTGGTGATTTACGTCGACCGCAAGCAGGTTCCCGCCGACCTGCCTGAGACAGCGGGCGGCTTGCGCACGCGCTACGTGGTGATGGACCGGCTCCACGTAACCCGATCTTTTGCAGCGCCGTTCAAGCCGAGGATACACTGCCTGCCCCATGCACCAGTTCGACAAGCCGGCGGCCTTGATCCAGCCAGCTTGATTCGGCCGCAGGGTTTGAATCTGTTCTGAAGCGAGCAGAGGGATTCAAATTCATTGATCCGAAGTTGTGCTGGGTGTTTTCGTTCCCAACCTAGAGTAATCAGTTTATGGGAAATCCTGCAGCCTCTCGGTTCATCATATGAGTTCATTCTCCAGGGAATTGGACACCGAGAGCGGTGCGGGCGGCTTCGAGCAAGCGGGCCATTTCGAGCGAGAGGGCGTGGGTGATTTCGGGGCTTTCGCTCTGGCCAGTACGAATGAGATGGCAGAAGTGGGCAGTTTCATAATTAAAACCGCCCGCGGTGAAGGGCTCATCGAGCTCTATGGTGCGGCCGTCGATGTAGCGAATGGTGGCACGGGCGGGATTCCACCAATTTGCGTGAATGGTGACGAAGCCGCGCGGCGCTGAGAGCAGAGCGTCCCCGCGGCTGAGCAGATCGATCCCAGTGTGGAGCTGGGACATCCCGCGCTCATGCTCCGTCTGGATCAGCGCGAAGGAGTCCACGCCGGCCGGGTTGACGCGGCCCATGGTCTGCATGCGCGTGAAAGGTCCGAGCCAATCCAGGGCGAGAAACGCCTCGTACGGGCCGATGCCCATGATGCCGCCACCGCCCAGTTCGGCGAAGTGCAACGGATAGTCCGCGGCGATACTGGAGTCGGAATGTCCGGCTCGAACGAAGCCCACGGGGCCGATGGGGTCGGCTTTGAGATGCTCCCGGAGGCGCTGGTAGAGTGGGTAAAACGGAGGCTTCATGGCTTCCATGAAGAGGCAGCCATGGCCGCGGGCTGCGGCGAGCACCTGTTCAAGCTGGCGGACATTGAGGGCCGCGGGTTTTTCGCAAAGCACGTGTTTTCCGGCGGCTAAGGCTCTCAAGCAGATTTCAGCGTGGCTGTCAGGATGGGTCGCGACGTAAATGGAGTCGATCTCGCTGGCGAGGAACTGATCGAGCGTGTCGAAAATCAGTGGCACCGAAAAGCGGTTTGCGTAGGCTTGGGCGCGGTCATTGGTGCGTCCCCACACCGCTTGGAGTGCAGTTCCGTCAACGGCGCACAGGCCCTTGGCGAAACGCGCGGCGGCGCGACCCGGGCCGACGACGCCCCAGCGAATGAGTTGAAGTAGTTCTGTGGCTTGCTGAACTTCCATCGATACAGGCTAAACCGCGTCCCCTTCATTCAGTTTGCGATTCCGGTTGAGCGTTTTGTTTCGGTTCGCAGAGACTGATCTTGTTCCCGAATGGATCGAGGAGGTTCAGTTGTGCTGTTCCCCAGAATGTTTCGGTGATGCCGGGTCGCCAGTAAGGATAGTTCTTGGCAGCCAGTTCGGCGTGCAACTCGCGGACGCCCACGAAGTCAACCTGAAAGCGCGTCCCGGGAGATCCGTCGCCGTAATGTTCGGAGAGGTGAAGGACAAGGCCATCGCGCGAAACCTGCATGTAAAGGGGAGCACTCGGCTCGAAGCGGTGCTCCCAGTCCAGATGGAAACCGGCGTAATCAAGGTAGAACTCGCGCGCCTTTTCCTCGGAAAAGATGCGCAGAATGGGAATGACCTTCAGGGTGCGAAAACTCATGGGATTCACCGTAGCAAATCTTCCAGAGTGGTGCTCAGGTCGGTTTTATCGTCGCGGTATTTTACGATGACCGGGGCATAGGCTGAGAGGCCCCATTCCTGACCCCGGCCCTTGGTAATTGCTCGAGAGCCGGGCACCACGACCGCGTTTGCCGGGACGATGAGCGGGAGGTCGGTAGTGGCTCGCAGGATGGTTCCGTTGACCACGTCGAATAGGGGGGTGCCGCGGGTGAGGATGGTTCCGGCAGCCAAGACGGCGCCGCGCTGGACGATGGTTCCCTCGTAGACGCCTGAGTTGCCCCCAACCATCACGTCGTCTTCGATGACCACGGGGCTTGCGTTGACCGGCTCGAGCACGCCGCCGATTTGCGCCGCGGCGCTGAGGTGGACGCGCTTGCCGATTTGTGCGCAAGAGCCGACCAGGGCGTGCGAATCGACCAACGTGCCCTCATCGACCCAAGCCCCGGCGTTGATGTACATGGGGGGCATGCAAACGACTCCGCGGGCCACGTAGGCGCCAGAACGCACCGAGGATCCGCCAGGAACAATCCGGAGACCTTCATCGGCGGCGAACTGCCGCACCGGAAAAGTGTGTTTGTCGACAAACGAGAGCCCGCCCGCAGAAAAGTTGTGAAGGACGCCAAGGCGAAAGCCAAGCAGAATACCCTGTTTGACCCAGGTGTTGACTCGCCAGCCAATGGGTGACGTCGGGTCGGGCGAGGCTGCCCTCACGTCGCCTCCCTCGAGCGCTGCGCGCAGTTCGAGAAACACGTCCATCGCGGATGGATCGCCGAAGGCGGCCGGCCCTGCGGCAAAGCAGCGCTCCACGGACTCCTGAAGTTGTTCGATGCTCATTGCATCCTGAGTCTATCAAGACAGAAGACTGGACGAGGACTGCAAGCGGAAGGTTGCCTGAAGGTTCGGGTTTGTGAGCAGTCAATCAGCAGTCAGCTAGGCACCCGGCCGTTTGCCACGAAAGAAGCGTCCTCGCGGAGAAAGCGGGGTAGCGTGCTACAGGCTCAGGCCACATCATCCGGGGGTAGCTTATCTTTGGCGTGGCCATTCAGCGAAACGCGCTGCAGACGGAAGGAATTCTCGCCAGCGGGAATCATCACCAGAGGGACTGAGGCGCGCCCGGGTTCTCCGTGTAGATGTTTGGCTTCCAGCCACGCGCCCAGCCTGGGATCGAATATGTCAGGCTGGCCCTGCCAGAATTCGGGAGTCAGACCGCATCGAATATTCAAATGGTCGAGTTGTAGCTCAATGCATGAGGTGCCCTTGGGAAAATAGCGCCGAACATTGTTCATCCCGACATGCAGTCCCGTAACACCGCGGCCCTTGCTCTGTGTTTTGACAACCATAAGTACCTGCTCTTCAACATTGGATTGACTCAGTCTAGGGAGTTGGATGAAAGGGCAGCCGCTTCAATATTTGGAAATCCGGGTGCGGATTCCCATTTTGAGATTCAATGACCCACTGGCCATTTGAGGAAATACTGAGCCGCCCTTTCGGCCCTGTCAAGAACTCATCCTTGTTGATTCAACTCTACGTGCTCGCGTAGATAACAAGAGATGCTCTCGAGCGAACGGGGGTTGCTCGAAAGCCTACGCGTTGGCAAGCTCTCTGGTGGTTTAGATGAGAATCAAGGCGATTCGTGAGCGGTCTGAAAGTGAGAATTGACCGCTAAATGACGCGATCCAAGTTATAGCTGATAAGCTGCGACAGGTAGAATACAAGTTATAAACGTTTACATTTCGCCGAAGATGGTTGAGCTATTCGCAGACCCATGTAAAGGAACAGTTTCACATTGGTTGGACCCTCTTCCTATGCCGATTTTGAACCTATGAATGACTTCAGGTTCACTCTTGAACGATTTGGCGGAGAATCGCATTCGCTGTGTCACTCTCGTGATCTTCGAGAAGCCGCGCGGGTTGCTTTATGAGCAGGTTTTCAAGCGGGATTCTGGCGAGTATGCCGGCGATCGTCATTGCAGCCGTCCCATCGCCGTAGGGATTGGCCATGCCGCGCAAGCCTTCGCGGAAGTCCCCGCTGAGGGCGCGTTCAATGGCGGCGCGGATGGAAGAAGTCTCGGCTGGCGCGTCAATCACATTGCGTGCACGCTCACGGCCCTGCTGGCGCATTCCGATGTTGACCACGGGCAGACGGAAAGAAGCCGCTTCCATAATGCCGCTGGACGAGTTGCCGACCAGCGCGTCAACCTGGCCGAGTAGGCTCCAGTAGGTTACGGCGTCGAGGTTTACAAAAACGTGGGTGTTCGCGCGCAGTTCAGCGAGAGCACGTGTGCGTTGGATGAGAGCGTAGCTGCCGGCGTCGGCGTTTGGGTACACGAAGAGGACCTGGCCGGGGACCTGGGCGAGAGCAGAGAAGAATGCATCGGCTTCGACGTTGGTATCGCGATGAATGGTGACGGGATGCCAGGCGGCCAGCAGCGTTGGAGGCTCGAGCGTGACGCCAAGTTGGGCTTCGAGAGCCCGACGGTCGAGCAGATTTGACCGGCTGAGATGGTCGAGCGAAGGGGCGCCGGCACGATGGACGCGCCACGGCTCCTCGCCCATGGCGATGACACGGCGACGCGCGGTCTCTGTAGAAGTGAAGTGGATGTGAGCCAACTTGGTGAGGGCGTTGCGCACGTGGTCGTCGATGGCGCCCTGGCTCACCTCGCCACCTTCGATGTGGGCGACGGGGATGCGCAAGGCAAGTGCGACGGATGCGGGAGCGAGCATCTCGTAGCGATCGGCGATCAGGAGCAGCAGGACGGGGCGCCAGGCGGTAAGGGCGTCGGCCAGCCCGAGGATGGCGATGCCGATAGTCTTGGCCATACCGGTATCCGTATCGGAACTAAGCAGGCACTCGATGCGCGATTTGATGGGGAATTTGTCGCGTTCGATCTCGGCGATAGTCATGCCGAATTCGGGCGAGAGATGGGGGCCAAGGGCAAAGACACCCAGGTCGACTTCCGGCCGGGCGGCCAGTTCGCGGAGGGGCCAGTAAAGGTGACTATAATCTGCCCGCGAGGTGGTGACCACGCCGATGCGCCGCTTGCTGGTTTGTACATTATTCACAGGGAATTCGTGAGCCTTCCTGCGTTCTAAGCGTTTGCGTGGTCAGACGCTGCGTGCCAAAAGAAACGAGCAAGTAAGATTTTCTGGACTCGATGGCGGTACACGCCGAAAACACGACTAATCTGCAACCTTCAAGTTTAGAAATCACACAAAAATTATAAATTGAGGCAGCCTTGGAGAAAGTTCGCGCGAAAGCTGGACGAAATATTGCCGGATTTGACTGCACCACGCCATCTCATGCATTGAGTTGCTCGCTGCTCTTGGTACGGGGGCGACTCTGCACTGGTCCGATACGGCCGGGACGCCGGCTCGCATACACTGATGTTTGTGCTTTTGAAATGGGGCTGCGAATGCCCAGTTGTGTTGGAGATCACGTTGGGGAAAAGATTGATGCGAATTGGCAGCCTTGCGGCACTCTTATTTCTTGCGGCGACGACCGCAATGGCAGCGGTGGAGCAACATTACGACGCAGAGGCTATCCGGCTGAACAATCGCGGGGTGGCGCAGATGGGGCAGCAGTTTACCGAGCGCGCCGCCAGTTCCTTTGCCGAAGCCTTCAAGAAGGACCCGAAGCTGGCACAGGCCGCCATCAACGAAGGAATCGCTCTGATGACGCTGCAAAGGCTGCCCGAGGCAAAGACGTATTTGCGCCAGGCCATCGCTCTTGATTCTGATAATCCGCAGGCGTGGTACAACCTGGGTTTGGCGCAACACGCCGACAACGAACTGGACGCGGCGCTGGCCAGTTTTCAGCAGGCGGTGAAATTCGATCCCCGGGATGCGGACTCGTACTATTTTGAGGGGGTCTGCTATGCGGAACTGAGGCAATTTGACAAAGCTATCGCGATCTTGCAGAAGGCGCTGGAAGTCAATCCCTTGCATGCTTCTGCCGAATTTCAGTTAGCGAGGGACTTGCAGCGGTCAGGGCACTTGCAGGAAGCGAAGGAGGACTTCAGACTCTTCCAACACCTGACAAGCACGAAGATCGGGGCGCCCATCGGGCTGGCCTATGGTGAGCAGGGCCGCTACTCAACAGTAACGCCGGTGGAGGAGCCGCAACAGGTTCAGCGGGAGATGATCCCAGTGCACTTGGAGGCGCAGACCCTCGCCGCCGGAACAGGCCAATCCAGCGAAACCGGTGGCGCCTGCATGATGGACGTGACCGGCTCAGGGAGCATGGACCTGGTGCTGATGCAGTCGGGCGCGCAGGCCATTCGAGTTCTGCACAGGCGCGCCGATGGCAGCTTTGAAGAATTGGATGCGGCGGCGGCGGGATTGAAGGTTTCAGGCCATGCGGTCGCTTGCACCGTAGGCGATTACGACGGGGACCTCTTGAACGATATTGCTGTGGCGCTGGACGATGGAGTTCGGCTGTTTCGGAATCTCGGCAAAGGGAAATTCCAGGATGTGACGGAGGAGGCAGGGCTCGCGCCGCGCAATCGGCCCACGGGCATCACTTTTGTGGACTTTGACCACGATGGCGATCTGGATTTGCTGATGACCGGTTCGCCGCTCAAGCCCGGTGATGAATCGAATGTGCTGTGGCGAAACAATGGCAACAAGACCTTCACCGAGTGGACTGCGCCGACCGGGCTCGGTGGCAGCGGCACGACGGCTGCGGCGATTCTGACCGATTTCAACAACGATCGCGCGGTGGATTTGGCGATGACCGGCGACGGACCTTCGCCGCTTTTCTATGTCAACCCTCGCGAGGGCAAATACCCCGTCCAACCTCTTTACCAAAACGAGAAGCTGCCGACGACAGAGGGCATCGCGGTACTGGACTACAACAAGGACGGCTGGATGGACATCGCCGTCACGCACGCCGGCGCGCCGGGACTGACACTATGGCGCAATGTCGCGGGACCGAACAATATTGGCCGCCAATTTGAACGCGTGAATCTGCCATTGGAAGGCGCATTGCGCGGATGGGGCCTGACTCCAATCGATATTGACAACGACGGGTGGATCGATCTGGCGGCGATTGTGGACACCAGGTCGGGCCCAAGGATAAAAGTGTTTCGCAATCGCGGCGATGGCACCTTTGAGGATGTGAGCCGCGCACTTGGCCTGGACAGCTTAAAACTGCGTGCGCCGAGGGGGCTGATTGCGGCCGACGTGGATGGCGACGGTGCCGCGGACCTCATTGTGACGCAATTGAATGCTCCGCCGGTGCTGCTGCGCAATGTGGGCGCAAATAAAAATCGCTCCGTGCGTCTCGATCTGATTGGCTATGCGGATAACAAAACCGCATTGGGCGTGAAGGTGGAGATTTTTTCGAGCGGCCAGTGGCAGAAGTGGGAGCTTGCCGGCTCGTCGGGGTATCAGACACAGGGTCCGCCGCAGCTTCTTATCGGGCTTGGCAAGGCAGACGGCATCGATTTGCTGCGCATACTGTGGCCCACGGGCGTGCTGCAGGATGAAATCGATTTGCCGCATACGCCGGTAATTACGATGAAAGAGGCCGATCGCCGCGGAAGCTCGTGTCCAGTGCTGTTTGCCTGGGATGGGCACAAGTACAGGCTGGTTACAGATGTGATCGGAGCGGCGGTTGTAGGCCACTGGTTCACGCCCACACGGCGCAACACGCCCAATCCAAGCGAATGGATCAAGGTGGCCGGCGATCAGATTGTGCCGGTGAACGGGAAGCTGAGCCTCCGCTTCATTGAGCCCATGGAAGAAGTGAATTATATCGACCAATTGCGGCTGGTTGCGGTAGATCACCCGGAAAATGTCGAAGTCAACCCTGACGAGCGGTTCCTCGACGATCCCCCGTTCGCCTCGGGACGCGTGGTGGCTTCGGAGGGTGCCCGGCTGCCCGTGAATGCCTGGGATGGCAATGGTCGCAACGTGCTGGACGAGTTAAGCCGGCGCGACCACAAGTTTGCAAGCGGGTTTACGCCGTCGCCCTACGACGGCTTTGCAAATGTGCACAGCTTGACGTTGGATCTGGGCGAGGTAAAGCCGGGAGTTCCGCTGCGCCTGCTGATGACGGGATATGTGAACTACTTCAGCGCGACATCGCTTTATTCCGCATGGCAAGCAGGAGTGAAGCCGATTTCGCCGTACGTCGAAGCCGAATTGCCCACCGGCACATGGCAGCGCATTCCCGGCGAGGCGGGTTTCCCGGCTGGCTTGGAACGCACAATCGTGGTGGATCTGACCGGCAAGCTGCCTGCGGGAACGCGGCGGATTCGCCTGGTCAGCAACCTCGAGATTTATTGGGACCAGGTGCTCATCGACAATCATGCAGACGGCGACGTGCGCACGTCGGAGATACCGCTCGCGCTGGCTACCGAGCAGTTCCGTGGCTATCCGCTGCAGATCGAAGGCGCAAGCCCCGGCGATCTCGACTACGACTACAACCGTGTAAGCCTCACCGGACCTTTCCAGCATCAGCGGGGCAATTACACACACTTCGGTGATGTCACGGCACTGGTCAAGGGCATCGATGACCGCTATGCCATCTTTGGCAGCGGCGAGGAGATTGCCACGGAGTTTGATGCCACCAGGCTTCCCGTGCTGCCCGCGCACTGGAAACGGGACTACTTCTTCTACGCCAATGGATATGTGAAGGATATGGACTGGTGGGATGCGTCGCCGTTCACTGTGGCGCAATTGCCGTTCCACAAAATGAGCGCGTATCCGTATCCGCCGAGCGAGAAGTTCCCCGATGACGCGGATTCGCTCGCCTATCGGTTGAACTGGAACGATCGCTTCGACTCGGGTAAGCCGGTACGCTCGTACCGGTTTGACTATCAGACGCTCCCTTCCACCCCCGCAGATGACGGGTCGCCAACTCCCAGTGCGGCGGACCGGCCATGACGACCGCATGCGGAGGAGTGCGGTGCGGGTTCCGCGCCATCGAAATTGTGTGCCTATGAACGACCTCGTTTTGATGCCGGCAGTGGAGCAACTGGCGCTGCTTCGCAGGAGCGAAATCTCAATCGTCGAACTGGCCGAAGCGCACATCCGCCAGATTGAACGGCTGAATCCGAAGTTAAATGCGTTTGCTGATTTCGACGCCAACCGCGTAAGAGTGCAGGCGCAACGGATGGATGAGGCGCGAGGCCCGCGAGGACCGTTGCACGGGCTGCCTGTCACTGTAAAGTCTTCGATTGCTGCTGCGGGCTATCGCTGCGAGATCGGGAGCCTGTTACACAAAGGCAACATTCCCCATGACGATGCGGCGGTGGTGGCGCGGCTGCGCGCGGCGGGAGCATTGATCCTGGGCACAACCAACTGCCCGGAGTTCCTGATGGCCTATGAAACGGCGAACCTGTTGCACGGGCGCACGAATAACCCATGGGACCTGGAGCGGTCGCCGGGCGGGTCCAGCGGAGGCGAGTCAGCGGCCATCGCAGCCGGGATGTCCGCGGCAGGGCTAGGTAGCGACAGCGGCGGCTCGGTGCGCGTACCCGCTCATTTCACCGGCATCTGCTCGCTGAAGCCGACTCCGGGGCGGATCCCGGGAAACGGACATCTACCGCCATGCGTGGGGCCGTTCTCCGTTCTGGGCGCCATCGGCCCCATGGCGCGAACCATGGCCGACGTAGCACTTATGTTTCGCACTATCAGCGGTCAGGACCCGAACGATCCTGTGAGCCCGCCCATCGCGTTGCGCGAGCCGAGTCCGGACGAATTGCGGACGATCACAATTGGATATTTTGAGGAAGATGGGCTGGTACCCGTCACACCGGAAACACGAGCCGCGGTGAACGCCGCCGCACAAGCTCTGCGAAGCACGGGCTTTCGCGTCGAGCCGTTCCGACCGAGCACACTGGAGCCTTTGCGCAAGCTGTGGTGGAAGTTCTTCGTGAAGTGTGGGGCGATGTTCTATGCACCGGCGATTGCCGGGAAGGAACATCAACTCAGTCCAGTCTTCCGCGAGTTTCTTCGCATCTCCGAATCCACTTCGCCACTGACCGCCGGCGAATTGCTGGATGCGTGGGCTGATCTTGACCTGCTTCGTGCCAGGACGCTCAGGGAGATGAGCGGGAATCCCGTGCTGTTGTGCCCGGTGGCGAGCATTCCCGCGTTTCGCCATGGAGAGCGCGCGTGGACTGTCGAGGGAACCACGGTCGAGTATCTGGACGCGGTGCGGCACACGCAGTGGTTTAATACACTTGCGGCGCCGGCCGTGGTGGTCCCGGTAGGCCATTCGCCGGAGGGGCTGCCCATCGGCGTGCAAATCGTCGCACGTCCATTTCAGGACGAAATCGCGCTCGGTATCGCGGCCATCGTGGATGCGGCGTTCGGCTATCGGCCGCCGGCCATTGCCGTCATCCATTAGAAGCCATCCTGTCAAGTTCACCTGTCACAGACAAACGTTCATCACGCCGTTAAAAACGGAGTGGCAGGTGCGGCAAGACGCACGTTTCGCACCTCCACCTTTGGATGGAGGCGCGTGATGGACGATCGCGATAGTCTGACGCTTCCCCGGATTGGAGCGCAGCGGGTGCGCGAAAGTTGGCACGATCGTTTTGCCGAAACCCCTGATGTGCTGAAGAGTTCGACGCGCCAGCAGACCGTTATACCGGTGCTCGATCTCGAAATCGGCGGCGGAGACTTTATTACCATGGCTGGGCCGTGCTCGGTTGAGACGGAGTTCCAGCTGATTGCAACCGCTCATCATGTTCGACGCGGCGGCGCACGGATTCTTCGTGGCGGCGCGTTCAAGCCTCGCAGTTCTCCCTATGCATTTCAAGGTCATGGCCTGGAAGGGCTGAAGATGCTGGCCCGGGCCCGCGAAGAGAGCGGCTTGGCCATCGTGACCGAGGTCATGTCGGAGTGCGACGTTCCCATGGTGGCCGAATACGCCGACATTCTGCAAATCGGCACGCGCAACATGGAGAATTTCTCGCTGCTCGAGGCGGCGGCGCGCTCGGGCCGGCCCATCCTGCTGAAGCGCGGCATGATGGCTACCGTGGCCGATCTGCTGCGCTCGGCGCAATTGATTCTCGACAACGGCAACCCCAATGTCATTCTTTGCGAGCGGGGCATTCGAACCTTTGAGACGGCCACGCGCAACACCTTCGACGTGGGCGCGATCGCGCTTCTGAAGCATATCTCACATCTCCCGGTGATCGCCGATCCGAGCCACGCGGCCGGTCATCGCGACTTGGTGCCCGCGCTGGCGCGCATTGCCGTGGCGGCCGACGCCGATGGCTTGCTGGTCGAGGTGCATCCCCATCCGGAGAAGGCGTGGAGCGATGGGGAGCAATCGCTGGACTTTGCTGAATTCGACGACATGATGGCATCGCTCGAACCATTTCTTGCACTGCGCGGGATTATTGCAAGCGAGCCTGCCGGTGTGCGGTCCATGGAGGCCGTTGGATGAAGGCCTGGGCCAGACTGATTAGTACTGCTGCCTGTCTTGGATTGCGCTTGCCGATTTGTGCACTTGCAGTTGATCCGCCACAAAAGATTGACGTGGATTTCGTTGTCACCGCGGCACCCGTCTATGAGCCGCTTGCGCAGTTGCATGGACAGGAGCAGTTTCCCAAGGGCGCGAAATTGCTGCTGGTACATGAAGGCCATGCGGAGCCGTTAGTCGCGAACTTCGCGGCCACGGCGGATGCCAATGTTTCGTTCGACGGCAAGCATGTACTGTTCGCGGGCAAACAAACCGCGAGCGATCTGTGGCAGATTTGGGAACTGACGCTTCAGGATCGCTCCCTACGCAAGGTGATTTCGACCACGACGGACGCTGAGCGACCGCTCTATCTGCCCGGCGGCCGGATGGTCTGGGCAGAGCGAACAGCCAAAGGGTTCCGGCTCCAGTCAGCAGAAGACGGTCACCAGTTGAAATACCCGTACCTGAACCCAACTGCAGGTCCCGGAATGCTGCCCCTGACGTACTCGGAGGCCAGCACCTTCCCCACGGACGTATTGAAGGATGGGCGGATTCTGTTTGAAGCGAGCTTTCCATTGGGTTCGGGATCGATCCCGGAGTTGTACCTCGTCTACGCCGACGGTTCGGGCGTTGAGTCTTACCGCTGCGACCATGGCCGCGCGCGGTGGGGCGGAACGCAGTTGGCCTCCGGCGACATAGTATTTACGCACGGAGACTCGCTGGCTCGATTCACTTCACCCCTGGCGCACGAAGAGCACATCGCAGCCCCCCGCGCAGAATACGCCGGCTCGATAGCGGAAACGGCTTCGGGCGATTGGCTGTTGAGCGCGCGTGCCACTGCGCGCGCGCATTACGCGATAAAGATATGGAAGCCCGGGGCTGCGGCGCTCCAAACGGTGCTGGCCGCGGACGGAGAGAATTTAGTCGACCCGGTTCTCGTTGCGCCGCGCACAACTCCGAAACGGCATCCGTCGGGGCTGCATCCCTGGGACTATGCAAATCTCCTGGCGCTCGACGCGCGTCTTTCGCGCGATGGGGTATTGAAAGGCGTGCCCGTATCGGTCCGCCTTGAAGCGCAGGACACCGATGGCCACGCGGTTGTGATGGGCTCGGCTCCGGTGGAGCAGGATGGCTCATTCTTCGTCGAGGTCCCCGGCAACACACCAATTCGCTTTTCGCTTCTGGATGCGAAAGGTGGGGTTTTGCGGCAGGAGCACGGATGGTTCTGGGCTCGCGGCGGGGAGCAGCGTATATGCGTAGGTTGCCATACGGGGCCTGAGCGTGCGGCCGAGAATCGCGTGCCCGCGGTGCTTCTGCACACTACGACGCCTGTGGATCTCACCCACATGATCCGTCCGGGTAATGTGGCGCACGCCGATATGGGGGGCCGCTGAAATGATGATGCGTTTTCTTGTTTTGTTCGGCGCGATTTCAATTTCCGCAGGGCAATTGGCGATCGCTGCACAGGCTGTTCCGGCTGCTCCTGCCACGCCCGCTGCGCAAGGTGCCGTGCACCCCTTGCCCGCCGTCGATCAGGCTCCCACGATTCGTTTTGAAGATGCCAGCGATAAGGCGCACGTCGATTTTGTTCACAGCTTTGGATCGGCTCAACTCGGCTCTCTGCTTGAGGGCACTGGGGCCGGCTGCGTGTGGCTTGACTACAACAACGATGGCCTGCCCGACCTCTACGTGGTGAATGGCCGCCCGCTGGACGATTCCATGCACCCGTACCCGCTGAAGGTGAAGCCGGACCCTTTGCCCCACAATCATCTTTATCGGAACAACGGGGATGGAACCTTTACGGATGTCACTGAGCAGGCCGGACTGGCGCCGGATCTGTATGGAATAGCGGTGACGGCAGCCGACTATGACAATGATGGTCTTGTCGACCTCCTGGTAACCGGCTACGGTCGCGTGATTCTTTACCACAACGATGGCAATGGCCACTTTACCGACGTGACCAAGAAGGCCGGAATCGACGTGGATGGCTGGTCGATCAGTTCTACATGGCTGGACTACGACAGGGATGGCTGCGTCGATTTGTTCATAGGCCGGTATGTGAAGTTCGACCCCAAGTACCGGGCGTTTTATGCCGCCGACAACTATCCTGGGCCGCTGGACTATGAGGGCGAGACGAATCGTTTGTATCACAACAACTGTGACGGCACATTTACCGATGTGACAGACAAATCGGGAATCGGTGCCTACGTTGGGCGCACCATGGGCGTTACGGCGGCGGACTTTGACGGCGACGGCTGGGACGACATTTATGTGGCCAACGACCGCACCGAAAACTTCCTCTTCCACAATAAGCATGACGGAACTTTTGAGGAGATTGGCAACGAAGCAGGCACGGCATTCGGTCAGAACGGCGAATCGACCTCCGCGATGGGCCCGGTTTTCGCCGACCTCGAGGGTAAGGGCAAGCTCGATCTGTGGGTGACCGACGGCCGCTACAACCGGATGCTGACCAATACCGGCAAGCTCAACTTCGAAGACATGGGCGCGACCAACGGCATTTCGCAGGCCAACGCGCAATATGTGAGCTGGGGCTCTGGCGTTTACGACTTCGATAACGATGGTTTCCTCGACATCCTGATATTTCACGGCGGTTTGATTCACCTGATACCGGAGGAACATTCACTCTTTCGTGGGCTCGGCAATGGGCAGTTTGAGGATGTCTCGCGCCAGGCGGGAGCGGTATTGAGCAACCGCACCGTAGCGCGCGGCGCCTGTTTTGCTGACTACGACAACGACGGCAAGATGGACGCGTTTGTAGTCAATCTTGGCGCGCGCGGAACGCTTGTCCACAACGTCTCAACCCACACCGGCCACTGGGTTGCGATCAAGCTCATTGGAACCAAAAGCAATCGCGATGGTATCGGCACGCGGGTTGAGTTATACGCGGGCGGCAAGCGCTACATGGAAGAGCGGGTGGCGAGTTCCGGCTATCTTTCGCAGAACGATGACCGCCTGCACTTCGGGCTGGGATCCGCGAATGCGGTGGAAAAGATTCTGGTGCATTGGCCCAGCGGCATTGCGCAGACACTTGGACCGCAGCAGGTGGACCGCGTGCTCGTGGTGCAGGAACCGGGAGAAAGGGAACGGAAGTGAGCGTTCGCGTACGAAACCGCTTGCGGGCCGTTCAGGTGACGGGGCTGGCTGTGCTGTCTGCGACGCTGCTCGGCATAGCGCTGTGGTCAGGAGACCCTGCCCATGCGGGTGTCACCGCCAGAACCGGCGAGATCCTGGACTATGCTTCTCCGGTTGAGCTGCAGTTTTCGCCGGATGGCGCGCGGCTTTATGTGCTCTGCCAGCAAAGCGGCGAAGTGCGCGTGCTCAACGCGTCCACCTTCGCGGCAATCAAGACCATCGCCGTGGGCCGCGTGCCGCGCGGTTTCTCGCTGTCGCCCGACGGAAACCGTCTTTTTGTCGCCAACTCCTGGGACGACACCGTTTCGGTGATCGATACGAACTCATTGGAAGTGGTGGCAACCTGGCCGGTTGGCGCGGAGCCCTCCAGCGTGGTGGAGAATCGCGAGGGCAAATACCTGTTCGTGGCCAATCGCATCTCGAACGATGTAGCGGTGCTGAATGCCCAGACCGGAGCGGAAGAGAAGCGGCTGGCGGCCGGGAGAGGCGCGAGCTACATCACGCCTTCTCCGGATGGAAGCAGGCTCTACGTCACGCATGTGTATCCGAATCCGTCAGCGTTCCGCACCCCTCCCGAGTCGGAGATCACGGTGATCGACGCGGCGCGCGCCGAGGTAGTGGATCGCATTCCGCTGAGCAGCATTGCAGGGGTCTTTCATGTGGCGTTTTCTGCCGATGGGCGCCTGGGCGCGGCTGCAGAACTTCATCCCAAGAATCTCGTTCCCCTGGCCCACCTTGAACACGGCGGGGCATTTGTAGATACGCTGACCCTGTTTGGCGCGGACGTGGGCAACAAGCCCGTCGAAATTCCGCTTGACGAACTGGAACGTTATGCCGCGCGGCCTTTTGGCGTTGCCATTACGCCCGATAAGTCACGGATGTATGTCACCAGCGGCGGCTCGGAGATCGTGACTGTGATCGACGTGCCGCGGCTGCTTGGGTATATCCGCACGCACCGGAAGCCCTACGCGGAGGACCTCTCGGCGAGCGCGAATTATGTGGTGGCGCGCATTGCTGTGGGGCACGATCCGCGGGGCTTGGCTCTGGCACACGATGGACGCCATCTGCTCGTGGCTAACCGGCTCGAAGATACGATCAGCGTGATCGACACAAGGACCGATAACCTGGCATCGACAATTCCACTGGAAGGACCCAGGCGGCTGTCCGTCCTGCGCTACGGCGAGCAGACTTTTTACACCGCGCGCTACTCGTTTCAGGGCCAGATCGGCTGCGCGAATTGCCACATTGACTCAACCTTTGACGGGCTCAATTGGGATCTGGAACCGGATGGCTTTGGTCGCGACATCGTGGACAACCGCCCGATTGAAGACTTGAAAGACACGGAACCCTACAAATGGAATGGCGGTAATCCCAACCTGCCTACAGAGTGCGGCCCGCGCACGGAGAAGTATTTCTGGCGTTCGGAGAATTACGACGACCTGACGCTGACCGACCTGGTCGTCTATATCCGCAGCTTGCCTCCAAGGCCCAATCGCTGGAAGCTTTCCGGCGATGAACTGGCGCCGGCACAGGAGCGGGGCAAGGCGATTTTTGAGCGTGCCGCAGATAAGTTCGGTAATCCGATCCCGGAACAGAATCGTTGTTCCTACTGCCATAGCGGACCCAAAGGCACCATTCAGAAATCGTTTGATGTGGGGACCAGGAAAGCGACGGACGATTCAGGCCTGCTTGACACGCCGCAGTTGACCAACATTGCCCTGACCGGACCTTACCTGCATGACGGCTCTGCGGCCACGCTTGAAGAGATATGGACGGTCTTCAATCCTGGCGACAAGCATGGACGAACCAATGATCTGACAAAAGATGAACTCAACGACCTGATTGAGTATTTGAGGACGCGATAATGAAACGCCGAAGCACCACGTTGGCAATCATACTGGCGGCCGGCTCTCTGGCATTTGGCACACTGGCGCATGGCGCAGTACCCAATATGCCGCGCTACCGCTTTGAGAACTTCACCACGGCCAACGGATTGCCCGACAATCATGTGTACTCCGTGCTGGTAGACGGAGACCGCATCTGGGCAGGCACGGACGATGGACTCGGACTCTACGAAAACGGTAAGTGGAAGACCTATAACACCAGGGATGGGCTGGCGCAACAGGCGGTGCTCTCGCTGGCGCTGGACAAGCGCACGGGCGACGTGTGGGCCGGCACCATGGGCGGTTTGAGCCGCATCTCCGGCGGACGCATTGACACCTTCACGCAGTTGAACTCGGGCCTGAGCAACGACGTGGTATATGGTGTCTCGGTGGAAGGTGAAAATGTGTGGGTGGCCACGGCTGCGGGGGCTTGCAGGCTCAATCTGCATACCGGCCAATGGTCGCTTTACAACGAGCGCAATACGCCCATGGTCGAGATCTGGGCCTATGGTGTTTCAGCCACGCCCAGCAAAGTTTACTACGCTATTTGGGGCAGCGGCGTTCTGGAATACGACCAGAAGGCCGGCGTCTGGGACAAGTATGAAGATCCCGACGGCCAAACCGAGATCGTACTCTTCAAAAATCAGGGATTGATTCACCAGATCGTCTCCTCGGTTAGCTATGTCGACAACGTGCTTTGGGTAGCCACGTATTTCGGTGACAGTCGCTATGACCATCGCTACTGGCACAACTTCCTTACCAAGGACAGCGGCCTGCCCTCGAACTTCACCAACTACGTGAAAGGTGTAGACGCCAACCACGCGTGGTTCTGTACGGACAAGGGGTTGGCCTACTACGACGGCGTCAATTGGGCCGTATACTCGCCATCGCTCACGACCGGAAAGCCGGAGATGACGGTGCGTGACGCAGAGGGCAATATAACGCATGTGCCTGTGACCACCGCACCGGCCCACAACTACATTCTGGGAATCGACTTCCAGGGCAGCGACATTTGGGTCGCGACGGCCAAGGGGTTGAGCCATGGAATCCTGCAACGATAACGATATGGAGCCATCATCATGATTGAGTTAGCTGAAATTCTCGAGACCATCGCGCACACGCCGATCAAGAAACGCGCCATGACCAACCACGGCGTGCTCAACGAGGCCTATGCATATGCCAAGCCAAGTTCCTTCTCGCGCGGCATGCGGATCGACCTGAACGGCCTCACCATACTTCTCATCTCAGGCACAGCCTCGATTGACGAACAAGGCAAAAGCGTGCACATCGGCGATTTCGATGCGCAACTCAGGCGCACATTCGACAACATCACTGGGCTGCTTGAGAGTGAAGGCTGCACCTGGCACGACATTGTTCGCACCAGTTGCTATCTGCGCGACATCGACCGCGACTATGACGCCTTTAACGCTGGCCGCACTGCGTTCTTCAAGGAGCAGGGACTCGATCCGCTTCCCGCATCCACGGGCATCCAGGCGCATTTGTGCAGGCCCGAGCTGCTGATTGAGATCGAGGCCATTGCCATGTTTCGCACCGAAAAGGCCTGCTGCCACAAGGAGTAGTCGTCATGCGTAAGGGAATGTTGTCGATTGCAGCCGGCATGTTGGCCGCGTGCGTTGCCGCGAGCATGGCAGCGCAGAGCGCGGGTGTGTGCGAGTGCGGCAAGCACCCGCCTGCCCCCCCCAAGGACCGTGTGGTCGCGCCCTATGCGGGGGAGCCGGAAGACATGAGACCTTTCGCCAAGTTTGAGCGTCCCTACTACGAAAACTATATCCACCCCAATATCTACACCGGTGCGGGACGGGACATCCCCGATCCCAAGAACGTGACCGAGGTGCGCATCGGCTTTTTGGGCCCCATCGAACACAATCCCGACCAGGTTTTTGGGCTGCGCATGCTGCACGGCGCTCAGCTGGCGGTGGAAGAGGCCAACGCTCGCGGCGGCTACGGGGGCAAGCCCTTTCGCCTGATGTTGCATAACGACTACGACAACTGGCAGGCGAAAGCGGCGGACGGTCCGGATCGTTCCACCAATTCCGCCATCTGGGGCTCGGCTTCGAATGAAGCGGTGAAGATGGTCTACGACGACAAGGATTGGGCGATCTTTGGATCGATCAGTTCCGAATCGACGCACATCGTTCTGCGCGTGGTTCTGAAAGCCGAGATCCCCGTTGTCAATTCAGCCTCGACCGATCCCACCATTCCAGAGACGTCCGTTCCGTGGTACTTTACCGACCTCCAGGATGACCGTGTGCAGAGCTTTACCTTGGCTCGCCACATCTATACGGAACTCGGCCTCAAGCGAGTGGCGCTGCTCAGGGTAAACAACCGCTATGGCCGAATGGGCGTTCCCGAATTCCGCGATGCTTCGGTCCGGCTTGGCCACCCGGTGGTGATCGAACAGAAGTACATTCCCGGAGACACGGACTTTAATCGCGAATTGAGGATCATTCGCGGTTCGCGCGCCGACGGCCTCGTGCTGTGGGCGGATGAGACTGAGGCCGCCGGCATCCTCAAGCAGATGCGTGCACTCGGCATGAAGCAGCGCGTATTCGGTTCCTATCGCACACTTGGGCCTGAATTGCTGGCAGAGGCCGGCACGGCTGCCGAAGGTTTTGAGGCGGTCTTTCCATACGACCCGACCCGCAAGGATCCGAAGTGGCTCGATTTCAATCGCCGCTTTGAGGCTCGTTATCACGAGCAGCCGGAGCAGTTTGCATCCCTGGCCTACGACGCCATGAACGCGCTGCTCGACTCCATCTGCAAAGCCGGCCTCAATCGCGCGCGCATTCACGATGCGCTTTCCGATATCGACACCTACGATGGCGTAACCGGCCACATGGTCTTCGACCCCAACGGGAAGAACGTGACGCCCATGTACCTGGGCACGGTGCACAATGGCGCGATTTCCTACCGAATTGCGACCATGAACGAGGAGCCCGCTGGACCACATGATTCTGCCGCGCGGGTGGCGCTTACCCCGCCGCAAACGCCGTATGCGCGCGTGGGCGAGGACGGCGTGGATTATGCCGGTCCGCATCAAGCCGACGTGCCGGCAGGGCCGGTGCGTGTGATTCTCTTTGGGCCGCGGGCGGCGGGGATTGCGCAGTCGGCCGAGGTGCAGGCGCAGTTGGCGGCACAAAAACCGAATGGGCGGAAGTGGGAATTGCTGCCTGTCGCCAGCGACCAAAACTGGGGAGCGGCTTCAACGCAATTGGTACATGCGCTTTGGGACCAGCATGCTCTGGCCATTGTGGCTCTGGATCGCGATGCCGCACACCTTTCCGAACAACTGGCTCTGAAGGCTTTCGTGCCTGTGATTGCTTTGAGCAATGACAAGACGCTCACCTCGACCAACGTGCCCTGGATTTTCCGTTTGCCGGCCGGAACCACGCCCGCCGCAGCGCTCCGGCTTCTCGAGACTGCTGCGACACGCAGTGGACCCAACCCCGAGAGCCTGCGGGATGTGCTGGCGTCGGGGAATGATCTGGCTGGAGTGGCTTTCTTGCCTACTGGGGAGCCGAGCGCAAAATAGGCCTCGTTGGGATTCAACACCGTCGCTTGAAGAGAAGCACAAATGGCAGCCTTGGTTGGGGCTGCCATTTGTGCTTGTGCGGTTATTGATGGTCCGTTGGTGGTTACGGCAGGTAGTAGCGGAACGACGTCCAGAACATGTTGTCGACGCCGTTCGCTTCGTTGCTGGGATTGGTTGTGCCGCCTGCGCCGGACCAAAGATCACGCTCGAATCGGCTGTACTGGAGACCATAGCGGAACCGACCCTTCGGGCCGCTGTAGAAGTTGTACCAGTATCCGGCAGTGAATTCCTGCACGTCCTTGTTGTTGCCACCGCAGTGGGAGGGAGTGGCCGGGCTGAAAGATCCGCCGGTGGTTGGCTCGGTCGTGCAACCCGACATGTCGGTCGTGTAGGCGCCATAACCGACCTCGGATCCGGTCGAAGTGGTCGTCAAGTCGCGGCCGATGTAGTCGCCGCCGTAATTCAGGTAAACCGAGAGCCGCTTCGATGGAGCGAACTCGAGAGTGCTGAGTGCTGAGAAGCCGTGAAGTGGAGAGATGGTTCCATCGGGACGGAGAGTGATGTCGGCTATCGTGGAAGAACCATATCGGCCAACGCCTTCGCCCCACAACCCCTTCAGACCGATCGTGACCTTCTTACTCGCCAGCGGACCCCGGAAGCCGCCGCCGATGCCGCCGCCCCAGACCGTATCGTTGTAAGGAGTACTGCCGGTAGTTGTGGGATAGATGCGGTCGCGGAAGCTGCGCCCGATTCCGAAGAGTTCCCAATGCCCCCAGCCCGGTTCAACTGCGATCTTGGCCACAAAGTCGGGTGTCAGGTTGAAGGAGTAATTGTTGGCTGCGTTGTAAAGACCGCCGCCATTACCGGCGGAGCCGATCAGCAGATTGGTAGGCAGGCCGGAGCCGGCGGGGTTCAGGGTTTCTGCATTTTCAGCTGAAGCGCCCATGAAGAACTTGTTCCCAATATCCTTCGACACGCGGAAGCTGTATTGACGAGTCCAGACGAAGCCGGCCTCGTACTGGGGATCGATCGTGGCAGGCAGAATTTCGGTCCCTCTCGTAAGCCCCTTCGTGGTTTCAGTAGCCAGTGACCAGCCCTGTCCGCCTGAGAAATCCCAGCCGTCGGTCAGCTTTGCATCTGCCCACAGCTGGCGTTGCCGCATGGTGTAGCTGTTGCTCTGATTGTTGTTCGAGGTAGCGCCCGCGCTCAGCCAATCCATCTCGTAGTAGCCGGTCATGGTCATGCTGGGCAGTTTGCCAACTGCCTTGATGGCCAAGCGAGACTGGCGGCCGGAGCCCTGGAACTCGCTCAACTGCGCATCGTCGGAGTATTGCAGTGGAACGCCAGTGAACTGCGTATTCAGACCGCCGCCTGTAGCACCCTGGCGCCACACAGTTTCAGCCGCCAGAAAGCTTCCCGCAGGCGAGATCGTGATGCCCTTGTAATTGAACGCCTCAGGATTGGCGATCTGTTTCTTGATGGCCGTAGTTTCATCGGTGAATGAGGAAACGATGGAAGCGTTGGATTGCTTCATGTCATTTACCGAGCCTTGAAGTGTCGAAACAGCGCTGGTGTTCTCGGTCAGGGCCTGCTGCTGCGCGTCGGCTGCGGCCTGGGCCTTGCTTGCCGCCGCCTGGGCGTCGGCTGCCGCCTGTTGCGCCTGCTTCAACTGTTCATCCTTCGTAGCCAGGTCGGTCTTCAGGCTGTTGATCTGGCCTTCGAGTTCCTCGCGCAACGACTGGATCTGATCCTCCACCGTTGGCTTGGGGGCGTCTTCGCCTTTCTGGTTGGGTGATGTTTTTTCTCTGGCGCTTGGGGAGCAGCGGCGTAGCAGTACGAGCCAACTAGACTGGCCGCAAGGATTGCAGCGGCAGCAGCTTTGAATCTGAAGTTCATGGGGCCTCTCTTTTCCCTCTGGTTTTCTCAATCGTGATTGCGCCGCTCTAACTCGCGAGCGCCCTCTCTCCCGCGTTGCCGGAATCCTCAAAACGTATGTATGACGTGTTCCAAAGGCAACCCGCGAGGGACATGAATGGCAGCGAAAGACAGCAACGCAGTAGCTGAACTTTCGTTGGCCACATCTGTTTGAAAGGCTCGCAGAGTTTGATGAATATATGACGAATTCACATATTTTTAACAAGAGAACTTAGGGCGTGTTGATTTATGAATAAGTGATGAATTTACTTTCCTTTAATATAAGTGCCGCTCTCTAAAGCGCATCAATCCATGCGATTCCTGCTGTATATACGATAAGAGTGATGAGTGGATTCTCAATGAGGTATTCCGGCTTCCTTACCGGCACTGAGAAGGTTTGCGAGAAGGCGGTAAGATCCGGGCACTAACTCAGGTAACTGCCGGTAGAGCGCATAGGCGACATAGATATAAGTTCCCTTGCCGGGATGCGCCACCAGCAAACCGCCGCGTTGCGGATCCTGACCGGGGTCCGCAGTCTCAGTAAGTGGGGTGTAACCGGGGTCCCAGGTATCAAGAAACGAGTGGCCGCGTTCTTCGACCCAACCGTCGAAGTCCGCCGTGCTAATTGCGTTGGGCCATGTAAGCACCGGGTTGGCCGGGTTCAGCAACTTCACTGGTGAATCCTCGTTCACAACTCGCTCCGGCATGCGGCCCATGGCGAGGGGCAGAGGTGCGGGGAAGTTGGAGCTCTGGTACTGGACGATCAGCGTTCCACCGTCGCGGACAAACTCATCGAGCCTCGGCTGGGCGGCGGAAAGTTCGGGCCGCACCGAATAGGCGCGAATGCCAATGACAATCACATTCCATTGCGAAAGATCGCTGGACGCGAGCTCCGCAGAAGTAAGCAGGTGCGGTGTGACTCCCATTCCCTCGATCGCTTCGGGGACGAGGTCGCCGGTGCCCATCACATAACCGATGCGCAGACCTGGGGCAAGCTTTACATCTACCTTGCGGGTTTGCAACATGGCAGGTCTGTATTGGTTGTAGGGCCGCAATCCCGCGTAGCCTACGCTGCGCCAGCCACTCTCATAAGATTTGCCGCCGGAATGGGCCACGGCCTGGATGGAATAGGCTCCTTCTTTAACGGCAGCCGGGGTGACGGAGAAAAGGATCGGATCCGTGTCACCCCCGCCAGTGAGGTGGAATTGCGCTTCCGCTGGTTCGGAGCGCCAGCCCGCGGGAAGTTTCAACTCGACGTTGCCCTCGGTTGCCGCCTGGGAGTGAACGGTGACATGTACGGGCAGGGCGCTGCCGTCCAGCGGCAAGATACGCGCTTCCGGTTCCACACGAACGCCGACGGCCGGCGTGACCACAAGAGGTTCGTAAAAGCCGCCCGGTCCGGTGACGCGCTGGAGGGTTTGAACCACCTGCCCGAGGCGGATCGGCAGGCCGTCAAAGGTGAACTCCGCCCAGGCGGCAAGGGGATAGGGCGCGAAGGAGCGCTCACGCCACGCGGGGTTTGAGATGTTGTAGTACGGCTGTTCGATCGAGGGCCGCGTGAAGTACGGTGCGGTTGGTTCGGCGTCTTCAGGCACTTTAACCTGGAAGATGGGATCAGCCACGGGCGAGCCGGGGTCGATTGTTCCAGTGGATAGATCGGTCTTCCACGGGGCGCCGTCCTGGCTTTCGAGCCACACCTTTTCAAGGCGTGATGCAGTTGTGGCCTGCGCGGCGTGAACTCGCACGCGGAACTCTTCGCCGGGGGAAACGCTGAGTTGAGCCTCATCGGCAGTGCTGCCGCGGAAACCGCCGCCCTGCGCGCGGGTCTCGTTGGTTCTAAACGCGACCAGGTTCAACCCGAGAAGGTCTTCAAGCGCCGACTGAAACTGGGTAATCTTGGTATCCAACTGGAATAGCAAGTCGGCTTTCGCTTGCGCGTCGAGGCTGCTGGAAGCCACTTTTGCGCGCAGGTCGAGGGTTTGTTTGTAGATGGGCGCCAGTTCCCGGGCGACGGCGATGCCGGTGCGGCAAGGGCAGGTGGATTCAAATTGCGTGAGCGATGTGTCAAGCTGGCGCAGACCGCCGGCGAGCCATTCAGGCGCCCTGCCCGGCACCAGCCGGGCAAGGCCCGCGATGGTGGTGTCGATGCTGACCTTGCGGTTGTGAAACAGGTCGTCGTCCGCTGCATTCGTTCGTGCCTTGGGTGTAGCTTCGGACGCGACGCCCCACAGGTGGTAACTCGCAGTCTCAGGTCCACTGAGGGTGGGATTGGCGCCGCCGTTCTGCGACTTCTGCTGGCCCCATCCTTCACGGGCAATCTGCACATAGCTGCGGCCAAGCGCAGGGTCGAGCGTACCTACAGGGATGGTGACGTCGGTCGAGGGCACACCGGTGATCCACTCACCGGTGATGTAGTTGTGGAATCTCGCGGGGGCCCATTTGCCGGTTGCGTAGTCGAACATGCCTTTGTCGGTGACGGGCGCAAACGGAGTCCTCGAATAGACAGCGAGAGGTTGCCAGGGCTGCAATCCGTCCTTCAACTGCTCAGGGAAAACCTTGGGATCGCCGGCAGCTTTGAAGACTTCCTGCGCGATCTCGCCGGAGACCTGGTGCTGCCCGTGGCCGTCTGTGATTCCGCCGACAAAGGTAGAGACGATAATTTGCGGGCGCGTGCGGCGAACCGCCAGCACGGCGTCGTAGAGCACGCGTTCGTGGCCCCATAGCCTGAACGACTCCTCCTGCGTCTTGGAGAAGCCGAAGTCGACCTCAGTGCCCCAGAGTTGTTTCGCACCGTAATACTGGTCGGCTTTGAGCAGTTCGTTGGTGCGGATGAGACCGAGCGCATCATCGCTGTCGGCGGACATCAGGTTTTGTCCGCCTTCGCCGCGGTTGAGCGTGAAAAGCGTGGCGCGCACGCCGAGGCCGCGGGACAGATATGTGAGCAGCGCGCCGTCCTCGTCGTCAGGGTGGGCCACGATCATGAGCACGCTGGCGGTTGTGTCGAGGCGCTTGAGGGTCTGCTCGAGCGCGGCTTGACCGCGGTCTTCGGGCAGGGGAAGCGCGATGGAAGAAGGCTCCGCAGAGGGGAGCGCAGGCGCTGAGGGCTGCTGCGCGCAGAGGCGAAGTGGGTTCGATGTTGCAATGACGAGGCCCGCAAAGGCCACCGATGCTGCTGCGCGATGAACTCTCTCGGCAATATACATACTCCTCGCCAGTGTACAATCCGCCAGAGTGCCTTCAAAGAAACGCATCGGCCCATGATTCCTTCTACTCCGGTCTCCGCCAGCAGCGCACACCTTGAACGGCGCATCGGCCTTCGTGCCGCTGTGCTCTTCAATATGCTGGAAATGATCGGCGTGGGGCCGTTCATCACGCTGCCGCTGGTGATTGCGGCGGCGGGGTACAGGCTCTCGGTGTGGGCGTGGCTGCTGGGCGCGGCCATCGCGGTGGCCGATGGACTGGTGTGGGCCGAGTTGGGCGCGGCCTTTCCTCGCGCAGGCGGGTCGTATGCGTTCCTGCGCGAAATCTACGGACCTGACCGCGCGGGAAACTGGCTCAGCTTTCTCTACGTGTGGCAACTGAGTTTTTCCGCGCCGTTGTCGATTGCTTCGGGGTGCATTGGATTGTCCAGCTTTCTGGCCTGGTTCTGGCCGGGGCTGGAAGCCTCTCCTATGGCTGCGTTGCCCGCGCTGCACTATGCGAATTTTGCGGCGGCGGGAGCCTGCCTGTTGGTGACGGCACTGCTTTATCGCAACCTGAGCCAGGTGACGCGTTTGGCGTGGGTTCTGTTTGCCGGGGTGATGGCGGCGCTGACCGGGGTGATTGCTTCGGGTTTTGCGCATGCGGCTGCTACAGGCGGTTGGCACATGCCCGGCTCGCCCGCGACCTCGGCGGCGGTAGCCATCGGCGGGTTGGCCCAGGCTACGCTGATCGCGACATATGACTACTGGGGCTACTACAACATCACGTTTCTGGGCAGCGAGGTGCGGCGGCCGGAGCGAACCATTCCGCGCGCCATTTTACTGTCGGTGTTGTTTGTCTCGGCATTCTACATAACGATGAACCTGGCCGCCTTGCCCGCGGTGCGGGACGCGGCGAGCCACGTGGCCGCCGGTACCGCGGTCCACCTGCAACTCGTGGCGGATATTGCGCAGTCGGCGTTTGGGCAGTGGGCCGGCCGGCTGATGGCGGCGCTGATCGTGTGGACCGCCTTTGCGTCGGTGTTTTCGCTGCTGCTGGGCTACAGCCGCGTGCCCTATGCGGCGGCGAGGGATGGCAACTACTTTCGCGTACTCGACGCGGTGCATCCAAAGCATGGGATTCCGCACCGGTCGCTGCTGGCGCTGGGGCTGGTGGCGTCGGCGTTCTGCTTCTTCAGCCTGCAGCAGGTGATTACGATGCTGGTGATTACGCGCATTCTGCTGCAGTTTCTTTTGCAGCACGTGGGCGTGATGCTGCTGCGGGTGCAGCGGCCGGAGTTGGAACGGCCCTTTAGGATGCCACTGTATCCGCTGCCACCGCTTGCGGCGATGGCGGGGTTTGTCTTCATCCTGGTGAACCGCAGCCACGCGCTGGGCGGGCTCGCGGTGGCCGCGGGCATTGCTGTCTCAGGTACCTTGATTTATTTGTGGCGAGCCAGAAGGCTGGCGCAGTGGCCGTTTGCGCAGCAAGATGCGAAGTGAACGGTGAACAGTGGTCAGTGGTCGGCTGACAACTGACAACTGACAGCCACCCATCCGGCGACTGTTCCAACTTGTCCAGCCCTGCCCTGTCGAAATCGCCGCAACCTATTGATTCCACGCGCAAAACAATTCCACAAATTTTGCGTGCTAATTCGCGCCAAAGCGCAGACTGGTAATAGGCATCGGAAAAGACGGCTCGTCCCGTCTCTCGGTGCCTTTGTCTTTTTTGAAAGGAATCCTCCATGACCGACGCCTCTACGCCCGCCGCATCCCAGCCATCCATCGCCTCCGCGCCCAGTCCGGGTGCCGCCATCGATTCCCCGCTTCCTCCCGCAGTCGCGCGATGCGCCGATGCCTTGATGCGCGCTTACAAAACCGAGTATGCGCGCCGCGGTGACGATTACTCAGCGGCCAAATGCGGCAAGCGAGCCTTCCGCGGCGCCATGCCGCCGCTCATCGGCCATGAAAACATCCGCGATTTCATTGCCTGCACCGCCCAGGGAGTCCTCCTCGAAGCTCTCGACTCGAAAGACGCCTCAAAGCTTCTCTATGCGGCCCAGGTTGCGCTCGGCGCCATTCGCGCGCAACCCGCAAAGGCCAAATCCGGCCCCGCCTGACCGCGGGTCTGACACCGGCCCCCCCTCCCCCTATACGAAATTTGCAGTTTTCCACAAAATCTTTGCACGAAATTCGGTCCTGCAACTCCGACCAATTCAGTCCGCAACGCGATAGAAGGCGACGAAGCAGCGGCCACGGCGCTTTCCCAGGTCTCTGAGGAGACCTGAGGGCGCGCCGGCCCCGTGTCAGCAACGGAATGGGGCGCATACCGCTTTTCCAAGCGAATGGTCGGTGACACAACCGCTTCGACCCCGAAGACCCTGTCATCCTGACGCGAAGCGGAAGGATCTGCGGTTGCCCTTTCGTGACTTCCGCATAGGCGGTGATTGGCCCGTAACGCAATCGAGACGGCCTAATGTCTCCGAATGCGTGCCCAAACACCATCAACGGTACGGGAAAAGAGAACGTAAGCAGCCCAGAAGAGCGCGACCACGGCTGTCATCCAACTTGCTTCCAGCCGATCATGCTCAACAAAAGCGAAAATGCTCCATAGTGCCGCAATAGCAAAGCATCGTACAAGGATTCGTTCACGCCTCCTGAAGCGTGACCAAACTTGTTTGCAGCGATGACGGGTCCAGATATACAGAGCGGCGGCGGCGAGGCCCACCGCAATGCAGGGGAGCCAGAACGCCAAAGGAGAAGCTGCTTGAATCATCAGGGTCAATTCGATGTGTTTATACCAGATCACAGGAGGTTGTGGTCGTGTGGTCGGCTATTCGGAAGTAATACTGAAATGAGTAGCTGCTTGGGCTTCTCTGGGCACGGGATCCCGCTCGACCAGCCAGTTAGTTCAAAAACATGGTGCGATACAGCGTGTCCCTCTGCACGGGCTTGAAGCCGGCGTCGCGAATGATGCGGCGGAGTTCCTCTTCGGTAGTGCAGTTCGAGGTGCCCGCGGCTTTGACCACGTTCTCCTCCAACATCACGGAGCCTACGTCGTTGCCTCCAAAGTGGAGACCCAACTCAAGGACCTTGAGGCCCTGCGTGACCCAGCTTGCCTGCACGTTTTCAATGTTATCGAGATAGAGGCGGGCAATGGCCAGGACTTTGAGATATTCGACGCTTGTGGCCTCGTCCCAGCCGCGTCCACCCATGGCGGTGTTGTGGGGCTGGAAGCTCCAGGGGATGAAGGCCGTGAAGCCGCCCGTCTCTTCCTGCAAGTTGCGCACGACTTCAAAATGATTGATCCGTTGCTCGAAGGTCTCGCCCACGCCGAACATCATGGTGGCGGTGGTCCTCATGCCGAGCTGGTGGGCGGTGCGATGAACGCTGACCCAATCCGCAGTGCGGCATTTGAGGCGGGCGATGCGGAAACGGACGTCGTCGTCGAGGATTTCGGCTCCTCCGCCGGGAATGGAGTCGAGGCCGGCGTCGCGCAGGCGGATGATGGTGTCACGCAGGGAGAGGTTTGAATACTCTGCAATGGCGAGGACCTCGGAAGCCGAGAGGCAGTGAAGCCAAATCTGCGGAAAGCGCTGCTTGATGCCGGTGAAGAGGCGCTCGAACCAATCGATTTTGAGGTCCGGGTGAAGGCCGCCCTGCATCAGAACGCCGGTGCCGCCCATTTCCAATGTCTCGGCGATCTTTTCGTAGATTTTCTCGAAGTCGAGGATGTACCCTTCGTTGGCGCGGGGTCCTTTGAGGGGACGGTAGAAGGCGCAGAAGTTGCAGTACTCGGTGCAGAAGTTGGTGTAGTTGATGTTGCGATCGATGATGTAGGTGACTACGCCTTCAGGGTGCAGGCGGCGGCGGACGGCGTCGGCCTCGAAGCCCAGGCCGATGAGGTCGGGCGAGTTGAAGTAGTCGAGGGCCTGTTGGCGGGTCAGCGGCATAGGTCGATTCTACCAATTTGCGGGTTGGCGGGCGAACGGAGCGGGCTGAAACTATTATTTGCCGCCGCTTCGCCTGAAGAGGAAAAGCCCCCGACTCTGGATCGGCGTCCTGCGTGTGCGCGACAGGTTGGAAACCGTCGATATGCCGCTGAACAAGACAAAGAAGTCCCAGAAGGCGCGAAGGCGGCTTTTCTTATTTCCTGTCGTCATCGGGGAAGCCCCTCATTTAAGACCAGCCAGTCTCATCAGTCATTACGGTCAACTGTTCGATCTGGAATCGTCCAGCCAGGGTGCATCTTTTTTTGCATTCCGCGCAAGCTGGCCAGGCGGATCACTTTCCGGACTGCGGCCTGGGGGTGGACTTCGGCGCGGGTTTCTTTGGTGGACTGGAGACGCCGAGGCTCATGAGAAAGAACTTCAACCCTTTGCGCAGTGTGTCTAGAACACTCATGCTGACGATCCTTTCAAACCCAAAGCGTTCCACATTCGGAGGCGAGGCAGGCAACGACGCAGCCGCGGCTACGGTTTTGCAGGCGAAGGCGCGGGCGGGGCTGCTACGGGTTCGCCGCGCAAAATCTGCAATGCGGCGGGAGGCAGGGGCTTATTGGCGTTGGCCAGCAGCAGGCTTACCTGCCACATTTGCGTATCGTTCAACTGCGTTTTGAAAGAAGGCATGCCAGTCAGCCGGATTCCGTTGAACACCTTCCAATAGGTTTCGCCGGCGGGATCGTCGCTTACGCCGACCACCTGGCCGTTGTGATGTGTTTCCCACAGAGGCGGCGCTCCGGGGAACATGTTTTCGCCAAAGGGGGAGGACTTGCCGTGGATGCCGTGGCAAACCGCGCATTTATCGGAGTAAATATGAGCGCCGGCTACCAGAGTTTCCTCGTCCGGCTGAATCGGCGGAATGGAGACCATTTCGTGCTCAATTCGGGCATGAAGCGGAATCCCCGTAATGAGCGCCTCAGCGGGAAAGGGAGGATCATTCACCGCGACAGGGACTTTGCCAAACTGGAGCCACAAAAGAACAGCGATGGGCACAAGCACAATTCCGAGCACGATCCCAAAAAGGATACGAAACATGATGGAAGCTGCCTCCGTTGTCCTCCATCGTAGAGCATTGGAAGCGATAAATGGTCAAAACCCGGGGTGTTGATTCCTCATTCAATAAAAAAGATTTGCTGGACAAGGGCGCTCGGATTTGCAAGAGTCTTCCGCATGCCCTGCCGGCCGCCATGGCCCATGGCAACCTACCGTTCGAATGCAAGGAGCTCCCCCGATGACAGATCACTCGAAGATGAAACTCGGCCGCAAGGCCATCAAGACCGACAGCCGGACGCTGATGCTGGCGAACTATCTCACGCCTTCGCTTCCGCCCCCGCCACCCGCAGCCGATTGGACCAAGGGAATCACGGGCTGGGGCATGATGCTCAACGATCAACTGGGAGACTGCACGATTGCCGGTGTGGCTCATGCTGTGCAAGTGTGGTCGGCCAACACCGGTAGCACGATCACCTTGGCCGACTCGGTTGTGCAGAGCTACTACGAGACTTGGGACGGGTATGTGCCCGGGAACACCAGCACGGACAATGGCGGCGTGGAGTTGGATGTGCTGAACGACTGGCAGAAGCAGGGATTCAGCGGCCACGCTTTGATGGCTTTTGCCGACCCCAAACCAGCGAACCTGGTCGAGATTCGGCAATCGATTTCGCTCTTTGGCGGGGTTTATATCGGATTGGGTCTGCCCGTGACGGCGCAGAACCAGGATGTGTGGGACGTGGTACCCAAAGGAGGCGCCAAGGCGAAAAAGGGCAGTTGGGGCGGCCACTGTGTTTTTGTTCCCAAGTATGACGAGAAGGGATTTACTTGCATTACCTGGGGCGAGTTGAAGACCATGACGCTGGCTTTCTGGAATAAATATTGCGACGAAGCCCACACCCTGTTGGGGCAGGACTGGCTGAACGCCAAGGGGTCGCCGCAGGGGTTCAATCAAACCCAGTTGCAGGCTGATTTGAGTGCAATCAAGTAAGACCACAGGTGGCGAATGGGCCCGGTGCGCGTCCAAACGGCAGCGGGTCCACCCACAACGCTGCCCCAGATGGTTTAATACCTATTGGGGGAGCGCTGACTTCTGGCGTTTCCGGGAAAGCTCTATCTCTTCTGAATTGATTCAGGGTTGCCGCTCGCTGAGGCTCGCGCCAACATGAGGTAACCGGCTTCGAGGCACACCCTTCCTGGAAACGTGGTCGCGGGTGCTTCCGTACTACCGTGGAGGTATCCCGAAAGCGATGCATTCTTTTTGCCGTCTTGCCCTTCTGCTGGCGTTGATTTTGCCAGCCACGCACGCCGTTCTGGCACAAAGCTCAAGTTCGAGCAGCAACCCCGCACCACAGGATCAGACCCAGCAACCCACGACCAATGAAACCCAGGGTCAGATGACCGTACAGGCGCGCATCAAGGCCCGTCGGGAACAACGCCGCGCGCAGGCGATCCACGACACTTACTCGCATCTCTATGAGGCCTTTATTGGCGGCGGGTATCTGCGCTTTACGCCCGGGCCGAACCTGCAGCGCCTGACCTACTACTCGTGGGATGCGGCGCTCACCCGCTATTACAGCGAAAGGCTGGGCATAACGGTGGACGGCCGTGGGTACTATGGCACGGCGTATGTGGGGTTAAACTCGGCGAGCAATAGTGCGATTACACGTCCCTCGATCGCCGAATATGGCGTGTTGGGGGGGCCGACCTACCGCTTCTACATGCGGCCGAGGTACTCGGTTTCAGGCCGGGTGATGGGCGGCGTTGTCATGAGCGACTTCTCGGGCGATACGGGCAGCTTTGGCCCGGTGGCGCTTGGACTTTACCCGGATTCAACGACCTATGCCATCAGCGGCGCCATTCTTGGCGAGGCCAACGTGAGCCCGAATCTCTCGCTGCGGCTGGGGCCGGAGTACTTCGCGACCGGATTTGGCTCGACAATCCAGAACAGTCTGGGCTTTACATACGGATTCGTCTACCGATTTGGGAAACAGTGAAAAGAGCAGGGACGCAGGGACCAGGGACGTAGGGACCAGGGACGTAAAGACTAGAGGGTTGGCGGCGGCTCGCAGATTGCGGGTCGCCGTTTTTACTTGCTGACAAATTTGAGGGCGGCGTAGTCACCGGCGCACATCCGCCTTGGAAGAACCCTACGAAGCGGCCGGGGATGTGTGTTTGGCAGGAGCGAGTACGACCAGCGCGACGCCGATGAGGATGAGGACGGCGACGCCAATCATCTCTCCGCGTGCAACCATGTTAAGCCAGGCCTGAGTACCCATCCAGGCGCCATGGGCAAGGCTGGACCACGCGGTGAAGGCAATGAGACTGCGATGCGCCGATGGGTCGCGAACGGCCAGCAGCAGGAAGATGCCCAGCGTGACGTAGAGGCAGAGCATCATGGAGAGCGCAGGCTCTTTGCGCATAAAAACAAACATGGGATACGCCAGAGCCAGGAAGAGAATGCCCACCAGGGAAAGTACAACCTTCAGCGCCAGTTGTCGATTCATGCGAGACCTCGGGATTGCCGGATGTCCTGGCCGAATTGGGATTCGTAGTCGTGCCCGCGGAATCAGCGGTGTGACTGAGTGTAGCGCGGAATGCGGAGGGTGCGCGGGAGCCGGTTGCTTCCCGTCCATAGGTCGGAACGAGTTTCCACCCTGCTCACTGCAGAATGGGGATGTTGGCGATGCGTTGCTGCCATTCGGCGGGACCGGTCTGGTGGACGCTGGTGCCTTTGCTGTCGACGGCTACGGTGACGGGCATGTCCTTGACCTGGAACTCGTAGATTCCCTCCATGCCGAGATCCTCGAAAGCCAATTGTCGCGCGCTCGTGATTGCCTTCGATACCAGGT
This sequence comes from uncultured Acidobacteriaceae bacterium, assembly GCA_963836565.1. Lineage (GTDB taxonomy): Bacteria > Acidobacteriota > Terriglobia > Terriglobales > Acidobacteriaceae > Telmatobacter. The sequence goes on along the minus strand of CAWIKA010000011.1, from coordinate 83,532 downwards.
AGGCGGCACCGCCCACCGCCATCAGATAGACGGCATTGAATTCGCGAATTGCCTCAATCGCAACGGGTCCACGCTCGGCTTTGCCGATCATGCCGAGAAGGCCGGTCTCGGCGAGCATCTGGCGGGTGAACTTGTCCATGCGCGTGGCCGTGGTGGGGCCGGCGGGACCGATCACCTCTTCGCGGACGGGGTCGACGGGGCCAACGTAGTAGATGAAGCGGCCACGGAAGTCGACGGGAAGTTTTTCGCCGCGGCTGAGCATGTCGGTCATGCGCTTGTGGGCGGCGTCGCGGCCAGTCAATAGCTTTCCAGACAGCAGCAGGACCTCGCCGGGCTTCCACGTCGAGGCTCCGGCGCGGGTCACAGTGTCGAGGTTGACGCGTCGCGCGCCAGAGACGTCGTAAGTGAGCTTTGGCCAGTCATCGAGGTTTGGCGGGTCGAGATAGACGGGCCCGGAGCCGTCGAGAACGATATGCGCGTGGCGCGTGGCGGCGCAGTTGGGGATCATGGCGACGGGGAGATTGGCGGCGTGGGCGGGCGTGTCGAGGACCTTCACATCCAGAACCGTTGTGAGGCCGCCCAATCCCTGCGCACCGATGCCGAGACGGTTGACCTTGTCGTAAAGTTCGACGCGAAGCTTTTCCGCCGTGGTCTTCGGGCCGCGGGCGATGAGGTCCTGGATGTCGATGGGGTCCATCAGGGATTCTTTGGCGAGAAGCATGGCCTTTTCGGCGGTGCCGCCAATGCCGATGCCCAACATGCCCGGCGGGCACCATCCAGCGCCCATGGTTGGGACGGTTTTGAGCACCCACTCGACGACGGAGTCAGAGGGGTTGAGCATGGCGAATTTTGATTTCGCTTCAGAACCGCCGCCTTTGGCCGCCACGGTGACTTCGACGGTAGAGCCCCGCACCAGCTCAACATTGACGCAGGCAGGGGTGTTGTCTTTGGTGTTGATGCGCTTGCCGGCGGGGTCGGCCTGGAGAGAAGCGCGGAGCTTGTTGTCGGGATCTAGGTAGGCGCGGCGCACGCCTTCGTCGGCCATCTGTTGAAGGTCGAGGGGCTTCTCGCCGGGAGCAGCTTCAAAATGGACGTCCATGCCGACTTTGACGAAGACGTTGACGATGCCCGTGTCCTGGCAGATGGGGCGATGTCCCTCGGCGCACATGCGGCTGTTGATGAGGATTTGGGCCATGGCGTCGCGGGCGGCGGGAGACTGCTCGCGCTCGTAGGCTTTGGCGAGACTGGTAATGTAGTCCGCCGGGTGGTAGTAGCTGATGTACTGCAACGCGCCCGCGACACTGGCGATGAAATCTTCCTGGCGGATGACGGTCATGGCGGCTCCCCTCGCAACCTTCTAGGGTAATGGATGCGGGGGATGGAGTGCAGGAGGAGTCGAAAGAGATGCTGCTCATCCGCCAGCGGGGCCGGCTTGCCGGCTGATTGCGCGAAGTTGCTGGAGTTGTCACGAGACGGTTCGAGCCTGGAATGGATGAATATTCCGTCATTGCGAGCTGAGCGATTACCGGGTTCTCTGCTCCGCGTCCAACCGACTCAATCACGAAATGGGTTTCGTGCGAATTGCCGTCCACCGATCTGTTTGATTTTGGCACTGAGGTGACTGGATGATCCGTGCCGTTGCATTTGCCCTCCTGATTCCGGTCGCGACGCCGGCCGCGCTTGCCGCTCAAACCGTTTCCGCGACACAGACGCCGCCGAAGTCGGAGCTGAGCTTCGGGTACTCGTATCTTTTTCGCGATTACCGGCACACGCAGTTGAATCCGGTGAGTGGGGGAATGAATGGCTGGAACGCGGCGTATGGGAGGCCGCGGTTCTTCAGTGAGCACTTCGGGTTCACTGCGGATTTTTCGGGATACTACGCGACAGGCGGATTCTTCACGCCACAGATCTACTTCTTGACCGCGGGTCCCCGGTTTTCGCTGCCCGTGGGAAGGTCGATCATTACAGTGCACGTTCTTGGAGGCGCCATGATCGCGAGCAGCGACGTGATTGCGCAAACCTCATCGCATGTTGTGCCGATGTTCGGGGTTGGCGGAGGGTTTGAGTTTCCCGCCGGGCGGCGTTGGGCATGGCAGGCTGACTGCGACTGGCAGCTTGGAGGATTCGGGAGCAACGACACAAACCAGATTTCGCAGATCGTGAAGAGCAATGCTCGTCTTTCCGTTGGACCGGTACTGCGCTTCTGAGTTGCGTGAGCGAAGGCTGGATGGCGAGGTGCCAGAGAGCGTTTGAGGCGTGGATTCAGCGGACGTTCGTCGCGCTGCGAAGGTCGGTGTGGAGGAAGTCGTCGCCCTTGTAGAGGATGGGTTCACGTTTTTCGCGGGCGAGGGCGTAGGTGAAGCAGTCGCCGAAGTTGAGGTTGGCGGGGTGGCCGCTGCCTTTGCCATAGTCGCGATAGGCCTGGCGGGCGATCTTTGCCTGTTCGGCAGTGAATGGCTCGATTCCGATATTGAACCTATCGAGCAAGTCGTCAATCTCGCGACTCATCGCAGGATCACTGCGGCTATCGATCACGATTGAGAATTCAAAGTAGGTCGCAGCAGAAATGCGCAGGACATCTGCTTCGTCGAGAATCTTCTCAAAAGCGGAATGTTCCGGCTCTCGCCGCAAGATGGCGAGCAATGCCGACGAGTCGACAATCAAAGGGGTAATCCGGTTTCTTTATCGAAGAGAAGGTCACCAATCTTGTTGGAGGGGGGCAGGTCTTTCAGCAAGGGCGCAGTCCGCTTGGTAAGTTCGTTCAGCCACTCCATTCGTCCTTCGCGGTTCCTCGCCTTCTCTTCGCGTTCGAGCCGCTCCTTGATGGCCAAGGTCACTGCGCGCGTCACGCTTTCTCCAGTCCGGCGAGCGAGCTCCTTTGCAAGGCGCTCGGTTTCTTCGTTTTTGAGGCTGAGAGCCATCGGATTCTACCTTTCTACCATTTCTATCTATCATTCTACCATCTGTGGTGACGAGCGATGCTCCGTGCGACCCGATTCCACCGCAAATCCTTGGCATGGCCTAAGCTGGATGTATGAACGAATTGGCTTCTTGCGGGGTGCAAGGCGAGGTTTTCGATGTTCTGGTGGTGGGTGCTGGGCCTACGGGGCTGGCTTGTGCCATTGAGGCACAGAAAGCCGGCTTCAAAACCGTGCTGGTGGACAAGGGATGCGTGTGCAATTCGCTGTTTCACTACCCGTCGCACATGACATTTTTCACCACTCCCGAACTGCTGGAGATTGGCGATATTCCCTTTCCCAGTCCCAACCCCAAGCCCACGCGCAATGAGGCGTTGCAATACTATCGGCTGGTGGCGGCGCATTATCGGCTGGACATTCGCCAGTATCAGCGGGTGGAACGGGTGACCGGCGCGGATGGCGCATTTACCGTGCACCTGACGGACCGGTTTGGACGTCCCATCGTGATCGAAACTCGAAAGCTGACGGTTTCGACCGGGTATTACGACCTGGCGAACTACATGGACATTCCGGGTGAGCACCTGAGCAAGGTGCATCACTATTATGTCGATCCCCATCCTTTTTTCGAAATGGATGTGGTGGTGATCGGGGGCAAGAATTCGGCGGCTATCGCGGCGCTGGAACTATGGCGGAGCGGGGCGCGGGTGACTCTGGTGCACCGCGACGCGGAAATGCACCGGCACGTGAAGTACTGGATCAAGCCGGACATTGAGAACCGGATCAAGAATGGCGAGATCAAGGCGTATTTTAGCTCGAAGGTGGTGGAGATAGCGCCGGACACAGTGACTCTGCAGACGCCGTCGGGGGAAACGACGTTGCAAAACGATTTCGTATTCGCGATGACCGGTTATCACCCCGATTTCGTCTTTCTAGAAGGGATGGGCGTTCGCTTCGAGGGGCCGGACAAGCGTCCGGTATGCAACCAGGAGACGCTGGAAAGCAATGTGGCGGGGATCTACCTGGCGGGGGTGATCGTGGCGGGCTCGCGCACCAACGAGATTTTTATTGAGAATGGGCGTTTCCACGGGCGCCAGATTGCAGCGGCGCTGACTTCAAAATTGGGACGCGGTCAAGTCAATGCGCAAGTTCCCCAAGGTGTTCGATAAACTGAGCTTCACTCATTCTGCGGAGGTTAGAAGCTTGCCGAAGCGCTGGTGGCCGCGGACGATTCGTTGGCAAATGCTCGCAGGGCTGGTACTGCTGGAAGGTCTTTCGATAGGGCTGTTTGCGGGCCTGCTGATCGGCAAGCAGGCGCACGAGGTGCACGAGCGCGTTCGCCGGCGCCTGGGGAGCCAGGCTGTTACCCTCGCGATGCAGGCAAGGGAAGCACTGCTTCAGGGGCGTCCCGGATGGATTGGTCTTTCAGCCAGGATGATGGCCGATGCACCGAGCGTGGCCACCGCCAAGGTGACCGACCCTCTTGGCAATGTGCTCTTTGTGGGTACCGGAGACGCGGACGCGACGCGGCTCACCTCAATCGAGCGGGCGCAAATTCCTCTGAAAGGCCAGAGCCAATCCAGAATATTCTCTCTTGGAAGCGATCGGCTGGAGGGCGTCTCGCCCATATACACGAACGGCGATCTGCGCGGCTATGTATGGGTGGAAAACGATCGCTCGTGGGATTATGAGCAACTGAAGACAATTGCGCGGGGCACGTTTGTTTTTGGAGTCATCTGGATTGTTGCGTCAGCGTTGCTGGTTCTGCTGATGTCGCGGGCCATTACCCGTCCGCTGGCGCTGCTGCATCGCGGGACGCGTGCGCTGATGAACTCGCCGGACAGCGGTGGCAATTTTCCTTTGCCGGTGGTTGTGCAAAATGAATTTGGCGACCTGATTGAGGCATTCAATCGCATGGTTGCCTCAATCGAGGAGCAGCGCTCGGGGTTGAACGACACGCTCTCTCTCCTGGACTCGATGCTGGCGAATGCTCCCATCGGGTTGGCGTTTTTCGATCGCCGATGCCGGATTGTGCGCGTAAACCATGTGTTTTCGGGGATGACCGGGGTACCGCTCAGCCGCCACCTGGGAAGGACCCTGCCGGAGATTCTGATGCAGCCCGTGGCTCAGCAATTGGAAGATGCGGTGCTGCGGGTGTTTGCGGCGGGAGAGTCGCTGCACGGCCTGGAGGTAAGCGGACAGGGCGGGCAATTGGTGGGGTCGTGGACCTGGCTGGTGAGCGCCTATCCAGTGCGCACCACGCCGAGCCAGGTGCGCTGGGTGGGCGTGATTGTGATGGACGCGAGCGAGCGCAAACGCAGTGAGGAAGCGCTGCGAAGATCGGAGAAACTGGCAGCAACCGGACGCCTGGCCGCCTCTATCTCGCATGAGATCAACAATCCGCTCGAGGCCATTACCAATCTGCTTTTCCTGCTGGGCAACTACTGCCCGCTGGAAGGGGCGGCGTTGGATTACGTGAAGATGGCGCAGCACGAGGCGCGCCGCATTTCGGAGATCACGCAGCAAACTTTGCGCTTTTACCGGCAGTCCACGCTGCCGGCCCGGACAAATATGGGAGACGTGCTCGACTCTGTGCTGAGCCTGTTCCAGATGCGGCTGAGTACATTGGGCATCAAGGTAGAGCGGGAGTACGATCCGTCGATGGACCTCTATTGCTTCGCGGGAGAAGTGCGGCAGGTGATTGCAAACCTGGTGGGGAATGCCATTGACGCCACTTCCGGCGGTGGACGGCTGATCCTCCGCGCGAGGCGCTCAATAAACTGGCAGGATAGCGGCCAGGAAGGGGTTCGTATTACGGTGGCCGACACAGGGTCGGGCATCGAGGCGAATGTGCGCCAGCGCATTTTTGAAGCCTTTTTTACCACCAAGGAGGAGACCGGAACCGGGCTCGGGTTGTGGGTGAGCCACGAGATCATTGTGAAGCACAATGGATTGGTTCATTTGCGAAGCCGGCCAGCATCCAGCGGAGGGCCGTCGGGGACCGTTTTTCAGCTCTTTTTTCCGGACAATCAGGATCTGACGCCGCCGGTACGCCATCCTGTCGCGGCGGAGGCTTGAAAGGCCCGCTCACGGCGTTTTCGGAGGTTCCGGCGAGAAAGTGATTGCCGAACTGGCGACCATCACTCCACCCCTGAACCAAGCCCATCGGCAGATCCTCACCAAGACCAAGAACGGGCAATCTGTTGCAGAACCACAAGCAGATTTAACCGCGGGTTTTTGCTGCTTTGGTACACTCCCCTCCATGCGGATTCTGGTGGTATGTCTGATCGCGGCTGTGGTTTCGACCCTGCCTCTGCCGGCGCCGCAGACGGGCGGGTCGATCGATCCCCCTGCGGGCGCCCGTGAAGTGCTGCAAGCGAAAGGAGACGGGGTCCAGATTTACGTGTGCACTGACACTCAGGCTGGGCTCAAGTGGGTGCTGAAGGCTCCGGATGCGAAGCTGCTCGACGCTTTTGGGAAGACGATCGGGAGGCATTTTGCGGGACCAACCTGGAGGCTGGTCGACGGCAGCCAGGTTCAGGGAGAGTTGATTGCCAGCCAGGCCGCCCCGAAAGCGAATTCCGTTGCCTGGTTATTGCTGAAGGCCAAGGCCGGAACTGCCTCGGGCAGGTTTGCCCATGTAGGGTTCATCCGGCGAACGGAGACCAGCGGTGGGGTTGCACCCGCATCGGCCTGCAAAAGCCCGCGCGACACCGGCAAGAGCATTCGCATTCCTTATGCCGCCATCTACACGTTCTACGCTGAGAAATAGCTCACAGGCGGCGTGCAGGGCCATACGCATTTCCGGCTGGCATCGAGTCAAAGCGTCTTCAGCGCTTTGCCCTGTTTTGGGATAGAAGATACAGACCGGTCAAATCCTGACATTTTGACCAGGCGAATCCCTGCCTTCGCGATTCAGATCTGCGAAATTTCTAATTCTGCGTTTTTCCGGTTTAATTATCTGCAAAGCCGAGAACAAATTGTGCATGGTCGCTGTTCTGATTGTGTCCAGCTCCTGAATCTGGCGAGAACTGCCGGCTAACCTGGTTTTGCCCCGTTGGTTAAGATTTCGGAACTTTTTTGTGCCGGGCGGGTTCAAATACATGACAGGCTCTGGGACCTGCCGTCTAAAGGTGGTAGAGCCCGGAGCAGTAACTTGTTGGCAGGAGAGAGAGATAAATGAAAAGGCCCTTGTTCAAGAGAGTCTTTCCCAAAGCGCTGGCGCTGGTGGCGGGAATCGCCCTGTGCGGCGTATTGGCGGTTGCGCAGGATTCGGCACCGGCGGCTGGTCAGCGCACGGATGGCCAGATTGAAATGGACGTTGTGCATGCCCTGGACGCGTCGCAGGCGCTGAAGAACGATCTCATCACAGCCGCGACTATCCAGAGCGAAGTTACGCTGTCTGGGACGGTGTCGAGCGATGCATCGCGGAAACTAGCGGAGTCGATCGTCAAAGGCGTGCCTGGCGTGACCGGAGTGCATGACAATCTTAAAGTCGGCAACCCTGCCGATGATCAGTTGGCGCAGGGCGCGGCGAGCGCCGATAACGGCTCGCAGGATACGGGGGAGGACAACCAGCCTCAAGCCCCAGCGCAGCCGCCCGCCATGGCGCCGGGCCCGGATGAGGGCCAGAACCAGGCGCCGGCTTATGGGCAGCCAAGCCCTCGACCGGAATATGGCCAGAATCCGCCGCCCCCGGGATACGGACAGGCTCCTCCGCCGGGATATGGGCAGAACCCGCCTCCGGGATATGGACAGAATCAGTATCCGGGGCCTGGCGGACCGCAGCAGGGTTATGGGCAACAGTATCCGCCTGCGGGGCCTCCACAGCCCTCGTACCAGACGGCAACCGGGCCTTTAACCGTGCCTCGCGGAACTCTTCTGCAACTGAGAACAAGTGAGCCCGTGAGCAGCAAAAAGGCCACGAATGGAACGCCGGTTCAGTTCACCGTGATTCAGGACGTGGCTCTGGGCAACATGCTGGCAATTCCTCGCGGCGCCACAGTGCATGGGGTGGTGTCAGAGATCAAGCACTCCGGCCAACTTGCGGGCAGCTCTGAGCTGGCCCTCCAGCTTACCTCGCTTGACCTGGGCGGTCAGAGTTATCCACTGCAATCTGATTTGTTCAAAGTGAAGAGCCCGAGCAAGACGGGGCGAACGGTGGGGAACGCCATTGGAGGCGCGCTTCTGGGCGCCATTATCGGCGGCGCAGCAGGTGGTGGCGGCGGGGCGGCAATTGGCGCCGCAGCCGGCGGCACGGTGGGGACGGCGGCTTCGGCCGCGACTCCCGGACCGAATGCCTGGATTCCAGCGGAGGCGCTGGTAACCTTCCACCTTTCCGCTCCTGTAACGGTTAACCCCGTCAGCCGGGAAGAAGCGGCACGTCTGTCTCAGGGGCTTTACCAGGGTGGCCCCAACCTTTACCGCCGCAGCAATTATGGCCGTCCATACGGCTATTACCCCGGGTACTATGGCTATCCCTACGGATATCCCCCGGTGTACTACCGTCCGTATTACGTGGCGGGTGGTTACTACTATTGGCGGTGAGAGATCGCAAATCGTGAAGGAAGCCGAGCGGGCATCCCGGAAGCCGGGGTGCCCGCTGGAGTTTTCGGTCGCACATGGGCTCGAGGTTGGGGGATTCGGGGGGTGTCGCTCGTCTATAATGATAAAGAATCGCGTCGCGCGAGAATTGCGCATTCGTGACGCCCACCCTGTCGCCGCCTTCGGGTGCCGAGGGTGAAGTGGCAGTTCATGTCAGCGCGTAGAGAGTTGAAGGCTCAAGTCCATCCATGATTCGTTTCCTGCAAAAAGACAATCGCGTCACCAAGGCACTTTTCGTCGTCATCATTGCCGCCGCATCGGTATCGATGGTGGTTTACCTGATTCCCGGATTGACCGGGCAGGGCGGATCTTCCGCGGACACGTATGCAGTGATCTATCCGCACTGGTACAGCCGTTTCTTTTCGAGCGGCGACGTGATTACCCAGCAGAAGGTGTCGCAGCTTGCCCGCATGCAGGTGCAGCAGCGCAATCCGCAATATGCCGACAATCCGATGATCATGAACCTGTTTGAGCAACAGGTGGGCCAGCAACTGGTGCAGCAGCAGGTACTGCTGGCCGAGGCGGCCAAACTGGGCATCAACGTGACGAATAACGATGTGCGCCAGTATCTTGAAACCGGGCCGGCGGGCCAGGTCCTGTTTCCAGACGGCAAGTTCATTGGAGCGGACCGTTACGCGGCCATTATCGAGAGCCGATTCGACACCTCGGTGGCGCAGTTCGAAGAGAACGTCAAGAACGATATCGCGGTTCGCCGGCTGGAATCGATGATCACGGCAGGGGTCACGGTAAGCGACAAGGAAGTACGCGAGGCCTACCGCAAGAACAACATCAAGATCAAGTTCGATTATGCGGTGGTTTCCGGCGACGACCTGCGCAAGCAGATCGACCCATCGGACGCAGAACTGGAGGCGTTCTTCAAGAAGGACGCGGCGCGCTATGCAACCGCGGTGCCTGAAGAGCGCACGATCAGCTACTTTGCGTTTACTCCCGATGAAGTGCCGGGCGGTGTGCGGCAACCGACCCAGCAGGAAATTCAGCAGTACTACAACGCACACCAGTCAGAGTATTCAGTGCCGGAGCAAGCGCGTTCGCGGCATATTCTCATTCAGGTATCGGCAGGTGCGGACGCGAAAGCCGATGCCGCGGCCAAGGCCAAGGCAGAGAACATTCTGAAGCAGCTCAAGGCCGGCGGCAATTGGACGGAACTGGCCAAGAAGTACTCCGACGACCCCGGCAGCAAGGATTCCGGCGGCGAACTGGGCTTTGCTCAGCGCGGCCACATGGTGCCCGCGTTCGACAACGCCATATTCACGCAGAAGATTGGCGACATCGAGATTGTGAAGTCGCAATACGGCTATCACATTGTGCAGGTGGAAGAGCGCACGCCGGCGCATGCGCAAACGCTGAGCGAAGTGTTGCCGACGATTCAGGCAACGCTGATTCGCCAGAACTCCGAGGCGGCCCAGCAGAATTATGCGCGCGAACTAACCTCGGAGGCCATCAAGAACGGGTTGCAGAAGACCGCCGAGGCTCATCATCTGCAATTGGTGACGACGCCGCCAGTGGCGGAGCAGGGAGTGATTTCGGCGCTGCCCGACGGGTCGCAATTGCTGGCCAAGGCGTTCCAGTCGAAGCAGGGCGATCCGGCGCAGTCCGCGCCTACCGGCGAGGGATACGCAGTGTTCCAGGTTACGGGCATTACGCCGGCCCACGCGCCGACGTTTGCCGACTGGAAGAGCCATGTGCTGGACGATTATCGCACCGAGCAACTGCCCGCGCTGCTGCGGCAAAAGACCGCTGAACTGGCCGACAAGGCCAAATCGATGAAGGATCTTGCGAAGGCCGCCAAGGAAGTGGGCGCGACCGTAAAGACCAGCGACCTGGTGAGCGAGACGGGCCAGGTGCCCGACCTCGGCCAGGTGGGGCAAGTGGCTCCGCAACTCTTTGATATGTTGCCAGGCGATTTCAGTGGGCCGATCAATGCGGGGCGGACGGGCGTCGTGGCGAAGATCGACGAAAAGCTAGAGCCGAGTCCGGATGAGATTCAAAAGAATCTCGACCAGACACGCGACCAGATGCTCGACCAGAAACGTAACGAGGCTTTTGAAGTGTTTGCCAGCAACGTGTTCAACGACTACAAGAAGCACAACCGGATCCGGATGAACGCCAAGGCGCAGGGGCCTGCGATGCCGGGCATGTAAGCCTGCGGCAATCGCATCAGGATTGGAAGGAACATGGAAAGGGCCCGCATCCAGCGATGGATGCGGGCCCTTTTGTGTTGCAAGCGGAGGTATAGCTGTTCTCCAATTGCTGTAGAGCGAAGGCACATCAGCTAAGTGGCTTTTTCATCAAGAAAAAGCCACCTTGTTCTGCGCTCAAAATGCCACATACGAATTGGAGAACAGCTCTAACTTAGCGAAGCCCGGTGGTCTGGAAGGGCAGGCCGGTTGCGGGGGACTGGTCAGGTTGTGCTTCAAGATTCGGCGCCACGGAGACGCCCGCAAAGGAAGCCGGCGTGACGGTTACGTTCCAGCCATCGAAGACTAACAGCGCATCTTCGCCGTTGAAGTCCTTTGAGGCGGCTTCGATGGTAATTGTCTTGGTTTCGTTGGGAACCAGAGACACGTAGTTGTCACTGTAGAAGACGGGCAGCACCCGGTCGCCGGAATGCGCGCGGCGCAGTTGCAGATGAGCGAGCAGCGCAATGTTGGTGGTGGGATTGTGCAGGGTGACGGTCACAACGCGTTCGCCGTCTGCGTCCTTGATTTCCGCGTGGGCGTCGAGCGCGACCATGGGCAGCGTGTTGAGATCAGTGAGAACGCCGGGATAGCCGGGCTGCGCGCGCCAATAGAAGTTGGAGGAGATGAGTTTTCCATCGGCGTCGCGCAAATCCAGTTTGATGAAATGAGTTGTGTTGAGTGTGGAAGGGAATTCGACGGGACCGAGATTGGTGGCCATGTCGGGCGGAGCGGTGACCTTGACGTCGTACTCGTGGGCAACCGTTCCGTCGAGGCGGTAGATGGCAACATGCGCGACGGCATCCGTGAGCGGTTGGGGCAGATTGTTAATGACCTGCAGCTCGCCGTTGGCCTGGTTGAACTGAATGTGCTGGAGTTCAGAGGCATGCATGGCGCCAAAGAGCGATGCGTTGGGCTCTAGATCGTAGTGGTAAAGCTGCCACACAAAGCTAGGCTGGGCGGGATCGCTCATCCACGTGAGGATGGCCGTGGTGGGGTGGAATAACTGGGCATTACGTCCCTCGTACATGGCACGGTAGGCCTCGTAATTGGCCATCTGCGCCTTGCGGACGAAGTCGGCGAGATTGCGGAATTTGCCATAGCGCGCGGCAATTTCGGCGGGGTATTTGTCGGCGCCGGAATTTCCTTTGGCGAAGTCGTGTTCGGCCCAGTCGTCGTTGATGGATTCCCAATCCTTTTTCGGCATCATGCCGTGGATGGATTCGAGGGTGGGTACGGAGACGCTGCCGGTTTCAGTCTTGAAGAAATCATCGGTGACGGTGTAGAACTCGCGCGGGGTGCGCCAGTCATAGGGGCCGTGGGAGCGAACACCTGCTCCGTCGGTGGAACTGGGCTGATAGCGCCGGGTGGGCTCAAGCTCGGCCATCAGCTTGCGCAGAAGGGCATCGATCTCCGGCGGAGGATAGCCTTCATTGCGGGCGCACCACAGGGCGATTGAGGGGTGATTGCGGAAACGGAGAATCTTGTCGCGAACGTTGGCGATATAGGTGGGGATGTCGGTGGGATTGGGGCCGTCGGCGGGATTGGGCTGGAAGAATTCGTCCCATACGAGGATGCCGTATTTGTCGCATAGCGCGTAGAAATCTTCGCCCGTGCTTTGGCCGACCCAGTTGCGAATCATGTTCAGATGTGCGAGCTGATGCAGGTGAATTTCGGCATCGAGCCGCTCGCGAGGAATGCGTTTCATGGCTTCATCGAGGCCCCAGTCGCCACCGCGAATGAAGACGGGAACACCGTTGACGGAGATTGTCAGGGTGTCGGTGCCGAGCACGCTGTAGGAGATCTTGCGGACGCCGAAACTCACATCCTGCGTATCGGAAACGTCGTGCTTTACGGAGAAACTGAGATGAAGCTGGTAAAGATTCTGCGGGCCGTAGCCGTTGGGCCACCAGAGTCGCGGATGGTCAATGTGCAACGTGGGTGTGGTTTTTGAATCGAAGCTGACCAGCTTGCTGCTGTGCGGAGCGAGTTCGACGTGCTGCTGGAAGGCGATGTTTTCAATGGTGCCCTGGAGCACGCCACTTTGCGGTTTGTCGCTGACATTTTCAACCGTGGTCTGAACGGCCACGTCGGACGAATCGGTGCGGGGCAGGGGAAGATCGGTGGTCACGAGTGGATTCTTCAGCAACACGGGACCGGTTGCGGAGAGAAAGACGTTCTGCCAGATACCGGTATCACGGTCGCGAATGGCGGGAATCCAATCCCATCCAATGGTGGAAAGGAACGTGGGGCCGTCGATGGCGGTGATGCCGCCGTTGGCACCCAGGCCGTCGCGCAAGGTGTGTTCATGGGGAATGCCGGGGTGGGGCTGCGGCGAAACAAGCACGGCCAGCACTGCCTTTGTGCCCGGCTTTACGTGCGCGGTGACATCGAAAATGCCGCGAATGAAAGCTCCGCGAATGTCGCCGACTTGCGCGCCGTTTACCCACACCGCGGCGGAGTAGTTGATGCCGTCGAAGTTAAGCCAGACGTGGCGGCCTTTGTAGGATTTTGGAACGTCGATCAGGGTTCGATACCAGTAGGAGGTATGACAGAGGCTCTCGGGAATCACCTCGGGGCGGTTGTTCTCGCCGTAAAGCGGCTCGGGATACACATGGTTATTGACCAACGTAGTGAGCACGGTTCCCGGCACGGTCGCGTTGTACCAACCGGTGGTGTTGAAGCCCGCAGTTGAAACTTCGGCGCCTGGCTGCGGCACCTTGGCGACATCCTGCAACTGCCAGCCGGCAGCGAGGACGAGAGGTTGTGGAGGGGTCGATTCAGCGGCGGAAATGGAAGTCAGAATCACAGGCAGGATCACCAAGGCCGAGACAGATAGGCGTCCAAAGCGTATTTTCAATGAAAGATTCTCCGGAATTTCTGCAAGGTTTTCGCGGCTCGATTCGCCGGTCACAGGGATTATAGAGCGAAACCAGAGTTGGTGTGCCCTGATGCGTCCTTGAAGGGTCGCCAGTCTTTGTCTGGTCGCGTCAACTTGAATGCTTTGCTTTCGGGGTAGAGTCACTCCGGTTTCACTGCAGTCTCTTGAAAATCCCTTTAACTGTGCCTGGAACCAGGCCGGGGCAGGCATGGCCGATACAATAACGAAGGCATGCAATTCCAGCGTTCATCCGGCGTTTTACTACACATCAGCTCGCTGCCATCCTATGGCGGCATTGGCGATTTGGGCCCTGAGGCCCATGAATTTGTCGCCTTTTTGTCCGCGGCAAAACAACATGTATGGCAGGTGCTGCCGCTGTGTCCCACGGGGTATGGCAACTCGCCGTACGCGGGCTCTTCGGCATTTGCGGGCAATCCGTTTCTGATCAGCCTGGAATTTCTGGCGGATTGGGGCTGGATCGGTGCGGATCGCATCGCTGGCCTGGCGGGACGAAGAGGGAACGTGGATTTCGGCAGGATTGAATCGGAGAAAGTTCCTCTGCTGTATGAGGCAGCGGGGAATTTTCTCGATCGGGGGCCGCACAATCCGGAACTGGCCGCGCAATGGGCGAGGTTCGAGCAGTTCTGCCGCGATGAGGAGAGCTGGCTTACGGATTACGCACTCTACGCGGAGTTGCGCCGCCAATATGGAACCGGTGCATGGACGGAATGGCCGGAGCCGATGCGCAAACGCGAGCCGCTGGCTCTGGCACAAGCAGCCGCGAAGAGTGGCCGTGCGCTGGCGCAAGAGCAGGTGCTGCAATTCGCATTCTCGGTGCAGTGGAACAATCTGCGCGAGGCTGCTGCAAAGAGTGCGATACGCATTCTTGGGGACGTGGCGATTTTCGTCAACATGGATTCCGCCGACATATGGGTGCATCCTGATATTTTCGACCTCGATGAGGATTTGAAGCCGGTGCGTATTGCCGGCGTTCCTCCCGACTATTTCTCGCCTACCGGGCAGCGCTGGGGCAACCCGCTCTATCGCTGGGATGTGCTGGAAGGCCAGGGTTTCGATTGGTGGGTGCAGCGAATTCGCCGCGCCCACCAGGTTTATGACATCATCCGGCTCGACCACTTTCGCGGGTTTGAGGCGTACTGGTCGATTCCCGCCGACGAAGAGACAGCGGTGAATGGCGAGTGGGTGACGGCGCCGGGGTTGAAACTCTTCCGCGCGCTGGAGGCGGCATTGGGCCCCCTGCCGCTGGTGGCCGAGGACCTGGGCCTCATCACGCCGGAGGTAGACGCGCTGCGGCTGGGACTGGAAATGCCGGGAATGAAGGTGCTCCAGTTTGGCTTTGGCGACAAGGGCGCGCACATCCACCTGCCGCACCGATTCACACCGCGAACCGTAGCGTATACGGGCACGCACGACAACGACACCACGCAGGGATGGTGGAGCACGGTGGGCAACGCGGAACGAAGCGCGGTTGAGGCTCTTGCGGGGGCAGTCGGAGATCAACCGGTGTGGCCACTGGTGCGCGCGGTTGAGGGCAGCGTGGCGCAGATAGCGGTGGTTCCTGCGCAGGACCTGCTGGAACTGGGCTCGGAGGCACGCATGAACACGCCGGCTGTGGCCGCGGGCAACTGGAGCTGGCGCGCGGCGGGGGGAAGTTGGACTTCGAAGTTGGCCGCGCGGCTCGCAGCCATTGCCGACGTGACCGACCGCGACAACGACCCGCTGGAATCGCCGGAAGCTCAGCCGCATCTGAATGAGAGCGTGCCCGCGTCTTGAAGGCACGGAGGTCAGATGGACTTGGGAAAGGCATCGTCCGGCAAGGATTCCGCACTCGCTTACGCGCTGCTTCGCGCCACTCTTGGCTTGAACATCTTTATGCATGGTCTAAGCCGCATTCTGGTTGGTCCGCCGGTGTTTGCCGCCACGTTGGACAAGATGTTTCAACAGACCCTGCTTTCGGGTTGGCCGGTGCATGTTTTCGGTCTTGTGCTTCCATGGATCGAGGCAGGGCTGGGTTTGCTGCTTTTGCTCGGACTGAAAACGCGGATGGCGCTGATTGGGGGCGCATTGCTGATTGTCCTGCTGACTTTTGGGACGTCGTTGCGCCAGGACTGGGCAATCGCCGGGACGCAACTGATCTATGCCGCCCTGTATGCAGCGCTGCTGGCGTTTCGCAGTTGGGACCACTATTCCATCGACGCGATATTTGCGCGAAGCGGGAATCAGGACTGACAGCAGGTCGCCGCTGAAGCGGCAGTTTGGCCCCATGACCCAACCTTGCTATTCTTGCGGCACATGGAAAACGCGGCGATTCAAACCCACGGACTGACCCGGCGCTTCGGCGCTCTGACTGCCGTGGAGGATGTTACGCTGAGCGTCGCCCCGGGACAGTTCTTCGGTTTTCTCGGGCCGAACGGGGCAGGCAAGTCGACTACCATCAAAATGCTTACGGGTTTACTGGAGCCGAGCGCGGGGACGGTTGAGATTCTGGGGCAGCCATTCGTGGCTGGCGCGCTCGATCTGAAGCGGCAGATCGGCGTAGTGCCTGAAGGCATGGCACTGCTGGGGCGGTTGACGGCGCCGGAATATCTGCGCTTTGTGGGCCGCATGTACGGCCTTGACCGCGATACCACGAATCGCCGTACCGATGAACTGCTGGAGTTCATGCAACTGGCGAATGAGCGCCGGAAGTTGATTACCGACTTCTCACATGGAATGCAGAAGAAATTGGCGCTGGCGGCCGCGGTCATCCACGGCCCGAAGGTGCTGTTTCTCGATGAGCCGTTCGAGGGTGTGGATGCCATTGCCGCAGGCATGTTGAAGACTATGCTGCAAGGGATGATCCAGCGCGGCGCGACCATCTTTCTCACGACTCACGTGCTGGAGATTGTGGAACGGTTGTGCAGTCACGTAGCCATCATTCACCAGGGGCGGCTGGTGGCTAATGGATCGATCGAAGACCTGCGCGCGGGCGTGGCCAGTGCGCTTCCAGGAACCGAGAGCAGCCAGAAGCTGACGCTCGAAGAGATCTTTCTTTCGATTGTGGGAGCGAGCGGGCAGGAACAGGCACAGGAGTTGTCGTGGCTGACTTAGGCGCACTGGGAAATCGCGAGGCAATGTCGGCCGGCGCCGGGCCGTTGAGCCGCCTGGCCAGGGCACAATATGGGGCGCTGGTTACGATGCGCTGGCGGATGTTTGTTTTCGGACTGCATTCCATCAAAGGAATTCTCGAACTGGGTGCGAGCGGCATTGAGTTGATGCTTTTTTCGTTTCTGGGACTGGGACTGGGGATCGGCCTGGGATTCGCCTCGCATGCTCTTGCCTCACGTGCAATGTGGTCTTATCTGCCCATCGAGTTCTGGGTGGTTTGCATTGTCTGGCAGATGATTCCCGTGGCGCTCGCTTCTTTTCAGGACCAGTTCGACATGAGCGGGCTGCTGCGATTCCCGGTGAGCTTCGGTTCGTTCTTTGTGCTCTATGTGGTGTTTGGATTGTCGGATGTGTCCACGATTCTGGGCGGTCTGTGCTGCCTGGGGGTCTGGATTGGGATTTACATCGCGCGGCCGGAGATGTTTTTGTGGACGACGGCTGGGTTGGCGGGCTTTGCCATCTTCAACGTGCTGCTGGCACGAGCTATTCTTGCGTGGGTCGACCGTTGGCTTGCGCAGCGGCGCACACGCGAAATTGTGAGTGCGTTATTCCTTTTGGTCATGGTAGGCCTGCAGCTGCTGAATCCTGCGCTGAGAGAGGACAGGCATCAGGGCCTGATGAACAAGGAGCAGCGGACCGAAAGGCAGCGCAAGCGAGCGGAAGAGGTCGGGCCCTGGATGAAAACCGCCGATGCGGTGCAATCCTGGCTGCCGCCAGGAGCCGCTGCCGGTACATTGCAACAAGCGGCCGAGCGGAAGCCACTGGTTGCCACGGCATCATTGGGGGGGCTGGGGCTGTATGTGCTGGCCATCGGGGGTGTGCTTGCCATACGGCTTCGGGCTGAATTCCGCGGCGAGAACCTGGGCGAAGCTCCGAGCCGCAAAAAGGCGGAGAAGGCGGAGAAGGAATGGATATTGAACGGCGCCGGGCCGCTAGCCGCGGTAATGGAAAAAGAACTGCGAACCCTGACCCGTTCGATGCCGCAACTTTACGCGCTGGGGGTGCCGGTGGTGATGGTGTTCGTGATCGGAAGCCTTTTTCGCAATGGTGAATCAGCGATCACACACTCGTTTCAAATGGCGCTGCCGATTTGCGTGGCCTACGGACTGCTCGGATTCACACGCGTGATTTATAACAATCTGGGCACGGAAGGCACGGGGATTCAGCTGCTGTTTCTATCTCCAACGCCGATCAGAACGGTGATGTTGGCCAAGAATCTGTTTCATTCAATGTTGTACGGTTTAGTGGCCGTGGTGGCAGCCCTTCTGGCCAGTCTTCGATTGGGGCGCCCTCATGCGGCCGTGCTGGCAGTCACGCTGGCGTGGCTGGTTTTTGCACTGCCTGCAAATCTGGCCGTGGGCAACATGTTTTCGCTCACCATGTCTTACCGCGTGAATCCGGGAAGGCTTACAAGGCAACCCGGTTCTCAGGCCAATGCGCTTTCGAGCATGCTGATTCAGACAATTCTGCTGGGCGCTGGAGTTGGGATTATCGGGATTTGCAACTTCTTCGGCCGGTTGTGGCTGGCGGTGCCGGTGTTGCTGCTGCTGGCTGGCGTTGCTTTATTCGCATGGTTGCGCATCCTTCGCAAGGTCGACGCCGTTGCGCACCAACACAGGGACGATCTGATCGCCGTGCTGGCGAAAGCGTCCTAGCCGCCCACGGCGTCGTATGCCGGCTTCGCTCCTCGGTCAATATTATTCATGGCGAGGTTCAGGGGATCTACCACACTTGACGAGGCCGGGAGCAAGTGATATCAATCATCCGTGCACAATCGATTGAGCAAAGGGCATTTGTGCCGATTGCTCTGGTCGAATTGCCGAGCTTGCCGCCCTGCGGACGCATTTTGAGTGCGCCATCAGTCCGTCAAGGAGCCTGTTAGGTTCAAAAGTCAGATTAGTTGCCAATCACCTTCCGGTCATATCCTGGCATCCAACTTCAACGGAACTGTAGAAGCCAATGACGAATTCACTCCGCACTGTTTTTGCCGCCTTGACCCTGTTGTTTGCGTCTGTTGCCTGCCCCTTGGCGGCACAGTCTTCGACTTCCGTCATCACGATCGACGCCAACGGCCCCGCTCATCCTTTTCCTCACTTTTGGGAACAGATGTTCGGGTCTGGCCACGCGGTGCTGGCATTGCGCGACAACTATCGCGAAGACCTGAAAGAAGTGCACGATCAGATTGGCATGCGGTATGTCCGATTTCACGGAATCTTTGACGATGAGGTTGGCATTTACGGCGAGGATGCAAAGGGCAATCCAGTTTTCAATTTCTCTTATGTGGATCAAATCTACGATGGGCTACTGGCAAGGGGAGTTCGACCGTTTGTTGAAATCAGCTTCATGCCGTACAAGCTGGCGGCGCACCAGTCGATTCAGGGCTTCTGGTACAAACCGAACGTCTCGCCGCCCAAGGACTACGCCACCTGGGATTTGATGATTCGCGCATTCGCACAACACCTCATCGATCGGTATGGCATTGATGAAGTTGCGCAATGGTACTTTGAGGTGTGGAACGAACCTAACATCGATTTCTGGGCCGGAGAGCCTAAACAGGCGACTTACTTTGAGTTATACGACCATACGGCCCGGGCGCTGAAGGAAGTGAGCCCAAGGCTGCGCGTTGGAGGTCCTGCGACCGCGGCTGCCCATTGGATTCCCGCATTCCTCGATCATGTTTACAAAGAGCATGTGCCGGTGGATTTTGTCTCCACGCACGGCTATGCGGACGATACCGTGAAGGACCTGTTCGGGACGAATGAAGATATACCAATGCATGACCGTGTATGCCGCGCAGTGAAGATGGTCCACGACCAGATTCATGACTCGCCCATGCCCACGCTGCCGCTAATGTGGACGGAATGGAATGTTCCCTCTTACGGAGATCTGCACGCGCGTGACAACTGGTATGTAGGTCCCGCGCTGGCCAGGGATATAAGCCAATGCGATGGCTCGGTGAACCTGATGTCGTTCTGGACCTTCGATGACGTGTTTGAAGAGGGCGGCGTGACGAAGGAGCCATTTGACGGGAGCTTCGGGCTCATCGCAGCAGAAAGAATCAGGAAGCCCAGCTTCTACGATTTTTCGCTGATGCACGAACTGGGCGACGAACGAATCGCGAATCCCGCCGGCGACGTGCTGATAACCCGGCGCAAGGATGGTTCGCTGGTGGTTGCTGCATGGAACCTGGTGGATATGGACAAAGTGGCGAGCGGAGTTCCCGTCACACTTCGGTTGAGATTCAGGGGAGAGCCTTCCGGCGCCAGGGTCACGATTCAACGCGTCGATGAAACGCACGGCAATCCGATGACGGCGTACAGGACGATGGGAACCCCGCGCTACCCGACGCAGGCTCAGATTGCATCGCTGAACAAGGCGTCGACTCTGCCCGCCCCTGAACGGGAAAATCTGAGGGACAGCGCGCTCGACCTGACTTTGCCGGTCAATGGGCTGGCTGTGATCGAGATTCCTCGTCGATGAGGGAGAATACTGCTTCGAAGCCGATTACGCTCAAGGAACTCGCGAACATTCTTGAGTTATCGCAGTCTACGGTGTCGCGTATCGTGAATGGCGACGCGGGCCTGCATCGCATCGCAGAGAAGACCCAGCAGCGCGTGCTTCACGCAGCGGCTCTGTATGGCTACATCGCCAATTCTGTGGCTCGCAGCCTGCGCCAGAAGCGTACGTATACAATCGGCGTGCTGGTGCCGGAGATCAGTGAGGGCTACTCGACCGCAGTGCTCAGCGGCATTGAGGATGAATTGCTGAAGTATGGCTTCTTTTATTTTGTTGCAAGCCACCGGCATCGCCCGGAACTGCTCGAGGGTTATCCTCGCATGATGCTGGCACGCTCGGTTGAAGGTATCATTGCCGTGGATTCGCCAATTGAAGAAGAGATGCCGGTTCCTCTTGTTTCTGTTTCCGGCCACAAGCGTCGGGAGGGAACGATCAACATTGAGTTGGACCATAGCAAGGCTGCGCACCTTGCGCTTTCGCACCTAAAGGAACTGGGGCACAAACAAATCGCATTCATCAAGGGACAAACATTCAGTTCAGATACGAATCAACGCTGGCAAGCAATCATCGATGCTGCCGAGAGCCTGGAGATCGGTGTTGATTCGGGCCTCGTTGTACAGTTGCAACGTCCGGAACCCGGGGCGGGGCCCGGTTTCGAGGTAACCCGGCAATTGCTGCAAACGAGACGAACTTTTTCTGCGATTTTCGCTTTCAACGATGTAACAGCGTTTGGGGCGATCCAGGCTTTGCGGGAAGCAGGACGGCGCGTTCCCGAGGACGTCTCGGTGCTTGGGTTCGACGACGTGCTTGCTGCTTCGACCTATCACCCACCGCTCACGACGATTCACCAGCCGTTGCGGGGAATGGGTCAAGTGGCGGCAAGCACGATGCTGGGGCTGGTCCGGAACGATCTGGAACCTCCACGGCTGAGCGCCATCACCGTGTATCCAAAACTTATAGTGCGCGGTTCCACAGGCGCTCCGCCCTCGGCAGTTATCGAGTAACTAGAAACTGAATCGCGCTTGAAGTTGCACTGTCCTGCTGCCCAGTGCCGTGCGGGCTACTCCGAAATCGCCATTCACGGATTGAACTGTGCCGTCCGGATTTACCGAACCGACGGTGTTATCGATACTGGATGTATCGATGTTCAACTTATTGAATAAGTTGTAAGTGTCCACGCGGAATTCGAGCTTGGCATTTTCACCCAGGACCCGCATATTCGGTAACCCAAACGCCTTGCTCAGGGAGGCGTCGAGATCGCTGTAGGATGGCCCGTTCAGACTGTTGCGGTGAATTCCGACCGCAGGTGGGGGCGCGGTTGCCGGAAATGCGGGCCCGACCACAAAAGCGGCCGGCGCGAAGTAAGTTGTACCGTTTCCACCGTAATTTGGATTGGTGGCCTGCTGGAATGTACTGTTACTCGTCTTGGTGCCGGCGCCACCCAGATAAGCCGCGGGCCGAAGCTGGCTATACCCGCTGCCGTTGTAATACAGCGCTGAGCCACTGGTATTCGCGTTGTAGACCGGGTTCCACGGGAAACCTGAGTGCCAGTTGAAAATGCCGCTAAGCGACCATCCACCGGCGACTTTCTCTGCCCACCCGTTTCCGCCGTGGAAGATGACGGGCTGCCAGAGGCCGAAGAGTTTGAACGCATCGGTAACGTTGTAGTCGGAACGGCCATAAGCAGCATGCGAGTTATAGGGATATGGATCTTCTTCGTAAGGGCCGGAGTTTTCGTCCATCGCCTTCGCCCAGGTGTATTGCCCTTCAAGGTTGAAGTGGTTGGCGAAGTTATGCCTCAGTGTTGCGATCATGGCATTGTAGTTAGCTGTTCCGGTGTTGGCGTAGTAATCGATGAAATTAGAGATTGGGTTCAGGGCCATGCCATTGCCAACAGCAATCGCGTTATAGTTCGATTGCACCAGCAGGTGGCGCGATTCGCTTCCCTGATAGCCGAGCGTAGCGACTACGCTCCACGGGAATTGGTATTCAGTGTCGAAAGAGTAGTGGTAATTCACGATGGTCTTGGGGTTGGACTGAAAGGCTGTGAGAAAAATGGGGCTGCCACTGGTTGGCAGGTTATTCGGACCAAAGGCTGTAATGGTCGCGGGGTTAGGCTCATACCCGAAGAGTGAATTGATGTTCGTCGCCGTCTCATACAGGATGCCGGGGATATTGGTGGTTGGAGTTGAACAGCAGAAGTCTTTATTGACAACATTTGGCGGATTACCGAAGCCGTTGGCAAGAATGGCGATTTCGTCCTGGTTATAGTTCACTCCGAAGCCACCACGGAGAACCAACTTATCCATTGACTGTGCAGGCTGCCACGCGAAGCCGAGTTGCGGGCCAAAATTGGATTTCTGTGGAGTGTAAAGCGCCCCACCGATACGAACACTCAAACTGCTCAACGGATCGCTGCCCGAAGCGAATTCGAGTGTGTCGAGGTTATTCTGCTTGGAGTCGAAGGCGCCGAAGTAAGACCAGCGGAGTCCGGCGTTTATGGTGAGATTGGGCCGAATCTTATAATCGTCCTGAACAAAGACGCCCCAGAGATTGACGCGATTATCCTCGCGATTGGCCGAGGGAATGCCGGTGGTGGAATTGAACTGCCCGCTCTCGCTATCGGGGGCGTCATTTGCGAAGTCCCACAGGTTGTAAAAGCTGAAAGAAGGCCGCGCCGCATAGACAGGGTTATTCAGGTAGTAAAGCCGGGTTAAGCTGCCACCTGTCTTGATACTATGCCGGCCAATAACTTTCGTGAGCAGGTCGCTATACTCGAAGGTCCACTGATTCAGGTTGGTGGGTCCCGGAGCCCCGAAGTATTGGGGACTCGCGGTGCCGATGCTCCCAAGATTGTCCTGGGGCAAACCAAACGGCTCCTGTGGATTGCTCGCAATCTCGTTCCATCGATAACCTGCCGCGTTGGCGCGGGCCTGATTGAGCAAGGAGCCGGAGAAGATGTGGTTCCAGATACCCGAAAACGCATCGTTGACCTGCGAGTGATGCCACAGGTTGGCTGAACGCACAGGTCCGTTGTAGTCGGTTGTTGATGTCGGAACCCAGTAGATGGTGAAGGTGAGGTGATCGTTCTGTCGAGCCTGGGCGTCCAGACGCCCGTTGTACTGTTGCTGCGAAATGGTCGTGGGATTGACCGTGTTGAAGTAGGCGATATCAGGAACGCCGTCCAAGCCGCCGCCGACGCCGGGCGACTGCGGGGAACTATAGGTTGGATCCTGCGTACCGAGCGCGACGTTCTTCAAGGGCGATCCTACATCAAGTCCCCCTGATTCGGCGGCGCAGTTCACGCCTTGTGTCAGGTTGATCGATGCGCATGTTTCCGGGATCAAACTACTGGCGGCAGCGCCTTCGCCTTTATAACCGAGATACTTGGCTGCAATACTGCCTGACGGCCCTGCTGAACTGTCAAACTGAGGTGTCTCGTACCAGGCCTGCGCGGTAGTGCTGTTAGACTGCGGACTTTGCTCAAAATTGAAGAAGGCGAAAATCCTGTTCTTCCAGAGGGGACCGCCAAGACTGCCACCATCGTTGTTGGTGCGGGTGTCGTCCTTATTCAGGCCGCGTGAGGACGGCGTTCCGGGCAGGATCGAGCCAACGCCGTTCCAACGTTGATATGCATTCAGGCCGGGTCGCGAAGCCTTGAAAAAAAGACTGCCATGCAGGGCGTTGGTGCCGGCTTTGGACGTGACCTCAATCTGTCCTCCACTGAAGCGGCCGACCGAGGCGTCATAACTATTGGAGACGATCTTCATGTCTCCGACGGAGTCTTCGCTCGGCGTAATAACGGACGTGCCGCCCCAGACAGCGCTTACCGTGCTGATGCCGTCGATGGAGATGCCATTGGTTTCATACTGGCCGCCGCGAGTTTGAATCTGGGGGCCGTTTTCGGTCGCGAAGATGCCTGCATTCGAGCTATTTGACCCGCCGGGCCCCTGGTTTCCCGGCAGTTCAAAACTTCCACCGCCGCTTCCCTGGGAGGCATCGCCGAAGACGCCGGGGGTAAGTTGCGCCAGTTGAAAGACATCCCGGTTATAGGAAGGGAAGTGCTGAATCTCATTGCTGCTGATGGTGGCACTTACAGTGGCTGTGTCTGTATCGAGCAGGGGAGCTGCCGAACCGTTGACGGTGACCGTCTGTTGGGTATTGCCCAGTTGCATTTGAAGATTGAGTGCGTTGGGCTGTTCGGGAATGAGAACGATCTGGGCAACTTCTTTTTTCTCGAACCCCTGCCGTTCGGCCACGAGGTGAAAATGGCCCGGGGGAAGAGCATTGAACGTATAGATTCCGCTGCCATTGGACTCGGTCTTCAAGGTTAGGTTGGTGTCACTGTTGATGAGGGTCACAGTTACACCAGGAATTACGGCGCCGGTAGGATCAGTTATTGTGCCGCGCAGCGACGCCTGAAATTGAGCGTGAGCCGAGTTAGGAATCGACAAAACGGCGATGGCGAGCGTCAAAGCGAAACCAAGCTTCGTGAGCGCAGATATCTTTACATGGGATCGTGTCAGAGTGTGCATGTCACCTTCTCCTCCTAAATTGCGTGCCTGCGGACCAATGCTTGCAATTCCAGAGACCCGCTGCTTCGATGACGCGGGCACGAACCGGAGCAGTTTACGATCGCTTCGGATCGTCCGGGCAGACCGCCGCCCAGTTGATTGCACCACCCCTGAGTTGAAATGGATTCCCAAAAAAGATGAAAGGTTGCCAAGCCTAACTGATCGCAGTTTGATAGTGCGGAGTTCCCAGGCGGTGATTCAAAGTGCGCGATGAATGTCACACGCCGTGGAATTTATCTGCGCGAGTTTCGGATGAGCTACCGATGCTATGCAGAATTAAAACTTGTAGCCTGGCTTTAGTTCACACCGGTAAACCGTAGCTTGCCCGGTTTGCCTGCTTGTTCTGGCGGTACAGGTGGCCCAACTCAAGTAAAGCTCAGGTCCAAGGGGAAAGACCATCTGCGTTCCATCAACATCGGCCTCGATACTTACGCCTTCCTGAGTGGGAGGCACAGTAAAGTTGAGTACCTGGCCGAAGATCACGGGATAGGATTCGCGCACGCTCGAACTATTGGCCACATGATAGACCTCAGCTTCGAGGAGGAAGGTTGCCGTACCCGACCAACTTAGGGCGGAAGCGGTGATCTGGCGCCCACCGCGCAGGAAGCCGCTGTCATCGATGCGGGTGAAGGGGCAGGGCCCAGCGATGCAGGAGGCCCGCACATTGCGAAACTCATCGTCGGGACCCGCGTCCAACGAAACGGAGGCGGAGGTCGCCTTCCAAAGACCGTCGGGAGAGCAAGGAGATCGATGTTCGCATGGCACGTTTGCTTTATTCACCGCCTGGAAAACCTTGACAGCGCTGCCGATGTTGACTTCGGTCTTCGCGTTGAATGTATACCGGATGCGGATGTTGGAGACCACTGACGGCGGGTGATTCAGTTTGGTCTCGTCTTGCTGAGCAATGGGTTCCATTGCCGCCACATAGAGTTCTCTCGCGGTCCAGTGGAGGCCAGCCTTCAGAGTGAGGTTGAGGGGCTTATAGTCGGCATGTTTGAAGTTGAGAATCAATGTCTGTCCGGGCCACACGACTTCAGGAAAAGTGATTCTGAAGTATCCGGAGGCATCCGATTCAGTGGTGGTGCTCGTTACGCCGTTGGACAGGGTGACCTCCGCCTCGGAGATCGGCAACTCTTTTCGGGTATCCTCATCGCGGCGGATCACAGCGCCCTGAATTGTCATTGGTCTTGGTCTCCACCGATGCGTCCGCAGAATGAGAAAAATGGACACGGCGGCCACGACGAATGCGGCGATGATCCAAATTACCAGCTTTCGATTCACTGAGATTCCACCCGTGTACAACTTGTTTTGACGTGTTTTTGAACGAATCCGCTGCCCGGGCCGCTCACAGCAATGATCTTTCCGGCATCTAAGTTAACGACGAGAGGACGTGCCGGTTGGTTTTGAGTCCCAGCGCGCAGGCATTGCGATAACCTCGGATAAAATCGACAGAATGCAAAGATCGAAGGTTGCCCGACTCATCAAACCGCAGAACGGCGAGAGTTCTCGCCGGAAATTGCTGCGCCAGATCGCTGAACTTTCTTTGGGTTTGCCCCTCAGTCATATGATGGCGCTCCCCGTTTGGGGTGAGTCAGCCGCGGCGTCCAAAGGAACGCAGCCGCGGAAGGCGCCTGCGCTTCCACCCTTGCCCACCTCGCTTTCACCTCAAGATGACCAATTCCTTGAAGAACTCGAACATAGCAATTTCCTCTTTTTCTGGGAACAGGGCAACCCGCAAACTGGCCTGATCAAGGACCGCTGCAATGTACGCGCCAAGGATACCAGCGTCGCCGCCAGCATCGCATCTACGGGTTTTGGCCTCACTGCAATCTGCATTGGCGAGAAGCGCGGCTTTGTGAGCTACGCGGATGCGCGTGTGCGCGTCATCAAGTCATTGTCGTTTCTTTGGCACAAGCTACCCACGCATCGCGGTTTCTTTTACCATTTCGCCAATATCAACACGGGTGAAAGGCTGTGGGACTCGGAGGTTTCCTCGGTCGACACGGCCATCCTGCTTTGCGGCGTCCTCACGTGTTACCAGCACTTCCACGACGAGACTATCAAGGAACTGGCTCATGCCATCTTCGATCGCGTAGACTGGACCTGGCTCTCGGAGGATACGAGCCTGCTGCCCATGGGGTGGACGCCTGAATTCGGATTTCTGCCCTACAAGTGGAATCTTTATAGCGAATTGATGATGATCTATCTGCTGGGAATGGGATCATCATCGCATCCGCTGCACAGTGAAGTTTGGTTCGCATGGAAACGGACCATCTTTGAATACGACGGGCTGCGCTACGTCGGTTCGTTTGCACCGCTGTTCATTCATCAGTATTCTCAAGCCTGGTTCGACTTTCGCGACAAAAAGGATCGATATGCCGACTACTTTCAAAACTCGATCATCGCGACTGATGTACATCGCCGTTTCTGCCTTGAACTGAACCCCCAATTCCCCGATTACAGCAATGCACTTTGGGGCATCACGGCATCGGATTCAGAAAAGGGTTATGTGATCTGGGGCGGTCCGCCGGCCATGGGCCCAATCGATGGGACCGTTGTACCCTGCGCTCCGGGCGGCTCTTTGCCGTTTATGCCCGACGCAACCATGCGAGTACTGAGAACCGTTCACGATCATTACCCCAAAGCTTTGTGCCGCTATGGTTTTGTGGATGCTTTCAATCCGTTGACGGAATGGTTCGACACAGATGTGATTGGCATTGATACCGGCATTACCATGCTAATGGCCGAGAATGCGAGAACCGGATTTGTTTGGGAAACATTCATGAAGAATCCAGAAGCGCAGCGAGGAATGGCTGTGGCTGGTTTCAAGCCCTACCAGCCACCGGCAACAAAGCTGGATTAACCCTGGGTGCCTGTTTTGGGGAATCACGGCCGGGCCTGTTGCCGGAGTAGTTTGCGGAATGCCATTCTCGTTGCATTCAGGACGAACAACGATTCGCGGCCCGCGTGCATCGCACTACAAGAATTCAGCAACAGGGGCCGCTCAAGCAGAGCGTTTTGAGCACCTTGGTTAGAGTTTCCAGCGCAAAATGCGCAAGTACCGAAGCCCTGCGTTACTCGGCCGGACACGAAGGGATGCAAGACCCCGAAGATGAACGCCTCGAAAAGCGTCGGAGAATCCAGCGAGAAACAAGCTGATCAGCCCCGGGAAGGCGGCAATGCCTGGGCCGACCGCGTTCGCGCGCTTAGCAACGTGCCGCCTGTACTGAAGATACTGTGGGAATCCGGTCCGCAGGTGGTGAGCTGGGGTCTGGTGTTGCGGGTTGTCTATGCGGCGATTCCGTGGGGCATTGCGAAGGTGGCTGCCTGGATCGTGCAAGGCGTGGAAGAGGTGATTCGCCACC
The DNA here is from genome assembly GCA_963836565.1 of uncultured Acidobacteriaceae bacterium. Taxonomy (GTDB): domain Bacteria; phylum Acidobacteriota; class Terriglobia; order Terriglobales; family Acidobacteriaceae; genus Telmatobacter. The sequence goes on along the minus strand of CAWIKA010000011.1, from coordinate 55,311 downwards.
AGGGACTGCGGCCGTATTTCTGGGCCATGGTGGGGCTGGAAGTCGCGCTGGCGGTGCTGACCGCGGCCATGGGGCGGTTGATCGACTACTGCGATTCGCTGCTTGCGGATCGCTATACGAACCACGTAAGCATCAAGGTGATGCGCCAGGCGGCGCAGCTGGATCTGACGACATACGAAGACCCTGTCTACTACGACCGCCTGGAGCGGGCGCGAGTTCAGGCGACAGACCGTTTGGCAATGATCCAGCAGATGGGGCGACTTTTCCAGCAAGTGCTGACGACCCTCATCTTTACCGGAACTCTGCTCTATTACTCGCCGTGGCTGGTGCTGCTGTTGTGCCTGGGAGTGATTCCGTCGTTCGTGGGCGAGACGCATTTTGCGTTCCTGGGATACGCGAAGAACTTTCGCCAGACACCGGCGAAGCGGCAGATGGATTACCTGCGCCAGGTAGGCGGCAGCAAGGAAGCAGCGAAGGAACTGAAACTCTTCAATCTGAGCGAATATCTGACCAATCGTTTTGCCGCGCTTTCGCAGAGGATTTACGAAGAGAACGTCGAGCTTTCGCGGCGCAAGCTCTTCTGGGGCGGTTTGCTGTCGATGCTGGGCATTCTGGGGTATTACGGCTCTTACGCTTATGTGATCTGGTGCGCGGTGCAAGGGGAATACGCGATCGGGACCTTTGTTTTCATTACGACCGCCATCCAGCAAGCCAGCTCGAACCTGCAACAGGTGTTTTCGACGGCGTCGGGAATCGCCGATCAAGCGTTATTCCTGACGGATCTGCTGGCGTTTTTTGAGATGCAGCCGGCGGTGCAGTCGAAACCAAATGCATTGCCTGTACCGAGTCCGATCACGCGCGGCTTTGAATTCAGGAACGTCTCCTTTGCCTATCCAGGCACGGAGCGGCGCGTCCTCAAGGACTTCAATTTCAGGCTCAACCTCGGGGAGCGCGTGGCGCTGATCGGCGAGAATGGCCAGGGCAAGACGACTATCGTCAAGCTGATTACGCGTCTCTATGACCCGACCGAAGGTGCGATTCTGCTGGATGGTATTGATCTGCGGGATTACGACTTGGCCGATCTTCACTCTGAGATTGGGGTTATTTTCCAGGACTTCATGCGCTACGAGATGACGGCCCGCGAAAACATAGCCATTGGCCGGGTTGAAGTTCCGCACACCGAGGAGGAAATTGAGCATGCGGCCCAAAAGAGTCTCGCCTCTGAAGTGGTGGCAAAATTAAGTGGCGGCTACGACCAGATGCTTGGACGCCGCTTCGAAACGGGAGTCGACCTGTCAGGCGGTGAATGGCAAAAGCTGGCTCTCGCTCGCGCTTACCTGCGCGATGCGCAATTGCTCATTTTGGATGAACCTACCGCCGCGCTTGATGCACGTAGCGAGTTAGAGGTCTTTGAGAGATTCGCCGAGCTGACGCAAGGGAAGATGGCGCTGCTTATCTCGCATCGGTTTTCCACCGTGCGCATGGCCGATCGCATTGTTGTATTAGAGGCGGGCAAATTAGTGGAGGAAGGCAGTCACGCTAATCTTGTGGCGCTTGGCGGCCGCTACGCCGCGATGTTTGAAATGCAAGCCGCCAGTTATCGTTGAGGTCCGATGACTGATACCACAGCCATTCCGGAGACACCGCAACCGCTTCAAGGAGAAGTGCTGGAACGTCTGCGTAAAGGCGCTCATGCCACGGCATCGTGGAACGTCGTACATCGGCCTGAAACCGCCAGCATCTTTACCGCGCGCATTCTTGCCGCGCGGAAGTCGCTCAAACAGCTTGAAGCCAGTCTCGCCCGGCTCCCCGCTAAATCCGCTACCGAGGAATCTCGAAACTCTACCCTCCTCGAGCTGCGGGCGAACTCCAGATTGCTGCGCTCGGCCGTGAGCGGCATGTCGGGCCGTCCGCGGGAACTGGCCCGTCTTCCGCGCATCAGCAATGCCGAGCATAAAGACGAACCGCGAGTTGCGGCGATCGCGGCCGCCTACTTTCGATTTGTCGATGGTGTCTTCGCGGTTCCAACGTTCCGCTTTTTTATTCAGGAGTTGCAGGCGCGCGAACCCTTGGAAGTCGGTGAATTGTGGAACCACGCAGCCTTTCTCAAGTTCTTCCTCATCGAGAAGGTGTTGGACGAGGTTTCCTCTCTGCAGCGTTCCCCGAATCCCGTTCGCGACGCGAAGGTGTCGGTATGGATCAAGAGCATGCTCTCGGTCAGCAATACCGACTGGGCCCCTCTGATTGAGCCGCTGATTGTATTCGATGCGACGCTTCGCCAGGATCCTGCGGGGACCTACGCGTCGATGGATTTCGAAAGCCGCGAGTTATATCGCAAGAAGGTCGCTTTTATTGCGCGCCATTCCGATTACACCGAGTCCCAGGTAGCCCAGGTTGCGCTCGATCTTGCGCGCGAGGGAACAGAGCAGCGCTCAGAGGATGCACGCATACAGCGCCGCAGAATTCACGTTGGTTACTACCTCATCGACATGGGGTTCTCTCAACTTGCCGCACGTGTGGAGTTCCACCCCCGCCTTGTCGACCGCATCCGCATGTTTATGCGAGAGCACGCGGACGACATCTATATCACCGGCATTCAGTTCATCACCATTCTTTTCATCGCCGTGATTCTTTTTCCGGTAGTTCCTGACATTGGGGCATTCAGCAGCTTGATTGCCGTATTGGTTTTCATATTACTGCCTGTGACGCAATGTGCAGTCGACCTGGTCAATAACTCCGTGACGGCGATCCTTGACCCTGAACCATTGCCGAAGCTGGACTTCAGTAAAGGGGTTCCTCCGGAATTCAGTACGCTGGTCGCGGTGCCCACCCTGCTGCTCAAGGAGAATCAGGTACGCGACCTGGTCACCGAGCTTGAGGTGCGCTTCCTCGCCAATCGCGACCCCAACGTGCATTTCGCTCTTCTCACTGACTTGCCGGACTCCGCAGCCAAGCCGCACGAAAGGGACTCGCACCCGCTCGTCGGACTTGCAATGCAACTCATTGAGGGGCTCAATTCAAAGCATTCTTCGCACAACGGCGGCGCCTTCATCCTGCTTCATCGTCATCGTATCTTCAATGTGCGTCAGGGTGTCTGGATGGGCTGGGAACGCAAGCGCGGCAAACTTCTGGACTTGAACAAACTTCTCGCGGGGAGTTTCGATGCTTTTCCCATCAAGGCGGGCCGTCTCGACGTCCTGAGCAAAATCCGCTATGTACTCACCCTCGACTCTGACACGCAGTTACCGCGCAAAAGCGCTGCGAAGCTGATCGGTGCGATTGCGCATCCGCTGAACCAGGCGGTGATCGACCCCAGTCGCCGCGTGGTCGTTGCGGGATACGGCATCCTACAGCCGCGTGTGGGCGTGAGCGTTCGGTCGGCGTCGCGTTCGAGGATGGCCGCGATCTACTCCGGACAAAATGGCTTTGACATCTACACTCGCGCCATATCCGACGCCTATCAGGACCTGTATGGCGAGGGAAGCTTCACCGGGAAGGGTATCTACGAAGTCGCGACTTTCCATTCGGTGCTCAATGAACGCTTTCCGCGCAATTCGCTGCTGAGTCATGACCTGATTGAAGGCGCTTATGCGCGCGCCGGTCTTGCGACGGATATCGAGGTCATCGACGATTACCCCTCGCACTGGAGCGCTTATTCCCGCCGCAAGCATCGCTGGGTGCGTGGCGATTGGCAGATCGCGCAATGGCTGTTCTCGCGAGTTCCAAATGAAACCGGACGCCTTGTCACGAGCCCCGTCTCCGCGATTTCGCGCTGGAAAATCTTTGACAATCTGCGCCGCTCACTCGTTGAGCCAGCGACCTTGATTCTGTTCGTGGCGGGCTGGCTTGGACTTCCCGGCGGTCCTCTCTACTGGACGGTCGTCTCGCTCATCCTGCTCATTTTTCCGTCCCTTGTCCAGTTCGCCTTCAGCCTCGGACGCGCCCTTATGGGTGGGCACGAAGGCAGCACGGGCGAAACATTTTCGAACCTTGCGAAGGCGGCGCTAGTTGCACTTCTCAATCTCGTGTTCCTGCCCCACCAGACATTGCTTTCTATCGACGCGATCGTCCGCGCCCTTGTGCGGCGGTTCATCACTGGTGAACGCTTGCTGGAATGGGAGACGGCGGCCCAGGCTGAAGCCGACTCAGCGAAGCACGGACCCGTGGACCGCTATCTTGCGCTCACTCCCCTCGTTGCGGTCGGAATCGCCCTTCTGGTCTACTTTGCAAAACCGCACAGTCACGCCATTTGGGTCGCCAGCCCGATTCTCTTTCTCTGGGCCTGCGCCAACAGCGTAACCGGATGGCTGAACGCTCCACCGCGAGAACAGCAAAAGCGACTGGGCGCATCCGGAGAGGCTTTTCTGCTTGGTCATGCTCTGCGGATCTGGCGCTATTTTTCGCAGTTCGGCGGAGAGAATCATAACTACCTCATCCCCGACAATGTTGAAGAGGATGGCTTCCGCGAGGCTGCTCGCGTGTCGCCTACAAACATCGGCCTGCTGCTGAATGCCCGCCAGGCCGCCTGCGAATTTGGATTTCTGACTTTACCCGAATTTGGAACTCTCACCGATCGCACATTTGCAACGATCAAGAGGCTGCAAAAATATCGAGGGCATCTCTATAACTGGTATGACACGCAAACGCTCGAACCGCTCGGGGATGCGCCGTTTATATCCTCGGTCGACAGCGGAAACTTCGTAGCTTCGCTTTACACTCTTCACGCCGGAGCACTCAATCTCGTCAAGCAGCCTTTGCTCTCTCAGCAAGTCTTCAACGCGCTCCGCGCGTTTTGGCAATTGATGCAATCACAGAAGGAGTTGCCCTCTTCACTCAGGCATTTCTCTGTGCCCGGGCCGCACGCTTCCGTTGCCGAGTGGATCGAGTGGGTGCCCTCTGCCTGTGAGGCTTTTTCAAAATGCGCACTGCTGTCCAAGGCGGATGTTGAGGGACAGAATCTCTGGTGGTTCGAAGAGACGCAAAAGCGCCTGAATGCAATTCGTGCCCTGCTCTGCGACTACATGCCATGGCTGCTTTCTGAATACGCGCCACTTCGCCAGATTCCTGAACTGGCATTGGAGCAGAAGACCCAAGTGCTCTCTCTTCACGATGCAAGAATGTATGCTCAAAGCCTCGAGGCGAGACTCGGCAGCCTCGGCGCCAGAAATGTCTATTCTAATGATTCCTCTTTGCGCGACCTCGGTGAGAAGCTTCGCAATTCACTGTCCCGTGCCACGGAGAACCTGCGCGTTCTATTTGCGGCTCTTCAATCTATTGCGCAAAACGCCGAGCGGATGGCAGAGGAAACCGAATTCGCCTTTCTGGCGAACCCTGGCCGCCAGATTCTCTCCATCGGATACGACGTGCGGGCTGAGAGGTTGCACGACGCCTGCTATGACCTGCTCGCCTCGGAAGCACGCATCGCGACGTTCCTCGCCGTCGCCCGCGACGACCTTCCGCAGCAAAGCTGGGTGAAGCTGAGCCGCGATCACGCGCGCGCCTTTGGACACTTCATTCTGATTTCCTGGACCGGCACCATGTTTGAATACCTGATGCCCGCTCTCTGGATGCGCAACTATCCTGAAACGCTCATCTCGCGCACCCTGTCCGCGTGCGTCGAGGTACAGCGCGCCTTCGCCCGATCGATCAATACTCCCTGGGGCATCTCGGAATCCGGCAACGCGCGTAAAGACGACGCCGGCCACTACCAGTACCATGCCTACGGTGTGCCGCAGGTCGCACTCTGGGTTGAAGCCAACGCCGGACCCGTGGTTTCGCCTTACTCGACCTTTCTGGCCCTCGGAGTGGATTCCTTGGCCGCGCTTCATAACCTGCGCCGCATGTCCTCTGCCGGATGGGTTGGCGCCTGCGGCTTCTATGAGGCCGGGGACTATATTTCCTCTCCGGGCAAAGCGACGCTTGTTCGCGAATGGATGGCTCATCATCAAGGCATGTCGCTTCTCGCGATCCTCAATTTGCTCCACGATAATGTTGTGCAGCGGTGGTTCCATGCCAATCCCCTGGTTCAGTCGGCCGAATTGCTGCTTCATGAAATGCCGGTAAGTAAAGGTATGCTGAAAGCCAAGTTGAAAGAGTAAATCCTAAGTGCGCTCTCGGAACGGTGGGTGGGCTTTTGCATCTATGGTTACCAGCCGTCCGAAATAATGGGGTGCGGCCAACCTATTGCTGCCACTGTCCTGAGATGATAGAAATGTACTCCGCCAAGAGAAAGCATTCAAAGGTAGAACGAACCCACGATGCGTCGTGTCGCGCTCATCTACAACCCGGCATCCGGACAGTATTCGGCGCGACGTGCCGCGGTTGTGCGGGACGCGCTTGCCGTGCTTCACAAGGCAGGTATTGAGGCAGAGGCGCTGGAAACGAATGCGCCCGGGAGCGCCGGGGCCCTTGCCAAGGCAGCCATGCGAAGCCGCTATGACACGATTCTTGCCTGCGGAGGCGATGGCACAGTTCACGAAGTGCTGCAATGCCTTGTGGGAACGGACGTTGCGCTCGGAGTGGTGCCGCTGGGAACCGCCAATGCACTGGCGCAGAACCTGGGCCTGGGCAAATCGCCCGTAAAGGCTATGCGCTTGCTGCTTGCGGCCACCCCGACGCAGGTTCCCGTGGGCCGCATTTTCTATCGCGACAGTGCCGGCGCCGAAAGGTCGCGCTACTTTACCGTTGCGGCTGGAATCGGCGCGGACGCCCTGCTGATGTCGCGGCTGGACGCGGAACTCAAGCGCCGGTTGGGCTACGCGCTCTATGTGGTTGAGGCATTCAACGTGTGGGTCACCAACCCGTTTCCACTTTTCAGTGCGGAGTTCACGGTTACAGAAAGCGCAGACAAGCGGGTGGAACTGGTGTCGCAGCTTCTGGCCGTGCGCGTTCGGTCTTTTGGAGGCGTGCTGGGCAAGCTGGCACCGGGGGCTACGCTGCGCAACCGCACGTTGAGCCTGATGGCGTTCAAGACGCGCAGCCGCCTGCGCTATCTTACGTTTCTCCTGGCGGTGATCGCCGGGCGCCACACATTTTCAAAGGAAGTGGAGCTGCTTGAAGCGGTATCAGTGGAGTGCCGTACTCGCAACGGCTCGCAAGCGAATGTATTTGTTGAAGCAGATGGGGAAGTGCTGGGCACATTGCCGGCTGCAATCGAAGTTGCATCCCAGACGCTCACCCTCTTGATTCCACCCAATGCCCAACCATGAGCTAAAATTGCATCCTTGAGCACAAGACGGGACGCTGAGTCTATGAAACGAATGCGGATCTCGCACGAGCGAGGTTAGACCAGCTTCGGAATATGCGCTGACTTCTCAAGTGACGTGAAGTGTGGCTCTTTCCTGATGGAAAAGCCGCTGAAGTGTTTGCTTTCGGTCTACACCAATTTCGAAGCTGCTGCAGCGTGCTTCGGAGATCAAAGGTTCAGCGTTTATTCGTCCACAGTCTCGTAGCAAGCGCGTGAGGACGTGCAGCGCGACAGGTGCACAAAGTGCTCGTCGGGGCCCGCGGGACCCATCGTGCGCAGGCACCAGTAGCTCGAAGTGGTGCCGACACCCGGGAGCCAGGACTCCGCATCCTGTGGTGATGTGCCATAGGGGTTCTTGGTGCGGAGGCAATGACAGGGCTGCGAAGGACGTTCCGAAGTGATGCTCATGATGGCTTCCTTTCTGCTCACCCTGTCGAGCGTTCAAGCGCTGCACAGGGTTTGCGGTCAACCGGCTGCGCTGGGGTCGCGATCCATTTGTCCGGCAGCCAACAGGATGGTGCGGTAGATGGCGACCGGGAAAAGCTGCACTTTATAGGCGTTCATTGAGAGCGGCATTGCGCCCGTCATGGAAGCCTGCCCGGCGGCACGTGCAGTTTCAGGCGTGATGGGTTTGCCGGTGAGCACGGCCTCGGCTTCCTTTGAGCGGCGCACCACCGGCGACGCGGCGCCCATGGCCACAACGGCGCGGCGGCAAACATTGCCATCCATTTCAAGCACGATGCCAGCATCGGCGTTGGCCCAGTCATGGCTCTCCTTCTCACCATATTTCTGGTAAGCGGAGCGGGTGCCGGGCGCGGGTTTGGGTATGTTGATGGCGGTGAGCAATTCATCGGCTTCCATGACGTGAAAGCGGTGTGGATTGGCGTCAGGCTGGATGTAAAAGTCTCGAATCGCGACGGTACGCTTCCCTTTCGCAGCCGAAGTGAGCTCAACGCTTGCGTCGAGCGCCAGCAGCGCCACGGCTCCCGATGAAGGCGCGACCGAGGGGCATCCGCCGTACTCCATGATGGCGTGGTACTGATTCAGGCCGGAGAATGCGAAGCAGATATCTTTACCTTTGCGCAGGCACTGGAAGTCGGCGGAGCGAAAGTACCAGCACTGCAATTCCTGGAGGAGATTGCCGCCGAGGGTTGCCATGTTGCGGATGTGCGGCGTGGCGGCGTGTCCGCAGGCATCGGACAGGACCGTGTACTGCGAGCGGATCGTCGGATCGTCGGCGGCTTCGGCGAGGGTGGTCAACGCACCGATGCTGAGGCCCTCGGACGTGGAGTGGATCCCGCGCAACTCCGAAATGTTGCGGATGTTGACGAGGCGGGTGGGGGTGTCGGTGCCGTTCTTCATGCGGTCGAGGAGATCGACGCCGCCGGCTTTGACAACGGCGCCATCCTTGAGCTGAGAAAGGGCTGCCTCGACGGTGGAGCAATCAGCGAGAGCGAAGGAATTCATAGAGCCTCCCTCATGGGTTGGGGCTGGTTGAGCGCGGCTAGCACAACGGCGGGTGTCATTGGCAATTGGCGGATGCGGACCCCTGTTGCGTTATAGACCGCGTTGCCAATGGCGGCACCGGCTGAGATAATGCCGGCGGCTTCGCCAATGCCGGATGCGTCGGTGGAGCTTTGGCCGATGTAAGACTCGGTCAATATGACCTCGATCTCAGGCACTTCGTAGGAGCCGGCAATCTTGTACTTGTCGAGATTCGGATTGACCATCAGGCCGTAGTTGGGATCGAGGAGGCGATGCTCAAAGAGCGTGTACGAGATGCCCTGGATGACGCCGCCGTTGATCTGGCTGATGACTTGAGCGGGATTCATGGGGCGTCCGCAATCGTGGACGGCAACGACGTGTTTTACCTGGATTCGGCCGGTTTCGGTGTCGACGGCGACCTCGGCGATATCGACGCCGCCGTAGGTGTCGTATTTTTTGGGAACATAGTCGGAGGTGCGCTTGGCCTGGGCGGAAACCTCATCTGTATTCATCTTGTTTGCCGCAGTGCGGAACGGGATGGGCTGGAATTTGCCGGAAACTCTGCGCACCATGCCGCCTGTCAAAGTGAGATCGGAGGGTGCCGCGCCAAGGGCCGGAGCAATGCTGGCGAGGAACTTCTGCGACGCCTGCCAAGCCGCGTCGCGCACCGCAGGGGTGAGGGAAGCGGTGGTTACGCTGCCGCCTGAGTTGGGTCCGACGGGATAATTGGTATCGCCGATCTTGACGGAAACCTTTGCGGGCGGCACGCCAAACTGCTCGGCGAGAATTTGTGCGAGGACCGTCTTGATGCCGCTGCCGATGTCCTGCACGGCCGAGAGGACTTCAACGGAGCCATCCTTATGAACGCGCACTTCTGCAGCGGAGTTCATGTTGATGAAGCGGTACCAAACTGACTGAGAGAGACCGATGCCGCGCTTGACCGGACCCGGATCGGCGTTAGGCTGTGGATTGCGGGTCTTCCAGAGGGCATTTTCGCGGATGACCTGGCGCTGCACGCGGCGAACGGGATTCTCGTCAATGCGGTCGCGAAGGTCGAGGAGGTCCATATTCAGACGCCCGGCGAGCTCGTCGATAGACTGCTCGAGGGCGAAAGCCCCCTGGGGATGGCCGGGAGCGCGGAAGGCTGCGGCCGGTCCGGCGTTGATGAATACGTCGTTTTCCTCAACATGCAGAGCGGCCGATTTATAAAGGTTGGAGGCGGGGCCCGCGCATCCTGCCCCGGTGCCGCAACCGGCAGTGCCGTAACTGATGAGTTGTATCGCGGTGATGGTCCCGTCCCTCTTCGCGCCAATACGGAGCCGCTGATCAGAGCTGGGACGGTTGCCGACGGAGAGATGCTCTTCTTCCCGGTCAAGCATGAGTCGAACGGGAGCGCCTGTTTTGCGGGAAAGCGCGGCCGCGACAACTCCCGGATTTCCCGCGCCAAACTTGGCGCCGAATCCTCCACCCATATATTCGGTAATCACGCGTACCTGTGATTTGGGAAGGTGGAAGAAGCCGGCGAGTTCCTCACGAACGCTGGCGGTTCCCTGGGTGGACGCATAGACGGTGAGTAACTCCGGCTTCCAGTCAGCCACCACTCCGTGAGTTTCAAGTGCGGAGTGGGTCTGAACCTGGGTGGTATAGTGGGCATCCACAATCACGTCGGCATCTTTGAATCCCTGCTCAGCATCGCCGTTTTTGTGGACTGCGGGGCCATGGATATTGCCGGTTTGGGGAGTGTTGCCCTGGCTTCCGCCACCACCCGCGGTACCGGCTTCGTCGGCTGCGCCGGGAAAGACGAGTGGCGCGTTGGGTTCGCGAGCGAGATTCTGATCCACGACAAAGGGCAACGCTTCGTATTTGACTTTGACCTTGGCAGCAGCTTCTTCGGCCGCCTCGGGCGTGGTGGCGGCGACTGCGGCGACAGGTTGGCCGGCGAAGCGAACAATGGGGTACTTCACGCGTTCCAGGTTAGGATCGCGGAGAACGGCAGCACCGAGCAGCGACTCGATGACATGTACGCCTTTCACTCCGGGGTAGCTTTCGGCGGCCGAGGTGTCGATGGACAGAACCTTCGCGTGAGGCAGGGAAGCATTGACAAAGCAGGCGTAGAGCATGCCCGGCAACTGCACGTCGAATGTGTAGCGGGCGCGGCCTGTTACCTTGGCACGGCCGTCCCATCGTTCCGGCGATTTGCCGATGAAATCAAGATCCTTGTTTACGGGCAAAACGGGTGGTTCTGACGCGGGAACGGTGCGCTGCTCCTCCCGGAGCGTATAGCCGGGTATGCCGACCGGCACGGTGACGGTTTTCGTTGCGGCTGGTGAAGCATCGGCAGCGGCGCCGAGAATGGCATGAGGAACGGGGTGCATGATTTCGGTTGCCATGGGTTTTTCTCCTATGCCTTCTGGCCGGCAGCGTCGAGCGTGGCGGCAAAAATCTTGGGATAGGTGCCGCAACGGCAAAGATTGCCACTCACGGCATAGCGCACGTCGGCTTCAGTGGGATGAGGATTCTTTTCGAGCAGTGCGGCGCAGCTCATAACCATGCCGGGGGTGCAGAAACCGCATTGCATCGCGTCGTGGCGAACGAAGGCTGCTTGCAGGGGATGTAACTGCTCATCGTTTGAGATGCCTTCGATGGTGGTGATCTGATGGCCGACCGCGTCGATGGCCAACGTCATGCAGCTATTTACGGGCATTTTGTCGAGCCAGACAGTGCAACTGGAACAGACGCCGCGATCGCAACTGATTTTTGTACCAGTCATGTTGAGGCGGATGCGCAGGGCATCAGCCAGCGTGGTGCGCGGTTCGATTTCGAGGGCGCGCTCCTTGCCGTTGATTTGCAAGGTGACGCGAAAAGGTTCGGGACCGAATTCCTTCACGTCTTTACGGGTGGCTGCCGAGAGTTCGCGCGAGAACCCCTGCACGCCGTCGAGCAACGCCGTTCCTGCAGCGGTAATGCCCGCGCCCTTGAGAAAGCCGCGGCGGGTGATGCCGGCAGGGGTTGAAGCGGGAGACGGGGCTTCTGGAAGCTCTTTCTTGGGTGGCTGAGGGTCCGACATGCCTTCCTCCTTGACTGGCAGAGCGGGAGAGTTTTTGGCCTTCAGATCGATCGCCTATGGAATGGCGACTCTCACTGGAAGTTGAAGAAGCGAGATAACCTGGCTAATGAAAGGGAAACAAGGATCGCAAAACACGACTTTACTGTGGAATCGGAGTTCCGGCCGGTGCGAGAGCAGCGCATGAGGGAGATCGCCCGGCACGCCAACAGTATAGGCGAGCCCGGTCAGAGGTGTGGAGGGAATTTTGATTTTGTGAAAAGCCTTTGACTCGGCGAGCAGCCGAATCTGACTTCCCGGTCCCTTTGAGCGTCGCTATGGAAGGCGAGCATTCTGCCGGGTTTGCTTTGCCGGCAATTGAAGAGCGGTTGCGATGAGGGCGGCAAGCAGAAAGGTAGCCGAGGTGATGGAGAGGGCAGAAGCGAGGCCACCCTGTTCGGAAATCCGGCCGATGAGGTAGGGCGCAGCGGCGCTAGTGACACGCCCGATGTTGTATGCAAATCCCATGGCCGTGCCGCGGAGGGAAGTCGGGAACAATTCACTTGCGATCACGCTGAAGCCGCTGAAGTAACCGGTCCCGAAAAATCCCACGAGCGGCCCGATGAACAGCAGCGCGTCGGGGCTGCGCACGAAGGCAAAGACCGGAACCAGCATTGCGGCCACGACAAGGTAGCCAATGTAGGCGTATTTGCGGCTGAAACGGTCCGCAATATATCCAAAGATCACGTAGCCCAGAAAGGCTCCGGCCTGCATGGCGATGGTCCATCCGGACGTCTGAACGATGCTGAGTCCTCGGCCTCCTTCTGCAACTGGCATGGAGAGGAAGCGCGGAACCCAGGTGAAAAGACCCCACCAGGCAAATAAAGTAGCGGCGTTCATTGTCGCGCAAATGAGCATGCTGCGGCCGAAGGCACCCTTGAAGAGCAGGTTCAGAGGTGGACGGGAAGAGCGCGCCTGGTTCCAGGCTTCCGGCTCATGCAACCCACGCTGCACCCAGAGGGTTACCATCGCCGGAGCGATTCCGGCGAAGAAGACGGCGCGCCATCCGAAGTGCGGCATGACCAAAGCCACCACGGCAGCTCCCAGGGCGTAGCCCACCGCCCACGAACTTTGCACCAGTGCGAGGGCCTTGCCGCGGTGATGCGCGGGCCAGGTTTCAGCAACCAACGCAGCTCCTGAAGCCCACTCCCCGCCCATGCCGAGGCCGAGCAGGACACGGCACATCATGAGCTGCGAGGCCGAGTGGGTCAATCCGCAAAGGCCAGTGGCAACGGAATAGACAAGGATGCTGAAAGTGAGAGCGCGGACGCGGCCGAACCGGTCAGCAAACCAGCCGAAGCCCAGGCCGCCGACGGCCGCAGAGACGAGCGTGGCCGACATCATGGCCCCGCTCATTGCAGCGGAAAGATGCATCTCGCGCTGCACCTCTCCGAGCACCAGCGCATAGAGCATGACGTCCATGCTGTCGAGCATCCAGCCAAGCGAAGCAGCGGCAAGCGCTCGCTTTTGGTCTTTCGAAGCATCGGACAGCCAACTCGTTATCTCGTTCAAGCGCGCTCCTGTTTGCTGAAGAGTCCGCTGCCTTTGCATTAGAGTATCTAGGATACGGCGGCCAACTCTTCTGAATCCGCCGCGACCCCAACACGAGAGTGGGCGGATTTGCGCGTAGCGATCGATACCGGCGGCACATTTACCGACTGCGTATACCTGGCGGAAGGGTGTCTCAAGGTCCTGAAGATCTTTTCTACTCCGGCCGACCCTTCGCTCGCAGTGTTGAACGGCCTGGCGGAAATCCATTCAGGAGAAATGCTTGACGTGCGTCACGGTACGACCGTGGGAACCAATACCATGCTGGAAAGGACGGGCGCGCGCGTGGCGTTTGTGACCACAGCGGGTTTCGAGGACACGATCGCGATTGGCCGCCAGACCCGTGCCCGCCTGTACGATTGGTTCGCGCCCTTGCCGGTGTGTCTTGTGCCCAGGGAACTGCGGTTTGGCGTTCCGGAAAGGGTGAGTGCCGAAGGCAAGATTCTTCGCTCCCCGACAAATGAGGAACTGGCGGCGCTGGTGGATCAAGTGCGCGCCAGCGGGGCGGAAGCGCTAGCGATCTCGTTGCTCTTCTCGTTTGCAAACCCCGAGACCGAACTGCGGGTGGAAGCGGCGTTGCGCGTTTTGGGTCTTCCAATCTCCACCTCGCACCGGATTTTGCCGGAGTTTCGAGAGTACGAGCGGGCTTCTACCACCCTTGTCAACGCGTATCTTGCTCCGCGCATCGAGAGCTATCTGGATCACCTGGCTGAGCGCGTGGCCACCCGGCACGCCGGCGGGCGAGTCGACGTGATGCAGTCTTCGGGCGGTATCATTCCGGCGCGGCTCGCGGCCGAACATCCGGTACGCACCGTACTGTCAGGGCCAGCTGGAGGGGGCGTCGGTGCTTGCCAGGTGGCGCGGTGGGCAGGCTTCGAGCGCATCATCGGCTTCGACATGGGAGGCACCTCAACGGATGTTTTTCTGGCCGACACGGCCACCGGCGCGCAGCTCACAAGCGAATCGGTGGTGGCAGGCGTGCCCATCGGCGTACCCATGCTCGACATTCATACGGCCGGCGCGGGGGGCGGTTCGATTGCGCGCTTCGATGCGGGCGGCATGTTGCGCGTGGGGCCGGAGTCGGCGGGCGCTGAGCCGGGGCCAGTCTGTTTCGGGCGCGGGACAAAGGCTACAGTGACCGATGCCAACTTTCTGCTTGGACGCCTCGACCCGGAAAGCTTTCTCGGTGGAGGAGTAAGCCTGGACCGAGGCCGGACCGAGCGACTTATGAACGAACAAAAGGGTTCGCTGGCCACGGTTGAAGAGTTTGCAGCCGGAATTCTCCGCGTCGTCGAGACGCAGATGGAGAAGGCGATCCGTTTGATTTCTATTGAGCGCGGGCACGATCCGCGGCAGTGTACGCTGGTGGCTTTTGGCGGCGGTGGCCCGCTGCATGCATGCGCGCTGGCAAAGGCATTGCGCATTCCGAAGGTGCTGGTTCCAGCCATGCCGGGGGCGCTTTCTGCCGTGGGCATTCTGTTTGCGGACGTGGTGCGGGACTATTCCCGCACCGTGATGCTGCCCGGCGAGGCGATTGAGAGCCTTGAGGATCGCTTCGCGGAACTGGAGCAACTTGGCGCGCGAGATTTTGCGGTGGAAGGCCTCGAAGGTGTGGCTAAACGCAGCGTAGATGTGCGCTATCGCCGCCAGGGTTACGAATTGAATGTCCGGTACGACGTGCAAACTCCAACCCGGATCATTGAAGAATTTCATCAACTGCACCGGCATAGGTATGGGTTCAGCCATGTTGAGCGGCCGGTGGAGATTGTGAATCTTCGAGTGCGCATGGTTGCCGCGGCGGAGACCTACACACCCACGTGGCGAGATCCAGTGCCCGGGGGCGGCCGCATCGCCTGCTATGCGGAACGAGACGTGTTCTTCGATGATAGATTCCTGCCAACGCGCCTTTACCGGCGAGACGAGCTGGTTCCAGGTGATGTGATCCAAGGGCCGGCAATGATCACCGAATACACCGCTGCAACGGTGGTGCCGCCGGCTTGCCGCGCAGAGGTTGATGGCTTCGAGAATCTCATCCTGACGATCGGGGAAAGGGAGCGGACATGACTCACCAATGGGCCGATCCGGTAGAACTAGCGATCTTTCAGAGCGCCGTGCATTCCATTGCCGAGGAGATGGGAGCGGCACTGCGGCGCACTGCGTTATCGCCGAACATCAAGGAGCGCCGCGACTACTCCTGCGCAGTGTTTGATGGGAAGGGACGGGTGATCGCGATGGGCGATCACATGCCGGTGCATTTGGGCTCGATGCCCATGTCGGTGCAGGCGGCGATTGCGGCCATCGCCTTCGAGCGCGGCGACATTGCGATTCTCAACGACCCGTATGCGGGTGGAACTCATCTGCCGGATATCACGATGGTGCTTCCTGTCTTTCTTTCGGATCCCGATCGGCCGGCTTTCTATGTTTCAAATCGTGCTCACCACGCCGACGTGGGGGGCAGATTCGCGGGGTCAATGGGGCCGGCGAACGAGATTTTTCAGGAGGGCATTCGCATCCCTCCGGTTCGCCTTGTGCGCGGCGGCAACGTAGACCGCGAGATGCTGGCCATGATTCTGCTCAATGTGCGCACCCCGGAAGAACGCGAGGGCGATCTGGACGCTCAGATTGGGGCGTGCCGCGTAGGGGAACGGCGCATGCTGGACATGGCCGAGAAGTATGGAATGGCCAAGATGGAGCTGTTGATAGAAGAACTTCTCAATTATTCCGAACGGCTGGTGCGCGCAGAGCTGAGGAAGGTACCGGCCGGTGAATTCGCAGCCGAGGACTGGCTGGACGGCGACGGAGTGACGGAAGCTCCGTTGAAGATTTGTGTTCGCCTGCGCTTCGACCCGGAGAACGCCGAAGTGCTTGTGGATTTTTCCGGCTCCTCGGCCCAGGTTGCAGGCAGCATGAACGCAGTCTGCGCGATCACCCATTCAGCATGCTTCTATGTGCTGCGCTGCTTGCTCAGCGAGGATGCGCCCGCTACCGAAGGGATTCTGCGCCCGCTCACTTTGGTTGCGCCTGCGGGAACCATCGTCAATGCAGTACCCCCAGCTCCAGTGGCCGGGGGAAACGTTGAAACCTCGCAGCGCATCGTGGATGTGGTGCTGCGCGCGCTGGCAAAGGCGATTCCGGCACGCGTTCCGGCAGCAAGCGCCGGTTCGATGAGCAATCTCACGATCGGAGGGTTTGATTCTCGAAGTGGGGACCCGCGCACTGCCGAGCCATTTACTTATTACGAAACTATGGCAGGAGGCATGGGCGCGCGCCCAGGGATTGACGGGATTTCTGGCGTGCAGACGCACATGACCAACTCACTGAATACTCCCGTTGAGGCCCTGGAATACGCGTATCCATTCCGCGTGCGGCGTTATGGATACCGATACGGATCAGGCGGTGCAGGTCAGTTTCTCGGAGGAGATGGTTTGATTCGTGAGATTGAGATGCTGACCGACGCCCAGGTGACGCTCCTGGCGGACCGAAGGCTCTCCCAGCCCTATGGGCTGCATGGCGGTGAGGCAGGAGCGCCCGGAAGCGCGTGGATTAGCAAGGCCGGTGTTGCCGAGGAGGTTAAGCTTCCGGGAAAATGCAGCACGCATGTCTCGAAGGGAGATATTCTCCGCATCGAGACACCGGGCGGCGGCGGTTGGGGAGACGCCGGATAAACCGCCAAAGAAAGCCGGCCATCTGATGCAAATCGCAATTTACAACAGATGACCGGACGGAGTTCGAGGAATGGGATCGCCCAGCGTTTTCTCGATCGACGAAAGACTCGACCAAGTGTGGCGCCGAAACAAGAAGGTATACCTCAGAACGGTATGTCGTCGTCGGAGATCTCGGCTTGTTGAGCGTACTCGTCATGGCCGGCGGGCGGACGCTGATCGAAGCTGGCCGTCGAGCTGCTTGAACTCGCAGCACGGCTGGAACTGGCGACCCCCGCGCCCTCATCGCGTGCAGAGAGGAGCACAAGCTCATTGACGATAATCTCGGTGCGATAGCGTTTCTGACCAGACTCTTTGTCGTCCCAACTCCGAGTCTGAATTTTGCCTTCGATGTAAAGTTTGGAGCCCTTCTTCACGTAATCCCGGACGATTTCGGCGGTACGGGTGAAGGCCACAAGATTGTGCCACTCGGTGCGGTCTTGCCAGTTGCCCTGCGCGTCCTTTTGGCGGTCGCTGGTGGCGAGGGTGAAGTTGGCCACGGTGGTGCCGCCGGCAGTGGACCGCATTTCCGGATCCTTGCCTACGTTACCGAGCAATGTGACTTTGTTGACGCTTCTTGCCATGTTCTGTGACTCCTGTCCATTCCCAATTCAGCGGTGCTGCAAACCCATGCGTGTCAACTACTTTTATACCGCCAGGCGCGCACCGACCCTGCCGCAACGCCCGATTCGCGGAAGGTGCGATTCATTCTGAAAGATGCGGATAGCAACTTTCGGCGCAGGGCGAAATCCCAGTATACTTCCGCGCTTCGCATCCCCGCGCATCCTGACGGGGGAATATCTCGCAAACAGGCCCGTTGCAATAACTTCCCGTAGGATTCCGGCGAGAAAACGCGAACGTTTCCAGTTGTCGCTCAGCGATTGCGGGCATTGGAGTGGTTGCGCAGCCACTTGGCGATGCCTAAGGTCAGCAGCAGGCCCCCAAAGGGAATGCACATGAGGGCAACGATCAGCGCGAACCAGCCGGTATTGGTGTGGGCACCGGTGCGCGAAAAGCCGCCTAACAATGTTTGAAGCAGAACGGCGGCCAGCAGGCCCGCACCCACCATGGAACCGCCCCATTGGAGCAGTTGCCGGGTACCGTCATTCGGCATCTGTGGTCTTGATTTGTTGGAATCGCGAGTGGAATGGCGTGCGGGCATCGAGCTTTCTATCCTTGCGCAAGGCGGAGCATCGCGTAGGTGATCACTCCGGTAACCGAGACGTAGAGCCACAGCGGAAATGTCCAGCGAGCCACTTTGCGGTGTTGGGGAATGCGGCCGGAGAGTGAGAAGAAAAACGTGACCAGCACCAGCGGAAGCGCGACTACGGCCAGGATAATGTGGCTTGCCAGAAGCCATAAATAAAAGGTGCGGAATGCGGCGTGGGCCGGATAGAAGACATCCCCGTGCAAATAGTGATGAAGGATGTAGCTGACCAAAAAGAGGGTTGAGAAGGCAAAGGCCGTGATCATGGCTGCACGGTGTGCCTTGATGCGATGGGCGCGAATGAAAGTGTAGCCAACGAGGAGCGAGGTAGCAGCGAGGCCGTTGAACACGGCGTTGAGCGCGGGCAGGAATGCGTATTGCGAGCTGGTTGCCGCAGCCGGGTGAATATAAATAAGCCAGAGCAGAAAGAGGGTAGCCGCGGCACTGATAGCCAGAATGGCGGCGATGGCAGAGCCAGTCCCGGATTGAGGCGTGGATGAGGGAGCGATGGTGGTCATGGATCCTTAGTGCACAGCAGTAGCGCAGAGCATGAGCGTGGTGAGCAGAAGGGGCAGATAGATCACACTTACCTTGAGCAAGTCACGCGCCACCATGCGACTCTCAGTCGGGGTGATCGCGCGCAAAATGCGGGTAAAGCGGATGGTATATGCAAGGTAGAAGAGCCCGAGACCAGCGGCCAGAAATGCGTACACGGGGCCAGCCAGTCCCAGTTTCCACGGAGCCAGGCTGACGGGAATCATCAGCACGGCGTAGAACAGCGCCTCGACCACGGTGGACCAGCCATCCGGCTGCACGACCGGCAACATGCGAATGCCGGCGCGGGCGTAATCGTCGCGATACATCCAGGCGATGGCCATGAAGTGAGGGAACTGCCACACAAAAAGGATGGCGAACAGGGCTACGGCGGGCCACTCGATGCGCCCGCGGGCAGCGGTCCAACCCAGAAGCGGACCCATGGCGCCGGGGAATGCACCGATGAAAGTCGCCATCGTTGTTACCCGCTTGAGCGGGGTGTAAACGGCTACATAGGTGAAAGCCGTAAGGAGCGCAAGAGACACGGTGAGCAGATTGGTATGGAGCAGCAGCCACCATGCACCGAGTGCCAGCGCGCCTATACCGGCGAGGATGCCCTGCCATAGCGAGATGCGCCCGGAGGGTAGCGGCCGGTCGGCAGTGCGGATCATGAGCGCGTCGGTGGTGCGCTCAAGGGCCTGATTCAGTGCTCCGGATCCAGCCGAGACCAAGCCAATCCCGACCAGGGTGTCCAGCAGGCCTCGCTGCACACTGGAAATGCCGGATTGCATCGAGCCCAGATAGAATCCCGCCCAACCGGTAACCAGCACCATGCCTGTGACGCGCACTTTGAACAGTTCACGCAAGTCCTGGATCAGGGTCGCCGTCGTTCCCGGGCGCGGCGCATGAATCGCGCCATGCGCGTGGCCCGAGATGGACGCGGTGAGTTCTGCCGATGCGGCGGCCTGGGATCCTGGAGTCATCTGAATGCGTGAAGACCTCGGCGGCAACGCCCGGGAGGGGATGCGCCTGTCTTGATGATAGCAAGCGGGAGAGCGCTCGCTGCTGAAGGATGACCCCTGACTACAGTTTCGCCGCTCGAAGCACAGCATTCGCCACCTGCTCAGGCGTAAGCTCATCCGCGCGAATCGAAACATGCGCCATACGGTAAAGCGGCAGTCGGTGCTGGAAGCGATTGGCGAGATTGGCCTCGTCAGCGAGCACAGGCCGGGTGTTTTCGGTGCCGCCACAGCGAGCGAGCGTGGTTGCAAGTTCAACTTCGAGATGAATGAGGAGCGTGCCCGGTGCGGTGAGCAGCATGTCGCGGGTATCGGCGCGTTCAATGGCTCCGCCGCCCAAAGCCAGCACCAGCGCATCGCCGGCAGCCAGGCGGGCAATGGTGGAGTGCTCGCGTTCGCGAAATGCAGCTTCGCCATGACGGGCGAAAAGTTCGGCGATTGTCGCCCCGGCTTCGGCTTCGATCACGTCATCGACATCCACAAATCTCCAGCCAAGGCGTTCGGCCACAAGCGGGCCGACGGTGGTTTTGCCTGAACCCATAAACCCGGTGAGGACGATGCGCCGGGGCGAGGCGTTGGCGGGAGAATCGGAATGGACGTTGGTGTTCAATCAAGCGTTGCGCAAGCTTTGAAATGAGATTCCACGTTTCCAGTATAGGCATGGGGCGCGGCGACGCTGCGCGGTTCACCTGGGCACCATGGCTACGGCTCCGGCGGTGATGAGTAATCGACCGGCGGAAGCGGCCTGTCTGAGCTTTTCGTCCAGCATCGGCCATGCGAAGATCATCACTAGCGGCGCACTGAAGTCATGGCATGCGGGTTGAGATTGGCGGCGTGCTCTACACTCGAATTGATGCAAACCGGCAAAGCCAGCAGGACAGCCCTTCGCGTTGCGATTCGCCGCGCCGCACACCAAGTGATCGACGATCCTCACGTCCTGGATGATCCAATTGCGGTGCGATTGGTGGGCACAGAATTCGCCAGGGACATGGAACGCGCGATGCATCCTGTTGCGCGGGATTTTCGCCTTTTCCTGGCCGCGCGGAGCCGCTATGTCGAGGATCAACTGGTCAAGGCCGTGTCAAGCGGCGTAATGCAATATGTGGTCCTCGGGGCCGGACTCGATACCTTTGCGTATCGTAATCCTTTCTCTTCTCTGCGAGTCTTTGAGGTGGACTTTCCGGCGACGCAAGACTGGAAGCGAGCGATGTTGCACGAAGCCGGTATCGACGCGCCCGCGAGCCTCACCTTCGTTCCTTTGGACTTTGAGCACAAGGCGCTCGCCGAGGGTCTTGCAGATGGGGGATTCGATATGCGGAACGCCGCGTTCTTTGGATGGCTCGGGGTTGTGCCCTATCTCACGCTCGATGCATTTCGCGCTACCCTGAGCGCGGTTGCACAACTGGCCGCCGGAACGGGAATCAGTTTTGACTACGCGTTCCGGCCGGAGACTCTCAACCCCAAGCGCCGCATGGTGTTCGATGCGCTGTCTCAGCGCGTAGCGGCCGCAGGAGAGCCGTTCCAACTCTTTTTCACGCCGGAGGAAATGGAGTCGGAACTCCGAGGTGCCGGGTTCCTGCGCATTGAACAGGTAGATTCAGGACAATTGAATGATCTCTACTTTCGAGGCCGGGCCGACGGTCTCAAACTATCCGAAGCAAGGCTGGGAATGTTGGTGACCGCCTGGGTCTAATCTGTCCCCGCCGGGCAAAGTCACACGCTAAGATGGTTTCATGCGCCTGATCGTTTTTGCATTGTTCGCCGCAGTCCTGCCTGGATTCTCAGGATGCGGCTATCACACGCTGGGCGCGGCTTCCCATTTGCCCCCGGAGACACGCACCTTGTCGGTGCCTGTGTTTGCCACGCGCACAGAGACGTATCACACAGAGGCGGTGATGACGGATGCCGTGATTCGCGAATTCGCCGCCCGTACCCGGCTTCGCATCACTCCGGATACCGGTGGCGACCCGGACGCGGTGCTTCATGGAACGATTCTGAAAGAGACCGTAGCGCCACTGACGTACAACACTTCGACACAGCAGTCTTCCAGTTTTCTAATTACGATGGTTGTCTCCGTCACGCTGAACGGCCGCGATGGCAAGGTTCTTTATCAGAACAAGGATTATGTGTTCCGGCAGCAATACCAGTCCACCACCGACTTGCCGACGTTTCTGGATGAGAGTCCGGCGGCAGTTGAGCGGCTCTCACGCGACTTTGCGCGGGCGCTGGTGGCTGATGTGCTAGAGGGATTGTAAGGCCATTCAGGCGGCGCGAAGAGGAGGATCGACGCGCCGCCTGTCGTTATGGGGGAGGGAATGAATCGCCGTCCGATTCATGCTGGCTCAGTCTAGCCATGGCTGTTGTTCGTAGCAATTAAAAACGGTTCAAAATACTCTTCCGAGAGGCGTGAGAGGGGTTACGAGAGTACAGTGTTAACCCGAAGAAGCCGTGATTACTTACTGAATGGTAAATACCTCCTCTCTGCAGGCCCTTCGTCATTGCGAAAGAGAAGAACTACAACTCTACCTTCGGTTTAGTCGTTGCGGATTCTGACAACCCCTGGCCTTCGGGCTGGCGGGCAAGGCCGGGGGAAGGTTATTCTGGAACCGCATGATCGTTGCTTCCTTGACTCCGAGGTCGGCATGACGGGGACTGGTCCGTCGAGCGGTTCGCGCTGGGGCGCAGGATTTGCCTCAGCTGGTCGCTTTGTGTCGGAAATCGAAGCGGCTGCCGCGGGCTCAGGGCCGCTCAAGGCAGGCTATGTGATGGTGGGCGACGAAATCTTCCTGCTGGATCGCTGTCGCACCGCCGTCCTCAGGGCCTTTGTTCCGCCAGATTTGAAAGATTTTTGTCTCTCCGATCTGGACCTGGCTGGAACCTCGATCTTCGAAGTACTGGACCGCGCGCAAACGCCCTCGCTGATGGCACCCTTTCAGGTGATCTTTGTGCGCAACGTGCGGCAGCTTTACACGCGCGGGGCCAGGAAGGATGAATTTGCGGCGCTGGATCGCTACTTCCGTTCGCCCAACCCGCAAGCACTGCTGATTTTTGTTGCCGACTTTTTGCGCATACCTTCAGATGCCCGGCGCATGGACATGGACGACAAGAACCGCTTCGAGCGGCTGACTGAAACCCTGGGCGAGCATTGCGGCATGGTAGAACTGGCCCGCGTGAGCGAAGAAGATGCGATGCGCTGGGCTGTAGCCACGGCGCAACAGGCAGATGCGCGCTTGGAGCCGGATGCCGCTCGTGAACTGGTAGATGCTCTGGGCGCCGACATGATGCTCATCTCCTCGGAGCTGCAAAAGCTATTGCTGTTTACCATGGGCCGGGGCCGGATCACCCTCGGCGATGTGGAGACCATGGTGCTGGGCGCCAAGCAGCGGTCACTTTATGAGTTGACGGACGCGATCAGTTCGCGGAACCGTGTACGCGCCCTTGCCTTGTTGCACGGCTTGCTGAACAGCTCCGACGCGGGCGAAGATGCCGCCATTGGCCACCTGTATATGCTGGCTCGCACCTTCAGACAGATGCTCGTGATTCTGGAAAAGAATGTGCGCGATACCCGCGCTATCTGGCAGGCGCTCTGGCAAGGCTTTCGGATTCCGCCTTTCGCTGCCGACGATCTCATCCGCCAGGCCCGCCGCTACAAGAGCCGACGAGAGCTGACGCGCGCGCTGAGGCTCATTGCACGCGCCGACCTGGAGTTGCGCTCTTCGCCTCCTGACAAGCGCCTGGTGCTCGAGCGCCTGGTCTTCGACCTGGCTTCGGAACCCAAATCCGCTCCGCCTGTGTGGGCTTCAGCGCAGTTGTCTTTCGAGGGCTAGTGTCTTTATTCCACCCCCCAAAAATACGGCTGACAAGTTACCGCATGCCGTGCGCGTTCATGCAGGGACTGTATGCGCGATCCTCTTTCTGAATATGGTTGGTAAGCCAGTCCCGCAGAAAGTTCAGGAGATGAAGATTCAACGTGATTTCGCCGCTCTCGAAGCGCGCCACGTAGTCCTCGACTTTCTTTGTGAGGTCACCATGCCGGATGCGGTGTTCCGCCAGTGCCGGATAGTTTGCCGTGGCCATCATCGCTTCTTCCGCTGAGAAGTGGTCACGCGTATAGGCCAGAAGATTGCGCAATAGCGGTCCGGTCAGATTTTTCCCCTCGCCCTTCAGCATTGCGTCATGCAGCTCGTTTAGTGATTTAACAAGAACACAGTGCTGGGCGTCGATTGAGGGTACACCAACCGACAGCTTTTCATTCCAGACGATGAGTGCCATGCGTCCTCTTCGGTCGAATGTTCCGACACCATACACATCGGCTGCAAGGCCAACAAGTTGAGTGGGATTCAATGAATAGAGCCGTGCGCAGGCATAAGCCACCGAACCGGGCGTCGGTTTGAAGAGGCTAAAAGATGCCTCGTTCATTCAGCCAGGAGCCATACTGGTGATCGAGTCCCTGGATATGCTCGCTGTACCACGTGCGCAGGAATGTGAGCAGCGAACCGGATTCTATACTTTCAGCGTGCTCAACGCGGTCAACGGTTTCCTGAATTTTCAGCAAGAGGAACTGGTGCGCAACACGATGCTCGGCGAGGCCGGGAAATCCATGGCGCTCGAGGAGTTGTTCCTCGCAGATAAAGTGCAAACGCGAGAACTCGATCAGCCGGTTCAGGTGGTCGTCCAATTGCTTTTTGCTGCAGCCGCGCACCAGAGCTGAGTGCAGTTCGTTCATCGTGTCCATCAGGATGCCATGCTGATCGTCCATGGCCTGCACGCCGACGGAGGAGGTATGACTCCACGTTAACAGCGCCACAAGAATGAGCCTCCCGGCACTGTTCTGAGCTTAACGGCCTGGCTTGGAACAACAATCCCCATAACGTGGGAGCGGGGTGCAACCCCAGCATCATTTGGGAAGCGTGTTTTCATTCCAGGATTACGTCCGGTTGCGGCTCGTGTCCGCGGGTGGTGAGAATGACGGCGGCGCCGAGGATCAGCGCACCGCCAACCCAGGCGTATGGGCCCAGGTGCTCGCCCAGCAGTTTCACCCCTAGCCAGGAGCCGAGAGCCGGCTCAATATTGAGAAAAACTCCGGCACGCGATGCGGGTACGTGGTGAATTCCCCAGTTCCAAAGGAGCGTGGTCGTCGCCGTGCAAGCCAGCCCGCTGATGGCGAGCGCCGTCCAGGCGGTTGTGCTCACATGAGCAAAGGGTGGCGGCTGGCTCTTGTGGGCGAGCCAGGGATTCAGCAACCAGGGTCCAAGCACCCAGACCAGCAGCATGACGGTGCCGGAAAGGATCGTGTAGGCAGTCACTACCGGGGGGCTGTGTGTGAGCATCAGCTTTTTGCTCAGTAGGATCCAGGCCAGAGCGGTGACGAGTGACGCGACCACCATCAGATCGCCTTCGAACGATGGGCCGCCCTGCTTCGCCGGTCCGTGGTGCCCGCCGAGGACGATAAGCGCCGCACCCACCGTGGACCCCACCAGGGCCATCCATCCGACCGCGTCGAGCCTTTCACCGGCAAAGACGGCCGCTGCCACTCCCAGCAGCACGGGCATCGAGCCCACCATCAGGGATGCATGGCTGACGGTGGTAAGGGCCAGCCCGTGGAACTGGATCAGGAACTGGATGGGAACGCCGAACAAGGCGGAGATAAGCAGCAGGCGGGTCTCGCTCCAGGTGAGTCTTACCCGGCTGGCCAGCGCCACAGGCAGCATGCCCAGGCAGGCGAACAGAAAGCGATAGAGCACCATGTACTCCACGCTCATCTCATCCAAAGCCAGCCTGCCGAAGTAGAAGCCCGTACCCCAGAGGCACCCAGCCAGCGCGCAGGCGCCGTAGCCCAGAAATGTGAGCCGCCTGGTGGATGTAGCGATATTTGTCATTTCTCCCTTTACTGTCGCATATGCACCGGAGACGGGTATCACTGCCCAAAACCCCCGGCATCGGCGAGAATGGTTATCGATGGCGAAACGGCTCCTGAAGGCTGGTTTTTTTTTACGCGCGGGCCTGGGGCTGGCGGTTGTGTCATTGCCGTGGTGTGTGTCCTTAACGGCAAATGCTCTGGATGGTTTGTTTTCATTGCGGCATCACAAGGCAGCGGCTCAGAACACTCCTCCGAACAAATCGGGCGTGATTTCCTCGCAACCGCCGGCGTTCGCCATTCCCGTGGAACCGCTGGGCTTTTACGCCCCCGGCGCTTACTACGAGGGGCAGCGGGAAGCATTGGTCTCGCTCGACTTCATTGACGAGAATCGGCTGCTGTTCACCTTTCGCACACCGGGGCTGATCCGGCGTTCGCACCCAGGGGACGACGAAGAGCGGGAGATTCGCGCCGTGGTGCTGAAGTTGCCGCAGGGAACTGTCGAGGCTGAGGCATTGTGGACCCTGCACGACCACGCTCGATACGTATGGATGCTGGACGATGGCCACTTTCTGTTGCGCGATCGAGACAATCTTGAGGAAGGCGATGCCACTCTTGAGTTGAAGCCGCTGCTTCATTTCCCCGGGCCGTTGTTATGGCTTGAGATGGACCCCAGACAGCAGTTTCTGGTGACGGATTCTCACGAGCCTCAGCCAGCATCGTCCCATCCGGCGCCGAGTTCCGGCCCAGCTTCAGGCTCGAATGACAGTTCGGTTGAAGATCAGGATCCTGCCGGACAACCGGACATTATTGTGCGGATTCTGCATCGCACGTCAGGTCAGGTCATACTCGTGAGCCATGTTCGGACAACGGTGCATCTGCCTATTAACTCAGATGGATACCTTGAAGCTTTGCGTTCCAATGGCAGGGAATGGGTGCTGGACCTGAACTACTTTACCGGCGGCAGCAGGATTCTGGGCCGGATGGAATCCGCATGTACCCCGGCAATGGAGTTCATTTCGCAAGATGAGGTGCTGGCGACCGCCTGCGGTTCGGGAGGCGGTCGTTGGCTTGTGGCCATGTCCACCGATGGCCGTCGGCTCTGGGCTGCGCCTTCGCCGCCCACGCAGGTTTGGCCCCTTTTGATCACGGCTCTCAACGGTTCGCGCCTGGCGCGGGAGACACTGACGGTCTCGCACCCGGTGGATGCCTTTTCGCCTTTGAGCTTTGATGATGTGAAAGGCCAACTCGTTGAAGTCTATGACGCTGCCGACGCCAAGCTGGTGCTAAAGGCGTCGGCCAGCCCGGTGCTCGACGGCGGGGGGAACGTCGCAATTTCTCCGTCGGGCAAGCGGGTGGCTGTACTCGACGCGGGAGGGATTCAGATATACGAGCTGCCTCCGGCCCCGGCGCTGCCGCAGTCCGATGCCAAACATCCGGTGAAGTGAGGACGGCGTTTGCGGGTGTTCAGCAATTGCAGTCCCGTGTACACTGGGCAGCGGGGGTTTTACTTGGCCACGGCAGTCGCCCATTACGTCGCAGCGGCGGTTACGGACCGCGGCCGCAAACGCCCTTCAAACGAAGACGCTTTCGGGTTTTCCGTGGAAGATGGGGTCTACGTGGTCTGCGACGGAATGGGCGGCGCCGCCGCGGGGGAGATTGCGAGTTCCGTGGCCGTGGATGAAGTGCTCCGTCAGCTTTCCGGTCACAGCCTGAATGGCCACGCGCCTTTTCCCGATGCGGCAGAACAGGCAGTCGTGGCCGCCAATGACGCTATCTTCTCTCGCGCGCAACGGAACCGCCGCCTCAGTGGCATGGGCACCACGCTGGTGGCGCTGGCTGTGGAGGAACACCATGTGTGGGTGCTCAACGTCGGAGATAGCCGATGCTACCGGCTCCGCAACGGCCATCTCACACAGCTAACACTGGATCACTCCCTCGTGGAAGAGCAAGTGAGGATGGGCCGCATGTCCCATTCGGAGGCGCTGCGGTCGCCGCTCAAGAATGTTATTACCCGCGCACTCGGAACACAGATCCGCGTTACACCCGACGTTTTTGGGCTGGAAGCTGAGCCCGGGGATCTGTTCCTCCTTTGCACTGACGGGCTGACCCGCGAACTCCCGGATCAGGTCATCGAGTTCTTGCTATCCCAAGGGCTTCCTCTCAAGGACCTTTGCACGTCCCTGGTCGACGCAGCCAAAAAGGCTGGTGGGCACGACAACATTACCTGCCTTCTGGTGCGCGCAGAGGCATGAGCAACCGCGCTTAGCCGTCAATCTGTTTAACAATCTTTCCCGGCTATCGGCGACCCTCTGTTCGAGGTGTTCGCGGATCGTTTCCGAGAGTCCGTCTTAGCGACGGGGGCGAGCAAACAGCCGCCTGAGCGATGTCATAACCGCCCCTCTACTCGGTGCGGAGTGCTTGCATAGGGTCGGTCGATGCTGCCTTGCGTGCGGGGAGCAATGTCGCGAGCAGTCCGACGACCGATAGGGTAACGGCGACAGCCACATAGGTCAACGCATCCGTCGGTTGCACCTGATACAAGAAGCTCTTCACCCAGCGGCCAGCTCCAAGAGACAGAATCAGGCCCACGACGAGCCCCGAGCCTATCAGGAGGGCACCTTGACGCAGGATCAGTTGCGCTACGTTTCCGCGAGTTGCGCCCAACGCCATGCGCACGCAGATTTCGTGGCGACGATAGCTTACGAATTGAGACAACACTCCATACAATCCAACTAGCACCATGGCAACGGCGATCCCGGCAAACGAACCCACCAAATACAACGCCAGTCGCTGACTAAAGGTGCTCTCGTCTACCGCTTTCCGCATGGTTTGAAAGTTGTCGAGAGTAAACCCAGGAGCGTTCGTGTGAAAAATCGATCGCATGTCGGCCGCGACGGGAATATCTCCTCGGGTCTTCACCACGAAGCTCACGCCGGTTTTCAAAAGCGCCTGATAGAAGAGCGACGCGGTAGGAATCTGCTGTTGCGGGAGCAGGATGAGCGGCAGGACCTGCCCGCCGACCTTGCCTTCGACCTGGTCGGCAAGCACGCCGACAATTGTGTAAGGCTTGATCATCGCCGGATCCATATCACCCAGACTGATCGCCTTTCCAAGAGGGTTGCGGCCATCAAAGTATTTCTGGGCGAGAGCCCCGTTAACAACCGCGACGAATGGAGTTGAGGGAACATCTCCGTCGTCGACCATTCGCCCGCGCAATAAGGGAGTGCCCATGGTGCTCTCATAGTCTCCGCTGACGGCTGAGACGAGAGCTGACTGATCGCGGGAGTTGGTAGGCTGGCCGAGGATGTCAAAGTTGCTCTGTACGCCCTTGCTGGAGAGCGGCGGAGTCGTTATCAAGGCTGCGCCGGCAACGCTGGGTAACTGCCGAATGCGGTTGAGAACTGGCTGATAGATGATCGTGGCTACAGAAACCGCCGAATTCCGCGTCCCTGTGCCATCAGCCATATTGGAGAATCCTGCCACGTCCGGAGGCATCACCGTGAACAGAGTTAAGTGAGCCGAATCGAATCCCAACTCCACCTTCTCGAGATTCCAGAGCGTATGGAACAGGAGGCCGGTGCCCACCAGCAGCAGCGTGGAAAGCGCGACCTCGCCTGCAACAAGCCATCCGCTGAACTTGCTTTTGACTGAATGGGATCCGAATCCGCGTCCTGCGCATTGCATCGCCACTTGCGGTTCTGAACGAGCCACCTGAAGTGCGGGAATCAGTGATGAAAGTACGGTGGTGAGGACGGCGATGGTACCGAGTACCAGCACGACTGTCCCGTGAATTGCAATTGAATCGGCACGCGGGATTGTTCCTTCAGGCAGCTTGGAGACGGCGATTATGATCGCCTTGTCAAGAAGCACTCCAACGCCGCAACCCAAAAAGCTCAGTGTCAGCCCTTCTGAGAGTATCTGGCGAACAAGACGCAGCCGGCCCGCTCCAAGCGCGACGCGCACAGCAAATTCTTGTTGACGATTCAGGCTGCTCGCGATCAGCAGATTGGAGACGTTGGCGCAGGCGATCAACATCACCAGAGCCAGGGCCCCGAAAAGCGCATAGAGAACGGAGCGCACCCGTCCTGTAAGAGCTTCCCGGTAAGGCGTGACACGGAATGCAATCCTATTGCCGCTGTCGCCCCGGCGAATTCGCGCGGCGATGGTGTCGAGTTCCTGCTGGAGTTGTACGACGCTCACTCCCGGTCGAAGCTCGGCCACGATATTGAAGAACTTATAGCCTCGGTTGTTCAGCATCTCTCTGGTTGGCTGAAGAGGCAGCCAAACTCCCCTGTGCACTGCCGGGCCGACCGACTCAGGGAAACGAAATCTATCAGGCATGACGCCGATGATGGTGTGCAGCTTGCCGCCTATTCTCAACGTGTGACCGACGATGTCAGGGTCGGCGTGAAAGGTTTGCCGCCAAATATCTTCTGAGATCAGGACGACGTCGGGACCGCTGCTTTGCCCCTCCACATCGCTGAACGTGCGGCCCAGCAAAGGCCGCGCGCCGAGGATGGAGAAGAGATTTGTAGTTACACGCGAGGCGACGACAGATTGCGAGCCATCCCTGGTGTCCATCACGCTGACATCCGCTGAATAGTCCGCTACGTCCTGCAACAGCGTTGACTGAGCACGGATGTCACGATAGTTCAACCAGGAGGTCGACCCGAAACTCGGCTTGTCGCTGGGTGGACATATGAAGACTAAGCGATTGGAATGGGCATACGGCAACGGACGCAAGAGCACGCTCTCAATCACCGTAAACATCGCCGTATTTGCACCGACGCCTAGTACTACTGTGTTATAAACTAGATACCCGTCTGCAAGTATTCAGGCGTATGGAGGCGGGTATGGTTGTACCTTGGCTGCATGAGCGCCAACATCGGTACTTCAGGCGCCCGGCAACAACGCCTGACGAGCTATCTTGACCGTCTGGCGGAAGCGGCTGGGCACGCGGATCGCGCTGTTCCTCTGAAGTCGTATTGCACCGGGCTGCTGCTGCCCGGGGAACGCAAGTCGATTGAGCCGATGGTAGCTCGTCTGGCCCCGGACAACGTCCGGCGGATGCACCAGTCGCTTCACCATGTTGTGGCCGATGCTCCGTGGAGCGATGAGTTTCTGCTCGGCAGCGTTCGCGACTACGTGCTCCCTGCGATGACCAAGACCAGCCCCATCGTGGCCTGGATTGTCGATGACACCGGGCTTCCGAAGAAGGGAACTCATTCCGTCGGGGTAGCGCGTCAGTATTGTGGCCAGACTGGGAAGCAAGATAACTGCCAAGTAGCCGTTAGCCTGTCGGTCGCCACGTGGAGTGCGAGCTTGCCTGTCGCCTACCGTTTGTATCTGCCTGAGGCTTGGACCAACGATGCTGAGCGCAGGCAACAGGCCGGGATTCCCCAGCAGGTCCTGTTCGAGACCAAGCTGGAGATCGCGCTCAGCCAGATCCGCCAAGCCTTGGCCGACGGAATTGCCCAAGGAACCGTACTGGCTGATCCGGCTTACGGCAACGATACGGGCTTCCGTCAGGCGCTGGCAGGAATGGAATTGAGCTATGTGCTGGGCGTCCAGAGCAGCACCACCATCTGGCCGCCGGGAACTCAGCCGCTCTCCGCACCCAAGTACCCCGGGCGCGGTCGACCGGCGAGCCGACTGCGCCGCGATCCGGAACATGCGCCGGTAGCAGCCAAACAACTGGCGCTGAACTTGCCGGCCAAAGCATGGAAGACCGTGATGTGGCGAGAAGGCACGCGCCATCCCTTGCGTTCCCGTTTTGCCGCCGTGCGCATCCGCCCCGCACATCGCGATCACAAACTCCACCAGCCGCGAGAAGAGGAATGGCTGTTGATCGAGTGGCCCCGTGGCGAAGCCGAACCCACGAAATACTGGTTGTCCAATCTGGCTGAAAACAGCAAGCTACGCGATCTGGTCGCCCTGGGCAAACAGCGCTGGATCATCGAACGCGATTATCAAGAACTGAAACAGGAACTGGGCCTGGGACACTTTGAAGGACGCGGCTGGCGTGGCTTCCATCATCATGCGACACTCTCGATCGCCGCCTATGGCTTCCTGGTGGCCGAACGGAGTCGATTTTCCCCCTCGGCCCGCAGCGGCAATCTTGGACTATCAGCCCCCCAACCCCCGGCAGGCTTCCGGCCCCGCGGCGCGCATTCGACCGGAACGGCATAACCCGCATTCCATCGCTACTCTCCGCATCCTACTGGCCCGCTCTCTGCTCCAACAGCTCCGCCAATGCCCGTTCTGCGGCGTCCACCGTTTATGACACAGTAGTACTAGTGCCAGAGTCAGAATAGCCAGCAGTGCCACTCCAGGGGCCTTGCGCAATTGCCGCAAGGCAAATCTCACATCCGCCCAGATGCTCTCCAGCGTGGGCCACTGCCAGACTTCGCGGCTGCGTTCTTCAATTCGAGTCACGTTGCCGAACTCGCGGAGAGCGACTCGCTCCCCCTCATCGCGCGTCATGCCACGGTCCATCAAGTCGGCAATCTTTTCATCGAGGTGCTCGCGAATGGATTCTGAAAGTTCGTCATAGCGACGGCGGCGGGAAAACATATGCCGGAGCCAGCCCATAAAGCCTCCTACTGTCCTGCAAGTGCGAGCACGCGGCTGATTCCGGCGAACATCTGCTCGACGCTTGAGATTTCCTGCTCGAGATGTTTTCTGCCCCTCTGAGTCACCTTGAAGATTCGCACGGGACGATTCCTTGCTGATATACCCATTTCAGATTCCAGCCAGCCAGCTTTCAACATGCGTTGCAGGGCCGGATATAAGGAGCCCTCCTCAATCTGGAGAAGATCATCTGAGATTTCTTTCATTCGCTGTGCGAGAGCATAACCGTGCATGGGTTTCCGGCTGAGAGTCTTGAGGATCATCAATTCCAGTGCGCCGGGGAAGAGATCGTGATATTCGGGCTTCGTAACCATGCTTTTATAGTACTCGGAGAATACTATTTGAAAAATAGTATTATGAAGATGTTTTAGGAACTTCTCACTGCCGAGACAGTGGCCCATTGGTTATCGAGCTTGCGTCAGATAGATCAGGCGGCCCGTGCTGAAGCCACCGCAAAAACGCCTTAGCATTAACGGTGGAGGCCATGATAGGCTGTGCGAGTTCGATGCAACCAGTCCTCCCATCGCGTTGACACGGCTAATATGGGCAAGTTGCGCCTGGAGCTGTTGGGCACGCTGGCGATCATCAAAGTCTGTCGCCACGGCGCACCATTTTGCCCACGCGATTCCGCGAATTTGAACTGTCGTGAAACAGTGTCAGAGTCAAAGCCAGAACGCTCAAGCGCTATCAGGCTCTGCGGCCGTTGGCAGAACTGTGGGAGTCGGCGGCAGATCGTAAAGGCCCTCAGAAGCAACCTCGGATTGAAGGCGGTCGACGAGCTGCCCGATATTCTGGGTGAGACGCGTGAGAGACCGCTCGCGCTCAGAGAGTTTATCGGCGATTGCGGCTGATGTGGAATCGATGTGATGGCCGAGGCTCACCGGAACACTGGCGCGGTGAACGCGAGTTGTAACCTGGCTCTCAACGCTTTCGGCGATCTGACGGAAGATGCGCGCACATTCGAAGCGAAAATCGTTCTCGAATGTCCTGAAGGGTTGCGACCTTGAGTCGATGGCGCCGAAGAGGCGAAATTGCAGCAACGGAGCGTCAAGCAGATAGAAACTGCGCAAAGAGGCCTGCCATCGACGGATGCGATCGCGAGCGGCCATGTCTCCTGCGCGCGCGAGGCCGGTTTCAAAGGGAACAGCATCGGACTGTGCATTCACCTCACCGAAGCGGCGATAAATCTCGTCGCGCAGGCGGCGGATCCTCAAAAAGTCCGCGGGATTCCCGGCGCGCGGAGTCGAGCCGACGAGATCTGAAAGCAGGCGAAGATTGACGACAAAGATGCGCACCATCTCATCGGCAGCGGAGCGGGGAAAAAGCCGCTCAAAGACGAGCCACATCACCGTTATGCCGAGCAGGACGCCGAGTGCGCGGTCGCGTCCGACAGCAAGGTTGGTCTGGATGGAGAATTCGCTCAGATGGATTAGGTAAAAAGAAAATGCGAATTGAGCTCCGGCATAAGAGAGGCGAGTGCTGGAGGTGCCGATCCAGGCGGCGACGAAGGTCATGGTGGCGAACAGTACGGTGAAGCCACCAATGGAATCGATATTAGGCAACGCGAAAATCTGGGCTCCGAGACCGGCGACGACTCCACCAAGCACGAAGCCCGCGACGCGCAGGATCTGCTTCTGACGGGAAGAGCCGATGGTCGTGAGCGCGGTGAGCACACATGTGGTGACGGAGGTGGAGAGACCGGGCCAGTCGAGTGAGACGTAAAAAATGTAGCAGAGCATGGCGGCCATGGTTCCGCTAAGGACGTAGCGCAGGTGCTCAGGATTGGAAAAGGCGTCTGAGACGAAAATGCGGCTGGTCTGGGGTGTGTCCTCAATTGGCTCAAGCGTGGGATCGGAGGAGTCCTCTTCGCTGAAGATGGAGGGCATGAGCGACACCATCGACTCAATTTCTGACATGAGCGGCGTGCCGGGGCTGGGCATTGGCTCGAGCGCCACTTCGCAGGGCTGCCCATGCGTGCGCAGGCAGAGGCGAATGTCGACGAGACTGCGCTGGATGTGTGCGGCGCGGTCACGGAGGTCGTCTGGAAGTGACGGGTAGGCGCTGGCGAGTGCAGCAGCGAAGTCGATGGAGCGAGCCGCAAGAGATACCAGCGTGCTCATTCGCTTGCGATAGAGCGATGCATAGTTTGAGCGGGCCAGATGACGGCGGAGCGAACCGGCTCCAACGATGGCAAACTGGGCAAGTCCGGATTGTGTTGCGCGCGCAACCGATCTTCCCGCTGCATAACATGCCATCAGGTCTTCTATCAGTGCGAGGCGAGTATCGAGGCCTTCGAGCAGGTCGTCGCGATCGTGGATGGCATAAAAGACGAGTTCGACGCACACCGTGACAAGCGCACCGATGAGCGTGGCCGCAACCATCCAGAGCGTCAATTCGACGTTGCGTTCGCCTGGACCGGGCAGGTACCAAATTCCGACGACATTGCTGACTACGAGGGCGAGGCCGGTTGCGATCCCATAGTTGGTGAGACAACGAAGGCCGAAGAATACGAGAAAGAGGCTGAAACCGACCCACAGGAAGTGGGTCTCAGGGGTGGAAGCGAACAGGCGGGCGCCGATTGGAATGAAGAGCCCTCCAAGCAGGAACGCTACGATCATAAAGATCGCTGAGCGAGTGGTGGAGACCAGATTTTCGCGCGAGAGAAGGAAAGCAGTCAATGCGCCGACGACGCCACCGGGAATGCGGAAGGTGACAATCAGGATCATGGTCAGAGTGGCGGAGATGACGATGCGCGCCACGAGGGCGCCGCGCCCGGGGTAAGGCGCGAGTTCCTTTCTCAGAAAATCAGGGAACCAATCGCGGAATCGCTCAGAGTGCGGGATGTGAATTGGCTCGGGGGCCATGTCTACTTTCCCGGTTCGTGATGGGCATTGCCGCGGATGATGACGGTGGCCGACTCGCCGAGGCGGAAGGCGTCAGACGGCCCGTTCAGAATGCGGACCCGCACAGGAAAGCGGGAGGCCAGGTGCACCCA
Source organism: uncultured Acidobacteriaceae bacterium (assembly GCA_963836565.1). GTDB lineage: Bacteria > Acidobacteriota > Terriglobia > Terriglobales > Acidobacteriaceae > Telmatobacter. Next base: position 19,983 of record CAWIKA010000011.1, on the reverse strand, counting down.
GTTCAGGGTGCGCTGCACGTCAGGCAGGCCCGGTGCAGAGAGGCGGCCAACGAGGTCACTATCGGGCGTGACGCCGAATCCGACGCTATCGACAACGCCCTTGTAGCGAACTGCAGGGCGGGACATGACATAGACGTCGGCGGGCATTCCGGGCTGAATGTGGCGCAGCTGAGTTTCGCGGAAGTTGGCGATGACCCACCAGGTGCGTGTATCGATGAGCGTGAAGAGGTGTTGACCGGCGGTGGCGTAGGCTCCCTGCGAGATGGTGAGGTTGGTGACGCGGGCATCGAATGGTGCGACGACACGGCAGTTATCGAAGTTGTATTGAGCGGTGTCGATTGCGGCCTGCTTGCCCGGAAGCTGTCCTTCAAGCGGTTCAAGTGTGGTGACATTGTGCGAGGCCTGTTCCACCTGCTGATGGCTTTGATCGAGAACCGCCTGTGCCTGCTTGTATTCTGCCTCCGCTGCGGCCAGACCGGCCTCAGCCAAGGCGAGCTGGGATCTGGCCTGGCTAGCCGCCTGCGATCGCGAGATCTGCAGTGTGCGCGCCTGGTCCACTTGATCGACAGTGACGAACTGGCGCGCCAGCAGCGGCTCGATTCGGTGCAGATTGTTCGATGCGTACTCGAATTCGGCGTTCGAGCGATCAACGGCGGCCTTGGCATTGGCAACGTCGGCTTTTGCCTGTTCGACCTCAGCGCTGGCACGGGCAAGGCTTGCCTGTGCACTAAGAACACTGGCCTTGGCGACATCGACGCCGCTGGTCTTGCCGGCAATGAGACGGCGCTCGTCGCCAATCTGGCCCTTGAGTGCAAGCTGATCGGAGCGTGCGCGGGCGAGCGCATAGGAATAGGGACGGTCGTCGATGTCGAACAAAGGAGCGCCGGCTTTGACCAGCTCATTATCGGAGACATACAGATGCATCAGTGGACCGTTGACCAGGGGAGCCATGCCGATGTAGTTCGCAAAGACCTCGGCGTCATCGGTGCGAGGGTTGGCGGTTACCTGGTGAACGACGACAAGGGAAATGACAACCGTGCAGACCATGATGCTGGTGCTGACGGTGCGCCCGATGAAGTGAAGGCGTGAGTGTGAAGGTTCAGGCGGCATGATTCCTCCTTCAATCAGCTAAAGAAGACGAGCCATAGAACGCAGGCCAACAACAGCGCAATGCAGGGATAGACGACGACGGGCCAGAGGAGTTCCTTGTCCAGTGCGAAACGGACAAAGATGCGGTTAGCTGCAACGGCAAAGACGATGCCGGCCAACAGGCAGACGAGCCACGACGGAAAGAAGGACCCAAGAATGTCGAGGGTTGGCGCGCGGCCACAGCCTGCGAGGGCGATCGTGAGTGCCGCAACCAATCGAGCGAGTAATTGTGTTGGTCGAGTCACGCCTTCGATTCGCTCCCTTCGTGCTTGTTTGGTGTCATGGACCCGGGCTCCAATTCTGCGCTTGTAGAAGGTCTCCCGTCTGGAAAGCGAGATTAGTGGCTTGAAGCAGCAGTTGTGTGCGAGCGGCAATGTCTTCACTGCGCGCCTGCGCCAGTGCCTTTTGCGCCGAGACGACATCAAGGACATTGCGCACGCCGTACCCGTAGGCTTCGTGAGCCGCTTCATACGATTCCTGCGAGGCCGTCAAGAGTGCAGCGGCGGCCTGCTGCTGCCGCAATGCAGTCTGCATGTTGGAGTAGGCGGCCCACACGTCATTGGCGATCTGGTCACGGAGTGTCTCGATCTGGGCCCGCGCAGCCTTCTTTTCGGCTTCGGCCTGGGCGACGCGGTATTCGCGGCGCGCACCGTCGAATAAAGTCCACTCGAGATTCAGTTGGGCCGTCCAGACTTCACCCTCGGCATAATGTCCAGGGAAAAGATTCGTTTGGCCATAGGCCCGCGCGAGACCGCCATCTCCGTCGAAGCGTAGAGAAGGAAAGTAGGTCGACTTTGCCTGTTTGATCGAAGCGTTAGCGGCGCGCAGTTGAGCCAACTGGCGCAGCAGATCGGGACGCTGACTGAATGCGCGATCCATCTCCTGATCGACGGACAAGGCGATTGAGGACGGCAGCGGCAACTTGTCGATGCCTTCAACGTTGAATGTTGCACCGGGTGCCGCTCCGATGGCGGTGGCAAGATCGCCCCGCGCGATATCGACGGCACCGATGGTTGCCTGCAGATCAAAATCAGCCTGGGTGCGCGCTGCGGTGGCTTCCAGCTCATCAGGCTTTGTGGCCAGTCCATTGGCAAGCCGCGCTTCGGCATCCTCTTCCACGGCTTTCGCGTTATCGAGGCTCACCTCGGCGGCCTGACGCTGGCCTTCGGCATTGAGAAGGCGGTAAAAAGCGGAGGCGACCTGAAATATGATGTGCCGGTGCGTGTCGTTGAAAACGAAATCGGACGCAAGCAGGTTGGCCTTTGCCTCGTCGATCTCTCCACTGCGACCGCCGAGGTCGAAGACAAGATACTCGACGTGGAGTATGGGCTCGAAGACACCCAAAGTCTGGCGGTTGAAGTATTCGCCGACGAGGGATGCCTGGCGAATGGAGGCCGCGAGGGCAACCGCCGACATGGTGGGATAGAGAGCACTGCGCGCAATGCCAAGGCTTGCAGCCCGGGATTTGGCTTCCTCCCAAGCGACGCGCGTCTCAGGATTGTGCTGTTCGGCAAGGTCGATCAAGTCGGCGAGTGCGTAGGTTCTGGTGGCGTCAAGAGCCACGAATTCCTGCGGCTTGACGGGCATCTCGCGTTCCAGGCCCTGAACGCCTTTGGGCTGCCAGACGGAACTCGATGACGGAGGGGTGCCTTGAGCGAGGAGCAGCGCGGGTGACGCGGCCAACGCGACGACTGCAGTTGCCAGAAGCCAACCTGTTGATGTCATAGCCCGGGAAAGGTAGATCATCTTGAGAAGTCGTCTTCGGACAGATTCGCAATCCAATCGCAGAGTAGCACTCGCGGAGCAGCAATCTCAAGACGATTCGTAAGAGCTTGAATTATTGGCTTCTGCTCACTCCGGGTAGGTCTTAACAATCAGCATTTGGTGGAAACTCGGCTTGGCAGCGCAATTGAGCGGCGGCGAGGAAAAGGCAGTAAGAATGAAGGAGGACGGCCTACGGTGTTTTATATCGATAGCGATTAATGTCCAGTTTCTGAATCTTTGATTCGAGGGTCTGCCGCGGGAAACCTAATGTAACGGGAGTTCCCCAAGCAGCCCAACGCGCGGGTTTAGCTCTTCAACGGTTTCCATCAGTACCTCTTGCATCCACTGAACGTGAGAACCCCGCTCGAATCCATCTCACCAGCGCAAGGACCGCGGAGACCGCAAGCCAAACCAGCGGTATCGGCACAAGCGACACAATAGCAGCGTAGTCCCGGTGGTAGGGAATAGCAGCCTGCCAATTCCGGTCTCGTTGTTGATCGCAAGCGGCAACGTCCTTCCATTCCCTTTCCATTGCTGGCAGGCTGTAGTGTGAATCTGCGGCCAACCGCTGTGCGTCATTCATGCACGACTTGTACACGATTTCGGTCCAGTCGCCCCGATGTATTCCGTAGTCGTTGCCTCAATAGAAGCCGTACAGCGCCCAAGCAAAAGAGAGAACAACGCCAATACGTTGCCAGCAGTTCAGCTTCTTTAGGAGTTTGAGCATTGGCGAAGTTCTACAGCGGCAGAACCCCACCTGTTGAGTACGACGTGCGGGTTCAATATCGAGGATTCAAGGGGTGGGTACAGAATTGGGTACAATCGCTAAATGGGATGGAGTGATATTCCGTCTAAGTTATTAATTTTAATGGTCGGGGCGAAGGGATTTGAACCCCTGACCCTCTGCTCCCAAAGCAGATGCGCTACCAGACTGCGCTACGCCCCGACAACCTGTTTCGATTGTATCGCGGATCGGTTTTCTATTGATGCTGGGTGAGCCTTTCAGCGCCCCGCAATCCACAAAACCAGCCACACCACCAGCAAAATGGGAATCGCGAAGACCAAACCCAGTGCCGCAGCCAGCAAGGTCAGGAAAAACCAGTCCCGCCAGGTATGCCGGTTCGGTTCCCCGAGATGGCGCTGGAGCAGCAGGTAATTGCGGCGGTTGGCCTTCCATGCAATGTCAAACACGTCTCCCAGCAGCGGGATGGATCCCACCAGCACGCCGATGCCGAGGTTCGCCGCCATCCGGGCCAGGGTCACGTAGGGTACTCCCCGAATCCACGCAGCCAGCGGAATCACCAGCGACAGCAGCCCTGCCAGCACATCCCCCAGACCTGGAACCAGCCCGATAATCCCATCCAATCCGAAGCGAATCCCAGTGCCCGGAATGCGAAAAGCCTCGTCGAGCAGGATTTCCAGCCCGTGCAACGTGCGGTCGCGGAAGAGCCATGCTCCCTTTGTCCAGCGATCCGATTGACCGAGCGCAGCTTCCTCAGAACCGGCTGGGTCGACAGAAGGAAGCGGCGCATTAGGAGTCACTTTTCGCATCAACGGTGTGGTTCCGGTCGGCATTGAACACCTGTTTTAGATGCTACAATCGTAGGGATATATGGCGGCTATAGTTCAGCGGCAGAACGCCTGACTGTGGCTCAGGATGTCGTGGGTTCGATCCCCACTAGCCGCCCCAATTGAAACAAAAGACTTAAGGACAATTCCTTCCTGCAGCGTGCAATAGCGTGCAATGTTGCGCCAGTTTGCATGTTGATCTTCCCACGCCAGGATGAGATCGGTGCCGCGGAATTCGGGAACGCCATCCGCGGTCCTCTTGGCATCCACCGCGCCAACATGCACCGCTATTGGTTCGAGGATGCTCCGAGCACCCTTGCCGACCAGCTCAGTTACCTGCGATCGGTGAAGCGGCTCACCGCCGCGGAACTCGAAACGTTCACAAAGGGACTGTCGATTCCGGAATCAATTTGCGGCAGACCGGCGATTGAACCGGCGCCGCCCCGGGATCATCGGCCAGGATTTCAAATTCTCCAGCATGTGAAGGTCCGCTTCAAACGAAGCGGCAACTATTGGACGCAGTGTCCATCCTGCGCCCAGCAGGGGCGCGACCGCTCTCAAGACAACCTCGCAATTTCGGCGGCCGATCCCCGCTACTACAAGTGCTGGGCCGGCTGCACACGCGAAATGATCCGGGAGGCTCTAGGTCAGCCCGTCCGGAAACAGACCTATCGCTGAAAAGGGAGGAACCCGTGAAAGAGAGTCGATTGACCACGATCACGCGGCGTGGACTAGCGCTGCCGGCGGCGACCCTTGAGCAGATTCGTAAAACAGGAATCCGTTGTCGGCCGCAACTTGACGTCGTGTACCAGCAGCAGGCGAAGGCATGGAAGCTGCGCGGCGAAGAATCGGGGGGCGCCGTCGAGCTTCTCGGCCATTATGTAGGGTTCGTCGATGCTCAGGGCGGACCTTTACCTTGGCTCCAGCGAGTCCAGAACTTCCTCCCAAACGGAATGCACGCCGTGGTCATCGGCGACGAATTCGTGCGTGTCGAGATGTTCCGTTTTGAGAACACCTACGATCTTTTGATCACAAGGCATTGGCTCGAATGCCAAGATGGCAAACGCGCGGAACTGCGGAGCAGCGTCCTTTTTCTGGGTCGGAGCGGTTTTCTCGAAACGGAACTTTGGGGCAAGGACGCAGCCTTTCGCGGCGGCGCAATGCCTCATTTCCTCACTCGGAGCGGCGAACCGGGGCCACCGGAATCGCGGTGGACGGATGCGACGCTCAAGGCGACGGAAGCGGTCTGTTGTTGCGGCTGCCGACATTCGCACTTGTTGGAAGCCGCGCCGTCGCAGAACTTGGTCGAGGTGCCCGCATGATCGACTGGCATCACCCGCGGATTTTCGAGCGCCTTCGCTGCTTCGGTCTCGCCCTATTTACGCTCGGAGTGGCCTCGCACAACGAGGCGAACCCTCCGGTAGCAGTCGCGGCAATAATCGTGGCAACTCTTCTCGTGTTCCGGCTGAAGATCGAGCTGGAGATCGGTCGCGATGAAGACCAGCCGACCCTCGAACGGAAGCTGAAGCACATTAATTGGATCAACGCCGTGGCCATCGGTCCAGCCCTATTCGGTGCCGTAGCGCTGATCCGTGAGGCTTCGGGCGTTGGGATATTCCTTTGAAACATGAGCACACTTCTGCGACTGCGGGTGTGATGCGGCGCAGAGGAAGGGGAGGACATGCACTTTTCGGTGAAGGAGCTAGTAGGTATATTCGCGCAGGAGTGGTACGTCATCTGCGCGTATTTCGGGATGTACGTTCTGCTCGAAATCCGCAAGCATGGCGAGAAGATCGCGGCACATCGCGTGGTTCGTCACGCGCTCTGGGCAGCGTCCTTTGTAATTGTTCTGCATGCCGCGGTCGTCGTTGAATCGCTGACGCGCAGATCGGGATTCAATTTCGGTCTCTTCGACTACGAGATTGTCATGTGCCTCACCGGACGCACAATGTTCCTGCTCGGGGAAATGTTCGAGGAAGTTCCGAAGCTGGCAGACGCAGGGACAGAGCGACAGCCGTGAGCGCGGAGTGGGTTCCGCTCGAACAGATGTTGGGACTGATTCTCTGCGAGAGGTTCATGTTCATGGGCAGAGCGGGAGATCTCTACCTCTACAAGCACATCGACACGCGACGATACCTCAATCTGAGTGCGGACGGACAGTGCTTTCGATACACAGAGAACGGTTATGTGCCGGAGGAGCGCGAGAAGGCGATCACGCATGTCTTCGGATAACGGTCTTGAGGAGACACGCGGAACGATGAAGGCGTGAGAAAAGGAGAACAGTGCTATGGGCAAATCAGTGAACAAGACGATTCTGTTGGGAAACGTGGGGAAAGACCCCGAAATCCGGTCTACAAACGGCGGTGCATTGGTCGCCAATTTCAGCCTTGCGACGACTGAGCGGTACAAAGACAAACAAGGCGAGGCGCAGGAACAGACGGAGTGGCACAATCTGGTCGCATACGCTCGGGGCGCGGAGATCATTCGCGATTACGTAAAGAAAGGTTCGAAGCTGTACGTCGAGGGCAAGATCAGAACGCGATCATGGGACGATAAGGAGACGGGAAAGAAAGTGTACCGGACTGAAATCGTGGTAGGCGACATCAGCCTTCTTTCGAGTAGCGATGGAAACGGCAAGCGCGACGGGGACAACCGGCAGGCTTCGCGTAGCCAGGCGGCAAAGCATGAGGCCGAAGAATACGGCGATCTCGGTATAACGGATCAGGACGTGCCATTCTAAATGACTGCATATTGACAAATATGCAGTCATTGACTACACTGTGTCTGGAGGTGAATGCAGCGTGCCCATTCTAACCGTACGAAATCTCCCCGATGAGACCCACCGCGCGCTCCGCCACCGCGCCGCAGAGCATGGGCGTTCGACAGAGGCCGAGGTGCGCTCCATCCTCGAAGAAGCCGTCCGGCCTCCAAAACGCCTGAAGATCGGAACCGAGCTCTTCCGCATCGGGCAGGAGGTCGGAGGCATGGATGACCTGGAAATTCCCCGCGACCGGAGTGAAATCCGGGGAGCGGATTTCGAATGATCCTGCTCGACACCAATGTCCTCTCCGAGCCTCTCAGATCCAGGCCCTTTCCCAAGGTCATCGAGTGGCTGGACAAGCAGGCCGCCGAGACTCTCCACCTAAGCACCATCAGCTACGCCGAGCTCCGTTTCGGCGTAATGCGAATGCCAGAGGGTAAGCGTAAGAACGACCTTGCCGCTAGAGTTGAGCAGGCGCTTCATCTATTCAGGGACCGGACCCTTGCGTTCGACGTCGGAGCCGCGGAACACTTGGCTCAGATCCTTACCCGCACAGAAAAGATCGGCAGGAAGACTCCGGCTCCCGATGCATACATCGCAGCCATCGCCATGGCGCACGGCTTCGCCGTGGCCACTCGGAACGTCGATCACTTTCAGGATACGGGCGTTTCCGTGATCAACCCATGGGAATAAGCTCGGGCAGGTGGGTCCTCTGCGCGGCCTCCCAGCGTTGCTCCGAGCCGTTCTGAAGCCCGTCAGATGCATTTCTGGCTAAGGTTCGAAGGCGAACTGCGCGCAGAAGCTCTTTCGTTCTCAGGTCAAATCGAAATGGTGGCTAGCAATGGAACGCGCCGAAAACGGCATAATACCCTTCTGAATGGCCCCAGCCGTGGGCGAAAATTGCGTTTATAAATTTGGAGGTGTATACTTTCATTATTGGAGGACTCTTCGATGGCCACCGCGATTCAGGTTCCACAGATTGCCGGGTACAATTTCGAAGCCGCGCCTAACTTAGCTGACTCCGCTACCCGGAAGCGGCTGAGTCCTTCAGCGATCAAGGGCTTCTTTCGGATTGCGACAAAGTGGCATATCAAAGACGAGGATGCGAGGCAACTGCTCGGAGGCATCTCGACCGGATCGTTCTATTCGCTCAAGAAGAATTCCCGCGTCCTTGATCAGGACACTCTGACCCGGATCTCTCTTCTGGTGGGCATTTTCAAGGCCCTGAACATTCTCTACAGCAGTCGGCTAGCTGACACCTGGATGACTCTGCCGAACACGAACCCGATGTTTCGCGGCAATACTCCACTCGCATATGTGCTACGGCTGGGGTTGCCCGGCATGATGCACGTCAGACAGTTGCTGGACGCGCGCCGGGGCGGGCAATGAATCCAGGGCGCCAGGACGTTTCCCTTACCGATACGCACCGCCTGATCCCGTCGAAGTATTCCCCTTCGGGCACCGTTCTTACCGAATTGGCAGGAGAGGGAGAAGACGAGTTCGTCCAAGACCTGGTTTCGATCGATGCGGCAACGAATGCGCGGCTCAGGGGGGACGAGGGATTGCTACCGGGAATCAGCGTACACGAGCTGGTGTTCGGGATCAGCTATTCGAACATCGTGAACGCCGCATACACGCACGCCTCTCCCTTCGGCGGGCGATTCAATACCAGCGAACGCGGAGCCTGGTACGCCGGGGCCGAAAGGGAGACATCGGTTGCGGAGGTCGCATTCCACAAGATGCGGGAGCTGGAAGAGGTTTCCTGGAGCGAGGAGGAGATTTCGACCTGCGACGATTACCTGGCCGATTTTCACTCAGAGTTCGAGAGCCTATTTGGCAAACAGCCCCAAGACTTCGCGGATTATCTCAAACCCAGCCCGATTCCGGAGTGCTATGCCCAATCCCAGCGGCTGGCATCGGAATTGATCGCGCACGGTGCGAACGGGATCATCTACCCCAGTGTGCGCCGCCCGCGTGGCACGTGTGTCGTCTGTTTCAGGCCGGCGCTGGTTTATCACGTGAGGCGCGACCGACGACTGGAGTTCCGCCTCAAGGCGGGGCGCCGGTTCGTGGGATCTCAAGTGCGAGAGATAGGCATTCCCGCCTGAGACCCGAAGGAACTTCGGAAGGCAGATCGAAAGGCGAGTAAGTCCCTCCTTCGTCCATAGTGGGCACCGGCGGCAAATCTAGGCTCGGCTCAAGGGTTAACTACACGGCCAAGATAGGTCCGAGTAAGTGTCACAGGGCAGCCACCGCAAAGTCTCCGGGCCGTCGTCATCCCAAAATCGCATGCGCGATCCTCCGAAATCCATTGCAAAAGCTCAGCCAATTTCAAATCCCAAGGAAGGTCAACCATGGAAACTGCGCAGACTGCCGCAGAGGCCCTCGTGCGTCTGGGGGAGCCTTTTGCCTCCAAACACGTGAAGTGGCTGGTTGCGGCCACTTCAAGAGACGGCAGTAGGGGCCGTGTCACCCCCTATGTGATTTCGGTATCTTGGTCTGGCCCACCTTCGGAAGTTAACTTTGGCCCACCTGGGGCATAGCTGAGTAGGCTTCGTGGATGGAGCAACGGAAGCGGAGCTGGCTGACCAGGAGAGACAAGGTGGAGTTGTTTGAGCAGATACGTCGTGAGCATGAGTTCGGTGTAGGCACGATTTCCGGCGTTTCGCGGAAGTTGGGCGTTCATCGGCGATTGGTCCGCGAAGCGCTTTCGAGTGCAGTTCCAGCAGCGAGCAAGCCGCAAGAGCGGCGTCTGCGCAAGCTGGAGGCCGCGGTTCCTTTCATTGACAGGGTTCTACGTGAGGATCAGCACGCACCGCCGAAGCAGCGGCATACTGCGCACAGGATCTGGCAGCGATTGTGCGCGGAGCAGCCTGGCTTCGCGGTCAGCGAACGATCGGTATGCGGCTATGTGAGGCGCCGGCGGCAACAGTTGGGGCTGATTGCCCGCGAGTCGTTCGTGCCGCAGAGTTACAACTTGGGCGTCGAAGGTCAGGTCGATTGGTACGAAGCCTGGGCATTGATTGCCGGTGAGCGCATCAAGCTGCAGGTATTTGAGATGCGTTCGATGGCCAGCGGCGGCGCCTTTCATCGGGCGTTTACGCATGCAACACAGCAGGCGTTTCTTGAGGCTCATGAGATGGCATTCCGCTATTTCGGCGGCGTCTTCAAGCAGCTTCGCTACGATAACCTGAAGAGCGCGGTGAAGCGCATCCTGCGCGGCCATCAGCGCGAAGAGACCAGCCGCTTCATCGCCTTCCGTTCCCACTGGCGTTTTCAGAGCGAGTTCTGCAACCCGGCTCGCGGCAACGAGAAGGGCGGGGTTGAGGGCGAAGGCGGATACTTCCGCCGCAACCACTGGGTGCCCCTTCCAGAAGTACGCGACCTGGCGGAACTGAACGCCTATCTGAACCTGTGCTGTCACAAGGACCAGCAACGCATCCTCAGCAGTCGCACAGATGCCGTGGGCACGGCCATGTTGCAGGAGCAGCCTCATCTGCTGCCGCTGTCTACCGAGCCGTTTGACCTGACGGAGAAGAGCTTCCCCACGGTCGATGGATTGCGCTGTGTGCGAGTGCGGACCAACCGCTACTCGATCCCTCTGCCGCCAGGCACTGTGATCGAGGCACGCCTGCTGGCTGACTATATTGAACTCTGGCATCAGGGCAAGCGTGTCGCGAGGCATGAACGCTGCTACAGCCGGCTGCAGCAGATACTCGATCTCGAACACTACCTCGATGTGCTGCGCAAGAAGCCCGGGGCGCTGGCCGGTTCAACGCCGCTGGCCCAGTGGCGGCTGGCGGGGCGGTGGCCCGATTCGTTTGACCGCCTATGGCAGGCACTGAACACGCGGCACGGCCGACAACAGGGCACTCGGCAGATGATCGAGCTGCTGTCTATCGGCGCCAGCGAAGGCTGGGATCAACTGCACGGTGCAGTCGATCAAGCTCTCTCCCTCGGCTGCCAGGATGTGGCCGCGATCCGGCACCTCATGATAAGCGCACAACTGGACAGGCCCGCAGTCGAAGCCATCGAAGTCGGCCTGCTGGCCCGTTACGAACGGCCGATGCCTGTGATGAGCGGCTATGACCAGCTTCTTCGTGAGGTGCCGGCATGAAGGCTGTTATAGAGAACCTGGAGAAGGCCGCGGTCGAACAACAGTGCCGTGTCCTGCGACTGCCAGCGGTCGCCGAGCAGTGCGCTCCACTGGCTGAGGAGGCCGTCAAGCAGCGGCAGACATATCTGCGATACCTGGAGGCGTTGCTGGCGGTTGAGTTGGAAGAGCGCGAGCGCAACACCATCGCACGCCGCATCAAGGATGCACGCCTGCCACGGACCAAGACTCTGGACGAGTTCGACTTCTCCAAGGCTCCCCAGATTCGTGCCACGGAGATCAGTGAACTGGCTCAAGGCGGCTATATCGAACGCGCTGAACCGGTAATCCTGATAGGTGACTGCGGCACTGGCAAGACGCATCTGTTGACCGGGCTCTGTGTGGCTGCCTGTCGTCAGAAACGACGAGTGCGCTTCGCCACAGCAGCCGCCTTGGTCAACGAACTGGTCGAGGCCAAGCAGCAGTTGCAACTGCGTCGCGTGCTTGCCCGCTGGGATCGCTACGACTTGATCGCCATCGACGAAGTGGGCTATGTACCCATGGCAGACCTCGGCGCCGAGTTCCTCTTCCAGGTCATCGCTGAACGTGCGGAAAAGGCTGCCGTCATCATCACCACCAACTTGCCCTTTTCCGAATGGACCCAGGTGATCCCCAACGCCCGGCTCTGCAAAGCCCTTCTCGATCGAATCACCGACCGAGCCCACATCATCGAGACCGGAACTGACAGCTATCGCTTCCGAAGAACCATGGAGAAAGGCAGGAGCAAACCGACAGGCTGATAGATCTCACTCGATGGGGCCGGGCTTCCGCTACGCTCCAGCCCGGCCCCATCGAACCTCCTCAACACCACAATGGCCCACTGAGCTACTCACAAGGTGGGCCAGAGTTAACTTCCGAAGATGGGCCAAGGTTAGTTGCCAAACGCAACTCGCTACCCTATCCACTAATCTCAATCCGTCGCGCCAGCGACTTCGTTCAAACCGGCTTTCCGGAAAGGTGAACGGCGGTATCGGTGCCATTTCTGAGTTCTAATCTCCGATAGGTCCTGAAATGTCGGCTTTGCGACGGGAATTCCAATGACCAGCCGTCGGTGAGGGGGTCGCCGTCGGAATGGGCGTTTTTGGGGAGGAATCCCGAAAATCGCCCGTAACCCGCTGTCAATGAGTGCATTGGCCTGTCGTCAATCGAAGCCCATGCGCATTCAGATGGAAGGACACGCGCTAATTTTGATGTCGTATTTCATGAGCGAAGTCGAATATTCAACATTGAACCGATATGCTAACTTGTTCTTACACCCCAGCTTGCATTATGGGTTTGGCGTCGCGAAGACTCGGCTCAGGGCCCAGGAGATGTGGACCGTGGCTGTAAGCGGGAGCCGCATGAGGGCGGATGGGAATTCAGGTTGCACTGAGGCATCGTACAGACTATCGATACGATAAGGCGGTATTACTCGGTCCGCAGATCATACGTTTGCGACCGGCAGCGCATTGTCGAACGCCAATTCTCAGCTATTCCCTCAATATCCTTCCCGCTGAGCATTTTATAAGCTGGCAACTGGATCCTTCTTCCAATCAGCTGGCGCGGGTTGTTTTCTCAAAGAAGACAGAACAGTTTTCGGTCGAAGTGAATATGGTCGCGGACTTAATCCCTGCCAACCCCTTCGACTTCCTGTTGGAACCTGCAGCCGAGCAATATCCCGTCCAGTACGGGCCAGAGCATGCAGAGGATCTCCATCCCTATTTGTTGTCGGGGTCTCCTGGTCCGCTACTCCGGACGTTCATTGAAAGCTTCCGAAGCCAGCGGACTGGAACGATTGAATTATTGTTGCTGCTGAATCGCAGGATAAGAGATGAGGTGGATTACGTCACAAGGTTGGAAGCCGGGATTCAGACTTCCGAGGAGACTCTACAAAAGCAGTCCGGCTCTTGTCGCGACTCGGCATGGCTGCTGGTAGAGATCCTTCGAAACCTGGGAATTGCGGCACGTTTCGTTTCGGGTTACCTGATCCAGCTTGCGGAAGCGGGCCCGGACTTGAACGGCTCGGATAGAGGGAGGGACTCGGCGGCATTGCATGCATGGGCAGAAGCATTTCTTCCGGGCGCCGGATGGATTGGATTCGATCCCACGTCGGGCCTTCTCGCCGGTGAAGGGCACATTCCGCTTGCGTGCACCTCCAGCGCCACTCAAGCCGCTCCAATTTTGGGCACCTCTGAGCCTGCGAACACCACTTTCACGTACGAGATGTCTGTTTGTCGCTTGAACGATCCGCCGCCGGTTCCTGAGGGCGTTGCCGAAGACCAGTGGCTCCGCATCAGCCAGGTCGCAAATCGCATTGAGGCAGAGCTTGAGGCACAGGACGTCAGAATGACGATGGGAGGCGAGCCCACGTATGTGGGCCTTGATGAGCCTGAGAGCCCTGAGTGGAATATCGACGCGCTCGGCGAAATCAAGCGGAAGCGGGGCCTGTCTCTTATTCAGGATCTTCGCGAGAAGATGGCGCCGGGTGGGCTTCTGCATTACGGCCAGGGAAACTGGTATCCGGGTGAGCCTTTGCCTCGGTGGGCACTCAGTTGTTTTTGGCGTGCGGATGGCGTTGCGGTGTGGGAGGATGTAAAGCTGATCGCACGGGAGGGTCGTGATTACCGCTTCAATGCAGTCGACGCATTGAGGTTTATTCAAGCTCTCACGCGGAGATTGCAGGTGAGGGCAGAAAATGTCTTGCCTGCAATTGAGAAGGAAACAGCGGCAACTGAGCATGTAGGCTACATTCTGCCGATTCGCCGCCGGCAACCTCACGGAGATCTGCGCTGGTCCAGTCAATGGTGGTTTCCGCGCGTGGAATCAATCGTGTTGTCAACCGGCGACTCGCCGATCGGCTATCGCATTCCCACCGAACCGATGCCCTGGGTCGCACCTGACGAACTTGAATATTCATTCGAAGAGGAGCCTTTCGCCGATCGCATCAAACTGCCATCGTCCAAGCTGCAGCGTCTCGATCTCTTCAATCAAGAGCCGGAGCCCGATCCGCTGCCGCCGGTGCTGCGAGCCAATGAAGGCGCAAACGTACTCATACGGCCGGCCCTGTGCGTGCAGATGCGCGATGGCCGCCTTCACGTCTTCTTGCCCTATACGCCGGTCCTTTCAGACTATCTCGATCTGGCCGCCGCACTCGAAGACACGTGCCGCTACCTCGAAATGCCGGTTTGGATCGAGGGGTATGCGCCGGCTGCCGATCCGCGGCTGCGTTCGTTTAGCGTTACCCCTGATCCTGGCGTGCTCGAAATTAACATGCCGCCGGCCAGGAATTGGCGCGAACTCGAGCAGATCAACGTGATGGTCGATGAGGCGGCCCGTCGCAACCGATTGATCAGTGAAAAATTCAGTTTCAGCGGCAACCGCAATGCCACGGGAGGGGGCAGTCACATTGTGATTGGCGGCGCCACCGTCGAGGACAGCCCGATTCTGCGCCGCCCGGATCTGCTCCGGAGCATGATTGCATTCTGGCAGAACCACCCGTCGCTGTCTTATCTTTTCTCTGGAATGTACGTTGGACCTACGAGCCAATATCCTCGCGTAGACGAAGCGCGAACAGACACTCTGTACGAGCTTGAACTGGCTTTCCGCCATCTCCCGCCGGGAGGCTGCTCCCCATATATTATCGATGGGCTTTTTCGAAACCTTCTCGCCGATGTAACCGGAAATACGCATCGCACCGAGTTTTGCCTCGACAAGTTGTTTCCTCCGGAGGGACTCGGACTGCAACGCGGCCTGCTGGAACTGCGCGCATTCGAGATGCCGCCGAACGTGCGCATGGGGCTTCTGCAACTACTACTTGTCCGCGCGCTGGTATGCGCATTTTGGCGGGTTCCGTTTAATGGTGCACTCATTCGATGGGGAACAAAGCTTCACGACCGCTTTATGCTCCCTCATTTTGTCGAGCAGGATTTTCATGCGGTGCTCGCTCACCTGCGCCAATCCGGATTTGAATTTGAAGCAGAGTGGTTTGCTGCGCACTTTGAGTTTCGCTTTCCGTTGATCGGCTCAATCTGCGCAGACAGAGTGCAGGTGGAACTGCGCCGAGCGCTTGAGCCATGGAATGTATTGGCAGAAGAGACTTCCTCCGGCCGGACGGTTCGCAATGTTGACTCTTCGGTTGAACGCATACAAGTCAAGGTCTTGGGAATGCCAGCGGATTCCCGATACATCGTGGCTTGCAATGGAAGGCACGTTCCGCTGCAACCTGCGGCAGAACCAGGCGTTGCTGTAGCTGGGGTGCGATTTCGTGCACGCAAACTTTCTGCCACCATGCATCCTACAATCCCCGTGCATGCGCCGCTCACGTTTACGCTTATTGATGGCCGCGACAGGCGCTCGCTTGCCCAATGTATTTACCGCATCGATCCGCCGGAGGGGCGCGATTACAAGAGTCCTCCTGCGGATGCCACTGCCGCGCTGGCGCGACGTCTTGAACGCTTTGCAGCGATTGATCCGGTCGTCCCGGTTATAGCGCCACAAGAAGAAATCGGCCCCATTTTCCCTGGAACGCTCGACCTGCGCATTCCGCCTCCCAGTCCAAATTTCGGCCTTGAAACGCGGGAGCCTTTGTCATGACGGTCGATCTCTATCAGATTCCGCTGCGCTACGGCGATGCGTATGACGAATTGTCAGCAGATGGCGTGAACCCGCGTCCTCACTGGGCGCCTCTGATGGAATCACTGCGTGCCATAGGGCCTGAGGAGTTGGGGCGACGCTGTGTTCGAGCAGAGCGCCGCATTCGCGAGAATGGCATTACCTATAACATTTATAGCGATCCCCTCGGGGTAAACCGTCCGTGGAAAATTGACATTGTCCCCTTCATGATTGCGGCCGAAGAATGGCGCTACATTGAGAAGGGCATCATTCAGCGCGCAAGGTTGCTGGGCCTGATTCTTGAGGATCTCTACGGAAGTCAGTCGCTGCTTGCGAGCGGACATTTTCCCGCCGAGCTTCTATATGCCAATCCTGCATTCCTGCGTCCCATGGTTGGTGTGCGTGTGCCGTCGCACTCTTATCTCCATCTACTCGCCGTGGATCTTGCACGGTCGCCTAACGGGCAATGGTGGGTGCTTGCAGATCGTACGCAAGCGCCATCAGGCAGCGGTTATGCGCTGGAAAACCGCACCATCGTCTCCGACGTTCTGCCGAGAATTTTCCGCAGTTCGAATATCCTGAGGCTCGCGCCCTTCTTTCGGGCCCAGCGGGATGCGCTTACTTCACTCGCCTCATGCAGCAATCCACGCATCGTACTGCTGACTCCGGGTCCGCACAACGAGACTTACTTTGAGCATTCATACCTCGCGCGTTACCTGGGATTCGCCCTCGTCGAGGGAGCCGACCTCACTGTGCGCGACCGCAGCGTCTATCTCAAAACCGTTGATGGACTGGAACGGGTCGATGTGATCCTGCGCCGCATAGACGACAGCTTCTGCGATCCGCTCGAGTTAAATAGCGCTTCTTTGCTCGGTGTACCCGGCCTCGTCGACGCTGTCGTGGCGGGCAATGTGAAGATCGCGAACGCACTTGGGAGCGGTGTGATCGAAACGGCAGCCATTATGCCCTTCCTTCCCGGACTATCCAGGCACCTCACCGGGGAAACGCTCACGCTTCCCTCCGTTGCTACCTGGTGGTGCGGACAGTCCTATGCGCTTGACTGGGTGCTCAATCACCTTGATTCGGTCGTGCTGAAACCAGCATTTCCCTCTCGGGGAATGGAACCGGTGTTTGGCGCCAAACTGGAGGCCCGCGAGAAAGCAAAACTCATCGCGCAATTGAGTGCATCTCCTCATGAATTTGTGGCCCAGGAGCAGGTTGCTTTATCCAATGCGCCCGTCTGGGGAAATAGTAACCTTTATGCGCGGAGCGTGGTGCTGCGGGCCTATGTAGTCAACTCCGGCGATGGTTGGATCGCGATTCCGGGAGGGCTGGTGCGTGTCGCTGAGACTGAAGGTTCCGTGGTGTCGATGCAGCGCGGCGGTCACAGCAAGGACGCGTGGGTACTTTGGGACAGCCCCGTAGACACCTTCAGCATGCTGCACCCGCGTAATCAGCCGGTTGTACTGCATCGTGGATCGCCGGACATGCCCAGCAGCGTGGCCGATCGAGTGTTTTGGTTGGGAAGATATGTCGAGCGTGCCGAAAACACGGCGCGAATTGTGCGGTCAATGATTTCTCGTGCACGGGGGGCGGAGCCAGGCGAGATTAGTGTTCTTGTCCGCCTGCATAAATGCTTGAATTCACGGCACAGCAAGTTACCGAAGGCAAAAAAGCGCCGGCCCACACCATTAGAGTTCGAGCGAGAATTGATCTCTGTGATCTCTGATGTGAAACGGACGGATAGCCTGGCCTTCATCCTTTCAGAGGTGTCTCGGGTGGGAAACAGCGTTCGCGAGCGATTGTCACCCGACATGATGATCCTCATCGCCCAACTGCGAACCTCTGTTGACGCACCGCCTGATACGCAGATCCTCGAGTATCCAGCAATACTCACGCTCAGCCTGGAGTTTCTCTCCGCGTTCTCGGGGATGGAACGGGAAAATATCAATCGGGGCATTGGCTGGTTGTTCATGAGCATCGGCCGTCGTCTGGAGCGCGCCATCTATCTGACGCGGATGCTGCGACAGATAACGCTGCCCCTTGGAGAAAAAGACTGGGTCCTTCTCGAATGTCTGCTCGAAGTTGCAGACAGCTCGATGACCTATCGGAGCCGGTATTACACCACGCTTCAGCCCATGGCCGTGATCGATGTTCTCATGGCAGACGGGGGAAATCCCAGATCACTGGACTTCCAGCTTGCGCATCTCGCTGACCAATATCAGAGGTTGCCGAGGCGCATGACCGACGATCTCGAAGCTATGCGGGACGCATTGAAGATGTTGCGCGGCTTCGATTTGTCCACCCTGAGCTACAGCTTGCCCTCCGATCCCTCCACGGCTAAGGACACCGAAGGCCTCGCCCGGCTCGAAAATTTTCTGGCAGGATTGGAACGCCTGCTGCCATCATGGTCAGACAATTTATCGAGTCGTTACTTCAGCCACGCTCGGACGCTTCCCATCAGCATAGGCCTATGATCTATAAAATCGTTCACCGGACAACCTATAACTATAAGTACCCCGTCTCTGTCGGCAGCCATGTGGCGTGTATTAAGCCGCGCTCTTTGCCGCGCCATTGTCTGAAGGAAAGTGTTCTACAGATTCGGCCGGGCCCAGCCACCCTGACTGAACGAATCGATTATTTCGGCAATCATCAATACGTTTTCACAATAGAGGAACCCCACGACGAACTGATCGTTGAAGCGCGAAATCGAGTCGTCATGAACGAGATCCCGGCAGACGTGAACCTACCGTCTCCGGCCTGGGAGGAAGTGGTTAGGACATTGCCGGCGGATCGCGGTCCTGAGGCCCTTGACGCTTTTCAGTTCCGATTTGAATCGCCCCGCATCAGACTTCAGCCGGAGTTTCAAAAATATGCGCAGAAGTCATTTACGCCGGGGCGACCATTAGTTGAAGGACTTCTGGATCTTACCTCGCGAATTCATCGTGACTTCCGTTTTGATGCAAGAGTCACGACAGTCCGGACCACGGTTGAAGAGGTCTTTCGGAAAAAGCGGGGGGTGTGTCAGGACTTTGCGCACTTTCAGATCGCTTGCCTCCGCTCTCTCGGCTTATCCGCGCGGTATGTAAGCGGGTATCTGCGGACCTATCCGCCTCCCGGTCAGCCGCGGATGGTGGGAGCCGATGCCTCCCACGCGTGGGTCTCTGCCTACTGCCCCGGAATCGGCTGGATTGACGTGGATCCGACGAATGACGTTGTACCGTCCACTGGTCATGTCACCATCGCCTGGGGCCGGGACTTCGGCGATGTAAGTCCTTTGCACGGTCTGATCCTCGGGGGCGGCGCTCATACGCTGAAAGTTGCAGTTGACCTCGAAACAATCGAGGATTGACCGTTTCCCTTACTTCGGATTCGCAACTTCCTCCAGGTCAGTTACCACGAAAAAGCTGGACAGGTAGGCCTGACCGAATGACGTCGTCAAGGCCACATCGGACGCATCCCTGCCAGTAGCCATCAAGATGCGTCCCAGCCTCGGCTGATTATTCCGGGCATCAAATGTCCACCAACGACCATCAAGATAGACCTCGAACCAAGCACTGAAGTCCATGGGCAAGCGTAATGGCACTCCGATATCCCCTAAATATCCCGTCGCATAACGGGCAGGAATGTTCAAGGCCCTGCAGAAGGTAATCGCGAGATGTTGAAAGTCGCGACACACGCCAACGCAGCCTGTATAGACGTCAAATGCGGTGATGATTGGGCTAGCTTGTTGATAGTCGAACGAAATTCGATTGTGCACCCAGTCGCATATTGCCTGTACCCGGCCCCACCCTGGCTGGATATTTCCGAAGAGGTCACAAGCAATTCCCGAAAGGCGATCCACCTCGCAATATCGGCTATTGAGCAGATACGAGAGCACTTCGTCCGGCAGGTCGCCTACGGGGATCTCTTGTGCGGCCAGATTAACCTCATCCGGACTGTCCGGATTATGAATCAAGGTTGAGCCTGAAAGCCGCAGTCGCCCCGGCGGGGCAAC
>CAWIKA010000010.1:0-1128179 GCA_963836565.1 uncultured Acidobacteriaceae bacterium | reverse complement strand
CCGCCAAAGGCGTATTGCACTTCGACTGGCAGCGCGGATCGTTTGCCAAGGCTCCCGGCAGCCCCGTTCCTGCGGCGCTTGCGCGTTTCAGCCATTGGACTGCCGACGCCGAAATTGCCAAAGACGCTGTCACGCTCAATCAGAATCAGGTGCAGCAGGGCAGGCACAAGTCCGCGGTCGAAGCATCAATCAGCTTCGGAGATCCGCCCAGGGTCACTTTTACCGCGCCTCCAGCGAAACCAGAGTGACTGCACCCCGAAAACAAATCATTCAAGTCGACGCGACCAACAGGACCAGGGTCCCCACGGACAGGTCTTCGTCTGTGGGGTGGAGTCAGTGGCGACCTCCACGAGACTCGAAAGGCCACTTAAACTCCGGTTTCGCTCTAAACCGGATCAATCCGCAAAGCGGGAACGCCACCACGCTCCCTCGCTACAATGATCTTCATGGCTTCATCCCTCTCTTCTTCTTCTTCCCCTGTTCTGATCCGCTGCAAGGGCATTCTCTTTGACATGGACGGCATCCTCATCTCCTCCATCGGCTCGGTTGAGCGCAGTTGGACGAAGTGGGCTCACATGCGCGGCATCGACCCCGCAATGGCTCTCAGCATCGCCCACGGC
This sequence comes from uncultured Acidobacteriaceae bacterium, assembly GCA_963836565.1. Classification (GTDB taxonomy): domain Bacteria; phylum Acidobacteriota; class Terriglobia; order Terriglobales; family Acidobacteriaceae; genus Telmatobacter. Next base: position 1,127,559 of record CAWIKA010000010.1, on the reverse strand, counting down.
TGTCGCGCCATTGAGACCGTCGCCAAATTGCGCCCCGACCTCGACAGCGAGGCGGAACTCAAAGTCATCGAAGAGATCGAGATTGCGGATGGCCAGGGGCTTACCGTCCTCCCCGGCGTGCTCGATCTCCTCGCAGGACTGCCCGGAGCATGCTGGACAGTCGTGACCAGCGCCACCGAGAGGCTTGCGCGCGAGCGCCTCGCCGCCAGCGGTATCCCGGTGCCGCAGCACATCGTCACCGCGGAATACGTGACCCACGGAAAGCCGCACCCGGAACCATTCTTGGCTGGTGCAAAGCTGCTCGGCGTTGCGCCGGCACAGTGTGTCGTCTTCGAGGACTCTTCTTCAGGCGTCATTGCAGGCCGCGCCGCCGGATGCATCGTGGTGGCCACCCCATTTTCGCATTCCATTGAGGCGCTCGACGCCGCTCACTACCTCGTAAACGACCTCACCGGCATGGCGGCCAGAATGCTTCCCGGCGACGAAGGGCTCATGCTGTCTTTCTCGCCACTTGTCCCCTGACCCTCGACCCTGCAACTACTCGTTCGCTTCAATTCGCCGCCCATGAGCATCTTGCAGCGGGCGTGAGTCCATCCTGAAAATCGAAGTGAATGCCCGCAACTGCTCTCGGCTGATGCTCACCGGTTCCTCGAAAACAAACCAGCGCACACCCTCAGTGCAGGGCGGGGAAGACAGTGATCCCGTGTAGGTCCAGTAGCCGGGGTCGCCGGGCAGCAGTCCACCGGGGTCCACCATGTCATCCACCTTCCCGGTTGCGCCCGCGGTCGTGGGCAAGTGCTCCCAAAGCGTGGCCAGGGTGGCATTCGGGTCGCCGCGGTCTACGCTCAGTCGCACCGCGATCACCGCCATTTTGCCGTCGGCGCTCTTGTGCAGCAGGTGAACGTCCATATCGGCAAGCCTGCCTTTCACCGCCGTTTCGCTGGGGCGATGAAATTCCAGATGCTGCAGTTCATAACGCACGCCGTCGGCAACCATGTAGCTGCCCGGACCCACATGAACCGCGATAGTGCGTCCGTCATTCTCGAGCGTGACCGGCCCGGCGATATAGTGGAACTCGATCGGCTTGAGGGCCTTATTCAAGTGCGCGCCGCGAATATCAATCGGCGATTGCTCATGGCCCTTTGAACATGCCTTGTACGCCGGGTCCAGCTTGCCCCAGTTGAGCGGGCCATACTTGCCCTGGTAGTCCCATTGGGCCCCGGTTTGCGCGGCCGCCATGGCCGTCACGCCAAAGAAAAGAGCAGCAAGCAAAGAATTGCGCATCATCATCTCCTCACTGAAAACAAGGCTATTGGCCCCGATGAATTCTATTTCATCCAGGCAGGAGACATAAAAAAGAATGGGACCCTTGAGGAAGGGTCCCATTCCTTATGCGGCAAACTTCAGCTGCGTTTACTTGGCCGCCACGGCCACGCCGCTCTGCTCGGCCAGCTTGGCCGCCTTGTCTGTGGCTTCCCAGGTAAACTCCGGCTCGGTGCGTCCAAAGTGCCCGTACGCCGCCGTCTTTTGGTAGATCGGCCGGCGCAGGTTCAGGCTCTCGATGATGCCCTTCGGGGTCAGCGAGAAGTTCTTCCGCACCAGTTCCGTCAGCCTCGCAGGGCTCAGCTTCCCCGTGCCGAAAGTCTCAACAAGCACGCTCACCGGCTCAGCCACGCCGATGGCATACGCCAACTGCACCTCGACCTTGTCGGCCAGACCCGCGGCCACAATATTCTTGGCGATGTGGCGGGCCATGTAGGCAGCCGAACGGTCCACCTTGGTCGGGTCCTTGCCGCTGAATGCGCCGCCGCCGTGCCGGCCCATGCCGCCGTAGCTGTCCACAATAATCTTCCGTCCGGTCAGGCCCGTGTCGCCCATCGGTCCACCGATCACAAACCTTCCCGTGGGATTGATGTGATATTTGGTGTGCTCGTCCAGCCATTTCGCCGGCAGCACCGCCTGGATCACGTGCTTCAGGATGTCGGCGTGCAACTCCTCATTGCTCACGCTTTCGGCGTGCTGGCTGCTGATCACCACCGCGTCCACACGCGCGGGTTTGCCGTTCTCGTCGTACTCCACCGTTACCTGGCTCTTGCCGTCAGGACGCAGGTAGGGCAGCTTGCCGTTCTTCCGCACTTCCGTCAGCCGCCTGCAGAGCTTGTGGGCCAGCGAAATCGGCGCCGGCATCAGCTCGGGAGTCTCGTTCGACGCGTAGCCGAACATCATCCCCTGGTCGCCCGCGCCGCCCGTGTCAACGCCCTGCGCAATGTCGCCCGACTGTTTGTTGATCGTCGAAATCACGGCGCAGGTATTCGAGTCGAAGCCATACAGAGCATTGTCGTAGCCGATCGAGGCCACCACGCCACGCACCAGGCTTTGAAAATCAACATAAGCCTTGGTTGTAATTTCCCCCGCGATGACCACCAGGCCGGTGGCCGTCAGCGTCTCCGCCGCCACGCGGCTGTAGGGATCCTGTTCGAGACACGCGTCCAGTATGGCATCTGAAACCTGGTCGGCAATCTTGTCCGGATGACCTTCGGTCACGGACTCTGAGGTAAACAAGAAACGGTCGCTCAAGTTCGCATTCCTCCCCATTCAAGGGATTTTGATTTGTAGCCTTCCGCAATGGCTGGTTCTTTTGCACCATCCTGCACGGAGTAAGCCGAATCGGCCTCTCCCGCATCGGGAAGACAAGCCCGCACCCGCGGGCCTCGGCCTTCAGGGTGTATCCGACCATGGTAATTGGTGGCAGCGGCCGGGGCAAAGCCTCGTGTGCGAACGGCGAGTTGCATCCCTTCAAGGGCGCTTTATGCGGGGTGAACCGTAGTCTCTAGATACGGAGTCCCATCACTTCCAATATCCCCAATGCCGGACTCTAACGCCTGATCGAAGCGACAGTTTGCACCAGGAAGGCGTGCGCCTTGGCGCCGGCGCTGTGAAGCGGCAGTAGTGTGCTCCACCAGCCGGCTCGCACGCCGAAGTAGCGCACCGTGAGAAATGCCGCCGCCGACACCACCAGCATGAGCGCAATCGCACCGGCCCACCGCAAACGGAGTTCCGCTGCTTCGCGCCGCCTGATCCGCTCCTGGCCCACATTCGACGCAAAAGCCATCCAGCCAGTTTCGTCTTCCAGCGTCTGGCCCTGAGCGGCGTAGGCCCTCACAAACCGCTCCGTCCAGTCGTGAGCATCCAGACCCACCGCTCCCACATAGCCGCGAACAATGCCTTTACTGAGAATGCCGCCCGGAAGCAGGCGAAATCTTTCCTGCTCTAACGCGACCAGGTGGCGTTGGCTGATCTTGGTGACTGCCGTGATGTCTTCCAGCGCAATGCCGCGGGATACACGCTCAGCGCGCAGGTCTTCTCCGAAACTGCCCATTTGCAACCTAATGCCGGGTTCTTCCCGAAGGGATTTCCACAACCACAATAAACCGCAATATTCTGGCCGTCAAAGGGATTTTCTGCTTCCCCCTTTGTTTTCTTGCACCTAAGGTAACATAGGGCACAATCGCCCATATTAACGAACTATATACCCCCGTCTTTTTGTTGAAAGTGACATGCGACACACCAAACCCCCGCTCGGAACCCCCAAAGGCCTTGTCATGCTGAGCAAAGTCGAAGCATCCGCGGTTGCTTCCCGGCTGCCGCTACACATACCCAGCCATTCCGTCCGAAATGGCGGATTCACTCTCACTCCAAGTCTTGCGTCGGAATTCGCCGTCCGTCGTGTTGCACGCGTTGATCAGAGCGGCCTCGTGCAACGACCTATCCTCCTCTTTCTCAACGAGCGAGGTTGCCCCCGCATGAGGCAAGAGAGCAGGGCCCTGCTTCGTACTGCAGAGGCGGCAGCCTGCCTGCCTTTTTCTCCATCGCGCTCTGTTCAATTGGGAAATTGGATGGATAGTCCCTATTCGCTGTCGTCAACTTCGAGCATGCCCATGTCCAGCAGGCTTTGACCCGCGTTCTTCCTCAGAACCTCGGCAACCCCTTCGGCCATTCCCTTATTCGCCCCGAAAAATCGAAAGGTCACCACTTCTTTGCCGAACATGCAGGTGATGTCGATGCGTGTGTTCACGATCCTGTCGACGCTCTTTACCTTCACCAGTTCCGGGGAACTCGCAAAGACTGCTTTGCGGGTATCGAATGGTCCAGCGCCTCCTTGAGGCGGCCAACCAGGCAGACTCGACAACTTCGGCATTGCATACTCCTACAGACTCGATCGTACGCCACTGCGCTTCGATTCGGATCTTCGTGCCGCTTTTCAATGTTCGATGAGTTCGTTCAACGACGATTTCATCGTCGCCGCTGTGCTTACATCTCCGCCATCCTGAATCTCACCGTCGGCATGAAGAGGAATGACCAAAACTCAGCAGCAGGTCTTGGGACGGGTAGCGGCGGGTACCAATCTCGGTCGTCTCGCAATTACTCAGTTGCGACAGGCTGCCAAAGCTCGACCCGATTTCCTTCCGAATCGGTGATCCAGCCAAACTTTCCAAAGTCATAGCTTTCGCATTTTGGATCGACGGTGACACCCTCGCCAATCAGACGGTCCAGCTCACCATCCAGATCGCTCACCTGCAGGTTGATCATTGCTTTCTGCGCCGGAGGGAAATAGTCATTGTCGTGTTTGAAAAGGGCGAAGACCACCTGAGGGTGTTGCGTCGGGGCAGGAAACGAGAAAGCTCCGTCGGCCTTCACCAGGCCGAGATGCTGCTCGTACCACTGATACAAAGCTTTTGGATCATTCGCTCGCAAAAATATACCGCCAAAGCCAGTGATTGAAGCCATGTAACCTCCTGATGAGAACCGTTTGAAATTAGAGGAGACGGAACGTCGGGTTTACGTCCCGTCCTTTTGACTTATGGGTGCGTGACCGCCATGTGGCCCACTCATCGATTTTGAATATACGCCATGGGATTACAAGGCTGTGCCCCATTCATCGCGCTTTAATGACCTGGGGAAGAGTTGCCGGTCAATCCACCCTGAACGCTAAGCAGCTCTCAAAAATCCATGCCGAGAGCCGACATTTAGGGAGCTATCTCGATCGGGTGGACGAGTGACTCGGCGATGATTTCGCTCATTGGCTCGCCGCAGCAGATCGCAGGTCCGGGAGGTAACCGGCAGAAGCTCGCGCAGCCTGGCATGATCTACTCCGGCGGTTCGTCGCCCAACGTTGAGCATACCCCTGCTATTCTGAAGCGATCAAAGAGGACGGGAGATTTACAATTTCCTTCGGACGTCGTCGCCAAAGCCTGTCCGAATGGCCCGGGTCGTGTTTACCGATGGAGACTCCGATGAAGATATTCGCTGCGGCATTTTGCGCCCTGAACATCGCAATGTTTTTCCCATCCGCGCTTTATCCACAACGAGCGACCGAACGCCCTGAATTTCGAGTTGACATCCATCCCGCTGAGAAAAGAGGTCCTGTCTGCACCGTCACAAATCTTAGTGGCAAACCGGTGTGGGCTCTTGTTTTGGAAATCTCTTCTTCCTCGCAACCGGCAAGAAAAGCGAAAAAAGTCTGGGACATGCTCTTCGAAAGCCACCCTCCCATCGAACCAGGCGCCGGCATTTCGCGACCGGTCTTTGAGTTTGCCTTCAGTCCTCAACCCGACCGAATCAAAGTGATCGCAGCAGTCTGGACCGACGGCGAGACTTTTGGCGCGCCCGCATCCGTCAACTTAATCCTCAACACTCGCGCCGCGCGCGCCGCCGAATATGAAGATGCAGCCGGTATTTTGCAGCAGGGTCTGAACCAGAATTGGACCCGAGACCAATATGAGCAAGCTTTTCGTGACAAGCCAGACTCCGGCGCCGTCTACACCGTGCGCACCGCGCTTTCCGCATCCCTTCAAGCCGCTCAGACACCCCAAGCCTTCACCCATTACATGCAATTTTTGCTCACGAATTTTCAGCACTTATCGAAACAGCTTCGTGAAGTGAAACCGATCTAGACCCGGATCGGCAGGTGTCCCACTCACCGATTTTGAAAACAAGCCATGGGATAACCGGGCTGTGCCCCATTCATCGCAGCTTGATCGCGATGAGTGGGCAGTCAGCTTCACCTTCACAGCCACGGGCAAGTACGGCGGGTGGCCGGTGGCTCACCGTTCCCGGCCAATGGACTGGGTGGCCGCGTGGCTCACCCTTTCCCAGCCAATGAACTGGCTGCCCCATCTTTCGCGTCTTTCCAGCGAAAGGTGGGATACCACGAACCTCAACCGCCGGTCCTGCCATTTCAAACCAGCCCGCTCCCTGTCCGCATCCGTGCGCCCGAGGCTGATACCCTTGAAGACAAGGGCGCGCACGATTGCCGCGTCCCGGGAGACATGCCCAGCAATGAATAAGCTCGTGATTGCCAATCTGCTTCACCGCCCGTTGCGTTCCATCATCAGCGTGCTGGCGGTGGCGATTGAGGTCGTCATGATCCTCTCCATCGTCGCCATCTTCATGGGCATGCTCGACGATCAGAAAGAGCGCACCAACGGCATCGGCGCCGACATCGTTGTCATGCCGTCAAATGCCAGCTTTATGAATGGCGTGGGCGGCGCCCCCATGTCCGCCAAACTCGCCGAAGTCTTCCACCGTATGCCCCATGTCACCGTTGTCTCGCCGGTGATCACCAACTTTTCCATGACCGGCTCGGTCGAGGTCCTCTACGGAATCGACTACGAGAGCTACAACGCGCTCAAGCCCTTCACGTTTCTCTCCGGCGGCCCGTTCAAGGGACCCTACGACGTCCTCGTCGACGATGTCTTTGCCCACCAGGGCCAAGGCCACCATGTGGGGGAGACGATTAGCATTCTCAACCACCCGTTTCGCATCTGCGGCGTGGTCGAGAGCGGCAAAGGCGGCCGCAAGCTCATTCCCATCGATACCATGGGCACCCTCATGGGCTCCGAGGGCAAAGCGTCGGAGTTTTATCTCAAGACCGACAATCCGGCCAACGACAAGCTGGTGATTGACGAAATTCACAGCACCCGGGGCCTTGAAAACTACCGCGTGCTCACCATGGCCGACTTGATTGCCCTCTACACCCCATCCCGCTTTCCGGGCTTTGACCTGGCGCTCCGGGTGGTCATCTCGATCGCCGTCATCGTCGGCTTCCTCGTCATCTTCCAGTCCATGTATACCGCGGTGCTCGAAAGAACGCGGGAAATCGGCATTCTCAAGTCGCTCGGCTCCTCCAAAATCACCATCGTCGGCATCGTGTTGCGTGAGACGGGCATCCTGGCCCTCGTCGGCGTGCTGCTGGGTATCGCTTCCACCTACGGCGTCAGGGAATTGCTCCACATCAAGTTCTCCACTTTCAGTTTCGAACTGACCATGGCGTGGATCGGCTGGGGCGCCCTGATCGCCTTCGGCGGAGCTTTGTGCGGCGCCCTCTATCCCGCCTGGATGGCGGCCCGAAAAGACCCCATTGATGCCCTGGCGTACGAATAGATCGCTCAGCCCTGCCTCGCTTTTGTCGATCCGTGCACCTCTATGTCCACGCTTTTTGCCCAAACGTGGACCTGCATGTCCACGCTTTTTGCCAAAATGCACGCGCTGTGAACCGTGCACCCCCTGTGCCTCGCTTTAGGGGCCCTGCGAACCTCGATCCCCGTCCTACGGCGCTATACTCTGAGTCAACCTGCCATTGCGGATTTTGGACCACTGTTCCATTCTGCGGAGAAACCTTAATTGTCAACTGCTTCCAAACGCTGGGTTTACGCCTTGTGGCTGCTGCTCATCTGCGCCTTCGCCCTCCTCCATGCCGTACACCTCAGCGCCGATTTTCCCAATCACACCCCCTGGTTTCGAGACTGGGCCAAATACACCGACGAAGGGTGGTACGGGAATGCCGCTATTCGCGCTCATTTGTTCGGAAATTGGTATCTCCCCGGCGACTTCAACCCCGCCCCCGCCGTACCTGTCTGGCCATTTTTGGAGTGGCTGCTCTTTTTCTTTACCGGCGTATCCATCCCCGCGGCGCGGGGGCTGGCTGTCGCTTTCTTCTTTGCCAACCTGTTGTTGAGTTATCTGCTTCTGCGCCAGCCGGGGCGTCGCTGGGTGGCGTTTATGGCTCTTACCTTGTTAGTCACCAGCCCGTTCCTATACTGCTTTAGCCGCTTGGCGATTCTGGAGCCAATGCTGACGACGTTCACGCTCGGGGCTCTCAATCTGGCCGTGAGGCTGCCGAAATTGCGACGGCCAGTATGGGCAGCGGTGGCCGTTGGCCTGCTGTTCACCCTGATGATGCTCACCAAGACCACCGCAATCTTTTTGTTGCCGGCGCTCGGGTGGGCGACGCTGCAGCCCCTTTGGAAGAACCGAAAACTCGCCCTGCGCTGCGTAATTGCCGCCGCTGCGACAAGCGCTGTCACATTCGGCATCTGGATGTCGATGGTAGTAAGCATCGGGCTATTCGTCGATTACCGGTACCTTTTCTACATCAATACATACCCCAAGCCCCGCAATCTTTATTGGCCTTTCCTGAGCTTGTGGTGGTCGGTTCACGGGGGACTGTGGGTGGATCACATCCTGATCCCGTTGGCTGGCTTTATGGTGCTGGGTGCTTTGCTGGCGTGGCATAAATGGGGCAGGGATTTGTTCCTGGATCCGGCCTTTGGCGCTTCGATGTTCGCCGTGGCCGGCTACATCCTCTTCATGACGTGGCAGGACCATCCCCAACCTCGTTATTTCGCAGTGGTGGCCGTTTTCTGCTTTTTCCTGGTGGCGAAAGGTGCTGCTGCGCTGCTCACCCAGGAGGGCATACCGCGCCAGCTTGGCTGGGCGACCTTGGTGCTCGCTGCATCCGCCGTAATTGTCAATGGCGCCTGGACCCTGAGCTACGCCGCTCATCCCGAATACACCTTTGTTTCAGCGGCCCGAGAACTCACCCAATATATCGATCAGCATCCTAACGGCAACCGGCTACTGGTTTCCATCAGCGGCGATGAGATCACCTTGGCGACCCACTTGCCCACTCTCTGTGATGATTTCGGCACTGAAGAATTGCCGGAGAAACTCGCCCGCTACCAGCCCGGTTGGTATGCTTCCTGGAACGACCTTGATCCCGGCACGCTCGGGGACCTTCATACCCATTATTCGCTCGAACAGGTTGCCAGCTTTCCCGCCTTCGACGATCCTGAGCGCAATGTACTCGTGCTCTTCAAGCTGCAACCGCTCTCGAAAGGCCGCGTTCGAGACCAGGCAGATCAAAGCCTGGAGATCCCGCTCCCGGGTGACAGGATTGACGTGCCCCTCCAATAGACTGAACTTCAACCTCTGCAGGCTGTTTCTCCAAGCGATTTCTCATCACGAATCGGCCCGTCCGGTTCAGGGGATTGCGATCATTACCTCGGTTGACTTGATGAGAGCGAAGGCCGAGTCGCCAGGCTTGAGAGCCAGGTCGCGAACTGCGTCAGCGGTAATGATCGCTGTGACGCGCTGGCCGCCGACGGCAAGAACAACCTTGGCAAGCAGGCCCTCGACCGTAACCTCCACCACCGAGCCTAACAACTGGTTTCGCCCGCTGATGCGCGCCGTGGAGGTCTGCGCCGCGGGTAGGAACTCCTCCAGCGAATCGATGGGGATGCGATGGTGACCCCCCGGCGTCTTCACGGTGCGGATGCGCCCGGCAAGAATCCAGTGTTTGAGTGCGGGGTAGCTGATACCGAGTTTTTCCGCCGCCTCGCGGGCGGTAAGCAACTTGGATGGGGTCATTAAGTGTTAGGAATCTCCTTCGCCCATGCTATTTCCCGGAGCACTGCTAGGCAAACCCGAAATCTCCATTTCCCAGCACCCGTGTTGGTTCTCGAAGCCTGTGACTGCAATCACTCGACAGTGTCCAAGCCGGATGATACGCTTCCCCTGACTTTTTCCCCTGGGTTTTTGAGGGGTCGCGTTTTCTGGGGTCGTTCGTGATACGGCTTCAAACCTTATGTCTGGAGGACATGTGACAGTACAGTATTGGGTCTATTTTTTACTGGGAGTGAGCGTGCTTTCGCTCATTGTGGCCGGATCGTTCGTGCGCCAAGTGCTGGGCTCGGACACGGGAACTGAGGCTATGCAGCGGATTTGGGGCTCCATCAATGAAGGCGCTGTAGCCTTCCTGAAGCGGCGGTACAAAACCGTGGCGGCCCTCCTGGGTCTGCTGCTTCCCACATTCGCCTACGCGCAACCTGAGCACGGGGGCGGAGGCGAAGCCAACCTGATACTGCCCGATTTGTCGACCGTGAATTTTCTCGGCATCAACGGACATACCCTTCTGATGTTCGGATTGCTTTTCTGCGTTGGCGGCCTGTTGTTCGGCCTCGCGATCTATGTTCAGTTGAAGAACCTGCCAGTTCATCGCTCGATGCGCGAGATTTCCGAGCTGATCTACGAGACGTGCAAAACGTATCTGATAACACAGGGCAAGTTCATTCTTCTGCTCTGGGTCTTCATCGCCGTAATTATCTCGCTGTACTTTGGCTATTTGGCGCCGGTGCCGGGAAAATCGATTGCGGTCACATTGCCCATCATTTTGCTGTTTTCTCTCCTCGGCATCGCGGGCAGCTACGGGGTGGCGTGGTTCGGAATTCGCGTCAACACATTTGCGAACTCACGGACGGCGTTCGCGGGATTGCGCGGCAAACCATATCCGGTCTATGCGATTCCTCTGAAGTCCGGCATGAGCATCGGCATGTTGCTGATCTCGGTCGAGCTGTTCATCATGCTATGCATCCTTTTGTTTATCCCGGGCGATTATGCGGGCCCATGCTTCATCGGCTTCGCGATCGGCGAAAGCCTGGGTGCCGCGGCCCTGCGTATCGCCGGCGGAATTTTCACCAAGATCGCCGACATTGGCTCCGACTTGATGAAGATCGTCTTCAAGATCAAGGAAGACGATGCGCGCAACCCGGGAGTCATCGCCGACTGTACGGGTGATAACGCGGGCGACTCAGTCGGCCCCAGCGCCGACGGCTTTGAAACCTACGGCGTCACCGGCGTGGCCTTGATCGCCTTCATTTTGCTGGCCGTCCACGATCCGAAGACGCAAGTGCAACTGCTGGTATGGATCTTCGTCATGCGCGTGGCCATGCTCGTCTCCAGTTCGGGTGCGTATTTCCTGAATGGCGCGATCGCTCACGCCAAATACGCCAACTCCGACGAGATGGACTTTGAGACGCCGTTGACCTCGCTGGTTTGGATCACGTCGATCATCTCCATCCTTCTCACCTACTTCGTCTCGCACCTCATTATCCCCAATCTCGGTGACGGAACGCTCTGGTGGAAGCTGTCTTCCATCATCTCGTGCGGAACCCTGGCGGGCGCGATCATCCCCGAACTGGTCAAGGTTTTCACTTCGACCAAGTCGTCCCACGTCAAAGAAGTCGTAACATCGGCGCAGGAAGGTGGAGCCTCTCTGGGGATCTTATCGGGATTCGTGGCCGGCAATTTTTCGGCCTACTGGCTGGGACTGAGCATGGTTGCGCTCATGACCATGGGCTATCTCTTCACTACGGGCGCGTCCATGGCTGACCTCATGCTCGCTCCAGCCGTCTTCGCATTCGGCCTGGTGGCCTTCGGCTTCCTGGGCATGGGCCCGGTCACGATTGCCGTCGATTCCTACGGGCCTGTTACCGACAATGCTCAATCCGTTTACGAGCTGTCGCTGATCGAAAACGTTCCCGGCATCGAAGCTGAGTTGAAAAAGGACTACGGCATCGATGTGAAGTTCGAACGCGCAAAGCACCTGCTTGAAGCCAACGACGGGGCCGGCAATACATTCAAGGCTTCGGCAAAGCCGGTCCTAATCGGCACAGCCGTGGTCGGCGCAACCACCATGATCTTCTCCATCATCATGGCCCTGACCGGCGGACTGGCCCATGACGTACAGAAACTCTCGTTGCTGCACGCGCCATTCTTGCTCGGATTGATCACGGGCGGGGCAATGATCTACTGGTTCACTGGCGCTTCCACGCAGGCCGTCACCACCGGCGCTTACCGCGCAGTCGAGTTCATCAAGGCGAACATCAAACTGGAAGGCGTGGAGAAAGCATCAGTCACCGACAGTAAGAAGGTGGTAGAAATCTGTACTAAGTACGCGCAGAAGGGAATGTTCAACATCTTTCTCGCCGTCTTCTTTGCTACACTTGCCTTCGCGTTCGTTGAGCCGTTCTTCTTTATCGGCTACCTGATCTCGATTGCGATCTTCGGTCTGTACCAGGCGATCTTCATGGCCAATGCCGGGGGCGCATGGGACAACGCGAAGAAGATAGTAGAGGTCGATCTGAAACAAAAAGGAACGCCTTTGCACGACGCAACCGTGATCGGAGACACCGTCGGCGATCCATTCAAAGACACCTCGTCGGTGGCATTGAACCCGGTCATCAAGTTCACGACGTTGTTCGGATTACTTGCGGTCGAGCTTGCAGTGACGCTCAATGCGGGTAACCCGCTGCTCGGACACCTGCTGGCAGTCGTATTCTTCCTGGTGTCGGTGTTCTTCGTGCACAGATCGTTCTATGGAATGAGGATTGATACCAAAGTAAGCAACTGATTCCTGTCTCGTAAATCGACGAAAACGTCGCCTGGAAATGGGCGACGTTTTCAATGCACAAATAAGTTGGTACCTGCTGATCAGCCTGTTCAGCACCGCCGCGTTTGTCGTGGCGGCCTTGTTTCTGTAAGGCCGCAAAACAACAAGCTGGCTATCTTCGCCGTCGCGGGGATGGCCAGGACTTTAGCCTGGTGCCACCTGACTGGCGGAGAGCCACAAACACGGCGGCCCTGCGCGATCTCAGTAAGGGCCGCTGTCTTGCCCGTCAACCGTCCGCAATCAGGTCTGTACGGCGGTGATTTCCTTCAAGCTCTGCCGTTGCCGTCCTTCGCTGTCAAAGTTCTCCGGCTTCAGCCAGGTCTCGAAGGCTCGTTTCCGCGCGGGCCATTCCTGGTCGAGCATCGAGAACCAAGCCGTGTCGCGGTTGCGATCTTTAGCAACCATGTGCTGGCGGAAGATGCCTTCAAACGTAAAGCCGAGTCGCAGCGCGGCGCGTCGGCTGGGCTCGTTCAGTGCGTTGCATTTCCATTCGTAGCGGCGGTAGCCCAGGTTTTCGAATACGTGCCGGGCCATCAGGTACATGGCTTCCGTCGCGGCGCGCGTTCGTTGCAGCGCCGGCGCAAACAGCACGTTCCCCACCTCGATGACCCCGTGTGCCGGCTTGATGCGCATATAGCTTGCATGACCTGCGGCCAGGCAAGTATCTGCGGGGACAATCGCCAGCAGCATGGCGCGTTCGTTCTCCTGCCAATGCTCCAGGTGTTTCATCATTTCGGTGGCGCTGGCTTCAGGAACGGCGGCGAGCCACCTCCAAAGCTCGTCATGGCCTTTTACCGCTTCGAACAGGGCTTCGCCGTGGCGGGTTGCATCCAGTGGCTCCAGGGTCACATACAGGCCGCGCAGCGTCGTCTCGGCGGGACGCAGAACGGGCCTCCAGTTGAGCGGTTTGGTGGTTTCGGGCACGACATCAGCCTATCAGGATCCGCAAGGCATCCAACCGACGTATGGCGGAGGTAATTAACGTCCCAATTCTCCACATTTCGCACAATCTGAACCGGTCTTTGCACCGTTTGAGCGCCTTGCAGCCGGTTCGGACGGGGACTAGGCTTGTAGATGCGACAGGCTTGATGGGATTAGAGCCGCGACTGCACCGGATTTGGGGCAATGCGAGGCCGCAGGAACCGCGTCCAGCTAGGCTGTTTGAGCTTTCCACAGGCAGTTTGGCTGAGTTTAGAAACCCAGTAACCGCGAATGTGAACAAAATACAAGATATTGTGGTTTGCGGTTGACATGCACCATAGACAGCGGTATTTTTTCAACTGCGGCTGTAAACGGACTGTAATGAAACCCGGCGGAGAAACTCCCCGGCAGACCGTTAGGAGACAAGAAACTCGCGGTATCTTTCAAACTTCCGTTTCCCGTCTGCTGTCACAGACTTAACCTGCCCAAATCCAGCCGAAACCGCGCTGGAAGAGGCAAGGTATTCACAGATTTTTGCCGATTGAGAGGATCGAATGAACGAGGTCAACCTTCAAACTTCCGCTGCTTCCCTCCAGGCGCCTTACAGCCAGAGTGGACTGTCGTTTGCCCGCCGCTTTTCCAACGAGGCAGTTTCCCCTTACGAAGAGGTGCAGTGGGAGCGACGCACAGCGCTGATTACCGACAAATCCGGAAACACGATCTTCGAGCAAAAAGATGTGGAGGTCCCGCTCGATTGGTCAATGACAGCGACCAACATCGTGGCCTCCAAATACCTGCACGGGCAGACCGGCACTCCGGAGCGGGAGACTGGCGTGCTTCAACTGGTGGGCCGCGTGGCAGAGACCATTCGCGACTGGGGTGTGGCGGGCGGCTACTTTGCATCTGACCAGGACGCGGCAGTCTTCCACGATGAACTCGCGCACATGCTGCTGATGCAGAAGGTAGCCTTCAACTCGCCGGTGTGGTTCAACGTGGGCTGCGATCGGCTCGAGCCGCAATCCGACGGCCAGAACTGGCACTGGGACCCCGCCACCGGCGGCGTCCGGTTTGCCGCTACCGGCTATCGTAATCCGCAGTGCTCCGCCTGCTTTATCAATTCTGTCGAGGACTCGCTGGACTCCATCCTGACCCTGGCCAAGACCGAGGGGATGCTGTTCAAGTGGGGATCGGGCACGGGAACCAACTTGTCGTCGATCCGCGGCTCGCAGGAGAACCTTTCTGGAGGTGGTCAGGCTTCGGGTCCGCTGAGCTTCATGCGCGGGTTTGACGCCTTTGCAGGAGTCATCAAGTCGGGCGGCAAGACGCGCCGCGCGGCCAAGATGGTCATTCTCAATGCCGACCACCCCGACATCATGGAATTCATCGATTGCAAGGCTAAAGAAGAGGCCAAGGCCTTCACACTGATCAAGGCCGGCTATGACGGTTCGGGCCCCGACTCCGAGGCTTATTCGTCCATCTTTTTCCAGAACGCCAACAACTCCGTGCGTGTCAGCGACGAATTCATGCACGCTTATGAGAGCGATGGCGACTTCACCACGTACACGGTCAAAAGTCATCAGCCGGTAAGGACATACAAGGCACGCGAAATCATGCGCAAGATTGCCGAGGCCACGTGGCTGTGCGGCGATCCTGGCCTGCAGTTCGACACCACGATCAACAAATGGCATACGAGCAAGAACACGGCGCGCATCAATGCCTCGAATCCCTGCTCGGAGTACATGTTCCTTGATAACTCCGCCTGCAACCTGGCCAGCTTCAATCTGATGAAGTTCATCACCCCGGCGGGCAGCTTTGACATTCCCGCCTACCGACACGCGATTTCGGTTGTCATCACTGCGATGGAGATCCTGGTGGACAACTCCGGCTATCCGACCGAGGCCATCTCAAAGAATTCGCACGACTACCGGCCGCTGGGCCTGGGCTATGCGAATCTGGGCGCCCTGCTCATGGCGATGGGCCTGCCTTACGATTCAACGGCCGGCCGCGACATGGCCGCGGTTCTCACGGCCATCATGTGCGGCCAGGCATATCTGCAATCGGCCGTTGTGGCGGCGCAGTGCCCGCCAATCGCGTCCGCAACTCCGCTCACCGCTGGCGTGGAGCGTCATGGCGGTGCCTGCCCCGGTTTCTATGTCAATCGCGAGCCTTTTCTTGACGTGATCCGCATGCACCGCGCCGAGGTGAATAACATCGGCAAGTCGCGCATCAGCGGAGAGCCTTTCAACGTTCCGCAGCTTGACGCACTCATCGATGCTAGCCGCGAGTGCTGGGACATGGCACTCGCATACGGTGAGCGTTACGGCTACCGCAACTCGCAGACCACGGTTCTTGCGCCCACAGGCACCATAGGCTTCATGATGGACTGCGACACGACTGGCATCGAGCCCGACCTGGCGCTGGTGAAGTACAAGAAACTGGTGGGCGGCGGCATGATCAAGATTGTCAATAACACCGTACCTGCCGCGCTCTTTAAGCTTGGTTACGACAACGACCAGGTAAATGCCATCGTCAGCTACATTGACGCGACAGGCACCATCGAGGGCGCGCCCGGCATCAAGCCGGAGCATCTGCCGGTCTTCGATTGCAGCTTCAAGCCGTCCAAGGGTACGCGCTCCATCCAATACATGGGACACATCAAGATGATGGCGGCTGCGCAGCCCTTCTTGTCCGGAGCCATCTCAAAGACCGTCAACCTGCCTCATGAAGCCACCGTGGAAGACGTGGCCGAGGCCTACGCCGAGAGCTGGCGGCAGGGCATCAAGGCTGTGGCCATTTACCGCGACGGGTCAAAGGGTACGCAGCCCTTGAACACCAGCATGGACGCCAAGCGCGAGCCCTCACCTCTGAATGCGGCAGGCAGCCGCGTGTTGGCGAATCTGGCCGCCGGTCAGTCCGCTGCAGAAGCTGACGTGAAAGCCTTGGAAGCAAAGATCGGTGAGAAGTTGGAAATCACAGCAAAACAGGTGATCGCCGCTGCCGCGTCGTTTCAGAAGGCACTCGACGAGATCGCAAAGGCCATCGCTGCGCCGATGCTGAAGCCCTTATCCGCGTTTGAGCAGGCCCAGCAGGAGCCGGCGCAGGACCTGAATGCGCCTCCCCGCGCCGTGCGCCATCGCCTCCCCGAGGAGCGCGCTTCCATCACCCACAAGTTTTCCATCGCCGGACACGAGGGCTACATCACCGTGGGTCTCTATCCCACCGGCCAGCCCGGCGAAATCTTCATCAAGATGGCCAAGGAGGGTTCTACCGTTTCCGGCCTGATGGATGCTTTTGCAACCTCCATCTCGCTGGCTTTGCAGCACGGCGTTCCGCTCAGGGTTCTGTGCGAGAAATTCGCGCACACTCGCTTTGAACCGTCAGGCTGGACGGGCAACGAGCAGATCGGCTATGCCAAGAGCCTAATGGACTACATCTTCCGCTGGCTCAATCTGCGCTTCCTCTCCGGTACGCAGTTGACGCTGTTCGCCGGTCTGGCTCCGCAGGCGCCGCCCCTGCCTGCTTCGCCCTCGCTGATTTCCGAACAGGAACCCGATGAAGAAGGCAGTATGTCGCACAGTCAACTCTCCAGGCTCGCCGAAGAAGTTGCGCGCAAGCTCCACCTGGTGAGCGGACAGGGCATGGGCAGCACTTCAGCGCCCGGCGGTGGTATCGCACCCGAAATTCAGGCATCGGGCGCACCGGAAGTCAGTCCGACTCATGGCCCCGCCATGCAAGATCGCGGCATTTATCACGCGGCCGACGCCATGCGCGAGATGTATGACATGGGCGACGCGCCAAGCTGCGGCACATGCGGTGCCATTATGGTCCGCAACGGCAGTTGCTACCGCTGCATGAGCTGCGGCTCAACAAGTGGTTGTTCATAACAACCTGACCAACTGCTTTCTCGGGAAGCTGGTCGCACCTTTTGCCGCGCTCTTCGGTTATTGCGCCAAGGCCTCGGCAAAAGGTGCGACCAGCTCCGCATCCCGGAATGCTGTAATGAGAATCAAATAGAACCTGTAGCTATCGATCCCATCCCGGATGGCTGCGCATCCTATGGCGCAAAAGCGAAAAAGAGTACGAGTCGGACCATCCGGGGTATACTCACTCGTGGCCGGCAAAGCCGAAGAAGGAATTCCAGGTTAAATCGAGCCTGTACCTCGTTCGACCTTCTCTCCATCCGCAGATTCAGAATTTCATTGGGCGAAAGGAAGCAACTATGCTGCTGCTTAAGACTCGTATTGCCTTGGTTTCTATTATCGTCGTATTGTATTGCGCCGCGACGGCGACCGCTCAAACCAAGCTCCTTCGCTTTCCCGACATCCATGGTGACAAAGTAGTTTTCACTTATGCGGGCGACCTATGGCTTGCCTCCACATCGGGTGGAATGGCCACGCGCCTCACCGCTCATCCCGGCGAAGAATTGTTTGCCAAGTTCTCTCCCGACGGCAAATGGATAGCATTCACAGGCCAGTACGACGGCGATGAGCAGGTCTATGTGATTCCGGCAACGGGCGGAGTTCCCAGGCAACTTACGTTTTATCCCTCGCGCGGTCCACTGCCGGCGCGATGGGGCTACGACAACCAGGTTTACGGCTGGACCCCGGATGGCAAGTCCGTCGTCTTCCGCTCGCTGCGGGAGTATTTCGACAATGCTGACTCGCGGCTATACACCGTTGCGATGGACGGTGGCCTGCCCGTGCCGCTGCCAATGCCCAAATCCGGCGCAGGTGATTTTTCGCCGGACGCAACAAAGATGGTTTACTCGCCCCTGTTCCGCGACTTCCGCACTTGGAAGCGCTATTCCGGAGGATGGGCGCAGCAGTTGTACATCTTCGATCTCAAATCGCACTCCGTTGAGAGAATTACCACTGACGTGAGGTGTCATCGCGATCCGATGTGGATTGGCGAAAAAATTTACTATTCGTCGGACAAGGACGACACGCTGAATCTCTATTCCTACGATCCAAAGACAAAGACCACCGAGCAGCTTACCCGCAGCACTAAATGGGATGTTCGCTGGCCAAGTTCCGATCACCAGGGACGGATCGTCTACGAACTCGGCGGGGAGTTGAATATCTTCGACATTGCGACAGGTGATTCGAAGCATCTCTCCATCGATGTTCCCACCGACGGCCTGGCAATGCGACCCTCGCGGATTTCTGCGGCCAGCCAGATCGAGGAGGCAGGATTAAGCCCCAAGGGAGAACGCGTGCTTATCGTGGCACGCGGCGATGTCTTTACAGTTCCCATAGAAAAGGGTGCCACGCGTAACCTCACTGATTCTTCGAATGCTCACGACAAGTTTGCCGAGTGGTCTCCCGACGGGGCTACGATTGCCTTTATCTCCGATAAGGATGGCGAGGACGAACTATACCGGATCGATCAGGACGGCAACGGCAAACCAGAGGAGTTGACCCACGGTCTGCACGCCATGTTGTACCAGCCCAGTTGGGCGCCGGATGGCAAGAGGATCGCATTCAGTGACAAGGACGGTAAGCTCTACGTGATAACTCTGGACGATAAAAAGGTCACACAGATCGCCCAGAATTCCCGGGGGCGCATTCCTTCCTATCCTTGGTCTTCGGATGGCGGCCATCTTGCCTTCACTATGGATGAGCCGAGCGGCTTCGCCTGCGTCTATGTTTGGAGCGTTGGCGACGGAAAGGTGCATCGTGTAACCGACCCGATGTACGACTCGGGCGAGCCGGCCTGGGACACCGAGGGCAACTATCTCTACTTCATCGGCACGCGCGAATACCAGCCGCAGTTGAGCGACATCGAGTTCAACTTTGCCACTAATCGCGGGCGCTCTCTGCTTGCGCTTGCTCTTCGCAAGGACGTCAAGAATCCATTCCCGCCGCAGAGTGACGAGGTCACGATTGCCAAGCCAGGCGAGGACATGGCCGATAAAAGCAAGGCTGAGGGAAAGTCTGGCGACAAGAAGGACGAGAAGAAAGAAGAGAAAAAGAAGGAATACATTCAAATCGACTTCGATGGTCTTCAGGATCGCGTGAGCCGTGTTCCGGTAGAGGCCGATAACTACAATGGCCTGACGGTGACCAAAGACTTTCTCGTTTACGAGAGAACCGGCGCCTTCTATTACGGGCGCGATCCCAGCCCTTCGACCGCATTGGTTCTTTATTCGCTGAAAGACCGCAAGGAAACCACGCTGGCGGAGAAGATTGACGGATTTGAAGTATCCCGTGACGGCAGCAAGGCGCTCGTGAAAGAAGGAAAGAGTTACAAACTCTATGATGTGAAACCCGATGCGAAGACCAGCGCCAAGACGGTTTCCACGGATGGGCTGTTGGTAGACCGGGTTCCGCAGCAGGAATGGGCAGAGATTTTCGACGAGGTTTACCGGCGTTACCGCGACTTCTTCTACGCAGAGAACATGAATGGTTACAACTGGAACGCATTGCGCGACCAGTATCGCCCACTGGTAAAGTACGTGGCTCATCGTTCCGATCTGAATTACGTGATGGGCGAGATGGTAGCTGAACTCAGTAACTCGCATAGCTATATCTCAGGCGGTGATTTCGACATCCCCAAGCGCACGCCGGTGGCGCTCATGGGTGCGCGCATCGAACTGGACGAATCCGCGGGGCGCTATCGCATCGCCGCGATATACCGCGGCCAGAATGACGATGAACTTTATCGTTCTCCTTTGACTGAAATAGGCGTTGATGCGAAGGAGGGCGATTACATTCTGGCAATCGACGGCAGAGAATTGACGGCGAAGGATAATCCTTATGAGCTTCTTCGCGGCAAAGCCGATCATCCCGTGCAACTGAGAGTCAATGCAAAGCCTGCTCTGGACGGGTCGCGGACCGTCTCCTACCTCCCCATCACAAGCGAGAGCAACTTGATCTATCTCGACTGGGTTACCCACAATCGGGAAGCGGTAGACAAGGCCACCGGAGGCAAAGTCGGTTATATCCATCTTCCCGACATGGGCGAGAATGGGATTCGCGAATTCATCAAGTATTACTATCCCCAGATTCGCAAGCAAGCCCTGATTGTGGACGATCGTGGAAACGGCGGCGGAAATATTTCTCAAATGGTAATCGAGCGACTCAGTGAGAAGGTACTCGGAACCGAATTCGATCGCATAGACCGCCAGACCGGCACGTATCCTTATGGTGCCTTCTACGGCCCGAAGGTGTGCCTGATCAACGAAACATCGGCGTCTGATGGAGATATCTTCCCCTACATGTTTCGCGAAGCAGGACTCGGGCCGCTGATCGGGAAACGCACCTGGGGCGGTGTCGTTGGCATCTCAGGCCGAGGGCCGCTTTTGGATGGCGGCGAAGTGTTCGTGCCCGAATTTGCCACGGCGAGCCCGGAAGGGAAGTACGTGATCGAAGGGCACGGTGTGGATCCGGACATCGAAGTAGAGAACGATCCGGCTTCGGTAATCGACGGACGCGACCCGCAATTGGAGCGTGCCATTGCTGAGATCGAGAAGGCGCTTCAGGCAAATCCCAAGATTCTTCCATCGCGCCCGCCCGACCCGGACAAAGCGCCAAAACGCTGATACGGATTGCACAAACGGGGTCGGGGCTCGCAGAGAATCGAGCCCGACCCTATGACTCAAGTGTTCCACGCGCTGAATTGAAACCTGGAAATGATACAGTAGCAGTTTCGGAATGAGTGCAGACCAAAAGCGCGGAGCCGATTAGCTAAGTCGCGTACCCGGTTCTATTTTAGGCAGGTTGATGTTAGTGCCTAATCACTGAGTCCTGGTCGCCTGCACAAGCAGCGTAACAGGAGGCACGATCATATCGACGAGTACCGCCTGAGGTTTCGCAGCAGTTTGCAGAAACTCAAGGTTCTTCTGCCGCGCGTCTGTGCTGACCACACGATGATTTTGCAGATCATCAAGAGCCTGCAAACCGATCGCAGCTACTTGAGACATGGACTGGGATAGCGGCTTCAGTTCCTGCGTAAGGTCCGAACGTTCCAGGACTGGCCGCAGTTTCGCGTCGTTGTCGCGCCAAAGGACAAGCCAGTTTCGAGCTACCTGCCATTGCTCTTGACTTGCTGTCCCGGAAGCGATCACGTTCACAAGGTCAGTGAATTTCCGCGCGACATCGCTCTCTGGAGGAACCGCATCCACAAGCCGATTCAGCGGCGTAAAGCTGTCGTATTCCCGTAACTCCTCTCGTTCGTAGCCCTCGGGCGGCTGTACAACTGCCGCGAGAACTTTCAATGGTTCCGGATCCGTCTCGCCGCTCATGCGTTGCAGCATCAGGTTGGTGATTGATTGATGTTGCAGCCCGTAGTCTTCGAGCTTATCTGAAACGATTGCGAGGCGCGCGTACATCGAATTCACATCCTGATCTTGCGCTGGCGACCACAGCCGTTCTGCGATTGCAGCTGTGCGCGGCCAAATTCGACTATCGATATTCTCAGGCGTAACAAACTCGCTCCACATGGTGGCTTCGCCGCCAAGAACAAGCTTCGCCTGTTCCGGAGTAAGTGAAGCCGCCTCGCCACCCAGTGGATCGACCAGATAATGCTGGGCTGCTGACTGGTTCAAGTCAATGTAGTAACCGGTCGATAGCACCGCGCGATTTCCCTGCCGCGCCGCTTCTGCCAGCGCTGTCGGGCCTCGCCATGACTGAATCACGACATCACGCGGAGTATCCGGTTGCAGCACCTCATCCCAACCTTCCATGACCTTGTGGTGCGAGGCGACCAGCTTCTGCACCCTTCCTGAAAAATAAAGCTGAAGGGCCACGTTGTCTTTGAGACCATGAGCGTGCATATAAGCTTGGATGCGCGGATTTGCGTCCCATTCCTTCCCGTCACACTCATCGCCGCCTACATGGAAGTACGCATCTGGAAAGAGCGCTGTCATTTCACCAATGAACTTATCGAGGAACTGATAAGTGGATTCGCGGGTTGGGTCCATTGCCGCATCCAATACGCCCCACTTAGTCGCAACCTGGTAGGGACCGGCGCCACTGGCTAACTGTGGATAACCCGCAAACCACGACGTCGTATGGCAGGGCATGTCAAATTCAGGAACCACGCGAATTCCGCGGTCCCGCGCATATTGGATTAAGTCGCCAATTTCTTTCTGCGTATAGTAAAGTCCGCTGGACCCCTTCTCCTGGAGCAGCGGAAACTGCTTGCTTTCCACCCGAAATCCCTGATCATCTGAAAGGTGCCAGTGGAAGACATTCAGCTTGACCGCTTCCATCCCATTCAGGTTCCGCTCAATCACAGGAATAGGCATAAAGTGCCGACCGACATCAATCATCAATCCGCGCCAGGGAAACCGAGGCTGGTCGTCGATATCAACCGCGGGCACACTGAAGCCCTGAGGGGTAACTCGAACCAGTTGCAGAAAGGTCTGTAACCCGTGCAGCACGCCGAGCGGGTTCACCGCGGATAACTGCACATGAGTCGTTGAAATCTCGAGGTGATAGGACTCATCCTCGCCGAGCTGTTGCACCGGGTCACTCGGCCCGTCCGTCTTTATTATGAAGCTTGCATGGTTAAACTGCGCTTCCCGCCATAACGGAATTCCCGTCTCTCGTGAAAGTGTTTCCAGAAAACGTTGCTCGCCTCGTACCAGCCTGGGTTCTGTATACCCATCGAGGGCGATGCCGAATCTTCCATCAATGATGAATTGTCCCTCGCCAGGCACGATATGTGCGGGCATGGGCATCAACGGAAGCATGTTTTCTTGCTGGGCGGCAACCGTGCCGGCGAAAGTGAGGGCGCAGCAGGGCAGAATGAGAAACAAGGCAAAGAGGCGAAAACAGGTCGCTTTCAAGATGGCTCTCTCTGAGAACAATAGTGGGGTAAGGCACTGAACGCCCGAAGTTTTCGCGGGTCGCCCTCGCATCAAACAACAATGCTCCCTGGAGTTTCCAGGGAGCATCCAGATTACGGCTTTCTCTTCACGAATTCAACTCACCTCAGAAGTAGAACTTACCGCCGAGCTGAATTTCGCGAGGATCGTGGGAGGAGATAGCTTGTCCGAAGTCATATGTGGCATCCGTAGTGGTGCCGAGTGAATCAAAGCTGTTGTGATTGAACGCGTTGAAGAATTCGCCGCGGAATTGGAGTCTGGCGCGATCGCCGAGCCTTACATTTTTGATCGCGGAAAGATCCCAAAGTTCAAGACCGGGGCCGACGAAGACACCATCGCCGGAGCTTCCAAAGTGACCCCAGGCATCGGTAAACGAGCTCGTCGAGAACCAGTTTAACTGCGACTTTGTCCTTTTAATGGAAGACACCAGATCCGGGCGGGGAGCAATATCGCTTAAGTCCATATTGAGGCCGCCGTTATAGAGTCCGGTGGTGGGGCACGTGTTGGAAGGCGTGATGTCTGTTGTGACCACGCCGCAGTCGCCGCTGTTAAAGTTGTCAAAATACTGGGTCACATTTTGTGACGTCCCGGATAGAAACTCTGTGATTCCAGAAACCTCCCAGCCGCCGAGCATATGCCCTGCGAGTCCATGCTGATCCTTGTAGAAAGGAAGGTCATACACATAGTTGGCGATGAAGGTCTGCGGCTGATTGAGTTCCGACGCACCGTAGTCCTGGTGCAAATCGTATGAATCATACGATTCCTGGCCGCGATCGTTGGACAGGTTCGTTAATGTCTTGCCCCAGGTGTAACTAATGCCATAGGTCAGGCCATGGAAATCGCGAGAGTTCAGCGCTACCTGTAGCGAGTTGTAGTTGCTGGTATAGCCTGTTGCCCTATCCTCAAACGATGCATATCCAGCGTACGGAACGACTGATAGAACATAGGCCGTGGGGTCCGCTTCTCTGTCTCCGAGCGAAGGCTGATTGATTTCCCTTTCTCCCAAAAGGTGCCGTCCATTCGATCCAACATAGGCGACACTCAACACCATACCTGGCATCAATTGATGCTCCACGGTCAGGTTATAGTCCATGTAGGAAGGGTTCTTCATGATCGGGCTACCGGTCGAGGTGATGCGGTTGGGGCCGAGAGGCGCTCCTGAAGTGCCGCTCAAAGGGCTGTCGAACAGCGAGTTGTCTATGGTTGCCACCTGTAGACCCGGAGATTCCTGGAACCCGTTCTGTTCCCAAATGCCATTGAGCATGCGGTCATAGAAGATTCCGTACCCTCCGCGAATCGACGTCATGTCGTCTCCGGAAGGATCATATGCAAAACCAAGCCGGGGGGCGAAGTTGTCTCTTGGATCCGGATCCACATGGCTGCCGTAGGGAGAGCAAGTGGCTTCTAGGTGATTCACCTGCTGTGCGAGGCTGCATGCCGTTCCCGTGGGATAAATCAACCCGTTCTCATAGTTCGCCGGTGTCTGTGCAAGGGTCGCTCCGGACAAAGTGGTGTTTGTAAAATTGCCGCTCACCGGATCGATAGAGGGAGCGTTGGCCTTTACGAAGTAAGTCGGGTCAAAGTTCGCCAACGTGTTCAGCAAATCTGCCGGGGACGGGAAGTAACTGTAGCGGACTCCCAGGTTAAGTGTGAGCCGTTTTGCAATCTTCCAATCATCCTGGGCATAGGCTTCGAAGTTGGAGTAGTGCAAGTCGGGGATGGTGTCGCGGCTGGCCTGTGTATAGTCCACGTCATTACCGAGCAGAAAATCCTGGAAGGTACCAAACAGAAAGCTTGCAGCGCCGCTCGAGGCGTTTTCGGTCTTCACCATCTCTGAAATGGTAGCTCCGACACGCACCGTATGGCGGCCCGCTGTGAGAGAGAAGTTGTCAAAGAAAGTGTTGTCAAGGTTGCGCTCGAAGTAGGGAGTGCTTCCATAATTGAACCCCGTAATTCCCGTCTGGAACGATATTTGAGGGATACGGCCATAGGGATCGGTGTACTCGGTGTTGTTAGTGAGTTGTGAGGAGACTGTCGGATCGGTGGCGATTGAGCCCGGCGTGAACGAAGACGAGATCGATCCCTGGGTATAGGCGTACTCTGCTTCATTGACCATACGCGGAGAGATCGTCCAGGTCAGGTTGCCGACAATATTCTGTCCGGGAGCGTTTACGGCGGACCCGGCTACACCCGGGAAATCACTTCCTACGAAAAGACCGAGCGGAAAATTCTCCGGAGTTTCATCTTGCATGGCGCGTCCAAAGAAATGGAGCTTCTCACTGATCTGCGCATCGAAGCGAACCAAATCTTCCCTGGTGTTGTTTAACTGTGAATAGCTCGCAGTGTACAGGCTTGGATTCGACGGCACGTTCGAGGTGAACTTGTCATACATGTTGGTCATATAGACGGCTGCGTTCTTGCTTTCGCAAGCTGACTTGCTTAGATTGACCGTGCTCGTGTTGGCGCCTGCATCATAAGTGACGCAGTTTGCCGCCATCTGCGAGGCGTTTTCGTCCCCGGTTGTATTGCCAGAAAAAGTTCCGGCCAGTTGGGCTGTCGTCGGCACCGTAAAAGTGGACGTCTCCGGCGCGCTCACCTTGCGCCATTCTTCCGACCAGAAGAAGAACATCCTGTTTTTCGCCGGGTGGTAAGCCTTGGGAATGGAGAGGGGTCCTCCGATGGTGAATCCGTAGTCGTTGTAGTGCTCGATGGCTCTTGGCGAGACAGGGCTCGTCTGCTTGTTGAAGTAACTGTTGGCGTTGAAATCTGTATTGCGATCGAACTCGTATGCATCGCCATGGAATTGGTTGGTTCCCGATTTCGTAGCGACAAGAATCTGGCCGCCGCCGCTGCGTCCGAAGCCCGCATCGTACGAGCTTCTCTCCAGAGTGAACTCCTGAATCGCATCCACACTAGGCACATTCAACAGCGTCGCATTCGATCCACTATCATTGATATCGGCTCCATCTACGGTCCAATTGTTGGCTGTCGATCGAACCCCGTTCACTGCGACATCCGAGGTGTTGCTCAGACCAAATCCGACCTCGTCGGGCAGGCCGCTCACAACACCAGGTTGCAGGGTAACCAACTGCTCGAAGTTGCGATTATTCAGCTGTAACTCTCTTACCTGGGTACCGGAGATAGTGCCTTCCACAGCGCTGGTGGTTGTATCCACCGTCTCGGCGTTCTCTTGCACTGTCACTGTCTGGCTGACCTGACCCAACTGAAGTTGCGCATCGACCGTACGGGTTTGCGCGACAAAGAGCGTGACGTTTGGCACTTTGTACGACTGAAACCCATTGGCGGATACGGTGATGGAGTAGTTGCCGGCCGTCAAGTTCGTTGCCGTGTAGTTGCCGTGCGCATCGGTCTTGATGATTCGGGGAGCGCTGTTTCCTCCTTGTTGCACAATCGTTACCATCGCGCCTGGAATCACAGCCCCGGAGCTATCTCGCACTGTTCCATTCAAAGTGCCGGCAAGTTCCTGGCTTCGCATCAGGACTGGAAAGGATAGTAACAGCGCAAACGCTGCGACAAAAAGCTTTCTTTTAATCATTGATTCGCCTCCAAAAAACTTCTCGTGCTACCGCTGAAGCAATTTCCTTTCATAACCGCGCAACGATCCTCCCAACCTGTTCGCACAAGATCGGTGAGGGAATGAGTGAGCGTGTTTGCTTTGGACCCGGACTTCAAAACAGCTTCAAGACATCGAACACGAACCCCCAGGATTGTCTAGGGACAAATGACCCGCAGAAACAACCGTGCATGCTCAATCCCGCTCGGCCCCAAACGTAATCGTTAAGGAAACGAGCCGTGAATGCCTTGTTCTTGCTTTTAGCTGGAGCTTCTTTGATCCACACGTTCGCCGTGCGTGGCGCGTACTAAGCGCATGATTTCTCGTGGTTCAACTTAATGTCGAGCTTCTCCGAGGAGTCAGGATCAAAGCGTCAGGCAAGGTAAGATCGGAAATACCTGCAGTGCGACGCCTAGGTGATAATTTTGCATGGGCGTGATCATTTTGTCAAGAATTGGACAAAGCTCAACGCGCTCTTCCTGTATCGTTCGAAGCCGAACCCGATTCTACGATTCACTTCTCCGACGTCAAGGGTTGGCCGGTCCAAATTGATTGAGATCGAGAGCCAACTTAGTCCCCCCTATTGAAGTGCGCTCGCGTGTCACTACCTTAACGCGCATCGACATTGTCCATCGTCACCAATTCGTGGTATTTGGTTGATGTGCCGTCATGATTGAATACACGAGCCTATCAGCACGAAGGAAGTCCATCGGTTTTGCAGCAGCTCTTTGCTTGACGTGCTTCTTCGCGCGGCCACCCGAGCTTTGCACTCCGGCACGGGCTCAGGAGGCTTCAAAGGATTCAGCTTCGGCCCGCCACGAGTTTACCCGGCTGATAACGCAAGGATCGAGAGCACTGGCGCAGGGGGATAATGTCACCGCGGAGGCGTCATTTCGGCGGGCGCTCGCCATGGACCCGCATTCGGTTGAGCTTCTTAACAATCTTGCGATATCCCTCGCCCGCCAGGGGCGCGATGACGAGGCGATAGCTCTCTACCAGCGCGCCCTTAAGCTCAGGAATGACGATCCGATTACCAAAAGAAATCTTGGCGTGGCATATTTCCGCGCTCATCGCTACAAAGATGCTTTGCCTTTGCTTCAATCCTTCGCGGAAACCGATCCGACTTTTCAATCGCTTGATCTCACCGGCCTCGCGCTGTTTGCGCTCGATCAATACTCTGCATCCGCGGTCTATCTTGAGCGGGCCAGCCACTTACAACCCGACGACCTTCCCACGCTCGACATTCTGGGAAAAGCTTATTGGAGAGCGAAAAGCTACTCAGGCGTGACGCAGGTCTTCGATCGTATTATGGCCATCAATCCTGACTCTCCGGAGGCACACTATATGCTCGGCTTGGCTTATGACGTAATGTACAAGGAGCAGGATGCACTTAAAGAATTTCAGGCAGTTCTCACAGCCGACCCGAGTTACCCGGGCGTCCATTCAAGCCTGGGCCTGATTAACTTCAGAGAACATAGGGTTGCGGACGCTGAAACCGAGTTCAAGAAAGAACTAAGTAGATATCCGAACGATCCTGTCTCCAATTTTATGCTCGGCCAGATATTGCGCCAGCAGGAGAAGCCAGCCGACGCAATTCCGTATCTGACGGAAGCAATCGCACAGAATCCATCTTACCGGGACGCCCTTTTCGAACTCGGTCAATGCTATCTCAGTTTGAAACAGCCCCAAAAAGCCTTGAATCCACTCAAGAAGGCGACCGTCGTAGATCCTGATTTTGCTCAGGCCCACTTTGTGCTGGGTAAGGCTTACAGCATGCTCGGCCGACCAGACGAGGCCGAACGGGAACGCAATATTTGTGGCCAAATACAAGCTCGGCAGCACCTACAGCCCCGCCCCGCGCAATAAGGTGTCTGGGCTTAAGTGCAGAAAGCGAGACAAGCACATACACAGCGGTGAATCAATGACGCTCCGTTGGTGCTTCTCTGACATGTTTGGGTGGCTCTTTCCTATTGTTCTTTTGCCTTTAGGAATGCTTCTGACAACCGCATACGCTCGAGCCTCTTCACCTCCCGGGCAGCAGGCATCGAGTGGCGGCGAAAGTACCGGGGGAGCGCGCGCCGCCATACACGATTCCGAAAACCGGCCCATCACTGCTGGAGGTTTCGTGAAGGGCGGCCCGGTCATTTTCAAGGACGTCACCCATCAGTCCGGGCTCGATACATGGACCCACCATATGGGCACTCCAGAGAAGAAATTCATCATTGAAACAAACGGCTCAGGCGTCGGGTTGCTCGACTACGACAACGATGGATGGCTCGATATCTATCTGGTGAACGGCTCTACATATGATGCTTTGACCGGCAAGACCACTCCGCCTCACGCCGCCCTTTTTCATAACAACCACGACGGCACCTTCACCGACGTCGCCGAGAAGGCTGGTGTGACCAACGATCGCTGGGGATTTGGCGTCGCGATCGGCGACTATAACAACGACGGCTGGCCAGATATCTTTGTGAGTAACTACGGCAAGAACCGTCTTTATCGCAACAACCACGATGGCACCTTTACAGACGTGGCAGAGCAAGCTGGCGTGCAACTGGGGAATTGGTCCACAGGCGCGACGTTTGGTGACTACAACGGAGATGGACGCCTCGATCTCTTCGTTCCTGGCTATGTTCACTACGACGTGAACAACCCCCCGGTCGCGGGTTCAAAGGCCGTTGCCTACTCTTCCTGCCGGTTTCGCGATGTTCCGGTGATGTGTGGCCCACGCGGCCTTCAGGGGGAACACGATCACCTCTTCCGCAATAATGGTAACGGTACTTTCACCGACGTTAGTGTCTACGCGGGGGTCAGCGACCCCAATGCCTACTACGGGTTCAGCTCCGTTTTCGCTGACCTGAACGGCGATGGCAAGGTTGATCTGGCCGTCGCCGATGACTCCACGCCGAATTACCTCTATATCAATCAAGGCAATGGCAAGTTTAAAGATGAAAGCTATGCCTCCGGATTTGCCGTGAATGCGGATGGTCGCGAAATCGCGGGAATGGGGCTGGCCATCGGCGATTACCAGAACAACGGCCTCCTTGATCTTTTGGTAACGGACTTCTCCGACGACTATAAAGTTCTCTATCACAATGATGGCAATGCCGGCTTTAGTGATGTGAGTTATGAATCCGGAATAGCACAGGATACGATTCCATTCCTGGGGTGGGGAGTCGGGTTTCTCGACTATGACAACGATGGATGGAAAGATATCATGATGATCAACGGTCACGTATATCCGCAAGTAGATAAGTATGACTGGGGCACCAGCTTTGCGCAGCGTCCTTTGCTCTACCACAATCTCAAGGGAAAGAGATTCGTGGAAGTTCCGCCGGTGGAGGGTACCGGTTTGGCAGAGACCTTTCCAGGTCGCGGCGCGGCATTCGGCGACCTTTTCAACGACGGGAAGATTGATGTTGTCATTAACGCCATCGATCACCATCCGGTCCTTCTGCGCAACGTAAGTGACGATGGGCACCACTGGGTCGAAATGAGACTTGTTGGCGGATTCAAAAGTCCGCGTGATGCCGTCGGCGCCACTGTTTATCTAACCGCAAACGGCATGCGCCAACGCGGAGACGTACTGAGCGGTGGAAGTTACCTCTCATCCAACGACCAGCGTCTGCATTTCGGTCTCGGCGACGCAACCGCAGTCGATGCAGTCGAGATCCATTGGCCCAGCGGATCAGTCGAGAAACTCAAGCTTCACGCTGTCGACCGCATCTTCACCATCGAAGAAGGGAAGGGAATCACGGGCGAGCTTTGCGTCGCGTGCAAGACCAGGTCGTCAGCCGTTTCGAAAAGGTGACTGACCCAGGATAGCTCATTTTCGGCAAGAGATAACTTGCCATTTGCATCGCTGCGCCCTCGACTAATTCTCACTGGGTCTTTCAACATGATCGATAACAATTGTCTCGAGCGGTCCCTTGATCGGTTCGAGTTTCAAGCCGAGTTGCTCTCGCAAGGCTGTGAATAGCGAGGGACCGGAAGAGTCGGGCGTTGCAGAAACTGAAGGGGTCTCTGGCGCCCAGCGCAAATCGAAGTCGTAGCGTTCAGCAAGACCGGTCTTGTCCGCGACCGTGCGGCCGACGTCGAAATCTGACGTCAGATCGGAGGCCAGGTCGTTCATCGAACATCCTTGAAACGCGAGGTAACCGGCGTTTGCGCGTGGATGGAGGCACATTGCCCTGCCATCCATGCTGCTGTGGATGATGTTTCCAGGTTTCGATTCCTGAAACTTCGGGCCACCTTTGGCGAGGACCAGGGCGTAAAGAGGGAAAACCTTGCTTTCATGATGGACAGTTAGCTTGAAACGGTCCGCGAGAAGTTTCTGAAGCATCGTGCGGCGCTGCTCAAGTGTCGGACTCTTGAACTCGGACACATCGTACTTTGCTTCAATGTCCCATTTGTCTGAGTTGACCCAGGCAGGACCACCCGACCAGCGATGGTCGTCATAAACTCCGTACGCTTCTCGAATCACATACCCTAGCGTCACGCCTTTCGCCGTGAGGCCGTCGGGAGTGAAATACATTTTCCAACTGCCGTCTCCCGTCTTGTTTTGCTTGATGGCCGCAACTTCAAACGCGGGCGCCGTAATGGGCGCATTTCCCATCTGAGCGAATGTGATCGGTAGGCAAACCGCCGCGATCATCACTGCCACAAAAGATCTTTCGCGCTGGATCCGAGCGGCTACCATCGGAATCGCCCCTTGCTCGGAATCTACCAGACTGGCGATTGGATCGCGCAAGCATTTGAGATTCAGCAGATTAAGTGAGACGAACCGTGGTTCTCGCGATCCCGTAATGGTCTCGAAAAGGCCGATGTTGGCAACGCTCTATCTGGAGGCGCCTTCTCAAATTCTTCCCCTCGCAACTCCCCTGAATCTTGGTAGGGGATTCCTTCCATATTTGACGATCTAGACGTAACCA
Source organism: uncultured Acidobacteriaceae bacterium (assembly GCA_963836565.1). Classification (GTDB taxonomy): domain Bacteria; phylum Acidobacteriota; class Terriglobia; order Terriglobales; family Acidobacteriaceae; genus Telmatobacter. The sequence continues at coordinate 1,095,733 of CAWIKA010000010.1, read as the reverse complement.
ATTTATATTCTGCGACTTGCTTATAGGTATTAGTCCGATGGGATACTTAAGTAACTAATAATAGGTGATTAAAGTCACACATTAACGGTGACCCATGGTGGAATATTGAGCAAGGCCAATACCTTGTAGCGAAACAGGTGAAATGCCTCAGGGAAGAAGTCCTCCCGAGGAATGAGCTTTTCTTTGCCAAGAAGGCTCGAATCTCGGAAAACCCAAGTAGGGGGTTGTTGGCTGAATTCCGACTTACGGGGAATCATCATGCCCATCAAGCATTTACTCCTTGGTCTTCTGCTTGCGACTTTGACCGTGGCCGCAATCCGCGCGAATTCACAGGCGAACGTAATTGAAAACCAAACCACCTATTTATATGTCGACGCTCAAAAGGGCTCCGACACCAATACAGGAACGGCCACTTTACCCCTCAAAACGGTTGGGGCAGCGATCAAGATAGCAAACCTGAATAATCAAAAATCAATAGGAACAAAAGTCGTCATCAATCCAGGAGTCTATCGTGAACTTGTGAATATCCAGCCGGTCTCTAAGCAGACCAGTGTTCCCCTGACAGTGGAGGCCGCGACAGTGGGTACCGCCGTAATCGCAGGTTCGGATGTGCTGACCGGTTGGAGTCAGGAGGATTCAGCGAATGCCTCTATTTATTCCCATTCCTGGACATACGACTTCGGATACTGTGCCGTACCGGCTGGCTGGCCGACCAACTTTGCGCCAATTGCGTTGCGGACCGAGATGATCTTTGTGAATAACATTCCCATGACGCAGGTCATGTCCTATTCGCAACTGCGAGCTGGAACATTCTTTGTGAATGAAGCTTATAGCGTAATTCACGTATGGCCGCCGTCTTCCACGAATATGGCCACCTCCCTGGTAGAAGCCGCGGTGCGGCCGCAGACTTTGAATTTGCAGGGGCGTAGCAATGTAGTTCTTCGTGGGCTCGTTCTTCGTCACGCGGCAAGCTGCATTAACCAGAACAGCGTCAATCTCTCCACCAGTTCCAACGTTCTTCTTGATCAGGTTCAGGTTGACTGGAATAACTGGGGCGGTCTGATGGTGATTTCCGGCAGCAATATTACTGTGCAAAACTCAGTCGGAAGTTACAACGGGGGAGTTGGGATTCAAGGCAACCATGTTATTAACTCCCTGTTTAACTTCGACGAAAGCGACTATAACAATTGGCGCGGGGCAGAAGCAGCCTTTTACGATTGGGGTATGGGGGGCACCAAGTTATGGGGAATGCGCACCGCGACTGTTAACAATCAGTTCTCCTACAACAATCAGGCCCAGGGTCTGTGGTTCGATACCGACAACCAGAATATTAATGTGAACAATGCGACCCTCGTGGGCAACGTGATGGCGGGGCTCCAAATCGAGAGAAACGAAGGGCCGATCGCGCTTAACCAAAGCACGCTTTGCTCCAGCGGCGGTGGCGTCACCGTACTCACTTCAGAAAAGCTCGCAATCACTAACAACGTGTTCTACAACAACGGGGGAACCAATAAATATCAGGCCGAGATATTTCTTGGAGGCACGCCTGGAGGGCAGGTCGTCACGGATTGGCAGACGGGCGTATCCAATCTTCTATTTACTACAGGCACCGTATTGACAGGGAATACATTTGAAGATGCAGCGGTCGAACAAAATGTCTTTGGCACGTACCTGAGCGGAGCGGATTGGTCTGATTTTGCCAACACGCTCAATGCGGGCGGCAACCGCTGGTTTGACCCGCTCATCGCCAACGCTTTCAAAATCCCGAACGGAAAACTCGTCAACCTGGCTGGCTGGCAAAGTGCTACGGGCACTGACTTCACTTCCGACTGGGTGGCACCGTCTGTATCGCCTGTCATCGCTTGCACTGTACCCACTCCGTCATTTGCTGATTTCAGCGTGAACCTCGACAGTGGAACTTATGCCATGACCTCTGGAAAAGCAGTGGCCACGGCTCGAGTGAACTCGTTCGGGTTCGGCCCTGTGGCTTTGACCTTGTCAGGCCTTCCGGCAGGAGTCGGCGCGTCTTTCAGCCAACAGAATCTTGTCAGCGGTGTTGTCACAGTTTCCATGACGGCCGCAAAGACTGCTATTAGTCAAACTGTGCCAGTTACACTCTTCGCCACTGGCAATAACCGCCTGCACAGCGTAACGTTTTATCTCAAGGTGGTACCAGCGAGTTGAAGCCCAATGGAAATTGGGAAAGCGCTTCATCGCATTCGAGTTATCAACAAGTCTGGGCTTGCAAGGACAAGAATCCTTGCAAGCCCAGTCTCTTGTAGCGCGCAAAGGTCATCCAAGCGCGAATCGGAGATCTGCAATCGGAGAGCGAGATACCCCGTACCTGATAGGGCTGGCCGTCACAACTGTTGAAGTGAATCCACTTTGCCGTGGAAGTTGACGCCGTGCTAAATGAAAGCAATGTCAAGCTGGAGCGCGAAAACGGAGACGGATTCTTACACGCTGGTAAAGTGCTGGTAGGAGGCTGCTTTGGAAGCCCAGGACCATCGCCCGGTATGGAAGACTCTCCTTGCGTTCGCAATCATTTATTTCGTGTGGGGATCAACATTTCTTGCGATTCGCGTCGGTGTGCGTGAAGTTCCGCCGCTGCTTCTCGCAGCTACACGTTTTCTGGTCGCGGGCCTCGTTCTTTTCGGATGGATGATCGCACATGGTGAACGCTCCCCCAGTGTGCGCCAATGGAAATCGGCGTTCTTACTCGGCCTGCTTATCTTCGTCTTCGACTATGGATTGCTCTTTTGGGCTGAGCAGCGCATCCCCTCAGGCATCGCCGCGGTCATGATGGCTACCATCCCGGTGTTCATGGCGTTGTCTGAAATCATTCTCCTCAAGACCCAAAGGCTCACCCTTCGCCTCGCAGTGGCACTCTTGATCGGGATTGGGGGCGTGGCTGTGCTTATGAGCCATTCGTTGAATCTTGGCGGGGCGCCAATCGACCCGCGTGGTGCCGCGGCGCTCATCATTGCATCCATCAGTTGGTCGGTTGCGTCCGTACTGTCGCGCAAACTATCGCTTCCATCTTCCAAAGTCATGAGCGCCGGAGCCCAGATGCTCGCCGGAGGAGTGCTATTGGCTTTGGCGGCATTCGCGCTGGGAGAGTTCCGCGACTTTCGTCCGTGGAGTGTTTCGCCGGCTGCCTGGTTCTCGTTGCTTTACCTGATTGTCGCGGGCTCAATTCTCGGATTCACCGCGTACGTTTGGCTCCTTCATCACGAATCGCCAACGAAAGTTGGCACGTACGCGTACGTAAACCCGGTTGTGGCCGTGCTGGTTGGATTTTTCGTTGGCGGCGAAGCGCTCGGCCTGCGAACAATTCTTGGGACCCTGTTCGTCCTAATCAGTGTGGTGGTGATTACGACCACACGGGTAAGGAAGCAGGTTGCAACGCTCGCAGAAGAGAAAGCTGGCTAACTCAAAGCTAGATTCGAAAGCGAAAAGTAACCTTTCCTTCTCAATAACTTTCATGCCTTTCCTTAGCATCCGGACTTCAATTTCGCGCTAGCAGCACCAGTGACAAAATAGCCCTGTCTGAGGACGGAAACAACACTAGAAAATGCCGGCCACAGCGTTCGATCCAGCATTCATATATGCCTTCCGCCTAACATGAACAATAGTTCAAGAGTCAAACAAATCTAAGCATGGAGTTATAAAGCGAGACTCCAGAGAAAGAGCTTGACACAGGCGACGATTTGGCGTAATTCATGGGAGTAGGCACGGGTCCACCTCCTCTTTCAGGTTCTCTGCAAAGCGGATGATCTGAAGCGCGTTATGAATTGCTTTTAACCCCGTGAGCCTTCCCAGGTATCGACGCCTAGGCTCAAGAGATTATGGCTTCTGCCATCTCGAACGTTGTCCTGCCATCACCCGTGCGGCGCGTGGGACATTGAGGGAATGATCCGCTCACGGTCAAAGTCCGTTTCCTTTCACCTCGGAACTCCAGTATCTTGTTCCGGATGAGTTCGTTCAAGCCAGCAACCAACGACTGGAGTTGCTATGGGCCTTCTCAAAAAATGCGACACAAGCAATCATCTAATTGCGAACAGGAGTGGAAGTCAACATCCATTCCGTCCGGTGCGCCATGCCGTAAAGGCGGGCCCCTCTACGATCGAAACGAAAGTGGTTTCAGCGAATGGATTGACTTTTGCTGAGGACTTCCTGCTGGAACATTCTGTCTCCGGGCTCCACATCGTGAAGATCGGGATTTCAGGCGGTTCCGCGGCATTGCCTAAAGAACGACCAGAGTCATGCCAATTCTTCGGATTCCCTTCTTAGGGCCGATGTTTGTACTTAGGAGCTGACACGCTCATTTTCGACTCTGCCATTTAGTCCTCAGTGATCTTCGGGTGGAACTGCGTTCCATCTGGTGGTCATCCTCTGGAAAATCATAGCCATGCGGCGAAGCCGGATGGAGAGTTTCTCAAACATTTGACCAAGTCTTGAATGGTTCGTTGCGGCCTTCCTTCTCCGATGGAGAAGCAAGGCCGGAATGAATCTACCACCATCGACCGCTTTGAATCAGGACCCGGGGCGACTACAGCAGTTTCGGAATCGGTGTAGACCGAAAGCACGCACTATAAGTGGCTTTTCATAAGGGAGAAGCCACACCTCACTCCGCTTGAAAAGCCTGCGTGTATCCGAAATTGCCCTGGCAGTTGCAACGCGCTGAACAAGAGATCCCCGGGCGGAAAGTCGGCATATCTAAGCGGTCGCAGGTCTGTCGGAATGCCGGAGGAGGTAAGCATGGGTTGCCCAATCTGCAGAAATCTGCAGCTAGATTATGAGAGCAGGGTTTGTGAGTACATTGAGGCTCGTTCCTCAGCATCCTACGAGATGAGCAAGAAGCTTGCGGCCCAGAAGAATGTCGAGATGGAGCGCGCGCGGTACGAACTGGAAGAACATCAGTTCGTATGCGTCAAGGCTGTCCGGGTGACTTCACGTTTACCGATGCGAGAAGTTTCGACCCATCTGGGAAGACTTGTGGCATAGCCTGACATCTGTTCTCTCCAGTTGCCGTTCGGGCCGCGGCTACCGGTCCCTCAGTGTCACCATGCGGGCGTTCCGCTGTGCCGTAACGTTCCGCTGTGCCGTAATCAGTTCCGCAGCCATCAGGCATTGATCCTGATCCTGCGCACATGCCGGCGATTCACGATGTCCGCGTCAAATTGAGATCCAAACGGCCGCGGAATATTGTTGCAATCGACGTACTCATCGAACTCTGCGACAGTTCTGTCATCATCGCAACCGACCCCTTCGATCCCGCCTGCTTCAGAAAGTCTCGCCGGTCTGTAGACTTCTCAATTGCTTCTCCACATCCGATCCAACATTCAATGCAAAAAAACACGCAGCGATCGCTCATCAATCTAGCTTTTTCAGAGCAAACGCGAAATTGCGTGCGCTCTTCGCTTGGCTGAGGTACCGTCAGGGGAAGGGAATCAGGCAGGCGAAGCCGAAGCGGCCGCTGAATCGCTGTTTGCGCTGAGACTTTAGAAGGATTCCCAAGCCCGCAATATAGCGAAGCGTTCCGCCGCACTTGTTGAGTCGCTTCATTTGCATTCCGCCTCCCTCGGCTGCAATCATCACTGCGCAAGTTCTTCAGCGAGGCATTCGGCATGTACAAGAGTGCAATTCCATTCGGCATCCTATTCGCAACTGTTTCTATCGCTGTTTTTGCTCAGCAGCCTGCCTGGCATCCCGCGCCTGGCACTCTCACATTGCCGCTCTGGCCCGGTGTGGCACCCGGCGCGCCGGCAAACCCAGCTCCCGAAGTGGACACCACCACTGCGAAAGACCCGCTCGTCGCAGGCAGGCCGGTCGTTCGCCTCGGCAATGTGTCCTCGCCGACGCTCACTCTCTACGCCGCAAAGGGGGACAACTCCGGCGCTGCCGTTGTCGTTTTTCCCGGCGGAGGCTATCAGATTCTGGCTATCGATCTTGAAGGCACCGAAGTCTGCGACTGGCTCAATTCAATAGGAATCAACTGCGTACTGGTCAAATATCGCGTGCCCAACACGGGGCCATATCCCAAGTCTCCCGCTGCGTTGCAGGATGCGCAACGAGCTGTCGGCTTGGTCCGGGAACATGCGGCGGGGTGGCATCTCGATCCCAGCCGCATCGGCGTTCTCGGCTTCTCAGCCGGAGCGCATTTGGCTGCAGCCCTCAGCACGCACTTCGATCAGCGCCTCTACTCGCCCGTCGATACCGCCGACAGGCTCAGTTGTCGCCCTGATTTTGCTGTCATTGTCTATCCCGGCTATCTGGCGCTGGCTGATCAGAACTTCGCGCCCAACCCTGACATTCATCCCACATCCGACACGCCCCCCACCTTCCTTGTTCAGGCCGAGGACGATCCGGTCCACGTCGAGAATGCCGTGGTGTATTTCATGGCGCTCAAAAACGCCAAAGTCCCGGCAGAGTTACACATCTATGCGCAGGGCGGCCACGGCTATGGTCTGCGCCGAACCGCGCTGCCCGTCACCACCTGGCCCCAGCGGGCGGAAGACTGGTTCCACACCATCAAGGTGCTGCCAGCAAAGTAGGCGCTACAATCAACCCCATGTTGCTCGCCGTTCTCACTGTCTCCGACCGCTGCTCGCAGGGGCTTGCCACCGACACTGCGGGGCCGGCCGTCGCTGCGCTCCTCCGGCGGCAGTGGCCGAAAGCCGACATCCAAACGGCCCTGGTTCCCGATGACGCAGGAATGATTGCCGCCCACCTCGAACAGTGGAGCAGCGAGGGAGCAGCCTTGGTACTCACCGCGGGCGGCAGCGGTCTGGGCCCGCGCGACCATACCCCCGAAGCGACCCGTAGCGTCATCGACCGCGATGCTCCCGGGTTGGCCGAAGCCATGCGAGCCCGGGGAGCGGAACACAACCCCTATTCCTGGCTCTCCCGCGGCGTCGCAGGTCTAAAGGGAAGTACCCTTATCCTCAACCTCCCCGGCAGTCGCCGAGGTGCTGAAGAAAGTCTCGCCTCCATCATCGCCCTGCTCACACACGCGCTCGAGGTGGCCGCTGGAAGCCAGACGCACCCGTAAATCGGATTACTGAACCACTTCCGGCCAACGGCATCCTTCCTGCTTCTCGCGGATCGCGGGAAACGCTTTCCACAACCTGGTTGAATCTCTTGATTTTTTCGACCACGCCGTTGTTACTCATTTTCCAGAATCACAGTAAACGACCGGCATTTCATCATCCTTGGCACCAAATTCACCATAAAGTGCAGTTGAGAAACAACGAGAAAAGCGTAGAATTGTTTCATCCATGAGTGCAAATAGAACCAACACGTCCGGCCGCCGGCTTGGGACCATCAGCATCCGCGACGTGGCCCAGCGAGCCAACGTCTCCATTGCCACCGTCTCGCGCGTCGTCAACCTCATTCCAACAGTGAACGGCGAACTGGCTCGCCGGGTCTGGAAGGCCGTTGAGGAAGTTGGGTACGTGCCCAACACTCAGGCCCGCGCGCTCGTCTCAGGTCGCAGCCGAATGCTCGGCCTCATCGTTTCCGAAATCACCAACCCCTTCTTTCCGGAGCTCGTTCAGGAGTTTGAAAACCTTGCCGTGGCCCGGGGTTACGAGGTCTTCATCGGTTCCACCAACTACGAACCGGCGCGTACCGAGTCGCTCATTCGTCGAATGTTGCAGCGCAATGTTGATGGTGTAGCAGTCATGACGTTCGGCATTGAAGAGGAGTTGGTTCAGAAACTCGTCGAGCGAGAGTTCCCCCTCGTGTTTGTCGATGCCGGACCCGACTTGCCAAACATTCGCGTCCTCAAAGTGGACTACGGCGAAGGCATTCGCCAGGGAGTGCAGCACCTGGCCGCCTTGGGTCATCGCCACATTGCTTTCATCAGCGGTCCGCTTCGTCTCCGCTCTGCCGTAGCCCGTCGCGACGCTTTCCTCAAGTCCATGGCCGAGCTCGGGCTCACCGTCCCTGCGAACCACATCGTTGAAGGCAGCCACACTATGGAAGGCGGCATTGTGGCTATGGAAAAACTGGCATCGCTCGACACTCTGCCTACCGCCGTCATGTGCTCCAACGACATGACTGCCATCGGGGTCCTCCACGCGCTCTACAGGACCACCCACAAAGTCCCGGCAGACATCTCGGTGGTGGGTTTTGACGACATTCATCTTGCGCAGTTCGTGCTGCCACCTCTCACCACGGTACAAATGTCCTGCAAAGATCTTGCGGCCGCGGCAGTCGAGGGCCTGCGCGCCGGCATTGAGCCCGATTACCCAAGGTCCAGCAAGAAAGAGTGGCATATTCCCACCCGCCTGGTGGTCCGCCAATCCTCAACGTTTCCTCGCGGAAGCCTCCCCGCGCTGGTAAACAGCGCATCCGGGTTGCGCAACGGAGATGGCAGGGGATAGGTTTCCACGCCATCTCTGCGGTTGAGCGGGGCCTGCTGTTGTTCCAATTCTCCGCTGAAAAGAGGAGCCAATCGCTTTCACAATATCAACGATGCTGCACGGGTTCTGTAACTCTATGGGGCTGAAACGTGTCTAACAGTTGCGATAAAGTTTCCCCCCTTGCGAGGTCACTCCATGCACATCGGAAAACCGTCCCCTATTCCCTCTTCTGAAATTACCTCTAGGAAGGACTATCTGAACCGTCGCACCTTCATGCAGGGCGCGATGGCCGCGGGCGTAGCTGCTTTCGGCGCTGGGAGGTTGACCGACGTGTTCTCGCCCCGGGTCAGCGCTCTGGCCGATACAAAACTGCAAACCGTGAAGAGCCCACTGACCACAACCGGCGAGCAGTTGACCAGCTTTGAAGACATAACCCACTACAACAACTTCTACGAGTTTGGGGTAGACAAGGACCAGCCTGCAAAGAACGCTGGCGTATTGCCCACGCGACCTTGGGCCGTGCGCGTTGAAGGACTCGTCAAGCAGCCGAAAACCTTCGACATCGACACCCTGCTCAAGCTGCGCCCGCTGGAAGATCGCGTCTACCGCCATCGATGTGTCGAGGCCTGGAGCATGGTCATTCCCTGGGTCGGCTACTCGCTCTCTGAGTTCATCAACCAGTGCGATCCGCTGCCCAAAGCCAAATACGTGCAGTTCCTTTCCTATTACGACAAGCACGTTGAAAAATGGGCGTCTGAATCCACCATTTTCTGGCCTTACACTGAAGGGCTCCGCATGGATGAAGCCATGAACCCGCTCACGCTGCTCACATTTGGCCTCTATGACGAAGTGCTGCCCAACCAGGACGGCGCCCCCGTGCGAGTCGTTGTGCCGTGGAAGTACGGCTTCAAGTCCGCCAAGTCCATCGTGGCCGTCCGTTTCGTCGAGAAGCAGCCCCCCACTACCTGGAACGAGCAGGCGCCTAACGAATATGGCTTCTATTCGAATGTGAACCCCAATGTCGATCATCCACGCTGGAGTCAGAAGACCGAGCGACGCATCGGCCTGCCATTCTACGAGCAGCGGCGCGCCACTCTCATGTTCAATGGATATGGCGACGAGGTTGCTTCCATGTACAAAGGAATGGATTTGAGGAGGTACTATTAAGGCGCGTCCCGCAAGCCATCTATGAAACGCTCAACCCTGATTCTGCTCAAGACCCTCACATGGCTGGCCTGTCTATGGCCAGTGAGCCGCCTTGTCTGGGGTGCCGTGACTAACAACCTTGGCCCCGACCCCACGGCCACTATTACCTTCACCACCGGACTTGCGACGCTGCGGCTGCTTGTTATTTCGCTTGCCATCACGCCCATGCGCCGGCTTGTGCCGCAATTAAGCTGGCTCATCAGATTCCGGCGTCTCCTGGGCCTCTTCGCCTTTTTCTACGCCACGCTGCACCTCATGACCTGGGTCGCGCTCTATACGGGCTTTAACGTGAACGCCATGCTTGCCGACATCGTCAAGCGCCGCTTCATTACCATGGGCATGGCCGCGTGGCTGCTTCTCTTGCCGCTGGCAGCAACCTCGACCAACTGGTCCATTCGCAAACTGGGCGGCAAGCGGTGGAACCGCCTGCACATGCTCGTCTATGCAGCCGCGGTTTGCGGAGTTATTCATTACTGGTGGCAGGTCAAAACCGGCGTGCTCACGCCAATGAACATCACCATTATTCTGGCGGTTCTGCTGCTCGCTCGCCCCGTCCTCGCATTCCTTCAAAAGCGCAGGGCCCGCGCCGTAACGGTCTCATAGGTGTCAGTCCTGCAGACCTTCGGGTGCGTCTTTGAAATCCAGCATGGTTTGCGCCACCGGGCTGTAGCTCCTTCGGTGCAGCGGCGTAGGTCCCAACCGCCCCAGTGCCGCCAGATGCTCGCGCGAACAGTAGCCCTTGTGCCGCGCCAATCCGTAACCCGGGAAAACCGAATCCAGCTCAACCAGCAACCGATCGCGATGCACTTTGGCCAGCACACTGGCCGCTGCGATTGAAAGGCTGGTTCCGTCTCCCTGGATGACAGACTGCTGCGGGCAATTCCATTCGATCGTGTCGCACCCGTCGATAAGCAGGTAATCCGGAATAACGGCCAGTTGCTCAACCGCCATACGCATCGCCAGCAGTGAGGCCCGGCGAATGTTGATGCGATCGATGGTCTCGGCATCCACGGCGGCGATTCCCCAGGCCGCTGCTTTCGCCCGAATCTCCACATCGAACTCATTCCGCATTTTTTCCGACAGTTGTTTCGAATCAGTGAGCCCCGGCAGCCTGCAACCCAGGGGCAGAATCACTGCCGCCGCAACCACCGGTCCGAACATCGGACCGCGACCTACCTCGTCGAGCCCGGCGATGCGCAGAAAGCCCAGTTTGTGCGCAGCTCTTTCCAGCCTCCAACCGCAAACGGGGACCTTGGCCATGCTTCCCAGTATAAGAACAAATCCTGGTCCCGCATCCACACTCGCAACCCGTGTGCCTACTGTCGGCACTTCTTTGTACCTTGGGATCGAAAACCAGGAACCCAGGCCGCCCGAAAAACCGCCCACAAAAAAGCAACCCCGGCATTGAGCCGGGGTTGTCCAGTCAGAAAGGGGAAGCCGGTTTAGGCCTTCGCCACAACGCGATCCACTTCCTTCAGACGCGCAGCCTTGCCGCGCAGTCCACGAATGTAGAAGAGCTTGGCGCGCCGCACTTTGTAGCTGCGAATCTTCTCAATCTTGTCGACAACCTTGGAATTGAACGGAAAGATGCGCTCGACGCCCTGGCCAAAACTCATCTTGCGTACCGTGAAAGTGCCCTGCGGGCCGCGGTTGATGGCGATGACCAGGCCCTCAAACGCCTGCAGGCGCTCTTTATCGCCTTCTTTGATCTTTACATGGACGCGAATCTGGTCGCCAGGCACAAACTCAGGGAGATCGGTGCGCTTCAGCTTGTCGGCCAAGCGCTGCATTACTGGATGTATGGACATGGTATTTTCCTACTGTTGAACTCAGAGTCCTAAGTTTAACAGAGAAGGCGTTTCCGTGCCTAATCTCTCCCTCACGCGCAGGTTGCGCTATATTGCCGTCTATGGACGAAAAACGTCAGCTTCTGCGACACACCCTTGCAGCGTTAGCCTACCGTGCTTCTCGCGCCCTCGAAGGCGCTCCTGAGCATTTTGCAACTTTTGACGGTGCAGGCCGCCAGCCCGCTCAGATACTGGCCCATATGGGCGACTTGTTTGATTGGGCGCTCAGCGTCACCGCCGGCGCAGAGCGCTGGCATGTCTCATCACCTCTCGACTGGGCAGCCGAAAAGCAGCGTTTCTTCACCACTCTCCAGGCCTTCGATGCCTATCTCGCCTCCGCCGAGTCTCTGCACGCCCCCGTCGAGCAACTGCTGCAAGGCCCCGTAACCGACGCTTTCACCCACGTGGGCCAGCTTGCCATGTTGCGACGGCTGGCTGGAATCCCCATTCGAGGGGAGAACTTCTATGTCGCTGCAATTGCTTCCGGACAGGTAGGCCCAGCCCAGCCCGCCCCTGTGCAGCCATTCAAATAAACACAGGCGCGGCCTGAGAGCGGGAACCGTATCCACTGGCACGACTTGGGCAGTCCGAGCAGGGAATCGCCTTCAGATTGCCATCGCTCGCGCCCAATCACCGAATGAAAGGAATATAAGCTCGCACGCGCGAACGATATTCGAAGAATTCGTCCTGGAAATACTGTTCAAGCAGCCCGTCCTCCGCCCGAACCCGAATTTCGATTCCTACCAGGAAAAAGAACACGCCCGCGATCATCATTGGCCACCACGTATACGCAGCTCCGGTTGCCAAGACCATGCCAAGCATCGAGGCGTAGATGGGGTGCCGGAGCCGATTGTAGGCTCCAGTCTGGATCAGTCGGTGATTCTTGCTGATCGCAGCCTCATAGCGCCAAAACTCGCCAAGACTGCGCGTCGCCGCCCACACCAGCACCACCGCTGGCGGCCCGAGAATCATCGACACGATCAATGCTGCCGCCGACTTCTCAAACCCCTGCGGCCGCACGTAGGCGAAGATAAATCCGAAACCCACAAAATTGAATAGAATGCCCAACCGCGACATGGGGGCTCTGTCAATCTTCTCCTGCCCCGCTGCCCGTTTGCGCGTTGGCACAAATGCCAGCGACCACGCAATCCAGCAGAGCGCGATTTCCCCAAGAGCAATCTTTTGCAGCCAATCAAGGTAAAACGCCATTTCACCTTTCCCCACGGATTGAATCCAGCAGTCGCCGGTCCTCGTTGCTCAGCTCGGCCCGTTCCAGCAGGTCGGGACGATTGGCTAGCGTCTTGCGTAACTGCTGTTCGCGCCGCCAGAGGCGAATCTGCTGATGGTCGCCATTTAGCAGCACTTCCGGCGCAGACTGCCCCGCAAACTCCGCCGGCCTCGTATAGTGCGGATAATCCAGCAGTCCGCCGGCACCGTGCTGCGACCGCGGCACGCCCTCCTGGTCCGATGTAATCTCGGAATCAGCCACCCCAAAGCTTTCAAACTCGCCAGAAGCCTCGTTGCCCAGCACTCCCGGCACCAGACGCATCACCGCATCAACCACCACCGCCGCCGCCAGTTCGCCTCCGCTCAGTACATAGTCGCCGATCGAAAGCTCCATATCGCAGTAGAGCTTGTTAATCCGCTCGTCCACACCTTCATACCTGCCGCATATCAAGACCACGCGCTCCAGCCCCGCCAACTCCCGCGCCACCGCCTGCGTAAAGGGTCGCCCCTGTGCCGAAAGCAGAATCACACGCGTCTCTGCGGAAGGTTCTTTCATCCCCGCCACGATGTCAACGTCGGGCGCCCCATTCTTCAGCCTTGTTTCTGGCGCAAGGTTGGGAAACACCGCACGTCCCGCCTTCACCCCAACCCCCAACGACTCCAGCGCCTCAGCCAGAGGTCCCGCCTTCAGCACCATGCCTTCGCCACCACCGAAGGGCCGGTCGTCTACTGTTCGATGCCTGTCGTGCGTAAAGGCGCGCAAATCGTGTACGTTCACCGCCAACAGCCCCTCGGCCTGCGCGCGGCGCACGATCCCGTGTTCGAAGATGCTCCCAAAGAGCGCCGGGAAAATGGTGATGATTTCAAAGCGCATAAGAGCCACTCTTCATCATAAGCAGGTTTATCACTGAAAAACCCCGCTGGACTGTGCTTTACTGTTGGGCATCAATTATGGCCGACATCGAATCGCTGCTAAATCGCTGGCAATCGGCCGGTGTCGTGGGCGCAAATGTGGCAGATCGCATTCGCACCTATGAGTCCGAGCAGGCCCGACCCACGGGCCTACGCTGGCAAGGCCTGGTCGCCCTCATTCTCGGAGCTATCCTCCTGGCCTGCGGCATCGTGCTGTTTGTGTCTGCCCACTGGGACGAAATCGGCCCCGGGGCGCGCTTCGCCCTTGTAATGGCCATGGTTGCCGTCTTCCACCTCGGCGGAGCATCTACGCGGGAAAAGTTCCACGGCTTTTCTACTGCGCTGCACGCCGTGGGCACTGTCTCCACCGGAGCCGCCATCGCACTGGTCGGTCAGATCTTCAATATCCAGGAACACTGGCCGGCAGCTATCCTGCTCTGGGCCATCGGCGCCCTCGCCGGATGGATTCTCCTCCGCGACGAAGCACAACAGACCCTCACCCTGCTCCTCTTTCCAGCATGGATTGGCTCGGAACTTTCCTTTGCCGCCGAAGGCCACATTGGGCAGGACGTCTATATGGGTCGATTCCTGCTCGTCTGGGCCGTCCTCTACCTCACCGTCTTTCTCGGCTCACGGCGCAAAATCGTCCAGGGCATTGTGTTTGCGGTTGCGGCCGTTTCTACGCTGGTTGGCATTGTCATCATGCTTGAAAGCTGGAGTTCGTGGTCGAGCAATCAGACCTTCCTGTCCCTCCACACCCGGCTCTGGGGATGGTTCGACATTGCCGCGCTGCCGCTGTTGTTCTCGCTCATCCGCTTGCGGAAAAGCTTCGTACCCGTGGCCGCGGCAATCGCCTTCTCGCTGGCGCTCCCCTGGTGCAGCCGCACCTGGACGGAGTACTACAACTACGGCACGAACCACGGTTCATACAGCCGCACTGAGCCCATCCTCGCAGCCCACGCGCTGGTGGCCTCCTTCTGCATCTTCATCATCTGGTGGGGCGTCCGCCAGGCCAGCAAGCCGCTCGTCAACCTGGGCATCATAGGATTCGCCGTAACCGTCATATGGTTCTACTTCAGCGATATCTTCGATAAGGTGGGCCGTTCCCTGGGACTGATTGGCATTGGCATTCTCTTCCTTGCCGGAGGCTGGGCTCTCGAAAAAATGCGCCGTCGCCTCCTCACCCGTATGGGCCAGAAAGTTGCTCCCATTGAGGAGGCGCAATGAAGCTTGCCAAAACATCTCTTGCATTACTTGCCATCCAGATAGTCCTGGTTTCGTCCATTGCTGCCAAATATCTCTATCAGCGCTCGGCTTGCCCCCATGTCTGGACACGCGCCGTCGCTTACGACCCTGAATTGGTCATGCGCGGCCGTTATCTCAGCGCGCAACTCATCGTCGATGGCTGCCAGAGCACCCTTCCCTCGGCAAAGCAGGCAGGTTATCCACGCAATATCAACGGCGTCCCTGAAGGATCAAAGTACGCGATCATCGCCCCGCAGGCCGTGCATTTCCTTGCCAGACTCGCAGTTCAAAACAACAAGCTTGTGGCCATAGGCGTGCCGGAAGCCGACGAAAATCCATCCGGCCAGATTGTCGGCGCATGGCCCGGATTTTCGTGCGAAAATCTGCGTCTCGATGAGCCGGTCAACTTCTACATCCCGGAACACGCCACAAGCCTGCCGCCGCTTAAGACCGGCGACGAGCTTTGGATCGAAGTCACGGTCCCGCCCAAAGGTCCGCCACGTCCGATCCAACTGGCTCTGAAGCAGAAAGGCGCATGGAAGCCTTTGGCATTTCAATAAATCAATTGCAATTTGAGCTGTAGACACTCATATGCGCAATCAACTCAATCGATTGTGTTGACCTCGATCTTTCAGCATCCTCGTTTCCGCTGAGTCACATCTCAGGCTTTGAAGAAGTTACCCTGCCTTCAAAACTCCCTATCCGCGCGGAGCCTCTCCACCTTGGCGATCTAGTCATGAAGCTCGCCCATGAGTAACTAACTATCGGATTACTATTTCTAGTTACCAGCTCTTAAATTTGGGTTATTTTCCCCGAGTTTTGCCATTTTGTACGTTTCGATTAGAGCAATCTCCAGAATAAGCAATTGATATATATATGCTTAATGTAAATAACACGAAGGTAACAGTGAAGTAACCTTTTAGTGATACAGGTCACTTCGGGTTTGTAGCATCTAGCCGATCCTCTATCTACAGCCAAAAAAGGATTTGGCAATTGTTACCGGGCACGCAGAAATCATGCGTGATACCGAGAGGGCGGAGTGCGTGCAAACATCTTTTGGGCTCAAGAATTTATTTAACAATAAAATTCGTTCACTGTCGGTCAACCAGCTCGAAACATCTGATTCGTCAATTTCTAACCGGCTTGATCCATTCAACCGTAAGCGCATCGCTCTGATCGCATTAGCGATTTGCTGCTTGCCTTTCATCTCCTTCGGGGCAACCACCCCGACGTTGGCCGTCAGTACGACTAGCCTGGCTTTCGGCAACGTGGCCGTAGGAATGTCGGCCTCCAAGACTGTGACCTTGACCTCCACCGGCACGGCCCCGGTCACGATTTCGGCCATTTCCGTGGCCGGTTCACTGTTTACAGAGTCTGGAGTCGCTGCTCCCTTAACGCTGAATGCGGGCCAGACCGCGACATTGACGATGACGTTCACATCTCCCCACGTCAGTTCGTTCACGGGCACGCTCACCATCACCAGCAACTCATCCACCAATCCCTCAGCCGTCGTCAACATGAGTGCCTCCGGTGTTGCAGCGGTTGAAACGCTCAGTGTCAGCACGAACAGCCTGGCTTTCGGCAACGTAATCGTAGGGCAAACGTCCAAGCTGCCCGTGGTCTTGACTTCTACCGGCACGGCTCCGGTCACGATCTCGGCCATTTCCGTGGCCGGTTCACTGTTTACAGAGTCTGGAGTCGCCGCTCCCTTAACCCTGAATCCAGGCCAAACCGCGACATTGACGATGACGTTCTCATCGCCCCACGTCAGTTCATTCTGCGGCGCACTCACCATCACCAGCAATTCATCTACCAACCCCACGGCCGTGGTCAACATCACCGCCTCGGGTGTTGCGGCGGTGGGAACGCTCAGCGTAAGCACGAGCAGCCTGGCTTTCGGCAACGTGATAGCAGGACAAACATCCAGCCTGCCCGTAGTCTTGAGTTCCACAGGCACGGGGCCAGTCACCATCTCGGCGATTTCCGTGGCCGGTTCACTGTTTGCGGCGTCTGGAGTCACCGCCCCTGTAACCCTGAATCCAGGACAAGCTGTCACGCTGGAGATGACGTTCACTTCTCCCCACGTGAGTTCATTCAGTGGCACACTCACCATCACCAGCAACTCTTCTACCAGCCCCTCAGCCGTCGTCAGCATGACCGCCTCAGGAATTGCGGCGCCGGGAACGCTGAGTGCAATCTCCTGCGCCACCGGAACCTTCACGGGAGCGGGTACGGATGCCTGCACCATAACGCTCACAGCCCCGGCGGGAAGCACCGGGCTGACAGTGAGCCTGTCCAGCAACAGCACGGCAGTCTCAGTGCCGGCATCGGTAACCGTGCCGGCCAATGCCAGCAGCTCCGTGTTCAACGCAACCGTCTCGGCAGTCACTTCCGCCCAGTCGGTCACTTTGACGGCCGCTGCAGCCGGCCTCTCCAAAACCTCTGCTCTTCAATTGAGTGTCGGCACCGCAACGCTGAGTGTTAACGCGACAAGCGTAGCCTTCGGCAATGTAGTCATCAACGACGCAGCAACCCAGTCGCTCACCCTTACATCCACAGGCACTTCGTCGGTCACCGTCAGCGCAGCCACGCTAACAGGTACAGGCTTCACGATGTCGGGAGCCACGTTTCCGCTGACGTTGACTCCGAATCAGGCAGTAACACTCAGTCTGCAATTTGATCCAACTGCAACTGGAGCCGCAACCGGTCAGCTCACCATCGCCAGCAACTCGTCAACCAAGGCCTCGGTGGTGATTGCCCTCAGTGCCACAGGCGTACCGCACGAGGTCGAGCTCACCTGGGAAGCGCCCGGCAGCTCGAGCGATCCGGTCGCCGGTTACCACGTTTATCGTTCACCTGCCGGTGGCACCTCGTATCAGCAGGTAAGCTCCATCGCCGCAACGCAGACAACCTACTCTGACAACTCGGTGGCCAGTGGACAGGCTTACGATTACATCGTAAAGTCCGTCGATGCATCCGGGGTTGAAAGCGCTCCGTCCAACATGACAAGCGTCAACATTCCTTAGCAGATAGCGGGTGCGAACAGCTCGCTATATTCGGCGTCGGCGGCATACCATCCGCCGGCGCCGGCTTGCATATCCAGTCCGCGCCGCCGGGATCTCTTCGTAAAGGGCTACGCCTGTCCAGGTAAGTTCAGATCAACCAGCCCTTCGGGCAGTTCCATCTCCACTCGCCTCGTCCCCACATCGAGACTTCGCAAGTACTTTCTTGCAAAGGGGACAAGAACCTCTCCCGCCGCCCCTCGCACCACCAGCAGTGCCACCGGCCCCGCCGTTCGGTCCACTTCTTCAATCTCGCCCACCACCAACGGTTCAGCGCCCGCCACATCCAGCAGCGTGCAGCCGATCAGGTCGCCAATGTAGACCTCGTCTTCATCCAGCGCCACTCGCTCCGCGCGGGGAATGGCCACCACAAGGCCGGCCAACTCGTCGGCCGCTGAAATCGAATCCACCCCAGCGAAATGCAGCACGATGCCGCCCTTATGCAGCCAATGTGTTGTCAACTCCGCCTCGCGCGGAGCCGCAATCGTTCTGGCTCGCGCAGATACGACACCACTTGCCCCGGAGACGTCGCGCAACAGCCAGAGCCGCCGCCGTTCGGCAAACTTTTCAGGATAATCTGTCAGAATTTCAGCGAAGACCTCGCCCTTGCGCCCCTGTGGGCGCCGAATCCGTGCAAGCCATACCCATTCTTCCGCCGCAGTCATGGTTTCTCCAGCGGAACTCCGCCGTCGGGATGGTGAACCGGCACTCCCGGTCCACCGCGACAGGGTCTTCTCCTCTTGGGTGACTTAGACTTGGTCGTCTTCTTCCAGGATGTCAAGCGTGTAGCGATGATGCAGCTTCATGCTGACAGCGCCCAGAATGGTGCGCACCGAGCGGGCGGTACGTCCTTGCTTGCCGATGACCTTTCCCACGTCTTGCGGCGCCACCTTCAGTCTCAGGACGGTGTTTTCGTCCCGATCCACGGTTTGCACCTCTACGGCTGCTGGTTCATCCACCAAGGCCCGCGCAATTTCGCGGACCAGTTCATCTACTGCCACCATATCGACTTGGGTCATGCACTTGCCCCTGACCGTATGCATCCAAAAAGAAGCATCTTGGACCGGTGCGCGAATAGTAGCATACGCGCCCGCCTCCGTCAGCATTTGTGTGCCGGATACTCCACCCAGCACACAACCCGGTACTCCAGCCCTCAACCGACAAACTGGGTGGGTGTTTCAGAGCCCTGCATTCAGATACGAGCCCAATGCCGCGCACCCGAAAGGAATCGAGGTAAAGGGTCTAAGCTACAACCGGCTCCGAAACCACCGCCGGCGCAGGATTCTTCGTCACCAGCTTGGCAACGGTCGGCGAAAGCTGTGCTCCCACGCCGCGCCAGTAGGCGATGCGCTCGTGCTTCAGATCGACCGTGGCAGGGCTGGTGCGCGGGTTGTAGGTGCCGACCACTTCAATTGAACGGCCATTGCGGGCGCGGTCTTTCTCAATGACCACGATGCGGTAGTAGGGCTGCTTGCGGGCGCCAACGCGCGCCAAACGAATCATCACCACGGCGTTACGGTTCCTTTCAAATTCCTATGCTCTGTTGCGATCTTTGGGAGTATTCCCGGCCGGCGCGGTTCCCGGGGTGCCCTCGGATCCATCTTCGTCCGTGGGGTGGTAAAGCGCCCGGCCGATAAAGGGCCAGGCGGATGCACCCAGCCACGCAAGACACAACACCTAAGTATCGCCGAAAGTGGCGCCCGGAGCAAGTTTCACGGCAGGCAAACGGGTTCCTTCTCAGCTTTCCTGAGCATCCATATCCGAGTGGGCTAACGTGCTGCGGCAAGGCTCGTTCAGTACCATGAAGGAAGAACGTTTAGAATCGGGAGCATCCGCTGCCATGTGGCCATTCTACGGCAAGAAAGTGCTCAAGCCTCAGGATCTGCCGATCGGCGACGACTGGCGCGTTGCCGAGGGGGAGCACAACGGCAACCCCATGTTCGTCCGTAGAAATGCCGCGTATCGTGCTTTCAGCGGTGTCCGGGGATATGCGCACCAGGTCGGAATCGCCGTTCCCTTGCTCGATCCTGAGCCGTCCGGGCTTCCATCCAGCGCCGAATGCACGGATCTCGATATCATCGAGGAAGCCCTCTGCAGCCTGCTCGAAACTGCAAATGAGTCAATCTTTGTTGCCGCGATCACCACCAGCGGCATGCGGGAGTTTTTGTTCTACACCCGCGACCCTGAGCAGGTGAAGCTGAAGTTCGAGCAGGCCGGAACAAGATTCGCCCCCCACCAGATCCAGCTCATGATTCAGCCTGATAGCGAATGGAAGATTTATGCGCGGCTGATTTAGCGTGGTCTCCGGTCCACGCTTTCATGATCGGGAATTGTCACCCCAAGAGTCCCCCTTTGAAGCAAATCCGCGCTATACAGGTCTTCCCGCGTCAACGGAAGTCGGCTGTTTCCCCCATCTGGGCGACTGAGCAGAACCTGGTACACCCCAATGTCGCCCCGGCGAAAAGCTGCGGCAGATCCGGCCATATATAAAAGCCAGGTACGGTAAGTAGTCTTCGATACGTGATTGAGCAGCGTATCTACGTTCCTGGTGAGCCCCGCCACCCAGCGCCGAAGGGTAAGTTCATAGTGTTCCCGCAGGTTCTCCACATCGCGCACTTCCAGGCCTTGAGACTCTGCGGCGCTCAGGGCTTGAGCCAGGGTCACCAGGCGGCCATCAGGAAACACATATCTGTCGATGAACGAGCTCTGCCGGATGGGCGAAAGGCGAGCGCGCGCAATTCCGTGGTTCAGAAACAGGCCGCCTGGCCGCAGAAGCTGTCGCGCAATCCCGAAATACAGTGCAAGGTTCTTCAGGCCCACGTGCTCAAACATTCCGATGCTGGAAATCTTGTCGAATTGCTCGCCGCGCCCTCCCAGTTCGCGATAGTCAAGCAGATGAACTGAGCAACAGTCATCCAGCCGGGCATCCACAATTCGCCGCTTAGCCGTTTCGGCCTGCTCCCGGCTCAGTGTGATTCCCTCGGCCCGCGCCTGTCGCTCGCAGGCCGCATACATCGGCAGGCTTCCCCAGCCGCAACCGATATCCAGGAAGCGCTCGCCTGGCCTCAATCGCAGCTTACGGCAGACGTGTTCGAGCTTCTGTTCCTGGGCACTGTCCAGCGAATCTTCTGCGTCATGAAAGTACGCACAGGAGTAAACAAGGGACCTTCCCAGCCAGGGCTTGAAAAAAGCAACCGGCTGATCGTAGTGGTATGCGATCGACGCGCGGTCTCTGCTTCGGGAACTCACCGAGCCATGCTTGAGCCGTTGCCCCATGTCGAACAGCCCGCCCGCCAACTTTTCCGCGATACGCTGCTGCAGGGCCCTCGGCCGATTCAGCAGATGTTCCGCGATCGAGAACACCGAAAAGATGTCTCCCTCGACGTCCAGATCTCCATGGATGAATGCCTCTCCCAATCCAATTTCGTTGGGCTCGACGACAAGGGATGCAAGGGCGCTCGGATTCTCCAGCAAAATGGTGCACGCAGGCCGCGCGTTGGTCGACGAAGACCACCGGCTGCCATCCCATAACCGGATAGCGAATGCGGGTCCTCCATACCCCTCGAATGCAGCAGCGAATGTGGCTGCATTCTGTGCCTGGACAGAATCGGTCATTGCCCTGGCATCCTTCTCATCTAAATGAATACGGCGTTCAGCGCCCTTTAGGTGTCCAGCGGATAGCGTGGCTAAGTGGTTTCCCCCCAAGAGCATACTCCCCTCTTCGGACGGTTCAAACAGAAAGCGCGTCCGCGAATGCACACTCGGTTGGATGACGATTTCTACGCTGGGGTGTGCTGGCCTGGTTCGTTCAAAGGAGGGCTTCTGAGTCGGTTTGTGCCGGAAACAGGAACTTGAGCATCGGCCTCACGCGTCTGGCCCAGCTTGCCTCGTCGTGCGTGCCGCCAGCCACTCGCTCGAAGTGCATCGTCTCCCCAGGACGCCAGCCGTTGGCTTTCAGCCGCCGCGCAAGGTGTTCGGTATCGCGCAACGTGCGGTGGCCCTCTCTGTCGCCCACATCGAGCCATAGCCGTGGCCGTTCCCAAATCTGCGGAGCCCGTTCATTGAGATAGCCCAGAATGCTCTTGTGGTTCCACCAGACGCTGGGTGAAAGAGCCGCCAGCTTGCCGAAGATCTCCGGGTGGCGCAAACCGACATAAAGCGTCGCCAATCCACCCAATGACGACCCGCCCATTCCCGTTCCCTCGCGATCCTGCCGCACCCGGTATTGGGTGGAGATCCAAGGCATCAGCTCGCGCGTTATCAACAGCCCGTATTCGTCCGCTTCGCCGCCACCCATCTGCCAGTTGCGCTCGAAGGTATACTCCGCCAGCCGCCGGTCGCCGGTGTTGTAGATACCCACGATCACCAGCGGCTCAATCTCCCCGGCCTCGATGGCCGCGTCGGCGTGCTCTCTCACCTGCCAAGTATGTCCCGGGACGAAGGATGTCCTTCCGTCAAAGAGGTTCTGGCCGTCATGTAAGTAAAGTACCGGGTAGGTCCGCTCCGGTTGCCGGTCGTAGCATGGCGGCACATAGACAATCAGGTCGCGCTTGTCAGCCAAATAGTGGCTGGGAAATGCGCGGTGCAGCCGAACACGCGGATGCGGCCTGGGATTTCCAGCCGCCTGCGACCCCTCATTCATATCCAGGTTAGTATGGGTCTCCAGATCCAATCCTTGCGGTCCTCAATATTGTGCCGGCGCGGGTAGCGATGCGGTACCCGTGTCGATTGCCCTCAAAAGCAGAACCCGTGGCTGTTACAGTATCAAGAAAACAGCGGTTCTCCAATCGCCTGGTGTTCCCTTTGCTCACCTTCTGGGTTTCCCATCCTCGCGGCATCTTTGCTCTTGCCGCCACGGTGGGAGGGAACCCCGAAGCAGAACGAACTCATAAACGTCATCTCACCGGAGCGCAAAACGCATGAACCGTGAGTATCACAAATGGTATTCCAGCCGTCTCGGCCGCGACATGGAGTTGCTCGTCTTCGGCCACGCCGGCCTGCCTGTGCTCGTATTCCCCACCTCCGGCGGGCGATTCTACGAGTTTGAAGACCGCGGCCTGATCGGCGCCCTCGCTGGCCGCATCGATCGCGGCGATCTCCAGGTCTACTGCGTCGACTCGGTCGATATGGAGAGCTGGTACAACCGCCAGGTGCCCCCGCGCTGGCGCATCGCTCGCCACGTCCAATATGAGGACTACCTCATCCACGAGGTTGTGCCCCTCGTCCGCATAAAGAACCGCGACTCACACCTGGTCTCGCTCGGCTGCAGCTTCGGCGGGTATCACGCCGTCAACATCGCCATGCGCCATCCCGACATCTTCACAGGGATGCTCTCCATGTCCGGCGCCTTCGACCTTTCCAACTTCCTTCATGGCTACTACGACCAGGATTGTTACTTCAACCTGCCCACGCACTACCTGCCCAATCTCGGCGACCCGTGGTACTTCGATCGATACCGGCGCAACTGCTACGTGCTTGCCACCGGTTGGGACGACCAGTGCCTCGGCCAGAACCAGAATCTCGACCGCATCATGACTTCCAGGGGCATTCCCCACAAACTCTACATCTGGGACGCGTACAACGCGCACGACTGGCCCACATGGGAACGCATGGTCCGCGAATACCTGTGAAGAGCAGGGAACAGGGAATAGGGAATAGGGAACAGACATCCTGATGGCCGACCGTCTTGGCAACTCCCCCAACTCTGCCAACCCCGCTAGCTCCGCGCACTCCGCTACACTACCCCCATGAGTGAACTGAACCCCTACGCAAAATTTCTCGACGGAACTCCGCTCGAAGTCGTTCTCGCCTCCACACCGGCGGCCCTCACTGAGATCATCAATACGATTGGCCCGGAGAAAACCACCGCCCCACCCGCACCAGGCAAATGGAGCCCCGCTGAAATTGCCTGTCATCTTGCCGACTGCGAACTGGCCTTCGGCTTTCGGATACGCCAGACTCTGGCGGAAGAGAACCACGTCATCCAGCCCTTTGATCAAGAAAAATGGGCCGCTGCCTATTCAAGAATCCCTGTTGCGCAGGCGCTTGCTGCGTTTGCCGCTCTCCGGAACTGGAACCTGCTTCTTATCAACAACGCTCTTCCTGAAGCTGCCACCAAACTCGTCACGCACCCTGAGCGCGGCGCCATGACGTTCCAGCATATCGTCGAAACCATGGCCGGCCACGACCTCAACCACCTGGCCCAACTCAAAAAACTCACGTAGCCGGTAGTCCTTGGTCCCTGGACCCTAGTCCCCGGTCCCTCGTCCTTCTTCCACCCGCCCCGTCATCCCATACAGGACAACCCGCGCCGTCGCGTCCTCATCCTCACACGACGAAATCATCAGATCGTAGAGATGCGGATTGCACCAGCCCTTGCCGAAGTACTGCTGCAGGTACTTTGCGCGCTCTCCATCCACGATGCGGATGCGTTGTTCGATGTTGGTGCCCTCTTGAAGGCGTGCGCGCAACCGCAGCACTCGCTCTTTAAGCGGCGCATAAACAAACACGTGATAGACGTCGGGCTTGTGCTGTAGTACGCATTGCGAGCCGCGGCCCACAATTACGCAATTGCCCTCGGACCACGCCTGTTCAAGAATCTTCTGCGTGATCTTCACCATTTGCTCGGCATCGAACACCGAGTTCTCGCCCAGCTCCAACCCAGCGGCTAATGCAGCGCTCCGCATTGCCTGCTGGTTGATGCGCCTCAGCCATGAGACGACGTGCTCGTCGTAGTGCTGCACCACGTCTTTGTCCACATGCGCCGAATAGG
Organism: uncultured Acidobacteriaceae bacterium; assembly: GCA_963836565.1. GTDB lineage: Bacteria > Acidobacteriota > Terriglobia > Terriglobales > Acidobacteriaceae > Telmatobacter. The sequence goes on along the minus strand of CAWIKA010000010.1, from coordinate 1,071,093 downwards.
CGATAGCATCGATGATGTTCCGATCCAGCAGCTTCCATCCCAGCCACTTTGCGATCGTTTGCGCAATGCGTCCACCACCGCTTCCAAATTCCCTGTTGATGGTCAACACCCGGTAACCCACGTTCGCCTCCCGTACTGCTGACACCTCTGACTCTATTCCGTTCTGGCCCCCGTTTAAGTGATGCGTACCACCATCATCAGGACGCCTTTAAGCCTCTTCATCAGTCGCCTCCGCGCTCCGGCCCGCTGACTCCACAAATCCAACCTGCGGGTCCCGCATCTACCGTACACTGGTGACATCAGCAGCGCGGCCACGCGCCTGCGCGCTATCCGCTCATTCGACGGAGGTTGCGGCATGAAAAAGATCGGTGTTCTGTTCGGCATGGAAAACAGTTTTCCCGGCGCCCTGGTCGCCCATATCAATCAACGCAACATCCCCGGCATTCTGGCCGAATTCGTCGAAACCGGCGCCGTATATCTTGGCAAGACCCCGCGCTACTCAGTCATCGTCGACCGCATCTCTCACGACATCCCCTTCTATCGCGCCTTTCTCAAGCACGCCGCCCTCAACGGAACCATCATCGTCAACAATCCCTTCTGGTGGTCCGCCGATGACAAATTCTTCAACTACACGCTGGCAGAAAAGCTGGGCGTAGCCGTGCCGCCCACCGTTATCCTGCCCCACAAGCAGCATCCCGAGGGCACCACCGACCGCTCCATGCGCAACCTCGAATACCCGCTCGATTGGGACTCTGTTTTTGCCTACGTCGGCGAGCACGGCTTCATGAAGCCCGTCGACGGCGGCGGCTGGCGCGATGTCCACCACATCCGCAATCGCGACGACTTCTTCAGGGCTTACGATCAGTCCCGCGACCTGTGCATGATGTATCAGAAGGCAGTCGATTTCAACGAGTACTTCCGCTGCTACGTGGTGGGGCAGAAGAAGGTCCACATCATGCCCTACGACCCGCGCCGCCCCCACGCCGAGCGCTACATTCAGGACGCCCCTGCATATCCCCGCAGCCTGCTCCGCCGCGTCCAGCATGATGCCCTCGTCCTTTGCCGCGCTCTTGGCTACGACCTCAACACCGTCGAATTCGCCGTCGAAAACGGAATTCCCTACGCCATTGACTTCATGAATCCCGCGCCCGACGCCGATTTGCACTCAGTAGGCCAGGCCAACTTCGACTGGATCGTCAAAGAAGTCGCGGATTTGGTGCTTGCCAAAGCCAAACTTGCGCCACAAGTGCTCGAACTCCGCTGGTCTGCCTTCTTGGGCGCCGACCCAGCGCCTTGGAAAGCCCCCAAAACGGCAAAGAGAAAGCCCGCCGCAAAGAAAAAGGCTCTCGAAAAGAGAGTGTCCAAAACGCAGCCCGTTGAATCCTAACTCGCTTCAGATTTAAACTCGCCAGCCCCACCGCAGGTGGTCACGCAATCTTGCGAAATGTCAGATTGTACCGGTACGGCCCCGTCAGCGGATGATGCCCCGGTTTCAGCGGCAGCACGCCATGGAAGCGCATCCGCGAAGGCCCGCCCCACACGATCACATCCCCATGCTCCAGCAAAATCCGCTTCGTCTTGTCCGTGCGCTGCAGCCCGCCCAGCAGAAAAATGCACTCCAGCCCCAGCGAGACCGACACAATTGGCTGGCTCACGTCGATTTCGTGCCGGTCCTGGTGAAGGCCCAGCTTCGTGCCTGCCTGGTACCGGTTGATGTGGCAGGTATCCAGTCGAAACTGCGGAAACCCCGCCCTCACCGCGCACCGCACCGCAAACTCTGCCAGCACCCGCGGAATTGGCGGCCACAAACGAGCCCTATGCGGTTTGTCGGGATCCCACCGCCGTTGAAAGGCCCGCTCCGTACCGCAGTCCGTCACCATCACTTGCATCGGCAGCCCGCTCGGAGTGGTGGCATGGCGTAGCGGCACCGCAGTGATGATGGTCTCCACGGCGGCAAGAAACTCGGGCCCGTCGGGAAACGCCAGGCCGCGCATCAACACCGCTCCAGGGAAGATCTCCTCATGCGTAGGTTCCACGGCGAGTTGGGAGAAGAGGTTCATCGCCCGCACAAGCATCTTACCGCAAAAGCGAACAAAAGACGAACATATTGAGATTGCATTGTGTGAGCCATCTCCCAGAGCGAACGGATCCCGCCGCTGCGGACAGTGGGAGTCGAAAGCCTGCCCGTCGTGGCGGGGAGGTGCGGTACCTGTACTCGGCTCTACGCGTCTCCCTCTGGAGGCCTTAGAGGTAATATCTCGAGCAAGAGTTCCAGCCTGCCTTTGCTGTTCGCCGTCGAAGGAGTCTGGTCCAGCGGCTACAATGGCGCAAAGCTATTCTCAGGAGCTTCCCATGCGTCCATCCTTCTCGCTCGGTATTGAAGAGGAGTACCAGACCATCGATCCGGTCACGCGCGATCTCCGCTCCCACATCCAAACCGAAATGCTCGCGCAGGGAAAGATTAGACTCCAGGAGCGCGTCAAGGCTGAAATGCACACCTCCGTCGTCGAAGTCGGCACCCGTATATGCCGCAACATCGACGAAGCCCGCGAAGACATCTACGAGCTTCGCCGCGAGATGATCAAGTTGGCCAAGGAACATGGCTTGGTGCTTGTGGCCGGTGCCACTCACCCCTTCGCAGACTGGCGCACCCAGGAGATCTACCCCGATCCGCGCTATCACCAAGTGGTCAAAGATCTGCAACTGGTCGCGCGCGCCAACCTCATCTTCGGTCTGCACGTCCACGTTGGCATCGAAGACCGCGAAGCTGCGATCCGCATCATGAACTCGATGCGCTACTTTCTGCCGCACATCATGGCCCTGGCCACCAACTCGCCGTTCTGGCTCGGCCTCAATACCGGCTACAAAGGCTACCGCGCGAAGGTATTTGAGAATTTTCCGCGCACCGGCATCCCTGACGCATTCTCGAGTTACTCCGAATTTGAAAACTATGTAAGTCTTCTAGTCCGCACCAACTGCATCGACAACGCCAAGAAAATCTGGTGGGACATTCGCCCTCACCCCTTCTTCAACACGGTCGAAGTCCGCGCCTGTGACATTCCCTTGCGCGCCGAGGAGACGGTCGCCATCGCCGCCCTCATCCAGGCCACGGCGGCCTATCTCTATCGGCTCCACGCCGCCAACCAGGACTTCCGCCAGTACGCGCGCCCGCTGCTCATGGAGAACAAATTCCGCGCCGTCCGTTACGGCCTCGATGGCAAGCTCATCGACTTCGGCAAGCAGCAGGAAGTGCCGCTCCGCGACCTCATCGAAGAATATCTTGCCCTCATCGATCCCGTGGTCGACGAACTGGGCAGCCGCGAAGCCATCGACGGCGTCCGCAAAATCCTACAGACCGGAACCGGCGCCGATCGCCAGCTCAATGTCTTCGAAGACTCCAAAGGCGACCTCAAAGCAGTAGTCGACTACATGGCCGAAGAAACTACCGCAGGCTTATAACCTTTGCGGTAGTCTCATTGATCGTTGCGATGATCCACCACTTTGTACCCCTCCGGTACCTCAAAGAAACTCAGCTCCGGTTCTGAAGTCGACAGGTCTTTCACCGTGAACACCTGCTTTCCGTTTTGCGGGTCGTCCACCATCGACAGCAGGTTGAATCCCAATTGTGCTGAAAACCAGAACTCACGCGTCGTCACCATCGGCCGGTCGTTTCCCATTACCCCGACATTCAGCGTCGTGGTTTCGCGATATCCATGCGTGGGCATTCCGGCCGTGGTGCTCTCGCCCAGATCGTCGTCCTGACGGAAGCCGTTCCCGTCCGGCAGCAGCCCCGACCCGCGCACCGCGGGCGCGAACTTGTCGCTGGTTTCCAGTTGGTAATTGAATATCTTGCATTCCTTGATCGCCGTCACACAGTTGTACCAGGTATGCTGCTCCGGATCTGTAATCTGGAAAATGTCCATGTACGACTTGATCTTGCTGCCCTTCGGCACCAGGATCCACCGCTCCTGGTAGATACGCCCCCTGCTGTCGCGCACGATCCGCCGCTCATTCGCCAGCGTAAACGAACCGCCGTTCGCCATCGGCCGTGACCATTCTGTCGCCAGCGTCAGCATGAACGGTGCTCTCGCCTTTGGTGGAACGAAGATGCTCTCCATCCGCCCGCTCGTGCCGCCATCTGCAACCCGCATCGCGCCCGGGGTGAGTTGAGCTTGCGGTTCCTGCGATTGCACTATGCTGCCAAAACTCAAAACCACCAAAACAAGGGAACCGTATAACCGCATACGAACCTCCTGCAATCCAGAGAGTATGGCCCGCCCCACTTCAAGATAGTCGATAGTCGTATGCGCCGCAATCGATGCATCGTCTCCGCATCCGGCCGGTTGCCCCAGGGCTCGACTTTGAGAGCTGAGAAACCCCATTCTTGAACCCCAGCAAGTACCTGCCCGGCTTTCCGTTCCTCATCCACGTTTCCCTTTCCGCAATTTAAGCAGTCCGCTAAGGGATATGTTTTGCGCGGGCAAGGTGCTTACCCATCCTGAGCGCAAGAAGCGCGTTCAGGATGGGGCACTCAATTTGTGGTGAATGGCTATTTATTTGTTAGAGCTTCAACGCCGGGAAGCTTCTTGCCTTCGAGGAATTCGAGGCTGGCGCCGCCGCCAGTGGAGATGTGGGTGACCTGGTCGGCATAACCGGCCTTGTTGATGGCGGACACGGAGTCGCCACCGCCGATGATGGAAATGGCCGCCTTGTTGGCGGCTACTGCTTTGGCGATAGCGTTGGTGCCGACGGCGAAACGCGGAAACTCGAAGACGCCGGCGGGTCCGTTCCACACGATGGTGCGGGCAGTGGAGACGATTTCTTCAATGGCCGCGATGGACTTGGGACCAATGTCGAGGCCCTGCCAATCGGCGGGGAAGTCGACGGAACAATCCCATGGCTGGGTCTTGGCGTCGGGGGCGAAGTTATCGGCAAGGATGTTGTCTACGGGCAGCAGCAAGTTGACGCCCTTGGCTTTGGCCTTTTCGAGAGCCGCCTTGGCCATGTCGATCTTGTCTTCTTCGACGAGGGATTTGCCGGTGGTGACGCCGAGGGCGCGCTGGAAGGTGTAGGCCATGCCACCGACGATGACGAGTGTGTCGACCTTGTCGAGCAGGTTGTCAATGACGTCGATTTTGCCGGAGATCTTGGAGCCGCCGATGATGGCGACGAAGGGCTTCTCGGGCGATTCGAGGGCTTTGCCGAGGTAGGTGATCTCCTTTTCCATGAGCAGCCCGGCGACTGCGGGCTTGAGGAAATGTGTAATCCCCTCAGTCGAGGCGTGGGCACGGTGGGCGCTGCCGAATGCGTCGTTGACATAGACTTCGGCGAGCGAGGCGAGCGCCTTGGAAAAGGCAGGATCGTTGGCTTCTTCTTCGGCGTGGTAGCGCAGGTTCTCAAGCAGGAGCACCTGGCCGGACTCTAGCTGGCGGGACATTTCGTTGGCAATCTCGCCCATGCAGTCGGGAGAGAAGGCCACGTTGACAGACTCGCCGATTTGCTTGTCGAGCAGTTCGCGGAGGCGAACGACGACGGGGCGCAACGAGTACTTCGGATTGGGCTTGCCCTTGGGACGGCCGAGGTGCGAGGCCAGAATGACCTTGGCGTGATGGCGAAGGGCGTAGACGATGGTGGGTAGCGTGGCCACGATGCGGGTGTCGTCGGTGATGGTGGCGCCGTCTTCACTCAGCGGCACGTTGAAGTCGACGCGGATGAAGACCCGCTTATTGATCAGTTCGATGTCGCGAATGGAGAGCTTGGACATGGTGTCTTCCTTCAGAGATCAGTGGTCATGGTTCAGGTTTGTAGTCGTCGAAGAAATGCGGATCGAGCAGCGGGTCGACATCGGGTCCCGGCCCCTCACCTTTTTGAGAAATCACGGCGTCCATTTCAATTTCAATACGCCAGGCGGGGTTGAGCAAAGCTGCGACGACGACCATGGTGGCAGCAGGGCGTACGGTATGGAAGAACTCCCCATGCACGCGGCCCACCGCTTCCCAGTCTTCGACGTGGGTGAGAAACATGCGGGTGCGAACGACGTGGTCGAGTGAGGCTCCTGCTTGGGCGAGCGCTTCGATGGCAATCTCGAAGATGCGCCGGGTCTGACCTGTGGCGGTTTCATTGTCTGCGCCGACGGGACCTGTGCCCGCCAGATGCACCGAGTTTCCCACGCGGACAGCGCGGGAGAAGCCGATGATGGGCTCGTAGGGAGATCCGCCGCTGATATTCTGGCGCATGGTTTTGGCAAGAGTCGGTGGCCTCCCATCCTGGACGCAAACCGCGCGTCCAGGATGGGACACCCAATGTTGAAGACGGCTTACAGGCCTTTCGCGGTCAGGAAGCCAATGAGGTCGACTACGCGGTTGGAGTAGCCCCACTCGTTGTCATACCAGCTCAGCACCTTGACGCTCTGGCCAATAACCTTGGTGAGAGGAGCGTCGACGATAGATGAGAGCGGGTTGCCCTTGAAATCGGAGCTGACCAGCAGGTTTTCGTCGTAGCCGAGGATGCCTTTCAACTCGCCATCAGCGGCTGCCTTCAGAGCAGCGTTCACTTGCTTGATGTCGGTCGTCTTCTCGCTGATAAAGGTGAGGTCGACGATGGAGACGTTAGGGGTTGGAACGCGCAGAGAGAAGCCGTCAAGCTTGCCTGCGGTCTCAGGGATCACCAATTTGAGGGCCTTGGCGGCGCCTGTAGAACTGGGAATCATGTTGATGGCCGCTGCGCGGGCGCGACGCAGGTCCTTGTGCGGGAAGTCGAGGATCACCTGGTCGTTGGTATAGCTATGAATGGTAGTCATGATGCCGCTGACGATACCGCAGTGAGCCATGAGAACCTTGACAACCGGCGCGAGGCAGTTGGTGGTGCAACTGGCATTGGAGATGATGTTGTGCTTGGCAGCGACGTACTTGTCCTGGTTGACGCCGAGCACCAGGGTGATGTCTTCGTTGGTGGCCGGTGCAGAGATGATGACCTTTTTCACGGTTGAGCCCAGGTGGGCCTTGGCGGCATTGGCGTCAGTGAAACGGCCGGTGGACTCGACGACGATCTGGGCGCCGTTGTCGGCCCAGGGAAGTTTGGCCGGATCCTTCTCGGCATAGACCTTGATCTTCTTTCCATCGACGGTGATGAAGTCTTCGCCAGCGGTGATTTCGTTGGGAAGATTGCCAAGGATCGAATCGTACTTGAGTAGATGCGCCAGCGTTGCCGGGCTGGTCAAGTCGTTGACGGCAACAAAATCAATTTCGGAATTGCCAAGCGCGGCGCGCAAAACGTTGCGGCCAATGCGGCCGAAGCCGTTGATGCCAACCTTAACTGCCATGAGTGTCTTCTCCTTCGAATTGGGTGACGCTGAGGGTTTTATGTTGTGGCGATCTTCGGCTGAAAAATCGGTTCAGCGCGCAATTCCACCAAACTCTTCATCGTAACACCGACCATATCGGCACAGAAGCGGAAACGGACAAGAGTCCAGTCTGTGCCGGAAGCCTGTCACAAATATTGTGCTGTTCTCCGAAGAGGGTGGTATGTGACGGAGTGCACAGCATTTGCAGCACCCCGCGCAAGTATGGTATCCCGGTATCACAACGCAGGTGTTGAAAGCCGCATGAGAAGACGTTCGAGACACGCCCCCAATACTTCGGAATCCACAGGCAAAATTGGCCAGGAACTTCCTTCGAATCAACCGCGACCGCTGGTCCCGCTTTATCCGGACGAGACCCCGGCGGCGCCCTCGCAGCCTCGCGAGCCGCGCGTGCAGGAAGGGACGCGTCATTTCGGCACCCCTGAACGGCCAGTGCGGCCGGAGCGCCCGGCGAGGCAGGAACGGCTGGCGAAGCCGGATTGGAATGAGCCTGCAGGTTCAGGACGACTGGAGATGGAAACGCAGCCTGAGTTGCCCTCCGTGCCTCCGCCGGAGGTGCAGGCGGCGGACCGCTCGCCGCAGGCTCCCAAGGGCTACGTGGTGCTGGCGATCGGGCTGCCGGGGTCGGGGAAGACGACGTGGTTTCGCAGGCGCGGGGTGACGCCGCTGTCCAGCGACCTGCTGAGGAATATTCTTTTTGACGATGTGGAGGAGCAGCGCTACCAGGGGCTGGTCTTCTCGACGCTGCGCTCGCTGCTGCGGGCGCGGCTGATTGCGCGGATGCCGTGGAACTATGTGGATGCGACGAACCTGTCGGTACACGAGCGGCGGCAGTGGATCAAGATGGCAAAGAGCTTTGGGTACGAGGTGCAGGCGGTGTTTTTCGATGTGCCGCTGGAGGTGTGCCTGGACCGCAACCGGCAGCGCGACCGCTCAGTGAGTGAAGACGTGATGCGGAAGATGGCGGAGAAGCTGAAGGCGCCGATGTTTGAAGAGGGTTTCGCGAAGATCACGGTGGTTAGGGTGAAGAGCGCGGGGTAAGCTTCGCTGCGCGACGCGCATTGTTTGTTAGGCACAATGCAGTAGAGAACTGAATTTGGTAAAGGGCAAGCGCAAACGCCCTGGGAAGATCGGGTGCTTTGGATGCACTCGATTACGAAGCTTGCGATAGTGGTCGGCGCAGTTTGCGTTACCGCTGGATATTCCTGGGCGCCTTATTGGTTTCGGAAACTGCACTGGATTCCGAAGACGCCGAACGGGCAGATTTGGTTGGTATTCGTTTTCTTGGGGGCTATTCTCGTTTACATTCTGTTTGTTGGGTATTAGCGTATCTAAAAAACCGTCTTACAAAGATGATTTCCCTATGAACACTTCGCCTAAGGTAGATTGGGCCGAGGCTGCGCGGGACGTTTATGACCGAATCCGAGATAGCCGAGATAGCTAAATTAGCTATAATAGCTATATTGAGGTGCGCCCCATGATCACCAAAACATCCGCCGAAGCGCAGAACCAATTTGGACAGTTGCTCGATACCGTGCAGCGCGAGCCGGTGGCCATTACCCGCCATGGTCGTCCCGCCGCGTTCGTCATCTCCCCACGCGAGATGGAAGAGATTCAGGATGTCCGCGAGAAATGGCGCAGCAGAATCGCGGCAGACTGGGAGGAGTGGCGGGAAAAAGCGAAAAAGAGCATGACGCCGGAGGGTGCAGCGCTGACCGACGAAGAAATCAATCGCATGGTTCATGAATTGCGATGAGCTTGCGTGTGGTGTTTGATACCAGCACGATCATCAGCGCCGCCATTCTGCCAGGCTCCATGCCCGACCAAGCTCTTTCACGTGCAATTCTGTGGCATCGTCTTTACGCTAGCGCAGAAACTCTGAACGAACTTGGGCGAGTGCTCAGGCAGAAGAAGTTCGACCGGTACATTGGCCTCGATTCACGGATCGAGTTCTTTCAAAAGATTTGCCGCGACTCCCTGCGCTGTACGGTTCCTACGGAGGTTCTGGATGAGGTAAAAGGATTGTGCCGGGATGCGAAAGACGATCAATTCCTCGCCCTCTGTATTGCAGCCCATGCGAATTTCTTCGTCAGCAGCGATCAGGATTTGCTGGTGCTCGATCCATGGCGCGGGGTCGCAGTCCGACCCCGACACAGTTTCTGGCCGAATCTGGAGAGTGAGGAGTCTGCAATGGCGAGTTCTCCGACGCAAATTCCCTACCTTGAGCCGTGGCTTCGCGGCACCTACACCGATGTTCCGGCGGCGGGGCGCGCCGTGCTGCATGCGCTCGACCTGGCGCTCGATGACCTGACGAAGTGGACTTCGGGGCTGACGGATTCGGAGATTCATGCGCAGCCGCTTGGATTGACGCCGCTGTCGTTTCACCTTCGCCATATTGCGCGCGCAACAGACCGCATATTGACGTACTCCGAGGGCGGGCAGCTTTCTGCGGAGCAACTGGCGGCGCTGAAGGCGGAGCAGAGAGGCAGCGAGAGTCTGGCTGATTTGATAGCCGAAGTCGAGGCATCGTTTTCGAATGCGGCGGAACGGGTGCGCGTGCTCTCGACGGCCGATTTCGAAACATTCCGCGGAGTGGGGCGCAAGCAGCTGCCGACCTCGATTGGCGGCGCGCTGATTCACGTGGCCGATCATGCGCAACGCCACGTGGGGCAAGTGGTGACCACTGCCAAGGTGCTGAAGGCTTTGAGGGCGGAATGAAGAGTCTGCAGGTCTGAGAGAGTTGCGGTTTCGCACCCTGACCGCCCAAGCACCCCAGCGACGAAGATCTGTCGCCGGGGACCCCGGAGGTGCGGTTAGGAGAGGCACCTGCCCCTGTTTCCTCCATTCTCATAGTTTTTCGGCGCCTTGAGGGCTCCTTGCGTCTGCTCCTGTGTTGGATTGCGCTCCGCGAATCCGCATTTCCATAAGTTATTTATAACAAGTAGGTTAGAGGCGAAGCTCCGCCATCGAACGGCCTTCGGGTTTCCGCGCATATTCGGTGAGAAGGCAACAAGCAGATGAGGGGGGAATATCGTGACGCCTGTCACTGCTATCCCCCGCTGCAAAGCGCAACATATTTCGGGCCTTGAGGTAGGTATATTCAGTGGCTAAGATGCGCGATTCTATTTCGAATGTAAGGCTGAACGACCAAAATACATTCGAAAAGTTAAGAATCACGGTATTCGAGCGAGATGTTCGTGCTGATGGGGGCAAACGGCCATGACTTGGAAAGAAGAGTATCGCGCCAAACGCATGAGCGCTGCGCAAGCGCTGGGGGCAGTGCGGTCGGGCGATCGCGTGTGGATCCAGTCGGGAAGCGGAACGCCGTCAACCCTGGTGAAGGCGATGGTCGCCAACGCTGCCGAAGTGCTCGATGTGGAGGTCGTCCACATGATGACACTGGGCAGCGCGGATTATACGAAGCCACAATGTGCGGGGCATTTTCGTCATCGAGGACTTTTCCTGGGCGCGAATGTGCGCGAGGCCGTTGCCGAAGGGCGCGCCGACTATACGCCCATCTTCCTGAGCGAGATTGAAGGCTTGTTTGAGAGCGGCGCAATGCCGCTCGACGTGGTGTTGATGCAGGTTTCGCCGCCGGATGCGCACGGGTTTGTGAGCCTTGGAACCACGGTGGATTGCACGCTGACGGCGTCGCGCTATGCGAAGACCGTGATTGCCGAGGTGAATGAACGGATGCCGCGCACGCATGGCGACACGTGCCTCCATGTGAGCCGAATTTCCGCCATCGTGGAGACATCGAGGCCGCTGCTGGAGCTATGCGCGGAGCCGGTTACCGAACTGCATTTGGAGGTGGCGCGCAATGTGGCGTCATTGATTCCAGATGGAGCGACACTGCAGACGGGGATTGGAGGAATCTCTCAGGCGGTGCTCGGATGCCTCGAAGACAAGCACGATCTGGGAATTCACACTGAAATGTGCCCCGACGGAGTGGTCGACCTGATGGAGTCGGGCGTAATCAATGGGGATAGGAAGTCGCTGCACCGAGGCAAGGTGGTGGCGGCCTTCGTGCTTGGAACGCGGCGTCTGTTCGACTTCGTTGATGAGAATCCGAGCTTCGAATTCAGGTCTATCTCGTATACGAACGATCCCTTTGTGGTGGCGCAGAACGACAGAATGGTGGCCATCAATTCGGCTCTGCAGGTGGATTTGACGGGTCAGGTTTGCGCGGATTCGCTGGGGACAAAGCCCTATAGCGGATTTGGCGGGCAACTGGACTTCATTCGCGGGGCGGCACGTTCGAAGGGCGGCGTGCCGATTATTGCGCTACCGTCAACCGCGCAGCATGGGCGTCTTTCGCGGATTGTGCCGGTACTGGATGCGGGCTCGGGCGTAGTGACTTCGCGCGCGGATGTGCATTATGTAGTGACCGAGCACGGGATCGCGTACCTGCACGGAAAAACTCTGCGTGAACGCGCGGAAGCGTTGATCGGGATTGCCGATCCGCAGTTTCAGGCGGAACTGGAAAACTTTGCCATACAGGCGCATTACCTGGAGCGCAGGACGTCTGCGGCCGCATATGCCTGAGGAATTGTGCCAGGCCAGAGAGGAGCGGGGAATGATGGAAGCGCAAAAGCGAGATCGAGGCTTGTTGCGAGTGGATGTGAACGAGTGCAAGGGGTGCGGATTGTGCGTGGAAGCCTGTCCACCAAAGGTGATCGGCATGAGCGAGGGGCTGAATCATTACGGCTATCGCACGGCGATATACGCGGGCGCAGGTTGCACGGCGTGCGGAATCTGCTTTATGGCGTGCCCGGAGCCGGGCGCGATCACGGTGCTGCGCGCAGTGACGCGCGTTGCCGTTGTGGGGCGCGGTCTGAACATAGACGGTCTGGAGACGGATATTCAGGGAGCGATGCGATGCGCAAGCAACTGATCAAAGGGAACGAAGCGATCGTGAAGAGCGCGATTCTGGCCGGTTGCCGCGCCTTCTATGGCTATCCCATCACTCCAGCGAGTGAGATTGCCGAGGCGGCTGCGCTTTATCTGCCTCCAGCGGGAGGCGTGTTTTTGCAGGCGGAGAGCGAGGTGGCGGCAATCAACATGCTTTACGGCGCGTCATCGGCGGGCGTGCGTTGCATGACGGCATCGAGCGGCCCGGGAATCAGCCTGATGCAGGAAGGCATCAGTTATATGGCTGGAGCGGAGTTGCCTTGCGTGATCGCCGACATTACGCGTGGCGGCCCGGGGCTGGGAAACATCGCATCGGAACAGAGCGACTATCACCAGGTAGTCAAGGGCGGCGGCAACGGCAACTACCGGACGATCGTGCTGGCTCCGCACTCCGCACAAGAGATGGGGGACTTGACTGCGCTGGCGTTTGAACTGGCGGACCGATATCGGAATCCGGTAGTGCTGCTGGCCGACGGATTTGTTGGCCAGATGATGGAGCCGGTGGATTTCGCGCAGACAGCCAACGAGCCGCGATTTCCGGAGTGGGCGGTTCGAGGCACGGTCGAGTCGCGTGGAAATCTGATCACGTCACTGCATATGGATATCAATGACCTGGAGGCGCACAATCGCAAGCTGGAGGCGAAGTATCGTCACGCGGAACGGCATGAGGCGCGCGCCGAGGATTGGTATGCGGATGGAGCGGATATTGTTCTGGTCGGATACGGGATCGTTGGCCGCATTCTGAAGGCTGTCACCGCAGAAGCTCGTGCCAGCGGAATCAATGTTGGTTTGCTGCGCCCGATCACGCTGTACCCGTTCCCAACGATTCAATTTCAGCGGCTGGCTGCGCGCGCGCGCGTCTTTGTGGTGGTGGAGATGAGCAACGGGCAGCTTGTAGAAGATGTACGGCTGGCGTTGAATGGGTCGCGGCCGGTGGAGTTTTTGAACCGCATGGGAGGCAATGTGCCGTCGCATGAAGAGGTGCTCGAGTTTGTGCTCAGAATAGCTCGGCGATTCACAGCAGCAATGCAGCCGGAAGAGGAGCGCATGGCCCATGTCTAGCGAATTGGTTTCTGAATATACGGTCGTGCACGGCAAGCCCAAGGCGTTCTATGAGACCTATGAGCGAAAGGACGAGTTGCAGCATCAGACGCACTATTGTCCTGGATGCGGGCATGGGACGATTCACAAGATGCTGGCTCGGGCCATCGACGATCTGGGCATCCAGGACAGGACGATTCTGATCAGCCCGGTCGGCTGCTCGGTGTTTGCGTACTACTACTTTGACGTGGGCAACGTGCAGGCCGCCCACGGACGCGCGCCCGCGGTGGCGACAGCAGTGAAGCGCAGCCGGCCGGAGAGTATCGTCATCGGCTACCAGGGTGATGGGGATTTGTCGGCCATCGGATCGGCGGAGATTCTGCACGCGGCGAATCGCGGCGAAAACATTACGGTGGTTTTCGTGAACAACGCGATCTACAGCATGACGGGCGGGCAGTATGCGCCCACGACGCTGCTGGGCCAGAAGAGCACGACCACTCCGAATGGCCGCAGCGCACTGAATGAGGGATATCCGCTGCACGTAAGCGAATTGCTTGCCACGCTGCAGGCTCCCGTGTATATCGAGCGCGTGGGCCTGGGAGACAACAAGCAGATCGCGCAGGCGACGCGCGCGATTCGGCGGGCCGTGGAGAACCAGGTGCGCGGGCTGGGCTTCTCTTTGATTGAGGTACTGTCACCGTGCCCGACGATTTGGAAGATGTCTCCGGTGGACTCGCAGCATTGGGTGCGCGATGTGATGGAGAAGACTTTTCCCCTGGGAGTGTTTCAGGATCACACCAAGGAAACACAGCCCCGCCCACTGCCTGAGATGGCGCCGGCGCTCGAAAGGATTCCGCAGATTCTTGGTATTGCGCATGATGACCTGGCGGAAGGCGATTCTGCCTGCGAGGAGCGGGCCGAAGCCGTGGATCTTCACGTGCGGGTTGCGGGCTTTGGCGGGCAAGGTGTGTTACTGCTGGGTGAAGTTCTGGCTGAGGCCGGACTGGATGCGGGGCTTGAGGTCTCCTGGCTCCCGTCGTATGGTCCTGAGATGCGTTCGGGCACTTCGAATTGCCATGTGCGGCTTTCACGGGAGCCGATCGATTCGCCGCTGGTCACGGTACCCAATGTGCTGGTGGCAATGAACGAGCCATCGCTGAAGAAATTCGATGCGAGCGTGCGCGCCGGCGGCTGGGTGATCTACAACGGCGAAACGTTTCCCGAGGAATGCCGGCGGGATGATGTGCGGGTGCTGGCGCTGCCGTTTACGCAAATTGCCAATGAGCTGGGAGATGCACGCGCAGCCAACATGGTGATGCTCGGCGCTTTGCTTGAGATGAATGACGCACTGCCGCAAGCCAGCATCGATGCAGCACTGCGGCGCCTCGTGAAAAATCCGAAGTGGGTAGCGCTGGACGAGCGCGCGCTGGCGCGGGGACGGGAATTGTTCAGGGAGTCGACCGAAAGGGTTGGCACAGGAGGATGTCATGAAAGCTGAAGCGGATCCGAACCTGATTGTGTACTTCGGCGGACAGTATATGCCGCTCGGCGAGGCGCGCGTGGGAATCCTGACCCATGCGTTGCACTACGGGACGGGTGTGTTCGAGGGGATTCGCGCACATTGGGATGAGGGAACGCAGGAGTTGTTTGTGCTGCGTCCGAGGGAGCATTACGAGCGCTGGAAGCGGAATTGCGGCATCCTTCGGATCGATGTTCCGGCGTCGCCGGAGGAACTTTGCGAGATCACGATTGAACTGATGCGGAGGAATGCATTCAAAACGAATGTGTATGTGCGGCCGCTGGCCTACAAGAGCGCGGAACGGGTCGGGGTGAGTCCCGACGACCAGGATGCTTTCGCCGTGATTGCGTTGCCCTTTGGCGAGTATCTGCACGCAGACAAGGGAATTCATGCGGGAGTGAGTTCGTGGAGGCGGATCGAGGATAACGCGATTCCGGCGCGGGCCAAGATTTGCGGAGCTTATGTCAACAGCGCGCTGGCCAGCGACGAGGCGCGGCAAAGCGGATTCGACGAGGCCATTTTATTGAACGAGAGCGGGCATGTTGCCGAGGGCGCAACCTGCAACATTTTCATGGTGCGCAAGGAAGTGCTGATTACTCCGGCGGTGAACGAGAACGTACTGGAGGGAATCACGCGCGACTCGGTGATGCAACTGGCGCTTCGGGAACTCGGCCTGCACATGATAGAGAGACCGATTGACCGCAGCGAACTCTATATATGTGACGAACTATTTTTTACAGGCACAGCGGTAGGCATCGCGCCGGTGGTCCGTGTCGATCATCGGCCGGTGAAGGATGGAACAATCGGCGCGATCACACACGAAGCGCAACAGCTGTACTTTGATGCGACGCGAGGACACCTGGAGAGATACCGGAAGTGGCTGGTTCCGGTTTACCAATCACAGCAGGAACCAGAGCCGGATGAGGTTTCGCTGGCAGGGGTGCATGCAGATTGAGCTGACGACGATGTGAAACCCGTGCGGTGGCCTGGTTAAGGCAAGGAGGGTATCAGAATGCTCACGACGAAAATCACAGGAAACGCGTATGACGTTGCCCTCGAAAATTTCGATGCGGCGGCGAACGCATTGGAACTCAGCAACGATACACGGGAGATGATCAAGTATCCCGAGCGCGTGCTGACGGTGACTGTGCCGGTGCGGATGGACGATGGGCACATTCATCGCTTTGAAGCTTACCGGGTGCAGCACAGCTCGGTGCGCGGACCCGCGAAGGGTGGCATCCGCTACCACCCGCAGGTCACGCTCGATGAAGTAAAGGCCTTGGCCACCTGGATGACGTGGAAATGCGCGGTGGTGAACATTCCATTTGGCGGCGGCAAGGGCGGAGTGACATGCGACCCGAAGCACATGTCGCAGGGCGAACTGGAGCGGATGACGCGCCGCTACACAAGCGCGATTCTGCCGTTGATCGGGCCGGAGCAGGATATTCCCGCGCCGGATGTATATACCAACCCGCAAACCATGGCGTGGATCATGGATACCTACAGCATGACGAAGGGATATCCGATTCCGGGCGTGGTGACAGGGAAGCCGATCTGCCTGGGCGGATCGCTGGGCCGCAATGAAGCAACTGGCCGCGGCGTCTTTTACACGATTCAGTGTGCATGTGAACATCTGCACATGCCGCTGAATGGCGCTACCGTCGCGGTGCAGGGCTTTGGAAACGCCGGCTCAATCGCGGCGCAACTGCTGCATGACGCAGGAGCCAGGATTATTGCAGTAAGCGATTCAACGGGCTGCATCTACAATCCGCATGGGTTGGATGTTCCGAGCCTGATGCACCTGAAGGCATTGACGGGGCGCGTGGAGGGATTTCCGGAAGCCGAAAATATTCGCGCGGAAGAACTGCTGGCGATGGAGTGCGACATTCTGGTGCCCGCTGCGCTGGAAAACGCGATCCACGCGGAAAATGCATCTATGGTGCGCGCGAGGATCATTGGCGAAGCGGCGAATGGGCCTCTCACGCCCGCGGCAGACAGGATTCTGGAAGCCAAGGGAGTGTTTGTGATTCCGGATATCCTGTGCAACGCCGGCGGCGTGACGGTCTCCTACTTCGAGTGGGTGCAGGATGAGCAGCACTTGTTCTGGGAGGCGCAGGATGTGTACAACCGTCTGGAGCGAGTGATGAAGACGGCATTCCGCGATGTGCTGAAAATCCACGAAGAACGGAACGTGCCAATGCGCGTTGCGGCCAATATGCTGGGTGTAGGCCGCGTGGCAGAGGCGGTGAAGATCCGGGGGATTTATCCGTAGTTCGCGAACGCGTGATTGCGAATACGCAATTCAGCTTTGAGGTATCCCAGGTCCTCCGCAGCGGCGGGGTGTTCAGTTCCATGACATCCTTTACACATTGTCTCTGGACATCCTTTACACTTCCGCGCGAGCGAGCGCGGAGGTGCAGGGACGATGCCGTGGAAGCAGATGGAAGTTCGGGAACAGCGTGTGGAGTTTGTGGTGCGAGCGTTGCGGGGCGGCGAGCCGCTGAGCCGGTTATGTGTTGAGTTTGGCATCTCGCGACCAACGGGGTATTGCTGGCTGGCACGTTATCGGGAGGGCGGGGTTGCGGCCATTGAGGAGCGCAGCCGTCGGCCGCATGAGTCGCCGGCCAAGACCGGGGCGGAGTTGGAAACGCAGGTAGTGGCCCTGCGCAAGAAGTATCCGGACTGGGGCGCACGCAAGCTGGCGGTGCTGTTGGGCCGCCAAGGCATCGGGCTTCCGTCCTCGACCATTCATCGTGTGCTTTTGCGCCACGGTCTGGTGCGCGACCAGGACCGTCACGCGCCCGCCACGACGCGCTTCGAGCGCGATCATCCCAACGAACTTTGGCAGATGGACTTCAAGGGACCCAAGAAGTGGCCCAAGTCCTCGACGGCGCTGTCGGTGATCGACGACCACAGCCGCTACGTGGTGGCGCTTGAGGCCACGGCGCGTCCCGAGGGCAGACTGGTGCAGCGGCATCTGATTCGAGCGTTTGAACAGTGCGGCCTGCCCGAGGCCATGTTGATGGACCATGGGATTCCATGGTGGCAGGCGCAGTCGTTTGCCGGAGCCACCTATCTGAGCCTGTGGCTGATGCGCCAGGGCATCGCGCTGCTTTTTTCCGGCATACGCCATCCGCAGACGCAAGGCAAGGTGGAGCGATTCCACGGCAGCATGGAACGGGCGCTGGACTGCCGCGGTGTACCCGCCGCGGATCATCAGCTGTGGCTCGATGAGTTCCGCCGCGAGCACAACCACATCCGCCCGCACGAGGCGCTCGGCATGCAGACTCCAGCCAGTCGCTGGCAACCCAGTCCGCGCGCCTATCAGCCCAATCCGTCCGCCTGGCAGTATCCGGAAGGCGCCTGGACCTTGAAGATCGACAACCACGGCACCATCGACATCCGCGAGCAACCGTACCGCATCTCCAAGGCGCTGATCGGCGAACGCGTGCGCATACTTCCCGTTGAGCAACGCTTCTTGGTTTATTACTGCAACACTCTGATCCGCGAGATCGACCCGGCGACCAGCCGCTCAGCGATCATCGACCGCTATGTGGCCGCCACGCCTCCACGCTCATAGGAAAAACCCAAAACGAGTTTTCAAGGCATCGGCGATCTATCATCCGGTGAGCGCAAAAAGCAAAGCGGAGACAGAACCCGCCTGGGGCCCATCTCCGCTCCCTCACCGTCTCGATGAGTCGCAACCGGCTATTCCTCGGTCAGGTTGCTCTCCAGCAGAGCCCGCCTCCGCTTCACCGGATGCCAGCAAGTGTAAAGGATGTCCGGAGACAAAATGTAAAGCATGTCTCTGCACTTGACAGGCGGGGACCTGGGGCACCCCAGGGTTTTTCTGATTGGAAGGTTCAGCGCAGGGTGTCGATTTCGTTCACGCCGTCGAGAATGTGACCCATCTTTTCGTGCTTGGTGCGCAGGTAGCGCACGAAACTTTCCTGGGGCTCCACCTCAGCGGAGACGCGCTCGGTGACGGCGATGCCGGCGGATTCCAACGCGGCAACTTTCTCGGGATTGTTGGTGATCAGGCGGACCTGTTTGACGCCAAGCAATTTCAGCGCCGCGGCGGGCATTTCATACTCGCGGCAGTCGGCGGCAAAACCGAGTTTGACGTTGGCTTCGACAGTATCCATGCCCTGATCCTGGAGTTCGTAGGCCTTTAGCTTGGCCATCAGACCAATTCCGCGGCCCTCCTGCTGCTCGTAGAGCAGGACGCCTGCGCCTTCCCGTGCGATCATGCCGAGGGCGAGCTCGAGTTGGAGGCGGCAATCGCAGCGGAGAGAGCCAAAAACATCTCCCGTGAGGCACTGCGAGTGAATGCGAACCAGTGGGGGCGAGGCGTGAATGTCGCCCATCACCAGGGCCACGAGGTCTTCCACCTGCTCCTTTCCTGACAATGCCGGGACACAGTTTTCCGCCGGATCGGGGGGTGTACCCTCAAAGCCCATGATGCGGAAGTGTCCCCAGCGGGTAGGAAAGTCCGCCTCGGCGATCATTTTCACGCTTTCTAGTCCCATCATTCCATTCTACGTTGAGCTGGCTTGGTTGCTGCGATCGCCGTCACACTCCGCGAACCAGGCGACGGCAACACGCAATAAGTTGTTGAGAATTAGATGCCCGGGTCCTTGGCGCGATACATTGATTGGGTGACCGACACGCTCATTCTGATTACGCTTCTTGTCAAGCTGGGCGTCGTCGCCTCGGTGGCCAGCGTGCTGGCGCGCGGGAGCACCTTTCGGCGGCTGTTCTTTGCCGAGCATCGGCGCCCCAGGCAAACGTTGGCTTTACTGGCGTTTTTCCTGGTGCCGCTGACGCTCGGCGTGTGGCTCCGGTTCCTGGTGCCGAACTTTCTAGCCGCCGACATTTCATTTGAAACCATTATTTTGCTCGGCCTGTTCCTGGGGCCGGGATGGGCCATGCTGGGCGGCGTGGTGCTGTCGGCGCCCGCCTTCTACCATCACGAGTACCTGGCGCTTCCTTTCAATGCCGCGCTGGGATTGCTGGCGGGTTTGTTGGGCGGTTTTGTCGAGCCTGAGGAGATTTGGTCGTTCACTCCTTTTATTGACTTGAGTCTCTACCGATGGGTGCGCCGCAACCTGCGCCAACCGCGCATCGACCGGCAGTTTCTCATGCTGTTCCTGATTGTGGCGGCAGAGGCGTGCCGGGACTGGCTGGCCCATGCCTTCCCGCATCGGCTGTGGGCGTTGCTTGCCACGGAGCCCTGGCTGCAGGTGCTGGTGTTGTTTTGCGCACCGATTGATGTTGGCATAGCAATCAAGGTGTGGAATGCGCTGCGCATCGAAATGAAGCTTGAAGAACAGAAGCGGTTGCTGCTTGAAGCCCGCCTGGACGCGCTGCAGCGGCAAATCAATCCTCATTTTCTTTTCAACACGCTTAACTCCATCGCCTCATTGGTGCGTATGAAACCGGAATTGGCGCGCGAAATGACGGTAAAGCTGGCCAACATTTTGCGCGCCCTGCTGAAGGACCATGACACCTATGTTCCCCTGAGCCACGAACTGAGTTTTACAGACGATTACCTTGACATTGAGGTGGTGCGTTTCGGCGCTGACAAGCTGAGGGTGGAGAAAGATATCGATCCGCGCACTTTGGGTGTGCTGGTACCAAGCATTCTGTTGCAGCCGCTTATTGAGAACAGCATCAAACATGGGTTGGAGCCGCGCATTAACGGCGGCACCGTGACGCTGCGCAGCCGCCTCGACGGCGACCGCGTACACATTGAAGTGGCCGACGACGGAGTGGGAATGGGCAACCGTCCGCAGTCAGCCTTGCGCCGAGAGGGTGCGGGTATCGGAATGAAGAATGTGCAGGAGCGGTTAGAGGTGCTGTACGGCAACCATGCGCAATTCAGCGTGGTGAGCAAGCCAGGCCGGGGAACGCTGGTTTCGATTGACCTTCCAGTCAACCTGCCGGATGCCGGTTAGGCATACAGTCAACCTGTGGGAACCCGTCTCGAATGGATTTGCGGCCCACTGTCCATTCGACGACCAGTCGCAGCCATTCAATCTGGAGGCCACGTTCAGCAATCATCGGGGCTTGTTCGCTCTCGGTTGCAGGTTTTTGGGAGCGGCGATTTGCATACGGAAGCGGACAACAAGCTAGGCCAGATGGGGATTGCCCTTGAAGCGCGTAAACGGCGGGCTGAGGTCGTAGCGGATTCCGGGCTCAGATTGATCTCGACGATTGGAAAAGAAAATCGAATCGCCCTGCTTGATTAAGTAGTCGGCCGTTCTTGCAGCGAGTGCCTGGATTGTCAGGCCAGGGTTGGCGGAACCCTGGGTTGGCATGATACTGCCATCGCATACAAACAAGTTCGGTATGTCATGGCTCCGGCCAAACTTGTCGACGACGGATGTAGCAGGGTCGCTCCCCATGCGCGCGGCGCCCACTAAGTGTGCGTAGCGTGCTTCCTGCACCACGCGAGTGGCGCCCGCCGCGTACATCACCTCCATTACTTTGTTTTTTCCGAACTCAATAAGTTTCTTGTCGTTGTCGTGTAGGTTGAACGTAACCTTCGCAACCGGCAGCCCATACTGATCCTTCTCATCTGCTAATTCGACGCGATTGTCTTCCCAGGGCAGGATCTCGGCGAGGACGCCGAGCGTAGCCCAGTGGTTGTAGTCCATCATGACGCGGCGCATTCCCCAGCCCCATGCATCCATTGCGGACATCATATGCGTGGCGAACGCCACAGGCAGGGGGCCGACCGTCTGAATGGCAAAGCCGCGGGCAAAATCTCGCCGCTTGTCGGTTTCATAGAACTCCTCGGAAAGAGCATGCGCGGGAGGAGCCTTGTAAAGACGGATCAGTTCATCGAATCTTCCGGCGACGACGTTGCCAGCCTGCGCCATCAAATATTTGCCGAGGGTACCACTGGAATTCGCCAGCCCATGAGGATGGTTGGGACCTGCGGAATTCAATAGCAGGCGGGGCGTCTCAATCGCGTATCCAGACACAATCACTGCCCGGGCCAACTGGCGATGTTGTTTGCCTTCCGCATCGAAGTATTCGACGCCGTCTACTCGGCCGTCGTTGCGCACAGTGATCCGCGAGACCATCGAGCGCGCCCGAATCTCCGCGCCGTGCACAATCGCATCGGGCACATGGGTGATCAATGTGCTGGCCTTCGCTCCAACCTTGCAACCCTGCAGGCAGAATCCTCGGTAGATGCAGTGAGGTCGATCTCCATGGGACGCTGAGAGAATCGCGACGGGGCCGCCGGCTACACTGCGAATCCCCAACTTCGTACATCCGCGCACCAGGATGTCGCCGACACCTCCCAGAGGATGTGGCCCGTAGGGATAGCCGTGCGGATCGCCCCAAGGGAACCATGCCGGTCCGGCGATCGGAATCTCTCGCTCCAGCAGTTCGTAGTAGGGCTTGAGATCCCAGTAGGACATGGGCCAATCGGCACCCACACCATCCTCGGTGTAGATCCGGAAATCCGAGGGATGAAACCGCGGAGCGAATGCTGCCCAGTGAACAGATCCGCCTCCTACGCCTTTGCCGCTGTTGTTCGCACCCAGTGCCAGCGGATGGGTGCCACCCGTGATGCGCAGGTCATTCCAATAGAGTTCGTGCGACCCTTTCTCATCGCTAACCCAATCTCTTTCCGTATCCCAGAAGGGGCCGGCTTCCAAAGCGACCACCCGAAATCCAGCTCGAGCAAGACGCTGCGCCAGCACTCCGCCCGCGGAGCCGACTCCTACTATGCAATAGTCGACTGGTTCATGATCCGGAAATCTCCGCATCGGGCCTGGGAGAGTCTGTATAGGTCCAAGCCGATGAGTGGGCGATTGTGTTGAGGAGCGAAAGATCGTCATCACCGCTCTCCGTCCCGTCGGGAAGGCTTTGCGTCATCAGCGGAGCGGGGAAGATCGGATCTGGAGTCGAGTGGAGCGTGCCATTCATAACGTGTTTCATCCGTCTCCCATGGCTCCGGCAGACCATTTTCCAGACGCATGTAGCCTCGGGGATAAGCAGGCCCACCAAATCCGATTTCATCCCACGCCCACGGATGCGAATAATAAGCAGTGACGCAATCCTCCACAAGCAAGGCCCAGAATCGGTGAATCGGCACCTGCTCCCACACTTCGTGCTCCGGCTCGGGCTTGCCGTCGTGAAGTGACTCGAGAAGCAGCTCCTGCCGCTCCACGGTCAACCGAACGAATCGAACGCCAAACCGCTTTTGCGCCATTTCATCAACTGCCCTGATACCAAGCCTGTAGGCTTCGCGGTCCGGTGGCATATCCTCGTAACGAAAGCCGCTCAAAGCGTTCTTGAAAAGCCGTTCGTCGATGACGGGGAGAATCGGAATTGTGCGATTCTCGGTGCGGTCGTCCTGCGGCAGCAACCGATCGATGATGGATTCCAGCAGTTCTGCTTCTTCGACTGAGAAGAATCGTACCTGTGGTATTCGTTCGACCCGCTCACTCACCAGGTGGTGTGTCGCGGCGTCCCAACTCTTCCGCTGCCGCAACGTGCTGAAGTCCGGGTAGTACCCAGGTTGATCAAGATCACGGATCGCAGCTCCCGCCGCATTCACAGGAAAGGAACGCTTTTTCATTTGCCCTGTTCCCTCTGTAGAAGGCTGGCGAGCACGCCCAGAAAACCGCAGGCTGCGAAAAGCAAAGGTGCGAAGATCGGCGGTCCATAAAGCGTGTTGTAAAGCGGTTTCTTCAGGCCGCCCGGACGCCGCGCAATTCCGCGAGCGTGATAATAAAACCCGACAGCACCATCCGCGAGAGCGAGAGTTGAAGCGGCGGGCAACAATGTGTTCGCGATCCGGCGGCTCTTGATGGCTCCCGCTGCCGCCGCCATCAACAAAGGTGCCAGAATGACCGGTGTCCACTGTGCCTTGTAGCGGAAATTGGTTTTGTAATGCGAGTAGAGTGCTTCGAATCCACTGAAGAAAGCCCATAGGATCGTAACTACCGATAGATGCTTTTGGAAACGGCCGTACCGCAGGTCCGTTCGCCAGTCCGACTTTCCCGGAATCACAGCTTCGACGATCTCGTGGCCACGCGCCGCGACCGTTCCGAGCTCGTCCTCTCGTCTCAGGTACGAGGCCATCAGGCCCAAATAGGCACTGGTCCCGAACAATAGCGGAGCAAAGATTGGGGGACCCATGACGATGTTCGTAACCGGAAGACGCCAGCCGCCCGGCTTGCGCGCGATTCCGCGGATGTGGAAGAAGAAGCCGATGATTCCGTCGACCAGCGTAGCGGCACTCACACACCGAAGGATGACGCGCGCACTCCATCGGCTAAAAACACCTGATATCCCGGCTCCGGCCAGCGCACCACTCAAGGACACGGGCGAGTACATTACGGGGTTACTGTAGCTTCCCTTGTAATGCTCGTAACCGACCTCAAGTCCGCTCGCGACGCTGGTCACAGCGACCAGCAGACTGAGAGTTCTCTGGAAGCATCCGTGCTGAATATGCTCAAGTGCTCCGGCCGCCGCGTTCCCCAGTGGGTTAGGAAGCGATTTCTTTGCAGTCTTCTCAAGCGCAGTGGCCAAAACAAAACTCATCCGAGGTCTCCATCATCCTGTGCTCGAAGTCGGTCGGAGCCTTGGCCACCGTGGCGCGTTGTTGAAAATGGGTTCGCTCAGCTCGTCGATCATCGAAACGTCCTACGCTGCGAGGCGTTCGGCATCCTTCCGCTTGAAAGTGAGTCCTAGTCCTGGCCGAGATCGATCTGGTTTAAGCTCGCCGTTCCTGGCTGCGATAAAACCGTCGAAGAGTTTCTCTTCGATCCGAACGTGATCGTGAAAATATTCGACATGCCGGAAGCCAGGAATAGAACAGGCCACGTGCATGTGCAGTGTGGGCGCGCAATGAGCGGAGAGCGGAGTGTTAAAACTGGCGGCAACGTTCGCGGCGCTTAGAAAGCCCGTGAAGCCCATACAGCGGGTTGCGTCCAGTTGCAGCACATCGACAGCTTTCTGTTCGAGCATCCGTCGAAAATACTGCGAATCGTACCCGTACTCGCCAGCCGCAACTTCCATTGCCTGCGGAACTGCGATACGGATATCGCGCAGCCCGGCGAGGTCGTCGGAACTGACCGGTTCCTCGAACCAGCAGACATCGTATTCCGCGAAGCGATAGGACAATGCAAGCGCCTGCTTCGCGTCATAACCGCCGTTGGCATCCACATACAACGCGACATCGGCTCCGATCGCTTCTCGCGCAGCTTTCACTCGATCTGGATCGGAACTGGGGTCCGCTCCAACCTTCATCTTGACTTTGGTCAGTCCATTCTTCACCCATCCGGATAGTTGCTTCGCGAGCTGCGTATTGGAATAGGATGTAAAGCCTCCACTGCCATACGCGGCCACGCTTGTCTGAGCACTTCCGACCAGGTCTGCAATGGAGCAGTCGAGAAGCCTTGCTTTTAGATCCCAAACGGCGATATCCAGGGTGGAGATTGCCATCGCCGTGATTCCCTGGTTGCCGTCGTTCCGCACCTGCCTCCGCATACTCTGGTGTAACTGCGGAATATCGAAGATCCGCTGTCCAACGAGGCACCGCTCAGCCACATGCCTGGCAACGATTGAGATTGCTTGATTGCCATACGTGTAACCCAGCCCCGTGGCGCCGCCGCCCTTTATCTCGGCGAGAACCAAGGTGGTTGAGCTCCAACTGAGCGTGCCGTCTGCTTCAGGAGCATCCGTCGGGATCGTGAACACCGAAATATCCACTGCTTCGATTGTCGGCTGAGAGATCCCCATGAGATTCCTCAAAAGATGTGACACGGTAATCAGACTAGTTCGCGTACCTTATCATGTGCATTCGTCAACGCGATCTTCATCCGATTTGGTTCTCCGCGGGCCAGGGCTTCAGCGAGTTTGAGCGCCTGCGATGGCTTGACCTTTGCAGGCATCGGCGGTGTGAACTGATCGACCACTGCTTCGATGAGAGCGGGCCCCACATGACTAAGAATGTTGTCCAGTTGAGAACCGCAGGATGCAGGGTCTCCAATCTGAATGGCGTCGATCCCCGCTCCACGGGCAATCATGACGAAATCGGCCGGATACAGATCACACGCATATTCGGGATCACCGAGAAACACCATCTGTTCCCACTTGATCTGGCCGAGCGTGTTGTTCTTGATGACGATGATCTTTATATTGAGTTTGTAAGCTGCGACCGTAATGAGCTCACCGAGCAGCATGCTCAGGCCACCGTCTCCAATAATGCAGAATACCGGCCGGTCGGGATAAGCGACGGCCGCGGCAATTGCATAAGGTAGACCACACGCCATGGTTGCAAGATTGCCGGAGCAGCTATGTTTCTGGCCGCGCAATGCCGGCACATAACGGGCCCACCACGTAGTAATGGTCCCGGAATCGGAAGTGACGATCGAATTCGCGGGGATGCGTTTGCCCAACTCCCACCCAACGACTTGAGGCTTCATGGGCTTGTCCGCACGAGTGCCGCGCTCTTCCATCAACTTCTCCCACTGCGCCTTCGCACGCTGTGCTTTTTCGAGGAAGCCCTTGTCGTGTTTTTTAACCATCGAGATAAGCGCTCGTAAACAAGTCTTCGAATCGCCAACAAGGCCTACGTCTGCGGGATATCTGAGGCTGATGCGTTGCGGATCGATTTCAATCTGCACGCACTTCACCGAGCCGGGTTTGGGCAGGAATTCGATATACGGAAACGAGGTTCCGACCATAAAAAGGGTGTCGCAGCCTTCAATCGCATCCTGAGAAGGCTCAGTGCCCAGCAATCCGATGCCTCCCGTTGTATATGGGCTGTCGTCGGGAACGGCAGCTTTGCCCAAGAGTGCTTTCACGATTGGAGCACCAAGTTGCTCGGCGATGGTTTCAAGTTCCTGTGTCGCGTGAAGAGCACCCTGTCCTGCAAGAATAGCGATCCTTTTCCCGCGGTTCAAGATGTCAGCCGCATGCTCCAACTCAATGTGCGCCGGCAGTTGTTCAAAGTAAGCGGATACGGCCGAAGTATGATGCACAGGATTTCTAGGCGAGCGACCCTGTTTGACTTCCTGTACCTGCACATCGACCGGAATCGTGATGTGCGCGACTCCTCTGGATGTCAAGGCGGACCGTATGGCCAGGTCGACAAGGCTTTCCATGTGGGCACCATTCATGACGCGCTCGTTAAACGTGGCGACATCGATGAAGAGCTTGTCCAATGCAACATCCTGCTGGGTAAAAGTGCCGATGAGATCGCTGTGCTGCAGACCTGTGATGGCCAAAACCGGCGCATGATCCATCTTGGCGTCGTAGAGGCCGTTGAGTAGATGAATACCACCGGGCCCGGAGGTGGCAATGCAAACTCCCAGCCGTCCGGTGAACTTGGCGTAGGCGCAAGCCATAAAGGCAGCAGACTCTTCGTGCCGGACATGCACAAATCGGATCCTGTCCTTTTGCTTGCGAAGGGCTTCGAAAACACCATTGATTCCATCTCCCGGTAGACCAAAGATGGTGTCAACTCCCCATGCGATGAGTCGCTCTACGAGTACGTCGGATGCGTCGCTCATTTCTGTCTCCGGAGGCGGAATGTCCTTCCAGGCTGGACACCTGCTTGGACGCCGATTCGTTTTGCGGGGTTGTCAGAGGCAAATGCAGTCAAAAAAGAAGCGGCTTGTACACGCCTATATCAACCCGCCATCTTTGAGCGCGAGACGCCTCGCCGTGCAAAGCAATCTCGCGTCACAGAGGGCTCGTACCATCGGCATTTAACGATGGGGAATGACAGTCGGCATGACCGGGTCAACATTGAGGCAAGCATGCTCAAATCTCGAAAACCATCGCAACCGTGAAGAGAGCGAATCCGATCGAAGGGCCAGCGGTTAGCCGTAAGTCGCGCACCGGATGTGGCATCCAATTCTGCCGCAGGAGAATCCAAGCGTTACATGCCAATAGAACTACATTGGCCCGAAATTGCGCTTCGCTTAGCTTTGACAGCCGCCGCAGGCGGACTGCTCGGCGCTTAGCGCAGCAAGACTGGACATGCGGCCTGCGCACGACTCTGTTAGTTTCATGAGCAGTGTCCGTCGCGATCATTCAGATGAATCTGTTGCTGCCAGGAGTTGGCAAGACAGGAGCTTTCAATTACAGCTCCTGCTGCTCCGCGCAAACATCATCAATGTTCGTTCCAGTTCAGCGAATGTCATTCCTTACAGGGTATGGCAGCCTACCAAACTCTCACGAAGAACGAGAAATCAAAGGCGCGATCACCGTATCTTAGCGCCTGGACTCAACCAGAACCTTTCGAATCACCTTTGCAGCTTGGTCACCTTGTATCGCGGCACCCTGTTCGTCAAAATGGACGGAGTCCTGATACAGATCGGAATGCGTGTTCATCAAACTGTGCTGATCATCGACCCTAATTCCTTGCGACTTGACGACTGAATCTGCAATTCGATTTCTTGCTTCGATCCGGGCATTTGTCGGACCCGGCTCAACGTCCGCTTTGACAGGGGTCGTGGTCGCCCAGACAAAAGCAGCTTTGGGTGCAACGGTGCGGAGTTCCGCAAGAAAGGCGGGAAAGGCTTCCTGATATTCAGCCTCTGAATAATCCCACCCGTGCATCCCATTATTGAAGTGAACAACGTTGAAATGTTCGGGTTGCGCAGTAGAATAGTCCGCGATCTGTCGGAGCAGGCGCGGATCTCCGATTGAAGCAGATGTTGCCATAAGGTAGACATTCGCGAAACCCGTCAACTGCTTTTCCACTTCTGGGTAGTAGTTGCGCGTGATTGAATCTCCCAATAATAGAACGTTAGGAAGTTGCGGATCAGAATGCGCGGGTCTGACCTCCCATGTCCATTCGATCTTTTCCGTTTTCGAAGGTGGATCTTGAGCGGAGGACGCGCCTGCCAATGCGAGCCCGACGCAAAGGATCCCCACAACCCCAAGCGCGAGGTTATGCATGACTTTCCAATTCATACTTTTTCCCCTTCAATGTCGATTGTCGCCAGCCGGCGCGGTGCCCGACCAATTTCACCTTCGAAAAGCTTATCCGGCTCCCAACTGACCGATTCAGAATAAATCCCAGTAAAGGCCAATTGCCAAGCGGATTGCGGGTTGTGCAACAATTGTTACCTGGAAGAGCGCCATTCGAATGCGGCGCGTAGAGGAGGAACTACATGGGCGATCCGCTTCAGCCGTGGTCCATTATCATGATCGCTGTGGTGGGCTTTCTGCTCTTCGGCACCATCGGAATCTATGAAAGGCGTGGACGACGTCGATAGTGAACTGCGGCGTCGGATTGTGAGGCGAGTCGCTGGCGCTTGCGGCGGATGCAGTCAGGCTATGGGAGTTGAATCGATTTTGTCACGCAACGAATAGACCGGATTGCTTGTTAGCGATTTGGACGTCGGAGTAACCCTTTGCCGGGTTTTCTCCGAAGGCTTGGCGGCGCATCGAAACGCTCCCCCTGCTGTATTCCGTCATTCGGCGGGCGCGACGAACGCGACGGATCGACCAGCCTGCCTGGTTTCCTGCCGGAACGATTTCCAATCTTGAGGGCGTCATGACAAGAAGTTTGTCTCGCAGAGCATTCATGCAGGGTGGCGCGGCCGCCGTAGGGCTGACTCTGCCGAGGCTTCGCTCGATTGCACGGGCGGAAGTTGAAATGGCGGGCGGTGCAACCAAGCTGGCGCAGTTCGGCTACGGCGATGTGGAATTGCTGGAAGGCCCGATGCTCGAGCAGTTCAACGCGAATCACTCCTTCTTTCTGGCGATGGATGAGGACTCGCTGCTGAAGCCCTTTCGGCAAAAGGCCGGGCTGCCGGCGCCGGGCGAGGATATGGGCGGGTGGTACAGCTGGTCAGCGGAGTTCGACCCGCCGAACAACATGACGGGGTATGTACCGGGCCATACCTTCGGGCAGTATCTGTCGGGGCTGTCGCGGGCGTATGCGGCGACGGGCAACCAGCCGACGCAGGCGAAGGTACATCGCTTGGTGCGAGGCTTTGCCGAGGCGATTTCGCCCAAGTTTTATGTGGACTATCCGCTGCCCTGCTACACCTTTGACAAGAGCAACTGCGGGCTGATTGACGCCCACCAGTTTGCCGCCGATCCGGATGCGTTGGATGTGCTGGCGCGGGCGACAGATGCGGTGCTGCCGTATCTGCCGCCGAAGGCTCTCACCCGCCCGGAGATGGCTGCGCGTCCGCACAAGAATATCTCCTACACATGGGACGAGAGCTATACGCTGCCGGAGAATTTCTTTCTCGCGTACAAGCGGAGCGGGGACAAGCGCTACCTGGCGTTGGCGCAACGGTTTCTGCAGGACGAAGACTATTTTGATCCGCTGGCGGCGGGAAAGAACGCGCTGCCGCAGCAGCATGCGTATAGCCACGTGAACGCGCTAAGCTCCGCATCGCAGGCGTATCTGGTGCTGGGCAGCGAGAAGCATCTGCGCGCGGCGCGCAACGGATTCGGGTTCGTGCTGGCACAGAGCTTTGCCACGGGCGGCTGGGGACCGAATGAGACGTTTTGCGGGCCGGGAAGTGCAGTGCTGGGCGAAAGCCTGACAAGCACGCACGCGAGCTTTGAGACGCCGTGCGGCGCGTACGGCCACTTCAAAATCGTGCGCTATCTTTTGCGCATCACGGGCGATAGCCGCTACGGCGACAGCATGGAGAAGGTGCTCTACAACACGATTCTCGGCGCGAAGCCGCTGCAGCCCGACGGCTTCAGCTTTTACTATTCCGATTACAACAATAACGGCTCCAAGGTCTATTACCCAGAGAAGTGGCCCTGCTGCTCGGGAACGTTTCCGCAGGTCACTGCCGATTACGGGATCAGCTCCTATTTTCAGTCGCCCGAGGGTGTGTATGTGAATCTCTTCGTGCCATCGCGCGTGAGCTGGCTACGGAATGGCTCGCGGATCGCGCTGGAGCAGCGAACGCACTATCCCTATGCATCCGAAGTGAGTCTGCGCGTGCATGCCGACCGCGCTGAGACATTCTCGATTTTTCTGCGCGTGCCGGAGTGGGCAGGACGGAACACCGGGATGACGGTGAACGGACGCACTGTGGATGGCGAGGTGCGGCCGGGGGCTTTCCTGCCCGTGCATCGGGAATGGAAGGACGGCGACAGCATCGAGTACACGATCGACAGGACGATGCGGATTGAGGCAGTGGACTCGCAGCATCCTGACACGGTGGCGCTGCTGTGCGGGCCGTTGACGCTGTTTGCTATAAATTCGCCCGAGAGCCGGTTTACGCGGGCGCAGTTGATGGCGGCAAGCCAGCAGGGGGCGCAGGGTTTGGAGTGGAAGGTGGCGTCGGCTGTGGCGCCGGTGATCTTCAAGGCGTTTCCGCAGGTTCGCGACGAGCAGTACCGGCTGTACCACGGGGTTTGAGGCGAGCCGGCCCGGATGACGATGGACTGACGGAGCGGGGCAAAGCCGGCTGCGCGGCACGTTTCATACGGTGTCTTACCGTAAGGCAGCAGCAGCTTATCTCAATTAAAATCCGACGGTTAAATTGGGGCTGTGGTCGGTCTGGCGCGACGCTTTGGAGGGGTGACGCGAGGCACGCAGTGTGGGGTGTGCTTGACAACGTCCGGCGCGTTTCGGTCTACTTTCGTTCGTGGCAAGATGGCGCGGATAAGAGAAGATATTCTGCTTGAGCGGCCGCTTTTCTCCATCGATTCGTTCTTCCTTGACGCACAGAGGGGCCGGCAAGAATCCAATCCGCGAGCGACTTGACAACGTTCCAGAACTCTTTTTGTAAGCCTTGCAATTTGCATTTCGGAGCGCACTGCTCGGCTATTGGCCTGAGAACAAAACGAAACGGTCTGGAAAAGTTTTCATTTCTACAGTGCGCATTCGGGACGCCAACGGGGGACCGATGAAAGCTTCTGTTGATTTTCCGGAGAGCCAGCCAACCACTCGTTCTGCCGGGAATGGGCACGAGTTTGATCGGGAAGCGATTCTTCTCGAACTCGGAAGGGTTCTGGCCAGCCCGTTCTTCAGGAGCGCCGCTCGCAGCACACAATTCCTTACCTTTGTAGTTCATCAGCAGCTAATGGGCCATGCCGAGTTGTTGAAGGAACGTACGATCGGTACGGAAGTCTTTCATCGCCCGCCAGGCTACGCGACCGGAGACGACCCCGTGGTTCGCGTGCAGGCGGGTGAGGTGCGGCGGAGGCTGGACCAGTATTATCAGTCCGTGCCGGAAGAGTGCCACGTAAGGATTGAGCTGCCCGTGGGGTCGTATTCGCCGGTGTTCCACATTGGCGCTGCAGCGGCGGTGGCCAATCATGCGCCGCAGGTTCATTTGCCCGCAGCCGCGCCTGAGCCGCATCAGGAAGAGAAACGCTCGCCGATACGACGGTGGGTGATTGCGGGTATTTGCGCGGTGCTGGCAATTGCGGCGGTGGTTGCCACGTTGACGATTCACCGCGGCACTCGGCCGAATTCGGTGCTGGCGGAGTTCTGGGCTCCGGTGTTTGCCACGCAGCAGCCGGCACTGATCTGCCTGGCGAAGGGCGTCACCTACAGGCCGAGCCTCGAGCTGTATGAGAGATATACGCGGACGCATCCGGGGACGTTCCAGACGGAAGTGGAGCGATCGAATGTCCCACTGCCGCTTGACCCCAACGAGAAGATTTCGTGGGGCGAGATGCTGCTCTACGACGGGTATGGAGTGGCCATTGGAGATGTGTCGACCGCGGTGAAGCTTTCCGCGCTGCTGGGCAAGATCGGCAAAACTAACCAGCTGAGGATCGGTTCGAATTACTCATTTGAGGATCTGAGGAATTCACCGGCGATAGTGGTGGGCGCATTCAACAATAAGTGGACGATGGACATGATGTCGAACCTGCACTTTGCGTTTGTTGAAGACGGCAGGAGGTTGGAGATTCGGGAACTGACGCCGGGCGGCCCATCCTGGGAGACGCAGTTCGATAAGTCGGGAGCGCTGGTCAAGGATTATGCAATCGTGGCACGGCTGCTGGACTCGAAGACTGGGCAATTTACGATTGCCGTGGCGGGGGTCAGAGACAGCGGGACCCAGGCCGCAGGGGAATTTGTATCGAGTGAGGAAGAGCTGAAGGGCGCACTGAAGAACGCCCCGGCCGGGTGGCAAACAAAGAATGCGGAGTTCGTGTTGCAGACCACGGTCACGGATATGATTTCGGGTCCTCCGCAGGTGGTGGCGTCGTATTACTGGTGATGGCGGATTCGGACGCCGGCCAGTTTTTCGCACGCGTCTCCTCAAGGTATTCGATGTAGCCGGGCAGAGCACCACAGTGGTAGAAGCGGCGAGGGCAGGAGAGATGCCGCGGCGAGCAATGTTGGTGCGTTGCGGATTTGCATTGTGACCCCCGGCATTGGGCGGAATGGTTGCCACCCGCGCTTCGGTGCTGAACAGCGCGGGCTATTTCGCGTGAACGATGTCGACGACGGCGTCACTGGTCCAGGCTTTGGTTCCGGTCTGCGAAAGCTTGTGGGCGGCGTTGTCCCAGTGGATGTGAGTGAGCTGGAAGTCGCCTTTCTCATAGGCGTACGTCAATCCGTCGTCGCTGTAGAGGGTGAAGTCGCCGTCAGCTCCGGGATAGACGCGAATTTGCTTGATGTCCTGCTTCTGTTCAGCGTCGAGAACCCGATCGCCGAGCGGGAGGATCGAACCAGCGCGCACGAAGATGGGGATGGTATCGATTGGCGCGGCGGCGCGGATGGTCTGGCCGCCCTTGAGGCGTTCGTTAGTCCAGTAGTTATACCAGTCGCTTCCGGCGGGAAGATAGACGAGGCGGCTGGTCGCTCCCTGATCAGTGACCGGCGCTACGAGAAGTGCGGGACCGAACATGTATTCGTCGCGTATATCTGCGACATGGGGGTCATTGGGGAAGTTCATGAAGAGGGCGCGCATGTAGGGAGCGCCGGTCTGGTAGGTTTGATAGGCGAGCGAGTAGATATAGGGCAGCAACTCGTAGCGAAGGCGGAGGTATTTCTCAAGGATGGGCTCAGCCTGTTTGCCATAGGACCAAACTTCGTTATGCTCTCTCTCTCCGTGAGCCCGCATGACAGGCTGGAAGGTTCCCCACTCGAACCAGCGCACAAACAGCTCAGGATAATCTGAGTAATTGTCCACGTTTTCCCGTGCGTCCGAGGGGTCGACCAATGGCGTATGTGCAGGGTGGTACGTGGGGTAAATCTCCGGCGAGAAGAAGCCGGCAATGTCGGTGTCCCAATAGGGCATGCCCGAAGCGGTAAAGTCCAAGCCCGCGGAGATTGAACGCTTCAACATGTCCCACGTGGACATGATGTCACTCGACCAGAAGACCGTACCGTTGCGTTGAGCTCCAAGGTATGCCGCTCTGGCGAGAATCATGACCCGTCGGCTATCCCCGTAATCGCGCCGGAATCCGTCGTAAACAGAAGCTGTATGGAACAGGGGGTAGACGTTGTAAAAGCGCGTCCCTGAACCTACGTAGAAGAAGTCCTTGGCTGGATCGATGTCCGGTTCGGTTTCGTCGAGCCAGATGTAATCGAAACCATACGGTTTCACATAGCGATCCCTTATCTCGTCCCACCACCACTTAGCGGCGGCGGGATTGGTGGTGTCGATGTTGGGACCGATCGCGTTGGTGAAGCCGCCGAAGTCCGGAGTGCCATCCGCCTTGTGGATGAGCCAGCCCTTTTGCTTCAACATGTCGTAAAACTGGGTGCCGGGGGCGAAGTGCGGCCACACGCTCAACAAGGTCTTGATGCCCATCGAATGAAGCTCTTTATTCATGGCGGCAGGATCGGGCCAGCGAGCCGGGTCAAGATCCAACTCGCCTTGCCTTGTCATATTCAGGAAGTCCACAACCAGCACATCGAGCGGCAAATTGCGGTCGCGGTAGCCTTTCGCAACGGCCAGAAGCTGGTCCTGCGTGGGATAGATCGCCTTGCTCTGGATGTACCCGTATGCGGCTTTCGGCAACATGTGCGCGATACCGGCAAGTTTGCGATAGCCCTCATAGATCTCGTCGGTATTGTCTCCGGCGATCACGAAGAAAGAAACGCGGTCTCCTACTTCGGATGACCAGACGTTCTGCTGGTTGAACCCGAGATCGATTGTGGTTTTCGAGGGGTTGTCCCAGATCAATCCGTAGTCGCGGCTCGACACCATGAAGGGAACGCAGACCGTCTCGCCTCCGATCTCGGTGTAATTGTGCCAGCAATCAATACGGTGGTCGCGGAGATCGAGAAAGCCCTGCTGATGTTGACCCAGCCCATAATAGTGCTCGCCGGCTGGCGATTCGAATGTGGCGGAAACACGGTAACCGAGGTCGGCTTTTTCTTCGTTGTTTACGCCCGCGGAGGCCGCCTCGGGCTGGTTAGGAAACATGAACCAGCGCCGCATGGTCAGCAGAGGTTTGCCAGACGACGTTGTAATGGAGATGGTGTCGTTATATGGTTCATGTGCATGCCGAGATCCGCCGCCGAAATAGCGCTGCCTCAGGGATCCATTTAACGCGTCAAGCGGCATACGGTGAGGGACCGATAGGTCCTGTGGAGCAATACGGACGATCATTTGTCCCGAGCGAATGACCTCGTATCCGTCGGATTCCTGCGTCTCGGTCCAGCCCGCCATCGACGGCTTGCCTGTGATTCCATAGCCGGGCGAGGCGAGAGCCGCGGGCTTCTCTGAGCTAAGGGTGATTCGAACGATATTGGGGCCGTATGGTTCGACCGCAATGGTTCGATTCTCCCGATTCAAGACAAAATTGCTGGCTTGATCATTGCTCGCTTGATCCGATGTTGCAGCCCCAGCCAGGCCGGCGAAGCCAAGGATCACCAGTATCGGGGCGCAGACGCGCGCAACCGCATTCGCTGTTCTACGAGTTTGTCGAAAGCCGAAACACGCAATGGAACCGGAACGAAACGGATGCCGCATTTGATTTACTCCCCATTCAGTTACTCTGAACTGACGCAATTCGCCTCACGTCGAAGCGCGACAATCGCATGAAGCCTGCGGTCGCCCCAGAATGCGCACACTCATCGTGAGACGCACCGTCGCCATGTTGCAGGCAAAAGGACGCGACTTGGACAAGGGGCAGCAACCTGTTTAAAAAAGGAAGGGAGAAGCGCCCTAACGAGCGAGGCTGCTCAGGAAGGTTAAGCCACACTCGAACACTTCCCCCTCAGGTTCAACCCGTTCAGAAGCTGGCACGCAAGTGCACTTGCAGATAGCGCGCAGGTAATTGGTTCGTCATGTGCCCGAAGGTGCCGGAGGACAGATCGGAAGACATGCCGGTAAGGTTCGAGCGATTGAGAAAATTGAAGACTTCGCCCTTGGCTTCGATCGTCATCCTTTCGCCAAAGAACCAAGGGGTCTTGAAGAGTTTCTCGAAGGTGAAGTCAAGACGGTTGTAGCCGAGCTGGTCATAGGTGTTGCGGCCGAGGCTTCCTTCGGTGCCCAGAGTCGGCACGGGGAAGGCGGACGCGGTAAAGAGCCCATTGAGGAAATCGCTCTTATGTTTGCCACTCAAGTGATTGCCGAAGGAAGGTACGTTTGGGAGGTCCCAATTGTAGCCGTCTGCGTTGTAGTCGCCGCCGGTGTTGCCGATGACGTTTCCATTCGAGTCGTACACCGGGTCGAACGCCGCGGAAGTGTAAACGGTGAAGGGTAGGCCGGTCTGCAGAATCCAGACACCGGCGAACTGCCATCCTCCGAGAACGTTTCTTTCCAGGGCATTGGGGTAATTGTTCGGGACCATCCAGGTGCCGTTGGCTGAGAACTGCTGATGGATGTCGAAGTCGGCGCGTCCGCGCTGTGCCGGGTAATCGAAGTTCTGGAATATGGGGCTCGAATTGCCGCCGTTGGCGTTTGAAGTGATGGCTCCGCCGTCCAGAGATCCGGAGCTGCTGACGATATCCAGGGTTTTGCCGTAGGTGTAGATACCTTGGAGCGCGAGTCCGTGGGCCATGGTTCGCGTCAGCATGGCCGAACCGTAATTGCCAATGGAGTTGCTGTCGGACGTTGCATACTGAATGGTGCCGAAGTTGGGATTGAGACGAGTAAGGGTCCCCTTGTTCATGACAAGGTCGCCGGTGAAACGGTTCACGTCCGGGCTGTACACAGGCAGGTGATGTGCTGCGGAGGCGGAGTAGTTCAGTTGGGCGATGAGGCTGTGGGGCAACTGACGCTGGATGCTGAGGGTCCAGTCGTAGACCTGGGTCATTTTGTAGTTGGGCGACGAGCCGCCGAGACTGGCGCGTTGGAGGACGCCGTCCGCTACGACGCCGCCACTCGAGTTGAGAGTGACGTTGCTGGTGTCGACTACGGGGCAAGTGTCGTTAAAGCCGTTGGGCGGATCGCACAGTTGGAGGGCCGGCGTTGTCCCCTGCTGCACATTGACGGAGGGGGTATAGAAGTTGGGCAGGTTGCCGGCGGTGATGTCGGTGATATGCAGGTAAGGGGGCTGATCGGAGAACATCCCTATGCCGCCGCGCAGGGCTGTCTTGCCGTTGCCGAAGATGTCCCAGGAGAAACCAACGCGCGGCGTGAGGCCCCAGACATTGTGATCAACGACGTGATTATTCGGATTGAGGGCGGCAACACCGGCGGCGACCTGGGCTTCCGGCCCCGTTCCCGTTCCAAAGTTGAAATTGGAGAACTGCGGGCTGAGGATGGAGAAGAGATTGCCCATGGAGTCGTAGCGGACACCGGCGTTGAGCGTGAATGTCGGCTTGATCTTCCAGTCGTCCTGGACAAAGAAACCCGTGTACAGTTCGCGGTAGCGGCGATTGTAGGGCGCTTCCTGGTGGGTAATGAGGCTGACCGGAGTGCCGCTCTCAGAAGTGGCTTTGCCCTGGATGAAGTCGAGGAGACTGTTGAAGTTATAGGTGGGGCGATCGAAGGCGCCACCCTGGGTATCGTTTTCGCGGATATTGAACTGGTCGAAGCCGAACTTGAGGGTGTGGGTCTTGATGGAAGCGGTCATGACGTCGCGCCAGCCGACCGTGGTCTGAGTAAAGTTGCCTGGACCCCAGTTTGAGAAGCCGCTGAGGCCGGTGACATTGATGTAGGGAATCTGGAAGGCGGGAGCGCCTCCGTTCTGGCCGTAGGGACGGATGATATTCGCCCCTGCTTCGTTGAGAAGGTGCGAAGAGAAAGTATGGGTCCAGTCGACATTCACAAAATCGGAGCTGCCTTCGTCCACATTGCTCAGCGCAGGCCGCGGCTGGGGAACTCCAGTGGTGTCGTAAGTTCGGATGGCATCGACGTAGATGCGGTCGTTCTGGCCGAGATAGTCGTCAATTCTGAAGCTCCACTGGTATCCGTTTTTTGGTGCGGAAAAGGTGAAATTGACGTTGCCGAGGGCGTCGAGATTGGGAGGGATGCCGGAGGGCGCCGGGTAGTAGCTGCCCGTGATCTGGCTGACGGTTTCGGCCCCGGGACTGGAAGCGGTGGCATAAGTTGAAGGCGGAGCCAGGGTCATGATCTCATCGGCGACGGTGTTGGGAAGGTTGGTATTGACCCAGTTGTAGAGGTCCTGGGTTTCGACGGTGGAGGTGCTGGCGGTCGTGACGCTGGAGCGGAGGACGTCAATGGCGCCGAACCAGAAGAGCTTGTTCCTGAAGACCGGGCCGCCCATGGTGAAGCTGAATTCGTTGCGCTGGTAGGGCGGCAGCGAGGATTCAAAATGGGTGAGTGCGGAAAGGTTTTCGTTGGTGAACCAGTAGTCGATGTTGCCGTGAAACTGGTTGGAGCCTGACTTGGTGAAGACGTCGACCGTGGCGCCGCCGTTTCTTCCTTTTTGGGCGTCGAAATCGTTAGTTCGGACATCTTCGGACTGCACGATTTCAGGGTTGGGCGAGATGGAAGTGCCGCCGCCCCGGGAGGGTGTGTTGGTGTATGCGCCGTCGATCTCGTATCCGTTCTGCTCCTGGCGCAGCCCGGCGGCGTTGATGTTGACCGCGTATTCGTTGGTGTAGTTATCATTGCCCGCGGTTTCAACCGCGGCGCCGGTCATGCCGGGGGTCAGGGCGGAGAGACCGTAGATGTTCTGGCCGGGCAGTGGAGTCTGGTCGAGGGTGACGTTGGAGATGACGGTCCCGGTGGTGGGAGTGGCAAGATCCACCGTGGCTGCCACTGCCGAGACAGTGACATTGGTGGATACATCGCCAACCTCGAGAACCGGGGCGAGGGTCCGCAATTGACCGACTTCAAGGGTGAGTCCTGACTGGTGGAAGGTCTTGAAGCCGGTCATCTGGATCTCGAGGGTATAGCCGGATGCGGCGATGCTGTCGAAACGGAAGTAGCCGGCCTCGTTGGTGGTGGTGGTTCGCGTTACCCCCAGGCGGGTGTCCGTGATGGTGACTTTGGCTCCTGCGATGACAGCCCCTGAGGAATCGTGGACCGTGCCCTCAATCCCGCTGAGGAACTGGGCGAGCGCCGCCAATCCTCCCAAGCCCAACGAGAGGACTACAAGGAGTGAAACTCTTTTCGCAAATCTCACGGTGGTCATGGAGTCTCCTTTGAAAGTTCGAAAACCCGGTAGACGCCAGTTGCTTACGACGCAGTCTTCCCGGTCCGGCCAGTGGCTCTGGCTTCTGTTAATTACGTTTCCCCGGCTGGAAACGGAGCCAGTCTGCCTCGAAATTCGCTTTCGGCTCGCCATAGACGCGAGGGCGGGAAAGCAGGGGAAACGTTTAGAGGCTTCAATTCTGGATCGCGCGCCGGCTTTGCGAACGATTCATCTGGCACCAAATGGAACCGGGAACCCCAGTCTGATTTTCCCGGTAAATCGATTAGCCTGTATGAACCTGACCAACCGCCCGCCCCGATACCCGGTGCGACCAAGCCCTCCGGTCAGGTTTCGCGTGAAATCTAGGCTCGCCGATGGAACTTGGCAAGTAATGCACAGTGTCTTACAGTATAAGATCGCGTAAATATCTTATTATCATAAGTTTATCGGAAAGGAGTTAGGGTTTTGTAGCGCCAGGACAAGGCTGTTTCTAACCAGTTAAAACCGTGGATGCCTGTGCTTGCGGTGAGTGGCTACTGGTTTGCGGAGGCGGCCGGGGGCTGCTGCTCTTCCAGGCGAAACCTTTTCCTGCCGGTCTCGGCCTTCATTGATTCCTGGTGCATTTCCGCAAGCCGCTTAACCAGCGGGGGCAGCTCGTCGGCGTGTCCCCCTTCGTGGCGTAGGGAGATGATGAGGTGGTACATCGCAGTCTCGTCGGAAGGCGAGTACCGAAGCGCGGTCCTGCACTCCTCGACGGCGAAGTTGTACTGGCTGGAGCGCATGTACATGTCGGCGAGGAGATCGTGCGCCTTGACGAGATCGGGCTTGAGCCGGACCGCGAGCTGGACGGACTTGAAGGCTTCGCGGTAGGTGGGGCTCTCCGCGGGCGGGGTTTGGGTCATAAGTAGCTCGGCGAGCAGGAGATTGAGCAGGGGGCTTTCGGGGTGGGTCTTAAGCTGGACTCGCACCTGCGCGAGGGCTTTGTCGGGATCGTTCTTTTGCATTTCGGTGAGGTCCACCGCGTAGAAACTGAGGCTGCCAGAGATATCAAGCTGCTCGGCCTTTCCGAAGTCGGCTTCAGCCTTGTCGTACTGGGCCAACTGCGCATAGAGCAGGCCGCGGGAGAGATAAAGCGCGGGGTCGGTCGGGATGCGTTGAAGGCCGGCGTTGATCATGTCGATGCCGACTTGGAACGAGTCGTGATCGAGGCAGAGCCCGGCGAAGGCGACGTAATAATTGGCGGTGGCGGGGCTGAGGACGATGGCCTGGCGAAGGAGCGATACGGCTTTGGGTGTGTCTCCCACGGTCTCGTAGGCCTCGGAGGCGAGGCTGAGGATGTCCGGGTCAGACTGGTCCGCAGTGAGCAGTGGCTCAAGGACCTTGATTGCGGCGTCGTTCTGCTTGGCCGTGACGAGGATGACGGCAAGATCGTATTTGGGAAAAGTCTGGCCGGGCAAAAGCGCGACGAGCTGC
Source organism: uncultured Acidobacteriaceae bacterium (assembly GCA_963836565.1). Lineage (GTDB taxonomy): Bacteria > Acidobacteriota > Terriglobia > Terriglobales > Acidobacteriaceae > Telmatobacter. The sequence continues at coordinate 1,030,309 of CAWIKA010000010.1, read as the reverse complement.
TGGAAGACGGGTATGGCCCTGTCGTACTGCTTCAACTCGTCAAGGCAATCGCCGTACGCTTCGAGCGAGTCGGGGTGGGTGGCGACGGCGTCCCCGATCAGAGAGAATTGGTCGACCGCGGCCCGACAATCGCCCTGCTTTTTCTGGAGCATGGCGAGCATTTCGTGGGCGGTCGAGTCGTGCGCATCTGCTTTGAGGATCTCTTTGAGCAGCGGGATGGCGCGCTTATCACCTGATGGATAGAGGAGCTGGACTTCGCCCTTAAGTGCAGGGGCGTAGCCGGGCGAGATGCGGAGCGCCGTGGCAAAGGCGGCGATCGCGCCCGGGTTGTTGCCCTTGATGGAGTCGATGATGCCTTGCAATGTCCAGAGGCGGAAATCGCGGGGTGCGGCAGCGAGAGCAAGTTTTGTCTCGTGCAAGGCCTGATCGAGATCGCGGGAACGAATGAGCGCTTCGATTTGTGCGACGGAGGCATGCGATGGGTCCGATTCTTGCCCGCGAGCAAGAAGAAGACCGCCTGCAAGCATGAGTGAAGCACAAAGGAAGCCGGCTCGAACCATAGTGGACATTCTGCCGCCTGCGCCGATGGGCACGCAAGGGCTCCGGGGTACGGCCTAGGGTTGCGGCGCCCTGGGTGCAGGATTGATTGAGCAGGCCGGAACGGCGCAGAGAACGCCGGTGATGCCCTGGCCTTCATTGATGGTGAAGATGCGGTCGACTGCGGGGAGCTTCACCGACTCCTTTGCGCCGTCGGGCCAGTGAATCTCCGCGGTTCCCGCTTCGGTTGCATCGCCGAGGCCAAAGTGCGGGCGCTGATCGTTAGAGGAGATATAGCTGCCGCCGCTCATGATGTCTTCGCGCTGGCGGATGCCATTTGCGGTCAAATAGACTGTGGCTCCTACCGCATCGCGCGGACTTTTGGGGCCGCCGACGAGTTTGAGTTCCACCCAGTGATCGTGATCGGGGTTGACATTCTTCAGCAGCACCGGAGGCCCATCGACAGGGTTGATGACAACGTCGATCTTTCCGTTGTTGAAAAGGTCGCCGAAGGCCGCGCCGCGTCCTGAGGTCAGTACGGCAAGGCCTGAACCCTTGACCGGTGGCACATAGGCAAACTTGCCGTTGTGAAGGTTGCGGAAGAGCAGCGGGCGCTCGGCGTACGAGGTGCCCCAGTCGTGCTCGTCGACCTGCGGATAGACGTGGCCGTTGATCATCATCAGGTCTTTCCAGCCGTCGTTGTCGTAATCGATCATGCCGTCTCCCCAGCCGACAAAGGGTACGGCGATCTGGGTGATTCCCGCTTCGGCAGCCACGTCTGTAAAGCCGGCGTCGCCATCGTTGCGGTAGAGCGCCTTGTAGTCGTCGGAGAAATCTGTGTCGAGCACATCGACGCGTCCGGCGTTGAGGTAGTCGCCGACGGCGAGGCCCATCGAAGCAATTTCGCGGCCATCGAAATCAAGTGCGAATCCAGACACGTAGCTTTGATCGTCGAAGGTGCCGTCGCCTTTGTTGATGTAGAGATAATTGCGCTCGGAGTCGTTGGCGACCAGAAGATCCGGCTTGCCGTCGTTGTTCACGTCCACAAAGATTGCAGTGAATCCGTAGAAGTGGTCGGGATCGGAGACGCCGGCCTTCTGACTGACGTCAGTGAATGTCCCGTCGCCGTTGTTGTGGAAGAGGTGATCGGGCTCTCCGGGAAGCCCGCGCGGACCGCACATGACAGGAGCGCCGCGCATCTGGCAAAAGGCCGCGGAGGTAGAGCCGTTTTCTGCGCCCGGCTGATGGTTGATGTCGTAGTGCACGTAGCCGGAGACGAACAGGTCGAGGCGGCCGTCGCCGTCGTAGTCGCCCCAGGTGGCTCCGTCTGACCAGTTGCCGAGGGTGACACCGGCTTTTTCTGCAACGTCGGTGAATGTGCCGTCGTGGTTGTTCCGGTAGAGGCGGTTTTTGCCGAAGTTGGCAACGAATATATCAGGCCAGCCGTCGTTGTCGAAGTCTCCGATGGCAACGCCGAATCCCCAACGATCGTTGCTGACGCCCGCATGCTTGGTGACGTTGGTGAATGTTCCATCGTGGTTGTTGTGAAAGAGTGCGGCGTGGGGCGGCGTTGCTTTACCGGTCAGCGCGTCGTACGTCGAGCCGTTGACGAGATAGATGTCGAGCCAGCCGTCGTTGTCGTAGTCGATCAAGCCGACGCCGGAGCCATCAGTTTCCAGGATGTACCTTTTCTGCGGCGTGCCCATCACGTGGCGCCAGGTGGAAAGGCCCGACGCTTTGCTCACATCCTGAAAAACCACGGTTCCCTTGTCGACAAATCCGCCGGCGGTGATCGGGCGCTTTTGGGCATCGTAGACCGGAGCGAAGGTTCCCGCGGAAGCGATGCCGCCCGCGCCGCTTTGCGGCGACGCAATGGGCTTTTGCGTCTGTGCGAAACTTGCGTGAGCGATTGCGCCGAGAAGGATGGCGAGCAGGATGAAAGGGCGGTACGCGGCGCCCGGGAGCGAAGGTCGTTGGCGAGCGGAGACATGAGATGCGTGATGCACCAAACCTCCCGGAAAAATCGGAGCGTTCGCAATCAGCGCGCTTCAGGCCCCGGCGCCTATTTTGCCGCGGGCTCGGGCAGCAGTTTGACGGCGGCCGAATTGCCATTGCACAGCTTGCCGCCGCACAGCGCGCCAGTGATTCCTTTGCTCTCGGTGATGGTGTATATACGATCGACTGCGGGCAGTTTCACCATCTCCTTTGCACCCGAAGGCCAGTGTATCTCCGCGGTGCCGGCGTCGGTGGAGTCACCGAGTCCGAAGTGCAGGCGCCGGTCGTTGGCGGAAATGTAACTGCCGCTGGCGAGGACGTCCTGGCGCTGGCGCATGTTGTTGGCCTTGAGGTAGACGGTTGCGCAAGTCGCGTCGCGCGGGCTCTTGGGTCCGCCAACCAACTTCAATTCGACCCAGTGATGATGGTCGGGGTTGACGTTGCGCAGCAGGACGGGCGGACCGTCAATGGGGTTGATGATGACGTCGATCTTGCCGTCGTTGAAGAGGTCGCCAAAGGCCGCGCCGCGCGCGGGGACGACGTCGGCAAGGCCCGAACCGATGACCGGTGGAACGTATTCGAAACGCCGGACCTTGCCGCTCGGCACGTTGTGAAAGAGTAGCGGGCGCTCGGCAAAGGTGGTGCCCCAGTTGTGCTGATCGACCTCAGGGTACACGTGGCCATTGGCTTCGAAGAGGTCGAGCCAGCCATCGTTGTCGTAGTCGATAAAGCCATCGCCCCAGCCTACGAAGGGAATGGTGGTCTGGGCGATGCCGGCGCTGTAGCTTACGTCGGTAAAGCTGGCGTCGCCGTCGTTGTGGTAGAGGACCTTGTAGTCGTCGCCGAAGTCGGTGACGAAGAAATCGATGAGGCCGTTGTTTTCGTAGTCGCCGGCGGCGATGCCCATGGAAGCGATCTCGCGCCCGTCCTTGTTGAGCCCGAAGCCGGAGACGTAGCTTTGGTCGTCGAAGGTGCCGTTTCCTTTATTGATGTAAAGAAAGTTGGGTTCGGAGTCGTTGCCGACGACGAGGTCGGGCTTGCCGTCGCCGTTGATGTCCACAAAAATCGCCGTGAACCCGTAATACTTATTCTTGTCTTCGACGCCGGCCTTTGCAGTCACGTCGGTGAACGTGCCGTCGCCGTTGTTATGGAAGAGATGGTCGGGCTCGCCCGGCAGGCCGCGGGGGCCGCAGTTGACCGGTACGCCGCGATAGAGACAGGCGGCGTTGGACGAGTCTTTGGTGAGTGCAGCAACGAGCTCGCGGTCGAAGTGCACATAGCCGGTGACGTATAAATCGAGCAGGCCGTCGCCGTCATAGTCGCCCCACGCCGACCCGGGCGTCCAGTTGTCCGTCGCCACGCCGGCCTTTTCGGCCACGTCGGTGAATGTGCCGTTATGGTTGTTGTGGTACAGGCGGTTCTTGCCGTAGTTGCCCACATAGAGGTCCGGCCAGCCGTCGTTATCATAGTCGGCGACCGAGCAACCATAGCCCCAGCGATCGTTGGTCACGCCGGCCGCCTTGCTCACATTGGTGAACGTGCCATCGTGGTTGTTGTGGAAGAGTGCCGCATGTGGAGGTTCCTCTTTACCGTCGAGCGCATTGAATGTGGACCCGTTGACCAGATAGATATCGAGCCAGCCGTCATTGTCGAAGTCGAGCAAACAAACGCCGGAGCCGTTGGTTTCGACGATGAACTTTTTTGCCGGGTCACCCATTTTGTGGACCCAGCCGGAAAGGCCGGCCTGTTTGGTGACGTCCTGAAAGATGACTGGCCCCTTGCTGACAAATCCACCAGCCGTGATGGGGCGCTTCTGCGCGTCATAAACAGGCGCGGCCGCAACGCCCGAGGCGATGCCGCCCATCCCGTTCTGCGGAGGAGGGGTCGCCTGCGGAGCTTGCTGCGCAGGGCCGGTGCCTGAGAAAAAGAGGATGGCAAAGAGAATACTGCAAACCGGGCGGCGAACGCGCAAAGAAGAGACTCCCCCCAACGGATGCAGTGTATCGTACCAGCACGGCGGAGGTCCCTCTGGGAGGATGAGAACTACCGAGGGCTCACGTCTGATCCGCGAGCGTTGCGTGTTTTGGCAGACTCAGTGTATGTTTTCAGTTCTGCAGAATTCTGGAAAGTAATGCAGATCAAGCCAACTTCATTGTGATTGAAAGGAGATGAGATGAGAATCAGCGCAAGGAATCAACTGGCAGGCAAGATTCTGAATGTCAGCAAGGGCGCAGTAAATGCTGAAGTCACAATCGCTTTGGAAGGTGGAGAGGCGGTGGTCGCTATCATCACCAACTCCAGCGTCGATTCGTTGGAATTGGCGAAGGGCAACGCTGCTTTTGCGATTGTCAAAGCGTCTGAAGTCATGATCGGAAAAGATATGCAGGGAGCGAGATTGAGCGCTCGAAACGTGCTTTCGGGCGAAGTGGCGAAAGTAAACGACGGCGCCGTGAACAGCGAAGTCGTGGTAAGGTTGCCGAGAGGTACAGAAGTTACCGCCTCGATTACCAAGGAAAGCGCGAAGAATCTTGGATTGAAGAAAGGCGATAAAGTCAGCGTAATTGTAAAGGCGTCCAATGTACTTGTGGGCGTCTAGATTTTCGCAAATTCCCCTCGCGCCCCAATCAAGCCTGCTTATTCCGAATTCTCCTCGATTCGATCTCGCGAATGCGGCAGTTTCAGGCTGCATCGGCGACGAATGGCAATCAGCTCCGCCACAATGGCGACCGCGATTTCCTCGGGAGTCGCCGCGCCGATATCAAGGCCAATGGGGGCAAAAACGCGCTTAAGACTCTCCGCGGCTACACCTTGCGCCTCCAACTGCTCATATACCGCCAGCACTTTGCGGCTCGATCCAATCATTCCGATGTAATGCGCAGGCGTATCCAGAGCCCAGCGAAGTACCTGCATATCGTGCCGATGGCCGCGCGTAACAATCACAATGTACGAACTGTCGTTGGGCGCCAGTCCGGCCATCACCTCATCCATTTCGCCCGCATGCGTTTCGTGGGCGTCGGGAAAGCGCTCGTGATTCGCATACAGTTCCCGATCATCGCTCACAATGGTTTCAAAACCGGCCAATGTCGCCACCTTGTGAACGTTGGCCCCGATGTGACCGCCGCCGAAGATATAGAGCCGTGGCGATGGGATGACCGGCTCGATGAAAACCTGCAGCGAGCCTCCGCACACCAGGCCGGTGTCGTCATCGGGTCTCTGGTCCAGATTGAAGCTAAAGGTCTTGGGTTTCTCATCATGCATCACTTCCATCGCCCCCTTGCGCACATCGGACTCGACGCAGCCTCCGCCGACCGTTCCAGCAATTGAGCCATCCTCGCGGACAAGCATCTTTGCCGCCACCACCGACGGAATGGAGCCGCGAACACTGACGATCGTCGCCAGCGCACCTCGCTTTCCTTCGCGCCTCAACTTCGAAATCTCTTCAAAAATATCCATGCAATTCTCCCATTTCCCAGCGATCAAGCGCGACGCTCGAAGGACAATGCGTTTCCGAGACAGAATCTTATCCTCTGGACGCTTCCGTTGTCGTCCAGAAAAATCTCGACTTGTCGCGCAGGCTGGCCACTGCTTTTGGCAACACAGCGATTAAGTGTTCGACATCTCTGACGGCATTCAGCTTTCCCAGGCTGAAGCGCAGGCTTGAGCGGGATTGTTCGCCCGTAAGCCCCATGGCCATCAATACGCTCGAGGGGTCCGTCTCTCCCGAGGCGCACGCCGCTCCACGCGAAGCTGCCACGCCGAGCTCATCCAGCGCCAGAACGAGAGCATCTCCGCCCGCGTGTTCGAAAAGGATATTCGTAGTGTTCGGCACCCGCGGCGCGCCCTTTCCGTTGATGCGCGTTTCAGGCACGAGTCTCACAACGGCGTCTTCAAGCATGTCGCGCAGCGTTCCCATCCGTTCCACCGAACCATCGCTGAACCCGGCAAGGGCGACTTCGCAGGCTCGTCCCAGTCCGGCGATGCCCGCCAGGTTTTCAGTACCCGGCCGCCTGCTTCTCTCCTGGTGTCCCCCATGCAGTTGCGGACGCAACGGAGTACCTCGACGGACAAAAAGAGCGGCAGCACCTTGCGGCCCGTGAATCTTGTGGCCTGAAATGGTGAGCAGATCGCAGCCAATCGCGTTCACCTGGATCGGAACCTTGCCCGCCGCCTGCACCGCATCCGTATGGAACCATACATCCGCTTCCAACGCGATCCTGCCAATCTCCTCGACTGGCTGCAGGACGCCGGTTTCGTTATTGGCCATCATAATGGAGATCAGGCGTGTATTCTTGCGCAGCGCGCGTCGCACGCTTTCCGGGTCCACTTGCCCATTGTCGTTGACACCGACGCGCGTCACTTCGCTTCCGAGATGCTCCAGCCAGGTGCAGGTGCTGAGGATCGCGCTGTGTTCAATTGCTGAAACGATGATGTGGTCGCCGGGACTCATCATCCCCTTGAGCGCAAGATTGTCGCCTTCCGTGCCGCCGCTCGTGAAGACCACCTCACTGGGCTGGCAGTCGAGCAGCGCGGCCACCCGCTCCCGGGCACGTTTAAGCATCGCGAGCGAGCGCCTGCCGTATCCATGCATCGAAGACGGGTTGCCAAAAGATTCCGTGAAGCAGGGAATCATCTCCTCCAGAACTTCCGGTAGCACTCTCGTGGTGCTGTTGTTGTCAAGGTAGGAGATCTGCATCTTAGTCGACCTCCTGTCTCTGCAACTCCGAATCTAAAACAATTTCCGCAATCACTCGCTCGGCTGGCGGCGTGAAATTCAGCAGTCTCAAGCGCGTGCTCGTCTCTGCGAATTCAATGATATTCAGGCATCCGTAATCCTGCCCGATGCTGTGTAGGTTTGCGGCCGGAATGCCCAGCACATCGCAAACGACCAGCCGGTTCACGCCCGCGTGTCCTACAATAAGGACGTTAAGGACGTTGCCTTCCGCACCACCCATAATCCCGCGCAATGCATCCATCACTCGCAATCGGCAATCGGCAAAACTCTCTCCGCCAGGAGGACGCCAGTTCTCAATATCCTGCCCGCGCGCGGCGAACTCTGCCGGGAAACGTCGCTTAATCTCGCTGAATTTGCATCCCTCCCATGCGCCAAGGCTGATTTCCCGAAGTGCAGAGAGCGTCTTCATTGAACTTGCGCGGGAACCCGCAATGATCCTGCACGTGCGTTCCGTACGCGACAGGTCACTTGAAATTACATGATCAAATTGGATCGGCTCGAGCCATTTTCGCAGCGCCCACGCCTGCTCGACGCCTTCTTTACTAAGAGGCGCATCGATCTGGCCGATGTAGGCTTTGCCGCCTTCGCGAATGATGGCGCCGTGGCGAACAAGATAGAGAACAGTTGTGCTCATTGGCCTGCGCGCACCTCGATCCTTCGTTTGGCTCCTGTCACCGGGAAAGGCTCATCCGCAACAACGACGTCGATTTGCAACTCACCGCACGCCCGACCGTTTCGTATAGTCGGTATCGTATAAACGGCCTCTACTGCTCTCGCGCTCAAAAGGGCGCCGTCTATCGACGGAGAATAGACGGCCAATTCCAGGCGTCCCGGCACGCCTTGAAAGAAAGTCCCGGCGAAGTCCAGCAAGCCCGGAACCGCAAAGAGAGCCTCGTCCAGCACGGAAATGTCGACGCATCCGCTGGTTCCCAGGCAGATCGACCCATCGACCCTTCTTCGCACCCGCTCCAACCGCCTGAGAATCGTTCCGCACTCGCATGGCCCCGGTACAAATCGCGAAACGTCGCCGGTGCGGTATCGGATAAGCGGCATTCCGGTGCGATTCAACGTCGTGAAGACAATCTCGCCCCTCTCGCCCTCCGGCAAAGGCTCGCCAGTCTCGGGGTCGACGATTTCAAAGTAGAGGTCGGCCTCGCGCAGATGGTATCCCATGTGCGCATCGCAATCCAGGCCTCCGCCAAGGCCCATCTCGGTCATGCCGTAATGCTCAAAAATCTCGGCGCCCGACTTGCGCCGCAAAGTGCTCACAAGGCTTTGCGGTACGTGATCGCTGCAAAAGACGATGGAACGCAGCCGGCGCATCACGCTCCCGGCAATTGTGCTCTCGTTCATCGCGAGCGCCAGCGTCTGCACGGGCAGGCCGATGAAACATGTCGTACTCTCTTCATCCATGCGAGCGAGAGTTGCGCTGGGATCGACCGAAAGACCATGCAGGACAGGAATGACGCCCGCGCGTGCGATGCCCTTGGCTAGTTGATAACCCACACTGCCTTCGCGTTCGCCGGGCAGCGCGATCAGCATGCGATCTCCCGGCTCCGCGATCGAGGCAACTCCGTGCGCAAAGAAGTCCAGCGCAAGTTCCTGGTCTGCAGCTGTAAAGAAGACTCGTTTCGGCACACCGCTCGTTCCGCTTGTTTGCAGCGTCACCACGCGGCTGATCTCGTCTTGTGAAACACAAAGGAATCCTGGCGTGTTCTCCGCGAGATCCGTGGCAGTCGTCAACGGAAGACGCGCAACATCTTCGAGAGAGTCGGGAACGCCATCTGGCAGCGCAGAAAGACGTCCCGCATAAAACGAGCAGTGACTGCGGGCCCACGCCACCGTCTCCTTAAGCGCATCCAATTGATAATCCTGGATTGTTGTGCGCGTGAGCGGCCGATCCTGCATGGCAAGCTTCCCCGCGACCCACGCCTCCAGTGGAGTTTTCGCCGCACACGCACCAACAGCCCTCACGGCGTCGCTCCGGCACTCTCGCGGCTGGCGCATTGGCCGCGATACAACGTCTGCCCCTGCGCACCGGTCAAGTTATACGCACACAATGGAACAAGCTTCTGTTCCGGGCTCAGCACGTGCAAAAAACACTCGCGCAGCCGCTCCAGGTCCAGATTCCACGCATCCTGAAAAGCCATCCCCGAAATGCAGAATGACTCCTTGTCTTCAGCCAGAAAAGCATCCAGGCTCGCAGTGTTGATGCCATCCTGAGGCTTGTTCTGTTCCTCTGGCCAGGCATCGCGTGGGGGAAAAGCCCAATTCTGCGCCACAAAGCGCTTTGCGCGGCGAGCGCCCTCACCATCCTCGCGTTTGGGGCTTCCGAGTTGCACGAGCGTCGGCTCCGGGGCGGGCCCGCAACAGGAAACAGCCGCGGGGCGCGCAGCGGCTACGATTCTGCCATTCGGGTACAGCCAGAACTTGCCGTGAAACGAGCAATAGGGATTCTCGCCCGACGCGGGATAGAAATTCGTGCTGGTGAACTGGCCTTCAGACTGTTCTTCAATGAACCGAAGCACCTCGGGAATCGTGATGCGATCGGCATCGCGCGGCGGAGCCGGGTAACGCCCGAAATAGCTGACAGGTTGAAAATGAACGGCGCGAACTGTTGGCGCAAGCGCGATGGCCGTGCGCAGAATCTCGCCGACCTGCGCTGAATTCACTCCCGGGATCAGCGTAGGGACCAGAACCACTCCCAGTTCCTGCTGTCCGCAATTGCGAATCGCCGTGAGTTTCGTCTCCAACATCGGACGGCCGCGGATCGTTTTGAAGACCTCGTCCGTTACTCCGTCAAACTGCAAAAATACGCAGCTAAGCCCGGCCGCTTTTAGTTCACCTGCGTACTCGACTTCGAGCGAAATCCGCAAACCATTGGTGTTGAGTTGGATGTAGCTGAACCCGAGCGCGCGAATCCGCCTGATCACTTCAGGCAGATCACGGCGCACCGTCGGCTCACCCCCGGAGAGGTGAATCCCTACAGGTCCGGAGGTGGCCATCAGCGCTCGGCACCAGCCCTCGATTTCATCCAGGCTCGGATCCGCCGTGCTCGACGTGTTCGCCGACGCAAAGCAGACGGGGCACGCCAGGTTGCATCGAGACGTCACATCGAGCACCACGCAGCAGGTGTGTTGGCGATGATCCGGGCACAGGCCGCAATCATAGGGGCATCCTCGTTCAACTGCTGATCTGCACACGGTTGGGCGCGATGCCGTGCGATTACCGCTTCCCCACGATGCGTACGACGCAAGTCCGCGCCAGATCACCGTCTTGAAGACTCCATGCTCCGGGCATGACTTGCGGAGATAGACTGCATCGTCTTCCGCGACGCGCTCAGCCGTAACCCGCCGCAGGCACTCCGGACACACGCTCTCGGTCACACCGAGGGCCTTGCCTGATTCGAAATGTAACGCCTCCATCATCGCGTCCCCACCTCGTCTGTCCGCAATTTGTTATGGAAGCGGGTGCGCGAACTGGCGTCCTCGCAGACAATGCTTTCCAGCGTTGATCCCAGCCTCATTTCCAATGCGCGGGCTACTCTCTTCGCGTTCTGCAATCGTCTGCGCGCGGCTTCCAGTGCGGCCCGATCCTTTTTGAAGCGTGTGAACGCCGGTGCAAAGCGCTGTTTGAGCGTAATCAGTTGATCGCCGCAAACCAGCTTGTCCGCAAGATAGACGATCGCCTTTTCGTCGAGCCTGACGAATTCTCCAAGGTCGGTGTGTACTGCCACGATCTCCGCGACCCGATCGAAATCCATTTTGCACAGAATCGCCGCGCCAATCGCGGCATGTTTGGGCTGTCCCTTCGCCAGATCGTGAAGCAGCGCCCCGGCCTGCACCAGTTCCCGGTTCACATCGTGTCCGCTGCAAAAGAGCGCGCCGGCAATCCTCCCAGCGACCTCCGCTACCTTGCGCGAGTGGCGAACTACCCGTGCCCCCACGTGAAATTCCGCGAGAATCGCCCTGCACTCCGCGCCGCTCGGAATGTCGCGGTGCGTGACAAGCCCTGCCAAAGCCTCGTAATCGGCTTGTGTATCCATATCCATGTGAATGGCCTCGTCAGCAACCGGTAACTCGACGGCTTCATTCTCGTGGCTTGCAAGCAACGCAGAGAGCGGGCCTTCCGCGCCTTCCTGCGCCGCCTCGTCGAGAATCTGCTTTCCGATTAACGGTGGGTGCCCGCGAAGCGCATCGAATACGGGGTAGACGATGCCGGAGCGACACGCAGCCCACGCCGCCGCAAGCTGGCGTACAGTGCTGCTCCGCACCAGCGGAATGTCCGCCGGCAGCACAAATGCAGCCTCAGCCCATTCAGGTATGGCCCGGCTTCCAGCGACGATTGAGGAGTACATTCCGTGATCGAATTGCGAATTGATGACGCACCGCGCACCGCACCGTTTTGCCAGGGGTCGTAGCTCGTCGGCCCTGTGGCCCAACACGGCAATCACCTCGCCGATTCCCGCAGTACGCAAGGAATGGATGCAACGCTCAAACGCCGTGCCATCACCCAGGCGCAGCAATGGCTTGAACGCCATCATGCGCGACGAATAGCCCGCGGCCAGAACGATGGCGGCGAGTCGACTCCCACCCGAGTTAGTCGTGCCGGGTTGAATTGCTGAACTCATAGTTGTTCTCTGCCAAAATCTCCTTCAGTTTCTCCAGGCTTTCCATCACAATCGTGGGACAGCGCGCCATTCGGTTTCGCATGTCGTCCTGAAGGATCTCAGCGCAATTGATGCCGCCAAATCGAGCCGTGTACTCGGCCTCGAACCAATCAACGAAGCAGCTCAGCATGGCCTGCAAACGATCATCCGCGTTGTGTTCCGCAGAACTCTTGCCGGCATAAAGTCCCAGCACGCAACAGCCCCCGGTCAATGCGCCGCAGGTCTTGCCGCAGCCCATGCCGCCCGTCAGCCCGGTCATGGCACTCACCAGGCCGGGATTCTCCTTACCTTGAGCCGCAAGCGACAGTTGCACCAGGATCTGGCTGCACTGAAAGCCCTGCATCGCGAGTTCCATTACGCGAAAAGCATCATCGTTCATCGTTCCATCCACCCTTCTGCGGGTCTCGCCGACTGCGCGTCGCGACCATCAGAAAATACCCGGCGCGCACCGCCTTCATCGCGGCTTGTATCGTCGCCGCGGAGTCCTCTCCATCACATTGCCACAGCCCTGCCATTGAGCCGTTCTCCAAAATGAAGCGCGCCGCGCACTCGCACAAAGCCTTCGAATGATCCTCCCACGCATTGACCTCGAATCCGTGCACGGCCAAGTGCGCCTCCAACTCGTCGCGGACAATCATGCCGGCAATGCAAGAACTCTTGAACGCGCGAACATGCGCGATGGCACTGGGCTGCCGTGCGTATAGGTCGCTGATCATCAGTCGGCCTCCATCCGTGAGAACGCGCGCACATTCCGCCAGAACACGATTCTGATCATGCATCACCGACAAACTGCATTCTGCCAGCACTCCGTCAACTGAGCGGTCAGGAAATGGCAGATCTTCGGCGCTTGCCACAATGTGCTCATACGATCCAGGCCCGGGCGCTGGCTGCTCGTCCCCGCCCGCACAATCGATACCGACCGCGTGAATCCCCAACGTGCGCAGATACCCCAGGCTTTGTCCCGCGCCGCAGCCGAGATCCACCACCGTCGCGCCCGCACCCAGGCTCGCCAGTGCAATCGCTCTCGCCGTCAGCGCCAGTCCACCGGGCCGGAACAGGCGTTCATCTTCCCGCGCCATTCTGCCTGTGGCATAGGCAGATTGTTCGCGGGTTGAGCAAAGCGAGCTCATTTGTCCTCCAATGCCTGTTCCACTTGCAGCATCTTGCCCGTTGCCAGCGATTCCGGAACGAGAATCTTTCCGCAGCCGGGGCACTTCCATAACTCAATCGGGAACTCGCTGCCAAGGTAAGAAGCTGTCACTTTGCCCAATACCAGCGGCACTTTGCATTTTCCGCATATGAGTGGGGATGCGGGTGGAACTCCTGCCTGTGCGCTCATTTCACCGCACCTCCATGCGGTGCGAGTAAGCGTTGTGCACCACAAACTTGTCCCCTGCGGCAGAGTACTCCACCCAGTACGTCACGCAGGTCGAACGCAGCGTAGCGAGCGATCGCCCCGTCGCAGGATTCTCGATCTTATCGCCGGTCTCTTCCGCGTGTTCTATTGTGCGGCGCACATCGTCCACAAGAATCATGCGCTTTTCGAGAAGTTCCAAAATCTCATTCGAAATTTCAAGTTCCGCCGATGGCTCCATTGCGATCTCCTCTTCTCCCCACACCTCGCGCAGAAGCCTTTTCTTCAGGCGCGCGCGGTTTTCCTGGCGCCGCGAGAATCCAGGGTCAGGACGCGCAGCCGGGTCACTAGTTTCAATCTCCGCGTCACCATTCGCAAAAATCAGGTCAAGAATATGAACAGCGCGCTTGCCCTCATGCGCGAACCGATCGCGGCACATGGCGCAATAGGTCACAAAATCTGCATCGCTCTGCGCGGACCGTCGTGCGACGGTCTTTGCGGCAAGCGCGGGATTGGCAAAAAGCTGCAGCCCGCCGTAGCCGCAGCACGTTGTTTGCCCCTGCGCGTTGAGCTCGATTGGCTTGATGCCCAGCTCTCCAAGCAAAGCGCGCGCGCTCCCTTCCACGTCGCATACGCCACGCGTCGAGCATGGATCATGAATCGCCAATTGCTTCAAGCCTGCCTTGGCCAGCGCCTCTCCAGTAAGCGCAGAGGAAAGGTGCGGCCAAAGTGGCTCGACCGGGACGTGCGGAAGATGTTCTCTCAGCGTCTTGAAGCACGACGAGCACGCGGTAATCAAACGCGGCTGGCCCAGCGAAGTCCACGCCGTCTCCATAGCGCGCAGCGCCGTCTGAAACTTTTCTTCATTGCCAGCCCACCGCGCAGGTGCGCCGCAGCATTCGAGAATCAGCCCCACACCCCCGGGCAGCGCCTTGCGCAAGTGCTCATAGCACGATGCGACATGCCCCGGAGATGAGGCTGAAAGCTGGCATCCGGGAAGAAATGCGTACTCGCTCGATTCAAATCCGGGTTGATGCCGGGCCAGGGTGCAGGCGTCGCTCTGGCTGAAGGCCATGTCGCGCAGTGCAAAATCGTGGGCGGAGGGCGGCATCTTGTTTGTTCGCACCATGCTTTGCCGTGCATCAAGAATCACATCGGCCATGCTGAACTTTTCAGGACACACCGCCGTGCAAAGTCCACATAGAGCGCACGAGTTGACCATCCGATTCGCCTGGCGAACGCCCATCACGATGCATTCATTGTTGTAAATCTGGCGCACGTAGCGCTTGGGATAGGAGCCATACTCTTCGAGGTACGAGCAAACTTTTAGGCATTCCAGGCACTGGCACGGAATGCACCGCCCGGCCTCCTGCTGCGCCTCTTCTTTCGTGTACCCGAATGCCGCCCCGCATACCGCGGGCGATTCATCCAGCCCCTCGGTGCTCACGTAAAGCCGCGATGCATACGCGCCCTGGTTATCGCGATTGGCCGAGAGTGACGCGCCTTGCAGAAATCGATCGATGGAAACCGCCGCGAAATTGCCATCTGCCAGCGATGCAATCGGCGAATACGGCGCGGGCGCATAGCGCTGCGCACCGCCCGCGAAAACTTTGGCTTGGCTGGTCGCGAGCGTAAGAGGATCGATCTGGATTCTGCCCTGCGCGGTCCGCGTCAATCCCAGCGCGTCTTCACCCAGAACCTCCGGCCCCGGCGCGAGATAAATCGCATCGAAATCTCGCACGATTGCGTCGAGACCGAATGGACCGGCATGACGGCTGATGAGCGACTCGCACCTCACCTCGACACCTACGCGCTTCAGCACCGCCAGATCTGCTTCGATCACTCTCGCGGGCAGCGCACCTTCACCCATCGAGCGCAGACGTTCCAGCAGTTGTGGGCGCGCTTCAAATAGAGTTACGACATATCCGCGGGTCGCCAGGCCCGCAGCAGCTGCAACTCCGCTCAGCCCCCCGCCGACGACTGCAACTTTCTGGCTCTTTATTGCCTGAGGACGCGGCGCCGGCGCTGGTGCACCGAAAGTGGCGCAGGCTCTTTCCAAAAGCCCAATCTCAATCGCGTCTCCTGCGTCGGAGCGCCGGCAGCGCGCCTGGCAGGGATGATCGCAAATATGCGCGAGGATCAGAGGAAGTGGAACTGCATTCGCGAGAACTGCGAGGCCGCCCTTGAAATCGCCTTGCGCCACGCACTCAACCAGCTTGCGCGCATCTACATGTACGGGACAGGTAGCAGTGCAGGCAGGCGCCTGCTCTTGAATGCACTGCGTCTCCCATCGCCGAACTTGTTCCCGATCCATGATGCGACCTCGCGGCATTCAGGCAATGCAGCTGATCCCCAGCTTGAAGAGAGTATCTTTGCGCCATGTTCCGCCAGAGTCGGGATAGGAGGAACGGCACATCGAGAGACTCTCTGCACAGCGCATTCACGCGAGAGCGGCTTCTTCTTAGGCGATCGCTCCGGGGAAGACTGTGGTTGCAGTTACCTTTAAAATGCCGGAACGAAACCTTCGCTTCGTTCCGGCAGTGTTCGCGACACGCAGCAGCTTACGCGTGCGCGAATTGTTTCTGTTCAGCCTGTGCATCCAGAGCTGCCTTTACAATCTTCGGCAACGCGGGCACCTTCAGGATGCGCACACCGCAGGCGTTGTAAATGGCGTTCAGAATGGCAGGGTGCGGAGCCGTCAGCGGAGCCTCGCCTACACCCGCGGCGCCAAATGGACCCAGCGGGCGCGGTGTCTCCTGGAAGATGATCTCAATGTCGTCCGGAATGTCGCTGATGTACGGCAACCCGCACGCCTTCAGGCTCGTATGCACCTTCAGGTCCTCGAAGTCTTCGCTCAGCGCCAGCCCAACACCTTGTGCAAGGCCTCCATAAATCTGGCCTTCCACCGTCGACCGATTGATGATGGTGCCCACATCCACCACGGTCGTGAACTTCACCACGCGAACTTTGCCCGTCTCGCGATTCACCTCAACCTCGGGCATGAAGATCTCGTACATGTACACCGGAAATGGATTGCCCTGGCCGGTTTCAGAGTCACACGCCGTGCAGTCGGTGGCTACCCACTTGCCGTCGTAACGCAGCGCGAGTTTCTCCGCCTCCATCTCGTCGTACGTCCGGTAGGTGCCGTCAAGCTTGCGCATCGCATTCAGCAACATTTCGCAACTCACGCGTGTTGCATTCCCGGTAAACACGTTGGAGCGGCTCCCACCCGAAGGGCCGCTGTTGGGCAACAGCGTGTCATTCATCTGCAGCTTGATCTGCTCCGGAGCGATACCCAACGGACGCAGCGTCTCGTGGGCAATCGTCAGCGCGGCCAGATCGCCGCCCTGTCCGTGATCCTGCCAGCAGTTGAAGAGCGTAACGCCCGTCCTGGTCAACTCCACTGAAGCCTCTGATCCGTCCGGACCATCCAGGCCACATCCGTACACGCCAAGAGCAAGACCGACGCCCCGCGGCTTCTGCGGAGTCGACAACTCCTCGCAACGCTTCTTCGCTTCTTCATACTTCGGGCGAAGCGCATCGAACATGCTCTCCAGGCAGTACACGTCCGGCGTTTGTCCCGTCGGAGTCGTCGCTGGCGCGCGATAAAGATTGCGATAGCGCAGATCGAACGGGTCGAGGCCCATCTTTTCCGCCAACATGTCGATGGCAGTCTCGGAAGCTAGCAGCGCCTGCGGCGAGCCATACGCGCGAAACGCCGATCCCCACGCATGATTCGTGCAAACCGTCTTGCCCCGCCCGCGGATATTCGCAATGTCGTAACCCGCGCCCGTAAACTGCGCCTGCCGCACTGTCAACAGATCTCCGAACTCCGAGTACGGGCCGTGGTCGATCCACCAGTTGGTTTCCATGGCAACCAGCTTGCCGTCTTTATCCGCGCCCAGCTTGATCTTCACGTCGCCCGGCGACCGCTTGCCCGTGTACGTGATGTTCTGGTACTGGTCATACACCAGCGAAACCGGCCGCCCCGTCGCCATGCAGGCAACACCCAGCAGCGCTTCCATCGTCGGCGAGAACTTGTAGCCGAATGTGCCGCCCGCTCCGTTTTGAATCAGCCGCAACTTGTCCGGCTCGATGCCGATGCCAGGGCCGATCATCGCCGCGTGCAGGTGGAGACCAATGCTCTTCGACTGAATCGTGAGTCGCCCGCTGTCTTCGAAGTAAGCGCAGCCGCAGTCGGGCTCGAGGTGCAGATGAGGCTGCCTGCTGCAGTAGGTCTCCGTCTCCACAACGTAGTCCGCCGAAGCCATCAGCGGCTTCGTATCTTCGCCCTTCTTTATCCCCTGCTCGTAGTACACGTTGGGAACGCCGGGATGAATCTCGATTGCGTCGGGCGCCATCGCTGCCTCGCCGCTCATGTAAGCGGGAAGAATCTCCAGGTCCAGCTTCACCTTCGCCGCCGCTGCCCGCGCATGCGCATCCGTGTCAGCACAAACAATCGCTACCGCATCACCGAATTGAAAAATCTTGTCCTTGCAAAGAATTGGCCGATCCCATCCATCGCCCTTGTTCGTCGGGAATGTAATCAGCCCCGTGATCGCGTTCTTGCCCTTCACGTCCTTCCACGTCACAACCTTCACCACGCCCGGCATTGCTTCCGCTTCCGTGGTATCGATACCTTTGATGTTGGCGTGCGACACTTCAGCCTGCGCCAGCGCCAGCCGCAGCGTATCCGGAGGCATGTGCAGCGCCACATCGGCGCCGAAATCCCAAGCGCCCGTCACCTTTGCCAGCGCCGATGGCCTGCGATAAGTAGACCCCAGGATCGATCCGTTGTCCGCCGGTTCAAATAACAACTCGTCCTTCTTCTTTTCTCCCCGGACCACCTCGGCCGCATCCATCACTGCGTCCACCAGCGGCTTGTAACCCGTGCAGCGGCACGCGTTTCTGTGAATGTCAAACCACTTCCTCACGTCGTCGCGGCTCGGCGAAGTGTTCTTGTCCAACAGCACCTTTGCCGACATCAGAAAGCCCGGTGTGCAAACGCCGCACTGGGCCCCGCCGTGCGCCATCCATGCCACTTGCAGCGGATGCAGATTATCCGGTGTGCCCAGCCCCTCAATCGTCGTGATCTTCGCATCCGGTTTCACCTTGCTGATCGGCGTGAGACAGGCACGAATCGCTTTCCCGTCCACAATCACCGTGCAGGTTCCACATTGCCCTTCGCTGCAACATACCTTGCAGCCTGTCAGCAACAGTTGATCGCGCAGCACGTCGGCAAGGTTCTTTTTCGGATCGACGACCAAAGAGCGATCCACGCCATTGACATTCAGAGTCCGCTTCTCCATTACTTCCTCAACTTTCCTTCAACCTCAGAATGATCGCGCTGCCCGCTCCAGAGTAGCCCCACTCCGTCTCACCGTTGGTTCCCGCTCGGAGTTCGAGATGAATTTCAGAATATGAGTGCGTCTGTACTGCCTTGATATCTCGCTTGAATCTCTCGGGCATTGCTTTGAACGAGCGTTACATCACACGCTGCAGTCTATTCAAGCGGCGAAATCGTTACATGGGATGTGATTGGCATCACATCTGACGAACCAAGCCCGGTGTTTAAGGTATGTGAGGCGGTGTCGCCGTCCGGGCCGCAATCTCGCGCATCGACCCGGTACTCTGCGATTCTCACGCGCATCCGGTGCATCCTGGGAACGCAAGTCTGCGCCGCGCCGCCGCAACTGGAAGATGGTGACCATGACACGCGCATTCGTAGTCAACGACCGATGCATCAAAGACATGCGTTGCATCGCCGCCTGCGTGAGAAAGGCGATCCATCCCGCGCTCGACGACCCCGGTTTCGCCGATGCGAAGCAGCTCCACATCAACCCGAAGCGATGCATTGGCTGCGGCTCCTGCGCCAGTGTGTGCCTCAGCGGTGCCATCTTTGGACCGGAGGATTCGCCCGCCAAATTTCCACATTTCGCTGAAGTCAACGCGGCCTGGTACAGAAGCGAGTGATGGCGGAAGCAATCAGCGCTCTGAACATTCCCCACTACGAGAGCGCGTTTGCCATGAATAGAATCGGCGGCTGACATTCTCTCTCGACGGGAGAGGCAGAAGTCCTACGATCCCGACAGTCGCCTATAGAGTGTGCTGCGATGCAATCCGAGTTGGCGGGCCGCGGCCGTCATGTTTCCGCTATGCTCATCGATTGCTTTGCGCACCAACTCGTCGGTCAGGGCCGACAGTTTTCCCGATTGTTCTGTCTGCATGAACATGGCGATGTCCTGCGGAAGGCTGTCCGTATCAATCCAGCTTCCGTCTTCCGCCAACGTCATAAGCGTGCGCAACAGGTTCGACAATTCCCGTAGATTTCCGGGCCAGCTATAGTCCAGCAATTTTTGTCGTGCGGCTTCAGTCAGTCGAATCGCCCGGTCTGTCGCGCCAAG
Organism: uncultured Acidobacteriaceae bacterium; assembly: GCA_963836565.1. GTDB lineage: Bacteria > Acidobacteriota > Terriglobia > Terriglobales > Acidobacteriaceae > Telmatobacter. The sequence continues at coordinate 1,010,618 of CAWIKA010000010.1, read as the reverse complement.
GCTCATCAGCAGGGCATCCAAAATGCCGGCCATGTTGCGCCGCTTCCGCAGCGGAGGAAGATACAAAACCATGTGGCGAAGCCGATAGTACAAATCAGCGCGGAATTTTCCCTCCGCCACTGCGGCCTGCAAATCGCAATGCGTCGCCGCAACCAGCCTGAAGTCGACGCGAACCGAGCGGCTAGCCCCCAGCGGAGTTACTTCGCCGTCTTGCAAAACCCGCAACAGTTGCGCCTGCAACGCCAGCGGCATGTCGCCAATTTCGTCTAGAAACAGCGTGCCCCCGTCCGCGCGCCGGATGTACCCTGGGTTACCCTTGCGCCGTGCACCTGTAAATGCGCCATCTTCATAGCCGAAAAGCTCCGCTTCCTGCAGGCCTTCAGGAATCGCCGCGCAATTTACCGGCACCAGCGGAGCCGATGCACGCGAAGAATGGCGGTGAATTGCGCGCACGAGAACTTCTTTTCCCGTGCCCGTCTCGCCCTGCAACAAAATCGGAACGCTGGCTTCAAAGGCGCGTCTTGCTTTGTTCAGCATTTGGATCGTCTCGAAGTCCCAAATGCCGTCGTCCCGGACAAGAACTTCGGATGAAATACTCTCCTGGCTGCCCGGCATCGATACTTGAACGGCTTGCGCCTTCTGAACGGTTCCGTAGAACATCCCGGAATGATTGCGAGGAAGGAGTTCGACCTTTCCGAACGTGGGCTGGTTGCGAAAGATCTCGCTCCAGCGGATCCGGCTGATTGCCACCGGATCAAGGCCCAACAAGCGTAATGCGGCAGGATTGGCCGCGACCAGGATTTCATCGCGGAACGCCAGCAAGCCTTCATGGGGCGTTCCAAGCCAGTTGGGGTGCGGATGAAACGCGGCCAGCAGATCGTGCACGCAATTCTGGCTCACCCACGCGTGCTCTATCCTCGACGCTGCCAGTTGCACCAGCATCGATGTGTGCATCGGCGGCTGTCTCACATCGCCTGAAATGTCCAGAATCCCCGCTACTTGTCCGGTCGGACTCATCACCGGAATTGCAGTGCAGATCAGAAAGCGATTTTCATCAAGAAAATGCTGGTCGCCGACAATCTGGACCAGTCGTCGCTCCTCCATTGCCGTCCCAATTGCGTTTGTGCCCTCTCTTACCTCGCTCCACGTGGCTCCCGGTCGAAGCGATACGCGCTGCGCTTTCTCCATGAAGCCTGTATCTCCGCAGCCATCCAGAATCGTTCCATCGGGATCGGCAAGCAGCACCACACCATCCGCTCCCGTGATCGCGCGCCGCAAAACGCTCAGTTCATTCGTCGCGAGGTGAACGAGAGTTCTGTGTTGTTCCTTCCGCCTTTTCAGCTCACTCTCCACCAGCAGGTCCAGGCTGGGCGAATTCGCGCGCACAAGGCCAAGCTCCCTGCAACGCTCCCACGAGCGCGCAATTGGCGACAAGCACTGCGGTGCCGCAGAACGGTCTGCGGACAACAGGAGCATTGCGGTTTCTCCGTTCTCGTCCTCCCACTTGTTTCGAAACGAGCACGGCTGTGGTTGCGGCATAACGGCCAGATTCTAGCACCGCTCAACAACGCTTGTCGCAGACTATCCGCATTTCATGCGCCCAAAAGTGTTGCGCGTGCGTCGCGGCACCGTCGCAAAATGCGACGGTTTGCATCGAATCATCGCTCTCGCCCGGCCACAATTGACTCGCTCAGCGCAACCCGATAAACGTCTATAACCCGCATCGCAGCCGCGAGATACATCCGCATCGCCGTTGCATCTGCGCGCTCTCCGCCGCGAATGGCCCCAGAATTGCCAATGTTACGCCGGAAATAACTTTGAGGTTTTTGGCGCAAAGGAGCGATTCGGATGCCTACATGGACCGCACAGTCATCCACGTTGACTGAACTTACAGAGTCGATTACGTTCCGCGCCCGATACGAAAACTACATCGGCGGAATGTGGGTCGCACCGGTTGCGGGCATCTACTTTGACGACGTGACGCCCATTACCGGGGAGCCGTTCTGCCAGGTCCCACGCTCCACCGCCGTCGATATCGAACTCGCTCTCGATGCCGCTCATGCTGCCAAGGACGGATGGGCCAGGACAAGCATCACGCAGCGCTCATTCCTCCTCAATCAGATCGCCGACCGCATGGAAGAAAACCTCAGCACTCTTGCGCTGGCCGAAACCTGGGACAATGGCAAGCCGATTCGAGAGGCCATGGTCGCGGATATTCCCCTTGCGATCGACCACTTCCGTTACTGCGCGAGCTGCATTCGCGCGCAGGAGGGCGGTGCCGCCGAAATAGATCACGACACGGTTGTCTACCATTTCCCCGCGCCTCTCGGCGTCGTTGCCCAGATCATCCCCTGGAATTTCCCACTCCTTATGGCGGCCTGGAAGCTCGCGCCCGCGCTTGCTACGGGCAACTGTGTTGTCCTCAAGCCGTCCGAACAAACTCCCGCCAGCATTCTCGTGTGGGCTGAGCTGGTCGGCGATCTGTTGCCCCCCGGCGTGCTCAATATCGTGAATGGCTTTGGCCTCGAAGCTGGCAAGCCTTTGGCTTCCAGCCCGCGTGTTGCCAAAATTGCCTTTACCGGATCGACCGCAACGGGTCGGTTGATCCTGCAATACGCGAGTCAAAACATGACTCCGGTCACCCTTGAACTTGGCGGCAAATCACCCAACATTTTCTTCGAAGATGTTGCCAACAAGGACGACGACTTTTTTGACAAGGCGCTTGAAGGGTTTGCCATGTTCGCCTTGAATCAGGGTGAAATCTGTACCTGTCCTAGCCGCGCCCTGATTCAGGAAAGTATCTACGACCGCTTTATGGAGCGCGCCCTGCAGCGTGTCAGCGCCATACGACAAGGCAGTCCTCTCGATCCCACCACCATGATTGGCGCGCAGATAACCAGCCATCATATGCAAAAGGTCCTCGCCTATATCGAGATCGGCAAACGCGAAGGAGCAGAGTTGCTGATCGGAGGCGGACGGGCGAACCTTCCCGGCGACCTCAGTGCCGGCTTCTATGTTCAGCCCACAGTCTTTCGTGGGAACAATCGCATGCGTATCTTCCAGGAGGAGATCCTCGGACCTGTCGTCTCCGTAACCACATTCAAGACCGAAGAAGAAGCCCTGGCCATCGCCAACGACACCCTCTACGGACTGGGCGCGGGCTTGTGGTCGCGCGATGCGAATCTTTGTTATCACATGGGCCGGCGCATTCAAGCCGGTCGCGTCTGGACAAACTGTTACCACGCCTATCCTGCTCACGCCGCATTCGGAGGCTACAAGCAATCCGGCATCGGCCGTGAAACCCATCGCATGATGCTCAACGACTATCAGCAGACCAAAAACCTGCTTGTGAGCTACAGCCCCAGAAAGCTGGGCTTCTTTTAGAGACTGCCTTTTTTGTAACGGCCGCGAATTGGCTGCGGAGGAAATTCCCACGCGGAAGAAAGTGGGTCAGAGGAAGAGAGGAGAGACCCTGGCGCCGCCGGGAAAATTGGTTAAGTCTGTGCAATTTCGGGTATGTGCATACCTCCACTCGGTGTTTTGGTTCTTGCCGTTCAACGATTGCGAGTGGGCCCCTTGGAGGGGTTGGCAATCTTAAAACCTCCGCATGGCGGAGAACACTTTCAAGGAGAACATCATGGCTCTTGCAGATCAGACTTTTGGATTCTTCATTCCCACCGTTTCGTTGATGGGAATCGGCTGCGCAAAGGATGCAGGCACACAGGCCAACGCACTTGGCGCAAAACACCTGCTCATCGTCACCGATGGGGGACTCTTCAAGCTCGGCGTTGCCGACAAAATCAAGGATTATCTTCTCTCAGCCGGCCTCAAGGCAACCATCTTCCCCGGCGCGGAGCCGAACCCGACCGACAAAAACGTGGCTGACGGGTTGAAGGCTTACCAGGAAAACCAGTGCGACGGGATCGTCTCCCTTGGCGGCGGCAGCTCCCACGACTGCGGCAAGGGAATCGGCCTCGTAGCGTCGAACGGCGGAAACATCCGCGACTTCGAAGGCGTCGACAAATCCACGAAACCGATGCCCCCGTTTCTTGCTATCAACACCACCGCTGGGACAGGGTCTGAAATGACTCGCTTCTGCATCATCACCAACACCGACACGCATGTGAAGATGGCTATCGTCGACTGGCGCGTCACTCCGAATATTGCCATCAACGATCCTCTCCTCATGGTCGGTATGCCCGCCTCTCTCACCGCTGCCACCGGCATGGACGCATTGACCCACGCCGTCGAGGCGTACGTATCCACTATTGCAACTCCCATCACTGACGCCTGCGCTCTCCAGGCGATCAAGCTGGTTGCCAACTACCTGCGTCCCGCAGTCGCCAACGGAACAAATCTCGAAGCCCGCGACAAGATGGCCTATGCGGAGTACCTCGCCGGAATGGCTTTCAACAACGCCAGCCTCGGCTATGTACACGCCATGGCACATCAGTTGGGCGGCTTCTACAATCTCCCGCACGGTGTTTGCAACGCCATCCTGTTGCCTGAAGTTTGCGAATTCAACAAGATCGCCTGTCCGCAGCGCTTTGCCGACATTGCTATTGCTCTGGGCGAAAGCGTTGAAGGCCTCTCCGCCATTCACGCTGCCGACGTGGCCATCGCCGCGATCCGCAAGCTGTCAAAGGATGTGGGTATCCCCGCGAATCTGGCTGAGCTGGGCGTGAAGGAGTGCGACTTCGAAGTGATGGGAATCAACGCGAAGAAGGACGCCTGCCAGCTCACGAACCCGCGCCTGGCCACCCTGCAACAGGTCATGGCGATGTTCAAAGCTGCTCTTGGCGTCGCTGCGCCGAAGGTCCTGACACAGTCCGAGCGGGACTCGCTCGCGGTTGCGGGCAACGGCCAGGCCCACGGAATACCCGCTGGAAAGATCGAAGACATCACCGAGGTCTTCGTTTCCGTAAACGCCGGCCAGATCGACGCTGTCATGGTGCCGGAATTCGACGCATAACGATTCTGATTCCTGCGCGGCGTCCCTTATGGCGCCGCTCAGGAATCTCGAAAACTGACGCATGATGATAATGCCTGAGGGATTCGAGCCCTGTTCCAACGGCCATTCTGCTGAAAAGTCTTTCCATTCCGTCTTGGCTATTCTCTTCAACATCCAGGCAAAAACTCGGCGGCGGGCCAACTGGGGCCACGCCGCCGGATTTGCCGCCCGAACCTGACATCCGGGCTCTGTAAAGCCGCGCTTTAGAAGTGATTCCAAAGCGACTGGTTGTAAACTTCGTGGTGGAATTGCACTTCGGAGCCCTTGACGAACGTGCCCAACTCGCGCGGAGAGCGATCGGCCGCCGCCTGCTTCAGATCGACATAGCGGCCCTGCACGTCCGCGCCAAGAATCTTCGCAATCCAGCTCGAATCCTTGAAGTCTTCGATGGCCTTGTAAATATTGTCGGGCAGATAGCGTCCGCCCAGGCGCAAATCGTCCGCGGTCGCAATTTCCCCGTCGATGCCGGTTTTGAAGATGCTGTAAAGCGCGAGGTACGGGTTGGCGTCCGGCGCTACGGCGCGAACCTCGGTGCGCATCGAACGGTGGTTGCCAATGGGAACACGAACCATGGCGCCGCGGTCCGTGGCCGATGCGCGAATCTGGTTGGGAGCTTCGAAGTGCGGGTCCAGCCGCCGGTACGCATTCACGCTCGAATTGAAAACCAGGCAAAGGTCCAGCGCGTGGGTCAGGATGCGGTCCAGAAAGCTCCAGCCGAAGGTGGAGAGTTGCTCCTCGCCTTTTTCATCCCAGAACAGGTTGGTCTTGCCCTTCGAGACCGAAACGTTTGTATGCATGCCGCTGCCATTCACGCCCACCACCGGCTTGGGCAGGAAGCTGGACGTGTAGCCCATGTTGTTGGCAATCTGTCGAGTTAGCAGCTTGTAAAGCTGAATCTGGTCCGCCGCTGCCACCACTTCGGAGTAGCCGTAATTGATCTCGAATTGGCTCGGCGCCACCTCGGGATGGTCCTTCTCGTTCTGAAAGCCCATTGCCCGCTGCACTTCAGCCGCAGTGTCGATGAACTGACGCAGCGGATCCAGGGGCAGAACATGATAGTAGCCGCCGGTATTAATGAACTCGAACTTGCCCGTCTCGTGGTACTTTCGCTCCGCGTCTTTGCCCGCGAAGAGAAAGCCTTCGATTTCGTTGGCCGCGTTCAGGGTATATTCCTTCTCCTTGTACAGTTGGTCGGAATAATTCTTAAGCACCCCGCGCAGGTCCCCTGAGTAAAGGGTTCCGTCTTTGTCGATGACCACGCCGAAAACCAGCACTTTGCCGTTGCCGAAGACATCGGCGGGCACCCAGTAGAAGGCACTCCAGTCGATGCCGAGGCGCAGATCGCTCTCTTTTTGTGCGGTAAATCCGCGAATCGACGATCCATCGAAGGTCAGATTCTCGTAGGCGCCAAGCAAAAACTTCTTGTCGTAATCCAACAGGTGCAGGCGGCCTTCAAGGTCTGAGAACAGCACCGTCACGGCCTTGATCCGCTTCTCGTCGGTCAGGTATTTGAGCCGCTTTTCGCGAATTTCGTCGATCGGCATCCGGTTCGCACGGTCGGCCTTGGCTTGCAGATTCAGCGCTTCAAGCTCCTCATAAGAGAGAGCCAAAAAGTTGCGGTACTCGGTAGACATAAATCTCCTTTCAATGGGAAACTTAGGGGTTTTAAACAGAATCGAGCACGAACGCCTGTGGCGTAGCAGCCGAAATCGCAGCGAGGCACAGAAAAATGAAAAGCAGCGTACGCTTCCAGTTCCCGCCCATATCCAAAATTCTGAAGAGATTCTGACCGAACAGACTAGGCTACACTAACCATCCAACCGCTGCAAGAGAACGTTCAGGCGGTTGGATGGTTAGTGTAGCCGGTTATTTTTTGGGGTCCCTAGGCCATGACTTCGACAGGCTTGGGAACACTGTTAATCGTGTGCAGAATGCGCGAGACAATCTGGTATGGATCGCCTTCGGAGTTGGGGCGGCGATCTTCCAGGTACCCCCTGTATCCGTTCTTGACGAAGTTGACAGGCATCCGAATCGACGCTCCACGATCGGAGAGTCCATAGCTGAACTTGTCGATCGCCTGGGTTTCGTGCAGCCCCGTGAGGCGCAGATGGTTATCCGGGCCATAAACGGCGATGTGCTCGCCAACCTTCTCTGAGAAGGCCGTCATGAGCGCTTCAAAGTACTCTCTACCGCCCACTTCACGAAGGAACTTGGTGGAGAAATTGCAGTGCATGCCCGATCCATTCCAATCGCCCTTGATTGGTTTGCAATGCAGAACAACGTCCACTTCGTACTTTTCGCACAGGCGCAACAGCAGGTACCGCGCCGTCCACACATCGTCGGCGGCTTTGGCAGAGCCTTTGGCAAAGATCTGGAACTCCCACTGTCCCTTCGCCACCTCGGCGTTGATGCCCTCGTGATTGATGCCTGCGGTAAGACAGAGTTCCAGGTGTTCCTCCACTATTTTGCGGGCCACGCTACCCATGTACTTGTAACCGACGCCGCAGTAGTAGGGGCCTTGCGGAGTCGTGGGAAAGCCGTCTTCCGGAAACCCGAGAGGACGCCCATCCTTGTATAGGAAATACTCCTGCTCAAGACCAACCCACAAGTCAGGGTCGTTCTCAATCGTAGCGCGATAGTTGGTGGAATGGGGAGTGCCGTCCGGGTGCATAACCTCGCTCAGAACGATATAAGCGTTCTCACGGCTTCCATCCGGATACAGGGCCACTGGTTTTAAAACGCAATCAGACTTGCTGCCTTCGGCCTGCATGGTGGAACTGCCATCGAAGCCCCACAGGGGAAGATCAGCAAGGGTTGGTGGCTGTTCAAATGATTTGAGCTGAGTTTTGCCGCGGAGTTCGGGGATGGGCTTCTTGCCGTCAAGCCAGATGTACTCCAATTTGTACTTTGTCATAGGATTCCTTTGCGGGAAAAGATGCAGGACTCTGAACAGAATCGTAGGGCTTTGGGCATAAGGAACCCGTCAGGATTTTCGGGAGCTTGAATGGATTGAAGGGCGGTTACCGGTGACGGGCAACCAGCACCATCAGCAACAGGATCACAACAGGGATCAGAGCGAGTGCGGAGTAGTAGAGGATTTTGCGAGGCAAATGCGCCTTGCGCTTGTGCCAGTCTCGCAGTTCGGGCCGGTCTTCGACCCCTACCTCATCCAAATGTTCCAGGTCGTGAGCGAAATCGTGCGCGCTCGCGTACCGGTTCTTGGGGTCGCGCTCCAGCGCACGATAGAGCACTTCCTGCAACTGGGGAGAAATGGCCGGGTCAACCACCGTGGGAGGAGTGGGATAGTTCAGGAGCCGGTCATTCATCACCTCCATGGGCGAAGACCCGGAGAAGGGCTGTTTGCCTGTCAGCATCTCATAAAGAATGATGCCCAGCGCGTAGATGTCCGATCGCCCATCGCCGCGCTTGCCTTTCACCTGCTCCGGAGAAATGTAGTCGGCGGTGCCCAGGGTGGCAGTGAAGTTGGCGTATGTCAATCTCCGCGCCCCCGAGTCGCCCGCGATCCCAAAGTCGATGAGCTTGATGTTGTCGTCGCCGTCCACCATGATGTTTTCCGGCTTCAGGTCCCGGTGCACCACGCCGTTGCCGTGGATATATTCAAGGGCCTCCAGCACCGCAATGGCAATACGGATCGCGCGGTCCTGCGAAAGCCTGCCCTCGTTCATTATCTCGCGCAACAGGCGTCCCTCGCACCATTCCATCACCATGTAAATGCGTGAGCGCTTTTCGCCGCCGTAAACGCGCATGATTTTTGGATGATTGAGCTTTTCGCCGATGCCTGCCTCGCGCTGAAAGCGGTCAAATAGAATCGGGTCCGCTTCCATGTCCGGGTGTGGAATCTTCAGCGCCACCACGCGGTTGTCGCGCACATCCACAGCACGAAAAATGGATGCCATTCCACTGCGTGCTACAGGAGCTTCAATGCGGTAGGAATCGATCTGTGAGCCGGTCTCTATGCTGTCAAGAAAACCCATGTCGGGTAATACTCCATGCGGATAACTTCCTTTACTCTACCGGGAAAATGTTCTGAAACTGCATTTGTTTCACAAGTCTTTCGTTAGGGCTCGATCCGCCCCTTCAGGAAGGCAGACGGTAAGGCCGGCCACGATACATTCCCACCTGCTCCACCGAGCGCACCCGAATCACCTGCGCCGTGGTATTGTCGCCGCCGTCGATCTCCACAGCTCGCGCTACCAGCTCCCGCGCGATCTCGTCTATGTTCTTCTGCTGCGAAACGATCCCGGCAATGATTTCTCTGCTCATTTCGTCGTGCAAGCCGTCGGTACATAACACCAGCGCATCGCCAGGCTGCAGGGTCAGCGCGGTGGTGTCGGGCGAGACAAACATCTCCGGCCCCAACGAGCGGATCAGCACATGGCGCGCGTCCGAGGCTGGAATCTCACCTGCTGAAATGAGCCCCATTTTCCGTTGTTCGTTCACCCATGTGTGGTCCTGGGTAATCTGCTTGGCCTGCCCGTTCCGCACCAGGTAGCAACGCGAATCACCCACGTGCGACACAATGGCCTGATCGTGCCGCAGCGCGCACGCCACCAGCGTCGTGGCCATCTTCTTGCCCCTGTATTCAGGCGAAAGGGTGCAGTCATGCACCGCCGAGTTGGCGAATTGAATCAGGCGGGGCAACAGGCTGATCAGCATGGACCCTGATTGTGCCTTCTCAAATTCTTCCGTCAGCACCGAAATCGCCGTGGTCGAGGCAACCTCTCCAAGGTCCATGCCCCCAACCCCGTCGGCCACGGCAAAGAGATAGCCGTGAGACCGGGCCTGGTGGCGCGAATTGGGAATGAAGGATCCCATCGCATCTTCGTTGTTTGTCCGAACTTTGCCGGGATCGCTGGCCTGGCCGAACAGTACATCCAACATGCGCGCTTCCGCCTGAAGATCCTTCCGCCCGCTGTCGCGTGCCGCAAGGAAGGTTATCTCGATTCTGAAACATTTGTTCTGAAAAGACCACTGGGTGGTTCATCGAAGCCGCCTCGTTTCATGAAGCGGTGCCGAGATGCCACCCAGTGTCTGCGGTTAGGTTGAAGTTGACTAGCTCTTGGTAGCTTGCTTGGATTCGAGCAGGATCGTTTTTCCCTTGGCCTTGGATGTTCGGAGGAAATAAACTGCTCCGTAAATGCCCCATACTGCCGAAATGCCCAGCGCCAGCAACGGCTCTTTGAAGGTCCCAAGTCCAAACACTGGACTGATGAGGTAGTACGCCATCAGGACCAGGTTGGCGATGAGGCCGAAGCCGGGAATGAGCAGGTGAAGAAACACGTTGTAGTCGGGCCGCTTGTGGTAGGCCACAATGCACAGGAAGCAACTGAGCGCGTAAAGGATGAAGGTGCCAAAGTTTGAAGTGAGCGTAATCGTCAGCAGGGAATTCGGCAGCGAGGCCAGCATGTCATGCGAGGGATAGCCGAAGCTCGACAACAGACCGTGCGGCAGTGCGGCGATCGTGGCGTCGGATGGTGCCCCGGCATCGCCGAAGACCACGGTGATCGCCATGACGCCGACAACCGCGGAGATGACGGCCAGCGTCCAGATCGCGCGCCGCGGAGAAAGTGACTTGGCGTGCAGCATGCCGAAGTGCTCCGGAGCCTCGTCGTCCTTGCCCATCGCGTAGGTTACGCGCGCCCCGGTGTTCATGCAGGCCAGCGTGGTGCCGATCAGGGCCAGGAAGACAGTGATGGCTTCACCAAGCATGAAGTACTTGCCGTGGCCCTGGCCCAGCAGCCAATCGCCGACAATGATCATCATGTCGCCAATCGGAGCTGCCGACGTCACCGCGGTTTGCATGGTGTAGCCCGAGTTGAGAAAGTAATTGGCTGCGAAATACTCAAACAGGTAACAAACGAGTCCCTGGATCAGCAGCGAGGCTATAACGGCGATGGGAATATGTTTGGTGGGGTTTTTGGCCTCGCCTCCCATCGAGGTCACCGACTCGAAGCCGACCAGGATAAGGATGGCGACCGTCGCCTGAATGAACATCCAGTTCAGGTTGTGCGGCTCAACTACTGAAGCGGCCGACGTGTGGGTCAACATGTTGCCGCTGGCGTCCTTCGCCGGGTAGGTGATGACGAAGGGCACGGGCTTGCCCGCTGCATCCAACAGGCATTGCGGTGTCCCGCTGGCATCGCGAACAGGGGTGCCGTCCTTGGCCGTGGCGAACTGGCAGGTGTAGGTGGCTAGGGACGTCGTGTCGTACTGGAAAGCCGTGGGACCGGTCGCGCCCGTAGGGTGGCTGACTCGATAACCGAGTGCCAATACGCTGAAGACCACCAGCGCGGAGATCTGGATAACATTGATCGCCAGGTTCACAGCCGTGGAAGCGCCCGCGCCTTTCGATGCAATCCAAGCCACAAAGAAGGAGAAAACTACGGCAACCAGGCCCATGAAAACCGGTCCCGGGTTTGCGCCGCTCATGAAACTGGGGTAGAGAAAGCCCACGACATAACCGACAAAGATACCCGTGGTGGCCACCATCACGCCGGGATAGACCCAGTAGTAAAGGTGAGAGCCCCAACCCACAACGAACTTGGCCACGCGGGCATACTTGAAGGCCTTGTCCTTCGACAGCAACGCCTGCTCCGCGTAGTAATAGCTGGAGCCCGTGCCGGGATAGAGCTTTGAGATCTCCGCATAGGCCACAGCCGTGGCGAGACACAACAGCAATGCGGCAAAGATGCCTGCCCACATGGCAGGTGCGGTTGATGGCTGGCCGGCGGTGCCTGTAGTGGCCTGGATGAGGAACGTGAGCCATAGAAAGGCGCCGGGGGCGATAAGCGCCATTGCGTTGCTGGTCAACCCTGTAAGGCCCAGGGTGGCCTGCATCTGAGGTGCTTTTTGATCTGCCATGAGCATTCTCCTGGAAAGTTGAGGTTTGTCTGGCCGTTCCCGGAGATTGGTTCCGGGACTTACGTTCGACTCGCCCGTGTTTGGGGGCCTTTGTCCGGGCTTGCTGTTGAAGTGTTTCCTAAGGAACTGCGCCTGTGAATCCGAGTTTCGTTCTGCCTGGTGAGAGATGAGGATTGAATCCGGCCGGGCAGCTTCTTTCCCGCCTGCCTGCCGGAGCCGATGGTTCGACTTATGTGCCGCCGCCTAGCGCTTCGGTCCGAAAAAAGCCACAAATCCAACGGTCAACGTGGATTGCGCGTCGACCAGGTTCGAGTCGCCCTTGTGGAAAAAGGGCACGTCCGACCAGTCGCGGCGATATTCAATCCGCGAAAGCAACCCCTCAGCCCACTTGTACTCATAAGTGGCCGTGAATTCCTGCACGTCCTGCGCCACGGTGGTTTGGGAGCCGTTCGGGTCATTGAAGTATTCATACCGAGCCGCAAAGGCCTGGGTCCCCGTCGCCTGTTCATGAACGGCAAACGCGACGCCCTGCCAGTGGTTCAGATTGCTGTCTCCCGTAGGTCCGTCGCCGGTTTCGGTAATGGCATCGCGATTCTGCCCGTAATCGTAGTTGATATACGCGTTGAACTTGGCATTCGGTGTCAGCAGCAGCGTGGTGTCGATCAGGTTCTTGTAGCCCTTTTGCGTGTTGTAATTCGCGGGGCCGGTGTAGTAATTCAGGTCCCATGTGTACTTGGGTTTCACATAAGCGCTGGTCAGGCCGATCGTCACGCCGCCGTTGTTCGAGGTCACGTTATTCCATCCGTTCACCACTTGCAACCCGATCGTCTCGGTTTTCGAAACGGGCATCGAGGAGCGTAGTCCGAAGTGAAAATAAGGAATGGCGTTGACAAATAACAACGAGCGAGAGTAATTCCAGTTATCCTTCGATTCAATTACTTCGGCTCCCGCCGAGGTGACGAACTTGCCGAAGTCCAACTCAAGCCCTTTGGCCTTGGGCGGCTTTAGGCTAATGAAAGCCTGCTCGATATAACGCCCGTTCTCCGCGCTGGCCGGCCCGTTGATCAAATCGTTGGTGCGCCCGAAGAATAAATCGACATGCGCGCCCACTGGGTCTGGGTCGTGGTTCAACGTCAGCCTGGCTTCGCTCAAGTTGAACTGGTCTGTCTTGTCATTGAAGTTGTACAGGTCGTTGATTTGACCGTTTGCAATATCGCTGGGCCGATTGGCGTTGTAGCTGTAGTAGCCATCGATTAAGCCGCTGATGTCCATCGGACCTACACTCCACGTAGGCGCGGCCGGGGCTGCTGCCGGAGCCGGAGTTTGTGCAGGTGTTGCTGGCGCTGAAGCAGGTGCGGGCGTTGCCGGCGCTTGTGCGACCGCCGCCACGGCAATTGCCATGGCTGCACCGGTAATGGATTGCAAAATGCGGTTTCGGTTGAGGTACATCGTCACTGTTCCTCCCATGAAAATATGGTTTGTGGATGACGCGGAAAAAATCAGAGATGAAGGGGGCTGGAAACCGCACACTTCTTAGTGCGGACTCCATCCTGGCCAGGCTTTTAGGCTGCAACAGCAGCCTGATCGTATGGAGGTCGTAAGTCAGGAACCATGTGCGCTGCTTCCTGATGTGGTCCGGTCATTGCGGATTAACACTAGTAATGCAAACAGTACATAAAGAACAAATGAGGATCGCGAAAAGAATTCATTATGCGTCAGATGGAGAGTCAATCGAGGCGGGGATCGTCTTCTATTCAGCCAGGCAGCCGTGAATTCAAGGCGCCTTTACAACGATGCGCATAAGAAAAACATGGAGATGCTGTTAAAATTCATTCACGTTTTCATACGCTGAACGGTCCGTTCCACCAACCGTCAGAAACTTTCCGCTCCGCGTATTCACTGCCTGAATCGAGAGGTTACTTGTTCCGGCTTTGAGCACGCCAAACTGGGCCCAACCACCGCATTCGATTGGAAAGGATTGCTGCTTGTCTGGGACCTACATTCCCGTTCGTACCGCATTTAGCACTCGACGCGCGCGCGGCTCCGGGTCTCAGGTGCTTCTGTTCTCGCTGGAGTGCGCATTGGGAATCTTGGCCGTCGTACTCATGGTCACGCTCGCGCACTGGTTTCAATGGCTGCTGCCCGTATCCGCGCTGCTTTGTCTGATGATTGTGGTTCCCACCGCTCTGTGGTGCGGATTCTGGCAGGCGGTTCTCGTCTCGCTCTCCGCGGTTGTGGTGCAAAGCTACGCCACTACGCGCCAGCCCCAATTCAATTCCGCCTCCGGTGCCGCCAATTCCGTTACCCTTCTCGCATTCGTGATGACTGCTTTGCTGATCAGCCGTCTGTCCGCCCGTGTCACCGAACACGCGCGCGAGTCGGATTCATGGGGCGGCCAGATGCAGGATCTGTATGAGTTCACGCGCCGCACCCTGCAAATGAACCTTCACGTCGAGCCCGGTGCGCAACTTGCCGAATTGGTTCACGACATCTTCGCGCTCGAGGCGGTGGTGGTCTTCGATGCCGACCTGCATGAAACCTACCAGGCCGGCTTTTGGAGCGAGGATCCGCAGGAACTGGCGCAGAACGTCTACTACTTCGAAACGTCGGATGACGATCCCGAGACAGGAATCGGTCGCCGCGTCGTCCGCCTGGGCACGGTTCCCATTGGGAGCCTGCTCGTCCGCGGAGATACCAGTCCGCTTACCAACAACGCGATCGCCTCCCTCATCGCCATCACCTTTGATCGCTACCGCGCCTTCGCGAATGAGAGCCGCATTGAGACCGAGCGCCGTACCGAGCAGTTGCGCTCCACCGTCCTCGACAGCCTGGCGCATGCCTACAAGACGCCGCTCACCGCCATCCGCGCCGCTTCAACTGGACTCGGCGAAATGGGCCACCTCTCACCCGCGCAGTCTGAACTCGTGTCGCTCATCGACGAACAGGCTGGCCTGCTCAATGACCTCACCGCGCGCCTGCTCACGACCGCCCGCCTCGACGCCGGGGAAGTCGCCATCAACGCCGGGCAAGTGGGAGTGGGGCCGCTCATCGATGAAGTCGTCGCCTGTCTCAGCGACCGGCTGGCCAGCATGAAAGTCGCAATCGACCTGCCTGAAGACTCGCTCGTTCTCTGCTGTGACCGCCAACTCATGATCATGCTGCTCACGCAGTACATCGACAATGCCTGCAAGTATTCCATCTTCGGCACCACCATCACCATTCGCGCCATTCACTCGCCGACTGAAGTCATATTCTCCGTGCACAGCTTCGGCCCCGTCATCCCCATGGCTGACCGCGAACGCATCTTTGACCGCTACTATCGCTCCTCCACCTCGTCCAATCGCGCTGCCGGTACGGGTATCGGGCTTTCCGTTGCCAAGCGCGTGGCGCTGATTCATGGTGGCTACGTCTGGGTTACAAGCGATGAGGATGAGGGAACAACGTTTTACGCAGCGATTCCAGCCCCGGTACAAAAGAGGAAATCCCGATGAGCCAGCCTGCCATTCGTGTTCTTATCGTTGACGATGAAGCCGCCATCCGAAGAGCCTTGCGGCCTCCACTCGTTGAACTCGGTTTCCAGGTCATTGAAGCTTCGCGCGGCGAAGAGGCTTTGCAGGTGCTTCACTCTGGCGCCATCGATGTGGTCCTGCTCGACATCAACATGCCGGGCATTGGCGGAATTGAAACTCTGCGCCGCATCCGCCAGTCCGCCCCTCGCCTGCCTGTTCTTATGGTCACCGTTCGCGAAGGCGAAGAGGAAAAAGTCGAGGCGCTGGAACTCGGTGCTGACGACTACGTCACCAAGCCCTTCAGTATTCGCGAACTCATCGCGCGCATTCGCACCGCCCATCGCCGCGTCCATGCTCCTGTCCGGGCTGAAGACGCCCCCATCGAAATTGGCGAAATCCGCCTCACCCCCGCGCGCCGCAGCGTCACCCGGCGCGGCCAGCCCATCCACCTCACCCGCAAGGAGTACGACATTCTCCATTGCCTCATGAGCCGCGCCGGCCGCGTCGTCACCTATGCCAAGCTGCTCACCGCCGTCTGGGGCGCCGACTGCCGCGAAGAAGTCGAGTATCTGCGCACCTTTGTCCGCCAACTACGCAAGAAGATTGAAGACGATCCCTCCAATCCCACCTACCTGCTCACCGATGTGTATGTGGGATACCGCTTCGCCGACGCGCAGATGCTCCAAGACCGCGCCGCGGAAACGTTGCCAGAACCATCCACACCCGAGCCCGTGCCGGAGAACGCGTCATAAATCGGACCTGTCCCGGGCCACCCTTTCCGCGCACGGATCTTTGACGCGGGTTCGGTTTTTTGCTTGACTATAATAAATTACTTATATAACATATCTCTTATGGATGAGCGTCTGAATCTCGATGCCGCATTTTCCGCTTTGGCCGATCCCACGCGGCGCGCCATCCTTGCACGTCTCGCAACGGGCGAAGCGACTGTGATGGAACTGGCCAAGCCATTTGAAATGACGCAGCCGGCGATCTCTCAGCACCTGAAGGTGCTTGAAGACGCGGGGCTCGTAACCAGTCGCGTCGATGGCACGAGACGCCCGCGCCGTCTCGCGAAGCACGGGATCGAAGCCATGGACCTGTGGCTGGAAACATTGCGAAAGGCGCTCGAGAAGAACTACGAACGGCTCGATGCCGTTCTCGCCGCCATGAGTCAAGCAGGCACAAAAGGAGGGCAAAAGCCATGAGCAAACTGACGCTGAAAACAGAGGGCAATACCCAGATCGTTGTAACCCGACAATTCGCAGCGCCTCCGCAAGCTGTGTATCGCGCCCATACCGATCCGACGCTGATCCAGAAATGGCTGCTTGGCCCGGAAGGCTGGACCATGCCTGTCTGCATCAGCGAGGCAAAACCGGGAGGCAAGTTTCGCTACGAGTGGAGGAATGGACAGGGGCAAGGTTTCTACATCACGGGCGAATACCTTGAACTGGAACCCTACAACCGCATCGTTCATGTCGAGCGGATGTTCCTGCCGGATCCAACTCCGGATAACCATGTGGAAACGAGATTCGATGCTGACGGCATAGGCACGATCATGACCATCCGGATGACGTTGCCCGACACGCAAACGCGTGCGGCGATGTTGGCGACCGGCATGGAAAAGGGCATGGAAGCAAGCTATGCGCGGCTGGAAACAATGATCTAGGCCACGCATAAATGTTAGGGCTCTCATGAGAACGCCGGCGCGCCTCCATGGCTGGCTGCACACGAATCCGCAACAGGAAATGCCCACTCAGGAGAGATACACATGGCGAGTTCACTCAAAGCAAACTCGTTCGTCGCGCCTACCTCAAACCCACCATCGCGGATCGCGGGAGCGGCAGCGTGGCTGGCGATTGTCTTGACGTTCCTGGCTATCCTGCTGCTGGCTGTGCTGCATGTATTGAGTCCGGAGTTTGCACCTTCTTGGCGCATGATCAGTGAATATGCCCTCGGTCGCTATGGATGGGTGCTGTCGCTGATGTTTCTCTGCCTAGGCATGAGTCCGTGGGCGCTGGCGGTCAGCATCTGGTCGCAGGTCCCGACCCGTGCAGGGAAAGTGGGCCTGTGGATTCTGATCGTCGCCGGTCTTGGCGGCGTTTTAGCCTCCGTTTTTGATATCACTCATGACATGGGGCATGGCATTGCTGGTCTGCTTGGGGTTATCGGCTTCCCCATTGCTGCCTTGCTGCTGAGTGTTGCACTGGGCCAGAACGAAAAGTGGCGCACGGCACGGCCCGCGCTTCACTGGGCTGCAAATCTAAACTGGATCAGCGTCGTCTTGCTTGTGGCAACACTGGCGATCATGACCATGCAAATGATACGGATCACCGGAGGCCATTTGCCTCAGCATGCGCCGACATCGCTGCCTGCGGGAGTGCTTGCACTGGATGGATGGGCGGACCGAATGATTGTGCTGTCTAACTGCTCCTGGATACTCCTTGTCGCACGGCATGCAGTTCATCTGCGACAAAGATGAATTCCCCGAAGAACGCACCGTCAATGCGGCTCGATAAGGCCTTACTCGTCGTAGTGCAGCAGGCTGAACACGTCGTACTCTGTAAACCGGTCCCGGCCCCTCAAAAAGTCCAGTTCGACCGCAAACCCCAGCCCGGCAATCTCGCCGCCCAGTTGCTTCACCAGCTTCACTGTGGCCTCCATCGTGCCGCCAGTAGCCAGCAGATCGTCCACCAGCACCACGCGCTGGCCCGGCTTGATGGCATCCAGATGAATCTCCAGCGTGTCGGAACCGTACTCCAGGTCATAGGTCACGCGCGCCACCGGCGCAGGCAGTTTTCGCGGCTTGCGCACCGGCACAAATCCTGCGTTCAGCCGGTAGGCCAGCGCGGGCCCAAAGATGAATCCGCGAGCCTCGATGCCCAGCACCAGGTCGATCTTCCGCTCGATATAATGCGCTGCCAGCGCGTCGATCAGCTTCGCAAAGCCGGTCTTGTCCTTCAACAGTGTAGTGATGTCATAAAACAGAATCCCCGGCTTGGGAAAATCGGGCACCGTGCGTACCAGCGTCTTGAGTGCTTCCACATCGATAGGCTTGATTGTTTCGGGCATACGTCCGCTCGCTCCTGGCTTCAGTCCTGAATAGTTTTGCGGGAAGGGAACAGGTGGGCGGTTCGTCTTCCCTACAGATTATAGAGGAAGAGGGGTCAGCGTTCAGGATACCGCGGATGATTCCAGGTCAAATGAGAACTGCGAACGGACCACTGCGCGAAGTGCCATTACCACGCCCCGTCAATGCGGAACGCATCCAGTCCGGCAGCCTCGCACTCGTCAAGATAGTGCTCAATCACGTGATCCACGCGGCTGCCGCGCGGCCCACGTCGCAGGCTGGCCCGCAGTTCCGCCAGATCTTCCAGCGTGCCGGCGGCCACAACTTCCACGTCGCCTTCTTCGGTATTGCGCACCCAGCCCCGCAGATCGAGTTCACTCGCCTCCCGGTGCACATACCACCGGAAGCCGACCCCCTGCACGCGCCCTTTGACTAGAAAATGAAGAATCATCGCTCAAGAACCATCGCCAGTCTTTCAGATGCCGTCCCCGCGTGCAACATCAGCCTGCATCCGATCCTTTCGCAACATCGAACCGAACGCCGCCGGTCTGATCGAATTGAATCTTGTTCCCGTACAGAACCATGCCTGCGTGATACGCCATCGAATTAACCGATGAGTCTCCGCAAGAACAAATCTGAATGACCGGCTGGCCACACGCCTTCATTGTTCTTCCAACAGTTCCCTCAACCGGTGCAGAGCCAGCCCGATTGTCGATCGGTCAGCCTCGGTCGCACGCTCCATCGCCTTCTCAAGCGGGCCCCGCGTGAGCGCCGGAATCCGCTCGCGCACAAACTCCTTCACTGCCGCCGCAGGATAGATGCGGCTTACCCGCCCATCCTCCTGGTCCACTCTCCGCTCGATTATCCCGCGCTTCTCCAACCGGTCCACAATGCCGCTCACCGTCGAGTGCGCCAAGCTCACCTCGCGGCTTAAATCCCTCAGGCTGATCCCCTCATTGCGCACCACCACCCGCATTACTTCCCGCTGCGGTACCGTCATTTCTCCCTTGGCCACCTCGGCTGCTAGCGGTCCCCGAAGCGCACGCCTTATCTTGCTCAGGTCCCACTCCATCTGCTCCGCCAGCGCGGCAATCTTCGATCCCGCGCTCATTTGCTGCGCTTTCGTCTTCATCCGCCCCTCGTGCTAAAACAAACCCGGTATCAGCGCCTTCACGCGTTGCCGATATTCAGGATATGCTTGGGGAAATGTTTCCATCATCAGCTTCTCTTCCTGGCTCATCTTCACCATAAACATGAGCAGAATCACGAGCAGTCCCAACAGGCACCGCAACTCCCCAATCGCCAGCCCTGTGCCCACCGAGGCCACCAAAAGCCCGGTGTAGATCGGGTGTCTCGCCACGGAATAGGGACCCCTGACAATCAACTCGTGACCCTCCTTCACCGTCGCCCGTCCGCTCCAGTTGCCGCCCAGCGTCAGCCGCGCCCAGATTGCGAACAGGCATCCGGCCACCGTCATAGCCACACCGGCAGCCTGCAACTCAGGATTCTCATGCACAAAAGGAGCAGCAAGCCAGCCTGATTGAAACCATTCGCTGCCTAAAAGGCAGAAACCCAGCAGCAGCACCGCCATTTGAAACAACCGCGACCCGTCAGACTGGGCCCGCACCGTGCGCTTGGTAAAAGCCAGCCCAATCAGCCACACAATCCCCAGCCCTTCCCACGTGTACCCGATCGCAGAACCGGCATTCAAAGTCATCAGCTCAACCTCCGTCGCATACGATACGTCGTATACGACATATATTGCGCTGTTCAAGCCCGGCTGTCAATCCTTTCTGATTTTCCAGCGTCGACTTTTCGGCGACCCTCGATCCGAATTTGAACCAACTATCGCGAAACCAGAGTCGATGTATCCCGAAGGTGCAGCGTTCAAGTCGACGCGACCAGCAGGGAGTGGCGACCCTGCTCGAAACTCCCAAAGGACACAGTTGCTCTGGTTTCGCTCTAGGGAAACTCTGCACAAGTTGCTTTGTAACAAGGGCACGACTTCAGTCGGGCCGATAAAGGCTCCACAATGAACATGGCTTTAGCCACTGCATCGTTTCGCTGATCGAAAATGCGACTTGTGCAGGGGTTTCCTAGCAGCTTCGCGGCTGCTCACCCCTCAATCGAGAGCGTAGACCGATCCGTCCGCGCTTGCCGCATATACGCTTCCATCAACGACAGCGGGACTCGACAGCACCGAGC
This sequence comes from uncultured Acidobacteriaceae bacterium, assembly GCA_963836565.1. Classification (GTDB taxonomy): domain Bacteria; phylum Acidobacteriota; class Terriglobia; order Terriglobales; family Acidobacteriaceae; genus Telmatobacter. Next base: position 989,944 of record CAWIKA010000010.1, on the reverse strand, counting down.
CCAGTTGCAGCAGGTGGTCGATTCCAACTATTGTCGCGTCGATCGAATTATTTGGCTTTCCTTCCGGACCGAGCGGTCCAAAAATTACGGACACTTTCAGGTGGCCGTCCGCGGTCAGCAGATCCGCGTGCTTCTTCATTGCTTTTACACAATATTTCCCGTCGAATTGGTGCGATGCGAGATCTACGTCGTAGACGCAGCCATCGAACGTCCCGAAATACGCGTGTCCCGAGGCAAGGGCGGGCGAGGAAAAACTGAACGACATGTAATTCAGATCCCAAAGCGGTTTGCCGGTTTTCAAATTGAGAGCGCGGAATTTCATACTGTCTGACGTGGTCGCGTACACGGTACCGCTTTCCACGGCTGGCGAGGAAATCACCCAAGATCCATCGTTCTCCACCTGCCATTGGAGTTTCCCTGACGCTGCGTCCAGCGCGTAAATTCTGTTGTCACGGCTGCCGAATACAACCATGCCTTCGATCACGACGGCCGACCCGGGGATGCCCTGCATAAAGTGCATTGCGTCCGCGCCGGTAACAAACCTCCAAACCAGCGTTCCCGTATGCGCGTTCAGCGCGTACATTGTTCCATCCCAACAACCTATATAGAGAGTCCCATTCGCAATCGCGGGGGAGGAATGTACAACGTCGTTCGCCCGAAACTTCCATAGAAGCTGTCCCGTCTGTGCGTCCAGCGAATACACATTGTGGTCCCCGCTTCCGAAGTAGACGGCGCCCGCATCTACGACAGGCGAGGAGATAAAGAAGTCCCACGGATCGGGAATTACTTCGCGCGAGGGGGCGAGGCCATAAAGACCGGCGGCGTTCAGCCTGCTCTCGCCTTCGGTTTGGAACTTCCACTTGAGCTTGCCGCCCCGTGCCTCAAGCGCGTATGCGTAGCCATCGAGGCTCAGAAAGTACACCAGGCCGGACGCGACCGCGGGGGTGCTGCTGATGCCTGCCTGCGTGTGAAACTTCCATTTCTCAAGCCCCGTGTCCGCATCGATCGCGTGAAGAAAGTGGTCATCGCTGCCGACGTACACCATGCCGCCTGCAACCACAGGCGACGATACAACGCGGCCTCCCGTTTTGAATTCCCATCGGACATGGTCAATCCTCTTCGGAGCGGAACTCTCATATACACCTGTATGAGCCGGGTTCCCGCGAAACATTGATACGCTTTGAGCCAACGAAGCCGTTGCAAACAGCAATATTGCCGCAAAAACTCGAATTGAGGTCGCAAGCATGCGCGTTCTTCTTCCGTAGTTAAAAAGCTGAGGGTTGAAAATTGCGAGAAGTATAGCAGCCAACAAGGCCAGAGCCGTGTGAGGTGAATGAGCGCACCTCCACCGCAGAATCCCTCCCCCCAGTCCCCCACTCTGGCCCCCGTTTTGGCGGCTCGGGAAAAGCGAGACACCAACTCAACTACTCCGCCCCACGCGCTACACTGGACTTCACCATGGTCTTCGTCCTCGACAACTACGACTCTTTCACCTACAACCTCGTCCAGTACCTGGGCGAATTGGGTGCCAAGGTCGAAGTTCGCCGAAATGATGAGCTTACGGTGGAAGACGTTGAGGCCCTCAAGCCTGAGCGCATTCTCCTCTCGCCCGGTCCGTGCACTCCTGGCGAGGCCGGCATACTGGTCCCCCTCATTCGCCACATGGCCGGCAAAGCGCCCATCCTCGGCGTATGCCTCGGCCACCAGGCCATCGGCGAGGCTTTTGGCGGAAAAGTAGTCCGTGCCCACCACCTGATGCACGGCAAAACGAGCCCGGTGACGCACGATAGCAAGGGTATCTTCGCCGGCCTGCCCAGCCCGCTCATCTGCACCCGCTACCACTCACTGATCGTTGAAGAAGGCACGCTGCCCGCTGAGCTTCTCGTTACCGCCAGAACGCCGGAGACAAACGGCGCCGGAAAAGCCGGAGGCTCCGTCATCATGGGCCTGCGCCACCGCAGCCTGCCTATCGAGGGCGTGCAATTCCACCCCGAGAGCGTCCTCACCGAGGGTGGCCGCCAGATGATCCGCAACTTCCTGGGAATGTAGCCGGATGCAAGCTCTCTCAATTTCCAGAAAGCATCGCTTGATATCAGACATCTCAGCGGCAGCGCTCTTTCTGGCCGCCGCGGTCCTGCCAGCCGTGCCGCTCCGGGCGCAAACCCCGGCCGCTGCAACCGCCGCTCCCGAACAGGCCGTTCTTACACCTTCAAGTCCCATCGCCATCGTTCCTCTCGACAGCAATAACCCCGGCAGCGCAGCCGCGGTCACTGGCGCACTTCAGGTCACCGGCGGCAAAGCTTTCATTGCCTCCAGTGGCACCGTCACCTCTGGCTCCGCCACTACTGATGTGATTCTGCCTCGTCGTGGCACTCTACGAGTCTGTGCTTCCACCACGGTCAAGCTGGCCGCCGACTCCAGCGTGCCCGCAGGCGACTCCCCGGGACTCATGATGGCTTTCGATCATGGCGCAGTCGAGGCCAGCTTTGCCACCGGCCGCAACGCCGACATCCTGCTCACTCCCGACTTTCGCATCCTCATCGGCGGTCCCGGCGCGGCAGACGTCAAGGTCCGCCTCGGCGAACAGGGCGACACCTGTGTCGACAACCCGGGCCTCAATGCACCTTATGTTTTGGTCACCAGCGTTTTTGATGGAAGCGACTATCGCGTGCAGCCCGGCCAGCGCGTCATGTTCCAGCACGGCAGCCTGCACGAGGTGGTGGACCAGGAAAAGGAGCCATGCGGCTGTCCGGCTCCTCCGCGTCCCGGCAGCAATGAGTTTCCGCTGGCTCAAAGCGCCGGGCTCGCCCCGCTCTCCGCACCAGCGCCCACAACCTCAAAGAACCAGATTATCGAGCCTCTCGTCTACAAGAGCGGCGATCACGCGGCCCAGTCTGTCACGATAACGCCCTCCGATTCCTCGGTGAGCTCAAACGTGCCCTCGCCTTCAACTCGGCCCGCGAAGAAGAAAAAATCCGGTTTGTTCAGCCGCATTGGCCGCTTCCTTCGTCGCCTCTTCGGCGCGGAGTAATCGTTGCCAGGGGACGGGTTTGCAGACTCCGATTACGGCGAACTGAGAACTCTTCTTACAGCTCCCTCGCATGCTCAATCGCGCGAATCACTGCCTGCGCCTTGTTGAGCGACTCCCGATGTTCGAGTTCGGGCACCGAGTCGGCAACAATCCCGGCTCCGGCCTGCACGTACCCCTTGCCGTCCTGCGTTAGCAGCGAACGGATGGCAATGCAGGAATCCAGATTCCCCGAGAAATCCGCATACAACACGGCTCCGCCATAGGTTCCGCGCCGCGCCGGTTCTAGTTCTTCGATGATCTCCATGGCGCGCACCTTGGGTGCCCCGCTCAGCGTGCCGGCAGGGAAGCAGGCACGCAGCGCATCCACTGCGGTCAGCTCCGGCTTCAGCCGCCCCTCGATCGTGCTCACTATGTGCATCACGTGCGAATAGCGCTCCACGAACATCAGCCGGTCAACCTTTACGCTGCCGAATTCGCTCACGCGCCCCACGTCGTTGCGGCCCAGGTCCACCAGCATCACATGCTCGGCGCGCTCTTTTTCGTCGTGCATCATTTCGTCTTCGAACGCCCGATCCTCTTTGTCGGTCGCCCCGCGCGGCCGCGTTCCGGCAATCGGCCGATACTCCACCTTGCCGTCATGAACGCGCACCAGCAGCTCCGGCGAAGACCCCGCCAGCTCCACCACCTTCGATGGATTTTTCTTTTTGGAGGACTTCTTTGGCCTGCCCGGCAAACCGCCCAGCAGCCCCTCCGGCGTGAAGCGCAGAAAGTACATGTACGGGCTGGGGTTCACCGTGCGCAGCGAGCGATATACCTGAAAGCTGTCCATATCCGGCTCGACATCGAAGCGCTGGGACAGCACTGCCTGAAAAATATCGCCCGCGGCGATGTACTCTTTCGTCCGCTCCACAGCCGCAAGAAAATTTCGCTTGCTGGTGCGATACTTCACCTTCAGCTTTGTCTTGTTTTTGACGGCCGGCAGCTTGGGCAGCGGCCTGGCCAGCCGCTTTTCGAGCTTCATCAGCCGTTTCACGGCTTTTGCATAGGCCTCGCCCGGCGCGTCAAGCGTGACGTCGGCGGTGACCACAAGCCAGATCTGCTTGCGCACATGATCGAAGGCCAGCACCTCGTCGAAGAACAGCAGGCAGGCGTCGGGCACGCCTAGTTCGTCCTTCGCCAAATCCGGCAGCCGCTCAATCTGGCGCACCGCGTCGTAAGCGAAAAAGCCTACCGCGCCGGCCGTGAATGGAGGCATTCCTGACAATCGCGCCGGGTTGTGCCCTCCCAGCGCGTCCCGCAGTACATTGAAAATATCGCCTTCGATGCGGGCGGTCCTTTTGCCTTCGGTTATTGCTATTTCACGACCTCGGGCCACGATCCGCTTGTAAGGATTCAGTCCGATAAAGGTGTAACGGCCTATCTGCTCGCCGCCCTCTACCGACTCCAGCAGAAAGCACTCGCGCTCCTGCCACGCCGTCCGCAAAAAAGAAGACACCGGCGTCTCCAGATCGGCCGTTAACGTGCGATAAACAGGAACGAGCGTGTGCTCTTTGGCAAGCGTCACAAACTCTTTGCGGCTGGGTTGAATGAGATCGGCAGAAGCTTTCACAGCGTCCAGTCTAACTGTTTTGAATCCGGTTTCCCGATTCGGGTACGGCGCCGAAGGAACTGCTCGGTCGAGATATCTATGTTTTGCCCAGGGAATATGCCGACAGCCAGTCGACTAAATCCGCGGCGGCCAGCGGTGGGCTGAATAGAAAGCCCTGCGCTCCATCGCATCCCATTTCGCGCAGCAGGCTCAGCTGTTCCTGCGTCATGACGCCTTCCGCCATCACTACCATGTGAAGGTCATGCCCCATTTCGATAATCTTCTCCACCATTACTCGATCGCTTTCGCTCGCGTGCATATTCTCAATCAGGCTCTGGTCGATCTTCAGTTCCGTCGCGGGTACGTTTTGTAGCTGGCGCATCATGGCGTACCCGGTGCCAAAATCATCGATTGAAAGCTGAATCTGCTTCATCCGCAACCGGGTCAGAACGTCCAGCGTGCGCGACAGTTCATGAATGAGTCCGGTCTCCGTGATTTCAACCACAATTTTCTCGGCAGGGAAGTCATGCCTTGTGGCGAGGCTCATCAGAATATCGGGAAATCTCAAATCGCGAAGCGAGCGTACCGAAGCATTGATCGAAAGCCGGAGCAAGGATCCATCGGCCCCTGCAAACAGTTTCACCTCGGCCAGGCCGCGGTCCGCGCTCAGCCAGCAAAGCTTGTCCATCAGGCCGAGAGTTTCAACCCGGGCGATGAATTGATCAGGCAGGATGAGACCCAGTTTCGGGTGTTCCCACCGCGAGAGTGCCTCCACGCCTGTAACGTTCCCCGATGCAATGTTGATTTGGGGCTGATAGAACAGCACGAATTCGCCGTGATCGAAAGCCCTCCGCAATTCGTCGTCAGAGAACGTAACCAGCGGGCCTTCAGCGGAAACCTCCGCCGCTTCGAGCGCAGTATGTGCCCCCAGTACCGCCTTCAGTTCCGGCAGGGGAAACGGCTTTTGCAAATGTCCAACGACAGAGAGCCCGAGGGTTTGCGCCAGCTTTTCGGCGATCTCAAGCACCCGCTTGTCCATTCCGCTCATCAGCACAATGCGAGCCTTGCAACCCTGCTGCCCAAGCAGCCTTAACACCTCGATGCCATCCATGTCCGGCATCATCAGGTCAAGCAGAATCAAAGTCGTTGCGGAGGGGATAAGACTCAGGTACGTGGCTGGATCTTTGGTGGCAACACATGCCAAACCCATTGCCTTTGCCGCAGCGGAGACAATTTCGCCTACGACCTTATCGTCGTCGATCACCAGTACCCTATCGACGGTCGTCATCGCTTCTCCATGATTCGCAAGCGAACCTTCAACGATCCCCTGGCAGAAACCCCGGGGATAAAAGGCAAATTCAACAGCGAAGTGCAATAGCTTTTGCAATAGCTTTATTAAGTCTAACTTAGCTCGGTAAACTTCGGATTATGTTTGTCAACTTGCATATCACTTAAGGTAACCGAGATGACATTGGCGCTTGGCGCAATGGGTAATTACGCGACAGGACCACAGAAGGAGTTGAGCTTCATTTCGGCTTTCCCCAAAGCCGGCCGGAAGCTTGAAGTATGCATGATTCGCAATGGAAGATGGCCGAAGGACGGCACATCCCGCGCCCCGGACAGCCCTTCCGGACCCCGAAGTTGACTTCCGCCGCAATCTTCCCCTTTCCGCCCCTTACGGCCCAGGTCGGGCGGAGTTCCCAGGCAGGTTCCGAAAGGGTGCTCGACAGGCCTTCCAACGCTTGACGGAGCCTCGCCAGGGGCCTAGACTCACAAGGGTTTGGGCTCAGAATGGTTTCGCTGTGCGCCCAGCACCCCCGGCTTGACTGCGCAGGGCGCACTGCCGGATTTGAAGTGTTCCTGGGTCACCGGGGAAGTTCTGCCGCGTCTGATAGTTGCAGATCGGTCCGGATCGCCGGACTTGTCGCTCCGCGGTACGAAAAGAGAATTGGAGATACGTATGCCAACGGCAATCCCAACCGTCACTTTGGACCAGGAGATCAACCCCTGGGAAGCCCAAAGCGCGCGGTTCGATTTCGCAGCACGCAAGCTGAATCTGGATGAAGGCCTGTGGAAGTTGCTCAGGACCCCCGCGCGCGAGATTATCGTGCATTTTCCCGTGGCCATGGATGATGGTCGCATCGAGATGTTTACCGGCTTCCGGGTGCAGCACAACATCGCCCGCGGCCCTGCCAAGGGCGGCATCCGCTATTCGCCGGACGTGACTCTGAACGAGGTACGCGCCCTGGCCAGTTGGATGACCTGGAAGTGCGCAGTGGTCAACATCCCCTTTGGCGGCGCCAAGGGCGGCGTCATTTGCGATCCCAGTTCGATGAGCCAGGGCGAACTGGAGCGCATGACCCGCCGCTATACCTCTGAGATCATCGACTTTATCGGGCCGGAGAAGGACGTTCCCGCGCCCGACATGAACACCAACGAGCAAACCATGGCCTGGATCATGGATACCTATTCCATGCACATGGGTCGCACGGTCACCAGCGTAGTCACCGGGAAACCGCTCAACATCGGCGGCTCGCGCGGCCGCATTGAGGCCACCGGACGCGGCGTGATGGTGGTGTGCAATGAGAGCCTGCGCTATCTCAACATGCCCATCGAAGGCTGCAGGGTTGTCATTCAGGGCTTTGGCAACGTCGGTTCGAACACCGCCCGCCTGATGCTCGAGCACGGTTACAAGATTGTGGGCATCGCCGAAAAAGACGGTGGCCTGTCCAATCCCAACGGCATCGACATTCATCAGTTGGTCGAATACAAGTACCGCAACAACACCACCCTCGGTTTCCGCGGCGCCGAGGCCATGCCCAGCGAGGAGCTGCTCGTTTCCGACTGCGACATCCTGATCCCCGCGGCCACTGAAAATGTAATTACCAGCCGCAATGCCGACAAGATCAAGGCGCGTGTCATCGTAGAAGGCGCGAACGGCCCCACCACCGCGGTCGCTGACGAAATCCTGGCCGAAAAACGAATCTTCATCGTGCCCGATATTCTGGCCAACTCCGGCGGCGTCACCGCAAGTTATTTCGAGTGGGTGCAGGATCGTCAGGGCTATTTCTGGAAAGAAGCCATTGTCAACGAGCAACTCGAAACCATCCTGCGCGACAGCTTCGACGATGTGGTGCGCTACGCCGAGGCGCACAACGTGAACAACCGCATCGCGGCCTACATGCTCGCCATCGACCGCGTTGCCTTCACCATCAAGCAGCGCGGCATCTACGCATAAGCCCGTGCCTGAACAAAACTCAGACAGCTCGCGAATACTCGAAACGGACCGCCCCGCGCGGTCCGTTTCCATTTGGCGCGTCACACCGTGCCCAGATAGTCACATACCAGCACAGTCAGATCGTCATCCTGCAACTTGGCCCACTGCTGCACCGAGGCGATAATGCGGTCCGCGGTTTCAGCAACGCCGAGCCCTGCCGTATTACGCATTGCGTCGAACAGCGATTCTTCTCCAAACATCTGACCTTGGGCATTGCGCGCTTCGACGAGTCCGTCCGTGTAGAGCAGCAGGCGGTCTCCTGGCTCAAGCCCCAGCGTCCTCTCCGTATAGACGGAGTCTTCTGAGGCTGACAGCAGAAGGCCGTTCTCGTAAATCTCCGTCACGTTCCCACTTCTCAGCAGCAGCATGGCCGGATGTCCGGCTGCCGCATAGCGCATCTCCCCTGCCTCTGCGTCCAGATGCACGTACGCCGCAGTGACATATTGCCCCTGCGTATTGCCGCAGAGCGCAGCATTCATCCCTGCCAGTAATCTCGCCGGATGTGCCGCATTGGCGCTTTGCGAGGTAGCCGCCATTTTGACCATCGAGGCAATCAGCGCAGCAGGAATGCCGTGCCCCGAAACATCGGCGATGAATAGCCCCGCCTGCGTCGCGTCGATTCCGACAAAATCGTAGAAGTCGCCTGCCACCGTCGTCATCGGAACATAACGTGCCGCGACGCGAAATGGAGTGGAAGCAGGGAACTCACCGGGCAGAATCGAGAGTTGAATGCGGCGCGCAAGATCGAGTTCCTGTTTCATTTCCCCGAGTTCCTGATCTCGCTGCAATGCGCGCCGCGCTGCCACATAGCCAAGCGACGCCAGAAAGACCGCGAACCCGTATGGCTCAATCCTGAATGAAGGAATGATGTTGTCAAACAGAGCGAGGACCACAAAGCAAAGAAGCCCGCCGCGAAACACAACGTAGTCGCGATCGCCTGAGCCTTGCCGCAGCGACCACACACCCACTCCCAGCAAGGAAATCACGATCACCGAGTTGTTAATCCAGCGAAACGCATCGAGAGGACCAAAAATGCAGGTCGCGACCACGAGCGACATGAAAATCGTGACCAGTACGGACGTGATCGCTTTGCTCTGGCGGCCAAGAAACCCCGCAAAATGAAAGAAGATGAACGCCGGTACCGGTACCAGATAGTCCACCGCGGCGCGCAACCGGTGGAAGAATTCAGAGTCGGGCACCGTGAGGCCCAACAGATTCGATTCCAGCCATAATCGCTGGCCGTAAAGGTGAGCGAAGATCGCCAGCCAGATCAGCAGAGGATCAAATCGGCGGCGGATCGCGCAAAGTCCGATTGACACCACGCCAACTGTCGTAAATGCCGCGCCCAGAAACAGGTACGGCTCGTCGTGGTGAAAGGCCTTAAGCACCTCGCTGGCAGTCAGTTGTGTGTCGGTCAGGAGCATCGCAAATCATAGTACATGATGAGTGAACTTATACTGTGAGGGGTGCTCTGGTGGCGAAGCGCAGCGCAGGCCTGTTGATGTATCGGCATCGTGAGCGCGCCCTTGAAGTGTTTCTGGTCCACCCCGGCGGCCCGTTCTGGGCCAAAAAAGATGCGGGAGCATGGTCAATCCCCAAAGGTGAATTCGCAGAAAGTGAACCTCCGCTGGAGGCCGCCAGGCGCGAATTCCACGAAGAGACCGGCCTCGCCCCGGAAGCAGACTTTATCGAGCTCGGCATGTTGAACCAGGCCGGTGGAAAGGTCGTCCAGGCGTGGGCCTTTGAAGGAGACTTCGACCCTGAAAAACTGACCAGTAACCAATGCCGGATCGAATGGCCGCCGCGCTCCGGTCGCCAGGTCGATTTCCCTGAGGTCGATCGTGGCGAGTGGTTTTCAATGCCTGCCGCACGGGAGAAAATCCTGAAGAGCCAGCAACCCTTTCTCGACATGCTCTCCCAGAAGGTGAGCGAGTCTCCTCAGGTCTAAGGGCTTTTTCCGTGGGCTTGCCGGCCTGCAATTGAGGGGCCTGGATAACGCGACTATAGTGGTAGTTGAATCCAATTCAGCTGCGCATGCGGGTACAAAAGTTTAGGCGGGCCCAAGGAAAAGCCTCCGCAGCAGCCCAATTAGGGAACAATCAACAAGTCGAAGGAAAGCCCGTGAACCTCCCCAACTCCATCACGATGAGCCGGATCGTCATGATCCCGCTGCTGTTGTGGATTCTTTCACCGCACTTTCCCTTGCGAGGCGTCCACGGCGAACAGGAGATTCTGGCTTCTGTCCTGTTTATCCTCGCCTCCATTACCGATGGCCTCGACGGCTACCTGGCCCGCAAGCGTAGTCAGATCACCACCATGGGCATGTTGCTCGACCCGCTCGCCGACAAGATCATGGTGACCGGCGCCCTGATCGCCCTTGTGGCTTACAACCCTCAGGTAGTCAAGGTCTGGATTGCCGTCGTCATCATCGGCCGCGAGTTTCTCATTTCCGGACTCCGCTCCATCGCATCGTCCGAAGGTTTCACCATCCAGGCAAGCGACCTGGGCAAGCTCAAGACCGTGCTCCAGATCATTACCGTTGTCTCCGCTATCCTGGCCCACCACTGGTATCAATGGCAGTTCGGCGACCTCATCATTCCCGTGCAGTGGATCGCCGTCGCCGCCATCTATTTCACGGTGGCTGTTTCTATTATTTCTGCCGTCGACTACTTCGTCGGCTTCTGGAAGCAAATCGACCACGCCTCGAAGGACCGCCGCAAATCTTTCGTTCTTACCCGCCGCAAGAGCGAGAGCACGCCCAGCGCCCACTGATCCAGCGCCCGTTGATCCAGCGCCATTTAATGTGGATGGCGCAAAAAAGCCCCGGTCTCACCGGGGCTTTTTCACTTCGGATGTTCGGTTCAGCTATACCAGCGCCGCAATCGCCTCTGGCATCGCCGCAACCGCGATCGCCTCCGCCGGAACCGGTTCAACCGCAACAGCCTGCGGCTGCACATGCGCTCCACGCGTGAGGCGATGAACAAAGTGATAGGGCGGCCATGGACCCGAAAGCTGCAAATGGCACTCGCGCATCATGGCAGTCGTGGAAGCAAATTTGTTTTGATAGCGCTCCACAAATTTGCGCTCGATCAGGTGGGCGATGTCCAGCACCATTTTGCCGCTTTCCGTCAGGCGGCAGCTCACTTCTTCGTCCAACGGCATGAAGAGCCGATGCATCTGGAAACTCACCGCGCGGGCCCGTGTCTGCCGCTCCCGCTGGCGAGCCGCATTTTCTCTCAGGTTGGTCAGGTACTCGCGACCCACGCCTTCGGCCGGCGTATGCTTCCCGTTTTCGCGGCCGCAGCAGTCGTCCACGAAAATCTTCAGGTGCATCTCGGTCTTGCCGCGCAGCTTGTCAATGTTCGACAAAAACTGCCGCTGATTCGACCGGACAGACTTCCGCAGGCTTTCGTCGTCGCCGAAAACTGTCCCGAATCGGAAGGGAAGCACTGTGGAATGCTGAAAGCAATCCGCAATCACTCGCGCGTGGTCCACGCCGGATTTCTGGCTGAGTCCATCCGCTGGGTTGTGCTCGCTGACTACGACGGCAAGGTCGCTTGCGGGATACAGAAACACCTGATTGCCGCTGACTCCGAGTACGGATTCCATCGGAATCGGTTTGCGATGACGGGCTAATTCAGGAAACGCTTGTTTTTCACCGATGCAGTAGGCATACCATGCCATGACCAGGAACTCCGTGTCTTGGCGCCGGTAATACGGCGCTCGTTAGTTGAAGCTCTGTGAACTTGAGAACAACTGCATTGTGGTGCGGGGCAGTGCTGCCCAATTGAACTAGGGGGAATACTAGCCCTACAAAAAGACGACTGGCAATGTCTTGCATCACGAAGTTTGTAAAAGGTAGCAAAAAGTCATCAAATAGTTTTTATGCAAGCAATAAAAGTATTCATAATACGAAATATGGGCCCGATGACACCAAAACCGGCTCGAAATGCCCCTTCGCGCACCCTGGCCGATCCTTCGCAGGCCCGCCGGAATGAAGCGGTCTATGGCAAAATTCGCTCCTCGTGCAAAACCAGCACCACGTTCAGCAGAATCGACACGACCAGCAAGCCTAGGCCAACCCAGCCAAGCACGCCGACCTTCTTGCGCAGGTTGTGCAGGTCCTGGATCAGCTCCTGCTGCCCCATCGAATTGCGGTCGGTTGTCTCCTTAACCATGTCGATCTGGTCACCAAGCCGCTTCAGCGCCGTATTCTGTTCCGCAACGCTCTTGCGCAGTTCCAGGTGCTCATCGTGCATCTTGCCCACCGCGCCTTCAAGCGGCTCAAGATTGACCGGATGTCCCTGGGAATGAGGCGCCAGGAAATTGGAAACCACCGAAGCGACATTTCCGTCCAGCAGTGGCAACACCTTCTGCATGACCGGCAACACCATGCGAAGGGCTCCAATTGAGCGCTCGAAAGCAGTAGGCCGATCCGCCAGAGAATGCGCTCGCGGCGATGCCAATGCCCGCCCGGATGGCACAGGTTTGAAAGGCCTCGTGTCCCTTTGCGGGGAAGACTCGCCAGGGGGCGTTGGCACCTCTTGCGGCCGTGTCGACTGCTCTTCGTCGTCTCTGTCAGGCGGAACTACCCCGTTCGCCGGCCGTGTCGGCATTTTAGCCGGGCTCAAAACCCGCGGGTCATGTTCGTCGACACCGGAATTCCCTGCTTTGCTCATGATCTGTCTTCCCTCTCTAACTATAAGGGAAAGCGCTCCCCTGCCGATTCCAGCTCTGGAGGCAAATTGCACTTCCGCGAGGGAACCCGCCAGCGAGCCGGACTCACGGAAATCGTGGAAGCGTGCGTCCCGTCATGGTCGCGTATCCTTCTTTCAGGAGAGCTTGTGAAACCAGTTCTTGTCCACACGCTGCGCGACATGCAGCGCAACATCCTTGCCGGTCTCATCATCATCGGACCGCTCTTTGTCACCTGGCTGGTCTTCAGCTTTGTTCTGGGCAACCTCGCCAAAGCCGGATTGCCGGTTCTCCATCTCATGGAAGCCATTTTTCCCCTCGACTGGCTCGCGGAGTCCTGGTTGCAGCCGGTGCTGGCCATCGCCCTTACCCTCGGCGTGCTTTATGTGCTGGGGCGCCTGACCTCGCAAGTGATTGGCCGCCAGGTATTCAACCTCTTTGAGGCTGCGCTTGAGCGCCTGCCCGTCGTGGCCAAGGTCTACACCTCGGTGAGGCAATTGCTCGACAGCATGCTGGCCAAGAAAGAATCCAACCAGCGCGTCGTTTTGGTCGACTTTCCCATCGTCGGCCAAAAGAGTATCGGCTTCCTCACGCGCGTGCTCACTGACGCCACCACCGGCCAAGAGCTGGCCGCGGTTCTGCTGCCCAACGCCATCAATCCGACTTCTGCTTTTTTGCAGGTGTTGCCCCTGGATCGCGTCACGGAGACGGATCTGACCATGGAGCAGGCCATGAGCATGATCATGACCGGCGGAGCGGTAGGGCCTGAGACAATCCGGTTTACGCAGCCCGGCAATCTGTTGAACAAATAGCCTGCATTCCCACTCACTCCGCCATTTCCGGTGCGCTCTCTGCCTTCAGTTCTTCCTCCGCATCTTCGCTTTCGTGGGTCACCTTGCGCAGGCTGATGTGGTCAACCTGCGCCCAGATTAGGCCCACCGGGACAATGCACAGGAACGTAACCAGCAGGATAGTTGCGGCGCAGGCCGTTGAAGCCTCCGGCGCGGCGCCAAAGAAGCTTGAAATGATCGCGGCTACAAAGCCGATCTGCGTAAACCATCCGATCACAGGCAATTGAAAAATACTGATTCCGCCGCTGGCGACCATCAGAAGAACGCACTTTCCGAGGGTCATCGACGCCAGTTGCGGGCTGGCGACAAAGGCTTGTGTCGCCTCCAGATAGGACATTGCAATCAGCAGCCACATGGCCAGCGAAAGGGAAGCAGCGGCGGCGAAATCCGAGAACGAACGTATGGTGTCCAGGCCGGTGCGGAAAGAGCGAATCTTGTTTCCCACGGCTTGGCCAAGTTTCGCTGAGAAAACTCCAAAGGTCTTTTCCAGGAACGTGGCCACCATCCCGCCCGCAAGGCGCACGGCGAACAGGAACACCGCGCCCGCAACCGTAAGAAGCATGCCCCAGTAGCCCGCCTTCTTCACCAATTCCGCATGGGGCAGCGCACCCGCCTGACCGAACCAGGCAGTCAGCAGAATCGCGGAGGAAAAGATCAGCGCCATGGAACCAGCGTCAAAAAGTCGCTCGACAATATACACGGCGATCTGGGAGCTGAGCGGAAGTCCAGTCTTTTTTGCGACCAGGTAGGGCCGCACCGGGTCGGCCACCCGGCCAATCAGCGCCACGGCAGTGAACCCGATCACCTGCGTCCCAAGCAGCGAAAACGGCGGAACCTTCTTGTTGTGACGAATCAGAAGAGCCCAGCGCACCGAGCGGAAGGCATACGCCAGGTAGATGCAGCCCACACCAATGCCGATCTTGCGCCAGTCGGCCAGCGCCAATTGCGAACGGAAGACCCCGAAGTCGAAGTGAATCCTGTTGCGGCCCCAGATGACAAGCGCCACCAACAGCGCCAGCACCACCAAGCTCATGATTAGCTGATTTTTCTTCAAACTGTCTCCGTTCTTATGAATACAGATTCATTCTATGTTGCCATCTATGAATACGGCGATAACCCAAGCGGGCTATTGAACCTGTGGTGCCGGAGTTGGTGCGAAGCCTCGCCGCGCCGGCACTTCGTGCGCCAGACCGCTATGGCGTGCCTCTTCGCCGCGGCGGGCCAGCACGCGGCGGTTGAACTCGTGAATCACCCGCGCCACGTACGCCCGTGTTTCATGGTAGGGCGGGATGCCGTTGTACCGCGCCACCGCCGCCGGTCCAGCGTTGTATGCAGCCAGCGCCAGCGCCAGGTTGTCGTGGTATTGGGTCAGCAGCGCGTCCAGGTAAGTCGAGCCGCCGCGCACATTCTCACTCGGCTTGAAGCTGTCTTCCACGCCCAGGCCGGCGGCAGTTGATGGCATAAGCTGCATCAGTCCTTCGGCCCCGGCACGGCTTACGGCACGGGCATTGCCCCCGCTCTCTGCCTTCACCACGCTGGCCAGCAGGTCCACGTCAAGGTTGTGCTCACTGCTGGCTTCAGTGAGCATTTCGTGCAGATCGGCAGGGCTCAGCTTCGCATCCGCACGGGTCTCCTGTCGCGCAGCCAAAGCCGTTTGCGGGTTCGGATCGGGAACTTCCTCAAACCCCTTGATCTCATCGGGCTGCAGGTCGATGTAGTTGTTTTCCCCCGCGCCCATGTAAAGCCGCAGCCGGCCGTCCACCCGCGCATGATGGTCGCAGAGCATCGCGAACCCATTGCTCAGGGTCACCTGTTCGGCCGCTTGTGCCCTGGGAACCAGCAAAGCCAGGCCGCCCGCCGCAATCATAAAATGTGCTCCGAACCGCAATCGCAACTCCCGCGTTCCCGTACGCTCAGACTCTAGCAGAGCCACGCCGTGCCAACGCAGTCTCCAGCACCACAGCCACGCCGTCCTCATCATTGGGCGGAGCCTGCTTCCAGCCCCGCATCTTCGCCATGGTGCGCAGGTCCTGCGCCGCATTGCCCATTAGAATACTTTGCCCAGCCCACTCCAACATGTCCACGTCGTTCCAGTTGTCGCCAATGGCCATCGTCTCTTTGCGATCAATGCCGAGGTGAGCAGCCAGTCGCTCCAGTGCCCATCCCTTCGAAACGCCGGGCGGCAGCAGGTCCAGAATCGACAAGTCGCGCGCGGGATACTCGGTCCGCACACTCTCGCAGCCGCTCCTCCACTCGCTCGCCTTCAGCGCCTTTTCCGCTTGCCTCATCTTGCTCAGCCCGCCCGCCACCATCCCCTGGATGGGATCATCGCCATCCACCAGCCCCCGCTCCAGCGGCTTCATCACTTCAATGGCATTCCGGTTGGCTTCCACCCACAGCGCAATCCGACCGTTCGCCTGGTCAAAATCCTCAAGCACCAACTCGCCATGACCCGGCCGGTCAAAGGTAAATATCAGCGCCCCGTAGGGCCTGAGCAGCCCACAGATGCCGCGCGCCACCTTCGCCTTAAGGTGGGAGCGGTCGATCGAATCGCCGCCCAGGGTTCGTGTCACTGCTCCATTGGACGTAATCAGGGGCATGTCCGCTCGCAGGCCCAACCCTTCGAGCAGGGGCGCGGTGTAGGCCGTCCGCCGCCCGGTCGCAATCGCTACCGTAATGCCGGCCTCCTGCGCCGCCTTCAGCGCCTGCGCGTTGCGCCGGCTGATGGCCTGGGTAAACGTAGGCAGCAGGGTGCCGTCCATGTCGATTGCCACCAAACGCACGGGGGGATGCATACCACCAGTGTACCGGGCACCTCCGATGCGACAGGCGTTGCATCCGGGCCGCCCTGTCGCTACCCTTGTGAATATGGAGAGAATCTGCACCCAATGCCACGCCGTGCTCGCACCGGAAACCAAAGCCGACTGGTGTCCCGCCTGCGGTGGCGCGCTTGTCAACCGGCCGGAACTGCCTTCCTCATCGCCCCATCCAATCCTCGAAGTCGATCATCGCGGCATCGCGCTGCCTCGACACCACGCCGTCGGCGGAGTCATTACCCCTCAGTAAAAGTTGATCGTCCATCGGAACTCGATCTCCGTTTTGAAATTTCATGGTCACCCTTGAGCCCATCACGCCCGCTCTCGCTTTCGTCTTCAAGACGATCCGTCTGCGCGCCTTGCAGGACTCTCCCACGGCCTTTTCAAGCACCTACGAAAGGGAATCGAAGATTACGGACGAAGAGTGGCTCCAGCGCTCTGTGCGCTGGGCCAGCGATGGGTCGATTGGTTATATCGCATACGAAATGGCAAAACCGTGCGGTTTGGTGATTTGCTATGCCGAGGCGCATGATCCTCCGTGCGCACAGGTTCTTTCCATGTGGGTCGATCCGGCTTACCGGCGCGCCGGCGTGGGTCGAGCGCTGATCGAAGCCCTCGCGGCATGGGCAAAATCTCGTGGACTTCACAACCTGAAGTTGATGGTAACCAGCATCAATCGAGACGCCGTCGAATTCTACCAGCGGATCGGATTCCGAATGACCGGCAGAACCGAACCATATCCCAACGATCCGACCATCACGCAACACGAAATGTTGCTGTCTCTCCGTCCCTGATCCTGGTCGTCGGACCTATTCGTACCGCAGCGCCTCGGCCGGCAGGATCCGCGCGGCTGCGGACGACGGGTAGAGCGTCGCCAGCATCGATATGCCAATCGAGACCACCGACACAATCACCGCATGCACGGGCCGCGCTGCGAAAGGCAGTGTGTCGATCGAATAAACATCCGGCGAGAGCGGAATATGATAGTGCCCGCCGGCCCACGCAGCCAGGTACCCCAGCACCAGGCCCAGAGCGGTTCCTACCAGGCTGATGAGCAGTCCCTGCATCAGAAAGATGCGCCGCACCTGCCCTGGCTCCACGCCAAAACTCATCAGCACCGCGATGTCGCGCGTCTTCTCCATCACCATCATCGTCAGCGCGATCAGGATGTTCAGCGCCGCCACAATCACAATGAGCGCAATGATAATGAAGGTGACGATTTGTTCCAGCATGAGCGCCCGGAAAAGCTCCCGGTTCTGTTCGATCCAGTTCGTGGTCATATAACCCTTGCCCGCGGCCTTCTCAATGGCTCTGCCCACCTCGGCGGCGTGGTTCGGGTTGTCGATTTTGAAACTGATAACCGTGATCAGGTCCGGCTCGTCGAACAATTGCTGCGCGTCCACCATGCGCACATATCCCATCTCCATGTCGTATTGGTAGAAACCCGAGTGAAAGATTCCCGCAAGCCGAAAGTGCACCCACTTGGGGATGATGCCGTAGGGGGTCAATTCTCCCTGCGGGCTGATCAGCGTCACGGAATCGCCCACGGATGCTCCGATGGTCTCCGCCAGGTCCTTGCCCAGCACAATCGGCGGCAGGTCTGCGTCCGAGCCCGTGCTCTGCGCCGCTTGCGGTTCCAGCGCGCTCACTGAGCCCGGCGTGGCAGTCTTCAGCAGATCGGTTACGGTCATCTCGTCTTTGGGAAGGACGCCTTCAATCATCGCGCCGCCATCCCGGGCGCCGCGCGCCACCAGCACCTGTTCGTAGAGCCCTGGCGAAGCCGCCACAACGTGGGGCACATGCCGCAGCTTCTCCAGGAGCGGCTGCCAATTGCGAATTCCACGATCCGCGACATGCATCAACTCCACATGCGCGGTCGACCCCAGCAACTTCCCCTGCAAATCGCGCTGCATCCCGTTGGTGATGGCCAGCGCGATGATCAGCGCCGCCACTCCCGCGGCCACGCCGGCAACGGATATGGCCGTCACCACACCCACCACGGCCTGCCGCCTTTTGGCTCTCAGATAGCGCGCCGCCACAAAAAATTCAAATCGCATCGAGGGGCCTACTTGCTTGCCGAGCCAAACACCGTTTTGGCCACGCCCACATTCTCATACCTGTCGTAGACCCGCACGGTCAACAGGTGCTCGCCGCTTTCACCCTTCAGGGCCGATGCCGGAAGGTGTAGATCATAGTGCTCGCGCTTCGAGTCTGAAAGTTCGCCGACCGGCGCAATAAATTGCCACGCCCCCGCGTCAAGAGCATATTCAGCGTGTGCAATCGGCGACGCAGCATCCTCCGCCTCAAACGTCGCATGCACCGGCTTCGCGCAGGAAGCCTCCGCGCAGGATGCAGCCTCTTCAACGGCCGTCAGCGCGGTGATCACCGGCGGAGTCGTGTCCACCACGAAGCGATCACTCACCTTCGCGCCGGTAAGCGCGTCGCCCGGCGTGTGCGAAGGTGCGTCAGAAGCTACTACCTTCACTTCGTAGCCGCCGTCCGGAATCAGCGTCGCGTCAAAGCTGTACGCCTTGTCGGTAATCTTGTCCTTCAGCAACCGCCAAACGTGCTCGCCGTCGCCACGCAGGTAAAGCGAATAGATCAGGTCGTCTCCATTTTCGTCGTGCGCTGCCCAGCGAACGGTGATGCTGCTTCGATCCTTTACCGCCTGCAAAGGCTGGGTCGACGACGAGTCATCCGGCGTTGCCGTGTTCTGGCTTGATGCCGGGAACGTAATGCTGACTGTCTGCTGTGTGGTCATCTGGTTCTGCGGGTTTACGCGCGCTCCCGGCACAACCACCAGGTCATCGATCACCGGCGCAGAGTTCACGGGCAGATAATTCACGCCCACGCTGCCCACATTTCCGTCCGCGTGCAGCACCGCTTTCCATTGCAGAAAACGTCCCTCGGGAGAAGCGACTGAGCCTTCCTTCAACGGTTGCCACTCACTCCAGCCGCGAATCGGCTGTTCCACATTCCCTGATCGAGTCCACAACTCATATCCGGTCGACCCCGGCTCAACCTCAACACGTCCAAAGCGAGCCAGCGCCCCCGCATCCAGCACATCGCTCGCGTATTCGTGCTTTTCTGACGAGCAAAGACAAACCAGCTTGCCCGTATTGCCCGTGCCGATCAGAATCCCGTTCATGCCTTCAGTGTCATGAATCGCGGCCAAGCTCAGTCCCTGCTGCGCATCCAGGTGAGCGACGTCCGCATAGCTGCCGTCCGGCTGAATGCGGAAGATATGCCCGCGGTTCCCGCTCAGCGCCAGCAGTCCATCGGGCCGCTCAGCCAGCGCGTAGACAACCTCGTCCTTGCCCGACCACAGTTTGCGCGGTGCCTGTCCTTCATGCAACGCGTAAATCTCGCTTCCCTCAGGAATCGAAGTGCTGGTGTTAGCGGCCTGCAGCGACGCGGGCTGAACAATGGTGAAAGTAATCGTCCCCACTCCCTGCACCGGCAACGGCGGCAAAGGATTGTGGCCCTTCTCGCCCACACTTGCAGCGTAGATGGTTCCATCTGCCGCTACGGCCACCGACGTAATCTCGCGCCGCGGCGCCTCAAACAGCACGTAGCCCTTGCCCTCGGGATTGATGCGGTAAACAAGTCCAGAGCCGTCGGAGCCGGCGATCAGGTTACCTTTCGCATCCCATGCCAGCGAGCGGATGTGCTGCTCGTCGCTCTTGAAAAACATCTCCGGCTGTGCGCCAGGCTTCGCGGGATCGACGCGGTACACGGCCGCCGGGCCGCCTGTGGCGATATAGAGCCGCCCCTCCGCATCGAATGTCATATCCCAGATGTAGTGCGTCTTCTGATCGCCTTTGTCGCTGTCCGTCTTCTTCTCATCCACTTTGGAAGCATCGAAGACCACTGTGGCGCTGGACTCATCCTGTTTCGAGGTGGCGCTTGCATTGAGCTTGTACACTTTGCCGCTGGGAAGTGTAGCGGCGTAGAGCCCGCCGTCCGGTCCCAGCCGCACCACCTGTACGCTCAGGTCCTTGGTCTCGAAGAGAGTGAAGGGTTTCTCGCCCTTTTGCGCTCCGGTCCGCAGCACCGTGGCAGGAGAGCCTGTTCCCAGGTAAGCCGTGCCGTTCTTGTCCACCGCCACCGACCACACAAAGGTCGATGGCGTCGTCAGCATTTCGTTCAGCGCAGGCCCCTCGCGCAAATGCCCGTCGCTGCCGATCGCGACTCCCTGCGGTGTGCCCTTCTCAAACTCCTCAAACCGTGACTGCGTCCAAAGATGCGTGCTTTGCGCCAGCAACAACGAGGGGAAATCAGTCAGGAGGAATGCCGTAATCGCAAAGAGCGAACCGGCGGCGTAGACATGGCGGCAAATTAAGCGAAATAAGACAAACATGCTGCCGTGAGTCTACTAAAGTCGGCCAGGGATAAGACAGGATCGGGTCTCAGCGGAGGCGGTCAAAGTGTCAATTAGGACCGCTTGACCCATTCCTGACATGAAATGCTTCTTGAAGAAGTGCCCGGATTTCCCCCGGCCTGCAATGCCAAAGCTGCAACTACTTCGTCTCGGCTTTCAGTGATAGGCTGAATCCGAAGCCGGGGCTCTGCTTCGTTCCTTCGATAAGTGAGTGCTGTGTGCTCGCGCGTTTCTTGTGCGGTCAAAGGACGCAAGGAATCCATACGATGGAAGCTCAATCTGGTGGCGCCTTAGAGCAGCAGACACGCTTGCAACAATGGCTCAGAATCCATGAGCATGAGCGGCCGCGTGTCTATGCCCAAGTATACGATACGGCCGAGTTTTCCAGCCTTGGCTATTGGCTTGAGATTGTGTTTTCGGCCGGCATCGCCGCCTTGGGCCTGGTGATCAATAGTCCGGCTGTCATCATCGGGGCTATGCTCATCTCTCCGCTTATGGGGCCCATCATGGCCACGGGATTGGCCCTTGCCGTCGGTGACTTATACCTCGCGATCAAGGCGATTGCCAAACTGGTGGCCAGCATTGCGCTGGCGGTTGCGCTCTCGGCCTTCATCGTCTGGCTCTTGCCGTTTCACTCCATCACCACTGAGATTCTCGCGCGCATCAATCCCAATCTGCTCGACCTCGGTATTGCGCTGTTCTCCGGGCTTGCCGGCTCCGTTGCGGTCTGCCGTACCGCAGGAGGGAGCGGCGTGACCACACTACCCGGAGTCGCAATAGCCGTCGCTTTGATGCCGCCTCTGTGCACCATCGGGTATGGGTTGGGTATCGGCGCCAATATGAGCATCATGGGTGGCGCGGGTCTGTTGTTCCTTACCAACCTCGTCGCCATCGTTTCCAGCGCATTCGCGGTCTTTCTGCTCGTGGGCATGAACGTACCCGATGTTCGCGCCCAGATGGCCGCTTCCCGCAAGGAAGAGCGATTTGCCCAGAAGCTTACCCACGGACCCCTCGCGCGTGTCCTGGCCAACGGCGGCCAATTACGCTGGCGCATTCTCATGCTGGCCGTTCTGCTCGCCTCCATTGCGGTGCCACTCCGCAACGCGTTTGTGCAGGTCGCTGGCGAAACCATCATCCGCGGCGCAGTACAGGACGTTGTCAAGAAGCTGTTGCCGCCCGGCGCGCTCGTCTCGCAGCAAGTCGAGGTTGGGCGCGACAACGTGGTGATCCGCCTCATCTCCACGCAGAATGTTCCTGCGGACGAGCTCCGCACGGCTGAGCGGGAGATTGAACGGCGCACTGGCCGCGAGGTTCACATGTCAGTGTCCAGCATCGCCAGCCAGAGCGAACTGGCAGAGCTGATGCAACGCATCTCCGCGCCGCCGCCGGCGCCGCCCAAACCCGCGCCAAAGAGCTTCGAAGAGATTCACAGCGAATTGATCCAGCGGATTCAGCCGGTCGTCGATGGCATCTGGCCGCCGGAAGCGCCCATCCAGAATTTCGATGTGGCATTCAACCCTGAGGGCATCGCTGTCGATGTGCAGTATGCGAGCCCTCGCGAACTCGACAAGATCTCGCTGCAATTGATTGAGAACCAGTTGAGCGAGAAACTCGGCGTTCCTGCGCTTTCAGTGAATGCAAAGCGCGTTCCGCTTCCGCGCAAGACGGCTCAACATCAAAAGGAAAAAAGAAAATAGGAATGTGCGCCCAGCGGCGTTCGCGTCACTGCCCCATTGTCACATTCCGCTACGAAACTGGATAATCCTGCGCCGGTCGCGCTTTGAGGGCCTGCGTTCCGGCAACGGCGCGAACTCCTGCATCGCTTTGCGTTCTTCCGCCGCCTTTGCTCGTGCCGCCTTGCTTGCATCCGTCTCCCTGTAAAGCGTCTGTGCAACCGCCGCCGGCCCGCGCATTTCACTCAGTTGCAGCACTTCGATCAGAAACTCGCCGCCCTCATTCCTTACCTGCAACTTGTCGCCCACACGAACCTCGCGCGCCGGCTTGGCCTGGATAGAGTTCGAGTGAATCCGGCCCAGGTCACACGCCTTCGAAGCCAGCGCCCGCGTTTTGAAAAAACGTGCAGCCCAGAGCCATTTGTCAATGCGAACAGAGACCATGACCAGCTTTCATGTGCCGGGAAGGGACGTCTTGCAAGAATGCCTCAGCAAAAATCGCCTCAGGATTCCGGCTCAACTTTCCAGATGTAGAGGTATTCGGTGTCACTCGATGTGCCCACCATAATTCCTCTTTGTCGCGTAGCCCGGTTGAGCGCCGAACGGATGTTTACCTTGGTGTCGGGCAGCGCAGACAGCGGAACTTTCAATGCATTGCCTGCTGCCAACTGTTCGATATCGCTCAGCAGTTGGGAGACGATTTCCTTGTGCTTTCCATCCCGGCCCTTGGGGACGTCAAGCTGCAGAATTGATTCAAACTTCATTGGTGCGGAATTCGAGTCTGAATTGGTCGCCATGGCTTCACTCCACTCCTCGCGGCCTTGCAATTCTCCCTGGGGATTTAAAAACCTGTTACTAACGTAGCCCTAAGCTACTGTAAAACTAATCTGACTGAGAAAGGATACTGATGATTTTGAGATTTTGCAACGTTCCTCGTGAATTATCTTTCGCTAACCTATCCAAGAACAAATGTTCCCGTAGCGAATCCCTATAAGCATCAGATTTTAAATAATTTAGAAGGAGTTCCCCCGTATTTTTCGACTCCTGTTAAGGTCGTCATAGAGGTTATTCCCCGAGATGAGAGCCAAATCGAACTTCCCCACGGTGCCCATGAACGAAGTGCCAACGTCTGCCTCCTCGACCGACACAAACGCATATCGCACTGTCGTCCTCGTTGTTGACGACGAGTCCATCATTGCCGACACCCTTGTCGAAATTCTGAACCGGAACGGCTACGCTGCGATTGCCGCTTATGATGCCGAAGGCGCTCTTGAAACCGCGCTCCTGATGCCGCCCGAACTGCTCATCACGGATGTGGTTCTGCCCGAAATGAACGGCATCGAACTAGCCATCACCATTCGGCGCATCTTCCCGGATTGCAAAATCATCCTGTTTTCCGGGCAGGCTTCCACGTCCGGACTGCTCGCCACTGCCAACCAGGAGGGACATCATTTCTCTCTTATCAACAAGCCGGTGCATCCCAGAGACCTGCTGGCTCGCGTAACTGAACTCTTCGCGTCGCGGCGTGAGCAGGCAACGGTCAGCACTTCGTAGGGACCGTTCGACACCCGGGTTGCCGGCAAATTCCCGATAATCGCCCACCTCTCGCCGCCGTCAAAGGTGATTGGCAAAACTGGTTGAGTAGGACGCCTGCGCAAGATCGCATCCGCGAACGCTCGTTGTAGTGAGCAGCTTTTTGAAATTTGCTATGATGCTGCCCTGATTGCATTTCCCATTTTGCGTTCGTGAAAGGAAAGTTCTTGAGCCCCACAAAGACCTTTACAGTCTTCGGCGAACCCATCGAAATTCTGATTCCCGGCGAAATCACGAACGGTCGCTCCACAACCATCATCCAGACCTCACCTCCAGGCGGTGGTCCGCCACCCCACGCCCATCAGAGAGAAGATGAAGTTTTCTTTGTTGTCGAAGGCGACTACGAGTTTCTTGCCAATGGCGAATGGACCAAAGCCGTACCCGGTCAGGCGGTTTTCGGCATGCGCGGCGCATTCCATACATTCCGCAACGTGGGCGCCACTGAGGGCAAGATGCTCGTATTCATCGCCCCCGCCGGACTGGAAAAGTATTTTGAAGAAATATCGCCGTTGTCCATGCCTTGGGATATGGCGCAGTTGCTCGACATCTCAGAGCATTACGGCATCTCGTTCCAGCTCTGATCCCGGCCGGGATACTCACTCTAATTCGCCAGCACTGCACGATAGCGGACCTTGTTCTTCTTCACCCTCTCGATAGCCTCATTCGCCTTGGCCATGGGGAAACTCTCGATCTGCGCCTTCACGCCGTGACGCGCAGCCACGTCCAGCATCTCGCGAAGCCGGTAAGGGCTTCCGGTGGGATTGCCGCTGATAGTGCGCAGGCCCGCGATCAGCGGGAAGGCCTGCACCGAAACGGGCGAAGGCGGAACGCCCACAAAGCACAAGGCCCCGGTAGGCCGCAGCGTCTGGATATAAACTCCCCAATCCTGGTCGGCATTGATGGTGCTCAAAATAAAGTCCTGTGTTCCGGCCACTTCCCTCATGGCCTTGGACTCGCGCGTGTTCACAAAATTGTGCGCCCCCAATGCACGCGCTTCTTTTTCCTTCGCGGCGGTGGTGGAGAATGCTGTGACCTCCGCGCCGAAGGCGCGCGCGAATTGCAGTGCCATGTGCCCCAGCCCGCCGATGCCGACAACTCCAACCCGCGAAGATGGGTTAATGCCGTGGGTGCGCATCGGGTTGTAGACCGTGATGCCCCCACACAGCAGCGGCGCGGCCTGTTCGCTTTCGAGCGCTTCGGGAATCGGAATCACGAATCGGGCGTTGGCGCGAACGCGATCAGCATAGCCGCCATGGCGATGAACACAGGTGGCTACCGACCCGGGACATAAATTCTCCATGCCCCTGGTGCACCATTCGCATTCGCCGCAGGAGTCCGCTTGCCAACCGAGACCCACGCGCTGCCCCACTTTCAGCGATCTCACTTCCGGGCCGACCGCTGTAACCGTGCCAATGATTTCGTGCCCGGGAATAAATGGAAATTGGCTGTTGCCCCAGTCGTTCGAAATCAGGTGAATATCGCTGTAACAGATCCCGCAATGGGAGATACCGATTTCCACTTCCTGCGCACCCAGTTCTCCCGGTTCATAGCGAAACGGCAAAAGTTCCGCTCCCGCCGCGTGAGCTGCAAAACCCTGAATTTGGCTCATTGTCGTTCCGAAGTCCTCGCTGGGGGATGGCAAAAATGGTCGCTCCAATCACCCCTTTGAAGCAGACCCCAAAATAGCGTCAGATTTCGCTGCGCCCTCCCTAGTTTAAACCGCCACCGGCTTCAATGTGGAGATTCAGAATTTGGAAGCCCGTCAACACTCCGCCGGCCGCGGCATCACCCCGCACCACCGCCGATTCTCCGTTCAGGTTGATGTCCTGCGCGGTGCGCAAAGGCTCCAGCGCATTGGCCACTGAAAGGGGCAATCCGGGAAGAGTCTGGCCCTCCACCTCGGCCTGGGGTTCGGGCGCAAGAAGACTCACATAAATTCGGTCGGCCGGGTGCAGGCGGCGCGCTTGCGCCAGGGCGGTGTCAATATCGGTGGGACGGGGTGAAAGGTGCGGTTGATCCAGGGCGCGGTCCAGCGTGGCGGCGTCAGAAACCAGCAAACGCAGATTACCCGCGGTCATCCCCGCCGGTAGCGTGATCGCGATGCGCACGTTCCGCGCAGCCTGTTGCCATGGGCGCAAAGTGGCTTCCACCACAACAGTGTCACCGGAGTGGACGATGTCCCCCGAAACAATCCGCGCCGTTTCAAGCTCCACCTGCATGTTGCGTGGAATGGCCTCGATCCGTAGATCGATCGACTGCACATTGCCTTGCCGGGTTTCGTTCGAATAGAGCTGTGCAAAACGCTCACCGGTCAATAAGGCTGCCATCAGTTGCGACGGAGTGGCTCCGCCCGGAACCCACAGGTCGAGTGGTGAAGGCGGGTATCCGCTCAGGTGAATGTCGCCCGTGAGGTGGTAGCTCGTCTCCGCTGTACTGTCGTTCGATTCCAGCAGCGAACTGTAAACGGCCACCATCAGAGCCTGTGGCGTCAGCGAGGGCATGTCCAGAATTTCAAAATTAACCTTCCTCTCGCTAGCGATGTCATGAATCGCGAGGTGTACTGGAATCATGTGGGCCTGCGCGCCCAGAACGCCGCGAATGGCGGAATCCCTGTCCTGCGTAAAAGCGCCGACGGTTTCACCCGTATTGACGATCTTGAAGGCGTTCAGCGGCGAAGCCAGGGTGGCCACAACGTCGGCCGTAGTCATCGGCAGCGAAACGGGCCCTGCCTGCAAAATCGGGTGGCCGCATGCCAGCAGTTGTTTCGGATCAATATAAGTAACCGTGCAGGTGGCCGAAATCTCCAGATCCCCTCGGATCAGTTGCGCGCTCACCGCCGAACCCGGCTCCATTGAAGCCATTGCCGCGGCTGAAGCTTCCGTCGAACCTGGCTTGTCGTCCATTGAGCCCGGCTTCGAAGCCCCGCCCACGCCGCCCGCGGCCACCAACTCAAGCCCCGTGCCCGCCATCTTTTTCTGCCACAGGCGAATCGCCTCCGGCCGGAATCCGCTCATCACCAGCGGCGTTTCCATCGCCTGAAAAGTCATTCCACCCGCCATCAGGCCGCCGTCCATGTTTTCTGATGCAGCTTCGCTTTCTGTAGTCTGCGCCGCGCCGATGGGGATGTCGCGCAC
Source organism: uncultured Acidobacteriaceae bacterium (assembly GCA_963836565.1). Lineage (GTDB taxonomy): Bacteria > Acidobacteriota > Terriglobia > Terriglobales > Acidobacteriaceae > Telmatobacter. Next base: position 962,905 of record CAWIKA010000010.1, on the reverse strand, counting down.
CTCCATCATCTGCGCGATGGGGGTGATGCCGGCAATGGGCTCCTTGCTGAACTGCCCGATGCGATACGAAAGCGAGCCCAGCAGCTTGTTCCCAATGTAAACCGGGCTCCCGCTCATCCCCGCCACTACGCCGGTGTACTCCGGCTTGGCGCCCCGCAGTTGCGCCAGAATCATGTCCTCTCCCGGGCCGCGTGCCCCACGCAGCACGCCTAGAATCTCCACCTGCATGGGTTCTGGCTTGCTCCCCTGGAATACGGTCCATGCCGTCCCCATCAGTCCTCGATGCACCTGGTCGAGAGGAAAAAATCCTCCGCTGGACGGCGGTGGACCGGAGACAGGTTTTTGTTCCTCGGAGGGTGGCGTGGTTGACATAGCGGCATTTTGAGCCGTCAATATCGCAGGGGACAGCACGACGCCGAGCGCCATCAAGAGCGCCGCCGTGCAAAACGGGATTTCCTTCGGGCGAAGATTCACGTCTATAAGAGTACAACCGGCGGCGCTGTGTTTCCGAGCACCCGGGCTTCCGCCGGTCACCATGGGTTGGGCCTGAACGTTTCAGTACGCTTGTTCGTCGCATTCACAGCGACTGGCCGGTTGCCGCTTGCTACGGGTCATCCCGTATGCTGTCTTCACAACAGAGGTTGCCATGTCTACGATGTGCCTTTTCCGATCTGCCCTTCGCCGTTGGCCGGCGGTCCTGTGTTTTCTTCTGGTGGCGGCGCTCACGAGTACGCCGTTGAGTTCGGCACAAAGCCAGACCCCGCAGCAGACCCCCCCGGCACCCCAACAGCCGCAGGATCAGACCGCTCCGGCCGCGGGCGGTCCCGCCGCCGACTCCGGCGCCATCGCCCTGCCCAAAAAGAAAGAGGCGCCCGAAGATGTTCCTCCACCGGCCCCCGCAAGGCCCGCGTTCAAGAATCCGCCGGGGATGGATACCTACTCCTTGCAGGTCAATGTCCCGGAGGTCGACGTCGATGTGGGCGTGCTCCTGGAAAAGACAGGCCAGTTCGTTCCCGGCCTGAAGCCCGACAATTTTCGCGTATATGAGAATGGGGTCGAACAGAAGGTCATCGGCTTCAAGCGCGTCGAAGCTCCCATCACCGCCTTGCTGCTTTGTGAGTTTGCTTCAACCAACTACAACTTCATTTACGACATGCGCAATGCCGCCTGGTCGTTCGCCCAGCAGTTGCGGCCCCAGGATTACGTTGCCATGATGACTTTCGACCTGCGCACCCAGATCGTCACGGATTTTACCCAGGACAAACGCCAGCTTTACAACGCCATCAACTCGTTGATCATTCCTGGATTCAGCGAGCGCAACCTGTTCGACGCGCTGTATGAAGCCGAAGACCGGCTAACCCGCATTCAAGGCCGCAAGTACATCGTGCTCATCGCCTCGGGTCGCGATACGATGTCGAGAATCACCCTCGACAAGATCATGCAGAAAATCAAGAACACCCCCGATGTAACCATCTTTGCCATTTCCACTGGTGGCGCGATGCGGGCCATGACCGAGGGCATGGGCGGCATGAATGCCCAAATGCGGGATATGGATTATTTGCAGGCCGACAACCAGATGAAGACCTTCGCGAAAATGACCGGGGGCATGTGGTTCAGTCCGCGCTTCGTCGGCGAAATGCCCGACATTTTCTCCTCGATCAACCAGGCCATCCGCTCAAAATACGAGCTCATCTACCATCCCAGCGACGCCAAGATGGATGGCACCTATCGCAAGCTTCGGGTTGAGCTTGTCGACGACGAGGGGCATCCTCTGCGCATGCAGGACGAAAAACACAAGCCGCTCAAATATGAAGTCATCGCGCGCGACGGATACCGCGCCCGCCAGGAAGTGGAGTAGCGGGCGAGACGGTCCGGCACGACACCGGGCGGCAACCAATGCGTTGCCGCTCGGCACGACAGGCAATTGCCGACAGGCGTACTACTTGAACTGGTTGTAAACGTCCCAGATGTAATACCCGATCACAAAAAGCGTCGCGATACCAACCACCCACATCGCAGCCCGCAGAATCGGCTGGATCCTGTTGACCTTGGCTACGATGGCTGCCTGGGCGCTCTTCTCGTGGTCAAAAGAGTCATCCAGAAAAATCTGGTCCTCTTCATCCTTGGTAAGGTTTGAACGGTACAGGAAAAGAGCTGCCGTAACGACGACTAGAACACCCCACACCGTCCACATGACGGGAACTATTGGCATAAACCACCTCCAGCGGACTTTCTGGTCCCAGGTGCCTGCGGGCCGTGAGCAAGAACCGCGGTCGCGTAAGTAGAGGGGCCTTACGGTTGTCAATAATAGCTCCGAAATGGTGGCCCTGTGGTGACAAAAATCACAGGCGTTTCTACCTGGCCAATAAGGGTTTATCCCACCTGGACTTGGAAACGAAACACGCTCCCGCTCCCTGCGACTTTCCCGCCCGCGCTCGCATCAAACGAAGCGAAGCCGCCTATGGGCCTTGAATCCCGTCGCGCGGAGCGGTAAAGTTAGAATGAAGGCAAGCATTTCAGAGTTTTTTGGAGATCTCATGTCCACAGCAACCGTTGCACCTGCACAGGAATCCGAAAAGAAGGCACCCCTGATCCTGACCCCACAGGCCACAGCCAAGGTGCGCGAGATCATGGCAACCCAGGATCCTCTTCCTGCCGGGCTGCGTATCGGCGTGGTGGGTGGTGGCTGCTCAGGCTTCCAGTATTCAATGGCCTTTGAGAACCAGGCCGGCATGATGGACAAGGTCTTTAGTTTTGATGACCTCAAAGTCTTCGTCGATGCCACCTCGCTGATGTACCTCAATGGCTGCACCGTCGACTACGTCGAAACACTGGAAGCTGCCGGCTTCAAATTTGAAAACCCGCAAGTGAAGTCGACCTGCGGTTGCGGTTCCTCTTTCAGCGTCTAACGCGACTGCCTCCCAAACAGCTTTCGCAACAGGCCTGCCATCCGGTGGGCCTTGTTGCGCTGCGCGCCGTTTCGGCTCGTATCGAACCTAAAACCCGGGTGCAGGCAATTGAAAAATGAGACGGTTGTCATCCTGAACCAAGCCGCTGGCAGCTTTATCGCGAGGTGCGCAGTCGAAAGCCTGCCCGCCGTGACGGGGTCCGCCGTTACTTTTCCTCTCCAGTTGAAACGGACCGGTATTTCACGGCATTGTGACCGGTCCTTGCCGTTCTAGCTAACGACGCAACCCGGAACACACGGCAGACAGACCAGCCGCAGGCTGTCTATTGCTGCGGCTGCTGCGGCGACGGCGTAGTTGGAGTCATAGGGGAAGTCCCGCCGGTGCTACTCCCGCCACCGATCCCGGTTCCCGTGCCGCCGAATGGGTTGTTGGTGCCCCCTGCCGGTTGGCCGATCGTCCCCGTGTTCCCCCCGGTCAACATTGTCTGGTCGGACAGCGGGCTGTAAGTGAACTCCCACTCGTTATAGTGGGTCTTCTTCTTGTAGATCAGGATGGACTGCTTCGGGCTGGCCGGAGAAAAGCCTATGATTCCCGCCCCTCCAAAGGACTGTCCCGCAGGGCTGGTTCCTGTTCCAGCAGGGGATCCCGTCCCTGAATCCGTGCCGCTGCTTCCATCGGAACTTGTTCCGGAAGCCGGGCTTGTGCCGGTTGTGGGGCTTGTGCTGCCCAAACTGAAAGTTGAACCCCCAAAGCTTGAGCCGCTGCCGGTTGAGCCCCCAAAGCTTGATCCGCCGCCAAATGGAGAACTGCTGCCGCCCTGGGTTGTGCCGCTCGTCAGCCCATTTCCCCCGCTCGGCCCAATCCCTGCAACCGCCGCACCGGCCAGCGGCTGTCCGAAAAAGCCCATGGCCAGTGGAGCCTTGTTTTGCCCAAATTGAATCGGCTTCCAGTCATCCTTGCCCGTCGTCGGGTCAATGTACCTCTTGCGCAGAAAGCGGATCTCGTTGGTCTTGACCAGCGCGTCCACGTTCGGCGGATAGGCATGAAATTTGCGGTAATAGAGTTGGATCGCCCGAATGTACTGCTTGCCGCGATGCATCGTTTCGAGATCGCGGTCACGCTGGATGTCTTCCCGCACCTTGGGCAGCGCGATCGACAACGAAAGGATCAGCAGAAAGAGCAGGAAGATGACCGCCACAAGCAGGAAGCCCTCTTCATCGTGCCGGCGCATTGGTTGACGCTTCATCATTCCATCAGGATGCCCTGCGGCTTCTTCACTCCGGCGGCCCTTCAGTTGTTCGAGAGCGGAACCGTCTGCGTGTTGTTATAGCTCAGATCGGTAATCTGGACGCTGCCCGGCATAATGACGATGACCTTGTAGCGGTGATCGACGATATCCCCCGGCCGGGCCATGAAAATGTCTTCTCCGTGAACCAGGAAAGCCTTCAGCGACTTGTCCCTCGTCTCGGTGTAGCCGAAGTACTTCAGGTCGATCATCGGCGGCTGGGGAGGTCCGGCCGGAACAAACACCGCCGGCGTGTCGCGCGCGCTCTTTACCGGCGCCTCAATCTTCACAGGAGCCGAATCGGCTGAAAAGATATTTCTCCCCGTCCCCGCATACACCACGTCCTCGCTCTCGGCAAGCTTGTCGAAATGCAACGTGGGATCAATGCCCGCGTTCGACATCTTCTCGGCATCCGGTCCAGCGGCCGCAGGCGTGTGGACCGCTACAACCGGGCGCAAAGCCGCCGTCCGGGCCGGCGTTGAGGTGCCCCAGAACGAGCCACTCAGCTCCCACACTCCAATGCCCACGATCAGCACGACCAGCGCGAGCAGGATGTATACCTGGCGCTTGTTTTCCGCTCCCAGAGAAATGGCCATCGCTACTCGCCCTCCTGTCCGGAATCGGAAGGCGTGGTCGCCGGTATATCCTGTGATTTCGGCAATCCGCCCGGAACATCCTCCGGCCGTAGCCAGGTTGAGACGCGCAGCCGCAGGTTCACCAGTCCGCCCTGCTGGCCGGTAAGCGTCATGGTCCGAATCACAAAAAACGTCTGGTCGCGCTCCAGCCCATTCACGAAGCGCATAATCTGCGGATACTCGCCGCTGATGCCCGCATCCATCGTGATCTCGGTCAAGTCAGTGCCTGGGGTGCCCTGGGCGTACTGCAGCCGCGAAAGCCGCACTCCGGACTTCACTTCCAGATCCCCAACTTCCGTGGCAATCGAAGAGTAGTTGGCCGGAATCCGCCTGGCATAAAAGTCCAGCATTTGAGTCCGTGTCTCGGCCACCCGCTTGTCCAAGCCGCGCAGCGGAGCCGTCTCCATGTTCAGCGCCTTCAACTCCAGTTGTTTGCCCGCCAGCGCGTCGGTGGAGTGGCTGTCGGTGGCCGCCCAGTCCAGCCCCAGCATCACCGCCAGTCCGCCAACCAGCAGCACCATAACCGCCAGCCCCGCGTAGTGCCAGGTGAGCGGCGCACTCAGCCGTTCGCGCCAAAGAGACGGAGAAGGATTGCTCATTGGGGGCCTCCGGCGCTGGGTCGCAGCGGAGTCTTCGGCCTTGTCACGCCCACGTAGGGAGGCCGATGCGTGCCGGGGCCGGCTTCAGGAAAGCCCGCATGCGAAGTCGCTGCACGCGCAGGATGCTCTGTCGTTGCCGACCTCGCTCTCGCTGCTTTGAACTCGGCCGCCGTCACAGGGTTATACTCGGCCAGCAGGTCGAAGTTCACGCGGTTTGAAGCGCTCACCGGCTCCAGTCGCTCGCCCGGTCCGCCCGCGGATTCAGAGCTTTCATTCGCGATGCGCGGATTCAAAAAGCGTCTGGAGTGTTCCAGGTTTGACACCAGCTCGATAGCTCGGTCGCGGGGACCCAGAACGCGCAGGCGCAGGGTGATGCGTCCATCCTTGTCACGGGCCGGTTCAATCGAAGTTACCTGCACGCCGCCCGGCAGCACGGTTTCAAGGTCCTCCATGGCCAGGGTCCACGAGAATGCCTTTTCATCGAACAGTTTGTTCAGGCTCTCCGCCTGGTTCAGCACCTGCGCGTTGTCCGGCTGGCGCATCATCGCCTGGTAGCCCTGCCGCTCGTGGGTAATCTGCGCAATCTGGCCGTCCAGCGAGTGATCACGCGCGCGTGCCTCTTCGGCAATCTGGTGAAAGGCGCGCAGTCCCAACCCCAGGCCAATGGCAGCCAGCGCGAGCACACCCATGGCAATGCGCAACCGCTTCAGCGTCGGTCCCAGGTCGGCGAAGGGCCGCGTCGCGAGATTGATTCCAATGCGCATCAGCGTGCCCCCGCCAGGGCGCCGGTAATCCCGGCCATGCCAAGGTTGCCCATCGTTGTCGTCGCGCCGGTCGTTGGCCGGGGAGCCATTTCCACTACTTCCAGCTCTGGGTCTTTGATCCAGTGGGCAAAGTCCGGGGCCGTACCGATGCCACCGTAATAGAGCTGCCGTGGACGGCTCGCGAGCTTATCTTCAAAGTAGGCTGCGGCCACCGCGATGTCGCGCTGCACTTCGCTGAGCCGCTGGCTGTGATCTTCAGGCAGTTCGAGGGTGCGATAGAGCAGCAAATCCTGGCCGCTGGTGATCGAGGTGGTGAGCGACATGCCGCTCAGGCAGGCTGAAAGCACCGGTTCCGTCGAGTCCAGTACGGCCAGCGCCGCCAGGCTCGACGGCAGCACCACGCCGGGCTCGTATCCCGCCGCCCGCACCGCGGTCTCATATTCCACAAGAATATCGCCGGGTAGAACCGCCGTCAGCACCCTGCATTCGCTCTTGTCCTGTGAAAGAACCTGGTAACTCACTCCCGCATGTTCCACATCGAAGGGAACCATCTTCCGCAACCGGAAGCGCAGCACCGGCACCACCTCGGCGGCGTTGTTGGGCAGGGAATCGAAGTCCAGCACAAACACGCGTACCGACGCGTCGGGCACGATCAGCGTTACCGCACGGGTGCGCGGCGAAACATCGCCGAGTGCCGAGCGAATGGCCTCCGCCACCGCTTCGGGCGCGCGCAGATTCGGCTCGCCGATTCCGGGCACCAGCGCCCCGGTCCGCAGCGGAGCAAATGCATACACCAGCGCCTGCCCGCCGTGGCGGGGTTGACTCTTCCCCGGCAACGCCGCGGCCAGCACGCCCTCCGGCGCAATCTCCACCGCCGCCGGCGGCCGCCCGCCATGCTGAGATCCGGATTTTCCCTTGCCCAGAATCGAACTCACCGTTGTCCTGTCCTCAGTCCCTTAGTCCACGGTCCCTATTCCCTTAGTCCCTGGTCCCTGCACTATCTCGAAGCCTCAATAAACGTGACCTTGTTAATCTCCTTCAGCGTCGTCAGACCCCGCCGCACCCGGTCCAGGGCCGACTCGCGCAGAAACGACATGCCTTCCTTCTGCGCCAGCCTGCGCACCTCGGAGGTCGGTTTCTTCTCCAGAATCAGCTCGCGAATTGGGTCGGTCAAATCCAGCAGCTCATGAATCGCCGTTCGCCCTCGGTAGCCCGTCCCTCCGCACTCAATGCAGCCCGCCCCCTCGCGGAAGCCGAAGCCCCGCCATTCGGCCAGGTCCATGCCGCTCGACAGCAGAACCTCATCGCTGTAGGTCACCGTGCGCGCGCAGTGCTCGCAGATCGTCCTCACCAGCCGCTGCGCCAGAATGCAGTTCAGCGCGGAAACAAAGTTATATGCCTCCACACCCATGTTCAGAAACCGGCCCAGCACGTCCACCACGTTGTTGGCGTGCACGGTCGTAAACACCAGGTGTCCCGTCAGTGCGGAGTTGATGGCGATCTGCGCCGTCTCCTGGTCGCGAATCTCACCCACCAGGATCTTGTCCGGATCGTGTCGCAGAATCGACCGCAGGCCGCGCGCAAACGTCAACCCCTTTTTCTCGTTGACCGGAATCTGCGTGATCCCGCGTATCTGGTACTCCACCGGGTCCTCGATGGTGATGATCTTGTCTTCATCGCTCTTGATCTCGTTCAGCGCCGCGTACAACGTTGTCGTCTTGCCCGAGCCCGTCGGCCCCGTCACCAGCACCATGCCGTATGGCTCGCGAATATAGCGCCGGAACCGCCGCAAATCCTCGTCCGCAAACCCCACCACGTCCAGTGTCAGATGGCGGAACTTCTCGCTCATCGACTCTTTGTCCAGCACGCGCAGCACCGCGTTTTCGCCATGCACCGTCGGCATGATCGACACGCGGAAATCGATCAGCCTGCCTTTATACCTGACTCTGAATCTGCCGTCCTGCGGCACTCTGCGCTCGGCAATGTCCAGCTCGCTCATGATCTTCACGCGGCTCAGAATCGTGGTATGGTGCTCGCGTGCAATCGGTGCCATCGCTTCCTGCAGCACACCGTCAATGCGGTACTTCACATGCACCGAATCGTCGTAGCTCTCAATATGAATGTCAGAGGCGCGCCGTTCCAGCGCCGTAAAAATCGTCGTGTCCACCAGCCGGATAATCGGGCTGATGTCCTCGTCGCTGGTCAGCTTTTCTATCGAGATGTTTTCGTCCGAGTTGTCCTCGCCCGTCAGCACGTCGAAGGTCAGCCCCTCGCTGGCCTCGTCCAGCACGCGCTGCGACTGCTCGGTCTTTTTCAGCAGGTCGGTAATCTGCGACAGAGTGGCCACCCGCGCCACGATGCGATGTCCCAGCAGCCCCGAAATCTCGTCCAGCACCATCAGCCGCGACGGGTCGCTCACCGCGATCACCAGTGACTCGCCCTGTTGCTCAATCGGCACAAAGTTGTAGCGGAACATCAGTTCCACCGGCACCGTGCGCAGCAGGTCATGCTGAATCTTGAAGTGCTTCAGGTCAACGAACTCCGCGCGATAGCGATACGCCAGCGCCTCAGCCTGCGCGCGCTCCTCGGCACTGCCCGGAATCGGACCCGCCGCAATCGAAAGAACGTTCGCATCAGCCATTGACAATCACCCCTGTCCCCCCGTGGCATTCCCCAAAGAAAAAATGGGCAGGTAAAGCGAGATGAGAATAAACACCACCACTACTCCCATCACAATCAGAATTGCCGGCTCAATCAGCGCCAGCGCCGCGGTCAGCGCCGTGGCCACGTCTTCCTCAAAAAACTCCGCCACTGAATTCAGCATCTGCGGCAGCGCGCCCGTCTGCTCGCCTACTGAAATCATCTCCGTCGCCAGGTCCGGAATCACCTTCGTCCCGCTCAGCGAATCGGCCAGGCTCTTGCCCTCGCGAACCGTTTCGATCGACGAAATCACCGCCCCCGCAACCCGCCGCGACGAAATGGAATGAGCCGCCGTCTCCAGCGAAGGCACCAGCGGCAACCCGCCCGTCAGCAGCGTCGAAAGCGTGCGCGCAAACAGCGCCACCTGGTACTTCAGCCAGATCTTGCCAAACACCGGCAGCCCAATGCGGAACCCATCCACAAAATCGCGGCCCTTTTCCGTCACGGCAAATCGATACCCGCCAAATCCGCCGCCCACAATGACAAGCAGGATCCACACAATGTTATGTTGCGTCCATTTGCCAAACGTCAGTAGACCTATCGTCATCGCCGGTAGTTGCGAGCCCATCTGGTCATACAACTCCGCAAACTGCGGAATCACCACCGTGAACATGAAAATCAAAAGCCCCGTCACCAGCGTCAGCAGCAGCGACGGATAAATCAGCGAGGCGGTCAGCTTCTTGCGAAACGTCAGCGAGACTCGCTGGAAACTGACGTAGCGCTCCAGCACCTCCTGCAGGTTGCCGCTGCGCTCGCCCGCCAGCAGCGTCGTGGTGTAAATCGTCGGAATGCCGCTCTGCGCTTCGAACGCCACCGAAAGCGCCTCGCCCGTCTTCACACGATTCGAAACGTCGTTGAGCTGGCCGGCAAAGTGGGCATCCTTCTGGATATTCGCCAGCATATTCAGCGAGCCCAGAATCGGCAGGCCGGCGCGAATCAGCGTCAGAAACTGCTGGTTGAAGATGAGGAACTTTTCCAGCTTCACTTTGCGCCGCGAAAGCATCCACATTCCGCCGCGCGCGCGAACCGAGAAAACGTGGTACCCCGCATGGGCAAAGCGCGAACGCAGTTCGTCGGCAGTAGCCGCAGTCTGCACCTGCTCCTGCACCCGGCCACGCTCATCGGCTAACTTGATTACGAACTCAGCCATGCCTCTGCTCGCCGGTTCAGATCGCCCGGCCCTTCCAGGGGATTTCGTATAGAAATCAGGGTAGCAGCTTTCGCTCCTTGTTTTCGTAACGGATAGACGCGAAACGGACAAGCAACGCTCAAAGGCGACCAGCGCCGCTTGCTTCGAAAGGGCCGGTGCCCCAGGTCTTGTTTTTGAGACTTGGGAGCCGCAAAGCTCGACCTGCGCCCACGGCCGGTTCCCCTAACCTGTATCCTGATTCCATTCGCGTTAGTGATTCGCAATCGAGGGCCAGTTTGTTTCAGGAAAGATTGGCGCAGCACATGGATTGGACGATCCAACAAAGACGTTTCGCTATCGGATTCCGCGCCAGGCTCGCGCCTCTCGTCCGCAGGCACTGGCGTCTCTACCTCGCTGCCTCCGCCCTGCTGGCCCTGGCCGCCACCTTCGCCGCATTCCACGCTTCACGCCTCGCCATTGTCCCCGCGCCCTATCCGCACCAGGTCGCTCAGGTCAGCTTTGCCATCGCCGGTGACGTCATCCCCCACGAAGCCGTCCGCGCCGCCGCAGCCGCCGATGGCGAAGGCGTGCAGGGCTGGACCGCGTTGTTTTCCGACGTGGCCGACGTCTTTCAGGACGCCGATTTTGGCTTCGTCAATATGGAAACCCCTGTCGCCCCCGCCCACTCCCACGGCAGCAAACCCTTCCTGTTCGACGCGCCCGTCGCCCTGCCCGAGGCCCTTAAGGCCAGCGGCATCAAAATTGTTTCCTTCGCCAACAACCACGTCATGGATCAGGGTTGGCCCGGTTTCGCCGAAACCCGCGAGCACCTCCGTGACATCGGCCTCCAGTTCGTCGGCACCAGCGACACCGCCGCCACTGCCTGGCAACCCGTCATCGTCGAAGCCAACGGGATCAAGGTCGGTTGGCTCGGTATGACCCGCTGGCTCAACGGCAACCGCAATCCCGACTCGCCCGACCAGCCCCACGTCAACTTCTTTCCCTATCCCGGCGAATCCAACAGCGCTCCGGGAGCCGACGAAGCCCAGGTCCTCGCCGCCGTCAAAGCCGCCCGCGCCCAATGCGATTTTCTGGTGATCTCCATCCACTGGGGAATCGAATACGCCACCGCGCCCCGTCCTGAAGATGTCGAGGTTGCCCACAAGATGCTCGACGCCGGAGCCTCCGTCATCGTCGGCCACCACCCCCACGTCCTCCAGCCGGTCGAGACCTACCGCACCCCCGACGGCCGCAGCACCGTCATCTTCTATTCGCTCGGAAACTTCCTCTCCAACCAGTCCCGCACCTACGTCGACGGCCTCATGCCCGACAAGGATGGCGACCCGCGCGACGAAATGATTGGCCTCTTCTCCGCCGTTCGCCAGGACTACGGCCCCGCCGGCGTTCGCGTCGAACTCGGTCACGTCGGCATCCTCCCCATGTGGGAAGAAAACAACCGCAACGACATTGCTGCCGGATTAACGAAAACCCCAGTGATTCACCCGGTGCTCATCGATCGCGAGATTCCCAGGCTTCAGGCGCGTTTGGACGAACTCAACAAAATGAGCGTTGCGGGCAATCCGAGCGGTGCGGCCAATCCGGGTGCGCCTGCAACATCGCTAACCCCCGGGCAAAAGCAGGAATTCATCGAAGTCACCAACCAGCTCAAACTCCTCGACGACCGCCGCCAGCAAATCGTCTCCCGCGTCGGCGACGAATTCATCACCGACCCGCCCAAACTGCCTGCCAAGCCTTAGGTTGTCTTTCTCGAGGCCTCGATCGGCACAAATAATGCGTGCCCCATTCTTGGCGCGTCTTTGTTTTTTGCGCCAAGGGTGGGAAGCCAAAACACCATCATCGCTAACTCGCGGTCTTCTCGTGCCCGTTTTCTTCAATCAGCCGGTCCACCAGCGCTTCAAGCTGTTCGCGGTGCGGGGCAGCACAAATGCTCCGCTCGTCGCATCCCAATCGAGCTTGAAGCTGGTCGCAAGCGCGGAAATCCAGATCTGCCGTACCGGCGTGTTGGGAGTAATGACAAACTTCACCGCCGGCTCCTCGAACAGAACATTCAGAACGCCGTTTTGCTCCTCCACTTCGAACCCGGCGTTATCCTCTTCTTCGCGCAGGATCAGGTGCCGCTTCAGCGACTCCAGTGCACTCTCCGCCGCCCGCCTAAACTCCAATTCGTCCAGCATGGCCCCAGTGTAGCAAGTCTCACCAGCCCAAACGGCTTACGGCGCTGCACGCGTCTCACCCGCATCATTCCACGCGCGAAAAGTCTCTCCGAAGCACTTGCACCGCGGCTCCAATGCCCCCGAAGGTACCCAGCGTTTCAAAAAAATGCTGAACATCTGCTCTCCGCGGCCGATGAATCAATCAAGGAATCCGTAATCGAAGCGTGAGTAACCATGGAAATCGGCCCAATTACCGGCATTCGCGCAGTCAACCTACTCGCCGTAAAGAGGCCCGGGAGTGCGGACTTTCCCGTCTTCGAGATCGATCCCTCCGCCCGTCCCGATGACGAAACCTACTCCTCCAGCAGCCAGACCCCCCATAGGGGACTCGAGGAAGAAGACTCCGCCTCACCCACGGAGGACGATCTGGAACCGGAAACTCCATCGCTTCAAGCCACACCCGACAGCAACATCAGTTTCTTCGCCTGACCTGTCCCGCCGGTCGCCCCCGTTTCCGCACATCCATAGCGATGGTTTCGCGGTGCCGCCATTCAGCCATGGCTTCCCGGGACCACAATTCCAAAACCTCTTAAGACTGATTGCAAATGACTTATTAAAGAATTCAACAGCTTTTGTTGTCCAGCTCTTGCCTCCAGAAGACTTTCGGTTTATTTTACTAACTAGTTAGTTAAACATGACCCCACAAGCCTCCACTCACGCCCCTTCAGACCGCTCCATCGAGACCCGTACTCGCATCCTCGACGCCGCACTCAGCGAGTTCAGCGCGTACGGCCTGGCTGGTGCGCGCATGGACCGCATTGCCGGAACGGCCGCAGTCAACAAAGCGCTCCTTTACTACTACTACGACAGCAAGGAGAGCCTTTACACCGCCGCCCTTGAAATGATCGCCGGCAAAATTCGCGACCGTTCCATGGCCGTGTTTTTAAGCGGTGCCGCACCGGGCGAGCGCCTTTTGCGTACGGCTCTCGACCACTTCGACCGCATCCTGGCTCAGCAGGAGTTCCAGAGCCTGATGCAGCAGGAGATGATGCGTCTCCACAAGGGCGAGTCCGACGCCCTGCCCATCCTCGTCAAGCGCGTTTTCGGGCCCATCCAGACCATGTTTCAGGCCACGGTCCGCGAGGGCATCGCTTCGGGCGAACTGATCGACGTGGACTGGTTTCAAATTCCTCTCGCTGCGCTGGGAGCCAACGTCTTCTATTTCCTCAGTGCCCCGATCTGGCGCCTCATCATGCCGTTTGAACCCTTCGCGCGCGATGTGCTCGCGGCGCGCCGCAAGGCATTGGTTGAATTTCTGGGCCAGGCGGTTTTTAAAGATCGGCAACACGGGGCCGAGGTGGCCGCACGCGTAATCGCCGACACGCCCATGCCCCAATTGAAAAGTGATCCATTGATCTTTGGGAGGAACGATGAACGCACGAAATAGAGTTTTCTTGATCCTGGGCCTGCTCACGGTCGGCTCACTGGTCTGGTATTTGCTTACGGCACGTCCCCCCAGCGAGCTCATGCTGATTGGCACCGTCGACGCCAATGAAGTCCTGGTCAGCGCCAAGATCCCCGGCCGCATCCAGACTCTTGCCGTTGACGAGGAAGGCCAGGACGTAAAGGCCGGCGAGCTCATCGCTGTCATCGAGAGCAAAGACCTGGAAGCCGCGCGCGAAGCCGCCGAAGCCACGGTCGTCAGTAACCGGTACAAGCTGGGTGAAACCGTCGAAACTGAGCGCCAGAATCAGGGTGAAGTCACCAGCGCCGCCGTCAATGCCGAAGCTCAGGTGCGGGTTGCGCAGGCTGCACTGGCCCAGGCCCAGGCGAACTACGAACATCAGCAGGCCGACACATCGCGCACCGTCGAACTGGCAAAACAGGGAATCATGAGCGAACAGGCCAAGGATGATGCGGTCACCAGCCTCCAGGCGGATCGGGCCGCGGTGCAATCCGCGCGTGAGAATGTTGCGGCAGCCCAGGCCAGTCTGCGTCAGGCGCACGCCCATGAACTGCTCGCGGCCGCTTCCGCGCGCACTGTCGCCTCCACCCGCGGACAAGTCCAGAACGCCAAATACCTCGCCGACGAAGCCAGCGTCGATCTCGGCTATGCCAACGTTTATGCGCCCATCAGTGGCCGGGTCAATGTGCTTGCCGCCCGCCAGGGAGAAGTCATGCCCGCCGGCGGCACCATCGTCACCATCATGGATCTCACCCAGACATGGGTCTACGCGCCGTTGCCTGAGACCCAGGCCGACGCGGTGCAACTCGGCGACAGCCTCCGCGTGGTCATGCCTAGCGGCGCCACCGTGCAGGGCAAAGTCATCGCCAAAACCTCTGAAGCCGACTTCGCCACCCAGCGCGACATCAACGGCGGCCGCAAGCGCGACATTGAGACTGTCCAGATCAAGCTGCTCATCCCCAACCCCGGCGAGCGCTTCGTCCCCGGCATGACCGCCGAAGTATTCATCCCCAAAAGCAAGCTGGTGAAGCAGTGATGAAACCAGCCGCCACTCTCGACCAGAACGCGAAACCGCCAACCGCGGCGTCGGCCATCGCGGTTGAAAACATCGTCAAGCGCTATGGCGATTTCGAGGCCGTCAAAGGCGTCAGCTTCTCCGTGGCCGATGGCGAAATCTTCGGTCTGCTGGGCCCCAACGGTGCAGGGAAGAGCACTCTGATTCGCATGATGACCACCCTCATTCCCGTCACCAGCGGAAAAGCGATCGTTGCCGGCCACGACGTCACCAAAGACTCCGACGAAGTCCGCCGCATGATCGGCGTCATTCCCCAGGCGCTCACCAGTGACCAGGACCTTACGGTCGAAGAGAACCTCAGCATCTACGCCAAGCTTTATAGCGTCCCTCGTGCCCAGCGTGAAAAAAACATCACGGACGTGCTTGAAGCAGTCGACCTTACCAAGTGGCGTGGCGCTCAGACAAAGACCCTCTCCGGCGGAATGCGCCGCCGTCTCGAAATCGCCCGCGGCCTGGTTCACGACCCCCGCATCTTTTTCCTCGACGAACCCACCACCGGCCTCGATCCCGTCTCCCGCATCGCTGTCTGGGAGATGCTCAACAACCTCAAAAAGAACCGCAACCTCACCATGTTGCTCACTACGCACTACATGGAAGAAGCCGACCGCCTTTGCGATCGCATCGCCATCGTCGATCACGGCAAGCTTGTCGCCCTCGGCACGCCCGTTGAACTCAAACAGAGCGTACCCGGCTCCAACGTTGTCGAGGTCCAGTTCAATCGCGAAGACCCCGAGTGGCAAACCCGCCTGCGCAAACTTTCCGGCGTCACAGAGGTTCAATCGCAATCCGCCGGCGTCTACCGCATTCTCACCTCCAACGGCTCGCAAACCACAACCCAGCTCGTCGAAATGACCGCGTCTCTCGGTGAAACGCTCACGTCGCTGAGCGTGCAAAACACTTCGCTTGACGACGTCTTCGTCCACTACACCGGCCGCCAGCTCCGCGATGAGCAGGTCAAGGCCGTCAGCTTCGTCATGCCGCCAAGGCCGGGGATGCAGCCATGAACAGAATGCTCGCCATTGTCGAGCGCGAAATGCGCAAGTTCTTCCGCTCGCCCGTCCTCATGATCATGTCCATGATGTTGCCCCTGGTGCAGCTCGTCATCCTTGGCAACGCATTCGGCGGCAAGATTCGCGGCGCCCGCGTTGCCGTAGTCGACTACGACCACGGCCCGCAGGCCGTCAAGGTCCGCGAAGCGTTCGACGCCGTCGCCGCCAACATCGCAACCTTCACCACCGTCGAATATGCCGACCAGGCCGAGGCCAAAGAAGACGTGCGCACCGGCAAAGTCGATGCCGCCGTCATTATTCCCGCGCAATACTCGCGCCGCGTCTACGCCCAAGACGCACCCAAGCTTGGTCTCGTCGTCGACAACTCCGACCAGTTCATGAGCGGCAGCATCGAGTCTGAAATGCAGTCCCTCGTCGATGCCCTCAACGCTCCCGTCATCCAACCGCGCATCGTCAACAACATCGCTCTCCAGATTGTCGAGCTCTATCCCTTTGTGGAGTACATGAAGTACCTGCTCTCCGGCTCCATCGCCCTCGCCATGTACATCTCCGTCATGATCGGCGGCGGAATGCTCTACATCGACGACAAGGCACGCGGCGTCCACGAGGGTTACCTCGTCACACCCATCAGCAAGCTCGAACTCGTCATGGGCCTCAACATTGCCGGAGCCATCAAGGCCGTGCTCGCCGGCATCTCGCTTACCGTCATCGGCTCGCTCATGGCCGGCCTCGGCACCATCTTTCATCCCGCTGCCATGTTCCAGTTGTTCCTGCTCATCCTCGGCACTTCCATCGCCTTCAACGGCATGATGTTTCTGATGATGGTGCGAGTTGACGATCCCCTCGTACCCCGCGCCATGTTCGGTGTCCTCAACACGCTTCTGTTTTTCCCTTCAGGCGCCATCTATCCCATCGCCGCATTTCCCAATTGGCTCAAGGCCATTGCACTGGTCGACCCCTTCACCTACGCCATCCACGGATTCAAAGCCGTTCTCCTGAAGGATGGCGGTCTCGTGGCCATTCAGTACGACCTGCTGTTCCTCTTCGTCTTCGGCATCGGCACCTTGTTGATCGCAACCCCGCTCTTCAAGCGAACTTTGTGATGCAGTTATCCTGAGCGACCGAAGTCCTTCGCGCGGATGGATGAAGTCGAGGGACCTGCGGTTCGGCATTCGCAGTAATCAACAGATTTCCGGCGGCCCAGCAAGACACTCCGGAATGCAACTAGGCGGTCCACTCCTTGTGGGAGGGTGGGCCGCCTTGCTGCGTCTGCCCACTCGCGCCCTCCATCTCACTTCTCTGTAAAATCACTCGACTCCCCCATGCCCCAGGGCGTATACCTTTGCCCACCCCGGGAACTGAACTTCAAGCCCCGGCGAAAGAGAAAGAGGAGGTTATTTGCATGTTAGGTGATCAAATTGGCGTAACCACGGGCAGGAGACTCGTCAGGCGTGTCCTTTCTACCGACCCCCCAACAGCAGAAGTATCGTTTGAAGACAGCGGAACCATGTTCGGAATTGCCGTCTCCGGAATGGGCACCTACACATCGGTGGTCGGGGCGGACGGCTCCCTCCACGGCGAGGGCCAGGGGATGGAGATGACTGCGGATGGCGATGCAATCATCTGGAAGGGAACCGGAGTAGGCAAATTCGGTCCCGGTGGCTCCATCAGCTATCGCGGCATGCTCTTCTTCCGAACCGCCTCGCAGAAACTCGCGCGGCTCAATAACGCGTGCGGCGCCTTCGAATACGACGTAGACGCGTCCGGTAGCACGGTCTCAAAGATGTGGGAGTGGAAGTGAATTAGCCATTCGTTCCTGCGCTCGGCATGGAGCCCATCGATGCTTGCATGTCAGGGTACCTTCGCCGAACGCTTCCAGCCTCGCTAGCGAGGCGCTTCAACCCCGAGCCTCCCCCACAAACTTAGCCATCCTGCCGAGGTCCGTATGAACTGGATGCGACTCGCTGCAATCATCATTGGTGCGGGCGTCGTCTCGTCGCTCACTGACTGGTTCTTCGCCGGAGATTGGATCCACCGCCGCTTCACTTATCCCGAAGTCTGGCGCAAAGGCTCCGAATCGAGAGCGATTGCTCTCACCAGTCCGCTCCCGTTTCTTACCTGCGGCGTTCTTGCAATCCTTGCGGCAAGGCTCGGAATCCGTTCCGCGGAGGCCGCGCTCAAACTGGCTGTCGCCGTGTGGGTCATCGGCCCCTTGCCTTTGATCCTCACCAACGCTGCTTTCATCAAGCTCCACCGCGTATTTGTCGTGTCTTATGCCACCGGCTGGTTAGTCAAGCTCATCATCGCAGCCCTCGCCGTCGCTCTGTTCCTTCACTGACCGCCCGTCGACAAACTCCGGGGACCGGAGTGTCCTGCTTTTCAATGATTCACGAGTGTGGTGAGTAGTGCGGTGAGTTGATAATTCGTCAAACTAAAACCTGTCCTCCTGAGCGAGCGGAGCGAGTCGAAAGATCTGCGTTTCGGGTGATTTGCACGGAGTCATCGCTTTTCCGTACTGCAGCGAACTTCAGGCTCACCACTCTAGTCTTCCGCCGAAACCACTTCATCCGCCAGTTCGCGCGTTGCCGCGTCCCCCATGGGCAGAAATACCGAAAAAGCTGTCCCGCTCCGTCCCTTCCGCTGCGTACTCCACACCCGCACCGCGCCATGGTGGCGATTCACCAGTTCTGCCACCACCCACATCCCCAGCCCGGTCCCGGTTTCCGGCTTGGTTGTAAAGAATGGCTCATCGATGCGCCGCATTGTCTCCCGGTCCATGCCCGCGCCCGAGTCGCAGAATGTAATGCGCATCCCCTGTTTCGTCCGGTCTCGCCAGTCATGCGAACTCCGCAACCGTATGGTGAGACGTCCGCCCCGCGGCATCGCTTCCATGGCATTCGATATCAGGTTGGCAAAGATTTGCTGAGCCTCGCTCGCCATGCACGCAATGCTCTCCTCCCGCACCACCTGGACTCGCACGTTGACATGCGTCGCCAACAGTTTCGGCCGAAACATCGCCAGCACCGACTCCACAACCTCTGACAGCAACGTCGCCTTTGGCGCGCCTTCCTGGCGATGAAACTTCAGTGTCTGCCGGGCAATCATCGACACCCGCATCAGTTCGTCCATTGCCTGGTTCCCGCGGTCCCGCGCATCTGCAAGCGTTTCGGCCGTAGTAACCAGGTAGAGCAGGTTCGCTACCGCCTCAAGCGGATTGTTGATCTCGTGCGCCACTGAAGCCGCCAGCCGTCCGGCCACCGCCAGTTTCTCTGCGCGCAGCATTGCCTCTTCGGCGAGCTTGCGGTGCGTCGCATCCGCCATCACGCCCACCAATCGCGTGATCCTGCCTTCGGCGTCCCGTTGACACTTGCCTTGCGATTCCACCCAGTGCACCGACCCATCCGGCCAGATCACGCGATATTGCTTGTGGTAGTCAGCTCCCTGGTCCCGCGTCTTGTGCATTGCCTCAACCACGCCCTCCACGTCGTCAGGGTGAATGTGGTCCAGCCACGCCTCCGGTCTCATCTCATCGCTTCCCGGTTCGCGGCCCACCATCTTGAACATCTCGTCGGAGCGGTGCATCGTGCCCTTTTGCAAATCCCATATCCAAAGCCCCATGCCGTTGGCGCGCAGCGCCAGTTCCAGCATTTCGTCGCGATCCCGCAGTTGCTCCATCGCCTGGGCCCGCTCTTCTGCCAGCCGTCGCTCCGCGTTCGCCCGGCCCAGCCGCTCCCGCAATTCCATCAGGCTCAGAAGTGCGCGCTGCTCGGCCAATCTCCGAATCGCCCATCCCATCACGATCGATACCAGTAAAAACATCGTCAGCCGCACCGCTTCGCGCGCATTCCCAATCGAAAATCGTATCTGCGGCTTGGTCAGAAATTGGTCCACCAGGATGACGTCGACAATTGCGCAGCCCACACCGCCCCACATTCCCAGAAACCACGCGCTCAGAATGACGGTAGGGAAGGCCAGAAGAAGGGGGAACGCGCGCAGCGGATGAATCGTGTAGGTCAACGACACCGCCGCGCAGGCAGACGCGCAGCCCAGCAACCCGCGCACCGCCCAGGGCCATCGTTCAATTGCTAAAGCGCTTGGGAACCTGGTGGCGCTCATTCGCTGGGTGCTCGCTTGGCCGGGGGCAACGTGCGCTCTTAATTCGCGGCCTTCTTCGGGATATTAAGGTTGTCGGGCTTGCCTGAGAGTCCAAGACTACACAGAAGATTGGTGCAAACGCAACCACTTCGCGGTCACTCCCCGAGAGTTGCCGGGCGCCCCAGGTCCCGATTCTTGAACATGGGAAATCAACCGCAAGACTTCCACGACCACCCCCCCTTGTTTCCTGCGCTCTCCCAGGCTCTTCTCACCAGGCGCTGCAACCTCCACTGCGTAAACTTCACCGTGAAATATATCCCCATCTCTCTGTTGCGTGATCGCGGATGAGCACTGCTGCCATTCCTCCCGAGAACGGACGCGCATCATCGAATCGAGGATTCACCACAAACCGTCCTCCTTTGTCGATGTAGCCCCATTTGCCCGTCGGAGGGTCGCCAACCATCACGGGAGCCAGGCCCTGCGAGAAAGTCGAGGCTGAACTCCACTCCGTTCCGATAGGGCGCGATCCCGTCTCGTCCACGAAACTGTAATTCGTATCGGCGAGAAGTTTCGTTCTCCCCTCCTCGTCCGTACCCCACTTGTAAGACGTATTCGACACCAGCGCGAGTCCATCGTTAAAGCTCAGAGGCTCCGGGAATTGCAGAGGGATGATCTCGAGTCCCTTCCTGTCGATTGCTCCCCACTTCTTCTTGATGCTGCCCGCAAGGGCTACTGTCGCAATGCCGTTTTTGAATGGAAAGGCAAAACTCCATCGCGGATCAATAACAAACGTTCCCGTACTGTCGATAAATCCCCATTTGCCCGTATCCGCATCTCCAACCCGCACCGCCGCCATTCCCTCTGTGAAACAGAACGCATCATCAAATACCGGCTTGATCACATACCTGCCAGATTGGTCTACAAAACCGAAGCGCCTGTTCACGCTTCGCTCAACCCAGCTCACATTGATTCCAACCAGTGTCAAACCATTTCCACACGGCAATACGACACCCGATTTCAGGTCCGAAACGTATTTACCCTGCTTATCGATGATGCGTTCTTTCCCCGTCATCACGCTGCCTGTTCGAACAATGGCGAGCCCTCTTGAAAACGGTGTCACATGGTCCCAGTTCGGACTTATCGCAAAGTTCCCACTCCTATCAATAAATCCCCACTCGCCCGTCGCTTCATCGCCTACACGAACAGCCGCAAGCCCCTCGCTGAAGTCCTCTGCGTCATCGAACTGGGGTTTAATTACGAAATTGCCAGACTTGTCGATGTAGCCCCATTTCCAGCCTTCTGCCTCGCTCACTTCTACGGCGGCGAGACCCTCTGAAAACTGACCGGCCCGCTCAAACTGCGGCTTGATCACAAATGCGCCTGGAATGGACGACGCAGCGGCTTTCGCGTCCGTCTGGTTCTGAACTGCGTGGGAGGGTTGGTTGCAGAATAAACAAAGCAACAGGAAGCAAGCACAAAGGAATGCACGATCAGGGGCCGAACTCATATGGGTCTCTCTATAGCAGACTGGACATGCTGCCACGAACTACATGATTTTCGATTCTGCTCTCGACAGAAACCGGGCAATCAAGTGGCTCTTTTCTTTCCGGAGTCCCCGGCGACGGGTCTTCGTCGCTGGGGTGGAAGTCAAAGCCGCCTTGCACGGTGCCGAAATGTTGATATGTCAATCGAAAATGCTCTAAGTAGAGTACACCGGCGCGGCAGCCATGCGGGCGCCGCCTCCACGAAAGTGGCATTACGTTCGTCTAGTCGGCAAAGTCCGGCCGTATGGCCGCCCTTCCTCAAGTGGCGAGGATTCCGCCCCGTGGTTTTGCCAACAAGTCCACTCCGGTCGGATCGTCCACCATCCAACCCCAACCACACAACCCCAACCACACAACCCCAGCCACACAACCCCAACCACAATGCCCTGTCATCTTGAGCGAAGGTCGCCGCGGCGACCGCAGTCGAAAGATCCGCGGTTGCCTTTCGGGTTACTTCCGGATAGCGCACCATCCAGATAATGTGCACTTCGACCTCTAAAAGCGAGATCTGGAGCACCAATTTCTGTGGTTGGCAATTGAATAATTGAGTCGAGGGCGAGCCGTCGATGCGCCGACCTGCGGTGTCGCTAGTTTTCCGAAGGCCGTTCGACGTGATCGATGACTATGGCCTCTCCCGGACCTTTTGCTGATATGAGTCTTAACCCAAGCTGCTCTTGAATTGCCGTGAAGATCGATGGCCCGAGGTCGTCCGATTGAGGTTGAGGCTCCTGTGGCGTGCCTGAATCGGAGAGATCCGAGATTGAGCCTTCCTCTGGCTGCCATTGCAGGGTGAAATCATATCTGCCCGTAAGGCCCGACCTATTCACAACCTCGCGCTGAACATGGGTACTCAATATGGCCGCAAACCAAGCTAAGCTGGCTCCCCGCCCTTTCATTTGGCCACGCGCCGGGTTCATTATCTGGCCATTGGGGTACGTTGGGTCTTTCGACTGCGCTTCCTTGAGCTTCGGCCCATTCTTCGCAATGACAAGCTCGAAAATCGGGACTTCTATCGGCCGTTTGTGAACTACGAGTTTGAAGCGGTCTGCCAGAAGCGACCGAAGCATGAGCGTGAATATATGTTGGCGCTGCTGCCAATCGAACTTCTGCAGGCTCTCTGCTTCAGTACCAACGACCTTTGCCTCCACATCGAATCGAGCGGAGTCCGCCCAACGCGGCGCTCCCTCGATGGGATGATCCCCGAATTGATGGGACGCGCCCGTATTCCAAATCAGTTGCTGCAACGTAACGCAGGTTGCGTGGATTCCGTCAGCCCTGTAGAAGAGCACTGGCCTACAACCGAGGGAGTTGTTCGGCCTGATAGATGCGACATCGAAGGCGGCCGCTTCGGTTGACGAAGTCTTAGGGACCTGGGCGAGTGCCATTGGCACGACGATAGCTAGAGTCATCACTGAGATAGTCGATAGTTTGCGTTGTGTGCGATAACCCATCATTCGGACAACCCTTGGATGTGGGGTAAGAGTTAGACGAACGGATCGAGTGATTCGTTCGAGATTCGGGAAGTTCCATCGTAAGGCGGGCAGTCCAGGGCAGGTGGCCACGGTCTCGGTGATTTGTCCCACCCCAGATGAGGGTGCCACCGGTCCCTCGCAGTTGGGGACCGGTGACGACAGTACGATGATGTGGTTTTAAGTATCGCGGTCGCGTCACCGCCTACGCGGAAGTCTCAGTTCCATGAACCTGAACACAGAGCCTTCGCGATCGCATGAAGCATAAAATCAGCACAAGAATCGCCGGCCTTTCCGTGTCCCCCTGAATTTGAGGTGCTTCCGGACCGCACTTTGTAACAGGCCGCCACTTGAGTCGTGCCGCAAGCCAAGCGAAATCGACGGGCTTTTGCCTCTGCTCATTCGGCGTGATCGAGATCCGATTTACCACATTGCCTTGACCACAACCCGTTGAGCTTGGTTCCGTCAGGCAAATAGCCCTTCAGACGAAAATGATCGCCGGCTTTAGCCGCTCAGTGGCGCTCTTCGCGTTGTCGCCTAAGATGAACCCCGTTTGCACAGCCCGCAATCTCGTCAGCGTGCAAAGCTCGTCTTCCCCCGTCCCGACTCCACCTTCTACAATGATTCGAGACATTCACATTTTCGAGGGACCCACCATGCCGCTCTCCGGAGAAGCCATCCGCCTCATGAACCTGATCGACGATGTTGCCGTAACCCTGCGCCGGGTGTTGGCCACCGTTCCCACCCTCACCGTTGAAGAGCGCGTCCGCGTTGCTGAGCACCTTGAGAGAGCCCGTCCCAACGCCGAAGACGTTGTCCAGGCCCTGTCCGTCAAGTAAGGTCCTTTTGCCCGCTACTGTCGCCATCATCGGAGCCGGCCCGCTCGGTCGCTGGCTCGCACTTTCGGCCGCTCGCGCCGGCTATTCCGTCCTCCTTGAAGACGTGATGCCCGCCAACCTGCACCACGCACGCGAGGCCCTCCGGCAGCAACTCGGCCCCGAGGCATTGCCGGCGGTCGCGTTCGTCTCCACCATTGAGGACGCCGTCCGCAACGCCGATCTGGCCATCGACTGTGTCCCCGACGAGCTCGAATCCAAGCTCGAAATCCTTTGGCTCCTCGACCGCATGGCTCCCCCGCGCACCGTCCTCGCCACTCCCACCACGCGCCTCTCCATCATCGATCTGGCCGCCTGCACTTACCGCGCCGGCCAGTGCGTCGCCATCGCCGCCGAGGCCTCAACCCTGTCCGGCAGCGCCGCCTCTGAAATCACCCTCCGCACCACCCCCCAGACCACCCCCGAAACCATAGCCCTCGTCCAGGCTTTCTGGCAGCGCCTCGGCTTTACCCCCAGGTTCGAATCCGACCCGTCAGTCTGATCCTTTTACCGCTCCCAGACCCCGATCCCGGCTCCCTGATCCCAAACCCCTGCCACGCTTTTGCCCAACCGAGACCCTCTATGTCCCCGCTTTTCGCCCAACCGTGGACCTCCATGTCCTCGTTTTGAGTCGGAATAAACGCGCACCCAACCGAGGCACGCGTCTGCCTCGCTCTACCGCGCCGCCCCCAGCACTTTCTCGTAATACTTGAGATACAACGGCAGCACCAGGCTCGAGCAGAAGCGCGCCCGCGCCGTTTTCCGTGCCTCGTCCCGCATTACTTCCAGACGGTCTCGATCCTTCAACAATCCGATCGCTCCAGCCGCCATATCTTCCACATTTCCAACGGGATACAGCAGCCCCGTTATGCCGTCGTCGATCAGCTCCGGCACCCCCCCAACCCGGGTGGCAATCGCCGGAACCTTGCACGCCATCGCCTCCAGCGCCGCCAGCCCAAACGACTCCAGTTGGCTAGGCATCAGCATCAGGTCGGCCAGCGGCAGCAGCTCGCTCACCCGGTCCTGCTTGCCCATAAAGTGAACCCTGTCATGGATTTCGAGATCGTGCGCCAGCCACTCCGCCGCCGAACGGTCCGGTCCATCCCCAATCAGAACAAGTTGCGCCGGTATCTCTTTCGCTACCAGCGCAAACACCTTCACCACGTCCACTACCCGCTTAACCGGCCTGAAATTCGATAGATGCATCAGGATCGCGTCACCGGGCCGGGCCAGCCGTTTGCGCGCCTCCGCCCGCACCGCCTCGTCCTTGATCGGCATGTATACGTCGCAGTTCACAAAGTTGGGAATCACCTCGATCGGCCGCGTCACATCGAAATCTTCCAGCGTTTTCTCCTTCAGGTAACTGGAGATACTGGTCACTCCGTCGCTCTCCTGGATGGAATAGCGCGTAATCGGCAGGTAGCTCCGGTCCAGGCCCACCAGCGTGATATCCGTGCCGTGCAGCGTAGTCACAAAAGGCAGCCGCCGTCCTTTCGCGGCAAGCATTTGCCTCGCCAGCAGCGCACTTACCGAGTGAGGAATCGCGTAGTGCACATGCAACAAATCCAGCGAACAGAATTCGGCAACTTCCGCCATCCGCGACGCCAGCGCCAGGTCATAGGGCGGGAACTCAAACAGCGGATAGCTCGAAACCGGAACCTCGTGATAAAAGATGCCGTCATCGCGCCCATTCAGCCGAAATGGCTGCGAATAGGAGATGAAATGCACCTCGTGCCCCGCCGCGGCCAGCTCGATTCCCAGCTCCGTTGCCACCACGCCCGAACCGCCGTAAGTGGGATAACACGTAATTCCAATCCGCATGGCCCCTCTTTCTCTTTGTCTGTCTTGGCTTTGGACGTTCCCCGGGGAAGGGAAGATGCAGTCGTGTCGGTTAATGGTTGATAGTTGCCGGCGCCGCATCCAGGCCGGCAAAAGAAATCAGCTCAACCGTGGCGAATTCCTTCACCACATGCAGCGCTTTTCGCTCAATCTCTCGCGATTCCCTAAGCCGAGTCCGCACCCCCCCCAGATCGGCGTCGTTGTACCCGGGGTGAGTCACCAGTTCCCATGTTCCGGGAGGAAGTTGTTTGAGCAGAGAGCGAACCGCGTCGTCATCCAGGGATCCTGTGCCAACCACCGCGATGGTTCCGTCAGAGGTTACAACATTCTCGTTGACGATCAACTTTCTAAAGAAAGGGCCCAACCGCCGCAGCAGGACGACCTCGCCGGTGCGCATTAATGAAGCGCGCGGAGTGGCGCGAACAGCCCACTCCGGCTCAAAAGGATTGCGCACCGCGTGAATGCCTGCCGCCGTCGCCGCGCGCAGCACCGCCCGCAGCACAGGTGGAAACATGTGGGTATGCTTGTGCGTGTCGATGTGCGTAAGGCGCAGGCCGCGATTCTGCAGCAGGGCAATCTGCGCCGCCGCTTCAGCTTCGATCTCCGCGGTCCGAATGCGGCCGGTGAAAAGCCGCATCAAAAATTCGCCGAGCTTGATCGGGAACTGTCCTGTCTTCTCGTCAACCAGCGTGGGAATCCGGTCCGGTGACAGCACAGGATCGCCATCCACCAGCACCACGTGACACCCAACTCCCAATGTCGGATTTGCGTGCGCCAGTTCGATCGCTTCTTCCGTCGCCGTCGCCTTCGCCATCAGCGTCGTGCTGGTCAGCACTCCCGCCCGGTGCAGCTCGATAATCGCCCGGTTCACTCCGGCTGTAAGCCCGAAGTCGTCGGCATTCACAATGAGACGGTTCACCGGCCAAGTCTATCAACTTCAGGCCGCGGCTCGCGTTCACCGCGCACGCTGATATGATTGCAGAAGGTCGTCCACGGCCTACCGCCACACGTGGGCGGTTAGCTCAGTTGGTTAGAGCGCCTGCCTTACAAGCAGGAAGTCGGGGGTTCGAGTCCCTCACTGCCCACCATTCCAAAGACTAACTCCAAAATTCCCATGGAGTTAACTACGTTACAGCCTCCTCTGTATACACTCGCGGCTACTTGCATGTTGTGCCATGTGACGATGTTCTAATCATTCCATGGCGAGTCTCGACAATTTCCGTCTGGTCGTCTTCCGGGCAGTTGCGGAACAGCGCAGCTTTCGCAAGGCTGCGGAAGACTTGTATCTGACGCAACCCGCGGTCAGCCTCCAGATCAAGGCGTTGGAGGAAGACATCGGCGTCCAGCTCTTCGACCGCACTGGAACGCGCATTGCGCTGACGAAGGCTGGCGAGCTTCTCCTCGCGTGTTCTCGCCAGGCCAATATCCTCTTTATCCAGGCTGAACATGAGATTGCAGCACTGAGCGGAGACCACGCGGGGCAGCTCGCTCTCGGCGCCTCCACAACCATCGCTCAGTACGTGTTGCCTCGTCTGCTGGGCGAATTCGCGAGAGAGCATCCGCGCGTCCGTCCCACCATGATCAGCGGTAACACGGAACGCATCGTCGAGGCCGTGGAAGAAAAAACGATCGCGCTGGGGTTGATCGAGGGTCCTGCCCGGAGCCGCGATGTAAAGACAGAGCCGTTCCTTGAAGATGAACTGGTTTTGATCGTATCGGCCGCGCATGAATGGGCCGAGTTCAATTCCATACCCAGTTCCGAAATTGCCGCCGCTCCGTTGCTCATGAGGGAGCGTGGGTCCGGTACACGCCAGGTCGTTGAAATGGCGTTGGCGCGACAGGGCTTGAAGCTGAATTCGCTGCGCATCGTGATGGAACTCGATTCAACCGAGGCTATCAAGTCCGCCGTGGAGGCTGGGTTAGGAATCGGATTCGTTTCGCGCTGGGCGATTGCCCAGGACCTGCGACTTGACAACAGTTTCAGAATTGTCGAAGTGGAAGGCCTGCGCATCAAGCGGGAGTTCTTGCTCGCCTACCCGACGGGTCCCAAGCCGCAGGGGCTTCCTCGGGAATTCCGCAGATTCCTGTTCTCGCGTTCAGGCGTGCGAAATTATCGGTTAGAATCGCGCGGCCGCACCCGAAAGCTCCCATAAGCTGCGCAAATGGGGCATTAGAACTACTGCTTGGACGAAGAGAACGTCCTCAGTAACACTGGGTGTGTGTCCAAGAACATATTTTTTGTCGGAATAATCCTCGCCGCCACGGGTCTCGTGTCGCCGCCCGTTGCACTGGTGGGCGGCATCGTCTACGGATTCTCTTTCGCTCACCCTTTTCACCTCGCGGCGAGACAACTCTCCAAGGTCCTCCTACAGGCGTCGGTAGTGGGTCTTGGATTTGGAATGGACCTGCAGCAGGTTCTTCACGTCGGTCGCTCCGGGTTTGTCTACACCGCCTGTAGCATCTGCTTCGCCATGCTGTTGGGTAGAGTGCTAGGAAGACTTCTGGACGTAAAGCATCGAACCTCATTTCTCATCACGGCCGGTACAGCGATCTGCGGCGGCAGCGCCATCGCCGCCATTGCGCCCGTCACGAATGCCAGCGAAGAAGAGATCGCCGTCTCTCTCGGAACCGTATTCCTGCTCAATTCAGTAGCCTTGCTCGTGTTTCCGGTGATTGGAACGGCCCTGCACCTGACCCAAACGCAGTTCGGTCTCTGGTCAGCGCTCGCCATTCACGACACGAGTTCCGTCGTCGGCGCGACGGCAAAGTTCGGTGCAGTGGCGCTGGCCGTCGGCACAACCGTCAAGCTTGTGCGTGCTCTATGGATCGTGCCTCTGTCGATCGGAACTGCAATGGTCAAGAAGAGCAAGGCTCCCATCCACTGGCCCTGGTTCATCCTGCTCTTTTGTTTGGCAGCGGTTGCCAATACCTATGTGCACACTTTCCAGATCTTCTATCCGACTCTCAGACATCTCGGGATCATCGGCTTGACGGTCACGCTCTTCCTGATCGGAACGGGGCTCTCCAAGAAGACGCTTCAAGAGGTCGGCGTTCGGCCGCTGTTGCAAGGAATCCTGCTGTGGATCATCGTCGCAATCGGATCGATCGAAATGATCCGTGCCGGATGGATTCACCTTTAGCCAATCTCAGCGCTCGTGGACCAACGGGCAACGAAGTCTTGGCTGGCAACGGGTGTGGAAGTGGCATCCGTGTAAGTGCCTTCTGGCGTTCAGTAATTGAAAAAATCCAGAACGTTGGGCTGGGAATGGAGTCTATACTGGTGAGTCTTTTAGGTCGCAGGCAGAAGGGTCGGTTCATCGAATTGCCAGTCTGCAGCCAATTCACAATGACCGCCAGCGCTGCAAAGGCGAGCGTTCCCGGCGGTACAGCCCATAAGCACTACCCCTATCCTCCATGGAAACAATTGTTTAGACCGTACACTCTGGGGTTCATCTCACTGGCGATCATTGTCGCGCTCTGGGGGTTTGGCTATAAGCTCTCCCTTTATCATCTCCACGACCACCCTTCAGCAAGAGTTTCAGTCGCGAAAATGTGGATCGAGCCGCGCAATGCTACCGCGGTGCCGGCTTCCAAACTCAAGTCCAGATCGCATCTCTTTCCTCCCTCACAGGCGCTTTCCCTCCCCGTCCAGAGAGGCCCGAACCTCAAGCGTGCGGTCGCCTGCATCCTGCGTCCGTCCACACGTTACATTGTTTATCTAAACCATCTAATCCCATCCCGTTCTCCCCCTTCACTTCGCTTCTGCCTGGCTTAGTCGCCACGGCGGCTCGGTGTTTGAGCGGGCCTGTTTTGGTCCGCCACGAAACCTGCTGCACATCAAAGCGATTTCACAGTGGAGGAACACACCATGCATCCCCTATGGATCCTGCCGGCATTGATGCTGGCAGTTTTGACGTATTACGTCTTTCGGACCAGGCGGTCTGAAAAGCGCGAAAAGAGCTACACGTTACCAACTCTTCCCGAATTGCCCCCCGAGGTCCTGAACCTGCCAGAGCCTGAAGAGAACCAAGGCCGACTCATGAGATGGATCTCAGTCGGCGAGTTCATGGCGGTTCTCAAAAAGTGCAGCGATCTCATTGTGATCGATCTGCGAGCGGAGGCTAAGACGAAACCATTTCCTGTCCGGGATGCGCTCGTGCTTCCTGTGGCGCCGAACGACTTGATTGAAGTACGGGAGTGCCTTCCCCCGGGAAAGAGTGTGGCCTTCTGCGGCGCTTCCAACCTTTGCATCTTCCTGATCGCAACGAGCCCATGTATGAGAGCTTCAGCGCCTTTCTATGTCCTGGAGGGTGATCTGGGCCTCGCGGAGGTTGCATGAGCAGCCTTGAGAGAGTACCGAATGATGTTCACGAAAATGCCATCGGAAATCTGGATCGGGAAGTTCTGCGGATGCCAAAGACGATCCACGTGCTCTTTGTGGGCCCGGTGGCTCACGGCAACATGATTCATGATGTATTGCTCGAACTCCCAGACTTTCGGCTATTCATCGCAACGGACTATCCGGGTTTGTGGGCGATTCCAAGGGAGGAACCCATCCACGTGGTAGTCCTGCACAACACTTTCTCCTCATCCGAACTTGAGGACTCGTGTCGATTTATTCGGCGCAGATGCCCTCATGCCGGAATTCTCTTGGTCCATCGGGGAGAAAGTTCTCTAGAGGATGCTCTGTACGATGACTGCGTCGTCCCCAACGTGGCGCCGGACATTCTGCTTTCGACAATTCAGCGACTGAAAGAAAGATCGCAAAAATGGAGGCCTGGAGATGTTGAACAGTAGCGCGAGAATTCCTGAGACGGCTGAAATGGCTGTTATTTCAGCGTCACGAGAGTACGGAAAGACTCCTGTTGGCATTGAAAGCAACGAGGAAATCAACACACAGACTGTCGAAAAGCAATGTCGCGTCGCGAGAAAAGGCCACGAACGGCACCCTGAGCCGGAAGAAAATCAATCAGGGGAAAGTTCGTCCAACGCGGATGGGGCAGAATTCGGATCCGGTTCGACCGCTTGGGAACACAAGCTGATCGCATTTGTTCAGGTTGCCGAAAGTCGTCGTGAGCAGCTGTTATGGCAGGCCCAGCGCATTACAAACAACCGTGAAGAGGCCGAAGACATAGTGCAGGAGGCCCTCTTAAAGGGATTTAGGCACTTGCGGCAGTTTCGTGGCGAGTCGATGATGTGTACCTGGCTGGTCGCGATTCTCAAAAATGTCGGACGCGAATGGCTGCGAACTCAAAAAATGCGAATATCTCAACCTCTGGAACATCCCCGAGATAGAGATGAAGCGCCTGTCCTCGACGATCTTCCAGATCCGTGCGAAGATCCGGAGCAGTTTTGCGAGCGCTGGGAAATAAACAATATCCTCCTCTCGGAAATAGAAGAACTTGATTCCGTCTGCAAACACGCTCTGAAAATGTGCGCTCTCGAGCAACGCTCGCACCTTGAGGCGGCGAATGCGCTTGGCGTTAGTGTCGCTGCCGTAAAATCTCGACTATTTCACGGGAAACGAATGCTGAAATGCCCAGTACACCTGCGCGCCGGCATTCGAGATTAGCCGTTACAGATGGCAGGAACTTGAGCGAAGGGGAGGCCGAAAAACTGGTTGCGCGGATGGGCAAATCTGGATGGATTTCTCAAGTAGTTGTGTACGCTTCAGACTTGTCTCGCGCACTGCGAATGCCCGAACCTGTGCGAGACTCGTGGCGCAACATTTGCCGGCCCCGTTGAGCCTGAATTCGGCGCGGACTCGACGGGTGGGGTGTATCAAGCCATTGAGTTTTCGATCCGATGATGAATTGAGGAGTGGTGCAGGAAACACGTTAAGGCGCAGCCGATCATTACCTCAGGTTTCGAATGGTCGGAGTAGTACGCTCAGGTGTGAGACCGGAACTCGGCTCGGAATTTCGATTGCGATGGCCCATGATCCTTCGCCGGCATCAAGAGTCCGTAAGTTCCTTTCAGAGGGGTGGGATGAGACAGCCGGTCATAGGACTATTTGTGTTTCTGGCTGCGATTCGTATTGCGAGCGCAATGTCGCCAGTGTGCTCGTTGCGCCCGCCGCGGCTTCAAGTTCCCCGTGCCGATATCTTCACTGAGCAACAGGAACAATGGCTGGGCGATGCCCAGGCAGAGATGATTGAGCCGCGTTATACTCTTTTGCCCGAGGCGGAGAGCGCCTATCTGAACGAAATCGGGAAACGCTTGCTCGATCAACTTCCACCTACCCATGTGCACTACACGTTTCGCGTGTTCGAATCTCCTGATCTGCGGGCATTTTCGCTAGCCGGCGGACACATCTACATCAGCCTCAAGCTCATCATGGATGCGCGCAGCGAGGATGAACTCGCTGCCATGCTCGCCCAGGAAATCGGCCGGGTTTACATCCACCACTCGGCTTCCGCGGTTACGCTTCGGCTCGATAAACTCATGCACGTCAAAACTCTCGGCGATCGGGAAGACGTATACGACAAATTTGAGCGAATGTTGAACGTTCCACCGAATGATTTCTCGCAGCTAAGTCCCGATGACCAGAAACACGATGAGCTTCTGGCCGACCAGGTTGGCCTTTACGCGATGATCCGGGCCAATTACGCGCCGGAAGCATTCGTCACCTTCCTCGACCGCGTGAATGACAACGGAGGATTCACTGGCAATCTCTTCACCGATCTGTTCGACCTGACTCCGGACATCAGCATACGGGTGCGCGAGGCACACAAGACCGTCAACTCGCTTCCCGGAAGTTGTCGCCGCCCTCGTCCTGTCTACCGGCCCGGTTTCAAGCCGTTCCGGGATCCTTTAAGAGGTGAGCGAATCGATCCAATAGTGCCTGCAACGCCGCGACTCCCGTCCATCCCGCTGCTGCCGCCCATGAATCCTGCTCTCGAAAACGTAGTGCTCAGTCCGGACGGAAAATATGTGCTTGCGCAGGATGAATCACAGATTCATGTGATGACAACGGCTCCACTGAAGCTTCGTTTCTCCATCGATGCGCTCGACGCGGAGATGGCCCAGTTTACTCCCGACTCGAGATATCTGGTGTTCAACTACAACGATCTCCACATCGAAAAGTGGGACCTGGTCGCCGGGCAGCCGGCCGGCATTCTCGATTTTGTCGACTACGCCGGGTGTGTACAGACCAGCTTGTCCCCCGACGGCAATGTGCTGGCCTGCGTCAGCCTCAATGGCGACTCCGTATGGCTGAAGCTCGTCGACGTGTCGACCGACCGCATGCTCTATCAGAACATGCATTTCTTCGATCACTATGACAGCCTCGGGAACACCAATGCTAACCTGGGATTCAACCCGAACTTCCAGGCCCTCATGCGCTGGACGCGCGATGGCCGCTATTTCGTTGCCGCATCCGGCACGGTGTCAATGGCCTACGATCTCAAACAGCACCAAACGGTGAAACTCGAGAAAACACTTTCCGACTTGTCGCAGGAACGGTTTGCCTTTGTAGGCTCGGACAAGATGGTATCGACCTGCGACTGGGGCTTCAAATCAGGAACTCCCGAAGATACCTACAAAATGTGCTACACACGGTTTCCAGGTGGCCAGCCGCTGGGGAGTTTCCAACTGCCGAGAGGCTGGTTGGCGGGTGTCACTGCGGGGGAAAGTTTGCTGTTCGGACCGATCAGAAGCGCAGCGGCCGTGATTGTCGATCCGGCGAAAGGCAAGGCCCACCAAGAATTCAAAGAGGAGACCGTGGACTTGGTTGGCAACCAGGTTGCCACTGAGGTGCAGACAGGAGGGCTTGCGGTAGGTCAGTTGGAAGGGGAGCTGGAGACCATCGATCTGCCAGTCACGCCGCTGGCCGCAGTGGAAGCGAGCGCCTTCAGCTTGAATGGCCGCTACCTGGCCGTTTCTGATCGCGCGCGCGGGTCCGAGTGGGACCTGTCGACCGGAAAGCGGATGGCGCTGACGTCCCCTTTCCGGGCGGTCGCGATTGACGACGGAGGAAAGATGCAAGTGCAATTCATCCCTCACGAACTCAAGCCGTCCATCGACACCAGTATCGATAAGCGCACGCATAAATACGCAAATGGGCTCACCCGCGCTACAGATCCTGTGCAGTATGGCAGCATCAGGGTGCGCCGGAAACCTCTGGGGCTGGGACAGAGCATCGATCAGAACGTGGACCTCGAAGCGTACGATGCGCTGACCGAGGCACACCTTTGGTCAACTCGGTTCGATTTTCGTGTTCCCCAAATAGTTCCAGCAGACGGCGATCAGCTCTTGTTTGTCATGGACCGGCAAAGCGCGACCGGTAATGCGGAGGTGGGCCGCAACAGAAAGAAGCTGATTCGAACTTCGGACGAGCCCAGAGAATTGTTCGACGAACAGGGAACACTCATCGAGATCGTTTCAAATCGCACCGGAGCGGTGGAGCGTGCAATTGTAGCCCCACAGCTTGCTTCCACGCGCCGTGAGGAACGAACCGCTTCACTATTTGGGAACCTGCTGGCCGTCTACGGCAACAATAACAATTCGGTCATATATCGAGCTTCAGATGGCGCCCGCTTGTTGGCTTTCTTCGGTCGTGCGCTGGCAGGTGATGACCAGCTTGGCATGATCGCCGCGACCAATCGGCCCCAGGAACTGACAGTCTACGACGTTGCGGATGGAAGGCCGCTGATGAGCGTTACCCTGGATCACATCGCGCTTGCCGCGCGTTTCGTTCCGGAGCAGAGGCAACTCCTCGTACTCACGGCTACCCAGCATGTGTACCGTCTCGATTTGCATAGTCCGGCCGCGAAGACGAAATCGAAAGACTAGTTCTGGCCCAGTCGTCGCTCGTCCCAGCCCCGGACTTCATCGCCAACGTCAGCAATTCTGGATCAGGAAAGTCCCGGGTTACAACGAGGCATCGTGCTGGTTGCCCATGGCGTCGTCGAGCATTCTCGCGGCGTGAGACCGGACGACGTCCCTTCGACGCTTTTGCGCTGCAGAGCGGTGGAGAAAAGGGCAATAGCGATCGCGGCAAATGAAACCCCGATCTCTGGTCTCTGGCAACTGAACCGTAAACTCTTCCAGTGTATTCTCCCATTTTTCGCCGGAATATCCCATGTTCATAGTCCCGTAACCTGGCCTTAACCGCTGGTTCATTTGCAGAGTCGCATACTGGTGCTGCCTGCCGCGAAGGTGCATCACGCCGTCGCGCAGCGCTCTCTTCCTCCGCATGCGCCTATCGCAACAAAGCCGTCCC
Organism: uncultured Acidobacteriaceae bacterium; assembly: GCA_963836565.1. Classification (GTDB taxonomy): domain Bacteria; phylum Acidobacteriota; class Terriglobia; order Terriglobales; family Acidobacteriaceae; genus Telmatobacter. The sequence continues at coordinate 928,115 of CAWIKA010000010.1, read as the reverse complement.
AGAGTCTCGCTGTTCACCTTGTGTGGGCTGGCGCTGGGTATCGCCGTCGCCATGTGGGGCGCTAGCTACAAAATGGAGCAGTATCCGCTGCATGGCCACGCCTTCCGCGTGATGGCGCCAGCCAAACTCCTTACCGAAAAAGAGCGGCCCAGACATGTTGGTGGCCTGCAGATCGTGCCCACTCGCCCCGGGGCACAAAGGCCACCTCTGCGGCATCTGCCCGCAAGCTTCGCGTGCGTCTACCGTTCCGTGCTGCAGGCCTGTCCGCCCGGAGCGCTGGTTCCACCAGCCCGCCGCAAGAGAGTCCTTCCGGAGTTCATCTTCTTCTCCTTCCGCCCGCCTCCTCCGCGATTCACGTCCTGAATCGGCCTCTCTTGTTTAAGAGACGCCACCTCGCCCTGTGATGAGCAATTTCTTCTGCTTCCTCTGCTGACCCATCCGGCCGGTCAAGAGGGATCAAAGCGATTGCCGGGGCAATGGATTTCATCGCATTGCGTGCGTCAATGAGCGTGCCAGGGAAATCTGGTCGCCAGACAGGCTTGCGGGCTCGTGTGTAGCCTGGCCCGATGGCCACTGGGCAGAGCGCTCAACCAACAACCGTCGACAGGAAGGATTTCGAGATGATGTTGCGAAGACTGCTTGCTTTTTGCTTTGTTGCGCTCGTGGGACTTGTAGTGGCGCATGCCGCGAACACCGAGGTTCGAGGAAGAGCCTTAGACGCCTCGGGAGCCGCAATTCCTAATGCGGCCGTTTCTTTAACAGATTTGACAACGAACACAGTGACTCACACGACGACGGGCGCGAACGGGCAGTTCGTCTTTAACGGTGTTTCTACGGGGCCACAAATTCTTTCCATCGAAAAGTCGGGATTCGAGTCTTTCACGCAGCGTATCTCGCCCGCGACACAACACTCCATCACCGCTACGCTGCAGGTGGCGGCATTGAACGACAGTGTTGTCGTGCGTGGGACTGTCGACCCCGAGGCCAAGCCCATGCCCACCCGTGAGGACGTGATGCTGATGCCGGAAACGGTCCGCGTGCTCGACCGCAAGCAGTTGGACGCGGCTGGTCCGCTAGCCGGCGGCGCGCAGGTGCTTCAAGCCACCCCCGGCACAAATGTCGTTGGCTATGGAGAGACAGGCGGAACAAAATATACAGTCATCCTCAACGGAATCCAACAGGGCTGGGCGGGCGAGGCGACGAGTTTCACGGGTCCGGGCTCGCTGGGCATTACGTATGACGGCATTCCGGTCGCCGACCCCGCCACCGGATTGTGGCAGTCGGCCACCATGCCGCAGAACCTGGTCATGCAGGATGTCCAGGTTACCTACGGACCAGGCCAGGCGGCTGACCGCTGGTATACCGATATCGGCGGACGCGTCGAGTACACGCCCATTCAGCCGACCCTGGATCGCCACCTCAGCGTTGCTCTCACGGATGGCCCGTATGGCCAGCAAAACTTCGCATTCGTGGGCAATACGGGCGGCTTCAAGGGATGGTCCACGGTGCTGGGCGGCGGCCTCGGGCGCGGCGACGATTTCCGCATCGCTCCGGACGGCTTCGGCAACCACACTCAGAACGGGTCGGTCTTCGGCAAGACCGTCAAGACGTTCACGGCGGGTAGCTTTGCCTTCGGCGTCCTTTACGCGAAGGGCGGCGGCTATCGTCCTACGGTCATTCCCACCACGGACGTGGGCCTCGTCGAGCCCACCAGTGGCATCCATTTCAGCCAGGCCTCCAGCGGGTTCTTTAGCGCCCTGCCCTACGCCGACTACAACAAGTACGACACCAACGAAGGGTTCATGGCCTATGCGCGCCAGAGATTGTTCCTGAGCCACACCAGCACACTTGAGAATTCGGCCTGGTACACGCACATTCGCCGTTTTCACCGGCGCAACGAGGATTCGCTCGCCCAGGGCGCACAGGTGGACGAGTGGAACAACCCGCACAGCAACATGTTTGGGGACCAGCTCGGGTTTTCCCAGGTTTTCCCCTACAATACCGTCCAGTTCGGCGGCTACCTCATTCATGAGGCCTATAACCCCCATAACCTCTTCTATAATCCCGCCGATGGAGGTAGCGGCGCGCAGCAGATCGTGGGCGCAGGCTCGAAGTTCCGCTCCGGCTACTTCCAGCAGGACAACGTCACCTTTTTCGCCCAGGACGATTTTCATCCCATAGCGCGGATTCACATCATTCCCAGTGTGCGCGTGGATGGGTTCTCAACCAGCTACAGCGACCAGGCGGCGCGTGACTTCACCTTCGCTGCCAGCACCAAATTCTTCGAAAGCTCGATTGGAACGGCCACCCCGTCTTCCGCCCCTGTCTATGAGACCCACTGCTCGCTCAACCCGGTGCCCCCGAGCGGCCTGACTCTCGCACAAGCTCAAGCTTACGACCCCTATTACAACCTTTTTGGAAATCCCGTCGCGACCCCTGACGGCAGCGTGGCGAAGGACCAGGGTTCCCTCTGCGCAGCACATGAAAGCCGCTCGGCAGTCGAGCCCGGCATTGACGCATCCGTGATGCCGTATGACTGGCTCACGATCTATGGCGGCTATGACACTACCTACCGCAGCCCCGCCCTGGGTGGCGGCGGCGGCCTGTTCCAGGCTGTAAATCCGAACTACTACATCCTGGCGGAAGGCGCCTATGCTCAATTCGGCGCCAAGGTCCACTTCACCAAAGCGCCCGGACTCCGGAACTTCATCGCCGGGGTGAATTACTTCCACAACAATTACACCAACCAGGAGATTGACGTCGAAACAGCGCTCGGAGTAGAAGAAACCAGCGGCGGCAACTCCACCTACCACGGCGTAGACGCCTTCTTCGACGCAGACCCGCGCAGCAATATCCATTTCTTTTTCAATTTCGCGGGTGAAGCTTCGAATTTTACAACCTACGTCACCGGTGGACCCCTCTCAGAGTGCGGAAAGTCGTCTAATCCCACCGGCCTCGCCGATGGGTGCGCCTATTACAACAATCTCCCCGTGTCCTATGTCCCCAACTTCACGCTGAATACGGGCATCTACTACGGGATCCAGCACCACAACCATGTGATTGTCGAGCCGCGCTTCTGGTTGGAGAGCACCGGCTCGCAGCACCTGTGGTCGAACCTTAGCGGCGCGCCCACCTCCCAGACCATGCCAACCTACACCACGGCAAATGTTTCCTTCAACGCTCCCATCACCTTCGAAAAACAGTCCTTCAACCTGCGGCTCGATATGATGAATGTCGGAAATTCGCAGTACAACGAATACGAGTACATCTCCAGCGGAGGGTATTTTGCTGAGCTTGCCCCCGATCCCAGCAACCCTCCCAACGGTTATATCAACGCCTATCCGGGCGCTCCACGCAGCATCTACGGCACCATCTCCTATCAATTCTGATCCGTGTTGCAGGGCCTGTTCACACGACTGGGGCCATCCATCCTGGTAGTGTGAGCAGGCCATGGTTGCCCGCCGCGGTGCGTTCAGGCCGCTCTGGGCGATCCACCGCCCGTCCCTGCTGGTCGTAGCCTGGCTCGCCTTGGCAGAGGTGGCTCTCGTATGCTCAAGACGTCGTCCGTGGTTCCCCGCATGAATGCGAAATGAAGCCATTCCCCCTGGCCAACAATCCACCGTTCAGAATCTCCGTACAGCAATAGGCACCCGAGCAACCCGGGCTGGCTCGCCAGCAACTAACAAAATGGCGTCTGCGCCGAATCCTGCGATCAAGCGGCGACGGGCACGCGAACCGGAAGCCCGTAGGGAGTAACGTCAAATGAATATCCAGCAACTCGCAGAAACCGTGCTTGCTCTTTTCGCCGATGACAAGGGCCTTTTGGCCATGGATGAAAGCATCGGTACCTGTAACCGGCGATTTGCAAAATTGGGAATTCCGCAAACCGTGGAGATGCGGCGCGCGTATCGCGAGTTGATTGTGACCACTCCCAAGCTTGGCGAGTGCATCGGCGGGGCCATTCTCTCCGACGAGACAATCCGGCAACAAACCAGAAATGGCGTTCCCATGGTGAAAGAACTCACCAAAGCGGGAATCATTCCCGGCATCAAGGTCGACGCGGGCGCCAAGGACATGGCGGCCTACCCCGGTGAAAAAGTGACCGAAGGCCTCGACGGCTTGCGAGACCGCTTTGCAGAGTATTCTCGTCTCGGCGCGCGCTTCGCCAAGTGGCGCGCGGTGATTGCCATCGACGATGGTATTCCAACCTGGAGTTGCATCCAGGCCAATGCTCAGGCCCTGGCACGCTATGCCGCGCTGTGCCAGGAGGCCGGCCTGGTGCCCATTGTTGAGCCGGAAGTTCTGATGGACGGGCATCACACGCTGCAACGGTGCCTTGAAGTGACGGAGAAAGTTCAGCGAACAGTATTCAACGAACTCTTTCTGCAACGCGTCGCAATGGAAGGGATGATTCTGAAGCCCAACATGGTGATCTCCGGTGCGGCATCTGCTAAACAAGCAACGGTGGATGAAGTGGCCGATGCCACCGTCACTTGCCTGTTGCGTTCCGTCCCCGCGGCGGTTCCGGCTGTCGCGTTCCTCTCGGGAGGCCAATCCGCCCAGCAGGCTTCGGCCCATTTGAATGCAATGATTGTCAGATTCAAATCGCGCGCGCCCTGGGCGCTGGCTTTCTCCTATGCCCGTGCCATTCAGCAGCCGGCAATGGAACTGTGGAAGGGCGAGGATGCACATGTAATTGAGGCACAGCAGGCGTTGTATCATCGGGCAAACTGCAACCGGGCCGCCCGTCGCGGCGAATACAAACCGGAAATGGAGAAATGATGAAGAAAAATCGACGCTGCTGCGATCGCAACCGGCACACCTCTGCACGACAGCCCATGTGCAACCGGGATCTGCACACAAACACTTCAACCGGGAAGCGTGCCTGATGGCCAACTCCCAATCAGACGCTTTGGTGGTCTACGGCGTGACGGGCGATCTGGCCCACAAAATGATCTTCCCGGCGCTCTATGCGATGGTAAAACGCGGCGCTCTCAACGTCCCCGTGATCGGTGTTGCTTTTCCAAAATGGAGCCTGCCACGCCTGCAGAGGCGTGTGACCGACAGCATAAAGCGATCCGGCGGAATCAATAGCAAGCGCGCCCTTCGCCATCTTCTGTCTCTACTCAAATATGTAAGTGGCGACTACCAGGATAGCAATACATATGCCGCGATTCGGCAAGCGCTCGGGAATGCAAAACGGCCTGCGCATTATCTCGCTATTCCGCCGTCGCTTTTCGGAACCGTAATTGAAGGGCTCGGAAGCGCCAGTCTGACAAAGAACGCGCGCGTGATTATTGAAAAGCCGTTCGGACGCGATCTGGCCTCGGCGCGCGAACTGAACCGGGTTGCGCATGCTGCGTTTCCCGAGGATTCCATCTTCCGGATCGATCACTTCCTTGGAAAGGAAGCGATCATGAACATCCTCTATTTCCGCTTTGCTAATTCATTTCTTGAGCCCATCTGGAACCGCAACTATGTGAACAGCGTTCAGATTACCTTGTCGGAGGACTTCGGGATTGGGAAGCGCGGCGCGTTTTACGAGACCGCCGGCTGTCTGCGCGACGTGATCCAGAATCACCTTTTCCAGATCGTCGCACTTCTTGCAATGGAGCCCCCCGCGGGGCGCGATTTTGGCGCTGTGCAAATTGAAAAGGCGAAAGTCTTCAAAGCCATGCGCCCCTTGAAGCCCAGCGATCTTGTACGCGGCCAGTATGCCGGCTACCGCGAAGAGCAGGACGTCGCGAAGCGCTCTGACGTCGAGACCTTCTGTGCCATGCGCCTTTTCATCGACTCGTGGCGCTGGGAAGGGGTGCCGTTTTATCTGCGCTCCGGCAAGTACTTGCCGAACACCGCAACCGAGGTGCTGGTGGAGTTGAACCCGGCCCCGCAAAGGCTCTTTGCTGACTCGGCTCCGCTGACTGGCCGTTCCAATTATCTGCGCTTCCGCCTCTCGCCCAACTCGGCCGTTGCCCTTGCCGCCCGCGTCAAACGTGCCGGTGAGGAATTCGTCGGAGAGCAGCGCGAACTCTTCCTCTCAGAGCAGCAGCCCGGCGAGGAAACGCCCTATGAGCGGCTCTTAGGCGATGCCATGCGGGGCGACGGAGCGCTCTTCACTCGCGAGGATGCCGTTGAGGCCGCATGGGAAGTGGTGAACCCGGTCCTCAGAAACCATCCCCGCGCCCTTCGCTACAAACGCGGAACCTGGGGCCCGAAAAAGGCTGACGCTCTTACCGCGGAACATGGCGGTTGGCACAATCCCAGCATGACGGATTCATCTCCTTGTTAAGTTGTCTCCCTTGGCACAATGCGAATGCGTCCTCCGCGGAAAAGGCGATCTTCGGCTTCATCCTGCACGAGCATCGTGCAGCGCGGTCCTCGCATCTTAGTACGAGAGCTTTGAGCTCCTCTCGAAGTGCCATCAAGACTTCACCGGCCATGATCGGGCGCTCAAATCAAAACTGCGAAGGGTGCGAGGTGAATGAATAAAAAAGCGATCTGGGCGATGGCCTCCTTGAGCATGATTGCGTTCCTGGCTTCCGTTTGGCCAGACGTTCGGCGCTACATGAGAATTCGGTCCATGTGACTCGGCATGAGTATGCCTGCACATTTTTGAGGGAACGAGAACGCCCGCAGTCGACCTTTTTCTTCGCCCGGAAGTATGTTCTTGACTGTGCCGGGCTGGGGGCCGAATATGAACGCGCTACTTTTCTGTGCGTTGCGGCCGGGCCGCGTTGAAAGGAATTTCTTCCCCTCATGGATCCTGCTGGCGGTTCAAAAGATAAACCTGCGCCTATTCCGGAGATCGATGTCCTATGGATTACCGGAGGGCTCAGTTGCGATGGGGATACGATCGCAATGACGGCCGCCACTCAGCCAAGCATTGAGGATATTGTCCTCGGTTCGCTTCCATGGATTCCCAAGGTAAACTTCCACAATCCATTTCTGGCTATTGAAAATGGAGATGAGTTTCTTGAGCCCTTTCACCGCGCGGCGAAAGAGCCGGCCACGCCTTTCATCCTGGTGCTGGAAGGTTCGATTCCGGATGAAAACAATAAAAAGGAAGGCTATTGGGCATCGTTTGGTACCGACCCTGCGACCGGTCAGCCCATTACGACATGTGAATGGATTGACCGACTAGCCCCCAGGGCATGGGCTGTAATGGCCGCCGGAACATGTGCTGCTTACGGTGGCATTCACGCCATGGAAAGCAACCCAACCGGGTGCATGGGCCTGCCCGACTATCTGGGATGGCAGTGGCGTTCGCTGGCCGGCAATCCCATTGTTTGTGTTCCCGGGTGCCCCGTGCAGCCTGACAATTTTATGGAGACGCTGCTTTATCTCCTTTACATGGCGGCAGGTCGCGCTCCCATGATTCCGCTCGACGAAGCGCTTAGGCCAACCTGGCTCTTCGGCAATACCGTGCATGAAGGTTGCGACCGCGGAGGTTATTACGAGCAGGCGCAGTTTGCTGAGGAATATGGTTCCCCGCAGTGCATTGTAAAACTGGGCTGCTGGGGACCGGTGGTGCAGTGCAACGTGGGCAAACGCGGCTGGATGGGCGGTATTGGCGGCTGTCCCAATGTAGGCGGCATCTGTATCGGGTGCACAATGCCTGGCTTCCCCGACAAGTTTATGCCCTTCATGAATCAACCCCCCGGCTCACTTCTTTCGTCCGCCGCCGTTCAAACCTATGGGCGGGCCATTCATGCATTGCGCCGGTTTACCCAGGCATCGCTGAACAAGGAACCTGCCTGGCGAAAGAGGCAGAAAATCCCAATAAGTCAGATAACACCGGACTAACTCTCTGACTTAGCACTGCAAAATCAATGACGGGACGTTTGGAGTAAAAAATGTCTTCGTTTGTGCGAACAATTCAGAATCCGAATGACAGCGGCGACTGGCGATATGATACCGGCGGCGGCTCGCCCGATCTTGCTGAAGCCGAAACGGTGCTTCTCGATCTCGCGCGAGTGTTCTTTGCCTCCTCGGCCGATCGATCCAATGATTTGCATTCTTTCGCCGATCATGGCCGTGAGCCGGATGCGGATACACAGCCGCCTAATCTTGAAGCCAAGTATCGGGCGCTCCTCGAGCAGATTCCCGCAGTCGTCTTCATGGCCTATCTCGATCGCGGCATCAGCGAAGCCTACGTGAGCCCGCAGATTGAAGCGTCTCTCGGCTATTCGCGCGAGGAATGGCTCGAAGATCCGGTGCGCTGGTATGAGCATATTCACCCCGAAGACAAACAGCGCTGGAGTATCGAGGCTGCCGAGATGTTTCTCTCCGGCAAACCGCTGCGTTCGGCCTATCGGGTCATCGCGCGGGACGGACGCGTGATCTGGTTTCAATGCGACGCCCGGATGATGCGTCGTGATGATGGCCGTCCGTGGTTCATTCATGGCGTGGCCTTCGATATCTCGGATCTCAAGCGCATCGAAGATGAACGGCAGGAAGAACGCAACTTCATTTCCGCGATTCTTGACACGGTTGGAGCGCTCGTCGTTGTCCTCGATGACGAAGGCCGCATCCTGCGTTTCAATCCCGCCTGTGAACTCACCAGTGGCTATTCGATGGAGGAGGTGCAGGGCAGGTATTTTTGGGATTTGCTTTCACTCCCCGAGGAAGCTGAGCGCTTCAAAAGCATCTTTGAAATACTCCGCACAGACTTATTGCCGCAAAACCATCAGACCACCTGGGTAACCCGGCACGGCGAGCAGCGGCTGATTGCATGGACGAGCACGCTCCTGCCTGGCAACGGTGGAAGCTCCGGATACATTATTGCCACTGGCGTCGATATTACGGAACGAAAGCAATTGGAGAAGACGATTCTCGATATCAGCGCGCGCGAGCAGCGCCGCATCGGACAGGATCTGCATGACGGCCTTGGCCAGCATCTCACCGCCATCGCGTTCATGGCCAAGGTCCATGAAGCCAGGCTTGCTGAAAAACACAGCCCGGAAACCGCGGACGCCATCAAGATCGTGAAACTTGTGAATGAAGCGATTCACAAGACCCGCGAGCTCGCCAGGGGGCTGCTTCCTGTTGTCTCCGAGGCGCACGGCCTGATGTCTGCACTGCAACTCTGGGCCGCCGAAACCGAAAACCTGTTTGGGGTTTCATGCCAGTTCCAATGCGATTTGCCCGTCCTGATACATGACGATAGCGTCGCCGCGCATCTTTACCATATCGCCCAGGAGGCGGTGAACAACGCCATCAAGCATGGAGAGTCGAAGAGAATACTAATCCAGTTGACAGCCGAACACGGCCGGGGCAGATTAGTAATCAAGGATGAGGGTAAAGGCTTCACCGAAGGAGCTGTGAACTCCCACGGCATGGGACTGCACATCATGAAGTACCGGTCAGGAATGATCGGTGGAGATCTTGAGATTCAGCGCGCCAGGCCTCGGGGAACGATCGTCACTTGCACTTTTCCGGTGAAAGAAGGCGAGTAACATGCGCATGGCCGAGTTCCCCAAAGCGCCAAACATGGTCAGAGACCGTAAGAAAACTGTCTTCGTCGTGGATGATCATCCTTTGTTGCGCCAGGGACTTGCCATGTTGATCAACCGCGAGCCCGATTTAATGGTTTGCGGTGAAGCCGAAGAGGCGCCGGCCGCGATGAAAGCGATTGCGGCAAACAGGCCCGACATTCTCATCGTGGACATTTCACTCAATGGCCCGGATGGATTGGACCTTCTGAAGAATCTGCGCACCCTCTATCCTGAACTGCCCGTCCTCATCCTCTCCATGCACGATGAGTCCATCTATGCTGAACGCGCCTTGCGCGCGCGCGCCAACGGTTACATCATGAAACAAGAGGCGACGGAGAAAGTTCTCGTCGCCGTGCGCCGCATTCTGGATGGCGAGATCTATCTAAGCAGCCGTATGTCAAATAAGTTGCTGCAACAATATTTGACCGGCCAGACGGTTGAGACGGATTCGCGAATGGCAGCACTTTCCGATCGCGAACTCGAGGTCTTCCGGTTGATTGGCGAGGGCCTTGGTACGCGCCAGATTGCGGACGCGCTTCATCTCAGCATGAAAACCGTCGAGTCCTATCAGGCGCACCTCAAAGAGAAATTGTCGTTGCGCACCGGCCGCGAATTGATGCAACACGCCATCCAATGGTCACTTAGCGAAAAGTCTTCATAGCCGCTCCCATCGGGGATTCCCCGATACCCCTCCGAGTATCCCGTATACAGCGAATTTAGGGACTAGCCCGCTTGCGGCTCTTATCCCCGTTCTGTTGCCATGCATACATCGGCGAACTGCGCAGATGGTGGTCTGTCGCCGATAGCCAAAAGCGTCACAAATCGCTAGGCAAATCGCGGAATCGAAAAACAAATCGGAGGGCCCGAGAATGGGCCCCGTGAAGGTGTATGCGAAAAGCTCACCCTTCGCCGTTCGTGAGTTCGAGCTGTTCGTGAATTCGAGAGGAGAATCCAGCATATGGCAGCGGAAACAGTGCCTTACGGCAGAGTCACACAAAAGAAGCCGGCCGTAGCGGAAGTTCACATCGTCTGGATCACTGCAGGCCTGGGCTGTGACGGAGATTCAGTGTCCATCACCGCGGCCACGCAGCCAAGCATCGAGGATGTGCTCCTCGGTGCGATTCCCGGTTTGCCCAAGGTCCACCTGCACAATCCCGTGCTCGCCTATGAGTGCGGCGACGACTTCTTGAAATTCTGGTACCTGGCCGAGCAGGGAAAGCTCGATCCGTTCGTCCTCGTAGTTGAGGGCTCCATCCCTAACGAAAAAATCAAGAAGGAAGGTTACTGGGCAGGACTCGGAACAGATCCGCACACCGGCCAGCCGATAACTACCAACGAATGGATCGATCGCCTTTCTCCAAAAGCGCTCGCCGTGATTGCTTGCGGCACCTGCGCCACTTATGGCGGCATTCACGCCATGGAAGGCAACCCCACAGGAGCTATGGGCCTGGCCGACTATCTTGGCTGGGAGTGGAGATCAAAGGCAGGCCTCCCTATCGTGAATGTCCCCGGTTGTCCCGTTCAGCCGGATAACTTCATGGAGACGGTTCTTTACCTTCTGTATCAAGTCGCCGGCCTCGCCCCCATGATCCCGCTCGACGATCAACTCCGCCCGACATGGCTCTTCGGAAAGACCGTACATGAAGGTTGCGATCGGGCTGGATATTACGAACAGGGTGACTTTGCTACTTCCTACAGTTCCCCTAAGTGCATCGTCAAGCTCGGCTGTTGGGGGCCCGTGGTGAATTGCAACGTGCCAAAGAGGGGCTGGATGGCGGGCATTGGCGGATGCCCCAATGTGGGCGGCATCTGCATTGGTTGCACCATGCCGGGTTTCCCCGACAAATTCATGCCTTTCATGGATGAGCCTCCCGGCGCAAAAATCTCCAGCGCCGCCATCGGTACTTACGGCAAAGCGATCCGTTCTCTCCGTTCTCTGACCAATGCGACCGTGAATAAGGAGCCCAAGTGGCGTCATCCGCGCCCTGAACTTACCACGGGTTATCACCGCAACTACTAACTCAAAACAGGCAAAGGAGCCACCGATATGGGCACCATCGTCGCTGAACAAAAGCATGCGCCTGAAAAAACTGGCCAGTTAGTGGAAATGAATTGGGACCCGATTACCAGGATCGTGGGCAGTCTTGGAATCTTCACGAAGATCGACTTCGGCAAGCGAAGGGTTGCCGAGTGCCACAGCACTTCCTCCATCTTTCGCGGTTACAGCATCTTCATGAAAGGCAAAGATCCCCGCGACGCCCATTTCATCACCAGCCGCATCTGCGGCATCTGCGGCGACAATCATGCCACCTGCGCTACCTATGCGCAGAACATGGCCTTCGGCGTAAGGCCTCCAGCCATGGCCGAATGGATTGTCAATCTGGGCGAGGCGGCCGAATACATGTTCGACCACAACATTTTCCAGGACAATCTGGTCGGTGTGGACTTTTGCGAGCAGATGGTGAAGGAGACCAATCCCGGCGTCTGGGAGAAGGCGCAGAAAACAGAGTCTCCGCACGCAAAACTGCATGGTTATCGCACCATTGCGGATATCATGAAGGCTCTCAATCCCTTCACTGGCGCGTTCTACCTTGAGGCTCTGCAAATGAGCCGCATGACACGCGAGATGTTCTGCCTCATGGAAGGGCGTCACGTGCATCCATCCACGCTCTACCCCGGAGGCGTGGGAACTGTGCCAACTATTCAGCTCTTCACCGACTACATCGTTCGCCTTATGAAGTACGTGGAGTTTATGAAGAAAGTCGTGCCCCTGCACGACGACCTGTTCGATTTCTTTTACGAAGCCCTCCCCGGTTATGAAGAAGTCGGAAAGCGTCGCATTCTCCTCGGTTGCTGGGGTTCTTTCAATAACCCCGAAGTGTGCGACTACACCTACGAGAAGATGACCGAATGGGGCCGCGCGATGTATGTCACCCCAGGGGTCGTTGTGGACGGGCAACTCGTCACCACGGACTTGGTTGATATCAACCTCAACATCCGCATCCTGCTTGGCAGTTCTTACTATGACGATTGGCAGAATGCAGAAACCTTCGTTAAGAAGGATCCGCTGGGTAACCCGGTCGATCAACGCCATCCGTGGAATCAAAGCACGTTTCCCAAGCCACAGAAGCGCGACTTCAAAGAGAAATACACCTGGGTCATGTCGCCGCGCTGGTTTGACAAGCGCACCGGCGATCACCTCGCGCTCGACACCGGCGGCGGCCCCATTGCGCGTTTCTGGTCAACTGCTCTCGCTGGCATCGTCGACTTCGGCTACATCAAGGCTACCGGGCACAGCGTGAAAATCTATCTCCCCAAGACAACGTCGCTGCCCGAAGTCGAGTTGGAGTGGAAGATTCCAAAGTGGAGCAACGCCATCGAGCGTGACCGCGCTCGCACCTACTTCCAGGCCTATGCGGCAGCGGCCGCCCTGCACTTCGCCGAACAGGCGCTCACTGAGCTTCACGCCGGCAGAACCAGGACGTGGAATGAATTCAAGGTTCCTGAAGAAGCCATCGGATGCGGATTCCACGAGGCTGTCCGCGGTGTGTTATCGCATCACGTCGTAATCAGGAATCACAAGATCGCCAACTATCATCCTTATCCTCCCACTCCGTGGAACGCGAATCCGCGCGATATCTACGGCACCCCTGGCCCCTATGAAGATGCGGTGCAGAACACGCCGATCTTCGAAGAGAATGGTCCTGAAAACTTCAAGGGCATCGACATCATGCGCGCGGTTAGAAGCTTCGACCCATGTCTTCCGTGTGGTGTGCACATGTATCTTGGCAACGGAAAAGTGCTCGAGACGCATCACTCTCCGATGTTTGGGATGCAACCCTGAACCCGGCACAATGACTTCGAAGCGCCGCTTCAAAGTAGAGGAGTTACGTGGCAGGCAAAGAAGCGTTCCACGAGAAAATCCGGCGGCTTGGTGACCTCGTCGGCGAACTCGATGCGATGCCGGGTGGTGGTAATCCTGCGACCCGCGAACTTGTCCAACTTCTGCTGGACGTCCACGGTAGCGCGCTCCAGAGAATATTGGATATTGTCTTTGAGAGCGGGCCGCAGGGCGAAGCGATCATCGCGAGGGCGGGCGATGATCCGATCGTTCGCCACTTGCTTCTGCTCCATTCACTCCATCCCGACGACCTTGAGACTCGCTTTCACAAGGCGCTCGATGCTGCAAAGGCAAAACTGCGCAAATACAACAGCGAAGTGGAGCTTCTCAGCATGAATGAAGGAGCTGTCCAGTTGAAGATTCACGCCTCCACGTCCGGCCATGCGTGCGGATCGACAGCAAAAACCGTGCAGTTACTTGTGGAAGAAAGCATCTACGATCAGGCGCCCGATTTGGCGTCCCTTGAAATCCTGGGGCCGGACGACGAGGTTTCCTCCGGTTTTGTTTCCATCGATAGCCTCCTGAAGCAATCGTCATCTGCGATGGCGGCACGCGGCATTGTAGTGTGCGGCGCCGATTGACATCTTTATGCATCTGGCCAGAGAGAGGCTGACCATGGCTCCTGTCGTTCCCTCGCAGCTTGATCAATCGTTTGCCACCTTGCGCAAGTTTGCGCGCCCGCGCCTCCCTGTCGAGCGGTGCGAGTTATGCAGCGCCGCATTAACTCACGAGCACCCTCACTTGCTCGAGTTGGCAACAAGACAAATCGTCTGCGCCTGCGACGCTTGTTCAACGCTTTTCGATGGAATGAAAGGCAGCAGGTATCGTCGCGTTTCCCGGCGCACCTGGCTCCTGCCTGATTTGAAGATCGACGATGGGCAATGGGACACCTTGCTCATCCCCATCAACATGGCATTCTTCTTTTATTCCAGCGTCCAGGGCCGAATGGTCACGTTGTATCCGAGCCCCGCAGGCGCAGTTGAATCGATGCTCCCGGTTGATGCCTGGAGTGAGATTGCGGCAGAGAATGATGTGCTCAGCAACTTGGAGCCGGACATCGAAGCGCTGCTCGTGAATCGAATAGGCCACGCCCACGTATCCGCCCCTTCCGAGTATTACTTCGCTCCCATCGACGACTGCTTCAGGCTTGTTGGCCTGATTCGGACGCACTGGAAAGGTCTCTCGGGAGGCAATGAAGTCTGGGACGAGATCGCGAACTTCTTCTCCTCGCTAAGAAATCGAGCAGACATCGTACGAGGTTACAAGCGTGCCTGAACTCACTTTCACTGTTGACGAAGCATCAACTGTTCCGTACGCGGCGGCGCCCACGCTTGCGTTCAAGCTCCGCGTTGCGAATGCGGATGCCGACGAGGCCATCCACACCATTGCGTTGCGCTGTCAGATTCAGATTGAGGCCACGCGACGCCGCTACTCCGCCGAGGAGCAAGAGAAAATGCTCGACCTGTTCGGCGAGCCCGAGCGCTGGAGCAAAACCCTCCACAGCCTGTTGTGGACGCACGCCAGTGTCGTTGTACCCAGCTTCCAAGGATCTACGACGGCGGATCTTCTTGTCCCATGCACATTCGATTTCAACGTGGCCGCGACAAAATATTTCGAAGGCTTGACCGGCGGAGATATACCGCTTCGTCTCATGTTCAGCGGTACTGTTTTCTATGCGGGCGAAGATGGCGCCCTTCAGGTGGCGCCTATCTCATGGGAGCAGGAGACAACCTTCAAGCTTTCGCAAAGAGCCTGGCGCGACATGATGGATTCCTACTATCCAAACTCCGCATGGCTAAGTCTCCGACGTGATGTCTTTGAGCGTTTGTATCAATACAAGATTCAAAAGGGAATCCCGACCTGGGAACAAGTTCTCGAAAGCATGCTGCCAGTTGAGGAGACGGTGGGCTCGTGAATCTGGAATGCGTTGAAAAGATCGCCGAGGCCGTGCTCTACGAGGGATACATGCTCTATCCCTATCGCGCGTCCGCGGTGAAGAATCAGCAGCGCTGGAATTTCGGTGTGCTCTGCCCGCGCTCCTACAGCGAACAACAAAACGGCTCCGATGCGTGGACCATGCAGACGGAATGTCTTCTCGAATCCACCGCATCCACCCGGCTCGACATCGAAATCCGGTTCCTCCAGATCGTCAATCGCTCCATCGGAAAACTCACAAAGCCGATTTCTGAGCTTCCGCGTACCGGAGAGCCCCAGTTTGAGTTAGTTGATGAACTGAAGGTTGACGACAAGACGTATGTGCCCTGGCAGGAAGCTATCGAACGCAATCGGAGCATACCGGCGCTGAATCCAATGGCGCCTTCCTTTCAGAGACAGTCACCCTTTGGGTTCAGCGCGAATCGCAAAGCGGAGCCAATCCGCAACCAGGATGGCATGGTTGCCGGTTTAGTCATTCGGGAGTGGCAGAAACTGACGGGCTCAGTCGAATTGGATTTGAAGACATACCGCGACGGGCTTCTCAAAGTGACGGTGCGCCTGCGGAATCTAACTGCCGATGAGTCACCGGCCACCAATGGCCGCGCCCACGCACTTATGCACTCTCTCGTATCCGCGCATACTATTCTCTCGGTTAAAGGCGGCCAGTTTGTTTCGCTGCTTGATCCCCCTGAAAGTATCAAGGATGTAGCCGCGGAATGCACCAATCTCGGAACCTGGCCGGTGCTCGTGGGCGAAGATGGTGCCCGGGACATGATGCTCTCCTCGCCCATCATTCTTTATGACTATCCGCAGATAGCTCCGGAGAGCCCGGGCAGCCTGTATGACGGAACCGAAATCGACGAAATCTTATCCCTGCGCATTCTAACCATGACCGAAGATGAAAAGAATGAAATGCGGCAATCTGACGAGCGCAGCCGCCAGATTCTGGAGCGCACTGAGAGCTTGCCCCCTGAGCAATTCATGAAGCTTCATGGAGTCCTGCGTGGTCTCCGCCCCATCAGGGAGGATGCGCAATGAACGAATGGGAGTGGCAGTTGCTCGAGGATAAGACGATCCTTGACCACTTATTGATTTCCGGCGTCGAAGTACGCACCGGCGATCGCGTGCGCCTCTTTCCTCGCGAGGGCGGAGATATTCTCGACATTGCGTTGCGTGGGCAAATTGCAACTGTCGAGAGCATCGAACAGGATTACGAGGGAAAGTCGCACATCTCGGTCGTTCTCGACGATGACCCGGGACGCGACTTAGGTTTGTTGCGGCAGCCGGGCCATCGCTTTTTCTTCGACGCATCCGAAGTCGAACCGCTTCCAATGCAAGAGCAGCGGGAGAAAGAAGTCACCCAGAAGCCTCGTATTCTTGTCGCTGGCATCGGCAACATTTTTCTTGGCGATGATGGCTTTGGCGTCGAAGTGGCGCGTCATCTCTCCAGAAGCACGTTTCCGGCCTCGGTGCGTGTCGCGGACTTCGGCATTCGAGGTCTTGATCTTGCTTATTCGTTACAGGATGGATATGAAGCCACGATTCTCATCGATGCCTTTCCTCATGGAGAAGCCCCTGGCACGGTCTATGTAGTGGAACTGGAACTTGGCGGCCCACAGGCGATTGGACAGACGAACTTCGTAGAACCGCACGCCATGAACCCTATGAACGTGCTTCGCATGGCTGCCGCAATGAACGGCCCATTGAAGCGAGTCTTATTGGTGGGGTGTGAACCGGCCAGCTTTGGCGGAGAACAAGGAAAGATAGGCCTGAGCGCTCCTGTTAGGGCCGCTGTGTCTGATGCTGCAAAGGTTGTCGCAGGCCTCGTTGAACGAATCTTGGAAGACATGCAACCGAGTGCAGCCAACTAACTGCAACCAATCGAAAGGAGAAATGAAATGACTATGGAATTGCTCGAATCTACCACCAATGAGTTAGCAAGCGATAAGAGCACGCTCTACTTGCTCAGCGGCGTGGCACTGGTCGTCTTCGGGGCAGGACTGATTATTTCCAATCCTCTCGTGCGCGGCTACCTGTCCCGGCTTGGTGTCGGGAATCTAGCCCAGGCCGCTATTCCCGACGTTGAGCGATACTTCAAGTTGCGAGCTATGTAGAAGATTTAAGCGCCCCGCGAACGGAAACCCCGGATTGTGCGAAAATCTCAATTGACGCGGCAATTAAAGGGAACACATGACCGAGGTTGAAAAGAATCATCAAGAAGAACTAACTGAGATCGGCGAAGCCTGCTACGTCATCGACGGCCGGGCAAGCAGGTTCACGGTGCAGGTCTTCGCTTCTGGTTTGCTCGCGGCCATGGGGCACAACCCGATCATTGGAATTCGCGACTTCAGCGGCCAGGTAACTTTCGACCCTGATCACCTTAAAGGGAGCGCTTTTAAGTTAGTCGCCAGGTCCTCATCGCTGACCGTGCAAGATGATATCAGCGACAAAGATCGCCGCGAGATTGAACGCCTCATGAATCAGGAGGTTCTCCAACCGTCCAGGTTTTCCGAGATAACCTACGAGGCGACTGATATCTCCATTGGGAACATGGGGGGCGCGCTTTTTTCTGCCTCGCTCAACGGGACCTTGACCTTACGCGGCGTTACTCGCAGCTTGCCTATCCTGGCGCGGGTCGTATTACTCGGCAGCTTGTTGAGGGCCTCCGGCGAATTCTCGTTGCGCCAATCCGACTTTGAAATCAAGCCGATATCCGTGGCCGGTGGTGCGCTCAAGCTAAAAGATGATCTTAAGTGTTCATTTGAAATCGTCGCGCGAAAACAAGAGTGAACGCCTCTCGCGAAGCCGCCAGCGCAAGGTTACCTAAGATATATAACTGTGCGGCTCCGGCCGTTACTCATCCTCAAGAGCCATCATTGTTTGTCTAACTCCTGAACGGCGATGCCGGTACTCCCTGCGCTCCCACTTGTGGAGCTAACGGCATATCCCGCAGACGCACTCCCGTCGCGGCAAAGATCGCATTGCCCACAGCGGGCGCCAGTCCCACAATGCCCGTCTCACCTGCACCCGCCGAAGGCAGGTCCTTGCGGTCGATAAGAATCACCTCAATCTCCGGCGTGTCCTTGAATCGCGGCAAGCGGTACTCTGCGAAATGCGGGTTGAGAATCCGCCCATCCGCAAACAATATTCTCTCGAAAAGCGCGCCGCCAATGGCCTGCACCATTGCACCCATCGTCTGGTTGCGCAGTCCATCGGGATTCACCACTGCACCGGATTCCCAGGCCTGCACCACGCGGCGTATTTGCACCTTCTTGTTCGACGCACCGATCTCCACCTCGACACAGGTTGCCACGTAACCACCCTTGTCGGTTCCACCGGCAATTCCGAATCCACGCGTCGGCGATGATTGCGAGTGGCCCCAGCCAAACCGGTCGGCAGCCTGCTGCAAGACAGCGCACAGCCTTGGGTCGGTCAAGTTCTTCAGGCGGAATTCCAGAGGATCGATTCCTGCCGCGTGTGCGAGCGCATCCATGTGCGATTCGCGGGCAAAATGGTTTGCGGTCGAAGCGAGCCCACGATAGGAGCCCTGGCGCAACGGCGACTTAGTTGGATGAAATTGGATGAGTTGGTTCGGAACCTCATATGGCGTGCCGATCGCAGCCGGACCAGAATTGTAATTGTGATGTTCCCATGCCAGTAGAGTCCCGTCACGCCGCATGCCCGCCTTGATCTCGATCACGCCCGCAGGTCTGAAGTAGGCCCAGGTAAATTCCTCGCTGCGAGTCCACTCCACCTTCACCGGTTTGCCGGCTGCCTTTGCCAGTCGGGCTGCCTCAATGGCCGCCTCGCCCGTATGCTTGCCGCCATAACCACTGCCCATATCGGGCTGAATCACTCGAACCTGCGTGGGCGAAAGGTTGAACGCCTGCATAAGTTGATCGCGCACCCCAAACGGTCGTTGCGTTCCCGTCCACACGGTCACCTTGCCGTCGTTCCACTCGGCCACCGCAGCACGCGGTTCAAGCGGCGCGTGCGCAATGTATTGCACAGTGTATTGCGCTTCAAGTTTCACTTCGGCGCTAGTCATGGCCTGCGAAACCGAACCAGCCGCGTGTTCCGGCCCTTCATCTCGGCCGCTCTCGGGATTGTTCTTCAAATACTCAAAGAGTCCTTGATTGGATGGCTGCGCTGGTACATTCCATTTTGCCTTTATGGCCGCCACAGCTTGTTGCGCTGCGTAAGCGTCCGGTCCGACCACCCCAATGAAATCGCCATCGCGCACCACTTTCACGCCGCTGACCTGTTCCGCGGCACTTGTATCCAGCGATGCAAGTGTCGCGTCGAATCCATCCGGCCGAAGCACTTCGCCGAACATCATGCCAGGCCGTGTTATGTCGGACGGATACTTGTGTTTCCCAGTGACAAAGTCGCGTCCTTCGGCTTTCGGCACAGGAGTCCCTGCAATCTTCCAATCTCTCGCCGGAGTCAATGTTTCTTCGGCGGTCACAACCTTCACTAGTTTCTCGCCGCCGGTGAGTTCGCCGTATGAAAGCGAATGCGAGCCCTTCGGGTCGGTGACCTTTCCGTCCGCGGCCGTCAATCCGGCAGCATCAACGTTCCATCTCTTCGCGGCCATCTCGATAAGCAACTCGCGCGCGGCAGCCGCCATGGTACGCAATTGCGGCCCCATGGTCGGGGTGGTGCGGCTCCCAAATGTGCCCATGTCCCACGGAACCAAATCGGTATCGCCCATGACCATCTTGATGGAGTCAAAAGGCACCCGCAGTTCTTCGGCAACCTGCTGGGCCAGCGAAGTGCGAATGTTCTGTCCCACCTCAACCTTGCCGGTAAATACCTTCACCGTTCCGTCTGTCGCGATGTGCAACCATGCGCTCAAATCTTTCGGAAGTTCATGCCCACCGAAAGTTCGGCCCGACTCCTGCGCCCATGTGGAAGCGTGAGTCAGACATATCAACAGTCCTCCACCGAGTGCTTTGAGGAAGTCACGCCGATCTAACTCGACGCTGCCCGGCTGCCGCCCAGGCTGGCCGTCATGAAAGTCGCTTTCTGCAAACTCAAGCGCACTCTGACTGCGGAGATTCATCGGCCGCCTCCGTGTTCCGGCTGCCCCGCTGCGCGCTTTATCGCGGCGAGAATGCGCGGATAAGTGCCACACCGGCACACGTTCCCATCCATCGCTTCCACAATTTCCTCTTCTGTAGGATTGTGCTTCTCACTGAGAAGTGAAGTGGCCGCGAGAATCATGCCGGATGTGCAGTAGCCGCATTGAAGTGCGCCCTCGTCAAGAAACGCCTGCTGCACCGGACTCAGCTTTCCATCCTGTTCCAGCCCTTCGATGGTCACGATCTTTCCCGCACCCACCGAGGCCGCCGCTACCAGGCAGGAGTGTATCGCCTGTCCATCTACCAATACCGTGCAGGCTCCGCACTCGCCTTCGCCGCATCCGTACTTGGTTCCGGTGAGATCGAGTCGATTGCGCAGGACAGAAAGAAGCGATTCATCATCGGGAGCGTTCACGGGTAGCCGAGCGCCGTTGACATTCAGAACAAATTTGCCCATCCTAAACTCCGTTTGCGACCAGGCAGAAGCAGCGTTCCTGGTTCAGAATAGCGCAACGTACGCAGACCGGCACAACTGGCAAACAAGGGTGTATCGTTATACGCATGAGCGTTTATTGCGCCGTGGGAGGCGTCGAATCCGACCTTTCCTTACCGCAGTTGAAAGCGCTGCTTTCTGAGAGCCTTGCCAAACTCGGCCCGCGCAATCGTGTGCTCGCCGTGCCGCCAGATATGTCACGGATCCATTCGCAGGCGGGGGCGCTTACGCACGCCGTATGGCAGCACTTTGGCGACCGTCTCAAGACCGTGCTTCCCGCGCTTGGCACTCACACTGCCATGCAACCTGCGCAGCTCAAACAGATGTTCGGTGATGTGCCGCAGGACTTGTTCCGCGTTCACAACTGGCGTACCGATGTCGAGACAGTAGGCGAGATTCCCGCCGAGTTCATCCATCAACAATCAGAGGGCAAGCTCAATTTTGCATGGCCGGCGCAGGTCAACCGGCTCATCTCGCGCGGTGATTTCGATCTCATTCTCTCCATCGGCCAGGTCGTTCCGCATGAAGTAATCGGCATGGCCAATTACAACAAGAACATCCTCATCGGCACTGGGGGCCGTGACAGCATCAACCGCAGCCACTACCTGGGTGCCGTCTACGGCATGGAGCGCATCATGGGCCGCGCCGATAACCCCGTCCGCGCGGTTTTGAACTATGCATCGGATCATTTCCTGCGCCACACCCCCATCGTTTATGTGCTTACCGTCGTCGGGCGCAAGGCTGACGGTGATCTCGCCGTACGCGGCCTGTTTATCGGCGATAACGTGGAGTGCTTTCACCGCGCCGCGGAACTTAGCCTGAAAGTAAACTTCGAGTTAGTCGATAAGCCAATCCGCAAGGCCGTCGTCTATCTTGACCCGCACGAGTTTCATTCCACATGGCTGGGCAACAAGGCAGTCTATCGCACAAGGATGGCGCTTGCAGACGGCGGCGACCTTATTGTTCTTGCTCCGGGAGTAAGAGAGTTCGGCGAAGACAAGACCATCGACGGCCTCATCCGCAAGTACGGCTATCGCGGCACTCCAGCCACGCTCGATGCAGTTGAAAAGAACACCGATATCGCCGGTGAATTAAGTGCCGCGGCGCACCTGATACACGCCTCGTCCGAGGGGCGCTTCACCATCACCTGGTGCCCCGGTCACCTGACTAGGGAAGAGATAGAAGGCGTCGGCTTTGCGTATGGCGATCTCACGGCAATGCTCAAAAAGTATGATCCCGCGAAACTCGCGCACGGCTATAACCGCGTAGACGGCGAAGATATTTTCTTTATCGCCAGCCCGGGATTAGGCCTATGGGCGCACCGGTCGCGGCTCGCGGATCAAAAGACCGAGAGCAGGGAAGTCAGCAATGCGGTCCGGTGACTGCGCCGGATCCTGCGATGCTCATATAACCCCCAACTCCCGCAGCAGGAACGCGTAATCAAATGCTATCTCCTTCAGATAGTCATAGCGCCCGCTGGCCCCTCCGTGTCCGGCTTGCATGTTTGTAACTAACAGCAGCCGGTTGCTATCCGTCTTAAGTGTGCGAAGCCTGGCAACATACTTGGCCGGCTCCCAATACATCACCTGGCTATCATAGAGGGAGGTCTTCACTAACATGGATGGATAACTCGCCGCCTTCAGATTGTCATAAGGCGAGTAACTCAGCATGTACTTGAAGTAGCCCTCCTCGTTCGGATTGCCCCATTCTTCGTATTCCGGTACGGTCAGGGGCAATGAAGCGTCGAGCATGGTGTTCATCACGTCCACAAAAGGTACATGCGATACGACGGCCCGAAATATATCGGGCCGCATGTTCACGACCGCGCCCATCAGCAACCCGCCCGCCGAACCGCCTTCAATGGCCACGCGGGCCGCGTCGCCATAGCCAGCGCCGGCCAGGTGCTCCACAGCGGCGATAAAGTCGGTGAACGTATTGCGCTTGACCAGCATCTTGCCCGCGTCGTGCCATGGCTTGCCCAGGTCGCCGCCGCCGCGAATGTGCGCGTAAGCCATTACCACGCCGCGGTCCAGCAGACTCAACCGGTTCGAATTGAATCCCAGAGGCAGCGAATATCCATACGATCCGTACCCATACACATAGAGCGGATTCCTGCCCGGCTCGCGCTTGCTCTTGCGATACACCAGCGAAACGGCAACTTCAACACCATCCGGCGCCCTGGCGCGCACCCGTTCGCTGGCATAGAGCGTGCGGTCAAAGCCGCCGGGAACCTCAACCTGCTTCAGCAGTGCGGAGCCGCCGGTTGCAATGTCGTACTCGTACACCGAACTCGGCGTGACCAGCGACTGATAAGCATAGCGGTAGGTCTTCGTTTCAAAAATGCGGTTGATGTGCGAATGCGCGCTGTAAGCAGGTTCGGGAAAGGCAATCTCGCCTGCCGCAGCAGCGTCAACCCCTTCGCCGGCAAAGCGCCACATGCGCAGTCTCGGCAATCCGTCCTCGCGCTCGCATGCGACAAAAAAGCCTGCGAACAGGTCCACGTCTTCCAGCATCACTTCGTTGCGATGTGCGATGAGTTCAACCCAGTTTTCGCGGCCCGGCGCATTCACCGGCGCGGTAACCAGCCTGAAGTTGCGACCGCGATCATTGGTGCGGATAAACCATCGCCCGTTCCGATGATCCACTGCGTACTCATGTTCGTCTTCGCGCGCACTGATCAGCATGAACGCGCCGTCAGGCTTGGAAGCGGCCAGCACCCAGCACTCGGTGGTGGTGTGGCTGGCCGACTCCATCACCAGAAAATTGCCGTCGCGCGTTCTTCCGGCGCCCAGGTTGAATCGCTCGTCGTCGTCCTGGTAAATCAGCACATCCTCTGCATGGGGCGTGCCGAGCCTGTGCCGCCAAAGCTGGTATTGACGCTTCTGCTCCTCGTCCTCCACGGAGTAGAAAAGAGTGCGGTTGTCGGCGGCCCAAACGGCCGATCCCACCCGTTCCACCTCGCCCCCAAGTGTCTCGCCGGTCTCCAAATCCTTGATGCGCAGGGTGTATTGGCGAAAACCCGTGGTGTCGGTGGTGTAAGCGAGCCAGCGCCCATCGTCGCTAATGGCGGTCTCGCCGACGGCGAAGTAGGAATGCCCTTCAGCCATCTGGTTGCAGTCCAGAATCACTTCCTCCGGTGCGTCGATTGAGCCCCTTTTCCGGCAATAAATGGCGTACTGCCACCCCTCCTCGGTCCGGGTTAAATACCACCAGGCGCCGTCGCGGAAGGGAACTGAAACATCGGTTTGCTTGATGTGGCTCAGCATCTCGTTGTAGAGGTCTTCGCGCAAACCGGCCAGCGGAGCCATTTCCGCTTCGGCATAGGCGTTTTCGGCCTCAAGATACGCGACGACTTCAGGATTCTCTTTCTCGCGCAGCCATGCGTAGTCGTCCGTGAGGACGGTTCCATGAAGGTGCACTTCGGTATGCCGCTTGCGGGCAACGGGAGGGTGATTTTCGCTCATGTCCATCTCAGTGTATTGCGCCTGAAAGCTGCACAGATCCAGGATCGCAAAAACGGCGCCGCGTTCCCGCCCTTAATCCAGCAGCAAATGCGGAGTGCCCATTTTTTCCGCAGGCTCATGTTCCTGTGATCAAGTCTGGCGATTGAGATCCGGACGGTTTTACACGAGAATCTTTAGGCCTCGTCAATGGCCGCGATGGACACTCTCATGCCGGGGATTCGAACGGGTAACTTCGCGCCTTGCCGTGCAGGCGGGTCCGTCGGAAACCACTTAATCCACTCTTCATTCATTCCAGCGAAGTCCGTTTCCTCAAGAAGGATGACCGTAGCACTCACAACCCGTTCGAGAGAAGTGCCTGCGGCTTTGAGGATGGCAGACACATTCTCCAAGCACTGTCTGGTCTGCTCCTGGATCGTATCCCCGACAATCTTCCCGGTTACTGGATCGTGCGGCCCCGTGCCTAAGACGAACACAAGGCCCGCCGCCCGTACTGCTTGGCTGTATGTCGGCGGTGGAGACGGGGCGCTAGGCGTTCGAATGATGTCTCTTGTCATAAATTCCCCCAGTGGCTGACTGGAAGAGCCATTTTGCCAACTCTAACAGTCACTGACTAGGATCTTTCGCGTCGTTCCAGCGAATGGTGGGATACCACGAACCTCAACCGCCGCGCCCCGTCGAGCTCCAGATGAATCCCGGCCCTTCAGTGCCAGGAAATAGGTAGCGCCTGGTAGGTCACCGACCCTGCAGTAACTCCAGGAAGCAAGCCCCGCCGCTGCTGGCAGGCTTTCGCTCCGGTCAGAAACCTGCGCCGCTCCGGTAGCCCAATCGAAAGCCTGAATCAGGCTTGGCGCGACTGAAGCGCAGGTCGCCCGGTATACTCATGCGCGGACGACCGGAGCCCAGCCATCGCCGGCGCGGTGACCAAATTTGCAATGGGAACCGCCGGAAGGCGGCTTGCGTACAATTAAGTGCGATGAAAGCTTTTCACCGCACGTCGAAAGTTTTCCTGCTCATGGCAGCCTGGCTTGGGGTTTTTGCCACGGCCGGCCTTGCCGAGCAGGTCAAGGACCTTCCTAAACCCACAGATTACGTCAGCGATTACGCCCACGTGCTGTCGCCGCAGGCGATTGCGCAGCTTGACAGTATCTGTAGCCAACTCGACCATTCCAAGGCCAACGCGCAGCTCGCGATTGTGACGGTACACAACCTCGACGGCGATGACGCCGCCGATTGGGCCGACCAGCTTGAAGACAAGTGGAAGATGGGCCGCAAAGGCTCGGACCGCGGCGCGCTCGTGTTGCTCGCCGTCGACGACCACAAATACAGAATCGAGGTCGGTTATGGCCTCGAAGGGATCCTGCCCGACGGCAAGGTCGGCGACATAGGCCGGGAGATGGTGCCCTATCTGCGCGCGAAAGACTACGACAGCGCCATAACGCTCGCCGTGGGCCAGGTAGCGCAGGTGATCGCCACCGACGCGGGGGTGAGCCTGACGGATCAACCGCAACAGCCGCGGCCTGTCTACCACCACCAGAGCGCGTTCCCGTTTTTCCTCCTTATTTTTCTGTTTTTCGGCGGCTTCTCACTTTTACGCGTTCTGCTGTTTGCTGGTTTGCTCGGCAGCAGGTTTCGCGGCGGGCCGTGGCTGGGCAGCGGTTTCGGTGGGGGCGGCGGCTTTGGCGGTGGCGGAGGAGGCGGAGGTGGCTTCGGCGGCTTCGGCGGAGGTGGTTTCGGTGGCGGCGGCGCTGGCGGAAGCTGGTAAGTCTTGAGGCTTGCGGTCTCCCACTCTGGTCGCTATGAGGGGCATCCGGCCCCGCATTGCGATTGGCGGATTTGTCCGGTTTTTCGGTTTCTTTAGAGCGGTCCGCCGTGGCGGACCGGAGGAGAAAGGGAACTATATGCATCGTGGACTTTGGATTGCCCTTGGAGTTGTCGGCGCTTTCATTTTGGCCGCCCTCATGGTCTTCAGCAGCTACGTAAGCGCCAGAAATCAAATGGTGGCCAACGACCAGAATGTCAAGGCCGCGTGGTCTGAGGTGGATGTGCAAATGGAGCGGCGCGCCGACCTGATTCCCAACCTCGTGCAGACCGTAAAAGGTTTCACCAAGGAAGAAAGCACCGTATTTGGCGATATCGCCAATGCCCGAGCCGGCATGTTGAATGCGCAGGGCCCTCAGGCCAAAATTGCCGCCAACGGGCAGCTCGATTCCGCTCTGGGCCGCCTCCTGATGCTCACCGAAAACTACCCGCAACTGCGCTCCAGCGATCAGTTCATGCGCCTGCAGGACGAGCTGTCGGGCACTGAGAATCGCATCAGCGTGGCCCGCAAGCGCTATAACGACGCCCTCCAGACCTACAACACCTTCGTGCTGCAATTCCCTAACAATATCTGGGCAAACATCGCCGGTTTCAAACAGAACACTGCCTACTTCACGGCCAGTCCGGCCGCCCAACAGGTACCGAATGTGAAGTTCTGAAAGAAGCGGCTTCCAGCTTTCAGCTGCTAGTTCACGTTTCTCCGGCCCGGTACATAGCTTTTTCTGGCCTATGTACGGTGT
This sequence comes from uncultured Acidobacteriaceae bacterium, assembly GCA_963836565.1. Lineage (GTDB taxonomy): Bacteria > Acidobacteriota > Terriglobia > Terriglobales > Acidobacteriaceae > Telmatobacter. Next base: position 901,186 of record CAWIKA010000010.1, on the reverse strand, counting down.
CTTGCGGTCGAAGTCCCGTTCGCGGGGCGCTATCGACGACGCACTGAGAATGAGAGCGAAGCCCATGCAAAAAGGCCATCCCCGTTCATGGGGATGGCCTTTCAACTTTGAAGGGTCGCAACGAGGCCCGGTTGTCGCTACTTGTAGGATGCGATCGCGCTGGCTTCGTCGTCGTAGATATCAAAAACGGTGTAGAGCTTGGTTAGTTGCAGAACGTCCTTCACCTTCTTCGTCAGGCTCAGCAGCTTTAGGGCTGCGCCCTGGTTCTTTGACGTGGTGTAAGCGCTCACCAGTTCGCCCAGCCCAGAGCTATCGATGTAGTTCACATCGCCCAGGTTCAGCAGAATGCTCTTTTGTCCTTTGCCGATCAGGTCGCGGATGGCTTCGCGCAACTGCACACTGCCCTCGCCCAGAGTGATCCGCCCGCTGCAGTCCAGAACAGTGACGCCGTCCACTTCACGGGAAGCAATAGTAAGTGCCACGGAAATTCCTCCTTTTGGGGTAATACGGTTATAGCACCTTTGCCTGCCATGGAGGATGGAAGCATCGAGCTTCTCGATCTACGGGCCAGAAATCGTCTCCAGAGCCCGCCCCTCCACGGTGCCTGCCCAGGTACCTCATGTTTTTTCGGTTGCCGGTATCAGATGCTTGACGAGCGTCAATTCCGTTCCGGGATGCAGTTGACGAAAGTGTACCTCATCCATGAAAGAGCGAATGAGAAAGATGCCACGGCCGGTGCCGCGCAAAAGGTTTTCCGGAGCCAAAGGGTCAGGAAGCGTGTCCGGGTCCAGACCTATGCCTTGATCTGCAACAGAAATCACCAATGACTTCCCCGTATTTTCAAAGCTGGCTGTGATCTGTTTCGCGGGGTCGTAGTCATTGCCGTGAAGCACGGCGTTGACCGCGGCTTCTCGAACCGCCATCGTCAGTTTAAAGCGCTCGTCTTCATCGAGGCCAGCTTCCGCGGCCAGTTTCTCCGCGGCGGCTTCCACCTCGCCAACACTTTCCATCGTAGAGCTGAGCGAGAATCTCAGCGGTCCTGTTCCAGGTTTGTCCAAAGATTTCGTCTCCGCCTCTGCCGGAACAGGAACCACGTGTCCTACCGCCCGAGGAACCTTGCAGGAAGTTTCATGGCTGGAGCGCGTTGTGTCAAGCGGAACTGCTTATGCGCGCACTACTTGCTCCAATTCGGTTCAGGTTATTCTCAACCAGGTACCCGGCAACATAATCCGCTCCCAAGGGAATACACTCACCTCATGCAGCCTCGCACCATCGCCCGCGTCAGTTTGACTGCGCTCCTCGGCACCCCCGTGACCGACGCGCAGGGGCATATGCGTGGCCGCCTCAAAGACATTGCCGTGGCCACCGGCCCCGACGCAGGCAAGGTCGTGGGACTGGTACTCAAAACACGTGCCGGCCTCTCCATTGTCCCTTCTCAGGAAGTGATGGAGACCCCCGCCGGCACCCTCGAACTGCGCTCATCAGGCGCCCTCGTTCCGCTTCAGGATCAGGGCAACTATCTCTACCTGCAGCAGGACATCGTGGATCGCCAGATCATCGACGTTCATGGTCGCAAGGTAGTCCGCGTGAACGACGTGGATTTGGAGTGGATGGGCCATGGCGCAGCTCACCTGCTGCGCGTTGCCGAGGTCGAAGTAGGATTGCGCGGAGCCTTCCGCCGGGTCTTCAAAGGGATGCTGCCACGCGCCAGGCTCGAATCGCTCTCGCGCAAATTCAAGGATCGCGGTATTCCCTGGCATTTCGTCGACGTGATCGAGGTCGATCCCGCCAGGCGCGTCAAGCTCCGCATCGAGCACGAGCGTCTGGCCGAAATGCATCCCTCCGATTTGGCCGAGATTCTTGAGGACCTGGCCCCCGCCGAGCGCGAGGCCGTCTTCACCTCGCTCGATGAAGAAGTGGCCGCCGACGCGCTGGAAGAAGTTGAGCCCAAGCTGCAAAAGGCCTTGCTTGAAAAGCTCGATGAAGAGCGCATTGCCGACATTGTCGAGGAGATGGATCCCGGCGCGGCTGCCGACCTCCTCGCCGAACTGCCCGAAGAGCAGTCCGACGCCATCCTCGAAGAAATGGAGCCCGAAGAGCGGCATGAAGTCGAGGAACTGCTCGAATTCGACGAGCACTCTGCTGCCGGCTGCATGACCACCGACTTCGTCTCGCTCGGAACGAACGCCACCGTGGCCCAGGCCGTGCAGGCGCTGCGCAGCTTTGATGGTGACCCGGAAAGCGTAACCGAAATCTACCTGCTCGACGAAAAACGCATTCTGCGCGGGGTGATTCCCTTGGCCCGCCTTGTAATGGCCCAGCCCGAGACGCGCCTGTCGGTACTCACGGAGCCGCGTGTCCTATCGTGCCCTGCCGACCTGCATCAGAATGAGCTGGCTGAGATGTTCGATAAATACAATCTCCATGCCCTGCCCGTCGTCGACGCACTGGGCCGGATGGTCGGCGTCGTTCAGGCCGACCATGTCATCAGTTTCCTCCGCGAAAAGTTGTAGACACCCGCTGGAATCCTGCTACTCTTCCTCTTAAAACAATCAACCCGTTGTCCAAACCGACGCCCGTGGCAGAGAGTAACCGACTGCCAGGGTGACATCTTTCCTTTTACAGGTGCATGGAGTGGAGGAAATATGCCGCAGCAGATGAAAGGGATCGTGCCGCCGCCATATCGGATGCCCGAAGGCAAGGGCGTGCGGACAAACAATGCGCTCAAAGTCAAGACTCCTTTGCTGATCACCCTGTTTGCGTGGCTTTGTTTCTTTCGCGCCGGCATTTATCTCGTATTTGCGCTGATTGTGGGTCTGGCGCCGGAATCAAGCGCCGCGAACTATCTGTCGACCCATTTTGATTCTTATCCCAGGGAAGCTTCTGCTGAAATTGTCTTCTTCGTGACTGCCTTTCTTTATGGATTGATCGGATGGCGATGGTACTCGCGGGACTGGCGCGCGCGCTGGGTTGCCATGTTCATGGCCGGGGCGAACGTGGCGCTCACGATGATTGCGTTGCTTGCCGATCGGGCTTCAGGATTGAACACTCCGCTGACAGATGGACAACAACTCGGGCTGATGGTCAGTTCAACCTTCAATCTATTGATTCTTTTGTATTTGGCCTTCTACCCTGGCATGGCCCAGGCGTTCAGGGAGACTCCATGGGATTGATTGGCCGTGCTAGCTTGTCTGAGGATTCGACTGGCAAGCGGTTCAATCCGGGGGCCTTTTTCCCAAAAGGCGCCATGTTAATGTAAGTTGCATATCTACGGAACCTTGGTTTCCCGAAACCGAAATAAAAGAAGGTATGCATCTGAATCTGTGAAACAATTCATGGATGGTCCAGTTTCCAAAGATTATTCAGGGCGGCATGGGAGTCGGTGTGTCCAATTGGCGCCTGGCGAATGCCGTTTCAAAGCTCGGCCAACTCGGGGTGGTTTCCGGCACGGCACTCGATTCTCTGTTCGTGCGCCGTCTTGCCGACGGCGATATAGGCGGCTATATGCGCCGGGGACTGGACGCATTTCCCTTTCCTGATATGGCTCGCCGCATCTGGCAGGAGTACTTCGTACCCGGCGGCAAAAGCGCTGCAGCTTCCTATCCCACAACTCCCATGCACCAGAAGGTCGAGCCGCGCAAGCTGATCGAGCTCTGCATGGTCAGCAACTTTGTCGAAGTGTTTCTGGCCCGCGAAGGCCATGCGAATAAGGTTGGAGTCAATTTTCTTGAGAAGGTGCAATTGCCTCACCTGGCATCGATCTATGGCGCGATGCTGGCCGGCGTGGGCTATGTGTTGATGGGTGCGGGCATCCCCCTCCATATCCCCGGCGTGCTCGACAACTTCGCGGCCATGCAGTCTGCCGAATACAAGCTCGCGGTCGCGGGCGCAACGGCGGAGCAGGATACCATGATGCGGTTTAATCCGGCGGACTACGTCGAAGGTCCCCTGCCGCTGCTGACCCGTCCGAGATTTCTTGCCATCGTTTCTTCAAATACTCTTGCCACCACCATGCTTCGCCGCGCCAGCGGCCGTGTCGACGGCCTGGTGATTGAGAGCCCAACGGCCGGCGGACATAACGCCCCGCCCCGCGGAAAGCTCCAGCTCAACGCGGCCGGTGAGCCGGTATACGGCGAACGCGACCGGGTGAACATCGAGGATCTCCGCGCGTTGGGCGTTCCTTTCTGGCTGGCTGGCGGTTACGGCAACGCCGAAAAGCTGCGCGAAGCTCTTGATCAGGGAGCGGCGGGCATTCAGGTCGGAACCGCGTTCGCATTCAGTGAAGAATCCGGCATGCGCCCCGATCTCAAGAAGAGATTAATGGCGCAGGCAATGACCGGCTCGGGCGAAGTCTATACCGACCCTTTAGCCTCGCCCACAGGATTTCCGTTTAAAGTTGCGCAGTTGGAGGGAACTTCATCCGCCCTGAACGTTTACCAGGAGCGGAAACGGGTTTGCGACCTCGGCTATCTGCGCGAGCCGTATGCCGCTCCCGATGGGACGATCGGCTACCGCTGCTCCGCCGAGCCAGTGGCCAACTACATTGCCAAGGGCGGCAAAGTTGAAGACACCCTGGGCAGAAAGTGCCTTTGCAATGCGCTGATGGCCAATATCGGCCACGCCCAGGCTCGCAAGGACGGCACCGTGGAACCGGCCCTCGTAACCGTGGGCGACGATTTGAACACCATCGCCACTTTCCTCGAGCCCGGACGCCAGAGCTACAGCGCCGCCGATGTTGTCCGGTCACTGCTGAGCAAAGTCTCGGCCGAACCCGAGACCGTGGCTGACGAAGAGCCAGTTTTGGCGGGGATGGCTTAGACACCTTCTGAATCCGGTTCAGCGGATCCCCTTAAATTCCGACACCCTATTGACTCCCGTCTTCTTCGGCTAGGAACTCGCCCAGGCGGTCGAGCTTTCGCTCCCACGCGATGCGGTGGTCGCGAACCCATTGTTCCAATGCCTGAAAACCCGCAGTCTCAATCCGGCAGGTGCGCACTCGGCCTAGCTTTTCCGTATGCACCAGGCGCGCCTCTTCGAGAATCTGAAGGTGCTGCGCCACCGCGGTTAAGGTGATGCCGAGAGGCTCTGCCAATCCCGATACCGACATGGGGCGCTCGATGAGCCTGTCGAGGATCCCCCGCCGTGTAGGATCGCCCAGCGCGTGGAACAAAACATCCATATCGATCGAAGGCCCTGTCATCGCTTGATCCTTTCGAGAGCCCGCTACGTTTCCAGTTCCTTCGCGATGCGGTCAAGCAGTCCACGCCAGCCTGCTTCAATCATCTGGGCCCCTTCCGGCCACTCAATGAACGCTCCCTGATGGGTGAGAGTGAGATCCGTCCCTGTCCCGGCGGCCCGAAACTCGAACGTCGCCAGCATCACCACGATAGGCTTTCCGTTCAGGGACATCTTCGAGGCCATCACAATGTGCTTCCCGGGCTGAATGTCCTGATAGGTGCTTTCGTTCGCAATCTCGGAGCCCGCAATAGGGTGCCCTTCCTTGAAGCGGTACCGGAGCCGTTCGCTTCCTCCCACGCGAAACTCCATTTCGAATTCCTGAATCTCGTGCTCGCCCTCGGCGTACCAGCGCCGCTTGCGGGACGGTTGCGCGAAGGCGGCGTACACCCGCTCCGGTGGTTGGGGATAGTTGTGCTCAATCACGAATGTGCTATGCACTACGCTTGACTCTGGCATGACCTCACTCCATTTCCGCCAACAGTGAAGTGGCAGCTTCAGTATTGATCGATGCAAACAAATTGTCAAGTGGATACTTCAGTATTATTTTTTGAGAGCCCGCACACATGCGAGGTCCCGCACCCAGGCGGGAAGGCCGCGGTATTTACTCGCTCTTGACCGGTTGTGCCGCCGCTCCGCCGCCGACTGCAAACAGGCGTGGAACGCGTGCCGCCGGTGCCGGCAGGGCGGGGAACACCGCGTGCGGTTCAGTCTGATACCAGTAGGCTGTCGTATAGAAATTGTCTGACCGGTGGTTGGCGTGACCGTGCTCAATCGTCACCTTGATTGACTTCTCAAAGGTGATCGGGCTTTCGATTTGCCAGCGATAAAGGCAATAGCGCCCCCCTATCCGTTCCGGATCCACAATGTAGGGCGCGCCGTTGTGCTGATAGGCAAAAGGCTGTCCGCCAAAATCCCAGGCCCCGTTGTAGTAGTCCTCGGTTCCAGTCCCGTTGATGGTTGGCAGCGTGTCGCCGTCGATAAAGATCATGTCGTCGCCTTCGCCGAACCAGCCGCCCTGGTTCTGCAGCACGGCATGCGTGACTCCTACAAAATGCCCCCTCCCCGTAGCTTCCATGAAGACGTAATTGCCCTCGCCATTCAGATTCTTGCGGTCCCCCACCGGGTCGTCCCAGTTATTGGTCCAGTTGTCGGTCCAGCCCTTGCACGGCGCAGCCTGCCGATACTGCGCGTGGAAGCGCCCCAAATCAACCGGCAAACTCGGCAGCGCAATGTAATCGACGGCAAAGTAGAGGCTATCTGTGCGTATCGTCCCTTCGTTCGTCAACGTCAGCCGCGCGGATTTCCCAAACGGCATTTGAAAGTACGCATTGAGCGCCTTGATCGGAGCCACGGCCAGCAATGCCGATTGGTAGACGAAATACTCGCCCAGGCCCAGGCCGTAAAAATCACCAATGGGAACTTCAATTGAAGGCGTCTCTTCGCCGTCCCACCACGCCCGCAGCACAAGGTTCTTCAAGTGCATCGGGTCCTGCGAATTGATGGTGAACCATATGTGCGTCACCACGCCCGCACCGCCGACATCCAGCAGCGTCGCCGCTTTGCCCGGTTCCACGGGCACCGCGTCGGCATTGCCGCCGGTGCGATCCCAGCTCGACGAACGGCGCGTCTTGTAGTTGCGCAGCCTGGCTTGCGCAATCAATTCCTCCGGCGCATCCGATCCCGTCATCGAGGCAGCTTCCGCCGAGGTCTCTGCCCCGCGTGGAGCGCTGGCCGAGGCGCCTGCCGCATTCAAACCCAGCAATGCACCCGCCGAGACCATCGAAGTAAGCAGTTTGCGGCGAGCGGAAATCGTAGGAATTGAATCATCGGAAGGCATTGCGGTCTCCTCATATCCTCATAAAGATTGAAAGCGAGTTGTAGCCGCGCATGCCGGGCGCTGTCAAGCAATGGCGCACGCTTGAAAGACCGGACGAAGCAAAACGCACCTCGCCCGGCCCCGGCAGTTGTTACCGTGGTCTCGCGGCTCAAAGCCGGAGCTTATCGCTTCCGTTCCTTCAGGTGATGGCTGTCGGTGGATTTCAACGTCATGCCGTAGAGGGATTTGAACTGCTCAATCTCCTTCAGCGTTTGAGGAGAAAAAGGAGCCTTCCCCTCGAATGCATGCAGGACAATGCCCTCGAGCAGATCGCCCAGGCTCATATCCTTCTGCTCGGCAATGGCTTTCAGCACCTTCAACATGCGCTTTTCCAGCCGGACTCCGGTCTGGACGCGCTCCACTTCGACGAGTTCGCGATCGTGTTTTTCCTGTGACATGCGTACCAATGTACCAAAATAACAAATGGGATGCAACCCCCTTTTTGAAGTGGCGTTGAATGCGCGCTTCGCTCATTACGGTCCGGCCTGTTATGGTCTTTGAGGAATCTGCGTGCGAACAGACATTCAATGAATCCACCATAGGAACCCGCGGCCATGGGCAAGCGTTGGCGAATCCGTATCCTTCTGTTTCTGGCCGTCCTCGGTCCCGGATTCATTACCGCCAACGTCGATAACGATTCCGGCGGCATTCTCACCTACTCCCAGGCAGGAGCGCAGTACGGCTACACCCTGCTCTGGATGATGATTCCCATCACCCTTGCTCTGATCGTGGTGCAGGAAATGTGCGCCCGCATGGGGGTGGTCACCGGCAAGGGTCTCAGCGACCTCATCCGCGAAGAATTCGGCCTGCGTCTCACATTCCTTCTCATGATGGCGCTGGTGGTCGTCAACTACACCAACGTGGTCACGGAGTTTATCGGCATCGCTGGCTCGTTGCACCTGTTCCACGTCTCCAGGTTTATCTCCGTGCCTTTTTGCGCGGCGTTGGTCTGGTACATGGTGGTGCGCGGCAGTTACAAAAGCACTGAAAAAATCTTCATCGTCGCGTCTGTGGTGTATATCGCGTATATCTTTGCCGGCGTGCTCTCGCAGCCCAGTTGGCACGACGCCATCATTGCCACCGTCAAGCTGCCTGCCCGCTCCGTCTGGCGCGACAAGGCGTATATCTACATGGCCATCGGCGTCGTCGGCACCACCATTGCTCCGTGGATGCAGTTCTACCTGCAGTCGTCCATCGTCGAGAAGGGCATTCGCGTAAAGGATTACGGAGCCTCGCGCCTCGACGTGGTGGTCGGCAGCCTGTTCACTGACATTGTGGCGTGGTTTATCGTGGTGGCCTGCGCGGCTACGCTCTTCGTTCACGGCATGGGAGCGATTCAGGTCGCATCCGACGCGGCGGAGGCCATGCGCCCGCTGGCCGGCGACTACGCGTTTCTGCTCTTCGCGTTTGGGCTTTTCAACGCCTCGTTGTTCGCGGCCTCTATCCTCCCCATATCCACGGCCTATACCGTCTGTGAAGGCATGGGCTTCGAGTCCGGGGTCGACAAAACCTTCAAAGAGGCGCCGTTTTTCTACTGGCTCTATACGCTGCTCATCGTGGGCGGCGCGGCCACCGTGCTCATCCTGCCCGACTCGCAACTGATCAACTTCGCCATTCTCTCGCAGGTATTGAACGGCGTCCTGCTGCCGGTCGTCATCATCCTCATGCTGATGCTCATCAATCGCCAGGATTTGATGGGCGAGCACAAAAACTCGCGCCTCTGGAACGTGATTGCCTGGGGAACCAGCCTCATCGTCATCGGCATGACGCTCGTCATGCTTTGGGGCATGATGCCGGGACACTGACCGCCTGCGCTGGGGCCACCTGCCTTTGACCGGGTGCCCCAGGTCCGGATTCTCGGACCTGGGATCAAGCTTGGGTATAGTGCTCCTACAGCAGCTTTCCCGCCGCCAGATCCCGAATCAGCCCCCGGTCCGCGGCCAGAAAATCATAGCCCGGCAGGTCTTCCAGCTTCACCCACTTGAACTGCTGGAAGATCCGGTTTTGCAGCTCCCCTGAGAATTCGTGCACGGCAAAAAACTGCAGGTCCACCGCACCGCCATGGCGATAATTGTGGCGGATGTGGGTAACGTGCCCGCCGATGGTGGCCTTGATGCCGAGTTCTTCGTCCAGTTCGCGGGCCAAAGCCTGCTCGGGGCTTTCGCCCGGCTCGATTTTGCCGCCCGGAAACTCCCATTGCAACGCCATCGGCTGGTCGGGACGCCGTTGGCAGATCAGCACTTCGCCGCCGCGAACCATCAACGCCGCTGCCACAAAGCGAAGGGCAGGACCGGCAGGCCGGGGATTGGAATTCGATTGTGCTTCTTCCACCCCTCCAGTGTAATCGCACTGAAAGGGGCGCAAACTACAGAATCCATTCGCCCGCTTTAGTGATGTAAAAAAGCTGCTGCCCCCTCTTTTGGGTCGACGAGGCCGAGGATGGGTCTACTCCCCCGCCACAGCCGCCTCAATCCCTTCGGCTGCCTGGGGACGAAAATATCCCCAGCCGTTCTTTGCCGCCGCTTCCAGCAGCGCCGGCGAGGGGTTTACCGGGTAGGCGCGAGCCGCGATTTCGAGCATTGCCAGGTCGTGCACCGAATTGCCGAATACCGCATCGGGCCGGGTCAGCCCCACGCGCACAAGGGCCGCAGCCTTGGCCGCGTCGGTCGGCACGTCTACCAATTCGCTCGTAATGATGCCCTCTTCCACCTTTACTTCGGCGGCCAGCACCCGCTCTTCGGGAATGCCGAACTCACGCACGCCTTCGGCCACCACCCACTTGTTGGTTGAGCTCACCGCCCACAACTCCACTCCGCTCTTGCGCAGCGCAGCCACCAGCGGCTCCATCTCCCCAAAAATGCGGCTCCGCACAAATTCGCCAAAGTACTGCGCCGCAGCCGTGCGCAGCTCCTGCTCACGCAGTCCGGCGTAAATCTGCACCATCTCGCCGCAGATCTGCGCCTCGCTTACAGTGCCGGCCAGGTAGGCGCGGTAGCGCGTGTCGATCCAGTCGCTCGTTGAGCGCGATACCAGGCCCTGCTCAAGCGACCAGACCATGAAGCCATATCCCGAGTCGCCGCTCCACAGCGTTCCATCGCAATCGAATACGGCAACCTTGGGGTTGCCTGCTAAAACCAGTCTTTCAAACTCCGCAGCCGTCCACCTGGGGATTTCAGTTTGCGTCCGTGTCAATCGATCCTCAATTCTGCTCGATAAATCTTCCAACTCTATTCTCTTCTAGCCGGGCCCGGTTTGGCATGTGAACGTTTCTTGAAAGAACCCAGATTCGCACTTCCCATCCCTCATTCAAGAGCGCATCTGCCGCAAAATACAAAGCCTATCGCGGCGCTGCGTTGGAGCCATTTGCTGTGCAATGACCTATCATTGCAACGGAGATGCTTGATGCAACCCGAACCTGTTGTGCGATCGATTCCGCTTTTTGCCATATCGTTATTTGCGATTCTTTTCGCTGTGCCGCCTTGCCAGGCTCAGTTTTCCGGCAGTGCGGATTCAAGTGCCAGCGCGTTTTCAATACCTCAGTCTCAACTCATTCAGCCCGAAGCATTGAACCGCTTGGTCCAACCCGGCGCAACCAGGCCCCTTGTGCTGCAGGTGGGCTCGCATGTCATGTATAGCCAGGCGCATATACCCGGCTCACTCTATGCGGGTCCTGGATCGCAGCCCGCTGGATTGCAATTGCTTGACGGCACGGTAGCCAAATCGCCGAAGAACAAATTCATTGTTCTCTACTGCGGATGCTGCCCATGGAATCACTGCCCCAACGTGGGACCTGCTTATAAGCGGCTCCGCGATCTCGGATTCACCAATGTGAGGGTTCTCTACCTGGCCAACAACTTTGGTGACGATTGGGTTTACAAGGGCTATCGCGTTGAACAAGGTCAATAGCCAGCCCGCCATTGCAAGGCCCGCAATCATTCGCCGCGCACGGCACCGCGCCCGGCAATTTCCGGCCAGCCTCGGCTTTTGTGCCGCGCTCTTCCTTTCTTTGGCGGTTGCAGCCATTCCGCTGCATGCCGCGCCGCCTCGCCAGTCTCTGGTCAATAAGCCCGCGCCCGCATTCGTCCGCAATGACTTGAACGGCCGGCGGATTCGTCTGCGCGCCTACCGCGGCAAGGTGGTGCTGCTCAATTTCTGGGCGACGTGGTGTGGCCCTTGCCAGGTCGAGCTTCCGCACTTTGCCGCATGGCAACAGCAATATGGCCCCGACGGGCTGCAGGTTCTTGCTGTCTCCATGGACGATACTTCCGCGCCTGTCCGCGCGCTTGTTCGCAAAATGCAACTTGATTTTCCGGTCGTCATGGGCGATCAAAAGCTGGGAGAGCGGTATGGCGGCGTTCTTGGCCTTCCCATCACGTTTCTCATTGGCCGCGATGGCCAAGTCTACGCCCGGATCGACGGCCAAACCGATCTGCAGGCCATGGAGAGAACCATCAAAACGCTTCTTGCGCAACCCTGATCAATGAAATGAAACAGGCTCACACTCACTCACAATCTTTAGGAAGTGGTTTCAGACGCAGTGATGTTGCCGCATTTGATTCCTTGATGAACGTGGTACGGTAACGTTGCTTCGGCTGCGAGCGCGAGCCGATTCACGCGGATAATCAAGTGTGTGGACGTTCAAGGCAATCTGCCGCTCCTCAAGGATTACCAGGCCTATTTGCGCGTGGAAAAGGGGTTGCGTCCGCTCACCTGCGAAGCCTATTTGAGTGACCTCCGAACCTTTGCCGAGTTTATTGAAGGACGGCATGGCGTGTTGTTGACCGCGACGCAGCAGGATGTCGCCGCTTTCCTCGAAAATCTGCGCACACATACCATTCAGTCCCGCTCCTCGGCGCGCAAACTGAGTTGCCTTCGCGGCTTCTACAAATGGCTCCTCCTCGACCGGCGCATTCATCACGACCCCACCGTCAATATCGAGTCGCCGAAAGCGTGGAAGGTGTTGCCAAAATCGCTGGCCGAGCCTGAAGTCACTGAAATGCTCGAGCGCGCGGCGATGGCCGCATCGCATCCCCAGGCGCGAGCAACTGAATTGCGCGACAGCGCGATTCTGGAACTGCTCTATGCAGGGGGTCTTCGCGTCTCCGAACTGACCGCGCTCTCAACCGGCGACCTCGCTCTCGATGCCGGCCGTGTGCACGTGCGCGGCAAAGGTGACAAGGAACGCATTGTCCCTCTCGGCCGCACCGCCATTTCCGCGCTTGAAGAATACCTGCGCGAAGGTCGCCCCCACCTTGCGCGCATTGGCACATCTCCAAAGACAACTACGCCCCGCCCGGATTCGCCTCGGACCGCCACGCGCCACGATGCCGTGCGTCTCTTTCTTTCCCTGCGCGGGATGCCGCTCACGCGCCAATGGATCTGGCATCTGGTCAAGGCGTCCAACCACTCGGCAAGCCCGCATCGCCTGCGGCACAGTTGTGCAACCCACATGGTGGAGCACGGCGCCGACCTGCGCAGTGTTCAGCTTCTGCTGGGCCACGCCGACATTTCCACCACCCAGATCTACACCTACCTTGCATTGAATCGCCTCAAAGCCATCCATCGCCAGCATCATCCGCGCGGGGCGGCAAAGCAGGCAGAGTCTGACCCGATGCCCGGCGCGCAACATGAAACGGGTTCCTCATCCCTCCCCCATCCAGGTGCGAAAAGCATGCGGGACGGCGGTCCTCAGCTCGTTTCGAGCCGTTCAAAAACAAATCGGGGCGCGCCATGAGCACCACGCCAACCGCAACCGTGCCCTCCGCGTTGGCTCCGCTCGTGGCCGAGTTCCTGCGCATGCTGGCTAACGAGCGCGGCTCTTCCGCGCATACCCTCCGCGCTTACCAGCGTGAGCTCCACGAGTTTGCCGCGTATGTTGCCGCGGCGTACGGCAGCGAGCAGACCCCCGGCGCCATCGATCACACGCACATTCGTGCCTACCTGGGCACGCTCTATGAACGCGGGCTGTCGAAAGCCTCTGCGGCTCGCGCGCTCGCCGCCATTCGCAGCTGGTTCAGGTGGCTGGCGCGTACGGGCCGCGTCGAGCAGAATGTGGCCTCGCTCGTCGCTACTCCGCGGCTGCCCAGGCATCTTCCCCGCGTGCCCTCCATCGAGCAGATGAATCGCATGGTGGATACCGTCAAAGAAAATGCCGCAAGCTGGCCGGCGCGTGACAAAGCCATCATGGAACTGCTCTATGGCTGCGGCATTCGCAACGCGGAACTGACGGGCTTGAACCTCGACGACATTCACTGGGCCAACGAAGCGATCCTCGTGCATGGCAAAGGCCAGAAGGAGCGCTACGTCCCTCTCGGCGACACAGCCGCATTGGCTCTGCGCGCGTACCTCGGAGAACGGTCGGCTTTATTGGCTGCGGCCGCCGTCGCACAAGCCCCGGAAACCCCTGCGCTCTTCATCAACCTGCAATTGCGCGGCCTCGCCAGGGCGGGCGGCCAGGCGCGGCTTACAACCCGTAGCGTCGGCCGCATCGTCAAGCGCATTGCCATCGTCGGCGGTCTGTCCGCCGACGTCCATCCGCACACACTGCGCCATGCCTTCGGTACGCATTTGCTTGAAGAAGGCGCCGACCTGCGCGCTATCCAGGAACTGCTGGGCCACGAACGCCTTTCCACAACGCAGCGCTATACGCAATTGACCACCGCGCAGTTGGAAAAGGTATACGACAACACGCATCCACGCGCGCGTTGAATCGCTGCTTTGCAACAGGGCTGGGTCGCGTGATCGAGCCACGCATCCACGCGCGCGTTGAGTCGCTGCTTTGCGACGGACGCAGCCAGCGCTGCTCTAGGGAAACTCTGCACAAGTTGCTTTGTAACAAGGGCACGACTTCAGTCGGGCCGATAGAAGCTCCACAATCAACATGGCTTTAGCCACTGCATCTCTTCGCGGATCGAAAATGCACCTTGTGCAGAGGTTTCCTAGAAGCTGACCTTCCGCTGTGGATACCATGTCAACTGGATGGTCGTGTTCGTAACCGTATTCTGGTTTGCTGGATAAACCGGCGTGCCCGTTGGGTAGATCGGCGCCTTCCAGTGTTCGAACGCGAAGTTGCCGTTGATCTCAAAATCCTTCCCGATGCGCTTCACTACCTGGAAGTTGATGTCGTTCAGCGTGGTGCCGCCGGGGATAAAGTCCTTGGCCGCTTTTTGATTGCGCAAGCCCACCTGAATCCACTCGTTCCCGCTCAGGTGATAAGTAATCCAGCCCTGGCCGCCCTTGTCCTCTCGCCCAATCCAGTCGCCGAGCAGCATGCCCTTGTTGGTGTATCCCTGCACCTGCACGGTCTCCCAATACATAAAACGTCCATTCTGGCTGGTCGAGATGGAAGGGTCGGTCATCGCGGCTTCAACACGCACATCCAGCTTGGGAACACCTGGCACGTGCGAGAGATAAATTCCCGGCCGTATCGCTGCGCGTCGCGGTGCATCGATAGGAGAAACGTCGTCATGCACTTCCGAGTCGGAATAAAGTGTCAACCACTTGCGGACAAACGGCAGACGATAGGAGAAGTCAAATGCGCCAAAGCGCGCGCCGGGGTCGTTCCGCGAGAATTTTACGGCAGCGTTGGGCGCCGCAAAACTGAAGAAGCTTTTCAGAAAACTGTGGATCGTGATGGGCACGTGGTTCTTGCCGCCCCAAATCACCGAGCGCTGGAAGCCGAACTCCAGATTCTCGGTCGGGCGGAAGCTGATCTTTTCCACGTGGATCCACGGGTCATTCGGAGCGACGTGCCCTTTCAGCGATCCAACCAGAAAATCATAGCGAAACGGGCCAGTGAGATACGAAAGTCCCGGAATATGCAGCGGCTCTATGCGATTGATACGGAACGAGTAGATATTCTCTGCGTTATTTGAGTAGGCCATGCCCCCGCCCACGCCGGGTCCCAGCCAGTCGTCCTGCTTGCCGAATGAAATCTCGTGGTTCAGAAAGTGGCCGGAGACATAAGCCTCCATCACCCGCCCATCGGTCACTGAAGGCACAGGCCCGAGCGGAATGGTCGCCTGGTTATAGGGCAGTCCGGTCACGGGATTGATATAAAGAACGCCATCGTTGGCAGAAAGCACCTGGGCCAGCGCGGAAGTGTACCCTGTCGCCGAAGGAGACCCTTGAAACTCGCCGCGCACATACAGCAAAAATCTGCCTGACCCCGCATAACCGCTGGCGCCCGTGTAGTTGTTGAAGCCGTTGGCATAAGGGCGGCCATAATCGTTCACGATGGTTTGGCCAAGATGGAAGCTGTCGCGCAAAGGCGTACCGCTGATGGCGCGCGCGACAGTGTAAACCGATTCCAGCCGCGTGCTGCCCTGATGCGCGCCGCACGGACCTTGCGTATCCTCAGTCAGGTATTCCGTCAGCGACTCGTAGATGCCCTGCGCCTGGTCAGTGGCCGGACCCTCATCCGCATCGTCGATGCGCGCGCCCGCCTGCTCCAGCATGTGGCTGACGCTGGCGCGGGTCCATGGGCGCATTCCCAGGAACACATTGTCAACGAATCCCAGCGAATAAAGCCGCAGCATCGCCGGGTAGACCCAGCTATCCACCGGGATATAAGGCGAGTCCAGAATCGAAGGTTCGCAAACCGGCGCCGGCCTGCTCGAGTCGGGTCCCGCTTGCCCGCGGTCCTTCGGCGTCCCGGGGGTCTCGGCCACAACTGAGATGGCAGACAAAATCAGAATTCCTGTCAACACGGTCGCGCATCGGATCGCTGGGGAAATAACCCCGCATCTGCTCACCTTCATACCCTCACTTTATCATCCGGATTTTGAGGCCCTTTGATTCGTGGGACCGGCTTCCATGGTTTGATGCGCGCCTGGCAAGAGTCGGGCTATGTCTTGGACTAATTGCTGAGGAATCTGGTAGCTGCGTCCAATTCCCGGCTGAATCCGGCAGCGATTTGCCGCTTCATTTCCCGGCTGAACAGCCCTTTGCCCATGAGGTAGGTTTCCATCGCGTCGATAGGGTCGCGAGCCGT
This sequence comes from uncultured Acidobacteriaceae bacterium, assembly GCA_963836565.1. GTDB lineage: Bacteria > Acidobacteriota > Terriglobia > Terriglobales > Acidobacteriaceae > Telmatobacter. The sequence continues at coordinate 885,080 of CAWIKA010000010.1, read as the reverse complement.
GCGGCGCGCCCCGTTTGCCTTCTCCGTCCCGGGTTCGTGTCCCAGGCTGCTGCACTCAATCAGCGTCGGACCGCGGCCCAGGCGCGCGCGGTTGATCGATTCGCTGGCGACTCGATACACCGCCACTGCGTCGCTGCCATCCACGGTGATCACCGGGGCGCTGCGGGACGCCGTGGTGGTGGCTGATCCTTCATTTCTTCCCCGCCTCGTCCGACTCTCCGGGCTAGTCCGGCTCCCTGAGCTAGTCCGGCTCTCCTGCGCATCCGCGTCCCCGCTATGCCGGACAAACAGCATGGGCAGTTCGTTTTGTCCTGCGAAGTGCAGCGACTTGCTCCAGGACTCGCATTCGCGCGAATCGGACCCGTCTGCCCCGCAGACTACAACAATCTTGTTGTTCTTCGCCGATTTGTGAACCAGCGCCGCGCCACACGCAATCTCGAGCTGCGTGCCGATGTGGGTGGCAGGCGCGATGACATTTGCCTGCGGGTCGTAGCGGAGTTTCGCCGCCGCGTGCGGCTGGCCGTTGCCTTCGCAAAGGCTCAAAAACAGCTTTTCGAGAGGCACGCCTTTGATAAAGCTCGCAACAACGTCGCAGTCTGATGGGCTGAGCGTATCCTCGGGCAGTAAGTCGACCGAGACACCCGCGATCACGGCCTCGCGCCCCATGCTCGCGTTCAAGTCGCCCATGCCTACGCCCTTCTTGCTCAGTAGCGCGGCTCGTTCCGCAATCATCCGGCCTTTCACCATCGCCGCATAGAGTTCAATCAGCTTCTCTCTCGAAATCAGCGAAAAGCCGTTCTTGCTCGCCGCCGCTTGCGGTTGCCCGGTGATTTTCTGCGCTGCACTTCTGCCCTTCATCGTTGCCTGGACCTCATCTGCAACTCCCATTCAACTCCCATTCAATTCCGATTTAGTTACCGATTCCGTTCCGATTGTAGACGGACCCGAAATCTCAGCCTGGCCCTCGCGGCGGCGGTCCCGTCGCCCGCTCACTTCAAAATGCACCACGCCGCTCCACCGGCTGGCCCTAAAAAACCGCTCGCTACGTCGAGTAGTCCGCGTTGATGTGGATATACTCGTGCGTCAGATCCGTCGTCCAGAAAACGCACTCTCCCGCGCCCTGGTTGAGATGGATCGCGATTGAGAATTCCCGCTGTTGCAGGTATGCATGGGCAGCCGCCTCATCGAACTCGCGTGCCCGCCCTCCATCGCGGCAAATCCGCAATGTGCCAAACCAGATGTCAATGCGCTCCGGGTCAATCTCAGCGCCAGAGTAGCCGATCGCGGCCATCAGCCTGCCCCAGTTGGGGTCGCACCCGGCCCAGGCCGTCTTTACCAGCGGCGAATGTGCAATGGCCTTCGCGACCCGCAGCGCATCCGCATCTGTCGCCGCTCCGGCAATGCGCAACTCCACCACGTGTGTAACGCCCTCGCCGTCAGCCACGATCTGGCGCGCCAGCGAAGTACATACCTCCGTCAACGCCGCGGCAAAGTCTGTGTTCAGCGGCTCTACCGCCACGCCACTCGCGCCCGATGCCAGCAGCAGCACCGTATCGTTCGTCGACGTGTCCCCGTCCACCGAGATGCGGTTGAAGCTCACCCCCATGGCATCCCGCAGATACCGCCTGAGCGCTTCAGGCTCAATGACCGCATCGGTCAGGATATACACCAGCATCGTTGCGTGCGGCACAAGCTGCGGGTGAATCATCCCCGAGCCCTTGCAAAGAGCGGCGATGCGCACCTCTTTCCCATCCTTCTCAAGGCTCGCAAAGGCCGCCTTCTCCACCTTGTCGGTGGTTAAAATCGCCTCCGCCACTTGATGAAAATGGTCCGAATCGGCGCCCAGTTGCGCGGCCAGTTCCGGAAGCACTGCGATCAGCTTCTCCGCCGGCAATGGCACTCCAATGATTCCCGTCGACGACGGAAAAACCTCTTGCGCGCTGCATCCAAATATCTCCGCGGCAGCTGCGCAGGTAGCGCGGGCGGCATCCAGCCCAGGCTGCCCCGCGGCGCAGTTGGCGTTGCCCGCGTTGATGGCAACCACGCACACGCGGCCGCCGCTGGCGCTCAAATTCGCCTTGCCCACAATCAGCGGCGCGGCCATCACGCGATTGGCGGTGAACTCAGCGGCTGCGCTGGCTCCGGCATCCGCCACAATCAACCCAAAATCCGTCCGTCCGCTTTGCTTCAGCCCCGCCTTGGCCGCGCCAAAGCGAAAGCCCTTCGGTATAAGAATCGGTAATACCTCGCTCATGGATTCCCAGGGTCCATGCGGCATATCTTGGCCGCCGGGGGTGAAGGATTTGACTTATCTAATCTAGCAGGCGGGCATCGCGCCGCCCGAGGCAGTGCATCAAACCCGTGAAGTGGTTGACCCCACCACAGTGCCTTTAAGACCCTGTTCTCATTCGCCCTTTGCCCGTGACCGCATTTTCGATATCGATTGCGCGAAAATGCAAAACAGGTCATCATGTGAAAAAAACGGCCCCGTAAGTCTGCCAGAGGGCACCGATCTGCGATGATTCCCACCGATCCCGGCTTCTACAAAGACCTTCTCGACCACATGAGTGACGGCGTCTACTTCGTCGACCGCGACCGGCGGATTCTTTATTGGAACGAAGGCGCTTTTCGCCTGACCGGCTACAAGGCGGAAGAACTCATCGGCCACAAGTGCTATGACGAAATCCTCAGTCATATCGACTACGACGGGAACCGTCTCTGCCATGGGGATTGCCCTCTATCGGCTTGCATGACCGACGGCAATCCGCGCGAAGCCAACGTATACCTTCGCCACAAGCTGGGGCGCCGCGTTCCCGTTTCGGTGCGCGTCCAGCCCATTCGCGGCGAAGACGGCTCCATTGTCGGCGCCATCGAGATATTTAGCGACGATTCGGCCCAGAATGAAAGCCGGCGCAGAACCGAAGTCATGCGGCGGATGGCCTTCCTCGATCACCTCACCCAGCTTCCCAATCGCCGCTTCCTCGAGATGACGCTCCAGACGGCTCTCCAGGAATACCACCTGCACAACGATCCTTTCGGCGTGCTGGTCATTGATTTCGATCACTTCAAGAAAATCAACGATTCCCTCGGCCACGCCTGCGGCGATCGTGTCCTGAAGGAAGCGGCCAGAACCATCGCCACGTCGCTGCGCCCTGCCGACATTGTAGGTCGATGGGGCGGAGATGAGTTCGTCGCCATCGTCCACGGCGTCACGCTTGAAACCCTTGTGAGGCTGGCAGACCGCTGCACCGCAATCGTGGCGCACACCGCAATACCTGCCGGCCATGATCGGCGAGTAACGGTCGCTATCTCCATCGGCGCTGCCGTCGTTCAGCCCGGCGAAACCGCGGAGCATCTCGTGCAGCGCGCCGATCAATTGATGTACTTGAAAAAGGGGCGCCGCCGGGTCAAATCCATTCCCGGTTAGATTCCCTCATTCGCGCCCGCAACAGCCAGGCCCGCTCGCTTCATATCCTCCCCATGTCGGGCCTTTTCCCGCCACAAGTCCGATAGAGTGGAAACTGCGGACAATTTGATGAACGAAAACTCCTCCAACCAGCCAATCCCCTCGAAAATCGAAGAAACGGACTTCCTTTCCCTGCGCCGGGTCAACGTGGCCCGCGGAGATCGCGTCGTGCTCCACAACATCAACCTGACCATCCGCGCCGGCGAGCATGTTGCCATCCTCGGCCCCAACGGCTGCGGCAAGTCCACCCTCATCCTCGCCATGTCCTGCCAGATTTACCCCATCGTCCAGCCGGGCATGAGTCTGCGCATCTTCGGGCGCGACCGCTGGGACCTGACCCAGTTGCGCCGTCACTTCGGCGTGGTCGGCGCCGGCCTCATGGGTACTGATCTGCCGGGCGAGCGCACCGCCGTCACCACCGGGCTCGACGCCGTCATCGCCGGCTTCTTTTCCGCATCGACCCTGTGGCCCAACCTCCACGTCACAACAGAAATGCGGGCCCGCGCCGCTGAGGCGCTCAAACGCATTGAAGCTTCCCACCTGGCTGCCCGGCTTGTTGGCGAAATGTCCGCGGGTGAAAAGCGCCGCATCCTCATCGCTCGCGCCCTCGTCCACCGCCCCCGCCAGTTGCTGCTCGACGAGCCTTCCAACGCCCTCGACCTCGCCGCCCAGCGCGAACTCCGCGATACCCTCCGCCGCCTCGCCGCCGAAGGAACCGGCCTGGTCCTCGTCACCCATCACCTCGGCGACATCCTCCCTGAAATCGAGCGCGTCATTCTCATGCGCGCCGGCCGCATCGTTGCCGATGGTCCCCGCGGTCAGTTGCTTACCGAGTCAACACTCAGCCAACTCTTCAACACCCCCATCCGCATCGGCCGCGACGAAGAGTGGCTGCATAGCTGGTAAGGGCAGGGAACTGCGAATACCAAATAGGGAACCGCTGCGCTGCGCCGTGATTAACCTCTCTGCCCCCCGCTTTTGTGCTACCATTCCCGCAAATGGCCTTTCCCCGGCCAGTCGCGGAGGTCAAAATGTCCCCACTCTCCCGAAGAGATCTACTGAAAGCCGGAATTGTTGCCGGCGCGGTCGCCGGCGTCGGAAATCTCACCCTCCCGGCCGAGCGCGAAGCCGCCACCTCCTGGGTTACCCTCGGACGTTCCGATGTGAAAGTGACGCGCCTTGCCTTCGGCACCGGCACCTTCAGCGGCCAGGTGCAGCAGGACTTGGGCCAGGAAGGATTTACGCGCCTCGTCCGTCATGCCTACGACCGCGGTATCCGCTTCTTTGAAACCGCGGAGTCCTACGGCCAGTCGCAACAGATGCTTGCCGTCGCCCTCAAGGGCCTGCCCCGCGAGAGCTACCGCATCATGTCCAAAGTGACCACCGAAGGCGACGTCAATCCTCAGCAGAAACTCGACGAGTTGCGCCGCAACTCCAGCACCGAGTACTTCGACATCATGCTGCTCCACTGGCAGCACACCGCTACTTGGCCTTCTGACACCGCCCGCTGGCAGGATGCGATCCTCGAAGCCGAATCGAAAAAGACCATTCGCAGCCACGGAGCCTCGGTACACGGCCTGCCCGCGCTACGCCAGGTCCCCGGCGACAAGTGGCTTCAGGTGGCCATGATTCGCATGAACCACAAAGGGGTTCGCATGGATACCCCGCACCACGACAGCGGCGAGATCGGCAACGTCTCAGAGGTCGTGGCGCATGTCAAACAGGTCAAGCAGGAAGGCATGGGCGTCATCAGCATGAAGCTCATCGGCGAAGGCGTATTCAACCACGACGATCGCCAGCAGGCGATGCGCTTCGCTTTCAGAAATGCAGGCGTGGATTGCGTTACCGTTGGCTACAAAAGTACTGCGGAGATTGACGAAGCGATCGACAACCTGAACCTCGCTTTCGTCTAGACCCTTATGGCGGAGACCGAAAGCCATGCGTCAGCCGTGTGGCCACCCCTGCCCCAGGCTGAATGGAGCGACACCTGCCTCACCTTGCAACTTTGGATGCAGATGGTCGGCAAGGTTCGCCTCGCACTCACGCCGGCCCTCAATCATTGTTGGAACGTCACGCTCTATCCCACCGCGCGCGGCTTGACCACAGGGCCCATGTGGCACGGTTTCCAAACCCTGCAGATCGACTTCGATTTTGTCGAGCACGCACTCCTGCTGCAAACCAGCGAAGGCGAAAGCAGAAAGATCCCTCTGAAGCCCATCACCGTCGCAGCGTTCTACCAATTGTTAATGGACGCGCTCCAAAGCCTCGGCACTCCGGTCAGCATCTGGCACATCCCCTGCGAAATCCCACAGCCCATCCCCTTTGACCAGGACACCACGCACCAGGCCTACGACGCCAAATTCGCGCAGCGCTTCTGGCAGGTCCTCCTCCAGACCACGCGTGTATTCTCCGTCTTTCGCGCCCGTTTCATCGGCAAGGTCAGCCCCATCCACCTTTTTTGGGGAGCACTCGATCTGGCTTGCACGCGTTTCTCCGGCCGCACCGCCCCCGAGCATCCCAGCATGCCCGGGCTTCCCGATCGCGTCACGCGAGACGCCTACTCGCACGAGGTCAGCAGTTGCGGATTCTGGCCGGGAGCGCCCGGCGTCGAGCCGTTCTTTTACAGCTACGCCTACCCCGAGCCGCCCGGCTACGCACAATACCCCATCTTGCCCACCGCGGCCTCTTTCAATTCCGCGATGGGCGAGTTCGTGCTGCCCTACGAGGCCATGCGCCAGTCGCCGGATCCCGATGTAACCCTGCTCCAGTTTCTTCAGAGCACCTATGCCGCCGCCGCCAACTGCGCCCGCTGGGACCGCGACGCGCTCGAAACCGCACCCGGAACCGGCGGCGATTGAGACGCATTCCTATCGCGAATTTCCCTCAGCTCTGCACTTCCGCTCGATTCTCGCGAGCCACGAGAAAGTCCACCATCGGCTTCCAACGCTCCTGCAGCAGCCGGTCCCGCAGCAGTTTCTGCACTTCCTCAAAAGCCTTCAGGCAGCCTTCTGCCGTTGCCTCTCCCTGGTACGTTCCCGAGCCGTCCGAGAGGTCCTCAAACGCGTCCAGCGCTTCTTTCAGGTCCTCAATTTCACGCGACTCCACAACCGACCTTAGCTCCAGAATCAGCGCCCGAAAGGTGCGCTCCCGGTACTCCGGATAGACCGAGTAATCGCGCGGGTTGTTTGGATTGTGAATGAAGAAGTTCTCCAGGCTGTTGTAGGCATCAATGTAGATGTTCTGCGGTTTGGTCGGCTGCCCCTTCGCCGCTGCCTCGTACAGCCGCAACCCGTCCAGCGACATGGCCAGCCGAATCGCAATCTCCGTGTCGAGTCGCTGCTTGGTTGTACTCCGCTTCAGGTTTTCCGCCTTGCGCGATTCCATGGTCGAATATGCCTTCGTGATCCACGCCAGAACCACGGACGAAAGAACCCACAGGCCAAAACTCGAATTCAGCAGCGCCCATATCTTCTCTGCCGTTGGCTTCGGAGCCTTTTCAGCATCCTTTGCCACGGGCTTGTCTCTTTCGGGCACGCCCTGGTCTCCGGCCATCCAATACAACGCCGACACCAATCTGGCACCATCGACAGCTCCCCCGTTTGCCCTTCCCTTGTGCGCAGCGACGACGCTCTTCACATAGCTCCCGTCCCGCTCGGCCCCGCAGCCCGCGGCGAGCCCAATCAGCAATCCACACAGCACAATCGTCCGCAAACGCATCTCTCCTCCGTTCTCTCGCTTCGTTCTCGAATGCGCGCTCCCAAATCCGCGGTCCCAGTTGCGCGCTCCCGAATGCGCCGTCAATCCGGCTCAATCCTTCGTCCGTCATCGGATCATCGTCAAACTGTACTATGGATAGTCTTTGCGGTGCCGATAGTTTTTCCTGGTAGCATCCGGTTCGCTTCCAGCAGCGGCATCGCGACCCGCACCGTCTCCTGCACGCGCCCCTTGAAGTCTCCAGCACGCCCCTTGACGCGCCGCGCCTGCCGGTTTAGCTTAGCGGTACACGGGAAAGGAGGTTGATCCAGCGAATGCAGATTGAATGTTCTTGTTGTTTCATACGTGAGGTGACTGAGGCCTGAGGCCCTTGCGCCCCAGGGCATTTTAAGCGAGGCTCTTCACCGGAGCCGTCAGCCGCAAGCCGCCGAAAGCATCAGCGAACGACGGCCGGGCAAGTGGCTCAAGTCTCCGGCGATCTCTTAAAGTGCCGCAGCCCCAGATAAGACCCGGCGGAAGTGTGCCGCCTACGGCTCTGGCAATCGCGGAAGCGCGAAGGCCTCCAGTCCAATCCCAACAGTCCACCGGCAGCGGCCTGCGACCCTATATTCGCAGGCCGTTGTTGCCTTCCCCTGCAAAACGCCATTTGTCATTCTGGGTGTAGCCGAAGTTTGTCGTCTTGAGCGTAGTCGAACCACGCAGGCCCAAAAACCGTCGTCATCTTAAGCGTAGCCGAAAGATCCGCGGTTGCCTTTACGGCTTACATCCGTCCCGCTACTGTCACGCAAAAAACCGCAGGACGGGAAATGTGTTCCCATTCCCGCGGCCACTTTGCCGCGCCCATAGGCGCGATCAGTGTGCGCTTTTAACCGGAATGCCCCCCAGGCATTTCGCGTTGGCATTATAAGTTTCCTGGGACATGCTTATCTCCCATACTTTTTCATCCGAATCCGTGGGGCTATCCGTCGTCGCAATCGGAACGCTGTCTTTTGGATCGATGATGATCGATACGTTCGCCAGTACCGGGGCATTGCTCGCCGTCATCCGCGCCTTGTCGACGTAATTGAAGCTTATCCTCTGTTCGGGAGTGAAATCCTTTGTCCAAAGGAAATAAGGACAAGAACGTTCCTCCGATAACAGCGAAGCAGGTTTCGGGAACGGTGTCAGCGTGAACTGCTGTTGGAGCACCACATTCGGCATCGATTGCCCGTAGGCAATCATTGTCGGAAGGGGACTCGTGAGGGTCGCGAACACCAAGGCAAAAGCAAATGACAATCGAATCTTCATTTTTCCACTTCCGGCTTAATGATAACTCCACTTTGACTTACCAGAAAACGGCGAGTGGCCCACCCTGGCCTTGTGCCCCCAAAATCCGGGCGCCTGTCCAAGCTCCGCTAAGGCGGAATTGAAGCTTTCCCCATCAGGTTCGCACTCCCTAATCCGCCCTCACCGCGAGTCACCCCGCAATTTCTTGCGACCGCCTTCAAAAGCACGCACCCACCAGTCCTTTTTCGTTCCTTCTGACCCCTGCCCGCTGCCCGCTGATCCCTGGCGCCTGCCTCCCACCCTGATCCCCACCCGCCGAAGCAACAGCCACGCCGCATGACGCAGCGCGTCCGCGCCGCTGGTTGCTCCTGGAACCCTGCCTTTCTTCAGCCTCTTTTTCAGCCATTTCAACTCCCGCGCCTTCTTCTTCGCGGCCTTCTCGCGCGCCGCCAGCCCGTCCAACGTGCTCGTCCGCGGCACAAGGGCATAAATCAACGCGCAGTCCATCGCCTCCGCCGCCTGCCGCAGTCGGCCCACCCTGATCCGGCCGTCCTTCTCCCGCGATTCCATCCGGTAAATCTCTCTCTCCCCAATCCCCATCCGCTCCGCCAATTCTTCCACGGGAACTCCCACCGCCTTCCGCACCGCCCGAATCCATCCCCCCACGTTGCCCGCCCGCCGACGCATCACTTCAAAAGCCAGACCCGCCGTCTCCAGCTCCCGCCTCGCCTCTGCCACTCTTTCACTGCTCATCTCCACCTCATTTCGCCCTGGCCTGATCCACCAGAACTGGTTGCATAAGTTGAATAAATGGTTCTGTAAAAGTGCACCGCTTCACCGCTTGCGTAAAAAACGCAGCGTTTCCTTTACCCGCCGAGCGGCTTTTGCCCGTGGACCGGCCCTCAATTTGAATAGCAATCGTTGTTCGCGTTCAATTAGTTTTTAGCGTGGACCACATGAAGACCAGCCTGTCCCGGCGCGAGTCCTTGAACGGCGTGGCCGAACCTGGACGCGATCTCCTGGAAATTGATGTCTTCGAAATCTCTAAATCCGTGTGAGCGAAGAATCGCTGCCATGTCCGCCGGCTCGAATCGGGTATCAGAGCGTTCCCCCATTTTCTTAAGCTGTTCGGCCCGCGCCTTTTCTATCTGCCTTAGCTCTTCTGAGAATGCCTCGGGAGGTTCCATGTAGTCGAACACCACCTCCGAGTTCTGGATTGACGAAATGTAGCCCAGGGTGCGCCCAATAGCGTCCTCCGTCAGATAGGGCACAACCCCGAGCCAGGTGAAAAACGCGGGCGAGTTCTGCTTAAAGCCCGCGGCCACAAGCTTCTCTCCCACCCCCTCTCCCACATCATCCCGCTCGAAATCGACTGGGACGAAAACAAGCCATGGCGGAAGCGCGATTTCAGCTTCAGCCAGGCGTTCGCGTTTCCCCGCCTGCGTCGCGGGGTGGTCCACCTCATAGATCTCTAGACCGCCATGGGGATTCCGCAGTGCGAAAGTGTCGAGTCCCGCGCCAAGGATGACGATCTGCCGAATCCCTCTCTTCACTGCTCCTGCCAATGCATCTTCCGCAATCCGGCTGCGCGCCGCGGTGAACAGACGTCCGATGCTGGCCAGCGGGTGTGCGTTCGCAAATTGAAGCACGTCCTTTTCGTCTTCACGCAGAATCTTCATGGCATATGGGTCATCGAGGATTGAGCCATGATCGAGCACCTGGTGAGCAGCTCTTTGTCGAGCGATCATCAGGGCTGTGCGGCTGGGTTCATTCGGCTTCATGTTCCAGGTCTCCGTTCTCATCAATACTTGATCGCCGGGTGCCCCAATCCCAACCACGTTCTGTGCGGTTAGAGCGGGTAAGTACAAATCCCAATGGGCACACAGTAAGAAGTGCCCCTGCGTTCCGCTGTATTGTGGCCTGAAGTGGCCGATACTTCCCCAACCTCAAAACCCACTCGCATCCCCGCTGCTCGAAGTCCTTCCAATTGTGAAATTCAGCAGAAATGTGCGCACGACATCTCGCCGGCAGTTCCCTGTTTTTTTTGAAGGGCGTAAGCTGACTTCCGTAAGAACAAAAACAGGAGGTTTTCCCCCATGTCTCAAGTCAAGCCCATACCTGACGGATACCATTCGGTTACGCCCTACCTGATCATCGGCGAGGGCAAAGCAAGCAACGCGCTCGATTTCTACATTCGCGCATTCGGCGCAAAAGAAGTCATGCGCATGCCGGGACCCGAAGGCGGTCTGGTACACGCCGAAATACAACTGGGAGATTCGAAAATCATGCTCGCGGACGATGCTCCCAAGATGGATGCCTACGGTCCGAACCACTACGGAGGTTCGCCCGTGAGCTTGCATGTCTATGTCCCCGACGTGGATGCCACCGCCAAACAAGCCGCTGCCGCAGGAGCCAAGTTGATCCGGCCGGTTGCCGATCAGTTTTATGGCGACCGCACCGCTGGTTTCCAAGACCCTTTCGGGCATAAGTGGTACTTCGCCACTCATACCCGTGACGTGTCGATGGATGAACTGCAACATCACATGCATGCCACGGCAGCGGGCTAAAACATCGCTTTCCTGGGCGGCGCACAGAACAACGCGCCGCCCATTCCACTCAACCTGACGCCTTGGGATCGAGGCGGATTTGCGGGTGCCCCTCGCGTTCTGTGGCGTGTGGCTCACCCTTTCCCAGCCAATGAACTGGGTGCCCCATCTTTCGCGTCTTTCAAGCGAAAGGTGGGATACCACGAACCTCAACCGCCGACCCGCCGATTGAGCCTTTACCCCACCTTCAATCCAGCCCGCCGGAACGTTTCCAGCAGAGCCTTTCCCGCCGCTGCCCGCCACGTCGGGGATTTCCACTGCTCTTTCTGCCGTTGCCGCGCCCGTTCCCGTTCCACCTCTGCCGCCGCCCTCCGGCGCGCCGCCATCTCCGCCAGCGTCCCCTCCCGTGGCACCAGCGCATACACCAGGTCGCAGTCCATCGCCTCCGCCGCCCGCCGCAGCGTTCCCAGCATGATCCGCGCCTCCTTCTCCGATTTCTCCAGACCGTAAATCGCCCACTTGCTCACGCCCATGCGCCGCCCCACCTCTTCCGTCGAAATCCCAATGGCCTGCCGCACCGGCTTCAACCACCCCTCGGGACGGTCCGGCGTCGCATGCGCCAGCCTGAATCCCAGCGCAACTTCGTCCAGTTCCCGCCTCAGTTGCTCTTCTTGCCCCATCTGAACCATCTCCGGTCCTCTTTCCCGGACGTCGGTGCATCCGGCATAATTCCATCTTCTCCTAAAACCTTGTAATTATCTGCACACCCGCTGGCGTCCGGAATCCAACCTTTTCGGCCCCCTGTTGGCCCTCCGGCTACAATCCGCTCGCAGGCATTCCGCACCACGCCTCGCCTGCGGTAAACTGTCAGCCGATGCGGGTCTTCGGAATCGACTGCGGCACAGAGGTAACGGGTTTCGGGGTAGTTGAGTCGGATGACTCCGGACGCGAGCCTCGCCTGCTCTGCAACGCCCTCGGAGCCATCCGTCTGTCGAAGTCGAAGCCCTTGCCCGAACGGCTGGCGCAGGTGTTCAGCGAACTGAACTTCGCCATCGAGCGTTGGCAGCCGGAAGTGGTGGCAATTGAGGAGGTGTTCTACTCCGTGAATGCCAAATCGGCGTTGAAGCTTGGACAGGTGCGTGGAGTGGCCCTTCTCGCGGCAGCCACCCAGGGATTGCCCGTGGCCGAATACGCACCGCTAAAGATCAAATCGAGCGTCGTCGGTTATGGACTCGCAAAAAAAGAGCAGGTGCAGTTCATGGTCGCCAGGCTATTGGAATTGAAGGAGTTGCCGCAGCCTCCTGACGCTGCCGACGCCTTGGCGATTGCCATCTGCCACATCCATACGGCGCAGACTTTGTTGCAGCAGGGGGCCGTCCGATGAGGTTGTTTATTCTCGCGCTGGCCGCGGCTATGCTCGCTTTGCCGAACCAGGCCGAGCCCGGTCCCGTGGTTCGGGTCCAATTCTCGAACCCCGGCCTCACCCCTTCCAACTGGACCCTCGTCATTCATCCCGACGGCAGCGGCCACTTCCACGCGGATCGGGGCAATGATCCCGCCGGACCCTTGGAAGCCATGGAGCCGATCGCCATCGATCGCGACGTCCAGCTCAGCCAGGCCTTCTCTGATCGCGTTTTTGAAACGGCCCGCCATCATAAGTTTTTCAACGAGCAATGCGAAAGCCGTCTGAAAGTAGCCTTCCAGGGTTGGAAGAAAATCAGCTACACCGGCCCCGGCGGCGAAGGATCCTGCGAGTTCAATTACTCCCGCGATAAAGAGATTCAATCCCTCGGCGACTCCCTTGTAGCCGTAGGTTCAACCCTCATCGAAGGCGCAAGGCTTCAACTCCTCCTCCAACATGACCCGCTTGGACTTGACAAGGAGATGCAGTATTTACTGGAGGGATCGGGCGATGGGAGATTGCAGCAGGTGTGCGCGATACGCGGGATTCTGGAGCGGCTTGAAGGGGACCCGGATGTGATGGAGCGGGTACGAAAGCGGGCCCGCATACTTTTGTCGCAGTCAGCGAAATAAATAACTGCCGGGCAGCGATTTAACGCGACTTTCCCCCCGCGCCGGGTGTCCAATGTATGTTGGCATCCTTTGGGCACGGACGGTGTAAAAAGCGGTGCGGTGAAAGGGTTGGGGCGCCATGAAAAACGGATGGGCGATCAGGTTCGATTCGCGGATCGACGCAATTGGATTTGCGGCAGCGGTGGTGGGAACTCTGACTCTGGGACTGGGAATGATGGCCCAGTCGACAGCACCTGCCGCGCGGGCGGTCAGATTGAGCAATGTTGAGGGTCAGGTTCAGCTTTCGCAAGGCAGCACGATCCTTGCGGCGCAGGCTCTGGCTAACGCGCCATTGTTTGAGGGGACGCAAATCACGACCTCCGACGACGGCCGAGCCGAGATTCAATTCGAGGACGGAAGCATCGCGCGCGTTTCGCCCAGCAGTTCGCTTACGCTCGAGGTGTTGCGCCAACAGGGGGACGCGACCGATACAAAACTGGTGCTGAACAGTGGCTTGGGCTACTTTGAGTTACAGGGTGACACGCCCACCGACCACATCCGGGTTCAGTTCGGCAGCAGTGTCGTGACAACCACTGGTTTTTCAGTCCTGCGTATCAATCTCGACAACCCTCCCGGCGACCTTGCAGTGTTCTCAGGAAATGCTCATCTCGAGGGCGGCACTAGCCTGGCGCTGGACCTGCACGGTGGCGAAAGCGTGAAGTTGAACGGTGCCGATCCCGGAAACTATGCGCTGAACGAATCGATTGAGCCCGACTCGTGGGATGCGTGGAATTCCGATCGCGACCAGGTTCTGACCTCGCAAGAAGCGGATCGGACAACCGCGACGTCGAGCGTGCCAAACAGCAACAATCCCGCCTGGAGCGATCTGGACGCCAATGGCAATTGGTATAACGTGCCGGGTCAGGGGTACGTCTGGTCGCCCTATGAGGCTGAGAGTGCGGGTTGGGATCCATATGGCTGCGGAAACTGGATGGCGACGCCCGCCTTTGGTTACGCCTGGGTTTCGTGCGAGCCATGGGGCTTCATGCCGTACGCGTCCGGTATGTGGAGTTATTACGACGGCTTCGGTTGGGGCTGGGCGCCCGGGTCGGGTTTTCCGTGGTGGGGTGGCGGCGGCTGGGGTTTCAACGTTGGAAATACGCCGTTTCGGTATCAGCCTCCACGCCGTCCGCGAGCTGGACCAATCAGACCTGGAAGCGGAACTCCGATTCGGGCTGGAGGCAAGTATGAACCTTACCCGGTGATTGCCGTGAACCGTCTGCACAACGGTGGATCGGCCTCACCTGTGAGGACAAGGAACGCCCCAGTGGTGGTGGCTGGAAATACGGTACAGCCGCTTCGTCCGCTTTCTCCGCGGGCTGTATATGACCGAGAGCCTTCCGGTGGGACGAATAGGACAGCGACCTATTCGGGAGGTGGGGTGAGGTATGGCTACGTCCAGGGCCCGAACAATAGTTTGAGCGGCCGTCAAGGATATGGGAATATCGCGAGGCCTTCCGGTGGTCCGTCAACGTATTACGGGGGCTATAGCGCTCGCCCCTCGGCGCCGAGCCGCGGATATAGTGGTGGAGCATCAGCGAGTCGATCTTCCGGCGGGTCCTACAGCGGCGGTGCCTCGCACTCCTCTGGTGCATCAATGGGCGGCGGCGGTGGGGGCGGCGCCTCACACGGCGGTGGAGGCGGTGGTGGTGGCGGCGGTGGTGGAGCACACCACTAAACGGAAGAGTTTGTGATTGGAGGGGCTACTTCGGGTGACGAAGTAGCCCCTTCCGTTGTGCGCCCAGCATGGGCGCACTCTTACGGGTGCAAGTCCCGTCGCGAGTTGGTCACAACGAGCGAAGTGAAACGCAACTGCATGAGGGCGACCGAGTGTGGGGAGGAAGCGTGGATTGAAGCTGCGGGCCGATGAACAAGAACCGGATAAAAGGCGGTGCTGACCAGGGCGAGCGGGCAACGGACCGCGAAGCTCTTGTGACCAAGGGGCGGTGTCGTAAATCCGGCGGTCGTGCAGTGAAGGAGTGCGTTCTTACCTGGGGAGATCTCGCCTCATGCCTGAAAGGGTGACGGCGTCGAGCCGGAGCGAGAAGTCAGCCAAGGCCGTAGTAGCTGGCGAAAGTCAGTGAAGGGCCGAACGAGAAGGAGTGATTCTTGGAAGGCGATGTGTTGGAAATGGCATCAGATGTCCGCATTGGCGGAACAGTCCGGAAGGGGCGAGGTGAAGCCAAGTCTGTTCCGGGCAGTGATGAAGACCGACGCCCGCGCCCTCACACAAGGAGCACGGGGGTAAACCTCAACTTCTCGAACCGCCCGGTGCGGACCCGCATGCCAGGTGGTGTGGGAGGGGAGAGCGGGTAACTGCTCCCCCTATCCCGATTTCAGACTGCGCCACAAAGTCGCAAACGCGTCGAGGGCCAGCGTCTCGGCGCGGGCCTGCGGATCGATGCCAGCCACGGAAAGCCCGGCAGGGATGGCACCGAGAGGGAATCCGGCCGCGCGAAGATTGTTGGCCAGGGTTTTGCGCTTCTGGGCAAATGCCAGGCGCAAGAACCGGAGAAAATCCGACTCCTCGATGCCGAGTTCGGCGATGCGTGGAGCAATTCGCCAGCGAAAGACAGTGGAGTGTACCTCAGGCGGGGGCGAGAAAGCCTCAGGGGGCAACGAGAACAGCTTCTCAACCGGCCCGTAGAGTTGCACTGTCACCGATAGCATGCCGTAATCGCGACACCCGGGAGGAGCAACAATGCGATCAGCCACTTCACGCTGCACCATGAGCACGGCGCGATCGAGGAAGGCGTGGTTGGCAGCCAGTTTGAGCAGGATCGGAGACGTGATGTAGTAAGGCAGGTTTCCAACCACGATCAGGCGTTGACTGGCGGCGGTTGAGGCGGCGGCAAAGTCGAAGTTGAGCACATCTTCGTTGACGATTGTCACCTGCTCAAGTGGAAGGCTGTCGCGCAGTTGAGAAGTCAGGTTAGGGTCCAGTTCAACGGCCAGCACATGGCAGGCGCGCGCGGCGAGCGCACGCGTAATGACGCCTCGGCCGGGGCCAATTTCAACCACGGTGCGGCCGGCGCAATCCCCCAATGCCGCAACGATTCGCTGCAAGGCTTGCGCATCGTTGAGGAAGTTCTGGCCGAGCTTTGGCTTGGAAGGCATGGACTCTCTCGATGGTAGACGAACGAGTAAGCTAAAGAGCGAATTGCCTGTGTTCTGCGTCCAGAAGTTGTCCATGTCGGATTTCGCCCAATCCGGTAATTTGACGGTGATGTGATTTAAATCACATGCGAAGCTTCCCGATGAGGATAAGTTGTTCGGCATGGACCGTCATCGTAATTGAGGTACACCATGCGCAAAAGGCTCAGGCCCATTCAGCAGATTATCGATAAAAGAGGCAGGATCTCAGGCTGTGTCCGCCTGAATGTCAAGGTTTACTGTGAACCGGTTGAAGTTGTAGATCTTGTCGACGGTGTTCCCGACCTGGAATTCAACACAGACAACAAATTTGGAGCTGCGGCAACCCCACAGATTTCGTCGACGGCACCTTTTCGCAAGCCCTTGATTCTAAATGGGACCAGTATTCAAACGACGATGCGCCTGAGCGGGCCGAACACGTTTACGGTGATGAGCGCCATCAAGGAAATTCATTTGAAAAGGGCAGACATCGCAGCCTAGGAAAGGCTCGCCCAAATTCATGGTGAAGTTTAAGCCGGGATGCATCTCAAAGCGGCGCCGCGAATGGAATGGTCCCTTCGCCCGGCTTTGCAGTAGTTCTGAGTCTCAGAGACCGCTCTTCAGCACTGCCAGATGCAAAGTCCGGCGCAGTGTGAAGCCCAGGCCTTCATAGACACGAATGGCCGCGTGGTTGTCGGCGAATACATGCAGGATGGGCGTCTTGCCGCGCTGCCCCATCTCCTGGATGACCTGTGACATGAGTGCGCGCGCATAACCGTTGCCACGTGCATCGGGGTGAGTGCAGACCGCGCTAATCTCGACGAACTCGGGCAGGTGCAACCGTTCACCGGCCATGGCCACCAGCCGGCCGGAATCGAAGATGCCGAAGAAAGCGCCTAATTCAATCGTGCGATTGCGAAATGGGCCGGGCTCGGTGAGTTCGGCCAGTTGCAGCATTGCCGGCACGTCGGCGGATGTGAGAGGCCTGCATGTCGCGTTGGTTGGCAGTGGCGCCGGTTCTGCAATCGGAGAGTTCGAGCAGATCATTTGGCTCAGTTCCCCTCCACGCAACAGTGTCCATCCGTCACGGTCGACAGGCGGTTGCTGAAGAAACAGCACCACCACGCCGCCGGGGCCCGCAAGCGAGCGGAGCGATTGATAGCATGCCGCGGTCTGATTTGCCGTACCGCACAGGGGGCCGATATCCGCGGGATACCGCCGTGCGCATCCGTCACCGATAGCAAGAGCGGCGTGCTCCGTATTGAGCGCGTTCCAAATGGGGTTGTCGAGCAGGTGGATGTCCGGCATTGCTACTGAGATGAGTTGACTCTGCCCTGAGATGCGAAAATCCTGAGCCTCCGACGCTCGGAGGGCTGTTTGTGAAACAAATCATTCGGGCTAATCCCCCTTCGATGACCGATCATAGGAAGTATTCGAAGTCCGTCTCAACCTTCATCCGGCGATGTATTTTGAGAATGTGGCCCGATCGACTGGACGGATTCAGTTCGACGTAGTTGCGCGGGCCGCTCCAAAGATATCTCTCGCCGCTTAACAGATCTTCGGCCTCGAACGCCCTGTCTTGCGGAATTTCCAATTCATCTAGCGGCAGCGTTGCGAATCCCGTTTGGGTATGATGCGGATCGAGATTTACGACGGTCACGATCAGGTTTGACCGATCCTCCGACTCCTTGCTGTAGCACAGAAGCTGGTCATTGTCGGTGAAATGGAATCTGAGTGACCAGTCGCTTTGCAAAGCAGGGTTGGTGTTCCGAATCTCATTGACGCGCGTGATCAAAGGCCGCAAGCTGTCTGCCCGATCAAGGTCCCAGTGGCGGATTTCGTACTTTTCGGAATCGAGGTACTCTTCGCTGCCGTGGCGCACGGGCCGGTTTTCAAGTAACTCGAAGGCGGGACCATAGACGCCGTAGTTCGCGCCCAGCGTAGCTGCCAGCAACAAGCGAATGGCAAAAGCCGGACGACCGCCCATCTGGAGAAACTCGGTGAGAATATCAGGCGTGTTGGTCCATTGGTTGGGTCGGAAAAACTCGCGTATCGGGGTCTGCGTGAGCTCGGTAAGATATGCCGTGAGTTCGCCTTTCAAATTGCGCCAGGGGAAGTAGGTATACGACTGGCTGAAACCGAGCTTGGCAAGGCGGTACATGATTTTCGGGCGCGTAAACGCTTCGGCAAGAAAAAGAGCTTCGGGGTGGTCGCGCTTGATCTCGGTGATGACCCATTCCCAGAAGGGAAACGCCTTGGTATGCGGGTTGTCGACGCGGAAAATCGTGACGCCCATGCCGATCCAGTAGAGGAAAACGCTCTTGAATTCCGCCCACATGCCGCACCAGTCTTCGCTCTCAAAATCGAAGGGATAAATGTCCTGATACTTTTTGGGAGGGTTTTCAGCGTATTGAATAGTTCCATCGGGCCGCTTGCGGAACCAGGACTCATGTTCGCGCACGTAGGGATGATCGGGCGCCGCCTGGAAGGCAATGTCGAGAGCGACTGCCAGGTCGAGCTTCTTCGCCATTGCAACGAAGTGCTTGAAATCTTCGACGGTACCCAGCTCGCGATGAATCTCTTTGTGTCCACCGTCTTCCCCGCCGATGGCCCATGGGCTGCCGTGATCGCCCGGTTGGGCCTCTGGGTTGTTGTTGCGGCCTTTGCGGAAAGTGTGGCCGATGGGATGTACCGGCGGAAGATAAACAACATTGAAACCCATTTCGGCGATGTAAGGCAGACGCTTTTCGCAGTCCGCAAATGTACCGTGGTTTCCGGCGTGGTCTGAGGTGGAGCGGGGAAAAAGCTCATACCACGAACTGAATCGCGCACGTACCGGATCGACAACGATGCTGAGCTCGTGAGACTCGGTTGCGAAACGCTTGTCAGGAAAGCGCAGGATCAATTCGTGCAGCACGGGGTCGGTCGCATGGGTGCGTAAGGCGACCGGCCCTTTGCCCGCGCGCAGTACCGATGCGCGTTCCAGAAGCAAGGCGGCGTCGGCGCCTGTCGCGCGCTTCGCGGCATCTGTGATGAGATCGGCGCCGATGAGGTAGTCGACAATGGCGTCGCTTTCAGCCTTGATGCGCTTGAGCAGATCACGGTGCCAGGTCTCGAAATGATCGACCCAACCCTGCACCTTGAATGCGTAGCGGCCCAATTCTCCCACGCGGAACGAAGCGCTCCAGCGGTCGTTGACCAGTGGACGCATGGGGATCTCGATCCACTTGGCGGAGCCTTCGCGATGCGCGAGGAGTGAGGCTGTCACACCATCGTGGCCGTCTGTGAAGATGTCAGCTTCAACGTGAACCTGATCGCCCACGGTGCGTTTCGCGGGAAAGCGGCCGCAGTCCACTTCGGGGGAAATTGATTCAATGATGACGCGACTGCGTCCGTCGGCTTGAGTCACTGTCATGTTGATGTCACGTTCTTCGTTTGGTTGCCATCGTTCGTGTCGAGCATGCGCTCTGCGCAAAATAGAGCGCATGCATGAATCGTACTTCGCCTAGTGTTGCCCGCCAGCCTTGCTCTTGTCGATGAGGCTCTTGTAGAGGCTGATCGTTTGGTGGGCGATCGCGGTCCAGCTGAAAATCTCTTCTACGCGGCGACGCCCCGCATCGCCAAAACGCCGGCATTTTTCAGGCTCCTGGAGGAGGTGATGGAGACGGACGGCAAGATCTCTTGCGAATCTTTCAGGGTTGAGCGGAAAACTCGTGATGGGGTCCTGATCAAAGGGCACCAGGTAGCCCGTCTCTCCATCGACTACTACCTCTTTGATGCCCCCGGTGGCGCTGGCGACAACCGGGGCCCGACAGGCCATCGCCTCGAGGTTGATGATGCCAAAGGGCTCGTAAACCGATGGACAACAGAAGACGCGGCAATGACTATACAGCTGGATGGCCTCCTGCTTCGTGACCATCTTTTCAATCCACACAATGCGTGGGTGATTGCGGCGGGCAACCTCGACCTTGTTGCGCAACTCGGCGGCAATCTCAGGCGTGTCGGGCGCTCCGGCGCAGAGCACAACCTGAGTTTCCGGGGGCAGGTAGCCGATGGCGTCGACCAGATGCGTAACGCCTTTCTGGCGTGTGATGCGGCCCACGAACAAGACATACGGAACGCCGGGATCGACACCGTAATCGGTAAGCGCTTGAATTTCCTCGGTCCGTTGGTATTCGGCAAGATCAATTCCGTTGTAGATGACGTGAATGCGGCCGGGTTTAACGTCGGGATAAGCGCGCAGGATATCTGCCTTGGTACCTTGCGAGACGGCGATGATTGCGTCGGCGTCGAGAATCGCTGTTCTCTCCATCCACGAGCTCATGGCGTAACCGCTGCCGAGTTGTTCTGACTTCCAGGCGCGCAGCGGTTCAAGGGAATGTGTAGTGAGGACAAACGGCATGCCGTAGAGTTTTTTGGCGAGATAGCCGGCCATCGAAACATACCAGGTGTGGGTGTGGACGACATCGATTCCCTGAAGGGCTTTAACCTGCGTGAGGTTCAGGCTGAAGGCCTCGAGAGCTCCCTTGAATTTCCCTTCCGTCCCGTTGGAAATTTCGTCCCAGGGTTCCGCGCCCCGCACTTGCAGCATGCCGTGGTCAGAGTGCTGTGGGCCCCAGCAGTGCACCTCGACCTCGATCTCCTTTGCCAGTTCGCGGCTTAGATAATCGACGTGGACTCCGGCGCCCCCGTAGACCTGCGGGGGATACTCGCGTGTAAATAAGCTGACTCGCAATGCTCTCGCCTCCAGCCGATCTTAAGCGACCGTCAAGTATATCTGAGAACGCCAGCAAGCAACCTTATCCCGCAATGTTTTGCGCGCCTGTTTCATTCACGGTGGCTCTCTTCAATGGGCACCGAAGCTCCGTAACGGCGTCGTACAAACCACATGACGGGGAGCCCGAGCAGGATGAGACCAGTGCCGAGAAGCGAGCCCTTCAGGTTGCCTATATAGCTCCAGAAGAGCACGGCCGCTGCGCACGCGACGAAAATGGCGGGCAGCAATGGATAGCCCCAGACGCGGTAAGGACGGGCGAGATCCGGGCGCTTGCGGCGATAAACAAAGACGGTGGTCGTTGTGAGCATGTAGAAGAGCCATTCGGCAAAGACCGCCAGCTCAAAGTGTTGCTGAAACTGGCTCAGGAAGAGCAGCAGAATGGTCGAGAGAAGTCCTTGCACTATGAGCGAAGTTGAGGGGGACTGGAAGCGCGGGTCGATGTGCGCGAACTGGCGAAAGAAGAGCCGGTCGCGTGCTGCGGCAAACGGGATGCGCGCGCCGGACATGACCGTCCCGTTAAGGGCAACGAAGATGCTGAGGGCCATGGCGGCGGCCACAAAACCTGCTCCGCCGGGGCCCGCTACCACTGAGAGCGCGGCCACCGCCGGCCGCTCGCTGGTGGCGATTTGCGCGGCGGGCAAGATGTACTGGATGGCCGCATTGGTAGCCATGAAGAGCACGCCCACGATAAACAAGCCGCCGATGAGTGCGATGGGCAGGCTGCGCTCGGGGCGCCGCACTTCGCCGGCCACCATGGTCAAGTCGTTCCACCCATCGTAGGCCCATAAGGTGGCGATGAGCGCCAGCATGAAGCCGCCAAAACCTCCTGTAGCGTGCGGCAACGACGTGGCGAAGTTTCCCCACGAACCCGTTGCCGAAGCAAAGCAGAAGGCCGCGACAATGAGGATCAATACGCCTTTGAGAATGGTGAAGACGAGTTGGAAGTCGCCGGCCTTCTTGATGCCGAGGTAATTCAGCCCGGTCATAAACCAGGTGACCACGATGGCGAACACCTGCGACCAAAGCAGAGGCAGCGGCCCACCGATCCCGGGAACCTGTGATGTCAGAAAGTGAAAAGCAGGGAAGAATTCCAGCGTACGCGCCAGGCCGATGGTGACGGCAGCGATCGAGGCCGGTTTCGCCACAGCAAACCACGTCCACATATAGAGAAACGCGGGCTTGTCGCCATAGGCGCCGCGAAGGTAGACGTATTCTCCGCCGGCGTAGGGCAGCATGGCGCCGAGTTCCGCATAAGTCATGGCGCCGAAAAGGGAGAGCAGGCCGCCAACGATCCACGCGAGATATACCAGCGTCGACGAACCCGTGTCCTGCATCATTTCGCGCGGCACAAGAAAGATGCCGCTGCCGATGATGGTGCCGACGACGATTGCCGTGGCCTGGCTCGGCCCCAACACCCGGGGAAGATCACGCGCCAGTTCGGCTGGTACTCGATGTGTTTGCGCAGAGAAGGTCTGGTCCATGCGGTGATGTGAGGGTAGCACGAACGAAGTGCGGATTCGCGCTACCGGGGGGAGCGACGAAAATGAGCGGGGTGTGCAGTTTGGCGCAGCTTATGTGAATCTGCGGCGTCATCGCAGGCCTGGCACTACGATTACATGGGTCAACAGTGGCTTAAGAATGGCCACTGGGCGACGCGTCAGGCAACCTCTGCCGGTCAGCGTGGCTCTATTCAAGTTTGGGGCCGGTGTCGTGTACAATTCAAAAATTCGGGCCCAGAATCCCCCACGGAGGTTACGAATCATGTACCTGGATCCCAAGCAGTTCGTTCGAGCGCTGACCGCGAGCGCCCTGGTTGCGCTTTTCGCGATTCCTCAATGTCTCATTGCGCAGGTTTCTGAGCATGTAGTGAGTCCCGCCGACCTGCAGAAGTCGACCGTGGAAGCTTCCAAGTCGCGGCAGAAGAATCTCGACACCTTGAACAAGTTCTTCTCGTCGGTGAAAGCGCAGCGCGCCCTGCAATCAGCACACATGAATCCGAAGCAGATTAAGACCGCGGTGGCGGGACTCAGCGATGAAGAAATGGCTCAACTGGCCTCCAGGGCGAACAAGGCGCAGACTGACTTTGCCGCAGGCAATATCGACAACCGCGACCTGTTGATCATTCTGGTTGCCCTCGCTGCCCTCATTCTGATCATCGTCGCGGTGCATTGACCGCGAATTCCATGTTACGTTGCTGCCAGATCGCCGGTCTCTACCTGCTTATATGTTGCGGAGTCCTCGCCGCAGCAGGCGTTCACGGCGTGTGGCTCGACGTTCCATTTGTACAACAGGGTAAGGATGGATGCGGTGCTGCCAGTATTTCCATGGTGATGGAGTATTGGCAGCGCCAGCAGCACCAGTCAGAAAATCCGAATGCGGAATACGGGCACATCGAGAATGCGTTGCTCTCGCGGAAAGCCCATGGAATTCTTGCCTCTGACATGGAGCGGTACTTTCGACAGAATGGATTCGCTGCGTATTCGTTCACTGGAAATTGGGATCTCTTGAATCACCACCTTGAGAAGGGGCGTCCCTTGATCGTCGTGCTGGAGCCGGGTTCTCACTTACCGCTTCACTATGTTGTGGCGGCAGGATTGGATGGTGAACAACATGTTGTCCTATTGAACGACCCTGCACAACGCAAACTGCTCAAAGAGGACGACTCCAGATTCGAACGGGAATGGAAGGCCGCCGGGTACTGGGCTTTGCTTGCCGTTCCTGAAGGAAACACGCATTGATACAGCCCGCGCGCTGGTGCCGTATGGCACACTGTCTGGTTCTCTAACTCGCTGCAATCTTGAAAGTGTCATCTCGAATCTGACCGCGAATTCATCATCAAATGCCGACAACCAATGAGCGCAGGGGGTCACACGCACGATTTACGAAGGATGCCCTGGCTGGTGTTGTTCCTTGCTTTGCTCTCGAATGTACCGAGCCTCTCAGCGCAGACTGGATCGCCCGAAGGCTCTTTGATACTAGAGGCCCGGAAGCTTTCGGCTGCGCAACGCTGGCCAGACGTCATTGAGCTTCTTGCGCCGGTGCATTTGCTCTCGGCGGATATGGATTTCTACTATGCCACGGCTCTTGCGCGATTGGAGCGCTGGCCTGCGGCCGAGAGCGCATTCAAGGCAGGACGCAAGATTGCACCAACCGACCCGAGGTTTCCAACCGAACTCGCGGGCATCGCCTTCAGGCAAAAACAATATTCGCGGGCCGCTCAACTCTTACGCCAGACCATCAAATTGGCCCCTCAAGACACCTACGCGAATGACTTTCTCGGAACTGTCTATTATCTTGAAGGCAATCTTGACGCTTCGCTGAAGTACTGGAACCGCGTGGGCAAACCGGAAGTTGCGGAGCTTTGCGAGGATCCATTGCCTCGGGTTTCCCCCGCGTTGCTCGATCGGGCATTTGCGTTTTCCCCGGCTGCCACTTTGAAGTTTTCGCAGTTTCTGGACACCAATGCCCGGCTAAATGCGCTGGCGATTTTTCCGCAATACCAATTCGACTTGAGAGCGCGAGAAGACGGCAATTTCGACGTGTTGTTCCGCAGCCGGGAACTCAATGGATTTGGCGATACAAAACTGGAAGGGCTATTCCTATTCTTTCGCGGCCTGCCATTCTCCAGCGTGAATCCTGAGTATTACAACCTGCACCATGACGCGATTAATTTTGTGTCGATGTATCGATGGGATGCGCAGAAGCGGCGGATTCTTGCGCAGTTCTCAAGCCCATTTGAGCGCGGCGCCAAGTATCGGTACGACCTGGTTGCCGACCTGCGCAATGAAGATTGGGTCATCCGAAACTCCTTTACGGGGCCGGCGCCGGTGCTCGCGAGCCTGAACCTTCGGCGCGAGCAATTCGATTTCAATCTAACTTCCCATGTGACAGCCCGGTGGACCTGGTCGGGCGGCGGCGAGATCTCCCATCGCGATTTTCGCAATGTTGTTCCGGGCACCATTCTGACCCCGGAGTTGCTGGCCAGGGGCTATCAACTCAAGCAAAGAACGGAACTGGGAGCGATGCTATGGCGCCTGCCCGAGCGGCGATTCACATTGGATGCGGGCGTTTCGTCGCAGGCGGCGCGATTGTGGTCGCTGCACGATGAATCCTTTGAGAAAGTGAAAGGCTCGCTGGGCTGGCACTGGTTTCCTCGCGCCGAGGGAGACGACTATGAGACGCAGCAGCTGTTTCGGGCGGGAAAGACCTTTGGGCAGGTACCTTTCGACGAGCTGTTCATTTTGGGTTTGGAACGTGACAACGATCTGCCCATGCGCGCGCACATCGGCACACGCGATGGCCGCAAGGGCAGCGCTCCGCTGGGCCGCGACTACTTTCTTGCTAACTGGGAGGCGGACAAGAACCTATATGGGAATGGAATTGTAGCGGCGAAGCTGGGTCCATTTCTCGATACAGGAAAGATTACCGACCCCTCAACCGCGCTTGGATCGCATAAGTGGCTTTGCGACATTGGGGCGCAGGCAAAGCTGCGCATCTTCGGCAGCGGAGTTGTGTTCTCTTATGGCAAAGACCTTCGGTCGGGGAACAATGCCTTCTATGTAACCGTGTGGAAGAAAAGCAAAGACGGTCGGTAGCGTCGCGAAATCTACTTACTCTCCCCACCGCCGATCTGTTTCGCTCAAGAGTTGGCTGTCAAGTGCTTGCCCGGTCTTACTTCAATGTTATTCACAACACGTTGGACGTTCGGCACCTTCTTGGCTAGCTCTTCAGCTTCTTTCCTTTCGTCGGCGGTTTTGACTGCGCCTTTCAGAAACAAGGTACCGTTGTATGCGGAGTAGTGAATGGTCTGCCGAACCAGGTCCTTGTGCGCTTTGATCGAAGCTTCGAAATGGTCTTCAATCGTGCTGTCAAGCTTGGATTTCGCGGTCGCGGCGGCGACCATGCTCTGCAATCCGGAAGAATCAACCTGGATCTTGTCATCGATGGTATAGCCGGGAGCCGCCTCTTTTGCAACGGCTTCGGCCCGGGCCCTGCGGTCTGCCGAACCAACAATTCCGGACAGAGTTATCACGCCGGTATCCCGGTTCTGAATCACGGTGACGCTGCTCAGGTCATTGTTATCGAGCGATTCATAGACTGCCATTTTATAGTTAGGGCGAGAGTTATACATGCAGCCTGCTATAGCTAAGGTTACTGCCATGATGGCCGCAGATCCCAGAAAGAAGCGGCGACTCGGCTCCGCATATTCCATTTGTCCGATCCCCCCAACTTGCGTACATGACTCACACTTATTGGGATGCGGACCATGAATCGCCGGTTGTTCCCGCTTTACATGATCGTGGGTTGCATTGAAGCCGAAGTCATCGGGGCGGGCTTGGGCGCCTTCAGTCCTGCCGCCCGCCAATGAAACCGGCTTGGACCAGGTTCCGATGCGACGATTGTTCAGTTAGCCGGCTAGGATTGATGAAAGTCCTGCCTCATTGTCTTGGCAATCCTGCACGGAATCACGGCGGCAGGTGACTCTGGTGTGGCCTTCTGAGCGTTGCGCAGGCTGCTGATGCGGGCGCGGTGGCGCTGGCGGGTTTGCCTGTCTGGAACATAAGCTGCGGCTTTGGTGTCTAACCAGACAGGCGTTGCCGGAGCCTATGATCCGCAGGCAATGAGGAGTCTCTCTCTGTGCGGTTGCAGCGAAGCGGGTGTGCGCCAATGCAATAATCGGTACCGTGCGAGGGAAGCTTGGTGATTAAGCGGTCCTTAAGGGCTCAGATACGCCTCATTGGAATGCTGCTGCCCGCGTGGGGAGTACTGCATCCCTTGTTGGGTCAGGTGACTCCGCCGACGGCCTCTCCCGCTGTGCCGCCCGCGACAGAGTCGAGCGCGCCGCTGGTCGAGTCTCCCGGGGATATCTACAAGGATGCGATGCACCCGCTGGAGGTGGTGCGGGGGGCGCTGGACAACTGGTCTGACGCAGAGCTGGGCGCGCTAAGCGTAGGGATGCACAAGGCGAACGAAGCTTGCGAAGCGGCAAAGCCGGAAGACTATTCGGGAGATAATCTGTACGATCTGGCGCGGCTTTGCGCGTTTGGTCAGGACTGGGGTGGTGCAAATACCGCGGCCCAGGATTACATGGCGAGCGGTCTCGACGCGCACCGGGCGCAGGCCTATGCACTGAGCGTGAATGCGCTGGTGCATATCAACGCGATTGACCTGGCGACGCAAACCGCGCACGAGATGCTGCGCCGGCTGCCCTATGACGCCGAGGTGGCTTACGCAGTGCGCTATATGAAGATCTACCTTGAGCAGGCGTCGAATCCATCAGCATTGAAGCTGGCCGCTGACGAACATCCGGCCATTGTTGCGGCGCTGGCACAGAACACCCCGTTGACCTCCGCACACGGCGATGCGGTGATGAGCGTGGGAGCGCTGTACGAATCGGCGATGGAACTGGCGTTTCTTGATCGCTACATTGGGGACGATGGCGCGGCAGAGGCTGCGGCCGACGATGTAGAGGGCGCATTGAGCGCAACAGCCGGGCTCGCCGCGGATGATAGGCAGCGCATCGACGCGGTCAAAACCCGGTACGGTTTGTTGGGGGCGCGACTGCCCGCCGTGAAGGTGCTGCGAGCACTGGAGTCGCCCACGGCAAAGGCGCAGATCGACTTGCACTTTGCTTCGGCGACGGTGCTGGTGCTCTTTCCAGACTGGTGTGGCGGGTGCAGAAAGATGATCAAGACGCTGAACGAGTTTGCGAGCGCCAACAAGGACACACCGGTCCATGCCTACGGCCTTATCTTTGCGGACGATTCGGTGATTCCGGTTCAAAGTGTGCACGAGGAAATTCTGAAAGAGTTGCGCGGGACGGCAACGCTGGTGGTTCCCGACACTGTGGCCCAGACTCTTGGTGCGACCGACTATCCGCTGGGGATCGTCCTCGACCGAACAGGCACCATCCGATTTATCGACCTGTTGCCGCTGGATGCTTTCAATGGCGGCGGATATATCGAGAAAGTGATCGCGCGAATGGCCGCGGCGGCAACTGCGAAGAGCGGATCGGGGGAAAACTAAGTCTAGCCGGAGGTTGCCGGCTGCGCTTCGTGGAAGTGGCGCCATATGGTTTCGGCGGTCTTGCGTGGAACCACAGCGGCGAGCGACTCCGCTGTCGCCTTCTGCACATCGCGGAGGCTGCCGAAGTGGGTCAGCAGGCGCTGCCGCGTTTGTGGGCCCACGCCGGGAATGTTCAGAAGCTCCGAATCGCGGTCGCGCATCGCCCGGCGCTGGCGATGATAGCCGACGGCGAATCGGTGGCTCTCATCGCGAATGAGCTGGACCAGATGCAACACCGGCGAGCGGCGGTCGAGTACCACCGGCTCCTCTTCATTGCCGTAGAGATAAATCACTTCCTCCTTCTTGGCGATCGACGCCAAAGGCTGCGAAGTAAGGCCGAGGGACTCCAGCGCTTCCGCAGCAGCGTGAAGTTGGCCGAGGCCGCCATCGATAAGAACCAGCGACGGCATAGGCTGATCCTCATCTTTGAGGCGCCGATAGCGGCGGTGGACCACCTCGCGCATGGAGGCAAAATCGTCCACGCCAAGCACGGTCATCACCTTGAATTTGCGATAGGCCTGCTTATTCATCTTGCCATCCTCCCACACCACGAGCGAAGCCACGGTTTCAGCGCCCTGAATGTGGGAGATGTCGAAGCACTCGATGCGGCGGGGCAGCTCGGGAAGCATAAGATTGTCCGCGAGCGCTTCCTGAATGGCCTTGCGCGAGGGCTCTAGTACGCGGAAGCGCTGTGTGTAGGATTGCTTGGCATTCTGGCTAGCCAAATCGACCAGGGAGCGCTTCTCTCCGCGCTGCGGAACAAGCAGTTCGATGCGATGGCCGGTGCGTTCACTCAGCAGCGCGGCCAACGCTTCGCGATCATCGAAATCGGCCGGGACGAGGATAGAGCGCGGAACGTATTGCTGATCGATGTAGAGCTGCTTGAGGAGGGCAGAGAAGACCTGGCCGGCGTGGAACGGAGTTTCTGCATCCCGCTGCACTTCATGGCCTGAAACAGGTTGAGATTCGGGTTTTCCCACCGTTTCATCCAAAGGCTGGCGAAAGGATGGGGCACCACCTTCTTCGGCAGTCTCCAATAACTCGGGCAGGTCCTCCCAGAAGAATTCGCGGCGATCGACAATCTTGCCGGCGCGCACATGGAAGAGGTTCACGGCCAGGCTTCCATCCTCGAAGTGATAGCCGAATACGTCTGCGTCGTCGCTTTGTTCGGCCGTCGCGATGCGTTGTTTTTCCTGCAATTGATGAACAGTTGAGAGCTGATCGCGCAGGCGTGCGGCAGCCTCGAACTGTTCGGTTTCTGCGGCGTCCAACATGCGCGCTGTGAGGGAGCGCTCCAGTTCGGAGTGCCGGCCTTCAAGAAAAAGCTGCGCGTCGCGGACTGCTTCGGCATAAACGTCCGGCGTGGTCAATTCCTCTACGCATGGCCCGAGACAGCGGTGAATGTAATACTGCAGGCACGCGCGCGGATGGTAGCGAGAGAGATCCACCTTACAACTGGGCAAAAGAAAGCTGCGATGGATGAGTTCGACCACGCGATAGGCAAGATTGCCGGGAAAGTAAGGGCCGTAGTACGCCGAGCCGTCCTTACGAAGGCGGCGGGTGACGAAGACCTTGGGGAAGCGATCAGCAAGCGTCAGCTTGACATAGGGGTAAGTCTTGTCGTCGCGCAGCAGGATATTAAAGCGCGGTTTGCGTTGCTTGATGAGGTTGTTTTCGAGAGCCAGCGCCTCATGCTCGTTGGCCACCAGGATATAGTCGATATCGACGGCCTCGCGCATCAGCGAACCGGTCTTGGCATTGGCCTGCGAGGCAGCCAGCAGGTACGAGCGGACCCGCGAGCGCAGGTTATTCGCCTTGCCCACATAAATGACTTCGCCTTCGGCGTTCTCGTAGAGATATACGCCAGGCTGGGTGGGAAGAATGCGGATTTTCTCGTGGAGGTCCATTGAGACAGTCGCGGCCTGCGCCGCCTTTTCTTAGAATACCGGGTAAGTAGAAGAAACCGCGCCGGCACTCGTCACCAGAAAGCAATCCTTACCGGACAGAGTAAGAATTACACGGTAAAAATGTGGATAATTTCCTTCTATTCTGGATATAAATACCCTATTTTCAATAACTTGATGCGGCTCCCAACCTTTGGCCCGGTAGATGCATCTATGTTGTCGATACGAAAGAAGTTATCTGCTCTTGGTGTGGCTGCTTGGCGCACTGGGGCGATAGGAGGAAAGTGGCTATGGCGAACTATCGATTTGGCTTGTGGATGGGCACGGCGGCTTTGGTGATGGTTGGAATGACGGGTTGCGCGACCAAGAACTATGTGCGGACTCAGACCGCTCCCCTCGTGGAGCACACAGATCAACTGGAGGCCAAGACCGCGGCTAACGGGCGTGAGATTCAGGAAGTTGATGAGCGGGCACAGTCTGGCATCAAAACGGCTCAAGGCGCAGCCGACAGCGCGACTCAGAATGCGCAGAACGCGAGCAAGTCGGCCGACACGGCCGAGACCGCCGCAAACGACGCCGTACATCGCGCCGATTCGTTGGACAGCGTCGTCAAGGGGCTGGACAACTATAAATCCATGGCCGATGTCACCGTGACCTTTGGCTTTGACAAGGCTGTGCTGACGGCAGATGACAAGCAGCAACTCGATGGCTTTGCCGCGCAGCTTGGCTCGGCCAAGAGCTATATTCTCGAAGTGACAGGCGGAACCGACTCGACCGGCCCTGCCCAGTACAACTACGACCTGAGCCAGCGCCGCGCCGATGCGGTGGTGCAATATCTGGCGGCAAAATACAATGTCGCCCCTCACCGTTTCTATTTGATCGGGATCGGCAAGGACCAGGAAGTGGCTCCCAACACTACGCGCGAAGGACGGCAGAAGAACCGGCGCGTCCAGATCCAGCTGCTCTCGAATATGGGCGGCGATCAGCAGAACGCCACCTCAGGTCCGGCCGGAACAGGCAGGTAAAACCGCCTGAGTCAGTCAAAACCTAAGACCCGTACTTGATCCGTGCTGGAAAGAATCAGGCCGTCCGGACTTGCGTCCAGGCGGCCTGTTTGTATTTTCCGGGGCTTCTGAGCCATCATCGCTCTGGCTCGTCGAGTTGCCTTATATGCTCGGCGCGCACTTCGTTGGCCGTGAACAGGCGAAGAAATGGCGCGTCCCGAGCAGCAGCTTCGACGGCGGGGCGGCCAATCGCTTCTTCGCGCTCTACGATGCATACCACGGCCGCGACCGTCATGGTTGCATCGCGGGCGGCTTCGATTGCGTTGATGGTGGAGGCGCCGGTGGTGCACACGTCATCCACGATGACGACTCGGGCGCCCGCACAGCAAAAGCCTTCAATCCGGCGGCCTGTGCCGTGTGCTTTCTCCGCCTTGCGGACCAGGAAACCATGGAGAAGGGGAGCACCCGGAATTGAAATGGCGCGCCACGCGCTGGCGGTAGCCACGTTGGAGACGATGGGGTCGGCACCGAGTGTGAGTCCACCGACGGCCTCAGCTTCAATGCGATTTTCATTCAGAAGATCGAGAGTTGCTTCGCCTGTGAGGCGGCCGCCTTCTGCGTGGAGAGTGGTAGTGCGGCAGTCGATGTAGTAGTCGCTCGTGCTGCCGGACGAGAGCTTGAACTCGCCGAGGCGGAAGCTGAGGCGGGCAAGGAAGGAGAGCAGTTGTTGGCGGTGGCTGGGTGAGGTCATTGCTCAGATTCTATCGAAGGGGGATCGCGATGGACTGGAAATTGCGCACAATTACAGATTAGACTCCGTGATGATGAGGCAACCGTGCTTTGTACTGCCGGCGCTCTTTCTTGCGTCTTGCATCGGCATCTCTGCCGGCGCCGGGAATCATGAATATCGCTCGGCGACTGTGGATGAGAGAACGGGCCAGTTGCATATTGTGTCTGCTTCGGGGCGGAGGGTCGTCGCGCCGAAAGACAGGGATCAAATCGCATTCGGACAAGCGATAATCTCGCCGGACCGCGGGACGATAGGTTGGTTTGAGCTTTATCCGGATCCCACGGCGTTTGAATACAAAGCTTCTCTTCTGGCAGAAAGACTCGTGCTCTTCAGGAATAACCAGATTCTTCATCGCTTCGAGTCCGATCAGGTTTTTTGGGACTGGACGTTTGTAGATGGGGGAACAAAGGTCGCCTATTCAACGGGGCCCACGCATGGCGGCGCTTCAGAGTGCGTTCTTCGCGATGTTGAATCCGGGACCGTGCTGACTCAATGGGATGTGGGTTCAGGTAGCGCGACGCCGGAGTGGGCAAGGTCACTGAGGTTCTGATTCCACCGCAGCGCTTACATGTTATCGAGGTGGCGAAAGCCGCTGGTGCCCAGAAACATGAGCGAGAACAGGAAAAAGTTGTAGCAGGCGTGGACAAGAACGCTGGCGGCAAGGGAGCGAGTGGACAGCCGCGCCCAGCACAGCACCAGGCTGACGCACACAAGCAGAAGAAATGGACCCACGGCGTAGCCAGTCTGATCGCCGTGCATGAAGGCAAATAGAACGCTGGTGATGAAAGCTGCAATGGTCATGGAGGGCATGGACCATTGCGGATGGCCGTTTTCATCGAGCGGGAGGGGCGGCGTGCCTTCGCTCTTTTCAGCCAGCCAGTCAAAAGCGGTGGAGAGGGCGGGCAACAAAAAGCCCCGAAATGCAATCTCCTCAAAGAACGGCGCCAGTGTGACGCCGAAGGCGAACAGCATCCATGCCGCGCCGGGCAGGCGAAAGATGCGGTCAATCGGCGTGTCGGACGGACCGGGCATCAACATGCCGTTGAACAACGCAAGAATAAAACACAGAGCGGCCGCGCCGATGAGGCGTCCGCGAAACCGCACTGCCGTGGCTCCGCGCCACTGCAGGCCCGCAAAGAAGCCCTTATTCCATAGCAGGGGAAAGATGAGCAGGCAGCCGACGAAGGTAAAAACATAAAAGAGTCCCTCGGTGCCGAGCGTGAAATGGATCTCGGTCGCAGCCTGGCTGAGCGTCGACACGCCGAAAAGATGATAGTGAAGCGCGAGACGGGCGAGCAGGCCAGCGCCAAAGAGGCCACATATTGCAAGCAGAACGAGAATGCCAAGGTGCCCGAAGTTCGGAATGCGCACCTGTTTCGGAAGTTCGGGCCGCGACCAGGATTGGAAGAGAGGAGTCTCGGGAGCGGGCTGCTCCGTCTCGGCCCGCTCATCTTTCGTCCCGGGAAATCCTTCATCAAGAGGCGTGATCGGCGTGACGAGTGGCCACGTCTCGGATTCGCCTTCCTCGATTGGCTGCCGATCAGATGAACGCAATCCTGATGGCATCCCGGAGCCTTCTTCGCCCGGTGGAATGCGATCTTGATTGTCCTCAGGACCATTTTCGGGCATTTGCTCTGGCAGGCTGTTCACGGGAGCCCCGTTTTCTTCTTGCGGGGTGCAGCCTTTGCGGAGGGTTTCATGGCCGTACGAGGTTTTCTCGCAGGGTTCAAGGAAGCGGAATCTGAAGTGCGTCGTTCCTCCGCCAAATCCACCGAAGAACGCGGAGAGGAAGTGTCAGTCTGTTCGTTGGACCGGTCGACGATCTCAGACTCCCCTTCAATATCGAGCGGTGCGAGCCGCCCATTGCTTGAAGCATAGTAGCGCGTAAGGAACTGGCCGGTATACGAGCCTGGTGTGTGGGCGATCTTTGCGGGACGGCCTTCGCCTACCAATCGGCCACCATCTTCGCCACCTTCAGGGCCCAGATCGAGAATCCAGTCGGCGTTGCGAATGACGTCGAGGTTGTGCTCAATGATGATGACCGAGTTGCCCAGATCGGTGAGCCGGTGGAGAACTTCGAGGAGTTTGCGCACGTCGTCGAAATGCAGGCCGGTGGTGGGCTCGTCAAGCAAGTAGAGGGTGCGGCCGGTCTGTCGCTTCGAGAGTTCGCGTGCCAGCTTCATGCGCTGCGCTTCGCCGCCAGAGAGAGTGGTCGCGCTCTGGCCCAGGTGGACATAGCCAAGGCCGACGTCGACAAGGGTTTGAAGCTTCTGGCGGACCTGCGGCACGTCGGCGAGAACGGTAAGGCCGTCTTCGATAGTCAGGTCGAGGATGTCTGCGATGGAATGCCCATGGAACTTTACAGCCAATGTCTCCTGGTTATAGCGCCGCCCGTTGCACACTTCGCACTGGACGTAGACGTCGGGCATGAAGTTCATCTCGATGCGGCGCTGGCCGTCGCCCTGGCAGGTTTCACATCGGCCTCCAGTCACGTTGAAGCTGAATCGCCCAGCCTTGTAGCCGCGTTCGCGCGCCTCGGGCAGCATGGCGAAGAGGTCGCGGATGGGCGAGAAGACCTGGGTGTAAGTGGCGGGGTTGGAGCGCGGCGTGCGGCCGATAGGCGACTGGTCAATGCGGATGACCTTGTCGATCTGCTCAGTTCCGGTGAGCGTTTCGTGCGCGCCGGGTTCCTCGCGCGAGCCGTAGATAGCCTTGGCGAGCGAGCGGTAAAGGATATCGTTGATCAGGGTGCTCTTGCCGCTGCCGCTAACGCCGGTGACGACCGTCATTACGCCGAGAGGAATGCGAATGGTGATGTCCTGGAGGTTATGTTCGCGCGCGCCGGTGACCGTTAGCCATTTGCCCGTAAGCGGGCGCGGCTGTTTGCGTTGCAACATCGTGACAGCGCCGGATAGATAACGGCCGGTCAGCGATTCAGGGCAGGCCATGATCTGATCTGGCGTGCCTTCGGCGACGACGTGACCGCCCAGCCGGCCTGCGCCGGGGCCCAGGTCGACCACATAGTCGGCATGGCGGATGGTGTCTTCATCATGTTCGACGACCAGGACGGTGTTGCCCAGGTTGCGCAACTGCTCGAGGGCCTGGATGAGGCGCGAATTATCGCGCTGGTGCAGGCCAATTGAAGGTTCGTCGAGCACATAAAGCACTCCGCGGAGGCGCGAACCGATCTGGGTGGCCAGGCGGATGCGCTGACCCTCGCCGCCGGAGAGCGTTGCAGCATTGCGATTGAGTGAGAGATAGCTGAGGCCGACAGCGCAGAGGAATTCGAGGCGCTCTATGATTTCGCGCCGGATGCGCTCGGCAACCAGAGCTTCGCGGTCGGTGAAAGTAAGCTCGTAAGCTGCGGAAAGGGCGCGGTTGAGCGGGAGAGAGGTGAAATCCGCAATGGAGAGGCCCCCGATTTTAACCGCCAGGGACTCGGGACGCAGGCGCTTGCCGCGGCAGGCGGGGCAGGGCGTCGCGGACATGTAGCTCATCATGTATTCGCGATATCCGTCGCTATGGGCCTCTTCGACGCTGTCACGCAGGAAGCTGAGAATGCCGTGAAAGCCGGTGCGGGGGGCTTCGCCCTTAGGCGGCCCGTAGACCAGGATGTGCTGCTGTTTGGGCGGCAGGTCTTCGAAGGGAATCTTCAGGTCGATCTTGTAGCGGTCAGCAGCGAGGTGGATGAGCCGAAGAAGGTATTGTGAAGAGGAACCGGGGCCAAGGCCGCCGTCAAGCAGGGGCTTGCCCCAGTCGGTGATCACTTTGGCGGGGTCGAAGTCGTAGAGCGAACCAAGCCCGTGGCACTCAGGGCAGGCGCCGAAGGCCGAGTTAAAAGAGAAGCTGCGCGGCTCCAGTTTGGGGACGTCGAGTCCGCAGTCGGGACAGGCCATCGAGGAAGAAAACAACTGCTCTTCGCCGCCCGTGAGTGCGATGAGTACGAGGCCGTTGGCCAGTTGCAGTGCCTTCGCGACGGCCGTTTCAAGGCGCTTTTCTACGGAAGGTTTGCTCGCCAGGCCGGGGGCGCCGAGCGGCGATGCCGTCGATTGCGTTTCGTTGTTTGCCGCTTTCGCCGCCGAAGAACGTGGCGAGGGCGACCCACCTGACATTCCCGTGGACTCCGGCTTCAGCAGGATGCGGTCGACGACAGCTTCTATAGTGTGGTTCTTGCGTTTGTCAAGCTGAAGCGGCTCAGAGAGGTCCTGCATTTCACCATCGACGCGAGCCCGAAAGCCTTGCTGATCAAGCTGATCCAGCAAATCCTTAAACTCCCCTTTTCGGCCTCGCACGACGGGTGCCATGACAGTGACACGCTCACCTCGGCCGAGTTCCAGAATGCGCTGAACAATTTGTTCCGCTGTCTGGCGGGTGATGGGCCTGCCGCAGTTAGGGCAATGGGGAGTGCCAATCGAGGCGTAGAGAAGGCGAAGATAATCGTAGATCTCGGTGATGGTGCCGACGGTGGAGCGGGGGCTGCGGCTGGTTGTCTTCTGCTCAATGGAGATGGCGGGGCTCAGCCCCTCGATGGAATCAACGTCGGGGCGCTCGATCTGATCGAGAAACTGGCGCGCGTAGGCTGAGAGCGTCTCGACGTAGCGGCGCTGCCCCTCGGCGTAAATGGTGTCGAAGGCAAGCGAGCTTTTGCCCGAGCCGGAAAGGCCGGTGACCACCGTGAGGGTGTTGCGCGGGATGCGCACGCTGATGTCGCGCAAGTTGTGCTGACGCGCCCCGCGCACCGAAATGTGAGTGATCGCCATGATGGACGTTATTGAAGTAACGGGTGGCAGCGAAGACTAAGTGAGATAAATCACTTCATTCCGGCACCCTGGGGGTATTCTATTTGGCAACAGAAACAAGGGTCAACGCACCCAATTATCTGAGAGAATCGCAGAGACGATTCTATACCTGCGCCGGGTTCCGGGCAGGTGCAAGGGCGTAGCTGCAATGGGTTGCGGGCCCTGGAAGGGTCAACTGAGGCGAGGATCATGACGGATTTGTTGATGTTGATATGCGCGTCAGTGGGCTCGATGGCGTTTGGCGTATTCGGCGCCTACGGAATCTTTCGTCTGGCCTTCGCGCTGATGCGCCCGCAAAAACGTCAGGCGGCCGTGAAACGCCGCCCAGAGACGGCGAACGTCCTCTAGAATCGTGGCTCCCCTGAACTTCCTTTGGCTCGCTGCGGGTTCGGCATACGCTTGAATGACCGTTGCTTGAAAACCCTCCTGTCCACGCTCAATCACCCTTGCAGTGCCGGAGTTGCCTTCATTCCGAGACCGGCGTTGGGTTTTCTGCGTGACGTTTCGCGGAGTGCGGCTGAAGCTTCCGGTACTCCGTTTTCCAAGCTGTAACCCGCGCTTTAGAAGTCTGCAGCAACGCCGCACTCGTCCTCGGTCGGCGATTTACCCAGCGAAGCGCTTCGCATTAATGCCCTTGCAAATTCACGAAGCATTGATTTCAAATTTGAAAGCTACGACCATAACTCGGTTTTTCGCAGCCTACCATTACCTAGGTACTATGACTTATGTCACGAAGCCTGAAATCATACCCTTGCACGAAGTTCTTCAATTATGTTTTGTCATGATAGTCTGAACTAAAGTTTCTGATATCTCAACTGTTAGTAACCAAAAAGAGTTATTCCCAATACTCTTCGTTTGCGTTACTGATCTTATTAACGGTTGATTATATCGAAAACCGGGTCTTATCGCATGCGACGTGGTTAGAGGCCAATGTTGGCGTTGCAAGCGAGTGGAAGGAACAATGATGAAGCCATCTTCTCATGCGCAAGAGAAACCCCTGATGTGCTGCCAGGGACAGATCCCTGCCTTGGCAAAACAGATAGGGCTTGGCGAAAGTCGATCAATGATGGCACGGCTGCGCAACCTCCTGAATTCCGACTCGCGCGGCAGTGCGCTGGTTGAAATTGCTCTTACGCTCCCGTTGATCATGGTCCTGATGACGGGCATATTTTCGTTTTCGATCGCCCTATATCAAAAGCTGGAGTTAGCGGAAGCGATCAGCGTCGGGGGCCGTTTTATCGCGGTGGATCGCGGAGACACGGACCCGTGCAAGTCGACTGCCGCTCAGATTTACTCATCGGCGCCGACCCTCAGTTCGGCGAACATCACACTCACCTTTACTTTGAATGGAACGCCAACGGGGGCAACCTGCCCCGGCACCGCAGGCCTGGCCAACGCGAACATGACGCCGGGTGGTACCGCCCTGATAACAGCAAGTTATGCATGCACACTTGCGGTTTATGGGTTCTCCTACCCAGGCTGCACTCTTAGAACTGAAATATCCGAGGTTGTGCAATGAACGACATCAAGCCAATTCTGCAGAAGATTTACAAGGACGAAAGCGGGCAGATGCTTCCGTGGATGGTAATGTTGACGGTCCTGTTTATCGGAATGGCCGGGTTAACGCTGGATCTTGGTCACGCCTACGTCTGCTATCGCGAACTCCAGGCTTCAACCGACGCTGCCGCGCTGGCGGGAGCGTATGCCATGAGCCTGCCTACTGCTACTGTGTCCGCTGTGACAACCGCGGTGCAGAATGCAAGCTCCCAGGGCCCCAATGGCGCCAACATGAATGTCAATCTGCCGCAAGCGGCGGTAACACCCCAATTCGCGTGCGCGTCGTACGTGACGACGACTATCGGGGTCCCATGTAGTGCCTCTCCTATGTTAGACAACACCATACAGGTAAAGCAGACAGCCGTCATACCGACGATGTTCATCCGTATTCTTTCGCTTTGGGGTGTGAACTCGGCGAGTTCACTCAACCTGACTACCTACGCAACGGCAGCTGTAAAGGGGGCGCCGCCGGCGCAATACAACGTGGCCATGGTTTTGGACACGACGAATTCGATGGGCAATAACGACACCGACAAAAACTGCGGCAATACCAGAATCTATTGCGCACTGCAGGGCATCCAGACCATGCTGGGGCTTCTGTCCCCTTGCGGACCGGGCGCCACCTCCACAAGCTGTACCCCGTACGACCAAGTGAGTCTTTTCACTTTTCCTCCTGTTGAAGCGAAAACGGCCAGCGACGACACTACGTGCCCTACAACCAGTCCCACAATTACGCCCTACACTACGCCCGCCAAGGGAGCAACGTGGGCAGCGCCTACGGGCACGGCCGGGACCTACCAGATCACGACCTATCTGAGCAATTACAGCTCGACCAACCAGACTGGCGGCGCTCTCAACACTTCTTCCGGCCTGACGATTGCGACAGGCGGAGGAGTTGGTACGGCGAAAAACCCGTGCACCGGAATGCAGACACCGGGCGGCGACGGGACCTACTATGCGGGCGCCATTTATGCGGCAGCGTCCTCGCTGGTCGCAGCGCAGGCCGCTAATCCAGGTTCTGTGAACGCTCTGATCATCCTCAGCGATGGCGACGCGGATAGCTCAAAGATTACGGGAGCCACGAACAACGGCGCCACCTATGGATCCGCGCAGGACCAATGCGCGCAGGCGGTGGCAGCAGCCAAGTATGCCGCGGGGCTGCCAAATACCACGGTGTACACGATTGCGTACGGCGCCGCAAATTCGGGATGCGCTTCTGACGTGTACAACAAGACATCGAACCCAGCCGGTACCGGCATCACGCCCTGCCAGGCAATGGAGCAGATGTCCAGTGGCTGGTCGTCGGGCGATTATTCCCACTTTTTCTCGGACGCCACCGCATCGGCAAATCCGGGTCAGTGTATCTCAACGGATTATCCCGGCCTCGCCCTGAATAATATCTTTGTTGCTTTGACGGACAATCTCGGGAAATCCCGGCTGATACCAAACACTGCGTTTTGACCGTGCCGCGCACGGAAGACGAAGAACGAGGATAACTTCTCCGCAGGGTCAATCGCAGACTTGCGGGGGAGCTGTCCGTTTTCTGGCTCTTTCGGGTCCATTTCCCTGCGCCTGCATACACTAAGTGCACTTTCAAGCAGTCCTTCCCCAGTCCCAGGATTCAAATTGAATAGTTACCGCTTGGCGGAGCCCTGAAACGGCCGGGAAGGCACCTAACTTGCCAGACCGGGCTAAGATGAAAAGAAATCACCTTTGATTCCCAACTTCCGTAACAAAAACCCTGGTTACCATTTAGATTGATATCTATTCAAAAGGGTGATTGTAACTTCTATCGCATCAAGTAATATCAGGCTTCCGGCTTCCCAATCGCTCCGCAGTCGTGCTCAGGGTGTCGCTTTGCACGGCATTTTGGAGTTTGGTGTAGCCGCAAGTGGTGCATGGAGGGGACGATGACAGATCCAAGGGGCGGATCAGCGCCGGATTCGACTGGCGCGAGCCCAAACAACCATACATTAGCCTCGATGGAGATGCGTGGCAACGAACGATCAATGCTGGCACGGCTGGGCAACCTGCTGCGTTCCGACACGCGCGGCAGTGCGCTGGTTGAAATTGCCCTTACACTCCCGTTGATCATGGTCCTGATGACGGGTATATTCTCGTTTTCGATCGCCTTATATCAAAAGCTGGAGTTGGCGGAAGCAGTCAGCGTCGGGGGCCGTTTTATCGCGGTGGACCGCGGAGACACCGACCCATGCAAGTCGACCGCCGCTCAGATCTATTCATCGGCACCGACCCTGAATTCAGCGAACATCACACTCACCTTTACTTTGAATGGAACGCCAACAGGGGCAACCTGCCCCGGCACCGCAGGGCTGGCCAACGCAAATATGACACCGGGCGGCACCGCCCTGATAACTGCGAGTTATGGATGCACACTTGCGGTTTACGGATTCTCCTACCCGGGCTGCACTCTCAGAACTGAGTTATCGGAGGTTGTGCAATGAATGACTTCAAGCCAATTCTGCAGAAGATTTATAGGGAAGAAAGCGGGCAGATGCTTCCGTGGATCGTAATGTTGATGGTCCTGTTTATCGGAATGGCCGGTTTGACGCTGGATCTCGGACACGCCTACATCTGTTATCGCGAACTTCAGGCTTCAACCGATGCGGCCGCGCTTGCGGGAGCATACGCGATGACCCTCCCCACGGCTACTGTCGCGAATGTGACAACCGCGGTGCAAAATGCAAGCTCCCAAGGCCCCGGCGGCGCCAACATGAATATCAATCTGCCGCAAGCAGCGGTAACACCTCACTTCGCATGCGTGCCGTACGTGACGACGACTTTCGGCGTCCCGTGTACTGCCGGTGTCATGGGCGATAACGCCATCCAGGTGACGCAGACAGCCGTTATACCGACGATGTTCATTCGCATTCTGTCGCTCTGGGGCATCAATTCGGCCAGTTCAATCAACCTGACGACGGTCGCAACGGCTGCCTTGAAGGGCGCGGCGCCAGCGCAATACAACGTGGCCATGGTCGTCGACTCGACAAATTCGATGGGTCAAAACGATACGGACGTCAACTGCGGCGATACCAGGATCCATTGCGCGCTGCAGGGCGTCCAGACCATGCTGGGACTTCTAGCGCCTTGCGCCATTGGGTCCCCCGCAGGGGGTTGCACCCCATACGATCAAGTGAGCTTGTTCACTTTTCCTCCCGTTGAAGCGAATACGGCCAGCGATGATACGTCGTGCCCCTCAAGCACTCCCACAATTACGCCCTACACTACGCCCGCGAAGGGAGCAACGTGGGCAGCTCCAACGGGGACGGCCGGGACTTACCAGATCACGACCTATCTGAGCAATTACAGCTCGACCAACCAGACTGGCGGCTCTCTCAACACTTCCTCCGGCCTGACGATTGCGACTGGCGGAGGAGTTGGTACGAAGAAAAACCCATGCAATGGAATTCAGACACCGGGCGGCGACGGGACCTACTATGCAGGCGCCATTTATGCGGCAGCGTCCTCGCTGGTCGCAGCGCAGGCCGCTAATCCAGGTTCTGTGAACGCGCTGATCATCCTCAGCGATGGCGACGCGAACAGCACGAAGATTGCCGGGTCCACGAACAACGGCGCCACTTATGGATCTGCACAGGACCAGTGCGCACAGGCGATCGCGGCAGCCCAGTATGCTGCAGGATTACCGAACACCACGGTGTACACGATTGCGTATGGCTCGCCAAATTCGGGATGTTCGACCGACGTAAAAAGCAAGTCGAATGCGGCCGGCACTGGTGTCACCCCCTGCCAGGCAATGGAGCAGATGTCTAGCGGCTGGTCGTCGGGGGATTATTCCCACTTCTTCTCCGATGCCAGCGCGTCGGCAAATCCGGGCCAGTGCATCTCTACGGATTATCCCGGCCTGGCCCTTGACGATATCTTCACCGCGTTGACATATCAGTTTGGGAAATCTCGACTGATCCCCAATAGTGTGTGGCCGGCATCCTAAGATGTGAGGTTTCGGAACTCACGTCGACTTCTTGAGTGAATTTGAGGGTGGCTTTTTCTTGATGAAAAAGCCACCCAAGCGCATGCTTTCGAACCACGCGAATTCCGAGACTCCGACAGCATGCGAATCGGGGTGGGCTCATATTATCCCGAGTCACCTGCTGCGTCGTATGTGGCCTTCGGCACCCATATCAGGTCCCGATTGTGAATCAGGCCCTGATTGTGACTTCACTCCTTCGGCGTTTTTTCGACTGAAAAGCGAAGATCAGACGAATATAGGGGGGTACCCACAGGCAAAACCGGGATTAAGTACACATTTTAAACCATTTACTTGAATCTCAAGGCGCGTTGGAGGCGGTTTTGGTGCACATATCGGGTGTCGAATCGCGCCGATCCTGAAGGCTTCACCCTTATTCA
The DNA here is from genome assembly GCA_963836565.1 of uncultured Acidobacteriaceae bacterium. Lineage (GTDB taxonomy): Bacteria > Acidobacteriota > Terriglobia > Terriglobales > Acidobacteriaceae > Telmatobacter. The sequence continues at coordinate 842,601 of CAWIKA010000010.1, read as the reverse complement.
AGTTTGCGCCTCCGCGAGAAATTAACCGCCAGAATCGGGATGGGATTTTTCCTTGTCGGTTGAGAGAGTTAGCGGGCCGAAGCGCACCGGCGGATTGACAGCGGCTTTGCGTTGCTGGTTTGCCGGTTCGGGCAGTGTTTGGCGAATCGCAGGTATTCGAACCTGCCGAAATCTCAATTCTTCAGGGCCCGGGCCGGGAGGAATCAGGTTCTTTTCGTGGACACTCCACAATAGTCAATTATTGATTCGGCGGAGTGTTGGCCTGCGTCGGTGGTTGGCTTTGCTGTAGCCGCTGCATATCTTCAAGAACCTGTTGCGGCGTGCGCACCGGGGCGCCCGGACCGCCCGGACCAAAACCCGGCCGCGCGGAAGGGGGAATCGGCACGGGCTGCGGTTGTTCGTCGACCTCGCCTTCAGCGGCGGCATCGTCGTCGTTGTCGCTTTGCAGGGGCGGTTTTGCCGTCGCAGGTTCGTTGCCGGAGTGGCGCGCGCTGAGCACAATCTGGAGCGGTTCTCCCTTGGCCTGATCTCCGATCATCAGAATGTTGTAGCCCGACCCCTGCAAGAGTTGGGAGAGCACTTCGCGAACCTGGCCGGGGCCATAGTCGCCATAGACCCGTTCGTCGGACCCCATTCCTTCCACCTTTGCACCGGTAGCTGTTGCCACGTCGCTTAGGATTTGGTGCAGGCTTGAGTTTGCTGCGTCGATACGCAGTCCGCTGCTGTCCCATGAAACAGTTGCGGGCGCGGGCTTGTCGTTGATGGGCCAGTTTGGTGCCGGAGGCGCAGCGGGTGGGGCGGGAATCGCAGGTGTAGCGGCAGAGGAAACATGCTTCGACGATCGTTTGGCGTGATGTGGCGCGGAGTGCGTTGCGGTGGAAGCAGGAGGCGCAGCGGCTGTTTGCGCGGCAAGAAGGCTGGCCCCGAATAAGCATGGAGCCAGGAGCGCACGCAGCCCCGGCGCACCGGTCCGCAGGAATTTCGACAACGCGCGTAAAAGCTGCCGGATCGATGTGCGCATGAGATTCAGCTCCCCGGGGTCGCTGGGAACCCAGTGGCGGGCCGCCATGGCGGGCGTTACCGCTCCACTGTACTAGACTAACAGTGGCCCACGGACGCTCACAAAAGGATTCGGGGCAGAGAGGGATTCGCGACAAATGCGCCTCTGCTGGAAGAGTTGGATCGCGGTGCTGCTGATGGCTGCGCCGGTGGCGGGCGAAGCCGCGACTTGCACCACGCAGGCGGAACTACAACCGCAGGACCGCGCCGCGCTCGCGGCAGCCGGTCAAAAGCTTTCCCTGGCTGTTCTGCAACAGGATTATGGAACGCTGCAGGCTGCGCTCTTTTCGGGTGTCGCCCAGGACTGGTCTGGCATTCGCGGCGCGGTTGAGGAAGGGGCGCCGCTGGTGAAGGGCGGTCAGGCTCAAATACAGGATATTTATCTGCTCGATGCAACCGGCGCGACGGTGCCCGCCGACACGCAATTCTTCTGTTCCAATGCCAGCGGCTCGCTCACGGTCACCCTCACCATGCACGCGCTGCCGCCAGGTAAATATGCGGTGATCCTGGCGGATGCAGCGGGTGCGCAGTTGGGCGGGCAGATGGGCATCATCCTGGTCTGGGATCCAACCGGCGCAACACCCGGGTGGAAACTCGGCGGGCTTTCATTGCGGCAGGGAATCATCGACGGACACGACGGCGTGTGGTATTGGACGCGCGCCCGCGGATTGGCCCAGGCCAACGCCCCCTGGAGTGCCTTTTACACGTACGACATGGCGCACTACCTGCTGCTGCCGGTCGACTTCATCTCGTCGCCGAATCTGGATAAGCTCCTGCATGAGCAGTCGGACATCAAGGATTCGCCGGCAAACGCATTTCCTTATTCCCTCACGGAAGGTGCGCGTACATGGAAAATTGATTCGATTCGGGTGGAACCTTCTCTGCGCGAAGCGGATCTTGCTGTGACGTATGATTCGATTGGCGTCAGCGATCCTGCGGCAGCGCGCACTGAAGCGGTCGCGGTCCTGGGCGCTTTATTGAAGGCGCACCCCAAGCTGCGCGATAACTTTCATGGACTTTGGGCGTTTGCGTCGATCAACGGCAAAATTACTCCGGTGATTGAATTGCCGATGGCGCAGATACCGTAAACCAGAGTGTGGGCATCCAACCGCTGGAAAGGGAATATGCTCAAAAACATTGCTGTTGCCTATGACGAATCTCCGGAGGCAGGCCGTGCCCTGGCCGGAGCGATCTATCTCGCGAAGACTTTGGGCGTCGGGCTTCAGACAATCACGGTGATGGAGAAGCTGCCGGCATACACGGCGTTCGCTACCAGTGCAGATCCTGCGCTGATGACCACCCTTGCAGAAGATCGCTTGAAATTCTATGAACACCTGCAGGCCGCTGCAAAAGCGACAGCACTGCACGAGGGCGTCGAGCTCGTTCCGCACCTGACGGAAGGAGAAACATTTGACGCTATCGTCAGTTTCGTTTGCGAACACAAGATCGATCTGCTGGTCATTGGGTTGCATCGCCGCCATGACCGCGTGTCGCGCCTATGGAGCACGGTGTACACAGTTGCACAAAACGTTCCTTGCAGCGTATTCGGCGTTCACTAAGGAACGGCAATAACTGGCCTGCTGGAGTGTCCTGGCCCCGATTGAGGGGTCGGATGGTTCTATTCAAAAGAGACCCAAGGATCGGGAAGAGAGAGGGAAATGGAAGCACTGATTGATTTGCGTTCGGATACAGTCACGCGGCCGACGCCGGAGATGCGCGCGGCAATGGCGGCGGCCGAGGTAGGCGACGATGTGTACGGCGAAGACCCTACGGTCAACCTGCTGGAGAAGCGCGCGGCAGAAATCTTTGGCCGTGAGGCCGCGTTGTTTGTGCCCACCGGCACCATGGGCAACCAGATTGGCATCCGCCTGCACACCCAGCCAGGACAGGAAGTGATCTGCGAGTCGCGCGCGCACATTCTGGATTGGGAGATGGCGACAACGGCGGTGTTTTCAGGATGCCTTGTACGTGCGGTGGTGGCCGAGCGCGGCATTCTGATGTGGAAGCATATTGAACCGGCAATCTTTGGACGAGGAACGTTTCGTGCGGCCACCGGGCTCATCGAGATTGAGAACACGGCAAATCTGGCGGGTGGAAGCGTGACGCCACTGCCGGTGATGGAAGAGATCTGGGACCACGCGAAAGAGCGCAAGCTCCCCTTGCATCTCGATGGGGCGCGCATCTTCAATGCAGCCACGGCACTGGGTGTGGATGTGAAGACGTTGACGCGAGGTTTCGACACGGTGATGTTTTGCCTGTCGAAAGGGTTGGGCGCGCCGGTGGGATCGATGCTCACGGGATCGGCCGAATTGATGGACCGGGCGCGTATTTACAGGAAGGCGCTCGGAGGCGGCATGCGGCAGGCCGGTGTGCTGGCCGCGGCGGGATTGATTGCGCTGGAGCAGATGCCGGCGCGACTCCACGAAGACCACGCCAACGCGCGCCTCCTGGCAGAGACGCTCTCGCACATCGACGGCGTGGTGATCGATCTGGATGCTGTGGAGACGAACATCGTGATTTTCAGGCTTGCAGGAGGGATGAGCGCAACCGAGTTAGTGGCGCGACTTAAGACGCGCGGCATCCTGGCCAGTACGGTTGGTCCCGATGCAATTCGCCTGGTGACTCATCACGATGTGAATCGCGCAGCTTGCGTAACGGCTGCTGAGGCGCTTACCGAAGAGATCGATGTAGGGGTGCCTGTAAAAAAATAGAAGCCATTACCAAAGAAATCAAAACGAGGAAATATTCGGTTGGCGCAACTTTTCCTCGTAATTCAGGTTGAATCCAACAGCGAGCCGGAAGTTAAGCATAAGTCCGGTAATCATCAACGCTGAAGGAGTTTTCGACTGTGAAGAAAATTGCGATGACAGCTTTACTTGCTTTCACACTGCTCCCCGCAGCCTCGTTTGCGCAGGTAGGGGTTGTGGTTCGCGTGGGACCTCCGGCTCCAATCGTCGAGCACTACGGCCCGCCTCCGCATCCGGGATACGTATGGCAGCCCGGCTATCACTACTGGGATGGCGGCCATTACGTTTGGCGCGCCGGCGTTTGGGCGCGCCCGCCTCGTCCGCATGCCGTGTGGGTCGCTCACCGCTGGGAACACCGCCATGGCGGCTGGGTGCTGGTAGAAGGCCACTGGCGGTAAGTTCAAAATGATTTGGATAAGTAGAGAAAGCGGAGCGCGTGCTCCGCTTTCTTGTTGAATGAAAGATAGTAATGATGGAAGGGTCTTAGAAACCTCTGCACATGGCGCATTTTCGATCAGCGAAAAGATGCAGTGGCTAAGTCATGTTCGTTGTGGAGCCTTTATCGGCCCGACTGAAGTCGTGCCCTTGTTACAAAGCAACTTGTGCAGAGTTTCCCTTGCAGATTCGTGCGATAGACGACAAATCCGGATTTCTCCGCGACCTTGTCTCACTCCCAAGTCCTCCGCGCGGGCGCCAATCATCCTCACCGCATGCGGTTAGCTGATCTCGATCACGTCCTTGCTGGCAGCAGCGGCAGCTTCGGCACGTTCCATCAATTTTTGCGCTACGGTGTAGAACTCGGCTGCCTGCGGACTCTCGGGTCCGGCGAGCGCGACAGGTAGGCCGCGATCGCCGCCCTCGCGAATGGCAGGCACCAGCTCGATCGATCCGAGAAAGGGAATGTTGAACTGCGTTGCCGTGCGTTCAGCGCCGCCTTTTGAAAAGATGTCAATCTCCTGGTGACAATGGGGGCAGGTGAAATGGCTCATGTTCTCCACGATGCCAAGCACCTCGACATTGACCTGCGCAAACATTTCGAGAGCTTTGCGCGCGTCCTGCAGACTTACGTCGCTGGGTGTCGAAACGACTACCGCCCCGGTAAGCGGCACGGTCTGCACCAGCGAAATCACTACGTCACCGGTGCCTGGGGGCAGATCGACGATGAGGTAGTCGAGCTCGCCCCAGTCGACCTGTTGCAGAAACTGGCGGATGATTTGGTGGAGCATTGGGCCGCGCATCACCAGGGGCTTGTCGCCAGGCGAGATATAGCCGATGGAGATAGTCTTGACGCCGTGCGTGTCGTTGGGCTGGATCTGGTTGTCCGCACCGATGCGAGGTTGTTGGGTCGAGCCCATCATGAGAGGAACGTTGGGCCCATAGATGTCGGCGTCAATGAGGCCGACGCGCTGGCCAAGCCGTGAGAGCGCGACGGCGAGGTTGACGGCCACGGTGGTCTTGCCCACTCCGCCTTTGCCGGAACCGATGGCGACGATTTTTGAGACGCCCGGCAATGCTACGGGCGAAGGCATGGCGTGAGAATGAGCCATTGTATTTGATACTCCTTTTGAAAATCTGGGCTTCGTGTTTATGAATTTACGTTTGCGCCGTTGCTTTCTTCCGTGTGTTCGCGTCGCTCTTGTTTCCGGCGGGCAGTCTCGGCCTCGCGATGTTCGCGGCGGCGTAACGCATCCGCGTAGCGGCGAAGTTCGTTGGGCGTCTCCGGCAGTAATTGGGGAACCTTCTGCCGGCGGCCATTCTTGTCGATTGCAACAAAGACCAGGTAAGCGCTGGCCACGTGAAGCGCCGTACCTGTCTGGGTGTTTTCAGCCCACACTTTGACTCCCACTTCCATTGAAGTGGAAAACGCCCGGTTCACGCTGGACTTGAGAGTAAGAAGGTCGCCCAGATGCACCGGCTGTATGAAGTCGATGTGATCCATGGCCGCGGTGACCACGTGGGTGCGCGAATGCCGGTAGGCCGCCATCGCGCCCGTGAGATCGATAAAGTGCATCAGTCGCCCGCCCAGCAGGTTGCCGAGCGTGTTGGTGTCGTTGGGCAGGATGATTTCAGTCATTTCCGACTGCGTGCTGGCTACCGTACGGGCAATCGGGCGGTTCTCAGTGCAACTCATTCCGGGCTTGCTCCATTCATAGATGGGGTCCCGCAATTCAACGGCTGCCAGCTACAATGAGACCGGAGGCGGCCAGTCAAACGGGAGGATACTGTTCCAGTTTCGGCAATCCACGCCAATTACGCAAATCCCAAGAGGGCGCATCTCGCCCGACACGAGCAATATGGACAAGATCGCTGGACTGAGAGAGATCCTGGCAATGGACGCGAAGAACAGCTTCGCCCGCTACGGCATTGCCATGGAACTGGTCAACCGAGGTGAGACGGTCGAGGCGCTAAAGGAGTTTGATACGCTGCTGGCCAACGATCCCGACTACACGGCCGGCTATTTCATGGCCGCGCAAACGCTGGCCAATGCGGGCCGCAACGCGGAGGCCATTGCGCGATTGAAGACCGGAGTGGCTTGTGCCGCCCGCACTGGCAACCGCCATGCTCTCAGCGAGATGCAGACAATGCTTGATGAACTGGATCAATAGTTCGACAGACCTTCAATGGCATCCATTCTTCAGCTTTCATTGGATTTCCATGTCTTTCCGTACATATCCAGCCAATCTCCAAAGGGTTCGCCCCCTTTCGGCTCCGAGCCCACGCGCAGCACATTGCCATCTGGATCTTCAACTTGCATCTCCAATGCCCACTGGTAGTTCGTGGGCTCATGGCGGATCTTGGCCCCTTTGCGCTGATATTCCTTGTGCAGAGCCTCGACATCGCTGACCCCGATCCACACCCAGGTGCCGGGATTGCCCTGGTCGCCCTGCGAGAGGAATATCCCCGCCCGTCCCCGCGACACCGACGCAAAGAACGGCCCTTGCCAGTCAAGTTTGAAACCAAGCACGTTGACGAAGTACTCGATGCTCGCCTGCAGGCTCTGAACACGCAGGATTGGACACCTTCCTTCAAACGTGATTTCCGGCATTTGCTCGATCTTCGCTTCAGTCATCAATCACCTTCATCGGACGGCAGAATGACAGAGAATCAATTTGGGAAACAACACGAACGTTCATGCTTGCAGTGTCTTCCGCCCGCGCGTTACCCTCATTTTATACATCAACATTTTGCGGCGTTTTAATTCAACTGGCGTCTATAATATTGATATGCCGAAATATTCCATCGTCGTTCCTTTTCATAATGAAGAGGAAAACGTGACGGTTTTGTATGCGCGCCTGAAGCAAGTAATGGAGCAGGTGGGCGATAGTTTTGAGCTGGTGCTGGTGGACGACGGATCGAACGACCGCACTTACAAGCTGCTGGAAGAAATTGCCGCGGTGGACAGCCGCGTGCTGGTCGTCAAGCTGCGCCGTAACTTCGGTCAGACCTCGGCACTGGCTGCCGGTTTCGACCATGCTTCGGGCGAATTCATCATGTCGATGGACGGCGATCTGCAGCACGACCCCAACGAGATTCCCAACTTTATTGAGAAACTCGAAGAGGGCTACGACGTCGTGTCGGGTTGGCGCAAGGAGCGCATCGACAACTTCGTCATGCGGCGCTTTCCATCGCGCTGTGCGAATTGGCTGATGGCCAAGCTCTCCGATGTGGATATTCACGACTTTGGGACGACTTTCAAAGCCTACCGCCGCGAAGTGATCACCAACATTCCGCTTTATGGCGAGATGCACCGCTTCATCCCCGCGCTGGCCAGCTGGTACGGCGCGTCGATTTGCGAAATTCCCATCAAGAACGTGAATCGTGAGCGCGGCAAGAGCCATTACGGCATCGGGCGCACTTTCCGCGTCTTCTTCGATCTCCTCACGATTCGATTCCTGCTGAAATACATGAGCCGGCCCCTGCACTTCTTTGGCGGCTTCGGCGCCCTGGGCATCATGGCGGGCAGCGTTCTTTCCATGCTTCTGCTGGGAATGAAGGTTTTGAACCCCCATCAAAGCGTGATGGACCAGCATGGACCCATGTTTGTCATTGCCGGCGTTCTGATCCTGGCCGGCATCCAGTTATTGGCCGTTGGCCTTCTTGGCGAGTTGCAGGTACGCCACTATTACACTTCGCAACAGAGGGTGCCGTACGCCATTGACCGGCTGGTCCGTCTCCGCTCGACAGAAGAGCCGAGCAGGCTGTCGAGGGATAAGGACAACTTCTAGCGCCGAGCGCAGTGTATCGCCAGGAACCGGGGAGACCAGGAGCCTGGAAATCGAGAAGCAGAGGCCGCGCCCAGACTAACCTGGACGGGGCTTGGTCTTTCTATCCCGCCGCTAAGCCCCCTTGCGAATGAATTGATGATCAAACCCTTGCGACAGGCCGCCCTGAGGGTGCATTCTTGCCGTTGACATGAAAGCCATCGAGATCCATGCGACAGGCGGGCCGGAGGTGTTGCAACTGGCCGAGTTGCCCATACCCGAGCCGGGACCGGGGCAAGTGTTGATCCGCGTCGAGGCCATTGGGGTCAACTTCATCGAAATCTACTTCCGCAAAGGCGTGTACAAGGCGACCCTGCCGATTATCCCGGGCAGCGAAGCTTCAGGCACGGTGGAGAAGCTGGGGCCCGGTGTTGCAGGCTTTGAAGAAGGCGACTCGGTGGCCTCGGTGAGTGTTGTGGGCAGCTATGCGGAGTACGCGCTGGTGCCTGCGGCGCAGTTGATTAAAGTTCCGTCGGGCGTAAGTCCTGAGCAGGCCGCGGCGGCAATGCTGCAGGGAATGACGGCGCATTACCTGGCCTATTCAACCTATCCGCTCAAGGCTGGAGACACGGCGCTGGTTCATGCCGGGGCCGGCGGAGTGGGACTGCTGCTGACGCAGATGGCAGCGCGGATTGGCGCGCGAGTGATTACGACCGTATCGACAGCGGAGAAAGCAGAACTCTCGCGCGAGGCCGGAGCCGCAGACGCAATTCTTTACACCGAGCAGGATTTCGAAGCAGAGGTTAAGCGGCTGACCGGAGGCAAGGGCGTGGACGTGGTCTACGATTCGGTGGGCAAGACGACTTTTGAAAAGAGCCTGAACTGCCTGCGCCCGCGCGGGATGCTTGCGTTGTTTGGAGGATCCAGCGGGCCCGTGCCTCCGTTCGATTTAATTCAGCTCTCCGGGAAGGGATCTCTGTTTGTGACCCGTCCGACGCTCTGGCACTACGTGGCCACGCGAACGGAGTTGGAATGGCGTGCCGGAAAGGTGCTGGGCTGGGCTGCCACGGGCGAACTCAAACTGCGGACGGAGTTCATGTATCCACTGGCGGAAGCTGCGCAGGCGCAGATTGATCTTGAGGGGCGAAAGACCACGGGGAAGATTTTGCTGGAGCCTTGAAAGACAGGTGCGAGTGATCAGTCGTCCGTAGTCAGCGAGTTCGCGGGAGCGATGGCCGGATTTATACAGGATGTTTTTTGCTCCCGCCTAAAGGGGGCAAGACAATGACAAGTATTTTCATTGCAGCAAATGACAGGGTGTTTGTGCTCACGGGTGCGGGAATCAGCGCGGAGAGCGGGCTGCCCACGTTCCGCGCGGAAGACGGGCTCTGGGCGGGTTACCGGGTTGAAGATGTGTGTACTCCCGACGCCTGGCGGCGAGATCCGGCGGGGGTTTGGGCATTTTATTCGGCGCGGCGCGCGGCAGGGCTGAAGGCTCAGCCGAATCCGGGGCACATTGCCCTAGCGAAGTTTGAAAAGCAGCTGGGCGACCGCTTCTTTCTCTGCACGCAGAATGTGGACGACCTGCACGAAAGGGCCGGATCACTGCGGCTGCTGCACATGCATGGCGAACTGACCAAGGCGCGCTGCGAACGCGAGTGCGGGCGGCCGCCGGTCGAGGACCGGGCAATCTATCAGAATCTGGCTGAAGTGGGGCGTTGCGCATGTGGCGGGCGTCTTCGGCCGCACATTGTTTTCTTCGGCGAGATTCCGTTGCAGATGGAACGTATTCAGGATGAAATTGCGAAGGCGACGCTGATGCTGGTCGTGGGCACTTCGGGATCGGTGTATCCCGCAGCAAGTTTTGTGCATTGGGCGCGGCAGAATGGTGCTCGTACTGTTTACGTGGGCCCGGAAGCGCCTCTGAACGCGCACGCGTTTACGCATGTGGTGGAAGGCAAGGCGGGGGAGACGCTGCCGGAGTTGTTTCAGGTGGCTTAGCGAGTTACCTCGCCCGGCGAGCCACTCCTTGTAATGCTACTTTGACCGCGCTTTGATGAATTCATTGCGGCGGAAACGCAGGCCGGTCCAATCCTCGTCGATGGAGATGGCGCGAACAGTATCAAATCCCTCGGCCTTGAGCAGGTCCCATCCATTGTCGCGATTGAAATCGCATTTGTACTTCTTCGACGCGCCCTTGGGATAAGCGAACCAGACGATGGCGTCGCCCTTTGCGCGCTTGGCGATCTGTGCGGCGAGCGCGGCAACCTCGGCCTTGCGCGTGACAAAGGCGAGAGAGAAGTTGAGTAGCTTGACGGATGTCAGGGCACGATGGATGGCCTTGAGCTTGAGGCTCGCGAGTTCCGCTTCGAAGCTGGAGGGCGCATTGAGCACGACGATTTCCTGCTGGTCTTTGAGGTTGAGTTTTTCGAAGACGGTCGGCATGGCAGAGATGGTAACGCAAACAGTGGAGAGTGGACAGCGGCAGGGCGAAGGTTGTCGCTTTCCCAGGTCTGAAAATCCAGACCTGGGGCACCCATTTTTGTGCTGACACGCGATTCGCAAACAGCAGCCGCAGATCTTTCGACTGCGGTCGCCGCGCGACCTACGCTCAAGATGACAGCGCCATTTGTGGGGGCTGTGCGTTCCCACCCATAGCACAAAAACAAGGACGTGCCATGGATGGGGCACCCATATTCATAGGCATTGGCGCGCGACGGCAGAGTTAAAAGTGGAAGCGGTAACGGAGTTCGGCGGAGATGATTCTTGGATCGTTGTAATGGAAACCGCCGATGGTGACGGAGTTATCAAGCAGCACGCGGTGATTGGTGACGTTGAGAATAGAGCCGGAGACCTTCCAGCTCTCGCCGATGGAGTGCCCAGCAGAGACGTCGAAGGTGGTGTGAGCGGGCAGGTAGTTGCCGTAGTATGGCCCGTTATTTGGGCAGGTCGATGGGTCAGAGCAGGCCAGGCCGTTGGAAAAGCCGGAGCCGTAGTAGACATTGCTAGAGAACCAGGTGTGGTAGGGAAGTTTTGACGTGAAGCCTGTGTTGAGCGTGTCGCGCTGGTCATGATCGACAGGAAAGTAGTCGAAGCCGCCGTTGGTGCAGGCCGGATCGCTAGGATTGCTGCATACAAAGCCGCCAATGATGGCGCCGCGCTGCTCGGCAATCTGGTTGGAATAGGTGATGTAGAACTGGCCGAATCGCCACAGAGCGGGCGAATGCAGCGTCATCTCCCAGGCGCGGACGAGGGCGCCATCGACGGCGATGGGGAAGTACATATTCGACTCGCCGAGGTTGGAGTGGTCGAGGAAGTTGTTGACACGGTTCTTGAAGGTGTCCACGTCGAGGATCCACCCCCGGTAGGGAATCTGAATGCCGAACTGGTGCTCTTCGTCGCGTTCGGAGGGTACCGGAATAAATTCGTTTTCGCCGGTCGAGATGGTGCTGGCGTAGTTGAGGACTGAACTGGAGACGGTGATCAGTGGGGCAGGCTGGAAGAAGTGGCCGTAGAAGCCGCGGAGCACCCAGTTGAGGTGTGGGATTCTGACGGTTGCGCCGATGCGGGGGTAGGTTGCGGACTCGTCGTATCCGCCGTCGAAGTAGGAAAAGCGTTCGCCGCCGAGAAGGGTGACGTACTGGCCGAGGCGAAGATGATCGGCGAGGTAAAACTCGCCGAGGGCCGCGCCGGCCTTGGCGCCGGTATTGGCCTGAGGCGACGCGCTGCCATCGTTGACCTGGAAGCCGAAGAGGTCGTTCTCATCCTGATAGAAGGTGTAAAAGCCGGCGGAGAAGGCGTTCCAACCTACGTCAAGATGCGCGTCGCCCTGACCGCCGACGTAATTCGAGGTCTGATGCCAGGTGGTGGCGACCGGATTATCCGAGGGGAGCGAATCGTAGTTGGACTGATTGACGTGGTAGAAGGGCGCGAAGGAGACCAGTGCCCTGGGTGAGATGGTGTGGACCCAGTCGCCGATGACGAAGGAATCGCGCTCAGTTTGAGCGTCGCGCAGGCCGGAGGAGCAGTAATAGGTCGAGGCGCATTCGTAGTCGTTGGGATTGGGATCGTAGGGAACATCGAAGTAGTCCTGCCGGAATTGGCCGTCGAGGCGCAACTGGTCCTTGGGGGTCTGGTTGCGGATGACCGAGACGAAGCCGCTCCAGGAGTTGGTGGCGTCGTGGTAGATCTGCGGAACAGGCGTAGCGAGACCGTAGTCAGAGCGCGAGCCGGTGAGGCTGGTGTACCAGGCGGTTTTTTCCGTGTGGTCGCCCGCTGAAAGCTGCGCTTCGCCGGTTCCCAGATTGCCGCCGTAGAGGAAGAGCTCGGCGTCGTGGCTGAATTCGAAACCGTTGCGGGGAAGGACATTGAAGACGCCGTAGGTGCGGTCGCCCACGTCGGAGGCGTAGCTGCCGCGCTGGGTTTCCAGGGAATCAATGTCCTTGGGATCGATCTGGGGGCCGACGTTGGAGGCGATTTTGGTGTTGGGGATGGCGACGCCGTCGATGAGCCAACTGGTCTGGTGGCCGCCGCGCATGTGAAGCATATCGTGGGTCATGTAGGCGCCGGGAACGTAGTCGGTGATCATTTCAGTGGCAATTGTGCGGTCAGCGCCGGGCGTCTCGTCGATCATTTGGCGGGTAATGAGGGTGGTGGGGGTGACGGAGTCAGAGGCGCTGGCCGTGCCGTAGACGGTGACTGACTGGGTGGCGCTCCCGATGGCTAATGGGATGTGCAGGACGGGGTTGGTGCCGGAGGCGATTGTGACCGTCTGGGAGACAGAGGCAAAACCGGGGGCCTCGACTTTAAGCTGGTAGACGCCGATAGGCGCCTGCGATAGCTCGAACTCACCGTCGGCTCCAGTGGTTGCGTGCAGACTGAACGCTGAATCGGCGGATTGAAGAGTGAGTTGCGCGCCGGCTATAGGCCGGTGCTGCGGATCGTGAACGACCCCACGCACGGTGGCGAAGACCGTGGCCAGGGCCGGGATGGACGCGGCCACGAAGAGGGCAAAGGCCAATAAGGATTGAGGACGCATAAAGGGCATAACCTCCCAACACTGTGCGGCTGAAGCTTGCGCGATCTTCGTGCTTTTGACATGCGGCACGAAAGACACGCGAGATGGATGGGGAACCGCTGAGGCAGAACCTGGACTGAAAAGGGCGAATCCCTGGGTCAGCCGCTGATCTGCTCGGTCCGGGGAACGGACCGAAGCCCCATCATCCGGGAAAAAGGGATGAGGCTCTCAACGTGTTTTCAGCCGATGGTTGGGACGGGCGGACCGCGACCGGCGACAGTGCGGATCCGGCTCATTGAGGCGACCGTCTCGTAGGCGATGGGTAAGCGAGCCAGAGCAAGACGAACGGGGAATCGTGCGGGAGAAGAAGTGAGCGCGTGTGCCGGGGTCATGATCGCGTTCATGAAGCCCGGATACAGGGGGCAATGCGCAGGGGCAGTGATAATCGGCTTCCCGTGCGCTTCCTGAACCATGCGCGCCATCAGGGCATCGGACATGGAGCAACGATGTGCACCGTGACGGCGGCAGCAGGGTGGCAGGCGCGCGTCGTCGCTGGCGTCAAGAGTCGCTGTGAGCGGCCCCAGCCCGAAGAGCAAGACGAGGAAGATGGAAAGCGCGCGCCGCATCTGGTGTTCATGTTACATGAGTCTTCGATGGCAGGGGCAGATGGGGAGATTCGCGCGGCTCTCAGGTATCATCGTTTCATCGCGTGTCATAGACCACCGTATTAGAGGAAACGCTGGTGCCAGAAGAAAACTCCTCCGTATCGCAGATCGATCTTTCCGCACATGCGACAGGCTCGCGGACACCGCTGCGTATTGCCCTTTTTGGGTTTGGGACGGTGGGCAGCTCTGTCGCCCGCATACTTGTGGAGTCGAAGCCAAAGGGGCTGGAACTTAGCCATGTCTTTAATCGTGGAGTCGCGCGCAAACGCGTCGATTGGACTCCAGCAAGCGTGGTGTGGAGTGAGAACGCCGACGAGGTACTCGCGTCCGATGTTGACGTGATTGTGGAGTTGGCAGGTGGCTTGGATCCTGCCGGAACCTGGGTGCGGCGAGCTCTCGAATCAGGCAAAAGTGTGGTGACCGCCAACAAGAAATTGATTGCCTACCACGGCGTGGAGCTTGAGCGGCTAGCCGCGGCGAAGGGTGGCCACTTGAAATACGGCGCCGCGGTGGCGGGCGGAATTCCGGTGATTCCAGGACTGGAACAGGGAATGGCGGGCGACCGCATCGAGCGCATGCAAGGCATCTTGAACGGAACCTGCAACTTCATCCTCAGCAGGATGGAAGCGGGTGCGGAATACGCGACGGTGCTGGCCGCGGCGCAGGCCAAGGGCTATGCGGAGGCTGATCCCACGGAGGATGTGGGAGGATTTGATGCGCGCGCGAAGCTGGCGATTCTGATGCGGTTGGCGCTGCGCGTGGTGGTTGATCCGGAAGAGATTGTTCCGCAGTCGATCACGGCGGTCACAGCGGTGGACTTCAGTTATGCACGCGACCTGAGCTGCACGATCAGGCAGGTGGCGCGCGCCGAAGAACGCGACGGCATGGTGGCGGCGACGGTGGGGCCCATGCTGGTGGATCAACGCTCGCCACTCGCCTGGTCGCGCGGCACGGAGAACATGGTGATTCTGACCGGTCGCTATGGCGGAGATGTTGTTTTTTCGGGCCATGGCGCAGGTGGGCATCCGACGGCGGTGGCAGTGGTCAGCGACCTGCTGGCCCTGGCGCATGGTTCGCGCCGGGTGGAGATTCCGTCGGTTCCAGCGCGCATTGGCGGAGAGTTTGAGGTGCCGCATTACATCCGCTTTCTGGTGGCCGACCGGCCGGGGATCGTGGCTGAAATCACCGGTGCGCTGGCCAGAGAGCGCATCAACATTCGCGCCATCGTGCAGAAGCCGGGCTATCCTCAACATGCCCTTCCATTCGTGGTAACGGTGGAACCATGCAAGTCTTCGGCCCTGAAGCGAGCGCTGGCGAGCATTGGCGAGATGGACTGCCTGTTAGAGAAGCCGCTGGATTTGCAGATGCTGGAATAGAAAGAACCAGCGACTCGGGACGTGGGAACAGGTGCTAAGGTGGAATTTCAGATTTAAGGCGGGGGCCTGAAATGATTGACACGATCTATCGGTGTGAGATTTGCGGTACCGAGAGCGAAAACCCGGTGCGGTGGATCGTGATCCATTGCAGCAACACGCAGCTAACGGTTTTCAAGTGGACCAAGGAAGCCGCGGACGCGCCCCATGCGCGCCACTATTGCGGTGAAGCGCACGCTCAGGTCTACCTGAGCCGGTGGTTTGAATCCTACTGCAGTTGAAGTCGCAAATCACAACCTTGTCACAGCCGGAGCAGGGCCAGTCGACTCCCGGATAACGAGTTCAGGCGCCATAACGATCTCGGCGGGGTACGGACTTTCGCGGTTGGCGATGCGTTCGAGGAGCACCTGCGCACCGCGCTTGCCCATCTCCGTGAGCGGCTGGCGCACAGTGGTCAGCGAAGGAGTGTAGTAGGCCGCGGAGAGAATATCGTCGAATCCCAGCACGGACACGTCGCCAGGCACTGCGAGGCCAGCCTCTTTGAGCGCGCGGATGGCGCCGATGGCGGCGATGTCGTTGAAGCAGAAGATAGCGGTGAAATCGCGTGCCTTTTCAAGCAGGGCCCGCATGGGTTTGTAGCCGATTTCAGGCGCCATTGGATGATAACCGGTCTTCATCGACCAGCCCGCCGTGTCGATTCTTATGACATGGGCCGGGTCGATGCGAAGACCCATCTCCCGGGAAACTTGCTGGATGCTCTCCCAACGGAATTCGGAGTCAGGAATGGCGCGAGGGCCGCGGATGAATGCGACGCGGCGGTGACCCAGTTCGTAGAGGTGAGTCAACGCCTGTTCGACGGCGCTATGGTGATCGAGAATGATGTTGGTTACGTTCTCGACTGCACTGTGAGCTGATATCGCGACAACGGGAACCGGCACGGAAATGTGATCAGCTGGAGTGTTCAGCAGCAGAAAGCCATCGACCGCGCGTTCGACAAGCATGCGGGGATACTGCTCGATCAGTTCGCGCTTCCAATCATGGCACGCAGTGAAATAGAAATAGTGGGCGCTGGTTAATTCCTCAACCACGCCGTTCATGACGCGGGTGAAGTAGCCCTCGCTCAAGTCGGGCGCCAGAACGCCTACGCTCATCGAGCGGCTCTGCCGAAGCGAACGGGCAAAATAATTGGGGCGGTAATTCAGGCGCTCGGCTGCTTCGGTGACGCGATTGCGCGTTTCCTGGGGTATGGACCTGGCAGACGGAGAGTTGTTCAGAACCAGCGAGACGGTTGTCTGCGAGAGCTCCAAATGCTCGGCCAGCATTCTCAAATTGACATGGCCCGATGGCGCCGAATTCCTTCCCTTTGCCATGTTGGAGTTGTAGCACGTTTTCAACCAACGGGGAACAGGGTTCACATCGAACTACATCGATTTTCCTCTTACGGTCATCAGAAGATACATGGCGTGGCCAACTCGATGCAGCTGTGCATAAGGTGTCTCGTTCTGCCGCGAATTTATTCGGCCTGGATGTGGTTCGTGCCGGGTTTAATCGGATACGTCTTCCCATGAAAGACAAAGTTTCCCGCGAGTTTGGCCGGCAAACTGACATTTGCGTCGAGTCCCGATCCCTGGCGGTGGTACTCGACTGTGATCATGCCATCGGGATGCGGGAAACTGGCCGTGATGGAGTTGAGCGCGCCCATGTGGGGAGCGATGCGAACCGAGGCAAAGCCGGGGCTGGCCGGCTCGATTCCTGCCACCAGCGTCAGCAGATCATAAATAGGATGGGCCGACCAGGCGTGCGAGTCGGAGCGCGTATCGCCGGGAATCTCTGGCCAGGTACTGAAATGCAGCGGCAGCAATTCGCGCCAGGGGTCAAGGGACTTCAGGTAGTCATCCGCGAGACCGGCGTGATCGAGGGCGCGAGCAAGGTAAAAGCGGAAGTAATAGGAAGCGCTGAGCACTCCATTGGGCGTGGTGCCCGGCTCTATCAACAACATCTGCCGCAAAACGCTTTGTTGGCGCTCTTTGGGAATTACGTCGTAGAGAACGGCCAGGATGTTAGCTTGCTGGCTGAAAACTTTCTGGCCCGGGTTGTCGGCGATGAGTCCCCGCGATGCGTTCCAGCATTTGTCATAGATTCCTGAACGAACGTGCTGGGCGCGAGCGCGTTCCCGGGTTGCGAACAGCGGGTCGCCCAGGGCTTTTTCGAGGTCCGCCGCATCGTCGAGGGCGCCCAGGTATTCAAGGGTGGTAATGCAGGACTCTCCGTGCGCATCATAGGTGGGAGTTTCGCCCGAGGAAACCCAGTCAATGAAACTCCACCATGGCAGGGTGCCCAGCAGTCCGTCGGGCTGCTCGTGCGCGGCGAACCATCCCAGCACGGCGCGGGTTCCGGCGAGCGATGTACGTACCGGCTCGGGATCGGGGCGATACATCCAGTAGTCGTGGAGCATGCCGATATAGAGCAGCGAGAAAGTGGGGATGGTTTGTGGCAGGGAACTCGGATAGCGGCTGCGCGTGAGTCCCTCGGGGATGCGCGAATCGTCAAAAGCGCGAAGCGCCTGGCGGGCGAGGCGGTCGTCGCCAGCGACGGCATAGGAGATGAGCGCCTGGATTCGGGTATCGCCGATGTATTGGAGCTGCTCGTAGTAGGGCGTGTCCATGTAGGTTTCATGAGCATCGTCGCGGGCGGTGCGCCAGCTGATCTCCCAGATTTTGGCCAGGTCAGGCTCGCTGGACTGGAAGGTGGCGCGCTCCTGAAAGGGATAGGCAGTGAAGTTGGCAGTGAGGGAGTCAAGGGTGAGCGGCTCGTCGCCAGTTTGGATGTCAAGGTCGAGATAGCGCCATGCGCGCCACCACAGCGGTTCAAAAGTGCGATGCGCGCCGCCATCGGGAAGGAAGCTGTCGGTGAGGCCGAGGGCTACCCGGGGGTGCTCTACTCCATT
Organism: uncultured Acidobacteriaceae bacterium; assembly: GCA_963836565.1. Lineage (GTDB taxonomy): Bacteria > Acidobacteriota > Terriglobia > Terriglobales > Acidobacteriaceae > Telmatobacter. The sequence continues at coordinate 824,591 of CAWIKA010000010.1, read as the reverse complement.
TGAGTCGGTGTAGGTGAGGGCATTGCGGTCGCCTTTGTGCTCGTGATTGTCGTAGAGGGCTTCAGAGTATGTGAGGACAATGTGAGAGCCCTTTCCGCCGGAGACGGTCAGCAGAGGATAGCCAGTGGTGAGAGTCTTGCGGTCCAGCAGAATATGGATGTGGCTTCCGGCGGACACGGTGACTGAGGACGCAGGAAAGGCTTTCAGACTGTCGAGGCCGGTGCGCACAGTCTCGCCCGCGCTGGTGGGAGAGAACTCCATGTGCGGCAGGATGTCGGGAACGAGGCCCCATGGATTGTCGCCCGTAACATCCGCGGAGTGGGCTTTGTTGACGCCCCCATAGATACTGTCGCGCATGGGCGAAGCGGCAGGGACCCAGGAGGGGCTTGTATAGGCGCGTGAGTTCCAGTTCCAGTCATAGTGGGCGGCGTCGATCTCCTCGCCGGGACCTGCGGCCATGTAGTCCTGGATGGTGACGGTGGACCGATCGAGGGTGCGATGGCCCGGTTCCACTTCGACCTGCCAGCCTTCCGGCGTGCTAATGGAATCGGCGCCGGTTGCTTCGCTTTCGAGCAGGAAAGCAGTACGGTCTGACATTTGGGCGATGGGTGCGTAAATGCCGAAATTCCATACGGTTGCAGTGATGAAGTTCGAACCAGCATGAAGAAATGGGGCCAGGTCGAAGCGCTCATAGCGCCAGTGGGTCAAGTCACCTCGAGCCGGTCCATCGCCAACGCGGGCGCGATTCACATACAGGATGAACCGGTTGTCGGCGCTCACGCGGACGATGTAGCTTGCCGGCACGGCATCGACTTGCAGGGTCCGGCGGAAATGCAGAACCAGGGGTTCGCGTAAGGGGGCCGTTGGATGGGTGATCCAGGAGGCGTTCCACTCCCGGTGGGGCGGGTCGGGCTGGATGGGGCTTTGACCGTGTAGCGTCAGTGAGGCGAGGACAAGGGCGAAAAGCGTGAAAGTTGAGCGCATGAGATGGGGTCTGGCACCTTCCAGTTCCCCAGCTTAACGGAAAAACCTGAAACCAAAGGGGAATTTGTTTCGGCTCGGCCTCGACGAGCGCTTGGGATGTCAACTGAGAAGGCGTTATGTTGGTTCTCGATTACGGCTAAAATCGGGCTGGCGCAGTTGAGAGCGTAAAGCAAGGACGGAAAGCCTTGAATGCGTTCAATTCATTTGATTTTCGCACTGTATGCACTTGATTTTGCGGCCTTGTAACCTTCTATTCATCTTCGCCCGTTAGCCTACGGTAGGTGATAGCAAACGTGCCAGAGATACGCGTCTCTCAGTCTCACCCTCATCCCGAAACGACAGTTCCCCCGGGACCGCAGATGACCGGGGCGCCAACGACTGAAGCCTCCGAGGTTCGCCGGTTTTTGCTTTCGCGCGGTAATTCGGCGATTGCGGATCGCATCTTTCACGGGCTGATGGTGTTGTGCGGGCTCAGTATTTTCGTGATTGTCGCCTTGATCGTTTGGCAGTTGGTGCTGCGCTCGCAATTGACCTGGCACCAGTTCGGGTTTCGCTTTTTCTACCAGTCCTTTACCAGTTTTGAAACCCACGAAAGAATGTACTGGGACCCGGTCAACGGACGTTTCAGCGCATTACCGTTCATCTACGGCACGCTTGTTTCTTCGTTTCTGGCGCTGCTGATAGCGGTGCCGCTGGCCGTGGGCCTGGCGATCTTTCTCACTGAAATGTGTCCACGCGCTTTACGCGGCCCGCTGGCCTTTATCACCGAACTGCTGGCGGCGATTCCCAGCATCATCTACGGCGTGTGGGCGGCATTTGTTCTGGTGCCGTTGCTCAGAGACTATGTGAACCCGCTGCTGATCAAGGCATTTGGCTGGACGGGCCTATTCAGCGACGACAATCCCACCGGCCTGGGTTTTCTCGCGGCAGGGGTGATTCTGGCCATCATGATTTTGCCCATCATCTCTTCGCTGACGCGGGAAGTGATGACCGCGGTGCCGCATTCGCAGCGCGAAGCGGTTCTGGCGCTGGGTGCGACGCGCTGGGAGATGATTCGCATGGGCGTGCTGCGCAATGCTCGCATCGGTATTGTAGGCGGAATCATTCTGGGCCTGGGACGTGCGCTCGGCGAAACCATGGCCGTGACAATGGTGATCGGCAATACGCCGGAGATACACCGCTCGCTGCTTTCGAATGGAACATCGATGTCTGCCGTGATTGCCAATGAATTCACTGAAGCAGTGAGCAACATGCATCTTAGCGCGCTGATCGAGATTGGACTGGCGCTCTTTATCCTGACAATCATAGTGAACGCGTTGGCGCAGGTGTTGGTGTGGGCGGTTACGCGGGGAACCCCGACGCAGGTGCACTAAGGAGAATCTGGTGAGCGAAGATACGTTCAAATTCCGTTCCCGGATGCGGGGTGTGACCGATAGCGCGGTTACAGTGCTGGCGATTCTGGCTACGGTGGTGGTGGTGGCGCCGCTGGTGGCCATCTTCGCCTATCTCCTGTACAAGGGCGCAAGTTCGCTCAACCTGGCCTTCTTCATACAGAATCCCGTGCCCGAAGGCGAGAGTGGGGGCGGCATGGCCAACGCGATAGTCGGCTCTGGGATTTTGCTGATGGTGGCCAGCGCGCTGGGAGTACCGATTGGCATCGGGGGCGGAATCTTTCTGGCTGAATTCGGACGCGGAACCAAGCTGGCCAACGCGGTTCGATTTACCGCGGATGTATTGAATGGCGTTCCCTCGATCGTGATGGGCCTTGCGGCTTACTCGCTGGTGGTGATTCCGCAGGGACATTTTTCGGCCCTTTCGGGCGGGGTTGCGCTCGGGATCATGATGATCCCCACAGTTTGCCGGACCACGGAAGAGATGCTGCTGATGGTTCCTCACGCAGTGCGCGAGGCGGCGCTGGGGCTGGGCGTTCCCAACTGGCGGTCGGTTCTTTCCATCACCGTGAAGACCGCGTCGCCGGGCATCATCACCGGCTGCATGCTGGCCTTTGCCCGCGTGGCGGGTGAAACGGCGCCTCTGCTGTTTACGGCGCTTGGCAATTCGTTCATGAGCACGAGCCTCAACCGACCCATCGAAGCTCTTCCCCTGCAGATTTATGTGTACGCGCTTGGCCCTTACGACGACCAGCACCGGCTGGCATGGGCGGGGTCGCTGGTATTGATTGCATTGATTGTGCTTGCGGTGGCGCTGGTGCGCTATGTAACCAGCCGCGGCGTTTTGAAAGGGGCAAGCTAAGTGGGTGTCGGCATCGAGGTGATCAACCTGAATGCGTGGTACGGAACCAATCACACGCTGCAGGACATCAATCTGCAAATCCCTGCGAATCATGCCACGGCGCTGATCGGGCCCTCCGGCTGCGGCAAGAGCACATTTGTGCGCTGCCTCAACCGGATGCATGAAACCAATCCCATTGCGCGGGTGACAGGAACGGTGCGCATCGGAGACCTGGACATTTACAACGACGCCAAGCCAGTGCAGATCCGGCGTCGAGTAGGCATGGTTTTCCAACGGCCGAATCCATTTCCGACCATGTCGATATACGACAACGTGGCGTCAGGACTCAAGCTGAATGGATACGGCAATCGCCGGGTGCTGGACGAAATCGTTGAGCGGTCGCTGAAAAACTCGGCGCTTTGGGATGAAGTGAAGGACGACCTGAAGAAGAAATCCGGCGCCAGCCTCTCCGGCGGACAACAGCAGCGGTTGTGCATTGCGCGGGCGCTGGCGGTGGATCCCGAGGTGCTGTTGATGGATGAGCCGGCATCGGCGCTGGACCCGGTTTCGACCTCAAAAATTGAAGATCTGATTTTTCAACTCAAGTCGCAATACACTATTGTGATTGTGACGCACAACATGCAACAGGCGGCGCGCGTGGCGGAGAAGACCGGCTTCTTTCTGAACGGGCGCATGGTGGAGTTCGATTCAACGCACAAGATCTTCACCAATCCCAGCGACAAGCGCACAGAGGATTACATTACGGGCAGGTTCGGATGACACGGATTCGTTTTCAACAAAGCCTCGACGAATTGAAGGAGAACCTGCTGGTGATGGCGGGGCTGGCGGAACAGGCCATCCAGCGCGCCATCGAGGCATATCGCGTGCGCGATCTTTCAATCTGCGACCTGGTAAGCCGCAGCGAGAATGCCATCAATCGGCTGGAGCGCGACATCGATCAGTCGGCGTTGGATCTGCTGGCCATGGAGCAGCCGATGGCGATCGATCTGCGCTTCATCCTGAGCGTCATCAAGATCAATGCCGACCTGGAGCGCGTGGGCGACGCGGCCAAGAGCATCAGCGACCGGGTGCGCAACATGGAGCAGATGGCGGTTGCCGATCTACCGGTGGACATTCCGCGCATGGCCACGCTGGCTGCCGAGATGGTGCGCAAGAGCCTGCAATCGTTTATCGAAGCTGATGCGGAGATTGCGCGCGCCGTTCTCACCATGGATGACGCCGTGGACGCCATGAATCGTGCGGCCTACAAGGCACTGACGAAGGTGATGGAGGAGCAGAGCCACATTGCTCCGCAGGCGTTGAATGCGCTGATGATCTCTCGCGCACTGGAACGGGTGGCCGACCACGCTACGAATATCGCAGAGGATGTGATTTTCTGGGTGCAGGGCGACGACGTGCGCCACCATAAGAGCATTGCTGCGCAAAAGGACGGGCGGAAGGCGAGCTGACTGGGAGCTGTCACCAATACCGCGTTCTTTGCGTTTTGCGAATTCAGACCGTATTCCAATTGAAGAAAGCGATGGCTGGATCGAGCGCCGGGTTGCTCCTGCAGCGTTTGCATCGGAATGTTTGAGTTTCTCCGTCCGATCCATACCTCTGCCGCCGCTGCGATAGTCTTGAGCTGAGATGGCGGAGCGCGGAACGGTTGCGGGTGAGACGGGGATCGGTGGACGCAGCCCCGGCCAAGTGTATTCAGAAGAATTGAATGAGCTGCATCTGGCGCAGGCGGCGGAACAGAAACGCGAGCGGCTGCTTGGGTATGCCAAGGTCGCGCTTGGTGTCGCGACGATTCTCGCCGCGGTAGTGTTCATTCACCACACGGCGGTGCTTGAGTCTCTTCTCGCGCCAGTTGCCGTGTTCATCGTGTTGGCTGCGCTGCATGAAAAGGTGCTGCAATCGCTTCGTATGCGGGGAAGGGCCATCCGGTTTTGCGAACAGGGACTGGCGAGGATCCAGGATCGATGGGCCGGGACCGGGGAGACCGGCGAGCGCTTTCTCGATCCCGCGCATCCATACGCGCGCGATCTGGACATATTTGGCAGAGCATCCTTGTTTGAACTGCTGTGCACGGCTCGTACGCGGGCAGGCGAAGAGACGCTGGCCGCATGGCTGATGGAGGCCGCATCCGTTGACGAAATCTTTCTGCGCCAGGACGCTGTACGCGATCTGAAGGAGCGTGTGCATTTTCGAGAGAAATTGTTTTCGCTGGGCGAAACGGTGCGGCTGGGTGTGAAGCCCGAGAAACTTTCAGCGTGGGGCGAACGCGAGCCGGTGTTTCCGGAGCGCGCGACACGGGTTTTGACTCGGACACTGGGGGCGTTGTGGATTCTGAGCCTCGTGTGCTGGGGCGTATGGGACCTGGGCACCGTTGCCGCCGCGATGACGGTGTTGAATCTTGCCTGGGCACATCGGATACACGCACGCCTGGACGGCGCTTCGGATGCAATAGAAGACGCATCGGATGGGCTAGAGCTGCTGGCCGGCGTTCTTGCGCTGCTGGAGAATGAGCAGTTTTCCGCGGCGAAGCTCAAGGAAATACAGTCCTCTTTGAGGCGGGAAGGAACGGCACCTTCGGCGGCGATCCGGAAGCTAGCCCGGGTCGTGGAGAGGCTGAAGTCGCGCCGGAATCCTGTTGCGCGGTTGACGGATGTTGTTACGTTCTGGAGTGCGTTGCTGGTTTTCAAAGCGGAACGGTGGCAGAAGGAATTTGGCCCGCAGATACGCGGCTGGCTCGCGGCGGCAGGCAAGTTTGAAGCGCTGACTGCGCTCTCAGGCTATGCGTATGAACATGCCGAGGATGTATTTCCGGAGTTTGCTGGAGCCGGCGAAGGGGTGCCGCTGTTTGAAGCGGAGGGACTGGTGCATCCGCTGCTGCCCGCGCGCTTGTCGGTGCGGAACGATTTGAAATTCGGCGATGGATTGCAATTGATCGTTTTGAGCGGGCCAAATATGGCGGGGAAGAGCACGTTCATTCGCTGCATCGGCGTGAATGCAGTGCTGGCACAATGTGGCGCGCCGGTGCGGGCACGCAGGTTGAAGCTTTCGCCGTTGCAGGTTGCGGCATCGATCTGCATCCTGGATTCGCTTTCAGGCGGCGTGTCGCGGTTCTACGCGGAGATTCATCGCATCAAGCTGGTGTTCGATCTGACGCGGGGGCCCGTTCCGGTTCTGTTTCTGCTGGATGAATTGCTGTCGGGCACGAACTCGCACGATCGTCTGGTGGGAACGCAGTTTGTGGTGCGGGGTCTGGTGGATCACGGAGCGATTGGAATGGTGAGTACGCACGATCTTGCGTTGGCGAAGATTCCGGAAACGATGGGAGAGCGGGCGGCTAATTTTCATTTCGAGGATCGATTCGACGAGGGCGAGTTGATCTTCGACTACACTCTCAAACCGGGAATTGTGAAGACGAGCAACGCGCTGGAACTGATGCGGTCGATCGGGTTGGACGTTGGCGAACGGGAAAGCTAGATTTCCCACCAATCCAGAAGCAACATGCGTGGATAGTAGAGGCCGGCACGGACAGGCAAGTCAGTACCGTGCAGCTTGCGCAGGATCGCAGCATACGATTCAAGCTGGGGTGCGAACAAATCGCGCAGTTCGGGGAGCGCTTTTGAAGGATTCATGTCGTCTGCGTGAGCAGTTTTGTAATCGATAATCCACCACGCGTTTTTGCCCTGTGAAAGCGGTTCGAGACCCGCGCGAAAGATGCGATCGACGCGAACAGTGCGCAGGCCGCCTGCGACGATGCCGGCCCATGAAGTTTCGCTGGCGGCCTCGGCTTGCGGCGACAAAATCCATTGGCCATGCGGATCCTCTGAAGCCTTGCGCGCAAAGTCGAGGGCTTTGGCAGCGATGGATTCCGCGTGCGATTGATTCACGCCGGAGGCGCGGATTTGAGCGGCGATGTTGGGTTGAAGATGGGCAAGGTCAGCGCGGGCGGCGGTCCAGTCGAGGGTGACGCGGAGGCGGGCAAGTTCTTCGAGGAATTGATGGACGGCATTGCCGAGGGCGCGAGAAAGCAGGCCGCCCTCGTGTCTCCTGTAAAGCTGCGAGTTGCCGATGCCCGCAAATGCGAGCTTGGCTGAAGCGCTGCGAAAGCTCGCGATTGCAGCATGTTGGGAGTCTGCGGGAAGGCGGTGCAGGATGGCGGGCCTGGCTGGAGAAGGCATGACGAGCAGGTTGGTTTCGCCGCCTGCGGCGATGGTTTCGACGAGTGTTCCTTTAGTAGATGTCGAGGCTGCGTGTGCGTCTTTCCATTCCTCGAAGCGCGCCGTTACCTCTGCTTCCAGGGCCGGCCAGGCGGTGGCGAGCAAGCTGTTCCTGGGCTCTGCAAGCGCAAGGATGCCGTCTTCATCCTTGTAAGCAGGGCGGGCGAAGAGGTGAACTTCCTCGCGCGCGCGGGTGGCTGCGACGTAGAGGATGCGGCGCATTTCCTGCGATTCGCGCTCGCGATAGATGCGGTCAACCCATGCTTTCGCTGTTCCCCGGTCTGCGCCCTTGGCTTGAAGCGGCGCCACGAGAAACTCGGTGATGTCGCCGGAGCCGTCGGGCTGCGCGAGTCCGCGTTCGAGCCATGAAAGCAGCTTGCCCTTGTTCTGAGCGCTCCTGGCCTGCAATTCAGGGACGATGACCACTTCAAATTCAAGGCCTTTGGATTTGTGAATTGTCATCAACTGCACGCCACGATCGCCGTTTGCAGCGGGGTCGGGAAGGGCGGTCAGTTTTTCGAGAGCGGTGTCGAGCCCGGGCCCTAGCAGATCCTGTTCGCCGTCAGGAAGATGATCAAGGCAACTCCAGAGAAGATCGAGGTTGGCGCGTGCCGTTGGGTCGACGCAGCGTGCCCCGCCAAGACTGAGCCAGACCTGTTGCAGCCATGTTCCGAGCGATGCGGTGGGCAGGGCACCCCGCAAATCGAGTACGGACTCGATTGCATCCAAAACTCGTCTGACGGCGCCATGGCCCTCTTCGCTCAATAGCGACAGCCGTTCCGCGAGCAACTCCGGAACGGTGCGGTCGAGGATTTTCTCGTCGTCTCCGCTGACGAGTTTGTGCAGATCGTCGAGCGCAAGCCCGCACCACGGCGCACGCAACACGCCCAACCATGCCACGCGGTTTTGAGGATTGAGCAGCGCGCGCCCGAGCGAGAGCACATCGAGTACCTCGGGGCGATCTTTCAGTTGCTCCAACTCGACGGCGCGGAAAGGAATTCCGGCATCGCGCAGTGCCTCCGCGATGGGCGCGAGAGCCTTGCGGGCACGGCCCAGAACGGCGATGCGATACTTCGTGTCTTTGCCGCGGGCGCAGGCAAGACGGGCTTCTTCGACCTTGTGCTGCCTGTCCCGGATGAGGGCAACGATCTCTTCGATTTGGGCGGTATGTGCTGTTTCCTTTTCCAGAACTGATTGGGGGTCCGTAGCTTCGTCTGGGTTGGTCCTGGGCACAAACTGGAGATGCAAATCGAAGCAAGAACCGTGAAGCGCCGGCTCCTCCCGTGCTGGAACGGCAGGCGAATAGATCCCATTGCTGCTGTCGGTTACAGCAAAAACTTCAACAAAAATCTCATTCAGGCGGTCGACCAGTTCGGGTGTAGTGCGAAAGTTGGCAGCCAGCGGAACGAAATCGAAAAGAAGAGGTTCGTTGTCGGGGATCTCGAGTCCAACTGTCATTACACGCGGGAAGAGTTCGGCGTCGGCGTCGCGGAAAAAGTAGATGGACTGCATGGGGTCGCCGACCACGAAACATGTACGGCCAATCTGATCGGGCCAGGCTGCAATGAGGCGCGAGAGGAGCTGGTGCTGGCGGCGGCTGGTGTCTTGAAACTCATCCACCAGCAGGTGTCGAATGCCGTCGGCGACGGCGAGAGCCGATTCGCTTGGCTGGCGATCTTCGCCTTCCAATACTCGTTGAGCGATTTGCGCAACTTCGATGAAGTCCACCGTTCCCGCTTCGGCAAAAACTGTGCGCAATTCGCCCGTAGCGTGCCTCAGCAACGTGAAGCAGGCGCGCACGATTCGCCAATCTTCCTCGGTGTAGCGGGCAGGGGGTAGATTGCGGACTGAGGCGAGTGCAGCCTCGAGACGATCCACTTGATTAAGGCTCAGGATCAGATTTGCATGGCGAATCTTTTCGGCCTTGCAGTCAGCTGGGAATCCATTGGTCTTGTTGACTTGGCGGCGAAACGAGCCACCCTTTGTCAGAAGCAAGTCTGCGATGCAGACATATGCGCCGCGCGCTTCTTCCAGCTCTTCAAGATCGGCGAAAGGTGCAGCGGGGAACTCCGCAAGCTCGGCAAGGTCGCGGTGGAGCTTACCGCCGCTCTGTTCGCAAGCGAAGCGCGCGAGAAACACAGCCTCGTTCTGCGCCAGCGGAAGATGCGCGAATAACCCGCTGAGACCGGCGAGCGAATCGCGTACTGCATTCGCAAACGGCCGTTCGAGGCGTTCGCGAAGAGCGTTCCAGTCCGGCTCGCGATCGAGAACAAAATCGTGCATCCAGCGGTCGCGTTTTTCCAGCATTTCAACGATGAGGTCTTCCATGTTGCGCCAGCCGTTATCGCGCCACAAGAGCAAAGCCTCAATTGCCCAGGTGAGAGCGGAATCGGCTCCGCCAATTCTTTCGAGGGTGCGACGCGCTGCGCGGCGATACAACTCGGAGGGCTGTTCGCTTATGCCCAACTCGCCTCCGAACTCCGTGAGCAGCGGCTGTCGCAGGGCGAGGTCGCGGCAAAAAGAGTCGATGGTCGAAATGTGAAGCTGCGCGGGCAGGTCGAGGAGTTGCCAGCCGAGGGCCTGGGAGTGTTGGAGAGCGCGCCGAGCGAGCGCGTTCATCGAGAACTGATCAACCGCAGGCGCAGAGGCCAGATCGGCGGCTGCCTTTTCCAACTCTGAAAGAATGCGATGCCGCATCTCCGCGGCCGCAGCCTTGGTGAAGGTGATGGCGACGATCTGGCCTGGCTCTTCCACCTCGCCGAGGAGGAGCAGAAAGCGACGGGCGAGCAGGTCGGTTTTGCCTGAGCCGGCAGGGGCTTGCACAAGGATTGATCGGGATCCATCGAGAGCGCATTCACGCTGCGCCCGATCGGGAGGAGCGGGCTTGACTGCGGGATCACTCATCGGCCGTCTCCTTCTCGTCGTCCTCGGCGTCCCCATTCTCCTCACGTTCCTGAATGCGGCAAAGCGCTTGCAGATCGCATCGATCGCACGGTTTGGGGTTTTCGCGCGGGTCCACATCGGCTCGGCCGGCCAGAAAATCCCTGGCGAGTTGCTCGATGTTGTCTCTCCAGTCAATAAGCTGCTCGGCAGTGAGCGGGCTTTTCACAAGCGAGCTGGTTCCTTTGAGACCGGCGAAGAGTGTTGCGCAGGTGTTGCCCACGTGTCCGGTAAATGCTTGGTCGCCCGCTCTGATTTTGGCGAAGACGAGGCCGCCAAGTTTCTCATCCTCCTCAAGCGCAAAGCCGGCATAGAGCGGTAACTGCACGTCGTCGGGACGGGGCAACTCCCACGCCTTGGGCGAAACGTCGCTGGTTTTGTAGTCGATAACCAACATGGAACCGTCGTTGAGCCGGTCAATGCGGTCCAGTCGAACCTGAAACGTGAGACCTGCAAGGAAGATGGGACGGTCGGCTTCGGTTGCGGCAACGGTGAACGGAAGCCGTGCGGCTTCATATTCAAGCCACTCTGTGACCAGCCGGGTCATCCGCAGTTCTTCGAGTTCAAGGTAGTGTCGCGGCATGCGCTCGCGGGCACCGGCGGGCATTTCATTGCGCAGGATTCTTTGCACGTGGCCTTCGACGAAGGACTCGCGGTCTTTGAGATTCTGGAGGTCTTCAAGCGAGCGCAAGCCTGGCGGCAACTGTCCCCAAATGGAGTGAAGCACGGAGTGCAGAAGCTTTCCGCGCTGTGCGGCTGTGAGCCCTGCTTCTGCTGGCTCCCAACCTTTTGCGGCCAGGCGCGCAATGGCGAATGCCTTGAAGGGACATTGCGATTGCGCGGTCAGGGTGCTCGACCCACCATGAATTTGACCGGGCGGAAAAGGGATGCGGCTCGGATCTTCAACACGCAATGTGAGAGGCGCAGGTGGAATAGGGGGGGCGAGCGCGACAGGCATTGGCTGCGCCGCGCCGGCAAGCTGCTGAATCAGCCGGGATGGGCGTGTTTCGAGATCCTTTTTTTGACGCGCGAAACTGAATTGAACGATGGGCGCCAAGGCCAATATCCGCGTAGTGATGGCCCGCGCCAGTTCCCAATCGTGACGCGGCGTGGCGTGCGGCATGGCGGCTTCGCGCTGTAGCGGGAGCGGCAGGAGAGGATGCGTGGAACCAGGAGCCGGCCAAGCATCTTCGTCCGCGCCCAAAAACCAGATCGCATCCGCAGAGAGCCCCGCCGACTCGGCCGGCCCCGCAATCTGAATAGGCGCGTCGCTGGATTCGGGAGCGAACAGCGTTTCATCGAGTGTTCGGCTCAGCGTAGCCAGAAACTCTGTCCAGTCGATACGGCGCCCGTCAAAGCCGAGCGAGCCACAGGTGTCGACTGCCTGCTCCCAGCGATGCAAGGCTTGGAATTCAGCGCTCGAAAGCCGGTGCTCGCCCGGCAGCCCGATTTGCTCAAGCAGTTGTGGGACGAGGTTGGCCCAGTCGAGGGGACTTTGACGACTGGTGCCCGAATCTACCAGGCGGCGACGAGCCAGTGTCATGCGCTGAACCCACGCGAGCGGCAGCGCCTCAGAGGCTTGGCGCTGGCCTGCAAAAGCCTGCAGCGTCCATTGAGTTCGTTCGAGGCTGCGCCGGCGCAATGTACGCATGTAGCCTTGCAGCGCGACGGATTCCGCAAGGCCGACGGACGCCAGTCCGGTGGAGAGCAGCCAATCAACTTCTTTCTCTTCCAGGGAGCCGTCGAGCCAGCGAAGCAATAGATATGCAGCATGTGCTACTGCCATTTGGCTGAGCGGAACTCCGAGAGAAAACTCGAAGAGCGGCGCATCGCCGGGAGTATCAAAGCCGAGAAAGGCGCGCTCGATCTCGCCCCGGCGCGCGGCAAGGTCCTGGGTGATGACGAGGACGCGAGAGTGCGGGTCGGCGGCAAGTTTTTGCCGGCACCACTGGGCGCAGGCTTCCAGTTCGGTTTGCTCGTCGAGCGAGGTATAAAAATGCATCTCCGCGGCAGGTTCGGCGGTCGCAGTCTCACGCCACATTCCCCACGCGTTGAAGAACTCTTTTTGAACATTCAGAAGACGATCAAACCCTGCTGCCAGCAAGGGCGGGCGCTGGGAAGAGTCTTTCTGTAAAAGCGCAATCAGTTCGAAGGGCGCGCGATTCGGACTGAGGAAATTGCCGTCGCGGCAAGCGGCGTGAAATGCGGAGAGCCAGCCGCTGAATGCTTCCGCGTCCTGGTCCCACCCGCTGCGCGCGGAGTCGCGCAGGTAACGCGGCGCATACCCACAGAGCAGTTCATGCGCTCGCATGGCCATGGCGGCGAGACGGTGACGCGGGCCTTCGAGAACGGTGGCGAGATGATTTTCGCTTTCGGCAATGCCGGCCCACAACGACTGCTCCTGGGCGGAGTTCAGCAGCATGCGGCCATCAGCGGATCGTTCTTCCCAGGCTGAGCGGGCAAAGCTTGTCCAGTCCAAAATGGCGGGTACGGGCCATGCGGCAAGCCCTTCGGCCCGGCGACTGCGATGGAATGACAGTCGAAGCGCGCGCGCAGCGCGGTCGCTCGCAGCAACCACCAGGCCTCCGTCGCGAAGCCAGCTATCGATCTCTGCTCCCGCCAGAGCCCCCATTCCAGCGTTATACGCTGCCCGGCGTGGAAGTGCCACACAAGGCGGCCAGCAGGTAGGCGGCGGTTGTAAACTGAGGTGTGATTCGTCGATTCCTTTCTTCCTCGCTTCTCGTTCTTGTTGCCCTGGCCGGGTGCCATTCCAGCCAGAACGTCTCCACCCAGGAGTCTGCTGACCAGAATCTCAAGGTGTACCATCTGCGCGGCAAGGTGATCTCAACCGACCCCGCACACGGCCTTGTGGTCCTCGATCATGAAGCTATTCCCGGGTTCATGGATGCAATGACCATGCCATATCAGCTCAAGGATCCGAGCATTGTGAGCGATCTGCACCCCGGCGATGTGATTACGGCGGACGTGCTGGTATCGAAGAGCTCCGAAGAAACGGTGCAGTTGGATCATATCGTGGTTGTGGCGCAAGGCAAGCCCGACTACAAGCCCGCGGTTGTGTACCATGTGCCGGCGCCGGGAGATGTGGTGCCGGACTTTGCACTTCGCAACGAGGACGGTCGCACGATTCATCTGCGCCAGTTTCGCGGCAAGGAATTGCTCATCACGTTCATTTACACGCGCTGCCCGCTACCTAACTTCTGCCCCCTGGTAACGCACAATTTTGCTGTGATAGACAAACAACTTGCCGCCAGCCCCGCGCTGTATGGAAAGACCCATTTGCTCTGCGTCAGCTTTGATCCGGAGCACGACACACCGGAGCGGCTCAAAGCTTACGGAACCGAATATATCGGGAGCGACTCGAAAAGCGCTTTTGCACATTGGGATTTTGCGGTGCCCCAGAAGACGGTGCTCGCGGAGATGGCAAAGTATTTTGACGTCGGAATCACATATGGAACCGATGACACAATTACGCACACGCTCTCGACCACGCTCATTGGACGCAATGGCAAAGTAGTGCATTTTTATCCCGGCAACGAATGGACGCCGGAGCAGGTGATGAACGACGTGAAACAGGCCGCGGCGGGCGCGTAATTGGCGCTGCGCGGATTTCACAATTTTGATGGAGTAAGTGAGAGATGAATTACGGATTGAATATCCGCAGGGATGGTGAGTTGGACTTTGTTTCGCTGGGCGCGCTGGTTCACCGGCTCGACCCGGGCATCGTGCCTTTTCGCAAGGCGGCCGAGTGCATAATCCACGTCAGCGGCGGCGAATTTAACGTGGCGGCCAACCTGTCGGATTGTTTCAAAATGAAGACGGGTATTGTCAGCGCCATGGCCGACTATCCCATCGGCGATCTGATTGCCGAGCGGGTTCGCGCCATGGGAGTGAAGCCTTTTTACAAGCATTTCAGGCACGATGGCGTGACCGGTCCGAACATGGCCACCGTGTACAGCGACCGTGGCTATGGAGTTCGCGCCCCCGTGGTTTTCTATAACCGCGCCAATGAAGCCGCCGCGCAACTGAAGCCGGGCGACTTCGATTGGAATGCGATCTTTGCCGGTGGTGTGCGCTGGGTGCATAGCGGCGGGATTTTTGCAGCGCTATCGCCCACGACTGCCGAATTGGCGGCCGAGATGATGAAGGCCGCGAAGAATGCGGGTGCGGTAACTTCATTCGATCTCAATTTTCGCGAGAAGCTTTGGAAGATTCACGGCGGCGATGAGCATGCCGTGGACACAATCGGCAGGATTGTCGAAAACGTTGACGTGCTGGTCGGAAATGAAGAGGATTTGCAGAAGGGTCTCGGCATACCCGGGCCGGAAGTCGCGGCCAAATCGAAGCTCGATCCAGGCGTCTTCTTCGGCATGATCGATAAAGTCATCAAGAGACTTCCAAAGGTGAAAGTGGTGGCGACGACGCTCCGCGAGGTGCACTCCACCAACCACCATAGCTGGAGCGCAGTAGCGTGGATCGACGGCAAGGCGTACGGCGCGCCCACAGCCGAGTTGGACGTGTTGGATCGCGTCGGTGGTGGGGACGGATTTGCAGCGGGCTTCATCTATGGCCTGCTGAACGGCGAAGAACCCGAAGAAGCTGTAAAACTGGGCTGGGCGCATGGCGCTCTGCTGACCACCTTCCCCGGCGATACCACCATGGCCACACTGGATCAGGTGCGGGCGTTCGCAAAGGGCGGTTCGGCGCGCATTCAACGTTGAGGCCGGCGAAAGCGTCGTGAGATTGTGCATCGTGCCTCAGCGAGGTTCATCCAACCAACTGGTATGCTTGGCGTGTGTTCAAAGAAAGGTCTCGTATGGCAAAAGTGACACTTATATTTGCGGTTCTTTTGATTGCTCTTGGTTTAGGAGGCTTTCTGGGCACAGGCAGTCAGCATTTCACCGCGCTGATTCCGACCTGGTTCGGCTTGGGGTTGGGCTTCTTCGGCCTGTTGGCTATGAGCCCCAGCGAAGCGCGGCGGAAACTGTACATGCATATCAATGTCACCATCGGTTTGTTGGGTTTTATTGGCGGTGCCGTTGAGGCAGTTCGCGGTTA
This sequence comes from uncultured Acidobacteriaceae bacterium, assembly GCA_963836565.1. Lineage (GTDB taxonomy): Bacteria > Acidobacteriota > Terriglobia > Terriglobales > Acidobacteriaceae > Telmatobacter. The sequence continues at coordinate 809,127 of CAWIKA010000010.1, read as the reverse complement.
TGTGCATGCCAGGTCAGTCGGCCTCGAACCCGATCAGATCGCACTGGCTGCCAAGGTTACGATGGCTGGTCTTCTCCTCATCTACGTAATCCTCTGTGTGCGCTCATTTATCGCCGCACGGCGTTCGGGGAAAGTCTAAGTATGGGAACAATGCGCGGCGGAGGTTTAGGCATGGGCATGCGTGCCGAGCGCACGCCGCGCGGTCGTGGAGCAAGCTCCGGCGCAACTGATCTGCCCAAAAAGAAACCTGACCTGAAGAAGCTTTGGCCGCAGATATGGGCCCTCGTTGTGCCGCGCAAGGGACTGCTGGTGGCCGGCATGGGATTGATGGCCATCAACCGCGTCGCCGGACTGGTGTTGCCCCTCGTTTCAAAGCCGCTGCTGGACAAGGTGCTTTCACCGCTGCATCCGCAGCCGGGGCTTTTGCCGCGCATTATCGTTGCTGTTCTGGTAGCCACGATTGTGCAGGCAGTTTCGTCGTACTCGCTCACACAATTGCTCTCGGTGGCCGGCCAGCGCCTCATTGCAGAAATGCGCCGTGAGGTGCAACGCCATGTGGGGTTGCTTTCAGTGGCCTACTACGACGAGAACCGCACAGGAACGCTTGTGGCGCGCATTATGACCGACGTGGAGGGCGTGCGCAACCTGGTCGGAACCGGGCTGGTGCAGTTCGTGGGCGGCATGTTGACAGCCGTGCTGGTGTTCTTCTTCCTCCTATATCAAAGCGTCGTCGTCACGCTCACCGTATTCGCAGTGGTAGGCGCGTTTGTTTTCGTGCTGCAGTATGGCTTCAAAGTGATTCGCCCCATTTTCCGCGAGCGGGGAAAAATCAACGCGGAAGTGACAGGCCGGCTGACGGAGTCGCTGGGCGGCGTGCGCGTAATCAAGGGTTATCACGCCGAGGAGCGCGAGCATAAGGTCTTTTCCGCCGGCGTGGACCGTCTGCTGGATAACGTGATGAAGTCCCTGACGATGACCAGCGTGCTGGGATCGGCCTCGACCACTGTGCTGGGCATTGTTTCAGCACTGGTAATGTGGCTGGGCGGACACCTGGTGCTCAATAGCACCTGGACGGTTGGCTCCTACTTTCAATACAACGTGTTTCTCGCATTGATGGTCGCGCCGGTTTTTCAGATTGTGAATGTCGGCACGCAGTTGACCGAAGCGTTCGCAGGCCTCGATCGCACCAACGAGATTCTGGCGGAGATTGAAGAGAATCAGGATCCGGGCCGCTCGGTGAAGATGCCGCCCATCAACGGCGCTGTGCGGTTTGAGGACGTGGAGTTTGCGTATACGCCGGAAAAGCCGGTGCTCCACGGCATCAGCTTTCTGGCCGAACCGGGCTCCGTCACGGCGCTGGTGGGCTCTTCGGGTTCGGGCAAATCAACCATCATCAGCCTGATATGCGCCTTTCACACGCCATCAAAGGGCCGCGTGATGGTGGACAACGTAGACCTGGCATCCGTTGACCTGCATACTTATCGTTCGCAGTTGGGCGTGGTATTGCAGGATTCGTTTCTCTTCGATGGAACGATCCGCGAGAACGTCATGTTTTCGCGGCCCGACGCAACTGAGGAACAATTTCTATTCGCCTGCCGCACGGCGCGCGTCGACGAGTTTGCAGAGCGCTTTCCCGAAGCTTACGAAACGGTTGTGGGCGAGCGCGGCGTAAAGCTTTCCGGCGGGCAGCGCCAGCGGCTTTCTATTGCGCGCGCACTTCTGGCCGAGCCGCGGCTTCTCATCCTCGACGAAGCCACCAGTTCGCTCGATTCCGAATCGGAAGCGATGATCCAGGCCGGACTGGCGCAGCTGATGCAGGGGCGCACGACCTTCGTGATTGCCCATCGGCTCTCGACGATTCGCCGCGCCGACCAGATTCTGGTGGTAGAACAGGGGCGGATTGTGGAGCACGGCAACCACGCCGAGCTATTCGCACTGGGCGGCCGCTACTTCGACCTCTACACTCGCCAGCACGGCCTTGAGGCGAATCTGTTTCTCGCGCCCGGGGAAGGCGACGCGATTCCGGTGTAGCCTGCCGGCTTGAAAGTGAATTTCGGAATGGGTGAAATTTCATCTCGAACATGATCCCCGCAGCAACCGAAACTTCATCTTTTCTTGCAGGCTGGACCGCCCATTCATCGCGCCCATAACCGACTCAATTGGAAATGCGGGCAATATTTTCATCATCTGGAAGCTTTCGGGTCATTCCTTGACCGCAATCCCATATTCTGAGAAACTCAAGATGTAACCAGCACGCGAAACAGAGGACCAATATGCGAGACGCCGCTCCCCAAGGCACGTACAAAGTTCAGGCTCTGGACAGGGCATTTGCCGTACTGGATTTGCTCGGTGAGAGCGAGACGCCGCTTGGTTTGGCCCAGGTCGCGTCGTCGCTGCAACTCCACAAGAGCACTGCGCATCGCTTCCTGATGGTTTTAGAGCGCCACCACATGGTGGAGCGCACCACCGGCGGCAAATTTCGCCTCGGGCTGAGGCTGTTTGACTTCGGAAATCGCGCCATTGAGCAATACGACTTGCGCGATCGCGCCCAGCCGCATCTTCGGCGACTGGTTGCCGAGACTGAAGAAACAGCACACCTGTGCATTTTGGAGCAGGCGCGCGTCATCTATATAGACAAAATCGAGCCCGCACATTCGGTGCGCATGATTACGCGCATCGGGTCAAGCAATCCTGTTCACTGTACTTCAGTGGGGAAGGCGATTCTGGCGTTTCTGCCGGAAGAACGGATTAACGACATCCTGCGCCGAACACGCTTTGAGCGTTTCACGAATCGTACCATCTCGACGGTTGAAGCCCTTCGCGCGGAAATTGAGAAAACCCGCCGCCGCGGCTACGCCGTCGACGATGAGGAGTTGGAAGAAGGTTTGCGCTGCATCGCCGTACCCCTTCTGGATGCGCAGCGCTTGCCGGTGGCGGCGATCAGTGTTTCGGGGCCATCATTCCGTGTGACTGCGCAGAAGCTCCCCTCAATCGCCAACCATCTGCTCCATTGCGTGCGGGGTATTTCGCAGGATATGGGGTTCAGTTCGGCTGCACGTGGAGCTCGTACTGCGTGGTCCGCATAAGCTGGTTTGCGCCATCGTGGACACTTGCGCGCAAACTCTCGCGATGATGATGTCTCCTGTGACGAAGGAGAGGCGCACGAATTCTCGACGCTCCTCAGCCGCGTGTTAGTGCCAATCTGGCGATAACTATCCCGCTTTCATAACACTCTTACAGTCCTGCATTAGGAAGTTGATTCTGTAAATTGAGCCAGCTGTCCCCTGAGTGTCTTCTGCGTTCAAAAGTCCTTGCTTTGACGCCAGGGACCGGCAGGCTCTAAGGTATCTGTAGCTCAATTATTCAGTCACTCCCGACCCAATCCGATGAAAGTCGGGAGGAGGGCCCAGCTTTGGAACAGGAAGATTGTTCTTTTCATTTAGCTCATCTTGAAAGCCTGTGTTCTAATCCTTCACCTTGTCGCCGCTCCGAATATCCGGCATTCGACCGGTGTTTGCGCAATCTTCCATCGAGCCGCTGGATTACAGGTCGCACCAGGCGCGTATTGGATATATTCTTTGCGGCATCTGTTTTGCTCATGATGGCTGTTCCCATGCTGATCATCGCTGCCTGCGTATGGCTTACGTTTAACGGGAACGCTCTCTTTTCGCAGGAGAGAGTGGGGCGTGGCAACCGTCTCTTCCGAATTTACAAGTTCCGCAGCATGGCTGAAAATCAGGGAGGGAATTCAGGCCTCGGGCTTACCAGGGAAGATGACCTGCGCGTGACACCAATTGGCCGCTTCTTGCGGAAATTCAAACTCGATGAACTTCCTCAGTTTTACAACGTGTTGCGCGGAGACATGAGCTTGGTCGGTCCTCGTCCAAAACTGCCCCAATACGCGGCACTATCCAACGCGCCGTATCGTCCGGGCATCACGGGGGACGCTACGATCGCTTTTTGCTGTGAGGAAGCAATCCTGAGGGGTCTCAATGCTGAGCAGATCGAGTTGTTCTATATTGAGCGCATCAAGCCGTTGAAGGCCCGCCTGGATGCATGCTACATGTGCAGAGCCACTCCGCTTTCTGACATCCGCATTCTGACGTCGACTGTTTTGTGCTGCTTCGGGCTCGGGTACGATCGCTCCAACCGTACCGCAGCGGCTTCACTCAAGCCCGGAGCAACAATGACCCCGAAACTGTCCCGGGAAGGGAATTCCGCGGAGGGGTAGTGAATTCCGCCGTTAATCTCATCGCTGATTCAGCGTGGCTCGTGCGCGGGTGACCTTTTCCAAGTGCCGTTGGCTTTGGCTGTCCAGATAAAAGGCTTGGGGCGTTCATTGCGGAGGTCGATGTAATCGCCGATGGCGATGATGAGTTGCTCCAGGTCCCGGAAGACACTTTGCCGGATTCTGCCTTCTGTGAGATCGCGGAAAAAGCGCTCGACCATGTTCAGCCACGAGGCCGAAGATTGGGTGAAGCGCACATGGAAGCGTTTGTGTCGTTCGAGCCGCCGTTGGACGCGCACATGTTTGTGGGCAGTGTAGTTTTCGCAGATGATATGAACCTGCTTCTCAACGAAACGGGTTGTTTGATCAGTCCGCCGATGAGACTACTGGGGCGCATCATTGTCCGAATGCCCACGCCACCATCAGCAGGAACTCTTCTCGCCAGAATGCGCCCCCGTGCGAACCAGCTCGCTCATTCATGACAACATCCGCACCTGCATGGCGCAGCGCGTCCGCCCACCTCTTCGTGTTCTCGAGGAAGAACGGCTCCTGGGTGCCGGCGACAAGGTATGTGCGCGGAAGCGGACTCGGCATGACGCCAGGCGGCTTGTAACCGCCGCCAGGCGAGGCGCAGAAGACCGCACCGTAGACATGTGGATGCCGAAGCCCAAGAGCGAGGGCCAGCTCTCCACCCGCCGAGACGCCAAACACGGCGGTACGTTCAGTGGGCAGTGCCACGCCAAACCGCGACTCTGTCCATCGGCGAACGTCCTCGACGAAGAACTTCTCGTGTGCCGCGAACCGCACCGGATCAAAGCCCGGCGAGTACTCATGGAGCCGCAGCATCTCATCGGTCAGCCCATGCACACCGACGATCATTGTGGACGGTACGTCTGCCTTTTCGAGCAACCGGCCCCACTTCGAGATTCGCTGACCGTCACCGGCGAAGACGATTGCTTGGGGCTGGTTCGGAGGAACGTAAACCGTGACCTGCCGTCCACCGTCGTACTCGAACGCCTCGGTGACAAACTCTCCCGAGACTGCGCCGGTGAGCCTGGCGGGCGCTTCGTCGGGCTCACTTAGCTTGCGGTTGACGTGATTGGGTACTTGCTCCGTCATGGCCTTGCCTGCATTTTATAGAACGATGTTCGCCCGTTCCGCCGTCCCGTCTGTAGGAAATCTAAAACATCCTGGAGAGAGTCACCCGCGCAGCTCTGCTTAGATGAACTAATAAACGGCGGACCGCACTAGAGTTGCGAGGCATCGGGGCTCTCGACCATAGGAAAGACGATCATTGCATCCTACTGTCATCACCGGGCAAGGATCACCTCGGCGACCGGAGTCGAATTCCCTGCAGTCACATTTGGCCTCCTGGCTGGGTGCCCCAGGTCCCGTCCGCCACGGCGGAGGACCTGGGAAACCGCAAACCCCGCAAGCCACGCACCAACCGCCCCTACGCTTGGGTAGCGATCGCCGAAACCGCGCGCTCCCGCCATTTTCCTCGCGTAAAATCCGGGAACTCCACGGGCGCACTCCCCTGGCTCACCGAAGAGACACTCAGCGGCGCCACCGCGGACCACGAAGCGCAATCGTACACATCCGTGTCTGGCGGCAAACCTTCGCGCACGCATTCGAGCAGCCGGTACAGCATGATGAAGTCCATGCCCCCGTGACCTCCGACCTTCTTCGCGATCTCCCCTTGCTTCTCCCACAGCGGATGCTGATATTGCTTGTACGCGTCGATCGTTCCAAACTCTTCGTCCTTGTTCATTCCGTCGAAGTAAATGCGCGGCGGATAATCCTGAAACAGTCCCTTGGTCCCGGCAATCAGGTTGATGCGGTCATACGGGTGCGGCGTTGAAACCGCGTGCTTCACCGTAATCGTCAGTCCCTTCTCCGTCTTGATCAGCGAAGTGTTCATATCGCCGGTCACGTAGCGCTCAGCCCATCGCGGATCGCCCGTCTCCAGATGATCCTTTCTCCACTTGTCCAGCCCTCGCTGGGGCGAGCTCATCGACACAATGTAGCCAAAGCGGTCTCCGCGCTGCACGCCCATATAATTCGCTACCGGCCCCAATCCGTGCGTTGGATACAAATTGCCGTTGCGCAGCGTGTGTTCCGTCCGCCTCCACAATCCTTCGCCTGCATTCGAAAACAGCTCCGCGCGCAAATCATGGATATACGCGCCCTCACCATACAACAGTTCGCCGAATTCCCCGCCGTGAATCATTCGCAGAATCAGCGTCTCGTTGTAGCCGTAGCAGCAGTTCTCCAGCATCATGCAGTGTTTGCGCGTCTCTTCTGACGTCCTGACAATTCGCCAGCAATCTTCAAGCGAAGTGACACCGGGCACTTCGATCGCCACGTCCTTGCCGTTTTTCATCGCGGCCAGCGCCATCGGTCCATGCCAGCTCCACGGAGTGGCCGCCAGCACCAGGTCCACATCGTCGCTTGCCACCAGGCGTTCGTAGTCATGCGGCCCATTGGTATAGAGCGCCGGCTTCTTCTGGCCCGCCGCTACCACCAGCCCCGCGGCGTGATCAGCTTTTTCCTGCACGATGTCGCACACGGCCACCACCTGCGCGTCCGCGGCCAGCAGATTCCCCAGCAGGGAAGTCCCGCGTCCCCCAACCCCGATCATGGCGATCCGCGGATTCCGCTTCTCAAAGGCAACGTCCATCATGGACTCGTGGCCGGCGGCCTCTTCCGCAGGAGCCAGTTTCAACACTCCAAGGCCAACCGCGCTCGCTGCTCCCAGTTGCACAAACCTGCGCCGCGTCCACGACCCCAATCCGAAATCCCGCAGTTCATCGCTCATTCGTTCACCCCTGTTGTATTGGAGAACATCATATCGAATCACCCCTGCGACCCTCCGTCTCAGTGCCCGTCTTAGCGAAGCCGGAGCACGGAACCATCAACTCAACCTGCTTTGAAGCGCAACGTTTCCAGGAAGACCGGGGACGGCGGCGCCCGCCGCTGCGGTCACTGGACGACGATTCGCGGCCGGTCGCCCTTCCCAAAGCCAACAACTGTGATACTGGTCACGCAACGACGTGCGGAAAGGTCTTGCGTTAGGCGCAATTTGGATCAAAATAAACTCGGAGGGTGAAACCATGAAACCCTTACTCCAACTCCATCTGGAAGATAGCACCCCAAAGCCCGAAACGCCGACCACTCCCGGGCCGGAATGCGAGGAGCCCAAACCCATGGTCCCAAGCAAGAGACTGAATCGAATCGTCAACCGGGCAGCTCACAAGGCGGCGACGGAATTCAGCCGGAACAGCTCCGGCATTTTCTCGAAATAGGCGGGTTACCCGGCGGTTGACTGCAACAGTACTCGATATGCCCATTCCTGCAGCAATTTAATTGCGGTCAGGGCGGGAGATAGCGAGTTCTGTCTCCTCTCTCTGGAGTGTTGAGTTCCGCTCATCACTTCAGTTCTGTGCGGTCCCTTCTTGAAAGCACAGACCGCGTCAAGTCTCTACATTCCAACCGTCATCTCGACCGGTTTCTGAAGTTCCAGAAGAGCGGTGACCCTTTACTCGGCATGTCAGGTGACCGTCAGGGGATGCCCATAACTGCAATTACAGCTAGGATTTGTACAGGTCGCTGAACCGCCCATCGAGAGCGCGCTTCCTGCATAGGAGATAGAAATAAATGAAAGAGTATCGGAACAGGCACTTCCTCTCGATTCTTACCCCGTCTAGGATGGCCGCCAGACACGACGAAATGGATACAGGATCCCCGGAACTGGAAGCTCGACGCAGACTTGAACGGCGGATTGAGCAGGCTCTCCACACTCCGATCGAAGCCGCGCCGATCGAATCGGATACGACCGAGGTCTTGAATCTCGTTGCGTATGACTTTGTCCCACTTGAGCACACTGTCGCGGAGAGATTTGAACTCCACACCGGCTTGGTCGAACCTTGGGAGCACGCAGCCCCGACAGCCTTCTGAGCTTCTGCAGCTTAATGCAGGTCAAGACCTGCAGCGCGGACTGTTCGCAGTCCGTTGATGCTATCTGGCCTGCCGAGCTGACATTTTCGCGCCGTCGCCGGAGACCCGCTCGCAACCGGGTTGCGCGCCAACTCGAACCGTTTCCTTTCCACGCATTTTCCGTTACCCTCAGAAGATATGCACCGCACGTCCGCGGGTCTTTGAGGGGAGCACCCAACCCGACGCATGACCGAAACCGCTGCACGCCTACTTGCCCTGGCCTATCCCGCCGAGTTTACTCCCGGGGCCCGCTCCGCCGTCACCACCTGCCTCCGCATTGGCGCGGATGAGAAGGTCACCCTCATCACCGACCGCGCCACCGAGCCCATCGCCGCCGCCCTCGCCGCGCAGCTCGCCCAACGTGGTTGCCCGTGGGACGCCTTCATTCTGGAAGACTTGGCCCGGCGCCCGCTCGTTGACATGCCCGCCCCCATCCTGGTCGACATGGAGTCTTCGCAGATCTCCATCTTCGCCGTCCAGGTGCAGCCCAACGAACTCCATTCCCGCATGCAGATGACGGACGTGGTTAACCGCCGCCACATGCGCCATGCCCACATGGTCAACATCACCCCCGAAATCATGTGCCAGGGCATGCGCGCCGACTTCAACCTCGTCGACCGCCTCTCGCAAAAGGTGCTGGACCGTGTCCGGCGTGCCACTCGCATCCACGCCACCACCGCCGCTGGAACCGATATCACCGCCGATATGAACCCCGGTTACAAGTGGTTCAAGACCTCGGGTATCATTTCCCCCGAAAAGTGGGGAAACCTCCCCGGCGGCGAGTGTTTTACCTCGCCCGGAGAAGTCAACGGCACCTTTGTGGTCGACGGCGTAGTCGGTGACTGGCTCTGCGCCCGCTATGGCCTTTTGGCTTCAACGCCACTCACCATTGAGATCGCCGCCAACCGCATCGTGTGCTGTTCCAGCTCGAATAAACAGCTCCAAGCCGACTTTTGGAGCTATACCCACACCGACGAAAACTCCGACCGCGTAGGCGAGTTCGCCATCGGCACTAACCTTGGCGTCGAGCGTGTCATCGGCAACATCCTCCAGGACGAAAAATTTCCCGGCATCCATATTGCCTTCGGCAATCCGTATGGCGAACACACGGGCGCACCCTGGCGCTCAGGCACGCACATCGATGTGGTTGGATTGGGCTTCAACATCTGGCTCGAATCGGAAGCGGGTCAGGAACAGATCATGCGCGAAGGCCGTTTCCTCATTGCGGCTTAGCGAGATCTTTTCGTCGTAGTCCGTCGTCATGTTTCAAGTCAGGTGTAATTGACCCCATTCCCGGAGACATAGGCGTTTTTCTGGATGGATTTGATCGCGTGCCAGTTTGAAGTGTGGTCTTTTGGTCAGCGCTTTGGTGCCAGCCGATTGCGCAGAAAATTAATGAACGTCTACCAAACGCGGGAAGGTGCCCAGCGTTCCAGACGCAACGCGAGTTGAATCTCGCCCGGCATGCCTGTTCCAACCTGGGTTGTGTTTGAACGAAACGTAGGGAATGGGAGAATTCCGTGCAATTGCCTGGCGGAATCGATGCACGGTCAAGTGGCGTGCCGCAGGCCATTCTGAGTTACTGATTGTGCCCATCGTGCGCTGGCTTCGTGAGCATTTCGTAAGGCGCAAATCTGGTTGATCAAAGACCCCTGCCGGGTGGCGACATTTTAGAGATAATTCATTCCCTATTCATCTGTTTGGTATATCCATAGCTCTACCCGAATTCCGCTTCCCCAGGCGTAGCCGGAGCGACTTTTCCCGAAATTTGGAGACTATCCATGTCCGATTTGGCGACAACCGTCCCCCGCCCCCCTGCCGCAGCTCTACTCGACAAGAGGATGAAGAAATCCCACGCGCTGATCAGCGGTGGCGTGGTACTGGCCGCAATGCTCTTTGGCATTGGCTTCATTGCGGTTCACATTGGCCAGGACATGAGCGGCGTGACCGTGACCAGCATATGGCCTTTCCTGTTGCTGGCCGTGGCCCTGTTGATCGCTCTTGGATTCGAATTTGTCAACGGTTTTCACGACACGGCAAACGCCGTGGCCACGGTGATTTATACCCATTCGCTTGAACCCAACATCGCCGTAGTCTGGTCTGGACTGTGCAATCTCGCCGGAGTCCTCGTCTCCTCGGGCGCGGTGGCCTTCACGGTGATCACCCTTCTTCCCGTCGAACTGATCCTTCAGGTCAGTTCGGGCGCCGGCTATTCGATGGTCTTTGCCCTGCTTATTGCGGCCATTCTATGGAACCTGGGCACATGGTGGCTTGGCCTGCCCGCCTCGAGCTCTCACACAATGGTCGGCTCCATTATCGGCGTGGGCGTGGCCAACCAGTTGATGAACGTGCACAACGGCACTTCAGGCGTGGATTGGGATCAGGCCGCCAAGGTCTTCAAGGTGCTTCTCATCTCTCCTGTCGTCGGTTTTGGCGCTGCTGCATTGCTGTTCCTGCTCTCCAAGTGGTTGATCAAATATCCGGCACTCTATGAGGCTCCCAAGGGCTCTGCGCCTCCGCCGTGGCCCATCCGCGCCCTGTTGGTTCTCACCTGCACCGGGGTTAGCTTCTCCCATGGCTCGAACGACGGTCAAAAGGGCATGGGCCTGATCATGCTGATCCTGATCGGCACTGTTCCGACCGCGTACGCGCTCAACCACGCAGTAACGGACAAGGACGTTCAGGCTTTCATCGCAGCATCCGATCAGGCCGGGCACGTTTTGGATCAGCACGTAGACAAGAGCGGCATTCTCGGTCCCGACGCCCGCGCCGAGGTTACGAGCTATATCGCCACCAAGCAGCTACAGCCGGACACGGTTCTCGCCCTGCGCGAGTTGGTCGAGGACCTGAACCACGAAGTAGCCTTGTACAAGGAGTTCAAGTCCGTTCCGGCCAACCAGCAGGCTAACGTGCGCAACGACATGTACGTCGCCAGCGAAGCCATCCGCCTGATGCAGAAGGCCAAGAACCCGGCCTTCACTCCCGCTGACAATGCCATCCTCACTAACTACAAGAGCAAGGTCGATAAGGCCACGAAGTTTATCCCTACCTGGGTCAAGGTGGCCGTTGCCCTGGCATTGGGAATGGGAACCATGATCGGCTGGAAGCGGATTGTGGTCACGGTCGGCGAAAAGATCGGCAAGGAACATCTAACCTACGGCCAGGGTGCCTGCGCCGAACTCGTCGCCATGGCCACCATCTCTCTTGCTGACAACTTCGGACTGCCGGTGAGTACCACGCACGTGCTGAGTTCGGGAGTGGCCGGCACAATGGCTGCCAACAAGAGCGGCCTGCAGGTCTCCACAATCCGCAATATTGCGGCTGCCTGGGTCTTCACGCTGCCGGTTGCGGCGCTGCTCTCCGGAACCCTCTTCTGGCTATTCCGGCGGGTCGCGCAATAGTGTCACACCCAGTGCTCGATGGCATGATGAATTCACATTGTCGACCAATGCTCATCCGAACGGAGGATAACCGGGTATATGGCTATCGAACAGTCCGAGCTTGATGCCATGCAGAGCGACTACAAGTCTGCGGTCGACGAATGGGTCATCGCCATCCGAGAAGAGGAAGCATTGGCTTCGACGAACCACACTGTCGCCGAGGTCGATCGATGGGAGGGTGCGGCAATGCGAGAAGATGAGGCGAGAAACAAAGCGAAGACGGCAAAGAAGGCTTACGAAGATGCACTGCGACAGGAGTTTTTTAATTTCTAAGGCCCTTCTCTTTCGAATATGGCTTCCGCAACAAATCGCAGGGTGGAAATCTTTTGAGGAGGATCGCCAGTTCATCGCATTCGCTTCGGCATAAACCAAAGGGTGAAGGGCTATAGTCTGGCAGGCTTTTAGATGACGCTACGGGCCGACTGGACCGTTGAGCGCCGCTGGCCGGAGTCAAATCAGCGTCTTGAGACGGCTTATTTGCTTAACTTTGCTCGCACTCCATCCTGCCAATTCCTGAAACCGCTCCCAACAGTTATCATCCAATAGATCGCCATGACAGATTCGACTTTCGTTTCGCAATCCCTTCGCACCCTCGGCAACTCTGACCTTCAACTCACTCCCATCGGGTTTGGCGCATGGGCTATCGGCGGCGGCAACTGGGAATTCGCTTGGGGACCCCAGGATGACAACCAATCCATCGCCGCAATTCACAAAGCCCTCGACCTGGGCGTCAACTGGGTGGACACCGCGGCGATTTACGGCCTGGGCCACTCTGAAGAGATAGTTGGCCGTGCGGTCAAGGCCGCCAGCCGCAAGCCGATGGTATTCACCAAGTGCTCCATGCGCTGGCATTCCAACCGATCGATTTACCGCTCACTTAAGTCAGGTTCGCTCGCAGAGGAACTGGAAGGTTCCTTAAGACGGCTCGGCGTCGACACCATTGACCTTTATCAGATTCATTGGCCCGACCCTGAAGCTGAAATCGAGGAAGGTTGGGAAACCCTGGCGAAACTCAAAGAGCAAGGGAAAGTGCGTTGGATCGGCGTTTCCAACTTCTCTGTCGAGCAGATGAAGCGAGCCCAGAAAATTGCGCCCATTACCAGCCTGCAGCCGCCTTATTCCATGCTCCGGCGAGCCATTGAAGCTGAGGTTCTGCCGTTTGCCCAGACCAACCGAATAGGGGTTATTAACTACTCACCGATGGTTTCCGGCCTGCTCACCGGGAAGATGACGGTCGAGCGCGTAGCAGCGCTTCCGGTGGACGACTGGCGCCGCCGTTCGGTCGAGTTCAATGAGCCGCGGTTGAGCCGTAACCTGCAATTGGTTGAGTTGTTGCGCGCAATCGGCGACGGCCATGGTGTGGCCCCGGGTGTAGTCGCCATAGCTTGGACACTTCATCATCCCGCCATTACGGCCGCCATCGTGGGCGGGCGCAGCGCGCAACAAGTAGAAGGACTAGCGCCGGCACTCGAGTTTCGGTTGAGCGAGGAAGAATATACGCGTATCAATGCCTTTCTGGCAGCCCGTCCCGCCTGACGCTGAGGCGCCTGGCAAGCAAAAGCCCCGACCAAGGCCGGGGCTTTGCTTTAGCGAAGAAAATGGCCGTTACATCGCGGCCACAAAATCGGGAAGAATCATAGCAGCATTCTCTTGCAGAAGCTGCGTCATTCGCGCTGCCATCCCCGTGTACATTGATGCGGCCCGGAAGGCATTGACACGGACGCCTTCACTGGCTTGGCTGAATGCGTATTGGGTCAGAGCCATCAGGACGCAAACGCGAATTTGCATCGCGTCGCTGCGCAGAGTCTCAACAAGTTCGCGATCGACCGAGTCGCAACTCCGTGAGGCGAAGTCGGCCATTTCCAGCATCACCCGAGCGTTCTGGTACATCACCCAGAGACCATGGGGACCTTCCATTCGCTTCCACGCATCCTCGGGGGAGGCGTTCAACCCTTCCTTCCAAAGGAAGTGATCGCTAAGTTCGCGTGCACTCCAGTCAGGCCGAATCCGAACCAAAAGCGATTCCCATGACTGGGTGTTCCGGCGACGAACGCCGGCTCGCCAACGACCAAGGTAAAAAGCCACAACTGCGATTGCGGCAATTTGAAGCAGAGGAAAGATCATCGGTCGCCCTCAAACCGGATTGCCATTCCTTTGGTTACTTCCAGGCAATCCCGGTCAGTTCTTACTGTCCTACTACTTGTAGCAGAAAACGCCACATTTGTGGATAGAATTCTGTTATTTCGGTCTCCCTTTTCCGATCAATTGGTACTCAGTAAACCTGTACACTTACGTAACTTAAAGTAACCTATCGCCTGGGTCAATGATACTTTACGGTGACTGGCCCGAACTTCTTTGCGAGCAGAAAATGCTAGTCGGAAGAGAGAATTCGCCAGCAAAGGTGCAAGACCTGCCCGTTTTTGGCCACCACTTGCTTTACAAGGTCAACGCTTCCCAGGTCGACGCGTTTCGTGGATGGAGTCGGCCAAGGCAGCGCGATCACTCCGCGCCACTCCAGCCACTGCGAGCAACATGTTTTGCATCTGCGGGGTAAAGGCCCGCCTTTCGGCCTCTTTCTGGGCAAAACTGAACACCCAATAAAGCAGGCAGCAGAGAAAGCTAGCCACCACAAACTGATTCAGGTAGGCATACTGAGGTCCCATTGCCTGATGCGTGTGCAGCATGGACGCGCCAAGACTGACGAGGGAATAGATTCCGAGCCCAGTTGCCACTTGCAACTCACGATCGCGCCAGCCAATTGACAGCCATTGACTGCATCCCGCCAGGACTAGAAAGAAGAGAATCCTCAAGATGGACACAGTTTGCAGCATGTGCACTAGAACGCCCACTTCCGTCGAGAAACGGGCAAGCCCAGGGACAGCAGCAAATGGCCATATGATAGCGCCGAGAACCACGACCATTCCTCCAACTGCCGGCAGGGAACCGCGTGGAAGAGATGTACGGATCGGTCGCAGCACAGACCATGCCAGCTCGACCAACACACCGAACTGAAGGGCCGAGTCCACGGCCGATTGCAGCAGATAAGTTGTAATCGTATAGCTAGCCGGAAAGAACTGCTTACTAATGAAGCCACTTGCATTACTGAGCAAGTCCCAAGCACAGTACACACAAAAGATCGGCAAGAGCCGCCAGACACGTCTATAGATAAGCAGTCCGACTACCACTGCCTCGGTAAGGATACCCGAAAGCCAAAGCGTGTTGTCCAGACTCATCATCAACGTCCTGTCTGAACTGACCGATGTGATGAGTTGAGTGTACCAGCAATCCCGGCGCGGTCAATGAAAATGGGTAATTATGCCGATTGCACCTTGCTCGGCGGCGGCAACGGAATCGGACCCATCGGGATGGCGGCGGCCATCTTGCTCGGCGGCGGCAACGGAATCGGACCCATCGGGATGGCGGCGGCCATCTTGCTCGGCGGTGGCAACGGAATCGGACCCATCGGGATGGCGGCGGCCATCTTGCTCGGCGGCGGCAGCGGAATCGGACCCATCGGAATGGCGGCGGCCATCTTGCTCGGCGGCGGCAGCGGAATCGGACCCATCGGGATGGCGGCGGCCATCTTGCTCGGCGGCGGCAGCGGAATCGGACCCATCGGGATGGCGGCGGCCATCTTGCTCGGCGGCGGCAGCGGAATCGGACCCATCGGGATGGCGGCGGCCATCTTGCTCGGCGGCGGCAGCGGAATCGGACCCATCGGGATGGCGGCGGCCATCTTGCTCGGCGGCGGCAGCGGAATCGGACCCATCGGGATGGCGGCGGCCATCTTGCTCGGTGGCGGCAGCGGAATCGGACCCATCGGGATGGCGGCGGCCATCTTGCTCGGCGGCGGCAGCGGAATCGGACCCATCGGGATGGCGGCGGCCATCTTGCTCGGTGGCGGCAGCGGAATCGGTCCCATCGGGATGGCGACCGCGCTGGTTGTGGATACGAACAAAATTGCGCTACAAATGATACCAGAAATCTTGAACGACGTTGAGCCCATGGTAGTTCACTCCTTGTGAAAGGAAAATAGATATGCACGGAAAGACTAACCCATAAGGGTTATTTAATCTACAACAAAAGTACTGTTTTTTTGAAATACTTGCAGTTCTGTGAACGTTTTCAGGATTTGCGCCAAAAATCGCAGACAAGCGCCGAAGAATGGATGTTCCACCGCCCTCTATCTTGTGATTTACCTCACCAGAAGCTCTGTCCCGCCCGGTACATAACTGCGAAATGCACGCCCGCCATGACGCTCTCAGGCTTGTGAAAATTCGGACTTGATCCTGCTCGATCTCAGAGCATTAGCGGAGAGGAATTGCTTCGGTACCTTTCGCGGATCCGGTCCGGGCAAGGTCAAAGAATCCTATCGCCGATCAGCACCCGCAAAGGTTATCTTGGACGAGGCGAAGAACTGCTTTCGATGGGGGACAATCGTTGATTCCCGAGTTCCGCACCCGCTTCAACCAGGCGTACACGGCCGACAAATACGCGGCCCTGCTGGGCCTTCTTCAAGCACACTGCGGTACAAGGGTCGAATTCCGCATCTCTGAAACGCCCATCTTCGTGCCGTCGCCGCTTCTGGAGCAGATGGCTGACGAAGGCAAGTCGTTGGCATACAGCCTGATTGGTGACCCGTCATACCTTGAAGCGGCCAGGCACGCCATTCCGTCGGGCTACCGTGTTGCGAAGGAAACAGCGCACCCGCACTTTCTCACCGCCGATTTTGCTCTCGCAAGAGGTTCTGAGGGCGAACTCACTCCCCGGTTGGTCGAACTCCAGGCATTTCCCTCTGTCTTCGCTTATCAGGCTGCCTTGTGCTCCGCTTATCGCGAAGTATTCGACTTGCCCGGTACCCTGGCAACGTTCCTTGGCGGGCTGAGCGAAGCCGGGTACTGGGAACTGCTGGGGCAAACAATTCTGGGCGGCCACGATCCGGAAAATGTGGTTCTGACTGAAGTGGACCCGTTGCACCAGAAAACACTGCCCGATTTTAACGTCACTTCAAGCAAGCTGGGCATCGCTGTTGTAGATATCGCCAGCCTGCAAGCTATTCAAAACAAACTGTATTACCGAAACACTTCCGGTCGACTCGTCCCCATTCATCGAATTTACAATCGCGCCATAGCCGATGAACTCATTGCCCGGAATGTCACTTTGCCCTTCGATTTGACCTATCCCTGGGAGGTGGAATGGGCTGGGCATCCCAACTGGTACTTCTTGATCAGCAAGTTTTCAATTCCCTGGCTTTCGTGCTCGTCTGCCGCCCCCCCAGTTGTGCCGCCTGCGGTTTTTCTCGACGATTTTCTCGAAGGCCAGGGCCGCTCGAAGCTATTTTCAGCGGGTGTGCCGTTGCCTGCCGGTAGCAGGGAAGAGACCGTCTACACCGAGTTGCTGCTCAAGCCGCTCTTCTCATTTGCAGGCAAGGGGATCCAGTTCGATCCAACCCAGGCCCATCTTGAGGCGATTCCTGCAACTCAGCGAAAGGGTTATCTTCTTCAGCAGCGAATGCACTTCGTGCCCACTATCGAGACTCCTCACGGGCTCACACAGGCTGAAATCCGCATCCTTTATATGTGGCCGGACGGGGGCAGCCTCACACCGACGCTTTCGCTCGTGCGGCTGGGGCGCGGAAAAATGATGGGAGTTGATCACAATAAGGACCAGGAGTGGGTAGGCGGATCGGCGGCGTTTTTCCCTGCGGGTCGCGGATGAAGAAGCCAAGCGCGAGGATCTGAGCCATGCTTGTATCCCGGTGTAACCTCGTCGATTACCCCGAATAAACTTTGGTGCCGTAGATTGAAAAGTAAATCTCCGATAGAGTTGCGTGTGAGTCCGGGAAAGGTATATTGGAATAGTTTATGGACACTTCAAGACCGGGTTTGCCGCACAAGCATCGCCAATCTCGACGGGGCGCGCCTCGTAAGGAAGTTCGGTGTGCTGTCCGTTTCCCGCTTAACCTGCAGTTGGTACTTTCCGCGGGTCAGGAAGAGCAATCGGCTCAGACGCGGAACGTGTCGGCGAGCGGCGTGCTGTTCGAGTTGCACGACCCGCTGAAGGTGGGGCAGGGCATTGATTTTTCGCTGCGAATGCCGGGCGATGTATTGGGTGCGCCGCGCGATGTGCTGGTCTGCTGCTGTGGGCGTGTGGTACGCTGCTCCATGAGCCAAGGTCAGTATCAAGCTGCGGCCACGATCGATGAATATCGATTCGTGGAGCAGTGATGTCGGTATCAGCGGTTATTTAGACTATCATGGAATTCTTGGAAGAAAATCCTAATGGCGAAATTCTTGACGGACCGGTCAGGCCGGGGACGATTCGGATCATTCTAGCGGATTCGCAGGCGATTTACCGTGTAGGGATTCGCAAGATATTCGCACTCGAAGACGATCTTAGGGTCGTGGCGCAAGCAGACTCACTTGAGAATCTGCGCGCCGCCGTCGAACGTTATCCAACTGACATTGTGCTTCTTGAAGGCAGTCTTTTGACAGGCACCACTAACGTCATTCCCGAGTTGTTGCGGGCCTCGCCTGATGTACGTTTGATCGTTCAGGCTGTCGGAACCGACGAGAGTCAAACTGTCGAACTTTATCGCCGCGGCGTGCGCGGCATCATCTCCCGCTCCATCTCGCCGGACCTGTTGGTCCGATGTGTGCGTCGAATTGCGGCAGGTGAGACCTGGATCGATAATCAATCAGTGAATTGGGTCATTGACGCGTATCGCTCCCAGGCAGCCTCTCTCGTAAGTCCACGTAGCCAGCCTCGTCTGTCTCCCAAGGAGATGGCCATTATCACCTGCATCACCCAGGGCAAGCGAAATAAAGAGATTGCATTCCAGTTGGGGACCACTGAACAAGTCATCAAGAACTATCTGCGCAAGATCTATGACAAGCTGGGTGTCTCTGACCGGCTCGAGCTGGCCCTTTATTGCCTGCACAACAAGATTATTCAAGCCGATGCAGATGAAGAGACGATCGCCAAGAAGATCGTCTCTCGTTAAGAGCAAAACCGCCGCGCCTATGCGCCTGGCACATGTCGCCGTCCATCACACGTAAGCGAGCCTTCCCCGCCGGCGACTTGTTTCGAATCTCGATCTCCGTTGCAGCTAACAGGTGCTGGTGCATCCTCACAGGCTTCGCGTGCTCGCTCGAGCAAACGTGTGAGCTCCGCCAGTTTGGCCTCGCCGAGGTGCCCCAGCAGATCTTTCGGAATACGCTGGATGACGGGGTCCATCCGGAGCAGCAGCTCCAGCCCCGCCCCGGAGATTTGTGTCCACACAACGCGCCGATCTTGCCGGTCGCGTTGCTGGCGGATTAACTTGTTTGTCTTTAACCGCGCCAGTAAACGCGTAATGTCCGGGTCGGCGGTGACCATCCGGCTCCCGATCTCAGTGCAGGTCAGGCCCTGTGGATGTGCGCCGCGCAAAATCCGCAACACGTTGTACTGGGTTGAGGTCACGCCCCAATCACGGCTCTTGCGCTGGAATGCGCGGTGAAGGCAGTCGGCCGTCCGCAGCAGGTTCAAGAGTGCCTCTTCTTCCACACTTGAGAAGGGGCGCTCCTGCGCAATTTCGTGCTTCAAGCTGGCCATTCGATGCCTCTGTGGGTTCGATGCAATGCACTTGGGGAATGACCGCAGAAGAATCCGCCTTTATCCTCAGTGAGCCCCATTATTGCCTGGCGATGTCCAGATCGATGCTGAGCTTGACATCGTCGCCGACAACGCCCGCCGGATAATTGGCTCCAATGCCAAAGGCAATGCGGCTGATGGTCGTCGTGGCAGAGAACCCCTCATGCTGTTTGTGATCCATGCCTGAAATCGGTCCAGTGGGTCCTTCAACCTCGAGCACAACGGGTTTGGTGACGCCATGCAGGGTCAGGTTGCCATTCACGGTCAGACCGTTCCCGTTTCTTGCCACGCTGGTACTGACAAAGGTGGCCGTTGGGAACTTTGCCACATCGAAGAAGTGATCGCTTTTGAGGTCAGCATCCCTTGGAGCCACGCCCGTATCGACCGTGTTCATGTCGATGGTTACATTGACGGTTGATTTGGAAATATCGATTTCGTTTAGAACGATCTGGCCACCGATGTTGCCAAAGCGCCCGCGAACGTTAGAGAGGCTCAGATGAAGAACAGTGAAGTCGGCTTCACTGTGCATCTTGTCGGGAACCCAGGTGGAGGTTTGAGCCAGGGCCAAGGGAGCCGCAAGGGCAAGGATGCTGGTAAGAGCTGCCAAACGCTTCATCGATCAGGTCCTCTCGGAAAGGTGCTGTTGAAGTTATCGGCCGAAATCATGATTTTCGGCCCGGAGGAAACGCGAAAGAATGCGATTCACAAAAGGCTGAGGTTACTCGCCCGTACATTTAAGACGCAGGAGGCAAGGTATTCGTTGCAACAAATATTCTCTGACAAGGGGCTAATGGTGACATCCTGGTCGGATCATCTGTGACCTTGGAGCCTCATTTGCCCGGTCTTCGGTGACACCGTTTCTGCGTGAGACACTACAACAAAATGAAGGGATCAAAGGGCGGAGGTTGAACTTGAGAATGGGAAACAGGAATCGACGAGAATTCCTCCTCGGGGCCGGAGTCACCATCAGCAGTGCAGCATTGGGCCGGGGCCTGTTTGCCGCAGCTCGCATCATCGATGCGACGGGGCCTGAAAGCAACTCAACCCCCGCAGGTTCATCCGGACAAAGCTCGCTGCCAGGCTCTGGCGAATCTTCGCGTCAAGAAACTGCATTGCGAAAAGCAATGCGCGGTCTGATGGTGGATGCCGGCCGGGTCCCGGAGTCACTCGACTACTATCGGCGGGTGATCGAGTTCTGCGCGGACTGGGAACTGAATGCACTTCAGTTTCGCCTGGCTGACGATCAGGGAAGCGCCGTGCGATTCACGTCAGTTCCCGATCTTGTGATCCACAAAAATGCGTTTACGTCCGAACAGTTAAAAGAACTGGCAGAATATGCCCAAAGCCACGGCGTCGATTTGATTCCAGAACTGGAATCATTTGGACATACGGGCTACATCACGCGGTCTGCCACGTACGCTCACTTGCTCGACAACCAGGCGGGCTCTTCTGAATTTACAGGTGTGATTCCGGTGCATCCCGAGACTCTGCAACTATTCGATAGGCTATATCGAGAAGTTGCTGCGATTTTTCAGTCAACTTATCTCCATGGCGGCTGCGATGAAGTGAACTGGGGAGGCTCGGCGCTTTCTCGCAAAGCGCTTCAGACAAAGAACCGGGCACAGATCTGGGCAGAATATATCAACTCGCTCAATCAAGTATCTCAGCGGCTTGGAAAACAGTTCATTGTGTGGGGTGATGTTGTCCTGCACAAAGAGCCCGAAATTCTTCCCGGGCTGAACAAGAGCATCATTATCATGGATTGGAACTACTGGGATAACAACTCCGCCCGGATTCGCGAGACCTTCATCAAAGTTCGCGCCAATGGTTCTCGCGGGATCGGTGCGCCCGCCTTGTCATGCTATCAGTGGGGTGCGCGCGTCGGCACCGAGCAGTTGCGGAATATCGACGCGTATGCCGAAGCCTACCTCGAAGAGCCCGACCCCAATTCCCTGGGCGTGATCGTCACCAACTGGGTGCCTAGCCGTTACGTTCAGAATTCCATCTGGGATGGATTCGCATATGCCGCCGTCGCATTCAATGAGGGTACGGCCATCGCACAGACCTCGGCATTCCGGCGTTTTGTTGAGAAGCACTATCAGGCGAGTTGGAACGAGAGTTGGAATGAAGCCTTCCACTTGATCTACGATGCTGCGCCTTCGGTGCGAGAACGGTCCACAGGAGCGCGAATGGGTCTTCCGTTGCCGGTTCCATGGAGCAATGATGAGCAGCTTGCAGGTGTCCTGAAAGAAACATCTTCTCGCGGGAATCCCTTTACGCGGCTGCGAAGTTTGCTTCCTGAGTTGGAACCACTGGTCCGAAAGAATCTCTCCGACTTTCAAGCCTTTGACCTGTGCGTCGAGTATCTTGAGAGGATGTTTTGGCGGGAGACGGTTGTTATCGAGGAAGCCGCAACAAAGCCCCTGGTGCGAGAGACCACGGACTTGTTGATTCAGGCCATCGCAGATCGTGATAACTCCCTCGCGGAGAAGTTATCCGCGGATTGGGACAAGGGGCGCCCTGCGGATTCCAACGCAAAGCTGGCACCTCTTTTCGGCCTTCAGGCAAAAGATCAGTTGCTTTTCCAGTGGCAGCAAGCGGCAAACTATTCCGCCTCTCTCGCAAGGCATCCCGAGCGTTTCTACCAACTTCTCGATAACGCGAAACGCTCGTAACTCGCAGCGCGTGCCTCAACAAAACGGAAACCGGTGGCGCCGACGTGTCGACTCTGAATGAGCCATCAACCAACACGCTCGCCATTCACATCGAGGAATTTCGCGTTCAAACAAGGAGTAGGATCTCTTCAATGAACGAATCGTTGACCGGACGCGATCCTTGTTCAGGCGAGTCGCATAACGTGCACTATGCCGATGGCCGCATCACCGCTATTACGCAAGGGCCACCGGACGAAACATCATGGCTCGCTCCGGGCCTTATCGATCTGCAAGTGAACGGCTATTGCGGCGACGATGTCAACGCTGACGAACTCACCGTTGATTCAATCCAAAACCTCGCCCGCCGCATGCTGACTATCGGCGTTACCACGTTTCTACCCACGCTCATCACAGCCTCTGAAAGCAAGATCATCCGGAACCTGCGCATCATCGCCGCTGCGCGCCAGGCAGATCAGCTCGTCATGCGCATGATCCCCTTCGTACACATCGAAGGCCCACACATCGCGCCCGAGGACGGTCCCCGCGGCGCGCATCCACGCGAGGATGTGCGCCCGCCGGAGATCGCCGAATTCATGCGCTGGCAGGCCAATTCGGGCGACCTGGTCGGCATGGTCACGCTGTCGCCTCATTATGAAACTGCGCTCGAGTATATTCGCGCACTGGTTGCGCGCGGCATCCATGTCTCGCTCGGTCACTCCGGTGCAGGCGCCGATCAGATTCGCGCGGCGGTTGATGCCGGCGCGCGTCTCTCCACTCATCTCGGTAACGGCGTGGCCAGCCCGGTGCCGCGCCACCCGAATCTGATCTGGGCGCAGTTGGCAGAGGATCGCTTGACGGCCACATTCATTGCCGACGGCCGTCATCTGCCGGCAGACACCCTTACTGTGATGCTGCGCGCCAAGACGATTCAACGCGCCATTCTCATCTCGGACCTCGTGACGCTCGCAGGGCTTCCTCCAGGGGAATACGTGACGCCGGTCGGCGGCAAGGTCGATCTCCGCGCGGATGGGCGCCTCAATGTTGCCGGAAGCAGTTACCTCGCCGGCGCAACTGCCCCGCTCAAGGATGCCGTCGCTTATGTCGCTGCCAACACTGGCTTCAGCCTCGGCGATGCCCTTCAAATGGCAACGGTCAACCCCGGCCGTTTCGCAGGCGCACGCGGTATGCTCCGCGCAGGCGCGCCCGCGGATCTCCTGCGATTTCGCTGGGAGGAGGGATCGACCACCCTTGTCATCGAAGACGTGATCGTGCAAGGGGCGAGATGGCAATGATGGGATTTCAGGATGCGGGGGCGTGCCGGTTCGTGGCGTGATTTACCGCAGTTATATGGATGCAAAGCATCGATGGTTGCCCGGCGTACACTTGTCAGACCACAGTGAAGGCCAGAGGCGTTGCCGGGATGGGCCCGCGTGACAATCAAGTGCCAGTTCAGCTACCTCCGGCAAAATTTTCAATTCTGATTCACAAGGACAGGCATTTGCTGAGAAGCTTCGCCATAGAACTCCTGCGGTGCTCCCGGGTATCCGTTGCAATGTGCGTACAGTTTCAGAGCGAGAGGACTTGGAGTGATATTGGCTTCATCGAGCGGTGAAAAGGATGAGGATTTGATGTTCTTCTCAAGCAAGCCAAGATCGCTCATGTGTTCGAGATCGCGCTCGATTCGAACTAAATCGTGCCATCCGGTGGTTTTGATGATTTCTTCTCTTGTGCAAAGGAGCGGCTCAGACGAGACCGACCCATCTTGCTCGACGACTTTCGAGCTCCCCTTGCACGCAGCGGCAAAGACTCGGACGTGCGTAGCGGCCAACTGGCTGAACAAGTGAACGAAGAACAGGTTCGATTCATCCTGGCCCTCGTAAGTGCAAGATGTGGCTAAAAGGCCTCCCCACATGTGCAGTATCCAATCTTCGTCCGCCCATGAGCCGTCTTCAAGAATGCGTAAAACAAGGTGAGGATGTGCGCGCATCGTGTCCCCATTGGGCCACGAGTCAACGAACTCCTCCGCCTTGAGCGCAATTTCGACCGCGCTCAGAGCCCTGAAATTGCTCAGTCCACCGCAAAGCAGTGACCTCACTTCCTCAGTCGCCGGGGGGCAAGTTCGACTCAGGAAGGCGAGGGCTTTGGCCATCCGGAATTCTCTCAGAACGTCTTCCGGCTCCATCTGATTTGGTGAGCATTCAAGCAGACTCTCCCACAGGTGCCGGTCCAGTTCCTGGTGCGGAACAAACGAGAGGCCGACACCATCATCACCGCACCGCACGGCTTTTGCCTGCAGCGCGATCCGGTGTCCGGAGATTTCTTCCGGCGAAAATTTCTTTTGCAATGTGAGTGAAACCAGGGTGCCGGGAACCCAGCGCTCGTTTGTTAGTAAGTAGACTCCGGTGCAACTGATGTCCCGGATATCGTCCTGCTTTAGGACCGAGCCGTTCCAATGGCAGGCGGCGAGACCTGGCGCCTGGCGCCGTTCAGCTCTTCGGACAGACAGCACCTGTTTATTTGTGAACCAACGATTTAGTGGCCTCATCCCGCCACCTCCGTTTCCAACCCCTTTGTTTTCAAAGCTCCGACGGATCAAGAGATGAACATTTCGTCGGTATTCTGCTTCCCTGGGACGGTCAAGTACGGCTACCGTCGAAAAATGCTAAGTCTTGAAATCCGGTTGTAGATGTGCTTGCCATCACAGCGGTCGCCCCAAGAGGAATTGATTCCTGGTGGTTTTCGCGATGCTCCCGGTGTGGCGAAGATGGCGAGCGTACGCAGATTCCGCGGCGTCCTACCGAGGAAGGTCGAAGTCAACCTGGAGGGTTTGGTTTTGATTCAGGAAGACGGCCCGGCGGAGGATCGCGCAGCGAACGCGGCTTTCGCGCACAGCCCGGGCGGAATATCATCGCTTTGATTTGTTAGCGGGCGACTGGAGCCGCATGAATGACGAGGATCAGGGTCAAATCAAAGAACCCGCTGCTTTGGGTCTTCGAAGCTCTCGAAGACGATCCGCACTATCTGCGGAGAAAACTGTTCAGCTTTGATGCGGCCTATCTGGACGGGCGGCTTTACCTGGCCGTAGCAGGCGGAAAAGAGCCTTGGAACGGGCTTCTGGTTTGTACTTCGCGTGAACACCACGCCGCCATCAGAAGTAGATTCCCGCAACTGGTTTCTCACCAGGTGCTGGGGAAATGGTTGTATCTATCCCAATCTCATCCGGAATTTGAAAGCGTCGCAATTGAGTTGGCGGAGTTGGCTCGCAAGCGGGATCCGCGGCTTGGAGTCGAGTCAAATCGAACCGTTCCGCCTCGACGGCAAAGCACTTCTTAGATGGCTGGGGCGGCTGCCTCAGGCCGCGATCTTCGCGTTTCGATGAGGAACTGGGCTGGCGCGCGAAGCGTCTGGTATGCTCCCCGTAATGTCTTTCGTCCACGACTTCAAGCGCTTGAGCCCCTCGCAGCGCCACACTTTCGTGGCTTCGTTTCTGGGTTGGACGCTGGATAGTCTGGACTTCTTCCTGCTGATTTTTTGCATCAAGGCAATTGCGACGGACTTCGGTACCAAGCCGTCGGCGATTCTGGGCGCCGTGTTTTTCACGCAGGCCTTTCGGCCCGTCGGTGCGGTGATTTTCGGGATGCTGGCGGACCGCTACGGCAGACGGCCGGTACTGATTTTCAACATCCTCAGCTTCTCAGTGATTGAACTGGCTTGCGCGTTTGCGCCCTCGCTTGCGGTGCTGCTTGTGCTGCGAGCGCTGTTTGGGATTGCCATGGGCGGTGAATGGGGTGTGGGCGCGGCGCTCACGTTTGAGACATTGCCCAAGGAGGGCCGCGGCGCATTCTCCGGTATTTTGCAGGAGGGCTATGCATTCGGTTCGATTCTGGCATCGGGGGCATTTGCACTCTTCTTTCACTGGATTGGATGGCGAGGGCTGTTCATGATCGGCGCGTCACCCGCGCTGCTGGTTCTGTATGTCCAAATGCGGGTTGAAGAGTCGCCGGTGTGGCTCGCCGGGGCTGAAAAGCGCAAGGAGCGACGAACCGGTCCGGTAATTCCGGCGCATCTGACGGAGTTTTTGCCCACGTTTCTTTTTCTAATTCTGCTGATGACGGCGTTCATGAGCTTCTCGCATGGGACGCAGGATGTGTATCCGACCTTTCTCGAAGTGCAGGTCGGGCTGAAGCCGGCTACGGTGGGGCTGATCGGGGTGCTTTATGGGCTGGGGTCGATTGCGGGCGGCTTTGTGTTTGGGGCGCTCTCGGAGAAATGGGGTCGCAAGCGGGCGATTGTCGCCGCGGCGCTGCTGTCAATTCCGGTGATCCCGTTGTGGGCCTATGGGCATTCGGCTTTCACACTGGGAGCCGGCGCCGTGTTGATGCAGTTTATGGTGCAAGGCGCGTGGGGAGTGGTGCCGGCTTATTTGACTGAATTGTCGCCGGCGCCGGTGCGCGCCACGGCTCCAGGACTGGCTTACCAACTGGGCGGACTGATTACATCATGGAACGGGAAGGCGCAGGCGCTGGTTGCAGAGCGCTGGGGTACCTATCCGCCGGTACTGGCGATTACGGTGGTTGTGGTGGCGCTGGCGCTAGCGGGGTTGGCGATGCTGGGACATGAGGCGAAGGGCGCTGAAATGACGGTGTAGTGCCGGATGCCGGCCTTCAGCGGCCGTAGCGGGCGATCAATTCACCGTGTGCGAGGACGTGCCCTCTGATGGCCTCTTCAACCTGCTCTCGATCTGCTCCCGGCGGCAGATCCAATTTTGTGTCCAATGCATACAGCACAAAGACGTAACGATGCCGAGAGTTTCTCGGCGGACACGGGCCGCCATAGCCGGTTTTTGGAAAGTCGTTCCGGCCTTGCCGCGTGCCGTCTGGAAATTGATCCTGTTGCGGGAATCCCTGGGGTAATTCTCGTGTCGTGGCGGGAAGGTTAAAGAGCACCCAATGCACGAAAGCGCTCGGGTGTGCATCCGGGTCGACCACGATCAGCGCGAAGCTTTTGGTCGTCGCCGGGGTTGCGGACCACGCCAACTCAGGAGAGAGATCCGCACCATCGCAGGTGTATTTGATCGGAATACTGCCATCCTGAAAGCTCGAACTGGTCAACTGCAGCGTGTCCTGTCCGCCTGCGACCACGGTGTAGCCTCGGCTGTGACAGCCCGCCAGCGCAGGCACCAACAGCATGAGCGCAATCGCAGCACGATGTGGCGCATTCCGGGGACGAACGCTTCGACGATTGTTCCGCCGCGGTGGCTGCGATTCTGCGAGCATGAGTCGTCCTCTTGGTTGGATTCCTGTTGCCAGCCAAGTAATTCACCCGCAATTGTACAGATGTATCGGCAGATGCGAGCACGGTGAAAATGAGTCCAGCACGCGTTTCTTTGAAGTTGCGATGGTCTCGGTCGCGGAAGCGTCCTCGCTCGTTTCACAAGAGCGGTTAATTATCTGCAACTCGTCTGTGGAAAAGCGCAAATTTTGAGGGGGGGTAAGGACCGTCGCCGAAGTCCTTCACTTCAGCCCCAGTCTGAAGGGTCCGATTCCATCCGCTCAACAAATATTGCTTGCGGGTTCAGTGTTGGCAAAAAAGCGAAAGAAAAGAGCAGTTAGAGGAGGAGGGTGCCCGTTGGGGCACCGACCGTCTTCATTCCCCGATCCTTGGAACCTTCTCTATATTCATGGTGCGCTCATCGGGCTTAATTATCTGCAACGTTGAAGGAGAAATGTTTTTGCCCATTCCTCCAGATTCGCCCTGGTTGTTGGAGGTGAGAGATACAGGGATGCGGCAATGGCATTATTTGGGCCGGACGAGCTCGATCCGATCGCGGGTGCGGACCCAAGTGTTTCCGGCCATGCGGCCGACTGCGTCGAGGCCGCCGGGATCGACGCGAAAATCGTCAAAGAGATCTTCCCGTACGTGAAAGCGCACCACTTCGCCCAACACGATAACCCCACCGCCAGGAACGTGACGGGTGTAAATGATCTGAAGCAGCCGGCACTCCATTTGTGCGGGAGATTCGGCAACACGCGCAGCACGAACGACTTCGCTGGCCAAGGGGGTGAGGCCGGCCAGTTGAAACTCATCCACTTCAGGCGCAACTTCGGCCGCGGCGGCGTTGGCCCCTGCAGCGATGGCTTCGCTGACCACGTTAACCACAAACTCATGCGTCTCTTCCACGTTGCGCAGGGTATCTTTGCGCTGATCGGCTTCAGTGCCGGGATGCGCGCGCAAGGTGGGACAGAACAGCACAGTCGGAGGAACGGATCCTACTCCCGTGAAGAAGCTGAAAGGCGCCAGATTGGCGACGCCGTGCGAATCCACGGTCGAAACCAGGGCGATGGGCCGCGGCACGATGATGCCGGTCATGAGCTTGTACATCTGGCGGGATTCGCAGGCGGCGGGGTCGAATGTGCGCATGGTGCGGATTGAAGTGCTGGGGTCGTCCATGTCCTTAGCCTAGAACATCGGGGTTAGAGCGAAACCGGAATTAGCGGAGCCTGTTCAGTCTCGTGCACGGCCGCGGC
Organism: uncultured Acidobacteriaceae bacterium; assembly: GCA_963836565.1. GTDB lineage: Bacteria > Acidobacteriota > Terriglobia > Terriglobales > Acidobacteriaceae > Telmatobacter. The sequence goes on along the minus strand of CAWIKA010000010.1, from coordinate 780,650 downwards.
CCCGGGTGGTCGCGTCGACTTAAACGCCGCGGCTTCGGGATACATCGGCTCTGGTTCTGCTGGGTCGAATGGCAAACGGGGCGGTCACCCGTCCAACCGGTAAAGGGACGCGATGTTGCGAGTCGTGATAATAGTAATGGTGCATTCCCGGAAATTTGCAAACTGGTAACATTGCATGATGCACAATTAACTGTAGGAGAAATACTGTCTTGCCGCGGATTCACTTTCAGTTACAGCTCGCCGAACTCAAGGACAAGCTCCTTGCGATGGCTGCCCTGGCGCAGCAGGCGGTGGAGTCCGCGATCGACGCTTACCTGCAGCGCGACAAGGGCTTGTGCCAATATGTGAAGCAGAATGAGACCGCCATCAACTCCGCGCAGCGCGAACTGGACGAGATGGCGTACGAGCTGCTCGCTAAGGAGCAGCCCATGGCCATTGATCTGCGCTTCATCCTGGCGGTGATCAAGATCAACGGCGACCTGGAGCGGATTGGCGACCAGTCGATGGGTATCTCTCGCCGGACCAAGGACATTCTGAAGACCGAAGAGGTGGAACTGCCGGTGGACTATGCCGCCATGGGCGAGTTTGCTTCGCGGATGATTCGCACCTCGATCCAATCCCTGCTGGAGGGAGACGCGCGGCTTGCCGACACGGTGCGCGAAATGGACGACGAGATCGACCGCATGAATCGGCGCGCCCATGCCGACCTGCTCAAACTTATCCAGGAGAAGCCGCAATACACGCAACAGGCAATGAACGGGCTGATGGTGTCGCGCAGCCTGGAGCGCATTGCCGACCATGCCTCGAACATTGCCACCGATGTGATCTTCTGGGTTCGCGGCGCCGATGTGCGGCACCAGCTCAGCCTTTCGATGGACTGAGGGAGAAATCCCAACCTTCCGCCGTGGCGGACCGCGGCGGAAGAGACTGGGGCGCCCATCTGGAGAATAAGCGGATTGAGGTCTTAACGCGTGGCTTCGAAAAGGAACCAGGCGCGCCGTTCGGCCTCGTCAATCCAGACTTCAATCAGGCTCGTCGTAGCGTAGTCATTGGCCTTGGAGGCCACTTCGTGCGCTGAGCGAAAGCTTTCCACGAGAGCCTTGTTGTCTGAGTGAAGCTCCAACAGCATATCTCGGGCGGGCACGAATTCCTGATCGTTATCGGCGATCCGCTGCAGTTTGGCGATATGTCCGATGGAGCGAATGGTCGTTCCGCCAATTTTGCGCACGCGTTCAGCAATATCGTCGCTGATGCCGAAAATCTGCGTGGCATGTTCGTCGAGTAACAAGTGATAGTCGCGGAAGTGGGCGCCACTCATGTGCCAGTGGAAATTCTTTGTTTTGAGATAGAGGGCAAAAACGTCGGCCAGCAGTGCGTTGAGTACGCTGGAAAGATTTTTGACTTCTTCAGAGGCAAAGCCATCTGGAACGTTGACCTTGGCTGCTTTTGACTCCTGGTGGGTATGGGAAGACATAGCGAGCTCCTTTCAGTGAGGGGTGAAAGAATGGCCCGGAGTGGACCTTCGGTGGCTGATAGCCGCATTAGAGATTGGATGCCAATGCAGAAACAAGGTTTCTCCGAAGTGATATGAGGCGGTGCAAAACTCGAAGGCGCCAACCCCGGCCGGGATTGGCGCCCTTTGTGTCTACGACGGTTCCGGGAGACTAGGCATTCTCGAGAGGATGGGTGTCGTAGTGGAGCAACACGGCAACAGCGCAACTGGTGAGGCGCGTTTCGGCCGAGTCGGCGCGGCTGGTGAGGATGACGGGAACCCGTGCGCCGAGCACGATGCCGGCGAGTTGCGCGCCGCCCAGGTACTCGAGCTGCTTGGCCAGCATGTTTCCGCTTTCGAGATCGGGGACCACGAGGATGTCGGCCTGGCCCGTTACGGGCGAAACAAGATGCTTGATGCTCGCGGCTTTTTCGCTTACCGCGGTGTCGAAGGCCAGGGGGCCATCGAGAATGCCGCCGGTGATCTGGCCGCGATCGGCCATTTTGCAGAGGGCGGCCGCGTCGAGGGTGGACTTGATCTTGGGATTCACCGTTTCGACCGCTGACAGCAACGCCACCTTGGGCTCGGGAATGCCGAGGGCATGGGCAAGGTCGATGGCGTTCTGCACGATGTGGATTTTGTCTTCGAGCTCGGGTTCGATGTTGATGGCCGCGTCGGTGATGAGCAGCGTGCGGGCATATGCCGGGGTATCCATTACAAATACATGGGTGATGCGGCGCGAGGTGCGCAAGCCTGTGTCGCGCTGCATGGCGACCTTCATCAGTTCGTCGGTGTGCAGGCTGCCCTTCATCATGGCCTGGGCATTGCCGCTGCGGCACATGGCCACGCTGAGCTCCGCGGCTTTGACTTCGGTATCGGCGTGCAGGATCGGGAATGGGGTAATGTCAACGCCGATCTTTGCCGCCAGCGCCTTCATTTCGGCTTCGTCTCCAATCAGGGTGGGCTCGATGAGACCCTCGGATGCAGCTTCGACCGCGCCTCTGAGCGCCACGTCCGACATGGGCCAGCAGACTGCCGTGGTGATGGCAGGAAGGGACTTGCAGCGCTCAAGGAACTTGTGAAAGACGTGGTAGTCGGCGGGGTGGCCAACCAACGGGTCAACGGCAACGGCTTCGGCGAGGGGGGCTAAATCGCTCATCAGGTGTTTGTCTCCATGGCCGGCGCAGCCTGGGGCTGGCGGGCACTCACGCATTCATTGTCGCCCGACGGGGGATTTGCGCATGTGCGGATGGTCACACTACGGCGCGACGTCTCACGGTGTGGTAATCCAAAGATGCCGTGATTCGATTGGAATGACACTGCTCGCGACCTCGATCCGATGCCGCTACCTGATTCCGACCACCGTGGTGGTGTCTTTCATTGCGGGCTCGATCATTATGGATGCCATTCCGGACTCCTTGAAGGTCGCGCGGTTCACAAAACAGGGTGTTGACGTTGACGATCGATTGGAGCGATCAGGCGGAATTGGCTTGGGGCGGGTGGGCCAAAGTTCTTCCTGGATGCATGAGCCGGGTTGAGCCGCTATGGCGGCGGATGTTCTTATGTTCAGGGGAGTGCGCCGGGGAGCGTCAGCCCTGCACAGCGCGTTTCGCTTGTGCCGTGTCGGTGAATTGTTGAAATCCTGTGATCCTGCCATCGCGCAGGCGCCAGATATGCGCGAACTGTGCGTCAAGAGCGACATGGGTCGCTTTGTAGGTACCACGATAACGGCCCGTGACGACAACAGTGTCTCCAGCGTCGATGAATTCGGAAGGGACGGCCTGAAAATGGTCCCACTCGGTTGCGAGGCGAAAGAAGACTCCTTCGGCCACAGCGGCGGAGCCAAGGTAGGGATTCCGATCCGCATAGGGGAAGTTCTCCGCTTCATTCCAAACGATTCCCGGGTCCAGCATAGAAAGAGCAGCCGGACCGTCGCCGCGATCGATTGCAGCATAAAGATCCTTCATGAGATCGAGATTGGTTGCAGACATGGGAAAGCCTTTCAGAAGTCCACACACCGTAAACGCCTGGAGCGGCGGCGGTCAATTTAATTCTTTCGAGAAGAGGGCTTTGCCGGTCGTCTGACCGGAAGTGTTTTTTGTGCCATTGATTTCAAGGCTGAGGACGATGCGATGCGACGTTAACCAGGGGCCGCCCCGGCACATGATCCTTTGCTACGCGTGCTAAAGCTGCTATGCTGGCCTGCGCTGAGAAAACCGATTTACACAAGGGAGAGTTTGGCAATGTGGTTCCTTGGAATCGATGTGGGCACGGGCGGAACGCGGGCCGTGGTTGTGGATGCGGCAGGCAAACTGATGAGCGGGGCGTCGAGCGAACATGCGCCATTTCGCAGCGCGTATCCCGGGTGGGCTGAGCAGGATCCCGAAGACTGGTGGCGCGCGACGCAGGAGTCGATTCGCTTTGCTTTGGCTGCCGCCCCAGAGCCTCATGAGCCAATTGGCGCAATCGGTCTCACAGGCCAAATGCACGGCGCGGTGCTGCTGGATGAGAACGGACAAGTGCTGCGGCCGTCGCTCATCTGGTGCGACACCCGGACCCAGCCGGAGTGCGACTGGCTGCATGAGCGCATCGGCTACGAGCGGCTGATCGAGCTCACCTGTAATCCCGCGCTGCCCAATTTCACGCTGACCAAGTTGCTTTGGGTCAAGACCCATGAGCCGGAGATTTTCGCGAAGACACAGCACATCCTCTGCCCCAAAGATTACGTGCGGTACCGTCTCACGGGAGAGTTTGCAATTGACGTGCAGGAGGCATCGGGAACACTGCTGCTGGACGTGACGCATCGGCGATGGTCGAAGGAGGTTGCGGAGGCGGCAGGGATTCCTGAAGGCTGGCTGCCCAAAGTGTATGAGTCGCCGGAGATCTGCGCGCGCATCAGCGAGAGCGCCGCGGGGCTTACGGGCCTGCCTGCGGATACGCCGGTTGCCGCGGGCGCGGGAGACCAGGGTGCGGGTGCGGTGGGCATGGGGATTTTGCAGCCGGGTTCGGTTTCAGCCACCATCGGCACATCGGGCGTGGTGTTTGCGGCGACGGCGAGTCCGACCAAGGATCCAAAGGGAAGGTTGCACACCTTCTGCCATGCGGTTCCGGGGTTGTGGCATGTGATGGGTGTAACGCAGTCGGCGGGACTGAGTTTGCGCTGGCTTAAGGAGACCTTCTTTGCCGGCCAAGATTATGACGTGCTGACTGCGGCGGCAACCCCTGTTGCTGCGGGAAGCGACGGTCTGGAGTGGGCGCCGTATTTGTTGGGGGAGCGCACGCCTCATCTTGACCCCGAGGTGCGCGCGGCTTTTGCAGGCATTTCGACGGCGCATACCGCTGCCCATTTTGTGCGCGCGGTGCTGGAGGGCGTGGCTTATTCGCTCGAAGACACGTTTACGCTATTCGCCGAATTGGGGATTCCGGTAACTGCGATTCGCCTCGGCGGAGGGGGCGCGCGCGGTGCGCTGTGGCGCAGGATTCAAGCCGGCGTTTACGGGCAGGCGGTGGAGATTCTTACTGCAGAAGAAGGCGGCGCGTTTGGTGCGGCACTGCTTGCGGGGGTGGGCGCGGGGCACTGGGCCAATCTGGATGAGGCTTGCGCGGAGGCGATTGAAGTGGCAGAGCGCATCGAGCCGGAACCGGCAGACCTGGCCGCCTACAAGGCCGGTTATGCGCATTGGCGCAAGCTTTACCCGGCGTTGAAAACCTTGCGCTGAGATGACGCCCGCCATTTCCGGGCCGGCGTACATGGGGCGAGACTCAGCGGCTCCGGCTCCGTTCGAGGGCGGCCCATTCATCCCTTTCGGATTGGCTTTCGAGCGTTTCAGAGCATCTGGAGCGATTTTGCGATCATTTCAAGGCGAAATGATAACTTCTCGGTGTACATGGCCCGTCCTGATGGGTTAGCCTTGGATTCGAATTTGCATTGCATGAGGAAGGGCTTATGCGTCTCCATTTTTCTTTGCTTTCATTGGTCTTCTTGTGCGCTGGAATCGGCGCGGCTGCTCAAACCGCACCAGCCACGTTCTCCTGCGGGGATTTGCACCTGGTTCCCGCGCCGCGGGAGTGCACGTCTGTGGCGGCGATTCGAGTGGATGAATCGGGCGTGCGTGTTCTGGCTGAACACAATGCGGAGGATGAATTTGCGGCGAAAGATTTGGAAGAATCTCTCAAGAGCCGCGATGTGCGGTTGTCGGAGCACGATGCAGCCCTGATCCGGCTGGTGCGCGCCGATACGAGTGTGGGCAGGGAAGGGCTGGCGCATCATCAGTTGAAATTCGATCCGGCCATGCACGACGAAGGCTACGTGATTGTGCCCGATGGCGCGCATGGCGTTGCGGTTATTGCCGAAACGGCTGCCGGGTTGTTTTATGGCGCGCAGACGGTGAAGCAGTTGATTCGGGGCTCGGGTAAAGGCACGGTGCTTTTGGCGCCGACGCTGCGCGATTGGCCGGCGATAGCGCATCGTGGGCTCTCAGACGACTGGTCGCGCGGCCCGCTGCCCAACATGGATTTTGTGAAGCGCGAAATTCGCACACTGGCGGCTTACAAGGTCAATATCTTTTCGCCCTATTTTGAGGCAACGTTTGCTTACCCCAGCTCGCCGGTAGCTGCGTTTCCGGGCGGCGCCATGACGCCGGACGAAGCGCGTGAGATGGTCGCCTACGCGGCGCAATACCACATCACCATCATTCCCGAGCAGGAGGCCTTCGGGCACCTGCATCACGTGCTGAAATTCGAGGAGTATTCGTCATTGGGCGAAACGCCGCACGGGGCGGTGCTGGCGCCCGGCGATCCCGGCACGCTGCCCTTGATCAGCAGTTGGTTTGGCGAATTGGCCAAGGTCTTTCCCGGGCCGTATGCGCACATCGGAGCCGACGAAACCGAGGAACTTGGCCTGGGCAAGACGCGCGAAGAAGTGAAGCAAAAGGGTCTAGGCGCCGTGTATCTGAACTTTCTCTCGCAGATTCACGCGACGCTGGCGCCTTATCACAAACAGTTGTTGTTCTGGGGTGACATCGCAGAGAATTCACCGGAACTGGTGGGCACGCTGCCCAAAGACATGATTGCGGTGTCGTGGCACTACGACGCAGCGCCGGACTTTACGAAGAATCTTGAGCCGTTCATCAAGTCAGGCCTGGAGACATGGGTTGCGCCGGGCGTGAACAACTGGAACCGTGTCTATCCGAACAACAACGAGGCGCTGGGCAACATTCGCGCGTTTGTGCGCGACGGCCAGAAGCTGGGCGCGAAGGGCATGTTGAACACGGTGTGGAACGACGACGGCGAGGGAATCTTCGACGAGAACTGGTATGGCGTGCTGTTTGGCGCCGCAGCTGGATGGCAGCAGGGTGAGAGCTCGGAAGACGCGTTCAAGGCATCGTATGGCCTGGCTTTCAATGGAGACCAAACAGGGAAGATCGACGAGGCCCAGCAGGCTTTGATGGATGCACATAACGTGCTGAAGAAGGCCGGACTCGAAGACGCGCAGGATGCGTACTTCTGGATCGATCCGTTTTCGCCCGAGGGGCAGATGGTGTCTGCCAAGCTGCTGCCCGTGGCATCGGAGTTGCGCCTCGATGCGGAGAAGGCCATCACGCTGCTGGCCCAGGCACGCGCCGCGGGAAAACTCGAAAACCAGGAGGCGCTGGACGCTATGGAACTGGGTGCGCGGCGCATCGACTTTATCGGTTACAAATTCCAGGCAGCCGCGGATTGCATGAACCTCTACAGCCAGGCAGTGGCGCTGGCCTCGGACAAGAGCCAGTGGAACGAGGTTTCGGACAAGCTGGAGACGATTGGCTCGAACAATGGGCGGCTAGAAGACATTCGCGATGGTTACACGCAGCTCGGCCAGCTTTACCGGGAAGCCTGGCTGCGCGACAACCGGGTCTACTGGCTGGCGAACAACCAGGCCCGCTACGATCGCGCAGCACAACTTTGGATCGGACGCGGGAACCAGTGGGAATTGGTACTCCATCAGTGGTGGGAAACGCACACGCTGCCTCCCGCGGCACAGGTTGGATTGCCGGCGGCGGAAGCATTCGCTGGAAATTAGAGCGAAACCAGAGTTGGCGTGCCTTGTTTGGTCTCGTTGAGGGTCGCCGCTCCCTGGGGGTCGCGTCGACTTGAATGCTGTGGTTTCGGGGAACAGTCACTCTGGTTTCGCTGCAAAGTTCGTGGCGCCGGGCCATCTGCCGCAGTCGTTCGTAGCGGGTGAACTGGTCATCGAGTCTTTTCGTTTGGCGATAGCTTTCTATTGGAAGTCGGCGAAAGTGAAACCGTCGCGGGTCACGATTTCTCCCGCTTCCAACCGCACCGGACCCGCGAACATGGGGCCGTCGTAGACACAGGTATGAAACTCGCCGCGCTCACCGCAAGGATCGGTTTCAGGCGGCAGGCCGGCGAGGAATTCCAGATCGAACTCGCGCCCGGCGAACGAATCTGACAGCTGTTTTGTGTCTACGCAAACCACCTTGGTCCGGAGTCCTCCCGCGATCATCTCTCGAGCGAGGTCTGCGGTGGGCAGTTGCCATAGAGGAAACAGTGGTTCGAGGCCGGTCGGCTTGAGCTGCGTCTCTCGATATGCGCGGACATCCTGCAGGAACAGATCGCCGAACGCAATCGCATCGATGTGTTCATCGACTGCGCGCTTGCAAACCTCCGTCATGCGCTGCTCATAGATTTCGTTGGAGCACGGCCAGGGTAGAGGCACAATCCACAACGGCAATTGGGCGGCTTCGGCCTGTGCGTTCAATACGGAGAGGCGTGTGCCATGCATGGCAACACGCTGGAATTCAGCATTGAGCGTGGTCAGCAGTCCTACCAACTCGATTTCTGGATCGCGGCGTAGCAGGTGGAGGGTCCAGGCGCTATCTTTACCGCTGCTCCATGACAAGAGGGCTCGTTTCATACGGGAATCATAAACTCCAGACGGATTGAGGAAGGGGAGAGGTGTCGGCGAATTGAGCCGGGTTCTGGAGTGGCCTTCAGTCTTTTTGGGCCGCCCGGCGAAGACTCTTGGCGGCCAATCCGTGCCTTGCACTGAAGGCTGATCCGCATAGCGGATTTTTCACTTGACGGGCAATAGCGGATGCGGAAGGATGGTATCCCCCCACTAGGAGGCACCATGAATGCGACTCGCCTGGGCCCTTTGCTGTTTACCTGCTGCGCTGTTCTGTTCACAACTTCCTCTCAGAGCGCCGTAGCCGCAACCCTTTGTGTCAATCCCGCCGGGTCCGGCGGCTGCTACAAGACGATCAGTCTTGCCGTTAGCCACGCCGTGGCGTACGACGTGATCAACGTCTGGCCCGGTACCTACAAAGAAGACGTCATCATCGGAATGCCCCTTTCCATCCTTGGCTCAGGCGCCAACAAGTCTGTAATTGACGCCACGGGTCTTCCCGATGGCGTGTACGTGGACGGCTATGACAATCCAGGTCTGAGCCACGTGACAATTGCAGGATTCACCGTGAAGAACGCGCAGTTTGAGGGCGTTTTGGTTGTGAGCGCGTCCGATATTACCATCCGCGACAATACCATCGAAAACAACGACAAGGTAGGGCCTATATTCACCGGTTCCGCGAATGGCTGCCCTGGTCAACCCGCTTTTGAGACCGACGAAACCGGTGACTGCGGCGGCGGGCTTCACTTGATCGGGACGTGGAACTCGGTCATTTCCGGCAACCTGTTGACCGGTAATGGCGATGGCGTTCTGCTCAGCGACGAAACAGCGGCAAGCCACGATAATCTTTTAATCCACAATGTCGCAAAAGACAATGCGCTGGAATGCGGCATCGTATTTGGTTCGCATCCGCCGGTAGGTTCCACCGGGCCTTACTACGCACCCCACTATGGGATTTACCACAATACCGTAGCCTCAAACGTGTCTGCCGACAACGGCGTGAAGGTCGGTGGCGCGGGAATGGGCTTGTTTTCCGATGGCAACGGGCCGGGGCGGGTATCAGGGAACGTGATCATCCACAACTCCTTCACCGGAAACGGAATTGGCGGGGTTTCGCTGCATACACATGTGGGGCCCTCGTTCGGAGCGCCTGCCGATAACATGGACGGTAACCAGATTATTGGCAATTACATTGCAGGCAATCTGGCCGACGTGGATGATACGGCGACACCTGGACGGGATGGCATCAACATCAACAGCGGCGGCGGAGGTTCTCCGGTTCAGGGCACCGTCATCTCGCAGAACGTGATCCGCGATGAGGACGTTGACATTGCCATCAACACTCCTGCAACGGTGAACATTCATCTCAACGACCTGCTTGGCGGAAATGCCGGTGTTGCCAATATCTGCGCCTACGACGGTGCTGCGTGCACGGGCGGCAGTAGCGCCACAGAGAACTGGTGGGGATGTCCTGCAGGGCCGGGAGGGCACGGATGTACGACGGCCAGCGGACCCAACGTTCTTTTCACTCCATGGCTCCAACAACCTGCGACAGACGAGGGCAACGATCATCATTGATGGAGGTCCCGGGCGGTTTCGCTTTACACCAATTCCGAAACTGCTATAACAAACGCAACGCCCTTTCGAACGACGAAGCCCCGCGATTGGCGGGGCTTCGTCGTTTTCGTGACTGCCCTCTAATTCAGCGTCAATTCGGCGTGAAGCGGCGTATTCTCGCTGGAATCTCCGACGAGGATGAGGAACTTGCCGGGATCGATCTTCCAGTTGTGAGCCGCCTCGTCCCAGTAGCTGAAGGAGCGTGCATCAAGAGTGAGGGTGACGTGCTTGGTTTCGCCGGGAGCGAGGCGGACTTTCTCAAAACCTTTGAGTTCACGCTCGGGGCGGGAGAGTTTGGCGGACGGATCGGAGACGTACAACTCGGCCACCTCGGCTCCGGGCACGCTGCCGGTGTTGGTTACGTCGAAGCTGACTGGAACCGCGGAGCCTGACGCCGCCGATGCAGGGACACTGAGATTGCCGAAGCTGAAGGTGGTGTAACTCAATCCATAGCCAAACGGGAAGAGCGGGTGCTTGCCTGTGGTCGTCCAATAGCGATAACCCACCATGAGCTTGTCTTCGTACTTCACGTGCGGAATGACGTAATCCACCGGCGGATGGCCGGCCTCGGTGACATACAGGGTGGTGTCTCCGCCCTTGACGGGGTAGTAGTAGGGATACGAGGGGCTGTCTTTCCAACTGCGGTCAAAGCTCACGGGCAGCTTGCCTTCGGGGTCGTGCTTGCCGAAGAGAATGCCGGCGACGGCCGTGCCGCCTTCCTGCCCGGGATACCAGGTATGGAGCAGCGCAGGAACCTTGTCGATCCAGCGCATGACGTCCATGCCGCCGCCCCCGGTGAGGGTTACGATGGTGTGCGGATTAGCCGCGGCCACGGCCTCAACGAGCGCATCCTGGCCCCACGGAAGCGTGAAAGTGCGGTCCATGCCCTCGCTCTCGGTGGATGTATTGAAACCCACTGCAACGACGACCACATCCGCGGCAGACGCGAACTTCTTCACGTCTTCAGAGATCATGTCCGCTTCGTTGGCGATGCCGAGGCCAAAGCGATTGCCCTCGAAGCCTGGGAGGTAGTCGGCCGCAACGTTGATGGTTTGGCCGGCATTGAGATCAAGGGTGGCGAATTCAGGATACTGGCCCTCCTGCTGGATCTGGTCGAGAATCTGCTTGCCATCCACCATGACCTTGAAGTGGTCGTCGCCGGAGGCTGCCGCGAGAACAAGATATTTTCCAGCTTTGGCTGCTTTGTAGGTCGCGGTGTAGCGGATGCTGCGCGGCGTCTTGTCTGCCGGTCCGCCCCATTCCTGCTTGTACTCGGCGATGTTGCGGACCGTCGCCGCCTGGGGTGTGCCGTTGAAGTCCTTGCTGGGGTATGTGTCCTGCTTCACGGGGCCATCCCAGCTCGTCTGCCAGAAGACCTCGTTCATTTCCGGAAGACCGCGGGTGTAGAGGACGTGAGCCTCAGGGCCGAGCAGGTTGCCAATGCCGGTGACGATGCTGACAGGGTCGAAGGCCGTGGCCTCAGAGGAGCCGCCGCCGCCAGGCACGGCAGGCCACGCATCGGGGCCAATGATGGCGATGGTCTTTACCTTGGCCGGATCGAGCGGGAGCATGTGACCTTCGTTTTTGAGCAGCGTGATGCTTTCAAGGGCGCCTCGCAGCGCGACAGGGCGGTCGGCGACGGAGTAGATCGAGTCAGCCGCGTCCCATTGCGGGCGGTCGGTGAAGCCGTAGCGCAGTTCGACGCGGAGGATACGCAACACTTTGTCGTCGATGGTGGATTCCTTCAAGGTACCGTTCTTGATGGCGGGCAGCAGAGTTTGGGCGTTCATAAAACGCGGGCTGGGCATTTCCAGGTCGAGGCCATTATTGGCCGCGGCAACGCCGTCATAAGTGGCGTCCCAGTCGGACATCAATACGCCTTCGAAGCCCCAATCGCCCTTGAGCACCTTCAGGTTGAGGAAGTCGTTTTGTGTGGCGTGGACACCATTGATGAGGTTGTACGAATTCATCACCGCATCCACGTGAGCCTTTGTGACCGCGGCTTCGAAGGCGGGGAAATAGATCTCGCGCATGGTGCGCTCGTCTACATCCGAACTTACGTTGTGCCGGTTGTACTCCTGGTCGTTCAAGGCATAGTGCTTGACCGTGGCGATGACGCCCTCGGATTGCACTCCTTCAATATAGGGAACCACGATGGAGGCATTCAGGTAGGGATCCTCAGAGAGATATTCGAAGTTGCGGCCGCTGACCGGGGATCGGGCGATGTTGACGCCGGGGCCGAGGAGGAAGTTGACGCCGCGGGCACGGGCATCCTTGCCGAGTGACTGACCCAGTTTGCGTGCAAAGTCCCGGTCCCATGTTGCCGCCAGCGCCACTCCGCCAGCATAAGCAGTGGTCGGTCCCCAGGTGCGCACGCCGACGGACGCGTCGGACATCTTGAAGCGGGGCAGATCGATTACGGGCTCCGCATGCGTAAACATGCCGTCCACGCCGCCAATGAGCTCAATTTTCTGTTCGAGGTTGAGTTTGGCCAAGAGAGCATGGGCTTTGGCCTCGATGGCGGGCGAATCAGGCACTGGAGCCTGTGCGATCGCCTTGAATGACGAAATTGTCAGGCATCCGAATAGGAGAACCAGGCAGGCGGCACGCAGGCGAAAAATCGATTGCTTAAGGGAGGTGGTTGGATTTTTCATGACGCGGGAAAGGCTATCGCATCAGGCCGCCGAGTGTATAGCGTCGCAGTCACTGCCTGGGATGGCAAGAGAAAGTGCATGGGCTCGAGGTTTTTTCGGAATCATAGCTTGTGACCATAGTCACAGCGCGGAGTGCACCGTGTCACTGCCTTGGCCCCAAGCTGGAGTGCAGACTCGGTATCCAATAGGCAGAAAAGCATGGGCGCCTTTATCGGCGCCATGACATTTTTCAGAGATGCGGGGCTGGCAATCACCTCTCCGGGCCTTGAAAAACAGGAGCAGGGGAACGTGTTGCAGGTGCGATCTGACAAATGCGTTGCTGGATGCCGGGAGGTATCCGTGAGCATTGCAACCGGATTAAAGACGATCGTTGTAGCAACCGATCTGGACGGCCGGTCGGAGGCTGCGCTGGAGTATGCCCGCAAGCTGGCCTCCGCGTATGGAGCGCGCATCGTGCTGGCGCACGGTCTTGATCCAATGGATTACGCTGCCGTGGACTCCGTTCCGGGGCGGGTATTGAAGGGGATGCCGGAACAAGCGCGGGCCGCCTTGGAAAAGATGGCGGCCGACCTGATTCTCGAGGGAATTCACAGTCATTCTGAAATTCGCCAGGGAGCCGTGGCGCAGATGTTAGTCGATGTGGCTCGGCAGTACCAGGCTGGGCTGATTGTCATCGGGACAGAGGGGAAACAAGGCGCCGGGCCTGTCGTGGTGGGTGCCGTGGCCGAACAGTTGGTTCGCCTGGCGCCATGCGCCGTGATGGCGGTGGCCGCGGATTGGAACGCAGGGTCCTTTCGCCCGACGCCGGGCGGTCCGATTCTGCTTGCGGTGGAGAAGAACGAGGCGATGCCGGCAGCCGTGGCTACGGCGCTTTCCCTGGCCGAAGTGTTTCGGCGAACCCTGATTGTTCTTCACGCGCGCAGTGCAGCCGAGGCGGTGGGCTTTCTGAACCCGGGCGCAACGACGCTGGAGGAGTTTGGCATTCGGGAGCATGGGCCATTTCCGGTACGTTGCATCGTCAAGGACGGCCGGCCTGCGGAAGCAATCGCCAACGCGATCGATCAGTATCATCCAAGCGTACTGGTGGTTGGGGTAAAGCGCGCGAGCGAGACTCCTGGTCCTCATGGCACAGCTTTTTCATTGCTGGCGGGGTCGCGGGTGCCGGTGTTGTGTGTGCCGCCGGACACTGCACTCACAAACGTCGAGCGGGAAACTTGTATTCCCGCAGCTACAAAATAGTGCGGGTTGCGCCCAGGAGCGGACAAGCAAGACGAGGAGTTGGGCCCTGGCAGGTGGAAGTTGAATTCCTCCGCCGGTTTCGGTTTTGGGGACTTGCGGTAGCTTGCTGATTTTGCCTTGAATGGAACCTGGTCCATCGCAAGTCTGCGGAAGCAGGAGTTCCCGCCAGAAGAGTGCGGCACGTGGTCGCCGAGGCGACCGTCGCGGGGCCGGAGTTTTGGCGGGCGTAAGGGGAGAAGGAACCATGCAACCAGAGGCAAGATTTGAGGATGCGGAAGTCAAGTCTCATCCGCTTGCGGAACTGCTGGCTTGCCCGCCGTCAGTCGGCGATCTGCTCAACGCCTCAGCCCAATGCATCGAGTTCACCCAGGGGGAAGCGGTCTTTCGCCAGGGGGAAGCTTGCCGGGGTCTGTACGTGGTGGTGTCAGGGCAACTCTCCCGCAAGGCGGAGCGCCTGAGCACGCGGCTTACTCTCGGCGCTGTGCGCGTCGGGGACCTGGTTGAACTGGCAGCCGCGCTGGGCGATGGACGTCATACCTACATGCTTACCGCGCAGACTCCGGCGTCGCTTGTCATGTTGCCAATGGAATCGCTCCACCAGGCTTTCAAGGCCTATCCACCGCTGAGGATGCAACTGCTGGAAGAATTGGCCCGCGAAGTCTCCCGCGCCTACTATTCGAGCTGTGCCGAGCGCATGGGCGGAATCCGGCGACGTGGAATTGCGGTGACTTCGCGTTGAAATCAGAACGCTGAATTTTGCGCCTAAATCGAGCTTTTGCCTCCCGGCCCTGTAACGGAGGAAAATCCCTGCCTTGCACCCAGCCAAAATACGCTATACTTCAACCAGACCCGCGGAATAAGTATGGCAGGATTGCACACACATCACCCCCCGGAAGATTGTTTGAACTGTGAGCACCGCCATTTGCGGATGTTCTGCAATCTCACTCCCGAGGCTTTGCGGGATTACGATGCCATAGGCATCATGATGAGTCACGCGCGCGGCGCCAAGCTGTTTTCAGAGGGCGATGCGGCCCGGAACGTGTTTATCATCTGCTTCGGCCAGGTCAAAATATCCTCCACCTCACGCGACGGAAAAACCATGATTCTAAAGATCGCGGGCCCGGGCGATGTGATGGGCCTGAGTGCCGTGCTGGCCAACGTTCCGCATGAAGTGACAGCAGAGGCGATTGAGCCTTGCCAGGTGAAAACGGTGCGCAAGCAGGAATTTGTCGACTTCCTCGGCCGCCACGGCATCGCCAGCATGCATGCCGCACAATCGCTGTCAGGCGAATATCTGACCGTCTTCCACGACGCGAAAAGGCTGGCGCTCTCCGGCTCGGCCGCGGGCCGTCTGGCGCGGCTGCTGCTGGACTGGGGCCGCTCAGCCGCCAACGGCAAGCCGGAAATCCGCTTTACGATGGCGCTTACGCATGAGGAAATTGCCAACATGGCGGGCACTTCACGCGAGACCGTGACGCGGCTGCTGAACCAGTTCCGCCGGGACCAGTGGATCACGATCAAGGGTTCGAGCATGACCATCGTCAAGCCCGACCAGTTGGAACGGCTGACCGCCTAGTTCTCCCCACACGTTTATTGATTATTGAAGGGTGAATCACCCTTCCGTTTCTCCTGCACTGAAAAACCAGGGCGCGAAGGTTTCGTACGTGAATCCGAAAGTCCGGTTTGATGCATTCGATCATTTCGATTTGGACAGACTCGGCGCAACCCACCCTTTCCACGATGAGACTGTGGAAAGGATGGGGCACCCACAGCCTTTCGGCGGGTCAAGGGTGGGGCGTCCGGCAAACGTCCATCCCAGTCATTGGGCCAGGGTAAGGGTGAAGCAGCGCAACGCCGTTGGGGATGCCCTTAGAGGTGACTGGCCAAGTGTGCGACTTCGATTGCCGGGGTGATTTGAAGCGGTTCGCGCAGGGTGAGCACGGGGCAGCGCGCATGGGCCAGCACCCTGTAAATGGTGCGATCACGGGTGAGATTCTGCAACGCTGAACGCTGTGTGGAGCCAAGAACGACGAGGCTGGCGTGAAGCTCAGCTGACGCGGCCAGAATCTCGATGGAGGGATTTCCGTGCACCACGCGCGGTTCCACCTGGGCGCAGCATCCGGCTTCGTTTGCCCCCGTTTCGGCGGCAAGAAGGCGCAACTCATGCATAGCGGTTGATTCGAGGCCCGTCGGCAGGCCGGCCCGTACCATTTCGTCCATGGGCGGCAGCACGTGCAGCAGAACCAGCTTCGCACGCTGGCTGGCCGCGATATGGCAGGCAAGTGCCGCGCTCGGGCGAGAGGCCTCTCTGAGTGTGGTGGCGTGCAAGACGACCTTTTGATGGCCGCCGCTCCCCACCGCGAGATGAGCCTCGGGTCCCACGGTCATGACCGGGAGATTGACCGAGCGCAGCACTTGTTCTGCTACGGAACCGAGGAGCAGCTTGCTCATCTTGCTCCGGCTCCGGGTGCCTAGAAGTATACGATCTGCCTGGAACTGTCGAACAGAGGCCGCAATTTGCTGTGCGGCGTTGCCCTCGCGCACCAGCGCATCGCAGGCAATGTTTCTCTTATGTGCCTGCGCGCACCATGGCTCCAATGCCTTGGCGGCAGCCTCGAGGGCGCTGGCAGGGTCGTAGTAAGGCAACCCGATGGGATCGGCCGCCAAGCCGGCACCCATGGCCAGCACATGAAGCAGGATCAGCCGAGCTCCGGTGTCAATAGCTTCCTGGAAGGCGAACGGCATCAGCCGATCCAAGTCGCTTAGATCCGTAGCGACGAGGATCACGGAGGGATAGGTCCATCGACCCGCGCCTGGCTCCGGCATGGCAAGCACCTCGCACCCGCAAGCGTGGCACTGAAGAGTATGCGCCGATGTGACATGTAGCACCGGAAGAGGTGATTTGGATCACATTCGGGCGGGACAGGGAGCGAGGATGTCTACGCCCGTTCCGCGCCCTCTCCTCGAATGCGTGAATTTCCCGATTCGACACTCGAACCTAAAAGTTTTGGCCGCATCATCGCACGGAGCAACGTTCGCGAGGAGCAGGTAGAGTGCCTGTGCTATCGGAGAGTCAGGCCCGCGCAGCTGACTTTTGCTCGCAGTGCGCCAGTCCCGTTCAGGTTGATCAACAAGGCGCGGATTCGCATAGCGGGGAAGTTTTCGAGTTTTGAGGGGCCTCCTGCGAGAGACTTTTTATCGGTTTCTTTATTGCATCTTTATTCGCTTTCCAACTATGTTGGGGAATGGAAGTCTACTCGCACACAACCCACCACAATAATTACCCCAAGAAAAAATAATCACCCGTGCGCTCATACGCGCCCCTGTTTCTGCACTCATTTTGA
This sequence comes from uncultured Acidobacteriaceae bacterium, assembly GCA_963836565.1. Lineage (GTDB taxonomy): Bacteria > Acidobacteriota > Terriglobia > Terriglobales > Acidobacteriaceae > Telmatobacter. The sequence continues at coordinate 763,397 of CAWIKA010000010.1, read as the reverse complement.
GATTTTCCGGGCGCGAAGCGGTACAGCTTTACACACATTTTCCGGAGGTCGACCACAATGGTTTATCGGGATACTCGAAGTGTATTCATCGTGTTGCTGTTGATGCTCGCCGGGCTGTTTGTTTTGCCAGTAAGCAGTTACGGCCAGACATTTCGCGGTGGCATGAACGGGACGGTCACCGACCAGTCGGGCGCGGTGGTGCCGGGCGCAGCAGTAGAAGCAATTGATAGTTCCACCGGCGTAGCGCATAAAACGATCACCTCGAGCGCGGGAGAGTTCACATTCCAGGACCTCCCGCTGGGCACGTACATGATTTCGGTTTCGGCGAGCGGGTTCCAGTCCGCCAAGGTCGAAAAGGTTCCGGTAACGGCCGGAACGGTGTACACGCTGCCGGTGAGACTGAGCATCCAGCAGGCTGCGACGACCGTCGAAGTGGACGCAGCGGAGCTCACACTCGATACGACATCGACCACGCAGGTTGCCGAGGTTGGCGGCGAGCCGCTGCAGGACGCTCCGCTGAATGGCCGCGATTTTACTCAATTGATCATTCTCTCGCCGGGCTTCTCAAACAGCGGAGCCGGCGGATACGGATCGCTGAACGGCACGCGCGCCAACCAGATCAACTGGCAGATCGACGGCATTGATAACAACGACCTTTGGCATAACATACCGGCGGTGAACCAGGGCGGCGTATCCGGCATCGCGGGTATCATTCTTCCTATCGACGCGGTAGATCAGTTTTCAGCGCAGACGCAAGCCGCTCCGGAATCGGGGCGCAACCCCGGCGGCAGCGTGAATCTCTCGCTGAAATCAGGCGGCAATCAACTTCACGGAAGCCTTTACTACTACAACCGGAATGAGTTTTTCGGCGCGACGAATCCGTTCACCGCTCCGGTCAAGCAGGAAGTGCGCAATTACAACTACGGATTCTCAGCCGGCGGTCCATTTGTAAAGGACAAGCTTTTCTGGTTCACAACATACGAGCACCAGCGTTTTACCATCGGGGTTCCCGACAACGCTACGGAACCTAATCAAGCGTGGCAGCAAGAAGCCGTAACGGCGCTGACAAACAAGAGCATTGCGGTCAATTCTGTATCGACCGCCCTGCTCTCGACGCTGTGGCCTTCCTATGCAACTGGAGCCGGAACGGCGACGGTGAATAACTATACGAGTACGCAGCCGGAGTATGGCTACAGCTACAACGGTCTGGCCAAGATCGATTACACCATCAACGACAAAAACAGCCTGACCGCTCACTGGTTTGTGGGGCAAGGCAACCAGGTGGCGCCGGTTGGCTCTTCGCTCTTCTACTACTACGAAGTGGCGCCAATTCACGTGCAGAACTATGCGATTGTCTTCAATCACGTATTCACGCCGACAATGACGAATCAATTGCTGGCCGGAGTAAATTACTTCAACCAGGTATTCAATGACTTCAACAACAGCTTCGACGTCGCGTCAATGGGCCTGGTCACCGGTTCAAGCCTTCCGGGCGCACCGAACATCCAGATTTCCGGCTTTGACCCCATCGGCGAGACGCCTCCCGAGGGCCGCAACGACATTACCGGTCACTTGACCGACGATTTAGCCTGGACCATCGGAAAACACCAATTCAAGTTTGGCGGTGAGTTTAGACAGGCACAGTTGGATGAGTTCTATCACCGCCATGCGCTGGGCAGCTTTATTTTCGATGGAACGCAGGGGCCCGACCAGGATCCGGCGCTGAGCGGCGACTCCTACGACACGGGCGATCTTCGCATCGATGCACTGGCGGATTTTCTTGCCGGCAGGGTGAAGACTTCATCGATTGCCCTCGGTGATCCCGACCGCCAGGTGTTTGTGAACACCTTCGCGCTTTTTGCCCAGGACTCATGGCAGATTGACTCGAAATTGAATGTGAACTACGGAATTCGCTGGGATTATGAAGGGCCGCTGCACAATTCCGCGAAGAATCTTTCGGTGTTCCGCCCGAGCCTGACTCAGGCGAATGACGGCATTGTGTACCAGGGAGACCAGATCAGCAGCTTGTACGATGCGATTTATACGAATTTCAGTCCTCGCGTCGGCTTCTCGTATCAATTAACGCCGTCGACGGTTCTTCGCGCGGGAGCAGGTCTTTATTACGACACTCCAAACCTGAATCCATTCCTCGACAACCGTCCCGGCAATGGCGCTCCGAATGGCGTTGAAGGCAATCCTGGCGGCCCGGATCCCGTACTGACAGCGACCGCGGGTCCTTACACTATCCAGGGCGGCGTGGACCCGTTCACCGCGTCGGCCACACCCTCAAACAGCCTGTTCTCAATTGCCCAGAACTTTGTACCTTCGCATAACATGAACTACAACTTTCAGATTGAGCAGAGTCTGACGAATAAGGTTGTGACGCAGATAGGCTATGTGGGATCGCAGGGACGTCACCTGTTGGCGATCCGAGACATCAACCAGGCTGCGCTGTCGACCACGGGCGATGGCTTGCGGCCTTACTCGACGGAGTTCCCTTCCGTCACGTTTATCAACGAAATTCAGAGCATCGGAACCTCGAACTACAACGCGCTGCAGGCAACCATCCGTGCTTCAGGCTACCACGGAGTTTCGGCGCAGGCAGCTTACACCTGGTCGCACAGCATGGATGAAGTGACTGCCTATCGCGGAGCTTTGCCGCAGGACAACTTCAACTTCAAAGGCGATTATGGCCCGAGCGACTTCGACAACCGGAATATCTTCGTGGGTTTGATTTCCTACGATGTTCCGGGATCGCAACATATGCAGGCGCTCACCAAAGGATGGCAGGTAAACAGCCTGATGACATTTCACGGCGGCCTGCCTTTCTCGGTGTACAGTTCCGCAGACACCTCCGGCACGAACGATGGCAACCAACGCGCGAATCTTGTTCCGGGCGTCGACCCCTACAAGGGTTTCAGAAAAGGGGGCGTTGGGGTGAACTGGCTGAACCCTGCCGCGTTTGTTGACGCTCCCGCAGGAACCTGGGGCACAACTTCTCGCAATGAATTCGTTGGGCCGGGTTATAGCGACGTGGATTTCTCGGTTTTCAAGAATACGAAGATCTTTGAGAGGGTGACCACTCAATTCCGCGTTGAAATGTTCAACCTTCTTAACCGGACCAACTATGCTCCGCCGCTAAACGGGAGCTTTAACCCTTCGTACACGCAGGACAACGCGCTGTCGCTTTTCACGACGATAGGCAGCTTCAACGGGGCGCCCGGGATCGGCGCGGGCGAGCCGTTTAACACGCAATTTGCGCTGAAGGTCATCTTCTAGGCTAACCCTGCCGGCAGATGCGGCGAGAACAAATGCGGCGTCCGGAGCGATCCGGACGCCGTTCTCATTTGGTGGCGGAGTTACGCGGCACGGGTGTCGAGTCGATTGCGCAGAGATTCAGCCGCAGCAGGAAAGGCCCCGCAACTTGTGCGAGGCCTTGTCTTTGAAAGTGTGGAAGAGAGTTTTATGAGAGATGCGTGAATGGATGTTCGGCCAGGCGCCGCGGGAGCGGAGCAGGAGTGAGGCCCGCGGTATTGCTGCTCATCACCTCAGTGAATGCCTTGCGGAAGGCCATCATCTCATCAGTCGTGCCCACGGTGATGCGCACGCTGTTAGGCCACGCCGGCCAGATGCGGCCGACAAACATGTCCTTTGCCGCCAGGGCCGCCTGCACTTCCTTGCCGGGACGGCGCACGTCGAGCATGAAGCAATTGCTCTCAGAAGGCGTGGTTGCGTAGCCCTCGCTCTTGAGCCACGCAAGCGTTTCATTGCGGATGTCGGCAATCTTCTTCTTGCGGGTGGCCACCAGGTCCGGTTCAAGCAAGCTGGCTTTGGCTGCGGCCACAGCGGTGATGGGCAGCGCGTTCATTCCGCCCAGAGGCGTGATCTTGTCTAGCAGGTCGGGCCGGCCGATGGCGAAGCCCATACGAATGCCGGCCATTCCGTAGAGCTTGGAGAAAGTGCGAAGAACGATCACGTTCTTGCCTTCTTTCACGAAATCGGTCGAGCGAGGCGCATCGCAAAGATGCACGTAGGCCTCGTCAATAAGCAGGATCGTGTCCTTGGGCGCGTTGGCTACCGCGTACTCGATGTCGGCGCGGGGGGTGCAGGTTCCCGTGGGGTTGTTGGGATTGCAGATATAAATCACGCCGGGATTGGAGGACGCGGCGAGCATTGCTTTGATGTCGTGCGTGGCCGCGCCCTTGGGATCGGCCAGCGGCACCTTGAGAACCGGCGCACCGGAAACCTGTGCGGCCCACATCGGTGCTTCATAGCCGGGGTCGGCAATGACGAGCGGCCTGTCTTTGCTGGTATAGGCCAGCACGGTGTAGTGCAGCGGCTCGGTCGACCCTGCAAACGGAATCACTGCTTGGGGATCGAGGCCCTCCTGCTTGGCAAAGATCTCTGCGGGCTCGGTCTCCAACGGGAACAGATAACGGCCGCCGCGGGGAACGATGTCGATTATGGCCTGGCGCGCAGACTCGCATGGGCCCATCGGATTCTCATTGGCGTCGATATGAATGCCGATGTTCGGGTCGGTGAAATGGGGGCGTGCTGCCATTGCGAGACGCGGCTCGGTAAGCATTGGCATGCTTGCCAACGCCGAGGCGCCAGCGGCGTAACGAAAGAACGTACGGCGAGAAAAGCCACTACAAGCAGCAGAATCCTGAGATGGAAGCATGAATTGAACTCCTTTGGGTGGGAATGGTCCGGGCATGGGAGTGCAAACTACGCTGAGGAGCGGAGGAAATTGGGAGAAGCCGCAATGAAATGGGGGGAAGAGAGGGTCCCATATCTCAAGGTATCGTCGAAACACCGCGAAGACAAGCAGGAAATGCGGTTTGCCCGCATTCATTTTCGGCGAGTCAAACGCGAACGTCCAAGTCGCCACACATTCCGGGAGCGCAAACCGCCCGTGACAACTCTCTCTCCACTCTTAAAAACCACTGGACCCTCTACGGGGCCTACGGGGAGCTGTCAATTCAGCCCTCAGAGCCACGAGGCAGCCCGGGAAAAAAGCCAACACGTGGTTCAGCTCCAATTGACCCGTAGGTGGTATTCCGATCTTTGAGTCATTGACCTCTAATGAGTAGAGATCCTAAAGGAAACAGCGCAAATCCTTTCTGGCAACGACCGAGAGTCTCCAGGTGGAAACGCGCGATCCAGAAGCCGGAAAATTGGGCCCTTTTTTGACGTTCCCAAAGCGTGCGGCTCATAGCCTTATCTCACGCAAAACGACTTAAACGTCACAGGGGTAGAACGGTTCGAGGAAGCAGAACAATCCGCAGATTGGAGTCGTCCACCAGAGGCGTCATAGGATTGGTGCACCGTTCAACACGGTGGATCATGGACCTGTCACTCCCCGGGCCGCATATCCTGAGCTCCGCGGATGGTGATAGAAGCACTCCTGGAACATCGAACCTTTCGCGAGACACAGGAAGATCGGGACGTTTGCGTGAGTTGGACGGCTGGCGGGCGATCAGCGTGCTCCTGGTCGTTCTGGCTCATGCCTCGAGCCAGCACCTCAGGTTTGTCGGGTTCATTTCGCGCATTCCTGGTGCGTTCGGATTCATCAGATTCTGCGGACCGCTGGGAGTGAAGACCTTTTTTGTCATCAGCGGATTTGTAATCTGTCGGCTATTGATCGCCGAAGAGGCCCGCACGGGAAGAATCTCCCTCAAAGCTTTCTATTACAGGAGAATCTTCAGGATTCTGCCCCCACTTTATCTCTATCTTGGCGTCTTGTGTCTGTTGTTCTTCTTTGGCCTGATTCATGAGCATTGGAAGTCGATTCTGTACGCCGCATTGTTCTTGCGCGATGTTCACATTGGTGCACAGACCTGGTTCTCCGGACATACCTGGTCCCTGGCGGTGGAAGAGCAATTCTACCTGACCTTCCCGGCTGCGCTGGTGATGACACCGAGGAGATGGAGAAACCGGGTCTTCCTTGGTGCATTCCTTGCTTGTGGAATGTGGAATTTCTCCCTGGTCTTTTCAGGATGGGATTCCTTCATATCGACGGACATTCGAACTGGTTTCGCCTGTATCTCTTTTGGCGTTTTGATGGCGCTCCACAATGAACGAGCCCGCCGAATCGCAAATGCAGTTCCGTGGCTTGTCGTGGCGTTGGTCGCGATCACACTCGCGCTGCATCCCGTCGGCATGCGCACGTGGAAAATGGCAGTTTATGAGAGTCTGTTCGTACCTCCGGCAATTGGAATTCTGCTTTTATTCAGCCTGGATCGCGGGCCATGGCTTCGAGCCCTTCTGTGTAGCAAGCCCCTCCAGGCGATTGGCATCACTTCTTACGGCATTTACTTATGGCAGGAGCTGTTTACCGGGGTCATGCAGAACTATTCCAGTGCGGGTCAAGTGATCCCGCGACTTTTGCCTCTACTCTTCGTCGTGGTTCCGTTGTCGTACATTTTGATAGAGAAACCGGCGATGCATTATGGAAAGCTTCTTTCAAGTCGAACAATCGAGAATTCGCTACCGGCTGTCAGCGCCGGTGCATAAACTTCATAGCGCCGATTGAAAAATCCATCGGGTCTTGGTGGATAAACGCCAATTTTCCAGGCAGCGACTCAGTTTCATGAGCGGGGTATGCCAGCCGTCGAGTTTTTGGCAGCGCAGGGAGCGGATCTCTCGGTTCGCGTGAGGTTTCCAGGTCATTACGGACAGCCGGGAGAAGACATCGAATGCACTCTTCGGGACCACGCCCAACTGTTTCCGGGGCCGGACACAAAGACCGCGACCTCCCTGCGCGCGCAAGGGGCTCGGAGGTGAAGTGGCGGGACCGGAATCATTGCGATTCACTGCATGTTGCGTTCGTGGCAATGTGTGATACACTTCGTCCGGTAAACGCTTTCTCGGTTGAGACGGCTGTCGAGTTTCACCCTCTTGCGGCGATAGGCGCCGGCGGCGAGTCGAGCCTGCGCTTTTTCTACGCGGAGGCACTTTGTTGCTTGACAAGTCGCGTAGTAAACCCATTTACTTAAGGGCGAGATTCCAAGCTTTATCGGACGAAATGACCTAAGGGTCGGGTGAAACTATGTTCGGATTGGTCCCAGCCTCAACTGCCGCCGGTTCTTCCGCTCTCCTGCCGAATTCTCTTGCGTTTGCCGCTTCGCCATTGGCCACTCTCAGGCCGCTCGACATCGCAGTGATTGCGATCTACTTCTGCATGGTGATCTGGATCGGCTTCTACCTCAAGGGGATATCGAACACCAGCGAAGAGTTCTTCATGGCTGGGCGCGAGATGACCGCATGGATTGCCGGATTGAGCTTCGTCTCAGCCAACCTTGGGTCGTTGGAGTTGATGGGCTGGGCAGGCTCAGCATACCAGTACGGCATTCTGGCAACGCATTGGTACTGGGTCGGCGCCATACCCGCGATGATTTTCCTTGGCCTGGTGATGATGCCGTTCTATTACGTGTCCAAGACGCATTCGGTGCCCGGCTATCTGAAACTGCGTTTCGGCGAGCACGCCCGCATTCTGGCCGCCATCTCCTTTGCTACAGAGATGATCCTGATGAGCGGCGTGAACATGTTCGCCATGGCCGTGGTGATGAAGGTCGTTCTGGGCTGGAATATTACGTTCAGTATTCTGGTCTCAGCATTCGCGGTCACGCTGTATGTGGCCCTGGGCGGATTGCGCTCGGCGATTTTCAATGAAGTTCTTCAGTTTGTGCTCATCTGGGCAGGCGCGCTACTGGTGCCGATTCTGGGCCTGATGCAGACCGGCGGATGGAACGGCCTTAAGGCCAGAATTATCGCCAACCTTCAGTCCACCGATCTCCATATTGCGCGAGACAGCTACGTCCATCTATGGCGCGACACCGGCCATTTTGCCTCCAACCCGATGGGCGTCCACTGGACGGGCATTGTTTTTGGCCTGGGCTTTGTGATCAGTTTCGGCTACTGGACCACCGACTTTCTGGTGGTGCAGCGCGTTCTGGCGGCACACAACCTGCGCGCAGCCCGGATGGCTCCGATCATCGGGTCGTTTTTCAAAATGGCGGTTCCTTTCATCGTGATTCTGCCCGGCCTGCTGGGCCTGGTGCTCTTGCAGAATCCCGATCACAGCCGCCGGCAATTGGTTCCCGAGGAGGCGGTCAAGGGCTGCGCCCCGCTCGACATTCCCCAAGGTCCGCTTTCCGCAGGCATGTCGCAGGCGATTGCAGCGCGGAAAGTGACCTGCGAAAAGGACTTGAGCGCTGCCGGCACGCTGACCCCAGCGTTCAAGCAAGCGATTCTGGACCAGAAGCCGGGGCCCGCGTCGGAACTGCACAGCTACAACGAGGCGCTGCCGCTGATGCTGGTGCGCTACTGCGGACCAGGATTGCTTGGACTCGGCATCACCGCCCTGATTGCAGGCTTTATGAGCGGCATGGCCGGCAACGTGAGCGCCTTCTCAACTGTTTGGACCTATGACTTGTACAAGCCCCTGATCAACAAGAAGGGCACCGATAGCCACTACGTAATGGTGGGACGAATGTCGATCGTGATCGGGGTGGCTGTGTCTATAGGAGCCGCCTACCTGGTGATGCACGCGGCCGGCATCATGGATTACGTGCAGGCGCTCTTCAGCTTCTTTATCGCTCCGCTGCTGGGCGCGATTTTGATGGGCATGTTCTGGAAGCGGGCAACGGCGCCCGCCGGGTTCCTCGGATTGCTGGTGGGTATCGTCACCTCGGTCAGTCTCTTTGTCTGGGTCAAGTTCAACCCTGCCGAGTTATCTACGGTTGCGCTTTCGCCAGACGCCAAGCCCATGGCGGAGAATCTCTACCGAGCCCTTTGGGCATTCATCATCACCGTCGTCGTGATCTACGTGGTCAGCCTGTTCACCAGGGCGAAGCCGGTTGCAGAGTTGGATGGACTGGTTTATGGAGCAACTATTCTGCCCAAGGAAGAGCCTGTTCCGTTCTACAGGAACGAATATATGTGGGCAATTCTGGCGGTGATTATTTTCGCGGGTCTTAACATCATGTTCTGGTAGTGACAGAGATTGTGATCGAGCAGGGTTGGAGAAATTTCGATCGCGAGAGAGAAAGGGCATACGACTTATGCATGGTTCCGGGATTCCCATCTGGTTCTTCATCGGAGTGCTTCTGGTTGTCTATGGGGGGTTGATCTGCGGGTATGGCATTGTCGAGGCGGCCACTGGAATCTATCCGCCGACGGTCCAGCTGACAAACCTGCACACGCCCATATGGTGGGGGGGGCTACTGGCGCTCCTCGGAGTATTTTACGTGGTGAGATTTCGCCCCGGAAGGAGCAGCAAGTAGGTGTCATCCGGCCCTGATACAGCCCTGGAGGGTTTTGTGGATGCGCGGGCAAGGCCGTCCTGGCGCGAAGAGCGGTAAGAAATGAATCCCGGCACGGGTGACCCGGAACATGGACGGCTTGTTTAGTTTAAGCACAGAAGCAATGAAGCCGCGCAAGGGGCGGCGGTTTAAGGAGCAATGAAAATGGCAACGCAGCGAACAATGACATTTGGCGTGGTGGTAGGCAACCGTGGGTTTTTTCCAGATCATCTGGCCAAGACCGGTCGTGAAGAAATCATCTCCGTTCTTGAAGCTGCGGGTGCGCGAGCGGTGGTCTTGAGCCCTGAAGAATCAAAATACGGCGCGGTGGAAACCTATGCGGAATCGCAGCGTTGCGCCGAACTATTCAAAAAGCACGCGGAGGAGATTGACGGCATCATTGTTACGCTGCCCAACTTCGGCGAAGAACGCGGCATCGTGGACGCGATTCGGCTCTCTGGTCTCAAGGTTCCGGTACTGGTGCAGGCCACACCCGATCGCTCGGATGCCATGACCATCGCCACGCGCCGCGACAGCTTCTGCGGCAAGATGAGCGCCTGTAACAACATGATGCAGTACGGCATCAATTATTCGCTGACGACGCTGCATACAGAGAGCTTGAACTCAGCCGAGTTCAAAGCAGATCTTGAGTGGTTCTCCGCAGTATGCCGCATCGTGAAGGGCTTGAAGAATCTGCGCATCGGCGCTATCGGCGCGCGGCCGACGGCGTTCAACACTGTGCGCTATTCCGAGCGCATCTTTGAAACCAGCGGCATCACCATCGAAACCATTGATCTATCGGAAATCTTCGGCCGCATCAATCGCATGAAGGACAGCGATGACGCCGCACAGGCCAAGCTCGCGTCCATCAAGAAGTACGTCACGACGTCCGGCATTCCTGACGACGCGCTGATGAAGATGTCCAAACTGGGCGCGGTGATCGACGGCTGGATGAAGCAGGCGCACATCACCATCAGCGCCGTACAATGTTGGACTTCGATGGAGGAGTTTTTCGGCGTTGTACCCTGCACCATCATGAGCATGATGAGCAACGACCTCATTCCCTCAGCCTGCGAAGTGGACGTGCCCGGCACATTGAGCATGTACATGCTGGCACTGGCCAGCCAAACGCCCTCAGCGCTGCTGGATTGGAACAATAATTACGGCAACCATCCCGATAAATGCGTTTGCTTCCATTGCTCCAACCTGCCCAAGCACTTCTTCAACGACGTGAAGATGGATTACCAGGAGATTATTGCGGGCACAGTGGGCAAGCTGAATACTTTCGGAACATGCGTGGGACGCGTAAAGGCGGGGGCGATGAGTTTTGCGCGCTACTCCACCGACGACCGGCGCGGCGTGGTGCGCGGCTACACCGGAGCAGGTCGATTCACCGACGATCCGCTGGAGACTTTTGGCGGCGCAGGCGTGGCGGAGATTCCGCAGTTGCAGAAACTGCTTAAGTACATTTGCCGTGAAGGCTTCGAGCATCATGTGGCTGCCAACTTCAGCGATGTGTCGAAAGCTGTGCACGAGGCTGCGCGCTACCTGGGCTGGGAGAGCCACTACCACCCCGCGCTCGAGGACTGAGAAGGACGGGGAATAGGACCAGGGAATAGGGGCTAGGGACTAGGGACTAGGGAATAGGGAACAGGGAATAGGGAATAGGGAATAGGGACTGGGGACTGCCAGGGAATGGATTTTGAGACAGGCGAATTCTGCGTCCGACACGAATGGATGGGAAGCTAAAGACGTCTGCCGGGGGCTGCTCCCTAGTCCCTAGTCCCTAGTCCCTGGAACTTGTATTTGAGAAGGAAACGGAATCATGAGCAAGAGAGTGGGTAAAAGCCTTGTGGCGAACGGCGTTCCGCTGGTAACACAGGCTGCGTGGGATGCCGAGTTGGAGGCAAAGCACGAAAAGTTGGTGGAGTGGATGCGCTCGCAACACCTCGCGGGCGTCCTCATCCGCCGCAATGAAAATGTGGCCTGGGTGACGGGTGGCGCGGTCGAACTGCGCGTACTCACGCCTTGCGAAACGGGCGTGGCTTCGCTGCTGGTGACGGCCGATGGCAAGCGCTACTATTTCACGACTGAGAACGAAGCGCCCCGCCTACATGACGAAGAGTTTGGCGCGCTGGATTTTGAGCCGGTGCTTTTTCCGTGGTACGCGGACGAGACAGTTGCAGCCGCAGGCAAGCTGGCAGGCGGTCCATTGGGCTCCGACACGCCGGGCGCGGGCCTGACACTGGTGAATCTCTATCCGCTGCGTGCCGCGCTATGTGAAACCGAAATAGCGCGATACCGATGGCTGGGCACGGAGACCGCCGATGCAACGGTTGAGGCATTGCACCAGGTCGAGCCGGGGTTGAGCGAATACGATCTTGAGGCAATCACCGCTGCCGGGTTGTTGCGCCGAGGCATTCTGCCCTCGGTCTATCTTTACGCCGTGGATGAGCGCATCTACAAATACAAGCATGCCGTTGCGCGCGGAGCCCGGCTCAAAAAGTACGCGATGCTGAACCTGTGCGCGCGCAAGTGGGGCTTGGCCATTTCGATCACGCGCTTTGTTCATTTTGGAGAGATCGCTGCCGAACTCGCAGCACGATTCAGGTCTGCGGCACAAGTAAACGCGGCTCTATTGGATGCAACCAGGGTGGGCGCGACGTCAGCGGAGTTGTTTCGCGTGACGCAGCGGGCTTATGCGGCTGAGGGTTTCACCGGCGAAGAGCGGTTCCACCATCAAGGCGGCGCAACCGGATACGGCGAGCGCGAGTGGGTGGCGACCCCGGCGGGCACGGAGGTCGTGGTCAACCATCAGGCCTTCGCCTGGAACCCCAGCATCCGCGGCGGCAAGGCGGAAGACACAGTGCTGCTGCGCGACGACAGGATTGAGTGGCTCACCGCTACTCCTGAGCTGCCGGTGATTGAGGCGAGCGTGAACGGCGCCGTATATCCGGCAGCGGGTGTGCTGGTTAAGTAGCGCAAGGACAGGGGAACCGATCACTGGCGAAGCAAAGAGACGCGGCACGCATTTACGCTGGGTTGCTGCTTCGCTGAGTTGCTGCTTCGCTTGTTTTCGGCTGCAACGTCAGCCGCGCTGTGAGAACAACCAGGGCGGCCCACAGCGCGTCGGCGCCGAGCAAATGAGTCACCTGGAGCCACACCGGCGCCAACAGCACCACATCAAGCACGCCAAGCACATATTGCGCGGCAAGCATCAGGAGCACCAACGCAGAGAGGCCGCGATTGTCCCAGTGCGTGCTACGCTGCCCCGCGCGCACAAGAAGCCAGATGAGAAAGATGCTGGCAAGAAAGGCGACCGCGGGATGCGTCCAGCGCCAGCGCACCAGCCAACCGCTTGTGGAGGAGAAATCCTGCGCGAGCGCGGAGCCCAGAGAGCTAGCCGGAAAGAGTGTGTCGCCCAACGCGGCCAGCGATCCGGTGACTCCCACAATCAATACCACGACCACCGCGGCAACGGCCCCAAACGGCGCGACCAGGCGAACGCTTCCTCGCATGTAACCGTGACGGCGGGACAGCATGTGCGCGGTAAGCGTGAGCGCGGCCAGCAGCAGAAGTGTATTGGTGAGATGCAGCGCGAGATAGGGCGGCCGCAGTGGCGACTGGCTCTGGGCTGTGAGTCCAAGCTTGACCAGGAATGCGCCAAGAATCGCCTCGACGAGTGTGAACGCAACCGATGCCACGGCGGCCGCGCGGGCCAGATGTCCACGTGCTGTGCCGGCAAAGGTCCACGCCAGCAGACCCACGGCAAGGAAGAATGACAGGCCGCTGGTGATGCGGTGGGTGAACTCTATCATCGTGTCAACGCGGGGCGAGTGCTGCATCACGGTCCCGTTGCAGAGCGGCCAATGGTCGCCACAGCCCGCGCCGGAACCCGTGGCGCGCACCAGCGTTCCCCACAGAATGACGGCGATGAAATAGACGAGCACCGCCCACGCAAACCGGCGAAGGGCAAGGGAGGGAAGGCGTTGCGCATGCACGGGGACTGCAGCAGATGGCATGAATGAAGGCTCCGTATCGAACCCTTCAGTGTAGAACAGCGGGGTCTCGCCGCGAAGTAGCGCTTGCATTCACGCTCTTCGAGACAAGACCGCTAATCAATTCGCCAGCAGGCGCACCACGTGGTTCACGATCATCAGGTCTTCGGCGGGGGGGATTACACGTACGGTCACAGGCGAGTTCTCGGCTGAGATTGTCGCTTCGCCGCGAACGTTGTTGCGCGCCGGGTCAAGCACGATTCCCAGGGCGCCCAGGCCGGAGCAGATTTCAGCGCGCGAGGCAATATCGTTTTCGCCAATGCCGCCGGTGAAAACCAGCATGTCGAGCCCGCCGAGTTCGGCGAAATAGCTTCCAATCCATTTGGCAATCGTCCAGGTAAATTTATCGACGGCCAACCGAGCCTTGGCATTGCCTTCCTTGATGGCATCGCGAAGATCGCGCATGTCGTTGGAGAGTTCACTCACGCCGAGCAGACCCGCCTTTTTGCTGGCGACTGCTTCCAATTGGTCCGCGGCATCGGTCGCATCTTTTGCGGTCTCGGCAATTTTGCGCAGGATGAACAGCAGGACGCCGGGATCGATGTCACCGGTGCGGGTCCCGCTGATGATGCCGCCGGTGGGCGTGAGGCCCATCGAGGTGTCAAGGCATTTGCCGTTGCGGATCGCGGAGATGGATGCGCCGTTTCCGAGGTGCGCGACGATCAGTTTCTCAGGTACGCTGGGCTGCAATTGGTACACGATTGATTCGTAGGAGATGCCATGCGCTCCGTAGCGGCGGACGCCCATCGCGGCATACTCCGGCGGAATGGGCATGTGTTTCACGACCTCGGGCATGGTGCGATGGAAGTAGGTGTCGAGAATGACGAAGTTGGGAATGCCGGGAAACAAACGCAGCGCTTCACGCATGATGTAGACGGCGATGGGCGTGTGCAACGGCGCGAAAGCGGTGTAACTCTCCATCTCGTCAATCAATTCAGGAGTAATGCGCTGGTTTTCGAGCACCGTCGGTCCGCCAGAAACCATGCGATGGCCAATTGCGAGCGGAGCAGGGAAGTCGCCGGAATGAAGCGCGCTGGCGACCAAGGCAAAAGCAACGGCGCGCGTGGGCAGGGCGGGCGTCTGGTCGACCAGCTTGTTGCCTCCGGCATCCTTGATCCAGAACTTCCCGAGGTCGGTGCCGATCCCGTCCACTGCTCCCTCATGAAGCTTGCGCCGTTCTCCGTTGCCGGCTTCATAGACTGAAAACTTGATGGAAGACGATCCGCTGTTCAAAACCAGGACGGGCAAAGTCGACATGAAGAAAAACCTCAGGGGGTTAGGGCTGAATGAATCAGCGGGTTAGTTGGACTTCGATATGGCCCTCGTGGGATTTACCGAAGGGAGACCTTGGCTACCGCAGTTCCTCGCCACGGCGACCAGGCATTCTACTTTTGCCGCCGCACCGGGCTGCGCTCAGGATGACCGCGTTTATGGCGGGTCAATCCCAATCGAACTCAATAAAAAGCGTAGCAGCCGCATGTTAGAGCGAGGGGTGATTGGGGTCACATGGCGATGGGATGACGGTCCACCTTATGAGACCAATGCTTGTGGCCGGTTATTTGGATTCGACCATCACGGGGATTTCGAATGAACCGGTACTGCCGGCAGTCATGTCCTGGATTGCGATTCGTGCGGGAGTTGGGGCACTGATAGTCGTTTGAGGAGCAGTCGCCGGTGGAGCGAAAGGGAAAAGACCGACAAATGCGAGAGTGGCGATGATACGGAACGGATGTGTGGACGCCCTTCTGTGAAGAACAACTATCGGCGGCTTATTATGAAGGGCGACGCAATCTCCAGAATTTGATCTCAAAAAAATCTCTTCAGTTTGAGGATTCGCGACTCGAAACCATACCAGAGCGCGGTAGCCGCCGCGGTGGAGGCCGCGAGCCGGAAGCCCACGATTGCCAGATTGCCGGCGGTGCCGAAATGGTCCATCTTGAGGTCGAACCAACCAAAGTAGATGAAAACCATGATGTGAATCATGTAGAGTCCGTAGCTGATGCGGCCATAGAAGGCCAGCGGGCCGCGCCGCAGCGCCGCATTCAGCGGGTTGCGCGCGCCCGTTGAAGCGATAGCCGCCAGCACCGCTCCCGCGAAGCCTGCCGCCAGGGCGGAATCGAGAAACGCCGTGCCGCCGGCAATGGTAGCTGCGGCGGCGATGCCCAAGAGCAGCGCGACCAGTCCGATAAAGAGCCATGCGCGCCGGGTGAGACGAATCGTGTAAAGCCCCAGCGCCAGCAGGCTGCCGAGGGCAATGCCATCGAGGTGGATCAGAGTGTGGGTGGGTGTCATCCAGGCATGGTGTACATGGCGCAGGAGAGGCGAGACGACGAGCGCGGCGATGAGAAGGGTTGCCAGCATCCAGGGCCGGCGCAAGAAGCGCACCAGCGGAGCCCAGAGGAAGTAATACTGTTCCTCGATGGCGAGTGACCAAGTAGGACTGATCGCGGGTGGCAGCGCCAGGTGAAAGAGATTCTGCACGAAAAAGATGTAGGCCAGCCACGGGGCGGCTTTGACGGCATTCCAAATTGTCGGACCGATGAACCACGGGGCATTGGCATAGCAGACAACAAGTACGAGCACGTATACAGGCCAGATGCGCAGAGCGCGGCGCCCGTAGAAGTTGCGGAAGTAATGCGGCTTGCTTCGTGCCTCCAGCAGGATCGACGTGATAAGAAAGCCGGAGAGCACGAAGAAGAGATTGACTCCGGCCCATCCCCACAGCGAGCCGTAGTAAATCCATGTGCCGGCGAGACGGGGATGGCAGTGGTAGAAGACGACCCCGAGGACCGCGAGGCCGCGCAGACCCTGGAGTTCCGGGATGTAAGACGGCAGCCAGGATGGGCGTTGAATGGGCAAGGTAGCGAGTTCGCGGTGAAAGCGGAGTTAGCGGTGTTCGCGAAATTGGGGTGACTGTTTCGGAGGTTTCCCAGATCTTCCGCCCCGCCACGGTGGGCAGGCGTGGCGGACGATACCCGGGCACCCGGCCTGGAACCCCGGATGAGAAGCATACTACCCGGCTGCCAATTGTTTGGCCCTTTCGGTTGCGCGCATCACGGCCTTGATGAGGGTGACGCGAAGGCCGCCTTCTTCCAATTCGAGAATGCCGTCGATGGTGCAGCCGGCGGGGGTGGTCACTTCGTCTTTGAGGAGGGCAGGATGGTAGCCGGTTTCGAGCACCATCTTGGCTGCGCCGAAGGTGGTCTGCGCGGCAAGTTGCGTAGCGGTTTCGCGCGGCAGGCCCACCTTCACGCCTGCCTCGGCCAGCGCTTCGATGATGATGTAGATGTACGCCGGTCCGGATGCGGAGAGGCCGGTTACCGCGTCCATGTGCTTCTCGTCGACGATGACCGTGCGGCCTACAGTCTCAAAGATGCGCTGGGCGAGCTCCATTTGCGTGGTAGAAACGAAGCGACCTCGGCAAAGTGCGGAGGCTCCCGCTCCCAACTTTGCGGGCGTGTTTGGCATGGCGCGGATCACGGCAATCTCAAGGCCTGCCGCATCTTCGATGGAGCGGGTCTTTACAGAAGCCGCGAAGGATATGAGGGTCTTGGCCTTGGTCAGCGCGGGTTTGATTTCCGCAATCAGGTCTGGTACCTGAAAGGGCTTGACGCCCAGTAGAATCAGGTCGGCCTGGCTGGCTGCGGCCAGGTTGTCAGTGCTCACGTCCACGCCCGACTGGGCGCTTAGCGCCAGCGCGCGCTCGGCGTGGCCCACGGTGGCGTGAATCTGGTCGGGAGCGAAAAGGTTTTGCTTGAGGAAGGCCTGCAACAGGATGCCGCCCATTTTGCCTGCGCCCAGAACCGCGACGCGGACATGGGGTAATTGCGCGGGTACATCAGTGGCCTCAACGGCTATCTCCGCCATGTTTTTCCTTGTCTTCAAGAGGGTGGTAGTACAGCTATCAAGGATACTCGCATCGCAACAGAGCTGCTATGAGCGTGCCTCTCGACTTTGCTGGATAAGATGCTTGAGAAGCGGACCTGGCGTGCAGGGCATTTGCCGCTCCTATTCACTCCTATTTCGGTGCGGCGGTCTTCTGGCTGGCAATCCACGCATCGATGCGGTCGCTCAGCATGTCCAAAGGCAGCGCGCCCGAATCGAGCACCTGGTCGTGAAAGGCGCGGATGTCGAACTTGTTGCCGAGAGCCTTTCTGGCGCGATCGCGGAGTTCCAGGATCTTTAACTGGCCGATCTTGTAGGCGAGGGCCTGGCCGGGGTTGGCGATGTAGCGGTCCACTTCGGCCTGGATGCTGGTGTCGTCGATGGCCGAGTGATCGTGAAAATACTGGACCATCTGATCGCGGGTCCAGTGATCGGAGTGAACGCCGGTATCGACAACCAGGCGGATGGCGCGCCAGATGTCACCCTGCAAACGGCCGTAGTCGGAATAGGGGTCCTGATAGAAGCCCACATCCTTGCCCAGGCGCTCGGCATAAAGGCCCCATCCCTCGGAATATGCGGTGTAGTGCTCGTATTTGCGGAATTCCGGGATGCCGGTCAGTTCGCGTGCGATGGAGATTTGAAGGTGATGTCCGGGTATGCCCTCGTGGTAGGCCATGTCTTCAACGATATAGAGATTGCGGTCGGTGGCGTGGTAGGTATTCACGCGCAGACGCCCGGGCCGGCTGCCGTCGGGTGCGCCCGGTTCGTAGTAAGCAGGCGGCGCATTCTTCTCAAGATAATCGGGCACGGCGGCCACTTCGAATGGCGTCTTGGGCAAGAGTCCGAAGAGTTGCGGCAGCTTGGCCTGCATGGGCTTGAGATCGTCTCGAAATGCTTGGAGCAGAGCCTCGCCCGAAGCTGGATGAAGCTTGGGGTTGTCTTTGAGGCTAGCCTGAAAGCTCTTCAAGTCTTTGAAGCCGAGCTTCTGCGCGATGACCAGCATCTCGGCCTCGTCCTTCTTTACTTCATCGAGACCGATCTGGTGAATTTGCGCAGCGGTGAGGTCGGTGGTCGTGTCCTTGCGGATGAGGAACTGGTAGTACTTTGCCCCGTCAGGCAGCGCGGAGATACCGGGCTCCGTGCGACCCGCGGGAATGTAGCTCGCCTGAAGAAAACGAGCGAATCGCGCGTACGCGGGCAGCACATGTTTTGAAATGGCAGCCAGCATCTCGGACTTGATGCGCTCCTGCTCGTCGACAGAGATTCCGGCAGGGAACTTCTTGAGCGGCATCGCCAGGGGCGAGTCTTCGGGCTTTTGATTGGCCAGTTGCTGCACCTGTTCGAGGGTCTTCTCCAGCAGATATTTCGGCGGCACGCGCTGATCATCCATGCCGATAGACATGTTGGTCATCACCTGGTTGAAGGCCCGCGGCAAGGCGCGGAGGCGCGCAATCCAGTCGTCGTAATCTTTGACAGAAGTAAAGCTGAGTTCGGCCACAAGCTGTGGATATTCGGAATAGATGCCGCCCAACTGATTCACAGGCATCTCCCATTCCTTGAATTCCGCTTGCTCCTCATCATCGGCAAACTGGCGCAGCAGCAGTTCGCGGCTGGTTTTTTCCTGATCGGTAAAGCCGGTTGGGTCGATGGCCGCGAGCTGCATCAGATCATTCTGCTCGGTGGCCAGCCAATCATTTTCAGCCTTCACGGAGTAGTCGGAGATCTGGTCGTTGAAGCGCTTGTCGCCGATGGTTGAAGCGAATTCTGGTGAATGTTCGAGGTAGGCGTCCCAGTAATCATGGAAGAAGCTTTTGAGCGCGGCGCGTCGGTCGGCAAGGGGAGCCAGAGATGCAGTTTGCGCCCGGAGCGTGGGGGCCATTGCGAACAGCAAAAACACAGAAACGGCAAGGACAGCGAGACGCAAGTTTCTCAACGGAGTGGGACCTCTGGGTAAAATGGTTCTCCCGTCGAGTGTAGAGCAATGGGGCAGGGAACGGGGATCAGCATCCTTCGCTGGGTGCATCACCGTGTTCCTGTGATCATGACTTCGCGTCTTTCACGCACACTGGATCTACGACTCAGGGTGCGAGCAAGGGTTCGTTGGCGAGGATGCGGTAGAGGGTGGAGCGGCTGATGCCTAATTGGCGGGCAGCGCGCAGTTTGTTGCCGCGGTTCAGATCGAGCACATACTGCACGTGCTGCCGGATGACCGCATCGAGTACCAGGTTTTCTGCATGCGAGCCAAGCTGCGGCTCCGGGCGCAGTTCCGGCTCGGCGGCGATGGGCAAGTCTTCGGCGCGGATGATGCCATTCACCGCATCGAGCAAAGCCGCTTCGAGCACGCTGGCAAGTTCTCGTACATTGCCTGGCCATTTGTGCTGCAACAGGCGCGACAGCGCACCTGGTCCCATGACTGCGGGCCTCTGCTGATAGCGTGCGCAGATGCGATCAAGCAGTGCCTGCGCCAGGGGACCGATATCCTCTTTGCGCTGTCGCAGGGGTGGAATGGCGAAGCGAACGGCAGTGAGCCGGAATGCCAGATCGGGCGTCAGGAGTCCCTGCCCGGCCATTTGCCGCAGCGAAGACTGTGAGGAGGCCACCAGTACTGTCCGGCCTGACGGACGATCCTGCAGCGCCTTCAGCACGCCGAGCAACAATCCCTGCCCGGGAGAGCCCAACAGGTCTACCCGATCCAGGTAGATGAATCCCGCCAGCATTGCCGGGTCCGCTTCGGTAACCAGCCACTGGCGCGCATCATGGCGCTGAAAGAGGGATCGCGCCAGGGGAGTGCGGTCATGGAGATAGTGGGCGAGCGTCTGCTTGCCCACCCCACTTTCTCCTTCAATTGCGGCCACCTGCACATGCGGCGCAACCATTTCGGCCTGCAACAGCAGCTTGCGCCAGACCGCGTTTACGCCCACGGTGTGCGCAGCCTGGGATGAATCCGGCTCCAGGAGCTTCAAACCTGAAATAGAAGGCACTGGTTGAATTTGCGCGGCGGTTTCGATGGATAGCAATGCGGCTCGCCTCCACGATCCGTTCTCTCGACTCGGACCGTCAGCATTGTCATCGGTCATTGGGCCAAAAACATGAGCCGGAAAGACTGGCGTCTCTCCGGCTGGACCGACACAAGGATCAGCGAATTTTTACACGACTTGTGCGTCTTTGCGGAAGCGTTTCGACGGCTCGTCAGAAAAGATCTGGCCATCGCGGATATGCACTACGCGATGCGCATATTCGGCGATGTCGGGCTCGTGTGTCACGAGGACGATGGTGTTGCCCTTGGCGTGAAGCTGATCGAACAGCGCCATGATCTCCAAGCCTGTTTTGGAGTCGAGGTTGCCGGTGGGCTCGTCGGCCAGAATAATGGAGGGGCTGTTGACCAATGCCCTGGCGATGGCAACGCGCTGCCGCTGGCCGCCAGAGAGTTCGTTGGGCTTGTGAAACATGCGATTTTCGAGGCCCACGTTGGTCAACGATTCCTTCGCCCTCTCAATACGCGCGGCCGCGGGAGTTCCGTTATAGATCAACGGCAGCTCAACATTGTGGAGCGAACTTGCGCGGGCGAGCAGGTTGAAGGTTTGGAAAACGAAGCCGATCTCCTTGTTGCGGATGCGGGCCAACTCATCGTCGTCCAGATCGCTCACCAGTTGGCCATTGAGCCAGTAGCGTCCCTTTGATGGCGTGTCGAGACAGCCGATAAGGTTCATGAGGGTTGACTTGCCCGAGCCGGACGGACCCATGATGGCGACGTACTCGTTATGCTTGATGCGCAGGGATATGCCGCGCAGTGCCTGCACCTGCTGTTCCGAGCCCATATCGTAGGTGCGCCACAGATCTTCGACTACGATCACGTCGCTCGGTGACGGCGCCGACTCCTGCTGCATTTCAACCTCGGTACTGATAGTGTTCAGAGCCATTCGAATCTCTTCCTTTGCCTGCTGCTGAAGTCCGATCGTGCCTGGGTTGAGGCAAGCTCACACGCATTGCCGGCCTCCGTGTTGCTTGAACTGACGGCCTTTCAGGAGTTCGACGGAGCCGGCACGGTTTGAATCTGGGTTTCCCGCTTCAGCAATGCGCCGTCCTTGAGAATCCGTAAAGTCTTATAGGGTCCGATCACGATTTCCTCGCCTTCTTTCAGGCCGGAGAGCACTTCGATGTCCGTTGCCCCCGTGATCCCCGTTGTAACAGGGATGAACTTGGCGCGTTGCCGGCCATGCGAATCCTTCTCCATCACAAAAACGCCCTGGATGGGTGCAGTCTTGGTGGTGTTGGTGGACAAGGACGCAGCTTCCACCTTGCCTTTGCCGCCGGGAGGCACGGGCGTATACATGGTCAGCGCCTGAATCGGCAACGCAAGCACATTTGCCTTGTGGGCGGTGGTGATCTTGGCCGTGGTCGATAGCCCCGGTTTCAACTCATCCGATGGATGGTCGAGCGTGACTACGACTTTGAAATCCTTTGCCTCTTCGGTTCCCGTAGTGGATTGAGAAGTGGCGACGCCGGTGGAACGAAGCAGGGCCTGGTCGCCGACCAACGTCACATGTCCCTTGAAGACTTTACCGGGGATGGCGTCGACGGTGACGTCGGCAGGCTGACCGATTTTCACATTGACAATGTCTGTTTCGTCCACCTTGACTTCTGCGGTGATTACGCTCATATCCGCGAGGGTCATGAAGGTCGATCCCTCGGTGTTTTGAATTCCTTCCACAACCGTCTCACCCTCGCGAACCGGCTCGTTGGTCACGATCCCGTCAAACGGTGCGACGGCCTCGGTGAGGGCGAGCACATTCTTGTCACTGCGCAGGTTGGCTTCCTGAGTCCGCAGATGTCCGTGGGCAGAGGCGGTGTTCGCTTTGGCCTGGTTGACACCGGCAACCGCCTGAGCAAGCGAGGCCACGTCGAGGTCATAGGCGGCTTTTTTGGCGTCGAAGTCCTGCTTGGCCAAGATGCCTGCCTTATAAAGCGCCTGAGCGCGACTCCAGTCCAGTTTCTTCTGTTCGAGGTCGGCCTGGGCATGCTCCACGTTGGCTTCGGCGGTCTTTTCCGCCGCAATATAACCCGCAATGTCGGTCCTGGCAGCGGCAATGGTAGCTTCCTGACCGGTGACCATCGCCTCTTGCTGCACGTTCTCAACGGTGGCGACCAGTTGGCCCTTTTTCACATGGTCACCCTCTTTAACGTAAAGATGAGTAATGCGTCCCATGGCCGTGGCACCGAGGTTCGCATAGGTCTTTGGCTTGATTTGACCGGTGCCGCTCACCACCGTGGAGAGGTCTTGCCGCGCGATTTTGGCAGTCAGCACCTTGGTATAGCCCGATTGCTGCTTATAGACGAAGAAGGCAACAAGCCCGGCCGTTACAATGACGGCGAGAATGATCAAGAGAATTTTCTTCATGGCGTAGTCGTTGCTCCGGGTATCCCCAATGTCAGTTTACGCAATTATCGCTCGCCAGGTTCCCCGCGACCGTGAATTCGCACTCGGAGCGTTTTCCGGGAGCGGATGGATTCTTTGTCAGGGCCACGACTGAAATTCTACGCAATTTGGTTTCGAACCTGATTCCGCACCACAAGGACAGTGTGCGGTCCAGACAGAAGTCCATCCTTGACGGCCGTTGCGCTATGATAATGAGACGTTTGGGCGACCCGATGGGTCTCAGGAACTCTTCAAATGAACCCTTTGTGATACACCGTGCCAGAGGCGTTCAAGTCGATGAATTCAAAACCGTTAAACGCTGTCGCGCCTTGTTCATGGCCGCCTGAGGAATCTGAAGTAAAAAGCTGCGAATACCAAGACAATGCCAATATTCACGGTCAGCCGTTCCCAGAACCGGTTTCTGAAGAACATCAAATCTACACCGACGATGACGGCGGCCATCGCGACCACGTAAAGCACGACGACGGCTATCGGTCTGCTCATCTCCGCACCCAGCAACGCATTGCCAAGCATACAACGCATTACCGAAACCGAATCCCGCGACTGTTGTGTAAAGGACCCTCTTCGGACGTCCAGCCTGGCCTGATCCGGTTACCTTTGCCCCGCCTGCGCGTCCAACGAGCGGGTAAGTGTGGATCAAGCCTTGCCCAGCCCGGGCAGGACTCGTAAAATAAGGCATCGCAGGAGTAGTCCACGGCAATGATGCTTAACGGTCGTACCGTCCTTTATGTCGCACTGGGTTGCGGCCTGGCTTTCGTTCCCACCACCGGGCTTCGCGCCCAACAGTCCGCGCAACAGACAGCTCAACCTCAGCAGGCCGCCGGCGATGATCAGGATGTGGACCCTCTGAATCGTCCACGCAGCGATAAAGAGAGATTTGAAGCTCAAAAGGCTGTCCGGCAGGAGTTGAAAGGCGCCTACAAGACCTGGCTTGATCAAGATGTCGCCTACATTATTACGGACGAAGAACGGAAAGCCTTCAAGAACCTGAGCAACGACGAGGAGCGCGAGGCTTTCATAGAGCAGTTTTGGCTGCGCCGCAATCCCAATCCCGACTCGCCGGATAATGAGTTCCGCGAAGAGCACTATCGGCGCATCGCATACGCCAACGAGCACTATGCCGCAGGAAAGCCCGGCTGGAAGACTGATCGAGGCCGCATCTACATTGAATACGGCAAGCCTGACTCAATCGACTCCCACCCCTCTGGCGGCAGCTACGAGCGACCCGTGGATGAGGGGGGCGGCGAGACGTCCACATTCCCGTTTGAAGTCTGGCACTACCGCTATCTCGAAGGCATTGGCGAAAATATCGACATCGAATTCGTTGATACCTGCATGTGCGGCGACTACCACTTCACTATCGACCGCAGCGAGAAAGACGCACTTTTGCACGTTCCCGGAGCCGGGTTGACCCAGTGGGAAGAGATGGGCCAGGCCAAGAAGGCCGATCGGTTCAAGGGTGGGGTTGAGAACCTTGGGACCGGCCCGCTCTCCACCTCGCAGCAGTCAAAGGAATTTGACCGCATCGAACTAGCCGCCAAGCTCTTTGCTCCACCGCCGATAAAGTTCAAGGATCTTGATAGCTTTATCTCAGAGCACAAGCTGCTGACAGGACCTGTATTCCCGTTCGACGTACGCACCGACTTCGTAAAAGTCACTGACAACACCGTACTGGTTCCGATTACGCTGCAAATCAAGAACCGCGATGTGACCTTTGTGACCAAGGACGGCGTGTCCAAGGGCGTTGTGGACATCCTGGGCAAGGTGACAACGATTACCGGCAAGACGGTGCAGACGTTCGAAGATCCAGTCGAGGTCGAAGAGCCGGCCGAACTGCTGCAGACGGCACTCGCGCGGCAAAATGTCTACTGGAAGGCTCTGCCCCTTTCTCCGGGCCTCTACCGGCTGGATATCGCCATCAAGGACGAGAATAACCCTGACCATATGGGGTATTACGGGCGCGCTCTCGAGGTTCCAGAGTTTCACGATGAAAAGCTGGCGACGTCGAGCCTTATCCTGGCCGACAAGATGAATCCCGTGGATTCCCACTCCATTGGCAGCGGTAATTTTGTCATCGGCAACACTTTTATTCGGCCGCGGGTCAGCGCCAATCCGGCCACTCCGGTCAGTTTCAACCGCGACCAACAGCTCAACTTCTGGATGCAGGTCTACAATCTCGGTATCGACGAAGCCACGAAGAGCAATCAGGCCCAGGTGACATACGAGATTGTGGACGCGGCAAATAACGATGTGCTCTTTTCTAAGCAATTGGATTCAAAGGACTTGGGAGCACATAGCGACCAGCTTACGGTGGAAAAGAGCCTTCCTATGGCTGGACTTCAACCAGGGAAGTACAAGGTGCTGATCAAAGTTAACGACGAAATCTCAAAACAAGTGATTGCGCAATCGGCCCCTTTTGTCGTGCAATAGTATGTACCCCAGTATGTACCCCGCGCAGAACGGTAATCCGGCCGCAGATCGGGAAGCCAGCGCGAGATGGTTTGGGAAGGAAATAGCCAGCGACGCCACCGGGTCACCAATACGAGTGATGATGCGCAGGCCCCATCTCGCATTCTTCATCGCGCTGATTGCCTTGGGAGGAGCCTCGCTCTACGGAGCGACCCCCGGATCGGTTTCAGGTGTGGTGCGCGACTCAGCCGGAGTGCCGCAGATCGGCGCCGTGGTTCAATTGCTGCGTCCCGATTTGAGTGTTGTCAGCATCGTTTATACCGACACGCGGGGGCGATTCGCCATTCATTCCGTCCTGCCTGGCCGCTACGCGGTTAAAGCGATGGGGACTTCATTCTTGCCGTCGCTCAGGGAAAATGTTCGCGTCCGCAACAGCACTGTGGTGAATCTCACCTTGAACACCCTGTACGAGGTGATGCAATGGCTGCCCGCCCAGCCGCGCGCCTCCAATGCACAGAAGGATGACTGGGCATGGACGCTGCGCTCTGCAGCCAACCGGCCGCTGTTGCGCTGGCTTGAGGACGGGCCGCTTGTGCTTGTCTCGGACGGCTCCGGCGGCCGCCCGAAACTCAAAGCGCGCCTGATGGCCACTGGACAGCAAGGCACTTTTGGCGAAAGCGGCGAGCGGATTACTGCTTCAATTGAAAACACCCCATCGAATAGCCGCGAACTGCTGGCCCGAGTCGATTTCGCCCCCAACACGGACGCAGGCATGGAGTCGATGCTGGGCTTCCGTCAGGACCTGGGCTTTGCTGGTTCAGTTCAGTCTGTGGCTGCCGTTGCCGTCCATCCCGAAGTTGAAGACGGTTCCAACGCAGAAGGCTTGGAAGAGGCTGCGGTTCGTTCTTGGGAGACGATGAACTTCGGCGACGAACTCGAAGCGGAGGCGGGCTCAGAGCAATTGGTGGCGCGCTTCGGTCAGGATTCACCCAATACAGTTATCGCGGCCCTGCCCTTTGCCTCCGTGGGCTGGCACGATGGGAACTCCACCATCAGTTACCGAATGACCACCATGATGCCCGCTTATGGCGCGGATGAGTCCCAAGCCTCTTTCTGGCTGCCCGCCGTCTCCATGCGCAATGGCAAGCTTTCTGTAGAAGGGGGCCTGCACCAGGAGATCGGCTGGGAAAGATGGACCGATGCCTCGGGCATGTCTGTTGTGGTGTATGCCGACAACGTCCAGAACCCCGTGATGGAAGCGGCAGGACACTTTGCCCCAGGCGAATCGGCACCGGTCGCGAATGGCGGCGTGCTCTATGATCGCGGCAGCGGCCTTCTTCGCACCTCCGGCCCTGATTTTTCCACGACTGGAGTGATGGCCACAGTTGAGCATCGCGTGCCCGGCGGGAGCCGCATCCGTCTCAGTTATGCGAATGGGGACGCGTTGGTGATGCCGGTGCTGGGGCATCCTGAGCCGCTCACCCAGGTCTTGACCGCGGCCCATCCTCGCCGCGTTCAAACTTATACTCTTGCGCTCTCAGGCACTCTTGATGGAACCGGAACGCGCTGGCGTGCCAGCTACCGGTGGCAGCCGAGCGACACCGTTACGCAGGTGGCTCCGTTTGCGGAGGAAGGTGTTGAGCCTTACCTCAACCTTCATTTCCGCCAGCCGATCTGTGCGCGCCGCGAGGGCACGGGTGGCATTGAAGCCATGCTCGATGTCAGGAACCTGCTTGCGGAGGGTTATCGCCCGTACCTGTTGAACGACGGCTCGCTGCTTATCTTCGCGCAAGACCAACGTGGTATTCGAGGCGGCGTGGCCTTCACTTTCTAGACGAGTTCCGCGCGCCGCGCGACTTTTGGGTAGTGGGTCAGTTTCAATTTCCACAGGGTAGATTTGGCAATACAATCCGTGAAATCATGGAAGTATGACCATCGCCAAGGGAAAGCGACCGCGCGATCCAAACCAACTTGCCAAGTGGATTGTAGAGCAGTCTACGGTTGAGGATACGCCAAAGGAAACGCCTGTGAGTGTCCCCCCTGATCTATCGGCATACATGGCCGCAATGGGGCGTAAGGGCGGGATGGTGGGCGGGAAACGCCGTTTGGTGACTATGACGCCAGCGGCACGGAAGAAAGCGGCTGCTAAGGCGGCACAGGCGCGATGGGGAAAAAAGAAAGCGGAATAGATTCTATAAATCAATCGGATTGATATATTTCTCTTTTCTTCCACTAACCACGCCCTCTATGTCTGCAACATCGCTCACGATGGAATCAACTTTATCGTTTAGTTCTCCGATCTTTTCCGCCAATTCAGACAAAGCTGCCGCTAACGTGTTTGCAATCGCGCTGATGGACGCAGAGATGTATATGCAAGCAAATACGATAACAAGAATAACCACCCAGTCTTTCATCGCACAATTCCTCGATTCACGCTATTATAGGCATCAAATAGAAAACCCGCCTGCCAGGGCGGGTCCTCGGTGTGGCGAAACTCTGTAGCGACATCATCGCATGGAGTTTGCCAAAATGCCAGAACAAAATAAGCCAACCGACAATAAACTAGCTGATTACGACGCTATCAAAGAAGCGCGATTCAAGGTTCCCAATCAGAAATGGTCCCAATGGAAAGCAACTGGCGGCAATTCTGCACAGCAAAAGAAAACTGCCAAAAGAAAAACTGGGACCAAAAAGTGGGTTCCAAAGTAGCCAAGCCTTGCTATTTATTCGGCGGTTTCAGTGGGCAGGGGAAGGCTCCATACAACGCGTCCAAGATGAGATAT
This sequence comes from uncultured Acidobacteriaceae bacterium, assembly GCA_963836565.1. Taxonomy (GTDB): domain Bacteria; phylum Acidobacteriota; class Terriglobia; order Terriglobales; family Acidobacteriaceae; genus Telmatobacter. The sequence goes on along the minus strand of CAWIKA010000010.1, from coordinate 735,520 downwards.
TCGGGATCATTGTTGAGTTTTTCGGGATGATCGTTGAGATACTTCGATACGATCAGAGCCATTTGGGTGTATGTCACATTCCCGTTTTTTGGAAGGCAAATGCGGCTAGTGCCGCTCGCCACTAAATATCCATCGACTACTCCTGCAACGTAGAAGAGGCATTTTTCAGCATCATCAATTTGGCTGTTCGACATCTGAGAACTATCGGCGCTTACATTCTGGCAAAATTCGCGGAGTTTTACGCTGGTCATGAGTTGTGCTGAGGCGGTTGTACAGAATTGGAACAGGCATATTACACCGAAAAAGAGTAGCCATTTATGTCTCATGTATCCCCTCCTCAATCGTCGTTCGTTGTATCCTCACATCCCGATGAAGAATCACTTCCTACGATTGCGTTTTACTGCTCATGCAGAAAGCGACTTTATCGAGTCAGCACAAATGTCGTGGGTATGCTCGGGCATTTGAAATGCGAGAAATGCGGCAAGCATTACGTGTGGCTTGATTCTCCTATCGCACTCGCCGTTTCTTCGGCACGGGCTGCGAAGGCTCTAATAGCGAACTTGGAACCATCCCTGTCTTTTTGTTGCAATGCTGGCAAAAGAGATCGACATATAAAGGTAGCTTCTTCTCCCACTCGAAAGTGAGCCTTCTTCCACAGTGCGGGCACGGCCAATAAAACTTTGCCAAAGTTGTGTGCTCCTGAATTGCGCAATTATAGACCGCGAAGACGAATAATTCTCTTGACATTCCAAAGCCGCTTTAGCATAATAGTCAATATGAATTGCTTGGACTCCCAGACTAGAGCGCGAATCGTGCATTGCCTCATTGAAGGCTGCTCGATTAGAGCTACTTGCCGGATGACGGGAGCGGCCAAGAATACCGTTGTGAAGTTGCTCGCTGATATGGGAGCGGCTTGCGCCACGTTCCACAATTCCCATGTTCGCAATCTGCGCGTAAAACGGTTGCAGTGTGATGAGATTTGGTCGTTTGTCGGTTGCAAGAAAAAGAATGCGACGGTGGAGCAGAAGTATTTTGGATGGGGAGATATTTGGACGTGGATAGGGATTGACGCCGATACCAAGCTGGTCGTTTCCTACCTAGTCGGCGGTCGGGATGCGGGATGGGCAATGGAGTTCATGGAGGATTGCGCCAGCCGCATCAGAGGACGCGTACAGGTCACCACAGACGCGCATAAGCCGTATCTGAAGGCCGTGGAAGGTGCATTCGGGATAGAGGTTGATTATGCGATGCTGCAGAAGATTTATGGTGCCGCGTCAGATGAAGACCAGCGGCGCTATTCCCCTGCGAAGTGCATCGGCTGCGAGATGAAGACGGTTTTAGGGTATCCCGATCCTGACCACGTGAGCACGTCTTATGTGGAACGCCAGAATTTAACCCTGAGAATGTCATCGCGCCGGTTTACTCGCCTGACAAACGGTTTCAGCAAGAAAGCTGAGAATCACGCTCATGCTGTAGCACTGCATTACATGCATTACAACTATTGCCGAGTGCATCAGACATTGAGGGTAACGCCAGCGATGGAAGCGGGATTAACGGATCACGTTTGGACGCTGGACGAAGTGATTGCCTTAGTTCCCAAGCCAACCGTGGGACCATCCAGAATCGACCGGGAATTATTCAGGAGAGCATTGGGAGAGAGCGCCTAGCTAGGTTTCATCCTCGAAACCTTGCGAATCTGCCGTCAAAGAGCGTGGCGGCAATCCAACCTCTTCTCCAGACTCAGTAAAAAACCTCTGTGCTCTGGATAGTTTTCCCAATCCTTCAACCATGTAGGATTTATTCGCATTCCATATTATTTCTGCGGATTCACCTGATTCGGCAAGAAATGTGCAGGTCGTCATCTGAAGGCAGTAGTCGAGATTTTTTCCCCAACCTTCAGCGGTCTTCATATGGGCAGGATCGACCCATAACGGAATACTGAATTCGTCTTTCAGCAACACGGCGTTTGTTTCTCCACCGCAGGCGGTTGCCGCGTCTTTCTTGGCTCTGTACATCAGATAGGCTACTTGGCGGAACCCTGTGTTTGCCGAACAAATCGTGTTGAATAGCGTTCTGAAAATGGGGTCTGTAATGCTGGCTCCTGCACCTATCCCTATGTATCCCGTGCTCGTATCCTCTCGGTCTACGGGAACCATCGTATTCGGTGGTTCGCAATAATAGAGGCGTATTCCGCCCCCAGTTCTGACATCGGTTTGCCGTGTCCGATTGAGAGAAACCCCTAATATGATCTGAATATAAGGATTTCCCTGTCGATATTGCTCTGCCCACTCATACATCGAAGTTCGCACTATCCGTTCAACTTGCGCAAAATTCTTTGGGTCTTCATTTTGAAGGTCTGTAAGAATATCTGGAATTAGGGTGTTGGCCGCATTTCCGTCCTCGGTCGCGTTTGCCGTTACATAGATGCCGGTATCCGCGATTGCCTGACGAATCTTTATCCCTTCGCGGGTAGAGCCATCGGTCATTGCAAGCTGCGTATCAGCGGCGATAATCAAGCCTTCATCGCAGAGCATTCCGATTGCGATTGTCATGCGTTTAGATTTCCTTGGCGGCTGTTTCGCAGCAGGACGTTCGAGAGTCGGTCTAGGCAAAATCATAGTCGCCTCCGCTCTGGCGTGATACATTTTCGCCATCATGCTGAAACGACTGGGATATTGGAAATATGTGATGGCTATTGCTGTCAGCTGGGGATGCGCAATCTACGTATCCCATCAATATGAAATAACCCGCGAGCAATGTGATGAAAAAAGCAAGCAAATTGGGAATGGGTCTATATCCCCAGCGCCGCATTATGAAGAGTCCGGCAAATGCCAGCAGAACGCCGAAAGGAACTTTCCACGTTGGTATCGACTCTTTAGTTGGCCCGAGGGAATAACTACTTGGGCGATATTGTTCACTCTTCTGGCGATTGCCGAGCAAACTACGGAAACGAGCAAAGCGGCGCAATCTGCACTCTTGAACGCGCAAGCTGTTATTAACGCAGAACGTCCGTGGATTTTGGTTGTTTTGAAGAATGTGAGGGGTCCCATGGGAGGTTTTACCGTCCATGCGAGAAACAGAGCCCACGCTCCAGCCATAATTATTGGTTCGTACATTGGGTGCGCGTTGGTAAAGAACATTTCGGGACTCCCCGAAAAAGCCTCCTATTTTCCCGGAAGCATGGTGAAGGATCGAATCATTCCCCCAGATGGAGCGGTCAGGACGCATTGGTTCGACACCAGGCACATCCGAAAGTGGTTGAATGAGGATATTCCGCCCGTGATGTGGATGGGGCAGGTTTTCGTTTTTGGAAAAATCGTATATCGGAATCTTGCGAATCCAAATAACGGAGAAGTTCACGAGACGCGCTGGATTAGCCTTTATCAGCCTCCAGTTGGAGATGAACTCGGGAACAGCATGTTTCGCATAGAGGGGGTTGTCATCAATCATCTGGAAACGTAGTTTTCTGAAGATCTGCCGGCATAGAGTTGCTTGATATCATCGGCGCCGCAGGCGCGATCATCGGTCGATCGTCATCCTGAAGGCCTGAAGTTGTAAGGTGTTTTGGGGAGAAGGCGGTTCAGAAAAGAACCCCGCTGTTCAAGCAGCGGGGTTCTTTGCGGTAGCCTTCATGCCAAAACGAAGACAACCTCGGAGTTGTTTTTACCTTGGCATGAACCGCTGCCGTTGTCAAAGGCCGCCCGCAATCAGGGATGGCGGTTCACGGGGAAGTTGTACTCCGACTTCGGTTTTGTCATCATCCTGTCTGCCGGTCGATGTTCTGGGTCTGCTCATGCTGCGATCGCGGTCAGCGTTACTGCAGCGGGGAGTGCCGGCGCCAGTCACGTCTCCGGCAGCATCAGGGGGCCAATCGGCGTCATCAGCGTAGCCCCGAGGGGCGCCTGGATCATCGCGACCGCCAGCGTGCCTATCGTTGCCGGCAGTTGTTACGGCGGGTGACGGATCAGGGTTCCCAAACTCCTGAAACTGATCGACCATCGGAGGGTGGGAAAGCGGTCACGATGCCGGCGGTAGCGCCGTTGCGTGTTAGGCGGCTTGACCGGTGGAGCATACGGCCATGCTGTATGGTCTGCGGGCGCACCGGCCACCTGGTCGATCCTTTTCCGCGCACATCTTCTCGCAGGTGATCAGGGATGATCGATCCGGAAGTGCGGGTACAGATCCGCCGCTATTTTTACGCCGAGCACTGGAAGGTAGGAACCATCGCTCAGGCACTTGGAGTTCATCCGGACACGGTGAAGCGGGCCATCGAAGTGGAGCGATTTCATCGCGCCGAGCGGTTGTGCGCCACGATGCTGGATCCTTATCTTCCCCTGGTACGTCAGACGCTGGAAGCGCATCCGCGGCTTCGCGCAACGCGACTGCATCAGATGCTGCGGGATCGCGGCTTCGGGGGCAGCGTCGAGCAGTTGCGGCGGGTGGTGGCGCGTTTGCGTCCACAACCGCAGGAAGCTTTTCTGCGGCTTCATGTCTTCGTCGGTGAGCAGGCGCAAGTTGACTGGGCGTCTTTTGGCACGGTGATGGTGGGCCGGGCCAAGCGGGCCCTGTCCTGCTTCGTGATGACCTTGTCCTGGTCACGTGCGTTGTATCTGGAGTTCTTCTTCGATCAGACGATGGAGAACTTCCTGCGAGGGCATGTGCGTGCGTTCGAGTCGTTCCAGGGTTCGGCCCGAATCTTGTTATATGACAACTTGAAGTCTGCGGTGCTGGAGCGCCATGGCAACCTGGTCCATTTCAACCCGCGGTTGCTGGAAATGGCTGGTCATTATCACTTCGAACCAAAGCCTTGTCAGGTACGCGCAGGTAATCAAAAGGGGCGCGTGGAAAGGGCTATTCGTTTCGTACGTGATTCGTTCTGGGCGGCGCGCGGATTTACCACGCTGGAGGAGTGCAATCGTCAGGCGCTCAAATGGCGTGATGAGGTGGCGCACCAACGGTCATGGCCCGACGATCGCAATCGCACCGTGGCCGAGGTCTTCGCCGAAGAGCAGCCACGGCTGCTTGCGTTGCCGCTTCACGAGTTCAACACCGAACGCGTGGTTGCGGTGCGCGCGGTCAAGACCATTTACGTGCGCTTCGACGGCAACGACTACTCGATCCCTCCTGAAGCCGTGGGCCGCGAACTGACACTGGCTGCCTCTGACACCGGGGTGCGCATCCTGGATGGAGTGCGCGAGATCGCTCGCCATCGCCGCAGCTACAACCGGCAAGAAGAGGTTCTCGAACCGGAGCATCAACAGGCTCTACTCCTCACCAAGCGCAAGGCACGTGAATCGACTCGCAGCGGTCAGCTTGAACTGGCCGCGCCCGAGAGCGCAGTTCTGCTGGAGCGGGCCTTCGCCGACGGCGAATCGGCCGCGCGCCAGACCGCGCACCTTCTTCAGTTGCTCGATCGCTACGGCGCGGCAGCCTTACGCGGCGCCATCCATAAGGCTCTCGAACACAATACCCCGCGCGCTGCCTCGGTTGAGTTCCTGCTGCGCCAGTCCAATCGCGCCACGCCGTTGCCGCTCGATCTCAGACGCCATCCGCAGGCTGAAAGTGTCGAAGTCCGCCCCCACGATCTGGAGACCTACGATGAACTCGCACAGCGACGAGACGAAGAACCCGAATCCTAACCTCCGCGAGCAGTTGGAGCGGATCGGCCTCGCCACCGTGGCCGCGCAGCTGGACGATATGCTGGCCCACGCGGCCAAGCTGCGCTGGTCGCCGCGCCAGTTGCTCGAATATCTGGCGCAGATCGAGGTTGCCGAGCGCGCTCATCGCAGTCTCGAGCGCCGCCTGCGCGCGGCAGAAATCAAGAAGTTCAAGCCCATGGCTGACTTCGAATGGTCCTGGCCCACGCGCATCGAACGCGATGTCATCGAACGGGCGCTCACGCTGGACTTCCTCGCCGAGGCCCGCAACCTCGTCCTCGTGGGCGCCAACGGCCTGGGCAAAACCATGATCGCGCAGAACATCTGCCACGCCGCCGTACTGGCTGGACACTCTGCCCTCTTCCGCACCGCCTCCAAGCTGCTCACCGAACTGCATCGCCAGACTCCGGAAGGCCGTAGACGCAAGCTGCGCTCCTATGCCAACGTGGCTCTGCTCTGCATCGATGAGGTAGGCTATCTGTCCTTCGACGACAAATCAGCCGACTTGCTCTATGAGGTCATCAATCAGCGATACGAACAGAAATCGCTGATCCTCACCACCAACAAGCCATTTAAGGAATGGAACGAAGTCTTCCCCAACGCCGCCTGCATCGCCACCATGCTCGACCGCCTGCTGCATCACGCCGAGGTCACCGTCATCGACGGGTCCAGCTACCGCGTGCGTGAGAGCGAGCAGGAGGCAACAGCCCGACGAAGGAGGAAGAAATGAGCCTTCCAGATCCCGAAGCCTCCTACGTGACCTCCGTCGTCACGCTCTATCTCGAAATGCCCGATACTCCGATGCGCGTCAGCGCCTCCGACCAATGGCTGGCGCGTCACTTCCATCAGAACAATGTGTCGCTGGAAACCGTCGAAACGGCCCTCCTGCTCGGCTCACTGCGTCGCCTGATCCGACCCACCGATGCCCCACGACTGGCACCCATCCGCTCACTCGCCTACTTCCGACCAGTCATCGACGAACTCCAGGACAATCCCGCACCGGAAAACTACCGCGACTATCTCCGACTCAAGCTACGACAGCTCGCAACCGATACGCCCGGCAAATGATCAAAAAACTACGTTTTCAGATGACCGTTAACAGGGGTTGGGGCTTCCGAGGAATATGAACGCTACACATAAAGCAAACAGCTTAAGCGCCCGCAAGCATGACACTCGCCGTTTTGTGCTTGCATTGCCTGTGGAAAACCAAACTGACCCACTACCGACTTTTGGAATCCACCTCAGTCTGTGCTATATTTTTCAAGGGCAGTGAGAATCTTCGCCCAATGCCGCGCAAAAAATCTCTCAACGCGTGGCTCATCCAGAAAGTTTGGACGCGTAGCTCAACTGGCAGAGCATTCGGCTCTTAACCGACAGGTTGTAGGTTCGATTCCTACCGCGTCCACCAGATTCCAAAGGCTTTAGCTGATCGGACCCAGCAGGACAACCCCACAGAACCCCACAATTAAGAAAACTAGGCCGCCGACTCTTCACCAGTTGGCGGTTTTTCTTTGCTCATGATCATCTGCACAACTTTGGAGTTTGCTTGCTGCTTCGCTCGCAACGTCGCGCTCCCGTACACGTTCATCGTCGTTGCAACGTTTGCATGCCGCATCAGCTTCTGCTGTACACCAATTGGAGCACCCGTCTCGTCAAGAAGTGATCGATACGTGTGTCTGAATGTGTGCCAGCCGAGGCCGACTATGCCGATCTCTTCACCCTTGGGCTTGAGAATCTTGCGTTGGATGATCCCGCTGTAGTAGCAGCCACCTGTGATCGGAGATTGAAAGACAAGTCCTTGGGAACGCTCTTTCCCTTTCTGATTAAGCAAGACTTGCGCGAAGGTCGGGTCCATCGGGACTTCATCTTGTGACGCTTCGGTTTTCACCTTGCCGATGCGTCCATTGACGACTCCCTGTTGAACTAACATCACGCCAGCCTTGAAATCGATATGCTCCCAGCGAAGGGCCAACACTTCTGAGACCCGAAGCCCGGTGCACATCGCAACAATCGCCATCGTTTTGTATGGTTCCGGCAGAATACCCAGTAACTCCCGGAACTTCTCAGGAGGCAAAACCTGCGGTTTCCGCTTACGCTTGCTGCTGCCCTTGATTCGCACCAGTTCAATCGGATTCCGCTGCAGTTCGATCAGACCCCACAGCATGGCTCGTTCAAACAGCAGGTGCATGAGCGCTCGCATTTGGCCGCACGTCTTCGGAGACAAGGGCAGTGATTTCAGCCATTCGGTGACTTCTACTGCTTTGACTTCAATCAGGGGAACGGGGTTCCATCGCGGCTTGACGTGCCTCGTGATGTAGCTCCTGTACCCCCGTGCAGTGCTATAGGAAAGAGCATCTGTGATGACGATCTCTCCTGGTTTCTGTTTCACAATGTCCTCGATCCGCTCGTCCCTCATGAACCGGTCGATGACCAGACCCAACGTCGGCTGACTCTGCGCTCGGTAGGCTTGAGGCCCATTGATGCGGAGCAATTCCTCTTGCAGACGAACAAGAGCTTTCGTCTCGGTTGGGTATTCAAGGGTGCTGAGCGTGATCTGACGCGTGGGACTGCCAAGCTCCGCATGGTTGCGGTACCTGTACTCCCAGACATCTGGACCTGATCGGCGTGACACTCTGCGTAAACTTCCTTTTTGATACCGATTTCGCGTGAATTTCAAGGTTTCTCCTTGTACTCGACGCGAAACGGCTGGCTGCTCTGATTCTCCAGTGCAGAAACCCAATGGTCAAGAGCAGAGAGCCCGATGGCCAGCACGTGCTTCCGTGCCCTCCCGAAATCGCGTCGCCTCCGTTAACTGAACGCCTGATCGGCGCGAAAGCGCACGATCGTCAATCCCAGGGGATTCACGGCGAGTTCGTTGTTCTTCACGTTTTCGCGGAAAACATAGGTGACGGTAGCCGTCCATCGTTCGCGCTTGACTTCGCTGTGGTCTGCGGGATTCGTGAACACCTTTTCGAACTCGATCCGCGCGGAATATGGCGACTGGCGCAAATCGTCGAGGACGACGTTCTTGACTTCGACGTCGACGAACGGAAGACCAGAATCCCTCTGGTAGTTCTGGATGACGTTGTCCTTGCGTTCATGGTCGATGACCTGGCGCTGGACGTCGCCATTCAGGAAGTAAAGCGCGTTCATCTGATCGCGCTCAATGGTGAACCTGTTCCGGCTGAAGTAAAGCTCCGCCCAGCGGGTGAGGTAGTATTTGTTCTCAGCTTCCTGGGGTCGGTATTGAAAATTGCGGTAGTCGATTGCCTCGGCGCGGCCAACGTCGTTGATGCGCACAATCATCGGATGCACAGCTGCGAACGCATTCTGCGCTCTATAAACAAGGGCTGTGAGCACAAGACAGATCGTGCACAGCACCAGCACTGCAATCTTCAAATATGTGTTCATCACGAGCGGCTCGCTGTATTGCTCAAGGTATTTCTCGGCAGCTCGTGTTAAATCGGGTTGTCTCATAATGACCTCCGTGCGGGCTACAGCGCCCGTGCAACTACAGCGGTGACCAATCCGCTGAGACCGCTGCTATGACCACCAACGTGGCCAGAGAAGAGGCTCGCAGTCATGGTCGGGATCTTGAGTAAAATAAATCCAGCAACAAGGCACATCATGAGCAGACCGGGCATCAGATAAACAAGCCTTTGCGGATCGTTAACATTCATCGCACCGCTGGTCAGGTATGTGATCATCAGGTGGCTCATGACGCTCATGGTTGCGGCGGCGACGACCTTGTAGAATTCAAATCCGACAAAGGCTTTGAGCCATCCCCAGAAGAGAAAGTCGGTTTTATCGAAGACCATCCAGGGGATGAACACCGGGCCAAGAAGTCCAATAACGGTTGCACCGATCGCGCCATAGGCCAGAATCACTCCGATCAACCCAGCCAAGATGCACAGCGAGATCTGCACCGTGTAACTGCAAACGAGCGTGTAGGGCTCGGTAAACGACGGTGAGAGGTTACCGATCTTACTCAAAGCTGCGTGGATCGTATTCTGCACTTCCTGAGTCGAGTCGTTGCCGATGTAGTCAACGAGACTGCTCGTTCCCCCACTGATGAAACCCTTGAGCGAGTAGCCAATTCCCGGGATTGAACTGTCATAGAACTTCACAAAACAATAGGCGAAAGTGAGTAGCACAAAGAGGCTGATGAATTTCGGCAGACTAAACCCCGGTCCGCCTTGCGCAGATGCAAGGGCCTCCTGTACGCCAAACCAACAAATCATGATGGTCGCAAGAGCGATTACCATTCGTAACCCAAGCGAGTCGATAGAAGGCGACGCCGTTGCTGCCAGGTTGTCGCAGCCATTCTTAATGACGATCAGAAAATCCATCACCGGCTCCCAAGCTCCTCAATAATGAAATGTCCATTGCGTGCCCGCGTTTGTCTGCTGAGGCGTGAAATATTCGAAATTCTGTTGGTAACTGTTGCCCGTCTGGAAGAGCGCCTTCAGGTTGTCCTGCTGAACCTTCTGGCCTACGATCTGTTGCAAAGCCTGGCCCTGGAGGATCTGATTGGTCTCTTGTTGTGAGCGTAATTCGATCAGGAGTGCCTGATTAATGCGCTGCAACGTAGCCATCTCGGTATGCTGCGCCGGATCGCTTGAATGCGTCGCTGCTTCGAGCTGACTGATGTCCGCTTCGCGCTGTGCCGCATTCGCGCGGATGGTCCCAACAGTTTGCAGATTGCTCGCGTTCACAGCGTCCGAGAGATCGACCGTGGCTCCCTCCGCAGCGATCGCTTGCTGCCCTTGCGCACTGAAGGAGGAATAGCCGGAGATCTGCCCTGTGCGTGGCAGACTCGACGATTGGTTAGCGGCAGACGCTCCATACCCGGTCGTAGCGGCATTGATCCAGGGAAGCGAGTTGCCGTAGGTATTCGCCGGCCGAGTGAGAATGATCCACTGCTGCCGGCCAAGATTGCTGTAGGAACTGTATAGGGTCTGAGGCAGAGACGCCATTCGCTCGGCGAGGTTGTACGCAGCGATGACATTCCTGGTCGTCGCGACCGTTGTGGTGTACAACTGGTTTCCCTGCGTGATCTGTTGAATGGCGTGCCCGGATTGTGTCGGATCGAAGACAATGCCTGATCCGAAGAGCTGTGCATGCGCCAGCGTAGAAAGAGATGCAAACGCTATTGCAGCTACGACTCTGTGTAGTCTCATCTGTGTCTCCTCTGGCTCATTTGCTCCGTTCGTCCTGTAGATGCTTCCAGACTTCGTCCATTTGCTTGGCTTCATCAGCGCATTTCTGACTGAACTGGGGCTTGGCTTTCAAGTACTCGTCGCCGCAGTCTTTCTGATATTGCTGGCTCAGCCGGTCATGCTCTTTTTGAAGGGCGTCGATCCTTGCCTGATGAGTTTTACAGCCGGTCAAAGCGATAGCCGAAACTGCGATTAGAACAGCGGATGATGCTGCTTTGAACATGAGTCCATCTCCTCAAAAAGTTTGCGGAATCGTGTGATTGTCGTATGCAGCTAAGAGCATGTCCTGCACGAAATAGACCTTGATGCGATGCCCCTCCCGAATTGTGATCGTGGGAGGAATCTGAATAAACCGATCGAGCACGGTGGTTGCCAACTGGGAGACGCTGGACGCGGCGCCAGTCGTGAATGCCTGCGAACCACTCGTCGTGATCGTTCCGCCGCCAGCTTCGATCTGACTGGCGCCGGCGATCACACCCAAGGCAATGGAAGTCCCGAAGATTTCGAAATAATGGTTGTTCACCTTGTCTTTCAGGCCTTCCTCGCCGATCTGATCGAGACCGTGAAACTGATCGAGATCGACTGAGTAGCCATCGGGCATGATCATGCGGTGGAAAACGACTGCCATCCGGCGTTGTTGGCCGAAGCCAGTTGCCCCGATCTTCCGGGCCTCCCCGAGCACGATCGTTCCATCCGGAATGAGCACGTGCTGGCGATCGTGCGAATAGACAGGGCTAGAAACCATAACCTTCACCGGGCCAGGAGCATCTCCGTCGAGCCGGTTCATCAGGATCGTGTCCATCGTGAGGCCCTCGTAAATTACATACGGCTGCCCAACCGCCGAATCGATATTGACCTCCGCGGCCCGCTTGGGTGCAGCCCCCCCGCTCGAATCGCTTCTCTTTCCGGCCGCCTGTTGAGCCGGAATCAGGTTCGTCGCCGGCGGATCAGACGGTTGGCTTGAAGCCGCTTGGGTCGTGCCGTCCGAATGCGGATTCGCATCAGGACCGGGTGCAGCCTGAGGAGCGTTCGTCTGCGTATAGACAAGATTCGATGCAAATCGCGCGTTATACGCCAATTCTCGTTCCCTGGCCGCCAGTTGCTGTGCTTGCTGCTGTTCCGGGGAAATCTGCGGCTGTACATATGCTCCTTGTTGCTGGCAGGGCTGGCCCGGTGCGCATGGCGCAGCTTGCCCTGTCGGACTAAGACCCGCTGTTATTGCTTGCTGTGCAGGTGTACCGGCAAGCAAAGAAGAATCGTTGATCTGCGGTGTTTGAGAGGCCGCCTCCTGCGCTTCCTTCTGTCGCTCGGCAGTGAGCTGGTTCTTCAGATCCTGGACATTGTTGTCGGTATTGTCCTGGAGCGTTGGCTGCGGAGGCTCGTGCTGCGATGGCGTCGAATGAGCCGAGGTCTTTTTCGTGTAGTTACTGACCACCGCAGCAGCTACGACAACCGCGCACGCTCCAAGGAAGATCCAGATCTTCAGGTTCTTCCGCATCACGCCCTTGGGTTCGGTATTCGCCTGATGCAACGCGGGATCAGACGCGGCCACGGCCGCTTGTTCGGATTGAATCGTCTGCTCAGCCATGGCCTACCCCTTGCGAGTGAATTCCATGCGCTTGTTGCCAAGCTGCAGATACCCCGAGTCCATGACTTTCGGAATGACGTAGGTGCCATCACGAAGGTCGTAGTTGACCAGGTTAGGTTTGCCGTCCTTCATCTCGTACACGCTGAACTTCTCAGGAGCCGTCGTCTTGATGTACGTGAACTTGTCGTCGTGGAAGATCGACTCGACGTCGAACGGCGTTTCATTCAGGTGGAACGAATAGTCGAACTTCAAAGCCAGCGGATACGCACTCTTGTATTCGTCGACAGCCTGCGAGACGTGCGCCTGGATCGCGGCAAGTTGCTCGCGCGACTGTTGCAGCTCCGCGGCTGGGACAAACTGCGCCGGGCCGGATGACGCGACCAGCGCGGAGCGATCGGCTGGCTCGACCAGAACCTTCAGGTCGGGCGATACGGACGAGTCCGACACATCCTGTAGCGTGAAGCTATAGATGTTGCCCTTGTCCGTAATGAGGTTAAGATTGGATGCTATGCCAGCTTTGGCCGGATGCACAAAGCAGAAGTTGCCCACCACATCCACGACCCAGAATTCCTTGTCGCCTGTGGCGGCCTCCATGATCTTTTCCGAAGCCGGCACTTCAATCAGCGTCGTGTACTTGAGCTTGGCGTGAATGGGAACGATGTCTTGTGAGTGAACCTGGACCGTGCGCGCGGCCGGGTCCTGGCCGATGGCGCCAGACGCAGCAAGGACGAACATGAGTCCGGTTGAAAGAAGAAGTGAGTGATTCATACAGCGGCTCCTACGGAGTTGGGGTTAGGGACACCGGCCAACGCGCGAGGCCGGAAGGGGAAATCCTTGGCGAGCTGACGCAGACCTTCGGGGATGCCGAACCGTGCGAAATACTCGCGTTTGGTCAGGTTGTCACGGGCATTGTTGGTTGCCATCCAGTGCGAAACCGAATCCACGTTCAACTGGACTTTCTTAGAACTCTGTGCCTTCCGGATGAGCATCTGGCCCGGAGGAACCAAGCCCGCGATCAGTTCAAGCTCCGTGTCGTTCAGGTGAAATGCTTGACGATACAGCTCGCGATCCATTTCAGGGTTGGCAAGGAAGATCTTGGTCGGGCAACTCTCCGAGACAATGTGCAGCATTCCGGACTCTTGAAGTTCCTTGATCGACTGAGTGGCTAGGATCATCGCTGCATTGTGCTTACGCCACGTTTTCTGGGCCTGGACTACGTAGTTGCGAATCGTCTCGTTGCGGATGAACAGCCATGCTTCGTCGAGCAGGAACGTCTTGAATGTGGCGAGTTTCGCCGGGTCACAGATTTCGTTGCTCGCCCGATGCAGAACATAAAAAAGCAGCGGTTCAAGGACCTGCGGAGCATCTCCCCAGCCAGCGAAATTGAAGGTCTGGAAAGGGCTGAACGTTAGGGTGTCATCAGGATTGTCAAACAGGAACCCGTACTGCCCGGCGCGGGTCCAGCGGTGCAGCCGATCTTTCAGCTCGCCAAGGATATTGGCGAAGTTCGACACTGTGCGCTGATCGGGTTCGAGAACATAAACTCGTTCGATACCGTCCCAGAGTTTGCGCTCTTCCCGATAATCGAGACGGTAGCGGGAGTCGTTGCCCTCTATCAGCGTCCGGAAAAATGCAAAGAGAAATTGCAGATTCTCTTCCGTGCGCGGAAGGGAGAATGGATTGATAGTGAAATCGCGTGACTCGCGACCGACGTTCAGGTAGCTTCCGCCGAAGATCGTGGTGAGAGACTCAAAGCTACCCCCGATATCGAAGATGAATGTTAGCGGCCCATACTTCTGTGCATTCTGAAGGAGGAAATTGCAGAAGAAGGATTTGCCGCTGCCGGTCATGCCGAGAAGAAGCGCGTGTGGCACTTCGCCGTTGTGCAAGTTGAGGTAATACGGTGTGCTGTTGTCGGTTTCAAGAACCGCCAGGTATTCCGCGTTGAGATGCTGATTCCAAGTCTCGCCAGGCAGAATCGTGAATAGAAATGCGAGATCCGCGTAATTGGTATTGAGTAGCAGTAACCGGCGCAGATTCATCACGTAATTGCCGGGAACTGTGGCAAAGTAGGCGTTGAGCTGGTTATAGGTTTCGACATACAGACTTCCATCAGCATTGGTGAACACGGCGGAAAACTCGCCCACAAGCCGATTCACCTCACCTTGATTGAGGCTATAGAGGACGACGGTCAGAGAGAATTCTCCCAACGATTGGCCGTCGCCAAGAGCGCGCAGGCAGTCGCCCAGATTCTCAATATCAGCCTGTTTCGACTCATCCACCAAAACATCGCGAGGATTGGTCTTCATGGGGTCATTACCCAACTGCGAGATGAATCCCGTTTTCGAGACGTTGAAGTGGCGGCGACGCTTGGTCACTTCCTTGCGCGCCATTTCGCCTAGAAGCTGTGTCCATTCGGTGACCACATAGAAATTGCCCGGAATCTTGAGCAGTGCATCGAGAACCAAGGGCCGGGTTTCAGCGATGGCCTCCTTCATAGTCAGGACGCGCACGAAGTGATCGCCCACGCGCAGATGATCGCGCTCGGCTCCGATATCGGAATTGCTCACCTGGAAATCGAGAAATTGCGTGCTCTTCGGATTTCCAGCGATGCGCCAGTCGTCGTAGTTGAGGAGTCGGCGCAAGAAGCGGAGCTGGCCACGCGCATTCAGCACTTCGATCGGGACGAAATCACTCAACTGGCGCACGAAGGCTGTGACACGCTGTTCGAGAAGCGCGCGGTCGCTCTCGATCTGCGACCGCAGCAGCGTCTTCATTCCGCCGCTGGAGAACTGTGCCTTCAGTTCTCGGAGTGTCCTGACCGGCTTCTCGGCCAACCGGGACAGGGCCGGTCCAATTCCCGCCTTCGTCTGCGCAGAACGAAGGAGCACGCAATAGAAAATGTCGATCTGGTAGAGGTTGTCCCGCTTTGCGTGAAAGAACTCGCGCCGGTGATTGACCTCGGTCTGAACAACCGGGTCGTCATAATCGGCGAAGGGAATTTCAGGGCGGTTCGATTTGAACAGATACTGATAGACGTGGAAGCCTGGGCCAAACAATTTCAGCGCAGCTTCGAGGCGCTTGACGGTGTATTCCTGGTTCGCGTGATCGAGGCTCTCGTAATCGACGCCGGCCACGCGAAGGACCATGCCGAGATCGCCGCTCTTGGTCAGAAACGCTGTCTCGCTCCACTGGCCGAAGAGGTTGATGTGATCGTTCAGTGCCGCGGATTCCTTCCACGACTTGATCACCTTGTCAATACGCAGCATTAGCGGACCTCCACGCGGGGAAGTGATTGTTTGGCGGCGTCGTAGCGCGTTTTGAACCGCTCTGACTTAGCCAGGATGCGAAGAAGCGCGGGATCGCTTCCGGTCACCCAGCACCCGAAGGCGAACCCGCCCGCAAAGAGGAGCAAACCGGCGACCAGACTGTTGAACAGGTTAAAAGCACCTACCGCGGCCACGCACACGAAGAAGAACAGCGTGCGTTCCACTCCGAGATACGTGAGGGGCTTGTGCAGGCTCTTGTAGACTCGGTTTGCACGCCTATTTGTAGTGTGTGTCTGCATCGTCGCCCCTAGCGTAGGAGTTGGTTAATGGTTGATGTTGTAGCTCCTGGGTCGTTCAGATTCCCCAGAGCCAGGTCAGCACGTTGGTGGCAAGAACGGCGATGCCCGTGCCCGCAGCTACACCGGCGAGAGTTTTTTTCGCGCCGGGCTCCCCGTGTGCGAACTGATAGCCGCCAACCACAATCGCGATCAGGCTGGCGACTTTGGCGACCGTTCCGGTAAACAGGTTCTGCATGGCGGAAAAACCCGTGTCGAAGGGTGAGCCGCCCGCTGCTTGCGCGTGCGCGGCGGCCGGCACGAGCAGAAGAAGCAGGAAGATCGCTTTCGAGTCTTGAATGACAGGAAAGTGCTTCCGCCATGCGGGCGAAATATTCATGCGTGTACCTCCGTTGCTGTGAAATTGACCTCGATCGAGCAGGTCATGCACCAGAGATTGGCGCGAATTCGATTTCTTGTCCAAGGCTTTCTTCGCACGTGTTGTTGCGAAAAACGCATCACCACGGTGTGCTTTGGAGTCGTTCGGAACAACCGAGTACACTCAGGCACTGGCGCATGTGGAAAAAATCAGCCCGCTTTCGCCGGATCCAGCTCGCGTGCGACCTCAGCAATGATCTTCTGCACGCGCAACGAAGCTTCCTGACGGTAGGTAATGATCAGTTGCAAAGGTTCGAGTCCGCCGATGGGAGAGCATTGGAAGGCCCCATCGACGTCGTCGCAGAATCCGCCGGGAACGATAGCGATCCCGACACCGTCCTGAACGAGATTGAACGCTTCAGGCGGAGTACTCGCCTCGGCCGCGACCTTCGGCTTGAAGCCGGCAGCCGCGCACCGATCGAAGAACCACTGCTCAAGAATCGGATCGGTGCGGTGCGAGCACGGCAGGATCAGTGGATGCGCGCTCAGGTCAACAAGAGAAATTGCGCCGCTGAAATTCGCCTGATAGGCGCGAGGCCACACTGCGAAAAGGGACTCCGAGTGCAAGCGGATCTCTTCGAAGTAGCGTGCACCGGCCGGACGCAGTACGGCGCAGACCTGACATGCGTCCGCGATGAGCGAATCCATCAATTCCTGGGCTGGCGCGCGCCGCATTTCACGGTGTATGGAGGGAAACCTCCGGCTATGGACGGACCGGATTCCATTCGGAATTGTCGGGACGACAAAAGGCGTATAGCCAATCACGAACGAGGATGCCTTCCGCCGGGCTCGGAGCCGAGCCTGTTTTATTGCTCTCTCAAGTTCAGCAGAGAACCTGGCCAGAGCTTGTTCGATGTCTGCGAGCAACGGCACTGCTTCCTCTTTGACGCCTACCAGGCGAGTACGGGCGCGGTTGAAGACGGTAAGTGCAAATTCCTCCTCAAGCTCTCTCACTGCCCGGCTGACGCTTGATTGGTTACGGTGAAGGCGTTCCGCGGCTTTTGTGATGTGCAGTTCGCGCGCAACAGCGAGAAGGTATTTGAGCTTTTGGAATGGGGGAAGATCAGCCATGAGTTCACCACCAGAATGAAATGGTCCGTTCCTCGAGAACCGCAGGAGGTGAGCCTCCTGTACTGACCAAAGGCATGTTGAAAAGCCCTTTGGGACAACAATCGCTTCCAATTCACTGAAAGTTCACGAAACCGGGTCGATCGGTGAGCGGCGAGTATTTGCCCTCTACATATGAAAGCTGTAGAAAACGCCGAAAGTTTGACACCTACACGCAAGATTTTTTCGCCGGGTCTGCGACACCGCCCGGTGTGGCTTAATCATTCATTTCGTTTCTTGCGAATGGATTCTTGCCGCGTACTTCAAAGTGGCGCCCGAATACATATGGCCAGCGAGATCGGCCTCGTGCGGCGTTCAGGCCCGGATGGCAGCAGGCGCGCCCTGAATCGCTTCCATACTGCCGCAATTCCCGATGCACGTCAACTGTGAGACAGCATAAACACGTTTGCTATAAACACGTGTTTGCCGAAGTTGACCTCTCCCGGTCCAAAACGGTACTGTCCGTTTAATGACGGACTTCGACGAGATTTATCGTGGAGTGGGACGGAAGATCCGTCAAACGCGAGAGAACCAGCATTTGAGCCAGGATTCGCTGGCCAAGAGGCTCGGGATCAGCCGCACGTCGATGGTCAACATCGAGGCCGGCCGGCAGCGCGCTCCGCTGCACTTGATGTGGCAGATCGCGGAACTGCTTGAAACCAAATTGACTCTGCTGATTCCCTCGCCGGAAGAATTGCTTGTGCCGCGGGACCAGACCATACTCGACAAAGAAATGATGGAGCAGATCAAGGACGAGGCCAACGGAGATCCGGCTATTATCAAAGCATTGACCGGGTTCGTGACCAAGAGGCTCAAAGGGAACATCAGTCCGCCGAATACCGAGAGGAAGGCGCATGGCCAGGCAAAATCTCGAAGAAAGAGCTGAAAAGACGCTTCGCGATGCGGATTGCTATCGGGTGCCGGTTCCGATTCATCATGTGGCCGAGCGTCTGAATCTTACCCTGGAGGCGGCGGCCCTCGGCGACAAGGTTTCAGGCGTACTGGTCGTGCAAGGGAATGAGGGATCGATTGGATATAACTCGGCCCATGCACGGGTCCGGCAGCGCTTCACTATCTCTCACGAAATCGCCCACTATCTGCTACATGCGAGAAGAAGCGGCAAGGCACAATTGTTTATTGACAAGCAGATCACCTACCGCCGCGACGAACAATCGTCCACCGGAATGAACAGTGAGGAGGTCGAAGCCAACAAGCTTGGCGCGGCGCTCTTAATGCCGCGTAGCCTTGTCCAGCAGGAGGTACGCACGCAGGATTTGGATCTGGATGACAACGAAGCGATCGAGCTTTTGGCCAAGAGATTCCAGGTCAGCACGGCGGCGATGTCCAATCGTCTTCAGAATTTAAGAATGCTGGCGTACGAGAATTAAAACAAAAGCCAGGTACGCATTTTTACTTCTTTACCAGGCCTTGACCGGGCGGCATATTGCCCAATCCGCGACTTGGGTCAACGGGACCGATGTTGACCCACTTCCGGTGTGAATAGCCGCGCTGGCATAGGCCGTACATCTTGGTATCGAGAATCGCTACAGCAATGCCGTTATGGGCGGGCTGTCTATATTTATTTGAGCCGCGCCTCCCCGGCTGGGGAAACTTACTGAAAAGGCGGCAGGGGCACTATTTGGGAACCCAGAACTGAGGGATCGATGTCGGGTGCCGGGCAACAACCTGCGACGCGGGTTCGAGCATCAGAACCCAAAGATTTGTGCGGCTGGCAGCGCCATCCTGCGGTACAGGGGATCTGCGTGGTTTCTCCCCAGTGATCCAGAGGTCGGCAGTTAGGTCCCAGGTTGATATCTCGCGTACGGTGTGTCTGCCACGCGACTCGGGAATCGCCATATGGCAGGGGACAGGAAAATCAAGGTGCTGGTCGTAGACGATGAACGAGTCATCGCAGACACTCTCGTCCAAATACTGAACCAGCATGGATTTGAGGCAGCAGCCGTCTACTCTGGAACGGCCGCGGTTGATCAGGCGACTCTGGTCGCACCGGATATCCTGTTCACTGATGTCGTGATGGAGGGCGGGATCAATGGGATTGACGCAGCCATCGCGATCCGGCAAATCTGCCCCGACTGTCGGGTCCTACTGTTTTCCGGCGATCCGGCGACCGAGGATCTGCTCGCAGTCGCGCGAACGCAGGGGCACGCCTTCAATATCCTTGCCAAGCCGCTCCATCCAGCGGAAACCATCGAGCATCTCTCCCGCATGGCTCAAGGCGGTGGCGCTCAATCCGATTTGTCGTCTGCGGATTGAGGACTCTCCACGGCTAATTCAGGTTTTGCGTCTACCGGATCAACGGCAGGTATAACCTCGCCAGAATTCAAGCTGTCTTGCGGCTGCTGCGAATCGATGGCGCTGGCCAATTCCAGATCTTCAATGCGCTGCAACACGATTCTCTTTAATGCTACAAACGTCGGGTCGTCCGGCGAAACCCCGGAGTCGTGCTCCACCTGGATGACGGTTGCTTGGAGAGCGTTAATGAGCTGTTCGGGGTTCTTGGCATACATGCGCGCCAACTTCTCTATTAGCGCGCTCGACAGGCACGCGGAATGGTTAGTTTCGATAACCGATCCGCCGAATGTGTCTAGGTCCGAAAAATGGCGGCAAGAAAACAAAAACTAAGATGCGCAATCTGTTTTCTAAGTTGCATAGATTTGATCCAGGGAGGAACCGCCGAAAGGCAAAATGGCCGAACCACACGGCGTCCTTAACGCTGTATTCGGGCAGATCACCGGGCTCCTGTGGACCCCGAACTATGGCGGCAGACCCGGAAATCAAACTGGCGGATTGCCGGCAGCGTTAAGTTTTGTCTCGGGGTTCGTGCTCCGGAAGTCCGAAAGGCTAAAGTCATAGTGACCGCGAAAGACAGCACGCTTCATAAGCATTTTCGACTCCATTCCATCAAGCTCAAACATGCTCAGAAGGTGCTCGAAGCGAAAACGGAAACGGTGGCCGTCGAGCGTGCAGATCAGACAGCCGCGACGGAGCCGCAGATGCCGCAGGCCGCGCCGAGAGCGGCCTGCCAAACAACTCTGGCTGTCAACCAAAGAAACCCAGGGCACGCGCCACGCCGAGCAATCCGATCATCGCAGCGGCAAAGGCAACGAGGGCGTAGATGTGCAGTCTCCCGTTTGGGTATTTAGCGTGGTATTCACCGAAAATCCTTTGCATCTTCGGAAAGGCGAAGCCGAAGTACGAGACAAGGTTTCCCTCATTCCGTTTGCGGTTGATCTCGCCGATCATCATGTATAGAAACATGTTCGCCATAATGAGACCGGTCATTGCAGCGCAAGCCGACGCAATGCCAACGATTAATCGCATGCTCATTTAGAAACCCGCCGCCTTGCATATCTGCCGTTTTGCGTAAAGCGCCCAGTCGCCGGTGTCGAACGCCCAGAATTTGCCATCTGAATCGGACTGCTGTAGTTCGTCGCGGTTATTCCGCCGGAGAACCCTCCCAGCAGACCCGCGCCGAAACTAGGGCCTCCCACAGTCACCGCATTCGGTGCAGAAGGATTGACGGCCAAGCCGCTTAGACCGTTGTTGGCGAGACCGGTCAAGCCACCGCTTGAAGTTGCCACGAAGCCACCCGGTCCTGCTCCGCCGTTCACACCAGTAAAGCCGCCCCCATAATTGGAATTTGAGTCGTTCAAACCATAGACACAACCACTATACAAGGAGCCTGATGCGCCACCGTTCCAACCCAATTGTCCTCCATCGAAGTAAAAGCCGCTCACTTGACCGGAGTTGTAGTTGACGACCACTTCTAAGCCGCCGCCTACGCTTCCCACGCCGCCGAGACCACCTCCCGATGCGCCGATCGCTCTTCCTGAGGGTATGGCGCCGCAAATAGCTTTCAGGGCGCAACCCAAGAGGATCGATCAGGTTCGTGGGATTGTCGCCGACGTCCATGTATAGGTTGTTCCCACTGCCCAGTCTGCCCAGCGGATCGGGCTCGATGTAGCGACCCAGCGTGGGCGCGTAGTCGCGGAATCCGTTGTGGTTCCAGCCGCTCTCCAAGTCAAAGTACTGTCCGGGCAAGCGCAGATTCTGGGTGATCGTGCGATGACCGACGCTTGCCTAAACGGCGTAGCATGCCTACCTCGCGATATTCTGGCCCTATCTGGGCAGTTGCACTTGTGCCCTACAGTTCATCGTGCACAAAGCAGCGCTTTCACTTTGGCAGTTGAACTGGCGATCCTGCCATCGCTCTCGCTGTGTCTATACTGTTGACGCATGAATTTCGCGCTTATTCGCGCGCTCCGGAGACGCTCTCATGTTGACTTTCCGCTGCCCAGTCATCGGACTATTTGCAAACGCGTTTCTTCTCGCGCTGCTCCTCGCAATTGCGGGGTTTCCTGGGCCATCAGCTCCTGGAGCATTTGCGCAGACCGCTCCTGCCCAGCCGGTGAACGCTGTCACCAGTGCAGCGGTCGAGCGCACGCTGCGCTTGCAGTGGCGCAGGCTGTTCGACACTCACTCCTGGACCGAGCTGGATTCACTCGCAAATCGACTGCGCAATCAGCGGCCGCGTTTTCAAGGTGGCGGATGGCAACTGCACGTTCTCTACACGATCCTCTGCACAAGCAAATCAAAAAACGCGACCGATGCAGCATGGGAGGCGCAGATCACGGCTCTGCAGCAGTGGATTCGCCACTCCCCGTCATCTCCCACGCCGCGCATTGCGCTGGCAGATACATACGAGAACTTTGCCTGGAAGGCGCGAGGCAGCGGTTTCGCCGATGCTGTTACGCCGGAGGCCTGGAATCTTCTCGGCGAGCGCATGCAAAAGGCGCTCCAGGTGCTGCAGCAGGCCGAGAAGATCAGCCATGACGATCCCGAATGGTATAACTCCATGCTGGTCGCCACCTCAGATCAGGACTGGAACCGCGCCCAAGCCGATGCGCTGGTGGACGAGGCGCTGAGCAAAGAGCCAGGATACTTCTACGTTTTGCGAGTCCAAGCAGATAATCTTCTGCCCAAGTGGTACGGCAACCCCGGAGACACCGAAGAGTTCATCGCGAAAGCGGCTGACAGAATCGGCGGCGCGGAAGGTGATGCAAGCTACTTCTTCGTTGCCGAAGCCACCTTGGTTGCCGAAGAGCGCTGCTCCCAATGTACGCCGCCCGCCATGTCCTGGACGCGCATTCGTCAAGGTTACGCAGCGGTCGAACGCTTATACGGCACTAATAATTACGAGCGCAACGCAATTGCATTTCTTGCGGTACGCGCTCGCGATGCTCAAACCGCGCGTGATGCTTTCGAAAGAATTGGCGACGACTGGGATCCGGACGTGTGGGGGTCGAAGGCGCTCTTCGATTCCGGCCGGCTTTTTTCAAATCTCAAGCCGGTGCCGCATGCCCCACCCAAAGGGGCACGCACGACCTATTAGACCTCTGCTCGCCGCGAGCGTTCATATGCGTTTGTTTCGTCAGTGGGAACGCTGGTTTGCATGGTTGGCTGTTTTGGACTCGTGCTCGCGGCAGATCAGTGGATCGGATTCCGCGCCTGAAGAAATGCAGCCCTCGGTGGCCTCGCAACCGGAATCTTTGGAATATTCCTTTTCCTCATCCATAACCCCTCTGGTGCTGTTTACTTTGACCTTCTCGTGGTTACGTTTGGTGCATCGGTGATCTGCGCTTTGGCTCCTTTTGTTCGGTCGCTCCGACGCGCCATCACGAGTAGGGCCAGGCTGGAATAGAAAATCCAAGAAATGCCGACTCCGGCCACACCCGCAAGGAACTGCACGGGAGTCGCTTCATGCAGACGCTGACTTGGTGGGCCAATTGCCGGTCCCGGTCCGACGAGTCGTTCGCAGATAGCCACAGGCCACAAAGCGACGTTCGTCAAAACGTGAATCGAAGGCGGGCAAGCACCCTGCATCGCATCGGGAAAGAGCATAAGAGTGGCGGCAATGAGTACTCCTCCACCGGCCGAGACGATGAGCCATTTGGTCATCAAGGGCATTTGGGTTTTGTCGCCCACCTATACTATTACTATTCGAGAAACTGCCGTGTCGTCTACAATTCCCCACACCCGAGGCGTCTATCTCCTCCAGCAGCATGCCGTCCTGCCGTCCTGGCCGTATTGATAGATTTCTACGTAAGTGCCGGAGACGGTCTTGATCAAGCGCTGTCCAAAGCCGTCATAGGTGTAGCTGCCCAGCGCTCCGCTGGCGGCATTGACCGCGGCGAGACCCGCATCATGGTTGTAGCTGAGCGAGGTAATGTATTGTCCTCCGGGAGCCTGGATGCCGAGACTGAGACTGGCCATCCTGCCATTGGCAGTGTCGTCGATGGCTTGCGTGTCGTCACCTCTCCGACACTCAGTGTCTCTGGCCTTGTACTCCATCCAATCATCACTTTATGACAATAGCTACCTCATTCGAAGTGCATAAGGTTTTGCCGTCGTTACCGGTCAGTTCCAGGCGCAATGAGTACCTTCCTGCGGGTACAACTCTAAAGAGTCTGGAGTGAGGAAGGCCGGACCAGTTGACTCGTGACCACAAAAGGGTCGCAATATCGGAAGTAGCTCTCTTCGAATCTCCGGGGGGCAAGTGCAAGGAAATTGTGGAAGAGAGTGGAAGGGGCGCTCCCGTCTCTAAATCCCAAAGCGCCAGATAGCTCATCTCCTCTTTCAATGGCTCCTCGGCGGGTTTGAGGGTGCTTTTGACAACCTGACTTGGCCCACCTGTGCTCATCTCATTTGGCCCACCCTTGGTTAATGATTCTCTGCTAGACAGCGGGTGAGCGTCGTTGCTGCCGGAGCGGAGACCTGCGCTGTCCGCAGGACAGCGCGTTTAGGTCGTAGCGGAGGCAGCAACGACGGGTCGCCGCTTCGGCCCCCTTTCTTCTTGCGCACCTCCAGAGTTCGGCGAAACCGATATGAATCTGTTCCGGTCTCGATGATGTGTGCGCGATCGGTGATCCGGTCCAGCAGCGCTTTGCATAGCCTCGGGTTTGGAAACACCTGCGTCCACTCCGAGAACGGCAAGTTCGTGGTCACGATCAGCGTGGCGCGTTCGGCCCGTTCGGCGATGACCTGGAAGAGGAACTCGGCGCCGATCTCGGCCAGCGGAACATAGCCGACTTCATCCAGGGCGATCACGTCGTAGCGCATCCATCGTCGCCAGCACGCGGCGCACTGCGTTCTGTTGTTGCGCTTCGACCAGTTCGTTGACCAGGTTGGCGGCGGTAGTGAAGCGCACTCGCCGCTTCTGGCGGCAGGCCGCCACGCATAGCCCGGTGGCCAGAGTGCGTCTTGCCCGTGCCGCATTCGCCCATCAGCACCACCGGTTCGGCGCGTTCGATGTAGCCGCCCTCGGCCAGCTCGCGGATCTTGGGCGCCGGGATATGCGGCGCCTGGTTGAAGTCAAACTCCTCCAGCGTCTTCATGCGCGGCAGTCGCGCATCATGCAGGCGTGCCATGCACTGCGTGGCGGTCGCGCTCTTCGGCTTTCCATCGCCAGCAATGCTTCCAGATAGCCGATATGGTTGCGCTTCTCCTTCACCGCCTGCTCCGCCAGCGGAACGAAGTTAGCGCCGATCACCGGAACCCGCAGCGCCTTGCAATACTGCTTTACGCTGGCATGTTCCAGAGCCTCCGTGGCTGGCTTCATCGCGCCACCTCCGCCATTTCGGTTCAGCAGCAGGTCGTAGTCGCTCATCACCGGCAGCGGACGCTCGTAGCGTTCCAGTCCGGCTCACAGTCGAGACGCTGCCACGGGCGCGTGCGCTCAGTTCTCCAAAGACCAGAAGATGCCGAACACGGCCGCCGCATCCGTGCAGCCGATATCCAAGGCTTGCTGCGACCGCTTGCTTCAGCTTCTCCCAGCCATGCTTGCTGCCTTGCTGCAACAACTCGATCATGGTTCGCGTACCAGCCTGCTTGCCCTCGCGGACGTTGCAGACTCTGCCACAACTCGGTCGAAGCTCTCCGGCCAGTGCCCGTGCTCGACGCCACTGCTGCAAAGGCCGCGATCCGGCCAGCGCACCCGGCTTGCGTTCAGCAACACGTCGAGGTAGTGCTCCAGATCCAGCACCTGCTCGTAGCGAGCCGAAGCTGCGCTCATGCCGCGCCACCATCTGCCGTCTCCTGCCAGATCTCAACATAGGCCGGAAGCAGTCGCGCCTCGAACGCTGTAGTGCCTGGCTTCACCGGCGTCGAGTACCAGTTGGTGCGGACCTTGACGCAGCTCTTGCCATCCACCTTCGGAAAGCTGATCTCCGCCAGCTCGAAGCCTTCCGTTCGGCCAGCTGGCAACAGGTGTTGGCCGCTCGACTCTCCATCGCCTCGCCCACCGGCATACGCCTTGCCTGCGATCCTTCCGCTGCTGGTCCTGTCTGGCAGCCGTGCAACAACAATGCGCGTTCAACTCCGCCAAGTCCTTCACTCTCGAGGAACCGGCACAAGGTGGTTGCGCCGGAAGTAACCCACTTCGCCTTCCACGCCACCCTTCTCGTTGCCGCGTGCCGGGTTGCAGAACTCAGTCTGAAAACCCCAGTGCGAACGAAAAGAGATCAGTCGCTCCGTCTCTTCCCGCTGGTGACCGCGCAGGATCTTCTTCACCGCGCTCTTCAGGTTGTCGTAGCGCAGCAGACCGGAAGACGCCACCGAAGTAGCTCAAACGCCAAGCTCATGCGCTTCCAGAAATGCCTGCTGCGTGGCGTGGTAATATGCCACATGAAACGCGCCGCCGCTGGCCATCGACCGCATCGAGAAGCAATACACCTTGCGCATCTCGCCGCCCATCTCGGCCATCGCCTCGTACCAATCCACTTGCGCTTCCGCCGCCCCAGTCGTAGACCTGCGGAACGAAAGTCTCCCGCCGCACCTGGCCCAATTCTCCGCTTGCGCCGCTGCACATATCTGCCGCACCGTCGCCTCGCCGACACTCGCCTGCGGGC
The DNA here is from genome assembly GCA_963836565.1 of uncultured Acidobacteriaceae bacterium. GTDB lineage: Bacteria > Acidobacteriota > Terriglobia > Terriglobales > Acidobacteriaceae > Telmatobacter. Next base: position 709,040 of record CAWIKA010000010.1, on the reverse strand, counting down.
GTTCCTCGCCAAATCCGCTGCCAGATCCGTCGTGCTGTGTGCCGCTGCTTCTTCGGGGCCCGCTCGTCGGCAATCAATATCCCGTCAATGAAGTCCATCACCGGCCCCAAACTCGGATGGCTTCGAACTGGCTGCTTTCGCTCCGGCGGCGATGCGCACTTACCAGAGCCTGCCGCACCATCCGCCGATGAACACCCAGCTTCCTGGATACTCCCTGGATCGTCCCCGCTCCCGTGGATGTACTCCCGTCTGATCGCCTCAAATAAGCTCCACCTTCGTTCTCCTGTCCATCGGCCTCCCTGTCGGCTCCGCCGACAGAGTAGCCAATTAGTGGATCAAGGTGGGCCAAATCAGACGAGCACAAGTGGGCCAATTCAGAGTAGCGAAATCAGAGGGGCGTGAGCACAAACGAAGGCACGGTCCTTAGATTCAAGTCAAGCTGCGACCGGTTTTGGATCAAGATGGCAACCTGGACGGGATGCTGTGGATCGCTACGCTATGCCCGCTCTGGTTCTGCTCCGCAACCAGCGCCCGCCACTTCGTCCACGCTTCCGATTTCCGTTGCCTCCCTCGAGAGTGCAGCGTTCCGCCCCCCTGCACAAGATGGGGTTCACATAGCGCTCACGGTTCCTACAGGGCGTTACAGGCTCTCGCCGCGCTGTGAAGCAACTTGCGAAGAGCGTAGTGCGGGAAATCCGCACGCTACGTTCTGTGGGAGCCGGAGGTGGGCGACTACCTCCGGCCACCCGGTGGTACGGAGAAATCAGTATCCCTACCGCGACCCTATTCTCCCGATGCCGTAGGCAGCGACGGCCTTCCGGACGACGATATTGACGCGGAACTGTGCGCCACCGACCGGACGAAAATCGGGTCTAGACGCTCCGGTTCCAAGCAAGGGGAATTTGTTGGGAAAATGGCAAAAGGAAAAACTTCCATCCGCCAGGAAATCCAATATTCCCCTGAGCACCTACTTCTCCCTTTGAATCGAGCTTTTGTCCCAAAAGGTAAAGCTCCCGAAGTTCTTCAATACCTAGAGATGCTGTTTCTTGCTCCCAACAAAACGCGGCTATGTTTTGTCGTGCAACTAGCTTAATTTTATTCAAGTCAGCATCCCTATTCGTGTTCGCCATCTTTTGAGCTGCAAGGTCCCAGGTAGAGACAGGTTTACTGCTCTGTATTTCTAACTTTTCCTCAACAGGTGCCCAGATTTTAGTTTGTTTTTGTCTCAGGCGACTTAAGAAATCAACTATCCCGGTACTCAAACGTTCTCTCAACGTTGCCTCTTCTCGAACCCTGACCTCCACTAAGCTCCATACCCATTCGCTCACGCGATTGGAGCCACCGACTCCGATGTAGATGCTGTCAGCCCATCGAACAAGCAACAGTAGTTGCTCAACCCCAAACGTCTGTTCGAACCAGTGAAGGCACTCATAGGTAACCAATGACGGTTGTAAACTGTACAATTCGCTTTGATCTTCCCATCTGCCTAAAATGGCGCGAAGCCCATTCGACAACTTATTGGGATCGAAGGGGATCCAGAGATCTTCATAAAATGCCACCGTATCGTCCAAAGAAAGAAATCTCAAGACGCCCTGCCATCGTAAATCGTATTCAATCGATAACATGTCGTCCTCCTAGGCACCGACCGGCGAAAGAACAATGATAACGATGATCCCGATGATCCCGACTATTCCGATAGCCCCGGCCTTAGCCCCAGGTGACATAACGGGGACGTTTGCTGGACCCTCCATGGGAAGAGGGGGAAGATCTAACGGAGAAGGCGTCAGAGCAGGAGCTGACATAGTGGCCAGCGACCACGCATCAGCGGGCAGCCCAGAACTCGGACAACCATCACTATTGTATTGATTTAGCAAGCCTCTTAGCCTTTCTTGGTCTTGGCCTGCCCGGTAATTTGTACCAGCGAGATTGTTAGTGTAGCGCGGAGGGTGAGTTAGTTAACTCGCCGCCGCAGTCGGGGGCGTGGAAAAGTGGGAAGCATTGTTTGCTTTCCACTTTTCCATGCTCCAGGGAAGGTTCGATTTGCCATGCCACTGGCGCTGGAGGTCGATATCCCAACGATGAGTGGGGCCGTTCCGTGTTGTAGTAGATCCTCCAGCGTTCCGCCAGTACCTGCACTTCCTTCAACGAGTAGAAGATTTCTCCGTTGAGGAACTCGTCACGCAGCTTGGAGTTGAAGCTCTCGCAGTAGCCGTTCTCCCATGGAGAGCCGGGTTCGATGTACAGTGTGGCTGCACCGGTGCGGGCCAGCCATTTGCGCAGCTCCTTAGCCACGAACTCAGGGCCGTTGTCTGAGCGGATGTATTCTGGGATGCCGTGTTCGATCATCGCGTCGGCCAGGACATCGATCAGATTGCTGCTGTTGATCCTGCGCCGCACATGGATGGCCAGGCACTCCCGAGTGTGTTCGTCGATCAAGTTGAGCATGCGCACAGTCCTTCCATCATGCGTGAACGTGCTGAGTAGGGTCGAGCATCAGCGCCGTGCGGCATCGCTGCCGCCGGATTCTGATGCCCGCCCTCCGAACCGGACGTGCACCTTTCGTTATGCATCCGGCTCTCCGGGAACACTGATGTATGCAGGAGTGCGCATCCAACCTCTGCGGAAGCGTTCCACGCGGAGCATGGAGAGAAGGAACTGCTCGATGTCGCCTTCGCGCCACACCGTGCGAGTAGGACGAAGAAGACTCGGCAGTCGCACTAGCCGTGTCCTCTTGCGATGGAGTTTCTTATGCTTCTTCATCAGCCAACGCCAGATGCAGTCCCCGACATAGAAGTCGAGTGCAGCGAACTGACGGCTTGCGCCGGTGCAGAAGCGATAGTAGTTTCCCCATCCCCGCAGAACAGGATTGAGTTTCTGGAGAAGCTCAGACAGAGACCAGAGCGTGTTAGCGCCCTTGGTCATCTGCTTCACCGTGTGCCGAAGATCCTCCCGTTTGCTGGTTGGTATCTCGATCCTCGGCATATAGCCGAAGCGCGGATGCCACTTGTAGCGCACCCGTTGACTGAGGAACTGAAACCCCTCATTCAGATCGGAGACCCGTGTCTTCTCGATTGATAGCTCCAACTTCATCGACTCCCGCAGGTAATTCGCAAGGTCAGCCTTTTCTTGCTCGGCTTGCTCGCGAGTACCAGACACAAGAACCACGAAGTCATCTGCATATCGAATCGGGAAGAACACTGCCCGGCCAGCTTTACGGTCCGTCATGCGTGCCCACAACGCCGCCGTTGTGGCATCACTCTTGCGGCGAGCTTGGATCTTGCGACGATGATGCGTCCACCGCTCGTATCGTTCCTCGATGACGCCGAGGGCGATGTTAGCGAGCAGCGGAGAGATCACGCCACCTTGAGGAGTGCCTTTGTCTGTCGGTAGCAGGAAGCCATCTGACAAGACGCCGGCTTTCAGGAACTGCGCGATCAACCTCGTTACCTTGCCGTCAGTGACGCGAGCGCGAACTCGCTTCATCAACTGATGGTGATCGATGTTGTCGAAGCAGCCCTTGATATCCCCCTCGATGACCCATTGGTAGGGTGTCCGCTGACGTCGGCCATCTTCTGCCTTCGCTCGCGGACGCATGCTCATGCGGATATGCTCCAAGGCGCCGTGGCATCCTCGTCCGGGTCGAAACCCGTACGACACATGCCAAAAGCCCGCCTCGAAGATCGGCTCCAGAATATTCTTGACCGCGCACTGAACTACGCGATCACGCACCGTCGGGATGCCGAGGGGTCGGAACTTCCCCGGCTGACGCGGCTTGGGAATCAGCTTCCGTCGCGAGGGGCTCGCCTTGTAACGGCCACTCTTCAGGTCGCCATGGAGTTGTTCTAGGAATACCTCCATACCCATCGCCACACCGATTCCCGCTACTGTCATCCCGTCGACCCCGGCAGTACGACGCCCTTTGTTCAGAGCGATTTTCCGCCAGGCGCACCGCAGGTTGCGGATGTCTGTAATCCAGTTCCACACGTCACGGTAGCTGTCTTCGGGATGTGTCCTGCTCCATTGATAGAGCTTGCATTGCACGCTGAGGAGCCAGACTTCATCAGCCTGATCATCCACGTCCATGGATGGTTCCTCCGTCTTCGCAACTCTGTCGGTTCCTTGCCTGCCTTCGCCATGCACACGGCTTTCCCGTGTTCGGACTACTACGCAGGCTCCGCCCCCTCGATTCACCATCTCCAGTCTCCGTGGCTAGCCCGGCTCCGTTGCCGGGCGGTTAATCAGGGTTCCCATGTTCCAGTTCTCGACCTTCATCTCGTAGGTGGCATACTTTACCCCTGGCGATGCCGAGCGACGATCTGTGAGGAGATCATCGTCGCTGAGTCCGATATCCGGACCCGTCAGTGGAGAACTTCAAGCCCCACCAACTCAGATCGCATAACTCCCGGTCCCATCTGACCTACTACGGGAGCATCGTCGCATTCAAGACAGAGGCTTCTAACGTATGCTTCGTTGTCTCACCATAAGATGTGTGGTAGCCCGGCACACCGATAATGGCGATGCCCGGTACAGTTCAGTCTGTCAGCTTTCCCACGCATCGTCGGAACACGATACGCTTGGACAGACCCCTTCAACTCAGGCTCCTTCCTGAGTCGGACCGCATCACAGCGGCCGGTCAAGAGCCAGCAGGCGAAAAGACTCGATCATTAACTCATCTCGTCCTCCTCGCCATCATGGCGCGCCGAAGTCATACGACCAGACATGGTTTTGATGCTCCGGGCGCAGCCGTACGCACGAGCCATCATTGAGCCACAGCCGCCCTCGCGGCTTCTGCTTCTGGGGAACCTTCAGCCCTTCGCGGCGCCAGATTCTCTCCACTCGATCCTTCCCCACGTTCCAGCCGGCTTCGCGCAGCTTGATCGCGATCCGTCGATAGCCGTACCGCCCATAGCGGTCAGCCAGGGTGATGATCGCCCGGGTCAGTGCGTCTTCGTCGTTCCGCTGTGTGGGCTGGTAGCGTTGCGTGCCACGTGGCTGGTGAACCAGGTGGCACGCACGACGCTCACTCGCTCCGCACTGTCGTGCATGTTCCACAGCGATACGCCGACGCTCCGGGCTTAGAAGTTTCCCCGGGCGATGTCCTGAAGGATTTGCTTATCTAGGCTCAGCTCGGCGACCAGCCGCTTGAGCTTACCGTTCTCCTGCTCCAGTTCCTTTAGCCGCTTTGCCTGGTCCACCTTCAGACCGCCATATTCCTTGCGCCAGCGATAGTAGGTCTGTTCCGTAAATCCGGCTTCCTTGCACGCTGCCGGGGTCGTCTTCCCGTTCGCGATCGCCACTTCGATCTGCCGAAGCACGTTCACAATCTGCTCAGGCGTATGCTTCTTTCCTCGCGCCATTCCAGGCTCCTTCCATACCAGTTTGTCTCACTCCACCTGGTACAGAATTTGCCGGGCACTCCAAATATTCTGGCTGCTGTCACTCGCCACTTGCGGAGTCCCCAGACGATCGTCGTGCAGGAAGTAGAGCGTCGAGCCGTTGAGCACGGCCACCGGTCGGCCATTGAGATAGATGTAGTCGGCCTGCGCCACACCGGATGCATTGGTTTCTTCCAGCATCGCTCCTACTATCGCAAGCCGGGTGCGCTGCTCGTCGGGCTTGAGAGGTCGCGTAAGGATATGTCTATCCCAGCGAACTTTACGGCTTGGAAGTCGATATGCTGACGGTTGCTTTTGTACGTCAGTTAAAGATGTGACTCGGCCAACCAATTCAGTCCCACAGCCGCATCACTCGATGTGTCCGATTCGTTGCCAACGCACAGTATCTCAATCGGTTTTTGTGAACCAGTGGTCCAGTTGAGATAGACGAAGATCGCAGGAACGCCACTTATTCCGAAGCCTCCATTTGCAAACGCGCGTGCCGTTGCGATCATCTTTCCATCCGGGGACCGGGCTTCGGTGGACCAGATCGTCTGGGATTCGTTACAGCCGCTCGCGATACTACAGACCACCAAGACAAGAAGCAAGATTGTCTTGACTGTCCAAGAGGAACTGCCTGCTTCGTCCCGATTGATTATCCCCATGTCTTTTCCCTTCGGAAGTACCCTCGTCGGTTGGTATATATCTCCGGATGTCTTCTCTATGGTTGACAAGGAAAACTTCCCTGAAGAAACCCGGCAGTGATGTTCACGACATTGGCCACAGGAATCGACGGATAATTTCGGTCCATAGGACCATTGCTAGATCCATACTGAGCGCGACTAATGTCCGCATAAGCGTTCGCGGCAGACAGTGTCTGCGAAAGAGACAGTCCTGCATTCTCCATATAAACTCCGAACACGTAGTTCCCATAGGCCGCTCTCTGTAGCGACGTTCCGATCGCGTACGGCTGTGCATCTAGGTAGCCCCCGCGTGGAAATCCATATTTAACATCCAGAGCAAAGTTAATCAGGTTGCCATTCGCTGCTTGCCCCTGCGCCGCATAGGCGCTCGGAGTCATCGCACGGCCAGCATAGGCACAAGGATTCTTATAAACGCCAATGTTATTTGAGCATAACCCGAGCAAATCGACGAAGTCGATGGGATTGTCGCCGGCGTACACGTACAAGTTGTTCCCGCTGCCCAGCCTGCCCAGCGGATCGGGCTCGATGTAGCGGCCCAGCGTGGGCGCGTAGTCGCGGAACCCGTTGTGATTCCAGCCGCTCTCCACATCGAAGTATTGGCCCGGCAGGCGCAAGTTCTGCGTGACCGTCCCGCTGACAGATGCCTGTCCGAAAGGCTCGTAGCTTGCCTGCCATTGAATATTCTGGCTGCTGTCACTCGCCACCTGCGGTGTCCCCAGCATATCGTCATGCAGGTAGTAGAGCGTCGAGCCGTTGAGCACCGCCACCGGCCGGCCATTGAGATAGATGTAGTCGGCCTGCGCTGCGCCCGAAGCATTGGTCTCTTCCAGAAGCATGCCATCCTGGCCGTATTGATACATCTCGCCATTCGTTCCTGAGATCGTCTTGATTAGCCGTTGCCCGAAGCCGTCGTAGGTGTAGCTTGCCAGCGCTCCGCTCGCGGCATTGACCGCGGATAGTTGAGCATCCTGGTTGTAGCTGAGCGAGGTGATGTACTGGCCGCCGGGCGCCTGTATGCCAGGACTGAGAGTGGCGATTCTGCCGTCGGCGGTATAGCCAAACGTTTGTGTCGTCACTCCACCCACGCTCAGGGTCGCGAGCAGATCGCTTCCACTCCCATAGCCGTAGTTCGTCGTCGTAGAACCGTGTGTCTCGCTCAACCGGTTGCCGTCATGATCGTAGGTGTAGGCCAAGCTGCCGTAGCCGCCTGCCGCACTGCTCAGGCGCTGGAGGTTGTCATAGCTGAAGCTCTGGCTGTTGGTGGAGGTCAGGGCATCGGTGATTGTTTCGACGTTGTTCGTCGAAAAGTAGGCGTAACTCAGGTTCTCGAAAACGCGCGTCAATCCACGTCGGACAGTGCCAAGATCGGTGACGTTGGTCAGCCGATAGTCCTGGTCGAACCCGCGCGTCTCCTGACCGGCACTACCGTACCGAAGCCCTGTGTCGGGACCGAACGGTTCATAGGCGACGCTGGATGCAACAGGCGTGCTCGACCCGCCGCTGGGCTTTGCGCTGACTGCCGTGATGCGCCCCATACTGTCGCGAGTGTAGCTGACCATGGCGCTTGACGGATAGGTAATCGAAGCAATCCGGTTGGCGGCGTCGTAGGTATAAGTGGTCGTCAGGACGGCCGCGCTCGTGGTGCGCGCGTCCGTGAGCAGGTTGCCGAACTGATCGTAGCTGCGGGAGAGCGTTCCGGCAGCATCTGTCACCGAGGTCAACCTCCCGATGCCGTACCCGTGCCCGCTCTGATCGTACGTGTAGGCAATATTCTCCGCACTATCAGATGGGAACGTCTCGCTCAAAACTCGGTCCAGGGCATCGAAGTTAGTTGGGCAACCAACGATGCGGGTCCTCTTTATCGATGTGCGCTGCGATCAGCGGCCGCGTATACGACCCTGAAGTGCCGTCCAGCATCGGTCGAGTGATAGACGGTTGAAAGGCGATCCTCAGTTCGCCGAGAACTAACATATATATCTGCGACATTTCCCGGCACAATTGCTAGGCCATTGATAATGTCTCGGACATTTCCTCCAACCTCCGATCTGCACCATGACATGCCAAGATCGTGACTGATCATCAGCCCTCCGCTCGTCACAACGTATACCGTGTGATTATCCTCGGTTACTTCGATTTCGATAACCTCGTTGGGCAGGCCTTTCTTTAGATTCTCTGGAACAACTTGTCCAGATGACATCAGCTTCCGGATCTCCGTCTGTCTCCCTTTCAAGACAAGTGGGCGTCTGAGTTCCCCTTGCTCGCCCACTGGCAACCACGTCTGACCACCGTCAACAGATCGGACAAGTCCATCTTTGTTGACGCCAAACAGCAAATCGCGATTTCGCTCCCCGATGGCTACAGGACTGTCGTCGAGTAGTCTCAACGAAGACTGTTCCCAGTTGTCTCCATAATCTCTCGACACATAGATTCCAGATATGCGTTCAAATCCTATTGGGCCCCTGTCGATCCGTCTTTGAATTCTGCCATAAAGCGTGGCCCCGCCATCAGAAATTCCGCTGATGCTTATTTCAAAACCCCGCTCATGCTCCATTCCCCGCACGGCCAGCTTGGCAGGAGCCCATGTGCTCCCCCCATCAGAAGAGCGAAGAATCTCCATCCCATTATTGAGAGATCGGTAGAGAATAGCGGACCTAGACGCCCCGGATACGGCACTCAGTCCGTCTAAACTGCCTTTCGCGATCGCAGATGGCTTCCAATGCAGCCCCTGATCCTTGCTAATGAACATCTGCCTCTTCAGCCCGTCGCCGCCCATCAGAGCTTCTATTGAGTCTGAAGCTGCATGGATTACTCGAATTTCATAAATATCGACGTCAGCTGGTATGCCGACATACTCGGGTGCGTTGCTTATGGAGACGCACCCAAGTTCTCGTTGCGGCGTAGCGGCGATCATAGATCTCAAAGCAACTAGGATTCCGATCAGCAATATGCCGAGTCTCATTTCTTACACCCAATGCAGTGTTGTTCCATCTGCCGTGAAAAGTAATTCGAGGCTGCTGGCATGTCATTCGGATCCCCGGTATAACCAGTTGCTTTCGCTAATGCTGAGTCCGTCAACCCGTAATTGAGAGTGTGAAATACCTCGTGAAGCAACGTAACGGCTGCATTGCTTCTCCCAGGGTAGCTGACATGAACGACGTAACTAGCACCGACGTCATCAACGTGTGCGGTGTAGCCGGTCCCGTACGTTTTCACAAATGGGTCATTCTTTGGTGTTGGCAGGAACTGGGTCTCATTAAAGGCCTTTAGAAGAGCATCCAGATTTGGCGGCAGACCGAGGTTGAGGAGAAGCTGCTTCAGGAACTCGCCGCATTCCTGATTGCTTAAGAGCATTCGAGAGCGGTCCAATAAGCTGGCTGGTATTGGAGCCTTTCCAAGTGGATCAAGAAAGTTGATTGGATCATCGCCAACGTAGGCATAGAAACCGGTGGCTGCGATAGAGGGAATTGGACCTTCTAGGTTGTTTGTGCCTGAGCGCGTGTTGTAGAAGAGAGAAGTACCCTCCAAGGCGAGCGGGTCAGGTTTCACCAATCGCCCAAGACTAGGCACATAGTCGCGGAAGCCATTGTGATTCCAGCCACTCTCGAGATCGAAGTACTGGCCCGGCAACCGCAGATTCTGCGTGATTGTGCCGCTGACGGACGCTGTCCCGAACGGTTGATAGGTTGCCTGCCACGCGACGGTCTGGCTCGCGTCGGTGGCTAGTTGCGGCGTGCCCAGCATGTCGTCGTGCAGGAAGTAGAGTGTGCCTGAAGAGGGATCCAGAGTCGCGATGGGCCGGCCATCGAAATTGATGTAGTCGGCCTGAGCCGCGCCGGAAGCATTGGTCTCTTCCAGCAGGGACACGGAGCGGCGAGTTGTGTCATGTACCCGGGCGGACGCCACTACTGCGTCGGTTCGTCATGCTCCGGGAAAGCATTGCGGTTGAACCCCGGAACCGTGCAGTGGTAATTGACGCGAAACAGTTGAAACTCCCAGCGTGCCCGTGGCTGCTCCAGTGCGGCATCCAACGGCGCGAGCGTTTCGCAGAGTCGATTGGGAGCAACGAATGCTCGATATGTTCCACCGGAGGAAAATACTGTGATTTCCATCTTATCGGTCATCGCACTTGGTTGGATTTTCGTGGGCGTTTCCAGCTTCTTGGACTCCTGCCACGATAGGTCTGCGTGAGCTAAAGCAGCAATTAGATTTTGCATCTTCGGGAGTGAAATATACGGCGTTCGGTCTTCGGGATTTGCAAGCGGGGCGGTGCCTAGCCTCGGATCGTCCTTCCCCACCACCCGGAAAGCTAAGGGCACGTGAAAATAGCTGTAGGGAGGCAAATAAAAAAAGCGGACAATCGTGTTCCCGTTGACTGGAACATTGAGCGACTTCTTTCCGGTGGCTTGGCTGAACGTGAGCGAGACGGCCATGCATGCTAGTAAGATCGGCCAACTGATTCGACGCATCGTCCTCATCGGATCTCCTCTACGGCAACTTACTGTATTTGCCATGCAGGGCTATTCGACTGCAAGAGTTGGATTGCCCTGTTCATCTCACGGGGAGTAGCTACTCTTGGCGCGGTAGTCATTGTGACGCAACCGCTCCCGTTGATGCTGTACCCGTAAGTCATTGCTCCGGTTGCAGAGAAGCTCTTACCGCCGATATTTGCAGCGCCGACGAGCGCTGTCGCGTTAAACGTACCCGCAGCAGTATTCGCCGGCGTGTCGTAGAACTCGCTTGGGACGTTTGGGTTTTCTTGGCCGTACAAGGGACCGATCCCCGCACCATCTTGCGTAAGTGATGTCGCGCCTGCGCCGGTTCGTGAAAAGACTTGCGCCCATGTGCAGCCATCGCAGTTCTGAGGATCGGCAGTGATCTGCATTCCACCCAAATAGTTTGAGAAGATCGACCCAAACGTATAGGTCACCTTCACTTTGACGCCCCCGAGGTTGAGTGTCAAAGTGACCGGGGTTCCACCCTTTGACGCGCTGGCTCCAGCGTTCTGCTGTTGGCACTCGGGGCACAATCCCAGAGGATCGGCAAGATTCACGGGATTGTCGCCGACGTAGGCGTAGAGATTGTTCCCGCTGCCCAGCCTGCCCAGCGGATCGGGCTCGGCATACCGGCCTAACGCTGGCGCGTAGTCGCGGAAGCCGTTGTGGTTCCATCCGCTCTCAACATCGAAATACTGCCCCGGCAGGCGCAGGTTCTGTGTGACCGTCCCGCTGACGGATGCCTGTCCAAAAGGATCGTAGCTTGCCTGCCAGGCAACTGCCTGATTGCTGTCGGTGGCCACTTGCGGGGCTCCAAGCATGTCGTCGTGCAGGTAGTAGAGCGTCGAGCCGTTTAGCACGGCCACGGGACGGCCATCGAGATAGATGTAGTCGGCCTGCGCCACGCCGGAAGCATTGGTCTCTTCCAGCATTAAAATTGGGGCCTCGACTACTCGAATAAGGGAACTTCCACATTAGTTTTGTCCAAAATGATCGTGCCTTCGTCACCTTTGCTCTTCTTAGCGGGAGCGACAGTAGGATTTCTCGGATAACTTTTGCCGTCGTACGACAGAATGGCTTCGTAGCCCGGCCGAATTCCTCCCCCCTGCACCCACACTCCTATATCGCGCCAGCCGTTGCTCAGAGTGTTCAATATTCGGATGGGACGCCATGCTGCCGTGATAGAAGTCACTACTCTATAGGATGATGCATTGTCAGGAGCAAGTATTAATGTCGTACACCCTCCACTGCCGCAAGAGCGTTGGTCTGTGAAGTACACAATGACGTCTCTTGTGTGACCTTCCAAAGAAGCAGGTACCGCAATATAGCGCGTTGACTTGTAATCATAATATGGGTCATTTAGATAAGCGCGAAGGAATGTATTAACTTTCATCGCTTCGCTGTGGCTCAGATCTCTGTTGCTGGCTTGCGCATAGCAAATCGAAACGAGAAGCAATGTGAACATCATCAATAGGTATTTCATCTTTGTCCTCAAAAGCATTTCATGAGCGCCACGACGGTAGCACCATAATTGTTATGCGCGGTGCCATTATCTATGGTGCTTGGATTTCCCGTGAAATTACCGGGTTTGTACGGGTTCATGTTGTAGCTAGCCGCGGTTGCCTGCAAGAGCTGATCCGGCGTAAAAGACGGAAATCTCGTTGCCAAATATGCGTCATTAGATGCGAGTATGTCCGCTGCGTAATTGGCTGCAAAAGGAATGTTGTATGCTTGTGCTGTTGACACGCCGGGTTGATTGGTCAGCTGGAAAACACCCATCCCAGGGCCTGATCCGCCACCTTGCAACTGTTCTTGGACATTCGTGAAGTCCGATTCCCTCAGACCAATTGCAGCCAATAGTGCGGGGGGTATGCCGTTTGCGTCCGCCGCAGCCTCCAGCGCATCCCATGCCGCCTTAGCTCTCGCTACGCCAGCCGCGCTTCGTCTTGCCGCTTTTAGCGCAGCAGCGCACGCGTTATCAGGGCACAGCCCCAGCGGATCGGCGAGGTTTATTGGATCGTTGTCAGTGTACACATAGAGATTGTTTCCGCTGCCCAGTCTGCCCAGCGGATCGGGCTCGATGTAGCGGCCCAGTTGGGGCGCGTAGTCGCGGAAGCCGTTGTGGTTCCAGCCGCTCTCAAGATCGAAGTACTGGCCCGGCAAACGCAGGTTCTGCGTGATCGTGCCGCTGGCGGATGCTTGTCCGAAGGGATCGTAGCTGGCTTGCCATTGAATATTCTGGCTGCTGTCACTCGCCACCTGCGGCGTGCCAAGCATGTCGTCATGCAGGTAGTAGAGCGTCGAGCCGTTCAGAACGGCCACGGGACGACCATCGAGATAGATGTAGTCGGCCTGAGCCGCGCCGGAAGCATTGGTCTCTTCCAGAAGCATGCCATCCTGGCCGTATTGATACATCTCGCCGTTCGTTCCTGAGATCGTCTTGATTAGCCGCTGCCCGAAGCCGTCGTAGGTGTAGCTTGCCAGCGCCCCGCTCGCGGCGTTCACTGCCGAAAGTTGAGCGTCCTGGTTGTAGCTGAGCGATGTGATGTACTGGCCGCCGGGCGCCTGTAGGCCAGGACTGAGACTGGCCATTCTGCCATCGGCGGTGTAGCCAAACGTCTGTGTCGTCACTCCACCCACGCTCAGAGTCGCGAGCAGATCGCTTCCACTCCCATAGCCGTAGTTCGTCGTCGTAGAACCGTGTGTCTCGCTCAACCGGTTGCCGTCATGATCGTAGGTGTAGGCCAGGCTGCCGTAGCCGCCCGCCGCACTGCTCAGTCGCTGGAGGTTGTCATAGCTGAAGCTCTGGCTGTTGCTGGAGGTCACGGCATCGGTGATCGTTTGCACATTGTTCGTTGGATAGTAGGCGTAGCTCAGGTTCTCGAAAACGCGCACAAGTCCTCGCCGGACAGTGCCAAGATCGGTGACGTTGGTCAGCCGATAGTCCTGGTCGAAACCGCGCGTCTCCTGACCCGCACTGCCGTACCTAAACCCTGAATACGGCCCGAACGGTTCATAGGAGACGCTGGACGCAACAGGCGTGCTCGATCCGCCGCTTGGTTTTGCGCTCACCGTCGTAATCCGACCCATACTGTCGCGAGTGTAGCTCACCACCGCGCCGGACGGGTAGGTAATCGAGGCAATCCGGTTGGCGGCGTCATAGGTATACGCCGTGGTGAGGTTCACTGTGCCAGACGTGCGCGCGTCGGCAAGCAGATTGCCGAACTGATCGTAGCTGCGGGAGAGCGTTCCCGCCGCATCCACGACGGAGGTCAGCCTCCCGATTCCGTACCCATGGCCGCTCTGATCGTACGTGTAGGAGACGTTCTCGCCGCTGTCCGAGGGGAAGGTAGATGTGAGCACGCGATCCAGGGCGTCGTAGGTATGGTTCGTGACCGCCCCCGTGGCGGCAGTGCGCTTGGTCAGATTGGCGGCGCCGTCATAGTAGTACACCGTGGCGCCGGTGTTCGGGCTGGACTCCTCGATCACGTCTCCGAATCCGTCGTACACATAGGCCGTCGCGCCCCCTGTGGGAGCGGTGACGCTCAACGGACGGTCATGCGCATCGTAGCTTGTCATCGTGATTCCGGTCGACGGGTCAGTGACCTGGTCGAGACGATTCAGCGCATCGAAGGCCCGTTGCGTTGTGTTGCTCGCCTGGTCGATTGCCGTGAGCATGTTGCCCACTGGATCGTAGGCGAACGATGAGGTCTGGCTGGCTGCGCCGATATCCTTCAGCATTCTTCCCAGCGCGTCGAAGGTGTTCGAGTGCTGGCTTGTGACCGTACTCGATGCGTTCAGAACGTTGGTTGCCGTGGGATCGCCAAGAGCGTCGAGCGTGTAGGAGATCTTCTGGCCAAACAGATCTGTGATCGCCGTGAGCCGGTGCGCCGAATCGTAGGTGTACGACAAACCAGAACCGTCTGGCTGTCTAACGCTGGTGAGGTTCTCCGCGGCGTCGTAGCCGTAACTGGTGACGTGGCCGGCGGTCGTGCTGCTGAGCAACCGCTGGCGAGGATCGTAAGTAAGCGCGGTGGTTATGCCGTTCGGATCGACAATCGTCAGCGGAAGGCCGCCTCCGGTGTGACTTGAGATGGTCGTCGGTTGATTCAGCGGGTTCGTGATCCCCGTCAGAGCTCCGGTCGAATCGTAGGAGTACGTCGTTTTCTCGACCACGTCGGTGCGCGGGCTCTGCACAGTGGCGAGCAGGGAATTGTTCCATGTGTACTGCCACACTCGCGTTGTCCCATTGGTGGAGTACGGTATGCTTTGCGTCGTGGTGTCCGTCAGTGTCTTGGTCAGCACCTCGCCGCTGCCGTCGTACGTAAAGGCCGTCGTTAGGCCCGGCGTCGTGATTGTGTCCGGCAAGTGGACCCACGTCGGGTCATACGCAATGGTCGTCGTGCGCGCAACGGAACTGCCGACTGCTTCATTGATGGTCGTGGGATCGCCGTGGCTGTCGTTCACATAGGTGGTTTGATTGCCGTCCCAGTCCGTCTGGCTGCTCAGATAGCCGTTCGAGTCATAGCTAGACGACTCGGTTGCCGCGGCCGTGGTGCTGGTTGCCGCGCGAGAGATTCCCGTGACGCGGGGAGCGTCCAGCGATATGGTGAAGGCATCGGTGTCGGCCACGCCAAGCGCGTTGGTCACCGTGCGCGAGCCGTCCGAATCGTTGAAGGTGAGGGTGGTCAGGTTGGCACTTCCACCAACTTGATTGGTGAGCCCGCGCCCGAACTGATCGTAGGTCCAGGTCTGATAGGTGTTGCCATCCTCATCGACAACGCTGGTGAGCGCATAGGGCAGAGAGGAATTGCCGTAGATGTACTGCTGCTCGGTCGCCGGAGAGGTTGAGTACGAAACCGATGCCAGCTGGTCGTCCGTCGACCCGATGGAATTGTAGCCATAGGTCAAGACCCGCCCGTCTGGAGTCGTTACCGACCCCAGGGCTCCGCTTGAGAGGTAGCCGAGCGTCAACTGGCGGCCATACGAATCGGTCACCGAGATCAGTTCATCGCCGGAATCATAGGCAAGTGTTTGTGTATAGCCGTTCCGCAAGGCAATCGAGGTGGGAAGGCCAAGAATCGAGCCGATCTCGTTGTAGGTTTCAACCGTGTCGTCGTGATCGGTCAATGTCCATGTGGTGCCCGATCCCGTGAGTACCATATCAACATCGGCGTCAGCGACGTACTGCGAGCCGTTGTAGGTGAAGTTGACGAGCCTTCCATCCGGCCGCTCCGCTACGATCAGATCGCTCGAATAGAAGAATAAATAGCGGTCATAGTTCGAGCGCCAGTCGGTTCCGAGCGTCAGAGCAAATGTGTTCGGAACGCCCATGCTGTTGTAGTAGCGGATGAAGCTCAGCTTGTTCTGGCCTGCGGTCTCATAATCGGTGACCGGTTCAAACACATTTCCTGTTCCCACATTGATCGGATCGGCGACTCCTACGCCTCCAGTTTGATTTTCTGAGCAGCAGCCCATCTCTTTGGCGACGAGCTCCGGCTGAAAATCCCAATCGGCAAAAGGTGTGCCGTCTGCCAGCCACTCCAGATTGAAAAAATCAACGATGGAAACCGTGGTGTGTATATCCCAGGTGTAGTACGAAGTCACCTCCGGAAGCTCATCCCCGGCACACGGATTCCCTGGCGGCACCGGCGCTGTTCCCTCGGAAGCAGAAACATATCCATAGCTGGGTGCAGGGTCCACCTGCCCGCTAATCGGACCGGCTGCCGTGCATGTATCCGGATAGTAGCTCCAGGCTTCCGAGATGGCGACTGTCTCGCCATAATTTGTAACAAATCCAATCGTGTCAGAGGGCACTGTCAGCGGCTGGGCCTCTCCGTGTTTGATAGAAGACGATGGTTGGATCACGGTGAGAGGAAGTGCTTTGCTGTTGCGCTCTCGAACCAGTAGTGCAGAGGAAGCATTGACACCGTGGCCGTTTGTCGAACGCGAGTTCAACAGCTTCACTACATGCACAGGAGCAGCCACAACAGGAGGAGCCGATCCCAGCAGCATACAGAGGATGAACAGAACAAATGCCTGTCTCGGAATCCGACTGGAAACGCATTTGACAGCCGCAGAAAACATAGCGTATTTCGAAGACATCGCACACCCTCCCTTGTTCGTTTCACTGCAGCCCGGATTGCGTAGCCGAGATAGCGCAACCACCATTTCCACCCGATGTCGTGCAAGTTTGGTTATAAAGCGTCGAGAAATATATGTTCGACGAATAGTCAATCACAACTCCACTGGGACCGCCGGACTCCGGCAATGTTCCATTGGGTGTAGCGCTCGTTGAGATCACCCCGCTGGTCGGGGCTGTGAATCCCATAGCGCAACCGATGGTCTCACTCTGACCTGTGCAAGGATTCGAAGCAAATTGATCGCCGAATGCCAAGACGCCGAGGAATAAGTAATCCGGCCCTTCGTCAGAAGTGCACGGATTTCCTCCGTCGTTGCAAAATTCTGTGATTGGAAGCCCTGCTGCATAGTAGCCATTGGTGTAGTTGGTAGCGAGTTCGGGTCCCGCCGTAGCGGCACCTGACGTCATCACATTGTTATTGATTGTTATCGCGTAAAGAGTGTTGTTCTGCGGGCCGGTTCCTCCGACCACATAGAGGTGGCCACTAGTACTACTGTGTCATAAACGGTGGACGCCGCAGAACGGGCATTGGCGGAGCTGTTGGAGCAGAGAGCGGGCCAGTAGGATGCGGAGAGTAGCGATGGAATGCGGGTTATGCCGTTCCGGTCGAATGCGCGCCGCGGGGCCGGAAGCCTGCCGGGGGTTGGGGGGCTGATAGTCCAAGATTGCCGCTGCGGGCCGAGGGGGAAAATCGACTCCGTTCGGCCACCAGGAAGCCATAGGCGGCGATCGAGAGTGTCGCATGATGATGGAAGCCACGCCAGCCGCGTCCTTCAAAGTGTCCCAGGCCCAGTTCCTGTTTCAGTTCTTGATAATCGCGTTCGATGATCCAGCGCTGTTTGCCCAGGGCGACCAGATCGCGTAGCTTGCTGTTTTCAGCCAGATTGGACAACCAGTATTTCGTGGGTTCGGCTTCGCCACGGGGCCACTCGATCAACAGCCATTCCTCTTCTCGCGGCTGGTGGAGTTTGTGATCGCGATGTGCGGGGCGGATGCGCACGGCGGCAAAACGGGAACGCAAGGGATGGCGCGTGCCTTCTCGCCACATCACGGTCTTCCATGCTTTGGCCGGCAAGTTCAGCGCCAGTTGTTTGGCTGCTACCGGCGCATGTTCCGGATCGCGGCGCAGTCGGCTCGCCGGTCGACCGCGCCCGGGGTACTTGGGTGCGGAGAGCGGCTGAGTTCCCGGCGGCCAGATGGTGGTGCTGCTCTGGACGCCCAGCACATAGCTCAATTCCATTCCTGCCAGCGCCTGACGGAAGCCCGTATCGTTGCCGTAAGCCGGATCAGCCAGTACGGTTCCTTGGGCAATTCCGTCGGCCAAGGCTTGGCGGATCTGGCTGAGCGCGATCTCCAGCTTGGTCTCGAACAGGACCTGCTGGGGAATCCCGGCCTGTTGCCTGCGCTCAGCATCGTTGGTCCAAGCCTCAGGCAGATACAAACGGTAGGCGACAGGCAAGCTCGCACTCCACGTGGCGACCGACAGGCTAACGGCTACTTGGCAGTTATCTTGCTTCCCAGTCTGGCCACAATACTGACGCGCTACCCCGACGGAATGAGTTCCCTTCTTCGGAAGCCCGGTGTCATCGACAATCCAGGCCACGATGGGGCTGGTCTTGGTCATCGCAGGGAGCACGTAGTCGCGAACGCTGCCGAGCAGAAACTCATCGCTCCACGGAGCATCGGCCACAACATGGTGAAGCGACTGGTGCATCCGCCGGACGTTGTCCGGGGCCAGACGAGCTGCCATCGGCTCAATCGACTTGCGTTCCCCGGGCAGCAGCAGCCCGGTGCAATACGACTTCAGAGGAACAGCGCGATCCGCGTGCCCAGCCGCTTCCGCCAGACGGTCAAGATAGCTCGTCAGGCGTTGTTGCCGGGCGCCTGAAGTACCGATGTTGGCGCTCATGCAGCCAAGGTACAACCATACCCGCCTCCATACGCCTGAATACTTGCAGACGGGTATCTAGTTTATAACACAGTAGTACTAGGTGGATCGCTCGAAATATAGTATTGATTATCGAAGGTGCCCGCGAACAGATATTCATAGCCGGCCCCGACTGTTGCTTCTGTTCCTGCAGCGCCGCTACTGAAATTGACTGGAAACTGGAAGACAGCGGCACAGGGGCCGCCAGAGCAGTTGGATGAATTGTCCGCTCCGGCAAAGGCATACGCCATGCCCGCAGCTGAATCCACAATTGGGCCGTCATAGACACCAAAGTTATAATCCAACTGAGCCGACTGTGTGACTGACGCAGTGCTTGCATTGACGGCGTAAAGATAGCCGCACAGCCCATCTTCCGACCCTCCTACCGACCCACAGCTCAGCAAGGAATTTGCCTGGTAATCGCCAACGAAGATGTTATTGCTGACCGAATCGTAGACTGGGAAGGAAAGTGCTGCTCCGGTCGAAGGATTCACGGTCACGGGCCAGGGGCTGGTTGCCTCAGAAGGCGTGCTGCTCGTGAATACATTGATGAATTTGTGAAGATTTCCCACGTCATCACCGACATAAACATTCCCCGAGCTGTAATCGATGTATGCCGGGGAAAGGCTGTCGGTTGGGTTACCCGCAAAGGGAATGGAAATCATGCACGGCGCCGTGCAGTTTGGGAAGGAACTGTTGGAGGTCAAAGTCATCGGACTCGTAAGGGAGCCACTGGACGCTGCCCATTTCAAGAGAACCAAATCTGCATTCCCGGTTGTATTATCCGTCTGGACGAACAATATCTGTGTGCCGTCGAGAGAGGTGGACACACTTGTCATAATCGCCCCGCCGGTGTCGTAAGCCCAGTAAACGGAAGAGTTCGGGGTGCAACCGCTATAAAGTTGATTGAAAGCCAAGATGCTCGCCTGGGTCGAGGACCCCGCCACACTCGTGTTGAAAACTGCAAAGTCATCTGTGCAATCTGCGGGATTGCTGGTGAAGGTTGCTGGAAAGTTGTCAAGCCCGACGGTGCCATTGGCGCCGATCAGCTCGCTCCAGTCTCTCTGCGGAGAATCTGATGTGTTGGGCGTGTTTGAGCTAAGTTGGGCTGTGGGCAAACTTGGCGACATTCGGGATGATTGCACGGGAGGCAGTATTAACGCGTGCATTAAGCCGCGAGGCAGCACCCCGCCGGGATATCGCGCATTGGTCGCGGGGACGACCGGAGCGGCAGAGGTTCCAGCGCTAGTGGTCGAACTCGCGTTGACTGCTGATCCGGCCTGAGAGGAGGCCAGAGAAGCCGAAGGTCCAATTCGTGGGCCTGCCCCGCCACGGATCAGTCGTTCTATTTTGTAACGTGGGTCCTCCACAATCTTCAGCCACCGATCGTATGTTCCATCCTGCTGAGCTTTCGCGGAAGTCCCAGGGTTTGAGAAGACCGTGTGGTGCATAGACCAGTCCGAAATGATATGAGCAGGTTGAACGGAGGCTGAATTCCCACGGCCCGACGGATTGTTTTGACCGTATGCCGGTACCATTAACCCGAGAACCGGCACCAGCGTTACAGTGATAAGAAGTTTCCGACGTCGCAAACTTAGCTCATTCGCGTTCACTTTTAATCACCTCGCGGAAATGTGGATGTGCGCGGGAGGCCCACGCTCCCGCCGTGCCCGCAGTCAGAACGGTAACCAGGAAGATGGCCGCGATTCGTGATGGGCGACGATTGGAGCGCAAAAAATCCCATTCGTCCGCCGGTGGCGGAACGCGCGAAGAAGTCACGAGAAGCACTCGAAGACCTCTTGACTCACGACTTGCGCAGAGTTGAAGGGAAGATCCCCGGCCGCGCAGCGGTGGGCCGCGGGCAGGAAAAATGACAATAAAAAAACTTGGCATTCGCGCGGAATGCCCTGGCGAAACTCGTATTGACTTTTGTGAAGCTGAAACAACTGCACAGCAACGTACTGCTATTCGGAGAGGATTGTCAACTGTCGGCCTGTGAATTTTTCGTTGACCGCATTCTCCATGTGCGGCAGTCGCGATTTCCGATCAGTAATGCTGCAAAAACAGCGCCTCGACGCAAATCATAATGCTGACCAAGAAAGGAAAGGTCTCATAGCCGATCATGCATACCGGGAGGCGGGCCGCCGTCTGAAAGTGGCCCTCGTCAGGTATCAACTCGCCAGAGCGGGAGTCGACCGCACGCCGAAGGAGGTTCTGAACGATCCGGGCCAGGGTTGGGAAGAGTTGACCGAGCGCCTTCTGACGGAGATGACGCCGGATTCAAGCAGCTCAATGAATCGGTCAAGCTTCGAACCAGCTGGCGGCGGGCTGGAGGCCATTCAATAGCGCCACGAAATTTCAATCTGCGGCGAAGCCCACTGGCGTCTGTCTGGCGAGCATGTCGCCTCGCCGATATGGTCGCGGACACTGCAGCGAGACTGTCTGAAGGCTTCGCCGCGTGGCCGTTGGGCGGGCCGGTGTTGTCGCGCAATCTTCTGAATTCCCCCGTACGGCCACAGGTCGGAGCCATAGACGCAGGTGACGGCGACTCGGATAATGGCATCCGTCGGCTGCTCGATTCGCGGTGCCTCACGCTCCTCAAATCGCGCATCGCGCGGCCCGTAGAGAACTGTTCCCTTCATACTCCATCTCCTGTCTGAGGTTTTTCGATCGGCTTCGCTTAGTTCAGTCCGCGCAGTTTCAACATATCTCCGGTTCTCGACGCCAGTCGCCGAAACCAGAGCGGGTTGGATGTTGAGCCAAACGGCTCGGTTGGATACGGCGCCCCGTGCCGACAACGAATGAAGCGAGAACGAGAAGGACAGAGCCGCCGATAAATGTCGCGGCCACTGAGATGCGATCGAGGAGCAGACCTCCAAAGGCGCCGCCCAGCATGATCGAAAACTGGATCGCTCCAACCATCAGACCGCCACCGCTCTCGGGCTCGTCGCTGGTGCCCTTTGCGAGCCAGTTGGACCAGCACACCGGAATCGCGGAGTTCGTTGCGGCTCATCGATCTGCTGGACACACCCGAAGACATCCTATTTCTTCAGCACTTGATCGAGCGCGAAATCATCTATCGTCTTCTCCGCATTGCGCAAGGCCAACGGCTGCGGGAAATCGTCTCGTCAGGAAATTTGACCCAGAGAACAGCCAAGGCAATCACCTGGCTCAACGAAAACTATGACAAGCCCCTGCGGATGGAAGCACTCGCCGACATCGCGCGGATGGGCGTCTCAACACTCCATCACCAGTTCAGGGCACTCACATCCATGAGCCCTCTTCAGTTCCAGAAACAGCTTCGGCTGCGCGCCGCGCGCGAGCGCATGCTGAAGGATGGTCTGGATGCGACGAGCGCGGCGTATGAGGTGGGCTATGAGAGCGTCAGCCAGTTCAATCGCGAGTACAGCCGATTCTTCGGTCAACCGCCTTGACGCGATGTGAAGGCCCTGCGGCGAAATATCGGGACGACCGCTGCCGCGTAGCGAGTATTGACTCGACGCGGATCTGAATTGATAGTCAAGAAATATCCAGGTTTGAATCCTCCTCAAAAACATAAGACCTTGGCCGGCGTTGTCGGTGGCTGAGTTTTTTGCCAATGTGCTCAGAGCTTCTGCCCAATGCGAGAGACTCATCTTTTTGAGACTGAGTCGAAGAAGCGTATGTATCCGAAGGTTCCTCAGAGTGGCGAACCGCACCGTATTGTTGCGTTTTACGCATCAACATGTGCGAAGAAAGCCTTGGACAGATAACAGAAACGCGGCCATTATCGCGTCATCGGAGGTTACGATGACGTTTCCCCTTACATCACGTTCTACTCAAATCACTGCTCAGGCCCGCTTCCCGGTCATTGAATTCGAACCGTTGCTGGATGCGATCGAAGCCGCGACGCTTCTACGCATGCACCCCAAAACCCTCAAGAAGAAGGCCCGCCGCGGCGAGATCCCAGGACGGCATGTCGGCAAGTACTGGCGCTTTCGCGTCTCGGATCTGAACGATTGGCTGTGGCGTCAGGAGCAAGGCGGCTGCGGCCCGCGAGTGCTGTGAGGGTAGCCTCTGCGAACTGTCTCCGTGTTGCGGAGGCCAGTCGACGAATCGTCGCAGCAGGGCATTGGGAACTTCCTGCGCCGGGACTCAGATGGGCGAATTGGGTCCAGAGAGCGTACGCCGTTTTGTATCCCGCTCTGTGCTCGGTCACGGCTTCGGCGCTAAACCGGCGCCCGGCGGCAGCTCGCTCTTCTGCTTCGATTGCATCGCCTGGCGGTTACGGTTTCCGCTCGAAATCTTGTTCGCAAAGTACAGCGGAAAGATTTCTCCGGAGCCTCCGTAAATGCAGAGCTTCGGCCTTGGGAGCCGGGCCCCTCGCTGGCTTCGCTCAAGTGTGACCCGAGCACGATGCGGGAATCTCAACAAAACGGAGACTGGACCATGTACCTCAATCGACTGACTGCTATCGGATTTCTCGGCGCTGACGCAGAAGTTCGCAACGCCAACAACCGCAGCTTTACGACACTTTCACTCGCAACCAAGTCCTCCCACAAGGACAAGAAGAGCGGCGAGTATGTTGCGCATACCGAATGGCATCGCTGCGTAGTCTTCGGCAAGCTCGCCGAGTTCGCCGCAACACTGACCAAGGGTGCCAACGTCCAGATCGAAGGCGAACTGCGGAGCCGCGAAATCGCGAGCAAGAATTCCGACTTCAAGCGGCGCATCTGGGAGATCCGGGTCGATTCGATCCTGAAGCTCGACCGGGCTGAGAAAGCCGGCCCGGATGACCAGGATGCAGGGGAGGAACCGGCCGCTTAGGCCAGTTCCTTATTTAACGGAGATATTCGTCATGAGCTTTGATCTGATCCTTCCATTCCTTCGTCCGATCGAGCCGCTTCTGCTGGACGACAGCGTGAGCGAGATCATGGGCAATCCCGATGCGTCCTGGTGGTTCGAGCGTGACGGAATCGTTTCCCCGGAAGTGAGCGTTCGATTCGACGCAAACAAACTTCGCACCGGGCTCGAAGTGATCGCGAATCATCTCGGGAAGAAACTGGATGAAGATAATCCTCTCCTGCACGCTCAGCTTCCGGATGGAAGCCGAATCGCTGCAGTCATTCCGCCGGTTGTACGGCCTGCCCCAGCACTCACCATCCGCAAGTTCACGAGCCGCCGATTCACCATCGATGATCTCATCGCTCGCGGAACCTTGAGTACTTCGCTTGCGGACTACCTAAGCGCGCAGATCTGCGCCGGCAAGACCGTCCTTATTAGTGGCGGAACCGGGACCGGGAAGACGACTCTGCTGAACATTCTTGCCCAGGCAATTCCGGCAGGAGAGCGGATCGTAGTCATCGAGGATACGGCAGAGTTGCGCATCGAGCAGCCGAACGTCCTGGCTGCCGAATGCCAGACCGATACCTTCAAATCCCGCATCTCCTTCGACGATCTTTTGAAGTCGTCTCTGCGCTGGCGTCCCGACCGGATCATTCTCGGAGAAGTTCGCGGAACTGAAGCACGAACGCTTCTTGATTCCTTCAATACGGGCCACGCCGGGTCGCTTGCAACCATCCACGCAAACTCCGCCGAAAAGGCACTCCATCGCTTCGCCAATCTGGTGATGCGCAGCCACTCCCAGAGCACATTCTCCGATACCGAAGCTGAGATCGGAGAGGCCGTCGATTTCGTGGTCCACATCGAGCGCAAGCAGGGTTCGAGAGTTGTCCGCGAAGTTCTGGCCATTCGCGGCTATGACCGTGACGCGAAGCGATTCCTGATCGAGACCGTCATGGAGGCGAACCATGCCACGTAGAGAGCCGATTGAGCTCGGAATCGCGTGCGAATTCCTCGGCCGATCCTTCGCTCTCAGCGAGACGATTGCGATCGTCCTTCGCCGCACCTCGCCGGCCACAATCGCCCAGCGAATTGTCACGTTGGAGCGCGCGCTTCAGCCCCGGTATCTGGGCTGGCTGGCGCATGAAAATGCGGCAGGAGCGAACGTCTATTTCGCCGCGAATCCCATGATCCCCGGGAGCCGGAAGCGGACGAAGGAGAGCAACGCCGAGGTCCGGCATTTGTACCTCGATCTGGACATGGATGGGGAGGCGAAACTCGCCACTCTGAGGACCTCGAATACGGTGCCGATTCCGACCGCAATCGTGTCCACATCACCAGGCAAATACCAGGTGCTCTGGCGCATCGTATGCATCCCGTTTGAGCAGCAGGAAACCCTGCTCAAACAGTTGGCGATCACCTTCGGAGGCGACCCCGCTTGCACCGACTCGAACCGGGTCCTGCGCCTGCCCGGATTCCTGAACCAGAAGTACGATCCGGCGCACCTTGTGACAGTCGAATATCCGACCTTATCGGTGTCGCATTCGGAGGACTTTAAGCTCGTTCATCGCGTCCCTAATCGGGATAGCTTCCGGAGACCAATTGAACCCCTGAAGCCGCCCGGAAAGCACTCCCATTCCGAGTCTGATTGGATTCTCGGGGAATTAGCCCGCGGAAAGGACCCGCTGAAGCTGACTCGAACGCTGGCAGAAAGACGCTCTGACAAGCCCGATCCCGTGTACTACGCGCAGCGAACTGTAGACGTGGCATCGGCTTGGCTCTGGCTCAAGGATGGGCTTCCGATCGCCGACGTCGTGACGATGCTTCAGGTTCGCCGCCGCTTCCAAATTCCCGACAAGCTTTGCTCTGCCCGCGCACATGAGATCGCGTTCACGGCGCAGCGCATGATCGCCCGCAAGAAGATCGCCTGATTTCAGGCACACCAAGGAGGTTCGTATATGCCGTTGATTGAAGTCACCCAAAGCCGATACGTGAGCGCCACGATTCGCCTTGACTCGGCCACCGCAAACCTGGTCGATCAGTACGCCGCATTTGTCCACGGATCGGCTGACGATGTCGTGGACAAAGCACTCAACTACGTCTTCGCGAAGGACCGCGAGTTTCAGGAGTATCTGAAGTCCTCGCGGGCAGGGAAGGTGGTGCCGTCTCTGCGCGTGCGCCGACTCGGGACCGGAGATGGCGCGGAGCCGGCGGCCAACGGAAAGGCGCCCGTCGTCGGGGTGGAGGCACGTCGTGAGCCGGTTCCAAAAGCTGCATCGGTACCCGAAGAATCCCGTTCGGTGCTGCGCACCGGCTGAATCTCGACAATCCACCC
The DNA here is from genome assembly GCA_963836565.1 of uncultured Acidobacteriaceae bacterium. Lineage (GTDB taxonomy): Bacteria > Acidobacteriota > Terriglobia > Terriglobales > Acidobacteriaceae > Telmatobacter. The sequence continues at coordinate 683,243 of CAWIKA010000010.1, read as the reverse complement.
CTCGTAGGGCGCTGCAGAGCGCTCTGGGGCGCTCCAGAGCGCCTTGTTTGGATTCAACAACTTGCATTTTCGAGAGCGCTCCAGATCGCTCCCGGTAAACACACGTAAACGGAGGCAACAATGACAGAAATCATCCTCGATACCAATCAGGACAACGCGCGGGAATTCCGCACCGTCACCGCCAGCACAAAGGTGACGGACCAGGAACTTGCCCAGCTTGAAAGTGCGGCGGCGGCGCGCGGCGTCCGCCTCGGCGAATGGATTCGCGATGTGCTTTTTCGCGAAGCAAAGCTGTCGTCCGAGGCGCCCGACGCCGACCCGCAGATGGTCGAGATCATCGGCCTGCAGATGTTCCTGACGCGCGTGCTTTCGGCGGTCGCGTCAGGCGAGCGCATGAGCCGCGAGCAATGCCAGGAGCTTATGCGCCAAGTGAAAGCCAACAAGCATCGCGCCGCCTGCGATGCCATGGCGCAGTACAGGAAAGGAAGTGAGGAGGAGCAACATGGCTGAAGTAACCTGGGGCCGGAAAGAGACCATTATCTGGCCTCCGCATAAACCCATCTACACCCTGGGAGCGCTGCTGTTGGGGCTCATCGCGACCGGATTTTTCGTGTATTTCCGGTTCATTTTTGTGCTGTCGCCGTTGCAGCAGTTCTACCTCCCGGCGTACATCAAAACAGCGGCAACAGCATCCGTTCCTTTCCACATGAAGTACCGGATGCTGCTGATGTCAGATGCCAAACGTCACACCTGGTACGCAGGGGCCGGGGACGTTGAGGCCGGTTCAACGCCGCAGCCGGGCGCAAAGCCCATACCGCTTCAATTGTCCGATTCCGCCCGGCAAAGAGGCATGGTCTTTCTCTATCGAAGCACGCCGCTGGTCCTCTCCTCCACTGGCCTTCAACGTTACCTTGCGCAGCACGTCTACGACGGTCAGACTCTTTTCGGCATGTTCGGACTTCAGCTTGTTTTCGGAGGAATCTTCTGCCTACTGCAGCTTCCCTGGTCGGTCCCCAAGGACATTCGACGGTGGAAAGAAATGAAGTACGGGAGGCGCCTCAAAGGGCCGATCCTGGTCTCGCCTAAACAGTTCAACAAGGCTGTCCGAGGAGCCGGAATAGGAATCCGGGTAAACGAAAGCCGCGATCTTCTACGTGTTCCCGAACGCGCCGAAGACCAGCACGTTGAAATCATCGGCGATACCGGCACCGGCAAAACCACGCTTGTCATACAAATGCTCCGCCAGATCCAGGCGCGCAAGCATTCGGCGATCATCTACGACCCGGCATGCGAGTTCATTGAACGCTTCTATTCGGAGTCGCGCGGCGACATCGTCCTGAATCCACTGGATCGTCGCTGCCCCTATTGGGGACCGTCTGAAGAGTTGATTCGGCGTGCGGAAGCGCGAACGATCGCGGCTTCGCTGTTCCAACCAACCAACGACAGGAAGGGCGAGTTTTTCGTGGAAAGTCCGCAAAAGATCTTTGCCCATTTGCTGCTCGACCTCCCGACACCGCAGCAGTTGGTCGAGTGGATGTCGCATCCGGATGAGATCGACCGGCGCATCAAGGACACAGAGCTCGCCTCCTTGATTGATCCGTCAGCGCCCCAGCAGCGGTCGGGCGTGCTCGGCTCACTCAGTCTCATTGCCGATAGCTTCCGATTGCTGCCAGGTAAAGAGGATGCGGCAGCCGAATGGACCGCCCGCGAGTGGTCAAAAGAGCGCAAAGGATGGATATTCCTCACCTCGCAGCCGGCAGAGCGCGAAGCGCTCCGTCCACTACACAGCCTGTGGATCGACATGCTCGTCCTGCGCCTCCTCAGCGCACCGAAGCCCGAGCAGCATCCGGTGTGGTTTGTCCTGGACGAGTTGGCCAGTCTGCAGCGGCTGCCGCAGCTGCACACGGCCATCACGGAGAATCGCAAATCGCGCAATCCGATTGTTCTGGGCTTTCAGGGCAAGGCCCAGCTTGAAGTGGTCTACGGTCACTTGGCCGAGGTCATGCTATCGCAACCCGCCACCAAGATTTTCCTCAAGACGACGGAGCCCAACGCGGCCGAATGGGTCAGCCGTGCGATAGGGAAAGTCGAGATCGAGCGGATGAAGGAGACGCATTTCGATGGGACTCGCTCCGGTCGAAACTTCGCCCTCGACCGGCAGACGGAGCCGCTTGTGCTCGATTCAGAAATTAGCGGCCTCGATAACCTGCACGCCTTCCTGAAGCACGGAAACTATGTGACCCGGTTCTCGTTCCCGGTTCTCGAAATGCCAGCCACGCAACAGAAATTCTTGGAGCGCCTGAAGGACGACTTCATTGTGAGGGGACCCAAGAAAGAAGTTGAGACACCGGCCGAGATGCAGGCGCCACAACCCGTTTCAGTGGCGCCACAACTAAGACCCGAGGAAAGACCGAAGCTGCAGCTCGTCGCCCCGCGAATTGAGTCGAAATCCAAAACAGAAGAACAGCAGGCCGTTCTTCCATTCAACGCGGAGCTTTGAGTCATGCTGACGATTTCGAAACCACTCTCTGCTGGCCAGGCGCAGACCTATCACGCCAAGGAGTTCACTTCGAAAGAACAGAACTATTGGTCGCAGAAGGGGGAAATTCGGGGTGAGTGGCAGGGGCAGCTTGCCGGAAGATTCGGTCTCGCTGGCGCAGTTTCCGCGGCCGATTTTGCCGCCTTGAGCCAGGGCCAGCATCCCGAAACAGGTGAACAATTGGTCCGGCAGCGCGCTTCCTATGAATACCAAGGTGCAGACGGCAAGGTGGTCAAGACCATGGAGCACCGCGCCGGATGGGATGCGACTTTCGCAGCGCCGAAATCTGTTTCGCTGACTGCACTTGTCGGCGGCGACGACCGGGTACGTGATGCGCATCGCGAGAGCGTTCGCGCCGCGCTAGAGCAACTTGAGCACTATACGCAGGCACGGATCGGCAGCAACCACGCACCGGAGACGACCGCGAAGTTTGTCGCTGCGAAGTTTGAACATGACACCGCGCGCCCTGTGGACGGCTATGTTGCCCCGCAACTTCATACGCACGCCGTCATCTTCAATATGACCGAACGGGACAACGGTCAGTATCGCGCACTGCAGCCGCAGAGTCTGTTCGCGTCCCAGCAGTTTGCGACCGCGATCTACCAGTCCGAGCTGACTTACCGGCTCCGCCAGCTTGGCTATGAGATCACGGCTGGCCGGAGCGGCGCGCCGGAGATCAAGGGCTATTCGCAGGAGTACCTCGATGCATCGAGCCCGCGTAGCCAGCAGATCCGGGAGTATCTCGAAAGGACCGGCAGAGTGGGCTTCGAAGCCGCCGAAATCGCCGCGCATTCGACGCGCGACCGCAAAGGGATTCATTCGACCGCAGACGTGCTGGCAGCCCACCGAAAACTTGCAGCCGAGTACGGTAACCAGGCTGACGCCGTGGTTCGTGCTGCGCGGGAAAGGCAGCAACATCAGGAAAAACCCGCTCAAACAGTTGACAGGGTGCGCGAGTCTCTGACGTTCTCACGTGACAAGAACTTTGAGCGAGAGGCGGTTGTCGATGAGCGGGCGCTGATTCGCGATGGACTCCGCCGTGGCATGGGCGAGGTGACGTACTCCCAGGTGCGCGCCAACCTGAATGCGCGGCTCTCGACGGGCGAATTCCAACTGGTCGAGCGCAACTCGCCTGCACGTCAGTTCACGACCGCGCGCACCATCGAGGCGGAACATGAAATCCTGCGCAGGGTCGGCGAAGGACGGCGCCAGGTGGAGGCCGTTCTTTCCCGCTCTCAGGCGATCGCTGTTGCGGACCAGCATTCCTATCTCAATCGTGCGCAGAAGAGTGTGGTCGAAGATGTTTTGAGTTCGCGCGACCGCATTCAGGGTGTCCAGGGTTATGCAGGGACAGGAAAGACAACGACGCTCTCTGTTGTCCGCGCTGCGGTCGATTCCCAGGGGTACAACGTCGAAGGACTGGTGCCGACTTCACGGGCAGCTCGGCAGCTCGCAGAAGCTGGCGTCGAGACCGGAACTTTGCAGGGATTCCTGGCCCGTGGGGCGAACCGTGACGCGACGGAAAGAAAGTGTTTCTACTTTGTAGACGAGTCGAGTCTGGCAAGCACGAACCAGGTCCGGGAGTTTCTGGCGCGGCTCGGGCCACAGGATCGGGTTCTTCTCATTGGTGACACCCGTCAGCACCAGGGCGTTGAAGCTGGCCGCCCATTCGAGCAGTTGCAGCAGGCGGGAATGCGCACCGCGCACCTTGACGAAATCGTCCGGCAGAAAGATCCGGCTCTCAAGTCCGCTGTTGAGTCCCTCGCTAAAGGCGATGTGCATGGCGCTCTCGAATCGCTGCACAGGCAGGGAAGGATTCGCGAAATCTCCGACACTGGGCAACGGATTAAGGAAATCGCCAAAAGGTACGTCGAATCGCCTGACAAGACGCTGATTGTTTCGCCTGATAATGCCTCCCGCCGCGAGTTGAATGTCGCAGTGCGCCAAGAATTGAAGAGCAAAGGGACGCTAGCGCGGGAAGATCACCATTTCAGAGTTCTTGTTCAACGCCAGGAGATGACGGGCGCCGAACGCCGGTGGGCCAGTGGCTATGAAATCGGAGATGTTGTGCGGTACGCACGCGGAAGCAAAGCAGTGGGCGTCGAGACCGGGACCTACGGAGTTGTTGTTGGCGTCAACGCATCTGCGAATCTGCTTTCCGTTGAACAGACTTCGGGCAATGTCGTCAATTATGATCCCCGCCGTCTGACCGGCGTCAATGTCTACCGCGAGGTCGCACATGACTTCTCTGTTGGCGACAGGATTCAGTTCACGTCACCAGACAAAGCCCTGGGTGTCGCGAATCGCGATCTCGCAGTCATCGAGTCGATTAGACCTGATGGTCACATTTCCGCGCGTCGTGATGACGGTCGCCAAATCGAATTCGACGCCGCGACCCATCGCCACTTCGACCACGGGTACGCCGTGACCAGCCACAGCGCGCAAGGGCTCACCGCCGAGCGGGTTCTCATCAACGCCGATACCGGAGTGCATCCCGACCTGCTGAATTCGCGGTTCGGGTATGTTGCCGTCTCCCGCGCCAGCCATGAGGCGACGATTTTCACAAACGATGCGAGTCAGCTGACTCCTCAGCTTTCAACCGACGTAAGCAAATCCTCCGCAATCGAAATCAACCAAAGCCGAGTGATCGGTCAACGTATCTCTTTGATATGAAAGGCGGTATGCAGATTCAGACACCGTCTGCAAAATTCGAGATTCGTCAAACATTGTCTGACGAATTCCAGCGAACTGCATCGAGGGAATCCCTGTTGGTTCTGATTAAAACATAGAAAGTAAATTGGATACATATTGTGATTCGGTTGAGAAGCAATGTCAATATAGTTCCACTATGGAACTATATTGACATATCATCACGACTGGTCCCATACTCGCACCATGCCCCGCTCACGGATGGACCAACTGATTGCGATTGCCGAGGAGAACGATGGTCTCCTGACTTCAAAACAGGCTCGAAAGGCGGGCATCCTGGATTCAGTACTCGTACGTCTGGCGCAACGTGGCCGGCTGGAAAGAGCCGCGCGAGGAGTCTATCGGATCGCGCATTTTCCGCAGTCCAAGTTCTCGCAATGCCGCGAAGCCCTGATGTGGGCAGAAGCCAATCACGGACCAGAAGAACCGGATGTTGCGCTCTCCCACGAAACCGCGCTCGCTCTGTATGGTTTCTCTGATGCCAACCCTGCACTGATCAACATCACCGTTCCAAAGACCGCCCGGCTCCGACGGGAGCGGCCTAAATGGATTGCCATTCATCGCGGTGATCTCGGTCCATTCGATGTGACTTTGCATGAAGGATTGACAGTAACAACTGTAGCGAAAACCATCACCGATGTACTTAACCAATCAGGCGGCATCGATCTGGCCCGGCAGGCTGTCGCCGATGCCCGGCGAACTGGCTACATCAGTGATTCCGAAGCTGCCCGTTTGAAAAGGCAGACCAATCAATTCGCACACCAATTGACTGACAACCAGGTGCAAGTCAAAGAGGTCCAATCATGAGTCCAAGCCCCAGGGAGCGGCTGGAAAAGACACTCGGCCGCGTAGCACGGGAACACTGACTGGACCAGGAACGATTGCGCCGATGGGTATCGTTTCTGGCATTGTGCGGAGCGCTCGAGCGCGCAATCCATGAAGGAATTCTGAGCCGCTATTACCTCAAAGGTGGCGTCGCCATGGAACTTCGACTTGCCGGAGCTGCGCGCGCCACCAAAGACCTCGATCTCGGCCTCGACGGGGACCGTGCCTCGCGGTTATCGAGCTTTGCTTCCGCCCTTCAGCTTGGATTCGACGAATTCACCTTCCGCCTCCACACTCGTACGCGCCACATGGAGCTGGCCGATACTGTTCGGGTCGAAGTCCCGATCTCGTATAAGACCCGCGGCTGGCAAACCCTCGATGTTGACCTTGGCCCACCCGGCATTGAGGCTCCAGATCTCGTAGCCCCTGCCATAAGCGGTTTGATTGAAATGGGACTTCCTGTCACTACGCCCGTGCGCTGTCTCAACCTCAGCGAGCAGGTGGCGCAGAAACTCCACGCATCACCGGGCCAGTGTCTTCCGGTCGTGCCCGCGATGTGCTCGACATCCTGCTGATCGACGCACTCGGGAAACTCGACGACGTTCAAACTCGCAATACGGTCGAAAGAGTCTTCAAAGAGCGCGGTACCCACCAGCTACCACGAACCTTCGAGATTCCGGCGGCATGGCGCCTGGAATTGGAGTCGCTCGCTTCCTCGCTCCACTCGCCCGTGAAAGACATTGATCACATCGCTCAAAGATTCCAAACTGTGCTTGACCGACTGGGACAGCTCTCCTTGGCTAGATGGCTCGCCACTTGCCATTCTGGGCCTGACTTATTTAAGAGCTAACATCGTGCCGAGACGCCGGATGTTCTATCTCTATGAATTTGCAGGACCTGTTTATTTAAGCGTTTGCCTGCCCGCTAAGCCTTGTGCCGATCTCCGTGCCATCCCTACGGATCTTTGACCCCATGTACTTCGATCCGGGATACCTCTCACGCGCAAAAACCATTTCGATGCAGCCATCGGCTGATCACATCTCCTGACATTCGTTTCCGGGCGAACTCTAGGCTCCGTTCGGCTCCTTCTGTCAATCCCGCTCGTGCAGCTCCGCGCGGCGCAATCGTGCGCGCCGCGCTCGCTTCCTCGCCCCTCACGGGCTTCGGAGATTGACACCGCCTCTCTCCGCTCTTCCTTCGCCAGCCATGAAACGAATGTCTTTTTTTGGCCCACCAGGGCCGAAAACGGGCAAATCCACCGCGAAGGAGCCTGGTTCATGTTTGATATCGTGACGACTTTGATCTCTCAGAGAAAGATTCCTGCCCTCGACGAATTACAGATGGAGGCTCTTCTGCACCATCTATTCACCACAACGCCCAGAGACACCCGCATTCAGGTGGCCGAGGTTGCGTACCGCTTCGACCATGACCATCCGCGCGCCATGGACGTATTTCTTTCCGCTGCGCTGCCACTGGCAGAGCGGTCTGCACGCAGGCGGGCAGCGAAAGTCTTTGTCCATCCCTCTGACCTACAGATTGAGCTGATGTACGGTGGCGCAGTGGAGGCCGTACTTGAAGTCTTTCAAACGAAGAGAACCTTGAAACCGGACGATGATGCTTTCCGGCGTTATCTGCTGCGAGCGATGGTGCGGGGAGCCCTGCGCGCGTACTTCCGACGCGACGAGAACGATGGCGTCCGCGCGGAAGCCGATCTCACGGTATTCGCCAACGCGACAGGGCCGTTTCGAAATGGGATTGAAGACGAGATCATTACTTGGGAATTGCTGGACCAGGTGATGGCCTTTCCCCAACTCCGGCCGCCTGTGCGGGCGACTCTTGAGTGTATCCGTTCTCTCGGTCCCGATCACGCGCTGAAGCAACACGCTTTCACAACATCGGGCGATCCGGACGCGTGGAAACGGGAGAGGTGTAGGAGGCCGATCCTCGACCCGAAGGTGATCGCTCAAGCGATGGGCCTGAGAAAAGCAAAGGTGCACCAGTACCTGCGCGAGGCACGACTCATTCTCCGCCAGGCATTCAATCAGGACGGCAAATTGTTTCTGACCCGCTGAAATCCACCACCTTGTGGGCCACATCGAGATGTGGCCCGCTTTCGAAGTGAACATCCTTGCGCCAGCCATCGTTCGACCAGTGGCTGGCGCTTTCGTTTGTCTTGAAACCGAATGGAGGAACCCATGCATCGTGAATCGGAACAGTATCGCTTCGCCCGTATCGATGGCTTTGTCATCACGCTGGCCCGTCTACGAGAGCAGTTCGAGGATAGAGCGGTGAACCTCGAAGAAATGGAGGCAGCCGTCGTCGAGCAACTTGCGAAAGAGAATCTCTGTGCACCTTGGCGTACATCGGAAGCCGAGCGTGCAGGATGCCGGGCAGGCATGCGCCTGGCCGCAATTCAGTTCCTTTCGGAGTATCGGAAGGCAATAGAAAGTGTCAGGCTGGACAGCCCCTTATAGGCGCCGGAAACGAGGGCCTAGTTGCGGACGGCGTGCCTTTGGCACCCTCAGGTTGCTGGATACACCTCAATTCTGCCGCTTGCTACAATCCAATCCTGCCGGGAGTAAGGGGACACCTCAATAAAGGGAAACGAATGTACGCTAAGACCCTTTGCGGAAACAGCGCAGGCATTTTTAGCGGCGAGGTTCACCGACGATCCGAAGGTTTTCATCGTGATTGGTGTTCATAGCGATCCGAACCGCATCAATGACGGCCTTGGTCCATTCCGAATCGCGGTGCAGTAAATCGGGGTTCAGGTTTCCAAGTATCCCTGCGAGCTTCGCGAGAATTTCGGAGAGCCGTTTTCCAGTGGCGATCGGCATCCAATCTGCGAGCGGTCCGAAGCGCGTCCGAGAGGGAAGTAGCACTCGGGAGTTGCGTGCAATTTGAGCGTGTTTTTCCGTCGGCATGATGGATGCCCAAAGCGATCCATCCTCTTCATACCATGTTTGGAGAGTAAATTTCTGCTCGTCGACCAGTCGGTGTAGCCGTTCGAGATCTGTTCTGTTTCCAAATAATCCGGGCGCTTCGAACGATGATGGTCTAACGTGAGGCTCCGCGTTGACCTTTGCCATGTTTTGCTCCCCCTATTCGCAGCCCGGCTATCAGAACTATTGGAACATCAGATCGATCTTCTTCATCAAGAGAAACAGCCGGTTCGGTTGCGTAGCAAACGGGATGAACTCGTTTTTAATATAGAAATCGCGGGCACCTTCCTTGGCATCGACGACCACCGCCCAACAGGAGACAAGCTTTGATGCTTGCCATGCCTTGTGAAGAGCATCCATCAGCAGCATTTCGCCGATACCTTGACCTCGGAGAGATAAATCTCTTCCCATCCGGCCGATGAGCGTTGCACCAATGGGACGAGCGGGAAGTTTTTTGGCGAGAGCGGGTGGCAGATCCACACTGAGAATGGAGATGGGAGACAGGGTGTAGAAGCCGGCGACGAATTTGCCATCGGGGGTGAGCATGAAGGCATTCGTGACCCTTCGGCTTACATCCTGTCGAATGGGATCGCCCCGGAAGTATTGGTCGAGTGCTTCGACGCCACATGAAAACGCCGACCGGTCGTGTTGTTCTCCGAGCGGCTCAAAACGATATGTCTGTGCTTGACCTTGGCTCAACGTTGTAGGAATCGCTCCTTGTATCGTTTCGCTGCTTTGGCTAGCTGAGGACCAAGGGCGGCGGGTTCCATGAGGGCCGCGGCGAAGAGCTCAGCATCGGGGCGCTCCAGTGTCCAGGTTTCATATTCGCGAATCGCCTGGCGCGCATTAGTGACGGCGTTCTGGAGTATGAAATCCGTCACAGTAAGCCCCTTGATGCGGGCCGCCTTTTCAATCTCGGTCTTCTGCTCGGGACCGAGCCGCACATCGATCCGCTCGCGAAATTTGCGTTCTGTCTGCTTGCGCATGGATCGAGCTGTCGTAGGCATGTCCCCTCCCGCAATGTGTACGGAAGATATCCGTACATACTTAGTGTATGGCCACAGCGTCTGGAGGTCAAGTGGATCTATCAACACGCGGTCAAATACAACCGGATTGCCGGTGGTCAGAGTTCAGAATCACCGCTCTGCTGTCCAGGCAGAGGCTTGCGTGAGAGCACGACCATTCGGTGATTCTTGGGTGCAATATGGGTTGACATCGTGGTGAACGAAAACCCCACAATAACCCCACAGCAAGAATTCCCCATCGTTCCTTTTCAATACTTTAGGCTGCCAGCCGTTCCGCGTAAGTCGTTGATAATACGTTGATAATTGTTCTCTTAACCGACAGGTTGTAGGTTCGATTCCTACCGCGTCCACCAAAGCCACTTCCCAAGACATTCAAGAACTTCCAGAAATCCAAAGTAACTGCATCTTTTCCAATGGGTTATGGAGGACCTCTCGTTCCGTAGACGTCCGCCAATTTCCTGGGGAAGCCAGCGCCCGGAGGGGCATCCAGCGGGGGCAACTGAAAAAGCGCTTTTTAGAGTTGCCCCAGTTTCCCCAAGTGCTCGGATTACCCATCCGCTCCACGATGAAGTCCCATGCTGCGGATCCATCGGTTAGATGTTGCGGAAGCTATTCCTCGAGCCATGACATGTGGGTGAGTTGGTTACCCACGTAGGGCCACTCCACAATACGCCAAAGCAAAGACCGGTACCCAACCACAATAACCCTTGACATCGACCGCCATTCTCATGGAAGGCCTATGCACTCTCTCAAGTTCAGTATTTACTAATATGCTGGTCGCGAAGGAGTATCGTTCCCGCGAAGAGCGCAGCGCTAGCCGCGATTTCTCACAGGCTCTGATTTCAGAGTGATCGGATTCAAGATTTGAGTCTTGGGGTCATTTTTCGAGCCGAGGCGATCCTTCAAGAACAGGTTTGGCTCACTGGCGCAGTGGGTTGGATGTTGTTGCGCGTATTTGGAGCATGGCTCTGCCTGTGGCCGAAGGTGGAAGTGTAGTTTTCTTTGGTCAGAGGATGCGTTCAGCATCTCAGTGAGTGGAAGGCGTGGGCGTAGATGTCTTTCCAAGGGTAGGCGGAGCTGAGCTGGAGGAGCACGCGGCGCACGCTGAGCCGCACGATGGCGCCGATTTTGAGCAGCTTTAGGCGGATCGTATCTACTTGCGCCTCGGCCCAGGCAGTGCCTTTCAGTCCCAGCCGGCGCAGCGCTTCCATCAAGGTGTAAGCCAGGGCGGAGAAGTAGAGACGCAACTGATTGCCTTTCATCTCGTCGGTGGAGAGCCGGTCGGCGAACAGGCACATCTGTTCCTTGATGCGGTTCTCCATCTCTCCTCTTGCGCAGTAGAACTTTTCGTATAAGTTCTGCGCGGCCCACTGCTCAGCGGTTAACGAAGTGACTACGAAGCGCGGGTTCTCGCCCTTGTCGAGATATTCGGCCTTGGCCACTACGCGGCGCGCGCAGGACCAGCTCTTGCGGGTCTGGTAGCTGAACTCGGCGAAGACCCGGGCCGCCTTGCCGCTGCTCTGATGCAGCATCTGAGCCTGATGCATCTGGGCGCCGATGATCTTTGCCAGCCGCTTGTTCCGCGCCAGGCCGAAGACATAATCGACGTGGTTCTGTTCGCACCAGCCCATCAGGTCTTCGCGGCAGAAGCCGGAGTCGGCGCGGAGCACGATCTTCACGCCAGCCCAGCGCTGCCGCAGTTGCGCCACGATGCGGCTGACCTCTTCGACCGAGCCCTTCGCCGCATCCTGATTGGCCGGCCGGAGCCGCGCGCACAGCAACTGGTCACCGGCGAAGATGTACAGCGGCAAATAGCAGTAGCTGTCGTAATAACCGTGGAAGAACCGCTCCGGCTGATGGCCATACAACGGGATGTCGGTGGCATCCAGATCGAGCACGATCTGATCGGGCATCGTCGGGTGCGAATCGATGTACAGATCGGCCAGCAGGCGATCGATGGCTTCTCCTGAATAGGAGATCTTGTGATATCGCCGGCTGCGCCCCGTCAGTTCCAGCCGGTTCAGCGTGCTCTTGCCCGCCAGCGGCTCATCCAGTTCCCGCTTGCCGCTCAACACTCCCAGCAACGGATCGGAACGCAACTGCTCGTGATCGCAAAGGTCCTCGTAGCCCAGCACCAGACCATAGATGCGCTGCGAAAGCATCTCCGACAAGCGGTGCTTGATCAGCAACGGTGCACGCCCATCAAGAAAACAACTCGCCAGCCGGCCCAAAAGGTTGATCCTGCGGTCTGCCTCACGCAAAAGAAGCGCGCCGCCGTCACTCGAAACCCGACCTGCTGTGAACTCGGCCTGTACACGTCGTGAAAAATGGGCTGTAAATGTGAACGATTCTTGGATACACTCTGTCATCAAAGGCCGCTCCTTTTTTGGCATTCAACTACGACTAGACAACGCAGTTATGCCACAAAAACAGCGGCCTTTTGCTATTTATTTTTTGATCCCCACTTCATTAATCAATAGCTCCGTGAGATATCGCGGCTAGGGCCAACTTCATTACATTTCGAGCACGATTGGCATACCGCTTCGTTGCCCCATTAATACTGAATACATGCTCTCCCTGATAGCTTTTGCCTGCTCATCTGGGGTCGCGTTGAAATCATGACGTGCTACTCCTTCGGCTCTCCATGCACCAAAGCCTTGATCAAGAAGGAGGTTCAAAACCTTGGCATTCGTCAGCACGATTTCTAGCCTGCGTGCATGGGGAAGTTTCAGTCTTTGCTGCAGTCGCAGCTCGGCCCAGGGAAAAAGCCGCCTTATGACTCCCGCCATCTGCCGGTCCTCTGGAAAGTCATGATAGGCACAGTAGCCGGACAGTCCTGCACGCTCCAGCCCGGCCGTGCCGATTTCCACCTGAGTCTGTGCCGTTCTACCGGGCAGCACTTCCAGCACCTCGAGCAGAAGTTTCACGTTCAATGGCGACTTCAAGTAGCGGTCCTCATAGCGAATCCGTGCAACTCCCTGGTTGCGCAGTGCAGCTATTGATAATGGATCGGCCTGTTCTAGCAGCTTCCAGAACCTCTTCCCAAATCCCGTGGCAGGGCCATCGAGCTGCGCATGCACCGAGATGAGCTTCGCATTTCCGGCCGACAGCTCGATCAATCGGGTCGTCTGAATGGAGACCGTTCGGCTCGTACACTCGGCCTCTCCGATGACCAGCGGCTTGGCTTGTCCAACTCCCCATTGTGGCCCGGCAACAGCATCCTCCGGATCGGCTGCGGCAATGCCCACAGTGCGTCCAGCAATCCGTGCAAAAGCCAACACCGGATTCTTTTCTGCCAAGGGCAGTGCATCAGCCATCGCTATATCCACAGACGCGGCCAGCCGATGCAGTTCCAGCTTATGAGAAAACTCCAGAGCGCTGCCAGCGATCTCTTTCTTGGCCAGAACCAGTGTCGCTGGAATCTTGTGTTCGCGCAGCCGAACCAACATTTGCACGAGAGGCCATCCATCCAGTTCCCAGTCGTTTACCGCTCCATGCAGAAAAATCGTCAATTCCTGCAGGCGTTCTGCCGTACGCTGGCGTTCGAGCCACTGGCACAATGGCTGGCCAAGAATACGCGTCTCGCCGCCGAACACCTGCAATTCCTGCGGAACTTGCAGGTGCGCGATCATTCTGCGCGCCAGTTCCAATGCACCCAAGCGATCGACCGCGCCTTCCTCAAAATACATATCCGGACGGAGGATACAAGATGGACAGCCATTTTGGCATTCTTCTGGGCATTGCAAAACCTCGATTGTGCGCTGAAGGCAGGACTTGAATTCGTCGTATTCCCCTAGCCGTGAAGCCAAGCCGCCGCCGCCGGCCGTCCTGTCGTAGAGAAAGGACGATACCGTGCGATTCTGCGCCGCATCGCAACTTGAAGCAACGGCAATGCCTACCTCGCGGGTTTCGATTCCGAGCTTCTTGGCTAACGCTTCCCTGAGGCCGGCGGCCAATGCCAGCCCTTGCGCGCGGCTTGCATTTAACGGCAGTTGCAACTCGAACACATCCGTCCGCATTTCATGAACTAGACGTACGTGCCTCTGAATTTTATTATTTTGCGTGAAGCCTCCGGGGCAGGCGCCCCGCACCAGCGTATCGGTCCGAATGGGCGCCAGCGGCTTATGGTCCTTCAGTATTCCTGGCATGTTCAGATTGTCCTTCTCCGACTCGCTCCGTCCGCAGCAGACGCACACTGCATACCGTTCCGTCGCTGTGCCGCATGGAGCGGGGCAAGTCGATCGTCACCAGCAAGGTGCTGGTCGCTACCGCCGTAACGATTACGCGGCTGGGCAGCCACACCGGCACTGGCGAGGAGTGGGCCGACCGCGAAAACGCCGTCACGGCGGCGGACGCCCAGGCCTTCAAGCGCGCCTGTAGCTGTTTTGGGTTGGGCCGCTATATCTACCGCTTCGGCGAAACCCGCGTGCGGCTGAATCTCCATGGAGAGCCGATTACGATTCCCATCCTGCCCGAATGGGCGCTGCCGCCGGGCATGACCATGGCTCAGGCGAACAGGCCGGCCGGCGATACGCGCGGACCGGTCGATCAACGGCTGACTGCCGAGATCGAGAGCTTTCGCGGAATGCTGGGTGAGCCGATCTACGCCGAGATTCTGCGCCGGGCCGGGCACAGCGCCGACGCGCGGACCATCCCCAACGCGGAGCGGCAGAAGCAGGCCATCGAGAAGATGCAGGCCGCGGGGCGCGGCTTTGAGCGGCTGCGCCAACTGGCCGAAATGGTCGGCGAGGCGCGGTACTTCGCCGTGGCGGAGCGTTTCAAGCTCTCGGCGGTCACCGAACTTCCGAGCCTGGCGGCGTTGAAGCAACTGGTCGAGGACCTCGAATCCGTGGCCAACCAGCAGGTCGCCTAGCGGGCAGTTCAGCGCCGGGAGGAAATCATGGGAGAGATCAGCATTCTGCGTCCTCGGCGCAGCCTCGTCAGTATCCCGGTTGTCGAAGCCGTCTACTGCGAGAGTTGCGCCTCGGTCTCGAACTGCAGCGGGGGATGTTGCGGTGTATGTGGCAACATCTCCGTCTGGCCGTTGGCCGAACTAGTGCCGCAGCCGCCGATGGGGCCACACTCCGGCCCAGCATCGGCTCGGCGCATTGCGCCCACAAGGCAAATCGAATTGGCCAGAGCGGCGTAGTAGACCCGATGGGACACGCTGCCCATCGCTCTTTATGCAGGCTCAATCAGGAGGTCCGCCATGGACACACCATTGCTTGCCAGGCCCGACCTGTTTGCCCACCGGGAGGCGCTTCGGCTTCCCGCATCGAAGGTGGTCGAGAAGCTGGTCGACATTATTGGGCGGAAACTGACCGCGTATATCGGCGGCGTCAAGGATGCGCGGGCTGTCGATCGCTGGATTGCCGGAGGCGCGGTTTACGGCGATGCGGAGACGAGGTTGCGGTTCGCCTTCCAGGTGGCGCGCACCTTGAGCGAGCAAGATTCTCCCGCCGTCGTACAAGCCTGGCTGACGGGCGCAAATCCGGAACTGGGAGGCAGAGTACCACTGCGCCTGATGCGCGACAATGAGATTGATTCGGTTGCGCCAGCCATCCTGAGCGCCGTCAGAGCATACCTCAGAGACAAGTAGACGGGTCATTTTTTTCTTGAACGATATGGTTAATATATTACCTTTTTTGCGTTATAATAGAGATAAAGAGGCAGCATATTGACTGTATATCTCAGGACCGTGCAAGAGGTACAGACGGGAATTGCAGGGCGGTTCAAGGCCCAGCGTCTTGCCATGAACCTGACACAGAGCGAACTGTCGGCGCGCTCGGGCGTGACCTTCAGTTCGCTGAAACGATTTGAGCGCGAAGGATTGATTGCGCTGGACTCGCTTCTGAATGTGGCGTTGGTGCTCAATTGTCTGGACGATTTCGACAAGCTGGCCGCGGAAAGCCCACTCAACTCAGCTACTCAATCGCTCGACGCCCTGCTGGCGACGCCGGCGCGGCGACGCGGAGCAACGGGCAGGAAAGGACGCAGCCATGGCGTATGAGCCGACAGAATTGCTGACAGTCTATCTGGACGCGCGAAACCAAGGCCACGAAATTGGGCGCCGCAAGGTTGGACGCCTTGCGTTCAAAGACAGGCAGATCCTTTTCGAGTATGACGCCTCATTCATCACTTCGGGCATCGAGATTTCGCCGATCAAACTTCCGCTCAGGCCCGGGGTATCCATTGCCGACACCGCGATCTTCGACGGCCTGCATGGTGTATTCAATGACAGTCTGCCGGACGGATGGGGCCGCCTTCTGCTCGACCGTACAGTGGAAAAACACGGTGTCCATCGCGGCCAGCTGAATCCGCTCGACCGGCTGGCCTATGTGGGACGGCACGGCATGGGCGCTCTCAGCTATGAGCCGGAGTTGAGCCAGCAAACCGCCGACGATGTTCCGCTGGCACTCGACAAACTTGCTGAGGAATCAGCTGTCGTTCTGGCCGGAGAGAATGAAGAGGTCTTTGAAGAGTTGCTTCGGCTCAATGGCTCTTCTTCGGGTGCACGGCCCAAGATCGTAGCGCAAGTGAGCACGGACAAGAAAAGGATCATTCACGGTCAGCAGGAATTGCAACCGGGCTTCGTGCATTGGATGATCAAGTTTCCGTCTTCCCAAGATGCGCGAGACGTGGGAGCTATCGAGTACGCCTACAGCCTGATGGCAAAGGACGCAGGCGTATTGATGCCTGAGACGCATCTTTTCCGTACGAAAAGGAATAAATACTTCGGCACCAAACGCTTCGACCGGGATGGAGATGCCCATATCCACATGCATAGTCTGGGCGGATTGATCCATGCCGATCACCGCACGCCCAGCCTCGACTACGACATGGTTCTACGTGTGACACAGGCCTTGACCAGAAATATCGGTGAAGCAGAAAAGGTCTATGCGCTGGCCTGCTTCAACGTACTTGCTCATAACCGCGACGATCACGCGAAGAATTTTTCGTTTCTGCTGAATGCAAGAAACGAGTGGATCTTCGCGCCTGCCTATGACCTTACCTTTTCCTATGGCCCAGGCGGAGAGCAAAGCATGCTCGTCATGGGAGAAGGGAAGAATCCAGGCACAACCCAACTTCAGGCATTGGGCAAACAGCATGGGATAAAGAACGCGCAGGAGATTCTGGCAAAGGTAAAAGCGGCCGCAGCCAACTGGCGCCGCTATGCCGAACAGGCAGACGTATCGCGAAAATCCACTCAAGAGATTACAGGCAAGATCAAGTTGCAATGATTGTGCGGGTCGCTGAACCCGAACCGGTTCCCCGGTAACCAATCCACTCTTTGGATGAAGGTTGGCAGGATCGATCAACTCTTATGAACCACTTCGAATGAGAACCCGTCGGGATCCAATACATCGGCCGCGTAATATCCTGGATAGTATTCCAGTCGCGCCCGCGGCGATACATTGTCGGTTGCTCCAGCAGCGATTGCAGCCTGATAAAACTCATCGACTTGAGCGTTGTTCTCGGCGTCGAAGCCCCAATGGATCGAACCTGGATCGGGCTTCCCTTGCTTGAGCCAGAAGAAAGCTCTCTTTCCATCGCCGATTCCCCACAGATCGGGATGACCATGTTCGCCCTTATAGGGTAGGAAGAATCGGATATTCAAGGGCTTCAGAGCCGCGTCGTAGAATACCAGCGAGCGCTCGACATCGCTTACAGTCAAGATGATGTGGTTGATCATGATCTCTCCTTCAGAGTGCGAGGGTTGTGATTGTCTTTTCGCCGTTGGGAATTGCGCTCACGGAAAGCCCCGGAATGTTCATGCCTTGCGCGCGCACTGTCTGCACGTCCTCGATTCCAATGAAGCCGAGAATCTGACGTAGATATGGCTCCACGGTGTCCCACGACTTCCACGGTCCTTCAGAGAACACCCCTCCGGATGCCAATACCAGGATTGCCTTCCTCCCCTTGGCCAGCCCCTCAACTCCCGCTCCCGCGTAGTTGAATGTCTTTCCGGCGCGGACGACATGGTCAATCCATGCCTTCAAAGAAGAAGGAAGTCCGAAATTCCACATAGGAGAGGCAATCACAAGCAGATCAGAGGACAGCAGTTCCTCGGAGAGTTCGTCTGAAAGACGAAGTGCATCCTTCAGGGACTCGGCCTCTGCTTTGTCTTTGGTAGAGATCCCCTTTACGGCCTGATAGTTCAGATGAGGAAGTGGGTCTGTTACCAAGTCACGCTCAACGAAACGTGCGTTGGGATAGAGAGACCTGAGGCGTTCTCGCAGTGTTTCTGTCAGTTGACGGCTTGCAGACTCCGCTCCTCGCGGGCTCGATTCGACGATCAGGATTTGTTCCATTTCAAGCTCCTCTCTCTAGTACTACTGTGTTATAAACTAGATACCCGTCTGCAAGTATTCAGGCGTATGGAGGCGGGTATGGTTGTACCTTGGCTGCATGAGCGCCAACATCGGTACTTCAGGCGCCCGGCAACAACGCCTGACGAGCTATCTTGACCGTCTGGCGGAAGCGGCTGGGCACGCGGATCGCGCTGTTCCTCTGAAGTCGTATTGCACCGGGCTGCTGCTGCCCGGGGAACGCAAGTCGATTGAGCCGATGGCAGCTCGTCTGGCCCCGGACAACGTCCGGCGGATGCACCAGTCGCTTCACCATGTTGTGGCCGATGCTCCGTGGAGCGATGAGTTTCTGCTCGGCAGCGTTCGCGACTACGTGCTCCCTGCGATGACCAAGACCAGCCCCATCGTGGCCTGGATTGTCGATGACACCGGGCTTCCGAAGAAGGGAACTCATTCCGTCGGGGTAGCGCGTCAGTATTGTGGCCAGACTGGGAAGCAAGATAACTGCCAAGTAGCCGTTAGCCTGTCGGTCGCCACGTGGAGTGCGAGCTTGCCTGTCGCCTACCGTTTGTATCTGCCTGAGGCTTGGACCAACGATGCTGAGCGCAGGCAACAGGCCGGGATTCCCCAGCAGGTCCTGTTCGAGACCAAGCTGGAGATCGCGCTCAGCCAGATCCGCCAAGCCTTGGCCGACGGAATTGCCCAAGGAACCGTACTGGCTGATCCGGCTTACGGCAACGATACGGGCTTCCGTCAGGCGCTGGCAGGAATGGAATTGAGCTATGTGCTGGGCGTCCAGAGCAGCACCACCATCTGGCCGCCGGGAACTCAGCCGCTCTCCGCACCCAAGTACCCCGGGCGCGGTCGACCGGCGAGCCGACTGCGCCGCGATCCGGAACATGCGCCGGTAGCAGCCAAACAACTGGCGCTGAACTTGCCGGCCAAAGCATGGAAGACCGTGATGTGGCGAGAAGGCACGCGCCATCCCTTGCGTTCCCGTTTTGCCGCCGTGCGCATCCGCCCCGCACATCGCGATCACAAACTCCACCAGCCGCGAGAAGAGGAATGGCTGTTGATCGAGTGGCCCCGTGGCGAAGCCGAACCCACGAAATACTGGTTGTCCAATCTGGCTGAAAACAGCAAGCTACGCGATCTGGTCGCCCTGGGCAAACAGCGCTGGATCATCGAACGCGATTATCAAGAACTGAAACAGGAACTGGGCCTGGGACACTTTGAAGGACGCGGCTGGCGTGGCTTCCATCATCATGCGACACTCTCGATCGCCGCCTATGGCTTCCTGGTGGCCGAACGGAGTCGATTTTCCCCCTCGGCCCACAGCGGCAATCTTGGACTATCAGCCCCCCAACCCCCGGCAGGCTTCCGGCCCCGCGGCGCGCATTCGACCGGAACGGCATAACCCGCATTCCATCGCTACTCTCCGCATCCTACTGGCCCGCTCTCTGCTCCAACAGCTCCGCCAATGCCCGTTCTGCGGCGTCCACCGTTTATGACACAGTAGTACTAGAGCTTGTTTCAAAAATAGGTTCGGCCTCAAGACAGGCACTTACGCTTGAGGCGGTTTAGCTGTTGAGCTTCTGCTATGAAAAAGCGGCAGAAGGTGTTAACTGATGAGCAGTGGAAGTTGATTGAGCCCTTGCTTCCCAAGCCGAAGCGGCGGCGGGATAAGCGAGGGCGACCGCCGGCGCCGAATCGAGCCTGCCTGGAGGGTATCCTCTGGGTTCTGCAAACCGGGGCGGCGTGGCGATTTCTGCCCGACGAGTTTCCTTCGCCTTCCACGTGCTGGCGGCGATTGCAGCAGTGGCAGGAGCAAGGCATCTGGCTGAATGCATGGCGCACGCTGTTGGGAACATTGGACGAGCGAGGTCTGCTCAAGTGGGACGAGACCTTCCTTGACGGCAGCTTCGCTCCGGCGAAAAAAGGGGCTCCGCAGTCGGCAAGACCAAGCGTGGCAAGGGGACGAAGTGGATGGTACTGGTCGACGGTGAAGGTCTTCCGATGGGAGTTCGGCTGGAAAGTGCCTCCCCGAGTGAAGTTAATCTTGCGGAGGCCACAGTTGCCGAAGTCCGCGTCCCCCGGCCGCAGGGCCGTCCGCGGCAGAAGCCGAAGCGCATCATAGCCGACCGCGGCTATGACTCCGATCCACTGCGCGAGCGGTTCAAGAAGCGAGGTATCGAACTGATCGCACCGTACCGGAAGAACAACAAACTGCGGCGCTATGAAGATGGCCGCAAGCTCCGTCGCTATAAGCGCAGATGGATCGTGGAAAGAACCAATGCATGGCTCGGACAGTTCCGTCGATTGCTGGTTCGTCACGAGCATCTGCTCTCCATTTACTACGCCTTCTTTTACCTCGCCTGCTTCTGGATAACGCTCAGGAGGCATTTTTGAAACAAGCTCTAGGCATTCATCTGCAATTGTGCAAATCAGGTCCAACCATGCAGCGTCTGGTGTAGAAATCACGTGCGACGTTCGGCTTCATCAATCCAAACTTCAAGCAGGCTTGCAGTAGCGACATCCTTGAATTCATCGCAAACTTCATGAGCTGCACGCATGAGCTTCGTTAAACAGCGGCTATCGGCGAACAATTCTTCGAGCATGCTCTTGGCTGTGGCAGATTGTTCATCATTGTCGAGCAATCGTTGATGTTGGGCGATGTCACCGATGGAGCGCAGTGTTGTGCCGCCAATTTTGCGAGCCCTCTCCGCAATGGGGTCGGTCATTGCGAAAATTTCCGTTGCCTGTTCGTCGAGGAGCAGGTGGTAGTCGCGGAAATGAGGACCACTCATGTGCCAGTGAAAGGTCTTTGTCTTCACATAGAGCGCAAAGACGTCTGCGAGCAATTGCCGCAAGGTTTCAGAAATCGCCGCAACAGCCGCCGGCGAAAGACCAGTCGGAATATCAAGGCTTACTGCGATTCTTCCCTTTAGGGGCTTCCTCATTTGCCTGGATGTCATTCCCTCTCCTGGAGAGTGCGTCAACGGAGCCTTTATGCGGCCTTCGATCATTCCTACCTCCCAGATGTTCCTGGTAGATCTAGGTTTAATTTGATCGACGCTTCTCAGTCTTGGATATTCCGGGCACCGCTGGGACATTCGGGGCACTGAATTGCTGAGTCAAGAGCGGCGCGTATATCATCGAACGAAATATCGGCCGCTCCGGGAGGGAGAAATGACCGCCAACTGCGACCCAGTCCGAGAGCGATTTGAACTTCCCGGATTTGTGAGTGAAAATCGCCCCGAAGTTGAGAAGGTTCGCTCGATTTCAAGCCGCTCGGAGCGACCACTCTTTTTTGCGCGGTATCGGCACGACAAGCCGAATCTCGGGTTGCTTGAACAGTCGCCTTTGGCGGATCAGGTCATCGTGTCGGTGGAACTCCGCCCGTTCCGGCCGATCAACGTGTTTTGCGACGGGCATCACCAGCGGAAACCGGCCTCTGAAGCCGGTGCATTGGCTCTCTACGACATGCGCAGGTCATGGTGCGCAGACATCAGAGATCCTTTCGACACCTTACAAATCTTCCTGCCGATTAATAGCTTCCGGGATTTTGCAACGGAGCGCAGCAGTAGATTTCTTGACTCTCGCTACGACCTGCAAGAGCCACGTTACGACGCAGTCATGCTGCACTTGATGCAAGCGATGCTGCCTGCGCTGGAGCGACCGCAAGAGGTCAGTGCCCTCTACCTGGATTCCATGTTTTTAGCAGTGCGTGACCACATTGCCGAAGCCTACGGCGACTTTACCACAAGAGCTTCGAGCAACCGACTCGGACTCACCGCACGTCAACTTCGCCATGCCCTTGAATACATCGAGGCGAACTTAAGCCAGGATGTCAGCCTTGCCGACGCGGCAAACGCATCGGCCACCTCGGTGAGTTCACTTACCCGCGGCTTCAAGACCGCATTAGGCATTTCGCCGCACCGCTGGCTGCTGAATCGGCGAATAGCCCTCGCACAACGCCTCATTTATGAGAGTGAAACACCACTCAATGAGGTTGCCGTCTCTTGCGGGTTCGCCGATCAGAGTCATCTCACGCGCGTCTTTCTGCGGAACGTGGGTAGCTCTCCCGCTGCTTGGCGGCGCAAAGTTCAGCGCTGAACGGGGGCGAGGCCAAAGGGAATAAGAACCTCATCGGGGGCTCGTGTGGACGAGTTCGGATGAATAAGGGGAAGCGCTCCTTAAGCTATTGATCCAGTCCAAAAGATCTGCATCATGTTTTTCTGCAGTAACCCGCATAGAGTGTGGATATGATGGTATTTCCTGGCATCTATCCTGGGCCGGATCAGGAGGATGCGGAATCGATTGTATTTCGCGCCGAAGCCAATCAAGCGGCCTTTGCGGTCTTCTTCTTCGCCTTAGGAAGTGGCGCAACCGTAGCGTTCATGTTCGCCTTGGTCGCGTTCAACGCGGCCCAACGCTTGATCTGCGCCTGCCGGATGCGCTCCCGCGCTCATCTTGCGACGTCTTCTCGTCTTCTGAATCTTCGGAACAACAACTGTAGTCGCCTTCGCGGGCCGTCCGGGCTTGCGTCTGGCGACTACTTCGCCCGATGCGCTCAGTAGAGCCTTGGCCTGTTCAAGGGTAGCGATCTCGGAGTCGATTGCGGCAAGAATATCTTTCACCATGGTGCGCTTGAGCACGTCCCCCGAAGAATACACGACCTGATTCACAACCCCAGAGTTTACTGCCCACGGAGGAACCATGGCCAGAAACGCGGCGCGGTTGAAGATGGGCTTTTACCCGCTTCCCATAAGCGAAGCCGTTCGGCTTCGCGCGTTGCTTGAGTTTACCGGCGCGTACACGTTGACGGCCGCTGCAATAAATAGAACCTGCAAAGTTGTTCCATTCCGACGCCGTTTCGCAATCTCGGTCCTTTTCGGGACGCGGGGGCGCAAAGAATGTCTCTGTGTTCGGCTCGTGAAGAAGACATGAGTTCTAATCAATCTTGAATGACACATGGTTTTCAGGAGTCGACCCAATGAAAAAACTGTATTCACTTTTGAGTGGTTTCTTATTCATCTCCCAGATATTGGCAATTATCTGCGCGGTGGAGAGACCAGCCTACGGATATGTCGACCCGGGCTCAGGTCTTTTGGCGGTCCAGATACTCGGTACAACCTTCGCAGGGATGATATTCATACTTCGTCGAAACCTGCGTAGCATTTTCGGACACGTCATGGGCTACCGTCGATCCGGTGGCGAAAAGGCCAACAAGCGGTGACGACCGACATCACACTTTCTCCGAAAGGAACCTTCCGGGATCCGGGTGGCAGGCTGTACCGGGACGGCGACCACATCCTGCGTGAGATTTATCCTCAGCAAACGAAAGCCTTGTCATACTGGCTTGCTTCAGATCTCGCCCGCCGGTGGATGGCGCAGCGGCGGATGGTGCCCACCTCAATTCTTCAGATGGGTTCCGGCGGCCCAGTCGTGCTGGAGCATGAACGCATATTCTTCCCGACCTATCCCTGGGAGTGGAGCCCGAGCCAATGGATGGATGCCGCATCGCTGACCCTTGATCTTTGCGAAGAAGCAATTGACCACGGTTACATCCTCAAAGATGCTACACCTCTCAACGTGCTCTTTTCAGGCAGCAATGCGATTTTTGTGGACGTTTTGTCGTTCGAGAGGCGCGATCTTAATAGCCCGCTATGGGTCGCTTTTGCACAATTTGCAAGGACATTTCTCCTGCCGCTGGCAGCGTTCAAGTACTTCGGATGGCCTCTAAGCTCCTCACAACAGCGCCGCGACGGCTACGAACCCGCAGACTTTGCTCCAATTCTACCCCCGGTACGCCGATGGTTTCGCCCGCTGCTGTCTTTGGTTACGCTCCCGTTGCTCTTAGAGAAGACCTCAGGAGCGAAGATCAATGCTCCCAGTGTCTCAGAGGATTTATCGTTATTCGCCGTGCGTCGTCTGCTCGGGTCAACGCGTGCCCTACTCCAGTCGTTGGAGCCTTCGAGGCGCTCTTCGCGCTGGGGTAGCTATATCGCGAAGGCGCTCCACTATAACCCGGTCGATCATGTAGCCAAGCAAACATTTGTTCGCGAGTCGCTCGCGGCCATCAGCCCTAAGCGGGTTTTAGACGTGGGTGCGAACACCGGCGTGTACTCAAGGATCGCCGCAGAGAGTGGCGCGGAAGTGGTGGCTTGGGACTCAGACGTGCAAGCGACGGATCAAAATTGGCAGGCTGCCCACAAGGAGGGCAAGTCGATTGTTCTGGTAGTCGCGGATTTCGCGCGGCCTACACCCCCGATTGGCTGGCAAAATCAGGAGAATGCGAGTCTCCTCGACCGGGCGAGGGGGCAGTTCGACTGCGTTCTCATGCTTGGAATCCTGCATCACATATTGGTTGCGGATCAAATTCCTCTTGCCGCGATCCTTGACCAGTTAGGTGAACTAACAACGCGGTGGGCGCTTATCGAGTGGATACCGAAAGAAGATGGCCAGTTCGAAGGA
Source organism: uncultured Acidobacteriaceae bacterium (assembly GCA_963836565.1). GTDB lineage: Bacteria > Acidobacteriota > Terriglobia > Terriglobales > Acidobacteriaceae > Telmatobacter. Next base: position 658,417 of record CAWIKA010000010.1, on the reverse strand, counting down.
CTATGCCGTGGACGCCAGCAACTCTACGCACACTTGACCGAGGAACACTTCGTTCAAGTTCTCTCGATGAAATTTGCGATCCGTGATCGCATTGAGCTCCGTAATGGACGCTCGCTTTGGCTCGTGGAAAGAATCAGATGAAGATACGAAATGGATTGGAAGGGGTTGGAGCTGCTCTCCTGCTTTTTCCTTACTACCTGCCCTTCTTTCATCCCCAGAACCACGAGCCTCTACCATCATGGCCTGCCCGTCGGAAACCTGGTCGGCGGCCTTCTTGCTGATTTGTTCGGGTGCGCCATTTTGCTGGCCGGACTTCTGATCGCCACCGAGCGCTTTCCCAAGCGTATAAAGAGAATTGCCGAGGCAATGTTCTCTGGCCTGATGCTGTGGAGCATTGTGCGCTTCGCAATTGAGATGTTGATTCTCCTACAGTATCCAATTGAGTCCTGGCGACGAATATGGGAATTGAGCGCTATCGCGATTCCACTAATTTCAGGCGCCATGGCAGTCTTTCTTCCGCGGTTCGCCTCTACGGGCATTCGCATGGTTCGGATTACGCTCATGGCGTTTTCCTTTTCCGCTCTCTGGATTGTCCCGCATTTGATTCATCTCGCACTGGCTCGCCAACCCATCCGGACCGCCGCGTCAATTGCTCCGCCTGCCGCTGCAAGAAGCATCTCCAATCGGCGAATCATCTGGATTCTCTTCGATGAACTTTCCTACGACCAATCATTCGATCACGTTGCTCCGGGCATCCAACTCCCCAATTTGAACCGGCTCCGAGCGAGGAGCGTCACGTTCAGCAACCTGCGGCCAGACGGATATAGGACGGATCGGATTATCCCTTCGTTGTTTCTGGGCCGCCATTTCGAACAGTTTCACAGCACAATTACCGGGGAGCTATCTTACTGGGATGAATCGGAACGACGCTGGATCGAGTACGATCCAAGCGCTACGCTCTTCGGCCTCGCGCAGCGAAACGGGTGGAATGCCGGTATCGATGGGTGGTACAACCCGTACTGCGAGATCCTGGCACCTGTTCTCAACGCGTGCTTTAACGATCCCGGCATCGTGCTGGTTCCGATGGAAGCTTATGGCGCTTCAGAAGACAAAACCGCACTGGCAAACGCCACATTATTACCGGATGAGTTTCTGGCCGCGCTAATACACCCGAAAAAAGTCACGGCGGAAGAACACGTGCGGGCATATCTCGCAATTATGATGCACGCACGCGCGCAGATCGGGGACAGCCGGCTCAGCTTCGTCTTTATCCACCTCCCGGTCCCCCATCCGCCGGGAATTTATGACCGCAAGCGCCACGAGCTGCGGGCAGGCGGAGACTATCTCGACAATCTGGTGCTGGCCGACGACACACTCGGGATGCTCATCCGGGAGATTGACGCTTCTCCGGCTGCAAGCCAAACCACTCTCATAGTGTCGTCGGATCATTCCTGGCGGACACCGATGTGGAGGCATGACGAAGGCTGGAGCGCCGAGGAAGAGCAGGTTTCAGGCGGCCGGTTCGACATCAGGCCCGTCCTCTTAATACATTTTCCGACGCAAGAATCTGGTCACGACGTACCTGCCGTACTGCCGGAGATGTTGGAGCACGACATGATTGCAGGTATGCTCCTTGGAAAAATCAAGAACACGAATGACCTGAACGTCTTCCTTTCGCATCTCGACCACTGATTCGACGTCAGTCTCGACGGCTACCTGACGGTAATTGCATCAGCGATCTGACGGGCGCTGGTAGAGGTCATAGCCGGGGTCTTTCGTGGCGAAATGCTGTCAGCGGAGAGTTTCTCATTTCTGTAAAGGCGAAGGTCTGCCGACATTCCAAGGCGTGACGCTTCAAGAATCGTGAATGTGCGATTCGGATTCAGGATGATTTGGCGGAGCACGTACAATGCGCAATAGACTCTGGAGAATCTGCTGTATTCTCGCAGCAGCACAAGTTTATTGGCGATATCTCTTTTTATACGTTCAGAGCCTTGGTTGGACATCCGCCGGCTTGAACGGTTGCAGTCGTGTGTGAATGCAAAGTCATGACAATAGCGCATTTTCCCGAGAGTGGATGAGATCGAGAGAGTGTAAAAGATGTCATCGCTGTAGATAAAGAATTGCTTTGAAACATACCCGATCCGCTCTATCGTTTCTCGCCTCAAAAGAATACCCGCAAAGCTTGAGAAGTCAACCAGGCAGTCCCGGTCGAATTCCTGAATGTGATGGTCGTGAAGCAGCGCCTTCAATGGGTTCGTGTTTAGAATATTCATCCCCGGCCTGTTCATCTTGCAGATCGACCCGTCCGGGTAATTTACCCTGAAGGCAAAAGCCGGTACTCGGGGTTCAGTCTCGCAGCCGAGATATTCGGTCAGCGCATCCATGCTGAACGTGGGGAAGGCGTCATCGTCAAACAAAAGCAACCACCTGTGCTGCGTGTTATCGATCAAATGTCGCATCAGCCGATTGAATCCCCCCGAGCCTCCTTCATTTTCTTCCGGGAATATCGCATGCAACCCCGTTTGCCCGGCAAGGAATTCGCGTGTCCCATCGGTTGAGCCGTTGTCGACGACAACAATCTCGTCGAAGCCCTGATTGGAACATTCCATCAATGTCCTGGTTAATTTGTCGAGTCGATTCATGGTCACGATGCCAACCAGGATTTTCTGCTTGTCTGTGTGGTTCAATTTGAGCTCTCTTTCCGGTACCCAGGCAGGGTACTTTGCTTCATGAAGTTATCGGCAGCCATGAGTGCCTCTTCAATCGCAGCGTCCATGTCGAGGTATCTGTATGTTGCAAGCCGTCCGACAAAGGTCACCGAATCTTGCTGACTAGCCAATCGCGAGTAGTTTTGCAGAATGCGCTGGTCGTCGAGCAGGCGAACCGGATAATAAGGCACATCTGCTACTCCGCAATCTCTGCTGAACTCCTTGAAGATCACGGTCTCATCGTGGGTCTCCCAAGGTGCAAAATGCTTGTGTTCGCAGATTCGCGTCCACGGCACATCGGCATCGCAGAAGTTGATGACTGCATTACCCTGGTAGTCGCCGGGGCAGCGCTCAACGGAAAAGTCGAGTGCGCGATAGGAGAGCCTTCCTTCGCTAAAGTCGAACCATTCATCCAGCGGGCCCGTATAAAAGGTATGGCAATAGTGGTTGGTGTCGCGAAGCGCGATCTTTGAATCGGTCAATACTCTGATGTTTTTGTCTTCAAGAAGTGCGCTGACGATGTGCGTGTAACCCTCGACAGGGATGCCCTGGAAGCGGCTGTCGTAGTAATTATCGTCATATGTGAACCGGATGGGAAGCCGCTTGAGGATACTTGCCGGCAGCTCGGCGGGATCCACCCCCCATTGTTTCATTGTATAGTTTTTGAAGAATGCGTCATATAACTCCCTTCCCACGAAACGCAGGGCCTGCTCTTCAAAGCTGCGCGGATTGGAGATGGAGTGATCGCCAAGAGAACCAAGGAACAGCCGCGCCTGCTCCGGGGAAAGGGTCTTTGAGAAAAACTGATTGAGCGTTAGAAGGTTAATAGGCAGCGAGAAGACGCGGCCAGCGGTGATCGCCTTCACGCGGTTTGTAAAAGGCGCGAATTCTCCGAAGCAGCGGACATAGTTCCATACACGCTCATTATTCGTGTGGAAAATGTGCGGGCCATGCGCGTGCAGCATGATACCGGTCTTTGGATCGCGCTCTGTGTGGCAGTTTCCAGCCACATAGGGACGGGACTCGTACACATCGCATGTGTATCCAGCAGTTGCCAACTGATGCGCAATCACCGCTCCGGAAAAGCCGGCACCGACGATGCACACTTTACGCATTGGGACTGCCTCCTGACTCACCGCCGGTCCTCGATGGCGCGATGTCAACGGAGAGCGCATGAGCACTGTTCCAAGGAGCAGGGCGAACTAAGGCGATGGGATTCATTGAGTTGAGGAGATCGGCTTGTAGCGGCTGTGCCGGCGTTAGACGCTTTCCCAGTAAAATCAGGGGATTCTCAATCGTGTGAAAGGAGATAAAGGAAAGCAGAGCCGTAAGTGCGAGAAATGCCAGGACCTTGAGCACAGCAGGCAGACCGACAAGATAGCGCAGAACAAACATCAATGCCGGGACATGGAGCAAGTAGATGCCATAGGAGTATTTAGCAATCTGCTGCGCGGGGCGAACTACCCATCCGGCTCGCAGTTCGGTAAAGGAAGCAATGGCGACGGACAATGCAATGCAAATACCATTGTTGATGGCGGCGCCTAGAGGAGATTCATAGGGAAGGGTGCCGCTGAGTGCGGCCTGCGCGACGAACAGGCAGAGAATGAAGGGGGGCCAGCCCCAGGAAGGGAGTGCGTGCCGACGCGGGGCGAGTGACTGTCGCTCCAACATCCGATAAGCCACCATGCCGCCGGCAAACATGGGAACAAAGACGGCCGCATGGAAGAGCCGAGGCACGAACGATTGGGTGCAGACAATGGACAAGAGCGCCGCGCCGAGCCAAATCCAAATTGCGAAAGGGGTGCGACGATATCGCCTGAGAGCAACGAAGAAGAGGGGAAGCACAAGATACATCTGAACCTCCCAGTCGAGGCTCCAAAGAGGACCGATCACTGAAGAGTAGCCGCGCACAAAGTTGTGCACGAGCAGCATATTGACGGCGATGCCGCGCAAGCCGAGTACATGAAAGCCTCCGCCGGCCTCGTCGGTGAGACCGGTCAGCAGAGAGAGAAGGATCACCGTCCAGCAGAGGGGATAGATTCGGAACGCTCGACGAATCAGGAAGCATCGTCCCAGGTGGGCGGCCGGCGCGCGATGCATGGAGAGCATAAGCACGAGACACGTATGGACGAAGAAGAACATGACCCCTGCAAAGCTGAGGTTGCGCAAAAACTGGTCAGCCTCCCGGTTGAAGGCCCAAAGTCGAAAGGATTCACCCTGCACGTATAGGTGAGCGGCGATCACGGATAACACTGCGAACGAGCGAAGCAAATCGAGATTGGCGTAGTTGCGCTTCATTATGCCTCCTAGCAGGAAGAAGGTGTGCGAGTTAGCGATTCGGGGAATTGCGCGGGTTTATGCGGGCCCTCTGCAAGACCGGCGGCCTCATTCCCCTTGGATCGGTCGATGACCAGCAAGCGCCCTGCCCATACAATGAGCACCACTAACCACGTGGTAAGCACGAGGGAAGGAATGCGTTCGTAAACGTAGCCAAGTTCACCGCGCGGCGCAAGCAGAGCCCGGGTCAGGCATTCGGCCCATATTCCCGCGAAGGGCGACGGTTGGCCGATCCAGCCAATGAATCGCCGGCAACTGAAGCCAAAGGCCGCCGAGCCCGCGAAGACGGCAAGAATTCCTCCGCTCAGATATAGATCCAGAAGATAGTTCGAACCTGCTCCGCCCAGAGTTCCCTGGAACGTCTTGGGATCGTTGACAGTGACGATGCGGCCCGACGTAGCTGGCATGGATTGTGCGTTGTAATCCATTACGCACAGGTTGAGCAGGACGTAAGGGACCGACTTCGCGGTGATGGATACGAGAAGAGGCGGGCAGTACCCGTTGAGATTGAGCTCGGTATTGTCCTGGTATAACTTTAGTGTGCTGCCCTGAGCGAACCATTGCACCATCTCGCCCTGTGCGAGTGAGAAATCTTCGCGCGTCATCGCGGGGACGAAGAGAATTACGAGCGCTACGACGGCGACCTGGAAGATGCGGCGGGCGGAGAAGTTGATCCATCCACGCGCAACGGCAATGAGGAGAGCAGGAACAACTGCCTGGGCGAGAAAAAAGCGCCCCCAGTGCAGCGAAATGATCAGACGCGGAAGAGTAACAATGGCGATGCTAATCAGGATGCGGCGCCACCCCTCCTTCCGTGGATCGACCGCTCCAAAGAACATGAAGCCAAAGAAAAGGTGCGTGTACAGCACCACCTGATACCCAAACGGGATCGGATCTGCCCCGATATAGTCATGGCCGGCATGGCTGTGCCAGAAGAGGACTGAGAGGACGAGTGCGGGCGACGCCAGCAGGAGAGTGACCCTGTAGGCAAAGCTTCCGCAAGCATCGAGCATTTGCGGGGAGTGCGGACGAGCGGGCCAGGCAAAGGCCGGGAACAAGTAACCGGCAATGAAAAGGGCCAATCCCACGATGCTTACGACGATGGACTCATTGTCGACCGCATCCGCCTGATGAACCACCAGCCGAAAGAGCACACTAGGAATCCACCAGAAGAGGAAACAGGAAAAGATAAAGGCAGCAAGGAAAAACCATTTTCCTCTGACGTGAAGTCTTGGATTCGGAGGATGATTGTCCATGGCGAATCTCTGCGCACACCACAGTTCTTGAGAGGTGGAATTCCTGTTGTTCATCGCGCTGCCTCGCCGGGACAGATCGCGCGCGAACTCGATGAGGAAGGGAGGAACAGATAGGCTGCAGCGATGGCGCGCGCCGAATATTTTTCCATAGAGATGGGCATGGATGGCGCAAGAAGAGCCTTGCGCAGCGCCGCAATGATCCCTTGCCGGGGCAGTGAGATGGGAAACAGTTGAATTCTGCCGCCAATCAATTCCGGGGCGATCTCCAGTCCACCGCCGGAGGCGGGCATGGCCACGGCACATCCCTGGCTGAGGGCCTCGATATAGGCAATGCCCAGGGCTTCATGGGGGCAACCAGATATGAATACGCGCGAGCGCCGCAATCGGTCCCTGACCTCAAGGGGCGGAAGTTCTCCAAAGAATTGGATGCGTTCGTCGCCCGCCGCCGCGCGTTCCAGCCCTGCACGCATCGGCCCGTCCCCCACAAACCATGCATTAAGCCCGTGGTTTTCATCGAGCACATCTCGCATGGCATGCAGGAGAAGGTCAACATTTTTGGCTTGATGTAGGCGACCGACGTAGGTAATTGCTTGGCGTACGACGTGCTCTTTCGCGTTATCTTCAAGAAATAGCGAACACACGGGATTATGAATCACCGCATCTATGCGCAAGCCGAAGATTGAGCGCAGATGCATCGCCGCATAGTCGGAAACCTGCACCAGTTGTGCGCCCCGGCTTGCGGTGGTTAGGCGATAAGAGAGAAGCTTCCCAAGCATATTCGGCCATCCGCGGTCGATACATGGGAAGCCATGAGCGACGCAGATGGCGCGCCTTGTCAAGGGTGCGGCAAAGATTGCAGATGTGCTGAGAATCTTTAATACGAGCGGATCGCGCAACTCTTGCCAATGCAGCAGGATTTGTGATGGCGCGATGATCTCGGCCGGTACTCCGAGGTCGACAAAGCCCTCGCGCAATGCTGCTGCGAAGCTTGCCATGCCTCCAACTTCTCGACCACCCGTGATCAGGACCCTTAACGGATATGTATTTATCACTGGCAGTTCTCCTTGAGAACAGCCGCAGCAGCAAGATACGAGACAGCTGTGGATGGCTTTCCAATGGTCCGTGCGGTTCTTGCAGATTCGCGGCTCATCTAGCTTCGCTTCCCCATGATTCCAGTACGCCGACGCATGTATATCCGCAGCGAGCGCGTAGATAGATTGCCCATGCAATAGGCAGCCCAACGCCCGCGGTTGCGACAAAGTAACTCAGGACAGCGCCGGCATTGCCCCATCGTGGCGTCGTCAAAGCGGCCAGTAGCAAGGTGAGCGCGGCCACCGTCAGCGATTGAAGTAGGAAAGGCTCGCTCTTGAAGGAGCGGAGCAATGTGGCGAGACTCTGCACCACGCAGTTGGCTCCGGCAGCCAATGCCAGTGCGGCAAACAGCCGCGGCGAAACCATACGAACCGCGAGGCGGGGGGCCACCGCGGGCAACAGGGAGGCGACGCCGCAGGCTCCAAGTGCGATGAAGGCGAATGCCGCCAGAGATTGAATGAGCGTGCGTCGGAATAACCGGTCAAGACCGTGAAACTCGCCGCGTGCAATCATCGCGCCGAAGGGCGTGGACTTGGTCGAAGACCATGCCAGCGCCAAAGCGGTCATGTAGCTGGTGATGCTGATCGACATGCCCATTTGCCCGGCCTCGACTGCTCCTCGCAAGGCAAAAATGATGGGGATAAAGACCTGGATTGTGAAATAGCCGCACATCGAACTGACGGCGATTCGCCATTGGAAGGGCCACACTTCGCCAATCCAGCGGATGGTGGTTTTCGGAGCCCGGTGGAGTAATAGTCCCAGCAAAAGTTTGCGCCTCGATGCCAGGAACAAAAGGCCGACAGCGGCTTGGCCCACCATCACCAGGGCAGGAGAAAAGAGCCCATGCTTGAGAAGCATCGCTCCCCAGGCAAGTGCACTGAGAACGACTGCCTGGCGCAAGCGCATTGCGGCGACGGCGCGCACTTGGCCGCAGCCTTCGAGGAACGAGTAAAATGGGGTGCACCATAGGCCGAGCATGCATGCGCCCACGGCTGCTAGCCACGGACCCAGCCAATCAACGTGCGCCGCTCCAACCGTATGACGAGCGAAGAAGACCGTCCCCACAGGCGCCAGAATCAGACCCATCGCCGCCGCGGCCAGGGTGTACCAGCGCAGGCTGAGCTGCAGCGTAGATGCCAACCGCGCACGGGCCACCTCTTCACCATTCACACTCCCGCCGTCTGTAATTTTCAGATGGACGCATTCGTGAGCGGCCAGCTGCTGGATTACAAATGAGAAGCCCATCTCGAAGACGACCTGCAAGGAGACTAGGCTGAGCAACGTGTAGTAATAGCCCTGCTCGGTTGGATTGAGAAAGCGAACGATGAGCAGGACCGTTCCGGTGCTTCCCAAGATGTTGATGAGCCGCGCCAGAAACGTGTAGGCGACTGCGCCATCGAGCCCCAGGGTCTTGCGCAATCTCATTGCCAGGCTCCTACGGCGACATCCTCAATCGCGGCCGGCCAAGAATCGGAACGACGGCGAGAGCTACGCAGGATCGAGATGACCTCGGCTGAGGCAGCAGTCAAAAGCGACAACGGCAGGGCCAGCAGCAGCGAAGCGAGCAGGATCCATAGCTTGTACATGGAATTGGGACGGTCGGGAACGATCGCCGCATCGACGATCTGCACAAGCGCTCCCTGGCGTGCTTCGTCTACGCGCGCCCCTTCATACTGACGCGTGAGCAGATCCTGGATAGTTTCGCGATACTTAACCTCCCGCAACGCCCGCGCGTAATCCAGACCGGCAGCGGTGATGGTGCCTTTCGGCGCAATCAGATCACCGGCCGTGCGATCATGGTCCGCATCCATCGCGGAAAGCTGTCCCTCCATGCCCGCTGCTTCCTGCTGAGCTCTCTGCAGATCCGGATTTCCTTCCGAAGCAAACTCGCGCATACCCCGGATCTCGATCTGCTTTGCAGCAAGCTGCCCGCGCAGGATTGCCGCCGAAGCGATCAAACTCCGGTCCTGGCCCTCGACATCGATTACTCCGGTCCGCTGTTCGGTCTGCTTCATATCATCTTCCGCGCGCGCTAGGTCACTATGTGCCGCACTCAGCTGGCGTTCGTAGAAGAGTCGTCGTTGTGACGCTTCTGTAATCGCAATCGCCGCAGTGAAGCGCTGATATTCCTCTACCCAGCCGTTGGCCAGTTCCGCAGCTCGATGGGGTTCGCGGTCCGTCACCGAGATATGAATCAATCCGTCCTTCAATCCGTTGTCGATCGTTGTCGCTCGCTCCCAGCGTTTGCGCGCCGTAGAAACATACTTGCGGTGATAGAGAGATTGCAGGTGAAAGCGCTCCACCATTGCGTCTTCCACGGTGCGGCTCTTAAGCAGGGCTACCTGCTGATCGTTGGGGTTCTTGATACCCAGACCTCCGGCGGCCGCGGCCATCCCACCCATGCTGCTCAACTGCGCCATCATTGCGGCTCCGGCAGAGCCCCCTTGCGCGGGGGGCAGAATGACTACAGTGGCCGTATAGCGATTTGGCAGCAGCAATGTTACGGCGGCAGCAAGGAGGACGATTGTCGCTGCCGTGCTCCAGACCAGCTTGTGCCATTTGAACGCCACTCTCATCAATGTCAGTAAAGCGCCGCGGCGATGGCTGCCCGTGGCGTGTGCCGTTTCGATCTCTTCCATAGGATCCATGGAGTCTGGCCTCATGAATTAGTTTGAGGTGCGCATTCTGTCGCTGAAATCTGAATCCACAGCTCGTGCGATGAGCCAACCGTCCTGGGTGGCTTTTCGGATTGCGTTTGAAGGCCGTGACCCACAACGACGGCTCGGTCTTGAACTGCTCGTTGCGCTGGTGAAGCATTCAACTATTCCCGAGGTTACCTCGATAAAGAAGAGCGCGAGCAAGGAAGCTGATCGATGAATCGGGCATAGTGCAAATTTGGAACAGATCGATCGAACAGTCCCAATTCAACACCGCGGCTTCGATTTCCAACTGTTTTGCGCACGGATGGTGCGTCAACGAGGAAAGAATTGAGACGTCATGAAAAACAACTCGTCACTTCGACGCCGCGCTTGCTGCGATTTGCTCTTGCCGTTTGCCCTTTTCACTTTCATTGCCACAATTCCTGAGCTACACGCACAATGCGCCGGTGGAGCGGAGCCTGATGCGCTGGGATGCGCTGTTCCACTCAGCTCACCCGCTGCGACGAATCAATCCTCTGCGTCGATCAATATCCAGGAGAGTCTCGCAGGACCTTCGCCGAAGGCAGACAATTCTACCGAGGCCTCTGCCATCGGGAGCCAGCCCGGTCGCACAGACCACACGGAAAGCGGTGTCGGGGAACCTCGCGTGGGGCGGCCCACCCAGCCGTCTCCAACAGAGCCGCTCAGCGAGTTTCAACGCTTTGTATCCGCTTCGACGGGACTAACACCCCCGGTGTATGGAGCGAAGTTATTCAGCTCGCAGCCTGCCTCCTTCGGACCTCTCGACCATGGTCCCGCACCGGGGGAGTTGATCATTGGCACTGACGATGAATTGCGAGTGCGGCTCTGGGGGCAGGTCAACTTCAGCGCCAATTTGCGTGTGAGTCGAGAAGGCGAGATCTATTTCCCCAAGGTCGGCGCCATACGTGTTGCAGGGTTGGCCTTTTCCGCTGTTCCGGCACACTTGCGAAGTGTCATCGAACGCGTCTATCACAACTTCGATATGAGCGTGGATCTCGGCGAAATCCATTCCATTCAGATCTATGTCACTGGCCTTGCGCACCGCCCGGGCGAATATACGATAAGCGCGCTCAGCACGCTAGTCGATGCCGTATTTGCCAGTGGTGGCCCATCAGTGTCCGGCTCTATGCGCCACGTCCTGTTGAAGCGCTCAGGGAAGGTGATTGCCGATTTTGATCTGTATGCCTTGTTGATCGATGGTGACAAGGCCGGTGATTTACAACTGCAGCCAGGTGATGTGCTTCAATTTCCGCCAGTCGGCCCCCAAGTGGCATTGATCGGCAGCGTACGCGAGCCCAGCATTTACGAGCTGCGTGGTAAGGAGTCGATTCAAGATGTGATTGACGCGGCCGGCGGCACCACTACCATCGCCTCCGGTGCGCATGTATCGCTGGAGCGGATTGAGGAACATGCGAGACGTCGCGCATTTGAAGTTGCCACCGATAAGGCAGGCCTGGCGACCTTGGTGGATGATGGCGACATCGTTCGCGTCGACCCCATCCCTTCGCTTTTTCGCGAGGCAGTTACATTGCGGGGAGCAGTGACGAATCCAGGTCACTTTCGCTGGCATGAGGGCATGCGCTTGAGTGAATTGATGCCTGATCGCGACTCGCTCGTGAAGCGAGACTACTGGTGGCACCGAACCCGGCTCGGCCTTCCGATTCCAGAACTGGTGCCCTCGGGTAGCGATTCTGGATTGGCGGAACTGGCGGCGATTGTAGAGAGTCCAGCGAATCAAACCAACTGGAACTACGCGGTGATTGAGCGACTGGCCCCCTCCACGATGACAACTTCGCTGATCCCATTCAACCTTGGCAAATTGGTCCTTGACCATGACACGTCTCAGGATCTAACCCTTCTGCCCGGCGACGTGATCAGCATCTTCTCGCAGTCCGACATAGAGATTCCGATCAACGAGCAAACCAGGTACGTGCGCTTAGAGGGCGAGCTCGTTCATCCAGGTGTTTACAGCATTTCTCCTGGTGGTACCTTGCGTTCGGTGATCGAACGTGCAGGAGGATTTACCCCCCAGGCCTATCTTTATGGCGCGACGTTTACCCGCAAGAGTACGCAGGCCTTGGAACAATCGAGACTGAACGAATTTGTCAGCCAGCTCGAGGTACAGCTGGCACGCAGTTCGATGAATTCGGTGGGTATTTTGAACGGCGCCTCAAGCGGACAAGCGAAATCAATCAACCGCGAACTGATCGAGCGCTTTCGCGGCATACAGGCGACGGGAAGAATCGTGCTCAATATGCAATCCGGCTCAGCGGGCAGTTACGAAATGCCGGACATGCATCTAGAAGACGGCGACCGGCTCGTCGTTCCCTTCACACCGGAAACTGTGCAGGTCCTGGGCGCCGTCTTCAATCCCCACGCATTTGTATTTCACGATAACGCTCAAGTGGCTGAGTACCTTCATCTCGCCGGAGGGCCCAATAGGGAGGCCGACCGCAAACGGATCTACGTATTGCGGGCGGACGGGACGGTGGCCAGCCGTGATTCTGACAGGGGTTTTCTTTCGCGCGGATTCAGCAGTCTCCGACTTCGTCCCGGGGATAGCATCGTCGTTCCGGAAAGAGATGTTCATCTCTCGGCGATGAGTAAGGCTTTGGCGTGGACTCAGGCCGTCTCCCAGTCCTCCATGACGGCGCTAGAGGTCAATGCTCTTAAGTAGGGGCTGCGTCCAGGGCCGCACCTTTCCCGACATAACCGCTTGCCTGTAGCAGCGACAGATTTCTGCTGGTCTCTCTCGACGGCCGAACAAATTCAATCAAAGGACGACTCGATGAAACCTGCTAGTAACCACACCTTGGATGCGTCTTTCGGCGCAGGCGCAGGAATTGAATGCAGAACTGAACCGTTGCGAAACGTTTGCATTCCCGAGCGTGTGTGGCTGCCGCCAGACGGCATCAGGTCATGGCGCTATGTGGTTGTCAAGCGGGCCTTTGATATTTTGTCAGCGTCAACGCTTTTGTTGGCGTGTTTTCTGCCCGCGCTCATCGTGGCAGCGGTGATTTGCTTGACATCGAAGGGCCCGGCTTTCTATCGCGAAGACCGGATTGGCCAGAATGGACGCGTATTTCGGATATGGAAGTTCCGCACGATGCGAGTCGATGCAAGTGAGCAGAGTCGACTTGAGGCAATCAAACCGGGCGGACCTGCTCTTCACCGCAGAATGGTGAAGCATCTCCACGATCCGCGAATCACGCCGGTCGGCATTTTCCTGCGCCGCTGGAGCGTGGATGAAGTGCCTCAACTTATCAATGTGCTCCGCGGGGAGATGTCACTCATTGGTCCTCGCCCTATCGTGGAGGCTGAAACATGTTTTTATGCAAATCATTTGGACCACTATCTTGATGCGAAGCCCGGTTTGACTGGATTGTGGCAAGTAACAGGTCGGGGTGACGTCGGCTACTCACAAAGGGTTGATTTGGACGTGACCTATGTGAGGACATGGACCTTTCGAGACGACTTGAGGATTCTATTGCGGACAATACCTACTGTGTTGAAAGGGATCGGCTCTCGTTGATGGATGTCTTGTCTCTTGGGCGAGCCGACTTTGAGTTCTGGCTAGTGAGACCAGTGAGCGGGATGTAGCAGTGAAGGTCCGTTCTTTGCACGAACCGGTGTCTCAGACCTCGTTGGCTGAGGTGTTTACGGTGGTGAATACGACAGTCTGGGCGAGGCTGCCTGTCGCAGTCTTTCTCCTTGCTTGCCGCAAGTCGTCGCGGACACCACAGTCTAGCTACGCGCTCCCCGTGGTTCCATGGTGACTGGCATACATATCCAGTCGTCATTCGTGTCGCCAAACCCACACTTTATGTTCGGCGACAACCCGCGTCCTGCCGGTTAAGCGATGTTGGCAGGGGTGACATTTCAACCCTCAGATGCGTTTCAACAGGTTAGTATTCCTCAACCGTCCCATGCTCAGCCTGGAGGCTCATCTTGGCGTAATCGCTTCGCCGCAAGCCCCGTTTCCCACGGACTTCGTCACCTTGCCAGTATCGGCAAGTCACCGCCGCTTCGGCTAATTTCCTCTCGCAGCAGAGAAAAGGCAGGCACAGCCAAATCGCCGTGCTCTGCATTCCAGACATGCTCAAGCAGCGCACCTCCTTTCCACCGAGATACGCTGGCTGGGCGTACTGTAGGTGATGTCGCCGGCCCACGCCAGGTTGGGCGCGGCCGGGGTGAAGTTGCGATTCAGAACATCGACGTCGAGAACAAGAGATAGCTCAACTCTCGAACTTCGATCGTGCCCACAATCATCGGCAAATCGGTGATTCCGATTTTTTCGATCGTCGCGGCTCTGCGAACGGGCGTCTGACGTCTTGCGTCGGTTTACCCTCCACTGATTCGATCCGCTGCGAAGCCCTCTAAGCTTTGCCGCCTCAGCAAGCGCCGATGCTCTCGCAGAGTAACTGCTGTGCTTGTGCTATTAGGAAGGATCCTCTTGTATTGCAACGATCAATTAAATCCGTTCTTGCGCCAGTTGCTTTCTCTGTTTCCCTACGAGCCTCCGCGCCCAGTCCAAAAAGAGGCGCTCCGAATCATCGCCAGGATGTTTGATGAGGGCAACCACTTTAGCATTATTGAAGCGCCCACCGGCGCCGGAAAATCCGCGTTGGCATTCACCGCCGCACGAATTGGCGCCACGCTCGACGACGGTGATTTTTCACCGGGCGCCTACATCCTTACCCCCCATAACAATCTCGCCGATCGGATGACTTCCGATTTTGGGCATCTGGGTCTGGCCAATTTGAAGGCCAGCAGACATTATGATCCGGCCGCGTCTGGTAATTGCAATGAGGACACTTGCACCTACGAAAAGGCGAAGGCACGATTCCTCAAAACTCCTTTAGGAGTAACTAACTACGCGTATTTTTTGAGAGCACGCCAGATGCCGGAGCGGCAGGTGCTGATCCTCGATGAAGGCCACAACCTTGAGCGAATTCTTCTCGACATGGAGGGTTTCAGCATTACATCGCAAAACTGCGCGGCAGCCGGCGTCGACGCGCCAAGGCTGTTCGGGCCACACGAGCAAGAACGAATTGTCAGCTGGCTTGGGGCCGTATTCCTACCCGCAATGCGAAAGCGGCCAGGTCGCTACGGCGAGTCGCCTACGCAGCGAGAGTGGGAGAATCTCGTTGAACGTGTCGCTCGGTACATTGACATGGAAGATCGGAGTCAATGGGTCGCCTGGTCGGAAGAGGGCGTTTTAAGCGCGAAACCTCTCTCCGTCGTCGCACCGGCGCGCGAGCTTTTCGCGCGGGCAAGGCACGTCATACTCCAGAGCGCCACAATCCTGGACCTCGCGACGTTTCAGCGCATACTCGGCATACCAGATGATGCGCTGACTTTTTCCGCTCCTTCTGATTTCCCTTTGCATAACCGCCCCATCATCTACACGCCCATCGGCGACATGTCCCACCGGGCAAAGGAACGCACAATCCCGCACCTGTGCACCCACATTGCGCGGATTGTCAGTGACTTCAGTCAGAGCAAAGGCGTAGTCCATACCCACGCCTATGACATCAATCAGCGCGTTTTTCAACATCTAATTGGAAAGTTTGGTAGCCGCATCATCTCTCACGGTCGGGACGCCCGGGATCGCGAAGATGCAATACGTCGCCATTGCGCAAGTAACGAAGCCTCCGTACTGGTCAGCCCTTCGCTGAATGAGGGTGTGGACCTGAAGGACGATCTGGCCCGATTTCAGATCGTCTGTAAGGTACCGTATCGGCGCTTGGACGCATATACGCGCGCACGAAGTGCCCGAGATAGCTCCTGGTATGACCTGCAGACCGCATGGGCATTGATCCAGACGATCGGACGCGGCGTCCGGTCGGAGACAGACTCCGCCAATACGTTCGTTCTCGATTCTCAGTTCGAGAAGTTTGTGACGAGAAGCGAAAGGATACTGCCCGCGTGGTGGCGAGCAGCCATTCAAACGGTTGCCAAGGTGGCATGAACAGCCGGGCCGGTCACGGGCAGGCCGAGGCGGAGGTGGACCGTCTGAGAACATCGATTCCGACTGGACGCTGGCTTCACTTCGGATTCCAGATCGATACTGCCGTCTCTTACCGAGCCGGGATCACTGGCGAAACGTACCTGCGCGGGGGCGCTAACCGCAAACGGGTCCCCCCTTCCTATGCGCTTCATCTCTCCTAACTGTTCATTTCAACTCTTCACTTCCAACGCCGCTGCCGGCCTCGCAACTCCGCCCGTTTTGAACGAGTGCGGCGCGAGGTAGGTCCCGGTCTGCACCACAGGAACAAAGAATGGATTCATCAGACTTCTCTTTCAGTAGGATATGGATTTGCCCTTGGTGTAGTCTCCAGCAGGCGTCAAAAGCAACCGCAACCGGCGTTTGCCGCCGCTGCCGGCAGCCGCTTCCTGACGCCTATCTCGAACTCTGCGCTCCGCGGATTAAAGGAAGATTCGACTTATCGGATGCAGACGCGCTGCGCAATGTGATTGGCAATACGCTTCAGAGATCGCATCGAGGCGCGGGTGTACACAGTCCACTCTGGCATCGGCACTCAGAACGCACCGTACACACGTGTTGCACGTCGAAACGGACCGTGTTGCACCCGCGCCAGTACTCGTGCTGCGCGCCGCCGCTGCTCTCGGCGTTGAACGAAACGCACTCTGCATTAGCGGTTTGGAGCCCAAGCTGCTTCGTGGATCTTCCACGATTAGCCTCGCGAGATAGCCTTTGCGAGGATGGGTGCGAGATTGCGCCCATACCGAAGCCACCTTGATCCCTCTTCCCGCCTGCCAATTCCGCCGCATGGTGATTGCTACCGTGCTTAACGTTAACCAACCACGCATGAATTGGGCGTCCCTGCTATTTAGTCAAGCAGCGATACGGACGACCCTTTCGTTTGGAGTGCACCATGAAATCAGCAGAAGAATTCTGCAAAGCCATCAAGCAAGGGCGTAGCCCATGTCCTGTGCTTTCCAGCCTCGATCCCTATCAACTGGAGTATTTTTCCAGAATTCCCATTAACGTCTACCGCGCATCCCAGGAGTTGGGCTTGTCATTCTTTCCCGTACCCAGATTCGGCCGTTTCGCAGGCACGAGCCTGCTCCTGCCACGGGCCACCAACGACTTGGTACAACTAAAGCTCTGGGCGCGTTGGCGGCCCAACTGGGCCCTGGCCACTGGCTCAGTTTCAGGCGTCTTTGCTTTAATGGTTGACGGCCAAGATGGTCAAGCGTCGCTCCTCTCACACTGTCGCGATGATTGGAGTTTCCTAGATACACTCAGAACCGCAGCCGGGCAGAGACGTTTCATCCTTCACCCGTGGCCACGAGGTCTGCGCCAGCTCGAGGGCAGCTTATGGATTGGCAAGGGCCTTCGTGTTCTCGGCGATGGCGACTGGCTTTTCATGCCGCCATCACGCCACGGCGGGATCCAACACGTTTATCTCAACCCCGAACCTTCACTTGTACCGTGCGCTTCGAGGCTTAACAAACTCATCTTTAGGCGCGCGTACGAAAGCGATCCGCTGCAGCCGAATGTCGCCAGCATCCCGGTGCCCCATGCCACCTGAATGTTAACCACCTCGCGTAAGCAAGCCGAACAGTCACCCCAGTCGCCCTCGCATTTCTCTGTGGAGCAGAGTCATCTATCTCAATCTCCTTGGACAATTCGACCGCCGTGAGGCATCCCGCAATTCCTCACCAACAATTGAGGCAGACAGGGCTTCTTAACGCACTGGCTCCTGCGTATCGATCCCTTTGCTTCGGCTAAAGGCGAGAACAGATGGCGCACCAATTACCTGAACAACCCACGATGAGGTAATTACTATGACTCAGAAATTCGTTAGACTACCTGATGTTAAAGGACAAACCGGCCTTTCTCGAAGCTCAATCTATGCCAAGATCGCCACAGGTTCATTCCCAACTGCAGTTCCAATCGGAATAAGAGCAGTTGCTTGGATTGAAGAAGAGGTGCAGGAATGGATTCGGAAGCAGATTAAAAAACGATAGTGTAGGACTAACCTGGTTGCCGAGCACCGTCGTTTTGAGCGCAATGTTCGAACGGCTCTCCGGCCCTCCGAAGGCCAGAGCCGTTCGACAACGACTCGAGTTCCCCGGGCAGCATCCTTCTTCTTCACCTGAGCGATCGCAAGATAATCAGTCAAGAGCCTCTGTGTGGTTGAGACACCTATCTGCCAGTTCACGAATTGAGCCGCCCCTTCACCTTCGTTGATAAGTCCATCATTACCCCCTCAGGATCTGTGCGAATTCGTTCTACTTTCTTAATCAAAAGAGAGAGTATTTCTATTCGGGACTTAATATATTCCTTGCTCTCCGCAGAGTCGTACCAGCAGCGCTCGATCAACTTCTCTATCAAACTGAGGTTGGTTTCGTTTGACGCGACGTCGATAAATGCTCGCAGCAACTTGCACCCGCGAGTTCTTGGCACACGGCTAAGTTGTCGCCGCGACCGGCACTTAAAGTCCTTCGACTCTACTCGTCCTTCAGCCTTCGACCAATTCGTAAGTGTTGCGATTCGCCAGTCTCCCTTCAGGGATTCCAGGTGTGCCGTTATTGTGTCGATCGCGATTTCGATCCAGTATGAGTTTCGAATATGCAGATCTCGATTTCGCCGCCTGACGAGTTTGTTGTGGTGTCTGCGTCCGCAGTCTCCGGCATGGAATCGCGTACGCCGCTTTGTACCAAAGATGAATCTCCGACGGCAAGAATCGCGGTCACAGTCGAGCAAACCGATATTTTGGCTCAATACCTGGGCGAAGATGAGATGTGCGGCGGATCGGGCAGCATGGCCATGACTTATTGCCCGCATTTTGAAGAGCGTGCTGTGCGAGCCAACGCGCTCAAATCGTTTCGCTATGTTGAGCGTGCCCTGAACGCACTGCACGTCTTCTGCGCAACCAAGTCGGATCGCAGTGTCCGGCCAAGCCTCTGTGGATTGGTCCGCAATCAGATATTCGTCGATGAGCCGGCTCAGCGTCCCAAACAAGATGCAACGCTCGCGATTCGAAAGTGGGCGTGTCGATATGAGAATGAGATCCCCAATACTCGATGGTTCGGCATCCCTCACAAAATGCTCTCCGAGGTAGGCTGATTGCCAACTCTGCGTAAACACTAAAATGTCTTCGAGAAGGTCCATTCTAATTTCGATGTCAAGTTTCATCTAATTCTCCTTCTTCGCGATTAATGCAAGGGTATCGGTTATGACGCTAAAGACGTTGGATGCATTCCGCTGGCAAATGCGGCGAACGACTGATGCCTCAAGATCGAGATTTGGATAGAGGATAGGAGACGTGCTACCTACCGTCGTGAGGTGGAGGAGGATCGTCGACCGCCAGATGAATGTCCTCGAAACGCTTAGGGGAAGTGGAGTCAGGTTCCTCAAACAATTAGTCTCTTTGCCGCATTTTATGGAGAATCCAGAGATCGATTTCGTCAGCTATCCAGCCCTTTGCATGCGTCCCAATACACACGGGTCGTGGGAATAGGCCTTTTTGAATGTCGGCATAGATGGAACTGCGGCTCTTGCCGGTTCGACGGACCACTTCAGGCAGTCGGACGACGACAGGCATTTTAGCTAATTGATTGAAGTGCATCGGGAGAGTAGAAAATTGCTTTCCGAATAGTCGGTCTCTTTCGCGCCCTCTCTCGAAAAGCCAGAGACCCACTTCTTGCTCGATCCAACCCTTGCTGCGTGCATCAATGCACACTGGCCTCGGGAAGAGATCATTCTGAATGTCGGAATAGATTGAACTGCAGCTCTTGCCGGTTCGACGAATCACTTCGGCCAGGCGAATGACGTTTGGTATTTGAGTCACTTTCCGATTCATGTTTGCACCATCCTTTCTCAACCCCAGCGGCCGTTGAGCTGGCTGTATCCTCACGCCTCTGCATAGGTTGACTTCCAACAGCATTCTGCATGCCTTTCCGCTGAGCCGGACGGAAATGGTCATTAATGGCGCGGTCGCTTATGGGCGACCACCCAGTGGGTCACTTAATGGGTCACGCAATGAGTCCATCTGCATCGATTCTGCCGCCGAAGCCGCTCTAGATTCTTGCTTTTCAGGGAAAATCCTGCTCTTCGTACCCGGATGCGGAGTAAAGCTCCCAGGCCAGTCGAAGCTGACGAGAGATGGCGCGGCACTCCAATGGCGCTGACAATGCAGCATTCTGACGGGAGCGCCACAGGTAATAAGCCCCGAACAGCTCGCGTAGTGCGGGGCGCAGCGCCGGCGAGAAATTCCAATGAGGAGAGGCCCAGCCGGTTAATGGGTCAACCCATCTGATCAGGCGATGCAACTGCGTTGAAAACGACGCATGTAAAGGAGGTGCACAAATGTTGTGGGAAGATCTAGTTCAAAGTGGATGGCGGCCCAGTTAAGGAAATCACTGGAACATGAGCAGATCAATAAATCCGCCGCCCTGAGAGAAAGCTAACTGATCCCAAAGCCGGGGCTTCTAACCCCAATGCCATTCATGGAGAGGACGCATGCCTGTCATTTCGACGAAAGATCAAAGTGATTTTGAAGGTAGGGCACGAAGGAAGATTGAGGTGAGAGCCAGCCGCGTGTCGCAGGACTATACGCGAACACAATTGAGGCTCATGGAAGCATACATCTTCCCTGTGATTGGAGGGCTCGACCTCGCCTCGATTACACCGGAACAGATCTTGCCTTTGTTGCAGTCTATTGAAGCCCAGCACGGATGTCAGCAGGCTCGGCAGATCTGTGGGCTCATCGCAAATGTGTTCACGACCGGGATTGTAAATGGCGCTTGCGAGAGGAACCCGGCAACTGTCGTGCGTGACTCATTGTCGCCATTCGTACGTAAGCTTATTCCGAATCCATTGACGTTCGACAAGTTCACGTTGCTAGTCAAGAAGATCGGTGGATATTCTGCGTCACCGATCACTGGTGCGGCACTTCGCTTGTCGCTGCATCTTCTAGCAATACCCGGCGAATTGTGCCGCGCGGAATGGAACGATATCCATTGGGATGAGGGCATTTGGCGTTATCAATTGCCGGTTGGCGTCAAGGCCCGGAGCGGCATTGGAGTCCATTACGTCCCTCTTTCAATGCAAGCGATCCGTGTTTTTCGAGATCTTCAGTTGATTACGGGAACGGGACGTTACGTGTTTGCGGCTTCGCGATCTCTAAACAATTGTATTGAACCCAGAGTCCTCCTCCGAGCTTTGACGAGGATGGGAATGGGGAGTGATTTCACAAATCCTCCCGCCTTCAGGGCACGAGCGAGAATCTTGCTTATGGAGACTCTCCACATTCCGCCGCAAGTCGTGAATCAGCAACTTACTCATCGAATTGGATACCGAAAGGAGTGTGACTTCAACTGCGGAACCTGCCTGCGCGAACGCCGCCAAATGATGCAGGTGTGGTCGGATTACCTTGAGCGACTCGTGGTTCCAAGTGTGAGACCCTAGCGCTTTCTTTACCTGTGGAGCAGTAAACGGGTCGGATAAATCCGGGATCGCTAACCACGACGCGCCGCCAGGTCCCCAGTCTGAGCGGCGCATTCACGAAGAACAACAATTGAAGGCCGGACAGCAGGGCCACACGAAGTCGAAGCAGCAGATGTTTCGGCTTCCATATGAGCCTAAAAGGAAAATGAAATGGAAAACCGACTTACAGTCAAGCAAATCGAGAAGGCAAAACCGTGCGAAAAAGACTACAAGCTCTCTGATGGAGGCGGCCTTCTAGTCTTAGTTACCGTGGGCGGAGGCAAGTACTTCCGGTTGAAATACAAGTTAAACGGGAAGGAAAATTGGATCTCGCTGGGAGTGTTTCCAAAAGTCACGTTGGCGGAGGCTCGGGAGGCTCGGGATGAGGCCCGTAAGCTCTTGAGAGAAGGAACTGACCCTTCTCAAGATCGGAAGGCGAAGAAACTAGCCCAGGTGCTGGCGGCCGGTGATACCTTCGAACTCGTTGCTCGGGAATTCCTTGGTAAGAAGAAGTACCCCGAAGGCAGCTTGAGTCCTCTGCTGGGTCGTTTCGAAAACTACGTGTTCCCAAACATCGGAACGTTCCCGATCTCGAAGATCACGCCGCTGCAACTGCTCGCGATCGTGCAACCCATTGACGACTCCGGCAAGAACGAAACTGCGCGTCGCGTCCTCTCATCATGCGGGCAAGTATTCCGCTATGGAATTGCGACCCAGCGTTGTACGACGGATCCCACACGTGATCTTCGCGGTGCGCTCACTACTAGTGACCCCAGCAACTATGCCGCAATCACCGACCCGAAGCAAGTTGGCCCAATGCTTCGAATGATCGACGGCTACACCGGAGCTTTCGTCGTATGCGTTGCTCTGAAGTTGGCGCCGCTTTTCTTCGTCCGGCCGGGCGAATTGACGAAGGCTAAGTGGGCAGACTTCGATCTGGATGCGGCGGAATGGCGCTTCGTCCTTTCCAAGCGGAAACGCGGGACGAAAGCGCGCGAACTTATTGTCCCGTTGTGCCGGCAGGCCCTTGAGATTCTCCGGAATCTCAAGGCAATCACTGGGGCCTCGCAAGACTTGTTCCCGAGTTTGAGGCCGGGAGGGAAAGCGAAAACAATCAGCGACGGTACCCTCAACGCTGCATTGCGAGCCATGGGTATTCCGAAGGAAGAGATGTGCGGTCACGGATTCCGCGCCATGGCACGAACCATACTGGCTCAGAATCTCCATTTCTCCTCGGAGATTATCGAGCATCAACTCGGTCATGCGGTCAAGGATCCTAATGGGACGGCTTACAACCGGACGAGCTTTCTTCCCGAACGGCGCGAGATGATGCAGAAGTGGGCTGATTTTCTCGACGGGCTCAGGGCGGGAATCTTGTCATAGTTTTAGTCCCGGACATGGAATGCCGGCGGTATCAACTACCGGCATTCTGTTTTTTCCTTATCCCCAGCCATCCGCCCGGTGGCCTGGGGCGGTCGCCTCCGATCTCGTTCAAAAGGGGAAAGATCGAAACGATCCTATCAGTTTAGCTAAGTGAGGGAGTACACGTGGCCAAAGAAGAACAGAAGTGCGCGGATGTGGTGCGGATCGTGTTAGTGGGTGACACGCATAGCCAGCATCGCACCCTTCACATACCAGACGGGGATATCCTGATCCACGCCGGAGACGTCACGTTATTCAACCGTAATCGCGAGTTAGTTCGCGACTTCAATCAATGCCTCTTCGAACTCCCGCACAAAATCAAGATCGTCATCCCCGGGAATCACGATTTCAAGTTTGCCGACCCTAAATGGCGACGTCTCATTTCGGCGGCAACCCTATTGATAAATGAAGGTGTCGATTGCGACGGGATCAAAATATGGGGCTCGCCACTCACGCCTTCGAATTTCGAGTGTTTCGGCGCGACGAGCGAAGCCGATTGCGGACGCATTTTTGCCCGAATCCCGGCCGGGACCGATCTTGTCGTCACCCATGGTCCCCCCTTTGGGATTCTCGACGTTGCCTGCGGCGACCGGCACCAAGGATGTGCGCACCTGCTCGTCGCGATCCGTCGCGTCCGGCCGGCGCTGCATGTGTTTGGGCATATTCACGAATCCTACGGAGTGGCATCCATGGGTGGGACGGTCTTCGTGAATGCTGCCTTGGCAGGGCCGGGATACCGGCTTATTCGGCAGCCGATTATCGTAGAATACAACCGCCTGACCCGCAGTATCCAGAGGATCGGGGATGCGCGATATTCCGACCCGGTTAGACCCACAAGCTAATAACCCGGCGAAGACTTCGGCTCATAGATTGCGATGTTTTCCGGAAGCGGACGATGGCCTACCGAGCAGCTTGGATGAAGACTACCGCCTGTTTCTCTCCAACTGCTTGCGAGGGGTAAGCAGATGCGCTATGATGCGGCAATCGGAGCCCTTTCGTCGACTCCAGGCGTGCTCCGTCAGCTCCCAACAGGTCGCCTCGATTGCTCGCAAGGGTAGCCAACGGATTGAGGGGGCAACTTTTGGGGCAACTCCAAGGATCGAAAACCCAGAAAACGACGAAATCCCCCATTTTCCGGTGTTTTTGAGGGTCTTTTCGATGACTTCTCGAGCCCCATTAAATGGCTACCGCGTCCACCAATAAATCAACAATTTAGCTGGGTGCGCCCTCTGCTTGCGCTCCTTTACCCTGGAATGCAAGCTCGGCTAGCCGATGAGATGAATGCTCGATTGTGCAGGGCTTCATTATTTCAGAGCTGGCGGACAGCAGTCACAGCCATCGCCCGAGTCCACGGTCTCGGTCAGCGCATGATCCGGCGGGATTGATCCGCCATTGCAGTCACCTTGTCCTAAACTATAACCAGGTGACTCGTCATCGAATCGAATGCGCAGTCTATGGGAGTTCAACATTGCGGTTCCCCTGCCAGATTTAGGTTTGGCCTGAAGGCATGCAGATCCCTGGGCAACAGAGAGGCGGATGCATGAGCCGTCTCGGAACGTCGCATGTTCAAAACCTTATTCGGGATGCGCTTGACCACCACCGGGCCGGCCGGTTCGCGGAAGCCGAACATATCTATCGCCAGATCTTAACCATTAGTCCGCGACATTCAGACAGCCTTCATTTACTCGGCATGGTGGCCTTTCAAACCGGGCGCAGCGAGGAGTCAGTCGCTCTCATTCAAAGGGCGATTGGAATCAAGGCCAACGCTGCGTCCTATCATTCCAACCTCGGCAATGTTCTTCAGTCTCAAGGCAAACTCGATCAAGCGGGTACATGCTACCAGCGAGCCTTACTGCTCAAGCCAGATTCGGCCGAAGTCTGCGTGAACCTTGGAAATGTCTTTAGGGCGCAGGGTCATTTGGATTCCAGCCTGAGCTGCTACCGTCGAGCATCGGGCCTCAAACCCGAGTTTGCCGAGGCGGCTACGGCCGAAGCTGCAGTTCTGCTGCTAAAGGGCGACTTTGCCGCGGGATGGATTGGCTCGGAGCGGCGCTGGGATACGTTTGATAACGACACGCCGAAGCGAACTTATGCGTGGCCGCGCTGGAGAGGCGAGACATTGTCGTCTGGCCAATTGTTGTTTTGGGGTGAGCAAGGAATCGGAGATGAAATCATGTTTGCGGGGCTGATCCCGGATGTCGTTCGCTCTGGAAACTCTTGCGTGCTCGATTGCGATCCACGGCTGAAAAGGCTTTTTGCACGTTCATTTCCTTACACCATCGTGGTCTCTGGTCTCACCCCTGACAGCCATCCGGAGTTGGATATCGCGGCACATCTGCCCTGCGGGAGCCTGCCAAGTCTGCTACGAACATCGTGTGCGGATTTTGGGGCAACCACATCTCCCTATCTGCTGGCTGATCGATTGAAGCAGACCCAGTTCCGTGCCCGTTATTCTGATGGCCGGAAGATCGTCGGACTGGCATGGTATACAAAGAACGGAAAGACGGGCCGCAGTCGCTCCATCGACCTTTCGTTGCTCGCGCCGCTGTTCGGCCTTTCTGGCATCCGATGGATCAGCCTCCAGTACGGAGATCACGGCTCCCTGGAAAGGCAGGCGGCTGTAGCGAATTCCCCCATCCTGATTGATCGTGAGGTTGACCAGTTCTCAAACATGGATGTCTTCGCGGCGCAAATTGCGGCGATGGATTTGGTCATCACCATCGATAACTCTACAGCGCACCTAGCTGCTGCGCTGGGAGTTCCGACCTGGGTCCTCTTGCCGTTCGCGCCTGACTGGAGATGGCTTCTCGACCGAAATGACAGCCCTTGGTATCCTTCGATTCGGCTCTTTCGGCAAACGAAGATCGGCGAATGGCAATCCGTTGTGCAACGCGTGGGAAGTGCTCTCAGCCAATGCGTCGTGTTGACTTAAGTTCACGCGTGGGACCGATCTGGGGCTTGAACAATGGCGAATAAGGAGACCGGCCTTGATGAAGCAGAGCAACTCTGCAAAGCAGTGCGAATACAGAACAGCAGATCATTGCGCAACGCAGACAGTATAAATTCCGTGAAAACGGCGCGGGCGTAAACGGCGCCGAATTGAGGGCGATGGGGGCCTTCTTCTGCGGGAAGGGTCCGGGCAATAACGGCGGCTGGTCGCCGGATTCGAAGAAGTTTGCCCGGACCGAGCACGAGGCGATTCCGGAACAGGCGAAGTGAACCCTCCGTCAAGGGGTGGCCTGGACTGAATTCAGGTTGAGCTGCCGTCACCTTGTTGCTCCCCAAGCGAGCTTTGTCAGTAGCGCGATGCGCCAAGGTTCTTGCAATGTACTCCGAACGATTTGCATTTTTGGCAGGAAGTTTGTCCTGGATCGTTAGCGTCGTGAGTACAGCGGATCTGAATGTAATGTCGCGCGTATGCTGTCGCTCTTCCCCGAGATGGACACACGGATCATCATTCTGCGGCCAAATCCCATTGAGAGCAAGCGGCTGGAGTGCCGATTAGAAAGCACTTCCGTTTTTGCCGATAGGTACAGCTGGGGTGCATTGATGACAGGGCAAGTTATGTTCAACGGTGAAGGGAACATCTGGAACTCGGATCTGCGGGCCTCATTAAATCGCTTTGACAAGGCGTTATGTGTTGTCGACTCAATGGGTAAGGCAGTTCTTTGCGATGAAGCATTCTTTGAAATGACCGGCTTCGGGCCTGAGGAGCTTATCGGACGAAACTTTCACGACTTTTTCGATCAGAGACGATCGGACGGTGCACGATACCCCCTCGAAGGATGCACGCTTCAAAAAGGGGGTATACCAGATCATATTGAACATCATTTTTTGTTGGGAAAAGATGGAAGACAATTCAAAGTTGAAGGTTTGACACTTTCAGTGGATGATTCCAGATTTCCAGGTATCTGCATATTTGCGCTGAGAGAGTTTTCGGAGGCTATCAAGACAGATCAATCGGATCCCGAGAACGCTGAGCCACTGCGGGATGTTCAGAAGTCCGATGATCAGTCTTTTTATATCATTGAACCGTGCGCGTCTCGATTCGCATATGTAAGTCCTGCCTTTGAATATCTCACCGGACGACGGTGTCAAGAGGAAAGCTGCAAACCCTACTTGTGGTTTGACCTAGTCGTTGATGAGGATCGCTCCAGGGCTGAATCGGATTATCGTCGTTTGTTAACGGGGACGACGATCAAGACTGAGTATCGGATTCAAAGTGCAGACGGTTCTCTTCGCTGGGTAACGAATAACGCGGTTCCACTGCTGAACCATGAGGGAATAGTTCATGCGATCGTAGGCCTGGCGAAAGATACAACCGAAACCGACTGCACGGAAGTCATCCGCCGCAGAGAAGAGGGCAGATTCCGTCGCCTTTTGACCAACCTGCCAGACATTGGCTGGACCGCGGATCAAAACGGACGAACGGTATATATCAGCCCCAACATCGAAGCAGTGCTCGGGTTCTCTGCGCATGAGATTTATGCTGGCGGACGAAACCTCTTGCGCGAGAGGGTTCATCCAGATGATTTCGCTCGAGTGAGGCGCTCATTCAGGGCGCTATTTGAGTCGCAGACGGAGTTTGACGAAGAATTTCGAATCCGCAAAAAAAGTGGTGAGTGGATATGGATTCATGACCGCGCAATTCGCACTCATGAAGAGGATGGGGTTCTGTATGCCGACGGCACTCTCTCCGATATTACTCGAAGAAAAAGAGCGGAGATCGAGCTTCAATCCAAGACAGCACTTCTTGAAGCTCAAATCAATTCAACGATCGACGGCATTCTAGTGGTCGATTCGCAAGGGCAACGGATCCTTCAGAATCAGAGATTTCTTGAAATGTTCCAGGTTCCCGTGGAATTACTAAGCGATACCGATGATCGGATCATGCTCAATCATGTCACAGGCTTCATATTGGATCCGATCGGATTCCTGGCCAAAATAGCGCATCTTAATGGTCATCCGATGGAGACCAGCCGCGATGAAATTGAACTCACAAACGGCACAATTCTGGATCGGTATTCTTCTCCAGTGATCGCCAGTGACGGGAAGTACTACGGCCGCATTTGGACCTTTCGAGATATCACCCAGAGAAAGAGGAATGAAGATACTCTCAGTCAGCTTTCGCTAGCGGTCGAGCAGAGTCCAGTTTCTGTAATAATCACGGATCCCAAAGGCAACATCAGCTACGTGAATCGGAAATTCACTGAGTGCACGGGCTATGCATTGGACGAAGTGATCAACAAGAATCCTCGAATCCTCAATTCGGGCTATTCAACAAGAGACAGCTACAAGGCACTCTGGTCCACGATTACGAAGGGTGAGGTGTGGCGGGGAGAGTTTCGGAACAGAAAGAAAAGCGGCGAATTGTATTGGGAAGCTGCAACCATTACGCCGATTGTGAACTCAAACGGCGCCATCACGCACTTTGTTGCCATGAAAGAAGACATCAGCGAGCGCCGAACGTTGGAGGCCCAGCTTCGCCAAGCACAGAAGCTCGAAGCGATTGGTCAATTGGCAGCAGGCATAGCGCACGAGATTAACACCCCTACGCAATTTGTTACAGATAATCTCGTCTTTCTCCGCGATTCCTGGACGGCTGCATCCCAATTGATCGCAAAGTACCGAGAATCGATTCAGAATTGCGAGGGGATCATACCGTCTCAAATCATCGAAACGCTTCAAAAGGCAGAGCAGGAGAGCGACCTCGCATTCATCATTTCAGAAGTGCCCTGCGCAATCGACCAGGGACTCGATGGCGCAAAGCGCGTGGCCAGCATTGTGCATGCAATGAAAGAATTCTCTCATCCGGATTCGGCCGACAAGACGCAGATTGATCTCAACAAAGCCATTGAATCCACAATCACGGTCGCGCGCAACGAATGGAAATATGTCGCTGAGGTGGTCACAAAATTTGATGACACTCTTCCCCCGATCGTTTGTTATCCAGGAGAAGTAAATCAGGTCATCCTCAATCTAATTGTGAATGCCGCCCACTCCATCAAAGGAAAGTACGAAGATGGGACGAAAGGCAAGATCACGATTTGCACGCTTGCGAGAGAGGAGTTTGTAGAGATCTCAATCTCAGACACGGGAACAGGAATTCCAGAAGCGATTCAAACCAGAATCTTTGAACCATTCTTCACCACAAAAGAGGTCGGCAAAGGGACCGGGCAAGGGCTGGCTTTAGCTCACAGCGTGATCGTTAGAAAGCATCACGGAAGGATCTGGTTCGACACAGAGATGGGTCGCGGCACGTCATTCTTCATTGAGCTTCCGTTCGATCTTTCCAGCCTGCAAGAGGAGAACTGATGGCCAAACGGCTTCTATTTGTCGATGATGAGCAGATGGTGCTCGACGGGCTTCGGCGCGCCCTGCACTGTATGCGGCAGGAATGGGAAATGACATTCGTGGAAACAGGAACTGCCGCTCTCGCCGAGTTGGAGCGCGAAGACTATGACGCTGTGATCACCGACATGCGTATGCCTGGGATGGATGGCGCGCAATTGCTTGAGGAAGTGAAGAGGCGCCAAGCCGATGTGGTCCGCGTTGTGCTTTCTGGACAAACAAGCAAGGAAGCACTCTTGCGTTCCATCGATCCGACTCATCAGTTTCTGTCAAAACCCTGCGATATCAACGAGTTGAAACTGCGCCTCAGCCTCGCGTTTGAGATGCGTGACTTGCTCTTGAACCCCGCGCTCAAGTCTGTGGTCACTCGGATGCGATCAATTCCAAGCTTGCCCAGTCTCTTCAATGAGTTGACCGCGGCGCTGCGTTCGGAGAGCGCTTCGCTCTCGCAGATCGAGTCGATTATCGCGAAAGATCCGGCAATGGCCGCCAAGACTCTGCAACTGGCAAACTCAGCATTTATTGGAGCGCGCGGCCAGGTTTCGAGCCTCCTGCAAGCTGTGTCTCTCATTGGAACGGAGACCATCCGCGCTTTGGCTTTGTCTGTTCAGGTATTCTCGCAGATTGATCATAATCCCACCGCCGCGTCAGAATTGCCACCGCTCTGGGATCATAGCGTCGATGTGGCCCTTCTCGCCCGGCACATAGCTCGTCTCCATGGTCAATCGGAAGCGATGGAAGAGCAGTGCTTTACGGTTGGATTACTTCACGACGTGGGCAAGGCCGTGCTCCTGTCTGAGTTGCCGCGAGAATATCGCTACATCGTAGATCATCGCGACAAAGAGCCAGGTGCGCTCTTGGCCCTTGAAGCTCAATTCTTAGGCTGCACCCACGCGCAAATAGGGGCATACCTGATGAGCATTTGGGGGCTGCCTGCCCCCTTGGTGCTTGCCGTAGCACTTCATCATCGTCCGGCGGAGGACCTCAATACAAACTTCTCGCCGCTGACCGCAGCGCACTGTGCCGATGCGGTCGTGGCTCTAAGTGACCCATCACCCTTGAATCACGATGGCTTATTGGATGTCGCGTACGTGGAGCGCATGGGCTTGATTGAACAGGAGCCCCTTTGGCGGCTTTTTCACGAAGAGCGCATCCTGGCAAAGGGCAAAGGAGAGTCTCATGGGCGAAAAGATATTGTTTGTCGATGACGAACAGGCGATCCTTGACGGCTATAAGAGGAGCCTGCATAAGTACTTTCAGCCGGACACCGCCACAAGTGGTCAGGAAGCCTTGGCCTCGATCAAGAGGGATGGCCCCTACGCCGTCGTGGTATCCGATATGCGCATGCCGGGTATGGATGGAGTCAAGCTGCTTTCCGAAGTGAGCGTGATTGCACCTGACACAGTTCGCGTAATTCTGACCGGCTACGCAGACTTCCAGAGCGCGATGGATGCCGTCAACGATGGAAAGGTCTTCAGATTTCTGACAAAGCCGTGTGACGGGGAGCTCCTAAGGAGAACACTCGCCGACTGCATTGAACAGAATCGACTGATTACTTCGGAAAAGGAACTCCTGGAGAAAACATTAATAGGTTGCGTGAGAGCGCTCGCCGATATTCTCAGTCTTGCAAACCCCGCGGCATTCAGTAGAGCAGTGCGCATTAGAAAATATGTTTTGCAATTGGTCGCCGAGCTGAATCTGGAATCGGGCTGGAAGTACGAAATCGCGGCGCTGCTGTCTCAATTGGGCTGCGTCACTCTTCCATCGGACGTGATCGACGCAGCATTTCACGGAGAACACTTGACATCGGAACAGCAGGACGCGTTCGATAAGCATCCAGGGGTCACGCGCGATCTGCTGAGCAAGATTCCACGGGTGCAGGATATTGGCTGGGTTGTAGCGCAGCAACGCCTGGCGATTGGCTCCTATGATTCAGAGGTCAATGAGAAACAGATGGTCGGTGCGGACATCTTGCGCCTTGCAATCGCGTTCGATGATCTCAAAATCAAGAACGTCGGCGATGTGGATGCGCGTGCCCGCCTGAAGTACATCTCGCGAGCGAGCCCCAATTTGATTCGAGGTCTGGCGGGTCTACGCGGCGATGTCTGTAGCACGGAATTGCGTGCCCTTCGAATCTCCGATTTGGCGGCTGGGATGATCTTGCAGGAGGACGTATGGACCAGTAGTGGGCTGCTGGTTGTTGTGCGCGGGCACGAAATCACCCTCCCGCTGATCGCACGCCTCAATAACTTTCAACAACAGAGAGCGATTCCCGACAAGGTTCTAGTGTTATGCCCGTCGATCGAGGATGTGTTCGCGTAGGATGCTGGCATCCATTACGAGCTGCCATCGGTCATCGTTTAAATCAAATCAATGAGCACGAGGCCGCGGCGTTCTTGTTTGAACAACTACAAGGTCGACCCGCCGGTTCATTCTGCGCCCATCTGGCGTAGAGTTGTCGGCGACCGGGCGATATTGTCCGTAGCCCGAAGCGGAGAGTTTCTCTGGGTCGAAGCCGGCATCATCCACCAGAAGGAGAAGAACCGCCATGGCCCGCGCGGTAGACAATTCCCAATTCGAGTGAAACTGGGCAGTGTGAATTGGCTGATTGTCCGAGTGACCTTCAATGCGAAGCTCCAGACCGGGACGCGATAACACCTTTGCAATTCGCTCGATCTTTGTTGCGGCCCCAGGAAGCAGGACAGCCTGTCCGCTGTTGAAGAAACCAAGTTCCTTCAAACTGATGACAAACCCTTCCGGAGTTACTTTCAGAACCACTTCGTGCTTTTCAAGCTCCTGACCCATCGCACCTTCGAGCTGCCGCCGAAGATCAATCATGTCAATCTCCGACCCTGGAGGCGCACTTTCCTCGCGAGTCACCACTGTTGGAACTCGCGATGAGTTGTCGAGGGCGTCCGGGTCGATAGTAGGGTAGGCGCCACCACTGCCACTCTCGTCAGAGAAAGCGCCGAGCGTTTGGAAGCCATTGTGGATTGCGCGGGAAAGCTTGCGGATGGATTGATTATCACGGTACGTCGATGCAAACAGCACGACGAAGAAGGCAAAAAGCAAGGTGATGAAGTCGGAATAGGAAAGCAGCCAGCGGTCGTGATTGACCGATTCTTCAACGCGCAACCTTCGTCTCATTTTGAGGACACTTTCGCTATGCGGTGATGTGATGGTGTCCCAAGGAATCTACTCAGTTGCATCTCAAGGACGCGTGGATTCACGCCTTCAATAATTGAAAGCACCGCCTCAAGCGTCATCTCCTGGATAACTTGTCTCTCGCGCAGGCGAATCTTTAACTTTCCTGCCCAGGGAAGAAATAGGAGATTTGCCGAAGCGACGCCGTAGATCGTGGCAACAAAAGCTACCGCAATTCCCTTGCCAACTTCGCTGATGTCTTGCAGGTGCTGCATTACCTGAATCAGGCCCAACACGGCGCCGATGATGCCGATCGTTGGAGAAAAGCCGGCCGCAGCTTCGTACACCTTGGGAACGCGCTCTTCCTTTTCACCCCGATATTCGAGTTGCAGCTCCATCATTTTCCGCAGCTCTTTTGCGCTGACCCCGTCGATTGCCAACATCAGGCTCTCCTTGAGGAAGGGGTCCTGTATCTTCGCCAACTCTGAATCAAGTGAAAGAATCCCCTCTCTCCGTGCTTTGTACGCATATTTGAGCAAGTTTTGAACGATGGCGTCCGACTCGGATTCTGGGTTCATGAAAACGTCTTTAAGCTGTAAGAGCGCCTGACGCACAACCGGTAGAGGAAACTGCACCATCACGGCCCCAATGGTGCCGCCAATCACGATGAGTGCGGCTGTTGGCTGCAGCACTTGTGCCAGCTTCCCGCCCTCCAGCAGCAAGCCAAAACCGATTCCGCACAGTGCAATGAGTATCCCGCCGACGGTGCTTCTATCCACTGTGGTCTCCAACCGTTCCTGCGCGCGTGTCGATGGGCAGCTCTTTGCCCACGTCTGGACTCCGATCATCAGGAACCAAAGCTATCGGCAGATTCCGTTGGCCTTTTCAGACACAAATGCAAAAGGATCATGAAGTTTGGTGTTTTCCGGATGCCACTTTTGGGCCATACGCCTCACCCTGAGCCAGGGAGAGAGTAGGATGGCAATCAATGCCTGTATTTTCAATAGGATACCTTGGGACATGGTGAGTTTGCGCACGCGAGCCGGCTCTGAGATCCTGACTTTCCCAACTTTCTGTCTATGGAATTTTTGAAATGAACGGCCGATGAGTGGTCATGCATTCCACTAGGCCCGAATGTGTGCCTCCGCCGGTTCAAGACGAAGAGGCCCACCGAGATGTTACTGCTCTCTCAGACGAAGAAAGTAAAGGTCTGTTCGCTCCTCCTGTGTCGCGGCCGTTCATTGAGCGCAGACGTTACCGTGCAATCGAAAATTCGTGGCAGGAGGCGATCGATTGCCTGCAAAGACACCTGGTCGGATTCGAGGCCGACAAAGTGCAACTCAGACAATCGGAAGTGGAATACAAGGCGATCTTTGAAGAGGCTCTTGTTGGCATATTTCAAATAAACCCGGAAGGGCGATTCTTGCGAATCAATCGCACCATGGCTCAAATACTCGGGTATGAATCGCCCGAACAGCTTCTGTCTCAAGATTTCCAAAGGGATTGCCCGATCATGATCGACACAATGGGTTGGGAAGAGTGGAAAGCTTCAGACAGAGAAGGCATCGTGCGATTTGGAATCGAGGTAGAGGTCAGGTGCCCCAATGGCCAGTCAAAATGGGTCAGCTTGAATGTACGAGCAGTTCTGGATCGAAACAAAATTGTCCGATTCGAAGGAACGGGGGAGGACATTACCGCATGGAAACTCGTTGAGGTTCGAAAGCATTTTCTTGCTTATCACGATCAGCTCACCGGTCTGGCGAACCGCTCTCTCTTCGACGAGGAACTGAATCGAGTGATCGGGATCGCAAGGAAAAGAGAATGCGAAGCCGCAGTCCTTCTTCTGGGAATAGAGAGG
This sequence comes from uncultured Acidobacteriaceae bacterium, assembly GCA_963836565.1. Classification (GTDB taxonomy): domain Bacteria; phylum Acidobacteriota; class Terriglobia; order Terriglobales; family Acidobacteriaceae; genus Telmatobacter. Next base: position 624,104 of record CAWIKA010000010.1, on the reverse strand, counting down.
TTCAAAGTTTTCAACGATTCCCTCGGGGACTCGTTCGGCGATCGCCTGCTCAAAGAAATCGCGGAGAGAATCACGGAGACGGCAGGTAAGCGGAGCATCGTCGCACGAGTTGCAGGCGCCAAATTCGCGGTGATACTGCCTGATGTTGATGACGCTTGCCAGGTTCGTGCAGTCGCTGAAAGCCTGTTGGCCGCGTTAGACGCAGATTTCGTCTTTCTCGGTCATTCCCTCAAGATATGCATTCATGGAGGTATCAGCATGTTCCCTCAACATGGTGAGGATGTAGAGACCTTGATGAAGAACGCGGGGGTAGCGATGTGTTCCGCGAGGGAAGATGGTTCAAGCAAGCTGCAATTCTTTACTGAACAAATGAACGCCCAATTGCTGGAGCGCATGCGATTGGAGAACGATCTCCATCTTGCGCTGATCAGGAGGGAACTCTTTCTGATGTACCAGCCACAGGTTGACCTGCGCACCGGAGAGGTGACTGGGTTGGAAGCTCTTCTGCGCTGGCAGCACCCTGAGATGGGGCTTATCCCGCCGAATAAGTTCATTGGAATTGCAGAGACTTCAGGCCTGATCATTCCGATTGGCGAGTGGGTCTTGCGGACGGCGTGTTCACAGGCTCGCCGATGGCAAGATGAAGGACTCCCAGCCGTTTCTGTGGCAGTGAATGTGTCGGCCCTTCAGTTTCGTCAGCAAGGATTTCGCGACCTCATCCGAAGTGTTCTCGAAGATTCTGGCTTGAATCCCAAGTATCTGGAATTGGAGTTGACGGAAAGCCTGCTTTTGACGAATGCCGACGTGATGTTCTCCATCATCCAGGAACTGAAGGAGATGGGTATCAGACTGGCAATCGACGACTTTGGAACGGGCTATTCCAGTCTCGGGTATCTGAGGCAATTCAAGGTCAACCGCTTAAAAATCAGCCGCTCATTTGTCCAGGACATTCCGGCGAATTCCGACGACGCCACGATTACAGCTGCAATTATCAGAATGGCGCAGGCTCTGAACCTTACCGTCCTTGCCGAGGGTGTGGAGAACGAGGCACAGCTAACTTTTCTCCGGGCAAAGAAGTGCTACACAATCCAAGGTTTCTACTTCAGCAAGCCCCTTGCGGAGGACCAGATAGCCCAATACCTGCGAAAGGGATTCGATCAGCACGTTTTGGCGGGACTTTAGCCAAGCGAGAGTGAAGGCGATCGCAACCGCTGCATCATCGGGTTGATTCGGCTTTGGCCGCGATTCATCAGAATGGGGTGCGAGCCGGCTCTCCTGGAAACTTCTTAGAAGAATGCCGATAGACAGCGGGCAACTCCGCCCAAGGCCGTTCGGCTAACGATTTCAAGGGCACGAGAGAGTTCAAGCGGTCGGTTTCAAGAGGAAAAGCACATGTTCTTAATTATCGGAATCGTTTTAGTCTTCGGTGCCGTGCTAGGCGGCTTCCTCATGGAAAAGGGCCCAATACTTGTCCTCATGCAGCCCTCTGAGTTTGTCATCATCGGGGGCGCCGCTCTCGGCGCGCTGCTCGCCGCGAACCCGCTGCACGTATTGAAGAAGATCACGAGCGGATGCCTGCTGGTGCTGGGCGGATCAAAATTATCGAAACAGCGTTACACTGAAACGCTCAAGATGATGTTTACGCTCTTCAATAAGGCGCGCAAAGAAGGTCTGGCTGGCATTGAGACCGATATCGAGGAGCCTGGGAAGAGCGGAGTGTTTTCGAAATATCCGGCATTCCTGGGAAACCACCACATGCGAGATTTCGTTTGCGACACAATGCGGATGGCAATTACAGGTGGTGCAAGTGCATTCGATCTCGACCAGATGATGGATCTGGATATGGAAGTACACCACGTAGCGGCGACGCAGCCGGCTTCCGCGTTAGCCACAATGGCCGACTCCTTGCCAGGTATGGGAATCGTGGCCGCTGTTCTTGGAGTCGTGGTGACGATGAGCGCGCTCGGAGGACCTCCGGAAGAGATCGGTCATAAAGTTGCGTCGGCACTTGTGGGGACGTTTCTTGGCATCTTGTTGTGCTACGGAGCTGTGGGTCCGATGGCTTCGAACCTGACCAAGCTCATTGACGATGAACACGCCTGCTATTACGTCCTGCGGGTTGCAATGATGTCGTTCATCAAGGGCATGTCTCCTCTGCTAACGATTGAATTGGCGCGTCGGGCAATCCCTGAACATGTGCGTCCCAGCTTTCAGGAAGTCGAAAAAGCGTGCCGCCAAAAGGATGAGCCGAGCGCAGTAGCTGCTGCCTAGTTGGGTTTGGAAAGGACGAGTATCGTGGCGGAAGTACCTTCAATCATCATTATTAAGAAAAAGGCAGGTCATGGAGGTCACCATGGCGGGGCCTGGAAGGTGGCATACGCCGATTTCGTCACCGCGATGATGGCTCTCTTCATCGTTTTGTGGATGCTGAATGCCAGCAAACAGGTTCAGGAAGCCGTCGGCGGATATTTCAAAGATCCCCGAGGTACGGCCAAGATTGTGGGCACCAATAAGAACGGAGCAGGGGAGTTCGTCGTAATGAAGAAGGAAGACATGGAGAAGCTGAAAGAGCAGCTTCTCAAGTCGATCCATCACCTCGATCCATTGGACAAGCTCAAGAATCAGATCGAGATTACGATTACCCAGGAGGGACTGCGGATCGAATTGATGGAAACGGCCAAGGGGACTTTCTTTGAGCTAGGAAGTGCCACACCAACCCCAGCGCTTCGGGAACTCCTTCAGCTACTTGCCAAGGAATTGGGCCAGCTTCCAAATAAGATTTCGATTGAAGGGCACACGGACTCAAAACCCTATTCGGGCAACCGCCAGTACGACAATTGGGATCTCTCATCAGACAGGGCAAATGAAGCCAGGCGATTGATGCAGGCCGAAGGCGTCCGGCCCGATCAGGTTTCACAAGTGCGTGGCTTTGCAGATCAGCGCCTGCGCCTGCCCAAACAACCGCAAGATCCATCCAATCGCAGAATCTCGATGATCGTTCAATACCTTGTAAGCGATGGATCCGAAGTTGCTCCTCCCAGCGCATTGACTCATTCGAGCGCCGTTAGCAACAAGAACTAACCATTTAAAACGGAGATTGGATTCGTTTAGAACACTGTGCCACGGCTCAGCTAAGGAGCACCGGCCCCGGTCGGTGCTGGGGCGCTGCCAAGAGTGTGACAAGATGGGCAATGACGTTGCGTTCCTCGTCACACTCAAATAGAAACTTCAGCCCTTCGACATTGGCTTCGGAGCGCATCACACGCACGCCCAATTCGACGGTCAAATTCTGATAACTCATGGACACCCTGCCGATTGAATCGGGCGGGAGGGGTAAACGCAGCTCCAACCGCATTCCTTCCGTGCTGATCTCCCGGCACCGTCCGAGTTGCGTCGAACTTTCTGTCGTGAAGCGTGCCGGAATATCAACCGCGAATCTTGGAGCTCGATAGTCAAATTTCTGCATGGTTCCCTTTGGTCGCCAAGAGTATACGCTGCGGCTTGCAGAGCATTTGGCGGGAAAGACTCTATCGGCATCTTTCTGGAGAATCTCGGAAGAAATTGCCAATTGCTGTGATGATATCCTCCCTGTCAAAAACAAGACTAAACATTTGTGCCTGGTCCGAATATGACATTCCTGATTTAGACGGGAGGTTCCGAATTGGTCTTTGTCTCTGTATGTTCAATGGCACCAGTACAGTTCTCGCGACAAATGTGAGCTTCGTCACATCCCAGGCGCGAAAGTGAGGACAAGATGAGAAGAAGCATTACCAGTACTCAGTTTGTGCGGCTATCTTTGGTCACCAAAAGGGGCACGAACGAAGCATCTCCGATCCCCGCTGTTCCGCAATGTGCTTACCAATCAGGTGTTTACGAAGGAGATTCGGGTAACTCGCAGCTTCACGACCTTGCTGTCTCTGCGAATCTATACTGTTGGTACCATCAATGTCTCTAATTACTAAAGTTACGCGAATTTTCGCGAAAGACACATTCTGTCAGTTACGTATCCAACATTCTATTCAACCAGTTTGGAGGCAACACATTGGACGACTTGAACGCGGTTATCGTTACGGAGAGAAGTCGAAATCCAGCCAAAAGTGGATACGCGAATAATTCAGCACCGGACAAGCGTTTAACGGAATTTGACCCTTCAGCTGGCCGGCGCATCCTGCTTGTCGAGAATGACGTGTCTCTGACGAACTTTTTGACTGCAGAACTTCGGGCTGAGAACTTCATCGTGGATCAGATTCACGATGGTCCAGAAGCATTGTCTGCGCTCGAAGAGAAGCGGAAGTATGACCTCCTCATCCTTGCGCTCAACTTGCCAAGTCTCGATGGGATCAGTCTCATACAGCGATTGAGGCCGATCCAGCCTCGATTGCCTGTGCTTGTGCTCACGGCCAGGCGGCGAGTGGAAGACAAAGTTTTGGCTCTTCAAAGCGGTGCGGATGACTATCTTACCAAGCCCTTTTCACTTATCGAACTTCTGGCAAGAGCCCGCGCCCTCATGCGTCGGAATTCCGGCCTGATTTCGAACTGCTCGACGGTGGGCGACCTGACAATTTACCGGGATGAACGCCGAGTCGAACGGAACGGAAGGAGAATCGACCTGACCCCCCGTGAGTTCGCGATCCTTGAGGTAATGATGCGCAATCCCGGACGCCCGGTCTCTCGTATGACCTTGCTGGAAGAGGTTTGGAATACGGCGTCAGAGCCCACTACCAACATTGTGGATGTCTACATGAAGTATGTTCGTGACAAAGTTGATCTACCTGGAGAGCCCAAGCTAACTCACACGGTGCGTGGGTTTGGATATGAATTGCGTAGCGCTTCATGAAAGAAAACAGCGAAACAACCGGATGTCCGCGATCCAAGCGTGAACCCAGTCCTGGAGTTCAAGCGTCCTCTCTCGTTCGACGCTTTGCTCCCGAGCCGACAGAACCAAGGTACCTCGTGAAGTCATCAAAGGTTGGTAACTGATAACATATGGCCACCCCTGTCATTCACATTGAACGCTTTGAAGATCGATTTCCGATCGATGTAATCGTCGTGAGCCCCGACGCCAAACTTAGGCAGAGTCTCCATGAAAAGCTGGGTCTTCCACGGTGGAATCTGCACCATGCGGCAGGAGGGGCGGAAGCGTTGGACCTGATCCGCACGAAGGACACTGGCGATGGAATCCTCCTCGTGGATCCTAACTTGCCTGATCTGGAGCCTGGTGAGTTCCAGGGGATTGTAAGGAGCCGGTTCCCCAATACACAGGTCTTGATTCTGAATCCAGATACCGGCCAACTTCTCATCGAAAGTTCATCACCAACCCCTGTCTCAAGAAGTCTGGCGGAACTGGTCAATTGCGGCACAGCAGCCCGGACCGCATCGATTCGAGTAGCGGCAAGCACGATTCCAAGGGCGCACATCGAAGGCTGTGTAAGATTACGCAATATGATCGGAGATTCTGAGGCCATGCATCGCGTCTACAATCTGACGCGCATGGTTGCGGCTCGCAATACGACGGTCTTGATCACCGGCGAAAGCGGAACAGGCAAGGACCTGGTTGCCCAGGAGATTCACCTGATTAGTTCGCGAAGAAATCAGCCATTTGTGGTCGTAAACTGCTCTGCGATTCCAGAAACACTTTTGGAAGCGGAACTCTTTGGTTATACAAAGGGGTCCTTCACCGGAGCGACCCAGTCCCGTATAGGGCGGATTCACGCAGCCCACGGTGGCACCCTGTTCCTCGATGAAATCGGCGACATGCCGGTTTCGGTCCAAAGCAAGATCCTGCGATTCCTCGAGCAAGGCGAAGTCCAGCGGTTGGGAGGGAATGACAATCTCAAGGTCGACGTCAGAGTGGTTGCGGCCACGAATGCCGATTTGAAAAAGCGCGTGGCGCAGGAGCAATTCCGCGAAGATCTCTATTTCAGGCTGGCCGTTTTCCCCATTCATCTACCGCCGCTCCGGGATCGTCTGAGCGATTTGCCGGATCTGGCACACGCCTTCGTAGCGAAGTTTCGCCCTGGGACATCGCTCACGAACGATGCCCTTCAGGTCTTGGCACAACACGGCTGGCCTGGCAACGTGCGCGAGTTGAGAAACGCGATTGAGCGCGGAACAATCCTGGTAGGATCGGGTGACGAAATCCACCCTGAGCACATCGTTCTTTAGTTTCATTCCTCTTTTGGGCTGCCTGTGCCAGTTTGGCACTCGTCTTGCATATGAGATAGGCAAATGCTGCCGAGTTCTCACGTGGTTCCAATAAATGCAGGGAGTGTCGACTGTTTGCGCAGTCCGCAGCTTCTCGCGGATGCCTTCTCGGAATTCATCTCTGCCTCCTCGCTGCTTGAAGAGTCTTATCGTGATCTTCAACAGGAAGTTGCGAATCTTGGAGTAGAGCTCGCAGAGCGCAATGCTGCGCTGAGCAATAGCTTGGCTGAGAACGATCGTATGCGCACAAACCTGCAGCAGGTGATCGATTCGATGCCTTGCGGGGTGCTTGTCTTAAATCAATGCGAGCAGATTGTCACCATCAATCCTGAAGCGCGCAGACTGCTTGACCTGGATTGTGTGCATGTCAATACTCTGCGCGATCTTTCAAAGATCAGCCCGGTGAACTTCGAGTCCCTGCTAAGCGGGGCGAGTGAACAATTAGAAAATGAGGTTTGCACCGTGGCCGAGGGAGCAAAGAGATGGCTGTCCATCAGCAATCGCAAGCTCTCTGCCTCCGCCCGGGCCGACGATTTGACTGCCCGGCCCTCGCAGCTGCAAAGCATTTGGATACTTAGAGATATTACGGCGAATAAGCAGGCCGAATTGGAGCGGGAAGCCGCGCGACGCGCAACCGTCCTGGCAGAAATATCTACGATCCTGGCGCACGAAATTAGAAATCCGTTAGCGAGTATGGAGTTGTTCGCGGGCCTCATCGATCAAGATGGTGGGGGACCATCCGAGTGGGTATCAAATCTGCGAGCAGGAATTCGCACGCTTTCGGGAACGGTAAACAATGTCCTCAGTATGAACGGCGCAAGCAAACCTCGCTTGGCCCCAGTGGATCTCCAGAGTTGTGTGCAAAGCGGAGTGGAGTTTGTGCAACCTATCGCCGAGCAGGCCGGTGTGTCGCTGTCATTTCGCGCCGCAACCCACACGCCAGCGATCCAGGGCAACGAAGATGCGATCCGCCAGATCATCTTGAACCTCGCATGTAATGCGATCCGTCATACTGCTCCCGGAGGCACGATCAGAGTATCGACCCGCGGCTTGGCTCGACAGGGAAACACATTTGCGCTTGTCGAGATCACGGACAGCGGCTGCGGAATTCCGGATGAGCTCATTGAACATCTTTTCGAGGCTGGATTCAGCTCCACCGGCGAGACGCCCGGACTTGGCCTTGCGGTTTGCAAACGGCTCATGACCCAACACGGTGGAGACATCAGGGTCTTCAGCCGGGTTAACGAGGGAAGCAAATTTCAGTTGGAGTTTCCAACCTTATGACGAGCGAGACAGAACTGTCGGTGATGGTGGTTGACGACGAACCTGGAATCCGTACTGCATTGCGAGCGAATTTTCTCCGTCACGGTTGGAGGGTTGAGACTGCCTCTTGCGTCCGCGATGCAATTCGCACGGTTCAGGACCGCGAATTTGATCTCGTCGTCACAGACATCCGCATGCCAGACGGATCAGGTATGGAGGTCATGCGTGCAGCACGCAAAGCATCGCCGGGAACCGCTGTGATCCTGCTGACAGCTTATGGCTCGGTGTCTGATGCCGTAAGCGCCATGCGCGACGGCGCACTGGACTATCTCACGAAGCCGATTCCTTTCGACCGGTTACAGGCAACCGCCGCTCAGGTCATGGAGCGCGCGAAGCAGTTACCAGTGGAGGATATTTATGCCACAGGTGACATCATTGGCCGTTCACCGCTGCTGCTGCGCGCAATTCAGCGCGCCCGCGCCGCTGCAAGCACAGGAGCAGATGTCCTGATCGAAGCGGAGAGTGGGACGGGCAAGGAACTGCTTGCGCGATTCATCCATGATTCAAGTGACAGAAGCCGGAAGCCTTTCATCGCCGTAAACTGCGCAGCGGTACCCGAAGCTTTGCTCGAGAGCGAACTCTTCGGGCACGGGCGAGGCGCTTTCACCGGTGCTGTTGCAGCCAGACCTGGAAAATTCGAACTCGCAGACGGCGGCACGATTCTCCTCGACGAAATCGGAGAAATGCCCATTCACCTGCAACCGAAACTCCTTCGGGCACTCCAGGAACGTGAATTTGAGAGGCTCGGTGAAGGACGGTCCGTCCATGTCGATATCCGCGTCATCGCAACAACCAATGTTTCACTCGCTGCGCTGGTAGAGCGCGGACAGTTTCGAGCAGACCTGTATTACCGGCTCAACGTGATCCCGCTCACCCTGCCACCACTGCGCGACAGGCGTGACGACATTCCGATTCTCGCTCACTACTTTGCCGAAAAATTCTCGGCGTTGCGCGATTCAACTCCTCCCCGGCTTCATCCGGGCTTCCTTGAGCGTCTGCAGTCGCACTCGTGGCCGGGCAACGTCAGAGAGCTTGCGAACTTTTTACGGCGTGTGTTGACCCTGAGCGGAACCCTTGAAATAGACGAGAGATGCTTTGAAATGGAGTCTCAGGGGCTTGTCGCCGCGACCCACACAATGCAGTCAGCAGTTCCCGTGACGGCGCCCGCAGGAACACCTATCTGGCAGGTCGAAAAATTGCATCTCGAAAAGACGCTTGCTTTAACTGATGGAAATCGGACCCATGCCGCCGAGATGCTGGGCATCAGTTTAAGAACATTGCGCAACAAGATCCGTGAATACGGTCTTCCGCCAAGGAGGTTTGCATAACATGGCCACGACTCCGATACTTCAACTGCTTCAGGGTTACCTCAAGGTCACAACCGATCGCCAACAACTGGTTGCGTCCAACATGGCAAACGTTGATACGCCCGGCTATCACACGCAGGACATCAACTTCCAGGTCGAAATGCAAAGAGCGATGGACGAAAAAAGCAATGTAAGTATGGTGCCTGTGTCGCAGGAAGTAGAGGGATTGCCGGAGCGGCCCGACGGAAACAATGTGAACGTCGATCGTGAAAGCCTGCTTCTAGCTCAGACACAACTTCAGTATCAGATGGGTGTGCAACTCATCAAGGCAGAATTTCATCGGCTGCTTACTGCCATCAAGGATGGGAACTGATCATGGGCCTGTTTGACATGTTGAGTATCAGCGCATCCGCTCTCTCAGCAGAGCGGCAGCGAGCGGAAGTGACGTCTGCAAACCTTGCTAACGCAGAAACGACACACACAGATTCCGGTGGCCCCTACGTGCGTAAGGAAGTGGTTTTCAGTGCCTCAAATGCGTCGCCATTTCGATCTGTATTCAACCGCATCGGCCGCTTTGCGCAAGCCCCATCCGGGACAGTCCAACTCACCCAGGTTGTGAATGATAATACCGCTCCAGTGATGCGTTACGAACCTGGAAATCCGGATGCGGACAAGAGTGGATTCGTAGCCTACCCCGCGATCAATCCAGTCAGCGAAATGGTCGACCTGATGGGGGCCGTACGGGCCTATCAATTGAACGCGTCTGCAGTCGGTGCAGCCAAACAAATGATTCAGGAATCAATCGACATTCTTAAATCCTCGTAAACAGGAGAGGGATGATGAGCAACGTCAGTCTGAATGGGATCCCGAGCGTGAACTTGCCCGATCTCCCCACCATGGGCGGAACTGGTGAGGGCGCAGGCCTAAGTTTTACCGACGTCTTGAAAAATGCCGTTTACGGAGTGGATCAGCTGCATAACGATGCGGCCTCCCAGGTAAGCAGTCTTCTCCAAGGCGGTAGCGCTGATGTGAACAACGTGATGATCGCGGTGGAGAAGGCGGATGTCTCCTTCCAACTCATGATGCAGGTCCGCAACAAGATCGTCAGCGCGTATCAGGATATCGAAAAAATGCAGTTCTAGAATTGAGAACCCATGGCAGGCTTTAACAACCTAATCGATCAGGCGAAGAGTTTCTGGGCCACCCGCAACGGTCGCCAGAGGGGGTTTCTTCTTGGCGGAGGAGTGGCTACCGTGGCTATGCTCGTCGTGTTTGCCCGGCTTATAGGCACACCCGACTACAAGCCTCTCTTCACCAATCTTGAGGCCGCGGATGCACAAACGCTCGCCGCCCAACTGGATGCGCAGAATATTCCCCATCAGGTCAGTACCGATGGAAAGACGATCAGCGTCCCGGCCGATAAGTTGGATGCTGCCCGCTTGCAGACCGCGTCTCAAGGGCAGCCTCACAGCGGACGCATGGGGTTTGAGATCTTCGACAAAATGTCTTGGGGGCAGACCGAGTTTGACGAGAAGGTCGCATATCAGCGGGCTCTCGAAGGCGAGTTGGAGCGGACTATCAAGACGCTCTCGGAGGTTGATAGTGCCCGTGTCCACCTGGTGATGCCCACGGACTCAGTCTTTTTGGATCACCAGAGGGATGCCAAAGCCTCGGTGATCCTCAAACTTCATCGCAGCGGTATCTCGAAAGACGCAGTGGTGGCAATTTCACGCCTCGTGTCCGGAGCAGTTGATGGATTGAAGCCTGAGGACGTCGCAGTCATCGATGCAGACTCTGACAGGTCTCTCGTTGTGGGTCACGATGGAATGGATACGGGTGAAGGTGAAGAAGCCAAGCTGACCGAGCGTTTGATCAATACGCTCCAGCCTGTGGTGGGAACAGACCAGATTCGTGCAACCGTGAACATCGACTATGACCAAGCCTCATCTGAGGAAAGCCAGGAGAAATACGACCCGACCGTAAGCGCACTGCTGAGCGACCAGAAATCCGAGGACCAGGCGGGCGGAGGAATGGCGACGGGCGGTGTTCCCGGAACCGCGAGTAACGTTCCAGTTGCAAAACAGGCAAAGCCCCTCACTGCGTCGTCTCTACCAAACGCATCGCAGTCATCGAAAACTGAGAGCGCGCAGTATGGTGTAAATAAAACTTTGCTCCACACCATCACGCCGGCGGGACGAATTGAAAGAGTTTCCGCAGCCCTTCTTGTTGACGATGCGGTTGTGAGAAGTGAGCACAACGGTAAAGTGATATTCACCAAACAGAAGAGATCGCAGGCAGAGCTGGAAAAGATTCGGGAATTGGCAGAAGCGGCGATTGGCTTCGATGCGAAGCGCGGTGACACTCTGAGCGTTCAAAATATGTCCTTTGACGGCAATGCCGCCGAAGCCGATCTTCCTGCGGTGAATTGGTCTACACAAGTGCAAAAAGCGGTTTCCGACTACTCGTCGCTTTTCCGGCCGATTTCGCTTCTAGTTTTGTTCATCCTCGCGTACTTATTTGTTCTTCGTCCGGTTCAAAAGCACGCCCTCAGTGCCACCGACCCATCGGCACAGCATGCCTTGGCAGGGAATAAGACGCCTTCGCTGGGTGCTGGAGGTGCGGGAGATGAATCGTTACGAGCCGCGCAACTAAAGGAACAGGCTATTGAACTGATCAAACAGAAGCCGTTGGTTTCAGCACGTGCGATGCAGACATGGATGAGTGAGGAACCGTCATGAGTTCGCTGGAACGTGCCCCAACCACCGGCCCGCGCAAAGCAGCCATTCTGTTGTCGTTTCTTGGAGAGGACGCTGCTGCACCCATTCTGCGTAACCTGTCTGAAAATGATCTGGAGCGTATTACCGATGAGATCGCAAGTCTTGCAAGAGTGCCCATCGGCATTACGATGCAGGTCCTTGAGGAATACCAGGAATTGATGGCCGCTCAGGAGTTCATTGCTGTCGGAGGCCAGGACGTTGCGATGCGCCTGTTGGTGAAAGCCTTCGGAGAGACGGGAGCGAAGAACATGGTGCAGAAGCACGCACGCATTGATGACTCACCGTCGTTCAATGCGGAGGCTCTCAAGCAGTCAGATCCACAGCAACTGGCAAGATTTCTCGCCGGCGAGCAGAGTCAGACCAAAGCCTTAATCCTTGGACATCTTGACGCAAAGCAGGCTTCTGCATTGTTGATGAAGCTCGAGCCCGAATCGCGCGCTGATTGTGTCAGGCGGATGGCAACGATGGGCAAGTATCCACCGCAGGTTGCGGCAAAGATTTCGACGGTCCTTCACCGCCGCTTGAGGTCCGTGGGGGATCAGAGCAAGCGCGCTGATACAGGGGTCAAGAGCCTGGCCGAAATGATGAATCGCCTGGAGCCCGCGGCGGCGAAGGAAATACTTGAGACGATAGAAGCGAGCGAACCGAGTTTGGCGATCAACATTCGTGATCTAATGTTTACTTTCGAAGATTTCCTCGAAGTTCCAGAGCAGGATCTTCGCGAGCTAATCAACTCAATCGACAAGAAGACTCTGATGATCGCTCTCAAGGGGGCGAGTGAAGACTTGCGCAACCATATCTACCGCACAATGTCTTCGCGCGCGGTTGAAATGATGAAGGAAGACTCCGAAATGATGGGCCCGGTTCGCAGCAAGGAAGTTGCCAAAGCTCAAAGTGAGATCGTCTCCATCGCACGCAAACTCGAGTCCGAAGGGAAGATTGTCTTGAAGAGCGAAGGAGAAGATGAATATGTCCTCTAGCGCGGGGATGTCGAGCGCGATGCCTGTTCCAGTGTCTGCCCTTCAATATAGGGACATTGGCGGAGAGCCAAAAGGCAATGCGCAGCGGACGGAACAAATTCCAGGCTATCTAGATGAAACTAACTCGCCCTTGGCAGAGGAGCGCTTGCTGGAATTCAAGCTGACCGCGAGGATCAAGCAAGAGCGTGCCGAGGCTGCACGCGAGGCCGAAGAGAAATTGCGTCAGGAATTCGAGCAAAAGCTGTTAGCCGCACGCGCCCCTATCGCCGCCGCGATCGCAGGATTCACCGAGCAAAGCAACGATTATTACGCGCGTATCGAGGCGGAAGTTGTCCAACTCGCACTTGCGATAGCCGCGAAGATACTGCATCGCGAATCGCAAGTAGACCCGATGCTCGTGGCGACACTGGTAAGGATGGCCATTGAGAGATTGCGTGAAGGATCTACGGTGATCGTCCGCGTTAGCACGGGAAAAGGTCCGGGATGGAGAGCCTATTTTGCAGAACATTCCAGATTGGAACATGTAGAGGTAGTCGAGGACGCCAGTCTCAACGATCAAGATTGTCTGGTCGAGACCGAACTGGGAACTGCAAACTTTGGATTGGATAAACAATTGAAAGAAGTGGAGCAAGGCTTCTTCGATTTACTCGCGTTGCGCCCGGTGAATCGATGAAACGTGCACTTCTGGCTCCCTATACGCATCATCTCGACACCGGCTCGACCCTGCGCTGGAACGGTCGCATCACTCAGGTTGTGGGTAACCTGATTGAATCTGAGGGTCCGTTCTGCTTTGTTGGTGAGTCGTGCGAGATCCTTGGAGAAGGTGGCCGGAGTTATTCGGGAGAGATCGTCGGATTTCGGGGCTCAACGATGTTATCGATGGCAGCAGATCAACCCCAGGGAATCCGATTTGGCGATCGAATTGTGACCTGGGGCGCGCGCCCGTCCGTTCGCGTGGGCCCAGGGATGTTAGGCCGCGTACTTGATACAGCGGGGACTCCGTTAGACGGAAAGGGCGACTACCGCGCGATGCATTCCATCATTATTGATGGTTCAGCTCCTCTGCCGCTCGAACGCGTTCCAATCCGGGAGCCTCTGGGTTGCGGAATCCGCGCGATCGACGGGTTCCTGACCTGTGGCCGAGGGCAGCGTATCGGCATCTTTGGTGGAAGCGGAGTTGGCAAGAGCACGTTGATCGGGATGATGGCGCGTGGCACGTCGGCCGATATGACCGTCCTCGCGCTCGTAGGTGAACGGGGACGCGAGGTAGGAGAGTTTCTCGAAGTTCTCGGGGACGAAGGGCTTCGGCGTTCGGTCGTCATTGTTTCCACATCCGACCAATCACCACTCCTGCGCCTGCGTGCGGCATTGGCTGCGACCGCAGTGGCGGAACACTTTGCGAGCCTCGGCAAGAATGTGCTCCTCATCGTAGACTCGCTGACGCGCTTTGCGATGGCACAGAGAGAAATTGGCCTCGCAGCAGGGGAGCCACCGACTGCCAAGGGCTACACGCCTTCGGTTTTGAACATGTTGGCGCGCCTTGTGGAGCGAGTGGGGAACTTTTCGCAGGGGAGCATCACCGCTTTCTACACAGTGCTCATGGAAGGAGACGATCAGCAGGATCCAGTAGTTGACACAGTGCGATCTCTACTTGATGGGCACGTGATATTGGACAGGAATCTCGCCCTTCGTACCCACTATCCGCCCATCTCGATTTTGGAGAGCGTGAGCCGACTGATGTCGAGCATGGTGTCAAAACAACACCTCGCAAAGGCCAATGCTCTCCGCCTGCTGATGGCGGCGTATGCGCGGTCTGAGGATCTGATTCGGATCGGCGCATACCAGAAGGGCACCGACCCGGTTCTTGATAACGCAATACAGAACTTGCCGGCGCTCAACGAGTTCCTTCTTCAAAAGCCTGACTCTTTTTCCAGCTTTCAAGATGCAGTTAAGCAATTGATGATGTTGAATAGTTGATCTATTGCGAACCCAACAACCAGGAGTTCGATTTGCGATGGCTTTCAAATTCTCACTTGCGGCGGTTCTTCGGGTTAGAGAAAGCATCGAAAGGCGCGAAGAGCTTGCGCTTCAGCGAATTCAGTTCGAAATAGCACGCATTCGGCGGCGCATCGACGAACTCAACGATCAGATCACTGGGAAGCACAACGCAAGGAACGAATCAATGCGGCAGCCGGTGTACTCATACGAGGTGCAAGCGATTCTTCATGAAGTGAATGCTGCAATGGACCTCAGGCAGGCGCTGCATGGTTCGCTCGGATCGCTTGAGCTCGAACGCGAGACACGGATGAAGGCTTACCAGACTGCCTATGCTGATCGACAGATGCTAACCGATATGCTGGTCCAGAAGCAGAACGAATACGAGCAAGAACAAGTCCGCACCCAGCAGAAATCCATCGATGAGATGTTCGCTTCCCGCTCTCAGCGAAACTGACACTGCCAAGCATATGAGATCCAGGCGCACGACAATGGACCTGGTGCGCCCTTCTGTTTTCGAGATATGGAGCGTTAGAGTCTTCGTGAATAGGCACGCATTGCCTAGTTGACGCGGCAAGAGATGCCCATTGAGAAAACTGGACGCCAGCGTGTTGGTCTCTCCAAATTAATAAGTCGCCGTGGAATCAGCGGCTTAGCCTTCAGGATTCGCAACGAAAGTTTGTTTCATCGTTGGCCGAACGCGTGCAACTAGACAAGCGTGCGAATCGCGTCCAAATCGATGCCTGCCGGACCAGCACCCTTGCGGGCCGGGGACGCGCAGCAATCGAGTGTTCCGTTCGGTCCGATTCTGGCCAGCTCTTTCTGGGCAAGCGTTCGAGGCATTAGGACCAACACCGAGGGCTCAGCATCGCGTTCGAATTCCGACGCGAACGTCCACACATCCGACAAGGGCGAGAAATCATCAGCGCCGAAGACCCAGGAGAATCCGAACTCTCCGATAGCAACATCGACCGCCCCAGCCGAGGTGCCACCCAGCGAGAGGCCATGCGATCCGCAAAAAGATTTGCAAGGCGATGGGCCAACTTCGGCAAATCCCGAGCCAATTGATGCCGAAGCAACTGCAGGAAGACCTGCCACAGATCCGCAAGTCGATGATTCTCGAAGGCAGATTTCGCCTGCGTCAGATCTAACCGATGCGCCAGAAAGTCAGATCAGTGAAGCGCAGCCAATCGCAAACTGCAGCGCGGGCGCAGAACAGGTCAATTCCTCATCGATCGCTCCAATTGCATCCGCATCCGCAGCCGGAGTCGCTTTTGCCTCCGCAGTAGTTGCCGCAACGGAGGGAATCACAGAGTTCGGCAATTTTGCTTTGAATGGCAGCACTGCCAAGTTTTCAACGATCGCCGGTAATGGCGACGCAAGCCAGCAGGCTATCAAGTCAGCGCAAAACAAAAGCACAGGCGTGGTTCACTCTCCCGATTCAGATTCCACAACGCCGGCGGGAACTGCTAAATGGAATTTGGCTGCGAGCGGTGAGGCATCATCCAATGGTGCTCAACCTAGCGGCCACGGTAGTCAAAACGCCGAATCTGGCTCCGCCGCGCCATCGGCGAGTCCGATGACCGCATCAAACAGCGCGGTCTTCGCGACAAGCACGATGATGCCGCATGCAATTTCCCATCAAACATCGATCCCTGACTCTGTCCGGAAAGACATTGGTGGTGCTTCCTTACCCGCAGACCCTTCGGGAAGTGTGTCATCAGATCAGTTGAACTCCAATGGGACAACCGTACCGGGCGGCATCAATACTGCAAGACTCATTCAATCGATAAGCGAATCGGGGATGTGCGTTGGAATGCATTCAATCGAGTTTGGAGAGATCTCGGTACGCACATCTGTTTCGCAACAACAGATGCTGGCTCAGATTTCGACCGAACACTTCGACCTCGGCGCAGCTATCTCAGCACATATTCCATCGATCCAGGAGAAGCTCGGCAACGATTTCGGTTTGCACGCATCAATCCAGGTCAACCACGGCGGAGCGTCATTTTCCGAAGGACGGGGACAGTCGCCGCAAAGCGAGCAAAAGGCATCCGTTTTAGCCCTCGAGCCTGTCAGCTCGGTGGTGCCGGCTGAAATCGAAACACTGGCAGCGAGAATGTCGCCTATGGCAGGCGACGGTTATCGGTTGGACATCAGGGCATAAAAGAAGTGAGATTACTCAAAGAGAGGAACAAGAAATGAATATTCAAGGCTTCGTTCCGGCAATTGCAGCGCCGATTCTGGGTTTGAGCGCGAGTGCGGCCACATCAACCGCCAATACGAGCAGCGCGTCGGGCAGCACGACAGGGACATCGTCCTCTGACTTGCAAAGCACTTTCTTGAATCTGCTTGTTACAGAACTGCAGAATCAGGATCCGACCTCTCCGGTCGACCCGACTGAGATGGTCAGCCAGATGGTTTCGCTGAACCAGCTCGATCAGCTCATCTCCATTAATCAAACTCTTGGAAATATGACGTCCGGATCGTCAACAACTTCCGGTGCAACGCAAGGCGCTTCCGCTACAGCCCAAAACGCAGCTGCGCAGACTAACGGGACGAGTGCGGCTGCTTCCAACCCGGTCTCGCCTCTTGCAATGCCCTTTACTCAGAGCCCATCAGAGTCGCCAGTAACCGCAATTCCTTCGGGCCTAATGAATCTGTACAGCAGCTTCCACAATCCAGTTCAAACTTCACTTCACATTAGGAGGTAGATAAATGTCGGGATTTTCAATTCCGCTTTCAGGACTAGAGGCCAGCTCCGCATCGTTGAATGTGATTGCCAATAACCTGGCAAATCTCAATACGGATGGCTATAAGGACGAGACGCTAAACTTCGCGGATGTCTACAACCAGATGCAAGGGGTTTCGGGAAATGGGGATCCGATTCAATATGGATCTGGCGTTCAGGTCGGTGGCCAGAGTGCGAACTTCACCAACGGAAGCGTCAGTTCGACAGGCATTCCCTCGAATATGGCGCTCCAAGGTAACGGCTTTTTCGTGGTTCAGGGCAGCGGTCAAACAAGCTATACACGCGCGGGTGATTTCACCGTCAACTCTCAGGGGCAACTCTGCACACCGCAGGGCCAGCTTGTGATGGGCTATCCCGCCGTCAATGGCGTGGTCTCAACCAGTGCGGCTCTCGCGCCAATCAGTGTCAACCAGGCGAGCAACATACCCGGAGTTGCCACTTCAAGCTTCCAGATGGAAACCAACCTGAACGCGGCTTCTGCCGTTGGCTCAACGTACAGCGCACCAATCACCGTCTATGATTCTCTGGGTACCTCGCACGTGCTCACGGTTCAGTACACGAACGCTGGTGCCAATTCCTGGAACTATAGCATTAGCGTTCCGTCTGCGGATACAGGCGGCACCGGAACACCGACGCCCGTAGCAACGGGCACTCTCACCTTCAACTCGTCGGGGGTCCTGACATCGCCAACGGCGCCTGTGACGGGCATTACGGTTTCGGGGCTGACCGATGGGGCCGCACCCATGAATCTTACCTGGAACCTTACGGATAGCAGCGGAAACCCGACTGTCACCCAGCAGAGTGCGACCGGTGCCACCAGCTCTACCGACCAGAACGGCTATGGTGTTGGAACGCTGGACGGTTATTCCGTACTTCCGGATGGAACCGTGCAGGGGCAGTTCAGCAATAGCCAGACCTTGGCACTGGGTCAGGTTGCGATTGCCAGCTTCTCAAATGTCCAGGGCCTTACACAAACCGGTGGGAATGACTATCAAGCCAGCTTTTCGTCAGGAGCCCCTGTAATCGGGCAGGCTGGCGTAGCCGGCAATGGGTCAATCACCGGTGGCTCAGTCGAGTTGTCGAACGTAAGCCTATCCGCTGAGTTTGCGAACATGATTGTTGCGCAGCAGGGCTATGAAGCGAACGCAAAGGTACTAACAACCCTTGACCAGGTTTCGCAAGCCACCATCCAGTTGATTTCCTAGGTCTTCAGAAGTGGAGAAGTTCTTAACGTACGATTAGAGACTTTCGCGATAGGGGCCTTTGATCTCGCGAAAGCCTGCATCAGGTTGCTGGCTCTCATGGCTGTCTCACCAGCCATGGGGCCGCACCGGCGGTGCAAGCGCGCCCATAACTAGCTCTAAATCAATGACCTGAGTGCTCTCCGGTCGTTCCGCAAATTCCCGTCTGCACGTCCTTCATTCCGGCCCTTCGATTGCATTAGCTCTTATACAAACGCTTCATGAAAGACTCCCCGCGCGGTTCGCTGCCAGTGCCCCCGGCCCGCAAACTGAGTCTGCCTGAGGCTTGGAGCGCGCGAAGACCCATGAGCAACGCAGTTCACAATATAAAAATAAACTCCGCAGAGCCGTTCGCTTCGGATTCGACTCTCAAGGCGATGGATCCCCTCGACAGCTTTCCGTGGCTGCCGTGCACTCTCACTCTCGATCTACCTGTAGTGCGGTTTACGGTTGGCGACCTCCTTGCTTTGACGAGAGGCTCAATCGTCGAAACCGCGTGCCATCACACCAGCGACGTGCCGCTACGCGTCAACAACCTTCTCATCGGCTGGACGGAATTCGAAGTGGTCTGCAACCGTCTCGCCGTCCGTGTAACGGATCAGGCATGACCATAAAAGTTCGCATACCGCGTCTGTTCTTTCTGAGCGCGCGTCCGACACCAATCAGCCGGCCAGCGCATCCGGCGTCTGAGCCGAGTTCGTTTACTGATACGCTCATTCACCATGCCGACGATCAGAGAATAAATGCGCTCAAACATCAAAAAGTGCGGAGAGTGTCCCCGCCGACCAAGGGCTCCAGGCCGTCACCAGGTCCTGGCCTACTGAAACGCATCTTCTTATGGCTGCGAGGAAAGTACGGTGTAGCTGCAATCAAACAGTTGCGCGTAACTGAGACAGTTTCACTTGGCGAGAAGCGCTTTGTCGCCATTATTCATGCGGAGGGACACAAGTTCCTGATTGGGGGAGGCGCCTCTGGAGTATGCCTCCTAACGCAATTAAGCAAACTGCCGCAATCTGCCGACGCTCTGCCTTCCATTGAGGAAATCACGGAGCGCTCTGCATGAGGTTGTTCCAGGCCATTCGAGTAAGCGTGATGTTGATATCGCTGTCCGCTGCAGTCTTGACTCCCGCCAAGGCGCAGTGGGGATCGCGCACGCCCGAAGCAGAACTTCCCGTCCAAGGTGCATCGGTTGGAGCAGGGGCTTCAACGAACGTGGTTCCGGCGGATGGAGGGCTTTCCGGGTCGCGGGTGGTCATCCCGAACACAGGAATGGCAAATGCTCTCCCAACAGTTCCCAACGGCGGGGCATTGCAGATCCAGGGCATGCCGGGCGGTTCCGTACCCTGGTCCATCATCATCATGCTCACCGCATTGACGCTGATCCCCTCGGTCCTCATGTGCGTCACCCCCTTCGCGCGTCTTCTCATCGTGTTTCATTTCTTGCGCCAGGCTCTGGGACTCCAATCCACTCCTTCCAATCAGACACTCATTGGGCTTTCGCTGACCCTCACGTTTTTCATCATGCAACCTGTCGCGTTGCAGATCTACCAGGATGCAATCATTCCCATGCAGGCGGGGCAGATCACGGCCATTGAGGCTTTGAATCGCGGCGAAGGACCGATGCGTAAATTCATGTGCCACTATGTGCGCGAAAAAGATGTGGCATTATTTATCGAACTGGCCAAGGAACCGCGCCCGGCATCACCTGATGATCTCTCATTGCGCGTACTGCTGCCTGCTTATATTTTGTCCGAACTGAAAGCCGGCTTTCAGATCGGTACAGTTCTGTTTCTTCCATTTTTGATTGTCGATATGGTCGTCGCCTCAATTACGACATCTGTTGGAATGTTGCAATTGCCACCTGTAGTCATCTCAACACCTCTCAAGTTGTTGCTTTTTCTCATGGTGGATGGATGGCATTTGTTGATCAGTTCACTGATGAGGAGTTTCAGTTAACGCCATGGACGTCGACCAGGTCGTACTACTCGGACGCATGATGCTGCAGGAGGTGGTCATCCTCGCTGGGCCGATTCTGTTGGTCGCAATCGTCGTCAGCCTGGTGGTCAATGTTGTCCAGGTGCTGACCTCGATGCAGGACACCACCGTTTCTACCGTCTCCCGCTTGCTGGCTACGGGCGCGGCGCTGTTTGTCTCGATGCCGTGGATGTGGCGCCATCTGGCGCACTTCACCGTAACAACGTTTTCTGACTTTAGCGTCTATCTCAAATGATCGAAATTCCTCTCTTAACGATCATCAGCGGCCTGCTCACTGTAAGTGTGCGGCTGACCGGGCTTATGCTCTTTGCGCCGTTCTTCGGCAGCATCGCGATTCCACCCCGTGTCAAGGCCATCTTTGTCTGTGCGCTAACCCTGCTGCTCTTTCCAACCGTAGGCAAGGAAATTGCTCCGCATAGTCTCTCTGAATGGCCGCTGCTTGTCTTCACCGAGTTTCTGATCGGTGCCGGGATGGGGATCGCAACCAATATCGTCTTTGAGGCGGTGCAGCTAT
Source organism: uncultured Acidobacteriaceae bacterium (assembly GCA_963836565.1). Lineage (GTDB taxonomy): Bacteria > Acidobacteriota > Terriglobia > Terriglobales > Acidobacteriaceae > Telmatobacter. The sequence goes on along the minus strand of CAWIKA010000010.1, from coordinate 603,016 downwards.
CCGGCCAGGTGCTTGGCGTTCAAATGGGGTACTCGCTGGTCAACATCCTCGATCCACAGACACAGGTCGACACGACAGTAATGGCGATGTTTTACCAGAGCATTGTCATGCTTCTCTTTCTTCAGATGGATGTGCACTACTGGCTGCTTCGCGCAATTGGTAATAGCTTCCTTTATTTGCCACCGGGGACGGCGCACTTGAGTAGCCTCTTTACACTGCAGTTGCTTAAGACAGTTGGTGAAATGTTTGGTCTCGGTATCCAGATTGCAGCTCCGGTTCTGTCTGCCACGCTGGTTGCCGACATTGTGCTCGGTTTGCTCGGTAAGGCTTCGCCACAGATGCCCCTCATGCTGCTGGGACCTGCGGTGAAAAGCCTCCTGGGGCTCACCATTCTGATCGCAACCTTGAAATATTGGCCAGATCTTTTCCGCCACCTGTTCACAGATGCGGTGGCGAACGGCGAACATCTATTGCATTTGGCTTCGTGAGAAACAATGGCTGACGCGAGTAAAACAGAACAGGCAACACCACAGCACCGGAAAAAGGCAAGGGAGCGGGGGCAGGTCACCCGCTCGCGTGACCTTACAAGCGCGCTATCCATGTCAGCCGTCGCGGGCGTCATGTATCTCCTGGGCCAGCAGGCTCTTCTACAGTGGACACAATTCTTCCGCACCACCCTTGAACTCGCCGCTTCCGATTCAATTGAGCCCAATGGGCCGCTACTATTCTGGACCAGCGTAGAAGCAATGCGCTGGGTCGTTCCAATTCTTTTGGCAGCCCTCGTTGTATCCGTGTTCGCGGGAGTGGCGCAAGGCGGATTTGTGTTCGCCCCAGAGGCCCTTGCGTTGAAATTTGATCGCCTGAATCCCGCGAACAAGCTTCAGCAGATGTTCTCAATCGCTGGGCTTAGCCCCATCCTCAAATCGTTTCTACCTTTTATAGCCATTGCTTGGGTCGGAGAGGATTCGATTCGGAGCCATTGGGCAAACATCCTTTCGAGTTCTTATGTTGACGCACGGCACTTCGCGAGTCTTCTGGGTGCAATTCTTTTGGAAGTCGGCTGGAAGTCCGGTTTGATTCTTCTTCTTTGGGCGGGTGTGGACTACCTGCTCCTGTGGCGGAAAAGCGAGGGCGATTTGAAAATGAGCCGCCAGGACCTGAAGGATGAACTGAAGCAGTCGGAGGGCAGTCCTGAAAGCAAGGCGAGAATTCGGAGACTACAGCGCTACTCCCGCCGTAAGCAGATGCTCAAGGCTGCTGAAACAGCCACCGTGGTCATTACGAATCCGACTCACTACGCGGTTGCCCTTCGTTATGAAGTCAATATGCCTGCTCCCATCGTTGTCGCAAAGGGGCTCGATGTTCTGGCCGCAAAAATCAAGGAAATCGCTTGGAATCGTGACATTCCCGTAATGGAAAACAGGCCCCTCGCGCAAGCTTTGTACAAGAGCGCGGAGGTGGGAGACCCCATCCCTTCGGCGCTGTATCATGCGGTGGCTGAAATCCTCGTCCTCATCTATAAGGCCCAGGCTGAGGTCAGAAATCGTGATGCACAAAGAAGAGCATTCGCCACACCAACCACTGAAGCGAGGCCGTTGTGACAAAGAATTCCGGATTGCTTGAGAACCTTCGCAAATACTCCGAATGGGTCATTCCAACTGGGGCCGTTGCTCTTGTATTCGTGATGCTGGTTCCGTTACCAAGCATCGTTCTCGACCTTCTCCTCACTCTTAGCATCACCCTCTCTGTCCTGGTCCTGCTCACAGCGATTCAGGTTCTGCGCCCGGTTGAGTTCTCCGTATTTCCAAGCCTCATCCTGCTACTGACATTAATGCGGCTGGCGCTCGATTTGGCCAGCACACGGCGCATCCTTCTGCATGGAAGTGAAGGTTCATCCGCCGCCGGTAAGGTTATTGAGGCCTTTGGACAGTTCGTGGTGGGCGGCAACTACATCGTCGGATTTGTCATCTTCATTGCGCTCATCGCAATTCAGTACTTGGTGGTGAGTCATGGCGCAGTCCGCACAGCGGAGGTGACGGCCCGCTTTACTCTTGATGCGATGCCAGGCAAGCAGATGGCCATCGACTCTGATTTGAACACTGGCCTGATCAACGCAGATCAAGCTCGTCAACGTCGCGAACAGGTTGCGAGAGAAGCAGAATTCTGCGGCTCAATGGACGGCGCGGCTCGATTTAGCCAGAGAGATTCATTGGCGACAATTCTTATCACAGTCATCAATATTGTTGCGGGGTTTCTCATCGGCGTGTTCCAACAAGGCGTTCCATTCCAGCAAGCCTTGAAGACCTACACGATCCTCACTGTCGGCGATGGGTTGGTTGCGATCATTCCTTCTTTGTTGGTTTCAGTCGCCGGCGGCATTGTGGTTACTCGTGCCGCTTCGACTCATTCCCTGGGAACCGACATCGGAAAGCAGATGTTCCGCACCGCGCGCCCCCTATGGATCGTCGGCGGTGTCCTGCTGGCACTGGCGCTGATTCCGGGAATGCCCAAGTTCTCGTTTATCGCACTTGGCGCAGGTCTGATGTTCGCCGCTTCAAAGCTCAAGTTGGAAAGCTCAGCCGAAATCGCGGCAAGCGCCAAGTCGGCTACGAAGGCGGACAAAGCGGGAGTTCCTGCCATCGATCCGATGGACGCTGTACTGAAGCTCGACGATTTGATGTTGGAAGTTGGTATCGGACTCGTTCCATTAGTCGATGCAAAGCAAGGTGGTCAGCTTCTTTCGCGCGTGCGTTCCTTACGGAAGACGTTGGCCCAGAGCCTTGGGTTCCTGGTACCGTCGATTCATATCACCGACAATCTCGCGCTCAAGGAACGGGAGTACGTCGTCTATCTTCGAGGCGTTGAAATTGCACGCTGGGAGATGCGGCGTGACCGTCTGCTTGCTGTCAATTCGAATCCCAAACCAAATGATCTTCCGGGGCAAGAAACTCGAGAACCTGCATTCAACTCTCCGGCGCGATGGATTACCCCGGATTTGCAGGCCCAGGCCATTTCCGCCGGCTATGCCGTGGTGGATCACACCTCCGTGTTGGCCGCTCATCTCTCGGAACTGATTAAACAGAACGCCCACGATCTGCTGACGCGGCACGAAACCAAACGTCTCGTAGACCGTCTCACTGAGTCACATCCGAAACTGATTGATGAATTGATTCCAAAACTTCTGACGTTGGGGGAAGTGCAAAAAGTACTTCAGTTGCTCCTGAGAGAACAGGTTTCGATTCGCGATTTGGGGACGATTCTGGAAACACTTGTCGAGGCCGCAGCAACGAACAAGAATCCGGTGCTCCTGGTTGAGGCGGCTCGGCATGCACTTGGCCGCGCACTCATACGGCCGCTCCTCGATGAACAAGGCAAGCTGAACGTGGTTACGCTGGCCAGTTCACTCGAAGAAGAATGCGCGCGTACATCAACCCAAAACATGCATCCGCCTACCGGGGGAGCAATTCAGATCTCGGTGGCTCGCAGGGTACTTGACGGACTCCGAGCCATGTTAGGTGACCAGATCGCGATCGCCCCTCCCATACTTCTCTGCGCATCTCCTGGCCGCTTTTATTTGCGGCGTGTTCTGGAACCGTTCATTCCAAAAATTGTCGTGATCTCGCCTTCGGAGATTCCTCCTATGACGCAGGTGATGTCGCTCGGATCGGTGCAATGAAAATACGTAAGGCTTACAGAGTTTGCGAGGTGACCAAATGACAAGAGCGGAAATTGCCTACAAGACGAGCGCGACGGACGCTGTGGATGGCAACGACCTGGTGATGCAGGAGCTGTCCCAGGTCTATTACATTGCCTCCAGAATCCGTGAACGGCTGCCTCAGCAGGTTGATTTGGAAGATCTCGTCAGCGCGGGAGTCATCGGTCTTATGGAAGCGGTTCGCAGCTTCGACAACTCCAAGAATGTGCAGTTTAAGACTTTTGCGAAGTTTCGCATTCGAGGGGCGATCCTCGATAGCTTGCGCGAATCGGATTGGGGATCGCGTTACATGCGCAGAAGAGGGCGTGAGATTGCCGATGTTACGGCTCGGCTCGAGTGCCGGCTGGGGCGTCATCCTGCTGAGTCCGAAATTGCCGAAGAGATGCAGATAGATTTGGAGCAACTGCGCAAGATTGTCGCGCAGATCGATTCGCTCCATATTGCAGGTCAACAGATCGCTGTCTCGAATGACCGCACTGAGAAGTTAGATGTGATCGAATCGGCGCCCAGCATCGACGATCCCGATCCATTCGACCTGTGCCTGGAAGGCGAGATGAAGTCGCACTTAGCTGAGGCGATTTCAAAGCTCAGCGAAAGGGAGCAATTGATTTTGTCTCTTTACTACCGTGAAGAGCTCACGATGAAGGAAATTGCTGAGGTGGTTGGCATTGCGCTCTCGCGTGTCTCGCAAATTCGCCAGGCCACCATGGGGAAGCTGAAAGCTTCGCTTGCACACCTTCAGAACCGCCCGACAGTGAACGAGACGATATCAGGAGGATACCGTGAAATCGCCTAATACAGATGAAGCTGCGACAACGAATGTCTCCGATCAGCAGCCGGGTTCTCAACATAGAGGCGCCGTATCGCGATCAATACATCGTTGCGATTTTCGTGCCGCGGGTCGCCTTTCAAATGAAGATGCCCGTGCGCTGACTGGAATTCATGAGACCTTTGCCGCGAATTTCTCGAGCGCTCTGGATGTTTATCTCGGAACTGGTCTCGAAACGAAGCTGCAATCGCTCGATCGGGTATCCATTAAAGACCATGTTACGAGTATTTCTCAATTAAGTTACAACATAGTGTTCTCTCTTAGTGCCATTCCGTGCACCATCGTTGTGGAATGCGATATGGATCTTGTCCTCCCCATGATCGAACTGCTCATGGGGGGTGAGGGAAACATGCGTGACCATGAGCGTGAGCTTTCAGAAATTGACGAAGAGATCATCCAGTACGTGCTTTTGCTGATTGTGCGTCAAGCCGAAGCTGCATGGCATCTGCCCGAACAATCTCTCATCTCAGAAAGGCGCGTCAAGTCTGGGTTGCTGAACCAGTTCTTCCCGGCCAACGAGAAGGTTACGGTTGTTAATTTCGAAATGATGATCGCGGAGAAGCCGTCACCGTTTCGACTGGTCTTCCCCACCGCGTTTGCCGGATACCTGATGAAGCAGATAAAGCTCGATCAGCCCCAAAAGAAAGGCGCGGTCCGCTCCTTCCCAACACCTCCAATCCGCGAACGAATTCTCGACTGCGACATGGAGGTTGCAACAGAACTCACAGGGCTCAGAGTAACTGTAAGGGACTTGATTGCACTCCAGCCCGGTTCGGTTCTAAAGCTTCGGGCCCCTGTACAGTCTCCGGCGTTGCTGACAGCCGGCGGTCACGGACTCTTTGAAGCGGTGCCTGTGCGCAACGGCTCACAGAGGGCGGCACAACTCGGTCGTCGTGTAGCAATAACAGATTGGAAGAAGGAGTAGGGACTATGGACAACAAGACCAAAAGGGAGGCTGCGCATTCGTTTGCAGCCGTATTCGCTGCATCGTTAACTGAATCGGTAACTAGGGCAATCGGGGCCCCCTGGCCACTGGAGGTCATGGACTGTCCAAACCCTCCCACAAGTAAGGACGTACCGATTCACTTCCGTTTGACTTTGGACGGGGCCGTCCATGGCGAATGTTTCGTAGAGTTCTACGAACCACAGGTATCCAGTTTGGTCGCGACGATCAAGAAAGAGCCTGCAGAGCCCCTCACAGACGAGCATCGCGAGACATTGACTGGCATCATCGGCTCAGCGATGTCAGGCTTGGCCGATTCGCTCTCGCAAGATTATGGAGCGACTACGTGCAAGGTTGATCCGGTCGCAGGTCTGGCATTCGGTGGAATGTTGGTTGTATCTCTTACTGTTCCCGCCGATGGCACAGGCTCCCCGCTTCTTCTCTACTTTGATGGTCAGCTCCTTGAATCATTGGCGCATGCCTCAGGCGCCAAGCACTCGGGAGATTCCGGAGAGCCTGCAGTCTACCCGATCAACCTGAAGCTCGTAATGGACGTAGAACTCAATGTCTCTCTTCGATTTGGTCAGCGGCAGTTGCCGCTCCGCGAAGTCCTGGAACTGAGTAGTGGCTCCGTGATCGAACTCGATCGAATGGTGGACGAACCTGTTGAACTGCTTCTCGATGGCAAGCTGATTGCTCGCGGCGAAGCGGTGATCGTTGACGGCAATTATGGCTTGCGCGTCACAGATATTCCTCGGCCTCTGGCCTCGAACTTTCTCAATTAGTGCTGCGAGGATTAGAACAATGGGTCTATCGATAAAGTCTTTCGTTCCTGGCCTTGACCTCGGATGGGACCGAGGTCGCGCCACATGCGCCTATTCCCGGTGTCACAATAAACAGCTGATGAGATGCATTCCGCATGCCCGTCCGGGTATTCGAGTGGACCAGCTTTGGTATTGTAGCGTGGACTGCTTTGCCATGGCTTCACAAGTTCAGCTTGCGCAGCTCTCTACAAGGAAACTTCTCGAAATTCGACGCATCCCGCGGCTTTCCGTTGGTCTCGTCATGCTGCAGCGAAGGCTTTTGACAGCAGAGCAGTTTCAAACGGCACTGGCCCAAAGTCATTGGTGTGGCGAAGAGTTAGAAGAAACTCTCATCCGACTTGGCTTTACCGGCGAGAAGCAAATCACAGCCGCGAGAGCCGCTCAATGGGGCTACCCCGTCCTCTCTCAGGAGCACATGGGGCACGAGGTTGCGGCGGAGATTCCTCGCGCTCTGCTCGAAAGCTGCGCCGCAGTGCCTCTGCATTATTCTGTCGCTGCAAAGCGAATCCTTTTCGGTTTTGCCTACCGGGTGGAGCACAGCTTTCTTGCAGCGGTGGAGCAAATGACCCGATGCCGGCCGGAGCCGTGTTTCGTTTGCCCAACCGACTTGAAGCAGCAAATGGAGCGGTTGACGGCAGCGCAGGATTATCAGGAAGTCGTGGTAGAAGACCCCGGTACGCCGGAGAAGATGGCGAGGACTGTGGGGCGTCAGGCGGTCGAAGTCGGCGCAACGGAAGCAGCCTTTATTCGATGCAAGAACTCACTGTGGGTGAGGTTGTCGGGAAAACATGGAAAAATTGACGTCATTTTTCAATTGAAGAACGCCGCCAACACAGTTCGGGAGATGAATTCTGAGGTTTTTGAAGAGACTGCTCTTGCTTTAGGGTAAAAATTATCGCGCCAGTTGCCGATATATAGAGCGGCGGTGGCAAGGTGCTGAATAAGAAGCTTTTTGAAATAGGTTCCGGGCGAAACACGCTTTCCGATTCGCAGCTACTTGAGCGCGACTTCACCCAACACCTCCCTGATGTTCCTGTTTTGCCGGAGACGCTCCTGTGCATGGAACTACAGATTCACGAGCCGGCCGTGGATCTGCGTGACTTCTCCCAATTGCTCATGGGCGACATCGGGGCTACGCTGCAGGTCTTCCGGCTCGCGGGAAACGAATACGGTTCCGCTGTGGGTCGCCCTAACCGCATTGAGGATTGCATCTCGGACCTCGGATTGCAGGCATGCGTCGAAGTGGCATCAAAACGGACAATCACCTGTGATGCACGGAAGGGCGCCATTGTAGGCGCCTGGATTCACGCAAGGGCTATTGCGAAGCATTGCGGTTTCTGGGCAGAAGAGGCGTCAGGAACAATCAATCCCGAAGATGCATATCTAGTCGGACTATTCCACGAACTTGGTCAAATGCCGACCCTTCTTGGCTGGGATCAAAACGGCCAGTCTTTGGCCGATCAAGCCTATGTGGGCTTGTGGATGGCCGAGGAGTGGGCGCTGCCTTGCTGCGTCCGGGAATACTTCTGCGAACAACAGGTCTCAGGAAGAATGAATTCGTGGTCCGCGATTGTGGACGTCGCCCATCAGTTGGCCAATATGTCATTGCTCGAGAGCGCATTGCACAACCGCCTTCGTCCACCATCGTATTCGGTTGCATAGTTAAACCTGACCGTCAAGCCGGCAAAACTACGACGCGGTTCAGGTTGCTTTCCGATGAGAACGGCCCTCTTCTCATCGAATCGAGCCCGGATCCGCCAGTGTTCTCATCAATAACTCATCAAGCAAGCGCATTTTCGTCGATTTGGGGTGCAATTCGGGCAAAATTTGCCGGCTGAAGTGGCAACCGTCGTGCATTGTCCTAAGGCGGGGAACCCTCTATGGACAGCGGATACTATGCCGCGTGCACGGCTCTGGTAGCTCGAACCCAAGCTTTGGACACGATTGCCAATAATCTGGCAAACGCAAGCACCATTGGCTTCCGAGCCGAACACAATGTGTTCAGTTCGGTACTGGCCAGTGCTGAAGGCGCTTCAGGATCGGCGCTGAATCAGGCGATGAACAGCTATGGCATTTTGAGCGGAACCACGTTGGATCAAAGCCAGGGAGCTCTGCAAAAAACCGGCAATGATCTCGACCTCGGAATCGAAGGGCCCGGCTATTTCGTGGTGCAAACTGCCAATGGCCCCGTTTATACCCGCAACGGCGCGTTCCAGGTATCCAGCCATGGACAGTTAATCACGTCGAGCGGCGACGCCGTCATGGGTAACATGGGGGTCATCTCGGTTCTGCCCGGAAAGGTCTCAATCAGCCCTGATGGCACCATTTCGTCAAACGGCGCGGTATCAGGGAAGCTGAAGGTCGCGGAATTCGCTCCGGGTACTGAGATGACGAGTGCCGGCAATACGTATTACTCCGCATCTGCCAAATCCGTGATCGCTGCGACCAATTCAAGTGTGCGCCAGGGAATGCTGGAGAGCTCAAACGTGAATCCGACTGCCGCGATGGTCGAACTGGTTGATGCCCAACGCTCTGCAGAAATGATGCAGCGCGCGCTCTCGATGTTCAATTCAGAAATTGACAAGACGGCAACGCAAGACCTGCCAAGAATCAGCTAAAGGAGATCAAATGTTTCACGCCCTCTATACCGCAGCCAGTGGAATGACTGCTCAGCAACTGAATCTCGATAACATTGCAAACAATCTGGCAAACTCGAGTACGTCTGGATTTCAGTCGCGTCGGTTGCAGTTTTCAGATCTTCTCTATCAAAACGACATCATGCCTGGCGCTGCAGCCACGCAACAAACGACGGTCGCATCCGGGTTGCAAATCGGTCTTGGCACCCGCCCAGGCAATACAGAGATTGTGCAACTGCAGGGAGATCTCAGCAGTACGGGCAATCCTCTTGATTTCGCAATCCAAGGCAGCGGTTTCTTTCAGATTCTGATGCCGAACGGCCAGACGGGATACACACGGGCCGGCTCTTTCCAAACAGATGCACAGGGCAACCTGGTGACTGCCAATGGAGATGCCCTTCAGCCAGCAATCAACATTCCGACTGCTGCAACTAACATCACGGTGGGTCAAGACGGAACTGTGAGCGTGAGTTTGCCAGGGCAAACCCAGGCGCAACAAGTGGGGGTAATTCAACTGGCGACGTTTGCGAATCCAGGAGGCTTGAATAGCATCGGCAATAACATGTATCTCCCAACCACGGCATCCGGCGATCCAGTCGTAGGCGCAGCGGGCGGCTCTGAAGGGTTAGGAACCATCCAGCAAGGGATGCTGGAACAGTCCAACGTAAACGTCGTGGACGAGTTTGTGAACATGATCCTGGCGCAGCGCTCGTATGAATCGAATTCGCGTGTGATCAAGGCCGCCGACGAGATGCTTCAACAGTTGAATCAACTGGCACAGTGAGAAGGCTTCGAATGACGCAACAAAAGTTAATCCTGGCGTGGGTTCTTCTCGTTTTCACGGCGTCGCCCGCGTTTGCTGCATCCCGCCACTTTCCGATCCGCACAGAAGTAATTGCCTCGGCATTGACAGGAATTGGAATCCAGGTCTTGCCGGAACAGGTAATGCTCATGACCGATGTTGTCGCCACTACGAATGCTCCACGGTTGAGCATCCGATCGATGGAGAAATCGAGCGACCATCGGATAATCGTTCGCCTCGAATGTACAATGCCGGCGGAATGTCTTCCGTTCTTTGTAAGCATTCATTCCAGTGAGGGGAATGGCGAACAACAATCCAGTTCGAAGGCTGGCGCGTCATTGGCGTCCGTGCCTGAATTCAATAGCCGATCCAAAACCTTCGCGATCCGTTCAGGATCGCCCGCGACACTTCTGCTTGACAGTGATCGTGTACACATTCGGATCTCTGTCATCTGCCTCGAAAATGGCGCAGCGGGCCAGAAAATCCGTGTAACCAGCCCTGATCATCGGCAAGCCTATACAGCGGAAGTCATCGACGGAACGCTCTTGAGGGGGAAGCTGTGATGAACGGAAACAGAAACGGCTTCGGCAAGAGGTCTCTGTGCGCGTTGTTTCTATTAGGCGCGTTTTCGGTATTGCCTGTCCATGCTAAAACCAGCAAGAAGAACGATACAACGCAACTAAGGTCAGACTACATCGCCAAGCTTCGCGAGCAGGATACTTCACCTGTTGTCCACACCGTGGGAAGCCTTTGGTCGCCGGAAAGCGATATAAGCAGCCTCTCGGTCGACTACAAGGCGCGAAAGCTGAATGACACACTCGTCATACTCGTTGCGGTGCAGACAACGGCGGCGCAGAGTGCCGATGTCAACAGCCAGCGCGCGTTCCAGACAAGCTCTGGAATCACCGGCCTTGCGGGAGATGTCAACACAAAGGGCGTGAATTCGCTGTTCAATGCCAACTCCAATACGAGTTTAAAAGGTTCGGGAGCAACCGATTCGAGCTCCAATTTTCAAACCAGCATGACTGCGCAAGTCATCGCCGTGCTGCCCAGCGGCAATCTGGTGATTGAGGCGCAACGCAAGATATTCATGAACAATCAGCACGAAGACGTGACAGTACGTGGAGTTGTGCGGCCAAACGACATCGGCCCCAGCAATACCGTGCCCTCAACAGCGCTGAGCAACCTTGAAATAGAAATGAAGGGCAAAGGAATCATTGCAGACAGCGTTCGCCGACCGAACCTTATTACACGTGCGATTCTGTGGCTCACTGGATTCTGATCATGAAACCTGCATTCGAAATCTCGACGTTGCGACAAACGGTGCTGACCTCCTGTGTACTGGCATTTGTCGCTGCAACCTTTGTCCCTGCGCTGGGTGCAGCCTCGGTCAATCCGAATCGACAGGTCCTGGTCCGAGACATTACGAGTGTTGAAGGTGTCAGAGATAACATGCTCGTGGGTTATGGGTTGGTTGTCGGACTTAACCGCACCGGTGATACCCAGCAGACATACTTCACAGTGCAGACGTTGGCGAATGCAATGCAAAAGATGGGAGTTCTTATCAGCCCAGGCATCGTTGAAGTCAAAAACGTTGCTGCTGTCTTCGTCACGGCGACGCTGCCGCCCTTTGCCCGGCCGGGCGCCACGCTCGATGTAACTGTTTCCTCAGTCGGCGATGCCAAGAGCCTTGTCGGTGGCGTACTGCTTATGAGCGCTCTTCACGGACCCGACGGACAAGTCTACGCGGAAGCTCAAGGGCCGCTCGTTATGGGGGGATACATGGCAGGCAACGGCATCAATGGCAAGGAGGTCAATTCCACCACCGTTGGGTTGGTGCCAAATGGTGGAATTGTCGAGCGGGATACAGCCGTCGATTTACACTCGTTCAAATTGGTTTCTCTGCTTTTGCGCAATCCGGATTTCACCACTGCAAAAAGAATCGCGGACGCCGTCAATGAAAATTTTCATAAAGATATTGCTGCGGCCCTTGACAGCACGCGTGTCGACGTGAACGTGGCCGATGCGGGCGAATCGTCGGTTCCAGAGCTGATTTCGCGCGTACAAAACCTGTCTCTTGAAGTGCAGTCGCCGGCAAAGATCGTAATCAATGAGCGGACAGGCACCATCGTTCTGGGAGGCGACGTTAAACTCACGCCCGTTTCCGTTATTCATGGGAGCTTGTCGATTCAGGTTGTGACCACCTACGAAGCCACCGCTGTGCCCACCGGGGCCCAGGGTCGCGAAGCCAAAGGGAGAAGCCGGGGCGACGATCGTTTGCAGCCGTTACTGGTTCCGCAAACAAGCCTGAGCGTTAACGACGGTCCGGCCCAGACTATGCGACTCGATCAGGGAGCGAACGTCGAAGAACTGGTCAATGGGCTCCATGCCATAGGAACCACCGCCCATGACGTCGTCGCGATCTTGCAAGCCATTAAGTCTGAAGGTGGCCTGCAGGCCGAATTGGAGGTTCAGTAGATGGGAACCAACATTAGTCCCGCCTCGCTCGCGGCCCAGTCCAGTCTTCTGCAGGCAAGAGAAGACCGAATGCTTGGCCAGATGCAGTCGCTGAAGAGCGGCGGCGATGACGATGGAAAGATTGAAAAAGGTGCGATGGAATTCGAATCCATGCTGTTGAGCACCTGGCTTCAACAGGCGGAGCAATCCATGGCCACGGTCCCGGGTGCTGAGGATGATGAGGACGCATCAGGACGCGATCAGATGATGAGCATGGGCGTGCAATCGCTGGCCAATTCCATGGCGGCATCCGGCGGCATCGGAATTGCCAAAATGGTCGCTAAAGCTATGCATACACAATTAGATAAGGCAGCAGTGAAGACCGCGACGACGGCCAAATCCGCAGGAGCCGAGTAAATTTCAGCTGAATCTTTGGTTTTTGGTTAAACTTTCACGAGTCATGTGCCGATAGGGACACAGACCCAGATCAAGGAGTTGAAATGAGAATCGATCTAACACAGCTGACATCGAGCCAGATATCAAACGACCCGAATGCGAAAAGGATTGGCAAACAGGATCCGATTGTCACCGATCAAGCCGACGGAGGGGATCGAACGACTCTTACGTCTGATTCCAGCTCGGTGAAATCTCTCGTAAGTACGGCGATGAACTCCCCTGCGATTAGGCAAAGCTTGGTGGATGGTCTAAAGAATTCCGTAGACAGCGGAAACTACAAGATCGATTCATCGGCGATTGCCTCTTCGATGATTGACGAACACGCTTAAGCTCCTCTTTCGCAGCGGAGTATGGGCGTAGAAAGTTCCATGCATGATTGCGATGGACGTTCAGGACCGGAAGGCCGAGCTGGGGGAACATCTCCAGCTCTTAAGGTCGCTTGCCTGCGAATTGGAACGGGCCATGAACGCGATCGCTCAGAACTCCCTTCCAGAACTTGAAGACAGCGTTGCGAACCAGCAGGCGCTGAGTGCTCGCCTTGTGAAATTGGCCAATGGCTTGAGCAGAGACTTTAAAGAAACGACCGCGACCTCACTCGCTTTCGTCGATGAAGATCTCATTCAACAGATCGGCGCTGCGTCCAGTACGCTGCAGAAATTGAATCAGCAATATTCTGCTTTAATCCAGCATTCCAGCCGTTCAGTCGCATTGATGGTGTCTCTTTTTAGTTCATTCACAGGACAATTCCAGGAGGGTTCTGCATCCAGGTCGAAACATCAGACCTGGTCTTGCCAGATCTAATTGCAATGGGCGGATTGAATACCTCACTATTGATCGGCGTGCAGGGACTGGAAGCGGCGCAAGGCGCGCTTTCCGCCACGAGTAATAACATTTCCAACGCCAACACGCCTGGGTACACCCGCGAAGTCGTGGATTTCTCTGAGAACCAGATAAACGATTCTGGGAACACCGTTTCAGGCGGCGGTGTGTCGCTTGACAACCTCCAAAGCGTTCGAGATGAGTTGCTCAATCTGCAGATTCAGAATCAGACTTCTTTGCAGAGCAGCGTCAACACCCAATCCTCGAGTCTCCAGCAGATCCAGTCTTACTTCACAACTAATGGCGACGACATAGCAAGTGCGCTAACTGCGTTTTCGACCAGCCTGACCCAACTTTCAGCCAATTCGAGCGATTCGGCCACTCAGCAGAACGTGCTCGTCAGCGGCCAGAATCTTGCCCAGGCCTTCAATACGACTGCCCAAGGCCTTACCAGCGCACAATCCGAAGCCGACGGCCAGGTCAGCCAGACTGTTGCCCAGATCAACTCGCTCACCGCGCAGATTGCGCAGCTCAACGGGCAAGTTTCGCAGTTGACCGCGGCTGGACAGGATGGCGGCACGGTACAGGATCAGCGCGATGAACTGGTGCAGCAGCTATCCACGCTCACCGGTATCTCCGTCACGCAGAGCGACGGAGGAGAGACCATTACGACGGGCAATGGAACTCCTCTGGTTATGGGCTCACAGAGCTTCTCATTGCAAACCACCACTGGCAGCAATGGAATGCAGCAGGTGTTGGATTCAAACGGAAACAACATCACTTCTTCCATTCAAGGCGGTCAGCTTGGCGGGGCGATCCAAATACGGGATTCTGTCGTGCCAGGTTTGCTTTCGCAACTAAACACGCTCGCCAGCCAGTTTGCTACTGCCTTCAATGCCGCCCAGGCTCAAGGCTACGATTCAAACGGCAATGTTGGTCAGAATTTCTTCACGGTTCCGTCAGGCAGCACGGGTGCTGCAGCCGGTATCAGCGTCGCAATTACCGATCCTTCGCTGATTGCAGTCAGTTCTGACGGCTCAACAGGGAGCAACGGAAACGTGGCGAATCTCTCCGCTGCGCTGACTACAGCTCTACCCTCAGGTCAAACCGCTGCCGGCGCATACGCGAATATGGTCTTTCAAGTTGGTTCCGACACTTCGAATGCCTCGACTCAATCTACTGCCATCGGTCAAAACCTGTTGCAACTTACAAATCAGCAGGGGTCGATTTCTGGAGTGAGCATCGATGAGGAAACGACTAATTTAATTCGTTTTCAGACCGCATACGAGGCTGCAGCCCGCATCGTAAGCACAATTCAAGCACTCAATACCGTAACCCTGGATATGGGCTCAACACAGAGTTATTAACCGACATGCGCATAAATCCAACGTTCGTTCCAAACATTCTCGCCGACTTGCAGCAGAGCCAGGCGACGCTCAACGTCGCATTGCAACAGGTGGCCACTGGGAAAAGCGTAAGCGTGCCATCAGACAATCCGGAAGCCTCGGCCGACATGGTGCAAAACACCATCGAAACCGGAGAGGTTGACCAGTACACGCAAAACGTGAGCAGTGTGCTCGGATCTGTCCAATCGGCCGACTCGGCGCTGGGTTCCGTCGTGAACTCCCTCACACAAGCTGTGTCGTATGGGACCGAAGGAGCCAATGGCACAACCAACGCCTCAAATCAGCAGGCGCTTGCGCAACAAGTACAGGCCATTCTCACCAGTGTGGTAGCCCAGGCCAACACGTCGTACCAGGGCTCGTACTTGTTCGGTGGTACCGCGAGCACGAATCCGCCTTATACTGCCAATTCATCTTCTGCATCCGGCTACAGCTATAACGGCAACGCCAATACAAATTCCGTAGCCGTAGGTGATCAGCTGAACGTCCAGGTCAATCTCCCCGGTAGTCAGATTTTCTCCAATTCGAGCAGCGATGTCCTCGGTTCCTTGAGTTCGCTTGCTACAGCACTGCAAAGCGGTAACTCCGCCAATATCGCGACCGCAACAAACGCCGTCTCCGCGGCACTCAACTACGTCAGTCAGCAGCGTGTTTTCTATGGTAATGCCGAAGGCCAATTGAATTCTCAGGAAACCTATCTGCAACAAGAAACAGTCACCCTCACATCGCAACAGACGTCTCTGGTTGGGGTGGATATGGCCACGGCCGCTACCAATTTGAGCGCGGCGGAGACTGCAAACAACGCAGCGATGGCGGCTGCGGCGAAGGTCCTTCCCGACACACTCCTCAACTATTTGTCTACGCCGTCTTAGGATCAGTTATTTAAAGCTCTGTGTCGTACCGAGTCGGGTTTGGTCAGCGGAAACAAGCGACGCAATGCGAATCTGCCAGGTCGAGATCCAATCGTTCTCGCCCTGGCAATGTTTTGTCTGGTTTCCGGAGGCAGGCCTGCAAACTCATCACTCTCGCAGCTTCATCCATGAAGGGCACTTCTGTAATCGCAGACTTCGGCAGCTATGCTGACCAGTTGCCGCTCCTGCGTTCCGATTGCTCGGCGAAAGCTTTGGGATAGTCCGCGGTCTTGGCGGGAGGCAGCACTTCGGGTTTGGCTGGCTCGGTTCGAGCATCAATGTGTTGCCAATGTTCGCGAAGCTCCAGGACCAATGCCATCTGCTCTTCAAGAATCTTGATCGATCTGGCGGCCTGGGCTTCAACCAGCTTGTGTCTGAGAGACGAATAGAACGCGATCAGTTGCTGCGCTAGCTCGCCGTCACTTCCGCGGTGGGTCCAGTCTTCCAGGTAACCGATCACCAGCATCGCATGATCGACTTCCCGGCAACGCCGCTCCAGGTCATTGTTCCGCTCGGCTTCCGCGGCCCTGCGCAAGTCGCCCGCAAGCGTGTCGTACAGGGAGATAAGTAAGCCAAAGCCACTTGCTCCTTCAGTCGCAGTTCTTCGATATGCCAGATCTGTGGGTGTCATCGTCTTTTCCAACTAGCCATTGCTATTGTTGTTGTTCAGGCCCAATTCGGTGTTGATTTGTTGCATCTCAGTCGGTAGCTGTTGCAGCGCAATCTCTGCCTGGCTGTACTCACTTTGCAATTGTGTTCTAAGCGGCGTGATGTAATTCGTTTCGAAGTTGCTGATGTCGGTTTGCAGCCCGCTGTATTCGGTGCTGATGCTTTGAAGATCCACAGTGAATGCGCCATCCGCGGGGCTGATGTAGGTGGTCAGTTGTTGATCGAGACTATTGGCGAATCCGTTCAGAGAGGGCCCTTGAAAGAAGTTCTGTACGTCGTTGAAATTATTTTGGAGCGCATTAGTCAACGTTGAACTATCCAACGTCAGGGTGCCGTTGTCGTTGACCGAGATGCCGAGGGATGACAGGTTCGGTACCGTCGTGGTCCCAGATGCTGAGGTGGCCGTGTACGAGATCGCAGACTCGAGAGTCGACTGCAGGCTGCGCACGTCCGAATCAGTTGCGAGCACACCTTCACTTGTGCCGCTGAACGTAAATTGCGTGTTTAGATCCGTGATTGCCTGGTTATAGTCCGTAATGAACTGATTGATGGCCGTCGAGATCTGGCTTGTGTCCGGAGCAACCGTCAAGCTCACAGTGGTTCCCGGGCTGGCGTTCAGAAGATCGAAAGTCACCCCGGCAACCGCTCCCGTAACCGTGTTCGATGCGCTCGCGATCGAGATTCCATCTACGCTCAGTGATGCGTTTTGACCGGTAACAGCCTGAGTAAAGCTCAAGCTCCCACCCGTCGCCGAATTAACCGTGAAATTGGCAGCCTGGCCCGAAGTGTTGCTCACGATTGCCAGGCGAGCTCCATTCGCATCGGTAATCACACTTGCGGTAACGCCAAGATTATCGCCGTTGATCGTGCTTGCCACGTCGTTGAGCGTGCTCGTCCCGGTGCCGGTTGAAATGGTGGTGACTGTGCCATCGGCTCCCGTGATGGTGAAACTGCCGGCCGCCAAAGCCGTCGTTGCGCTGGCAACTTCTCCCGAAGCCCAGGAAGCGGTCGTGGCCAGGCTATTAACCTCGACAGTGTGGGTTCCGGAGGCACTTCCTGAAGCGGCTGTGGCTGTGACCACGCTCGAATTGGAAGAATTGACCGTGGTTGCAGACAATGGACCCGTAAGCGAGTTCAGCGACTGCATGTCGTTATCGAGGTTGGTTGCGTCGGTCTGAATCTGGGTCAATGCGGTGGACTGACTCTGAAGCGTGGACTCCTGGTTCTCCCACGCCGTCTCCGGTGCCTGGGCCGCGGTTACGGCAGCATTCACCGCAGAGGTAACATCGATGCCTGTCGACGCGGATCCAGTCGCCGCTTGCAGGATCGAGCTGATATCGATGCCCGAGGTGGTGGAGGGATACGCGGACGATAACAGCGAATTTAAAGCCGATACAGAACTCATAGAATCTGCCTGCTCTCAGGCCCGGTTTGTACCACTTTTAGACCCCAGGCCCTTGCGATTCAAAACGCAAGATAATATCGGCACATCGGATACCGAAGTTCAGGTTTATAGAAATAAAAGGTGGCGCCCATAGGACGCCACCTTGGCTTTGCGTGGAGGTGCTTGTTTACTGGAGGAGCTTCAAAACAGCCTGTTGCGCCTGGTTGGACTGCGACAGGGCTGCCATGCCGGTCTGTTCCAGAACGTTGTACTGCGTCATCTTCGCGACCGTCGAGCTGATGTCAGCGTTCTGGACGTTGTTCTGTGCGCTGGTCAGGTTCGTTACCTGCGTATTTTCAACGTTTTGGGCGGCTGTCAGCTGGTTGACGGCAGCGCCGATGGTGCCGCGGGTTTGGGAAATTGTGTTGATCGCCGCGGTAATGGCTGCCAACTCAGTGGTGGCGGCCCCGGTGGTAGTAAGGGCGGTTGCAGCCGACGACAGCCCAAGTCCCGAGGCCGTGAGGGTGCCAGTTGCAACGTTCACAGTTGAGTTGCCGGCAGCAGTGCCGTCACTGGTGAAGACCGTGTTGCCCGTCGCGGTGAAGACACTCGCTCCATTGAAGTTAGTGGTCGAACCGATATTCCCGATTTCCGTGAGGATCGAGCTGTACTCGGTCTGCGCTGCTGTCGCTTGCGCGGTTGTAAGACCGCCGTTCGCGGCTTCCGTCGCCAGCGTGACTGCACGGTTCAGCAATGAGGTCACCTGTGAAAGTGCGCCATCGGCGGTCTGTGCGAAACCAATTCCGTTGGCGGCATTCTGGCTGGACTGCGTGAGGGCAGAGATGCTCGCGCCCAGGCCGGAGGCGATCGAAAGGCCGGCAGCGTCATCTGATCCGGAGTTGATCTTCAGTCCGGTTGACAATTGCAACAGGGTATTCTGAAGAGAGGCTTGGGTTGAGGACAGGGCGTTTTCTGCGCCCAACTGCGAAACGCTATTGAGTACGCTGATCATTGGTATTGCTCCTTATATCGATTTCCGCCTGCACCGAACCCGTTCCGTCTACAAAAGAGGTCCAGAATCGCTACTTGGAGCAGGTGGTTTGTTGTTGCGTGCACTCTATCGGCGGATGGTTTTGAAGATTCTAGTCCGACCCTGAAAAAATGTTTTTGGTTGCTACAACTTAGGTGTGCACCAAGCAATGACAGTTTGCGCTGAACTCTGCAGGGATCGATTCGGACCACGTGCTTGAATCAATACTTCTATCCGAGCCACATGCCGTCGAGACATCTTGCGGCTCATCAATGGTTCAGCATAAGTGGTGGATTACTTTTGTGAGGCCAGCACCTTGTCGCTATTTCAGAAACGCATTTTAGTAGATGCTTGCGGATAAGCGAAACGCAAGGCCTCACGGTTGCAATTTGGAAGACGCAGCGCGCCGCAAGCGGTTCTTCTCAACGTACATGGCGGTATCAGCTTTCTCAATCACTTGCTGGATCGTCTCTCCGGAACGCCACTCTGCGACGCCGATGGAGGCATCCACCCATATTTCTAGCGGCTTTTTCTTGTCTTCTAATTCAATCGTGTACTTGCCGAACACCCAGTCCCGTATGCGCCCAATGTGTGAGCTCGCACTGATTGCATCACCGCCAAGCACGACCACAAACTCATCTCCACCCCATCGGCCAACCAGATCCCCCGAGCGCGTATTGAGCTGCAGCTCCTTCGCAAATTGCTTCAGCATCTTGTCTCCAACAAAGTGCCCATATTTATCATTTATATGTTTGAAGCGGTTCAGATCGAGCATGACCACGCAGAACGGCTGCCTATTCTCAATATTCCAATGTACGCGCTCTTCGACGCTGCGGCGATTGGCCACACGCGTCAGTTCATCCCGAAGCGCTTGATATTCAGCCGCTTTGAGCCTGGTTTCGTAAATCGAAACTTCGGCTTTTAGGTGCGCTACCAATTCTTGGCTGTCAAGAGCCATTTGGTTCACGCTGTTTCTCAGCTCCGTCACGCGATTGATAAGTGAAGACCGAACTTCCGTCAGATCATCGAGGTCGGCAATCCGCTCCAAACGGTCAGTCAGGTCCTTGAACTGCCTTGAATGGCCTTGATTCTTGTGGCCGACACACTCGGCGGCATTAGCCAGGGCGATTAGAAGCTCTTTGACCTCATCCGCTTTGCCTTTGAAGTACCCTGATGTCCGCCCTCCCCATTCCGCCAACAAGATTTCGACTTGCTTTTCGGTCACGTTCAAGGACTCAAATGTCGGGCTCACGGATAGGCGGCATTGAAGCCCCTTTAGGCTCTCCTCAAGATCCACTCCCAGGTTTGGATAGACCTGGCTCGCGCTCCTGCCAATGGACGAAAGCAAGGCTTGAAAGCACTCCGCAGTCTGCGAATTCAGTGCATCGAACGAGTCTTCGTCCTTGAACGGTTCAAGCGCTTCCATATCAAGATATTTCTTGAGAGAAATCATGGAGTGATGCCGGCCTTTCTCATCTCTGAAAATAGCTAATACGATTTCAATCCCCACCCAGAAAAAGGGCGAAGCACTGCAAGTTGGACTCCTTGCGCCGTTCTATTCCTTTTCGAGTGGCGGGGCCGAAATCCCTCGTGCAAACGAATATTTAGATGTCTATCGGCACTTTCGTGTTTATTCTTCAAGGGTGTGGAAGCAACGGGTAGTTTGTCGGCATTTTGGGCTAGGGAACAAAGCCGGAGATGCCGCCCCCGCGGAAAGCGAGGCATCTTCGAGGTTGCTCAATTCGAAATGCCAAAGATGATTACAGCAGAGTGCGCGCCATCGCAAGATGGCTGAGAGCTGATTTTGAATCTGTGCAACTTCACAAAGTGCGGTTCCGAGTCTCACGTACGAGTGGCGAAACACATTCGAGAATGCCGGCGCGGAACTGGAGGGCGGTGGGCGACAGGCAAGCGCGCGTGCAATTGCTCAGTCCGATGTGCAGAGCCGTAGTGCGCTGGTGAAGCGGTCAATATCTATCGACTCTGTATCAAATGAGCGGTCTATCAGTCGCCGCGGAGAGACCCTTCAGAAACTGATCAAGCTGTTCTCGATTCGCGCCTTCAAACGTTTCATATCGTCCCCGGAGTTCCTTCTGAGAATCCTTCACAGTAAATCTGAGCCCAACGCCGTCATTTCCCCACCGAATGGCTTCAGCACACACGCAAATCGAATTCTCAACGACCCCTTCGGGAGCGTCCGACTTTGTGAGTGTCATGCGGATCACCGTACCGGGGTACCAGCGTTCGGAAGTCGTGACAAATAAGCCGGAGGAACTTATATCCCGAACGGCATGCACCTCTGGATGTCCCCCCGTCCAAAAAGAGGCAGCTAAATTAGCAACGGACTCTCGAGGCGCCCTTCTTCGATCCGAAGAACTTCGGGAGAACAAGCGCGCAAGACGAGCTCTCAGGGGCGAAATGCCGTGTGTGCTCCGTTTGACTTGAATGCTCTCGTTTGGTTCAACAGAGATAAGAGGCGCAACTACCTCCGAAGGATCTTTCATGCGTGGCTGTTCGACACCTGGAAACTGAAGTGTTCTTTCCCTAAGGTGAACTGGATCCTGAGCGTCCTCGCCAATGGAGTAAGTACGGGTTCTCGCTCTCCCGCCCAGGCTTTGGAGCCTCTTCAAATCGTCGGAAGCGCAGATGATGAGTAAATCTCCCCGCCGCGTACCAGAAGAAGAAAGAGCGGCCAAAGGCAAAGCAAGTACGCTCGCGGCAGGTTGGCTAGAAGGGGAGACTAAGGAGTGCGGAAACGATTCGACCAAGTCAATGACTCGGCAATCGATGTCTAGATAAACTAAATCGAACCGCATATTCTCGATTGTGGAAGGAAGTCCTCTAAACGGCGAAATCCAGAGTCCTGCACCAGAATCTGGCAAGAGATTCAACATCCAGTTTGCGAGGCTAAGGACAGAAAAGTCACCAACGACGACACTCAACCCGAGAAACGAATTTCTTGTTTGGTTGAATGCGCAATGTTGGCGAGACTCCATCCACTCGTGGTCCCGGTACGAAAAATCAGGAATTGTCTGTTGGCTACTCATTTTTTATTAATCCATCGAGTTGGCCGGATCCGCCGCTGTTTTCTCAGCGATGAAGCGGCTCGCTCCAAAGGCTATGCTCCTATCGCTCCTCTCGAATCGACTTCCACCGTAGAGGGGAATATGATCCACGGTTCACCCATCTCAACTGAGTGCTTAGGACTGTACTCTGCAACCGAGATTGTGCACTGTTTCGTATGTTCAAACTGGCACTCTTGGCAAAAGGCGAGGTTCGAGCCTTTCGATTGCGATAGCTCCTGCCAAGATCTCCGACAGTAAACGGTGCGATTTCGTCCAGAGTTCTTCGCGTGATACAGACCAACGTCGGCAACGGCGATCGCTTCGAGAGCTGTTCTCTGCCCGGGCATCACCTCAACTGCGCCGATGCTTAGGCCGATTTTGATTTCAATGTTCCCGTAACGAACCGGTTCGGTAACCACTGAGAGTCGAACCCTCTCGGCTATTTCGCAAAGTTGATTTCTGCTGGCGTTTGGAAGCGCAATGAAGAACTCCTCACCGCCGTATCGGCCAAGAAAATCATAGGACCGCAGCGCACCCTTCAGGCGCGTCGCTGTCTCTTTCAGCACGGCATCGCCGGCTGCATGACCATGCGTGTCATTTACTTTCTTGAAATGGTCCAAATCAAGCATCAGGAGCCCAGTCATTGTTCTGGTACGAGCCGCACGATCAAGCTCTCCTCGGAACAAGTCTAGAAATGCGGATCTGTTCCAAACGCCGGTTAGACCGTCTACCATCGCCTGGTCTCGCAGCCTATCCCGCGCTTTAATCAGATCATCCTGAACTGAGAGAATACGAGTTGCGACCGTAAGCCTGGACCGCAAATCCAGCAGGTCGAAGGGCTTAGCGAGGTAATCGTCTGCGCCGGCCTCCAATGCGCAAGCGATATCTTCTTTGTTGTTTTTGCCCGTAATCAACAATATGTAACGGTAAAAACTGGACTGCAATTTACGCAGCTTGCGACACAATTCGACCCCATCGATTCCAGGCATCATCCAATCCATGATCAAGAGCTCAGGCGATCCGTCCTGCAGCAGAATGTTCCAGGCAATGTCTCCATTCTCCGCAGTCACAACCGGATAACCCCAGGCTTCGAGCCAGCCAAGCAGCATGCGGCGAACCGCTTCATCGTCCTCGACTAGGAGTACACGCGGCCGTTTCCCTGCAGGGGAAGTCGGGTGAGCGAAACTCGCAATCGCATTGCAGTTGGACCTAGAGTTTCTACCGCCCTTGTAGTTGTCGTGTCTCATCGAATTAACCCTTTTCAACCTGATAGCACGCAGATTGCCAAACAAGATGGTGCTTGATTCGATTGGACTTTCATCGCGCTCAAGATTAGAACCGGGCAGTTTTGTCGGTCGAAGTACTCCGCAGATGAGGAGTCAATGAGAGCCCAACGAATGAATAGTCCGATGCCTTCTGTCAGGTGATTCAATGGGTTAGCCCGCAGGGCATGAACCTCGTGGGATTCGACGAGGTCGACGCCACTAGGGTTAAGTCGGCTGTCGGTTAACGTAGTGCCACCGACTCTGTGTGCCCATGCATTTCAATCGAGCTATTCTGGACAGCGGAAACAATCAGGCACCGGCATGGCACCAGGCCATAGAGGCCATTGAAGTTTTTCCTCATGTCAGTCGCGCCAGCCGCAACATATATCCGCGTCGCCGGCCCAAACCTGAACACCGCCTACTCCCTGTCCAATACGGTCAGCAGCCGCTCCAATGTTCCCGCATCAAATCCACGCCATACTTCGATCCGGCGTCCACTTCGTAGTTCAACGGCTAGTGCACCATCGCGCCTGGCGACGCCGTTGACATCCCGCGCCGTTGAGGGAACCACTTCGACCGGAACAAAAGCACTGCCTCCCACCTGCCGTCCACCATGCAGGCGTTGACGATATTCGTCCCTAACGCCAAGCCCCGCTGCTGGCAAAAAGCCGCCCGCAACGAGCCGCTTGACTCAAGCTCACCAACCAAGGCCTGGCCCTCGGCAAAACTACGTCGCCTGTGTATCACTTCCACTTCGCTCATAGCTCCTGTGCAACACTAAATGCGGAGCAAGGACAGGGTGCTTTGCTCAGACGGATACTCATGATCGGAGTGCAACTTGTGGGTAATTGAAAGAAACTCAGGACACTTGCATAAATGTCACGGAAACGCCAGGCTTGACCGTGAGGGATGATGAGGTGAGCTTGATCCTGGGTGCCGCCTTGGAAACTGTAATAGTGGCCGCATTCGAGTTAGACTGATGAGATGATTGGCGACTTACTCCAATGATGGCGATCGAAGACGAGATTCGAAAGAAGCGGTCTCCGTTCCGAGGCTTCTCTGTAGAATTCGAAAATCTGCTGAAAAGCATGCGAAGTGGATAGTTGTAGTTGGCTCGTCATAGAAGAGTTCTGGAGTGCGAAGCGGAGTATGCCAAATCTGAGTGAGAGACCCGAGAGGAACGATCTGTGTCCCTGCGGGAGTGGGAAGAAATACAAACGATGTTGCGCTCAGGCGAAAGCCCTGAATAGCGAATCGGTACCAATCTCTGAACTGATGGGGCTGGCATCAGCACATTACCAGAATGGTCGGCTCCGCAAAGCAGGCGAGATCTACGAGCGGGTGTTGCGGCTGAATCCGGAACAGGCCGAAGCGTCGTGTAATCTGGGGCTAATTGCCCACCGAGAAGGCCACAACGATTTAGCGCGGGAACTTATATCGCGGGCAATCGCCAAGGACCCCTTACGAAGCACCTTTTACCTGAATCTTGGTGTTGTTCTGGGATCTGGTGATGACATTGATCAATCCATAGCGAGCTATCGCAAAGCGATTGAACTGGATCCTGGCTGCGTGCCGGCTCACGTCAATTTGGGCAATGCTCTACTAAAGAAGAACATCTTCCCGGAGGCTGCGTCGAGTTTTGCAAAAGCGCTTGAACTTTCCCCAAAGCATCACGAGACGATCAACAGTCTTGGAGTTGCATTGGAGAGGATGGGGCTACATGAGAAGTCGATAGTGTGCTTTCGCAAGGCTCTCTCGCTTTATCCGGGATATGTAGAGGCCCTTTCCAATCTAGGTTTCTCGCTCAATGCGGTTGGCCGGAGAGATGAAGCTGCCCAAAGCTGTGAGACAGCGCGAGACCTCCGGCCCGACGATCCAATGGTGAATCTAAACCTGGGGAATATTTACATAGGTCAGGGAAGGTTGGCCGAAGCTGCTGAGTGTTTCTTGCGGATTATTGAACTCGATCCACTTAACGGCGCGGCTTACGACAGCCTCGGCTTAGCATACATGGAAATGGGAAGACTAAAGGAAGCGCGGAATTGCTTTGAGAAGGCACTTGAAGTCTCGCCCAATTACGCAAATGCCTACAGTAACCTGCTTTGTTTCCATGCTTCCATGCGAGACATCTCTCCAGAAGCGGAGCGTGAGTTCGCAGAGGACTGGGAGAAATGTGCCCTGAGCGGAGAGGAACGCCTTGCTGCACGCACTCGGGCATCGAGGAAGGGCGGCGCGTTTGCGGCCCGTCAACGTTTGGGACGAAAGCTGCGAATCGGGATCGTTACCGCGGAGCTTGGCTCGCATGCCGTGGCCGAGTTTCTTGAGCCTTTCATCGAACACCTTGACAAACAGCGCTTCAATCTCACGTTCTTCCCCACAGTGGCATGGTCAGGCGCCCGTACCCAGCGCATGGTTGCGCTCGGGGACGGGCTGGTCTCGCTGATTGGAGAACCGCACGCCAAGGCTGCCGATCGAATAAGGGCGGAACAGATTGACATCCTGATGGATACGACTGGGCACACAGCCAATTGCCACTTGGGGATATTTGCGCATCGCGCCGCACCCGTGCAGCTGACCTATTTGGGCTACTGGAGCACAACGGGGCTCACGGAGATGGACTGGATCTTGGCCGATCCCTACTTGCCGTCCTACTGTGACGAACATTTCACCGAAGGGATGTGGAGGCTGCCGCGTCTTGGAGCCTGCTATCGTGGGGACTTTTCGCTTCCTGAAAGTTGCTGGGAACCAGGCAATACGATATATCTCGGCTCTTTCAACAGATACCACAAAATCCGCGAACAGACGCTTACCTTGTGGGCCAGGATCCTCCAGACGCTCCCCGAGGCGAAGCTTCTCCTCGAAGATCGACGCACGCACGAGACGGAGACGCGTCAACGCATCCTGACGACTCTGGCAATGCATGGCGTCGCCGGAGACCGCGTTGAGTTTGTCCCCGCGATTTTCGATCATGGGCAGCACATGGTTCTCTATGACAGGCTGGATGTCGCCCTGGATACGATTCCGTTTAACAGCGGAACAACAGGCTTCGACGCACTGTGGATGGGAGTTCCTCTCGTCGCATTGGATGGCAATTGGAGCGGAGGCAGGATCACGAGTTCCGTGCTGAGGGCGCTTGGCCGCGAGGAGTGGATCGCTCAGACCGAAGAGGACTATGTCTCGATCGTCCGCACGCTTGTGGAAGACGTAAGCCACCGAAAGGAAATTCGCAAATCTCAGCGAGCGAGGATGGCTGCCAGTCCCTTGTGCGATGCGGAAGGTCTGGCCAGAGCGTTAGAAGGTGCGTTCGAAGCCATGTATGACCGGTGGCTGGAGGCATAAAGGAGCAATCAGCGCCCGCTCGACAGGCTGTAGGAGCAGGTTCGGTTCGTGACTCCGATTGCAGTCATCAGCGCAATGCGGGCTTTCCGCGAACCGTGCGCTGCGAGGACGTTCCGGACGCCGCCTTAATCGACTGTCTACGAATCGACTTTCCCCGCACTATCCGATCCGTGAGTAAACACGAAAGCGTCAATGCCTTTGACCACAGCTTCGAGAGTGTCGGGGCGGGTCAAGTCGCCGATCACCTATTCAGCTTTTGCGGGAAGCCGGCGCGCCTTCTCGGGGCTGCGCACGAGCGCGCGAACTGAACGCCCGTGACGGAGCCCCTTCAACAATCAGGCTCCCAATACTGCCTGTGCCGCCAATCAAGAAAAAGATCATGTATTGATTGCTCATGATGCTGTTACCTCATTGATAGCACGCAGTCCATTCAGCGCACGGGGATATCCGATGAGGGGCACCAACTGCGTGATGACATCGATCAGCGGGGCGCGGTCATTTCTTACGTGAAGATTCGCGGTGACATACCCTTTGACCTGCGAATCGCATTCGCCCAACGCGACCAGCATGCTCAACGCCAACAAACTCCGTCGTCCTCTGCGCGGCGCTGTACGCGACGAGGCCGAAGATGCCGACCAGCGCGAGTCCAAGCGCCATGGCAGAGAAGACGCCAAACAAGATGGAGAAGAGCCGCTGGCGGCTATACTGTGCATCGCGCTCAATGGCCTCGCTGAGGGTGAAGGTGCCGTCGAAGGCGGAGGCGCTGTTGGAAATCTGCTGGTCGGAAGCGACGGATGCAATCGCGGCGCGGATGGAGTCACTTACCGATGTCTTGATAAGTTCCAGGGAGCCGGCATCGCGCAAGGCGTCGAGAATAAATGACCGTTCCTGCGTCATCTCATCATTCCTGCCATTAATGACAACATACCGGTGAGGTAGTCCTGCGCCGCTTTTGTGCGCACTTGGGTAGATCGGGCAGATTTTCGTTGGAAGCATTGATTCCAACTGTGGGTCTACCCGCTCCCCAAGCATGCTCGCGGATAGACTCGGGGAGTTTGTCGTAGCGACGGCGGCGAGAGAAAAGTTGTTTAAGCTAATTTAAGGGATTCCTTCTATTCATTGCGTAGCGCTTCCATTGGGTCGGTGGCGGCAGCGCGTCGGGCCGGGATCCAGGCTGCGATGAGAGTGGCGGCCGCGAGAGTAGTAGAGACCCCGGTGAGAATGAAGAGGTCCCAGGAGTGGACGCCAAAGAAGAGGCTCTGGAGGAAACGCGCGGCGAGAAAGGAGCCAGCGATGCCGAAGACGAGGCCAAGAAGAACGAGATAGGCGGCTTCACCGAGGATCAGCCGGCTGATGGTGGAACGTTGCGCACCGAGGGCCACGCGGACGCCTATTTCGCGAGTACGCCGACTGACGGAGTAGGCGATAACTCCATAGAGCCCGATGACGCCGAGCAGGAGGGCGCACGCCGCAAAGCCTCCCACCAGCGATGCCGCTGAGCTGCGGAGATAGGAAGCTTGGCCATCGTGGATATGCTCTGTCATGCTGAACTCGTTGCGGACACCGATATCGGGATCGAGTCTGTGAATCGCGGAAACAAATGCTGGGAGAGCGTTCGCTGGGTCTTGTACGGTGCGAACGACAAGGAAGAAGTAGTTACCTGGATTCTGGTTGACCGGGAAATAAACGGCGGGACGGAGGGGCTCGTTGAGCGCGCCCTCGCGGATGTCGTCGACCACTCCAATGATTCGATGGAGTGAGCCGAGAGAGACAGCCTGATCCCCTATGGTTTGTCCGATTGCGTCATCGCCGTGAAAGAACTGCTGAGCCATGCTCCGGTTGATGATGACAACCGGGGGATGCGAGGTGTCGTCAGTTTCGGTAAAAAAGCGCCCGCTGAGAAGCCGTGTCTGGATGGTGGCGAAGTAGCCGGCGCTCACGGTGCTCGTCACGGCCGGTTCCTGTGTCCCATTCCACGGCTGGCCCAGCACTCGATATGGAATTGCATCGCAGTTGCACGTGACGGGAAGGGTGCCGACGATTCCCGCAGATTGTACGCCGGGGACAGCGGAGACCGTTTCTATGAGTCTGCGAGAAAGAGCGAGCTGTCTGGCCGCGGTGTCATAGCCGGTGTTGGCGTCGATCTCAAGTGTGGCCAGGTGGGCAGGATTGAAATTGAGATCTACGTGGAGAATGCGGTAGAAGCTCTTGCCGAGGAGTCCAGCGGCGGCGAGTAGCACGATGGCAAGCGCCAACTCGACGACAACCAGGTGGGAGCCGAAGCGTCTCCACGCGCTGGAGGAACTGCGCGCTCCGTTGGCAAGCCCTGCGCGTAGATCAGCGATGGAGAGGCGCGACATAGGCGCGGCCGTGCAGACAGCCAATGCCATAAGAGAGACAGCGGCAACAAAGAGAAGCACCCGGTCGTCGAAGCTGATGGTCTGGAAGAATGGCATGCCGCGAAGGACGCGTTCGGGGATAAGAGCGGCGAGGAGATGGACCGCTGCCCAGGTGCCGGCCAGGCCGAAGGACACAGACAGCGCAACCAGAAGAGTTGCTTCGATGACCAACTGGCGGGTAAGACGCGTAAAGGATGCGCCCAGTGCGCCGCGGACGGCCATCTCGTGGCGGCGGCTTTCCGCGCGAACGAGGAGGAGACTGGCGATGTTGACGCAGGCGATGAGCAATAGAAGGACTGAGCCTGCAAGCAGGATGAGGAGGATGGGGCGAATGTCGCCGGTGATGGAATCGCTTAAGGGCATGACAAGTGCGCCCTGTCCCTGATTGGACCGAGGATATTGCTTTTGTAGCTGGGCGGCGATCGCGTTCGTATTGGCACGGGCGGCGGAAACGGCGACGCCATCTTTGAGGCGGGCGAGGCCGTAAAATGGACGGCACGCGCGATCTTTTTCGCACGGACCGAGGTCGTGGATTGTGACCCAGAGTTCGGCGGCACGCGGAGCGAACTGGAAGTTGCGCGGAAGGACACCGATCACGGTATAAGCGTTGTTGTCGAGAGTAATGGACTCACCGACGATGTCGGCTCGTTCCCCGAAGAGGCGCTGCCAGATGCGGTACGGTAGAACGACAGCGCGCGGTTCGGCAGGTGCGTCGTCGGCAGAGGAAAAAAGGCGGCCAAGGACGGGGGTGACGCCAAGGGTCTGGAAAAATCCGCCGGAGACACGGGCAATGCGCAAAGATTCAACGCCGGCAGAACTTCGCAAGAGATAAGCGTCGTCTTCCCAGATGTCGAATGAACGGAAAACGGAATTGCCGCGCTTCCAATCTTGATAGTCCGGATAGGAGAAGCCGCACTCAGGGCACGAGGCGGTGTTCTCAAATACTGCAACAAGATGCGATGGATCCTGGTACGGCAGTGGTTTGAGCAAGGCTGCATTGACAAAGGTGAAAATGCTGACGCTCGCGGCGATACCGAGCACCAGGACGAGAATCGCAGTGAGGGCGAAACCCGGAGCCTTACGGAGCTGCCGGAGAGCGAAGTAGACATCGGCGAGGATCGATTCGAGCATGCGCCATTGCCAGACTTCGCGGCTGCGCTCTTCAATCAACGGCACATTGCCGAACTCGCGGCGAGCAGCTTGCTCCGCCTCTTTCCGAGCCATGCCGTGATCCATCAGGTCGGAAATCTTCTCATCGAGGTGTTCACGGATTGACTGTGAAAGCTCATCGTAGCGACGGCGGCGAGAGAACAGTTGCTTGAAACTGCTCATGAAATACTCCTATTCGGATCGCAATGCCAGCATGGGATCGATAGCGGCGGCGCGGCGTGCGGGGATGTATGCCGCGAGCGCTACCGAAACCGAAAGCACAAGGAGCGGAAGCACGCCAATTCCCCAGCCCACGCCTGAAATCCCATAGAGCAAGCCCCCCAATAACCGTGTTGCGACAACTGAGCCGATAAGACCCAACACAAGACCAATGAGTAACAGGCGGCATGCGGCGGTGATAAAGGAAGTCAGAATCTGTTCTCGTTGTGCTCCAAGCGCCATGCGAATGCCAATCTCCTGGGTTCTCCGCGTTACGCTGTAGCTCATGAGGCCGTAAATGCCGAGCGCTGATATCAGCAGAGCAGCGCAGGAGAAGAACGTAAAAAGTTTGGCTTCGAGACTGTAGGTTTCCATCCGGGTATTCACGAGATGCCGCATCGATTGGATATCTGTGACCGGCTGTTCCGGATCGACCGACCAGATCTCTTGTTCCACCGCATTCGTATAATTGACGGGATCGCCCACAACTCTGATTATGAGGTCGCGGGGCTTGAAATATCCGGGAATGCCCAGATCCTGCTCGTAGGAGAAATACATTTCCGCACGACTCGGCGTTTCGACATTTGCCTGGCGAACATTGGCGACAATGCCGATTACGGTCATCCACGGCGTTCCGAGATCGTCGAATCGAAACCGTCTTCCTACGGCCTCGCCGTTCGGCCAGTACCGTTGCGCCATCTTTTGATTGATAACGACCAGCGGAGTCTTGCTTTTTCCATCCGCTTCGGTAAAAGTAGATCCTTTGAGAAGCGGTATTTCGAGGGCGCGGAAGTAGTTCGGGGTAACGATGCGCATACTGACATCGTTTACCTTTCCTATCGGCAAAGGCGAGGAGCCTTGAATGAGAACCGTGGTTGATCCTCCGGCGTTCGTGAATGGAAGGTAAGTGGTATAGCCGGCGGATTTGACTCCGGGAAGGCGCTCGATCCGGTCGAGAACCCGCTTATAGAAGCTGACGCGGGCCGAGAGCTCGTGGTAAGGAGTTTGGGCCGAGACGGGCAATTCTGTCCTCATTGTGAGAGCGGAATCGGGATTAAATCCCAAATCAGTATGGGCAAGTTTCCAAAAGGTCCCGCCGAGCAGGCCGGTGCTAGTGAGAATGATTGTGGTCAACGCAATCTCCCCGGTCACAAGCGCCGACCGGAGCTTTTGCCTGGTGTCTGTGGAACCTCGGCTACCCCGACTTAATGCTTCCTGGGGTCGCGCGGCAGCCGCGCTCTGGCCAAAGAGGCCAAATGCAACGGCTGCGGTTGCACCGAGAAGAACGGTGAAAAGCAGAACTGTCCAATTCACCTCAGGATGCGCCCAGGCCGCGATGGTCTGTGGCACGAAGTGCCGCATTACTGGCATGGATGCCAGCGCGAAGACCACTCCAAGAACGCTGCCCCCAAAGGAGAGCACGAAACTTTCCGCCAATCCCTGTCGCAACAACTCCAGGCGGCTTGCGCCGAGCGCGACTCGGACGGCTGCTTCGCGCTGGTGGTTCGCTGCCCGCGCAATCATGAGGCCGGCGATGTTGGCGCAGGTAATGAGCAGAAGGATGGCGACGCCTGAGGCGAGCACAAAAATGGCCAAGTGAGACCCGCCAAGCAACTCCTCCCGCAGGGAGATCACTGAAGTGCTCAGCCCTTGATTGGTTGCAGGATACTCGTGCTCCAGTTGGAGAGAAATGTCGGACATTTCCCGTCGCGCGGATTGAATGGTGACTCCGGGTCGGAGCAGCCCGTAAACCTCAAGGAAATGGCTATCGCGTTCGAGTTGGTCCGCTGAGGTGAGCGCGAGCGGGACCCAGAGATCGGAGCGCTCAGGAAAAGTGAATCCGAACGGCATGACGCCAATGATGCGATAGGCTGCACCATTCAACTGGATGGTTCTGCCTACGATACGCGGGTCCGAGCCATAGCGTTGTTGCCATATCCCGGCACTGATGAGGGCAACTGCATTGCCGGGCTTGTCTTCATCTGCCGTAAAATTCCGGCCGATTAATGGCTCTACACCAAGAAGGGGGAGTAGATTCGCCGTAATCTTGGTCCCATCCACCTCTTCAGGATGGCCGTTCCCTGTAATCGTGAAGATGTCTCCGTCCGCGGCCGCCATCTCGGAGAAAACATGATTCCGTCGCTTCCAATCAAGATAATTGGCCGGAGCAGGAGTGTCGTCTATAAGGCCGATTGCTGGTCTGTCCTCAAAGATCTGTACCAAGCGTTTTTCGTTCTCGAATTGAAGCGGTCGGAGCAGGACAGCATCCGCGAGACTGTAAACAGCAATGCTTGCGCCGATGCCGAGGCCAAGGGTCAGAAGAACTGTAATCGTAAAGCCCCGCGATTTACATAGCCTCCGAACGCCGTAACGAACATCTCGAGCTGTACTCTCAAGCCCTGGCCACTGCCACACTTCACGGCAGCGCTGCTCGATCAGTGTGACATTGCCGAAATCACGGCGCGCGGATTGCTCCGCTTGCTCGCGCGACATACCCCGATCCATTAGCTCCGCAATTTCCTCGTCGAGATGTTCTCGGATCGATTCGGAGAGTTCGTCGTAGCGACGACGGCGAGACAACAACTGTCGGAGCCAACCCATAAAACCTCCTATTGCCCTGCAAGCGCAAGCACGCGGCTGATTCCGGCGAACATCTGCTCGACGCTTGAGATTTCCTGGTCCAGATGCTTTTTGCCCTTCTGGGTCAGCTTGAAGATCCGCACCGGGCGATTCCTCGCTGATATACCCATCTCAGATTCCAGCCAGCCGGCCTTCAACATGCGCTGTAGGGCCGGATATAAGGAACCCTCCTCAATCTCGAGTAGCTTGTCTGAAACCTCCTTGATTCGCTGCGCGAGGGCGTATCCGTGCATGGGTTTCCGGCTGAGAGTCTTGAGGATCATCAATTCCAGGGCGCCAGGAAAGAGGTCGCGGTATTCGGGTTTCTTTACCATGCAATCATAGTACACCGGAAAGACTATTTGGAACATAGTCTTGTGAAGGTACTACCGGCCTGGAGTCTGGCTATTCGTCAGTCCGACACGAGCGATTAAGCTGCGACCCTTCAACTGCCCGGTCTGAAATTCTAATTAATCGCCGAATCGCGTTTCGAACTAAATCAGGAAAGGCGATTTGGACCGTTGGCCTCAACGGACGTGAACGAACCATTCGAAGCCCATTAGGGCGCCTCGCATCATCAGACACACTTTCAGAGGGGTTGACAATTAAATGCACCGGCGGTACAGTCGTTTATCGATATATCGATCATCGAGGAACGATGCCAAAACGAAAGCTTGATCCGCTACCTTCCGCTGCCTTCCAGATTTTGCTTGCTCTCGCTGATGGCGACCTGCACGGATACGCAATCATGCGGCAAGTCGAGGAGCAAAGCGGCGGGCGTCTGCGCCTTGGGCCTGGAACCTTGTATGGTTCGATTCAGGCGCTCCTCGAGGGGAAGCTGATCGAGGAGGTTGAACGGCCCGACGACAGTGAAGTACACCAGGAGCGACGTCGCTACTACCGGTTGACCGCAGCCGGCCGCAAGCTGGCGCGCTCGGAAGCCGAAAAGATGGCCGACGTTTTGCGTGTCGCACGAACCAGAAAAATCCTAAGGGGGGACTATGTCTGAGAAGATGTACACCCGCCTGCTTCGCATATATCCTTCGACATTCCGTAAGAACTACGAGGGCGAGGCTCTGCAACTGATTCGGGATCGTCTCCGCGACGAGACAGGCTTCTTTAAAAGAGGGCGTCTTTGGTGGGACCTCGTGACAGATCTCTTAACTGGGCTACCGCAGGTGTACCGGAACTCGTATGCGGCGACGGAGGCAATGTCGCTTTCGCCCAATGCCGATGGCATTCCGACCTTCAAGATTCTGGACAAGGAGCCGCTGCGGCCTGGATCGATTCTCGTCGGTGGTACCCTATCTCTGGCCGTGATCGCGGCTTTTGGATTTGTTCTGAGTCGGCCAATCGCTTACTTGCCCGTTTCGGGTTCGAATGGACGCATGTCTCCGATCGAATCGGTGATGGAGCGTCTCAATCGAGCCACAATGTCTGATACGACCGCCGGCGGCGCACAGGAGGCTGCCAAGCCCGCTTCGGCGGAAGCACGTGATCAACAGCTGCGGCATTCACCGGCCGCACCCGCAAGCGCACCTAAAGCAAACACTTCAGCGCCAATACCGGCAAGCGGGAGTTTTGTCGGCGATCCAAATCGGGTTGTTCCCATTCAAATGCAGAATCCGAATGATCACTCCATCGATGAGGCAAGAGCGGCGAGAGCATTCAAAACACCTCCGGAAACGAGCAATCCGCGAAGTGTTGGCACGAATGGAAATGTGCCTGCGAACGGCTTGACAGCAGATGAGTCGAGCTCCACCGGTAACTCGAAGCCTGTTAACGAACACGCTCTAAGTCTGATTGTCGCGGGACAACCGCGACTGGAGAATGCCTCCAGCGCAATGATTCGGTTGCTTCAGACGCACGACATCGTGATGTTTGGCGAAGTCCACGACAGCGAACAGGAGTACGAGTGGCTCTGCAAGCTGGTAAAGACGCCCGGATTTGCGGGTCACGTGGACGACATCGTTGTGGAATTTGGAAACGCACTTTATCAGAAGACTGTCGATCGCTATGTTGCCGGCGGCGAAGTTCCTTTCGATGAGGTTCAAAAGGCGTGGCGCAATATGGTGGCCGACACTGAGCCAGTCTCACCGGTTTATGGGTGGCTCTACAAGGCGGTGCGCGAGGTCAACATGGAACATCCCGGCAAGCGCGGCATTCGGTTGCTGATGGGGAGCCCCCCGGGCGATTGGAGCAAGATCAAGAACTCCGCCGACCTGGCTCCCTATGAAGCCGAACGGGAGCAATGGTACGCAAATGTAGTGAAGACCGAGGTGCTGGCGAAGCACCACCGCGCGTTGCTCATCATGGGAGCGGGGCATTTCCTTCGCGGGCATGACCAGGCGCTGCAGTTCGAGCTTGCAGCGCAACAGCATCGAGAAGTACCGCTCGACAAGGCGCATCTCGGCCCTGGTTATATCGAGAGACAACTTCGAGATGCGGGCGCAATTCCTTATCTCATCGTCTTTGGAACAAATGCGATTGACGACCGTGGAGATGTGGATAAGCGCTTCGATTCCTGGCCGGCGCCCGTCATTGTGCCGCTTGCAGGGAACTGGGTTGGCACGCTTCCGGCACAACCTGTCATTACCGGGGGACACGCACCAGCCATACCACTCACCCTTGCCGATCAGGCCGATGCATTGTTGTATGTTGCTCCATGCAGTGTCTTGCAGATTGTCCACCAGTCAAAGGCAGATATTGAGGGCACAGCCTACGGACAAGAGATGATCCGACGGGCCATGATCCTGTTGGGCCATCCTGCAACTTTTCCGTATGGCGCGCAGCCACAGTGCGTGCAGCTACAACAGGCGTCGCGCTAGGAGATTTTCTGTGAACGAGGGCAACTGGTTGCTTTCTCAGCTCGAGGGAACGCGGAGGATGTATGCGTCCATCAGCCAAAAGCATTTCGGCCTGCGCTGTCGGCTTTTTCGCCTTGGCAGTATTGTGTCGCACGCCGGGGGCGGCAAGTGCACAGAGAGACGAAGTCGCGCCAACTGCCCAGGACGCCAGCCTCGATGCCGTGGAAAGGCAACGGGTGATCAGTGGAGCCATTGCCAATCTAAAGCAGCACTACTTTGATCGGGACGTTGCGCAAAAGATGGCAGACGCGCTGCTGGCGCATGAGAAAAGCGGCGACGACAATGCGGCGGCGGACGGCGAAGCCTTTGCCAGCTTGCTAACAAGTCAAATGAGAAACGCAAGCCATGATATGCACCTTGTCGTGGAATACAGTCAGAGACCGCTGCCACTCGGGCCGCCGGTGCAGACAGCTGATAGTCTTGCGCGCTTTCGCAATGCAATGTTGCAGCAAAACTGCATGATCAGAAAGGTTGAGATTCTGCCGCATGACATTGGCTATCTTAAGCTCGACTTTTTTCCCGACACGTCTGTGTGTGGATCGGCGCTGAAAGCCGCAATGGCCTCGTTGAACCGCGCGGACGCACTCATCTTTGATCTGCGGGATAACACGGGCGGCTTTCCGGACTCAGTGTCGCTCATCGCCAGCTACTTGTTCGATCATCCGGAGTATATGTACGGGCCGAGAGGAGCTCCGACGGTGGACTCCTGGACACGGTCTCCAGTTGCCGGAAACGAATTGGCAGATAAGCCGGTGTATGTGCTGACGTCGGCCTCTACATGGTCGGGTGCGGAGCAGTTCAGTTACGACTTGAAGATGCTCAAGCGAGCCACGTTGGTTGGAGAGACTACTCGCGGCGGCGCCCATGCGGGCGTCTTCCGCCGGATCGACGACCACTTCGGCATCGGTATTCCCGAAGAGAAGGCAATCAATCCCTTCGGCATCGCCGACTGGGAAGGAGTTGGTGTGGAACCGGACGTAAAGGCAAACAGAGCCGACGCACTCGAAAGGGCAGTGAAACTGGCGGAGGCCAAGGTCGAGAAGAAGTAGATTCGTAACTCTCACGAGATCTGTGTGAATTGATGGCTTACTCCGGGGGCGTACGCGAACGAGAACTCCTCTTCGCTTCCTCGGTTGATACCAAATCTCTGTGCCGTATCGACAGTGCTCCGCAGGAGGAGGTTCAGAAGTTGCCGTTGCTAAGAATGCCGGGAATTGTTGATGAACGGAAGACATCGTGCATTTCGAGCCGATGTCCTGTCATGCTTTTCTATTCCCCCAGGTTGCATTTACTGTCCTTGTCTAAGCTCCCACCGTGGTTTCGGGACTACCTGTACTGCCACCTCCTCCTCAGTCCGTGCTGCCGCGACCACCGCAAGATTTTAGCGCGGAGCGGTGAATCGAATCCCCACTTCCGGGCGTCCAAGAGGTGTAAGGTGGGTCCATGCGGCGGATACTTCCAGTCGCGATTTTAGGTCTTCTGCTGGCCGCCTGCCTGGCCGCGGTCGCACAGCGCGGCGGAGGCGGACATTTCGGCGGACATGCGGGCGGGTTTGCCGGCGGCGGTTTCCACGGCGGCTTTTCCGCTCCCCGTTCGTTCGGTGGATTTTCGGGCTTTGCGCAACGCGGCTTCAGCACGACGCCGCGGATGGCGTGGAGTGCGCCCCGGTACAGCGCGGCTCCCCGCTACAGATCCGCATTCCGCCCAGCGTATAACGCTAGCCGCCGGGGACGGGATCCTGGGCGACGCCACCCCTACCGCTCTCCGTATCGCGGAGCGTATGGGTATCCTTACTCCTATGGCAATTCCTGGGAATTGCTGCCGTGGGACCTTGGCTATCCGGATTTCACGGGCTATGACGAGGACTCAGGAACCTACCAGCAGTCGGACCAAGGCGAGCCTCAGCCGCAGTATGTTCCTCCGCCGGACGAAGGCTATCGGCAGGACTATAATCCGCGGCCCTATCAGACGGCGGCAGCGCCCGCCTCGCCTCCCGCACTCGAACCGCAGCTCACGCTGATCTTCCAGGACGGTCACACCCAGACAATTCGCAACTACGTCATGACCCCCAGCACGATGATCGTGATGGATCAGGCCGCATCGGGGCGGGAACTGCGCATTCCCCTGTCGGAACTGAACCTGCCGGCGACAGAGCGAGCTGCTCAGCAGGCCGGCCTGGATTTCGCTCCTCCGGCATCTTGAGACTTCTGCCTTGCTCCCGCATCGTTGAACAGAGGTGTGTGTTCTGTAACTTTGTCGTGGTTGTGTTTTCTGTGCTTCAGTCCGGGTTACTCGGAAACTCGCAAGCTCATGCAGAGGGCCAAAAGCCTACGATCACTCCAAGCTCATTTAGGCGCCCGAGGAGCAGATTTCGATTCGCCTCAATGCGCGATCGCTCGGATTCCGATACTGCGGAGTCATTGCCCTGAATCGCGACGACCAGCCCATATGGCCACGCAGAATCCGGCAACCCTTCCAAAATTGCCGTGACTGCATCGACCGTGAGCGACCTTCCGCCAGCGGTCACTCCTACCACTTTTATTCCGTCAGCCTGGACAATCAAATACGGGTTCCGCCAGTCCTTTGCGTCCCTGATACCTTGGTACTTCTTTGGATCAGCACCCGGGATTCGCTGCGACAGCGGGTTGGCAGGCTCAAGCTGTACGTCCAGCGTGAGGCGGTTTCCAGGTGCGATGTGGATGGGCTTCCCCGCTCCCACGCTCTCCTCCCACTCCAGGAAACCCCACGAGGTCACATGCAGAAGCAAATCCTTATCCGAAGGAACGAGGACAGCCTGGCTCGAAGGGCAGCCTCCACTGAAAATCGTCTTTGGGGGAATTTCCTCCGACATTACGGTTACTTCGATCCCGGAGATTGGAGCGCCTGTACGTCGATTTGTGAGATGGAAGAGCAGGAAACCTGCCGGTGCCGGAAGGTGGACATTGAATTCAGCCTTGGGATGCCCGGCGGTAAGCTCTACCTCTGGCGGACGACCCACGCCTCCTGCACCGGTGCTGAAAATTGAGTACCCCGCCTCTTTATCTTCGGCATACACCGTGTACCTGCCCAGCGGAAGGTGTTCAAACCGAAAGACGCCTTTGTCATCCGTTTTTGTCCAGGGGAGCGCCATGGCAAGCACGACCCCAAGGGGCTCCGCATTTAGGATCAGCCCCTTCGCAGGGAGTCCATCCTGAGCAGTGGCTGTTCCGTAGATCAACCCGGTGTTCGGGGATTCTGCTTGATTTTGCGCCATGGCAGTCGACACCGCTAAGAGGCCAGCGAGAATGAAGAGCATCCTCATAACGAGACGATCCTGGCATTACACGTAGGGCGCGCAGTCCGAATCTTCATTGATTCAGCGCGAAAGGCTGGATATCGGCGAGCCATCTTCTCCTGTTTGCGGGACGGGCTTATTTCAGAATCCGCGCACCGGCTGATTTTCACTTTACCGGCCAAGGGGTCATGCCTCCGCGATGGTAGGCCAAGTTCCCGATATGGCCAGCCCTCGCTGCAGCGATTCCTGTCTCGACGGGAGCGTTCGGCTCCTTGCGCGACTTGATGCACTCGAAGAAGTTCCTCATGTGCGGCGTCGTCCCATCTTCGAAGCTTTCTTCCTTCAGTACGGGATTTCGATCGCCCTTCACATTCTCGTGAAAGATACTCATTCCGGCACGGTTGATCTTCAGCGTTGCCTCCGTGCCCCGAAACTCGAGCCCTCCATCGTCGATCGACGAGCTCATCATGCCCTCGTAGATCACATCAAACCCTGGATAGCGAAAGGCTGCCTGGATGGTGTCCGGGCAATCCCATTCCTTAAACACGTATTTGTCACCCAGCATCAGCGCCATTGTCGGCTGATCCGCTTTCATCGCCCATTGCGCGACGTCGACCCAGTGGGTGAACAAATCCGTCATCGCCCCGCCTCCGAAGCTCCAGAACCACCGCCAGCGGTTGTACTTCTCCAGAGTGAAGGGCTGGTCAGGCGCTCCGCCGAGCCACTGTTTCCAGTCAAGCTGCGCCACGTCAACCGGTTTCGGCACCCAATTCGAGCCGTAGTTCTGCCACCAATATGTGCGCACCTGTGTTACCTGGCCGAGCGCGCCGCCCTGGATGAGGTCTACCGCGTTGCGAAAGTGGGGCCAGCTCCTCTGCTGCATTCCGCACTGCAGGATACGTCGGCTTGATCGAACGCTCTTGTCGAGCGTTTCACCCTCTTCGAGGGTATGCGTTACCGGCTTCTCGAGGTACACATCTTTGCCCGCGGCCAGCGCCGCTGCCGCGATCCGAACATGCCAGTGGTCCGGGGTCGCGATGAGCACTGCATCGATGGTCTTGTCGTCCAGCACGTTGCGGTAATCCACGTACGTCGTTGCCGTTGTCGCGCTCGGCCGCGTCTTCACCTCTTCGCAGCGTGGCGCGTATACATCGCTCACCGACGCGATCTCGAACGGGACGCCCGAATCCTCGGCCGAGTTGAGGAGAGATCGCATGCGGCCTCCAGCGCCGATGACACCGATCCGAAGCTTGTCATTCGCCCCGAAAACTCTCGTGGAAGCGAGCGCGGTCAGTCCTCCTGCGATGAGGAAGCTGCGACGATTCAGCATGTAGGTCATGGCACTCCTGTGGATCTTGCACTCGCTGAGGATGGTAATCAATGCAGCTCAGGGTTCGGTTCCGGAAAGCAGATCAAGCCGTCGCGGAAGCATTGTTGAAATACGCTCCACTCACTTTCAATTGAACTCCTGCCCTCGAAGCAGCCGAACCTTTTACTTCTTCGGCTCAGTATCCTGCTTCACGACCTGCCCTTCGCCGGGGAACGGCCAGTTCTTGTCCAGCAAGAATCTCCCTTTCGCGCTCCGCCTTCGGCACATTATCGATCCTGAGGTTCTCAAAGAAGTGCACGCCGGTCTTGCCTGCGGTAGCAATGTCGAGATCGCCGTCCCCATCGAGATCTTCAACCACGAACTGCGTTCCCGCGGCGGCAGTCCCATTCACTGAGATCGGATAGCGCGTGAAAGTTCCCGTCTTGCGATCGATCTTGTAGTAGTACACAACCAGGGGATCGTAGGAGCCGGGATCGTCTCCCGAATGCCCGCGGTAGCGCTTGCCGGCAATCAACTCCGGTTCGCCGTCGCCATCGATGTCGGCCATCTTGAGCGCATGCACCTGCGAGAACGATTCGTCGATAGTGTGTTTGACCCATGTCCGGTTCGCGCCATTACCCTGCTGTTCAAGCCAGTAGATCCCGTAGCTGTGGCCCTGGCCGTAGATCACATCCATCTTGCCGTCGTCGTTCACGTCGTAGCCGATGATCGGAAAGCCCGCGTCTTCCATCTTCCAGTCGCCATGCCACTCCCACTGATCCTTGTCGGCATCGATCTGCTTGAACCACCCGTTCGGCGTAAGAATGTCTGCCTTGCCGTCGCCGTCGATATCGGCCACGCCGATGCCGTGCCCATCCTCAGCGCGTCCGCCCACGTGATGCACTTTGGGCTCGGGTCCGGCGAAGTCGATCCACAGGACACCCATATGGCCGTAGTGCCCGAAGATCAGATCGGGCTTGCCGTCGCCGTTGATGTCGGCCATCCAGCCGCCCTCAGTGTCGTAGCTGTCGGTGATGAAGTGCTTCTTCCATTCCGCGCCCAGTTTCCCCGGATTCTCCCACCAGAAGATACCATTGGTCATCCAGCCGGCGGTAACCACGTCGGGCCGACCA
This sequence comes from uncultured Acidobacteriaceae bacterium, assembly GCA_963836565.1. GTDB lineage: Bacteria > Acidobacteriota > Terriglobia > Terriglobales > Acidobacteriaceae > Telmatobacter. The sequence goes on along the minus strand of CAWIKA010000010.1, from coordinate 561,500 downwards.
TCGTGATTGACGTCGACTGTCCACTCGCCGCAGTCAGAGACGAACTCATTCAGCACTCCCACTTCGCGATACTGGTGCCGCTTCCACTCGCCGCCCTGCGGGCCCGGGTTTTCATACCAATACGCCCCGCTCAGAATGTCAGGTCGCCCGTCGCCGTTCATGTCCAGCGTAGTGATTCCTTCGGCGTGATCCGTACCCAGGCGATGGACAAAGAACGTGGCCTGCTCCACTCCGCCCGGAGCAGGTCCCCTCTTGAGGTTGTGCTGGTAGTGAGCTTGCGCCGGCGGTTGCGCCGCGGCGGCGAATGTGAAGATCGCGGCCGCGAAAGCGAAGCACGCCGCAGAAAGGCTCGTACGGGAAAAAGCTTGGCGCATAGAGTCTCATTTCATCCGGGAGTTTTCTTTCCGCGCCATTCTCAAGTACCGGGGCCGGCATCTGCAAGGCAAATCAAGGGCCGGCGTCGCGGATTGTGAACATAACAGGAGGTTGTGAAGGGGACACCTGACGTTGCGAAGACATGCATGAAGCTCTACGTTCCAGGGTATTCACCAAGAACGGACGGCAGAACAGCGTCGTGCCTTGTGGTTACCTGAGCACTGCCTTCCAGCATGCTGCGGCACAGTGTTCCGGGTGTAAAACCCGGGATCTGTGCCGCTCCTCGCCGACAGATATCAAAGTGACTTGACGCGGTATAAGACGACCCCGTGCGATGGAACAACCGCGCTGATGGCATCGCCAGTTTTCTCCATCGCGTCTGTCCACAGGTTGCGTGTGGAATAGCCGCGTTCATTCCTGGGGAGACCAACGGCAGACGCTTCTACAGAGACTTTCTCTGCCGTGCTGCCGGTGTTGAACAAACCGACGATCGCTTCTCCGTTCGGCTCCATCTTGGCGAACACCTGCTGGTTGCCGGCATTGACAACCCTTTTCGCAGCGATCGAATCCTGGTCAACCGCGAGGACTGCGGTGTTTTTCAAGTATTTCTGCAGATCCTGTTGGTCGAGGTTAGTGAGATCGACGCCGAGGATGAGGGGAGCCGATCCAAGCGCCCACAGGCTCAGCTGCGTCTGACGCTCGATTGCAGTAAGCCCGTCGTTGCTGCCATTCCCTATCTCGATGGAGTCATAGTCGTTGAACCTCCCCGAACCAGAGTATGGCTGCCATTCGGCCACATAGTTGAACCGTTTCTCAATATCTTTCCAGCTTGTCAGCGGGTAGCTGCTGCCGCCCTTTTCGCAACGATAGCATTCAACGTCGGGTGCGAATTCCCATTGATCGGCGTACTTCATCAGTGTCGGGGTGAGGGCTTGTGTAAAGCTCCCCTGTGTGACGTCCAGGAGGATTGGCCGCCCGCTTTGCCGTATTGCTTTCGACCATGCCTCAACGTCAGCGGCGTTGCTGTTCTTCATGCCGTCGATTTTGATGTAATCGACGCCCCATGCCGCGAGCATCTCGACCCATGAATTGATATACTCCTGCGCACCAGGTTTACTGTAACTAATGCCAACCATGCCTTTGCAGTTGTAGTTGTTCTCCGTGACAGACGGTTCCGCAATCTGGACGGCCGTGTACGGCGTGCCTTTAATCGGCGTGTTCTTACTTACTGCCTGCCCCGAAATACCCGGTGTAACGTAGATCCCGAACTTCATCCCGAGACTGTGGACGTAGTCAGCCACTACCTGGATGCCATCGGTATCTCCCCGGGCCGGGAATCTCGAAGAGTCTGTCACCCAGCGGCCATAAGGGTCGACGTTGGGACCCTGACTGCCCGGACACTGGTACCAAAAGTCGTCGATGTTTACGTAGTTGTAGCCGAGTTTCTGCAAGCCGGAGTCCTGCAGTGCTCGCGCCTGAGCTTCGATCTTCGCTGCCGTGGGATGCTCGCGGATAAAGCTCCAACTGCTCCAGCCGAGAACGGGTTTGCGCTCGAGACCATTCTTCATTGTCCCGGCGTTCTGCTGGCCGTCCACAGTGGCCGCGCCTGCCGGCAAGACGATTATCAGCGCAGCCATTAAGGCATGTGTCAATTGCTTCATGAGAATCATTCCTCTCTTTATCACAAGACGGGGGAAAATTGCTATAGCGTCACCGCGATCAGCTGGTCAGCTATAGGACCGCCCTGACTGCTGGCCTGTATCGACTCTTATGGAACGCTGAGCTACCTGGGGCGACTGCGCCAGAGCCACTTGTCCCCGGCAAGGCAACCGAAAGTCTGGCATTTGGCTCTATATGTCTGTTAATGCTGTGCGAATGAGAGGAGCGCGAACGTGGGGAAAAACGGGGGAAACGGGCTTGCCGATCCGACCAGGCTAAAGCCTCTGGAAAAGCACGAGGGATGGCTGCAGGTCATCATTGAGACGCCCAAGGGAAGCCGCAACAAGTTTGCTTTCGATCCGGACCAGAGAGTGTTTTCGCTCAAAAAAGTTCTGCCGGCGGGGATGACGTTCCCCTACGATTTTGGGTTCCTGCCGCAGACCCAGGCGCCGGACGGCGATCCGCTGGACGTGCTGCTGCTGATGGACGAGCCCGCCTATCCGGGGGTGGTGGTCCGGTCGCGGCTCATCGGCGTTATCGAAGGCGTGCAGGTTGAAGGCAAGAAGAAGACGCGCAACGACAGGCTGCTGGCCGTGGCTGAAGCCAATCACCTCTACTCCAACATCAGGCGATGGCAGGACTTCCCCAGGACGTTCATGAAGGAGTTGGAGGAGTTTTTCGTCAACTATCACCGGCTGGAAGGCAAGAGGTACAGCCTGCTGGGCTGCAAGGACAGCGCCCAGGCTCGACGTCTGATCAAGCGAGCCCTGCGGGCCGCGTAGCTCCTGAATAGAGAGGCCAAAAATGGCGGAACTCATCTTCCGTTTCCTGATCGGCGGCGCAGTCGTCTCGATTTTTGCCGTACTCGCGGAGATTTTCAAACCCAAGAGCTTTGCAGGACTGTTCGGCGCCGCACCGTCCATCGCGCTCGCTACCATCGGCATCACCATCGCGCATTACGGAAAGGCCTACGCGGCCACGGAGGCGCGTTCGATGGTGTTTGGCGCGATCGGATTCTTCTGCTACGCCAGCGCGGCGAGCTGGTTTCTGATGCGCATTAAGATTCCTGCTCTGGCAGCCACGCTGGGGCTCCTGCCGGTGTGGTTTGGCGTATCCGTCGCTCTGCTCTGGCTGCTGGGGCGATAGCCATGATCGTACATGCCAGGCTCGCGGCCATCAAAGGCATCCGGCCGCATGAGTGGGCGATCCGATTCGTGTTCGGGGGCGGAGTGTGCGTGGCCGCAGGGCTGATTTCGAAGCGCTTTGGGCCGGAGATTGGCGGATTGTTCCTGGCCTTTCCTGCGATCTTCCCCGCAGGCGCCAGCCTGGTGGAGGCGCACGAGCGCAAGCACAAGGCCAGGGCGGCCCTGGACGGAACTATGCGCGGACGCACCGTGGCCGGAGTGGACGCGGCGGGCGCGGCGATGGGCTGCATTGGGCTGGCGGCCTTTGCTGTCGTGTGCTGGTTGTGTTTGCCGCGGCTGGTAACAATCGCCGTGTTCCTATTGGCTACGTTAGTGTGGTTTGCGGCTGCGATTCTGGCGTGGTGGGTGCGCAAAAGGCGCATCTTCCGTACGCAACGTGCCAGGCGGCGCACGCTGCACGCATTTCGCGTGTGGTGAACATCACCGGAATGGTCGTTCGGAGATTCATCAATGACTCTGACAGACAGCAAGGCTCCGCAACGCGAAACCGAAAGCCTCGCCGCACCGCTTTACCGATGGAATCGGACTCTACATAGCCCTGAGCCTCGTCTAGGAGGACCTTGCGGTCGAAGCGCTTGAAGTTGGGATACAACCGGAAGAAGAGCATGCACGAGTAACGCAGCACCGCCGACACAGTCTGCGCCTTGCGACGCATGCCTCCCAGTTGACCCTTGTGCGATGATGTGTCGAGCTGAAGTTCGCTTCCTGGAGGGAACACATACCGCCCCACGAAAAACCTCGCCAGTTATAAGGCCGCCCTCGAAGGCTCTGAAGCGGGCAATCCAATTCAAACGGCGGCGTGACATTTCGATCCTGCTTTTCTGCTCGCTTTCATGCACATCCCTTACCAGGCAACGGCCCCACCGTAGGTTCGGCGCCGAAGCCGACGTCGAGCACCCAGTGCAATTTGTTTTCGATCCCCCAGTGCTGGCGAATCACGGTGTTCAGCCGCGCCGCATCAGGGCTGAGGCTGGTGATGTAATAGCGAATCTCGCGCTCGGTTTTGCCTGTTGCCTTGTGGTACCGTTCCGACTCAATACGCACCAACGCCCGTAACGAGGCCCATTCGGATGCCTTTTCAATCAGGCCAAGATCGGCCATCACCGAGCACCTGCGCCGCTCGACCCGTCCGTGGCCACAGTCGATTTCCTCGGCCACTGAATCGGAGTCCAACAGTAGAAACGAGTCTTTTACCTGTTCGGCTAAAAGACCCTGATTCTCCTTGACTGCCAATACATAGTCGGCCTTCTTCTCGACGATCTGGCGAGCGATCCCGCGCTGGCAGCCCATGGCGTCAATGGTCACCACCGTTCCCGTCAACTCCAGCGCGTTGAGCAACTTGGGAATGGCCGTGATTTCGTTGGATTTTTCATCGACTTGCCTGGCAGGTTCGGCGCCAAAATTTGCAATTGCAACCCAGATCCGATATGCTATCTCCTATCTTTCCCTCCCCCACTAAGTAGGCTAGGAATACGCTAGGCCGCGTCATGTCGGCTGGAAGGTAGTCCTGTCTTTACGGGGGAGAGCATAAGCGGTCGCAACGCTGTTGTGGGATTGCGCAGACGGCGTTGTGTTGGAGATGTCAAGGAGATTGGCTTCTTACAAATTGATAATGGTTGACCGAAAGCTGAAAAAGGTCAAACTGGGCCACTTCTCAGATACTGCTGTAGGTTCCTCGCGGAGGGCGCTTGAACCGGGAAAGTGAACGGTGGACGATGGAGACTGGTGGGAACCAGAAGAATGGGCACATTCAGATCCTGATCGCCGAAGAACAACGGATTTACGCCGACAGCCTGCGGGCGTTGCTTGAAAAGGAACCAGACTTCAAGGTAGTTGGCGTCGCGCCCGACGGGGCTGCGGCGGTCCAGATGTCCCAGGAGAAAAAGCCAGATATCTTGCTGCTCAATGTCGTCAAGGCATCGGGAAACGATGGAATGGGAGTCCTGGACGAACTTCAAAGGCTAAACATTCCGGTGCGCCCCCTTTTACTGGCAACATCCCTTTCGGGGCCGGATCTCAGGCGCGCATTGCTTCTTGGCGCTCGTGGGGTGGTGCTCAAGACGTCTTCTACCCAAGCGCTGTTTGACGGGATTCGGGGGGTCATGGTCGGTCAATATTGGATTGGCGCGGAAATTGGCGCCAGCATGCTGGGAGCACTGCGAGACAATACGCGTTCGAGAAACGGCAACACTTCGAAAGGTGCCTTCGGCCTGACGTCCCGCGAGATGGAGATTGTCACCACAGTGGTCGCGGGATACTCGAATGCGGAGATAGCCAAGAAGTACGGAATCAGCGAACAAACTGTGAAACACCATCTGAGCAGCATTTTTGATAGGGTAGGTGTCTCAAACCGCCTCGAGCTCGCACTTTTCGCCATCAATCACCGGCTGGTGGACGACGATAGCTGAGGCCCCCGGGGACACAGGCAGTTGTTGGGGACGCCGGTTTCTCATCCGCAATCCATCATCCTGATCGGTTCCTGGCAAATCCGGGCCGCTTGTCGAGGGCAATTTAAAGGTTACAGATGCTGTGCCATGAAAGTTATCGTTTCGCATTGAGATATGATAGATGCCGGAACTAATGAGCACTTTGCCGGCTCGTCTAGACAGATACGACGTTTTAGCGGGCTGATCTAAGAACTAACACCAGTTCTCAGCGCAGTTACCCCTGGTAATATAGCTATTAGTTACCCCTCCCGCCGCGCTCAAAGGGCAATTCTCCCTGATTTGACCTGTGATTTCTGGTAAGCGTGTTGTCGCCGAGATAACAGTGTGGCTACCCTGTTCACGAAGCATCTCCCGTTTTGAACGGTGTGATTTCGATATAGGCGCACTTCGAGGCATCGATCGAGGTTACTTGAGTGCGTTTCTTTGGCCGCTGACCGATTACTTACGGGACTCTCAATTGGTTCATTGATAGCTCTAAAGAGAGCCATAACAATAGAACTGGCGGACATAAAGAATGGCACTATCTACCTATTGCGAAGAAATATTCTCCAAGGTACTTTAACGATCAGTTCACAATAGATCGCGCAATCTGCAAAACACAGGCTGACCCACGGTCGGGGCGCCAATCTATTTTGTGCTGGGGTCGAAACAGTCAGTCATCGCGAAATGGAAAGTTCGATCCATCGCGACAAAAGTTATGGAGGGAAAATGGTCGCGCGCCCTCAACGGTTTCCCATTCGAGCCATTATGGATTATCGCATCATTGGCGAGAACCGTTGGTATGCGGGGATTGTGGAGAACATGAGTTCCACGGGTGTGCTGTTCCGCGGAGAGCGCGTGGTGCAAGTTGATTCATCGATCGAGGTCACTGTCAATGTGTCGAGGAGTCTTGCTGAAGGGCATGGCAGCAAAATGGTTAGTCGGGGGAAGGTCGTTCGGGTATCGTCGGACGAAGCTGATCCTGAAAGTACCGTGACGGCTGCGTCACTCAGTCAGTTGCGAATTCTCAGGGATTGACGTAAGACGCGAGCCGGGGGGCCGTGGCTTGCTGAGAAGATGGGGAATCAAAAGCGGCGCAGAAAATCACTCTCCTGTTGAGTCGATTGAGTGTTGGTTCCGGCAGGAAGTGAGGCATTCCGACTTGGCGTTAATCGCCAATCGGTTATTGGACCCGGCAACGGGTCACGCTTGTAGTTTGTCGATACACGGGCTGTCACTCACAGGGCGAAGCTATGCCCAGAGTGGCAGAGGTGTTCCCGCTCATAGCCGTGCGGCTGCGCGATACGTCGCGCGACGAGCCTGAAGGAAGTTGCTGGTCATAGATTCACCTCCGGTGCTCCCAATTGCTGATGCCAGCGTCTGGTCAGGGCTGGCGGAAGGAACTGTTCTCGTTACGCGCTACGGGACCGCGCAAACGAAGGAGCTTCTCAGGGGAGTCAAAGAGATCGATAAAAGGAAGACGGTTGGGGCAGTATTGAATTGCTTGAAGAACCTGTCTCACTCCGATTATTACTACAGACGCTCCTCTCCCACGAGGAGGGCGGACCGGTGATTTCTTCCCAAAGTAAGGTGTAATGATGGATCGCTGTGCTCGACCTTTAGTCTTGCATATGCGGACAGAGTGGCGCCCAGGCTGTCATTTTGCTTTGCTATTCAGCCGCAGCGAGAACAGAGGGGCTACCCAGCACTTCACCACACCGACGCATCAACATTCACCAAACGAATTTCGTTGCAGGATCGTTGTCTGTTACTGGGTGTTACGCGAAGTTCCTCAAAATGAAAGTCAATTTAGATAGACGAGGGCTAACACAATGGTGTCATGTTATCTGGCATTCACGAGCATATTTGTTCAAGAACTGGCTGGCTCCGGTATAGACCACTTGCCGACAGGAATTCTCTTTGTGCTTGGTTCTCTGCTGTTCGCGCTCGGTACGATGGCGCGGCGGAGCGTGTCGATGCGCGAGAATTCGACGAAGCCGCATCCATATCAACCGTGGACCCAAACCGTGCCTGCTGAGGCGAATCGCAGGACTGGGGAGAATATGAGAGCGGAAGGAACACCTCGCACACGTGCTAACGCCGCTTAATGAGCCGCGCCCAGTATTCGCAGATCGAAGACTAGTTTCAAAAGTGAGCCCTGGTGGTTGCAACCTGGAAAGACACGGATCCATTCTTAGGCCTCTAAAGGGAAGGGTGAAGGCAGACCGTGCGTCGCATACTTGACAGTTCGTTGCCGATGCGCACCACGTTGCTCAAAATCACTGAGGTGTCGCTTGTATTGGCAGCTCTCTTGCTTGTGTTTGGGACGTTTGCCGGCCGAGAACTTGCGCTTATCTCGTCGACTGAGGTTGAGGCAGGCCTGGTTGGGGCGCTACTCCTGCTGTGTCTCTACATTGTGGACTTTTATGAGCCTCAGATAACAACCCATCGGATGCAGAGCTTCTCACGGATTATACAGGCGCTCGGTTTGACGATGCTGATCATAGCGCTGTTGCTACAAATATGGATGCCTAAGCTGGATCCGACGCTGGCAGCGGCTGGGATGCTTCTGGCCGGCGCGTGTCTCGCCGCATCCCGTTGGCTCTTTGCGGAAATCGCGCAACGACCCGCATTTGCTGAGGCGGCAATAGTGTGGGGTTCTGGCGCATTAGCCGCCAATATCATTCACGAGCTAGAGAAACGACCGGATATTGGGATTCGCGTCCTGGGCATTGTCGATCACAGTTCCGCGAATGATATGTTCGCAGGTGTGCAGTACCTCGGCGCTCCCGAACTAATGTATACCATGGCAAATTCGGGCCAGGTGCATCGGATCATCGTTGCTGTCGAGGAGAGACGTGGATCGTTGCCGGTTGATAGGCTCATGGCAATGAGGGCAACTGGGCTTAGCTTCGAGGATGGCACGGAGTTATACGAGGAACTAACTGGCAAGGTATGGTTAGGTACATTCAGCGTTAGTGGACTTCTATTTTCCAGGAAGCTTCGGCCGTCCGTCACCAGGCTTTTCATCAAACGATTCCTTTCCATATTCTTCGCAGTCATAGGGCTCGTTGCTGTGATGCCAGTGATGCTAATAACTGCGTTGTTGATACGGTTCGACTCCGTCGGCCCCGTAATTCTCCGGCAGAAACGAGTGGGTGAAAATGGAGAGCAATTCACTCTTTTCAAATTTCGATCGATGAAAGTCGACTCAACCGGGAGCGCGCCGGCCACCCGTGACGATCCCCGCTGCACACGCGTTGGGAAATGGATTCGGCGGCTTCGGATCGACGAACTACCGCAGTTGGTGAATATCTTAAGGGGGGATATGTACTTTATTGGGCCGCGGCCGTTCGTCCCTGACCAGGAAGCTGCACTTGTCCTCGAAATTCCACACTATCGCCAGCGTTGGACCGTGCGTCCGGGAGCCACGGGTTGGGCGCAAGTGCATAGGGACTACTGTGCTTCCATCGAAGACAATGTGGAGAAGCTCTCGTACGATTTGTTTTACATAAAGAACCTCTCGATTGGATTGGATTTGCTTACGCTATTGAAAACATTCAAAGTCTTGCTGCTTGGTCAAGGCGGTCGATGAGCGCGGCGGGAGTGGGCTTTTGGTTGGGCGTGGCATGGCTGGGCTACGTGTGGATTGGCTATCCGCTGATACTTGCGGTTGTCTCCCTCGCCCGCCGCTTTCGCACGCTGACTGCAGACGACTATTTCCCAGCGGTAAGCGTGCTGATCGCCGCACGAAATGAAGAAAAGGACATTAGTTGGAAGCTGGAGCAAACCCTGGCGTGGGACTACCCTAAGGATCGGTTGGAGGTACTTGTCGGCTCCGATGCTTCGACCGACGGAACTGACGACGCAATTCGCTCGATCCAAAGCCCGCGTGTGAGATTCGTACGCAACGAGGAGAGATCAGGCAAGAACAGAACCTTAAACCGGCTAGCCCGGATGGCGAATGGTGATTTGCTTTTCTTTACTGATGCGAATACGTCCATTGAGCCGCAATGCCTGAAGAAAATGGTGCGGTATTTTGCGGATACACGAGTTGGATGTGTCACCGGGTTAGAGCACAATATCGAAGGCCGCGACACATCGACGATAACGATGGGAAGTAATGCCTATCTTGGATACGAAGCTGCAGTGGACATGTTGGAGAGCAAGCTCGGATCGGTATTAGTATGCGATGGTTCGATTTACTGTTTGCGCAGCTCCTTATTCTTTAGCCTCGATCCCGACTTGGCAAATGACCTGGAACACCCTGTTCGCGCCGGCGCTGCGGGAGCGAAAATTCTTTATGAGCCAGAGGCACGATCCTTTGAGCGCTGCAGTAGCTCAGCTCGAGAAGAGTTTGCTCGTAGGCGACGAATCGCTGGGCAGGGAGCGCTTGCAATGTGGAGATTACGTCATGAACTGAGCGGATTTCGGCTTTGGCAGTTCCTGTCGCGCAAATGCCTGCGGTGGCTCACTCTGATCCCCGTCGTGATGATTTTAATAAGTACCTTCATTATGCGGCGCGACTCATGGTTCGTTGAGCTTTTCGCGGCACAAATTGCCTTCTATCTGGTTAGCCTTCTTGGTGCATGGCAGGGCGGACAGTCCCGTATGAGTGCTGTAATGCGCTTGCCGTTCGTTGTGGTCCTGGCTAATGTTGCGGTATTTCTGGGCGTTGTCGATGCCTGTTGTGGCAAGACATTTGCGACGTGGAACATCGCTGCACTCTCACGCGGCACCGGAAGGGTATCTGGCTAGTCGGTTAGCGGCCGGGCATGCGCTGGATTCGCCGCAATGAGGTTGCGCCGGACGTTGGTCGGACGTCGGAATAGCATCCCGAGATTTGCACTGTGCTCCGGTCGACCACGAACGGTTAGACCGAACGCGGTAATCGAAGTGGAACGGTTCTCTATGCCAAATCCTCTTGTGAGCATCGTAATTCTGAATTACAAGCGCCTAAGTGCCCTTGAGCAGACACTTGAGTCGGTTGTTGCCCAGACATATGCCCATCGAGAGATCATCGTAGTGGACAATCACTCTGAGGAGGAAGTGGCGACCGCGGTGCAGAGATTCGGGCCCGAAATACAACTCATTGAACTCGATCGCAATCTCGGGGCTTGCGGCGGAAGAAACGTTGGCCTGAATGCCGCCCGCGGGGAAATCGTGATCACGCTGGACAATGACATCAGCTTCCTGTCTTCCGGCGCGATCAACACTGTGGTGCGCATTTTCGATGAGCACGCGGACTTTCACGTATTGGCGTTTCAACTCAGAGACCCTGTCACCGGGGAATTGCGCTTAAGGGAATGGTGCCATCCAAAGGACTGGCGTGAATTCTCCGATGTTCAGTTCCCGACACACTTCTTCGTCGAAGGAGCGGCGGCATACCGTCGCGCTATATTCGAGAGCGCAGGCGTTTACTTCGAACCTCTCTTTGTTTACAACGAAGGCTGGGATCTCGGCCTCCGCATTCTGGATCAGGGCTTTCGCATCCTCTACACCCCTGAGATCAAGGTGCGTCATTTAATGTCGGCAGAGGCGCGTTCGAGCAGCCGTTCGTATTTTCTTTTTACCCGCAATTACGTGTGGATCGCGTATAAAGACTATCCGTTCTGGGCGGGCCTGCGCTTTGTGATTTTCCGCATGGCGATGATGGCATATTTTGCTTGTCGTGCAAGAGAGTGGGGGAATTTCTTCACGGGTTTGTGGGAAGGTATTTGGGGTTGCCGAAATATCAAGCGCTCCCCTATACGGAAGACCACCGTAAAGTACGTAAAGGAGCTTGAAAGAGGACGTCCCAATCTCCTTCTGCGCTATTTAAGACACAGCATCGTTCCACAGCTTTAAATGGGAATCCTGCGCAACTGGCGATGATATTCTTCTACATCTTGGTTTTTGCGGCGCCCATGCCGAACCACCCGCTATTTGAGGCCCGGGTCGCGGGGCTCTCGGTAGTGAAGTGGATTGGCATTGCTTGTTGCGCCTTTGCGATGCATCAAATGTCGAAGAGCCGGAAAGTGCCCGGGTTTGTAAGCTCTATCGAGGCGCGCGCCTTTCTAGCATTATTTTGCATCGCGGCACTATCGTCAGTGACCCTCGGCAAGACCGATGAAATTTCATTCAGTCCTATGGCCAGTTATGTCAGTTATGGCTTGCTATTCTTCGTAACTATCGTCCTCGTGAATTCGTATGAAAGGCTACACATAACGCTGCTGGCGGCCATAGCCGGGGAAGCATTGACATCGCTGTATGTCATTCGTGAGTTTCAGGCGTCAGGCGGAACGGATATGAGGCCAGGATACATTGCAGGTGACTCGAATTACTTTGCAACTTGCGCTGTTCTGGTGATTCCGTTCGCAATGTATTTTGCCTGGAAGAGCACGTCCAGGACGGAGCGCTGGTTCTGCGCAAGTTCGTTATTATTCATCCTGATTGCATTCACGTTGGCTTCATCTCGCGGCGGACTGATCGGACTCTGCGTGGGTATTGCATATCTGGTTCTTCGCTCAGGCAAGTCGCGAAAGGCGGCGATTGCCTTTGTACTCATATTGATACCCCTGCTTTTGTTCTCTCCAGCGTCACCTTTGGCTCGGATGCTGCATCCAGGTTTTGGCGATAAACTTGGGGAACAGATTCGGCGGGTTTTCTGGAGAGCCGGCTTGAGAATGATTCAGAACCATCCGCTGACCGGAATAGGTTTGGGTAATTTCACAGCGTATTCAAATATGTTCATCTTCGGAGTGGGAAGAAGGCATGGGATCGCGTGTAACACGCTCCTGGAACTCACCGCAGAGCTAGGCTACCCCGGTCTTCTCGCTTATTGCATGATCTTATGGGGTGCGTTGAGATCGGCAGGGAAACTGCGTGCTGAAGGAAGAAAGAGCAAAAATATGTCGGTGCTCTACACCGGCGAGGCGATGCAGGCCGGCCTGTTGGGTTTCATCGCAGGAGCCATGTTCGTCTCCGCGGAGTATCAGAAGCCGTTCTGGGTGATTGTTGCCCTGGCTGCGGCGGTTCCGACATTGCTCAAGGAGCAATCTCGCAGATGTGGCATCCCCTTGGAAAGACCGATCAGCCAGGACAGTCGGGAATTCATTGCACGAACAGCATGACGGGCACACAATGACGGGCTATAAGGACAACATGAACGGCGTCCGCTCCATTCTCTATTTCACGAATTCAACACTATGGGGCGGGGTGGAAGAGCATATCTGCGGACTGCTACGCAATTTGTCACGGAGCCTGTTTCGTCCGCATCTGGTTTGCTCGCCGGCAACCTTTGAGCGATTCCGCGTGGGCTGTCCAGAAGACGTCGAGGTTACGCCCCTTGTCCTTGGCAGACCGCGGGATGTCGCTGGAGCTGCGCAGTTGGCGAGATTGCTCGTTCGAGAGAAGTTCGAGATTGTGCATTCGCATATGTTCTGGAGCAGCCTATTCGCCAGCCCCATCGGGTGGGCGTGCGGAGTGCCGGTCATCGTTGAGACCCTTCACGGAAGCGAAGCGTGGCGCACTGGATGGAAAGCAAAATGCAATATAGATCGCGTCGTAACACGGTTTGTATCGAAGTACGTTGCTGTATCCGCATCGGACGCACGATTCTTGGCTTACAAAAAGCATGTTCCTGCCGACAAGATCGCTATGATTCGCAATGGGATCGACCTTCGTCGCTTTTCAGTTTCACAGAACGCGCGCAAAGCGATAAGGGAGACGCTGGGATTCACGGAAGAAGACCAGGTCCTCATCATGGTAGCGCGCTTTCATCCGGGTAAGGGACATCCGGTCCTTCTGGCTGCAATGCGCCAGCTTCTGAGTGTGTATCCAAAGCTCAAGTTAATATGCCTGGGAGAAGGCGACGGGGAGACGGAGATACGGCGCTTATGTGACGAACTTGGCCTCGCAAAACACGTCAGGCTGGCGGGCTACCAGCCAAGCGTTCCGGAATGGCTTAAGGCTGCAGATATCAATGTTCTGCCGAGTTTTTACGAGGGCCTCCCGCTGACAATACTTGAAGCGATGGCGTCTGGCCTTCCGACGGTGGCATCTCACGTTGGTGGCATTCCAGAAGCGATTGAAGACGGCGTCAGCGGAATACTCGTCCCGCCCGGCAGTCCAGAAAGACTTGCAGATGCACTCTCCTTCCTGTTATGCCGCATGGAGGCGCGTGAACGCATGGGCGAAGCCGCGTGCCTTCGCGCGTCCCGATGGTTCGGAATCGAGCAGCAAGTACGCAACACAGAGAAAATGTATCTGGAGCTGTGCGGCGCACCAATGCGCGATGTCGATGAGAGAGGCACATCCACGCCGGCGGCGAAAGAAGAGTATTCATCCATATCTATGCCCATTGTTTGCCGGAAATGATCGGGAGAGTGTTCTGACGCGGATGCGATAGTTAGGCATAGTGTCGTGGAGAAACTACGCGCTCGTAGAAGGCATATTCACCTGGAACCCCATCCCATACCACACTTATAACCGATGACACGAAGCATCTTCTCGAATTGGGTCGGCTTGGTGGTCATGGCGGCTTGTACTGCCGTTTTGACGCCAGTTATGATTCATCACCTTGGCGCCGTCGATTATGGCGTATGGGTCCTTGCAGGCTCTGTTCTCGACTATTACGGCTTGCTTGACATCGGCATGCGTGCCGCGATGTTTAGATATGTTGGGATGTTTCGTGGAAGCAGTGTCCGCGAGGAGGTAGACCGGACGTTCTCGTCGGCTCTCTTCATCGTTATCGTGACAGCCGTGGTCATATGCGCTCTCTCAGTTGGGTTGGCGTGTTACTTGCCTCGCGTCATGACTTTACGGGGCACGTCGCCCCAGGTATTGAGTTGGTTGTTGCTGTTGCTGGGGAGCAGCGTCGGGATAACGTTTCCGATGCGCATGTTGGCGACATATATTTCGGCACACGGGCGCTGGGATCTGTTCAACGCCGCGGGTATTGCTTCTACACTTACGCGTGGCGTGGCGATCGTTGTTGTCTTGGAAATGGGATACGGTCTTCTGGCGGTAGCGATCACGACGCTCGTGGTTGCAATTCTGTCGTTAGGTCAGCACATTTTATTTGTTCGCATCGCCGACTCGCGAGTCTATGTATCCAAGAATCTCATCAGTGGGAAGCGTATCAGGGAACTATTCGGATTTAGTGTGAAATCGCTGCTGGTCTCGGTCGGGGATTATCTGCGCTTCTATTCTGATTCTGCTGTCATTGCAGCAGTTCTTAATGTTGCTCTGGTCACACCATTCAGTGTGGCGACACGCTTGATCGAGTGCTTTAAATCGGTTGTTGTTGCCGCGGGCGGTCCGGTCTTTGGCTCTATGACCGAGTTAGATGGAGGATACCGCCAGGAGGAACAGAAGGAACTGCTGCTGAGATCGACGCGTCTGCTGGCCCTGCTCTCGATTCTGGGCGGGGTGCTGCTTCTGGTGGATGGCCGAGCGTTGCTGCGAATTTGGGTCGGACCGGAACTCGCATCGGCTTACCCGTTGTTGGCCATCCTCGCGGCGGGATACATAGTCAACCTGGCGTTGCATCCCATGCTGCTGATCATCATTGCGAGGGGCCAGCACGGAGGGCTTGGCGTATGGACGATTGCCGAGGGAATTGTGAATATTGGCCTCAGTATAGTTTGGGGAAGGTCATATGGGTTGCTGGGCATCGCAATGGGAACAGTTGTTCCAATGCTGCTGATAAAGCTGTTCGTACAGCCGTATTACGCGCTGAGGGCAGCTGAGATGAGCGCCTGGACATTTGTGCGCAGAGGGCTCGCGAAACCACTGATTGTCGGCCCCCTGTTCATCGTTGCTGCCGGCGGTGTCGCCTTTCATTCGAAACCAGATCTGCCATTATTCATCGCAATAGTTATGGCACAGGTGGTGATCTTCCTGGCGATCACCTGGGTTCTTGGACTAACTAATCCAGAAAGACAATGGTTCAGGGAATTCGGACGTCGGCGTCTTCGTTCGCCTCTGGAGCGTGTGGGCAATCTGGGTCTCGAAACACAAAAGCCGCTGTTGAATGAGAAGGAATAGCGTCTGCCGGTCAGAGCTCTAAAGAGATGGATTCTGCGAGTCGCTGTTGATTGAATTGTTTGTGTAGGGAGGGTTCATGCAAGGTTCACGTGGATCGGGCTTATCTACTCTTTACAGGGAAAGTGAAGATCTTCTGAGTATCTCTGTCATCATTCCAACGAAGAATCGCAGAGACGACTTACGGAGCACGCTTGAAGATCTGGTTGCGCAGACTAGGAGGCCCGACGAGATTCTTATTGTGGATCAGAGTCCTATCCCTTCGTTCGAACCGGGCAGTGTTCCGATAGCCGTCAACTACATACATGCCCCTAGCGTCTCAGGAGCTGCTGTTGGGCGGAACATTGCCATGGATCGCGCTGCAGGCGACCTATGGGTCTTCCTGGACGACGATGTGATTCTGGAGCCGCAATACATCGAAGAGATTGTGCGTGCATATACGCCAGAAATCGCTGGGGTATCGGGAATCATAACGAATTACAGCGTTCCGCCATTCTCTCGCCGTCTTTTCGAAAGGCTCTTCGTGAGAGGAGCGTTCAGCGACGATCGGCAGCCTATCTACTGGCATGCGAATGATCTGCGGTTCAAGGGGCCGCAAAAGGTTCGGCAATTTGGGTGCGGCGTAATGAGTTTTCGTGCGACGGTAGTTCGAAACCTTCGCTTCGACCCAAATCTGACCGGAGGGTCGCTTGCGGAGGACATTGATTTCTGTGCACGCTTACCACGGGACAGCAAGCTCGTGATTGCGCCCAATGCACGCTTGATCCACAAACGGAGCGCAATAGGACGGCCGACAGACCATTGGCTTGATGCGCACTCTCAATCCAGCTCCTACATGCGCCAACGAAACTGGCACCGGGGATTGGGTGACGATCTTAGCTTCGCATGGTTGCGAGTCGGGTATACGGTCATGGCCATGATCGGATCGGTCAAGCGAGGGTCACTGGAGCCATTCCGCGCATGGAGACGAGGCGCGACGCGGGGGCGCGCCCTTGGTTCGGGCAAAAGCATATTGCCGACAACTAGCTGCGCGAGGGACACCGTGACGCAGGGCTAATGCCGGCTCTGATGCAAGGCCGCTTCAAGTTTTCGAATCGGCACGCCTGATAGAAAAACCACTTTGAGAGCGGGAATCATCGCCGAATATTGAGGGAAATGACAAAATATGATCATCAGCGCGGACAACGAGGTGGGGGTGCCGTCACCACTGGGGCAGACTGCGGCGCTTGATAGCATCGAGGCTACAAAAGCATTTATTGTTAGCGAAGGTGCGCGGTTGTGCGCTCGCGTTGTAAGTGACAAGGCACGAGCCATCGTCCTGACTGGAAGTCTCTCCCGTAACGAGGCAACGCTAAAGAGGGATGGCTTGGAATGGCGTGCTCTAGGTGACGCAACATTTCTGGTTATCTTCGATCGGCCTGCCAATGTCCACACAGCTGAAATAGAAACGGAGATCGAGAGCTATCTAATCTCGCAGGGAGTCAGGTGCAAGATCGTCGTTGTGGCTTCGACAGCTTCCGCGTTAAGCAGGATGAAGCCACATATTTATGCCTATGAACTTAGGGAGCGCGGCATTGTTGTGTGGGGCGATCAATCTGTGCTTGACCTGATGCCGCATTTCACGGCAGCGGACATTCCCATGGAGGACGGATGGTGGTTTCTTTGCAATCGGATCATCGAGCAGCTTGAGACGGCAGCGAAAGCGAATGAGAGCCACGACACTGACGCGGGTGTCCGGTACCGCATTGCAAAGCTCTATCTTTCCATGGCAGCTTGCTATCTTCTAGTAATTGGGCAATATGAGCCGAGCTACCTGGAGAGGGCGCAACGACTCCGGGATCTGGCAGCGTCTTCTATCTCGCCGCCGTCCCCCATTCCTCTGCAACGATTTTCTCAGCTCGTGTCGGAATGCACATTGCTGAAGGTGCAGGGTGAGACGGCAGGCGTATTCGGACAGTTTCCGCTGTGGCGCGACGCGATGGTGGATGCGGAGTCAATTTGGCGCTGGACGCTGAACCGCATGTTAGGCGGCCAGCCAGGTAGTAGCAGATCAGACTTGCTTGCCATGCTGGCAAAGCACCAGCCCAAGCTGGCACGAGCAAAGGGTTGGGCGAGGGCTGCTGCCGTGCACCCCGGGGCGTTCTGCCGGAGCTGGTTTCGGTGGGCACGACTCGCATGCAATGCCTCGCCGCGTTACCTGGTGTACGGTGCCGCAGGTGACCTATTCTTCAGCCAGCAAGATAGTGACGCAGTTACACCAGATCAACTCGCCGCGATTGCGGCGAAACTCCCGCTGCATCGTTGCAAAGACTACCAGCAACTCTCTTGGTATACGGTCGCAATGATGATTGCCGATAACTTCCATGGCTTGTTGGAATCAACTCGCTCGTAAGGTCGTGATTGATGCTTATTGACAGTATGAAATACCACTTAAGCGAAGCCCGTTGGCGGGCGAAGGAACGCGTGCGCTCAGTGCTGGCGCGAGTTGATAGGCATGCTGGTTCGCCAGTAACAGAGTCCGACCCGCAAACGGACATTGGTTACACTCATCGGCATCTGGCTCCCGCTCGCGATCAGTTGCTCCTGCGGGAGTATGCGCCTGATGCAATGCTGCGGGTTGCGAAGACGGAGGTTCTGCGCGCGCGGTTTCCAGTGATCGATGTGCACTGTCATCTCAACGACGGAATCGTAATGCGCAAGAGCGTTGACCCGAAGCGGTTTATCAACGTGATGGACGAAACCAACGTGAAGGCCGCAATTAACCTGACGGGCGGTTGGGATGAGAAGTTATTGGGCTCATTGCGCTCCCTGGCTGAGAGCTTTCCAGGCAGATTCTACGTCTTTTGCCAAATTGACTACACACGCCTGGACGAACCCAACTATCTCATCGAGACGCTCGAACGAGCGTGCACGGCGGGGGCCAAGGGAGTGAAGGTGCTGAAGGATCTGGGCCTCACCGTCCGCGATCGGCAAGGCAACCGAGTCCGCATTGACGACCCGAGGTTAGACTGCGTATGGGAGAGGGCAGGGAAGCTGGGCATGCCCGTAGGAATTCACGCCGCCGATCCAGACGCATTTTTCGCTAGGATGGATCGACACAATGAGCGGTACCAAGAGCTGGTTGTGCATCCCGACTGGAACTATTTCGGCAAAGGGTTCCCGAGCAAAGCGGAGCTTCTGGCCCAGCGAAACCGTGTTTTCGAGCGGCATCCTGGTACCCGCTTCTGGGGATTGCACATGGCAAACCGTTCAGAAGACCTTGACGAAGTCACGGAATGGATGGAGAAGTATCCAAATTTACGCGTTGAACTCGGCGGAAGAATCGCAGAGCTTGGCCGTCAACCCCGTCGTACAAGCCGGTTTCTGCGGCAGTTTCAAGATCGTGTTATGTTCGGCATGGATACTGGCCTGACAACAGAATGTTATCGCACATATTTTCGGTTTCTCGAGACCGAGGACGATTGCTTTGAATATCCCGGATACCCGTGGCAGGGCGGGTGGAAGATCTACGGCCTCGGCCTTTCAGACGACGTCTTGAGGAAGCTTTACCACGACAACGCTGCTCGGGAACTGGGCTTGGCAACACTCGAGTCAGCTAATGCGACTTCAATTCAGTGACGGCTTGTCGATAGGGAAGGGAATTGTCGAATGATTACCTCTGAAAGCAATGGGTCTCAAATGGGAGTTCGCAAACGTCATATCTCCGTATGTGTCCTCATCGATGCTTTAGGATGGAAGATTCTTGAAGAGCGGAAGTTTCTTAACGACCTACTTGTGTACCGGCAGCCTCTAAGGACGGTGTTGGGATTCAGTTCGGGCGCCATTCCAAGCCTGCTTACTGGCAAGACTCCCAGTCAGCACGGCCACTGGAATCTGTTTTACTACGACCCGGCGGGATCGCCGTTTTCGTGGCTCCGCTGGTTGCACCATTTCCCAGATCGGTTAGTCAACCACCGCGTATCTCAAAAGCTCATTAAGGAAGCCGGCCGCCGCTTTTTTCATATGGGTTCGCAATTCGAATGCTACGTGAAGCCAACGCTGATGCCGTATTTCAATTGGGTTGAACGCCGTTGCATTTACGAGCCCGGCGGCATCTCAGGCGCGCGCTCAATCTTCGACGATCTGGTAGCTGGCGGTATCCCATATCGGGCCTACTCTTATCACCACTGGAATGATGAGCAGATTCTTGAGCTAGCGCAGAATGATTTGGAGAACAGCAACGCGGAGTTCTTTTTCGTATATCTGTGCCAGCTCGACGCGGAATTGCATTCGTTCTGGGCGCATCCTGAGCGGCTGCAATCCATGCTCGCTCAGTACGAAGTGAAGCTGCGGCGGATTTTTGAAACCGCATTGCGCCTTGACTCGAACGCATCAATTGCGATCTGTTCAGATCATGGGATGGCGCCGGTTACCGATCGATTCGACCTTGTAAAGGAAATCGATGCGCTGGGATGGAAGATGCCCGACGATTATCTCGGCGTTTATGATTCGACGATGGCGCGCTTTTGGTTCTTTAATGAGAACGCACGTGAAAGTATCAACGCCTGCCTTGAGAAGCAGAAGTGCGGGCACGTTCTCGGCCATGGAGAGCTCGAAGAACTCGGTGTGTGCTTCCCCGACCGCCGCTACGGAGAAACAATTTTCCTTCTCAACAGTGGATGGATGTTTTATCGAAGCGACTTTCATTCCGGAAACTGGCTGCCCAACGGTATGCACGGCTACCATCCGGACGACCCGTATTCTGATGCGGTGTTCCTCAGCAACCGTCGTCCGGAGCCACCCTTAAGCACAATTCGCGATATCTACGGGTACATGGAAGAGGCGTCTGGCGTGCGGGCTTTGCATCCGGTCCAGTAACTGTAGATTACCTAATTCCGTGATAATTCCCGGCATTGAGCGCAGCATGGCGCTGCGAGCGTTGGCGGTCTGGGGAGATCCGTTTTGAGTGCTTCCCCGGCCCAACTACCCGTGTGACCCGCGATCTCATTCTTGCGTCCATTTCACGTCCGGGGAAATGAAACATCGACAGACTCCTGAGGTCATAGTGGACGAGATTCGGATTCATACATGCACAGAGAACGACAATGGCCGCTGGGACGAATACGTAAGCGGCCACCCTGAGTGCACGAGTTATCACCGGTGGTCATGGAAACACGTATTCGAAGATGTGTTTGGGTGGCCGGGGATCTATTTGCTCGCTGAACAACGGGGCACAGTGCGTGGAATTTTACCGCTAATACGTCAGAGATGCCTGCTGCGCAGTTATCTGTCGTCGATGCCTCACCTGAAAGGTGGGGGTATTGTTGCGGACAGCAGTGAGGTCGAGAATCTGCTTTTTGAATCAGCTATTGATGTCGTGCGGCGAAGTGGAGCTACTTATCTAGAGCTTCGCCACCTCAAACCGCATGACCTGCCGCTGGTACTGCGACGGGACAAAGTTGGTGCTGTTTTACCCATTGAAGCGGATATTGAGAAGCGTTTACGGCGGCTGGATAAGAAGGCCCGCAACCTGGTGCGGAAATCGCTGACTTACGGAATGACAGCGGAATTTGGGGGCGGAGAACTGCTGCCGGCGTTTTACGAAGTATACCGTCAGAACATGCATGACCTCGGCTCTCCTGCTTATTCCCGACGGTTCTTCTTAGAGATTCTGAATCGTTTTCCTAACGAGAGCCACCTTTGCATTACTAGATTGGGTGGCAAAGAGGTTGCGGGGGCATTCATCATCGGCTTTCGCGGAACATTGGAAGTGGCATGGGCGTCGTCATACCGGAAATTCCAGAAGTTGAAACCCAACATGTTCCTCTACTGGAACATCCTGAGTTTCGCGGCTGAACAGGGCTATAAGTTTCTGGACTTTGGCCGGTCGAGCCGCGGCTCAGGCACTTACGAATTCAAACTGCAGTGGGGCGCGGTTCCGAGCGATTTGTATTGGTGCTACTGGCTGAATCGCGAGGCACCTGTGCCCGAAGCGCGCGCAGAAGGAATGCAAATGGCAAGCCGGATCTGGCGACGGCTGCCCGTAGCATTCACAAACGTTCTCGGACCTACACTCATCAGACACATCCCCGGTATATAGGTTGGTTCACGTGCAAAGTTCAGAGAAGTGCGTATTCTCAGTGGACGTGGAGGACTGGTTTCATATTCTCGACGTACCTGCAGCACCCGACATTGCTTCATGGCCCGAATTGCCATCGCGAGTGGAAAAAAATTTTCGCCGACTATTGGATTTGTTCAGCGAAGAGGGGAAACAGGTAACTTGCTTCTTCCTTGGATGGATTGCGGAGCGATTTCCGCAACTGGTTCGTGAAGCCGTTGCGCGCGGCCATGAAATTGCCTCCCACGGCTATTCGCATCAGCTCGTCTATAAGATGACACAAACGCAATTCAGGGCTGATGCCATGCGAGCACGTTTGTTGCTCGAAGACATTAGCGGAACGAGGGTTATCGGCTATCGCGCCGCAGGGTTCTCGTCAACCGAGGCAACGCCGTGGTTTTTCGACGAGGTCTGCTCCTGTGGTTATCTCTATGATTCCTCGGTGTTCCCTGCGCGACGAGGGCACGGAGGAAGCCCAAACAGCCCGCTTCGGCCTCATTTCGTAGTTGCCGGGCGCTTGGTCGAGCTCCCAGCGAGTGTTGCGGAAATCGGACCGGCCAGGATCTGTTTTTTTGGCGGCGGATATTTACGCTTCTTCCACTACTCGATCATCCGGCACATGGGGAGACGCCAGATGGCCAACGGAGCTCCGTTGATCTTCTACATTCATCCGCGCGAGATTGACGTTGATCACCCGCGCATTCCGATGTCACTCGGCCGGCGCTTCAAGTCATACGTGAATTTGCGTCCAACCGAAATGAAGATCCGCGGAATCATTCGCGAGTTTCCAGTGACTACCTGCAGCGATTTTCTTTTCGGGGCTAAGTCGGAAGTGGAGCGCAAAGAAGCGGTCTTGGTCAACTGACGCGCCGAGCCGAAAGCGCAGATTCGGCCTTGGCGGGAGCAACTTAAGGATCGGGCCAGAGTGCGAGGCGGAACAGGGTGCTTCCGTCACGCATCAAGATATTCTCTGTGTCCTGTTTTTTCACTGCCGGCAGTCTGCTCCGTGAAGAGATAAGTCGAGCGAACTAGCTATTCGTAATGTTCCCCCTCAATTCAACCGCCGCTATGAGGATAAGCAGCAGACGTTGTTTGCCCGCTTATGGAGCATGAGCAGCACAACCGCGAGAGCCCCACAGGTTCCATTTAGATTATGGGCCATTTGTTCCGCACTGTTAGTAGACAGCAAGGCAAGCCTTGCGCACATCAAAGGAGTTTGATTGATATGAGAACCTTGTCAGCGGTAGTAGTTTGCGTAGCAATCCTTAGCCTGGCCGGGCACTGTTATGCTCAGACGGAGCTCGTCAGCGACGACTTCTCTGGCGCCAATGGCACGTTTCTCGGTTCTAACTGGACCGGCTGTGGCTATAACAATGGCGCATACAACGAACTCGTCTATGAAAATGACGAAGCGGGCGGCAGTGGCTACTGGGCGCAGGACTGTGCGCTCTATACGGGCTACGGCGCCTTTCCAAGCGATCAGTACGTGACCGCCACAGTCGTAGCTCCCACACCCTCGAGCACACCACAAGCCTCGATTCAGTTACGGGCAAATGCAACGCCTTATACGAATGAGGCCTACATTGCCTGCGGTTGGGATGCCCAGGATTTTCCGGCGGATCATCACTACCGTATATGGAGTCTCGCTCCTGGATCATCCGGCCCGGTCAGTCTTTGGTTAAGCACGATTACACCGGCTACCAACGACGTAATTTCTTGCCAGGTGCTTGGAAATACGGTCTCCATGAACTTAAATGGTCGGTTGGTAGAAACGGTGACGGATACTTCTGGAATCAACAGCGGTTATCCAGGCTTGTATTACGTGGACCCAAATGGAACGGGACCGTCAAGCACCGACGTAATCTTTGCCAATTTCCAGGCAGGAAGCGGTCCGTCCGTGGTTTCCACCACAATCACTCCCCAGGCCGCAACAGTTCCGGCCGGTTCTTTTGTTCAGTACAACGGGACAATAACTTATGCAAATGGGAGTGTCGCGACCACGAACAATTGGTCATCTTCAAACAACTCGGTCGCGACCGTAGACGTAACCGGCACCGCTTACGGAACTGGCCCAGGGACCGCGATGCTCACGGGCTCTTCTGGACCGGATAGCGTCACGAGCACCATGAACGTGGAGGTTCCTAACGGCTATACGCCACTTGGCTATGACACTTTCGTTGGGACCGGTGGCGGATACCTGGGATCAAACTGGACGGGATGCGGTTTTGATAGCGGTAGCTACAGCAAATTGGTCTACCAAAACAACCAGGCGGGTGGCAGCGGATATTGGTCCCAAGACTGCGCCCTCTTTACCGGAATAGGGATTTTTCCCAACGATCAGTACGCCACGGCACTGGTCGTGGCTCAATCTCCTTCGCTCACTCCGGAAGCCTCGATTGAGTTGCGAGGTAACACAAATCCCGGCACGCCGGAAAGCTACATTGCATGCGGCTGGGACGCGCAGGACTTCCCATCTGATCAACATTATCGCATCTGGAGTTTGGCTCCGAACGGTACGCCAACCAGCCTCTACTTGAGCACAATCTCACCAATTAAAAACGACGTCATCTGGTGCCAGGTACTCGGAAGTGAGATCACGATGCAGGTGAATGGTACGACGGTCGCGGTCGTGAATGATACTTCCGGCCTCACCAGTGGCTACCCGGGCATGTTCTACATTGATCCGAACGGAGGTGTACCGGGAGTCGGTGATGTAATCTTTGATGATTTTGCAGCGGGGCAAATCAACAACCCGGTATTGGCCTCGATTATGGTTAGCCCAACTTCTTCAACCACCCTAGTCAATTCGTCCGTACAGTTCACTGCTACCGGAACCTACACGGACGGGACCGTCTCGAACGTCACCAATTCCTTGAGTTGGTTGTCATCCAACACTTCGGTCGCTACTGTAAATTCAAACGGGCTTGCTACCGGAGTTGGCCCGGGCACGGCGACGATCACGGACACAAACGGAACCGTGAGCGGTACATCGAGTCTAACTGTCAACCAGCTCACTCCGACGGTGACCTTTACCGGCGCCCCGGCAAGCGCAGCGTACAACACCAGCTTCACCGTTACTGCTACGACCAACGCCACCACGATGCCGCAAATCGCGGGGACTTCGGGCATCTGCACGGTTGGTACAGTCGGCGGAACGCCGGCGAATTCCAGCGCTCTCGTGACGATGTCCAGTGGCACGGGGACTTGCACTTTAACTGCCACATGGGCTGCGGACGCGAAGTACATGTCGCCCTCGCCCAGGACGCAACGCACGTCAGCGGTTAAGGTCGCGAGTACCACTACGATAGCTTCGCACACGCCAAACCCCTCAACCCTCCGGCAGGCAGTGACGGTTAGCTTCTCGGCTGCAGGAACTGGCGCTGGACCTACCGGATCTGTCACCGTAACCGCGAGCACCGGTGAATCCTGCACCGGAACGCTCTCTTCCCACTCTGGAAGCTGCTCAATCACGTTCGTGACCAGCGGAACAAGGACGCTCACTGCCCGCTACGGTGGGGATAACAACTTCAATACCAGCACATCGACGGGCGTTTCCCAAACAGTGAACTCGCCGACCGTTAAGCTGAGTCCTACCAGCCTCAACTTCGGCACGGTGACCCGGGGAAGCAGTGCAACGCTAGCTGAGACTGTTTCAAACACCGGTACAGGTGCGCTCATCAACTTGTCCTGGACTTTCACCGGAAGTAGTGCGAGCAAGTTCACGGTTTCGAGCACTACCTGCGGCACCGCGCCCGCCACACTGAATGCGGGCGCAAGTTGCGTCATTAACGTAGCATTTAAGCCAACCACAACGGGAGCGCAGACGGCCACCCTGAGCCTTACGGATAATGCTGCTAACAGTCCGCAGAGCGTTGGGTTGACCGGTACAGGGAGATAAAGGCAAACCAACTGCTGTGCCCGATGGGTTGCGGAGGGAAGATTTCTTCCCTCCGCGTTCTGTTGGAGCGCACAGCGAAGCCACCGTCTTGCGAGTGCAGTTCCCCTCTTCCCTTGCGCGCGGCTCTTTGAAGGACACCTGCTATGCGTACTCGACTATTGACTCTTGCCTCACGCTATCCTCGCGTTTGTCGTACTTTGCTGCGCACGTTTGCTCGAATAATTCCGCAGCGCTGGATAATCTCTCAACTCATGGCCCGTTGTGGGGGAAGAATCACCTCTAACTTTCGCCTTGGCAATGGAATGAAGGTGCGAGGCTTTCTAGGGGATCTAGTCTGCTATCACATAGCTGCCAATGGCTGGTATGAACCTGAAATGGTTCAAGCAGTGCAACGAGCGCTCAGACCGGAAACGATCTTTTTCGATATCGGAGCGCACGTTGGCCAATACTGTCTCATGGCATCCCAGTTCTGTTGCGAAGTTCATGCTTTTGAAGCAAACCGTAGCACTGCAGAAGCACTGCGGCATAATGTCAAATCAAATCACCTGGCAAATGTTGCTGTGAATGAATGCGCGGTCTCCGAGCGTATCGGAACCGCAACTTTCCATGAATTATCTGGCGACAATCCCGGCGCGAGTTCCCTTTACGGAGAAGGCCAGCGCGTTAGCGTTACAACGCTTACTCTCGATGATTATTGCAGAAGGCTTTCGTTGGATCGTAGACCTGTCGTGCTGAAACTCGACGTCGAAGGTGCAGAACTCCAGGTGCTACGTGGCGCAGAAAATTTGCTAGCGAGGGGCAATGTCATTATTTTCGCGGAATTGATTGATCGATTGCAGCGTCGGGCCGGTTCTTCACGCGATGCGGTGTTGAGCTACCTTCAGCATCACGGCTACAGCGTCACTTGGTTTGATGATAAGAACATCACCGCTGTTGCTTTGCATTAATCTCCTCTCAATGTGCACAATCACGAGCTTTTCAAGATTTCGCCATTAAAGGTAAGACCGTCCTTGTGGTAGTTACTCCTGACCAAGACCGGAAGCACAGGGCCTCAAGGGGTCACTACAGACGTCAGATTCGTTGGCGCCGCAGGCTGGGTGCCCGAACTTTGGTCGATCTCGAACTTGTTCAGCGTGAGTGTATAGGACTGCGTAGAGCTCGCTCCAAACTCAGTCCCCAGTTCTATCCCCGCCACGTATTGATAAGAGCTGTTTCCGAATGCAGATACTCCTGCATTCAGAAGGTCCAGCAAATTGAATTTCAATTCTCCCGATGCTAACCCGGGCATACTATGAGGATAAAAGAGAACGTTAGTCCCTCCAACATATTCATCGAAACTGAAGGTAGTTGAAGTGCCGTTCAGCGTAACCGGCTCATTGATGGTCTTGATGAAGGTTCCGCCGCCGAAGTCCACAAAGCTGTAGTAGGGCAAAACTTCGATTTCAAGGCACTGCGAACTGTCCGATGGAGTACTTGAATTACATACCCATTCATCAAAAAGTAGATCTATGTCGCTTCCGGTGATGGTGCCGGTCATTGCATATTTAATGTCGACCGACAAGGAAGACATCGCGGAAAGCTGCTTCGGAAATTGTGGCGGCTGATCCTGGTAACAGTCCATCCACGGATCGCATCCATAGAGCACAAATGGATAGGCGTCCACGCCCCCTCCCGGCAATCCGGTCAGGTTGATGACGGTAGTGAGCGACCCGCTCCCACTATACGTCTGCGTCATGGTGCCGCTACCGCTGTTGATTCCCCACGGATTGTTGTACATCAGCCATAAGTTTTTGGAAGTGTTTGTGGCCAGATGCACCGGAGTATTGGTGCCGCCTGTCCCCGGGGCATTATAAGAAGTCGATGCAGCCGTGCCGGTATTAAGCGCGGAATCCGTCGTGCTTAAGGTTTGAGCGCTTGCCGCAGGCAGCAAAATTGTCGCGCCGATCATGACTACCAAAAGCGCTTTTGAGTCGATACTAAAGCGCGCATTGCACAGATGAGGCATTCGATGCACCTCTAAGTTAGCTTCGAACTCATGATCGCCCGATGATACCAGGGAGCAGGGGAGAAAAGTCAGGATGGTCGAGCGCCAGGCACGCGCGATAACTTCACGAGTCGCTGCGAAATAAGCTGCAATGTCATTCATTTGATTCTCCACTCTACTTCCTTGTGTTCAACGGCGCTCTCTGTCGCCGGCTTTGTGGTGTCCTTCGTCAGCCATTCATAATGGGACGGCCCCGCTATGGAATTGTCGCTGTTGTGATGTTGGAAGGTGCACTTTCCACCCCCGATGCATCCACGCTTTTCACTTCGTAATCGTATGCCAGCCCGCTTTGGACATTGGAGTCCGCATAAGAAGTTTGGGTATCCGGGCTTGAATTCATCAATTGATACGACCCCGTTCCGGTGGGCGCACGGTAGACGTTGTATCCTGCTACCGGATCGGGGGAATTGCTCGGCGCATTCCAGGTCAAAGTAACCAGGTACGAAGTCGCCAACCCTGTGCCGCTTAGGCTGACAGTCGCGGTGGGGTTGGTCGAGGAGTTGCTGGAGATCGTCACTTTCCCTGACGCTGAACCGGAGGTCGTCGGATCGAATTTCACGCCCAGTGACGCGGTCTGGCCCGGATTTAGAGTCGCGGGGAAAGTGGCTCCCGAAAGGCTGAAACCCGTGCCGGTCGCGGTGGCCGAGTTCACAGTGACTGCCGCTGTGCCGGCTGAGGTGAGCGTGACGGACTGCGTTGCCGTCGTGTTGAGGGTTACGTCACCGAAGCTGATGGTGCTTGTGTTGATGCTCAGTGTTGGCTGGCTAGCATTCAGTTGAATCGCAAATGTTTTGGAGACGCTGCCGGCGGTAGCCGTCAGCGTTCCGGTCTGGGTGGAACTGACTGCCGAGACGGTAGCCGAGAAACTTGCGGTCGTAGCGCTGCCTGCGACTGTCACCGAAGCGGGCACCACAACATCCGTGCTGGAACTCGCCAGAGTCACTGTCGTTCCGCCGCTGGGAGCGGCCCCGCTCAGCGTTACGGTGCACGCGTCTGTGCCCGAGCCTGTCATCGACGAGTTCGTGCAGGAAAAAGCGCTCAGAGTCGGTTGGCTTGCATTCAGTTGAATCGCGAATGTTTTGGAAACGCTGCCGGCGGTAGCCGTCAGCGTTCCGGTCTGGGTGGAACTGACTGCCGAGACGGTAGCCGAGAAACTTGCGGTCGTAGCGCTGCCTGCGACTGTCACCGAAGCAGGCACCACAACATCCGTGCTGGAGCTCGACAGAGTCACGGCCGTTCCGCCGCTGGGCGCGGCCCCGCTCAGCGTCACGGTGCACGCGTCTGTGCCCGATCCGGTCATCGACGAGTTCGTGCAGGAAAGAGCGCTCAGAGTCGGGACGCTGGCATTCAGTTGAATGGCGAATGTTTTGGAAACGCCGCCGGCAGTGGCCGTCAGGGTTCCGGTCTGGGCGGAACTGACTGCCGAGACGGTAGCCGAGAAACCTGCGGTCGTAGCGCTGCCTGCGACTGTCACCGAAGCAGGCACCACAACATCCGTGCTGGAGCTCGCCAGAGTCACCGTCGTTCCGCCGCTGGGCGCTGCCCCGCTCAGCGTTACGGTGCACGCGTCTGTGCCCGAGCCTGTCATCGACGAGTTCGTGCAGGAAAAAGCGCTCAGCGTCGGGCTGGCTTGCATTCAGTTGAATCGCGAATGTTTTGGAAACGCTGCCGGCGGTAGCCGTCAGGGTTCCGGTCTGGGCGGAACTGACTGCCGAGACGGCAGCCGAGAAACTTGCGGTCGTAGCGCTGCCTGCGACTGTCACCGAAGCAGGCACCACAACATCCGTGCTGGAACTCGCCAGAGTCACTGTCGTTCCGCCGCTGGGAGCGGCCCCGCTCAGCGTTACGGTGCACGCGTCTGTGCCCGAGCCCGTCATCGACGAGTTCGTGCAGGAAAAAGCGCTCAGAGTCGGTTGGCTGGCATTCAGTTGAATGGCGAATGTTTTGGAAACGCTGCCGGCGGTAGCCGTCAGCGTTCCGGTCTGGGTGGAACTGACTGCCGAGACGGTAGCCGAGAAACTTGCGGTCGTAGCGCTGCCTGCGACTGTCACCGAAGCAGGCACCACAACATCCGTGCTGGAGCTGGCCAGAGTCACCGTCGTTCCGCCGCTGGGCGCGGCTCCGCTCAGCGTTACGGTGCACGCGTCTGTGCCCGATCCGGTCATCGACGAGTTCGTGCAGGAAAGAGCGCTCAGAGTCGGGACGCTTGCATTCAGTTGAATGGCAAATGTTTTGGAAACGCCGCCGGCAGTAGCCGTCAGGGTTCCGGTCTGGGTGGAACTGACTGCCGAGACGGTAGCCGAGAAACCTGCGGTCGTAGCGCTGCCTGCGACTGTCACCGAAGCAGGCACCACAACATCCGTGCTGGAACTCGCCAGAGTCACTGTCGTTCCGCCGCTGGGCGCTGCCCCGCTCAGCGTCACTGTGCACGCGTCCGTGCCCGAGCCCGTCATCGACGAGTTCGTGCAGGAAAAAGCGCTCAGAGTCGGTTGGCTGGCATTCAGTTGAATGGCGAATGTTTTGGAAACGCTGCCGGCGGTAGCCGTCAGCGTTCCGGTCTGGGTGGAACTGACTGCCGAGACGGTAGCCGAGAAACTTGCGGTCGTAGCGCTGCCTGCGACTGTCACCGAAGCAGGCACCACAACATCCGTGCTGGAGCTGGCCAGAGTCACCGTCGTTCCGCCGCTGGGCGCGGCCCCGCTCAGCGTTACGGTGCACGCGTCTGTGCCCGATCCGGTCATCGACGAGTTCGTGCAGGAAAAAGCGCTCAGAGTCGGAACGCTGGCATTCAGTTGAATGGCAAATGTTTTGGAAACGCCGCCGGCAGTAGCCGTCAGGGTTCCAGTCTGGGTGGAACTGACTGCCGAGACGGTAGCCGAGAAACTTGCGGTCGTAGCGCTGCCTGCGACTGTCACCGAAGCAGGCACCACAACATCCGTGCTGGAGCTCGCCAGAGTCACCGTCGTTCCGCCGCTGGGCGCGGCCCCGCTCAGCGTCACGGTGCACGCGTCTGTGCCCGATCCGGTCATCGACGAGTTCGTGCAGGAAAGAGCGCTCAGAGTCGGGACGCTTGCATTCAGTTGAATGGCAAATGTTTTGGAAACGCCGCCGGCAGTAGCCGTCAGGGTTCCGGTCTGGGTGGAACTGACTGCCGAGACGGTAGCCGAGAAACCTGCGGTCGTAGCGCTGCCTGCGACTGTCACCGAAGCAGGCACCACAACATCCGTGCTGGAGCTCGCCAGAGTCACTGTCGTTCCGCCGCTGGGCGCTGCCCCGCTCAGCGTCACGGTGCACGCGTCTGTGCCCGAGCCCGTCATCGACGAGTTCGTGCAGGAAAAAGCGCTCAGAGTCGGCTGGCTGGCATTCAGTTGAATGGCGAATGTTTTGGAAACGCTGCCGGCGGTAGCCGTCAGCGTTCCGGTCTGGGTGGAACTGACTGCCGAGACGGTAGCCGAGAAACTTGCGGTCGTAGCGCTGCCTGCGACTGTCACCGAAGCAGGCACCACAACATCCGTGCTGGAGCTGGCCAGAGTCACCGTCGTTCCGCCGCTGGGCGCGGCTCCGCTCAGCGTTACGGTGCACGCGTCTGTGCCCGATCCGGTCATCGACGAGTTCGTGCAGGAAAGAGCGCTCAGAGTCGGGACGCTGGCATTCAGTTGAATGGCAAATGTTTTGGAAACGCCGCCGGCAGTAGCCGTCAGGGTTCCGGTCTGGGTGGAACTGACTGCCGAGACGGTAGCCGAGAAACTTGCGGTCGTAGCGCTGCCTGCGACTGTCACCGAAGCAGGCACCACAACATCCGTGCTGGAGCTCGCCAGAGTCACTGTCGTTCCGCCGCTGGGAGCTGCCCCGCTCAGCGTCACGGTGCACGCGTCTGTGCCCGATCCGGTCATCGACGAGTTCGTGCAGGAAAGAGCGCTCAGCGTCGGCTGGCTTGCATTCAGTTGAATGGCGAATGTTTTGGAAACGCTGCCGGCGGTAGCCGTCAGCGTTCCGGTCTGGGTGGAACTGACTGCCGAGACGGTAGCCGAGAAACTTGCGGTCGTAGCGCTGCCTGCGACTGTCACCGAAGCAGGCACCACAACATCCGTGCTGGAGCTGGCCAGAGTCACTGTCGTTCCGCCGCTGGGAGCTGCCCCGCTCAGCGTTACGGTGCACGCGTCTGTGCCCGAGCCCGTCATCGACGAGTTCGTGCAGGAAAAAGCGCTCAGAGTCGGAACGCTGGCATTCAGTTGAATGGCAAATGTTTTGGAAACGCTGCCGGCGGTAGCCGTCAGCGTTCCGGTCTGGGCGGAACTGACTGCCGAGACGGTAGCCGAGAAACTTGCGGTCGTAGCGCTGCCTGCGACTGTCACCGAAGCAGGCACCACAACATCCGTGCTGGAGCTGGCCAGAGTCACCGTCGTTCCGCCGCTGGGCGCGGCCCCGCTCAGCGTTACGGTGCACGCGTCTGTGCCCGATCCGGTCATCGACGAGTTCGTGCAGGAAAGAGCGCTCAGAGTCGGGACGCTTGCATTCAGTTGAATGGCAAATGTTTTGGAAACGCCGCCGGCAGTAGCCGTCAGGGTTCCGGTCTGGGTGGAACTGACTGCCGAGACGGTAGCCGAGAAACTTGCGGTCGTAGCGCTGCCTGCGACTGTCACCGAAGCAGGCACCACAACATCCGTGCTGGAACTCGCCAGAGTCACTGTCGTTCCGCCGCTGGGAGCTGCCCCGCTCAGCGTTACGGTGCACGCGTCTGTGCCCGAGCCCGTCATCGACGAGTTCGTGCAGGAAAAAGCGCTCAGAGTCGGAACGCTGGCATTCAGTTGAATGGCAAATGTTTTGGAAACGCTGCCGGCGGTAGCCGTCAGCGTTCCGGTCTGGGCGGAACTGACTGCCGAGACGGTAGCCGAGAAACTTGCGGTCGTAGCGCTGCCTGCGACTGTCACCGAAGCAGGCACCACAACATCCGTGCTGGAGCTGGCCAGAGTCACCGTCGTTCCGCCGCTGGGCGCGGCCCCGCTCAGCGTTACGGTGCACGCGTCTGTGCCCGATCCGGTCATCGACGAGTTCGTGCAGGAAAGAGCGCTCAGAGTCGGGACGCTTGCATTCAGTTGAATGGCAAATGTTTTGGAAACGCCGCCGGCAGTAGCCGTCAGGGTTCCGGTCTGGGCGGAACTGACTGCCGAGACGGCAGCGGAGAAACCTGCGGTCGTAGCGCTGGCGGGGACTGTCACCGAAGCAGGCACCACAACATCCGTGCTGGAACTCGCCAGAGTCACTGTCGTTCCGCCGCTGGGAGCTGCCCCGCTCAGCGTTACGGTGCACGCGTCTGTGCCCGAGCCCGTCATCGACGAGTTCGTGCAGGAAAAAGCGCTCAGAGTCGGAACGCTGGCATTCAGTTGAATGGCAAATGTTTTGGAAACGCTGCCGGCGGTAGCCGTCAGCGTTCCGGTCTGGGCGGAACTGACTGCCGAGACGGCAGCGGAGAAACCTGCGGTCGTAGCGCTGGCGGGGACTGTCACCGAAGCAGGCACCACAACATCCGTGCTGGAACTCGCCAGAGTCACCGTCGTTCCGCCGCTGGGCGCGGCCCCGCTCAGCGTTACGGTGCACGCGTCTGTGCCCGATCCGGTCATCGACGAGTTCGTGCAGGAAAAAGCGCTCAGCGTCGGAACGCTGGCATTCAGTTGAATGGCAAATGTTTTGGAGACGCCGCCGGCAGTGGCCGTCAGGGTTCCAGTCTGGGTGGAACTGACTGCCGAGACGGTAGCCGAGAAACCTGCGGTCGTAGCGCTGCCTGCGACTGTCACCGAAGCAGGCACCACAACATCCGTGCTGGAACTCGCCAGAGTCACCGTCGTTCCGCCGCTGGGCGCGGCCCCGCTCAGCGTTACGGTGCACGCGTCTGTGCCCGATCCGGTCATCGACGAGTTCGTGCAGGAAAGAGCGCTCAGCGTCGGGACAATTGCATGCAGTTCAATGGCGAATGTTTTGGAAACGCTGCCGGCGGTAGCGGTCAGCGTTCCGGTCTGGGTGGAACTGACTGCTGAGACGGTAGCCGAGAAACCTGCACTGGTCGAGCCGGCCACCACGGTCACTGACGCGGGCACCATCACTGCAGGGTTGTTGCTGGCAAGGCTTACGGCAACGCCACTCTTGCCGGCTGCTGCGTTGAGCGTGACCGTACAAGTGTCGCTGGCCGAGCCGGTAATCAAGCTCTGGCCACACGAGAACGAGCTTAGAGCGGGGCTGTCGGCGCCCTTTCCATGAAGCTTGATTTTCAGCGAAGGACTCGCTAAAGACGTATTCGTAATGGTCAGATTCCCGGTCGCGTCTCCGTTCGCTTTCGGCTTGAAATGCAAAGACACAACGTATGTGCCGCCATTGGCAGCAACCGAGATGGGCAAGTTAGCCGGACTTGTCGCCGTGAAGCCGTTCCCGGTGACGTTCAGGTCGGCGATCTGGATTGCGCCCAAACCATGATTCACAAGAGTGACGCTGGAGTCCGCGGCCTGCCCCACAGTTACCGTCCCAAACTCGACGGTTTCAGTTGAAGCCTGGAACTGCTCTGATCCCGTTGAGGTCAGCTGAAAACTGGATGAGCAGCCTATAAGGGCCACGACAAGCAGCAAGGACGATAGCCCGATTGGCGTCTTCAAACGCCGTCTGTCGGGACGGCAGATGAGCGCATTACCCTGAATCCTGCCGCTGGCGCGTAGGGTGGGTACTACGGAAAAATTTGCACAAGCTCTTGCAGAAACTTGGGCCCGAGGGGGAAGACAACAGCTCTCTTCCATTTACTTCACCTCAGAAAATGTCCAAGCAACAGAAGGATTTCAAAACCGCAATATTGGTAAAAGAGTATACCACCAAAGTTTTCAAGGCAAGTTACTTTTGGGTATTTGCAGTTCGTTCTATCCTCAGGTAGGTATATAGTCCGATTTGCCGGTACCCGAACACGGCGCGAAGGGCCTCGTCAAAGCTCCCAAGCGATCGCGGTGCCCAAATCGGTGCCCGCGTCCCACCGAATCGCCGGCGAATACAACCGCACCGTACCCCTTCGGTGCGCTCGTTCTGGTTGTCTCCTCTTCCCGGCACGCATTTAAACTCGGCACCCTGCATTTCCACAAACCCGCCAGGGCATCCAGCCGATCCAGCTTCCAGCCTGCTTCCACTCCGCTTTACTGAAGAATGATTCTCCCGGCATTCCTTGGGGTCTGCCGGATGCCCGCCCCCTTTCGCCCTGCGACGACAGAACGCGGTCGAATCCCTCTCGTGGAATCAAGCCCCCCCAGAAATCTTGTTGGCATTTGTTGAAGGCCGTTGGGTTGAAGTTGACTGCTCTGTTCCGTCTTTGGATCGGAACAATGTCGTTATGCGATGCCGACGATTTCGGCCAGTTGGTTCATCTGTAGGCTTCGTTTTGTGCCCCACTTAGCCGCTGCGACGTGGCGTAGCCAGGTCGCTACCAACGTCAGTGCGGACTGACCATCCAAGAACACGCCCGCCACTCGCGTTCGCCGCCGTATCTCCAGTATCAGCCGCTCCAGGGGATTGTCAGTCCTCAGGCAGCGCCATGTTCTGACGGCAGGCTGTGGTAACTCAGGGTTTCATCCATGCCGCATGCGACGATCTCCGCAGCCCGGGTCAGCCGCATGATCCTGAGCGTTTCTATTAACTGGAAGGCCGCTCTGCACCACGCCGATGGCCACCGGCACGGAGAGGTTCTTCACTTCGCCGCCCCGCTCCCCTTCAGCCAAAATAGAGGTCTGTATAATCTTTTCCAATGGCCACTTCCAATCTGTCATTCAAAGGCTCCCGTGCGCGCAGTTTGAGCCCCCTTCCCGGTTTCTGGGAAGTTCGCCTTGCCCCGTTCATGGAGAAGCACTTCTTGGTGCTTTGTCTGTCCCTGATCGGGATCGCCTGTGCCCGTGTTATCGCTACCTATAACGCGTTGAGCCTCACCACAGACGAGCCGGACGACTTCGCTGCTGGCCTCGAATTTGTTTCAAAGCATATCTATAAGCTGAGTATTTCGCACCCGCCTCTAACACGTTTCATGCAGGCATTGGGGCCCTATCTTGCAGGGGTGCGGCCGCCAAGTTTATCCGGGACGACCGAGCTATCCCTCAATTCGATTGCTTTCAGCGGTCATATTCAACGAACCATCTTTCTGATGCGGCTGGGTAACCTGCCCTTCTACATATTGGCCTGTCTCGTGGTCTGCGGCTGGTCGTGGTATGCATTTGGCAAACCGATTTCCGTCGTGGCTACGGCCTTATTCTCGTTGTTGCCGGCGCCACTGGCCGACGCTGGGCTTGCTATTACCGACATGGCGCTCGGCGCCACAGTGGGAGCCGCGTTCTTTGCCGCTATTCTGTGGGCCAGGAAACCTACGTGGTCAAGAGCGCTGTTCATGGGCCTATTTACTGGGCTGGCCTGCCTGTCGAAGTTCACCGCGTTGGGCTTTATCCCCGGTTGCCTTGGCCTCGCGCTGGCTTATTATCTGGTTGTTCGTTCGCCCGGTTGGTCAGGAACATGGACTCTCGTCAAGCACCGGGCGTTGCCCTTCGCGTTTGCCGTCTTTATCGTGGCCCTGGTCGTCTGGGCAGGATATTGGTTCTCCGTCGGCAAGTTTTATAGCCATCGATTGAACATGTTTTACTATTTGCCCGCGCCGGAGTTTTTCGCCGGCATCCGAAATTCTGTCACGCACAATAACGTAGGACACGGTTCCTTCCTGCTGGGCCACTTCAGTTGGCAGGGCTGGTGGTATTACTTCCCGGTAGGTATCGCAGTAAAAGCGCCGATCGCCTTTCTGCTATTAGCCGCTTTGGGATTCTTCGTTTGCCTTCGAGAACGCATGCGGACTTCTTATATATTGCCGGTTGCTTTTTTTCTTGGAATTCTTCTGCTGGGGATGCAAAGCCACATCGACATTGGAATTCGCCACATCGAACCTATCTGGATTGGCCTCTCAATCATCTCGGCGCTCGGGTTCAGACAATTGCTGCAATGGACTCATACCGGAATTACCTCCGCGCTTGCAGGCGGCGCCTTGATTGCTTGGATGGTGATATCCGTTGCCCTTCAACACCCCGACTATTTGTCTTATTTCAATGCTTTCGCCGGCAGCAAGCCTGAACAGATCATGGTTGACTCCAACAACGACTGGGGGCAGGACCTGAAGCTGCTTGCCAGGCGCTTGCACGAATTGGGTGCGCAGAATGTCTCGCTCGCGATAACCGAAGACGCGGGAAACCTTCGTCCGACCCATTATGCGCAACTTCAGGCCTGGTACGGGCTTCCTCATGCCGAACAGGTCAATCCTTGTGTTCCAGCACCTGGCTGGAATGTTGTGAGCACGACTGTTGAAAAGTCCTTAAGCTATTGGCCTGGCACCAGGTTCTTCCGCGGTCCAGGCACGCCGACCGCCTGGTATGAGCAGGTCGCTCCAAGCGAGCGTCTCGGTCCGCTGCTTCTCTACAATATTCCGCCAGGCTCGAAACTACGTTCCGAAAACTGCCAATTCCGCACCGGAAAATGAATCGTGCGAAATGCGGTGCCAATGCCTGTTTTTTGCGCGCACGTTTTACTCCGTTCAGGCACTGAACCAGATGCGGAACGTAAAGTCGCTCAGCATCGCGGCCATCCAGGGCGCATGTTTGCAATAAATTGAGCATTCGGAACATCAGCCTGAGAGAGCATCCGGCGGAAAAAGACACGAGCTTGGACGTTCTAATGGACCTTACCGCGGACCGGAGGAGTATTTGGCAATAGACCACCTCCGAATTCGAGTTGTTTCTCTTTATAGCCGCTGCTAAGAGGGCCCTGATGGTTCTTGGTCCGGCCACAAAACTCACTCGGCAATTCCCCAGCGGCAGAAGAACCAGGCTTCAGGTCTTGACTCGGCTCAACGAACAATCGAACCAGACGCTCTCCACTCCGACTCGAGCGTGCCAGCGAAA
This sequence comes from uncultured Acidobacteriaceae bacterium, assembly GCA_963836565.1. Taxonomy (GTDB): domain Bacteria; phylum Acidobacteriota; class Terriglobia; order Terriglobales; family Acidobacteriaceae; genus Telmatobacter. Next base: position 523,817 of record CAWIKA010000010.1, on the reverse strand, counting down.
GGCGGCTCTAAAATTGGCCTCGCTTTGCGTTAAGAGTGAACTTGAATTCATTTACTATTTACATATAAAGAAGTCCCAGCATATCCCGTAAAGTGGCTAACAAACAAATTGGCCATCTATAGGAAATCCTCCAAATTGCGAATCTCGGCTCCTATCACAGGAAGGCGGGAAACAATGGCTGAGGCAGTCCGCCGGCACTCCCTGATAATCATTAAAACCAAGTAAATCCGTCGCTTGCAACGAAAGTTTGCGATTGATTATTACCATAGTTTTGTTGACTTCACCCTGACCATTCCTTATAGTTCAGAACTTAGGCACCGCGGCGAAATGAAAGATTTTTCGGGATGTTCAGGTGCGTCAGCCTGAATAGCAACGCTGTCCTGATGATGGTTTGACACCACCACTTTAGTTGTATGGGCTATTCGCTCAATTGCGAGGAAACTAGCAACGTCTGCTGTTGTGCTTCCGTCAAGAGCGGCCTCGAACGAGAGCAATTACGGACCCTGCATCATGTAAGCGGGACTGCGGAACCGGTTTCTTGATGAAAAGCTGCGAGACCCCTTAGCTCGTCAAGCTGCAACTCTGAACTTGATCATGCGACACTCCATGGGTAAGTTGTCTTAACTTGCATGATTGAGGAATGTAACTTACCTGATTGAGATCGGAAGAGCATACTTCAAGCAAACTTAGTTGTATGCGCAAGGTTCCGCCCAATCGGACTTTCTCCTTGTTAAGTGCATGTGCGCGCGGTCAGCCGTCTGAAAAACTTGGCATCAAAGTCGAATAGAGAGTGACTCTTCAAGAGCGCAGGCGCTGAAACGACGCGTAACTTGAACTCCGAGTTTTGCACCAGGAGCAATAGCTTAATCGAAAGTCGCCGAGGAATCCGGCAATTGCTCAAGAAACTGGCGGCAAAATTCAGTTTTCACCTTTGTTGAACGGACTGAAGACATTCCCTGAAGGTGCCTTGTGAAACCACTCCTCCTAATTCTAACTGTCATTCGAAATGCTGAGACTCGCTCATTAGTCAGGATGGCCCTCAAGGCGGCGGGGCATCGAATCGTCGAATCGGATGGATACGCACAAGCACAGTTGCTTCTTAGCAACGCACTGGCTCCCGATCTTCTGCTGGTTGAGCCTTCAGCGACCAACTCATCCGATGCGGCACTATATCGCGAATTCTTGAAGAACGCTCCTTTGGACAGTACTTACATCCTGATCGGGGCAGAGGAAAAAGGACTTCGGGAGCAAGCATCCAGCCTGGGTATCAAGCATTTTCTGACCGCCCCTTTGGTGCGCAATGAACTTGAGTTGGTGATCGAAAGTTTCTCTGAGCCTATTGCGCGGGAGACCAGGAGCGATATCGCTTATCCAAGTGTGGAAACGGCAGGGGGCAAGGCAGCTATTCCTGCGGACATGCCGGCACTTCCGCATTTGGAAGAACTTGGAGAGAACCAATTCTTTCTGGCGGCGTCGCCCTCAATGCTGAACATTTATCGGCAGGTCAAGTTGCTTGCCGATTCGGATGTGCCGGTGCTGATTCTGGGAGAGAGCGGCACAGGCAAAGAAGTAATAGCTCACCTGATCCACAAGCATTCTCAGCGATCCCGGCATAAGTTCTTGAAGGTGAATTGCGCCGCATTACCGGCAGACCTGCTCGAGAGCGAGTTGTTCGGGCATCAAAGAGGAGCATTCACCGGGGCGATCAAGGATCGAGCCGGCAAGTTTGAGCAGGCGAATCACGGCACGCTTCTCCTCGATGAGATAGGCGAAATGAGCGCACAGATGCAGGCGAAGATTCTGCACGTGCTCCAGGATGGGCAATTCACTCGACTGGGCGCACAGGAATCCAGCAAGGTCGATGTGCGAGTTCTTGCCGCCACGAACGTTCACATGGAAAGCGCGTTGCAGGAAAAGACATTCCGCGAAGACCTTTATTATCGGCTCAGTGTCTTCACCATCAGCATTCCTCCGCTCCGCGAGCGGCGCGAAGAGATTCCGTATTTGATCGAAGAGACGATTCGCCGCTCTCCGGCCGAGATGAAGAGCGGTTGCGAATGCAATTTCTCCTCGCGATTGATGGACGCGGCCCTTCTGTATGATTGGCGCGGAAACCTGCGGGAATTGCGCAACTTTGTTACCCGGACGATCATCATGCGCGACCCCGATGCAGCCGTTCGGGAACTGGACGCTAAGATTGGCACAGCCGCCGAGGTGGTCCAAAGGGACGATCAAGTCTGCGCGCCTCTTCCTTGCTCGGGCATGAGAACGATCATGCGGGATGTAAAGGACCGCACCGAAGCTCAGCTGATTCTGGACGCGCTGGAAGTGTCGGGCTGGAATCGCCGTCATGCGGCGCAATATCTGAATATCAGTTATAGAGGTTTGCTCTACAAGATCCAGCAACATCGGCTTACACCCAGGCTTCCCCGAGACCTGAACGAAGCATCTCGGATCGCGCATTCTTTACGAGGTAATCTAACTTAATTGGGCGAACTCTCCAACTCGGGACTGAAAACTCCCGATTGGCTATTGCGGCTAACCCATTCTGTGAAACACCTGGTAAACCGGGTGACTGCAGGAGGTAAGACCTCAGTCATCGATCGTCGTCGCAGGCCTCGCGGCGAAAATGGACTGCTTTGGAAGTTATCAGTTTGATTCAAAGCGATACAAATACCTCAATGACTAACAACCAATTGCCAGTATCGGGTAACCATGTTTCTGAATATCTGGGAACACTCTGAGGCGGAATGTGCAAACAATTGGGACCGAGTATGCAAAGCTTTGCAGAGTCATCATCGAACGCTGAGGGATGGATTGCTTTGGGCAGTATCAACCTGCTGAAAACAAGGCATAAATGCAGACATTGGGTTTCCACCGAGTGTTCGCATTATGGCTACCAACGTGCTGTAAGTTGAACCAGTTCGGCTTTGGACGTTTAATACCATCGCATTATGCGCTACACAGGCCAATTAGCACGAGGGACGTAACCACTGAATGTGACTGGTAATGTCAAGTGCCAGTAACCGAAGTGGGATTACCGAAGCACCAGATGGGGTATTGTCTCCGACTCGCCGTTTGCTCATGATTGAGAGGATCAAGGCCCTTTAGGGCGCCTCTTTGGACTGGGTATTGAGAATGTGGTCGAGAGTGAATCAACGCCGGGGTCAAGGGTTAAAGGCGTTGGATGTGACCCACAGGGCGAAGCTATGTTTCCCTCAGGGCGAAACTGGCATTTGCACCAGGCATAAGAGAGGAGGAAGCGAAGCTACATGGCCCTAGCGCAAGGTGTTGACGTCAGAATGAACGAAGAATCCGCCTGGTGGGCTCTCTACACCCGCCACCAGCACGAGAAAGTAGTGGCCGAGATGCTGTCGGCAAAAGGTTTCGAAGTGTTCCTTCCCCTCTATGAGTCAATTCGGCGTTGGAAGGACAGAACAAAGGTGCTTTCGCTTCCCTTGTTCCCCTGCTATGTTTTTGTCCGCGGAGGGATTAATCGCAGGCTTCAGGTTGTGTCTACCCCGGGAGTTCATATGATTCTCTTCAACGGGGAACATGTCGCGATTATTCCGGATGATCAGATCGATGCGATTCGAATGGCCGTTGAATCACCCATTCGGGTCGAACCGCACCCCTTCTTGAAATGCGGAGAGAGGGTTCGTGTCACGCGCGGACCCCTTGAAGGCGTTGAGGGAGTGCTCGTTCGGAAGAAAAACCTATACCGGCTGGTGCTTTCGGTGGAGATGCTGGCGCAGGCAGTATCTGTAGAAATTGATGCTTCGGAAGTGGAGCCGGCGGAAGCACGATCTCAAACTCAATTTGGACAGGATCAACGCGTGTTATGGGCTATGGGCAGCGCATGAGCAGCGTCGGCCAACTGCTGAACCAACAGGAGTGCGGCGCGGAATTTGGCGCCTGACAGAGGAGTAAGTCTCCGCCGGGCAAATGATTGGAGTGATTATGAAATGCAGCGCGAAACATCCATTTCAGACTGGATTGTTTCTTATTGTTTGTTCCGGGTCCTTACTCGCTCAGGTTCCTAATGCAGGTAACGCCGATAACGGTCCGCAAAAGACAGTTGATGCGCCATCGCAAACTCAACCGTCGACCTCAAGCGCGAAGCCTCACGACAATAGTTATGTGATCGGTAACGACGATGTTGTCGCGATCAGCGTCTGGAAAGAGCCGGAACTTTCCAAGTCAATTCCGGTGCGATCCGACGGAAAGATCTCGCTTCCTTTGGTGGGCGAGGTGCAGGCTACGGGGCGGACGCCAGTGCAACTGGAACAAGATCTCTCAGAGAAACTTCGAAACTTCGTTACGACACCCGAAGTTACAGTTATCGTCGAGCAAATTAATAGCAAGAAGTTCAATATCATGGGAGAAGTGGGGCGGCCTGGATCATATTCAATTGCCCTTGCATCGACAGTGATGGACGCAATTGCAGCGGCCGGGGGATTTCGGGACTTCGCGAAGAAAAAGGATGTATATATCCTTCGGCAGAATGCTGACGGTAGCGAATCTCGCATAGCTTTCAACTACAAAGACTTCATCAAGGGCAAGAACCCCGCTCAAAACGTCAAACTCGAACCGCGCGACACAATCATCGTGCCTTGAAGGCGACCTCATGCTCACGCGCATTTGTCTGATTCTCGCGCTACTCGGGGCCACGCCGTTGTGGTCCCAGGTGGCACCGAGCGCTTCTGGAGGCACCACAAACCCAGATGATGACTCGCGAATGAACATGCCGCCCCCCGTGGGTGGCGAATCATCTCCGATGACAGGAACTGCTGAAGAGCGGTCGAATTTCCTTTCCGGCGGGCTGACCTTCATCACCGCATACCAGGATAATGTCTTTGCTGGTGGAACTTCCGGTCCAGTTGGTGACGAAACGTATTCCATTCTCCCGACGATTTCGCTGGACCAGAGAACCCCGCGGCAGCACCGGACGCTATCCTACAGCTCAGGATTCGTGTTTTATCATCCTACGAGCGATCTCAATTCAGTGCAGCAGAATGCCTCATTGGGATATGTGTATCGATTTAGTCCCAGGACGACCTTGAGTGTTCGTGATTCCTTTCTACAGAGTACCAATGCTTTTAACCAATCGGCCTCTCTTTCAGGAGCCGCGAAATCGGGCCCGGAGGGCCTTCCGACGGTAGCTGTAATCGCCCCGTTTGCTAACCAGTTGGGAAACTCGGCAGATGTAGTCATTAGCTATCAGTTTGGCGAAGATGGGATGGTTGGTGGGTCCGGCTCAACTGCCTTGCTTGATTACCCAAATAGGTCACAGGTTCCGGACCTCTACAACTACACCTCTGCCGGTGGTTCTGGCTTCTACAGCCGGCGCCTGACAAGCTCTCAATATATTGGTGCCATATATAAGTACTCGGAATCGGCGACAACGCCTTTGAGCTCGACGACTGAGACACATACCATTTCATTGTTCTATACACTTTATGTGAATCGTAACCTTACTTTTTCCTTTTCTGGAGGACCGCAATACTATAACTCGACTGAAACGGGCGCCGTCTCGACCCATTCGTGGGATCCAGCGGGTACAGCAAGCGTGGAATGGCGGGGGCTTCATTACAACCTTAACGCGAAATATTCCCGCAGTATATACGGGGGAGGCGGCTTGCTCGGGACCTTCGAAACAAACGATGCTGCTTTATCGTGGAACTGGCAAATGAAGCGGACGTGGAGCCTGAATACGTCTGGAATTTACCTGAACAGCAAGAATGTCGCGCCTGTTCAGGCTTTCTCAAGCCCCGGGGGGCACACGGTGTCAGAGTCTGCTTCAATCCAACACAGAATGGGAGAGCGTTTGAGCGCGGAAGCCGGATACTCTCGATTGGATCAGCAATACAGCGGCATCGGGTTTGTTTCAACTACGCCCAGCAGTGACCGTGTCTACGTCTCTGTCTCTTATCAATTATCGAGACCGCTAGGAAGATGACAATGGCTGAAATTCCAGAAGAATCAAATTCGGAACAGTTCGATGTGCAAAGGGTCTTTGACCTCGCACGTCGTAGACATATGCAGTTCCTGATACCGCTGTTCGTGGGCTGGTGCCTGGTATGGGGAGCCAGCTGGATTCTGCCTGCGCGTTATAAGTCAAACACGCTTATTTTGGTGGAACAGCCAACTATGCCGAAGAACTATGTTCTGCCAAACATTAACGATGATTTACAGGGGCGACTTCAAAGTATCTCCCAACAGATTCTTAGCCGTACTCGCCTTCTGCTGATCATTGACAAGCTTCACCTGTATAGCGGTAAGGGAGCGCCACGCCTGCCTGATGAAAAGGTAGCCCGAATGCGCAAAGATATAGATATTGAGCTGGTGCATGACGAACATAACGATGCGATCACCGCATTTAGGATTTTTTATTCTTCGCGTGATCCGCACGTTGCCCAACAGGTAACCAGCGAGTTGAAAGATCTGTTTATTTCCGAAACCTTGAAGGTTCGCCAGGAAGAGTCTGAAGGCACAACGAAGTTTATCGAGAACCAGCTCGAAGATGCCCGCGTGAGCCTTTCGCAACAGGAAGCGAAGGTTCGCGAATTCGAAGGTGGTCACGAGGGTGTGCTGCCTTCGCAGGAAGCGAGTAACCTCCAAATACTAAGCGGACTTCAGTCACAGCTACAAAACGAACAAGATGCTCTTAACACCGCGAAACAGCAACGGGTCTACTTTCAGACGTTGATTGAACAGGACGGGGCAATTCATGGGACATCGGGGTTAGGAGATGGGGTGCCGACAGGTTTGCCGGCGATTAATCAGCAGCTAAGCAAACTCAAAACGCAATTGTTAGACCTTAGTTCTCGTTACACGGATAACTACCCGGATATTCTGAGCCTGAAAGACCAAATTGCCAAGACGCAGAAGTTAAGAGACGACCTCATTGCGGATGCGAAGCGTAGGCAGAGCGGGAAGGGCTCTGATACAAGTAGCGACCTCGATCCTTCGGAAAGTGCGCCAATCCTGCAGCTGCATAGCCAGTTGCATGCCAACCAGTTAGAAATTTCCAACCGCGAGCGGACGATTGCGCAGCTAACGGGAAAGATCAGCGAATACCAGGCGCGATTGAATGAGGAACCGGCGGTCGAACAGCAGTTAGCGGATCTGACCCGCGGCTACGACCAGTCGAAGGCGAATTACGACGACCTGTTGAAGAAGGAAAACGAATCGTCGATGGCAACAGATATGGAACAGCTGCAGCAGGGAGAGCGGTTCACAATGCTTGATCCCCCGAGCTTGCCGGTGACACCGGATTTTCCCAACCGTCTTAAGTTCTGCGGGTTTGGGTTGGTGGCCGGTCTGCTTCTAGGCTTCGTTGTAGTTGGCGCGTTTGAATTCATGGATGACCGTCTTTACGATGAAAAGGCAATTAAGACATTGCTACAGATGAACGTCATCTCCGAGGTTCCGGAGATCCGTAGCCCTGCGGATGAACAGATACTCAAGAAGAAAGCGGCCTTGGGGTGGGCTATGGCAGCATTTGCCGTTGTTGCGATCTTAGCCGGTTCTGCATTTAGCCTTTTTCACGGGTAGGTCCCGCATAGGAATGTACAAGAGCTTCTACAATCTGACCCGCAATCCGTTCGACCTCACGCCGGACCCGACTTGCTTTGTCCCGACAACTCGCCACAACGAGGCGCTGGCGGCGCTTTACTACGGCGTTCGGCGGCACAAGGGGGTTGTCGTGGTGACGGGCGAGGTCGGAACCGGAAAGACCCTGCTGCTTCGCTGTTTGCTGAGGTTGTTTAAGGAGAGCGAGGCGATCGCCTACGCGTATCTTTTCAACTGCCGGCTTTCACCTCTGGAGTTTCTGTATTACACACTAACTGACTTCGGGATACAGAATTCGGGGAAGAACAAAAGTAAACTGCTTTTGGACCTCAGTAGATTTGTCACGTCGCGGGGCTTGAAGGGACTGACCACCGTACTAATTGTTGACGAAGCACACCACTTGTCGACAGAGTTACTTGAGGAGATTCGCCTTTTGTCCAACCTGGAGACAAACGACGATAAGCTTCTCCAAATCGTGTTGGTTGGACAACCGGAACTTGACGAGAAGCTGGATTCGTTCGAACTTAGACCACTGAAACAGAGAATTGCGCTACGCGCCCATCTCGCTCCATTGGATGCCGAGGAAGCTCAAAGATACATCGAAGAGCGGCTTCGGATTGCCGGGGCTGATGTACACTCTACACCATTGTTTTCGCGTCAAACCATTGCGGAGGTGTATCGGCATTCCCAAGGTTTTCCCCGCCTAATCAACACAATATGCGAGAATGCTCTTATCACAGCCTATGCGAGACAGTTACCTAGTGTAACTTCTGACATCATAAGAGAGGTGGCGGAAGAGTTGCGTCTCGGCGTGATTTGTTCACCGGACATGAACGGACTCGGGAATCATGGCGAGCTTGATACCGAACGCGCAAGGAGTCTTTTACTTGATTTGTATTCGACACTGCAAAGACCTTCTCGGAGCAGTTCAGGGTTGGATGCGTCTTTAGCCCACGAAACGAGCGAACATGAGTCAAATATTTGACGCGTTACAAAGATCGGAAGCCGAACGCTCTGGAAGAGACGTGCCAGCAGTGTCACGGGCAACCGAACTGCTTCAGCGTTCCGAGAGCCATGCGCAGTCGAGGGAAGAGACCGCGGAGCTGCGAGATAAGTCTGACGCAGTGAATCAAGCCGATCGTTTCTGGAAAGACGAATTGCAGGCAGATCGGTCCGTCGAGGCGGTGCGTGAAGCGGTCATAGCGACTGGCCTCTTGCAGAGAGACGAAGACCTGGACCATGCCGATGCGTTTCAGTCGCTGCGTATCTCACCTCCACCGCAGAGTCGACTTGTATGTCTACCGGACAACGAGACTGCTGCCGCGGAAGCCTTTCATCTTCTTGGGGTGCGATTGAGACATCTCCGTCGCGAACGGCCGCTCAAGAAAGTGCTAATTACCAGCACAATTCCGCAAGAGGGCAAGAGTATGGTTGCCGCCAACCTCGCTTGTACCCTCGCTCTCAGGACGCAGCAGAAGACTTTGCTGCTCGAGGGGGATGTGCGCCGGCCGACTCAATCAAAGGTTTTCGGCTTTGGTACCATTCCGGGTATTTGTGAATGGCTCTTGGGGGAACGGAGTCTCAGATCCTGCATTTACCGTATTGAGAGCCCGGGACTCTGGATATTGCCTGCAGGCATTTCTTCGAGCGATTCCTTGGAGTTGCTGCAATCGGGGAAGCTCTCTGGAATGATGGATCAGTTGTCCACCTGGTTTGACTGGATTGTCATTGATTCGCCGCCCGTACTTCCGTTGGCCGACACGAGTGTTTGGACCAACCTGGCAGACGGAATTCTTTTGGTTACGCGGCAGGGAAAAACTGAAAAACGCCAATTGCAGAAGGGACTGGAGGCGCTTGATCCTCATAAGCTGATCGGCGCAGTGTTGAACAGCTCCAAAAACCTAGCCAATAGCAACTATTATTATCGACCTTCTGCCTCGACAGACACGAGCGATGTTTCAGCCCAGTAAGCACTATCGTTCAAGTTCAGTTACTTCACATCACCGAATACTCAGACTCGCGGGCGGAACTCCATTGGGCAAACAATTAGTAGCGTTCGGTCGCTCTCGCTCATGCTAAAGAGTGTGAGAAACGAACTAACTCGGATTCCTTATTTCGCGAGGCGCGAGAGCAGTGAAAGCAATTTCTTTGGCAGGAGGCAGTCGTGACTAGTTTACGCCAGGACAAAGCTACAAATCCGCCAGACCCCCTTCTCGAGTCTGCAACGGGTGGCGATCGCGTGGCACTGGAGGAAGAAAGTTTTAAGAGAATCATTGCCATCGAGCGAAAGAGAACAGAGCGATCAAAAGCTCCGTTTGTCCTCATGCTCCTCGAGGCCACGAATCATCAGAGTTCCGAAAAGGATCGTTCTGCGCTTGACTGCGTATTATCCGCCCTGCTGTCATCCAGCAGAGACACCGATGTAGTCGGATGGTACAAGGATGGTACAACGGTCGGCGCAATGTTCACTGGCCTAGTTGTCAACGACAGGAACTCGATTTTGAATACCATCCTGACGAGAGTGAGTTCCACGCTTCGTGACGAGTTGACATTTGATCAATTTAACCAAGTCAGCATCTCTCTGCATTTCTTTCCAGATGACTGGGATGATGATGATTCCGGGCGGCCGAGCAACCCAGCCCTTTATCCTGACCTATTGAACAACGACAATGCGAAACGGCCTCTCTTGATCATTAAGCGCGCGATCGATATTGCCGGCAGCGCAATGTTGGCAATACTTTGCTCGCCTTTGTGCCTGATCATTGCGTTGGCAATCAAGGTTTCATCCAAAGGCCCCGTGCTCTTTCGACAGCAGCGAGTTGGCCAATACGGTCAGAGCTTCACGTTCCTGAAATTCCGGTCGATGTACGTCAACAATGATCATGGAGTCCACAAAGAGTATGTGACGAATTTGATCTCCCGTCGGGAAGAAACTGAGCATTCGAATGGGAATGGTCAGAAGATATACAAGCTTACAAACGACAAAAGGGTGACACGAATCGGGATGTTCCTGCGGCGGACCAGTCTTGATGAACTCCCGCAGTTCTTAAACGTTCTCAAGGGGGACATGTCCCTGGTGGGTCCGCGTCCGCCGATACCGTACGAACTCGCATCGTATCAGACCTGGCACCGTCGTCGACTCCTGGAGGTCAAGCCGGGAATTACCGGCCTGTGGCAAGTCACCGGAAGAAGTTGCGTCAATTTCGACGAAATGGTTCGGCTGGACTTGCGCTATGCAATGTCCTGGTCACCTTGGCTTGACCTGAAGATCCTGATGCGGACACCCATTGCCGTGATAAGAGGATCGGGTGCGTATTAGTCCGGACCTATCGATCCGACTTTCAATTTCCACAGCTTCGGGCGAGATCGACGCTTCACTGTACTCGCCTTCGTTCCAATGCATTCCTCAGCTCTGCTGCATTTCGGGAAGACGGTGAAACACGATGAATTTTGGTGTAATTGGTTATGGTTATTGGGGGCCAAACGTTGTAAGAAACCTTGTGAGCTTGGAGGGCTCCCAAGTGCTTGCGATCGCGGAGATTAACAATGCCGCGCGAGAACGAGCAGCCAAGGCCTATCCGGGAATCAAGGTGACTGCGGATGCGATTGACGTGATATCGTCGGCCGAGATCGACGCTGTCGCGATCGTCTCCCCGGTTTGGACGCACTATGAGTTGACAAAGGCCGCACTCGAAAATGGAAAGCACGTTTTCGTTGAAAAGCCGTTCACAAGCAATGCAGTACAAGGTGAGGAGCTCGTGAATCTCGCCGCGCAGAAAAATCTTAAGATCATGGTGGACCATACTTTTCTGTTTACGGGCGCAGTTAAAAAAATCAGCCAGCTACTCAACGAAGGGGCACTCGGCAATCTCTACTATTACGATTCGACGCGGGTTAACCTGGGACTTTTTCAGCACGATGTCAATGTTCTCTGGGACCTTGCGCCGCATGACCTATCCATCATGGATTTCCTTATCAAGGCTGATCCCGAAGCAATTGTCGCAACCGGGCAAGGACATCTCAACGGTCATGAAGATGTGGCGTTTGTCACTCTCTATTTTCCCGATAACGTCATAGCGCATATCAACGTCAACTGGTTGTCCCCAGTGAAGGTCAGGACCACTCTTATCGGCGGAGAGAAGCGGATGGTGGTCTGGAACGATCTCGAGGCCGACGAAAAGGTAAAGGTTTACGACAAGGGAGTCAATATCAGTAGCCGTGAAGGAGTATACGAACTGCTGGTCAGCTATCGTTCGGGCGACATGTGGGCTCCTCAGTTGGAACAGGTCGAGGCGCTTCGCAAGGAATTGGCCTACTTTGTTGACTGCATATCGAGTGGACAGGAACCGTTTAATAACGGGTGCGCCGGTCTGCGGGTGGTCAAGATGCTAGAGACCGCCAGCGATTCACTCAGCAGGAAAGGGGCATTGGTGTATCTATGAACCTCCACAACTCAATCTCGAATGACGTCAAGCTGGGAGAAAATGTCAGGCTCTCGAAATTCATAAATCTCTACGGGTGCGAGATAGGGGACGAGACAAAAATAGGCGCATTCGTAGAAATTCAAAAGAATGCGAGCGTGGGCCGCTGTTGCAAGATCTCCAGTCACAGCTTCATATGTGAAGGTGTTGTCATCGAAGACAACGTGTTCATCGGGCACGGCGTAATGTTTATTAATGACACATTTCCGCGTGCCACAACCGCTGACGGCAACCTGCAGTCCGAGACAGACTGGAAGGTTGAACGGACGGTGATAAGAAAGGGAGTTTCCATCGGTTCGGGCGCTACGATCCTTCCCAACACTGATATTGGGGAAAATTCGATTGTCGGCGCCGGTAGCGTTGTCACGAAAGATGTTCCCGCCAATTCGATCGTTGCAGGAAATCCGGCCAAGGTCTTGCGCATGATCGAGCAACAGCCGGAGAGCAAAGCTTCCAGGGCGGTCCCATTTCTAGATCTTGTAACTCCTCATCTTCAACTTGAGCGCGAACTTGCGAGTGCGTTTCGCGAAGGTTTGCGTACCGCAGGGTTCGTTGGCGGCCCGGTTGTGGAGAAATTCGAAACCGCGTTCGCTGCTTTCTGCAGCGTGAGCTATTCTATAGCCGTCAGTAGTGGAACGGATGCGTTGCGTTTCGCGATCATGGCGTGCGGGATCCAACCAGGCGATGTGGTGTTGACCGTCCCGAATACATTTATCGCTACGACAGAAGCAATTTCACAGGCGCGCGCTATACCGGAATTTGTCGACATCGATGAGCAGACATATAACATGTCGGTTGCGATGCTTCAGAGATACCTGGAAAAGCAGTGCATTCGCGACCGATCGGGCAGGCTTATCAGCTTGCGAAGCGGGCGACCTGTAACTGCATTGATCCCTGTTCACCTTTACGGCCAGATGGCCGACATGGACTCTATACTTAGCCTCGCGAATCAGTACGGTCTTACAGTGATTGAGGACGCCTGCCAAGCGCACGGCGCCGAATATTTTTCTAAGAAGCTCAATCGCTGGATGAAAGCCGGCTCCATGGGACGCGCAGCCGCATTCAGCTTCTACCCCGGGAAGAACCTTGGAGCTTGCGGCGAGGGCGGAGCAGTGACAACAAACGACGCAAGTTTGGCTGACAAGATCAAGATGCTTCGAGATCACGGCCAGGTGAAGAAGTACTACCACGATGTGGAAGGTTATAACGGCAGGCTCGATGCAATCCAGGCAGGCATTCTGCACACAAAACTGCCTCATTTGGCCGCGTGGAATGGACAACGACGTGACCGCGCAGCCGAATACAGCCGACTCATGGGGGCGGATGTGGCCGTAAGCCTGCCCTTTGAGCCCGCGTGGTCACATGCTGTGTATCACCTCTATGTAATCCGAACCAACGACCGGGAAGGGATGATAGGGCATTTGAAAGAGGCAGGCATTGGCACGGGGATTCACTATCCGATTCCGCTGCATCTTCAAAAGGCATATACGTCGCTTAACTATAGTTCGGGAGATTTTCCCGTAACCGAAAGCGTGGCAGCGGAAATCATCTCCTTGCCAATGTTCCCGCATCTGACTGAGTCGCAGCAAGCCAGAGTGGCCGAAGAAATTCGAGAATTTACTGCAAAGTCTGTACGTAAACGCGCGGAAGATACCGAGTCCTGGTTAATTCCCGCCGAGAAGACTGCGTAACAATGATACGCATTTGAGACAATTGCGGCCGCATCATTGGTGCTCAAGTTGGCAATACCAAGTCCGGTCCCATTCCCCGACGTTTCCTAAAGACAGAATCCTGATCCTCTCAAGTCATGCCAGCAACTCTAAACTACGTGATCATTACTCCGGCTCGGAACGAAGAGCAATACATCGAGTTGACGATCGCGTCGATGGTTGCGCAGACCCATCTTCCTCTTAAGTGGGTTATCGTTAGCGACGGCTCGACGGACCGAACAGATGAGATTGTGCGCAAGTACACGGCCGAACACCCGTGGATTGAACTGCTGCGCATGCCGGAACGTCAACAGAGGCACTTTGCTGGAAAGGTGCACGCCTTCAATGCCGGTTACGCATTGCTTCGAGAACTTCAATTCGATGTCGTCGGTAATCTGGATGCAGACGTCTCGTTCGAGCCCGAGCATTTCGAGTTTCTTTTGGGAAAGATGGCGGCGGCAACACACCTCGGTGTAGCGGGCGCACCTTTTCGAGAAGGAACTTTTCAATACGACTATCGCTTCACAAACATCGAGAATGTCTGGGGAGGCTGTCAACTCTTTCGGCGCGACTGCTTTGAATCCATCGGTGGCTACATGCCTCTGAAAGGTGGCTGCATTGACCATGTTGCTGTCCTTTCTGCGCGCCTGCACGGCTGGCAAACCCGAACGTTCACCGACAAGGTTTGCCTGCATCATCGTCAAATGGGCACGGCTCTCCAGGGTGGACTGATGGCCAAGTTCAAAGCTGGGGCTAAGGACTACTCCGTTGGCAATCATCCGCTCTGGGAGATTTTCAGGGCTCTCTACCAGATGCGGCATCGCCCGTTCATAGCAGGAGGTCTGGCGCTGGGGCTGGGCTATGGATGGTCCGCGATTCAGCGAGCCGAAGTTCCACTCCCACCTGAATTGGTGGCTTTTGTACGTCGAGAACAAATGCAGCGCTTGAAGAGATTGTTTATAAGAAAGCCGCATGTGAAAGCGAATGAAGCAGTAATACCACCTGCGAAACCGTCGACTTCGGGATCGCGACCTTCTCCCCAGGTAGGGGAAGAAGTTAGATGATCCGCAACCTGGCACACCCGAGTCTCTTTCTCATGGAAGAGTTGATGGTCGATCATATCGAGCGAGTCATTTCTTTAGGAGTGGCTTTCTTCTTGGCAAATCTCGGTAGAACTGGCGGAGGCATGTTGTGAGCCTCGCGTCTCGAGGTCTAAACGCGATTCGAGCTGGAGTGCGCGCATCGCTGCGCCGTGCTCTGAGCCAGGAGCGGCGCACGGAATTGAAGCGCCTGCAAGGTGTGGCACGGAAAAGGATTGCGCCTGTATTGTCAGTGGTCCACGGAACCTTCGGTACGGAAGAACTGATTGCGGAGCTGACTCGACGTCTGCGGCCGAGTTTCGAAATCCTGATGGTCCACAGCTCGTTCGACACGTTTCTTCCAATGTACAAAGGCAGTGCAAAGGAACTCGTCGGCGCATTAGTCGAGTTTTGTGGGCCGGATCGTACGCTGGTGATGCCCTCATTTGTCATGGGCGGCCGGACTTATGATGCGGCATCTTACTTTCAGTCAAGACCGTTTAATGTTCGCACTACGCCCTCGGAAATGGGGCTGATTGCCGAAATCTTCAGGAGGACGCCAGATGTTTTGCGCAGTCTTCACCCGACGGCCAGTCTTTGTGCGCTCGGGCCATTGGCAAAAGAATTGACTGCCGATCACCATCTGTCGCAGAAAGGCATTGGTCCAGACAGCCCCTTCGGAGTGATGACGCGCCGTTCCACCGCGATACTTGGGCTTGGGGTCGAGTATTACCGCTGCCTTACCCACGCACATACCGCAACCCAGCAAATGGGAGACGAGTTCCCGATTAAGTTTGTAAATCGATCGATACAAGTTACGTTGGTCGACTATGACGGCCGTCGCTACGACTACACGTTGGGACTCCCCGACCGGACTAAGAAACTGGACCTCAGGGTTATTTGGTCCGTGCTTTCGAAAGACGAGCTTTTGGAATGGCGCTTCCATGGCGTTCCTATGTTCATCGTCCCGCAGGCTGGAGTGCTTACGGAACGGCTGATCGAAGCTGCACGTCGGGGAATAACCATCTACGGAAGGGCCCCCGTCAACCACGACTCTGTCGCTGCGGCTTCGTAGCGGGCAACGGGGGATAAGGAAAAGTTGCCATGAGCGAGATCAAGAACGAACCGGCAATTCGCCGAATACTCTTAGTAGGCGACACCACGCTGGACCCGCTGGGGCGGCTGCTTGAGCGCGGACAGGAGATACCCAAGCTAAAGACCTCAGCAGCGCCCTACGGTCAGATTTATCAGATACTTCTCGACGCAACGCACAGCGCCTGGTCTTTTCAGCCGGACACTCTTGTGGTTTGGACCGCGCCCGATTTGACCTTGCCTTCTGTTGCGAAACTACTCCGCTTTGAGGGTGATTCAGCCGCGGCAGAATTCGAAACCGCCCTTGGCGAGGCAGCACAATTCGCAGAGGCGGTTGTCAAGGCAGCCAGCAGGGTCAACCTTGTGTTCGTGCCGACTTGGATGCTGCCGGCGCATGAAAGATGGATACAGACTCTAACCTGGAGGAGGGGAGTCGGTGTCGCAAATTTGCTCGCGAAGGCTAATCTGATACTTGCCGATAAATTTGCGGAGAAGCAGAATATCGTTCTTTTGGATTCTGGGTATTGGCAGGCCAGCCTGACCCGATCTGCGTATGACCCGCGAATGTTTGCCGTGGCAAAGATTCTCTATTCGCATAACCTCTTCGAGAAGGCCGCATCGGAAATGAAGGCTGTTTTGCGTGGCTCGCTCGGCCAAACAAAAAAGGTCATAGTCTGCGATCTGGACAACACTCTATGGGGAGGCGTTGTCGGAGATGACGGCCCGCAAAACATCAAACTCGGCGCACCTGACCCAATGGGTGAGTGCTTTCACACTTTCCAGATAGCCCTCAGGGGGTTGCGCTCGCGAGGTATTCTGCTTGCGATCTGCAGCAAAAACGACGAGACACTCGCACTTTCAACGATCGAGGATCACCCCGCGATGGCTCTGCGCAAGAGCGACTTTGTTGCATGGCGGATCAACTGGAAAGATAAGGCCGAGAATCTCGTCGAACTGGCGGAGGAACTGAATCTGGGCCTCGATTCTTTCGTATTTCTCGATGACAGCCCACAAGAACGGGATCAGATCCGCCAGATCCTGCCGCAGGTTTACACTCCGGATTTGCCCTCGTCTCCTTCCGAATTTGCACCGTTCCTTTCGTCGCTCGATTGCTTTGAAACTCCAAACCTGGGGAAAGAGGATTTCGGACGAACCGAAATGTATCGGGCGGAGCGAGATCGCAAAGAGGCGCTCGATCTAAGTGGAGACGTGGAGACTTGGTTACGTTCGCTCCAGATCGAGGTGCGTGCAACTCCTTTGTGCCGTGACAATCTTCCGAGGGCTGCCCAATTGCTCAACAAGACGAACCAGTTCAATCTCAGTCTTCGCCGCCTGGACGAGAAGAGCTTCTGGGAATGGTCTGAAGAGCCCTGCAATTCCACTTACACGTTTCATGTTGCGGATCGCTTCGGCGACTTTGGTCTCGCAGGACTTTCGAGCGTCTCGCGAGATGGCAGCGACGCGCGGATCGTGGATTTCGTTATGAGTTGTCGCGTGATGGGCAAGAGAGTCGAGGAAGCGCTGCTCGGATATACTCTGACTCGCGCGAGGGAAGCAGGCGCCGATCGCATCGTGGCGTCGCCAGTCGATGGTCCCCGAAATGAGCCGGCCAAGAAGTTCTTTACATCGAAGTTGTCGAGTTCGGATGGTGCTTCGATTGATATGGCCCGGGTAGCTATCCCATCGCAAATCACCTTGAAGGAGGAATGCTGAAAGCCGCAATCGGCGCCCAGACATAGTTATGGACGAACTAACCACAATTCTCAACGAAATCAGATCGGGACAAGACTTCTCTACTTCGGAGAACTTCTTTGATGAAGGCTTGCTCGACTCTCTCGACTTGACGGCCCTCGTAGCTGAACTCGAATCGCGCTATAGCATCTTTATGGATGTCGACGAGATTGTTCCTGATAACTTCTGCAACCTGGCAGCGATAAAGACTCTCCTCGCGCGCAAGGGTGTCAATGTCTAGCTCGAATAAGTCTTCGCCGATGGAGCAAAGGTATTTGTGAGTCGTGACCTGCCCCACATTTCGGTTTGCATTTGCACTTACAAGCGGCCAGTCTTGCTCAAGCGCCTGCTTATAGAAGTGAGTCGTCAGCAAACTGACGGCTTGTTTACCTTTTCGGTTGTCTTGGCTGACAACGATCAGGCGAAATCTGGTGAGGCGACCGTGGCAGAAATCCGCTTGGTCAGCCCGATGCCCGTGAAGTACTGTTTTGAGCCAAGACAGGGAATAGCCTGCGCGCGAAATAAGGTTGTCGAAAATGCAGATGGTGAATTTCTTGCGTTTATTGACGACGACGAGTTTCCGGCGCCGCGCTGGCTGCTGACGTTGTTTCAGACTTGCAACGAGTACAAAGTCGATGGTGTATTTGGCCCAGTGAAACGCCACTTTGATGAAGTTCCGCCGAAGTGGATGCAGAAAAGCCGATTCTATGATAGGCGGGTGAACCCCACGGGGATGCGCGTCGAATGGCATGAAGCACGAACCGGAAATGTACTGCTCAAGAGAGAGTTAGTAATCGGTGATTCGGCGCCCTTTCGGCCTCAATTCAGAGTAGGTGAGGACCAGGACTTTTTCAGGAGGAAGATGGAAGAAGGGCGTAACTTTGTCTGGTGTGCGGAGGCTGAGGCATTTGAAGTTGTTCCACCGGCCCGTTGGAAACGCACGTACTTGGTGAAGAAGGCCCTCTTGCGAGGAGCGTCAGCTGCTCTGCAACCCAGTTGCGGCGTCGCAAGTATTCTGAAATCAATTGTGGCCATTCCGTTCTATTCGATTGCGTTGCCCTTCTCTCTCTTGTTTGGACAGCACTGCTTCATGACGCTTCTCGTGAAACTCTGCGATCACATGGGCAAACTGCTTGCCTTGGTTGGTTTCGATCCGATCAAGGAAGTGTATGTCGCAGAAGAGCCTTCCATATGAGCGAAAGGGAACAAACCGAATTCATAATAGACCCGGATGACTTGATCCTGGTCACCGGATCCAACGGGTTTATTGGACCGAAGGTGGTTCAGAGCCTGCTGGCTTACGGGTTTCGCAATATCCGTTGTTTTGCCAGACCTTCTGCGAAGACATCCAAAGTTGCGGCGCTGTGTCAGCGAACCGACGCGGCAAGATTACGCGTTTTCCAGGGCAATCTTCTATCTAAGGAAGATTGTCTTGCGGCGACCAAAGATGCGGCGGTCGTGATTCATCTCGCGGCTGGGCGGGGAGAGAAGTCTTTTCCCGACGCGTTTATGAATTCTGTGGTGACGACACGGAACCTTCTTGAAGCCTGTTTGCAGCATCAGTGTCTAAAGCGCTTTGTTAATGTCAGTTCATTCGCAGTCTATTCCAATATTGGTAAGACAAGTAATCTGTTGGATGAAACCTGCTTGACCGAAGAGCATCCTGAAGTGCGCGGCGAGGCTTATAGCTTTGCCAAGGCGAAGCAAGATGAAATTGTCGCCCAGTATGGGAAAGAACACGGCATTCCCTTTGTTACTATTCGGCCAGGCGTAGTTTACGGACCAGGCAACTTAGCAATTACAGGGCGTGTCGGAATCGGTACATTTGGAGTATTCCTTCATCTTGGCGGATCGAATCGCATCCCGTTTACCTACGTAGACAATTGTGCAGAAGCCATTGCGCTCGCCGGTTTGCGGCCGGGCATAAATGGCGAGGTGTTTAATGTGGTCGACGATGACCTGCCGTCGAGCCGTCAGTTCTTGCGTCTCTATAAGCGCAGTGTAAAGCCGTTCCGGTCCCTGTATCTGCCAAAGACTGCAAGTTATATGCTGTGCTATCTCTGGGAGCGTTACAGCCGGTGGTCGTATGGCCAGCTACCGTCGGCATTCAATCGCAGCCGCTGGAACTCGCTCTGGAGAAAGACGGAGTTTTCGAACAACAAATTGAAGAGTCGTTTGGGATGGAGGCCAGGCGTCTCGACGCACGAAGGGTTGCAGCGATATTTTGAGGCGTGCCGAGCAGGAGAGATTCATGCTTAGAGTCGCTATCGTAGGCTGCGGCAAGATTGCAGATGCGCACGTCGCGCAGCTCCAACGGATTGCTGGCTGTGAGATCGTAGGCGTGTGCGATCGGGAGCCCCTGATGGCGCGCCAACTCAAAGAGCGCTTTCCCATTAAAGCCTGGTATTCAGACCTGGCAACGCTGTTAAGTGAATGCCACCCTGATGTAGTACACATCACGACGCCTCCGGAGATCCATTTCGATCTTGCGAAAGCATGCCTGGAATCAGGAGCTCACGTCTATGTCGAGAAACCCTTCACCCTTTATGAGCATGAAGCACGAGACTTGATCAAGCTCGCTGACTTGCGAGGGTTGAAGATTACGGCGGGTCATGACGATCAGTTCAGCCACGTTGCGCGGCGTATGCGGTCGCTGGTTCAAAGCGGCTTTCTCGGGAGCGGCCCAGTACACATGGAGAGCTATTACTGTTACGAACTTTCCGATAGTGGCTACGCAGGAGCACTCTTGGGCGACAAGCGCCACTGGGTTCGCAGGCTTCCGGGCAAGTTGTTGCATAACATCATCAGTCATGGTGTCGCCCGCATAGCGGAATTCCTCACGAGCGATTCGCCAGAAGTGATTGCTCAAGGATTCACCAGTGAATTCCTTAAAAGTCGCGGTGAGACGGAGATTATTGATGAGTTGCGCGTGATGATCTCTGAAGGAGGCGGGGCGACTGCATACTTTACGTTTTCTTCTCAGATGCGGCCATCACTGCATACGTTCCGCATTTATGGGAACAAGAATGGCCTGATGCTGGATCAGGATGAAGAGGTGCTCATCAAACTTCGTGGAGCGCGGTTCAAGAGTTATATGGAGAAGTTTATCCCGCCGGTCAGTTTTGCGAAGCAGTATCTCGGAAATCTCCGCGTAAACTTGAGCTACTTCCTTAAGAGAGACTTCCATATGAAGTCCGGAATGAAATTCCTGATCGAATCTTTCTACCGGTCTATCGAGGAAGGTGCGCCGGCACCGATACCCTATCGGGAGATTCTTCTTACGGCTAAAATCATGGATGCCATTTTTCTTCAGCTCGACAAGAAGATGTTTCTTGCGCAGGAGGCGCTTCCTCTGCAAACGGCCTGGCAAGGTGATGACGGTGGGCATATTATGACGACTGGTTCGCAATATGAAGACCAGTTGCCTGCGGAAGTGTGACGCTGGAGAATTAAGGGAAGGCAACGTTGATAGCTGGAACCCCGATAACCGATATGAAGCTAAAAGATTGCGGGCTGGACATACCCAATGAATGATTTAGCTGTTGCCACACCAGAGGCTCAAGCGCCCCGTGGAGCAATTGAAATTAGCGTTCGCGGTAAGTGGGTCAAAGTGCCCGCGCTTGGAATCAACGGCCAGACCATTGCTGTCAGAGGGAAATGGATCAAGATCGCAAGCTTGTACAACGAGGATTGGCTGGAGGCGGAACTCGCCGACCCAGTTGCTTGCTTTCAAAAGCTGAAAGAACTTCCTGATGCACCTCGAGCAGATATATTCTGCTTCTCGCAGAAGGTGCCTGCAACCAATCCTCGTTACGCCTATCCCGCGGAGATGCGAAGCATCGCGGTCGCCAATGTCGCAAATTTCAAGAACTGGTGGGAGAAACTTCCTCAAGAAACCCGCAAGAATGTCAGGAGATCACAGAAACGCGGTGTCGTAATCAAGGTCAAGGGCTTTGACGCCGACGTGATCAAGGGGATCGCCGATGTTCAAAACGAAACGCCAATCCGCCAGGGCCGACCGTACATCCATTATGGAAAATCCTTGGACGAGGTCAAACACGATCATGGTGACTTCATCGATCGAAGCGATTTCATCTGTGCTTATTTTGAGAACGAACTCATAGGATTTCTGAAGCTGGTTTACCGTGGCGACGTTGCCTCTCTGCTGCAACTGAACTCCAAAGCTGCACACTACGACAAACGACCATCCAACGCATTGCTAACCAAGGCCGTTGAATTGTGCGAAGCAAGAAACATTTCGTACCTGACATATGGACTATTCAATTATGGCAACAAAGGAGATACACCTCTTCGCGAATTCAAGGTGCGCAATGGATTCGGTGAGATGCTCGTGCCAACCTATTACGTTCCGCTTACAGCATGGGGTAAGTTATGTGTGAAGACCAGACTGTATCGCGGTCTTATGGGAATCCTTCCCCGTACCCTGATCACGACGGCGGTAAATATGCGGTCGAAATGGTATAGTAACTTTACACAGAAGCCGGTGTAGCTCAATGCCAGAGCAGCCGAATAGTGATCGGCAGACGGGGCGTTCAAATCCCCCCGCCGGCTCCAGTTCTTAACCCTTCCTCTCTTATTCCAACACCCGGCTTGAATCTAGCTCGGGTTCACGCACCGAGATTGATCAAAATGCCAGGGATTGTTGGTCTAGTTACAAGAATGCCACGCGAGCGTGCCAAGGCTGAGTTGCTTCACATGGTGGAGGCGCTCCGTCATGAGTCTTTCTATGTTACAGGAACTTGGATTGACGAGCGTCTGGGGCTCTATGTAGGTTGGGTCGCGCGCAAAGGATCTTTTGCAGAGTCCATGCCGCTCCAGAACGAGAAACGAGACATCATTCTTGTCTTCTCTGGAGAGGATTTCCCCGAACCCGGAACCGCGCTTCGCTTGAAGGAGCGTGGTCATGTCTTCGATACAAGCGGTCCTTCCTACCTTGTCCATCAGGCGGAGGAGGACTCCAGGTTTCCTAAGGGTGTGAATGGCAGGTTCCATGGATTGTTGGTTAGTCGAAATGACGGAACTGCCACACTGTTTAACGACCGTTACGGCATGCAGAGGCTCTACTACCACGAGTCGCGCAACGCGTTTTACTTCGCAGCCGAAGCCAAAGCAATCCTTGCGGTACTTCCTGAACTTCGCAATGCAGATCCGCGCGGCCTTGGAGAATTCGTCGCTTGTGGATGTGTTTTGGAGAACCGCACTCTCTTTCGGGATGTCCACGTCCTGCCCCCGGGTTCAGCATGGACTTTTCGTGATGCAGCGCTAAAACAGAAGGGCGCGTACTTCGAGCCCTCCGAGTGGGAGAACCAAGGATCGCTAGAGCCTGAAGCGTATTACACCAAGCTTCGAGATGCGTTTTCCAATAACCTGCCCCGCTACTTTGAGGGAAGAGAACAGGTCGGCATTTCCCTTACAGGCGGGCTCGATTCGCGCATGATCATGGCGTGGTCAAAGGCCCCTCCCGAGTCGCTTCCGAGCTACACGTTTGGCGGACCTTTTCGCGAATGTCATGACGTCGTCATCGCAAGAAAGGTTGCGAGAATCTGTCAGCAGCCGTATGAGGTTATTCCTGTAGGCGACGAGTTTCTCTCTCGCTTTGCTCACTTTGCAGAGCGCACGGTTTATCTCAGTGATGGTTGCGCCGCGGTGAACCGCGCAACAGATCTATACACAAATGAAATTGCCTCGAAAATCGCGCCGGTAAGAATGACGGGTAACTATGGAAGTGAGATTTTGCGGCGCCTTCGCGCGTTTAAGCCTGCTGATCCCGCTTCCGGTCTGTTCCAAGCGGAGTTGTTGTCTCAAACCGAACTTGCGAAACAGACCTATAGCAGAATAGCTCAAGGACACGCGGTCTCGTTTACTGCATTTCGCCAAGCGCCTTGGTACCAATATGGCCTTCTTGCCCTGGAGCAAACTCAACTTACTATTCGGTCCCCTTTTCTCGACAACGACCTTGTCCAAACTGCCTTCCGTGCTCCCAAGTCCGACATAGTAAAGGGTGATCTCTTCGAAAACAACGGTGACTGCAGTCGCTTGATCGCAGACGGGAGTACGGCGTTACATCAACTTCCGACTGATCGCGGACTGGGCGGAGCGGGCGGCTTGTTCTCACAAATTTCCCGTACCGTCCTCGAGTTCTCTTTTAAGGCCGAATATGCTTACGACTACGGCATGCCTCAGTGGCTGGCTGAAATTGATCATGCGTTCTCTGCATTTCATTTGGAACGAATGTTTCTTGGGAGGCACAAGTTCTGCCATTTTCGTGTCTGGTATCGTGATGCGCTTTCCCATTACGTTCAGAGTATTTTGTTGGATTCCCGAAGCTTAACTCGGCCTTACATCCAACGAAAAGTGTTGGAGGACATGGTTGCCCACCATATCAAAGGCGATCGAAACTATACTACTGAAATTACCAGACTTCTGACGCTGGAACTTCAGCATCGACTGTTTCTGGATCCGCAATAGCCTGAGGCTTCCGAACCGTCCTAATGCCGATACTAGCTCTAACCTTGTCCCTTCTATTCAGCGGCAGTCTGATCGTGCGCGATTGCATGCGTCGCCGTTCCGTGAGTGCCGCCGTCTGGATACCGACAATGTTGCTGATGATTCTTGCGTCTCGGCCGCCTTCTGAGTGGCTTTCCGGAAGCTCGTCTCGCTCGGCGGTAGAATATGCGAACAATTTACAGGGCAATATTATTGATCAACTGTTCTTTTTCTTTGTGCTTTCGGGCGCATTTCTGATTGCTTCGATGCGTCGAATCAAGTGGCGCAGACTATTTGCAGCTAATACTCCGATCATGCTGTTTTACATATATTTTGTTATCAGCATACTTTGGTCCAGCGACCCATCCGGGTCCACCAAGCGGATTATCAAAGATTTTGGTTTATTGTTTTCCATCGGAGTTATGCTTTGCGAAAAGGATCCTCTCCAGGCGATGCGGGCAGTTTACGTTCGCTGCGCGTACCTACTTTTGCCCCTGTCAGTTGTGTTTATCAAGTACTTTCCGAGGTACGGCCGCGGGTATGGACTAGGCGGCGAAATGATGTTCACCGGAGTGGCCACGCAGAAGAATTCCCTGGGTGAACTTTCAATGATCTCCATTCTGTTTTTGATTTGGGATTACCTGGAGATGCGTCCAGCCGGAAAGAAGACACGTCTGAGCGGAGTCCATTTGGAGCTCGTTGTTCTCCTCCTCACCGGAGTTTGGCTCTTGCGGCTCTGTCAAAGCAAGAGCGCCCTGGTGTGTACGGTGCTCGGTATATTCTTGCTGGTCCGAAGTGGGCGACTTCTGTATAGGCCATTAAGCCGAGCCATATTTGCGGTCGCACTCGCTCTTCCGTTCCTTCTTCTTTTCACTGTCAAGTTCAGTGAGGTCATTGCGCCTTTGCTTCATGCTCTCGGACGCGATGCTACGTTCACAGGCAGAACAAATATCTGGGAACATATCACGTTCGCGACGGTCAATCCGCTCATTGGCGCGGGATATTGGAATTTCTGGGGAGGGCCGGGGGGGTACAGCATAAACCTCGCAATGGATTCGCTTATTCCCAACGCTCATAATGGATATCTGGACATGTATCTGGATGGTGGAATAATTGGAATTACTCTCCTCTTATCCATGTTAGTCATCTGCGGTTTGCGAATTATGAAGCATCTCAGGGCGGGCGGTGATCCAGATCATTATCAGCGAATGCGGTTTGCTATTTTGATAGCTGCCATTATTTACAATCTAACGGAATCTGCATTTGCCCGCCTGGGGCCAATGTGGCTTACAACCCTATTGATGATGGTGGATTACCGCCCAGTTAAAGCGGCAGCGGCTAACGTGCGCAAGGCGCTGGACCAGCGGCAAAATTCTAAGACGATTTATGGGGCACCAACGCTCTCAAATCAGTAGAGGTCATCCGTGCGCTTGTTCAACGACAAGAGTCTCACTCGGGAGGATGTTGATTTATCCAGGCGCCGGGCAATCGCATTTGGCGGAATCGTACTTGTTGTGCATGCGGTTCTGCTCCTGGTGATCATTCCAATGATTGGCGCGCGTTTGGGGCCTTCGTACCAGCAGAATGAATTTGCCGATGGGTATGACTATCTGGCAAGGAATCTGGCGGCGGGCAACGGCTATCGGTTTTACCCGGATACCGATAGAACGCTTATGCGCGAGCCTGGTTATCCGATTCTTCTCGCCGGGTTGCTCTTGACGTTTGGGAACGTGTTTATTGCGGTGAAGTTGCTTAACCTGCTGCTAGCTTTTGGCACTGCATGGCTGATTACTCGTATCGTACGCAGATTGTCAGATCGCTCATGGCCAATGCTGGCTGCGGCTTCGCTTTACCTGTTCCATCCGGGGACGCTAATTGCCGAGAGCCGGGGTGGCGTCGAAATATTGTTCGGTTTTTTGATCGTATTGTTTGTGGTGACGCTCTTAAACGCAATTGACAGAAGGCGGACGGGGGATTTCGCAGTCAGCGGATTGATTCTGGGCGTGGTAGTCCTGGTGAGGAGCGTTCCAATCCTCTTCCCGGTTTTTTTGCTTGGATATCTCCTCGTATTTGAACGGCACAGGACGTCGATGCTGATGGCCTTCAGGAACATCGCGATCCTGGTGCTTACGATGATAGCTGTTCTTTCGCCTTGGATCATTCGGAACTACTCGCTTACGGGAAAGTTTGTGCCGACTGCGAGCGTTCTGGGTGTATCCGCTCAAGCCGGACAGTACATCTGCGCTCACCTTTCAGAAGGGAAGCCCTGGTGGCTACTCGATCGGGAAGCCGCCTACGAGAGAAGCAGGCTGGCTATACAGTTGGGCTATCGATTTAACGGTAGTTACAACAGCTACTATCAGGTGTTCTATCGCACCAACGATGAAATGGCATTCTCTAAGTTTCTTGTTGGGCGGGTTGTGAATGAGTACAAGAGTTCGCCGGCGTTGTTTGTGAAGGTTCTCAGGAGTAATTTATTCAATTTCTGGTTTACTGGTAAGACGCAGGCGGCAACAGACGCCAACGTGTTGGTCCAACTGCCATACCTGTTTCTGGCAGGAATCGGACTACTGTTGAGTTTGCGAAACCAACAAGCGCGGATTGTTGCTCCCATTGCTTTGTTGATCGCATACTTTGTCGCTGTTTCGATGCCAATATTGGCCCAGGCGCGATATAGCGTGCCACTTGTTCCATTGCTCTCGGTTCTCGGGACAATCACATTAATTGCGGCACAGAAGAGAATGATCAAGAACAGAGCACTATCTGCAGCGGTAGCCGGCAACGACGAAGAGTCCGAATCTGTCGCGATTCCTCTCGTGACCCATGACGCCAATGACCGATTCGGCGCCTCGCTTCCCGTTGTCTCTTCGGTCATCGAGGAAGCGCGTTTGAATTTGGGACTACTTGGGAGTGTGGTCGAACTGAAGCCCGCGCCGCAGGCCAACATTCAACTGTCGATTGTGATCCCGGCGTATAACGAGCAGGCACGCTTGCCGCGCACGATCATCGAGACACTTCGGTTCTGCACAGCCCACAACCTGGATTTTGAACTCATCATCGCAGATGACGGCAGCCAGGACGAAACTCTCGCCCTCACACAATTGTTCGAGGAGGGCGATAGCAGAGTTCGCGCGCTTGCCTGTCCGCATGCAGGCAAAGGTTCAGCGGTGCGCCTGGGCATGCTGAATGCGAAAGGCCGCTTCGTGTTGTTTATGGATGCGGATGGAGCGACTCCGCTCACTGAGATTCCCAAGCTGATGGCGGCACTGGAGGCAGGGTACGACGTGGCTGTTGGCTCCAGAGTCTCGAACCGGAGCGACGAAGTCGAGGTCAAGACGTCTATCCACAGGCGCGTTATCGGTCGAGTGTTCGCCTTCTTCGTAAACATGTTTGCAATCGAAGATATTGCTGATACCCAGTGTGGCTTCAAGATGTTTCGTCACGAGGCGGCTATGGCGATCTTCTCTTCTCAAAAGACGATCGGCTTTGCATTTGATGTTGAGATTCTTTTCATCGCCAAACGCCTCGCGCTATCAATTGTTGAAATTCCTGTCAACTGGGTCGCTCAGCCAGGTTCAAAAGTCAACCTTGTCAGTGATTCGATCAAGATGCTGTGGGATATCACCCTGATCCGCTGGATGCATCGTAATTTCGATGCAAATGCTCCGGTTCGGCATTTCAGCCAATCCTTGGATCGCGGATCTGAAATTTCCTAAGCCATATTGCGTGGCGCAACGTAAGACCGCCGAAAGCGGTTTGTCGATTTTCGGCATCATTCTTCATTTCGATGGGAGCATAATGTTCAATGCAGTATCCTTGGGAGCCACTTCGCAGATATGTGGCAAGAAACTCCGGGCGTCTTTCCTTCCGGAGGCCGATGACAATTCGCGTGGTGCAACCTCTTATTTCTTTCACGTTCGATGATTTTCCTCGAACTGCCTTGCTTCGCGGCGGCGCCATTCTGAGTCGACATGGACTTGCCGGAACCTACTATACGGCGCTCGGGCTGCTTGGCAAGGACTCACCATCTGGAGAACTATTTGTATTGGATGACTTGCGGAAGGCTTTGGACGAAGGACATGAGTTAGGGTGCCACACTTTCTCGCACAATGATTCATGGCATACGGATCCAAAGGAATTTGAGTATTCGATCACTCAGAATCGTATCGCTCTCGCTGAGCTTGTCCCCGGAACTCAATTCGATTCCTTTTCCTATCCACTCAGTTCGCCGCGGCCAACCGTAAAGCGGGCAGCTGCAAAGCACTTTCTATGTTGTCGCGGCGGTGGCCAAACGATGAATGTTGGCACGGCAGATCTGAATCAATTGTCAGCTTATTTTCTCGAAAAAGCCCAGGGCGACATTCAGGTGGTGAAAGCTTTAATTGAGAGGAACAAGATGGAACGAGGATGGATAATCTTCGCAACTCATGATATTTCCCCGCTCCCTAGTCCGTACGGATGCACGCCAGAGTTCTTTGAGGATGTTGTGCAATATGCTCAGGGATCAGGTGCGCGGATTTTGCCAGTTGCGAGAGCTTTGGAGATAGCTCGCGCTTCTGCGATGACCGGGTGAAACGCCTTAGTAGGTTGCGGAGAAATTCGCGCTTTGTAACAGGGCATTGCTTCGGACGGGCCGCAAATAGCTGAAAAATCGCGGACCTCAGTTAGCCCTGACGTTGCAAGTACCCATAAGAGTCCGAAGCTTCTCGGACTCTTATGGATTCATGGTCTTATTGCACGACGGTACCAGTAAGATTCAAAGGAGAAGGTGGCGTTGCGCTGCTCGTCCCGTTGCTTGCATAGCAATTGTTCGCGTCAAAGCTTAGAATGCTGCCTGTACCATCCGGTGGGCCCTTCATTGTGTTCAGGAAGCACGCCATCGCGGGAATCGCGTTGATGTGTCCTGCCCATGAAGAGGCGAGGGAAGTTCCGGCGCAGTTGCCGCTCGTAGCCGCCAGACCTGCGTACTCTCCGGGAGTATTCAATGTCCCAGTGCACTGGCCAACGTTGCCTCCGGTCACGTCCGGCCCAATGGCCGGGAAGGGAATCGAACCCGGCCACCACGAGGGGGCACCAGACAAGTAGAAAGAGGGTGGGCACGAACCTCCGCTGGCACAAGCCGTTGGCACGGGGTTAGCAAGAATTCCAGAAGGGGTGTTGGTTGGCACTTCGCTCGCATTCCACTGCGCCGAGCCGTTGAAGGCATCCCAGTTGCCCCAGCGCAAAATAGTCTGAGCAACAATCGGATCGTAAGGGATTGGACCTGCATAGCCGGTGCCAGGTCCGCCGCCGGAGTTGCCGGAACCAACATTCCATATACGCCCAGCGTCTCCGGGACCGCCGACATACCACTCGGTCCCCTCGTTTTGATAGGCAATCGTTGAAACTCCCGGCGTTCCCAAAACGTTTGCCACGTAGTTGCCATAGCGGTGATTGCTGATCGGCTGGAGCGCGAACAGATTATCAGTCTTCTCCGTATTCGTCCCGCAGTTGCCGTTTGCGCAGGACTCCCACCCAGAGAAGAAGTTGCGATAGAAAGAGTTGACCAGATGGGTGCCGTGAGCCTGATCCATCGCTACGTCAATGCCGACGTTGCCTTCATAGAGGTTGTAGTCAATTCCATTGGAATGCCCGTCGTCAAAACTGAAATAGAGCGTTGAGTTGCCAGTATGAGAGTTTACGAAGTAGTTGTACGAAATGACGCTTCCCTCCTGAGGGCCATTCCCTACATAACACAGAAGCGCATTCTGACAGATGTTGTTTGTAACCAGATTGTTCGCCCCAAGCAGGTTGATGCCGCTTGAGTCATCATTGGTTCCCTGGCCTACGTTATAGATGTAGTTGCTCTCAATGTCCCCGTGAGCAGCTGCCTGCGTAACAAAGATGGCAATATTCGCAGCACTGTCGATAACGACATTCTGTACCCAGAAGTCCATCGTTCCTGAGAACCCAATGCCTGCCGTTACCGCAGAGTAACCAAGGTTGGATTCTTCAAGAGTTAGATTACGTACTCCGACATTGACTGAGGCGGGAACAGTCCACATCTGCGGGTTGTTTCCAGCGGCCCAGTTCGGATGACGAAGTGCGGGGCTGATTGTCACAGTGGTTGGTCCAGAAGAGCCGCAAGCAGGCGAGCAGCTCGTCGCAGTCACAACCTCCTGCTGACCTCGCCAAGGCCGCTCCGCCCCCACTGGTCCTGTGTAGGAACACCCTACGCCTGTCGAAGTCCAGTTTGCTTCGCAGTTGAAGAAGTTCCCATTGTCTACCGCGCTTCCAGTACAAGGCGCTCCTGAAAAGCCGGTGTCACATTGATCGAGAATCAGCATGGTGGTACCAGCGGTAATGGCCGATCCGTTGTCTACCGTGATCGTGTTGGACCCCTGGGTATATCCTCCGGTCCAGTTTGCTACTGTGCCCGGTCCACCCACCCAATTGCCACTACTTGTCGAGAATCCAATCAGGCATGAACCATTACCATTTTGACAGGCTGCGCTGCCACTGAAATGCATCCGCGTCTGGGTCGGCCCAGATCCGCGAAGTTCAACGTTCGACGTCCCAACCGAGTAGATCGCACTATTTAGGTAGAAGTCTCCCGGCCCCAACAGCACATATTTGCTTTGGCCGTTGCACGAAGCGAGCGCGTTGGTAATCGTCGCGGGACTAGCATAAGAACTGCTTGAACCGTAAGCCGCAATGGTCGAGCCGCACTGGGTCCAGGATCCGGAAGGGATGCCTCCGGGAATTCCGGCCTGCGTCCAGTCGGCGGCGCGAGATGTTGAGAGCACACCAGACCACGGCTGTTGTTGTTGTCCCTTGGCCAGGTTGGGAAGCCACAGAAGAATGAAAATAAGAGAGAGTGTGAACAAACGAATTCGCAGCAAAATCTTTCCTCCTTGTATACGGGAACTAATGGCCCAATCGTCCCCATAGGCGACGAGATAAGCCTTATAAGGGTGGCAATGTGCCGATTGTCAATGCCCAGATTGTACCAATTATTGGGTGTCGGCTGTGACGGAGGTCACCAAAACGGTTACTTTTGTGTCGTCAACGGGCCAAGGCGGAAAGGTGCAGTGATCGGAGTCTATCGCATGAGGGCGCAGAGAGCAAAGCAGGAAGTACGGGACTGGCCGCTGGCAGATAGAGGCAAGCGCCCCATCCGCTTCAATTCTCATATTCTGAATGAGTTATGACGGGTCGATGAAGGCTCCTTTGAGGATGGGAGTACCAAAGCCGTCATCTCCATCTGTGGAGAAATGGCGGGCGAGGGCGGGTCCCGATACGGGAAATGGGACCTCATATAAAACATTTAACCGGCTGAAGCTCCCAAAATCGGTCCATTTTCATGTCCAATTCATGCCCTGATGGCCGCAAATTGCACAGCGTATTGAAGAAGCCGGGCTTACCGGGTTAATGACCGCATGACTGGGAATTATCGATTCGTTGCCTGAAAGGGCTGGTGGTCTGGAGATGAGACGATGTCCACTGCGCTTGGGCCCCAGGGGATCGACTGCGGCAAGGTCGTTGCGCGAATCCAAAGTGAGAACATTCAGGGTAACCTCTCACTTTACGTAGACAGTTATTGCAATGGAGCATTCCGGCATTCTGCGCTTGCAATGGATTGGAATGGGGAGGTTCGGTGTCTGTATCTGATTCGGAAAGGCTCGAGCTGGCTCAGCCAGCAACAAGACGACCAAGTCCCAGGGCCTTCTTGGTGGGGGTTTGTCTGTTTGCTTTCGTCCTCCGCTTGTCGGCCATGTTCGCAGCATCAACCTACCGAAATAGTGGAGCCGACGATCATTTCGAATTTGGTTGGGAAATGGGCCGCGTGGCCCGCTCCATAGCTGAGGGACACGGGTTTTCGTCTCCTCTGCCATCCCCGACGGGTCCGACTGCCATCGTGGGCCCGGGCTATCCCCTGCTATTGGCCTCGATCTTCAAAGTGTTTGGCGTCTATACCACCGCATCTGCTATTGCTATCCGGATAATTCAGATCGTATTTGCAAGCTTAACCTGCCTGTTCATCTACCTCTGCGGCCGGGATACTTTGGGAGAATCAACAGGGAAAGTAGCTGCACTTGCCTGGGCAGTGTTTCCCCTCAACATTTTCTTCACGGTAACAAAGGTCTGGGAAACATCGCTTACCGCAATGCTTGCGACGGCGTTGTTTTGGTATATGCTTCCTCTGCGGCATTCATTGTCCGCACGGCGTTGGTCGGCAGCTGGAGCTTTGTTCGCGATTGCATCACTGATCAATACCTCCCTCGTGGTTCTCATCATTCCTTTTGGGGTTTGGGCACTTTGGAGGAACCGGCTACGCTTTCTTCTTCCCGCGGGTTTGGGGGCTTTGACGTTTCTGGCAGTCGTTTCGCCGTGGCTTGTGCGCAATCATATTCAGTTCGGCAAATTCATGTTGCGTTCCAATTTTCCTCTCGAATTTCGAGTTGGCAACAACGAGTGGTCGTATGGACAGAAAGT
Source organism: uncultured Acidobacteriaceae bacterium (assembly GCA_963836565.1). Lineage (GTDB taxonomy): Bacteria > Acidobacteriota > Terriglobia > Terriglobales > Acidobacteriaceae > Telmatobacter. The sequence goes on along the minus strand of CAWIKA010000010.1, from coordinate 491,168 downwards.
CGAAAGCTTGCACCCGTCCAATACACCGTCCTTGAATCAACACTGGCAAGAAGTCGGGGAGTCTCGTTTTATGGCAGAGGACCGCGATTCGAACTCGCGGTTCTTAGCTGCTCACTTTAGCAGGTTCGCTTTCGCAACCCTGAACAGGATTGTGAATTACTGGACAGGAGCCTGGGTTAAGACGATTACCGGCTTTCCTAACAGGTGGCCAGTTATTCTAGCGACATCAGCCTTGACATTGTTTGGGTTCATTGGAGTCTGGCGAATGTTTCACAGTGGGAACTCTGCGGCATTCATGTATGCTGGATGCCTCTTGATTTACCCCATTGTGTACTACGTCACGACCAGTCAGCCCCGCTTTTACCATGCTATCACTCCTTTACTTATTTTGCCTGCAGCATCCTGGGTATTAGACTGCCAGAAGAGATTTGCTAAGCGCAGAACTATCCGTGACGAGTCACTGCCAGGAGTCAGAGCGAGCGAAGTGGAACGCACCTGCTAATGAAGTTGACGTGTATTGGAAGAGCGGGACAATCCTCGAACCTTCGATTGGAAAAGCGCAATCCAGAATGCAACAGGAGCCAGATTGAAACCATTCAATAGCGACGGTGTGTTTGAACCCTCTGTGTCGACCGGGGGGGGGGAACTACGCCGGCTGACGGTTCGCGGCGCTGGGGCAACCTTGTTCGCCGGGGCAACCACGCTGGCTACCCAGGTTGTCGCCACGATGGTTTTGGCGCGTCTTCTGACCCCCACAGACTTTGGCCTGGTCACCATGGTCACCACCTTTAGCCTCCTGTTAGTTAACTTTGGATTTAACGGGCTCACGGAGGCAATTGTTCAACGCGAACATCTCGATGATGCTCTGGCCAGCACCCTCTTCTGGATCAATTTAGGCTGCGGAATTCTTCTCACGATCGGCTTTGCCGAAGCCGGGTCCGTGCTGGCCCGGCTATACCACGATGCATTAGTCCAACGTGTTGCGGTTGGCATCTCGCTTACGATTTTCGCTACCAGCATTTCAACCGTACATTTGGCTTTACTGAAGCGAGCGATGCGCTTCACCCTGGTTTCGGCAAATGACATTTGCGCCCGCATAGCCTCCGTCGTTCTGTCGATCCTGCTTGGCTGGATGGGGTGGGGATATTGGGCGCTGGTTATGGGCGCAATTGCTCTGCCGGTGAGCACAAGCATCGGGGCTTGGGTCCTGTGCAGATGGACACCCGGATTACCGCGAAGAGTTGCCGGTGTCGGCTCGATGCTGCGGTTCGCACTCAACACCTACGGGAATTTCGGCGTCAATTACTTATCTCGCAATACGGATAATCTTCTGGTAGGTTGGCGCTTTAATGCCCAGACTCTGGGTTTCTATAAGAAAGCCTACGACCTTTTCGCGCTTACAGCGAGTCAATTTGTTTCCTCCCTGGCCGTAGTGTTTATTGCTGCGCTGAGCCGAGTTAAGAGAGATCCAGCCGTATACCGGCGCTATCTTCTCGACACCTTGGCAGTAATGGCATTCGTCGGCATGTGGTGCGGCGCTTGTCTCACGCTCGCCGGCAAGGACTTGATTCTGGTATTGCTGGGATCGAAATGGGAGCAGGCGGCTCGAATCTTCACCTTCTTCGGGCCCGGTATTGGTGTCATGATTCTTTACTCCACCCACGGCTGGATACACCTCTCAGTGGGCAGAGCGGATCGATGGTTCCGGTGGGCGATCTTTGAATTCATTGTCACGTGCCTTCTATTCATTGCTGGCTTGCATTGGGGACCGATTGGAATCGCCACCGCCTGGAGCGTATCTTTCTGGATCCTCACGATCCCTGCGCTCTGGTACGCCGGAAGGCCCATCAGCCTTGAAATATCCGATGTGCTCTCCGTGGTTTGGAGGTATATTGCAGCATCTCTAATTGCCGTTTCGACAACCTACTTCTTGGTACACCGGATTCCATCTTTATATGCGATCGATGGGATCGTTGGAGAAATGGTCCGGATCGCAGTTGTATCAACAATGATAGGTTTCGTTTACCTTGGTGCGGTTACGCTCCTGCACGGCGGATTAACGCCACTGCTTCGAATTGCGAGCCTTCTGCGCGAAATGATTCACTCTGGCAAATCATTGATCGATGACGCCCCGTTCGAGCCTGACACGATTACGGTGGCCGCCCATGCCCAAAAGTTGAAGGAGTTCTCTGAAGGAATTCCGCTGGTTTCCATACTCATCCCGTCTTACAACGCTCAGGAGTGGATCGCAGACACGATTCGCTCGGCCATTGCACAGACTTGGCCGAGAACTGAAATCATTGTCGTCGATGACGGGTCAAAGGATGCAACAATAGCAATTGCGCGCCAGTTTGAGGCTGAAGGCGTGCGCGTGGTTTCACAGAAAAACCAGGGTGCGTCCGCCGCCAGAAATGCTGCATTCTTACAGAGCCACGGTGACTACATCCAATGGCTTGACGCAGATGATCTGCTTGCACCCAACAAGATTGCCAAACAGATGGAGTTGGTAATGCAAGGGTTGAGCCCTCGCTTGCTTCTATCTTCGGCCTGGGCGCATTTCATGTACCGGCCATATCGCGCGGAGTTCGCACCAAGCGCATTATGGTGTGATCTTTCTCCGAAGGAATGGCTCTTGCGCAAGATGGAACGGAACATCTACATGCAGACTGCCACTTGGCTTGTGAGTCGCGAACTTACTGAAGCGGCCGGACCATGGGACATCAGGCTACTTGGTGACGATGACGGCGAATATTTTTGCCGCGTTCTGCTTGCAAGTAACGGCGTCCGCTTTGTGCCCGATGCGAAGGTCTACTACCGCACTTTTCGCTTTGACAGCTTGAGCTATGTAGGGCGGTTTCCAAATAAGATTGAGGCCCACTGGCGCTCCATGAAACTGCACATCCAGTATCTGCGCTCGCTGGGAGAAGATGCCAGGGTTCGCGCTGCCTGTTTGCAGTTTTTGCGGGATTCGCTAATATACTTCTACCCTGAAACCTCCCACATTATTCGAGAAGCTAGACAACTTGCTGCGGAGTTCGGGGAGCCACTCGGTACTCCGGCTCTTTCATGGAAGTACTCTTGGATAAGAATGTCTCTGGGATGGGGCGCAACCAAACCGGTCCAGCGATCGCTCCTAAGACTCAAATGGCGGTGTGCAAGACGGCTTGATCTTCTGCTCTTTCGACTTGAAAATCGAAAGCGTGCACAATTCTCACCACCCCAATCTATGAGCGATGTTGCTGCGGGCAACCCGGTACAGCTTTCGGCGAAAGAATCTCGGACGATCTAAGAAATACGTAGAGCCGCACTACTCACACGCCCCTCAAAAAAGCAGTTCTTGCCGATCGCGACGATGCTGCCTGCGGGGATTCGGAACGCAGGAAGAGAAATATCCCAAAACGGTTGCGCGGTAAGTTGCAACCTCGGAAAGATAATCCGAAATGCTTTTCGATACCCCGGTTTATTTAATTTTTCTCGCGCTAGTGGTTCTAGTGTACTGGCGGCTGAATCGGCGTCCACAAAACCTGCTCTTATTGGCGGCGAGCTACTTCTTCTACGGATGGTGGGACTGGCGCTTCTTGTTGTTGATGATTGCATCAACCACCATCGACTATGTTATTGCGCGAAAAATCGAGGATTCGCCGAGCCGGGACAAAGGTAAGGCGTTGTTGATTACCTCGTTAATCGTGAACTTTTCGATTCTCGGGTTCTTCAAGTACTTCAACTTCTTCCTCAACTCGACAGCGTATTCGCTGGACGCACTAGGATTCCACAACGTCCCACGCAGTCTCCTTACGATCATACTTCCGCCTGGCATCTCTTTCTACACGTTTCAGGAAGTGGCATACATCGTCGACGTCTACTTTGGAAGAATCAAGGCGTCACGGAATTTCGTTGAATATGGCCTGTTCATCAGCCTCTTCCCGCATTTGATCGCCGGTCCGATTCAGCGGCCTTCGCACTTGCTGCCTCAAGTGCAGAAAACTCGTGAGTTTCAGCCGACAGCCTTTCGAGACGGCTGCATGCTGATCTTGATGGGCCTCGTCCGCAAATGTGTGATTGCCGATAATTGCGCGCATCTAACTAATGCAGCCTTCGGCGGGCGGTTTGGGAACAATGGATGGGCGACCCTGATTGGCTGCTACGCATTTGCCTGGCAAATCTACGGCGATTTCAGCGGATACAGCGACATCGCTCGAGGCAGCGCTCAGTTGCTGGGTTTTCACTTCATGGTGAATTTCCGCCAACCCTATTTGGCGGTAAGCTTGCAGGATTTCTGGCGCCGCTGGCATATCAGCCTGAGCACGTGGCTGCGCGATTATCTATACATACCACTCGGCGGTAATCGCGGAAGCAAGGCGAAGACTTACCGAAATCTCATGATCACTATGCTCCTCGGCGGACTCTGGCATGGAGCGAATTGGACATTTGTTGTGTGGGGGGCACTGCATGGCTTTGTGCTTTCAATCGAGCGGCTCTTATTTCGGGAACACGGTGCCCAAATCGAGCCGCATGGCGTTAGAAAGCTGATTCGTCAAATCATCATATTCCACATCGTTTGTTTATCTTGGTTATTCTTCCGAGCCCAGAGCATTTCCGGCGCACTCACGATGATAGAAAGTTTGGGTCACTTCCATTGGTCCTCTGAATATGGGCCAGCGTGTCTCTTTCTCGCGCTTCTCGGTGGGCTTGGACTCCTTATGGATCTGCAGATGGAATACTACAATGACGAATATGTCTTCCAGACGCGATCTCCAATACTTGCCTTCGGGGCCGCTGTCGCCGCGATGGTACTACTGATTCTATTTTCAGCGAGCGGGAGCCATGCCTTCATCTATTTCCAGTTCTAAGCGCTCACTCGGCCGTGCCCGACTCGATAGTTTCACGGTGTTATTGCTGGGGACTGTCCTAACCGTAATGGCCCTGCTGGAAGGCGTGAGTCGTGCGAGTTTCGACTCAACAAGCAAGGTCCAGCGCCGCGAGGTTTCAGAACGCCGAGCTCTACTGGCCGTCAGAGATACCGCGGCGAACGCAGACCCGCATATCGCGATTCTGGGAAATTCGCTGATGCTCGAGGGCACTGACCTCTCCCTCTTGAAGGCGAAGCTCAATCCGGTCTACATACCTGTTCCGTACTTTGTGCTGGGGACGAACTACTATGACTGGTACTTCGGCCTGAAGCGCTTGTTCGCTGAAGGCACGCGTCCGCGATACGTTCTGTTGGGATTGAGTCCGAACCAGTTGGCCACTACGGACCTCCGGGGGGATATCTCGGCCAGATACATGGTTCAACAATCCGACCTCCTCGAAATCGTGCGAAAAACGCATATGAACGCGACAAACGCAAGCGAATTCCTGTTGTCGCACTATAGCGAGTACTACAGTACCCGGGACATTACCCGAGGCTTTGTTATGAGCCGTGTTCTTCCAAGTGTCGGCGAACTATTACATAGTGGATACGCGTCTTTTCGCGATCCGGAGATCAAGAAATCAGTACTAGAGCCTCTGGCTGCCGATCGCCTTGCCGCCCTTGATCTGTTATGTCGCGCCAATGGCTCACAATTCCTGCTTGTGGTGCCGCCAACCTATCAGAAGGGTCAAGAGACGATTGCTGCCGCCGGAAGTAAACGAGGTATTACAGTGCTGTTACCAGTGAATGAACAGGAGTTTGACGCGAGCTACTACCAAAGTGACGGCTTTCATATGAATGACAAAGGAGCACAAGTCTTTACCACGCGCCTTGCGGCTGCGCTTAACGGTGCGCTCCCAAAGTGAGACCCTCGATCCATAAAGAAAATTGAGTAGAGAAAACGCCGATTGCGCGATCGAGCGGAGAAAGACAGCAAGGAGAATTCACACTTTGAGAATTAGCGTATTTGGTTTAGGTTACGTCGGAACCGTTTCGGCGGGGTGTCTCGCGGCTGACGGGCACCGGGTAGTAGGAGTCGATCCGGTTCCTGCGAAAGTCGATCTGATCAATCGCGGTCAATCTCCCATCATTGAAGCTGAGATAGGCGATTTAGTTACTGCTGCCACAAAGGGCGGCCGCTTGCACGCGACACATGACTCGACCCAGGCAATTCATGAGTCGGATTTGTCATTTGTTTGCGTCGGCACCCCCAGCCAGTCGAATGGGAATCTTGATCTGAAATATATTCGTCGAATCTGCGAACAGATTGGCGATGCGCTGAAGAACAAGGTCGAACGCCACACCGTCGTAATTCGAAGCACTATTCTACCGGGTACGATGCACAAGATCGTGATTCCGGTCTTAGAAGAGTTTTCGGGGAAAACGGCTGGTATCGACTTTGGCGTTTGCAACAATCCGGAGTTTCTGAGAGAAGGTTCCGCCGTGAAAGACTTCCGCTCGCCGCCGAAGACGGTTATCGGCGAGTTGGACCAATCCAGCGGCGACACACTGTTGGAGCTATTCAAAAAGATCGACGCACCGCTGATCAGAACCGATCTTGAGACCGCCGAGATGATCAAGTATGTGGATAACAGCTGGCACGCATTAAAGATCGGCTTCGCCAACGAAATAGGTAACATTTGTAAGTCCTCCGGAATCGACGCCCACGAGGTAATGAGCATATTTTGCCAGGATCGTAAGCTTAATATCTCTTCTGCCTATCTACGGCCCGGCTTCGCATTTGGAGGTTCGTGTTTGCCTAAAGATCTGCGAGCGTTGGCCTACTTTGCAAAGATGCGCGACTTGCAACTGCCAATCCTCACCTCTATATTGTCAAGCAATGAATTGCAAGTTACCCGCGGCCTTCAAATGGTCATGGAGAAAGGCCACGCGAAAATCGGAGTGTTGGGATTCAGCTTTAAGGCGGGAACTGACGACCTTCGTGAAAGTCCAGTGATCGAAGTGATCGAGCGCCTCATTGGCAAGGGATACGATCTCCGAATCTACGACCAGAATGTAAACTTGGCCAGTCTTGTCGGCGCGAATCGGGATTTCATTCTTAATCGCATTCCTCACATATCGAAACTGATGGTTGGCGATATTGACAGTGTTCTGGATCATGCTCAGACCATTGTGATAGGCAATAACGATCCGGAGTTCGGGCAGATTCCGGAGCGGATGAAGGACGGCCAACAACTAGTAGATTTTGTGAGGATCATCGAAGGAAGGAGCTCGAATGGAAAGTACGACGGCTTCTCTTGGTGAGGCGAGGAATGCTCTGGACACAAATGAAGTGCAAAGGGCAAAGGTACTTAGTTCGATCGAGCGACTGTCTCAATGGCTGGAACAGAATGATTACCGCGGCTACGATACTTTTGACGGTCTCAATGCAAAGTTTGTGCGCCCTCTTACGTTCGAAACAAAATTTCTCCGTACGGTATTACAACAGGGGGTACGAAGATTCCCATTGAATCTCCGCCCTATGCTAGGAATCGCGAAAGAACACTCCAGCAAGGGTATGGGATTCTTGGCCCGAGGCTTTATTCGCCTTCATGAATCGACTGGGGACCAGAAGTGGGCAAAGAAGGCCGAGGATGCTCTGCAATGGCTAATTGAACACCAGGCGCCCGGTTACAGCGGCGCATGTTGGGGAAATCATTTCGACTATCAGTCCCGTTCCAATTACCTGCCCAAAGGCGTCCCGACAATCGTATGGACCTCATTGATAGGACACGCGTTTCTTGATGCGTTCGAACATTTTCACAAGAATAGTTACTTGGAAGTCGCAGTTAGCGCGTGTGAGCATATCGTTCATGACCTCGAGTCCTTTCCAGACGGAGATTCAGCTTGTATCACCTACATTCCTGGAAAGGTAGAACGAGTCCACAATGCAAGTATGCTGGGAGCCAGTCTGCTTGCAAGAACCTTTGCTCATAATCGCGAGGAGAGCTATCGGGAAATGTCAGAAAAAGCTGTGCGATATACGGCCAAATATCAAAAGGCGGACGGCTCGTGGTACTATGGCGAAAAGCAAAATCTGCACTGGGTCGATAACTTTCATACAGCGTATGTCCTGGACTGCTTCAGGCATTACACTGAAAGCACGGGCGATCGGTTTTTTATGCAAAATATGCTGCGCGGATACGAATACTGGAAAGCCAATTTTTTTCTTCCGGACGGCACGCCGAAATACTATAACAATAAAATGCTTCCGCTAGACATCCAATGCAGCTCGCAGGCGATCGATACGCTTATTTTCTTCAGAGATTACGACCCGGCCAGCGTGTCGCTGGCACAAAAAGTGGCGGATTGGACTTTGCTGAACATGCAAGATAAGAGCGGATACTTCTACTACAGGCGATACTCGCGGTGGATCGTCAATAAGACTCCCACCTTGCATTGGGGCCAGGCGACGATGTTGTGTGCACTAGCAGGACTCTACAAGTCACTCGAACAATGAGAGCATCTGTGCAAAAGAGAATATTGATTGTTGTTGAAAACCTTCCTGTACCTTTCGACAGCCGAGTGTGGAAAGAAGCTCGTGCCCTTCGCGATTCGGGGTACGAGGTCGCGGTACTCTCGCCGCGCGGGAAAGGGTACAGTCGCAATCACGAAGTCCTGGACGGCGTCCACATTTACCGGCACCCGATGCCCAAGGAAGGAGATACGCCGTTAGGCTATCTCTGGGAATATGGTTGGGCGCTTTTCTGGGAATTCCTCTACGCGTGGTGGATCTTTCTTACGCGTGGATTTGATGTAATTCAAGGGTGCAATCCACCGGATAACATCTTTCTTGTGGCTTTGCCTTTCAAACTTTTCGGAGTCAAATACATCTTTGATCATCACGACGCCAATCCGGAACTGTATCTGTCAAAGTATGCGAGAAAGGATTTGTTTTACGAGGTGCAGGTGTGGCTTGAGCGTATGACCTACCGTGTCAGCGACGTAGTTATGGCGACCAACGAGAGTTATAAGTCATTGGCTATCAGCCGAGGCGGCCTCGATCGAAAAGATGTATTTGTGGTGCGGAATGGCCCAGATCTGGAACAATTCAAATGGGTTCCAGCTCGGCCGGAGCTTAAATATGGCAAGCCTTATCTTGTTGGTTATGTGGGAACGATGAGTATTCAGGAAGGTCTGGATATCCTGCTCGATGTGGCCGTGGAAATCAAGAAGCGGGGGCGAAAAGACATCCACTTTACATGCGTGGGAGGTGGACCGGGCTTAGCGGGATTGCGCATGATGGTGAAGGAGAAGAATATTGAAGATTTGGTCAACTTTACAGGCCGGGTGCCAGATAAGGACTTGCTTGAGATTCTCTCGACTTCGGATGTGTGTGTTAATCCCGACCGACCCTGCGCGATGAACGACATCTCCACGATGATCAAGATTATGGAATACATGGCATTGGGGAAACCCATTGTTCAGTTCGATCTAAAAGAAGGACGCTTCAGTGCAGGGGAATCATCGCTGTATAGCGACAATATGGATCTTGTTGCTGACTTTGCGGACAAAATCCTGTGGTTGCTCGAGCATCCCGAAGTGCGGCGGAAGATGGGTGAATTCGGGCGAAAGCGAGTGGAAGAAGAACTCGCCTGGGAATACTCTGTCGGGAATTTACTTGCCGCTTATCAGCGCGCCTTCGATAAAAAAACACGGCAAGAACTCCGAAAAGAATGTGCCGAACGCTAGGACCCGAATGAGGAGAGGAATGAATAACTGCGATGTGGCTATCGTTGGCGCGGGACCATACGGGCTCTCCCTCGCCGCTCATCTCAAGGCTGCGGGAGTAGACTTCCGCATCTTTGGCACCCCAATGGAATTCTGGCTCAACCATATGCCGAAGGGCATGCACTTGAAATCCGAGGGCTTTGCCTCGTCGCTTTACGATTCAGGCTCCAAGTTCACTCTGGAGGCATATTGCAAGGAACGAGGACTCCCGTATTCTGCGACCGGAAACCCCGTTCCGCTTGAGGTGTTCTCCTCGTACGGTTTGGAGTTCCAAAAACGGTTTGTACCGGAACTTGAGTGTCAAAGGGTCACTTTGGTGCAGAGCTCTAACGTCGGCTTTCAGGTCACACTTGGGAATGGCGAAGTTTGTAACGCACGGCGCGTTGTGGTCGCGGTGGGACTAACCTATTACGAATACATGCCCCCTGAACTGGCCCAGTTGCCCGAAGAGTCTGTGACACATAGCTCGAAGCACAGCGCACTCGACCAGTTCAAAGGAAGTGAAGTGGCTATCGTTGGCGCGGGCGCCTCTGCGCTTGATCTCGCTGCCTTGCTTCATCAAGCTGGTGCTTCCGTTCGAGTGATTGCGCGCGGTCCTAAGATTCGTTTTCACGACCCCCCGAATAACCGCCAGCCTTCGTGGTTCGATCGTCTGAGCGCACCAGTCACTGGTATTGGTCTAGGCTGGAAGCTATACCTCTGCACAAACTTTCCACTGGTGTTCCGGCTCATGCCAGTACAATTTCGTCTCGACAAAGTTCGTCGCATCCTGGGACCTGCTCCGTGCTGGTTCATCAAAGAACAAGTCGTCGGAAAGGTAGAACTGAATTTAGGAATGAAGATTAGCGCAGCCACTGTCGAAAGCGGCCGCGTGGTTCTTCATCTGATAGACACGGCTGGAGCAACGAAAACACTCAGTGCAGATCATGTCATTGCTGCCACTGGGTATAAGCCGGACCTGCATCGGTTGACCTTTCTTGATTCCAACATTGTCTCAAGAATACGATGTGTCGATAAAACCCCGGTACTTTCGTCAAGCTTTGAATCGACCGTGGACAATCTATACTTTGTTGGCATTACAGCAGCAAACACTTTCGGACCATTGCTTCGTTTTGCTTACGGCGCCGGATTTGCGGCACCTCGACTTTCGAAGCACCTTAAGCGGACGGCGCCGCGTAGCTTCGTGAGGCGCACGCCCGCATCGGATATTCGTTCAGAAGCAGAACGAGAAACGCAGGAGACGGTCGCGCAATAGGTCAAACGCGCAGAGAGCCAAGCGCATCGGGGCGGCCCGAGCGCTCGGAATGACCCTGTATTAGCTTCTGAGATTGGACGCGAAATATCAAATGAAGAGCATCGAGTCAGCGACATCAGAGGTCGCGGTAACAAAGGTCCTGCTCACCGACACTAACCGGTGGGACCTGGCGGCGCGTCTTGCCATCGGTCTGGCAGAAGCTGGTTGCGATGTTTCGGCTATCTGCCCGGGTCGGGGTCACGCGCTGCTAAAGGCTCGCGCGGTAAAGAGGACATTTCGTTATAGCGCCTTTCGCCCGGTCGAGTCGCTAGAAGCCGCTATTGAAGCAGTGGACCCGGACATCATTGTTCCTTCGTGTGACCGTAGCGTTGAGCATCTTCATGAGTTATACGCGCTGGCGAAATCTCGTGGAGCAGCAGGGGACAGAATGGTGGCGCTGATTGAACGTTCCCTTGGATCGCCCGCAAGTTATTCGACCGTTTCTTCCCGCAATGATCTCCTCGCAATCGCCCGCGAAGAAGGGGTTCGCGTGCCAAGTACGCGTCGGATTTGTTCACTAGAGAATCTCGACAGTTGGCGAGCGCAAGAGCAGCTACCATGGGTCATCAAGGCCGATGGCACGTGGGGCGGTGTCGGCGTGAGAGTAATCAAGTCTGCGGATCAATTAGAGCGCGCGTGTGCTGAACTTGCTCAGATGTCGCGATTTACCCGAGCCGTAAAGAGACTAATCGTTAATCGAGACCCATTTCTCCTAAGATCTTGGTGGAATCGATTGGAGCGAGCCCTTGTTGTTCAGTCCTATATTCACGGACGTCCGGCGAACTGCACTGTCTTTTCGTGGAAGGGGCGCGTACTCGCGCTGATTGGGGTCAAGGTTGTTCGGTCCGATGGTGCCACTGGCCCTGCCAGCATCGTGCGGATCGTCAATGATGCAGAGATGAAGTTAGCAGCAGAAAAGATCGCGTTCCGCCTGGGCTTGTCAGGATTCTTTGGGTTGGACTTCATGATCGAAGATGAGTCCGACGCTGCCTACCTCATAGAAATGAATCCGCGTCTTGCGCCTCCCTGTTATTTGCGCCTGGGAAAGGGGCGTGACCTGGTGGGAGCTTTGTGGGCACAACTTGCCGGTCAACCCATTCCTGATCATCCGGCAGTAACTCAAAATGAGATGATTGCTTATCTACCGCAGGCGCTTAAGGGGAACGACGATATACTAGCGGAATGTTTTCAGGACCTTCCGCAAAACGAACCCGAGTTCATACAGGAGCTCCTGCATCCGTTTCCAGATCGTACAATTCTGTTTCGCTTAGTTCAACACTTTGCTCGAAAGCCGGTTTCGGTCGGGGGTTTTGATACACCGATGACAGCAGACCACGACAATCTCAAGCAGCTTAAGCGTGATGTCTCCGAAGCCGTTCTCGAGGTGCCGATCGAGCCCCCAATAGACAAAGTCAGAGCCCGTTCAACTTGACTTGGATGCAGCACAATTGATGTCGAATATGCTCCGATCAATAATAAGGACCCTGCAACCGTCGGGAATTGCCGCATTGTTCAGCCGGTCCATCGAGAATGAAAACAATTTGAAGGTTTGGATGAACCACATATGACCGAATTGATCATAGAAGCCGATCTGATCGAAAGGCAATACTGGCGGGACCTCTGGCGCTATCGAGAATTGTTTTTCTTCTTTGCGTGGCGCGACCTGCTTGTGCGCTACAAGCAAACTGTCGTCGGCGTAAGCTGGTCACTCATTCGGCCGCTTCTAACCATGATTGTGCTCACGGTGGTATTTGGGAAGCTGGGCAAAATGCCTGCCGGCGGGTTGCCGTATCCCCTGCTGGTGCTCTGCGGGATGCTCCCGTGGCAGTTCTTTTCCACCGCGATGTCGGAAAGCGGAAACAGTCTGGTAATGAACTCCAACATGATCTCCAAGGTGTATTTTCCGCGACTTGTTATTACGGTCAGCAGCGTCATGACCTGCCTCGTGGATTCTTTCATTTCTGCCATCTTCCTTGTGGCTTTGATGATTTGGTACCGCTTTGCTCCCCCTGTAACTGTAGTACTACTGCCATTTTTCATGCTGCTTGTGTGTGGTGCGGCCCTCGGGGTTGGACTGTGGGTTGCCGCCCTAATGGTCGAGTATCGCGATTTCCGCTTTATCGTCCCATTCGTAACTCAATTTGGTCTCTATATCTCGCCCGTCGGTTTTCAGAGCAGCGTCGTCCCGGACCGATTTCGCCTCCTGTTCGCACTAAATCCGATGGTTGGAATCATAGATGGCTTTCGCTGGTGCATATTAGGGAGAACAAGCAGTATTTATTGGCCCGGGCTTGCGATTGCGGTGTTTGATGTAATCATTCTCGTAGCATCAGGTTTTTGGTATTTCAGAAAGACCGAACGAACTTTTGCCGATGTCATTTGAGAGATCATAATGGTTCCCCACACGAGTAACGCTAAACCCGATTTTGCAATCTCGATCGAGAATCTGGGCAAACTGTACACCATAGGCCGTAATCCGGCGAAAGGTGACGGCCTTCGACATGCGATTGAAAAAGCAATGAGAGCGCCTTTCACCTGGCTCCGTTCGCGCTGGCAGAGCGACCTGAAGGAAAAGGACTTTTGGGCACTAAGAAATGTTTCCGCTCAGATCAAACACGGGGAAGTGGTCGGTATTATCGGGAGCAATGGTGCGGGCAAGAGCACCTTGTTGAAGATATTGAGCCGTATCACTATTCCGACCGAGGGGCGAATCAGCATCGACGGTAGGATTGCGAGCCTGCTTGAAGTTGGCACGGGATTCCACCCGGAGCTGACTGGGCGCGAGAATGTGTTTCTGAATGGCGCCATCCTTGGAATGACGCGTACCGAGATCATTCGAAAATTTGATGAGATCGTTGAATTCTCAGAGATCGAAGAGTTTCTCGATACACCTGTCAAACGGTATTCCTCTGGCATGTACGTTCGCTTGGCATTCTCGGTGGCCGCGCACCTTGAACCGGATATCCTGATTGTCGATGAGGTGCTTGCAGTTGGTGACACCTCCTTCCAAAAGAAGTGCCTCGCAAAGATAAAGAGCTTCGCCGAGAGTGGCAGAACCGTCCTATTCGTGAGCCATAATCTGGACGCCATTCGGAATTTATGCAAGAGAGTAATTTGGATGAAGCATGGGAGACTCTATCAAGATGGGCATGTGGATGAAATTATAGAGAGCTACTACAACAGCATTGCCGAGGAGTCGACGCAGTCCTGCTCCAATCCAGACTATGGAATCTTCATCCAAAAGGTCAAACTGAAAAATGACCAGGGCGAAGAAAGCAACGTGTTTCTCCCGGGTGACAACCTGGTCGTCGAGATATCTTACGATGCGCAAATGCGAATTGAAAAACCCATATTCGCACTCGGAGTGCTGGGGATAAATGGCTCCTGTTTCACCTCCAACATGTTGTTAGATGGGCGCGTCCCCGAATTCCTCGAAGGGGAAGGAAGAATTAGATGCACCTTCAAATCCATTCCTTTGTTGCCACAAAGTTATACAGTCAAAATGAGCATTCGCGCGGCAACAGTCAGTGACATGATTGTTACTTATAGGGACGTTGCCTATTTCAACGTGGTCGGGGATCTTGCCGAATACGGTTACAGGGGAGAGTACCTCACATACGCATCCCATTCGACCCCGGTTGTTGTGCCTTATGAATGGGAACTGCCGGACGGCACGACCGACGAGATATCGTTGAGCCGACCGGCACTTTGCGGAGAACCCGCACACCACGGATCCGCACATTCCTGATCACCTGGACCATGCGTCATTCATCGTATCTCTGGTTAACAGTTGATGCACGACATCCAAGATAGTCCGCTGGCTGCTGAATTGCCGCCATCAATTGCAATAGGCGCCCGGATGAAAGCATTCTTTGTCGGCGACAATCGAACCAACGTCAACTGGGGTCGCGCTGCCAGTATTGCTCTACGCCAGTTACTAGCAGGTTCGTTCGAAATCACCGGCGGCGTCACAGGAGATTGGTTCAACCTATCTACCGCTGAAACTGGCTACGTGGGCACACTTACGCCGGCAAGGTATTATCGGTTCTTTCGTTCCCTGCTCCTCCGACCTCGGCGAAAGCTATTCAAGTGGTACATCAAGCTGGAACTTCTGCTTGGCGCACACGACTTCATTGCAGAAAATCCCATTGTCAGCATTGACAATTTGTTGGCTCACAAGCACAGGTATCCGGCACTCACCAGGATCTATGATCAAGCTGCGGACTCCGATCTTTTTGTGCTCGATGGCGACGGTGACATCATTTTCTCAACTCCGCCGCGCCGTCAAACCTTGTTCTTGCTCGCAATGATCGAACTCGGGATTCGCCTGGACAAGCCCGTCTTTCTCGTGAATTCAATGATCTCGGATTGTCCGGTAACGGGAAGGAACGGAACGACGCTCGCTACGGCGAGGCGGCTGTTTGCGCGATGCAGGGCCGTTTTGTTGCGTGACCCGGAGTCCTTGGAATACGTTCAAAAGGAAATGCAGGAGACCAACGCCTTCTATGTTCCCGATTCACTCTTTGCGTGGTTTCCGCGTTACGCAGCCGAGAACTCCTATCCGCCATTGGATGGCGACTTCCTGCTGCCTCATCCCGAACAGGATGAATATTGGGGCAAACTAGACTTTTCTCAACCCTACATTTGCATAGGAGGAGGCGCATCAGCTGCCGCACAGCCAGACGAGTCGGTGCATTGTTATGGTCTACTCGTTGATGCGATTAAGCGGCTGGGATTCCTCGTGTACCTGACGGAGAATGATTTTCCAGATTCGTTTCTTCGGCGAGTTGCGCGGGAAAAAGGTGTCGGCATTGTCCCGGCGGATTCACCCATCCTGATGTGCGGGGCTGTTTTGGCCCATGCCCGGCTTTTCATTTCGGGAAGATACCATCCGTCAATCTTTGCCTCGCTTGGCGGTACTCCTTGCATTTTTCTTGGATCTCATGCGCACAAGATGAGTAGCCTTTCCCGGGTGCTCGAATATGACATCCAGCGGCAATTCGATTCTTTTCCTGGCGACTCCGAGATTGATGAGATTGTGTCGTTGGCGCGGAAGTACCTTGTTCAGGGTGAGACTCTGCGAACCCGGATCAGGGAAGTGGCAAAAGCGCGTTGCGACGAGGCAACGGGCTTGCCAGCCGTTCTAAAACAACACATGAGCAGGATGGGAGCTCTAATCCCCGAATGAGGAATTGAAGGCTGGGAAAAGCATGGAAGAAATCGCAATAATAGGCGGTGGCGGTCATGCCAAGGTTGTCATCAGCATCGTTCAGAAGATGGGGAGATACCGCATAGTTGGATACACCGATTTGAAAAATAATGGCTCAATATTGGGGGTTCCATTCCTCGGAGGTGACCGAGAACTTGGCTTACTTGCCAGTGGACCGGAGAGGCTCTCAGCCGTGCTCGCAGTTGGTCAAGTCGGTCTGGGTAAATTGCGGTCAGCGCTCTGCGCGCGATTGCGGTCGTTCGATCTGAACTTTCCACTGATAGCTTCGCCTGATGCAATCGTTAGCAACGCGGCATCGTGTGGCGAAGGCGTAGTGGTAATGGATGGGGCAGTGATCAATGCGGGCGCATCCATTGGGCAGGGCGCGATCGTAAACACCAATTCCACAATCGAACACGATTCCGTTCTTTCTGACTGGGTGCACGTTGGCCCAGGCGCCACAATTTGCGGAGGAGTTACCATCGGCCAATTCTCGATGATCGGAGCCGGGGCCACCGTAATTGAAGGAATCGAGATCGCTTCGGGCTGCATTATTGGTGCCGGAGCGACCGTGGTGCGTAGCCTGATTGAGCCGGGTGTTTATGTAGGCTGCCCGGCACTCCGGATAAAATAGGCCCTTATGTCGCATGTATACATCATTGCCGAGGCGGGGGTGAATCATAACGGCTCGCTTGATCTTGCCTTGCGTCTGGTCGACGCCGCCAAGGCCAGCGGCGCCGATGCGGTCAAGTTTCAGACTTTCCGAGCTAGTTTGTTAGCCAGTCGTTCAGCTCACAAGGCAGCCTATCAAGAGCGCACGACTGCAAGTGCGGAGTCACAATTCGAGATGTTGCAGCGTCTGGAATTAGACGCTGCGGCCCATGAGCATCTGATCGACCATTGCCAAAAAATCGGAATTCAGTTCTTGTCGAGCCCATTCGACTGCCAAAGCGCGGACCTGCTTGCTTCAATGAATCTGCCTTTGTACAAGGTGCCTTCAGGCGAGATCACCAACCTGCCATTTCTTCAGCACATCGCAAGCAAAGGTCGGCCAGTGATTCTGTCAACCGGCATGTCGACGCTCGGCGAGGTGGAAGAGGCTGTACAGGTTCTTCGAGCTGCGGGAACCACGCAACTGACCCTCTTGCATTGCGTGACCGAGTACCCTGCGCCGTATGACGAGGTGAACCTCCGCGCGATGCTGACGCTCAAGTCGGCATTTGACTTACCGGTAGGTTACTCTGACCACACTCCGGGTATCGAGATTGCTATTGCCGCAGTGGCCTTGGGCGCCGAGGTCATTGAAAAGCACTTTACGCTTGATCGTTCGCTGCCGGGCCCGGACCATGCCGCTTCTCTTGAGCCGGGGGAGCTCGAACAAATGGTGACCGCTATTCGTCATGTTGAGGTAGCGCTTGGCACGGGCATCAAGGCTCCAGCCCCTTGTGAACTTCCCAACATTTCGGTTGCCCGCAAAAGCGTGGTGGCCGCTCATCCACTGCCCGTGGGACACAAGCTTGTGCTTGGCGACCTGGAAATCAAACGCCCCGGCAACGGACTTGCTCCAAAACTCCTGCCGGCGTTAATGGGGCGCAGTCTGCGAGTCAACGTCGAGAAGGATGAAGTCATCAACTGGAATCATCTGGCATGAGAAGGCGCAAAATCTGCGTGGTGACAACCAGCAGAGCTGACTTCGGTCTCCTTCGTGGACTCATCAAGGCGATTCAATCCGATTCCGATCTCCGTCTTCAGGTGATTGCTTCAGGCATGCATTTGTCTCGCGGTTTCGGCCAGACCTGGCGTGATATCGAGGCGGAAGGCTTCAGGATTGATCGGAAGATCAATCTTCGGATGACGGGAGCTTCGAATCTTGACAGTGTGAAATCGATTGCCCTGGGCCTGAAAGGATTCGCTCAGGCGTTCGACGAGTTGAAGCCTGACATCATCGTGGTGTTAGGAGACCGCTTTGAGTTACTTGGCCCCGCTGTCTCCGCAATGATGCTCCGGATACCTATCGCCCACATCCATGGAGGAGAGTTAACTGAGGGCGCCATCGACGATTCGGTGCGTCACGCGATCACCAAGCTGTCTTCTCTCCACTTTCCCGCGACTGAGACCTATCGCCAGCGCATCATCCAGATGGGCGAATCGCCCCGTCGAGTGTTTAACTTCGGGGCGCCGGGGCTTGACCAACTCTATGGGTCCTCGCTTTTAACGCGGACTCAGCTCGAACAGGACCTTGATTTTCAGCTTGATGGGCCAGTCGCGCTCGTTACCTATCATCCCGTTACGCGCGATGCAGGCAGCGCCACCACGCAGGTTAGTTGCCTTGTGGCTGCGATCAAGGCTAGCGGTCTGAAAGCGGTATTTACAATGGCGAATGCAGACGCGCAGGGTGCCTTGATCAACTCTCGATTGCGCGCCTTGTGTGCACAGAGCCCGCTGCGCTTCAAATGGATGCCTCACCTCGGCCATCGCCGATACCTGAGTTGTCTTCGACATCTGGCCCTGATGGTTGGCAATTCCTCAAGTGGATTAACGGAGGCGCCTTCCTTTCGTCTGCCCGTCGTGAATATCGGTGATCGACAGCGGGGTCGGGTCCGTGCGGCAAATATCATCGATGTGCCGTGTGACCAGGCAGCGATCGAGCGGGGCATCAAGCGGGCGCTTTCTTCCCGCTTCCGGACATCGCTCCGCGGCATGCGCAATCCATATGACCGCTATCACGATGGGCGCACCAGCGAGCGAATCAAAGTAGTACTTAAGGATGTTGAAATCTCTGAGAACTTGTTAAAGAAACACTTTAACGATCTAAAATAAACAGTGTGAATTCCTGCACATGCATAACACGCATTCGTCCGAGACGATAGCCATGAATGAGAGCGCTAAACCGTTTCTCGTGCCCCAAACGGACACCATCCGTCAGGCAATGGAGCGGTTAGAGAAGACAGAAGAAAAGATCGTCTTCGTCGTCGATGCGGAGGCTCGGCTAGTCGGCTCATTGACAGATGGCGATATCCGGCGCTGGATTCTGTCCGACGGAGACTTGAAGGCACGGGTGCTTCAAGTTTGCAATCGCAGTCCCCATGTGGTGGAAGAGGGCTTTGAGACTGATCAACTGCGGGACGAGATGCTCGCTGGCAATTTCGGCTGCGTTCCCGTAGTCAATCCCTCTCGTGAAATCGTTAAGCTGGTTTTTTGGAAGGAACTTTTTCAAACCGAAGCATCATACAAACCGAAGAGCCGCCTGAATCTGCCGGTTGTAATCATGGCAGGAGGACGAGGGACGCGCTTGGCACCCTTCACCAATGTCCTCCCCAAACCGCTTATCCCAATGGGCGACCGGACTGTAATTGAAATCATTATTGACCAGTTTTTGCCCTACGGGTTGGATCGGTTCCACCTTTCGGTTAACTATAAGTCAAAGATCCTCAAATCTTTCTTTGAAGAGTTAGCGCCGGTATACTCAGTAGCGTTTCTTGAGGAGAAGGAACCGCGAGGGACGGCAGGTGCGCTTCGGGCTCTCTATTCGGCATCCCAGGAGAATCTCATCGTCACCAATTGTGACATCGTGATCCAGGCGGATCTTGCCGAATTGGTGTCCTTTCATACCGATAACGATTACGATCTCACCCTTGTGGCTTCCTTGAAGGACTACAACATTCCGTACGGTGTATGCGAGTTGGAGAAGGGCGGCAGCCTCGCCCGGATCAGGGAGAAGCCGCAATACAGCTTTCTCGTAAACACCGGAATGTATGTCGTACGCCGCGACCGGCTTGATTTGATTCCAGAAGAAGCTCGTTGCGATATGACCGATTTCATTGAGGAGATCAAGAAGTCGGGCGGTCGCATTGGTGTGTTCCCAATCGGCGAGAATGCCTGGATCGACACCGGCGAATGGGCCGAATACCGCAAAGCCCTCGACAGTCTCGGGCGACTAGGCTCAAGACCAACAACAGAGTGATGACCCCGGAAGAAATCACCTCATGCTGAATGGAAAGCGCGTCATTGCAGTCATCCCCGCCCGTGGCGGAAGCAAATCGATTCCCGGCAAAAACATCCGGCCACTCGGTGGAAGGCCGTTGTTGGCTTGGTCGATAGAAGTTGCTCAGCAAGTCAGCGAGATCGACCGAATCATCGTTTCAACTGACGATCCTGAGATATCTTCCGTGGGAAAGGCGCATGGCGCTGAGGTCTACACGCGTCCGCCGGATCTTGCCACCGACGACGCCCTGGTAATCGATGCGCTCAAGGATCTTCTCGAGCGGCTTCAATCGGAAGGCGAGCCGCCCGAATGGGTCATCCTGCTCGAGCCGACCTGTCCCCTCCGCACGGCAAACGATGTGCGCGACTGCCTTAAACTCGTCAGCGAGGGCGGTTACGATTCGGTCGCAACATTCAAGGAAGCTGAGCTCAATCCGCACCGGGCCTGGCGACTCGTCGATGGTGTACCGGAAGTTTTCATTGAAGGCGCCATACCTTGGTTGCCCCGGCAAAAGCTGCCCAAGGCATACCAGTTGAATGGTGCGGTCTATGTGTTTCGTGCTTCCTTGCTAGCGCACGAAACCAAGTCACTGTTGGTAGGAAGGCTCGGCGCGGTCTTGATGCCAAGGGACCGCTCCCAGGACATCGATGATAGCGTCGACTTTATGATCGTTGAAGCTTTACTGAGGAAATCAAACTAATGAGCAAGTCATTGCAACAGTTGCTTTCTTTGAAGGGTAAGACGGCAGTTGTCACAGGTGGTGCTGGCTACCTGGGCACCGCCATCAGCGAGACGCTCGCGGAATTGGGTGCCAACTTGGTCCTCGCCAGCAGAGACAAGACGAAATGCGAGATGAAATGCGAAGAAATCATGCGTCTGAACGGGAACTCAATCAAGGCGGTTGGCTTGGAGCTTGACCTTCTAAAGAAAGGTTCTGCTCCAGAATTTATCGCCCAGGTACATGAGCACTTCGGGGCAATCGACATTCTTGTCAACAACGCGTGGTCAGGTAACAAGAACTCTTGGGAGTCCATCTCAGACGAGGACTGGGACTACGACATCAATATGAGCCTTAACTCGGTTTTTCGATTGACTAAGGCGGCATTTCCTGATCTGAAATCCAGCCGCGGAGTCATTCTAAACATTGCCTCGATGTACGGCCACATCGGACCTGATTATCGAATCTACGATGGCAAGGAGTTTGCGAACCCACCGAGTTATGGCGCTGCCAAGGCTGGAGTGATTCAATTCACTAGATACCTGGCCAGCTTCCTGTCGCCGCACGGGATTCGCGTAAACGCACTCAGCCCTGGCGCTTTTCCGCATCCGCCGACGCAGCAGCATACGGTATTCATGGAAAAGCTTGGTTCCAAGAACCCGATGAATCGCATCGGCCAGCCTGATGAGCTCAAGGGCGCCGTTGCGCTGCTTTGCTCTGACGCCGGCAGTTACATCACCGGACAGAACCTTTGTGTCGATGGCGGCTGGGCGATATGGTAAAGTCCCTCGGAATCATTGGATTGAGCGAAGGAAATGGGCATCCGTTCTCTTACAGTTCGATCATCAATGGATACTCACCTGAAGGCCTCGCGGCCTCGGGGTGGCCTGGAATCTATGAGTATGTCCGCCGCCGTCATCCGTCCGAGTTTGGGCTCGCAGGCTGGACGATAACGCACGCATGGACTCAGTATCCGGAGTCTACAAAGAAACTGTGTGCCGCCTGCCGAATTCCAAATGGTGTGATCGACTATCGAGACTTCCTAGGCAAGGTAGATGCCGTAATCATCGCTCGCGATGATTATGAAACTCACTTCGAGATGGCGAAGGTCTTTCTCGAAGCGGGGCTCCCGGTTTTTATCGACAAGCCGCTCAGTGTTGACATTTCCGAACTGCGCGTTCTCAAGCCATATCTTGAAAAAGCCCAGTTGATGTCCTGTGCAGGTATGCGCTACGCCCGCGAATTGGACGAACCGCGTGCTGATCTCGCCGCTTATGGCCAGTTGAAGCTGATTCGCGGTGCGATTGTGCTCTCATGGGAGCAATACGGTGTGCACCTGCTTGACGCGGTCTTTGGGATGACCCCGGCTCACCCTGTCTCTGTGCGAATGCTGCCCAGTGAACATGCCTCGGCCGTGGTACGCCTGGATGACGGAGTACTACTGCAGATTGACGCCATGGGAGAATCCGCGCGGACGTTTCACCTGGAATTATTTGGCACGCAGCGCACCAGTGCCTTCGACATCTTTGATAATTTCTCAATGTTTCGCCGCATGCTTTGGGAGTTTGTCGAGTCCATTAAGACGGGCCGGCCCGCTATTCCACCTGAACGAACGCTCGAAGTGATGCGCGTACTAATCGCCGGTCGAATGTCCCGCGAAGAAAACAGGGAAGTGTTTCTCAATGAAATCTCACTATAAGAGTTTTTTTGAACTGACCAGCAAAACTGCCGTCGTCACAGGCGCCGTGGGAATTCTCGGCCAACGATTTTGCAGAGGGCTCGCCGAATTTGGTGCGCAGGTGGCGGTGGTTGATTTAGACCAGGACCGATGCACCGCCTTTGCCGAAGAGTTGAAACGCGACTACGGAACACCGGCACTCGGAGTCGCCTGCGATGTGTCGGATCCAGGCTCTGTAGCTGCAATGGTCGAGAGGGTGGTCGAGCAATTTGGTGCAATCCATATCCTCCATAACAACGCTGCCTCGAAGTCAGCTGACCTGGATGCATTCTTTGCCAGTACGGAAAAGTACTCACTATCCGAATGGCGGAAGATCATGTCGGTAAATGTTGACGGGATGTTCCTCGTTGCGCAGGCCGTAGGCGGCCAGATGCAAAAGCAGGGAGTTGGCGGCAGCATCATCCAGACCGCTTCAATCTATGGCATCGTATCGTCCGACAAACGAATTTACGAGGGGTCATTTTATCTCGGCCGCCAAATCAGCAACCCGGCAGTGTATTCCACGTCCAAAGCAGCTGTCGTCGGACTTACACGTTATCTGGCTGCGAATTGGGGCGACTCGGGGATTAGGGTCAACGCTCTCGTTCCTGCTGGTGTGGAGAGCGGACAAAACGATACCTTCAAGGCGCGCTATTCTGCCCGAGTTCCCCTGGCACGAATGGCGCAGGCAGATGAAATGGTTGGCGCGCTGATTTATCTCGCTTCTGATGCCTCTAGTTATGTGACTGGTCATTGTCTGGTGGTGGATGGCGGGCTCAGTGCGTGGTAATGGATTGTGCCGTCGCCTTCCCGTCGCATTCCCTTCTTGATTCATCAGTCCGAAATCTAGAAGCATCAAAATCGTCAATGTCTTTCAATCCGACGGCGGCCTGTTATTGGTTAGGGAGTTGAGTGAACGGCTCAGCATGAGCCGTTTCATCTCCGAAAACCTGACCGATGATCGTCGCGGCAAAGAGTCGCAACTGACGAAAAAGGAGATTCCAGTTTCAGAGATACAAGAGCGACAATTCCAAAAAATAGAAGCCAGATGGCGCTAAGCAGTGATCAGGAAGTGGATTCCGGGCAACTTCTCGTCTTGGAGAATCCCGGAAACTTCGCAATTTGGACGTCCCTTCACAAAAAGTGAGGCGTGATGACCTTCCGGGGTCTACTGCCAATGCAGTATTTCAGAGCATGATGGTCGATGTCTCAATTTCAAACAAGATGAAAAAACAGCGCGCGAGTGTAGCCGCAAGTGTCTGGCTTCCGTTGCTGCTGGCGGCCCCGCTCGGGCCTTCGGCTGCAGCGCTTCTGCACCAGCAGACGCAAGTATTCGTCGGCGGCCGTGACGCGATCCACACCTACCGAATCCCCTCCATGGTCGTCACCCGGAATGGAACCATTCTGGTCTTCTGCGAGGGACGCCGTGATCGTGCCGACGATGGCTCACCGACTAACCTTGTACTTAAGCGGAGTCTGGGCAACTTCGGACCACTGAGCCCTGCGCACGTCCAAGATTCCGCGGCGGTTCGTCGAGTGAGGAAAGGGAGAATAGTTTGGCAGCCTATGCAGGTACTTATCGCCAGCAAGGCTGGAGAAGCATATATGAATCCAGTGCCCATCATCGACCAGAATGATGGAACCATTTTCCTCCTCGTGAATCCCTATCCTCAACCGTACAAAGACGCTCCAGCGCACATTTTGCTTATGAAGAGCAGTGACGAAGGCGCAACCTGGTCATCCCCCACCGAAATATCACAAGGCACCGGGCTTAAGGAACTCGGTCCTGGCATCGGCATCCAAATGCAAGGTGGCAGACTGGTCGCTCCCACCTATGATGGGGTAATTTTCAGTGACGACCACGGAAAGACATGGAAGTCGGGAAGAAAGTTACCCGGCCTCTATGGAGAGACACAGGTGACGGAGTTGGTGGATGGATCTTTAATGATCATTGTCCGTGAAGGTGTCCACCGCACGGTAGCGATAAGCAAGGACGGCGGACTGACGTGGGGCAAGCCATGGGACAATGTGGCTTTGACTGGGCCAAAGGAATACCAAGGCTGCCAGGCAAGTTTAATCCGCTATTCCCGAAAAAAGGACGGCACCTCTATGGACCGCCTGCTGTTTTCAGGTCCTGCAGATCCGGACCACCGCCTCAACATGACCGTGAAGCTCAGCTACGACGAAGGCAAGACATGGCCAGTGTCTAAGCTGATCAAGAAGGGACCCGGCGGGTACTCGAGCCTGACAGTCTTTCCGGATGGCACCATAGGTTTGGTGTATGAAACCGGAATCGGTTTCGGCAATCTATCGTTCGCCCGGTTTGATCTAGGGTGGTTGACAGGCAGCAGAGACGGACTCACAAGCCGCTAAGAAACCAGAATCAAAGTCGACACATCCGAGCTTCGTGAGAGACAGTGACGGTCGCGAATTGGCCGCGAGTGTGGAGAATCCGTCAAACTTCATGCTGACTTCCTATTAAGACAAGCAAGAAATCGTTAAGTTCCCGCAATCAGATCTGTGTGAAGTATTTCGCTCTTGGGATCGGCCAGAAGGAAAGCGATCAATGTCTGAGATGCAAGTAGAGCTACAGAGTAATGTGGCGACTAATTCCAGCTTCGGCGTCTTCATGCATTCCGATCGAAAAATGTCCGCGGTACTGGGGATTGCGTTCCTGCCGTGGTTGGCTGTTGTGTTCTTTACCGCTGGGACTTCGGCTGCCCTGCACTTAGCCGGATACGCGATGATGGTTCTCGCAGTCGGCTACGGCGTTGTGATTGCGGCGCTACCTGGTCGCGCGCGAGCACTGAGCCTTCCTCTTGCTCCTGCGTTGGGTATCCTCATTATTTCGGCATCGAGCGCGTTCTGGCTCAGGCTTGGGCTTCCACTCATATGGTTGCCGGCTCTTTGGTTCGCCTTGGCCGTGCCCGGAGTAATCGGTTTGTGGGTTGATCGGGTCCTTTGGACACGAGAAACCATTACTTACGGGGGCACGCTGGTAGTGCTGTCCGCACTGATCTGTCTCGTGTATCTGCTTCCATCGGCTCGCAACGATGCGGTCCTTCGCAGCGACGGGAGTTTCAATTGGATCTATGTCGATACGCAGCACTTTTACGGCATCGCCGCTGCTATCAAAGGCGGTGAGAGTCCACCGACCGTCCCTGGAACAGCCACAGAACAACTGCTTTACCACTTTGGGCCATACGCACCGGCAGCGGCAATCTCCCGGCTTGATGGACTCAACTTAGGCGACGCCCTTGCTCGCGTCACGCGCGGCGCATCTCTTTGGGCGCTCGTTCTCTCGTGCTTCGGAGTGGGTACACTCCTCTCCATCAAGGCGAACGGCTCAAGGTTTGGAGGAGTAGCGACAGTCGCCGGTCTCTTCTTCTATGGATCGCTCTTATCTCTCTTCACCAATGAAGTAAACAGCTCCAGTTATGTCAAAGGAGCCATTCTCTTCACGATCCCCGATGTGCAAGTCCTCGCAGACGGTGGACCTTTCAGCCATCTGATCCTTGGGCATTCCATGCTTCACGGTCTTGTCGCTATTACCGCGATCATGGGAATTTGCCTGGTTCAAATGGAGGAAAATGCATCCTCAATCTGGCGAGGGCTATTGCTAGTGGCGCTGCCGGCTCTTGCGGCGCCTGTGAACTCCGTCGCGGCCCTGTATTGCATCGCTGTGGCGGGCCTCCTTTTGTTCTGGGGACGTCTCAAGCCAATTCAAAAATGGCCGCAGATCTTCCTGATGTGCGGTCTGTTCCTCGTCGCTTGGAAAATCATGGGCTATGCTCACGCTCCAGACGCGGCTGAAGCAACGTTCAGAACCCACCTGGCTTCGCAATGGTGGCCGCTTGCGGTAGCCTTCCTTGTCGGCTTGGGATTTCGAATCCTGGGGTTTCGATGGATATCTAAGTCCCTAAAAGATCCAATCTCCGTCTTGGTCCTCGCAAGCTTCCTGGGGTTGCTATCGTTTTCACTCTTCCTGCAACTCGGCGATGGCAACGAGCGCTACGGCATATATTTCCTGCAATGCATGTTCAGCATATTTGCTTTCTCTCTCGTGAAGCTTGACTTTTGGCGCGTTGCCGAACGCTGTCGTTGGACATTGGAGTGGGTCGCGCTGGCGAAGAGCGGAATGATCCTTCTTACCGCCTGCGGAGCCTTCTTTGCGGTCGTCAGCTTCGCAACAAAGAGCCGCTCGCCAACCGATCATTTTCGGCTCAGGGTCCTCCTATGCTTTATCTCGGCCCTGCTCCTCGCCGGTGCTTCAATATTGATGAAGTGCAGTCCTCGCTTTCTAAGGGCTGGTTCCGCGATTCTCATGGGTATGCTGCTGGTCGGCTTTCTCGCCTGGATCACGTCCTGGCTCAATTTCGGGATGGGGCGAATGAAAATGGATGTGGGTGTTACGGCTGGTGAAGTCGCCGGATTGAATCATCTTCGTGAGATTTCTCAGCCGACTGAGCGCTTTGCAACGAATAAACATGCCTTGGATAGCTTGGCCACACGTCGAGAGCGCTCCTACGCGTATGCTGCCCTGTCGGAGCGGCCAGTGCTTATCGAGGGATATTTGGACCGGGGAGAGACATCGCTCACGTGGTTCGCCGCGATGCTCCATGACAACGACTCAATGTTCACCACCACGAACCCGGATATGCTTCGAAATCTTGCCAGGACTTGGCATGTAACCTGGCTCGTCGCTCGTCCTGGCACCGACATTGCCTTGCCCAGGCCCTTGCCACCGTGGCTAGTTCGGCAGCAGGACAGCGGCAGCCTGAATATCTACAGAGTGAACTAAGGGTTCCAACTTACCAATGAATCGAACAGTCACGATCGTTATGTATCATTATGTGCGCGACTTGGCGCGTTCGCGGTTTCCCGCGATCAAGGGTCTGTCGATGGAGCGATTTCGCAGACAGCTTGATTACATCGAGGCCCACTTTACTCCAATTAATGTCAAAGACATACTTGAGGCTTCGTTATTCCCCGAGAAAGAGTTACCGGCAAACTCCATTCTCCTGACCTTTGACGACGGCTATAGCGACCACTTTCTAAACGTATTTCCAATTCTTGACGATCGAGGAATACTAGGTTGCTTCTTTCCTCCCGCACAACCTGTCCTTGAGCACGTGGTCTTGGACGTTAATAAAATTCAGTTTGTTCTCGCGGCCGTACCTCACGTTGGAAGATTGCTTGACCAGGTCTTGAATTCTTTGGAGGAGTTTCGTTCGGAATATCACCTTAAGTCCAAGGAGTTCTATCTCGGAGCGGTAACTGAGAAGCATCGCTACGATCCCCAAGAGGTAATCGTACTTAAGCGTCTTCTTCAACGAGAGCTGCCGGAGCCCGTCCGAGTGGAAATCGTGCGGCGCCTCTTTGACCAATACGTGACGTCTGACGAAACAGCTTTTGCCTGCGAGTTGTACATGTCCATGGATCAGATCGCCTGTCTACGCCGACATGGGATGCATATCGGCAGTCATGGTTACAACCACGCATGGCTGAATCATCTTCCCGTGGATTCGCAGGCCGTTGAGATTGATCGATCCCAGAAGTTTCTAGAGAAGTTCGGGATAGCAAAAGACGATTGGACAATTTGTTATCCCTATGGCGGGTTCAATGACTCACTCCTCCAATTGCTGCGGAGCCGTCAATGCCGGCTGGGATTTACCGTAGAAACCCGCGTGGCCAATTTGGATGTTGACGATCGATTGACGCTGCCGCGCATCGACACCAATGATTTGCCCAGCTAGCACGCCAACATGAAGACAATGATGCAAATCCTGCGGGATCTTACTCCGCTCAACCGGGCCGTTTGTTCGCACGGTTACGACCAGGCCGTTGATTATTTGCGCGAAGTATTGCCATTTCGCACAATCTCCGTGCCAAGTTCCTGCCAGCATAACGGATGGGTCATACCACCCTCGTGGGACGTCGAGGAGGCAAAAATCTTCAAAGACGGCCGCACTGTTTATGACGGCACTGCACATCCGGTAGGAGTGATTGCACTTTCGCAGGGCTTTACCGGCACGGTGAGCCTCGAAGAACTCCGGCGTCACCTTCACTACGATCACCGCAATGAAGATTCGATCCCTTTTCACTACAGGCAGCAATTCAGGAGTTGGGCCAGAGATTGGGGTTTTTGCGTTCCAAAGCGGCTTTTCGACCAGCTCGGCCCGGGCGATTATGAAGTCGTGATTCGCACCACAGAAGCCCCAGGCGCGATGAAGATCCTCGAATACAAGCACCGGGGTGCACTCGATTGGACGGTCGTCTTCGGCGGCAATCTGGATCATGCAGGCGTGGCAAATGACGGACTGGCCGGTTGTGTCGTGGGCATGGAAGTGCTTCGCCGGCTTCAAGAACGCAAGACCAGGTTTACTTATTCGCTCGTTCTGTCGCCGGGGATCATCGGATCGGAGCTCTACCTCGCCGGGCTAACCCAGGCGGAACGCGGCCAGATCCTCGAAGGAATTTTCCTTGAAATGCTTGGATCAGACACACCGCTTGCCGTCCAGGAATCCCGACGCAGCATGGTGAGCGTTCTGCATGCTCTGAAAGCCAGCCTCGACCACCTTGGCCTGTCCTTCAGGACAGGACCATTTGAAAGCATCATCGTCAACGACGAGTATGTCTGGGAGAACTACGGAATCCCGATGCTGTCCTTTTCACGCTTCCCCTATCCCGAGTATCATTCGAGCCGGGACAGTGTGGAGATTATTAAGGAAACCGCGCTCAATGAAGCCGTCGACGCCCTGCTCGGGGCAATTGATCGACTGGAAGCTTCGCCGATCGTTCTAAAGAAATTTGAAGGCAATATCTGCTTGTCGAATCCACAATATGATCTCTACGTTGACTATGGCCAGGTCGCCCTGGGAGATTCACTCACAGAAAAGCGCCGCCGAATGCGGTCCCTGATGGATTTCGTCCCTGCCTTGGATCGCCCCATGAGCGTTAAGACCGTTGCCGATCATGTGGGCTTGGCCGAGGAAGAGACCCTTGAGTACCTCGAGCGTTGGGCATCCAAAGGACTCATCGAACTTCTCTGAGTGTTTCGACTTGAATTGGCCTGCTGCCGCAATGTGCGACTTTGGGCACTTGCGGTATAGGGAAAGGTGAGCTAGAAATAACATAATGAACATTTTAGTTACTGGCGGTGCTGGATACATTGGATCGACTCTGGTTCCGCTTCTTCTGGCTGAAGGACACCGAGTCAGGGTACTCGACTCTCTTTTACATGGCGGCGACTCGCTGTTAGGAGTTTGGTCTCACCCCAGCTTTGAATTCGTTGCTGGCGACGTCTGTGTCCGGTCGAATCTAAAAGCAGCCGTGGCCGGAATGGAAGCAGTGGTCCATCTAGCCGCCGTTGTCGGTGATCCAGCGTGTTCACGGCAGCCCGATCTCGCGCGGGCCGTCAACCTTGATAGCTCACTCGCATTGATCGAGGAAAGCCAGCGGGCTGGAGTGAAGCGCTTTCTCTTTGCCTCGACGTGCAGCAATTACGGGAAAATGAAGGACGCCAGCTCCTACGTGGATGAGGAATCCGAACTAAGCCCCGTTTCGCTCTACGCAGAGACGAAGGTGACGGTTGAGAAAGCACTCCTTGCAAGTGGACGAACCGGAGGATGGTGCCCAACGCCGTTGCGGTTCGCGACCGTCTTCGGCGTTTCCACACGCATGCGCTTCGATTTGACGGTCAACGAATTCACTATGGAGATGCTGACGAAGAAGCACCTCATCGTGTTCGGGGAACAGTTTTGGCGCCCCTACGTACACGTGAGGGACGCCGCCAGGGGCATTCAGCTTGTACTAGGTTCTCCAGCGGAAAAAGTTGCGGGTAGTGTATTCAATGTGGGCTCCACCGATCAAAACTTTCAGAAACAGCAACTCGTCGAGATGATCCAACCCCACGCACCAGACGCCGTGGTTGAGTTCGTGCACAAAGCCGAAGATCCAAGAGACTATCGTGTTTCCTTTACTCGGATAGCAGACCAACTCGGTTTTAGGATTACCCGCACAGTCGCCCAGGGCATTGAGGAAGTGGCGCATCTGGTGCGTAGCAGAATTATTGAAAACTTTGGCGACGAAAGATACCGAAATTGAACCCAACAGAAAAATTGGCTCCTGGCGCACCGCCATCTGCAGAATTCATTCCCTTGATCGTGCCTGAGATTCGCGGGAATGAGTGGAAGTACATCAAAGAATGTCTCGATACGAACTGGGTCTCATCTGTCGGCAGCTACGTCGACCAGTTTGAGAGAATGATGGCGGAGCGGGTGGGCACAAAGTACGCCATTGCAACCGTGAATGGCACGGCGGCGCTGCACATTGCCCTGCTGCTGGCGGGCGTACAGGCGGATGACGAAGTCCTCATTTCTTCGCTCACATTTATCGCGCCGGCCAACGCAATACGCTACGTTGGCGCCTGGCCGGTCTTCATGGACGCGGAGCCGAGGTTCTTGCAAATCGATCCGGCTGGCGTTGTCGACTTTCTCGATGCGGATTGCCGCTGGGACGGCAGGGAATTGCGCAATAAGCGGACCGGCCGGCGCGTGAGTGCCATTCTTCCGGTCCACATTCTCGGCCACCCGGTCGATCTGGATCCCATTCTGGCTGTCGCAGAGAAATACTCGCTGCCGGTGATCGAGGACGCCACCGAAGGGCTGGGCGCGCGATACCGCGGAAAGAGCCTGGGGAGCTTCGGTCACGTGTCCTGCTTCAGTTTTAATGGGAACAAGATCATCACCACCGGCGGGGGCGGTATGCTCGTCACCAACAACGCCGAATGGGCCGCGCGCGCAAGATACCTTACCACCCAGGCGAAAGATGATCCGATGGAATATGTGCACAGCGCAGTCGGCTACAACTACCGCTTGACGAATTTGCTTGCTGCAATGGGATGCGCACAGATGGAGCAGTTGGACGCCTTTGTTGAAGCGAAGCGGCAGATCGCAAAACGCTACAATGAGTCCCTGGTTTCACTGCCGGGGATTCGCCTTCCGGAAGAGGCGGACTGGGCGTTTAGCACCTTTTGGATGTATACGGTATTGATCGACGAGAAACAATCAGGAATTGATTCCCGGCAACTGCTTCGCGAACTCAATGCGAAGAAAATACAGAGCCGCCCGCTCTGGCAGCCAATGCATCGCTCGCCAGCCCATGATCCTTCGAGTAGCCCCTTGTGCCCGAATTCCGATGAGGTCCACCGCCAGGCAATCAGCCTGCCATGTTCAGTAGGGCTAACTCGCACTTCCCAGCACCAGGTGATTGAGACCATTGCGAGCTTCATCGGCAAACAGAGCCCGGCCGTCGGGGCACATTGATCCCCATGGGTCTTGAGGGCTTAATTCATTCGCCGAGTGACCGGGTCGCGGCGTTTTTTCAGATGCAGGTGCATCTTTATCGCCACGATAAAAGCCTGCAGGATTACTTCTTGGCACTTCAAATGGGCTCGTTCGCAGACCCCGCTGCCAGGTCAGGCGAACGGCAACATTCCAGCCGGCTTTTCGCTTCTGCGATTCGCGGTCTCGATAAAGTTAGCCGGCTCCGACCGCAAGGGAAAGTCAAGGGGGACGTTCTCTTCTGCCCATTGCCCTATTTTGGACGGAAGACCGAAAACGAATTTCTTGTGCGCTCCCTTCTTGGGTTGGCGCAAACCGATGCCAAAATCATCTGTCTCCTGCCGGGAGGTGCTTCTTGCCGGGGTGAGTTGGATGATCAACTGAAGGCTGTCGGTCGCACGGGCCAGGTAGAATTCATAGATCCCGCTGAATCTTCAAATCGGATGGAAGCGCGCCTGCGAGTACGTCTTGCCCGGATGCGCGGGTCTTCGGCTTTTGAGAGAACGGTCTCGATTCTAGAACCGCATAAGCTGAGCCCCAATCGGGAAGTCAAGGCCCGCTTCGAATATATAGCTCACTTCGTTGAGGCTTGGGAGCGCATGGCGCCCACGACGGAATTTGACGCTGTGGTTGCTCGGTGCCACTGGCAAGCGCTTTGCAGTCCCGTTTGCCGAACAGCACAACAGCGGGGAAAACCGGTAATTACTTTCCAACAGGGAGTGATCGGTCACACTCTTGACGTTCCTGTGACAGCGTCCAGGTACGTTGCTTTCGGACAGCCATCCGCCACTTTTCTAGCGCAAACTAATCAAAGATTTTTTCAAACATGCGGCCTGTCCGAGCCGCCTGTCGAATTCGTCAAAGGCGGATGTCTTTTTGACACAATCCTGGACTTGCCTGACCAATTTGCCAATCAGACCTTGCTGATGGTTGACACCTCCGGAGCGCAAGATGACTTTTATGGAATTGAAGGCCAGACCCGGGCGCTGATACAGCTTGCGGAGAGGCTGCTCACTTCGAATCTTCCGCGTTGCCGTATTGTGATCCGCCCACATCCTTTCTGGAGCGATCTGGATTTCGAATCGTGTCAACGTCTCGCGCGAGAGCACCGTAACCGATGCGAGATATCTCACCCCGCATGGTCGCTCGAGGACGACTTGCGCCGCTCCTCCGTTGTCGCCGGCATATTCAGTGGAGTCCTTACCGTCGCTTCAGCCTGTGGTTTGCCGACGATTTTTTTGCAGACCGAGCAAGGCTACACAACAGGCGATTTGGCATGCTTTTCGCCGCGTCAAACTTTGCCGCCAGATGCCGCATTCTGCGAGATTTCAAAAATCCTGACTGATCACGCGGCCTACGCAGAAGCACGAGCGGTGGCGCAGAGAAATGGACGCGAGTACTATGCCGAGGGTAAAAATGCGCATCTCGACGGCGCATTTTTCGAACGCCTGTTGCAAGCGGGGCCTGTAAAGAGCCGATCTGGGCATGACTTGAAATGAGATACGCCTTTGTAAGCACGATGCACTCTGGAACCTGGGGTGGAAGCGAGGAGTTATGGAGTCAAGCCGCACGTAAGCTCAAGCGGGAGGGACACGAAGTGTTCGCTTCGGTCCTGACTTGGGTGCGTGAATTAGACCGAATCACAGAACTGGACAGGGAAGGCGTCCAGGTCGAAACACACCCTCCAAATCAAGTTGGGAGGGTCCGTCGTGTACGGGAGAAGCTCTTCTATGGCGGCCCGAAAGCGTACGCTGGGCTGAAGCAATTCAAGCCCGACTTGGTAATCATTTCCCAGGGGGGAAATTCCGGAGGATTCGATTGGGCAAGAATCTGCCGCGAGGCGGCGATTCCCTATGTAATCATCGTCCATTGCAACTGCGAGCTTTGGTGGTTCGGGAAACAGGTTGACGAAGCTAGTGCGAGTTATGCCGCGGCTCAAAGGGTTTTCTGCGTCTCTCAAAGCAATCTTGACCTGCTTCGAATTCAGGTGGGTGAGCCGCTTCTGAATGCTGAAGTGGTTTGGAGCCCATACAACGTTTCGCCCGAACGCCTTCCAGCTTGGCCCGATGAAAACGCCGGTTGGCGAATGGCGTGCGTGGCACGAATGGAACCCGCGGCAAAAGGTCAGGATCTGTTGCTGAAGGCTCTCGCTCGCTTGGAGTGGCGGAATCGTCCGATTGAGCTGAGTTTTTATGGAGTTGGCCCCGACGAGAAGGTATTGTGCCGATTGGCCGGTACACTGCAACTGAGTAACGTGCACTTTCGCGGCCATGTATCCGATGTAGGAGTGATCTGGGAGCAAAACCATCTCCTGGTTTTGCCCTCGCGCTACGAAGGTCTCCCTCTCACGTTGATCGAGGCAATGTGGTGCGGGCGCCCTGCGGTGGTAACAGACGTCGGCGGTAATGCGGAGTTATGTGTTGATGGTGAAACAGGGTTTGTCGCAGAGGCGCCCACTGTTTCTGCCTTCTCGAATGCTATGGAAAGGGCTTGGGAACGCCGCAAGGATTGGCCGAAGATAGGCAAGGCTGCACGAGCCATTGCCGAAGGCCTGGTGCCGAAGGATCCAGTTGCACTTTTCTGTGAACGGTTGAAGAACTGTGCAATCGGAGAACTCAGGCAAATACAACATCGAACGTGATGGTGATCTATCGGCTACCCTCAACAGCTAAAGGCTTGAAATAACGATGAGGATGACTTTCTGGAAGAGACCAGACCGCGCCTGTCCGACTGCTGAAGAAGTGCTTGCTCCGTTGCCTGAGCGCTTTCGATTGCCGTTGCTTTCGATGTATGCGGGCGAACTACAAAGAGGAACCAACGGACGAATGTTCGCGATTGATCCGTCCACACGTGTCAGTCCTGAGCAGGGTATGTGGATCTATGAATTGTGTCGACAACTTAAGCCAGGAAAGACGATCGAGATCGGTCTGGCATATGGGTATTCGACAATTTATATTCTCGCGGCCCTCCATGCGAATGGCAGCGGAAGCCATGTTGCAATCGATCCGTTTCAGGGTGGATTTCATGATATCGGTCTTTGCCAACCCGAGAAGGTTCATATGGAGCAATCGTTCCGGCACGTTCCTGAGAAATCCGTCTCGGCATTGGGAGACCTTGCCCGGCGCGGTGAGCTTTTCCAGTTCACTTTTGTTGATGGCAATCACCGATTTGACGATGCATTGTTGGATTTCACGTTGTCTGCAGAAGTTTGTCCTGTAGATGGCCATATCGTTCTGGACGACTTGTGGATGCCGGCGATTCAACGGGTGGTATCCTTCATCCGCAATAACCGCAAGGACTTCGTCGAAGTCCCCACGCCAATAGCAAACGTAGCGGCCTTTAAGAGAACAGAGAAGGACACCCGCAATTGGGATTATCACGTAGACTTTTAAGACGATAGTAGTCTTTGATCTAATCAAGGGCTTGAAATGCGTGTGCGGTCGAACTCATGAAGATTTCGGTGATTTTGTGTACCTATAACCGTTGCGAGAGTTTGACTCGGGCTCTGGAAAGCGTCGCGGCTTCTCAAATGCCGGACTCCGTCGATTGGGAAATCCTGGTTGTCGACAACAATTCGAAAGATCGCACCCGCGCGGTGACGAGCGAGTTTTGTCTGCGCCATCCGGGCAGGGTTCGGTACCTCTTCGAAGCGCAACAGGGTCTGTCGAACGCACGCAATGCTGGGATTCACGAGGCTCGAAGTGAAATTATTGCCTTCACGGATGATGACGTAACAGTTGAACCCACTTGGCTGCACAATCTCACTGCTTCGTTGCACGATGGCCTCTGGGCAGGTGCCGGTGGGCGAGTATGCCCCCCACAGGATTTTACCCAGCCGAATTGGCTTACGTTGGACGGCGGAGTCATGGACAGCAGCGGCGTGCTGGCCCTCTTTGATGCGGGCACGAGCGCGGGCGATCTCAAAAGGCCCCCTTTCGGTGCCAACATGGCTTTTCGCAAAGATGTGTTCCAAAAATACGGAGGCTTTCGTCCCGACCTTGGCCGCTGCGGGAACAATCTAATGGGCAATGAAGACACGGAATTTGGTGGCCGTTTGTTGGCTGCGAATCAATCTTTGCGCTACGAGCCCGCCGCAGTCGTCTATCATCCCGTTCCCAAGGAACGCCTCAACAAGAAGTATTTTCTTGCATGGTGGTTTGCTTATGGTCGCGCCATGTTCCGCCAAACGGGCGCGCGCCCTGCAGTATGGGGCGTACCACGGATCTACTTCAGCATCCTGTCGCGTACAATTCGCTGGTTGACAACTTCCCCCTTGAATCCGAAACGACGCTTCTATTGGAAATGCCGGCTTTGGACAGCTTCCGGCGAACTGTGTGAATCGTTTGGGAGCCGTCCCCAGGGCAGAAGCCGCCAACTGGCAGAAAGCCAGCTCGACAGGAAGCACAGATAGCGAGGCTCCTCCTGAGTTAATCTTCGCTTAGTCCGAAAAGGTGTTTGGGAACCCCAGCTCAATGAAGATATCTGTCATCTTATGCACCTACAATCGCTGCGAGAGTTTGACCCGGACTCTGGAAAGTGTCGCCGCCTCTCAAATGCCTGAGTCCGTCGACTGGCAGGTGCTCATCGTCGATAACAACTCCAAGGATGAGACGCGTCGGGTGGCAGAATCTTTTTGCCGTCGCGAGCCGAGCCATTTTTCCTATGTTTTTGAGGCGCAGCAAGGGAAGTCCTCCGCACTGAACCGCGGCATCCGTGAGGCTTCGGCTGACACGCTTGCTTTCATCGATGACGACATCACCGTCGAACCAAACTGGCTCTTCGAGCTAACAAAACCTCTTTCGGATCCCCAGTGGGCAGGCACAGGTGGACGTGTCTATTTACCGGAAGACTTTTCGGCTCCGTCCTGGATAGCAGTCGAGGGTAACCAATCTCTGCTCAGCATACTTGCACTCTTCGACCTTGGTCCCGAGGCTCGCCCGCTTTCCAAGCCACCCATTGGCAACAATATGGCTTTTCGAAAAGAGGTGTTCGCGAAATATGGGGGATTTCGCACCGACCTGGGGCCCATGCCAGGAAGCGAGATTCGCTACGAAGATACCGAGTTTGGCGCTCGAGTTATGAAGGGCGGAGAGCGGCTCTTGTACGTCCCTTCCGCAGTCGTACGCCATGCCGTTGAGGAACGCCGTCTCAAGAAGAGCTACTTTCTTTCCTACCATTTCGATTATGGGCGAGCTTTAATTCGCGAAAAGAGAAAGGGCAAACCGGTTGGAATCATTCCGCGCACCCTCATTAGCTTTTCAAATCGTCTCTTGAACATCTTGCCGAGAAGAGTGTGGTACTGGCTTCGCGAATCGGACCCGCAGAAAAGATTCTTCAACAAGTGCCGCGTTTGGACGACTGCTGGCGAAATCCTCGAAATTTGCCGCCGGTCATTCAATAGGGGCACAAACCTCCGAAGTTAAGCTGAAATCGTGGATAAAATGTCGACTAAAGTAGTCAATGCAAATCCGTCGCCTACGTCGCTTTCCAAGAAGGCTCCGACAGTCATCATCGTCGGCCCACCTTGGCCACGGAGTGGCACAGCCCGTGTGATGCAGAATCAGATCGAATATTATCGGAACCGCGGATACTTGACGGTCTTCATCTGTGTTCCTGTCCATTGCTCGTATACAGAAACCTATTCGGACTGGGATCAAATCAAAGTTGGCATGCGAGAATTGGGGGCCGATCATATCTATTTTGCCCCAATCGACAATCGACGGTTTGCCACCGCAAAGTACATGGATTGGGTCCGGCACGCATTCCGTGGTACGGCATTCGACTGGATCGTATCTACCGCAAGGTCGGCGCAGTTACCGGATGACGCTATTCACTTCATGAGAGGGCTGCCTGTTGCTCTGATGAACGTCAATCACGTATTCACGCTTGGGTTTGCTCAACGTTTGCGTCGCCAAGTGGTGCGAGCCGGACAAACGGTTCCGATTATCCTTGAGACCCATGACGTCCAAGCCAACCTTCTGGAAGAACGCCATGAGATCAACCCATGGACGCATCGGGTCGATAGCCTGAAGCAGCTACTCAGCTCTGAACTTTCACTTCTTAACAAACCAAACGTTCTCGTTCATTGCTCCGTAGATGACTTCAACTTTTTCAAGCCTCACTTGCCGCGCAAGCAACATGTTCTTGCACTGCCCAGCATCGATGAAAACTTCATTTCAACGGTAAATGCGGCTTCTCCCTCAAGTGATCCGATCGATTTGCTCTTCGTAGGTCAGAGCACGGATCCAAACTGTGCCGCCATGAAATGGTTTTTCGAAAAGGTCTGGCCAACTATCTCCGATCGAGGATACCATCTCAAAATTGTCGGCCAAGTAGACATGCTAGTGCGCAAGAACTTGCCGGAAATCTATCAGAAATTCGGTTCTCATTTCGCCGGTCCGATCGCCGAACTCGCTCCATCCTATCGCGCAGCGCGATGTGTCTTCGCACCTATGGTTTCCGGAACAGGCATTTCCATTAAGACTATTGAAGCGCTCGCCCTTGGAAAACCTTTCGTCGGCACTTCGAAAGCGTATCGAGGTATGCCTATCGACCGTATTCAGCTTGCGGGGCTTCACGCTTATGACACTCCCGAGGGATTTGCGAATGCCATCGTTCATACCCTGTCCAGAGAAACGCTCGCCGCCTCACTCAGCCGCGTCGCCTATCGCGAGATTTTCTCGAAACAAGCGGCATTTGCTGCTCGTGACGAGGCTCTCAGGAAAGCCACCGCAGCGTAAACTTTCCCTTAGGTTCCATGAATTCTTATGCGGCTGGGCCGCGAAGTTCTCCGACTGTCCATGGCGAAACGATGAAGATTACCGTTTTATTGTGCACCTACAACCGGTGTCTTAGCCTTCCGAAGGCACTTGATAGCGTTGTTGCACAAGTCATGCCAGATTCCGCCGAATGGGACGTGATCGTGGTCGATAACAATTCAAGCGACCAGACACGGGAAGTTGTGGAGAGCTATTGCCGAAGGTATCCCGGAAGGGTTCGGTATCTCTTCGAGCCGGGACAAGGCCTGTCCCGGGCTCGCAATGCTGGGATCCGCGAAGCGCAGGGAGAGATTATCGTATTCATCGATGATGATGTCATTGCCGAACCTACTTGGTTGCAAAGTCTTACCCGGTCCTTGCACGACGGGAAATGGGTTGGTGCAGGTGGGCGTATCGTGCCACCGCTCGATTTCAACCCGCCGGATTGGCTTACCGTGGGTGGCAAAATGGATCTTGTTGGTGCCGTCCTGCCCATATTCGATCTCGGAGACCAGGCGGGCGAAATGAAAAGGCCCCCCTATGGCGCAAATATGGCTTTTCGCAAACGCATGTTTGAAATTTATGGCGCGTTTCGTACCGATCTCGGTCGTTGCGGCAACAGTCTTCTCATGGGAGAGGATACGGAGTTCGGCAATCGCCTCATTTCGGCCGGTGAGCGCTTGCGTTATGAGCCGTCCGCTGTGGTTCAACATCCATTGCCCGCGGAGCGTCTCAACAAAAAGTACTTTGGCACTTGGTGGTTTGATTTTGGGCGCACTCGAATCATTGAACGCGCTGCTCGTCCTCCGATTCTAGGCATCCCCGGCCGATTGCTCAGTCTTGCAAGCCTGGTTTTGCGTTTTCTGCCACTCCGAATTTTGCGATGGATCTTCGAACGGAGAGCTCAGCGTCGTTTTTATAATAAGTGCCAGGTCTGGCTGACCATTGGGGAAATTACACAGACCTACCGCCTGCACATCGAAGCAAAAAATGCCGCGGGTGAGATTCCTCCGCAATCTTCAAAGTAACTGTAGGACTTGAGCATTTCGGTGACTTTGCGAGAGCGCGAACTTCCTCCTGGCCGCTCTCAAACAATCTGTGACAATGCCATTAGCGCAAATGGAAGATCTGGGTGAATTTCGATCCGGTCACCGACATTTGCGAGCTTTTGTTGCAAACGAGTGTCCTTGACTGCGGCGAACTTCCTTCCAATATCGGCGGCAAAGAAAACAGCGCATGAAAATTACTGTAATCCTCTGCACTTACAATCGTTGCACTAGCCTGGCGAAAGCTTTGAACAGCGTCGCGGTTTCTCAAATTCCCAGCGCCATTTCGTGGGAAGTTCTGGTCGTCGACAACAACTCTAAGGACAAAACCCGCGACGTCGTACAGGAATTTGCCCTGCGCTACCCCGGGCGATTTCGCTATTTGTTTGAGCCTCGACAAGGAAAATCCTACGCCCTCAATTCCGGCATCTGTGAATCATCCGCTGAAATCCTGGCCTTTATGGATGATGACGTTGAAGTTGACCCCAATTGGCTCTCTAATCTTACGGCATCCTTGAATGACAAAACATGGTCCGGCGCAGGTGGGCGCATTCTGCCCGAAGAGGGGTTTACTCCTCCGCATTGGCTCGAGACCATGGGGCGATATGCGCTCGCGCCCCTTGCTATTTTCGATCTTGGCCCCGAAGCTGGCGAACTTGCTGAGGCGCCCTTCGGCACCAACATGGCTTTTCGTAAAGAGGTGTTTTCGAAATACGGTGATTTTCGTACAGACCTGGGCCCACAACCAGGCTCAGAGATTAGGAATGAAGATACAGAATTTGGTTCTCGACTACTGGCGGCAGGAGAGCATTTCTGGTATGAACCCTCCGCGATCGTATACCATTCGGTACCTGAGGGCCGAATTTGTCGGGCCTATTTCCTCGAGTGGTGGCATGACAAAGCGCGCGCGGAAATTCGAGAGGGCGGGATTCCGCAAGGTACGAAGTGGTTCGTCGCGGGAATTCCGATCTACCTGATTCGCAGACTGTGTGTATGGGCTATTCGTTGGATGTGCAGCGTGGACCCAGCACGGCGATTTTCGTGCAAGTTGAACGTGTGGAAAGCTGCGGGGATCATGAAAGAGTGCCGTCGACTTTCTGCTCTGACGGCGCAAGAGGTCAGCACTGCGTCGCAGATTCCCCCCAAATAGACACCGTGCAAAGGGCGAGATTTGTGCCGCTTCGTGACCACAGATCAGACTCGGATACAACACTATGCAGCCCCTCCCATCACCCATTTCATCTGGACGCGGTTAGAGCGTTCTGATAATTTTGGTCTGTGAATAAGAAAAAATCAGTACTAAGGCGGGCCGTCAACCGCATTCTGGGAATGTTGGCCAGGTTTCTCCCTGGAGCGACTACAGTACGCCCGTTTCTCCACAAGCTTCGCGGGGTTAAGATCAGCGGTCGAGTGTTTATAGGAGACGATGTCTACGTCGAGAATGAATACCCGGAATGTATAGAGCTTTGTGAGGGGGCGCAGGTCTGTCTTCGTTCAACTCTTATCGCGCACACAAGAGGACCAGGCAGGATCGTGATTGGGAAAAATGCCTTCCTTGGAGCGAACTGTGTTGTTACCGCGCCGGCCGGAAGAACACTTACCATAGGCGAGGGCGCGGTCGTTACAACGTGCGCGGTAATTACTTCGAATGTTTCTCCCTTCACAATGGTTGGCAACGAGAAAGCAAAGCGGCTTGCGGTCGTCACCGTTCCTTTGTCAATGGACACTCCATATGAAAGCTTTCTGGCTGGACTTAGACCGCTGAAGCCAAGATAGAAATCCTACTCGTTGCGGCGAGGCAACTTTGCGTTGCAACCAGTGACTGGCACTCAAACGTCTTCCGTCCATCGTGCCTTTTCCGAGACCCCGTGCATCAGCAATTGCAAAGACAGGGCTCACGAGTCGGCGCCCTGTGGAGATTCGCTTCCAGCCTCAATGGCAAACCGGAATCCATCGCTCTGTTCAAAATCCAGTTCGAGGTATGAATGAATTTGCTTTTGATCGTGTCCCTCGTTGCGCCAACGATAGAAGAACAGCGCATTCGGAGATTTTCCGAATGGATGGGCGTGCAGACGAAGACGATCATCATTGGCAATAAAGCGGAAGCTGCCAAACAACTTCTCGAAGATGCCAACTCCGAGTGCTGCCTTGCAATGTCTGCGGAAACTCTTGCGGCTCTGTATGAAGCTTCATCTCAACCTTCTCAGCTTCGGTGCTTTTTCAAAGACCGTTGCGCCG
This sequence comes from uncultured Acidobacteriaceae bacterium, assembly GCA_963836565.1. Classification (GTDB taxonomy): domain Bacteria; phylum Acidobacteriota; class Terriglobia; order Terriglobales; family Acidobacteriaceae; genus Telmatobacter. The sequence continues at coordinate 449,219 of CAWIKA010000010.1, read as the reverse complement.
CGATGCTTGTGTTCAACTGCGCTGATTCTTCGCAGCACGGGGCTGCGCTCTCCTGGCTTACGAATGGTGCCGCCCGCCGAGTCACCCTCACGGCTGATGGCGTGGACGGAGAGAAAGAATTTCACATGCCGACCGCCGGGAAGGCCTTTAGTCAGCAGTTCGCAGGCCTCAGCTTTTCTGTAACCCGTCGCGTTCCTCAATTGGCTTTTGAACTGGATGCCAACGCATCAGGCATCATACCAATCGTGCTTGCGAAGCATGATCCGGCCTTTATTTGCCTGCAGCAGGCAACGTGCCGCGTCTTCTTGCTTGCCGGATCCGAAGCCCCCGACATCGATGAGCCTCTTTCTCTCTTTAAAGGCATCGAAGAGAGTTACGATCAGGTGATCCCTTTTGTTATCTTTCTGCGTTCATGCTTCGGGCAACTGTGTTGGCATTCCCCTAAGAGCACAGCCCGATTTATTATCGACGACCCCTTGCTTGCCGATCGATATGGACTCCTGGACTACAGCGCCCTGTTGAACTCCATGTCCCGCCAAAACTATGGAACATCGATCGCTTTCATCCCTTGGAACTACCGTCGCACTTCCCAACTTTGGGCCGCGAGTCTCCTGGAAAAGAAGGCAAATCTCTCGATATGCGTCCATGGATGCGACCACACAAACAGAGAGTTCGACGAACCGGATGAGGGTGTCCTTAAGCACAAGGCCGGCTTGGCTTTGTCACGAATGGAGAAACACCGGCAGCGGACTCGAATACCGTTCGAACCGGTGATGGTCTTCCCACAAGGGAAGTTCTCCTCCTCGGCGATTCTGGCGCTGCGCGCAAATAACTATCTAGCCGCCGTCAATACCTCCTGCTTTCCCACGGATTATGTGCAATGTGAACTTACGATTGCTGACTTTCTTAGACCAGCAATCACGCGGTTCCATGGCTTTCCCATCTTTCAAAGGCATTATCCCCAGCGCCTGATCGACTTCGCTTTCGACATGTTCCAGGGGAAGCCTGTGCTCCTCGTTGAACACCATCAGTATCTTGAAGATGGTTGCAAGAAGTTGGAAGAGTTTGTGGCAGACTTGCATCGAATCGAACCCGCATTGACTTGGCCATCTCTCACGTCGCAGTTGACGGAGAGTTGCCTGGTACGACGCCGCACGACCGAATCCTTCGATGTCAAATTCTTCACCCGCAAATTTCGGTTGAAGAACTCACATGCCGGCAAATGCAATTTCTACCTCGAGAAGGATGAGCCGGATGCATCGGCTATCCAGTCAGTTTTGGTTGACGGAAAAACCACTCCGTTCAGGCTTGAAGAAAACTTCATCCGTCTCGAAGTTGAAGCCGACGAAGGCCAGACAAGCGAGATCGAGATTGTCGATCAAGCGCGGCCTTGTGCGCCAGTCAAGCGTCTCGGCGTCACCTACAGTTTTGGAGTGTTCTTCCGCAGAGAGCTTTCGGAATTCAGGGACAACACACTGTCGAAGCACCCCGCTATATTGAAGGCTACAAGGGAAGTGGCCAAGAGAATGAAAATGACAGGAGATCGAAAGAAAGAAGAGAAATGCTAACGCGAGGGCGAGAGTTCCTTGCCTTCTAGGCAGCAGCAAGTCGCACGAAACGGGATCAATCTATGCCCCAATTGTGCCGGGGTCGGCTTTAATCTGTAGTCAGCATGAGGAGCCTTATCAGGATGGATGAAGCGCAGATTTACGCACGTCTGGCAGCGGTCTTCGAAGATGTGCTCGATCAGGAATCGGTTGACGTAAGGCCAGATGCGGTCATCAGCGATATGGACGGTTGGGATAGCCTGACAAACATCCGGTTGACGCTCACAATCGAAAAGGTCTTTAACATTAAGTCTCTTTCTTCTGAAATGGACAAGCTTCAAAGCGTCGGGGATCTTGTTGCGGTAGTTAAGGCCCGGACAGAAAACAGGGCATAAGAATGCTCAGCCCTTTGCAAGAGTAAGCAGGGATGGTGATCTCTTAATGAACCAACTCTATGTGGAGTTGCAGTGGCTGCCGCATCCACCTCAGGATTTTTCAGCAAGGCTTAAAGCATTAGGCAGCGCGGAGGGGCCTCTGGGGCCGGAATTGCAAGCGCTTGCATCGCCTGCCTTGGACTTGAATCAACTTACGAAACTGGCCAGGGTAATCTCTAAGGCGCGCAGCGAAAGCAAATCCTTAGTTCCGCTGGAGCCTTTTCGGCTGGCGGTCCTGAGCAATTCGACCATTGACCTGATTGTCCCGGCCCTCGTCGCCAGTGCCGCGCGCCATGGCATCGCACTTGAAGTCATTCATCCGTCATATGACCAGGTGGCGCAAGAGGCCCTGACTCCAGACTCAAAAACCAACAGCTCCAAACCGGATGCAGTGCTGTTTGCACTTGACTATCGGGCCCTGCCATTGAAACTCTCGCCGGGCGATGCGAAAGCATCTTCTGCAATCGTGCAAGGGGTCCTTGGATACTTGATGACTCTGCGCGCCGGCGTCAAAGCCCATTCGAACTCAGTCTGCATTTTTCAAACGTTTGCCCCCCCGGCTGAAGCGCTGTTCGGCAGTCTGGACCGTGCGCTTAAAGGAACGCTTAGGAATCTTCTCGATCAAATCAACCGCGAGCTTGCGGAGTCTGTTCTCAGTGCGGGCGATGTGTTGCTGGATGTGGCTGCGTTGGCGGAGACGGTCGGCTTGGCCGATTGGCATGATACGCACTTATGGAACATGGCTAAGTTCCCTTTTGCCTACGATCTTATTCCGCTTTACAGCGATCATATGGCCCGAATTGTAGCGGCCATCCGTGGCAAGAGCCGGAAAGCCCTGATTCTCGATCTCGATAACACGATCTGGGGAGGAGTAATCGGGGACGATGGGTTGGAAGGCATTCAGATTGCGCAAGGCGATGCCGGCGGCGAAGCCCACCGGGCGGTGCAGAAACTTGCTTTAGACTTGCGCCAACGCGGGATCGTTCTTGCCGTCGCCTCGAAGAACTCCGACGAGGTGGCACGCGCGCCGTTTGAGAGACATCCGGAAATGCTGCTTCGGCTGGACCATATCGCCGTATTTCAGGCGAACTGGAATGATAAGGCGACAAACATTTGCGCTATCGCCGAAGAGTTGTCGCTGGGCCTGGATGCTTTCGTGTTCCTCGATGACAATCCGCTGGAACGCGGCTTGGTTCGTAAACTGCTTCCGCAAGTGGCCGTGCCCGAACTTCCCGATGAGCCGGCCTGGTATGCGAGAACATTGGCAGCGGCCGGCTACTTCGAGGCGATCGCGTTTGCCGCTGAGGACACTCAGCGTGCGAGCTATTACCAGGACAATTCCAGGCGCGCTACGCTGCAGAAACAGGTCGGGAGCGTGGATGCTTACCTCGCGTCCCTGGACATGACCGTCACCTTTCAACCTTTTGACGCTCCAGGAAGAGCGCGCGTTGTCCAACTCATCAATAAGTCGAATCAATACAACCTGACCACACGGCGGTACACCGACGCGGAGGTGGAGCGGGCCGAAAACGACCCGTCAGTTTTCACGCTACAGGTGCGCGTCTCAGACGTTTTTGGCGACAATGGCATGATCAGCGTCGTCATTTGCCGGCCCGGCGAGGATGGAGCGTGGCAGATCGACACCTGGCTGATGAGTTGCAGGGTGCTTGGGCGCAAAGTCGAACATGTGGTTTTGCACGAGATTCTAGAGCATGCGCGCGCTGCCCATGTCCAGAAGTTGGTAGGCGACTACCGGCCAACGGAACGCAACAAATTGGTTGCAGATCACTATGCCAGGCTTGGGTTCAAGAAGATTGAAGAGAATGAGTCGGGGTTTTCGCGGTGGGAGTTTGCTGTTGATGGTGCGGAGCCAGAGGTTCCGCACCTGAAAGTCGTGTCGAAGGGTTTTCCACCAGTCGAAGTGACGGCATCGCATAACCTGGTCGAATGTGAGCAAGTCTCGAAACCGTAGAGATACAAGACTGCACGCGGGGACTGGATTCTAGTTTGCTGGATAAGGCCCTTTCGGAAGTTGAAGGCCGAATCAGAAAAGGGAGGGGAAGTAGGAGAGCGCAAATCCCTATCCGCCGCGCCTCGCATTTCCGCTTTGTTCTTCCGCAGTTTATTGGAGCAGTGGTATGAAAGTTGCTATTATTGGCGGCGGAATTGTTGGGCTGGCAACCGCATACCAGCTACTTCAGAGATTTCCAGGAATCCAGTTACTTCTGCTTGAGAAGGAAAGCGGCCCCGGCCGCCATCAAACCGGAAATAACAGCGGAGTATTGCACTGTGGCCTGTACTATAAGCCAGGGTCGACCAAAGCACGCCTGGCGGTGCAGGGAATCCGGAGGATGGTTGACTTCTGCGAGCAGCACGCAGTGCCCTATGAACTTTGCGGCAAAATCGTTGTGGCAACCAACCAGGAGGAAGTTCCCCGACTCCATGCCCTTCTTGAACGCGGATCTGCCAACGGCCTCCAAGGACTTCAGTTGCTCAGGCACGAAGAGATTTGCGAGTTCGAGCCACATGCGGCGGGGCTGGCGGGGATTCGCGTTCCACAAGAGGGAATCGTCGATTTCCCGGCAGCTACAGAAGCAATGGTCAAGGAGATCCGTGCGCTAGGTGGGGAAATAAAATTCTCCTCAGAGGTGACCCAACTCAAAGACGCGGAAGGTTGGAGAATTAGTACCAGGAGTGGAGAATACGCCGCCGACTTTCTTATCAATTGCGGAGGACTGCATTGTGACCGCTTGAGCAAGATGGCAGGCAATCGCGATCCGACACAAATCGTGCCTTTTCGAGGCGAGTATTTCAAACTAAGAAAGGAGCGACAGCATCTGGTCCGTAACCTTATTTATCCCGTACCTGATCCTAAGTTTCCCTTTCTTGGCGTTCATTTCACCCGCCTGATTCACGGAGGCATTGAGGCCGGACCCAACGCGGTGTTGGCCTTCGCGCGCGAGGGGTATCGCAATACTGATTTCAATCTTCGCGACTCGATCGAGACGTTCACGTACCCGGGCTTTTGGAAATTCCTCTTGCGCTATCCATCGATGTGTTGGCAAGAGTTCCAACGTTCGTTTAGCAAGGCCCTCTTCTGTCATTCGCTGCAGAAACTCGTTCCAGAAATCCAGACAGAAGACCTGATTCAGGGAGGAGCCGGAGTGCGGGCGCAAGCTCTATCGCCTTCCGGGGAACTGTTGCAGGACTTTTACTTTGTGCGACAGGCCCGCGCACTGCATGTCCTGAACGCTCCCAGTCCCGCGGCTACGGCCTGTCTGGCAATTGCAGATGATGTTATCGACATGGTAAAGGACGTGATCGCAGGCTGACGCGCGAGCCGTGGAAATTCACGGCCCGACGCATCAATTCAAGCCGGGATTTCGTGATCAAGCCAGGCACTTACTCATATGATCCTCCGCTACGGAATTGTCACGCTGGCTATATTCGATGGAGCGCTTTCAACGCCAGATGTGTCCACAGACTTTACTTCGTAGGAATATGTCTGCCCGCTTTGCACGGTGGTGTCGTCGTAGGAGGTTTGGGCATCGGCCGCCGAATTTAAAAGTTGATAAGAAGTGGTCCCGGCTTGTGACCTGTAGATACGATAGCCTTCTAACGGAACAGGAGAATTACTAGGCGCGTCCCAACTGAGGTCGACTTGATGGGCCGCTGACGCTCCAGTGCCGCTTAGATTGACCACTGCCACAGGGTTGGTTGAAGAGTTGCTTGTAACGACAAGCTGGCCAGTTGCTGACCCTGCGGTGGCCGGGTCGAATTGGAGACTTAATGTCGCCGTCTGATTCGAATTCAACGTGGCGGGAAAAGTGACTCCCGACATTGAGAAGCCAGTGCCCGTCAATGCTGCAGCGCTGATGGTCACCGGCGCGCTCCCTGTGGAATTCAACGTCAGTGACTGGGTTGCCGTTGCGCCTACATCGACGCTTCCGAAGGAGACGCTCGTTGCACCGACGCTCAAGATTGAAGAGCCTGCAATCCGCGTGGTCGCTCCTAATAATTTCATCGTATACGTCCGGGAGAAGCCAGCGGAAGTCGCCGTTATCGTCACTGTTTGCGTAGTGGAGACGGTTGACGCCACCACTCTGAAACCAGTGCTCGTTGCTCCTGCAGAAACGGTGACTGCGGCCGGTACGGTCACCGCCGCGTTGTTGCTCGAAAGGTTCACGACAATCTTGTCAGGTGCAGAGACGTTGAGGTACACCGAACAAGCTTTCGTCTCCATGGCCGTCAAAGTGGTCGTACCGCAGGAGACGGCACTTAACGATGCTGAATTGGTTGGCGAGCTAGTGTCGCTTGTGGTGCCCGTCCCGTTCAAACTGACCGCAGCCACAGGGCTTGATGAAGAGTTGCCGTTGACGGTCATTTGACCCGTCAAAGCCCCCTTTGTTCCTGGAACGAAGTGTACATTCACGCTTAGCGTACCGCCGGCGGCGATAGTCGTTGGGAGAGATCCCGAGCCATCAAAGGAGAACGACTCCCCGGTTACCTTCAACTGTGACACGTTGATTGGTAAAACACCGCGATTCATGAGGGAGACCTTGGTCGTAGCACTTTGACCCACGGGTACGTCTCCAAAAGAAACGGCCGAAGGGTTTGGGATCAACGATCCCCCGGCTGCGCCACTCAGAGAAAAGTAGGACCCGCAACCGGATAAAGCGATGCAGGATAGAACCAACCCTGACAGACAAATACTCCAGCTGCCTGACCGGAATTTCTCGGCGGCCCTGTATGGGCGAGAAAGGTTCCCGCGGGAACGATTGTTGGGCTGAGTGAAATTGAGCGCAGGTTGACTGTTCCAGTTACGCTGAACTGGAATTCTATGCTTAAGATTCATTTCGACAAACCTTCAATACTCACGGCCTCTGCGGGCCCGTTTGTCCCCTTAACATCGCAAGGGGGATTCTCCAAAGATTGGCGCTGACTGCCGAACCCAGGCAGCGCCGAGGTATAGGGAAAGTGCGGAGTTTGTTTACGTTCGCGAAAGTTTGTTCAGCCGGAGCATCTTGTGGCCTTAGAGGATCGGATATCAATTCTCTTAGCGGTCAGTCTGATCGCCCTGGTGAACGATGAGTGGGGCCGAATTGAAGGTTTAATCGCGGATTGGACAGTGACGAAATGATTGCTGTTTCTTGCAACTCCGCGGAGACTCGGATGAATGTGATCAAACGCGTGGAATTTACGTGCGACAGCTCTCACCTGACGAGTACGCTCTGTCGCAAGGCGGAAGCGCAAGTTCAATGAAACCGTTATCAGTGCTGGGCCCTTCAAATTCCCGCGGACCCATATGCATGAATGTCTGCCTACTCCCAGTGCAATCCCAGTACCAAAGAGGCCGGCCGAGGGTGATTCGCCTAGTGGTCCCAGATTGTTAAACTTAAAAGGAGACTAGCCGCACTGCTGAGGCTTGCTGCAAACCGCCCACTGTGTAATTTCTTTACTAGAATGTATTTTCTTCCCCTGAAGCGCTGCTTTATCCAGACAATGATCCATCCGAGCGATAATTCGATTTAGGCTTAGGTTTGAGGCGGTTTTGAGTACGCTGAAGTTAATGGGCAAATCCGGTAATTCCAACTGCCCATGGTGATCGATATTGCGTTCTCAAAGCTCCGTGCAACTTGAGGGTATACAGGCGCGCCGAAATGGGTTGCGGGCCGGTTCGCATCAGGCGCTGGACCTGCCCATCCCGCCGGGCGCATCCGATTGGTGCAACGCCATTCGGTCGACTCCGGTGCCACTTGCGCGTAAAGCTTCGCGGATTGTGTGGGTCCTTACCTCGCCGATCGGTCCCGCAAAATACGGAACGGCCTCACCAGGTAGTAGAGTCCATGCAGCGATTTAGGCAGGCGAACGACGGAACGGTCTCTCTCGTTGGGACGAAGAATATCCAGCGACAAAAGTAATTGGATACGATCTTGAAATCCGAGCAACTGAATACTGTAAGGAACACGGCCACGCGGCAGGCTGCCTGGTGAATCGAACAGGTTCTCGCTGATAAACAGCGCCAGGTTGTATGCCTTTTTGTCCGACTCGAAGCGTCGCAGGATAACAGCTGGAACCGCCGCGCCAGCGACTCGATTCGCAAGGAGTACCCCGAGGGCCAGGGTTCGCCAAAGCCCTGTCCGTTTGGCTTGCAGCATCACCTCACTCCAATCGAGATCGGGCTTCGCGGCCAGGAGTTGCGCGACATCGCAGAGCCAGATAAGGCGCGACCATATGTGCTTGCTCGCATGCATGCAAAGAACAAGCAGCGCGATCTCCGGATTTATATCCGGCACTTCGGCCCCTGCCAGCATCACAGTTCGCCGTCGCGGCCAAACCCAATCCATACCCAGATTGCGTCGAAACCGTGGCTGGGCGAGTTCAAGTCTCCATCGAAGCTCAATGACCATTCCATCCGACTGCCGTTCAAAATGGTACTCGAAATAGTCTGTAGCTTCTGGCGTACCGTCCGCGCGCACCGGCGTCTTAAGTTCATATCCCCTTTTCAACAGGACAGTGGTTGCTCGAATCAGATGCCTGTAATGGATAAGAATATCCAGATCGCCGGCAGGGCGCATCGAGAGATCGTGATAGACGGACGCTGCCAGCACAACGCCCTTAAAAGGCATAGCCGGGATCATCTCCTGGTCAAACACTTTGAGGACGGCGATCAATTCCGCCGCATTGGCCAGGCTATGGAAAACATTTCGTTGATACTCGGTTCGCAATCGCTCTTGAACTGTTAGCGGGACGGCCTTGCCCATGTCTTCGATTCGCAGGAAGAGCATGGGTGTCATCCGATGGCGGTCAGCCAACCTTAGAAGCGAGTCCCAATCTCGAACTTTTCCAGCCAGTTGATCGACTCCCTCCATGGCGGGATCGGGCGAACGTCGGACAATAGCACGCAGGAGTTCGCAGGATTCGCGATCAGCTGACATCATGACCACCGCTTCACTGAATCCATCCCGGCAAATGGTTCGCAGTAATAGAGTCGTTCGATCTCATTTCTCCCGCCTGAGATTACGCTCGGTTCAAATCAACTGAGTGCCGCTTGGTGAATGTCGTTTATGTCCCCTGCTCGCGCAAAGGTTTACTGTAACTCCGGCGCAGCCGCCAAAACGCTGATCTGGCGAGGTCGCCTTTCGGTAGAAAAGAAAGTTAGGTCCCATTTTGCATAATTGCTGCAATTGCAAACTCTAAAGGTCCTGTCTTAGCGCCGGTTTCCAGTAAGTATATACCCGGAATGTGCACCTGCCGAGGGCCAGGACCAACGGATTGCGGGGGTGACTCTCAGCACGTCATCCGCACCGAAGATCTTCATGCGCCATCGATGCAACACGGGCAAAGCTATCTCCCCTCTAACTCGAGCCGTGTATCTCCATGACCTCACGCCTCACCGAAAAGTACCGGGCGGGGCGATTACCAGAAGTATCCCGTGGATTACTAATTGAAAGGAAACAACTTCCGCCGCCAGAGGTATACTCCAGCTGTATCTATCGGGCCAAAATTATACGAGTCAATTGAAACAGGAGGCGACATGATTAAGGTAGAGCGCGCAAAGTCGACCGAATTGGCAGTCAACCAACTTCCCGATGGCTCAAAAGTCATCGTTGATTCCAGAAGCGAAAAGGTCTTCGCGTTGAATGCCACGGCTGGCGCTGCCTGGGATGCGTGCAGCAGCCCAACTACGCTTTCCAAGGTCGCGGAAGATATGCGTCATTCGTTCAACTCTGGGGTCACCGAGGAGCTTGCAGAAGCAGCCATTCTGCGACTCCAGGAGCAGAACCTCGTTACGATGTCAGGGGCCTCTCCAACAACTACCCGGCGCGCGGTACTCGCGACTCTGGGCGCCATCGCGTTGCCCCTCGTGGTTTCCTTGACAATGACGGAACAACGAGCATACGCGCAGACGACTGGCTCAGGCACCGATGATAGCTTGGGGCGCCCCAATGCGCATGTAAGCCGCCCTGCAGGCACCCAAAACTGATGCCCGTTTGTGCATGAGTCATATAACTGGATCGGACGCCGAGGCGAGCTTCGGCGTCCTCTAGTATGAATCATCCCAAAGCTCTGCCGCCCGCCACGCGCACCTCCAAAATATCTTCACTTCAGTCGCGAAACCGCGCGCAGTTACGAAAGTCCGAGCCCAAGGCGCCATTCCCTGGGAACCACGGCAGCGTGTAGTTATAGTTAATCCTGCGAACCCATTTCGCCACTCCGCCCCTATGTCGAGCACTTACCGCTTCGGAGTTTCCGCCTACGGCTGCAACATCGAGGTTGAGACGCCGTGTGTCGAGGCGCGCTCAATCTTGGAGAGATACATCCTCCCCTCCTTGCCAAGAACGGATGTTGCCACCGACTCATCTCACATCAAAATTCGTGTGATTCAGGATGGCGATCAGTTTCATGCTTCGATTGAAAACGTGTTTGTGGCGTCCTCTTCGACCGTAATTGGCCTGATACCGCCCCTCATACAGGTGTTGGATGATGCTGTGGTCGAACACCTCACCACGCTGCGCGCCGTGCACGCTGGAACTGTGCTCTGGAACGAACGAGCCTTGCTGCTGCCAGGCGCCACACATGCGGGCAAATCCTCCCTGGTGGCCGAGTTGTTACGGCGAGGCGCCACCTACTTCTCTGATGAATTTGCGCTGATCGACCCCGAAGGCTTTGTGCACCCCTATCCACGGCCACTGCTCCTCCGAAACGGCCGTCCCGCGCAGTCCCCCGTGCTTCCGGGGGAATTCAATGCTCCGGTCGGGGATGCACCGGCTCGAGTCGGCTGGATTCTAGCACTTGAATACCAGCCTGACTACAACTGGAGTGTGGACTTGGTTCCTCAAAGTGAAGCGGTGATCACGCTGTTGAAGAACACACCGCATTTCTTGAAGGAATCGCCCGACATGGTGTCGACATTTCAACGAGCGGTTGAGGGGGCCGCTTGTTACGCCGGGCGTCGCGCTGACGCTGTTCCTGCAGTCGACCAGATACTGCGCCTCATTGCCAACCTTGCAGGATGAAAGATTCTTCGGCGGCCTGCGGTAGTCAGGTTCTCATTTTCGGTGTAGAAGAAGATCAAAGACGCGAAATCGAGAAAACCTGCAAATCCAACGAGAGCGTGTTTCAAATACAAGTCGTATATCAAAAACAAATCTTGTAACAAGGGCACGGCTTTAGCCGGACCGAAAAGGTAGTAGATGGGGTTTTAACCCCTGAGGAATAACAACCGGATTCTGGATAACGATTTTTGAAACCCGCTCTAAGGAAACTCTGCACAAGTTGCTTTGTAGCAAGGGCACGACTTCAGTCGGGCCGATAAAGGCTCCAGAATGAATATGGCTTCAGCCACTGCATCGCTTCGCTGATCGAAAATGCGCCTTGTGCAGAGGTTTCCTAAGCAGAAACCTGCGGGGGAGAGAGACCTGGGCATGCAGTGCGCCAGGTCTTTCTCCCCCGAGGTGTGTTTGGCAGGCTGGCATTCAGCGCGCGAGTGCGGATCCTCTGGACACGACACGAGCCCGGCATCTGCCGTGCCATTTCTCATAAGATCATTCCATGGGGTGCTGCCTATGGAATGGTCACGCTGGTCATGTTGGACGGAGCGCTTTCAGTCCCGTAGGCGTCGAAGGATTTGACGACGTAATCGTAGGCCTGCCCACTCGCAGCCGAAGAGTCGACGTAGGTCGTCTGACTTGCTTCAATGGAGCTCAACTCTTGATACGTTGTGCCTCCATCGGGAGATCGATAGACGTTATACCCAGCGACCGGGTCGCTGGTACTGTCTGGCGCATCCCAGTTGAGGTCGACCTCATGGGGAGCGCCCGTGCCGCTCAGTGCGATCACCGCCGTGCCGTTGGTTGACGAGTTACTGGTGATGGTGAGCTGACCGGTTGCGGCTCCGGTTGTGGTTGGATCAAACTGCAAGCTCAATGTCACCGCCTGGTTGAGATTCAATGTCAGCGGAAACGTGGCTCCCGACATCGTGAAGCCTGCCCCCGTTATTGCAGCAGCATTGATTGTTACCGGTGCGGTGCCTGTGGATGTGAGGGTCAGAGACTGGGTCGACGCGTCGTTAATCACCACGCTGCCGAAGGCCACGCTTGTTGCGTTGATGCTTAATGTCGGTGTTCCGGAACTCAACTCCACAGCAAATGTCTCGGTAACGCCGCCTGCACTGGCCGTCAGTGTCACGGCCTGTGAGGTACTGAACGACGAGACGGTTGCGGTGAACCCAACGCTGGTTGCGCTGGCCGGCACCGTCACCGTGGCCGGTACCGCGATCACCGAATTGCTGCTCGACAAGCTCACACTCAACCCGCCGCTTCCTGCCGCCGCACTTAACGCAACGGTGCAGGCGTCCGTCCCCGCTCCCGTCATTGACCCGCTCGTGCAGGTCAGCGCGCTCAACACCGGTGCGGCAGCCGCACCGGTGCCGCTCAAGCTGATCACAGCCGATGGGTTGGTTGAAGAGTTGCTGGTGATGGCCAACTGTCCGGTTGCCGCACCTGCGGTCGTTGGATCGAATTGCACATTCAGGGTCACCCCCTGATTGGGACCCAAGGTGATGGGGAAAGCCGTTCCCGACATCGTGAAGCCGGTCCCTGTCAGTGCGGCTGCGTTGATAGTTAGCGGAGCATTGCCCGCCGATGTCAAAGTCAAGGACTGCGTCGATGGCGCATTCAGCGGCACGTTTCCGAAGGCCAGCGTGCTTGTACTGATGCTCAGAGTTGGAACGAAGGCACTCAACTGTAAAGCGAAGCTCTTTGAGATGCTCCCCGAAGTGGCCATGAGGGTTACTTCCTGGGCGGAAGTGACCGAGGCGACCGTCGCAAAAAATCCGATATTGGTTTGAGTGGCTGGAATGGTTACCGAGGCTGGCACTGTGACAGCCGAATTATTGCTGGATAAATTGACCGTCACTCCGCCCGCCGGCGCGGCGCCGTTCAGTGATACTGCACAGGCGTCTGTTCCTGACCCCGTCATGGATTCGGCGCTGCAGGCGAGCGCAATCAACACCGGCGTACTTGAGGCGCCGGTACCGCTCAAGCTGATCACCGCCGATGGGTTGGTTGAAGAGTTGCTGGTGATGGTGAGCTGTCCGGTTGCCGCACCCGCAGTGGTTGGATCGAATTGCACATTCAGGGTCGCCGCCTGGTTGGCAGTCAAGGTGACCGGGAAAGTCGATCCCGACATCGTGAAGCCCGTCCCTGTCAGTGCGGCTGCGCTGATTGTTACCGGAGCATTGCCCGTCGAAGTCAAAGTCACAGACTTCGTCGATGGAGTATTCAGCGACACGGTTCCGTAGGCCAACGTCGTTGCACTGATGCTCAGAGTTGGAACGGCTACACTCAACTGCAAAGGGAAGCTCTTTGACACGCTGCCCGAAGTCGCCATAAGGGTTACTGCCTGGGCAGAAGTGACCGACGCGACCGTTGCAGAAAATCCGATACTGCTTGCAGTGGCTGGAATGGTTACCGAGGCGGGTACCGTCACAGCCGAATTGTTGCTGGACAAATTGACTGTCACTCCGCTAGCCGGCGCCGCACTGCTCAGTGTCACCGTGCAGGCGTCTGTTCCTGCTCCGGCCATGGACCCGCTCGTGCAGGTAAGCGCGCTCAACACCGGTGTGCTTGAGGCGCCAGTGCCGCTCAAGCTGATCACCGCCGATGGGTTGGTTGAAGAGTTGCTGGTGATGGCCAACTGTCCGGTTGCTGCTCCCGCGGTGGTTGGATCGAATTGCACATTCAGGGTCGCCGCCTGGTTGGTAGTCAAGGTGACCGGGAAAGTCGATCCCGACATCGTGAAGCCCGTCCCTGTCAGTGCGGCAGCGCTGATTTTTACCGGAGCATTGCCCGTCGAAGTCAAAGTCACAGACTTCGTCGATGGCGTATTCAACGACACGGTTCCGTAGGCCAGCGTCGTTGCACTGATGCTCAGAGTTGGAACGGCTGCGCTCAACTGCAAAGCGAAGCTCTTTGACACGCTGCCCGAAGTGCCCGTGAGCGTTACTGCCTGGGCGGAAGTGACCGACGCGACCGTCGCAGAAAATCCGATACTGCTTCTAGTGGCTGGAATGGTCACCGAGGCTGGCACCGTCACAGCCGAATTGTTGCTGGACAAATTGACTGTCACTCCGCCCGCCGGCGCCGCACTGCTCAGTGTCACCGTGCAGGCGTCTGTTCCCGCTCCGGCCATGGACCCGCTCGTGCAGGTCAGCGCGCTCAGCGTCCCCGCTGCCGCTACCCCTGAGCCGCTCATGTTCACCGTTGCAGTGGGATTGGTGGCGGAATTGCTCGAGATTGTCAGTTTTCCGCTGAATGAACTCGCTTGATCGGCATTGAACTGAATGTTCAGCGTCGCGGCTTGACCGGGATTTAGCGTTACGGAGGGAGTTATTCCAGATGCCGTAAACAGGGAGCCAGCAACCGAAATGCCCATGATCGTCAGCGGCGCTGTGCCGGTAGAGGTCAAAACTACGGGCAATGTAGCCGTTCGCCCTACAGGGACATTGCCAAAGCTGATGTTTGTAGTGCTGAGGCTTAGGGCCGGTGCATCCGCATTCAACTGCAAGGCGAAGCTTTTTGCAACCCCACCCGCGCTGGCCGTCAAAGTAACCGCCTGAGTCGAACTGACAGTCGACACAGTTGCCGTGAATCCAACGCTGGTCGCATTGGCCGGAACCGTCACCGAGGCTGGTACCGCGACCGCGGCACTGCTGCTCGCGAGGCTTACGCTCACCCCGCCGCTGCCCGCCGCTGCACTCAGCGCGACCGTGCAGGAATCACTCCCCGCTCCCGTCATCGTTCCACTATTGCAAGTGAGGGTGCTCAACGAGGGCGAACCTGTTATCGGGTCACTGCTGCTGCTCGTACCTCTGCCCGTCAGGGTGATCGCCGCTGTGGGGTTTGTCGTAGAGTCGCTGACGATGGTCATCTGACCAGTCAGAGTTCCCTCCGAGGCCGGAACGAAATTCACGTTCACGCTGATCGAACTGCCGGCTGCGATCGTGATCGGAAGGGATCCCTCGCCGTCGAATGAGAAGGACTCTCCAGCAATCTTCATCTGGGAGATTTTCAGCGGCATCGTACTCTGGTTCTCAAGGGAGACTTTGGTGGTCACCCGGTGTCCCACCGGCACGGAGCCGAAAGACACGGCGGAGGGCGAAGGAATCAACGCCCCACCCGTCCCGTTGGTTGCAAAATAGGATCCGCAACCCGACAGCATCAGGCAGGAGAACACCATCGAAGGAAGACCGATACGCCATCGGCTATGCCCAGATCTCCGCGCATTTCGGTGGGGACGACCAGCGCTTCTGTGCAAAGAATTGACAAGTTGAAGGACTTTGGCCGCTGCAAATTGACGGTTCCAGAAACAATAAGCTGGAATTCGGTGCATCTGTTTCATTTCGGCAAACCTTCATGCTTCACGGCCTCTGCGGGCCCGTATTGCCCCCGGGACTGCACACGGGGATTCTCCAAAAGATTGGCGCTGACCGCCGAATCCAGACAGCGCCGAGGTTTAGGGGAAGTGCGGAGCTTGTTTTCGTTCGTGCAAGTTTGTTCAGCCGGAGCATCTCGTGGCCTTTAGAGGGTCGGAAATCAATTCTCTAAGAGGTCAGTCTGATCGCCTTGGTGAATGATGAATGGGCCCGATTTGAAAGGTTGGCCGCGGATTGGTTATTGCCGAAATGATTGCTGCTTTCCCTGGAGTTCCGCGGGAACGTGAATGAACTTGAAACGCACAGAATATCTGCTGGACCGCTCTCGTCCGGGTCTTGACCTTCTCCCGAGACGCGGAACCGCAGATCCTTGAGATCGTTATCAGGTAGAGGGGCCACGATACAGCTGGCTCGTGTACATGAATTGTCTAGCGACATGCAATGCAATTTCCGTACCAAAGACGTCGGCCGAGGGTGATTCGCCTAGTTGTCTCAGATTGTTTAACTTAGAAGCAGATTAGCCGCCCCACGAGGCCTACCGCAAGCGGTCTACTGTGTAAATTCTTTATTAGGGAAGGTATTTTCTTCCCGAAAGGATCTGCCTTATACAGACAATGATCCATCCGAGTGATAAGTCGGTCTGCGTTTCGGTTTGAAGCGGCGTCGAATACGCTCAAGTAAATGGACATGACCGGCATCTCCAATTGCCCTTGGTCATGGCTATAGCGTTTTCGAAGCTTCGATCAGTTCACGATGTGGACGCGAGAGGTCGACCGGCGAGGCGCCCGTGGTTGCGAACGCCCGCCAATCTACCCTCTGCACATCGTGAATCCGCAAGATCATTCCATGGGGTGCTGCCTAAGGAATGGTCACGCTGGTCATGTTGGACGGAGCGCTTTCAGCCCCGGAGGCGTCGAAAGATTTGACGACGTAATCGTAGGCCTGTCCACTCACAGCCGTAGAGTCTACGTAAGCCGTCTGAGTTGCTGCAACGGAACTCAACTGTTGATACGTTGTGCCTCCGTCTGGAGACCGATAGACGTGATACCCCGCGACCGGATCGCTGGAACTGCTTGGTGCATCCCAGTTGAGGTCGACCTCATGGGGAGCGCCCGTGCCGCTCAGTGCGATCACCACCGTGCCGTTGGTTGACGAGTTACTGGTGATGGTGAGCTGACCGGTTGCGGCCCCGGTTGTGGTTGGATCAAACTGCAAGCTCAATGTCACCGCCTGGTTGAGATTCAATGTCAGCGGAAACGTGGCTCCCGACACCGTGAAGCCCGCCCCCGTTATTGCAGCTGCATTGATTGTTACCGGTGCGGTGCCTGTGGATGTGAGGGTCAGAGACTGGGTCGCCGCGTCGTTAATCACCACGCTGCCGAAGGCCACGCTTGTTGCGTTGATGCTCAATGTCGGTACACCCGAGCTCAACTCCACAGCAAACGTCTTGGTAACGCCGCCTGCACTGGCCGTCAGTGTCACGGCCTGGGAGGTACTGAACGACGAGACGGTTGCGGTGAACCCAACGCTGGTTGCGCTGGCCGGCACCGTCACTGAGGCCGGTACCGCGATTACCGCATTGCTGCTCGACAAGCTCACACTCAACCCGCCGCTTCCTGCCGCCGCACTCAACGCAACGGTGCAGGCATCTGTCCCCGCTCCCGTCATTGACCCGCTCGTGCAGGTCAGCGCGCTCAACACCGGTGCGGCAGCCGCGCCGGTGCCGCTCAAGCTGATCACTGCCGATGGGCTGGTTGAAGAGTTGCTGGTGATGGCCAACTGTCCTGTTGCCGCACCTGCGGTCGTTGGATCGAATTGCACATTCAGCGTCGCCGCCTGGTTCGGACTCAAGGTGACCGGGAAAGTCGCTCCCGACATCGTGAAGCCAGTCCCTGTCAGTGCGGCTGCGCTGATCGTTACCGGAGCATTGCCCGTCGAAGTCAAAGTCACAGACTGCGTCGATGGCGTATTCAGCGCCACGTTTCCGAAGGCTAACGTGGCTGTACTGATGCTCAGGGTTGGAACGGTTGCGCTTAACTGTAGAGCGAAGCTCTTTGAGACGCTGCCCGAAGTGCCCGTGAGCGTTACTGCCTGGGCGGTAGTGACCGACGTGACCGTCGCAGAAAATCCGATATTGGTTGCAGCGGCTGGCACAGTTACCGAGCCTGGCACTGTGACCGCCGAATTATTGCTGGATAAATTGATGGTCAGTCCGCCAGCCGGCGCGGCGCCGCTGAGCGTCACCGTGCAGGCGTCTGTTCCAGACCCCGTCATGGATCCGGCACTGCAGGCGAGCGCGCTCAGCGTTCCCGCCGCCGCTACACCCGAGCCGCTCAGGCTTACTGTTGCAGTGGAATTGGTCGAAGAGTTGCTCGTGACTGTCAGTATTCCGGTGAACGAACTCACATGATCGGCATCGAACTGAATGTTCAGCGTCGCGGCCTGACCAGGGTTCAGCGTTACGGAGGGAGTTATTCCAGATGCCGTAAACAGGGAACCGGCAACCGAAATGCCCGTGATCGTCACCGGTGCTGTGCCGGAAGACGTCAAAACTACGGGCAATGTGGCCGTCTGCCCTGCGGTGACATTGCCAAAACTGAGGCTTGTGGTGCTGAGGCTCAGTGTTGGTGTGCCAGCATTCAACTGCAGAGCAAAGCTTTTTGAAACGCCGCTCGCGCTGGCCGTCAATGTAACCGCCTGAGTCGAACTGAAAGTCGACACAGATGCCGTGAATCCAACGCTGGTTGCATTGGCCGGAACCGTCACCGAGGCTGGTACCGCAACGGTGGCACTGCTGCTCGCGAGGCTTACGCTCACCCCGCTGCTCCCTGCCGCTGCGCTCAACGCTACCGTGCAGGAATCTGTTCCTGATCCCGTCATGGTTCCACTATTGCAAGTAAGTGCACTCAAGACTGGTGCGGCCGCCGCGCCCGTGCCGCTTAAGCTGATTACCGCCGTGGGGCCGGTCGAGGAGTTGCTGGAGATGGTCACCTGGCCCGTCGCCGTTCCCGCGCTCGCGGGATCGAATTCCATGTTCAGCGTCGCCGATTGGTTTGGATTCAACGTGAGCGGGAACGCGGTTCCAGACATTGTAAAGCCCGTTCCCGTCAGAGTTGCCGCGCTGATCGTCACTGGCATGTTGCCCGTTGATGTCAGTGTTACGGATTTCGTAGCAGGTGTGTTCAGGTTCACGCTTCCAAAAGTCACACTGGTTGCGCTGAGACTGAGCGTAGGCTGGGCCGCATTCAACTTCAGAGTGAAGCTGGTGGAAACACTGTTCGCTGATGCAGTCAGCGTCACCGATTGCGCGGAGCTGACGGACGAAACATTTGCCGTGAAGCTGGCAGTCGTCGCATTTGCCGCCACCGTTACCGTGGCGGGAACCGTTACCGCCGCATTGCTGCTCGCGAGGCTTACGCTTACCCCGCCGCTGCCTGCCGCCGCGCTCAACGTCACCGTGCAGGCATCCGTTCCTGATCCCGTCATGGTTCCACTATTGCAAGTAAGTGCACTCAAGACTGGTGCGGCCGCCGCGCCCGTGCCGCTTAAGCTGATTACCGCCGTTGGGTTGGTCGAAGAGTTGCTGGAGATGGTCACCTGGCCCGTCGCCGTTCCCGCGCTCGCGGGATCGAATTCCATGTTCAGCGTCGCCGATTGGTTTGGATTCAACGTGAGCGGGAACGCGGTTCCAGACATTGTAAAGCCCGTTCCCGTCAGAGTTGCCGCGCTGATCGTCACTGGCATGTTGCCCGTTGATGTCAGTGTTACGGATTTCGTAGCAGGTGTGTTCAGGTTCACGCTTCCAAAAGTCACACTGGTTGCGCTGAGACTGAGCGTAGGCTGAGCCGCATTCAACTTCAGAGTGAAGCTGGTGGAAACACTGTTCGCTGATGCAGTCAGCGTCACCGATTGCGCAGAGCTGACGGACGAAACATTTGCCGTGAAGCTGGCAGTCGTCGCATTTGCCGCCACCGTTACCGTGGCGGGAACCGTTACCGCCGCATTGCTGCTCGCGAGGCTTACGCTCACCCCGCCGCTGCCTGCCGCCGCGCTCAACGTCACCGTGCAGGCATCCGTTCCCGACCCCGTCATCGAACCGCTGCTGCATAAGACTGAACTCAGTGTCGGCGGCGCAGCCGAGCTTGATTTCTTGCCTGTGCCGTGCAGTTTCACCATCGCCGTCGGACTGGTAACAGAGTTGCTCGTGATCGTAACCTGTCCCGTCGATGTCCCGTCCGTTGTCGGGTTGAAATGCACGTTGAAACTGAGAGTGCTTCCCCCGGCGAGAGTCACGGGGAACTTGCCCATGCCGTCGAGCGAGAATGAACTCCCGGACAAACTCAACTGGGAAATTGCGACCGGGTCAGTACCCTCATTCACCACGTCGACTTTCGTATTCGCCGATTGACCGACACTCACGGTGCCGAAGTCAACTGTCGCGGGATTCGGGATGAGCGAACTGCCGACGGATGCTTTCGTGCCGCTCGCTCCACTCACTACATAAGCTCCGCAACCGGACAAAAGGAGGCAACAGGTCGCCATCACAATGAGACCGATAGGCCATGCATTGAGCAGGGGGCTCTGTTGAAAAACGTGTCCGCGACCAGGATTCGGGCGTGTCTCCCCGTTCCAGGGTAATGAATAGGCTGTTTTGAATCCGTGACCCTCGGGAGGGCGGGAAAGCATGTACTTCATCTGTATTACCTCAGCAAGTCTCCAGGCGCCGTGATTTCCGGCGCCAGCGATTCCTCTCCACTCACAGCGAGGGTGTGAACCAAGGTTTAAAGGGCAAGCGTTTCAGTTGACTGTGACGAGTGTCACTAAAGTGCTATTTACTGATTACTATAGAGTCAGATCAATTAAACCTAAAGATGACTTTAGTTTATGGCGCACAGCGGTAACCATTCTGGCAATTAAATTGGAACTTCGCGGGTGGAATGACTAGTTTGTGGGGTGGATTTTAGAGAAAAAGTAATCAAATAGTGGTTACTTATCTAAATCCTCGGAGTAATGAAAAGCACACCCAAGTAATATCATTACAGCGCTCAACGGTCACTTTTGGTCATTGTTTCGAGGAGCGACGCGGTCGTCAGCAGGCGCTTCGCAACTCTGCCAGGATTCGCCTGACAGCCTCGTCAGCGGCTTGGGCGCCGAGATCAGACAGGCTCATTGAGATGGGCTGCTGTGGGTCGATGGTAATGGCATAGAGAACCACGTCCCGGTCTCCCCCTTGCATATAGAAAACATCGAGAAGATCTTTCACGCCGACATCATGTGCGGTGAGCGTGGGCGGGTAGTCGCGTGAGAAGCGCGGAGTCGTACGCGTGACCGTGCCCGGAGGGTTGCCGTCTGCCGCAGCGTCAATCAGCAAAATGTGGTCGGCGTTCTGAAGTGGCTCCAGAAGAATGAATCCGCCCGTGCCGCCATCCAGGCATTCCACATGATCCGGAAGAGCGTGCTTTTCGAGGGCCCGCACCACGTGAACGCCGACGCCTTCATCGCCCATAATGACGTTGCCGAGGCCCAGCACCAGTGTCTTCTTCAGGTTATTTGTCACCCTTCACCCGGTCGAACTTCCATCCGCCTACGATCGAGGAGATGGTGCCCCGGCCCTCAATGTAGTCGTGATAAAAGGCAAGATACACGTGCACGACGATAAAAGCGACAAAGAACCAGAGAAACAGGTGGTGCCAGAAGCGCACGCCAAACTCACCGCCCATCAAGGGGACGATCCACACAAACATCCGTGGCAGCCAGGAATTGCTCATGCTGGAGTAAAGTGCGAAACCCGTCACAGATTGCGCCACGAAAGCGAGGAACGTGAAAAAGTAAATGAACGCCGCCAGCGAGTTGTGCCCGGTTGAAATCTCTCCGTGGAGCTTTGTTTGCAAAACGTCGGTCTTGATTACATCCACAATCTCTTGCCGCTGTGATTTCTTCAGCGGAAAGAAGTTGTTCCACCGGGCATATTTGTTCCCGACGAACCCCCAGTAGAGACGGGCCGCAAAGTTGAATACGTAAACGAAAGCGGCCGTGAAGTGGATGAACCGCACCCAGCCGAACCAGTATTGCTGGTAGGCCTCTGATGCGTAAAACGCGCGGATCGGCGCTCCGATCAGGTAGCCGGTGATGCAAAGCAGCACCAGGGCGATCGCGTTAATCCAGTGGTAGGCGCGCACCGGCAGTTCCCACACATACACGCGCCTGTACTCTGCCGGGTGATTGTCAACGGCAGGAATTGCGTTATTTGCCGGAACGCCTGCGCCAATTTCTGGAGTACTCATATCCATCACTCGAATGAAACCTGGTGAAGGTGCCGTCCCTGCGGATCGTACAAATGCACGGCGCAGGCCAGGCACGGGTCAAAGGAATGAATGGTGCGAAGGATCTCGACAGGCTGCTCGAGGTTCGCCACCGGCGTGCCGATCAACGACGCCTCGAACGACGAATGTTGCTCTTTGGCATCGCGCGGCGAGCCGTTCCAGGTGGTCGGCACCACGAGCTGATAGTTCTCGATTGCGCCATTGTGAATCTTGATCCAATGAGCCAAAGCGCCGCGAGGCGCCTCCACCAGGCCTACGCCCTCGGCATCCGCGGGCCACGACTTGGGCTCCCACCGCTCGCCGTTGAAGGTGGAAACCTCGTTGATCTTCACTCGTTCCATCAGTTGGCCGAAGAACTCCTTCAGCCAGATCATTCCCAGCGCCGCGTCCAGGCCGCGCGCGGCGGTGCGGCCGAGGGTGCTGAACAATGCATCCACGGGTACACCGAGCTTGCCCAGCGTCTGGCCTACCAGCTCTTTCACGTCTGCGTGTCCCGCGGCATACGAAACCAACAGGCGCGCCAGTGGTCCCACTTCCATGGGATTCTCTTTCCAGCGCGGAGTCTTCAGGAAGGAGTACTTGTCAAAGCCTTCCAGCGTCTCGAAAGGCGGCTTGGGCCCGTTGTAGTTGATCTTGGTTTCGCCGCTCCATGGATGCACGCCAGCCGAGTCGCCACCTTCGTAGCTGTACCAGGAGTGCGCGATGTATTCCTTGATTTCCTGCGAGTCGCGGGGATTGACGGGATGAACCGTGCTCAGGTCGCGATTGAGCACTGCGCCGCGGGCATACTTGAATGATTCCGGTTGGTTGTATCCCTTGGTTGGAAACTCGCCATAGCTCAGATAGTTCTTCAACCCGCCGCCGTATTTTGACCAATCTTTATAGAAAGAAGCCACTGCCAGCAGGTCCGGAATGTAGACCTCGTTAACGAAGACGTCAGCCTGGTCGATGAGGCGCGACACCAGGTTGAGTCGTTCAGAGTTGATGGCCGCCACTTCATTCATATTGATGGAGCAGGGAACACCGCCCACAAGATAGTTCGGGTGCGGATTCTTGCCGCCAAAGACGGCATGGATCTTGACCACTTCCTTCTGCCATTCGAGCGCGTCAAGATAGTGCGCCACACCAATGAGGTTCACCTCGGGCGGCAGCTTGTAAGCCGGATGGCCCCAGTAGCCGTTAGCGAAGATGCCCAGACCACTCGCGGCAAATGCCTTGATCTTGTTTTGAACTTCACTGAAGTAGGCGGGCGTGTTCTTGTCCCACTTCGAGAACGATCCCGCAAGCTCCGCGGCTTTCTTCGGATCGGCCTTCAGCGCATTGACAATGTCCACCCAATCCAACGCGTGAAGATGGTAAAAATGCACCACGTGATCCTGAACATATTGCGTGGTCAACATGATGTTGCGGATAAGTTCCGCCGTCGGAGGTACTGAGACGCCCAGCGCGTCCTCCACTGAGCGGACACTGGCCAGGGCGTGAACCGTCGTGCATACGCCGCACACGCGCTCAGTGATCGCCCAGGCATCCCGTGGGTCGCGGCCGATAAGAATCTTCTCAAGGCCGCGGATCATGGTGCCTGCGCTGTAAGCGTCGGTAATGACGCCGTTCTCCACCACTGCCTCGATGCGCAGGTGGCCTTCAATACGAGTTACTGGATCGACGACGACGCGTGTCATAGGTTCTTATGACTCCTTCTGTTCCTCTGCGTGTACTTCCGCAATGACCTTATGCTTGCGAATGTTGGTGACGACGGCATGCGCCGCAACTCCGGCCACCGTGGCCAAACCGACCACTGTTCCCACCGTGTCGGCTGTGCTCTCGATGCCGAAGCCGGGGAACGACGCCAGGTGCTGATACAACGGGCCGTTGTCCCAGAAGCCTTCTTCGCTGCAGCCAATGCAGCCATGGCCAGACTGGATGGGATAGCTGGTGCCCTCGTTCCACTTCACTGTCGAGCAGGCGTTATAAGTGACCGGTCCCTTGCAGCCCATTTTGTAAAGGCAGTAGCCCTTGCGCGCGTTCTCGTCGTCCCACGACTCAACGAAGAGGCCGGCATCATAATTTGCGCGGCGGTAGCATGTGTCGTGCACGCGCCGCCCATAGAACTCCTTGGGCCGATTCTGGCTATCCAGCGCTGGCAACTGTCCCAGCACCAGCAGGTGTGTGACCACGCCCATCATCACATCGGCGATTGGCGGGCAACCGGGCACGTTGATCACCGGCTTGTTGACCAGCTTGTGGATGGGAGTGGCTCCGGTCGGGTTGGGCTTGGCCGCCTGCACGCATCCATTGGAGGCACAACTGCCCCAGGCCACCACGGCAGCCGCATCTGCGGCCACTGTCTGCAGGATCGACTCGGCTGTCTTGCCTCCGATCATGCAATACACGCCGCCATCTGCCGTCGGCACGGCGCCTTCCACCAGCACAATGTATTTGCCCTTGTTGTTCTTGATGGTGTCGCTCAGGCTTTTCTCTGCCTGGAAACCCGAGGCCGCCATCAGCGTCTCGGTGTAGTTCAAGTCCATTACGTCCAGAAGCGCATCGACCACAATCGGGTGTGATGCGCGGATAAAGGACTCGCTGCAGCAGGTGCACTCTTGAAAGTGCATCCAGATCACCGCCGGCTTTTCCTTCTTCTCAAACGCCGATACAACCTGGGCTACCCCGGACTGCCCCAGCCCAGCCACCGTTGCGGCTGCCGCGCAGAACTGAAGAAAGTCTCTGCGGCTGTATCCTTTTTTCTCCATTGATTGCCAAATGGAAACGCCCATGCCTACCTCGCTCGTCGTGCAGGCACCGAAAAACCCCGGGGTTCAGCTTGTATGGTGCCGCCCTCTCGGGTTCTTCGATGAATGAAGGCACATTACGGAGACGCAATCACGTTCGGCTGTGCGCCACATCACACATCTATAAGTCCAGTTTTTCGTGTTGGGTGCTTGGAGGGCGAGAGGCCTGCATCACAAGAGTCAGGTTTTCTGGATGAGACAATTTGGTGCCATCGTCAAAGCGGGCGTTTTCTGTTCACGTGGCTATTTTCCGAGCAGTGTGTGCTCTTCCAAATCGAAGGCCGCACTCCAGGTCGGCCGAGCTTTTCAACCGGAATGACCAGTGCTTCAGGTCACAATTACCCGGAGCACACGTGTCACGATGCGCAGTAGACCGGTCAGTCAGCCTTTCGGAATTTCCAGCGCTCCCGTCAGGCTCGAAACCTTTTCCACGTGGTGGCTGCGGCACCAGGACTCAAGGCCGCCCGCAAGTCGCTCCGCAGCGCGCGGGTCGGCATAGCTGGCCGTTCCCACCTGCACCGCGGTCGCTCCGGCGAGGAGGAACTCGACCGCATCTTCCGGGGTCACGATTCCGCCCATCCCAAGAACAGGAATCTCTACGGCGCGCGCGGTCTCATAAACCATGCGCAGGGCGATGGGCTTGATGGCCGGACCAGAGAGCCCTCCCGTCACATTGCTCAAACGAGGCTTGCGCGTCTCGGAGTCAATGGACATGGCGAGGAAGGTATTTACCATGCTCACCGCGTCGGCCCCGGCCTCGGCGGCCACTCTGGCCATGTAAGCGATGGAAGTCACGTTGGGCGTCAGCTTGACGATCAGCGGCCGGGTTGAAGCGGTTTTGGCGCGGTGCACAAGGTGATCCAGCGAGTCCGCATCGGCCCCGAAAGCCATTCCGCCGGCGTGCACATTCGGACAGGAAACGTTCAGTTCGTAAGCGGCGATGCCTTCGGCCTGATTCAGGCGTTCGATCACCGCGACGTATTCGCCCACCGTGTACCCAAACACATTCACGATAACCTTGCACTTGGAATAGCGCGCGAGCGGCGGCAATTTCCGAGCGATAAACTCCTCCACCCCGATGTTTTGCAGGCCGATGGCGTTCAGCATGCCGGCAGCCGTTTGCAGAATGCGCGGCGGCGGATGACCGGTGATCGGCGTTAGCGATATCCCCTTGGTCGCGAAGCCGCCGATCCGCTCCAACGAGACGATTTCCTCAAATTCAATGCCATAACCAAAGGTACCGCTGGCGGCGATGATGGGGTTAACCAGCTCCAGGCCCGCCAATCGTACTTTCATGTCGGGTTTCACGCGTAGCAATCTTCCATGTCCATTCAATTTTAAAGGGTTCTTCAGGCCATTCGGCTTCATCGGTCCGGTGAGCATTCAACCCACCGTCACATCCGGCGGACAACGTCGGCGAACGAGGCAAAACCACATCGACCGGAGCTACACCTTGATCATACGCGCCGTGACAGCAAACAGCGTGTGGTCCCCGCGTCTGCGTTACTCCGGCTTCCCGGTATAGTGCGGGTGATGATGAACATCAGCGTGGTCTTCCACCGCCTCAAGGTGCGTGATCACCTCGGCCGGTACCCCAAGGTCATGCGGCAGCCGTTCTTCCAGTTCGGTGGCCAGCGCGTGCGCCTCGCTCACGGGAGTCTGTCGTGGAAACAACAGGTGCACCTCGATGATCTGGCGGTATCCGGTGGTCCGGAAACGCACGCCGTGGTACTGGATGCCCAGTTGCACACAGAGATCATCGAGCCGTTCGCGGATTCTGCGGCCTGCCTCAGGATCGGAGTAGTCCAGCAAACCAACTGCGGATTGCCACACCAGCCGCCCTCCCGACCATAGGATGTTCGCGGCGACAGCCATGGCCACCAATGGGTCGAAAGGCTTCCAATGGGTCAACATCACCAGCCCAAGCCCCCCCACCACGCCGAAGCTTGTCCAACTGTCGGTCAGCACATGCTTCCCATTGGCCTGCAGAATAAGGGAGTTGGTTCGCCGGCCGGTGCGCACAAGATAGTAACCCAGCCCTGCATTCAGAATTCCAGCCGCCAGAATCAGCAAAACTCCGGAACTGAGGTGATGCAATTGAAGCCCTGTAATCCATTCGCGGCTCGATTCGACAAGAATGGCGATGGCGGCCACAACGATCAACGCGCCCTCAAACCCTGCTGAGAAAAACGTGATTCGTTCGTATCCGTAAAGAAAGTGATGCGAAGCCGGCCGCATGCTGAGACGAAGACTGAAGCTGGCAAACCCCACTGCGATCACATGAATCACAGATTCGGCGGCGTCGGAAAAGATGGCGGAGGAATGAGTGAGAAAATAGGCTGCCGTCTTGCCAACCAGCATGGCGAAACCGAACAGTAACGAGAGGCGCATGGCAAATTGCGTGTCGCGCATCTCCTGCGTGTCGATTTGCGCCGAACTGTTTTCCCTGGATTGCTTGCTCACGTTCCTTGCCTGCGATCCGGATGCCGCTGTTTACCCGTCGGCCTCATTCGGGGACCACCCAACCCGTCAGTCTAGCGCAATGGCGGCCTGCCCGGCACCCGCATTGGCCCGGGCGCAGTGCAATCGCACTTGGATTCAAGGTCGCGAACAGGGTCGGCTTTGAAAGGGCACGGCTTCAGCCGTGCCGGTTGATAGGTCAAAAACGGCCTTGGCCGCTGAGGGGTGTATTTCCCGGCTCAACCCCGCCCCTCCGGGCCTGAAGGCCAGGCATTTTTCCCAAAGATCCTTACGGCACCGCTGAAGCCGTGCCCTGACTTAAAGGGCGGCCGCGAACTACTTCAGATTCATAGTTCGACAGAACGCTCGGCAGTTCTTGTGCTATTTCTGTGCTTCGAGTGTCCGCGAAGATCGTGAGTCCGAGTTCCTTGCAATCGAAACTTCCGCATCGGCGGTTATTCGGGCCTGTCAATTATTAGGCGATGGTTCCTGGGTGCCACGTACCCATTGCGGGATGATCAAGGCCAGATAAGTCATCTTGATGTCACTCGGGGAACATATCAATGTGAATCTTCCGGAGTCACCGATGTCGAAGACCTGCGATTTTAACTCAGACGCGAGCTTCGTACGTGCACCACTGAAGATTTCCTCCAGTGCATACGAAACTACAACTGCGGACACTTTACACTCCGGAGCGCATACAATGAACCCGACTGGCCGGAGGGCCCTCACCATTGAAAAGTCGCTCGATTACAGTTCTCTGGGTGGTTGGCATCTCCTTAGTGATCTTGCCCGTGTGCATGCTGGGCCTTCCATGGCTGTTGGCCAAATGGGGGATGATCGGGGTGTGGACCGGCATCGCTGTGTCATATCGTGGGCTTCTACTTCTGCCGTGGCTGGCTGGGATTGGGGTGGCTTTAGTCCTCACCGCGATCATCCTGAGGCAGAAAAATCGGCAAGCATCTCGCCGTTCGCGGACAGTTTTAGGGGCTGTTGTCCTCGTGCTGTTAGTGCTCGACTGTCTCCTCATGGTGCACATACGACAGATTGTGATGAGCGCCGCCCTCCTCCCTCCGCGTGACCTTTGGCAAGCAAGGGTCATCTTGGGGGCTGAACGATTCTCACGGGAAGTTGCTTACCGGCTGCCTGACATCGGAGTCGTTACCGACATCCAGCAGGATGAGAACGACCAATTAACGATTGCGGGGCGTCGCGGAGCAGCTTTTGTTCACGTGGGCGGCGCACCAATCAAGACCATAACGTTTGAAGAGTGTAAGTCGGAAGTCGTTTTGGTGAAGACAGCAAAGAATGAAGAGCCCTACTTTCTGTGTCGTGGTGACTGGATTGAAAATCCGAGACTCTTGGATAGCAAGGGAAGATTCATTTGGTCGCTTGGCATTTCTGGAGATGGTGTTGATGATTCGGCTGCAGCAGATTTCGGTGATGGCCTAGCTGTTGTCGTGGGTTTTAACGGCAATACCGGCATCCACCTCGTAGATCCCATAGATCCAGGAGGGCGCGACATATGGTCTCAGCAAGACGATGGAAATATCTGGCATACCGAAATTGCAAGTTCTGATAGGTATCCTGAGGGCGTCATCGTCCACAGCAACGCCGGAGGAGAACTTGTCGTTCGGGACAAGAATGGCGTCGTTTTGACTCGCCAGAAACCAGCATTTTATCTTGCCCGGTTTTCACTTAGTGATTGGGGAAGCGATCGGCACTTCGATAAACTGATCGCTTCCGACGAAAACGGAGTCTATGTACTCAGCATGGATGGGCACATTCTTGAACGTTTTCCTATTGACCACCAAAGGGACATGACGGGCATGAAAGCGTCCTTGCTGCTTGCCTCAGACGGCAGTCGATACTTCGCCATCGCCCAGGATTACGGGAGATGGCACCGCTCCAGGCTACGCATTTTCGACCAGCGAAACCTCCCGATCTACGAGGAAGTGTTCGGAGATGATTGTGTATCATTGCGAGCCATTCCCGATCACGCCGGTCTCCAGACATTGCTATTGGGCTGCAATGGTATGGTCTTTAACTACCGCACCCGCCAAAACTCAAATTGAAGCAGAGCCGCTTCAGCGGAGTCTTTTTAGACATACCCTTCCTCGCTGATGCGCATTGCTTGCCCGTCATATCCACACTGCAGCCCAGTCGACCTATTGCATAGTTGTCTGATGGTGGACAATTCGGAAGTGATGGCGCTTGCGACTGCGGAGAGGCAACCGCGGATCCTTCGACTCCGTTGATCGCATGCGCGATCAACTGCGCTCCTCATGACAGCGCGTTGGGTAGGTTATTGTGGTGAATCATCCTCGGTTGAATTGGTGGCCAAGTCGGAAGTTTCGAACTGAGCATGCAGCACTTCGGTGCCAGGTTCTTTATGCTAATTGTGCTTGTGGAGTGGACTTTGTGGACTTCTTGGCTATCTAGAGCATTGAAGAATAAGTAACTTATTTGTTTTCAATATGCTCTTGAGGCGTGCCCTTTCAAAACTTATCCTTCTCATATCTTGAAATGCGATTGCCCTCGGCCCAGGCGCCACTCCAATTCGGTGGCCCACCATCACCTGGTCAACCAGATCCGCACCTTGACGAGTTTCAACAGGCCCGGGCCCGGGGGCCATCGCGATTGACGGGATCTCGGCTGTTAAACATTGAAGGCGGCCTTTATGGGGCCGCCCTCAATCATTTGTTTGAATTTTCATCGCCGCTACGCCGGAACCGGCTCCGTGGCGTTCACTTTCACCGGCGTCAACCAGCCAAAGCGGTCGGGTTTCAGACCGTTCGCGATGGCAAAGAACTCGTCGGCAATTTTCTGTGTGATTTCGCCCGGTTTTCCGTCGCCAATGACGATTCGGTCAATCGAGCGAATGGGCGACACCTCGGCGGCTGTTCCCGTAAAGAACACCTCGTCGGCAATGTAAAGCAGTTCGCGCGGTATAGCCTGTTCAATCACCGCCAATCCGAGGTGGCGGGCAATGGTCAGCACGCTGTCGCGGGTGATGCCTGACAAGGCGGAGTTGGCAAGCGGCGGCGTATACAGTACGCCGTTGCGCACCACAAATACGTTTTCGCCGGAGCCCTCGCTGACCAGGCCGTTTACATCCAGCGCAATGCCTTCGGCGTAGCCGTTGATGTCGGCTTCCATGCGGATAAGCTGCGAATTCATGTAGTTGGCGCCGGCCTTGGCCAGGGCGGGCATGGTGTTGGGAGCCAGTCGGTTCCAACTTGAGATGCAGACGTCCGCGCCGCCGGTGCCGGCAACGTACTTGCCCCAGGGGAAGTTGGCCATGTAGATCTCAATGGGCGAACCCTTTGGGCTGACCCCGATTTCCCCATAGCCGCGCAGGGCGATGGGCCGGATGTAGCACGGCGCAATCCCATTGGCTTCAATCAGGTCCACCACCCCGGCACAAAGTTCGTCCAGGCCAAAGGGCAGCTCCATACGGTAAATCTTGGCCGAATCAAGCAGGCGCTGCATGTGTTCCGGCAGGCGGAAGACCGCCGAGCCTTGCGGCTGCGCGTAGCAGCGGATGCCTTCAAACACGCTTGAGCCGTAGTGGACCACGTGGCTCATCACGTGGATGGTGGCCTGCTCCCAGGGAATGAGGTTGCCGTTGTGCCAGATTTTCGAGGTGCTTTGGATGGGCATGAGGGTCGAAGTGCTCCTTGATCGCGACCTGAGCGACTATCCCTCAGCCTACCGCGATTCGGTAGGCGCTGTCACGGGGCGGCTTGACCCGGCGAGCGCGAGGTTCCCGCGATGGTAACCCCGCGCGACGGGCCCGCGCCATGTTCATGGCACGATTTTTACGATTGTGATTTGATCGCTGACCCTAAGATCGAGATCATCGCCTTGCATCGTTGCGTTCGTCCAGTTCATGTTGCCCGTTTCGTCCCAGCGAAGAATCTGCCTGGCGTCGGGAACCTCAAGTTTCAATGTGATGTTTTGCGGAGTTACTTCGATTGGCTTGTCGTTCGTGGGATTGAAGCTTGGCTCTTCGAGCCACAGCACCAGCCAGAATGATCCATCCCGCTTTTCGAGCAAGAGGTGATCCAGACTTGGTCCACCTCCCGTGATCGTGTACCCGAGCGTGCCCGGGGAAAAGGAGTTTCCTTTGTCGGACAGATTGGTGATAAGGTTTTCAACCGCGGTGAATGCCGGCTTGGGTGAGAGATCGCTTCTTAGAATCCCATAGCCCGGCGAGGACACCTCGTCGAGCAACTCATACAGAAAAGTTCGCTTGATTCCATTCTTGAAGGCCAACAAAAGGGTCCGAGGCGTGTAGGACGCTTCCACGCTTTCAGGAAGAGTGAAAGGTGTGTTCGTTTCCGGGTAAGCCATGTATCCCGTCTCCGTAACTTCAATAGGCACTCCCGGAGCGTCGATATTGGCCTGATCCAGCCACCAGGCGAAACTGCCATATCCATTTCCTTTCGAATCGAGATCGCCCCATCCTGTACTTCCCGGATTGCGGCCGCCAAAGTAGATGTGCAGATTGTTCCTTGCAATCTTGCCGGAAATATTTCCAGCACTCAAAAATGAGGACTGCTGGGTGAATGAAGGTCCTATAACCGGGATCGACATGTGTGCCGCCGCGCTATCAATCGTAGGCAGGAAGGCAAGCACGTTGCGAATCCCCGCCAGTTGGCTTCCTCCACAGTTGCCGGATACATCACACTCGTTTGGCGCTTCGAGAGCTTCCATATCGCGAACCTCCGGAGCTAACTGTTCAATGCTCTCGGGCGTTGTACTGGATTTGAGGGGCACAACGTATGTGCACTTGATGCCGGCGGCAGCTAGTTCACGATGCTCGGCCAGGTAAGGGGAAGAGGTTGGCCAGTCGTAATAGCCATCGCGGATGTGGCGCACGCCCAGCGTTTGCAACTCATTGAGCACCTGGTCCCAGGATGTGAAGTAGGGTGTGTTGTTGTAACTGAGATGAGTTACGACGCCGATCGAATCTACAAAGGAATCTGCCTGCGCCGCTCGCTCCTGGGGCAGGGACGTGCTGTTTGCGGTTGGTGGCGAAGTCACACTCGCGGTCATGCCGCCACAAGCGCTCAGGAAGAGAGTGGAAATGGTCGCCGCGAAAAACAACAGAATCGCCGGCCAGAATGAAGCGCGCCGGCAATTGCTGCGGAGGCTGGTTGGAAGATGATGGCTGCGCGATACAAGTCGCATCGCAACGACTGCGGTGGAGACCACAGAAAAATGCACGGGCTCATCCTTAGGCGGCAGACAACGCAAACCTTGAGAACGAGCGCTCGGGGAACGGGCGAAACTGCGGGGCCGTTTTGAGATTTGCCTCCACATTACTTGACGACTTGTGCAATGTCTACTCCAAAATCCTCCACGATGAAAATTCTGCAATCGCCGCCTTATGGAAGATAAATAACCATCGCGGTCGTTCAGTCGCAAACGGCTTGGCCGTCTACCAGCGGCATGCCTGCCACACATGCTGCTATTGCAGTCCTGGTCAATAGGGGAGTAGCCGATCAGCAGCGTGTGTTAACGTGCAAGCGTGAACACAGACAATTCAGAACAAGTTGCAAATTCCTCCAGCAAGCGCAGGAAAGGACGCAGATTATTGCCGGGCCTGGCGGTCGCGGACGGATTCATGCGACATCCTTTCGATGTGGAGAACGGTGTGCGGACGAGCGGCCTGATCGCCGGCCGTCATTTGAAGAGTGGACACCGGCACGACCGGCATGCGACGGCCTACTACGGAGTTGCGCCATCGGTCTTCAATGCGCTCATCAAGCGATGGCAGAATAGCCGGCCCGCGTCGCCGGTGAAGGAATTCACTTTTATTGATATGGGTGCTGGGATGGGGCGCGCCACCTTGCTGGCGGCCGAGATGCCCTTTCGCGCGGTTGTGGGAGTGGAATTGAATCCGGCCCTCGCGCGCATTGCGCGGAAGAACCTTGCACTGTGGCGGAAGCAAGGGCGTGCGCAAACCAGCACGAGCGTAGTGTGCGGGGATGGTGTCGAGTTCAGGTTTCCCGCAGGGCCGTGCCTCGCGTTTCTGTTCAACCCATTTGGCGCACTCGTGATGCGACGCCTGCTCAAGCAGATTGCTGCAAGTTTTGCGGGCCGGCCCGGGCAGCTGGACATGATCTACGTGAACAACGAGCAGGAAGCCGTGTTGGAGTCACAGACGGGATTCAAGCGGCTTTATCTCGGCCAGGTGAGACGGTCCCGAATCGACGCAATTGCCGATCACGCGATTCTGGCCAATCAGCCGGACGGGGAATACGCTTCGGCCAATCACGAGGATTGCTCCATCTGGCGATGGCTAGCGTAAGACAGATGATCCGGCGAGGGCATATTTACAGATAGGCGGTTGACGAGTTGGCTTTGAAGGAAGAATCTGTTCCGAGGGCGGATTTGCGCATCCGTTTGCTTTGACAAATGGAGCCGCCAGAGACCATCACCTCCGTCTCGGATGAATTGGAGCACCACCTTGAAAGAGCCGCATCTGATCCTGGGTATCGGTGAGCTGTTATGGGATATTTTGCCGCAGGGCCCACGATTGGGAGGCGCTCCCGCAAACTTTACCGTAATGGCCGGTCGGCTCGGAAATCACGCTGCCATCCTAAGCCGGATCGGGCGGGATGACCTGGGTCGCAAAGCGGTGGAGTTGCTTGATCCGTTGCCCGCGGATACCAGTTATCTGCAGGTGGATCCAACGCATGAGACCGGCCGGGTGACTGTGGCTCTCAAAGATGGTCAACCCCAGTACATCATTCACCAGCCGGCGGCGTGGGATTCAATGGAGCTGTCAGACGAATGGGTGCAAATGGCAGAACGAGCAAACGCCATCTGCTTTGGCTCCCTCGCGCAACGCGGCCTGGAGTCGCGCCAGACCATCCAGACACTTGCGGCGCAGACCTCGGCCGAGTGCGTCCGCATCTTCGACGTGAACCTGCGCGCGCCTTTCTACTCAAGCGAAGTGGTGCAGGAATCGCTGGAACTGGCAACGGTTGTCAAGATGAACGACGCCGAAGTGCCCCTCGTACTCGCCCTTTTGGGACTGCCGGCGGATGGCGATCCGATTCCGTTCACGCTAAGGCAAGACGCTGAACGGCTGCTTGCGGAGTTTCCCACCTTACAAATGGTGGCAGTGACACGGGGCGGCAATGGAAGCCTGCTGGTCACGCGTGACGAGTGGCACGAGCACCCCGGCATTCCTGCCAAAGTGGCCGATACGATCGGCGCGGGCGATGCGTTTACCGCCGCCATGGCGCACTATATGCTGCGCGGTGCGGGACTGGAGACCCTGAATGAAGCGGGCAATCGGTGGGGCGCGTGGATTGCCTCGCAGTCCGGCGCCATGCCTGTCCTGCCTGAGGCGGCGCGCGCTGGAATTGCCGCCGCCATCGAAGGATGAGCACCGCCTGGAATGCTTTAAAGTAATGGAACCGTGATCATCAACCTTGCCAGGCGCGCGCACGATCATAACTGGGAGCTGGATCCCATTACGCGCTCCCTGCTGGATACCGACTTCTACAAGCTCCTGATGCTGCAGTTTATCTGGAAGCATTTCCCCAAAACGCGCGCGATGTTCACGCTCGTCAACCGCTCATCCGCCGTGCCCCTGGGCGAGATTGTCAACGTCGATGAGCTGCGCGAGCAGTTGGAAGCGACCAGGAAGCTGCGCTTCCACAAGTCCGAACTCATCTGGTTGGCCGGCAACATGTTTTATGGTCGCCGCGGGATCTTCGAGCCGGGGTTTCTTGAATGGCTTGAGCGCGACTTCAGGCTTTCAGATTTTGATCTTTCCGTGGAGAACGGCCAGATTTCACTGCGTTTTGACGGCTTGTGGACCGAGAGCACACTATGGGAGATCTACGCGCTCTCCGCGATTGACGAGCTGAAGACGCGCGCCTGCCTCAAGCGCCTCTCGGAGTTCGAACTCGATATTCTCTACGCTCGCGCCAAGACCCGCCTATGGGAAAAGATGGAGCGCCTGCGCGGGATCCCCGGCCTGAACGTAAGCGACTTCGGCACGCGCCGCCGCCACAGTTTTCTCTGGCAGGAATACGTAGTCAAAGCCATGAGCGATGTCCTGGGCGCGGGCTTCGTCGGCAGTTCAAACACCTATCTCGCTTACATGCACGATCTCGAGGCAATCGGCACCAACGCGCACGAGCTGCCCATGGCAATGGCTGCGCTGGCTGATTCCGACGACGACACGAAATCGGCCCAGTACCGCATGCTTGAATTGTGGCAGCAGACCTACCAGGGCGAGCTGCTCATTATGTTGCCTGACACGTTCGGTACTACGCAGTTTCTGCGCGATGCCCCCGATTGGGTGACCCGCTGGACCGGCCAGCGAATCGACAGCAAAGACCCGTATCTCGCTGGCGATGAATACATCGATTGGCTTAAGCAGCGCGGGTGCGATCCGCGCGAGAAACGGCTGATCGCCTCGGACGGTCTCGATGTAGACCTGATCCTGGGGCTGCACGCGTATTTTGGCGGTACGATTCGCAACGGGGCAACACCCTCAGACTTTTCGCGCGCCAGCGACTTCAGCGATTCGAGCAAGTGGATCCCCGGACGGCGAATCCGCATCAGCGCCGGGTGGGGCACCTTTTTGACCAACGACTTTCGCAACTGCAATCCCCTCGGCGATGAGAGCTTTGACCCCGTGAGCCTGGTGTGCAAACTCAGCGAGGTGGACGGCCGGCCGGCTGTCAAGCTCTCCGACAACTACTCAAAGGCTCTCGGGCCACCGGCCGAGATCGACCGGTACCGGCGTATCTTCGGCACCGCAGGGGTGGCCGACGCGCCGGTCGCCGTTTAGGCGCTGCATCGCGGCTGAAACCGCGCCCTTCCAGGACCGCAGTTCGAGCCTCCGCTTTTCGCCTGGCAATGAGATTCTCCCTGGCTCATCCCTTCGCTCATCAACTAACCGGCCCGTTCTTCAAGATGCAGGAGCTCTTCTTCAGAGAGGGCGTTGTTCTCGGAAATCGCTTGGCGGACCGTTTAGCCCTGGGCCCGCAATTTCGATTGTGTCTATCGATGTTTTTGCGATATTCTATAAATGACCGCGTAGGCGCTCAATTAAGCGGCGCGTGCAGTCCGGAGCTTCCCCAATGGCCCGGCCCAAAAGTGATGACAAGCGGAAGGCGATTTTGGAGGCCGCTCTGCGCATTTTCGCGGAGAGGGGAGTCGGGCATGCGCCAACCTCGGCAATTTCAAAGGAGGCGGGAGTCGCCGAGGGATCGTTGTTTACCTATTTCAGTACCAAAGATGAGTTGTTGAACGAGCTTTACCTCGAATTGCGACAGGAGTTCAGCCGGTATTTGACTGACTTTCCCCACGATAGCGATCCCGAAACCCGGCTCAAATACATCTGGGATAAATACTTGGAGCTGGGTGCGGCACACCCTGAACGTCTCAAGGTTTTAGCTCAATTGCGCGCTTCCGGCAGGTTGTTCAAGGAGACCGAGGCTCCTGCCTTCGCAATTCTTGAGGTGATGAGGGCCACGAGCGAGGCGACAAGGGGAAAGGAACTGCACAAGGCTCCGCCGGAGTACCTTGTGCTGATGGTGCGCGCGGCAGCGGAGGTCACTGTCGAATTTATCAACGCGTACCCCGAGAGCGCACCGGTTTCTGGGCGGCTTGGATTCAAGATGCTATGGCAGGGATTGACGGGAGCTTCGACTGTGATTCGTAAAACAGAGGCCGGTCATTCGATTCATAAACAGAAGAGGGTAAGGAGATACGACAATAAGGAATCAGCAAGACATATCGATGAATAGTTGGACAGAGTCAGACATACCTTCCCAGGCAGGCAAGCTGGCGGTAGTCACTGGCGCCACGAGCGGGATCGGGTTCGAAACCGCGCTGGCCTTGGCGCGCGCCGGCGCGGACGTAATTGTTGCCGGGTGCGATGAAACGAATGGACTCGAAGCGCTGGGCCAAATCAGGCCGCTGGCGCCGGGATCATTAGTCCGTTTTGAGAAACTGAACCTCGCGAGCCTTGCATCGGTGGCCGATTTTGCCAGAAGAGTCGCGCGCACCGAGCGCCCCCTGGATCTGCTCGTGAACAATGCCGGCGTCATGGCGCTGCCCCAACGCCAGGTCACGGTAGATGGCTTCGAAATGCAACTCGGAACGAACTACCTCGGCCACTTTGCCCTTACCGGGCTGCTACTGCCTTTGTTGCGCCGCGGAATGGACCCCAGGGTGGTGCAAGTGAGTGGACTTACACATCGCGTGGGGCGGATCCATTTGGACGACCTGCACCTCGAGCGCGGTTATGCGCCCGTGAAGGCTTACAGCCAGTCAAAACTTGCCATGCTGATGTTCGCGCTTGAGTTGCAAAGGAGAAGCGACTCGGGAGCCTGGGGACTCTTGAGCCTCGCTGCACATCCCGGTTACGCGCGAACCGGCTTTTTCCAGAACGGCCCCGGCACCAAAAGCGCCGTCTCCCGGCTTCATCGTGTGTTCGGAGGCTTACTCGGCCACTCGGCGGCTGAGGGAGCTTTGTCTACGTTGTATGCGGCCACGTCTCTTAAGGCGAGGTCGGGCGAATACTACGGACCGAAAGGCGCTCTGGGGCTGGCAGGACCGTTAGGGTTGGCAGGCATTGGAAAGAATGCAAACGACCTCAACCTCGCACGCAAGTTGTGGGAGGCGTCGGAGCGGTTGACGCGCGTGGAATGGCCGATACCCTATGCGCCCCCGTCCCAATATCCCTGGCCGATGACCAGGATTTAATCGGCTGTTGATGGAGCGGGCGGCGGAATGGGCAGGTGTTTGGCGCGCAGGTACGCGATAATCTGCGCAACATCCTCGTCAGTGAGCGAGTCGGCGAACGGCGGCATCTTCTTTCCGCCGTTGAGAATCTGATCCTTCAGCTTTTCAGGAGGCCAGGCCTTGTTCTTTCGTATTCCGATCAGGGGCGGAGCCTTCTTCGTGCCGATTCCGCCCGCGCCATGACAGTGGGCGCACCCTTTATCGCGAAACAGAATTGCGCCGGCCATTTCGTTGGCTTTTCGGTCTGATCCCGCATGCGCCTGAACGGGAAGCGATCCGATTGTGACAAGCACCAGGGCTGTCACGAGACTCAATCTGCGTCGCAAAGAGACATTCACAAGCAATATTTTCGCATTGCGGAGTCAAGCGGCGGTCCACCTTCCGATGGAGACTGCGGCGGAGTAATCTAGCTGGTTATGGCTCACTCGGACTACCCCTATGCCAGTCAGCTTCGGGCGGAACTGGGGCTGCGTAATCGGCTCCACGCGCGGAAGCGCTTGCATGTGGAGAGCTTTGGCAATCCTCCCGTGATTGTGTACGCGCCTGAATACCCCACAGACGGCCACGCTTCCGCCGGGAACCCTCTGAATGTTGAGCGGCATGGGAACTTCTTCGACGCAGCTTATACAGCCATTGCAGCGCGCCAACAGTGGATGCGGCGCTTCGACAAGGTTCATGCCCAGGGGAGCCGCGCTCTGCCGAAACCCGTGATGGATCCCGCCCGGCGGTGGCGGGAATTGGACTCTTCAATGAGTTCCGATGCGCTGCTGATGAATGTGTTCTGCACGCCGGGAGTGGTGGAGTCGGCGACGGTGCGGAACATGCTCGGCGTGGAAGATTCCGACCCACCGGAGTTCGGGTGGCGTGCGCGCGTGCCGTTGAAGAATGGGCGCTTTGATCGCACCGAAGTGGACATGCGGCTGGGCGGTCTACTCGTCGAGTCCAAGCTGACCGAATCGGACTTTCAGACTTGCAAGGCGGCAGTGGCGGAGGGCTATCGCGACTTCGACGAAGTATTCGAACGGGATCTGTTGCCGCGGATCGCGTTGCCCGTGAGACGGCGCAGAGAAGCGGTGGAGTTTCCCGAGGATTATTCGCAGGAGGCCGAAAGCTTCATTGATCTGACGGCAGTATCGCCGATTTTCCCTGGCCCGGCGCCCGATGTGGAAGTCGAGCAGGGATACGCGAGCTATCAACTGATTAGGAACGTCCTGGGGGCGTTTGCGCATGGATGCTGCTTTTGCGTGATCCACGACCAGCGGCGGCCAGACCTGCGCGAGGCGTGGTTCCAGGTGATGGCGGCGGTCAAGCCGGTGGCGGCGCGGGTTAGCCTCAAAGTGCTCACTTGGCAGGAACTCGCCGCCGTCTTGCCGGAGCAACTACAGCGGTTCCTGGATTTGAAGTATGGGATTGTCGCACCCGGCCAGGTGCCGTCGCCTGTAAGAACCGACCCGGACTAGTTTTGATGACTCACAAGCCAAACCCAATGGCCCCTTTGCAGTTCGCTCAAACGGGGAACAGGTGACTCAAGGCACTCAATCGGGGGAAATGAAAAATGTGTGCTGAAAGAGAACCCGCCGGTCTCTTTGGGGTTATAAAGGATGCAAAGGAGAAACCATGCACTACGGTAAAGCCGTTGCCTTTTCGCGTCTGAAAGCAGTTAAATTCCTCTCCATCCTGGTTCTCGGAACTGCAATGGTGAGTTGGGCTCCCGTGGCGTCCGCCCAGGTTGCCATCAGCATTGGAGCGGCCCCTGTGTGCCCCTACGGGTACTTCGACTACGCACCGTATGACTGCGCACCCTATGGCTACTATGGGCCCGATTGGTTTGTTGGCGGCCTGTTCATTGGAGCCGGTCCCTGGTTTCACGGGCCGCGGGGCTTCTACGGTCACGTCGACAACCGCTTCGATCCTCATCACGGTTACCACGGTCCGTTGCCCCGGCGTGGAGCGCAACCGTTCAACCACTTCCAAGGGAACGAGGCGCGGGACGGACGAGGCCACGTAGGCAACGCCGGCCATGATGCGGGCAACGAACACGCGCTGCCCGGCTATCGGGGCAGCAGCAGCCACGGCAACAGCCACGGCGGAGGGCACCACTAGAGCGCGACCCGATCAGGAGATCTGATCTGGATTTGACTGCGGCAGCACTTTACTCCGGCGACGAAGTCCAGTCGCAGGGCGAAGCGCTGCCGCATTCGTTTTTGTCGAGTTGCCTCGCAAGTTTTGCCGATGCGCGTTCTCAGTGCCGCGGATGGGGAGCGACGGCGTGAGGCAGCGCTGCCGGCGGAGGCAGCTCGAACACCTGGATGGCTCCGTCATTGAGTACAGCCACGCGGCGACCGGAAGGTGAGATCGCGACATTGCCACCCCCATCAAGTACGGGGCTGGCCGTTGTCTCCAGTGCCAGTTTGCCGCTGGCCGCATCGAATACCCTCACCAGCTGGCCCTTCACATTCTGGGCGTCAAGAGGGCGTGGCCCGTGGGTCATTGGATGATTGAGGATCACCGTCTCCTGTGCCAGCCGCGCGCCTCCCGCCGAACTGACCAGCAGCGGCCACATTTCATGGGACGACGTGCGAACCTCCCAAAGCCGGTTGCCGCTTGTCGACATCGCAATCACGTCCCAGCCCCCCCACGGATCGCACAGGGTTACGAGCAACTCCCGATCTGAGACAAATCCAGACATAGGCGAGCAGGTTGATTCCACGCGGTCCACAAGCTTGAAGTTTCCTGAAAAATTCTTCAAATTCAAGATCCACTCGTTGCCTTCGTTGTGCATAGCCTGAATGTGGCCAACTGAATTGATGGGCAGTTGAACGTGTTCGAACAGGCCGGAAAGCATTCCCGCTTCCACTTCCATGTAGCCGTCCGAGTCCACGGCCTCCGGGACCGTCAGGCCGACGGAATTCTCCAGCATCTCCTTGCCTGACGTGCGGTCAAGGGTGCGCACCATCAGGTCCGGTTTCAGTTCAGGCTTCGCACTGGGCTTCTGCTCATTTTCAGTCGTACCAGCCTGGGTCGACGCCGGATCGTTCGCTTTGTTCGGCTGCGTGTGAGCTTGCGGGAGTTGCAGAAAATTGACTTCCACAAACTTCTGCGCGGGATCCATCTCCAGCCACAGGATGCGGCCGGGAAAATGCAGTGCGGGCTTCAACTCGAGCGTCGCATCGCCCTCCTGAATGCTGTCACCGCCCCGAAGCAGGAAGTGGCTGTCGTTTAGCATCCAGAGGTAGCGCAGCCGGTCATGCACGGTCCACACGGCGCTGGACTCAATCTTTCCATCGGGCAGCTCCAGCACTGCCGCCCGCACCTGCCGCTCTTCGCTTCCGGCGTCATTCTCGTCCCTGCGATGCATCAGGCCCGGCACTTGGAAGGTGAAGAGCAAGCGGTCTTCATCCAGAAAGTCCAGGCTGGCCAGTCGATTGTGACGGCCCAGGTAGAAGACGCCCGGCACGGAATAACCAAGCGGTTGAACCGGAATCGTGAACGCGGGCGGCAGGCTGGGTTT
The DNA here is from genome assembly GCA_963836565.1 of uncultured Acidobacteriaceae bacterium. Taxonomy (GTDB): domain Bacteria; phylum Acidobacteriota; class Terriglobia; order Terriglobales; family Acidobacteriaceae; genus Telmatobacter. The sequence continues at coordinate 407,932 of CAWIKA010000010.1, read as the reverse complement.
CTCAGGGAGCCGTTCGGAAAGCTTCCGCTGCACATACCCGTGGGGCAGTTCCACCGGAAGATCGGGCATTTCCTGCGCGTGCACGGCCGCAACCACGCCAAGCAGGACAGGGACGAGGGTCAGGCACAGCGCCGGCCCGCTCGATAAAATGCGCAGGAGTTTTCGCATCGCACCTTATTTTCGCCGATGCAGCCGCTTTTGCGCATGGATTCTGTTTGTGAGGCTGTGCGCGGAAATGCATCGGCCCGCCAGGGCTGTCTTTGGCTCAGTACCGAAGAATCGGCAATGGCGAAAAAATCAAGGATGCTTTACCTGTGAGGTTTCAGGAGATTGTCCAGCCGGCACTTGCTTTGTATCAGGGCACGACTCAAACGGCCATTGAAAACACATAGGCCACTGATTCCGCAACGGCTAGATTACCAGGATATCCAACAAGACCGAATCGTTAGCACAATTCTGGCAAGACAGGCGGCAGGCCAAACGCAGGCCGGGGCTTCCCAATCGGCCACCATCCGGCCCCAACCACAATGCCCTGTCATCTTGAGCGAAGGTCGCCGCGGCGACCGCAGTCGAAAGATCCGCGGTTGCCTTTCGGAGTTACTTCCGATCTTGGATAGCTACAATCCACCCGGTATTCTGTTCGCGGATGCTTCGGCGTTTCTCAATACCGATCCTGATTTTCGGGCGCAAATAGAGCTCAATGAGTGTGCTGGGCCTGAAGTCGTGAGTTGAGAAGGACCGAACGCCTTCGCCGTGGCCTCACTCCCAGTTCTTCACCTTTGGCCACAGCGCCTGGAGATTTCCGTGGAGGCCTCTGCAGATGAAAACCGGCCCACGCTCATACGGCTCCAAATACGGATTTGCATCCTGTGTAAATTCCACGACCGAGTCGAAGTCGGTTTCGAGCGTCCTGCGGCTTTCGCCAAACACGATCATCACGCTACCCGTATACGTGCGTGGTCCCCAGAAGAAGTAGTTCTGGTGACCGCTGATGGCCTCCGGTACATCCGGCCGGTACACGTTCACCGCGCTCGCGTCGCCATAGTTTTCCGTGTAGATCACGGCCTGTGCGCGCTCCGCCTGCGGCAGCGAGTACCAGGCAGCGGCCAGCAAGTCCGCCTTCTGCCGCCAACCCAGCATGTCGGCGAAGTACTGCGGCAGCGGCGCGGTGGCGCCATTCTCCATTTTCGGAGGCTGCAGATGCAGCCGCTGCTGATATGCAAGGATTTTTGCTGGTGGCAGTACCGGGAGAATGATTGGCAACAGAATCGCGATGACGAGCACGTTCATCGCCACGTAAACGGGCGTGAGCCCGCGCCGCAACCAGGCCTTGCGGAAGAGAAGATCCCAGGCGGCCGCCCCCGCGGCAAAATATAACGGATAAATGGCCGCAAGGTAATAGTCTTTGGCGTGCAGAATCATCATCAGGGGCAGATACAGCAGATAGGTCACGCCCAGGAAGCGGAACGCCTGAGCCGCCCGGCTGAAGAGCAGCCACAGAATGCCTCCCACCCACAACGGCGCGAGCAGAGGACCGAAGGCGAGCATCTGATCCAGCACAAACGCGACGGGGCCCACACGAACGTTCTTGCCGTTAATCTGGTCGTTGTGCAGCAGCTCGAGCGTTGCCCAGTGGTGGTGCATCTCCCACAGCAGATTGGGCAGAATCAGCACGACCAGGAGCGCAAGGCCGATCGGGAACCATTTTGAAGCCAGTAACTTTCTCTGGCTGGTCATCAGCAGCGCCGCCAGCAGACAGGTGAGGAAGAAAACCTCGTTCCACTTGTTTTCGAGGCCCAGGCCAGCCGTCACGCCCAGCAGCACCCACCACAACGCTACTGTACGCCCACTGCGAATGCCGCGACCGGCCAGCCGTGCCAGCTCGATTGTCGCCAGCGCCACCGTCATCCAGAAGACCGGCTCAAAGGTGCTCGTCGAAAAGGTCGCATCGGTGCCCATCACCATGGGCGCCAGCAGAATCCCCGCCATTGCCAGCGCTTGCGCCCAGCGCGAAGCGCCCATCCGCCATGCCAGCAGCCCCGTCATCGCAACTTCCGCGGCGCCCGCCAGCGAGGCAAAGGTCCGGAACAGGGCCAGCGATTGCAAGCCAAACAACAACTCCGAAATGCGCACGACCAAAGGAATGACGGGGGGCTGATCCACATACCCCCAGGCCAGATGCCGACCGCACACGATGAAATACAACTCGTCACGAAAAATGCCGTACCCTGCATGTTGGATCGTTATCTGGCCCAGCGTTGACAGAACATACTTCAGCAGGCCAAACCCTATCGCCAGCCACACCACGCTCTTCACTGATCCCGTAGTAAATTCCTGCGGCCCTGCAATTCTCGTCTCAGTCGTCACCTCGGTTGTGCCTCCATCGCCGCGTACAAATATTCCGTCAACATCGATAGCTACGCAAATTTTATCCCCGGTGTTCCGCGATCATTTATTGCTGAGGCTGAAAGAACGAATTGGACGTTGATTGGTGCCAATGCGCTCATCGAGCCAGATGAATACCGATATGTCGGCTTCTCGAACACTTCTCGCGGCCGAGCCAAGTCCCGAGACAATCACCACCCATGCGGAAATCTCGGCTTTAGAAGCCTGCGCATGCTTGTTGCCATAACCCGCAGCACAAAATCAGCACAAGAATCGCCGAGCTTTCTGTTTCCCTAGGAATTCGAAGTGCTTTCGGACTGCGCCATCTATCAGGGCCCGATTCGCCGCGGCGAATCACGCCGCAAACGCAAAAAAAGAGGGATGGATTTTTAATCCCTGTGGGCCGCTCGGTGCACTAACCACTGCTCCCCCGAATACCGCGACCGTCTTCCGGAAATGTCAAGCTTCTATTGCCACCCCGGCCAAGCCGGGGATTGTCCCATGGTCAATAGAGCAACTTTGTGCGGGTAACCTCAAGGCAAGTTACTTTTGACGCGCTTTTGCGCCGTGAACCGCTCAGTTGGGGATACCAAAGACTTGTTGCAGATATTGAACAGTTGGAGGATCATTCATTAAATTGCTTTTTGTGTGCTTGCAGATCGCGTGCGGATGCCACATTAAAAGCCGCGTTGAGCCCTCAGAGCCTTAATCGCCGCGGCGGATCCAGAATCGAACACGCCTGCCTGTGAGGAGGCTGTGAATGATGAGTTATATATGCGGGCAAGACCACCAAATCAGAAAAATCGTTACATCTGAACGCGGCGACAACTTCGTCGAGTATGCCTTGATCATTGGTTTGGCCGCTCTGATCACAACCGCCTGCATTGCTACGACGGGCGGTGGCATTCACGATGCTTTCGACCAGGTTTCTATCAAACTGTCATCTGCTCTCTATTCCTCTGGCTCTTCCGGCTCGGGGCCTTTGTCAGGCGGTGGTGGTGGCCAGGCCGGCGGCGGTCAAGGCGGCGCTGGCGGAAGTGCCGGCGGCTCTGGGAGCGGCGATGGCGGCGGCAGTGGACAGGGCGGCGCAGGGGGCGCGAGCGCCGGAGGTGGCCAGGCTGGCGGTGGTCAAGGCAGTGGTGGCGGCGGCAATGCTGGCGGCGGCCTCGGTGGTGGGAGCGGCAGCGGCGCAAGCGGCAGTGGTGGTGGTACTGGAGGTGGCGGGAACCAGCTCCATGGAAGCGGCGGCGGTACCGGCAGTGGTTCTGGGAGCGGCACCGGCAGCGGCGGAAATACCCCGTGATGATCGCGCGGTGCCGAATCGGAACCTCTTCTCCACCCCGATGTGAATCGATTTTCCTGCGCTACAACGGCACATCGATCGAAAAAGGCAAAGGCCGGGAGTGTCTTGCGCGCAGATCGCGTCGCGAATGCTCTTCCTCTTGAGGGATGACAGCACCCCTTATTGAGCTCGCCAGGGCAATCGCATTTGGATTCTGGGTCGCGAACAGGGTCGGCTTTGAAAGGGCACGGCTTCAGCCGTGCCGGTTGATGGGTCAAAAACAGCCTTGGCTTCAGCCGATGAGGGGTGTATTTCCCGGCTCAACCCCGCCCCTCAGGGCCTGAAGGCCAGGCATTTTCCCGGGAGATCTTTACGGCACGGCTGAATCCGTGCCCTTTCAAAACAAATCCTTCTCATCTCTTGAAATTCGATTGCCCTGCTGAGGTCGCCACGTCCTCTTGAATTTCCTGGAAAAGTTGTACCTGGATGTTCGCTCGGTGTCGTTTCAGCTACAACAAAATCTCACTTGAGATGTAGCTGGGGCTACAAAACGGTCCAAATCACATGCCTGCGCCGGGGATAAAGTGGTATTCGATTTTCGCGGGGCGCTTGATGGGGTCGCCGGTGAGGTCATGGGTATGCCAGACGACGCTTTCCGCCGCTACTTCCGGGTGCTTGCCCAGGAATTCGAGGGCATAGGCGCTGGCCGTGACGTCGTTTTTCTGGTCGGCAAATTTAGCTGACTCCATGGCGGATTTCTGCTTTTCCCCCAGACGCCGGTAGATGATGGCCAGCGAGTAATGGGCCGCCAGGTTGTCGGGGTCGATGCCTTGCAAGCGGATATACATGTCGCGGGCCTCGGCGTAGCCGTGCTGCTGGAAGTAGCTGAATCCAAGCTCCTGTAGCGCATCCACTGAGCGAGGATACTTGGCGAGCACAGCCTGGAAATCGGCAATGGCCTCGGGGACATGGCCGGAGTAGCGCTCGACAAGGGCACGATAAAAGAGGGCCCGCGGGTCGCCGGGCAACAGGGCGAGTGCCTTGGCCAAATGGGCTCCGGCGTCGTTGTAGCGCTCCCAAGCAATTTCAACCACAGCCATATTGCTATAGGCGTCAGCGTAGTCGGGGCGCAGGGCGGCCACGTGTTCAAACGCCTCGACGCTTGCCTGATATTGCTGCCCATCGAGCAGTGCGATTCCGTAGTTATTCCACCGCATCCACTCAGGATTTTCATCCGATCCCGGCTTCTCTGGACCATTCGCGCCAATATTGAGCCTCCGGCTTCCACTCGCCACCTCGACCACCGGCTCCGGGTACCCCCCCCGGCTCATGGCGTAATCGATGAAGTGTTGGTCGAAGCGTCGGTATTTGACCGTGGCCGTAATTGAAACAGCGCCGGTGATGGCCCGAGGTAGGCGGAAGCGGTAACGAACCAACTGCGAGCGACCCGACTGGATGGTGTTGTTATAGGCCAGCACACGGGTGTGCCAGATCTGGTGGAGGTCGTTAAGCTCGCCTTTGATGTTGATGAGACGATTCGTGAAGGAGTGTGCCGAAGGATCGAGGTTGCCATCAGGCAGAAGAAATCCGCTCTCGGCGAGGATTTTGCCTGAGCTGTCTCTAACGTTGAAGTCGACCCAGGACTCGTAGAAGTCGCGTTGCTCGGGAATGAAAGAGTGAGCGATGCCTTTGTTCTGGATGACCACATCGGCCACGAGGGTTTCGCTCGGGACAAGGGAGAAGCTGATCAGTCCGAGGGGGGCTACTATTCCGTGATCGCTGGAATTGGCGGCCGCGCTCTCTTTCTCGAGAGCGAAGATATCGACGTTTAATACGCCTTTTCCGTCGGAGCCATGCTTGAGGAAATCGGCGATCTTTTGAGCCTGTTCGTCGAAGTGGTAGTAAGCAGGGATGAGGGTATTTCCACCGAGCCAGCGGTGGCTGTGGATCGTGCCGTCTTTGGCACCGGGCTCAGAGACGCCGGGGGCGGCGGCTTCGGGCACCATATGGCATGTTTGGCAGGTCGAGACGGTGTCCTTTCGATAGAAGGGGAGGGGGGACTGTTTAGTGAAGCTAGCGGCCTGCCATTCATCGTAGACGGTGAAAGCACGGAGCCACTTGTAGTCGTTAAGCTCGCGGGGGATGGCGGCTTTGTGACAGGCCGCGCAGAATTCGGCGGTTTTGTAGAGGGGGCGCATGACGGCCTTGGAGTGGCGGTCGAGGTGAGCGAGGATGTCGGCGTCGGCGACGGGGCCGGTGATCGGCGCACCCTTTTCATCGACCAGGACGGCGGGAGTTCCCATGACCCAACTTCCGGTGCCGGTAGTGTCAGTGGACACCATGGAGTGGCAGGTGGAGCAGGTGACGCCTTCGTCCTCGAAGGGGCGTTTTTTCGGCATGCCTTGCGAAAGGTCGCCACTGAGTAGCGCGACGGGGTTGTGGCAGCCCTCGCAATGGCGGGAATACTGAACTCCCTTTTCGTCGATGAGCATGTTGACGTTCTTGAGATACCAGGGATTGCGAAACGCGTTCGAATGCACGGACTGGCGCCACTCGCGGTATGCCTCCTGGTGGCAGTGGCCGCAATATCTGGCGGTAAAGAAGGTGCGCGGGCTAAGAAACTGGCCGTTGGAGGAAGTGGCGTTCGAGGGAAGGAACGGATCATCTTTGCCGAAGGCGTAATTGTAGCGGGAAGCCACGGACTCGTGAAAAGCGGAAAGCGGCCCAGTGATAGAGATATGAGTTGCATAGTCCGCGACTGGCAGGGCTGGAGTGGGTTCGGGCGGCGTGATGGATCGGGACGAATTAGAAGTAGAAGTCGAATTGGAGGCAGAAGGCGTGGTCGCAGTCTTTGCGGGGATTGTTGTGGCGGCGTGGACTGCCCAGGTTACCGTGAGTGAAGTTGCGACGAGCAAGACCGTCAACAGCCAAGGGCGCATTGAGGTCTTGAACATGGCCGAGTGATCTCCAACGGAAAGGCTACATTACGATAGCGGCGCATCCGGGAAGGGTCGTCTATCAGCAGTAACCATAACAGTGGCGGGGGATGGGATGTCATCCATCGAAAGATGGAGGGGTTGGGGCGCCCGAAGATAGGGTGACAGACCGCAGTAATTTGTCAGCTGCGGGGGTTTGCACGAAGAGCACGGAGCTACTTGGCGGACTTTTGGACCGGGTTCGCTCGACGTACAGCCTCGTTTTGCGCCCTCTCGTTGAAGCGAAGGGTTCATAGAGTGGGATAGGCGCCGAGCAAATGGCTTTGGACCGTGTGAGGATGGTCACATCCACTTCGCCAAAGGCTAGCCGAAACTGGTACGGTGTTTGAGTAGGTTTTGGATTCAAAGATGCTTTCAAGTCCTTATTTTTCTCTCGCACTTCTTTTTTTGGCAGCCCTTGGCTTTGGTCTTGCTCCGTTGGGACTGGCATGGTTGTGGGGGAAGGCGTATTCACCTGCCAAGCCGAATGCGCTGAAGAACGCCACGTATGAATGCGGGCTGGAGTCAAAGGGCGATGCGTGGGTGCAGTTTCGCTCGGCCTATTATCTTTACGCCATTATCTTCCTGATTTTCGATGTGGAGGCGGTATTTCTGCTGCCGTTTGCCGTGGCGTTCACCGGTCTGGGGGTCTCGGCATGCCTGGCAATGCTGGTGTTTGTGCTGCTGTTGATTGAGGGGCTGGCGTGGGCGTGGGCTAAAGGTGTGCTGACTTGGGTGTAAGGGTAGCCGTTCTGAATAAACAATAATTGCCGGGAGTGAAACGAGTCATGGCTGTGGATGAGGGATTGAAGATCGAACTGGGCAAGCAGGGCGTCTTCGTTACGACTCTCCAGGAGCTTTATAACTGGGGCCGGCGGAGTTCTGTGTGGCCTATGCAGTTCGGGTTGGCGTGTTGCGCGATTGAGATGATTGCAACGACGATGGCGCGCTACGATCTGGCGCGGTTCGGGGCGGAAGTGTTTCGGCCGTCGCCGCGGCAGGCGGACATGATGATTATTTCCGGCACGGTGACCAAGAAGATGGCGCCACAGGTGGTGCGGCTCTATAACCAGATGGCCGAACCGCGGTATGTGATTGCAATGGGTGCGTGCGCCATTTCCGGCGGCCCGTTCAAGCAGGGCTATAACGTTCTGAAGGGAATTGACCGCTATATTCCCGTGGATGTTCATATTCCGGGATGCCCGCCACGACCGGAGGCGCTGCTTCAGGCCTTTATCGCGTTGCAAAAAAAGATTGACTCGCAGCCTTTGACGGGGGAAGGGCGGCCGCGCCACCTGGATGCCGATGCGCCGGGTGAGTTTCCCGTGCCGGAACAGGGAGAACACGATCTGGAACCTACGGCGAACAAGGGTGTGTGGACGGTGCCGGTGGTGATTCCGTGAAAGCAAGAAAAGTGAGTGGTGAGCAGCGAGCAGGGGCAGGACGAGGGACTCTGGATTGAAGACGGTTGAGGAGATCAAGGCGGCGATCGAGGAGGCAGTTCCGGGGGCGGGGGTAGAAATTGTCCCGAACCCTGGGCCTTCGGTGCAGCACTCGCTGCGGATAGAGCCGGGACAAGCGGTGAAGGTGGCTGAGTTCCTCCGCGACGACGCAGAGCTGGCGCTTGATTTTCTGTCGAATGTGACCGGAGTCGACATGCTGGACAAAGAGATATCAGAAAAAGTTAAGGTGACACATCAAGTTACCAAGACCGTGGACGGGGTGGAACAGACGGTCGATGAGGCGGTGGAGGAGACGCGGAAGCGGGTGCAGCCCGGATACCTCGAAGTTGTTTATCACTTGTTCTCGATGGCGAAGAAGTACGGGCCTGTGGTGCTGCGGATGCGGACCGCGAACCGGACGGACAAGCTCGATCTGCCGTCGTTCACGCCTATTTGGCGATCGGCGGAATTTCAGGAGCGCGAGATTTTTGACCTGTACGGAGTTGTTTTTACGGGGCATCCGGATTTGCGGCGGATTTTGATGTGGGACGGATTCAAAGACCACCCGATGCGGCGGGATTATGTGGAGCCGGATGATTTCGAATTCGAGCCCACGGCACACGATGAAGTGCTGGCGCGGGCGAAGGCGCATAAGGCGGAAGAACAGGGAGCAGGGACTTAAGGGACCGGGAACTAAGAAACTGGGATTTAGAAGGCAAGGACAGAAGCGGGAAGATGAATTCAGCGGCGATCAAAAGCGAAAAGGTAGAGGGCTGGAACCGGCCACCGGTGATTGAGCCGGAGGGTGAAGGCGAGCTACTGGAGCTGGCCATGGGGCCGCACCACCCATCGACGCACGGCGTTTTCCGCATGGACTTGGCGCTGGACGGCGAGCGCGTGATCCGGCTGAAGCCGGTTTTCGGCTATTTGCACCGCAATCACGAGAAGTTGGGCGAAGGACAAACCTACTTGGCTTCAATGCCCTACACGGACCGGCTGGACTATATATGTTCGTTGACCAACAACTGGGCCTATGCGCTGGCGGTGGAGAAGTTAGTGGGGCAGGCGGTTCCCGAGCGCGCTGAGTATCTGCGGGTGATTCTGGGTGAGTTGACGCGGGTGCAAAACCACGCTTCGGCGATTGGCTTCCTTCTTCAGGAGATGGGGGCGAGCGGTACGCCACTGATGTATGCGTTTCGCGAGCGGGAAAAGATTCTAGACCTGTTCGAGGGGCTGACCGGGTCGCGCATGATGTGCAACTACATGCGGTTTGGTGGTTGCCGTGTGGACGCGACTTCGGCTTGGCTGGATGCGACACGCAAGGTGGTGACGGCGTTACCGGCGTTCGTTGATGAATTTGAAAACTTCCTGCGCACCAACGAGATTATGATGGCGCGGACTCAGGGGATGGGCATTTTGCGGCCGGAACTGGCGGTGAATGCCGGTGTGACGGGGCCGATGCTGCGGGCCTCGGGGGTAAATTACGACATTCGCAAGGTGGACCATTACAGCATTTACGACCGCTTCAAGTTCCGGGTACCGCTGGGCGATCACTGGGATATTTACGACCGCTACATGATTCGGATGCTGGAGATTCGCGAGTCGATCGGGATTCTGGAGCAGGCGCTCAAAGACATTCCTGGTGGCCCGGTGATGGACGCGAAGGCGAAAATTCGCGGATTCAGGCCCAAGCCGGGCGAGGCGTACGGGCGGATCGAAGCGCCGAAGGGGGAGTTGGGCTTTTATCTGATCAGCGACGGAAGTCCGAATCCTTATCGCTACCGCGTACGGCCGCCGAGCCTGATTAACCTGACGGTGCTCGAGGATATGTGCCTGGGGCAGAACGTGGCGGACGTAGTGCTGATTTTCGGCAGTGTGGATATTGTACTGGGAGAAGTGGATAGATAGCTGCCAGCTACCAGCTTCTAGCTGCTAGTTTGTCCGAGGTGAAATTGACGGCCAAGGGAGAGCCCGAAATGCTTCCCTGGCACGGAAGAGCTAGAAGCTAGATGCGAGAAGCTGAAACCTGGGTTTGGAGGACATGCATTGCTGGGTGAGGGAATACTGAAGGGGCTGGCAGAGACGGCGAAGAATTTTGCCGGGAGCTATGTCTCGAAGGATAGGCTGACAACGGTGCAGTACCCGGAGGAACGGGCGCCTGCGATCGAAGCCACGCGCGTCTTTCCTTTCCTGGTATATGACGGGCCGGAGTGGGAGGCGGGGCTGCGCTGCGTGGCTTGCCAGATCTGCGAGAAGGAGTGCCCGCCGAAGTGCATCTATATCGAGAAGAGCAAGGACAAGAAGCCGGATTTCGTAGGCAAGCTGCAGATCTATCCGGCGCGGTTCGACATTGACGTGTCTGTGTGCATGAGCTGCCAGATTTGCGTCGAGGTGTGCCCGTTTGAGGCCATCAAGATGGACACGGATTTTGAGCTCGCGACCGATGACCGTTTCGGCGGGCTGCTGCACGACCGCAAGCAACTGGCCAAGTCGAATGAATACTACCACCAGATTCACCCCACCGAGGCTGCAGAGGTGGACGCGCGCCTGGCCGAAGAAAAAGCCAAGGCCGAAGCGAAGGCCAAGGCAGCGGCCGATGCGGCTGCCGCTAAAGCTGCCGCGGTTGCTGCACGACCTGTCGCGCCGGCTGCGGCTGCAAATACCTCGGTGGTCAAGCCCAGTGTTAAGCCGGTCGAGACGTCAGGAAAGCCTGATGGTTACATGTCCAAACCGGACGAAGGGAAGAGTAAGTAATGTTCGAAAAGCTAGACCAGATTTTCGTGCTCCTCAAAAACTGGCTGGTCGGCTATTTGCCTGCGGGATGGCAAGGCGCAAGCGGTGTGCTGCTGTGCGTGGTGGCGATTATTGCCGTGTACCCCACGCTGTTTGCGCTGGCTGTGCTGATGGAGCGCAAGGGCCTGGGGCGGATGCAGAATCGATATGGCCCGAATCGCGTAGGCCCGTTTGGGATTCTGCAGCCGGTGGCCGACGGCATCAAGTCGCTGACTAAAGAAGACATTATTCCGCTGAGGGCGGATGCGATAGTGCACTTTCTGGCGCCGGTGGTGCTGGTGGTGGCGGTGTTCATGGGATTCGCGGTGCTGCCCATGGGCCGCAATATGGTGCTGGTGGATATGGATGCCAGCCTGTTGTTCTTTTTCGCGATGGGCGCATCGACGGAACTGGCAGTGTTCATGGCGGGGTGGTCGAGCCGCAACAAGTATTCGCTGCTGGGCGCAATGCGCGCGGTGGCGCAGATGATCAGCTACGAAGTGCCGCTGCTGCTGTCCAGCCTGGTGGTGGTGATGATTACCGGGTCGCTTTCGCTAGTGGCGGTTGTGGAGGCGCAGAACCACTTCACCGGCATTTTTCCGCACTGGTACGTGTTTACGCCGTGGGGATTTGCGGGCTTTGTGATTTTTGTGGTCGCGTCGACGGCGGAGACGAATCGTTCGCCATTCGATCTGCCGGAGGGCGAGTCGGAATTAGTGGCCGGATATTTCACCGAGTATTCGGGCTTCAAATTCGCGCTGTTTTTCCTGGGCGAATATGTGGAGATGTTTGGAGTCGCGGGCCTGGGCACAACGCTGTTTCTTGGGGGATGGTCAGCACCGTTCTCGTTCCTGAGCTGGGCACCGTCGTGGTTTTGGTATTTTGCCAAAGTTGAGATTTGGATTTGTGCATTCATCTGGGTGCGCGGAACGCTGCCGAGGCTGCGGCAGGACCAACTAATGAACTTCGCATGGAAATTTGTGTTGCCCATTACGCTGATCAACCTGATGGTGGCTGCGCTATGGCGGTTCATGGGCGAGGGTTGGCTGCGGTGGGTGGTTTGCTCGGCGATTGTTGTGGGTGTCTATGCGGTCATGGGCCGCGTGGGGATGCGCCGAGAGCATTTTGGGCCGAGGAGTTACCGCTATGCAGAGTAAGTGGAAGCGGAATCGCGCCTCAGGATTTGTGTTCTCCCACCCTTGCGCCAGAAAAGCGGTACAAGGATGGGGCACTCAGTTTTGTGCCGAGAAAGGGAAAGTCGGCCGATGAGTTTTGTGTTTTATGTGCTGGCGGCGCTGACGGTGGCCGGGGGGCTGGCGACGGTGCTGCTGAAAAACCTGGTGCACTGCGCGCTGGCATTGACCTTGGCCTTTGCAGGGCTGGCGCTGCTGTTTCTGCAACTTGACGCACAGTTTGCAGGGTTCGCGCAGATCCTTGTCTACATCGGAGCGGTGGCGATTCTCGTAGTGTTTGCGATTCTGCTGACGCATGGGCCGGAAGCACCACAGGAAGGCGGAGTTTTCAGCCGCACATGGCTAGCGGGGCTGGTTGTGGCGGCGGCGGTGTTTGCGGTGCTGGCGTGGGCGGTGATGCAGAGTGCGGCGGGGCTTCCCGGCCCACAGGGCGCCCCGAGCGCAGCGCCTCAAGTGACAGTGATGCAGATCGGCAATGCACTGATGGGGCGCTACGTGCTGCCGCTGGAGATTGTGGCGTTGCTCCTGACGGCGGCGTTGATTGGCGCGGTGATTGTGGCCATGCATGAGAAAGAAGGAGCCAAGTGATTCCGCTGACGGGATACTTGCTGGTGGCCGCGCTGCTGTTTGCCATTGGGCTGGCGGGGGCGCTGACGCGGCGCAATGCGATTCTTGTGCTGATCGGCATTGAACTGATGCTGAATGCGGCGAATTTGAATCTGATTGCGTTTTGGCGTTACGGGCCGCATCCCGAGTTGCTGACGGGAATGATGTTTGCGATCTTCTCAATTGCGGTGGCGGCGGGCGAGGCAGCGGTGGGTCTGGGGCTGGTGATTCAAATTCATCGCCACGCCAAGACTACCGATCTCGACGAAATGAACAGGATGAAGGGGTGAGCGGATGCTGATGCAAGAAGGGGTGACGGCCGCTTTCAATCCCCAATTCGTTGATGGGCCCGTATGGACAACGGCGAGAATGCTGTGGTTGATTCCGGCCGTGCCCATTGTTGCTTCGGGCGTGATTGCACTGCTGAAGCAGCCGCGGCGGAAACTGGCGGCAGGATTGGCGATTGGATCGCTGAGCTTCTCGCTGCTGTTGTCCCTGATTGCATTTGGCCAAGTAGTCGCGGGATGGGCGCGCGGCGAGGCTGTGCGCGAGACGGTCAACTTTACCTGGATTCAAGTGGGCGCGTCCCACGTGGAACTGGGATGGGTGCTTGATCCGCTGGCGGCGGTGATGCTGGTGATGGTCAGCTTTGTGGGTCTGCTGATCTTTATCTATTCCGTCGGCTACATGGCGCATGACGAGAATTTCACGCGGTTCTTCTGTTTCCTTGCGCTGTTTGCGGGAGCAATGCTGGGCGTGGTGATTTCAAACAGCCTGCTGCTGCTTTTCATGAACTGGGAACTGGTCGGACTTACTTCCTACTTACTCATTGGGTTCTGGTACCAGAAGCCATCGGCGGCCGCGGCGGCGAAGAAGGCGTTTCTGACTACGCGCGTGGGCGATGTCTTTTTCCTGCTGGGAATTGTTTGGCTTTTCGCGCAGACGGGGACGCTGCTGTTTTATGACGGTGGCGCGGGATCGATGGAACCTCTGGCGCTGGGCGGATTGCTGGCGACACACGCGGCGTGGGGACTGACGGCGGCGGGCGCAATCGGGCTGTTGATTTTTGCCGGTGCCGCAGGAAAGAGCGGACAACTTCCATTACATGTGTGGCTGCCGGATGCGATGGAGGGTCCAACGCCGGTGTCGGCACTGATTCATGCGGCGACGATGGTGGCCGCGGGCGTCTATCTAATTGCGCGTGTGTATCCGCTGATGCACGCCGGCGCATTGATCGGAGGGACCACGGCCTCGCTGACGGTGGTGACGTGGGTGGGCGCTTCGACGGCGGTGTTTGCGGCGCTGATTGCGGTGGCGCAGAACGATATCAAGCGGATCCTGGCATATTCGACCGTCTCGCAATTGGGCTACATGATGGCCGGACTGGGAATGGGCGGCGTAGCGGTGGGCATGTTCCACCTGATTACACACGCATTCTTCAAGTCGCTTCTGTTCATGGGTGCGGGCTCGGTGATTCACGGAAGCCACGAAGAGCAAGACGTGCGGCGTATGGGCGGATTGCGCGGCGCTATGCCTGCGACGTTTCTGACGTACGCCATCGGAATGCTGGCACTGTGCGGATTTCCGCTGCTGTTCTCGGGGTTCTGGTCGAAGGACGGAATTCTGGAAGCCGCACAGCATTGGAGCCTGGCCAAGGGCCCATTCTACATGCTGGTGTTTGGCGCCTTGCTGACGGCTTTCTATATGACGCGGCAGGTGAGTTACGTGTTCTTCGGCAAGCCCCGCGGACATGAGCACGCACACGAAAGCCCACGCGTGATGACGATGCCGCTGGGGATTCTGGCATTCTTTGCGATGGCGCTGGGACTGATTGGAACGCCGGCATGGCCGTGGTTCCGGGCGTTTCTTGAGGGCCACGCAGCGGAGTTTAGTTTTGCGGGATTCAGTGAGCCGGGACTGCTGACGCTAATGGGGACTTCGTCGCTGGTGGTTTTTGTCGGGCTGGGGCTGGGCTGGTGGGTGTATGGAAACAAGTCGCCGCAGGCCGAAGAGCCGGATGCATTGGAACGTGCCGTTCCCCCGGTGTGGACGGTGCTGCAGAACAAATTCTATATCGACGAGTTGTATGGCGTGACGGTGATCGCATTTTACGCGTGGTGGGCGCAGGTGGCGGATTGGCTTGACCGCCGCGTGTGGGGCGGCGCCGTCGCAGGAGTGACGTGGGTTTTCAAGGGATGGGCGCAGTTGAACCGGCTGCTCGACGTGTACTGGGTGGACGGCGGCTTCGACAAGAGCTGCGAGGAAATGGCATCGAGTGGCGGACTGCTTGCGCGCGTGCAGACCGGGCGGGTGCAGACGTATCTGCGGCTGCTGGCGTTGGCAGTGGTGGTGCTAGCCGCGATTCTGATCTGGAGCAGCCGCGGATGAACGGAATTCCTGTATTGACGGTGTTGATTGTGCTGCCCATCGTGGGGGCGCTGATTGCTCTTTTTTCAGGCCGCCATGCGCGTAGCGTGGCCCTTGTTACAACATTGGCCGGGCTGGTGTTAGCGCTGCTGGTGTGGACGAAGCTGCCGGCGGATGGATCGATCGGGCTGGTGGAGCAGCACGCATGGGCACCGTCGCTGGGCATCGAATATCACCTGGGCGTGGACGCGCTGGGAGCGCTGATGCTGGTGCTTTCGGCCATTGTAACGCTGATGTCGGTGGATGCAGCGCACAGAGCCCACCACCAGCCGGGACTCTACTTTGCCCTCGTATTGGTGCTGGAGGCGGGGCTGTTCGGGTCGTTCACGGCGCTGAATTTTTTTCATTGGTTTCTGTTTTGGGAGTTAAGCCTGATTCCGGCGTTCTTCCTGATCAAGCTATGGGGCGGAAAGAATCGCGGGCCCGCGGCGACGCAGTTTTTCATTTATACGATGGCGGGGAGCGTGGCGCTGCTGCTGGCCTTTCTGGCGGTTTTTCTTTCCACCGGCAGCATGGACTTTGGACAGCTGACGGGGATGGCCGCAACGGGCGAACTGGAAAAGCTGGTCACGGTGCACCTGGGCACTGTGATGCTGGGGCGGCCGGTGATGATGTGGCTGGCGATTGGGGTGCTGGCCGGGTTTGCAGTCAAGGTGCCGCTGGTGCCGTTCCACACATGGTTGCCCGCGGCTTATGCAGAGGCGCCTTCGCCGGTGACGATGCTGTTGACGGGAGCGATGTCGAAGATGGGTGTCTACGGACTTCTGCGCATTGCGATTCCGATCTTTGGGCGCCAGGTTGCGCAGATGCGGACTCCACTGTTGGTGCTGGCGGTGGTGACGGTGGTGATGGGCGCATGGGCAGCGGCGGCGCAGAAAGATTTGAAGCGCGTGTTCGCCTACTCGTCGGTGAATCACCTGGGCTATTGCATGCTTGGGATTTTTGCATTGGCGGTTCCGGCGGCGAGCGCGGCGACGGCGACCAGCCAGGCTGCGGCGCTGAACGGCGTGATTCTGCAGATGTTCAACCACGGCGTGACCGCGGCGGCGCTGTTCTGGTTTGTCGCAATGATGCAGGAACGAACCGGTGGGCATCGCGGCATTGACGATTTTGGCGGATTGCGCAAGCCGGCGCCGGTGCTGGCGGGACTGATGGGGATTGTGCTGTTCTCGTCCCTGGGGCTGCCGGGGCTGAACGGATTTGTGGGCGAATTCTTGATCTTCCGCGGTGTCTTTCCGTTGTCGTGGGTGGCGGCATCGGTTTCGATTCTTGGACTGCTGGTGACTGCGGCGGTGATTCTGACGGTGATCCAGAAGGTGTTTACCGGCCCGGTGCCCGAAAAGTGGGCAAGCTTCCCGGATATGCATGGCGGAGAGTGGTTGGCGATGGCTCCGGTGATCGGGCTGATGTTGCTGATTGGACTGTTGCCTCAACTGATTGTGGGTACGGTGAACCCAACGGTCACAAACCTGCTGGCGCACTGGAGATTTTAAGTAATGTTAGCGTGGACGATCTATCTCTCGTTTGCCGGAGCGCTCGTGCAGGCGCTGCTGCCCAAGGGCAGGGGCAGCGTGTCGCGCTGGCTGGCGCTGGCGGTGGCAGTGGCGGGACTGGTGCTGGCGGTGCTTGGGTTTGCGGCGGGGATGCCGAATCACTTTGCACACACGACCATTGTGGATGTGGCTTGGGTGCCGTCGATGGGGATTCACTACCTGCTGGCGGCAGATGGGATCAGCCTCGTACTGGTGCTGCTGACGGGACTGGCGGCCGTAGCGGGCGTGTTGTTCAGTTGGAACATCGAAGAGCGCACGAATGAGTTTTTCGCGTTTTACCTGGCGCTCATTGGCGGCGTCTACGGCGTTTTTCTCAGCTTCGATTTGTTTCTGCTGTTTGTGTTTTACGAGATCGCAATTGTGCCGAAGTACTTCCTGATCTCGATCTGGGGATCGACCCGGCGCGAATATGGGGCGATGAAGCTGGCCCTCTATTCGTTTGTGGGCTCGGCGATGGTGCTGATCGGGCTGCTGGCTGCTTACGCCACTTCAGGAAGCCACTCGACGGGTCTTGTTGATCTGGCGCATGCGGGGCTGCCGGTGAGCTTCCAGATGTGGTGCTTCCCGCTGGTGTTTGTGGGGTTCGCGATTCTGGCGGGCATGTGGCCCTTCCACACATGGGCGCCGACGGGGCATGTGGCCGCGCCGACGGCGGCATCGATGCTGCTGGCGGGCGTAGTGATGAAGCTGGGTGCTTATGGGTGCCTGCGCGTGGCGATGTCGCTGTTTCCGCGCGGCATGGATCCATGGGGATTCACGCTGCTGGGAATAGGCTCGTGGCGTGACGTGTTTGCGCTGATGGCGGTGATCGGGATTGTGTATGGCGCTCTGGTGGCCCTGGCGCAGAGCGACTTCAAGTTTGTGATTGGCTACTCCAGCGTCAGTCATATGGGGTTTGTGCTGCTCGGTCTGATGACGCTGAACCAGATTGGTATGACGGGCGCAGTGTTGCAGATGTTTTCGCATGGCATTATCGCGGGGCTCCTGTTCGCGATTGTGGGGCGCATTGTGTATGAGCGCACGCACACGCGGCAACTGGCGGAACTGGAAATGATGCATCTGTCGAAACGGCTGCCCTTTGCGGCGTGGGCATTTGTGATTGCGGGCATGGCGTCGATGGGGCTACCTGGCTTCTCAGGATTTGTTGCCGAGTTGCAGGTGCTGGTGGGTGCGTGGATTGCCAAGCCGTGGTGGACGATAGCGGCCGGCGTGGGCATCGTGGTGGGTGTGGCGTATACGTGGCGTGCGCTGCAGAAGGCATTCTTCAGCGATGTGCTGCCAAGCACGCATCTGCTTGAACAAGAACACGAGCACAAATTCGCAGCCATCACATGGCCGGAAATTACAGGCGTGGTGATGTTGGCGGGAGCGAGCCTCGTGGTGGGGTTGTACCCGAGGATATTGTTGGAAGCGATTGAGCCGGCTGTGAAGGCACTGCTCGCGGGAGGGGGACGGTGAACTACGCAGAACTCTTCCGCCTGACGTTGCCGGAGACGGCGCTGGAAATCGCAGCCCTTGTGGTGTTGCTCGTGGATCTTGGGCTCCTGCGGAAGGCGGCCTTAAATGTGCGGGCGGCCGTTGCGGCAGTTCTTGGAGTGATTGGATGTGGCGCGGCCATCCTGGCTATGCCGATTCAGATGCAGGGCGGCCTCGGCTATCCCGGCAGCGACGGATTGCTGCTGGCGGTGGGCGGATCTACCGCGGTGGCGCAGGTGGGGATTATGGCGCTGACGGTGTTGACGCTATTGCTGCTGGTCGGTTCGGATTTCACGCCGCATGTGGGCGAGTTTGTTGCTGTTGTACTGATGTCGGCCACAGGCGGATTGCTGATTGCGGCGGCGCAGGATCTGCTGGTGATTTTTATCGGGCTGGAACTGCTGAGCCTGGGTCTATACATTCTCACTGCGTTCGCGAAGAGATCGGGGAAGAGCGCCGAGGCGGCGATGAAGTATTACCTCTTCGGAGGCATGTCCGCGGCGTTTCTACTGTTTGGGTTCAGCTATCTTTACGGAATTGCGGGATCGACGAATCTGCACCAGATCATGTTGGCGATGTACGGGTCAAATGGTGTGAATTCGGCGCCTTTGCTGTATGTCGCGCTGGTGATGATTGCGGCGGGACTGGGCTTCAAGGTTGCGGCGGTGCCGTTTCATCTTTGGGCGCCGGATACATATGAAGGTGCGCCTGCGCCTGCTGCGGCATTTATTGCTTCGGTATCGAAGGTGGCCAGTTTCGCGCTGCTGATTTCGATTGGGACCGCGGCGCTGCATGTCTTCGGCGATGCACACGTGACGCGAATTGTCGCGCTCATTGTGGGACCTCCTCCGAAATTAATGGGGTTTTGGGTCCCGTGGTCGATGACGCTGGCGGTGCTCGCCGTGGCGTCGATGGTGCTGGGAAACCTGGCGGCGTTGGCACAGACGAGCGTGCGCAGGTTACTGGCCTATTCGGCAATAGCGCATGCGGGTTACATTTTGTTAGGACTTGCCTACTTCTCGCATTCTTCACGAAGTGCGGAGGCGGTGCTGTATTACGTTCTGACTTATGGACTGACGACGGTGGGCGCGTTTGGCGCGGTGGCCGTGGTGGAACGGGCAACGGGGAGCGACCGGCTGGAGGCGTTTCTTGGATTGCACAAACGCAATCCGATGTTGGCGGCGGTGATGCTGGTGTTGTTCCTGTCATTGGCGGGGATTCCGCCGCTAGTTGGTTTCTGGGCAAAGTTCAACTTGTTTGCCGCGGTGCTGGGGGTTTCGGCGGGGGTGGTTCCATTCACTTTGGTAGCGCTGGCTGTGGCGATGAGCGCCGTGTCGCTCTACTACTACTTGCAGGTGCTGAAGCGGGCTTACGTGATGCAGGCTGTGGATGAGACCCCGATTGCGGTGCACCCGGTGACGCTGGCGGTGCTGCTGCTGATTGCGGCGATGGTGGTAGTGCTGGGGTGCATGCCAGCGCTGCTGCAGGGGTGGATCGCAGGGTTCTATCCGGGGATTTGAGGGGGCTGCGGAGCCAGCCGCGCTGTGCGCGTGTTAGCGGAGTTAGCTTGTCGGCGCGATAGAATCGCTCCAGCTTTCTTCGGCAGGTGGGCTCACACGCCTTGGATGACCAAAGCAATGCTGGCATTGTGACGAAGAGCAAGCCACGCGCGGCGAGGCGGATGGGTTGGTTTGCGTCCTCATTTGACCGGATCCTGAAACGCGGCTGGATTGAAGTGGAGGCGGAAGTGCAGGAATGTATAACACCCGCCGCAACGTCTTTGCTTGATTCCCCTTACTATTTCGAGTCCGAGCTACTTGCCGGTGAGAACCTGGTGACTTTTACATACTCCGTCGGGGGCGAGACATACACGGGTATCCTGAGTTCCAGGGATGAAGTTCAAAAGGGTGACAAATTCCCGATCAAATGCAATCCCCGCAATCCGGAGGAGAATAACTCAACCGACTCCCAATCCAATTGGACCGTCGAGTATACCGTTGTCCTTGGTGTATTCCTGATCACGCTATTCGTAGGCTCTTTCGTGTGGAATTTGCTCCTGCACCGATGAGCAGAGCATAGCGGGAAATTTTCAGTTGACAAATACAAAGCCCGGTTCTCATTGCGAGAGCCGGGCCGTTGTGTTGGTTGCAATGGAAATCAGCCGCGGAGGAAGTCTTTCGCTTTCTGGATGAGGACGTCGCGGCTTACATCGGAGATGGCGTTCGTGAGCGGTATCTGTTTCGGGCAGACTTCCACGCAGTTTTGGGCGAAGCCGCACTCCTGGATGCCGCCGTCGCCGGCCAGGGCGCGCAGGCGTTCCTCTTTGAGAACCTTGCCGGTGGGGTGGTTGTTGAAGAGCTTGACCTGGGCGATGGTAGCTGCGCCGACGAAACCAGTTTCTTCATTGAACTGAGGACACACTTCCATGCAGCAGGTGCAACTGATGCAGTTGGAGAGCGGGTAGTTGGCTTCCTGTTGCTGCGGGAAGACGCGGGGGCCCGCGCCGAGATCGTATGTACCGTCGAGAGGGACCCAGGCCTTGACGGCCTTGAGATTTTCAAAGAGGACGGAGCGGTCGACCTGGAGATCGCGGACGAGCGGGAACTTGGAGAGGGGTTCGACGCGGATGGGCTGCTCCAAGTTGTCCACGAGGGATGAGCAGGCCATGCGGGCTTTGCCGTTGATGCGCATGGCACACGAGCCGCAGATTTCTTCTAGGCAATTTGAATCGTAGGTGATGGGAGTGGTGGGGTGACCATCAGCGGTGACGGGGTTCGCAGCGATTTCCATCATGGCGGAGACGACGTTCATGCCAGGACGCCATTCGAGTTCGAACTTCTCCCACACAGCGGGAGCGTCGGGGTCGGCCTGGCGTTTGATTTCGAGTTGTACGGTCTTAGCTGCCATGATTTCCTTCGGGGCTAAAGGCCCGGTTATTCTTTCCGTTTTCGGCAGGATTGAATCATGCCGTGTTCCAGAACCATCGTTTCGCAACCGCCGGAAGTTTTATTTTGTCGCGTCGTAGCGGCGCGGGCGCGGTTTGATGTATTGCGTGTCTACCTCTTCGTACTCGAAACGCGGGCCGGCGGTATCACCGGTGAACGCGGCCTTGGTGGTCTTGAGGAACTTTTCGTCGTTGCGGTCGGGAAAGTCTGGCTTGTAGTGCGCGCCACGCGATTCGTCGCGCAGCAGCGCCCCGAGGACAACGGTGCGGGAAAGCTCCAACATGTTTTTCAACTGGCGTGCGAAGGCAAAGCTGGTGTTGGCCCACTGGCTCTTGTCGCTGAGGTTCACCTTCTTATAACGATCGAGGAGTTCGAGGACTTTGTCGTCTGCCTGTTTGAGTCCCTTGTTATGCCGGATGACAGTGGCATGCCTGGTCGTGGTTTCGCCAAGTTCGCGCCATAGCTTGAAAGGGTTCTCAGTGCCTTCGTTGTTGAGCAGTTTGTTGTTGATCTCGGCCTGACGGGTGACTTCGGCGGTGTGGCCTCCATCGCCTTCAAAGGCGGGCAGGCTTTTGGCATAGTTGAGTGCGTTAGGCCCGGAGCGGAAGCCGCCAAAGATGCAACTGACGAGCGAGTTGGCGCCGAGACGGTTGGCGCCGTGGTATTGGTACTCGCACTCGCCGGCGGCAAAGATACCGGGAATGTTGGTCATCTGGTTGTTGTCGACCCAGAGGCCGCCCATGGTGTAGTGCATGCCGGGAAAAATCTTCATGGGCACGTCGCGCGGGTCGTCGCCGACGAACTTCTCATAGATTTCGAGGATGCCTTCGAGTTTGCGATTCAGCGTGGCGCGGTCGATATGGGTGAGGTCGAGATAGACCATGGGCTGGCCGTCGATCCCGAGGTGATACTCGTAGACGACCTTGTGAATGGCGCGGGTGGCCACGTCGCGGGGCACGAGGTTGCCGTATTTGGGATACCACTCTTCGAGGAAATACCAGCGCTCGGACTCTGGGATCTGTTTGAAGGGGCGTTTGTCGCCGACTGTGCGCGGGACCCAAACGCGACCGCCTTCGCCGCGAGCCGACTCGGACATGAGGCGCAGTTTATCTTCGCCAGGGATGGAGGTGGGATGAACCTGAATGAATTCCCCATTGGCGTAGTAGGCGCCCTGTTGGAAGATAGCGGACTGGGCAGAGCCGGTGCAGACCACGGAGTTGGTGCTTTTGCCGAAGATGGCGCCAATGCCGCCGGTAGCAAGGATCACGGCGTTGGCGGGGAAAGAACAGAGTTCCATGGAACGGAGGTTGAGGGCGGTGATGCCGCGGGCTACGCCATTCGAGTCGAGGACGGCGGAGAGGAACTCCCAGCCCTCGTATTTCTTGACCTTGCCGTCGGACTCATGGCGGCGGACCTGCTCATCGAGCGCGTAGAGCAACTGCTGGCCGGTCGTGGCTCCGGCGAATGCAGTGCGGTTGTAAAGCGTTCCGCCGAAACGGCGAAAATCGAGCAGGCCCTCAGGAGTACGGTTGAAAGGCACGCCCATGCGGTCGAGGAGGTCGATGATGCCGGGTGCGGCCTCGCACATGGCCTTCACCGGCGTCTGATTGGCGAGGAAGTCGCCGCCATAGATGGTGTCGTCGAAGTGCTTGTCGGTGGTGTCGCCCTCGCCCTTGAGATTCTTGGCGGCATTGATGCCGCCTTGGGCGCAAACGGAGTGGGAGCGCTTGACCGGGACGATGGAGAACAGGTCCACGGTGCCGCCTGCTTCGGCAATCTTGATGACTGCCGCGAGTCCGGCGAGGCCGCCGCCAACCACGATGATGCGGGGTGATGCCATTTTCTATCAATTCCTTTCAAAAAACAGCTACTAGCTTCCAGCTTTTAGCCTCTAGCTAGGAGCTAAAGGTAAACCTAGGAACTACGGGCCGGGATGGGCGGCGTAAAGCGAAAGGGCGCCGCAAGCCGGTTCCAAAAGTTAATCTGGCCAATAGCCGTGGTAAGAAAAGCGAGTTCGCGCTCGGAAAACTGCGTTGAGACGTGGGCATAGTCCTCGTCGTCGATGTGATGCTGTGCCTGAAGAGTGATGAACTCGGCCCATTCAAGTGCCGCAAATTCACGAGAGGAAAAGATGCCGGCTTCGCGAAAAACAGGAAGCAGGTCAAGCTTTTCCGGGGCTACGTTCAGCTGTCGTGCATCGTTGAGGTGGAATTGCACGCAGAACGCGCAGCCATTGAGCTGGGAAACGCGTACTTTGATCATCTCGATCAAACCAGGTTCGATGCCGGACTTGCGAAGTGCGTGGGTAACGGCTGCCATGCCGGTGGCAACCTCAGGGACGATTTCCTGAAAAGCTTTCCAGTCGAGACGAGCGCCGGTTTTTTCCAGAGTGCGCATAGGTGTCCTGTCTCTTTTAGAGAAGCGCGTGAGGCGGTTGCGTCGAAGCGGTGTGTATTTGGGAGACGGTGGGCATTGGATTGTCCGACACGTTGGGGTACTTGCCCCCGACGAATGCCCAGATGCTGGCGATGCCCATGATGGCGAGAGCTACGCCAAGTGCAGCGCAGACGTACCCGAATCGTTTGCGTGCGGTGGCGCCTGGCGTAATGCCCCACTTGGCCGCGAAGAGCCAAATCCCGTATGCGAAGTGCCAGCAGACTGCGACCATGGCGATGACGTAGATGGCGAGCATGCAGGGATTTGCGAGCTCGTGTTGCACTTTGGCGAATGCCGCATAGGGGTGATCGGGCAGACTGACGCCCATGAACCGTTGACGGATGACATGCTGAAGGATATAGGCGAATGCGACGAGTCCAGTGTAGCGCTGGGCGACGTACATCCAGTTTCCGGCCCACGGATAGTAGACGATGTTGGATTTGCCGCGCAACCAGATCCAGAGGCCGTAGAGGCCGTGATAGAGGAGCGGAAGGAAAATGAAGACCCATTCGAGCACGCGAACGAGGGGAAGGCTGTTGAGGAACTTGACTTGCGCCCCGTAGGCAACCGGGCCTTTGAGTGCCTCAAAATTCGAGAGAAGGTGCTCGATGAGGAATGCGCCGATGGGGATGACCCCCAATAACGAATGCAGCTTGTGCCAGAGAAAGGAGGTTCCTTGACCGGCGCGGAGCGACTGGACGCCCGGACGCACGGTAGGCGTGGAAGGATGTTGAGCAGTTGCCATGCGAGTTGCGGCTCCTAGAGGCTGTGGATCGAGGCATTTCGCCTTGAGTAGAAGAGGATTATCCGTCGAGTACCTATAACATTATTCGATTCCGCCATTGAGACCGTCAAGCGAGCGGCGGGAGGAATTGCGACGGGGTCAATATCGCTTGAAGCTTCAGAGCTTTAACAAGCGTAAGAGGGCCTCAAGAGCGCGGCCGCGATGACTGAGCGAGAGCTTTGCATCGAGATCAAGTTCGGCCATGGATCGGTTGATCTCGGGAAGATAAAAGAGAGGATCGTAGCCAAAACCTCCGGTGCCTCGCGGTGCTTCAAGAATGAGACCTTCGACAGTTCCTTCGGCGGTTTGAATAAGGTGACCGTCACGGGCGGCGACCAGAACGCAGCGGTAACGCGCTGTGCGCTGAGGGGCGGGGACTGAGGCGAGGCGCTGCAGAAGCAGCATGTTGTTCCACACATCCGTGTTGTCGTTGGCATCAGGAGAGTCAACGAGGCCAGCGTCGGCTGCAAAGCGGGCAGAGCGCACGCCGGGGGCGCCACCGAGGGCGTCTACTTCAAGCCCGGAGTCGTCTGCCAGAACCAACTCGCCCGGAAGATGACGGGAGTAATGTGCGGCCTTGATCATGGCGTTGGCAGCGAAGGTGGCCGCATCCTCTTCGGGGATCGGGATGTTGTCGAGGCCGGGCAGGGGATCGATGGCAACGGAGTGGGTTTTCACAGCGGTGCGGAAGTCGCGCAGCTTGCCTTGGCTCGTGGTGGCGACAAAGAGGCGGAGTCCCATGGAATGAGTGTAACGGGCGCGGCTGCGGTGATTGGGCGAAAGCGCGGGACGGCGCCTCGGAGGCTCGAACTTGTCTTTGACAAAGCGGTGGCGGGTTGCATAAGGTTCTTTTCTGAAACTTTTTCATTTGGGAAAAGTTGAGAGCGGGCGGGTCCCTTGCGGATTTAGCGAACACGGACTTCGTGCGCACAATGGGCAAGGCAAAAGAACTGATGGGGAAAACACGATGGGGCGAAGGGTGCACGGGAGTGTGTGGTGGCTGATGCTGATGGGAACAATGATGGCGTCGGCGACGACGGCGAGGACACTGCGGGCCAATGGCCCGGTGAAACTGCGCGTGGACAATCTGAAGACGCCCCTGGGGATTGATGATCTGGCGCCAAGGTTTTCGTGGTGGCTGGAGGATGAGGCGCGCGGAGCGCGCCAGTCGGCCTATGAAGTGACGGTGGCAACAAATGCGGAACTTCTGAGCGAGGGCAAAGCCAATATATGGGACAGCGGGCGAATCGAGGGGGCGCAGTCGCTGAACGTGAAGTATGGTGGACCTGCGATTTCAGCGAGCACTCGCTACCTTTGGCGGGTAAAGGCTTGGGATGCCTCGGGGAAGGCATACACGGAGAGCGAGACGAGCTGGTGGGAGACAGGCCTGCTGACCCAGGATGCGTGGCGTGGGGGATGGATTGGATTCGAAACGGCGGAAGAGGCCGCAGTGCGGAATACGCCAGCCAAGTGGATTACGAGCCCGGACGCGAAGGCTCTGGCAGCAGAAAAGGGGGCGGAACGGCACGTTGCCTATCGAACGACAGTGACGATGGCCAAGCCGGTGCGTCATGCAACGCTTTATGCGACGGGTCAGGATACGGTTGCGGCGTGGGTGAATGGCGTGCAGGTGCTTCTGGCTGACCCGTTTCCACCCTATAAACAGATGCCCTGGAAGAAGTTTGTGCATGCCGATACGACAGACAAGCTGACCGGCGGCGCGAACACGATCGCCATTGAGACGGTGCATTACGTGGCGAATCCCAATGGAATGGAAACGGAAGATGCGCCACCAATGATTGCGACGCTCGTGGTGGAATATGCGGATGGAACTACCGCAGCATTCACGAGTGATGCGTCATGGAAGACAGCGATTCATGCGACCGCGGGATGGGAGCGGAAAGGCTTCGACGATTCAGGGTGGAAGGCGGCGGTGGCTTCGACACAGACACTCGGACATCCGTGGGTTCCCGACTCCGTGAAGCAATTGCGGCACGTCTTTGAAGTGAGCACAGCGGTGAAGTCGGCGCGGCTCTATGCGACGGCGCTCGGAGAGTACGAGATATTCCTGAACGGCAAGCGCGTGAGCGAGGACGTGATGGCACCGGGATGGACGGATTATCGCGAGCGAGTGAAGTATCAAACCTACGATGTGACCGC
This sequence comes from uncultured Acidobacteriaceae bacterium, assembly GCA_963836565.1. Taxonomy (GTDB): domain Bacteria; phylum Acidobacteriota; class Terriglobia; order Terriglobales; family Acidobacteriaceae; genus Telmatobacter. The sequence goes on along the minus strand of CAWIKA010000010.1, from coordinate 381,496 downwards.
GCTCGTGACGAGCGGGAAAAACGCGATTGGAGCGCTGCTGGCGCCGGGGTGGTATGAGAATCCGCTGGAGTGGTTCCAACAGCCGAACAACTATGGCGACACTCCGCCAGCGCTGCGGGCACAGTTGCGCATTGAGCATACGGACGGAAGTGTGGAGTGGGTGACGACGGACGGGGACTGGAAGGCGAACACATCGTACATTCTGCACTCGGAGTTGTACGACGGCGAAAGCCAGGACGCGCGACGAATCCAGGCAGGATGGGACACGGCGCAATTCGATGCCCGCGGGTGGAGGGATGCGATTGCGATAGAGCCCAAAGCGGCGGCGATCGAAGCGCAGGATTATCCACCGATTAGGGTAGAGCGGGAATTGACAGCGGTATCCCTGAAGGAACCAAAGCCGGGCGTATATGTGTACGACTTTGGGCAGAACCAGGCAGGAGTGGAGCGGGTGCGTGTACAGGGGCGGGCGGGCACGAGGGTGCGGCTGCGCTTTGCCGAGGTTCTGAATGCGGATGGAACGCTTTACACCGAGAATCTGCGCACGGCGAAGGCGACGGACTATTTCATCCTGAGCGGCAAAGGAGTGGAACAGTTTACGCCGCAATTTACCTATCATGGCTATCGCTACGCGGAGTTGACCGGGCTTTCAACTGCGCCGGGGAAAGAAGCTGTGACTGCAGTTGTCTTTCATACAGATGCGCCGTTTGCGGCGCAGCTTAAAACGGGCAACGAGATTGTAAACAAGCTGTGGAGCAACATTCTGTGGGGCCAGCGCTCGAATTTTATGAGCGTGCCGACGGATTGTCCGCAACGGGACGAGCGCCTGGGATGGATGGCGGATGCGCAGGTGTTCTGGCGCACGGCGAGCTACAACATGAATCTGGCTGCGTTCACACGCAAATTTGCGGAGGATATGCGCGGAACACAGGCGGGATCGCCGTTCTATGGGATTTATGCGCCGGGGACCGCCGAAGAGCGCTCGGGCGGGACGGGTGCCGGATGGAGCGACGCGGGTGTGATTATTCCGTGGACCTCGTGGCTGCAGAACGGCGATACGAAAGTGATTGACCAGAACTGGGCGGCAATGGAGAAGTATCTTGATGCGATCGAGACCGCCAATCCGGATGGATTGTGGAAGAACGAATCGGGGATTCCCTTCGGGGACTGGCTTTCACCGGAAGGGAAGACGGACCAGGTGCTGGTGGCGACGGCCTATTGGGCATATGACGTGACGCTGATGCGCGAGATGGCGCAGGCTACTGGCCGTACGGACGACGAACGGAAATATTCGGAGCTGTTCGATCGAATTCGCGCCGCGTTTGAAAAGCAGTTTGTGCAGGAGGACGGTTTTGTGGCAGGGGCGGATAATAGCGCTTCGCAGTTTGGGCAAATCAATAACCCCAATGCGAAAAGCAAGGGTGGAGACACGCAAACAGGGTACGTGCTGGCGCTGCACATGAATCTTGTGCCGGAAGGACTGCGCGCGGCCGTGGCGCAGAAGCTGGTGGACAAGATTCAGGCCAACCATGGGCTGCTTGCCACGGGCTTTCTGGGAACGCCGTACTTGCTGGAGGAGTTGACGAAGGCCGGGCACGCGAACCTGGCTTACAAGCTGCTGCTGAATACGGCGTATCCCTCATGGGGCTACCTGGTGGAACATGGGGCGACAACGACGTGGGAGCGATGGAACGGCGATCAGATGCGGGATGATCCGAGCATGAACTCGTATAACCATTACGCGTATGGCGCAGTCGCGGACTGGATCTATCGCTATGTGGCGGGCGTCGATGCAACCCCGCTGGACGCGGGCTTTCACACAGTGGTGCTGCATCCGGTATTCGATGCACGACTGGGAAGCGTAGAGTTCAGCTACCCGTCGTCTGCTTACGGAGTGATTCGATCGAACTGGACGGTAAAGGGAGCGACGGCGGATTGGCACGTAACGATTCCGGCGAATACGATGGGGTGGCTTGAACTGAGCGCGGATGAGGCGGCGAATTACAAGCTTGAGGGTGTGGGGCTTGGCCACAGCAAGCTGGCGAAGGCCGAAACACGTGCGGGGCAGAATGGATTTGAATTGCCGGCGGGAAGTTTTGCATTCGTTGTGACTTTGAAGTGACGATGGCGGGGTGAAGATGGCTGGTTGAGATTTGAGGCTTTCCATCCTGGCGGCAAAGATCTGCCGCGAGAGAGAAGCATGCGGTCCCGAGTCTTTCGGGTGACGCGAATGGCCCATCAGGGTTGAGGAGAAGGAATGACTTCAGTCATTGCGGGGATCGGATGGCATGTGATTGGGGCGGGGATGGCCGCGTCATTTTATGCGCCTATTGAGAAGGTGAAGAAATGGTCGTGGGAGACTACCTGGGCATTGGCCGGTGTCTTCTCGTGGATTCTTTTGCCCATCGGCGTAAGCCTCATCCTGCTTCCCGATTTTCACGCGTTCTATTCTTCGATGGGGCCGCACCTGTTATGGAAGGTGGCATTGTTTGGCGCGATGTGGGGCGTGGGCAACGTGAGTTACGGGCTGACCATGCGGCATCTCGGCATGTCGCTGGGAATTGGCGTCGCCATCGGCGTGACATTAATTGTGGGAACACTGGTACCGCCTCTGATGCACGGGCAGGCTGCGATGCTGTTCACCACCAGGGGCGGCCTGCTGACGATGGCGGGGATCCTTGTGGCGCTGATCGGTGTGGCCATCGTTTCGTATGCGGGGCATCAGAAAGAGGTGCAACTGCAGGGCGAGATTCAGGAATTCAATTTGACGCTAGGGCTTTTGCTGGCTGTAATGTGCGGGATTTTCTCCTCTGGGATGTCGTTCGCCATTGATGCGGCAAAGCCGATGGAGGCTGCGGCACGCCACCTGGGCGTGAATCCGCTGTATGCAGCGCTGCCGAGCTACGTGATCATCATGGGCGGGGGAGCGGTGATCAACATGAGTTATTGCTTTATCAGGTTGGCGGCACTGAAGAGGCTCTCACTGCGCGCGGATCTGGGCCAGTCAAGGCCCACTCTCATGAAAAATGCGGCGTTGGCGTCTACCGGCGGGATCATGTGGTATCTGCAATTCTTCTTTTATGCATGGGGAGCGGCGAATATTCCGCAACACCTGTCGTATGTGAATTGGATGCTTCATATGAGTATCTATGTTTTGTGCGGTGGGCTGGTCGGGCTGGCGCTGGGAGAGTGGAAAGAAGTGGGCGGCAGGCCCTTGCGGCTGCTGTGGGCGGGGATGCTTGTGATTATTGCGGCGGCGAACCTGGTGGGGTTGGGCATGGCATCGTAAGTGCAAGGACCGGGGAATAGGGAAAAGACAGCAATGCCGGAGCGACGCTCCGGCATTGTTGCGTTGATGCAATTGCGGCGGAACTAGAATGACTCGACGGTTTGGTTGAGGCGGAGGTCGCGGGAGGATGCGCCTGCGCTGAGGGTGCGCTTGCTGGTTGCGGTGATCCACCTGGTATCGGCCGTGGACCAGTATTGCAACTGGCGCAAGGGGACGTGCATGGTGATGGTTTTGGTCTGGCCGGAATCGATATGGATGCGGTCGAAGGCGACGAGTGCACGTACCGGGAACTGGACTCCTGCCGGAATGTCGCCAGGCTGGCCAAGGTAGACTTGCGGAACTTCGTCGCCGGCGACGTTGCCGGTGTTTCTGACGCTGACCTGAACATACAGACCGCCGTCAGAAGCTCTTTCAACGACGAGGTTGGAATATTCGAAGGTGGTGTAGCTGAGACCATGTCCGAAAGCGAAGAGTGGAGTGATGTTCTGCTTGTCGAACCAGCGGTAGCCTACATTGACGCCTTCACTGAAGGTGGTTTTGCCGTCAACGCCTTTGAAGGAGCGCTCGGGGTATCTTGGATCGGTGGCGGGGTAGTCGGCGAGGCTCTTGCCCCAGGTGACGGGGAGGCGGCCAGCGGGGCTGTTCTTGCCGAGCAGCAGGTTGGCAGTGGACCATCCGCCTTCATCGCCGGACCACCACATTTCGAGAACCGCTTTGACCTTGTCGACCCAGGGCAGGGCGACGGGCTGGCTGGTGTTGAGAACGACAATGGTGTTGGGATTGACTGCAGCGATTTCGTCGACGAGTTTGTCCTGGTCGCCGGGAAGGCCGAAGACGGGATCAAGACGGGTCCAGAGGAAGACGACGGCGACTTTGGCAGATTTTGCGGCGGCGATGGCGGCCTCGTGATCTGCCTGACGCTGCTCAGGCGTGTACCAGTTGAGGCGAACTTGAACGGGTGCATTGGAGGAGTCGGGGCTGGTTTTGATTTCTACCTTGTGCGGCCCGGCAGCGAGTTGAACCGCGCGGCGTACGTTGTCGAGGCCGTCAGGTGTGGGAATGGCGTTGTCCTGGTTGGCTTGCAGGATGTCGCCGTGCACCCCTCCCTGAAATGCACCCGTGCGCGCGAGCGGCTTGCCGTCGATGGCGATCCTGGCGTTGGCGCCTAGGGCTTGGAGGTAGATCCAGTAGGTGCCTGCACTGGGCGGGGTGAGCGTACCTTTCCACGTGACAACGGAGTTGGGCGGGAGCGCATTGCTGCCCGTAAAGTTGAGTTCGGCGTCGGCTTGCGGCGCGCCTGATCCTATGCGCTCAAGGCCGGGCTGGCCGTCGTGGCTTAATGCGCCGGCGGGCACGGTTGTGCCGGTCATATCGTCGTTGACGGCGAATTTGATGTTGGCGTTGCCGGAGATTTGCTTCATGGCAGCGAGCGGACCAACCTCGCGCCATGGCAACCCGACGGATCGCTCGCCGTTGATGCCGATCGAGTCGACCTGAGCGGCGGTGGGGCCGATGAGGACGACCGAGTCAAGATCGGCAGACTTGAGGGGCAAGGCCCCATCTTCGTTCTTAAGGAGCACGGCGGCATCTTCGCCGGTCTTTTCAATGATTCTGGCGTTGGCGTCGATGTCCTGCGACGTGACGCCGTGCTTTTGCTCGCCGTCCATGTAGCCGAAGTGGACGATTTCATATAGCACGCGGCCGGCGGCGCGGGTGACGGCGGCCTCATTTACGGTGCCGTCCTTGAGCGCTTCCGGCATCTTTTCCGAGCTGAGTTTGGGGCCGAATCCTCCACTGGCTTCACGTGCCGGGGCAGGCTCCTCGGGGATGTGGCCTCCAAACATTCCTTCGTTGGCGTCATCATGCGCGTGCGCTGGGGGCTTGGGAGGAACGGGTTTGGAGTCAAAGAAGGATTGAATCGAAAAAGGGGCGTTGGGGCTGGGCTCGCCGGGCATTTCCATGTCGAGGCCGGAGTTGATAAAGGTGACGGCATGAGTCGCACCCCAGTCGGAGGTGACAAAGCCCTTGAAGCCGATCTGGCCGCGGAGAATCTTTGTGAGGGTATCGGGATTGCCGCACGCCGAGGTGCCGTTGACCCGGTTGTAAGAGCACATGATGGACGAAACGCCGGCCTTGATGGCGGCATCGAATGGGGCGACGTATACCTCATGGAGCGTTTGGTCATCGACGAAAATGTTGCCGCTGTTGGAGTCGTAGGCCACAAAGTGCTTGACCTGGGCCATGACATGTTGCGACTGGATGCCCTTAATTTCAGCGGCGGCGATTTGACCGGTGAGGAAAGGGTCTTCGCCAAAAGTGTTGTATCCACGGCCGAACTGGAGATCGCGATCGATGTTGACGAAGGGTTGGAGAGCCACATCGATGCCGAGGGAACGAGCTTCGCGGCCGATGACGAGGCCGTTGAGTTCGGCGTCTTTGAGGCTGAAGGTGGCTGCGACGCCCATCGTGGCGGTTTCGCCCTGCGATGGATGACGCGTGAGTACGCCGGGAGGGCCGTCGGCAAAACGCAGCCCCGGAATGCCAAGACGCGGAACGCCGGCGAGATAGCCCGCTTGTCCCTGATAGACGGTGGGGTCTTCCTGCGTGCCGTGGATCAGCGTAAGTTTTTCCTGGAGCGTCATCTCGCTGAGGAGTTTGTCGACACGGGCGTCGCCCGTAACTACCGGCACAGACTGGGCCAGCGAAAGGGTTACGCTCAATGCGAGAGCTGCGCCTGCCAGTACGGCGCTGTGGGATGCGAACCTTTTTTTCAATGGATTGAGAGAATTCACCTTGGCCCCCTGACCTTTGCCTGATTGATTGAAGCGGGCACACCAATTCCGTTTGGTAATGTGCTTTGTCTGTGGCTCAGCGGCCAAACAAACGTTTAAGCTGGCTAGTTTGTGCCGACGGCATGCAAGTGTAATGCATGGGGACCGGTTTCGGCTGTGCTGGATCGGGTGGCATGGAGTTTGGAGGGGCGAAACGCGGCCGTTAAGAAGGGATTGGGAGTGCCGAGCCGAGGCCGGAGGCGACGAGATCGTGGCGCAGGCGTTCGATGCTGGAGAACAGAATTGCCGGCATTTCGAGGTCGCGCGCGGCGTCCACGTTGACTTGTTTGTCATCGATGAAAAGGGTTTCGTCGGGACGGGTGCCGAGTTGTTGAAGAGTGTGGAGATAGATGGCGGGGTCGGGCTTGGCCATGTGGAGCTGGTAACTCCAGACAAGTACGTCGAAGCGAGGGAGCCAGTCGAACTCGCGTTTCATGTTGGCGAGCACGGAGTCGCCCATGTTGGAGAGGATTGCGGTGAGGATGCCGCGCTGTTTGAGTCGGAGCTGCCAGGCAAGCATGGCGGGATTCTGCGTAGTCCACATGCGGGCGTCGCATTGGTTCAGTTCTTCGGCGGCGGACTCGGCGAGATTGAGACCGGAGTCGCGAAGGAACTTCTGCCAGAAGGCGATGCCGGTAAGCTTGCCTTCGTCGTAGGCGTGGCGGTCGGCCCAGTAGAGTCTCTCGAAGCGATCGAAAGGCAGGCCGGTGATCCGGAGCATGGCGGCGTGTGCCTCCTGATTGGGCTGACCCGTTAAGACCATTCCGTAGTCGAAGATGACAGCGCGCAGAGCCAATATTCCTCCCATGGACGCCCGTGTATGGTGGAGGGGACGCCTGCTCCTATTGTGCATGACCGATGGCATGTGGGCAGACCCCTGAGGGATCTTGACGTGAGAGAAATGCGCTTTTCGCGGAGAACGGATTGGAATACGGAAGAAAGCGAACTGGCGAAGGCCTATCGCCGACGCGTGCAGGCGGGTTTGCCGATTGCTGACCTGACCGCTTCGAATCCAACGCGATGCGGCTTTGCATATGACCCCGGATTACTGGAGGCACTGGCCGATGAACGGGCGCTGGACTATGACCCGCAGCCAAGAGGAATGGCGTCGGCGCGAGATGCAGTCTGTTCTTACTACGCGGGGCACGGCGTTGCGGTGGCGCCGGAGCAGATCGTGCTGACCACGAGCACCAGCGAGGCCTACAGCTTTCTATTCAGGCTCCTCTGCGACCCGGGCAGTGAAATCCTGGTGCCACAGCCGGGGTATCCGCTATTTGACTACCTGGCGGGGCTGAATGATGTGCTGCTCAAGGCCGCACCGCTGGTCTATGACTACGAATGGCAGATCGATGCTGAGGCGATTCGCCGGGCGATTACGCCGGATGCGCGGGCCATCGTGTTCGTACATCCGAACAACCCAACCGGGCATTTTACGAAGGCGCGGGAGACGGAAGAGCTGGGGAAGCTTTGCAAAGAATTTGAACTCTCGCTGATTGTCGATGAGGTGTTTCTGGACTATGGGTTTGCTGAACAGGCGAAGAGCTTTGCGGCGGGCATGGAGGGCGTTCCGGTTTATGTGGTGAGCGGACTGAGCAAGATTGCCGGGCTACCGCAGATGAAGGCGGCTTGGATTGTGGCTACAGGGCCGGAAGCGGGGTTGGCGCTCGAACGCCTGGAGGTGATTGCGGATACATTTCTCTCGATGAATGCGCCTGTGCAATGGGCGCTGCCGAAGTGGCTGGAGGGCCGAGGAGCGATCCAGAAGCAGATTCGAGAGCGAGTGGCAGGCAACCTGGCGGAGCTGGACCGGCAATTGGGCGGGCAGCAGACGACTCGTCGGCTTGAAGTGGAAGGTGGCTGGTATGCGGTGCTGCGGATTCCGGCAACTCAGTCGGACGAGCAGACGGTGCTGGAGTTGCTCGAGCGCGGTGTGTGGGTTCATCCGGGATACTTTTTTGGGATGGAAGAGGCGGGGTGGCTGGTGGTGAGTCTATTGGGAACGGAGGGTGACTTTTGCACCGGAGTAACCAGCCTTATTGCCTATTTGGGAACGCATCAAGGTGGTAACACGAGGCGAGATCAGCTTTAAGTAAAACATGATATACGCCTTTTATATATTTAATTATAAAAGGTTTATACTGATGCAGATTACCTATGGAACTTAAGTGTGCAGGAAAGGATTGGCTATCCGTTCCTCGCCGATGGTGGTGGCGGGACCGTGGCCGGGAATCACGCGGACTTCATCTGGAAGGGTGAGCAGGCGGGAGTGGATAGAGTCGATGATTTGGTCGTAGTTGCCTCCGGGAAGGTCGGTGCGGCCGATGCTGCGGGAAAAGAGCGTGTCGCCGGCAATGACCATCTTGAGCGGAACAAAGTGAAGACAGACTGAACCCTGGGTGTGGCCGGGGGTGTGAAGCACTTGGGCGGGATAAGCCTCGAGGCCGACCCGCCGTCCATCGTCAAGGCTCTCGTCGGGCGGAGCGGTCTCGGGGGGTGTGACACCGAGCCACGCGGCCTGTTCCTTCATCATTTGGAGCAGCGGCAGGTCGTTTTCATTCAGCAGGATGGGAGCTCCGGTGAGACGCTTGAGCTGGAGCGCGCCGCCGACGTGGTCGATGTGGGCATGGGTAATAAGGATTTGCTTGACCTTGAGGCCAAGATCGATGAGGCGGCGGTAAATTCGGGCGACCTCGTCTCCGGGATCGATGACGATGGCCTCGCCTGTGGCCTGGTCGCCGAGTAAGGTGCAGTTGCATTGGAGCGGACCGACAGGAAAGGTTTCGAGGATCATGCGTTCAATTCTAGAGCGTTGAAGGCCGGGATGAATCCGGAATGAAAAAGGCAGACCCGGTGGGTCTGCCTGTGGTGAGAACGAGCCTGGAATCAAGGGTGCCCATTAGGCTCTTGCGATCTACTTGCCGGGCTTGGCCGGGGCCGAGGCCGGGACTGTCGTCGTGTTGTCGAGCACCGAGTGGCCGTGCTGACCACGCTGGTAGAGGATGGTGAGCGTTAACGAAGTACACATGAAGATGATGGCGGACCAGGTGGTGAGCCGGGTAAGCACGTTGGCGGCGGCTCGGGGGCCGAAGGCGGTCTGCGAGCCCTGGCCTCCGAAGGCGCCTGCCAGGTCGGCTGAACGACCCTGCTGGAGGAGGACAACTCCGATAAGGAACAGGCTGACGATGATATGAAGGACGATGACGAAGTAGAAGAGAATCTGCATTTGTTTCAGCTGCTTTCTGAGTCTGCGCGATGGTTCGCGCGAATTCTTTGGTGCGGAGGAGGGGACTTGAACCCCTATGCCTTGTGGGCGCCAGCACCTCAAGCTGGTGCGTCTGCCAATTTCGCCACCTCCGCAAAAGGTGAACCTTATGAGTATAACAAAAGCCGGGACTTGACGGTCATGGATTGGGAATTGGATTGACGGACGGATCAAGCGGTTTGGGGTGGAACGTGAGGCGGTTTGCGTTTCTCATCTGTTCCGACCATTCTCCTTCGCGGTTGCGGTTGGTTGTTTCACAAAAGGCAGTAATTTTGTGCAATCTCTCTGTGGAAAACTGCAAATTTCGAGGGGGGGTAAGAGGCGCGCTGCACTTTCCCCCGGGTACCAGGTGCACTGGCCGTTCCGGGTCAGATATATCCCTGTTCTTTATCCTGCGCCATTCTGACTTAATTATCCGCCAAAACCGAAGAAGAATAGTATTTGCCTGTTCATGCCCATGCGCCTTGTCTGGACCCGCATGAGAAATGCAGGCTTGGTTCAGCGATTGGGTTAGTAGGGGGACTACTTTGAAGGCGGTGTCGCCGCAGCCATGCGGGCTCTCATGCGCTTTTCGGCGGCGGCGCTCCAGTACTTGCAGTCAAGGCGGATGAAAACCGACGTATAGGGGATGGTCATCGTGGTTTTGAGCACCAGGACGTGAAATTGGCGGCCTGCTTCGTCGATGTTCGCAATGACCTGATCGTGGGGAAGCGACTGGATCGGGTAGGGACGAAGGAGCTTGCCGATCTGAGCCCGGTAGGCAGATGCGCCGGGAGCGTCCGCGTCGGGAACAAAAGGCAGTTCGGAGTCCATGTAAATGAGAGGACGCACGTGAATCGATTCGTTGATGGTGTCAAGAACGGCGCGAATCACTTGCATCTGGTCTGCATGGGTCTCGATAGTCTCGACCCCCGGCGAGGTTTGAAGAGGATATGCAGAGTCGACGATGAGAACCCAGTTTCTGTGGCCGAGCAATGGCATGACCTGGGCAACTCGCGCCTTCCAGTCTGCAGGCGTGGAGGGCGGAGCGGCGGATACGGTCAGTGTGGACGGCAAGATAAGGAAGAAGAAGAGATACTTGCGCATGGGGCGATGGCCCTCCGAGAGTGACGGGAACAACCGTTGTCGATGACGGTTAGAACACTACACGGTTTAAGAGGATTGAGTAAATCCATCCGGCAGCTAAGTCGTGGGGCTGACTGAATGAGCTTAGCTTCAGGTGCTTGGACAAGCTCACTTCAAACTGCGGGAGACCAGACATTCGCTCCTTCACGGTATCAGGCGGTCCATCCATGCTGCGAGTGCCTGCTGGTCAGGGGTTCCAGCGACATGGGTTGCGTAGACGTTGCGGCGGTCGGCCTCTGGGCGATTCTGGCTGAGTTTGAATTTGCCCTCGATGCGGTCGATGGGAACGCGGAAGCCGACGATACCGGCGAGCATGGTGCGCCGGAAGCCCTCGGGCAGGCTGCGCCAATGTTCGGCGTAAGCGGGCTCATGCTGTGCGATGAGGCCCTGGAGCAACGCTTCCTTGCCGGCCTCGTCTTCGACGAGTTGCATGGTGCCATATGCGTGAATGGCGATGTAATTCCACGTGGGAACGGAGAGCGTTTCCGTGTAAAGAATGGGAGAGACATAGCTGTGTGGGCCCGGGAAGACGACCAGTGTTTCGCGGCCCACAAGGGACTTCCAGTGGGGATTCGCGTGGGCAAAGTGGCCCTCGATAAGACCGTGTTCGCCTTCGTCCTTGACGACAAGAGGGAGATGCGTGGCGACGGGAGGATCGGCGGCGCCGGAGCCGAACTGCATTCCGAAAAGAATGGCGAAGGAATAGGAGCGCATGGCTTCAATGAGCGTCGCGCGGTCGTCAATTCTGTTGAATTTCGGGGTGTACATGGGGCTCCTGATGATGGGGCTGATCGAGATTTGCTTTTCCCAGGTCTCAAAAACGAGACCTGGGGCACCCGGTTTATTTGGCCGTTCCAGCCGGAAGCAGAGGTTATTGAATGCGCTCGAAGCGGAAGGCGGCTTCGCGGAGAGCATGACTGATGGCGGTAATGTGAGTGGCTCCACGCGTTTCAAGAGTGACGTCGATGACAGTTTCACCAAGGCTGACACCGTAGTAAGCGCGGTTGTGGACGGTTTCGACAATGTTGGCACGTTCGCGGGCGAGGATCTGGGTGAGATGAAGCAGGGCGCCGGGGCGGTCCTGCAAATAAACGCGGACGCGCAGGAGGCGGCCATCTTTGACCAAGCCGCGCTCAATGATCTTGGCCAGCAGTGTTACGTCGATGTTGCCGCCGCAAACCAGCACGACGGTGCGGCGATGGCGCAGGTTCGTCTTGGACTGGACAACAGCGGCCAATGCGGCGGCGCCTGCTCCCTCGGCAAGCGTCTTTTCCTGTTCGAGCAGCATGAGGATGGCGCTGGCGATTTCCTCGTCGTCGACGGTGACGATCTCGTCGACATAGCGGGAGACGAGGGGCAGAGTGATATCGCCTGCGCGGCGCACCGCGATGCCGTCGGCGATGGTGGCTTCAGCGGCGATGGTGACAGGAGCGCCGGCCTCGCGGGCCCGCAGCATGGAAGGCAGCTTTTCTGGCTCAACGCCAACGACGCGGATTTTGGGATTGGTCTCTTTGAGTGCGCAGGCGACGCCGCTGATGAGGCCCCCGCCGCCGATGGGGACGACGACCGCTTCGATGTCGGGAACCTGTTCGAGCAACTCGAGGGCGATAGTGCCCTGGCCGGCGATGACCTCAGGATCGTCGAAAGGATGGATGAAAGTGCGGCCTTCTTCGACACGGCGGCGCACCGCTTCGTCGCAGGCTTCGTCGTAGCTCGCGCCGTGAAGGATAACTTCAGCGCCGTAGCCGCGTGTGGCGGCCACTTTGACCAACGGGGTTGCGAGGGGCATTACAATCTGCGCGCGAATGCCGCGGGCGGCGGCATGGAAGGCGACTCCCTGTGCGTGATTGCCCGCACTGGCAGCGATGACGCCGCGCTTGCGCTCAGATTCACTGAGGGTGAGGAGCTTGTTGAGCGCGCCGCGCTCTTTGAAAGAGCCGGTGCGCTGAAGGTTCTCAAGCTTCAGATGCAGGGGCAGGCCTGCGAGTTCAGAGAGATGGTGCGAAAGATGGCAGGGCGACATGTGAATGGCCTCGCCGATGCGCGCGCGTGCCACCTGAATGCTGGAGAGAGTAACCGATTCCAAGAGACCTCCGCAAAGATAGATAGGGACCAGAAAAGCAAAACCACCATCCGCGTTTGCGGGTGGTGGCCTGGATGCTGCTCAACTACTGAATTCGATTCGTCAGGCCCTTTTTCCCGCGCGCATCAAACGGCTGCAAATTCGAATGGAAGTAGCGGATGGGATAACACTCCACAGATCGGAGAAGAAGCACGCGATGGGGGTGCCGATGAGCATAACGTTGAATGAAGTAAAACAGAGTGACGCAGAAAGCGTCAAGGGATCATGAAGCGCTCAGGCTCTTCGACAGGCTCTTCGTCTTCGCTTTGCTTCTCTTCGGCGATAGTGCGCAGATGGTATTGGAAATAGACGAAAGAGAACAGGAGGGTAAGAAACCAATTTAGACGGAGGCCTATCGGTTCGCGTCGATTGTAGTGCGCCAGCAGCTCCTCCCTTGCTTCGAAGATCACCACAATCCACAAAATCCAGGAAAAAAGGAAGCCTGTGACAAAGGAAGCGAGAGCCCAATACAGCGAAACCGATTTCGGATCGATCTTGCGAATCCAGAGGCAGAGGTAAATGGGCCATGCGGCGATGACGAGGTTGAGGAGGAAGTCGCGAGAAAACTTAGGCGCCAGGAAAAACACGAGTGCTTCTCCGCCTGCCATTGCGGCGAACAGGATTGCCCAGTGAACACGAGGGGGTGGAGGATATAACGTACTGAATCTGGAACCCATCGGAATCGATGTTTGGTGCATCAACAGCCTCTCCACAAAACCTCGACGTTAAAAGATAGCATAGACGAGCAGAGAATTCAGTATGAGAGATAACCTGGCAGGTAACTCGAAAGCGACCTCGGCATGTTCCATGACTCATCTATTTTAGCGAAGCGAATCTCATTTGGCGAAGTGGACCTCAATGCTCAACTCTACGAGGGCAAGCGCTTTAACGAGCGCGCACGAAATCGTCCAAGGTCGACGGTCACTGACTCAGGTGGTCAAGAGCCGTATTGATCGCACCGTCGAAATGCCGAATTATTCGCTGGCGGATTCAGTGAACGCAGAGTTGCGAGATGAGTGCTTCCGGTTTTGAAATCATCTATGTTTGCCATGCACGGGCTGCTCATTTTCAACGTGTCAAGAAGATGATCGATGGGGCCGATTTCTCCTTGCGGAATGTAGTACCGAAATGCGCGCCTAAAAGATTGTAGTGAGTCCCGCGAAGGACTCGAGTTCGAGTAACTGCTGGCCCGGCGGAGCTGGATCGACCTCGGCATGTTCGAGTACCCACGTGTCTTTGTGGAACAGGAAGACGGCGTGCAGACCGGCCGCGAGCGCGGGGTTAATGTCGCTCTTGGGACTGTTGCCGATCATCCAACTGGTGTGAGGCGTGAGTTCGTGACGGGCGATGACCTGGTTATAGGTTGCGGGGTCTTTTTCAGCAACGATTTCAACGGCGGAGAAGTGGGGAGCGAGTCCGGAGCGGGTCAGTTTGTCCGCTTGTTCAGCGTGATTTCCCTTGGTCATGAGGATGAGGTGGTGGCGGCAGGCAAGCTCGGCCAGGGTTTCGTCGACGCCGGGGAGCAGTTCGATTTCCTGCTCGGCGATGGTCTGGGCCAAGCTCACGATGCGAGCGCGTTTCTCTTCAGTGAGCGGCTCCGAACCGAGGCGCTGAAAACAAGTCACAAGTGACCGGGTGAAGCTGGTGAGGCCATAGCCGTGAGCGAGGATGGTTTCGCGCTCTACGGCGTTGAGGGCCTTGCGCACTTGGGCGGGAGTGTACGCGTGGTGATTCAGGTAGCCGATGAAGGCGGCGATGGCGCGCTCGAAGTAAACATTGTTTTCCCAGAGCGTATCGTCGGCATCGATGAGCAGGGTTTGGCCGGGCGGAAACTTCGACATGGATCTTATGGTAACGAAGCGGGATTAAAACACCGAAGAGCGGACGGGGAATTGTGATGGCGGAGCGTGCGCGGAAGGCGTTGTTCGAGGCGCGCAGCGGAGTGCAGACCCGATTTCAGAATTTGCGATTCTGGAAGAAGTAGGACTCATACTAAGCCAATAGACTTGCAGTAACTGGTTGAAAATAAACGCGCGAGAAATATTCCTTGACAATCGACTGTGATTCGGGCTAAAGTTATAACGGTCACTCTTGACCTAATGGAGACTAATCATGCGCAGTGTTTTGGTAGCAAGCCTTTTTCTCTCCACCGTGCTGCTCAACGCCCAGACAGCTACGAAGGGCCAGAGTGCGACGCTGGAGGCTCGCAATGAATCCCCTAACGCGCTGTCGGCGCCGGCCGCAGCCCCAACTGGAACGGATGTATCTGCAACGACGCATCCACGCCCGATCAGCACCGGAGTGGTTGCGCCGAAGCTGATTTCGGAACCCGAAATCGAACTCGCCACCTCAGATTTCCAGACCGAAGACCTTGCCGGCCAGTACATGGTTGTGCATTTTTGGCTGGATGAGAGCGGTACGCCCAAGAACGTGCAGATTGTGAGGCCGGTGAATCCGA
This sequence comes from uncultured Acidobacteriaceae bacterium, assembly GCA_963836565.1. GTDB lineage: Bacteria > Acidobacteriota > Terriglobia > Terriglobales > Acidobacteriaceae > Telmatobacter. Next base: position 366,409 of record CAWIKA010000010.1, on the reverse strand, counting down.
CTGTCGACGCGCGGATGCTGGCAGCTGTTCGCCAGTATCACTTTTTACCGGCGACACTGGACAATCAGGCGGTTCCCCTGGAAATGAATCTGAGGATCGATTTTCAGGCGCGGTAAGAGACAACCGAAAGGATAATCAACTCCTTCACCTCGGCGGAGAAACGGCTGCCGGGGGGAAGGAGTTGCTGTTTGCAAGAGACGTGGAACCGAGGAAACCTGCGGGAACTCTGGTTTCTATTCCGAATTCGACGGCAATGTATATTCAAAGTCGTAGTAGTGCTTGCCATCGGCGATGGAGATGGTCATGGTACCTGCGATGCCGGCGAGTTCTTCAGTGCCAGATCCGGGCACGACGCTGACAACGAGATGGATGTCACCGCGGTCCATAGTGCCCGTATGCTGGAGCGCGAAGGAGCCTTGGCGACCGCTGAGGGTTCCTTTGACGTGCTCGATAGCGACGTAGCCGGCGATTCCCTTGGCAAGGTCGCCGGCGCCAAGCATCTCACCTTTACTGGCTGCCTCAAGATCGCCGTGGAACTGCTTGTCGAGGGCGAACCGACCAATGGATGTGCCGGCAGTGGCGTCGTCCGGCGGTAGCGGCGAGGACTTTACATCAAAGGTTCCCTTTGCATGTTGCAACATTACTGGGTCCTTTCGTTGGAGTTTTGGCGCCTGCGGATATGCGCGAAACGTGACACAAAGGCAGGCGCAAAGCAGGTCACTCTTGAGAATATGCATTTTCGCTTGTGTACGTCACCGGGAATGGGTTTGCGCTTCGTTCTTCATATTAACTTGCTCATTTGCGATGGCTGATGGGTCCACGTGCAGGGAGAACTGCGGCTCGGCGGGTGAATTCACTTGCCTAGCGTTTCATCGTTTTGGTAAAAGAGCGACAAGCAGGATTGTCGCACGCTGACAGCAAGGAGATGCAAATGAGCGCAACAATTCCCCACGCGCAACCGCTCGCTCAACTGGATCAATGGGACGATTTCGTTGAGGGCCGTTACCGCGAAGGCAAGTCGGAAGCGGAATTTCGTGTCTACGATGCATCCGCGACGCCGGGTGTGGCCGAGTTTTACCGGCTTAACCACGAGGGACAGACGGTGGCGTATGTCCTTGAGAAGGAAAAGGAGTACTTCGGACTCAACAAGGGCATGAAGACGATTTGGGAGGCGGCGGAGTTCCTGAACACGCTGGTGGATGACAGCGATCCGGACACCGATCTAACCCAGATTGAACACTTACTGCAGACGTCGGAGGCGATACGGAGGGACGGTCATCCGCGGTGGATGGTGCTGACGGGATTTCTTCACGATCTGGGGAAATGCCTGTGTCTCTATGGAGAGCCCCAATGGGGCGTGGTAGGGGACACGTTCCCGGTAGGCTGTGCGTGGTCGGACTCGATCGTGTTTCCAGAGTATTTTGCAAAGAACCCTGATCGGCTTGTTCCCGCGTATCAGACGAAGCATGGAATTTATGAGCCGAACTGCGGGCTTGAGAATGTCCACATGTCGTTTGGACATGACGGGTATATCGCGGAAGTGATGAAACCTTACCTGCGAGTCGAGGCGCTGTATATGCTGCGCTTCCACTCGTTTTATCCGTGGCATCGTCATGGGGCGTATGAGCACCTGACGAATGAACAGGATCGCGCGATGCTGGAGTGGGTTCTGAAGTTCAATCAATACGATCTGTATTCAAAAGGGCACGCCAAGCCGGATGCGAAAGAGTTGAAGCCGTACTACGACGATCTGTTCGCGGAGTTTTTGCCGGCGAAAGTCGCCTGGTAAGAGATTTATGAAGGAAAGCAGAGAAACAAATGGCCGCCGGGGAATCCTGGCGGCCATTGGCTTTCTGGGCCGGTCTTGCGGCTAGGGCGTTGGTTGGGCTGCAAGCCAAGTCCTGAACTGAGGCTCCTGGAGTTTGCGCAACTCGATGCAACCATTGATGTGCTCGATGGCGTGCTGCAGAGATACGCTGCTGGCAACGACTTTGTGGGTAGAGAAGAAGTCCTGCACGCTGTCACGTCCTGACTCGGAGCAGAAGCTCCCGGCGGAGGCCACGAGGTAGCTACCCAAATCGGTGGTTAACTGTGCCTGGACCTTGTCCCAGTGACTCTGAATGAATTTCCAAGCCTCGTCGCGGGACTCCTGGATTTCTAGGGCTATGGCGAACTGAATTGCGGCGTCCTGGTTGCGAACCTTGCCGGAGACGGCAAAGTTGAGAGCGCGTTGAATGAGCGCCGGGTTCTGGAATTCGGCGAGAAGGCGAAGCGCGCCAATTTGGAACTCGGGATTGGTGGAGGTTTCGTAGATTTTCTGCAACTTGTCAAACAGAGCCTCGTCGCCGTTGCGGGCAGCAATGGCTAGCGCAGTCTGGCCCAGCGTGGGATCGACGGAGGCTGGATTGGCAACGAACTTTTCGGCGATTTCGCGGGCCTGAGCAAGGACGGCGGGGTCTTTACCATAGTAGCCGAGGATGCCGAAAAGATGGGCGCGCAACTCGCGGGTGTTGGACGAATCCGAGTCGCTGGGTGGGCCGAGCTTTGCATACTCGGGCGAAAAGGTTGCCCGAATCCAGCGCGAAAGGGCGGCCTTTTCTTCGGGAGTGGCGGCCACGCGTTCGTAGGTTGCATCAACGCCGCCGAAAGCGCTTGAGATTACCTCAGCATTTGGATCGGCCTTAAGGGCTGCGACGAGGTTGAGGTAGTCACCCACGGTAGCTTTGTTGGCGCGCACCTGGGCCCATTGATCGCCGATCAGACTGATGCGCTCGGTTGGAGTAAGGTCCGATTCGGCGTGCGCGACCAGGTCAGCGTAGATATTGGGCGGGTACCCGCTGCGGTAATAACCCTTGCCACCGGCGTTAGCAAAGAAGATAGAGTTGGCGGGGAATTTAAGCGTGGAACTAGAAGGGGTGAGAAGTTCGCAGTCCTGGCTTTCACCACTTTTAAAGCAAACAGGGAGGGTCCATTTCTGATCGGGGTTAGATTGGATGCTGGGGCTGAGATAGAAGCGCCTCTGTGAGACTTGCACCTCGCCGTTGGCGGGTTCGCTGAAGGTAAGCAGCGGGACACCCGGCTGGGCGACAAGCGAATCCATGATCTTGTCCACCGGCTTGTGGCTCGTAGCAGTTTGAGCGTTCCAAAAGTCTTCGGCGGTGGCGTTGGCGTAAAGGTGAGCGGAGAGATAGGCGTGCACGCCCTTGCGGAAGGTTTCAGGGCCGAGGTAGTTCTCGACCATGAGCAACACGTCGCTCGCTTTGCCGTAAGCAATGCCGTCGAACATCTGATTGATTTCGGCGGGAGTGTCAGCCTTGGCGCGAATGGGGCGCGTGGTGGGCTGCGCATCGATGTTAAGCGTGCCGTCCTCGTCCGAAGCGACTGATTGCGGGATGTTCCACTCGGGATGCATGGCTGCTACGGCCTTGTTTTCCATCCAGGTGGCGAAACCTTCGTTGAGCCAGATGTTGTTCCACCACTGCATGGTGACGAGATCGCCAAACCACTGGTGTGCCATTTCGTGGGCAATGACCAGGGCTACTTCCTTCTTGGCGCCGACGGATGCTGTTTTGGGATCGAGGAGCAGTGCGGTTTCGCGGTAGGTGATCGCGCCGAAATTTTCCATTGCGCCTGCTTCGAAGTCGGGGATGCCAATAAGGTCAAGCTTTTTGAGCGGATAGGGAATGCCGAAGTAGGTGTTGTAGTAGTGGAGCACGTATTCGGCGATGGACAGGCCGTAATGCGTGAGGGCAACTTTGTCGGGCGTGGAGCAGACGCGGATGGCGACGCCGTCTGACTCGCCGGCAGTGCACTTGAAGTCGCCGACCAGGAAGGCGACCAGGTAGGAGGACATTTTCGGCATCGTGAGGAATTTGAGAGTGTGCTTGCCCTCCCCGGGGCCCGGCGTGTCGGAAATGATGGGGCCGTTGGAGATGGCGGTGTCGCCGGAGTCCACGACAAGAGAAATGTCATAAGTAGCTTTGAAGGCCGGCTCGTCGAAGGAAGGAAACGCGCGGCGCGCGTCAGTGGGTTCGAACTGGGTAACGGCATAGTTGCGGTGATCGCCCTTGGACAAATAGAAACCGCGCAACTCGTTATTGAGGATGCCGGTGTAGCGGATGGAGAGCGTGGCATTACCCGCGGGCAGTGTGTGGGGAACGGTGAAGGTCGCTTGCTGTTTCTGTGCGTCGAGAGTGACGGTGGCAGTTTGTTCCATGCCGGCCGCTTTGATGGTGACGGATTGAAACGCGATTTCTGCGGAGTTGAGAGTGATCGTGTTGACCGGCTCTTTGATGACGACGGCGATGGATTCAACGCCGGTGAAGGTGGCGGCTTTAAGGTCGGGTGCGAGGGTGAGGGTGTAGCGCTGGGGGAGGACGGTGGTGGGCAGGCGCTGGGCGTGCAGCGAATGAGCCGGAACGATAACAAGGCACACAAATGCGAATGCCGCACAAATTGCTGCGTGCACAGTGGAAGAGAAACTACTGATTTTCATTCAATCCTCTTAGGGTTGGGTGGAGCTTTAAATGAAGCGCCGTCCGGTAAATCATTCAAGCATGGGAGGGCAATTCGCCTGTCGCTTGCGAACGCACTATTGTTGCAAGTCCGACATATTCATTGTAGGGCAGTGAGCGGGGTGGGGAACTCCCGCTGAACTCTTCCTCCCGGAAGGAGTTTTCGAATTCGTCGAGCACCGGTCAGTGAGAATCGTTCCTGTTGTACTTGCACCTAGAATCGCTCCCATAAGTCTGTTGCTCGTGATCGGCTCCGATGGCAACTGCTGCGCCAACGCCACGGCGGACAGGCTTTCGGCATCACTCCGCTCAGAATGACAGTGCTTATTTGATTGCTCAAGAGAGCTGGTCTGCGCTTGTTTCAGGGTGCTTTTTTGGCAGTAGGGAATCGAGAAGAAGCAGGCAGGCGCCGGTGACGATGGAACTGTCGGCTATGTTGAAGTCGGGCCAGTGATAGCTGAAGATGTGGACCTCAATGAAATCGACAACGGAGCCGTAGACGATGCGGTCATGGACGTTGCCGAGTGCGCCGGCAAAGATGAGGGCCAACGCGACCGTGGTGATGGTGATGCGATTGCCGAGGCGCACCATGGCGATGAGGACCGCTAGCGCGGCAATGAGCGAGAACGCGATGAGCGCCCAGCGCACGGTGTTGGGCGAGGCGGAGTCGGCGAAGAGCGAAAAAGCTGCGCCTTCATTGGTCCAATGGGTAATGCGGAGAATGTGCGGAATGACCGGGATGGCATCGCCGATGGGAATGCGCGCAGCGACGAGAGTCTTGGTGAAGCGGTCAAGGACAATGACGACGGCGGAGATGAGGAGCAGCCAAGGCAGACGGCGGGGAATGGGAAGACTCACTGTGCATCCTCCCCGTAAGAAGAAAGACAGTTAGGGACTGAGCCATCCCAGGTCTCAGAATCGAGACCTGGGGCACCCAGCGTTTTCCGAGGGATGAAAAAGCTCACGAGTCGGCCTCCGAAGTGTTCGGCGGGGCGATGTCCATTTTTTCCAAAGCGGATTGACAGCGGGTGCAGACGTCGTGCCAGATGCCGTAGTCCGAAGTGTCATGCGTAAATCGCCAGCAACGATTACATTTTGTGCCTGTTGCCGGAAGAGCTTGAGCAATTGTTTTTGCAGTTGCTCCTGAACCCTCTTCTACGCCTCGCGACAATAGAATGTTCACTTCAGACACATTGAAAAACTCAGCTAGAGCTTCAGAAGAAAGCCTATGTAAGGCGGCAAAATCCACTGGACCTGCGTGGATGTTGACCTGAGCGCCGAGTCCTTTGCCAATTTCTCCTTGTTTCCGGGCGGTCTCAAGTGCACTAAATACTTCGTCTCGGATTGCAAATAGACGCTTCCACTCGGCCAGGAGCAGGTCAGGGATTTCGGAGAAGACCTCTTCGGGTTTGGGGAACTGCGCGAGATGCACACTGGCTTCGCGGCCATCGACTTTGGGGAGATAGTCCCATACTTCATCGGCGGTGAAGCTGAGGATGGGAGCGACGAGGCGGACGAGGGCCTCAGTGATTTGCCAGAGGACCGTCTGCGCGGAGCGGCGTGCATGGCTCGTGGGCGCGAAGGTGTACATGCGGTCCTTGAGCATGTCGAGATAAAACGAACTCAGGTCGACGATGGCGAATTCGTTGACCGCCTGGTAAACGCGGTGGAACTCAAATGCCGCATACCATGCCAGGATTTTTTCAGTCAGCTCGCGAGTCCGGGCGAGCATGTAGCGATCGAGAGGGAGAAGATCCGCTTCGGAAACGCGGTCGCGGATGGGATCGAAACCGTGGAGATTGCCAAGCAGAAAACGGAAGGTGTTCCGCAGCTTGCGATAGAGCTCCGCGCAGCGCTGCATCAGGTTTTCGCTGGCAGCCATGTCTTCGCGGAAGTCGATGGAGGCCACCCAGAGGCGGACGATCTCGCCGCCCATGCGATTAGCGATGTCGACGGGATCGACCCCGTTGCCGAGAGACTTGGACATGGCACGGCCTTGCTCATCGAGGGTCCAGCCGGCGGTGGCCACGTGCGAGTAAGGCGCGCGGCCGCGTAATGCGACCGACGTGAGCAACGAGGAGTGGAACCAGCCGCGATGCTGATCGCCGCCCTCGAGGTACAGCACCTCTGGCCCCGCACCATTTTGGAAGGCGGCATAGGCGCGCTTAATGTCGGGGTCTGTCTCGCACACCGCGAACCAACTGGTGCCGGAGTCGAACCAGACATCGAGAATGTCAGTCTCCTTGCGGAATGCGGTGCCGCCGCAGTGGGCGCACACTGTGCCGTCGGAAAGCAGTGCGGCTACTTCGGTGGTGTGCCAGGCTTCGACGCCTTCGCTGTCAAACATGTCAACGATTTTGCGGTTGAGCGCGGGATCGAGGATGGGCTTCTGACAGCCTTCGCAGAGGAAGACAGCAATGGGCACACCCCAGATGCGCTGGCGGCTGATGCACCAGTCGGGGCGCGTAGCGATCATGTTGGTGATGCGCTCCTTGCCCCATGCCGGGTCCCAGACGACCTTGTCGATTTCCTCCATTGCTAATTGCCGGTAGGTGGTTTCAGTGCCGTCGGCGCGTTTGACCGGGGTTTCGAGGCCGATGAACCACTGTTCGGTGGCGCGGAAGATGACGGGATGGTGGCAGCGCCAGCAATGGGGATAAGAATGCTCGAAGTCGGAGGAGGCAAGCAGTGCGCGCGACTCCTCCAGCATGGCGACGATGATGGGATTCGCAGCCCAGACCTTTTTGCCTTCGAATGGCGGAGGCGCGACGAGAGGCCAGGCCTCGGGGTCGACGTGGATGTAGCCTGCGGCGTCGACGCGAGTGGTGGCGTCGAGGTTGTAGCGCTGACCGGTGTAGAAGTCATCGGCTCCGTGCGAGGGGGCCGTGTGGACCGCACCTGTGCCTGTATCGGCGGTGACGTAGGTGGCGAGGACGCCGAGGATACTGCGTTCGAGAAACGGGTGTTTGAAGGTGACGCGATCGAGCCTTGCGCCCTTAAAGCGGGCGAGTTTTTCCGTTGCGCCTAACTGGCAAGCGGCGATGACCTGGGAGGCGAGTTCGGCGGCAACGAGGTAGACGGGGCCGGAGTTCGTCGACTCCCAGGTCTCAGAATCGAGACCTGGGGCACCCAATGTCTGGAGCGCCACGTAATCGAAGTCGGGATGGAAGGCCACGGCCATGGACGCGGGAAGGGTCCATGGAGTCGTGGTCCAGATGATGGTGTAGACCTCGCGGCCGGCGAGGGTGGAGTCAATTGCCGCCGGGTCTGAAGTGAGCTTGTAGCGCACGTAGACTGAGGGGCTGGTGTGCGTCTCATACTCGACTTCGGCCTCGGCGAGGGCGGTGCGGTCGTGGATGCACCAGTAGACGGGCTTGAGGCCGCGATAGACGAAGCCCTTTTCGAGGAACCCGTAGAAGGCTTCGAGGGTACGCGCTTCGTAGTCCCGGGCCATGGTCTTATAGGGCTTTTCCCAGCGGCCGAAGCAGCCGATGCGTTCGAACTGGGCGGTTTGCAGGTCAACATACTTCTGCGCGTAGGCCCGACAGGCTTCGAGCACGGCGGGAACGGGCATCTCGAGCTTTTTACGGCCCAGGTGCTCGTCGACCTTGATTTCGATGGGAAGGCCGTGGCAATCGTATCCGGGGACGTAGGGAGCGTCGAATCCGGCCATGGTTTTGGACTTGACTACAAAATCTTTCAGTCCCTTGTTTAGGGCATGGCCGAGGTGAATGGGACCGTTGGCATAGGGCGGGCCGTCGTGGAGAAGATAGGCAGGTCGGCCAACTCCAGCCTTGCGCAACTCATCATACAGGCGCAGTGATGCCCAATGCGCCAACCGAAGTGGCTCATTCTGTGGTAGATTGGCCTTCATCGGGAAGGCAGTTTGAGGCAAGGTCAAGGTCGCCTTCAACTCCGGCGCTGGAGACATCGTCACTCCCTGGGATGGTTCGAACTTGTTCATTTGTTAGTGTAAATGTTCAAGAAAGATTTTCCGGTAACAAGTACAGTTGCTGGTCGTCTATTGTTTATGAGAACCTTGGCCCCTGGAGACTATGAAACTCTGGAGGGTTCAAAGTAGAAGCGGGAATGCGGAAGCTTGCAGACAAGCGAAGGCAGTGTCGAGCATAATGGAGTGATGGACCTGGAAGCGAAGAGGCTCCCGGTGGAGCAAGTGCAGCCGACAGGGCCAGCAACAAATATGGGAAACGAACTACTGATCCAGCAAGAATCGGAGACCGAAGCTGCCGCCCCTTCACCGGCAGGGCATGAACTCGACGCTTTCCTGGGAAAGGCATTTGAAGAGAAGCCTCTCTGGACGGGTCTCTACGAGAACATCCGCGATTTTTTCTTCCCCCCCAAATTGCCACCTCTGCAACTGACGTCGACGCCGATCCCGGTGCCGGACCGGATGGCGGTTCCTCGGAACCCGGTGGCAATCGGAATTTCGACAACGATCAATCTTGGGATCCTCGCTTTTGCCATTTGGCTGGGCATCAAGACGGTTGTGAATATGGTGAAGCCGCCGGTGACAGCGACGAATATCGATGTGGGGAACTTCGATCTTAAAGCGCCTAAGGCTGGTGTCGCGGCGGGCGGCGGCGGTGGCGGTGGTTCGCACGATATTGTCGACCCGACGAAGGGCAAGCTTCCCCCACGCGTGAAGGACCCGATTACGCCTCCGATGATTCCCGTGCTTGATAAACCAAAGCTTTCGGTGCCCTCGGCCATCAATGTGCAGCAGAACATTCAACTGCCCGACAATCCGACCCTGCCCAACATTGGCGTGACCAAGTCGCCGAACGTGGCGCTGGCTTCAAACGGCCAGGGCGGCGGAGGCGGGATGGGGACCGGTTACGGAGGCGGCCTTGGTTCGGGAACCGGGAATGGCTTTGGACCTGGGCGCGGTGGCAATACGGGTGGAGGACTTTATCAGATTGGCGGCGGCGTTTCAGCGCCGGTACCGATCGTCCAGCCGGAGGCGGAGTTCAGCGACGAGGCGCGCAGGGCAAAGTACCAGGGTGTTTGCCTGATTTCGCTGATTGTGGATGCGCAGGGGAATCCGCAGAACCCGCGGGTTATTCGAGCGCTGGGCATGGGCCTGGATGAAAAGGCACTGGAAGCGGTGCGCAAATACAAGTTCAAGCCGGCCATGAAGGATGGCAGGACTCCGGTGCCGGTGATGATTACGATTGAGGTGAATTTCCGGCTGTACTGAGAGGGATAAAGGCTGCAAAAAGGGTGAAGCGCATTGAGCGCTTCACCCTTTTTGCATTTGCGAGCAAAGAGTAAGCAATCGATTTTTTGCCCAAAACCGCCTGCGGCTCCGCTGTGATAGTCTGCGCTGTTCCTGAATCGAGAGGGATGGCGATGGAGTTACGCTTTGGTTGGTGCGCGGCGGGGCTTTTGCTGGCAGTGGGCTTGGCGCGGGTATCTCCGGCGCAAACCGACTACCCGTTTCGCGACGCGAGGTTAAGCGACGACCAGCGGATAGCGGACCTGCTGGGCCGGCTGACGCTCGATGAAAAAATCGATCTGATGTCGGATCATCCCAAGATTCCACGGCTGGGGCTGGTTTTCTCAGGCCAGGTGGAAGGGCTGCACGGGCTGGCGCTGGGCGGACCGGGCGGCTGGGGCGGGCGTGGCAGGCAACCGCTGCCCACAACGACTTTTCCACAGGAAAAGGGACTTGGCGCGACCTGGGACCCGGAACTGCTGAAGAAAATTGCATCGCTGGAGGGCTATGAGGCTCGCTATGACTATCAGAATCCTGTCTTCGATCGGGGCGGGGTGGTGGTGCGCGCGCCCAATGCCGATTTGAGTCGCGATCCGCGCTGGGGACGGACCGAGGAATCGTATGGCGAAGACCCATACCTGGTTGGAACGCTAACGATGGCCTTTGTGCAGGGCTTGCAGGGGCCCGACCCGAAGCATTGGCAGGCTGCGTCGCTGATGAAGCACTTTCTGGCCAACGAAAATGAGGACGGGCGCACGCACAGCTCGTCGGACTTTGATGAACGGCTGTTTCGCGAATACTACTCCGTGCCGTTCCGCATGGGGTTTGAAGATGGCGGCTCACGCGCGGTGATGGCGGCCTACAACTCGTGGAACGGGATTCCCATGATGATTCATCCGGTGCTGAAAAACGTGATGATCGAGGAGTGGGGCAACGACGGGCTGATCTGTACAGACGGCGGCGCTTTGGGGCTGTTAATCAGCGCGCACAAGAGCTTTCCCGACAAGGAGCAAGGCGCGGCGGCGGCGGTGAAGGCTGGCATCAATCATTTTCTCGATATATACAAGTACGACCTGGCAAAAGCGCTCAAGGACGGTTTGTTGACCGAGGCGGATATGGATGCCTCGCTGAAGAATCTGCTCACCGTGTATCTGAAGCTTGGCGAAATGGATCCGCCCGGGGTGGATCCCTACGCGAAGATTGGGAAGGAAAGCGATGGTGCGACTCCACCGTGGGAGCGTGCATCGAGCAGGGAACTCGCGCGGCTGGCGACAGACGAGTCGATTGTGCTGCTGAAGAATGAAGACAACGCGCTGCCCCTGGATAAGACGAAGCTGAAGACAATTGCGGTGATCGGGCCCTGGATAGGGCAGGTGCTGCTGGATTGGTATAGCGGAACGCCGCCGTATTCGGTGAGCATTCTGGATGGCATTCGCGAGGCTGCTGGACCGGATGTCAAGGTCATCTTCGCCGATGGCACGGATCCGGCAGAGGCGGCGGATGTGGCGCGCAAGGCGGATGTGGCAATTGTGGTGGTCGGGAACCATCCTGAATGCAATGCCGGGTGGGACCAGTGCCCAACACCCTCGAACGGCAAAGAAGATGTAGATCGCAAGACCATCGTGCTGGAGCAGGAGGCGCTCGTGAAGCAGGTTTTTGCGGCGAATCCGCATACGATTGAGGTGCTGCGATCAAGCTTTCCATACGCAATTGTGTGGAGCGAGCAGAATCTGCCGGCGATTGTTCACATGGTGCACAACAGCCAGGAGGAGGGCCATGGGCTGGCCGATGTACTGTTTGGCGAGTGTTCGCCGGCAGGGCGGTTGACGCAGACCTGGCCAACTGGCGATGCGCAGTTGCTGCCCATGATGGACTACAACCTGCTTGATGGGCGCACGTACATGTACAGCAAGGAAAAGCCGCTTTATGCCTTTGGCTACGGCCTCAGCTATACGACATTCGCCTACGAGGGTCTGAGCCTGAGTGCGCCAAAGATGGATGCGGATGGCAATGTCGATGTGACAGTGAAGCTGAAGAACACGGGCGCCCGCACAAGCGACGAGGTGGTGCAGATGTATGTGCAGCATCTTGGATCTGAGGTCGCCCGGCCGCATCTGGAACTGAAGGGATTCAAGCGGGTGAGAATCGAGGCTGGCGCAGAGCAGGAAGTGAGATTGCCGCTGAAGGCGCGCGATTTGGCGTATTGGGATACTGCTGACCACGCATGGAAGGTGGAGAAGGAACATGTGCGCGTGCTGGCGGGCGGATCGAGCGACAAACTTCCTGTGAACGCCGTAGTGGAAGTTACGGAGAGCAAGGAGTTCAAGCCATAGGGAGAGCGCGGGATTCTCTTTGGAGAAGCGGTCTGTGCCGTTCCAGCAAGAGGGCCCAATACATCGCAGATAGCGGAAGGTATGGTGCGCCCGGAGAGATTCGAACTCCCGGCCTTCTGGTTCGTAGCCAGACGCTCTATCCAGCTGAGCTACGGGCGCACACATGGTTCCAAGCAGAACCAAAGACAGATTATCAGGGTTTACGGTGTTTTTCCAGTTCGCCTGACCAGCGGGATGAAACAGGGCCAAGCCTTCTGCACGGGGGCGTTCATTGCCATGGGTTCGATTGCCATTCGATTGAAGTGCGATGGGCGGACCGATCCCAGGGTGTCAGGCTGCGGGAGCCGGTTCCGGTGCGGGGGGCGGTGGAGTCAGCGAAAGTTCTTCATCGATATCCAGGCCTGCCTGGCGCACCAACTTGGCAACTGCGGCGGCGTTGAGCCGGGTTGCGTCGTACTCCACTCGCAAGGTAGATGCGGCGCGATCGAAGATAAGCCGGCGAATGCCGTAAACTTCGCGGGTGTTGGCCAGCGCAAAGGTCGCAGCTTCAGTGGGCGGCGTTCTGTAGCGAAAAAGAATGTCCACCGTAGTCATACAAGAATGATAGCAAGGAGCGCGGGTCAGGCAGGGTTTGAAGAACGCGTAGGGGAATGTTGACCTTCATTTAAAAGTCTACGTGTATTCCGAACCGCACTAAAACAACCTGCCAACCTATCGACGCGCCTCGAGCGCGAGGACCGCATAGCCGGTGGCTGCGTCGCTCATGAATTTACCAACATTCGAATTGGGATCGCGATTCTTGTTGAGAGACCAGGCAGGCCACGCGCCGGTATCCGGGTCCTGGTTGTCTACAAGCCATGACAGGCCGCGCTGCACTTGGGAGTTGGCGATGTGGTTCTCTTCCAAAGCCAGAGTGATGATGCCCGTCGCGTAGCCATCTGGTTTTGTTTCCAGCGGAGTGTTGTCGCGCCGCTGCCACGTGCCGAGGTCGGTCAGGCTCCAGCCGCCGTCGGGGCGCTGCAGGGTGTAGATAACGCCGAGCAGGGCGGTGCGCTGGGCCTCGTTCAGCAGATCGGGAAACCGTGCTGCGGCCCGCAAAGCAACAATCTTATTCAGCAACGGTTGCGCGTCGTAGTGGCTGCTGAGATAGGCGAGCAGGGCAGACAAATTCGCAGCGATGGCGGGATCACTGCGGTAATGATCCGGCGCTTTTGCGACAGAAACCGCAAAAAGCGCCGCCCAGTGATACTGCGACTCCTTCGATTCCCAGGGCGTGTAGTCGAAGTTCTGCCAGACCCATGCGCCGGCATCGGGGCCGGTTTTCGACTGCAAAGCCCAGGCGTTGTCAAACGCCATGCGAGTGGTTTCGCTCATGTGGCCCTGGCGCTGGTCGTAGCTGGACAGAATGACTGCGTTCAGGACCGACTCTGCGTTGCGTGACTGGATCTCCTTGCCGGCACCGTAGACAGCGTCGCTGTAGAAGGGCTGCATATCCTTCCAGCCTCGCACACGTTTTTCAATACTTGCAAGCATCACCTGCTCCGAGGCTGAGGGGCCGGTTTCGCGGAGATCGCCGCGGAGCACCGGGCGAGCGAGGGCGTAGGAGGCCTGGGTATGGCAGGAGACGCAGATGGTTCCGTGATCCTTCTGCGCGTGGTCCCACGACTGCCACCAGACTTCGCGGCTATCGAGGTAGCTGGCGGCGGCCTGACGGTTCCAGACAGCGGGTTGGCTGGGGATGGCTTTCGCGGCAGCATGCACGGGAAGTGTGTGCGGGCCGGACAGGAAGAGCGGCAGCACAGCGGTTCCAATGACGGTCAGGACGAAGAAGAGCGGCTTTTGGGTCATGCTGCGGACCTCCGGGGAGCGAATGCGATTTGCGCTGTACCGGCGACTGGGGGAATGCGGTGCCTTGTGTTGTAAGAATAAGGCGGAAAGGCTGGATTCGAGCAGGAATTCGGTGTCGTGGACGAAACGTGTCGCGTTCCCCGCTGGTAAACCCCGCAAGTGTGCGGTGCACAGCGATGCGATGTATGCTCACACCATGGTGCGGTTCACGGTGCTGGCGTCCGGGTCCAAAGGCAACAGCACGGTTGTCTCGGGCGGGCATACGCGTATCCTGGTGGACGCAGGGTTAAGCTGCCGAGAGCTTTTCCGGCGCATGCGGCTGGCCGGTGAAGAACCGGAGACACTGGACGCGATTATCATTACGCACGAACATCAGGACCATATCAACGGGCTAGCCGTTACGGCGCGGAAACTGGGGATTCCGGTGTACTTCACCGAAGGGACCCATCGGGCCTGGATGCGCTGGCTCACTCCGCGGCGCCAGATGACTTACGCGCAGTGGCTGGAGCAATGCCGGCAGCAGGCGGCGGCGCGGCAGGCCGAAGCCGACGCTGCGGCATGTGAGGGCGAAACGGACGAAGGGGATATGGAGACGGCTTCTGAGCAGGCGCCGGAGGAGTTGGCGATTGCTGCCGGCATGGAGACGCAAACCGAAGAGGCCGAGCGAGAAGCTGCACCTGCTGCCGTGAAGAAAGATCCGACCTGGCTGCCGTCGGTCGAGTACTTTCAGGCCGGACAGCCCTTTGCAATTGGCGACATTGCCGTCAGCCCCTTCACTATTCCCCACGACGCCGTGGACCCGGTTGGTTTTGTCTTCCAGGCCGAGGGGGTGCGCATGGCGGTTGCTACCGATCTTGGCTACATTCCGCCCAACGTTAAAGCGCAACTCAAGGGGCTGGACCTGCTGCTGCTCGAATCGAACCATGATCTGGAGATGCTGCGCGATGGTCCCTATCCCTGGCCGGTCAAACAGAGGGTGCTGTCGCGAGTTGGTCACCTCTCAAACGAAGCGGCGGCGGGGTTCCTTGAGACCGAGTACGACGGTCAGGCCGCTTACGTTATTCTGGGGCATCTGTCTGAAAGCAACAACCTTCCCGAACTCGCCCGGGTTACGGCCGAGCGCGCCCTGGTGAGCCGAGCCAGCCTGTTGGCCAACCGGCTGTTGCTGGCTTTGCAACATGAACCTATCTCGCCTATTTATTTTTAGGTAAACTCGGTTACAATTGTAAGTGTAAGAAAAGGGATCACTCTGTACCAGGTGGAGTTGGCAGGGTAAGCGCCAGGGCACCGTCCCATGGCGAGGCAAAATAAAACGAAGCGCCTGTGCATCAAGCGCAATTAGTGGCGCATCGTATGTTTGGCAGGCCGCCCATTGCCATGTGAGCCGCAATGCAACACAGCGGTTGAACACAACCTTTGCAAAGTGAGTCTAAACACCTATGGCAAGAACCTTATGCACTGACCGAGTTGTAGGCGCCATCCTGGCAAGCTGGCGATATGATATCTCTGGAATTTCGCCGGAGATGCGCAAGGACTACGAGCATCACCTTGCGGAATGCAGCCATTGCAGCGGACGCCAGAAGTTCCACCGCAGTCTTGATGTGACGCTGGTTGTCCTCACTTCACTTTCAGTCTTCTTCTCAGTATTTGCCCTAGCGGTCTTGAAGCACATCAAACCGCTGGAACATGTGGCCATCAACATGCTGGGCCTCGATATCTTCGACATGTATCACATGCTGGTGTCGGCGGCCATTGCCGGAGTCTGCTTCTCCGTGATTGCTTTCGCTCTGGTGCTGATGGCTACGCCGGCGCCGTCGTATCTGGGTGGAATGGCTTCAGAACGAGCCAAGCTGCTTGAAGAGCGTCTGCCGTCGGCAATCAAATCACTGCGTCCGCGGTAAAACCGGATTCGATGCGGTAAATCCAAGGGCCTCCTACGTGGGAGGCCCTTGGGCTTATTGTGGCTGCACTTATTTCACGATCGGCACGCGGAGATCGCCGCCGGTCATCTGTTTGGGCAGGCTGAGCTTGAGCAGGTTTAATAGCGTTGGCGAGATGTCGCGGAGCGAGCCATCAGTGCGCAGACGGTAATGGCTGGCTTCCTCGCTCACGTAAATCATCGGAACAGGGTTGGTGGTGTGCGCCGTGTGCGGGCCGCCGGTGACCGGATCCACCATTGTTTCGGCGTTGCCGTGGTCGGCGGTGATGAGCCAACTTCCATTCTTCTCTTTGATTGCTTTGTAAATGCGGCCCAACTGCGCATCGACGGCTTCGCAAGCCTTGATGGTGGGCTCGAGCTTTCCGGAATGACCCACCATATCTGCATTGGCGAAGTTGGCGACCACCAGGTCGAAGGCGGTGTCGTTGATGGCTTTCACAATCGTGTCGCCGATGGCTTCGGCTTTCATCTCCGGCGCCAGATCATACGTTGCAACCTTCAGCGAAGGAATCAATGCGCGGTCTTCGCCGGGAAAGGGTATCTCGATGCCGCCGTTGAAAAAGTAAGTAACATGAGCGAACTTCTCAGTCTCAGCTACGCGCAGGTTGCGCAGATGATTTTGGGAGAGGATGTTGGCCAGGATGTTATCCATCGACTCCGGCAGGATGACGAGCGGCAATTCGTAGAGCTTGTCGTACTGCGTCATGCAGAGGTAATGGAGGCCTTTGGGAATCTCGCTGCGAGGAATGGCCTGATCAAGCGCTTCCCAGCCTTCGAGATTGCGGCCACCGAGCTTGTTGAGGCCGCTCTCGCGGGCCAGGACGCGGGTGATCTGGCGCGCCCGGTCGGCGCGGAAGTTGAAGTTGATGCAAACATCGTCGTCGCGAATTTGGCCGACGGGCTTACCTGCACCATCCACTACGACAAAGGGAATTAGGAATTCGTCCGTGACACCGTTGTTGTAGCTCTCCTTGATGCGGGCGACGGGGTCAGCGTGCAAGCCGCCCTCAGCTTTTCCGTGGACCATGGCGTCAAAGGCCTTGCGTTCGCGTTCCCAGCGTTTGTCGCGGTCCATGGCGTAGTAGCGGCCGTTGATGGTGGCTACCTTGCCCACGCCATACTCGCGCATCCTCTGTTCGAGCTGCGCAATATATCCCGCGCCGGAAGTGGGGCCGGTGTCACGGCCGTCCATGAAGGCGTGGACGAGGACGCGTGCCACGCCATATTCGCGCGCGATGCGCAGTAGGGCGTAGAGATGCTCCTGGTGGGAGTGAACGCCACCGTCGGAGACAAGGCCGAAGAGATGTAGTTGGCGTCCGCCCTCGCGCGCACGCTGCATGGCTTGCACGATGGAAGGGTTTTTGGCGAACTCACCCGAGGCGATCTGCGCATCGATGCGAGTGATATCCATTTGCACAATGCGTCCGGCGCCGATGTTGAGGTGCCCCACTTCGCTATTGCCCATCTGGCCGTCTGGCAGGCCGACGAAGTGCTCCGAGGCGCGAATCAGGGTGTTGGGAAACTCGCGCAATAGCTTGTCATAGGCGGGTTTGCGGGCCAGCGCAATCGCGTTGTTGGCGGTTTCGGCGCGATAACCCCATCCATCGAGGATGGTGAGAACGAGAGGATGCTTGGTGGTGGGCACGGGTGGTTTCCTTGGTCTTCGGTCTAGTTACTTTGCGGAGTTAGCAGGGTTAGCGGGGTTAGCAGAGTTATGAAAAGTTGCGCTCGAAACTGCACTGGAGATTCTGGTATCCCAGGTCCTTCGCCACAGCGGATGGGACCTGGAACACCCAGATTAGAAGTTGACAAGCTATCTCAGGCAGCTTAGTCGTTGTAGTTCAGCCCTTCGAGACCGAGGAAGACCGCGCCGGCGCCGAGTTCCTCTTCAATGCGGAGTAGCTGGTTGTACTTGGCGATGCGGTCTGTGCGGCTGACGGAGCCGGTCTTGATCTGGCCTACGCCTGTGGCCACGGCCAGGTCGGCGATGAAGGTGTCTTCGGTTTCACCAGAGCGGTGCGAGATAACCGAGGTGTAACCGTAACGGCGGGCGAGGTCGATGCAGTCGAGCGTCTCAGTAACCGAGCCGATCTGGTTGAGCTTGATGAGAATCGAATTGGCCACACCCTCTTCAATGCCGCGCTGCAATCGCTTGATGTTGGTGACGAAGTTGTCGTCGCCAACCAACTGGATGCGGCTTCCTAACTTGTCGGTAAGGATCTTCCAGCCTTCCCAATCGTCCTCGGCAAGGCCGTCTTCGAGAGAAACGATGGGGTATTGGCGGACCCAATCGTCGTAGAAGCTTACCAACTCTTCACTGGACAATTCGCGCTTGTCGCTCTTCTTGAAGACGTACTTCTTCTTTTCCGCGTCGTAGAACTCGCTCGATGCGGGGTCAAGCGCGATTGCGATCTGCTCGCCGGGCTTGTAGCCGGCAGCCTCGATCGCCTCGAGGATGAGTTCGATGGCTTCAGAGTTCGACTTGAGCGACGGCGCGAATCCGCCTTCGTCGCCAACGGCCGTGTTGTAGCCCTTCTTCTTCAGTACGCTCTTGAGCGTGTGGAAGGTCTCAGCCGCCCAGCGCAGCGCCTCGCTGAAGCGCTCGGCACCCACGGGCATGATCATGAACTCCTGGAAATCCACATTGCTGTCGGCATGCGCGCCACCGTTCAAGACATTGAGCATGGGCGTGGGGAGAATGCTGGCATTGATGCCGCCGAGATAGCGATAAAGCGGAATCTCCAGTGTTTGCGCCACCGCGCGTGTGGCCGCCATGGAGACGGCGAGAATCGCGTTTGCGCCCAGCTTGCTCTTGTTGGGTGTGCCGTCGAGCGCAATCATGGTCTGATCGATCATGCGCTGGTTGGCTGCGTCCATACCTTCCAACTCGGGTGCAATCACGGTTTCAACATTTGCCACGGCTTGCAACACGCCCTTGCCGAGGAAGTGGCTTTTGTCTCCGTCGCGCAGTTCAACGGCCTCGTGCTCGCCGGTAGACGCGCCCGAAGGCACAATTGCACGGCCCATGGCGCCGCTTTCAAGAATTACATCTGCTTCCACAGTGGGATTGCCGCGCGAGTCAAGAACTTCGCGCGCGCGAATAGCAACAATTTCAGTCATGTCAGTCCTCGCAATGCGGTGCTGCAGCCGGTCATTCAGTTGGGGACGGCGATCCACGGCAAGGGCTTCTCCGGCGGCGCTTTGAATCGTTTCCAGAAGCTCATGCACGTCTCGAATCTCCTCTCCGTCCAGCTTTCAAAGGGTTGTTGTTCCGTTCGGATTCTAGCAAACCGGGGGTTGCGGTGCGGTGTGGCAGCGGTCACATGAGCCGAAGTGGTTGCAGAGGTTGACGATGTCATTGGCAGGTATCTCTTTTGATTCGTAGCACCGGAGGCACCTTTGGCCTGAAGCAGCTCGCCGCCTACAAAATTCGCACGCTACTATTACTGTGGGTGAATTGTGCGCGACCCGCTTTCGCGTGCTGTTCGCCCGGAACTTTTTAATACGGACGGGGTCTAAGTAAGTGGGGAGCCCCCGCCTTGAACAAGGAGA
The DNA here is from genome assembly GCA_963836565.1 of uncultured Acidobacteriaceae bacterium. Taxonomy (GTDB): domain Bacteria; phylum Acidobacteriota; class Terriglobia; order Terriglobales; family Acidobacteriaceae; genus Telmatobacter. The sequence goes on along the minus strand of CAWIKA010000010.1, from coordinate 346,987 downwards.
CCTGGATGAATCGGCCATTTCTTGCAATTGCATTCTTCGCCGCAGCCTCTGTCGCTCTGGGAGCACAACAGGCAAGCCAGTCCAACCCTTACGAGGGAGTCTCGACACCCCCACCTGACGACACGATCATCACTTCCACGCCACCGGAGGCGAAGCCGCCTGCCGGACATCCTGCAAACACGCAGACGACTACACCGGCACAAGCGCCAGCGAAGCAAGCCCCCGTCGTCAATCCAGCGGATGCAAATCTGGCTCCGGTCGACCATGCCAACCTGGCGGCGGCTAACGGCGACGGCACGGATGATGGCATTGTCGAAGTGGGTCAACCCACGGCCAGCTCCGTACGGCCGGCATTGTCTGAGCGCGCCTATGTGCCTGATCCGGACGGTGACATTGTGCATCCCGCCCCGCTGGGCCCGGACGAGTTGGGAGAGGGGACCATCATTCGCGTCAAGCTGCTGAGCGATCTATCCAGCTCACTAAGCGAGAAGGGTGAAGAGTTTCGCAGCCGGGTAGCTACCGACGTAATGCAGGGTGGCCAGGTGCTGATTCCCGCGGGCGCTGAAATTGATGGCGTGGTGGCTGAGGTTTCGACCGGCCATTTTGGCGGGCATGGCTCCATGTTGTTGAGGCCTGAAACCGTAATTATGCCTGACGGCGCACGACTGAAGCTGCATGCCGCCGTTGCCGGAACTCCGGGATCGAACAATCACGTCGGGGCAGAAGGAGTGGTCAGCTCCAATGCGCGCATCAAGAGCGGAAGCATTGAGTATGGCGGTGCAGTCGGAGTCGGCCTGGTGACGGGCGCCTATCTGGGCGGACCTGCGGGAGCGCTTGCAGGCGGAATCATCGGAGCTGGCCTGGTAACTACGCACCTGCTGGTCAGCCATCCCCAGGCTCATCTTGACGAAGGCACCTACATGGATCTGACCCTCACCGAGAACATGCACCTTGACCGTGCCAATCGAAGCGGGAACTAGGGACTTTTCGCATTGCCACATGCTCCTGGCTGATAGACTCCCTCAAGCGTGACAGGGGGCGTGCACGGATGCCGGAGATTTCAACAGTTGGTGTCGTGGGTGCGGGGACCATGGGCTCCGGAATCGCGCACGTGTTTGCGCGCTCTGGATTCAACGTTCTGCTTTGCGATGTAGAGGAACGGTTCCTTGACCGTGCGCTGGGACAAATTCGCGCCAACCTGGGCCGCGAATCCGCAAAGGGAAAACTGCCCGAATCCGAAATAGAGCCGGCCCTTGGCCGCGTTACAACCACCATTGACCGCGAGGTGCTGGCTGCAGCGGAGTTCGTTGTTGAGGCTGCACCGGAACGCTTCGACCTGAAGGCCGATATCTTTCGTTCCCTCGATGGGATCCTGCCGGAAAACGCTGTGCTGGCCAGCAACACCTCGTCTATTTCCATCACCCGGCTTGCCGCGCTTATAGATCGTCCAGAACGCGTGATTGGAATGCACTTCTTCAATCCGGTTCCGGTGATGGCATTGGTGGAGGTGGTGCGCGGGTTGGCGACAAGCGACTCAACCTATGCGACGGTCCACGAACTGGCCGTGTTGCTGGGCAAAACGCCGATCGAGGTGAATGACGCGCCGGGCTTTGTGTCGAATCGAGTGCTGATGCCGCTCATCAACGAAGCGGCCTTTGCCGTGATGGAGGGAGTAGCGACGCCAGAGGCGGTGGACGCGGTCTTCAAACTGGGTATGGCGCATCCCATGGGGCCGCTTACCTTGGCGGACTTTATCGGGCTCGATGTTTGTCTGGACATTCTGCGGGTATTGCAAGAGGGCTTCGGCGACCCCAAGTATCGACCTTGTCCGCTGCTGGTGCGCATGGTGGATGCGGGATGGCTTGGGCGCAAGTCAGGGCGGGGATTCTATTCGTATTGATCTATTGGCTAGCTTTTAACTGATGGGTGGACCGTTACTGGTTAGGTGATCGGCCATGTGCAATGGCGGATGCGGAATTTTCAGGAGCCGACCTGAAGTCGCTCATCTGCATTGCCGGCTTTTGTGGACCTGACGATAGAAGCACATTATTTGTTCGAGCCGAAGGCCAGGAGACGTCCGTCGCAATCCTTCACTACAAACTCTCGCGAGATCCATGGTGTGTTGGCAAGTTCCCGATTGAACTCTACACTGTTGGCTGCATACTCGGCATAAAGCGCGTCTACATCTTCGACGGAGAGGTATGCGTCCAGTAGTTCGTCCGCATATTTGTCCGGATTCGCTCTGGGCGGCTCAGCGCAGCGGAAGTGAATCGCATGCTGGTCGCGCGCCACGATGGCGTAGACCGGAGGATTTTGCCACGTCCCCCGACATTCGAAGCCAAGCTTTTCTTTGTAATAGGCGAGAGTGCCGGGAATGTCGGTGGTGAAGAACTCAGGCGCGATCTGACGAATCATGGGTCAAGTGTACGGCGGCCCCTACGGGGCCATCGCAGCGAAGCCGAGGGCGGGCTACTTTGGACGGCCGAAGAACAAAACGTAGCCGTCAGGGTCGCAAATCTCGAAACCGCGCAAGCCGTCGTGGGTATCCTTGAGCGGCGCGCTGAATGCGGCGCCGTGTTCGGCAAAATCGGCGGCAAGCGCATCGGGGTCCGATGCATAGACAAAGGCGTCCAACCGCAGGTGACGATGACGCTTGGAATTCGGGAGCGGCGGCACGCCTTTCTCGGCTTTGACAAAAATTTGCGCTCCGTCGCGGCCGATGATGGCGAAAAAAGGATCCTGGTCCGGCTCCCGGAATCTGGTTTCGAAACCAAGCCTGTCCCGGTAGAAGGCAATGGTTTGATCGACATTGCTGACGATGAAGGATGGTGAAATCGCCCCGATCTTCGGTCGTGTCATGAGCATGCACCCTCTCGCTGCGGTGGACTCCGTTCCGATGTTACCAATAGCCCAACGCACTGAATCAGCCAGCTTTCGCCATCAGCCTGCGGATTGGTTCGTTATCGGCATAGACGCGCCATTCGGCCACCTGGCCTTCGTCTACGAAGGCACGTACGGCCAAGGGTGTTTGCCATCGGTTCTCTGTGCGTAGTTCACCGTTGCTTGAATAGGTCCCTTGCGCCACGCCCAGCATCACGACCACGGGACCACTTACGAATACCTCTTCAATGGCGACGGTGTAATCGGGGACCATCCTGAAATATGCGATCCAACCGTCCCGCATTTTCTCGCGACCGGTCATCACGTTTCCAAGTGAGTCGACGAAGCGGTGTCCGGGAGACATCAAGGCGACCAAAGCGTCTACATCCTGCCGATTGATGGCACGCAGGAAGGCCTTTGCTGTGGCTTCAGGCGAGTTGGCGATCGATTCCATTGGGTCCTCCAGCGTAATTCTAAGTGCGCTATCCGGACCATGGGGAACAACTCCTTCTTTGAATGCGTATTCGAAGTCAGGCATTCATCACTCCTGCTTCGTCTAAGGAGCAGTGGTAACCGGTAAGGCGCATAGAACAGTCATGCAGAACTTTTCTGACACTCTCGGGCAGGTCTTCCGCGCCATCACAGCCAACAAGCTGCGCAGCTTTCTCACCATGTTTGGAATCGCGTGGGGCGTGGGCTCGCTTCTCGTGCTGGTGGGGTTGGGCGAGGGCTTTCGTTCGGGCCAGCATCGGCAATTGGCCACGCTGGGCAACGACCTGGTGATGATGTGGAACGGGACCATTCCGGCGGTTGCCAACCAGCACACCGGAATGCGCCCCTATGAGCTGACGATGGGCGACGCGGAAGCCATTGGCAGGCTGCGGGAGTTACGCGCCGTGACGGTTGAGCTGGCCCGAACTGACCTTTACGAAGTGAGCCAGTGGAGCAACACGTCGAGCCATGTAATGGGAGTGGAACCGAATTACACGGTGGTGCGCTTCATTCCCATGTCTGCGGGCCGCTTTATTGACGATGCGGACGTGACGGGGAGGCGGCGGGTTGCGGTGTTGGGATTTAAAGCCGCAGCCCTGCTGTTTTCAGGCCGGCAGATGCTGGGCGAGACCATCACCATCGATGGCTCAGCATTCACGGTAGTTGGCGGAGTGGGGAAAATCTCTCGTGGAAACAACGATTTCGACGATCAGAAGGTTTACATTCCGGTTTCTACGATGCAGGAGCTGTACCCGCTGAAAGGGGACAACATTCCTGCGGATGCATTGACCTCGATCCAGTACCAGCCGGCTACCAAGGGGGAGATCGCGGCCGCGGTTGCCGCTGTGCATCGCGTGATTGCGGAGCGGCACGGATTTGATCCCTCACTGGGGGACGCGTTTGACGAGTTCAATACGGTCCAGGAAGAGAAGATGATCGGGGCGATTTTTACGGCGATGGACGTCTTTCTGGGCGGGGTGGGAATTGTGACGCTGGGACTGGGGGCAGTGGGCATCATCAACATCATGCTGGTGTCGGTCACGGAGCGGACGCGCGAGATCGGCCTGATGAAAGCGGTGGGCGCGACCAAAGGCAGCATCCTGTCGCAGTTTTTCTGGGAGGGGCTGCTGCTGACAGGAATCAGCGGGGTGATCGGCATTATCTTGTCGGCGGGATTCATGTGGCTATTGCAGCAGGGACTCACGGGCAAGATGCCGGGGTGGGACCCGCCGCGGCTTGTTCCGTGGTCGGCTGCGCTGGCGCTGGGGTCGCTGGTGGTGAGCGGGGTAGCGGCAGGACTTTATCCGGCGAGCAAAGCGGCGCAGATGGATCCGATTGAGGCGCTGAGAAGAGAATAGATTTCGAGAAACTGCTTCATGCTTTCCAACCGTTGCCACATGTGCAAAGACGTGACAAGGGCGGAGCACCCAGAGTGAAGGCGAGCAAACTAAGAAAAGGAAACATCTGCCATGTTGAGAGACATCTGGGGTCAGGCGTGGGAAGCGATGGTTTACAACCGGCGGCGCACGGCCATCACCATGATTGGGATGGCGTGGGGCATTGCCACGGTGGTGCTGCTGCTGGCTTATGGCGCGGGGTTCAGCCACGCCATCGAGGCCATTTTTGCGCAATGGGGCACGAATATCATCGGCACATTCCCGGGCCGGACCAGCGAACAGGCGGGCGGAGACAAGGCCGGGGTGCAGGTGCGCTTCACGGAAGACGACGTCGATCGTCTGGAAAACAGCGTGCCGGGAATTGAACATATTTCGCCGCAGGTGCAAAAAGATGTAGCGGTGCAGAACGATCTGCACACCTACACGTGGACTGTGAATGGCGTAAGAACGGTGTTCCAGGACATCTGGAAACTGGACACGGAAGACGGGCGATTCTTCAACGGGGCAGAGGATCAGCAGCGGGCCCATGTTTGCGTGATCGGGTCGGAGGCCAAGACCAAACTTTTCTCCGGTGGCTGGGCCGTGGGACAGAGCATTCGGCTGAACGGGGTGCTGTTTACCATTGTCGGCGTGCTCGCTCCCAAGATGCAGGAGGGAGAACAAAGCGACCGCAACCGCCAGATTTACGTGCCTTTCAGTACCATGAGCGATATCAAGGACACGAAATACCTGGATGGCATCTGGTTCAACTATCGCGGCGATTATCTGATGACGGAGAAAGACCTGCGCGAGACGCTGGGTGCGGCGCACCATTTTCGGCCGTCGGACCATAATGCGATTTATGTGGCGAATCTGATGACTCAGCTGCATCAGTTCACCATTCTCTCCCTTGCGCTGCAGGTTCTGCTGTCGCTGGTGGGCGCGCTGACGCTGGGCATTGCGGGCATCGGGCTGATGAATATCATGCTGGTGGCGGTGCAGCAGCGCACCCGCGAGATTGGCGTGGAAAAGGCCCTGGGCGCGCGCAGGCACCATATCCTGCTGCAATTTCTGTCGGAGGCATTTGTCATTACCGGCGTGGGCGGGATGAGCGGGATTGCGCTGGCCTACCTTGTGTCGGTGATGGTGGGGCGGATTACGTTTTACAGTGCCCTGGCACTGCACGCGGAGGACGCGGATATCTACTTGAGGATTTCGCCGTCCTCGGTGATTGTAGCGACCGTGATTCTGGCGATTACGGGGCTGGTGAGCGGCATGATTCCGGCGATCCGTGCGGCGAATCTTGACCCGATTGAGGCGCTGCGGTATGAGTGAGAAAATTGCGCAAAAAACGAATGAAAAGAGAATCATTCTGCCTTAGGGGGGTAGGTGCGCCATTTTCGAGGGTAACTCATTCTTGCGCATGGCCTTACGGGCAAATTAGTGCTCATTAAGTGCGGGTTACGCGCCACTTTGGTGTCGATAAGAACCAGAAGCGGAGCCGCATCTATTTCGATGGTACACAGATTGAGGAAATAATCTGCAAGGCGGATGAGGGTGGTTTGGGTTTGTGTTTTCCCGGGCCGAAGATCCGGAGATTGGGTATCCGACAGTCGCCGTAGAGCGACGAGCGGCATCTGTGATGGGGAAGGCTTTGGTCCTGCCCTCGTACCACCCCACGAACATGGGAAACGTTCGTGGGGGCCCCGGAAATCAAAGCCAGGGCGGGCACTCGATTTGGTGGCGGGGTTAGCCGCGATATCTCACGGAGCTATTGATTAATGAAGTGGGGATCAAAAAATAAATAGCAAAAGGCCGCTGTTTTTGTGGCATAACTGCGTTGTCTAGTCGTAGTTGAATGCCAAAAAAGGAGCGGCCTTTGATGACAGAGTGTATCCAAGAATCGTTCACATTTACAGCCCATTTTTCACGACGTGTACAGGCCGAGTTCACAGCAGGTCGGGTTTCGAGTGACGGCGGCGCGCTTCTTTTGCGTGAGGCAGACCGCAGGATCAACCTTTTGGGCCGGCTGGCGAGTTGTTTTCTTGATGGGCGTGCACCGTTGCTGATCAAGCACCGCTTGTCGGAGATGCTTTCGCAGCGCATCTATGGTCTGGTGCTGGGCTACGAGGACCTTTGCGATCACGAGCAGTTGCGTTCCGATCCGTTGCTGGGAGTGTTGAGCGGCAAGCGGGAACTGGATGAGCCGCTGGCGGGCAAGAGCACGCTGAACCGGCTGGAACTGACGGGGCGCAGCCGGCGATATCACAAGATCTCCTATTCAGGAGAAGCCATCGATCGCCTGCTGGCCGATCTGTACATCGATTCGCACCCGACGATGCCCGATCAGATCGTGCTCGATCTGGATGCCACCGACATCCCGTTGTATGGCCATCAGCCGGAGCGGTTCTTCCACGGTTATTACGACAGCTACTGCTATTTGCCGCTGTACATCTTCGCCGGTGACCAGTTGCTGTGCGCGCGGCTCCGGCCGGCCAATCAGGATGCGGCGAAGGGCTCGGTCGAAGAGGTCAGCCGCATCGTGGCGCAACTGCGGCAGCGCTGGGCTGGCGTGAAGATCGTGCTCCGCGCCGACTCCGGCTTCTGCCGCGAAGACCTGATGGGCTGGTGCGAACAGAACCACGTCGATTATGTCTTCGGCCTGGCGCGGAACAAGCGGCTGGCAAAGATCATCGGCGCCCAGATGCATCAGGCTCAGATGCTGCATCAGAGCAGCGGCAAGGCGGCCCGGGTCTTCGCCGAGTTCAGCTACCAGACCCGCAAGAGCTGGTCCTGCGCGCGCCGCGTAGTGGCCAAGGCCGAATATCTCGACAAGGGCGAGAACCCGCGCTTCGTAGTCACTTCGTTAACCGCTGAGCAGTGGGCCGCGCAGAACTTATACGAAAAGTTCTACTGCGCAAGAGGAGAGATGGAGAACCGCATCAAGGAACAGATGTGCCTGTTCGCCGACCGGCTCTCCACCGACGAGATGAAAGGCAATCAGTTGCGTCTCTACTTCTCCGCCCTGGCTTACACCTTGATGGAAGCGCTGCGCCGGCTGGGACTGAAAGGCACTGCCTGGGCCGAGGCGCAAGTAGATACGATCCGCCTAAAGCTGCTCAAAATCGGCGCCATCGTGCGGCTCAGCGTGCGCCGCGTGCTCCTCCAGCTCAGCTCCGCCTACCCTTGGAAAGACATCTACGCCCACGCCTTCCACTCACTGAGATGCTGAACGCATCCTCTGACCAAAGAAAACTACACTTCCACCTTCGGCCACAGGCAGAGCCATGCTCCAAATACGCGCAACAACATCCAACCCACTGCGCCAGTGAGCCAAACCTGTTCTTGAAGGATCGCCTCGGCTCGAAAAATGACCCCAAGACTCAAATCTTGAATCCGATCACTCTGAAATCAGAGCCTGTGAGAAATCGCGGTTAGTTCGGGCCAACCCATCCTTTCCACGATGAGACTGTGGAAAGGATGGGGCACCCGGCGTCGTAATCGTAGCTACCTGTGATGGCTAGGCTGCGCGACATGGTCAACGTCCTTAGGGGAGTTTGAACCATCGCAACTGCCAGTAGGGGAATCCACCGCAAACGGTCTCCACCACTCCTCGCCTTCCTGATGCAATATCGATGAGAACTACATCTCGCTCGTCCTCCAGGGAACAGCGCGCTGGAATTCTCCATGTGGGACCCTTGACGAGATAAAAGATGAGCGCCTTGTCGGGAGACCAGAAGAGCGGCGTTAGGATTCGCTTTCTTGAGACAGTGATGGGCCTCGTAGAAGACGCCACGCTCGATACCGTGCACGAATCGCCGGAGCACTCAGCACTCCACTGGCCATCGGAGGAATTGAACCTCCCCTGGCTGGTCCCGGCCAAGTCCAAGCTGACAACCTCGGATTGGGGAGGCAGAGACGTGCTGTGAAATGCATAAGCATCCAGCGCGTCCAAGTACTCCAAATGACCTTGGTAGTCCTGGCCGATAACGACTTTCGAGGTTCTCTGCTTCGCTTCCAAGAGAGCCCTTACATAGGTATCGTCTTTCGGGGATGACGTGCGGCGGGAGATCGCGTTTCGCAGATTATAAGCAGAAGAAACCCTATCACCTTGCCGAACGCAGCGGACCTCTTGTCCCTTCGGTTCATCCCTGATGGGCTTACCATATCGAGCCCCACGTGTTTATCGGCAGGTTCACTCCGCAGTTGCCGGGTGCCCCACCCTTGGCTCTTTCAAGGGTGGGTTTCACTGCAGCTCGCTCACCATCGTTTTGTTCTTTTCGCGTCTTCGCGCTGTCCATTCTGACTCGATTTCGACGGTTCCGATCCTGCCCGTCGCGTAGTGCACGAAACTCGACTATGGCCAGTCCTGGGGTTTCTCTAGGCCCACGTCCCTTTGGCATGGAAAGGGAATTCTACATCGGAAAGATGGGAGCGAGGGTTCGTGCTCTCCCACCCTTGAATCAAAACGCCGATTCAAGGATGGGGCACCCACAGGGTTGATGAGGGGGAGATCGCAAATGTTGATTGAATGGAGCATCCGCCATCGTGAGCGTATGGCGTGACGCGCTACACGGGTGGTGGGGCGTCGACTACGGGGATGCCGGGGGGTGGGGTGAAGTGGAAAACGGCCGGAGGGATTGATACGTTGGGTTGTTCGCCGGTGAAGGTGAAGCGGGTGAGGGCGCCGTCGGTCTCTTCAATCTCGATGGAGGTGATGGAGCCGTTCGGGGTCACCGTCAGGGCAAGGCGGCGCACGCGTTTTTCCTGACCTTTGGGCTGGCCGGTGAGGGTGAATTGCCCGTTCGGGCCGGGAGCCAGCTTGAGGTGATCGAGTTCCTTTTCAAGCTCGGTGTGGCCGAGGAGAAAGCGAAGCGGGGAGCGGAGGTCGTCCAACTGCTTGGCGGGGATGCGCTGAACCTGGGCGTCGCCGCGAGAGTAGAACCAGGCATACTTGCTGTCGAGCAGGAAGAGCTTGCCGGGAGGCGCGCTGTAGTCCCACTTCATACGGCCGGGCTTGAGCAGGAGGAGCGTGCCGCTCTCGGTGCGGTTCACGCCCAGGCCCTGATAACTCTCAGTGAATCCCGCTTTGAGGGAGTGGAGCTGGTTGTAATGGCGGTCGACAATTTGGGCGAGGTCGTGCGCAGAAGTGGAATTCTGTTGTGCATACAGAACGGTGGAGGGCACGGCCATGAGGCAGGCGGCGAGGAAGAGCGAAGCGGCTCGCAGGAAACGCGATGACCTTGACCTTCTCTCCGTGGCGAAAGCCCACGGTGATTTTCGGCTATTCGCGGCACGACTGACGTCGTGCGCTGATACAGGGCCTTTGCCAGTACTGGATGGGATGGTTTTTTCCGCAGCGGTTGAGGTTTGTACGTTCCCAGGTCTCAAAGGCGAGACCTGGGGCACCCCGGATTCGTTGTTTCCCAGGTCTCCCGCCGCGGCGGACGAGACCTGGGCCACCCGGCTTGGATTGCTCAGGGTGACCATGTTGAAGCGAGTGGGCCTTGCGGCACGACTGACGTCGTGCCCTTGCAAAGCCGCAGTGTCCAGAGGTTGATGCGCGTCAGTGTTCATTGCACCAGCTGGGTGCAGTTGGTGCCGCCGGTGGGGTCGGCTTTCATTGAGCCGCCCGACTCAAGGCAGAAGCCCCGGTCGCCGGTCTTGCCGGGGGTGGCCGGAACAGCGGTGGCCGTGTAGCTGGTAATGCGGTCGGCGTTATTCACGTTCACCTTGGTGCAGCTGCCGATGCTGAAGATGTATCCGGACTTGATGCCGGTGGCGAGCTCGCCGTTAATGACTCCGGCGGCCGTCGCGCTGAAAGCTCCAGTACTGGGATCGCCGCCCAGAGCCTGCAGACTGCACGCGTATCCGTTGGCGGGATAGGTGGACTCATACATCGATTCGGCTTCCTGGATGGTTTGAAGGGACTTTTGCGCGGAGAGCTCGTTGGCGTGCTTGCGAATCTTTCCCGCGGTGGGGATGGCCACCAGCATCAGGATGAGGATGATGGAAATGACGATCAGGAGTTCCATCAGCGTAAAGCCGTTCTGCTGGGTTTCCGCGGACGCACCGCGCCCTTTACCGAGGATAGGGAACTTGAGCTTCATGGTATTTCAATGCCTCGTGATGCAGGCCGGGACACCTGCCCTTCCGACAAAATGCTACAACGTATGGACGCGGAAGGGAAATGGGACGCTCGGAAAGTCAGCTTCCAGCTTCCAGCTTTTAGCTTCTCTGTGCAGGCGGTCTTCATCGTCTCTTCGGTTCGACTGCGCACTTCGAGGGGCCCTCGCCAGTTTCAGCGCACAATTCCAGAGCCGGCAGCTAAATGGCTAGCGGCTGCTCTTCAGCAGACGAGCTTGGCGCGATTGAGCTTGATGCCGTCGAGGCGGCCAAGAAGGGTGACGGCGACGCGGTCGGAGTCGAACAGGCGCCGGGCCATGGACTGCACCTGGGAGGCATCGACCGCGTCGATGCGAGCGGTAATTTCTTCGACGGTGAAGAACTGCTGGAAGTACATCTCCTGGCGGGCGAGGTTGGCCATGCGGGAGTTGGAGCTTTCGAGGCCCATGAGGATGTTGCCCTTGAGCTGATCCTTGGCGCGAGTCAGTTCTTCGTCGCCGAGCGGAATTTCTTTCAGATTGCGGAACTCGGCGAGGATGAGGCTGATGACTTCGAGGGCTTTGCCGACGGAGGTTCCGGCGTAGACGCAGAGGGTTCCTGTATCGCGATAGGGATTGAGGTCAGAGTAAATGGAGTAGGCCATGCCACGCTCTTCGCGGATGGTCTGAAAGAGGCGCGAGCTCATGCCGCCGCCGAGCACCGTGTTGAGGATGAGGGTGGCGTAGCGGTTGTCGTCGGTGATGGGCGGGGCAGGGACGCCGAGACAGATCTGGACCTGTTCGAGGGCCTTTTTGTTGCGCAGGAGAATGCGGGCGCTGGCCTCGGGCGCCTGCTGTTCGCGCACCGCTTCGCCGAATGCCAGGGAGGAAAACTTCTGTGCGACGGCCTCGGTGAATTGCTCGTGTTCGAGATTGCCGGCGGCAGAGAAGACCATGTTGCCGCCATGGAAGCTCTCGTTGTGATAGGCGATAAGCTTCTGCTGATCGAGCCTGGCGACCGTGGCCGAAGTGCCCAGGATGGGCTTGCCGAGAGGATGATCCTTCCAGAAATTCTGGGTGAAAAGTTCGTGGACGAGGACGTCGGGATTGTCTTCGTCGATCTTGATCTCTTCGAGGATCACGCCGCGTTCGCGTTCAATTTCAGTAGAGGCGAAGACGGGATTGAGCACCAGGTCTGCCAGCACGTCGAGAGCGATGGGCACGTGCTCGGCCAGCGACTTGACGTTGAAGCAGATGGTTTCCTTGCCGGTGAAGGCGTCGAGGTTGCCGCCGATGGAGTCCATTTCGCGGGCGATGAGCTGGGCGGAACGCGAGCGGGTGCCTTTGAACAGCATGTGCTCGACAAAGTGGGAGATACCGTTGGTTTCAGCGGACTCGCAGCGGGAGCCGGACTTGACCCACACGCCCATGGCCACGGAACGCAGATGCTCCATGCGCTCGGTCAGGACGATCAGGCCGTTCGGCAATACTGTGCGGCGAAGGTTTCGCTCGTTGCTCATCTTCCTCTATTCGATTCGATTTTAGGCTATCGGGGCTCAACTGATGTTTTGCAGACCGGTTCGACACAAACGAAAGAGCCTGCTTGCGGGGTGAGGAACGGCAGGCAAGGCTGCATGGGAGGAAGAAATGCTCTATTCTGTGCCCAGCCATGACCGCGCAATCCGGCCAACTCGTACGATTAGACACCAACTGCTCGATAGTTGGAAGCCTGAGACCGCTTTTTGGGTTGGATAGGAGGGCTTTGGCCGCGCAGATGATAGAGAAGGGCGAGCCGGGATGGCGAGGCAGGCAGATTGCAGAAGCCATGTATCGTCAAGGAGTTGTGCAGTTTAGTGAAATTACTACATTAGGAAAGATTTTACGCGAAAGATTGGTGGCTGCGGGTTGGGAGATTGGGCGGCCGCAGATTGTGCAGACGTTCATCTCGGCAGATGGGACGGAGCGTTACCTGGTGCAAGGACTGGATGACAAGACCGTCGAGACCGTGTGGATGCCCGAGGGCGATGGGGGCGAAGCCGGCGACGGGACTGATTCGGCCAGTGCGGACAGGATGGGCGAAGTCAGGGCGGGCGGAGAAAAGAGCTGGAGCCGGGCGACGATCTGTGTTTCGAGCCAGGTTGGCTGCGCGGTGAATTGCCAGTTCTGCCTGACGGCGAAGCTTGGCTTGCAGCGCAATCTGAGCGCAGGAGAGATCGCGGGGCAGGTGGTGGCGGCGCTTGACCGGCACAGCGTTGAGATGGGCAAGGATCGGGTGAACCTGGTTTTCATGGGGATGGGCGAGCCGCTGCTGAATTACGACAACTTCATGGCGGCGGTGCGGTTGCTGGTGGAAGAGGTAGGCATCAGCCCGCAGCGAATGACTGTGTCCACGTCAGGGATTGTGCCGGGGATTGAACGCTTTGCGGAGGAGCCTCCGGAGGTGCGGCCGAAACTGGCGATCAGCCTGAACGCGCCGAATGATGTGATACGCAGCGAGGTGATGCCGATCAATCGCAAATGGCCGATTGAGGCGGTGGTGGACGCGGTGCGGCAGGTGAGGCTGCGTTCGCGGGAGCGGATCACGTTTGAGTATGTGCTGCTGGGTGGAGTCACAGACAGGCCGGAACATGCTCGGGAGGTGGCGCGGCTGGTGCGGCGGACGGGATTGCCGACGAAGGTGAACCTGATCGCCTGGAATCCGGGACCGGGGATTGGGTATGAGATGCCCAAGGTTGAAGCGGTCGATGCGTTTCGGCGGTCGTTGGCTGCGGAGGGGGTTCCGGTGTATCTCAGGCGGCCGCGGGGGCGGGATATTTTTGCGGCGTGCGGGCAGTTGAAGCGGACGATAGAACAAGGGACTTGAGACTAGGCCGAAAGCTCGCCGTGGCGAGGAATTGGGGCGAGGGGAATAGCAGGGAGTGGAGGTTTACTCACTGGCTGTTTTCCGTTCCTATGAATGAGACGTGAGGTTCCGGCACCACCCCCTGGTGCTAGACTCTTGGACCGATGAACGGTTCGAGTACGCGACGAAGCCAAATTCTCGGATGGGTTGCGGTTTCGATTTCGACGATGGCTGCCTGCTTTTGGGCGGTCTGGGGCATCAACGAAAACTTTCATGAAGGATGGTACTTCGCCAGCATTTGGCAAAACATCGGACTGATGTTTGTGCAATACCTCAGTCTGATGCTTGTTTTGATGCTGTTGAGCGTGATTGCCGTTTGTTGGCCGCGCGCTGCGCTGCCGATCTTGGGAATCCTCGCCCTCGCAACCGGGTGGTTTTTTCGGGGCGGTCGCGCGGCGATTGAATTGGTTGTACTCCCATTGCTGATGCTGGGGGTGCTTTACTATTTTGGCCGTCCCCGCCCGCGCAGATGGGCATTGGGCGTTCTCATCGCAGTTCCTCTTCTCACAGTGATCATCTTTGGTGCCTATCCGGGCTGGCAGGCGGTTCATCGCATGGATGACGGCAATTACGGGATGCGCCGGGTTGAAGGCAATGGAGTGACTCTTGTGTGGGCGCCGGAAGGCCCCGGGTGGCCCGCTCGCGGTACATCGTGGCAGAACGCGAAACAAAGTTGCGTATTGCTGACCAGGGACGGGCACTCACTTGCCGACGCGCCGCAGCATGTGTGGAGGTTGCCGACGGTTGACGAGGCCGTTCGCTCGCTGGTTTATCGTGGCCGCAACGCGGGCAGCACGTGGGATTCGACTCTGCAACGCGCGCAGTTTCGAGTGACGCCGGATAAGGATTCTCCACTCTGGAAGGTCCATTCCCAGGTGATCTACTGGTGGACCGACACCGAAATCGACAACAGCAATGCATATTACATAACCAACAATGGAGCTGTTCATGCGCATGCCAAGCGCAGTGCGGGCGACTACACGGGATTTCGCTGCGTGTGCGACCCGTCTGAACAAGGCGGGGTTCGCGTTGGGCAGCATTGAGCGGTTGGCCCCCTGTTTTCCTGTCGAATGTTCGTCCACGGCAGCGAGAACGCGGGATGGCATTAGAGCAGCAGCAGGTTTCTTTGCTGTAGATCAGGAGCGATTGCGGGCGGCGGATTGGCCCAGGGCGAGCAGGGCGCCGGTGACGCGACCGGAGGAGTGACGGACGACGTTTTCCTCGCTGGCAAAGTCGCCGGCGATACAACGCACTCCGAGGGCCTCCACACGGTCGATGTCGGCTTCGATGGGCGAAGCTTGTTCAGCAGCGTAGCGGGTCAGTGTCTGCGGCGAAAAGGGCGCCGTGTTGATGATGGCGTAGTCGAAGATGGGGGCGCGGGTGTGGTCGTAGATGCGCTCGATGTGCTGTGAGGCGGTGAGGCCGAGGCTTTCATTGGCCTGGGTCATCAAGTTGCAGACGAAGACGCGCACGCCGCGGGCATTGGCGAGCGCCGAAGGAATGCCCTTCACGAGCAGGTTGGTGATGAGCGACGTATAGAGCGACCCGGGTCCGACGGAGATGAGGTCGGCGCGTTGGATCGCGTCCAGTGTTTCCGGCAAAGCCGCGGCGTCGGGCGGATCGAGCATTAATTCGGCAATGTGCAGACGGCTGGCGGTGATGCTGGTTTCGCCGCGGACGAGGGTGCCGTCGTCCATGCGGGCGACAAGTGTGGCATTGGCGGTGGTGACTGGATAGATGTGGCCACGGGTGGCCAGAATTTTGGATGCGAGTTGAATGGCGTGGGCGAAGTCGCCCGTAATCTCGGTGAGCGCGGCGACAAAGAGATTGCCGAAGTTGTGTCCTCCGAGGCCATTACCAGAGCGGAAGCGATGAGCGAAGAGGCGGGCAAGCAGGTCTTCTTCTTCGCTGAGGGCGACCATGCAGTTGCGCAGGTCGCCGGGGGGAAGCATATTGAAGTCTTTGCGCAGGCGCCCGGAAGAGCCGCCGTCGTCGGTTACGGTGACGACCGCGGCCAAATCGGCAATCTGGGTGGGTTCGGCGCTGGGTAAGCCAGGGACGGCAACGTGGCGTCGAAGTCCGCGCAAAAGCGTGGAAAGACCGGTGCCCCCGCCAATGGCCACCACGCGCAGGGACCGCATGACGGCTTCAGATCCTTCAGAGGAGAGCTGGGACGGAGCCGAATTGGGGCGATCCGCGTTCAAAGGGACAGGGGTCACAGTTTGCCCTGGGCATTCCGTTTCAGGTGCCGGCACCTGAGATTAGATGCATGATCCTATGGAAGTTCAGGATACAGCAATTCTGTGAACCGAGGGTCGTCCAACATGTTTTGGAAGTCGTTGTCGGAGCGGGCCTGGAGGCGGTTTTTCGGGTTCAGCTCGATGGCCTTGAACAGGTTGTCAAGGCAGTTTTGCGCGCGCCCGGTAATGGAGTCGAGGACTGCCAGACCGTAGTAGGCGTAGTCGGCCTGCGGATGGTCGGCGAGAATGTTTTTCAACTCGCTGGTCGCTTCTTCAAAGTAGCCGCCATTCAATTGCGAGACGGCATAGTCGAACCGCTCCTCGGGTGTGAGGAACTTAAGGCCGGTTTTCTCCAACTGCTTCTGGCAGGTATGCATGTACATCTTGCATCGTTCCACGATCTCGAACGGCGATCCGGGAAGGAGTTTTTCAAAGGCGATGACCGCCTTCTCATACTTTCCCTGTTGCACCAGTTGGACGGCGGCCTGGTAATGCTGAAAGATCTGCGCCGTGGCCGTGGAAGAGTGGCCGCTGGATTTAGCGGTCAGTTGGGGAGCTTTCTTGCGGCTTGCCGCCGTGGATCGGGCCTCTTGCGTCATCGGTTTGCCATGAGCGCACATTCAAATGACGCGGGGCTGAGCTGGGTTGTCTCAGTCAGGAACCGTGCGCCTGAGAATTGCGTTGCTTGAGCCCCCTTTATACGCAGAACCCCGTTTCACGTCAATGGGTAGTCCGCTGAGGGAGGGTCAACTGTCTGATTCGTTGGTGGCTTTGCGGTAGATCGCCGGGTTCAATGAGGGGTCGTTGTACATCTTTAACTGGCGATAAATCTTGAAGCGGCGCGCACCGGCTAGCGTCTCGCGCCACAGGGTGTCGAGGCATGCGGCCAGGTCGGCACGTTGATCCTGAAGAATTGCGAGGCGGTCGCGGCAGCGTTCGGTGTGTCCCGCGGGTGCAGTTGTGCGGTCAGCCTCTTCACAGGTGTGGAAAATCTTGAGGGCGAGGATGGAAAGCCTGTCAATCATAAGGCCGGGAGACTCAGAGTGCAGGGGCGTGTGCGCGGCGGGAAGGCCTCGAGATGCAAGCCATTCGAGCAGAAAGCGATCAAGATTCTCGGCCAGGTCGTTGCGAAGCTGGTTGGTGCGGTCGATACGGCGTTTGACTTCTGCCAATACGGTGTCGGACGCTCCCGGGGCGCGCGCTTCATCTTCGATGTGCCACAGGTCAAAGTTGGCGCGATGTTGGCTTGAGACCCTGGCCAGCCAATCCTTGAGCGGGTCAGTTGTCGAGTTTGGTTCATCCTTCACATCGATCTGACTGGCGCGATGCGAAACGGCGTCCCCGGGCGCCTGGTGCCACGCATTGGTCAATTGGTCTTGCAAGTTGACGATCACGTTTGCCGAGAGCATCGGGCGGAGTCCTTCGGAGACACAAGGAATTGATTCTCGCAACGTTTATGGTAGAACTATCCTCACTTGGGGTCCAACAAGGGGGAGAGATGGCAGACACGATCCGGCGGATTCTCTGCATTTCGAGCTACGAAAAGGGACAGGACTTCATGCGCCAGTGCGCGGAGATGGGCGTGAGGCCGACACTGTTGACAGTGGACAAGCTGCGCGATGCCGACTGGCCACGCGAGGCGCTGGAGGAACTGGTTACCATGCCCGCGGGCCTGAGCCGCGAGCAGGTTCTGAACACGGTTTGCTGGATGGAGCGGGGACGGCGCTTCGAGCGAGTGGCGGCACTGGACGAGTTTGACCAGGAGATCGCGGCGGCGATCCGCGAACATACGCGCACGCCGGGAATGGGCATCACCACCGCAGCCAACTATCGCGACAAGCTGGCCATGCGCACGAGCGCAAGCGGATTGGGCTTCCTGGTGCCGGAGTTTTGCCGGGTGCTGAACTATGACGAGTTGCGCGCCTACATGGCCCATGTGCCGGCGCCCTGGCTGCTAAAGCCCCGCGCGGAGGCTTCGGCGCTCGGCATCCGCAAAATTCACGAACCGGAACAAATGTGGCGGGCACTGGACGAGTTGGGCGATGAACAAAGCCGTTTTCTGCTTGAGCAGTTTGTTCCGGGCGACATTTTCCACGTGGATTCGATTGTGAGCGAGGGCAAGGTGGTGTTCTCGGCGGTGCACCGGTACGGCCGGCCTCCGATGCAGGTAATGCACGAGGGCGGCGTGTTTACCACGCGTACCGTGGATCGCGGCAGCCGCAACTGGCTTGTTCTCACTGAGCTGAATGCAAGGCTTGCGCCCTCGTTGGGCATGGTGCGGGGAGTGACGCATGCGGAATACATTCGTGCCTACGCGGATGGGCAGTACTACTTTCTTGAGATTGCGGCACGGGTGGGAGGAGCTTTTATATCGGATTTGGTGGAAGTCTCCTCGGGCATCAATCTGTGGCGGGAGTGGGCTCGAATTGAAGTAGCGAACCTGCGGGGTGAGCCCTATGTGCTTCCCAAGACCAGGGAAAGCTACGCGGGGAGCGTGCTGTGCCTGGCAAAGACAGCCGAGCCCGACACCACAGGATTCGACGCGCCGGAGATCGTGGTGCGCATGAAAAAGCACCATCATGCGGGGCTGATCGTGTGCTCGGAGAGCGCGGATCGGGTGAGGGAACTGCTGGAACAGTATAGCGCGGAATTTGCTGAGCGCTTTCTGGCACAGATGCCGCCTCCGTTGAAGCCGACGGCCTGAAGGCTGACTCGACGCCGGTGACGGGAAGCGCCAAAGAATCAGTCAGTGAGGAAATTATCAAAAATATTCTTGTAATGGGCTTGACAACATACCAACTGGTTGGTATGTTACTTTGCAGTTGATGGAGAAGCAATGGCTGCGATAGAGACAAGACATGAATCGAAGACAAAAATTCTGAATGCGGCAATGCTGGTGATTCGCACCAAGGGCTATACGGCTACGCGGATCGAGGACGTTTGTGAAGCGGCCGGACTGACCAAGGGAAGCTTCTTTCATCATTTCAGCAGCAAGGAAGAACTGGCTATCGCGGCCGCCGACTATTGGAGTGAGATTTCTTCTGCCTTATTTGCTGCGGCGCCGTATCACGCGCCGGCTGATCCGGTGGACCGCTTGCTGGCTTACGTGGGTTTTCGCAAGGCGATTCTGCAAGGAACGCTGCCGGAATTCACATGCCTGGTGGGGACGATGACGCAGGAGGTGTACGATACGCACCCTGCGATTCGCGAGGCATGCAACCAGTCGATCAGCGCGCACGCCGCGACACTCGTCCCGGACATCAAAGAGGCCATCAGGTCGCGAGGCATTAAAGCCGGCTGGAGCGCCGAGAGCCTCGCACTGTTTACGCAGGCGGCCATCCAGGGTGCTTTCATTCTGGCCAAGGCGAAGGGCGGTGCAGCGGTGGCCGCGGAGTCGATCGATCATTTGCGGCGGTATCTTGAGATGCTCTTCAAAGAACCCCAAACTCAAGCGAAGGAGACGTTATGAATCTGACTCAAGAACCCGAAATCGTAACCTGGCCCGAGACTCATTACGTATTCGTTGAGAAGATCGGACCGTTCATGGAGAACGCAGGCAAGGCCTGGCAAACCGCGCACTCGTTAGCACCAGCGCTCTCAGAGCACAACAAGATTACGGGATATACGAGTCTCTACAAACGCGGGCCGCAGGTTTATCGAGCGGGCTTTGCGCTTTCAGCGGCGCCGGTTGACCTGCCCAATGGCCTGGCGTACGAAAAGTTCGTAGGGGGCAAATACAGCCGCTTTGTTTTGACAGGGCCGTACACCAATCTTCCGGAGGCGTCGGGACGGGTCTTCGAGATTGTCGCGGAGAAGAAGATTCCTCAGCGAGACGACTACTGCATCGAGAATTACGCCAACGATCCGAGGGTTACACCGGAGAATCAATTGATCACCGAGATATTGGTGCCAACCGCGTAAGACAACTTTCCCGGCCTATATTGCATTCTTCCCTAGAGGCTGCGCGGCGATTCCATCGCGCCTGTCTCAACCGCAAAGGAGGTCTGGTCATGTCTTCTGAGACATTGGGAAATACGTCTTCAGTTCGGATTGAAAGGCGCGGTGAAGGTGAACCTTTACTCGCGACAAATCAATCTGACAGTTCCAAGCAATCAACCGCGCGCTCCAGTTCCGTTTCAAAGTGGAGGCTGTGGACGGGACGGGGCCTGACCGCTCTGGTGGTGCTGTTTATGCTCTTCGATGCGGTGGGAAAGCTTTTCATGCCGCCGTTTGTTGTTGAGGCGTTCGCGCGACTCGGATTTCCTGCGAATCTCGGCGTGAGTATTGGCGTACTTCTTCTTGCCTGCACAATCATCTACGCGATTCCGCGGACCGCCGTGCTGGGCGCGATTTTGCTGACGGGATTTCTGGGCGGCGCGGTCGCGATCCAGATGCGCGCGGGAAGCCCGCTGTTCGAGACGATCTTCCCGGTTATTTTCGGGGTGATTGTCTGGGCAGGGATTTATCTGCGCGATGAACGGCTGTGCGGTGTGTTTCCTTTCCGGCGCATGCGCAGGGTTGGTTAGCATCAACTCCAACCAATTCGGCCAGCGCCGGATTCACGAATATTGTTCTTCAACACAAATCCCCAGGAGGGTCCATCATGACTACCGCAACATTGAACGAAAAATCCACCCGGATACACAACGCAAAAGATGAGTCTGACATTCTGGCGCTGATTGAGAGGGCTCTCAGGGCTCGTCATGACAAGGATGCGGCCGCCATTGTTGCGCCCTATGCGCAGGATGCGGCTGTGTACAATCTCGCGCCGCCGCTTAGCCATCATGGGGTCGATCAGAAGGAGACGCAGGCCTGGCTCGATACCTGGGCGACGCCGATCGATTTGGAGTCGCGGGATTTCAGCGTGACCGTGAGCGGCGACTTTGCATTCTGCTACGGATTCCTTCGCATGAGGGGAACGAAGAAGGGAACTGAGGGGAAAGTCGATTTCTGGATGCGCGAAACGCTGTGCCTGGAACGCGCGGGCGGCGGCTGGCGGATTGTGCATGAGCACACGTCGGTGCCGTTTTATATGGACGGGACATTGCGGCCTGCGTTCGACCTGCAGCCGTAGGCTCGATCGTTGAGAGAGGAATGAGATGTCGACGAAATCCGAACAGGGCGAGGAGCGTCCGTTTCCACCGGGGGTTGCCAAACCGGCTGTGCGTGCGCTTGCCGCGGCGGGGTATCTCCGGCTTGACCAACTTGCGAATGCACGGGAAGCGGACATTGCCGCGCTGCACGGGATGGGCGAAAAGGCGCTGGGAATCCTGCGCGCGGCACTGAAGGAGCGAGGAAAGTCGTTTCGGCAGTGAGTTGGAAAAATTCGGGTTGGGTCGGGGGCGTGCGATTGCGGTGAATCGTGCGTTTTACAATGGCTGCGGGAGCAAGCATGGAAAGAAAATGGCAATTCCCGCATCGGCGGTGGAACCCGCTGCGGCAGGCGTGGGTGCTGGTTTCGCCGCATCGGACACAGCGGCCATGGCAGGGCGAGGTGGCGCAGAAGACGACGCCTTCAGGCGTGAATTATGACCCGCAATGCTATCTGTGCCCGGGGAATCAGCGGGCGGGAGGCGCGGCGAATCCGGCTTACGAATCGACCTTTACTTTTGTCAACGATTACGCTGCGTTGTTGCCCGATGTACCTGACGTGACCGAGACTACCCCGTCGTCCCTGCTTGTTGCAGAGCCGGCGCGCGGATTGTGCAGGGTGCTCTGCTTCCATCCCGACCACAGCCTGACCCTGGCACGCATGACACGGGTGGAGATTCGCGCTGTGGTGGATGCCTGGACCAGTGAGTACAAGGCGCTGGCTGGGCGGGGCTGGATTAAGTACGTGCAGATTTTCGAGAACCGCGGAGCCATGATGGGCGCTAGCAATCCGCATCCGCATGGACAGATCTGGTCGACGGATTTTGTGCCGGACGAGCCTGCGCTTGAAACTGTTGCGCAGCGAGAGCATCTCTCGATGACTGGAAGGTGCTTGCTTTGCGACTACGCTGAGGCTGAGCGCGCAGCCGGTGAGCGGGTGATTTTTGAGAACGATCACTTTGCGGCGCTGGTGCCTTGGTGGGCAGTGTGGCCATTTGAAGTGATGCTGGTTTCTCGACGCCACCTGGGGGCGCTGCCGGAGTTCAGGATGGAGGAGCGCGATGGGCTGGCTGACGCCCTGAAGCGAATTGCAACGCGTTTCGACAACCTCTTTGAGACGAGTTTTCCTTACACGATGGGATTCCACCAGACGCCGACCGACGACGACGCGCATCCTGAGTGGCACTTTCATGCGCATTTCTATCCGCCGCTGCTGCGGTCGGCGACGGTGCGGAAATTCATGGTGGGTTTTGAAATGCTGGGGATGCCGCAAAGGGACATTACGCCGGAGAGTGCGGCGGAACGCCTGCGCGGGTGTTCGGAGGAGCATTTTTGGCCGAGAGGGTAGGCTTTTTCAACTGCGGCTTTTGTGCGGTCCCAACCTTTCCGCAAAAGGCGCGGAAGGGATGGGCACGCGCATTCCGGGTTGGCGTGCAAGACGAGCCAGAGGCGGCAACCTGGCCCAGGCGATTATTCTGAAATGTGACGGAAAGACCAGACACACACCCCAAGGCCCCGATACGGAAAGGTTTTCTTCGAGCCTTCGTTCGATGGATTGGCCTCGGTGTGGCACTGAGTTGGTCGCTTGCCGCACTGACCCTCGTGGCCGCGCGGTGGATTGACCCACCGACCACCGCCGTACACGTCGAGCGCCGATTGCAGGCCTGGATCCACCACAGCCCGTATCACGAACGGTACAGGTTCGTTCCGCTGAGCCAAATCTCGCCCGATCTGCAGCACGCTGTTATCGCCGCGGAGGACGCGCGCTTCTATCAGCACCACGGTTTCGATTGGCACGCGATCGAGATCGCTGCCGAAGAAGATGCGGAAGGCGGACGCATTCGCGGAGGTTCCACTCTCACGCAGCAAGTCGTAAAGAACCTGTTCTTCGGAACGGGCCGCTCTTTCCTCCGCAAGGGCGCAGAGGCCACACTGGTACCGGTGGCTGAAGTGGTTCTCGGCAAGCAACGCATTCTGGAACTCTACCTCAACGAGGTTGAATGGGGCCCCGGCATTTATGGCGCAGAGTCGGCGTGCCATGCCTACTACGGGACTTCGGCCCGTCATGTCGATCGGGATCAGGCGGCACGGCTCGCCGCGATTCTGCCGTTGCCTCTGAAGCGACGGCCCGAGCGCATGAATCACTACAGCGCGATCATTCTTGAGCGGATGCGCCAAATGGGTTGGTAATCGCGAGCAACTTCTTCCCAAGGCAGCGCGTACGACTCCTCTCGCGTCGGGCTCTGGCCGGACGGCCGGCGAGCCGGCAGTTACAGGTTGGTCAATCCCTCGTGGATGGTTAGATTCAGAGCCTGAGGGCGGATGGGTCTCTGTCGTCATCCCCCTTTCGCCATGAAAAAGGCAATTGGATTGGGAGCGGAGTGTCTGCACGGAGAAGCTGCTCTGGGAGCAGGAAGCGGCGGCCGGAAGGAGTGGTGAGCTCGCTGGGACTTGAACCCAGGACCCACGCCTTAAAAGAACGCCAATAACTAGTTTTTTAAACTACTTGTACGACGTCGGGAACTGCCTAAATACGGCGAAATACGGGTAAGACGGGTCAATCGCGGGTGCAGGATCACGGGTGCAAAGTATTGCACTCCATCCGCCAGCCGCATAGCTCATCGACCATCGCCGCAGATTAGGCAACGCGCCGCTTCTTTAGTGGCGACTACTTCTGCTCGTCCGGATCCCGGAACAGTTTTGCGGCGTCTTCCGGACTCAACTTAACGCCCGCGAGACCTGCTGCATACGCCAGCAAAGGGTCACGTCCGACCGCGATATCGGCCACGGTGGGCAGGAACACTCTGTCCGGCTCTACGCCGACGTGTTCGAGGCTCTTCCCGTCCGACATGACAGTATCCGCCACGGTCACGGAGTCCCCGTAAGCGAAGACCGGGTTGAATCCCGTCCTGTGAACAAACACCCGTGATTCCATGGTCCGGCCGGAGCTGTGGTCGCCAAGGATCGTGCCGCGCTCCTGTAATTGCACCACTCGTGCAAAAATCTCGGCCGCTGAAGCCGTCTCGCTGTCCACCAGAACAATCAGATCCCCGGTGAACGCACCCTTACGGTTACCCTTCACCGTCAATGGATCGATCTTGTCCCGCTCAACCCAATTGCCCACTTTTACTTCCTTGGTAAAGACGTCTTCGAGGTAGTTGACCACCGAGTGAATCATCCCGCCCGGGGTACCGCGCAGGTCGACGATCAGCGTTTTATGGGACCGGGCCTTCTTGAACAGGTCATCCACATCCGAATCCGTCTCAACAAAAGCCGGAATGCGAAGGATCATGAGGTCAGGGCCGAGCTCCTTATACCTGGCTTTCACTCGATACCATGCATCCTCCGCGTCGATCCTCCGCTGATTTGAGTTCCACGAACTGCCGCCGAGGTTTGAAATGGTTGGGTGCTTTTTGACCGTAGCTCCCACGGTGAGATGAAGGAGCTTACCCGTTGGATCGCGCATTTCCACCTGCAGCCTGCTCTGCGGCATGAGCACTTTCATCGCATATTCGAGCAGTGGAGCGCCGGCGCGATCGACGGCAAATCCGTTGATGGTGAACACCTCGTCGCCGGCTCTCATCCCTTGCCGTTCGGCGTCGCTGCCGGGGCTCACCTGGGTGACAAAACATCGCTTCCCGATGATCTTGAATCTCCAACCGTAATCCGCGGTGACGGTGTTCCGTGGCGGAAAAAAGCGGGTGTGCGAATCGTTCAGGCGTTCCAACAGCGCGGCAATCTCCGCATTGGCCACACCCGAGTCAGGAGCTTTGTCGATGTCGAGCCGGGTTTGGTTGACGAGCTCATCCCAATCCAAGCCGTGAAGCTTCGCGTCGAAATAATACTTGTGCACATCAGAGGAGACGTTGTCCAGCATCGTTTCAGACAACTCCCGATCGAGCCTTGAAATCTGCTGACTGTTTGCAGCGGGAACAAACAAGGCAATCGCTACGAGCACTCGCAATAGGATGCCCGGACTCACCGTCATGGTCCGTACTCCCCCATCTGCATCCGGACGTACTCTATGCTTCGCTCCCAGTCCGCGTATGCAGATGTTGATGATCATCATTCTACTGAGACAGCACGGTGCGGACGATCACCCAATCGTGTGATTGCCGGTCTCGCAAAAGAGCATCTGGGTTTCGGCGCTTGAAACCCCAGGAGAGCACGAATCTTATTGCGCTGCGGATGCTTCCGCAGCGGGCAATCCCACCTGCGCCGCTGGCGGTAGCGTGTGCGTTTCCCACCACTGATACAGCACCAGTTCCCATTGGTTCCCACGGCACATGCTGCCCAGGCCATATTCATTGCCGTTGGAACACCGCAAAGCAGCACTGGAAGTGCCGACCTTTCCCGATCGAAATTAAGCTGCGGTTGATGCTTGAATGCAGAGTGCACCTTCAGCCGCCGCACGCATTCCTAAACGGTCCGAATACCCTGGACCGCCGACGCCGGCCTTTTCAGGGCGTAGTCAAGTGCGTTGGAGGAGTCTTGCATTTTCGCTTTTCATTCGCTAGAATCGCGGGTTGGTCATAATCCGACGATCAGGGCATTGAAACTCTGCGCCAAGTGGCCTAGCAAGGGTTTTCCCAAAACCGAAAGGGGCTACTGTGCTCAAAAAAGAACACTTGGGACTCATGCGGATAAAGCGGGTCATCTTTCATGATATCCCCAATCACAAGAAGGGTGCCGAGGGACATTTGGTTCTTGCAACTGTAGAGACGGCAGTCGATGTACATCGACGGAACATGTTGCAGGCGAAGATAACGAGGGTTCTAGACTCCAAAGCGGCCTAAACCATTCATTTTGAGTGGTGAGCTCGCTGGGACTTGAACCCAGGACCCACGCCTTAAAAGGGCATTTTAAATGGTTCTGCACCGCATTGCATATCGCTGCATGAAGTCGCAAATCGCCAGTGTTTACGCTGGTATTCTTTCATCACTTAGAACTAGACCGCTGCACGGAGTTGCAGGGAATACAGCGTTGGTGTATCACACTTGTATCACAGTGCGCCGTCTTGAGCCCCACTTTTCTGATTATAGACGTGGGTCTCGGGCGGCAAGCCGAATGTGATACCTATGTGATACGAGGGCGAATCTATGGCGAAAAAGGCGAGACCAGTAACCGGCGTCTACGAGAGAACTCCGGGCAGCGATCTGTGGTCTGCCAGGATCAGGGTAGAGGGGAAGTTGGTCAGGAAGAGCTTTGGGCGTGGACCCAAAGGTAGGGCGGATGCAATCGCCTGGGTCGAGAAGGCGCGGACCATCAAACGCACTGGTGAAGGAATCTTGCCAAAAACCGCGAAGAGGCCGGTGCTGACCACGGCCGAAGTAGCCGTTCTGGGATGTCCCGACGCGATCACGGTAGGCAGGTTGTGCGACGAGTTCGTTCGGTACGTAAAAGCTCACCCGGAAGAGTATAGGGATCAAATCTACCCGCCAAAGCGAGTCGCCGAGATCAGAAAGGCCTTCGGCGACCGGGATGCCGTAACACTGAAGTCGTCCGAGATCGAGGCCTGGCTCGACGAGATACAGGAGGATAGGGAACTGGCCAATGGCACTGTCAACAAAATGCGAGGGACATTTTCGATGCTGTATAAGCATGGGAGGCGGAAAGACTTGGTAGAGGTGAATCCAGCGGCAGATGTCCCGCTCCGCGATGTGGGGCAAGGAGTAGAACGTTTCTTGACCGCCGAGGAAGAGAAAAGATTACGGGAAGTCCTACAGCGCAGCATTGATTCCCACGACCCCATCAAGCAGCCGGAACTTCGGAAGCAGGCGATCCACAGGCTAATGGAGTTCGAGGTTTCATTGAAGTCGGGAATGCGCAGGTCAGAGCAATACAACTTGCGCTGGGGTGAGGTCGATTTTGAGCGACGCATTATGCGCCTGCGGAAGACGAAGAACGGCAAGCCTCGCAATGCTTTCATCATCGACGACGTGGCGGCGGCGCTAAAGCAGCTGCGCGACCTTGACCTCGAACGCAGGGATCGGTCCGGTACCCAGCCGAACAAGTCGCCGGAGGACGTGGTGTTCGCCAAAGCTGACAACAAGAAGTGGTGGCAGGCCGCACTGAACGAAGCGAAAATCAAACACTACCGTTGGCACGATAACCGGCATACTTTTTGCTCGCGGCTGGTGCAGGCCGGCGTGCATTTGAAGGTTGTTCAGGAGGCTGCGGGTCATGCTTCAATCGCTTCGACCATGCGCTATGCGCATTTTGCGCCGTCGCAAGTCGTGGACGCGATGGCTGTCCTTAATGCGAAGCGGTGACCCCTCTACACTATACGATCAAGAAGGGCAGAATCATGGGCCCTGGCGCTACAGTCCGCCGCTGGGCCGAGTCTCCTATCGCTTAGCAGTTGCAGGGTTCATATAAGATGTTATATATTCGATTCAGTCATGACGGATCGCAGCGAACGTCGGCCAGCGATGATCGAGTGGGAGGGTGACTCAAAGGAGGTTCTGAGCAGCTTCCCTCATGATGTGAAGGCGACTCTGGGATTTTCGTTGCGGCAAATTCAGAACGGGCATAGCCCTCGCTGCTCACACCGCCCCATGACCTCAGTCGGTAAGAGCGTGTGGGAACTTAAAGACGGTGACGAACGGACGTGGTATCGGCTGATGTACCTGACGCGGATCGGCGATACCATTCACGTCCTGCACTGCTTTGAGAAGGACAGCAGGAAAACAGACAGGCGTGATCTGGAGGTGGCGAAAACCAGGTTGAAAGAAATCCGCCAGAGACTGCTGGATACGAAATCAGGACATCGACCAACGGAGTGGTCAAAATGAGCAAATCGTATCACGTCACCACGGGCGACGTTCTGGACGACTTGGGATTCTCCAGGTCGGAAGCATCGGCGCTGAAGATCAAGGCCTCCATTGTGGAGGCGATCCTGGCGGAAATCGACCGGCGCGGCTTTACTCAGCGGCAGCTTGTGGAAGTTCTGGATGAGTACCAGCCGAATGTAAGCAATCTCCTGCACGGCAGGATCAGCAAAGTCAGCATCGAGAAGCTGCTGAGTTATGCGGATCGGCTCAAGATGCGAAGCAGCATCGAGTTGCGTCCGCCTGCCAATGCGGACCGGGGCAAACCGGCGAAGCATGTTACGGCGAAAGACGCAGTGTACGCATAGCTCCGCCACGATAGGCTATCCAGCTTTGCGCCTCGGGTGATCGGATCTGGCGAACTTGTGAATCTCCTCTACCGGGATCAGCACGCGATTATCGATTTT
This sequence comes from uncultured Acidobacteriaceae bacterium, assembly GCA_963836565.1. Lineage (GTDB taxonomy): Bacteria > Acidobacteriota > Terriglobia > Terriglobales > Acidobacteriaceae > Telmatobacter. The sequence goes on along the minus strand of CAWIKA010000010.1, from coordinate 318,665 downwards.
CCTTGTCAACAACCGCCGGTCTGCAATCATGTAATCCACTTTGCGGATGCTGATGGTCAGCATCTCCGCAGCGATTTTGCGACTCACGAGCAGTTTCGCGCCCGGCGGCAGGCTCGCTGTGGCAGGCGGTTTGCGCTTACCGCTCTGACGTCTTTGCGTCTGCGGCTTCCGATTTGCAGATTCTGGTACCATTGCTGGCGCGGGAGCGCAGGGATTGCGAAACGGAGCTGGAATTGCGGGGGCCTGATCTCCGTCGATCTGGACTAGGGGATCGACTGGATCGAATAAGGAAAGCTGACCGACTAGCGCGGCTCGCTGGAAGCGACGGGTAGGGGAAGAAAGACGCAAGGGGCACCTCGCCAGTCTTGCATGGGTTGACAATAGCGCAGGAGTATCCATAGAGTCAACTTGTAAGTTTACAAATGCCCATGACAGTTGCAGCCGCAGCCGCAGCCGCAGCCCCGGAGAGCCAGACGGAGAAAGGAACACGAGTGGCCGAAAAGCCTGGATGGCCGCAGCAGCCGGTGATTTCCATTCGCATCTCGGAGGCACTGCGCTCCCGGCTCGAACGGCTGAAGGAAGTCCTCACGAAGAAGAGCGGAGACAACGTTACCACTTCCGAGGTAGCCAAGCAGCTTCTCGAATCGGCCCGCGAAGACAGGTTGGAAGTGGCGGAGCTGCTGGCCAACGCGACCGTGGCACTCGCGGCCGCGAGACACAAGGCCGAAGCCGGACTGAGCCTCGCGCGAGCCGAATGGATCGTCGTCGCCTATTACATCCAGTTGGGGGTCGAGAGCCACATTGGCGATCCGATTTCCCCGGAGACGATGAGCGGAATTCTGGAAGCTTTTCTTGCGGCGTACGCAGGGCGGCGAGGGAAGAAGTCGAGCCGGGATACCCATTACCTCTCGAATCTGCCCGTCCTGGACAAGCAGGGCAAGCCGGTCTTCGGAGCCGAGGCGGAAGGCATCGATGTTGCGACCGCAGTGGAGCGCCTGATCCGGAGATTGGAGGCTTCGCGTGTGGACGAGGCATGGCCGCAGTTTGCGGCGCGGAATCTCTACGAGTTTCTGGAGGAGGAATCCTTCGGAATCGAAGCGATGAACCAGGCTCTGAAGCCGCACTGGCCGGTACTCTGGCGAGCGGCGGCACGAGGGCATTATCTGGTTCGCGGCTATCCGGTCCGGGACCCGTCCCGCAGAGCGGCTTCCGAACACCCGTGGGGGCCGGCGATTTCGTCGGTATTCGAAGGCGGATTTGTCTTATCCTTTGCGACAGGAAGCGAACGCGACCTATCCGTCCTGGTGAGCCTGCCGCAAGCCCGCCAGGCGATGTACGAGATCGCGCCCTGGCCCGTGATCACGGAGTTCCGGTCGATGCTGGAGAACTGGGACACGAGCACGCCGAATTCGTTCTGGCAGGGCCGCTGGTTCTTCGGATATACGGCAATGGAAACAACGGTACCGCCCGTATGGGTTCGCTGTCAGGGATCAGTCTCGTTCGGGTTTACGGCTGAGGAATGGGCTTCGCTTCAGGAGGCATTCCGCCGTGCCTGGGAGATGCCTCAGCTGCAGCGCATCTCGGGTGAGCTAGTGCTGGAATACGGCGAGATTTAAGAACGGCGCTGCTGTCGCAGCGGATGAACGTGCGACACGACACCCCCGATTTGGGAACTGCATAGATACCGGAGAGGCCGTGGCGTTTACAAATGTCAACATCCGTTGCGACAGCAACATAGCTCAATCGCGTTTACGTAGGTAAACGCGCGTCTACGTTTGTAAACAAAGAACGCACCGGAGAGCGCCACGGCGTAAACACGTTGAAGCGAAAGAGCTTTGCTCGAATTGCCAGAATCGGCGCTCGAACTCCAAAATCGCAAGTCAGAACGGAGGTCTCCCACATGAACGCCTCCCGAACGACGACCGTACAGGCGAACCGTCTCTCCCCAGCCGACGAAACGAAGCCCGGCTTCCGCACCAAAACCATCTCCACGCGGCTGCCTCCTGAAGAGCTTGCCGAGGTCGAAACGGCGGCGGAGCGCGCCGGTCAGCCCCTATCGGAATGGCTCCGCGAGACGGCCTTGCGGGCCGCGCGCGAGCGGCCGGCCGACCCCATTGAACTGGTGCTGGCCGAGGTGTGGGCTGTGCGCCATACGGTGTTGAGCCTGTTCCATGCGGGTGCCAAGGCTACGGTCGAAGGCAAGCCCATGCTGCCCAAATCGGTCCTCAGTATCCGGGACCAGGGCGATGCCAAAAAGCTCGAACGGGCGCGTGTTCTGCTCGCCGATTTCCTCGCTCGGCCCATTGGAAAGGATGGCGAAGTGCGATGAATTGGAGGCCGATTCTTACTCACTTGGCTTGGCTCGTCGCGTTCGTAGTAGTCGTCGAAGCCGGCACCATCTGGGTATGTTCCCAATGGTTCTGGACACCCATTCAGCGCCATTACCTTGCCGCATACATCTGGTGTTCGCTGCCGGTCATCACGCCGGCGTCCGCGGAGGTCGGCTTCGTCTGGAAGACCGGCCGACACCGGAAGCGGGAATTGGCCACGGAAGACGATGTTGATTCTCAAGGCGAAACTGACCTGAAGTTATCTCAGTTGGCTCTCGATGCAGGCTGGAGGGGTCTGACCGAGGAACCGCCGCGGGAAGTTCCGGCGGCGATCCTCAAGCGCGGTTTGTCCGACCTTGCCTTTGAGGGAGAGAGCCTTTGGAGCTTTCTTCTCCTGCCGGAAGCGTGCGGACTTGTGGCGTTTGGCTATGGGCTTTACGGATTCGTCCGGTTGGCAAATCGGTTCGCGGACTGGGTCGTCGAACGCTCCGTCGAGCGCCACCGTTCATGGTGGGAAGAGCCATCTTGGAGTCTGTTGGACTGGTGCGCGGACATGGCGCAAAAGCTCTGCTCCTCCGTCGTCGTGTTGCACAGGCGCGCACAGCACTGCATTGAGCGGCGCCGCACTGAAACGAATCACAGCATTGCGTCAAGCGAGCCGGAAGCCAGTCCGCCATCGTTTGCGATTCCAATCTTTGGCGTCTACAACGGAACTGGCGACGGCTATCTCTGGAGCGAAAACGACGAGATCGAATGAACGAAAACCCCGGCCCGGTCCAATCCGAGCAATTGAGGAGCACTCCCCATGCTCACCATCTCGAAGCCGCTATCGGCCAGCCAGGCGCGAACCTACCACAAAGAGGAATTCGCCTCACGCCAACAGAACTACTGGAGTCGCGACCAGCGCGTGTTCAGCGAATGGCAGGGCAGCCTCGCCAAAGAGTGGGAGATTAGCGGCCCCGTCCACGACGAACACTTCGCCAGGCTGGCAGAGGGCCAGCATCCGCACTCCGACCAGGAACTCGTTCGGCACCAGGTTTCGCGGACCTACAAAGGCAAAAACGGCAAGGAAGTCACCAGCGTCGAACATCGCGCCGGGTGGGACGCGACGTTCTCCGCGCCGAAGTCAGTTTCGATCACCGCTCTCGTCGGCGGCGATGATCACGTCCGCATTGCCCACAGGGAGAGCGTATGCGCGGCACTGGCAGAGTTGGAGCGATACACGCAGGCGCGCATCGGCAACGTTCACGCGCCGGAGACAACCGGGAAATTTGCCGCCGCCACCTTCGAGCACGACACCGCGCGGCCCGTAAATGGATATGCCGCCCCGCAGTTGCACACCCACGCTGTCATTTTCAACGTGACCGAGCGCGAGAACGGCCAGACCCGCGCGCTTCAGCCGCACGAGATGTTTGTTTCGCAGCGGTACATCACAGCCGTTTACCGCTCGGAGTTGGCGTTGCGGCTCGAAAGGTTGGGTTACGAGATCGAGCGCGGCAAACACGGACAACCGGAAATCAAGGGATACACGAAAGAGTATTTGGAAGCATCCAGCCCGCGCCGGGAACAGATCAGAGACCATCTCCGCGAGCAGGGCATCGATGGAGCGAAAGCCGCGCAGATCGCCGCGCATCACACGCGCGACAGAAAGGAGCTGCTGTCGCAGGAGGAGGTCTTGCGGCGGCACCGTGAGCTGGCCGCGCAGTTCGGGAACCAGGCAGATCGAGTGGTTGCTCAGGCGCGAGCACACGGACAGTATCAGACGCGTGAACCCGAGGTGAGTGCTCAGCGCGCGGTGACTTGGGCGCGGGATCATGTCTTCGAGAGATCGGCGGTGCAGGACCGCCGTGCGATTCTTGAATTCGCCCTGGCGCGTGGCATGGGCGAAACAACCTATGCGGCAATTCAGCGCGAATTCGACCGCCGCGTTCGCGCGGGTGAATTCCGCGAAGTTGCCCACAACGGCGCAGGCCAGCACTTTACGACCACTGGCATGATTCGCATGGAGCGCGAGATTATTGCCCGGATGCAGGAGGGCAACCGACGCGGCTATAACCATCCCATGCTGGTTTCGCCCAATGTGCGCATCAGGACCGAAGACCGGCACCCGGAACTGAGCGCCGTGCAGCGTACCGCCGTGGAGGATCTATTCCTTTCTCGTGAAAAGATCGTCGGGTTAGACGGCGTCGCGGGCGCTGGCAAAACAACAGTACTCTCCGTTATCAGGGAAGCCGCAGAGGCAGATGGTTATCGCGTGGAGGGCTTTGCGCCCACATCGCGCGCGACACAGAAGCTGGCTGAAGCGGGTATGGAGACGTCCACACTGCAAAAGCATCTGATGCGCGGTGAGCAGTCGGATACAGGTGAGAAACGACTCTATGTTCTCGACGAATCTTCGCTGGCGTCCACTCGGCAATTGCATGAATTCGTGCATCGGCTGCATCCCAATGATCGTGCTCTCTTGGTCGGCGACCGGCGCCAGCACGAGGCCGTAGAAGCTGGGCGGCCGTTTGCGCAGCTTCAGGATGCGGGTATGTTGACGGTCAGGTTGCAAGAGATCGTGCGCCAGAAAGACCCGGAACTGAAACGAGTGGTCGAGCAGCTTGCGTGCGGCCAAGTCCATGAGGCTGTCGAGAGCCTTGACCGGCAGGGCCGCGTCCATGAGTTTCCCAACCACGGCGAGCGCATCACTGTGATCGCGAAAGAATATGCCAACTCGCCGGAACGCACACTGGTTGTCTCGCCCGACAATCGCTCCCGCATGGAGATCAACGAGCGCATTCATGCGGAATTGCAGAGCCGGGGTCCTGTGAACAGCGTAGAGCATCACATCCGAACTCTGGTGCCGCGCCAGGACCTCACCGGCGCAGATCGTACCTGGGCCGAGCGGTACGAGGTGGGCGATGTGCTGCGCTACTCGCGCCGGTCAAAAGAGACCGGCATCGGCAGGGGCGAGTACGCGCAAGTGAAAAGTATTGACGTACCAGCCAACCGGCTGACGGTTGAGTTGCGTGACGGCACGGAGCGTAACTACGATCCGCGCCGGCAACAGGGCGTTTCGGTATTCCGCGAAGAACTGCGTAGCTTCTCTGAGGGCGACCGCATCCAGTTCACTGCGCCCGTCAACGACCTCAAAGTTGCAAACCGCGAATTGGGCACAATCGAGAGCATCTATGGAGATGGGCGGCTGAATTTGAAGTTGGACAACGGCCGCGCAGTTGAACTCGACCCTCAGCGGCATGTACATCTCGATTATGGCTACGCTGTGACCAGCCATTCGAGCCAGGGCCAGACTGCCGACCGCGTCCTAATCCACGTGGACACCCACCTCGGCGCAAAGGACTTGCTCAACAGCCGCATGGCCTACGTCGCCGTTTCGCGCGGCGCGCACGACGCGCAGATTTTCACCAATAACTCATCAGCACTTGCCCATGAACTCAGCCGCGACGTGTCCCACGCACCAGCGATCCAGCAGGCCGCACCATCACAGGCCGTCGAGCAATCCTTCGAGCAGCGGCCCGCCCACGAGCACGAGATAGGTCAGGGATTCGGTATGGGCATGTAATCCAGACCTACGCTGACATTCCCCGGATAGCAGCAGTGTAGCCGAGGCCCGGCCGGCGTCAAGGCCGCGCTTCGCTGGCCGCGTTCCGCGGTCGAAGAGCCTTGACACCGGCCTCCCAGCCTCGGCTTATTGTCCTAATATCCGGGGAATGTCAGGTTTTCGGTTTTCCGAACCCGCGCAATCATTTGAGGCCACCTTGGCCGTCTCACGGTTCGCTGGCACTTGCCAGTGGCATCGCGCAAACCGACCTTCTGCAATTTCTCATGAGTTTCCGACAGCGCTGCGTAATTGAGTAGTCGGTCCAATTTCTGTTTGGGCTAGGTGCTGAGGATGCGGTTTACCGAAGGGCCCGTACGGCATTGATCCTGCGAAGAATCAGGATTTTGCTCCTGCAATGGATTCATCCGGCTCCGGAATTGTGAAGATGCAATGAATTTATAGGCTTCTGCACAATTCGCTTGACAACAGATGGAGTTCTCCCTAAGCTTTTTCCGCCTAGGCTGTGTAGCGATTTGTGATTCTGAACTCAGCGATGCTTTTCCCAGTTCGAATAATGCCTTCCCCTGCCAAATACATACATAGAAGCTGAACTGCCAGATGAACCGGAGGTCATGAACGATGTCCTTACGTTTCCTCCTTTTGCGCAGTCTTCGACTGATTGCGGTGGCTCACTTCGTGTTTGCATGTGTGAGCTTGCTCGTTGCCCAGCAACAACCCAAGGTGCTCGCTCCCCATAAGCCAATTGCCCCTAAGGTCGGCCATTCCTACCCGATGCCGGCACCTGTCGCCGGGTCTATGGTCGGCGGGCCTTGGATGGTTGATGCCAACTTCAAGTCATCTGTCTATATCAAGAACAGCGTTGAAACATCCGCCGTTACCGTGACACCAGTCCTGTATCTGAGTAATGGCGTCGCTTACAAGCTTTCCGATATTGCCCTGGAGCCTTCGGGCACCTCAATTCTCGATATCGGAGCATCGCTTGAGAAGCTTGGGATCGCTCCCTATGCCACACTGAGCGGCTATATCGAGTTGCAATACAACTGGCCGTGGGACCCGATTTGTGGCACCATCCGAAACTTTGACCCGACGCACAGCCTCATCTTCAACTACGGCCTTCGTTCGAGCAAAGCACCCGATCTCCCGGGCGCGGCTGTCAAATCGACCAGCCGCACATCCAGAGTTGTCGAGGGCTTATGGTGGAAACAGGAGGCAAATGTTTCCGGATTCGTCACTCTGACCAATACGACCTCCCAATCTCTCAGCGCAAACGTCGAACTCAGTGACGATGCCGGCAGAACCTTTAGTCAACAAACTGCTCAGATCTCGCCGCACGGAACCAAAATGCTGGAGATGAATGATTTAGCAACGACCCAAGCCGCCAGTGGGGGTATTCGCATCACCTATTCCGGCACGGCAACCGACTTGCTCGTCAACGGCGGCCTTGAGGACATCGGCGTAGGCTACTCGGCTGGAATTCCATTCAGCACCGCTCCCGCCACGAGTACTCCCTCGTCGATCACCGTTGCGGAGTTAGGCCTGATGACCGGTCCTGCCGATCCGATGATGCGCTTCCCTGCAGGCACGACTTTCTCTCCGTACACCGTTCTCAGAAACGTGTCGAACAGCGTCATAACAGCTACCCCGACCTTGTGGTGGATGGCCGACGGCACGGCCCATTCCTTTCAGCTTTCAGTCCTCAGTCTTGCACCCCTTCAGAGCCAATCTGTTGACTTCTCCGGGTTCCTGACCCAGGCGGGCTTGAAGGATTTTTCCGGAAATGTTCAATTGGCATTCCAGGTCCAGGGCAATGCCGGAGGCTTGCTGATCGCTGCTGGAAGCGTCGACAAGGCCAACACCTATGTGTTCGAAGTGACACCGCACGCTGTCGCGGAGAGCGCCTCAAAGTCGCTTTCCTACTGGAATATTGCCGACGGCGACGACACGATGGTGACCATCTGGAACCCGGCAGATGAGGCTCAGGACTTCATTTTCCAACTGACCTATACCGGAGGCCACTACAATTACCCAATTCATCTGGAGGCCCGCTCGACCCGGACTTTCAACATCTCGGATATCGTTGAGAGCGGAATCCCGGACGCCGACGGAGATGTCATTCCCGCGACCGTTCACGACGGTGGGGCCGAGATCATGGGCAGCAATGCGGAGAACGAGCACATTTTGGTCAACATCGATTCCGGTGTTTACAACGTGCGCAAGGCGACGTGCGGGCTATACTGCCAAAGTTGCAATGGCGTGACTTCTTCATCAGTGGCAGACAACCCGTTCGTCGTGGCGGTTAGTAAACAACATCAGCTCACACTCTATGAAACTTGGAATACCGGGTCTCAATACAACGACAGTTCCTACTCGAACTGGAGGACCAGCGCAAGCTCAATTGCAACGGTAGGAACAATGGGCAGTGGAACTCCGGGAAGCGTCTCCGGCGTGAGTCCAGGGTCCCCGACTATCACAGCCCAATACATTTATGATGAGCCATCGTACACAAACTACTGGTGCGAGGGTTCGTCATGGTCTTGTCCGTACCAGTACACGCTCATTAGTGCGGGTTCTTCAGGGAGCGTGCCACCTACTCTGACACTGAGCACACCGCTGTGGTTTTTGGGCCCTGGCATAGCGGCGCCAGCCAATTGGTCGTTGGGAAACACTCAGAGTGTCGTTACGGCCTCCGGAGCCAGTGGGGGAACTTTCAACTGGTCAATTACAGGCGGGATCCTCAGCTTCAGCTCGAGCAGCCAGCAGAGCACGACATCCACGTCCGGAAACTCGGTCACGGTGTATAGCACAGGAGCCAGCACCTCAGCAGACGACGTAACCATCCAGTTGACATGGGTGCCTTCGGGTGGCGGAAATGTCGTTTCGACGATGGACCTAAGCGTCGATTCGCCGTACGAAGCTACGTTCGTGAGTAATACAGATTATGGATATCAAACCTCGTGTAGCGATCATAGTGGGACGGTTGGTTACTCAAGCTGGGTCGAATATCAATTGATGAGTTATTTTGGGGTAACGATTACGAATATCGGTGTAAACGAGGCATTTGGATCAACGGTCTCCGATTACACAAATGAAAACTGGGGCACTATTACCGCATTACCGGGCTATGTCGAGACAGATGGCGATTTCGACGATAATATCTGCGCACACTCCTCAACTAGTACCCCTCGCACTCTGCCCCCTGGATCGCCTCTCGGAACTACACAGGTAATACATGCGTCCCAAAGTATACGCGTCGGTAGTATAACCAGTGGCGCAGGCGTCCAAGTGCTAACAAATACTCATCAGTTGTACCAAGATCATGGAAGATGGCTCAACCCTGCGTCGCCGCCATAGGAGATCGCGATGAACCGATTCAGTTGTCTTATTGCTGTCCTCGCAATGAGCAGGATGCTTTTAGCAGATCTCGTTCCCGTTCCCGGTTCACAGAAGGTGAGGCCGGTGTTCGAGGCCTCCGATGTTGTATGCAGCGGCAGGGTCGAATCGCTCCGCGTGCTTCAGGAGAAAGAAGTACAGAGCGGCGATGGCGCTTTGCATTTGAAGCGGGTCTTGGCGTCGGTTTACGTGCAGGATGTCTATAAGGCGAATGAAAGCTTGCCTTCGTCGATCGTCGTCTCTTTTGACGAGCAAGGGCCAGAGGTTATTACCCATATAATGCCGATTTTGGAACAGAACGAGCGGGCCATACTCTTTTTGAAACATTCACAGGACTCTACCTACGTCTTTGCCGACCGTTTCTTGGGCGTTACGAGCTTCGCCAGCATTCCCACTGGAGAAGGTAGGTCCGGTTTCTTGAAGCTTCAGTCCACTCTTGCCGAAATAGTTCACGAAAACGGACGAGAAGATAAGATCAACGCTATGCAGCTTCTTGACGGTATGGAGAATCTGCAACCGGGAACGTTAGCTCAGATCACGCCGCTAATCACCTCGCAAGACCCCGAGCTGGCCTTTAACGCACTGGCGATCATGATCAAGGCACGTGCGCCCGGGAGCCTTGAATTACTTATCCAGTACCTAAAGGGATATCAAGGAGACGGTGCTTTATTTCCAATTGCCAACATTGGCGGCGACCTTAATGAAATCAGGAATCGGGAAGATCTGTCCGCGTTAGAATCATTGACATCTTCAAGACTTCTGGCGATCCGCCTTGGATCGATGGAAGCCATTCGGAATATTGGAGCCGCCAGCAGCGCTCCGACGCTGATTCAGCGATTGAGCGATTCGGACAGTACCATTCGGTACATTGCAGTGATTACTCTCTCAGAGATTTTCAACCAACACGGCGATTACAAACCGTCAATGGCAGAATTTAGAAAGCGTCCGGATTTCTACACGAAGGAATGGAAAGACTGGTGGGCTCACGAGGGAGCCGCGTTGCAAACGCCAGCTTCCCGCTAGTACCGTGAATTCGTTAAGGGATTTTGAGACGGAGCGTCCATACTACGCTGTTCTGGGCCCTACGGTCGACCGGAAAGAGCGAGATTAGCCACAGTGAATTCATCGGCGGTCGAGGACCTGCCGGCTACGAACTTTTGACGCCCGATGAGATTATTCACTTGCATCTTCGTTGTGGTTATCGCACTTGTCCCGCCAAATAGCGGAGCGCAGTCCCGGTCGAAGATCGTGCTTCAATGGAATGCAGTTGAGATTCAAGCCATCCGCGACTCAAACCTCGGTGCACCGATGGCCTCACGTGCGCTGGCTATTGTCAACACTTGTATGTACGACGCATGGGCAGCGTATGATACGCGAGCCGTTGGGACGCAGTTAGCTGGAGCACTGCGACGGCCTCTTTTAGAGCGTACCCCCGCAAACAAGGAGAAGACGATCAGCTACGCGGCCTATCGCGCGCTCACGGATCTCTTGCCGGGCAATACAAGTTCCCTGTACAAGCCGCTCATGAAGCAGCTTGGGTACGATCCCAACGACCATTCGACCGATATCGAGACCCCCGCCGGAATCGGCAATGTCGCGTGCGGCGCAGTGCTCGAATTCCGGCATCACGACAAGTCCAACCAGCTTGGCGACATGGACTCTGCGGCTCAAGCAAATGCGTTGAGCGCAGGGATTAAGATGAGCGCAGCATCCCCCTACGCTGACTGGAGCGGATATCGTTCTTTGAACGCCCCGACACCTGTCCCTGCCCGGTTTCCTCTCATCAAGCCATTGAATCCCGACCATTGGCAACCGCTCACGTATACAGACGGTACCGGCAGCCTTGTTCTGCAGATGTTCGATGGAGCGCAGTGGTGCTATGTCACACCATTTGCGATGAGCAAAGGAGATCAATTCCGCGCACTGCTTGAACCTGGTCCGCCGAAATACGGAACGATCGAATATCAGCGTGAAGCGCAAGAGCTGATCGAACTCAGTGCAACACTGAATGATAGGCAGAAGATGATTGCTGAGTACTGGTCCGACGGGCCTAATACCGAGCAGCCGCCTGGCCACTGGATTCGGCTAGCGCAATGGGTATCGGAGAGGGACCATCATACTCTGGATGATAACGTAAAAATGTTCTTTGCACTGGGCAACGCCTTGTTCGACGCCAGTATTGCGGCCTGGGACGCCAAACGCACCGATGACTCGATCCGCCCAGTTACCGCGATCGAATTACTGTACCGGGGAAAAACCATTCGAGGATGGGGAGGGCCGGGCAAGGGGACTGTTGAGATGGATGGTTCGAAATGGATTCCCTATCAACCCAAGACGTTCCCTACGCCGCCATCTCCCGAATACCCTTCCGCCCGTTGTACGTACGCCGCTACAGCTGCGCGCATCCTCACTCTCTGGACCGGCAGCGACAATTTCGGGTACTCAGTGACTTTGCCAGCGGGAAGCTCCAAGATCGAGCCAGGGGTCACTCCTGCCAGGCATGTCACGCTCAAATGGGAAACCTTCACACAAGCTGCCGACCAAGCAGGCATGTCAGGGCGCTATGCCGGAATCGACTTCGTGAGTGCAGACATGGCCGGTCGTAAACTGGGGCGCCTGGTTGGTGATGCAACGTGGTCGAAGGCTCAGTCGTACTTCGACGGCAAAGCCTTTGCAGCTACCTCGATGACCGGCAATGCCCCGGCCCAGTAGGTTCTCGAAAATGGCGACCAGACGAGATACGATACACGGACCTGCTCATACGCTCGCGGTTCCAAGACTCGTGAGAACAGCGTTCTGCGTAGTCCTCTTCTTCTCTATCTTGCATGCTCTGCCTCAGACGGCAGAGCATGGGGCATCGGAGCCAACCATCACGTTTCAAGACATTACGCAGAAGGCTGGAATTCACTTCGTGCATAATAGTGGCGCCTTCGGTGGAAAATATCTTCCAGAGACTATGGGGCCGGGCGTAGCGTTCATCGATTACGACAACGACGGTTGGCCGGACATTTTTCTCGTAAACGGGATGGACTGGCCAGGACACGTCACAAAGCGCAGCACACCGAAGCTGTATCACAACAATCGCGACGGCACCTTCACGGATGTCACGAAAGAGGCAGGGCTGGACGTCGAGATGTATGGGATGGGTGTAGCGGTGGGGGATTACGACAACGATGGTTACGACGACCTCTTCGTGACAGCAGTTGGGCAATCCCACCTGTTTCACAACAATGGCAATGGTACGTTTAGCGACGTAACGCAAAAAGCTGGACTCTGGGGCCCTAACGAGTTCAGCACCAGCGCGGCCTGGGTGGACTACGACAGGGACGGCAAGCTGGACTTGGTGGTGGCCAACTATGTGCAATGGTCCATCGCAGGTGACTTGTACTGCACGTTGGATGGAGAAAGCAAATCCTATTGCACACCGGAGTCGTACAAAGGTCTATCCGTGCGTTTGTGGCATAACCGAGGTGACGGAACCTTCGAGGATGTCACGAAGAGGGCGGGTTTGGAAGACCCTACCTCGAAGACTTTGGGAATCGCAATTCTCGATTACGACAACGACGGCTGGCCCGATCTGTTCTTCTCGAATGACACGCAGCCAAACAAGCTGTATCACAACAATGGGGATGGCACGTTCAGCGAGCAGGCGGAGACCGCGGGTGTTGCGTTTGGCGAGAGCGGCATGGCACGCGGGGGAATGGGAGTCGATGCAATGGACTACGACCGTTCCGGTGCGCCTAGCTTGTTGGTGACCAATTTTACCTACCAAATGGCTGCGCTCTTTCACGGCGACGGACACGGCGCATTTGTAGACCAAGCGCCTCGCTCCGAGTTGGGTCGCGCGACCCTTCTAACCGTCGGGTTTGGCTGCTTCTTCTTTGACTACGACTTGGATGGCTGGCCCGACATTTTCATCTCGAATGGCCACATCGATGAAGACATTCAGAAGGTTCAACCCAACGTCACATATCCAATGCCACCGCAACTTTTTCACAACTTGAGGAACGGCAACTTCCGTGAGGTAACCAAGGATATGGGTGCGGCGTTCACTACGCCGCGCCTTGGGCGCGGCGCAGCGTACGGGGACATCAACAATGATGGCCGCCTTGACGTCCTGCTGGCCACGAACGGCGGCCCTGCGTATCTGTTTGAGAATCACGCCACAGGCGAAGCAGCGTTGCAGCATAGCCTTAGGGTGAAGCTAATCGGGACAAAATCGAACCGAGACGGGATTGGAGCAGTGGTCACAGTTACAGCGGGCAGTGACACTCAGTCTCAAATGCTCCGTAGCGGGTCAAGCTATTTGTCTGCCAGCGAACTCGTGCTCACGTTTGGGCTTGCACGGCACGAAAGGGTAGAGTCGGTTGCAATACGTTGGCCCAGTGGACAATTCGACAGGCTCGCCGACATTACAACAGGACAGACGATAACAGTAACCGAAGGGAGAGGTGTCACTCAGAGAAGTAGCTACTATCGATAAGAATTGGGTACTGCTCACTTGCCCGTCCTGAACCTGTTGAGAGTAAAGGGCTGAGTCTGATGGCAACATCCTGCCGCGCTCCGCGCGTGTAGCCTCCGTTGCGATCCTGTGCAGCGCTATGCGCTGATGTGCAGTTGCAGTAGTGGCTGGGGATCGCGACTCGGTCAGCGATGGTTAGCTCAAATCGGAACCAGCGACCGGGACGCAATGGCGAGAGATTATTTCAGGTGCAGCGCTGATTATCAGAAATGGAGGCTTTCCAAATCCATGTATCACATTCGTATCACAGCAGCCTTTATGAGCCTTCGATCACCGTTTACTAAATTGTTCATTTTGTATGGTGAGCTCGCTGGGAATCGAACCCAGGACCCACGCCTTAAAAGGGCGTTGCTCTACCAACTGAGCTACGAGCTCTCACCAATTTCAACTTATTCAGATTCAATAAGTTGAATGCTATTCAATTTTCCGGTCCTGTGCGGCTTTTGGCGTTGGTTGCCAATTTGTGCCGAAACCGACCCCGGACGAATCAAGAGTTGGGGCAAAGTACGTCCGAGCGGTCATGGCGATCGTCTCGCGTCCCATCAGTTCCTGCACTGTCTTTAAGTCTACCCCAGCCATCAGCAGACGGCTAGCGAAGGTGTGCCGGAGGGCGTGCCAGGTAACGTCCTCAATCTTCGCCTGTTCGAGGCCGGTCGCAAACCGGGGCCTGCCAGGGAGCGCCTGCCGTGTTGAGACAAGTGGACGTGCATATTCAACAGGTCGGCGAGCATTCAAACAGAACCCACTGAAAGTGTGTTGCTCATTCGATTCCTCGATCCGAGCCGCAATCCCCAGTTTCGAGCTCCTGCATGAATATCGGTAATCAGCCACGGAAAGTTGACGGCGTGCGCCGATTGTTTTGATCGAGAATGTGAAACCGGGATTCGATGCTTTGTGGCGTAGCCAGGTTCGGTCAACAAATACAGGTCGAGGCAGAACAGGTCTCGAACGGCGCGTATTGAATCGTCAATTGTTCGGCGGAAACGGAAAGCCCGAATTGCAGCGGAATGCGCCGGCCCCGACCCCGTTGATGTATCTGTGATAAAAGTCATAGCTTGCTCTTTGCCCGTCTACTACCCTTTGCTTAAGAAGGAAAGAAGAGCGCATGGGTACACAAGCAGTGGGGAATGCTCCGTTGGAAGGGGAAAAGAGGAGGCTTATTCGCCGGTTGATGCCGGACCGCTCGCAGCATATCCGGCACATTGTGCAGTGGATCTTTGTAGCTTTGAATGGCTGGCTCGGTGTGCAGTTCTATCTGTGGGTCCGCTATTTCGAGCACGGCGGAGCGAGCCTCTATTTACCTCGCCCTGCCGGGGTCGAAGGCTGGCTGCCCATCGCCGGCCTCATGAACTCGAAATATTTCCTGCTCACCGGGCATGTGCCGGTCATTCATCCGGCGGCGATGTTCTTGTTCATGGCCTTCCTTCTCATGAGCCTTTTGCTGAAAAAGGCCTTCTGTGCGTGGCTGTGCCCGGTGGGAACACTCTCGGAGTACCTGTGGAAGCTCGGCCGAAGAATCTTCGGGCGTAATCTGCGCTTGCCCCGATGGGCTGATCTGCCACTTCGAGGTCTGAAATACCTGTTGCTTGGCTTCTTCCTGTTTGTCATCGGCACCATGTCTGCTGAAGCACTTCAGGGTTTCATGAACACGCCATACGGCCTGGTCGCGGACGTGAAGATGCTGAATTTCTTTCGCGATATGGGGCAGACAGCGGCCATTGTGATTGCTCTGCTCGTTTTCGGGTCCATGCTGGTGCAGAACTTCTGGTGCCGCTATCTGTGCCCCTATGGCGCGTTGCTGGGGTTGGTTTCGCTGTTGAGCCCGGTGAAGATTCGCCGGGATACCGACGCCTGCATTGATTGCGGCAAATGCGCACGCGCCTGTCCCGCCGGTCTGCCGGTGGACAGCCTGGTGCAGATCCGTTCCGCCGAATGCAGCGCGTGCATGGTGTGTGTCGCGGCCTGCCCGGCGCAGGATGCCCTTCTGTTCTCTCTGCCGCCAAGACGAGCCGCAGTGGCTGCGCAACGCTGGTATCGAAGAGCCCTCGGGCCGCTGGCAGTTGCGAGCATTCTCGCGTACATCTTTATCGGCCTGGTGCTTTTTGCCAGGGCTACGAACCACTGGCAGACCAATATGCCCCGCGCCGTGTACATGGACCTTGTGCCCCATGCGAACGAAGTGACCCATCCTGGAATGTAGAAGCCGGACGCGCTTTACCGAGGCAATTCCTCAAGTTTGACGAGAATCCATCATGGACTGCTTGGAGCGTCGGTCCTGCGCGCGGCGTGGATCTATTTTCGTCTGGCGTGGAATTCTCGCCCCATCTGGGCGATGGTGCGTCTGTCCAGCATCCCGGCCGCACGTGGGAACACGATGTGTTCCTCCACCTGAATGTGCTCCTCGTAGAGATGTTTGAGCTGCTCTGTATTGGATCGTAACTGCTGTTCGTCTTCCCCGCTCAGGGAGCCATTCGCGATCCATGCAGAGTAGAGAGCTTCGATCGCCTGGTGCAGTTCATTGGCATGGCGATGATCGCTCTCAAGTGGGCCCAGCTCTTCGACGTTGCCGGCGGCGGATTCAGTGCGCAGCCTGGGAAACAGAGACTCTTCCTCGTCTGCCGTGTGCCTCTGCCCGCCCACACGAAAGTACTGGAGCGCCGACTGCACGGCTTTTACCTCTTCGTCCGTCAAGGCCCTGCTCCGCGCGCGGTTGGCCACGACGTAAAGCATGTGAAGGAAGCGCTCGATCCGGCGATGACAGTCAATGAGCATGCCGATGGGATCGTCGAATCCGCTATCCGGCTTTGCTCCAATTTGCACCGCCATCATTTCACCTCAACAATATTCTGTTTACGATTATCGTTCATTCTCAAGCTGCAAGATGTAATGCACAATCCTTCCAGCAATCCTGTCACGCACCTTGCAGTACATGCAGATGAGTTGCCCGCTTGGCGCCCGAAGGAACTGGGACATATCCCTTGTCGCGCTGCCGGAAAAGGGGATCTTGAGCCAGGTTCTCAAGAAGGACAACAATGTGAATGTCACTCTGTTCGGCTCTTCGAAAGGGGAGGAGCTTTCACCGCATTCAGCCCCGACGCCGGCCATTCTCTACTTTCTGGAGGGAGAAGCCGATGTCCAGTTGGGAGAGGACAAGATCAACGCCCAACCCGGCTCATTTGTCTACATGCCTCCGATGCTGCCCCACGGGATCCTGGCGAGGACTCCCGTCAAAATGTTGCTGGTTCAGATGAAGGACGTGGGAAATTGATTCACATGGGAACCTCTGGGCGGGCCAGACTCGTAAAAGGTTGGGCAATATCGAGCCTGCGACAGCGGGGAAGGTTTTGCCTTCTGAACATTTCCCGATCCATCATGAGTAGATGAGATTTCTCTCGCGGGAATTCGTATCATGATTCAGCTCAAGCGGGTTTACGAAGCACCTTCCAGCACAGACGGCGTCCGCTTCCTTGTAGAGCGGTTATGGCCTCGCGGAGTGAAAAAGTCGTCGCTCGAAATCAGTGCCTGGTTGAAGGACGTAGCTCCAAGCGTCGATCTGCGGAAATGGTTTCACCACGATCCGGCGCGCTGGGATGAGTTCCGGCGGCGCTACTGTGCCGAACTTAGCAGGAATCCAGCTTCATGGCGCCCAATACTGGAAGCTGCACGCAGGGGTAACGTCACGCTGCTCTACAGCTCTCACGATCTTGAGCATAATAATGCGGTTGCATTGAAGGGCTTCTTGATCCAAAGTCTCCCTGCAGAAAAGGATCGGTAGCTTCTTTCAAGGCTCTGCTTCCCAGATTCTCGCCGGGACTCAATCTGGAAAGATTTGCCTCGCCGCGACTCTCGCACCGCTTTTCGCCAGCTCTTCGTTCGATTCGAAATAACTTAATAAACTTAATTTATAACCTTGCATTTATTGAAAATATTTACTATATTTCTCACTATGGTTGAGAAACGAGGTCTCCCGCCGATGGCACAAGACTCCAAACATGCTTCTGACTGGCAGGATCTGTTGAGGATGGCACAGGGGTCGCCGCTGGTGATTGAACGAGTGCGCATCCCGGAGAAGGAAATTGCCATTGAGGGGGCGTTTGTGCTGCCGGAACTGGCGCGGCTCAGCCTGGAAGACCAGGTCTTTATCACGGCTTTTCTGCGGTCGCACGGATCGATCAAGGAGATGGAGCAGGTCTTCGGGGTCAGTTACCCGACTATCAAGGCGCGTCTGAACCGGATTGCCGGCCAGCTGGAGTTTGTCGACACCAACCCGTCTCCATCTCGCGCGGAAGTGCTGGAGCGGCTGAAAAGCGGTGAGATTGATGCCGCGGAGGCGATCCGCGCACTGGAGGCACTGAAATGATTCCGAATATCGCCATTGTTCACTTCGAGAACCCGCATTGGCGGAGGATCCGGCTGTGGGTTCCGCTTTTTCTGCTGTGGATTCCCGTGATTCTGCTTTCGCCGTTCATCTTTCTGGTGCTGGTGGGAGTTTGCATCGTTGGCCGGGTTAGCCTGTGGAGCGCGATCTCGGTCTTCTGGGCCATCCTATGCAGTCTGCCGGGAACAGATGTTCGCATTTGCACGGACGGCAACCGGGTTATGGTTCGGATTCTGTGAGGGCTGCCATGAACCAAGATCGCCGCATCATTTTGTCGCTTGTCGCCATGGGGCGGGTTACGCCGCGAGAGGCGGAACGGCTGTTGGTGGCACTCTCGAACGGGGACGAGATCACGCTGAGACTGGCTGTCTGTCTCGCCGTTGCATGGGTGACGCTGCCCCAACTGCACGAATTACTTGTTGGGCTCGGACACAGTTTCAATGCGTTGGTGCCGGGGTTGATGGTCGCCGGGCACCACGCACTTACATTCTGCACACATTGGTTTGGAGGGATTCTATGAACGAGCATCGTCGTCAAATTCTGGAAATGCTGGCCTCGGGAAAAATCACGGCGGACGAAGCTGAACGGCTGCTGGCTGCTCTTGAGCCGGATACAAATGCAAACCCGGGTGCTTACTCCGGCGGTGCGGGCGCAGGAAATGGGTCCAACGGAGCGAAGGGCGGGGGAGTGAAGAGCCGCGTGAAGTATCTGCGCGTGCTGGTGGAGGCTGACCAGGAGATGACCGGCTTGAAAGGCTCCACCACGGTGAACGTGCGCGTGCCCCTGCAATTGCTGCGGGCGGGCGTTCGGCTGGCCAGCCTCATACCGGCGCAGGCCCACGAGCAACTGGACGAGGCGCTTAACCGGCATGGTGTTCCGCTGACGCTGTCGCAGATCAAACCGGAAAACCTTGAAGAGCTGATCGACCACCTCGAAGACCTGACCGTGGATGTGGACGGGAAGGACGGAAACACGACCAAGGTGCGGGTGTTCTGCGAATAGGCCCGCCTTCGCATTTTGATTTGCAAATTCAAAACCTGATCAAGTCAGAAGAAACGGAGGACACATCATGACAACTCTGGCAATGCGAAAGCCTCACGCAGACAGAGGCATGGAAGGCATGGTCGCGAAGTGGTATGCAGCCAATACCGCCGAGATGATGAAGGAATACATCGAGCTTGCGCACCGGATCTCACGCCAGGTTCCGGAGGGCAGTTCGGTGCTGGAGGTCGCGCCCGGGCCGGGCTATTTTTGCATTGAACTGGCAAAGCTCGGCAGGTATTCCATCACCGGGCTGGACATCAGCAGAACTTTTGTGACCATGGCCGCGAAGAAGGCAGCGGAAGCAGGCGTCACGGTGGACTTCAGACAAGGCTCGGCTTCGAACATGCCCTTGCCGGAAAACAGTTTCGATTTTCTTTTATGCCGCGCGGCCTTCAAAAACTTTGCTAAGCCTGTCGGCGCGCTTGAGGAGATGTGCCGGGTGCTGCGGCCTGGAGGGCGTGGATTGATTATCGACTTGAAGCGAAATGCTTCTCCTGAGGTGGTGAGCCGGCAAGTGGATGGCATGGGATTGTCCTGGTTTAACAGGGTGATGACCAAGGTGACTTTCAAGACGATGCTGATCAAGAGCGCCTACACAAGGGATGAATTTCAGCATATGCTGGCGCAGACGCATTTCAGCGGCGTGGAGATTGCGGAAGGCGATATAGGCCTGGAAATCTCGATGACGAAGTAGGCTCGGGTCGTGGCTCAACAGGAACCTACCCAAGATTGAGGTTACTTCCTGTTGGTGCCCCGGGATCGACTCTCCATCGGCTATTGCGCGGGTTGGGGAGGTACGACAGCCCAGCCTCCGTTAGTGCCTTTGACGAGGGTGGCGGTAGCTGTCTGGATAGATGTGTCAGCAGCAATCTTTGGGAAAGCCCTCATCGATTCGGGAGTGCTGGCCCAGCCCGGGATGCCTTCGACCTCATAGCGGTAAGTCACGGTGTATTGGGTGGGGTTGGAGGGGGCGTTGGGGGTGGCGTTTTCGATGGCGGTGACGTTGAAGTGGCCGAAGCAGAAGTTGCCGTAACCGGGCTGGTTGGGATCGGGAGTCCAGGCGGCGTGTCCCTTGTCGGAGAGGTCGTAATGATTGACTTGTTTCGAGCCGACGAGAAGGCGCTTCTTTTCTGCGGACCCGCGCACGAGCAGGCCAGCATCGGTAAGGGCGTCGTAGTCGCGGGTCTTCTCGTCCTTGGATGGGTCGGCCTCGGCAGGTAGTTTTATCGGTTCGGGCCAGATGCATTCGTGGCGGCGGGCGAAAGAGTTGTTGATAGCGAATTTGAACTCCGCCTGATCGACTTCTTTCTTGCAACCGGTTGCCCATGCGATGAGTCCGGTCAGCACGAGCACCAGGGCGATTCTTTCATGCATCTCAATTCACCTCGAACACTTTGATGCGGGAAATGGGGCTAAAACGAAATGAGCCCTGATGAGGATTCAATAAAGTGGAAAGATCCGCCCGGATTGCCAAAAGAGGGACGGGACGCAAATGAGTCAATGAATCCAAGCCTAGCGTGGAGCATGCAGATAGAGAGATCAACGTTTTGCTTAGTTCTGAGAAGCCTGTGGCCAACCCGGTAGTAATTCCGAAAAGGAACCACGGATCTTTCGGCTGCGGACGCCGCGGCGACCTTCGTTGAAGATAACAGCTTTGCGGTTCGGCGATTATCGAAATCGCGATTATCTGCGCAGGGGCTTCTGCATGGGGACGACCTGCACGGTTACGTCGCGGACTTCAGAGAGAAACCGGTTGAGGACGGAGCCACGCAACAGGATGTCCCAGCGGGATCGGACAGACTGGCCGAAGATGACGTGGGAGATGCTTTCCTGCTGGGCGAAGCGGATGAGGGCATCGGAGACATTCTTGTCGTTGAGCATGACGACCTGTGCGCCGAGGTCGCGTGCCATGCGCTGGTACTCCTCGAGGCGATGGAAGGCTTCGGGGTCGCCGTGGCCTTTGTCAGCGTCAGGGCGGACGACGTAAACGGCGTACCAGTTGGTTGCGAGGCGGCCGGCCACGCGCGCGCCAACGCGCAAGAGCCGTTCCGTGCCGGGACGGGTACTGAGGCACACCATCACTTTCTCAGGAATCGGCGCCTGCTCGAGACCCTGGGTGCGGCGGTATTCCGAGGCGCGGGTACCCACCTGCTCGGCGGTGGTGCGCAGAGAGAGTTCGCGGAGCAGGTTGAGATTGCCCTTTCTGAAGAAATTGGCGAGGGACTGCTCCACCTTTTCAGGAGCATAGATTTTGCCTTCACGAAGGCGCGAACGGAGTTCTTCCACCGTGACGTCGACGTTGACCACTTCGTCGGCGCGCTTGAGGAAGCTGTCGGGGACGGTTTCGCGAATTACGGTGTTGGCGGAACGGTTGACAGCGTCATTGAGGGTTTCGAGGTGCTGGATGTTGACGGCCGTCATGACGTTGATGCCGGCATCGAGCAGCTCGAGGACGTCCTCGTACCGTTTGCGGTTTTTGCTGCCGGGGACGTTGGTGTGAGCCAGCTCGTCAACGATCACGGTGTCCGGATGACGGGCCAGGATCGCATCCACGTCCATCTCTTTGAGCTCGACGCCGCGATAGGGAATTACGCGCTGGGGCACGATTTCCAGGTCGTGAATCTGGTCGGCGGTTTCCTGGCGGCCGTGCGTTTCGACCAGGCCGATGACGACGTCGACTCCCTGCTTGCGCTTGAGCAGGGCGTCGTTGAGCATGTGATAGGTTTTGCCGACACCGGGAGCGGCGCCGATGTAGACACGGAGCCGGGCGGGTTCCTGCTGGCGTTCGAGTTGGATCTCAGCCATCGCTCAGCCCACCTCGACCGGGTGATTCACCACATCCACAACGGCCACGGGCAGAGTGAAACGAAAGGTAGTCCCGTGTCCGAGGCGGCTCTCGACGGCGATCTGTCCGCCGAGCGACTCGACAAGGCGGCGGACCAGGGCGAGACCCATACCGGTGCCGGCATCGGAGAAGGCGTTGAAACGGTCGAAGATGTTGCTCAGGCGCTCGGCCTCGATCCCGCGGCCACTATCGCGCACGGTGAATTGGACGAAGTTCTTGACTTCCTCAGCGGCAAGCAGGATTTCGCCCTCGGGGGGAGTATAGCGGAGCGCGTTGGAGAGCAGGTTATCCAGGATTGAACGAAGGGCGCGACGGTCAGCATTGACCACGGAGAGGTCGGCGAAGGCCTTGACTTCGATGCGAATTCGTTTCTCGGCGGCTTCTTCGCAGTAGCGGTCGCGTACTTCGTTAAGCAGAGGTAGAGGATGAAGACGTTCGAGTTGGAATTCTCGTTTGCCGGTGTCGAGTTCGGCCACTTCGATGAGATCGGACATGAGCTCGTCCAGCTTCTCTGACTCACTACTTGCGGCGGCCACGAGCTCAGCTTGCAGCGGTTGGAGGGCGCCTCCAAAACCCTGCGCGAGCGCATAGAGTCCTCGGCGCAATTGCAGCAGCGGGCCGCGTAATTTGCGGCTGGCCACCGAAATGAACTGGGTCTTGAAGCGGTCGGTATTTTGGAGGGTGGTGACGTCTTCGAGCGTGGTGACGGTGCCGAGGAGCCGGCCTTCGGAGTCGCGCATGGGCGTGGTGCGCAGGCGATAGCTTCGTTCCTGTGTTCCGATGCGCATGGGCAGGGTGGAGGCTTCGTCTTCCGCGGCCACGGCCTTTTGCATGGCCACGGCGTCGCGGATGGCGCTCAGGATCTTGTCGCCGCCGGGTGTATTGCTTAACGCCATGCGATCTGTTGCGGCTTTGCCCAGCACTTCAGCCGCAGCCTGATTCACTTTGAGAATGTGCCCCTTGCTATCCGTGACGATGATGGGTTCAAAGATGGATTGGAGCACGGCATCGGAGAGTTGAAACTCCATCTGTTTGCGGCCGGCCTCGGAATCGCGCAGGTCGCGCATCCTGACCGCAAGGCGATTCAGCTCGCCGGCGATGACGCCGAAGTTGTCGTGGCTGCTCCACTCGACACGATGTTCGAGATTGCCCTGGGCGATTTTCTTCGCATCGCGGGCCAGCATCCGGACGGGCTGCAGCACAAACAGAATCGTTCCCAACGCAACCAGGGCCGCCAGTACCGCGAAGGCAACGGCAATGGACGACTCCCCTGCCGCGGCGAGCGTGTGGCGGGTAGCCAGCGCCAGGCCCAAGGTGAGGGCGGCAAGCAGGACGCAGCCGAGAATCAGACGTTGCGCAAAATTTAGCATGAACCGGACTCCGCGCCGGCAAGTTTGAATGGTACTTCTTCCATTCTCGCGGAAACAGCTCAAACGCGCAAAGTGGCTGCGCGCAGGCATGGTCATGGCTGAGGAATGGTCAGGGAATCCGGCACACCGAGAGGTCGTTGTTGTGCCATGGGCAGGCGAGACCGGCGGGTTGCGGATATTTGACAAGCACCCAGTTCACGCCGAACTGAGCTTTGAGGCGCTCGAAATCGGCGAGTTTGAAAGCGGGCCAGCCAGCCTGCGCCGCAACCTGCCGCTCCCACACCGGGCCAAGATCCGGCACTTGCGTTACGACGGCTGTGTCTTTGATGGCGTCGGCGAGTTGGCTGCGCTCTGCCAATGCACGGAAGCTGTGAAAATCTTCGCCGGACGCATTGAGGTAGTTCGGGTCGAGCGCGAAGTAGGCGTCCGTGGGTGTGTTGAAGCGAATCCACGCAAAAGCCTGAAGCCAGGGGTTGGAAGGACGCATGCCCGGGAGTTCAAGGTGCTCGCTGCTGCTGAAAAGAGCCTGCTGGGCGGCAAACATGCCTGCGTTGATCGCGATGAGAAACACGGCCCATCGCCAGATGTTCGACTTGAGCAGATACTTGCCGAGCAGGCAGCCGGCGAGGAGGGTCATGAAGAAATAGATGAGATGGAGAAAGCGCATGGGCTGGAGCGGCGTAAGCCGGACCAGTGAGGGCGAGCCCAGCATCACCATGGCCACGGTCTGCTGGAAAACGCCGTAGGCAAAGACGGCCAGTGCGAAGCGGGCGAGATGAGTATCTCCGCGCCTGAGTGCGATGCGCCACAGGAGCCAGAAGAGGAGCAGAGGGGCCAATGCTCCCAGCCACTCATACCAGGTCCAGCGGTATAGGAAGAAGTAATCTCGGGTGTGCAGGGCTTTGCGCCAGACGGGAGTAGGCGATTCAAAGATCCAACCCAAGGGGACGGCGGCGGCCATGGAGCTGCGCAGAGCGCGCAGCCAGACATGCACCGGTTCCAGCAGGGCCATGGTAAGGAAGAAACAAAAGGTGATGCCGAAGGCGGCCATGATGGGGTGAATCACGAAGCTCAGTAACAGCAACGGAACGGCCTGCGAGCGCTCGCCGGCCAAGATTCGCGAGACTGCGAGAAGGATGAGCGCGGTGGCCAGGTTGCGCGGGTGCAGATGCTGGTCAGCCAGATAAAGCGCAGTTCCCGCCACGGGAAGCGTAAGCATGGCTGCGACCAGGGCAACGCCGGCCCACTGAGCTCTTGCCTCGGCAAACAGGGCACGCGCGATGCTCAGGCAGGCGACAAGGATTAGCACGATGGACGCAAATTGCCACAGTAACTCGGCTGTCGCCAGTGGAACGTGGGTGAAGTGGATGAACCCGGCGACCCATTTGTCGAAGAGGGTGGCCTGGAGCTGTACCCGGAAAAACTCGGAGTCGTGGGGGTAGAGCGCGGGATTCAGGTCGCTTTTCACGGCGGAAAGATACACGCCGTCGTCCTCAATGCCGGGGTGGTACCCCATCACTGCGAACGCGACAAGCGAGAATGCCAGGATGAGAAAGATGTTGCGTTTTCGAATTATCTCCGCCTTGTCCAGCGCTTACGCTCCAATCCAGGTTCGTGCACAGCGGGCAAGGCTGTGATCAGCCTGCGTCGAGGGTGGAGAGCGGCTGAACAAACCCCGTCGCGTAAACTGGAAGCCTTTCACGCCTTCCCAAGGGCATGCCATCCAGGCTATTCTGCCCGTTTTGTGGGAGTTTCGAATGGTTGCTCGCAAACTATAATCCGAATTGTCGAGAACACGCCGGAATTGTATCCGCAACCGAGCGGTGCTGCAATGGAATTCAGTTTCCAGGGCAGGTCGCTGTGTTTCTCTCGGTTAGACGCCATTCTGGATGATTTGGGTGACAAGGGGCTGACAGAATGAAGCTTCGGACAATGCGGGCTGTCGATTACTGGATCGGAATACCGCTGTGCTTCTTATGCACTCAGTTGGTACGCCTGCTGGGCGCGCCCAAAGGTCCGGAGAAGCCGCGGCGGGTCCTGTTCATCGAATTATCGGAGATGGGAAGCACGATCATCGCGAACCCGGCCCTGCAAAAGGCCAAGGATGCGCTTGGCGCCGAGATATTCTTCCTCATCTTTGAGCGGAATGTCGAAAGCCTTCGACTGCTGCCGACGGTCCCCGAGGCGAATATCGTCACCATCCGGGAGACCGGCCTGTGGACGCTTGCGCTGGACTCGCTGCGCTTTCTGCGTTGGGCGCGCAAGGCCAAGATCGATACCGTGGTCGACATGGAGCTGTTTTCACGCTACTCGGGGCTGCTGACGGGACTTTCGGGAGCGCGGCGGCGCGTGGGATTTCACAAGTTCCACGCCGAGGGCCTGTACCGGGGCGAAATGCTGACCCACCGGGTGAATCACAACGGGCATATTCATATGGCGAAGAACTTCATCTGCATGGTGAATGCTCTTCTGGCGCCGAAGCCCGAGGTTCCTTATTCCAAGACTCATGTTTCCGACGACGAGATCCGAGTTCCAATCCAGCCTGTTTCAGACGAGGCCAAAGAGCATGTGCGCGGATTGGTGCGGCAGGTCTATCCCGATTACCGGCCGGACTACCATCGCCTTGTTCTGATCAACCCGAACAGCTCTGAACTGCTGCCGCAGCGGCGATGGGAGCGCGACAACTTCAGCACACTGGCCAGGATGGTGGTGAACGAGTGGGAGGATGCGCTGGTGTTGATTACCGGCTCTCCCGCGGAGCGCGAAGAGGCGTTGCAGATGCAGCAGAAGGTGGGGCATCCGCGCTTCCGCAGCTTTGCCGGAATGCATAAGCTGCCGGCCATTACGGCGCTCTACAATATTGCGGCCGTGCTGGTGACGAACGATAGCGGTCCGGGGCACTTTTCGGCGATCACGCCCATTCGCTCGATTGTGCTGTTTGGGCCGGAGACGCCGCGGCTCTATGGGAGCCTTGGGAACACCGAAGCCATTACCATGGAGCTTGCATGTTCCCCTTGCGTTACCGCGGCGAACCAGAAGAACTCAGCCTGCAACGATAACGTGTGCATGCAGCTGATTACGCCCGAGCGGGTGATGCAGTCAGTGCGCGGAGTGCTCAACGGGACGGCCAGACGGAAGGCTGAGGTGGTGCAGATTGCCTCGGCCGCTCGCTCGTAACACGAATTTTCCATTCGCTAAAGCGCCGGCAGCAGCATACGCAGAAGCAGAAAGCCGGCAACTCCCAGGAAAAAGACCAAAGCCATGCGGATGCCGGGCTCGCGGTTGACTTCGGGCACCAGGTCGCTGGCGCCGACATAGAGCGCCACGCCGGCGGAGATGGGCAGGCCGTAAGGCATCCAGTGTGGGGCAAGCTCGATGACCAGCACACCAGCTAACGTTGCGAAGGCAAGGGCAACCGCGGAATAGAAGGCTGCGGCGCGACTGCGTCCGCTGGCCAGCATGACGGAGGCCATGGTGAATCCCTCGGGAGCCTTGTGCAAAAGGATGGCCAGAAAAATCAGCCAACCCAGGGCATTCGAAACCACAAAGCCTGAACCGATGGCCACGCCATCGAAGAGCGCGTGCACGCTTAGCCCACCCAGCACCGAGTAACCGGTACGCCCAGAGATGAACTCATCGTGGTGAGTCTCTTCGCCGTAATGGAAATGGGCATTGATGGTGTGTTCAAGCAGGTGCACAACGCAATAGCCGGCCATGATGAGGATAGGACCCAGCAAGGGGCTCAGCTTGAGACTTTCGGGGGTCATCTCGAGCAGAGCTGTGGCCATCAGAAAGCCGGCGCCAAGGGCAACGAAATAGCGCAAGTAGCGCTCGACACCGCGGGCGCGGACCAGCACCAAGCCGCCTGCCACGTCGGCCAGCGCGGCCACTAAGCCGAGAACGATCGAGAGCTTGAGCATGCTGACTTACCCGCTGTGCCGGATGTGCATTACGTCGCCATCGTGCACAACATACTCCTTGCCTTCAAGGCGCAGGGTGCCCAGGGCTCGAGCTGCCGCCTCAGAACCGGCGGCCAGCAAGTTGTCCCAGCGGATGGTTTCGGCGCGTATGAAGTGATGCTCCAGATCGGAGTGAATGGCTCCTGCGGCCTGAGGAGCTTTGGAGCCCGCCGGAACTGTCCATGCGCGGCACTCATCCTCCCCGGCGGTAAAGAAGCTGATGAGACCGAGCAGTTCGTAGCTTTTGCGAATGAGCCGGACCAGGCCGCTCTCGTGAAGGCCGTAGCTCGACAGAAAATCGGCCGCCTCGGCTTCATCCATTTCGGCCAGTTCGGCCTCGACTTTTCCACAAATGGCGGTGGCGCCGGCATTGGGGCGATGGGCCACTTCGTCCAATTCGAAACGGGTTACCGCCGAGTCGAGGTCGTCCCCCAGCGTAGAGCTTTCTCCAATGTTAAGTGCATAAAGAACAGGCTTTTGTGAGAGAAACATGAAGCCCTTGATGAGCTTTTTCTCCTCGGAGGTCATCTCCAGTTCGCGCAGTGGAAATTCTTTCTCAAGAGCGTCCTTAGAGCGAATCAGAAGCGCCTGTTCTCGCTCCAGCTCGCCGGTGCGGCCTTTCTTCAAATCTTTTTCGACACGTTCGAGGCGCTTTTCCACCTGGGTCAAATCGCTGATCATCAGGTCGAATTCGACGTTCTTGATGTCGCGAAGAGGATCGATGGGGCCGACGTGAGGGATGGAGTCGTCCTCGAAGGCGCGCAGGACGTGAATGAGCGCGTCAACGTTGCGCAAGCTGGTAAGGAACGCGGTTTCTTTGAGCGCCTCCTGGCCAATGGCGGCTACGTCAACGAATTCAACCGAAGCGAAGGTGGTTTTCTTCGGCGAGTAGAGGGCGGAGAGCTTGTCAAGCCGTTCGTCCGGCACGCGGGCTACGCCAATGTGGGCCTCGCGCGGGTTGGAGTAGCCGCGCTCTTCCAATTTTGCTTTGGTCAGGATTTTGAACAGCGATGTCTTGCCCACCTGGGGCAGGCCGATAATGCCAGTCTTCATGAGCTTTCCATTGAGGTCCGTACAAGATGAACAGCGCGAGGGGACCTCTTCGATGATACAGGAGGGAACAGAGCAGGGATCCGGGGTCTGGGATCGGAACGATCACGAACATCTGAGCTCACTTCAAACGCGCGAGGTCTCCGCCCGCGCCACGAGTACGACGGTGGCCAGGCCGAGAAGCAGGATGGCTTCTTCAACGTGCTCACTGCGATTATGCAGCCGGTTGAAATGGATGCGGCTGGGGTTGTCAGGGGGTGCGGCGTCAATGGCTCCGCCGGCAGCGATGCGGTCCCGCTCCATAGCCGGAATGATGACGTACTTCGAAAAGGCCGTGCAGGCGAGCATCAGCACAACCAGGATCATGGGCGCCAATACGGCGCGCGACTTGTAAATGCCCCACGCTGGAGCAAGAGCCAGGAGGGCGAGAATCACGAGGGCCGAAACCATGCCGATGCCGTGGAGAATGCGCAGGAGCTCGCCCACGATGGTTCCGGCAGTGTGCGTGTCGCCAACCAGGGTGCCGAAGGTGACGGCTGCAACGACAGGGAAAAATATCTCTGCGCCCAGCCAGACGATAAGCGCGAGATAGAGCAGGGTGCGGAGAAGAGTTTTCATGCGATCCGTTCTCAGTGATCAGTCTTCAGTGGACAGATGAAGGATTGCAGTTCCATCGGAATTGTCAAGCGAATATCGGTTGCTGCCATGCCTGTGTTGAGCGATTCGGGTGCGGTTCGATGTGAAAGCCCGGCGCGTGAAAGGCGAATGCTATTGAAGGTTGCCATAAACAGATGGGCGGCCGATGAGGCGTTTGATGCGTTCCTGGATGGGCGGATGAGTGCTGAAGAGGTTGGCAAAGGTCTGACCCGAGAGGAGCGGGGCCACGATGAACAGGTGCGCTGAAGTAGGCGACGCGACGAGAGGCACACGGCGGCTGACGGCGGAGATTTTTTCAAGGGCGCTGGCCAGCGCGTAGGGGTTGCCAGTGAGATGAGCGCCGGTGGCGTCGGCCTCGTACTCGCGCGTGCGCGACACCCAAAGCTGAATCAGCATCGCGGCGAATGGCGCCAGGAGCAGCATGAAGATCGCGCCAAGGCCGCCTCCTTCGCGGTCGCGGCTGTTACCGCCGCCGCCCATTCCGCCGATTGCGCCAAACCAGAAGGCCATGCGGGCGAGGATGGTGATGGCTCCGGCGAGCGTGGCGGCGATGGAGCTGGTGAGGATATCGCGATTGCGCACGTGGCCCAATTCGTGTGCGAGGACACCCTCGAGTTCCTCATCGTTGAGCAGGCCGAGGATGCCGTGAGTGACGGCGACCGAGGCGTGCTGGGGATTGCGGCCGGTGGCGAAGGCGTTGGGTGACTCGGTGGGAATCACGTAGATTTTCGGCATGGGCAGGCCGACGCGGCTCGTAAGGCGCTCGACGACTTCATAGGCACGCGGGAGCTGTTCGCGCGTGACAGGCTGCGCGCCGTACATGGAAAGTGCAATTTTGTCGGAATAAAAATAGCTGAAAAAATTGGTTGCGGCCGCGATGGCAAAAGCGATGAGAGCGCCGTTGGTGCCGCCGAAGTACTCTCCGGCGAGGACCAGGAGCAAGGTGAGTCCGGTAAGCAGGAACGTAGTTTTGAAGGTATTCATCTTAGGCCTCTAGCTGCCGTCGGCCACTTTCTCTGGGGGCAAGGCTGCCCATTCGATGCGAGTCAGACTTGCGAAGACTCACAGCCGATTACCTTCATGCTACGCCTTGGGGCAAGGGCTTGCTCCAGGTCTCATTTCGGAGACCTGGGAGAGCATTAGAACCCAACCTAGGAGTTGCGCTTGAGGGCGCGCTTGAGCACGATTTCGAGGGCCGTTTTGGATTCGGCGTATTCCGCGGGCGAAAGCGTGCCGGAAAGCTTCTCGCTTTCCAGGGCGAAGAGCTCTTCTTTCAGTGCGTTCAACAGTGCGGTGTTCTTCGCTGCCGGGGACGTTGGAGATGCATAGGCGGGCACTGCTACGGCTCCGCCGGGCTCGTATACAACCGTCGAACCGGGGGCTCCCGCAGGCTTGCGGAGCAGAAACGCGGCGGCAGTGGCCATCAGAATTGCGAGTCCGCCGAGAATCCACCACTTGTACTTGCTGAGCGGGTCAGGAGTGTTGATCGGCACGCCGATACCGCCGCCGGGGCCACTGGGGACGCCGGCCTGGCTGCCTGAACCGGCTGCCGCCTGACCTCCGTTGTCGGCTTGCGTCTCTCGGGGCATGGAGCCGGTGCCGGAGATGGTGAATTCCAGCGCCTTGCCGGGAACTGCGTTTTTGGCCACGTAGGTCTGGACATTGGGATCCTCGGGCACGGACTGGAAGGTCGATCCGGAGGCGGCGGCAAAAGTCATGCTCTTGGGCAGCAGAACGCCAATGCTCTGGGTGGGGAGTGTGACCTGGGGATGGAAGGTGAATTTGCCGTCGCTGTAGGGGACGGTGTATTCGACCTGGAAGAGGGTGTTTTTGTCTCCTTCATCGGGCTGGATGGGGAAGTTGAAGGCGTAGTGGCCTTTTGCTCCGACGGGGTCGAGTTTGACACTGGTGGGCAGTCCGGTGGGGCGCTGCGCCGCGACGCCCGCGACAACCGCTTCAGCAGGCAGCACGATCTCGAAGGTGCGCGGGCTCCACTCGGTGCGGGGCGGCATGCTGGTGTTGTGCACGAAGTAGCGCTCGGTGATGCGAAGCTGGCCGTTGTCGGTCTCGATCTCGAAGACGTCGGCCTCGATAAAGACACCGTCGACCTTGGCGGCCACGTCGTATACAGGAATGTCGCCGGGAGCGCCGCCCTGGGGAGCCGCGATGAAGTAGCCTGCCCCCTGATGGGTGACGCGGATGAGGTATGGACCGCTGCCCGGCTCACTCAGGGAATAATGTCCCTCGGCATTTGTCGTGGCCCGGGAAACTTCACCCATGCCGGCTTGGACGTCTACCAGGACGACGGGATCGCCTGCGGCCGGCTTGCCGGTGGTCTTGTCGGTGACGGTGCCGGTGACGGTAGCCGCTTGCGCAAGCGCGGAGTACAGAAAGAGGACGGCCGCGGGGTAGAGAAGAATCTTGGTAACTTTCATGATCTTGAATGAGTTCCTATCGTTTCGTTGAACTTGTAAGGTTCGTGCTTTCCCAGGTCCCAACAAAGGGACCTGGGGCACCCAAGATTTGTGGAAGGGATAGATCCCGATCACGCATGCTGCAGGTGCTCAATTTCGGCCAGCAATTGGGCCGTTTCGTTTTCAAGCTGCGCTCGCTGCGCGACAAAATCCTCCTCAGGATATTTGCCGGCCCGGAACTCGAAGTTCAGGTCGCGCAGGTTTTCGTAAAGCTGTTCTTTGCGCTCCAAAAGGTAGTCGAGGCGGGTCTTCTGGTGTTGGCTGGCGAAGACATTCTCAGGCCAGAAGGTGTAAATCCCGAGCGCGCACGCCAGCATGAGGCCGGCGACAAATCCCTGCATTTCAGTCATACGTCAAAAGCCTCCGGAGTCTGAGCCGGTTTCGCGGCGGACCTTTTCGCGCAACGCATCCATTTCAGGGTCGGGAGCCTGCGCGGCGGTTTGTGTTTTGCCGATGGACCACTGCCGCACCAGAAGAATGGTTCCCAACAGCGCCGCGGCGAACACGGCAAAGGGCGCGACCCAGGCGACCAGGTCAAAACCATGGGTGGTGGGCGCGGCCAGCACCGTTGCGCCGTACTTGGCAGCGAAGCTGGAGAGAATTTGATCGTCGGTAGCTCCGGAGGCGATGGCCGCGGTCAATTCGGCAAACTCCGGCCCACGAGAAGGACAGCCCACGTGGTCGCATTCGCCCAGAAGCTGCGCACATCCGCACTGACACATCAGGCGGTGACTGAGGTTGTTGAAGCGCGAGCCGGAGTCGCTGGCGCCGATGGAGAAGCAGACGGCGATCGCGAGGAGAAGCGCCTGCGCGGATTTGATGATGATGGGGAAGCGCGGTGATTTCAGCATCAGTCGCCGCCTTTTAGCGCAGGTTCCGGGGGCGCTGTTTGTTTGGCGGGCACGCGCAGGGCGGCTGTGGCCGGAGTGAGGCTGGGCACGAGGGCGACAAACGTGCCGAAGACGATGAAGACGACGCCGGCCCATATCCAGCTTACGAGCGGATTGAGGAAGGCCTTGATGATGGGCTGCCCGGTGTCGGGATTCGTGCCCTCGTAGACAACATACAAATCCCAACTGGGAACGGAGTGGATGGCAACCATGGTCTGGGGCTGATCGCTGGCGAGGTAGACGCGCTTCTCGGGAGTCATCTGGAACTCTTTCTTGCCGTTCCTGTAGACATCCAGCAGCGCGTACTCGGAGTTGTAGTTGAGGTTTGAATCCTGGGTGAAGCCGACGCACTCGAGTGTATAGGGGCCGATCGGCAGGGTGCCGTGGAGGGGCAATTCACGTTCATCGCTGCGGTTGAACGCCGCGCCGGCGAGGCCGATGACGACAATCACCACGCCGATGTGAATCAAGTATCCGCCATAGCGGCGCGTATTGCGGCGAGTGAGCAGGTACATTGCGGCCAAAAGGTTGCGGTGCGTTTGCCGGGAGATGACGCCGGCCCCGCGGAAGAACTCCGAAAGAATGGCGGCGAGGACGCCCGCCGATATGGCGAAAGCCACCAGGGCGTAGAAGTTGCCGTTATCAAAGCTGCCGTCCTTCCATGGGCGAACGCCCACAGCGAGGCAGACAATCACCGTGGACCAGAGAGCGATACAGGGCACCACGAAGTTGCGTCGAATGGCGCGAAGAGAGGTAGCGCGCCACGGCAACAGCGGACCAACCCCGGTGAGGAAGAGAAGAAACAGGCCGATGGGAACTGCTACGCGGTTATAAAACGGCGGGCCCACAGTCACCTTGGTGCCCTGAACGTACTCACTGAGGATGGGAAAGAGCGTTCCCCACAGAATGACGAAGCAGGCAGCGAGAAGGACCAGGTTATTGAAGAGGAAACTGGATTCGCGGCTGACGAGCGATTCAAGGTGATGTTCGCCCTTGAGGTGGTTGCGCTGCAGGATGTAAGTGAAGATGCAGACCGCCAGCACGAATCCCATGAAGACCGTAAACCAGGTGCCGATAGAGGATTGGGCGAAGGCGTGAACCGAACTCACAAGGCCGGCGCGGGTGAGCAGCGTACCCAGCAACGTGAGTAGAAAGGTGGAGAAGATGAGCCACACGTTCCAGCTCTTCATCATGCCTTTCTTCTCCTGCATCATCACGGAGTGGAGAAAGGCGGTGCCGGTGAGCCAGGGCATGAAGCTGGCGTTTTCAACCGGGTCCCAGCCCCAGTAACCGCCCCAGCCGAGGACGGCATAGGCCCAGTGCATGCCGAGAAAGATGCCGCAGGTAAGGAACAGCCAGGTGACCATGGTCCAGCCGCGGGTGATCTTGATCCACTTCTCACCGGGGTAGCGCATCATCAACGCGCCCAGCGCGAAGGCGAAGGGAACCGAGAAGCCCACATAGCCCAGGTAAAGCATGGGTGGATGAATCACCATCTCGGGATATTGAAGCAGCGGATTCAGGCCGTTGCCGTCGTCGGGAATCGCGCCTTTCATAAGCGCGAAGGGCGGTGCAGCGAAGTTGACCACGGCAAGAAAAAAGACTTGTATCCCCGCGAGGATTGTGCCGGCGTAGGCGTAGAGTTTGACGTCGTTCTTATGGGTGAGGCGGAGTACAAATCCATAGATACCGAGTAGCCACGCCCATAAAAGCAGTGAGCCCTCCTGGCCGCTCCACAGGGCCGAGAACTTGTAGGGGCCGGGCAACGCTCGGTTGGAGTGCTCCAGGATGTAAGTAATGGAGAAATCGTTGGTAAAGGCGGCAAAGACGAGTGCGAATGCGGCCGCGCTGACGGCGATAAAGCCGGCGATTCCGGCACGCCGCGCAGTGTCAGCCAGCCGCTCGGGCGAGATTGCTGCCGGCTGTCCGGTGGCAATCAGGCGCAAGGCGATCGTGCCCGCGAGCAGGTTGTAGGCTGCTAACGCTAACGCAATGAGAAGGGCAAAACTACCAAAGGCTGCCATCAGGTCTCCAACATGATTCTCGCACGCGGACTAGGTATCCTATTTGCAACCCAGCGAGGACATTGTCAACCAATGATAGGCCCTTGAAATGTGATTTACCTCACACTTGGGGTGGAGAACGAGACGGGGCGCCTTCGGCGAAACCGAATCAATGCATACCGCAATGACAAAACCCGAAACCGGGTGTCCAGTTGGCGAAAAGCCTTTGCGGCCCTATCAACGGGTTTTTGGCTTCAGCGACGCGCCTCATGAGTAACCAGGCATGCTGTCATTTAGCTGTTTTAAGACTGGATAGGCCAAGCATCTGGCTCGCCGCGGCGAGCATCTGCTCAGGGGCAAAGGGTTTGGAAAGAAAGCGCACGCCCTCGGCCGCGTAATCGGCGGAAGGTTCGCTGACCGCGCCCAGCACCAGAACCGGGACCTTGGGTAGCCGGGCGTGCAACTCGGCTACAAATTCCGGGCCACCGACTCCGGGCGTGTGCAGCCCGGAGATCACAAGGCCAAGCTTCCCGGCAAACAGAGGTTGCTCCACCAGGCAGAGAGCTTCAGCAGCATCGGAGACGCGCTGCACGTCGGGGAACCGCTTTTCCAGGTTAGACATGCGTACGAATGCCTGGAGCGGGTCGTTATCGACGAGTAGGATTGTCGCCATGCACACCTGAAATCCGCGCGGCCCATGGTTCCGCTGGGCACCACTGCTTTTTTTGCTAACTATTCACCTAAGATGGCGCGAAGGGACCGGAGGTTGCCTGTATCGATTTAGTGAAGTGGTCCCGGTTGGCCCGAAACTATCCGAACAGGAACTCCTTTTCGCGGAGTTCCTTGATGCTGTCGCGCAGGCGGGCGGCCTTCTCGAACTCGAATTTGCGGGCCGCATCGCGCATTTCTGTCTCCAGCTTTGCAATGTATTGGTCAACCTCGGCCTGCGATGTGAATTCGGGAAGGCTGGCGGTCACTTCCTCGGCGATATCTCCATATTCGGCCTTGAGAATCTGCGCCAGGCCCATGTCCATAGTGTTGATGATGGACTGCGGGGTGATGTCGTGCTCCTCGTTGTAAGCCCTCTGGATGGCGCGGCGGCGGTCGGTTTCTCCCATGGCCTGGCGCATGGAATCGGTGACACGGTCGGCGTAGAGGATGGCGCGGCCTTCAATGTGTCGCGCGGCGCGGCCCATGGTTTGGATAAGCGAGCCGGACGAGCGCAGAAAGCCTTCCTTGTCAGCGTCGAGAATGGCGACGAGAGAAACTTCGGGTAGGTCGAGGCCCTCGCGGAGCAGATTGATACCGATAAGAGCATCGAATTCCCCCTTGCGCAGGCCGGCGAGGAGCTTGACGCGCTCGAGGGTCTCGATTTCAGAGTGCATGTAACGGCATCGGACGCCGACCTCGGTGTAGTAGCCGGCGAGGTCTTCGGCCATGCGCTTGGTGAGGGTGGTGACGAGCACTCGTTCGTTGCGTTTGGCGCGGTCGCGAATCTCAGCAAGCAGGTCGTCAATCTGACCTTTGACGGGACGAATCTCGACTTCGGGATCGACAAGACCGGTGGGGCGGATGACCTGCTCGACGACTACGCCGGCGGAACGGGTGAGTTCGTAAGGGCCGGGTGTAGCGGAGACGTAGATGGCCTGCTGGACGCGGTTTTCGAACTCCTCGAATTTGAGGGGGCGATTGTCCATGGCGGAGGGTAGGCGGAAGCCGTAGTCAACCAGGTTCTGCTTGCGGCTGCGGTCGCCGAACCACATGCCGTGGACCTGGGGAATGGTGGCGTGGCTTTCATCGACGAACAGCAGAAAGTCGCGGGGGAAGTAATCGAGGAGCGTGGGCGGCGGCTCACCGGGCAGACGGCCGGAGAAGTGGCGGGAGTAGTTTTCGATGCCGTGGCAGTAGCCCATGGACTTGATCATTTCGAGATCGAAGCGGGTGCGCTGGTGGACGCGCTGCGCCTCGACCATGCGGCCCTGCGACTCGAGTTCGGCGACCCAACTGTTCAGCTCGGTGACGATGGAATCGATGGCCTCAGCGCGCCGCTCGGGCTGGACCACGTAGTGGCTCTTGGGATAGATGGGCAGGCGGGAATACTTCTGCTTCACGGTGCCGAAGAGCGGATCGATCTGCGCCAGCGACTCGATTTCGTCGCCGAACAACTCGATGCGGTAAGCGGCTTCATCGTAGGTGGGGAAGACTTCGATGACGTCGCCACGCACGCGAAACGTCCCGCGGCGGAAGTCGGTGTCGTTGCGCTCGTAGAGGATTTCGACCAGGCGGCGGGTGATGTCTTTGCGGCTGATCTTCTGGCCTTTTTCGAGGAGCAGCAACATGCCGTAGTAAGCCTCCGGCGAACCCAGGCCATAGATGCAACTGACGGAGCTGACGATGATGGCGTCGCGGCGCTCGAAGAGGCTGCGTGTGGCAGAAAGGCGCAGCTTATCCAGTTCCTCGTTGATGGTGGCCTCTTTTTCGATGTAGAGGTCACCGGCAGGGATGTAGGCTTCGGGCTGGTAGTAGTCGTAATAGCTGACGAAGTATTCGACGGCGTTGCCGGGGAAGAACTGCTTGAACTCGTGATAGAGCTGGGCGGCGAGGGTCTTGTTATGGGCGAGGATGAGGGCAGGCCGGTTGGACTGCTCGATGACCTTGGCCATGGTGAAGGTCTTGCCCGAGCCGGTGACGCCGAGGAGGACCTGGTGCTTTTCGCCCGCGCCGAGGCCCTGCATCAGTTCTTCGATGGCGCGGGGCTGGTCGCCGCGGGGCTTATAGCTGGTCACGAGCTGAAAATCCATGTTGGAATTATAGCGTAAAGGCGAAAGTCAGGCGAAGATAATCCCCTACCCTCGACATTTCGAGAGGTAACGTATTTATTTTCAGCCACATGCGTGGAGATTTGGGCGCGTTAGAGGCGGTTTAGAGGCCATTTAATGCACACGTTCCTTCGCGGGTATCGCCTGGGGGCTTCACAAACGGGGGTAATTGTCTGCCAATGCCCTGTGGATAAACGCAAATTTTGGAGGGGGGTAAGGAGCTTGTACCTTCCAGCGACAAAAGATCGTCGAGGAGATGGTGCGGTCTTATTCATGGAAAACTTCCACCTCAAATGATTGTGCGCGCGACGGGGGTAATTATGTGCCAATGTCGGGCGGGTGAAATGGGAGATTTTTGATCGAATGCCGGGGTGTCGTTGGGGGCGGTGAGAATCGGTGTATTCGGCGGGGCGGTTGGGGGTTCAGTCCAACCCGGCGATGATTCGCGTTGAGAAACGCGGAACCATGGAAATCTCTCGCAGCTTCAGGTATCTGGAACGTGACACTCAACTGCTCGATCTTCGTCGCGACCGCGAGTCGATCGATTTAAGTGCAAAGGGACACGAAAGAGTCTTTACGTTTCTCAAACGGAGGCGATATCCTGTCTCGGTCTCACCTCTCCTCAAAAAAACAATGCTTCCGATTTGGCTGGTCACGTTCATTTCGAAGATCACGGGAGAAGCCATCAAATCTGGCGTCGAGACTGCCAAGTCTGCGACGGAGATCCCAAAGAACATACTGGAAACTCAGAAGCTCGGCCTTGAAATCGAGGAGATGAAGCAGGCGGCTGCGAAAGTGGAACCGGTGGTCGTGCCTGCGACGTTTGAAGATGTAAAGCAGTTCGATCCGAAATACAAGATTCTCCGAAGTGCCGCTGACGCGCTTCAAAGCCCGGTGACGGTGCTCTTAATCCTGTCGCTTTTTGTATTTGGAGCTGCGAGCATGTCGAGTTTCATTTCGGATGCGATTAACGCGGCCTTCAAGAATATCTCTACAGTGCCGAAATGATTCGGATGCCCGGGTGATGATGGCCCCAACGCTCAAGACGTTCAATTCGAAGAACTATCTTCCTTCGAGCTTTGCTTCGGCATAATCTCTGGCTTGCTCCGCAGTCACCGTCCATATAGCTTGAAGCGTCGAGCTTGGAGTTTTCAACCCGAGCCGACCTTCTGCCCCTTCGAAATCTTCGAACAAAAGCTCTCGACATAGGTCGCGCCATGAGACAGGACTCGATTCCAATTGACACACTGGACATCTGTCATCGCAAGTACAGGACCACTCGTCCGTCCACTCTGTTTTGCATCTAGGACAAAGATAACTCTTCTCATACCATCGAACTTGAATCACCGCGTCGTTCTCCTTTGACAAATTTGTATAGTCCTCGCGCCTCAAATTTTATGATCCCCGCGTCTCGAAGAACTTGGAGCTGCTGTCTGATCTTTGGACGCACATTTTTATTCTCGGGATATAGTTTGGCGAGATGCGCTTCGAAAAGATACGCATCATTCAAGGAAAAGCGATCGTCGGGAAGCTGACGTAAGAGGTTCAGCAGGGATGCTGCCCAGCCTCTTCGCTTCGCAGGCATTCTCGAAAGAAACTGAAGGCGCGCAAAAGCCGTTCGCGAAGCTTCCCGCGTTTGCGGATTGCCGTCGGTGACCAATTGAATACGACCTTCCAGGGCAACCTTCGGCAGGATTATGTTGCAGCCTATCCACCCGGCTCTGCGAGCCATGGGGCCGAGTGCTTTTCTTTCCTCAATACAATCTTGAGTAATCAGCGAATGGTGTAGGGCTGTCAGGTCTTGCACTTCCCAAGTGGAAGAGTATTCCAACAATAAGAAACTGGGAGTGCGGCCCGCGCGAATGGTCTCCATCATCGCGGAGAATGCTCCATCTGCAATTCGGCTCCCGAATGCGCCACGTTTGCTCTTCAGTTCATAGCCGTGAGAGCACTGAGGGCACATGAAATCCTTGGTTCGCGTGTTGGCGGCGGTTTGAAGGAGACTGTCACACTTGCATGCCAGGCAGTAGCCATTTCTCAAAACCCAAGCTTCGCTTACTACCCGAGCCCTCTGAGAGTTGCTGGTGTAGCTTGCTATCAGCGACGTGTTGTCCCAAGAATCGGTCAATTATGGAAGCTCTCCTGATTGGACGCTCTAGTCAGATGGACTCGGTTTCTTTGAGCACGCGGCGAAGTTCGACGAGGCGCGGGGCCATCATGGCGAGATAGGCCATCATGTCGCTGCCGCCGAGTAACGTGCGGAAGGCGCTGATTCTTCCAGGTGGACACGATGCCCCGAGATTAGCACCTCGGCGGGACGGCGGAAAGTGTCTGCGCCGGTTCGGGGCGCTGGTTGGCCATTGGCTGTGATCCGTCAGGGGCTGAAGCCCCGGTTCATTTTGGGGCGTGTGCGGCCCGGCTGAAGCCGATGCCCTTTTTACAAACCGTCGGCTAGCGACGCTGAAACATGACATGCGCCAGGGATCGTGTGGCGCCAATGAGGGAAAACTCCATACCTGTTCTCTTCACAAATTCGTCGAATGCCCGCAACTCATCATTGCGGTGGTTGAATTCGTCGAAGTAGAGATACGTTCCTGGAACGATGATTTGTTCGAGGGCGGTGAGGACGAAACTCGTCGAGGAATACAGGTCCGCATCAAGAATCAGCACGAGCTGTTCGTGGATTGGAAACTGGTAAACAGGCAGCGTATCGCTAAACCATCCTTTGAAGAACTTGACGCGGGGGTCGTCGATTTGAGGTATCTGCCCGCCAACCGAGAAATGACCGTCCGGACGAACCCATGTCTCGGGCAGGCCCTCAAAACTGTCAAAGCCGTGTAGCTTGCTCTCTGGATTACGCAACAAGCTGGACCAATGCCGGGTGGCCGCGCCCTGAAAGACGCCGAACTCCAGGTAGAGGACCACTCGGTCGGCGACCTCTAGTCCGACAAGGTCGAACAGCTTTGTGCGGTGATCGACTCGATGAGCGACGTTGTAGCCGTGCGCGTGCATCCACCGGCCCACCTCAAGGTAGTTGAGGCTGGCGTTCATCTCGTAGATCGCTTTGGGAGGAAGCAAGCTTCCGATGCGCGTGAGGAGGTATTTCCACGGAACCGCCTTTTCCACCAAATCCTCCTTGAGAGGGACAGCAAATATCAGTCAATGAATAGGGTATCTACAACTCCTGATTTCGCAAGCACAAGTTCCAGACGGTCACCGGTTCATCGCAGTGTGCACTCGGACAGATTTCGAAGCTCCTCGTTGGGGGTGTGGATTTCAGTTGCGTCTTCCGCTCCATTCAACTCGAGTACCCCCAATTGTCGCAGTAGCTGAGCTGATTTTTCTGCGCGGGCGTTGGAGTGGGTTGAGATTAGCACACGAAGCCTGGATAAGGCAGCGAGTCTGTAGACGAGATACACGTCGCCGTCGAGTGCTTATTTAAACATGGCGCCGACGTTGGTTTTTATAGATGGATTCGTGGTGGTTCCAGTGACGGTGACGGGAATGGCGCCGTTGTCACTGGATTTGCCTTTGGGATGAAACATGCCACGCGCGAGCCCTCCGACCGCGTTCACGGCTTTGCCGGCGACCATGCCCACTCCCGATGCGGGGCTGAACTTCGCCATCAGCTTGAAGTCAAGAGTGCCGTTGGGGAGGACGGTCCCGCTGCCGGTGGCGGTGCCGATCTGCGGCAAATCTCCGTAGATGTTAGTGAACTGGGTGGACTGCGGTGAGGAGTTCATGTCGGTGCGCAAGGTCTTGATCTCCGTGCCGCCTTTTCCTCCGAAGGGGTTGAGGCCCTGGATGCGGGAGCCGAGGTCGAATCCGGCAAGTTTCGTGTTATCGACTTCGGCGGGTCCGGTGATGGTGGTGGCAGTGGCTGGGCCCGTGATGGCGAGGTTGGCGGTGAGTGTGCCTCCCTGGAGTGATGAGCCCTTGGGGAGACTGACTCCGAACGAAGGCAGCAACTGGACCAGTTGATCTACAGGAAGATTGGGCGCGGCGAGGTGCAGGTCAAGCACGACGGCCTGCACTGTCTGCTGAAAGCTGCCGGTGACATGTGCTTCAACTGAGCCGGTGTGGATGGCGATGTCGGAGACCTGTCCGGTGCGCGCGGCGAGGTTTTCGGCGATTGAGTAATCGATATTGACGGGCTGAGGAGCGGGCGTGGCCGTCCGCGTCAACTGCAGGTTGGCGGCCTGGATCTTTCCAGAGCTGGTGAGTGCGGTTCCATTGGACGCAAGCTGCGCATCGATGTCGACGATCATGGCGATACCCTTGCTGAGATCGATGACGCCCGCGGCAACCGGATCGAAATGCTTGAGGTTCAGGGTGGCATTGAAAGGCGTGTCGTCCGCATTGTTCTGGGCCAGCGGACCGGCGGTGCCGCTGAGATCGAGAGATCCGTTGCCCGGCAGTTTGGCCGAGAGCTTGAACGGAAACGATTTCAGGAGGGAGAGATTCTGGAAGGAAAGGTCGATCCCGGTATAGACGAAGGGCGCACCAGAGGCCGGGAGCGAGGAGACGGTGGCGGTGCCATTGGTGATGTCCAACTCGCCGACACTGAGGTCGGGGATAGCGCCCGGGTGCTGGGAAGAGTGGGTGGCGGCGGCGCCCGCTCCGAAGCTGGAGAAGTTCCACGCGCCGCTCTGGGCATGGATCAGGTTGATGGCTGGGGAATCGACGGTGAGTTTGGTGATCCGCAGCTGGTGGCTGAAGAGAAGCGGTGCGACGTGAACGCCGATCTGGAGCGATTTAGCGCCCAGAAAAGGCGAGGTACTGAAGGCCGGATCGTCGGCGATGGATATGTCGTTTGCCACAAGGCTGCCCTTGAGGAGCGAGAAGCTCAAGTGGCCGAGAGCCACTCTGCGCCCGAGCGCGGTGGAGAGCTGGGCTTCGATGGTGGGGCGAAACGTATCGGCTTTGACCAGGAAGGGAATCAGGATAATGACCACAATGAAAAAAGCGGCGACTCCGGCAGCGACTTTTACCCAACGCCTTTGCATGT
Organism: uncultured Acidobacteriaceae bacterium; assembly: GCA_963836565.1. GTDB lineage: Bacteria > Acidobacteriota > Terriglobia > Terriglobales > Acidobacteriaceae > Telmatobacter. The sequence goes on along the minus strand of CAWIKA010000010.1, from coordinate 276,361 downwards.
GAACCTCCTTGCCAAGTATCAATTCGCTCGAATTGTACCGCTCGGCGGCATGTGAGATGGGATTCACTACGGAAAATATCGGGTAAATCTCTGAGTTGCGGCGAGCGGGGCGAAGCGCGTAGAGTCCTCAATTAGGACCACTGCCATGCGACCTTCTGATTCCCCGGAAGAGGACGCAGCGGCTGCGGCCCAGCACGAATGGGCTCAGTTCGCTCACCCCGCGTTGGAGAATTTGTTTGATGTTTCTCCCGACGCGATATTTGTCACGGATGCCGCAGGGATCATTCGTGGCGCGAACCCACGCGCAGCGGAATTGTTTGGCCACACACAGGCGGAACTGTTCGGGCAGCCCATCGAGAACCTTGTACCCCAGCGGTTCCGCGAGCGCCACCCGAGCCACAGAGAAAACTACAATGCACACCCGAGGGCTCGCCAAATGGGCGCGGCGATGAACCTTTTCGGGTTGCGCAAGGATGGGACGGAGTTTCCGGTCGACATCATGCTGAAGCCGATTGAAACGCCTTCGGGGCCCATCGTATTAAGTTTTGTGCGCGATGTGACGGAGCAGCGGACGGCTCTCGAGACCCTGCGGCACAACGATCAGCAGCTTCGCTCGATTGTGGAGTGCGTGCGCGATTACGCCATCTACCTGCTCGATCGCGACGGCTGCGTGATGACATGGAATCCCGGCGCGGAGGGCATCAAGGGGTACCTGGCCGAAGAGATCAAGGGTCTGCATTTCTCGCGTTTCTTCACCCCGGAGGATCAGGAGCGCGGCAGGCCGGCGGAGTTGATGCGCATGGCCGCGACCAGGGGACGCGTGGAGGAACAGGGTTGGCGGGTGCGGAAGGATGGCACGCGCTTCTGGGCCGACACGATTCTCACCGCCATTCGCGACTCAAGTGGAGAGGTGACCGGTTACGCCAAAGTGACGCGGGACTTTACCGATCGCAAGCGTGCCGAGGAAGCGGTGATGCTGCAGTTGAGCAGCGCGCTGTTGGCCAGCATGGATGTGCGCAAACTGCTGGGAGCCATTTCCGCGAGCTTGCGGGATGTGGTTCCGCACGATTGCGCGACGCTGGGGCTTTACGATGCGGCGCGGGGCATGATGATGGTCCAGTTTTTGGATGCCGAGGACGGCGAGACGCGACGCGGCGATGCGTTTGTAGCGTTCGAGGGCTCGCCGGCCGAAGAGGCGTTTCGAACCCGTGAGCCCGTGGTGCTTGAAAAGCTGCAGGGATCGCGCTTCAACCTGGAGGCCGTTCGCCATCTGATTGCACTGGGCATGCATTCGGCATGCTGTGTGCCGCTGATTCATCGCGGTGAGGCCATTGGAACACTCGCGGTGTCGAGCAAGAATGAGTTCGCTTTCACCCAGCGCGAGGCGGGAATGCTGTCGCAAGTTGCGGAACAGGTGGCCATGGCCGTCAGCAATGCCGTGGTCTTTCGCCAGATTGCCGAACTGCGCGACCGGCTTAATCAGGAGAAGCGGTACCTGGAAGAGGAGATCAACCTTCAGAATAGCTTCGAGGATATTGTGGGCGAGAGTGCGGGGCTTCGCCAGGTGCTGAAACAGATTGAAACCGTGGCCCCCACGGATGCAAGCGTACTTATCCAGGGCGAGACCGGGACGGGCAAGGAACTGCTGGCGCGCGCGATTCACCGGTTGAGCCCGCGGAGTGAGCGCACGTTTATCAAACTCAACTGTGCAGCCATTCCGGCAGGGCTTATCGAGAGCGAGTTGTTTGGGCATGAGAAAGGGGCCTTTACCGGCGCAATTGCCCGCAAGATGGGACGCCTTGAGCTGGCCCATGAAGGCACATTGTTTCTTGACGAGATTGGCGAGTTACCGCTTGATCTGCAACCCAAGCTATTGCGCGCTTTGCAGGAGCGGGAGATTGAACGGCTGGGCGGCAATCGGTCGATTCAGGTGAATGTGCGCCTGATTGCGGCCACCAACCGCGACCTGGCCAAAATGGTTGCCGAGAAGCAGTTCAGGAGCGACCTTTATTACCGGCTCAAAGTTTTCCCCATCTTCGCTCCGCCGCTGCGAGAGCGCGCCAGCGATATTCCGGTGCTGGTGAGGCATTTTGTTTCCGCACACAGTCGTCGCATGGGGAAGGCCATCGAGACCATTCCCGCGGAGACGATGGAGGCGCTGGTGCGATGGGCGTGGCCGGGGAACATTCGTGAGTTGGAGAATTTTCTGGAGCGGGCTGTAATTCTGACCCGGGGCTCAGTTCTCTATGTGCCGCTGGCGGAACTGGAGACCGCGGAGAGTGCTGAAGAAGACGAAGAAGAGACGGAGAGCCCCACGCTCCACGCTGCCGAGCGGGAACATATAATTCGCGTACTGCGCGAGGCCAAAGGGCAGATTGGCGGCACGGACGGCGCTGCCGCGCGGCTGGGCGTGAAACGGACCACGCTGAACTCCAAGATAAAGAAGCTCGGCATCGAGCGAACTGACTATATGTAGTCTCAGAGACGACATTTCGTCATCGTCAGATCGTCACCTCCAGATTCGCCACTTCCCGCCTTTTTGGTGCGAGTCGAGTTAAACCCTTTCATTTCAATTTGAAGCCCGACGCTGCGTGCGCGCGTTCTGGTTTGGCATGCCACATGCCTTAGTGAAGGCGTAAGGCAGGATGGACGAGCGCATGTTACGGATCACAAAAAATGAAACCCCGGAAGCAATTGTGATCACGTTGGAAGGGCGAGTCGCGGGGCCGTGGGTAGCGGAAGTTAGCCGGGTCTGGGTGGAGACGGCGCCGGTGGTGGCATCAAGAAAGGTACGACTCGACTTACGGAACGTGACATATGCCGATGTTAGTGGCAAGCAGGCCTTGAGGGACATTTATGCCCAGTCTGGCGCTGAGATTGTTTCCAGCACCCCTTGGACGCAATATCTTGCCGAAGAAATCAGTGTCAGCAACGAAAAGGTTGAACCGGAGGCGGAAAATGGCAACAATGCGTAATGGAGTGACCGGCAGCAGTATTCAGGTTGAACGGACTGGAGAGTTCTTCTCTAAGTTATCCCCAGCGGCTTTCAAGGACCTGGCAATGTTGCAGTATCCGTCGTCCTATGCGGCCAACGTGATCGTGTTTTCAGAGAAAGAAGAGGCACGCGGGGTATTCGTGGTTCTGGAGGGTGAAGTCAAGCTCTCGATCAACTCGTCGGATGGCCGACGGCTGAGCCTGAGCATTGCGCGGAAGGGCGACATACTCGGGCTGTCATCGGCTCTCACCGGGAGTCCTTACGAGATGACTGCCGAAACCCTTTATCCATCGAAGATTGCCCCTATCGGCAGGCGCGACTTTCTTAATTTCGTCGCGAAATATCCCGAGGTCTACCAAACCCTGATGGAAGAACTCAGCCGTCAATACAGCATGGCCTGCGTGCAACTGCGCACGGTGGGGTTGGCTTCGACGGTGCCCGAGAAGCTTGCGCGCCTGCTGCTTGAGTGGAGCGAGACAGGGCAGACAACCGAGCGCGGAACGCGCTTCCGCTTTTCACTTACCCATGAAGAGATTGGCGAGTTCATCGGAGCTTCGCGCGAGACAGTCACGCGCACACTCAGTGTTTTCAAGAGCCGGCAACTTGTGGCGTTTCACGGCTCGATGCTTACCATTCCAAGCCGCAACGCACTGGAAACTTTCGCTCACTGTTAGGGCACGGGGGATGAGTGAATATTGAAAAGGAGAGCGGCTGCAACCACACCGCAATTCGAGAAATTCAATGAATCTTTTTGACCTCCGGGAACCATGGGAAATTCATAACTGTACTTAGCCGGAGGTTCTTTCATTAACTTAGTAAGAACGTTTTGGAGTCTGGCAGGTGCACTTATAAAAGGTACTTTTTTATTCCGCTGCGCTAAAGTGCCTGCCGCCCCGAAATTATATTCTTAGTTCGAACAAATCGACTCAGCAACAATGCCTCCACGGTACAATGTCAACCAACATTTACCGTGGAGGATTTTTATGCGCAGGATGCTCGGCGTTTTTCTGTTCTTAGTCCTTGCAGGCGGTCTTGGAGCACCGCTGATGGCGCAAGGCGCGCCTCCGCAGGGCGGGGCTGACCAACCTTACACAGTGGAGTATTACTACAAGGTGCAATGGGGCCATCAGCAGGAGTTTCTTAGTCTCTTCCTCAAAAACCACTACCCGCTGCTCAAGAAAATTGTGTCCACGGGGCGAATGCTCTCAGTGAAGATCGAGTCGCCCGCCTATCACACGACGGAAGACGGCCGCTGGGATTACCGGGTGACGATTCGCTTCAAGAACTCGACCGTGGCCACCACCACGAATCCCGACGAAGAGGCACTCATCAAGGAGCTTTGGCCTGACCAGGATACATATAAGAAAGAAGAGCAGCGAAGGTTTGAGATTCTGCTGGCGCACTGGGATTTACCGGTGACGGATATTACGCCGGAGAAGCAGTGAAACAGGCCGAAGGCTCGGCGCGGTGAGGAATAAGGCTTCAGTCGTTGCGGTGGCGCCATTGCTGAACCAAATCTTCGGCGGCCCGGGGCCAATCGGGGAAATCGAACGCGAAGCCGGCGTCGAGCAGGCGGGTGGGGACTACGCGACGGCTCTTCAGTACCAGTTCTGACTCGGTGCGGAGAAAAAAGGCGCCGAACTCAACAAGCAAAGAGGGAATTGGCAGACCGTTGGGCACCCCCCACGCATCGCGCAGGGCGGCCATGAACGCGCGATTGGGAAGGGGATTGGGAGCGGCCAGGTTGATGGGGCCGTCCAAATCTTCGCGGTCGATGAGGAATTCTACGGCGCGGGCGAAGTCGGACTCGTGAATCCAGGAGACAAATTGGCGTCCGCTGCCCTGCCTGCCTCCAAGCCCGACGCGGACCAGATTCGACATCACCGCAAAGGCGCTGTGCGGCAGGGGGCTGAACAAGATGGCCGAGCGCAGCGCCACCTTGCGGGTGCGCAGGGTGGGAGTCTCAAAAAACGCCCGCTCCCAATCTTTCGCCACGCGAATTGAAAAGTCCCACGTGTTGGGCGCATGGCGGCGCTCGGAAATCATTTCGTGGCCGCCCAACTGGCCCGTGAGTTCGTCCATCGGACGGTCGAGGGAATGGCGGTAAATGGTGGCGGTGGATGCGTTGAGCCAGACCTTAGGCGGGTCGGCGAGGCCGGCAATGACGCGGTTGAGCAGTCGCGTGGTGTGGATGCGCGAGTGGTAGATCGCCTGACGGTTGGCCTGGTGATAGCGGCAGTTGACGCTGCGGCCGGCAAGGTTGATGCAGACGTCGGCGCCTTCAAGATGCTCGGTCCAGGGTCCGATGTTTTCGCCATCCCAGTGAACCGTCTGCCAGGGAGCGGTGTAAGGGCCGCGGGTGAGCACGGTGACGTGGTGGCCGCGCTGCTGAAAGTGCCACGAAAGGACCTGGCCCACCTGGCCGCTTCCGCCGGGCAGCACGATGCGCAAAGGGCGACGGAAATCAATCAGGGTGGTGTCCATTGCCCTAGCGTACAGTGTCGGCTAGAGATGAGGCGGAGGGGGATACGGATAGCCGCTGAACATCTGGCGACGGCGATAATTGCGCGCGATGCTGACCAGGAAGGCGATGAGGGAACCGAGGATCATGAGCGGAATCCAGAGAACCCAAGCAGGCTGCACCACGCGATTGCCGCCGACGGATGAGGAATCGGCAGCATTCACGGCGCCAAACATGGCCACCATGTCATTGCCGACAGAGACGTTTTGGCCGAGGTGGATGACGCCGAAGAAGCTCACCAGGTCATGCGTGATGGTGGCATTGTCGTCGGCGCGGACGTTTCCGAAAAAGCTGACCACGTCGTGATTGGCATGCCCGGCGATGTGCACATTGCCAAAGAAAACGACAACGTCGTGGTCGATGGTGCCTTGCGCGTTGACGCTGCAAAAGAAGCAGATGGCATCGTGTACCGACGCACCTTGGGGCACGACGATATTGCTGCCAAACTGAACGTCGTCGCGGTTGGCATGGGCGGGAATCGCCGCAAATGCAAGAGCCGCTGACAATAGAAAACCGGTGAGGAAGCGGTGGCTCATCATGGCGTCTCTCCAGGCTGTACGCATAAATCCCGGGGGAAGTTCCGCCCGAAATGTGCGAGCGGGTCAAAGCCGACTTCAGCACCTAGTCTACGCCTGCCGGGGAATGATTGGAAATTGACAGATTCCGGTTAACGAATCGTGATTCCAGGGAGATTTCGGCCTGATTCAGTGTCTTCGGGACGGAGAAGTGTTGTCTCCCATCCTCTGCGCAACAGGCGCACAAAGGATGGGTATCCAAAGCCCTGGCCACACTCGAATCGAACCTTCGTCAGAATTCGAAGCGCATGCCCATTTGAAGGCGACGGGGCGGGTTGACGCCGGTGACGTCGCCGAATTGGGGCGAAGTTTCGACGGTGTCGATAGCCGAAGGGTTCTCATGATTGAGGATGTTGAAGGCGGCTGCGGAAAAGCCCAGGCGCGGTGCTTCCTCGTCCTTGTTGGGGGTGATCGCGAAATCGTGGCCCCAGCGCATGTCGAGATCGACATAGGATGGAGCGGTTTCAGTATTGCGGGCCACACCGTCGGGCCGGGTGTTGAAGAGCGAGTCGCCATACATGTCGGTTCCGGTGACCACGGTCCAGGGCCTGCCGGTGTTGGCAAAGATGCCGGTGGAAATGTTGAAAATGCTCTCCCGATTGAACATGGCATAAAGGCCAAGGCGATGGCGGCGGTCGAAACTCGCGTTGGCCCATTCGTCATTGGGGGCGTACTGATTCTGTGGGAACCAGCCGATGCCGTTGGTGTTGGACTCGTAGTGGGACCAGGTATAGCGGCCGAATCCGGAAAAGTATTTGTTGAGGCGGCCGCGGTATGAAATGTCCAACCCGCTGCCCTCGAAGAACGCGGCGGGCTGCATCTGGCGGACGAGGCCGAGAGCCGGGTCAGGGCGCACGGTATAGCCGGATTCCGGCGTGGGCGCGTTGACATCGACAGAGCGGAACTCATCAATGCCCCGCGCTGAGTAGACGCTGACAACGCCGGTGGCGCGCTGTCCCAACTGCCGCTCGATGGAGAGGCCGTATTGAATCTGGTAGGGAATTTTGGCGTTGGGAGCAAGCTGGGCCAGGTTGGGCGGCTGCGCAGTGATGGTTTCGCAGTTGGTCACCGGAACGCAGCCTGTTGAAGGTAACTGCGCCGGGTCGAACGAGAACTGGATGGAGCGGCGGCGGGCGTTTTCGTAGCGCACCAGGTCAAGCAGCGGGCCAGAGCCGAAGCGGTCGTAATAGATGCCGCCGCCGCCGCGAATCACGACTTTGGCGTCCGGGTCGAGCACCCAGGCAAAGGAGGCGCGGGGCGCAAAGCCGAGGCGCCGGGTGGCGAGGAAGTTTTGCCAGTCGTAGCGAAGGCCCGGGGTGATGGAGAAGCGGGCATTCACCTTGAACTGGTCCTGGATGAAGGCGCCCATCTCCTGCTGGTGATAGATGAAGTGCACGTCGCCGGTGTTTTGCGAGAAGCCGGAGGGGCGGTTTTCGATGTAGTTCTGGAGCGCCGATTGCACGACGGTAACGCCGTCGGCGGCCAGAGTGGGGCCAAAGGTGTAGGTGCCGAGGGCGTTGGTGTTGTCGTCGAAAGCGCGGCGGTCGATGTGGGGGGTGCCGATGCCGGCCTTGACCAGGTGGCGTCCGTGATTCCATGTGACCATGTCGTAGAGGCGGAAGTTGTACTCGGTACTGAGCGAGTCGTTCTGGGCCGAGCCGCCGACAAAATCGCCTGAAACCGAGACTTGCGGGGCTTCGTTGACATTGTTGTGCTTGCTGAAGTCGTGCTCGCCCACGATGGAAAACTGGTTCAGCAGGACGGCGGACAGGGTGGAGTCGAGGTGGGCGACCGTATCGTCTTCACGGTACTGCTGGTTTGTGCCGGCCGTGGCCAGCGTTTGATTGCCTACGCCCTGGTTCTGGCCGGTCCAGTCCTGAAAGCTGTATTGCACGTAGCCGGAATGGCGGTCGCCGAACTGGTGCGCGGCGCGAACGCTGAACTCCGTGTCGCGGGCGGGCGCGGGGACGTTGGCCTGGAACGCTCCGGTGGGGTCGCCGGGGGTTGGAGCAATGGTGGCGCTCACCACGGATTGCAGGTCTTCTTCGGCGCGGTTGAAGGTGGCGAGGAAGCTGCTTTTGGGCGCGAAAAAGATGGGGCCGGTGACATGGCCCTCATAGACGCGGCGCTGCTCGAAGGGCTTGGTGGGCGCGAGCGCATTTTGGGCGTTCAGCGCGGAGTCGCGAAAGAGGAAGTTGAATTGGCCGTGATAGTGGTCGGCGGCGGACTTGGTGATGATTTCCATCTGTCCACGGCCTGGCCAGTAGTACTGCGCAGAATAGGGGTCCTGGTTAATGCGGACCTCTTCGACGGCCGAGGCGGAGACGGTGGCGCGATTGGCCTCAACGCCATCGACCATGAGGCCGGAGCCGCCGGTGCCCGAAGCGCTGTCATCAAGGAATGCGCTCATGGCCGTGGCGTAGTCGTTGTCGAAGATCGGCATCGACTTCAGATCCTGCGAACTCAGAACGGAAGAATCGTGGTTGTCATCGGGCGCGGTCAGGTCTTCGCTGGTGTCTGCGTTCACGCGCACGTTGGTGGAAACCGCGGCAATGGGCAGGATGATGTGGAGCGGGGCAGCGAAGGTGTGCGCTGTCGCAGCGCCCACCGCGGAGATCGCCGGCGAAGCGACGACAACCGGATCATGGACGGTTTCAAAACCGGGCTCGGAAACGACCAGGGTATAGCTGCCGGTGCGCGGGGCGGTCAACTGAAAGCTGCCGTCTCCGCCGGAGTGAGCGCTGCTGTCGACCGCACCGGCGGGGTCAACCAGGTCGATTTCGGCGCCGGGGACAATGGCGCCGGTGGGGTCGGCCACCACGCCCTGCACAGACGGGACCGCAGGCGCGGGCGGCGCCGGGTTTGAAGGCTTGCAGGCAAAGGCGATTGCGGGTGAAACGAGGCAAAGTGCCAAGGCAAAAGAGCGCATAATGCGAAATCTCCATAGCGAACGCAAGATGAAGACAACTGGGCGAACGGATGACGGCTCTGCGCGCGAAAGGCGCTGTTTGTTTGTAGGACGGGCGTCCGTGGCCAAGTGGACGCAAAGAAATGAAAACGTCTCCAAAAAAGGTAAGTACCTCCGGTCCGGGGTCCGGACGACGGATGGATACGACCAAGGCCCACCCGGCGCCAGGGAATCAAACCGCGGCGGAGGGCGTTGAGATTCTTGTGGGGCAGGCCATCGAGCTACCGCCCTAAATCGATTTTCGCAGGTGTAAGGGCATCCGTCCAGTCCGCAGGCGAGTCAACCAGCACATCGGGTGGGATGACTTCAAGGCTCCCGGGGGCGAGACCAAAGGTGCAGCCTATCGACCAGGCCCCGGCGTTGCGTGCCGTCTGCACGTCCACCTGGCTGTCGCCGATCATGACTGTCTCTTCGGGACGCGCTCCAGCCTCCTGCATGAGGGCAAACAGTCCCTCGGGATCGGGCTTTTTTGTGGTGAAGCTGTTGCCACCGTAAATGTTAAGAAAGTAAGGTGCGAGCCCCAGCGCTTCGCAGATGGCTTGGGCTGGGCGGACCGGCTTGTTGGTGAGCACGGCCATGGCCCTGGGCGGCGCGGCGGGCTGGTCGTGGACGATGCGCAGCGCGGCCAGCGCCTCCAGAACTCCCTCGTAGGCGTAGGTGTAATCGAGTTTGTGTTCGCGATAGTAATCGAGAAAGAAGGCGTAAGCACTGGAGAGAAACTCCTCATCCACCGTCGCGCTGTTTTGGGTGCAGAGAGCACGGCGCATCAGCGTGAGGGCGCCGTTGCCGATAAAGCCGGCGATGACCTCGTCTGGCAGCGGCGGGCGGCCGATGTGGGCGAGGGTTGCGTTGACGCTGTTGCAGAGATCCTGTGCGGAATCGATCAATGTGCCGTCCAAGTCGAAGACCAGCAGCTTCAACGATTCGACGGGGATGGGGCGAAAAACGCGGATCATGGTTACAGTTTACAGAGAACAGCGGACAGTGATCCGTGGTTGCTATTCAGGGAACAGGGCGCTCACGCTGCGAAATCCGTCACCATTGCACGCCGGGATAAAAGCTGGGGATTCGGAACGCCCTGTAGAAGTTCGTGTTGCTAACCGTCATGCTCCAGACCGTCTGCGGATTTGCCTCCTGGGTCACTTCATAGACATACGAGCCGGAATCTGTTCCGCACAGGTCGTACTCCACATTCCCGTTCGCGAGGACTTCCGCATTGCCACCCCACAGGTTGTACTCAGCAGCCGGAGCAAATTGATGGAACGTGAGGGTTGCCGTTTTCCCCGTTTCGTCAATTTGGAAGATCGGAACTGTCGAGTATAGGCATGCGGGCGCTCCCGTGGTTCCACATGTAACACCTGCGGGAAAGATCCGGTCATCGCCATTGTCCATCAGCGCCAGCGAGAAGACCCCGGTTGTGTTGGTGGTGACGAAGCTCGGTCCATGCTGAGCGTATTGCCAGTCGGTCGGGTCCGTTCCGCCCTTGAGAGTGAAGTCTCCACCTTCGCCAAGATGCCACAGGATGTCTCCGGCACCGGTGCCGTTCGCATAGTCCACTTTGACAACCCAGTTCTGATGGCGAATCGAAACCAGGATATTCCCATCGTCCGGTGAGTAAATGACGGCATTCGTGTGCGTCCAGTCTGGAAACATCATCGGGTGTCGATTGGGATCGAGGTGGTTGAATTCGTTCCATGCCCAGACAGGCTGTAGATTCTGGTCCAGATCGACAATCACGTCACCGAGCACGGCCTGCGCCGGCTCATTTGTCAGAGGCGGGGTGCTGGTGCTCGACAAGTTCATCAGCGTATTGGCCAAAACCAGCCAATGGCCGTTGGGAAGCGGAGTTATATCGTGATGGAAGGTCTGAAGCGTAACCTGGCACTCCGCGCAAGTCGCAGTCGATAGTTCCGCGTTCAGGTCGTTGACCGAAATCTCTCGTACCGTGTCTCCTGCCAGATTGACTTCGCGAATTTCCGTAAATGCGCCTGCGGGCGCCGGCCCGTTGAGTACATTTTGTGAGTCAGGGCCGATCGTCATGAGAATATCTCCATTCGGGAGCATTTTGACGCCATCCAGGATATTCAAGGACGAGTTGCCGGGTTCCGTATAGGTCCACAAAATGTTTCCGGAGAGATCCGTCACGACCAGTGAGTTCAATGGGTTCAGCATCTCAAGGCCTGACTGAGGTGTCATTCCGGCCGTGGTATTGGTCGTGATCTTGAAGCCGGATATGTTTGCGGCGGTGACGGGTATCGCTCCCGTGGTGAAGGTATGGTCAGGGTCGGTGGCCGTGATGCCGTTTGATAATTGCACCGTCGCAGCCATGTGGTATGCGGTGCTGGCTTTCATGCCGGCGACGAAAATGCTCACCTGGCCTCCGGCGGTATCTGTCGATTGCGCCCATGTCTTTAAACCGTAATCCGTGGTTGTGCCGAAATTCACTGTCATGCTACCGGGGAAGGGCAGCGTCATTGTGTAGAGAGCCACTTGCGGGTTGTTGGTTGTCGTCACCTGTCCCGCGGATAGCATCCCCGATGTTCCGGAAATCGAAACAGTCTCTTGAACGAAAGCCGGCACCTGCCCGAAGCCCATGTTCAGGACGGCGCTCTGCGTCTGGGGAGCGGATGCGACGGTAGGTTTGTAGCTCACGACCATATTGCAACTGGCGGCGGGTGCCAGGGTCGCTCCGCAAGACTGGCCTGACACAATCGTGAAACTCGCGTCTCCAGAGAGAGTCGGACTCATTGTCAGCGCATTGGGGCCGGTGTTGGTAACCATTGTCACCGTTTGTGAAACCGTGTTGTTCACGAGGTTGTCCCCAAAATCAAAGAAGGTTGAACTCAGCGTGGCGGAGGGTCCGTTATAGTTGCTTGACTCACCGGATTGCGAGTTGTTGCCACATCCTACGCATGCAGTAAAGGAAAGCGCGGCCAGAAGCAACAGGGCTTTCGATTTGTGGGCGAAAACGTGAGTCAATGCAGTTTGTGTTGTTTGGTAGTGACTTTCTGCAACGCAACCGAGTGAAAACGTGCTGCTGCTCAGAGTCAGCATGATCTCTCCTTCGAGCTGGTTTCATTCAGTGGGTGCCCAGAAATCTCTTTTGTGATTTCCGAGTCGTGCGTCCGTCCTCATTTGGAGCGATCACGACACTTTCTCTGTGTCGGATTAATGTCGGGGCGCTGGGGAGACTCGTTGCGAGTCATTGAAAAGAATCACGCGGAAACTCACGTTTGTCAACGAATAACCTGACTGGCGGTTTTGTCAGGTGAGATTGGCGTGTCGCCGAAAGAGCCGCAGAGAACCCGATCTGATGGCCGGAATCGAGGCATCCTTTCTCTTAAAACTGCTGGTTCGCGCAATGTCCGGTAGGCCTTGAATTCAGTTGTGAGTCCTCCAGATTGCCTCTGCATGTTCGCGAAAGCGAATGTTCATTTCTTGCAGCATCAAGCCCTTTTGGCGCGCGCCCGCATTTGCTTCAGAGAAGCGGAAGATACCTTCCCACCTCCGTCGCGCCGTGTAACAATCGACTCTTCCGGCAATCATTCAATGCGGGGAGCGGGGACAGATGTGGGGAAATCGATGGACTGGCGTGAAGCCTGATTTGCGCCAGCCTGTGGTTGCGGTTCTGTTGACAATCTTCTCTGGCGCTATCTGCCTGGCGCAGCGCACGGCAGATTGGCCCGCCTATAACGGTGGACTCGACGGCGACCATTACTCGAAGCTTACGCAGATCAACCGCACCAACGTTCACCGGCTCCAGCAAGCCTGGCGCTTCGATACCGGCGAGCAAGGCATGATGGAGACCAACCCGCTGATCGTGAGCGGGACTCTGTATGCCTATACGCCCTTGCAGGAAGTGATCGCGCTCGACGCGGCCACCGGCAAGCTCAAATGGAAGTTCAACTCGGGTATCCCCGGCAGGCAGCCCGTGCGTGGAGTGACCTACTGGAATGACCAAGGGCACGGCCGCATCTTTGCCGGGGTCATGAATTTCCTGTACTGTCTCGACGCGGAAACGGGCCATCTCATCGCTTCGTTCGGCGAGGGAGGCCGCATCGACCTGCGCAAGAATCTCGGCCGCGAATTCGAGTCGCAGTCCATCGCGCTCACCACCCCCGGCGTCATCTACAACGACACGATCATTGTCGGCGGTCGCGAGCCTGAATCCCACCCCGCGCCGCCTGGTGATATCCGCGCTTACGATCTGCGCACCGGCAAGCTCCGCTGGAGCTTCCACACCATTCCGCATCCTGGCGAGCCGGGCTACGAAACCTGGCCCAAAGACGCCTGGAAGACCGCCGGCGCGGCCAACAACTGGGCCGGCATGGCGGTGGATGTCGAGCGCGGCATTGTCTACGCTCCCACCGGCTCCGCGGTGATGGATTTCTATGGAGGCGACCGCGTTGGCAACGACCTCTACGCCGACACACTGCTCGCTCTCGACGCAAACACGGGCAAGCGCCTGTGGGATTTCCAGGGCGTGCACCACGACATTTGGGATCGCGATTTTCCCTCGCCGCCCGCGCTGTTTACCGTGATGCACGATGGCAAAAAGGTTGAAGCCCTGGCGCAAACCACCAAGCAGGGCTACCTTTACCTCTTCAACCGGATCAACGGGCAGCCTTTGTTCCCCATACACGAGCATCCCTTCCCCGCCAGCACCGTTCCCGGCGAAGTCACCTCGCCCACACAGCCCGTGCCTGACTGGCCTGAGCCCTATGGCCGCCAACGTCTTACTGAGGACATGCTCACCACCCGCACACCCGAGGCCCATGACTGGGCGATCAAGACATTTCGCGACTTTCGCAGCGACGGTCAGTTCGTCCCCTTCGCTCTCGACAAGCAGACAATTATCTTTCCCGGCTTCGATGGCGGCGCGGAGTGGGGCGGACCGGCGATCGACCCCGCTACAGATGTCCTATATGTGAATGAGAATGAAATGGCGTGGACCGGCGGCCTGGTTACGAATTCGCAATCAGGCAGTCCCGGTGAACAGCTTTATCGCAGCCAGTGCGCCGTGTGTCATGGAGTGGACCGCGCCGGATCTCCACCAGCGTTTCCTTCCCTCGTTGATATTGAGAAGCGCCTCACACCCCAGAAGATTACGGACGCCATCCGTCAGGGAACCGGCAGAATGCCGTCTTTTCCCAACATTGACGCACCCCGGCTCGCCGCGCTGCTTGACTATCTCGGCACCGCCAGTTCATCGGCAACGAAAAAGGAAATGAACACCGTTCCCGCCGAAGCCAAAGGGACCGATCACCCGGTCGATCCCGCGGGTGCGGCCGCCTATCGCGATCACTGCGCCGCGTGTCACGGGGAACACATGGAAGGAGTTCCGCCGTCTTTTCCCATGCTGATCGGCGTCGGCAGCCGGCTCTCTGCTTCACAGGTGACCGAGCTGATTCAGAAGGGCAAAGGAATCATGCCTCCCACTCCCGAGCTTCGCGGTGAAGAGCTTGAGGCGCTGCTGCGCTATCTCGGAGTAAAGGCAACAGTCCCGGGAAACACGGAAGAAGCCAACGCTGACAAGTACATCTTCACCGGCTATCGCAAGTTTCTCGATCCGGATGGCTACCCAGCCATCGCGCCTCCGTGGGGAACACTCAGCGCCATCAACCTCAAGACAGGAAAGTATCTGTGGAGAATTCCTCTCGGCGAATATCCCGCCCTGGCCCGCAACGGAATGAAGAATACGGGCTCAGAGAACTACGGCGGCCCCATTGTGACGGCGGGCGGCGTGCTCTTTATCGGCGCGACGGTCTATGACCGCATGTTCCGCGCATTCGACAGCAGATCGGGTGCGCTGCTGTGGCAGAGTGAGTTACCGTTCGCGGCGATGGATACGCCGGCAACCTATATGATCCGAGGCCGGCAGTTTGTCGTGATTGCGGCCAGCGGCGGCCGCGACCAGAAATCGCCCGTTGGCGGCGCGTACATTGCGTTCGCATTGGCTCGTTAAAGCGCTAACCCCGATCGAGGCGTGCGGCCATACACGGAATTTGAAATTGGCGAGAGTCGGCCGGATGAGCGACTCGGCCGGTTAGCAACAGTTGCCAGTTCGCGCTCTCAGAAAATCGCTGCAGCGCTGGCCGCGGTTTTCTTTGCGCGTGCCAGCGCTTGGCCGATTCCGCCGGTGACAAAGGAGAGCCGTCTTCAGCGTGCAGTGTTCTGTCGCCGCCGCTGCTCGCTCTCCTTCATCATTTCGTCCAAATCCGCCACCGGCCGTATCTCAATCGGCCCAAGCCCATACTTGAAGCCTGGAAGCTGCGAGACAAGCTGAATGGCGTGATTGAGGTCGCGCGCCTCAAGGATTTGAATGCCGCCGAGCTGTTCTTTGGTTTCCGCATACGGACCGTCGGTGGTCGCGACTTTGCCATTTTTCCAGTACACGGTCAACGCGGTCTCCGGAGGCTGAAGAGCTACTTCGGAAACAAGATGTCCGTTGGCGCGCAGATGGTCGTTGTGCTCAAAGCAATCGTCGAGCACTGTGTTTCGCTCGTCCTCGGTCATCGCTTCGAATTTTCCTGGCTCGATGTATCCCAAACAGATGTATTTCATCGCCCGTCTCCCTTTGTTGTAGGCCAGCAGCGGAATGCTGCGCTGCTTCGTTCATACGGCTTCGATGGCGCGATGGAAGACACGGTGTGATCGATAGCGGACACTGCTACCGATCACACCGGCTTTCGATCCATGGATGCAGGTGCGGCTATTTGTTGGCGGTCTGATTTGGCAGCTCAGCCCGTTTCGCTACCTTGTGCTGGATCTGCTCTTCAGACAGGACGGGTGCGAAGTCTTCCATCTCAAAGACCTGGCGGATTTCCACTTCGGAGTCGCCGCCGGGGTTGCAGTTGGGGGCGCGCTTGACCCACTCGATGGCTTCTTCGAGGGACTTGACCTGCAACATCGAGAAGCCCGCGATGAGCTCCTTGGCCTCGGTGAAGGGGCCGTCGATGACGGTACGAGACTTGCCGGAGAATTTGACGCGCGCGCCTTTTGAGCTGGGATGGAGCCCGTCGAGGGCGAGCAGGACGCCGGCCTTCGAGAGCTCTTCGTTGTACTTGCCCATCTCGAGCAGGAGCTCGGGATCGGGGAGGGCGCCTTCTTTTTCTGCCTCTGGGGTCGATTTGACGATGACCATGAATCGCATTGCGAAATCTCCTTTGCGTGAGCGGTGGTTGGGTGGTTTGTTTTCGATGATTCGTTTCCTGTTCACTCAGGAACCGTAGCTCATCGTTCTTTTGTCCTATAGTCGTTGGGGAGACGGAAAATCGACAGCCGACGGGAATTATTTTTGCTCGTGCTTCAGTTTCTTATTTCAGCTGCCGAATTCGTTCCTGGCAGGTGGCGCCGGTCCCGGTGAGATCTCCACACCAGGCTGAGGGTGCCCCCGGACCCTCGTCCGCCGCGGCGGAGGGACCGGGGATGGAAGCACAACGCCGCCCAAACCTCCCGGTTGAAGTATTCTCCCAGTGTATGAAAGGCGAGCGCATCCGTTATCAGCAAACGGGAGAGTTTCACTTCCTCACCTTCAGCAGTTTCCGGCGTACTCCCGAAGTAGCGCCGGCCTCCCGGCCGGCTGTAGCGCGGACGTCCTCGTCCGCGCTCTGCGCATCCGGAGTAAAATCACGCCATGGCGCAAGAATCTCCTTCCGCGAGCCTTCACGGCGCCGCGCCACCCCGTTTCGGCGAAGTCCACATTCGCAATCGCGGCCGCCTTCCTCATTGGGAAAAAGAAGAAGGCCTTTACTTCATCACCTTTCATCTCGCTGATTCGCTCCCCCATTCCGTGCTTGCGAAAATCGCCGAACGCCACCACATCCTCACAATCGCCAAACAAAACAATGCCAATTTGCTTCCCGAGCAGAAAGCACTGCTCGCCGGCTATAGCCAGACCCGTATCGAAGAGTACTTCGACAGCGGCGCTGGCTCGTGCCCGTTCCTCGACATGCGCATCGCCGGCGCCATGGCTGCGGCCTTGCGCTTCAGGGAGGGAATGCACTACAGGCTTCTCGCCTGGTGCGTCATGCCCAACCATGTTCATGTTGTGGCGAGACTCTTCCCAGGGCAAGAGCTTGCGAAGGTCGTCAAAGCCTGGAAGAACTTTTCTGCAAAGGCCGCAAACCAGGCTCTCGGACGAAAGGGGCGATTCTGGCAACGAGAGTACTACGACCGCCTGATCCGCAATGGAGATGAACTCGACCGCGCCATCCGGTACGTCGTCGAAAACCCCGCCAAAGCCGGGTTGAAAAACTGGACTTGGGTTTGGAGCGCAGGCTGGGAAGCCCGCGCCACAGCCGGCCAGGAGGCCGGCGCTACCACTTCGTAGCTTCTTGGGAAAAGTCCTCGCCAACGCCAAACGCCCCGTCGAGGAAGAGGAGAGACAACTACCGCGCCCTTTGCGGTGGGGTCGGCCCGGCCCCACCCAGCCGAATCGAATCCAGGCAAGACCGGATCGAAGTAGCGCCATCCTCCGGAAGTAGCGCCGGCCTCCCGGCCGGCTGTAGCGCGGACGTCCTCGTCCGCGCTCTGCGCATCCGGCGCTACAACTTCGTAACCTCTCGGCGCCCGCGAGAGAGACTGGCAACTGCCCGAGTGGATGCGCTGCAGGCAGATCGATTCCACCTCCCCGGTCCCCAAAGGCGAGCGAGAGGCCGTGGGCACCCTCAACTTGACAAATTACGGTATGAGACTAGGGCCACCCGCCCCGATGCATTTTTATTCCCCTATTAGTGGACATAGGACGTAATCCATGCCTTACTTGATTTCAGAGGAGTGCCCACAATGAATCAGCAGCAGATGATCGAAGCTCACATCACCGCTCTGCGCGGATTGTACGAACGCATAGCCGAGGTCGCCAAAGGCATGGGCGGTAAAGCGAGGGAAGGGGTTTCGGGCTTCCGTCGCAACGTGGACGTATTGTTTCCGCGCCGGGTGCCCCATGTCTCGATTCTGAGACATGGGAAACCTCGATTCCGTATTCGTCGCGGGTCGGAGATCGGCCGAATCCCAGGTCTGAAAATCCAGACCTGGGGCACCCATTTTCAGCGACAGATCGGGATATGGGCCACCCGCCAGGGACATTTTCTCCCCAAGGGGGCAATTCTGGATATCCAACCTGGACTACCACAGTCAGTAACTCTAACTCGCAATAAGGAGGAGCGATGAAACTTAGGAATTGCATAGCCGCATTCGCCTTTCCGGCAGTGCTTGTGGTCAACTGCAGCGCTCAAATTACAAGTGCGCACGTTGCTCCGGCATTCTCTCTTGCCCTTAAGTCACCGTCTCAAAGCTATAAAGTCGCCGAGCCTATAACCCTAGGTCTCACCATCACTAACATCTCGAAATCCGCCATTGGTTTGGAAGCGGGCCCAGGAATGGGACAGTTGGAACGGCATTTCTTTGTGGTGGCTGTCGGGCCAGATGGCAAAGCGGTGCAGGAAAGGCAATATGGACTTCGAGTGCATGGAAAGGCACCGAGATCCTCAATCCCCCGCTTAGGCAGTTCCTATATGGAAGCGATAGCACCAGGAGAATCCGTACACCACGAAATTGACTTCAATAAGCTGTACGATTTTAGCGAACCCGGAACTTATGATTTGTATGTTCAGCGCAACTATGAGGCTGAATCCGGTCTTCTCGTCAAGTCGAACCATATCAAGATTGTTGTTATAGAGTGAAAGGGAAAAGGAATCCTTCCGTTGGCCGGGCTCCGCGCATGGTCAGGAGCGAATACTTGATCCTCTTCTTGTTCGCCATATCACTGCTTTTCGGGCCGGCATGTTCAGGACAACCAATAGGTGGAAAGGCAAAGTCCGCAATTGAGTCAGGTAAGCCAAACTACACGATCACTCTAACCCCTCCCAGCGGTCCATTATCGCTTACATCACCCCTGCTCATTGAGATGTATTACACCAATACGACAAATTCCGACATTTACATGACGGCCAATATGTGCAGCACTTGTACGGGGGAACGAATACTGTTAACGAAAGGTGGCAAAGAAGTTGAAACGACACCATGGCAAAGAATGACTACGGGGCTAGGGTCGCCTTCGGATGCGAAGTTGTTTCCACGCAACCACGGGAACACCTTTGTTGATCGTTATCCTCCAGGCGTCTTTTGGAAAGTCAATCTAGACCTTCGCAAGTTTTACAATATAACTGAACCCGGTGAATATAAAGTAACTGTAATTCGAACAGAAGACACTAAGGGAGGAAAGGTCGTTGTCAAATCTAACACGGTTACACTGGACATTGTCCCATAGCCTCGATTCCGTATTCGTCGCGGGTCGGAGATCGGCCGAATCCCAGGTCTGAAAATCCAGACCTGGGGCACCCATTTTCAGCGACAGATCGGGATATGGGCCACCCGCCGATGCGCCCCGGACTTTCCTTATTTCAGCTGCCGAATCCGCTCCTGGAGGAATTGCCGCTCCGGTTCCTGTTGGGTCAGCGCCAGCGCCTTCTCATAAGAAGCCCGGGCCTCAGCGGTTCTGCCGAGCCTGCGGCACATATCCGCGCGGGCTGCATGCGCCAGGTAGTAATTCCCCAACTCGCCATGCTCCAACACCGCGTCGATATGCTTGAGACCGGCCTCGGGGCCATCGCGCATGGCGATGGCCACGGAGCGATTCAGGTGGACAACCGGCGAGGGCTGAATTCGTACCAATTGGTCGTAGATCGCAACAATCTGCCGCCAGTCGGTCGCAGCGACCGACTCCGCCTCTGCATGAACGGCCGCAATCGCAGCCTGTAGCGTGTAAGGGCCGAAGCGGCGCGACTTCATTCCTTTCCGCAGCAAGACCACTCCCTCCGCGATCTGCCCTTTGTTCCAGAGCGAGCGGTCTTGATTCTCCAGCAAAATCAGCTCTCCGGCCGGAGAAGTTCTCGCGGCGCGACGGGATTCCTGGAGCAACATCAGGGCAAGCAGGCCCATCACTTCCGGCTCGGTCTGGAGTTCGGTCAGTAGTCGTCCCAATCGAATCGCCTCGCAGGTTAGCTCGGCCCGCGTTACCTCCGCTCCCGCCGCAGCCGAGTAACCCTCGTTAAAGACGAGATAGATGACCTGCAGCACAGCGTCCAACCGCTCCGGCAACTCCTGCGGCGTCGGTACCTCGTAGGGAATCGGTGTCTCTCGAATCTTTGCCTTGGCACGCACAATGCGTTGGGCGAGCGCTGCCGGCGTCACCAGAAATGCACGGGCAATCTCTTCCGTGGTCAGGCCGCAGACTTCACGCAGCGTAAGCGCGACCTGTCCTTCCGGCGCCAGAGCGGGATGGCAGCAGGTGAAGATCAGACGGAGGCGATCGTCCTCAATCTCTCCATCCGCGCCCTCTTCCTCTCCAATCTCTCCCTTCCCCCTGAGAGATTCCATATGGGCAACCAGATCTCTCTCGGCTCCATCGAAGCGCGCGCGCTGGCGCATAGCGTCGATGGCCTTGAAGCGTGCCGTTGAAATAAGCCAAGGGCGCGGCTTGTCCGGAATGCCCGCCTGCGGCCAGGATTCCAGAGCGGCGGCGAACGCCTCGTGCATCGACTCTTCGGCCAGGTCCAGGTCTCCGAGGAGGCGCACGAGCGTCGCCAGAACCCGGCCCGATTCCGACCGGTAGAGAGTCTCAATGGTCCGGCTGAGTGGTTCGGGCACGGGCGGCTGTGACATCGGCATCTAGGCCAAACTAGCAAACGGAATGGCTCAATACCTTCCCCCCTGTGGAAAACATTTCAAATATTATCGCTGTTTCTTCGCCTTGTGGGTCTCAAATCGGTTATGCTGGCTGCGCAACAACGGAGGTTGCAAGCATGGACATTCAAAAAGAACTCATCGCCGAATATGACCGCGAGACCGCCAAGACGCGCAAAGTTCTCGCCGCAATTCCAGCCGATGCCGACTTCAACTTCAAGCCCCATCCCAAATCCATGAGCCTCGGCCGCCTGGCCGGGCACGTCTCTGACACCGCCGGAGATTGGGCTTCGCACACCCTCACCACCGATAAGCTGGAGTTTCCCGCCGACCACAAATTCGAACCCTACATTCCCGCGTCCACAAACGCCTTGCTTGAGCAATATGACCGCCAGGTTACCAAGGCCAAGTCGGAACTGGCTGCCTTCCCGCCCGAAAGATGGGACACGAACTGGAAGTTTGTCGCCGGTGGCCAGGCTTGGATTGACGAGTCCAAGTACGAAGTTTTCCGCAACTGGGTCCTCGACCACATGATTCACCACCGCGCCCAACTCGGCGTCTACCTGCGCCTGCTCGAACAGCCGATTCCCGGCTGCTATGGGCCTTCCGCGGACGAGATGTAAGAAGAGCGGAGCACAGGGAACTGGAAACAGAGAAGAGGAACTGGAAACAGGGAACTGTAACCAGGAAAAGAACTGGGCCGCTCCATCTTTGCCGCATCGTTGTCATGTGCGGCAAGGATGGGAGACCTCGAACTCAATCCGCCCGCGACTCCGGCACCCGTGTGATTCCGAGACCAGGCAGACAAGCGACCTTGATCAGCCCGCAACCGCGTTCTCACTTTTTCCAAAACGAGGACCTGCAGGTTCCCGCTTTTGCACCAAACGTGACCCTGTATGTCCTCGCTTTGGATCAAAAAGTACAGGGTCTCAACCGTGCACCCGTATGGCCACGCTTTTGGTCGCGAAATCCCGCATCACTGACAAACAGTCACCTCATCCCCTACGCTGGAGACATGCCTTTCAGTTTTCCCAGAATCTACCCGATCCTCGATTCCTCCATCATTCCTGCCACTGGCCGCACCGAGTTTCTTCGCCGGTTAGGAGCGTCCCTGTACGACGCTGGCGTTACCTTGCTGGAGTACCGCAACAAGACCGGCCCCGACGCCGAATTATTGGCCGATGCGGCGGTTCTGCGCGCCGCAATGCCCACCTGGAATATAAAGTTGATTCTCGATGATCGCGCTTATCTGGTTGACAAGATTAATTTTGATGGAGTGCATGTCGACGCGGGCGACATGGCGCCGGCCGAAGCCCGCAAGCTGCTCGGGGCCAGTCGCATCGTCGGCACCTTTGGCGGCGGTGACGCCCTTCTGCCCGGCATCCTCGACCAGCCTGTCGACTACCTGGCCATCGGTCCCGTTTTCCCAACTACAACCAAGCAGACAGATAAAGCTCCCATTGGTCTTGAAGGCGTTCACCGCCTGCGCGTGCAAGCCGGTCCCACTGTGATACTGACCGCCGCAGCGGGCATCACCCTGGCCACAGCCGCTGCTGTCCTGGATGCAGGCGCAAGCGCCGTCGCAGTGTCCGCGGCGATCTTTCGCACTCCAGACCCGGCAGCCGAGTTCCGCCGTTGGACGAGCGAGTTGCGATAGAGCCGCGGAAATCGCTCCGGAAAGAGCGGCAGGCAGAAAACACAAGACAATCTCAACTATTTGAAGTAAAACCGAGCAAGGTGAAGACCTTAAACTCCACTCCTACGCCAGAATCTGTTTCCCCAGCCGGTTCGACCGGCTTGGTCCAAAGCCTCGGCCTGTTCAGTTCCACCGCCATCGTTGCCGGCTCCATGATTGGCTCCGGCATCTTTCTGGTCGACGCGGACATAGCCCGCGGCACCAACTCGCCGGCGCTCTTCATGGGGGCGTGGCTGGTCACCGCCATCATGACCATGATCGGTGCGCTCAGCTACGGCGAACTGGCCGCCATGATGCCCAAAGCCGGTGGCCAATACGTCTATTTGCGTGACGCCCTGGGGCCACTGTGGGGCTTCCTTTACGGCTGGACTTTGTTCCTCGTCATCCAGACCGGCACCATCGCCGCCGTCTGCGTTGCTTTCGGCAAGTTTCTCGGCGTGTTTTTCCCAACGATCTCCACAACGCACTGGCTGTGGCACATCGCGCATGTGCCTGCGATTCCGCTCGGGCCAATGGTGTTGGGCAACATGGAGATTGGCGTAAACACGGCCAATCTCACCGCTATCGTCATCGTGATTTCGCTTGCCATCGTGAATGTATTCGGGATCAGGTTGGGCGCGTTGATCCAGAACGTTTTTACTTCGGCCAAAGCGTTTTCGTTGGCGGCGCTGGTGATTCTGGCTTTCACAGTGGGACGCAATGCGACAGCGTGGAATGCGAACTTTGGCGCGGGCTTGAGCGAGTTCTGGAAGAATGCCGGATGGAATTCCCTGCATCCCGTGCAGGTGGGCATCGGCGGACCGATGGTGCTGGTGAATGTGCTCGTGATTCTGGCCGTGGTGCAGGTCGGCTCGCTGTTCTCAGCCGATGCGTGGAACAACATTACCTTCACCGCAGGCGAGGTAAAGAATCCACGACGCAACATTCCGCTCTCGTTGATTCTGGGCACCGGGTTTGTGCTTACGGCTTACTTTCTGGCGTCGCTGGGGTACTTGCTGGTGCTGCCCATGCACGGCGATCCGCACGGGGCCACGGCGCTGGCGCGCGGCATACAGTTTGCCTCTGAGGATCGCGTGGCAACTGCTGCGCTTGGAGTCATCTTTCACTCCGGAGGGGCGCAGCTGATGGCAGCGGCGATCCTCATTTCCACCTTCGGTTGCGCCAACGGACTGTCGCTGGCTGGGGCGCGCGTCTACTACGCCATGAGCCGGGACGGGCTGTTCTTCAAGTCCGTCGGCAAGCTGCATCCGCGCTATCACACACCGGCGGCGGGACTGTTCGTTCAGGCGTGCTGGACGGTTGTGCTGTGCGTGTCGGGCTCTTACAGCCAGTTGCTGGACTACATAATTTTCGCTGTTCTCGTGTTTTATATCCTCACGATCACGGGCCTGTTTGTGCTGCGATTTAAGCAACCTGAAGCCCCTCGACCCTACAAGGCGCTCGGCTATCCCGTGTTGCCCGCGCTTTACATCCTGATGGCCACGTGGATTTGTGTCGTATTATTGCGATACAAGCCCCAATACACCTGGCCGGGCCTTGTGCTCGTTTTGCTCGGCATTCCTGTTTATCTTTTCTGGTCGCAGCACTCCGCGAAGCACGTAACTTAATGTCTCCAATTCAACTCTGGAGGATGCCACTTTCTCATGCCTAGACTGCTGCGAACTAAACCCATGTCGATGCTTTCGCTCGAGGCCGCCGAACAGGGCGAACACACCCTTAAGCGTTCGCTCGGCGCTCTCAATCTGGTCACTCTCGGCATTGGTGCAGTCATCGGCGCAGGCATCTTCACGCTCACGGGCCAGGCCGCGGCACTGCGCGCAGGGCCTGCCGTATGCCTCAGCTTCGTCGTTGCAGGCATCACCTGCGCCTTCGCAGGCCTCTGCTACGCGGAGTTCGCCTCCATCATTCCCATCGCCGGCTCCGCCTACACCTACGGGTACGCCACGCTCGGCGAGCTCGTCGCCTGGATTATCGGCTGGGACCTCTGCCTTGAATACGCCTTCGGCGCTTCCACCGTCGCCTCAGGCTGGGCAGGGTACTTCAACAGCCTCCTGCAGCAGTTCCACATCTATCTCCCGCCGCAGATCACCGCCACCACCGGCACTCCACTCGTCTTCTACCATCAGCAGTGGATGCAACTGATGTCTTTGCCTCCAGGGGTAAGTGACGCCGGACTGGCGCATGCCACGGGAGTGGTGAACCTGATCGCGGTCTTCATCGTCATCGTCATCACCTCCATCCTTGTCATCGGCATCAAGGAGTCGGCAAACTTCAACTCCGCCGTGGTTATCATCAAGGTATCTATCGTCTGTGTCTTTCTTGTTGTCGGCGGCTGGTATCTCTTCACGCATCCAGCAGTCGCCAGATTGAACTGGCATCCCTTCGTCCCGCCGCCCGATGGTCACGGCAACTTCGGATGGGGCGGCATTCCCACCGCCGCGGCATCCATCTTCTTCGCCTACATCGGCTTCGACGCGGTATCTACGGCTGCGCAGGAGGCCAAGAATCCCAAGCGCGACATGCCTATCGGCATCCTCGGCTCGCTGGTCGTCTGTACCATCCTTTACATTCTCGTCTCGCTCGTTCTCACCGGCCTCGTCAGCTACAAAACGCTCAACGTTTCAGCGCCCGTGGCCCTGGCCATCGATGCAACCGGAGTCAGTTGGGGAGCGCTTCTCGTCAAGATAGGCGCCATCTTCGGCCTCGCCACCGTGATGCTGGTCATGCTCCTCGGCCAGACGCGTGTCTTCTACTCCATGTCGAAGGATGGTCTGCTGCCCAAGTGGGCCTCGGCCGTGCATCCCAGGTTCCGTACGCCCTGGATCACCACGATCGTCTTCGGCTCCTTCGCGGCCATCATGCCGGCCTTCTTCAACATCGAAATCCTCTCCGAACTCGTGAACATCGGCACCTTGCTTGCTTTCACCATCGTGTCCGCAGGTGTCTGGGTCTTGCGTGTACGCCACCCCGAACTGGAACGCCCATTCAAAACCCCGTTCGTGCCACTGGTTCCGATCCTTGGCATTCTCTCTGCCGTGTACCTTATGACCCGCCTGATGCTCTTCACATGGGAAGTGATGATTGCCTGGCTGCTGATCGGCCTCTGCATCTACTTCACCTACTCCGTCAAGCACAGCAAGGTCCAGGCTATGCCCGAGACACAAACGGTTCATGGGGACTGAGTAATTCGCGTTGAGCGACAAAAACGGCCTCCCGCGGGAGGCCGTTCTACATCGCACAAATGTGCTCAGATTACGCCGGCGTCTTGGCGCAGAATTCATCGAACGCGCGAACCAGTTCGCCCGCGATCTGCTGCGCGGTGGCCTGTTCGATAACGTAACGCTGCATCAGGTAAACCAGCTTGCCGTTGCGCAGAATCGCAATCGCGGGAGAGGTAGGCGGATTGCCCTCAAAGTAGCTCCGCGCCCGCTCCGTGGCGTCCCGATCCTGTCCCGCAAAGACGGTGATCTTGTGGTCTGGTTGGTTGGCGGCGTTGGCAAGTGCAAGCCGCACGCCGGGGCGCATCTTGCCCGCGGCGCAACCGCAAATCGAATTCACCACCAACATGGTTGTTCCGGGCTCGGCCAAGGCTGCGTCGACTTCTTCAGCGGTTTGGGTTTCCTTGATTCCGGCGCGCACAAGTTCCTCGCGCATGGGAATTACCATCAGTTCTGGATACATTGTCGCCTCCGGCAGGGAAGACTGCCTGTCTTTATTCTATCGTTAAATGCGGTGGTGTAGCCTTTATCCGATGCTCCTTGAAGAAAACAAGCCCCTTGCCCCATTTACCACCTTCGGTATTGGCGGCCCGGCGCGCTGGTTTGTGGTGGCCCACTGCGACGGCGAGATTGCCGAGGCATCCGCTTGGGCGAAGGAACACGGGGTTCCGCTTTTTGTGCTCGGCGGCGGCAGCAACCTGCTGGTTTCCGATTTCGGATTCGATGGCCTCGTGCTCCAGGTCGGCTTGCGCGGCCTTGAACTCGCTGAAGATTCCGGCTCGCGAATCTATCAAGTGGCGGCGGGCGAAGACTGGGATGGCTTTGTCGAGCGAACTGTTCGGGACAACTGCGCGGGCATCGAGTGCCTGGCGGGAATTCCCGGCACAGTGGGCGGAACACCCGTACAAAATGTCGGCGCTTACGGGCAGGAGGTTGCCTCGACCATCGAGCGAGTGCGCGCGTTCGACCTCACGCAGAAAGAGTTCGTCGAATTCTCCGCTGCTGAGTGTGGATTCTCCTATCGCCGCAGCCGCTTCAACTCCGTGGATCGCGGCCGCTATATTGTGTCTCGCGTCGACTACCGATTGAACCCAGGTGGCGCTCCCACTCTCCGCTATGCAGATTTGCAACGAGCATTTCCAGAGGGTTCACGAGTAACTGTTGAAGATGTTGCGACCGCGGTGCGACAGGTGCGCCAGTCGAAGGGCATGCTTCTGGTTGAGAGTGACCCTGACTGCCGCAGCGCGGGAAGCTTCTTCAAGAATCCCGTGGTGACCGACGAGCAGACGCAAAAGGTCGCGGCGGCAGTGGGAAAGGAACCGCCGCGTTTTCCTGCCGGGCCTTGGCCTGAATATGCGGGCTACGTGAAGCTGCCGGCCGCCTGGCTCATCGAGCATGCGGGTTTTGCCAGGGGTTATGCATTGGGCAATGCGGCCATATCGTCGCGGCACACGCTGGCCCTCGTCAATCGCGGGGGCGCCAAAGCCGCGGAAATTATCGCACTCGCGGTCCGAATTGCCAACGCCGTCGAAGAGCACTTTGGCATTCGCCTGGAAATGGAGCCGGTTCTTCTGGGCTTCGATCGCGATACGAACTAGCTGCCGCCAAGCCTTTCAATAATCCGGTTGCGCTCTACGGCCAATGCTGTTGCCGCAGGACCAAGAGCAATCAGGCGCCCCTCGCGCAGCAGGGCGACTTCAGCGCCGGTTGCATAAGCGTCGGTGGCATCGTGCGTGACGATGATCGTTTGCACTCGATGTTCTTGCAACCAATCTTGCAATCGCAACAGCAGCGCGTCGCTGGCAGTCCCATCGAGGGCGGAGAATGGCTCGTCGAGCAGCAGGAGGCGCGGATGAGGTGCCAGTGCGCGCGCCAACGCCACACGCTGTGCCTCTCCTCCAGAGAGACTGCGTGGACGGCGATGCACAAGGCTCTTCGCGTCGACCAGTTCGAGCATCTCCTCAACACGTGCGGACCGGCTGTCGCGATCAAGGCTGGCGAGCCCGTAGGCCACGTTGGCCGTTACGCTCAGGTGAGGAAACAACGCAGGTTGCTGCGCGACAAGCGCGGTTTGGCGACGGCCCGGCTTGCGGTACACGCGCGTTGCGGTGTTGGTCAACGCCTCGTGGTCCAGCACGATGCGTCCTCGATCAGGCCGGTCCAGTCCCGCAAGCAGGCGCAGCAGCGTGCTCTTGCCCGCGCCGGACGGCCCAAAGATCACAGTCCAATCGGATGCAAGGCTGCACTCCAGTTGAAGTCGAAAGCCTCCGCGGCGCGCCTCGAGTGCGAATTCAAGCACGGCGGCCTCCACGCGGCCTGCTGCCGATATAAATCGCTGCAAGTGCGACGACGCTCAAGCCGAGCAGGATGGCCGCGGTACGGTTGGCAGCCGCGTAGTTGAAGTTCTCCACCTGGTTGTAAAGCAGGATGGAAAGCGTGCGCGTCGCCCCGGGAATATCGCCTCCGAGCATGAGGACCACGCCGAACTCCCCCACCGTGTGCAGGAAACTGAGCACCGCGGCGGCCAGCAGCGAACGGCGGGCAAGGGGAATGAGCACGCTGAAGACTATCCGGGCGGGACCGGCGCCCAGAAGCCGCGCCGCGTCAAGAAGCGAGGGTTCAACGGCGGCGAAACCCGCTACCAGCGGCTGGACGGCAAACGGCAGGCTATATATCACTGAGCCCACAACCAGTCCGTCAAAAGAGAAGGCAAGCGGATGCCCGAGCAACGACGTGATGGCTCGACCGAATGCAGTGCGCGGGCCCAGCAAAACAAGCAGAAAAAAGCCGAGAACGGTGGGCGGCAGCACCAGGGGAAGGGCGGCCAGAGCCTCTAGTCCCGCGAGCCACCGGCTGCGTCCCATCACGAGCAGTGCCGCCAGCGGAACAGCCAGTGCAAGCAGAATAGCCGTGGTGACGGAAGCGAGGCGGAGAGTGAGGGCGAACGCTTGCCAATCCATCATGCTTAGCGAACCGGGGTGAGGCCGCTCCTGGCAAGCTGAGCTTGCACCGGGGCGGAGAGCAGGTAGTCAAGCAGTTTGTGCGCGGATGCGCGTTGAGTGGTTCGGCTGATAATGACTGCGCCTTGTTCAATCGACGGGTACAGGTTGCGCGGAATCACAAAATACCTGCCGCTTGAAGCAAGGCGAGGCGTAAGTGCCGAGGTCAGTGAAATGAGCCCCGCATCAGCGTTTCCTGAGTCGACAAACTGCGCTGCCTGCGCGATGTTCTCTGCCGTCACCAGCCGCGGCTTCAGCTTGTCATAGAGCCCGAGGCTGGTAAGCGCCGCTACCGCTGCCCGTCCATACGGTGCACGGTCAGGGTTGGCAATTGCCAGGCGTTTGAGCGCAGGGTTTCGCAAGAGATCGAGCGACGGAGAAGGCAGGTGAGAATCCTTGCGAGTCCACAACACCAGCGTTCCCCTTGCGTAAGTGATGGGCGTGGACGAATCGGCCGAGCCGGCCGCATCGCCCAATCCGGCATTGATCAGGCGTTTGGGGTAACCCGTGTCCGCGGAAAGAAACAGGTCGAAGGGAGCGCCATTCTGAATTTGTGTAGTCAGCATGGCCGAAGCCTGGTAGGTGGCTTCAACGAGGATGCCGGTTGCCTGGCGAAACTGTTCCAGAATCGGCGGCAGCACGGGTTCCAGATCGGCCGCCGCCGCCAGCCGTAGCGGAGCTTGCGCAAGCGCAGCCGATACGCAAAGCAGTCCGAACAATACAGTGGCAATCCGTTTCAGCATCCTGGGTTTCCAACCTGTAAGATGAGCAAAATCCGCCCTGTGCTCTCTGGTAGGCTAACACCAAGGATGAACGACAATCTGCATCAGTTACGCTGTTTCGGATGCGGCGAGCGCATCTCCGGCGCCGACGCCCGGCCCGATTTTCGCTGTGCGCGATGCGGCGATCTTTTCGAGGTTGAGTATCCTGGCTGGAGCCAGCGCAAAGGCCATGACCGGCCCAATCCCGGCGCGCTCAAATGGCTGTGGCGCGAGCGCCGCTGCTCGTCCGAGGCCTTGGACCAGTCCGGCGTCTGGCGGTTCCGCGAGTTGTTGCCGATACTGGACAGCTTCGGAAATGCGGTGACGCTGCGCGAAGGCAATACGCCGATGTATTCGCTGACGCGTGCCGCGAAGGCTCTCGGCATCGATCAACTTTTTGCCAAGCACCAGGGGATGAACCCTACCGGATCGTTCAAAGACACGGGCATGACCGCTGCCCTGACCGTAGCCAAAGAGCGCGGCTTCGAGTGCGTCGCATGCGCGTCGACAGGGAACACGTCAGCGGCCATGGCCGCGTATGCTGCGCGTGCCGGCTTGCGCAGCCTGGTGCTCATTCCCGAAGGCAAGATCGCGTGGGGCAAGTTGTCGCAGGCCATGGATTACGGCGCAGTGACCTGCCAGTTGAAAACCGACTTCGATGGCTGTGTCAAGGTGCTCACCGAGATTGTGAACCAGGCGCCCATTTATCTGCTCAATTCCGTGAACCCTTACCGGCTTGAGGGGCAAAAGACGCCTGCGTTTGAAATCGCCGAGTCATTTGACTGGACCGTGCCCGATCATCTGATTGTGCCGGGCGGCAATCTTGCCAACAGTTCGGCGCTGGGCAAGGGATTCCGCGAACTGCACGAGCTTGGCCTTGTAGCACGCGTGCCGCGCATTTCCGTGATCCAGGCTGAGGGCGCTAACCCGCTGGTACGCAGCTTCGCAATGAGCCAGGGCACTGCGCTTGAGCCCGTGGAGGCGCACACCCGCGCAACTGCGATCCGTATTGGCAATCCAGCGTCGTGGCGCAAGGCAGCGCGAGTGGTTCAGGAGACTGGCGGATGGTGCCTCGACGTGACGGAGGCTGAGATCGCCATTGCCAAGGCGGAGTTGGGCGCGGAAGGTTTGGGATGCGAACCGGCCTCCGCGGTAACCCTTGCGGGCCTGAAGAAACTGCGTGCCGAGGGCAAGGTGGCTGGGGCCGACACCGTGGTTCTGGTTCTCACCGGCCACACGCTCAAAGATCCCGATTACACCATTGATTTCCACCGTGGAACGCTGCTGAACCCGCAAGAGACGGCCGGGCATGAATCCCAGATTGAGGCTTTGCGGCGGAACGCAATGGCCGTCGACGCCACCCCCGCGGCTGTGCTGGCCGCGTTGAAGGACAGCGCCGCATGAGTGCTGATCCCGGCGGCGACATCGGAGGTTTGCGTCTTCGCCTGCCCGCAACCTCGGCCAATCTCGGCCCAGGATTCGACTCTGTGGCCGTGGCCCTCGACTTCCACCTTGAGTTGGAGGCTAAGCCGGCCCAGGAATTTTCAATCACTGCGACCGGACGCGACGCGAAGCGCTGCTCCCGCTTGAGGGGTAACCTGATCCTCGATCTCTACCAGAGACTCCTCGAGGAAAATGACCGGCCCATCACACCTCTTGCAATCCGAATGGTCAATGGCATTCCACTGGGGATGGGCTGCGGTTCGTCCGCCGCAGGCAGACTTGCGGCAATAACGCTTGCTGTGCACTTTGGCCGGCTTGAATGGACTCCTGAGCAGATTCTTGAAGAAGCTTGCGCGCTCGAAGGCCATCCGGACAATGCGTCTGCCTGCTGGCTCGGCGGATTTGTCGCGGCCGCCTGCGAGGGCAGGACGGTGCACGTAGCGCGAGTTGTCCCTCCCACGGAGTGGCGGGTGATTGTTGTGCTTCCACCGGCTCCATTGGCCACCAGTGAAGCGCGCGCCATGCTGCCCGGTACTTACTCTCGCGCCGACACGGTCGCCAATATCCAGGCCGCGTCACTGCTTGGCTTGGCGTTTGTCCAGGCTCGTGGAGACCTGCTGCGGATTGCCATGAGCGACCGCATCCACCAGCCATATCGCGCTTCCATCTGCCCGCTGTTGCCGCGCCTGGTTCCACTAACAGGGAATCACGGCATCCTCGGAGCTGCACTCAGCGGTGCCGGACCCGCGGTAGTGGTGATTGTGGATGGGGAGGGAAGTCTTGCATCGGCTTCTATTGCAATTCGCAACGCCGTTCAGGGATTGCCCGAGCCGGAGCTTCATGTTTGCCGGTTTGAAGAAGCCGGAGCCAGCCGGTTGATTGAGACTCCAAAAACCTGAGCCCAACGCCCAATCGTTCCGAGGCGGCATCGTACGAAGCAACCGAACGCAGAGTTATCGTCTAAGTAATTTCGAGACCAATCAAGGTATCGTTCTTGCTAATCACCTTACCGTAATAAATTACAACATTACCTAAGTTTGCTTGCTATTCAACGGTGGAACCCCTAAATTCGCTGGGTGGGCAGTTCTGGGGGAGGGCTGCTCTAGCGCCCGCGGTCCTTTATGGGATCCGGGCGCTTCTATTTGTGCCAGCGAATCGGCCACATGGCACATCGTTCACCCTGAAGACAATCCATTTGCGCGGCTTGCGGATAAGTCGTCTGTTTACCGTCCAGCGCCCATTTGCGACTTTCCCTCCGTCTTCCGCATCTCATGAAAGCGCGGTATCCCGTACACTGGAGTGAGGCGTGGTGCCGCAAGGAGAAACATGGCTGGATTGGGAGTTCTGGAAGTAAGCGATTCGACGTTCGACCAGGAAGTGCTGCGAAGCGAGCAGCCTGTGCTGGTGGATTTCTGGGCGGTGTGGTGTGGCCCATGCAAGGCAATTGCTCCAATCGTGGATGGGTTGGCAGCAACCTACGCGGGCAAGTTGAAGGTTGCCAAGGTAAACGTGGACGAGAATGGCGCAACGCCTTCGCGATATGGAATTCGAGGGATACCGACGCTATTGTTATTCAAGGGCGGCAAGGTGGCCGATCAAATTGTGGGGTACGTGCCGCAAAACGTGATCGAAGAGAAAGTTCAGCGCCTGCTGGCATAACAGCGGTTCTGAGCTCTTAGGTGGTATTGGAAAGGCCCGGCACGATCTGCCGGGCCTTTTGATGTTTTTGTTCAATCGACCTTAGCGGTACTTGCGCAGCACGCCAAGCACCCGTCCCTGGATGGTCACCTGTGCGGCCGGAACGTAGATAGGTTCCATTTCAATATTTGCGGGCTGCAACCGTACCACGTGGCCTTCAGCGTAAAAGCGCTTTAACGTGGTCTCGGCTCCATGCACGAGGGCTACGACGATCTCGCCCTGGCGCGCCGTTCGGGTTCGCTCCACCAGCACATAGTCCCCGTTGATGATGTGCTCGTCGCGCATGGAATCACCGCGAACCTCAAGGGCGAAGACATCGCGATTGCCAACCACGTCGTGGAGGGAAATGCTCTCGGCTGTTTCGATGGCTTCCACTGGCTGCCCGGCGGCGATTCGACCGGCCAATGGGAGACGATCGCTGGTTCGCGTTCGAGCACCCGGTGGCAGCACGTCAATTGAACGGCTGCGGTTGTGAACACGGTCGAGCAAGCCCTTTTTTTCAAGATTGCTGATGTGTTTGTGGACAGTAGCCAGGCTCTTGAGCCCCATCCCGCGTGCTATCTCTTCAAACGATGGGGAATAGCCATTGCGGACGACAAAGGACTCAAGAAAATCGAGAACTTCTTTTTGCCTTCGGGTGACAGCCATGGGCGCATTATAGCGAATAAAAGGCGAATCGCAATACCCTTTTTTTGATTTGTTTCGTGAGCGGTAACCAAGATGATTCAGGTCTGCCGCAAGAGGCTTGGGGCAAACAATCATTTGGTACTTCACATTTTAAAGATCCAGCCCCAGCTGCCGATATTCCTGCTTGAGCTTGTCCACCTCGATCTTCGAGTGATAGGCAATGCCGCGAGAACAAATGATTTCTCTGAAGAGATACCTCGAAAGCGCAGAATCCGAGCCTGGAATACGTGTTGCAACGGAGGACGCTGGAGTTCTCGGTGCCATAACCAGCGCCTACCGTTCGGCCCTGTCGGAGATGGGAAGCTGCAGCCTCGTCGTGAGCCCTGGACTAGGAACGGAATTGCAGCATGGTTTGGAAGCTGCCGCAGAACGGCTGTCGTCCGGGCTTGATCCGCACGCAATCACTGCGGCGGAAGGTAGCGTCCGCAGCCAATTGCAAGGTTGGGGAAGGGCCGCGGCGCGCCACGATCAACAGAAGACCGAAGAGGTCAAGGAAATCTTGCTTCTGATGGCCCGCACCGCCGAATCTCTTGGCGAACGGGATCAACGAGCGTCAAAGCAGATTGACGAAGTGACAATCCGGCTAATGAGTATCGCCGATCTCGATGACCTTACGAAGATTCGCGCCTCGATTGAGAAAAGCGCGTTGGACTTGAAAATCTCGATCGACCGAATCACAGCAGAAGGCAAGGCTGTGATCGAACGCCTTCAGGTCGAGGTCTCTACTTACCAGGCCAAACTGGAAGAGGCTGAATACATCGCCTCGTGCGATGCCTTGACCGGTCTGAGCAGCCGTCTCTGGGTTGAAGCCCACCTCCAGCGGCAGATCGACAAGGGCGCTGTTCTCTGCGCCGTGATCATAGACATCGACAACTTCAAGCGCGTGAATGACCGCTACGGTCACATGGTGGGCGACGACCTGCTGAAACAATTCGCTGCCGAACTTCGATCGGCCTGCCGCAGGAACGACATACTGGGACGATGGGGCGGCGACGAGTTCCTCGTCCTGCTGGATTGCAGCATCGCCGAAGCAAGAGCGCATATCGAAAGACTGCGGGAGTGGATCTGCGGAAACTACACCGTCCAGGCAAGGTCCGGCTCCGAGAAAATCTCCGTGAACGCTTCCATTGGATTTGCGGAGTTCAGGCCCGGCGACACGATAAAAGATCTACTTGACCGCGCGGATGCACAGATGTATGAGAACAAGCCCGCTTCCCGCGCTTTGGCAAGTCGACCGAAGAGCTGAAACAGCCATGAGCGCAATCCTGTCGCGGTATGTGTGGATCCGCTCCGTTTTTAAGGAAGCGCAGGCTCCCAAAGTCATCCGACCATTTTGAAACCGGCCTCTCAACGATTCCATTTGCGGAATTCCGTCCTTCACATTTCCCCGTATGCCTTGTGTTCCTTTCCACTGCGAAGCATGGTGGAGAAGAGCCGCAGGTTAAGACACGCTAAGCCGGGCGGCAAAGCAAACTAAAGCGGCTTGTGTGGGGCGCGGAGAAGGGCTGTTATGAGGGTATTAATCGCAGAGGACGACAAAGCACTTGGTCTGTTCTTGAAGCGGGGGCTGGAAATCGACGGACACCAGGTCCGCGTAGCCACTGACGGCGGCGCCGCGGTGGAGGCGTTTCGCGAAGAAATGCCCGATCTGACCATTCTTGATTTGAATATGCCTATCAAGGACGGCGAGCAGGTGCTTGATGAGGTGCGCGCGCTCGACACTGATTTGCCGGTTCTGGTACTCACTGCGAGGCAGGAAGTTGACACACGCGTTCGCTGCCTTGACCACGGAGCTGATGATCTCATGCTGAAGCCATTCAGCCTTTATGAGCTGCGCGCCCGCTGCCGCGCCCTGATGCGGCGCAAGCGAGAAGCCCGGTTGCTTCTGCACGTGGACGATCTTGAAGTGAACAGGCTGGACCACACAGCCTTTCGAGCCGGCCGGCAGGTTGACCTGACCAACAAGGAGTTCGCCCTGCTGGAGCATCTGATGCTCAACCACGGACATTGCGTCTCAAGGGTCGAACTGCTCGACTCGGTCTGGAAGATGGAGCCGGCACAAACCACCAACATCGTGGACGTGTATGTGAACTATCTTCGCCGCAAACTCAAAGACCCCCCGCCGGGAAGGCTCATTCGAACCGTCCGGGGCCAGGGCTACCTGGTTCCGCCTGCAAGTGAATTCGTTCATGAGGTCGTTCCGGCATTATCCGAATCTGCGGCTGCATTTCTACCCAGCGAGTCGGTTGTAGAAGCCTGGTAAGCGTCTCGTGGCGCGACACGCACGAATTAAACACGAATCAAAGGAGAATAAAATGTTGTCCCATCCGGTTCCGGTTCTTCCTGCCCCCGTCCGCATTCGCCCACGCACTGCATTGGTAGCCAGCGCCGATGGCAACTTTCGCCAGCGGTTGAACGAGATTCTCACCGGCTTGCGCTGGCAGGTGCGTGAGGCCGGTAGTGGCGCCGAAGCCTGGACTCAGGCCGAAGCCGCGGTTCCTGAAGCAGTCATCGTCGACTCCTGGCTGCCCGATCTTGACCATGGCGAGTTTCTCAAGGATTTCAGGTCTTTCTTTCCCGATGTGGACCTGGTGAGCTCCTCCGGGAATTCGTCGCTCGAGAGCCCGCGCGGTCCACATCGCCAGGAGCTTCTCTACGCCCTGCGCCGCAGCCAGGACACCGACACCGCGGCCTGGAACACCGCTCCCGCGCTGCTCGACAGAGGGATCGCGCCGGACATTGGAAATGTGGATAGGAAACCAATACCCATCTCGTCCTCGCCGCTGACTGCGGTGCGAAAACCTGCCGCGCAGATCATAGTTCAATCGGCACGGGAAAACGGAGCAAGCCTTCCGGGCGCAGTACCCCAGGCCGGAATCTCCGGCGGCAACGGGAAGGAACCCAACGCAAACGAGCGGCTCCCTGAACTGGTAGGGGACGGCCCCTGTATGTTGGAGGTCAGTCGGCGCATCAGGCTGGTTGCGTCCCGCTCGACTCCGGTGCTCATCGAGGGGCCCACCGGCTCCGGCAAGGAACTTGTCGCCGAGGCATTGCACCGGCTCTCGACCCGCAATCGGAAACGTTTCGTGGCCATTAACTGCGCTGCGATTCCTGAGGCGCTCCTCGAAGCGGAGCTCTTTGGCCATACGCGCGGGGCATTTACCGGAGCGGTGCAAGGGCGCATCGGAAGGATAGAGTCCGCCGACGGAGGAACGCTCTTTCTGGACGAGATTGGCGAGATGCCACTGGCTCTGCAATCGAAATTGCTTCGGTTTGTGGAGAGTGGTGAACTCCAGCGCGTGGGCGACAACGAGACAGTGAAGGTGGACGTGCGGCTTGTGGCCGCGACGCATCAGCCACTGGCGCAGCACACCCAGACAGGCAACTTCCGGGCTGATCTTTACTACCGCCTCGCGGTCTTTCTCATCCGCACGCCGTCGCTCGCGGAGCATGCTGAAGATCTACCCCTGCTGGTGGACCACTTTCTCGAGAAGATGGGGCGCGACACGCCGGTAAAGAAGATTGATGCTGCGGCCTTAGCGAAGTTGGCCGCGCACCCCTGGCCGGGCAATGTGCGTGAACTTGAGCACGTGCTGGAGCGCGCGTCGATTCTGGCCGGTGATGCGCCGCTGCTGACTTCGCAGGAGATAGATTTCGGCTTGATGGTCAATTGAGCGAATCCTGAAAACAAGAGGAGATTCCCGGTAGGCCAAACGATAGCGAACGTCGATGAGGGCATATGGAAATCGAAACCCGGCTCAGTGATCAGATCGCCCGCTACCTCGACCTGGCGGCGAGCGAAGCGAAATTGACGGCGGCCAACATGGCGAACATTGACACCCCCGGTTATCGGGCCCTGGGGATGAACTTCGAAGGTGAAATGCGCGAGGCCCTCGGCGGAATGGAGCAGAACGGCGTCCCTCGGCCCGTGCACGTCAAGGTGGTCGATGGACTGGTCACGCGGCCTGATGGAAATGACGTCTCCATGGACCGCGAAAGCCTGAACCTAGCCGAAGCCCAGCTGAAGTTCAAGACCGGCGTGGCCCTGCTTCACCAGGAATATCAGCGAGTCATGGACGCCATCCACGCCGACAGCAAGTGAGTCGGACGCGGGGCACTGGAGGAGCAGAGGCAATGAATCTCTTTGGGCTGATGGAAACATCAGGTTCGGCGATGGAGGCCGAGCGGATGCGCGCCGAGGTGGTGGCGGCCAATATGGCCAACGCTGAAACCACCAGGACCGAGTCCGGAGGCCCTTACCATCGCCAGATGGTTGTCTTCGCCGCCAACCAGGGCGATTCCGGTTTTCTCAACTCGTTGAGCGACGCTTCGGGCCCCGGAACATCAAACGCCGCGGCGACTCTGCCAGCGCTGGGCTTAGGCGCACAGGGCGCGGTTGCGCCTGGAGTACACATTGCGCAGGTTGTCGAAGACACCGCGCCCCCGCTCAAACGCTACGATCCGGGACACCCCGACGCCGGGCCCGACGGATATGTTTCTTATCCCGACATTAACCCTCTCACAGAGATGGTGGACCTGATGGGGGCAACGCGTGCATATGGTCTGAACGGTTCCGCCGTTCAAGCGGAGAAGAGCATGATCTCGTCAGCCCTGGAAATTGCCAAGACGTAGCGTGCAGATCCGGCTCGCGAGCGGTCCGTACAAGGGCAGAAGAATCGCAAGAACATGGTGACTGGATGCAAAGTGCAATGAACGCGATGACAGCCGTAACTTCATCGGTGACGAACCTGGGCGGGTTTCCGGAGGGTATGACCTCATCCACCTCGCAAGCCACGGCCTCTGCGCCTTTCAGCAGCCTGCTGACGGACGCCGTGGGGCAGGTGAGCTCACTTGAAAACCAGGCGCGTTCCACCGTCGACGCGCTGATGACGGGCTCTGGCGTGGACGTCCATCAGGCGATGATTGCCACCCAGAAGGCGGACATGGCGTTTGAACTCGCCCTCGCGGTACGCAACAAGGCGGTACAGGCCTACCAGCAGGTGATGGGAATGCAGTTCTAACACAAGCGGTTTGCAGGGATCATGGCCACGACGGGGACACAACTGGCGAAGAGCGCGGCGGCGGGCGGACAGGGGCAAATGATCGCTGGATTTTCCGCCCTGTTTACGCGTGCGCGGGTGAAGTGGGCATCGATGCCCAGCCGGCAGCGGAGCTGGTCTGTTGCCGCGGCTGTGCTTCTCTCAGCCCTGGTGGGTGGCATGTTCTGGTACGGCCTGAGCACGGATTGGCGCACTCTGTATGCGGGCCTGGACCCGGACGACGCCCGCCAGACCGGCCTTACGCTTACGCAGGCACAGATTCCCTTTCAAGTGGCATCCAACGGGACCGCCATCCTTGTTGCCGCTCCCCAACTCGATAAGGCGCGCCTGGTAACCGCTTCCAAGGGCGGAGTCAAGAGTGGCCGTCTGGGGTTCGAGCTCTTTGACAAGCCCAACTGGGTGGGGTCGGAGTTCGATGAGCAGGTGAACTATCAGCGAGCCCTCGAAGGCGAGCTTGAGCACACTGTGGGCACCCTCGCAGATGTGGAGTCGGCGCGCGTGCACCTGGTGATGCCTCACGACTCGCTGTTTCGCAACGAGGAGCGCCCGGCAAAGGCCTCTGTAGTCTTGACGCTTCGCCATGCTTCGCTGGCCGACGGGGAGGCAGACGCGATTCGCAACCTGGTAGCCTCGGCTGTGGATGGCTTGAGCCCGGATCGAGTGGTGCTGGTCGACGCGTCCGGCCATCTGCAACTCGGTCCAAAGACCGCAGAAGCACTTCGCGCAGGCGCGGAGCAAGCCTTCGAGGAGAAACTGGTTTCGACGCTGGAACCGGTCACCGGCGCCGGCAACGTGCGCGCCTCAGTGACCTTGGAATACGATGAGGCGGCTACCGACGAGACCCAGGAAACTTACGATCCCAACCAATCGGCGACCTTGTCGATGCAGCGATCCGAACAGACGAGCGGAAGCCAGCCGGTAGCGGCTGGCGTGCCCGGCACAGCTTCAAATGCACCCAACTCGCAGGCGCTCCCCGTTTATCCCAGGCAAACCACGCCGCCCGAGACTTCCAAGTCCGAGTCCGGGACCTATGGTGTTTCAAAAACCATGCGGCACGTCGTACAGAACCCTGGACGCGTCCGGCGGATGACGGCTGCGATCGTGGTGAATGACAAGCTTCTTCGGCCGGTTTCGAAGGGCGCTCCCGCGCAATGGCAACCCTGGCCGCCTGACGCACTGCGCAATCTCACTGCGCTGGCGCAGGCCGCGGTGGGGTTCGATGCAGCGCGCGGCGATGTGTTGACCGTAGAAGACCTGGCCTTCGACGAGAACCGCGCCGAGCCGCCAGTCTCAATTCCGGCGCGTTTGCTATCCACGGCGGAGAGTTCGCCGCTGCTTTTGAAGTACATCGGGCTCCTCATTGGTCTCCTGATCGTGCTGGCTTTCGGGGTGCGCCCAGCCCTTCAGCTTGCCCGTGCGGTGCCGGATGTCAGGGCATCCGGAAAAGCGCCGGCCCGCGAATTGCCGGGCCAGCCGCCCCTGCAACAGGTATTGGGTTCGCCTGAACCCGCGGCGCTCGATCCTGCGCGGATGAGGACGCAGGAGATCTTTGATCAAGTGAGCGAGCATCTGAAGCGGGAACCGGAGCAAAGCTCGCGTCTGCTGCAGAGTTGGATTCACTCCGATTAGCAGGCTCGGAGTAATAACTCGGCACGCAACAACGGGCATGCCGTGCTGGATTGCGGAACAACAAAGAAAGCGAAAGGTCGAGGACCTTGGCGGAGCAGGGAATCGAGATCGGAGAAACGAGACGCCGCCAGTCAGCATCCCTCAGCGGGGTGCGCAAAGCGGCAGTTCTGCTGGTGGCGGTGGGCGAGGGTCTGGCCAAGGAGATCCTCCGCGCATTGCCAGAGGCTGATGTGCAGCGGCTGACCGAGGAACTGGCCGATCTGCGCGGCATCACGCCGGAACTCTCCTCGGAGGTTCTCGAGGAATTCTGGGAGTTGCTCGAAACCCAGAACTTCATGGTTCATGGGGGGCTCGATTACGCCAGTCGCCTGCTGGTGGAAACCTTTGGCAAGGAGCGCGCCGACGATCTGCTGATGCTGGTGCGACGCTCCCAGGAAGCAGCCCAGGGCAACCTGGCCAAGCTGCAGCGTACTGACCCGCAGCAGCTCGGCAAACTGCTTGACGCCGAACATCCGCAGACGATTGCCCTGGTGCTCGCACATCTCGACCCCAAGCGGGCGTCGATGGTGCTGGATAACCTGAGCGAGGAACACAAGGTGGTGTCCGTTCAGCGCCTGGCTGAGATGCGGCAGTTTTCGCCCGAGATGGCACAGAAGGTGGCCCACATCCTGCACCGGCGTCTTGAGAGCGTTGGCGACACTGCAAGAAAGAGCTACTCCGGTTTCAAGGCGGTGGCCGACCTGCTCAACCGGCTCAACGCCGAGGAGTCGAAGAAGATTCTTGAAACCATTGAAGAAGGACAGCCAGAACTGGCCCTGAGCATTCGCAACCTGATGTTTACGTTTGAAGATCTGATCACAGTGCCGCCGGCTACCATCCGCGAAATTGTTTCCGGAGTGGACAAACGGCAGCTCGCGCTGGCCCTGCGCGGGGCCAACGAAGAGCTGCGCGCGCAGATCTTCAAATCGATGAGTTCCCGCGCAGTGGAGATGCTGAAGGAAGATATGGAAGTGCTGGGCCCCGTGCGTTCCCGCGAAGTAGCGCAGGCACAGCAGGAGATTCTCAACCTGGCCCGGCGCCTGGAGGCAGAGGGCAAGGTGGTTCTCAAGCTGGAGACCGGCGACGAGATGCTGGCTTGAGGAGTGGCGGCTCGGATGCGGGCGCTGGCGAATCGATGAGGAACAATTACAGAGATGACCTCGAATTGAGTGAGAGAAGATTCGGACCCTGAAAGGATCGGCAATGGAAGCGGGAGCGCGCGAGCTGGTAGAAATCTTCGAGTACGCTGCCGGCCCGGAACCGCTCTACCCGTCCTTGGAAGGCCTGTCGGAAGTTCCCCTTGCTCCCGGTGGAAAGGCCTTTGGATCGCCAATTCCCGCCGGTCCTCGCGGGAGCGTCGAAGACGACTTGCCTAATCACCTGAAGCGACAGATGGCGGATGAGTCACAGCGGAGCTTTGAAGTGGGCCGCGAGCGTGGTCGGCAGGAAGGCCAAATGTCCGAGCGGGAAGCGCAGAATGCGGCGCGCGCCGTGGAGGAGAAGCGCCGCACCGGGCAAATGACAGAGTTGATGGAAAGCTTTGCACAGGAGCGCGATCGTTATCTGCGCGCAGTGGAGCATGAGGTGGTCGAATTGGCACTCGCCGTCGCGGCACGCATTCTGCGGCGAGAGGCGCAGATGGATCCTCTGCTTTTGACCGGGGCAGTACGCGTGGCGTTGGGACAGTTATCGAAAACGACGGTGGTCAAGTTGCGCGTGCCTGCGGCGGAACTCGATTTATGGACCGAGGCATTCGCACACCTGCCGAACCTGGCCGTGAAGCCCGTAGT
The DNA here is from genome assembly GCA_963836565.1 of uncultured Acidobacteriaceae bacterium. Taxonomy (GTDB): domain Bacteria; phylum Acidobacteriota; class Terriglobia; order Terriglobales; family Acidobacteriaceae; genus Telmatobacter. The sequence goes on along the minus strand of CAWIKA010000010.1, from coordinate 234,597 downwards.
CCTGGCCGGCGAAGGAATGCGGGTGGGGGACTGTGCAATCGAAACCAGCCTGGGATCGGTGGACCTGGGAATTCGCTCTCAACTGGGCGAGATCGAGCGCGGCTTCTTTGACCGCGCCGGCAGAGATGCTGATGTCTCGGCCGCCGTTGTGCGCGAAGGGGCATCGGGCTCGGCGGAGTCCCACTCATGACGATGCTCCTCGGCCGCTACTTTGCGCGCTTGCGCCGCGGGCAGCCGTGGCGCTGGCGCGGGCAGGTGGTCGAATCGGTGGGCCAGACGATCGAATCGGCCGGTCCTCTGGCTTCAGTCGGCGAGTGTTGTGAGATTCGGGATCAGTTCGGCCGTGTGCATCTCGTGGAGGTAATCGGCTTCCGCGGGTCGAATCTGTTGTCGATGCCGGTTGAATCCACGGAAGGCGTTCGCTACGGAGATTCCGTTGCGGGTCTCGGCGTCCATCCTGAGATTGAAGTGGGCCCGGGGCTCATGGGCCGTGTGCTGAATGCGATGGGGCAGCCTCTTGATGAAGGGTGTCCAGCTGCGACGGTCCAGGCGATGCCGCTGGATGGAGCGGTGCGTTCGCCATTTGACCGGGTCGCCATCCGCACTCCGCTCGGTACCGGAATCCGCGTACTGGATGGGCTGCTGACCGTGGGGCGCGGCCAGCGAGTCGGCATCTTTGGCGGCTCCGGTGTGGGCAAGAGCACGATGATCGGCATGATGACTCGCAACACCGAGGCTGATGTCACAGTCGTAGGCCTTGTTGGGGAACGCGGGCGCGAGGTGGGCGAGTTTCTTGAAGGGTCGTTGGGCGCCGAAGGCCGCGCCCGCTCGGTGGTGATTGTTTCAACCTCGGACCAGTCGCCCTTGATGCGCATGCGCGCCCCCCTGGCCGCCACCACGATAGCCGAATACTTTGCCGCCCAGGGCAAGCATGTATTGCTGGTACTCGACTCGCTGACCCGCTTTGCCATGGCGGCACGCGAGATTGGCCTCGCCGCTGGGGAACCGCCCACAGCCAAGGGCTATACGCCTTCAGTGTTCACGCGCTTGGCCAGGCTGGTGGAACGGGCCGGGCAGTTCCGTGTGGGCTCGATTACAGCGTTCTACACGGTGCTGATGGAGGGCGACGACCAGCAGGATCCGCTGGTCGATGCGGTGCGTTCGCTCCTCGACGGTCACGTCGTGCTTTCCCGCACATTGGCCGCCGAGGGTTGGTATCCGCCCGTCGAGGTACTGGATTCGATCAGCCGCCTGATGCCGGCCGTGACCCAGGCGCAGCATCTTCAACACGCGGGACTCCTGCGAAGGCTGATGGCCGTCTATGCCCGCTCGGAGGATCTGGTGCGGATTGGCGCCTACAAGCCGGGCTCGGATCCCGACCTCGACAGGGCATTGCGTGCGCGCTCGGCAATGCGCGCCTTCATGGCTCAGAATTCCAATGAACGAACCTCGTTTGCCGATTGCCGAAATCGTTTGGCGGCTCTGGCGGCGGAGATATAAGCCATGGCCGTTACGCTCGCGATGCGCCGCCTGCTCCACATTCGGGAACTCCAGGAAGAACAGAGCCGTTTGGCGCTCGAATCGGCACTTGGAGAGTTGAGCCGCCTGAAGAGCGCGTTGAGAGCAGCCGCTGGACGAGAGAGCAAGGGGCGCCGGCTGGTATCGACCAGCGCGCAAAACGGGGAATTGGTGGATCGACTGGCGGGTCTGGAAGAAACGCGCGCCGCCGTCCGCCAATCCGCCGCGGTTTCCGCCGCGGTCGAGTCGGTTGAAGTCGAGGTGGCCGCGCTTCGTCAGAGCTTTCTGGGCCGGCGTGTGGAGCGCCGTCAGGCCGAAACGTTGATTCAGGAAGCCGAGGCGCAAGACGCCATCGATGCGGGGCGGCGCGGCCAGCAGTCGTTGGACGATTGGCGCCGTTCACGCGCATTCCCCGCAAACCAGCGCGCCGGACAAATCAGAGATTCCACGCGCGGCTTCGCCGAAACGCGAACCGATTCATCTGAGGAAGAGCCCCTTCATACCGGAACTCTATAAAGAATCCAGCCCAGGAGGAAGACGCATTCCTGAAGCGGGAACGCGGCACACAATTCCTGACAACGCTCTAACCAATTCACAAACCTCCTGGCACGCCAACTGCTTTCACTCTTCGCATGACGACCGCGCCCATGCTCGAGATCACGACCAGCGGGAACAGTGCCAAGCAGGGAGGCCTGTCCGGATCGGTTAGCGGTCCGGGCTATGGCTCATTGAAGGACGGCGGCTTGTCTCAGCCCGCGTGCGAAGATGGAAATGCCGCTCGATCAAGTTGGCAATCATTCCTGGCTTCGGCAGGAATGTTCGCTACCGACCTTGACCGGGAGCTACCGGAACCGAGCAGGGATTCTACCGTCAACACTCCGATGATGGCTCATTCGTCGGCAAGCGGAAAACCCTTGACGGAAGACCGGTCTCCGGCTGCCTCCAAATCCGGAATGGAATCTTCGGCGCGTTTCAACGTGGATACTTCACCTCGCAAAGTTGGAATGCAAGAGACGCGGCAAATCGCAACCGCTCCGGCGGACGTGATTCAACCAAAATTCGAAACACACGAACCCGGCGATCCTGTTCGTTCCGACCATGCCCGCAAGGTTGAGAAAACGGAATCAACCAAGACCGCCGGGGCAAACACAACTCTTGAGGGCGTGACAGGCTTCCCGCCGGTCGCCGCGCCGGTACCTGCGACGACGGAATCACCCGTTGTTTCCGCGCGGGATCAATCGCGCCCATCATTTGGCGCCGAGGAGGGGTCCGGACGATTCGGCCATTCTGTTGGCCTGCTTCCTCAGGGATCAGAAAACAGGATCTGGAAGAGCGCTACGACGGGCACGGGCGGAGAACCTGCGTCGGATGGGATGAACGGCGTGCAATCGCAAAAAGCGTCGTCTGCCGATTCCAGTCCCGACACCCCAAGACAAACCTCTCCGCTAAGCCCTGCGGAACACCTCTTCGCTGCTGATCGCCCTGTTTCCGGGACCGTTTTGGACCCAAACCATGGATACCCTTCCGTCGCGAACGGGGACGCCGGCTTGAATTCGTCTCTCGCCTCAATGCATCAGGAAGCGACGAGGGCTCCCATTTCCGAGGCACTCACTTCGGGAAGAAACCAGGGAACTCCCGATGGCGAGGATTCCATCGCTCGATCCGCGGCCCAGTCCGGGGGCACAAAAGACAGTCACTCCGTAGCTGGAGAGGCCCTTCATTCAGCAACTCAATCCCACCTCTCCGCGCAGGACCACATGAGTATGTCGCCGATCCAGGGCCTTTCAGGAATGCAGGCAGCCCCGAGCGGAGGTAAAGGAGGCAGTTCTGAATCGGGAACGCCGCCAGGCGGAAACTCAACGATAGGCGTTCATGAAACCTTTGCCGCACTGGATGCAGAGAGTGGCGCGGTTGCGCCGGCGTGGATTCATGCAGGACCTCATCAGGCGGAAGCGGGGTACCAAGATCAGGACCTGGGGTGGGTTGGAGTGCGCGCGCAGATGGACTCGAACGGTATCCGTGCCGCCCTGGTGCCTGGCTCGGCGGATGCAGCGCAGGTGCTCAGCGGCCACCTTGCCGGATTGAGTTCGTATCTGACTGACCACCACACGCCGGTAGGAACACTCACGATGTCCGCGCCGGAGAGCCATTCGGTTGACCAGGGCGTGGGGCAGGGGAACGGACAAAATTCAGGACAAGGAAATAACCCAGAAGGCTATTCCAACCAGCAGACAGGTTCAAATCCCCATGAGATGACGCATGGGACGACAAGGCGCTCCATCGCTGCGACGAGCAGCGGAGGGTCAGACATACCCCTCGCGGGAGTTTCGCCCGGAGGAGTCTACATCTCGGTCATGGCTTGAGATTCAATCCGCGGTGGCAACACCGCCGGCTTCAACGGATGGCTGGAGCACTAAGAAGAAAAGCGAAGAAAACCCGGGGGGGGAAAATGGCAGCAGCAACTGGAATCTGGAATCACTTTTCGTCGGCGGGGCAGGTTCTCCCGAATCCAACCGCCATGGATAGTTCAACAAGTGGCACCGACAGTTCGAGCAGTGACTCGGCAACGATCTCGGCCAACGACTTTCTAACCTTGCTGGTGACCGAGATGCAGAATCAGGATCCAACAGCGGACACCGATCCCAACGAGTACATCAACCAACTGGTCAATGTGAACAGCCTCGAGCAACTCATTGATATCAACCAGACGCTTTCCAGCGCGACGAGCAGCACCACGCCAACCGGCGGCGTGTCTGTGCCAGGCGCCTCCGCCAACACTTTGGCCGGCAGCGCCGAGGGTGCGGCTTCCAAAGCTGTTCAGGTTTTTTCAGGGGCACAATCTGGCGCGGCGGCTACTGGTGCTGCCGTGCAGGTGATGGGCCCGCGTCAAGCGCCCGGCAACCTCGGCATTCCTGAGGCAAATCCCGCAGCCCAACGTGTGGCGCGATCGCTGAGCGGACGATATTCCGAATGATGAATACCCGGCGGGTTGCAGTCAGCCCGTCAAGGATTCCCTAACCCCCGGAATTCGCGACCCGCGCGAACCGGCATCTCAAAGAGGAGCATCCCAATGGCAAGTTTTTCTATTCCGTTGACTGGGCTGAACGCCGATTCTACGGCATTGAACACCATCGCCAACGATTTATCCAACATGAGCACCACGGCATTCAAGTCTCAATCAACCAATTTTTCCGATCTCTTCTACCAGCAAATTGGTTCTACCGGAGGCGGCGACCCGATCCAGGTAGGTGCGGGCACCAAAGTTGCCGCTAACGAAACGGACTTTACGCAAGGCTCCATCAACTCGACCGGCAACGCCACCGACGTGGCCTTGAACGGAAACGGGTTCTTTGTGGCCGCAAACGGAGACGGGTTGCAGGAGTACACGCGCGCGGGAGATTTCTCTCTTACCTCCAACGGCGATCTCGTCACCTCCGGCGGCCTGAACGTGATGGGCTACCCCGCTGTCAATGGAGTGGTCAACACGAATGCTCCTTTGACGGCCATCAACATTCCCGTGGGCCAGGTGGAGCAGCCGCAGGCCACAAGCACACTGAACATGACAGCGAACCTGGATGATACCTCTCCCACCGGCACAGCATTCCCGGCCCAGGTTACAGTCTTTGACTCGCTGGGGACGCCGCACATCGCCACGGTGACCTACACCCAGACAGCCACCAATACCTGGAGCTACTCGGCTGCGCTACCGGCATCTGACTTTACTTCCGGGACAGTAACGCCCGTCACAGGGTCAATGACATTTGATGTAAACGGCAACCTGCAGTCGGTTACCCCGATAGGCGGCGCTCAAACCCCGGTCGGCACTGCCGCGGGCGACATCTCTTCGATCCCCCTCAGTTTTTCCGGTCTGGCTGACGGCGCAGCCACTCTGAATATGGGCTGGAACCTGCTCGGCTCAAGCGGCTCACCCACCATCAGCCAGGTGGATGCGACATCCGCGGTCTCGGGGACCCTTCAGGACGGGTACGCCCCGGGCCAGTATCAGAGCTTTACGATCGGGTCGGACGGAACCGTTACGGTTACCTACTCGAACCAGCAGAAGCAGAATGTGGGACAACTTGCGCTTGCCAACGTAACCAATGTCCAGGGGTTGCAAATGCTGGGCGACGGTGATTATGCAACCACGCTGGCCAGCGGAACCGCCTCGGTGAGCACTTCGGGCACCGCCGGCCTCGGCACTCTGCAGGATGGCGCGTTGGAGGGTTCGAACGTCAACATCTCCGCCGAGTTTTCCAACCTGATCATCGCGCAGCGCGCTTTCGAGGCCAATTCAAAAGCCGTAACCACCTTCGACACCGTGACGCAGGAAACTATCAACATGATCCACTAGCGCGAGCCCGGATTGTACTTGCCCGCTGCATCGAGACGAGAGCCCCGCCCAACCCGCACATTGGACGAGGCTCTTGATCGCATGGATTGCGGCGCATGTGTTACCTTGCCTGCACCTCGATGAACAACCCCTTGCCTTGCACCAACGCTATCCCGGCCGCATTGAAGATCGTGGCCTCAGTCCAGTGCTTGCGCCCTTCGCTTTTCACGACGCGGCCCTCCATGCGAATGAGCACGCCTGAGGGCACCGGACGTCGATAATCGACTTCCAGGTGGCGCGTCATCGCTGTCAAGCCCTCGGCGCGGACGGCCTTGCTCATGGTTTCATCCAGCAATGTCGCGATAATGCCGCCGTGCAGATAACCCGCCGGTCCATCGAACCGTTCCGGAATCGTCGCCGGACACACAACAGTGCCGTCTTCGGCAAGCAGAAACTCAAGATGGAGACCTCCGGCGTTGGCAGGACCACAGCCGAAACAGCGGTTCTGGGCCCCATGAGCCATTGGCGTGAGGTTTTCGCGGTGCATTTTCATCTTCGCTAGAGTATCGCGCCCAGCGTCTCACGATGAATCTGCATCGCCATCAAGACCAGGGTCGCTTCGGCGCCGCCGGTCTCGCGACACCTGATTCCTGCGTCAGGCCGGGTAAAATCGTCATCAATGACGAGTCGCAGTCACGATACCTCGCTTAATGCAACCTTCTTGATATTCGTCGCACTGCCTTTCAGCTTGATTCTGGGTCTATGCGGTTGCCATCACCAACCGGCTCTCACCGAACAGCAACTGGCAGGGAAGCATCTCTACACCGTCCGCTGCGCTCATTGTCACGAAGACAACGACCTGGCCCTGAAGAAAGTGCCGCCCAATCTGCACGGGGTCTTCCAACGAAGCACGCTGCCCAGCGGGGCCCCTGCCACCGACACCAACGTCATGCGCGTCGTGCTTTCAGGCAAGGGAATGATGCCGTCTTTCGCGGGCCGCTTCACGCAGGAACAAATGGCAGCGCTGCTTGCCTACTTGCACACTGGGCTGCGATGAACCGCCTTCCCGTGTGAACATGCCCCCTGCGCAGCGCCGGGTGCAGACTTTCCAGCCTGCGCCCAGCACCACGTTTACTTATGTCACACCCGGGTGAAGAGCAGGCTAGCGCCCCAGGCCCTTCGCCATTGTCTTTACCATGGTTCCATTTGCATCGTCGTCCTTCAGTGCCCAGACATAGGCCCCGCCAAGACCACCCGGAACCTTGACGTCGATGTAGAGCATCTTCAAAAATGCCGTGGTCGGGTTGTCATAGGTGTAGAAGGTCTCCGATGCCGGGTCGTAGAGCGAGACGGCAATTCTTTGCCCATCGAACCAGGTGCTGTAGCCGTTGGCACTGAGATTCGCGAGTGTCGAATAGGTGGCAGTCCCCGGAGTCAAGAGGGTGTCACAACCGGCTGTGTTGCCACTCAGGTCGGTACACAAGGCAGTTCCATTTGACAGCAAAACCGGAGAAGGCCCCGACGAACCCTTGTACAAGCCATGATTCACGTTGGGAACACCCGTCCAGCCCGCGCCATAAAGAGGAACACCCATGGTGTACTTCGAAGGTGGAACCCCGGCCTTCAAATACGCGTTTACCGTTGAGTCGATGTCCAAACCCTGGCCGTTTAGCGGATCCATACGAGAATCGAACAGCGGAGACGCGTCATTCGTTTGCGTATCCCACGATCCGGCGTAGTTGTAGCCATCGATGGTGATGAAGTCCACTTGTTGAGCGGCATGTTTGAGATCGATGTTCACGTAGTTCTGCGCGCCAGCCGGTCCGTCGAACGACAACACGTACTGCTTGCCCGTGGTTTTTCCCAGGACATTCAGCTGGTTGCGAAACTCCGTCAGCAGGGCCGTGAAATTAGCGGTGTCGCTCGCCGTTGGAAACTCCCAATCAATATTGAAACCATCAAACAATCCGGGAGCCGAGATGCCTGGAGCAATGTTTCCCTGGATAAACATGTTGATGCAGGAAGAGACCAGCGCCTGGCGGCCGGCCTGTGTGCTCGAAGCGCTTACAAAAGCCGCAACGTTCGCGGCGGATGCACCGCCCATCGAAATCAAGACTTTCAAGTTGGGGTGAAGTTGCTTGAGTTGTTGAATTGCGGCGAAATTCCCGTACATCGGCCCCGAATAGGCGACGCCGCTGACGCTCGGGAGATAGGGAGTCTGATAGTCCGCCCATGTATCAGCGATCGCGCAAGCAGGCGCCGGGGTCGTCGTCACGTTGGCAAATGCATAAATCAAGTGTGTCAGCTTGTCAGCCACACCATTCTGCTGCAGGTTGGCAATGTTGTATCCAGCGTAGTAGATGCTCCACTCCTCGAAATAACCGCCGAGAATCTTGCCGTGGCTGGCATTTTGCGCGAACGAAGGGTGGATGCCTGACAGGAACACCAGGAGACTCGCCAAAACCGCTTTGGTCGAGCTCAGGAAGAATCGCTTTGACATTGAGAGCGCTCCTTGACGAGAACTTCAGATTGGCGGAGTATAGGCCGTCGCAGAAAAGTGAGCAATGATTATTTTGATTAAAACTGATCGCTTGGGTGATCAATCGGCCGACTGTGGCCAATAGGACGTCCTATTGGGCTGGAAATGAACATTACAGACAAATTTGAGCTTGCGGTAACCTGGCCTTCCCAGAGGCTGCCAGAGGAGGTTTTTGCGTTCCGGCTGCAACCTGGCAGTGAACGATGTTGAATCAAAAAGGATATGCTGCGCCTTACCGGCTTTTCCCAGCCGTTGGTTGCCAGGTCCGTGTGGCGCCGAACTTTGTGCAATCCTGTCGCCGAGAACCAAGGGAATCGATTCACGCTATACTCAAAATTGTTATGGCATCCGAAAAAACCTTCTTCCTTGAGACCTTCGGCTGCCAGATGAATGCCCATGACTCCGAAAAGGTGATTGGCACACTCCTTCATGAAGGCTACCGGCAGGTGGAATCTGAAGAGGAAGCCGGCCTCATCCTTTACAACACCTGTTCCATCCGGGACAAGGCGGAGCAAAAGGTCTTTAATCGCCTCAACGACTACAAAAAATTGCATAAGGCCGGAAAGCGTTTCGGCGTCCTGGGGTGCGTGGCTCAGCAAGAAGGCGAGAACATCTTCGAGCGAGCCCCTTATGTCTCGCTCGTTTCCGGCTCAGCCTCCTATCGCAAGCTGCCTGAAATGCTTGCCCGTCTTGAGGCTGGCGAGACCCGCATCACCGGACTCGACGACCGCCAGACCGACGAAACTTTCGAAACCGAATTCACGTCCCGCCAAAATCCCTACCGCGGCTACATCACCATCATTGAAGGCTGCGACAAATTCTGCGCGTACTGCGTGGTGCCGTATACACGCGGCAAAGAGCGAAGCCGCGCTTCCTCATCTGTATTGAATGAAGCACGGCGCATCGCGGATTTGGGCTACACCGAAATTCAACTACTCGGCCAGAATGTGAACAGTTACCGGGATCCGGAAGGGAAGTCGAGCTTCGCCGAACTCCTGGCCGCCGTCGGACAGGTCAATGGCATCCGCCGCGTTCGCTTTACCACCAGCCACCCGCGCGACTTTACCCGCGACATCGTCGAAGCGATCGATACCGTTCCAACTCTTTGTGATCACGTCCATCTCCCGGTGCAGTCCGGCTCGTCTCGCGTCCTGAAGTTGATGGCGCGGGAATATGCGCGCGAGTGGTACCTCGAAAGAATCGCCTGGATCAAGGCCGCCAGAAGACCCATCTCGATTTCTACCGACATCATCGTCGGCTTTCCCGGCGAGACCCCCGACGATTTCATTGAGACCATGGACCTTCTGCAGGAAGTCGAGTACGATTGCGTTTTCGGATTCAAGTACTCGCCACGTCCTAATACGCCGGCGCTCACCATGATTGATTCCATTCCCGAACCGGAGAAAGCAAAACGGCTTCAGGTGCTTCTCGACCGGCAACGCGAGATTCAGCGGAAGAATTATGCCAGGCATTTAGGGGAAGTGATGGAAGTGATGGTCGAGGGAATGAATCCGGCTCGCGAGCAGATTTCAGGCCGCAGCAGCCAGAACAAGCCGGTGAACTTTACCAGCGCGCAGCCCATCGCGCCGGCTCCCGGCAGTTACGTTCGAGTGAAAATAACAGGTACATTTCCCAATAGCCTCGTCGGCGTGGCCGTCTAATAGGGTTTGGCGCAGGAGAGTGTTCATGGATATCGAAGTACGGATACGCGGCCTCATGATGGATCCCGCAACCAACATGCCCATCGTTGTGCTCAAAGACGTTGCTTCCGAGACGGTGATGCCCATCTGGGTTGGCATTTTCGAAGCCAATGCGATCGCCATCGAGATTGAAAAAGTAGCCGCTCCGCGTCCCATGACGCACGATCTCACGAGAAACCTGATCCATCACTTGAATGGACAGCTTGAACGCGTTGTAATTACAGAACTTAAGGATGATACATTCTTTGCAACCCTCTGGCTTCGTCAGGATGATGAGCCGATTACGATCGACGCCCGTCCCTCGGATGCCATCGCATTGGCATTGCGCGCCGATTGTCCCATCTATGTCGCCGAACAGGTGATGCAGTCAGCAAAGCTGAACACCTCAGGACCGCCCGAAGGCCCAACAGCCGAGCAACTGCGCGGATGGCTTGAAGGGCTGAACGACGAAGACATGGGCCGCTACAAGATGTAGCAGGAACCTAGGGAAGTGCACGAAGTATCTTCTGTAATTGGATGATTCAGTGGTACTTGCAAGATGAGTAATGCTGCTTTGACTATACAGAATATACGTTATCGGACGTGATGGAACCTTCCCGAATAACGATTGATCCGGTATGGGACACCCATTTACCCTGACCCCATCGCCAATTCTGGGTGGGACGTGGCCCGCCTTGACCCCATCGCCAAATTCGGGTATCCCGTCCTGGCTTTGCTACGGCGGGATGGATGAATGCCCCGTCACAGATTTCGCCCACGACTCCACGGCGGGACGCGTGTCATCCTAATCGCGAACATTCGCACCTCACTCCACGACGGGCGCGGAGCGCCCCATCACCGGACCTTCGGACTTGAGAAAACACAAACTCAAACCAACCTCGATCCCCTTGCAGATTATTTCCTCAATCTGTGTACCATCGAAATAGATGCGGCTCCGCTTCCGGTGCTTATCTGCGCCAAAGTGGCACTTAAACCGCACTTAATGCGCACGTGTTGGCAAGCAAAGCCTTTGACACGTATGAGTTAACCTTGTCGGAGGGCGCACTCCCCCCTGGTATTCGTTTTATCTTCGCTTTTTGGTGGGTGGCCGGGTCGAAAACCCGCGCGAGGCAGGCGCTAATTTCTAATTCCAGCCAGAAGCCTTTCGATCTCGCTTCTCTGTTCCATGTTGATCGGAAGCATCGGGAGCCGGGCATGTCCGCCGTAATAGCCATTAAAATCGCACGCGTATTTCACGCCACTGATCCCCATACCCGCGACGATCTGGCGGCTTGGTTCCGCAATGCGCTCCTGCTTGGCAGCCGCAAGTTTCGGGTCGTGGTCCTTCCATGCGAGATAAACTTCCTGGCAAGCCTGCGGTGCGCACGCGGCAAAGCCCAGGATGGCGCCCGTCGCTCCCGACTCGAGCGACTCCACGATAGTTGACACGGAGCCGGTAAGCACCTGGAACCCAATCTCCTTGGTACGCGTCTTGACCGGAGTTTTCGGGGGTGCCGACGCCAGAGCAACTCCCCCCGCCAACCCCTCGGCTGAAACAAACGTGGAGGGCTCCGGCTCACGAATGCCGGGCTTCAACATCCGGGCCGTAGCGGCCTCGAAAATGGACGTGACCGTCACGGTAAGCCGTGGCGCCGATCGCGTAGCCTCGACGATAGCGCGAACTCGTTCCAAACTTCCGCTGGATTCCTTGATCCCGATTATATTGGAATGCTGCGCCAACTCCGCGATCACTTCGACCGGAATGTTGTAAGGGACAAATCTTGGGATGTTGTAGAGCAGCACCGGTAATGGGGATCGGTCGGCAACGCTGCGATAATACGTAAGCACCGCTTCCGCAGACATTTGTGGTGAATAATATGTCGGCGTCCGAACCAGAACCGCATCGAATTGGAGGCGCGCCGCCCACTCCGCCATCGCGACGGTCGATTTCACGCTCTCCTTCCCTACTCCTGCGATGAGTACCTTATCGGGAGCAGCGGCTTCGGCCGCCGTGCGCAACACTTCGCGCGACTCTTCATCGTCCAGCGTGACAGCCTCGCCCGTTGAGCCCAGCACCACCATTCCAGCCAGCAGGCTGCGGGAGTAGCGCGCTACGTTGGCTTCGAGTTTGCGGAAGTACACCCGCTCATCCGAATAAAACGGAGTGGTGAGGGCGGCAAATACACCTTCGATCAGCATTCCACTATTGTAGAGCCGGATGAGTGACCAGCGAAGCCGCTCTGTACTCGGATACGGGACAGGGTCTCAGCACCGTTCAGATTCCATTTGCCGAGTGAAGGTTCTGCAGTGCGAAAACCGTCGTGTGGTGGCGTTGCATCGCGGCAATCCCCTCCACCGCTGCCTGGGCCGCTGCGACCGTCGTAATTGTGGGCACTCGCGCAAGTACAGCGGCACGGCGAATCGCCTTTTCATCGAAGAACGTATCCTGTCCGCGCGGGGTGTTGATGATGAGTTGGATGCGGTCACCCTTGATCAGATCCACTACATTGGGCCGGCCTTCTTTAACCTTGAATACCCGTTCAACCGAAAGCCCTGCATGTTCGAGTATGTTGGCGGTGCCCTCCGTGGCAACCAGGTGGAAACCGAGATGAACGTAACGTCGTGCGAGTTCGATCGCGGCCGGCTTGTCGTGGTCGTTCAAGCTGAAGAACGCCGTGCCCCCGGTCGGAAGCACCTGTCCAGCCGAGAGCTGGGCTTTGGCAAAGGCCTCGCCGAAGGTGGCCGCCACACCCATCACTTCGCCGGTGGACTTCATTTCCGGTCCCAGCACCATATCCACGCCCGCAAACTTCGACCAGGGAAAGACGGGCGACTTCACGTAATAATGGGTGCCCGTTTCGAGGTCCCGTCCAAGCGCCAGTTGTTTCGGAAGCAGGTCGCGCAGTTTGCGCCCGGTCATCAACCGTGCAGCAATCTTAGCCAGGGGAATACCGGTCGCTTTTGAAACATAGGGCACCGTGCGCGAAGCCCGGGGATTCACCTCGATGACATAAACATGGTCGTTGCCTTCGGAGTCGCATTGGATTGCGAATTGCAGGTTGACTAGCCCGACGACCTTGAGCGCAAGCGCGAGCTTCCGTGTGTAAGCTCGCAGGGTTTCCAGTGTTTCTGCGCGGATATCCACGGCGGGCAGCACGCAGGAGGAGTCACCGGAATGAATGCCAGCCTCCTCGATATGCTGCATGATTCCGGCTATAAGGACGTCTTCCGAGTCGCAGAGAGCATCGACATCAACCTCCAGGGCGTTCTCGAGGAAGTGGTCGACCAATACAGGCCGTTCCTGCGAGTACTCGACTGCCTGGCTCATGTACTGCGCAACCGCCGCGGCGTCGTAGGCGATCACCATCGCGCGACCGCCGAGCACGTAGCTTGGGCGCACCAGAACGGGGTAGCCGATGCGCTCGCCGACAGCCAACGCTTCTTCCACACTGGTTGCCGTGCCGCCCGCCGGTTGGGGAATTTGAAGCTCTTCCAGCAGCTTGCCAAACCGCTTGCGGTCCTCAGCCAGGTCGATGGATTCCGGCGAAGTGCCGATGATGGGTACACCTGCGGTGCGCAGCCGCTGCGCCAGGTTCAGCGGCGTTTGCCCGCCGAACTGGACAATCATGCCAATCTCCGCGCCGGAATGTGCCTCGTGGTGATAAACCGCAAGAACGTCTTCGAGCGTCAAAGGTTCAAAGTAGAGGCGGTCGCTCGTGTCATAGTCCGTGGAGACGGTTTCAGGATTGCAGTTCACCATGATGGTTTCGTAGCCGTCGTCCTTGAGCGCGAATGCGGCGTGACAGCAGCAGTAGTCGAACTCGATACCCTGGCCAATGCGATTCGGTCCGGAACCGAGAATTATCACCTTCGGCTTCTGCGTCGGGGGCGCTTCGTCTTCCTCGTCGTAAGTCGAATAGAGGTAGGGCGTCATCGATTCGAATTCCGCGGCGCACGTATCCACAAGCTTGAACACCGGCCTGATTCCCTTTCCTTCGCGCAGTTCCCTCACCTGCTGCGTACCGGCGTGTCCTTCAAGCTTCCACTCGGTTGCAATGCGTTCGTCGCTGAGGCCGAAGCGCTTGAGCCGGCGTAGTTCTTCTGTGCTAATGGTCTCCGGTGCGGTCTGCGCAATACTCTGCTGCGCAATCGTCACTTCGCGAATCTGGTGCAGAAACCACGGATCCATGCCAGTAAGGCGCGCAACTTCGCGCACGCTCATGGCGCGCTCGAATGCGAAGCGGATGTATCCCAGGCGCTCGGGCCGCGGAGTGACAAGCATCTGGGTCAGGCGCCGCGGCTCCAGTATTTCGGCGCCGGTCTTTTTGCCGGTTTCCAAAGCGCGCCAGGCCTTCATCAGCGCTTCTTTAAAGGTGCGCCCCATGGCCATCACCTCGCCCACTGACTTCATCTGGGGCCCAAGCGTGTCGTCCGCACCGGGAAACTTCTCAAATTGCCACTTGGGAATCTTCACCACAACATAGTCGATCGTCGGCTCAAAGCAGGCCGGAGTCTTGCGTGTGATGTCGTTCGGGATCTCATCCAGCGTATATCCCACGGCCAGCTTGGCTGCGATCTTTGCAATGGGGAAACCTGTAGCCTTCGAGGCGAGCGCCGAGGAACGCGACACGCGCGGGTTCATCTCGATCACCGTCATGCGTCCATCCAAAGGATTGACGGCAAACTGCACGTTCGATCCGCCTGTTTCAACGCCAATCTCGCGCATCACGGCGATGGCCGCGTCACGCATCTTCTGGTACTCGCGATCGGTGAGGGTTTGAGCGGGAGCCACGGTAATCGAGTCGCCGGTGTGAACTCCCATAGGGTCGAAGTTTTCAATCGAGCAGATGATGATGACGTTGTCCGCGAGGTCGCGCATCACCTCCAACTCGTACTCCTTCCAACCGAGCACGCTTTCTTCAACCAGGCATTCGTGCACCGGAGAAAGGTCGAGACCGCGGGCCAGAATTTCCATCAGCTCTTCGCGGTTGTAAGCGATGCCGCCGCCCGTGCCGCCAAGGGTGAAGCTAGGCCGAATCAGCACCGGGAAGCCGAGCTTGCTGGCGAACTCAAGTCCGTCGCGCAGATTGTTGACTAACGCGGATTTTGAAACCTCGAGCCCGATGCGGAGCATAGCGTCTTTGAACAGCAAGCGATCCTCGGCCTTCTTGATGGCCTCGAGTTTGGCGCCGATCAACTCGACGTTATAGCGGTCAAGTATGCCCGCGTCCGCCAGATCCACAGCCAGGTTCAGCGCCGTCTGTCCGCCGACGGTCGGCAGCAGAGCGAATTTGCCTGATGCCGGATTGGAGGAGAGCATCTCTGCCTCGATACGAATGATCTCTTCCACGTACTCGCGCGTGAGCGGCTCGATGTACGTGCGGTCGGCCAGTTCCGGGTCGGTCATGATGGTGGCCGGGTTCGAATTCACCAGCACCACCTCGTAGCCCTCCTGCTTGAGAGCCTTGCATGCCTGCGTGCCGCTGTAGTCGAACTCCGCCGACTGCCCAATCACAATCGGTCCCGAGCCGATCACAAGAATCTTCTGAATGTCATTTCTACGTGGCATTGTTTTGACTGATTCCTATCGGTTGTGTGCACTCATTCGACGCAGAGCCTGATTAAACTCTCTCTTGCTGGTGAAGACAGAGGAGCAATCGTCGCTGCAGGCCCCAGGTCCGAGGATTACATAGAGTTTGTTCCCCTCCAGGGCGGTGACGATCTCGAAACCAACGATGACTTCCCGCGAGACAATCGAATATGTGGGCACGTGCATCTCGATCAAGTATCGTCCAGTGACGTTCTTGAATTCGAAGTGACCTTTCGCGTCAGTTCGCGTTGAGTAGACAATCTTTTCATCTTGCGCCAGGGTGATTTCCGCGTGCTCGACGGGCATTCCACTTTGGTTTACAACAACGCCCCCAAGGTGCGACAGGTGGAATGGGCCGGGTGCCTCGATCTGTGCATCGATCAAAACACACGGTGCGGCCCAAGCCAGGCAGATGATCAAGATTGTTCGATGCAAATGTTGCCTCATCGCCGCTCTCTAGTTGGGGTCATGTGTTCTTCCATCTCGTTGAAGTCGCCTTGATTCGAGTTTTGAAAGGGCACGGCTTCAGTCGTGCCGATAGCCCCGTGACCGTTTTGAAAGGGCACGACTTTAGTCGTGCCGTCAGCCGCCTCCATTTCGAGTGGCTTTAGCCACTGAGGGATGGGGTCCAGTTTCCAGCCGCGATATGCCGATGAGTATTTGTACTCGGCGGGCGCATCACAGAGATGTTTCTTCACGGGATTCAAACGAATGTAGTGAAGATGTCGATCGTAGTCCTCCGAATCCCGAATTCGATGGTCCGCGAATCCCCGATGCCAAACCTCTGCATTTGAACCGAGTTCCCTCTTCACTCGAAATGAGAATCCACCTTTTATGAGTTGTATTGCTCGCTCCAGAGCCGTCATCGGCGTAATGAGCAAATGAAAGTGGTCGGGCATCAATCTGCAATCTCTCCAGGGGACAACAACTCCTGCCAAACCAGCTTTCCATTCGGCTGGGGTTGAAAGTTCATCCTTTCCACTCCTCCATCAAATTCCTGAAGTCGCGAAACAAATAATGCGAATCATGAGGCCCGGGAGCCGCCTCGGGATGGTATTGCACGCTGAACAAAGGCAGTGTTTTATGGCGCAGTCCTTCCAGCGTCTGGTCGTTCAGGTCAACATGGGTCAACTCGACTTCGTTCGCATTCACTGAATCCGGATCGACGGCGAAGTTGTGGTTGTGTGCAGTAATTTCAACCTTGCCCGTAAGGTTGTTGCGCACCGGGTGATTGCCGCCGTGGTGTCCGAACTTGAGCTTGTAGGTCTTGCCGCCCAAAGCCAACCCGCAAAGCTGATGGCCCAAACAGATGCCAAAGACAGGCACGCGCCCCATCATGTCGCGAATCGCCTTCACCGCGTAGCTGACCGGTTCCGGGTCCCCCGGGCCATTTGAAAGAAATACGCCATCAGGCTTCAAGCCAAGGACATCTTCCGCAGTCGTCTCCGCGGGAACCACAGTTACACGGCAGCCTTCTCGAGTAAGCATTCTCAGAATGTTCTGCTTGATTCCGAAGTCATACGCGACCACGTGCAGGCGATTCCGCGCTTCCGCGTTTTGGAAGAGATCGGCTGGCAGCAAGCTGTCCCCCGACTGATTGCGGCTGTCCGAGGAATCAAACTGGTAGGAGGTCTTTGTCGAGACCACGCGCGCCAAATCGCTCCCATCCATCTTGCGGATACTGTTAGCTCGCAGCACGAGTGCCTCGGGATTGGTTTCGGCGGTAGAAATCACGCCGCGCATCACGCCATGGGTGCGCAGATGCCGAACCAGGGCGCGGGTGTCAATCTCCGCGAGCACCGGCACGGCATACCGCTCCATGTACTCGTCGGTCACCTGCTCAGACCGCCAGTTGGAGCTGACAGCTGAAAACTCGCGCACGATCAGGCCCTCGATGTAGGGCTTCGCCGACTCGTTATCCGCCTGGTTGGTGCCGTAGTTCCCGATCTGGGGATTGGTGAGAACGACGATTTGCCCGGCATAGGAGGGATCAGTTGCGATTTCCTGGTATCCGGTAAGAGAAGTATTAAAAACAACCTCGCCCGAGCATTCGCTTGGGTGCCCATAGCCTTGGCCACGGAAGATGCGCCCGTCTTCGAGCGCTAGGATCGCCTGCATCGCCTCTCCGAGGAGTGGATTCAACCGATTCTAACAGGTTTCGCCGGACGATGCTTCGCGTGGAAAAGTGTCCCGACGAAGCATTCTCGATTCGAGGGAGAAAAGCTTGGGGGGAAGACCACAGAATTCGTCCCGGCCGTAAACGGTCAGCCCAAGAAGGCGTTAGCGCACCACTCCGGCATCCTTCGCGGGCCAGTAAACAAATACGGCCTTTCCGTATATCAGGTCCCGCTCCACGGGGCCGAACTCCCGACTGTCAGAGGAGATTGAGCGGTGGTCGCCCATCATGAAGTAGCTGTCGTCGGGTACCACCATTTCCGCCATGGAACGGCTATCGCGGAACTTATCGGGAACGTAGCTTTCTCTCAGAGGTTTGCCGTTAAGCCAAACGCGCCCGTGGTTTATCCAAAGCCGGTCGCCAGGCAGTGCGATCACTCGTTTGATATAGCTTTTTTCTGGGTCAAGCGGATAGTGGAACACAACCACGTCCCCTCGGTGGATGGACTCGATGTGGTAGACGAATTTGTTGATGAAGAGCCGGTCGCGATCCTCGAGTCGAGGTAACATGCTGGTGCCCTCAACCCGGACAGGCTGGTAGAGAAAAGTAATGATAAGGACGGAAATCGCTGCGGAAACTATAAGGTCACGCAGCCAAAGGAACAAGCCTCCGATCTTTGGAGACGATGGAGCGGGGTTGACGGGTTGCGCACCATCCATTTGCGCGCCTGTCGTGGAGGGCTGCGGGATCTGTGGGTCTTGGGCCGGAGTTTGCATCTCTATCTCAGTTTAATGAACCCGCTCGAGTCTACTGGCAACCGAGACCTCCTGGCGGGCACATAATGCGGGCGCGGTTTGGTTTATCAATTGGCCGAGGCTGATTGGCAGCTGGAACCAGAGCAGGAGCGCTCCCCGGAGACCCAACGCCGGCAAGGTTTTCCTCTTCCAACCTCAATGGTCGCTGGAACACCATTTCCACCTGGGTTCCGCTCTCTATATTGACATCGGCGCCACGCGTAAACAACGAAACCAGGCCGGCCGTCGCAAGTCCTGCGCCAATACCTGCAATTCCGCCCTCAAGTGGATGCCCCGATTCGAGGCCGCCAATGGAGCCTATTGTCCCCCCGGTGGGTATGGCGACCGCGGCCACCTTCCCTGCGTTGCGTCCCTTGTCTCCGTTCTGCTCAATGGTTCCCTCACCATCGTTCTTTACGGATTGTTTACTCGCGCCGGGCAAACTGTTCACCACGCCGGGAATCTCGGCGACCGTGCCATTGGGAAAGATGATCGACGTAAAGTGCATATCGAGCTGCGCTCTGCCTCTGACGCGGCCAGCGCGCACAACCCGGTCGACTACGCCCTGCACGTAGACACCCGCAGGGATCATTACCCGGTTGCCGACGACTACGGGAAACGTCGAAGCCAAATAGACACCATCGCCGGGCCTTGCGCTCCTGGTATTGATGCCGCTGCGCAACTGGAGCAGCACTTTTGTGCCCGCTGGAACAATATATGTCTTCTTCTCCGTTGCCGGTGCCTGGGGTGCGGCTGCCTGCGCGGGTTGCGGCGTCGCGGGAATCGCCGTGTTTGCCGGAGCCCCGGCGGTTGGCGCCTCGTCGGGCGCGCCGGGAGATGCATCAGGCTTCGCGGGAGCCTGGGCAATCGCAAATCCTGATGCCCAAGTCATCGCACTCAGCAAGATTGCAGCCGTCGAACTCCCTGTCAGCAGGCGCATGCCTTCCTCCACACCCATTCTTAGTCAGATAGACGCACGGTCAATACCCAAAGGTAGCCTAATCGCGTCGCATCCGCAAAAATGCTCCAGGTTGCGCAGTTGGCCGTCAATTCGCGCTACGATGCAAGACAATGATGACGACCGGACCCAGTTCGCCTCCCTCCGATGTGAACGAAAGATTTGCGCACGTGTATGACGTGTTGAACAACGCGATCGATTCCCATGCATTCCCCGGGTGCGCCTTCGGTGTATTAGCAGAGGGCGAGGTGGTGCTCCACGACGCCTTGGGGCGTTTCACATACGATGCCGATTCACCCCCCGTAACGCCACTGACGGCCTACGATGTCGCAAGCATCACCAAAATAGTCGCCACCACGGCTGTCTCCATGCTCCTGTACCAGCGCGGTTTGCTGGACCTTGACACACCGCTCGGCGAATTGCTTCCAGGGTTTGTGGTGGGCCGTCCCCGAGGGGACCTCGCCCGCCATGTGAAACTCCGCCACCTGCTCGCGCATAATTCGGGGCTGCCGGGCTATGTTGAGCTATTTCGGACGGCCGCCAGTCCCGCTGAGCTTCTGAGAGCTTGCCTGCAATTGCCTCTCGAGTCAGAGCCGGGCAAGCGAGCCGAGTACTCTGACATGGGATTCATCCTTCTCGGCAAAGCGTTGGAGGTAGTAACGAACGATTCGCTCGCCACCTGGGCGCAGAAGGAAATTCTTCGCCCCCTTGGACTCGCAGCGACAGGATTCAACCCGGCGGCAAGTTCACGAGCCCTTATCCCGCCCACCGAAGAAGACACTACTTTGCGGTACCGCCGCATCCAGGGCGAAGTCGAGGATGAACATGCGTGGTTGCTTCAGGGAGTGGGCGGTCATGCGGGGTTGTTTTCAAACGTGCCCGACTTGCTGCGTTTTGCGGACGCAATCCTTGCTGCAGTTGGATCGGAGGCAAATGCCGGCAGGTCCCGCCTCTTTGACCGGCAGACGATCGAATATTTTGCCGAGCGCCAGGGGCCTGAAGGAAGCTCGCGTGCGCTGGGCTGGGATACACCTTCTCCAGAATCCTCCGCAGGCCGGCATTTTTCGCCTCGGTCGATTGGGCATTTAGGATACACCGGCTGTTCCTTGTGGATTGATCTGAACGCTGCGGTAGGCGCCGTTTTGCTTACCAACCGCACCTGGCCCGACAGGCAAAGCCAGGCCATTCGCGAAGTGCGTCCGGCATTCCACGACGCAGTGCGCAATGCCCTTTTGTTGTCTCATAAATAGCTGTTTGAGAAGGCTGGTTCCGCCCCCAGAATTCTTCTCTCCGACTTGCCCAATTTACGTCTACAATCAATTCTGGGGGCTGATGTGATGTTTACCAGTACGACGACTCAGGAAGTGGCCGACGCACCAAGGAGAGAGGATCCAAAAAGAGACCAAGCCTCCTTGCTTCAACAACTTACAACGGAAAGCCAGAACGAGGCTTCGCAGGGATTTGATACCAAATCCGCTCTGGAAATCGCTCGCATCATCAACCACGAAGACGCCAAAGTGGCGGCCGCGGTCAAGAAAGCGATTCCCGAGATTGCGGCAGTCATCGACCAGGTGGCACGCAGCCTGCGGGATGGCGGCAGGTTGATTTATATAGGAGCCGGATCCAGCGGACGCATCGCCGCACTCGATTCTTCAGAATGCCCCCCCACTTACTCCACGGCTCCCGGACAGGTTCAATACATCATGGCCGGCGGTCCCAAGGCGTTGGCGTCTGCCGTTGAGGTTAACGAGGACTCCGAGGAGTTGGGGCAGCGGGACATTGCCCGCCGCCGCCCTACGCGCAAAGATGTGGTGATTGGACTCTCCGCTTCAGGTCGCACTCCTTACGTAGTCGCAGCCGTGGCTTATGCCCGGGCTCGGGGAGCCCACACCGCCGCAGTTACCTGCAACCACGAAACACCGCTTGCCGCAGCGGCTGATATTGTCATCGTGGCCGAGGTAGGCCCCGAAGTCATCTCCGGTTCTACGCGCATGAAAGCCGGGACGGCCCAGAAGATGGTCCTGAATATGATCACCACTGGAGCCATGACACGGCTGGGCTATGTGTATGAAAATCTGATGGTCAACGTACACATGCAGAATTCAAAACTGGTCGAGCGCGGCATTCGGATTCTGATGAGCGCCTGCGGCATTGATCGGGCGATCGCTGTTGAAACCATCAAGAGCGCGGGCCGCAGTGTACCGGTTGCCCTGGTCATGCTGAAAGCCAAAGTGGACAAGCCGGAGGCTGTGCGGCGTCTGGCTAAGTCTGACGGAAACGTTCGCTTGGCGATCGAGGATAACGTGCTGGAGCTTTAGTTCTCATTAGGTGCAGTGCAGGACCGGTTCAGCCCTTCCCTTCCGATTTCTATTTCTACTTCGAACGCCTCCGTTGACCGCCAAGCGAGGCCGGTCGAGCCGCGGGATTTACACTGGAAACCCAGGAGCCACTCATTTTTCATGGATAAATTTGTTATTCGCGGCGGCAATCCGCTCGTTGGCACGATTCGTGTCTCAGGCGCGAAAAACTCAGCGCTGCCTTGCATGGCCGCGGCCATTCTGACGGAGGACGAAGTCACGCTCGAAAACATTCCCAGGGTGCGCGATATCGAAACCGAACGCCGACTGCTCACCTCGATGGGCGCTGAGACTGAGATAGCAGGCGGCAGCGGAGGGCACGTAATCAACATCAGCTGCCGCTCGCTGTCCGACCCGGTCGCTCAATACGAAATCGTCAAAACAATGCGCGCCAGTTCCCTGGTGCTGGGCCCGCTGGTAGCACGAACCGGCATGGCTCGGGTGGCCATGCCGGGAGGATGCGCTATCGGCGGCCGTCCAATCGATCTGCACATCAAAGGCCTTGAGAAGATGGGGACAAGCATCGTACAGGAGCACGGGTACCTGGAGGCGCGCGCAAACAGGCTGCGAGGCGCGCATCTTGTCTTCGACAAGATCACCGTCACCGGCACCGAAGACCTGCTGATGGCCGCGGTGCTCGCAGAGGGTCAGACGGTGATGGAGAACTGCGCACGCGAGCCCGAAGTGGCCGACCTCGCCGCGCTGCTCACGGCCATGGGCGCGAAAATAGACGGCGCCGGCACCTCCACAATTCGTGTCCAGGGAGTGAACACGCTTCACGGCGCGAATCACCGCATCGTCCCCGACCGCATCGAGGCGGGCACTTTTCTCATAGCCGGAGCGATCACCGGCGGCGACCTGGTTGTGGCTGACTGCAATCCGGAACATTTGGGAGCGGTGATCGCCAAGCTGACAGAGGCAGGCGCCACGATCGATATCAGAGATCCCGAAAGCGTGCGCGTGCGCGCCGGTGGACGCCTGCGGGCGGCTGACATTTCCACTGAAGAGTATCCCGGCTTCCCTACCGACATGCAAGCACAGTACATGGCTCTTGCGACGCAGGCCGAGGGCGTTAGCCTGGTGAAGGAAAACATCTTCGAGAACCGGTTCATGCATGTGCAGGAACTGGTCCGGATGGGCGCCAACATCAAGGTTGAGGGACGCACAGCTACCGTACGCGGCCCCGCAAGCCTCTCAGCCGCGGCGGTGATGTGTTCTGATCTGCGAGCATCCGCTTCATTGGTCCTGGCAGCCCTGGTGGCCGACGGCGAATCAATCCTCGATCGCGTGTACCATATGGACCGCGGCTACGAGTGCATCGAAGAAAAGCTGCAAGGGGTAGGCGCACAGATCAAACGCATGGGAAATATCTTCGCTCCCAGAGAAGCCGAAGCGGTCGCAGACTGATTCGATGTTTGTTGGTAGTTAGCGCCAGCTAGCTGCCAGGTGCCAGCGCAGACCTCGTTCCTCGGTCTTCTTCAATACGCGCTCATATTCACGAAGTTCGAGGAGAATTGGAAAAGTTTCAGATCCGACCGCTGCCGGCTTCGAAGCCAGAAAATCCGCCAGGGCGCAGACGGTGAGAAGTCCATCGCGGGCGGCAAACCATTGTGGCCGCGGCAAATTGCGTGCCCATTCCGGGTTGCCGGTACCCTGTTCCAGCAACAATGACATCGAGTTCTCATCGGCTGAAAAGAAATCCAGCAGGGGGCTCACATGCAAGGTCGCGGCCAGCCTCTCGAGAGCTTCTTCGTTCCGGGCCAAGGCGTGGCCGTTGACAAAGATATCGAAGCCAGGGTCCTCACCTTCAACGACGATATACAAACTCGCAGCCATCGCACTGAGTTTAGTTTAGATGGGAGTTAATGCGCCCAGTATTTCTCCCGGGGTCACCCAATCGATTACGAGGGCTCCAGCCTGATGCCGTTACGTAAGTTTCGGTGAAGGGTGCGTTGCCACAAAAGAGCTATATCAACGGGACAACCTGGCAGTTTCAAATGACCCTTGAGGGATTTGTCTCACGGAGTGAGCACTTTGGATTGGAGTAAGCTTCCGGACCTGGCAGCAGTTGCGCTCTTGACGTGCGCCTTCGCGTCTGTGGCCCGGCGTGGACAAACGCCCTTTTCGGCGCTTTGGCTCACCGGGTGGACGATGATCGCATTGCACTTTGCAGCGTTCATGTTCCTGTCCGCCCCCGGCATATGGGGAATCCTGGCGGGAGACATTGGTCTGTCAGCGCTCACAGGTGCGGGGGTGCTTTTCATGTACGCCTCGGTTCCGTACCGCCAGAAACTTTCGAGCAGATTGATGCTTGCGACATTGCTGGCAACGAACACCCTTTACGTCTGCACCATTAATGCGAACTCCGCGGCTGATTGGGCCTTGACCTTTGCAGCGGTTTTGTTCGGTGCGGCGCCACTGACTTTGGCACTCGTTTCAATCCGCAGGTTCCAACACCCCTTGCGCTGGATGACCGTCGCTCTCTACTGCGCACTCTCAGCTTTCCTCCTGTTTGTGCAACACCGATCTCCGAATGGCGCTGATTTCGCTTTGAATGGCGTGCTGTTTGCGGTCTATTTAGGCTGCTGCTTTCATTTCTGGTACACCTATCGCCGCGCCACCGCCGGCGCATTCATCACCATTGCCGGATTCTTTGCCTGGGCTCTGGTATTTGTAGTTGGTACCTGGATGGAAACATTCCAGCCCGCAATCCGCGTCGAAAACGAAGTCTGGAACCTGCCCAAGTATGTGGTGGCTGTGGGCATGATCCTTTTACTGCTTGAAGATCAGATCGAGCACAACAAGTACCTGGCCCTGCACGATGAGTTGACCGGCCTGCCGAATCGTCGGCTTTTCCTTGACCGTCTCAGCGCCGCACTGGACCGGGCCCGCCGGACCGGCGTAAAGACTGCTCTGCTGGTGGTGGACCTGGATCAGTTCAAACAGGTCAATGACACACTCGGACACCATGCGGGCGATCTGCTCCTGCAGCAAGTGGGTTCCATCTTCACCAGCCGGGTTCGGCTCACTGATACCGTGGCGCGCACAGGCGGCGATGAGTTCTCAATCATTCTCGAAGATGCCGGCAGCGGCGTAAATGCCGCTCAAGTGGCACACTTTCTGTCGCAACTTCTCAATGAGCCTCTGAAGGTGGACGCGCAGCCCGTGCGTGTCGGCGCCAGCATCGGTGTTGCCGTCTTTCCCGATGACGCGTCCGACATGGAAGCTCTTTGCATTGCGGCTGATCTTCGCATGTATGACGATAAACGCGGTTCGAAAGGATCCATCAGACGGCCTGTCATTGGAAGGAATGCCGCTAAGCCGTTGTTTGAAGACACGATAGTTGTTGATTTTCGCCCGATTCCCGATCAGTCAATGAACTGAATCCACGATTACCGGGAAGGCACATCTCACAATTTGCTAGAAGTACCTTGATGCGCGTTATTCCATCCGATGCACTTGAACTTCAAGCAAGAAAGGCCCGGACATCACGTCCGGGCCTTTCGGTTCTTTGGGTGGGTTGTTAGCCTTGGCCGCCACCGGGACGTGGTCCGCGACCACCGCGCCGCCGCCTGCGCCGACGATCGTTGTTGTTCGCTGGAGGCCGGTTGCCTGCTGCAACTGGCTGACCGACCGCAACCGGCGCCCCTTCCACCCGATTGAAGTTCGGCTCGTTCTCCTCGTCAAACTCCTCGCCCTCTTCCTCGTCGAAGTCCTCGCCGCCCTCGATCAGAATCGTGCTCTGATTGGATTTCGGCTGGCGTTCGTCGAACTCGTTGCGGGGCTTAATGGGAGCACTCGGCGCCTCGGTGGCATCTATCTCCACCTCGTCGGTCTCGAGGGGTGCCGGCTGCACCAGCTTGGCGCGCTGTTCCTTGATGAGCGCCTTGCGGCTGAGCTTGATGCGATTGCCTTCAATGGCCAAAACCTTGACCATCACCTGATCACCCTCGCGCAACTCGTCCTTCACTTCCTTCACGCGGTGTTCGGCGATCTCCGAGATGTGAAGCAGACCGTCCGTGCCTGGGAACAGCTCAACGAAGGCGCCAAACTCGGCGAGTCGAACCACTTTGCCCAGGTAGACCTTTCCAACTTCAGGAACAGCAGTGATGTCGCTGATCATCGCCAGTGCCCGTTTCAGCCCATCGGCGTCGGACGATGCCACATTCACGCGGCCTGTGTCGTCCACATCGATCTTGGCGCCGGTTTGCTCGATGATGCCGCGAATCGTGGCGCCGCCTTTGCCAATGAGGTCGCGGATCTTGTCGGTCGGTATCTGCACAGTTTCGATGCGAGGTGCGTACTGCGAGCGTTCCACGCGCGGTCCATCGAGTGCGGCGTCCATCTTGTCAAGTAGGAAGAGCCGGCCGCGACGTGCCTGCTCCATGGCCTGCTGAAGAATCTCGCGAGTCAGGCCGCCTATCTTGATGTCCATTTGCAGTGCGGTGATGCCTTTGCGTGTACCGGCAACCTTGAAGTCCATGTCGCCGTAATGATCTTCCGCCCCGGCAATGTCAGTAAGGATTGCATAGTCGTCGCCTTCCTTTACCAGGCCCATTGCCACGCCAGCCACCGAGCCCTTCAGCTGGATGCCGGAGTCGTAGAGTGCCAGGCTTGCGCCACAGACAGTCGCCATCGACGAAGAGCCGTTGGACTCAAGAATGTCTGAAACGATGCGGATGGAGTAGGGTGACTCTTCAGCGCTGGGAAGGACTGCCGAAATGGCGCGTTCCGCAAGCGCTCCGTGGCCGACTTCACGCCGTCCTGTGCCGCCCATACGTCCCGTCTCACCTACACAGAAAGGCGGGAAGTTATAGTGCAGCATGAAGTTCTTTCTCTGCTCGCCTTCGTAGCTCTCCAGACGTTGGCCATCGTCTGCGGTGCCCAGGGTAGCCGTGACAAGCGCCTGTGTTTCGCCACGCGTGAACAGCGCCGAACCATGGGTGCGCGGCAGGACGCTCGTTTCGATGGTGATCGGCCGAATCTCGTCAAACGCGCGCCGATCGGGGCGGACTCGATCCTTGGTGACCTGCTCGCGGAACGTGCGCTCGCGCAGATGCTCGTAATACGTCGCAAGCTTCTTCTTGGCCGTCGGATCATCCGCGGGAAGGCCCGCAGCAAGCTCTTCCTTGATCTCTTTGATCAGGTTCTGACTATCAAGCTTGGAATGGGCCTTGGTGTCCAGAGCGTCCTTCAAGCGGTCGCCGACCTTATTCTTGAGCTCCGCATAATAGGCTTCGTCGAACTCAGGAGCGGTGAATGCCCGCTTCGGCTTCCCTGCCTTGGATACGAGTTCATCGACTGCGGCGACGATCTTCCTGATCTCGCCGTGTGCAAACTCGATAGCTGCCAGGATGACTTCTTCGGTTTCTTCCTTGGCGCCCGACTCGATCATGACAATGCCATCTTTATGCCCGACAACCATGATGTTCACAGTCGTCGCAGCACGCTCTGCGTAAGTGGGGTTGATCACGAATTCCCCATTCACGCGGCCCACGCGCACAGCGCCGACTGTGGCGCTGAACGGAATGTCGGAGAGTGCCAGCGCGCACGCGGCGGCGTTGATGCCTACCACGTCAGGGTCGTTCTCCTTATCAGCGGAGAAAACCAGCGCGATTACCTGTGTCTCGTTGCGGAATCCGTCGGGGAACAGCGGACGTATGGGACGGTCAATCTGACGGCAAGTAAGAATTTCTTTCTCGCTGGGTCGGCCCTCTCGCTTAATGAACCCGCCGGGAATGCGGCCGCCGGCGTAAGTGTACTCGCGGTAATCGACCGTGAGGGGAAAGAAGTCGATGCCTTCCCTGGGGTCAGGGGACGCCACGGCGGTCGCCAGAACCACAGTCTCGCCCGTGGTCACCAGTGCGGCGCCCGATGCTTGCTTGGCCATGCGGCCGGTCTCAAAGACCAACCGCTTGCCGCCGGCAAGCTCGACAGCTACTTCATGCTTCGTAGACATAGAGTCCTCGTTTCGTTTTTTCGCTTGAGATACTTGTAGGTGGAAAGCGTCGGAGGGGTGTGGGAAAGCGGGCGAAGGGATCTACAGCAAGCAGGGCGCGCGCCAAAGAGTGGGATGTGCGCGGGGGAGCGGATTCTCCCGGCCTGCATGCTGAAAAGCAGCCAGGGACCGCGCAAAGCCGATAGCGATGCGCGGTCCCTGGCTGCGGTTTTGATTCGCCAGGTACACCGTGGCTCCAGGTTCTGGGTAGAACAGGGGCCGTGACCAATCTTCGGTCTGGGCGCTTCCGGATCAAGGTTTGCTTTCTGATTACTTGCGGATACCGAGTTTGCCGATCACGTCGCGATAGCGATCGGAATCGTGCACCTTCAGGTAATCCAGCAGGCGGCGGCGCTTGCTGACGAGCATGAGAAGTCCACGCCGGGATGCATGGTCCTTCTTGTGGGTCTTGAAGTGCTCGGTCAGTTCGCCTATCCGCTCACTCAGAATTGCGATCTGGACTTCCGGCGAACCGGTGTCCGAATCGTGGGTGCGGAAGCGTTCAATCAGGTCAGTTTTCTTTTGAGTCGCCAGCACGGCGTGTATTACTCCTCTTTTTCTCGGTTCCACTCTCAAGTGTCTACAGTGAGATTACCATGAATGCCGCCTGCAGCGCCATGCTCAGATCCCCGGGCGCTTCATCGACATCCATTCCCTTACCGGCCGTATCTTAGGGCTCCTGCGCGAACCAGTAGTTCGCCCGCGCAACAATTCGCGCGCCGTAGTCCTGCGTAGTCCTCACGCGAATCGTGTGCAGGCCGGGACTCGGGTCCGACGGGCTGAAGGTAATCAGGTAACGGTTCCTCACATGCTTGGCCGCATCCGTCACCCGCTGCTCAAATCGCTTGTCACCGGTAAATGTGGCGTATTCCCCGCCGCTCATGTCGGCCACCTCTTTTGACACATTCTTCTTGAAGGCCTTCACTGCCATCACCAACGCAGACACCATGTTCATGGTGCGGTCATCCCCGGAATCCTTCAAGTCATGCAGGAGTTCGGCTCGTGACGGCGAAAACGACACGCTCAGCACAAGCACGTCCGATTGCCCAATCTTCCGTATCAACTGCACAGGCTTCACATGCTTGCTGCCGTGGTCGCGCTCTTCGCTGATCAACAGAAGAACTCGCCGATAATCCTTGGGCTGCGATTCCAGCAGATCGACGGAGTAATTTACGGTGTCGAGAATCGCAGCGCCGCCATCCCCCGGCTCAAGATGCCTGAGAGCATCGCTCAACTCCTCCGACGAATGCGTGTAGTCGTAGAGGAGATGCGGCTTCGAGTCAAAGCCAACCAATGCCGCCTGACTTCGCGGATCTGCAAGAAATAGATCGAGCAGAGGGCCGAGTTTGGCCAGTTTGCCGAACTCCAGCACGCTCGCTCCGCCCTCCTCAACGGCCACCACCAGCGAAACGGGTGCCGTATCCATCTCCTCCTGCACCCTGATTTTCTGTGGAACGCCGTCGTCCTCCAACACGAAATCCGACGGCTTCAAACCGTAGAGAATGGTGCCGTCTCGCTTTTCAACCAGCGTAGGCACCAGAACTTCGTTCGTGGTCACGCGAATGGTAGGTGCGTTGGAGTGAGCGCCGGGGAGCGATTCCGGAGGCTCAGCGGGAGGCAGTTGCTGTGCCCCTATGACCCCATGAAAGCTGAAAAGTATTACCAGCGCGAAACAGGGCAAGCGGAGGAACTCAAAATCCATTCCAGAAAAAGCTCCACCTCTGATGATAGGACTCAACCAGCCTTCCTTGTTGATGTCCCGCATTTCGGGCACGGTGTTGAGCTTGAAAAAATCGCGTTTAAACCTCACAGCCAGGATTTACGCACGCTTGTGCGCCTCGCGTTCCATGCGCCCTGTCCATGCAAGAAAGCTCAGCAACTCCCAGCGCGAACTCCACACAAAGCCCAGCACGTCCCTGGTTTTCAGGGCCTCCGCAGGCTTGCCGGAATAGGTTTCGACGCGCCAGCGAAGGAATTCGCTCCGCCACGGCGCGAAGCGGTGGCCGCGGGTCGCATTCCAGATAAAGCGCAGCGCAGCGAACAAGCTCAATCCCTTTCCCTGAGCATACCAGCGTTCATCCAAGCCGGCAGGTTGAGAGACACGAGAATGCGTGTCCCAGGTCTGTCGACCCCTTCGTTACCATGAAAATGGTTAGCCAGGCAACTTGTCGAAGAGGCTCCCGGACCCTAACTGCGAAATGACGTCTTCCAGCGCCGCCTGTTGTGTCTCAGAGAGCGAGAGTTGGGTTGAAACCTGTGCCACATCGGCCTGCATCAGGTTCGTCTGCGCACTGGTCAACTGCATTTGCTCATTAGTCACCGCATCTGAGGCCGAGCTTACCTGGGTGATGGAGTTGTCGATGACGACCCGTTGCTGCGAAACAAAGCTCAATGCCGTGCTCAACGCCTGTGTGTCGCTCACCGCTTGGGCGGTATTCACAGTACCGCTAGAATAATCGGCCACAAGATTGTTCAGGGCGTTAAAAACGCTGTTCGTGCCACTGGCCGCAAAGATCTGGTCTCCTGGCAAATTCAACTGAATCTTCTGGCCGTTGGGCGTCTCAAGATAATTGATGTCTTCATCGCCGTTGTAGGTGGTGATTGCCGGCGACGAGGCAGTCGAAGTGCTAAAAGGAGTCGTGGATGTTTGACCGCCCGCGAAGATGTACTGCCCCTGGTAATCGGTGTTGGCGAGGGCCTGTACCTCATTGAGAATCCCCGAAATCTGATTCGAGATCGATTTCACGTCGCTGGAGTTCATGGTGCCGTTGTTGGCGCTTGTGGCCAGGGAGATGGCCTGCGTCAGTTGGGAAACCACGCTGCCCAGCGCCGAATCGGCGACTTGCAATTGGCCGCTAACCAGGCTCGAACTCTGCGTAAATGAGTCGTCCTGCTGAATCTGGTTCAGCACCAGTACATTTTCTCCGGAAGCGACGGGATCCTGGCTCAGTTCCGTCACTCGCACACCGCTTGAAAGCTCGCTCGTAAGCCTCTGCTCGGCAGATTGAGTCTGATCCAATGAACCCACAAGATTCGAAACAAAATAGGGATCAACTCGCATTATTTTTCTCCTCAGGAATTGACACAGCGCCTGTCACCTTTCGCGTCATCTTCTGTCAATTAAGAAACCGCCGTCTCGACGCCGAGGTTCAAGGCCGAAGTCATGACTGTGTTCAAGATGTTGAACACCTGCGAGGCCGCCTGATAACAGGTCTCGAATTGCTGCATCGAAGAGGCTTCATCGTTGAGGTTGACGCTCGATAGCGAATCACTTTGTGTCTGCAGTTGGGTCACCGAAGCACTCTGTGCCGTGTTCTCGGTCTCCACTTCTGAGACTGTCGAGCCCAGCGCGCTCACAAACTGAGAAAAGTAATCCGATGGCGACTGGCCACTCACAATCGATTGCCCCGCCAGGTTCGCCATCGCGGTCGCATTCGAGCTGTCACCCGTTCCCTGCCCGGAACCGGCCGCGGCAATCTGGTTCGGGTCGGTCATCACGACCTTCATGTTGGCCGCACTGCCCGCTACGGCGGCAGGCTCATTGAAGATGTAGAGTGGATTTGTCGCCGTGCCGGTGACTCCATTCATATCGGTTCCCGTATTGTTCAGGGCATTCACGTTTGTTGATACGCTGTAAGCCAGTTGATCAAGCGAGGACATCGCATCAGGAATGTCCTGGTCGCGCGCTGTCAGGTACCCGCCCAGTTCGCCGCCCCCGCTGGTTAATCCCTGAGTTACGTCGGCGCCGCTAATAAAAAAGTCGGTCACTCCATCAACCGATCCGGTGGTTAACTGAAAGCTTGAGCCTTCTGATACCAATAACTGTCCCGAAGTCGTGGTAATGGAGAGTCCGTTATTTTCGGTCGTGATCTGGTTGATGCCGATGAGCAGCGAAAGCTGGGAGATGTCCTGTTGCCGCTGATCCTCAAGCGTGCCCGGATCACTGTTGGGAGATGTGGATTGGATTTCTGTGTTCAATTGCGCCAGGGCGCTTGTCAGCGTGTTCACTTGGCTGGTAACCCCTGCCGCTTCCTGGTCCAGGGCCGCCTTCTGGGAACTCAGGCTGGCTGCAGCGTTGGAGACGTCGCCAGAAAGAGTGGACGCTGTCGAAAGTACCTGCTGGCGAAGCGAATTGTCGGTCGGATTCGCCTCCAGAGACGAGAAGGAATCAAAAAAGCTGGTGATGTCGCTGCCGATGTCTCCCGCCGCGGAACTGGAGGAGCCCGAGTCCGGCGTGAACAGCGCCTGAAGCGTGTTCAACGCCGTCAGCCTCGTGCCCGAAGCTGAGGCCAGTTGTTGCTGCTGGGCGAGCCGCTCTTCCAACACAGAATCTCTCACCGAGGTGGGACCGGTCTCCGTTACGCCGGCTCCATACGAGACGCCGTTAATCTCAACTGGCGCATTCTCTTGCCAGTTGGGAACTTCCCGCGTGTAGCCTGTGGTGTTGGCATTCGCCACGTTGTTCGCCACAATGCTGAGCGCCGACTGGTCGGCTTCCAGAGCCTGAGACATGATGTTGAATGCGGAGTTAATTGTCCCCATGGCCGCACCCCTTCGAAGACCATCGTAGCCCCGGCTCGGTTTCGTACTCCAGCCGGCCTGCGCGTAACTCCCGCAGGCGGTTCATCACCCTGAGGTTCGCACGTGTCGCCTCAAGCACCCGCGCGAAGACCGCCATTCCGTGTGCTGCGTCGCCAGCTTCCCGAGCCAGCAAAGTGCGCTCGGCCGCACTAGCAGAATCGAGGCTGCGATTCAGTGCCTGGCACGACAGCGCCAGCTCCTCAAGGCGCTTGGCATCCAGACGGGCCAGTGCCTGCGAGGCTTCCGCAACAAGTTGCTTAAGCTCCGGACCGACCCGGCGACCCTCACTCTGCCGCATTTGCCGTGCCCTCTCTCTTGCCTTGAAACCGTTCCATACTGCCTGCTTGAACCGTCGGAGCGCGGGATTGCGCGGCGGCTACCTTATCGCCACGCCCGCGGCCTTCAACCAAATCTCCCCGGCCGAGTTCAATTGCCCGACGTCTGGCTCCCACTCAACATTGCATCCACCACTTTGCCGGCGACCGCTGCTGCGGGCACGTTATAAGTCCCTGCTGCGAGCGCTGCCTGCACCGCCGCAACCTTCTCCATGCGCACGCCGGACTCTGCTGCGGTTTGCGCGACTTCCGTTCCCGCGCTGCTTAATGTGGCACTATCGCCTACCAGAGGCGAAGCGTCTGTATTCGCGGCAGAACCGCTCTTCACCTGTTGCGCTTGCATACGGTCCGTCGAGGGAACACCCAGAAGGGTTTTTAGCCCTTCAACACTGTTGCGAATGTCCATGCACTTCTCTCCTTACCCTGCTTATCGGCACGGCTGTGATTCACTGTAGTCATTTGCGGCGGCTGATCCTGGTACCTTCGGCGTGATTTTCGATCCTGGTTCCCGAGTGGGAACGCGTCCCCGCTTGGGAAATGCTGTTCAGGATGCTCTTGGCTATGCCGAGGCCACCTTGGTCGCTCAGTGCTCGACCAAGCGCCTCCGAGGCGAACTCTCCCATCGCCCCTCCCGAGCCAGAACCCGAGTCGTCGTCTTCTCCCGCAACCCCGTCAGAGTCGGTCATCGGTTTCAGCAACTCCTTCATCATCTGCGCCTCGAACTCGTGTGCCGCCCGCACCAGCCGCGGTTGCGGGGTAGCCTCATTCGAGACTGCGGACACCGCCGCGGCCGATCCAATACCCTGCATTACAGCACCTCCAGGTCGGCCTCGAGCGCGCCGGCATCCTTCATAGCCTGCAGAATAGAGATCACATCCCGAGCACCCGCTCCCGTTCGCTGCAGTTCCTGGACCAGGTCTTCGACCGTTGCTCCTTCCTTCAGTTCAATCCTGTTCACCGGCTTGTCCTCTGCCTGGACACTCGTCTGTTGCACAACTTGAGTCGTTCCCGATGAAAGCGGATTGGGCTGCGAGACGGTGGTCTCGGAGATCACATTCACCGACAGGCCGCCGTGCAAGATGGATACCGGTTGCAGCCGGACCGTGCCCCCGATTACCACCGTTCCGGTCCGCTCGTTCACCACCACCCGCGCCCTTGGATACACCTGAATCTGGACCGATTCCACTTGATCGAGCAGGGCCGCAACATCCTCGCCCGGCGTGATTGCGATCTCCACCCTGCGGCTGTCTACGGCGCGTGCGCGCGTCGAGCCCAACAGCTTGCTAATGGCCGCTGCCATCCGTTCAGCGGTGTGAAAGTCAGCGTCGTTCAGCACCACGCTGACCGTCTGCATCTGTTTCAGTTCGAATGGAACTGCCTGCTCTACGATTGCGCCCCCTGGAATCCGCGCTGTAGTCGGGTGATTCACCTGCCGCGTATTGCCTCCGGCAGAAGCCATATAGCCTCCCAGCACCAGCGCTCCCTGGGCTTGCGCATAGATTTTGCCGTCCGGTCCATAGAGTGGCGTCATCAGTAGAATGCCGCCCTCAAGCGAGCGCGCATCGCCCGCCGAAGAAGCCGTGATATCAATCCGGTAGCCTGGACGGCTGAAGGGCGGCATTGTGGCCACCACGAAGACCGCGGCCATGTTTTTGACCTGCATGTTGCTGGCGCTGTTAGACCCGGTCTGTGGAACGGTGATACCCATCCGTTCCAGCGCCGAAATAAGCGTCTGTGCCGGGAAGACCGTTTGAGAGCTATCGCCGGTGCCACGTAATCCCACCACCAACCCGTAGCCCACGAGCTGGTTGTCGCGAATTCCTTCAATCGAGGCGACGTCCTTGATCCGCGCGAGCTCGGGGGTAGACGCGGCATTGGCTTTTCCAGCTGTAATCGCCAGCAATGCCGCCAAGGTGAAAGCGGCCCATAGAATGATTCCGAAATGTTCCTGCGAGCTTTCCTGTTTCCTTCCGCTCATTGGCGATCCCCAATGTTTCTCATTCCCGCTCCCGTTTCCAGCCGTTAAAACACCAGCAGCTTTTCTAGAAAGCGCACCAGCGGATTCTGGCGGTAGGTCGAATCGTTTACGATTCCTTTGCCCGTGACTTCCAGTTCGAGGTCGGTCATGGCGGTCGAGAGCACCTGATTCTGCGCGCTCACGTCCTCTGGCCGGACCAACCCCCGCAGCCTGATCAATTGAGTTTGCTGCGAAAATGTCAGTTGCCGGGTGGCCTGTACGACCAGCATTCCATTGGGCAGCACGTCCACCACCTCGGCGCCAAACGTGGTCAGAAGGCTGGAATTGGTGGTGCTCTGGCCTTGCGCAGCCAGGCCGGAGGACGCGCTCATGCCAATGAGGTTCTGTAATGCATTCGAAGACTTGAGGGCGCCGAAGAGCGATGTCAGCCCGGAATTGGCGCTCGATGCCCGGGAGTTCTTCACCTGCCCGTCAGTCGAAGCCTCCAGGCTCTCGGTTACCACAACTGAGACAACGTCGTGCAGTCTCATCGCCTTGGCGTCGGTTCCCAGCCGCACCAGGCGGCCCTCCGCGCTCCAGATCGAACCCGGCGTCTTCACTTCCGCCGCCTGCTGTGCCCGCACCCGGTCGATATAACTCCGAAGAGCCGTCTCCGGAGGGGTCGCCTTGACCGCGGTGTCGACAGCCTTCGGTTTCCTGATCCCTGCATGTGCAGGAATCACTTGCGCCATCGAAGCCGCCGCGCATAATGCCCAGACCATGTTCCACCGCCGGTTCATCGCCACACCTTCATCTGCGGTGCGAGTGACGCACGGCCGGGACCGAGAGCCATCGCCTGCACCACCTTCCCCCCCATTCTCAATCTCGCCGAAAAGATTTTCCCTGAGGTCGCGGGTCCCAGCGCGATTGCGTCGAGCCAGGCCTCCACGACGGTCGAGCGATCCTCAACAATTAGCCGATCGCCGCCACGAATCATCGGACGCGGCGGAATTGCAATGGAAAAGACGTGCGGGGCCGAGTGATTGCGTTTTGTACTCTTTTGTCCGACTTCATGTGCAGTTGCCACCAGCGTCAAACGACCTGGGCCGCCCGGGTTGTCTTGATCGCGGGTCAAGAGCCACCTCGCTCCCGTATGCGGATCGTCGATCTCGCATACCGCTCCGGGGGGCGCATCGTGCATCGAATCCGCCGGGGTTTGTGCATGGGCAGGAGCGAGCATAGCGCTCGCCCAGAGCCCTACAATTGCGTCTAAAACCGCAAGGCGAACCGTGCGCATCCAAGGTCCAGCTTGATTTCCACTCTCCGGAGGTCTCATGGATTCTCGCTCGTCTATCGCGTCATATTGTTGACTTGCGAATACATGTCGTCGGCGGCCTTGATGACTTTGGAATTCGACTCGTAGGCTCGCTGAGCCAGTACCATCTGCACGAACTCGGTCACCACATCCACGTTCGAGTTCTCCAAATAGCCCTGCTCCAAAGTGCCTAGACCTTCCGCTCCGCCAGGGTTGCCGAGCACGGGATCTCCAGAGCTGAGGGTGGCCTGCAGAAGGTTCGACCCCAGGCTTTCCAGCCCTCCCGGATTCGGAAATGTTGCCAACTGAAGCTGCCCAAGCTGCGAGGGGTTCTGCTGGCCTGAAAGTGTTGCGTTGACAACCCCGTATTGAGTGATTGTGACCGCAGTGGCGTTGGATGGGATCGTTATGTTGGGCAACACGGGATCGCCATCCGTCGTCACGATGGTTCCCTGGTTGTTCAAGTGAAACTGGCCGGCGCGCGTATAGGCGATTGTCCCGTCGGGCCGCTGCACCTGAAAGAAGCCACTGCCTTCGATGGCCACGTCCAGCGGATTCGAAGTCTGGTTCAGCGAACCCTGCGTCATGATGACTTCGGTGGCCGCTGACTTCGTGCCCAAGCCGATCTGCAAGCCGGCCGATACAGTAGATTGGCTTTGCGCAGCGCCGGGAGTGATCAGGTTCTGATAGACCATGTCCTGGAACTGCAATCGCAACTGCCGAAAGCCGGTGGTCGATGAGTTGGCCAGGTTGTTGGCAATCGTGTCCAGATTCATCTGCTGCGCGCTCATGCCGCTGGCCGCTGTATACAGTGCTCGAATCATTGTTTCCTC
This sequence comes from uncultured Acidobacteriaceae bacterium, assembly GCA_963836565.1. Taxonomy (GTDB): domain Bacteria; phylum Acidobacteriota; class Terriglobia; order Terriglobales; family Acidobacteriaceae; genus Telmatobacter. The sequence continues at coordinate 197,697 of CAWIKA010000010.1, read as the reverse complement.
GTCTCGGAAGAGAGAATCGCCACTACACGCGGGGCAGATCCTCACTGGCGAACTTGTTGAACTCGGTGTGAAAAATCGTAAGCGCCTTCTGCATCATCTCGGCCTGGCGCTGCATCACGATCAGGTCCATCGTTCCCTGAACAACGTCCTGGTTGGCTCCCTCGATGGCGCCCTGGTGCACCGTTGCATCTCTTTGGAGAGTGGGTTTTACCCCCACGGGCGCGACATACCGGTTGGCTCCTTCCGGCGTGAGTTGAACACCTGGGGGAAATGTGTACACTCCCACCGTGGCTACCGCCCCGCCTGCCACTGAGAGCACGCCGTCCGCGCCGATTGAGACTTCGCCCGGAGGCACCGCAATGGGCTGACCTGTGGAGGACAGCACTGGCTCATCCGCTGACGTGACGAGCATCCCTTTCTGAGAACGATGAAAACTGCCGTCGCGGGTATAGCGCGGCCCGTTGGGAGTCTCGACCGCAAAGAATCCCTGGCCCTCTATCGCCAGATCCAGCGGATTACCCGTCTGTTGAAACGCGCCCTGAGCCTGACTCAGACGATCGCCGCCAAGCAGACCGTAGTTGTTTACCGTCTGCCCCAACTGCGAATCTTCCGACTCCGTGCCCAACAGAACTGAGCGAAAGTACGCTCGTTCTGCGCGATAGCCGGGCGTCTGCGCGTTAGCCAGATTGGCCGCGGCTGTGTCCAGTGCCTGGCTACGCGCTTCCAAGCCGGACATGGCGGCATAAAACCCACTGTCCATCAGGCTCTCCTCTTACGCCGAGTCTGTTGCAGATGAACGACCGGAATAGAGTGAGCAGGATTAGAGGGGTATCAGAATCTGTGAATGGAGTGGCACGGTGATGATGGTAAGGTATCCGTCGACTGCGCGGGACCATGAAAAAAAGACCCAGAGCCAAGGGAGCGTCGACGCTTTGGAGGTCGCGCTTGAAGGAGTGAATCTGAGGTCGTAATTCAGAAGGTCTATTGCAGCCCGTCGCAGACAATGGTCACAGCAAAACAGGCATCTTCAAAGCGGTAGGTGTGATTCAACTGGAATTCCGGCGCCTGCACGTGGAGCTTGTAATCGCGGCCAGTAATCACGGCTGGAACTGAAAGGCCACAGTTAGCAGCCAAATCGGGCACTTTGCCTTTCCAGGCCCCCGCAAGCATATTGCAAATCTCGCCGATCCCGTCCTTCACGATGTCGTCGACTTCATCAAAGTTCATTCCGGTCATATGCGCCGCGACTTTCATGGCGGCCAGGGCGCTGCACCGGAAGAGGCATGCCCCACTCAGCAAGCCACCGAATCCCACCACCGCGGTGACTGATTCTCGCTCCCCGGTCGCCTCGATTGCCGAAGCGTCCGCGTCGCGCTCGCAATCTACGCCGAGCATCAGGCGAAAAACCTCTTCCACGCTCGCATCCAGATTTTCCGGATCGGAAACCAGATCCACGGACTCCCGCAACGACAGTTTCATTGGCCACTCCATTTCCTCTGAGCCTATACATCGCTTGCGCGCGATCGCGGCTGCTCGAACTCCGTTCAATAGCATGCTGGCACCTCCCGGCTACGCCGCCTTCACAAGAGGCAGGACTCGTTCCTTCACCTGCTCCGCCGTGAACGGTTTGCGGATGTACCCCTGTGCGCCGGCCTGAATAGCCTGCTTCACATGCTCCTCGCTCGACTCGGTGGTGATCATCACCACCGGGACACCTGGAGCCAGATTCTGGGCCCGGAGCTGGCGAAGGAACTCCAACCCGTCCATCGAGGGCATGTTGATATCGGACAGAATCAGATCGACCTGATTGGCCCTCAGCATCTCGAGACCTTCGGTGCCGCTCGCCGCTTCGTGTACCACCAGAAGATCAAGCCCGGCCTGGCGCAATGAGCGCTCCACGATCTTGCGCATCACCGAGGAGTCATCAACAATCAAGGCTCGAACTTCACTCATTCTCTCGTTCCTCTGCTCACCCTGTTTATCGGCGCTTATGTACGGTCCTTGAGCCGCACCCTTCAAACGGCAACGCTAGATCCTGCCGATCGAGCAGACCACGTCCGTCACTGAGACTGTCTCGGGCAGCGGTCCATGTTGCGGACGGAGCCACATTCGAAGCCACAGGCACTCGTGCACTCTCACCAGGCGCGACTCAACTGGCCGCGCCCTTTCCAGCGACTTTGCGAGCGCGTGGGCGGCTGCCTGTTCAGACGTGGCCTCGACAAGTTCAACCGGCGGAAACTTGGCTTCCAGCATGTGCGCATGCGCGGGGTGGAAGACGGATTCCTCAACAATTCCACTCTCGACGCGCAGCCCTGTCATTCTTTCTGTGCCAAGCGCAAGCACTCGATCGAGACTCTCCTCGAAGCCCATGTATAGAACTCTGCCTGCGGCCAGACGCAATGGGAGAGCCCCAAAGGCATCGACAAACAAACGCGGCATCGCGCCAGTAAGGCCCGCGGCATCGTGGCAATCAGGGGACAACACCGGACATGTCCACTGCTGTCCCAGAGCGCGGGTCACCATCTGCTCGCTCACAGCACGTTGTTGCACCAGCCAGTAACCCAGGCGCCCACTACGGGCGGATCTTTGCGCATCGAGCGCATTGCGAAGCTGGCTTTGCGTGATCCAGCCCTGCTGCAGCATCACGAGGCCGAGGGGAATACGATGTCGATGACTTTCCTGTCCACTTCCCCGCCCGTCAAGTTCGCGGTGAACCGCTGAAATCATGCGCGCCTGGGTGCATTCGAGCGAACAGCTCCATCCGCCCTCAAACACAGGCGCGCCACGGCTTCGCCACAGGTGCAACCAGCCCGAGCGGCAGTCGAGGTTCGCGCAGGTCTCAAGCAGACCGGACCTGGGTTGCGAACCCTGCCCGTTCCGCCAAGTCTCGGATGGCTCGCCAGCGGGGCGCATCATTGGCCGATCGTGGTGGGCACCCTGTTCGATGCTTACGGCCTTTCGGTTCAGAAGAGACATCGGATGCTCTCCAGACGCTTGCGTGGCGTTGCTACCTCGGTGACCCGCAACCCGAAATTTCCATTCACCAGCACGACTTCTCCCCGGGCCACAATCTTGTCTCCGACAATCAGGTCTACGGGGTCCGTTACGTGACGGTCGAGTTCTACAACATCCCCCGGCCCCATGTCGAGAATCTCTCCCAGTGGTAATTCCCGGCAGCCAAACCGGAGTGCGGCTTCGAGTTCTACATCAAGCAGCAACTCGATGCCCTGGTAAGTTCCTACCGGCGGGGCAGCGGCAGTGGTGGCAGGCGGAGTCTCAGAAACCGTTGAAGACCGCGCGGGTTGCGGCTCTGTCTCGAAAGCGCACAATTCGTCGCGCACTCCAATTGCCCAGGAGGTTTCATGCGACTTGAGCTGAAACCCACGAGAGACCTGGATTACTGCATTGGTCTCCTCAAATGTCTCCACATGACATTTCCTGCCGGTCCTGGCCAGCAATTCTCCTGCCGCGGCGTCGGCAACCTCCCGCAACAGCTCGTTCCAACCGGCTTTCTGGTTTGTTCCCTCACCCACCAGCGACGCGGCAAGAATGGAGGGGTCGAGGAACACCGTAAAACGGCCCACCTCATCTCCGGTCAGAATGGCCGCAAAGCCAACTGCCCCGGCGGCCGCGGGGTTTACAGGTGATTCTGCAAGCTCCGGCTCCCCGGTCAGCGCCTGGGAAAACAGTGCCGATGCAACCGATATCCAACAATCGATGTAGTTCGTCATGCATCCCTTCCCGAAGGGGCACAGTCTAACCGCGCCGCGCGATGCGTCCCTTGGCGGATGGCCTCGGCGCCGGAAAGCCTCTGACCCGCAACCCGCCATTCAGCGTGAGAGGTGGCGGAGAGATTCAGGCGGAGAATGGTTCCCGGTGCCAGGTTTTCGATGGTGCTCGCAGGAATACGCACCGGGGGCAACTGCAGAGCGCCCCCGAGCAGAATCCGCTGTACCGATGCCTCCACGCGTGCCCTGGTCTCGGGGGCGTGACGACGCCGGCGGCCCCAGTCCGAGGTGAGCCGGCGCAGGATGGTGTTGGCCACTACGGCCGGAAACGCCAAATTGAGAAGTCCGGAGCTGTGCGGCATGCGGATTTCAAAGCTGAGGCACAGTGTTTTCTCCGCGACCGACATGACGCGGGCAACCTGGGTCTGCATCTGGCGGCGTTCAAAGTTGAAACTGAGACCAACCGGCTGCCATGCCGCCGTCAGTTCTCTGCAAATGATTTCGACTACGCTTGCCAGGATCGCTTCTTCGATATCAGTCAACTCGCGCAAAGGGCCGTTCTGGCCTTCGCCGCCCAGGACCAGATCGACGATGGGCGGTGCCAGGGCGAGATCCAATTGAAGGACGGACAGCGCTCCCAGCGGTTCCAGACGCACCGACGCCACATAACTGATTTCGGGAATGCGCAGCAGGAATTCGTTGAAGGGAATCTGCTCGGCAGAGACCAGGTTGACCTGGAATCGGGTGCGCAGCCAAGCGGCCAGATTGTGCGTGAGGTTGCGTGCAAACAGATCGTTCAACATGCTGATGGCGCGCAGTTGCTCATTTGAAATCTGTCCGGCCGAAGAGAAATTGTATGGCACCACCCGGGCCCGTACCTGGGTACACCCGGTCTCCGGTGTCGAGGTGTTCGCGGCCTGAAAGAGCGCGTCAATCTCATCCTGTTTGAGTGTCTTTTCCATCCATGCTGCTCCCGTCATTCTCCCGTTGCCACCCATCCCAGGGCCTCCGGTCAAGTCACCCCGGGGTTTCAGCGCCCTGAAACCCTATCCGCTCCGCTTCCGAGCCGCCCCGAATGCGCCGCCTGACGCCAGGTCTTTCAGCGCCACCCGCAGATGTACCACTGCCGATGCGTGAACCTGCGAGACCCTCGACTCGACGACTCCCAGGGCGAGACCGATCTCGCGCATCGTCATTTCTTCGAAGTAGTAGAGCGTCATCACCAGTCGTTCTCTCTCAGGCAAATGTGAGATGGCGTCAGTCAGCCGCTCCTCAAGTTCCCCCCGCAGGCACCGGAAAAGGGGATCTTCATCCGGCCGTCCAGGCACGTAGGCGAGCTCCTCCTCGCCCGAGTCCTCATTTCGCTCGACGTGCAGCGTGCCGATCTCGAGGCCCTTCAGATCGCCCAGTAACTGTTGATACTCGTCGAGGCTGACGCCCAGTTCCGCGGCAACCTCTCCTTCTCCCGGCGGACGGCCCGCCCTGGCCGTCACCACGCGAATGGCTTCTTCGACCGCGCGGCCCTTGCGCCGCAGTTCGCGCGGGCTCCAGTCAAGGGTCCGCAGACTGTCAAGGATCGCGCCCCGTATGCGGAACTGCGCGTAACTCCGAAATTGCACCTTTTTGTCAGGATCGAATTTCGCGAAAGCGTCCATCAACCCCACCACGCCCGCCGAGACAAGATCTTCGATGTCCACATGCTGGGGAAGCCGCTCGTGGATGCGGCGAGCGAGAAAACGCACGATCGGAAGGTGCTCCAGCAGCACACGCTCCTGGTCTTCATTCAGTCCCGATGATCCGGACACCGCTGGCGGATATCCGCCTGCGGTCATCCCCCGCCGTGCTGAACTCCGATTTCCTGCCATCCCCATCGTCTCGGTCCCCATTGCAGTTCCCCCTCATCGCAACGCTGCTTTAAAATGGCCGGTCTCGCTGACCTCGAACCAACCATGCCCTCAACGCACGGTCCCCACCGGGCGCAGCCGAGTCTCCGGCGGAATCTCCCCGGCGGCTATCACCGCCAGCCGTGGCATGATCGGCTCCAGCCACCGCTTTACGTGGTAGCGCGCTGGACTAGGGCAAAGAAGCACGGGAAGGGCCGTGGCAGAGGAAGTTCCAATGAGTTGCCTCAAAGAATCGACAAGGCGGCGCACGACCGGTGTTCCCGGAGTTCCGGCGGTCGATAGAAGACGCTGGCCAAGCTCCGGCGCCAATGTGGAGACAATTTCCTCTTCGAGAGCGGGATCGAGCAGAAGGACCGGCAATTGGCCGTCGCCGTCGAGCAGCGGCTGAACGAGCCTCCGTCCCAGGGCCTGGCGAGAGGCCTCCACCAGGGCTATCAGCCCTTTGTTCACAGGCGCAGTTTCCAGCAGCGCCTCGAGAATTGCACTCAGATCGCGGATCGAAACCCGTTCGCGCAGCAGTTGTTCCAGGACTCTTCCAACTTCACCCAGGGTAAGCAGCTTCGGCACCAGTTCCTCGATGAGCTTGGGGTGGCTCTCGTTGAGCGCATCCATAAGCCGCTTGATCTCTGCGCGACCCAACAAGTCCCCGGCATTGCGGCGAATAAGCTCGCCCAGATGGGTGCTGATGACGGTGACTGCATCGACGACTGAATAGCCAGCAGCAATCGCCTGGTCTTCAAGCGCGGGAACGATCCAGACTGCGGGAACACCAAAGGCGGGCTCGCGCGCTTCTCTTCCCGAAAGCGGGCGCCTTCCCGGGTCGCCCGATACGGCCAGCAATTGTGTTCCCTCGGTTTGCCAGCGACCCATTTCGATTCCCCGCAGCGAGAACAGGTACTCTCGCGGCTTCAACCGCAGATTGTCCGAGATGTGCACCGGGGGAACCAGAAAACCCATCTCGGCCGAAAGATGGCGGCGCAAGGCGCGCACGCGATTCAAGAGTTGGCCACCCTGTTTTTCGTCGACTAGCGGAATCAGCTGGAACCCGATCTCTAGCGTCAGGTCCTCCAGGCGAAGCAAACCAGCCAGATCGTCCGGTGCCCCGGATCGTGCCTGTTCTGCCTTTCTCTTCTCTGCCGGTCCCACATCCAGCCCGGAAGCAGTTTGTGCTGCGGCTCCAACGCGCCGGCCAGTCCAGTAGAGGCCGCCGGCAACCAGTAAAAATGGCAACTTAGGCAGCCCCGGAATCAGACACATGGCTCCTGAGACCAGGCTCGCGAGATAAAGCGTGGCCGGCTTCGCCAGGAGCTGCTGGTTGATCTCCTCACCCAGCAAACCGGCTGAATTGGCACGGGTGAGGGTAATGCCACCGGCGATCGAGACCAGCAGCGATGGAATCAAGGTCACCAGACCATCGCCCACGGTAAGCACGGTGTAGGTGCGCAATGCCTCGCTCAGGTCGACACCTTGCTGCAGCGTACCAATCAGCAAGCCGGCAATGATGTTGATTGCGGTGATCAGAATCGTCGCGAGCGAGTCCCGCTGGTTGAAGCGAGCCGCGCCATCCATCGCTCCGTAAAACTCGGCTTCGCGAGCGATGGCCTGGCGCCGGCGGCGGGCTTCAGACTCGTCGATCAACCCCGCGTTCATGTCGGCGTCGATGGCCATCTGCTTGCCTGGCAGCGCATCGAGCGTAAAACGCGCCGTAACCTCGGCGGTGCGGACGGCTCCATGCGAGACCACGAGAAACTGAATGGCGATCAAGGCCAGAAAAAGCACGAATCCAACCACGTAGTTGCCACCCACCACAAATTGCCCGAAGGCCTCGATCACCTTGCCGGCGGCCGACGTTCCTTCCGAGCCGTGCAGCAGGATGCGGCGGCTTGAAGCAATATTCAGCGACAGCCGAAACAGCGTCAGGAGCAAGAGAAGAGTGGGAAAAACGCTAAGCTCGACGGCGCGGCGAATTTGAACCGCAGACAGGAATACAACGATCGACGCAGCCATCGAGAGTGCCAGCAGGAAGTCCAGCCCGGCGGCAGGCAACGGAACCAGCATGACGAAGATCACGCTGATGGCGGCCAGAGGCAATGCGTATTCACGCAGCTTGTGCAGAATCGAAGCGGGGCGAATCGCGGCTCCAGCCAGGGCGGTTGTGCTCATCCCAGCCCTCCTTCATAAGGCGGAATTACAGCGATCGGCCCAGCCGCCCCACTGGATTCGCTGTGTGCGGCTTGCCTACGAGCGGTGCCTTGACGCGAACGGCGTTCGCGCAACTCGGCCTCAACACGCTGGCGGTAGAGATAGGCCAGGATGGCGGCCACCGCCGCGTAGAGGTCGACCGGAATTGCCTGACCCACCTCAACAGTGCGATATAGCGAGCGCGCGAGAGGCGGGTTTTCGATAATCGGCACGCCGGCCCATCGGGCCTCGGCTTTGATTTCTTCCGCGAGCAGGTTGCGCCCCTTCGCCAAGACCTTGGGCGCATCCATGGTGCCGAAGTCGAAGCCCAAGGCCACGGCGTAGTGGGTCGGGTTGGTCAGCACCACCGCGGCCCGCGAGACGTCCGCCTTTACGCGGCGACGGCGCATCTGGCGCTGCAGGCCTCGAATGCGGCTGCGGATTTGGGGGCTGCCTTCCGTCTCCTTGAACTCCTCGCGCATATCTTCGCGGCTCATCCGCAGGCGCGATTCGCGGCTCCGCCATTCCACTACGTAATCAATGGCGGCCCACCCGAAAAGCAGCCATGCCGCGGCCAGCAGGAGGCCATACACATCCGAACCGAGCAATTCGAGCCTTACAGTTGAAAACGGTGGCACCGTCATTTGCCGAGCGATTCTCTGCACCGCGAATATCGCCAACAGCGCCGCTGGGATGAGGGATTTCCCTAACCGGGCCGCAGCGCGGAGGGAAAAGAGATTCTTGATATTGGTCACCGGATTGATGCGGTCCAGCTTCGGAGCAACGGCTTCGGCGTAGAAGCTGACACCCCCGGTCTGCAGAATTCCGATGCTTAGAGAAGCCGCGGCCACCGCTGCCATCACCATTCCGACCGGTTCCAGAACCGAGAGCGAAAGCCGGCGTACGGCAAAAAGCGTCGGCTGCAACTCGGAGGGCTCCCAATGCACCGGACGGCCGAGTTCAAGAAAGGCGGAGAAGCCTCCTCGCCATGCCTCCATCGCCCTGCCGCTCATAATTCCCAGGACCATGACGCCAGCCAGCGTGCCCGCAGCCGCAGATAATTCGCGACTGTGCAGCAGGTCGCCCTCTTTACGTGCCTTTTCGCGGCGGTGCTGAGATGCCTGTTCAGTTCGCTCTCCGGGCATGGGCTAGCCTCCCATCCCTGTTGCGGACACCGAGATCAGTCTCTCTGCCAAATCAAGAAGTCCATCAAAACGAGCCTCGATGAAGCGCGGCCACAAGGCGAGCGAGCCAGCGAGCAGAGCGAAGCCGGTTAGCGTCTTCAGCGGCACCGTCAATGACATCACCGGCAACTGGGGACTGAGCTTGCCTATCAATGCCACTGCCAATTCGACCAGCAGGGTAGCTGCTAGAACCGGTGCAGCCAGTTCCACAGCAGCCAGAAAGATTCCCCCCGCCGCCCGAACGATGGCCAACCCGGTCTCCGGAGCCATCGCGTAACTGCCCAGAGGCACCGCGCGGAAGCTGCGCACCATCGATGCCAACAAAATGCGGTCCAGTCCCGCAGCCAGCAATACCAGAGTGCCCATCAGTTGAAAGAGTTCACCGAGGAGAGGTGTCTGGATGGCGGAAGCCGGGTCAAGAAGATTGACCAGGGAGAAGCTGAACTGGAGACCGGCTATCTGACCGGCAAATAGCAGCATCTCGTTCAGGAGCGCGAGGGTCAGGCCATAAACCAGCCCTACTGCTACTTCACCGAGCAGAGCAGAGAAGGTGATCTCGACGCGGGCATTCGGCAATGCGGCCACTAGCGGGCCAAGCAGGTAGGCCACCGCCAGCGTAAACACGACCTTGGCGCGCATGGGCAACGAGGTCGAAGAGAAGAAGGGCGCAAACACCACCATCCCGCTCACCCGCACGAGGGCCAGAGTCATTGCACTCAGAAAGTGGCTCCACTCCGGCATTGCGGGTCCCTCCCAGGCTCCTTAGCCCAGATAACGGTGCAGATCGGCCAGCAACAGACGGGTATAGCTCGCCATCCGGCTCAGAAACCAGGGCATCCCAACCAACAGGATCAGGGCCACGGCTGCCAGTCTTGGAACCGTGGTCAAAGACTGCTCCTGCAGGCTGGTCAGGGTTTGGATAAGGCTCAGCACGAAGCTCAGAAGCACCGCCGCAATCAGCACGGGCGCGGCCAGAATCATGGCTTCCTTCATCAGCTGGCGCAGCAACTCGGCAACCATATCGGGAGTCATTCTCTGCTCCTTCAAAAACTCTTCAAAAGCGAACTGGCCAAAAGGTTCCAGCCATCCACCATCACAAACAGCAGAATCTTCAACGGCGTTGAAACGACAACGGGCGGAAGTTGGAACATGCCGATTGAGGTTGTAATTGCCGCGGTAACCATGTCGATCAGCAAAAAGGGGAGAAACAGCACCGCGCCAATGGCGAAACCGGCCTTCAATTCAGAGAGAATGTAGGCGGGAACCACCACGCGCATCGGCAAATCTTCGGGCGTATTGGGGCGCGGAATCTGCCCCGCCGAGGCAAAGAGTGCGAGGTCCTTTTCGCGCGCATAGCGCAACAGGAAGTGCTTTACCGGCTGCGCTCCCTGATCGATGGCCTCCCAGCCCGTAATCTGCCCGGCGCGGTACGGCTCGACCGCCTGCTGATCCACCTGGTTGAGGACCGGGGTCATCAAGAACCAGGTCATCATGAGCGCGAGCCCCAGGAGAGTTGGGTTGGAGGGTGCCGTCTGGGTGCCTAATGCCTGGCGTAAAAAGTGAAAAACCACCAGCAGCCGCACCAGTGGCGTCATGCACATCAGAATCGCAGGGAGCAACGTAACCAGGGTCAATACAAAAACAATCGTCCATGGCGTCGAATCCGACGGATGCAGGTGGGCATTCAGATCGGGCAACAGGGGAACCGAGGATGAGGCTGCGGTGCGCGCAGCGGCCCAGGCGGCTACCACGATACCCTCCCCGCAGGTTTTCCCCAAGACTTCCGGTGTATCGGTAGAATTGGCAAGTCACAGTTGTCCAAGGCATAGAAGGCGGGTGCGCCCTCGGCCGATGTCGCCACCAGCAATCGCTGCCCATCCGCTTCGAACAGGGCGAGGGACTGGCGCGGCGCGAGCGTGACGCGTTCGAGCAAAACCAGCCGGGGCTGTACAGGAGGATGTCGTCTCAGCCGTTCGAGAAGTCGGACCGCCAGTCCCCAGGCCGCCGGAGCGGTCGCAATTCCTTCCTTCTGCTCTGCGGCTTTCATTCTTTCGTCCTTCCACACGCGCTTTTGATACCCGGTTTCAGGGCCATTAGACCAACCGGGTTACGCGAACGGCCAGTTGGTCATCGACAACCTCGAACTCGCTCCAGGCCAATTGCACTTTACCCGCGGCCAAAGGCATGTCTTCTCCCTGCGGCCACTGACTTTCAATCACCTGTCCCGATTCGAGTACCAACAGGTTTCGGACCCGGAAGTCCCGCACAGGAACGGCCACATCCAGCTCGATCGAAAGCCGTGCCAGAGGCGGGCTGAGCGTCAGCGAGCCCGGGGAAGGTACCAGTGATTCATCGCTTACGATCGCTGCCGCTTCCGCTGCCTCGGGCCCCAGAAGCTGATCTGCAGGCCTCGCCTGCAATGGATGCGTGGTCGCCATTTGTCAGGGATAGAAGCATAGAGATTGCCAGATCGATGTCGAGCGGATTGGAATGGCCTCATAAATGCGGAACGGCTGCCTTGATCGCGCTGGTCGCTGTTACTTCCTATTCACATCGCTGCTACACTGATGAAGGATGGTGAAATCACGCTCTGCGGTCTTCTATAGGCCCGGATATGTTCGTGGTTCGAGGTCAAGAAATATGCCAGAAGCGAATGGGAAGAGGGATTTAGCAAGTACCGGGCTGCGCCTGAAGGTGGGTTTGGCAGAGATGCTGAAGGGCGGCGTCATCATGGACGTGATGAACGTCGAACAAGCTCGCATCGCCGAAGAGGCCGGCGCTACCTCGGTGATGGCTCTGGAGCGCGTGCCGGCCATGATCCGTGCCGAGGGGGGCGTGGCCCGCATGGCCAAGCCGAGCCTCATCAAGCAGATCATTCAAGCCGTCTCGATCCCGGTCATGGCCAAGGCTAGAATCGGCCACTTCGCGGAGGCGCAGATTTTGCAGGAGCTTGGCGTCGACTTCATCGACGAAAGCGAAGTTCTGACCCCTGCAGACGAAGCGCACCACATCGACAAGCATGCTTTTACCACGCCCTTTGTTTGCGGCGCGCGCAATCTTGGCGAGGCTCTTCGGCGCATTGCCGAAGGGGCGGCCATGATTCGCACCAAGGGCGAGGCGGGTACCGGGGACGTAGTCCACGCCGTTCAGCACATGCGCCAGATTACCCGCGAAATGCGGGTGTTGACCGTTCTGACAGAACAGGAACTCTACGCCGCAGCCAAGGAGCATCAGGCACCCTACGAACTGGTGCGCATGGTGGCTCAAACGGGCAAATTGCCGGTGCCTAATTTCTCGGCCGGCGGCATTGCCACGCCGGCCGATGCGGCCTTGATGATGCAATTGGGCGCGGAGGCTATCTTCGTCGGCTCGGGCATCTTCATGAAGGAGCGGGCTACGCCGCTGGATGTCGAGAACGACCCCAAGGAGCGCGAGGAAGCAGTTTCCCGCGCCAAGGCGATCGTGACCGCAACCACTCACTTCAACGACCCGAAGATTCTCGCCGAAGTCTCCGAGCAGGTGACCGGCACCATGAAGGGGCTGGCCGCGGCGTCTCTCGATGAATCGCAGCTCCTGCAGACGCGAGGCTGGTAAGCACCTGCGGTGCGGCCAACTGCTCACTGTTCGCTCGCATCAGGTTCGTTGCTCCCCATCCTTGTACGAGTAGTAAAGGCAGGATGAGGCACCAGTCTGGTAAGTGGGCTGATTCACGGGAGAGCCAGGATTGACGGAAGAACTCAGGCTGCCACGCATTGGTATATTAGCGATTCAAGGCGACTATGCAGCTCATGCCGAGGCACTGGCCGATTCAGGCGCCGCACCGGTGGAGGTGCGCAAGCCGGAAGAACTGGGCGGCCTTGATGGGCTGATCCTGCCCGGCGGCGAGTCCACCACGATGCTCAAGTTCCTCGAAAAGCGCCACTTTTTCAATGGGTTGAAGGAATTTTGCGCTCATCGCCCTGTCTTTGGCACCTGCGCGGGGACGATTTTGCTGGCGCGGGAGGTGCTCAACCCAGCCCAGCGGAGCCTGGGAGTGCTGGACGCCACAGTGGAGCGCAATGCCTACGGACGGCAGATTGATTCCACAATCCTGGCAGTGGAGACCCTGCTCGCGGGCGGACCACTGGAGATGGTCTTCATCCGCGCTCCGCGTATTGTGGCCGTAGGCGATGGCGTGGAGGTGCTGGCACGCAGGGATGGCTTTCCCGTTCTGGTGCGCCAGGGGACCACCATGGCCGCGACCTTTCATCCAGAGCTCTCGAACGACCGTAGAGTGCACAAGCTCTTTGTTGACGCAGTATCCGCCGCGGTTCGACGGTAGCCCAACCTTCCTTTGTTCCGGCACGGCTCTTCGCTGGTTGCGCCTTCGGCCGTTCACCAGAACGGGTAATGGCCTGCAAACATTTTTGCAAGGTTCGTAACCCTCGGTGAGGGGGTGGGTAGCTGATTTTTCCCGGGTATCTGGCGTTTCCCGGGGCATCCAACACGCCGGGCGTTCCTTTTCGGATGTATGGCTGTCTTTATCCTGCTCCAAACGGGCACAATTCCCCGCCAGGCTCAAAAAAAGAAAGTATTCGCCTCCTCATTTCTCTTCGCCCCGCCCCCACAAGGCGGAAAATGCAGTTTGGAGTTTTTCTGGCGGGCGATTGAAATCAAATTTCATAAGCTAAGACCACATCTGCGAATACCTGTGCGTCCAAATCAAAGTGAGAGTAATCTCATCTTCACAGAGGCTCCTCATGCCCTCCACCTTTACGCATTCCCCTGCGGAAACGGAACGGAAAGAGCCCGGGATCGGCGGCAAGCCCCCCGTTGATCGACGCCCCACTGGCGGTGGGGGCGGCGGAGGCGATGACGACTGGCGACGCGAGCAGCGGGGCCCCCGGGAGTTGCTGAACCGTATTCGTTTCTTCGTCTTTTTCGGTCTCGCGGGCGACATGATGTTTTTCGCCATGCTGGTGGTCTTGTTTTTCGCACGCCAGGCCGGCTCACACATGGACCTGAGTGCCCACGAGCAGATCGGCGACTGGCATCCGATCCTGCTCCCGCCCATCCTTTATCTGAATACCGCTGTACTGGTGCTGAGCAGCCTGACCATGGAGTTGGCCCGGCACAACATCTTTCGTGAGATCGACGTGCTGGAGGAATGGCTTGGGCTCGGCCGGCCAGCGCTGCACAGAACTTTGCCCTGGGTGGGCGCTACCCTGGCCTTGGGCTCGCTTTTTCTGGCAGGACAGTGGACTGCATGGAATCAATTGACGGCCCAGGGTTTTGCTTTCGACCGTTGGTCAACTCCAGCAAGCTATTTCTTCTACGTAATCACCGGACTGCACGCGGCTCACCTGGTTTTTGGTTTGTTGGCGTTGCTGGTCTGCCTTTGCGTGCTTGGCATGCTCAAGCGCGTTGAACTGCGCCAAATCGCCGTGGACGCAACAGCCTGGTATTGGCACGCCATGTCGCTGGCATGGTTGATTCTGTTTGCGGTGCTGGCCATCGGGCAATGAATGGAATGAACTTCACTCTGAAATTCTGAATTGAAAGTCCACGGGGCCTCGGGTCAGCCGGGATCGATTGAGCCGATTCTGCAGGGTTGTCTTGTCTGGTCTGCGATCTGGATGCGGTCCACCCGTCTTACAGCGAGACAGATGTCGGGACTTGTCGGTTTGTGCCGCGTCCGATTTCAAGGCGAGGATTCGGTCGATTACCCGCGAAAAAGCGAAGATAAAACGAATACCAGGGGGGAGTCTGCCCTCCGGAGAGGTTAACTCATTCGTGTTAAAGGCGTTGCGGGCCAAGAAGTGCGCATTAAGTGCCGGTTAAGCGCCACTTTGGCGCCATAGGTACCGGAAGCGGAGTAGCGCCTATTTCGATAGTACACAGATTGAGGAAATTATCTGCAGTGTGGATGGAGGCAGGTTCGGGTTTGTGCTTTCCGAGGGGCGAAGGCTCGGATATGTGGCGCTCGGCACCCTGAACGTCATTCAATCTCTTCTAGTGTTCCGACGGTCGTGATTTCCCTTCGGGGTTGGATTTGGGGGCAATCCTGCGCGCGGGAGCAACAAGAGTGAAGTGGTCCTTTTCTTCAACGCTTAGTTCGCCAGCATTCGGATCTTTTACTTTCCACATGACCGCATGCAATTCGCGATTCCCGACCTCGACGGTGAGGTAGTTGTAGACGGGAAAACCCGTGTCCCTGTAGAGATCGGCACGGCCTCGAAAAAGCAGGGGGTAAGGTTCCGCGCCGCCGCCGCCGGTAACGACATACTCCACGCCGTTGCGTACAAACCGCTCATAGTTATGGATGTGACCATTGAAAACCACAACCCTGGCCCGGAGAGTGGCAAGGTGTGCTTCCAGAATGCCGCGCAGTCCGAGCGCCTCCTGGCTTGGCAGATTGACAAAAACCTGTGATTGCCGGTCGGCCATCCACGGTAAGTGATAGAGGATGAAGAGGAATTGCACCTGGCGGGGCACATGGCCCAGTTGGGCGGCAAACCAGTCGCCCTGAGGGCTTGCCCGGCCGGACGCAGAAGTGCAATCCAGGGAGATCACTTCCACATTCCCAAGCAGCGCGGAATAGTAGCGGTGATCGGCAATCTCAGGGAAGTTGTTCAAGTAGTTGGCGATTCCCTGCTTTGCGCCGCCATAGATCTCATGATTTCCTGTCGTCGGCAGCACCAGAATCGAGCCGGCCCGCCAAGCGGTGGTTTCGTCTCGAAAATCCTGCCAGTCGGCGGCGCTTGCACCGGTGTAAGGGGTATCTCCTGTGATCAGCAGTACCTCTGGATGTTCTTCTGCAACGCGCTCAGCGAGCCATTTGCGAATGCGCGGATCTGTGCCGTGAGTCACTGTAGGATTGGTGAAGCGCGTATCTCCGTATGCGACAAAGCGAATGGTTGCACCGGGCGCGAACTGAGAAAAAGTGAATGTAGGGCTGGTGTCAGGCGGACTTGTTTGAGCGTGAGCGACGCCGGAAAGCGAAGCCCAACTCAGTGTCGAGAGGATGAGAACGCACCTTGCGCTCTTGATGCAATCGCCGAATGGAAAGCGGTTCACGGCATCAGACTACCATCCGAGCCTTCGTTCTCAGCCGCAGCCGAACAAGCCCATGAGCACCGCGCGGAACGGCCCCGCTAATCCAGATGCAGATGCAGGAACGACCGCAAACGATCACGAAATGCGGGGACTTCAGGACATGCGAGATAGATTTCGCGATTGAATTTCATCAACAATTGCACGGCTTCCAAATGTGCCTTACTGGCAGGAGAAGAGGACTCGTTGTAGAAATACTCATCGGAAAGGTATTCGATGGCGTGGCCAAGAATTTCAAGAGCTCGACCCGCTTTATGGCATATACGGCGGTGGCTGTTCAGGTGCGTAGCGGGAATTGGCCTGGCCTGCGCCGAAGCGTGGAATGTTGAGCCCGTGGTGGGAGCAGCCATGTAGTTCATCCTCATCCTGTCCTTCGGCCCATTCCACCCTTACTTGAGATGACGGATGTACCGTGGCTCATCTTGGAACAAGGAAGCGTACCGTGCTGTTTCGGGAAATGAAGTGACGTGGCGCACCGATGGTTCGGCGCGCATTCGCTTATACAAGTCGAGGAGATATTGAAGATCGCTCGCCGTTTCGGCGCCGCCGGACAGGAATGATCCTGTGCTTCAGGTGAGGATTCGCAACCGGGGGGCGTTTGAACCACCCAGGAGTCATCGCCTTGACGGGATGAGTCTGAAAACCTAAGCTCGAATCAGGGATGTGATGCATCGGGGATGGTCTGCCCGGTGTACGTGGCACAATTTTGCGGAGTTTTTCCGGATGGGGCTGCAATGATTCCTTATCACTGGCAATACCTTCCACTCTTATTGCAGATCATTGTCGCTTTCGGGCTTGCGGCCTTTATGGTGGTGGCCTCGCGATACATTGGGCGCCATCGCAACACGGCTGTGAAACTTGCCCCCTACGAGTGCGGCATCGAGGCCGTGGGCGACGCTCGCGCGCGGTTCAGCGTGCGCTTTTACATGGTGGCAATGCTCTTCATCCTGTTCGATGTTGAAGCTGTCTTCATGATGCCGTGGGCGGTGATCTACCGCCGATTGCCGGCGATCACCGGCAATCGGCTCTTTGGCTTTTGGGAGATGCTGGTGTATCTCGGATTTGTGGCCGTGGGGCTTTACTACATCGTCCGCAAAGGCATTTTGAACTGGAGCCGGGACAAGGCGGACCTCTGATATGACCCAGACTGTGAAAATCACCCTTGCGGATAAGGCTGCGGTCCTGGCGGCCATTCCCGACCATCCGGCAGTCAAGGCAATTCTGGCCTGGAATCCCGAAGCGCTGGAAGATGCAAAGTTCGATCGGGGTGAGTTGACGCTGACCATTTCCCCGGAAGCCATCCGAGCGGCAGCCGCAACGGTGCAGACGGCTGGCTACAACTTCTTTGAGGATCTGACCGCGGTGGATTGGTTGCCTTCAACACCGCGTTTCCAACTGAGCTACCACATTCTGTCTCACTCTTTTAAAGAGCGCATCCGGCTAAGAGTGATGCTCGATGAGGCGGATCCGACCGTTGAGTCGATTTCGCCTGTCTGGCCTTCGGCCAATTATTACGAACGCGAAGTATTCGATCTGTTCGGGATTCGATTTGCAGGGCATCCGAATCTGCGCCGCATCATGATGCCCGATGACTGGCAAGGATTCCCAATGCGCAAGGACTACCCGGTTGAGGGCTACCGTTGATGACCGAAGTTTCCGGCACACCTATCCTTGAGGCCCCGTTAGCCGAAGGCGCTAAAGACCAGCACATGGTCCTGAACATGGGCCCGCAGCATCCGTCCACGCACGGCGTACTACGCCTGGTGCTGGAGATCGATGGCGAGATCGTGGTCCGGCTTTATCCGGAGATCGGCTACCTGCACACGGGCATCGAGAAGACCTGCGAAGCCAAGTTCTACCAGCAGGTAGTGCCGCTCACCGACCGCATCGACTACCTGAGCCCCATGGCCAACAACCTTTGTTACTGCCTGGCTGTGGAGAGGCTGCTCGATCTCGAGATTCCCGAAAAGGCGCAGTGGATTCGCGTTCTTCTTTCCGAACTGACGCGGCTGAATTCGCATCTCGTCTGGCTGGGCACGCATGCAATGGACATCGGTGCCCTGACGGTGTTCCTTTACACCTTTCGCGAACGCGAAGATATTCTGCGGCTCTTTGAGGCGGTGGCCGGGCAGCGGATGATGACCAGTTACTTTCGCATTGGCGGCCTCTCGATGGAGCCTCCGCTGGACTTCTTCGACCGCGTGCAGGGGTTCATCAAAACATTTCCAGAGAAGATCGACGAATATTCAAATCTGCTTACGGGCAATCCAATCTTCATCAATCGCTTAAAGGGTGTGGGCTATCTTTCTGCGCCCGATGCGATTGCGCTTGGCGTGACTGGTCCGCCGATGCGTGCGTCCGGTGTTGATTTCGACCTGCGGCGGGATATGCCGTACTCCGGCTACGAGAAGTTTCAGTTCAAAGTTCCCGTTTCGACGGATGGCGACTGCTGGGCGCGCTACGTGGTTCGCCTCGAAGAGATGCGGGAGAGCGTGAAGATGATCCAGCAGGCGCTGGATGGAATGCCGGAGGGGCCTGTCAAAGCCGATGCGCCCAAAATTGTGCTTCCTGATCGAGAAAAGATGAAGACCCAGATGGAAGCGCTGATCCACCATTTCAAGATCGTTACTGAGGGCTTTGCGGTACCAGCGGGCGAAGTCTATCAGGGCATTGAAAGCCCTCGCGGGCAAATGGGCTACCATGTTGTTTCCGACGGCACGGCAAAACCTTACAGGGTGCACATGCGCAATCCGTCTTTTGCGACCCTGCAGGCATTGGAAACCATGTGCAGAGGCCGAATGCTTGCCGACGTTGTGGCTGTAGTTGGGTCAATCGACATTGTTCTCGGAGAGATTGACAGGTGAAAGAGATCGACAGATGAACCTGATAGACACCATTGACAAGGATCCCTACGTTTCCTCGCTTGAAGAGCGCGGTCAAATCGCGTTGACTTTTTTCGACAGCCTTGTTCACCACATTGAGTCAGATCTGGAACTGGCTGAGAAATACAAGACAGCGTCCGGTGAATCCAGCACTTTCACTTCCTCGCTTGAAGGTTTGCAGATCCATCTGGAAGTCGAGCGTGCTGATGTTCCCTACAAGCTTTCAACCCTTACGCTTTCGTCGAGCTTCACCAAAATCGAGATTTTCGCGAATCATCCACCAGGTTGGCTCTTTATTCGAATCTCAAAGCGCTCGGCGATGTTTGAAGGGGTGATTCATTACGGTGTCATCGAAATTGTTCTTCATGCGCAGCGCGATCGCCCTTACGACCTCAACTTCACACGTTGTGGATGGTTATGGTTTGAAGGAATGCCGGACAAGGATAAAATTCGTCCCCGATTGATAGCGGAACTGCTGTGGAAGCACCTCATGATTCCGGAGATCCCGGCGCAACTTGAAGAGTTGTCGGAGAAAGCGCGCCGTTGATCGGCACACTTTGTAAATCGCGCGAGGGATAAAAGAGCGCGGTAATATCCTTGTTCGACTGTGCGCGTAAAAGGACGGATGGGTATTGGCGGCTTAGTCGGTTTCATCGGTATGTTTTTGAGTAAAAGGCGGCTAGTGGACGGGGGAAGTGAATGGTTGATTATGCCAGGATTGCGATGGAAGAGAAGGCCAAGGAAAACGCCGCGATTCTCGCCGCAACCGAGAAACTGAAACGAGAAGCGGCTTCGTCACTTTTCTTCAAGAGCATCGAAATCGGTCTTGGCGATGAAATGATGAAGGCAAACCCCGAACTCCTCAAGCATGGCCTTCTGAGCGGTCCCAAGATGGGCGGAATCACGATGGATCCGAAGCGATTCGAGACGCAAATTCGGGTCACTTATGGCCGGGCCGCATTCTGTGAAGTGAATTTCGATCAAGGCAACTCGACGGTTCTGATAGAAATGACCCTGGATCAAGGCGCGGACAAACCGGCCCCACCCCAGAAATTGGCCTTCCGTGTCGGTTACACCAATTCGGGACCTGTCGCGGGCAAAGTTGAAGGTGATCAAGAACCAAGCGGCAGATTCGGAGCGGAAGAGATAGCCCAGATTGTCATTGCTGGAATCATCCGGGGTTATTTTGAGTGATCTGGCATTGAGCGTCTATGGCGAGCTTTGGGTTTCTCTCGCTTCCCTGCTCCGCAGCTACACCGCGGTGCACGGATTGAACAATGATCGACAGGCAACAGTGGAATTGGGAGAAGAGAGAATCACGGTGCGTCACGGCGAAAACTGGCTGGATTTGAAGCGCAACGGATCGCTTGTGGCCTGGCGGCGCGAAGATGGACAAGGCGGAGAACTCGAATTGACTGAAGCCGGGCGGCTGCGATCGTGCAAACCCAGTGGGGGCGAGGAAGAGCTGGACATGGCGGCCGAAGCATGGGCGCGGGAGTTGATGCAGTGAACAATGAAACCATGACCATTTTTTCGCCGCAGTTGGCGGCTCGCTTCGACGCATTGGTTGAGAAGTATCCGATGCGCCGTTCGGCATTGGTGCCCATGCTGCTTTATGCGCAGGACGAAATCGGCTATCTATCTGACGCTCTCATCGCCGAGGTCGCGGATCGCATCGGGATCACAGAACTCGATGTGCGCAACGTGGCCAGTTATTACTCCATGCTCCGGTTCAAGCCGGTAGGTAAGTTCAACGTGCAGGTCTGTACGAACATCAGTTGCATGTTGCGTGGGGCGTACGACCTTTTTGAGCGCTTCCAGGAGGAACTCGGAATCGGACACAAGGGCGTGACAGAGGACGGCATTTTTTCCCTGGAGGAAGTCGAGTGCATCGGGGCGTGCTCGTGGGCTCCGGCAATCCAGGTGAACTACCAGTTTCACGACGAGCTGAGTCCCGAACAGGTACCGGACCTTCTGGCAAATTATCGCGGCAAGGCTGACGCGGAAGGGACGGCCGCCCATGCCTAGACTGGTCTCGCATCCCGATGAAGTAAAGATCGTGACCCGCCGTTTTGACCAGGGCGCGGCGGCCATCGACAAGTACATCGAGCTGGGCGGATATGAGGCCGCGAAGAAGTGCCTGGCGCAAGGCCCCGAATGGATCATCAGCGAGATGAAAGCCAGCAACCTGCGCGGCCGCGGCGGTGCAGGATTTCCAACGGGGATGAAGTGGTCTTTCGTTCCCAAACAAAGCCCCAAGCCCAAGTACGTTCTGGTCAACGGCGACGAGAGCGAGCCCGGCACCTGCAAAGACCACCTCATTTTCCTGCACGACCCTCATGCCGTTATCGAGGGCGCCATGATTGCCGGTCTCGCCATTGGCGCCAAAGTGGGGTTCATCTACCTGCGCGGCGAATACCGTTACCTTCTCGAGATCATGGAAAAGGCCGTTGCGGACGCATACGCCAAGGGCTTTCTGGGCAAAAACATCTTCGGTTCGGACACAGAATTTCAGGTCATCACGCAGTCTGGCGCGGGCGCCTATGAAGTGGGCGAAGAGTCCGCTCTGATGGAGTCACTCGAAGGCAAGCGCGGAATTCCGCGCATCAAGCCTCCGTTCCCCGCGGTGGTAGGCCTCTATGGCGGGCCGACCGTGATTAATAATGCGGAGACCATCGCCACGGTGCCGCATGTGATTGAAATGGGCGGCGAGGCCTTTGCAGCGATAGGGACTCCGCGTAACGGTGGAACGCGGTTGTTCTGCCTGAGCGGTCACGTGGAGCGGCCCGGCATTTACGAACTGCCCATGGGTTACAACCTGAAGAAGATGATTTACGAAGTCGGGGGCGGGATTCGCGGCGGCCGCAAATTGAAGGCTGTGGTTCCGGGCGGCTCTTCAACGCCGGTACTGTTGCCGGAGGAGATCGAAAACCTGGGGATGGACTTCGACCAGGTTGGCAAGGCCGGCTCAATGCTGGGCTCCGGTGGCGTCGTGGTCATCGACGACCAGACATGCATTGTCGAGTTTGCCCTGCGGACCATCAGCTTTTATCAGCATGAAAGCTGTGGCTGGTGTATTCCGTGCCGCGAAGGCACCGACTGGCTCAAGAAATCGCTAACGCGCTTCCATGCAGGCTTTGGCGAGGCCAAGGACATCGACAACATTCAATACCTGGCCGAAAACATGATGGGCCGCACGTTCTGCCCGTTAGGCGACGCTGCGGCCATGCCGACACTTGGATTTGTAAAGAAATTCCGCAAAGAGTTTGAAGATCATCTGAACGGGAAGCCCTGCCCGTTCGCCAAGCATGTTGAAGTGGCCGTGGTGTAGGGGTTCTGGAGACGAATGGCTGACGTAACCTTCACTGTCGATGGAAAAAAGCTGACCGCACCTGCGGGGACCTTGCTCATTGAAGCCTGCCGCAAGGCGGGCATTGAGATTCCGGCCTTCTGCTACTACCCCGGGCTCAGCCTGCAGGCTGCCTGCCGCATGTGCGTGGTGCGCCAGGAGAAAGTGCCAAAGCTGCAGACAGCCTGCACCACCACGGTGGCCGAGGGCCAGGTCTTCATTACCGAATCGCCGGAGATTGCGCAGGCCCGCAAGGCCACTATCGAGCTGCTTCTGGGCAATCATCCACTCGACTGCCCCGTGTGCGATGCGGGCGGTGAGTGCGAATTGCAGGACATGACATTCAAATACGGCGCGGGCGAGAGCCTGTACGCCGAAGCCAAGCACCACCGCGACGAGCAGCAGTGGTCACCCGCGGTCTTTTACGATCGCCCGCGCTGCATTCTCTGCTACCGCTGCATCCGGATGTGTGGCGAGGGAATGGACGTTTGGGCTCTGGGAGTGCAGAATCGCGGCGTCAGTTCCGTCATTGCGCCCAACGAAGGCGATCAACTGGACTGCGAACAATGCGGCATGTGCATCGACGTGTGCCCGGTGGGCGCGTTGACCAGCGGCAGCTACCGCTACAAGACGCGGCCGTGGGAGATGAACCATGTTGCCACCGTCTGCACCCACTGCGCCGACGGATGCAAGGTAACCCTGGGTGTGCGCCAGTCGCTCGACGGATCGGAGATCATTCGCGCCGATAACCGCGACAAGAGTGGCATCAACGGCGACTTTCTGTGCGCGAAGGGGCGCTTCGGCTTCGACTTTGTTGAGAACCCCGACCGGCTGAACAAGCCGCTCGTACGCAACGCAGCAGGCCAACTGGAACCGGCCACGTGGGAGCATGCGCTTCGATTCGCCGCAAACAAACTTAAGGAAATTCGTGACAGCAGGGGCGGGGCGGCCATTGGTGTGATTGGCTCAAACCTGACCACGAACGAAGAAAACTACCTGCTGCAGAAGTTCGCTCGGATGATTCTGCAGACCAACAACATCGATCACGAACGGACAGCGGACTATGCTGCGTTTGCGCGGTCCATGGCCGGTCGCCATGGACGGGCCGCGAGTCTGCGCGATGTGGCAAAGGCCCCCGCAATTCTCCTCGTTGGCGGTAATCCAACAGAGGAGCACCCGCTGCTGGCATGGAATCTCCGCACCAATGTGCGGCTGAATAAGGCGCGGCTCTATGTTGCCAATGAAAAGCCGATCAAGCTGGAGAGACAAGCCAAAGCGGCTCTGCGTCTTCCCGCAAACGGCTACGCCTCGCTCGCCGCTTATCTTGCCGGGGGCGAGTCTTCCATCAACAACAATGCGTTTCGCGAAGCAATTCTTGCAGAGGATTCTTTACTGATCATCATCGGGCAGGAATATCGCGGTGAGGAACTTGCGGCGCTCGTGAAATGGGGCCTGAAGCGCGAAAATCTTCACTTTGCCTTCCTGGGCGATCACGCCAACTCCCGCGGCGCCGCCGACATGGGCCTGCTGCCCGACCTGCTGCCCGGCTACGTTCCGGTAAGTGCGCCGGGCGCCTTCGCAGCCGAATATGCGGGAATGCCGGCCAAACCTGGCAGCACACAGCCGGAGATGTTCGCGGCTGCTGCTCGAGGGGAACTCGGCGCGTTGCTTGTCGTGGGCGCGAACCCGGTGGCAAAGCTGAACCTCGATCCATCCACTTTGAAAGACACCTTCGTCGTTGTTCAGGACATTTTTCTTACCGAAACGGCGGCACTCGCCGATGTAGTCTTTCCGGCCGGCAGTCTCTACGAAAAGAGCGGGACTGTGACCAATACATTTGGCGATGTGCAACTGACGCGCAAGGCCGCTGACCGTGCGGGCGTGAAACCCGACTTCGAGATTCTGGTTCGCCTGGCAGGCGCCATGGGCGTTGATGTAAAGACGCTGGTACCCTTTGGCAAAGGCGGCGTGACGTCCGATCTGGGTCAGTCGCGGGGCGCACAGTCCGGCGAGGCAGACCGCCATGCAGTGTGGCTGGCGGCCAACGGCCTGGAACCCAAGTTGAGCCCCTTCGACCCGCTTGCCTTGCTGGACGAGATTGAGCGGCTGGTTCCCGCCTACAAGCTGGACAGGCTGAATCTATTCGGTGGCAACGATGTGCCGACCGAACCGGGATTCGTGCCGCTTGCGGCGCTTACCGGGCCGAACCTTGTGGTTCCGGCGCACGATGGACTTTTCACTTCAGGGACTCTGAGCCGGTACAGCACCGCGTTGAAGGAACTGAACCGGCATCAGGCGAAGGAATTGGCAGAGACAGCAGCGGATTAATAGAGCTTTTTGCAAGAGAGGCTAAAGAGTCGTGACGATTTTGCAGTTTTTTCTGTGGAGCTTGCTGAAAGTAGTGGTGGTGACCGTGGTGATGCTCCTCGGCGTTGCCTACACCGTGCTGCTGGAACGCAAGCTGGTTGGGCGCATACAGAATCGCTGGGGACCCAGCCGCGTCGGTCCCTTTGGACTGCTGCAGCCTCTGGTGGACGGGGCGAAGTCGTTCATGAAAGAAGACATTATCCCCACCGGAGTGTACAAGCCGCTCTACCTTCTTGCTCCAATCCTCGCCCTTAGCTGTGCACTGATCTCGATCGGCGTCGTTCCTTTCGGTAATCCCGGCGTAACCGGCCCGGGAGGCTTTCACTTCTTTCAGATTGCCGATGTCAACATCGGCCTGCTGGTGATCCTGGGCATTACTTCGGTGGGGGTTTATGGGATCGCACTGGCGGGATGGTCATCGAATAACAAGTATTCCCTGCTTGGCTCGCTGCGATCTTCGGCACAGTTAGTCAGCTATGAACTGGCGTTGGGCCTGTCGTTGGTAGGGGTCGTGCTGCGCGCCGGCTCGCTGAATCTGCGGGTGATTGTGGAGAGCCAGGCTAGCAGGGGAATGCTCTCATGGAATCTTTTTGGCGGGCTCCAGTTCATCGCTTTCTTCATTTATTTAATGGCGGCCTACGCTGAGACAAATCGCTCACCATTCGATCTGCCCGAGGCGGAGAGCGAATTGACCGCTGGTTATCACACCGAATACAGCTCGATGAAGTTTGCCATGTTTTTCATGGCCGAATACGCCAACATGATCACCGTCGGCTGCGTGGCCACGCTGGTTTTTCTGGGCGGATGGACGAGTCCCTTCGGCAATCTCATCCACTTGCCGCAGGTTTTTCTGCTTCAAGCGTTGTTACCGATTTTCTGGTTCGTGCTGAAGGTGTTTAGTTTTCTTTTCCTGTACGTCTGGGTGCGCGGCACGCTTCCGCGCTTCCGCTATGACCAGTTGATGAACTTTGGATGGCGATACCTGATGCCATTGGCCATCCTGAACATTATGGCGACAAGCTTCTGGCTTGCCTATCGTTAGGAGCGCGTTTCAGGCCCTCGATTCACTCTCGCAGCCAGTCGGTGAAATCAACGGCCATTGCCATGCGCTCAGTTACAATCGGAAGGAGTTCCCGGAGCCGCAATTTCGGCACCCGGTTCCTTCTCTTAACCCGCCGGCTCCATGGCGGCCTTCACTCATCCACGACGGAACGATGCACCTGATCTTATTTATCGTCTTTGCCGGATTCTGCCTTGCTGGAGCCATCAACCTCCTGCTTCAGAGCCATCCCATCAGCAGTGCCCTTTCGCTGATTGTTGTGATGACTTCGCTGGCCGTGCTTTACCTGCTGCTGGGCGCGGAATTTCTGGCCGCCGCGCAAGTGATCGTTTATGCCGGCGCCATCATGGTGCTGTTCACCTTTGTTGTGATGCTGCTGAATGCGGGCCGCGAAGAGCATACGCTAGGCAGCCGCGCTGCGGGTATCATCGGCTTCCCGGCAGTGGTGGCGATTTTCAGTGTGATTGCTACGGTGATCCTTCACATCCATGGCCTCGGCGGCGCGGCATTTGGCGACAATCTAACCGACCAGCCCGGGGTCAGAAATCTCGATGAATTGAGCACCATCCTGTTCACAAAACTGCTGTTGCCCTTTGAGGTCACCTCGGTGCTGATCCTTATCGCCATTCTGGGCGCGGTGGCGCTGGCTCGTCATGGCGATGGAGAAAGGACGGCCGGCAAGTGAATCCCACCTACTCGCATTTGCTCCAGCAGGAGGTTCCGCTCTCCTGGTATCTGCTGTTAAGCGCCGCCCTGTTTTCGCTCGGCGTGATTGGTTTTCTTATCAAGCGCAACCTGATCACCGTGTTCATGTCGATCGAGTTGATGCTCAACGCCGTCAACCTTTCTTTTGTGACCTTTGCTCACCAGTGGCACGCGGTGAAAGGCCAACTCTTTGTCTTCTTTGTGATGATGGTGGCCGCGGCGGAAGCTGCCGTAGGCCTGGCCATCATTATTGCTGTCTTCCGCGCGCGCGCGACGCTGGCGGTGGACCGAATTGACCTGATGAAACTATGAACGATTCTCTTCATCTCTGGCTGATTCCACTGCTGCCCTTTGCCGGGTTCGCAATCAATGGGCTACTGGGCCGACGATTGCCGAAAGCCATCGTAACCTCAGTCGCCCTGCTGGCTCCGCTGGCGTCGTTGTGCGTGGTGTTGAACGCCGTCATGGCGAGCGGCGGTCTCGAGTTGCCTCACACCGAAACCTACCGCAACTGGATCAACGCCGGATTCCTCCATGTCGACTTCAGCTTCGTGCTCGACCATCTTTCGCTGGTCATGCTGCTGGTTGTCACCGGCGTGGGTTTTCTGATTCACATTTATTCCGTCGGCTACATGGCCGAGGAAGATGGATACTGGCGCTACTTCGCCTACCTGAACCTCTTCCTCTTTTTCATGACGGACCTGGTGCTGGCCGGTAATGCCCTGCTGATGTTTGTCGGCTGGGAAGGGGTGGGGCTGGCATCCTATTTGCTGATCGGCTTCTGGTACCAGAAAAAATCGGCGGCCGATGCCGGGAAAAAAGCTTTCATCGTCAATCGAATTGGCGACTTTGGTTTTCTGATCGGCATGTTTCTTTTACTGGCCAACTTTGGCACCCTCACCTTCAGCGAGATCGCTGGCAGGCTCTCCGCAAACCCCGCGTGGAGTGGCGGAATCCTGACAGCCACTTGCCTTTGCCTGCTGCTGGGCGCAACCGGCAAGAGCGCGCAGTTGCCGCTTTATATCTGGCTGCCCGACGCCATGGAAGGCCCTACACCGGTCTCCGCTCTCATCCATGCAGCCACCATGGTCACTGCGGGCGTCTACATGATTGCGCGGACGCATTTTCTCTTTGACCGATCGCCCTTCGCGCTCAGCGTAGTTGCGATTATCGGCGCGGCAACGGCACTCTATGCGGCAACCATCGCCCTTGTACAAAACGACATCAAGCGAGTGCTGGCATATTCCACAATCTCGCAGCTCGGCTATATGTTTCTCGGTTGTGGCGTAGCGGCTTACTCCGCTGCCATTTTCCATTTGATGACCCATGCCTTTTTCAAGGCCTTGCTCTTTCTCGCCGCGGGTTCCGTGATTCACGCCATCGGCGGCGAACAGGATATGCGCAAGATGGGCGGTCTGAGGAAGAAGCTGCCTGTCACCTTCTGGACCATGACTGCGGCGGTCTTCGCAATCGCCGGCTTTCCCCCGTTTGCCGGTTTCTTCTCGAAAGACGCAATTCTCTACGCCGCTTTTCTGCATGGCACAGACGGCAAGCTGCTTTGGTTTGTTGGCGTCGTCACCGCACTGCTCACAGCGTTTTATATGTTCCGGCTGTGGTATATGACCTTCCTGGGTGAATCGCGCAACCACGATGCGCATCCTCACGAAAGTCCGTGGTCAATGCTGGGGCCGCTCGTCATTTTAGGTGCTCTTTCACTTTGTGGTGGATGGATTGGCATCGAACGCTTTGGAGCCTACCTCGCTCCATCCGTCGGCCAACATGCCGCAGAGGGTGGCAGTACGCAGCTTGAAATCGGCCTGACATTTGTCGCCGTGCTGGTGGCGCTTTTCGGCTGGGCCCTCGCCGACCGGCTCTATCGCCGGCACCCAGAGAGTCCGGCGCAGCTCGCGGCTACTTTCTCCGCCGGATACAAACTGCTGCTCAACAAGTATTTCGTTGACGAGATTTACGGCTTTGTCGTGGTCAAGCCTTTGCTCGCCCTGTCGAAGTTTGTGCTGGGGTGGGTTGTCGACGTGGCAATACTCGGTGGACTGGCATGGCTGCTGGCCGGAATTGCCACATTGACAGGGGCAATTCTGCAGAGGTGGCAGTCGGGGAATTTGCGTTCTTATGCGGGATGGCTGGCCCTTGGCGCCGCTTCGCTGCTCTTATTTGTGCTGGTCCCCTGGAACAATGTTCTGGCCAGTTTTTTTGGAATTCACCTTGGCATGGCGGGGCACTAAGAAATGACACCGATCAACGAGTCGATTCTCACAATCATCCTGCTGGCTCCGCTGGCGGGAGCGGTGTTGGTTGCAATTCTGCCCGATCGCGGCAAACTTCCAGCCTGGATTGCCCTGCTCACCACGCTCATCAGCTTTGGACTTACCCTGCACCTGCCGGCACATTTTGTTCTTGGCCAGCATGGTTTTCAATTCGAGATCAATCGCCCCTGGATTGAGTACCCCGCTATCTTTTATCACGTAGGCGTGGATGGGTTGAGCCTGTGGATGGTGGTGCTGGTAGGCCTGCTGGCCCCGATTGGCGTGTTGGCGAGTTGGAACGCGATCAAAGAACGGCGCAAGATCTTCTATGCGCTCTTCCTGGTTCAACAGACTGCCATGTTCGGCGTATTCATCTCGCTGGACCTGATGGTTTATTACGGATTCTGGGAACTGTCTCTGGTACCCATGGCGATTCTTATTGCCATGTATGGCCGCAAAGATGGGCCCGTGGCGGCGATTAAGTTTTTTCTGTATACCTTCATCCCGTCCGCGCCGCTGCTGGTGGCAATTCTTTGGCTTTACGCCCGCACGGGCACCTTTAACTTTTCTGAACTGCAATTGCTTATCGCCAGCGGTTCCCTGCCCGCCGGTGCGTTGTACTGGGTTGCGCTCGCGTTTCTGGTCGCATTCGCCGTCAAAGTGCCGGTCTTCCCGCTGCATGGCTGGATTGCCGACACCTTCAGCGAAGCCCCCGTTGCGCTTGCGATGGTTGTGGCAGGCAAGCTGGGTCTCTACTCCATGCTTCGCTTTCACGTGGAGCTCTTTCCGGTACAGGCGCGTGCGATTGCGCCTCTTCTGGTTGCACTGGCAGTCATCGGCATCCTCTACGGCGCGTGTCTGGCCCTGGTGCAACGCGATTTCTGGCGACTCATGGCTTTTGCGGCCTTGAGCCATCTGAGCTTGATCACGCTGGGCATCTACGGGCTCACTTTTACCGGCTGGGATGGCGCCGTCTACCAGATTCTCAACCATGGCGTAGTTGACGGTGCTCTGTTCCTTTTGCTCGGTGTGCTGGAGATTCGATACGGGACCAGTCAGATCGCTTCATACGGCGGCCTTGCCTCTAAAGTGCCGCAAACCGCAACCCTCTTTGTCATCGCTTCGTTGGCGATGATCGGGTTGCCGATGCTGAATGGTTTTGTGGGTGAGTTTCTGATTCTGTCGAGCACATTCACGGGCGTGAGCCACGGCTGGGCCGTTGCCGCCACGGTGGGTGTGATTCTGGGCGCCACGTACATGCTTTGGCTGGTGCAGCGGCTCTTCTACGGACCGGAGAGCGAGTTGGCCACATCAAGGCCTTCCATCGATCTACGATTCGGTGAGCTGGCCATCCTTTGGCCCCTTGCTGTTCTCATGCTGGTCATGGGGCTCGCGCCCTCGCTTTGGATTCCGACCATCGAGAACCGCGTTGGCAACTCCGCTCTGAAAGGAAGTATGGCATTGCCCGAATCCAGTTTGAGCGTACCCGTGCACGGGGAGGGCCGGCAATGAACTCGATTCCGAGTATCTTTCGCATCCTTCCCGAGGTCGTCCTTACCCTCACCGGCGTTCTGGTGATGCTGATTGACGCCTCGCTGCCTGCCGGATGGCCGCGGCGCGCACTGGGATGGGTGGCGGCATTTGGGACCACCCTTGCACTGTGGGCCAGCCTGTGGCAGCTTTCCCTCCCCATGGGAACCGGCTACTATGGAACCGTCGAGACCAGCGCCTTCACCGTCTTCTTCCATGTGCTGATCTGCGGCATTGTGTTGGTGGCTTTGCTGCTGTCGATGGACTCGCTGCCTGAAGACAGCCATCACCAGGGCGAGTATTACGCACTGGTGGTCTTTGGCGCTGTGGGCATGTGCCTGCTTACGAGCGCGGTCGAATTGCTGCTGGTCTTTATCGCTCTGGAAATTTCTTCCATCTCCACTTATATTCTGGCTGGTTATCGCAAGGAGACGGGCCGCGGCCCCGAGGCAGCGATCAAGTACTTCCTGCTTGGCTCCTTTGCCACTGCTTTCCTGCTGTACGGCATCGCCTTGATTTTCGGTGCAACAGGAACCACGCAGATATATGAAATTGCCCACAATGTAACCTCTGCTCAAAATCCGTCACTGGTTCTCGCTGCCCTTGCGCTTATGCTTGTGGGAATTCTTTTTAAAGTGTCGGCAGCGCCCTTCCACGTGTGGACACCGGATGTGTACGAGGGTGCGCCCTCGCCGGTGGTGGCACTCATGTCCACGGCACCCAAAGCAGCCGCGTTCGCGCTTCTGCTGCGCGTGGTGTATGAGATGTTTCCATCGTTGCGTTCCGTCTGGGAGCCGCTGCTCTGGGTCGTTGCCGTGCTTTCGATGACCGTTGGCAATCTGGCCGCGCTTCGCCAGCAGAACGTGAAGCGCATGCTGGCTTACTCCTCGATCGCACACGCGGGCTACCTGCTTGCCGCCTTCGCGGGGCTAGGTTCCAGCGGAATCGCCGCCGCCAGCTTTTACATCGCGGCTTACGCGGCCATGAACGTGGGCATCTTTGCCGTGGTTACCATGGCCAGCGGATATGACGAGGAACTACCTCTGATTCAAGATTTTCGAGGGCTCATCTACCGATCTCCATTGCTGGGCGGCCTCCTCATCTTCTTCCTCCTCTCCCTGGTTGGCATTCCCTTCACCGGCGGATTCTTCGGCAAGTTCTACTCGTTCTCGGCGGCAGTCAGCGGGGGCGCGATCTGGCTTGCCATTATTGGCTTGCTGAATTCCGGACTGGCCGCAGCCTATTATCTGCGCTTCGCCTTTGCCTCAGCACAACGTCCGGTCGAGCACAACGGCCACGCAGTTGCTCCCGCACCACGTGTGGGAGTTGCAGTCGGGGCGGCCTTGTTGTTTGCCGCAGCCGCGACCCTCGTTCTCGGCATTGTGCCCGGCGATGTACTGCACGCAACAGAAGATGCCGCGCACACACTGCAAGCCCCGCCGGGAATGACCAATCCGCCTGCAATTACCGTAACGGAAATACCGAATCCATAGCGGCTACCTGGCTGACACCCTGGCCGGATGAGGGTTTCAGCAGGTCCTTGTAAAACCTGGCCGCCAGCCCAAGGATGTGAGCATTTGCAAAATGCTCGATAACTCGAGCACGGGCTGCCACGCCCATTTCCTGACTGCGCACAGGGTCTCGCAAGAACTTGAGAGCCGCCTCACAAATTGCCATAGGATGACCGGGTGGAATCAGGAATCCAGTGACCTCCGGCACCACGGCGTCGCACGCGCCGGTAGATAACGTAGTGATGACCGGAATACCTGTGGCTGAGGCCTCAAGCACGGCATTCGGAAAGCCCTCCCGCCAAGTGGGCAGGATCAACATATTCATGGCCCGATAGTAGGGAGATGTGTCCTCTACATATCCCGTGCAAATGATGCGTGAATGCTTTTCGATGCTCGCGCGCAGTTGGGCATCAAGCGCATCCTCGGAGGCATCGAACCAGCCCACCAGCAGCAGATACGCTTCCGGGCGTGCCTGCAGAATCAGGTCAAAGGCTTCGATCAGTTCCGGCAGTCCTTTATCGCGCGTCATGCGGCCCACAAATCCAAGCACGGCGGCGTCGTTCGGCAAATTGAACCGTTCGCGCACATCGCTTTCACCGGGAGAGAACCGCACTATATCCACACCGTTACTGCTGCCGGTCCCAAGCATTTTCAGTTTGGACGCGGGCGCGAGGCGCAGTGCCAGCGCTTTTGCGCGAAGGCTTTCGCTGTTGCACAGGACAACGTGCGCACAAGCCGAGGCCATCCGTTCCGCCGCCATCAAGATTGTCCGTTTGAGCCCGCTGGCAGTTTCGAGCCGGAGCCCGCGCAGCATGTAGACGCGGTGGGGCACACCGGCGAATCGCGCAGCAAGCGTTCCCAGGAGCCCGGCCTTGGGCGTGCTGAATTCGGTTATGTCCGGCTTGATCCTGCGCAGTAAGAGCCACAGCCGCACAATCGACACGATATCTGCGAATGGCGCGATACAGCGCTCCATGGGAACGGCGAATTTCTCAACTCTCTCGTCCTGAGTGAGGCGGTCGAAGAGTTCACCAGGGCTGCAGACCAGCGTCACGCGAAAGCCTGCTTCGCGCAGGGTGCGCAGGCGCCCAGTCAGCACCATGCAGGTCTGCGGGCTGGTAATTCCAACTACAATATGCGGGGATAGTCCTTCATCGCAGTCTGGATCGTTTGCAGGTTGAGACTTCACGGAAACAAGCATGGACTGGGCCCGCGTTCCTTGTATGTTGCTGGCTCGCTTCCCGGAACATGCCTGTACGGAGATTTCGGTGCCTCGATGAGGCTACTCCCAATCCCAACTGCGCCAGGTCCCTGCAAATCGATGCGGCTGAAGCGACTACTTCATCCAATTAAGGCAATGAATGGAACCAACATGTGAAAACTCTAATCAATATCAAACAGACTGTATCACTTTGAGACATCTGAGAGTGTGAGATGCATCACTTCTGCTTAGTATCCCCGTACTATATGTTTCTCTCGTAGAGACAGGCCCATGATTCGACGCTCCCGGATTCTGCTGCTGATTCCGCATCTCGGCGGTGGTGGAGCGGAACACGTGACCAAGCTGCTGGCGGAGAACCTTTCCGAGGAGAAGTATGAACTGCACCTTGGCCTGATCACACAAAATGGAGCCGGCATTGAAGTATTGCCCGCTCGTGTTGTCGTTCATGCGCTGGGCGCCCGCAGGGTCCGCGCCGGTGCCTTTCGCCTATTGCGCCTCGTCTGGCGATTGCGACCTGACGTAATTCTCTCCGGAATGGCGCACTTGAACTTTCTGATTTTGATGTTGCGCCCATTCCTGCCGCCCGGGACTTGCGTTCTGATCCGTCAAAACGGAACCGTATCTTCGTCGCTGACCTCTGGTGAACTGCCCATATGGACCCCTCTTTTGTACCGCATTCTTTACGGCAACGCAGATCGAATAATCTGCCAGTCAAGAGCAATGGCAAAAGATCTTTGCGACGAAATCGGCATCTCGCCCCGAAAGCTGGTTGTCCTGCCCAATCCTGTGGATGTTGAAGCAATCCGGGCATTGGCTGCGAGTTCAAGGAATCGTTGGACGGGTCCTGGGCCGCACTTGCTTGCCGTTGGCAGACTCTCGGCCCAAAAGGGATTCGATCTGCTGTTGAAAGCGGTGGCCACGCTCAAGCTTCGATACCCCGGTGCCGATTTGACGATTGCCGGTTCAGGGCAGGAGGAGGATGCGCTCAAAGCGCATTGTCAAGCGTTGCGGATCGATGCGGCCGTTCGTTTTCCAGGTCATGTTGCAAGCCCCGCTGCGTATTTTGCCGGCGCTTCGCTATTCGTAGTTTCCTCGCGCCACGAAGGCCTTCCCAACTCCCTTCTCGAGGCCGCCGCCGCGGGTTTGCCGCTTGCAGCAGTTCCGGCTTCGGAAGGCATGGTGGATCTTTTGAACGGTCAACCAGGTGTCTGCCTGGCACGTGCGGTCTCGGCAGAAGCGCTCGCCGAGTCAATGACCGTGGCACTTGAGACGTTGCAGCCTGGCCAGCGCTTTCCCCACTCCTGGATAGATGGCTTTCAACTTGAGCCCGCCGTTCAGGCTTACGAAGACCTCATTGACGCTACACTCGCCGAGAGCCGCGCTTGAACCACATTGCGCTTCTCATTCCCACCATCGACCGAATCGGCGGCGCAGAGCAGCAAGTCATCCTGTTAGCGAAAGGCCTCTCAAAACGCGGGTGGCGAGTGAGCCTTGTGGCGCTTTCAGGCACAGGAGGCTCAGCAGCGGGCGAGTTGTCCAACGCGGGAGTTGAGTTCCTGAGTCTCGGGATGCGGAAGGGTCTTGCCGATCCGCGCGGCTGGATTCGCTTGAATCGCTGGCTTCGACGCGAGCGGCCCGACGTTGTCCATTCGCATCTGCCCCACGCAGCATGGCTCATGCGGTGGTCGCGCCTGGCTGCGCCGGTACGCGTGGTGCTGGATACGATTCATACGTCGGCAACAGGCACACCGGGCCGGAAGTTCGCATATCGACACAGCAACTGGCTGCCAGACCAGGTCACCGCGGTAAGCGAAGCGGTTGCCAAAGCGTACTTGTCTGCGCAGATGGTTTCGCCGGACTGCCTCATCGTTCTTCCGAACGGAGTCGACCTCGAAAAGTGGAAGCCCGATCCGGTCGTCCGCGGGGCGCTGCGCAAAGAACTCGGATTGACCGATGAATTCCTCTGGTTCGCGGCCGGCAGGCTGGAACCGGTGAAGGACTATCCGACGCTTCTGCAAGCCATGGCTCAAATCGAGACGCCTGCACGTCTTGTGATCGCCGGCGGAGGGTCGCTCGATGGCGAATTGCATCGCCTGTCGGAGAAACTCGCAATCGGCAGTCGAGTCCAGTTTCTCGGTTTCGAGCCGGATGTAAGGCGCTGGATGCAGGCTGCCGATGGATTCGTACTTTCATCCCGATGGGAGGGACTCCCGATGGGTTTGTTGGAGGCCTCGGCCTGTGCGTTGCCCGCTGTAGCAACGGCTGTGCCCGGTAATTCGGAGGTCGTCACGCATGGCTACACCGGCATCCTGGCGGAGACGGGAAGCGCGACTGTTCTTGCCGCGGCAATGAATCGCCTTATGCAAACACCGCCGAGAGAGCGAAATGCGATGGGTGAACGCGCGCAGCAATTCGTGATGGAGCGCTATGACCTCGAGCGGGTCCTGGGGCGGTGGGAAGCCTTGTACGGTGCGCTCCTGGGGCGAAACCGCCTCCCGCTGCATCGGGGCCGGGCGCATTGAGCCGATCCTGTCTTATTTATGCTGACTCTGCTGCTGACCCTGTTTTTTGCGGCGAGCCGTGCGAATTCGCCAGATGGAAACCGCTTCGTACACCCGTTCAGTAAATCCCAAAGTCGCAGGCCGGTACTCCGCCAACACTCGGTCGAATGAAGTGAATTGCGAAGCATATTTGTGCAGAAATGTTCTGAGCTTTCCCACCAGGCCGTCACGCGCCAGATTGCTATGAATGCAGATGGTCCACAGGCCGCCTGACCGGCGGACGGGTTCCCACAATTGCTGAGGAATCCAGGTGACGCCGCCTCGTTTATAAGGAATTCGCGCGAAGCCGTCAGACAGGTAACCAATCCCTTCCTCCTGGAGCGCGCGAAGAGTGTTGAGATCGAAGCCATGACGCGGCGCCACCCACAGCCGCGGGCTGAGGCCGAAGCCCCGAAGCGTCTCGAGCCCCCCGTGAATCCACTCGCGCTGAATCTCCTCGGGTACGCCGGCAAACTCCGTTCGCCGATGCAGTGGCAGCAGGCTCTTTCCTCGGCTATCGCAAATGTGCTGATAGCCATGCACGGCGATCGTAGCTCCGGCAGCTTCCATTGCGCACATTCGCGTCCAAAAGTCCGCATCGGGGGCTGAGACGATGAGGCCGGAATCCTGATTGTCGGGAACAACGGCGAGAATAGGCCGAATGCGAAATTCTTCAATGAGGGGAAGAAATCGCTCCCATTTTTCGAGCGAAAATGTTGGGCAGAGATCGTCAAAACGAAGAAGATATTGTGCCGGGCTTGGGATCACTATTCCTCCCCCGAACTTTCGCGAAGAAGCTATTGGGCCCAATAGCAAACAATAACAACCGTCCTCGAGGCCCACAACGAAGTGGCCAGCACAATTCCGGCCACGCCCACCGAACGCATCAATACCAGATGGAGAATTATATCCAGTCCCAGGCAAAGAAGCCCGCAAAGAAAAATCAAATTGGTACGACGCGTGGCAACGATGAAGTGCTAAAAGACCCGGCTGCAAACGACAAATGGAACCTGAATCTCAAGCATAGCCAGAATCGGAGTCACCACAGCTGTGTCCATGAATCCAATTCTACTTTGCCGCCATGGTTGAAAAACACAACAGGATTGCGGAAGAAACACTCGTGCCACGAGCGTCACCACTACAGTGGCAAACTCGCTGGCGCGCACGAGGGAAGCCATTTCGGTTCTCCGGTGACAACCCGGCCCGCCAGCGCAACCAGGGAAAGAAGGAGCCATGTCGTCCGGCTCTCGGCTACCGTCCCCACAAGCGATGAAACAATCCAGACAAGGAGCAGCGTCACCAACGCAATCCGCAACGGACCGGATGTTCCGATCGCCGATCGAACAGAGACAACCACGATGGCAAGGGCCAGAAAAAGCGCGCCGATTCCCCCTTCCACGAGAAGTGAAAGGGCTGTGTTGTGCGCCGTGTCGATGGGCGCCAAGCCGGCGGCGCCGACGAATGAACCCGCCCCGTGACCAAGAAATGGCGCCTGCACAAAAGCGCGCCAACCTGCTGCCCAGATGTTCAACCTCTGGTTCAGATCACCGCCCCGAATCTGTTCCTGGATGGAGGCCAACCGTTCGAGCGTCTCATGAGGAACGACCAGAAACCACAGTGCAACCCCAATCATGGGCAAAGCAAGAACGCCGGTGACCACCCAGCGCTTGTGTTTCTGGAAAAGCAGGATTCCGCATCCAGATAAGGCGACAATGGCAGCCAGAAATCCACCTCGCGAGGCAGTCAGCAACATTGCAGTGAATCCCAACGGGACATAGCCGAATGCCAGAAAACGCCCGGGCATGGTGGTTTCCCAATCAAGCAGCAGAGCCGCAACGGGGAATCCGAGATCGAGAAAGCGGGCAACGTCGTTCGGGTCCTGGCCGAATGCGGCAAAGCGAATCTGGCCTGAAGCGATTGCGTCGGGCGATGCAAGATTGGCCACCGTAAGTATGGCCAGCACCCATGATCCGGCAAGCATTGCGCGCAGCAGCTCCCGCAGATCGCCCGGGTTCTCGGCGAACTCCCACACCAGCCAGACAATCATCATCTCCTGGAAGTAGCCGCGCACTCTTTCGAGCGTCGCCTGCTGGTCCATCGTCCAGAAGTAGCTGCAGCAGAACCACAGAAACAAGCCCAGCACCAGCCATTGCAGCGTCCCGGGATTACGCAACCTGCCTCTCTGTAAAATTGCCGGGATGGCCACCAGCAATAGAACAAGGCCGGTGATTCGCGCCACATTGCCCAGTGGTTCACCCAAATCGAGTGAGTACTCCCACGGAATAGTGAAAACAAAGAGGAGCAGGAGCCCCCTGGCTAAGCGGTCCATTACTAGAATCTCTGCGAGTAGACGAGACCCGCGTAGATGCTAACGCCAGCAGCGGATTGAATGACCGACTCCATGCTCCGGTTCCACAGATTCCTGGCGGTTGAGTCGGGCACGAAGATTATGTCCCTGTCCTGTATCGGCAGATCGGGGTCCTGGCCGCGGAGTAGCCGCTTCAGGTTCAGAGTCGTAAGCGTGCGTCCGCCCTTCTGTTCGCGAATCAACAACGCTTTGCCCAGGGAAGCATTTTGCGTTGGCCCCCACGCCAGCGTGAGCGCCTGAACCACGGTGAGTTTCTGCACCGGGTCGACCGGGAACCCCCCTGGGCGCATCACATCGCCAACCACATAGACAAGCCCGGCCCGACTCACCTGGACTGTATCGCCTGCGTCGAGTTCGGGATTGTGATCGGTCGCGGTATCGATGCCTGCCGGGTCAAGTACGACGGCAGAAGGCGCATTTGGGTCGTTGCGATGAACGATTGTGACGAGACTGCCGGCTCCTGGCGCCAGTCCAGACGCCGCGGAGAGGAGGTCAAGCAGCCGATGGTGTTGTGCGAGGGGGTAGACGCCGGGATGCGTAACTTCGCCCAGAACACTAACGTCCTGCCCCACATAGGCCGTGACCAGCACCGTGACCTGCGGGTGGAGCAGCATACCGCGAGCGATAAGAGCCGACTCAATGGAGTGCGCGGCAGCTTGTTCGTCCAATCCGCCAACCTGCACCTCTCCTGCGAGCGGAAGCGTCACTGTTCCCGATTCCGAAACGCGGACCGAAGAATGAAATTCAGGAGTATGGTACTCGGTCACTTCCAGGAGATCACCGGGTGCGATGGGGGCCGGCATTGCCGGTTGCGAAGCTAAGGCCGACGGCACGCCGACCTCTCGTGCGCCTCGAGAAGTGCTCCAGACAGTTGGAGCCGTTTTGGCATTCGGCTGGCTCTTTGTCTCGGTTGATTGAGGAATGCGTGCTACCCCTGTGGGCAAACCTGAGGTACTGGGCGTGGGCGCCTGCGCATGTGCTGCCGCCCCGATCAGCGCCAGGGCCAGCACCAGCACAGCTCCCGTTGAGCGACCTGCCAAGGGGCGAAACGACTCAAGCAACAATGCCCCTCCCACCGCCAGCCAGATGCCGGCGAAAAGAGTAATCGCCATGTACACCGGCAGGTCCGGTGCAACAGGCTTAACCGGTTGGTGCGCTTCATCCACCACGGAAATATTGGAGCGTTGAACGCCGGCGCTCAGACCTGCTTCCTCGGCTTTCTCCATCACCCGCATGTAGAGTTCGTGGCTGCGGTTTGCTTCCTGGCTCATCACCGCGTACTGGGTCGCCGACTCATTCAGCTTCATTCCCTCGCCCGTGCTTTGGTCAAGGCTCTGGCGCACGAGCAGTTCACGATCCGCCGCCGTGGCGAATGCTGCGTGAAAGCGCGCGATCAGCCTGGCATCTTCCGCCTTGACCTGCCCGTCAAGATCCTGCAACTGCCCACGAATCTCTACCACCCTGGGAAAATTTGGACCGTGCTCGATGCGAAGTTGCGCCTCCTCCTGCTCCAGCTCGCTTTGCCGCCCATGAAGCTGCTGCAGCAGGGCGGTGGCAAAACTGCTGTTCCCGCTCTGCAGGCGCGGATCCGAGGCCAGCACCAGTTCCGGATCTCCCCGCGATGCGGCACGATACTCAGCCTCGCGCAAAATGCGATCCGCGGTGGCAGCCACAAGCTGTTTCCCCAATTCGTCATTTTCTATAAATGCCGTTGTGTGCTGGACGTCGCCGAGCTGCCCGTTTGCAAGCGTCTCCGGGGTGGCGAAAAGGCCATGCTCCTTCTGGAATTCCAGGAGTCGCTGGTCGTCCTTATCGACACGCGCCTTCAGCGCTTGCAACTGGCCATTCAGCCAAGCCGTAGCCTCGGTCGTGTCCTCCACCCGTAATTCCGTATCCTGCTGGTTGTAGGCACGGATCAACTCGTTCACAACCCTCGCCGACAGCGCTGGATCTTTCGAACGGAAGCGAATCTGCAAGATGAGCGTGCGCGGCAAGGTCTGCACCGTAAGCCGCCGTTGAAATCGCTCCAGCAGGTAAGCCTGGGCTTCGGGGCCCGGAGCATCGGGACGAAACCCGGGAAAGCGCCGGCCAAAGCTCCCCATGAACGCCGGTGCCTGGTAGAGTTTCTGGCTCGAAATCACTCTCCATGCCAATTGGTCGCTTCGAAACACATTGGCCAGAGTCTCCAATTGGATCTGGCCCGAGGCAAAAGAGCCGGAGGCTGCATCATTCGAACCGTCCAGGCTGAGAGAGATTGCGGGAGCGGCGCGCAGGGCAACTCTGGCGCTGGCCTCATATTGGTTCGGAGCAAGCAAGCAGTAGAGGAGACACCCAACGAGCAGCCCGCCAATCACGCTTTCGACAAAGCGACGACGGCGGACCAAAACCGCCCATAGCTCGCGAAGGGACGTGGAAGAACTCTGCTGCGTCGCGCCTGCCTGCCACTTTGCATCGGAGGAGCGTGGCATATCGTGCTGCACCGCAGGAGTGTCCGGCACTGGTCAAGGCCCTCTGTCCTAAAATCTCTCCTGCAGAAAGCCCTTGTGGACCAAGTGAAAATGCCTTTGCGGAAGGATAACCTCTTAGTGTGACGAACTCGCGGCGAAATGTTAGTGAGGCACATCACATGTGGAAGGCGACAGCCCCGAATATTCCAATCCGGTTCATTTGCCCTCGCTCTTTCCGTACCACTCGACCGTGCGGTGAAGGCCCTCGCGGAAGTCAACGACGGGCTTGTATCCGAGCAGCTCGCCCGCCAACCGGATGTCTGCCAGGGAATCCCGAATATCTCCCGCGCGCGGGGCCTCATAAGCCGGCTCCCCACGATATCCGGTCAATTCCCGCAGGATTTTAAACGTTTCGTTGAGCGTAATCCGTGTCGACGTGGCCAGATTCATCATCTGACCGGAGACTTTCTCTGCCGGAGCTGCCGCAGCCAGCAGATTCCCCTGAACTACGTTATCGATGTAAGTAAAGTCCCGGCTTTGCTCGCCATCGCCGTACATCGTGGGCTGCTCACCGGCCAGCATCCTGCGACAAAAAATTGCCAGCACGCCTGAGTAATGCGAAGTGGGGTCCTGGTAGGGACCAAATACATTGAAATAACGCAAGACCACCGTTTCAAGCCCGTAAACCCGCGCGAACGCCCTCATGTAGTGCTCGCCGGCCAGCTTGGCCACGGCGTAGGGCGATATCGGATTTGGAAGCATATCTTCCCGCTTGGGCAGCGTGGGCGTGTCGCCGTATGCCGATGAAGACCCGGCGTACACAACCCGCCTGACCCCTGCCGTGCGCGCCGCCACCAGCAGATTTACCGTCGCGGTGACGCAATGCAGGTTGGTGCCTGCAGGGTCAGCCACCGAACGAGGGACCGATGCCAGCGCCGCCTCGTGAAAGACCACCTCGACGCCTTCGCATGCGCGTGCGCACGCAGCCGGATCGGTCAAGTCGCCCTCAATAAACTCCATCGCCTCAAGTCCCACAAGGTTCGTGCGCTTCCCGGTGATAAAGTTGTCGATGCCGCGAACCGATTCTCCTTTTGCCAATAGCGCAGCGGCGATGGAGCGCCCGATAAATCCAGCCACCCCCGTCACAAGATACGTTGCCAATTGAATCTCCCTCCAAGCGCCAGCTGGTCACCCTGCCAGCCGCTCTACACAATCAAAAGAATACTATCCGAGCCATGAAGGCCCGCATCCACACGGCCCTTGGGCGAAGGCAGCGCCTCCAATTGCGGCGCGGTTTCCGATTGAGGTACGGTCCTTGCTGAGTCAAATTTGTTGCCCAAAATGCAATGGACTTACAATCGAATGTATGACGATCGCAGCAACTGATTCCCTCGTAGCGCTCAAGCAAATGCTGGAGAAGCGGCAAGCCCAGATTGGGATTGTTGGAATGGGATACGTGGGTTTACCCCTGGCGCTGTTATTCAGCGCCGAGCGATTCAAGGTGACCGGTTTCGACATCGCGCCGGACAAGGTGCGGACTCTCAATGGCGGCGGCTCTTACATCGTCCGCATTCTGCCTGAAATGATCCAGGAAGCACAGCAAGCCGGCTTTCGCGCCACGGCAGACTATTCCGAGATAGCCCGGATGGACGCAGTCATTATCTGCGTGCCGACGCCGCTGGACGAGTATCACGAGCCCGACCTCAGCTTCGTCAAGGGAACCGTGGCCTCGATTGCCCCTCACATCCACGAGGGCCAGCTCATTGTGCTTGAAAGTACCACGTATCCCGGCACGACCGAGGAAGTCATTGTACCGATTCTTGAGAAAGGCAATCCGCTCGGACTCAAAGTTGCACGAACTTTGGAGGAGCCTGGGATTCATGTCGCCTTTTCACCAGAACGAGAAGATCCGGGCAATGAGACCGTCGCTAGACACGATATTCCCAAAGTCGTGGGCGGATGTGGCCCTGCGTCTTCTGAACTTGCCGCGGCGCTCTACGGAACCATCTTTCGCCGCGTGGTCCCTGTCAGCAGCCCCTCAGTGGCCGAGATGACCAAACTGCTTGAAAACATTTATCGCTGCGTGAATATCGCCATGGTGAACGAGCTCAAGCAACTTTGCATGCGCATGGGCATCGACATTCACGAGGTGATCGACGCGGCCAAGACGAAACCTTTCGGCTTCCAGGCCTTTTATCCTGGCCCGGGCCTTGGCGGACACTGCATTCCTATCGACCCGTTTTACCTCTCGTGGAAAGCGAAGCAATTCGATTTTCGCACTCGATTCATTGAGCTGGCCGGGGAGGTCAACACGGCCATGCCCTACTTTGTCATTGAGCAGATTGCCAACGCCCTCAACGAGCACTCGAAATCAATCAAAGGATCGAAGGTGCTGGTGCTTGGGCTGGCCTACAAGCGTGACATCGACGATCTGCGCGAGTCGCCCTCGCTCACCATTATCGAATTATTGCGTGAAAAGGGCGCGACCGTGGCCTACAACGACCCCTTTTTTCCCACCGTCGGGCAAGGGCGCCACTATGCCTTGAACATGACCAATACTCCGCTCAAGAACCTTGGGCAATACGACGCTGTGGTCATTGTTACCGACCACACAAGTTACGACTACAAGGTCATTGTTGAGCAAGCGCAGTTAGTCGTCGATACGCGCAACGCCACCAAGGGAATCGACTCCGCCAAGATCGTGCGCTGCTGACGGGCTCTAGGTTCCCTCGCTTGAACACTGTTCGCCAGATCCGAGCACTCGAACTACAGCTGCAACCAGCCCTGGAACGTCGTGGGGATCAGCTTCCGCAACGGGCGCCCATCCGCAATCGCGCAGGGTCCGGCTCGTAATCGGTCCGATGGAAATCGCAAGCACGTCCGCAAACGGGAAGGCGATATCGGCGGCTTTGGCGGCATCGGCGAGATGCGTGACGCTGGAGGAGCTGGTAAACGTGGCTGCGTCGATGGGCTGGGTGAAGGCTTTGCGGAGCTGTGCGGGCGCAGCTTCCGGTAGGAGATTCCGGTAGGCATCGACGAACTGGACGGTCGCGCCGGCTGCACGCAAGGCGTCGGGAATCACGTCGCGTGCGATGGCGGCGCGAACGAGCAGAACCCGCTTACCGGCGATCTGATCTTTCAATGCAGAGACGAGGCTCTCGGCAACGTATTCCTTCGGGGTAAGTGAGACTCTCAAGTGCAGAAGCATTTCGAGGGCCTGGGCGGTTGATTTTCCTACCGCAGCGACCTGGGGTTTGAGATGCGAGAGCGAAACCCCGAGGTCCATCGCTCGAACCTGAAATGGCACAACAGAATTGACGCTTGTGAAGAGCAACCAGTCGTAACTGTCCACCCGTTGCAGTGCGGCATCAAGAGCGTCATAGCTTGTGGGCGGGCAGATTTCGATAAGCGGAACTTCAACCGCCTCGGCGCCAAGCTCCCTCAATCCCTCGCTGAGCTTTCCGGCCTGCTGCGCAGCACGGGTTACCAGAACCCGCCGCCCTGCCAGCGGCTGGCTCACGCCGATGCTCCCGCTGCGGGCTGAGCGGCCTCGAGCAGCGGCCCCGCACCGGCTTGTCGCAGCTTTTTGGCGATCGACTCTCCCAGGGCAATCGGGTCTGAACCTTTTCGCTGGGCAGTATCAAAGACGCGCACAGCCGACCCCGTTTCAGGTGCGGCCACCACGGCGAAGACTTCTACCCGCTCTCCCTCTTGCCCCGGCCTGATCTCTTGGGCCGGGCGACGACAATGCACGCCGATGGGAACCTGGCAACCGCCGCCCAAAGCGGCCAGCGCGGCCCGTTCGACGGAGACTGCAAATCGCGTGTCCGGATCATCAAGAAACGCGACCGCTGCGATCGTTACCGCGTCGTCTTTGCGCGTTTCGATGCCCAGCGAGCCCTGACCGGCTGCCGGACAAAAGTCTTGCGGCTCCAGCCGCTCACGCACCCATTCCGTCTTTTCCAGGCGGTCGAGTCCAGCCGCTGCCAGCAGGATTGCGTCCACCTGCCCCTCCGCCAGCTTGCGCAGGCGCGTGTCCACATTTCCACGAAATTCAATGGCCTGGATGTCGGGCCGCAGCGCTTTCAGCTGCGCCCTGCGACGCTGGCTGCTGGTGCCCACGCGTGCCTCCTGCGGCAGGGAGGCAAGGTTTTCATACTTCACAGAAACAAAAACATCCCTGGGATCGACGCGCGGCGGGGTTGCGGCCAGCGCAAATGGGCCCGGCAGCTCAGTTGGCAAATCCTTAAGCGAGTGCACGGCCAGATCGACCCGGCCATCCGCGAGCGCCTCTTCAATTTCCTTGGTAAACATGCCCTT
Source organism: uncultured Acidobacteriaceae bacterium (assembly GCA_963836565.1). GTDB lineage: Bacteria > Acidobacteriota > Terriglobia > Terriglobales > Acidobacteriaceae > Telmatobacter. The sequence continues at coordinate 153,043 of CAWIKA010000010.1, read as the reverse complement.
GGAGCCCACTTGAGCAAAGGTGACTTCTTGCAGACGGTCTCCCGTGGTCTTGATGATCTGAATATCGACAGTGTGGCCCTGACCGCGCAGGAGGGCCGCGATGTGGTTGGCCTGCCAGAGGGCAAGTTGCGAGCCGCGGCTTCCAATCCGAAGGTTCATTTGCCACCCACGGCGCTGGTTTCGCCCACGCGGGCGGTCTCCGACTTAACCGTTTGATTCTCTCCTCGGCCCGGTGCATTCGCTGAAGCTTTTGGCTCTTCCTGCTTTTCAGGGGCAGCAGGCAGCGACCAGGTATCGCACAAAGCTTCAACGCGAGCGGAGTCGTTCTCTCGCGCTGCCTGTTTGAGAGCCTGCATGTGCGGGTGAAGAAATTTGTTCACAATACCGCGGGTGAGCGCTTCAACGGCGGCAATTTGTTCCGCGCTCAGTGAGCCAAGTTTAGCCTGCATGCGCTTCATTTCAGTCTGGCGAATCTCTTCGCCCTGCCGCTGCAGCGCAACAATCGCGGGGGCTACATTCACGGTGCGCTGGCGCTCATGGAAGCGCGCGACCTCGGCTGCAATCAGCGCTTCGGCATCGCCGGCCTGGCGGCTTCGCTCGGCCATATGCGACGCGGCCACGGCCTGCAGATCATCGATGTCATAAACAAAGATGCCTTCGAGCTGGTTTACGGCAGGGTCCACATCGCGCGGTACCGCTATGTCGATGAAAAACATTGGCTTGTTGCGGCGGCGATGCATGAAAGCCTGGCCGTGCTCGCGGCGGAAGATGGGGTGCGGCGCGCCGGTGGAACTAATGACGATATCGGCCTCGCTTGCGGCCTCATAAAGGTTCTCGAACGGGATGACCCGGCCGTTGAACGGTTCGGCAAGCTGGCGTGCGCGCTCCTGGGTCCGATTCGTCACCAGAATTGCGCCCGCTCCCTGCTGGACGAGATGGCGCGCAGCGAGTTCGCTCATTTTGCCGGCGCCGACAAGGAAAACCGTGCGGCCGTTCAGTGAACCGAATATTTTGCGTGCGAGCTCTACGGCTACGGAAGCAATCGAGACGGAGTTGGAGCCAATCTCAGTTTCAGAGCGAACTCGCTTGGCCGCAGCGAAAGTGCTTTGCAGCAGATGTTCAAGGTGTGCGCCCACCGTGCCACTGGCGCGGGCCACGGCGAAGGCCTCCTTGACCTGGCCCAGAATCTGCGGCTCGCCAACCACCATCGAGTCCAGGCTTGCAGCCACGCGAAAGAGATGGCGCACCGCCTCCTGGTCGCGATGCTGATAGAGGTGCGGAGCCAGCAGGGCGGGGTCGAGACCGAAGTGCCGATCCAAAAAACCGGCCATGTCAACGTCTTCGCCCTCGACCGCGGCCAGCATCTCGACACGATTGCAGGTGGAAACGATCATGCACTCCGTCACGCCGGGAAGGGCGGCGAGGGCGCGCGTGGTCTCAGGCAAATCCTCGCGCGAGATGGCGATGCGCTCGCGCAACTCGATGGGCGCGGTCTTGTGGTTGATTCCAATGAGCGCGAGGGTCATTGGGCACCGAACCTGTGAACATGGCTGATGAGGTTGGCCGCCCAAACGGCGAGCATGACAACAAAAACGGCTCCGGAAAGATAGGCCGCCTTGCGGCCGCGAAGGCCAGTCTGGTGGCGAAGGAAGAGGAGGAGAACGTAAACCAACCACATAGCGAAAGAAGCAATCACCTTGGGATCAAGGAAATAAGCCGCGCCCAGGGGCGTTTCCTGCACCAGAACCGCGCCGATGATGAGGCCCACGGTCATGCACGGAAAACCAAAGAGCAGCATGGCGTGGGCGATGCGTTCCAGGGTGTCGAGCGGGGGTAGCCATTCAAGCGGTGCCCACCAGGAGTCGCCATTGGCCTTCACTTTGGATTTCAGGCGGCGCTCCTGCACAAGATAGAGAATGGAGGCGAGCAAACTGAAACCGAGTGCGGCATAGGCGGCCAACAGGGCGGCAATATGCGCGACCAGCCAACTGGTACGCACACCTTCCGATGGAAACGTATAGCGGGTCAAGCCCAGCGAGGGTACAAAAACGAGGAAAAACGTTACCGGCAAGGCGAAGATTCCAAGAGAGATAGCGCCGTAGATCCACCAGGCGAGAAAGAACAGCCCGGCAACGGCCAAACCCAGGAGCGACTCCGCTTCGCGCGCGCCCAACGGCATCCAGCGATGGGCCTGGACAAGCATTTCAACCGCCGAAACAAAGTGGAAGAAGAAGGCCATTCCGGCAAGGTGCACGCACCAGCGGCGCCAGCGGTCCAGACCATACAGCACGGCCGGGAAGACGGCTACACTTGCCGCCGCATAGAGAACAGCCGCCACTCGGAGCCATAGAAGATGCATTCCGTAAACAACCTTAAGGCCTTAGGCACCAGTATACTGTGACGCAAATCACCAAATTAGCCGCGCATCCCTTTCAGGATGAGGGTCCCGGGCGCACGCGAACCGTGGCACCCATAGGCCACGGTTAGAGGAACATCCATTTCGAGCAAAAGCGTGCACCTATAGGTCCTCGTTTGGGGCTAAAGCGAGGACATACAAGGTCACGCTTGGCCAAAAGTGAGGCATGGCGCCACGACGTTCAAGACCGCTCCGCGCACCCGCACCGATTCGGTGTCGAATCGGCCATTGCTTTTGGACCTCTCCATTGGACGGCGCGAAGATGATCGTGGATTCTCATAGAGAACCTGTGGCCAGGGGAAAGAAGGGCGGCTGTGGTCAGAAGCTCCCCTTGTTCTCACGCAGGCTACGAACCAAACCCGGCAGCCGTTTTCGCGGACGGGCTGGCCCTTGCCGGGTTTGGAATTATTGCCGGAAATGAACGGTCCACGGGATCCCCATCCTTGGTCCCGCAGTCGGTTGTCAAGGATGGGAACCCTGGGCCTCTAGTATTGGCCCCGATTATTGCTTGGTTGCGACATAGGTTGATGTGCGGTCTGTGAGCTTGCTTGTTTCGACGATGGTCATTTTCTTTCCGTCGGGCGACACGGTCATTTTCGCTACGTCAACCACCGTGCCGTTCCGCTTGTCGGTTTCCTCGATGGTGTGCGCATCAATCTTTTTGAGAGAAACTGTGTCGTAGCCGTAAGCTCCTTTGACCGGGGCGTCGGTGCCATCGAGTTTTGCGGTGTAAGTCTCCCCGGTTGGATCGGACATGGTGAGCTCGTCGCCGTTGGTTTTGTAGGTGGTGGTGAGCCCGTTATCGCTCTGTTTGACCTTGTCGATCTTCCAGTTGCCGGATGTGGCCTGCACTCCGGAAGGCGCGATTCCAACCCGCGTGGCTGTTACCTCGGTCGTGACGGGTTCACCGCCGCTCATTGGGTGCGAGGTGACCTTGACTGTGAGAGTCTTGCCGTTGGCTGAGACGGTTCGGGTTGACTCGGAATCTACAGCGCTACCCTTTTTCGTGGTAATTGCGATGGTCTTGGCGTCGACTTCCTTCACGCTCATCGAGTCGTAAGGTTGGCCGCTCACAGGATGGTCCTGACCATCGGCCTGCACATCGACCTGCGGATTGCAGGTGGTGCAGTGATACCAACCCTGGCTCAGATAGAAGCCGACTGGCTTGGGTGAGATCTTCGATTGATTCATGTTGACGCGCCATGTGCCGTCAAACGGGCTTTGCGCGAAGGATAATGCAGGAACCGACAACGCCAACATGAGAAACAACGCGCAGGCAACGAACCGCTCCAGTTTTTTCATTTGGTAACACCTCGGGGAATGAATTTGGCGCTCAGGGCCGGATGGGGGGAAATTGCCTGTAGTCTGCGTCCTGGCTCGATGGCCGCAGCGATTGTACATCCCGGCACTCATGCCTGAGAACCTTCTTTTGAGATGAAAGCGGCGGACTCTGAAGAGTGATGGAGGAACTGGTCCTGCGTCTTCAAGGCGCGCATATGTCAGCAGACGAGGCATCTGGAAGATCGACCGGGGAGTCGCCCATTTGCTAACTGTCTTCTGCGGCTCGGTACTTCTCAAGCAATTTTGCAAATTCCGGAGCGCTTCTGTCTCTGTCGGCCCAGCCCCACACGACGTCATATCCGTAATGCTCCCGGGACCAGAGCATTGCCTCTACGTAGGTTCCGACTTTCCCAAACGACTTCAGGACATCGGCAGGCTCGTCTTTGCCGGTAAAGGCGGACCAGACTTTAATTACACTTCCATAGGGCATCTCAAGGAGAGAGGCGGCGCGGGATATCGCTTTTAAGGCAGGCATGCCCTTGCGGAAGGAATCCGCCATATCCGATGACATGCCGGCAATGTAGTTGTCGTAGGTCTTCAAGCGGACACCGACAAGCGAGTTGCGGAACAACGATACGATGCCGATTTTCTCTATATCGCTCCACGCGATGTGCGCGCTTCCGACGGGGCCTATTTGTTGAAGCTCCTCAGCGGTCAACCGAAAGCTGATTTTCCGGCGCATGATCTTGGGGATGGCGTACACGCCACCACCGCCGAAGAAGACAATGGAGAGCAGCCCGGCGAAGATATCCGGAAGTTTTCCAGAAGCCATCATAAAGGCGCCGCAAATTGTGAATGCGGAACAGCCAATGATTCCAAGAATGCCATTGCGCAGGGACTTCGGCCTGATCTCAATCGTGGGCAATTGAGCACCGGAAGATACCTTTCTTCGAGGCTGTCCCGTTGCAGGCTCCGGAGGGGGTGATGGAGGGCGGGGTACGGCGGGACCGGATGCGGACGCTTCCACGGGGGAATAAGCACGTACAAGGCGCTTGCCGCACGAGAAGCAGTAGTCTGCATGCGCGGGGTTTTCGGTCCCGCAGGCTACGCAAAATACTTTCCCCATTCGCCGCTCCTGTCTGGGGTACCCAGCCAATCGAGCGTAATTTCTAAAACAGCGAAATTCAAGGCTTAAAAGCTCTCGCGCGAACAAGGGGCATCGTGCCCAACCGGCCGCTTCGCGGAATTCCAGGTTTGGGCTGGAGGTTCGCTACGGAACAGCCGGGCAAGGCATTTCGCCCGAGGTTCTATTCTGGAGCGCAGCAGGATTCAGTCGTCGCTTCTCGACGCCGTATCGAAGCGCGCCAACTCGCTTGCCGGGTCAGGCTACCCCTTCACCGTCCCACCACGATAGTCTTAAAGCCAAGTGATCAAGGATGAAATCCAACCCGCAACTCCGCTGTCTCCCCCATTGGGAGGGCGCACAGCTGAAACGGTGACGCCCAAGGAAGCCATAGATAAGGGCTTCGCGGACCTGACGCCCTTCATGCGGCAGTGGACAGCGGCAAAGCGCGAGAATCCGGATGCGCTGCTGTTCTTCAGGATGGGCGATTTCTACGAGCTGTTCTATGACGATGCGGTGGTGGTGAGCCGCGAACTGCAACTGACGCTGACGGCCCGCGACCGAGAGCGCAACCAGCCGATGTGCGGGGTTCCTTATCATGCGGTGGATGGCTACCTGACTCGGCTGCTGCGCAAAGGCTATCGCATCGCCATCTGCGATCAAATGGAGGACCCGAAGCTCACGAAGAAGATTGTTCGGCGCGAAGTGACGCGGGTGCTTTCGCCGGGGACGGCACTGGATGCCGCGTTAGGACAGGAACAGAACAATTTTCTGGCGGCATACTTTGAGACCGGTCGCGACGCCGGGCTCGTGTGTGCCGTGGCATTGCTGGATGTCTCGACAGGCGAGTTTCGGACAGCGGAATATCGGACGGGAGAAAAAGGAGGCGCGGCGACGCGGCAGCAGGCTTTTGACGCGATCCTGCTGGCGGGTGCCAGCGAAGTGCTGCTGGCCGCCAGCGCTGAACTGCCCCCGCTGCTCGAACGGGTTCCGGCGCGGACACGGGTGGAGGATTGGGTGTGGACGCGCGATTTTGCGGTTCCGCTGGTGGAACGGCAAATGAATGTGCGCTCGCTGGAGGGGTTTGGATTGGTCGGGCACGAGGCCGCAGCAATCGCGGCTGGCGCGGTTCTGCACTATGTGAGGACGACGCAGCGCAACGAGGCCCTGCACATTGATGCGCTGAAATTTGAGCAGCACTCGACGGCGCTGGAGTTGGACCAGGTAACGGTGCGCAACCTCGAATTAGTCGAGCCGTTGTTTGCGGGCCAGGACGCGCGCGCGACGCTGTTCCGCACGCTGGACGCGTGCCAGACGCCGATGGGCAAGCGGCTGTTGCGGGCTACAATTCTGCGGCCGTTGGTGGATGCGACGGCGCTCGAAGCACGCTATGAGGCGGTCGGCGAGGCGCATGCGGATTTGCTAAAGCGCGAAGAATTGCGGCGCGCGTTTGGTGGAGTTCTCGACCTCGAGCGGCTGCTGGCGCGGCTTTCACTTGATTCGGCCGGGCCGCGGGATGTGCGTGCGCTGGCTGCGAGTTTGTCGCGGTTGCCGGGGCTGAAGGCGGCACTGCAAGCACTGACCGCGCCGCTCTGGAGAGACTTGGCCGCCCGGCTAGATGGCTTGGAAGACGCGACGGCGCGAATTGCGAGGACGCTCGTGGCAGAGCCCCCGCTGACGTTGGCGGATGGCGGCGTGATTGCGATGGGCGTGGACGCGGAATTGGATGAGTTGCGGACGATTTCGACGACGGGGCGGCAACAAATTGCAGCTATCGAAGAGCGGGAGAGGGTTAGAACCGGGATAAGTTCGTTAAAGGTACGGTATAACTCGGTATTCGGATATTACATTGAGATAACTAAAGCTAATTTGGCGATGGCTCCGGCGGACTATGAACGCAAGCAGACATTGGTGAATGCGGAACGCTTCACGACGCCGGAATTGAAAGAGTATGAGCGCAAGATTCTGACCGCGCATGACCGTTCGATCGAGATTGAGAAGAGGATTTTTGCGGAGTTACGAACTGCGGTTCTGGAGGCAGCCGGCAGAATTCGGCGCTCGTCTGCCGTGGTGGCGGAAGCGGATCTGCTGGCCAACTTTGCCCACCTGGCGGCATTGCGCCGGTATGTAAGGCCGAAGTTGACGGAAGAGCCGGTGCTGGAGGCGGTCGCGGCGCGGCATCCGGTGATTGAGCAATGGATGGAAGAGACGCGCGAGGGACAATTCATTGCCAATGATGTCTATTTGAATGCAGGCGATGATGGACCGTGTCTTCTGCTTATCACCGGGCCTAACATGGGAGGCAAGAGCACTTATCTGCGCCAGGCGGCGATGTTAGTGCTGATGGCGCAGATGGGATGCTTTGTTCCGGCGGATAGTCTGCGGCTTGGATTGGTCGACCGCATTTATACGCGCATTGGGGCGAGCGATAATGTTGCGCGGGGGCGGTCGACCTTCATGGTGGAAATGACGGAGACTGCGACGATTTTGAATACGGCCACCGCGCGTTCTCTGATTCTGCTGGATGAGATGGGGCGCGGCACCGCGACGTTCGACGGCCTGAGCCTGGCGTGGGCCACAGTGGAATATCTACATGCGGAAACAGGCGCGCGCACACTCTTTGCCACGCACTACCATGAATTGACAATGCTGGCAGAGAAGCTGAAGCGTGTGCGGAATCTGCGCGTGGGCGTGAAAGAGGCGGCGGGTGGAATTGTATTTCTCCACAACATCGAACCAGGGGCGGCCAGCAAAAGCTACGGAATAGAGGTTGCTCGTCTGGCAGGATTGCCGCCAGCGGTGATTGAGCGGGCCAAGCATGTGTTGCGGCAGCATGAGAAGCAGGAGCGGCAGAACGTGCAGCAGGAAACGTCGGCGGAACCGATGCAGTTGACGATCTTTACGCCCCTGTCTCAGAGAATCGTGGATCGCATCGAAGCTGTGGATGTGAATGCGTTGACGCCTTTGCAGGCGCTGAACCTGCTGGAAGAACTGCAGCAGGAGTTGAAGGAGAAGTCGTGAAGCAGGTGTCGGGTTTGCGCCAGGCCGCGGGAAGCCTGCTGGTGGTGGGGCTGGGGGGCGCGGAGCTAACCGGGCTGGAACGCGCGTGGCTGAGACTGGTTCGGCCGGGCGGAGTGATTCTTTTCAAACGCAATATTGTGGATGCGACACAGACGCGGGCGCTGCTGGATGAAGCAACCGGCCTGGGCGCGCGGCACAGCGTGCGTTGCGTCGATGTTGAAGGCGGAACGGTGAACCGGCTGCGCGATGCGCTGTCGCCCTTGCCATCAGCACAGGCGGTGGGGACGGCGGTACAAAAGACGAGCAGAAGCGGGCTGGCGCGGGAACATGGGGAGCTGATTGCCCGTGCGGTGAAGGCCTTTGGCTTTAATACGACGCTCGCGCCCGTGGTTGATCTGGCGCTGCCTGAATCGGCGGAAGTATTAGGTTCGCGGCCTCCGGGTGCGACGGCTGCGGAAGTGGTCGAGTATGCTAGAGCGTATCTCGCAGGGCTTGCGTCGCACGGAGTTACGGCGTGCGGGAAACATTTCCCCGGGCTGGGCGGGGCGGCGAGCGACACGCATTTTGAGACACCGGAGATTGGGCGCGGATGGAAGAAGATTTGGGATGAAGACCTCGTCCCTTATCGCGACCTGCACCGTGAAATGCCGATGGTGATGATGAATCATGCCGCGTATCCCAAAACTCCCGGCAAAAACATGCCGGCCAGCGCGTCGACGTTCTGGATCACGACAGTGCTGCGCAAACGGATCGGTTATCGCGGCATTATTCTCTCGGACGACCTGGAGATGGGCGGCATTTTGAAATTCATGGCGGTGGATGAGGCGGCTGTGGCCGCGGTGCGCGCGGGCTCTGACCTATTAGAGATTTGTCACAGCGCGGAGCTGATCTTGCGGAGCTACGAGGCGTTGATTGCCGAGGGCGAGCGGTCTGCGGCGTTTCGCTCGCTGCTGACAGCGCGGGCACGTGAGGTGGGACGCAAGCGGGCGCATCTGTTTGCGGGCGGAATTGCACGGCCAATGACGGTGAAGCAGTTCGACGCGCTGCGAATGCAGATCCAGCGATTTGGCGAAAAGATAAAAGCCGCTTCAGTTGCGACGGACACCATCGATCCGCGAACAGCGTCGCCGGCGGAGACTTCATGAGCGCACAGGCTATGATTGTGGCCGGCATCATGAGCGGCACTTCGGCGGACGGCGTCGATGTGGCCGTGGCGCGAATTACCCCGGGACGTCCCAGGCCGAAACTCACGCTGTTGGCGCATGAAGGATTTCCCTACCCTGCTGCGCTGCGTCGCGCAGTGCTTTCGGCCATGAATGCGGCCTCGACTTCGACTGCGGAACTGGCGCGACTGAACTGGCGACTGGGCCTGGCGTACGCGGAGGCGGTGAGCGCAACGCTGAAACGTCATCGCGTGAAGGTCGACCTGATTGGATGCCACGGACAGACGCTTTACCACCAGGCTCGCGCCCAGACCTACGCGGGACGAAAGTTTGCGTGCACCTGGCAAGCGGGCGAGAGCAAGGCGATTGCTGCGGCGCTTGGCGTTCCCGTGATTTCAAATTTTCGACCAGCGGACATGTTCGCCGGCGGCCAGGGCGCGCCTTTGGTCCCGCTGCTCGATTACGTATTGTTTGCCGATGCGAAGCGTGGGCGCGTACTGCAGAACATTGGAGGCATTGCCAACCTGACCGCGATTCCTGCCGCGGGGACACCGAGCGCAGTGGTGGCTTTCGACACGGGACCCGGCAACATGGTGATGGATGCGCTGGCGCAGCAGTTCTTCAACAAGACCTACGACCGCAACGGATCGATCGCGGCGCGCGGAACAGTGCTCAAGCCCGCGCTCGAGAACATGCTGGCCTTGTCTTACTTCCGTCTCAAGCCGCCGCGCACCGCCGGACGCGAGCAATTTGGGCGCGAGTTTGCCGCGAAGTTTGTCGCGAATTGCAGACGGCACAGTGCAAAGCCGGAAGATGCGCTGGCCACTGCGACTGCGCTGACAGCGAAAAGTATCGTGAGGAGTTACAAGCGATTCGTTCTGCCCATGATGAAAAGTCGGGGCGTGGATTACATTGTGGCCGGTGGCGGGGCGCGTAATGCGACGTTGATGGCAATGCTTGCCCAAGGCCTGGAGCCGACTGGATGCGAACTCGCGGCGAGCGAGGAGTTTGGGCTGCCGGCAGAGGCCAAAGAGGCGGTGGCTTTTGCGCTGCTCGCATGGCAAACCTGGCATCAATTGCCTGGCAATGTTCCCGCCGCGACGGGAGCTTCGCGGCCTGCGATCCTGGGTCAGTTGACTTATGCGTGAGAAGCTCAGTGGCCATCCTTCAAAACCGGCAGATTCCCGTCCCTTCTGCAAAATGAAGCCGCAAGGATGGGTCATCCAACTTCTTGCGCTCACCGTCTCAGCGATCCTCATCGGCTGCCATCATGCGCCCCGGGATCCGCAGACGGTGGTGTTTCTCATCGAGAGCAGCCCCACGAATCTCGATCCGCGAGTTGGAATCGACGCACAATCGCAACGTATTGATGGGCTTCTCTTCGACGGTTTGGTGGCTCGCGACGCAAACTTTCAATTCACCCCGGCACTGGCCGAGAGTTGGGACGAGCCCAATCCGTTGACGCTGGTTTTTCATCTGCGCCCCGGGGTGCGATTCCACAACGGTCGATTGCTCACCGCGCGCGACGTGGCATGGACGATCAACTCGATGCGGGATGGCACGGTGATTACGCCGAGGGCCGCAGCCTACACGTCGGTAGATACCGTGGAAGCGCAGGACCCGCGAACGGTTGTTTTTCATCTGAAACATGCGGACAATTTTCTGTTGACAAATCTTTCGACGGGCGCCATCGGCATTGTTCCCGAGGGCAGCGGACGGGAATTCTGGCGGCATCCCATCGGCACGGGACCGTTTCGCTTTGTGAGCCAGCAAATTGATCAGGACGTGGTGATCGAGCGCAATCCGCTGAGTTGGAGCATGGTTCCCAAAATTGAGAGGGTACGTTTTGCCGTGGTGCCCGACTCCATTACCGAGTCGCTCGAACTGGAAAAAGGTTCGGGCGATGTAGCTGTCAATTCCCTGCCCATGGACGCGCTCCCGGTGCTCGCCAGAAAGCCGAACCTGCAAGTGGAAGATACGGGCGGAACGGAGATTCAATACCTGGCGTTCAATGTACGCGATCCGCTGCTGAAGGATGTGCGCGTGCGCCAGGCGATTGCCTGTGCCATCGACCGCAAGCTCATTATCGATACGCTGCTGCACGGACATGCGCGCCTCGCGTCGAGTCTGCTGCCCATGAATCATTGGGCCTGGACCGGCGATGTGGCGCAGTACGACTACGATCCGGCACGAGCCGGACGCCTGCTGGACCAGGCAGGATATCCGCGTGGCCACGATGGCGTGCGCTTCCACCTGACGATGAAGACCAGCACATTGGAGGATGTGCGCTTGCTGGCAGCGGTGTTGCAACAGCAGCTAGCCAGGGTAGGGATTGCGCTTGACCTGCGCAGCTACGAGTTTGCCACCTTTTATGCCGATGTAACGCGGGGCGCGTTCCAGATGTATTCGCTGCGCTGGATTGGCGGCAATGAGCAACCCGATATTTTCAGCTACGTGTTTTCGACCAAGAGCTTTTCTCCGAAAGGTGCGAACCGCGGGCACTACTCGAATGCGCGGCTGGATGCGCTGCTGGACGATGGAGCGGCGAGCAGCGACAGCACAAGACGCCGTGCCGACTACGCTGAGGCGCAGCAGATTCTGGCGCGCGATCTTCCCGCTTTCAATCTGTGGTACATCGATACAGTTGTGGTGCACAACCGCCGCTTGACGAATGTGATTCCTACGCCGTCGGGGAACTATCGGTTTTTGGAGACGGCAGAGTTGGCAAGATAAAACAGGAATAAAGATTGCCTATTTAATTTCGCTCGCCGAAAGCCACAAATGTGCCAAGGTCGACCCTGAGCGCCACTCACTTCTGGATTCGACGGCGCACTCCGCATCGTCGAACCTTAAGAAATGCTGAAGAATCGCGTGTCGCTATCTGATTGAGAGGCTTGTGATTACGGGTGGCACCCACCTATTTTGAAAATAGCAACCAGAGATGGGACGCTTCCTCAACCTTTTGTGCGACTGGTTCGTCTACCGAAATAGGTAACCTTTGCATTCGGGACGCTCGCGACGCGGGCCCTGGAGATTGGAAGCATGATCAAGAAAGAGATTAATCGCGGCTGGATGAAGATCGCGCACCTGGCCTTGTCGGCGACCCTGGTGCTTGCGGCGCCTCTGCTTTTGGCGCAGGCGGCCGGGCGCTTTGTGGGCACGATTACAGCCATCAATGGCGCGACGCTGACCGTAAAGACCGATGCGGGCGAGGTGCGCCAGGTAGCGGTTCCTTCCTCGGCGATTCTGAAGCGCGTTGAGCCAGGCCAGAAAGATCTGAGTTCGGCGACAACCATCCAGCTTGGCGACCTGGCCACCGGGGATCGCGTGCTGGTGAGGCTGGATTCAGCCGCGACGGATCCGACTCCGCAGGCCGCGCAGATTATCACCATTAAAGCCGCCGATGTGGCCGAGAAGGAACAGAAAGAACGCGAAGACTGGCAACGAAACGGCGTGGGCGGACTGGTGAAGAGTGTTGATCCTGCGGCGGGCGCCATTGTGCTGATGAGCGGCGCCGGGGCGACAGCGAAAATCATTACCGTGCATGTCAGCAAATCAACCGTGCTCAAGCGCTATGCGCCGGCATCGGTACGCTTCGACTTGGCGCAGCCCGCGCCGATCGATGAGATTCACGCGGGCGACCAGTTGCGCGCTCGCGGAACAAAGAATGCGGACGGCACGGAGATTGACGCAGCGGAAGTGGTGTCAGGCAGCTTCCGCAACATCGCCGGAACCGTTACCTCACTCGACGCTTCGAATTCGACCATGGTTGTGAAAGACCTGGCCACCAAGAAGCAGGTCACAGTTCACATCACTCCTGATGCGCAAATGCACACTCTGCCTGAAATGATGGCACGCATGCTGGCAGCGCGTTTGAAAGGCACGACGGCTCCGGCCGGCGCGGGCGCATCGAGGCCCGGGACACAGCAGGTGAGCGGGCAGCCGCGCGGAGGCGGCCAGGCGGGTGCAGGCGGCAATGGGCGCTGGGCGGGCCAGGGCCGCGGCCAGGGCGGCGGCGACATGCAGCAGGTGCTTAACCGCGCTCCCGCTATCCAATTCTCCGACCTGAAGAAAGGCGAAGCGGTCATGCTGGTTTCTACCGCGGGAACCTCTGACGTTACGGCCATCACATTGCTGACCGGCGTTGAACCGTTGCTCGAAGCCCCCGAAGCCAGCCAGAACCTGCTGTCCAACTGGAGCATGGGCTCCGGCGGCGCGGCCGAATCAGAAGCACAGTAGCACATTCGAGAACCTGAACGAATCAAGCGAGGGATAAGTGTACTTGCGATTTCACTGCTTCATACATTTTGTAGTTGCGCTGATGTTGGGACTTGCCGCGGTGATTGCTGCGCACGCACAAACAACTCCCCAACCGGCAACAGCTTCGTTGCATGGCCATGTTACCGACCAGACGGGAGCGCTGATCCCTGGCGCCGAGATCACCGTTACGACTTCGGCCGGCACCGCCGTGACAAGCGTGAAGGCCGATTCGACCGGCAATTACGAAGTTCATGGGCTGGCGCCGGGCGGTTACATTGTCAAGGTCGCGTACCAGGGCTTCGCTCCATTTCAATCGCAGACCATCGAGTTAAACGCCGGCCAGATAAAACGTGTCGATGTGGCAATGGCCATCGAGGTCGAGCAACAAAATGTAGTGGTCACCGATGAGTCTCCGAACGTGAATGTGGAGGCCGGGGGCAATGCAAACTCTGTCGTGATCAAGGGGAAGGACCTGGATGCGCTCTCGGACGATCCCGATGAACTGTCGAACGAGTTGCAGGCGCTCGCCGGTCCTTCGGCCGGCCCGAACGGCGGACAGATTTACATCGACGGCTTCACCGGCGGACAACTCCCGCCCAAGTCGGCGATTCGCGAGATTCGCATCAATCAGAATCCGTTTTCGGCGGAGTTCGACAGGCTGGGATACGGACGAATCGAGATTCTCACCAAGCCCGGAACCGACAAACTGCACGGACAATTCTTTGTCCAGGGAAACGACAGCGTATTCAACACCGGGACGCCGTTCCTGAAGAATGTGCCGCCCTACAATCGAATTCAGTACAACGGAACGGTCAGTGGCGCGTTGGGCAAGAAGGCATCTTTCTTCATGAGCATGGAGCAACGCGACAATCACGACCAGCAGGTGTACAACTACTACCCTGCGGTTCCGGTTCCGGACTCTTCCACGGGGACTTACGTGCCCTCAACCACGAGTGTGTCAGGGACCGAAGCCAATCCTCATAACCACATAAACGTTTCGCCAAGAATTGACTTGCAACTGGGGCAATCGAACACGCTCACACTGCGTTACCAGTTCTACTACGATGCGGAATCCGGAGACATTGGCAATACGGATCTGCCTACGCAGTCGATTAACACAAGTTCAAAGGAGCACACGTTTCAACTAACCGATTCGCAGATCATCAACGAACGCATGGTGAATGAAACGCACTTTGAATACCGGCGGGCGCTGGAGACCCAGACACCGGTGAGTGCGCTGCCAACCATCAACGTCAGCGGCGATTTTACCGGAGGCGGCGCAACCACGCAGTCGTCTCACGATCACCAGGACCACCTGGAATTGCAGAACTTTACCACCATGAGCGTTGGCAGGCAGGCCATCAAATTTGGAGCGTGGCTGCGGGATAACCGTGATGCCAACTCGTCGTTCGCAAATCGCAATGGCACGCTGATCTTTACTGAAAACGGCTATGCCGACGCCCTGACCAAGCTCGCGAATGGCCAGAATCTGAATACCGTTGGAAGCGACCTGGTGAACCTGAGCATCACAGCGGGCCGTACGGATTACACTGCCAACGTTTTCGATGGCGCACTTTTCCTGCAAGATGACTGGAAGGCGAATCCACGCCTTACACTTTCGGGCGGCATTCGTTGGGAGACGCAGAACCATATCGCCGATCACAACGACTGGGCTCCGCGCGTGGCCATGGCCTATGCGCTTGATGCACACGGTAACAAGCCGGCCAAGACGGTTCTGCGCGCGGGCTATGGCATCTTCTACGATCGCGTGCAAATCGCCAACGTGCTGGCCGCGACAGAGCAGAGCGCCAATTCCGGCCAGGTGCAGATCACGACAGAGTCGCCTGCCTGCCTGAACGCAACGAGTTTAACCACCATTGACTTCTCCGGTTGCCTGCCCGCTCCGCCCTACAAGGCTACGTCGCAGAGTACCATCGTGCAGATTGCGCCCAACTTCCATGCTCCCTACACGCATCAATTTGGCACCAGCCTGGAGCGGCAAGTCACCAAGACGACGACGGCCACTCTTACCTACCTGCACTCGTTTGGCGTTCACCAGGTAGTCACGCGCGATGCCAACGCCTATGAGCCTGGAACGTATGTTTATGGCAGCCCGACGTTAACGGGCGTCCGGCCCAACTCTTCGCTGGGCATCGTAGACCAGTATGATCCCGAAGCTGTGTATAAGCAGAATCAAATGATCCTGAATATCAACGCGCGCATCACGCCGAAGCTCAGCGTTTTCGGGTTCTACAATCTCTCTTTTGCCAACACCGATGGCGCCGGAGGAACAGTTTCCAACTCATATAACCTCAGCCAGGATTATGGCCGGGCAGCCTTTGTTTCGCGCAACATGGTTTTCCTGATGGGAAACTATACGGGTCCGTGGAATATTCGCTTCAATCCTTTTCTGATTGCCCGTTCGGGCAAACCGTACAACGTTGTCTCGGGCCGAGACCTGACCGGTGATAACTTCATCGACGACCGGCCGGCGTATGCTGATTCGTCGATGTGCCAGGCGCCTGCCGATACGGGACGGTACGTGGAGACCGGCGAATACGGCTGTCTCGACGTCCTGCCTGAACCCGGAGAGAACCTTCTTCCCATGAATATTGGGAACAGCCCGGCGTCTGTCGCCCTGAATCTGCGGCTAAGCCGCGCCTTTGGCGTTGGCCCCAAGGTTGAAGAGAGCAATGGCGCACCGCCTCCGGGCGGCGGCCCCGGCGGTGGCCGTCGAGGCGGTGGTGGTCCTGGAGGAGGTTTCGGCCCCGGCGGCTTCGGCGGTGGTGGCGGCGGACCGCGCGGCATGTTTGGTCCCCAGGGCAGCGGCCGCAAATACAGCCTGAACTTCAGTGCTCAAGCGCTGAATCTCTTCAACGACGTCAACTACGGCACACCAACAGGGACCATCGAGTCAACACCCGTCTTCGACTCGACCGGCGCCGTGATTACCGGATACGGCCCTGGAAACTTGTTTGGTCACTCAAGAGGCCTTGCTGGTCAGATCTTTTCTTCCGGATCGGCCTCGCGCCGCATGTTCTTCCAGGCCACATTCTCGTTCTGAAGATGCGCGGGCAGTCAGGCAAGGGCCGGGACAAATGTCCCGGCCCTTGCTTCCTAGCGGGACGCTGAAACCGTAGCGGCCGCTGGATTCGCGGCAAAGGCATCTGTAAGTGAGATGACGCGCAATTGCGCTTTGAGCGCATCCAGGGCGACTTTACCGGTTGCCGTAATCTCGCGCTTTTCACCGGGGAGCAAGTCAAAGTAGTTGTCGGAGACTTGCACATCGAGATCGCCGAAAGAGAGATAGACGCTGCGCGCCAGAACCGGCGAGGTAATGCGGATCTTGTAACTGCCATTTCCGCCTGCGGTTTCGACTGCGAGGTGCGCGGGCTTGAGATGCACTTCCTTCACCGGCGCGAGATAGGTGAGATTGCGTGAAATTTGCGCGCCGTCATCGGCCAGGTCGGCAACCACAAAAACTCGGGACGTGTCGGCAGCGCCGGCTTGCGTCAGCCTGGCGAGCGGCCAATCAAGATAGACCTTGCTGGTCAGCGGATCCACGCTTACCTGGGTTGTATCTTCAAGCAGCACCCTCCCATCGAAATCCATAAGACGAACGTGCAGCGTTGCCGGTTGCGCCGCGGTTTTGTCAGAAACGATATAGACCTTCAGCGCACCGTCTTCGACATGCGGAGAAACAAGAATCGGCGCATAGAAGCGACGCGCGTAGTATTGCAGCGCCTTCCACCGGCCGAAATAATCGATTGAAGACCATGAAGCGACGGGCCAGCAGTCATTCAACTGCCAGAAGATGGAGCCCATCGTTTCCGGGCGGCTGCGGCGGAAGTGTTCCGCGCCGATCTTGATGCCTTCGGCCTGCAGCACCTGGCTCGCATAGAGAAAGCTGGCGAAGTCCTTCGGCTCGGGATAGTCCCTGAGCAGGTAATCGTGAATGATGGAATTGCCTTCATTGTTCTTCTGGTGTGCCAGCATCACGGGCGTGAAAATACTGGTACGATCTTCTGGCTGCGTGAATGCTTCGATCGTCCTCATTTCAGGAAACGACTGGAATCCGTATTCGGTGACGAAGCGCGGATGATGCGTTTCGTAGGTAGAAAACGGCACGCGCCCATGCCACACGTCCCAGATATGCGCGTCGCCGCTCTGGTAGTGGTCGCTCAGTTCTTCGTAGTCGGAACTTGGCGAACTGGGCCAATAGGGGATCTCCGGTTCAAGGCGCGCAACCACGCGATTCAGTATGCCGCTGAATTCCGTTAGATAGTCCTGCCACATCTGAAATTTCACATCCATGGGCAGTTGCGCTCTTGGTCCCCAGTCGAGAGCCTCTTCGGTTTCGTTGTTGCCGCACCAGATAACAATGCTGGGATGATTGCGCAGGCGGCGCACCTGGTCATCAGCTTCGGCTTCAATGCTTTGTTTGAAGGCATAAGTGCCCGGCTGCCAGTCGTTCCCAAACATGAAATCCTGCCAGACCATGATGCCGAGTTCATCACAGATTTGGAAGAACTCGTCTGTCTCGTAATAGCCGCCGCCCCAGTGGCGGATCATGTTCATGTTCGCGTCGCGCGCGGACTGGAGAATGCGGCGGTAGTCGGCTGTCGTCACGCGGTTGGGAAAGCTGTCGAAGGGAATGACATCCGCGCCCTTTGCGAAAACGGGAATGCCATTGACGATGAATTCGAAAGACCTTCCCCACTTGTCGAGCTGCCGGCGAAGGACGATGGTGCGGAGGCCTGTCTTTGCCGAGTGCTGGTCGGCCGCCTGGCCGGCCACGCTGAGTTGCGCAGTGAATTCATACAAAGGTTGATCACCGTATCCCGCGGGATACCAAAGCTTCGGCTGGCGAATCTCGATTGGAAAGTCGATGACGTTCTGCCCCGGATGAAGATCGACGTTTCTGCCAAGTGTCACGGGCTTACCGGCATCGGAATATTGCAGGTTGATTTTTGCGGAGCCGGCACTCGATGCATCAACTTCTATCTCGGCATCGAGGTGCGCGACTTCCCTGCTCACATCGCGTTGGTGAATGGCAAAATCGGCAATGCGCGCCTTGTCCCAGGCCTCGATTTGTACCGGGCGCCAAATGCCGCTGGTGACAAAAGTCGGTCCCCAATCCCATCCGTACTCATATGCTGCTTTGCGAATATACGTCTTTTCCGCAGTCTTGGTGCGCGGTTGCCATGGGTCGGTGGCCGCGACCTTTTCCGCTGCCTTGATAGGCGAAGGAAAAACCACGCGTAGAAGATTCTTGCCGGCATGTAAATTGCCTTTCACCGGAACCCGCCAGATGCGGAAGCTGTTGTCGGCACTCAATACCGATGCTCCGTTCACGAAGACTTGCGCTGCAGCGTCGAGGCCATCGAAGACCAGGTCCACATTCGAGCGGCCAAGCAACTCCGGAGTTACGTCAAAGTTGACGCGGTACTCCCAGCTTTCGTTCTGTATCCATTGCAGCCGTGACTCGTTGTCGCGGTAAAAGGGATCGGGAATTTGTTTGTTGGCGAGCAGATCGAGGTGAACGTCACCTGGCACGGTCGCCGGGAGCCAGCCGGCCTCGGCATCTTGCGAATTGCTTTTGATTTGCCGAAATTGCCACCCGTGATCCAGAGGCAGAACCGCGTTCTGAGCGCGTTTGGACTGCGCGAACACTCTATTGCTTCCCAGGCCCGCCAGCAGGACGGCCAACGCGCTACACACCACGACTGTGGCAATCGCTCTTCGCATTGCATTACCTCCATGGCCTTTCACGCGGCGGGTTCATGCCGCAGAAAGGCATATATAAAATTGCGCTGATAAGGTTATCACGCAGCGGTTGTCGCGGCCGGAGTCTCAGCGAGCAGCGCACGGTAGAGCTTCTCCCATTCATCGGCACGAGCGTCGATGCTGAATCCTGTT
Source organism: uncultured Acidobacteriaceae bacterium (assembly GCA_963836565.1). GTDB lineage: Bacteria > Acidobacteriota > Terriglobia > Terriglobales > Acidobacteriaceae > Telmatobacter. Next base: position 133,860 of record CAWIKA010000010.1, on the reverse strand, counting down.
GCAACGCGTTCGCGCGCGACGCGGCCTTGTTGTTCACGATCCGCGCCCGTCGTGCGCATGAGGGCGAGCATGGCTTCGGCGAGACGTTCCGCGCTTTTCGCCGGGACAAGCGGCACGGTTGCACCGACAAGTTCACGCACGCCCCCCACATCGGTAGCGACAGCGGGTTTCTCCATCGCCATGGCTTCGCCCAATGCGAGAGGCATTCCCTCCCATGCGGATGCGAGCACGAATGCATCGGCGGCGTCGAGCAGAGCGGGCATATCGCGGCGCAGGCCAAGCCAGCGGATTAACTGATCCAAACCGAGCTCCGCCGCATGCGCTTTGACGCGATCGTATTCAGCACCCGTTGTTTCCGCGGCAATCCACAACTGAGTTCCGGGCCAGGCGGCTCGCACTTCAGTGAAAGCCTGTAAAAGATTTGGATAGTCCTTGGCCGGTACGATGCGGCCTGCAGCGAGCCAGATGAAGTCCTCGACCGCACTGAGCCTGTCTCGCATTTGAACGCGGCGTTGCGGATCAGGTGCGAATTCCGTTGTGTCGATGGCGTTGGTGACAACGCTGCATTTGTGCAACGGCACGGCTTTCAGACGCACGTAACGGCCCGCTGCAGTTTGACTCACGGCAGTCGTGCGGACGCTGAGGAAATCGGTAAGCCGGTACGCGATCATGCGCGCCCAGCCACCTTCATACACATTATGAATGGTGGATAGAATCTGCACCGGGACCCCGGTGAGACGAAGCATGCGCGCAGCCATGTTGGCGGGATAAGTATGGCTGTGAACGAGATCAGGCTGGAACTGGCGAATCAACCGGCGTGCCCGCATCATGCTGCTGAAGATGCTGGAGGGCGTCTTGTGCATGTCGAGATAAATCACATCGAGATGGGTGGGCCATTCTTCTGGCTGGCGCTCACGCAACACCAGCAAAAGTATGGAGTGCCCGCGCCTGGCCATGCGCTCGGCCAGCGCAACCACTTGCCGCTCCGCTCCGCCCATGCCGAGCGAAGGGAGCATGTACGCTATCCGCATGAACGCCGGCGCTCCGCCTGGAATCGTAGTGGAACGATGATAGCGCGAGGGGTCAGGCTTTCGCCTTTGGCGCGCGCCAATGCTTGATAAGCGTGTCGATTGCAAAGTAGCCCGGCCCAAGAATCAGAATCAGCAGCGCGGCAAACCAATAGGTGTAAGGTGTCGCGCCGTAGAAGTCGCTCGGGTTGGAAAACATATGCGAAAAGTTGACGCGATCATCGGGCACGCTCAGGTAAGCCATCGTCATGTTGACAAAGAGCACCAGGGAGACAAGTCGCGATGCGATGCCGGCCGCAAACAGAATGCCGCCTGCGAATTCGATTGAAGCCACGGCAAGAGCGGTCATGTGCGGCGCGGGAAGGCTGAGGCTGGTGAAGAAGTCCGTCACCTTGTCGAGGTGCGTGAGTTTACCCCAGCCGTCCTGCGCGAATTGCCAGCCCCAGTAGAGGCGAATGGCCAGCAGCAGCGGGCTTTGCAGGCGACTGGTCAGTGAGACAAACTTTTGGTAGGCGGCCCTAAAAAGATCGAAGAAACTTTGCATTCTTTCTTTCCTAACCCTTGACGAGCGATTCGAGATCAGGCGCGCATATCCAGCCGAGTTGCGCCCAGTTAGCAAACCATTCGCGAACCAGTTGCGGGCGGTGCGACGGCGGGATGCGCGAACCGACGAAGCCTGTTTCGAGGGCATCGGCTAGCGGCAGCCCTTGTCGAATGGCAGCGAGGGTGAGGAACTCTTCGCGTTTCAGGCGCAGATAGTAGACCGAAAAATCCACGCGATGGGCCGCGAGCCAGGTGGGGCGGCGGCGCAACCGGGGCAGCTTTGCGGGAGCAGGATCGGCGTCTTCATCCAGTTGCACGCCGGCTTCGCTGGTCTGGCGCTTCTCGCGGTCATGCATGCCCAGCACAAGATCGTCAGCGGGGTAGCTCAGCGCGATGAGTTGCAGGTGCGGCTGCAAGGCGAGGCGCGAACCAGCGTCGAGAGTCGCAATCTGGTCGAGGGTGAGCGGGGTGCGCTCGGCGCTGTCAAACACCTCGACGAAGGCCCATTCGATGCGCGCCACGTCAAGAGCGAGACGATGACGTCGACCACCGACCTGGGGATTGGCGGCGAGCCAGTCGGCGAGCTTTGAGCCCAGGTTGCGCAACGAGAACGAGCGGCTGGGATGCGCGGTCAGGTAGGCAACGGAAAGGGCCTCGAAGGCGCGAGCACCAACAACAGAGCGCAGTGCGGGAAAATCCTCAGCCAGCGCGCCGAGCACGCGGAACCAGTATTGGCGGTTGTAGATTTCGAGACGCTCAAACGAACTGAGCTGGCTGTTTGGCGCGATAAATGACTCGGCCACGGTGGTCATCGAACGACCATCGGGAGTCTGAGAGCGCATATTCTCTTCTGGCGTCAGCGGCTGCATGACGGCGGCGGCCATTGTGCGCTGAAGGTCGGCAAGAGTCATGGAATGGGGACTCAATGTGCAGACTCCTGGAGTTTGCTTTCCCAGGTCTCTCCGCCGCGGCGGACGAGACTTTGGGCACCCGTTAATTTCCGCGCGTCAGAGTCTTGGTGCAGGTAGCGCTCGGCTTTCTTCGCTTCGGCATGAACTTCTTCGAAGCTGGGAATGTGGTCGTCCCACTCCAGCAGCGTGGGCGTGGGACCGCAGCGCTCAATGGCACGCGCGTAAAGCTGCCAAACCGAATCGATAACGGGGTGGTCGTGGGTGTCAAGAATGTACTTCTCGTAACGCGAGTGCCCGGCGATGTGAATTTGCGCCACGCGATGGGCGGGCACAGCGTTCACGTAATTCATGGGTTCGAACTCATGGTTCACTGAGGAGACATAGATGTTGTTCACGTCGAGCAGAATGCCGCAATCAGCGCGCTCAACAACCTCTGTTAAGAACTCCCACTCTGTCATCTGGGAGCCGGTAAAGGCCGCATAGCTGCTGACATTTTCGACCACGACGGGAATCTCAAGAAAATCCTGCACCATGCGCACACGCTCGACAGTGCGCTCGATGGCTTCCCACGTGTAAGGCAGCGGAAGCAGGTCGTGGGAGTACGTACCATCCACACTTCCCCAGCAAAGGTGGTCGCTCAACCATGGAGTATTGGTCCTGCGAACAAGCTGTTTGAGGCGACGAAGGTGTTCCGGGTCCGGCGCCGTTACCGAGCCAAAGTACATTGACACGCCGTGTTGCACAACTCGGTAGCGCTCAAGAATTTGATCGAGCATTGCCAGCGGGCGCCCGGCATCGATCATGTAATTTTCAGAGATGATTTCGAACCAGTCCACCACCGGCTTGCGCGAAAAAATGTGCTGGTAGTGCGGAATGCGGAGACCGATTCCGACACCGTGATCTTGAAACGCATTGAATCGATTACCGGGCATGGATAGAGGGCTCAGTGGAGAAGATTCGGGTTGCCTTGATCAGAGGTGTGTGGGATCGGCGGCCGGCATTGTTGGGTATGGCAATCATCCGGCGGCCGATCCCGGTTGCGGTTAGGCGAACTTGGGCATCTTGGAGCCATCGGTAGCGCAGCCGCCCTTGCCCTTGCAGCTATTCTTGCCCTTGCAGCCGTTGTCGCTTGATTTGCAGCCGCCCTGGCCCTTGCAGTCGTTTTTGCCTTTACAGGAGTGCTTTGCAGGCTTGGCGGAGTTGGTGTAGCGCAGGCCCGCGTTGGCCGCCTTGACTGTGGAGTTGTTCGATGAGCTTGACGTCGCAGCATGGGCCGCGATGGTGGTTCCGCCCATCAGACCGGAGAGAGCAGCAGTCAGCAGCAATGCATTGAACTGGTTCTTCATGTGAGTGACCTCGTTTGGTGGGTTGGGGCGGAAGGGATCCGCCAGGTTGTGTCGACGCAGGGCTGACTTGACTGTCAATCCCGCACACACAGTGCGACGCACTTTAAGAGTGCCCGCACGGGCCAAAGGTTACAAGGAAAAGGTGGCGCGTGAAAATGAAAATCTTTGCGCGCCGGCCCTTTTCTAAGAAGAACGGGCCCGGACGGCGAATGGATTGGTAAGGGCAACCGGATGCGCTACCCTGATTCTGCCCCTGGCCGCTAGGATGCGGCGCCGGCAACGGGAGGTTGCAGGTGAATGCAAAGAAGTTGAGCACCGTCGGCGGCGTGAGCCTGGTGTTTGCGCTGGCGCAGAGCCTTTGTACTGCCGTGTTGACCATCAGCGGCATTCGCGTAGCGATTGGACTCTCTGCGCTTGCGGCGGCCAGCGGCATTTATGCCCCGGCACGTGGATGGCATCAGGACGCAATCCGTATCCCAATGCTGATCCTCGCTACCGGGGGTGCGATTGTAAATCTTTTGGTGCTGGCCTGGATCTGGCATTTGCGCGCAAGGCCATCGGCGCAATGGCGCAGACGCGAGATCGGCACGAAGGAGAAGCGCAGCGAGCGGTTGCAGGTGGTTCTGGCGATCGTCACCTTGATTCTGGTGGGACTGGAAACGTGGACGCACACCATCGTGCACCGCACCGGGCCGCCGCCGCCTTGCAGGATCACGCATAGCTGCGTTTAAGGCGAGATCGCCTTGCCGCTGGCTGAAGCCATCTCAAGGGTTTCTCCCTGCGAAGTGATCTAAATCACATGAAAGTTTTGCAAACCAATCTACCCTTGCGTTGTGCTTGCAACTTTCAAAGATTTGCAACGGGCCCTTGAGCAGAGTGAAATGGTCCCCTGCTTCCAGCCGATCGCAGAACTGCATACAGGGCAGTTGGCTGGCTTTGAAGTGCTCGCGCGCTGGCAGCATCCGCAACTTGGCCTATTTCTCCCGGAAAACTTCATCTCACTTGCAGAGCAAAACGGGCTAATCGACCGCCTGATGTGCCAGGTCCTCTCCAAGGCCTTCCTCCCGGCTACCCTCTTGCCTCAGCCTCTGATATTGGCTGCAAACGTTTCACCCATCCAATTATTGGATTCCACCCTTTCTGGCCGCATCCGCAGCCTCGCAGAAGAGGCCGGTTTTCCGTTGGAACGTTTGACAATCGAGATTACCGAAAGCGCCCTTGTCGACAACCTCGTTCAGGCGAAATCGATTACACGTGACTTGAAAGCTATGGGCTGCAAACTGGCAATGGACGACTTTGGAACCGGGTATTCGAGCATGCGGCACCTTCAGGGCCTGCCGTTCGATAAGCTGAAGGTGGATCGGAGCTTTGTCGCATCCATGACGAAGGAGCGAGAGAGCCGCAAAATCGTGGCGGCGGTGATTGGCCTGGGGCAGAGTCTTGGCTTAACGACGATCGCCGAGGGTGTCGAAACCGCGGAACAGGCAGACTTGCTGCAATTGCTTGGGTGCGAGATGGGGCAGGGCTGGTTGTATGGAAAGCCCTTGCCGGCGGAGTGGATCCCCTCCATGGTCGCAACCGCGCCGCAAAAGCTCGCGCCGAAAACGGCAAAATGGGTGAATCGCGACGCTGCCGCGACCTGCCTCGAAGCCTTGCCAACGCAGCGTTTGGCGCAACTACAGGCGATTTATGAGGGTGCGCCCGTCGGTTTGTGCTTTCTCGACCGGAATTTTCGCTATGTGAGCCTCAGCCAGCGCCTGGCTGAGATGAACGGCGCGCCCGTGGCAGCCCATATCGGGAAAACGGTCAAGGAAATGCTTCCTTTGTTGTTTCCACGCGTCGAGGGATACCTTCAGCGCGCCTTGCAAGGGGAGGCGCTTGCAGATATGGAGATTCTAAAGCCGGGAAGAAATTCGGGAGATCCCGACCGAACGCTCCTGGCGTCGTATCAGCCCGCCTTCGACGAGACGGGTGAAGTGATTGGAGTTTCGGTCGCCGTGGCCGACATCACGGAGAGAAAGTGGGCCGAGATGGCGCTCAGGGTGAGCGAGGACCACTACCGCCAGATGGTCGAGCTCAGTCCTCACGTACTCTGGGTGCTCGATTCCCACGGCAACCCCGTCGAAGTCAGCTCTCGATGGGTTCAGATGACTGGCTTGACCACGAAGCAGAGCGAGAACGAAGGTTGGTTGAATGTTTTACACCCTGCCGACAGGGAATATGCGAGGGCAACCGTAAGAAATGCTATTCAATCCGCCAGTTCGATCGACTTCAAATTCAGGTTGAAAGCTGCCGACGGAAGCTGGAGGTGGATGCGATCGCGTGGGGTTGCGCATCGAGGCGCGTCGGGTGAGGTGGTTTGCTGGCATGGCATCATCGAGGATATTCACGACTATCTGACGAACGAGGCATGCCTGCGTATTCTCAGGCACAAATACCCCTCTTGTGAATTCATCTCGGAGCGGATGGAGTCCGTTGCGCACGCCCATGACCTCCCTCGCGACAGGTTCAATTTCCAACGTACTCGCAGTCAGGCCTGACCCAGCCAAATTTCCAGGACCTCATCGACCATGGGCGAGTCTCGTCCGATGGCAAGCCGGTCGTTCTACGGTCCCGCCCGCTCAAGTTCCCTGTCGAGCCGCGCGTGCAGCCGGTCGCTGAATCCGGCGGGTAACTCGAAGACGCGATCATCGGCCACGAGGACGACCACGTTGCGAGTGGAGTCGAGGACGGCAGAGCAGATTTCGCAGGTTTCAAGATGCCTGTCGATGTCGGCACGCAAAACCGCATCCACCTCGCCGTCGATGTAGGCGGAGATGTGTTCCCAGACGTGTTTGCAGTCGATCCTCATGCGCGCCCCCCGAACCACCCCTTGCGTTTGGGCGCAAACCCTTTCAATTGCGGAGCCAGATCCCGTTGCAGCAGAGCGCGTGCCCGGTGCAGCCGAACCTTGACCGCCCCTTCAGTGATGCCCAGGGCCTTCGCTGTCTCACGGATATCCATTTCTTCGATGTCCCTGAGGAGCACAACGTTACGGTAAATCTCCGGCAGACCGTCGATTGCCTCGCGGAGGATTGCGCCCAACTCCTTCCGTTCAAGGGCTTCGACGGGAATTTCGCGCCAACTGGTCAATATCGCCGGGGTGTAGTCTCCGGTTTGCTCGTCCGTATCGGCTTCAAGGGAGTCTTCGCGCCTGGCTCCCAGCTTGCGCAAGCGCCCCAATCCCTCGTTGCGCGCAATGGAAAGCACCCAGGTCCGGAACTGCGAGTCGCCGCGAAACAGGTGCAGATTGAGGTAAACCTTGATGGCCGTTTCCTGAGCGGCGTCTTCGGCATCCGCTTCATTCTTGAGCAGGGAGAAAAGAAGGAAGTAAACGGACCGTTCGCACGGACGGATAAGGTCATGAAACAGGTGCTTCTCACCAGCCAGGATGCGGCGGATGCACTCGGCGTCGGATTCGGGATTGGTTGCCGTCATCGTGCCTGTGTGGGCCAAAGGGCGCGCAATCAAGGACGGCCTCGGTCTCACAAAGCAACTATAGCTTGGCGGGTTGAGGGACAGGCAGGGTAACATGCGCAGCTTTTTACATAACTGCATAAGTTTTTCTTTCTAAATAGAATCCATATAGGCTAAAGTCATAATGGCTGTACAATCACTTCGAGGAGACCCATGGCCGGAGATATTCAACTTACGTGCAGCGATTGCGGGCAGGACTTTACCTTCACCGCTGCTGATCAGGCGTTCTTCCAGGAACGCGGTTATTCGACCCCAAAGCGTTGCAAGCCTTGCCGCATGGCAAAGAAAAACGACCAAGGGGGGGGAGGCTCCGGCTACCGTTCGGCTCCAGCACAGGGAACGCCTGTGATCTGTTCAGGATGCGGCCAGCCTACAACAGTGCCCTTTGAGCCACGTGGCGACCGCCCGGTGTTTTGCCGGGATTGCTACCAGGCGCGAAAGGGCAGCGGCGGCGGTGGCGGTGGAAGCTCTCGCGGTCGCGGACGGTATTAGATTTCATCAGGTCCGGTGTTTGAACTGAACACCGGACCTGTGGATCTTCCAGGCAATCTCAGGAACGGCTCAAAGCGACGTTCGATTTGGCACTCAATGCCTTTCACGTATCTTGAGACGAAGTTCTCCGCCTCCCAATTCCCCCTCTATGAAACGCCTTCCTTCCATCCTTTTCATGCCGGCAATGGTTTTGATGGCGACGCTGGCTGGATCAGCGATGCCGCCGGATGCGCCAACAGCTCAGGGATGCACGCTGCGCATTCACGTGGACGGACTGCGCAACTCCGTCGGCGTGGTGGGCACGGCGATTTTTACCTCTGCTCAGGGTTGGCCAGAAGATATGAGCAAGGCTTTCCGCCACGGTCCGACTCCCATCGCGGCCGGAGAACGGCAGGCCACGGCGGTATGGGACAATCTTCCGCCCGGAGATTACGGGGTGGTTGTGATTCACGATGAGAATAGGAATCACAAGCTGGACCGAAATATCTTCGGCTGGCCCAAGGAAGGTTTCGGCTTTGCGAACAACCCGCACGTGGGACTGTCAGCGCCGCCCTTCAATCAGGCCCTTGTTCACATCGCGTGTCCCGTCACCGAAACGACAATCCACATGATCTACAAGTAGGGCGCAACGTCGCTTCGTGCCTTCAAATCTTTAAAGCTGGCCGCGGAGACACGCGTACCTGTTGAGCGTGTCCGGGTTCCCTACCGTTTCTTCGCTGATTTGGGTGCGGGCTTTTTGGCGGCCGGTTTCGCAGTGGGCTTCGACACCTTTGCGGGCTTGGCGCCTACTGCGGACTTCTTTTTCATAGGCGCTTGCTTCGTCGCTGGAACCTTGGCCGCAGGCTTGGACGCGACTTTAGCGGGCATCTTTGCCTGGGCTTTTATGGGCGCTTTCGACCCGCCCTTTGCGGGAACTTTCACCGCTACCTTGGCGCCTGCCTTGGCAAGGTCGGCATTCTTCGACGTCGATGGCACAGGCGACGGATTTTTGGGCGCGGGCACAGAGGCGGCCTTCGATTTAAGTGCCGGCACCGCAGGCTTGGCTGCAGCCGGCTTTTCGCCAGCCGTTTTTGAAGCACCCTTTGGCTCCGGCTTCATTGTGGACGTCGCCTGGTGTTTCTCCGCCTTGACGGCCTGTTCAGCGGCTGCTCCCTTTCCCGTCTTGACCGCGTGAGACGGTGCGGGCCGATGTGCGGCCTCGGCGGCAGGCTGTTTCTTTGCAGGTTTGACCGGAGCTGGTTCGGGCTCCTCGGCTTCTTCGTCTTCAGGTTCGCCTTCATCGGCGAGGTCCGGTTCCAGATCCCGCTTCGGAATCACGATGCCGAGATCGATCTCCTCGTCCTCTCCGCCGATATCGTCGAGGTCTTCTTCCTCGTCCAAATCCTCTTCGTCCTCGTCGTCGTAAGAGCGCTCCTTGACCTTGGCTTCCGCTCCGCGCTTGGCACGCGACCGCTTGATGGTCACCTGCGGCGGAGGCGCGGGTGGCGAATGCGGCTCAAGGAAGGTGCGTATCTCTTCCGGAGTGGTCAGGCGGCCGTCAATCAGCTCCAGAAAGACCTGGTGGACGATGTCGGTATATGCGGGCAGCTCGGGCGTAATCCGCATCTCCTGCATCTGCAGGTGGGGAATGCGCTGGCGCGCCTCGGGCCACACTTTCAAGAACTGCTCGTAGCGTTCCTTGACGTCGGCGTTATTTGTTGTAAAACCAAGCCATAAAACAGCTTCAGGGTCATAGCTCGTGAAAAGCTTGAAGCTTGTCGACGGAGTCTGATTCTCTTTAGTCATCAGAACTTTGGCGAATCCGGCAGCCAGCGAATCCAGGCTGTTCCACTCCTCCACAAATCCGGGGCGAAGCATGAGCTTCTTGAGCGCACTCAGGTCCTTTGGGGCAAGCTTGGCGGTAAGCAATTGCATTTGCGCGGCGGACATGTCGGGGTGAACGCCCTGCATCTGCAATCCGACCGCCAGTTCATGCAGCGCCTTCAGCTTCTCTTCATCCGCCTTCGCCGCGGTCCAGGCCGGGAAAAGCACTTTCATCCAGCCTTCGGCTTCCAGCGCCTGCAGCACCTTGAGCCCGTCGTCCTCATGACCAATTTGCTCCAGTTCCTGACTGAGGGCATGGGCGGAAAGATGCTCGATGACACCCTCTTCGCGGGCGTTTTCATAGCGAGTCTGGGTACGTGGGTCGAGGTCCCAGCCGAGCCGCGCGCGGTAGCGGGTGGCGCGAATCAGCAGGGACGGCTCTTCAAGGAATCCGTAATTTGAGACCAGCCGAAGTGCACGCGCCTCGATGTCCGCGGCCCCATTGAGGGGATCCATCAGCAGGCCAAACGACCCTTCGTTGAGCGAGATCGCCATGGCATTGACGGTAAAGTCGCGGCGGCGCAGGTCTTCCTGGATCGAGGCGGGATGAAAAACAGGCTTGCCCGGCTTGGGATATTCGGTGCGGTGGGTGCTGACGACGTCAACACGGACGGTGCCAGGAAAACAGAGGTAGAGGGATCGAGAGGCTTCGTCTTCTCCCCAGACTTTGCCGCCCAGCTTCTCAACAGCTTTCTTCAGTTTGAGAGCATTCCCGAGTACCGCGACTTCCAAATCGCGCACGGCGTGGCCGCTGGTCAGGTCGCGGACCGCGTCTCCGGTGAGAAAGAGAATCATTCCGGCTTCGCGGGCTGCCTCGCGCAACTGGCGGAGAGCGTTTTGCTGATCGGCCGACAGCCGGCTCTCAAGAAGGTAGATGTAGTCAGGCATTCACGTCCCTGCTTCCGTCATCCTCTAACCACGCCAAGTTCCTGACAGTGTTAAGCTTATGGCCCACCACGGTAGAGGTTGCAAACCAGTACATTAACACAACTGGCCCCCGTTGGCTAGAGCCTCTTGCACTGATTTCGTTGCTTTTTGTCTGCGTTCTGAGGCCGCAGCATGCGACAATCCAGAGCGATGGCATCGCTTCGTAAACCTGTGATTGTGCGCAAGTTCTCGCGGGACTGGATCGGGGGATACGCCGGTGCCGAATTCGCTAAGGATGCCCCTGCACTGGAGATACTCGATCTCACCGGAAAGGTTCTGACGATGGCCTGGGACTCGGTGAAGTGGGTCTGCTACGTGCGCGATTTCCCCGCCTCCTCCAGTGACCAGTCCAACCCCGAGCGGTTGCTTCACAAGCGGTTCGTGGTACGCCCTCGGACGGCCGGCCTCTGGCTGCGTCTGACCTTGACCGACGGCGACGAACTGGAGGGCCTGGCCGCCAATGACCGCTCCCTGGTGCAGGGCGCCGGATTGATGCTGACTCCGCCGGACACGCGCTCAAACACGCAGCGAATCTACGTGCCTCGACAAGCGATTCAGGAACTCGAAGTTGTGAGCCTGATCGGCGCAGGAGCACGGCGGCGGGGCGCTCCGGCGGCGCAGCCGGAACTGTTTCCCAACCAACCCGACACGGAGTAAGAGTCCTGTGAAGGTGACCGGCTGCGTTCCGGTACAATTTCTTCGATGAAGCTTGGCGAACTGGCAACACGGCTGGGAGCGGAACTGCGCGGCGACGGCGACGTTGAAGTTACGGGTGTGAAAGGAATTGAGGAGGCAGGCCCCAATGAAATCACCTTCGTTGCCAATCCTCGCTACACCGGCCTCGCCAGGAAGACGCAGGCTGCCGCGGTGCTCGTGGAGCCGGAGTTCCCCGAGATTGCAACCGCAACCCTGCGCATCACGAATCCATACCACGCCTTTTCGCGCGCCCTGGGCATGTTCTATCAGCCGCCCGATTATTTGCCCGGGATCCACCCTACGGCCGTCATTGACCCCACAGCGGAAATTGGCGACGGAGCGCACATCGGGGCCTATGTTGTCATCGGCCCCGGAGTGAAACTCGGTGCACATGCGACGCTGCTGCCCCATGTTGTGCTTTACCCGGGAGTGACCGCGGGGAACCATCTGTTTGCCCACGCGCATGCGGTGGTGCGCGAGGGATGCATTTTGGGCGATCACGTCACACTCGAAAACGGCGCAATTGTCGGCTCGGACGGCTTCGGCTTCTCAAAAAACGAGGCTGGCGAATGGGTAAAAATTCCGCAATCGGGACCGGTGCGGCTTGGCGACCGGGTCGACATCCAGGCCAACGCCTGCATCGACCGGGCAACCGTGGGAGCGACCGAAATCGGAAGTGGAACCAAAGTCGATAATCTGGTGCAGGTGGGACACGGTTCGCACGTGGGGCAGAACACACTTTTGTGCGCGCAGGTGGGACTGGCTGGATCGTCGGTGGTCGGAAACAACGCGATCCTGGCTGGACAGGCGGGGGTTGCAGGGCATTGCAGTCTGGGCGACGGGGTGATCTTGACCGCGCAATCGGCCGTCTCTCACGATGTGCCCGCGGGAAAGATGATTTCCGGCTCGCCGGGGTTCGACAACCGCGTGTGGCTGCGGGCAGTGAGCATCTTTCAACGGTTGCCGGAACTGCTGAAGCGGCTTGACCGTGTGGAAAAGAAGCTTGCAGCGCAGGACACGCAGGAAAGCACGTCGAAGGAAAAAGAGGGGCAGGAATGAAGGCGTCCGCAAAGGCTCTGGCTGCAATTCTGCTGCCGCTGTTTGTTCTGCTGAGCGGCTGCCATTCCTACCAGATCGATGCGACTGTTGAGAACCGGACCGGAGCGGCGATTGACTTGCTTGAGGTGGACTATCCGAGCGCCAGCTTTGGTGCGGACGCCCTGGCGCAGGGCGCAGATTTCCACTATCGCTTTCAGGTGCGGCTCAGTGGGCCGGTTAAGGTGCAATACACCGAAAGGGCGAGCCACACGGTGCGCCAAATCACCGGGCCGGACCTCTACGAAGGGCAGGAAGGCCGGCTGGAAATCGTGCTGCTTCCCCAGGGGAAGGCGGAGTTTCATCCTCAACTCAGCCGGAAACCCTGAACTGGTCTTCTTCCGAAGCCGGATCAGGAAGATTCAGGAACAAGGCGCGCCCATTCCTGTTTATTGTGCGTTTCCTTCCCGTAAACACGTTCGAGTGAGAGTGCGCGGAAGATGCAAACTCACAAACAGCCAATGACAAACATAAACAACGGCAGCCCGGCCGCAGGCTGCCGTTGTTCTCGTCGAAACTCTCAGCGCACCATGCTTTGGAAGAGCGTGGACTTGAGAAGACTGTCGAACCCCGAATCGGAGGTGGCGAAGTGCACGGAAAGCTGCCCGCCGCCGGAAGAGATATCGGTCGCGGAAAGAGCCGCCTTCTCATCGGCTGAACCACTCATCTTCCGGTAAACCACTGCTGCGTTCAGCAGCGAGGAGACCGTCGCGGCGGCAAAGGTGTCGCCGGTGGAGATGGTGAGATCGAACTTAACTCCGTGTTGAAAGTCCATGCCGTACCACGAGGCCTGCAGCCGCTTGCGCACCGAATCAAAGTCAGCCACCGATCCGGCTTCGCCCAGAATCTGCTTCATCATGGTCTGGGTGCCCTTCTGGTCCAGGATGCTCCACAAAGGGGAAGAGTCAATCGACCTCATGGCGTCCATCATCGGGCCGTTGGTCAACATGCTCGGCGCAAATCCGTCGCGCACATCCAGGGCCTGCTTCACCGCATCGGAACTGCCGAAAACCATGGTGGAGGGATCGACAAAACACAGCACCATCCCTGTTCTTCCCATGGGATAAATATGGTTGGTCCGGACGACCGTCGGGCGAACTTTCTGCTTGCGCAGGTTGGCCAGAATATCTTCAACAGAGAACTGCCCCTGGGCGACGCCCACGGTATCCAACTGGTCGGTTGATCCCTTGGCACGGAAGAGAGCAAAGGCAAGATCGTCCACATCGTGGTTGTCATTGATGCCGGACTTGCGCAACGCATCGTCGAACTGTTTCAGGTCCGGCGGCATCACGCGGTCGCGCAGTTCCATCGCGGTGTCGGAGTTCTGCATCGCACGATAGTCAATCACCACCAACTGCTGCAGGTCGTGCGGAATGGCAGCACGCGCGTCGCCGGACAGTTGGGCGGCGGTGGCCGGCAGCACGAAGGCCAGAAACGCGGCTGAAATCGAAAATCTAACAAGTGCTCTAAACAAAATTCATCCTCCGGAAATGCGGCGATCGCTTGAGCGCGTTGCCGGTGGGTTCTTCAGATCGCCGGGGGTCAAATGCCGCTCTCGACCTGCATACAGGTCTGAACGAGCAGCCCGCCGGGACTGCCGAATCGCCTTGCGGCCGGTCGCCTCAGGCGCACGCGGCCGTATGATTTGCCCGCGCCTGAGCGGCGCAAGCGCTCACATCGCTACACTTTCATTGTACTCTCCGGCAATTTCACCGGAGAGCATCGCCTCGCGCGACGCCGGGTACTATTGTTCCGGCCATGTAAGCGGAACAGCGAGCCGCTGTTCCAGAATCTTGGTCTGAAAATCGAACCCGGTTAATTGACGCATCCACTCGCTTTCCCGCTCACAGGCAGCCTCGGGGACGAGGCCAATAACTTCCCCTTCGACGGGCGCGGCTTTATGGCGAAGCGCGAGCCGGCACACGGCTTCATAGACGTGTGAAATGGAGGTCTTTTCGAAGTCCGTTATGTTCATTGAAAGCTGTGCCCGCCCGTGAGCGAGCATGCCCATGGCCTTAACCCCTTTCAAACCGCCTGAAGCGGCTCGAATCTCCCGGGCGATGGCGCGCACCATGGCTACGTCGGTGGAGTCGAAGTAGAGGTTATAGTCCACAAGGAACTTGCGCGCGCCCACGGCACAAGCTCCGGCGGTGGGATGCAGGCCGGGACCGCCAAGATCGGGACGGCGGGCCGCCTCCTTACGAACCATGTCGCGTAACCCCTCAAACTGCCCGCGGCGCACGTCTTCGAGATTGGCCCGGTCTGGCCGCGCTGCCGCCGCCTCGTAGAAATAGACCGGCACGCCGAACCGCCGCCAGATTTCAAGCCCGGCCTGGCGCGCCAGCATCACGCAATGCTCCAGCTTTACGCCGGAGATGGGAACGAATGGAATAACGTCAGCCGCGCCGATACGGGGATGAACCCCTTCCTGGCGGGTCAGGTCAATCAATTCAGCCGCCTTCCCTGCCCCCCTCACGGCTGATTCGACCACCGCGGAAGGCTCACCTGCGATGGTGACTACGGAGCGGTTGTGATCGGCGTCCATTGACCAGTCCAGCAGGTGCACTCCTTCCACCCGCATCGCAGCCACAATGGCCTCGACCCGACGAACGTCTCTGCCTTCAGAGAAGTTGGGAACGCATTCGACTAACTGCTCTTTCATGCTATTTCCAGAATGTGTATCCAACCTGTACCTGGATGCTTGCGTTAACTCCCGGGTTGTGATCGCCGAGCGACGCGGAGGAGATGTGAACCGCATTCACTCCCAGATCGATCGACCGCTTCGGGCGCGTGAAATAGTGAATACCGATGCCACCCTGGGGCGAGAAGTTGAAGACCGAGGTGCCCCCAGGAAGCCCATGGGGTACCAGCACATCGGGCGGGAATTTGTGAGGGGTATAAACGAGCCCGCCCGCGCCCTGAAACCAGGGTTGAAAACGCCGCGAGTGCGTAAGGAAATTCCAGCGCAGGATGACCGGTGTGAGGCTCAAGCCGGTATAGGTTCCGCCCCCGATGGGGCTCACGTAGGTCACGCCCTGATAGACGTAAGTCTGCAGATGCGGTGCCGGTGTGTAAGCCTGCCATAACGGCATGATGTTGCCACCGAACTCGAACTGGCCGGTGAGAATTCCCGCATGCAGCACAGGGGTCATGGGCTTGGCCAATTGAAAGCCAAGCGCGAGGAACTTGAAGTCGGAGCGATCTCCAACGCCCGTGCCCCAGTTCACAAACGGTCCATACTCCCAGCTCCTGGCATCGCGAACCTGCGCCACCGGGTTTGCCGCGGCATCGCCGGCGCCTTTCGCAGGGCCCCCGGACGCTTGTGCGGCTGCCATCGTGCCCGTGGCAAGAATCAACAACAATACCTTCGCGGTTCCGGTCAACGTTCTCCCTTTCTGCTATTGGAGTTGCTCGGAGTTCCACAAAAAGGCCGCCACTACAGGGCGGCCTGGTCGTGTGCCCGTTCGACGGAAGGTCAGCCGGCGACCTGTTCCATCTGCTCGGCGTCCATGTCGAAGTTCGAATAGACGTTTTGCGTGTCGTCGAAGTCTTCCAGCGCTTCGAGCAGGCGAATCATCTGATTGGCCTGTGGGCCTTCGAGTTTGGTGTAGGTGGAGGCGAGCATGGTGATCTCGCTCATGGCCGTCGGAATCTTCGCGGCTTTAACCGCGGCAAGCACGCCTTCATAGGAGCCGGGATCGGTAATGATCTCCCAGGTGTCGCCTTCGTCGCGCAGGTCTTCGCCGCCATGCTCAAGCACGATGTCCATTAACTGCTCTTCGGTGGCCGCGGACTTTTCAATGGCGATAATGCCCTTCTTCGAGAACATGAAGCGGACGGATCCGGACTCGCCGAGGTTGCCGCCGTTCTTTGAGAAGGCGTGGCGAATCTCACTTACGGTGCGGTTTCGGTTGTCGGTGAGCACTTCCACGATGATGGCCACCCCGCCGGGGCCGTAGCCCTCGAAGGTGATTTCCTCATAGTTCACGCCTTCCAACTCGCCGGTGCCTCGCTGGATGGCGCGCTTTATATTCTCTTGCGGCATGTTCTCGGCTTTGGCCGCCAGGACTGCGGTTCGGAGCCGGGGGTTACCGTCAGGGTCGCCGCCGCCGCTTTTGGCGGAGATGGTGATTTCCCTGATCAGACGGGTGAATATCTTGCCGCGCTTGGCATCCAGCGCGCCCTTCTTGTGCTTGATTGTGGCCCATTTCGAGTGGCCGGACATGAGAACCTCAGCGATCGTGAAAATGCCGGCGCGGACCCGCACCTGACCCTGTGAGTATACCACCGGGTAGGATTGGCCATAGGACGGTTTTATGCGGCGCAGGGCGCGACCCGTAGTCGACCGGGAAGGCCGGGTCTCAGGTCTTGCGGTCACAAAAAAGGTGACACTAGACGGGTGAACAAGCCGACCATCAATTCCTGGGTAGCCAGTCAAACGGCTGAGCCTTCGCAATCAACCCATTGCACCGGCCGCCGCACCATTCTCCGCGATGCTTCGCTTACCGCGGCGGCCATGCTTCTTCCTGAGGCAAAAGCCGTTCTCGCGCAGGCACAACCCCAGAAATCGCCCGCACCGGTTAATTCGCCCGATTATCGTATCGAGATCGCGGAGATTGAATGGGAGTTGTCGCCCAGAAAGAAGATTCGCACCGCTGCTTATAATGGCCGGATTCCAGGCCAGGTGCTACGCGTCACCGAGGGCACACCTGTGTCCATCGAGATCGCCAACCGCCTGGGTCGCGCGGAGATCGCCCACTGGCACGGACAATGGACTCCAGGGCTACAGATCACTGGATTGTGAAGGGAATCATCGGCCGCCATTTCACCTGGCCCGCGCGTAAGTAATCAAGGCCAGTGAAACTGCCCTGCAGGGATTATTGGATGCGATAGCGGCACTTCTGCCGATGCCCGTCATCCGCTGGTCTCACCCCACCAGCTCAAACGCGCGAATCGCTTCCTTGCGCACCGTCAGCCGCTCGATCAGGTCGGATCGCACTTCATAGCCCCGGCCGGGTGTGTCGGGAATCTCGATTTCGCCCTGCGGCGTCACCGTCACTTCGGGCTCGATGATGTCTTCGCGCCAGTAGCGCGCGGACGCGGAAACATCGCCGGGAAGCGAGAAGTTTTCAAGCGAAGACAGCGCGATGTTGTGCGAGCGGCCGATGCCGGACTCGAGCATGCCGCCGCACCACACCGGAATCCCGCGCTCCTGCGCCGCGTTGTGCACGGCAATCGCCTCGGAGAAACCGCCCACGCGGCCCAACTTGATATTGATGATCTTGCAGGACTCCATTTCGATTGCCGCCAGCGCATCGCGGCGGTTTTGGATGGATTCATCAAGGCAGATAGGCGTATTCAGGCGTTTTTGCAACATGGAGTGGTAGTAAAAATCGTCGGCCCATAGGGGCTGCTCGATCATGAGCAGATCGAATGCGTCAAAGGTCGCCAGGTGGTCGGAGTCGCGCAGCCGGTAGGCGGAGTTGGCGTCGCAACTAAGCGTGATCCCCGGCCACCGCATGCGAACGCGCTCGAATACTTCAACATCCCATCCCGGTTTGCACTTGAGCTTGATCCGCTGATAACCGGCAGCCAGTTCTTTCTCGATGATTCCAAGCAATTCTGGAATAGAAGACTGGATGCCAATCGAAACTCCGCACGGAATGGTCTCGCGTACTCCGCCGAGAAGTTGAGAAAGGGAGACGCCTTCGCGCTGCGCTTCCAGGTCCCAGATGGCATTTTCAAGCGTGGCCTTGGCCATGCGGTTGCCGCGAACCTGGCCGAATATGCGCGGGCACTCGCCGCCGTGCTCGGGCGATTCAGAGGCCAGCCTCGGGCCGAGCTCGTTGACCAGCATCTGCCAGGCCGTATCGGTCGATTCGCCGGAGAAAAAAGGCCGCTCGCCCGCCGTGCACTCGCCCCACCCCGTCAGTCCTTCCGAGTGAATCTCGGCGAGCAGGATTCTGCGCTCGCGGGTGACGCCAAAACTGGTTTCAAACGGACGCACCAGGTGAAGGTGCAATTCACGCAGGATGATTCCATCAATTTTCATAAGTGCCGGGTTCCTCGGTCAATGAGCATTTGCAGAAAGGTTGCTTCGTACTCGTATAGCGCCTGAACTTCTGATGCGTGCTCTTCAAGGCAACTCCGCCTGGGTGAGGGAGCCCAGTTCGAAGATTCCGTTTCCTTCCGCGTCCCGGACGAATCCGAGAACGGCAAGACCCTGGGAAAAAGCCTGTTGAAACTTGCAGCGGTTCTCCAACTGTACTTCAAGGGCTCGCTCCCGGCCTGCTTCTGAAGTCTTCCACTCATAGATGCAAGACGGAACCAGGATGCGTTCCTCAATGTTGTATGCAGTTCGTGGGCGGCCATCAAGAATCGACCTCACGCGCGGCGAGCTCAAATGCCATTCGGCCACCAGCCGGTCCGTGGGCAGCCCACCTTGCAGTCGAGATGAGGATACACCATAAAAATCGATGTAGTACCGCTGAACCACTGCTCCCAGCTTGTGGATATTTAGATGCGCGTTCTTGATTTCGAGCGGGTCAAAGGTCCATTCCATCAGCCTTATGTTGCGTGAAAGCGCTTCACGCCGTTGCTCCAGCTTGAGTTGCGCGCCAAGGCCGCGATTACGGTAGGACTCGCGCACCGCCAGCATGTGCGAATGCAAATAAGATCGTGGTTCTCCGTCGCCGGTTTTCACTCCAGGCAAAGACATGGCGAATCCGACCATCGATTCGGGATGACCATTGGGTGAAGCGCCGGGTAGTTCCGTGTCGAATGCACCGATGACCTGGCCGCCGATTTTCTGACCCACCAGAAACGCCTTCCGCGGAATCACATCGCTGTCGTCGTAACCCCAGATTTCAACCTGAAGCTGGACACAGGCTTCCAATTCGTCAAAACCGGAGCAGTTGCGGATGAGAATCATGACCGCTCCCGCGCGGGGACGTATGGGGCGGCGGACCCGGACCTTGAAGCGTACGCCGGGGCCAGTTTGCGTTTGGCCTGAACCCATAGCGCTTCGAGTTCATCCGGCGAAAGCTCTTCGAGGGGGCGCTCTGAGGCCAGTTCCATTTCGTGGAATCGCTCGCGGAAACGCAGGTTGCAGCCGCGCAAGGCCATCTCTGCATCTACGCCGAGGTGGCGGCCCAGGTTGACCACGGTAAAGAGCAGGTCGCCCAGTTCGGCCTCGACGAAAGGTTTGCGCGCCGGATCAATCGAGACCGCCTCCGTCTCCAGTTCCCTCGTCTCTTCGATCACCTTGGGCAACAGGTCGCGCCAGTCGGGCCAGTCAAAGCCGGATTTGGAGGCTTTGGAGCCCAGCTTGGCGGCCTCAGCCAGTGCGGGCATGGCGCGGTGCACCGCATCGAGGCGGGAGGGCGGATTTGCCTGGCTGAGTTGGGCTGTTTTCGAGGAAGGTTTCTCGGCCGATTTGATCTCTTCCCAGTTGCGCAGAACGGCCGCGGACGAGCCCTCCACGGCGGGGTTGACGTCGGCCCGATTTCCCGCGGCGCGAGAAGCTGCTTCGCCGAAGACGTGGGGGTGTCGCCGCACTAGCTTGCGATTCAGGTGGTCGAGCACATCGGCAATGGTGAAATGGCCCTCGTTGGCGGCCATTTCGGCATAGAAAAGCACTTGCAGCAGCAGGTCGCCGAGTTCCTCTGCCAAGTGAGGAAAATCCCGCCGCTCAAGAGCGTCGAAGACCTCGTAGACCTCTTCGAGGGTGTATTTGCGAATTGTGTCGAAAGATTGCTCGCGGTCCCAGGGGCAGCCGCCGGGGCCGCGCAGCCGGGCCATGATGCTTACCGATTGCTCAAAGAGGACCGCCGCTCGCGCCGGATCGGTTTCGGTGGCGCTGGAAGGAGCGGTTGGGGAGGGTTCTGGACTGTCTGCCTTGCGTGCAACGTCCATCCATTTTAGTGTAACGCCGACCGGTTGGCTCAGTCCCACATCCCGCTCCGCGCGCTCTTTCATCAGAATCGTCAAGTCCCCGCGCGCAGGCCACCTTCTAAGCTCCTCATTCGGCTGGGCAAACGCTTGCATTCGAATGGCATATCAAAGCGTTGGATTCGCGCACAATGGAGACAAGTCAAAGAGCCCCGGGGGATCGATCCCTGAGGCTCCTCAAATTCCGGACGGGTAGTGCTCTTACCCCCCCTCGAAATTTGCAGTTTTCCACAGGGAGTTGGCATGAATTTCCGCAATTGAATGGCGACAGATTTGGTCCGCCCTGCCGGCTTAGCCGGCTGGTCAGCTCAGGTTGAGGCGTTAAGCCGCTTGTCCTGTGACCGGCATTCGAGTGTTTCCTCCGCCGCGGCTGCCCGCCGTGCAGGGGCATGAGATTGCGAGCGATGCCCTTCGGCCCGTCGTCTGAACGCACGTATACTCGAACCCGGTCATGATTCGCATTCTGGGCACCATCTTTGCAGCGCTGCTTGGCCTCGCTTTCGGCAGCTTTCTGAACGTGTGCCTGAGCCGCTGGCCGGAAGGCGAAAGCATCGTCAAGCCGCGCTCGCACTGCCGCAAATGCGGGCGGACGCTGATGTGGTGGGAGAATGTGCCGCTGCTGAGCTGGATTGCACTGCGCGGCCGCTGCCGCACTTGCAAGGTCTGGATCGGCTGGCGGTATCCGCTGGTTGAGTTGGCTGTTGCGATTCTGTGGGCGATTCCAGCATGGCGATTCCTGGCAGAAGCACTTGATCCACGGCTTCCGCCCGCAATGGTCTACTACGATCTAGGCGTCACACTTGGCACCTTTCTTCTGCTTTGGCTGCTGATCGCTCTATCGGTTCTCGATGCGGAACATCTCTGGCTGCCCAATAAACTGACCTTGCCGGGCATCGCATTGGGATTCGTCTTTTCTGTTCTAAGGTTTGCATTCCTTGTCAAAGTGGATTCACTTACGGGTTTGCCGCTCACCGAAGAGTTTGAAAGCACGCGATTCGGCCTCTACGGTGTTGCAGGAATGTCTCTGCTCGCCATCCTCGCCGCTGCCGGCCTCATTCTTCTCTTCCGGTGGGTTTACTGGCTCATTCGCCGGCAGGAAGGCATTGGCCTGGGCGATGCCAAGCTCATGGCGATGCTGGCCGCCTGGCTGGGCCTGCCCGGCGCATTGCTCGCCTTCGCCCTCGGAGTGCTGCTGGGATCCGTAGCCGCGCTGGTCATTCTTGTCGTTCCGTCAGCACGGCGCGAGCCGGGAAGCTGGGCCATGAGCAAGCTCCCTCTGGGCACGTTTTTATGCATTGGCGGCGTGATCGGTTCGCTGTGGGGCCAGCAGATCATCGCCGCATACCTGCGACTTGAGGGATTGAATTGACTCTGCTACGGGTGCGGCTGGGTCGCCGGAGCATTGGCCGACACGGCGTGCGCGTTGGCCATTTCCGGTTCTTTCAGAAGCTTCTTGGCGTCCTTGCTGTGCCTGCTGTCCGGGTCGAACTCCATCACCTTTAAATAATTTGCCTTGGCCTCTGCGAACTGGCCCAGGTGGCGCTGTGCTTCCGCCAATCCCCAGTAAACTTCGGGATTTTCGGGGTCCAGCACCATCGCCGACTCGAAACGGGAGAGCGCGCCCTTCCAGTCCTTCGATTGTAGGTAATAAGTGCCCACGTTGATGTCTTCCTTGGGGCCTTCCTTCGGAGCGGCTTCGGGTTGCTCGCCCTTCTCCTTGCGGGTTTCGGGCGGAGGCTTGAGCAACTGGTCGAGGCCCGCGTCGCTGTCGCTGGAGCTGGAGTCCGCGGTGCTGGGAGTGGTTGGCTCAGCATCGTCCGGGCTGCGCACCGGATCGCTGTCGTCGCCTGGCAGTGGGATGTTCCCATAATATTTTGCGTCCGGGTCTGGCGTGGACGCGCCCCCCGATGAAGCGTTGGGCATCACTGGCACCGAACTCGTATCTTCAGGAAAGGGATTGGCCTGCGAGCCGCTGGCGGGCGCGGCGGGCTTGGGAGCATTCTGCGCCGGCTTAGTTTGCGACGAGCCGGTCTTGTCGCTGTTTGCAGGGGTCTGTGCATGCAGACGCGGCGAGGCCGCACTACAACATGCCAGAACCAGCGCAAATGAAATCGCCCATTTCATTTCTTCCTGTCCCACTCCTCAATTCGATAATTCAACCGCCCCTGTCAATGGTACGATGCGGTGCATACCGCACTCAATCTACACTGAAAGAGCATCGACGATCTCATGGCCCTCATCATCCGCTCTTCCGCCATTCACGCCGCAGGCTGCTACACCACCACCTCGATCCGAAAAGGCGCCGCCGTGGCCGAATACGATGGTCCCCGGCTACGCAAAGAGGAGGCCGACGCCTGCTACGAGGAGTCGCCCATTACCTACCTTTTTGGACTTGGCGACGGCTCGATTGTCATCGATGGACATTGCACTGCCATGTTCATCAACCACAGCTGCAACCCCAATTGCGAGACCAGCGAAGAAGACGGCCGGGTGTGGATCAGGGCCATCAAGAACATAGCCGCCGGTGAAGAGATTACCTACGATTATTGTCTCTACGATGGGGGCGACGACGAGGCCACATGCAACTGCGGCGCGAAGAAATGCCGCGGCACCATGTATTCGCCTGAAGAAACTCGCCTCCGCAAGGCAGCTACGAAGAAGGTTCAGAAGAAGAAGAAGCCCGGCAAGCGCACGCCCGGCAGGAGCCAGACCGTGGTAAAGAAAAAATCAAGAATTGCGAAGTAGGAACTGCGGGATAAGAATCCCGAAATAAGCGGTCGCCCTGCCCAGGCGCGCAGTCCATTCTGGCGCCGATTCCAACAAATCTGCAAACTGTATACCCGGAGCGATACAATCCCACCAAGTTTGGCTCCGCCGATCCATGGCAATCGCCGCGGAGAGGATGCGTAAATGTGCTCAGGAATGAAACACCGTGACGCGCGAGCCTGAGTTGCCGGCCCTTACAGACGAGCAGCTTGAGGCGCTGCGGCGCTTTGCCTCGTTCGATATCGGGATTGAGGAACTGCGCCGCTCGATGGCGGGAGTCTTTGACTTCGAACTGGTGCCGAAACAGCTCGTTTCCGGCGATGTTTCGCAGCGTGCGACGGCGACCGGCCGCTTTCGGATACCGGAGCCGGGCATCATGATCACACGCGAGCACATTGCCAACGCTCTCGAAAGAAAACGATTCGAACTGATCTCCGAACGGGATCTCGTTTACTGGGCCACGATTCTGCTGTTGAACGACGCCTATGTGTGGGATCCCGGTGATGAAGACCTCATCGCCGAATGGTTGAACGACATAAGCCTGCATCTTGACGCAAGTTGACTGATTCGGAACACTCGACGGTCTTTGGATCGGAACGGTTTTCCACCTTCATCGCGCCCCGGCCCGGAACGATACAATCCCACCTAGGCTGCCTTCGGTTGAGGTGAGCCGAAGGAGCGGGTGCGCGCATGGGTTATCAGGTTCTGGCAAGGAAATACCGTCCGCAGCGCTTTGCCGACGTGGCTGGCCAGGATCACGTGACGCGCACGCTGATGAATGCCCTCAGCCAGAATCGCATTGCGCACGGATACATCTTCAGCGGGCATCGCGGCATTGGCAAAACGACCATCGCCCGCATCGTGGCCATGGCGTTGAATTGCCGAACCACGGTTGGTACGCCAGAGCGGCCGACTCCTGAGCCTTGCGGTGTATGCGACTCCTGCACCGAGGTGCGCCAGGGCAACGCCGTGGACGTGATCGAGATTGATGCGGCCACCAACCGCGGCATCGACGAAATTCGCGAACTGCGCGATGCGGCACGCTACAGCCCGGCGCGCGACCGCTACAAGATTTACATTCTCGACGAAGCGCACCAGATTACCGAGGCGGCTTTCAACGCGCTGCTGAAAACCCTGGAAGAGCCGCCGGCACACGTCATCTTCATGATGGCGACGACCGAACCGGAAAATATTCCGCAGACCATTCGCTCGCGCTGCCAGCACTTCAGCTTTCACGCAGTCAAGTTCGACGACATTCTGGCGCAGTTGAAGATGATCGCGGGCCAGGAGGAGGTCGAAGCCGAAGAATCGGCGCTCGCCCTGCTGGCAGAGGCCGGCGACGGCTCCATGCGCGACGCGCTCTCCATCATGGACCAGGCCATCGCGTCCGCGCCGGTTGAGAATGGCCGGCCCGTGCTGGCCGCGGCGCAGATTCGCGAGCTGATGGGCGCTGTGCCTAATGCCATCTTCGAGCGCCTGCTCGAAGCGGTGGCGCAGGGCCAGAGCGCCGAGCTGATGGAGCAGTTGAATGTGCTGGTCAACGCGGGTCACAGCCCGCCTTCGCTGGCGCGGCAAATGGTGCGCTACCTGCGCAACGCGCTGATGGCCAGGCTGGGCGGCGAACAGACTGAACTGCTGCAAATCTCCAGCGACGAGCGAGCACGGGCCGCGCGTACCGCCCTCTTGTTTACCGAAGAGGAACTGACGCGCAATCTGCAAATCATGCTGCGCACGTTCGACGATTTGAATTACCGCCAGGAGCAGCGCTTCCACCTGGAATTGGGGATGCTGAAGCTGATTCATGCGCAGCGCCTGCTTCCGCTGGAAGAGTTGCTGAGCGGAGTGGCAAGCGGAGCAGGTGTGCGAACGACTGCCTCCGTTCCGGTTTCACAGTCGTCGGGCGGTACGTCGCGGGCAGCTCAGACTGCCCCGTCCACTCAAGCCTCAACCGCTTCAGCATCACCTTTCGGATCCGGTGGCACCTGGGGGACGCCAAGCATGAAACAGGGTTCGACGACCAAGGATTCTGCCGCGAAGACCGTCGTCGAAATGGCTACTCCCGCGCGCCCCGTCACGCCCTTCCCTGTTGCGACCGGGATGCCGGCAGGGTTTGCTCAGACCATTACCGAAGGCGCACTGGCAAGAACGCCTGAAGCTGCCGGTGCGCAGAGACCGCCGTCAGGTGCGCAAAAGCCACCGTTGAGTGCATTAGATCCGCCTGACCCCGATGCACTGCGCCAGGCCATCTGCGCGGCATTAGCTGCCGCCGGACACGATACCGCTTCGCAATTG
The DNA here is from genome assembly GCA_963836565.1 of uncultured Acidobacteriaceae bacterium. Classification (GTDB taxonomy): domain Bacteria; phylum Acidobacteriota; class Terriglobia; order Terriglobales; family Acidobacteriaceae; genus Telmatobacter. The sequence goes on along the minus strand of CAWIKA010000010.1, from coordinate 108,435 downwards.
CTGGGTGCGGGTACGTGGACTCAGGACGGCGCCAGCCTGCGGATTGAAGTGGCCGGGATGGGCAAGAAGATGCTGACCTTGACAGTGAATGCCGTGGCGGAGAAGATCATCCGCCAGGAACTGCAAAGGCTCGGCGCGCCGTCGCGCTTCCTGGTGGTTCCGGGTGAAGGATCAGGCGGTGCAACAACCACGGTGTCCGCGCCACCTTCCGGCAGCGTGCAGGAAGCGGCATTGGCGCATCCTTTGGTGCAGCGAGCCAAAGAAATATTCAAGGCAGAGATTCGCAGTGTGGTGGACCTTCGCGTCAAATAGCCAGCCCGTCCAGCAGGCAGGATAGGCCAGACAAATGCAGACGTTGCAAGGGTTGCCGAGGAGGAAGAAAACATGATCAACCCGCTCAAGATCGGGGAAATGCTCTCCCAGGCCAATCAGATGCAGGAGGAGGTTCAGCGCAAGCTTGCCCAGACCGTGGTGGAAGGATCGAGCGGTGGCGGCGCGGTCACCGCGACCATGAACGGCAAAAAGCAACTGCTCAAGCTTCGCATCGACCCTGCGGCGGTAACGAGCCTCACCGGCGGTCAGGCGGATGTGGAGATGCTGGAAGATCTGGTGGTGGCCGCGGTCAATGAAGCTGGACACAAGGCAGATGAAGCTATCCAGTCGAGCGTGCAGGGAATGCTCGGCGGCCTCAAACTTCCAGGGCTTGGCTAGACAGATTTCTCTACGTCGCAATGGAAGCCGGAGCGACGAATGCAGCGATCAACGGAGACGCGTTCACCGGTCTCGTGTACAGGGCAATTTAGGAGGCGCTCGCGGTGTCACGTTATGCCGAGCCGATGGCCCGGCTCATTGAAGAGTTGAAAAAGCTGCCGGGGGTGGGAACCAAAACCGCCCAGCGGTACGCCTTCCACATTCTGCGTGAGTCAGACGACGATGCCGCTGCGCTGGCCGAGGCCGTGCGCGGGCTGAAAGCGAACTTGCGCCTTTGCTCCATCTGCAACAACGTTACCGACGTGGACCCGTGCGTCTATTGCTCCAACCCCACACGTAACCATCGCGTTGTTTGCGTGGTGGAAGAGCCGACAAGCATTGGCTCAGTGGAGCGGGCGCGGGGATTCAACGGTGTTTATCACGTGCTCCACGGCACGCTTTCACCGCTTCACGGCGTGGGGCCGGAGCAGCTTCGCACCGGCACGCTGCTGGCGCGCATCGAACTCAGCGAAGTGGACGAAGTGATCATGGCCACCAGTCCTACGCTGGAAGGCGAGGCGACCGCCAATTGGCTGGCCGGGATGCTGCGTAGCTTCCCGGTGAAGATTACCCGCATCGCCACCGGCGTACCTGCGGGAAGCGACATCGAGTACGCCGACGAAGTGACCATGGCGCGTGCGCTGGAAGGACGCCACGAGCTGAAGGCCTGACGTCCCGGCAAAGGGAGAACAACTTACCCCCGCAGCTTGGTCAACAAGTCCTGGGGATGAACTGGCTTGGACAGAATCTCGAACTCATAACCCTGGTTGCGCGCTTTTTCAAGCAGGTCGGCCGTAGCCGCCTGGCCCGAGAAGAGCAGGATCTTGATGCCCGGAAGCTGGGCGCGAATCTGGATCGCCGCGTCGATGCCGTTCAGGTCGGCCATGATGACGTCGGTGATGAGCATATCCGGCGCATAGGTCGAGGCCATTTCGAGGGCCTTTTCACCGGAATACACCGCACGGGCCTGAAAGCCGCTTTGGTTGAGGATCATCGCCAGCGTGTCAGCAATAATCCGTTCATCGTCTACAACGAGGACCTTGGGCTTAAGGTGATTCTCGGACATACTCTCCTAAGCGCCTGAATACAGCGCGAAAACACTTCATTTCAAAGTTCCGCGAAACGAGACTTGGGAAGCTCAGTTGGGGCTCGCGCCCTCGCGATACGCTTTCCTGATTATGATACGCTCTGCCTGGGCAATTAGACGATACCCATGCAAATCGCGGCCTATCCATGTTTAGGGAATCGCCGGTTCCCAAAAACCGGTACGGTCCCAAGCCCCATGCTTTATTCATCTGGCATCCATTGAGTAGTCATACACTTGCAGAACGAGGGCGCAAGACCCCTAAGCGGAGAACCATGCATGCCCGAAGCCGGAATTCAGAACGCGGCCCAGAAATCATCCACCGGCGCCATCATCCGTGCCGAGAAGATTGAGAAGTATTATGCCCAGCCAAGCGAGAACCGCATTCAGGTTATTTCCGCCACGGATCTGAGCATTGTGCCGGGGGAGATCGTAGCACTCCTGGGGCCTTCCGGTTCGGGCAAATCCACCATGCTGCGCATGTTGACTGGCTTATCGCGACCCACGGCGGGGCAGGTCTACTGGCACGAGAAGCCCATTGCCGATGCGGAAATCAATGTTTCGATCGTATTTCAGAGTTTCGCGCTTTTTCCCTGGCTCACGGTGCTCGAGAACGTGGAGGCGCCGCTCCAGGCCAGGGGCGTGCCGCCGTCCGAGCGCCACGACCGCAGCATGAAGATGCTGGATACGGTCGGTCTGGACGGTTTTGAGTCCGCATATCCGAAAGAGCTTTCCGGCGGCATGAGGCAGCGGGTGGGCTTTGCGCGCGCGCTGGTCGTGGAACCGGAGGTCCTTTTCATGGACGAGCCCTTTTCCGCGCTGGATGTGTTGACCGCCGAGAACCTGCGCAGTGAACTGCTGGAGCTGTGGGCCAAAAAGACCATGCCCACGCAAGCCGTCTTTATCGTGACGCACAACATTGAGGAAGCAGTGTTGCTTGCCGACCGCATCATCGTGCTGGGTCGCAACCCGGGGCACATCCGCACCGACTTCAAGGTACAACTGGCGCAACCGCGCGACCGCAAGTCGGAGCCCTTTACGCAGTTGGTGGACTACATTTACAAGGTGCTTACCAGGCCGGACGTAGCCCCGGCCGAGGCGCCCGATCAGCAGACCGGACCCCGCGTTCGCGACCAGCGCCAGATGCGCTACCAGATGCTTCCCCATGCCCGGCCCGGCGGCATGGCCGGATTGCTCGAACTGCTGCTCGACAAAGGCGGCCGCGACGACATTTACCGCCTCGCCGACGATCTTGCCTTTGAGATCGACGACCTGCTACCCATTGTGGACGCCGCTCAATTGCTGGGCTTCCTCAAGATTGAGGAAGGTGACGCGGCCATCACCGAGAGCGGCACCGAGTTTGCCAACTCCGAAATTCTGCGCCAGAAAGAGCTGTTTCGCGATGCAGCCGTGGAACACGTACTGCTGCTGCGACAGATTCGCCGGGCGCTCGAAGCCAAGAGCGACCACACAGTGCCCGAAGATTTTTTCCTCGACATGCTCGACGAGCAATTCAGCGAGGAAGAATGCCTGCGGCAGATGGAAACCGCCATCACCTGGGGCCGCTATGCCGAGCTATTCGACTTTGACGCGGGCCGGCGCCGCTTTGTCATGCCCGACGCGCTGGAAGAGGAGATCGCCCCCAACGAGGAAGCCGAGTGAAACTCCATCCCCTTGCGCGAACCCTCGTCACTGCCCGCCCCTGGCCATTCCTCATCGATATGGGCGTGGCTGCCGTTGGCCTGGCATTCTTTTTCTCTATTGTCACCACCGGCGCCTACTGGCTGGGGAAGCCGGTCCCCGTGGTGCCCATCTCGCACTCCATCGGCGCGCTGCCGGCCTACGCTTTCTACTCCATGGTGCGCATCGGCATCGCTTACTTTCTGAGTCTCACCTTTGCCATCACCTACGGATACATCGCCGCCTACAACCCTCGCATTGAAGCGTGGATGATCGCGGTTCTGGATATTCTGCAATCCATCCCCGTACTCAGCTTTCTGCCGCCCGTGGTGCTGGCCATGGTCGCGCTTGTTCCCGGCCATCAGATGGGCATCGAGATGGGCGTTATCCTTCTCATTTTCACCGGCCAGGTATGGAACCTCGCCTTCAGCTTCTACTCCTCACTCAAGAGCATCCCGCGCGAAATGCTGGAAGCCTCGCGCATCTACCGCTACTCCGCCTGGCAGCGCTTCTGGCAGCTCGAAATGCCCTACTCCGCCATCGGCCTGGTGTGGAACTCCATTGTCTCCGTCGCCGGCGGATGGTTTGCCTTGATGGCCTGCGAAATGTTCACCATGGGCACGCGCAATTTCCAGTTGCCCGGCCTCGGCAGCTACCTGCAAACCGCGGCGGAATCAGGCGACATGCGCGCGCTTATAGCCGGTTTCGCCGTCGTGATCCTCATCGTCGTGGCCACCGATCAGCTTGTGTGGCGGCCGCTCATCGCGTGGAGCGACAAATTCAAATTCGAACAGGTCGAGTCCGCCGATCGCGTTACTTCTCCGGTCCTCGAACTGATTCGGAGGTCGTCTCTGCTCAGTGAATTGCCGGGCCGCCTCCTCACCCGCTTCGAAGAACCCATTTACCGCCGCATGGCGGCCACCAAGGATTGCCGCGTCGTCCATCCGCTCGACGAAAACACTGCCGGCCATAGAATTCCTCGAGCACTCTGGGCTTTTGCCGTACCGGCAATCATCGTTGTGTGCTGGGGAGCACTACAAGCCGTTCTGCTGCTGAGAAACCTGACCTGGCCCGACCTGCAACTGCTGCTGGAGGGCGCGGGCGCCACATTTCTTCGCGTCAACGCCGCCCTGCTCATCTCCGCTGCCTGGACCATTCCCGTCGGCGTAGCCATCGGCTTCAGCCCCAGGCTCGCTCGCTTCATCCAACCCATCGCACAGGTACTGGCATCGGTTCCAGCCACCGCGTTCTTCCCGATCCTGCTCATTGGGCTCGTCAAAATCGGCGGCGGCCTGGGCGTCGGGTCCATCGCATTGATGTTGCTTGGCACCCAGTGGTACATCCTTTTCAACGTCATCGCCGGAGCCATGTCCATTCCCTCCGACTTGCGCGAAGTCGCCTCGCTCTATCACTTTTCCCGCTGGCAGCGCTGGACACGCCTCATCCTTCCCGGAATCTTTCCCTATCTCATCACCGGCATGGTTACGGCATCAGGTGGCGCCTGGAACGCCTCCGTTTTTGCCGAGTACACCCACATGCCCGGCCGCACCCTGCAAACCATCGGCCTCGGCGCAGAGATCAGCGCCGCAACCGACAGCGGACGCTTTCCCATCCTGCTGCTCGCCACCATCCTCATCTCGCTCATGGTGGTCACCATGAACCGGCTGGTGTGGCGACGGCTTTACCGGCTTGCCGAAACGCGGTATAAACTCGAAGGCTAGCCGGGCCTTGGGAACATGAGCCCGGACTCGGGAGCGGCAAATGATTCGCGTAGGCGTGGTGGGTTTCGGATTGGGAGGGCGCGTCTTTCACGCGCCGCTGATCTCCTCTGTCGACGGGCTGGAATTAGCGGCTGTCGTGGAGCGAACGTCAGATCAAGCAGCCGAGCGTTATCCGGGCATCACCACCTACCGCACCCTCGACCAGTTGCTGGCAGACGCATCCATCAACCTCGTGGTCGTCACAACTCCAAGCGGTACGCACTACGAGATCGCATTGCAAGCGCTGGAGGCCGGAAAGAATGTTGTCGTTGACAAGCCGGTGGCCGTCGGTTCCGCAAAGATCGCCGAACTGTTGGAACTGGCTGCCGGCTGCGGGCTGCAATTCGTTCCATTTCATAACCGGCGATGGGATAGCGATTTCTTGACAATCCAGAATTTGTTACACCAGAAATCGCTGGGCCGGCTTGTCCACATGCATTCCTGCTTCGACCGCTGGAGCCCCGGCGCCACCAGACGGCTATGGAAGGACGACCCGGCAGAGGGTGGAGGCACCCTGCTGGATCTGGGAACTCATGTTGCCGACCAGGCCCTTGCGCTTTTTGGCAAGCCGGAGACACTGGGCGCCGAGGTGCGGCGGGAACGGGACGGCGAAGGCGCAAACGACTCGTTCACCCTTCGCCTGCATTACTACAACCTGTTGGTGACATTGGAAGCCAACCTGCTTTCGACACTGGCACGGCCACGCTTCCATTTGCGCGGGACAAAGGGGAACTACTGGAAGTGGGGCGTGGACCCGCAGGAGGCTGCGCTCAGCAAAGTCACGCGCATCACTGATCCCCACTGGGGTGAAGAGCCACCTGCCGCCTGGGGCACGCTGAGTGTGGATGTGGACGGCGGCATGGTCACTTGTCCTGTCACCCCTGTTCCCGGTGACTACCGGCTCTTCTATGCGGGCGTGCGCGATGCACTGCTCGGCAAGGGGCCTGCACCCGTTGAAGCCGTAGCGGCATGGCGAGTGGCGCGCCTGCTGGAGTGGGCTGTCGAAAGTTCAGAGCAGCGTTGCAATGTTGATTGCAACTGGAGCGGAGAGCCGGGATAGGTTTTTAGCTGATTTGAAGTTTTTCAAAGTGTGCTCTCACTTCGAGGCAATCGGTTCCTTCTCCACCAGCGGCACCCAGAAACGAAAGCTGGTTCCCTGCCCTGTCACGCTTGAAACCTCAATTCCCCCGCCGTGCGCTTGGAGAATGGCGCGCGCAATCGCCAGGCCCATCCCGGTGCCCTTGCCGATCGCAGCGCCTTTTTTGCCGCGATAGAACTTCTCGAAGATCAATGGCAGATCAGCCGCTTCAATGCCGGGACCGTTGTCTTCCACAACAAACTCCAGGCGATCTCCAGCCCGCTTGCTGCCCAGCGCGATTCGGCTGCCGGGTTGAGAATAACGCGCCGCGTTCTCCAGCAAATGACGAAAGACGCGGCCCAGCAGTTGCGGGTCGAACCAGGCTGGCGTGTCGGGCTCTTCAACTGTGATGACGGAGTGGTGTGGTGAAAGCACTGCCTGCGACTCTTCGACAGCATGTTCCAGCAAGGTTCTAACGTGCTGCTGCACAACGTGGACCTGCAGCACGTTGGCGTCGATCTCGGCCATCTCCACTGCCTCGCCAATCAGCAGATCGAGCCGGGACGCCTCCTCATCGACAACGGAAGCCAGGTCGAGCCGGACGGCATCATCGAGCCCTTCGTCCTGCATCAGCGTTGTGGCCGCGGCGCGGATCGACGTCAGCGGCGTGCGCAGTTCGTGGGTGAGGGAGTCAATGAGCGCGGTGCGCAGCCGTTCTCCCTCACGAGAGGCTTCGAGCCGCGCCGAGGCCTCAATGGCAAGGGCGCGGGTCACTGCGATGGCAACCTGCGCGCTGACGGCAGTGGCTACCTCGTGGGAGAGAATTGCAGGACGCCAGCCCAGTGCCCCCACCGGCCGCAGGCCCAGCGTCAGGGGCATCGCCGTGATCTCACCGGGCACGATCTGCGTGGGCTGCTGTCCCTGGGTCAAGGCGGACAAGCTGGCCTGGATGCTCATGGGCAACTCAGCAGTTGATGCGTGGAACTGTTCCTGGTCGCGGACATACAGCATCACGCCATCGAGCGCGAAGATGCGGTGAATCATCCGCGGCAGTTCACGGATGAGGCCGGCAGCATCCTCGTAGAGCATCATCTCCTGGCTGAGGGTGTAGAGACGCTCCACGTCTTCGCGGCGCTGTTCGGCCTGGCTGGCCTGGCGCCGCGCCCGCTCGGCTAACCGGCCTGCGACCACGCAACTCGCAAGAAACGAGATCATGGCCACCCACTGCTGGATGCCGGCGATTCGAAACGTGTGCAGAGGAAGCAGGAAAAAGTAATCGAAAGAGATTGCGCACAGAACCGCGACGTACAGAGACGGCCATATTCCGGCCTGGGCTGCCGACCACACCACCAGAACCAGAAAGACCATTCCCGCGGTGGTCGGGTTCGCCCCTGACCACACCAGCACAATCGAGGCTCCCACCGCGGTCAACGTGGCCATCAACCAGTGCAAAGCCCGGCGTGACTCGGAGAACACGTTCATTTTCGTCCCCAACGCAAATCATACCGGCCCAACCCGATGATGTAATCTTCACCTGAAAGAAGATCAATGTATGCCCGGCAGGATTCTGGTGATTGACGACGAGCCGCAGATTACGCGCGTGCTGCGCGCGGCACTGTCCGCGCAGAGTTTCGACGTGCGCACAGCCAACGACCCTGAAGAAGGCGTGCGGCTCTTTCGCGAGTGGCCCCCTGACCTTGTCATTACGGACTTGATGATGCCCGGCATGTCCGGCGTAGAAGTGTGCCGCGCCATCCGTGCCACGTCCTCGACCCCGGTGCTGGTTCTCTCGGTTCGCGACCATGAACGCGCGAAAGTCGAAGCCCTCGATGCGGGCGCAGACGACTACGTGACCAAGCCCTTTGGCATTCAGGAACTTCTGGCGCGGGTGCGCGCCCATCTGCGCCGCGCTCCCGAACGGACCACGGCGGCCATCGAAACCGGAGACTTCGTCGTCGACGAGACGGCTCACACCATTACCGTGCAAGGTAAGCAGGTCCGCATGACGCCCAAGGAGTTCGAGCTGCTGGTTCATCTCGCTCGCCATGCCGGCAAGGTCATGACCCATCGGGCCCTGCTGACGGCGGTGTGGGGAGCGCAGTCGGCCCATCAGCCGGAATATCTGCGCGTGTTTGTCGGTCAGTTGCGCAAGAAACTTGAAAGCGAAACAGGCAAGCATTACATCCAGACCGAACCCTGGGTCGGCTATCGGTTTGTTCCCGAAGGATGGACCGGAACAGAAGAGTAAAGCGCCCAGCCGGCAACATCCCCCGACGGCGCCTGAGCCGCCCTTATGTTTTCCTTAGAAAACCCTTCCGGCAACACAACACGGCCTAATCCAGAATCGTTCTTGAGCATGGAACCGGCGCTTGCACGCTAGGCCGGGCACGCCGTGCGTCGAACCCGAGGGACCTGCGATGCAAGATGTGGTGATGTTGCTGTTCACGGCAGTTTTCTTCGCCTTGGCGTTTCTTTACGTCAAGGCATGCCAGAAGTTGAGGTAGCCCATGGATCTCATTACGGCGGTTGCACTCATTTTTTCAGTTTTGCTGCTGGTTTACCTGACTTTCACGATGCTCTATCCGGAGAAATTCTGATATGTCCGCCAATGGCTGGCTGCAGTTTGCTGTTTACTGCCTCGTTCTGCTTGCAACCGTTCGTCCGGTGGGCATCTACCTGGCCCGCGTGCTGGAAGGCGAAAGAACCTGGCTTGACCCGGTGCTCCGTCCTTTTGAGCGGCTTATTTACAAGCTCTCCGGCGTGAACTCCGAAAAGGAGATGAACTGGCGCGAGTATGCCTATGCCATGCTGGGCTTTGCGGCCGCGGGCATGGTGCTTACTTACGCCATCGAGCGCCTGCAGGCGTTTTTGCCCTGGAACCCGCAGGGTCTCGCTGCCGTAGGGCCTGACCTTGCTTGGAACACCGCGGCCAGCTTTACTACGAACACAAACTGGCAGTTCTATACGCCTGAGACCACCATGAGCTATCTCACCCAGATGGCTGGTCTCGCGACCCATAACTTCTGGTCGGCCGCCGCGGGCATTGTGGTGGCCGTGGCCCTCATCCGCGGAATCAAGCGGACCGTGTCAGGCACCATTGGCAACTTCTGGGTCGACATGACCCGCGTGACGCTGTACGTGCTGCTGCCGGCTTCCTTCATCTATGCGTTTTTATTGATCGCCCAGGGCGTACCGCAGAATCTGCACGCTTATACTGTGGCGCACCCGCTTGAACAACCGTCCCAGATTCAGACCATCGGGCAAGGGCCGGTGGCTTCGCAGGAAGCCATCAAGATGCTGGGCACCAACGGCGGCGGATTCTTCAACGCCAATAGCGCGCATCCCTACGAGAACCCCACGCCGTTTTCCAACTTCCTCCAGATCCTGTCGATCTTCATCATTCCTGCCGGGCTTACTTACACCCTGGGACGAATGACCGGCTCGCCCGGACACGGATGGGCGGTGCTGGCGGCTATGTTTGTGCTGTTCGCGGCTGGATTCACCGTTGTCTATTGGGCCGAGTCCCAACCCCACCCGCTCATTCATGGCGCTGAACAGGCCCGCACTGCGACCGCGCCGGGCGGCAACATGGAAGGCAAAGAGGTCCGCAACGGCATCACCGAGAGCGCCCTATTTGCCACCATCACCACTGACGCAAGCTGTGGCGCTGTCAACGGCGTTCACGACAGCTTCACTCCGCTGGGCGGCATGGTCCTGCTTACCAACATCATGCTCGGCGAAGTGGTCTTCGGCGGCGTCGGCTCCGGCATGTACGGCATTCTCATCTTCGTTGTGCTTTCGGTCTTCATCGCCGGACTCATGGTGGGCCGCACGCCGGAATACCTGGGCAAGAAAATCGAGTCCTACGACGTGAAGATGTCCATGCTTTACGTCCTCATCTTCCCTCTCGTAATTCTCTCGCTCACCGCCTGCTTTGTGCTTTCGCCTTCCTTCGGACTTTCAGCAATCACCAACCCCGGCCCGCACGGGTTTACCCAATTGCTCTATGCCTTCACTTCAGGCGCAGGCAACAACGGCTCGGCCTTCGCCGGCCTGGGCACCAACTGGTGGCTCAACGTGGCGATGGGCTGGGACATGCTCATCGGGCGGCTTCTCATGATGATCCCCGTCATCGCCCTGGCCGGAAATCTCGCCCAGAAGAAAAGCGTGCCTCCTTCTCCGGGAACCTTTCCGGTGAATACGGCGCTCTTTACCGTCCTTCTCATCGGCGTGGTTTTGCTTCTTGGCGCACTTACCTTCTTCCCGGCGCTAAGCCTGGGGCCCATCCTCGAACACCTGGAGTTGCACGCAGGCCAGTTGTTCTAACCGACACCGCATCAGGAAAAGGCGAAACGGACTGTCATGGCTGATAAAAAGAGTCTTTGGAATACGGAAATCATGGCCCAGGCACTGCTCGATTCGGTGCGCAAGCTCGACCCGCGCTGGATGGTCAAGAACCCGGTGATGTTTGTGGTCGAAGTGGGCAGCGTGCTCACCACTGCCCTGCTCATCAACAACCTGGTGCTGCATAAGCCCGGCTTCGGATTCAATCTTCAAATCACCCTGTGGCTGTGGTTCACCGTGCTCTTTGCCAACTTCGCCGAGGCCATGGCCGAAGGACGCGGCAAGGCCCAGGCCGACACGCTGCGCAAGGCGAAGGGCGAGACCATCGCCATGCGCTACTCCATCGGCGGTGCACTTGAAGAGACTGCCAGCGGCCTGCTGCGCGCCGGAGACGTCATCTACGTCGAAGCCGGCCGCTACATTGCCGGCGACGGCGAGGTGATTGAAGGCGTGGCCTCCGTGGACGAGTCCGCCATCACCGGTGAATCGGCGCCCGTCATTCGCGAAGCCGGCGGGGACCGTTCAGCCGTGACCGGTGGAACAAAGGTTCTCTCCGACTGGATCAAGGTGAAAATCACCTCGAATCCCGGCGAAACCTTTCTCGACCGCATGATCGCCCTTGTGGAAGGCGCAACCCGGCAGAAGACGCCCAATGAAATCGCGCTTAGCATCCTGCTCTCCGGACTCACCATCGTGTTTCTGCTGGCGGTGGTTACGTTGCAGCCGTTTTCCATGTACTCCAAGGCTCCGCAAACCATCTTTGTTCTGGTGTCGCTGCTGGTCTGCCTTATTCCCACCACCATCGGCGGATTGCTCTCAGCCATCGGCATCGCGGGCATGGACCGCCTCGTTCAATACAACGTGCTGGCCATGAGCGGGCGCGCCGTTGAGGCCGCGGGCGACGTAAACACGCTTCTACTCGACAAAACCGGCACCATCACCCTGGGCAATCGCCAGGCGACGGAATTTCTGACCGCGCCCGACGTCACCCCCGAGCGGCTGGCCGATGCGGCGCAACTTTCATCGCTCTCCGACGAGACCCCCGAAGGCCGGTCCATCGTCGTGCTGGCCAAGGAGCAGTACAACCTGCGGGGACGCGACCTCGGCGGCATTCACGCGGAATTCGTGCCCTTCACCGCGCAGACCCGCATGAGCGGCGTAAATCTGCCCGGCATACGCATTCGCAAAGGCTCAGTGGACGCCATCTCGCGCTTTCTTGAGGAGCAGGGATCTTCCCTCCCCAAGCGGGTTCGCGACAACGTGGAAGAGATCGCCCGCGCTGGCGGAACGCCGCTGGTGGTGGCGGAAAACTCAACCGCCCTTGGCACCATTCACTTGAAGGACATTGTGAAAGGCGGCCTGAAAGATCGCCTCTCCCGACTGCGCGCCATGGGCATTCGCACCATCATGATTACCGGCGACAATCCGCTTACAGCCGCCGTGATTGCGCGGGAAGCCGGTGTCGACGATTTCCTTGCCGAGGCCAAGCCCAAAGACAAGATGGACCTGATCAAGCGCGAACAGGGCAAGGGCAAACTCGTAGCCATGACCGGCGACGGCACCAACGACGCCCCCGCGCTGGCGCAGGCCGATGTGGGCGTGGCCATGAACTCCGGCACCCAGGCAGCGAAGGAAGCCGGCAACATGGTCGACCTGGATTCGAATCCCACCAAGCTGATTGAGATCGTGGAGATCGGCAAGCAGTTGCTCATGACTCGCGGCGCGCTCACCACGTTTTCCATCGCCAACGACGTGGCCAAATACTTCGCGATTATCCCCGCCATGTTCGCCGGTGTCTTCCCGGTGCTCAACGTGCTGAACATCATGTATCTGCACTCGCCGCAGTCCGCCATACTCTCTGCGGTCATCTTCAACGCGGTCATTATCGTGGCGCTCATTCCCCTGGCTCTCAAGGGCGTCAAATACGAGCCCAAGGCCGCCGACATTCTTCTGCGCAACAACCTGCTCGTCTATGGCGTGGGCGGCATCATTATTCCGTTTATCGGCATCAAGGCCATCGACATGTTTCTCGTAGCCCTGCACCTGGCGTAAACAAGGAGATACCGTGCATTCCACATCCACTCTGCCCGCTGTTTCAAGCGCGCAAACCGTATCGTCCACTCATTCGGTTTGGGGCACTTCAATCCGCTTTACACTTGTCACTGCCGTTCTGCTGGGCATCGCTTATCCGCTCGTCGTTACCGGCATCGCGGCTATAGTTTTCCCGCACAAGGCCGCGGGCAGCCTGATTCTGAAGAAAGGGCAGATCATCGGTTCGGAACTGCTGGCGCAGAGCTTTACATCGGATCGCTACTTTCACCCCCGGCCCTCCGCGGCCGGCAATGGATACGACGCCACCGCTTCAGGCGGCTCGACTCTGGCCCAATCGAATGCCAAGCTGGTCGCTCGCATCCAGGGAGACATTGACAAACTCGCCGCCGCAAACCCCGGCAAGCCTGTCCCCATCGACATGGTCACCACTTCGGGATCGGGCCTTGACCCCGATATCACTCCCGACAACGCCTACTACCAGGCGCCTCGCGTGGCCAAGGTGCGCGGCCTCACCGAAGAACGCATGCGGCAGTTGATCGAGCAGCATACAGAAGGCCGGACTTTCGGACTTTTAGGCGAGCCTCGCGTCAACGTGCTCGAGTTGAATCTCGACCTCGACAACCTGGCGAAATAGATCTGACTTTCGGCTTCCCCTGGAAAAGGGGGAGGGTTCTTGCCCTCTCCCTCCTTTTTGCTCGGACCTGCGCCTGAGAGGAACTGGGGTGCCGCACTCACCTTCCACCTTTGAAATCGCCATCCGCTCCCCAACGATCGAGTCTCACTTTTACCCAAACGTGCACCTGCATGTCCTCGCTTTTGCGCGAAACGTGCACCTGTATGTCCTCGCTTTTTCGCGAAATGGACGCACATCCGACCGTGGCATGCGTCGGCCTCGCTTTTTTCTTTTCCGGCTACGGACGCAGCGACGGCTCCGGCCGGGGAACACTCTTGAGTGTCCCAGCCGAAGCCGTTTGGGAAGCCGCTCCGCTAGCTCGTTTCAGTCCGCCGGTTCAGACCTGTCGAAATGGCCCAACTGCCATTCCACGATGAACTCCCGAACTCCGGTTATCCAGGGTTTTTCCCTTGAAATCATGCGAGATCGAAGCGGTCAAGATTCATCACCTTGCTCCAGGCCGCCGCAAAATCCCGCACGAACGCCTGCTGCCCGTCGCCACATGCATAGACTTCCGCAAGGCCTCGGAGCTGAGAGTTCGAACCGAAGACAAGATCGACAACGGTGCCCGTCCACTTGAGCTGGCCGGTCGCCCGATCGCGTCCTTCAAGAACCCCTTCGGATGCGACAGATTTCTGCCACTTCGTGTTCATGTCAAGAAGATTCACGAAGAAATCATTGGTCAATGTACCAGGCCGCTTGGTCAAAACGCCATGTGCGGACTGCCCGAAGTTTGCATTCAACGCTCGCAAGCCACCGACGAGAACCGTCATCTCCGGAGCGGTCAGCGTAAGCAAGTTCGCCCGATCCACAAGGAACTCAGCCGCTGATCCCTCTTGTCCCTTGCGAACGTAATTGCGGAACCCGTCTGCAACCGGTTCCAGTACGGCAAACGAGTGCACATCGGTCTGCTCCTGCGACGCGTCCGTGCGCCCTGGCGAGAAGGGGATCTTCAGGGCATGACCAGCCTTCCTGGCAGCCTCCTCGACGGCCGCGGTGCCGCCCAGAACGATCAGGTCAGCAAGCGAGACCTTCTTCCCATCGGACTGCGCACCGTTGAATTCCTTCTGGATTGCCTCCAGCTTCTGAAGAACCTTTGCCAGTTCTTCTGGCTGGTTGGCTTCCCAATCCCGTTGCGGTGCCAGGCGAATGCGCGCTCCGTTTGCCCCGCCGCGCTTGTCGCTGCCGCGGAAAGTGGCGGCAGACGTCCAGGCGGTGGTGACCAGTTGCGCGATGGAAAGCCCGGATGCAAGGATCTTGGCCTTCAGGTCAGCGATGTCCTTTTCGTTGATCAGAATATGATCCACCGCGGGTATCGGGTCCTGCCAGAGCAACGGCTCCTTTGGAACGAGCGGGCCGAGGTAGCGCGAGAGAGGCCCCATGTCGCGGTGCGTCAGCTTGAACCAGGCCTTGGCGAAGGCATCGGCGAACTCCTGTGGATGATCGAGGAACCGGCGCGAAATCTTCTCGTAGATTGGGTCGAATCGCAGCGAGAGATCGGTGGTGAGCATCGTAGGCTGATGGCTTTTGGAGGAATCATGCGCGTCGGGAACAGTGCCCGCGCCATCGTTACCCTTGGGCTTCCACTGGTGCGCGCCAGCCGGACTCTTGGTCAGTTCCCATTCGTAGCCGAACAGGTTGAGGAAAAAGCTGTTGCTCCACTTCGTTGGCGTTGTGCTCCAGGTGACTTCCAGGCCGCTGCTGATGGTATCCCCGCCATTGCCGCTGCCAAAGCTGTTCTTCCAGCCCAGTCCCTGCTCCTCGATGGGGGCGCCCTCGGGTTCACGGCCGACATACTTAACGGGATCGGCTGCGCCATGTGTTTTGCCGAATGTGTGTCCACCGGCGATGAGGGCAACGGTCTCCTCATCATTCATGGCCATGCGCGCGAACGTCTCGCGAATATCAATTGCCGCAGCCACTGGGTCCGGCTTGCCGTTGGGTCCTTCCGGATTGACATAGATCAGGCCCATTTGAACCGCGCCGAGAGGATTGTCAAGCTCACGGTCGCCCTTGTAGCGCTCGTCTCCCAGCCACTTGGTTTCTGGTCCCCAGTAAATCTCTTCCGGCTCCCAGATATCCTCGCGGCCACCGCCGAAACCGAAGGTCTTCAACCCCATCGACTCCAGCGCAACGTTGCCAGTGAGGATGATCAGGTCAGCCCAGGAAAGCTTCCGCCCGTACTTCTGCTTGATCGGCCAGATCAGGCGGCGCGCCTTGTCGAGGCTTACGTTGTCCGGCCAACTATTGAGGGGAGCGAATCGCTGCGCTCCGGCGCCCGCGCCACCGCGGCCATCGGCGATGCGATAGGTTCCCGCGCTATGCCATGCCATACGGATAAAGAATGGCCCATAGTGGCCGAAGTCCGCTGGCCACCATTCCTGCGAGTCGGTCATCAAGACGCGCAGGTCCTTGATCACGGCGTCGAGGTCAAGGCTCTTGAACTCCTCGGCGTAATTGAATGCCTCGCCCATGGGATTGGATAGTGGGCAGCGCTGGTGCAGGACCTTCAGGTTCAGTTGATCGGGCCACCAGCTCGCGTTCGATTGCGCTCCAGCCGTTGTGTGTTTCCCGGCGCCGTTCGAAAACGGGCATTTTGCATCGCCGGACATGGCGTTCTGATCGTCGACTATGGGTGGTCCTGGGGTCTTTGTCTCGCGTTCAGACATGGGCACGTCTCCTTGAGGTGCTGTGAATGTGATTTTGGGTTTCGCGCCGGGCTGGTTTTGAGGGCCCTGCGTCGTTGATAGAACTTCTGGATGCCGGCTCGGTAGCGACCGGGCGCTTCGAAAGCCAGCCTACCTTTCTCAAGCTAATCTCGCCGCATCCATAAGTAAAATGAATTGTTTCTACAATGACGATTCCCCTGGCCTATGATAGGAGTATTCCGGATAAAGCGCCGGAATGAGTACCAAGCCAGGCGCAAACCAGTGTAACGCCGCCTGGACGGGCCGAAACATTCATGAACCTTCAAGAAATCCGTTACCTGGTTGCCCTCGCCGAGCTTCGCCATTTTGGCCGGGCGGCAGAGGCATGCAACGTCAGCCAGCCCACACTCAGCAGTCAGATCCGAAAGCTGGAGGATCAACTCGGTGTGACGCTGCTCGAACGCACCAACAAGCGCGTTGAAATGACCCCGGTCGGCAACCGGATATTGATCCACGCCCAGCGCGTCCTTCATGAGGCAGGCCAGATGGAGGAAGTGGCGCGCGCCGCGCGCGACCCATTGACAGGCCCACTGAAACTCGGCGTAATTCCTACTCTCGCGCCGTATTTAATGCCCCTGATCCTCAACCCCTTGCGCCAGGCCTACCCGGATCTAACCATCGAGTTGTGGGAAGATCAGACGCGGGCCCTGATTGATGGATTGCGAAACCACAGGCTCGATGCCGTGCTGCTGGCCACGCATGCCGAGGCGCCCGAAATCACTGAAATTGCCCTGTTCGAGGAACCGCTTTTGGCGGCCTTGCCCCTTAATCACCGTCTCGCCAAATCTCCGACGGTCCACGAGGATGCGCTCAGCGACGAATTGCTGGTGCTGGCCGAAGGCCATTGCCTCGCCAATCAGGCTCTCGCAGCCTGCGGCACAAAGCATGGCCCGCGAGCCGGGTTCCAGGGGTCGATGCAGGCGGCAACGCTGGAAACCTTGGTCAACCTGGTGGCGGCCGGGTACGGCGCAACGCTGATCCCGGCACTGGCAGCCGGTTCACTGGGCCAGCGCGGCATTGCCCTGCGAAAACTCGCCGGACGGTCGGCGCGGACCATCCGGTTGGCCAGCAGACCCAGCTTTCCCCGTCCCCAGGCGCTGCGCGCCGTAGAAAAGGTGATCAGGAAAGCCGCCGGCTCCGCGCTGAAAGAGAGTTGATGCGCCCTGCTCCAAAGGTGTGGAAAAAGGGGGCAAAATGGCATGAAATCCCAAAAATCAAGCACAAATTCCGACAATTCTCGAAGAAGACGAATTCCGCCCCCTATTATCCACAAGAACACCTTTCAGGCACATTGACCCTGCCTTCCTTGCTCCTTAGAGTCTGTATCGAAGGACAATCTTTCTACCGCTCCAGGCGGTGGTGAGAGCCCTTTGCAATAGCTGAAAAGGCCAGAATCTCGCCGTATTCCATGAACCCGGAGTGAACATGCTGAAACTGAAGAAGATCCACATCCTCGGCTTTAAAAGTTTTTGCGACCGCACGGAACTCACAGTGCCGGGAACCGGCATTGCCGTGGTGGTCGGGCCTAACGGATGCGGCAAGTCGAACATTCTGGATGGCGTGAGCTGGGTACTGGGCGAACAAAGTGCCAAGAGCCTTCGTGGCACCAACATGCAGGACGTGATCTTCGCCGGAACGCGAGAGCGAAAACCCCTCGGGATGGCCGAGGTCACGCTGACCATGGTCGACCCTGCGGCCTATGAGGGTCCCGTGCCCGTCGAGCCGGAGGTGGTAGTGGACCACGACGGCCCTCAGGATTGGGACGAAGATGAACTTCGCCGCCAGCAAGCCGCCGAGGCCGAAGAGATTGTGGCAGCCGAACAGCCCGGCCAAACCCTTGAAGAAGATGATCCCGGAGTGGTGCAACCGTCTGCCACGGTTGAGGGCCCGCACGCAGTAGTTTTAAAGATTCGCCGCCGCAAGTTCCACCGCACACCGCAAAAGGGCGAAATCATCATTACTCGACGCTTGTTTCGTACCGGCGACAGCGAATATCTTCTCAACGGTAAGCTGTGCCGGCTGCGCGACATTCAGGACATCTTTATGGGCACTGGGTTGGGGCCGGAGAGCTACGCCATCATCGGCCAGGAGCGCATCGGGCAATTGCTCAGCTCAAAGCCGCACGACCGGCGGGCCATTATCGAAGAGGCAGCGGGAATTACGCGCTTCAAAACCAAGAAGCGGCTGGCCGAATTGCGTCTGGAGAGCGCAAAGCAGAACCTTGCGCGCGTGGACGACATATTTGAGGAAGTTACGCGGCAGATGAACAGCCTGAAACGCCAGGCGTCCAAGGCAGAGCGATTTGCCGCGGTTCGCGATGAGTTGCGCGGCAGGTCGCGTGTGGTTCTCGCCAGCCGCATGGCGATGATGGATGCGGATCAGGCACGGCTGGACCAGGAGATTCGCAGCCTCACAGAGCAAATCAATGGCGCGGCGACGGAAATCGGCACCATGGAAGCCGGTCAGCACTCACTGACCGAACGCGGCTATGAATTGGACCGCGAAGGCCAGGAAGCACAGAATCGCGCCAATGCCGCTGCGGTTGAGCTTGAACGGGCCACTGCGCGGGAACGCAGCAATGCGGAGCGCGTGAGTGAACTGGAGGCGCGGCTGGCCGCGGCGGCTGGCGAGTTGGAGCAGACACAAAGCCAGTTGAGCGGCATCGCCGAGGAGCGCGCGCAGCAACACGCATTCCTTGAGACGGCCGCAAACGAGGCGCGGGCCTTTCGCCAGACGGTGGAAACGCGGCAGCAGGAAGCCCGCATGGCGGCAGAAGAGGTGTTCAGCGCGGAACGACAACTGGATGCGAATCGGCGTCACGCGATTCACCTTCTCACCATGGCCGGCAACGCACGCAATAGCACGGCGCAGGCCGAAGAGAGCCTGGCATCCCTCGAACGCGAGGCAGAGCGGCTTGAGGCTGAGCTGAACCAGGCCCGGCGCGAACTCGAGACCCTTGGCGTACAAAGCGGCCAGGCGAAGCTTCGCTTTGAGTCCGCAGCCGAAACGCTTAGCCGGCTGGAAGTTGAGATCACTGCGCTGCGCGAAGATTTGCAGGCACGTCGTTCAGAGGAAGACGGGCTGCGGGCGCGGGCAAACCAGCTTCGCAGTGCGCAAGCTACCGCTGCCGGGCGGCGCAATTCGCTTGAAGCATTGATTCGCGACCATAGTTATTCGACTGACACGGTACGGCGCCTGCTCAAGCCCGGCGCGATGGGCAATGAAATGGCTCCGGTGGGCACGCTTGCCGATTTTCTTGAAGTGAGTGGTGAACACGAAGGCGTGGTCGATGAGTTCCTGCACGATGAATTGAATTATGTGGTCGTCGAAAGCTGGGTGGCTGCCGAGGAAGGCGTTCGGCTCTTGAAGTCCGGTGTAGATGGCCGCGCAACGTTTCTGATTCACGCAAAAGGAGGCTCACACAGCACATTGAACGAAGAAAGAGACGCACTCACCGGACCGGGCATGACGCCGCTCAAAGATACCGTCCGTGTGCTGAACGGCTTTGGTCGCTCGCTGGAAGCGATTCTGCCGAAACTGAAAGACGGTTACCTGGTCGACAGCTCCGCCGACGCACAGCGACTGGCCGGCGAGCACGCTAACGCCTTCTTCCTGACGCCGGAAGGCGAGTGCTTCCATAATGCAACGGTAACGGGCGGCAAACCTGCCAGCGAAGGTCCCCTGGCACTCAAACGAGAGTTGCGGGATATTGATGGCCGCCTGGCCGGCTTCGAGAAGAACCTGGCGCAGGCTGAGGCGGAAGCAGCAGCGATGGCCCGGACCATCGAGGAGATCGCAACACAGCTTGAAGCACGCAGCGAAGATCGGAGGCTGGCCGAGCGCGACACCGCCGATCAAGGCGCTGCTTTGAAGCAGATGGAGGCTGAAGCGCAACGGATCGAGCGGCGTCTGCAGGACTGGACCGCGCAAGCTGCACGTAACAAGGACGCGCGCGAGGCCAAGCACGAAGTCATCGCCCAGAAGCGCGAAGAGGCTGTGCGCCTTGAAGGCGAGCACGCGACGGCCGAAGCGGCTCTTGAAGAGCAACAAGCACAACTGGCAACCCAACGCCAGCAGCGTGAAGGATTACAGCAGGAGGCGGCGCGCCTGACTGCGGAACTGGCCGGGCTGGAAGAGCGTCGGCGTGGCGCAGAGACGGCTTTCCAGCGTATTGACCGACTCCATGCCGATCTGGATCGCCGGGTGCTGGCCATCGAGCAACAACGGGCCGCGGCAGAAGCAGAACGCGAGCAGCGCACTCGGGAAAGTGCGGAATTGGCCGCACGCGAACTGCAGCTTACCGCGCAACGCGCAGAGGCCCTGGCGCAGGCGCAAGCGGTGGCAACGCAGGCACATGAACTGCGCCAGCAACTGGCGATGATGGAGACTCAGCTAAAGACGGCCCGCGCAGCTTTGGACCAGATGCGGGATGATCGTGCCAATCGCTCCAGCGAAGTGGCCAAATTGCGCTCTGACCTGGAGCATCTCGAAGCGAGTTGCCTGACTGAAGTGAACGCGGAAGCAGCCACGTTGCGTGCCGACTCCGAAATTGTGCACAAGATGGGGGAAGAATTGTCGGCGGAAGAAGAAACTTGCCGCACGCTTCGCCAGCGGATTGAGCAGATGGGCCCGGTGAACATGATGGCTCTGGACGAGTATAAGGAGACGGCGGATCGACATACCTTCCTCGAAACGCAGCGCAAGGACCTGATGGAATCAATCGAAAATACGCAGGAGACCATCAAGGAAATCGATCAGATTTCGCGCACCAAGTTTGACGAGGCCTTTGCCCGCATCAACGAGAACTTCTCGCAGGTCTTCACGCGGCTCTTCCACGGGGGACAAGCCTTCCTGCGCCTGACTGATGTTGAGAATCAGGCCGAGAGCGGCTTGGACATTGTTGCCTCGCCCCCGGGAAAGAAACTGCAGAATGTGTTGCTGCTGTCGGGTGGCGAGAAGGCGCTGACGGCACTGGCGCTGCTGGTTGGCATCTTCCAGTTCCAGCCCAGCCCCTTCTGCGTGCTGGACGAAGTAGACGCCGCGCTCGACGAGACCAATGTGGGCCGACTTGCAGACCTGCTGCACTCCTTGAGCAAGGAGACGCAATTCCTGCTTGTCACCCACTCGAAACGGATGATGCATTCAGCCGACATGATTTACGGCGTGACTATGCAGGAGCCGGGCGTGTCCAAGGTGGTGAGCGTGCGGCTGGGCGGCCAAGAGCAGCAACGCGCTACGGCGTGAGGCAGCTTTAAGCTTCTAGTTTTCAGCCCTTTCGGCGGTGATTGAAGTTTGTAGATTTCCACCCTTGTGCAAAGTGCGCGAAGGGCATTCGCCTTATGTGCGAATGGACAGCGCCCCGGTGGCCAGCCGCTTTGTAAAGAGTGACTCGGGCTGTTTGCATGAGATGAGCGCGTCTTGACTTTATACTTAGATGTCTATATAAAGACCTCTAAGTATGGCCAAGACCGACGCTCTGCAAGGTTCACTCGATTTGCTCGTGCTTAAGATATTGTCGCGGCGCCCGAGGCTTCACG
This sequence comes from uncultured Acidobacteriaceae bacterium, assembly GCA_963836565.1. Taxonomy (GTDB): domain Bacteria; phylum Acidobacteriota; class Terriglobia; order Terriglobales; family Acidobacteriaceae; genus Telmatobacter. The sequence continues at coordinate 86,769 of CAWIKA010000010.1, read as the reverse complement.
GATACGCCATCATGGCCGCCATCGCCAGTACATCCGGCGAAGTGCTGCGCGCAGAGGAGGGCTCGCTCTACCCCGCGCTCTATCGCATGGAAGAAGCGGGCTGGATTCGCGCGGAGTGGATCAAGAAAGACACCGGTCGCCGCGCCCGGATCTACGAACTGACCTCCGCAGGCAAGAAGCAACTGGGCGCAGAAGAGTCGCGCTGGCAGTCAGTCAGCCTGGCAATCAACCGGGTTCTCCGGGAGGCATGACATGTCTCTGTGGTCGCGTATCTCGAATGCCGTGCGCGGCGAGCACTTGAACCGCGAGATCGATGAAGAGCTGCAGTTGCACATCGAAGAAGCCATTGCATCGGGACGCGACCCCGACGAAGCACGTCGCACCTTCGGTTCGATTCTGCGCCAGCGCGAGGCGAGCCACAGCATTCGTGTTGCCGGATGGCTTGAGTCGCTTCTCGCCGATGTGAGTTTTGGCTGGCGGCAACTCCGCCGCAACAAGGTCGCGTCCGCGGCCGCTGTGCTTTCCCTCGCTCTCGGCATAGGCTCCTGTGTCGCCGCCTTCCGTCTTATCGATGCCCTGTTCTGGCGCCCGCTGCCCATCTCCAATTCCAGCAAGCTCTACGTTCTCTCCCGCAAGATGACCGGGTTATACGGCAAGCCTGCCGAGGACGACCACTGGGCCACGCCGGACTTCAAGCTCATGCGCGATGCCGCGAAGGACCAGGCCGACCTCATCGCCATCAGCGACGCCGACCGCACGGACATTACCTGGTCCACCGACGACGACATGGAGAAGGCCAACGTCGTTTATGTCTCCGGCAACATGTTCCCGCTCTTCGGCCTTGAGCCCGCGCTTGGCCGCCTGCTTTCCCCGACCGATGACCGCGGCCCCGGTGTCGCTCCCTATGCGGTCCTCTCCTGGGACTACTCGAATCACCGCTTCGGCCGCGATCCCCACGTCCTCGGCCGCTCAATCCATATCGGCAACCAGGTCTTCGAAATCATCGGCGTGGCCCCAAGCGATTTCACTGGAGTCGAAAAGGGAACTGTCACCGACATCTTTCTGCCCCTTAGCATGAACAGCCTCGCCCACGAGGACGGCGTCAGCTGGCACCGCACCTTCCTGATGTTGAAACCCGGCGTCAACCCGGGCACCGCCCTCGAGCCGCTCCGCCAGCACCTCTCCGCAGTGAGCCGCGCCTTCGAAACCGAGTGCTCGAGGTGCTTGCGCGGCATGACTCAAATGGACATTGACCGCTATCTCAATCAGAAGCTTGTCTTCACTCCCGCCGAAGCAGGCATCTCCGATCTCCAGAAGGACTATCGCCGATTCCTCGGCATCCTCGGTCTGCTGGCCGCTCTCGTCCTGCTCATCGCCTGTGTCAACGTCGCCAACATGATGACCGCGCAGGCTGCCGCTCGCGCCCAGGAGATGGCACTTCGAATCTCGATCGGCGCCGGGCGTCGCCGCCTCGTCCAACTCATCCTTTGCCAGAGCGCGCTGCTCGCCCTCCTGGCTTCCGTCCTTGGCGCATTTTTTGCGGCGTGGTCGGCGCCCTTTGTGCTCAGCCTCATCAATCCGCCCGACAACCCTGCGCGCCTCGCCCTTTCCGCCGACTGGCGTGTGCTTCTCTTCGGCTTCGGGCTCATGATCCTCGTCGTTCTATTGCTTGGTTTGCTTCCTGCACTCCGTGCCTCTGCTGTCAGGCCCGTCACCGCCCTCAAAGGTGGCGAAGATCCGCACTCGCCACGCCGTCTCATGCGTGGAGCCATTGCCCTTCAGGTCGCTTTCTGCTTCCTCGTCCTCTTTTTGTCATCGCTCTTCGTCGCATCCTTCCAGCGTCTGCAGAACCGCCCCCTCGGTTTCTCCACCGACCGTCTGCTCCTGCTCCAAACTGTTGCCGGTAAAGGCCAGCTCTCTGTCGTCTGGAATCAAACTGCCGAGGCGCTCCGTGCCGCCCCTGGCGTCAACTCGGTCGCCATCTCGGGCTGGCCCCTTCTTGGACGCATCAAAATCAACAGCGAAATCTCCATCAACGGCGCGCCTCCCAGTCCTACTCCCGCCTTTTTCCTGAACGTTTCTCCGGGTTGGCTCTCGACGATGAAGATCCCACTGGTTTCAGGCCGCGACTTTCGCCCTGAAGACACTTCGCCAGGAGCCGCGATCGTCAACGAAACCTTCGTCAAGACCTTCTTCCCCGGCCAGGACCCCGTCGGCCGCTTCTTTGAACGCCCTGCCAATCCCCACCTCGGCGCAGCTGGCCAATACAAGATCGTCGGCGTTACCCCCGACATCCCTGACCACGACCTGCGCGAGCCCAACCGCGCCGTCTTCTACGTGCCCTTCAACGCAATCGACGACAAATCCGCCCCCAGGGCCGTCGACTTCGCCACATTCGTCATTCACACCGATGCCCAGAACCCGCTCGCCCTCGCCAACTCTCTCCGCCATCTCATCGCACAGCGCCACAACGGCCTTCGCGTCTCGAACGTCACCACGCAGTTCGATCTGGTCCGCGACCAGACCATTCGCGAGCGCCTGATCGCCATGCTCGCCGCCTTCTTTGCCGCTGTCGCGCTGCTCCTCGCCGGCATCGGACTCTATGCTGTGCTCAACTACTCCGTCCTCCAGCGCCGCCGCGAAATCGGTATTCGCATAGCGATTGGCTCGACTCGTTCCCGCATTGTGCGCCTTGTGACTCTCGATGTGTTCCTGATGATCGCGCTCGGTGGCTGCGCGGGCGTCGTGCTCGGATTCGGCGCGGCGCGCTATGTCGCGTCGCTTTTCTACCAAGTGAAAGCAACTGACGCAGATATGCTTGCGCTGCCGGCATGCGCAATTCTAGTCACCGCGCTCGTTGCCACACTGCCCGCCGTGCTTCGCGCGCTGCACACCGACCCCACCGAGATCCTGCGCGCGGAGTGATGAACAGAGTCCCACTTATAGCGAACTGGTAGATGGCGATCGGATTTACCATGTATCTGGATCATTCGCTGTAAAATCGCAAGTCATTCAACGAGCTTTTTCGAGGAAGGAGTTCGCGGATTTCCGAGTTTTGGTTGTATGGCCGGAAGCCCGACAGAATGCAGGCGCGTTGGCACGGTGACGGCTATGGCGAAGTGAGTCTCGATGGTGTGCCAAGGGACTGACTGCGATGTGGGTGCGCGGGTCAGGCCGAAGAGGACAGGGGCAGAAAAATCGCCCCCGAAGGATCACTTCTCTTCGGAGGCGCTTGTAGTTCACAAGATAATAGCGGGGACCAGTAGCCGGCACTGGAGGTCGGTAGTGCTCGGCTACTGGCGATCCCATACAAACGAAGCTAGCGGCGGCTTCCCCTTTCCACTGCTGCCTCGTGTCGCCCGGCTCAAAGAAAGCTTTCTTACGCGCCTTCCGAACCATGTTGACAACTGGAGTGTCGCCTAAGTGCGCGGTGCGTTCCGTGACGGCCGTCACACTGGTTTGTGTTAACTGTGAATCATTCATTTTCTGACTCAAAACGGGATCGATCTCGTCGCAGCAACTCCATATTGTTGAACACAAAGTCCGGGCGTCTCCACATTGACAAAGAGCCTCTCTCGCTGGACAATCGGAGATTCAGTTCCATCGAGGTAAGACCTTCTCGTGAATGCTCTCCTAACAACCGATTTGGGTTCAACTCCCTTGCTTGGCAGGGGTAAGGTGCGCGATCTCTACGCTGTTGGCGATGCATTGTTGCTGGTGGCCACGGACCGCATTTCGGCTTTCGACCACGTTCTGGGAACGGGCATCCCCGGTAAAGGGAAGATTCTGACGCAGATTTCTCTCTTCTGGTTTCACCTGTTGTCAAATCTGCTTCCGAACCACTTGATTACGGCAAAAGTTTCGGAGTTCCCCGCTTCCCTCCATCCCTATGCGAACCAGCTCGAAGGCCGTTCGATGCTGGTAAAACGGGCTCAGATGTTTCCCGTGGAATGCGTTGCACGCGGCTACCTTGCCAGTTCGGGATGGAAGGAATACAAGGCCAGCCGAACAGTGTGCGGTATTGCGCTGCCTGCAGGCCTTGAAGACGGCTCACGCTTGCCAGAGCCTCTGTTTACGCCCGCCACCAAGAGCCAGGACGGAGCGCACGATGAGAATATTTCGTTTGCGGCGACTGAAAAGCTTCTGGGCACGGATGCTGCCGCAGAGCTAAGGCGGCTGACGTTGGCCATTTATCAGAGGGCAGCGGAACATGCGGAATCGCGCCGCCTGATCCTGGCAGACACAAAGTTTGAATTTGGCACCACGGCAGATGGAATCCTGCTTGCGGATGAAGTGCTTACCCCCGATTCTTCCCGCTTCTGGGAGGCCGCGGCATGGAAGCCCGGCGGCGCTCAGCCATCCTTCGACAAGCAGTTTGTCCGCGATTACCTTGAACGCATCCAATGGAACAAGCAGGCACCCGCGCCCGGACTACCCGACGAGGTGGTAGAGCGTACACTAGCAAAATATCTTGAGGCGTTCCATCGGCTTACCGGCATGGAAATCGAGTAATGAGCGAAGTAGGCGGAACAACCATGACCCTGATGGATTGGATCATCGTGGCGGTCCTTGTTGGAGCCGTATTGGGCGGGCTTGCCCAAGGCTTTCTGCGCTCAGTGTTTGGATTCGGCGGCCTGCTGCTCGGTCTGGTGCTGGGGGCATGGAACTACGGCCGCATTGCGGTGGCGATCAAGCCCCTGCTGCACTCGCAAGAGATAGCCGACGCCATTGGCTTTCTGCTGATTGCCTTGTTGGTCATGTTGATGGCCGGCATCCTCGGCTCAATTCTGTCGAAGGCATTTCACAAGGTTGGACTTGGCTGCCTTGATAGTTTGGCCGGCGCGGTCTTTGGATTCTTCCAGGGGGCATTGCTGATTACTGTATTCATTCTGGTCACCGTAGCGTTCTTTCCTGAAACCGAGTGGCTTACACAGTCGCGGCTGCCCCGGTATTTTTTCGGCGCATGCCATTTGAGCACGCACGTTACCCCAACGATCCTTGCGGATCGCATCCGCGCGGAGTTGAATCACCTGGAAAAAGAGTCGCCTTCCTGGATGCACCCAGGAAAAAGTGGAGCATAATTTTTTGCCCGGTCGTATGATGACCCGATGTGGCAAGCTAGAAGAGCAAGAGGGTGAAGTGAGACGAGAACTGGACAGCCTTGTTACACAGATGCATTCCAGCGGCATCCGCTATGAAGATGCCGTGCGCGAGTTCAAGAAACAATATCTGCGCGAAGTGCTGATGGCCCATCGGGGAAACCAGTGCAAGGCCGCCGAAGAACTGGGAATACACCGCAACACGCTGAGCCGCACGATGGCTGAACTGGACCTGAGCCTGGCAGAAGTTCGCGCCGGCCTCAAGCGTCCGCCGCGCAGCGAACGTCTTGTATTTGGAGCGGCACGCCAGGGCTATCGCCAGGGCTGACGATTCCAACCGAAAGCATGCAGACAACCCAGCAGAGAGACGAAGCGCGCATCGCCATTCAGCCCGGATTTGCCTGGGACCGGCAAGACGCTTATCTGTTTGATATCGACGGCACGCTGCTGCGCTGTCGCGACCGTGTGCATTTTGATTCGGTCGCATCGAGCATCAAGCGGGTGACGGGATTTGAGGTAACTCTCGCGGGTGTAGCGATCCACGGGAGCACCGACACGGCGATTCTGCGCGAGGCATGCAGCCAGGCGGGCATTCCGGCTGAAGTGCTCGAGCCGCAGATCGCTGCCATACTTGAAGGAATGTGCTCTCACGTGGCGGAGCGGCGCCGCCAGATGGATCTGGTGCTGATGCCGGGTGTGAAGGAAGTTCTGGCTCATCTGTCCCGGCAAGGAGCCTTGCTCGGTGTAGCGACAGGCAACCTGGAGATGATTGGCTGGATCAAGATTGAGGAGGCCGGTTTGCGCGAGTGGTTTCGCTTTGGCGGCTTCAGCGACCGATTCCCTGTCCGCGCAGAACTCATTGGTCACGCCGCACGCAAGGCGCGCGACCTGGCAGGCGCAGCCGCTCATGTTTGCGTGGTGGGCGATACTCCGCGCGACATTGAGGCCGCACGCGCGAACAACCTGCCTGTTATCGCGGTGGCCACAGGCCACTCCAGCTTCGATACGTTGCTTGAGCACCGGCCCGAGGTGTGTGCAACCTCATTGGCCGACCTCCTTGCAACATCGAGGAACCTGGCGTGAAGAGGAAATGTACCGCAGGACGCGCCTCGCTGGCAGGTCTGCTGCTAGCCGCGGTGGCTGCCGCCGCGGGAGCGCAACAGCCGCCGACATCCGCACCAGGTGCGGTCGTAAATCAAACCGCTCAACAGCAAGGCTCGCGTTCTGAATCCGCGGATCATGAAAAGAGAGTCAGCGCGAAAGACCACCGCCGCGCCGCAAAGCTTTTCATGGAAGCCACCAGGCTGTTTGAGAAGGAACAATTTGACGAGGCAATGCGCGATTATGAGCAAGCGGCAACACTCGACCCAGAGAATGCGGATTACTCGCTCGCGGCCAAAGTGGCGCGCAGTCACGCGGTCACAGCATTGATTCAAACCGCAGCCAAGGCTCGCCTTGAGGGAAAGTCCGACGCCGCGCGTGCGGCACTGCAACGGGCGGACGAGCTTGACCCCAGGAATCCGCTGGTTACAGAGCATCTGCAAGAACTGGCCACAGATGCTTTAGTGGATCGATCGCAGCCAATTTATGCAGACGGCGCCAGCACCGCAGGCGAAACTCCGGTTCTGGAGCCTGCTGCGGGTTTGCACAGCTTTCACCAGCGGACCGACATGCGGCAATTGATCCAGGCTGTCTTCCGGGCCTATGGGATCGAAGCCACGGTCGACCAAAGCATTCCAGCGTTTCAAGTAAGGTTGGATCTGGACAACGTACCGTTCGGCCAGGCCTTGCAGGTGCTGAGCATGGTGACGGACTCTTTCTGGGTCCCGCTGGACGCGCATCGCGCGCTGGTGGCGAAAGACACTCGTCTCAATCGCGAGCAGTTTCTGCGCCAGGAGATGGAAACCGTGTACTTGCCGGGACTCTCGACCTCCGACATGACGGAAGTCGGGAACCTGGCAAAGAATGTTTTCGACGCACCGCATGCGACGATCGAGCAAAGTTCCGGTACGCTCACAATCCGCGCGCCAACAAAGACGCTGAATGCCTTCAATGTCACGCTGCGGGACCTTCTGGACGGCAGGAGCCAGGTTCTACTCGACGTGCGATTGATTGAACTCGCGCACAACAGCACCCGGAACACCGGCGCTCAGTTGCCTCAGCAGATAACAGCCTTCAATGTGTACGCTGAAGAGCAGGCTATTCTGAATGCCAACCAGTCCCTGGTGCAGCAGATTATCTCCTCGGGACTTGCCGCGCCTGGCGATACACTCGCGATTCTGGGCATTCTATTGGCTTCGGGTCAGGTTTCCAGTTCAATCTTTTCAAACGGCATTGCGTTGTTCGGCGGAGGCCTCACGCTTTCAGGTCTGTCACCCGGGCCCTCGACGCTCAACCTGAATCTGAACTCATCCGACTCTCGCGAACTGGATGATTTTGAATTGCGGTTGGGCGATGGAGAAGAGGGGACACTGCGCTCGGGCACGCGCTACCCCATCATGACCTCGTCCTACTCGAACACGGGAACAAGCGGGATCAACATCCCCGGACTGACCAGCGCAGGCAGTTCCAGCAGCCTCTCATCGCTGCTTTCCTCGCTGCAGGGCGCGACGACCGAGATTCCGCAGGTGCAGTATGAGGATCTGGGCCTGACCTTAAAGGCCACGCCAAAGGTGATGCGCAGCGGCGACGTTGCGCTCACGCTGGATATGAAGATTACAGCGCTTGCCGGTACGTCGGTAAACGGGGTGCCGGTGCTGAACAACCGTTCCTATTCCGGCGTGGCCACTATCAAACAGGGCTCCGGCGTCGTGGTCGCAAGCGAAGTGGACAAGAGCGAAAGCCAGGCACTCAGCGGCACTCCGGGCATTACTGAGATTCCCGGGCTGAACACACTGACCGCGAACGAAACTCAGAAGGATTACGCCACGCTGCTGATTATCATGACTCCCCACGTGATACGCGGACCCCAGGCAGCCGGCCATTCGCCAATGCTGCGCGTTGACAGTGGCCCGCAAGTGCCGTAACGTTCCGCTCCGCAAGCACGCACGCAAGTCCAGCAAATGAATGCCTCGGAGCGGGCCGCATCTCCCGAATTCGAGATGCGGTCATTCCTCGGGGCTCAGTCTTTCTATCTGGATCGCGAATCCGCTACTGAGGTATACCGTCCAGTTTGGCCTGGTACTCGACGATTTGCTTGATCGTGTCGTAGGGCACGCCACCGATCGGGACCTGGCGGCCATTGACCATCAAGGTCGGTGTCTGGTTGATGTTCAGAGACTGAGCAAGCTTCACCGACGCATCCACCTGGGCAGCAACCGCGGGAGTCGCCGCGCAGGCAGCCACCTTCGCCGGGTCAAGACCCGCCTTGGTGACAGCGCTGTTCAAAGTGAGGGTAGCGCCATCGGCCGTCGCCAAACCTTCCTGAGCATCGAAGACCGCCGAGGCAAACTGGAAGAAGTCGTTGCTGCCACCCAGTTTGTTGACACATACACCATAGGATGCAGCGGTAAGTGCGGCGGGATGAATGCGCTCCAGGGGGTAATTCTGAAAGACGATGCGGGCTTTCGGAAAATCCACTGCGAGCTTGTCCATATTGGCTTCGGCTTCCTTGCAGTGCGGGCATTCGAAATCTGCAAATTCAACCAGTTCCAAGTCCTTCGATGCGGAGCCGCGGTATGGGCCGTCGGCGGCCTGCTGCAATTGTGCGCGATAGTCTGCGTAAGGGTGTTCACCGAAGGGGATGATTTCGTCGCCGGCGATGATGTGCTTGCCATCCGGCAAGGCAAAGAATTGCAGCGCTGTGGGCTTTTGTTTGCCAGACTTGTCGCCGACAAAGATGACCACTTTGCTGATACCCTCCACCGGAGTCTTCAAGATGGCCTGGATTTGCCAAACGCGGCGATCGTCATAACCCCAACTGGTCTGCAAGAAAGCGTTGATGACATCCTTGGACGGAGTCGTGGCCGTGAAATTCGCGGGATCCGGCTTGGGAAACACGGGCGCGCCAGTGGGGGCCGGAGCAGCGGGCTCCTGTGTTGATGTGGAGGGCGACTGGGTCTGCGCGGGCGGGACCTGCTGCTGGGCATTGGCTTTGAAAGCAGAAAGGGATAGAAGAACCAGCACGGAGGCGCTGGCTAGGCGAGCATACGGACGGATCAAGCGGAATCTCCTCTAAAGGCGGGAAAAGTCCCACCTTTTAGCTTATACCTGAACTTTGACGGCAATGGGAAATCGGCGGCCCATGCCGAACGACTTGGAAGTGACCTTCAAAACCGGCGCAGCCTGCTGGCGTTTGTATTCTGAGCGCTCAACAAGATGCACCACGTGTTGGACGAGGGCCAAGGGCAGATTGTGTGCGGTTGCGATGCATTCCGGAGTGCGGTAGTGCTCCACGTAGTCCTCGATGATGGGATCGAGTACTTCATAGGGCGGCAGCGAATCGGTATCCTTCTGGTCGGGCCGCAGTTCAGCGGAAGGCGGCTTTTCGAGGATCGGGGCGGGAATGACTTCGCGCTCCCGATTGAGCCAGCGAGAGATCGCGTAAACACGCGTCTTGACCAGGTCGCCAATGACAGCCAAAGCACCAACCATATCACCGTAAAGCGTGCAATAACCCACCGCCATCTCTGACTTGTTGCCGGTGGTAAGCACCAGCGCGGAGAACTTGTTTGAAAGCGCCATGAGAAGGTTGCCGCGAATACGCGACTGGATATTCTCTTCCGTTGTATCCGGTTTCAGTCCGGCGAAGAGCGGGTCAAGCGAATGGGTGTACTGCTGGAAGAGATCGCTGATGTTAATGAGTTCGAAACGGATGCCAAGATTGGCAGCTAACCTGCGGCTATCGTCAACGGAGCCCGCCGAGGAATAGGGACTGGGCATGCCGACACCGAACACATTCTCAGAGCCAAGCGCTTCTGTAGCGATCGCTGCAACGAGGGCCGAATCGATTCCGCCGCTCAGCGCGACGAGGACTTTGCGAAAACCACACTTTCGGACATAATCGCGGGTTCCAACCACCAGGGCACGATACGCGGCCTCGGTGTCATCCGAACCCGGACCCGGGATGAGTTGCGCGGTGAACGGATCGACCAGCAGCAAATCCTCTTCAAATGAGGCGGCCTGCGCGATTAGTTCGCCGCTCGCATTGAGAGCGATCGAGGAACCGTCAAAGATGAGGCTGTCGTCGCCTCCCACCTGGTTGCACATCAGAACAGGTATGCCGTCGCGCCGCGCAATGGCTGCCAGCATCTCTCGCCGAACCTCTCGCTTGGAGTGCCAAAACGGAGACGAAGAGAGGTTGATGTGGATGGCAGGACTCTGCCGCATCAACTCCTCCATCGGATCGACGGAATAAAGCCGGCGCGGCCAGAAGTTCTTATCGTTCCACGCGTCTTCGCAAATCGTGATGGCGAGGCGCACTCCGTCCAGTTCCACAACTTGTTGCGACCTGGAGGGTGAAAAGTAGCGCTGTTCATCGAATACGTCGTAGAAGGGCAGGAGGCGCTTGTGCTGTTCCAGCAGCACGCGCCCGCCGTCGAGTAGAACGGCAGCATTGACGGCAGGCTTGCCGCCTTCGGGCGAGGCGGGCAGGGCTACTCCCGCTACCACGGCACTCGAGAGGCCGCGCGTTGCCTTGGCAAGTTCCTCTACGGCAGTCCGGCACCGGGCAAGAAAGCTCGGTTTCTCAAGAAAGTCGGCCGGAGGATATCCACAGATAGCAAGCTCGGAGAAAACGGTGAGACGTGCTCCCTGAGCGGCGGCTCGGCCGCTGGCCGCGATAATTTTTTCAAGGTTCCCGGTGAAATCTCCGACGGTGGGATTGATCTGGGCCAGGGCGATCTTCACAGATTGATTTTAATCCTTCGAACAAACCAACCGATGCGCTCAGGCGCAAGCAGGATCTGCGTTTAGCCCAAGTGCCTAGGTACCGGTTCCAGAGAAGATCACTCCGATGGTACGCACGATGATCTTGAAATCCAGCCAGATACTCCAGTTTTCGATATAGGTCACATCGAGCGAGACATAGCTGTCGAATGATGGATCATGGCGTCCCTGCACCTGCCACAAGCCTGTGATGCCGGGAGTCACGTCGAGCCGGCGCAAGTGGCTGAGCTTGTATTCCTTAACTTCGCTGGCAATCGGGGGACGAGGGCCGACCACGCTCATGTCGCCGTGCAGAACATTGAAAAACTGCGGCAACTCGTCAAGCGAATACTTCCGCAGCAGACGGCCAACCCTGGTGATGCGGGGATCGTTGGCAATTTTGAACAACACCTCGTCACGTTCATTCATGTGCATTACGTCGGCGCGGCGGTTTTCGGCGTCACGGACCATGGTGCGAAATTTAATGCAACTGAAGACCCGTCCCCGTTTGCCAATTCGCTCTGAGGAGTAGAGAACGGGACCTCGAGAGTCGAGCTTGATGGCAATTGCGATCATCAGCAAGAACGGCGAGAACAGCAGCAGGACAAGACTGGAGAATCCCAGATCGAAGATGCGCTTGAGCATTAAGCGAACTTCAGGAACGCGGCCACAATGCAGCGGGATGGTTGGAAAATGGCCGATGTACTCGATGGGATTGTTCCAGGCCAGACCACCGTACAGATCCGGGACCAGGCGCAGGTCAACGCCGTTGATGCGAGCTTTTCCCAGCACCTCCTGCACAACTCCGTGATCGCAGGGAGAGGTAAAGATAATCTCGTCCACGAATTGTTTGCGTACTTGTTGAAAGAGCGCATTGATGGCGCCGACCACTTCGCCGGAGTTGGAGGACAGGCGCGAATCGCCGCCCCCCAACTCGATGAACCCTTTGAATGTGTATCCAAGATGCCGAATGCTCTCAAGGTGGTGACGAAGAGCATGTGCTTCCGGTCCGGTTCCTACAATGAGGACATTGCGCGTATTGATGCCGCGCTCAAAATTTCGATGAAGCAGAATGCGGTAGATAAGCCTGCGCAGGCTGAGGGCGATCGTGACCAATCCAAGCGTGATGAGAACGATGCTGCGGGGAATATCTGCGGCGTGAACCAGGTAGAGTGTGCCCGTGAGCAGAAGGCCAGAGGTGAAACAGGCCTGCACGCTGAGACGCTGCTCGTGAAGGAAGTTGGTCAGACTTACCGGATTGTATAAGCGCATCCGGCGGCTCGTGACCACGAGTGTGCAGGTAAAGATGCACATGATGGTCAACAGGATTCCCATCGAGCGACCATGGAACAAGGTTCCCCGGTAGAACTCCCTCGCGCTTTTCAACGGCCCTGTATGCAACTCGAAAGTAGTGGCAACGATGGAAGAAAGAACGACGGTGAGGACGTCAGACAGCATCCACACCCTGGATGTTTGATGGGAATTGCGCGAATTGCTTCCGGAGGCATCGCCCGGCCATTCAGTCGGGGATGAGACTGAAGTTGCTATCCTTTGCCAGAAATCAGATGTTGCCATGCGTGTGCTGCAAACCTCAAGAGTCCTACAACGCCAAGAAAACCTGGGGGAAAGTTTCCTAGTGTGAACCCAGCTGCAAGCGGCACTACCAGGTCGTGATTGTCATGTCATTGAGCAGGTCCGACCCAAAATCCCGACCAGGATTGAGGCCGACCTGTCTGCCGAACTGCGATGCCGACAATTCGTCGCGCAAGGATTGTTGCTTCTGCAAGAAGACGGATTATGACCAGAAACTGTTATTCTCGTAGTTCTTTTGGACGCTTACGTGGGCATCTAAACCCATGAAAAGAAAACAACTACAGGCCGGTGCACAATGCGGTTTGCCGCGTCCCGTTCCAGACCCCGGCAACTGCCCGATGACCCTCATAACAAGATGCAGAAGGCTTCTACTGAAAAGGATGAACGGTAGCTCGATCCAATAGCAAGTGAAATCCGGGGGGAGTACCTGTTACGAAAACAGAGGAGACTTATGTCGTTGGTAACACGTATGCGTCGAGGGTAAGGAACTGTTGAATATAGGGGTCGGGTGATGCCATGAAAGCCGTAAGAGGACCGAAAAAGGTGCCACGCCCTTCGTGAAGAAACAGGACGTTATCGGCTAGCCGCTCGGCAAAGCGCATGTCGTGAGTTACCACGATGCTGGTGAACCCAAGTTGGCTTTTGAGCCGCTGAATCAGGGTTCCCATGCGTCGGGCAATGATGGGGTCAACCATCGTGGTCGGCTCGTCGTACAGCACCACTTCAGGCTGGGCCGCGAGAGCACGGGCAATGGCTACGGCACGGCGGCGTCCGGTCGACAGGCTGGCGGGCAAGGCCTCTTCCACGTCCTCGGCGCCGACCATGGCGATGAGCCGCCCCACAATCTGCTGCACCTGCTCTTCGTCGAGGCCGCCTCGTTCGCGCAGTGGAAAGGCTATATTCTCGCGAACGCTCAGCGAGTCAAACAGCGCGCCGTTCTGGAAGACCATGGTGACGCGCTTGCGAACAGCTTGCATTCCCTCTTCTGTAAGTCCATTAATCTCCTCGCCGTCGACTCGGATGGAGCCCACTTGAGGCTTGAGAAAACCCATCAGAATTCGCAAAGCCACCGATTTCCCAACTCCACTTCTACCCAGAATGCAGAGCGTCTCACCGCGGTTGACCGTGAAACTGACGTTATCGAGAACCTTCAGGTCCCCGAATGAAATGGAGACATGACTGAAGGAGATCATCGGTACGGAGGCCGCGACAGGTTGTCCGACCTGCTCCCGCGGTTCATCGAAACCTTCAGGCAGAATCTCCAGGAATTCCGGGTTTGCCGCTTCATCAGCCATTTCAGTGGATTCAGATTACGCTATTGCCTTCAAAAGCCTCTCCGCGCGTCGCAGATCGGCCGGCCCATTGACATTCAGGAACCAAAAACCGGCGAGCAGGCCATCGGGGTGAACAATCTCTCCAGACTGAACAAGAAACTCGACCGGCACGACCGAGAAAGACCGGTTCAATCGAGCCGCGGCGGCCTGAAATGCCGAAAAACAGCCCCCCCTCCCCTCCCCCAGCCGTGCCTCCAATTCAGGCAACGCAGATGGGTCCACAACCGCTGGAAAGGTTTGTGCGTACCCGGCGACAGAAGGCACCGTGACCAAGGCATCGGTCGTCTGCGCGTGACGCAAAAGAAACTCCACCAGGGACGCGGGTAAAAGGGGCAGATCGACGGGCAAAAATACCGCACGCCGGGCAGAACCTGACGCCAGGGCAGCACAGATCCCGGCCAGTGGGCCCAAGTCCGGCTTGGGGTCCTGAATCACCGGTACGCCGGCCAAGGGAGACGCCTGCCAGCCCGCTATTGACGCGGGCAAACCCGCCTGTTGCAAGATGCCGAGGGCACGGGCCACAAGAGTTTGTCCGGCGAACTGAACCAGGGCTTTGTCGCGGCCCATTCGGCTCGATCTTCCGCCCGCGAGAACGAAGCCTGCCGCATCCGGCGCCAGGCCGTTCTCTGGCTCCCTCAACGCCCTGCCTCCTCCATAAACCGGATGATCGACTCAATCCCCAACTCGAAATTCTTCAGATGAAACTTTTCGTTGGGGGCATGCAAATTGTCGTCGGGCAACCCGAAGCCCATCATCACGCTGGGCAGGCCCAGATGGCGGGCAAAATCGCCCACAATCGGGATAGAGCCGCCGGAACGGATAAAGACCGTATCCTTGCCCCAAACCTGGTGCAAAGCGCGTGTGGCGGCCTGAATATACGGGTTATCCACCGGGATCAGGCAAGGATCACCGGAGTGAATCAACCGCACCTCCACATCCACACCCGCGGGAGCGATCTTTTCAACATAGCTCTTGTACTGGGAAAATGCTTTTGCCGGCGTCATGCCGGGGACCAGGCGCATGGAAACTTTGGCCTGTGCCTTGGCCGGAATCACGGTCTTGGCTCCCGCGCCGGTAAAGCCGCCTGGAATGCCGTGGACGTCGAGCGTGGGCCTGGCCCAGGTACGCTCCAACACGCTAAACCCTGCTTCACCGACGAGTTGACGGGCGCCCACTTCGGTGATGCGGTACTGCTCTTCGTCGAAGGGCAGGCTGCGCCAGGCGGCCAGTTCCTCCGCGCTCGGCGGGATAATGTTGTCGTAGAAACCGGGGATCAGAATGTGGCCGTTTTCATCCTTGAGATGGGCCAGAATCTGCGCCAGCGCGAAGAAGGGATTCGGGGCTGCGCCGCCGTACATCCCGGAGTGCAGGTCTGTTTTGGCTCCGCGCACTTCCAGTTCGGTATAAATCATGCCGCGAAGTCCCACGCAGAGCGTTGGCAGGCCGGGAGCGAACAGTTCGGTATCGGAGACAAGGGCAAAGTCGGCCTTCAGCTCAGGTGGCTTCGAGGCCACAAAATTCGCAATTCCCTCCCCTCCAACTTCCTCTTCGCCTTCCAACAGGACGCGCACGTTCAGCGGCAGCGACCCGTTCGCAGCCAAAAGAGATTCCAACGCCTTCATTTGCGCCCACACCTGGCCCTTGTCATCCACCGCACCGCGGGCATAGATGTTGCCATTACGCTCTGTGGGCTCAAAGGGCGGCGAGAGCCATTCATCCAGCGGGTCGGGCGGCTGGACATCGTAATGGCCGTAGCAGAGGACAGTGGGCTTGCCTGTGGCATGCAGCCAGTCCGCATAGACCAGCGGGTGGCCTTCGGTCTCGATAAGGCGCACATTTTCCATTCCGATGCGGCTCAACTCGGAGGCGAGCATCTCGGCGGCGCGCCGGCAATCGGCTTGGTGCTCAGGCAACGTGGAAACCGAGGGGATTCGCAAAAGAGACTTCAGTTCATCGAGGAACCGAGGACGATTCTGGGTGGCAAAGGCTACTGCGGATGAAGACATGAGTGCGCTCCGTGTGACGATGTTCGACAGTGGAGAGTATAGGACGTTGAGCCGCTGCAGCGCTGTGGCGAACTCAATGGCGAACTCAATATCGGGGCACTGCGGGATCAACTTCGAGCGACCACGCGTCGATGCCGCCGCGCAGCGACTGCACCTGCTCAAAGCCCTGGTTGCGCAGCCAGGCAGTAACGCTCATTGACCGTGCGCCCAGGTGGCACAGAACGACGAAGTGTTCGTCAGGATCAAGTTCCTGGTGAGCGCGCGCGGGAACATCTCCCATGGGCATCTGCAGGCTGCCCTGGATGCTGGCGGTGGCAAGCTCCCAGGGCTCACGCACATCGATCAGCCGGATTTTGTTTTCGCGGAGCAGCGACGCCGTGTCGGCCGGGGAAATCTCGTAGTCGAGCATCCTTTCAGTTTAGATCGCATTTTTGAGCAGTCCCAGCGAGCTAATCTCGCCAGCGCGTTGTCGGCTGTTTCACAAGAGTGGGAAATTATCTGCCAAACCTCTGTGGATAACCGCAAATTTCGAGGGGGGGTAAGAGGCATCCTCCCGGGGGCGGCCCGGAAAGGTTTTTTTCCTCCGGTGCCCGGAACCTTCCCTGTATTCCATGCTGCATCAATCGGGCCTAATTATCTGCCATGTTGAAAAGAAAAGGGGTATGCCTGCTGATTGGAGAGCGCCATGCCCCAGTCCGGCGAGAAATGCAGGCCGAGGCCTGCCTTCCGTTCGCATCTTGACCCCTGGTGACGGTAGTCTGGATAGAGATGCCACCGATTCTCAATGCGCAGTCGATCTCGAAGACCTTTGGCGCTACGCCCCTGTTTCGGGATATTTCGCTGATCGTGGAGGACGGAGCCCGCATTGGGCTGATCGGCCCCAACGGCGCGGGCAAGTCCACGCTTCTGGCTATCCTGGCGGGTCAGGTTGAGCCGGACACGGGTGACCTTGCGGTGCGCAAGCGGGCTCGTGCCGCCTACGTGCCGCAGGACTCGCGTTTCGCTCCTGGTCTGTCTACTCGCCAGGTGCTAGAGCAAGCGCTGAAAAGCGCCCATGTGGCTGCAAATGAGCATGAAGGCCGGCTGCGCGAGCTTTCTGGACGCGCCGGGTTCACCGATCTCGACGCGGAGGCGGCTGCGCTGTCCGGTGGATGGCGCAAGCGGCTGGCCATTACCGAAGCGCTCGTCAGTCAACCTGAAGTGCTGCTGCTGGACGAGCCGACCAACCACCTTGACCTCGCGGGCATCGAGTGGCTGGAGCAACTGCTCGCCTCTTCGCAGTTCGCCGCCGTCACCGTCAGTCACGACCGCTATTTTCTTGAGTCAACGTCCAGCGAGATCATTGAACTGAATCGTGTTTATGCCGACGGCCTGCTGCGCGTAAAAGGCAACTTCAGCCGTTTTCTTGAGGAGCGGCAAGCACATCTCGAATCGCAAAGCCGCCAGCAGGAGAGCCTGCGCAATCGGGTGCGGACCGAGATCGAATGGCTGCGACGCGGCCCCAAGGCGCGCACCACGAAGTCCAAGGCGCGTATCGATACAGCCAACGCGATGATTGGCCAACTGGCCGCAATGGATGCCCGCAACGCCGTGAACTCGGCAGGGATCGACTTTGCCGCCAGCCAGCGCAAGACCAAGCGGCTGGTGGAGTTTGAAGGCGTGGCTTGCGACATGGGGGGGCGGCGCTTGTTTAGCGGGCTCAACTTCATCCTGACTGCGGGAATGAAAGTGGGCCTGGTGGGTCCCAACGGCAGCGGCAAAACTACGCTCCTTCGCCTGCTGCGCGGCGAAATCGAACCTGCAGAGGGCAGCATTCGCCGTGCTGAGGCGCTACGGCTCGTCTATTTCAGCCAGATGCGTGAATTGGACGAAAGCCTGACCTTGCGCCGCGCCCTGGCCCCGGAAGGCGACGCCGTGATCCACCAGGGGCGCACGGTACACGTGGCCAGTTGGGCAGCACGCTTTCTTTTTACCGGAGAACAACTCAATCAACCTGTGAGGAATCTGAGCGGCGGCGAAAGAGCGCGCGTCCTGATTGCAAAGCTCATGCTGGAACCGGCCGATGTGCTGCTTTTAGACGAGCCGACCAACGATCTCGATATTCCCACGCTGGAGATCCTCGAAGAGAATCTCCTCGACTTTCCCGGCGCGCTGCTCCTTGTAACGCATGATCGTTATCTGCTCAATCGCGTCGCTTCAACGGTGCTGGGCCTCGACGGCAAGGGCGCTGCAGGCCGCTTTGCCGATTACGCGCAGTGGGAAGCGTGGCTTGAAGAACGAGACCAAATCGCGCAAAACGGCCTGAATGATCGGGCCTTCGCAGATCGCGATGGAACGGAATCGGGAGCAGTCTCACAAGCCGCCTCAAGCCAGAAGAAGAAGCTCTCGTATCTTGAGGCTCGGGAATTCTCCGCCATCGAACAGCTTGTGGAAGCGTCTGACATGCGGCTAGCGGCGGCACGCGAGCGTGTTGAGAGCCCAGAGATTGCCACTGACGCAACGGCGTTGCAAGAAGCACTCGGGGAACTTGATCGGGCCCAGCACGAGAACGATGCTCTCTACTCCCGATGGGCAGAGCTTACCGAAAAGGCGGGTTAGTCAAGCCTCGCGCGTGGTAGAAAGATAGGTTACGGCGATCTTTGGGCGCGCAAGTGTGGGAAGCCGTAGACACAGACTGAAAAGATTGCATTGGAAGCCAACATGCAGAACGCGGTAAAGGTCCTGATCGTTGAAGATGAACCCCACGCGCTGATGGGGCTCGCGGAACTGATCTCAGGGTGGGGATACAAAACTGAGACTGCGCGGGACGGCGTGGAGGGGTGGGAAAAAGCCCTGGTTTTTGAGCCGGGCATCGTGGTGACGGACCTGAAGATGCCCCGTCTGGACGGCATTGGACTGCTAACCAAGCTGGGTGAGGAAGGGTCAGGCATCAATTCAAACGTGGCAGTGGTGCTGCTGACAGCGCAGGGCTCGATTCAGGTGGCTGTGGACGCCATGAAGCTGGGCGCATACGACTTTTTGCAAAAGCCGGTAGACGCTGCGCGGCTGCGCACGATCCTCGCCAATGCTACGCGGCAGCGGGATACAACAATCGAACTGGAGGTGGCGCGGCGGCGGCTCCGCGAAACCGGAATTTTGGGCTCAATGGTGGGCAGTTCTCCAGCAATGCGGGATATCTTCGGGCTGATCGAGCAGATTGCTCCTTCCAATGTCTCTGTGCTCATCACCGGAGAGAGCGGCACCGGCAAGGAAATGGTAGCGCGAACGCTGCATGATCTGAGTCCCCGCAAGCCGCGTCCTTTTGTCGCGGTGAACTGCGCGGCCATGCCGGAAACGTTGATTGAGAGCGAACTCTTCGGCCACGAAAAAGGCTCGTTCACCGGTGCGGTGGAACGGCGTGCAGGTTGCTTTGAATTGGCCAGCGGCGGCACTCTTCTTCTGGATGAAATCGGCGATATGCCCGTGGGTACGCAGGCAAAACTGCTGCGCGTCCTGGAGGAGCGGAAACTTCGCCGGCTTGGCGCGCGCACCGAGCAGGAAGTGGACGTGCGCGTTTTGGCAGCCACCAACTCCGACCCTGATGAAGCTGTCGCCCGGGGCGCTCTGCGCAGTGATCTCTACTACAGGCTCAACGTGTTCCATATCCATATGCCGCCGCTGCGCGAGCACCTGGATGACCTGCCCATCATGGCCGAAGCGATGGTGCGGGAGATGAACCAGAAGCACGGCCGGCGAGTTTCCGGGGTGGGGCCGTCGATTCTTGATCGGATGATGGCCTATGAATGGCCCGGCAACGCCCGCGAACTTCGCAACACGATTGAGAGGGCGGTCATTCTTTGCCCTGACGGCGCGCCGTTGGACGCAGCGCATCTGCCGCCGAGTTTCGGCAAGGCACAAGCGCTCGCGGCACAGACATTCGACGCAAACGTGCTTCCGGTGCGAGTGGGCACCACGGTTGGCGAGGCCGAACGATTGCTCATCCTGCGGACCCTGGAATCGACCGGCCAGAACAAGACGCGTGCAGCGGAGATTCTGGGCGTGAGCTTGAAGACGTTGCACAACAAGCTCAAGGAATATAGCCAGGCGCGGGAAGACCAACCGGCCTAGGCCCTAGCAATGCGACTCAAAACTAAACTCGTTCTGGCAATCACCAGCCTGGTATTCCTCATCTCGGGCCTGCTTTCACTGGTGTATGTGAGCCAGTTGTTGAACGCGGCGGTGAAGCAGTCCTACGATGCAAACCGGATGGTCGCAAACCAGGTCCGCTTCGCATTGCAGAATGCGCTTGAAACCGGGCTCAAGGACCGCAAAGTCGATCCCAACAATCCTGGCGAACTCCGCAATCTTGCGGCCGAGGCGATTCGCGACAACGCGGCCCTGCAGGCTGTTGTGGATTCGGTCAATCGCTATTCGCTTACCGTGTACGACATCAATATCGGCGACAGCCAGTCGCGCATCCTGATCAGCACCGATCCTACGAATGAGGACAAGCCCCTACCGGTCCGCCCCGATTACAGCCAACTACTGAACGCGAATCCCATCCAGTTGATGCAGGAAGTCTTTGGACCGCCGAAGGTCTTTGACGTGGTGGTGCCGCTTGACCGCAACGGCGAACCATTTGCCACCGTGCATGTGGGAGCCCGAACCACACTACTCCACGCCGTATATGCTCCATGGCTTGCCGAAGCATTGACCTTGATGGGTTTTGCGCTTGGAACCGCCCTGGTTGTGTCTTTCCTGTTGAGCAATCTGGCTCTGAGGCCGTTGGAAGAGATCAGCATGCAATTGGACTATTGGACTTCGGCCAGCGAAGAGACGGACGAAGCGGAAACGGCTCCCATGCAGGATATGCCGGAGCGAGTTTCAACGAAGATCGAAATGATTGGTCAGCGCATGCGCAACGTTGAGGAGGTATTTGCTGCTCTCAAGGAGAATCTTGACCAGTTTCTCAGTAATCTGCAGGACGGAATTCTTTTGTTTACGGCGGACGGGAGAGCGGTGCTTGTTTCAGAAGCGGCGCGGCGCTTTCTCCACGTCGAGAGGGGACGCATCCTCGGCCAGCATGCGCGAGAAATCTTTGACCGCTCCACTGTGCTCGGCCAAACCTTGCGCGATGCCTTCGATGCCGGAATGACGCTGGTGCAGGAAGAAGTTCAAACCGAGACCGGTCGCAGGATTCAGGCCTCTTTGGATTTCATCCACGATGACAATTCGAGGCACGGACTGGGCGCCCTTGTCACGTTGCACGATCTCGAATCTGTTGAAGAAATTGAGTCAGAACTGGAGCTTTCGCGGCGCATGGCGGCGATTGGGAGACTCACCTCCGGCGTGGGCCACGAGGTAAAGAACCCCATTAACGCTATCGTTGTGCACCTGGAGTTGCTGAAAAACAAACTGGGCAGCGACAACGAGCCTGCAACTCGTCACCTCGAGGTCATCGATGCCGAGATACATCGACTGGACCGTGTTGTGCAAACACTGGTTGACTTCTCGCGTCCGGTGGAACTGCAGTTGCATGAGCAAGATCTGCGCCAGGTGTTCGGTGACGTTCTGGCGCTGGCGGCAGATGAGCTATCCACCCGGAATGTGACGCTCGAGGCCTCGCTTCCGTCCAATGCACTGGTGGCGAATGTGGATGCCGATCTGCTGAAACAGGCGGCGCTGAACGTGATTCAAAACGGAGCACAAGCCATGCCGGAGGGTGGAACCCTGAGGGTAGTGCTCGAAGAACACAAGAAAATGGCTGTCCTGCGGATCGCCGACGAGGGAACGGGCATTCCAGATGAAATAAGGGAGAAAATCTTCGACTTGTATTTCACCACCAAGAGTGAGGGCAGCGGGATTGGCTTGGCGATGACATACAGAATTCTGCAATTGCATCATGGGAGTGTGGAAGTACAATCAAGAGAAGATCGTGGTACGGAATTCCTGCTGCGGATTCCACTCGCCGCCACGGAATGGGGACGCCGGTATCTGCAGCCGGTGAACATGGAAAGTACGGAAGGGTTTCTGGGATGAAGACGCATCTCAAGGGCGTTGCATGGCTGCTGCCGTTTATGCTGACGGCGTGTATCCATAAAAGCCAGCCAATTGCGTCACAGCCCCTTGCTCCGCCCATTGTGGATACCCCTCCGCCCAACCCTGCGCCACCGCCTGCCGATTTGCCTCCCCCGGTTGTGACGGTCCCGAACCAGACTTCTCCACCTGCCACCACGGCCCAGACCAACCCGCCTGCGCAAACGCCGAAGCCCAAGGCGCACCATAAGAAGCCGGCGACGGCGCCGGCAGCGAACAAAGATACCGAGCAAGCATCGAGCGGTGCCCCGGAGGTGAGCGCCATCGGACAGCTTTCTCCCGGCGATCCTACCGATCTGCAACAGCAGACTGAGGCATCGATCACGTCAACAGAACACGGACTGAATGGAATTAACCGGAAACTGAGTGACCAGGAGGAGAAAACGGCCGCTCAAATCAAGGAGTTCCTGAAGCAGGCCAAGGCGGCACTTGCCACCGGAGATGTGGATGGAGCGCACACCCTTGCCCTCAAAGCCAAGGTGCTCCTCGGTGAAATCAGCCAATAACCACAGGTTCGGTTGGCCTTCCCTGCGTCGATCCTTTAGCGCTCTCCCCAGCTCAGCTTGCTGCGCAGCGCCTCAAAAAAACCGCTCTCGCTGAGCCGGACAAGATTTACGGTGTGGCTGGAACGCCTGCAACGGACCTCATCGCCCTGGCACAGTTCAATGGCCTGCTGGCCGTCCACAGTGAGAAGCGTCTGGTTGGGAGAGCTCTCCACTCGAACGGTGAGAGAAGCATCTCCCCGAACAACTATGGGCCTGAGGGTAAGAAGGTGCGGGCAGATCGGCGTTACCACCAAAGCATCCACGTCGGGCGTAAGAATGGGGCCATTCGCCGCCAGGGTATACGCCGTTGATCCGGTTGGAGTGGACACGATCACCCCATCGGCGCGGAAGCGGGCAACTTTTTTGCCGTCCAGTTCGACGGCAAAGTCGCCCATGCGGGCAATATCGCCCTTGGAAACAACGACCTCGTTGAGCGCCTCAAACGTGGAGTGAAGTATTCCCTCGCGCCACACTGCGGCCTGCAACATCGCCCTGGCATCAAGAGAATGGCAATCGCTGCACCAGCCCTCGAGGGTCGCATACAGGTCGGCCAGGCGAATCTCGGTAAGAAAGCCAAGGAATCCCAGGTTTACGCTCAGGATCGGCGTTCGCGTGGCGGCGAAGATCCGCGCCACTGAGAGGAGCGTCCCATCTCCGCCAAGGACAATGACCAGCGCAGGTGCATGGGCAGGCATCTCCGTGCGATCAACGATCGGGGCTTCCTGACAGTATGAGCCACCCTCACGGTCAAGAAGGGGCTCGAAGCCGTGCTGACGCAGCCACTGGATCAACTCGGGCAGAATCCGGACAAGTTCTTCTTTCTTCGGCTTGCAAACGATCGCGACGGGAATCATGCGGCTCCAGTGTAACGGATTGGAGCCGTGAAGCGTCCCGAAGTCGTCTCAGCGTCAGGCCGGTCGAGAGGAATTCCCCTGACGGGCATAGAGCAGAAACTCGCGGTTGCCCTCAGCCCCGGTGATAGGCGATGGAATTGCTCCAACGACATTCCAGCCAAGCGACGCCACACTTGCGGAGACTTTGTCGATCGCGAACTGATGAGCTTCAGGGTCGCGAACGATTCCCCCTTTGCCCACATTTCCTCGCCCCACCTCAAATTGCGGCTTGACGAGAATGACACACTCGTTCAGACCAGGCGCCGCCGCCAGCACAGGCTCCAGCAGGAGCGTTGCCGAGATGAAAGAGACATCCATTACCAGCAATGTGAGATTCGGCATTCCGGCTTCGGCAAGGGCTGCTGGCGCAAGAAAACGGGCATTGGTGCGTTCCACAAGGCGAACTCGCGGGTCGATGCGCAACTTCATAGCGATCTGGCCAAATCCGGTATCGAGGGCGGTTACGTGGGCAGCGCCGTACTGCAGCAGGCAATCAGTGAATCCGCCCGTGGACGCTCCGACGTCGAGACAAACTCTTCCCTTGACATCTATCTCCCAGTGATCAAGCGCCCCGGCCAGCTTAAGCCCCCCACGGCTCACATAAGGCATGTCTTCCCCAAGGAGACGAATGGATGCGCCTTGGGGTACCAACGCGCCGGCCTTCTCGATTTTCTGTTCATTCACCAGAACGCGGCCGGCAAGGATGAGCGCGCGCGCCCGCTCTCGGCTGGGGACAAGGCCACGCTCCACCAGCAGCAGGTCAACGCGGGTCTTGCTTCGGGCTGCAGGCTTCTCCATCAATTACCCAGAGCGCCTTTCATACTCAATGAAGCTCGATGTGGGCACGATAAAGGGCCATTCCCTCTTGGAAGAATGGCCCCGTTTGTATTTGACTGCGAACCGGATTAAGGCAGCGTCTGGCACTCGGCGAGCGTATATCCCGCAGGGTAAGTGGTCGCGGGCGCTGTGGGCGGCAAGTAGCACGGTTGACCCGCGCCTGGCCTTCGGCTTGTAACAATGCTGTTGCCGCTAACTCCGTTCTGATTGCTCACGCGAACATCAACCACATTGCCTTCCACGAGGATGGTCGTGTCCACAATATCCTGATCCGTTCGTATGATGGTCAGGTACGGGCTGTCTGGCGACGCCACATACACCTTGCCATAGAGGGAGTTGGAAGTGGAGATCACGGTTCGGGGATGACCCACAACCGCGAGCGTCTTCTCGATGGTATGGCTGCTCAGGTTCACAATTGAGACTGTACCGTTCCCTGTGCCATTATCGTCCCCCTGGTTGGCGGTATAGGCGCGGCTTCCATCGTAGAGAACCGTCACGCTTGCCGGCAACGGATGAGAAGTGTTGCCGACCTTTATGGTGAAGGTGGTGCCAAACGTCTGGCTGTCATTGCCGTATTCGTCCAGACTCACATCGATCACGCTGATCGTACCGCCATCGTAGTCGGCAACAACTAGTTGGCTCGTGGTCGGGTTGTATTCCGCGTACACCGGTCCTGCGGTGGTGGGCATGCCGCTTGTTCCATTGGGAGGCGTAATTCCGGTATTGCTGACAGCGGTTGTTGAAAGCGGAAGACTGGGGTGGCAGGTAACCGTCTGTCCGTTCTGATTCTTGAACGGAGTGCAAGAATCGAGCGTGTTGTTCTGACTGTTGATCACCGTTACGGTGTCACTCCCGCGGTTCAGGACGAACATCCGCCTGCCGTCAGCGCTCGAAACGCCGTAAACGGGGCACTTGCCCAACGGGATTCTCACCGAGACCGTATAACTGGCAACTTCGAGGGCGTCTGCTTCGCCCTTCTGAGGGACCGAGGAAGCCGCGGTGTTGCAGGTAACGTCATAGGGAATGTTCTGGCTGATGGAGTAGTTGTGCTGCCCCACAACCCCGGGGCCGACAATGGCGATCGGAGTTGGCGCCACCGGAATGGCCAGTTTGAAGGTCTCGGGGCTGCCGGTTAGAACGTCCGCGATATTCCCGTCCAGGTCAGCGGCCCAGAGTCCCACAGAAGGGGAAAACAACCCGTAAGGCTGGGAGGTCGTCGGCAACGTGGTGAACGAGATGTTCTTTTCCTGCAAATTGGTTGAAACCGGGAAGTTTGTCACGGTTCCGTCGCTGTTGACCGTGTAACCCGTGCTACCCGATTCATCGACCGTAAAGGCCAGCGGACCGGGACCGATGGGCGCCAGCGCCATAATTGTGTCGCCCGAGTAGTCGATCACCGTGGCAATGCCCGGTGAAGTAGTCGAAGGCGATGAAACTACAACGGCCAGCGCTGAGGGCTGCTGCGCCGGACCGCTGGGATTGATGGGCGTAACCACCGGCCGGTATGTACTTCCGCAGCCGGCAACAAGGGCAGCAGCCAAAAAGGCCGCCCCCGCCTGAACCAACCGCACACGCGTCTGGCCTAAATTCATGGGAAAAAGACTCATTCAGTTCTTTCCTGCTTACTTGGTGATTGTAAATCAGGCAACTCGGTGTCACTCGATCCCAGCTCCCGCCGGAATCCCCAGGGGAGACAATCAGTAAACTGTGCATACTACGGGCCGCTTAAACCGTTGTCTTGCATTCAAATGCTCAGTTTCTGAATCTTAGACGTCGCAAAAGCTGGTTAGGCTAGGAGCGCGGGAAATAGCCGGCAGGATCGAGAATCTCGTCTCAATTCCGGGGTAAACCTCCGCTAGCGGCCCACCACCCGGACCATTGTGCTGTCAGGTTCGCCCCAGGCAGCGGCAGCGGAGTGAGTGAAATGCCGCTTTGCGTCATCCCAATCGAGGCGTGTCACTGACCCGCCGCCTTTCTCGTAGGCATAGGTGGTTCCATCGTCGGAAAAGAGGGTGAAGCTCGCATCGGCACCGGGGTAGACAAGAACCCTTGCAATGGCCTGCTTCTGCTGTGTGCTTTCAATCGGCGCTCCCATCGGAACGATTGAACCCGCACGGACGAAGAGCGGAATTGTGTCAATGGGGGCGGCGACGGTGATCGTTTGTCCGCCCTGGAAGCGCTCGTCAGTCCAGTAGTTGTACCAGGCGGCGCCGGCGGGCAGATAGACTTTGCGGCTGGTGGCACCCTGCTCGGTGACGGGCGCAATCAGGAATGCGGGCCCAAACATGTATTCGTCGCGCAGGTCGGCAACCTTGGGGTCGTCGGGAAAGTCCAGCGGCAAGGCGCGCAGGAATGGTGCGCCGGTAAGCCA
This sequence comes from uncultured Acidobacteriaceae bacterium, assembly GCA_963836565.1. Lineage (GTDB taxonomy): Bacteria > Acidobacteriota > Terriglobia > Terriglobales > Acidobacteriaceae > Telmatobacter. Next base: position 60,151 of record CAWIKA010000010.1, on the reverse strand, counting down.
TGTTTTGTAGCCGAGGGAATAGATGTAGGGCATCAATTGGTAGCGGAGGCGGAGGTATTTCTCCAGAATCGGCTCGGCCTGCTTGCCGTAGGACCAGACCTCGTTATAGCGCCGGCTGCCGTGGGCGCGAAAGATGGGGAGGAAAGTGGCGTACTGAAACCAGCGGGTGTAAAGCTCGGGGTAATCGTCATAGCCGCCGACATTGGCGCGTGCGTCGGAAGGATCGAGGAGAGGGCGATGGGCGGGATGGTGTTCTTTGGGCAGATACTGCCAGCCGCCGGCGTCGTTAGACCAGTAAGTGATGCCCGAGGCGGCAAAGTCCAGCCCGGTGGGAATCTGGCGGCGCAACGTATCCCACGTGGGATAAATGTCGGAGGACCAGACGATGGTTCCGTTGCGCTGCACTCCCAGGTAGGCGTCACGGGAGAGGATCAATGCGCGTCGTCCCGATTCATCCTGGCGGAACCCGTTATAGAGCGCCGCAGTATGAAACAGCGGATAAACATTGAAGTACTGGGTTCCGGGACCAACGTGAAGATAGGCTCCGTTGGGAGGTAAATCCGGTTCGGTTTCGTCGGCCCACAAGGAGTCAAAGCCCTTGCTGAGAATGTTGTCGCGGATGGTCTTCCAATACCACTTGGCGGCGTCGGGGTTCGTGGTGTCAATATCGGAGCCTGCGCGGTCATAGGGCAGGCCGTTGATCGGCGTGCCATCGGCAAGATGAATGAACCATCCTTTTTCGAGTAGCTCGGCGTAAAAGCGGTCATCCGGCACAAAGCGCGGCCAGACGCTGATCATGGTTTGAAAACCCATCTTGTGAAGCTGTTCGTTCATCGCTGCCGGATCAGGCCAGAAGCGGGGATCGAAGTCCATCTGCCCCATCTTCGTGTAGTAAAACCAGTCCACCACGATCACGTCAGCGGGCAGATGACGCTCCCGGTAGCCCTTGGCCACCGCCATCACCTCCTCCTGGCTTGCGTAGCGCTGTTTGCACTGGATATAGCCGTAGGCTGCCTTGGGCAGCATCGGGGTGGGACCGGTCAGAAGCCGGTAGCCGGCATAAATCTCGTCCGCTGTTTTGCCGGCAATCACGAAGAATGAAACCCGGTTGCCCACCTCAGACGTCCACCGGGTCTGTTCATTGAATCCGGGCTCGATGGTTGTTTTGGATGAGTTATCCCACACAAGGCCGTAGCCTTTGTTGGTCACCAGAAACGGCACGCAGGTGGTGGGTCCGGCGGGCGCCGTGTAGTTCTGCCAACAATCGACCGCATGACCGCGATGATCGAGAAACCCTTCCTGATTCTGCCCCAGTCCGTAATAATGCTCGTCGTCGGGCGAGGCGAAGGTCGCGCCAACAACGTAGAATTCTGGATCGGTAGGACGACGGTCGCGGTCCAATTCAGCCGTGCCATCTTTGTGATTGGGAACTGCCTGGGACCAGCCGGTCAATTCAAGCAGCTTTTTGCCCTCGGGAGTCCTCAAGGTAATGTGCGCCCCGGGAGTGGAACCGTTGAAGTACTTGGCAATGTCTGTCTCTGTTTTCAGGGCGGGAGGGCCGGCAGGGCGTTCTCGGGCCACAGTGACGACGATTCGCGACGACTTGTAGATATCGTCCGTCTCGGTTTGGCTCGCGCTCCAACCGGCGGCATCCGGCACGGCGATGAAACCAAAACCGGGTGCAGCCTGTGCGGGGTCCTTTTGGAGGCTTAGCGTTACACGAACAATGTTCGGCGCATAAGGTTCGAGCACGATGGTCTCGCCCTTCCGGTCGAGTTCCACGCGCTGACTCGCGCCCTGCTGGGCCACAGCGGCGGTTATTGCAACCAGAATTCCGGCAACGATCACAAGCAAGGCTAAAGGCCTTTTCATAGAAGGCTCCATAGGATGGGCTGGCGAAAAGAAAAGAATCGCGTGATGAGTTTAATCCCTTTTCACCTGGCTCTCCCAGGCCCTGTTTCCCCACCCTCTCCGGAACGATACGATGAAGCGTGGCCCAATTGAAATTGGTTTGGCAGTCGAAGCTGGTGCTCCTGCTGGTCGTGCCGTTTGTGGGCGCGAGCCTGGTGCTGGAAACCCATTGGTGGGCCGTCCAGGCCATGCAGGTGGCCATCTGGACCGTGGGACTTAGTCTGTTGCTGGGACTGGTGGTCCTCAAGTTGCGCGCCGCCACCCTGGGAGGGGCCGCGACGGGCTTCGCAATTACAGCCAGCCTCATGTTTTCCACCGTGATCATTCCTTATGAACCCTGGCAGACGGCTCTTCTTCCTGTGCTCGCGGTTTCCATCCTCGCCCATGTCGCGACCCGGCTTGGCCGCGCGCAGAAGGAGCGTCTTGGCATTGCGGAGAAACGGCGAGGGCGAACCGGATCCCAGATAGCCGCAAACCTCGGCGCGGCCGCGCTGGTGTCAAACGAACTCGTGCAGTCCTGGCTGACTGACACCAACTGGTTCTCGAGCCTCACCACGACGCCGATGCCTCTGTTTACGGTCGGGCTTGCAGCGCTTACTGAAGCCGCCGCCGACACGGTCTCATCCGAGTTGGGACAAGTATTGAGCAGCCAGCCTCGCATGGTCACAACCCTTCGCAAAGTGGAGCCGGGCACCGACGGGGCCATCAGTTGGGCGGGCACGTTTGCAGGAGTCACGGCTGCGGGAATTGTGGCAGTCATCGGCACTTATGCGGTGCGCGGCGACCTGGCAATGTTATTGATCAGCTTCGCAGCCGGTGTCTTTGGCCTATTCTTCGACAGCCTGCTCGGCGCCACCCTGGAGAGGCGCGGTTGGCTCAACAACGATGCGGTCAATTTCCTGTCGACCGCGAGCGCGGCGGTCTTTGCACTGGGCCTGTTGGCAATATTGGCCCACACTTGAGTTATTCGAGCAGGATTCTTTTAGGAAGCCTCTGCACAAGGCGCATTTTCGAACAGCGAAACGATGCAGTGGCTAAAGCCTTGTTCATTGTGGAGCCTTTATCGGCCCGACTGAAGTCGTGCCCTTGTTACAAGTCGTTCCCTTGTTACAAGTCGTGCCCTTGTTACAGAGCAACTTGTGCAGAGTTTGCTTAGAGGCCCTGTTCAGTGCAGATCGAGCCTCCAAAGCGTGTAGCTGAGCATCTCGTGAATGATGGGTTCAGTCTCAGTGGTATTGCCTTCCACCGGCACCCGAGGCCGGGGCGACGTAAGCACATTGAGCCCGTCGGCGGCGCAAATCTCGTGAATCCGAAACAGATGCGTGCCGTCGCTGACAACAACGAGGCGGCGGAGTCCATTGGTGCGAGCGATGACGGCAATCCTGCGTGCCGACTCCTCGGTGCTGCGGCTCTCGGTTTCGGCAATGATTGCGGACTCGGGTATGCCTTCGCCCATCAGGTATTCGCGCCCAACCCCTCCCTCTGAAAACTGGTCTCCGCCGTCTCCGCCGAGCGTGATGATGAGCGGAGCGATGCCCCGGTTGAAGAGGGCTTCAGCGTGATCCAGTCGGGCGCGATAAACCGGAGAGGGACGTCCATCGTATTCTGCCGCGCCAAAGACGGCGATTGCGTCGGCTTGAGCGGCCTGGTCCTTGCTTGCGTAGCGCTCAATCTGAACGTAGACCCATCGGCACCAGCCAAGAGTCCCCGCAGCCAGAATCAAGAGGATCAGAAGAACCGAGGGCAGGATCCATTTACGCGGCTTCGAACTACCCTTACCCCTCATGCGATCATCTTACCGCTGCAGGACCATGACGACTTCGTGGGTGGGAATTGCGCCTTCGCGCAGGATCTCCCAGCGTCCCGGCCCCAGCGACAAATCGACGATGGTTGTGGGCATCGCACGGCCGGTCGGGCCGCCATCGATGATGAGCGGAATGCGATCACCGATCTGGTCGCGAACACAGGCGGCATGAGTACACTCTGAGGCACCTTGCAGATTGGCCGACGTTGCGGTAATTGGAAGTCCGAATCGCTCGACGACGGCGCGCGCGATGGCCGCATCGGGAACACGAATCGCCACGTTGCCCGTGTTCGCCGTAGAGCGCAATGGCAGCTTGGTGCCGGCACGCACGATGATGGTGAGGGGCCCAGGCCAGAATCGGTCTGCCAGCTTGTCCAGCATCGCATCGGTGTCGCGCGCAAGTTCATAGGCCTGGGCCAGCCCCGAAATCAGCAAAGAGAGAGGCTTGTGTTTCTGGCGCGTCTTGATGCGGTAAATACTTTCCACGGCATGAAGGTTTACCGGGTCGACAGCCAGGCCATAGAAGGTATCAGTGGGTAAGGCTACGACATCGCCTTTGCGCAGACAGGAGACAATGTAATCGATCCTGTCGGGTTGGGGTTCATCGGGATGGACGCGCAAGATTTCCGCGGACAAGAAGGTCTACCTCGGTTCCCTCAAGCGTTTTTGCTGCTGCACTACCCCAAAATCCGATTCGATCGAGCGGTGCGTCATTCACAGAGGCAACACAACACGCCCCCGCTGCAACAACCGCGTCGTTCAAAAAAAGGATGCAATTGCATACGCCACAAAGACGGAAACTATCACAGGCCGCCTTGGCGGGCAAGTGAGCTCCATCAGCCAGCGCCTCGCAGCGCATCAAAACGGCATAGAATCGGCTAAGAGATCGAGACGGTTCGCTTAAGATGCCTGTTCGCATTGTACAGAGTAAGCAGAATGGCCGCCTGAAAGAGTTGCGGCGAGCCATGGCTCACCCAGGCCGCGAGGGAACTCGGCTGGCCGGCATCGAAGGGCCAAACCTCCTGAACGAAGCCTTGCGTGCCCATTTGCATATCGACTGCGTGTTTGCGGCACAGGAAGCGGAGCACCTGCTGGAGGAGTTGAATCTGCCGCCTGAAATGGACGTGTTGCTGGTGCCGCGGGAGCTGCTGAACTCCGCCCTGGCTACTGAAACTCCGCAGCCCGTTGCCGCCCTGGTCGAGCCTTTCGAGTGGATTTGGCGGGATATCCTCGAAGGCGGAGTCGGCGGCAACAACGAAGCCGAACCTCTGGTGGTCGTGCTGGCCGGCTTGCAGGACCCCGGCAACCTTGGCACCATCCTGCGCTGCGCCGAAGCGTTTGGTGCGAGCGGCGTGGTTAGTTTGCCGGGAACGGTCTGTGCGTGGAATCCCAAAGCAGTGCGCGCATCGGCCGGAAGCGTTTTCCGCGTGCCGCTGCTTTCGGCCACTGCGGAGGAATGTTTTCGCCGCCTGGGCGAGGCCCATGTAAAGGTCATCGCCACCAGATTGAGGGACGCCGCACCTGCTGACCAGGCGGACATGGCCGGTCCGGTAGCCCTGCTCATTGGGAATGAAGGCAATGGGGTGCCGCCGGAACTGACCGCATATGCCGGCGCTGCCATTACGATTCCCTGCCCTGGCCCGGTTGAAAGCCTGAATGCCTCTGTCGCGGCTGGCATCCTGCTCTATGAAGCGTCGCGGCAAAGATCCGCGGGAAGACTGCGCGGGTGCGAGCCGTGAGCCTCTTTGACGGCGAACCCGAGGGTCCCAAAGGCCCGCTGCGTTCAGCACCCCTTGCCGAGAGAATGCGCCCGCGCACTTTGGAGGAATACAGCGGCCAGGAACACCTGCTCGGCCCCGGCAAACCGCTGCGCGTGCAGATCGAGCGCGACGATCCCGGCTCGATGATCTTCTGGGGTCCGCCGGGAGTGGGCAAAACCACCCTGGCCAAGATCATTGCCGAAACCACCCGCGCCAGCTTCATTGAATTCTCCGCCGTGATGAGCGGCATCAAGGAGATCAAGCAGGTGATGGTTGCTGCCTCCCAGGCGGCGGAATTGCATTCGCGGACCATCCTTTTCGTGGATGAAATTCATCGATTCAACAAGGCCCAGCAGGACGCCTTCCTGCCCTACGTGGAGCGTGGCACCATTCGACTCATCGGCGCAACCACCGAGAATCCCTCGTTCGAAATCATTTCGGCGCTGCTCTCGCGCTGCCGCGTGTACGTGCTGTATCCGCTGAGCGAAGAGCGCATTGTCGCGCTGCTCCGGCGCGCCGCTGACGACAAGGTGCGCGGCCTCGGTTCTCTCGGCTTAATGGCCGACGACGGCGCGCTGGAATTGATCGCCAGTTACTCCAGCGGCGACTGCCGCAACGCTTACAACACACTGGAGGTGGCCGCGCAACTGGCTCTTGAGAAGACGAAATGCATCGACCGCGCACTGGCAACCGAAGCGGTGCAACAGCGGGTGTTGATGTACGACAAGTCCGGAGAAGAGCATTACAACCTGATTTCGGCGCTGCACAAGAGCGTGCGCAACAGCGATCCTGATGCCGCGCTCTACTGGCTCGCGCGCATGTTCGCGGCGGGAGAAGACCCGCTCTACCTGGCGCGGCGCGTAGTCCGCATGGCCGTCGAAGACATCGGACTTGCCGCTCCTGAAGCCCTCAATCTTTGCCTTTCCGCCAAGGAAGCCATCGATTTCCTGGGTTCGCCCGAAGGCGATCTGGCCCTGGCAGAAGCGGTTGTCTATTTGTCTCTGGCACCCAAGTCGAACTCCGTTTACACGGCTTACGGCGCCGTGCAGGAAGAGATCGAGCACACCCGCCAGGAGCCGGTTCCGTTGCACCTGCGCAATGCGCCTACACGCTTGATGAAGGAACTGGACTACGGCAAAGGCTATCGCTATGCCCATGACGAAGAAGGCCGGGTAGCCGACATGGACTGCCTGCCCGATTCGCTCAGGGGTCGCACCTACTATCACCCTACTCACGAAGGGCGCGAAAAGCTTCTCGCCCAGCGCATGGAAGAAATCCGGAAAATTCGCACCGGAAAACGCGGCGGAGCCTGACCGTTTTGCAGGCGAGAAGTATCGCTGAATGTGTCACACGCGGTTGATGCTTGCGTGATAGACTCTCGTCGCGCGGCCCCAAGTGACTCCGCGCAAATTCTTCCCTGGAGGATCATCATGAACGATCGTCCAACTTTCGCACCTTATATCGTGGTGAGCAACGCAGCCGCGGCAATCGACTTCTACAAAAACGCATTTGGCGCGGTGGAACTGGTTCGCCATACCGCTCCCGGAACCGACAAACTGATGCACGCCCACCTGGAGGTCCACGGTGGCAACCTTATGCTGAGCGACGACTTCTCCAGTTCCATGGGAGGGAAATCGGAGACCCCTGAGGCCCTGGGAGGGAGCCCGGTCACCTTCCACCTGCACGTTGATGACGCCGATGCGGCCTGGAACAAGGCTTTGGCCGCCGGAGCCCAGGTGAAAATGCCCCTCGCCGACCAGTTCTGGGGCGACCGCTATGGCCAGTTGACAGACCCCTTTGGCTTCCACTGGTCGATTGGACAGACCATTAAGAATCCAACCCCAACTGAACTTGAAGAAGGCGCCAAGGCAGCTTTCGTCGCGTAATGGAATGCGCCGGATGAGGGCAAGATACTGCCCTCATCCGTCCGCTCAATCCGGGTATTTTACTGAACAGCCGTAGGGCTGCGTATAGGATATGGCGACGGGTTTCCCCGCCATCGCCTCGCTGAGCGCATCGGAGACGTAGTTATCAGCGCCGCGAATGTCGTCAACGTCGGGCGTGGGCCGATTGTCGATGGCGCCGTCATAAATCAGCTTGCCCGCAGGGTCAATCACAATCATTTGCGGAGTTGTTTTGGCATCGTAAAGGCGGCCAAGCTTACCCTCCGGATCCAGCAGGACCGCAGTCGGATCGGCGTGCATTTTGGCCACATAGGCATTCTCCTCCGAGGGTGTCACATAACCCTGCTGGCCGGGCGCAGAGGAGATCACCGTGAACCATGCCACGCCCTTTGCCGTCCACTCCTTTTGCAACGCCTGCATGTTGCCGGAAATGTAGTGCTTTCGCGTGTAGGGGCAGCCCTGGTTATGCCATTCAAGCACGACGAACTTACCCCGATAACGGGCCAGGGATTCGGTTTGACCGTAAGAGTCGATGGAAGTAAACGCCGGTGCGGGCGAGCCCACGCGGGCCGTCTGCGCGGTGGCAAGGAAGGGCAACAGTATTGACGCTGCGAGAATTCCGCAAGGTGTAATGCGCGGCAGAGATGCCATGAGAGTCAACCTCCTGGGGAAATTGAGACGATCGACTGGCGAGCTTTCTCTGGCTTACTTCAGATTGGACGTTGCCACGCTGCCATGGCTTGCGGCGCGCGGCAGCTTGCTGAGGGCATCGGTTACGATTCCCGGAGTCAGCACCTCCGGCAGCATTTGCGGCTGGGTCTGGCCCGGGGCATAAAGCGCGTAAGCGGGAACGCCGCTCCGCCCCAGCGCAGCGAGGGCCTGCGTAATCGCGTCATCGTGCTGCGTCCAGTCGGCGCGTAGAAGCGCCACATTGGCATCCGCAAAGGCCTCTTGCACTTCAGGACGCGAAAGCGCCAGACGCTCGTTCACCTGGCAACTCAGACACCAGCTTGCTGTAAAGTCGACGAACACCGGGCGTCCCTGTGCCTGATATCGGCTCACGGCGCTGGCAGACCACGGCTCCCACTTGCCTTGTGCCTGCGGTGTCGCAGGCTCGGACGCAACCGCGAGTCTTCCCGGCGCAAGCAAGCTCACCGCGATCACACCCAGCACAATCAGCGCGGCAACCACCGTTGCCCAGCGCCTGGCCGGCCAACGCCCCAGGAACCAGCCAGCGATCGCGAGAAACAGAAAACTGCCCAGCAGTATCGCCAAAAGTGTCGCACCGTAAGCCTGCGCCAGCACCCACGCCAGCCAGATCACCGTGATGAAAATCGGAACGGAGATGGCTTGCTTCAGCACGTCCATCCATACGCCGGGCTTGGGAAGCAGGCGCGTCCACGCCGGCTGCAATGTAAGGGCCACATAGGGTGCGGCCAGCCCGAGTGCCAGAGCAGTAAAGACGGCGAAGGTCACGCCTGCCGACTGGGCAAGCGCGTAGCCAATGGCCGCTCCCATAAAGGGAGCCGTGCAGGGCGTCGCCACCACCACCGCCAGCACCCCGGTGAAGAAGCTGCCCGTATATCCCTGCTTTGCTGCCAGCGATCCGCCAGCACTGGTGAGCGTAAGTCCAATCTCAAACTGACCTGCCAGCGACAGCCCAAGGAAAAACAGTAGCCCCGCCATCAACAGGAGAAAAACCGGCGATTGAAACTGGAATCCCCATCCCAGCGTGGCCCCCGCGGCGCGGAGGCCCAGAAGCACGGCCACCAGCACCCAAAACGAAACCAGAATGCCAGCGGCGTAGACGAACCCGTGGGCCCGCAATTTGTGTCGTTCCTCATTGCCTGAGCGGACCAGAGCCAGACCCTTCAGAAACAACACTGGAAACACGCACGGCATCAGGTTCAGCAGCAATCCGCCTAGAAATGCCAGTCCGGCGGTTCGCGCCAACACCATCCATGAGATGGCGGGCGCTCCGGCCGCGACTGTCCCCGGCAGCGCCACCAGTTCATACGCTCTCCCGGCCGATAGCTCGAGCACTCCTTTCAACTGAGCTGGATTGGCGGCAAGGTTCGCATCTTTTTTCAGCTCAAGTACAAAGCCTTTTGCTGTCGGAGTGATCTTTTGTGCCGCCGCATTGTCGAGGATGTCCTGATCTTCAGGAAAGAAAGTCGCGACCGTCTCCCGCTGCCCCGTCTCGACGCCGAGGCGAAATCCTTGGGGCGTGGGTTGAAATAGCGCCTTCGCGGTCGATGGCAGCGGCTTGGGCAATTCAGTCAGGAAGCGTTGGAAGAGAGGCGGTTCAACGACGCTGAGATCATGCGTCTTGCGGTACACCTCGCGGCTCACTTCCAGCTCCGCTTTACCGGGAATGCACACCTCGCGGCAAACAAGCCAGTCAACTTTGGCATGCAGGATCGCCGGTCCCGGCTTCACGTTTTCCGCCACATGAAACCTGAACGGAAAAAGCACCTCGTCCTCATAGCCGAAATCCATCAGCGGGCCGAGCGGAAGGCGCTTCGGAGCTGGAAACTGCAACGGCCCCGCGGTGATCCCATCGGGCAATGTCCAACGAATGTGCGGCGGCTCGCCTGAATCTCCCGCGTTTTTCCAGTAAACATGCCAGCCGGGCTCAAGTTTGAAGTAGAGGCCCGCCTCGTTCAACGCATCGTTGCTGTAGAGGCCGCTGCCCGGCACCCGAAGCTCGACGCGCAAGTGCGCTGCATCGGCGTAGCTCGACACAGCCCATGCGGGCATGCCTGCAACCAGCAGGAGGAAGAACGCGATGACGATGTGAGATGCGCGCATGGAAATCCGGTTCTCTTGTTTGACGCTCTCACGCACACCGCGGTCGCTGAGACTTGATTCTTCAACCGACGGTGAATCCGAATTCATGATGGCAGTAAACTCCTGCTGTGGCTCAATGATCGCCGGCCAGCCGCGAGTGCTGGCGAAAGATGCAGTCGTCCTGCACGCACTTGACTCCAGCAGCGCGGGCCCGGCCAACCGCCTGCTCATGAATCACACCATCCTGCAGCCAGAGATAAGGAATGCCCAACCGGATCACATCGTCGACAATGGCCGGAACATTCTCTGGAGCGCGGAATACATCCACCAGGTCAATGCCCGATCCGGTAAGTTCCCGGGTAGCAGAAGAGGCAGTGCCGAGATCGGGATAGCACTTCAGCCCGAGAATCTCGCTGAGCGACGGGTTGACCGGAATCACGTTGTAGCCGTTCGCCGCGAGGTAGCGGCCGATGTTATGGCTGGCACGCCAGGTCTTGTCGCTCATGCCCACAACGGCGATGTTTCGCGCCGTTTGCAGCATCTCTTCGATCACTTCAGGTTCGTTGCCCATAACCCCTCGCGTCGCCGCTAAACATCCAGATCCTCATCCGCTTCGCTCGGTTCCGCCGTACCCCGCCGCTTGGCGAGCAGGTAGCCGCGCAAAAACGGTTCGAGATATCCGTCCAGAACCTTGTCCACATCGCCCACTTCCACCTTGGTGCGATGGTCTTTCGCGATGCGGTAAGGTTGTAGCACATAAGATCGTATCTGCGAGCCGAAGTTGATTTCGAGCTTCGAGTCCTCGAGTTTCTTGCTCGCTGCGCGCTTCTTTTCCAACTCATATTCATACAACCGCGACCGCAGCATCTTCATTGCCCTCTCGCGGTTCTTATGCTGCGAGCGCTCGTTCTGACACTGCACCACGATGCCCGTGGGCAGATGCGTCATGCGCACGGCGGAGTCGGTGGTATTTACATGCTGGCCGCCCTTGCCGCCGGAGCGGTAGGTATCGATGCGCAGGTCTTCAAGCTTCAAATCCACATGGATGGTTTCGTCGATCTCCGGTGAGACATAAACTGAAGCAAACGAAGTATGGCGTCGCTTCGCCGAGTCGAACGGCGAGATGCGCACCAGCCGATGCACGCCGCTTTCGCCGGCCAACATTCCGAAAGCGTACTCACCCATGATGGTAAAGGTTGCCGACTTGATGCCCGCTTCCTCGCCATCCTGGTAGTCATTCATCTCGGTCTTGAAGCCCTGCTGCTCGGCCCAGCGCAGATACATGCGGAGCAGCATCTCAGCCCAGTCCTGGCTTTCTGTGCCGCCCGCACCTGGATGCACGGTCACGATGGCGTTGAGCGGGTCGGCTTCCCCATTCAACATGGTGCGCGCTTCAAGTTCCTCGCCAAACGTGGCCAGCGCTTTAATGTCGCGGTCCAGTTCGGCGAGAACGTCCTCGCCCTCGCGGGCCAGTTCGAAGTAAGCCTCGATGTCGCTGGTGCGGCGCAGCAACTCCTCATCGTCGGCCACCATCGACTCAAGGCGTTTGCGGTCGCGCATCAACGGCTTACTGGCGGCGGAGTTGGACCACATCGCTGGATCACCCAGCTTTTTTTCTATGTCGGCGAGTTCCCTGCGGATGCGTGCAGGGTCAAAGATACTCCCGCAGGTCGCGGACTTGATCGCGCACGGGAGCATAAGCGAATTCAAGATCGTTCAATGACATGCTTTGCTCTTAAGACCTGGCTTTGATTTGGACTGTAAGGCTACTTCTTCTTGACTGTATGTAGCATATCACTGCGCTGGTTTTGACCTTCTTTGTAAGGTCATTCACCTCTTTATGCACGTAATCGTAATAGAACGTCTTTGTGAAGGAGCTGGATACCGAATCTAGCGGGAAGTCAGGTGCGACGAAGAATCTTTGCGAGGGCCGAGTGCGGTCAGCAACGATCAAAAGCCAAATTTCTTCTGCAACTTTTTGTAGCCGTCGAACTTTTTGGCTTTCTTGTCAATCACCTCTTGGAGGCGCTTGGGGGGTAGGGAGGCAACGGTCCAGGGCTTGCAAGCTGACAGCCTGCGGCAAAAGTTCTAATGCCGGCTTAGAAGGGTCAGAAACATTTCGCAAGGGCTGAAGCCCGACGTTTGTTGTGTGGACTTTCGGCCCGACTGAAGCTGTGCCCTTTTACAAAGCCGGCTTATTTAGAGATTGCCTGGCGCAGGAGTTTTCTTCCCGACCAGGCGAGAGCGATGAAGCCCACTATGGCACAGAGCCATGCAAAAACGTCTCCGTGCTCAGCATAGAAGGTCACATCGTCGCGAAATCCGAACTGCGCGGGCAACGCATCTACACGGTGACGGGGGATGCTCTGACGCACCCGGCCATACGGGTCGATCGCCGCCGTGACGCCGTTATTGGTGTCGCGCAGCAGCCAGCGTCTGTTTTCGATGGCCCGCATCCGCGCCATGTTCAAGTGCTGCCAGGGAGCGCTCGTGTCGCCGTACCAGCCATCGTCGCTGATGTTTACCAGCACCTCGGCGCCCAGGCGCGAAAACTGCCGCACTTCGTCCGCAAAAACCGCCTCGTAGCAGATGAAGATCCCGTAGCGATGCCCGCCCAGTCGAAAGACCTTGCGCTCATCGCCGGGTGTGAACTTCGATACGCGGCCAGTAAGCTTGCGGGCAAAGAAGAGCAGCCGCGCGAAAGGAACGTATTCGCCAAAAGGGACGAGATGAATCTTGTCGTAGCGGCCCACCTCGGCCCCATCGGCGCTGAAAACCATGGCAGAGACATGGTCCAGCGAGCTACCTTCCGCAGGTGAGTAATCGGATCCAATGCCGTTAACGATCAAGGGAGCATGCTCTGCGCGGGCGATTTCCGACATGGACTGCTGAAAGCGTGGATCCTCTTCAAAAAATGGGGCGGGCGACTCCGGCCACACCACCAGGTCGGGATGCGTGGGATACGGGGGGCAGAGAATCTCGCCGCTGGGCGCGCCGGTCTGAGGAATTCCGGCGATGTAAGTGTTGCACTGTTCGCCGGCCAGCCTGGCAAATTGCGCCATATGCGCATTCCATTCACCGGAGCTAGTCCACAAACTGTCATCGCCCACGTCAAGGTTCGGCTGGATGAGGACCGCTACCGCGGTTGGCGCCGGTTTGGGCGCAGGCAGGAAGATGCCGGCCGCTCCCGCACCAAGCAGCAACAAACCGGCCACGCCCAACCGCAGCCGGGCTTGCCGGCTACTGAGCACTAACCCGGCAGCGATCAGTGCACTTACGGCCACCAAAGCAAAGCTGATCCCGTATACACCCGTCCACGGCGCGAGTTGGTTCACGAGGGCGTTGTCCACTTGCGAGTAGCCCAGTTGATCCCAGGGAACGCTGGTGATGCGCGCAGCCGCAAGCTCCAATGCTACCCACAGAACGGGCGCGGCCATCAACGCCGCACCTGTGCTTCCCGAGGCTTTCCGCACCAGCATCACGGCCATGCCGAAAAGACCGAAGTAGAGACCCAGCACAAGGCTGAATCCGATGAGCAGCAAGGTCGGAGCCAGAGGCGGCATGTCGCCATAGCGCTGCATTGTGTCACGAATCCAATAGCAGTTGCCGCAATACCATAGAACTCCGCAGACATATGCCAGCAGAAATGCGTGGCGGAGTGAACGGGGATGATCCAAGCTTTTTCGCGACAAAATCGCCCAGAGCAGGGGGACAAGCGCGAACCAGGCAAAGACGCTGCGCCAAACCGGCATCGGCCCGGCAAACGGAAATGGCAATTCGAGCATCCCGGCTGAAAGACCCGCCGCAGCCCACAACTTCCATGAATCACGCTGCATACAGGGCCGAGTCTAAAGCATTTGTGCGATAAATGCTGGCGACAGCCGAGCGGCCCAGCCGCACGCATTTAAACGAGGCGAGCCAGACGAAGAAAATGACGGCCAGCAAAAACTTGCCAAAGCGTGCTTTCTTTTTCCCGTGCCCGCTCAATTCAAATCGCCAAAAAGCGGCTACAATCGGATGCATGCATCTAGCGATTTTAGGAATGCGGGTGTTGGAAGTGATGTTTTTTGTCGGCCTCGTCGGGTCTGCCGTGGTCGTGATTATCAGTTTTATTGAAGATGGAAAAGAGTTGTTCGGCGACGAATAGCCGGCTCATTCCAAGCCCCTCGTCAATTCAAATCTTTATTTTCATTGACTATCGATTGATTCAGAAATAGACTCAGCCAAGGGCGGACGGCAATTTCGCTCGTTGAAGAAAAGAACGGCTGGTTATTGCACCGGCACACTTGCGATGGCATCCACTCGAACGACCGTAGCCCCACCTTCCGACCGCGTACGACTCATCGTGGCATCCTCCGTGATGCTTACGTTCATCTCCTTCTGGCGCGCGGCCGCCATTGTTCTCAACGATCTCGGTTCATCGGCATTTTATGCGGGCGGCATCGCCGAGCAGGCGGTGGGTGCCGCGGCGCCCTGGTTCATTCTCGGGATCATGCTGTTCAGTTTTGCGGTACGCGCGGTTTATGTCGAAAGTTGTTCGATGTTTACGCGCGGCGGGGTATACCGTGTCGTCAAGGAGGCCCTCGGCGGTACATTCGCCAAATTAAGCGTATCGGCGCTGATGTTCGACTACATCCTCACGGGCCCCATCTCCGGCGTGTCGGCAGGTCAATACATCACCGGCGCAATGAATGAATTGTTGATGGTTGCAGCCAACAGCCACTGGCTCCCTCCGGCACTGATGGATGCGCAGAACCATCCCTTTCAGTTCAGCATGAATTCCACGTCTGCCATCTTCGCAGCCGCGGTTACCACCTATTACTGGTGGCAAAACATCAAGGGGATTGAGGAATCAAGCGATAAGGCACTGCGGGTCATGCAGATCACCACAGTGATGGTCTTGATCCTTCTCGCCTGGGGCAGTTATTCGGTCTTTATGCGCGGCGCACATCTGCCTCCCGCGCCCATTCCATCAAATCTCAGGTTCAGTACCGATGCTCAGGGATTCCTAAAGGGTTCGGGACTCCCGATCCTCGGCCTTTTCGGCATTCTCATGGCTTTCGGCCACTCCATCCTCGCCATGAGTGGCGAGGAGAGCCTCGCGCAAGTCAACCGCGAAATCGAGCACCCCAAGCTGAAGAATCTCAAGCGGGCGGCCATTGTAATCGCCATCTACAGCCTGGTTTTCACCGGCGGCGCCACGCTGCTCGCTTCCATGCTCATCCCGACCTGGGAGCGCACTCACATCTATCAGGACAACCTGATCGCCGGCCTGGCCATGTACATGGTAGGGCCGATGTTCTGGCGTGTTGCCTTCCGTATCTTCGTCGTCATCGTTGGCTTCCTCATCCTCTCCGGCGCAATCAACACCTCCATCATCGGATCAACCGGCGTGCTGATGCGCGTGGCCGAGGATGGCGTGCTGACCGACTGGTTCCGCAAACCCCACCCGCGATTCGGGACCAGCCATCGCATCGTCAATCTCGTATTCGGTCTCCAGATGTTCACGATTGTCGTGACCCGCGGCAACGTCATCACCTTGGGCGAGGCGTATGCCTTCGGCGTGATCTGGTCGTTCACATTCAACAATCTGGCCATGCTGGTGCTGCGGTGGAAATACCATGGAGAGCGCGGCTGGAAAGTTCCTCCCAATCTACGCATAGGGAAACATGAGATTCCCGTCGGTTTGCTTTCGGTCTTTCTTGTGCTTCTCTCCACGGCCGTCGTCAATCTCTTTACGAAATCCATCGCCACCGTGAGCGGCATCATTTTTGCGGCCGCCTTTTTTGTCATTTTCAGCATTTCCGAACGCCAGAATCTGCGCAAACACGCCCTCACGGCACGGCAGATGAAGGACCATTTTCAACTCGAGCATCAGGACACCATCAGCAGAGAGTCGATCGCCATTCGCCCTGGCGCGGTCATGGTGACCATGCACGACGCGGCCAACCCAGTCGCCCTGAAATGGATTCTTGCCCGCACCAAGACCGAAGATCGGGATGTGGTCGTCATCAGCGTGCGCATGATGGGTGTGGGCGGCCCCGAGTATCTGAGCGCCGAGCAACAAAGCTTTAGTGAGCACGAGCAGATGCTCTTTACCAAGGCAGTATCGGTAGCCGAAAGCTTTGGAAAGAAAGTGTCGCTGCTTGTTGTTCCCGCCGGAGACGTCTTTGCCGCCCTTGCGCAGGGCGCCAACTCGCTCGAAGTCGATTCGGTTGTCTCGGGACTTTCCAGTTCAATGACGGCCGAAGACCAGGCCTTTCATCTTGGACAAGCATGGGAAGCGCTGCCCGAGCCAAAGCGGCAATTCAACTTCTTCGTCATCAGCCCGAACGGCGAGACGAAGGTATTCTACATAGGACCGCACGCGCCCTCCCTCAGTCCTGACGACGTTCAACTCGTGCATCGATTGTGGTTGAATATGCGGCGCGATCCGTCTGTCCAGGATCTGCACCACAGCGATATCATTACCTACGCGCTGACACGGTTGGCTGGCCAGTACGCGCGCGAAAAGGTGGAGATCCTCCGCGATCTGCGCAACTTTCGTTCTGCGGAGTCGCCAACCTTTCGCATGGGCGGCCAGGAACTACCCGGGCAATCGACCAACGCCCCCCCATCAGACCAGCCTCAACAAACATCCAAACCTCCGCGCGCAGTTTGAATTCGATCAACCTACGCTTCCAGTTTACTAAGACCTTCCGATCCCGAATGCACATTAAGTTAGGGATCCACCTCCCAAGAATTAGCCACGGTT
Source organism: uncultured Acidobacteriaceae bacterium (assembly GCA_963836565.1). GTDB lineage: Bacteria > Acidobacteriota > Terriglobia > Terriglobales > Acidobacteriaceae > Telmatobacter. The sequence continues at coordinate 43,228 of CAWIKA010000010.1, read as the reverse complement.
CGCCTGCGAGTTAGAGTTCATCCTTGCTTGTGAGGGCCAGAGAAACATTAGATTCGATTTCATATCTATTCCGCTAATACCCATGAGAAAGAGGCCGGAAAGAGCCCTCTGCTGATCTTGACCGTCTCTCGCAACGAGATCTCATTTTGTTGGTTCAGACCGCATGTTTCGCTTTGTTCTGCATGGCTTTTCTGATGCAGGAATAGATCTTTTGGGGAATTGCCGTTTCAAATGGGGAATCCGTCGTCGATTCGTTAATCTTCCTGGCTTCAGCCTGCCTCGCGAATTCGCAGTCACCGGGTCTCAGGAACATTGGTGACCATCCACGCGTCGAGATCGTAACCCGCAGTAACTAGGGCCATTTTTTGTTTGTCAAAGAGTCTATAGTTGAGTATTGTGTTGCAAAGGATAGGTGGCTGCTCGCAGGAGGTCGATGACTCGGGCGGGATTGTGCCACTTATTAGCAGGTAAGAGGAGGAATCGTGGGAGTTTCAGAAATTCTTGCACAGATCGACAGTGAGATTTCTCAATTGAAACAAGCACGCGCATTGCTAGCCGGCGGCGCCGTGACAAAGTCCCGAAAGGCTGCGGCCCCGGCAGCAAAGAGGGTCGTTAAGAAGAAAAGGAATCTCACACCAGAAGGGCGGAAGCGTATTGCCGAAGCCGTAAAAAGGCGTTGGGCAGAACAGAAGAAAGCAGCTGCCTCAAAGTAACTGGATGCAAACAATGAGATGGGCCGGCAAAGCTGCCGGCCCATCTTTGTATCAGCAATGACTACGCGGTTCGTTCATCAGATTGTTTGGCCGGGGGTCCATCGCATAACTTGCACGCTTGCATCGACCAGAGCGGCTAGCTCTTCGGGAGTGCCTTTGAGGGGCGGAAAAGTGCCAAAGTGCAGCGGAAGGACGATGGTGGGCGACAAGAGGCGCGTTGCAAGAGCTGCCTCCTTTGGCCCCATAGTGTAATGGCCCCCAATGGGCAGCATCGCGACTTCAGGATGATATAAGTCCGCGATTAATTTCATATCCCCGAAGACGGCAGTGTCTCCAGCATGATAGAGCACAGGTCCATCTTTCACGCTCATGACAAAACCTGTGGCAACCCCAACATAATGCGTTCCACGCTCATCTTGCGCGGCCGCCGAGTGTTTCGCTTCGACCATGGTGGCGGCCACTTCCTCCAACTGAACGGTGCCGCCTAGATTCATCCCGATTGTATTGGCCACTCCCTTATCCGCGACAAAGGCCGCCAACTCATATATCGCCACCACCGTCGAGCCGTGTTTCCTGGCCACTGGTACGGCGTCGGAAATATGGTCCCCGTGGCCGTGAGTCAGCAGGATGTAATCAAGCTTCGCAGGTAATTCATAACCGTCCGGGTACTTCGGATTCTGCGCGATGAATGGGTCAATTAAAATATTCGTTCCCTGGGCAGTTTGAATCAGAACGGTTGCGTGACCAAGCCACGTAATGCGCGTCCCCTTCAATAGATTCATATCTCCTCCGGCGATCACCTTCTTTTTTGACTGTCTCGGAACCATCCTGCACTCAACGCGTGATGATAACCTCCGATAGGCTATCCTTTGCCAGGAACTGCTTAAACCCAGACCAGTTTGCAAATAAAGTCTGAATACTACGATTGGTAAATGCACGCTGTATGGGAAATGGCTGCGCCAATTGCACCTCGACGGTATCCCCCTCCGTGACATGGAAGCGGCAATACGCCGTCTCTTCACCCTGGGAGCGAGTATGGAAAAAGGCCAGCACCTGTCCGCCGGGGTTCATGGCCGTGTGCAAGCGCTCGACTACAGGTTTGACCAATGGTTCCGGAAGGTAATCGAGAGTCGTCCATAAAAGAACCACATCGAACGTGCGTCCCGAGAACTGGAGCGTCTGTTCAAGATACCCTTCGATATTCCAAACCGGGTTTTCATCTGCGTCGACGCCCGTCTGCCAGTTACCTGTGCATGCTTCGCCAACCGGGTCGGCAAGAAAGATGCTATGTCCAATGCTGGTCAGGTAATTGATATTCGTAGGTGAAGTACCGCCGGCATCGATGACTTTGAGACCCGGTTCGGCCTGAAGTCGCTTGCGCAGCGCCGACCACCCGCCGGAATGCCGGGGAACTTTCGGTCCGGAGAAGCCCTGAGAGGACCCGGACGGACTGTTGTCGAATTTCTTGTCGAACCAACGGCGAAGCACCCTGAAAACCCCCAACGGCTGGGCACGAGGCAAGCATGCTCGCGGCGTGAAGTTATGGCAGAATCCGGACCACCGCAAGTCCAGGGCGAAACTGCCGCATCGAGCCTTTTGCGAAGGACCCGCATACGCTCCCGGCCGCTCTCAAATCAATTTGGTTCTGCATTTGAGAACGCCTGGCGCGTTTCAATCACCGGCGATTTCAGAGACTTTTGCGCCTTGAGTCAGGTCCACCTTCCCGCGGAACATTGCGTTATCTTCCACAGCCAGCCTGAGCGCCCTTACATCGCCCTCAACCACGCTGCCAGCACGCAATTCCACGCGGCCCGTCGCCACAATGTTGCCCTTGACGTGGCCCAGAATCAGAACGTCTTTGGCTGTGAGGTCGGCGGCAACGTTCGCCTCGGGACCGATCGTCAGCCGGCTTTCTGCAAGGCCGATCGTCCCTTCCACGTGCCCGTCGATAATCAAGTCTTCACTGCCTTTCACTTCGCCGCGAATCACGACAGTTTTGCCAATCCGAGCCAGACTATTCTCCGTTGCCATTGACCAGTTCCTTCCGAGGCACTCAATTCGAGCATTTTTCAGGGAGCGCAAACCAACGAACGATGATAGGGCCGGTACTCATCGTTAAGCCCCCGACTCACCGTTTTGTGTCGTTACGCTGCGGATCCTGAAAATGCCAGGGGCCCTGCCCGAACTATACGCAACCGGGCCCGGTAACTTCAATTCCAGAATCCGACAGAGAATGAAAACGTCTAATAATTCATGAGACCAGGCCACGGCGCGGAAGACGAATGACCGCTAGACTATTGCTTGTGCGCTGTTTTCCCGCTTTTTTCCTCCTAGGAATACTGGTGGTGCCCTCCCAGGGGGTCACGGCAGATTCACCCGACCTTGCCCTGGTGAAGAGGACCCTGGCTGCCGAATTGCGACTTGCGCAGGACACTCAGCATCCGATGCGCTACCGTCTTCATAAGTCGAACCCTCACCTGAGTTCGACAAAGGATATCTTTGAAACCCGGGATGGAGCCATAGCTCGCCTGATTGAGATCAATGGCCACCCCCTCAGCCAGATCGATGAACGGAAGGAGCAGGCCCGGCTGCAAGGTCTGCTCAACGATCCCGGCCTGCAGAAGCACCGCAAGCAAGCAGAGGACCAGGACACCGCTCGCGCCATGAAAGTGCTGCGTGCTCTTCCTGTTGCCTTTCTTTATAAATTCGCGGGCACCGGCGAGAGCTCGGCCGGACCGGTACAGAAATTCGACTTTTGGCCGAACTCCGCCTTCAACCCTCCGGACATGGAAACCCAGGTGCTGACTGCCATGACCGGTCAGATTTGGATCGATGCGTCACAGGAACGCATAGTGCGTCTTGAGGGGCACCTGCAGCACGATGTGGATTTCGGCTGGGGCATCCTGGGACGGTTGAACAAAGGTGGATGGATAGTGATTGAACAGGCTGAGGTGGGCGCACACCAATGGAGAATCGTGCGCTTTCAGATGGAAATGAGTGGGCGGGTGCTACTCAAGAACAAGACTTTCGACACCGAGGAGGAAGAATCTCAATTCGAGCCGCTCCCTGTCGGAATGGGCTATGTGCAGGCCATTCAAATGCTGCGTGACGATTCCGGGGCCGCTGGGCAAGGTAGCCGATAAAGCCCTGAAACGTGAAGCGGCCCCGACTTTACAGGCAGGACCGCGCACGTGACAATTCAATGCGCCTTACTTCACCTTGGCAAACACAATCACCAGGGTAAAGAGGGTAAGAGACTCGATCAGAGCCAGGCCCAATACCAAGAAGGTAAAGATGCCTGCACGTGCGCCCGGATTCCGGGCCAGTGCTTCCACCGCCGATCCGACCGCTCTGCCCTGCCCCAGACCGCACAAACCGGCCGCAATCCCCATGCCGATGCCGGCGCCAATTGGCACCAGACTGGCTGCGCCCGAACCGCCGTCAGCAAATGCCGGAATGGCGAAGCAAAGAGCCGCCAGAGCGATGAACATATATTGAAGCTTCTGCATATTTCTCCTTCTTCCCTTTGAATTGGCTGCCAGTGGGTGGTTGAAGCTCACCGTGCTGGCCCCCTCACGCTTGCAGCCATCCGTTGATCCAGAGCGGAAGCACTCTCCGGCGGAATCCTTTTCCTCGTCTCAGACGAGATTCAATGCTCGAAACCTTAGTGATCCTGAACTGTCGCCAACGAGAGATAAATCATTGTGAGGAGCATGAAAACAAAAGCCTGAATAATCGACACCGCAAAATGCAGGCCTAGAAAGATAGTCGGAATGGCGAGCGGAATCAGCGAAAAGAAGACCAGCGTCACCAGGTCGCTGGCCAGCATATTGGCGTAGAGACGGATGGTGAGCGAAAGCACGCGGGCGAGATGCGAGACCACCTCGATAGGCAGGATCAGCCAGGACATCCACCACACCGGCCCCGCAAAGTGCTTGATATAGCCGATAGGCCCCTGCGTCCGGATGCCGTGGTAGTTGTAGTAAAGAAATGTCAGCACTGCAAGGCCGAGCGGGACCACAGGCTGGCTGGTCGGTGTAATCACGCCGGGAATCAGGCCCAGAAAATTATTCAGCAGGACAAAGAGAACGATGCAGGTCACGAAGGCCTGGAAGCGCTCGTGTCCATGACCGATGATCTGTTCTCCCTGGTTGCCGGTAAACTCATAGACAATTTCCGCAACCTGCTGGGCCGCATTGGGTTTTTCTACCGACAGGGTCAGTCGAACAATGATGAAAAACGCGATCAGACCGACCACCACCAGTATTTCCAACGCCGTGGTGTCGTTGATGGCCGTCGCCGGATTGGCGGGAACGCCGACGACATGCATCGCAGAAGCCACGACGCCGCCAAACAAGTGATTCAGTAAACGGGTAATTGCAAGAGAATCCGGCATGAATACTTGAGTCTTTCTGTCCCCGGGCCGGGTTCAACGTATCCGCCCGTGAACTAAGTCAGTCGCGGAGCAGCCGGATCACTTCCCAGCCCACAGCGAATGCTGCCAAACCAAGGCCGCAAAGCAGCGCCACTACCGAACCCTGGAAACATTTAAGGCTACCATAAATCACCCCCGCAAAAACGGTGAGCCTGAGCACAAAGAACACCACCACCGCAGTGGCACTGGTAGGAGTGCGTTTGTTGTCCATGCGGGCATTGACTACACGCACCAGGTGCCGCCACTCGAGAATGCTGGCTGCCGAGATCAGTGTGCCCGTGAGCAGCATGGCAGCGCTACGCCAGCCTGCGCCAATTAGAATAGCCGCGGATGACAACACCCCCAGAATCAGTGTATTGCGCAACGCCCTTTTGAGCATCGCTTCAAGGGCTTCATCGGTCAGGTCAACGATCGGGTGGGTTTCCTGGCTCATTGCTTTATATTGCTGGTGCCCTTTCCAGTTTTGTTTCGGGATTTGCTATCGGAGATGGAACCTTTCTCGGCATCCATTGCCAACCGGACCACATATACGAGCCCGGAGATACTCCCAAAAATGATGCCGAAAATCCCCATCCACGACTGGTGAAATCTGTCGTCCGCCCATGCTCCTGCCACCCATCCAATAACGGTCGCCGCAGGCAGAACGAAAGCAATCTGCAAAAGTTTCTCGGCCTGCACCAGGCTATCCACCCCCGTGGCTAATTTGCTGCGCCGTTTGGGCTCGGGTATGGGACGGTTGAAGGGCATGGAAGCTACTCACAAGCATACAGGGTCATCGGACGAGCGGGTATACTTCCCTATTAGGACTCAGCCACTAATTGGAAGGAACCAGAGTGTTTGATTCAGAGTTTGAGCGCAGCCTTTTTGACCTGCGCAGGGCAAAGCTGGAGGAGATCGAAAAGTTAGGGCAGGCCGCATATCCCAACCAGTTCCCCGCCTCGCATACGGTGCCCGCAGTGCGTGCCCGGTGGGGCGAGACGGAGGCCGAAGACCTCGAGGCCAACCGGGTCACAGTGGCCGTTGCTGGACGCCTCATGGCCATTCGTGGCCAAGGCAAGGCGGGCTTTGCCACTCTGCAGCAGGGCGGCGAGCGACTGCAGATTTATGTGCGCCTCGACGCGGTTGGCGAGCAGGGATTTGCGCTCTACAGACTACTGGACCTGGGAGACCACATCGGCGTTTCAGGCTATCTTTTCCGCACCCGCACCGGCGAACTCACCGTGCATGTCGAACGCCTGACCTTCCTTTCCAAGGCCATGCTTTCGCTTCCCGAAAAGTTCCATGGGCTGGCCGACGTGGAGTTGCGCTACCGTCAGCGCTATGTTGACCTGTTCACCAACCTCGAAAGCCGGGCAGTATTCGTCAAGCGCGCCAGGGTGCTTCGGGCGCTGCGCCAGTTTTTTGATGAGCGGGACTATCTTGAAGTGGAAACGCCGATGATGCAGCAGATCGCCGGCGGCGCGGCTGCCAGGCCTTTCAAGACCCACCACAACGCGCTCGACATGGATCTCTTTCTGCGCATCGCGCCCGAGCTTTACCTGAAGCGCCTGGTTGTAGGCGGCCTTGATCGCGTATACGAGATCAACCGCAACTTCCGCAACGAAGGCGTGAGCACCCAGCATAATCCCGAGTTCACCATGCTCGAGTTCTATCAGGCTTACGCCAACTACTACGACATGATGCAGATGACCGAAGAAATGGTCGAGTTTGTGGCGCGCGAGGTAAACGGCACGACCATCGTCGAATTTAACGGCAACACGATCGACCTCGCCAAGTGGAAGCGCCTGACCATGCACGAGGCCATTCGCCAGTTCTGGCCGGAGGAGGCAGGCGCGAAGCCGGCGCTCACGGCCTTCGATTCGGCGCCGGTGTTGCAGGGCCGCCTTCACGCCGCGATCGGCACACTGGAAAAAGCGGCCGGTGAGACCTCGCGGATTACACCGGAACGTTTGACGGAGTTGAAAACCATCCATGGCGCGTTGACGGTTGTTTATTACGATTCGATGAAGGGCGCGCCGGTGGGTAAGTCGATCTACAACCTCTTTGAAGCGGTGGTCGAGCCTTTTCTGATCCAGCCGACCATCATCTACGACTACCCCGTGGAGGTTTCGCCGTTATCAAAGGCCAAGCCCGATGACCCGGCGCATGTCGAGCGCTTCGAGTTCTTCGCGGGCGGCTTCGAACTCGGCAACGCTTTCAGCGAGCTGAATGACCCCGTCGAACAGCACAAACGGTTCGAGCAGCAGATTTCAGAGCGTGATCGCGGCGACGACGAGGCCCATCAGATGGACGAAGACTATGTGCGTGCGCTGGCGTACGGGCTTCCTCCGACCGGCGGCGAAGGCATCGGCGTGGACCGGCTCACGATGCTGCTCACCGGCTCAAAGTCCATCCGCGACGTGATCCTGTTCCCGTTGATGCGGAAGGAATCGCCATCGGGAATCAAGGATCCGGGATCAGCAAAACCGAAACCCGGCAATGCAGGCACAGAAGATTCTCCACCCGGGCCCAACCAGCAATGAACATCCTCTTCGTCGGCGACATCTTCGGCAGCGCGGGTCGCAAGATTGTCCGCGAGCACATCGGCCACGTCTGCGAAGCCCACTCGGTCGATCTTGTCATCATCAACGCTGAAAACGCTGCCGGCGGCTTCGGCGTGACTCCGCAGATTGCCGAGGATCTTTTCGACCTGGGAGCAGACGTGCTCACCACAGGCAACCACGTGTGGGACAAGCGCGAGTTGCTGGACTACCTGAGTTCGGTTCCAGTTGAAAGTGACGAACGACCCCGTCGCGTGCTGCGTCCCGCCAACTTTCTTCCGGGCTTGCCTGGTTACGGCGTCTTTGAAGGCACAACACACGGCGGCGTCCGCTATGCAGTAATCGACCTCATGGGCCGCGTCTTTATGAACGGCACCAACGACCCCTTCCACGCCGTCAACGATCTGCTGGCGGGCATCAAGGCCAGGATCATCGTGGTGGATTTCCACGCCGAAGCCACCAGTGAGAAGGTCGCCATGGGCTGGCATTTGGATGGCCGCGTAACGGCGGTGTTGGGTACGCACACCCACATTCCCACTGCAGACGAACGTGTCTTACCCGGCGGCACCGCTTACCAGACCGACGTAGGCATGAGCGGGCCCTACGACAGTGTGATCGGTGTTGAAAAGGAACTGGTGCTGCATCGGTTTCTCACCGGAATGCCTGGCAAATTCGAAGCCGCCAAAGGGAATCCAAAAATGTGCGCGACGCTCGTCGCCTGTGACCCATCCACCGGGCGAGCCACTGCGATTGAACGAATCATGCTGGGCGAGTGACACCGTTTCACATGGCAGGACCGAAATAAGGGAACATGACACTTTCTGGGGCTAATTCTGAACTGTCTGCGGGACGGCCCAGGTCTTCAACACCGGCGAATTCTGCGGAACCGGCTTCTCCGCAATCAGAGGCGCTGGAAAATGCTTCGCGTTGATCAGCCTGCCCTTATGCGTGAACGTCATCGCCCACTCCATTGGCCTTGGTTTCGCTCCGGCGTCGGCAAATCGGATAATCTCTCCGCCGTGAATCGGTATCTCCATCACAGCCGAGAATCCGACTGCCGGCCCGGCACCTGGGAGTTCTCCATCGGCCGACGGAATCCGAGGATGGGCTCCCGCGAGAGCGGAATAGCAAAGCCCATTTCCCAGCCAGCTTGACGACGCACCTTCCGGTTCCTCTGCCCTGATGTGGTTAAAGGCAGAAATGGTGAGTGCATTGATAGGCGCCGGCGAAAAGAGCGAATAACCGCGGCGAAGTATCGGAACGATTCGTACCCGGCCCTCTCCGCTACGTGGTATCGAGGCCGTAAACACCGTCACATCACCAACTCCGTTGTTCCGCGTGTATTGCAGGAAGAGATGATTCGGCAGCGCTGGGCACACTACCTGTTGATAGTTCCATTTCCCCTGTTCGAATTCGAATCCATTCAACCCAGCATGTTCGGCGATCGAAGACTCGGCATCCGCCGCCAAATTGAGGTCCCTTCTTGTCATCTGGTCGGCAGTTCGGAACGCGATTGAAAAGGCGGGCTCTCTATTCGGGATGTCCACGCGAAAAGGCGCAGGGGGAACGGCCGGCGGCACTAACTTACCCTTGAGAGGGGTTTCACCCATCTCATTTGTCGCAGTCTGAGCCACTATCGAGACACAGAAAGTGGCGGCAAAAGCCGTTGCCAGAACGATGGGGAAGGATCCGAACCGAGCCATATAACCAACAGACTACCATTCCGGCACCTTGGAGTCGTGGTGGCGGCGCAAAAAGGGCAGCCCGTGAAAGGCTGCCCGAGATGGTTCCCAGAAACCTGAGTTGGAGCGGCGGGGAGTTCAGCACTCCCGCCGCAATGGATTGAGTCAAGCGCTCGGTTGCTACCCGGCGCGGTGATGTGCGGCCGACGGCTTATGCGGCGCAACCGGTCTCTTCTTCACGGCAGGTAAAACGGTGCCATCCCGCAGAACGATCTCCGCAGTCTGCGCAGCGTTTGCCGCGCTAGGCGGAATCTGCCTGTACGTGTCGTAGGTGCCATCCAATTCCGCCGCCGGCTGGATACCGAAATCGGAACCCGCCGCTGGAATGTCCTTGCAGGCGACCGGCGTTTTCAGATTAACGATAAAGTCGGGAACGTTGGCGGTTTTCGCATCCTGAGTGACCGCAACCTTCACCACCGATGCCGAAGGATCAAGCACAATTCTCTTGATCCGGCTGGCCGCATCGCTAAACAGCGTTGTAAGCTTAGCGGTATCATCCGCAACGCCGTTCGTCGTGATGAAGTCCTCTACCTGCTTGACTTCGGATCCCTCGGCGGGAACGTCCTTGCAAGCCACCGGCGCCTTCAGATTGACAATATAATCGGTAGTCTTGGCTTCTCTCGGGGTCCTGCCTTCTTCCACCACGCCAACCTTGACCACGGAGGCCATGGCTGCGATCACCGTTCCTGGGACCGGCGTCGCCTTGCCCTGCAGTAGTGCCCACAGTTTGTCGGCATCATCTTTGCTACCCAGCGCAAGGACGGTCTCCTTGTCGGCAAGTGCCAGCGTAGTCAGGTCGGGCGTCGATGCCAGCAAATCATGAATCTGTTCTGCCGGGCTCTTAGCTGGGGAGATCACAAATGTTCCCGGCGGAAAAGTGGTTGCTTGAGCCTGCGTCTTGATTTCGTTCAGCCCATCGAGGCCACCGTGGTACTTCTTGTAGTAATACTCCAGCTTGGGTTCGATCTGCGCTTTATATGCCGGCGGCGCAAAATCCCAAACCCGGGCGTAGAACCAGACCGCCTTCGGCAGATCCAGGACGGCAGGCTTCGTATAAACGTCTGCCAGTTGAAGCATGTCTACGAGGCCGGACGACTTGGATTGATCCTCGCTCATCAAATTTAACGAGGATTTGTATTCGTCGATCGCCGCCTTGTAATCCTGCTTCGACACGTCGTCGTCCAAGGCGATTGCTGAATGGAAGAGCGGATAAGTTGCATCGGTTTGCTTCTTCCAGTCAGCGTCGGAGACTCCGGCCTGCTTGGGAACCGCAAGACCCTTCGTCGCCATCGCTGCCGCATCGTCGCATGTCTGCGGATCGGTAGACCTTCCGGTCCCGTTGACGGATTTTGCGCACTCGTTCTTCTTGATTATCACCGAGTAGAGCAAGGCCTTCAGGTTGTTCGGATCCACCTGCAACAGCCGGCTGGCCGCGCTCAAGGTCTTGTCCGGGTTACGCAACTGCTGGTAGTAGGTGTCCATCAGCATGTCCAGAACAGCCTGCTTGACCACGGTTTGCGGATAGGTTTTCAAGAAACCTTCCAGCGCCTCGGCTTTAGCCGTTGGATCGCTTTGCGTGATTGCCATCTGGTAGGCATTGAACTGATCTGGCGGAAGGCTGACCTGGCCAGATTCCTGGGCTCGCAGCAAGGGCGCGGTTACGAGACTCATGCTCGCGAGCGCCATCACAGTTGCAAAGACAATCTTCTTCATTCAGTGCTCCTGGGAAATGCCAAAATGGAAGTCAATACTAAAGCACGCACACACGGCGTGTACAACGGTTCTACCTGGCAGTTGGGTACCGGGGTTTCCAAAGAACGATACTACGGTATCCAATGCGGTGTTGGAAGGATTATAGAAAGCCCCGCCCCTTGTGACAAGCGAAGTTGTTGACCAAAAACATGATCTCACTATCAATTGTCGAATGGCCGCGCCCAACTCCCACAGGAGTCGACCTGGGACAGCGACTCGCTCATCCAAGGTTTTCACCTGAATTTGGCCCCCACTTCCCGACTGAAGGTCAGCACGACTCCCCCGTGCGCCACCTTCCGGGTTAGACACCGTGAACGCAAAAACTGTTCCCAGACTCCTTTGATGCCGTCCGACCCTATTGCAGAAGGCGAGCCAACTCCGTTTGTTCCGCGAGAAACGCGTCGTGACCATGCGAGCTCGTCATCTCCCGATAGTCGGCATTCACGCCCGCGGAGCGAATCGCACATGCAAATTCGCGCACCGATTCCGCCGGAAACAGCCAGTCGGAACTGATGCCCACAAAACTCAGCCGAGCACGAATTCGCCCGAAAACCTCAGCCGGTGTGGAATGGCCTTCCAACGGGTCCCATGTATCCATCGTGCGCAGAATGGCCAGATACGCGTTGGCATCGAAGCGCTCAATGAACCGCTTTCCCTGGTAATCCAGATAGCCTGCAATATCAAAACGCCCGCCCGTCAGTCCTCCGCCGTTTGGGTCCAACGCCCAGGGATCTTCTCCGTTGCGATTGGGATTGCGGCCAAAACGTTCTTCAAAGAGAGGCGCCGATTTGTAACTCAGCATGCCGATCTGGCGGGCCAGCGCGAGTCCCTGCATGGGCTGCCTGTGCGGCAGGTAATTGCCCCCCGCCCAGTCGGGATCGTTTTGAATTGCGTGGCGCTGAAGATGGTTGAGTGCCAGGCCCATGGCCGAAAGCGGCGCCACTGCGATAATCAAAGCCCGCTCCACGCGTTCCGGATCATGGATGGCCCACTCCAGCGCCTGCATGCCCCCAATGGATCCCCCCAAAACCAGGCGCAGCCGCCGGATCCCCAAGGAATCCAGCAGCTGTGCTTGCGCCCTCACGTTATCGCGAACCGAAACCAGGGGAAAATCCGCTCCGTAGACCAGCCCGGTTTCAGGATTCACCGAGCCGGGTCCCGTGGAGCCATAACACGAGCCCAGCATGTTGATACAAATCACAAAATCGTGTTCCAGCGATAAGACTGCGCCGGGACCGAATACCTCAGGCCACCAGGACCCCACCAGTGCAGAACCTGAAAGGGCATGGCAAACCAGCACAGCGTTATCCCGCGCCGCGTTCAGACGGCCATAGACCGCATAATGCAGGGTGGGATTGGCCAGCGTGCACCCGCTCTCCAGGGGCAGGTGCCGGTCAAGGACAAAGTCCCCCTCATACGTGGGTTCCAGCAATCGAGTTCCTGCCGGTTCGGCCCCGGTCCCGGTTTGCCCTTCGGACATAACACTCATTGTGCAGCAAGACCCGCTCTCTCTGCCTTGCCGCAGGATGCGTGACCGTTCGCCGCCTCGATAGCCTGGTTGAGATCAGCCAGAATGTCGCGAACATCCTCGATGCCAACCGAAAGCCGCACCAGTTCTGGAGTAACCCCTGTTCCCGCCTGCTCCTCGACTGAAAGCTGCTGGTGCGTCGTCGATGCCGGATGAATCACCAGCGACTTGGCATCGCCGATATTGGCCACCAGCGAGAACAGCTCTAGCGAGTCAATCAGTTTCTTCCCCGCCTCGTAGCCGCCCTTGATGCCGAATGTCACCAGCGCCCCTTGTCCGGACGGGAGATATTTCTGCGCCCGCGCATGATACTGGCTCGATTCCAGGCCGGGATAATTCACCCACTCGACCCCAGGATGTTGCTCCAGGTGCCTCGCTACCGCAAGCGCATTTTGAGAGTGGCGCTCCATCCGCAGGTGCAGAGTCTCAATCCCCTGCAGCAGCAGAAAGGCGTTGAAGGGCGACAACGCCGCGCCGGTATCGCGCAACCCCTGCACGCGCGCCTTCAGAATGAAGGCGAGCGGACCAAATGCATTGGTGTAGGAGAGGCCGTGGTACGACGGGTCAGGCTCGGTAAACTCCTTGAATCGCCCCGAAGCCGCCCAGTCGAATTTGCCCCCATCTACAATCACCCCGCCGATGCTGGTGCCGTGACCACCCAGAAACTTGGTAGCCGAATTCACCACAATATCCGCGCCCCACTCGATGGGCCGCACCAGTGCCGCCGAAGCCGAGGTGTTGTCAATCACCAGGGGCACGCCGTTTTCATGGGCGATGGAGGCAAACCGCTCAATATCTACCACGTCCAGTTTGGGGTTGCCCAGTGTTTCGGTGTAAATCGCGCGCGTCTTCCCGTTGATCGCGGCGCGCAGCCCGTCAAAATCGTCCGCGTCAACAAAGCGCACCACAATGCCAAGTCGCGGAAAAGTGTAATGGAAGAGGTTGTACGTTCCACCGTACAGCGAAGTTGTGGAGACTATCTCGTCCCCCACCCCGGCCAGAGTAGTCAACGTCAGCGTCTCTGCCGCCTGTCCTGAGGCCGTGGCCAGCCCCGCTGCTCCGCCTTCGATCGCCGCCACTCGCTTCTCAAATACATCCGTGGTGGGATTCATGATGCGGGTGTAGATATTGCCGAATTCCTTCAACGCAAAAAGTCGCCCGGCGTGTTCCGCGTCCTGAAAAAGGTAAGACGTTGTCTGGTAGATCGGCACCGCCCGTGAACCCGTAGCAGGGTCGGGCGATTGGCCTGCGTGAACGGCAAGGGTCGCAAATTCGCGCTTCGCTTCAGTCATGATCCATTCCTCCGGTTTCGCATTCGTGGCTAGTTTCTGCGGCTGCGGTGCGGCTAAGGGGTGTTCGATCCGCGCCAAAATTGAAAAACCCGAATCCTCTTTTGAGGACCCGGGCCGTTTGGTTTCGAGAACGGTTGCGACTAGCGCATGTGCCGCTCAAGAGACCCACGGACGGGCCCGCATGGCATACACATGCACATGGCCATGACCTCAATTCCGCATTTCCCTCGGTTCGGCATTGAAGGCAGTATCGTTGCAACTCGTATTGACTGTCAAATGAATCCGAAAATTTCCAATCCTGGTCCCTGCCACGAAGAGCCTTCGTTCTAGTCCATGGTCTCTGCTTCTTCTGCCTTCCACACATAGGCCCCCGCCTGCGGCAGCCCGACATGTGCCAGCACGCGACAAACAAACTGTCGAGCCATCTCGTCGGAGTCAGCCGGCTTGTTATAGAACGCGGGAATCACCGGAAAGATCGTCGCGCCGGCCTCAGCCGCCAGCGTCATGTTACGCAGATGAATTCGGCTGAATGGCGTTTCGCGCACGCAAAGCAGCAGCGGCCGCCGCTCCTTCAGCGTTACATCAGCCGCGCGGGCAATTAAAGAATCCGCCAGCCCCAGCGCAATCGCAGCCAGCGTCCCCATCGAGCACGGAAGCACAATCATCCCATTTGACGGATGACTGCCGCTTGCAATCGCCGCGCCGATGTCCGCATCCGGGCACTGCACGGTTTTCTTCGGCGCCGCATTCAGCAGTTTCTCCAGGAGTCCCGTCCGCCCCGAGACGCCCAGTTCCGCCGCCATTACCCGGAGCGAATTTTCGCTGGCCACGAAATGCACGCGCGCCACGCGCTCATCGGCCTCCAAAGCACGCAGCAGTTCGCGCCCAAAAACCGCACCAGATGCACCTGTCACCGCTACAGTGAGATGAACGCCTGTCACAATGCATGCTCCTTTGCCCCGCTCTTACGCGCCCAATACGCAAGCAAACCACCAACTCGCTCGCCTCAGCAAGATCAGCTGAGAGCTAACAGCTGCCTCGCTCTCCCAACACCCTTTCGAAAATTGCGTCGACATTCCCCAGTTGCCGCGCGTAATCGAAAGTCTTATCCAGTTTCTCCGCGCTCAGCAGCTTTGCAATCTCGGCATCCTTCGCCACCTCGTCGCGAAACACCAGGTCCTCTTTCCACGCCCGCATCGCATGCGACTGGACCAATCGGTAAGCATCCTCGCGCAGCATCCCGGCCTCCGCCAGATCCAGCAGTAACTGCCCGCTGAAAATCAGCCCGCCCGTGGATTCAAGATTCCGCTTCATGCGCTCGGGATACACCAGCAGCCGGTCGATCAGGTCGGTGGTTTTCGCGAGCAAGTAATCCACAAGAATGGTCGAGTCGGGAAAAATCACCCGCTCCACCGACGAATGCGAAATGTCCCGCTCGTGCCACAGCGCGATGTCTTCAAATGCCGCCTGCGCATTGCCGCGCAACACCCGCGCCAGCCCGCTGATTTGCTCGCTGGTGATCGGATTCTTCTTGTGCGGCATGGCCGAGGAGCCCTTCTGCTTCTCGCTGAAATACTCCTGCGCCTCGCGCACTTCGGTCCGTTGGAGATGCCTGATCTCCACCGCAATTTTGTCTAGCGTGCTGCCAATAATCGCGAGTGTCGCAATATAAGCCGCATGCCGGTCCCGCTGGATGACTTGCGTAGCCACCGGTGCCGGCTTCAATCCGAGCACTGCGCAAATGCGCTCTTCGTGCTCTGGTTTCAAATGTCCAAATGTGCCCACTGCCCCGGACAGCTTCCCCACGCGCATGTCCTCGGCCGCCGCGTCAAAGCGCGCCACGTTGCGCTGCATCTCGGCATACCAGTTCAGCAGCTTCAGTCCAAACGTCGTCGGCTCCGCATGAATGCCGTGGGTGCGCCCAATTGTGGGCGTGTGCTTGAACTCCAACGCGCGGCGCTTCAGCACCGCCAGCAAAGCTTCCATCCCTTCACGAATCAGCCTCGACGCCTGTTTCACCTGCAATGCCTGGGCAGTATCCACAACGTCGTTCGAGGTAAGCCCATAATGCAGCCAGCGCGACTCATCGGTGAGCCCCTGCGTTTTCAGGCTTTCGGCCACGGCCGTGGTGAAGGCAATTACGTCGTGCTTCACCTCGGCCTCGATTTCCTGAATGCGAGCGACCGAGAAACTGGCCTTCGTCGCAATGGCTAATGCAGCTTTGGATGGAATGATTCCGCAGTCGGCAAGGACCACACTTGCTGAAGCCTCCACGTGCATCCAGCAGGCATACTTATTTTCTTCCGTCCAGATGCGGCCCATCGCTGGGCGTGTATAACGTTCGATCAAGCGCGCGCTCCAGGCTCAGGCCATTTGCATGCGCCCGTGCCAACTCTTGATTGTACGAGGATAAATCGCTCAGGAATGCGGAATTCCAAACCGCTTGTGCAGCTCGTCGTAAAGCAGCCCGCACCCCGGCTTGTAAGGCTGAAACCACTCCCCATCGATCACCAGTTGCGGAACGGCTCGCTTCCCCACATGGTGCACCAACTCAGCCGACGCAGCGTGATCCAGGTCGACATTGATTTCCGTGTACTCGATTCCGTGCGAGTCGAGAAACTGTTTTGCCGCGCGGCAATCCCTGCACCAGGTCGAAGTGTACACTTGCACCTTCATGCTTCCATTTTACTGTGTCTGCGCTGGTAGCATTGGGCATCATGACTCCCGACGAAATCAAAGCGCTCCTCCATCTCGAACCGCACCGCGCCGAAGGAGGTTTCTATCGCCGCACTTACGCCTCCTCCGCCACCATCGCACTGCCGCGCGGCATGCGTCATCAGAGCACGGCAATCTACTACCTGCTTGAGCCGGGCACGTTCTCTGAAATGCACGTCCTCGACTCCGATGAGATCTTCCACTTCTACCTGGGCGACCCCGTCGAAATGCTCCAACTCCACCCCTCGGGCAGCTCCGGTGTTTTTACCCTTGGTCCGGATCTGGATGCCGGCCAGCACGTCCAACTCGTTGTCCCCGCCGGCGTTTGGCAAGGTACGAGGCTTATTGGCGATGGCAAATTGGCTTTATTGGGCTGTACCGTTACTCCCGGCTTCGATTTCGCCGATTACCGTAGTGGAAGCTTTGCCGAATTGGCCGAAAAATGGCCTGACCAGGCTGAGCGCATCCGGCATTTGACAAGGACCTAACCTTATCGTCGCTCGCGAAAGAACCCCCTCAATAGCTCTGCCGCTTCTTCTCCCAGAATTCCCTGCTCCACCAGCATCCGGTGATTCAGTTGCGGATGATTAAGTACCTCCAACACCGACCCTGCCGCGCCCGCTTTCGGGTCAACCGCTCCAAACATCAGCCGATCCAGCCGCGCATGAATCATGGCTCCTGCACACATCGCGCAAGGTTCCAGCGTCACGTAAAGAGTGCAACCATTCAGCCGGTAGTTGCGAAGGCGTGCCGCCGCATCACGCAAGGCCACTATCTCCGCATGCGCCGTCGGATCATTGTCGCGCAACACCCGATTTTGTCCCCGCGCAATGATCTCCCCATCGTGTACGACGACCGCGCCAATCGGCACCTCGCCGCCCTCCGCAGCCATTCGAGCCTCTCCCAGCGCGGATTGCATCGCTTCCAGGTCCGAAATCATGCTTCTGATGCTCTCGCGACCGGCTGCTGCTGGGTCATACAATGCAGCGTCCCAAGCCCCCAAACAAGGTCTACACTGTGAATCCCGACTACTTCGCGCGCTGGAAAAGCCTCGGCAAGGATGTTCAGCGCTATGCGGTCGTTCGGATCGTGAAAAGTGGGCACCAGCACCAGCCCGTTCGCGATGTAAAAGTTGGCGTAACTTGCCGGCAGCCGCTGTCCTCTGAAAATAACCGGGCGCGGCAATGGCAGTTCGACAATCTCAAACTGCTTCCCCTCCATCGTCCGCGCCGCCTTGAGGCGCCGCAGATTCTCAGCCAGCGGCTCATGATTCGGGTCGCTTGAATCCGACTCGACAGCAGTCACAATTGTCTCCGGTCCAACAAAGCGGCTTATGTCGTCCACATGCCCATGCGTGTCGTCGCCGGCAATTCCGCGGCCCAGCCAAATCACTCGGTCGATCCCCAGATACCTATGAAAGGCCTCCTCCATCTGGGCGCGGCTGACTCCGGGATTGCGCTGCTGTATGTCGCTCAGCAGACATTCTTCCGTCGCCAGCAGAACGCCCTGGCCGTTGGTATCGATGGAACCGCCCTCCAGCACAATCCGTCTTGACTCGCCTTCAACTCCAACCGAAGGCTGCCACTCCCGCAGCCCCAGCAGTTCCGTCACGCGCCCTGGTACTTCGTCATCCATATGCCAATCGGAATACTTGGCCCACCCATTGAACTTCCAGTTGGTAATCGCCACCTGGCCTTCGCCGTTGCGGACAAAAATGGGCCCGGAATCCCGCGTCCACCCGCGGTCCGTGGGCCAGGCGTGGAACACGACACGGTCCAGGTTGACCATCGCGCTTTCCAAAATCCCCCTCGCCCGCCGCTCCGCCTTCGCATCCTCGACAAGGAGATGCACCCACTCCTGCTCCGCAAGCAAGCGCACGATCTCGGCATAGACCCATGGGATCGCTTGAAACTTTCCCGGCCAGTCCTCAGGATTGTGTGGCCACGCAAGCCAGGTCGCTTCGTGGCGGTCCCACTCGGCGGGCATGCGATAGCCCAGTTCTCTAGGAGTAGCGTACGGCAGACGATCGGACATTGCTATTTCGGTTCTCCGTCGGCTGACCACGAATTTATTGGATCCAGAAAACGCCGGGTGATGGGCCCATAGGCATCGATGCGACGGTCGCGCAGAAAGGGCCAGTTGCGGCGCGTGTCCTCAAGCAGCGCGAGGTCAATCTCGCCGAGCACAATCTCCTCGGCATCGTGCGAAGCCTTCGCAACAATCCGCCCAAATGGATCAGCTAGAAAGCTTCCGCCCCAAAACTCCAACCCCGGTCCGGTCGCGCGATTCCCCTGCACGTCGCCATACTCATGTCCAACGCGATTCACGCCGGCCACATAGACGCCGTTGGCAATTGCATGCGCCCGCTGCACAGTCTGCCAAGCTTCATATTGCGCCGCGCCAAACTGGTCTTTCTCTGCCGGGTGCCAGCCAATCGCCGTTGGATAAAACAGCACCTCGGCACCCTGCAACGCCGTGAGGCGCGCGCCTTCGGGATACCACTGATCCCAGCAAACCAGCGTCCCCACGCGCCCAAATGCCGTGTCTGCCGCCTTGAAGCCAAGATCACCCGGCGCAAAATAAAACTTCTCGTAGTACAGCGGATCGTCGGGTATGTGCATCTTGCGATACACGCTGGCAATGGACCCATCCACATTCAAGGTGACGGCAGTGTTGTGATAAAGGCCCGGGGCGCGGCGTTCGAAGAGCGATGCAATAATGGCCACGCGTGCTTCCCGCGCCACTTCGCTCAGGCGGGCCGTGGACGGCCCGGGAATCGCTTCGGCCAGGTCGAAGAGCCGAATATCCTCCCGCTGGCAGAAGTATTGCGCGCGAAACAGTTCAGGCAAACAAATGATGTTCGCACCCAGGCGCGCCGCCTCGCGAATGTGGCGCACCGCCGAGGCAAGGTTGCCCTCGGGATCGGGACCCATCCGCATCTGCACCAGGCCCACCTTGTATTTGCGCGTATCCGCCATATTCAACTGCTCTCTTTCGCCGCTATATAGCAAGGCCAACCCCGTCGAGCGGGATTGGCCTGCCATATGTCTTTCATCAACGCTATTCTTCGAGAATCAAAACCGCTGCGGCAATCGTCGTGGTCCACAGCCCGCGCTTGTCGCCTACGGCGCTTTGGGTCACGTTGCTGGTGCGCACGATCTTGTTCGAGATGCGATAAATCTCCTTCTTCTCGTCCCAACTCTTGTCCGGATCGAAATCCACATCCAGAGTCGTAGCCAGCATCTCTGCCGCCAACTCCTCGGCGTACTCGCCCGCCTGGTCTTCCGTCTCGCCAAAGCTGTGATGCTCGCTCAAGTAGCCATAAGTGTCGCGATCAGCCGGGATGGCGACGCCAATGCTCGATACGATGAGCCGGTGTGGCTCGCGTGTGGAGTTCTCCGCAATCACCGAGAAAACAACTTCGCCGTGATTGAGATATTTGAGGCCTTCTTTGCGTGAAACAACCCTGCAATGCGGCGGAAAGATGGAAGAGACGCGCACCAGGTTCTGTGAGGCGATTCCCGCATCCCGAAGGGCCAGCTCAAAGCTGGTCAGACGCTCCTTGTGTTTGCCTACACCCTTGGTGAAGAAAATCTTCTTCGGGACCATGCTGTTTCCCAATTTCTATGTATCCTCCGTGAGGTTGACGGTCGTGGTTTTCGTTGAACGTTCCCGAATGAGTTTATCGCATCCGGGCGGGTGACAACAGGGCGGATTTGGAATTCATCTTACGTTCACAGCACTCGCATCTAGCGGCACCCATTGTGTTCCTCGGCCGACTCTTAAAACCCAGCCTCTCTCGACCCCAAAATCGGCAAATTCCTGAGCTGCGCCGTAACTTTTTCTGGCATCTTGCGTTTAAGCAAATATGAATTGGAAGCTGTCGGTCGGATTCGCACTTCTCGCGGTCGCATTCGCCTGCGGCAGCGCAAAAGCCCAGGAACCAGCATCGCCGCCACCTCCCGATTCCTCGCAATTGGCGTCCAACTCCTCGTCCGATGCCGCAGCCTCGCTCTCCCCCGTTCCGCTGGAATGGACACCGCCCGCTCTAGACCGGCTCAATGCCCAGGCCGTTGTGAAGGAGAGCTTCACGCTGGACCGCACCATGCTGGGGCTGGCTGCCGGGCTCATTCCTGACTCTCAGGCCGAAGATCGTGAAGTAATTCGCAAACTCGATGGCGTCAGCATCCACACCATGCGCTTCGGAGACGCCGGCATTCCAGATGAGCGCGAAGTCGATGCCATCCGCGCCGCATATCATTTGCGCGGATGGAAGCACCTGGTCACGACTACCCGCGCCGGAGGTCCTCTTCGCAGCGGGACCACCGATGTGTGGGTCGTGATGGACGGCGTAAACGTGCGCGGCGCAGTCGTCCTTGCCGAAACGCCCAAAAGCCTCACGCTGGTGACGGTTGCGGGCAATCTGAACCCGGTTGACGTGTTCCACCTGCGCGGCCACTTCGGCATTCCCCGTTTCGACGGCGATAGCCTTCGCGACCAGCGCCAGTAGTCGTGCTGAAAACGAGCCAACAGATTCTCGCCCGGCAACGACAGCTTCTCCGACTCGCGACCACAGCACAACATTACCCCGCATCGTCCCGCGGACGAATTAACATTAGTCCTATGAAGGGGTTATAAATCTCGTGCCTCTATTTCGCAAAGATGAGGCGGCAAAACTCCAATCCGAAGCTACCGCCTTCTGCTCGTAATTGCCCGCGGGTGGGCCAGACGTTAGCTACGAAGACCAAGTCTCAGTCGCTCCTGCCTGCTCGCCGAGCTATGTGCACGGACGATCGCCAACTCCGCATTTGCCGATCCTGACCCAATTCTGCAAATGTATAAAAGAAAGGGACAACCCAAAATCCATGCAGAAGACCTACAACGGGCTTGAATTGCCCACCGACGGCGCAGCAATTGACTACTCCAACGGCCAGTATCAAATTCCAGACAATCCCATCATTCCCTTCATTGAAGGCGACGGCACCGGCCGCGACATCTGGAAGGCCTCGCAGCGTGTCTTCGATGCCGCTGTTCTAAAGGCATATGGCGGCAAGCGCTGCATCAAGTGGTTTGAGATCTATGCAGGCGAGAAGGCCTTTCGCCAGTTCAACACCTGGCTGCCCGATGAATCCGTAGCGGCTGCCCGCGATCTGCGCGTCTCTATCAAGGGACCGCTCACCACACCCATCGGCGGCGGAATCCGTTCGCTCAATGTGGCGCTACGCCAGATTCTCGACCTCTACGCTTGCGTTCGCCCCGTGAAGTATTACCAGGGCGTGCCCAGTCCTGTGAAGCATCCCGAGAAGCTCGACATCGTTATCTTCCGCGAAAACACTGAGGACGTGTACGCGGGCATCGAGTTCAAAGAAGGCTCCGCCGACGCCGGCCGTCTCATCGAGTTTCTCAACGACGACCTGCTCAAAGGCACCAAGAAGAAGGTGCGCAGCGACTCCGGCGTGGGCATCAAGCCCATCTCCATCTTCGGAACGAAGCGCCTTGTCCGCTACGCCATTCGCGCTGCCATTGAGCATGGTCGCAAGACCGTGACCCTGGTTCACAAGGGCAATATTCAGAAATTTACCGAGGGCGCCTTCCGCGAATGGGGCTACGAAGTCGCCACCCAGGAATTTCGCGCCCACACCGTCACCGAGCGCGAGAGCTGGATACTCGGCAATATCGAAGCCAACCCTGGTCTCACCATCGAACAGAATGCGGCGCTCATCGAACCCGGCCTCGAATTCGGCTCTCCCGGGTTCCGCGAGTCGATTTACGCAGAGGTCAAAGCCGTTCTCGATTCCATCGGCGAAACGCATGGCAACGGCACATGGAAGAAGAAGATCCTCGTCAACGATCGCATCGCCGACTCCATCTTCCAGCAGATCATCATCCGGCCTGCCGATTACAGCGTGCTGGCCACGTCAAACCTCAACGGCGACTACATCTCCGACGCCGCCGCGGCACAAGTGGGCGGACTCGGCATCGCGCCGGGAGCGAACATCGGCGATGGCTTCGCGGTCTTTGAGGCCACTCACGGCACCGCTCCTAAATACGCCGACAAGGACGTCATTAATCCCGGCTCTGTGATTCTGTCGGGGGTAATGATGCTGGATTTTCTCGGCTGGAAAGAAGCGGCCAAGCTCATCGAAGCGTCGATGGAGAAGACCATCCAGCAAAAGTTCGTCACCTACGACTTCGAGCGTCAGCTCGCCGGGGCCACGAAAGTCGGCACCAGCGAGTTTGCGACGCGCGTCATCGGCAACATGTAGTGCAGCGGAGTTCGCGGAGCTGGCGATGTTAGCGGAGTTGGCCGTACTTTATCGCGTTCCGGCGCCGCGAACAATCGCGAAGCGTGGCAAACACCGCTAAGTCCGGTTGCTGTTCACTGATTATTGGAGAAGAGCCATGAGAAAAAAGGTAAGTATTGTCGGCGCGGGCAACGTGGGCGCAACCACCGCCCACTGGATCGCATCGAAGGAACTCGCAGACGTGGTCCTGGTTGACGTGGTCGAAGGCATCCCCCAGGGTAAGGCGCTCGACCTGCTGGAAGCCATGCCCATTGAGAAACGCGACGTGCATGTCACGGGCTCCAACGACTACGCAGCCACCGCCAACTCCGACATCGTCGTCATCACTGCCGGAATCCCGCGCAAACCGGGCATGAGCCGCGACGACCTGCTCCACACCAACTTCAAAATCATGTCCGACGTGGTCGCGAAAGTCGTCGCCCAGTCACCCGAGTGCATCCTCATCATTGTTTCCAATCCACTCGACGCCATGGCCCAGGCCGCTTACCGCCAGGCCGGCTTCAATCGCGAGCGTGTGATCGGCATGGCCGGAGTACTTGACTCGGCCCGCTTCCGCAGTTTCATCGCCGATGAGTTGAACGTCAGCGTCGAGAACGTTACCGCATTTGTCCTCGGTGGCCATGGCGACACCATGGTTCCGCTCGCCCGCTACTCAACCGTAGCCGGCATTCCCATCACCGAACTTATCGCCCCCGATCGCCTCGAAGCCCTCATCCAGCGCACCCGCGACGGCGGCGCCGAAATCGTCAAGTACCTCAAAGCGGGCAGCGCCTATTACGCCCCTTCTGCCGCGGTCACTGAGATGATCGAAGCCATTCTCAAGGACAAGAAGAAGATCCTTCCCTGTGCCGTGTTTCTGCAAGGCGAGTACGGCATCGACGGCTTCTACATCGGCGTTCCCTGTAAACTGGGTGCAGGCGGACTCGAGAAGATCATCGAGATCAAGCTCACTCCCGAAGAAGACGCAGCACTGAAGAAGAGTGCCGCAGCGGTGAAGGAACTGTGCGCCGTCATTGGCGTTTAAGGCACGCTCTGCGAGGTTTACTGCTTCACGAACTGCACTACAGCAGGCCCAATCTTCGCGGCGCATTGGCTGGGAGCCAGGTGGCCACAGCCGGGAATCACATCGATCTCCGACTGCGGCACCAGGTGATGCATCTTCTCAGCCAGATTCAAGGGGGTGATGCGGTCCTTCGCTCCCCACACCATGAGCACCGGCATTTTCAGTTTCGGCAGCAACTTGTCCGTAACGTCCCGACCCGTGAGCATCGAGCCCATCGCCCGATGAATGATCCACGCGCTATTCCTTGAACTGCGCAGAATGGCGTTAGCCACAAAGCCCGGCATTTTGGGCGGATTGGGCATGAGCAGTGCGTAGAACTGTTGCAGTTCTTCAGGTGTAGTGGGTGTGAAAAGCTGGGTGTTCCACGTGGGCCTCTCAGAGATCCCCGCGCTATCAAAAAGCATCAGCCGCTGCACTCGTTCCGGATGTTCGGCAGCGACAAGTTGCACAATCCATCCGCCCATCGACCAGCCGCCGAGGTCTACCTGTTTCAGGCCCAGCACGTCGAAGAAGCCCACCACCACAGCGGCCTCATCGGGCACGGAATACGAGAAATTCACCGGCTTTGCGCTCTGCCCATATCCGGGAAGATCTGGCATATAAACGCGGTATCCTGCCTTCGCGAGATACGGTGCCAGGTTTCCCCAGTCATCCGCTCGCCCACCCAGCCCATGCACCAGCACAACCGGGTGCCCGTCCTCTGGCCCCATGACGTAATAGTGAATTCGCATTCCCTCAACAGTCGTGGAGCGGCTCTGCGCACCACCAAGAATCATGCGCAATTCCGCATATCCGTGGAAAAAACTCAGCGGCCACGTCCAGAGTGTCGCCGCGAAAATAACGGCAACGGAGAGCAACGCGACCGCAAGCCACTCAAGTCGTCGAGCCCGCATCACTTCACCTCTCGCTGCTTCACCTGCAATGCATGTGTCCGAAGCCAACCGGCTTCCATAACGCGAACCGTCACTGGATCCAGCACCAGCGCGCTGTGGCTGTTCCACTCTGTCCGTTCTACCCACCGTACTTCGTCAGCGTCCGAAGCTGCCTTCAATGCACCCCCCACCACGCGGCAAAGGTAATCAGCGATCACGTAGTGGTAACGAACGCGCTCTCCATCGCGATGAATTCGGTCCAACAACTCAATCAGTTCCGTTGGCTCAACAATCAGACCTGTCTCTTCCCTCACCTCGCGCACCACGCCCGCATGCAGCGATTCGCCCACCTCAAGCAAGCCCCCGGGCAGCGACCAATGTCCTTTGAGGGGCTCATGGCCGCGGCGCACCAACAGTACGCGCCCATTTTCCACTATTAGAGCGCCCACTGCGATCATCGGTGCTTCAGGAAACTCTCTCGCCATGATTCTCCGTTCGCATTCACTTACATCTACGATAGTTCTCTTTGCCGGCCACGGCGCAAACCTGTCCCTATTGGTTCCTCGTCCGACTGCCGCCAATGCATCGTTTGTTCCGGCGTATCATCAAACTCAACGAGGGGGACAAGATGGCGGAGTTCACGCTGCAAATTGATGGCATGCATTGTGGTTCGTGCGTTCGCCGCGTCGAACAGGCCCTGGCCTCAACCGAGGGAATTCAAGTGAAGGAAGTACGGCTGGGAGCGGCGCGTCTCAGCACGTCCGCAGATCCGGCGCCCGCTGACCTTGCAATTGCCGCCCTGGCCAAGGCCGGCTACACCGCTCGTTTGGAGCAGTAACCCATTCAATGGCCGCCACTCCGACAGAATCGCTCACGCTGCCCGTGTTGGGCATGAGTTGCGCGGCCTGTCAGCATCACGTTGAAACGGCGCTTCGCTCCACCGCAGGAGTTGAGTCTGCCCGCGTCGATCTCATGGCTCATCGCGCGAGTGTGGTGTTCAACCCGGCAGTTGCCGCACCGCAGGCACTCGTCGAAGCAATCCGCGCGGCCGGCTATGACTCCGTTCTTCCCCGTCCCGGAGATACCGGGCAGCAATCGGATGCCAGCGCGTCCGACACAAGGTCTGAGCTGAAGGCTTGGGCCACCATAGCCGCCGGCGCGGTCGCCATGGTGCTGGCCATGCCGCTCGCCAGCCATATGGGCTCGTTCGATCATCTGCTGATGCGTGCCCTGCCGTGGCTCTATTCTCTTCCACCCCAGTTCCTTCGCTGGTTTCTGCTTTTGCTGACCGCCGTCATGATGGGTTGGGCCGGTCGCGGCATTTATGGGAGTGCGACGCGGGGGTTGCGCCACGGCGCTACCAACATGAACACGTTGGTGAGCCTCGGAACAGGCGTGGCCTTTGCATACTCCGCCTATGCGACCGTATGGCCCGCAGCCGGCGGCCAGGTCTACTTTGATGCGGTCTTGCTCATCCTCGGCTTCCTGTTGCTCGGCAAGACTCTCGAAACCCGCGCCAAACGCCGAGCCCTGGCTGCGCTGGATTCACTCAGCCGTCTGCGCCCCGTAACCGCTCGACGCATTCGCGAGGGCAATCAGGAAGTGGTTCCCCTGGTCGAAATTCAGCCGGGTGATCAAGTACTGGTTCTGCCCGGGGAGCGGTTTCCTGTCGATGCCGAAATTCTTGAGGGCCAGACCACGGTAGATGAGTCCATGCTCACAGGTGAACCTACCCCGTTGCCACGTGAGCCGGGGGGACGCGTGCTTGCGGGATCGCTCAACTATGACGGCGCCGTGGTTTGCCGCGCACAATCGCTGGGCGAAGACACCGTATTGGCACAGATTACGCGCATGGTAGGGCAGGCGCAGAGTTCTCGCGCCCCTCTGGAGCGGCTGGCAGACCGCGCCAGTTCAATTTTTGTGCCGTCGGTGCTCGCTTTGGCAGTTTTAACCTTCCTGGCCTGGTTTTACGCCGCTCATTCCCTGCCGCTGGCGCTGGCAAACACAGTGGCCGTGCTCGTCATCGCCTGCCCCTGCGCCATGGGACTGGCAGTGCCTGCGGCACTCACTGTTGCCGTCGGACGTGGAGCGCAGATGGGAATCCTCTATAAAGGGGGAGAGGCTCTGGAACGCCTCGCCCACTTAGACACCATCGTTCTCGACAAGACCGGAACCCTCACCGTTGGCCACCCGGTGCTGGCGGCCATCCGCCCTATCTCGGGGTACAAGGAAGCCGACTTGCTGCGAATGGCCGCCGCTGCCGAGGAGCGGTCGAATCATCCTTTGGCTCATGCCATCGTTGATTTCGCGCGAGGCAGGAATCTAGAATGGCGTTCCGCCGAAGAAGTTCAAATCCTGCCGGGCCGGGGCCTCACCGCCAAGGTTGAAGGCTTCAATTGCGTCTTGGGCAACGAAGCTCTGTTCCGCGAACTCTCCATTCGCTTGCCAGACAGCATTGCACCCGCGAAGCCTGGAGCAACCCGACTATGGATGGCCCTGGATAACCAGCCTGCCGGCTGCTTCGACGCACGCGATGTTTTGCGTCCCGATGCGGCAACTTCCGTCGCGTCATTGCGAAGCGCCGGCCTGCGTGTTCTCATGCTGACCGGCGACTCATCCGGTGCGGCCGCCCCCATCGCAGACCAGACAGGTATCGATGAGGTCGAGGCTGGACTCGATCCCGCCGCGAAACTGGACCGCATCCGCTCATTGCAGCAGCAGGGTCTTCATGTCGCCATGGTTGGCGACGGAATTAACGACGCCGGCGCTCTCGCCCAGGCTGACGCAGGCATCGCCATGGGTTCCGGTTCCGACCTCGCCCAGGAAGCGGGCGATGTCGTTCTATTGCGTGCCCAGCCGGTGTCCATTCCTGCCTCAATTGAATTGGCTCGCTCCACCCTGCGGGTCATGCGGCAGAACCTGATTTGGGCGGCAGGCTACAACCTTCTTGGAATTCCGCTTGCCGCGGGATTGCTTTACCCGTCTTTTCATATTCTGCTCAGCCCAGGGGTTGCCGCCGCAGCCATGGCTCTCAGTTCAGTCAGCGTACTTGCCAACAGCCTCCGCCTTCGCCGCTGGCAGCCAATCGCCGTAGCGACCCCGCCGGCACGGTAGACTAACCTCAGGACCTTCCCGTGCGCATCCTGACCCGCTACATTCTCGGCGAGATTCTCTCTCACACGCTTATCGGGTGCGTGATATTCACCTTCATTCTCTTCATGCGCGACCTTCCGCACATCCTTGAAATGGTGGTGCGCAACAGTTCCACATGGTCAAGCGTCATGGAGATATTCCTCTTCACGATGCCCAACACCTTCAAGGTCACTATTCCCATGGCAGTGCTCGTGGGGATCTTGCTGGGGCTCAGCCGTCTCGCCGCCGACAGCGAGATTATCGCCATGCGCGCTTCGGGTCTGGGCATTGGCTACTTTGTGCGGGTTGCCTCCATCGTAGCCATCGGCGGCACGCTGCTGGGGTTGGTCAACTCGCTTTACGTTGCCCCGCGAGCCAATCAGGCAATACTGGCCATGCAACAAGCTCTCGAGACCTCGCAGGCTTCCTACGAGATTCAGCCCCGCGTGTTCTATGAGGATTTTCGCAACCGTGTACTTTATGTGCAGATTGTGCGCGGAGGAACCGGTGCGTCCAATTGGGACAGAGTCTTCATGGCTGATGTCGCGGATCCAGAAAATCCCATCATCACGACCGCCGCCTCTGCCACCGTTGTCAACGATTCAACGCAGGAATTGCTCATGAGGCTGCGTGGAGGCGCTGAGCACCAGACCGATCTCGCGGACCCGCAAAAATACAACGTCTCCGCCTTCACCAGCACCGATTTGCCTCTCACGCTGAGCCAGCAAAGCGACGTCCATCTTGGGCGCATGGACACGGCCATTTACGCCTTGCCCATGGCGGCGCTTGAAAAGCGTATCCACGGCCCCGATGGCAAGCGATTCCTTCTCGAACTCCATTCGCGATTCTCCTATCCCGCTGCCTGCCTGGTGCTTATGCTCGTCGGCGTTCCGCTGGGGGTGGTCTCACGGCGCGGCGGAAAAAGCTCCGGCTTCGTTTTCACTCTTCTACTCGTCGTCCTCTACTACGTGCTCTCCTACACCGGCATCGCACTCGGCCGCCAGGATAAGCTTTCGGCGTTCCTGGCGGTATGGCTGGCCAACTTGCTATTCGCTGCGGCGGGCATTTTCCTGCTTTGGCAAATGGCTAGCGGCGGACGGGTACTCAGCGCAGTTTCTGCTTGGGCCTCTCGCCTGCCCAGCATAAGAATCGCTCCCAAACACAACGGAAGACACGTTTCAGGCCTGCTGAACAGGCTGCAGACGCGCACTGTGCGCAGCGGTTCGCGGGGAGTTTTTCCCCGCATCCTCGACGAATACGTCCTTCGCGAGTTTCTTTCCATGCTGTTTCTCGTTTTGGCTGGCTTCGTAATGCTGATGCTGGTTTTTACCTTCTTCGAGCTGATTGGCGACATCCTGCGCAACCACATTCCCCTCACCACAGTCGGCGCATATCTCATCAACCTGACGCCCAGCATGATCTACCTGATTTCGCCCCTGGCCGTTCTGATCGCCGTACTTGTCACCTTCGGGGTGCTCAACCGCAACAGCGAGATCATCGCGATGAAAGCCACCGGCATCAGCCTTTATCGCCTGGTGGTTCCCATTGTTTCTATCGCGGCGATTCTGTCTCTTTGCCTGTTCCTGTTCGACGAGTTCTACCTGCCCCAGGCCAACCGCAGGCAGGAAGCACTCCGCAGCACCATCAAAGGCCGCCCGCCCCAGACCTTCCTTCATCCGGAACACAACTGGATCTTCGGCCAGCCCCGTCCCGGCGAACCCGGCCGCATCTTCTACTACCAGTTCTTCGATCCTGATCGCAAGGAGTTTGCCAACCTCTCGGTCTTTGAGTTCGACCCCTCCACATTTTCGATCACACGGCGCATCTTTGCGGCTCGCGTTTTTTGGGATGACGACTCCGACACTTGGGTGTTCCAACATGGCTGGGAGCGAGATCTCGACGGCGCAAACGTGAAACATTACCAGGAATTCAAGAGCACTTCCTTTGCCGAAATTCATGAGGAACCTGGCTATTTTGTCAAAGAAAACAGGCAATCGCAGGAGATGAATTTCGGACAGCTCGAGAGCTATATCCGCGACCTCAGCCAGAGCGGTTTTGACACGATGCGTCTGCGCGTCGCTCTATGGCACAAGTTGGCCTACCCCCTCATCGCGGTCGTAATGGCTGTATTGGCCATTCCCTTTGCGCTCTCAATGGGCCGCCGCGGCTCGCTCACCGGCATCGCCGTCGCAATCGCGGTGGCCCTGGCCTATTGGGTGATCGACGGCCTCTTCGGCGCCATGGGCAATGTCAACTACCTGCCCGCCCCTCTGGCCGCATGGTCCGCCGATGTACTCTTCGGCCTTGTGGGCGGTTATCTGCTGCTAAGGACACCCACATAAGCGGCGTTGCGGAACTTTCCCTTCCCTTGCCCCTAATCGATTCGCCGTGCGCGTGCTGACCGCAAGCCCGATACAATAAAACCATGTTTCGCGACCTCGGCCCGCTCTTCGGTTACATGCGCCGCTACCGCTGGGGATACCTGTGGGGTCTGCTCTCGTGCGTCGCAACGAACGCAGTCTGGGTGCTCTTTCCACAGGTTCTGCAAAGGGCCATTGACGGCTTGGAGCACCACATTACACGCGGCCAGATTCTGCTCTTCGCAGGACTGCTGGTCGCCATTGCATTGGTAAAGGGAATCTTCCTCTATGCTCAACGCTGGATTCTCATCGGCATCTCGCGCGAGATCGAGTTCGACATGCGCAACGATCTCTTCCGCAAGCTTGAAATGCAAGACTCCGGTTTCTACCAGCGGTTCCGCACCGGCGACATCATGGCCCGGCTCACCAACGATCTGAATGCCGTCCGCATGCTCCTCGGACCGGCGCTGATGTATAGCGCCAACACCATCTTTTTCACAGTGGGCGCGCTCTTCTTCCTGCTGCGCATTAGTCCCTGGCTCACACTGGTGGCCTGGGCGCCGATGCCCCTTGCCAGCATTCTTGTCCAGTACTTTGGGCGAAAGATCCATGACCGATTCGAACGCATCCAGGAGAGCTTCTCTGAAATCTCTTCGCAGGCGCAGGAGAATTACTCGGGTGCTCGGCTCGTGCGCGCCTTTGCCCGCGAAGACTCGCAGGTGAACCTCTTCGAGCAGGCCAACAAAAAGTACATCGCACGCGCTCAGCGCCTGGTTCAGCTCATGGGGATGTTGTGGCCCACGCTCGAATTCATTCTGGGTGTTTCGATGATCATCACCTTGCTGGTTGGCGGCCATGAGGTCATCGCTCACCGCATCTCACCCGGCGAATTCGTGGCATTCAGCACCTACATGATTCTCCTCATCTGGCCCATTATTGCCGTTGGCTGGGTGGTTAACCTGTTCCAACGCGGTACAGCTTCTGTCAAACGCATCGACGAATTGTTGCGCGCCAAGCCAAGTATCGACGACAGCGCAGCCGACCTTGCGATTCCCTCGGACGCGGTAGTTCAGGGCGACATCGAATTCCGGAACCTCAATTTCAGTTACGGCGACATTCCGGTGCTGCGCAATATTTCTCTGCGAATTCCCGCTGGCTCGAGCTTGGCAATCGTCGGGCCCACAGGCTCGGGTAAATCCACTCTCGTAAACCTGATCTCGCGCCTCTATGAAGCCCCCGAGGGGTCGCTCCTCATCGACGGCCGCCCGGTGCGCGATTATCCGCTGGCTGTCCTTCGCCGCAATATTGGTATGGTTCCGCAAGAAACTTTTCTCTTCAGCGAAACCATCCGCGAGAACCTGGCTTTCGGTGCACCGCACGCCAGCGCGGAGGACCTGCTTGAGGCCGCCGAGGCTGCGCACATCCTGCGCGAATTTGAGGAGTTCCCGCAAGGATTTGAAACCATGGTAGGCGAGCGCGGTGTGACACTCTCGGGCGGGCAGAAACAGCGCGCCGCCATTGCCCGCGCCTTGCTGCGCCGCCCGGCGATCCTCATTCTCGACGATGCATTGGCAAGTGTGGATACCTACACCGAAGAGCGCATCCTCGGCGGGTTGCGCAGCTACACCGCTACCGCTACCACGATCCTGATTTCACATCGCGTCTCCACGGTGCGCAACGCCGACCAGATCGCGGTTCTTGCCCATGGCAGAATTGTCGAAGTCGGGCGCCATGATGAACTGCTCGCCCTTGATGGCTACTACGCAAACCTTTACCAAAAACAGCAACTTGAAGAAGAACTGACCGTATCAGGTTGAGAGTTCACGCCGTCCAACTGGAAGCTATGACCAACCCCGCGTCGGATTCGGACATATCGGGTCCCGCCTGGCGGTGCGCAGCCATCGCGATGACGCGCGGCGCCAGAGGATTGGCTTCCGGGTCTCTCGCGACCTGCTTCCATGCGTCCCGTACATTGCGCACACAATCGATCGCATGGCCAAATTTCTGCGGCGACGCCGACTGCGAGGCCTGCAGAACCTGTGCGAAGACCGACGCGTAGAACTCGCTCAGTGCCTGTGCCGGCCGGCCGCCCACATCCATGCGCAGCCGCGCCTGCAAGTGGATGATGATGTCGAGTGCGCGCTTGACGGCTATGCGTCGACCGACAAGGTCTCCCCGCGCTGCGGCCTCACTGGCCGCGAATAGAAAGCGGATCATCCCGTCATACAGCGCCACAACCAGTTCCACCGCCGAAGCGCCTTCCAAAGCGTGTTCCTGATAATTTGACATTCAGATGCAGCTCCTTAGCCGTTGGTGTTCTGGTTATATCCGGTGATTGCCGAATAGAGTTCGTTGACGCCCTGCAACTGCGAGGGCAATTCCTGCATGATCTCATTGGCGCTGTTCAGTTCAGCGGTCAAGCTGATTTGTTGCGCCGAGATCATACTGTTCTCTTTGGTGATTTCAGCATTCAGTGAGGATTCGATGCTGCTGTTGGAGCCTGCTGCCAGACTCAGAATGCCCGTTGACGAGCTCGTCCCTGCGTTCGTCAGCATGGTCGAGAAATTCTGCCCCCAGCTATTTGCATTCTGAAAGAAGCCCAACACGCTGCTGTAATCGGAGTTGAGAACCGAGTCAAGAGAGTTCGCGTCCAGAGTCAACGACCCGTCGTTATTCACGCTGACCCCCAACCCGGTCAGGCTGTTGATATCTGTTCCGCCATTGTTGTAATTCAAGGCAGTGCCGGTGGTGGTGTCAGTAATCGATGGCGTCACCGTAAGTGCCCCGTTTGAACCGGCAATGTTTGATACCAGCACGAGGCGTGAACCGCTGCTGTCGGTCACCACTTGCGCAGTGACGCCGATATTGGCCGAGTCGATCGCACCCGCCAGGCCGGAAAGCGTGTTGTCTCCTGCCGAGGTTGGAACGCTTACGGTCTGCGGACTGGTGTCGTGAATGCTTGAGTCCACCGTCAACGTCCCGTCCGCCCCGGGCGTTCCAGATAACAACGACAAACTTGAAGATCCATTCGCGTTTGTCACGATTGAAGCGGTGACCCCGATGCCGGTCGTGCCATTAATCGCATCCACGAGTCCGGAGAGGGTATTGTTAGACGAATCGAGGGTGACGGTCTGTGCAGTTCCACTGCCAACCTGGATTGATATGGCGCCGGAGAGCGAATCGCCGGCGCTGGCGATCGGGGACAATGTGCCGGTGGAGGCCGCCGTGTCGGTGCCGGACGAGCCCGAGTAATAAAGTGGAAGCCCACCGCTAAGGGAGATGCTGACCGCCCCAGAGAGCGTATCGCCCGCGCTGGTAATTGCATCCAGATACCCGTTCGGATTCTGCGTATTCAATCCGCCCAGGAGTTGTTGTTGTAACAAAGAGAGCGTGGGAGAGCCGAACAACGGCTCGGGATTTCCCGAGCTGTCGTTTCCCTCCTGTGTGTTCACCGCGCTGATCAGCGAGTTGTAATCGCTGACCAGGGAATTCATCGTGCTTTCGACCACGGTGTTGTCGTTGCCGATGACCACCTGCACCGGCACCAGGGTTCCGTCTGACCCCGTCGCGCTGGGAGCAGTCAGTTGAAAGGTGATGCCCGGAATGAGGTTGGTTACCGTATTTGAGGAACTGGTCAAATCGATGCCGTCGACCGTCAGGTTGGCGTCTTTGCCCAAAACTGCAGAGCTGTAACCCAACGACGCGTTCGAGTTGCTGGTGTCGACAATCGAGTTCGAACTGACCGTAATGTTGCCGTTGGTGCCGGAGGTGCTCGAAACCAGGCTCAGCCGCGATCCCGATGAATCGGTGAGCACGCTCGCCGTCACACCTGCCCCGGAAGAGTTAATGGCGGATGCCAGCCCGGACAAGGTATTGTCAGTGGAGCTCAGAGCAATCGTTTGCGCCGTACCGCCGGCCGCCTGGATTGTGATGGATCCGGACAGGACATCGGAGGCGTTCGTGATCGCGGCCAGGTAGCCGCTTGAAGTCTGTGCCAGGTTAGTCACCGTCACTGTGTGCGTACCGGCAGTCGCCGTAGAGTCAGCCGCCGTCAAGGTCAGCACGTTCGTGTCCGAACTGGATCCGGTCTTCTCCGCCATGATCCCCTGAAAATCTGTCAGGGCGCTCATGTCATTGGAAAGATTTGATAAGAGCGTTCCCAAGCTGGAAATTGCCGTGTCCTGGCTCTCCAGCTTGGTCAATTGGTTTTTCCAGGGCGTCTCCACATTTTGAAGATTGCCTATGATCGAAGCCACGGTCGAACTCACATCAAATCCAGCCCCGCTGGTCGGCGACCCGAAACTCAAACCTACTGTGCCCATTGCACTCCCCGCATTGATCCCGAGCAAATGGCTATCCAATTGTTTCCGAGCTGGATTGGAGAAATCTCACAACTGTCTATGCTCTTACGCAAAAAAGGGCGCCTTTACAGACGCCCCTTTTCGGTACTGGCAGTTCCAGGTTTATTGCAACAGTTTGGTCACTTCCTGCTGCATGCTGTTGGCCTGCGCCAGGGCGGAGATGCCGGTTTGGCTCAGGATTTCGTACTTGGACATGTTGGAGGTTGCCGAGGCATAGTCGGTGGCCTGCACGGCATTCTGCGCGGCGGTCACGTTTTCAGACTGCGTGCTGAGCACGGAACTGACCGAGTTCAGGGTATTGATCTGCGCGCCGATGTAGCCGTCCTGCGCCGCCACGTCGGAAATGGCGGAATTCAGTGCGGTCAGGGTTGCCTGCGCACCGGCCTGAGTTGTCAGGTCGTTTTGGGTCAGGTCGGCGGAGCCATTGGCGCCCGCCTGGTAGCTGATCATGGCACTGCCCGATCCCACATTATCGTTGGTAGCTGCGGCAGTACCGCCAGTTACCGCGATCAAAGCAGTCGCGTCAATACTGGCAGCCTGACCCGGTCCGGTGGGATCGCTTCCTGCACCTGTGGCTGAGGTAATGTTGCCTTGAATCTCGATGCCCACATCCCCTGCAGCAGCCGTGGACCCAGCTGCTTTTGCCGTGGTAACGGTGGCAACGACACCGAGATTCGAACTGTTGATTTGGGCAGCAAATTGCGTAAGCGATTCTCCGGTGGTGGGTGTGATGACTTTGGCTGCCACCGCTCCACTCAAGCTATCCCAGACATCGAAGGTAAGCGCTCCTGAAGCGATTGCAGTCGAGCCAGTTGGCGTGGTCAAACCGGTATCGATGAACACGTTTTGGCCGGAGCTATACTGCATCGTTCCGTTGGCATCGCCAACGGAAGACGAAGCTACGCCGGCAAAATGCAGAAGATCAACCGACGCGCTCTGCGTCGAAGAATCCCCTGTATAGA
Organism: uncultured Acidobacteriaceae bacterium; assembly: GCA_963836565.1. GTDB lineage: Bacteria > Acidobacteriota > Terriglobia > Terriglobales > Acidobacteriaceae > Telmatobacter. The sequence continues at coordinate 7,456 of CAWIKA010000010.1, read as the reverse complement.
TGCCCACGTCCGCGCCGCCAAAGACCTTTTGCTGATTGTAAGTGGTCGTCGATCCAATGTTGTTGATCTCAGAAAGAATCGACTGGTACTCCTGGTTGGCCGCAGCGTCCTGAGAACTGTTGAGGGTGCCGTTCGAGGCTTCGGTAGCCAGCGTCACGGCACGGTTAAGCAGGCTTGTCACTTGCGAAAGAGCGCCATCGGCCACTTGTAACAGCCCTACACCCTCGGTGGCGTTGGTTTGCGACTGGGCCAGGGCTGTCGCGTTAGCGGCCAGACCATTGACCAGCGAAAGGCCGGCGGCATCATCTGCGCCAGAGTTGATTTTCGATCCGGAAGACAACTGCTGCAGCACTGTTTGCAGGCTGTTATTCGTGTTGTTCAGGTTGTTCTCTGCATAGACGGCAGAGAGGTTATTCAAGACACCCAGGGACATGGGGTTCTCCTTGTCGATGCATTGATTTGCGGCTCTTCCCCGTTTGCATGCTCCCATTGTTCTGTGTTGCCCTGGGCTGCTGCTGCCGGGTTGGTGCCGCTGCATCTGGCCCCTTTTTCGGCGCTGGTCTTGCGGACTTTATGAAACCGCCTTTCTGTCCTGTCGAGGACACTCAGACACTGCCAGTTCTAATCTTTGAACCTTTTATTCCGTCCGCCGATAACCGCAATGAAGGAGTAGCACTCCCATGATCGAACTCACCCGGCTCAACGGCAACCCTATGGTGCTCAACAGCGACTTGATTAAGACCGCAGAGGCCTCCCCAGACACAATGCTCACGCTCATCAATGGAGAGAAACTGATTGTGCGCGAGGAACCCCTCGAAGTTGTGGAGCGCGTGCTGGCTTACCGGGCGCGGTTGCTGGCAATCGTCGCCCGAAAACATTCCTCTCTGGGCGACCTGGAGCAGGTCATCTCCTCCGCTAGTCTCGACCTATCCGGCCAGCCGAGTCCATCCTTGCCCCAGAACACGCCATCCTCAGACCCAGACGCGGATCGATAAAACTGCATTACGACGCGATCCTTTCTCAGGAAGGTGCATTTCATGGACAAGGCGAGCATCGGCGGCGTCATCCTGGCCGTGGCAGGCATCATTGCCGGTCTGCTCATTGAGGGCGGAAACCTGGGCCAGATCCTTCAGCCGACCGCCGCCCTTATCGTCTTTGGCGGTACCATGGGTGCCGTGCTGCTTCAGTTCCCGCTCACCACCGTCGCAGCCGCATTTCGCCGCCTGGCCTATGTCTTTGTCGTTCCTCTCAAACCGAAAGACCAACTCGTCCGTCTGCTAGTCTCTTTTGCCAACAAGGCTCGGCGCAGCGGCGTGGTGTCTCTCGATGCGGACTTGCAAACCATCCAGGACCCATTCCTGAAGCAGGCCGTCATGCTGGCGGTGGATGGCACCGAGCCCGCCGAACTCCGCAAAATTATGCGCGTCAGCCTCGATTCCACTTCGGAAATCGAAGAACGCCTGCCCTCGGTATTCGAGTCGGCCGGTGGATTCTCCCCTACCATCGGCATCCTCGGCGCGGTTCTCGGCCTCATCCAGGTGATGCAACACCTCGACAACATCCAGGAAGTGGGCCGGGGCATTGCCGTGGCCTTTGTGGCCACGATCTACGGAGTGGGCATTGCCAATCTTTTCTTCCTTCCCTTCGCCGGGAAGATGCGCATCCAGTTGCGCGAAGACCACCTCAGCCGCGAAATGATGCTCGAGGGAGTCATTTCAATTCTCGAAGGCATGAACCCCCGCATGCTCGAAGTCAAGTTGTCCGGCTTTCTCAACAATTCCGACCGGTCTCGAGCGGAGAACGCACTGTGAATCCTCGCGCCCATCGCAACCGCGTCAGTCACGATCGCTGGCTGGTCTCCTATGCCGACTTCATCACCCTGCTTTTCGCTTTCTTTGTTGTTCTCTATGCTTTTGCGAAGGCCGATCAGAAGAAGCAGGCGCAAGTCTCCGTGGCCATTGACGGCGCCTTTCATTCGCTCAGCGTCTTTCCTGGCACGGCACCCTCCCAGGACGACGCTGACGCTTGGGGAACTGGTCCGCGCCCGAACTTAATGAACGCAGTCACAAGCGAAGAAGTCCTTTCTCCCGCCTTGGTCAGGGACGATTTGGGACACATTCGCCGCGAGTTGGAACAGTCGCTTTCAAGCCAGATTGCCCGGCACACCATCTCGATCCAAATGAGTCGCGACGGGCTGGTCATCAGCCTCCGCGAAGCCGGATTCTTCAATTCAGGCTCTGCGATCCCGCGCCCGGGAACGTTCGAAACGCTGCGCAAAATTGGCGATTCGCTGGGCCGCTCTCCCTACGATGTGCGGATCGAAGGGCACACCGACAACATCCCCGTTCACAACAGCGAGTTTGACTCCAACTGGGAGCTTTCCGCAGCTCGCGCCACGCGCATTGCCCGCAGCTTCATCGAGCTGAACTCCATTTCCCCTGGCCGTCTCTCGGCCGCGGGATATGCGGAGTTTCACCCGGTGGCGACGAATCAGACCGCCGAAGGGCGCGCCGAAAATCGCCGCGTAGACCTCGTCGTGCTGCCACGCACTCAAACCAACTTTGCTGCGCCTCGTCCGCTCAACCCCACCGGCCCCTGGCGTCGAATCACCGATGGAGACTCAGAGCAGCACTGATTTTCAGGCACGTTTATCCCATACATGCGGTCCGACTTCGCAAAACGGTATTCCCAGAAGATACTCTCATTCGCCTGTCCGATCCTTTTCTATGCCCAGCACTTTCACGATCACCCGTTTGCGGCGCTGGCCGTCGAACTCGGCGTAAAACACTCGCTGCCAAGTTCCCAGATCCAACCGGCCATTCGTCACCGGAAGGGTGCTCTCATGATGCAACAGCAGCGACTTCAGGTGCGCGTCCCCGTTATCTTCGCCGGTTCGGTGATGTTTGTAGTCGGGCCGTGCCGGGGCCAGTTCCTCAAGCCACTTGCTGATATCCTCGATCAAACCGTTCTCCAGATCGTTCACATACACAGCAGCAGTAATGTGCATCGGCGAAACAAAACACAAGCCATCGTGTACTCCGCTGCGGACCACAATCTGCTCAACCTCCGCTGTGATGTGTACCATCTCGCGACGTTTCTTTGTATCGAATACCAGATACTCCGTGTGACTCCTCATTTCCACCTCCGGGCGCAGCCAGCACCGCGTCTCAGCCTTTATCCTAAAGACTGTCGTGACCGAATCCAGCGCCTCCAAAGCCGAAACCCTCTCCCAGCAAGGGCTTGACCTGCTCGCCGGTGGATCACCTGTCAAGGCGGCGGGCGCTTTTCGTGCTGCTATTGCAGCCGATCCGGAATACTACGAGGCTCATCACGGACTCATCCGTGCCTTGCGTGACGCCGGCAGGCCGGAACAGTCCGTCGCCGCAGCGCTGGCTCTTACGGCTCTCACCCCGGCCGATCCGCTGGCGCACACCGCTCTCTCCATTTCCCTGCAAGCGGCGGGCCATGCGCCTGAAGCCGAAGCCGCCGCCGCGCGCGCACGCATTCTGGAGTGGAAGATCCAGCTGCAAGCGCCTCGGCAAGAGAATCCGTTCGAATGAAATCAAGACAACAGCGCGATCCCGCAAAGCGCCTGCGTAGCATGCACGATCAGCTTGCCAAATCCTACGGTCCCCAGTATTGGTGGCCTGCGGAAACGCCGTTTCAAGTCGCCCTGGGCGCCTATCTCACGCAAAATACTGCATGGAAGGCTGTCGAGCGCTCTCTTGCCAACCTGCGCGCTGCCGGAGCCCTTGCCATTGACGGAATGCGCGCACTCTCGCTCGAAGACCTGCGCGAACTCATTCGCCCCTCCGGCTTTCACACCCGCAAAGCCCCAGCCATCAAAGCTTTCATCGCCATGCTGGATACCGAATTTAGCGGCTCGCTCGATGCTCTGGCGGCCACACCCACACCGCTTCTTCGCCGCCGGCTGCTTGCGCTGCCCGGCGTAGGCCCTGAAACCGCCGACGCTATCCTGCTCTACGCGTTCAACCACCCCGTTCCCGTAGGCGACGAGTATCTTCGCCGCATCGCCCAACGCCACCAGCTACTCGCGCCCGTGCCGCACAGCAATCACGCCGGATACGAGTCCCTGATTCAACTCACGCTTGACGCCTTCTCTTCCGATCCGCCCAGTACCCATGTGCTTCTCTTCAATGAATTTCACGCCCTTGCAGTAGCCGTTGGAAAAGCGCATTGCGGAAAAAACCCGGACTGTGCGGGCTGTCCGCTTGCTTTTGATCTTCAGCAGATGGACTCATGACCGAGCCGAATTGCGTAAGGGGCTGACAGTCCAGCTCCGCGCCTCAATCCCACTGAAAGAATAGTTCGAGATTTGCCGTTCGCCTGCACCCTTTACGTTCAAAAGATTCACTGCCAATCAAGCGCGGAGTAGTCGATTCGGAGACGAACCGCCGGAGATAATTCCATCCCATTTCAAGATCGTACAGTGGCAGGTACGCCTATCAATTCAGCGCTGTGACTGTTTATTAAGGAATGTATAATCAGGCAAATGTCCCTCAGCCCTCGCACGATTCTCGACCAGTACGAGATCATTTCTCCGCTTGGCGCAGGGGGAATGGGCGAGGTTTATCGAGCACGAGATTCCCGCCTCAATCGCGACGTCGCGATCAAAGTTTTACATGATTTTTCTTCCTCTGATCCGGATCGTATGCGCCGATTTGAACAGGAAGCGCGAGCAGCCGCCGCGCTGAATCATCCAAATATCCTTGCGGTCTACCAAATGGGGACCTTTGAAGGCGCCCCCTATCTTGTTTCGGAGTTGCTTGAAGGTGAAACCCTGCGCGAACGACTCAAGAAGGGGCTACTGCCTTTACGCAAGGTGGTCGATTTCGGAGTCCAGATCGCGCGAGGTTTGGCGGCTGCGCATGAAAAAGGGATCGTTCATCGCGATCTGAAACCCGAGAACCTGTTCGTCGCCAGAGATGGGCAAGTCAAGATTCTGGACTTCGGCTTGGCCCGCGTGGTGCAAACAAAGGAAACGGGAGCCGGCATAGATGCGGAACAAACCGAACCAGGCATGGTGATGGGAACGGCGGGCTACATGTCGCCAGAGCAAGTGCGAGGCCAGGTTGCCGACCATCGATCCGACATCTTTGCTTTCAGCGCGATTCTCTATGAGATGCTCACGGGAAAACGAGCGTTTCAGAAGCCGACATCGGTTGAAACGATGACCTCGATCCTGAACGAGGATCCTCCCTGGCTTTCGCAGTCCGCGTCAAACACTCCTCCGGCACTGCAGAGAGTTGTGCACCGCGGTCTCGAAAAGAATCCGGAACAACGCTTTCAGTCGGCATCCGATTTGGCTTTTGCTCTGGAAGCGCTGTCGGATGCGTCGATTCTGACGCTTCCCATGCAACCACTGGCGGAGACAGAACCACATCACAAGTGGTATGCGGTCATCGCTGGAGCGCTGGCAGTTATCCTGGTGCTCGCGGCGCTTGCTTATTTCTTGATGCGCCCCGCGACTGTCCCGCGAGTCGCAAATTACATTCAGCTCACTCATGACGGTTTGCAAAAGTCTCTCATCGGAACAGATGGTTCACGACTCTATCTGACCTTGATCAATTCGGGCGTACAAGACGTCGCCGCGATTCAGATTTCAGGCGGACAACAGGTCAACATCACTATGCCCTCCCTCAACATGGTCCCTGTTGACTTGTCGCCAGATGGCTCGCTGTTCCTGGTGCTGGATGGTGCGGGTTACCCGGTAAGTGGGCCGTTCTGGAGTCTACCCATAATGGGAGGATCCCCACGCCGCCTGGGAGAGACAAAAGGAGAAGTCGCAACCTGGTCGCCCGATGGAAAGATGCTGGCTTACACCAGTAAAGGCACAATTTTTCTTGCAAATGCCGACGGAACAGAAGTTCGAAAGCTGTTCGCCACCAAGGCTCTGGTTACTGACATGGCCTGGTCACCCGATGGAAAACGCCTGAGGTTCGGCACCTCGGACTTTCCACAGAACGGAGTTGCCGGAACTGAAATCGGCCCGCACCTGTTGTGGGAAGTTGCTGCAGACGGGTCGAACCCGCATCGACTCTTGGCTGGCTGGCATAATCCACCAGACGAATGCTGTGGGAGATGGACCCCGGATGGAAAGAATTTTATCTTCCAATCGCAAGGCCAGATCTGGGCTCTCCCGCAAGAACCCGGACTCTTTCGCTCCAATTCGCAACCTGTGCAGTTGACTTCGAGTCCTATGTCTCTACACTCTCCTCTTCCCAGTAAAGATGGACGGAAGTTGTTTGTTGTGGGCCAAACCTACCGCGGCGAACTTGAGCATTACGATGTCAAATCGCAATTGTTCACTCCGTTCCTTTATGGCATATCGGCGGAATACGTAGCCTTTTCGAAAGATGGGCAATGGGTCGCCTATGTGTCCTATCCCGAGGGTGCGCTTTGGAAGTGCAAGGCAGATGGAAGCGGCCGGGTACAATTAACCTTTCCGCCGTTGCATGCCGTGTTGCCCCGCTGGTCTCCAGATGGGAAGCTAATCGTCTTTTTTGACTTTCCGCAAAGCTCAACTCGACCAGGCCGGATATACCTGGTTTCCTCGGATGGCGGAACGCCGCAGATGCTGATCCCAGACGACAAACGCAATCAACAGGACCCTACCTGGTCGGCGGATGGGACTAGGATCGCCTTTGCAGGAGATGCCAATGATGCCACGGTGGCCAATGGCACGCCGGCCATCCGGATCTACGATCTCAAGACCCGCCAGGATACCGCACTGCCGGGATCACAAGGGCTCTATTCGCCGCGATGGTCGCCGGACGGACAGTACATTTCCGCAATGACGAGCGACTCGAGTTCGATTCGCCTCTTTGACTTCAAATCTCAGAAATGGACCCAGATTGCCAGGGGCACCTTTGGCTGGCCCGATTGGTCACATGACGCACAATCTATTTATGTCCTTGACGGCACCGGAAAGGGCGCAGTGCTGAAAATTGGAATCAAGGATCATAAAGTAGAGCGAGTGGTCGACTTGAAGAATTTCGTAGCCACCGGCCAGGGAGGCGGTTCACTTTCCCTGGCGCCAGACGATTCACCTCTGCTGCTCCGCGATACGGGTACGCAGGACGTTTACGCTCTCGACTGGATTGCGCCTTAACTGACAGTGTCGAGGGGCCACGCCCATCACAGAAATCGAGGAAGGTGCATGAGGCTCAGAGGGGACGCATTACCGCTGCGGGTACCGCAGCCATGCGGACCCGGATGGCCCAATGCGCGAGAGATCACTCAACGCACTTGAATATCCCGCCAAGTGATGCTGGCGGCTGCTGGATGATTTTCTCCAGGCGCTCCTCCTGAGGAGGCGAGACAGGATGCAACGCGTCCTACCTGTGCGTTGAAATGACCGCGGCACAAAATCCACCACAATTGTCTATTTTTTCGGAGGGGGTGGGATCCGGATGCCTCAAGTGCTTGAGTTTCT
>CAWIKA010000009.1:0-16855 GCA_963836565.1 uncultured Acidobacteriaceae bacterium | reverse complement strand
CTTTCGCTATCGCATACCACGCCGGGTTTCAGATTCATGTTTCCATCAAGGGGCAGGGGATGAATCGGTTGGTGATCCTTGCGGGGGCCGAGCCAACTATAGCGATCACTCAATTCCCAGTCCAGCACCGCGATCAAAGCCTTGTTCTGCAAGGCGGCTGAAAGAAAATTCGCATACATAGCGGCGACGATTTGTTTGCGCTCATCTTCCGAGCCCTGGATGTTGTAGGCGTTGACGTCCATTTCCGTGATCAGCAACTTCAACCCCATTCCCGAAGCTTCGCTCATAAACCTCTGAAACTTCTGCTTGCTGAAAGGGAGGTTGGCCGACAGGTGTGCCTGGATGCCCAGACCTTGCACCGGTACTCCTTTTTGCTTCAACTGGCGCAATAATTCGAGCACCGCTTCGCGCTTTGCGTCCGTTTCAGGCGTGTCGTGCTCAATGTGAGTTTCGTTGTAGACAAGCAGCGCCTTGGGGTCTGCTTTGGCAGCCTCTCGGAACGCCAGCTCAATATATCCGGGACCCAGGAGACGAAGCCAGGGCGAATTGCGAAGACCGTCAGGTCGGCCATCACTTGGTAGAACTGCCTCGTTGACGACGTCCCAGGAATGCACTTTGCCGGCATAACGACCGACGACAGTGCGGATGTGGTCTACGAGAAACTGTCGCGCGTTTGATGGGGTGACAGTTGTTGAAAACCAATCCGGTAATGCATCTGCCACACCAGCGTGTGTCCACGGAACAACAATCCGTGACTCGTGGCAAATTGCAGCAGCCAATCCACTGCTGAAAAATCGTACGTGGTGGGTGTGGACGCAGGGCCTTCCATTTGGCTTCCCAGTCCGGTACCAGGATGGCGCACTCGCGAACGAATGCTGCGGCGTATGCAGGGTTTTGCTCGAACAGTTTCTTGACGGTCGCCGCCCCGTAAATGATTCCCTTCCGCGCGGCATGAACACGAAGTCCGTCACCATCAGTATCCCCGGTAACTACCGGATCACCTGGCTGCGCAAAGGCAAAGAGATCTTCCTTGAGAGGCAACAACGCTGCCGCCGCCCCCAGGTTTCCCATAAACCTCCGACGATCCATTTCTGTTCACCTTTCTTTTCGATGATGTTGCATGGGCCCTGTGAAGTCATCTCGCTCTTTTTGGGTCACCGCCTGCTGTGTTGCGGATTGGCGGTGGTGAAACAATCAGCTTTTCCTCATTCGACGATTCTGCATCTGGAGGCGGCGTATGCCGCCTGCCGAAGCGATTTTGCCGGTCCAGGTTCAGCAGGATCAGGAAAGCGAGAACCCACGGCTCTACCAAGTATCTCCGCCACAGACGCCCTGGTTCAGCGATCAGGCGAAAGAGCCATTCCAGGCCCATTTTACCTGCCCACCGTGGGGGTGTTGGCACTATGCCGGCAAAGTAGTCGAAGGCGCCGCCGGCAGTCAGGATAGTCGCTTCTGGAAGCTTTTCGAGGTTCTTCGCGACCCACTTTTCCTGTCGGGGCATTCCCATCCCAACAATTAATAAATCAGGATGAAACTCGCAGATGCGTCTCACTACTGCTTCGTTCTGCATCCCGTTCACATCGAAGTAGCCGTGCTCGGTTGTGATCACGAGGGTAGGATATTCCTGCCGAAACCGCGCAGCTGCGATTTCAGCTACGCCCGGCTTGCAACCGAGGTAGAACACACGCCAGCGACGCCTTGCCGCGAGTTGAATCAATGAAGGAATCCAATCGACATACGTTACGCGTTCGTCCCGCGTGATGCCCATCCGCAAAAGCCTTGCGAGGAGCACGATTCCCATACCATCAATATGCACACAGTCCGCTTGGGAATAAAACTTCCGGACGTCACCATCCTGATGCCACAGGCACAGGCTATGCAGATTATGGTTACCAATAATCGCGCGACCGCGATTTTCCCGCGTCACCACAATGTAGTCATTCAGCTGGCCGATCGACATCGCATTCATGCGGAAACCTAACATCGAATGCCACGCAAGTGAGGTTTCAGATAGCTGGGTAGTAGCCACAATTGTCCTCTGGGTTAGTGCAGGTTTGGGCAGTGGTATGCCAACTAATTGTTGGAGGGTTGGTGATGCAGAACGGCATGATAGAGCGATAGATATTGTGGGAGTACACAGCTCCAAGTGCTGTGCAGCGCAACTTGCCTGGCCGACTCGCCCATCTTCAAGAGAGCATCTGGCGACAGCCTTAAGGCCGAATCGATCCCTGCCACGAGTGAATGGACCTCGGCCTCGACCAGAAATCCCGTCTCTCCCGGCTTAATCACCTGCGGGTGGATGCCAACCTTCGTGACGACCGGTACGGTGCCGCTGCTCATTGCCTCCAGCGTTGACAACCCAAACCCTTCATAGGAGGACGCCGATACGAAAAGATGAGCACGAGACAAGTGCTGTGCGATTGTCTGGAGATCGACCCGGCCTGTGAAATGAACCCTGTCTCTCACACCAAGCTGTTCGGCCAGATCCATCAGATCGCGCGCACTTTCGCAGTCATCCGGACCTATCCACACCAGCCGGACATTTTCATGAGACATTCCAAGCTTTGCGATAGCCCTGACGAGCCGGTCGATGCACTTATTCGGAGCAACTCGCCCAATTCCCACGAGCAGACCTGGAGTGATTTCTTTCTTGACCGCAAGATAAGGCTCGAGCACAACTCCATTGCGAATGAGATGAAGCTTCTGTGTCGGAACAATCTGCGAAAAAAGGTCGTAATCATGTTCGCTCACGCTCACAACAGCATCCACGCGCTTCAATGATTGGCGAGTAACCGTTCTGAAATATCCCGACTTGAACCACGGCAGCCATTTCGTATGGAAGATGCCACCGTGTGTAGTCACGATGATTGGCCGCTTATGCCAATACCGGGTGAGGGCAAGGAAGTCAACAAAGAAGTCAATTGCGTGGATGTGCAGGATGTCGCACGTGTGGGCATATTCGAGTATTCGCGGCGCGATCGGATAGCGCCGAATCCCCCAGTGAGGGATTCGGATCACATTGAGTCCGTCCACACAGGATTCGTCTGGAGCAGTTTCCCCCGTCGAAAAGATCTTCCGCAGCGTAATGACTTTCACTTCGTGTCGTTCAGCCATCAAAGCGCGACTCAGCCCTTCGACAGCATTTTCCAGACCTCCGATCGAAGGATAAAACTGCCGTGTTATCTGCAGAATCTTCACTTTGTGACACTTCCTCTTTTGATTTGCATGATTGCGTCACGAACCCGGCGACGCACCGTGCGGGGCATCAGCCACATGGAACAGAAGATCGGGAAGTCCAGTATGCCCAGGCGGCCGTGCTTCAATGCGCCAAACAAGAGCGGAAACACCGCATTCCAGCAATGTTCTTCCGCTGCCTCGGCGGCCACGCCTTGGAGCAGAAACGCGGAGTATGCGCGCGAGGTGAAAAGGCTCCGATTGGATTTAGCCCAGTCGAACGAGTATCTCCAGCGGTTCCTGCTGCTGACAGTTGCACGGCCCTCTTCGATGTATTGAATGCTGAGCACTTTGTCGACAAAGCGAAGTTCAAACCCTGGAAGTTGGGCTACCCGCAGCACCCACTCGGTGTCCTGGTGCTTCAGCAGGTCAGATCGAAATGGTTGCTGGAGAAAATGGTCTCTGCGACACAGGAATGTCGAAGTTTGAACCGAGCCCTCTCCTCTGAATAGGGATTTTCGTGCAATAAGATAGTCGCTCATCGATTCGCCGGGCATCGGGAATCGTCTCGGCCATACGTAATCAGCTCGCGGGGTCCTCGCGATAATCCGGCAGCTTACCAGCAGGAAATTGTCGCGATTCTCGCCTGCCATGGAAAGCTGCAGAGCAATTTTCTCCGGCATCCACTCATCGTCGTCGTCGAGGAATGCGATCCACTTCCCACGCGCTTCTCGTGCCCCGATGTTACGTGCTTCGGCCCCGCGCACACTCTGCGCCAATTCGATCACGCGCAAGCGTCGGTCCGGGATATTTCCAAGGGCAGCCGCGGTAGGTCCGTCCGGACCATCGATGACGACTACGACGTCGAGATCGCGAAATGTCTGCCGCAGCGCGCTGTTCACTGCCCGAACCACCAGGTCCGGCCGATTTCGTGTGGGTATAACTACAGAGACAATGGGGTCTTTCATAAGCGTCATGGCTAACTGGTACGCTTTCCACCTGGAAAGAGAAAAATCATGTGGATTCTCCCGGCCCGGAGTCGATCGAGCGTTGTGCGATGGCATTAGTGCCGTTCGGGGTATCCGGGCGTTACGAGGAAAGTTGCAGCACTTCTCCGTGGCGAGCGGGAACCGCGTAAAGAAGATCAAAGACCTGAGGCGCGGAATCGCGACCAACTTGATATGGAACGAGCTTCCGGTTCTTGAAACTAAAGGGTTGATATCCGTATTCTGCGAAGACCTGCGTCACGGCCGCAACGCTGTTGCGGCAGCGGCCCGAGGAGGGTCCACGTACCTCGCACCATACCGGTGCTGAAGTTGCTCTCGCCAAATACCCACGCATTCCCAGCACGGTGCGCTCCTCATTACCTTCAACATCGATCTTGATGAGACGAATGGATGCCGGATCGAGGCCCCGCTCCACGAGAATGGAGTCGAACGTACTCAAACGCACCGAGATCGCGTGTTTCTCTGGGGCGGGCCGACCGCCAGTGTGTGGCATGACGAGAGAGCTGCTTCCCGGGTTAGATTGGTCCGAGATAAAGAATTCGGCCGTGCCTGGTCGATCGCTGAGAGCGCAATCGATTGGTGTTCCAATCACGTCGGCATTCCGGGAGAGAAAGGCATAATGCACCGGCTCCGGCTCGAAGAGAAGCGTCTGATAGCCGAGGTGACGGGCAAGCAAGCTGTAGAGTCCAAGATTCGCACCGATGTCAACGAAGAGGCCCGGGGACCCCGCGAGTTGTTCCATGATGAAAAAGAGCGGCGAGCGGCGATAGAAATGCAGCAGGTTGTACGGCGCGTAATAGAGCAAACGTTCAGAAGGGTTGGCGAGATTCAGGTGCAGGGAGGATTCCCCGACACGCACCGACGTCCCACTATCGTGCTGTTTCGCATCAAAAAGACGATCGCAGATTGAAAGGAGCACTTGGCAGCGTCTGCCGGTGATCTGAACAGCAAAGCCGGCGTTACCCAGACAAGCTCTAGCAAGTGGAGGATAGTTCATTTGTTCCTTCCTGCTTTCCAGGTGGATCTTATCGGTCAATGGAAATTGTTCTCTATATATAAAGCGGCGATCTAAGGCAACGGTGGGATGCGCGCAGACGTACTCATCTACGCCTGCATCGGGCTCTATATTTGGACAAATCAAGCTTGTTTTGACAGAAGCTCATCGTAGATTCCTTCGAGCTTTGTGCATTGCTTCCGCAGATCGAACTCGCGTCTCACGCGCTCCTGCGCCTTGTCGCTCATCTGTTGCCACGCGCTTTTATCGGTCAAGAGCGTCAGAATATTCGCCGCCAGCGCTCGCCAGTCGCGTTCCGGCGCAAGAAGGCCGGTCTCGCCGTGAGTAACCGCCTCGGGAATGCCTCCACTTGCGAAGCTTGCCACTGGAAGCCCCATTGACTGCGCCTCAATGAATACCATCCCAAACCCCTCAGCATCGCCGGAACCTGCCACTACGCTGGGCGTGGATAAGACCGACGCCTGATTCATCCAATCACGGATCTGCTCCTGTGTCTGCAGTCCCAGGAACTTGACCCGGCGAAGCGTCGATGTCGCCAGCTTTTCCAGGCTCGGACGCAAAGGACCGTCGCCGATTACCACCAGCTCAGCCTGAGGCGCCGCTTCCTGCACGGACTGCATGGCGCGAATGAGATACTCGCACCCCTTTTTCTCAACCAGGCGGCCGACAAACAAAACGGTCGGGCGGCGCTTCACGGCGGGAGAAGGAGAAAACGAGCGGGTGTCAATTCCGATGTAGTGAACGCAGATCTTGTCGTCCGGAAATCCCTGTGCAAGTAACTTTTTGCGAATAAACTGTGAGACCGCAACAAACAGACTGCACCGCTCTTTCAGTTTGCAAAGTCTTCTCAGATATCGCCGGCCCCAATAGGTCTGGCACAGCTGTTCCCGCCGCAAGGTAGCGTCAAATCCATGGTACGTAACTAGAAATGGGATGGGCAGGTGAAGAGCGATAGGAAGCAATGTTGTGCCGTCAAATCCAAAGTGCGCATGGATAAGGCATGGTGCACTTGATAACAGTTCTCTGCGTAATCGCGGAGAATATCCGGTAACTTTGAAAATCTTTTCCTTAAGATGTCCTCCGAATGAACCGTTGCTTAAAACATACGACCGCTTTTCTGGAAGTTCCAACCCGGCGACCCTCCTGAGTCCGACATAAAAGGGCACATATCCGTCGAGGCCTTCACCCTGCGCGCGAATGAAAGTTTCGGACGCTGTCAGCAGCCAGTCGCGGAAAATCACGATCGATCGTCTGTCTTGCATGATTTGCTCAGTGCGGATGCAGACCAATGGCCTTGGAATAGGGTCAAATCTCTGATACACAGGAAGAAACGCTGCCTGCGCTGGCAAGGGAGCATCGTCCTCGTTGAAGCCAGAACAGGACGCCCCAATTTCCGACCGCCAAAAGTCCATCCGTTATCAGCGTCGACCATGCTGCTCCGTGCCAGGAGTACGCCGGAATCAGGTATAGGTTCAGGCAGAAATTCAGTCCCGCGGCGATGAATTGAGTGCTGGTGCGGAATCGTTGATAGCCTGCCCCTGTAATAGCATCGCCCGCGCTCAGATGGAGACTTCGGATGGCGGGAAGCAGGCAGAGCCAGCGCAACACCGAGACACTGTCGATGAAGCCTTTACCCACCAGCATGGGGAGAATCGGAGCCAGCGCAAACATCGCAAGCGCCGCGCCGAGGGCGTAAGGAAAAGATCGCTTAAGAATCCGGCACGCCATGATTAGAGTGCTCGACGGACCTTCCATTCCAGACTTGAAGAATCGTGGAAACGCTGCAACATGAAGCGACCGGATCGGAAGAGTGGCGACATCAAGGATCTTGTAGGCAGCCGAGTAAGCGCCGCTTGCGGCATACTGCCCATAGTGTGTGAGCATTGCCTTGTCCGCGTCGTCATAGACGGATGTCGTGGAACCTGCAAAGGAAAATCCGATTCCCTCCCAGAACCGCGCAATGAGCAGGCGCGGGCGGAATCGCGGCATGCCCAGGCGCGCAAAGCACGATAGAGATGCAAAGACCGCGACGACGAAGGAAACCCCGAGGTACGCATCGGCCCATTGATGCGCCGTTGCATGATGTAGAGTAATCCACATCAAAAACGCGGCGATCATACGCAGTACGCCGGTCAAAGCGGTGAATGTCGCCGTGATGCGAAGCTGTTCAAATGCCTGAAACGCGCGGCCGGCGCAGTCCGTCAGTTTTGCAAAGACGCAGTCGCCCGCCGCGATCATGATCAACATTCCGCCAGCTTGGGTATGGAGCAAGCGAGGACCCAGAAGGCCCACCAGGGCGACGCAAAGCGATCCGGCCAGCATTACGCTCAGGATTCCGTTTCCCCAGTACTCAGGAAACATCTCATGGTCAGGGCTCACATAACGCACAATCAGCATGCCCGAGCCGAGCGAACTGAACATCCCAAGCACAGCCACCATCGCGGCCGCACCCACAAAGACACCGTATTCGGCGCTGCCCAGAACGCGGGCGATCACAATAAAGTAAGCGGCTTGCGCAATGACTGAAACGCCTTGTCCCGCGAGCATCCAACCGGCGTTTGCTGCCAGAGTGCTGTTCCGGAACGGAACCCGAATCTTCATCCCCATGCGTGAATCATCGCTTTCGTGCATCTCACTTGAACGCTAGGCCCATCAATCTGACGAGGCACTTCACTCGGCAACTCTTCACACGCCGCGGAGGGGTGGGTCATTCGGCGCGATCGGGCATTTGCATCTTGACATTCTCAGCCGGCCGAAGAATGGATGTGGCCTTGTCGCGAATACGTCTGGTCAGGTCCCAAGACGCGCCTTTAATGAACGTTTTAGCTCTCTGTCTGAGCGGCTGTGTAGGATACCCGAAATGTCTCTTCAATCTCCAGACTTCCCGGTGATATGCGTAGCACGCTCTGTAGTCTCCAGGGAAATGTACGATGTCGGGATAAACCGTGACGCCTTCCTTGCGGAAAGAACATTGCTTTTTGAACACGTCAAGATGGATGGGCCCGGTAGAATTCAATGGTGTCCAGGGGCCGAAGGTGCCGGTCGATGTCAAATGCAGACCATGCAATGCAAGCGCCAGCGCAAACAATGGCTCATCAGAGAATCCTCCCTCGCGAAAGTAGCCGATCCGCAATTCCTTGGCATTCGCGAAAAGGCATCGAGCCGTATCAAAGAATGCAGTTGTTTCCGAGCCACGCCGCAGGTAATAGCACCCGCCATTAAACTTGGGCAGGGTGTCAATGCCGAAGTGATCAAGCACGAAGGGCACATCCACCGCCAAGTCTCTGTCGCCGCGCAAAAGGTAACGCCAGCCGGGAATGGCAAAATACTGGCCGCTGAACCGGGCCCACAGCGCGCTCAGATCGTTCACCACCAGGCAGTCGGTATCAATATAGAGGCTCTCATCGAAAGGGCTGAACCGGTCCAGGTAAAACTTCGGCTCCATGAAATTACCGAGTTCTGGACGATGTGGAATCACATGGGTGTAGAGGTCGAAAAGCTCGGGGTCGGAAGAGTCGGTCAGCACTGCAGAAGGCGTTCCGGGCGCGTTGAGACGAATCGACATACCAAGCCACTTCGCCATTTCGATATAAGTTGGTGCCCCAAAAGCAAGGGTAATAATTCCGCGTCCGCGGTTGTTCACGCACATTGTTCAGCTCCCCGTTCAAAGCTCGGCTTGGCCGGATTAGGCCTCCATTGGGTGAGGGGAAGGGCAGTCGCTATTCCTACGAATAAGACCCAAAACAATTCGTTCTGAACAAGCAGGCAGCATTCCGGCACGTTGTAAACCAGGAAAAAAAGTAGAAAAACTCTCGACCAAACCGACTCGAGGGACTTCGGAGTCTTGAGCAGCAATGCGCGTGCTCGCACAGCGACTACCGCAAATCCTCCCAGAAAGATCGCACAGCCGAATATGCCGAGATCAAGGCAAAGCTCTAGAAATCCATCATGCGCATGACCGGGCGTCCAGCCGATAAGTAGCCAAACGGGCCGCACAAGGTCGGAACTCCAAAATCCTTCAAAGCCGTAGCCGAGCCATGGACGCTGCAGGACTCTGAATCCCAATCCCATCCAAAGGAAGATACGCCCGCTCATTGTCGCATCCCGTCCCAAAAGTTTCAGAACTGTGCCCACTTGCCTCAATAAAATGGGAGCAGAGAACAACATCACTGCCAGAGCGCTTGCACCAAATCCAACTAACTGCTTCATGGGGCGGCGAAGGACCTTCAAAAAAGGCGACAAGCCAAGGACAATGAATGTGGCTGCTATGGCGGTCTCGGAGCCGGACAGAAAGACAAGCAACAAGGATATGCCAAACCACATGCGTGCCCGTTTGAACGCAAGTCGGTTTCGGCTTCGCGAGAGCGTCAAGAACACAAAGACGCTCAGCGCCATGAAGCGTCCGAAATGATTCTTGTGCGTAAATACCCCGCGCCAGTTGCCGAAATGCACTCCATGAGACACTCCATAGTCGGGCAGCAGGACGACCGTTAAGACGCTCAAAATGATAATGAAGGCCAGGGCTCGCGCGAGCAGCAGGAGTTGATCCGGAATGGAGTAGCGCGAACCAAAGTAAAGGCCAAAAAGGCTGGTGCCAAGCATCACAACGCCTTGCTTAAGGCTGATTTCAGGAGCATAAGACCACGCCGTTGAAAGCAGAGGTAAAACAAAAAGAACTGAGAGTAGTTTGTTAGAGGAAAGAGAGCGAAGTGCAGCTTTTCGATGCGCGATTAAGAGACAAATGGTCAAGCAATAAATAGCGATCCATATTACGCGCAGCCATAACACGTTGAGATTTCCCTGACCTTCTGCATCGAGATTGTAGGGACTCTGACCAATCATCCCGACAACCGCGCCGGTCGTCAAGGACAACACAAAGATCGAAAATGATTTCTCGATGAAGCCGGGAGACGAGACCGCATGGGTATCGTTCTCGATGGTAGTGACCTGCGCGTCGGTCGCCGCCATCGTCGAATGCACAAATGTTGTGAGGGAACTGCCCATTTGGAAGGGGTCTGCTTAGGGGTGAATCAGGTGATTTGTGAAGTTATGAATTGACTGGTTGGTTGCAGTCAACTTGCGCCAGATTTTGAGTACGCAGGAAACTCCGTCCACGAAGCCGAAGGCGAGTAAGGATCTGCAACGCAAGGCTTCGGCGTGGATCGTTCGCGTCCATCTCACGAATTGCAGATAGCCACAGAACCCATCCGCACGCCATCGCCAACCAGACGAATGTGCCAAACGCCGCGAGAGTGCCTCGCGGTGGAAACTCTATCTTCTCTGGGACGGTGGCGTGGCTGAGGATCTGCACCTTCGGGCCGCCATCGAGTTCCATGAACCTGTTCATTTCCGCATCAGACACGAACGCCTCGTATGTGGCTTCGCGGATCTTCGTCGTACGATAGAGGTCAAGGTACTGAGCATCGAGTAAGGGTAACTTGCGAATGGACGGATACAATTCCAGGGAGTCTTTCCGCGATAGAGACGAATCCTTGCCCGCAAGCTCCTCCAACTGTGCGCGTAACTCGTCAACTTGTCCCTGCGCGGCCTGCACGCGTTGGTTATCGCTGGTGTAAAGCTGCTTAAGCCCGTTGAGCTCTGCCTGTGCCGCAACCAGTTGTCCCTGAAGCATGGCAGCCGCATCTACCATTGCCTTGCCCTGAACATCAGGATCGAGTGTCGTGTTCTTTGACGAAAACTCACTGAGCTCTTTGACAGACTCGTCCAATTCTTTCTTTGAAGACTGCAATGGCTCTTTCAGCAGATCGCTTTCCTTTTTTGCGCCCGCCATTCGGACATCGAATAGAAGATCTTCCAACTCTTCACCGTAGTCATTTGCCATCTCGGCCGCGCGCTTCGGGTCACGATCTTTGACCGCGATGGTGATCAAGCCGCTCTTCACATCCTCGCTGATGTCTGTTCTCCGCTCTAATTTCTTGCGCGTATCACGCATTGTCTTGATGTGATACACGTTCTGGAGATGGAAGTGGTCGATTATCCGGTCCTCTAACGCCTCGGTCTGCAAAGCTGCTACAACCAATTGCCCAGATCCCGAGCCTCCTAATAACGAGCCAAGTGATGAGCCAACGGAGCCCAGCGCGCTCGATGCTTTCATGCTGAGCATTGCGGTTCCTGCCAGCCCCGCAGTTGAAACCGAATCCGGCGGCATTAACACGGCGGTCGCCTGGTACTTTACGGGGATGACAAAGGCGACCGCAAGCGAGAGTATCAGGCCGGTAATCGCACAACTCAAGATGAATCGCTTCGCGCTCCACAGGGCGCCAATTCTTCGCATCGCAAGCTCGATATCGATCCCAAACATTTGAACCTTCTCCCCAGCCACGTGCACATTTCCAGCACGGGCCGTTGCGGCGTTCGTGGTGCCGCTCACGATCTCGTTCACAGTGCACTTCCTATCGTTGTCGTTGTTATGGCCTGTGCATCGAAATTGAACAAGGCTGCCTGATGTGCAAAGATTTGGCCCGTCATTCAAATGCCTTTCATTGCAAATGCCAGCGTGTGCAGAAGAATCGCGATATCAATAAAGAATCCGCGATTGCGAATGTAATAGAGGTCATATTGCACGTTATCGTGAATCGGAAAAGCTCTATCGGCACTTAGCTGCCAAAGTCCTGTGATTCCCGGCTTCACGATAAGTCTTTGGCTTACCCAGGGAGTATATCTATCCACGACGAACGGCATTTCCGGCCGCGGACCGACGAGGGACATATCTCCCCTGATCACGTTCAGCAACTGGGGCAACTCGTCAAGGCTGCTTCGGCGTAGGAAGCGCCCGACTCGGGTGATGCGGGGGTCACTTCCCTCGGTAGGAGAGTTGGCATATCGCGGAGCGTCCGCATACATGGTTCGAAACTTGAATAGACGAAACAACTTGCCGTGTCCTCCAACTCGTTCCTGAATAAAGAGGGCGGGACCCGGGGAATCAATTCGGATGAGCAAGGAAAAGACTGCGAAAAGGGGTGCAAATAGAATCAGCGAGGCTGAAGCAACGATCAGATCCACGACCCTTTTTGAAGGATCGTAGGTCGTATGCGAATCAACCTCCCGATAGGATGCGAGCATAAGGCCATCGACGTCCAGGAAGTCGAGTGCATGGCTCGGCTGCTGGCTGCGCCGAGCCATATAAGCCACCCCGATGCCCGCGTCAAGCGCTTCGTTTACCACCTCAGCAAAGCGTTCTGAAGATAAGCTGGGAATGGCAATCACAAGCAAATCGGCTTTGTGATGCTGTAATAACTCCCACGTAAGAGGTCCGCGGCTCACCCGAACCGACGATGTTCGCCGATACCCAAGATCGAAGACATCCCTTCCCTGGAGAGATAAGTCGTCATCGACCACCGCTACCGGCATCAGGCCAAGCTTTGGTGACCTCACGAGCGCTGAAAACACCCTCCGGCCGGAGTACCCCGCGCCGTAAATTACAACATTGCGCGTTCCCACCCCTTTCGCGCGCAGCAATTGCACAAAGTGATAGAAAAGCTGCTTGGCGAGGGTCAGGAAGACCGCGACAAACACGAGGCTCAGAACAATAATCCAGCGGGGAATCGCATGGCCGGCGAAATAGAGAACCGGCATTGCCAATAGGCCCGCATACATGGATACGCGTAGGACGCGTTCCGTTTCCCTGATTCGAAGAAGGCTATTTCCGCTGCGATAAACCCCTTCGCGATCCAGCAGCACCACAAAAAGCGCGCCAACTACAGTGGCTGCAAGGGCTATCATGCTGGGCCGGAAATGGGCCTGCTTCCCCAAGTGGAACGCCTGATAGAGATACACCGCGGCGGCGACGGCTGCGGCCGCTACCAAGCCGTCCCAAGCCGCTTCGGCAAGGTTCAAAATCTTATCAAGGCGGGCCTTTCCCGCCGATGCCAGCGAAGGCATGGCAGAAAGCGAGGTGGCTCGCGTTACACGTGACGCCGATCGCTCTGACGTGGCCATGATGTTTGTGAGTGCGACGATCCTGATGCGGTGTGACCATCATTTGAAATACATTCGCGCGAATATCCGCGATCTGCTGCGCTAAGTTTGCGCGGGAGGCCTAAAGCCCCCCCGCTACAACTGCGGTGAGCGAAACCGCGGATAACATCTGCGCAACGCTTAGCAGGCTCTTCCATAGCGGAGGTCCGACGATCTTTTCGGGCACAACCACAGAGTCTCCCGGATTGAGATGCACAGATAACACCGATCCGTGAAACCGGCCGCGTCTTCCGATGACTGATCCATCGGCGCGCACGATAAAGATGTTCTTCTTGTCTCCCATGTTGGTGGCGCCGCCGGCTTCGCTCAGGTACCATTCCGCCGTCTTGCCCTGCGAGAAGGTCAAGGCCGCCGAACTGTACACCTGACCGGTCACCATGACGAAGGAAGCCCTCTTCGGGATAGTAAGAATATCGCCATCGCGCATCTCGATATCGTTCGGCGTATTCTGCCATTTCGAAACGTCGCTTGAGATGTGGATCACTTGCCGGTCGTTGGCTGGCTCACTCTCGACGCCGTCAGGGCCTGTTGCTGTTGCAGACGCATGGTCTGCAGCATCTCGGCCTGCTCCTGAGGTGTTTGCGCACTTGAAACCGTCGCGGACGTCAGGTCCTGTGACTGAATACGGCGGATGAGGTCCTGGCGCGATTTTTCTCCAATTTCGCGAACTTGGTTGCGCTCGAGTACGGCTCCTTGAGGGTAGCCAATGCTGCGCAATCCTCCGGCTCGCATAAGTACCGAACTCATCGGTTCTTCCTCGTGATGCTGTATACACCGGGATGGACTACTTCACCAGTTACGGTTACCGAACTGCCAATGTCGTTCCAGCCGGTCAATTGCCGGATACTTAAAACGTCGCCGGGCTTCAGATCAACGTCCGCAGTCTTGTTTCCTTGCAAGCCACTTCCAGTTCGACAGACGGCGCATCAACTGCACCTTGGTGCTGTTTTCAATGTCATAAGTCGCGAAATCGGCAGTTTTACCATATGCGCTTCGCCTGAAGCCGCCGACCATGGCGATCAATGCGCTTGCGGTCATTCCTTTTCCGAGCGGATAGTCACGGGACGAATAACTTCTCCATCGATGGTCACCATGGGCGCGTCCATCTCGTAACGGCTGAATACCCTTACAACATCCAACGGCCTTAGCAGGATCGGGTCGTTTCCCTGCAGCACATCGGGAAGATTCAGGTTGATCGTCTCCGGGCGATAGTCGGGAGCCTTCAATGAATCAGTTCGAGGTGATCGGAGGGTTCAGGCATAACATCCTGATAACTCTTCAGCAGATCCACGATTTCATTCCTTCGAAATATGGATATCTGCCGGGCCGGTAGATGTGGCCATCGAGGAGCGTACTTGTTCGTTGAGGGCAGGATCGGAAGAATTTCGATCTTGTCGCTGTCCTGCGCGGATAAGGCGGCCAGCTTCCGCATGGGCCTCCTGTCCTCTACTGACGCTACAGGGTTGTCCGATGCGAATGGGTCGTGGAGATCCGCTGCGCCTCCTTTCGCGGGCTCTCGTCCGGAGCGAGGCCCGAACGGGCTCGTCGGTGATTCCTCTGATTTCAACTGAAGATTGGATTCCGTAGCTGCACTCGATCTCTCTGGAAGACGTAATGCTCAGCGTGGTGCGGCGCTGGTTGGCCTCGATTCGTTCGATGTTTATCTGCTGCAGGCTGGCCGAAACCATGATTCCTCCAGCCATTTCGATCGCGTTTTTCAGGCTTTCATCGCCTCTCAACTCGTAGATTGCCGGCCTTCGTACCATGCCGCTCACAGTTACCTGGGTTCCCACCTGGTGGCACAAGGATCGTGTCACCGTTGAGAAGACGGTCGACTCCGGAACGCACGCCCCGCAACAAGAAATCGTAGAGGTCAACTTCGCTGACGAGTTTGTCGCCCCGGTATTGGCGCAGGATGCGCATCGAACCTTGGCTCGTGGGACCACCCGCGGCGTACAAGGCATTCAGCGGAGTGGAAAGAGAACTCACATCGTATGCGCCCGGCCGCTGCACATCTCCCACAACGTAGACGCGCACCGTGTGCACCCTGCCCAGCGCAATCTCTACGTGAGCATCTCGATACTGCGTTTGAAGAGCTTTTTTGATAGCTTGCTGACCTTGCGAGATGGTGAGTCCCGCGATCGCCACGGTGCCCGCTTCGGGCAGAGCAATCTGTCCCTGGCGATCGATCATCTCGTTCAGCGTCTGCGGTTGCGATCCCCAAATGTTCAGCGTGACCACATCGCCGGGACCGAGAACGTAGTCCGGGCCGGCCGGCAAGTCAATCGGAAGGCTATCGGGATTGCCTGTGCCCAGCAGCAAGATGTCGCTACCAAACCGCTTCAGATTCGTATCGGGAGGTAGCATCTGTGTGTAAAGGTCCTGCAATGAAGGCAGGTTGGAATAAGGGATCGGCAGTTGCAGCGTGAGTGGAAAAGAAGGTGCCGGTTGCGTTGTCCAGTAGCCGTTTTGCCCCCCGTTGACAGGCGGGCAATTCGCCGTCGTTTGAGAATAGTTCGATGGTTGGGGACCGTTTGTCGGCAGTGATCCGTTGGCAGGTTGCGCCGTGCCGCCCTGAGCAATGCTACCTAAAGCCTGACCGGCATAAGTCGGCTGAGAGCCATATGTTGATGTCTGCCCGTATGGTGACTGAAGATTGGTTGAGGTTGGACACCCTGGCTGCTGAAAGCTGCCAGACGAATACGGACTTTGCGCAGAGAAGGAAGGCTGTTGCTGAGTTCCCAATGGAAGCTGGCTATAGGGTTGCGCTTGATTTCCATACAGTGTCGGATTGCCGTATTGCGACGGGTTGCCATACTGGCTCTGACTTCCAGGCTGCATTGAGTCGCCTGCTGCATTTGTCCGCCGAACGTCATCTGACTTCCGTATTGTCCCTGACTGCCAAACTCGGCCTCCCATGCCGCCCGAGGTGTCATAACCGCGCTTCTGCAACTGGAAAGGAGATCTGCATGCGCAGGTTTGGATCCTGTTGAATCCTGTCGAAGAGCATCTGGTCGGTCACTGAGTCAGGATCCACTGATAGGGCCTGGGCCATCCGGATCTTGGCAATTCGAAGCAGCATTGGCTGTTGCTGTAACAGACTAATAATTGCTCCAGAACGAAAATGCCGGCATCGGGTTAACAGCAGAATTGCCAGTCTGAGATTGCATGCCGTTGGCCGTACTCGCGGTGGTGCCTGTTTGGGCCGTCACGGGCAGCATAAGCACGGCCATGCTCAGTCCCACAATGAAGTACTTCAGAGCAGAGACTTGAATGGACTTAAATCGGCTTGGACGACAAAGAAGGACGAAATGAAGATTGGGAGCGATACAGCCTTTCAAAATACCGATTGTCATCGGCGCAGATGAACACGCTCTTGAGTGCGAGCCGCGGCAAATAGATGTCTCAAATTCCAGAGCAAGGAAGAATCCTCAGCGGCTTGAACAATCTATTGCATCTTCGTGCGGTTCCGCGCGCTCGTCAGTAATTGGCAATTCTGGGTGGCGCAACAGTGGCGATCGAGGAATCCCGGACCGGCCGCAACAGCGTGCCCAGCCAGAAGGCTGCGTATTCGTCAACAGCCTTGAGGCTATTTGTATTTGAATAGCGGGCGCCTTGGGTGATCTTTGAGAACTCCGGATGCGCGATGATGGTCAATGCC
>CAWIKA010000008.1:0-24401 GCA_963836565.1 uncultured Acidobacteriaceae bacterium | reverse complement strand
GGCCTCGCATTGCCCCAAATCCGGTGCAGTCGCGGCTCTAATCCCATCAAGCCTGTCGCATCTACAAGCCTAGTCCCCGTCCGAACCGGCTGCAAGGCGCTCAAACGGTGCAAAGACCGGTTCAGATTGTGCGAAATGTGGAGAATTGGGACGTTAATTACCTCCGCCATACGTCGGTTGGATGCCTTGCGGATCCTGATAGGCTGATGTCGTGCCCGAAACCACCAAACCGCTCAACTGGAGGCCCGTTCTGCGTCCCGCCGAGACGACGCTGCGCGGCCTGTATGTGACCCTGGAGCCACTGGATGCAACCCGCCACGGCGAAGCCCTGTTCGAAGCGGTAAAAGGCCATGACGAGCTTTGGAGGTGGCTCGCCGCCGTTCCTGAAGCCAGCGCCACCGAAATGATGAAACACCTGGAGCATTGGCAGGAGAACGAACGCGCCATGCTGCTGGCGATTGTCCCCGCAGATACTTGCCTGGCCGCAGGTCATGCAAGCTATATGCGCATCAAGCCGGCACACGGGGTCATCGAGGTGGGGAACGTGCTGTTTGCGCCGGCGCTGCAACGAACGCGCGCCGCGACGGAAGCCATGTACCTGATGGCCCGGCACGTATTCGAAAACCTGGGCTACCGCCGCTACGAATGGAAATGCAACGCACTGAACGAGCCCAGCCGACGCGCCGCGCTGCGACTCGGCTTTACGTTTGAAGGCATCTTCCGCCAGCACATGGTTGCTAAAGATCGCAACCGCGACACGGCTTGGTTCTCGATGCTCGACCAGGAATGGCCCGCGCGGAAACGAGCCTTCGAGACCTGGCTGAAGCCGGAGAACTTTGACAGCGAAGGACGGCAACGGCAGAGCTTGAAGGAAATCACCGCCGTACAGACCTGATTGCGGACGGTTGACGGGCAAGACAGCGGCCCTTACTGAGATCGCGCAGGGCCGCCGTGTTCGTCACTTTCCACCAGTCAGGTGGCACCAGGCTAGAGTCCGGGCCATCCCCGCGACGGCGAAGATCGCCAGCTTGTTGTTTTGCGGCCTTAGAGAAACAAGGCCGCCACGACAAACGCGGCGGTGCTGAACAGGCTGATCAGCAGGTACCAACTTATTTTGCTTGAAAACGTCACCCATTTCCAGGCGACGTTTTCGTTGATTTACGAGACAGGATCAGTTGCTTCTTCGGTATTAAATCCTTATTCCATAAAACGATCTGCGCACGAGTACCCGACACCAGGAAGAATACGACTGCCAGAAGGTCCGAGGAGCGAGTTATCCGGATTGAGCGTCACTGCAAGCTCGACCGCAATTAATCCGAACGACGTCGTGAACTTGATGACCGGGTTCAATGCCACCGACGAGGTGTCTTTGTTGGATCGCCGACGGTGTCTCCGATCACGGTTTCGTCGTGCAAAGGCGTTCCTTTTTGTTTCAGATCGACCTCTACTATCTTCTTCGCGTTGTCCCATGCGCCCCCGGCATTGGCCATGAAGATCGCCTGGTACAGACCGAAGATCGCAATCAAGATCAGGTAGCTGATAAAGAAGAACGGCTCAACGAACGCGCAGGCGTAATGTATTAACGAAGACGGCGAGAAAGATGTTGAACATTCCCTTCTGCGCGTACTTAGTACAATTTCTACCACCTTCTTACTGTCGGTGACTGATGCTTTCTCCACGCCTTCCAGTTTGATGTTGCCTTGATGAACTCGACCGGGTGGTAAGCGCCGTGGTGACGGCCTGCGTGGAAGCGCCAGTGAAACCGTAGATCATTGACCCGCCCGTGATCAATCCGAGCAAACTGGCCGTTCAGCAACGAGAGCTTCTGTACGTCAGGGCCAGTCCGCCGGTCAGGGCCATGATGATGGAGAAGATCATGGTGGATGCGCCGACCACGGCTGTGCCGATTAGGACCGGCTTTGCCAAGCCTTGAATGTATTGCCGGCCCCGTTGTTGGCTTCAAGCAGGTGCTTTGCGCGTTCGAACTTCACATCGATGCCGTAGTCCTTTTTCAACTCAGCTTCGATGCCGGGAACGTTTTCGATCAGCGACAGCTCGTAAACGGATTGAGCATTGTCGGTAACAGGCCCGTAGGAATCGACGGCAATCGTGACCGGGCCCATGCCCAGGAAGCCGAAGGCCACCAGGCCGAATGCGAAGACGGCTGGAGCGAGCATGAGGTCAGCCATGGACGCGCCCGTAGTGAAGAGATAGCCCATGGTCATGAGCGCAACCATGCTCAGTCCCAGCCAGTAGGCCGAAAAATTGCCGGCCACAATCCCGATAAGATCCCCAGAGAGGCTCCACCTTCCTGCGCCGATGTTACGACTTCTTTGACGTGGGACGACTTGGTCGAAGTGAAAACCTTGACCAGTTCGGGATGATCGCGCCCGCCAGGGTTCCGCACGAGATGATGGAAGACAGCTTCCACCAGAGCGTTCCGTCACCGAGATTGGGGATAATGAGGTGCGAGACGAAGTAGGTGAGAAGGATGGAGATGATCGACGTGATCCAAACCAGCGAGGTCAACGGCGTCTCAAAGTCCATCTTGTCGGAGTTGGCGTATTTGGCGTGAGCGATCGCGCCATTCAGGAAATACGCACCCGAACTGGAGACGAGCATGGCCACGCGCATGACGAAGATCCATACCAGCAGTTGCACTTGCGTCTTCGGATCGTGGACGGCCAGCAAAATGAAGGCGATCAAGGCCACGCCGGTGACGCCGTAGGTTTCAAAGCCGTCGGCGCTGGGGCCGACTGAGTCGCCCGCGTTATCACCCGTACAGTCGGCGATGACTCCCGGGTTGCGCGCATCGTCTTCCTTGATCTTGAAGACGATCTTCATCAAGTCGGAGCCAATGTCGGCGATCTTGGTGAAAATTCCGCCGGCGATACGCAGGGCCGCGGCACCCAGGCTTTCGCCGATCGCGAAGCCGATGAAGCATGGGCCCGCATAATCGCCCGGGATAAACAAAAGGATGCATAGCATGATGAACAGCTCGACCGAGATCAGCAACATGCCGATGCTCATGCCGGACTTCAGAGGAATCGCATAGACCGGATATGGTTTGCCGCGCAATCCCGCGAACGCCGTCCGTGAGTTCGCAAATGTGTTGACGCGAATTCCGAACCACGCCACCCCGTAGCTGCCCGCGATGCCGAGGAGAGAAAACAGCAAAATGATGGGCAATGTGACCGCAATCGATTTTCCCGGCACCGGCGCCAAATAGCCAAAGTACAGCGAGATAATTACGGCGATGAAGACCCAGAGCAGAAGAATGAACTTGCCCTGTGTTATCAGATACGTTTTGCACGTCTCGTAGATCAGCTCGGAAATCTCGCGCATCGAGCGATGAACTGGCAGGTTCTTCAACTGAACATAGATCGCGAGGCCGAACAACAGGCCGCCAACGCAGAAAAGCAATCCGAACATCAGAAGGGTATGTCCGTTGATGCCGAGAAAATTCACGGTCGACAAATCGGGCAGTATCAGGTTGGCTTCGCCTCCGCCCCCGTGCTCAGGTTGCGCGTAGGCGAATGTGGGAAGCAGCAGACCCAGGAGGGCCGCCACGGTTTTGTACCGCCGCTTCAGGAAGGCTACAGCGCCTTCATTGATGGAGCCCCAAATCCGCTGCATAGCCTCAGTTCCCGTGTCCGAGCCCAGCACTTGGCGCACGAACGATCCGGCCACAATGAGCGAAAGCACGCTCACTCCCAGTAAAAAATAGACCCAATACTGTACTGTCACATGTCCTCCAGACATAAGGTTTGAAGCCGTATCACGAACGACCCCAGAAAACGCGACCCCTCAAAAACCCAGGGGAAAAAGTCAGGGGAAGCGTATCATCCGGCTTGGACACTGTCGAGTGATTGCAGTCACAGGCTTCGAGAACCAACACGGGTGCTGGGAAATGGAGATTTCGGGTTTGCCTAGCAGTGCTCCGGGAAATAGCATGGGCGAAGGAGATTCCTAACACTTAATGACCCCATCCAAGTTGCTTACCGCCCGCGAGGCGGCGGAAAAACTCGGTATCAGCTACCCCGCACTCAAACACTGGATTCTTGCCGGGCGCATCCGCACCGTGAAGACGCCGGGGGGTCACCATCGCATCCCCATCGATTCGCTGGAGGAGTTCCTACCCGCGGCGCAGACCTCCACGGCGCGCATCAGCGGGCGAAACCAGTTGTTAGGCTCGGTGGTGGAGGTTACGGTCGAGGGCCTGCTTGCCAAGGTTGTTCTTGCCGTCGGCGGCCAGCGCGTCACAGCGATCATTACCGCTGACGCAGTTCGCGACCTGGCTCTCAAGCCTGGCGACTCGGCCTTCGCTCTCATCAAGTCAACCGAGGTAATGATCGCAATCCCCTGAACCGGACGGGCCGATTCGTGATGAGAAATCGCTTGGAGAAACAGCCTGCAGAGGTTGAAGTTCAGTCTATTGGAGGGGCACGTCAATCCTGTCACCCGGGAGCGGGATCTCCAGGCTTTGATCTGCCTGGTCTCGAACGCGGCCTTTCGAGAGCGGTTGCAGCTTGAAGAGCACGAGTACATTGCGCTCAGGATCGTCGAAGGCGGGAAAGCTGGCAACCTGTTCGAGCGAATAATGGGTATGAAGGTCCCCGAGCGTGCCGGGATCAAGGTCGTTCCAGGAAGCATACCAACCGGGCTGGTAGCGGGCGAGTTTCTCCGGCAATTCTTCAGTGCCGAAATCATCACAGAGAGTGGGCAAGTGGGTCGCCAAGGTGATCTCATCGCCGCTGATGGAAACCAGTAGCCGGTTGCCGTTAGGATGCTGATCGATATATTGGGTGAGTTCTCGGGCCGCTGAAACAAAGGTGTATTCGGGATGAGCGGCGTAGCTCAGGGTCCAGGCGCCATTGACAATTACGGCGGATGCAGCGAGCACCAAGGTCGCCCAGCCAAGCTGGCGCGGTATGCCCTCCTGGGTGAGCAGCGCAGCAGCACCTTTCGCCACCAGGAAAAAGCAGAAAACGGCCACCACTGCGAAATAACGAGGTTGGGGATGGTCCTGCCACGTCATGAAGAGGATGTAGCCGGCCACGGCGAACATCGAAGCGCCAAAGGCCGGATCCAGGAACAAATCCCTGCCCCATTTATGCCACGCCAGCAAAGCACCCAGCACCATAAAGCCAGCCAACGGGATCAGGATGTGATCCACCCACAGTCCCCCGTGAACCGACCACCACAAGCTCAGGAAAGGCCAATAAAGATTGCGGGGCTTGGGGTATGTATTGATGTAGAAAAGGTACCGGTAATCGACGAATAGCCCGATGCTTACTACCATCGACATCCAGATGCCGAATGTGACAGCGCTTGTCGCAGCGGCGGCAATTACGCAGCGCAGGGCGAGTTTTCGGTTCTTCCAAAGGGGCTGCAGCGTCGCCCACCCGAGCGCCGGCAACAAAAAGATTGCGGTGGTCTTGGTGAGCATCATCAGGGTGAACAGCAGGCCAACGGCCACCGCTGCCCATACTGGCCGTCGCAATTTCGGCAGCCTCACGGCCAGATTGAGAGCCCCGAGCGTGAACGTCGTCAGCATTGGCTCCAGAATCGCCAAGCGGCTAAAGCAGTATAGGAACGGGCTGGTGACTAACAAGGTAAGAGCCATAAACGCCACCCAGCGACGCCCCGGCTGGCGCAGAAGCAGATAACTCAACAACAGGTTGGCAAAGAAGAAAGCGACAGCCAGCCCCCGCGCCGCGGGGATGGATACGCCGGTAAAGAAAAAGAGCAGCCACTCCAAAAATGGCCAGACAGGTACGGCGGGGGCGGGGTTGAAGTCGCCGGGGAGATACCAATTTCCGAACAAATGAGCGCGAATAGCGGCATTCCCGTACCACCCTTCGTCGGTGTATTTGGCCCAGTCTCGAAACCAGGGGGTGTGATTGGGAAAATCGGCGCTGAGGTGTACGGCATGGAGGAGGGCGAAGGCGCAGATGAGCAGCAGCCACAAGGCGTAAACCCAGCGTTTGGAAGCAGTTGACAATTAAGGTTTCTCCGCAGAATGGAACAGTGGTCCAAAATCCGCAATGGCAGGTTGACTCAGAGTATAGCGCCGTAGGACGGGGATCGAGGTTCGCAGGGCCCCTAAAGCGAGGCACAGGGGGTGCACGGTTCACAGCGCGTGCATTTTGGCAAAAAGCGTGGACATGCAGGTCCACGTTTGGGCAAAAAGCGTGGACATAGAGGTGCACGGATCGACAAAAGCGAGGCAGGGCTGAGCGATCTATTCGTACGCCAGGGCATCAATGGGGTCTTTTCGGGCCGCCATCCAGGCGGGATAGAGGGCGCCGCACAAAGCTCCGCCGAAGGCGATCAGGGCGCCCCAGCCGATCCACGCCATGGTCAGTTCGAAACTGAAAGTGGAGAACTTGATGTGGAGCAATTCCCTGACGCCGTAGGTGGAAGCGATACCCAGCAGCACGCCGACGAGGGCCAGGATGCCCGTCTCACGCAACACGATGCCGACGATGGTGATTTTGGAGGAGCCGAGCGACTTGAGAATGCCGATTTCCCGCGTTCTTTCGAGCACCGCGGTATACATGGACTGGAAGATGACGAGGAAGCCGACGATGACGGCGATCGAGATGACCACCCGGAGCGCCAGGTCAAAGCCCGGAAAGCGGGATGGGGTGTAGAGGGCAATCAAGTCGGCCATGGTGAGCACGCGGTAGTTTTCAAGGCCCCGGGTGCTGTGAATTTCGTCAATCACCAGCTTGTCGTTGGCCGGATTGTCGGTCTTGAGATAAAACTCCGACGCTTTGCCCTCGGAGCCCATGAGGGTGCCCATGGTATCGATGGGAATGAGCTTGCGGCCGCCTTTGCCGCTCTCGACCACGCCGCAGATGCGAAACGGGTGGTTGAGAATGCTAATCGTCTCCCCCACATGGTGGCCTTGGCCCTGGTGGGCAAAGACATCGTCGACGAGGACGTCGTAGGGTCCCTTGAACGGGCCGCCGGAGAGAAACGTGAAGGGCTTGAGCGCGTTGTAGCTCTCGTAGTCGATTCCGTAGAGGACCTCGACCGAGCCGGTCATGGAAAAGTTGGTGATCACCGGCGAGACAACGGTGACATGGGGCATACGGTGGAAGACTTCGGCGAGTTTGGCGGACATGGGGGCGCCGCCCACGCCATTCATAAAGCTGGCATTTGACGGCATGACAACGATGTCGGCGCCGATGCCGTTGGTGCGCTCTTTCTGATCGTCGAGCATGCCCATGAAGATGGCGACGATGGAGAGGATCATGACGACCTCAATCGCCACCGCCAGCACGCTGATGATGGAACGCAACGGGCGGTGAAGCAGATTGGCAATCACGAGCTTATTCATTGCTGGGCATGTCTCCCGGGACGCGGCAATCGTGCGCGCCCTTGTCTTCAAGGGTATCAGCCTCGGGCGCACGGATGCGGACAGGGAGCGGGCTGGTTTGAAATGGCAGGACCGGCGGTTGAGGTTCGTGGTATCCCACCTTTCGCTGGAAAGACGCGAAAGATGGGGCAGCCAGTTCATTGGCTGGGAAAGGGTGAGCCACGCGGCCACCCAGTCCATTGGCCGGGAACGGTGAGCCACCGGCCACCCGCCGTACTTGCCCGTGGCTGTGAAGGTGAAGCTGACTGCCCACTCATCGCGATCAAGCTGCGATGAATGGGGCACAGCCCGGTTATCCCATGGCTTGTTTTCAAAATCGGTGAGTGGGACACCTGCCGATCCGGGTCTAGATCGGTTTCACTTCACGAAGCTGTTTCGATAAGTGCTGAAAATTCGTGAGCAAAAATTGCATGTAATGGGTGAAGGCTTGGGGTGTCTGAGCGGCTTGAAGGGATGCGGAAAGCGCGGTGCGCACGGTGTAGACGGCGCCGGAGTCTGGCTTGTCACGAAAAGCTTGCTCATATTGGTCTCGGGTCCAATTCTGGTTCAGACCCTGCTGCAAAATACCGGCTGCATCTTCATATTCGGCGGCGCGCGCGGCGCGAGTGTTGAGGATTAAGTTGACGGATGCGGGCGCGCCAAAAGTCTCGCCGTCGGTCCAGACTGCTGCGATCACTTTGATTCGGTCGGGTTGAGGACTGAAGGCAAACTCAAAGACCGGTCGCGAAATGCCGGCGCCTGGTTCGATGGGAGGGTGGCTTTCGAAGAGCATGTCCCAGACTTTTTTCGCTTTTCTTGCCGGTTGCGAGGAAGAAGAGATTTCCAAAACAAGAGCCCACACCGGTTTGCCACTAAGATTTGTGACGGTGCAGACAGGACCTCTTTTCTCAGCGGGATGGATGTCAACTCGAAATTCAGGGCGTTCGGTCGCTCGTTGTGGATAAAGCGCGGATGGGAAAAACATTGCGATGTTCAGGGCGCAAAATGCCGCAGCGAATATCTTCATCGGAGTCTCCATCGGTAAACACGACCCGGGCCATTCGGACAGGCTTTGGCGACGACGTCCGAAGGAAATTGTAAATCTCCCGTCCTCTTTGATCGCTTCAGAATAGCAGGGGTATGCTCAACGTTGGGCGACGAACCGCCGGAGTAGATCATGCCAGGCTGCGCGAGCTTCTGCCGGTTACCTCCCGGACCTGCGATCTGCTGCGGCGAGCCAATGAGCGAAATCATCGCCGAGTCACTCGTCCACCCGATCGAGATAGCTCCCTAAATGTCGGCTCTCGGCATGGATTTTTGAGAGCTGCTTAGCGTTCAGGGTGGATTGACCGGCAACTCTTCCCCAGGTCATTAAAGCGCGATGAATGGGGCACAGCCTTGTAATCCCATGGCGTATATTCAAAATCGATGAGTGGGCCACATGGCGGTCACGCACCCATAAGTCAAAAGGACGGGACGTAAACCCGACGTTCCGTCTCCTCTAATTTCAAACGGTTCTCATCAGGAGGTTACATGGCTTCAATCACTGGCTTTGGCGGTATATTTTTGCGAGCGAATGATCCAAAAGCTTTGTATCAGTGGTACGAGCAGCATCTCGGCCTGGTGAAGGCCGACGGAGCTTTCTCGTTTCCTGCCCCGACGCAACACCCTCAGGTGGTCTTCGCCCTTTTCAAACACGACAATGACTATTTCCCTCCGGCGCAGAAAGCAATGATCAACCTGCAGGTGAGCGATCTGGATGGTGAGCTGGACCGTCTGATTGGCGAGGGTGTCACCGTCGATCCAAAATGCGAAAGCTATGACTTTGGAAAGTTTGGCTGGATCACCGATTCGGAAGGAAATCGGGTCGAGCTTTGGCAGCCTGTCGCAACTGAGTAATTGCGAGACGACCGAGATTGGTACCCGCCGCTACCCGTCCCAAGACCTGCTGCTGAGTTTTGGTCATTCCTCTTCATGCCGACGGTGAGATTCAGGATGGCGGAGATGTAAGCACAGCGGCGACGATGAAATCGTCGTTGAACGAACTCATCGAACATTGAAAAGCGGCACGAAGATCCGAATCGAAGCGCAGTGGCGTACGATCGAGTCTGTAGGAGTATGCAATGCCGAAGTTGTCGAGTCTGCCTGGTTGGCCGCCTCAAGGAGGCGCTGGACCATTCGATACCCGCAAAGCAGTCTTTGCGAGTTCCCCGGAACTGGTGAAGGTAAAGAGCGTCGACAGGATCGTGAACACACGCATCGACATCACCTGCATGTTCGGCAAAGAA
The DNA here is from genome assembly GCA_963836565.1 of uncultured Acidobacteriaceae bacterium. Classification (GTDB taxonomy): domain Bacteria; phylum Acidobacteriota; class Terriglobia; order Terriglobales; family Acidobacteriaceae; genus Telmatobacter. The sequence goes on along the minus strand of CAWIKA010000008.1, from coordinate 14,747 downwards.
GTGGTGACCTTTCGATTTTTCGGGGCGAATAAGGGAATGGCCGAAGGGGTTGCCGAGGTTCTGAGGAAGAACGCGGGTCAAAGCCTGCTGGACATGGGCATGCTCGAAGTTGACGACAGCGAATAGGGACTATCCATCCAATTTCCCAATTGAACAGAGCGCGATGGAGAAAAAGGCAGGCAGGCTGCCGCCTCTGCAGTACGAAGCAGGGCCCTGCTCTCTTGCCTCATGCGGGGGCAACCTCGCTCGTTGAGAAAGAGGAGGATAGGTCGTTGCACGAGGCCGCTCTGATCAACGCGTGCAACACGACGGACGGCGAATTCCGACGCAAGACTTGGAGTGAGAGTGAATCCGCCATTTCGGACGGAATGGCTGGGTATGTGTAGCGGCAGCCGGGAAGCAACCGCGGATGCTTCGACTTTGCTCAGCATGACAAGGCCTTTGGGGGTTCCGAGCGGGGGTTTGGTGTGTCGCATGTCACTTTCAACAAAAAGACGGGGGTATATAGTTCGTTAATATGGGCGATTGTGCCCTATGTTACCTTAGGTGCAAGAAAACAAAGGGGGAAGCAGAAAATCCCTTTGACGGCCAGAATATTGCGGTTTATTGTGGTTGTGGAAATCCCTTCGGGAAGAACCCGGCATTAGGTTGCAAATGGGCAGTTTCGGAGAAGACCTGCGCGCTGAGCGTGTATCCCGCGGCATTGCGCTGGAAGACATCACGGCAGTCACCAAGATCAGCCAACGCCACCTGGTCGCGTTAGAGCAGGAAAGATTTCGCCTGCTTCCGGGCGGCATTCTCAGTAAAGGCATTGTTCGCGGCTATGTGGGAGCGGTGGGTCTGGATGCTCACGACTGGACGGAGCGGTTTGTGAGGGCCTACGCCGCTCAGGGCCAGACGCTGGAAGACGAAACTGGCTGGATGGCTTTTGCGTCGAATGTGGGCCAGGAGCGGATCAGGCGGCGCGAAGCAGCGGAACTCCGTTTGCGGTGGGCCGGTGCGATTGCGCTCATGCTGGTGGTGTCGGCGGCGGCATTTCTCACGGTGCGCTACTTCGGCGTGCGAGCCGGCTGGTGGAGCACACTACTGCCGCTTCACAGCGCCGGCGCCAAGGCGCACGCCTTCCTGGTGCAAACTGTCGCTTCGATCAGGCGTTAGAGTCCGGCATTGGGGATATTGGAAGTGATGGGACTCCGTATCTAGAGACTACGGTTCACCCCGCATAAAGCGCCCTTGAAGGGATGCAACTCGCCGTTCGCACACGAGGCTTTGCCCCGGCCGCTGCCACCAATTACCATGGTCGGATACACCCTGAAGGCCGAGGCCCGCGGGTGCGGGCTTGTCTTCCCGATGCGGGAGAGGCCGATTCGGCTTACTCCGTGCAGGATGGTGCAAAAGAACCAGCCATTGCGGAAGGCTACAAATCAAAATCCCTTGAATGGGGAGGAATGCGAACTTGAGCGACCGTTTCTTGTTTACCTCAGAGTCCGTGACCGAAGGTCATCCGGACAAGATTGCCGACCAGGTTTCAGATGCCATACTGGACGCGTGTCTCGAACAGGATCCCTACAGCCGCGTGGCGGCGGAGACGCTGACGGCCACCGGCCTGGTGGTCATCGCGGGGGAAATTACAACCAAGGCTTATGTTGATTTTCAAAGCCTGGTGCGTGGCGTGGTGGCCTCGATCGGCTACGACAATGCTCTGTATGGCTTCGACTCGAATACCTGCGCCGTGATTTCGACGATCAACAAACAGTCGGGCGACATTGCGCAGGGCGTTGACACGGGCGGCGCGGGCGACCAGGGGATGATGTTCGGCTACGCGTCGAACGAGACTCCCGAGCTGATGCCGGCGCCGATTTCGCTGGCCCACAAGCTCTGCAGGCGGCTGACGGAAGTGCGGAAGAACGGCAAGCTGCCCTACCTGCGTCCTGACGGCAAGAGCCAGGTAACGGTGGAGTACGACGAGAACGGCAAACCCGCGCGTGTGGACGCGGTGGTGATCAGCAGCCAGCACGCCGAAAGCGTGAGCAATGAGGAGTTGCACGCCGACATCCTGAAGCACGTGATCCAGGCGGTGCTGCCGGCGAAATGGCTGGACGAGCACACCAAATATCACATCAATCCCACGGGAAGGTTTGTGATCGGTGGACCGATGGGCGACACGGGCCTGACCGGACGGAAGATTATTGTGGACAGCTACGGCGGCATGGGCCGGCACGGCGGCGGCGCATTCAGCGGCAAGGACCCGACCAAGGTGGACCGTTCGGCTGCCTACATGGCCCGCCACATCGCCAAGAATATTGTGGCCGCGGGTCTGGCCGACAAGGTCGAGGTGCAGTTGGCGTATGCCATCGGCGTGGCTGAGCCGGTGAGCGTGCTTGTTGAGACTTTCGGCACGGGGAAGCTGAGCCCTGCGAGGCTGACGGAACTGGTGCGGAAGAACTTCTCGCTGACCCCGAAGGGCATCATCGAGAGCCTGAACCTGCGCCGGCCGATCTACCAAAAGACGGCGGCGTACGGGCACTTTGGACGCACCGAGCCGGAGTTTACCTGGGAAGCCACAGACAAGGCGGCCAAGCTGGCCGAGCAGAGCGGCGTGGCCGTGGCGGCCAAGTAAACGCAGCTGAAGTTTGCCGCATAAGGAATGGGACCCTTCCTCAAGGGTCCCATTCTTTTTTATGTCTCCTGCCTGGATGAAATAGAATTCATCGGGGCCAATAGCCTTGTTTTCAGTGAGGAGATGATGATGCGCAATTCTTTGCTTGCTGCTCTTTTCTTTGGCGTGACGGCCATGGCGGCCGCGCAAACCGGGGCCCAATGGGACTACCAGGGCAAGTATGGCCCGCTCAACTGGGGCAAGCTGGACCCGGCGTACAAGGCATGTTCAAAGGGCCATGAGCAATCGCCGATTGATATTCGCGGCGCGCACTTGAATAAGGCCCTCAAGCCGATCGAGTTCCACTATATCGCCGGGCCGGTCACGCTCGAGAATGACGGACGCACTATCGCGGTTCATGTGGGTCCGGGCAGCTACATGGTTGCCGACGGCGTGCGTTATGAACTGCAGCATCTGGAATTTCATCGCCCCAGCGAAACGGCGGTGAAAGGCAGGCTTGCCGATATGGACGTTCACCTGCTGCACAAGAGCGCCGACGGCAAAATGGCGGTGATCGCGGTGCGACTGAGCGTAGACCGCGGCGACCCGAATGCCACCCTGGCCACGCTTTGGGAGCACTTGCCCACGACCGCGGGCGCAACCGGGAAGGTGGATGACATGGTGGACCCCGGTGGACTGCTGCCCGGCGACCCCGGCTACTGGACCTACACGGGATCACTGTCTTCCCCGCCCTGCACTGAGGGTGTGCGCTGGTTTGTTTTCGAGGAACCGGTGAGCATCAGCCGAGAGCAGTTGCGGGCATTCACTTCGATTTTCAGGATGGACTCACGCCCGCTGCAAGATGCTCATGGGCGGCGAATTGAAGCGAACGAGTAGTTGCAGGGTCGAGGGTCAGGGGACAAGTGGCGAGAAAGACAGCATGAGCCCTTCGTCGCCGGGAAGCATTCTGGCCGCCATGCCGGTGAGGTCGTTTACGAGGTAGTGAGCGGCGTCGAGCGCCTCAATGGAATGCGAAAATGGGGTGGCCACCACGATGCATCCGGCGGCGCGGCCTGCAATGACGCCTGAAGAAGAGTCCTCGAAGACGACACACTGTGCCGGCGCAACGCCGAGCAGCTTTGCACCAGCCAAGAATGGTTCCGGGTGCGGCTTTCCGTGGGTCACGTATTCCGCGGTGACGATGTGCTGCGGCACCGGGATACCGCTGGCGGCGAGGCGCTCGCGCGCAAGCCTCTCGGTGGCGCTGGTCACGACTGTCCAGCATGCTCCGGGCAGTCCTGCGAGGAGATCGAGCACGCCGGGGAGGACGGTAAGCCCCTGGCCATCCGCAATCTCGATCTCTTCGATGACTTTGAGTTCCGCCTCGCTGTCGAGGTCGGGGCGCAATTTGGCGACGGTCTCAATGGCGCGACAGCCGTGGGCGATGCTGAGAGCCATTGCGGGGTCGATGCCGCGCATGTGAGCCCACTTCGTCCAACTGCGCTCAACCGAGCCGATGGAGGAGATGAGGATGCCGTCCATGTCAAAGAGAATGCCCTTGCAGCGGATCAGAACAGGGGAAGAAGAAGAAGAGAGGGATGAAGCCATGAAGATCATTGTAGCGAGGGAGCGTGGTGGCGTTCCCGCTTTGCGGATTGATCCGGTTTAGAGCGAAACCGGAGTTTAAGTGGCCTTTCGAGTCTCGTGGAGGTCGCCACTGACTCCACCCCACAGACGAAGACCTGTCCGTGGGGACCCTGGTCCTGTTGGTCGCGTCGACTTGAATGATTTGTTTTCGGGGTGCAGTCACTCTGGTTTCGCTGGAGGCGCGGTAAAAGTGACCCTGGGCGGATCTCCGAAGCTGATTGATGCTTCGACCGCGGACTTGTGCCTGCCCTGCTGCACCTGATTCTGATTGAGCGTGACAGCGTCTTTGGCAATTTCGGCGTCGGCAGTCCAATGGCTGAAACGCGCAAGCGCCGCAGGAACGGGGCTGCCGGGAGCCTTGGCAAACGATCCGCGCTGCCAGTCGAAGTGCAATACGCCTTTGGCGGAGGCGGCAAGATCCTTATCAGTAAAGCCGGATAACTCGACTTTGCCGTTGCCGTCGAGAGCGCCTCCCGTGCAGCGAAGAGAAAGCAACTGACACAGAGCGGGGGCTGCAAGCTTTTCGAAGTTCCCTTCCAACGTGTAGGAGGGTTTGGGGCCGTCGGCGAGCGTGCCGGTGGCGTGAATCCGGCCTCCCAGGAGCCCGGCGTCGAAGCTGGCGATTTCAGCCTGGGCAGTTTGAATATGCAGCGTTGCGGAAGCGTTCTGCAGGGTGACGGGCCCGAGGATCAGCGAATCCGCCTTGATCGTGGCGTCGATCCGAGGCCAGGCCGGGGATTGCGACGGCGTGAGTTGCGCAATCAGCGTGGAGAGCAGGGTGTCTGGCTTATGGGCGCCCAAGAGCGCGGCCTGCAGTTTGCCTGCGTCGAGTTGCTGAAAATGCACCTCAAGCTGGGGAGGACACGGCTCGTCGGATTCACAAGCTATGGGCACCCGGAGGCTGGCCGTTCCCCTTACCGGACCATAGGCGAACGCAACCGGGTCCCAGAGAAGCGCATCGCCCGCCAAATGAAGCGTAGCCGAAGAGATTTCCAGGTCGCTGGCCAGGGCGGCGGACTTCCAGTTTGCGTCGTGAAAGGTTACGGTTCCGCTGAGCCGGTCGGAAGCTGCATCGACAATTGCGGAGTCGGGCTCCGTGCCGGTGTCGCGCCCCGTGGGGGGATTCGCAACCAGAGACGGGTAGGGCGCCGGCAGCCATGGTCCTTGAGCGGCCAGGTCCAGGACTGCGGGCTCTCCTGCGAGGGAGTCAATGACGGCAGTATTCGCTATGCCGGCAACATGAGCCAGGTCGCGGATGCGCGGGAGCAGAGCCGGCCCGCGCACCGTGACCTGGTAACCGCTCAGCGCAAACTGCATCGTGATGGTCACGGGTGCGGTTCCACCTTCGAGCAATGTCACGGATGCCGTCAACGCCTGGGGCTGCCCTTGCGGAACGGCGGCGGGGTCAAGCGCAAATTTTGGAACTTGGATGGGCAGGGTGAGACCGCCTCCACTGAGACGAAAACCTTCAACTGTCAGGCTGCCGAGGAGCGTGCGGTGCTCTGGGGGATGTTTCTTTGGCGCTCGGCCCCTGATGGGGCGGTGCTGGGACTCGGTTGGGGGCGGCGTGCTGCTGGTCTCGGCGCCGGGGTCGTAAGCCAGTTTGCCACTGACAGTTCCCCTGGCCTCCAATTCCTGATCAAGCCCGCTGCGCATGGTGCGCAGTGCATCGAGGCCGGCCTGAACGGGAATGTCCTGAAGCTCGACCGAGAGGCGCGGCGGATTGTTACCCGGCAAATCGCCGAGCACCTTGATGTGCCCGTCGCCGAGAGGGGAATCGCACACCAGGTTTTGAACGCCGCGACGCGAGTAGTGATAAAGGAAGCCGCAGTTTGCGTCGAAGTCCAGCGGCTCAGCGGGGGCAAATTCGGCGCGGTGAACGCCTGTCGCGCGAAGGCGGGTATTGACCTGGGCAGCGTCGGCGGTGCCGTCGAGATGCAATTCGCCGGTCAAGTCGCCACGCCATCCGGGGTCAGAACCAGTGATCAGTCGGCTCAACTGGCCGAGTTGGGCCTGGCGCCATTCGAGGTCGAGGTGGATCGGCATCTCGTGCAACTCGGGAGCGCGACGAATACTCCCTTCCAACTGCAAAATTCCGGTGTCGGCCAGGTCGAGGCTGACGTCGGTGCGCGCAGGCTGACCGCGCAACCGCACGCGCCAGTCGCCAGGCTTTTCCTGCCAGAAAGAGAGATCGGCATTGACCAGGGAATAGGGCAGTTTTTCAAGGCCGTTTTTGATGTTGACGCGAGAATTTGTCGCTTCAAGATAGGGCAGCGGAAGCGCCCCGCGCTGTTGCGCTCCGCTGGACCTGGCGGCCGCGTTGCGGAAGAGCGGGTCAAGATTCCAGCGGCCCTCGCGGTTTCGAACCAGGTTGAGGCTGGCCTCGTCCACGCTGATGCTGCTGATCTCAAGGCGCCCGCGCCACAACGAAAGAAGCCGGATGGCGGTGGTCACGGAACTGGCGTGGAGTACCGGTTCCGCGCCGAAGGCAGGGTCCTCATCAACGGTAAGGTCGGTGAGTACAAAGCCCGGCCAGGGCAGTAGCCTCAATTCAACCGAGGAGAGATGCACAGGCCGGCCCAGGGAGGCGGATACAAGCTCCGTGATGCGGCTCTTATAGCGGCCAATGCTGACCAGCGGAGGCACAATGAGGACGACCAGGATGACAACGACCGTCGCCAGGGCCAGCCAAAGCCTTTTGGTCTTACGCCCCGGCCGTTGCGCTTCATCCGTCATGGTCATGGAAAGTGATTCGATCCAGTATATCGGGCTCAGCGGATGGGATGCAGGGTCCGCTTCCAGCGCGTGCCGTTAAAGGAGTGCCGCGCAACGTGGCCCATCCAAACGAGAGAGTTGCCAATCCCTGTCTGTTCTTCCTGGTTATCCGCAGTCTTGAGCGACCAGAAGTTGAACCGCGGGGAGCGCACAATCTACCTTGGGGCGCACCCCCTTCGAACAAATAGATGCGGGAACAGGCGTTGACTTCATGGTCGTGTGTTTCGAGATCAACGGATGATGTGAAGCGTTCTTTTCCAGCGCGTTTCCGTAAAGAAGTGGAGCGCCACATGTCCCATCCAGGCAAGATTACTGCCTAGCCCAGTTTGTTCATATTGATCTTCAGGGGTTTTGAATGACCAATAGTTGAACAGGGGGCGGCCCACGATGTTCTCCCTGGGGACGAAGCCCCAGTAGCGCGAGTCGAGGCTGTCATGCCGGTTATCGCCCATCATGAAATACTTGCCCGGCGGTACGACGAGGTCACCGTCCTGAACATATTGTGGCATGGCCACGGACCAGGCTTCGGTAGCTCCCAGGTCGGGGCTCATGGGAACGGAGGGGAAATCGTCGAGGTAAGCCCGATAGTTGTCGACTGTGGTGGGTTGCGCATGGGGCTGGCTCTGGGCCACGCCATTGATGAAGACAATTCCATCGACCATATGGAAATGGTCGCCCGGAATCGCGATCAGCCGTTTGACGAGGAACATATCCGGATTGCCCGGTTTGAGAAACACGACGACATCGCCGCGCCTGGGCTCGCGGTAATAGACCAGCGGCATCCACTTTGCGGGCGGAGCGAGGGTGATTCTGTCCACAACAAGGTGGTCGCCAACCAGCAAGGTGTTTTCCATTGAGCCGGAGGGAATGACGAAATTCTGAGCGAGGAAGTAGAGGATGAACAAGCCCACGACCAAAACGGTACAAATGCTGGCGACCGCTTCGAAGGGGGTCTCTTCCACTTTTTCTTGAACGGGAGCGGTCTGTTCCTCGGGCGGCGTCTTGGGTGGCAGCGTATTTTTCTTGGTCATCCTGTCGCTCTGTGTCAGTTGCCAGTAGTCAGTTTTTACCACGTGGCATGAAAGGAAAACGCCGCGTGAGAGATCCTTTGATGTGCAGTGGAGCGCGCCCGGCTTGTTTCAACACCGACCCTGCCCTCGGACTACGGTTCACTGACCACTGCTTTAATGCACCACTTGAAAGATGCGTTTCCAGCGCGCAAAACCGGCGAGGCGTGCTGAGAATTCCCTGTCGTGTCCGAGTTTATCATTCGCAGCCTGTTGCACATCGGTGGAGGATGGGCGGCGCAGGGAGAAGTAAATGACCAGGGGACGAGCGACAATGGCCTGCCGCGGCACAAAGCCCCAGAAGCGCGAGTCCTTGCTGTGGTTGCGGTTATCGCCGAGCATGAAGTACTCGCCTTTGGGCACTACGAGCTCGCCGTTACGCGTGAGGCTTTGCAACTGACTCCACCAGATGGGGTCGATATTGGGGTCGGTGTAGTCGCTGGTGGGGAAGTTCTCGAGAAAGGGATTGGGCGACACAGGCTCGAAAGCCGTGTAGGGCTCATCGAGAACCTTGCCGTTGACGGTTACCCGGTGATCCACGATGCGAATCCGGTCGCCGGGAAGGCCCACTACGCGTTTAACCAGATAGGGAGGGTCGGGATGGTGGAAGACGACGATATCTCCCCGTTCAACGTTTCGATAGGGCATCAACCACCGGCCCGGATTGTCAGGGCCGCCGGCGGGTGCAAAGATCTGCTTGTTGACGAGGAGGAAGTCGCCGACCAGAAGGGTGCGCTCCATGCTTTCAGAGGGAATGAGGAAGGGCTGAAGGACGAAGGTAAGCAGAAACAGAGCGACCACCACGGTGCGCAGAAGCGAGGCGAGGGCCTCAGGCACCGTGGGCAGGTGGATCCAAAGCCGCGACAGCCGCCGTGGGGAGGGGCCGGCTACCTGGGCGGGGGTGCTCATTGCGTTGCTTCTTCCTCCTCGTCGCCGCTCATCGGGACGGGCTTTCGGTCGGCTTCGGCCGCCATCCGGGCCAACGCGCGGCGAGCGGCGTCCTGCTCGGCGTGCTTCTTGGTGCTTCCCGTGCCGCGGGCAAGTGGTTTTCCCGGTTCGCCCTCGCCGGGCTTGAGCCTGACCTCGACCAGAAAGCGCTTGCGATGATCGGGCCCGCTTTCGCTTTTCACCCTGTACACCGGCGTCCCGGCACGTGCCGCCTGCAAATGCTCCTGTAGCGCGGATTTATAGTTGCCGAGGGCTGCACCGGAGCGCAGTTCCCTGGCCAACTGCTCGACCGCATCGCCCATGACATAGTCCCGGACAAATGCACTTGCGGGCCCGAGGCCTCCGTCGAGGAAGAGTGCGCCAATGACCGCCTCCATGGTGTTTGAAAGGACAGTGCTCTTGCGTCGCAGGCCGCTCCGGTCTTCACCCCGGCTGAGTCGAAGGTGATCACCCAGGCCGATCGCGGCTGCGACTTCGGCCATATGCTGGCGGCTCACCAACTGGGCGCGAACGCGGGTCAATTCCCCCTCGCTCCACTCGGGGTGAAGCAAGAACAAGGCTTCGCCCACCACCAGGCCCAGTACGGCGTCGCCCAGAAACTCCAAGCGTTCGTTGTCGCCGGCGGCTTCGGTGCTATCCCCGTTATCTTCAAGGGCGCGCTGGTTGGCCAGAGAGCGGTGGGTAAGGGCGCGCACCAGCAACTCAGGGTTGGCAAAGCCATGCCCGAGTGCGGCCTCCAGTTCAGCCAGAGCTGTTTCCACCTGCGCCTCTACCCTATGATTTCTTTGACAGATTCCAGCGACGTTCCTGCAAGGGGAGACGAGCGGCAAAGAGCCTGTCTGCCTATTTATTAGACGCCATCAAACGCCCGGCACGGAACGTCGGGGAGCATTATTGCGGTTTCGGTGTTCCCTGCTGGCCACCGCCGGGTGGTAAAGGAGCAGCGCCGGGCGCATCGTCATCAGCGTCTTCAGCGCAGCTGTGGCCGCGAACGGCATAGGCAGTTTTAACTCCGCGTTCGGCTGCCAACCGGGTATCCTGGGCGCCGTCGCGATTTGCCAGAGCCTCCTTGTATTCCGCGAGGGCTGCGTCCCGCTTGCAGTCCAGGTCGAGCATGCGGCCGAGATAAATGTGGGACCAGGCCAGCAGGCGCGGGTCCTTGCTGGTGGCCAACGTCTTCTGGAACCGGTCGATGGCCTGCTCGGGATGGCCGGTGAGAATAGCGGCCCGGGCGAGGATGAAGTTCGCGCGGGCGTTGTCGGCCGCGGATTGAAGGGTGTCGGACTGAACCCTGAGGGTCTGGAGAGCCATGACGCTGGCGGTGGCCACGTCGCCTGCCTCAAGCCGGTTTTCAGCCAGATCGAGGCCGGTCAGCGGGCGCGGTTTGCTGCGCTGAAGCACGTCGGCATCGGTTTGCTGGTCGAAGTCAGTATCGCGGGCGCGATGCACCTGCTGCTCGATATCCATGCCGTACACCATCTCGCCGATGGTGTCGCGAAGGCTGGCCGGGCCTTTCTCGAACTGGATCATCTGCTCATAAAAGTATTGCGTCAGCACAAATCCCTGGGCCATGTCGTGATGCACAGCAGCCCAGCGAATGGCGTCCACCTTTTGCTGATAGATCTGGCGGTCGTGCTCATAGCGCGGCAGATCCGAGCGGTCCACGCCAGCGGGGATCTTGTACGCAGGCACCCCGGTGTCCATGGTGCGTGCCTCGATGGCCTTGATAAGGCACTCGACCGTCAGGGCCACGGTGTCTGAGCGGTAGCGAAAATCCAGAGGAGCGTCGCGAACTTCCTTGAGAATCGGCTGCATCCGGTCGATGGCATTGGAGCGTGCGTACAAGAGCGGCTCAATGACGTAATGCAAATAGGTATGGCGCACGTCGCTCATGGGGATCTTCCCGTTGACCGGGGAAACCACCACTACATAGTCGGTTCCATAGATGCGGGCATTTACCAGGCTGGGAGAGAGCAAGGGCTCGATCACGACGATAAAGCGCCGTCCATCGTAGGTAGAGGCCGGCATTTTGAGATACAGGTTTGTATTCACGATCATCTGCGACAGCGGATCGTGAAGCTGGTCGGTTTCCTCGTCGTAGACATGGTGCACGGTAAGCCAGATCCCATGCAGATCGACCGCCGCGGCAAAATCGCGCAGCAAAGGAGCGATCTCCGCCACCTGAGTGGAGTCGGGCGGCATCTCCGGCAGTTCGACCGTGGTTTCAAGCGCCGGCGGCGGACTGAGATAGAGCGCCAATGAGATGTATTGGGAGATATCCTTCTCGGTGCCGGTCATGCGGTGCTGGGCGATGAAAAGGCAGATTTTGTCGCGTTTGTTGCGGGCGTCCTCGCTCTTGGCCAGCGTCTGATTCATCTCATCGCGAACCTTCTGGCGCACAGGAGCACTCTCGGCGAGGCCCTCGTCGTAACCGCAGGCGTTGAGTGCCGCAGCCATGACAAAGACGGGCTCGGAACTGACCAGGGAGATGGTCGGGCCGGCCGGATCGACGAGAGAAGGAGCTCTCTCCTGCTGCATTCCATTGGAGGATGAACTCTGCTGGCTGCCAGAGGGATTGCTTTCGGAGGATTGCGCACGGGCGGCGGCAGGCGAAATAGCGGCCAACAAGCAAAAACAGGCTGCTGCGGCAGAAAGGCGAAATGTTTGAGACGGCATGAATGAAATCCTGCTTGCAAGTCTAGTTAGACGCAGAGGCAGGGTCAAACGGGAGGAATAAGGCGGGAATTCCTACCCCCGCACCGAGACACCGGAAAACGAAAGAACGGCCAATCCCCGGACCGGCTGGCCAAAGAAGCGGGCCGGTGCAAATTTGCTGAGCACCAGCAGATTCTCCACCTGGTTGCGGGTAGCGGCATCGGCGGGACCGGAGACGATGCGGTAGTCGTAGACATAGCCGTCGCTATTCACATAGGCCTCGACCACGACAGGACCGGAAAGTGCGCCCATTTCGTCGCTGCTGCCCGAACCGCTGGAAAGGTAAAGCAAGCGGGGGGCAGTGGCATCACCGAGCGGCTCATCCCCTTTGGCTTGCGCCACTTCAGGCTGGGCAAACATGCCCACCAGCAACGTTACGGTACCCAGCAGGAGCACCGCGCTGGCAAAGCCGGCCCCGGCCTGCAACAGAAAAGGCCCTACGGTGTTTTTCCAGGCGAGCCCCATGCCTTCGAAGACGCTTTTGCGGCGACGCGCCCGCTCCTGGCTGACGGCCACGCGGATACGCAGGAGCAGGTCTTCCGGCTCGGGCACCGGCCCGAGGGCTGCCAGGGAGGCCTGGTTTTGCCTGAGCGCGGTCCATTCGCCGGCGCACTCGCGGCAGGAGTCGAGATGGGCTGCGACATGCTGCATTTCGAGCCCGGTCAGCCGGCCGTCCAGATATCTGAAAATTTTGCTTGCGTAGCACTGCAGCCGCTCATCTTGCCTCCTCTCCAACGGGCATTTCAAATTCAGCGCGTGATCGGGACTGCCCGGTCTGCGCGGGAGCCGTCAACAGTGCCTTCAAATAGGCGCGGCCCCGAACCAGTCTCGACTTGACAGTTCCCAGATTTACGCCCTGCATCTCTGCGACTTCCTCGTAAACGAATCCTTCGATGTCGCGCAGGATGAGTGTGGTGCGAAAGGGTTCCGGCACCTGATTCAATGCAATCTCAACCCGCGACCTATTCTCGGCATGCACCGCCATCTCATAAGGCGACTCGCCGGAATCAACCAACGTATCCTTCAACCGTAACGGAGGCCCCGGGTTCCCATCAGCAATTTCCTGATCGATGGGAATCTCCTGTTGCTTATGGCGCATCCACCAGCGTCTCTGGTTGGAAGCCTCGCGCAGTGCGATCCGATAAATCCACGTGCGCAGTGACGACTCACCGTGAAAGTTGGCCACTCCCCGGAAGATCTTCACAAAGACTTCCTGGGTGATATCGGCGGCGTCGGCGCGGTCATACATTGTTCGAGCGAGGAGCGAGTAGATCGGCTGATGGTAGCGCGCAATGAGCCAGGAAAATGCCTCTTCAGAACCAGCCCGCAGTTCCGCAATGAGAGCAGCTTCCTCAGACTGGAGCGTAATCGCGCTGGCAAGATTGCCCATGGTGAGGTCCGCCTGCAATTCAGTGTCCTCCCACCTTACCGCAACATGCAAACAGTTGGCATTTTTAAATGCGCTTCATGAACTGTCGTTTGCCTGTCGCGGCTACCCTCATTGGCACCCATCTGCCGGAATTCGCTGCTGCCTCGAGTACGCGGGAGACGGGGCACTGGTTGATGACCGAATGTCCCGCGGGCTCTATTGTCTTAGACACCGGAACCCACCCAAAGTGTTCCCGGTCACGGAGGTTTATTAGCTGAATGGGGTTACCCGCTTCAATTCGGATGGAGAGACCAGGAAAGACTTGTTCCGGTGGGTTCCGCGAGCAGACTTTCTGAAGACGCGCATGCCGGCAAACCTTGGACCGGCGCCGGAATCCCGGCCTGCTTCCATCACCTTTAAGGCACTGGCCATGCAATGGTCCAGATGTCTCCATGTTCAGAGCGTAAAGACAATCCGGCGTCCCTTTTCGACGCGGTTCCAGACCGCCTCAACATCGGCGAGCGGGACAGCCTCGACGGCGACGCGCAACATGCCCTTCCCGGCGAACGAGAAAAGGATGGGGATGGTGTCGAGCACCTTATCCAATGGCACCGAACCGAAACCGCTGCCCAGCAACTTCAAGTCGATGCTGCGCAAAGTAGCGCCGGGGAGGGTGATGGTTTTGCCGGCACTCTCGCCCACCTCGACCAGGCGCGTGGGCTTGCCAGCGCTGGCGCTGAATCCCATGGCAAGCGCTTCGAGAAGGAGTTCGGTGGGTCTTCCCCACAGGTAGTCGATGACCACGTCGATTCCTTTGGAAGCTTCGGCGGCAAAGGCGTCGCGGACGGCGTCTTCCGGCTCGCCCAGAGCAATGATGGCGTCCACGTCTTCGGCCACAATTGCTGCCACATTTCTTCCAGCCGCGATGACCCGCCTGGCACCCAGTTGCCTGGCTACCTGAACAGCAAGCTGGCCCGCGACGCCGGTCGCTCCCATCACCAGTACGGTTTCTCCCGCGACCACCCCGGCGCGATCCTTGAGCGAGAGCCAGGCTGACATGCCTGGATTGGCGATGGCCGCAGCCTGCACGTCATTGAGGTCCGCGGGGCAGGGGTAGGCACTTTGATCGCGGGGCCACGGTGCGCTCGCACATCGAGCCCCACGGTTTGCGCGCAAAGGTAAAGTAGACGCGGCTCCCATACATTCAGAGTCCCCACTCCATCGACTCCGGGAACGACAGGAACTTCGCCTTTCCCTGCGTAATGCGATCCGCTGGCCAGGGCTTTCACAATGGGGTCGACCCCGGCGGCTCGAACCTGAATGATGACTTCGCCCTCGCCGGCAACCGGCTCGGGAAACGTCTGGTAGATGGGCGGCTGGCCCAGAACATTGACGACTGCAGCCTGCATGACTCGACCTCCATTGGGGAATGACAGGCACTTTTAATGTAGCCCGAGTGGCGCATTCGTGCATACATTCGCACCCTCGCCAGCGGTTTTGAGCCCATCCGTTCTGTTATATGGCGTTTGACAAATCGGGCCAAAGCGGAGACAATAGGAGAGTTGGATCCCCGCAGCACGTGGGCCTGTGGCGCAGCTGGGAGTACGCTTCCATGGCATGGAAGAGG
>CAWIKA010000007.1:0-347024 GCA_963836565.1 uncultured Acidobacteriaceae bacterium | reverse complement strand
GAATAGCATCAAATCCGATAACGCGGCCATCAGAATTTTATTAATGATACTTCGCCCCGACGTTCCCCTGGATGCCAGAGTGCACCCGAGGGGGCGGTCCTGGGTCATGCCCCGCGACCGTGCAGCCCAGGTCGTCTGGCCTGCCCCGACACTCGCCGCGAATCTTATGCCCTCTGTGTGGTCCGAACAGAGGCCGGTTTTTCGCTGGCCGAGAACTTGCTAGGGACCTATTTGTTTAAGCTTGAAACAGTTTTGAGATTAGCTTGTTCAATCGTTTACTTGAACTTCTTTGAAGTTGGCGGGATCAGGAGGTGTGGCTTTCTTGGATTCACCACATTGCTCAAAGACGTGTCCATTAAGGCAATACGTAACAGAAGTCCAATTGTGGGTAGGCTTCTTCAAACTCACGGTAGAGAGTAATTCTCGTCCAGTCGGGGGCTATGGATAGGTCAGCACCACTGGGCGATTCCCTTTCTCCGCTGAGGTCCTGATCAATATGAAGCGCTGAGGTTATCTCCCCTTGTGGAGAGACAGCAAAGATGTCAAAGTGAATGTATCTCGCAGGAGCCGCACATACCCGAACCAAATTGGCTATGCGTATGCGTGGAGGGACCGGACCGGAGCAAGTTCCAGCCATCGGGCAGGGATTTTGCTTCGAGGTAATTCTGACCAACGACGAATTTGGATCGTTTGATTTCTGCACCGTTGCGCCATGCGGCTACGGCTTAGACGGTTGCCCCGTTTGTGAGTTGTTTCCAGAAGTATGTTGCTTGAGAGGCCTCTGGCGACATGCCTGCAGGTTCGTACATATAGCCGCCTGCCGGATTGACAAGGGCGACAGTCGAGTGCAAATCAGCGTCTATGCCAGGAACGGTAGGGAAAAACCACGCGGCATGTTTGTTGCCGTAAAGGTCATCTTGCTCAACCTTGTAATCGCAGGGTGTAAACGAAAAGGTGTGCGGGACGGGCCAACTGGAGGTGATTGAAGGTTTCCGGTTCGCCCGATTGGCGCGCGGGCGCTGTGCTGCTGTATTCGCCCATCTTGTGACCGGCAGTGGCCCCACTGAATACATCAACAGCCAGGTAGAGATCCGTGAGCTTGAGTTGTTGTACGGGCGGAAAAGCGGAGTAAGGGATAAAGACGTGGAAGAAGTAGCCTGATCGCACGGACCAACCGTAGGGCTTACCTGAGCCATCCGTTCTGGTCGTTTCACGCATTTCGTCATCGGTCTCAGCGACAAAACCGTCGTCCTGTCTTGGTTTGAGTGCGGTCGGCAAGTCTTCAGGAAAAAGAGTAGCCGAGAGCCCGGCCCAGGCCGTAGAAGCGAAGTCCTCAAATGAGTGTCCAGCGGCTAAGGTTCCACCATTTCCGCCGCCAGCGTAGCGCCCGGCTCCAGCAAGAAGCCATTGGCGAACGAACAAGCGGGGGAGATACTGGCGGTAGCGGACCTGCTCGTTGTACCAACGCTCACAGCTTTGAATTTGTTCGGTGGCGGTGGTATCGGTTCTTTGCACGTCACCCTGTTGCTTGCATTCCGTGGGGCCAGCGAGTTCCTCTTGGCCGAACTGGTTTCCCCAACCAATAGCAGGCATGGAAACGTCAGGTGAACCTGTAAGCCAAACTTCAACGTGATCGCTGGAAAGCATCTCGGACTTTTCTTTAGGCCAGTGAAAACCCTGCTCATCAGCCTGAACCTTGCCCCAAATGTGCAGGCCCTCATCGGTAGACTCCAGCCAGACCTTTCCGGTATGTGCCTGCGGTGAATGCGGAATGAGCGAGAGCGTTGGAGCCGTATCCCACACCCTTACATGTCCGACCAGGGGCCTGGACGCAATCTCTCTCTGCGTAGTCTGGGGAACTTGTACGATCTCTGTACTCTGGATGCTGGTTTGCGCCTTTGTCTGAGCATCAACGGAATATGACAGGCATAACGCGGTGGTTAGCAGAACAAGATGACTAACTGCCTTCAAATACATTTAATGCTCCGATGTGAGAAGGAGTGATAGATGGGAAAACTATACTCTGACATTCGTCAGTCGTGTTTTCCGACCAGCCGATTCGATAACCAGAGCGCCCCACAATAGGTGGCCCCTGATAGGACGGAGAGAATGGGAATTACAAGTGGCAAAAATAGGAGATCTTGCCCGTCCGACAGAACGCGACTTGCCCTCTCGGCAATCTCGCACCGGCAGGGAAGACGGCCATCCATGTTGTCAACCCAGTAGATCAACACGCTAGAAAGCAGCCATGTCGAGACCGTTGCGAGCGTGGCAGACCTCGCAAATGCTGTTCTTCGAATGAATCGATATACAGGTATCCAAGAAATGATACCGATCAGCATCATGATCAATGTTGCATCCACGAGGGCTATCGGATCGAAGACAAGGGTTCTCCCGTTGTCCAGCGACACCATCGGTCTCGCTTGCGAATAGAAAACATAAGCTGACCCTGCTCCGAGTGCGACTGCTCCCATGGAGAGTGGTGCCCATACGCGAGGCGCAAACAAACTGCCGAATGTTGCCACGTCTGACCTTCCATCTTTCAACGTAATTTGTCCGGACAAATATTCAGCGGATGGCTGTGTCAATGATCGCATGATCTGCCGATGGAATCAGCGAGCGCCCAGGGAACTACAGCCATTATTGTCCATGCGAAACTTTGAGCCACAAGGAGTAAGCTTTGCCCCACGACCGCTGCCCCGCGCTTTCAAGGGCAAAGGCTTGCCAGGAGCCATTGTGCGCGCTGCTTGCGCAGCGGATGAACGTTGACACGTCATCCCCAGTGGGGTTGCTGTAAGTATACCTATTGAGCGCTTTTGTTAACATGCGCATATTCAACCATTTAGCGTTTTGTGTTTACACGTGTAAACGCGGCAATCGGTCGAATGGTTCCAATGCGCTCTGCGCGTAAACTCATTCTCTCGTAAAGGGTTATAGAATTCGAGCAAATAGCGCCGTCCTTGGAGTGGCGCTACAATGCCTCTACTGAGGTATCCGCCGATGACCTCCGCCAATGGCAAAACGCCCGTCACCGCTCCGTCTGCAGCTCCTGCTGTGCCGACAAGCGAAAGCAATCGCACCAAGTCTATTGCGACGCGGCTTACCGACGCCGAGTTTGCCGAGATTGAATCTGCGGCGGCCAGCGCCGGGAAGAAGGTGGCAGAGCGGCTCCGTGAGGCCGCGCTCGCCCAGGCCCGCGCCACAGGTGAAGAGAAGACAACGGACACTGTTCTGCTGGCGGAAGTGATGGCTTTGCGCAGCCTGATCGTCAACCTATTCGCGGTTGCTTCCAAGGGGCCATTGAGCGACGAAACCTTGCGCAGAATCAGCACGTATGCTGACGCGATCAAGGACCAGAAAGCCGTGGAATTGCTTGCCCGAAAGCGCAGCCAATCGGCACCCGAATCAGAGGAGAAATAGCCATGAGATTGCAGCGGATTCGCCGTGCATTTCCGTGGCGAACTGCGGCGCTTCTGGCCGTGCTCCTCGGTGTGCCTGTGCTGGCGTTCGCAGCATGGTTTGTATGCGAGATCGAGCCGCTTCAAAGTTATTATTTGCTCGACTATTGGCAGTGCAGCAAGGCAGCGGAAAAGGCTGGATCGGCAACCGAAATTCGATGGCTGATGAAGACAGCCCCAGGACGCAGGAGCTTGCCTGCAATTCCTTCCGATGTGACCACCGGGAAAGCCGGAAACCTGTCCCTTCATCTCTCCTCTGCGGCAATCAAAAGCGGCTGGATTGGTCTGGAGAAATCTGCCCCCGACTTGGTCTATTCCGGC
Organism: uncultured Acidobacteriaceae bacterium; assembly: GCA_963836565.1. GTDB lineage: Bacteria > Acidobacteriota > Terriglobia > Terriglobales > Acidobacteriaceae > Telmatobacter. The sequence continues at coordinate 343,245 of CAWIKA010000007.1, read as the reverse complement.
GAACTGAAAGATGCTCTGGGGACGAACATTTATCATGACCGTTCTTACTCGAATTTCATCGCTCTTCCACTGCTCGAAGGCTGCACCTTTGCGCTGACGATTGTGGCATTCATCGTCTTCACAACGAGGGCAGAGTTGTGGCGGGAATGGAAGCGTCTTTGGTGTGAGGTGATCGCTGCGGATTCATCCCGGGATGAGTGGCGAGATGTGTCTCCGAATCGACATGGAATCAGCCGCCCTATCACGCTTCGGGAATGGTTGGGAAAGGTCCGCTCTGAGCTGGCCGATTGGACCAGCAGAAGTGTCGGTAAACCGACTTTGGAAAAGGTTGCGATCCCACCCGCTTTGCAGAGTCAATCACTCTCCAGTCCAGCGAATATTCTGCTTGCTGATTCTCGTACAGAACATTCTTTGGAGTCGCCCTCTCAAGCCGAACCGAAGAACCCTACACAAGGCCAGTCCATATTTCCCGGAGCGCGGAAAGTGAACGGTGCACCACAAGAGCCGATTACCTGGGATGAATCGCAGTGGATTGACTGAGCCGACTGCCTGCGCAATGCCCGTGATTCATCCAAGCAAACAAATGCTTGCGATGCTTCTTTCGCATGGATGAAAGCAACACGGAAGGACCTCTCATCCATCTGGTTTCCCTTTCTCCAAGTTCATCGCTATACGGTCGTCATCGTTGATAGTTTCCGCGTTAGTTTTGCCCTGTCTGACCCCAACCTTACTTCCGCTCAAAGCGAATCATTTGCCAGGCTGCAACGACAACGGCAAGAGGTGTTCACCGGCAGCGATTAGCTACTTGATGAGAAGAGTAATCCTGCTTGCATTGAGTGCGATATTACGGATTGAATCGCACAGTAATTGCCCTTGTAATCCGTTCATGAATCAGAAGCGAATTACATGCATAATCGACAGCCATATACTCGAAACATCAATATCCATGCGGTCAAAGCGCATAATTATAGAAAATATTTTCATCATAATGCGACTATTTGCGCCAATTCGGAGTTACGCTAAACAGCACGGCATTTGTGAAATGCTGCGACTCTTACGTAGGAGTCTTTGCGATGCTGACAATCTCAAAAGCTCTTTCAGCAAAACAGGCGCAGACCTACCACTCGCGCGAGTTCGCCTCAGAGCAGCAAAATTACTGGAGCCAAGATCGACAGGCATACAGCGAATGGCGTGGTGCGCTTGCCGAAGACTGGAATCTCCACGGCGCTGTCTATGCAGAACACTTCGCAAACCTGAGCGATGGTCAGCATCCTGAGAACGGAGCGCAGCTCGTCAAACATCAGCCCGCGAGGACCTACGAGAACGAATACGGCAAGCAGGTAACGAGCGTCGAACACCGGGCAGGATGGGATGCTACCTTTTCCGCGCCGAAGTCCGTTTCGCTTACCGCGCTTGTGGGCGGTGATGTTCATGTGCGAGAAGCTCATCGTGAGAGCGTGCGTGTCGCGCTTGGAGAATTGGAACGGTACACACAGGCGCGCATCGGCAATATTCATGCGCCGGAGAATACAGGCAAGTTTCTTGCGGCGACGTTTGAGCATGATACGGCACGGCCTGTCGATGGTTATGCAGCGCCACAGCTTCACACTCACGCTGTGGTCTTCAACATGACAGTGTGCGAGAACGGCCAATCTCATGCCCTGCAAGAACGCAGTTTGTTTCAGTCACAGCACTACGCCACCAGCGTTTATCGCTCTGAGCTTGCCATGAGGTTACAGAAGCTCGGTTATGAGATTGAAATCGGCAAGCACGGCCAGCCAGAGATTAAGGGATACACGCAGGAATACTTGGACGCATCGAGTCCGCGACGGGAACAGATCAAAGAACATTTGCAGGAGATCGGCAGAGAGGGCGCAGGCGCTGCACAAGTTGCGGCACATCGGACGCGCGACAAAAAAGAAATTCAATCGCAGGATGAGGTCTTGCGGCGGCATCGTGAGTTGGCTGTGCAGTTCGGCAATCAGGCCGACCGTGTGGTAGCGCAGGCGCGGGAACACGCTCAGCAGTTCGAGCCACGACAAGAAAAGACAGCGCAACTGTCTGCCACTTATGCGCGAAATCACGTCTTCGAACATTCAGCGGTCCAGGACGAGCGGACAATCCTGCAATCGATGCTGGACCGTGGCATGGGGCAACTCACATATGGCGAAGCGCGCCAGGAGTTTTTGCGGCGTGTCACGAGTGGGGAATTTTGCGCCATTAGCCAAAGAGAAGGGCGCGCAGCTCCGCAATACACAACTGCCGAGATGGTCCGCATGGAAAAGTCGATCATTGCAGGAATGCAGCAAGGTAATCACGGAGATTTTATGCTGATTTCGCCGCAGGTGCGTATTTGGACTGAGGACCGGCACCCAGAGTTGAATGCTTCACAGCTTCGAGCCGTTGATGAAATCTTTCTTGCGCGAGAAAAGATTGTCGGTTTGGAGGGAGTTGCCGGAACAGGCAAGACAACCACGTTATCTGTAATCCGCGAGGGTGCAAAGAGCGCCGGATACAGTGTGGAAGGCTTCGCGCCGACTTCACGCGCAGCCCAGAAGCTCTCCGAGGCAGGAATCAAGACATCTACGCTCCAACAGCACCTTGCATACGGCACAAGGCCGGACGCGGGTGAAAAGCGATTGTATGTGCTCGATGAGTCTTCGCTCGCTTCCACGCGCCAGATGCACGAATTTATTCAACGTCTCCATGCAAATGACCGTGTGCTGTTAGTTGGCGATACGCGGCAGCATGAGTCTGTCGAGGCAGGACGGCCCTTTGCTCAGCTTCAAGAAGCAGGGATGAAGACAGCAAAGCTCGATGAGATTGTGCGGCAGCGCGATCCAGAGTTGAAATATGTCGTGGAGCAGTTGGCGCGCGGCGAGGTCCGACAGGCGGTTGCCAGTCTCGATGACCACGGACGAGTGCACGAGTACACGGGCCGCGAGGAGCGCATCGCGGCAATTGCAAAGGAATACGCACGCTCGCCCCAGAGTACGCTTGTCGTTTCGCCGGATAACCGATCACGGTCCGAGATCAATCAACGGATTCATAGTGAAATGCAGTCGCGGGGATTGGTGAACCGCGAAGAACACACCATCAGGACGCTGATATGGAGTGACCCTGTCAATCCCTGCAGGTTTGTGGGGGTTAGTTTGTTTATCGAAGACAGGGCCAGCGGCAGCCGAAGCAGTTTGCGCGACGATTGATCAGTCTGATATTCGCGGGTCGGAACCGCATGGTCATGATCCGTCGGGAGCTGCCTCTGACTAGTGTCGCGAGTCCGGCTAAGCCTGTCGCATAGTGTCCGCGAGGATTCTCCTTCGTGTGTGCCTCGGCTGCGGCTGGCGCTGTCTTCGAGTTGAGCGATACGATTCATTCTTTTGCTTTTTCCTTATCAGGAGTTTTTGTTTTTGCTGTTGTTCTTCACGCCGCGTTTGCTTGCGGAATTGATGATTCTGCTCGTAGGCCGATCGCCCAGATAAAACCCAACATTTCGCGACTCACTGCGGTGACGATCTTCCCCGGCTCCTTGTTTGCTGCTTGCAATCGGGCATAGCGCTTGCAGAGTCGCACTTGCGCCTTCCAGGCAATCTGCCGGATCTGTTCCGGAACACCCTCTTGTCGCTTGCGTAAAGCCGGGCCTACGGCCGGCTTACGTCGATAACTCCACGCCGCTTCTCCCAGAATGCGTCTGAGATGTGCGTTGCCTGACTTGGTGATCCCGCCGCGCTGTGTACGTTTGCCGCTGGAGTTTTCGCTGGGAACGGTACCGCTATAACTCATCAACTGCCGTGCATTTTGGAAGCGAGAGACCGCGCCGATCTCCGAGGCGATCGTAACAGCCGAGATAAGAGCGATACCACGCATGGCTTGTAATCCCTCAACAACTGCCTTGAGCTGCGGTGGCGTCTGTTGAACAGCTTCTCGGATCGATTCTTCCAAGCGCATGATCCGCTCCGACATGTGTTCTACCTCGTGCAGATAATCCAGCCGGGCAGCATCCTGTGCTGGATGCGTAAAGCGAAGTTGTCGGACCCAGGTCATGTAGGCGATGGTCCAGGCCTTCACCCCTGCTATCGGCCGTTGCCCCTGACGTAAAAGAAACTTACTCAGCCGATGACGTGCTCTCAGCTGATCCTGCTTGGCTGCTTCACGTGCCCGAACCAGATCGCGCAACGCTTCAGACGCGGCATCCGGAACCCAGACCCGAGTTAGGTCATCAGCGCGGTGACTGCGTGCCAGTCGTTCGGCGTCGCGGCGGTCGGTCTTGACCCGATCTCCGGCCTTGACAGGCGCCAGAGTGGGCGCGATGACTGCGCACTCAACACCCAACTCGCTCAACTGCCAGTAGAGAACATAGCCTGTTGGACCAGCTTCATAGCAGGCACGCAGTTGATCGACAGGACCCAACTTTCGAATCAGCTTGCGGACCGACTCAGCTCGGTTGGCTATTACGCCAAGGCTTCGAACCTCACCATCCGCTTCGGCTAATGCAACTGAGATCGTCTCGGCATGGACATCCATGCCCAAAAATCGTAATTTGTTCTGCATGACCGGCTCCTCTCCGCTTGTGGCTCTGACCTGCGGACCCATCAGGTCTCACAGATTAACCCACGCATCGCGCAGGGAGCCGGTCACTCCATAATGACTAGTGCCGCGTCAGGAGATGACCGGCGCGGATCGCACTTGGGCGCGGCAATACCAAGTGGACGACATTCTGCGCTACTCGCGCAGTTCTCAAGAAACCGGCATCAAGAAGGGCGAATACACGCGCGTTGTCGGTGTTGATGCTCAAAAGAATCTTGTGACGGTGGTGCGCGCGGACGGAAGCGAGCAAACCTACGATCCGCGCCGACAGATGGGCGTTATCGCCTATCGTGCTCAGGAGAAGGCTTTTTCTGTTGGCGACCGTATTCAGTTCACCTCGCCAGCCAATGAGCCGAAGATTGCCAATCGTGAACTTGGAGTCGTGGAAGAATTCAGCGCAGATGGAAGGATGCGTCTCAAACTGGACGGCGGGCGTAATGTCTCTATCAATCCGGAGCAGCATCCGCACATTGACCACGGCTACGCCATGACGAGTTACTCCAGCCAGGGACAGACCGCCGAGCGTGTGCTCGTACACGTCGATACCGAACTCGGCGCGAAGGATCTGCTCAACAACCGCATGGCCTACGTTGCAATTTCGCGCGGGCAGAATGATGCGCAGGTTTTTACCAATAACGCCGGTAAGCTCGCTGATGTTCTCGCCCGCGATGTTTCGCACGTGAGCGCGCTTGAACCACAGATCGGAATTCCGCAACCCGTCCAAGACATAGCGAAGGCTCTGCATTCCGAATTAAGCCTTGGGACCGAACTAGGGATAAGTTTGTGAGTTTGGGGATTCTACGCAGCGAAATCTTCTCTGGAGGTACGCACCATGCAACCAATTGACAGCGCATCCAAGAAACCGCCGGTACGGGGCACAGTCCCGTCCCACGCCAAATTGCTGGTTAGCCGCAATGAAGCCGCACAGCTTCTCTCCATCAGCGTGCGCGGAATTGACTATCTAGTGGCTACGCGGCGGCTGCCGTTCAGAAAGATTGGAGGCCGGGTTTTGATTCCGGTGGCGGAACTGCGCAAGTATGCAAACGGCGATCACCCGGAACGGATTGTGGCTTGAGTGGCCTCCCCATATATTCGGTTCCGATTCCGTTTGTGGCGGGGTTCAAAAAATCATTGCGCAACGAGTAGTGCAAACTTATCAAATTTGATAAACTATTTTGGAGGGCAAACGTCCAGCGATGGCTTGGAATGTTGATTTCTATCAGGACGATGACGGAAAACTGCCCGTAATGAAATGGCTGGATACCCTGCCAGAGGAAGTTCGAGGCAAGGTCATTGCTCGTATCGATCTGCTGAAAGAAGGAGGGCCAACTCTTGACTATCCCTATACTTCGCAGATTGATGGACGGCTCCGTGAAATTCGGTTACGGTTTGGAAAAACGCGCTACCGGGTTCTGTACTTCTTCGATGACGACCGTACTGCAATCTTGCTGCACGGTCTGACGAAGAACACTCCGGCAGTAGAGGAAGCAGACAAGCGTATCAGCAGCGCGAGGATGGCAAAACACGAGGCTCGTTTAGGCTCGAAGCGCCCCGCCGGGGCCAGACGCGGAAAAGGAGAAGGAAGCAAATGACGACCGCTTGGGATCGCTACGTAAAAAAGGAACTCCGTAAGCCCGCAGTCAAGAAGGCGTTCGAAGAGGAGACGCAGGTGTTGAAAATTGGCCTGGAGTTGGCCAATCAGCGCCGACAAAAGGGACTGACTCAGGCCGAGGTCGCTGAGAAGATCGGGACCAGCGCTCCGCAACTCAGCCGAACCGAGCGCAAGCCGGAAAATGCCAACATAAGAACCCTCATCCGGTATGCCGCAGCCGTTGGCATGGACCTCGACATTCGCCTTGTTGCACGTGGATAACGTACCCGTTATACGGGCGAAATAGGGCAATTTCAGTGGCTGTTTTGATGGCTGTTCGTTTCCAACTTTTCTGCGTTTCGGTGCGATTCTTTGCAAAGAAGAATCGCACTTTATCTTTATGAATACAAATATTTTATTCGCATGTGTGCAACGCATTGCGATTCGATGCAAAACTGCCAAAATTGGACTTAAAATCCGCAGGCCGCAAGGCCGTGGGGGTTCAAGTCCCCCTCCGGGCACCAATATTTACAGGGTACCCTCTACCCCCGAGTGCCGCCAGCCTGACCGCCTCTCTTCGCGATCTCGGATACTCGCTAGAAACAGCTGTCGCGGACCTAATCGATAACAGCATTTCGGCGGAAGCGACTGAAATCAATGTCTTTTGTGATCTGAGCCGCAGCGCTCCCGTTCTTGTCATCGCCGACAACGGACGGGGGATGACAGGAGATGAAGTAATCGCGGCCCTGCGGCACGGGGCAACCGATCCTCGCAAGAAGCGCGGACCGAAAGACTTGGGACGGTTTGGCCTTGGCCTCAAGACTGCATCGTTTTCACAGTGCCGTCGATTGACTGCGGTGAGCACTGTTAACGGGGTATACGCTGGCGCGGAATGGAATCTTGATGAAGTCGAAAAGAACGACGATTGGCTCATCGCCGTTCTTGAGCCGGATGAAATTCCAAAACAGCCTTATTTTGAAGCTCTTGGTGACAAGGGAACGGTGATCATCTGGCGCGATCTCGATCGACTATTTGAAGATGAAACGGGGCGTAGACGAGACGAGATTGTTACCGAAAAATTAACGATCGTCGAACGCCACCTTTCGCTCGTATTTCACCGATTCCTCGCGGGCGAAGTGAAGGGCCGGCGGAAGCTGGCAATCCGCATAAACGGGCATCCGATTACCCCATTCGATCCGTTCTGCCGGAAGAACGAGGCGACCCAAATCCTCCCTGAAGAGACCGTATGGGTGGAGGACGTGGCGATCACCATGCAGCCCTACATCCTGCCACACCATAGCCGACTGTCCGCTTCAGAATTTGATTATTATCAGGACCGCAGCGATTTCATCTCCAATCAAGGAGCGTACGTTTATCCTCTCATCCACAATGAAGGGAGCCTTGATCGTAGAACAGATCCTGCGGGACTTGGAGAGCCCCTCTGTCGAGGACGTAGGATGCGTACAGCCCCCACTCCAATATCGGCTTCACGCTTTTGCCGATTACAGTGCGGATTCAGCTGGCAAGCAGAATGACGGAGACAACAGTCCTTCGGACTACATTATTCGGTCAGAACGGCACGGAATTCCACAAGCGCGTCACCGGTTCATCGTTCTTGGCGTACGCAGTGATATCGAGTGGAAGCCTCGCAAGCTGCGGAATTTGAAGAAGAATGTGTCCATATGGCATGCAATCCGGGACCTACCCCCTGTGCGGAGCCGCCTCTCTGGAAAAGGGAGTTCAAAAAAGGAGAATGACACCCCGGAAGTCTGGATTTCGAGCATTAGGGACATGTTCGGGGAAGTACAGCTTCAGGTTAAAAACGGCATTACCGCGGAGCTCCGAAGACGTCTGAAACTTTCAGCAGACAGTCTGAGAAACGTGGGCCCTGGAGGCCCCTTCGTGCCGCGGCCGGTCGATCCAGCAACGTTTCGGTCTTGGTACTACGACTCGCGGCTCGGTGGAGTGTGCAACCATGAATCGCGACGCCACATGAAGCAGGATTTGTGGAGGTATTTGTTCGCATCCTCCTACGCTGCAGTTCACAAGAAATCTCCGGATTTATATAACTTCCCCCCGGAGCTGCTTCCCAACCACAAAAACCTGAAAGCATTGGAATCAGAGGACGAAAAACTATCATTCAAAGATCGATTCCGAGTCCAGGTAAAACTAAAGTGCTCAACCACCATCACTTCGCACATCGCGAAGGACGGGCACTATTTCATACATTACGATCCAACACAGTGTCGAAGTCTTACGGTGAGAGAAGCTGCACGTCTGCAGACGTTTCCGGACAATTATTTCTTCACGGGCGGAAAGACCGCACAATACAAACAAGTGGGTAATGCTGTACCTCCACTGCTCGCCAAGAAACTTGCGGCAATAGTGTTGAGTTGTTTCAAGCATTAGGAGCATTTGCAAGGTGGACAGGCTTAGCAAAGAGCGCCGAAGCTGGAATATGGGGCGGATTCGGTCCACGAATACCACCCCAGAGATCCGGGTTCGATCGATCCTTCATCGGCTCGGATACCGCTTCCGCCTGCACTCAAAAGACCTGCCTGGTCGACCTGATATTGTGCTGCCGAAATGGCATCACGTGGTCTTTGTTCATGGATGCTTTTGGCACCGGCATGCGTCGTGCAAATTTTGCTACACACCAAAAAGCAGAATTGAGTTTTGGGCAGCGAAATTTGAGGGCACAGTTCAGAGGGATAAGGCAGTTGAAAGTAAGCTTCGAGGCATGGGCTGGCAAGTCACCGTCGTATGGGAATGCGAACTCGCTGATGAGGAAAAACTGGTCTCAAGGCTCGCAGCAGCAATCCGAACTCCTGTCACGCATTTTACCCATGATTAGATCGCCGCAGTCGACGTCACATGACAAGCTCTATTGGTCGCCTGGGGAAGGCCTCCTTGAAGAAGCCTGACCAGAATGCAGGAACGCCTTATGTGAAGGCGAGCAGAACAGTCCTTCGAAACTGATCAGTTCTGTTGTGCGAGCAGCTTCTTGGCGAACCGCTCCGCACTTGGCCAATCGCCTGAGACGTAGAGATCACGGGCACTGCCATCCGTACTTTGACTCACCACAAAAAACGAGCGCAAGTTCGGGTCGAGGCGAACATCCTCCACGCCGGTCTCGAGCAGCTCTTCCCAGATGAAATCCTCGTAATCTGATCCCTTCGGATCCGGGATGTCGGCGGGATCGTAGTTGGAATCAAGATCGAGTGCAGCGGCGAGCGCGCTAATGGCGTCCCCTTCCATGGACCGAAACACTTCTTGCGCGTAGCCGCAGTCGTACGTCTTGATGACCTCTATGTGCCTATTCCCCTCGGTACGCTCAAAAAAAAGTTCTTGCCTCGGCATTTCGAGAGACCTCCAGAAATCACTTATTGTTCTTCGCGTCGGGACTATCGCTCCACAGCACCCACAGCTCCGAGATTTGCTACTCCGGAAAGGATACCGCATCGATGACCATTGAGAGGCGCAACTCGGTGTCCTAGACCGAGCGCGCCGGCCGGTTTCCGTCGACCAGTTGAATCGCCTCAATATCAATCAATGCCTGGGTCGGGAAGCGACGGGCTACATGCTGGTCACGCGCCGCCGGTGCGGTGCGACTGACTTGGTCCAACTTGTTGCGGTTAGGCCGAGGAGAGCGCAAGCAGAATTTTGTTGGCCATCACTTCTGGGCGCGGGGCTCCATGGTATCGACCGTGGGCCGAGATGAAACCGTGATCCGCGAATACATTCACAACCAGGAGCAGGAAGATAAGCGTCCGGACCAACCCAAGCTGTGGAAGTGACCCGCCACCGTTAAGGCGGCCCAAGCTAACCGGGGCCGCGTTAGCGACCCCGCTCAAGCCACTTTGAGCGGCTCACAGCGCAAGGCCCCGGGCTCTGCCGGGGGATACTACTTTGAGGCTGTATTCCCCAACTCAGCGAACGCTGTCCAAATCTGACGAAACATTTTCCTGGTGAAGGCATGTATCTTAGGTTTTGCGCAACCATTCGACCACAAGGGGCAGGAACGGCATGTACATGAAAACGATCAGGAGAGTTTTTATATTGGCATTGCTCGTTGAGGAACTCGTCTTTATGGTGGCATTCGCAGCCGGAATGAGGACCGTGTGAAGCGAAGGGATTTTGTACGGCTTGGATGGGCCACCATGATCGCGACCGGGGCAGGCAAGCTGCGGCCTGCGTTTGGGAAGTCGCCAGGCCTCCAGCAGGTTCCGGGGTCGACCGAGCATCGGATGGCGCCGTTGGAATCGAAGGCGGCCGAGAGTGCCACCGGGCGTACCGCGGATTTCGGCCTGCAGATCGCGCCTATGTTGGTCGACCTGGCCCCGCAGGTTGTCATCAGCACAATCGGCTACAGCAATAAAGTCCCCGGTCCGCTGCTGCGGGTGCGCGAGGGCCAGAGCGTCACCGTGGACGTTGCGAACGAAACAGACGTTCCGGAATACGTGCATTGGCATGGCCTGTTCGTGCCGCCGGAAGTAGATGGTGTGGAGGAAGAAGGCACTCCGCCGGTCCCGCCACACGGCAGGCGGCGCTATCAATTCGTGGCGAAGCCGGCGGGTTCGCGATGGTACCACTCGCACACTGCTGCCATGATGGATCTGCATCGTGGCGCCTACACCGGCCAGTTCGGTTTTTTCATGATCGATTCCGCGAATGACCCTGGACACTACGACCAAGAGGTCTTTCTGGCGCTGCGTGAATGGCAATATTTTCTGTCTACGATGGATCCGGACGAGATGGCGGCGAATCCCAACGACCCGATGCCCGAAAGACCCGCCACACCAGACCTGCGTCCGAACGGACTCGAAGTCAGCGCTCCTCTTTACTCGATTAACGACAAAATACTCGGAGCGGGGGAACCGCTGCGCGTGCAGCCGGGTCAGCGCGTCCTGATGCACCTGCTCAACGCGAGCGCTGCCCAGATTCATCGCGTGGCTTTGCCGGGCCACAAGTTTCAGGTGATTGCTCTCGATGGCAATCCCGTGCCCGCGCCTCAGCCGGTCGATGTGATTGTGATCGCCCCCGGCGAGCGCGTGGATGCGATCGTGGAGATGAATAACCCGGGCGTCTGGATTTTAGGGGAGATCCGCGATGTCGCGCGCCAATCCGGCATGGGCATCGTGGTGGAGTACGCCAATCAAAAGCAGCGCGCGCAATGGATTCCGCCTCTCAAGTGGCGCTGGGACTACACCATTTTTGGCACGACGGGCTTTGGCACGACCGCGCCGCATCCCGCGCCAGACCAGACCATCGACATGGTTTTTGAAAAAGTGCCCGGCGGACCCAATGGAATCAATCACTGGCTGGTCAACGGCAAACAGTATCCGCATGAACGGGAATTCTTGTTCCGACAGGGGGGCCGCTACCGGATTGTGTTTCACAATCGCAGCGACGATTCTCACCCTCTGCATTTCCACCGGCACCTGTTCGAGCTCGTCGAACTCAACGGCAAGCCGACTGCCGGCGTCAAGAAAGACACGGTGATCGTTCCCGCATTTGGACGCACCACGGTGGATCTGGTCGCCGACCAGCCGGGCCTGACGCTGTTTCACTGCCATATCCAGCAGCACATGGACTTTGGTTTCAAGGCGCTGTTTCGCTACACCTGAGCACCGCATCGCGTGCAAACCGGTCGATGCAGCGACCCGCAACGGCAAATTCGGCGAAAGCCGTACCGCCTACATGCAAGGTCTTGCATTCACGGCCTTTTCACACTTCAGAGATAGACGCGAGATGTGCGGATGCGATAAAACACTTGTGGCAATTGTCCCCAACTTGACAAGTATCCCCAACTTGGCAAGTATCTCCAACGTTTTGGCAAGTATCTCCTACACAAATCCGAACCGGAGGTCTGCATGAAGACGATCCAAGGCAGGTTCCGAGAGGCAGTGCTCGTTGGAGCCGCCGTCTCGGTGCTGGCATTTGCAGCGGGAGCAAATGCACAGAATCAAAACTCTAACAACAATCAGTGGCCTTACGGCAATCCGACGCCAGACAATACCTGGCCTTACGCAACCATCGGCCGCTCCCCCGTGCTCGCGGTGGTCGGCGACACCTCCTGCCAGCCAGGCGAGACGGAGCCCGGTGGTGAGAAAGCGGGTGAAAACTGCGATGCCCCCAAGGCCCCCTACACCAGCACCTCTCTGTGGCAATCCCAGGAGGCCACTGCGAATCAGATTGAGGCTATGAAGCCTGACCTCGTCGCGATCCTCGGAGATCTGCAATACCAGGTAGGCCAATATTCAGACTTTGAGGGATCGTACGAATTGACCTATGGCGCTTTCAAAATGATCACGCGGCCCGCGCCTGGCAACCACGAGTTTTACGACGAGCATAGCGCGACCGGCGTTGCCGGCTACGGCTACTTCTCCTACTTCAACGGCTTCCAGATCGATGCCACAGGCGCTCCTGTGACGGCCACGGTACCGGACCCGTGCCCATCAGGCCTGGTCTGGAATGACCCGAACACGCCGTCCCCGGCGTCCGCGCCGGCGAGCCCGTGCGGCTATCCGGGCGAGACCAGTCCCACCCCCCAACCCGTTCCACGGGCGGATGGGCAGGCGGGACACTTCGAGGAGCCACCGGACGGAGTCGGAGTCGGAGTCGGAGATGGCTGGTACTCGTACAATCTGGGCGCATGGCACCTTATTTCGCTCAATATAGAGTGCTCGACGCAGCCGGGCGGCTGCTCGAACACAGGCTCCTGGTTTGCCTCCGAACTCCAATGGCTGAAAAAGGATCTCGAGGCGAATCATTCCGCCTGCACACTGGCCTACTGGCATCAGCCCACGTTCAGCGCTACTAACGGAATCAGCCAGGAGGGCGTGACCGCTCAGGCCTTTTGGCAACTGCTCTATCAGTACCACGCCGATCTGGTTCTGAACGGACACGACCACCTCTATGCCCGCTACCGCCCGCTTAACCCTTCCGGGAATTACGATCCAGGGAGGGGCATACGGCAATTCACCGTGGGCACCGGCGGCGAGACACTCGATCCGATCGTCATAACCCCTGTGACGTCCGGCCAGGCCACGTCGACGAATTCCGAAACAAACCAGGAGGATCCCAGCGGCAACGTGAACTTCAACGCACTGAATCTCCAGGCGTATACCGGGGACTACTGGGGCGTGATGGCCCTGACGCTCAATCCCAACGGCTACGCGTGGGATTACGAGTCGGCGCTGTTAGGTCCTACAGTTGCAACCAATGGTCCTACACTCCCTGCACCGAATGCGAATGGTGGATATAGCGACAAGGGCGTCGGCACCTGCCACGGTCCAGTCGACAGGTAGCGCCCGGATCGTCTTGGCCATGTTCGGGTTGACCTTGCTTCAGTACGCATTCCCCCTTCGCGAGAAATCGCGAAGGGGGAACTTTTCTTGCTTGGCTCCCAGTTCCTGCACGCGGCCTTTCTTCATCCGCGCATCCGCGCACACATGATAGTCATTTTTCTCACTCGAATGAGGAACATGGCCCCTACCACTATCAGCGCGGTGAGGGACAAGACAACTGACAGCGTTGGTGCACCGGTCAGCGGGATGGCCAAAGGCTTTTGCATCTCCGCACCTAAACCGAGACCATACCAGGGCAAGAAAATATTCGCATCATGGTTTGTGGAACAGGAGTCCGCGCGGACGAGATCATTCATGCCTGAATTTCCTTAACATGCATGGACAGCGCCTGACCTCGATCGTGGGGTTCAAGTCCCCCTCCGGGCACCATAGAATCAATTTGTACCGAATCAGGAACCGACGAAATCCACCGGATCTTCGCCGCCAGGTAATTATGAAACTCCGTCGCGATTACCTATATGCCTGGCCTTAAACCCACGCCGGTAATCGACTAAGTTCTCAGGTGTTTTGATCAATCGTCAATGAAGTGCGGATATTTGAGGCATTTCATTCAAACGCTCCTTTGAGCGTGCCCTCATGGATCCTATTCGGTGCGCCGGTCACCCTGGGCGATGAAGAGGCTCCCGGCGTTTGCTGGATTGGCTGGAGTGCATCTTCCGCGCAACCGAATCTTCCTTCCGGGTATCAAAGTGGGAGGCTAATCTTGACAGGCCCCAAGTCTTAGGAGATGGTAGCGAGGTTTAATCGTAGCGAGGTTTAGATGAAGCAAAGTTTTGATGCGGTCATCGTCGGCGCGGGACAGGCAGGGCCTTCGCTCGCAGTTCGGCTTGCCGGAGCTGGATGGAAAGTTGCCATGGTGGAGCGCGATCTTTTCGGGGGCACCTGCGTGAATACGGGATGCACGCCGACGAAGGCGATGGTAGCCAGCGCGCACGCGGCGCATCTTGCTCGACGCGCGATGGACTTTGGCGTCCTGACGGGCCCGGTCTCGGTGGACCTGGCTGCAGTAATGGCGCGAAAGGAATCTATCGTCTTGAAATCGCGCACGAGCGTGGAGGCCTGGCTTCGAGGCACAAAAGGCTGCACGGTGTTCACGGGTGCGGCAAGCTTCGAATCACTCAACATGATCAGGGTTGGAGAGGATCTGCTCGAGGCTTCAAGAATTTTCCTGAATGTCGGCGCGCGCCCGATTGTACCCAATATACCTGGCACCGATTCGGTTCCGTTCCTCACCAGCACGAGCATTCTGGAACTGAGAGAAGTGCCCCGACACTTGATCGTCGTGGGAGGCGGTTATGTCGGATTGGAATTCGCGCAGATGTTCCGGCGATTCGGCTCCCAAGTGACTGTCGTTGACAAGAATCCGCGGCTGGCAATTCAAGAAGACGTGGACGCTTCGCGCGTAATTCGCGAGATATTCGAGGGGGAGGGAATTCAAGTTCGCCTGAACGCAAACTGCATCCACCTGGAGAAGCAAGGCGGCGAGATTGCCGTGGGCGTGGAGTGTGACGAAGGAGCGCCGCATATCTGCGGATCGCATGTGTTGTTGGCGGTCGGCCGAGCGCCCAATACCGCAGGCCTCAATCTTGCGACTGTCGGAATAGAAACTGATGCTCAGGGCTATATCCAGGTCGACGACCAGCTGCAAACGAGTGCGCCTGGGGTCTTTGCGTTAGGCGATTGCAACGGTCGTGGAGCATTTACCCATACGTCCTACAACGACTACGAAATTGTGGCCGACAATCTGCTTCAAGGCGCAAGTCGCCGCCTCAGCGATCGCATTTCGGCCCATGCGCTTTATATTGATCCTCCGCTGGCGCGGGTTGGGATGTCTGAGATGGAGATTCGCAGAAGCCGGAGACCTGCTCTCATCGGCTTTCGACCCATGACTCGCGTCAGCCGCGCCATTGAGAAGGGGGAGACCTTCGGGTTCATCAAACTGATCGTGGACGCCGAAACTATGCGCATCCTGGGGGCAACCGTATTTGGCACCGGCGCCGATGAGGCGATTCATTGTATCCTTACCGCGATGTACGCCCAACAACCTGTTTCGCTGCTGGCACATTCCATGCATATTCATCCGACTGTCGCGGAGCTGATCCCAACTGTCGCCGGCGAACTTAAGCCGATGGCCTAGGTCCTTTTGTACTTAGAGAAAGGAATATCCGGATGGGGGGCGGGGTGAAGGGGCAACCGCCATTGAAAACGCCGACGAAGCGTGGAGCGCAGGAGTTCTATCTGATCGACCTGTCTCAGCAATGCGGCATGCTGATCTTCAGCCGGAATTTCAATGCGACGCGGGAATTGTTCGCCTTATTGCCATATCACATTCTCGGATGTGCTAGACACGCTAAGAGTCTTGTTGGTCACAAACGGAACCGAAGCGAATACATATGACACGTTTACCTTAACGACATTTCCTGGAGTAGCGTTGGCTTCGCTTGTAGTGCAATTCGTGACCCCGTCGGAGTTGCACCAGGACACACTCACGGTCACATTCGACGCCGAAATGCCCGGAAGCTTCTCTGCGTAGTTCTGAATGTCCGTAGCCTGTGCCGGGCAGGCTGTGATGTTCGGATTAGCGCAAGAAGTCGTTCCGCCCGAGGTCACGCTGGAAGTTGTTCCACGCACACTGGCCCATCGGCTTGCTTCCCGTGCGGCCTCGCCAACGGAGTTAAATGTAAAAAGCACAATGCACAACTCCATTAGACCGAAGATGAATGTAAAGAGAACGCTGGCTGCCAGTGCGAATTCGACTAGTTCCTGCCCGTCTTCTCCGCGTAAATATTTTCCCCCGGGCCGGGTCGGGGCAGGGACGTCAGAGCCGTGAACAGGAACGAAGCGTTTGAACCACCCTGATTGTTTCATTGCAGTATCTGCTTCCCGCGAAAATTGATTTTCTGCCCTGGTTAATTCACCAGATTGATTCTTGCCCGGGCACTCATTGTCGACGATGCGGCGAATCCAAGAAGCTGGACCATGGGTATAACTGTAGCCTGGGTAGTGACTTGAACATAGGGTAACGTGCCGGAACTGCAAGTCGGCACAGTGTTACCGGCAGTGGCGGTTCCGGTGCCGCACCCGGTCGACATTGTCGCGGAGAGACTGGTACCGGATGCCAGCATATTGGGTAGTTCAGGCGCGTCATTTCTTGCAGCAGCCGTCACCTGGGATTGCGTGGGAAGCGCAGTGTTCGAGTTTGCAATGTAGACCTGAGCCGCATAAGCAGCGCCGGCATGGGCGGCATCGGAGACCTCAATGGACGCATACTCCATACTCGCCACATAGACTGTTCCCAGTACCATCGTCGGCACGAAAAGAGCAAAGATGAGAGCAACTTCGACGAGCGATCCGCCACCATCGTCACGTAGTTTTTTCAAGAGCGCCAGGATGCATGGCGTCGCCAGACAATGCCGCAAGATCTTTGGGGATCTATCTTTCATTTTTCACTCCGCCAGATTCACTCCGCCATTCGCCGGCGCGCCTCCACCTCCAGCGGGGACGTAATTGTTTGTGATGGTGCTGCCGCCGAGGACCATGATCGTGTTGGCAATGATATTGGAACTGAGGGTCGAAGTACCGCTTCCGTTCCCCAGTACCAGGTTTGTCTTAGGGGCATAGATTGTCCCTGTGAAAGTCGAACTGGCGCCGCCGCCAAAGGTAAACGTGTCAGGGGTGCTGCTTGAGGAGTTGCCATCCCAGATCGCAATGCCGGCGTAGGTCCCCGAGGTGGGGGCCGTAATGTTCATGGTCGTTCCGTTTCCGACTCCATAGGGAGTAGCGCCGCCAGAGACGTAGGTATAGTTACTGGAATTCGCGATGACGCCGTTCGCTAAATAGATCGTGACTCCACTTCCTACAATTTTTGTTCCGCTATTGGTGCTGAAAGTAGTCTTCATAACGTAAACGCCCGGATTCATCGTCAGAGTCGAGACGTTCGAAGTGTTGAAGTTGCAATACGTGCCTTGACTGATGGTTTCGGCCGCGCCACCCGCGGTGTTGTTTTTCATCCAGGTCGGGTCGATGCATGTGCCAACCGTTGGCGCCGTCGGGAGGGAGCTCGCCATCGGATCCCCTGCGCATGATTTGAGTGAAGGGGTGGTAGTGATCTTGCTCCCGCTGTTGTCTGTGCCATAACTGGGTGCGGATGTAGACTCGGCTGTTATGTTCCCTGATCCCCAGGCGTATAGGCCCGCCGCGGTCATACCGCTTCCCGCAACTTCGTTGGTAGGGCCGCAGGCCTGAACCCCGCAGCTCGGAGTGTTGATCTTGCTGTTGCCCTCCGTTGCGATGTCAGACATCACGGTCGTGCCCCAAGTCATGGTGGTCGAGCCGTCGGTTTCAACCCCCGAGGCGTTTGGGACGGCCGTGCCGGTTTGACTCAATCCCAACATGCATTCATTGCTGCCGGAAAGAGCGTAGGATGCTCCTGCCAGCGCGGTCACATTCATCAAGTTAAAGTTTGAACCCATTACGCCCATGAAGTAGGTTGGCGTGTGCTCGGTGACAGCCACTCTTACATAGCCGAGAGTGGAGCCTGCCGTGAGGACCGTAGCGGTCACCGTCGCCTGCCCCGAAGCAGTTCCAATGCTCAGGCCATTCTGCGTTGCAGCTGTCTGTGCCGGCACTGTACCGTCCGGGTAAGTGCTGATTTGCGCGGCTGCCGAAAGGGCGCCCGCATCTGCCGCGGTCTGAACCTGTCTTTTGACGCGGTAGAGCATCCCCACGTCCACCGCCAACGCAACGAATCCCAGCAGAAGCAGCATGCTAAATGCTGCCAACACGAGGACTTGGCCGCGTTCGTCCTTCTTGAAGACCATCGGTACCCCCTTTGGCCCAGTTCGGCCGAGCCCGATCCACTCTGGCCGGCTTCCCGCGCAAACTCTAGCTCATTTGCGATGGATTCTTTCGAGCCAGTGGAATCAACACACCGGTCAGCCAACGTGCGCGAGGACAGTTTCACAGTTACTGGCATCGCAGGTAAGTGAATCAGCAGGCAATACTTTGGTCGAACCTATGCCTTGTGGTTGCTACCTCTTAAAGTAATCTTTTGTCATCTCGTTTTAAGGCAAATTGTTACTGATGATTGTTACCAAAGTTTTTCGCGACGACGTTCCCAGGCGAAGAATGCCCTGGAAACGGCGCTGTCCGGAGGCGTGGCCGTCACAATGGTTCAGGAGGAGGAGAGAAACAATTACAAAATCATTGCCAAGGCCCTCATAGGACGCGGAGACAGAATTGCTGTTTACGCCGACTATCGAGAAGCACCAAGCGGTTTGTTTCTCTGTCAAGCCGAGGCTTTGTCTATGGTCCCGGCAATGACGGGTCCAGGTGCATTAGGATCACCGAGCGTTAAAGAAGTTTGTCGCTCATCACCAAGGCGACGGCGCTGCACAGACGTGCCCTGTTTCCTTCGCGCGTGGGGCGAAGCTTGGGGGTTCTGACGAGCGGGAATCGACGCATTTCAGCGTCAATAGCGGGACCAGCTACACTCCAGACGGCTGTAATATCGCCCACTACAACGATTTCTGCCGGCGCGAGAGCCAATGCGATCATGTGCATTCCGCGGCCGAGCGCCTTGCACATACGGTGGAGAGCTTGCTGGGCCGCAGGATCGTTGGCTTTGACCAACTGAAGAAGGGTTTCAAACGAAGGCAATGTCTTCTTTGCGATCTCTGAATAGTAGCGCATTCCGGCGCGATTCGAGGCGACGGTTTCCCAGCAGCCGATGCCACCGCAGCCACAGTGCAAGCCATTCGGATCCAACTGCACGTGGCCGAATTCACCCGCAACGCCTCCTTCGCCGCGCATTAGCTGGCCGTTTGCGAAAATGCCGGTGCCAATGCCTTCAGAGACATTGACGACGACCAGGTCGCGCATGCCGTCGCTGTAGCCAAACCAAACCTCAGACAAAGCGCAGGCGTTGGCGACATTATCAACGACCACGGGCAGCCCCGTGGCCTGTTCGACGCGGGGCTTGAGCTGCCCGATGGGCCAGTCAATGTTGGGCGCGAAGATGGACTTGACGAAGCGGGGATTGAAACGACCAGGCAGACTCATTCCGATACCTTCAAAGGAACGGTCAGTGTTTGAGCTGATCATGGATCGGATTGCGCTGACAATGGCGCCGATCACCTTTTGAGGATCTTCGGGGAGCGCGATCAGCTGCTGCACAAGAACTTTGCCACTTATATCGGTGACGGCCAGCGTGGTCTGGGCGGGATGAACGTCGAGGGCGAGCACGCATCGCTTCTCATTGAGGTTGAGGAACGTGGGCTTTCTTCCGCGCGGAATTTGTCCGGTCGACCCCTCGACGATCCAATTCTCAGCGAGAAGTTCTTCAACAATAAGTGAGACTGTGCTTCTTTGAAGACCGGAGATACGCGCCAGATCAGCGCGAGAAATGGGCTGCTTGATTCGGATGTGATTGAAGATGAGATTTCGATTGATTTCCCGCGCAATCCTGTTCGACGCGTTCAACTGGTTGTTCAAATAGAGACGCGCGGTGGGCATTCAACACCTTTCTTCCTTTAAAGAAACTTGAGGATTAATCCCCATGGAGAAGTTAGCTTCATGAAGGCTGAAGCGATCGAGTCAGTAATCCCAATTTTATCAACAGAATCGAACTCATAAGCGCGAGATGCAGGTTAGAGCGCCTTCGGAATTCCTCCAGACTCGTTGAATATTGTGAAAGTAAGGGGAGATATCATGGATGAGAACACTGAGTAACTTTAAAGTCAGCGGCGAATTGAATACACGAGCCGGGTAACTTGAATAGCCGCCGCGCCAGTAGAAAAGCGCGGGGATGCTGATTAAGTTCGGCTTCTGATTAGAGCCGATACGCTTCCTTTACCAACCCATAGGTCAGATCGTGTGCTACTTCGAATGCCTCATCTTTTGCGAGGCGGTGATCGGCGACCAACCTGGCCAAGAAGGCGCAATCTACACGGCGAGCTACATCGTGACGCGCGGGAATGGACAGGAATGCGCGTGTGTCGTCGTTGAAGCCGACAGTATTGTAGAACCCGGCTGTTTCCGTGGCCAACTCGCGAAAACGCATCATGCCTTCGGGGCTGTCCAGGAACCACCAGGGCGGTCCCAGGCGCAGACAGGGGTAATGGCCGGCGAGGGGCGCCAACTCCCTGCTAAAGGTAGACTCATCGAGAGTAAACAGGATGATGGTGAGATCGCGCTCATTGCCGAAGCGGTCGAGCAAAGGACGAAGCGCATTGACATAGTTTGTCGACATGGGAATGTCGGCGCCGACGTCGCGGCCATACTGCTCATAAAGCTTTCGATTATGGTTGCGCATACTTCCAGGGTGGATCTGCATGACGAATCCGTCTTCAAGGCTCATCTGGGCCATTTCAGTGAGCATTTGCGCCCTGAACAACTCCTGCTGCACGGCGTCGGCCGTACCGTCGAGAACCTGATGGAAGAGTGTTTCCGCTTCAGTTGAAGGAAGGTTGGCGGTTTGCGCGGTGGGGTGGCCGTGGTCTGTTGCGGTGCAACCGAGTTCGCGGAATCGAGCGCGCGCCTTGCGCAGGGCGTTCAAATAACCGGGCCAGGAGGAAGTGTCTTCGTCTGTTTGCTCGCCAAGGGTTGCGATGGATTCAGCAAACCCAGGAAACTCCGGATCGACAACAGCGTCAGGACGGAAGGTTGGAAGAATCCTTCCTTTCCACCCGGACTTTCGAATCGTATTGTGATCGTCGAGGGTGGCGAGGGGAGAATCCGTTGTTGTAAGCACTTCAAGGTTGAAACGTTCATACAGCGTGCGCGGAAGGAATGCGGGAGTTTGTAACTTCTCAGAGATTAGGTCAAAGTAACGATCGGCGGATTTCTCAGATAAGCGTTCATCGAGTCCGAACAGTTCCTGGAAAGCATAATCCAGCCACATGCGCGTTGGCGTTCCGCGAAACAAGTAATAATAGCTCGCAAAGAGCTTCCACACTTTGCGAGGATTGGTAAGTTGCGCCTGCCCGATTTCCAATTCGTTAAGAGAAACTCCCTGACTGTAGAGCATGCGAAATACGTAGTGATCGGGTTGGACGAACAAAGTTGCCGGGTCAGGGAACGGCTGATTCTGCGCGAACCACGCGGCCTGCGTGTGTCCGTGGGGGCTCACAATGGGCAACGACTTTACGCGTTCGTACAGGGCACTGGCTATCGCGCGGACGCCAGGTTCCGGTGGAAACAGGCGATCTTCATCGAGCAATTTCATTGGAACTCTACCTCATCCGGTTAAAGGGATACGCGGGAATGCGTCGGCGCGCCAATCCGAGTGTTACTTCAAAGTGCGAGGACGGATAGGATTCCGATTGAGTCAATGGGGGCGGTGTGCTTCAGACGTTCGTCCCATAACCCATGCCAGCCAGAACGCCCCGCATGAAAGCAAAACTTTCGATGACACCCGGCATTGGATCGTCAGCGTTAATCTCATACTCGAGATCGACGAATCCCTTGTACCTGGTGGCGATGAGGGCCTCGAAGATGTCGCGAACCGGCATCAAGCCCTCGCCCACGGCAACCTGGCTCTCCTTGCTTTGAAAATCGGTCAGGTCTTTCATGTGCATATTGAACAAGCGCGGGCCCACTGCGTGAATGGCCTGGACAACGTCAGTGCCGGCACGCACGGTGTGCCCCACGTCGATGCAACAGCCGATGCGCGGGTCCATCTGCCGCACATCTTTCAAAACATCCAGCGGAGAAGGCCAGAGTTTGTCTTCCGGCCCGTGGTTATGGATCGCAATTCGGATGTCGTACTCTTTCACGAACTTTTCAATGCGAGGAAGAGTTTCAGGCGTTGGGTCACCGGCGACAATGACGGAGATGCGGGCTCGTTTGCAATACTCGAACTTGCTGCGGATATCGGCATCCTCATTATGTTGAAAGTAGATGGCCCCGGCAGCATGGAGCTTGATGCCGGCGGCGGCATAGTCCGCAAGCGCTTTTGCTTCTTCCTGGGGATCCATGGGGAGATGATCCTTAACGTCCTTGGCGTTCAAGTCGGCAACATGGAGCTGTTTCATGAAGCCAATCAACTGGGTCCGAGTGAAGTTGCGGAAGGTGTAACTGGCAAGCCCCAGATGGACGGGCGATGGCTTTCTGTTTGCCGTCGATGGCGCAGCGAGTAATGGACGAGCGCCGGATGTAGCGCACGTGGCTGCAATGAACGCGCCAGATCGAACAAGGGCGCGACGCGAAAAAATTTGCTTCATAGCGGATGAGCTCCTCGACTGTTCCAGGTAACAATCACTTGTTCAACTGTTAACGGGATGGTCGCAAAGGCTCTGAGAGAGAGACGAGCGACTATCCATGATGAGTTTCAACAATACATTGCCGCCGCGTGTTGAACAGTCTCGCGCAGGGGCCTTTGGCGATTTAGAGATGGGGCGCCCAGCCATTTTCGTATGCGCGTCCCCACATTTTCATTGCTTCGGGGTCGTTCTGGACCTTGGCATCTGAGGTGTCGAGGTTGAGCACCCGATTGACCTCCCAGGCTACGTTGGAAAGTTGAAGCATGGTGACGGCGACATTCCCGATCGAGACGGGAGCGTGAAGCTTCTCCCCGGTGCGGATTCCGGCGATGAAGTTGGCAAAGTGTGCATCCGTCATGGAGTCGCGGCCGGTGAGATCGGAAGACGAAGTTTCGCCGCCGGTTTTGAACTCGCTGGTCTTGTTACCCTTGAGGTCGTAAATCTCATAACCATCGCGATCGACGAGGACAGAGCCCGTGGTCCCCATGATGGTGGACCCGCGATCGCGGTTATAGAACTTCATCCCCTGACAGCATTTGCACTCCCAGGAAATCATCTTGTCGTCGTAATTGAAGTTCGTCACCAGGGTGTCATAGAACTGCCAATCATCTTTGAATTGGTATCTTCCCCCTGACGATGAAATGGTTTTTGGATAGTCGACATCGAGCGCCCAGCGGCAGACGTCAACCTCATGGGTACCGTTGTTCAATGTTTCGCCGGTGCCCCAAATTCTGAACCAGTGCCAGTTATACGGCTGAACATTGTCCTTATAAGGTCGTCGAGGCGCCGGACCCTGCCAGAGGTCCCAATCGAGTTGGGGTGGGACAGGCGCTTCTTTGCCGATGCCGATCGATTTTCTGGTGTTGCTGTACCAAGCCTTGGCGTAATACGCCCTGCCGATCAGACCGTTGTGGATCTTATCGACGATCTCGATGGTGTGGGGGGATGAACGCTGCTGCGTACCCATCTGTACGAGCTTTCCATACTTTCGCTGAGCTTCAACCAGCAGGGCTCCTTCGGCGGGGTTGTGACTGCATGGTTTCTCGACGTAGACATGCTTGCCAGCCTGCAAACCGAGAATTGCCATGGGCGCGTGCCAGTGATCCGGAGTTGCAATTGTGATGGCGTCAACATCCTTTTTCTCAAGGATGTGCCGGAAGTCCTGATCGGTGGCGGGCGCATAGCCCAACTCGCGCTGCGCTTCGCCGGCGAACTTATTCATCGTGTTGGTGTCCACGTCGCAGACATAGGCGACGCGGGCAGTATCTTTGTTTGCCTTGAGGGAGGAAAGATGAGCGTAAGCGCGTGAATGAAGGCCCATCACAGCAAAGTTGAGTCGATCGTTGGAGCCGAGGATCTGACCGTAGCTCTTAGCGGTGGATCCGATAGCCATGCCTGCGGCTCCAACCGCAAGGGTGTCGAGAAACTCCCGTCGGGTAACCATTTGTTTTCTCCATCTTCACAACGAAGATTTGCTGTAGTGCTTGATTGGAACTGCACGTTGCACTTCTACCAGGCTAAAAAGCCTGTGCATCTTTCGGCCGGTTTTCAATGCACGCCGAGTTTGCGCGGGCAGGAGCTTCCAGGGTACCTGCTCAGCGTGAATGTGTCTCGAGACTGGCCGCCTGGATGTGATGCGAGCCGGTCACCGTTGCTGGCGGCGACCGACCGGTTGATTTCCATTGTAAGAAGGTTTGGCACTAAAACGTAAATTTTGCCGATCCCTGCAGCGTACGGCCACCCCCAACTCCGTTGACACTGCCTTGATGCCGAGGGCCGGGGCGGTGCAAGGCGATTGTCCGGTGCAACCAGCAGGCCGCGAGAATGCAGTCGGATCAAACCAGGGAGAGGCGGAGCCGATGCCGCCAAGCTTCTTGAATTTTCCCGTCAAAGCTGAGGTCTGCCCGGTTCCAGGGTATTCAACGTGCCGCCACTGCCAGTCACAGTGAGGGGTCGGCCGGAGACAGCCGAGATAATGCCGTAGATTCTCCAGCCTCCGAGGATCGCATCCGCAACTCCGGAGTTGAGAAGCTGATGTCCATGGCCGAAGGGCAGTTCGTAAATAAAGGTTTGCTCGAAGTTCACCTTGCGGTCGAAGTCTGTCGGAGCATAGTTTCTGCGCCAATTGATGAAGAAAGTGAGACCGCCATCGTCATCAGAGATGTAGTTCAGGCCCTCGCCCCAGGTGAACGCCGAAGCAGGGTGGACAAGGTTGCAAAGAATCGCAGCGAGCATGTGTCGGCTTTGTTGAAGCGCCCCGGCCTAGAACCTCTGCGAGTGGCGCCGGTGACCTGCACCGATTTCCTGCCCTGCGATTATCCCCATGTTGAAGGGAACGCTCGAATTGCAAGCCATTGCCGGAGGCCGCTCGCCGTCCATTTTCAAGAGGTTAATCTGTCTCAAGAGGGGGCGTTCGGAGTATTCTTTCGTCATGCTTCCCCGGCGCTTGTGGTGCCGTTACCTACAGGTTTTTGTCTTAATCGGCGCCGTTGCTTTCGGTCGCGCTGAACGGGCTACCAGTGTGTCCAGACAGGGTGGTCGCACGCTAGTTCTGGATGGGATGGGCAAAGGAACGGCGGATCTGGATGGTTTATGGCAGTTTCACCTGGGCGACGATCCGCAGTGGGCCCAGCCGGGTTTCGATGACTCGGGTTGGGAATCGATTCTTGCTGATGCTCCATGGGGCGCGCAAGGGCATCCTTCCTATGCCGGAATTGCCTGGTACCGGCGCCACGTGAACATCGTTCCCGCTCCGGGCGCAACCGGCCAATACCGGGTTCTGATTCCCGATTGCGAAGACGCGTATGAAGTGTATTGGAACGGAAAGTTGATGGGCCGATACGGGCAATTTCCGCCCCACGCTTATTGGTATTACAGCGTGTTTTCGCGCTCTTTTCCGCTCGCAGGTTCGACCTCAGGGGTTCTTGCCATTCGAGTATGGAAGGCACCGCTGGACATTTTTTCGATGGCAGAATCGGGAGGCCTATACGTTCCGCCCATCGTGGGCGATCCGGACACGATTACGCTGAACCAAAATGTAATCACCTGGAACGAAGTGCAACAGAACCTTTTTGACTACGCATTAATCTTGCTGCGTGCCTTTGTTGCGGTGTTGTGTGTCGTTCTGTGGAGCCGGAACCGCCGAGAGCAACTGTTTCTCTGGGTGGGCGTATTTACTGTCACTCCGGTGGCTCTTGGAATGCTGCAGAACCTCTTCTTCATTCCGTTTTCCTACGAGTTGGCAAGGTTCATCAATCAACCGCTGTACGTACTTTCGAATGTCTCACTGTGGTTTCTTCTCGTCTGGCTGTTGCAGTTGAATGAGAATCCGCGCGTTATGCGGTGGACCGAAACACTAGCCTGGCTGACGATGGCTGCGGGCGCGGGTGATGGACTCCTGGCTCTGTTCTGGGGATCGGCCACCGTCTGGATGCAGTGGGCAGATGGGGCGCTGGCGGGGTTTATTCTTCTGGCAGAGCTATTTCCATTTGTATTGATCGCAATTGCGCTTCGGCGGAGGCTGGATGTTTCCCGCTGGGCGGTGGCCCTTGCCGCTCTCGTTTTACAGCTGATTCACACCATCGCTGATACGAGCGCTCTGGGCCAGCGTTTTACCCATTTGACTCTTTACGCAACGTTGATCGATAACCATCATTTCCAAATTCAGGGCGTCATATTCGGACCCGAAAAAGTTACATCCCTGGCACTGTTCGGGGCGATCATCTTTGCTGTGTATCGGTACATCCTGGAGCAGCAGGCTCGGCGCACGGCGCTCGAACAGGAGATGCAGAGCGCACGAGAGATTCAGCAGGTGCTGATTCCCGAGACGCTTCCGTCGCTTGAAGGGTACGCAATTACCAGCGCGTACACCCCGGCACAGGAGGTGGGCGGCGACTTCTTTCAGATTCTTGCCAACCCGGACGGATCAACCATTGTGGCCTTGGGAGACGTGAGCGGCAAAGGACTGAAGGCTGCGATGAACGTTTCGATGATCGTGGGCGCGATGCGTACGCAAGCCGCGAACACTTCAAGACCGGAGGAGATATTGACGGCGTTGAACCGGTGTCTTACTGGCCGGATGCAGGGCGGGTTCGCCACGGGCATTGTTTTTCGCCTGGACCCGGACGGGACAGTGACGCTGGCCAACGCCGGTCACCTGCCGCCTTTTCTCAATGGACAGGAGTTTGCTCTTGAGCCCTCGTTGCCGCTAGGACTTATCAGCCATGCGGACTACAGCGAGATTGCAGTTCGTCTGCACCCAGGAGATCAGCTCAGTCTCTATACGGACGGGTTGTTGGAGGCGCGGAATGCCGATGGGGAACTCTATGGCTTCGATCGGCTGCATACGTTGTTCGCCGCTCGCCCGACGGCTCAGGAAGCCAGTGAAGCTGCCGTCGGCTTCGGACAGGATGACGATATCACGGTGCTGACGCTCACCCGCCTGGCCGCCGGCGAAGAATCCACCACGTTGCTCGTAGCTCCAATCCTGGATGACATCGCTGCGCGAGCCTGATCCCGCACATTCTTGCGCAGGAAACGGTGACCGCTCTCTCTCGTGAGAGTTGAATGCGATGCGGATGGTGCTGCGTGAACGATGCAAAAAAGGGCCCACGCAGATGCCGTGGACCCTTTTCGAAGTTTAATGCAGGTGAATCTTTCTCAGCCGTTTGTTGAAACGCGCGTTGATCAGTGAGCTACTTGCACCGTGATGGTCGTGCTTCCCGTTGCGTAGTTGGCGCCGCCACTATAGATTGCCGTGAGGGCGTCGTTGCCGTTCGGAAGCGATGAAGCAGGTATTGTCAAGGTTGCACTGCCACTTGCATTCACGGGTATCGCAACACCGGAAAGCACGGTGGCGCCGTATTTGAAAGTGACCGCGCCCGTTGTGTTTGGCGGACCTGCACTCCAGGACTGGACCGACGCTGTCAGGGTGAGATTACCTCCGGTGAGGTACCAGGAGGATGGCGTGAACTGAACAACGACTGGAGCTGGAGTCACAGTGAAGTTTTGTGTTTTTGGTCCGGCAGCAGCGTAGTTTGTCTGGGCCGGATAGGTCACGACGACACTGTGGTTCCCCACGAGTGGTTTTGGAATCGTAAAGTTGACAGACCCCGAAGAGAGAGGAACAGTGACGGGAGTACCGCCGTCATAGACATAGGTGATAGAACCGAGGGGTGCGCCCGCGTTCGAGCTGGCATATACACCGCAATGGAAATCGGCTCCATATGGATAGGGTGTATTCCAGCAGGAAAGCGAGAGCGTGACCGGAACCTGGAGCACATTCAGCGCAACCGGAGCCGAGGTGCCCGCAGCATTGTGACCGTCGCCCGAGTAGACCGCGGATAAATAGTGCATGCCCGCGGACAAACCCTTGAGATAGTAGTAGGCGGCGCCACTCGACAGGGTGAGGTTAGCAAGAGGCGTCCCTTTCTCCATGATCTCGACGGGTCCGGTTGGCACGTGACCATTGATGTTCGCTACCTTGACCGTCAGATTTGTGCCCAGGGGATAAGTAACGGTGCTGGGAGACAAGGTGAGTTGAATCTGGCTGTCCACATTCACCTGGTAAGGGGCAGACTGAGGCGCAGACTTGTTGCCAGCGGCATCGACCGCGACAACGGTGAATGTTTTGGCACCTCCCGAAGAGGTGTCGACGGGAGACATGACCAAATGTGTATCGAGAATGCCAGGGCCAGACGTAAAGGTGCCGCAACTAACCACCCCTGAACGGTCGTCTGTGCATTCATAAGTCGCCGTCACCGGCTGACCTTCGTAGTAAGGGCCTGACGGCGAAAGCGTAGGGCCGGAAACTACCTCCGGCGAAACAGTGTCTACATTGATGGGAAACGTGTAGAAGTTGGTTGACCAGGCACCGGAACCGTCGCTCATTGTGTTTGTAAAGAGCAGTTCCTTTGTTCCGGCACAGTCTTGCGCGTAATAGTGCAGGAGGTATTGACCGTCCACGGGGAAGCTGAGCTGCACCGGTTGACCAGCAGGGCTGAAGGGCAGTGCCGCACCGGAACAGTCCAAGGGGTTGGTGAGGGTCGTGTCCGTTGTTGTGCCTGGCACGGGCGGAGTGGGGCCGGGCGAGGTGCCGTACGAAATACTGAGGATCGGGGACGGAACGAAGTTAGCAACGCCTGGCAGTCCGGTGCCGATGAGATTCGGCGGCTGGCTTGAAAGCTTGACATAAGGATTGGGATTGTTGGTCCAATTGCCAGGCCCAAGGCTCACCGTATTTCCATTGATGTCGGTGGGGGTGACGGTGGTCAGGTCCTCAGGCACCTGAGCAATGGTAATAAAGGTCGAGTTTGGGTGGGTGGTTTGACCGCTGCCGGTAAAAGTTCCCGGGCCGGTAAAGCTCGTGAGCAGATTCTGCGGGCACGGCAAGTCCTCGAGGCCCGAAGCCGGGTCGAAGGTGCAAGGCCCGGGCGCCCAGTTCTCGCTTGCCATAAGGAAGCCCATTCCTTGATGGAAAGTCGTACCACTGGGTGTAGTGATGTCGGGCAAGGTGAATGCCGGTCCATCGAAAACATCCTTCAATATCTCGTTGGATAGGGTTGATACGGGGCACTGCGCTCCGCTGGCTGCGCTGCCTGTGCCGATTGTGCATTCCAATGTGAAGAGCTTGCAGGCAGGCTGGCCGTTGAGCAACTCGCCGTTATGCACGAGGCACATTGAGGTTGCGAAGGAAGTACCGCTCACTTGCAATGGATATGCAAGCGCAGGGTCAAGCGCGGAGTCGCCGACCTGGGGATTGACTCCACTCGCGTCGATCGTCAAGGTATTCGCGGAGTAGGCGCCGCTAAGGTCGTACTCAAAACCGATTTGATTACCGGTGAGGGGATTGAACGTGAAGTCCTGATCCAATTGGACAGTTGTGGGACTCGTGGGAGGGATGGTGTTGCCGGAGATCAGGGCGGGTGCATTCACTCCGCCGGAGGTGCAGTTCGTGACCAGGTACAAGCTTGAACTGGCAACGTAGCCGCCCTCGTCTTCAAGATCAATTGTGATTTGCTGGGGCTGCAAGTTCTGGGACAGAAGGGAACTGATGTCGATGGGGGGCACCCCTCCTGAAGCGGCAAGTGTATCGGGGTTCACTCCAGTGATTTGCTGATTGTTTGCCTCGCCTTGGTAGGTAGTGTTGAAGCAATCCTGGAGGGCTCCATTCTGGTCGGTGGTGCCTCCTTGGCAAACGTTGACGGCGCCGGTGCCAGTGGTGAGGTTGTTGACATAGATATTGTTGTCGACGAGGACGAACCCAGCGCCATTGGAGGTGGAGGAGAGCACCGCGGTTGGCGAAGCCGGGCAAGTAAGATTCAGCGTATTGGTGTTGAAGATGTCTGCGCTGCTGCCGTATCCTGCGCCGGACTGTGAGAGTCGTACATCGACGGGGCCGAAAAGTTGAATGGGGGTCTGGGCGATGATTGGGGACGGGAATACAGTCAGGCAACTTGCCAAGGCAGATAGGAGTGGGAAAGGACGAAGCTTCATTTTATTCACGACCTCCGCGTCGTTTGCCGCAGGTTATTACTGTCCCGCCGTGACGTCGAGCGGGTAACACCAAGTGAATCGGAAGTAACAGGGGAGGGGTACACGGGCCCGTTTTGAAGGAAGAGGCACGCTAACGCTTGTCTGCCAGTCTGCTGATTCGAATCACGAAGTGTCAACTGAATTTTTTTCGCGCATCGTGTGGCGGGTTTGGTCGAGGCTCAGAACTAGATTTGAACTTCAGTCTGAGATTCGAAGGGATTGGCAGTAGAATGCGAGTGCCTGCGTACGAATACTGGCGATTCGACTCGAGTGCCGATCCGTCCGAGAGCCGTATCACGGTAACCTGATTTTTTGTACAGCATATTTGCGTTTGAGAGAGGTAAATTTGATGAATTCTTTCGATTCGATGCGGCGCAGTTTTCTTCGTAACGGCACAATAGGAGCCGCAGCCGCCGTGATACCGGGAATGCCGGTTGCAGCGCTGGGCCAAGGGGGCTCCAACGCTGTTGGGGAAACAGCACATGGTGTTTTCGACGTGCGTCAACACGGTGCGGCAGGGGATGGGAAAACGCTGGATACGGAAGCGGTAAACCGGGCCATTGACGCAGCGTCGAGCGCGGGCGGAGGGGTGGTGGTGTTTCCGGCGGGGACTTACCTCTGTTTTTCAATCCACCTGAAGAGCCAGGTGCACTTGCAACTGCTGCAGGGAAGCACAATTGTGGCGGCCGATTCGCCAATGCCGGGCGAAGAAACCGGGTATCACGGCGGCGCGTACGACGCGGCGGAACCAAATACGGCCTGGGACGCCTATCAGGACTACGGTCACAATCACTGGCATAACTCGCTGCTGTGGGGTGAGGAGATCCACGACTTCAGCATTACCGGACCGGGCCTGATC
This sequence comes from uncultured Acidobacteriaceae bacterium, assembly GCA_963836565.1. Lineage (GTDB taxonomy): Bacteria > Acidobacteriota > Terriglobia > Terriglobales > Acidobacteriaceae > Telmatobacter. Next base: position 312,045 of record CAWIKA010000007.1, on the reverse strand, counting down.
TGGGGGAAGGGGCTCTCAAACGGAAGCGGACATAGAGTGGGCGGCGCGCCTTTTGTCGCGGAGCAGCGCGGCGTAGCCAACAAGGCGATCGCGCTGAAGAACTGCCACAACGTGTTGTTGCGCGATTTCTCGATTTTGAAGGCTGGACACTTTGGCTTGCTTTTGACCGGGGTGGACAACGTAACGATCGACAACCTGAAAATCGACACGGATCGCGACGGCATGGACATTGACTGCTGCCAGAACGTGCGCGTCTCAAACTGCACGGTAAATTCACCGTGGGATGACGGGATTTGTCCCAAGTCGAGCTACGCGCTTGGGTACGCGCGGCCGACGAGGAACCTGACCATCGGAAATTGTTGGGTGACGGGGGCGTACGAACTGGGGACGGTGCTGGATGGAACGTTCAGGAAATTCGCGCCGGAGGTTCACGTACCGCGCACCGGCCGCATCAAGTGCGGCACGGAATCGAATGGAGGATTCATCAACATCACGATATCCAACTGCATCTTCGAGGGGTGCCAGGGATACGCACTCGAGTCGGTGGACGGCGCACTCCTTGAGGACATCACCATCACGAATACGACGATGCGCGACCTGGTTTCGGGTCCGGTCTTCATGCGGCTTGGCGCTCGTCTGCGAGGACCAAAGGAGAGCACGAAGGTGGGGACGTTGAAGCGCATCCTGATCAGCAACCTGGAGTGCTACAACGCACCGATGAAATTCAGTTCGATTCTCAGCGGGATTCCAGGTTACTCGATTGAGGACATCAAGCTTTCAAACATTTACATCGAGACTGCGGGCGGGGGCGATGCTGAGAGCGCGAAATTGGAGTTGCCGGAGAGCGAGAACAAGTATCCTGAGCCGACGATGTTTGGTGCTACGCCAGCGTCAGGGTTCTACCTGCGGCATTTGCGCAACTTGGAGATGAGTCATGTGGAGATCGCGAATGCGACTCCCGACGCGCGGCCGGCGTTTTATCTGAGCGCCGTGGAGCGGTCGGATTTCTTCGCCATTACGGCGCCGCGGGGGTTGGATGGAGCATTCTCACTGCATGATGTAAAGGATCTACGTGTGGGCTGGAGCAGGGCGGCGGGCGACGCAACGGTGCAGGATAGCGGCGAAAGAAAGATGCTGTAGAGACGCAGCATATATCAATACAGAAAATGTTGCAAATGAGACTCGCGAGATGGTATATCTTGGCGGCGAGTTGATGAGCGTTGCGGCATTCGCTGTCATTGCCGGGGCGTTCAACCGATCGTCAAGGGGGCACAATGTTGCGAGGCATTTCGAAACAGGTCATTTTGGCCATGGTCTGCGCGGCTGGAGCGGCCGCGCTTTATGGCCAGACAGGGACGCAGCTCAAAATCGATTGGGACAAGACGGTGGTGGTTTCGAAGTCTACGCCCACGCTGCAGGTCGTGGTGAATCCGCCTCTGCGACCCGGTCAGCCGCTGGGTGAAGCGGCCTACAAAGCTGTGAAGGATCTGGGCGCGGACTACGTGCGTTATGTGCCTTGGCTGCCCTATCCAAAGCTTGCGGTGGCCGAACTGGAGCCACCCACGCCGCAAAAGACGAGTTGGGACTTCACCCTCATCGATCCGATGACGAAGGATTTTCTGAACGCGACGCAAGGTCATCCGACAGTGATGAACTTCAGCACAATTCCGACCTGGCTGTTCAAGACGGATAAACCTGCGACCTATCCTGCCGATCCTAACCAGGTGTATTGGGACTATACGCAGGGAACTGAGCTGCGCGACCCAAGCGGCAAGGAACTGGGCGGCTACTATGCGCGACTGGTGAGCTGGTACGTCGATGGGGGATTTACGGATGAAGACGGCGTGCGGCACGAATCGGGCTACCACTATAAGTTTCCCGTGTGGGAAGTGCTGAACGAAGTCGACTTTGAGCACTCGATGACTCCGCAGCAATATACCGAGCGCTATGACGCGATTGTGAGCGCGATTCACAAAGTGTCGCCGGAGACAAAGTTTGTGGGACTGGCACTGGCGATTCCGGGGCGTAATCCAAAGATCTTCGAGTATTTCCTCAATCACAAGAATCACCGGCCAGGGATTCCGCTGGACATGATCTCGTATCACTTCTACGCATCGCCGGGGCCGGGACAGACGCTTGAGGACTGGCAGTACACGTTCTTTGACCAGGCGGACGGGTTTCTGAACACGGTGCGATATATCGAATCGATCCGCGTGCGGCTTTCGCCGGAGACGAAGACCGATACGGACGAGCTGGGTGTGATTTTGCCGACGGACAACAAGCCGGGGGACAATGTGCCGCCACCGAAGGCCTACTGGAACCTGGCGGGGTCGTTATACGCCTATCTATATATGGAGCTGGCGCAGCAGCAGATTGACGTGATTGGCGAATCGCAGTTGATCGGGTATCCGACGCAGTTTCCCAGCGTGAGCATGATGAACTGGGAGAATGACAAGCCGAACGCGCGGTTCTGGGTGCTGAAGCTGATCAAAGACAATTTCCATCCGGGCGACAAGCTGGTAGAAACCAAAACGGCTGGCGAGGATGGAGAAAATATCGCGGCGCAAGCATTCGTTACCTCAAGCGGGCGCAAACTGCTGCTGGCAAACAAGCGCAATCGAGCCATTGATGTGCCGCTTGCCGATGCAGGCAATGCAACCGCGCTGACGGTGGATGAGCAGACCGGCGACGGGCCTGCACGCAGCGTGAAGCCCGAGGAAGGGAAAATCAGGCTGGAACCCTTTGCCGTGACAGTTGTGAGCTGGTAGGGAGGGCACGTTTCTCAAGGGTTGGCGCCTGGGTCGAGCTGCTGCGGCGTGATTTCGTCGACGGCATTGGGCTTGTGTGGAGTGCCCGGTGTGGAATTGTGCAGTTTTTGGAATGCGGCCAACGCCTTTAATTGAGCGTCCTTGTTTCCCGACGCCCGCTCGGCTTGAGCGAGCCGGTACCAGGCGACTTCGTCTTTCGCATTGAGGCGAGTCGCGTGTTCAAGTAAAGGTACGGCGGCCCGGGGCTTCTGGCTTTCCAGGTCGACTCCACCGAGACCCACAAGGGCTTCTTCAAAGTCGGGATAAGTTCGAAGCACTGACTCAAATTGGTTTTGAGCTTCATCTAGCTTGCCCAGGTTCGCCTGAATATTTGCCAGCTCATATCCAGCGTTTCCGTTGGCGGGATCGACGGCTAGCTCCGCGGCGAACTCGCGAACTGCGGCATCGCGGTCTTCAGGCTTTTGCGTATCCCTGAAACGCGCAAGATAGACACGACCCAGGCGATAGTGGATACCAGGCCGCCCGGGATCGAGCACGAGGACGTGATTGAATGCGATGATGGCGGCATCGTAGTTTTTCTGGCTCTCGTTGGCGTCGCCTTGCGCCTGGAGCATCCAGATGGAGTCAGGGGCCTTGTCGTGCAGTTTTTCCATGACGATATAGGCGAAGTTTCCATAGATGCGGCCGGTGTGATAGAGAACCTCAGGGTCGTCGGGATAGAACTTATTGAGTGCCAGCGCCGTTTCTACGGCATCGGCGTCGCGGCTCAGCCCTGTGTATGCGCGGAGGAGTTGGAGGCCGCACATGCGCTTCGCGTCGGGATCAGCCGTCTGCTTAAAGCACCTTTCGAGAAGAGGCAAGGCTTCGGGGTATCGATCGAGTTCCGACAAGGAAAGGCCCAGGAGGTTGTCGAGCCGAGGCAAGCTCGGCTTGAGCTTTTGGGCTGTCTGGACCTCCTTCACGGCTGATTCGTACTCATGTTCCTTGAAGCAGATCGCCGCCAACGTCGCGTGGACCTCAGCGATTTCGGGATGGAGTTTTGCCAGCTTCTCAAAGTTCGCCTGAGCCTCAGCGAAGTGGCCCTGTGCGAGCGCCTGCTGTCCGGCCTCAGCATATTGAGCTGCCAGATCGTCTCTGGATGCCTGAGCCGATGCGGACAACGCCATGGCGGAAGAGAGTGCCAAGACCAGGCCCAGACTCAAGTGTTTGCACTTCATGAGTTGAGTTTATCTCCCTGCAGATAGATCCGCCACGCCGAAAGGGCGTGGCGGAGTTGAAGTGATGCAGCAGGTGGATGGTCAGAACTGGATCTTTCCACCGAATTGAATGATGCGGGCTGACGATGCACCGTAAAGCAGTCCGGCGTTAGCGTTGCCCACATTGGCCGAGACGGGATTGTTACCACCGGATCCGGCGACCAGCAGTCCGCCCACGTCTCCTGAGTACTGGTGATGGTTGAAGGTGTTGAACATGTCCATCTTGAATACGAACTTCGCCTTCTCGCCAAGTCCAAAAGACTTGCCGATGCCCATGTCCCAGTCGTTGATGCCCGGCTGGTTCAGGAAGTTGCGGGCCGTCGTTCCGTAGGTGCCGAATGCCGGTCCCGTGAAACAGTTCATGTTGAGCCAGAAGAACTTCGCCAGGTTGCCCGCGTAGGTGTTGTCGTGAAGGTTGCAGCCTGACGTATAGTTCGCGCGCATGCCGCCGGAGCCGGTTATGCCCTGGATATCGGGTCCTGTGACCTCGTAGGGAAATCCCTGTTGGAAGGTTGCGATGCCGGTCAGTTGCCAGCCGCCAATCGCCTCATCGGCAGCCCAGTTCATGCTGCCGCCGAATTTCCTGCCGCGACCGAGAGGCAGTTGGTAGACATAGCTGGACACAAACCTGAACGGCACGTTGAAGTCCGATCGGCCGTAGTCCAGCTTGGGCCTGGAGTTGTCCATGAAGCCCTCATAGCCGGTAGCACTGGCGCCCGCTCCGGCAGTCGCCGACTTGTTATCCATGCTCTTGGCCCAGGTGAAGACCGATGTGACGGCCAAGTCGCCGGCGCGATGCTCGAACTTCACGTTGCCGGCGTGGTAAATGGAGTAGCCGTGGAAGTCGCTGTCGATGTAGGTTCCATTGAAGTTGGGATACGGCAAGCGGCTGGGAATGCTGCATGGGGCAATTGCTTGAGCGCCAGTCGCGGGATCACCAAAGGCATTGAAGTAGACGCCGTTTGCGTCCTGCTGCTGGCAGAGCGACAGACTTGCGGCCGGAATATCGAGCTGTTGTGCGATATCGTGCCGGTTCAGCAGGTGAGTGCCCTTGGTTCCGACGTAGTTCACTTCCAGGGTGGTATTCCTGGCAAGCTCGCGCTCGACAGAGAGCGTCCACGACTGGACGTAAGGATTGAGAGGATTCTCGGACTCGATCACGGCGATGAACGAGAGCGTGGACTCGGGGAACGACCCCAGAGTGCTGTTATTCGGCAAGAGATTGTTGCCAAGTTTGATCGTATCCAGGCCATTTTGCGTAGAGGGGTTGAGGTTGTATCGAACGCTATACGGATAGATGTCCGCCGAGTCGTCGATCTCGCGGCCCTCATAGGAGGTGTAGAAGATTCCATAGCCGAAGCGGACAACCGTCTTGTCGGTCATGCGGTAGTTGAAGCCCAACCGCGGCGCCCAAGGATTTTTCGGGGCCGGACGCGGTACCGAGCCGCAATAACGCAGAATGGGGCTTACCCCGTCGATGCCCACGCCAGGGGCGACTCCGTCGGTGGTTAACTGCGGGTCGGCATAGCACAGGCCACCCTGGGGGTTTTTGGTGTCAAGCCAGAAGAGGTGGTTCTGCTTCTCGTAGGTCGCGGCGCGGAAGTCATAGCGTAAGCCAATGTTCATGCTGAGCTTCGGGGTGATCTTCCAGTCATCTTCCGCATACGGAGCAAAATAATGGTAAATGTGGGTTTGCGGGTTGCCGGCCTGCGTGGTCGGGCTCAGCGGTCCGGGCACGAATCCGCCCCAGCCCGAGTAAAACCCGAGCATCATGTCGGCGACGGCGTTGCCGGTGCCGCAGAATCCCGAGGGAGTGGTGCAGCTAGAAGCGGAGTTGGTGGTCGAGATGGCCTCGCTGTTGGTATTGATGGTGTTTGAGTTGAAGCCCCAATCGCCATAGAAATCGTCGTCCAGGTTGCGGAGGATGGTCCAATAGCGATAATCGACGCCGAAGCCGAACGTGTGCTTTCCGTGAACCGAAGTGAACGAATCGGCGAATTCCCACTCAGGAATATACGAACCGCTGTAGGAGTTCACCGGCCCGCCGCCGCTGTTATAGCCCGTCATGCCCACGTTCGGGTACGTCTGCTGCAGTGCGCCGAAGGTGGTGAAGGTGTTTGCTTCCGCAAGTTGCGAAACCAAGGAAGCAGGCGGGGCAGCCGAGCCTTCCGGCGCGTTGGCTGAGAGATAGCCAAAGCGGAAGTTGTTTACATTCTTCGGGCCAAGGCTGATAGTGTGCGAAACCTCCCAGGATTTCTCCTGCTCGAAATACTGTTCGAGCCCCAGGACCGCCGAGCCGGAATTGTAATTCGCTGAATTTACGTAGTTGGAATACGTGAAGCGGCCGAAGATAGAGCCCAGTTTGCCCAGGTTCTGGTCTCCGCGGTAGGTCTGCTGGTTCATGGTCAGAGGGCCGGGGATGTTTTGGATGAAGTTTGTGATGCCTTCAGGCTGGTTTGGAACCGTCGGGGCACCCCAGTAATTGTTGGCCACGGCGACCAGGCCGATGCGGGAGGTAAAGTAGCTGGAGGGAACCTTGTTGCCTGCGAAAGCCGGCAAGCCTGGTTGCGTGGGATCTACAGGCATGCAGTTGCCGCCATTGGCCAGCAGAGCGATGCAAGTGGGGGTTCCATAGGCTGGCAATGGGCCGCCTGGCAAGGTGGTGGAGTTAATGGGCGCATAAGTCTCAGCCGAGAAGTCGCCCGTCAGGACCGCCGGGTTGGGAACAGTTTCCTGCAATTGGGCGCCGTTATTCATGCGCCAACCTTCATAGTTGGCCATCCAGAAGGTCCGGTTGTGCCCGTTGTACAGCTTGGGAATCCAGACCGGGCCGTCGGCAACGAAGCCGAACTGGTTCAGTTTCAGAATCGGATTCGAGGTGGGCGTGGAGGTGATGAAGCTGTTGGCTGTAGGAAACGGTTTGGCATCGAACGCGTTGTTGCGGTCCGACTCGAAAACCGTGCCGTGAAACTTGTTGGTGCCGGCCTTGCTGACCACGTTGACTTGGCTGGCTGAGAATCCGTATTCAGCCGGATAGATTCCGCTCTCGACCTTGACCTCCTGGATTGCATCCTGAGACAAGATTACGGCCGGTGTTTCCATCGCCTGGTCGGTGTTCACGAGGCCATCCAGGGTGAAGTTGTTGCCTTCAGGCCGGCCGCCGTTGATGCTGATGGCATTGCCTTCACCCTGGCGCATGGTGCCTTGTTCGCCGCCGATTGTGACCGCTCCGGCGCCGAGGAACAACAATTGCACAAAGTTGCGTCCATCCAGGGGGAGCTCTTCGACCTGTTGTTGACTGACGAGCTGAGACAGGGCCGCCGTGTCAGTATCGAGCGTGACAGCCTGTGCAGTGACCTCCATGGTCTGGGAGACCTCGCCGACCTTCAGCGCCAGGTTGATGCGCACCTTTTGATCCACGGTGAGCGTAAATGGGGTCGTTACCGATTTCTCAAAGCCCTTGGCTTCCGCAGAAACCTTGTAGGTTCCCGGCTCCAGGGCAGGCGCGAGATAGTCGCCCGCTGAACTTGTGGTGGTGCGGAAGACAACGTCCGTTGAGGTGTTGGTTACCGTGACATTGACGTTTGGGATGATGGCGCCGGTGCTGTCGGTCACCGTTCCCAGGATCGTGCCGGTTGCTCCTGCCTGTCCGAATATCCTGCCTGCTCCTAGCAGGAGGAGAATCAACCCAAGGGAAATCCTGAATGTTCGCATCTCCTGAACCTCCGTGAAGCGGTTTGCCAAGTCTCGACAATCAGGATCAGCTTCTATCTCTTTTGAAACCAGCTGTGAGGGGATACATGTGCGCTGGCAAGATCTGGACCGACCCCGATGGGAGGCGACACTACTCGGAAAAAGGGAGAATTGTCAAGAGAAACATTATTTCCAGTTTGAAATAATGAGGCCGGAGATTTTCCCTTTTCAAAGGAAGCGATTTCCCGTAAGTGAATCGGTTTTTCCCGGGGCTATTCCCGCTGCGGTGCGGGAAGTTGTCCAGGAGTTTTGGCGCCAGGATGGCGGGATTCCAATAGGTGAGCGCGAATCGATATTTGGCGGGAATGCAGAGCGCATGCCGTCTCGGAGGTCATTCACTGCGGGGCTTGTTATTCCCCGGCAAGCGGAGCGGGTGCGTCAACAGAAGCCTTGAAGAAGACCCCAAACTTGCATCGCTATTTCGATGGCGTCGACTCAACCAGTGTGACGGGCCCGAGGATGCCTGACGGGAGTGGATGCAAGTTCTGCATGCCTTGAGGAACAAAGAGCAATCCGTAACGGTCTCTCAGGAGGCGGTAATCGGGGAGCGGCTGACCGGCAAGGGAATTGATGGCAGTATTGGCAACGACGAGGCGCAGATCGTTGTGCCCATCGCGGAGATAGGGAGTGACGTCGATGCGGTAGGGTGGACGCCACACGATTGCTGCGAGTTTGTCGTTCACGAAGACTTGCGCCGCGACCCTGATGGGCGCCTGAAGATACGCCCTCGTGTTGTCTTCACCAGGGGGCGAGGGCGGAGGTTCCGCGATACCGTTTCCAAAGTCGAGCAGGAATTGTGCTCCCGTAGGAGCATTTCCCAAATCGAGGTCGAAGGTCTTTCGATAGGTTGCAAGGCCGGAATAGAACTGGGTCTTCGGATCGTTGCTCCACGACTTCAGGCGATCCATTTCCTCGGTCAAATCGAGCGGGCTGAAGGTGACCTTCCAATGCTGCGATAAATCTTGTCGGACGGATTCGCGCATTTGGGGATGCGGAACGGCGGGCTTGGCAGTGCTGGAAAAGAAGATGAGGCGCGATTCGTAGGGAGCGAGGTTGAGTTCGATCCTCCGGGGATCAGGGACCCCGGTGATTTCGCCGGTGAACGGATCCCACGTTTCCGCATGGTCGGCGGCATCACGGAATTGTGCATGGACATGTTTTGGCTGATTGGATGTGTTGGCGACGAAGTAGAGATCGGCACCGGAAAGCTTGCGATGGATGAAGCCGATCTCGGGAGCGCGTGGGGACAAGATCATATCGGGAACGGAATCCTTCTCCAACTCCGGCCCAAGCCGGGCCTCATCTTCAACAAAGTGCGCTGACCGGATGCTGCCGTGGAAGAGAGTTTGGGAGAGTTCACGGAGACGCACTGAGTCCCGCTGGGCGCGAATGAGTCCGGGCGCCGTGGCCGGCAGGCGCCGGGTCGCAATGACGATTCCGCCGCGGCGAGCGAAGTCAAGAATCTTTTCGTAGGTCGAAACGGGCAGTCGATCGACTCCCGGAAGAATCAGGACACGATAGGGGATTCCGACGCTGTCGATGGCGTCGGCATCGATGAAATCGAGATTGAAGCCCGCATCGAGAACCTGAGCGATGACCTGCTTGCCCAGGAACTTGTCCATGGATTCGTCTACGCTTACGTTCGACCCGGTTTCATCGAATCCGGCGGGGGAAGTAGGCGAAAGCGGCTTTTGAAGGCGGGCCTTGAACGAGGCCCACACGTCGTCGTTCGGCAGCAGGAGCGCCACGTCGTTGGCGGGCTTTCCTTGACGCAAGGCGAAGCTGACTCTTTGGAGATAGCGCGTGAGATCGGGCATCGCGAAAAACCACGGGTTGTGCGCATTGAGCGCCGCTGCCGCATACATGCGCCATCCCGGCTCACCTGCCGATGGAGGCGAATAGGGCCACCCATGGCCAACAAGCTGATTGATGCCTTGCAGAAAATGCAGATCCGCTTCGGCCTTCATATCGAGCGGCGTGGCACGAAATGCGGGCGAGTGCAGCCAGGTCCAGGTTTCAGAGGAGATTACAGGGCGACGGAAGAGATGTCCGGCCGACGCAGCCCAGCGGGTGTCAGAGAATTCGCGCCACATCATGAAGGTGGCTTTGCCTTCGCCTTCCGGCAAATCTTCCAGCCGGTTGCTTGATAGGGTGACGGGGGGGAATCCATAGGTTTGTGAGCGAAACAACGTGTGATGCTTCCGGGCCCAGGACTCAATCGGCGTGAGGAAATTGTCGTCCGCCAACTCGGTGAGAGTCTTGCCCCAATCGTGGCGAATCGCTGATGTGTCGGGCCCGGCATCCATCACGAGGGCGAGAAGGTGTGGGCGAAGATCGTACCCGCGACGGCGTTGGAATTCGTTGAGCATGGCAGGGGTCCAATCCGATCCGTAATCTTCGAGACTGTCGCTGAAAACGGCATAAGGCGGTCGATCGCCGAATGCGGAGAGGAGGCGATCGCCGACCGCGTGAAGATGGTTCTCAGTTGCGGCGCGGTCATAGTGATCCAGAACGAATCCTTCGGCGCCAACGGAGGGACGTTTCACCATCATGCCCGTCCGGCTTGCAACAAAGCAGACTAGAGTTCTTGCCTTCGAGGCGGCCGGGAAGAAGTACCTGTCGGAAATGGGTGGCGCAAGGGTCGATGCATGTTCGACGTCGTCGGAGGAAGAGGGCTCAGGAAGGAGGAATGCCGAAAGCAACTCTTCGCCTGCTTCGATGGATGGGACAGCCGCGGAAGCGGTGCCTGGATCAACGATGTGTCGCTCGACGCGCAGCAGTCCCGCAGCCTCGGTTACGGGAATGTGTGGACCGCCCAGAGGCCAGCCGCTGCCGAGCGTTACATCAACGCGAAGCCCCAAACGGCGGGCCTCTTGAACTGCGAAACTCAGATCCGCAAGATGTTCGGGCGAAAGGTAAGGGGTGTTATGGAAGCCCGTCGAAGGATTGTCGAGAGCAAGGGCATAGAGATTCGCGATCTCGACGCCGCCGATGCCGGCAGCTTTCATCTGTTCCAGTTCCCTGGTCAATTCGGGCTTGGTGGCGGCGGGGCCGAACCACCACCAGCGCACCATGATGCGGCTGGAGTCGGGAGGATTGAGGAAGCTGCGGTGCAGAGAGGCTATGTCGGCGTCGGACTGAGCTTGCATGGAGCAGGATGAAACCGCTGCAAAAGCCAGGAGCATCGGAAGGACGCGAATGATTTGGCCGCACCGGCCGCGTTTGCGGAGACCGAACCGATAACGCAACATGAAAGGAAGAGCCTCCTTGATGCATCAGCCAAAGGCGAATTTGCGCGTCGGCACGACGCGACGGGTGTGTTCCTTCATAGCAGAAGTGAGGGGAATTGGGCAAAGCCGAGGATTTCCTAAATTCGAATGGAAAATATTTTGTCTTTCGGAAATCGGAGCAATTGTGGTAATGTTCGGTTCGCAAAAAGAAGAACGGAGTTTCCGCTCCAGGATGGCTTGGAGCGATGACGCAGGCTAGGCTCGAGCATTTGCACTCGATTGAAAACAAAAAAGGAAAACAATGAGATTCCTTTCGAAAGGTCTTATCCTGGCGAGTTTGCCGATGGTGATTGGCCTCGGCGGTGCTTTGGCGCAGAACAACCTTGATCCGCTGCAGCAAGGCTTTGAGAATCCGCCTCAGGGCGCGCGCCCCCGAGTCTGGTGGCATTGGATGAACGGCAACATTACCAAGGAAGGCATCAAGCTCGACCTGGAATGGATGCACAGGGTGGGACTTGGCGGGTTTCAGAACTTCGATGCAGCCCTTGCGACGCCGCAAGTGGTGAAGCAGCGTTTGGTCTATATGACTCCTGAATGGAAGGATGCCTTCAAATACGCGACGACGCTTGCAGATCAGTTTGGCATGGAAGAGGCCATTGCCGGTTCGCCGGGCTGGAGTGAGACGGGTGGACCATGGGTGCCCCCATCCCAGGGGATGAAGAAGTATGTGTGGAGCGCGACATTCGTCGAGGGTGGCAAGCCATTTACCGGCACACTCGCCCACCCGCCGGGGAATACCGGGGCGTTTCAGGACATCGGCGTGCATGACATGCTGAACCCGCCGCCGGGAGCCAAGCCGGCTCCGCAATTCTATGCGGATTCGGTGGTCGTGGCTTACCGAAGAGTTGCAAGCGATGTATCCATCGAGTCGTTGCATCCAAAGATTACGGCCAGCGGTGCAGGGCTGGATGCAGCGATGCTGACAGACGGGGACCTGGAAAAGACGACGGGCGTTCCGATTCCGGCTGCGGGTGAGAGCGCATGGATACAATACGAGTTTGCCGAACCGGAGACAATCCGCGCCATCACGATTGTGACCAAGGAGCCGAATCGGATTGCGGCGATGGTGGCCAGGCTCGGCACGCCAGAGAAGGCACTGGAAGCAAGCGATGACGGGCAGACGTTCAAAGAGATTACGAAACTGCCAGATGGCGGGGCGCCCGAGCACACTGTCTCTTTTTCCGCGGTCACGGCGAAGTACTTTCGGGTTACTTTCAAGAGAACACCGCCTCCCCCGATCCCGGCCTGGGCTGCCGGCATCGATCCTGCCTCGCTGGGAATCAAGATCGGGTCGCTTCCAACCGAGTATGAAATTGCGGAGTTGGTGCTTCACCCAGGGGCACGCGTGAATCGGTTTGAGGAGAAAGCCGCTTTCACGCCAGAGCCCGATCTGTATGGGTTTGCGACACCGCCGGTTGCACCAGATGAAGCGATAAGGAAATCCGACGTTATCGATCTTACTTCAAAGATGCGTGCCGATGGGACTTTGGATTGGACACCACCCGCAGGCAATTGGGTGGTTCTTCGCTTTGGATACTCACTTTTGGGCATCACCAATCACCCTGCGACCGCGGAAGCAACCGGGCTGGAAGTGGACAAGCTGAATCGCAGCTTCGTGAAGAATTATATGAATGCTTACCTGGATAGTTACAAAGAGACGGTGGGCGCGGACTTCATGGGAAAACGGGGTATTCGTTACGTGATCACGGATAGCTGGGAGGCCGGCTCGCAAAACTGGACCGATGATATGATCGCGCAGTTCAAAAGGCTGCGAGGTTATGATCCGGTACCGTGGCTGCCGGTTCTTACCGGACAAGTGGTGGAAAGCGCGGAATCCAGCGACCGGTTTCTTTGGGATTTTCGAAAGACGATTGGTGACTTGATTGCCGATGAGCATTACGGACAGGTGGAGGAGTCGTTGAGGGAAAGGGGGATGGGTCACTACGGTGAGTCGCATGAGAGCGGGCGCGCCTTTGTTGCCGACGGCATGGAGGTGAAGAAGTTCGATGACGTACCGATGGGGGCGATGTGGACGCAGACTCCTGGGGTCAATCACGTGCAATACGACTACAACGCTGATGACCGCGAGTCGGCTTCAGTGGCACATATTTACGGGCAGAACATTGCCGCGGCTGAATCCATGACGGCAGCCGCCGCACCCTGGGCCTGGTCCCCTGCAACTCTGAAGCCTACTGCCGATCAGGAGTTTTTGAACGGCATCAACCGATTTGCCATACATGAGTCGGCGCACCAGCCGCTTGTCGACAAGAAGCCCGGACTCACACTTGGGCCATTTGGGCAATGGTTTAATCGGAATGAGACATGGGCCGAGGAAGCAGGACCCTGGGTGGACTATCTTGCGCGGTGCAGTTATCTTCTGCAGCAAGGGCGCTTTGATGCGGACTTTGTCTATTTCTACGGAGAAGATTCGAACCTGACCGCAATTTTTGAAAACAAGGCTCCAGATGTACCGGCAGGTTATAACTTCGACTACATCAACGCTGACGGACTTATACACGAATTGAGCGTGGCGGATGGACGCATCAGGACCGCGAGCGGCATGAGTTATCGTGTTCTTGGCCTTGATCCGTATAGCCGGCACATGTCTCTGCCTGTATTGCGCGCCATTTACAAATTAGTCGAGGATGGCGCGGTTGTGAGCGGACCGAAACCGGACGACGATCCAAGCCTTGCGGATGACCAGCCCGAGTTCAAGAAGCTGGACGAAGAATTATTTGGTGACGGCACCGGGATGCATAAGGCCGGCAAAGGCACCGTCTATGCGGGAGAAAGCCCTGGCGATGTCTTCAGAGCATTGAATGTAGCGCCTGATTTTGACTACACGAAACCGGAGAGCGATACGAACCTGCTCTTCCTGCATCGCAAGCTTGCCAACGGCGATCTTTACTTTGTAGACAACCGCGGCGATCACGGCGCACAGGTAGAAGCGACGTTTCGCGTGAGCGGCAGGGAACCTGAACTTTGGCATGCGGAAACGGGCAAGTCTGAACCGGTGTCATTCAAGATGGCGGAAGGCCGCACCACTGTACCGTTGAAACTCGAACCCTGGGGCAGCGTATTTGTCGTTTTCAGAAAGGAGACGCACGAAACCTCGCGCAACTTGCCGGCAGAGACCGAGACGGACCTCGCTACGATGAGTGGCCCGTGGAAGGTAAGTTTTCCGCCGAACCTGGGAGCACCTGCGTCCATTACGCTGGACGAACTGAGTTCGTGGAGCGATAACAAGGATGCGGGGATGAAGTACTTCTCAGGAACGGGCACTTACACGAAAACCATCGATGCTTCTGCGGCATGGTTTGAGCATGGCGCGCAAGTCTGGCTTGACCTGGGTGAGGTGAAGAACCTGGCGTCAGTGGAAGTGAACGGCAAGCCGTTGGGCATTGTGTGGCATATGCCTTATCGTGTGGATGTTACGAATGCTCTGAAGCCGGGAGCGAATGACGTGGTAATCAGGGTTACAAATGCCTGGGTGAACAGGCTTATCGGCGATCAGCAACCGAATGTGATGACTAAGATTACCTTTGCCGATGTGAAACCGTACAAAGCAAATTCGCCGCTGCTTTCGTCGGGGCTTCTCGGGCCAGTGCGCATTCTCTCAATTTCGGGGAGATGAGCGACGTTTCAATTTGACACTGCCAGCGCACGGTGGCTTCGGGTCCTGTCCGCGGTCACGCGCGTGCGCGATGGAACTGCTGCTGAGGAGCGGATTTGGACGCGAGGTAGCGATCAACAGCGGCTGCGGCTTTGCGTCCCTCTGCAATGGCCCAGACAACGAGAGATTGACCACGGCGCATGTCGCCCGCGGCAAAAATGCCGTCGACAGACGACATATAGTCGGTGGTGGCTACGTTACCGCGCTGGTCGAGGTCCACACCTAACTGCTCGATCATGCCATTGCGAACCGGACCCAGAAAGCCCATGGCCAGCAGGACGAGATCGACATCGAGGGTGAACTCACTTCCAGGAATGGGCTCGAACGCGGGCGGAGGTCCGACGCGAAGAGCGCGCAACTGCTTGACGTTGCCATTTTCATCGCCGGTGAACTTCACGCTGTTGATGCTCCAGTCGCGGATGCCACCTTCTTCGTGGGCGCCTTCAGTGCGCAACTGCATGGGCCACATCGGCCACGGCGTTGAAGCGGCGCGTGACTCGGGCGGCTTGGGCATGATTTCGAATTGATGGACACTTCTTGGTCCCTGACGGTGCGCGGTACCGAGACAGTCTGCGCCCGTGTCGCCGCCACCGATGATGAGCACGCGCTTGCCTTCGGCGCTGATGGAGATGGATGGATCGACGATGTCGCCTTCGCAGCGGCAATTCTGCTGGGGTAGGAAATCCATTGCGTAGTGGATGCCCTTGAATTCGCGGCCTGAAATCTTGAGATCGCGAGGTTGCTCCGCGCCACCGCACAGCAGGATGGCGTCGTGGTGTCCCGTGAGCGCTTCAACGGGCACATTGACGCCTACATGCGCGTTGGTCAGAAACGTGACGCCTTCGGCGCGCATCTGCTCGATGCGGCGATCGATGACGCGCTTTTCCAACTTGAAGTTGGGAATCCCGTAGCGAAGGAGGCCTCCGATGCGGTCGGCCTTTTCATAGACGGTGACGGAGTGTCCGGCGCGGCGCAATTGCTGGGCGGCGGCAAGACCCGATGGGCCACTGCCAACGACGGCAACGCGCTTCCCGGTGTTGTGCTCCGGCGGCTCAGGATGAATCCAGCCTTCGTCCCATGCGCGCTCGACGATGCTGCGCTCGATGAGCTTGATGGAAACTGCCGGGAGATTGATGGCCAGCACGCAGGAGGCTTCGCAGGGCGCAGGGCAAATGCGTCCAGTGAACTCAGGGAAGTTGTTCGTGGCGTGCAGACGGCGAATCGCGCTCTCCCAACGGCCGTTATAGGCAAGGTCATTCCAGTCCGGGATAAGGTTGTTGACCGGGCAGCCGGTGTGGCAGAAGGGGACGCCGCAATCCATGCAGCGGGCGCCTTGTTCGCGCTGTTTTTCTTCAGGGAAATGCTCGTAGATTTCCTGCCAGTCGTGTACGCGCTCTTCGACTTTCCGGCGGGCGGGCTGTTCGCGTTCGATTTCAAGAAAACCAGTCACCTTACCCATGCTGCACCTCTGCGGTTGCCGCCACAGCGGGCGACGAAATTGGGGGAGAAACGTGGACGGCGCCAGCGGCCTCTTCGGAGCGTGCGACGCCGAGGACGCGTTTGTACTCGTGGGGGAATACTTTGATGATTCGCTGTTGCGCGTCGGCCCAGTGCTCCAGAATCCACGCGGCACGGGGGCTGCCGGTCAGGTCGCGATGACGTTCAAGAAGACTCCGAACTTCGGCTATGTCGTCCTTGTTGACCAAAGGCTCGAGATCGACGCTGATCTTGTTGCAGCGGCGCGCGGAGAAGTCACCCTGATCGTCGTAGACATAGGCGATGCCGCCGCTCATTCCGGCGGCGAAGTTGCGGCCTGTGGAACCAATGACGACAACACGACCATTGGTCATGTATTCGCAGCCATGATCGCCGACTCCCTCGACGACTGCTGTGGCGCCGGAGTTGCGTACGGCGAAGCGTTCGCCGGCGATGCCGTTGAGGAAGACTTCGCCTGAGGTCGCGCCGTATAGAACGACGTTGCCGACGAGGATGCTGTCCTCGGGAAGGAAGCTCGAGGTTTTGGGCGGGTACGCGATGAGGCAGCCACCGGAGAGACCTTTACCGAGATAGTCGTTCGAATCTCCTTCCAGTTCCAAGGTCACACCGTTGGGAACGAACGCGCCGAAACTCTGGCCGGCTGAGCCCTTGAAGCGGAAGTGAATCGTTCCGTCGGGCAATCCAGCGGAACCGTAGCGGCGCGCAATTTCTCCGCCCAACATGCCACCAACGGTGCGGTGAACATTGCGGATGGCAAAGTTGCCCGTGACCGGCGATTTGGATTCGAGTGCCGGCGCAGCTTGCGCAATGAGTGCGTGATCGAGGGCCTGCTCGAGACCATGATCCTGGGCCTGCATCTTGCGGCGCGCAACGCGTGAGGGCAGCGTGGGCGTGTAGAGGATTGAAGAGAGGTCGATCCCTTTGGCCTTCCAGTGGGCATCGGCGAAGGAGGAATCAAGACGTTCGACGCGACCGACCATCTCATCGACCGTTCGAAAGCCGAGCCTGGCCATGTGCTGGCGGACTTGTTCGGCGATGAAGAAGAAGAAGTTGACTACATGCTCGGGCTGGCCGGTGAAGCGCGCGCGCAACACCGGGTCCTGGGTGGCGATGCCGACGGAGCAAGTATTCAAGTGACACTTGCGCATCATGATGCAACCCATAGTAATGAGAGGGGTTGTTGCAAAGCCAAATTCCTCTGCGCCGAGGAGGGCGGCGATAACGACGTCGCGGCCGGTTTGTAGTTTGCCGTCGGTCTGGACCTTGATGCGGCTGCGCAGGTCGTTGAGCAGCAGGACCTGCTGTGTCTCGGCAAGACCGAGCTCCCACGGTAACCCCGCATGCTTGATGGAACTGAGCGGCGATGCGCCGGTACCGCCGTTATCGCCGGAAATGAGGACGACATCGGCGTGGGCTTTCGAAACTCCCGCAGCAACGGTGCCGACGCCAACCTCGGAGACCAGCTTGACAGCGATTCGCGCTTGCGGGTTGACGTTCTTAAGGTCGTAAATGAGTTGCGCGAGATCTTCGATGGAGTAGATGTCGTGGTGCGGCGGTGGCGAAATGAGGCCTACACCGGGGATGGAGTGCCGCGTTTTGGCGATGACTTCATCGACTTTGTGCCCGGGCAGTTGGCCGCCTTCACCGGGCTTGGCGCCTTGCGCCATCTTGATCTGGAGTTCGTCGGCGTTGACCAGGTAATTGGTGGTGACGCCAAAGCGGCCGCTGGCAACCTGCTTGACGGCGCTGCGGCGGAGATCGCCATTCGCGTCGCGCTTGAAACGTTCTTCATCTTCACCGCCTTCGCCGGTGTTCGACATGCCACCGAGGCGATTCATGGCGATGGCGAGGGTTTCATGTGCCTCTTTGCTAATGGAGCCGAAACTCATGGCACCGGTTGTGAAGCGCTTGACAATCTCCTTGGCCGGTTCCACTTCGTCGAGCGGGATGGGAGTGTCCAAGTACTTGAGCTTGAGCAGGCCACGCAGCGTACAGAGGTTGCGGTTCTGATCGTCGAGCAGGTCAGTGTATTCCTGGAAGGTCGCCGGGTTGTTTTGCCGCACTGCGAATTGAAGTTTGCTGATGGTCTGCGGATTGAGCAGGTGGTACTCGCCGCCTTCGCGATACTGGTAGTGACCGCCGACGACGAGTTCCGTTTCCGACTCGGTGAGAGGACGGGATGCGTACGTGTGCTTGAGTTGGGCCTCGCGCGCCAACACATCGAGCCCGACGCCTTCAATGCGGGACGCGGTGCCCGGAAAATAGGATTCGATCAGCGATTGGTTGAGGCCGACAGCCTCAAACACCTGCGCGCCGCGATAGCTTTGCAGCGTGCTGATGCCCATTTTAGAGAAGGTTTTGAGCAGACCCTTGTTGATTGCCTTGATGAAATTCTTTTCGGCATGGTTTGCGCTGACATTGTGAGGCAGCAGGCCGCGGCGCTTGAGGTCGTGCAGAGTTTCAATTGCCAGGTAGGGGTTAATCGCGCTGGCGCCGTAGCCGATGAGCAAGGCGAAATGCATGACTTCGCGCGGCTCGCCGCTCTCGATGATAAGGGCGACCTGGGTGCGGGTTTTCTCGCGCACAAGGCGATTGTGGACGGCGGCCATAGCAAGCAGGCTGGGCACAGGCGCGTAGGTCGCGTCGACGCCGCGATCGGAGAGAATCAGCAGGGTGTACCCGGAGTTGACCGCGAGCGCTGCGCGTGCGCTCAGGTCGTCAAGGGAATGCTTGAGGCCGGCCTCGCCATCGGCAGCGCGGAACAACGCCGGCAGAGTGGTGGCAAGCAGGTCACCCGAAGAAACGCGACGCAGTTTTTCAAGATCGCGATTGGTGAGAATGGGATGCGGCAGCTTGAGTGTATGGCAGTTTTCGGGGGCCTCATCGAGAATGTTGCGTTCGGTGCCGATGTAGCTGATGAGTGACATGACCAGTTCTTCGCGAATAGGGTCGATGGGTGGATTGGTGACCTGCGCGAAGAGCTGCTTGAAGTAGTTGAAGAGTGGCTGGGGGCGGTCAGAAAGGCAGGCCAGCGGTACGTCAGTGCCCATGGAACCGACGGGCT
Source organism: uncultured Acidobacteriaceae bacterium (assembly GCA_963836565.1). Lineage (GTDB taxonomy): Bacteria > Acidobacteriota > Terriglobia > Terriglobales > Acidobacteriaceae > Telmatobacter. The sequence continues at coordinate 292,744 of CAWIKA010000007.1, read as the reverse complement.
CTTCGCCTCGCGCGCCCATGGGTCCGAGAAGGATGCGAAGGTCCTCTTCACTGTAACCGTAGGCACGCTGACGGCGCAGCAGGGTCTCAGAATTGGACGCGATGACGCGCGAAGGCTCGGGCAGTATGTCGAGGGTAACTTGCTGTTGCTGAAGCCAGGCGGCGTAGGGCTGGCGCGCGGCCAGATCTTTCTTGATCTCATTATCAGAAATGATGCGCTTTTGAACGGTATCGACCAGGAACATGCGGCCGGGCTGAAGGCGGCCTTTCTTGCGTACATCTTCCGCGGGCACTTCAAGGACACCGGCCTCGGAGGCCAGTACAACCAAATCGTCCTTGGTCACGATGTAGCGGCCGGGGCGGAGACCATTGCGATCGAGAGTAGCTCCGATGACGCGGCCGTCGGTAAATGCGATGGCGGCAGGTCCATCCCACGGCTCCATCAGGGATGCGTGGTACTCGTAGAAGGCGCGCTTGTCCTCGTCCATGTCGGGATTGCCCGCCCAGGCTTCGGGGATGAGCATGGCCATGACGTGGGGCAGGGAACGGCCGGACTGGTAAAGAAACTCGACGGCATTGTCGAGCGAGGCGGAGTCGCTTCCGTCGGGCATGATGACCGGATAGAGGTCGTCAATCTTGCCGTCGTAGAGCGGGCTTTCAAGCACGGACTGGCGGGCGTTCATCCAACTGATGTTGCCGCGAATGGTGTTGATTTCGCCGTTATGCGCGACATATCGGTAAGGGTGCGCCAGCTTCCAACTGGGAAAAGTGTTGGTCGAAAAGCGTTGGTGGACGAGGCAGAGGGCACTGGTCACGAGAGGATTGGCAAGTTCAAAGTAGAACTTCTCGATCTGCGGCGCCAGCATCAGGCCCTTGTAGATGATGGTGCGACAGGAGAAGGACGGGATGTAAAAATCGTCCTTGCCTTCGATGTCGGAGGCCGCCATCTCGTTCTCAGTACGGCGGCGAACACGGTAGAGCAGGCGTTCAAAGGCATCTTCGTCCAGACCCTTTGGACGGGCGACAAAGAGTTGTTCGATATAGGGCTGGGAGGCGCGGGCTTCGCGGCCGATGGCGTCGCCGTTCACGGGAGTGTCGCGCCAACCGAGCACGTTGAGGCCTTCCCCCTGGGCGATGCGCTCAAAGACACCTTCGCACTGCAAGCGGCTGTGCTTGTCGACGGGCAGGAAGCACATGGCAACGCCGTAAGCGCCGAGTTCGGGCAGCTGAATGCCCAGTTCGCCGCACTCACGCGCAAAAAAGACATGGGGAATCTGAATGAGAATGCCCGCGCCATCACCCGTCTCGGGATCGCAGCCCGCCGCACCGCGGTGGGTGAGATTGATGAGAACCTCAAGGCCTTTGCGGATGATTTCGTGGCTTTTTTCTCCGCGAATGCTGGCCACGAGGCCCATTCCGCAGGCGTCGTGCTCATTGTTTGGATGATAGAGACCTTGCGAGTGAGGAATGCTGCGGCGATGATCCGATGTATGCATGGCAACCTTCTCGATGGAAGTTGTTCAGCGTCCTGTGTCGTTCTCAACCGGGAATACACATCTCCCTTGGCGATTCGCGCGGGAGTCGTCAAGGCGAATACTGGAGAGGTCTTTCGTTTCAGACCTCACTGCTGGTGGGGCATAGCTGAACTCTTTACTATAACTGAAAAAAACGGAAAGCGCAGAAGCCCTTTGGAATCAAAGGGGATTCGCCGCGACTAAAGCCGGCAAATCAGGAGTTCCCGCTCGTAAATCAGTTCAGGCGGAAGGTGGTCGTGGAGGTTGATGAAGAGTTCCTCGTGCGAAATCACTTCTCTGCGCCATGCTGCGCGGTCTACGGTCATGAGTTCGTCGAAGGCCTCCGCCGGGAAGTCAAGGCCAGTCCAATCGATGTCCTGATACCGCGGAGCCCAGCCGATGGGCGTTTCGCGGCCCTGAGTGCGACCGTGAACGCGCTCGACAATCCAGCGGAGCACGCGCATGTTCTCGCTGAAGCCAGGCCATAAAAAGCGGCCTCTTTCATCTTTCCTGAACCAGTTGACATGGAAGATGCGCGGTGTGACCGCAAGCTCGCGCTGCATTTTGATCCAGTGGCGGATGTAGTCGCCCATGTGGTAGCCGCAGAAGGGAAGCATGGCCATGGGGTCGCGGCGAACCTGACCGACGGTGCCGGTTGCGGCAGCAGTAGTTTCGGACCCCATCGTTGCACCAATATAAACTCCGCTCGACCAATTGAATGCCTGGTAGACAAGAGGCAACGTGGTGGATCGGCGGCCGCCGAAGATGATGGCGCTCAGGGGCACACCCTCCGGCGACTCCCATGCGGGGTCGATGGTTGGGCACTGCGAGGCGGGCGCGGTAAAACGGCCGTTAGGGTGGGCGGCAGTGCGTCCGGTGTCCTTGCCGATGGCGGGTGTCCACTGCTCGCCGCGCCAGTCCAAGCACTCCGCTGGCGGCTTGTCAGTCATGCCTTCCCACCAAACGCCACCATCGAGGGTGAGTGCGACGTTGGTAAAGATCGAGTTGCGCGAGAGGGTCTCCATTGCCACGGGATTGGTCTTCACGCTGGTACCGGGGGCAACACCGAAGAAGCCAGCCTCGGGATTGATGGCGCGCAGGCGCCCGTCGGTGTCGGGGCGAATCCATGCAATGTCATCGCCCACGGTCCATACCTTCCAGCCGTCCATGGACTTGGGTGGAATGAGCATGGCGAAGTTGGTTTTGCCGCAAGCCGAAGGAAACGCAGCGGCCACATAGGTCTTTTTGCCTTCAGGGTCTTCGACGCCAAGGATGAGCATGTGCTCGGCCATCCATCCCTCATCGCGTGCAATGTTGCTGGCGATGCGCAGGGCAAAGCATTTCTTGCTAAGCAGGGCATTGCCGCCGTAACCGGAGCCGTAAGACCAGATTTCGCGGCTTTCGGGAAAATGGACGATGTATTTTGTGTCGTTGCAGGGCCAAGGCACGTCAGGCTCGCCCGGCTTGAGTGGCATGCCGACGGAGTGCATGCAGGGTACGACGCGCTTTTCATCCTTGTCAATTTCGGCAAGGACCGGCGCACCGATGCGTGCCATGATGCGCATTTGTGCAACTACATAAGTCGAATCAGTAAGCTGGACTCCGATGCCGGAGAGGGGCGACCCAACTGGGCCCATGCTGAAGGGAAGGACGTACATGGTGCGGCCCTGCATGCAGGCGCGGAAGAGCTGCTTTAGACGGCGGCGCATGATGTAGGGGTCTTCCCAGTTGTTTGTTGGGCCAGCGCCATCGCGGGATAGGGAGCAGATATAAGTGCGGTCTTCCACGCGAGCCACGTCGCCTGGGACGGAACGGGCGTAGAAGCAACCGGGCCAGCGTTTCTGGTCGAGACGAATGAAGGTGCCTGCAGCGACCAGACGGTCGCAAATGGAGTCGAACTCAGCCTGAGAGCCATCAACCCAGTGGATCGAGTCAGGCCGGCAGAGGTCTGCCATCTTTTCAACCCAGCGAATAAGGTGCTTGTTGGTGGTCGGTGGGGTGGTATTGGAAGGGCTCTCTGCGGAGCCGATGGAGGTTTTCATTCTGCTTTCACTTCTCCTGCTATGAGCTTCATTGGAAGACTTTGTTGGCGCCACGGTAAACCAAAGTCTCCAACAGGATGCGGTCCGCGGATTGATTCTTGATTCACTCGATATAGAGTAGACCAATGCTTCGCAATTCTATTACAAGCAGGGAATGCGGAGCTGAATTCAAGGAATCCTGATCATCGACCGGGTCGAGTGCAGGCAGGAAGACGTCGATCACAGAAGGCAGGGTTGAGCTGATTCCAAACAACGTCTTAACCTTCTTCAACTCTGCTTCCCAAGCATTTTGGTTTGCAGGCCCGATTGGGTCATCAATGAAGTAGAGGTTTACGAGCCATGCGAAGCGTTTGAGCCGCTCGCGGATGGAATATGGGTGCGCCAGGCGATTAGCGGACTGATAAGGCGACCCCGTCCAATCAGCCTCCTCGCTTGCGTTGCACCACTACTTTGTCATGGTGAGCGATTTCTCAATCAATCGACGGGAATGCGGAGCTGCCTGACAACCACTTCCGTAAATCTCGGAGACATGGCTCTTGGCTTCCATAAGGACGACGCTGGGTTTTATCTTCAGGCTAGGATCAGAGGTGATTCCCAATGCATCCCACGAAGGACCGCCATGCGGCCAGAAGCTTTCAAGCTCTTTTGCGAACTCACCCAGCTCGACTGCTTGAAGGAAGTCGCCGTCGCGATACTCCACGTAGTTGTCTTCGGCTAATGGCGAAACCCATTTAATAGACGCTCCCAGTTCACAATATCGAGGGGGAAGTGCGTCCATCACAGCGGCATTTATCAGCTCCTGATGATCGTTCACGTAGTCCTGCAATTGCCTCTGACTTCCGCGAAATGCTTGTCCGGAAACGACACTTTGAGGTTGGGAGGTGATCCACACCTGAGATCGATCTGAAGCGAGTGACGGAGAGCCTTTTGTAGAAGGTGAGAGGTATCTAGCGTTCAGATTCCGCGTCTCTTCGCACCAAAGGTGGTCGTCGCTGGTGAAGTGGGTTCCTAAGAGAAGCGCGTTCTACCGCTGGTCGTTTCGCAAAGAACGTCCAGCGAAGGTTGACCGAACACCTTCGCGCCGCCATCCGAATAATCTCTCAACTTAGTTGATCCCGTCGGATTATTGACGAAAAGAAGGTACACCATCCAATATTCGTAGCCGAAGGGCATCTTGATGTGCTCCGAACTGCGGAAGAAAAGGGGTTTCGAGAATGATAGCGCCACAAAAAGCTGGGACAATGCGCGGGCGCGACGCCCGGAACCCGTCTTTGTCCAAAGCACCTTGGAGAAGCAGTCTTTAGGAGGTTGCAGAAACTTGGTGATTTTCGCCACACCCACCGAAGAGGACAGCGAACCTCATAAAATCGGCGTTGCTGAATGGGAACAGCAGGGGTAGACGATGACGGTTTAGTTAGACGCATGAGAGGCTTGCCACCATGAATGTGCCTATTGTCTGCACCGCCGTGAAGGAATTACCGGGCTGGTATGGCCGTCTAAGCAGACGGCCATGCCGGCGCCATCGTGTCGCAGATATAGGTAAGAGAATTAGCGTTGTACCTACTTTGTAACAGATTCGACTATGGCGTAAACAATCAGGACCCGAAGCATAAGCAAGCTGTACAGAGCGAACCCCTTTACAATTCCCCACTGGATATTGAAGGGGATGCGCTGATCATGCGAAGTGAGCGCACTGAGAGACTTCTCACACAGGCTAACCGTAGCACCGTTGGCTTTAGTTTCTTCGGCGGCTTGCAGTTCAGCCGCTGCTTGCGCCGCCTGGCGCTTAGCTATCAATTCTGCTTCGGCTTGACGTCTAGCTGTCTCTTCCTCTTCTGTTAACGGCCTCGCATACGTTGGGCTAATCTTCATAGAGTTATTCCTTCCTTCGGTGGTGTCCCTCGTCCACGGACTTCAGTCTTCGTACTCTTTCTACGTCGGTGATCTGCTTCGCACCCTCCCCGAGGTAACACCCGCCAGCTGCGTACCCCCAAACTTTTTCAAGTCTCTTTCAAGAAAAGTCTCCAAATCGCATGCGACGCTGTAGTACTTAGTAGCGATGGTCGAGATGCCGAGAGACTTTAAGTCCATCGCTCTCTGGGACAGGGAGCGACAGTGAGACGGGCGAACGCGAGCTGACCATCATGCGGTGGGGATTGATTCCTTTCTGGATACTGTTGGCGAATTCAGGAGCAGCCAAAGTTCCTGAAAAAGTGCACCTCTCTGGGGGATCAGAGGCCACTATTCTGCACGTAGCATGGTGGCCGGATTGATTCGTACTGCGCGCAGCACAGCTGGAATGGCCGCGCAGGCAGCTGCGGCTAGCAAGACTATCACCGGCAGAACCAACATCGAAGTATCCGTCCCTTTAACCCCATACAGCAGGGAAGCCACGAACCGCACCGAAGCCGCTCCTGCAATCAGTCCCACCGCGGCTCCCACCACCACCATCGCCATCACCCGCGCACTCACAGTCCGGGCAATATTCACCGCCGTGGCGCCCATGGCAATCCGAATCCCGATCTCGCGCTCTCGCTGCACCACCGAGTAATGAAGCACTCCATACAGCCCTACCGCCGCCAGCAGCAACGCAACTCCCGCAAAGAAACCCGCCAAAGCGGCCAACAGCCGCTCACGGATCGTCTGGTCCGCAATCAGCTCCGTCTGGGGAGTCACAGTACTCACGCGAAACTCAGGATCCATCTGCGGCACTGCGCGTTGTAGCATGTCTGCCATCTGCGCCATATTGTCACTCGCCGTCCGCACAACGATTACCTCGCCGCGCATCGGCTGCAGTGTGCCCGCGCCGGCTGTCGCCGCCAAGTGATGCACCGGCAGATACACCTGCGGCAATATCTGCTCGCGTACATTGCGATACATCACATCCTTCACCACGCCGACGACTTGGTAGTGCACCCTCGGTTTTTTCATCTGCGCGTCGAACGGCTGTACAACATCAAACCCTTGCCCCACCGGATTTCGCCCGCCAAAGAACGCCTTTGCGAACGTCTCATTCACTATCGCCACGCTCGGTGTGGCATCGCTCTGGCGGAAGTCCCGCCCATCCACCAGCTTGATCCGCATGGTATCCAGCCATCCCGGCGACACGGCAAGAAAAAACGCCAGTACCGGGCTCGGCTGCTCGCCATTCACGGATATCTGGTTGTTATGCTGCGTCCCGCTCATCAGCGGCCAATCCTCGAGTGCCGCCGACTGCACTCCCGGCAGGTTGCGCAGCGCCGCCACCATTTGGTCCCACTTCACCGCCGGCTGCTCCGCCCGGCTAACCGTGTCCAACAGCAGCAGCCGCTCCGCCGTAAATCCCATCGGCTGCCCTAGAGTCGCCTCCGTCACCGCAAACAGCCCTGCGAGGAAAAGCACAACAAAGCAGAACGCCACCTGTACGGCAATCATGCTCTGCATCCACGCAGCCTTCGAGCGCGGCTCCTCATCGCCTTTCAACGCGTTCCCGGGCCGCACGCCAGAAGCCCGCAGCGCAGGCAGCATCCCGAACAGCATCGTCACCGCCAGCGTCAGCAGCACAGCAAACCCCGCCACCATCCAATCCAAGCCCAGCACTAGTCGCGTCGGGTCGTCCGGAGGATTGATCCGGCTCACCACATACGGCGTCGCCCACCACGCAAAGGCTATGCCCAGCACGGCCGCCTGCCCACCGAGCATTGCACTCTCCGCCATCAACAGGCGCACCACCCGAACCCGTCCCGCACCCAGGCTCATTCGCAGAGCTAGTTCATGACCCCGAGCTGCCGCCTGCCCCGCCATTAGGTTGGCCACGTTCGTACACGCAATCAGCAGCACCAGAGCAACCAGCACGCCCAGGACCGTCAGCGCTTGCGCATATTCGCTCTGCATTAGCGAAGCCCCCGTCCCCGCCGGCTTCAGCGATAGGATTGCATTCGGGCTCAGCAGGTTTTTGGGAAGGTCCTTCAGGCGCACCTCCTCCCACTGCTGATATGCCGCATTCAGCTTGGCGGCCAGTGCCTACACCTGCACGCCCGGCGGCACCCGCACAAATACCCGCAGAGCAAATGAGTTCTGGTTCAGCAGAGTTGGCTCCATCTTCGTAGGTACAAACAGGTCCGTCACCGTTCCCGGCTCCGTTCCCGTAAACCCTTTCGGTCCCACACCGACAATCTCATACAGATGGTCGCGCATGCGGAAGGTCCGCCCAAGGACCTTCGGGGAGCCTCCAAATCGCCGCTGCCAGTAGTCGTACGAGATCACCGCGTAGGGCCCCCCATTCACCATGCGGTCATCATTCACGGTAAGCATCCGCCCCAGTGTGGGCTTCAGCCCCAGCATCGGGAATAGCTCGCCGGAAACCCACTGCCGGTACGCCTTCTCTGTCTCTGCGTCCGACCCATACGTCACATCGATGTGGCTCATCGTCGATGCCGCCGCCAGCTCTGCTTCGTCCATCACGAGATCGCGGGCATGCTCAAAGAACGGATACGAATTCGTATCGGTGGACGACGGCAGATACGCTGTAGCCCGTCGCGTATACGTCACTGCATACAAGCTTGAAGGATCCTGCACCGCCGACATCGGCCGCAAGAACAGCGCGTCCACCAGCCGGAACGCCGCCATGCAACTCCCAATCCCCAGCGCCAGCGAGATCACCGCCGCAAGTGTCGTCACCTTTCGCTTCCAAAGCTGCCGCCAACCGAAGTTCACATCCGCACGCAGTGAGTCCATCCAAATCCCGCCCCACTGCTCCGTTGTCACATCTGCGATCAGCGGGACATTACCAAACTCGTGCATGGCGGATTGCCGGGCATGCTCCTGAGATTCTCCTCTGGCGATCCGATCCGCGATGCTCATCCGCAGGCGACTTTCGAACTCCTCCCGCAGTTCGTCCTTGCGCCGCCAAAATCACACTCTCCGCAGCCAACTCACGCTTCGCCCTCCTGGGGACTGCGATGCATAACAGATCCGATTGCTTCCACAAGACGATCCCATCGGCTGAGATCCGACGCCAACTGCCTTTTGCCGGTGGGAGTGATTCGGTAGTAGCGAGCGCGCTGTTTGCTTTCGGTCTGTTTCCACTCCGAGCGCACCCATCCTTGGCGCTCAAGCCGGTGCAGGGCCGGATAGAGCGAACCTGTCTCCACCTGGAGCACATCCCCTGACTGAAGACGCAGGGCCTGGACGATGCCATACCCGTGCTGTGGTCCCCATTGCAGAGTCCGCAGGATTAGCATGTCGAGCGTGCCTTGAAGCAGCTCAATCCGGTTCCTATATTGGTTCCTTTCTTTCATAGACGTAGACACTCTACCTCCAATGAGGATCGATTGTCGACAGCACGGGCTTTGGTCATTAATCCGGAGGCGTCTTCCGCTCCTCCTCCTGCGAAAGCGAACAAGCCTACGCGAGTTCGCTCGGCTCAAAATGAAATCACCTTAGTCCGCAGCGAGCTGCTTTCGAAGTTCTTCTGTCAACTCACTGACCGGCCGAAGAGAGCTGCGGGCGGGCAGCGCGAAAGAACCAGTTAGCAGCATGAGCTATCTCCGGGTTGGCTCTGTCCAGACAAAATCCAGGGTAGGAGCCCAAGTCTCAGTGTCAATGCCTTCCATTCGCAGCCGGTCTTTCGCGAAGCGGCAAGCAGCAATACCCGTCTTCCCGGCAGACCTGGCCAGCAAAAGGGCGGTTGCAAGCCGATTCGACACCCACTTCAACGCGCACTCGTGCGACGCTTGTCGATTCCTGCCGAGAAGGCAGGGAGACCCGAATTGCTTCCTCTCCAGGCGGGACAGAGTGCCAACCTATCGCGGTGTCGGGATGTGCGCGCACCACTCGACACGCTGGTAAAGGAATTATCTGAGATAGGCGGTGCCGTCCAAAGTTGGTGCGCACATTGTCAGCTAGAAGACGCGCAAGAGCGATTGAATCCCTCCACGGACCGGATAAGTCGCAACCCTGATGGGTGCTGCGCCATACCACTCATCGGAGTCGCAGCAAAGTGGTTCTGTCAGCAGACGTTAGCATCAGACGTTTCCACGGTCGTCTGTCCGGTTCTTCGGTGGAAACACAAGAGAGAGGCGCCAGATGAAGGTGGAAGCAATTCTTCGAGTTTTGATGACCATCGCGGTTGTGCTCGCCACAACCCTTGGCTTGGATGCACAAAGAGAGGCATGATCAATGGAACAGCAGGTGTCTTATCGCACGGTGATGATCGAAGGAGTTTCCATGCTCTACAGGGAAGCAGGGCCAAAGGGAACTCCCACCATTCTTTTCCAGCACGGTCTGGGACCCATACAACCACTGACTCTGGTGAGTTTCAATTTCCATTGCTTCCGCCGCCGAAGGTGGAGTTTCCGCCAACGTTTCACGTGACAAGATGGGTCATCATTGACCCCTGCGTACATGTACGCGGACGCACATTTCTCTCCGGCTTCGCCCCAACTGCGAAAAACTCCGCGACGATTGTGAAGAACTCTTCGACGATGCCACAAGACGAAAGAGGGGAACTGGCAGATGCTATTCATGTGTGTTGGTGGCTATGAAGGACCCTGTCCCGCTTCCTCCCTTGCTACATCTCTTTCCGTTCGGTCCGCCGCCTGTTCCTGTTCCTGCAAAGCCTGGGCCGCAGTTGCATCAACTACAGGAGGAGGAACCTCGCCGGAAACAAGGGTAGCGTCAGGGGCATTGGGAAGACCGCCGGTTCCCTGTCTGGCCGCAAGTTCCTTCAAGCCACTGTCGAGTTGTTCCCGGAAATGATTTTGCATTTCCTGCAGGTCTTGGACAGAAACCAATATCGACTTACCTGGACTGCAATCCGACTTCTTGCTGCTCAACACACTGGCAGTCACGTCCTGATCTTGATCCGGGGTATCGGTGAGGCGCGTGATAACGTCGCCGGGAGTAAGAGTGCATTCCTGATCAGTGGACACAACATCCAGACTTGTGGCCACCACGAACGTACGGAGTGCAGGATCAAGAGCCGGCGGTACCTCGTCGTCACTGGTCGTCGCTTGTTCAACGGCGCCATCGGCATGTTGGCTCTCGCTCGCGGCAGACTGTTCTGCCACAAGCTCGGTCTTTACTTCTTCGGTGATCGCCTGCTTGACTGCAGGAGTCAGGGCCGTGGGATGTTGACCGGCCGACGCTTCGGAATAGTTCAGCAGTGTTGGAGGGTTTCCAGAACTGTCCACGTTAGCTGAATTTGCCGTGCCCGCCTCATAAGCTGCCTGCAGATCGGCAGCTACTAAGTAGTCGGTCAGCCAGAACGCGGCTGAGCTATAAGTACGATTGGGCGCGAAATAGTACCCATAATATCCGTACCAGGGATTCACAGTCGGCGTCCATCCCCACGACCAGAATATGGGCGCAGGCCAAGGATTATAGGCCCAGCTGTAAAATACGGAACGGTAGTAAGAGCCCGCCGCATATCCGTAGTAATGAACGCCATGATAGTTATATGAGCGGAAGGCAACTGTGCGGGTCATGTGATTGACCACATACGTTCTTTGAACGTATGTGTGGCCGTTGCGCGTAACATAGGGACGCTCCACATAACCTTGATGTCGTCCTGTAGTTACAACGCGCGCGCCATTTCGTATGGCGACAGTCGTTCGTGCGCCATGTCCGGCATACTCGATATGAATGCCGTTTTGATCGATCGAACGAACTTGGCCTTTCGCATTCAGGCGTGCCGTTCCTCCTGATTTTAGAGACACAGTCTTAATGGCGGCAGCCCGCTTCGACCAATTGAGCGGCTGATCGTTCTGACGGGAAGTCCTGCTGGCTGTTAAAGATGAACTGGCAGAGCTGTTCGGACGATTCGGCGAAGCCTCGCGGTTGTGGTTGGAAAGGGCTCGACCATTCGGCGGCTTCGCTGGCTGACGCTCGGGCCGGGCGGTTTGGGGTCGGACCGTAGCCTGACGGGGCGGAACTGAATGCTTTCTCTCCTGACTCACACCGGGAGTGGGCAACATCATCATCGCGGTAACTGCGAGCGCAATGGATCCATACAGGGCCCAGTCGCGTTTGCCTGTCCGTTGGGAACACATCGCGAGCCTCCTGACAGAAGTATTGGTAAAGTGAATTCCTTCTTCAAAATGAGTCAAGCAGGTTTCCAAGATTATTCGAGCTGGTTTTGAGCTTGGAGCCTCCGCTTCATTTGCGGTGGTTTTGCCCAAGAGGAAAATGGTGTGATTTGTCGTTAAGAAACCATTAGGAGGCGAAGTCGCAAAATCAGACCCACTGGCCAAACCCAGAGCTAGGAAATTGTGGACCTCCGGTGGCGATTATGCAAGCCATTTTTGCGGATTTTCAACTGCTGAATCAGCGGCGACATATCGCACTCGGAGGACATCCAGTACATGGAACTTCAATAGGCAGAATCGCATCTTTGTGGGGTTGTCTGAACGTTTCGTGTTGATTGAGGCAACTTCGTGTCGAATAAGTTCCATGGCGGTCTGCACTTACATGATCGAGATAGTGCCGGAGTCTGAGCGCAGTGACAATTTCGTCTTCCTCTCAATGACTTCTCTGATATGCACCGCCTTCAAGGCAGATTTGACGCACTTTTCCTGACCGGACGCCGAAAGGAGAAACTTGATCGAGCGAAGCTTAATTGTCGTTGACAATGCAATGGGGCTTCACTAGAATACGTTAGCTTCTCGTTCACTCGGTAAAACGTTCTCCCCCACCTTGATGTGAAACAGCGAGATTGGAAGGTCAGATTCAATTCTGCAAGAAGTCGGGCACACAACGCAGGTACCCACCGACGCAACTTGGTAGAACGCTCGCCGAGTCTGTTGCGGAAGGTGTTTCAGTGTCTTTGACTTCCATGCGACCTGGGCGGGCATGGGTAACACTGGCTAAATGGGGAAACGTGGCCGAAGTTTGCGATGGCGATTTGAGATGTAACCGGCGAGGAGGTTCAACGGGAATATTTCCGCGCTCGGCGGAGACTCACTGAAGTGCGCTTTGGTAACGCTCTTTTCTCCGGACTTTTCTCCAGACAAGAACGCTGAATGCGTTCAGTTTTAGACCGGGTGCAGCTTGGGGCAGGTGGACGACCATGGGACACAACGCCATTCTCGTTTTTGAAACATATCCCCCTTTCGGCGATCGACTGAGTGCCCCTCTATTGCACGCAGGATTCGAGGTAACTCGAACCGCGAGCAGAGAGCAGTTAATGAATTGCCTGCTTTCTCGACACTGCCAGATGGTGGTTCTTGGCCCATCTCCGTCTTCAGGCACGGAGGGAGGTCTGGAGCTCGTGCGGCATATCCACGACATGCATGGCTTTCTTCCCGTAATTCTCGTGGTCGCGAACAGCTCCGAAGACTTGGCCATTGCCGCGTTAAGGGCGGGTGTAAACGAGTATGTGCGCTTCACGTTTGCGGCTGACGAATTGCCCGCCGCTGTTCAGCGCTGCCTGCGCCTCACAGAGAGTGTTGTAGAGCAAACCAATGCCGGTGCAACTGCGGAAGATGGAATCATTGGCGAAAGCGTTGCTATGCGCGAGATCCGGACGCGAATTGATCGACTTGCCTCGAGCGACAGCAACGTCCTAATCACCGGCGAGACCGGAACCGGCAAAGAATTATTCGCTGAACTTGTGCACAAGAAAAGTCGGCGACGGGCTAAGCCATTTGTTGCTATCAATTGTGCGGCGATTCCGGACACACTGCTTGAAAGTGAACTTTTTGGACACGCAAAGGGCGCCTTTACAGGAGCTGATACCGGACAAGATGGCAGGTTGAAGGCGGCCGATCAGGGCACGCTCTTTCTCGATGAGATTGGAGACATGAGCCCCTACAGTCAAGCAAAAATCCTGCGCGTGATTGAAAACAAGGAGATACAGCGTCTGGGGTGCGCTCGAGGAATTCCGGTCGACGTGCGGGTGGTCGCGGCAACCAATCAGGATTTGGATCAACTGAGCCAGGAGAATAAATTCCGGCGAGACCTTTTCTTTCGGCTCAATGTGTCGCGAATTCATCTTCCGCCCCTGCGTGAACGCAAGGAAGATTTACCGTCACTCGTGGATCACTACATCGATCATTTCAGCAGACAGTTCCGTCAAAGAATGCGGCGGGTTACCGATGAAGCACTTGCGTGCATGTTTTCCTACGACTGGCCTGGCAATATTCGAGAGTTGAAGAACCTGCTGGAGTCGATATTTGCTGAAGGGCAGCGGACGGACATCACGATTGAGGATCTTCCTATCCATTTTCGCAGACGTTGCGCAGAATTGAAGTCTCTTCCCGATGATGAGCGTGGGCGGCTGCTCTGGGCCCTGGCAGCCACCAACTGGAACAAAAGTAAGGCGGCAGCGAAATTGCGCTGGTCGCGCATGACGTTGTATCGAAAGATGGAGAGATATAACATCCTGCGAGAACGAACAGTAGGTCCCGAATCGGAATTGGTTCGTACATGACCAGCCGGAATTATCGGCTGGAATCAACTTGCCGGCAGAATAAGTTGCCTTGATCCAGGTTATGGGGCAATGGGGAACAACCCATTTTGCGGGAAGTTAGGGTAAGCATGGGAGCCGACACCGGCTCAGATCTCGATCGTTCTTGATGCCTTCGCGTCAGGTGGCGTCTGGATGAATTCTGTCCACGCGCGAAGCGCTTTCTCAAAGGCGTCCAGGCCGATGGTCTCAGCATATTCCTCATCGTGGAGTGAGTAGATCTTCACATGATCCTCGCTCATCTGCGCCGCCCATGTGTCCCGAGCCCAATCGACTAACTTTGCCACACCGAGTTTGGATGCTGCGATACGTCGTAGGCCCTCTTCGAGCCAGGGCAGTGCATCGAGGTAACAGCCACCCCCACTGTCAGTAAGCAGGCACGACAGAGGGCTGATGCTATCGAGGTTGAGCGTATCGGACTCGCATGCCGGCACTAGCTCTCCGAAGGAATCCCGCCACCAGAACCTGAGTTTCATGCGCACCTCATAATAGCGGATACACGGTCGTTTTGGGCGTTAGATAACCTTGGACCTTGATGCCGCTCGGAGTTGTGCCCTCCCACATATTCCCAGATACAGTCTTGGTCTTGTATGCTGCGTCAACTTCCACTTTGATGCGTTCTGGGGTCCAGGTGTCCGGGAACATCGTGGAGTAGCCGAGGTTGTTTGTCTTTGGGAGGTATCGACCCGGATTCGCAGGGTCGGCCACCTGAATCTTCGCCTTGTATACGCCTTGTGGGTTGCGACCCGCTTCCGTCCCGGGAATCACCTTCACTTCACCGGTAGCTGTGGAATGACCTCCCACTACATTTCCGTTCGGCTTGATTTCCGCTCGCGTAATATGGCCGTCGAAGTCGATCGGAGCCGTTACACTCCCCACGCTTGCTGACGCAGCCTTGTTCCGCAGTCCTGACTCGAGGTCGCCGCCGCCTTTCGTTGCGGCATCCTCCATGAAATCGCGCAGTGTCTGGAAGTTCTCCGGGGTCGGATTGGCGGGATCGGGGAAGATTTTGCCGGCTTCGCCGTCAAGGTAGGTGCGCATCTCCGGCGATAACTTCGCCCGTCGCGCCATCAAGTCTGCGGGTACATTGGGAACGATGTCGCACACGCGACAGATGATCATCTTGTCGGTGCTTCCGGGTTTTAGTTTCGCCGGATCCTTGTCAGATGGCTTGGCGTTCGGATCGCTCGGTTTTTCGGTCTTGGGCTCGGCGCCCTTGCCTTCCACCGGCGCTACCTCGATCCGAAAGACCTTGCCTTTGACGAAATTGAAGATTCCCTTCATCACATTGGCGATGAAGTGCAGGATCAGCATGACTACGATGATCACCGCGGTCATCGCCAGCGCGATCAGGCTGTCGGCGATGCGGTTGTAGGCGTCTTCCTTCTGCGCCTGGGTGGTCGCGCCGGTCTTCAGAAGCAATAGCTTCTGGGTAAGATTCAGACCCTCGCCCTGCACAAAAGCGGCGAGCAAGGCCTCGCCGACCGCGGCTGCAATGGCTTTGACCAGCGGATGCGGTATGAAGGTGGCCACGATCAGTGGGACCATCAGCGATCGCATCAGGATGCTAACGACCGTTTTGTAGATCAGGATCGGGATGTCCAGGATCTGCAGCAAACTGGTCCAGAACTCTTCAAGCGAGCCGGCGCCCAAGGGGCCGGTCACGATTTTCTTGATGTCCTTGAACAGCTGAATGACGTCTTTGACATTGCCGACGATCGGCAAGAACATGTCCATCAGCAGCCCGGTGACGATAGACATGGGGTCGGATTTGAATTCGTTCCACTTTTTCCCCATCATCTCCAGGACGCCGTGACCAATGTCGCCCCAGGATGCCGAATTCTTTGTCTCGGCGGCTGCTGCAGGTGCGGGCGCCCGCTGAATTGTCGTGCTTGAGCCAGCGGGCGGCTCCGCGGCCTTGGTGCTGCCGAAATACTGGCCGATGATGCCGACGAACCGGCTTTCCACGCCGTCGAAGGCTTTCACGCTGCGCTCGGCCAGGATGTTGACGTACTTCATCGGGTTGGAGAAGAGATCTTTGAGGAACAGGACGAGCTGGCCGAATTGAACGATCCCGGCAATCACTACGTTGATGCCGAACGATGCCACTTTACGAACGAAGCCGAAGACTTTATCGAGAGCGCCATCGACCCAGGCCTTGATCTTGTTGAAGAGACTGCTCCAGCCATCGTTGATGCTCTTCCAAAGGCTCTTCAGCTCGTCGATTACAGTGAAGGCCAATCTCTGAAGCGTGTCGGGCAGCTTTTTAAAGAGGAAGTTCTCAGTAAGACTGGACACCTGGTTCAGCAACGACGTAGCAAAGCCATTGATGCCACCCCAGAGCTTGCTAACCTGTCCCAGAAGGCCGTCTGTCGTTGCCTTAAAGCCGTCGGCAACGGTGGTGATCAATCCTGAAAACGCCGCCCACGCCTTGGACAGCCCCTGGGCATCCAAGTTCATGAGGCTGTCGCCCAGGAAGTTGAGAGGGTTCTTGATCAGGCCGACAATGTTGGCGAATGCATTCTTCGCGGTGTCGAAGCTCGACGATGCGAACTCCTCGAGCGAACTCCACCGTTCACTTAACCACTGTTTGCCAGAGTCGACCAGGCTCTTGATCTTGTCGACGATCCAATCAAAGCCGGAAACGGCAGTGTCCTTGACGAGGTTGGCAGCGGTCTTCACCCCTTCGGGGGTGGGATCGAACTGGTAATCCGTCAAGGGAATATCGAAGTTGTACCAGTCTCTCTGGATTTGCGGGGCGCGGCTCGGAGCTTCCGACAGACGAGAAATATTCGCAGCCATAGGCGCCGGGGTTGGCTGGGGCTGCGTAAGAGTGTTCAGTTTGGCAGATGTCGAAGCTGGCGCCGGCGTCATCGCAGAGAATCGAGCGGAGGGTTGCCCATTGCAGCCGAATGGGGTGGTTTCTGTGGACGCTTCGGGCGCGCATGATCGTTCAGTGGGCGCAAAGAGATTCTCGACTGCCGGACTACGTTGGACGGCGTTTTGCTGTTCGGCGGCGCAAGTGGAGCATGACGCGGTATCTTTGTCTTCAGTTTGTCCGTCGCGCTGCACGGACGGCGTTGCGGAATCAACGCGGGCATGGACTCGGACGCCGCCGAAGTCCAGGCCGAACCGTGGCACCATATAGGTGCGAATGTGCGCAGGCAGGACGCCGCCATTGTCCCGGTTTGCGTTAAGGCGGTTTTTCAGTCCGGAATTGCTATCAAAGCTGTCGTTGCCATCCAGATTCGCTTGACGCTGGATGGAATCCTCGTTCGACTCAATTTCCTTTTCGGGATCTTTCGTTTTCTCGGGGCCGTGTTGACTCTTGGAGATAAGGTCTGTTGCTTGGACTTTTGGTCGTCCCGGATTCGCAAGCCCGACTGGGGGAGACACCTGCTTGAGAGTCGGTTCGGGCGTGTTTACGGCTTGTCGCGCGACGTGCTCGGCTTCGCGCTCATGCGGATCGTCCGTCGCGCCGACACTCAGCTTGGGCCGGATTGGAACAAACGTGCCATCGCGAGAGATTTGCCTGGAGCGGATCAATTCCGCAACCTTGCGGTTGCCCACAGCGCGCTGCAGGCGAAGGACCTTGTCGTCTGCACTTTGATACGAGCGAGCGGATTCCTGGAGAGGCGCGCGAGGTTCCTGTCTGTCGGTCAGCTTTTGAGCTGGCTCGGTCAAGATTTCCTTTGACAAGTTTCTCAGCCACTCCTTCTCGCAGTTTTGTCTCCAGGTGTTACAACCGCCGCCTACTTGTCATCGCGATGAAGTTCTTTCAATGGCGAGCCCAGAAGTGTCTCATCAATGCTCTTGCACCGCGAAGAACGTCCCTCAGGGGTTGAAACCCCTCGTATTTCCGAAAACTTTCGGCACGACCAAGGTCATGCCCTTTCACAAAGCCAATTGTGAGACCGGTCGTGGTACCTTAGGGAACCGATACGGTGAATTCACCGGGCTCGACAATCTCAATCACGCCTGCCCACATGCACATCAGCGTAGATGTGCTGTCGAGGGTCGGACTGCCTGCCAACAACACGGTTGGAGCACCGGGGACCCACGGTGCTGTTGTGACGGGAATGCACGGCATTGGCGTCAACACCCCCATGGCCGCAGCCGTGGCAGCGGCAACCTCAGGATTTGCCGGCGACATACACATGCCAAAGGGCATGATGTTCACCAGTGGAATGTGATCCATGATGTTGGCATCGGGCTGCTCTGCGGTGTTGACGCGATTTACCGGAAGCACCGTCAGGCTGCTTGGGGTCATGCCCATGGTGCATTGAAGCATTGCACCGTTACAGACTTGCTGTGCCATAAGAGCTCTTATCCATTCTGCTTCATGCGTGCCAGTCGGAGCCAGAGTTACGCTCATGCCTCGTAGGGGAACATTCACGCGCGCACTTAGCACTTGCCAGCTAATCGGAGGTTCGCGTACAGCGCTCCATGATTTCTGTTAAATTCTTATCCCGGTCCCTTTTTAGGGAGTCGTCGGTTTGTCTTTCTTGGTGGCATTTGCCACCTCATCTGCCTCGGGTGGAAACGGAGCATAGCTTACCTCAGCGTCACCAGACGTGACGGATGCTTTGACGACCGGCTTGGTGAATTTCCAAGTCGATGCGACCTCGAATGTCGCCGTGGTCGATTGGTTTGCAAGAGTCTTATGTCGCTCGTCGATTTGAGTTTCGTCCTGCTTGTTGTCCCGCTTGTAGTCTTCGTTGTGGGTTTGATCAACCGTGGTGTCGGCATCCTTCTTGATTTTGCTTCGAAACGTCTTGCTGGTTTCGGTGATGTCCTTCAAGTGGCGTTGCCAATCTTCATCGGTCTTGCTCTTGAAGTCTTCGGATAGCTTGCTTGTGACCTCTTTCTTGTCATCTTCTTTGAGTTCGACATTGCGTTTGCGATCGGTGTCGTCTTTGATGGTCTGGTCGCTCTTCACGTTTTCGTCGAGCTTAGTATCGGTAAACGCGACTTTGCCCGTTTCTTCAAACAGTCCCAGTACATCCTCGGCCAGATCAAGTTCCCAGCCTTTCACTTTGCGAGTCAGCCATCCTAGCCCCGGAACCTTGTCAATATAGGGAATCGAAGTCACCTTCTTGGCGATCTGCACTCCTTTTTTCAGCTTCGCCGCCAAGTTCTCCTTGTCTCGGTCGCCGCTTTCTACCGTGTGCTTTGAGTCTTTCGTGTAGTCGGTGTGACTTCCTTTTGTGGTGTGCGTAGTTTCGTGGTCACCCCAAGTCGACTCCTTATGTCCGACGATTTGTTCGGCAAACTCGGAAGCCAGCTGGTTGCGGACTATCGTAGTTTTGGTAACATAGTCGTCAAGCGTCTTGACGACGCTCTCGTAGTAATCGACGTCCTGGGATTCGGTGGAAGTTTCTTTCTTCTTATACGTGTCAGTATCTTTCTTGCTGATATCTTCCTTATCTTGCAAGCTTCTAGCTTTGGCCCCCGATTCGTCTTCTGTCGTTGTGCCCGAAGTCTTCGAGCCCGAGTACGTTGTCTGTTTTTCTCCAACCGGCGCCGCGAGCATATCCATTTGAATCCCGGCATCGCTGCGAACTTTGTAGTAAAAAGTTGTACTTCCAGCATCCATCACCTTGTTATCCCGGACCGAAATCGCAACTTTCGCGCCCTGATATTTCTCCACGGCGTTGAGCTCTTTTTCCGCTATAGCGGCGATTTCGTCTATGTCGCCGTATGTCTTGATTTCCCGCTCAATAGCCTTGCGAGCCATGGCTTCGGCGCTGGCGATGGAATCGCGTTTGATTCCGGTTACGGTGACACTGAAGCTGGTGTTCTGGTCGCCGGCGTATTTCAGTGATGCAGATATCGAGCCTCGACCACTTGCTGGGACGCTATCGGAAATCGGGGCATGGTATGTCTCGACAGTCTTTTGACCGCCGCCTGCAACGACGCCTTCGGAGACAGTATTTCGTTTCTCGACCGGAAAGTTGGAGAGCATGGTCAGAGGGTCGAGCCACAGAGCTTCCTTACCCTTCGCGCGCTTAACTTTGTCCTGTGCTTCACCGGGGACGTCTTCGTATATTGCCGTTAAGGTCATATCCACGGTCTTATGTGCATTGGCCGCTACCGCAGGCGGAGCGCCAACGACTTCAGCGGGGGGATCTGTTTTGGTAGGTGCATCGCCCGAAACGGGAGCCCTGTCAGCCTTCATCGTGGCGGTGTGCTTTTTCTCTTCCTCGTCTTCTTCCTTGCCAGCCTCGGGCTGTCTCTGTACCTCAGAGCGGCTGGCAGATATCGAAGCCGCCTCGGCACTGGTTTCCCTGCTGACAGTTGACGTTTCCGATCGCATGACTGCCTTGGCCGTCTCCTCAGCCTCCACTTCGTGAGGATCTCCGGGATGGCTGACCGTCATGGCGCGGCGAACCTTATCCCCATCCTGCTGCACTACGTGAGTCAGCTCGTGTGCGATGAGTTCGCGGCCTGTCGAACTGCCCGGCTGATAGGCGCCCTGACTGAAAAAGATATCCTGGCCCGTCGTGAAAGCCCGTGCGCTCAAGGTCCGGTTCAGAGCGTCCGACTGTGGATCGACATGCACGCGAACCCCGCTGAAGTCGGCACCGAGCGCGCCTTCCATTTGCCCGCGAACACCACTGTCGAGTCCGTGACCGCTTCCGCGCTCCTTTTGGATGGCAGTCTCCACCTCAGCGGATACTCCGCTGTTTTTCTCTCCGCCTGAAGCTTGTCTAGCCAAGGTCAGGACTCTCTCAACATAGTGGTTTCCATATTGCCTCTGGAGTTGCAGCAGTGAGCGTTCCGCCCGAGCCGGTCTGGACGACGTTGCGCGATTCAATGTGGAGGCGTGGGCGGCAGCGCACGAAACGTCTCCAGCACGGCAGGCTACGCGCTCCACGAAAGCGGGATCCTTCGCAGAGGCTACTGTTTGGGGTTCCCCGCTTTGATCTGTGGTGAGACGCTGGACAGGTTTCAACCTGTCAGGTATTGGCTCATGTCCTTCTTCAATCTTCATCGCAGCTGCTCCGAAACTGGATGTGCGTTCATTGGAGGTCCCCGTAAGCGCCGAATTCATCCTCCAGGATGACCTTGCCCATCTTCTGATATTCCTGCCAGGTAGCACGGATCAGATGCTTCATCTTTACGCATCCGCCGTCCTCGGCGCCAAGAAAAGCGGCCGATAGGGCGATATTCCTGATGTTGCCGCCTGCGATCTCAAAGCGGCGAGCCAAGAACTCCAGGTCAAGGTTTTCTCGCGGCGTCGCTTGTGGCCAGACCTTCTGCCAGATGGCGAGTCGTTGATCGAATCCAGGGAAGGGAAACTCGATGGTGAACTGGATGCGCCGGACGAAAGCATCATCCATATTCTTGCGAAGGTTGGTTGCGAGAATCACCGTTCCCTCGTACAACTCCATCTTCTGGAGAAGGTAATTGATTTCGATATTGGCGTAGCGATCGTGTGAGTCTCGCACCTCGCTGCGCTTGCCGAACAGAGCGTCGGCTTCATCGAAGAACAATACCGCATTGGACGTTGCGGCCTCATCAAAGATGCGGGCGAGGTTTTTCTCCGTTTCTCCAATATATTTACTAATTACAGTGGATAAGTCGATTCGGTAGAGATCGAGACCAAGCTCATGCGTTATGACTTCCGCCGCCATGGTTTTCCCAGTGCCGGATGGCCCAGCGAAAAGGAGGCTCAGTCCTTTGCCGAGCGACAGTTTCGCATCGAAGCCCCACTGATCGTAAACGATCGATCGATACTCGACGGCGCTGCAAATGTCTCGCAACTGGCGGAGGCGGTCAGGCGGCAGCACGATGTCGGACCACGCATAGTGCGGTGTGATTCTCGAGGCGAGCGCGCTAAGTTTGTGGTTCGATTGCAAACGGCATGCATGAAGCAAATCGCTAATCGCTGGTGATGGACTTTCAGGCGCGCGCCGAAGCGCCAGATTCCGCGCCGTGGCGGCGGCGTCCCGGATCTGACCGCCGGTGAAACGGAATTTGTTGGCAAGCACTGCTATTTCTTCTTCTTTCGGTCCCCAGTCTTCGAGCGCTTTGTTCCAAAAAGCCAGTCTGCTCGCATAGGCGGGGCGAGGAAACTCGACGCGGACAAAGGAAGGAAGGCCCGGAAGATCGGCCGGCTCCCAATCAGCTTCTCCGCTCAAAAACACGACGCTCGTGTTGGGTAGAACGTCTTGTAGCATGCGAATTGTGGTCGCGCGGCGCTCGTCGGAAAGCAACAGATCGAATCCCTGCCAGTAGACCGCGGCATTTTGAAGGGACGCTTCTCGGCAGATCAACCGGGCGGAGAAAGGAAAGTCAGGATTGGACGCGATGAACTGATCCACATCGACGACCAGTAGATTCAATCCCAGGTGACGAGATAGTGCTTCAGCGGTCGACCTCTTCCCCACACCATACGGCCCCTGGAAATAGAGACAGAGACCACGATGATCTCTTTTGTGAACCTCCAACAGGGCCGTCAGTCCATTCAAAAGCTCATCTTCTAATGTGAGATCTTTCAATGACTTCTTCGGCGCGACCAAGGCACTGTATGGGCTCAAACGAGAATCGATTTCGTCGTGTCCCAGCAAATAGCTGACGATTCTGTCGTCGAGCTTCAGAAAACGGTTCAACAAGGGCGTGCGGGAAGCCGGCGCGTCGTCCAGGACAGCGATGAGGTTGTGCTTCAGGAGGACGGCAGTCGGGTCGAACTGCGCCCGCGATTGAAGCTTCGCGAGGAAGGATGGACACAGGAGGTTCAACACCAGGTCCACGCTGGGACGCTTTCTGGTTACGTCGTCTTGCAGATACGCGCACAGCCGCTCGTAGCGAAGATCTATTTCGGTCGCCAGGCAGATCAAAAGGACGTCCACGTCGAACGGAGTCAATTGGAAACGCTCCGCAAGAATGGCTAAACGCAGAGGGACTCCGCTCTCGATGGTTGAGCTTTTCCGGACATCTATTCTTGCTGCGAGTTGCAGAATTGCGTCTCTGACGCTGGGCTCGCCATTGACCGGCCGCACTGTGGCCCAACGCGGCAGGCCAATGGGCTGCGCGATGAGAGCATCAATTTCCTGCTCGGAAACATAAAGTCCCTGAAATTCATTTTCTTTGTTCGATTGTCGCGCCCGCGCAACTTGAGCTTCGATAAGGAGATCAATGCGCTCGAGTTCCGCAAGTATGTGTTCGAGGGAATTGGCGTAGGAATCCGTCGAGGAGGATTTGCCCGGTCGCGCTGTATGTCGTGCCTCCGCAAGCGGGTGGTTCTCGACGGCGAATTCGGTAGAGGGTGCTTTCATGATTGAGGTCAAATTGCTTTTTGAGGCCTTTCTCTTCAGTGGTTGCCCGTGTCGCAGCAATCGACACAAAGATCCTTATCGAACCAGCGGCAATCAGGCTGCCAAATCTCGGCGGCGTACAGAACTGATTTGGAAAGACAGGGTCGCTCGAAAGACGAGGGAATAAGAGTGTCCTGCGGCGATGTTCGGGCGAAGTCGAGAGCAATCCTGAGCAACATTCGCTAAAGCGGCGTAACAACCATGTTGCACTTGTGACACTGCAGTGACACTTTTGGGTGACAATGTCGCCGCGTTCCGTGCCCTGACGCAGAAGCAGCGACTTATGTTGCGATGTGCACCTTTAGATCCATGAGTGGGCGGTGCATGCTCTCGATCGATTGCGTTTACATGGGAAGCGATCGTTTAACCGGCGAATCCAATGGGTCTCAACGTTTAAGAGCTCAGATGACAAACCGATCAGCTTGTGTATTGGCTCGACGATTGCAACAAGACTCCGTGCAGGACACTGATTATCGTTGTGGGTGCATGTGCGCGATCTTACAAGCGTTAAAGGGTGTAGGTCGTCAATGTCTAAAAAGCGCCGCGAAGGCGAAGAGCTTACCCAAAACGCTATCGAGGGCAAATATGCGAACTACTTCGAGATAGGGCATAACGCTTTTGAGTTTCTGCTGGATTTCGGACAGGAGTATTCCAATGGTCTGCAGGGAAGGATGCACACGAGGATTGTGACTGGGCCGTCATTCGCCAAAGAGTTATTGAAGGTTCTTGAGAAATCCATCGAGCAGTACGAACAGACCTTTGGAACGATTCGGGATCACGAATAGCCAGGACCCTCAGGCAGGATGATTTCAATTTGGCGTTCAGTGAGTCGAACTTGATTTCGATTCACGATGATCGAGTTGATGTGGTGAGTCGATGATCGATGATCTGGACAGAGCGGTGGAGGAATTATTGAGACGCGAACTCTCCCCAGGATTAGTTCAACAGGTCGGCATCAGCTTTGCCGCGCCTGATAGCGAATTTCCTCCGTCGTCTGTGACTCTGCCGGCCGTGGACCTGTTCCTCTACGACGTTCGAGAGAACCTTGAACTACGGAATACAGGATGGATGATCGAGCACAGGGACGACGGAACATCGGTGAGGCGGCGCAACCCTGTCAGAGTTGATTGTTCCTATCTGATCACAGCTTGGGCAAGTGAGGGTTCCACGACACGGGCCTTTGATGAGCATAGGTTGCTGAGTGAAGTCATGAAGGTCCTGCTGAATCACCCGACGATTCCCGAAGTGTTGCTCCAGGGGATGCTGAAAGGGCAGGAGCCGCCGCTGCCTTCGAGCACGTTGCAACCGGGACGCCTTCAGAGTGTTTCGGAGTTTTGGCAGGCACTCGGCGGTAAACCCAAAGCAGCGCTGAACTATACGGTCACGATTGGGGTCTTCCCGGATCGCGCGGAGGAGACCGAGCGGCCTGTGACGGACAAATCGATCAAGGTGCAAGCCGGCATGGAGTTAGAACAATGACGGACTTCATGGCGGCGCGGCATAAGGTCGCGATCGCGGGACTCGTCCTCGACGGTCTCAGCGGTAAACCCATTGCGGGCGCCCATCTCGAACTCACGGCGAAACCAACGGCTTACGAAGAGAAACTCTCGTGGCTCAAGGCCGGGCGCTCTGTGCAGGGGTTGAAGGCGCAAAGCCCTGACACCACAAGAACACGGTTCGACGGACTTTTTTTCTTTCTAGATTTGCCTGAGGGAAGTTACAAGCTTGTCGGGTTCATGCCAAAGAAAGGTGTGTCCAGGAGTCCGCTCGGCCTGGCAAATCGAGATCAGCAAGATCCTTTTCAGTCGAAAGGCGACAAGCGTTATGGGAAGGCACAGTTCGACGCCGCGGTCTCATATGGGCCAGAAGGATTTGGCAGACTCACGGTGCTTCGCTTGCAGCCCACTGGGATCAAAGGGCGCGTCGTGACCTTCTCGAAGCAAACCGCTGTGTTGTTGGCTGAGGTCCGGATCAAAGGGAGTGGTGAAAAGACTTTTACTGACGCGGAAGGCCAGTACACAATCTCAGGAATTCTCCCGAACGAACGCCGCCAGCGCACCGTGCAGGTTCGTGCGCGAGGTTATCGCGATCAATCTGTGGAAGTGATGATCGACAAGCCGGGGACCTGTACAAAGCTCGAAGACATTCGGCTCGTTCGAGAAGGTGAATGATGAGCAGTTTAGAGATGCGCAAGTGAAGCCGAAGGGGAATCAAGAGCCGCAATCTGATTTCGAGAGTGCAGGTTAGGGATAGGGAGGAAGCAGTATGAGTCCGGAGAAGCAAGTCACGGACGGAGATTCCGGGACAGGGCCGGAGGTGGAAGACACCCCGAACGAAGCTCAACCTGAGAAGTCGGACATCGTAGAAGCAAAGGAAAAATCGAACGGGCCAGTTGGATCCGAAGCGGCCGCTAGGCAGTCCGACGCGCCCAAAAAGTCTGAGCCGAAGACGGATGGCAAAGCGAAACCGAAGGCCAGGGAGGAAGTTCAGCCGGTTTCAGCGCCAAAAGCTTCGAGACCCAAAAGCCTGGCAGAAGTGATGAAGGTCGACTTGAGGGTTCGAAGAAAACGCCATTTATAGACAACTTCACTGTGTAGGTGCCGCACGGTGCCGCGGTTTCAACAAGGAGGTATTAAATGCCAGAGTATCTGTCGCCGGGTGTATACGTTGAGGAAGTTCCTTCCACTATCAAGCCGATCGTTGGCGTGAGCACAAGCACAGCTGCCTTCGTCGGTATCGTGCCGGATAGCATTGACATTCCGGAAGAGAATCCGAACTTTGATCCGACCAAGCCAGTCGGCGACAATAACAAGAAATTTGTAACCTGGCCTTTTCCGTATCCCCAAGCATCCTACAACCAGGCAAAGCAGACATATGATGGCCTGGCAGTGCCCGGAGCAAGGCCACCCCGACCAAAGGCAAATGACCCAAACGGCCTGAAGGCATTTCGCGATGCTCGGGATGCGTTTGTCGTGGCCGCCCGACGCTACGGCGTCAGCGATCTGGCAGACGAAGGCAAGCCGATTCTCTGCACTTCATTCGCCGAGTTCAGGTCTCATTTCGGGGACTTTTCAACGAATGAAGACCAGAGGAAGCTGGTGCACGGCGTCTATGGATTCTTTAACAACGAAGGCACGCGCTGCTATGTGATGCGCTTCAAGACCATCGATGGCTTGCAAGCTCCTACCGCTCTGACACCGCTCGAAGCAATCGACGAAATTTCGATGGTGGTCGCGCCTGGTATCACGGATGAGGTCGTTCAGAGCAACATCATCGATCATTGCGAAAACCTGCACGACAGAGTGGCGATTCTGGACGCTCCGCCCAATCCCGACGAGCTAACGGAAGACAAAATCAAGGTTGTATCGAATACGGATTACGGCGCACTCTATTTCCCACGCATCAAAGTCTTCGATATCGCAACGAAACTCACTGCCGCTCCCGACGACGATAGCGACGGAGAGATCTACGTAAGCCCGAGCGGCCACATCGCCGGCATCTATGCGCGCGTGGACCATACCCGTGGCGTGCACAAAGCTCCCGCGAATGAACCAATCCACGGCGCATTGCCCAAGGGCCTCGAGCACTTGATCAGCAAGTCTGTTCAGGATGGGCTGAACCCGGGCGGCATCAACTGCATTCGCGATATCAATGGCAAGATTACCGTTTGGGGTGCCAGGACCATCGGGGGCGACATGAACGCCGATCTAAAGTACATCAGTACCAGGCGTTTGCTCATTTTCCTTGAGAAGTCGATCGATCAGGGCACGCAGTGGGTGGTGTTCGAGCCGAATGACCGCTCGTTGTGGGCAAAGATCGTTCGCAATGTTGGTGCCTTCCTGACAAACGTCTGGCGCGACGGAGCACTGTTTGGCAGCACGCCGCAAGAAGCGTTTTACGTTAGATGCGACGACGAAACCAATCCGTTCGACGAGCGGGAACTCGGCAAAGTCACCACGGAAATTGGTGTAGCGATTGTGCGGCCGGCTGAATTCGTCATCTTCCGTGTGCAGCAGTGGGCGGGTCCACAACCGCAATAAGTAAGAGAAGCGTCCCAGGAAAGCGTCGCCATGAGCATGTATACGTCAGTCCTTGATGCGCGAAACTATACCGTACCCGGCGTGTATCTGGAGGAAGGATTTAGCCAGCCACGCCAGGAGCCGTTCGCGACTGGCGTTCCCGTGTTCATTGGACGATGCCGAACGACCCCGGGCAAGGACGTGGGCAAGTTGCACAGGCTCACGCTCTGGTCTCATTTTCCGGAGCATGTTGGCGCGACATATCATGACTGCACGCTCGGTTATGCAGTGCGGGGATTTTATCAAAATGGCGGAAGTCGCTGCTATGTCATTGTGGTTCGCGATATGAAGCCTGAAACCCTGCAAAATGCTCTCGATCGTGCGGCCCAATTGCACACGATCGACCTAGTTTGCGTTCCGGATCTGGGCGAATCAAGGAATGCGGCGATAGAGCTGCAACAAATGGTGGTGGCTCACTGCGAAGATGCGGGAGACCGTTTTGCCATTTTGGATTCATGGCGCAGTGACGAGCCGAAAAAGGTGTCGCAAGTGTGGAGCGAGATCGACGGAACCAATGGAGCGCTTTACTACCCTTGGATTCATGTTCGTGATTTTGAGGAGAAAGGCGCTTCGGAAACCAGAGTTCTCGTTCCGCCCTGCGGTCATGTTGCCGGAGTGTATTCGCGCACAGACCGGAACCGTGGCGTTCACAAAGCGCCCGCGAATGAAGTTCTTGAAGGTGTGCTCAGTCTTGAGTGGCGCGTGGCCCCGGTAGCAAACGAGGCCTCCACTGCAAGCCGCATCAACTGCATACGGTCGTTCGCAGGGCGGGGAATTCGAGTTTGGGGAGCTCGAACGTTAAGCGGCAATGATGCGTGGACGTATGTCAATGTGCGTCGCGTCTTTCTAACTGCAATTCGCTGGCTCGAATGGCATATGAAGAACGTTGTATTTGAGCCCAACGACACGAAATTGTGGGCTCGGATTGAAGGTGAACTGCATCAGTATTTTCTTGGTCTCTATCGACAGGGTGCGTTGCAGGGACCGTCGGCGACGGGGGCCTATTTCGTGCGTTGCGACGAGCGAACCAATCCGCGTGAAGCGATTGAGTCGGGAAGGGTGGTCGCCGAAATCGGGTTGGCGACAGCCGTACCCTTCGAGTTCGTAGTTGTTCGATTGATCTATGGCACCAGTGGCGTGAGCATCTCGGGCCCAGCGCGGCCCGAACAATCTTCATAGGGAGGAGTAGAAAGCTATGCCAACCGGAGAAAGAAAAGATCCGTACCGTGGATATAACTTCAAGCTCGAAATTGACGGAATCAACCGTAACGGATTCCGTGAATGCTCCGGCCTGGACGCAACGTCGGATCCGATTGACTATCGCGAAGGTGACGAGAAGGTTTACACCAACCGCAAGCTACCAGGACAGACCAAGTACTCCAATATCAGCCTGAAAATGGGAAAAACCGACGATAAGGACTTGTGGGAATGGCGACAAAAAGTCATCGACGGAAAGACCGAGCGCAAGAACGGCTCGATCATTCTGATGAATGAATCCGGAGAAGAGAAAGTTCGCTGGAACTTCGTCGCGGGCTGGCCGACCAAGTGGGTTGGACCCAGCTTCAACGCAACGGCGAACGAAGTTGCGATCGAAACCATTGAGATCGTACACGAAGGAATCAAACTGGCGTGAACGTGCAAACCGAGTTTCCATTTACGCTGCCTCGCGGCTATATCGATAGCGAGGGGAATGTGCATCGCGACGGTGTGATGCGCCTTTCCACTGCATTCGACGAAGTGGCTCCCATGAAGGATCCGCGGGTCCAGACCAACCCTGGATATCTGGTGATCATTCTGTTGTCGCGAGTGATTACCAAGCTGGGCGATCTGACTCACATCAATCCGAAAGTGATTGAGGGGTTGTTCTCGGCAGACTTGGCCTTCTTGCAAGACTTCTACCGGCGTGTCAATGACAGCGGCAGCAGCCGCGTAGGTGTTACGTGTCCTCACTGCGAGGCGAGGTTTGAAGTGGAGACCAGTTGCGTGGGGGAATGATCGGCTACCCCTCCGAAGAGCTGTATGAGGAGGTAGCCTTCATCGCATATTACCTCCACTGGCCGCATGAGCAAATTATGTCGCTCGATCACGCCGAACGTCGGCAATGGGTGGCAGAGGTGTCGAGGATAAATCAACAGTTGAACCAGGCAACGAAGTCGGAGATATGATCCATGTCACTTGGCGGACGCCACGATCCTGTTCTTGCATTTAATTTCGCGGTTGAGATCAGCGGCTTGTTTGTTGCCGGATTCAGCGACGTCTCTGGCCTGCAGGCAGAGATCGAGGTTCAGGAATACCGCGAAGGAGGCGTGAACGGGTACACCCACAAGCGCGCGGGACCGACAAAGTATCCGTCGAATTTGATTTTGAAGAAAGGCATCACCGACAACACCGAACTGTGGAAGTGGTACAGCGATGTGATGCGCGGAAAGATTCAACGAAAACCGGTGGATGTGGTGCTGATGAGCAGCACGGGCGAAGAGTCGCGTCGTTGGAAACTGCAAAACGCATATCCCGTGAAATGGACAGGGCCGGAATTGAGGGCAACAGCTTCAGAAGTGGCGGTTGAGACGCTGGAATTAGCGCACGAGGGGTTACTTCCCCAATGAATTTCGATCATAGTGTTGGTGATATGCCGGACGATAAGAATCAGCGAAAGGAAGGCATACTTGAAGCGACCGCAGACGACACTTTGCATCTTGGCCGCAAACTGTATGCTCGCCACGCGGCATTCTCCAACGTGAATACGATTGGGAGGGACACGATCAACCGTTATGGATCGTTCTTGAGCAGATTTGCGCCCTCTGCTGCAGATCGCTGGAATCTAGCAAGGGAGAGTTGGAATGGTAGACCGAATCTGGAATGGTTGCGGGCCAGGGATAACGGCAGGAATCAGATTAGAGGAAGTCATGGCTTCACTGAGTCCCCGGTCTTGTCACGCGGCGTGATTGTGCCTTCAGTGCAGCATGTGGAAACGCCTATTCCTGCCATTGCGGCACAAGGCTCCTATTCTGAAATCGAGGGGAGCAGCAGTCATCACGGAGATCGGCCAAAACGGCCCACTGAAGCGTCCTCCGATGCAATTCCGACTCACTCCGAATTGTCTGCGACTCGCAGCACGGGGCCAGCGCAAGCCCACATCACAAGGCAACGGTTTCATGAGATTGAGCCGATAACATCCGTTCCCTTGGAGCCGACTCATCAGCCAGGTGGAGAACCTTCAGAAATGGTTGCAGCTCCGACGCTGCTTGCGACGAGTGGTCTGTCATCAGCAGAGAATCGCAACATGCCTGTGTACCTGGGACCACCGATCTACCAGCGCTCTACGGCTCAGCGCCAGTTCGTGACTGGGAGGGGGGCAGACACGTCTAACAGTGCTGGCAATGGTTTGAATGTGGATCGTGCCGGCATTAGAACGAGCGGAGCAGATGGCGCCGCCGACCTGGCAAAAGGGCAGCCAGTTCATCCCGTGGTTCAGGCTCAGCGCACGTTCAACTCCCCACCTTCTTTACCATTCGTGCAAGGCAATTCAGCGGCGACTCCGGCAGGACACGTTCGGGGTAAGGGTCGTAGTGTCGCGTCTCTTTCGATGAGGCCGACCCAATCCTCCGGCATTTCGCGGCAGGCGGATGGCAACCGCACCACTTCCGCGAATGCTTCGCATAGCGTATCTCCCGGCGCTCAAGAAGCAGTTTGGAGGATTCATTTCGCGGCAAGCGATGTGGCTCCGTCGGAGGGAGCGCATTCGTCGCACGGTTTCAGTTTGTCCGCTCCGAAACCTGAGGGGCCATCCAATTCACCGGCATTATTTAGAGCACCGGGATCATCTACAGAAGAATTCCTGCGATCTCGAAGCTCAACCACGCCGCTTATTTCAGCGGCGCAGTCGCTGGGTCAAGGCTTGCTCAATCGTCATCGGGAATCATTCATTACGCACTCCGGCAACATCGGGGAACCCATGAGAGGCGGAGCATTTGATCGTCCGGTCATTCAACGCGTCACGCAGTTGGGACAAGAAGGGCAGGCGGGAGTTAAGACTCATTCCACATCCGGTGCTCCGACGGCAGCTTCGAGCACACTACCAGGCGGATCGGCTGAGTTAACTGCCATCCCGCCATTTGTCGACAAAACGGTTGAAACTCATTCTGTGCGCGTTGTTCCAACGGCAGGCTTGGACAATCCACAAGTAGGATCGGTGGAGGTCGTCGGCACCATCCAGCCCTTTGTAGACAAAACAGTTGAGACTCATTCGGTGCGCGTTGCTCAATCGACAAGCTTGGACAGTCCACAAGACAGATTGGTGGAGCACGGCACCATCGAGCCCTTTGTCGATGTTGCTGGTTCAGAGAGACAGAGTGATTCGCCTGTGAAGGAGCGCAGTTCCCGACTCGTCCATTCCGAGGCAATCCATGATAAGTCAGATTATAGAGTGGCTAGGTTGCCGGCAATTCCTGCTGAACCTGAGCGCGTGGTGCCAGAGATCGGCGCTGGGACCGCAGGCGCTCGTCGCCTCAACCGTGCGATTTCCGAAGCAACCGGTCTAACACACGCAAGCTCTCACAGGGAGAGTCCGTCGCAAGCGGGAAGCGGGCAGGCGTCTCGCGCTCCGTCTGAAACCCCGATCGTAGAGAGCGAGTCGTCCGGTCAGTCACACATTACGATCTCCGGCACAACGCATCCTGCCGTCCGCGCAAAGGTCGACAAGAGCGTTTATATCGGGAAGCCTTCAACCTTACACCGGGCTCCTCTAACCGAACTGCCAACCGCAACTACTTTTGGTACTCATGCTGCAAGCACGTCGCCATCACCAAGCGCGACTCCGCACCACGCGGACGCCTCACTCACTGTGAGCAAGGCAGAGCAGCGTCCGCACCCAGCGCGACTTGATGGACTTTTCCGCGTAGCGTCCGATCCGGTCGGAGCGGTTCCAGTCAGCCTGATTTCTCGCAGATATGAAGATTCGCACCGCGGAAATGTAATGTTCGGTCAAGCTGGATATTCACGAGCAGTAAAGGACCTCGAACGCGAACCGCACAATGATGCCGACAGCAACACGATTCGAGTGGCCCAGATGCCGGGCCTCACGCCAGAACATACGGGTCACCTGGGAACCTACGCGGAATCTGCAACCGGCTTTCATGCGGGCAGTCATCGCGAATCGCTTTCTCTCCATCGGAGTTACGAGAGACTTCCGGGCCTTGATGGAAGCCGCGAAGCGCTAAGCCGGGCCGCTAGATTGACCATGCATCATGCGTTGAGTCCGGTGCCGAGGGGTCACGCTTACCGTGCGCTTGAAACGGCGCAGAGTTCCACCCGGGCAACTGGAAACGACAATCTCTTTCGAGCTCCGGCCGACGCCTCGCCGACCGCGCCCGGCACTGCATCGGCCCCGCCGTCGGTTTCGAGCGCTGCTCAGCCAATCAGCGGAATCATGCAGACCAAAGGAAACATAGACGTCACCGCGCTGGCAAACCGTGTCTATGAGCTGTTGGTTCGACGGTTATCGAGCGAGCGCCAACGAAGGGGGGCCTAGATGGGACACCAATTGGTCTCCATTACCCCTGCCGGTAAGCCCACTTTCAGGGTACCTTTCAACCCGACGAATTACAGCCTTTCCAAGGCGAATCAGATCGCCGAAGCCGCCGTTCCGGGGTTAAACGCCCCCATTTTGCAATATGTGCACGGCAATACTCGGACTCTGGACATGGAGTTGTTCTTTGATACTTACGAGAAAGGTACGACCGTCACCTCACCAACAATCGGGGTGGACAGCGAACAGAGCACAGCGGTTAGCGCGGGAACCGGCGCTATCTACGACTTACTGGAGATTGATCCCGATACTCACGCGCCGCCTATCTGCGAACTTGCATGGGGGAAGTTCACCTTTCAGGGAGTTCTTGACCACGTCAACGGCAAATTCACCCTTTTTCTCTCTGATGGGACTCCGGTGCGGGCAACCCTCACCGTTACGTTCAAAGAATACATCGACGTAGATCAGTTGGTACGGGTTCAGCCGACGCACTCTGCGGATCACCGAAAGGTGCGGGTGGTGAGAAGCGGCGATCGTATCGATAACATTGCTGGGGAAGAGTATGGCGATCCTGATTGTTGGCGAGAAATTGCCGAGGCTAACCACCTGGACGACCCGGCGGAGTTAGTGCCGGGTCAACTCCTCGTCGTTCCAGCGTTGAACTAGTAACCGAAGGAGAGTCTGCAAAAGTGACCAGATACTTCGCACCTGCGTTCCGAATACTGGTGAATGGATCTCGCGTAAAGGCAGATGTGTCCGCGGAGATTATGCAGCTACAGGTAACAAGCAAGCCCGACACTCTGGATACATTCAGCTTCACCATTGCGAACACGCTGCCCAAGATGCGGTGGACCCACACTTCCGATGCGGATCTTTTCCGCGAGGGCAGTTCAGTGAAGATTGCTATGGGCTACGTTGACGACTTGCAGCACATGATTGAGGGGGAGATCACGCAGATCAGTCCGAGCTTTCCCCAGGGCGATGTTCCGACCGTGGCGATTGAAGGTCAAACGTTGTTGCATCGCCTGAATGGGACCAATAATACAAGGACATTTCAGGGAGTGACTGATAAGGACATTGTTGAAAAGATCGCGCAAGAGGCGAATCTGCAGGCAGATGCAGAAGATCCGCAGATTCAGTATGAATACGTGATGCAACCGAATCAGACGGATTTGGATTTTCTGCGAGAACGCGCCAGAAGGCTTCATTTTGAAATTCTTGTGCAAGACAACAAGCTCATTTTTCGTCGATCGCAGGAACAAAGGACAAAGAGCTATACCCTCGTCTGGGCGCACGCCCAAAAGGCCGTCGCTATGGGCTCAAATTCTTTACCACTGTCCACATTCAGTTTGCAGATGAATGCATCAAAGCCGGCTACGAGCGTCGAGACTCGCTCCTATGATCCGGCGTCGAAGCAGGCATTTGTCTCGCGCGCCGGACCTTCTGACCAGACATCGCAGATGGGCGGCACCAAAAAGGCAGGCGACCTGACGAACGACGCGTACAAGCGCGAACGAAAATATGTCGAAGTTGTTACTCCATTTGGCTCACAAAGCGAATGCGATGAGCATGCCAAGGCGCGTTATAACAACCAGGCCATGGGACTTGTTTCCGGGACCGCTGAGACAATTGGCGTCCCTGATCTTCGCGGGGGACAGATCATCTCGATGTTAGGCGTGGGGCTGCGGTTCGAAGGCGATTACCGCATCGATGAGGCCACTCACAATATAGGGAGCGGCGGTTACACGACCAGCTTGACGGTGAAAAGGAACTCAGTCTCATGAGCACCAGTTTGATAGATATCCTTAGTCCGCCCGATGAACAGCGGACAGGTCGTTATTACGGAGTTGTGGTCGGAATCGTCATCGACAACCAGGACCCGAATAACATGGCTCGGGTCCGAGTGAGCTTTCCCTGGCTCTCCGACGATAACCAAAGCTGGTGGGCGCGCATCGCGGTGCCGATGGCGGGCTCCGGCCGCGGAACTTACTTCCTGCCGGAGGTGAACGATGAAGTGCTTGTTGCCTTCGAGCACGGCGACGTGAGGTCTCCCTACATCGTAGGTGCCCTGTGGAATGGCAAAGATGCGCCTCCCACGAATAACAGCGATGGGCAGAACAACCTAAGGCTTATTCATTCGCGAAGTGGACACTTGATCCGCCTCGACGACACGGATGGTGACGAGAAAATCGAGGTCATCGACAAGACTGGCGGAAACAAAATCACGATCAAGAGTTCCGATAATAGCATGAGTCTCGAATGTACCGGTGACATGAGCCTGGACTGTAAGGGAAAGATGACTCTGAATGCGACTGCCGGGATCGAGATGACGTCGGATGCGGATATCAAGATTCGGGCGGATGCAACCATGGACATTGAATCGACCGCTCCCATGACGATTAAGGGCGCAATCGTCAGCATTAATTAGCGTGAGGTGCCGATGCTCACAGATTTTCTGGGAAAGGGTTGGAGCTTCCCTCTTAAGGAGGACGAGTCGACGGGCGTTGCGGTCAGCTATGGCGAGGATAGTGTCCAAGAGTCAATTTGGATCATTCTGGCTACGGCACCCGGCGAACGCCTCATGCGCCCGGATTTTGG
Organism: uncultured Acidobacteriaceae bacterium; assembly: GCA_963836565.1. Taxonomy (GTDB): domain Bacteria; phylum Acidobacteriota; class Terriglobia; order Terriglobales; family Acidobacteriaceae; genus Telmatobacter. Next base: position 257,221 of record CAWIKA010000007.1, on the reverse strand, counting down.
CTGCGACATCCATCGTTTTGTTTTTGAAGTTAACGATGCCGCTACGATTGGTCAAGTTACAAAGGAAGTACGCAATGCGCTTATCCGCTGGGAACCGCGTATCGATGTGCTTGATGTGGACACGGAAGTGAAGGGGCGAGGCGAAATGCTGCTTATCAATGTCCACTATCGGGTGCGCGCAACCAACAACTTCTTCAACCTGGTCTACCCCTTCTATCTGACAGTAGGATCGCAAGGATGATCGAAGTTCCCAAAGTCGACGGACGCGCCGGAGAGGATGTAGCGCGTGAAATCTACGCGCTCCTTCACCTGAATCGGCTCCGCGAGGACCAGCTCAAGGGGAGACTCGATGCTGCATTGGTCAAGATCTTTGGGCGGTTCAGCGAAATCGTTATAGACCGACTTAATATGTCACCGGAGAAGAAGTTCCTCGCATTTCTTGACCTTCTGGGGGTCTCGCCGCTGCCGATAGAAGCAGCGACCGTTCCTCTCACGTTTTACCTGGCACCGAAAGCAGCCAATCATGCCGTAGTCCATGCCGGAACGCGAGTTGCCGCCTCGCCCGCAAAAGGAAATCAGAAGCCGGTAATCTTCGAGACGCAATCAGAGCTTGTTGTAACTGCAACGCAACTCGACTCATTTTTCCTGAAGAATGGCAACGGCGAATACGCGGACCTCGGTTCGGCTCTACGGCATGGTTCCGACGCCGGGCAACAAGCTTCAGTTACGCTTCCAGAAACAGCGATTGAGGCCGCATTCCGCCAGATACCGCACGTGCTGTATATCTCGGTTCCCGCAAACCCCGCATGGCAAAGCATCGACCAGTTGGACCTTCGGTTTGTTTCGGATAGTTCTCAAGTGTTGCCCGTAGGGGCGCGCGCAATACAGTGGGAAATTGGCAGCGGCCTTGTCGGCCTTGATGCCGATCCTGAGCGGCGATTGGAAGTAGTGATTCCAGAGACGGACACGACTCAGAACCTGACTACGACAGGCGCGATTACCTTCAAGTCTCTACCGCCAATTCCTCTATCTACCGTGAATGGGATGCCTGCATATTGGTTATGCTGCCGACTTCTTACTCCCCTGGACACTGACGTGGGAACGAGCGTTGGAATGCCCGGGCGGCCTGCAGCGACCTTGATCAAGCAAGTCATCGCGGAAATCCAAAATGCCAGGACAGGCCTGCCAGTGGAGCACGCATTCTACGAGAAGCAAGCCCTGGATGTCACAAAGGACTTTTTCCCGTTTGGCCAAAGGCCGCGCCTGGGCGACGCGTTGTATATCGGAAACCGTGAGGCGTTCTCAGAACAAGGCGCGACCATTACCATCCACGTTGAGTGTGCTAATTCGAACGGATCCGCAACCGGCCCCGGGAGCACGCCTGCGATTACTCCTCATCCTGAGCTCTGCTGGGAGCTTTGGGACGGAAAGGCATGGCGGGCATTGAACGAACGCACCAGGAGCCTTCGACTAGGCGCAGAAGATAGCGAAGCGGCGAATGGCTCTGTGACAACAGCCTTTTCTGATGAGACGCAGTCGCTTTCGCGAAGCGGGATAGTCAGCTTCAGCTTGAATCGCGTAGCAGAGGAATTGAGTCTCAACGGGATCAAGAGCCAATGGGTGCGGGTGCGAATCTCGGCTGGAGATTACGGGAGAGAAGTGCAGGTTCAGAGAGATGAAAAAACCGGCGCACTTACTGCACTTCCTGCTACGTTGGCCCTTCCGTGCATTCGTTCGCTGAAGATTGACTATTCTGTCAAGAAAGAATCAAGGCCGTCGATCGTTCAGCTCAACGAGTGGGAAGTTGTACGGGTAGCGTCCGATTCGCCTTTTCGGCCGTTTGAGTCACCAACTACTCATGGCGCAATACCGTCGCAGTATTTCGGCTTCAAGACCGGAAATCCTGAGTCATTCAGTCCGAATCCCACTGCGATGATTCCGCTGGGTAAAGGCGAAGGATTGTCTCCCCATTTTCCGGTAAGTTTATATGTTCTGATCGACGAGCGGTCCGCCCGGGCACACGGGAATGATGCGGGTCGGAGTGCAGCCGTGTGGGAATACTGGAACGGAGCCAGCTGGAAGAGGTTCACTGTGGCAGACGAGACGCAGAGCCTGCGCAAGTCGGGACTTCTGCAATTTCTCCTGCCTGGAGATTTCGTTCAGAGCAGCGAGTTTAGCAGGCGGAGATTCTGGATAAGGATGCGGCTGAATGAAAAAGTGGTTCCACCTATTCGCTTCATGCTGCAGAACACCGTTACGGCCGTCCAGGGTACGACCGTCTTGAATGAGGTGCTTGGTGGCAGCGACGGCGAGCCGAATCAAAAGTTTCGAACCACTCATCCATCGGTGTTGGCTGGCCAGAAACTAGAAGTATGCGAACCCACTCACCCATCACAGGTAGAACAAAAGCTACTTCTTGGTTATGCAGGCTCCGAGAATGCCATTCAACCCGCAACAGGCAAGAGTGGGAAAACGGATTACTGGATAAGGTGGCATGAAGTTGACTCTTTCTATGGTTCCGGCCCGCGCGATCGTCATTACATCCTCGATCACTTAACTGGCGACGTGCTCTTCGGCGATGGTGTATGTGGCATGATTCCGCCCATCCTTGCCGGCAACATCCGGATGACACATTACAGGAGCGGTGGAGGCACAATTGGAAACCAGCCCGCTCAAAGTATCAAGCAACTCGTCAGCGCCGTTCCTTGTGTTCAGAAAGTTGTAAATTGGGTTCCTGCTACTGGTGGAAGCGATTCTGAGCCCATTGATGCAGTCTTGGAGCGGGGGCCTCGCGAGGTGCGTCACCGTGGAAGAGCCGTTACGATGGAGGACTTCGAAGACTTGGCAATGCGCGCTTCGCGAGAGGTTGCACGGGCTCGATGCGCGCCCCAATACGGCTTGGCGAATGATCCGAATGCGACGCATCGAAAGCCGGGACTCATCAGCGTAATCCTAGTGCCACGGTCAATTGATTCAAAACCGGTTCCTAGTGTGGACTTGCTTGAGCGCGTGAAGGGATTCCTGGATGCCAGGCGCCTGGCTACGGCAGAACTTGAGGTCGTAGGTCCTGAATATGTGCGTGTCGACGTAGAAGCCGAGATTGTAGTGAACCGGCCCGAGGAAGCCAGTGGCGTCGAACAAAAGGTTGCAGCGGCGCTCAAGAGCTATCTTCACCCGCTTTGGGGCGGTCCGGGGCGCTCAGGCTGGGAGTTTGGACGCCTTCCGAGACGATCAGACCTGTATGTGCTGATTGAGCGAATTGCCGGAGTGAGCCACATTAAGAACCTAGGTTTTACGATCGTGGTTGAACGTCCGGGTGCCGAGAAGTCAAAACACTTTCTCGTCTACTGCGGTCACAACAAGTTAACGATGACTTTATAGGTGCGATTTGCCGCTTCAACTGCCCAATCTCGATGATCTACGCTGGAAGGACCTTGTCGCCGAGGGGAGGACTCTCATACCCTCTTCGGCAGAAGAGTGGACGAACCATAATCCATCGGACCCGGGAATTACCTTAATCGAGCTCTTTGCGTATGTCAGCGGAACCCTGATGTATCGACTGAACCGGATCACAGAAGGCGACATCGCACAATTCCTCAGCCTGATTAATGGACCCGAATGGAAGCGGAAGAAGGGCTTGGTTGACAGCGACTCGCTCAGTTCCATGGAGATGTGGGAAATTCTTCAAGTTGCGGTTAGCGCCGATGAGAGACGCCGGTCGGTCAGGAGCATCATGGCCACGACGCGAGCCGTTACGCAAGAAGATTTCGAATCGCTGGCGCGCGCGATTCGGGGTGTGGGACGTGCAAAGTGTTTGCCAAGGGTCAACCTCGAAAATGAGGATCCAACATCAAGATGGCTCGACGCGCCGGGGCATGTCAGCGTCGTTGCTCTGCCCTTGAAGGACGCGCTTCCAGCTCCGGAGCTACTGGCTCAAATCAGGCAGGCTTTGGAGCCGGCGCGACTCTTGACCACACGCGTACATGTTGTCGCTCCACGCTACGTTACGGTAGGCGTCCGACTCACCATCGTGCCGACTCGCAACATTCGTGTCGACGATGCGCTTCAAAATACTATCGTCGAGAAGATCAAGCTGTTTCTTGATGCCCACTTAGGGTGGTTCGATGGCAAAGGATGGCCACTGGGCAGGGACTTACATATCTCCGAGCTATATCAGCTTATTGCTGAAATTTCCGAGGTCGACAGTGTAGGGCCAACAAGAGACTCTCAAGGTGTATTGCAAGACGAGATTACTGTGGGTGTTTCTTTCTCGGATCGAATTGTGCGCGATCAGGCCGGAAGAATTCAGTCGACCACGTTGCGCCTGGATGAACTATTCGATCCAAAAATCGACTCGCGGAATATCTCGATCGCCAGGCATGTTTCACGAGCTTGATTCACCACGAGGATTTACTTGAAGAATGGTTATGGCTGACAAATCACGAGAACCGAGACCACGGCTGATTGACTTGTTACCTGCGATCTATCAGGATCAGGGCATTGACGGGCGCCCTAATTACTTGTTTCGACTCTTGAGTGCCTTAGAGAGAATACTGTGGGGAGTAGAGGAACAAACCCGCGCTAAAAAGGACAGCGGCTCAAGTGAAGGACTACGTGATAAGGTCGATCAACTTAATCAGCTTCTTGATCCGAGGCAGGCGCCGGAGGAATTTCTTCCGTGGCTTGCCGGCTGGGTTGCTCTGACGTTGCGCTCAAACATGCGCCAGGAACGAAAGCGAGAATTGATCGCCAACATGATCCCGCTTTATAGAATTCGAGGCACAAGTAAGTACGTTAACGAGTTATTGCGGCTTTGTGTCGACGTGCCTGCGGCGGTTGAAGAGGAAGATATCCCTCCGCTGCAACTGGGCGTACATTCCACGCTTGGCAGAGACACCTACGTTGGTGGAGGTGCGCCGCATCATTTTCGTGTCAGGATGATGGCGACACACCTGAGCGTACCCGAATTGGAAGAGCAAAGACAGTTGGCCTATGAAGTTGTTGAGTTAGCGAAACCCGCGCATACCAGTTATGACTTTTGGATCGATTCCCCGCAGATGCAGATCGGGGTTCACTCGACTTTGGGAATAGATACCGTTTTGGGGCCCGCTCAGGCGGCCTGAAAGGAGTTTGATCGTGCCTATCAAACGGCTCAAATACTTCACCTACCAATTCTTGCGGGAGCAGGACTTTGAGGCGGAGCAGAATTATCACATTGCCATGCGCCGCCTTCATAACCGTTCCGTTCATGGCTGGGGAGTTGCGGAAGGATTGGCAGTTCGCAAGAAGAACGAAAGAGAAATAACGATTGAACCAGGTGTGGCCATTGATGGACAAGGTCGCGAGATCATTCTTACGACCCAGATTACTCGTGACCTCTCGTCTTTTGAGCGGAATTCTCACACTTATGTCACAATCGCGTACGACGAATCGTGGGATGACGGTGATCGCTACTCTTCCGGAGGGATTGAGGGCTACACAAGAGTCACCGAATTGCCGATCATCAGCGAAAAGAAGAACGAACCCCCCAAAGACGGTTCTGTCTTGACGCTTGCGCGAGTGAGGATCAATGAAAGTGGCAATGTCAGTAACGAAATCGAGACGAACCTTCGGACTAGGATCAATACGAGAAGTTCAGCTGTCGGATGGGTTCGCATGCCATTCAAGCCCGTTCGGCTGGAGCCTTTGAGGGTTGGTGAGAAGCTTATCCCGCCGAAGCAGTGGGATCCTTCGGTCGAGTTTACCGTGGATATTGCGTCAGCCTACTGTGAAAAGGGTGCCCGGGGAACGATGCCGATTCCGATTTCCCCCGGTGTTTCAAAGATAAAGGCCTTTCGGATTTGTGGAACGACGCAAGGCAAAGTTGCCGTTGAGCTGATTCGTGGAGGGTGGAATCTGGAATCGAATAAGGGTGAACAGAAGGAAGTTGCGAAACGAACCGTGGAACGCGAATCGTTTGATGAGCATGTAGAAATCGCAGAAGACCGTCAGGACTTAGGCGAGCTGCATACTTTGTCAATCGGAGTTGTCGCGGAGGGGAAAACCGAAATTTGGCTGGTGGCGGCCAACTTCGAATAGCCACTTACGGCTTGCGAATTCAGGAGGCAATTGCGATGGACCTTCACTTTCACATTCAAATGCACGACGGAAAGACTGAACCCGCGATATTCCCGTCGGACCTTTCGGTGCGGCAACTTATCAACGAGTTTGTTACTGACGAGAAAATGAAAGTCCGGCCCGCCGATCCCGAGAGTTGGCATCTTTTCGACGAGAACACGGGGGAGGAACTTGATCCAAAGAAGTCATTGCAGCAGAATGGCGTCGACTCGGGCCATCTGCTCAAACTGCTGCCACGCAAAGGTGATGAACGGCGCCCCGACCCCCCGCCGCAGGGAGGTTCGCGCGTTCTCACGAGATGTGACAATGGACACTACTACGATGCCAAAAAGCATACGCAGTGTCCCTTCTGTGGCGTGGCGGCAATCAACTTCGAACCTCGAAGCCTCAAACTCGGTTCTTCTTCAGAAGAGCATACGCGGCCGGCCGCTTCCCAGGCGTCGCCCAGTAGCGTGAGGGTCGGGGACGACGCGGTGACGCGCCCCGTCCAACTGGTGCACGACCTGGCAAGAATCGATCCGGTGGTGGGTTGGCTGGTCGCCATCGGCGGCCCGGAGAAAGGCAAGGATTATCGCATTCGCAGCGAGAACAACACCGTTGGCCGCTCGAAGGATATGTATATCTGCATCTCCGGGGACGAATCGATTTCGAGGGAGAGGCATACGGTCATCACGTTCGATCCTCAGCGCAATGCCTTTCACCTGAGCCCGGGTGAAGGTCGCGGCCTTGTCTACTTGAACGGAGAAGCTGTGCTGGCCCACAAACAGCTTGCTCCGTATGACGAGATTCTGTTGGGAAAAACCAAGCTTGTGTTCGTTCCATTTTGCGGAGATAAGTTCAAATGGGAATGAAGCGATTATGCTGCCTGCTGATCGGGCTATTGTGGTACGCCGGCCACGCCCTGCCTCAGGGTGAGCCGGGAAGGTTTGCCATCAGTCAGATTACGTACCAGCCGCCCCAGTTGATGGCGTATGTAGACGTCCTGGACCAGAGCGGACGGGCGCAGGCTAGACTAGCGCCTGCTGATTTTTCGGCCAAGATGGACCAGCAAGACTTGAAGGTTACGTCCGTTACATCCTTCGACAAAAGCGGTGAAGGAGTTGCGTACGTCTTTCTCGTGGACATATCCAAATCGATCCAGCGGGACCAGTTCAACGAGATGCGAATGGAAATCGACGGTTGGATCGACGGGCTCGCCGCAGTCGATCGAATGGCAATCTTCACCTTTGGCGATCAGGAGAAGGAACTTGTGGACTTCACTTCCGACAAGACCAGCCTGAAGGCCGCATTGCAGAAGGTTGTTCCTACCGACAATCAAACCAAGCTCTATCTGGCATTGAGGAACTCGCTTGACCTGTGGCAGCGAACGGACGCAGGGCTACCCAGCCGCCGCGTCATTGTGATACTCAGCGATGGCAAAGACGAGGGAAGCGGCTTCACGGCCGACGACGTCGGGCGCATGGTTCAGCAGAGCCCAATGCCCATCTATGCAATCGGTTTTAGCCGATTGCCCCTGCCAGAAAGGATTACCTATCTGGAGGCGCTAAATCGGATTGCAAGTCTCTCCGGCGGAATCTATCTAAGTGGTTCTTCGTTGCCTGAGGCATACACCGAAATTCGTGAGGCGATACGGCGGGTCTTCATCGTCCAATTAGCTTGTCCAGGCTGCCAGGTGAGCACTCAATCTCAGCCACTTGAGATGACGCTCAGGATTGGAAACACGTCCCGCGCGGACCGGCTTGCGGTCAACCTTTCCCTTCAGACACCGGCCAAGGAGCAGTCACTTTGGAATTGGATTAAGGAACACGTAACGCTAAAAATCGCGATCGCTGCGGCATTTGGGATCAGTATCGTGATCGTCGTCCCGATAGCGGTCAAGTCTGGGAAGAAGAAGCCAGACGACCCGGATTCTCGCGCGCCGTTGCCTGAACCGCTGGCCCCTGTAGTTGCGGTTGTAATCCCTGCCGGTCGCAAGATTCAACTTACGGTTGTCGCCGGCAACGAACGTGGTCGAGTCGACACTGTGAACCTCGCAGCGAGAGCAATCGTGGGCAGGGACAAATCATGTGATGTTTCCTATCCCGATGACACTGAGATGTCTGCGAAACATTTCGAACTGATTCAGGCGGGCGAATATGTGGAGGTGCAAGATCTTGGCTCTACGAATGGAACGCTTCTGAATGGCTCCCGGCTCGTCACGCAACAGCGGATCGAAGACGGTGACTGGGTGAGAGCCGGACGAACGGAAGTCCGAATCACTTTCGGTGCATGATGAATCTTAAGGCCGGCAACGCTCAGCACATCGGTGCGAGGCCGCAACAGGAGGACTCTTTTGGCTTTTCCGATCCAACCGACAAGGCTTTTATTTGTCATGGTGGATTCCTCGGAATAGTTGCAGACGGTATGGGCGGCTTAACCCAAGGAGGGGCAGCCAGCACGACGGCGGTGCGCTCGTTTCTAGCGTCGTATCAGACGAAAACGCCGAAGGAATCGGTGGTTGACGCGCTTTTGAGATCCCTGTTGGAAACAAATCGCATCGTACATGAGAGGGCCGAGAGCGCCTCTGCTGGCGACGCCGGTACAACATTGGCAGCAGCCGTTGTTTTGAATGAGGAACTCTACTGGATTTCCGTGGGCGATAGTAGAATCTATTGGCTCCATAACTACGAACTGACCCGACTTACCGCCGACCATATTTATTCGACCAAACTCAATCGAGATGTTGCTCAAGGGAAGATTTCGAGAAGTGAAGCTCAACACCATCCTGAGCGGGCATCGCTGACGAGTTATCTCGGGCATCTTGAGCCGGCACTTGTCGATCGCAATCTGAGGCCGCTGATTCTCCACGACAATGACTGTGTCGTTTTGTGCAGCGATGGATTCTATCGAGCTCTCAGCGATGCGGAGATCACCGATAGTTTTCACGGCAACGCGCAACACGCCTGCGACTCGCTGGTCCAACTGGTTCTGGAAAAGGAAAGAAAACAGCAAGACAATCTTACCGTCATTGCTCTTAAAGCAAGGGAAAGCGATCACCTGTTTCCGAGTCTTTCAGCACACGCCCGACTCTTCCTTATCTTGGCGATTTGCATCGTTCTCTTATCGAGCGCAACTGGGGTCTGGTTTGCGCGACATCCCTTCGTTCATGGCAAATCCGTTCCTACCGTTCAAAAGGGACCGCCGGCTCCACCGATCACGGTGAGCAAGCCAACGGTATTGGCGCCATCGAGTTCGTCCTGGAGAGCGAGCCAGCCTGCGCAAACGCCGAAACAGGATGATTCACAAATCAAAAATAGTGGCCCGACGCATGAACGGGGCACACAAGAAAAGAAGAGCGGTTCATCGAACAAGAGTTCCGGCGAAAGATCCCCTGTCCACAAGTCGGGAAGCACTTCAGGAGTGTCCGGCTCGGCGCATCAACATTCGGGCGGGGCCAGCGACAAGTCCATCCAACCTCGTTCGACAAACGACCAACAGGATCAGGAGAGCCCGAAACAGACAAGCGAGCCGACTCAAATACCGCCAAATTCATTGAGCACATCCGATACGAGCATTCTTCTGACGACGAGGCGGCCAATGCCTCACCTCGCAGGTTCAGGTCTGCCAGAACTTGAACTTAGGCAGAGAAGTGAGGAGCGGAATTGGGGTCGTGGACTTGATGCAACCCGCACTATGACGCGAAGCGGAGGTGGCAATCTCTCATGCGCTTTATGACGGAATTCGTCAGTCGGGCCGGTGGTCGCGACCATAATGAGGATTTCTGCAGCCTCGTCGAGGTCGGTGGTGTTTGTTGCTGGGTGGTTGCCGACGGACTTGGGGGCCATCGGGGCGGTGAGATTGCCTCCAGGAGCGCTGTGGAGACGGTTCTGGCTTCGTTTGGCAAATGCCCTGACCTCACCGAGGAAGCGCTCCGGTACCATCTGGAGGCCGCTCAATGCGCACTTGTGAACATGCAAACGGAACAGCCAGGTCTTTCGACAATGCGAACTACGATTGTTGTGCTGATCGCGGACACGACTCGAGCCATATGGGCGCACATGGGCGATTCGCGGCTTTACCTTTTTCAGAATGGCGGCATCGCGTTTCAGACGAGCGATCACAGCGTTGTCCAGAGAATGGTTGATGCGGGAGACCTCTCGTCGGATCAGATTCGGCACCACGAAGATCGCAATCGCGTGCTTCGCTGTCTTGGCAATTCTGACTCTGAGTTCCGTCCAACCATTCTCTCCGAGACGCGCGCAGTTTCTCCAGGATCGGCTTTCCTGCTCTGTACAGATGGGTTTTGGGAGAATGTTCTCGAGAGCGAAATGATGGTGGATCTGGCAAAAGCGCAAGGTCCGGCCGAATGGCTCACGCTCATGGAGGATAGGCTGCTTGAAAGATTGCGAGAAGGAGACGATAACTACACCGGGATAACGGTGATCGTTGATTCGTAGATCCAGGGAAATTGCAGATGAGTAAACTCGAGGCCGGGCATGTTTTTGAGTCTGCAATGGAGGCGCCACCTGGCGCGGGAATGGAGATGCAGGCAGGGACTTGTAATGATCCAGGGTTTAGCTAAGTCAACAACATGGTGACCTTAATACGCTTATGGATTACAAACATCTATGCATGGGTTGTATGAGGAACAAGGGTGACGCAGACCCATGTCCCGATTGTGGCTGGCAGGAAGGAACGGAGCCCGACTCTCCGGTCCAACTCGCACCGCGTACAATCCTCGTGGGAAAATACTTGATCGGTAGAGTTCTCGGCCAAGGAGGCTTCGGCATTACTTACCTGGCGTGGGATTTACTTCTGGGACGGAAGTTGGCGATCAAAGAGTATTTCCCCCGGGAGATTTGCAGCCGCGGCCGAGACACGCTCACGGTTCAGGCTCTTAGTCAACGTAGCCGCCAAGACTTTCAGTACGGCCTCTCCAAATTCACAGAAGAAGGCCAGAATCTCGCGCGCTTTCGCGACTATCCCGGCATTGTCTCCCTGCTTGAGTTCTTCGAATCCAATGGCACGGCATATATTGTCATGGCCTACATGGAGGGAATGACTCTGAAGCAGTATCTTGAGGAGCAGGGCGGCAAGCTCGACTTCGAAGCCACTCTTGCAATTCTCACTCCGGTAATGGACGCTCTGCGCGAAGTCCACAGTGTGGGGATGCTGCATCGAGATATCAGCCCCGACAATATTTATCTCAATCAAGACCGTCAGGTGAAGATTCTGGATTTCGGCGCGACTCGCTACGCGATGCGGGAACAGTCACACGGACTGACCGTACTGTTCAAACCCGGCTATGCACCATTTGAACAATACAGCAGTGGTGGCAAGCAAGGTCCATGGACCGACGTGTACGCCGTGGGCGCAACGTTCTATCGGGCACTTACCGGCAAGGCGCCGTCTGAGGCGCCCGACCGAATGGCTCATGACGATCTGATCCTACCCAGTGCGATGGGAATCAAGATCCCAACAAAATCTGAACCGGCACTTTTGAAAGCGTTGGCTGTGCATTGGGAAAGCCGGTTCCATCAGGTTAAGGATTTTCAGGAAGCAATTACGCCTCCGAAATTAGGCCCCGCTCCTGCTCTCGAACATTCGAACCGCGCTTGGATGGTCGCAGTCTGCGTGTTGTTCGCGACCACGCTGGCCTTTGCAGGCATGTGGTACTCCGCGAACAGTTCGAATCAGCGGCTCCGGTCGGCAAACAGGGCGCTTATTGAATCGGAAAAGACACCCTCAGTGACTTTTCCTGCGGACGGAACTCAGCAATCCCAAGCAGAACTAAACCAAACCAAAGCGAAACTGGTCGACGCCACTCAGGAATCTCAATCTGCGAAGGATAAACTCTCGGAATCTGCCAGGAATCTTGCGGCTGTGACCGCCGAACGAAATACCCTGCAAGCCCGGGCGCAGGAGCTTACCGGGAACCTTGCGACTGCCCAGCAGCAAATCAACGACCTGCAGCGTGAGGTCGAATTATCGAAACATAGACAGCCCGCAAACCCTGGCGCGCCGCCATCTCTAAGCATTGCGTATCTTCAACTATTCGAGTGGGACCGGCTGACGAACACCAGAAAGGGGCCCACTAATCAGTTTCCTGCCGCGACCTCTCGACGCATACTGTGTGCAATCGGCGGCCCGAACCCGACACAGGGCTCACAACCCTTTTCAGGCCAAGTCGCTATTGCATTCATTGGGCCGAACGGTGCAACGAAAATCAAGGTTCCTCTGCCTGTGCGTACCAATACCAGTCAAGCCACCTGGGCCGCGATGGCCTATTGGGGAAATGACAAGATGGGCACTTTGGAAAAGGGTACCTGGCGAATTGATGTTTCTTCAGGATCGCAAATGCTAAAGAGCAGCACCTTCACCGTGTACTAGGGACTGTTCACACATTTATGAGACCGGCTGTAGGGGAGTTGTATCGAATTGCTTTCTCCCGTATGCGTGAAGTGTTGCGGCTTTTTGATGCGCGAAGGAATGTGGCATGAATCCCGATTTACTATGCATGGGTTGCATGGCAAACACGAACGGGGTCGGCGTTTGTCCTAATTGCGAGTATGTTAATCACGCTCCGGCTGAATCGTCGGTCCAATTAGCCCCACGGACAATCTTGAATGGCAAATACGTACTTGGACGAGCACTTGGACAGGGTGGATTCGGTATTACTTATCTCGCATATGACTTAGAAGAAAATCGCAAGCTTGCGATCAAGGAATACTTTCCAGCCATCATTTCAACAAGAGCCCAGGATCGCCTGACATTAGCTCCACTCAGCAACAGGAATCGCCAGGACCTCGAGTACGGTCTGAATAAGTTCTACGAAGAGGGGCAGGCTCTGTATCGCTTCAGGGATCACCTCAACGTGGTGAGGATGGTTGAGTACTTTCGGGCCAACGGCACTGGCTATATCGTGATGATCTACATCGAAGGGCGAACCTTCAAAGAGCACCTGCAGCGGAAAGGAGGGAAGATAGCGTTTGTCGAGGCGCTTGCGCCGCTGAGCCTTGTGATGAACGCACTACAGGATCTGCACAGTGCCGGTATTCTGCATCGAGATATCAGCCCCGACAATATTTATCTGGAGGATGGCGGTGGCGCCAGGATCCTTGACTTCGGCGCGACGCGTTATGCAATGGGTGAGCAGAGCCGGAGTCTTTCCGTGGTACTGAAGCCGGGGTATGCGCCGGAAGAGCAGTATCGGAGCCGGGGTAAGCAGGGGCCGTGGACAGATATTTACGCCTTGGGCGCGACGTTTTACCGGGCCATCGTTGGAGAGGTTCCTCCTGAGTCAATGGACCGTCTGCAACTCGACGACCTCGTCCCGCCGAGTCGGCTCGGTATCGAAATTCCACCGAGGGTCGAAGCCGCGTTGCTGAAGGCTTTGGCCGTAAAGGCGGAAAACCGCTTTCAATCGATCGCTGAATTCCATGAAGCCGTCGTTCCTCCTCCAGCGAACGCACCACCGATTTCGGCGCACTCATCGAAACTGTTCTTCCTGCCGATCATGGCTGTTCTTGTTCTGCTCATTCTTGCTTCCGCAAATTCACCATTGATGCAGGGACTCTTTCTGCTCTCACAATTTGTGCTCTTTTCAACGATGTTGGTTCTATTCTTCTCAATGTGGAAAGCGGTCCAGGACGGTCATGCCCGCATTTCGCCAGCGAAAGCCGTCGGATTCACCCTGATTCCTATCTTCAATTTGTATTGGATCTTCCCCGTTATCTGGGGGTTCGCAAAAGAATATAACAGGTTCATCGATCGTCATTTCATCAATGCAACAAAGCTAAGTGGCCCGCTCTTTCTACTCTGCAGTATAAGTCTGGCCGGGTACTGGCTTTTTGCCGCTTTGGGCGGTGCGACGACCATTGTTTCCCTTCTCATCCACTCCGTGTTTCTATTTCCTGTGGTCTGGAAAACCTGTAACGGGATCCACGCACTGAAGGCGGTGGTTCCGAAAAGGATCGCAGTACGGGTCGACCTGAAACGGCCCAAGGAGGCGGCGCCGCCGATTGTACACAGCTTATCTCTGCATTGCACGTTCGGAGAATACGCGGGCCAGGACATAGAAATCGGCAGCCGGGAGATTGTCATTGGCCGCAATCCGACTCTTGCCAATCTGGTGCTTTCATCAGGAGAGGTCTCTGCGAAACATGTCCGTGTATGGCGGGACCGCGCGACTTCGGGAGTGTGGGTCGAGGATCTGCACTCTTCCAACGGCACTTTCTACGAGGGATCGCAATCCCTTGAGAACGCGTGGACCCGCCTTTCGGGCAGCAAGCTATTTGCTGTTGGGGATCGGTTCCGCGTAAGTAGCCACGCGGCCGAGTTTGAGATTAAAACCACCTGACCTGCAACCAGCACTGACCCCCTTTCGGGATTCTGATCCGATCCGCGACCGGCGGACCTCCCGAGCAGGACAGTAGTGTCACGACCGGTCGGGATGCATGAACTCTGTGCGCGGAGAGACAAACTTTCGTCGGGTGACGCGCAATGCGCGAAGAGTGGGCGGCGGCAGATCGGGGTGATTTATGGAACGTGAATTGACGTTTCGGATTGCCTTAGAGAAACAACCGGCGGCGTGGACTTCGGTCTGCAGAAGAGGCGGGGCAGCGATTACGGGACCATCCAGAGTATCCGTCCGGCCAATTACACGGTTGACTTGGGCGCGATGCGATGAGAGATGTCTTTAAGCTTGCGCTTTGGCCGCCCATGCAGCGGGCGTGAGTTCGGCAGCGCGCTGAATGGGCGTGTCGCCGAGTCCGGGCAGGATTTCGGTGAGGTAGTCACGTACCCGGATGTTGAGCCGGCGGCAGCTTTCGATGACGGACAGGATGGCGGCTACGCGCGGTCCAGCCTGTGGGCTGCCGATATGGATCCAGTTGGATCTGCCAAGAGCTATTGGCCTCATTGAATTCTCGGCAAGGTTGTTGCTCAACTCCAGTTCGGGGTAGTCGAGGAAGCGGGTCAACTTTTCCCAGAGTGTCAGCGTGTATTTGCATGCCTGACCGGCCTTGCTGCCGGGCAGCACGGCTTGACGCGTGGCCACGATGTGCTCGCGGATTTCGTCGAGTACGGGCGGCGCTTTTTCCTGGCGCAAAAGATGACGTGCGGCGTGATCCATCTTTTCCTCACGCGCCTGGGCGTCGATCGAAAACAACTTGTCCATCAGCTCAACCGCGCGAATCGAGCCGGCATCCTGCTTGTTGAGCTTGACCGCGTCTACAAAGTGCCTTCGCGCGTGGCTCCAGCAGCAGGCGTGCACCATGCCCGGACCGCCCAGGCCGCGCTCGTAAGCGATGTAGTCGTCGGATTGGAGAATCCCCGCGAAGGCGCCCAAAAGCTGCTTCGGCCCTTCGCGCCCGCGGTTCATGCGGAAATCGAAGACCACGCCGCCGCCTGGCGTGCCGTACTGCCAGAGATAGCCTTGATGATTTTTGCCGCGTTTGTCATGCGTCTGCACATCGACCGGGGTTTCGTCGGCCTGGATGTAGCCGCTGGCCAGCAGTTCCTTGCGCATGGCGCCGACCACCGGCAAGAGCATCTCGCCCACCGTCATCACCCAGCCGCACATCGTGGCCCGCGTGATCTCGATGCCGCAGTCCCGCTCCAGCAGCGCGCTCTGCCGGTACAAGGGCAGATGCGCCGTGTATTTGTTCACAATCGTGTCGACGATGATGCGGTCCGAGACCAGCCTCTTGTCGATGATCCGCTTGGGCAGCGGCGCCATGGCCACGCCCTGTTCCTCGCACTGCCTGCAAGCCCTCTTCTCGCGCTTGGTGACTTCGACGTAGTACTCGGCCGGCTTCACGCAGAGCACCTCGCTTTCGTCGTAGCCGAATACTTTCTTTTCCGCGCCGCACTTGCCGCACACGCACTGCTCGGCCGTACAAGCGACGATCTTTTCCACGCGGGGCAGGTCAGCAGGAAGTGTCTGCCGGCCGGGATGCGCGCGCCGCTGCCGCTTCTTCTCATCCGGCTTCGGCAACGCTTCCCGTTGGCTCTCGGCCTGAACTTCTTCACTGGTGACGCCGGGCTCTTCTTCCAGCAAATGCAACTGGAGATTGCTCAACTTCTCGCTGCCCGGCCCGTACTTGGCGATCCGCCGCAGGCGCAGGTGCTCTTCCAGTATCTGAATCTTCAGCCGTGCGTAGGCCAGTTCCTTCGTGGCCGCATCCAGTTGATGTTTCAGTTGTGCGTTGATCTCGGCGAGAAAGGCATCTGAGTGCGGGGGAAGCGTCGGCTGGAGAGGCTCACTCACGATGCTTCTTTCATAACAAACTTTTCTGTGGATAAGTATGCGAACTATGCAGTGTTTATGCGGTTTTCAGTGACTCTCTTGATGCTTCCAGCAATGGCTTGCGATGCCACTTCCGCGGCCGCGTTTCGACCAGGTCAATACCGCCCACCAGCAGCGCCAGTTCCTCAGGGCTCAGCACAATCCTGGTCGCCGTGGTGTTGCTCTCCGGCCAGCGAAATCTTCCGCCGTCCAACTTTTTCGCCGCCACCCAAAGCCCGCTCCCGTCATAAACCAAAAGTTTCAGGCGGTTGCGCCGCGCATTCGTGAACAAGAAAACATGACCGCTCGTTGGATCGCAGCCCAGTCTATCGCGCACCAGCCCGTAAAGACCGTTGAAACTTTTCCTCATGTCGGTCGCCCCGGTCGCCGCGTAGATCCGCGTTGCCGGCCCAAATCCAAACATCGCCTACGCTTGCTCCAGTACGGCAAGCAAACGTGCCAGCGTAGCCGCGTCGAATCCACTCCCCACCCCGATCCGGCGCCCGTTCGCCAACTCGACGCACAAAGCGGTGCTGATCTTGCTCGCCGAGTTGCCCGGCATTACTTCCACCGCCACCAGCCGCCCTTCACTGCTCCCTGTTCCCTGACCATGCTGCCGGCGGTACTTATCCAGCGCTGCCACGCTCAGCCCACGGCCGGCGCAGAATGCCTGCCGTGTTAACCCGCTCGATTCATACTCCCCAACCAGTTGCTTCGCTTCCTCGCGACTGAAACGCCGACGCCGCTGCACCAATCCCACTGTCCCATCGCTCATGCCTTTAGAACATCACAAACCGAAGTCAACAAACAGGTGGGTTGCTCTGACGCATACCATCCAGAAGCAAAGAGCAGGAAACCAATCGCGCGGGCAAATTGGAGCGGTTCGCCCGTCTTGGAACCTCCTTCGGCTCAAAAATCAGACAGGAACGGTTGCAGACCGGCTCCTAGCATTGACTGCGTCAATTCGGATAAAGCTGCGCCGACCAATAGCGCAACTGGCCACGTCTCCGTTGGGAGGCCGATTTCTTCAAGGCAATGGTCCTTTTCAGCCTAATAGGCATCTTCGGCCTTGAAGGGCTGGACATTGGAGACTTAATGCGTGCTCTCACCTTTAACGAATATGACCTTAAGGCTCGAGACTGGCTGCGTTCTGTCTCCGGACTCCAGTCGCTGATCGGTCTGGGTCTGTTGACGCTTTCCCTCCTCAGTCCATTCGGCCATCTGTTCGAGTAGCCTCCGATATGGGTTTCTTCGGTTTGGGGGAGATACGGATACCTGACCTTGCCCTCAGAATGCGTATCTCTTAACCGGCCGTGTTTTGAGGATTAAATTCATCCTCGTCATCGTCGTGGCGGTGAGAATGTGGGAATCGGTTTCATCGATTTCCAAGGTTTGTGGGAAGGGCGGAAAACAGCGTTATCGTTTTCCGGGCTTTCCATAAACCGTCATTTCCACGGCCTGCCTCGATCGCCGCGTATTCTCAGGCGGCGATCTTCTCAGCAGCATCTGTCCAGTCTTGCTCGAACTGCATCGGGCTGACGTAGTTCAGCGTCGAGTGCATCCGGGTTCGGTTATACCAGAGCAGCCAGGAGATGGTTTCATCCTTGGCCTCCCGGATCGTTTCAAAACGCCGGCCGTATAGCCGTTCCACCTTCAGTGAGCCGAACAACGTCTCCGAGCAGGCGTTGTCCCAGCAGTTTCCCTTGCGGCTCATCGATGGCGTAATGCCATGCTCTTTGAGTACCTCCCTGAAGTCGTCGCTGGCGTATTGGCTGCCGCGATCGCTATGAAAAATCAATCCGGCCAGCTTGCCGGGATTGCGCTTGAACCACGCCATCTCCAGAGCATCGATCACCAGGTCGCGCTGCATGTCCTGCCTCATCGACCAGCCCACCACCTTGCGGCTGAACAGATCTATCACTACCGCAAGAAACAGCCAGCCTTCTTCGGTCGCGATATAGGTCAGATCGCCAACCCAGGCCTGGTTGGGCGCAGCCACCGTGAACTTGCGATCAAGCACATTGGGCGCAATCGGAAGACCGTGCTTGCTGTCGGTGGTGGCAACGCGGAACTTTCGCTTGCCGCGCGCCTGAATGCCATGCTTCTGCATCAGCCGTTGCACCCGCAGTTTACCCACGCGAATGCCCTGCGCCCGCAGTTGACGCCAGATCCGCGGCCACCCATACGCACCGCGATTCTCCGCGTAAACGGCGCTGATGTGAACCAGAAGCGCTTCGTCGCTGAGGTGACGACGCTGAGCAATATGGACCCGCCGCGCCAGATGTTCATGGTAGCCAGAGACACTCACCAGCAGAACCCGGCACTGAACCGAGATCGGCCAGACTCGCTTGTGGCGATGAATAAAGGCGTACTTCATTTCTGGCACTTCGCAAAATACGCCGTGGCTTTTCCCAGGATGTCGCGCTCCATCGTTACCCGCGCCAATTCTGCCCGTAAGCGGCTGTTCTCCATTTGCTCGGCAGTCACCTGAGGCTTGCCGCTGGCACCGTTCAAGGTCCCGGCTCGATGCTCCCTGACCCAGTTGCCTAACGTCTGTTCAACCACGCCCAGACTGCGAGCTACCGCTGCCTGACTCTGGCCCGACTCCACTAGCCGAACCGCCTCTTGCTTGAACTCCAGCGTGTAACGTCCCCGCGTTGCCTTCGTCATCTTCGCTACCCTTTCGCATTAGAACAGCTTGCTAAGGGATACGTTTTGCGCGGACAAGGTCAAACATTGATGCGCGAATCACGCTCATGGTACGCTAGCCCGCCGCGTTGTTTCCATTGCTATCGCTGTTGGCGTGATTCGTAAGAGGTCCGGGTTAGCGCTTCTCCTCAAAAATGCGACCCGGGTTATCTCTTACGACGACGCCTTCGCCATGCTCGCCCAGGTCCAAGAGTAGCTGTCGCAACGCGCCATCATGCAGAACGTTGTTGGTGATTACACAGTTCTGAAGGCCTTTATAGGCGATGCCATAAGAAGGGCTGAACTTCCCGATGCCACCATCGTCACGACCCGCCTGCAGATTGTTCCCAACGCAAGTTACACCTCGTGATCCATCCAGGGAAATCTGCGAGGACTCATGGCTTTCAAGATCAACCAGCTTGCCGCTGCGTTTGAAGAAATTCCCGGTGATCGTCATCTGCGTGCAAGTTGCGTGATTCCGTCTCAGGGCCAGCCCGCATGTTCCGGCACGGTCGAAGAAATTGCCCGTGATCTGATAACCGTCGCCGCCCGTCACGAGCATGTTCTCTTCATGGTTCCATTCGATCCGATTACTGGTAAAAGTAATGGAGGCATTCTCCTGTCGAGCAGCAAAGCCTGCGTGTGCGTTTCCCGAGAACCAATTATCTAGAAGAAACCCATCCCAACCTCTCAGGTTCAGGCCATCACCTTGGTTATAGGCGAACATCGAATGGCGGACACTGAAACACCAGACGCGCATCAAGCTGGCGCCGTCGCCACTGAAACGTGCGACCTGGCACCGCTCGATGCGAAAGCCGTCTTCATGTTTTGCGTACTCCGATCTGTCTACGAAGAGTCCGTGAACATTCCGACCTAGTCCGCGGCCATCGAGGGCCAGGCCATCGATCGTGGCTCCACGAGCTTCTGTGAGGTTAAGCAGGCAGGTAGAATCGCCATTCGCGAGGCGCAGGACGGACCCGCCCGGGCCGCCATAGTTCCACGCCGGAATGCCCATCAATGCGATTCCCGGTCGTACATGAAGTTCATGGGTGAGGTACACGCCTGGGGGTACGAACACTGCACCACTTGCCTCCGCGGCGGCATCGAGAGCGTGCTGAAGAATTCGAGTGTTATCCGTCTTCCCATCACCGGCAGCGCCTAACTTGCGAACGTCGATGAACTCATGAGTCCCCGAAGCTTCGGGGCTTGCCTGGGCTGCCACACTGAACAGAAGGGAAGCGCCCCCGATCATGGCGCTCTTCGCCAGTTCGCGACGATTGAGAAATGCGCTGTCAGTCTCGGCCATAGTGCTCCTCGTAATTCGATGGTGAGTGAAGTATCTCAAAGATCGACGCTTGTCGAAGGTTGTAGTACCTAATCGGGGCGAGATTGCCGGTTCACGTCGAGGCCATGTTGCTCCACGGCTCTACGTGTGGAGGAGGAGGCGGTAAGCGGGAACTTTTTCGACCAGATGGAGGTGCAGCCGGAGCCTGGCCGCCCGATGCAGGCGCCGGATGACCGCGCTGGCGCACCGCCGGTTGCACTGATCAGCGCAGGGCTGTGGGCACGGGCGTTTGGGTCATCCCCGCTGGTGCTCGGGCGCACGGTCAAGTTGAACATGATTCCGGTGACCATTATCGGTGTAACACCGCAGGGATTACCCTTCAGATCGATGCCTGCAAGAGGGTCTTCCGTTGTTGACTTTGCTCCAAACTTTGTCGCCATACCGCACTCTCCTATCAAACTCTTTGACACGGGCCTTGGCCCGGAAATAAAAGGGAATGGGTCTCCGTTATTTGATAAGATTACCGGAGGGGTACTCCGGTTTCAGAAAGTTCCATGAAAAAATCAGCCACTCCCAAACCCGGCCGGAAGCCTCGCTCTGACGCCCAGCGCAACCGTGAGCGCATCCTGGAAGTTGCGAAGCAAGTCTTCACCCGACGCGGCGCCGACGCCAGCATGGGCGAGATTGCGAGGCGCGCGAAGATCGGACCCGGTACGCTCTACCGCAATTTCGCCACACGCGACGAACTGCTGGCGACCGTCTACATCACCGAAGTCGAGAAGCTGGCCTCGGCGCAGAAAAAATTGTCAGCCGAACTCCCCCCCATCGAGGCCCTGCGAGCATGGCTATTGGTCTTCATTGACTACATCGCCGCGAAAAAGATCATCGCCCCGGCATTGAACGCAATGGCTGGCGGCCCATCGCGCGTATTTCAGCAGACCACGCGGGTCATGGAAGAAGCTGCCAACGCGCTGGCCGGCCGCGCTGTCGCCAGCGGCGATCTTCGCCCGGATGTTGATCCCATAGACTTGATGCGTGCCATCTACGGCCTCTCCACGGCCGGCAGCGAAGACGACTGGCCCGCAAAGGCACGGAAATTCGTCGACATACTCTTACAGGGCTCCCGCCCCTGATAAACGTCGATACGGCCGGAAGTCAAGTGCCGGCGGAAGCTGCTGGAATTCCGGACCCTTGCCGACATATGGGACCAATCTTCCGGGTTTTTCGCTTAGGGGAGTGATCCAGCTGTGAGCCCAAATCATTAGGTTGAGCCCAGTTCGCAGCGCGTGCGGAAAGCCTTTAGACACACCGATTATGAGTGCATTCTCCGATGCGGTTTTCCGCTCATCCAATTTCGGCCGCGTCGAGCGCCATGGGTTCGAATACTACCGGCGTGGAACGCTCTCTTTGGATGCAGCGCTGGCAGTGAACGCTCATGGTTATGAGCCCGTAAGGTTAGGAGAATCTGCAAATGTTGCTGCCCATATCCCTTGGCAGAGTTCTTCGAACCCCTTCTCGCCTCGCACGGGATCGAAGAGCGGTTCGATCGGCAAGGCGATCAACCAAAAAGCATGCTCTTCGACCGCCGTCCGCAGACTCTCAATTGCCTGCTCGCGGTTGCCCATGCCCACGTCGATCGTCGCGATATCGTAGGGGGGAGACGTAGTGTTCGCGGCGCATTTGCCTGAGTTCCTCGATGACTGTCTCAGCCGTGCGCGTTGAAGACCTTCATTTCGGAGACAGCCGAATTTCCGGAGCCGTCAGCGGCAGTCGACGAAATCAGACAGACACCGCCATCGGTCAGCGTACCGTCCACATCAATTAGAAACACTTTGATCTTACTGGCACGAGCTATCACATCAGGCGACGCAACGTGCGCTACGTTGACGTCGGACATGTACGAGGCTCCTACTGTCTTTTGATGATGAACACGGTTTTGTCATCGATGCGATCAGGCTCGCCAATCTGCCTCAGGTGATCGTCATTTCGCAATGCATATTCCAAAATCGTGTTGCAGATTTCCTTTGCCGACTTCTCCTTGTTTTCCCGGAAAATCTGTTCGATCCGTTGTCTTTCGGGGTCATCGTCACCGTCGTAAACGCCATCCGTATAGAGGAAAAGAAGGTCACCCCTGCTCATTAAGGTGATCTCATCCGAGTCAAAAGAGGTCATCTGACTCTTGCGCAGTGTGATGGATACATACCTGCGCCGATCCGGATGGTCTTCAGGAATCTCGAGTCCGAGAGAGGGAAATTGCACCATGCGAGACCATCCAATCTCCATAAACTTTTCATATTCCGCAGAGAACACAAGCGGCTGTGGATGGCCGAAACTTACGAAGCGGAACAATCCGTCTGGACGTACCTCCCCGTACACCATGGTTGCGATCTCGCGGGAATTGTCCTCCGCATCGCAGCCCAACGCGTTTCTTGCGGTAACGGACTGTGCGAGCCTGAGGTTGATTATTTCGAAGACGTCAGCCGTGGTTTTTCCGTTGGAATCGAGTTCGCAAAGCATAGCAGTATGAAAGGTGTCGTGCACCGTCGACGCAATCTTGGCCGCGATGCTTCCGTGTCCTTGCGCATCGACCAAAAGCACACCCGCAGTGGTGTATAGCTCGTGCAGGTTTTCGGCGATCCTGAGCTGTTCTGAGCTCTTCGCCTGCCCGTATTGGGCCCCCTTCGCAGGAGTGTAATCCGGTCTAGATTGCAGCCACTGCATATGAAGGTCAACCGCGTTTTGAGGCTTTGAACCTTCCGGAAGCGGCTCAAGATACTTCCTTGACCGCTCGTTTGCGCGTTCGATGCGAGCATCGATGTTATAGCGTTGTTGAAAGTTGATGTACTCAAAAAGATCCCCGTCCGCATTTGCCGCAGGGATCGAGTTCCCGTACATTTCGATTCCAGGCAGATGGGGGATCGCACCCTCTACGGGCTTCAACCTCATACGGAGATACTCGTCGAGTCCCGAAGAGACGACGACTCCGGCTTCTTTCGCATCCATGCAGAGTTCCTCTCTAACAGGAAAGTATATGGGGTATCGGATGGACGGTGCGACCTGTGACTCATTCTTTTCCAATCCAAACGGCTTGTGTCATAGACGTCACCTGCAGCGGGAACACCGGCTGCCCCCGGTACGAGGCGGTCGGCTTCGAGTTCTATCGACCGGCATTGGCGTCGACCGATCAGATTGGGAAGGAGTGAAACGAGGGGATACGCGCGGCCCTATGTCGGTAGTTGAGCACTTGGGAGAGTGTGCGTGCTTGGGAGCTCTTTCGCTTGAACCGGCGGCGCAGGCCAGGAGAAACAGCGCGAAGGAAGTGGTGAGAAAATCCCGCGAATTGCAATCGGTAATGAAGAACGGGTAGGCTTCGGGACCCTCCTCGGACCCAAGCCCGGTGGTCAGGCACGGGATTTCAGTCGGCATGGCGACTTGAACGAAGCCGCCAGGGCGGCGGACGCTCACGCGTATTCGTGAACCGGCCTCGATGGGCTGGCGACTAGCTTTGGTCACAGGGAAGGAGGTCCCCTGCGACCCATCTACGTCAGCTCATGATTGAGGAGTTGCGGCGCCGCAACGTCGCTGAGTCCACGATCCGCTCCTACGTTCATGGCGTGAAGCGCTTCAGCCAGTATTTTCATCGACGCCCCGACCGGCTTGGCCCCCAGCATATTCGCGAGTATCAAGCCATGCTGTTTTCCAAGCTGAAGTACAGCATATATGTCTCCGGCCGCGGTCAGATCTCTGCACTCTCCGCCGCCTATGAAGTCCGCCTGGCTCTGCAGCAGATCCTCGCAAACACCCAGAAGATCGAAAACTCACTCGACCACCAGCGGCACGTCCTCTGCGACGCTCACAAGCGCATCAGCGCTGTACAGAAGGGGTCGCAAATCCCGCTCGCTAACTCCAACAGAACATACAGCCGGATCCGCCCGATCCGGCTGTGCCAAAAGGTATACCTTGAGAAACACAAAAAACACGAAACAAAACGGAAAGGTGCTCAAAGGATTCCTAAATACTGGAGCGCATGTGCGTATTTGTTGAGGATTTCTAAAGGGAGGCAAACCCCGTTTTGGCACTTGTAGAAATATCTCGACCCTCACTTCCCAAGTTGGCTGATCGCTTGGCAAATAACCATTCCAAAGAGCCAAAGGAGCGACGTCACGACGAGCGCGACTCCGAGCCAATGCACAGCTGAAACGAAGTGGCTAATACACGCCTTTTGATATCGTGTCGAAGGAGTCTTCGCCATTTGCTCACCTCCGAGCCGCACATAGGTTGTCCACATTCGTGCCCGCCGGATCGCTAGCTCTCCGATTCGAGTCCGGGCAGCGGTAGGATGTCCGTTTCGCGCGCCAACCAGACATAAAGTGTAGGGAGCAGGAAAAGACTCATGACAAGGTCAGTGATCAAGCCGCCGACGATAACGATGGCGAAGGGCCGCTGGGAGTCGGACCCGATATCAGTTGCTGCTTGACCTCAAGAATAGGCAATGTACGGCCAAGGTTCTCATGGTCACGGCAGGCATGACAGATGCGGCAACTCTTCAAGTCATGGAGGCGGGTGCATCAGGAGTTTTTCTCAAGCACAACGATCCGGAACAACTCGTCACTGCGATCCATCGCGTGACGAATGATGAGATTTGGCTCGACAGGGGAACTGTCCGCTCACTCGTTGCGGCCAAAGAGGCTCAAACAGAGCGAATCGAACGAACACGACCCTTGACATCGAGACAAAGCGAAGTGCTCAGAGGCATTCTTGACGGACTCGCAAATAAAGAAATCGCGTGGAAGCTGAACTTGTCGGAGAGTTCCATCAAAGCTGTGATTCAGGAGCTCTTCCGAAAGGCAGGAGTGAGAACGCGAAGCCAATTGGTGAGAATTGCGATCGAAAGACACTCTTCCGATTGGCTAAAGCCCGAAGCGAAGAACTAAATCGGCATGGGCCCATGCGCGAAGTGTTGAAGGCTTCGAAGATAAAATCGAAAGCCCCTTTCGGTTTTGTTGCGGGCGTCGGATTCTTTCCCATTGTGGGGATTTACTTGTGGAGCGCGGCGAGGTCAAGACAAACGCTAATCACGGAACGAATGGCCGATTTGGTGCTTGGAGCGAGCTGCAATTCTTTAAACCACTCGATGACTTCGAGAGGTTCCACGTCCCGGATGGGCACCTTCCCGAACTTGGGCTCGATGTAATTCTTGATCAGGTAGGAATTCGATTGCTGGGTTGACGGCTCGAGATTGGGCAAGTGGTCCTTCCGGTAGAGGTCGATCACTGCGCCAAAGAGTCCCTCGACCCTCGCCCGCTCGCTGCCGGAATTCATCTGGACCACGGTCAGCTCGATGGCCTTTCTAACATCCATCTCGCTCGGGTATTTCGAACCGCTGAACGTGAGTGATTTCTGATGGCGCTTTCCGTCAATCCATTCGCTGAACCGCACCTTCCACGCGAACCCGCCGAGGCGCTCAAGTTTTGTAATGTTACCCTGTTGATAGCGTGGCCTCTTGTTCTTCAATTCGTGGCGTCTCCCGTTGCGGTTCTATGTCCAGCAGCGGGGTCAGATAATCACAACTGTGCCCCCAAGTGACCTTTGATGTTCTGCTAGCGCCGTATATTATTGATTCTAAATGTGGCCCCGTAGCTCAGGTGGATAGAGCAGCAGTTTCCTAAACTGCGTGTCGGAAGTTCGAGTCTTCCCGGGGTCACCATGCTTTTCTTGCAGACTGGCAGGTCAACTGAACGGTAACGCCGTTTAGCCCATCATGCCTTTTAACCCATCACGCCATGACTCCGCCTTTTGACTTGATGACCCAAGGCAGCTATAAATATTCATGTCATGGAAGTCAGTTTCATGGCATCACTGCCGCTTTGAAGTTGTTCTGAAAGGCGGCGCAGTTTAAACGGCAATCGCCAGGATGCTCGGGAAGGCGGTGAAATTCCGCCACTGCCCCGCAACTGTGAGCGCCCCTGCTTATCAAGCCGTCGTATTGGCTTTGGCAGGAGGCCAGCCAAGGCATTTTCGCCCGCAATCGAGATGCCACACAACCACTGAGAGCGCGCCCTCATGGCGTGTTTTTGGGAAGGCGGCTGGAAAAGGCGCAAGTCAGGAGACCGGTCCTCGGCGCCCCAAAACCCGCTTGCGTTCCGAGGGGAACGAAGGAGCTATCATGCATTTTTCCAGCTGTGTGCGCACCATGTCTGCGCGCCTTTTCGTCCCCATTTTTCTCTTGCTTGCCGTTGCAGCCAGCCGCGCTGCGTCAATCCATGGCGTGGTCACAGACGCTTCCGGCGCCAAAATCACGGGAGCCACCATCGCCCTTATCAATAAAGGGGGAGTTGTCGCCTCCGCTGTTTCAGGAGCCGACGGAAGCTTTCAGATTCTGACCGGCACGCAGGGGCGCTTTTATCTGGTGGCTTCGGCCAAGAGTTTTCGCCAGTTGGAGACGCCGGGGTTCTATGGCGGGCGACTCGACACGATCGAGCGGAACCTTGTTCTCGAACCGGCGTGGGTACACGAATCGATTGTGGTCACTGCCACGGGAACACCCACGCCACAGCCGCAAACGAGCTCTGCGACCAGTGTGCTGGGGCCGCTGGACCTGGCCTTGCGCGATAGCCTCGTGAGTGACTTGAGATTGATGCCCGGGACGTTTGTGGCGCAGGACGGACAGCGCGGTGCGCAGGCGTCTTTGTTCATACGCGGTGGAGACTCGGATTCGAACAAGATTCTGGTGGATGGAGTGAGCGCGGGCGATTTGGGAGGGCGCTTCGATTTCGGGCCCTACTCGACGACGGCCGTCGAGCGGGCGGAAGTCTACCGAGGGCCTAATTCTAGTCTTTACGGTGCGGATGCTGCGAGCGGCGTTGTGAGCTTGACGACTCCGCACGGTACAACCAGTTTTCCATCGATCCTGTTCCATGGCGATGTGGGCAATTTCCTAACATCGCAGGAGGATCTAGAACTGGCCGGAGCGCACAACAAGCTGGATTACCTGGGCGAATTCAGTTGGCTGCAGACCGCAAACAATTTGCCAAACGACGAATACCATGTGGCCACGACAGCGGCCAATGTGGGCTGGCAGCCAAGCGGGTCTACGCAGATTCGCGCGACGCTGCACTACGGGGTAGACGCGACCGGGGTTCCGAACGCCTGGCAGTTCTACCACGTTGCCGACGAAGCGACGCAAAAGGATCAGGACATTTTTCTGAGCGCCTCGATCGACAACCAGACGACCGCGGAATTTCACAATACGGTGCGTTATGGCCTGACCCGGAAGCGCGAGCAATACAGCTTGTGGCAGCCTTCGGGCGAACTGATCGAGTATGACCCCGTGGACGGCTACTCGGCGTATTTTGGGGATTTGGTTACGATCACCGGCGCGAATGGCTACTCGGTTACGGGGCAGGCGCAGCTTGATTTTCCCCAGGCTTATCCGTACCAGTACCAACTGGTTTCGAATCGCGACCAGCTCATTTACCAGGGTGACTACCAGGTGACACCTCACCTGACGGCGCTGATCGGTTTTCACTATGAAGACGAGAGAGGACTGGAGAATGTTCCTTCGTATCTGACGCATGATGTCACTGAGCGCACCAATTACGATTACCTGGCCGCGGTCCACGGGGACTTCAAGGATCGGTTTTTCTATACCCTGGGCGGAAGCCTGGAGCGCTATTCGCTTTTTGGAACGCAGACTTCGCCGCGCGGGGGCTTTTCAGTCTACGCGCTGCGGCCGCGCAGGGGCATATTCAGCGGCACGCGGGTCCTGTTCAACTATGGAGATGCGGTGCGCGAACCTGCGCTTACGGACCAGTTCGGCTCCCTCTACCAGTTTCTGACGAGCAACGGATACCAGTCCGTCGCTCAGCAGCTCAACATTACGCCGCTGGCGGCTCCGACGACACGCACGTACGAAGGCGGATTAGAGCAATCCTTTCTCAGCGAACGGATCGTCTTCCGTACAGATTACTTCCACAACCAATTTGGCAAAGAGATTGAATCGGTTGGCGGCAGGTTGCTGCCCAATATCATTCCCAATCTGACCGCGGCCGAACAGCAGGAACTGGAAACTGCGCTGAGCTTTTATTACACCGACGACTACGGACTCTCGGTCAATACTGAAGCGTTTCGCGCCCAGGGAATTGAGTCTACGGTTGAAGTCGGCATCGGGCGCAACTTCTTCGTGCGCGGCGGCTACACTTATCTGGATGCTGTCGTGCAACGCTCGTTCGATAGCGACAATGAAGCGCTGTTGGGCGGATACGCGCCCACTTTCGACGGCATCCCAATTGGGGCCATTTCACCGCTTAAAGGGGCCAGGCCTTTCCGCCGTCCTCCCCACACAGGATTCTTCAGCGCTAGCTACGCAGGCGGGAAGTTCACTGCGATCCTGAACTCGGCGTTTGCCAGCCGCAGCGACGACTCCACGTACCTGGAATATGAAGATATCAACGGCGGGAACAGCCTGCTCTTGCCGAACCGCAACCTGGACTCGGGTTACGCAAAGATCGATCTGGGCGCGAGCTACCAGTTATTGACCTGGTTGGGCATTTACGGCGAAGCTGAGAATCTCACGGACAACCAGCACATCGCGCCGATTGGCTACCCAAGCCTTCCGACGAGCATACGCATAGGGTTGCGGTTGCAGTGGGGCAAGGGAGCGGGGCACTGAGGCGGTGTCTGACGAATCGAACGGATGCGGTGATGTGCCCAAAAATTTTGGCGTGATGCGGGATGAGAAACTGGTCTGGTCTTCGCTACGAACCAATGGGACGGGCCGATACTGGGCAATGTGGATCCGGTTTCACTTTGGGCTATTCTCGCGTTCTGTCCACGGAGGATGGGAGTTTTTGACGAAGCTATCGAAGCTTCTCTCGGGGCGAAGCCGGCGTTCTTCGAGGATCCGGAAGGCCGCTTCTGTGGGCGGCTTTCGGCTGTTTCACAATTGTGGGTAATTCTCTGCCAGTCCGGTGTGGAAAACTGCAAATTTCGAGGGGGGGTAAGGGCCGGTCGCTGAGCCTCTTCGCTGAAGTATTCCCCGTTAAAAGTTGGGCGGCTTTCGGCTGTTTCACAATTGTGGGTAATTCTCTGCCAGTCCGCTGTGGAAAACTGCAAATTTCGAGGGGGGGTAAGAGCCGGTCGCTGAGCCTCTTCTCTGAAGTATTCCCCGTTAGAAGTTGGGCGGCTTTCGGCTGTTTCACAATTGTGGGTAATTCTCTGCCAGTCCGGTGTGGAAAACTGCAAATTTCGAGGGGGGGTAAGGGCCGGTCGCTGAGCCTCTTCGCTGAAGTATTCCCCGTTAGACGTTATTCCATCCGCTCAACAATTCCTGGCGGCCTGTTTCATGTTGGCAATAATGCGAAGACGAAGAGTGGTCTCCGGCTGGGGTCCCTCATCTTTCCCGAGCTGCTGGCATCGTCCGGGTATCTGGCGGGCGGGGATTCCTGTTTGAATGCATCGCTGTTTTTATCCTGCGCCAACCGGGCTTAATTATCTGCCATTATGATCGCGACCAAGTCATTTCGATTGCGCAGCGAGAAAATCGGCCGCATTTTTATCATTTCTGGGTGCGGCAGCGCCCGATGTATGACTGCCAAGCTGAAGTGGGATTGTGCCTGCAGGCTGTTCGGGTGCGGCGGGCGCTGGATTGGGTAAGAAACGCGGGTTACAGGCTCTTCAGGTATTCGCGAATCTCGGGGTCGGACCAGTCGGTGGCGCCGATGAATTTGCGGCGGATGACGCCTTTTCGGTCGATGACGTAGGTTTCGGGCCACATATCGGTGTGGAACAGACTGGCAGCGGATTGGCTGGGGTCGCGGACAGTGATCAGGTCAACGTGGCGGCGGCGGATGAAATTGGAATAGGCGTCGGGGTCTTCGTCGATGCTGACGGCCAACACGACCAGATTCGGGTCGTCATGGTGAAGTTGAAGCAGCGAAGGGAGTTCCTCGACGCAGGGCGCGCACCAGGAGGCCCAGAAATTGAGCAGCACGACCTGGCCGCGATAACTGGCCAGATGGACGGTATTGGTTCCGTCAGCGACAGTAAAGTCGGGCGCCCGCAGGTTAAGCTGCGCGGGATGGGCGCCCCGATTGCATCCGGGAACAAGGACGAGCGGGATGAGAGCCAAGAATGTGAGCCGATGGAAAAACCGCACATCCATATAATACGGAGCGAAAGGGCTGCGCGTCATGGGGAAAGAGAAAGCGGAGGCGGAACAAGAAGGGCGGGTAAGGGCGTGGAAGCCTGTGCTGGGGCTCGCAAGCGAGCCAGGCGAGGCGCCGGCGGTGCAAGCCCTTGCGGGCACGGTGTATGACCAGCCGGAGCCGGAGAAGCTGTTGGAGCTTACGGTGATTATCCCGGCGCGGAACGAGGAGGAATGCCTCGGGGCTTGTCTCACCTCGCTGGTGGCGCAGTCAGAGGAGATTTTCAAGCTTGGCCGTGACTGGGAGTTGATCGTGGTGGATGACCACTCCACCGACCGCACTGCCGAGATTGCGCGAGGCTTTGCCGGGGTGACGGTGATGGAGGCGGACGAACTGAAGCCGGGCTGGACGGGGAAGGCGAACGCGATTTGGACAGCGGCGAGAAAGGCGCGGGGACGGTGGCTCCTGTTTACCGACGCGGACACGATTCACGAGCCGGGGGACCTGCACAGAGCGATGCACGAAGCGGCACGGCACAAGGTAGGCATGCTGAGCTATTCGCCGCGGCAGATTGTGAGCGGGCTGGCGCAGCGGACGTTGATGCCGCTGGTGTTTAGCGAGCTGGCGCTGGCCTATCCGCCAGCCAAGGTATCCGATCCGAATGCGCGTGTGGCGGCGGCGAATGGGCAGTTTCTCCTGGTGGAGCGGGAGGCTTACCGGAAGCTTGGAGGGCACGCCGCAGTGTCTGACACGGTGCTGGAGGACGTGGAACTTGCGTTTCTGGCCAAGCGGCGCAAGGTTGGGTTGCGGTTTCGCTATGCGGAAGACGCCGTGGCGACGAGGATGTACAGGACGACGGCGGACATGATGGAGGGATGGACAAAGAACCTGGCGCTGCTTTTCAACAATGCGCTGGCAACAGCGCTATGGCGTGCGCTCGACATTGTTCTGCTGGTGGGTCTGCCATGGTTGGCGATCGAGTTGTGGAGTGCGCGTTTTGCGGTGCATTCACTGGAGTGGCTGGCCGCGGGATGGGTGTTGCTGCTTTTGTGGGTGCGCAATTTGGTTCGGTACTACTGGCGCGTGTCGAAGTCGAATTTTCCGTTTGCGGATTGCGCGTTGTCTCCGCTGGGGCTGCCATTGTTTGTATGGCTGCTGTATCAAAGCTGGTTCCAGCACCGGATTTTGAAGCGCGTAAGCTGGAAGGGCAGGACATATGCGGGATGAGGCGGAGAGCGTGAAGTGAACGGTGGGCCGTGGCGGGGCGAAAAGGGCATGGAATCGCGGGACAAGAGATGCGCATCGATTGGGTAGAGGGTTATGCATGATTGAACTGACGCGACGAGCAACCTTTTCGGCTTCGCACTATTACTGGAACGATGCTTGGCCGGCCGAGAAAAACGAGCGGATATTTGGCCGCTGCGCGAATCGCAATGGACACGGGCACAACTACACGCTGGAGGTGACGGTAGCCGGCGAGCCTGATCCAGTGACGGGATTTGTGGTCGATTTGAAGTGGCTGAAGGACGTGATGGAGCGCGAGGTGTTGGCGGCATATGACCATCGCCATTTGAACCTCGAGGTTCCCGAATTTGCGACGGCGATCCCAACGACGGAGAACATCGCGATCGCGGCATGGAAGCGTCTGGAATCGAAGATTGCGGGGGCGGGAGGAGCGAAGCTGAACCGGGTGAGGATTTATGAGACGCCGGAGATTTTTGCCGAGTATCGAGGAGAGGCATGAAGGCGTACTTTGGGCGGCGGTACTGGATGAGCGCGAGTCATCGGCTGCATACCGATGCGCTTTCGGCTGAGGAAAACCGCGCGGCGTATGGCAAGTGCAACAATCCTCACGGCCATGGGCACAACTACGTGGTGGAAGTGCTGGCAGGGGGAGATGTAGACCCCGAGACCGGCATGGTCGTCGATATGGCAGCGCTGGATGGAGTGGTGCAAACAATTGTGATGGAAAGGTTTGATCATACAAACTTAAACCTTGACTCGCACTTTGTGAATCAAGTGCCGACGACTGAGAATCTCTGTAGGGCAGTCTACGAATTGCTGAAAGACGCGCTGCCGGCAGGAATCCTGGAGCATGTGCGCGTGGAAGAGACGGAGAATAATTTCTTTCAGTGCTACGGTTCGTGAAGTTTCGAATCTTGAACGCGGTGGGCGAAAGCCGGAAGCAAGCGCCCCGCCGGGCGAGCAGGGTTTTGACGCGGCAGAAGACGCGCCGCTCAGAGTGATGAAGTTGAGATGACGGTAAGACGCCCAATTCCCCTGGGCGGGAGGATGGAGAGAATGGCACAACCGATCGCAGTAAGCAAAGCGGTTCGCAGGGTGGAAGGGATAGACGAAAGCTTGAGCGAGTTCAGTACGCAGGAGATGTATCGCGAGATTTTGACCCGCCTGGGCGAGGACCCGAGCCGCGACGGCTTGCTGGCGACACCTGCGCGGGTGGAGAAGTCGATGGCCTTTTTGACCAAGGGCTATAAAGAGGATCCCACCAAGCTCTTGCACGGCGCGCTGTTCAACGTGGACTACGACGAGATGGTGATTGTGAAGGATATCGAGATGTTCTCGCTGTGCGAGCATCACATGCTGCCTTTTTTTGGCAAGGTGCACGTGGCCTACATACCAAAGGGAAAAGTCATCGGACTGAGCAAGATTCCCAGGCTTGTGGACATGTTTGCGCGGAGGCTTCAGGTGCAGGAACGGTTGACACGGCAGATCGCGGACGCGATTCAAGAAGCGATTGCGCCGCAGGGTGTGGGCGTGGTGATCGAGGCGCGGCACCTGTGCATGATGATGCGGGGCATTGAGAAACAGCACTCTTCTACGGTGACCTCGGCGATGGTTGGCTGCTTCAGGCAAAAGGAGACGCGCGCGGAGTTCTTGTCGCTGGTGCGGGAGCATGGCGTTGGTGCGATGTGAGTCCAGACCCTGGTCGTCTAGAGTAGTTAGGTGAACGGACTCCTCGTGATTGACAAGCCGGGCGGCATGACCAGCCACGATGTGGTGAACCGGCTGCGCAGGATCACAGGCGAGCGCTCGATTGGACATCTTGGGACGCTGGACCCGATGGCTACCGGGGTTCTGCCGCTGCTGATGGGCAAGTTTACGCGGCTGGCGCAATACTTTTCTTCCGCTGAGAAATGCTATTCGGGAACGATCCGTTTTGGGTTCGCCACGGATACCTATGACTTTGAAGGTGAGCCTGTCGGAGAGAAGCTCGATCCGCGGTTGACGCTGGAGCAGGTGCGCGCGGCGGCTGTGCGGTTCCATGGGGAGATGGAGCAGATGCCGCCGCGCTTTTCTGCAAAGAAGATTGCTGGAACGCCGGCCTACAAGCTGGCTCGCGGGGGCTTGCCGGTGGAACTGAAGCCGGTGACGATCCGTATTTCATCCTTTGAGATTGCCGCGCTTCAAGGCAGTGAGACGGACTTCAGCATGAGCATCAGCGCGGGCGGGTATGTGCGTTCGGTGGCGCACGAGCTAGGACGCGATCTGGGCTGCGGCGCGCATCTGGGAAGCTTGCGGCGCACGCGGGCCGGGGTGTTTACGCTGGCTGATTCTCACACGCTGGAAGAACTGGAGCCGTTGACAGGGAATGTTGAAAAGCTGGAGGCGATGTGCCTGCATCCACGAAGCCTGCTGCCGGAGATGCCTGCCGTGACCGGCGATGAAATTGCGCTGGGGCGATTGCGCAATGGGGCACAGGCTAATTTGCCGGAGTTTTCGCAGGCGGGAATGGTGAAAGTTTTTGCAGGACAACGGGAACTGGTGGGGATTGCGAAGCGGATTGCGGGAACGCTGTTTCAGCCGGTTGTGGTGATGGGATAAAGGCAGGGACCAGGGACGGGGAATTCGGAATCAGGGACCAGGGACAACTATTCCTTGATTTTGAGTAATGGCTTGAGTGCGGGGAGGAGTGTTGTCGCAATAATTTCGGAGCCTTTGGCGGTGGGATGGATGCCGTCTGGCTGGATGGTACCGGGGACATGCGCGAGGTCTTTGTAGATCATGGGAACAAGGGCGGTGTGGTGACTGGCGGCGAGATCGCGATAGATCAAATCGAATTGATGGATGTAGTCGGGGCCATAGTTGGGCGGCAGCGTAATTCCGGCGAGCAGAACCTTGATGTGCGCGTTCTCAAGGGTGGTGATCACCGTATCGAGGTTGCGGCGTGTTTGGTCGAGGGGCAGGCCGCGTAGTCCGTCGTTGCCACCGAACTCGACGATGACGATGGCGGGATGGAGGAGCAGCACGGAGTGAAGGCTTTCGACGGCGTCCTTGGTGGTGGCGCCACTGGTTCCCTTGTTTAAGACCGTGTAGTGGTAGCCGTGTGAAAGCAGTTCATTTTGGAGGGCATCGGGGAAGGATTGGCCGGGCTGAAGACCATAGCCGGCAGTGATGCTGTCGCCATAGCAGACGAGCAGGGGATGATTCGAAGCCAGTAGCGGGGCGGCGAAGAAGAGCATCCAGAGTGAAACGAGAAAGGTGCGACGAACGTCCACAAGAACAGTGTAGCCGGATAAAGCGGAGATCGGGGACCAGGGAACAGGGGACCAGCAAAACTGCTGAGGAGGTTGTTGGTGATTGAGGTTCGGGATGTAAGGAAATGGATTCAGAACGGCACACGACGAGTGGAGATTTTGAAGGGAATCTCACTGAGCATTCAGGCCGGGCAATTTGTGGCCATTGTGGGCGCAAGCGGGAGCGGAAAGAGCACCCTACTTGGCCTTCTGGCGGGGCTCGACACACCGAGTTCCGGCGAAATCTGGCTGGATGGGACACCGATTCACAACCTGGCGGAGGCTGAGTTGGCAGCGGTGCGCGGCCGCAAGATTGGATTTGTTTTCCAGTCGTACCAGTTGATCCAAACACTCACCGCACTGGAAAATGTGCTGCTTCCATTTGAACTGAACGTAGAAGGCAATGGTTTGACCAAGGCTCGGCACTTGCTCGATGCGGTAGGGCTTGGCGAGCGCATGGAGCATTATCCTGTGCAGCTTTCAGGTGGTGAACAGCAGCGTGTGGCGCTGGCGCGCGCGTTTGTAGTGGATCCGCCGATTGTGATGGCCGATGAACCGACGGGCAATCTGGATTCCGCCAACGGGCGGCTGGTGCTGGACCTGCTGCTGGAGCGCAATTCGAAGGCGGGCGCCACGCTGGTGCTGGTGACCCACGATGTGGAGATTGCGAGCCGTGCGGACCGCAAAATAGTGCTGAAGGACGGAGTTGTGGTGGAAGACACGCTGCCTTTCGCGGGGCCGATGACGACTGCAGTTGAGGAAGTGGAGCAGGGCGCCAATGGCTAAGCGAGCGTTGAGCTGGAAACGGGCCGCTGCCATTGGATGGCGGGATCTGAAATCCGCGCCGGGCAAATTTGCCTTCGTGGTGTTGTCGGTTGCGGTGGGTGTTGCCGCGCTGGTGGGCGTGCGCGGCTTTAGCGAGAGCTTCAAACGAACGCTGACGACCGAGGCTCGGTCACTGATGGCGGGAGACCTGAGCGCGCGCATTTTTCGCACGCCAACAGCAGCAGAGGAGAAACAGATTGCAGTTGATGTGGCGCGTATACCTGGAGCACGTTCGACGTGGGTAACGGAAACGGTGTCGATGGCGTCGGTGCCGCCGGACCCGGTGCCGCTTCTGGTTTCGCTGAAAGCGGTGGACCCTTCGGCCTATCCATTTTACGGCGAGGCTGAATTGGAGCCCAACATGCCGTTGCAGCGGGCGCTGGACGGCGACTCGGCGATCGTGGCTGACGAGTTTCTGATCCGGTTGAATGCGCATGTTGGCGAAACCTTGCGGCTGGGCGGAAGGAATTTCAAAATCACCGCGGTGTTAGCGCAGGAGCCGGATCGCATGACTTCAGGGGCCGGACTGGGGCCTCGGGTGATGATTTCGAATGCGGCACTGGATCGGACTGGCCTGTTGGCTCCGGGAAGCCGCGCCAGCCATCGACTCCTGATGAAGTTGCCGGCGAAAGCAGACCAGACGGAAGTGCGCAAGCAAGTGGAGGAAGCGCTGCCGGATGCGCAGGTGATGGACTTCAAGGAAGGTAATCCCGCGCTAAGCCAGGGGTTGGATAATGCGACGGCCATTTTGAGTTTGATTTGCCTGGTGGCGATGGTGCTGGGGGCAATTGGCGTGGCGATGGCGATGCATGCGCACCTGGAGCAGCGGATGGATATGCTGGCCATTCTCAAGGCTGTGGGCGCGGGCTCGGGGGATTTGCTGCGTATCTTCCTGTTGCAAACACTTGGGCTTGGGTTAGCGGGAGGCTTGCTGGGCGTCGCCGCGGGCGTGGGGTTGATGGAAGCGCTTCCGGCGGTCTTTGGCAAACTGCTGCCGGTGCATACGGTAATGGAGTTTCCGTGGCGCTCGGTTGCGGCGGGACTGGGAACCGGTTTGCTGACGACGCTGCTGTTTTGCCTGCCGCCGCTGCTGGACGTGCGCGCGATCAGACCTGTGCTGGTATTGAGGAGGCTGGTTGAATCGGGGCCGGAGGGAATTGGCGGCTGGTTTGCGAAGTGGTGGGCACGGCGTTTGCAGTTGGGGCTCTCAGTGCTGGTGGTGCTGGCGCTTGGGGGGATCGCATGGGCGCTCTCTGACTCGGCGAAAGTGGGTGGCTGGTTTGCCTTGTTGTTCTTCATCGCGCTTGTCGTTTTACTGGTGCTTGCGGCGGTGGCGCTATGGACGCTGCGCTTTGCACTGAACCGAGTGCGCCTGCGCCTGCCTTCTTCATTACGGCATGGGCTGGCGAATCTTTATCGGCCGGGGAACCAGTCGGCGGCGGTGCTGGCAGCGCTGGGCACGGGCGTGATGCTGATCCTTGCGGTCTACCTGATGCAAGGATCATTGCTGCGCGATCTGCGCGAGACAGCTTCGCCCAAGCTGCCCAATGTTTTTCTGATTGATGTCACATCGGATGAGGTTGCTGGAGTGAAGCAGTTTTTTCAGCATCAGCCCGGAGTGACGCAGGAACTGAACCTGATGCCGGTGGTGGCGGGGCGGTTCCTGTCGTTGAATGGCGAACCGGTAGGCCAGATGAAGGGGCAGCACTTTCCGCGCCGGTTGCTGGAGAATGCGGAGTTGAGCTGGGCCGATACGCCGCCTGAAGGCGACAAGATCACGCAAGGGAAATGGTGGACGAAGGCGAGTGAGGCGGAGTTGGCGGTGGGTGAAGGCACGGCCAAGCGGCTTCACCTGGGCGTGGGCTCGGCGGTGGAACTTGAAGTGGGCGGCACAACCCGAAACCTGAAAGTTGCCGCCCTGTATCGCGCGGATGGAGAGCATGTGGGCGCGCGCGTGCAATTTGTGCTGCCGTCAGGCCAATTGAAGGATGAGACGGCGACGTGGTACGGCGGCGCGCACATGACTCCAAGCCAGGTGCCGTCGATGGAGCGGGCGCTGTTCGCGGCGTTTCCCACGGTGTCGGTGATCAACATTGCCGATGTGCTCGACCGAATTGAAAGTGTCGTGGATCAGATCACGTTTGTGGTGCGGTTTCTAGCGGGATTTTCGATCCTGGCCGGGTTGATGATCCTGGCATCGAGCATTGCGAGTGCGCGCTTCAGGCGGATGCGCGAAGCCGTGGTGCTAAAGACGCTGGGCGCCACGAGGATGCGGATTGTGCGCACGTTCAGTGTGGAGTTCAGCGTGCTGGGATTGCTTGCCGGCTCAGTGGGCGTGGTGTTCGCCAACATCCTCACGAGGGTACTGCTGCACAGGCTGGAGGTTGCGTATCACCTGGATTGGAGCGCCACGCTGGTCGCGCTGGCGGGAACCGCGATTCTGGCGACCGCTACGGGATGGATCGCGAGCAATAGGATTCTTGGATTGCGCCCGCTGGAAGTATTACGGGAAGAGTGAGGCAAGACGCGTTGAAGCTGATCTTTATTTATGGAATGCCGGCGAGCGGTAAGTTGACTGTCGCACGCGAACTGGCTGGCATTACCGGCTTCAAACTCTTCCACAATCACCAGGTCGTCGATTTCCTGCTGTCGATCTTTGAATTCGGGAGCCGACCATTTGTTGACCTGCGAGAAGAAATTTGGCTATCGGTGTTTGGCCAGGCTTGCCGCGCGGGATTGGAGGGAATGATCTTCACGTTCGCACCGGAGTCGACCGTGCGGCCCAGCTTCATCAGTGAGGCTGTGAGGACAGTCCGCAACGCGGGCGGAGAAGTGGAATTTGTGGAGTTGACCTGTGCGGTGGAGGAATTGAAGAGGCGCCTTGATAGTCCGTCGAGAAGCCAATACGGCAAACTGACCTCAGCAGAATTGTTTGACGAATTGCATGCTGGCGGAGTTTTTGACGCATTGAGCATGCCGAAGCCGGCGCTGACGATCAACACAGGCAAGATGACTGCGGTAACTGCTGCGGCGCAAATCGCAGTCACACTCAGAATAGGCAGATAAGCGCTGTATTTACCGGGGTAGCGCGCAGATGCGCCCGCTGGCAGAGGTTTGACCGGGTCGGATTTCCCCCTTATGATGAAAAGGTTGGTCAATCGTCCTCGGCACTCTGCCGTGGCTTGGCCTACACGGCTGCAAGCTGGCCGCGTGTCGCGCCTGCTGCCCCCTCGTTCAATGGTAGGACAGCTGCCTCTGGAGCAGCATATCGGGGTTCGAATCCCTGGGGGGC
The DNA here is from genome assembly GCA_963836565.1 of uncultured Acidobacteriaceae bacterium. GTDB lineage: Bacteria > Acidobacteriota > Terriglobia > Terriglobales > Acidobacteriaceae > Telmatobacter. Next base: position 218,067 of record CAWIKA010000007.1, on the reverse strand, counting down.
AGCCATTAACTCTCTTGCATTTTCATACAGCGTTTCTCTAGATTTCTCGACGTATCTCTCTTCGGCTCTACCTATCTAAACCAGTAAAATCAATGATTTGCATTAATTCCCCGGCCGGTCCTGGGCCTATTAAAGACTAACCCTCAAAAGATGGGGCGCCTGCCATGTCGCTCGGGGATTTTGTGATCCTTGAAACGGGCCATGATCTCCCCGAGAGTCGCAGGATTTCAAGCAAGATCCCGCTTTTGCGTGTCCCTTCACGTTGCCTCTTTGGCGGCTTCTTTGCGGAACCCGTATCGGCGCAGAGAATCTTGCGAAGTGCAACCAAAAGGTTGATTACGTTACCGGCTCGCTGTCTCGGCGCCGCCTCAATCGTAACCGTTCTGTTCTTGATTTTGGCTTCAACCAGCGCCTACAGGGCGACTTTATAGCGGTCTTCAAACCTGGCAGTGTACAGCTTTGCCGACACTCTTGAGATGAGAGTCTCGGCCAGTGGGCAGTTCATCGCCGCACACCTCCTTTGGCCTGAGCCTGACACTGGTGATCAACGACATTCGTGAGTTTCGCCGTGTGGGTGGGCTTACCACCTAGAAATGGCGCTGAGGGGCGTGAAGGTTTTCACCGCCCACTCTCAATTTCGTCATGCTCGCAGCATTCATCATCCTTCTCGCACCTGAATCTCTCTGGCCGTGCGGAGTCATGCTACGCTGGCAGAGTCCGCGCTCCTTCCTGCTAGAAACTGGGGCCAGGGAACCATGCAGAACCGCAGCCTCGCATCGAATCTCGGCATTTATGCCTACGCTGCCGGCGCCACCTTCCTCGGCCTTCTCGGCCTGGCATCGGGCGACTTCGCTACCACATGGCAGCGCGTCGGCCCGAACGTAACCTTCCGCGAGCCACACGCCTACTTCACCGCTTTCATCGAACTCGCCGCCGGGCTCGCCCTGCTCTGGCGTTTCCCAACATTTCGTAATTCGCCGGTTCTTCTTTCGGCATGAGTAAGACCGACCCTTCGCTGACGGAGACGTGAAGCTTCGTGATATTAAGCTAGTACCGAAGGCCGAGTTTCATCGGAAACTCCTCTTCATCGTCTTCAAGACCTGGCATGTTGCTGTAGAGTCTCACATTTCCCCGATGACGAAATCGCAGCATCAAGTGAGCCGCGCCGATGGCGCCTGCTGCGACGGCGAAATGCTCGCCACTCATCTGAACCCAAGGCTCCGCGACAATCGACAACCAGGCGACGACAGGGAAGAACGTGAAGTATTTCAGCACTGTCAAGGCAAGGTTCGGTTGCTCTCGTGCTGTCTCGCCGGTGAAGGCTACTGTGGTGACGTTCAGGAAGAACATGTCGGTTAGCAGCAGGCACATGCCGCCAGAAACCAGCACCTGGGCAGCTGTTGCCTGCCAGCTTTGTAGCGCTGGTGGTGCGATTGCTCGAAGCGCAAAGCAAAAACCGAGAGTGACGATTTCGCCCCATGCAAGCACCCAAATGTTGGCGGCCATCAATTCCTCAATGAAGGCAGGAAAGTGCGGCGGCCTTCCGTGAACGGCGCGGAACACCCAGTTTCCCCTCTGGTTTCCTGAAGAGACAAAGGCCATCCGCATTCCGGCAATCAACCAGAAAGCCACAATTGCTGTGGCGGCACGAATTCCGTCAGCAGAGATCTCCATCTGTACGTGTTGATGCGCGACTGCAAACCGCAAAATCGAGGCAACAACAACGGACAGACCGACGCCACCATAGAGAACCAGGTAAATCTGGTAACGCGGGACGCGGAAGAGGCTTTGACTGATGAAGTGAAAGACCGCGCGGCGAACTGGATGTGGGATCAGTGTGGCATGGAGAAGCTTATGCAGCGGCAGGGAAGCCCATCTCCGTTTGGTGCGCGTTCCGGGTCCTTCCACTAGTTGGCGTACTCTTCGCGTGTAGGCGATCGGATATGCGAGCGCGGCCAAACAGGCCGTCGCCAGCAGGGCGATGCATCCCGTTTCCGCGAGCCTGGTGTAGACAGGCAGTGCGGACGGGCCCTCCACGAGGCGTTGGTAGATGCCCAGAAACCAGAATGGCGGAAACAAAAGCGTATAACCGCTGCCGGATTGAATCAATACGGGAACCGCATCGGAGAGCACGGGGAACAAAAGGATGAGCATCAACAAAAGGCTGATGGAGAGCCCTTGTATAAGGAGAGAAAGTCTTCGGAATAGCCGTTCGCCGAGAACCGAAAGAAGTACGCCTTGCAAAGCCAGGATGAAGAGCGCCGCATAGAGGCCGCCGCCGGTCACGGCCAGGAGATGACCGGCGAGGAAGCGCGTAATACTTGGCGGGTCGATGGCGGAGGGAAGGACCAGGGGCGCAAGAACATTTGCATCGAATATGAAACCGGTAACCAGAATCGCGATGGCAGCAACGCGTGCCAGAAAAAGTCTGCGGTTCGCGACCGGCAACGTCGTTAGAACAAAGATGTCGAGCAGGTCGGGAAAGAAAAGGTCCCATTCGAATAACGTTGCGATGCCCATGGCAACGAACGAATAGAGGACGAAGAAGAGATGATGATTCACTTGCAGCCAATAGGGTGGTGGCCCTACATGAAAACCACGCCCTGGCGGCCATCCAGGAAAGGGGTGATACACGGGCCATAAATACAACGCAACCACGAATTCTGGAAGTCCGACTGCAAATGCGATAAGAACCAACCGTGCCTCGGCGTTGCCGTCGGGCGAGGCGGTTTCGTGATTGAAGAATCGCTCGAGAAAATGGCGCACCAACAGCGAAAACTGGCTGCGCTCGGGCTGCGCCTGGCCTAATGCCGCCTGGGCGTTCAACGAAAGCGCTTCCGGCTCCGACATCATGAAGAGCCGCTGAAATTCCTCATGAATGGCCACTTTGCATCACCTCGACCATCTGCTTCGCGATACTGCGGGTGTCCTGCTGCTGAACTAGTTGCGCAAATATGCTTTCAAGATTTGGCAGTCTCATCAATTGCGCAAGATCTGCGGGCCTCGCGTCGGCCAGTATCCTTCCCTTCGCAATGACAATCACGCGATTACAAATTTGTTCCACAACCTCGAGGACGTGCGAGATATAGATGACGGCCTTGCCTTGCGCTGCGAGTAACTCAAGTAGATTCTTGAACAGGCGAGCTGAAACCACATCGAGGCCAGAGAGCGGCTCGTCGAAGATAAGAAGCTTGGGATCGTGCAGCAGGGCCGCCGCGATCAGTACACGCTGGCGCATCCCTTTCGAATAAGATGAGATGGGCGAGTATTGCCAGGACTCAAGACTCAACAGTCTCAGCAAGCCTGTCGCCTTGGCTTCAATAAGCGATTCACTCAACCCGCGCAGCCTCCCCACAAGTTGCAGATATTCCAGCCCGGAAAGGTAACTATAGAGATGCGCTTCTTCGGGAACATAGCCGAGAACGCTGCGAAACGCGACCATGTCATCGCGAATGTCATTGCCTTCGAAGAACACGTGCCCTTCGTTCGGGCGCAGCATGCCGGTAATGATCTTGACGGTCGTTGACTTGCCCGCGCCGTTTGGTCCGAGGAAGCCGACGATCTCGCCGGCGGCCACCTTGAAGCTGACATCCTCGATGGCGGGAATGGTGCGGAAGCTCCTGTAAAGGTTGTGTACCTCAAGCATGATGCCCGCCTCCGATGCAGCGCCATACCCTATGTAGTGTTCAGCATACCATCTTGTCAAGTAGATTGCTACATAGGTACAATGCGCCATGGCCTTAGAGGCGAATCTTTCGCATACGGCGGCGATGATCCTTCAGGCGGTGGACGCCGGGTTTGTCTACGGCTTCAGCATCATGGAGATGACGGGCCTCCCGAGTGGCACCGTCTATCCGGCCATGCGGCGCCTGGAAAGAGACGAACTGATCCGTTCGCACTGGGAGAAGCAGTCGATCGCCGATGCGGAGCAAAGACCCGCCAGGAAATACTACAAACTGACAGCGGCAGGAAAAACGACACTGGAAGCTTCCCGCAAGCGCTATCCTTTGCTCGAACGCCTGATCCCATCAGAGGACGCGAAGACAGTATGACGCCTCCATTTGTACTCGCGCTTCGCGCCATCGACGTGAGCCTGCTACGGGGCGCATCGTTGCTGGTGCCGGGCAAACAGCGTGCGGAATGGTGGCGGGAGTGGCGATCGGAACTGTGGCACGTGCGGCGGGAATGTGCCCCCAGGGGTACCGTTTCGTGGCAAGCGGAACGGGAGGTCACGGCATTTTGCCTCGGAGCATTCCCGGACGCGCTCTGTCTCGGGCGGCGCTCCTGGCAAATGAGCAGTGTCTTTGCCGTTTCGCCCGGATCGCCGGGACGGTGTCTTCTCTGGCTCGCCATGGCACTGGCTGCCAGTTGTGCGGTGGCATATATGTTGCCCGGTGTGCGCACAGAGATTCACTCATCTCTTTATCGTGTCAGGCCGGGCCTGATGCTGATCCAGGATGCACGCTACAACAACGATTCGGCAGCGACGATCTCCATTGAGCAGCTTCGAACCTGGGAAGGGCGAAGGCAAAAGTACTTCGATGGCTTTGCCTTCTATCGGATCACGCAAGAAAGAGCATCGACTGCGGCAGGCGCCAGTAGCAGATGGAACGTGGCCTATGCCAGTTCGAACCTCTTCACTCTGTTAGGGCTGCCCGTGCAAGATTCAAGAACCGCGTCCGAGGGCGATCCCAAGGTTCCGGGCGTGGTACTTAGCGAGGAAGCATGGAGGCGGGAATTCGACAGGAATCCCCACGTCCTCGGAAGTTTGATAAGAGTCGGTGAGCATACTGCCAAGGTCGTGGGAGTGCTTTCGGAGGGATCGTGGAGGTTGCCGGGGCAGCCTGATGCGTGGCTGCTTCAGCCCGATTCCGAAATCGCTTCCGGTGGTTTGGGGTATGCCTTGGCTCATCTAACCAACCCGGGCCAGTCCGAGGTGTGGACTTCACGTGTGCATATTACTGACTACGACTCGATAGACGATCTGTGGGGCGTGGCCTTCGAGGAGAGGACGCGGGGACCGTGGGATACTTTTCTATTCACAGTTCTGCTCGCACTTCTGTCGCTCCCCGCAATTACATCTGTATCGCTGGGAGAATATGGCTACAGTCTGCACAAGCCCTCGTGGAAAAGTAAGCTGTGCCGGTGGCTTTTTATGAGCACAAAGATAGGGCTGCTGCTGCCGATTGTTTACTTTTCTTCCATCGACCTCGCATATTGGCATACGACGCACTATTCAAACGCATCGGAGTACGCGCAGTTGATCTTTTCCTTCTCGATCTGCCTGTTTGGCTTGCGGTGGGCACTTCTGGATCAGCGCCAACGATGCCCGGTATGCCTGAGGCGGGTCACGAGCCCGGCGCGCGTGGGTTATGCATCCAGGACTTTCCTGGCCTGGTACGGAATGGAGCTGATTTGTACGGAGGGGCATACTCTGCTTCACGTGCCTGGAATGCCGACCAGTTGGTTCAGTACCCAGCGGTGGCTCTATCTCGACAGGTCGTGGGAATTCCTGTTTGCCGGGTCAAGTGTGGGCTAAATGTACGCTCACAAATGTTTGCGCTGCGGATTGCTCTTCGATGGATTTCGTCATGAAACTCAATCACACCGTCAGGCCGGTTCTTTGCTTGCTCAGGCTCGTGGGACCTGCGTCGGCTTAAGAAAGCGCTACAAAGCCTGTATTCGCATAGGCCCGCAAAGTACACGTTATTTCATTCTTCGTGCCAGACCGAGATGGTGCGCTTGCGCTACTCCGGGCCGGAGTCATTATCCTACTGAAGGCGGCAGAGATCATGGGCGATTTTCGCAACGACCTTAAATACTCCCTGCGTATGTTGATCGCGAGCCCCGCCTTCACGGTGACGGCTATTGCGGCCCTGGCGCTGGGAATCGGCGCCAACACCGCTATCTTTACCGTGGTCGACACCGTCTTGCTCAAGCCACTCACCTACCCTGATCCCGGCCGTATCGTACGCTTTTTGAACACGTCGCCGAACGGTTCAGGCGACTCCGCTTCGCCTGAGAACTTCAACGCCTGGAGAGCACAGACCAACGTCTTTCAAGATGTTGCCGCTTACGATTTCGGAGGTCCGGGCTTCAATCTCACCAGCGACGTTCCGGAGCAGGTCCACGGCATCCATGTCTCTGCCGCGTATTTCCATCTGTTTGGCGCGCCCGTCTTGCTTGGCCGCACCTTCACGCCACAGGAGGACAGCCCCAACGGCGGCGATGTCGTAGTGATAAGCTACGGATTCTGGCAGCGTAGATTCGGCGGCAATCCCAAGATCGTGGGGAGTGCCATCTCGCTGAGCAACGAGTCGTATACGATTGTCGGCGTTCTCGGCAGGACCTTCGTCACCGATCCGCTCGCGGATTTGTGGGTTCCTTTCCAAATCGATCCGAACAGCACTAACCTGGGGCACTACTTTTTCGTCGCCGGCCGGCTGAAACCCGGGGTAACGCTCGCCGAGGCTAACGCCGATCTTAAGCTCGCCGCCGATCAGTTCCGCCGTTTGCACCCCGATGACGTGGGCCCGCAAGACAGTTTCGGAGTGCAGCCTCTGCGCGACTCGATCGTTGCCGGCGCGCGTACTTCGCTGCTTGTCCTGCTCGGAGCCGTCGGCTTTGTCCTGCTGATCGCATGCGCCAATGTCGCCAATCTCCTGCTGGTGCGGGCCGCGGGCCGCAAGCGTGAATTTGCCATCCGAGCCGCCCTCGGCGCGAGCCGCCTGCGCATCATGCGCCAACTGCTCACCGAAAGCGTTGTACTCGCCCTCTCGGGCGGCATGCTCGGCCTCGGGCTCGGCTACATGGGTGTGCGTACGCTGCTTGCGGTGAGCCCCGCCGATCTTCCGCGCATCGGCGAACACGGAGGCGCCGTCCTCATCGACTGGCGGGTACTTGGATTCACGCTTGGTGTTTGCCTGCTCACCGGCTTGATGTTTGGACTTTTCCCCGCCATTGGGGCCTCGCGCCCTGACCTGAACGCCACGCTCAAAGAGGGCAGTAACCGGTCGGGCACGGGATTCCGCCAGGGAAAGGCCCGGTCGGTGCTGGTGATCAGCGAAGTTTCACTGGCTCTGGTGCTGCTGGCCGGCGCGGCGCTCCTCATCCGGACCTATATCGCATTGCGCAACGTGAATCCCGGCTTCGACGCACGGGATGTCCTGACTCTGGAGATGTCTTTGACCGGCGATCGCTTTCTGAAGACCGCCGGCGTGGCCCAGGTGTCTCACGATGGCCGCGAGCGTCTCGACGCCATCCCCGGAGTCGAAGAATCTGCGTTCACCTGTTGTCTGCCACTCAATGTCGGCTACGGCCTGCCCTTCAACATCCTTGGCCGTCCTACCGGCAAAAGTCCCTGGACGGGCGGCACCAGTTGGATGAGCGCGTCGCCAGGCTATCTTTCTGTTTTCAAGATTCCCCTTCTGCGCGGACGCGACTTCACCGAGCAGGACGATGCCTCCGCTCCCGGAGTCGTCATCATCAACGAGACTCTCGCCAAAAAGTACTGGCCGAAGCAAAACCCCGTCGGCCAGCAGGTCCTCATCGGCAAAGGCATCGGTCCGCAGTTCGTCGAGGCTCCGCGCCAGGTTGTCGGCATCATGGCCGATGTCCACGACGGCGGGCTTAACCGCGATCCCTTCCCGCTCATGATGATTCCGACTGCCCAGGTCACCGACGGTATGACCGCGTTGAACTCGAACATCGGTCCTATGACCTGGGTGGTGCGTACCCACGGCGACCCACATCACTACATTGAGGCAATCACCAAACAACTTCGCCTGGCCAGCGGGGGCTTTCCCGTAGCGCACGTGCGTCCCATGACGGAAATCGTGGTGCAGTCGACCGCGCGCCAGGACTTCAACATGCTTTTGCTTACGATCTTCGGGGCCACGGCGCTCATTCTGGCCGCCATCGGCATCTATGGTTTGATGGCCTATTCAGTGCAACAACGCATGCAGGAAATGGGCATCCGCATGGCCCTTGGCGCCGATCGCGGACATATCCGGAATCTCGTTGTTTGGCAAGGCATGCGGTTGGCCATTGCAGGTGTTGTGCTTGGCATCGCCGCGGCCTTTGGCCTCACGCGCTTTCTGGCCAGCTTTCTCTATGGAGTAAAGTCCTGGGATCCAACGGTGTTTATCACCGTGCCTTTGATCTTGAGCGCGGTTGCGCTTCTTTCGGTCTGGCTTCCCGCTACGCGCGCCTCGCGCCTCGATCCTCAGCAGGCCCTCCGCATCGAGTGATTGGGAAGCCAGCAATTGTCCCCTCGTAATGGCCAGGCGCATCGACGAGGTTCTCAGCGCAGTGGAGCGCCGCTTCTGGCAAGCAACTGCGCGAGCTGCTCGACTGTGACGCGCACAGCGGCCCCCGAAGCTTGCAGAGTCATTCCTACCAAGAAGAGCAAGATTGTGAATGTTCGCACTGCGAGGTTCCCCGGTGAACAAACGCTGATTTTAGGCGCTCCGGGAATGACTGTAAAATCAAGCTCTTCAATCGGTAAAAACGACCGCTGTGGCGGGCTGTAGACGATGACTCTTCAAAGGGAACAATTAGCGACAGAACAAGACGGAGCGGCCACGTTTGTTTCCGAACTATGGAAATTTCCCGGTGAATACTCCAGTCAATCCTGGTGGAGCCGGAATTGGAGTCGGCGGGTCAGCGAGCCTGAAAGTGTAAGGCTGTTTCTCTGCAGGGCTTGCTTGTTTTGCACGGCAATCGGATGGAAAATCCCTCAAAACGAAACTTACTTGAAGGAAAGTAATCAACTTGCCGATAAGACGTTCAGGCATCGGGGTCCGGTGGCAAAGAATATGGTTGACGCCGTGATTCCGGCGATTCCAGGGTCGGCGAGATCCGATTCCGTTGTGCGCAGCATCGCCCATCGGTTGATGGGTCGCCTTGATTCGAGGGCGGTGGCGCCGAATCCATCGATTCTCGATTGCCTGAGCCCGCTTTTGCCGGTGACATGAAATGATGACCGTGAATCCGTGCATCGTAATGACCCTCGTCTGCGCCGGAACAGGATTGCTGATTGCATCGCTGGTGCCGGTTCGTGACATCTTGGGAATGATCCAAACGGGTTCGCTCCGTCGCAACTGGCTGTTCCTGGCGACCCTCATCATGCTGTTCATTCCGGGGTATGCAATGTTCGGTTGGCTGTGCGTGCGAAATCATCCCACGGTCGTCGATTTGTTCGTGGCCGCAATTCTCTTTTTTGGCGGGTGCTTCGTGTTTGGTGTGGTCCAGTTGTCAAGACAGACTGCCAGAAGCTTGCTTCGGGTTGCACGGTTGGAGCGGGACGCATTGATCGACCCCCTCACTCAACTGTCTAACCGGCGCTATCTTTCGCATCGATTTAGCGAGGAGATTTCGCGCGCACATCGCCACCACCTGAATCTCACTGTGATCCTGGTCGACATCGATCATTTCAAGATGGTGAATGACGTCTACGGTCATCGCGCCGGAGATGAAGTGCTTTGCCGGATCGCGCGCGTGATTGAGGGAGAACTAAGAACCTCGGATATTGCCGTCCGCTATGGGGGCGACGAGATACTGGTGATAGCGACCAATACCGATGCCCCCGGCGGAAAAATCCTGGCCGAGCGGTTGCGACGAGCCATCCGGGAGGAAGCAGTCCCTTGCGAGAGCGGCGGGCCGATCTTGATTACGGTAAGCATCGGAGTTGCCACTTTGCTTGCGGAGGAATGCACGTGCGAACTCATCGACCGCGTCGATCGCGCTCTCTATCAGGCCAAGGAGCAAGGACGGGACCGAGTATGCGCTGCGCCTCGTAGAGAAGCACGGGTTGCCGATAAGACGATGGCAGATGCCAGCATCGTCGAACCTGTGGCAAAGTGATAGCCAAACAGCCCCGTCAATCACCGCACCTCGGGCGGGCGACTCATATCTCAGGGTGTGGAATCGACCGCTCCATCCGGGCGCGCCGGGTTCTCGATGCTGAGACCTGGGATAGGAACAAGACGCATCGCTAATGCCAATCTGATCGGCAACCTGCTTGATGAGCAAGTGCAGTAAGCCGAAGACAGGACTTACGGTCGGTTCGCTGAGGGCGGCGTGATCGAAGTCTTCATGCTGTGCAATGAGGTATTTGCACTCCCGCCGGGTTCGGCTCAAGCTCGTCAGGCTCCAGTTGGGAGGACCGGGAGCGGCTCGCCGCCACGGGCACTTGAACGATAGACGGCCTCAACGATGGCCATTGTCTGGATTGCATCCTCGACGCTGATGGAGAGCGTCGAATCGGTTCCTTCTGCGTAACGCATCAGGCTAGCCATGGTTCCTATAAAGGCATGGGGGAACCACGTTCCTTGCAGCGGGAGCCGCTGCCAGTCCGGCCCGGTGGATGGGCCGAGCAGGGCAAACTCGAAGGTGTCCGGGACGCCAGCGGGATAATCCATGAGCAGGCCCATGCGAGCTTTGACCGCACCACTGGTCCCTTCCAGCTTGATGAAACTCTCTTGATGGCGAGGTCCGAAAACATGGTCGTGGTTGACGCTGATAACAGCGCGCAATGCGTCGCCATAATTGAGGATGATGGCCGAGCGAGTGGACGAAAGGTCCTTGGCGGGGTGGCGGAGAGTCCGGGCCATCACAGAGGCCGGGCTGCCCAGGAAGCTGCGAAGCAGATCAATGTAGTGAATGCTGTGGTAAAGGACTTCAAGGCGGGGATGATTCCGGAGATATGGGAAGAGATGCCAGGGAGTATCGACCGTCACGCGGACTTCCGCGTCGTAGAGCTGGCCAAGATGCCCCTGTTCCACGAGCCAGCGAGCGGCGATCACAAAAGGAGCAAAGCGGAGCTGGAAGTTTACCGCAGCGAGAAGGCCCTTGCGACGGCAGCAGGCGAGAATGCGCTGGGCCATGGCGAAATCTTCGCCCATGGGCTTTTGCATGAGTACAGGCGCGCCCGGGGGAAGCAGATCTAGAACCTCAAGAAGAGTCGCGGCGGTGACAGCAACATCGTAAACCACATCGGCAGGAGCCGCGGCAATCATCTGCGCAGCGCTCTCGTAAACTTTGGCGACGTCGAATTTGGATGCAAGATTCTCGGCCCGGCTGCGATCGAGATCGCAGATGCCAGCGACCGTGAAGCCCGCCAACTTGTAGGCGGGCAGGTGCGCATCGTTGACGATTCCGCCAGCGCCGATGATGCAGATAGGGCGAGGGCGGAGCGGAAGCGCGGGCTTGCAGGGTATGTTCATCGTCATTGTGATACCGGGACTCCATAGAGACGGAGAGCATTCTTCTGAAAGAGCTTCGCCTGCTCATCCTCCGAGACCGACTGGACAATCTGCCGGGAGATTTCGACCCAGGCAGTGAGAGATGAGCGGATGTTGCACACGGGCCAATCGCTTCCCCAGACAACGCGGTCCCAGCCAAAGGACTGGATGCAGTGCTCCACCCAGGGGCGGACTGCCTGCACGGTCGCATTTCCGGGCCTGCAATAGGCGAGAACGCCGGAGATCTTGCAGGCCACATTTGGCAGACCGGCGAGGTCGCGAATGGCAGCGCACCAACTATCCATTAGGCCGCCGGCAATATCCGGCACACCGCAGTGGTCGAGAACAAACTGAGTGTCAGGGCACTTGCGGGCGAGTTCGAGTGCGATACCGAGCTGGCGAGCCAAGAAGCAAAGATCGAAAGTGAGACCGAAGCTGCCTGCGCGACGGACATTTTGAACAAAGCGAGGTTGACGGGAGAGATCATCGTGTTCGGTATGGCAAATGCGGCGCAGCCCGACCAACTTCTCAGTGCGAATCGATTCGAGGTATGGTTCGAAGCCTTCTTCCTCTGGCCGGCAGTTGGCTACGATGCCCACCATGCCAGACTCGGGCTGAGAAGCCAATTGCGCGATGCGGGCGAACTCCGCGCGCCAGTCGTCCGGAGAAGTTTCCATAAAAATCGAGCCAACGATCCCAGCCGGCTGGGCAAGTTGGCGGTACTCTTCGAGGGGAAAGGGCTTTCCGTCCAGCGCATCGAGTCCATGGGTCCATGAGTATGGTCCGGTGCCCGGATAGATCAGATGCTGATGTGTGTCGATGATGGGAATGTTCATAGCGAGAACTCCGCGCGGATAGAGCGGGTGTGCTCGCCGAGAGCCGGTGAGCCGGATGTGGCGCGTGGCCGTTCGCCATTGATGCGAATCGGGCAAGCCGTGGTCCGGTACTCGAACCCGTTTCCGCGACGAACCGTCTGCTCCATCTCCAGCACCTTGTACCCCTCATGCTCGAGGAGGCTTTGCCAGTCGAGAACCTCTGCGCACCAGATGTCGGCCGGTTCGAGGATGTTCATCCACTCGGCGGTGGATCGGGTCTTGAGATGCTGTGCAAGGATAGACTTGATCTCCTCGCGGCGGTCGAACCAAGAAGCGGGATCCTTGAATTCAAGAAGTGGTGAGCAGTCGATAAGAGCGGCAAGCTTCACGACGCTTCCCATGGCCAGGGCCAGATAACTGTTGGCGGTTTCGTAGATGCCGTAGGGCGCTCCAAGATAGGCATGCGCGTTGTTGGAGCGAGTGCGACGCGGTTCCTCGTTTCCATCCTGGAAATAGCAGGTGAGGACCTCGAACTGGAAAGCAAGGATAGCCTCAAGCATGCTGACCTCGACGAGTCCGCCCTGACCGGTGAGACTGCGCCGGATGAGGCAGGCCTGAATACCCTGGGCGAGTTGCTGGCCCGTGAGAATGTCGGCAACAGCAAGACCCATGGGGACCGGACCGTCCCCCGAATTACCGCTGAGCCAGGTCAGGCCGCTAAGGGCCTGCACAAGGAGATCCTGCCCTGGTTTGTCGCGCCAAGGCCCATTTGGGCCGTAGCCGGACACAACTCCGTAGACTACGTTGGGGTTGAACTTCCGCACTTCATCGTAGTCGAAGCCGAGCCGTTCCATCACGCCAGGGCGAAAGTTGTGGAGCACAACATCAGCCCGAGCCAGAAGCCCCCGTAGGAGTTCGCGGTCTGAAGGCTGCTTGAGATCAGCCGCAAGGCTCTCCTTATTGCGGTTGATGGCGTGAAATACCGTGGAATCGCCGTCGAGTACTACGTCGGATACGTACAACTCGCGACAAATGTCACCGCATCCTGGGCGCTCCACCTTAATGACGCGCGCGCCGAGGTCCGCAAGACGCAGGGACGCTGAAGGTGCCGAGAGGAATTGACTGAAGTCGACGATGAGGTATCCCTCAAGAGGCTTCATGCAACCCCCAATTCGCAATTGCAAGTGGTTTCAAAGCATTGCCCGAGTTGCTTGGCCGTTATTCGGCTGCCATATCCGCCGATCACAGTTCACCGTCCAACAGTTCATTTGCATTCCCAAGTTCAGGAGCTGCGATGGTGGAGTAAATCTTCTCGCCATCGATGCGAATAGGGCAGCGCAGCGTCCGGATGCTCGTTCCGTTGCGGCGATGCACGAGCTGGTCCATGCCGAGCGCCTTGTATCCGTCGTGGTCAAGAAGCTGGGCATAGCGAAAGACGTCTGAACACCAGTATCCCCGGGGTTGAAGGCATTGGAGCCAATGTGCAGTGTCCCGGGTCAGGAGGTGATCCTGCAAGATTCTCTTGATTTCATCTCGATGCGTGAAGGTCTTTTCGTTGCCGGCTGCGTAAGGCAGGAGAGCGGGACAGTCAGTCCATTCGGCCAGGGATGCAATCTTGCCCATGGCAAGTGCAATCCACCCATCGCGGGTTTCATAGATGCCGTAGGGAGCAGCGAGATAAGCATGCGCGTTGCGACAGGCTGCGCGCCGTGGAGGTTGTCCGCCATCATTGAAGTAGGTGGTTAGTACCTCGAACTGAAAGTCGAGAACGGACTCAAGCAGGCTGACTTCGATCGTGGCGCCCTGGCCGGTTTTACCGCGCTGCAACAGAGCGGCTAGAATGCCCTGCACGAGATGCTCGCCGGAAAGGATATCGGCAGTCGCCAGACCGAAGGGAACCGGGGGTTGGCCCGCATCACCACTCAGCCATGCAAGCCCGGAAAGCGACTGGGCGAGGAGGTCCTGGCCCGGCCGGCCGCTCCACGGCCCCTTCTTTCCGTAGCCAGTTACCGTGGCGTAGATGATACGCGGGTTGACTTCGCGCACGGCTTGGTAGTCAAGGCCGATGGTTTCCATGACACCGGGGCGGAAGTTGTGGGTCATCACATCCGCCTTGGCGATGAGTCGCCTGACGAGTTCGAGATCGGCAGGGTCCTTCAAGTTTGCCGTACATGACCGCTTGTTACGGTTGATGGCGTGAAATGTGAGACTGTCGCCGTCAGCGAAAAGACCTTTGATGGCCAGCTGACGGCAGCCGTCGCCGAGGCCTGGACGCTCAACCTTGACAACGCGGGCGCCGAGATCGGCGAGCCGAAGCCCAGCATACGGACCGGCGAGATACTGGCAAAATTCGAGGACAAACAGGCCGTCGAGTGGAAGGTTCATGTGGCAATTGACTCTTGATAAAGCGCGTTCAATTGGTCCAGGACTGCCCCGGTGCTGCCGCCATTGCACAGAAAATTGTGGATGGGCAACCCGGCGCGATCCTGGAAGTGGACATAGCCCGCATAGCGGGGGCGAACGAAAGCGGCGTCGAGCGAAGGGAGAGTAGCGCTGAAATAGCCTGAAGCCGCCCGATTTACGTCCGGGTCAAGCCATGCCGACCGGTGGGCGGGCTGGCCTCCGGACTCGAAGTAGATTCCACGCTGCGTGGTGGGATCGGCAACAAACTTAAGATACTCGATGGCCGTTTGCCGGTTTTCAGAAAGGGCGGAGATGGCAAGCCCCGTGCCTCCAAGCATAGTTGACGGCGCGACGCCGGGCTGGACGGTAACGGTGGAGCCAAAGGCAAGAACCTTCCGCGCGTAGCCGGGCCGCGCATAGTTACTGTATCCATAAATGAACGGGCAGTAGGCAAAATCGTCGGTGGCTGCCATCACTTCGCAGGCACGAATGGGATTGATAGCGAAGAAGCGGGCGGGGACGACGGCAGCGAGTTCCCTGAGCCGCTCCAGCGCCTCGATACCGCCGGACCGATCGACGATGTGTGTTTCGTCCGGGAAAAGCCCAGCTCCCTCCGATGCACACAGGTTAAGGAAGTTGCAGTAGACGTCCAGAGGAATACTGGGGCAGCAGACCAGGCCTTTGCGGCCAAGTTCGATCAGATCCTCCCAGCTTTCCGGTATGGACAGCCCATGCTTTTGGAACAAGTCCGGACGAAAGCAGGAGACCGGTGCGGCGGCATCGATGGCAATGGCCCACAATCCGCAACCATATTCGTAACTTGGATAAGATTTGCCTACGGAGTGAGCCGAGGCATCGTTGAGAAACGCAGCCGGAAGGTTGCCGGCAAGATCGACAAGCACACCGCCGGCACAGGCGGAGCCGACCCAGGGGTGGTCAATGACCAGCAGATCGAACTCCCGGACAAGCTCATCCATGGGCCTGTCGGCGAATTCCTGAAGGGAGCGTTTCGTCCAGGCGATATCGATGTGGGGAAAGAGCTCATGAAATCGCTGGCTGGTAGCGACCATGGGAAGCAGGCCGCGGGTATGGTCCCAGGTGACGCCGCGCAATAGGACTTCCCGCGGCTTGGCCTGCGAGCTTGACATGCATATATGAAATAAATTTTTATATATGAAATGTCAAGGGTAGAGAAAAACCCGCCTGAACGAGCGGAACGACGCTACCGGGCGCCTGCTCTGGATAAGGGGCTTGAGATCCTGGAGTACCTTGCCGGCCAGCGCATGCCTCTGACGCAGCTCGAGATTGCCGAGGGCCTCAGGCGCAGTTCCGGCGAGATATACCGGATGCTGCTGTGCCTGGAAGAACGAGGCTACCTGGCACGGGAGGCTGAGTCGGGAAAGTTCCGCCTGACGCTGCGGCTTTATCAGCTCGGACACAGCCACAGCCCCACCATGCTTCTGCGCAGAGCCGCCCGCATGCCGATGGAGGCACTGGCAGAAATGATCGGACAGGCCTGTCACCTAAGCGTGCCTTACGGAACATCGCTGCTCGTGTTGATGGAGTGCATGCCGAGCCGTCGCATCTGCCTGGCGGTGGGTGAGGGCACAGTGCTGCCCATGATCATGACAACTTCAGGCAAGCTGATGTTGAGCCGCATGGACCATGAAAGTGCGAAAGCGCTGCTGGAGACCGACGCGGAGTACCGGGCGATGAGCGAGGCGAAACGGCGCGCATTCCTGAGACAGTTGGAGACCGTCCGCGGGACCAAACTGCTGAAAAGCGAGAGCGGGTTGCGTAACGGCATCACAGACATCGCGGCCCCCGTCGGAATTGAGGGCACCGATGCCTTCGCCGTTCTCGCGATTTCCTGTCTTCCGAACACTGATGAGAAGCCGGCGCACGCAGCCTTGCGGCGATGCGCGAGTCAAATCAACAGAAACCTGGGGATTGCAACGTGACCGAGATCTACTTTGAGGACTACGTGCTGGACGCAACCCGCGAGACGCTGGGGCGCACGATAACCGAGGCGGATATCGTGCTCCACGCCGGGCAGACGGGCGACTTCTTTCCGCACCACATGGATGCGGAATGGTGCAAGACACAGGATTTCAAGCAGAGGATGGCCCACGGGACATTGACATTCAGCGTCGCCGTAGGCGCTACAGCTACCCTCGTGAACCCGTGCGCCGTCTCCTACGGGTACGACCGGTTGCGGTTCCTGAAGCCTGTTTTCATTGGCGATACCATCCGGGTAAAGGTCACGATCACGGAAAAACGCGATCATAAGCTGCCTGGCCATGGGCTTGTCTGCGAGCAACTTGAAGTTTTCAACCAACGGCGGGAAACAGTGCTGGTGTGCACGCACCTTCTATTGGTTAAGAGACGAGGAGCCTGACTCACGTGGACCTGGGGAAAGCACCATTCGAGCCGCTGCCTGCCGGCAGTGCCGGCGCACGGGAGAGCTTACGATCACGGAGAGACACGATGAATCCAAATCCCGATCCCGAAAAGCATAAGGAACTGCCTCAATTCAACACCGAAACCTGGCTGTACGAAGACTTCCAGCCTGGAGAGCGCATCCGGTCGATACGACGGACGGTTTCCGAAGGCGAGTGCATGCTCTTCAACTCACTCGTTCTCGACTGCCATCCCTATGTGGCGGACGAGATCTTCGCGCAGGAAGAAGGCGTGTTTGGCCGACGGCTCGTGGCGGGCGCCATGGTATTCAGCTACGGTCTGGGGCTGATGGCCCATAACAACATCCATACGTTCAGTTATGGATATGACAAGCTGCGCTTCATCAAGCCGGTCTTTATTGGTGACACCATTTATACCATTCGGACAAACCTGGAGAAGAGGCCGAAGTACAACGACATGGGATTGGTGCGCGTATCGTACGAGGTTTTCAAGAACAAAGGCGAGTTGGCGCTCTACTGCGAGCACCTTCAAACGGTGAAGTATCGCAACCCGGAAGCCTTTGCCCAATTAGTTGAAAAGCGATGACCGCTCTCTTCTAAGAGGAGGAGCAGACCACGGACTCGCAAACGGATCGCCGGCCCCATTCGTCTATGCCGGCTGAAAGGACTCGATGAACAGGCGTCGCTTCCTCAGTCTTCTTGCTGCAGCCGCCAGCGGCGGAATCGCCGCAACGCGCCGCGCTTTCGCCGCTCCAGCTCAACGCGAAGTTTACATCGTTCCCAACTTTCATCCCGCCAGTTGCGGATGGCTCACCACCTTCTCGCGCGAGCGCGTTTACTGTGCCAACAGCTACCTCACGCATCTTGACCGCGTCGGCCAGGACCCTCACTACGCCTTCGTAATGTCGGAAATCAACAACATTATTGCCATCATGAACTTCCGTCCCGAACGCATTTCGGAGCTTAAACAACGCATCCGCGAACAGCGTGTCGAACTCGTCAACGCCATGTTCCTCGAGCCCACCATCAATCTCTCCGGCGGCGAAGCCCTTGTCCGCATGGGAGTCCTGGGCCTCCGCTGGTACCGGCAGGTTTTTGAGCTTGAGCCTCGTTACGCCTGGACCATCGATGTCTGCGGCACCCACGAGCAGATGGCCCAGATTGCCTCCGGCCTCGGTCTCGATGCCATGATCTACACGCGCAAGAACCCCACCGGTAAAACCATGTTCTGGTCAGTATCTCCTGATGGATCGAAAATCCTCACCCTCAGCCCCGGCCACTACAGCGAAGCGGGACCAATCTTCTCCAGCAAAACACCGCTCACATCCGATGAGCTAACGAAGCTGGAGAAATTCTTTGAGACCAAGGACGCCATCACGCCCGAGGGAGCGCCCACTCTCGTCCTTGGCGGCGGAGACGATTACTCCCTCGCCCCGCTTGTCGCCGAATATCCATCCAGCTTCCTCGATCAGTGGTCCACGCTCAACCCCCAAACCAGCATTCAGTTCTGCACCCTCAGCAAATATGTGGACGCCGTCCTGCCTGGCATTCACTCAGGCGAGATCTCCATACCCACTACCCATGCCGGCACAGCCTACGATTTTGACGCCTTTTGGATCGAGAACCCCGAAGTCAAAACTCGCTACCGCCGCAACGAACATGCTCTCCAATCCGCCGAGATGCTCTCCACCATTGCAAGCCTGCGCGGCGCATACTCCTACCCTGTCAAGCCGGCGTATGAAGCGTGGATTCTCATGCTCCTGTGCATGGATCGCAACACCCTATGGGGATCGGCGGGCGGCATGGTCTTTGTCAGCGACAATTCGTGGGACGTGCGCGATCGCTTCAATTGGGTCAGCCAAACCACAACGCGCCTGCTCGGCGAAGCCGGCCGATCACTACTACCGCGTGGCAGCGGCATCGCCCTCTTTAACCCGCTCAACTGGAAGCGCACTGATCCTGTATCCCTCTCTCTTCCAAAAGGCAAGAGCCTTGAAGGCATCGCTTGCGAAGCGCTCCCCGATGGCTCAGTCCTGTGCAGTCCCAGCCTCCCGTCCTTCAGCATCGGCGGATTGCGACTGCTGAGCAGCCCTCCCGGTGTTCCCCAACCCGTCCCCGCCTCTGCTGCCATCGAAAATGAACATTACATCGCGGGTCTAGACGAAAAGACCGGCGCACTCGCAAGTCTCAAGCTCAAACCCTCCGGCCGCGAACTGCTCGCCGCCCCCGCCAACGTCCTCGTCGCCGAGCGCCCCATCAAGAAGGAAGACAACCCAGGGGACTTCATGCCGCCGCGTCCGGGAAGAGCAAAGCTGGCCACATCGAGCGATCAACGCTCCACACTCCGCGTCGTTCGCGGCCCCGTCGCCACCACTGCTGAAGTTCGCGGCTCCTTTTACGGTGGCGGCGCTCTCGTTCGCCGGATCACCTTCTACCACAATCATCCCCGCATTGACTTCGAAACCGAGATCATCGACATTCCCGACTACACCGTCGTCGTGGCCGAGTTCCCGCTAGCGGAAGAAGTAACCGAAATCCGCCGCGGCATCCCCTACGGCTTCTCTCACAGCGGCTGGGCGCGCCCAAACCCCGATCTGCATGGATGGAACAAGGGCATCGTTCCGGCCGTTCGCTGGATAGACTTCGAACTCTCCGGCGGCGGTGGCATTGCCCTGCTTGACCGCGGTCTCACCGGCCGCGAGATCGAGGGCAACACGCCCATCGTCTACCTATTCAACGCCGAAGATCAGTACCATGGATTCGACAACCCGTGGACCACCGGCAAGGGCCGCCACGTCCTCTGCTATTCCATGTTTCCCCACCACGCGCCCTGGGAGCAGGCTGCTATTCCCCGTGCGGCATGGGAGTACAACCAGCCACCGATCCTCATCCCCGACTCTGCGCCCCAGCCCTTTCAGTCCTTCGTTCAGACCTCTGACAATATCATCGTCGAGGCCGTGCGCCGGGAAGAAGATCACATCGAACTGCGGTTCGCGGAATCACTCGGCCTCGCCGGAATCGCCACCATCAAGTTCTCCTTGCCTCATGGGCCGGCCTACATCACCAGTCTCGCCGGCGGACAAAAGTCTGCGCTCTCCGGCTCAAGCGTCTACAGCATTCCAGTTCAGCCTCAGCAGATAGTCACGTTGCATTTCGAAACAGAAAAATCGTTGCCCATTCCAGAGCCCATCACCTCCTGGGATGCTTTCGTGCCAAAGGAGAAGTTGGCATCTCTTCACGCTTACGATCCCACCGTGAAGGGCCATCCACCGTTTGGCGGCGGCAGCGAAACTTTCTAGAGCGTGTTTCACAAATGGTTGTCCAGAATTCGGTTGTCATTCCTCAAGGGTTAAAAACCCCCATATACTTGTTGCCTTTTTCGGCCCGGCTAAAGCGTGAGGAGATCCCCCGGCTCTGCCGGGGTGGCATTAGCAGTTTGACATTTGCGGGAGTCCATCCAAGAAACTCCAGACGTGAGCCGACCAAAGCACACGTCAAGGAGAATCCGGATGGACCAATTGGAGAGTCTAAGTCACTCCGTATGGGAGTGCAAATACCACGTATCATTCATCCCCAAATGCCGGCGCCGCGTACTTTATGAAGGTCTTCGGCAGCATTTGGGCGAAGTGTTCCGGCGTTTGGCCGAGCAGAAGGAGAGCCGGGTTTTGGAAGGCCATCTGATGCCTGACCATGTGCATATGTTGCTTTCGATTCCGCCCAAGTATGCGGTGTCGGAAGTAGTGGGCTTCATCAAAGGCAAGAGCGCGATTCATCTGGCTCGGACCTATGGTGAGCACAAGCAGAATTTCGCGGGTCAACATTTCTGGGCGCGCGGCTATTTCGTGTCGACCGTGGGGCGCGACGAAACGGCGATCCGCGAGTACATCCGTAATCAGGAAGTGGAGGACAAGCGGCTAGACCAACTGAAGATGTGGAAGTAGCCGCCGAAAGGCGGCCCCAATCACGTCGGGGCCGCGTTAGCGACCCCGCTCAAGCCGCTTTGAGCGGCTCACAACGTAAAGCCCCCGGCTCTGCCGGGGGATATTTACAGCCGTGCCCTTATTACAAAACAATACCTGCTCCACGTTAAGGGGTGGGTGGCCCGCCCGATCAGTAATGGCTATCCGCGGCATTGTGAGCGCCTGACTCGAACATTAGCTTTCGCCTGCTTCGACTCCAGATGACGTGCGATTGCGAGAAGAGCTCCGAATCTCCGTGCCGGGAGAGCAACACGACCGTCTAGTACATGGGAGCACACGCCTGATCAGGTGTAAGTCGGAAATCGGCCTGTTCAGCCACACTGGCTTTAGCAGTGCTTTGCCGAGAGAGGGAATCATGACGTCGGCAAGAAATTTGCTCCCGGCTTCATCGCATACGCCTGCTTCGGCTCTTTGCCGACCACGGTGATCCCTCGTGAAAATGCTTCGAGGAGTGGACGGGCACGATCCACTGCCTTGTCGGCACCGGCGGCGACGATCCATAGCTGACCATTCTCGGCATCACTTGGCTGGCCAACCACCTGCGCGCCTAGAAAATCGATGCCCCGGTTCGCGTGCTCAACAGTGAGCCGTTCAGCGAGCGCCATGCTGATGGTGCCGCACACGATGTGAAGCACTCCGGGTGAGAGCGCATCAATCAGCCGGTGGACACCCAAAAGCACCTCCTCATACGCCGCATCGTCGAGGAGCATCGTAATCACAGCATCGGACCCCAGTTCGGCTTCAGCCGGGGTCGCCGCGGCGATTGCACCTTCATGGATGAGCGGCTTAGTACGCTCTTCATTCCGATTCCACACCGACAATTCGTATCCAGCGGCGAGCAAGCGCAGCGCCATCGGTGTCCCCATGTTCCCTAGTCCCAGAAATCCGATCTTCATGGCAATTCCTGCCTCATGCAATTCGAGTAAGAGGGCCGTTGTTAAGCTTTTGGGCGAGCGGGCAACCACAGTAAATGTCCACTGAAAGTAAGTTTAAAATGAGGTTAAATCTTGCAGAAAACCGCCATTCCCAGCTTGCTGAGAGTCTGAATGCAAGCCCGAATCTCGCCCAGTGACCGTCTGCTTTGCTGACTCAGCCCCGCATCTGCCCTTCGGCCTATACGGGCAAGGTTCTCGCAGGATGCCGCCAGCAGCACCTTCGCGGCTTCAGCGGTCGACTACCGCGTTCTTTGAGGATCCACGGCTCGGCTGTTTTGTGGCCGGCTTTCGGCTGTTTCACAATTGTGGTTAATTCTCTGCAAGTCGTCTGTGGAAAACTGCAAATTCTTTGGGGGGGTAAGAGCCAGTCGCTGATGCTCTTCGCAGCGGTGTTCCCGGCTGGGCGTCTGTTTCATCCGCTCAACAATTCCTGGCGGGCTGTTTTACTTTCGTCAATAAAGCGAGACAAAAGAGAAGTACCCCCGGGGGAGGTGGTGCATTTCCCCGAATGGCTGGCGTCTCCTGGATATCTGGCGGCCGAGAGTTATGTTTGGATTCATCACTGACTTGATTCTGCGCCTTTCCGATTTAATTATCGGCAAAGCTGAAGTGGAATTGTGCCGCAGGCTGTTTTCGGTGCGGCGGTGACCGAATTGGGGGGAATACTGGCGAACCGCATTGCCCGGGAGACCGAAAGGGGGTTGATTTCACCGTTTTCCACAGACCGGAGCCGGGAAGTCGATGACATTTCCTCATTTCGCGCTTGGAAAATGGGCACCTCTGTCCCACACTATTCATATTCAGAACTTCCCCTTTTAACAGTCTCTTCAGCAATACAGGTCAATCTTGAGCATTGGGGCTGTGGCAGCTCGAACGCCGCCATCCTGCAACCTCGGAAGACTAAAAACCAAAGTAAGCCATGAGGAGAATATGAGAAGAACCTTCTGGAGGAGTGTCGCTCAGTGCAGTCTGGTTTTCGGGATTGCGCTTGTTTGCTTAAGCCCCGGTTCAGCGCAACAAACACTCGGCTCGATCAATGGCACGGTGCTCGACCCCTCGGGAGCAGCCGTGGCCGGCGCGACGATCACCGTAACCAACACAGCCATTAACCTCACGCGGAGGACCGCATCGCAAGGGACCGGATTTTATCAACTATTCAATCTGCCTGTGGGTACTTACGAGGTGACGGTGACGCACCAGGGGTTTGAGACCACGCAGCTGAAGGGCATTTCAGTGAAGGAAGCGGCCGCAACCACGGTGAACGCGACCTTGAAAGTGGGCAAGACGACGGAGTCTGTAGAAGTAACGGCAAACCCCCTGCTGAACGCGACCGATACGACGAACGGCTACACGCTTGACTCGTCGCAGATTCAACTCACTCCTCTGGCCACCGGCAGTTTCACGCAGCTGGCCGTGCTTGCACCGGGAGTCAACGCTGAATTGCTGGCCAATCTCGATACAAACGCGGGCCTCGGGAACCAGAACATCTGGGCCAACGGCCAACGCGCGACATCGAACACGATGCAGGTGAACGGCGTAGATGTGACGAACATCTTCAACGGGATGACCTCAAGCGGCCTGACTTCGCAGCGATATAACTTCGGTGTTGGCGAAACCGACGCTATCGGCGGCGAATATGGAACGGGAACTTCTGTCTACGAATCCAATGGGAACAGTTTGCCCTCACCGCCTCCGGAGACAATTCAGGAACTGCGCGTCAACACCTCGATGTACGACGCCCAGCAGGGAGCCACCGCCGGCGCGCAGATTGACGTGAATACCGCAGAGGGCACGAATAAATGGCATGGCCAGGTATTCAGCTCGTTCGCCAATAACTCGTTGAATGCCGCGCCTTTTTTCTTCAAGCAGGAATATCTGCTCACGGCCCAGCAGGGTGTGGGTGCATTTCCAGAGGCTTTGGCGAACCCGGCACTGCACCGCTGGGGCACGGGCGCAACCCTGGGCGGGCCGGTGTTCAAGAATAAGCTGTTCTTCTTCGCTGCTTATCAGCACAGTTACAACTCCGATCAGGGGACCGGGCTTTCGCAGGTCAATGTGCCTTCGGGGTTAACTGACGACCGTTCCACTACGGGCCTGGAGAATGCACTGACAAGCTGGTTTAATGACGGATCGTCGCATTCCGTCACCATCAGCCCCATCGCCTCGGCAATCATGAACGCCAAGCTGCCCAACGGCGAGTACATGATTCCGTCTGCGCAGACGAGCGCGCAGTACTCGTATGGTGTTCCCAACGTTACGTTGCAGGGAACATCGATGATGACCAACGACCAGGCAGTGGCAAACCTCGACTACGACTTGAGCAAAACGGACCGGGTTTCATTCAAGTACTACTACCAGAACGATCCTGTGAATAAACCTTATGGACTTGCCCAGGTGGGGGGCTTTCCATTGACACAGAACAACGGCTCGCAAGTGGGCGCACTCGATAACACCATCTCCATTGGCCCACGCCTGAACTGGGAGCAGCGCCTGGGTTATGTGCGCATGTATTCCAACAGCTTCGACAAGCAGACAGTTACCCCTGACGCCACCCTTGGACCGACTTTTGGAATCGGCACCGGCACGGGGCTCTATACTCCGGGAGTTATGCCCGGGCTGGATCTGCTGGAATTTGCCAGCGATTTCTCGACAGATGCTCCCTCGGTTCGAGTTGGCCCGTATAGCACCGAAAGCACTACCGTCAACACGGGATATTTTCAGAATCGTCTCAACCCTTCGAGCAACCTGATTTTTTCTATCGGGAAGCACACGATCGTCGCGGGAGGCGGATACAGCTACACGCAGTTGAACATCGAAAACAATCGTAATGGCCTTGTGAATGTGGAGGCCAAGACATTCGAGTCGTTTCTTGAAGGCGACGCGTACAAATCCAATGTAATCGACAGCATTCCTCCGCCCCCGGCGGCGCAAAAGAACAGCGCCGATCGCTACTACCGCTCCAACGAGATCGGGGCCTATTTGCAGGATAAGTGGCAGTTGCTTTCGAACCTGAGCATCACCGCCGGCGTGCGTTACGACTACCACGGCGGCCTGACCGAAAAATATGGCAACATGTTCAACTTCGATCCTTCGCTTTATAGCGTGAGCGGAACCAGTACCACGGGATTCACGGTCAACAATGCGGGCTTCGTTGTAGCGCCCAACAACAGCTACGCGAAGAGCATTCCCGCAACCAGCCTGGCCAGCAGTGATTCCACCCTGACGGGACGCCAGTGGGGTATTTCACCTCGTGTCGGTTTTGCCTGGTCACCGAAGCAAGACAACGGCAAAATCGTTTTGCGCGGCGGAGCGGGGATGTACTACGACCGCGGCGAACTCTTCAGCTACCTTTCACAGCCCTACGGGGCCTCGGGCGGCGGCGGTGTCTTCGGCGTCACCCAGTCGGCTCCGCTTGCGACATATATCAATGGCAATGGGAAGTTGCTCTCCGATCCGCTGGGCACCCCGACGTATGTTCCACCAAGCGCCAACCCCGCCAACATTACAGCCGCGCTGCAGACTCAACTCGAGAACATGACCGGCAGCGATCCGCCGTATGGACCGAATTGCGGCGCGATCGATAACCAGGAGAACTACCTGGATTGCACGCCTACGATCGACTTCGGCGCGTATGGCAATAACAATGTGCTGCCGTACACGATCAACTACACCCTTGACCTGGAGTGGCAGCCGAGCAACGATGTGTCAGTCGATATTGGCTATGTCGGCAATCGCGGCCGGCATTCCGTGATTCCAATTCCTTTCAATGAGCCGGGGATCGCAACCCCATCCAATCCAATCTGGGGCGAAACCTCCAGCTACGGCTGGCAGGTACTGAACCAGAACTCGACTTACGTTGATGGATACGGCACAACGGATTTCAATTCGATTGCCGGCGAGCCATGGAATACTGCCAGCGGCGGCAACATCGATTTCCGCGTTCCCTATGTGGGCTACAACTTCAACTCTGCGCTCTTCAAAACGGTTGGTGTCTCGGCGTATGACGCCCTGCAGGCACATCTTGAAAAGCGTCTTTCGCATTACTTCCAGGCCGGTGTCAGCTACACGTGGAGCCACGCTCTTGACGAGCAAAGCGACATTGGCATCTTCTTTACCGGCGACAATCCAAATAACCTGCGCGATTCCTGGGGATCCGCCGATTTTGACCGCACCAATGTTTTCACCGCCAACTTTATGGCCGTGGTCCCCAACTTTGCCAAGGCGCACTCGTTCCTTGCCTATGCGGCGAATGGCTGGAATCTGACTGGAGTGGTGACTGCGCAGAGCGGCGAACCATATTCGCTCTATGAGTTTTACGGGGCGGTCGGCAGCCTCTATGTCGGCAACTATCCAAACCTGATGAACCCGGTGCTTCCCATCAAGACTCCGGGCAACCCGAAGGCGGTCTTCACCGGCAATAAGGGGTCTCTTCGCGGACCTGGCGGCAGCTATATTCCAGCCATCGATCCAACCCAGATTGCCATCAACTATCTGGCGCCGGGAGATAAGGGCATCCCCATGTCGACAGGCAGCGATCCACAGGACATCTACGAGACGGACTTTGCTCCGAGCGACCAGCGGAACATCTTCCGCCAGGCATTTCAGAAACGAGCGGACGTCTCATTCCGTAAGAACTTTCAGATAACGGAAAAGATCGGCTTGCTCTACGCGTTCAATATTTTCAACCTGTTCAACACTACCAGCCTGGACGTGCCCCAGAACCAGACACAAATTGCACAGAGTTATGCCTGTTCCAACAGCGCAGTAGCGATTGGTAACTACAACAACACTTGTCCACAGAACAACAGCTACCTGAACTACGGGCAGATTGCGACCAGTAACCAGCCAACCGACCAGCAATCTGCATTGGCCAATGAGTATGTACTGCCGGTTGTGAATGGGTCGGGCAAATCGCTTACCGTTCCGACCACACTCACCAACGGTCAAGGCACCTGCACTTCGTATGGATATGCATCGTCCGCAGGATGTCCGAACAATGGCGCGACCTTTGGCTCCGTTACGGGCGCCATCGGCGGGTCACGTGCGATCACCATGGGGATTCATCTGACCTTCTAAACTGGGAATTCGCGCCAGAAAAGCAGATCGGGAGCCCATGGCTTCCGATCTGCTTTTGCGAGTTTGAAAGTGTGTTGGCACGGCAACAAAAAGGCCCCAGCCGTAGCTGGAGGCCTTTTGTTTCTGGCGCCGCACTTATAGTGGCGCCTTGTCAATGGGCGTTATGAACCCGATGCCTGGAATATTCAGGGAATGCATGCGCTGATCATTGGTGAGAAAAAGATCGACGCCAGTGTGCGCAGCGCATGCTAGTTGAATTGCATCTGCGCTGCGGAGAGTGTGAGTGGCGCGAAGGCTGGCGAATCGCCATGCGACCTGTGCGTCGAAGCTGACAACTTCCGCTGCCGATCGGATGGCGCTGTCGTATTGCTCGATTAGTGAGGCCTGTCCAAGTTTCGTAGGTTTTACAAGCAGTTCTCCGAGGGTCATCGTGGAGGTTACGATTCGATCTCCTCGCTCCAACATTCTCCGCCGGATCTCGAGCATCCTTGAACGGCTTGGCTCAAGCCCCTCAAACATGTAGATGAATACATTGGTGTCAAAGAAAATCCGGCTCATGCGGGCTCCTCACGAAGCCGTTCGACGTAATCATCTGCGTGTTCATCTGCCCAAATGTGCTTGCCTGAGCCGATCAGACGAATGAGGGGATCATCTTCCCAGTCGATTGGCGCGCTGGGAATGTGAGTTTCCCAGCTCCAGGTTTCGTACCAATCCAGGAGGGGCGAGTATTGTGATGGAATTTCGTCACGTTTTGGGACGTGCTTGGACGGATTGAGGGAGTCGCGTCCCGGATCGATCTTGTCACCAGGGCGGAATAACCGGAGATTTCCCGGGCGCGTTTCATAGAGCATCCGGTATTTGGTGGAAGAAGGAGGCACATTGGCTACAAGGTGTTCTTTAAGGTGAGCTGCCACTGACTGCGGTTTGAGTCCATCCATCAAGCCGGTTCCGCGGAGTTTGCCACGAATCTCTTCTCGAGAGAAATCTTCTCGTTCGGGCATTTCCCGATGAAGCAAGGCAACTACGATCCAAATTCGATCAGCGAGTTTGATGTCCGTTCCGCTAGCAATCATGCCTGAGCCTCCTCTATAGGAATAGTAGGAAACATTCCTAGGAATGTCAATACGAAGCAAACAAAAGCCCCCAACCGAAGCTGGGGGCTTTTGCATTTGCGCTGAAGGCGCGCACGCCTGGACGGCTACTCCTAGTACATGCCATCCATGCCGCCGCCGTGACCGCCGCCTGCCGGGGCCGACTTCGGCTCCGGAATTTCGACGACAAGGGCCTCAGTGGTCAGCAGCAGACCCGCGATGGAAGCAGCGTTCTGCAGGGCGGTGCGAGTTACCTTGGTGGGGTCGATGACGCCGGCCTTCACCAAGTTCTCGAAGACGCCAGTGGCTGCGTTGTAGCCGAAATGGTGGTCCTTTGACTCAAGAACCTTGGCCACAACAACCGCACCCTCTTCGCCGGCATTGGCGACGATCTGGCGCAGGGGCTCTTCGAGAGAGCGGCGAACGATCTGAGCGCCGATCTTCTCGTCGCCTTCGAGCGTCGCGATAAGTGCGTCTACCGCTGGAATGGCACGGACAAGAGCCACGCCGCCCCCAGGGACGATGCCTTCCTCGACTGCTGCGCGGGTGGCATGCAACGCATCCTCAACGCGAGCCTTCTTCTCCTTCAGCTCCGTCTCGGTGGCCGCACCGACCTTGATGATGGCAACGCCGCCCACCAGCTTGGCCAGCCGCTCCTGCAGCTTTTCCTTGTCGTAATCGGAGGTGGTCTTCTCGATTTGCGAACGGATTTCCTTCACGCGGCCCTCGATGTCAGACGACTTGCCAGAGCCGTCGACGATTGTGGTGTTGTCCTTGTCGATGGTGATGCGCTTGGCGCGACCCAGGTCTTCGAGTTTCACGCCCTCAAGTTTGATGCCCAAATCTTCAGTGATGGCCTTGCCGCCGGTGAGAATTGCGATATCGCCCAGGATTGCCTTGCGACGATCGCCGAATCCGGGAGCCTTGACGGCTGCCACATTCAGTGTTCCGCGCAGCTTGTTCACGACCAGGGTGGCCAAGGCTTCGCCCTCAACATCTTCCGCGATGATCAAGAGCGGCTTGCCACCACGGGCTACCTGCTCCAGCAAGGGAAGCAGATCCTTCATGGCGCTGATCTTCTTTTCGTAAATCAGGATGTAGGGCTCGTCCAGGACCACTTCAAGACGCTCTGCATCGGTGACGAAATAGGGGCTAAGGTAGCCGCGGTCGAACTGCATGCCGTCAACCGTTTCGAGGCCGGTGTGCATCGTCTTGGACTCTTCGATGGTGATGACGCCGTCCTTGCCCACTACCTTGACCGCGTGAGCGATGATGTCACCGATCTCCTGATCGCCGTTGGCCGAGATCGCGCCAACCTGCGCGACGGAGCCTTCATCCACGGGCTTGGAGAGCTTGCCCAGGGCGCCGCCCTCGGTCCACTTGCCGTCCTTGTCGCGGGTACCGATGATGGTCGTCACGGCCTTGTCGATGCCGCGCTTCAGGGCTGTTGGGTTGGCGCCGGCCGCCACCGTCTTCACGCCTTCGCGGAAGATGGCCTGGGCCAGGACCGTTGCCGTCGTGGTGCCGTCGCCGGCCACGTCGCTGGTCTTGGACGCAACTTCGCGCACCAGTTGCGCGCCCACGTTTTCAAGCGGGTCCTTGAGGTCGATTTCCTTGGCCACCGTCACGCCGTCCTTGGTGATGGTGGGTGAGCCAAACTTCTTCTCGATTACAACGTTCCGGCCCTTGGGCCCGAGCGTCGCCTTCACTGCGTCCGCCAGCGTGTTGACGCCGCGCAGGATCGCCTGACGGGAATCTTCACCGTGCAAAATCTGCTTTGCCATTGCTTCTAATCTCCTAGTTCGCAGTTCGTAGTTCCTGGTTCACAAATTCCGGTTCACAGCCGCTGTCAATTCACTGTCCACTAGCAACTGTGAACTGCAAACTGTGAATTCGCGCTTGGGCGCGCCTACTTCTTGACGATGCCGAGGACTTCTTCCTCGCGCATGATCAGAAACTCCTCACCGTCGATCTTGATCTCGGTGCCGGAGTACTTGCCGAAGAGGATCTTGTCACCTGCCTTGACGTCGAGAGGGAAGACCTTGCCTTCGTCGTTCGACTTGCCCTTGCCTACAGCGATAACTTCGCCTTCCTGGGGCTTTTCCTTGGCGCTATCGGGGATGATGATGCCCCCGCGGACCGTTTCGCCCTCTTCCACACGGCGAACGAGGATACGGTCATGGAGCGGGGTGAAGGTGGTGGTAACGGATGTTGCTGCCATTGCTTCGCTTCTCCTTCATGCGCGGACGGGGTTGAGCCCTGCCGCGATTTTGGGTTGTTTTTGAGAAAAAAGCTTTGAAGCTTCGGACGGCGGCCTGATGGAGCAGCGAACCCGTTCTAAGCAGTTTCGCTACCAGTGTGCTAGCACTCTCGCCTTCCAATTGCTAACGATAGGGAAGCTTCCCGAGGGTTGTCAAGAGGCAAATTGTGAAAATATGAGCGTGCTGCACTCAGCTTTTTCTTATTATCGATTATCAATCATTGAAGGCGCGTGACTCCGGGGCCGAGATGAGGCAGGAAAACTACTTGGATTTGAGTTTTCTGGCGCGGAGGTAGAGCCGGGTCCCGGCTAATCCTGCTTTCATATACATGCGCCATCCGCTGGTGATGATCTCCCCGGGACCCTGGGGATCTCTCGGCCAGGTAAGCCTCTTTCGTCTTAAACGCCTGAGCAAGAAACGGAGAAGGTCGAGGCGGCGACCGGGGAACTCAAAAAACAGCAGAAGCCAATAGGCGAAGGAAGTCGAAGCCTCCTGGTGGATGTTTCTTGCCTTGGACGGGTGGAAGACAATCGCGGCCGGAACGTGAACAGCGCGGTATCCACGCGATAGAAGAGTAGCGAAGGCATAGCTCTCCTCGGCGATCCAGAGCGGCGCACCCCTGCCGAGTCTTTCGTCAAAGACCTTCCAGCCCGTGCAGAAGGACTTGCGAAGGGCCATGTTGGTGCCGTATCCCAATCCGCCAAATGTGGCCATCTCGAACCATTTGGGCATTTCTTTGCTGAGGCTGCGCGGTGGTCCGGGATCGCCTGCGCAGTTTGCGGATTCTGTGGCGAGTGTGTCGCCGGTGACGGAGGCGACATTTGGATCAGAGAAGGGAGGAAGAATGAATTCCAGCCAATTATTGCAGGGAACCGCGTCATCATCGAGAAAAGCGACAATCTCGCAGCTGCTCTCGCTGAGTCCTCGATTCCGCGCGCGACTCAGTCCCTGGACCGGCTCAGGAGTGTAGCCGGCGCCGAACTCCCGCGCCAGAAGAGCCGTCTCCTTGTCTCCCAAAGTGTTATCAACCACGAGGACTTCATCAGCGGCGGGGCTTAGGCGGGTGACGGCTTCAAGGCACTTCCGCAAAGAAGCAGGACGGTTGAGGGTACAGATGACAATGGCGACTGTCGGTCTTGCGTCCTTGTTTGAGCGAGGATGAGGGGATGAGGAGAAGTGACTTGCCGGGGGGTTCAATCAGTGATCCTCAAGTGCAATTCGACGACGCCCAAATTAGGAGAAATCTAATCAGACACCGATCCCAACCGGAAGAAGATGACACAGCGCATCGCACGCCAACAGGACGCCAGTATACCAAAGCGCTTTGGGAAGTGTCATCGGAATTTGGACTTCCCGTATGTCGGCTGTGGGGTGGTGATCGATGAGATCCGGCTTAAGTAGATGGTGAAACGAGCTACACCCCCACCGAACACTTTGTGGCTTTATTCTGCGAGGGCATTGCGGAGAAGGGGATCATGGATTGGCGCTCGCTGAGCCTAACTCAACTCAATCACCTGCCAAATTCAGATATCTCAGCGGTGCCAATGAGAATCTTCTCATTGGTCATGTTGGAGAAGGAAGTTCGGTGAATGTCTTTATCCCGAAGCCGACAAACCGAACTGAGTTCGTCGAGCGAACGAAGGACGAACGACCGTCACCTGGTTTCGACGGCGACACACGACGCGCGCTTAGATGCAGCGTATCGCGCAAATGTTGTGCGGTTGCATCTGGCGAGCCCCGCTGGACAGCGTTCGCCGCTTTCGTCATGCGGTATTGACCGTTTCAGATAACTTTCCGGCTGATTTCTGCGTCTGTTCTGATGTGGCTTCACTGCCACAGCTTGAGAGCGAATGGTTGAAACGCCAGATCGGTTCTCAAGAGGGACAAGTAAGTAATTCCAATTACAGGTAGCAACAACCTAAAGAGCGATGTTTGTTCGTGAAATTGCAAGGCGATGCGCGACTTGTTGCCTGTGAAAACAACGATAAATCGCAGTTGATGGGGAAGAGGGGCGTGGCTTGCAGCGCGAACCTTTGAGCTTCTGTATAAGTGACTGAAGCATCCCTATCACGAGCTTGTGGAAAAGCTCACTTGAAGTGAGGATGGCGAAGCCATGGCCGAAAATCCCCGCGTGCATGACTCAACGACCACAACTTATTCAATCGAGGACGAAGCTAAGTCCGCAGAGCTACATTGGTTTGCTATTTACACTGTGTGCCGACACGAAAAGCGAATCGCGCAACATTTCGAGAACCGAAAGATAGAGTTCTACTTGCCACTTTACCGCGCACAGCGCCGATGGAAGGACAGGCCAAATGTGACGCTTGACCTTCCCTTATTTCCAGGGTATATCTTCGCGCGCGTCGATCGGCCGCAAAGAGTCAATGTCCTCCAGGTTCCCGGAGTTCTCTCAATCGTGGGTGGAACCGGATCCAGGTCGGTGCCTCTTCCGGAGTTTGAAATCGAAGCTCTCCGCCGTGGGCTTGACCCTCTTCGTGCGGAACCGCACCCACTACTTTCAACCGGCCAGCGCGTGCGAATACGAAGAGGTGCGCTAGCAGGGATTGAAGGCATTGTGGTGAGAAAGCGGAGCAATTTGCGAGTGGTGTTAACGCTCGAACTGATCATGCAGAGCATCTCGTTGGAAGTGGACGGGGATGACCTCGAGCCAGTGAGTCTTTTCCCGCCGCGGATGAGGGTGGGACGACACCGAGATTGTCAGGTTCGTGATCGCAGGTTGCAAACACACAAGATTGACCCCTGTTCGACTCCTCCCTACTAACTACTCTTTTGAACGCTGATAACTATCTCTCAATGAACGATTCGATTTTGAATCCAACCTGAAGCCCATCCGGCGTGGGCATCGGTCAAACATAGCGGCAAGCTTCTCAACGGAGCAATGCTCGACGGGAGAATTCGGCGGGTTTGCGTAACTAACCACCGAGGTACTGCAAATGCATGGGAAAAGCGCTTTGAGCGTTGTAGAGGCCGATGGCCTTGAATGGATACAACAGGCTCCAGTTGCATCAGCGGCGCACGGAGGAATAGCGCTGTGCGCTTGGAATCGTTCACCTGAGTGTTTAATATCTGCAATCAGACGCGCGGCTTCATTGCGTTATGCAATCGTGAAGCGAGTTCTTGATGTTGTCATTTCCTGCGCTCTCCTGGTCATCCTCTTTCCCCTTGGATTGGTGATTGCCTTATTAGTTGTGATGACTTCACCGGGGCCGGCCTTTTACCAGCAAGAGCGAACCGGCCGGTTTGGAGTTCCTTTTCGGATCATCAAGTTCCGTTCTATGTATACCGTTCATCACCGCGCTGATGTTTTGGAATTTACATGCATCCAGCGAAACAGTAGTGAAGGATGTTCGGTAGTAAAAAGGCCCACTGATCCGCGCGTCACACCGTTCGGGCGCTTCATAAGAAGGTTAAGTCTCGACGAACTTCCGCAGTTATTCAACGTGATCGCAGGCGATATGTCTCTTGTAGGGCCGAGGCCCATTGTTGAAGCCGAACGTCTTATCTACGGTCAAGACCTGGCGTACTACGATCTCTTTTCACCGGGCATAACCGGACTCTGGCAGGTTTCAGGCCGAAGCGACGTGGGATACGAGGGGCGAATACAACTTGACAAAGAATATGCGAGGCGGTGGAGCTGCCTGCTCGACTTCTCGATTCTGGCGCGAACTATTCCCGCTGTAATCACCATGCGGGGTGCATATTGAGCAGCGGCGAGTTGCTGTTACCGATCACACTGACCCCAGCGCTCGATGCGCATCAGGTCGACTGAAGCAAATCCTAAAGAATGAATACACGCTTGAGGCTCTCGATTGCCGTAGCTTGCGCGTTGGGGACGGTGTCTTTGTTTGCGCAATCAGTCCAGTCGCCTCTCAATCCCGGTAGCCAGGAGCCCGGAACGTCGGAGAATAGCGATTGCTCATTGGACTCGAGCTGCTTTTCAAGCGGCATGAATGCGGGTGGAAATTCAGGCCAGCCGGTTGACCTTGGCGGAGCCGCATCGCAGTGGTCATATCCAGGCTTGGGTTCCTACAATTCCAACGGCAGTGGCTATGTGTACCGTGACGACGCAGGCGGCATTGATCGAGCCCGCATGAATCAGCAGCGCCGTGTGACGCCTGAAAAGCCGCAGCCTCTTACAGAATTCCAGATGCTTGTTGCAGGCTCTGTTGGGCGCATCGTGCCTATCTACGGTGCCGACCTCTTTGTTAACGTCCCAGATACGTTCGCCCCAGTTGAGCGAATTCCGGTGACGCCGAGTTACATCATTGGCCCGGGTGATGAACTGCTAATCCGCACATGGGGGCAGCTCAATCAAAACCTTCATTTAGTTGTGGACCGGACCGGGTCGGTTTACATACCCCAGGTTGGCGACGTTCGCGTGGCCGGACTTCAATTTAGCGGTTTGCAGAGCTTTCTCAAGTCGCAGTTTGATCGTGTTTACCGCAATTATGACCTCAACGTGAACCTCGGACAATTGCGTTCGATTCAGGTTTTCATGACAGGAGAAGCACGGCAACCTGGAAGTTACACCATCAGCTCTTTAAGCACGCTCGTCAATGCTGTCTTTGCTTGCGGGGGCCCGAACCCCAACGGCTCACTTCGACACATCCAGCTAAAACGAAGTGGAAATGTGATCACCGACTTTGACCTGTACGATCTGCTGCTACGGGGCGACAAATCAAAAGACGTGCCGCTTGAATCGGGCGACGTGATCTATTTTCCGCCCATCGGCTCGCAAGTTGCGGTGGTTGGGAGCGTTCACGCGCCGGCAATTTACGAGTTACGCGGACACGAAACTATTGCCGAAGCGATCGCCCTGGCGGGAGGCGTCTCATCGCTCGCCGATACGTCATCACTTGAGATTGAGCGCACTCAAGTGCAGCCGGATGGCAATGCCACGCGCATCACGATGGATATTAATGTGAATGCTTCAGGCCTTTCGGTTCCGCTTGCAAACGCCGACCTCATTCGCATTCCCACGCGTGCTCAGCGCTTTGATAAAACGGTGACGTTGCGGGGCAACGTGGCGAACCCTGGTAGATTCGCATGGCATCCCGGAATGCGCATCCGCGATCTCATTCCGGATAAGGAATCATTACTTACTCCCGGGTATTGGCTGCGCCGCCAGGAACTTGGCCTTCCTGTGACCAGCTTCCAACCCATGTTGCCGCCGATTGCCCAGCGACCATCGTCGTTGGCCCAGACGGGGCAGGGAATTTCGCGCCCCTACGCAGTTCCACAAGATGTGCAAACCCTCAATAGCGGGCTGTTTCCTCAACTTACCGAGGGAGTTCCGAACGATATTGCATCTTCCAGTGGCGCTTCGACTCAGTATTCTTCGTTGGCGGCCTCAACGGAAGAGAACAATTCAACAGTATCTCGCCCAGGCACAGGGCAGGCTCCGCGTTTAGGTGCGCCTGAAGCAACCCCTGCGACGCTCGGCGTCGGACCTCAATTGGTAACAACGCCGCATTTCCCAATTCAAACTCAAGTTGTGAGAACCTCACCGGATATAGATTGGAGTTACGCAGTGGTAGAACGGGTTGAGCCCAGGACCCTGTCAACGCAGCTAATTCCCTTCAATTTGGGAGCAGCCGTTCTCGACCATGATGAAAGCGCCGACGTCAGTCTCGAACCTGGAGACGTAATTACCATCTTTTCAGATGCAGACATTCGCGTGCCTCAGGCCCAGCAGACAAAGTACGTTCGTCTCGAAGGCGAGTTTGTGCATGCCGGGATCTATAGCGCGCTCCCGGGCGAGACGCTACGTCACCTTGTTATTCGCGCTGGCGGACTTACTCCGCAGGCCTATCTCTACGGATCGCAGTTCAGCCGGGAGAGTACTCGCCGCGAACAGCAACAGCGCCTGGATGAGTACGTGGCGGCTCTCTCGTATGAAATTGAAATAGCGGCGTCAAATAAGTCCACGTCGGTCGTAAGTGCGCAAGAGGCTGCCACGACCGGCGCCTCTGTTGCAAGCCAGAGAGAGTTAGTCAACAGTCTTCGTCAGGCGCGCGCGACGGGTCGCATCGTGCTGCATATCCCGCCGTCTCACTCAAGCGTCGCCTCGCTTCCCGATCTGCCTCTTGAAGATGGTGACCGCTTTGTGGTACCGCCAATACCGTCGACGGTCGGAATTGTCGGCGCCGTATACGACCCCAATTCCTTTGTATATGCGGCCCACCAGGATGCCGGCGAATATCTTCGCAATTCGGGCGGGCCGAGTCGTAATGCCGATCGTCGCCAGATATTCATCATTCGCGCCGATGGCTCCGTTGTAAGCCGCCAGTATCTTGCCCATACGCTTTGGTCAAGCAGTGAATTTGACCGTCAGCCAATGTACCCGGGAGATACGATCGTTGTGCCGGAGGCCATCAACAGGACCTCGGTCCTTCGTGGTCTCACGGATTGGTCGGCCGTATTCTCCCAATTTGCACTTGGCGCTGCGGCAATTCAAGTCATCAAATGACTCGCTCATGCTATCCAAAGGCGTGAGGGCTGGTTGCGGGCCTTCTTCCAGCGAGGCTTTGGAGACGTAGCTCATTCGTTCTTTTATCCAGACTCTGTAGACGCACCATGACACCCTTGCACCTCGATCACGCGGAGGAAAATGTTCCGGCACAAACCATAGTGCCCGGTCCGTTGGAAGAAGCGTTGCCGGAATTCACTTTTCTTGATCTCCTTCTGGTTCTCGCGCGGCGAAAGCATTTCATCCTTGCATTTACTGCCATCTGCGCGGTGCTGGCTGGGGCGGTCTCGCTGGTACTTCCAAAGGAATACACCGCGACCGTAACCATTCTCCCTCCGCAGCAGAACTCGTCGCTTAGTGGGACACTTGCTATGCAACTTGCAGGGCTCAGTTCGATGAGTGGCCTGGCAGGCGGGGGGTTAGGCCTTAAGAACCTAAACGATATGTATGTGGCAATGTTAAAGAGCCGGTCCGTAGAGGATGCAGTGATTCAACAATATGGCCTTATGCAGGAATATGACAAGAAGTATCGCGTCGACGCGAGGAAGGCACTTGAACGGCACACAGAAATTGAAGGATCAAGCAAAGACGGGTTGATCCGGCTATCTTTTGAAAATCCGAATCCGTCGCGAGCCGCCGCAATCGCTAATGGTTACGTGGATGAGTTCCGGACGCTCTCGCAGCATCTCGCAATTAGTGAGGCTTCTCAGCGAAGGCTCGTGTTTCAGCAGCAATTAGACAAGACCAACAAAGACCTTGCCAATGCAGAAGAGGCTCTCAAGGAGACGGAGTTGAGCACGGGGATGGTTCAAATCGATAGCCAAGCTCGCGCCATGATCGAGTCTGCGGCGCGCCTGCGAGCTCAGGTGGCCGCGAAGCAAGTGCAGATTGAAGCAATGCGGACCTATGCCGCACCTGACAACCCGGCGCTTGCACAGGCGGAAGGGGAATTGGATGGGTTACGTTCCCAGTTTGCAAAACTAGTTGGTTCAAGCGGCAATTCGGCCAATGACTTATTCCTGCCGAAAGGCGAGATTCCGCAGGCCGCTCTCGAATATGTCAGAAAACTGCGCGACGTGAAATATTATGAAGCTATTTTTGACATTCTCGCCCGACAACTCGAACTTGCGAAACTGGATGAAGCGAAAGAGGGCGCCTTTATCCAAGTGGTTGACGGAGCGGTGCCGCCCGAGCGAAAGTCGTTTCCGAAGCGCCTCCTGATCACGTCGGCTGCTGCGGCTGGCGGTCTCTCGCTCGCAATAATTATTGTTCTGCTTCAAACCGGTCTGAATAGAATGCGGATTGATCCGGTGAAAAGCGAAAAGCTTTTTCTTCTTAAACAGGCTTTGAGGCGGAGGGCTAAACAAGCTCCTTATCGAGAAGGCGCTTATAGAGGTCGTGTGGCTAAGAGGAATGAGACGGGAGACTCACGAGGCGAATGATCCCGCGTCGGCAGGGCTGTCGCATCCAGGCATTATTGAATGCCGCAACGCCAGTTGATCTTGTGCTTACAGAAACTGCTAAATCTTCGAACTCCGCGGGCGGCCGGTGGTCGGCCCTCAGAATTGTATTGCGATACAAGCTGCCAAAGTATGTCGGCCTGGATCGAGCGATCGCATTCACGGTTCTCGGTCGAGTCATACAAGGGCTCGGCAGTATTGGAAACGTCCTGCTCATTGTTCATTGTCTTACCGGAGCGGAGCAGGGCTACTATTACATGCTGTGGAGCTTAGTTGCCCTGCAGAGCGTGTTTGAACTTGGCTTCTCCTTTGTCATTCTGCAGGTTGCGGCCCATGAGCGCGCGCACCTGCATTTTGAGATAGACGGGTCTATCACCGGAGATGCGAGAGCACACTATCGTCTCGCTTCCGGCCTGCAAAAGGCATTGCGCTGGTATACGTTTGCGGCTCTTGTGATGGGGACCTCGCTATTGATAGGTGGAACCCGCTTTTTTTCTCTGCATCAACAATCTGGCGTTGGAACGGCATGGGCCTGGCCACTTCGTGTAACAGTCACGGCCTGTGCAATCACCTTTTCGATTGGCCCGATTTTGTCATTTCTAGAGGGGTGCGGCCAAGTCGCATCAGTCGCTCGAATGCGCTTTTTCCAATCGATCGTCAGCGCGACCGCAGCGTGGACTGCGATGCTCTGTCACTGCGGACTCTACGCTCCTGCAATGGTTCTTATCGGACAGGGAGTGGTAGCCATGGTGCTAATTTATAGTCGGCGCACTCTACTGCTGCCGCTGCTGAAACTTCATGTTGCCGATCGAGGAATTAGTTGGAGACGCGAGGTTTGGCCATTTCAGTGGAAAATAGCCGTCAGTTGGTTGTGCGACTACTTCATCTTTCAATTGAGCACACCCATTCTGTTTGCACTCCGAGGTCCTGTGGAAGCTGGGCGTATGGGTCTTTCAATGAGCGTGGTAACGCAACTGAGCGCAATCATGCTTGCCTGGATGACAACGAAAGCCGCTCCATTCGGAAGTCTGATTGCGCGGAAGGATATTGAAAACCTCGACAAATTGTTTTTTCGCTCCCTTTGGCAATCTCTTTCCCTGTTTGCGATTGGCGCGCTGATGGTGTTAATCGGGGTGCTGGTTGCGCCCGAAATGATGCCGAGATTGAGTCAAAGAATTATGGATTGGCCTGTATTTCTCTTTCTCCTCCTAGCGGGGCTTGGGAGCCACGTTATACAGAGCGAAGCGATCTACTTGCGGGCACACAAGTGTGAACCATTTCTAGCTCAGTCCATCTTGATTGCGACGGCAATCAGCGTAACTATTGTTCTTCTCGCTCGCGTGTCTGGAGCCTTTGGTGTTTCGCTCGCATACTTTCTGGTCCTTGGACTATGTGGAAGCGTTTCCGCCACCTTCATCTTCATTTCCAAGCGCGCCAAATGGGAATATGCGGAAATGGTATGAATGCTGCAAGGATTCCAGGTGCGAAGGGCGCAAAAACATCCGTCGTGATGTGCACCTATAATGGCGGACGCTTTCTGGAGGAACAACTCGCAGGAATTGCGCAGCAGACGAGACGACCTGCCGAACTGATCGTGTGCGACGACGCTTCCAGTGACAATTCGGTAGCGATTCTGAAAGACTTCGCTGCGCGGGCCCCGTTTCCGGTGAGGATTGTTCAAAACCGCAAAAGACTGGGTTCTACAGGTAACTTCGATCAAGCAATTAGACGCGCCAATGAAGAACTCATTGCACTATGTGATCAGGACGATTGGTGGGCGCCAAACAAGCTTGAAAGACTATCGACAGTGTTGATTGAAGACCCATCTCTCGGGGGCGTTTTCTCTAATGCCACACTTATCGATGAAGACTCGCATCCGATCGGCATTAGCCTCTTTGAAAAGCATAGGTTCTCTGACGCGAAACGACAGGGCTTCCTCTCCGACCCGGCATCAATTCTGTTAAGGCATAATGTTGTCACCGGCTCCACTTTGATGTTCAGGGCATCAATTCTGCGCCACTTCGTGCTTATTCCCCAATCCTGGGTTCACGATGGCTGGCTCACATGGATGATAGCGTTGCATTCACGCCTTGGACTTATACCGGAACCACTGATGTCATACCGCATTCATTCTGGCCAGCAGATCGGAATTGGTTCTTCTCGGCTCGTTTCGCAGGGGGTGCCAGAAAGTGAAAGTCGTCGAAAGTACCACGCCAGGGTGGCACAACAATTCCACGACCTGCTCACTCATCTATTGAGCTCGGACAAGCGGGAACATAAAGAACTTGTCTCCGCTGTCGAAAGCAAAATCCGCCTTTTGTACAGGGAATCAACCCTGTCTGACAGCATGACCGTTCGTCTCTTGCAGATATTGCGAATATTGCCCGATTATGCGCGTTACACGCGAGGTCTTGGAGCTTTGCGAAACGATCTCTTTTTGAATTAGCAGTTACCATGACTATATCTGCGCAGCAATTCGATGATGGATCGTTTGATAAGCGCCCATCAGCGGGACACACTTCAAAAGTGCCGGCACGAGCGGCTGAAGGAAATCCGCGAAGGAGCCTGGTTCGAGGCGTGGTCAAATCGGCCGAAGGTATGCCCTTCTACTGTAATCCGATCACATTGTTTTCGCTGAATTGGCTGTTGATGCTGACCGCGCTTGCAATCCATGTGACCTACGTAAGCTATCCAACCATGGGTTTGCCACTGGCGCTCTTCACGCTCTCCTCGATTTCCCTCATGTTGGGCTATCTTGTAGCGAGACTGTTGCTGCGAAATAAGGCAGCCGTGCGTCAAATGGAACGATACATACTTGATGTGACGAGACTTCGCCATCTGAATGTACTGTTTTGTGGAGGCGCGCTACTCATTATCGCTTTCAATTGGATAACTCTCGGTCCACCACCCGCATTGGGCGACCCGACATCCTATCTTACGTATGGGCGATTCAGACAGGTCCTCTTTCCGCTCCTCATCGTTGTTGTGGTGAACGCTTCACTCGATGCATCGCGGCTGAGACAGTGGCTATTTGCGGGGTTTGGCCTTGCGGGATTGGCGCTTTATATTACGCGCGGCCTACTCGTGGTGGCTCTGCTGGAGGCCTTCTTTGTATTTTCGCTCAGAACGAACCTGGACAAAAAGAAGCTTTACGCACTCTCTTTCGGATGCATCGCCTTCACCATTGCAGGCGCAACGTTGATTGGAAACATCCGAACTGCACACTTGGTGTTTCTAGAATTCTTGCAGATACGGGAGAGGTATGTTGACTGGCCCATGGCATCTCTTTGGCTAACGTCATACGTCTCCATCCCTCTTTCGAATCTGTGCTGGATTTTGCATGCAGGGGATTTTCATGGTCCCACGCTCGCATTCCTGTACCCTCTTCTTCCATCCTTTGCAACGCCTAGCAACCCACACATTGGAATTCACAATGACCTTCGAATTATTGACGGAGCAAGCACATACCTTTCCGCGTATGTGCTGGACTTCTCGTACTTTGGCGTGTACCTTGCAAATCTGCTGCTTGGTGTAGGGTGCGGGTGGCTTATGGAGCGCGGGCTTCCGAGACAGTTTCTAGTGTCATCTATCTTCTTAACATGTATTTCGCTTATCTGCTTCAGCGATATGTTTACACCACTCTCTACAATCATCCAGGTGGTCATCCAAGCTTCAGTTCAGAAGAGATGTTTTCGCTGGGAGATCGAGTGAATATAAGGAGTTGGGCGGGATGAACACCGGTAGATTACTGACTTCAGAAAGGGGACGCCCATTCGCAGCGACGGCGGTTATCGTACTTTATCGTATGGCGCCGAATGAATCGGCGAGCGTCCGCACGCTTTTGGAAGCGCGACGAAACTTGCCACGGCAAGGGAGCCGGTTACACGTCATCATTTGGGATAACAGCCCGAATGCACAGAACGAGGCGAGCCTGCCGGGCGACACCGTATATATCCACGATGCCCGTAATATAGGCTTGGCCA
Organism: uncultured Acidobacteriaceae bacterium; assembly: GCA_963836565.1. Lineage (GTDB taxonomy): Bacteria > Acidobacteriota > Terriglobia > Terriglobales > Acidobacteriaceae > Telmatobacter. The sequence goes on along the minus strand of CAWIKA010000007.1, from coordinate 175,910 downwards.
AGGCATACAATCGCGCACTTGAATTTGCCATTGAGCATCAATCAGAGTGGCTCATCACACTTGACCAGGACACTACCCTTCCTCCGAATTACCTGGACAGAATGTCGGCGGCGGCGCAGAAAATGCAGCCATGGAGCGGCGTGGGCGCGGTTGTTCCACGGATCGAAGCTAATGGAGAGATTGTTTCGCCGAATCGATTCATTGCGGGGGCGATCCCGTGTTGGTATCAAAGCGGTGAGTGTGGCGTACCTGACGAAGAAGTATATGCGTTCAATTCAGGCTCCATGCTTCGCGTTGACGCTCTACAGCAGGCGGGGGGGTACTCTCCGTGGTTTTGGTTCGACAATAGCGACTCGCAACTTTTTAAGAAGCTCCACCAACATGGCAAGCGAGTTTATGTGGCAGGAGACATACGCGTCGAGCACGAATTCTCGATGAAGGACATACGGCGGCTCATGACGCCAGAGCGGTATGAACAAGCGCTCCTGGCCGAGTCGGCGTTCTGGGACCTGAATATGAACTGGTTGGCGAGGAGCGAAAGGACGATGAGGCTCATCTTGCGGTTGACGAAGCAATGGGTGCGGCAAGATCCCGTTGCCCTGCGCAGGATCACAAGAAACGCCGCGATGGCCAGACTCTTCAGCGGGCGAGCGAAAAGAATTAAGAAATGGCGCGAATTCAACAAAGAGCGTCTAGGAGATGCGCTTATGTCGTCTTCGCTCTCGCCGCGGCGGATGAAGATATCTGTTTGCATGGCCGCCTATAACGGTGAGAGATACATAGGCGACCAGCTGAGATCGATTTTGAAGCAACTGAATGTGAGAGACGAAGTCGTGATTGTCGACGACTGTTCGCAAGACAGAACGGTTATGCGTATTGCCGAGTTGGCGGATCCACGAGTAAGGCTTCTTCGGCATACGGCGAATTGCGGCGTGATGGCGACATTCGAGGATGCACTCCGCAGTGCGACAGGGGACATAGTTTTTCTCTGCGACGACGATGACATTTGGGCGGAAGCAAAGGTTGAGCGGTTTCTTAAAGCGTTTGAAGAGTACCCGGACGCGCAAATCGTCAGTAGTCGCGTACAGCTGATTGACGAATCTGGTACTGAGTTCTTGGATTCGCGATTCGATCGAGGGGGAAGATTCGCGCAGAGCTTTTGGCGAAATTTATTCAGGAATCACTACCAAGGATCGGCGATGGCAATTCGGGCTTCCCTTCTTGGCGATGTCCTGCCGTTCCCCTCAGGAAGGTCATTCATGCACGACGCGTGGATTGGGACCCGCAACGCTCTGATCGGCGGAAGAGCGGTATTCATCGAAGAAGATCTGTTGCTGTATAGACGGCACTCACATAATGCAACTCGCCCGAAGACGCTGTTGAAGAAGATTCAAGTTCGGCTTGATTTGCTTATCGCTCATGTGTCCTATGCGTTTCATGTGACGACATAAAGTCGACAATATGGGTGGATATAAGGGGACTTAGTCCGGACAAATGCAGGACTTGCCATAGATCCCATTCGAAACATTGGACCTCATCGCTATCGACCATTTGCGGCTGGAAGATGAGTATGATGCAAGAGTTCAAAGAAGAAGAGGCCATGGATCCGCGGAACGAGGAAGAGTTTCGAAAGATAGCCATGAGTCAAAGAAGAAGCCAAATTGCGCTGGTCATTCCTACATTGAACGCCGCGGGTGAGTGGTGCGCACTTCTTGATGGAATTCGGAAACAGACTATACTTCCGCAACAGCTGATCATTATCGATTCCTCATCTTCAGACGGGACGGCTACCCACGCACGCAACGCCGGTTTCGAAGTCATAGAGATTGACCGAAAAGAATTCGGCCATGGAAGAACCCGCCAAATCGGAGCGGAGCGGGCCAACGCTGCGAACATTTTGATTTATCTCACACAGGATGCGATCCCCAGTAATTCAACGACGTTTGAAAATATTCTGCAGACCTTCGACGATCCTGCTATCGGCGCGGCGTACGGACGCCAATTGCCGCGTCAGTCGGCCAAACCACTCGAAGCGCACGCGCGACTCTTCAACTACCCGGGAAGTTCGCGAGTACGGACTTGGGAGTGCAGGCGCACCCTGGGATTCAAGTCGATATTCTTTTCCAATTCGTTTGCGGCCTACCGTCGGGAGGCATTGATGAGCGTCGGTGGATTTCCTCCAGATGTAATCTTTGGAGAAGATACGGTCGTTGCAGCACGCCTGCACCGCTCGGGATGGAAAACAGCATACGTTGCCAATGCGCTTGTTTTTCATTCTCATTCGTACTCCATTTCTGAAGAGTTTAAGCGATATTTTGATATTGGTGTTCTCCATGCGCGTGAAAGTTGGCTGGTGGAGGAATTCGGAACTGCAGACAGAGAGGGTCTGGGTTTCGCGCTGTCTGAAATTCGTTTTCTGCTGGCCCATGACGTTCTTTCGATTCCATCATCCGTCGTCCGCACCGTGACGAAGTATCTCGGATATCAAGTGGGGAAGCGAGAGAGCCAAATTGGCGTGCGGCTAAAGAGCCATTTGGGAAGAAACAAGGATTATTGGCTCCGATCTTACAGGGATCAACTACCGCAATAAGTCGGTTCTATGACTCGAGGCGCCCGCAAGGAAGTGACGTCGGAGGGCCTCGGGAAGTTACCGCCCGGAGTGTACCGAAACAACTCGATTAAAATATGAGACCATCTGATGCGATCCTCGTGACTGGAGGTGCCGGGTTCATCGGCTCTAACTTTATCCTGAGCTGGATTCAGGAGGGAAAGTCGCCGGTGGTAAACCTGGATTTGCTGAGTTACGCGGGGAACCCCGCCAACCTTAAGTCGCTCGATGGCGATTTCAGATATTGCCTGGTGCATGGGGACGCCTGCGATGGGGAATTGGTGTCAGCTCTACTGCGCAACCATGAACCCCGTGCGATTGTCCATTTCGCTGCAGAAAGCCATGTTGACCGGTCAATTCAATCACCTGAAAAGTTCATTCGAACTAATGTGCACGGGACGTTTACGCTTCTCGAAGAAGCGAGGAGTTACTGGTCTCGCCTGGATGATTGCGGGCGGCGAGACTTCCGGTTCCTTCACGTGTCAACGGACGAGGTGTATGGCTCGCTTTCCGCGGACGAGGCACCGTTCGCCGAAACTACCGCCTATGCGCCGAACAGCCCTTACGCCGCCTCAAAAGCAGCATCGGACCACCTGGTAAGAGCCTATTATCACACCTACGGATTACCAACGCTGACTACGAACTGCTCGAATAACTACGGGCCATTCCAATTTCCGGAAAAGCTCATCCCGCTCATGGTCCAGAACGCTCTCGAGGGAAAGCCGCTGCCGGTCTACGGGGACGGCGGGAATGTACGCGACTGGTTATTTGTAGAGGATCATTGTTCGGCTTTGCGAGTTGCACTCATGGGCGGCCAGCCTGGTCGATCCTATAACATCGGCGGTAACTGTGAACGCACAAATCTGCAGGTTGTGACGGCTATCTGCGACTTGGTTGACGAAATATGTCCCGATGAGTCGATTGGTCCGCGCCGAAACCTTATTACATTCGTTGCAGACCGGCCAGGACACGATCGGCGATATGCCGTGAATAGCGCAAGAATCGCACGCGAACTTGGTTGGAGACCCGACGTGGGGTTTGAAAATGGGTTGCGGAAGACGGTGGCATGGTATTTAGAGAATCGTTCATGGGTCGAGAGCGTGCGTACCGGTGCGTACCTGGACTGGATACGAGCTAATTACGAAGAGAGAGTTGCAAAGTGAAAGGAATTATTCTGGCCGGTGGTTCGGGGACACGCCTCTATCCTGTAACTCATGTTATCTCAAAGCAGCTTCTCCCAGTCTACGACAAGCCAATGATTTACTATCCTTTAACGACGTTGATGCTGGCCGGTCTGCGGGAAATCCTTCTTATCTCGACCGCTCAGGACATTGGACGTTTTTCACACCTGTTAGGTGACGGATCACAGTGGGGAGTCAATCTAAGTTATGCTGTTCAGCCTAGCCCCGATGGGCTCGCGCAGGCATTTCTTATTGGTCGCGACTTTATTCAGGGCGCACCGTGCGCCCTGATCCTCGGCGACAACATCTTTCACGGTCAATCCTTTTCGCACCAGTTGCAACAGGCAGCGGAGCTAGCACGCGGAGCTACCGTTTTCGCGTATCCCGTACAAGATCCGGAGCGCTATGGAGTGGTCGAGTTCGATATTGCCGGACGCGCAATCAGCCTTGAAGAGAAGCCTCGATTTCCTCGTTCGCGCTATGCCGTCACCGGCCTCTATTTTTACGACAACAATGTTGTGGGCCTTGCATCTTCGCTGAAGCCTTCGGCGCGAGGGGAGCTTGAAATCACAGACTTGAACCGGCTTTACCTGGATGCGGGACTTCTGAACGTCCAACTTATGAGCCGGGGTATGGCGTGGCTTGACACTGGCACTCACGATTCGCTTTTCGAAGCTTCCGCCTTTGTTCAAACGCTGGAGAGGCGCCAGGGGCTGATGATCGCGTGTCCGGAGGAGATTGCTTATCGCCTCGGCTACATTACCCCGGAACAACTGGAAGCACTGGCGCAGCCGATTCGTAAGAGCGGGTACGGTCAGTATTTGCTGGCCCTTCGGAACGAACTGCAGCCCGCCGCGGAGATGATCGTGCCATGAAAGTGAGTGAAACGGGATTGCCCGGCGTGTTCCTTCTTAGCCCGGAGATTTACCGCGATCTCCGTGGCGCTTTCTGGGAGACATGGAATCAAACCTGCATGGGGAAGATTGGGTTACCGACCGTGTGGGTGCAGGATAATTTTTCGATTTCTGCGAAGAATGTCGTTCGAGGGATTCATTACCAAGTTGTTCGGCCACAAGGGAAACTGGTACGCGCAACCCAGGGTTCCCTGTTGGATGTAGCAGTCGATCTGCGCCGCAACTCAGCCGGGTTCGGCAAGCACATTGCCGTGGAGTTGAACGCGGAGAGAGGCGAAATGCTTTACATACCAGAGGGCTTTGGCCACGCGTTTGTGGCATTGAGCGAGGTTGTGGGAGTCGCATACAAGACTACGGATTATTACAATCCAGTGGGCGAACGCACCATTCTGTGGAACGATCCCAGTCTTGCGATTCCATGGCCAATCGGGGAAGAGAAAGCGATCGTCTCAGAGAAGGATCGCAACGGCGTCACATTGCATGAAGCCGAGGTCTTTGCATGAGGGAAAAGCTGCGCATTCTCATTCTCGGTGCTGATGGGCAGCTTGGAAGGGAATTGCAGCGTAGTTTCGCTGACTGCGATGAGGTGTTGGCCTGCGGCCGCAAAGTCCTCGACCTGGTCGTGCCAAAACAAATCCGCTCGTTCATCAGAGATGCTAAGCCCGATATCATTCTCAATGCCGCTGCTTATACCGCGGTTGACCGGGCCGAATCGGAGCCGGAACTCGCGATGGCGGTCAACGGCCTTGCTCCCGGAATTCTTACTGAAGAAGCTCAAAGGATTGATTCGATTCTGGTCCACTTCTCAACTGACTACGTTTTTGATGGCACTAAGGCCGGTCCGTGGACAGAAGAGGATGCGCCCAACCCTCTGAATGTGTACGGTGCCAGCAAACTGGCCGGAGAAAATGCCATTCGCCAAGTTGGCGGCCGATATCTTATCTTCCGCACCAGTTGGGTATATAGCGCGCGCGGTCATAACTTCCTGCTCACCATGATCAAGCTCGGCAGCACGCACGAGCGCATAGAAATTGTGAATGATCAGTTAGGAGCGCCAACCAGCTGCATTGAATTGAGTGATGCCACCCGAACGGTCGTTCGCGGTGTTCAGCAAGGCCAATTTGGGCCGCCGTCAAACTGGGCAGGCCTTTATCACATGACGTGCGCAGGCGCCACCTCATGGTACGGCTTTGCACAAACGATCTTTGCACAGGTCCGAACTCGAAGGGATGCCGAACTTCCCTCCGTTATACCAATTCCCACCAGCCAATATCCCACGCCCGCCAAGCGCCCTCTAAACTCAGTTCTTGCCAATGACAAACTCAAGCGATGTTTCGGCATCCGACTCGCCCACTGGGAATCCGCGCTCAAAGCGGTCGTGCGAAACTCGATGATGGAAGCCTTATCGAACTGAGTCTTTCAATCTGCAATGGCCGAGCGCTCCAAGCGCGTGACCGAGTAGACAAGCAGCAGGGCATCCAATTCATATTCCAGCATCCACAGCACAAACAGCACCGGACTGATCGGCCTTGCGACCGCCGAGGCGCGATTGTGCTATCTACCGCTATTGGCTAGCCGCGTGCGGGTTGATCAGGTCATCGAGATAATCTGGCTTATCGCCGACGCGCACGAGGTGTGGGTAACGATCGCCACCGTGGTAGTTGATGGTACAGGTGCGAATGTAATCGTCTACGACGACCAAAAGGGAAATCGGTTGCGAGGTATCCTTGGCAGCTTTGATGGCGTCGTCGAGCAACTCCTCGGTATAGAGGCGGCCATTCACGCCAATTACTTTCATGCCTGAAGAGATGCCGGCATCAAACGCGGGACTTCCGACGATCGCGTCGGCGACCGTGCCGTCATTACCGACCTGGAGGCCGATGGAATAGACGTCTCCCGGATTGCCCCGGCGACCCTGGAGCCTTGAAGGGTCGCTGTTGAAGACGACTTTCCAACCGCCATTTTCGATCCCGCCCACAGGCGCATCGGCAGAAGTGGAATCCAACCTGTCGTGGAAGAATTTAGCCCAATCAAATGGCGCCACAGCATTCAGAGCACTTACAAGTTGATCAAAGGTGTAGGTCTTCACTTCCGGGCCATTGTTCGGGCCGCCGTGAAAGGCCTGACAGAAATCATCGATGGATTTCTGACCGTGGGTTTCACGGTGGATGATGGTAGCGACTTCGAGCCACATCAAATCGCCTTCGTCGTAGTAGTCGGTACCGCGACGCCAGTTCAGCCAGCCGCCTCTTCCGAAACCAAGTCCGGGTTCCGCAACAGCGGTATCGAGCAGCGGACGCCAGGTTCGGCCGGGGCGTCCTGGGCCAAGCATGGCGGCGATGCTGGCAAGGTACTCGTGGTATTGGTCCGGGGTCCACAGGCCACTGCGCGCGGCCAGCATGGGCCCAAGGTAATCCGTGAGCCCCTCATAACCCCAGAGCAAATCCGTTTCCATTGGCTCTTCGTAGTAGGGGACCGTGAGGTCGGCAGGGCGGCGAAACTTGCCGTTCCAGGAATGAACGAATTCGTGGGCCAACAAACCGCCCAGGGACATGCCGGAGCTTGGCAGGAGTAGAGCTCTCTCAGGGAGGCGACTGTCGTTTGACTCGTGGTGCTCGAGGCCGAAGTGCGCCACATGATCGCTGAGCGTGAGTAGGAAATGGTAGTCACGATAGTGGCGCGTGCCGAATAATTTGCCCGATTCGGCAACCAGGTTGATCATCTGCTTCTGGTTTTCAGGGCTCATGTTGAGAGCAGCTTCACTGTCAGCCACCATGTCAATCTCATGATGGATGGGCTCACCCGGCGGCGTCAGGTCAATGGTCCGATAAAACTCGCCGGAGATGACGGGCGAATCGACAAGCATGTCAAGGGAAATGGGCTTGAATGAAACTTGATTGCCGGATTGATTTTCAACGGGAAGAGGCGTGCCGAACTTCCAGCCATCGGGCATTCGAAGCTTTGCCTCGTAAGTCAATTGCTCGGCAGGGATGCCGGCGGGATAAAGAAGGACATCATTCCATTCAAGAACCATCAGTTTGTCAGTCGCGGAGAAACCATCGGGTTCAATGTAGTCATAATTCGCGTCGAGCCGGCTGACACCTGCGGGAATCTCCAGGTGAAATGTGAAAACATCCAGAAGGTCGCGCTTCCACGGGATGGTCTTGCCGTCGGCTTCGAACTTGAGACCTGTCAGGTCCGCGATGGGGCCATCGGGTCCGTGTTCGCCGGGAATCCATTTTGGATAGTACACAGTCAGTGGTCCGGGCTTGACAGGCATTACGAGGTGGGCCCGCAGGAGTTTCTGCTGGGTTTTGGTTGCATCTATCGTAAGTGAGATTGTTTCTCCAGCCAGGGCGGCGGGGGCGGCGAGCACCAGGACGATAGCAATACACACCAAGGTGCGTAGGCGGCAAGGCTCCATGCGCATACTCCTCTTTGGGATCGGGACATACCTCATCCGTGCATCATACCTTCAATGGGTACCCATGTTGTTAAGAGGGTGGCTGCCCCTTAAATCTCCCCATGGAACAAGTGCTGCCACCACAAGGTGCGGGGTTCTGGTATATGGACTTCAACCAATCGGTGCGGCGCTCTGGCGTTGGTGCATTTGAGCGTACGAATAGCATATCCTAACGGTATTTCCGAGCTTGAAATCCGGGCTAGCCTTCGCGACAATGAACCCCTTCGAATATTCTTCTCGACCTTCCGTACTGACCCCGCTCGGATAGAATGGTTCCGGCCATGAACACAGAGCAAATTCGCAATGATTGGGTAGGACGCGTCATTGATGGAAGATTTACTCTCCTCAAATGGCTCGGCGGTTCTGGAGGGAGAGGTGTCTTCCTCACGGAACTTGAGGGACGTACGCAGAAAGCCGCGATCAAGCTGATTCCGGCCGACGCGGGGAACGCTGAAGCCCGCGTCGCTGGCTGGGTCGGGAATGAACGCTTATCCCATCCTCACCTGATGCGCCTTTATCATAGCGGACGGTTTGAAATCGACAGCACGCCGGTGCTTTACACCGTGACGGAATATGCCGAAGAAGACCTCTCACAGATTCTTCCGGAGAGGCCTCTCACGCCTATCGAGGCCAGAGAGATGCTTGTTCCAGTCCTCGGTGCGCTTTCCTATCTTCATGGGAAAGGGCTTGTGCATGGACACCTGAAGCCATCGAACATCATGGTCGTCGACGATCAGGTGAAATTGTCGAGGGACAGTCTTCAGGTTGCGGGCGAGCAAGGTAAGTATTCTTCGGAGCTTAGTGTGTATGACGCTCCGGAAGTCGCCCGAGAGGCGATTTCCCCGGCTGCGGATATGTGGTCGCTGGGTGTCACTTTAGTCGAAGCCTTGACCCAGCATCCACCTGCCTGGGATAGATCAAAGAATAGCGACCCAATTATTCCGGCATCTATTCCGGAGCCATTCGCCGGCGTTGCAAACGCATGTCTACAGACCGACCCTTCGCGCAGATGGATGGTCGATGATGTCGAAGCTCGCCTCGGAGTTGAGCGAAGCCGCAGCGAGCTGGTGAGCGAAACGATCGCGATTGCGAAGCCCCCCAGTAATGTCACTAACCGTTCTGAGCCAGCCCGCAAGATCAGCAGACCAATGCCAATCGGTATCCCGAGAGCGGCAATCATCATTGCGGTGTGTATGCTGATTGCGGTTGTCGCCGCTCTTTACATGCGATCTCACCACCATGAACCAGCAACGTCATCCGGAGATCAGCCACAGGAGATGAAGGCCACGCCACAGACTCAAGTTCCGGGGCAGGGAACCAAAGACTCGAACGGCGTGCCAATGAAGGGCGCAGTTGTTGAGCGAGTTATGCCGGACGTACTGCCAAGTGCGAGTAACTCCATTCACGGCCAATTCCGAGTGGTAATTCGGGTCACGGTTGATACAAGCGGCGAGGTCTCGAGTGCGACGTTCGACTCGCCGGGACCGAGCAGGTATTTCGCCAGGGTAGCTCTTCAAGCAGCGCAGCGCTGGAGGTTCAAACCTGCGCATGTGAATGGTCAGGCCGTCTCCAGCGTGTGGGTCCTGCAATTTCGGATTGCACGCAGCGGGATCGAAGTGACTCCGGTCGAGGTATCCCCTTAGAACAGGTTACGTGAACCGATGTTTCGAATCGAAAGCGTCGAGGAGACGTTTCTGTTCGAACGCACCCTTCCGCAGCCACTGTCCTAATTACCAAAGTGTAGATCAAATCAAACTTCATCTGCCGCGAAGGTGGACGTTAGCTTGGACTCGCCGCAGTGAGGACAGGAAGAGGCTCTTGCCTTGGCCCGCATGCAAGCACTTGCAGGTTCAACGTTTACACGTCAAGTCTCGCTTCTTCATTAAGATTGATTGCGGCCGGAGTTCGCTTCGACCGGCATGCCCGTCCCGAACCGTGAGCCCTGCGCCAAACTAATGTGTGATTTACATTTGGGGGCTTTTCGCCGATAAGAGTAGATCAGAACTAACCTCATCTTTTCGAAATTGGGTGGTTTGATGAAGAGGGTGATCGCCACCATCCTGATCGCTTTTGGATGGGCATCTGCTGCCTGCGCAGCGACGCCCGGCGGGCTCACCACTTTGCGTGCCATCCATGCCCTCAGTCACGCCGATGCCAGGATGGCGATGCCGGTCCTATTTGAGGCCACGGTTACCTACTACAACCAGAATGACATCGACATGTTCGTTCAGGACGGCGATACGGCCATCTATGTTCAGGCCACGCGTGGAGCCGACCTGGTTCCGGGCGACCGCGTGCTTGTGGAAGGTCACATGCGGGATAGCTTCCGCCCGGACGTGTTTGGCGATCGCGTGACGCTGTTGCATCACGGCGTGCTGCCCGCTCCCGTGCCGGCCACTTTCGATCAGATGATTCGCGTCCAGCGGGACTGCATGCTGGTGAAGGTGCGAGCCGTTGTTCGCAGCGCCGATCTGGTGACCGAAGACAATTTGCACCTCATCAAGATGCATATGGTCATGGACGGAGGCGATGTTGACGCTTTCGTGGTGAGCGACGATGTGGCTGCGACGAAAGATCTGCTTGATGCCGAGGTGGAAGTGACCGCGGTCGTCTCCGGCAACTTCGACAGCAAGATGCAATTGACCGGTATCCTGCTCGAGATTCCCACGCTGACGGACGTCAGAATACTTAAGCACGCGAGCGCCAACCCATGGACTCTTCCGATTACGAGCATGGACCAGGTGCTGTCTGTCTATCACGTGAGTAATCTCACGCAGAGGGTCCGGGTGCATGGGGTCATCACCTATTACCAACCTGGAATGGCCGTAGTGCTACAGAATGGCCCCAGAAGCATTTGGATATCAACTCATACCCGGGAGCCACTGGAGATCGGCGATAAGGCTGATGTGACGGGTTTTCCCGATGCTCACGACCAGGTTCTGACTCTGACGGATGGTGAAGTCGAGGACCGTAATATTTCGGAGCCAGTCAAGCCGCGCCAGGCTACCTGGCAGCAATTGGGCTTATGGAGTAATAGCGCGCCCGATGGCTACCAGGACGATTTGGTTTCCATCGAAGGACAGTTAACGACGGAAGCCCGGGAGGCCACGCAGGATGAGTATGTTCTCGTGTCGGGCGGGCGGATGCTTACTGCGATTTATCATCACCCGCCGGGCAATGTTGCTCTTCCGCCTATGATGCAGGTCCCGCTTGGTTCCAAGATTCGCGTCACCGGCATTTGTACCATGCTGGATACAAACCTGGTCAATCCTGGCGAGGAGTCGTCCTTCAATATTCTGCTGCGTTCGTTCGACGATATCGAAATTGTCGCCAGGCCCTCGTGGGTGAACGTGCGCAACTTGATGATACTGGTTGGCCTGCTGATGATCGTGGTGTTGATAGTGGGTGCGAGGGGTCGATTGCTCGACCTGAAGGTAAAGAGACAGGCACTGGCTATGGCCGCGCGCATCGAGAATGAGGCCGTAGTAGAACGGCGACGCAGTTCCATCCTTGAAGACATTAATGGCAAACGTCCAGTTGCCGAGATTCTGCAAGAGATCGTGGATTTGATCTCGTTTCGGCTTGATGGCGCTCCTTGCTGGTGCCGAATTGCAAATGGGCCCCAAGTGGGTGAACAGCCTCCTGATCTGGAACCGGTGCGCATCGTTCGCGAGCAGATTCCTGTCCGTTCTGTGTCGCCGCTTGGAGAAGTCTTTGCGGGACTAGACCTGCACACCGTACCCAGTTCCGCCGAATCCGAAATTCTATCGATGGGCGCAGGACTTGCTTTTCTGGCCATCGAATCCAGGCGCGTCTACTCCGACTTGTTTCACCGTTCAGAGTTCGATTTGCTCACCGGCCTCCACAACCGCTTTTCCTTCGAAAAGCGGCTTAAAGCAGTGATAGACGAAACGCCCGAACATCCTGGCATCTTTGGTCTCGTGTATATCGACCTTGATGAATTCAAATCAGTGAACGACCAGTATGGCCACCGCGTAGGAGATATGTATCTGCAGGAGGTTGCGCTTCGGATGAAGAGGCAGCTTCGCAATGTAGACTTGCTGGCGCGGCATGGCGGCGACGAGTTCACCGCCTTCGTCCCCGCGGTTCGCAGCCGAGCCGATGTTGAGGAAATCACTGAGCGCCTGAGAAGCTGCTTTACGGAAGCTTTCGCCTTGGAAGGCTGCACATTTCACGGTTCAGCGAGCTTCGGAATTGCGATGTATCCGGAGGATGGCGAGAGCATGGAATCCCTCTTGAGCACCGCCGACGCCGCAATGTACGTATCGAAGCATACCCGGCATGAGACTGGAAGAGAATTGAGAAACGAACGGCGTTGATCCTCTCGCACTACTTTGTAACAAAATGGGAAAACCATAAAAGGGACAACCGGAAAGTTGCCGGAGCAGAACTGCCGCTAATGACCAGCAACTTAGTATCGATGACGCAGCCCTGACTAGGCCATCAAAGGTGCCGTCCAATTCAGTACAACCTTCCCGGTTTGACCGGAGATCATCGCTTCGAAGCCCTGCTGGAAGTCCTCATATGCAAAGCGATGAGTTATTACCGGGGAGATGTCCATGCCCGATTCAAGCATCACGGACATTTTGTACCAAGTCTCGTACATCTCGCGCCCGTAGATACCTTTGATCGTAAGCATGTTAAAAATCACCGGGCGCCAGTCCATGGGAGCGTTCTTGGCCGGAATGCCGAGAACCGCAATCTTCCCTCCATGGCTCATGTTCGCCAACATGCTGCTCAACGCCTGCGGACTTCCCGACATCTCTAATCCGACATCAAAGCCCTCCGTCAAGTTGAGCTGTCGCTGGACGTCTATAAGCGGATTGTCGTTGGGGTTGACCGCCAGGGTCGCTCCCATTTTTCGAGCCAAATCGAGCCGGAAGGGGTTCAAATCCGTAATCACCACGTTTCTCGCCCCCGCACGCTTCACTACCGGGATGGCCATGATTCCGATAGGACCCGCGCCGGTAATGAGCACGTCTTCTCCCAGGACTGGAAAAGAAAGGGCTGTGTGCACAGCATTGCCAAAGGGATCGAAGATGGCCGCCACTTCCTGGTTTATGTCGGGATGATGCCGCCAGATATTGGTCATCGGAAGCGAAATCAGCTCGGCAAAGGCCCCCGGGCGGTTGACGCCAACGCCCTCGGTTGCGGCGCAAAGGTGCCGCCTTCCAGCCAGGCAGTTTCGGCAGCGGCCGCAGACAACATGACCCTCTCCGCTAACGATGTCGCCGGGAAAGAAATCGTTGACATTCGAGCCTACCGCGACAATCTCGCCGACAAACTCGTGTCCGATGGCCATCGGCACCTTGATAGTCTTTTGCGCCCATTCATCCCACTCGTAGATATGAACATCCGTTCCGCAGATTCCCGTGTAACGCACGCGAATCAATACGTCGTTGATTCCAGTCTTCGGTTCGGGGATGTCTTCCAACCATAGGCCCTTTTCCGCTTTGCTCTTAACCAATGCCTTCACGATGGGCGTCCTTTCGGATTACTGATACTCCCGAATTGTATCCTCCATTTGGATGGCGAGAGGGTCGAACCGACTCGAAACAGTTGGACAGTTGCTCAAGCACCCCATCTCCGTCGTTTGGCGCCTTCTACTGCCTCCACCGTGTATCCAAAACGCAGTGCAGCCACCGAGACACACCCCAATTACCTTCTGAAATTCACATCAAAGGTCAGCTATTTCCGAATCGATGTCGAAGAACCGCATTTCCGTGATCGGCCGCGAGCGGCACGTGACCTGGCTCAGCAAAGTTGAAGGCTGCATTGTCGTCGAATCGGTGTTGGTCTTCAATAAAGTTGTACTTCAAGAGGAATCAAAACGAGGCATTTCATGATTCTCAGTTTTGCCAACTCACCGTCACCGTTCCCACACCGGCGGAAGGAACGGTGTAGCCGTGATTCGCGCCGTTCTCCCAGGCTACCGAACCGTCGCTATGCAATACGAAGAACTTGAATTGCACCGCGGTTCCTGCTGGAAGTGAGACTGTTAGCAGTCCGGTGCCGGCGGCTGGAATCGCAACTGGCCCAACTGCGCCGTTCCAGCTGGATTCCCAGTTGCCCAGTTCCGCCACGTTCCCTGAAAGCAGGATGACATCCGTGCTTGCCAGCGCTGGCGTGGCAACGACACTGAAGTTGACCGGGATCAACGTCGCTGTATTCACCGTGAATGGGGCTGCGGAAGAGGTCACCGCTCCCTGTGTCACCGCCACTGTGGCTGCTCCCGCGGGGAGCGCGGGAACCACCGCAGAAATCTGCCCATCGCTCCAGTTCGCCACGGCAGCGGCCAGGGTTCGAGAGCCAACCGTAAAGTTCACAGTTCCTTGAGACGCACCAAAGCCGGCTCCGCTGATCGTAACCGTTGCTCCAGGATTCGCTACTCGAGGTGTAACGCTGCCGATCGACGGCGGAACGCTGCCTCCAGAAACCCAGATAGATACGCTGCGAAGCGGTAAGGTGAAGTTGGTCACTGAGTTATTGCTTCCTGCCGCACCCGTAACTGTGATGCTGGTTCCCCCCATGGTCTGCGCAAGATAGTCCGTATAACTCCCCGGAGGAAGATAGGAGTCGAGACCGCTGATCGCCTGGCCCGCGGTCATGCTCTTGTTGATCGCCACCAGCACCACATTCGCGCCAAGCTTCCGCTCGTAGATATAAACATCGTCGTTGATCCAGCGCTGCTGCATCGTCCCGTAGGCTATTGCCGGATTCGCCGCACGTAGCGCCGCCAGATATTGAATCAGCAATACCGCGTCTGTCGGATTGAAGGTGGTCATCGCGTTGCGGTTATACGGATCCGTGCCGCCCGCGGTGTCATTGTGAAGGTACTGCTCGTCTCCGTAGTAGAGGACGGGCACGCCGCGGCAGGTAAGGAGGAAACTGATCGCCTGCTTCATCCCCATTTGATCCGCGCCCAACGTCATGATCCGCGCATTGTCCTGATTATCGAAAAAAGTGACCTGGTCGTTGGGTTGCGCAAACGGCTGCGCCGTGCTGCTCGACGAGCCCGCATCCTCCAGCGTCAACTCATTATCGATTTCCGTGAAGCTTTTGCCGCTGCCAAAGACGTCGGCTAGCTGATAGTAGAGCGGGTAGTCCAGTAGGTTCATGCCACTGTTGTTGGAAAACTTGACCGAATCAGGGTACAGCACATCTTCAGACCCCTCAGCCCACTCGCCGAAGAGGAACGGACGCGCAGTCGCAGTCGGCAGGGTTGATGATCCGCTCCAGTTGGCTACGGTGTTTTCCAGGCTATACTCCCAGCCCCAGTTCACATCTTTGGCGGCATCGAAGCGAAAGCCATCCGCGCCGTGGGCGAGGAACTGCGTAACTGCGTCTTTGAGATACTGGTCAACCCATACATTGGTCTGGTCCAGGTCTGCCAACCCTTCCAATGTGTAGTACTGCACCTGATAGCGGTCGTTGTAGTTGCTGATATTCGGATTGTGATGATAGTAAGGTGTTGCTCCCGTATCGGCGGAGTAAGTGGTGACCGCCGTCCCGTTGTTGTAAAGCGATCCATCTTCACCTGCGCCAATCGGGTTGGTGTGGTTAGCAACGAAATCCACGAATACCTTGATCCCTACCTTGTGCGCCGCTGTCACAAGATTGTCGAAGGCCGTCCACGAATTGGCGTCGTCTCCAAAGTGTTCGTCAATCTGCATCATGTCGCGCGGCCAGTACCCGTGGTAACCAGTATCCCCGTTGCTTGCGCCTGCGTTGCTCCGGATATTATCGATTGGCGGCGAGATCCAGATGCCGGCTGCACCCATTGACTTGAGATAGCTCATCTTCTGATAGATACCTGCAAGGTCGCCGCCCCAATACAGATGCCAGTCTGCCTGCGCCGGGTCTGTAAACCCATTGGGATCGTAGAGACCGGGGCTCTCTGAAGGATTGTCGTTGGTTGTATCTCCATCGAAAAAGCGGTCGGTCACGATCTGATAGATAAACCCCTGGTGGATATCTGTCACCGGTCCAATGATGGGAGCCGCAGGAAAGTGGATGGTGAACGTCGTCTGGGCAACGTCGCTGTTGGTGTAACCACTTGCAACGGCGAACGCCTCAATGGTGGTTGTCACTGCGACGGGAATAGGTGCAGAATATGCTGCTGAGGCCGCAGTCGGCGTGGTTCCGTCGGTGGTGTAATGAATGGTCGCTCCGGCAATGGACTCCGAGATGGCCACACTTTGCAGAGTTGTATAGGTTCCGGTGCTGACGGAAAGCACCGGCGTTGCCGCCTGGGGGATGGGTGTCGGGGGGGTGCTTCGGCCACCGCCGCAACCGGCAAGGAGAGCAAAACACATAAACAGCGCAATCTTTGAGTATCCGATCGCTAAGCGCTTCATGTTTTCCTCTGCCACGCTACCGAAAGTTAGCTGTTACTGCACTTGATACACGGTCATCGAGTTCGCTGGCTCTTCGATGTGCAGTTTCCCGTTGTTTAGAACTGGGACAGTCCCGGTTGACGGCGCTCTAACACTGAATTGAACACAACCGGCTAGCGCCGACTCTGCTACTGGCAACTCCACTTTGTTGCTGTGCTGAGCCTTGTTCACGATGATCAGGAAACGTATATTCGAGTGATCGGGTGAGCAACCTGTATCCGCCGGTGCCCGGACGAATGCGAAGAGGTCCGCGTCCGCAAAGAGGTTCTGCTCAATTCCAGTTTGCAGTTCAGGATGCGCTGAACGCAAGGCAAGCAAGCCAGCAGTCCACGCAAAGATATCCTGTTCCTCCGCGGCGCGGCCGGGCTTGCTGAAGGCATTGTGCGCATCCCCTGGAAAGCCGCCAGGGAAGTCGCGACGATTGTCAGGGTCACCACCGCCCTCTATTCCGATCTCGTCTCCCGAGTAGATCTGCGGCATTCCACGCAGAGTCGTAAGCAGTCCCAGAGCTAGCTTGAGTCGCGGCACCGAGCCGCCGGTCTGCGTGAGGAAGCGCGTAGTGTCGTGATTGCCAATGAAGGTAACGAGCCGCTCAGGATGCGGATAGAGCGCATCCTGACGCAGGACCTTCGCCAGCTCTGTCATGGGCTCTCCTTGCGTGAGAACATCACGCAAAGCGAAGTACACGGGAAAGTCGAAGGGTGTATCGAGTCCCGTATCGATGCCACGATGCTCCACTCCTCCAGCGAAGAACGAGGTAACCTCCGGATCGCCATTGAATATCTCGCCCACTGTAGTCAGGTGGGGATAGACACTGTGAAGCGCGGTGTGAAAATCGTGCCAGAAGGATCGGTCCACATAAGGAAATGTATCCAGACGAATTCCGTCGAGTTTGGCTGCCTCAACCCACCACACTGCGTTTTGGATCAGGTACCGTGAGACGAGCGGATTCTCCTGATTCAGATCGGGCATCGCATCGGTGAACCAGCCGGTGGTAATTGCGCTCCACGCCTGCGTGGGGGCATGAGGGTCAACGAGTTCGTAGAAGTCATGCTGCGCACGGCGGTGCTGTTGAAGCGTACCGTGAAACCAGTCGGGAGCAGGCGGATCAGCGATCCACGGATGCTGTACGCCAAGGTGATTGGGAACCAGGTCGATGACCAGCTTCATGCCCCTGGCGTGGAGCGCGTCAGAAAGATGGCGGTAATCGTCCAGAGTTCCGAAGTGCGCGTCCACAGCGTAAAGATCGGTGGCAGCATAGCCATGATAGGACTCGGGCATCGCTCCGTTTGATGCGACCGGCGTCGTCCACAAGGCTGTGACGCCCAGCTCATGCAGATAGTCCAGGTGCTTCTCGATACCGGCTAGATCGCCGCCATGCCATCCTCGTGGTGCGGCGCGGTTGAATCCGGGCTCATTGTTGGCGGGGTTTCCATCGGCAAAGCGGTCGATCATGATGAGGTAAAGAACATCCGCGGATGAGAATCCGCGATGCGCGTTCGGATCCTGCGAGCGCTTGGCCAGTTGAAAACTGTGGCGCGCCTGGCCCTCTTTGTTCCTGGCCGTCACCCACAAGGTTTGCGGGGCAGCAGATGCCGTACTCAGCCACAGAAACGCCCAATGGCCGTTCTGCGATACCTGCGTGCGGCTGAGAGTTACATCTTTCCCTTGCACATCGAACATAGCGCCATTTAGCCCTTCACCATGCACTAACAGCATCGGATCGGGGAGGCCCGACCACCAACCCGGCGGATCAATTTTCTCGATCCGGGGCTTCTGGATTGGTGATTCTTCAGTTTGTGAGATAGGTTGCTGCGTAGCCTGTGCCCATTGCGTCGAAGAGGCACAGCACAAGCACCCAGCCAAGAGCAAAGTTGGCCACAATCGCATAAAGTTCTCCGAAGAACGCGCGTCAAAGCAGAGAAGAGAAGAATCCGTCGACCACCGGCACTGTGCCATCAAGGCGCTTGCGTTCAGCGGGCGCGCCAGGACACAAAATACAAGTGGATCGTGGCAGAAAACATCTGCGGCAGCCATCATACAGCCGCAGATGGATCAGGCAGGCGGCTCACAGTCGGAGTCCGCTCTGGAATCGGAGCCGTCCCTTGAACTCACGCGCACTTCTGTGGACGCGCTCGTGTTCTCGATGGCACGAAGCGGCTTAAGGGATTGCTCCACGGCGGCGGAGAGCCGCCATGGAGCAGGTTGGAGGTACGTTAGAACGTCAAACGGAGCGAGAGCTGAAGTTGGCGTTGCGAATTGGCGCGGACACTGGTGATCCGCCCGAAATTGCCGTCGTCGAGACCGGTGTCGGGGTTGGTGAAGGCCGGCGTATTGGCCAGGTTGAATGCATCCGCGGTGAAATGCCCGACAATACCTTCCGTGATCGGGAAGTCCTTGCCGATTGACGCGTCCAGGTCCCGGAAGGCCGGTCCCACCATAAAGTTGCGGCCCAAGCTTCCCGGAGCGATGAAGGTGCTGTTCTGCCCGTTCGGATTGATGACTGTGGGGTGGCTGAAGGCCGAAGTGTCGAACCACTTGTTCAGGCTCTTGGGATAGCTGATCTTGCCAGTAAGGTCGGCGCGGTTGGTCATGCCGCCGCCGGCAAGTGAGGTGGTGCCACCTGGCGCGGTGTAGAGGTAATTGCCGGTTGTGACCGTGATGGGCGTCCCCGACTCCAGAGTGTTGATGACGTTCAGATGCCATCCGCCAATTACTTCGTTGACGGCCCAGGGAGCATTCGAAAGGAACATCTTACCCCTGCCGAAGGGAAGCTCGCCGAGTGCGCTGAAGGTAAAGACCTGGCGCTGATCCTGGTCAGAGCTGCCATAATTGGCCTTCATATCCGGCCCAGCGGAGGTGATGAAGATGCCGGCTCCATTTGTCCCGGTTCCGAAGGCGCCACTGGAATTATCCAGCGCATGCGACCAGGTATAGGCCGCGGTGTACTGGATGCCGTTGTGCATCTTGCTGTTCACATACACCTGAAGCGCATTGTAGTTGGATGCGCCGTTGTTGAGGCCGCGATCGATCGAGCCGAAATTGACACCGTTGGCGTCGTGATACAGAACGGTGTTCGGAGCGGTGTCGAGTTCCTGGCTGTTGATGTTGAACCATGTGGACAGATGCTGGGATGAGGTGCCGACGTAGGCCACATTTACCGAGGTCTGCTGTGCCAACTGGCGCTGCAACTGGAAATTCCATTGCTGGATCATCGAGGTTGGGCGGTTGGTATCAACAGAGATCAGGTTTGCGTTGACAGGATCGGCGCGATTGATCGTAGACCCAAAGACCGGCAACGGAAGCGCCCCCTGTGTAGCGGGAAGAGCCTCGTTGCAGGAACCTGGAACGGTATTTCCTTCTGAATCTGCAGTGGTGCAGGCAGGAGCAGACCCGGTAAAGTCGAGCCGCCAACCGCCTTGTGCAGGCGAATCGGAAAAGCTCGCAGAGCCGTTGAAGTCCGGGTTCTCGCTCAACTGATTGCCTACGCCGCCGCGATCAAGGAAGTAGTAGATTCCGTAGCCGCCGCGGACCGACGTCTTGCCGTCACCGAATAAATCGTAGGCGAAGCCGATGCGCGGAGCAAAGTTGTTCTTGTTGGTGTTGACGATGTTGGCTGAAAGGCCGTTGGTCCCGGCTTGCTGCAGGGTCAGCGTCGACAAATTGAAGTTCGACTGGTAGTTGTGAGTCTCCAGCGGGAAGGTATACAAGTCATAGCGCAGGCCGAGATTCAGAGTCAGGCGTGGGGTTACCTTCCAGTCGTCCTGGACGTAGTAGCCAGTCTCCCAGTTCTGAGTGACAAAGTAGCTGCTGGCCACGCCAATGCTGTAGTCGTCCACAAAGGCCGCCAGCATATCGGAGGTGGCGTTGCCGGTGAAGTTATTGCCGCTGAAATCGAAATAGCCCTTGGCGTTGTTTCCCTGGAAGAAGGAGACCTGGCGCTTTTCAACGCTGGCGCCAAACTTGATTGTATGGGGCCCCTTGACCCAGGAAATTGCATCTACAAACTGATTGCTCGATTGCGGAACGGTGTATGGTCCTCCGTCTCCGGTGTAGGTGCCTTCAGGCCAGCCACCATTGATGGCTGCGCCGCCGCCCAGCAGTGAGTTGCGGTTGGCATTGAGAATGCCCAGGTTGGCCGAAATCGGGATGTTGTCCATGGGAGGAACATAGCCGAAGAAGTCATACAGATGACCGTAGCGGAATTCGTTCACCATGTTTGCGCCGAATTGATGGGTTTCTCCGACCGCCTCGCCGCGTGGGTGGACCGGGTTGACGCCGGTGCCGTAGCCGGCGGGAAGATTCGGGTACTGGCTTTCCTTGGTCAGAACATCTTGCCCATAGCTGTAGCGGACAAAGACGTTATCCTTCGCGGTTGCTGCCCAGTCCATGCGCACGTCAAAGTCGTTGAAGTTCTGGGTTCCCGAAGGGAATGAGTCGTAATTCTCGCTCAACCCAACGTTGCCGCCGGTCCCGGTCATGTTGTTGGGCAGCGGAAAGGCGTTCAGGTAGGCAAGTGCGGCCTTGTTTAACCGGCCCGCAGGGATCACGTTTGGCGGTCCGTATTGCGATCCGTCCGCATTAAACCCGAACTGGGTACAGGTGGTCGGGTCGTAGATGGTGCCCGCCGGCCCTGCCGTGGTGGTGCAGCCGGTGACCTGTTGGTTGGGCACGCTGGTAGACCAGCCGAAGTTGGGGGTCGTAAGCAACTCAGAAAAATCGCCGGTGCGCATCAGTGGCGTGGCCACGGTGTTTTGTGCCTCGCCATCGGGTGTCTTCAAGCGCAGACCCTGATAGCCTCCAAAGATGAACAGCTTGTTATGCAGGAATGGGATCGGACCACCTGCCGAACCGCCGAACTGCGCGCGGTGAAAAGGACTGGCCGCGGTCGTGGGGCTGAAGTAATTCGGGCTGGCGTCGAAGACGCCGTCGCGGTCAAAGAAGAAGGCCGAGCCGTGATAGTGGTCGGTCCCCGACTTGATCGAGTTCTGCAGGATAGCGCCGCCCGCTCTGCCGAATTCGGCCGGGGCGACCGAGTTGGTCACGCGAAACTCCTGCATGTCTTCCACAGGCGTAATGAGAACGGTGCTGTTGACCAGAGATTCATTGTTGTCCAGACCGTCCAACTCGAAGTTGTTCGACTGCTGGCGCAGTCCGTTGGCCGAAATGGCCGTGCCGCCGGTCTCCATGTCCCGCCAGGTCTCGGCATTGCCGCTGGATCCCGATGCGTCGCTGCCATAGGCGCCGCGCGTGATGCCAGGCACCAGCATCGCGAGCTGCGTGTAGTTGCGCCCGTTGAGCGGAAGTTCGGCTATCTGCTCTGCCTCGACCACGTTGCCGGTAGAAGAGGTCGACGTGTCCACGATCGGCGCGGCGTCGGTGACGATTACGGTTGCTGTTGCGCTACCCGGCTTGAGCTCGAATTTGAGCGCCTGGACCTGCGAGACGTCCAACGTCAGACTCTGCGTCGTAGTCTGAAATCCTTTGGCGGTGACCGTGGCCTGGTAGTTGCCCCGAATCAGCGCCTCAAAATGGAAGTTGCCGGTGGCATCGGTGACGGCTGTCTGCGCCAGGCTGGTGTCCAGGCTGCGCAGTTGGATCGATGCGCCAGGAATCGCCGCGCCGGTTTGGTCCTGAACTGTACCTCGAATGCTCGCCAGATCGGTCTGGGCGAACAAGCCGGGCACCATAAGACAGGGCAGAATGAATGCAAGCGCCAAAAATAAGCAACGAAAGTTACGCTGCCTACTGGATGGAAAATTAGTTCTATTGCACATGGCGGTCCTCCAAAGAAGCATTGACAATAGTCGACGAATCGGTCTGGAGATTCGGCACTTCACGGGCCTCTTCTCATTAACCACGCTTGAGGTCACGCCTTTTGAGTAACCCCGGTCAATTCACACTGCGCCAATTCGCCATCAATTGAGGTTCTTCAAATAAATTCCGCAGTTTCAATTGCTTGGCAAATCCTCCCTCCTCGGGTATTGCGACTTTGTGTTGCGACAGGCCGGCGGCTCAAAGCTTTGTCCGTCTCCGATATAATGAAAAGCGATAACTCCCAAGGGATTCATGGCAACGGAAGAGCCCAACAACGACGTTACTCGTGTGCAGTTCGGTCTCTTTGAAGCCGATCTAAAGGCTGGGGAGCTGCGTCGTTCGGGCATCCGCATCCGGCTCCAGGGCCAACCCTTCAAGCTGCTGGCGGTGCTTCTGGAGCACCCTGGCGAGGTCGTCTCTCGGGAGGTGCTGCAGCATCAACTCTGGGGCGCGGACACAACGGTAGACTTCGACCACAGTTTGGGCATTGCCGTGAATAAGATTCGCGAAGCTCTGGGCGACCACGCCGAGAATCCGCGTTTTGTGGAGACGCTGGCCAAGCGCGGCTACCGGTTTATCGCTCCAGTAAAGATGGTTGAACCGCATGGAGTTCCCTCATTTGCGGAGTCAGCCCATGCCCGCCCCGCGGTTTCCTTGCGAACAGCCAGAGGCATTCTGTGGATCTGGATTGCGGGAGCGCTGGCATGCGTTTGCCTTGGACTTGTGCTGGTGCTTTTGGTTCGGGCACCCTCGCGCACGCCGTATCGCGTTGTGCAGGTCACCTATTCCGGGCACTTATTGACCAACGATCCGGAGGTGGAAAGCTTCTCCAACTCAGTAAGCGACGGGACGCGCCTTTATTTCTCCCATATGGACAACGGCAGCCCGGTGCTAGCGGTTGCCCTGGCCGCCAATGGTGAGATCAGCCACTTCCAACTGCCCTCTGAGATCGGCGCCCCGCTGATTGGCTCTCTTTCACCGGACGGGTCAAAGCTACTGGTTCACAGTCATTTGCAAGCAGATCCTGAACAGCCCATTTGGATCGTGCCCACGCTGGGTGGCGATGCCCGGCGCGTGCCCGACGTGCTGGCTCACGACGCCACCTGGATGCCCGATGGGCATGCTCTTCTCATTGCCAAAGGCGACGAATTGATCATTTTGGGACCCGATGGCAGCGAACCCCGCAAACTGATCACCACGCCCGGGCTTGCCTTCTGGCTGCGCTGGTCACCGGATGGCCGACGCTTGCGCTTCACGCTCCGCGATCCCAATCGCCAAACCACCGAGTTGTGGGAGGTTGCGGCGGATGGAAGCAACCTTCATCGTCTCTTGCCCGGCTGGAGCCATCCTGCCTCGGAATGTTGTGGAAGCTGGACGGCGGACGGAGTGAATTTTGTATTCCAGTCCGAGCACAATGGTCACAAAAACATCTGGGCATTGCGGAAAGGGGTCTGGCCCCTGAAGGGCGGAGTGCCCCGGCAAATTACGAATGGACCCCTCGATTATGAAGCGCCTGGCACATCGCCGGGGAGTGATCGCATCTACTTTATTGGAGCCAACGGACAGATTGAGCTCTTGCGCGCTCTGCCCAAGTCCTCTGCGTTTGTCGCCTTGGACCACAATCTGAGTGCGGCGGCCCTGGCCGAATATTCACCGGACGGCCGATGGGTAGCCTGGCTGAATGCTTCCGACAGTTCCCTCTGGCGGAGCAGGGCTGACGGCAGCGAGCGCATCGAGTTGACCACGCCTCCGCTGCGCATCTTCAGCATGAAATGGTCCCCGGACAACAAGCGTCTGGCACTGATGGCGGAAGAGCCAGGGATGCCCTGGAAGATCTATCTTATTGACTCCGACGGGGGAAAGCCCCTTCCATTGCTCAGCGAAGACCGCAACGAAGCCGATCCGGATTGGTCAGCCGACGGTCAATTGATCGTCTTTGGCCGCCTGCCCGACCGCATGGACAACGGCCAACCCAAGGCCATCTACATTCTGAACATACAAACTCACAAGGTGACTGAGATTCCGGGCTCAAGCGGGCTATTCAGTCCGCGCCTCTCACCGGATGGTCATTACATCGCCGCCATGCGTCTGGACCAGAGGGCGCTGCTCCTCTTTGACCGATCAAATGAGAAGTGGACCACCTTGACTACCCATGGGGTGGGGGATCCGACGTGGTCCCATGACGGCCGTTACCTCTATTTCCAGGACTATCTTGAGGAAGGCAAACCGATCTATCGCATGGCAGTTCCCGCGGGACCGGCCGAAGAGGTGGCAACCATCGGCAACCTGCGTCCCATTTCAGCAACCGATTTTCGCCTGATCGGCCTGGCCCCCGGCGACCTGCCGGTGGTGAGTGCCCACACCTCCGCGGTCAACCTCTACAGCGTGGACCTGAACGAACGCTGACCGTGTGCGGTGGGGCCGGCAGCGCCTACGGCCCGGAATCTGCCGATTCTGAAACAACGGCATACCACTTATATTTCCCCGGCATCGAGAATGCCTTACCGGAACGACCTGCCTTTTACCTGCCCGGATCCCTCCCGCAGTGTGACCAACTGGTTGGCCGCGACGGATTTGATCGACTCAACGAGCCCAGAGGGCCATTGGACTTGAATGTCCACAGTGGTTACGGCGCCAAGACCGAAGTGCAGGCGCGGATCATTGGAGGAGAGGAAGCTGGACTGGCTCGATAACTCCTGAAGCTGCGCCTTACCTCCGTAACGCACCAGCACGCGCGCGCCAATCGCGCTGCGGTTGCTCTTGGTGCCCTCGAGGCGGATCTTGATCCAATGGTTGCCGGGTGGAGCGTCGTTGCGAAGCAGCGTCGGCGGCTCATTCACATTCATGATGAGCACATCGATATCGCCATCATTGTCGAAATCGCCAAAGGCGGCGCCACGGCTACAGTGGCGCGCACTGATGCCGGCGCCGGCCTCCGGGCCCAGTTCAACAAATGTGCCGTCGCCCTGGTTGCGAAAGAGGACACGCGGAGTACGTGCGGGAAAAGCCGGGAGGATGCGGTCAACCTCAGGGTAGACAGTGCCGGTGGAGAGCAGGATGTCAGGGTGACCATCATTGTCAAAATCGGCGAGCCCTGCGCCAAAGCAGACAAAGCGGGTCTCCCCGTTCAAACCGGCCTGGATGGTCACGTCGTCGAAATTGCCTTTGCCGTCATTGCGGTACAGGCCGGGCGCCTGGTTGTAGTAGTGAGACTTGAGCAGGTC
Organism: uncultured Acidobacteriaceae bacterium; assembly: GCA_963836565.1. Classification (GTDB taxonomy): domain Bacteria; phylum Acidobacteriota; class Terriglobia; order Terriglobales; family Acidobacteriaceae; genus Telmatobacter. The sequence goes on along the minus strand of CAWIKA010000007.1, from coordinate 150,286 downwards.
AGTGTGCCCGTCGAGGTTGTAGTCGCCCACGCTGCCGCCCATGCCGCCCATCTGGCGGCCATCGCCGCTGAGTGCCACTCCGCGAAACAATGCTTCCTCACGAAAGGTGCCGTCGTGATTGTTCATCAGCAGCAGTGAGGGCGTGGAATCGCAAACCACGAAGATATCCGGCCAACCGTCCTCGTCTGCATCGAAAGAGAGGGCCGTAAGTCCATAGGATCCGCGAAACCCTGAAATGCCGGACTCCTTGGAAACATCGGTAAAGGTGCCGTCCCCATTGTTGCGGTAGAGGTAGTTCTGGGCCTTGGGCAGGCCCAGGGGGCCGCAGAGGGTAGGTACGCCCTGAAAGTTGCAATTGGGCACAGACAACGAGGGCCTGGGAGCGGTGGCCTGATCGATTTCGAGGTAGTTCGACACAAAAAGATCGAGCAGGCCATCGCGATTGTAGTCAAAAAATGTGCAGCCGGTGCTGTAGCGAGTGGTGGGATAAAGCAGCCCGGCCTTGGCCGTCACATCTTTGAAGGTACCGTCGCCGTTGTTGCGGTAGAGGCGATTCTGCCCGTAGTAGGTGAGGAAGAGATCTTCAAAACCGTCATTGTTATAGTCGCCCACGCAGACGCCCTGGGCCCAGCCCGTGTCGAGCAGGCCGGCGTTGGCGGTTACGTCGGTGAAGGTGCCGTCGCGGTTGTTTTTGTAAAGGCGGTTGCTCGCATTGGGCGGTGTGTCCTTCAGCCTTCGTCCGCCGAGAATGAAGATGTCCATCCACCCGTCATTGTCGTAGTCAATGAAGGCGCAGCCGCTGGCCATGGATTCGAAGATGTAGGTGAAGCTGTCGGGCTCGCCGTAGACCATCGTTGCGGTGAGGCCCGCGGTGTGGGCTACATCGACGAAACGAGAGAACGGTGCCGCTGTTTTGCCCGCCGCGCGCAGTCCGCTGGGGATGAGAGCGGGCGCGAGCGCTGCAGGGATGGTTTGCAACAAGCGCCGGCGCGTCCAGGATGCGGTCTCTTTGTCGTCCCTCATTGCCAGCATCCTCCCGGAGGCGTCAGTTCAATGAATTAATGCTGGCCCTGCGCGTCAGACAGCTTCCGGCTGAGTTCGAGAGCAGCTTTATTATCCGGATCTATCTTCAGCGCTTTGGCTATTGCATCCTGCGCATCCTGGAATCGGGACTCCATGCCGAGGGTCGCGGCCAAGGCGACCCATGCCTGAATGTAGTTTGGAGCGGCCTTCAATGCCAGCCTGAATTGCTGTTCAGCCGCGGCATTGTCGCCGTCGCGGGTTTCCAGGTAGCCAAGCTGGTATTGCGCGGGGGCAAATTCCGGATCGGCCTTGATTGCCTGTTGCAACGCAGATCGCTCACCCGCGGTATCGCCGAGTTCGCCCAGAACAACGGCGAGCCGGTAGGCAAGCGCGGGATTGTCCGGAAGCGCGGCGCTGGCTTCGCGAAACAAACCGGCGGCTTTATGGTTATCTCCGGCCTTGACCGCCTCTTCAGCCTGCGTCGATTTCAGTATGGCCAGAGATTTATCCGATTCTTCTTTCAACCTCTGCTGGTAGAGCTTCAGTTGTTCTTGCGCCTCTGCAGTCTCTCCCAGCGTGCGCAAAACCTTGGCCAGTTCAAAGCGGACTTCCGGTTCGTTTGCGCCGAGCTCGATGGCCGTCTTGAACTGTTCTCTTGCTCCCTCATTGTCCTTAAGCTGTTCGAGAACGAGACCAAGATTGTAGTGGGAGTTATAAAAGTTGGGGTTCCGGGCCACCGATTCCTCGAGGTGTGTGCGGGCCTCGGCAAAGTCTCCCGCCCCGCGCTCCAGCATGCCATTCAGAAAGAGAAAATCAGGATCGTGAGGGGCGAGCGCCAGCAGTTTGCGGGCCAGCGGCGCCGCAACTTGGTTGTCTCCGTTGATGATCAGGGTTCGCAAATAGATGCGCTGCGCTTCGATATCGCGGGGTTTTTGGTGCGCATGCTTTTCGGCCAGTGCCTGCGCGGCCTCGCTATGAGCTACATGAATGTCGAGAGATACCAGCGCTCCTGTAAGGCCGTCGGAGTCCGGATAAGTCTTCAATCCTTCGGTCAAAACCCTTTCGGCGTCATCGAACATGTCCCCCATCCTGCAGGCAATGGCCAGATCGAGAGTCAGGTTCTCGTCGAGCGGTAGGGAGCGAAGACGGCGGATGACCGTCCCGTAATCCCCTGCCGCGATAAGGGTTTTCGCCAGCCCGTCGAGCGCCTTCTTCGAGGCGGGGTCGATCTTCAGCGCAGCCTGAAAGTCTTGCGCAGCACAAGTTGGCTGGTGGTTTTCGCTGAACCAATTGCCCAATGCAGCATACACATCGGCACTGGGGTGGGCGCGAAGTCGGGCCTCCAATGGGGGAGGGCCGGAACAGGCTTCCGCCCGCATGGTTAGAGTGGCAACCAAACATGCCACAAGGATCAGGCCGCTCCTCGCGCGCCTAAGAAGCGTCGAAACCTTGTCGACCGCACTCCCCGTACCAATAAAGCCCATGATGACTGGCCCGAGAATAATTGAGCGGCTGCGACCCTTGCAAGGAAGAATCCATGCTGATCATGCTGCGAAGCCTGGACTCACAGATGTTCTTGCCGCAGGCAGCCATATTCAACCGAAATCCGTTTGACGAGTTTACTGCGGTGCGTTTCCTCCAGCGGCGAGCACAAGCTGTTTTAGCGGTTCGAGAATAGTAAAGCGCACCAGGCTCTTTTGCTGCTCAATGGATGTGATCTGAGCAAGTGTTGCCTTCTGCCATCCTGCGGGGACGTCAGCTGGGTTGCGCAAGTAATTGAGCGATTCGGTGCCGATGACGCCTAGTTGCGCGAGTTCCTGTGCCTGTGGCGCATCATCCACCAGGCGGGGTGATTGCTGCATCAGCATGCCCAGCGTGGGAGCGGTCCGTTGCCAATTGCGAAACCAACGCTCAAGATCGGATCTGCGGCGCTCGTGTTGCGGCGTGTCAGCGAGCAGCGTTTGCACTGCCTGTTCGAATTCGTGGCGCGATGGCGGGTCGGGCACAACGGCATCCACGAGCTCGTCGAGAGGTGTCAGTTGATCAGTGTGCTGCAGATGAAAGCGCTGGCCAAAGCTGACTGGCTCCAGCACCGAAGTCAGAATGCTGAGGTCCGGTGAGGACACTTTGCCGGTGAGTCCGCGTTCCATGCGCTGTGGGCCGGAAATCTGCTGCAGTCCCAGGGCGTCGAGCCGCAGCGACATGACCTGAAGGCGCCGGTACATGTCGGGCACGTCACGCGTGGTGGCTGGCGACCAGAAACGTTCTGCGATGGCCGCCGTGCGCGGCCAGATGCGGGAGTCGATGGTTTGCGGCGAGATTTGTTCGCCCCACATGCATACCTCTCCGCCCAAAATCAGTTTCTGCTGGTCCGGGGTAAGGGTGGTATCGGCAGGGATGGGATCAGCCAGATAGTGGGTGGCTGCGCTCTTCATGGCGTCAAGGTAATAGGGTGCGGAAAGGATTCCCTGATAGCCTTCGGTGGCTCCGCGATCGAGGGATTCAACGCCGCGCCACGACTGCACGACGACGTCCTTCGGCAAACCGGGCGTGAGGATTTCATCCCAGCCCACCATGTGCTTGTGATACTTTGTGAGGATCTTGAGCAGGCGCTGATTGAAGTAGACCTGCAACCCCGCCGAGTCTGCGATTTGGTGAGACTGCATGAAGGCATGGATTTGCGGGTTCGCCATCCACTGCTTGCCGTTGCTTTCGTCGCCGCCGATGTGCATATAGGCATCAGGGAAGAGTCCGGCCATTTCTCCCAGGAATGCGTCGAGGAACTTGTACGTGCTCTCGCGTGTGGGGTCTATGGCCGCGTCATGAATGCCAAATCGACGCTGCACCGTGTAAGGGCCGGGGCCGCTGGCGAGATCAGGGTAACCGACAAACCAACTCGTGGTGTGGCCGGGCATGTCGAACTCCGGCACCACGCGAATTCCGCGCGCGTGCGCGTATGCAACCACTTCGCGTATCTGCTGCTGCGTGTAATAAAGGCCGTCGGAGCCCATCTTCTGGAGATTAGGAAAGCGGAGACTCTCGACGCGGAAGCCCTGGTCTTCAGTCAGATGCCAATGAAAGACGTTGAGCTTTACGGCTTCCATGCCGTCGAGCGTGCGAAGAATGACCGGCACCGGTTCGAAGTGGCGTCCGCAGTCGATCATCAAACCGCGCCAGCGAAAACGCGGCTGGTCTGAGATGGTGACCGCGGGCAGAACGTACCCACCCGGCTGGCTCTGCACTAACTGGAGCAGGGTTTGGAGGCCATGCATCGCGCCCAGGTCGGTTGGCGCTTGCAGCGTAATGTATCCAGGACGAACGGTCAGGGTGTACGACTCGTCTTCATCGATGGACTGTACCGCTTCGGCGGGGTGTTCCACGTTGATTTCGAACATTGCGGTGCCCGAGCCGGTGGCAAAGGTCTTGCTTATTTCCACGCCGGTCGCCTCTTCAAGGCGTGTCAGCGCGCGTGTGACGGCTTGCTCCAAAACGTCGTCATGGGTCCCCGAGAACCCGACGGTCAAAGACGTGTCAATCTGAAAACTGCCTGGCTGAACGGAAATGGATGATGGCTCAGGCATGAGCGCGTTGCGGAATTCAACTGGCTGGGATAACGCAGAGCCCGCATACGCGAGCGGCGCGGTCAGGAGCAGTATCCTAAGGGCGCTGCGAAACCTGGGAAGCGGAACGGGCAAGGCAGGAGTGAGGCATTCCGATGGCAACATGGTGCAAAATGGGGCGCGCGCGTCATTGAGATTCATTGTCGCAATTTCCTTTCCCGAAGACCGGGCCGGGTTTGTCAAAGCTAATCAGCGATGCGGGCGTACGGACAGGAAAACCTGGTCCTTGGCTCCACAGTCGAACCAGAATCGGCTTACAGAACCACAACCCACCCGAATCTTGCGTGAATGCATTGTATTCATGCGCCATCCAAGGTCCAAATTCAGCCGTTGCAGGGTTTCATTACAGGAATGTGATGATTGCCGGGCTTGGGACAGGCGTAAATTGGCCTGTGAATGTAAGCAGGCCGGTTTCGCGATGAATACGGAAAGAGGTGATGCAGTCGCTGTGTTGATTGCACGAGTAAAGGAAGCTTCCTGAGGGGTCGATTCTGCAATTCCTGGGATAATCACCCATGGTTGGCGTTTCGCCGATGAGTTTGGGGGTGCCGTCCGCAGCGATGGAGCAGACGGAGATGGAGTCAAATAAGCGATTGGCGGAGTAGAGGAATTTGCCGTCGGGCGACACGAGGATCTCTGAAGCAAAGCTCGATCCGGCAAAGCCGGAAGGCAGTGCGGAAATTGATTTCTGCAGAGTCAAGGCTCCATTTTCTGGATCGTAATGAAAGAAGGCGATGGTGGAAGATTCTTCCATCAAGAGATAGAGCCAATGGCCGTTGGGATGGAAGGCGAAATGACGGGGGCCGTTACCGGATGGCAGGGAATCGAAGGGCGCGGCGTCAGCCGGGGTCAACTTTCCACTTGCCGCGTCGAAGCGGTAAACATAGATCCTGTCCTGTCCGAGGTCGGTGGCGAGGACGAATCTGTTTTGAGGATCGGCAGCGATCATGTGTGCGTGGGGCGCGTCGTGGCCGCTGATGGCAAAGCTGCCGCGAGGAGCGTCCGTGGCCTTTTTTGCGCCGATTGAGCCGGTGTCGCGGTGGGTGTCGACCGCGGAGCCCAGCTTGCCACCCTCCAGGATCGGAAGCACGGCGATGCTTCCGCCCATGTAGTTTGCGACGAACACAAACTTGCCTGAAGCATCGAGGCTCATGTGAGCCGGGCCCGCGCCTGCGGAACTTACCGTATTCAGGGCTGTCAACTCCCCGTTCGCCGCGTCAAGCGAGAACGCGGTGACCGATCCATTGGTGCCTTCGAAATCGGCGATTTCGTTGATCGCATACACATACTTCTTTGAGGGATGGATGACAATCCATGATGGATTTCGCGTCTTTGCAGCCAGCGTGCGCTGCGAGAGCTCGCCGGTCCTGGGATCCATTTCGAGCAGGCAAATGCCCTCTCCGTTGGCCGGGCCGTCAACCGCGCTTGTGTAAGAGCCGACGAAAGCCAGGACTTTTCCGGTTTTCAGGACGGCGGCGTAATTGCGGACCGACCCGAGCGCGGATTGCGAGAATGCAAAGGCCGCGGTGCTCTTGAGAAAACCTCGGCGCGACCAGGACTGCAGCAAGCTTGTGTTTGTCATCTCATCCATCCTCGGCGAGTTTCAGTTTAGAACGTGACCGCCCGTACGGTCTGGCGCGATTCGCTGCGCAGTCTAGATCGCGTACCAGACGGCAGCCGTGAAAATTAGCGCGGTGACCGAAATGATAGTTTCGCAGACAGACCAGGTTTTGAGCGTTTGTGTGACGCTCATATTGAAATACTCCTTGACGAGCCAGAATCCGCCGTCGTTTACGTGCGAGAAGATGAGCGAACCTGCGCCGGTTGCGATGGCGAGTAATTCAGGATGAACCCCAGTGCTATGCAGCGCAATGGGCGCTACGATCCCGGCTGCAGTGGTCATGGCAACGGTCGCGGAGCCTGTGGCCAGCCGCATAAGGGCGGCAAGAAGCCACGCCAGCAGCAGCAGGGGAACATGACTCTGCATCGCGGCCACAATAATGGCGCCGGAAACGCCGCTGTCCTGCAGCACGCGGCCGAAACCCCCACCCGCGCCGACCAGGAGAGTGATGGTTGCTGTGGGCGCCAGGCAATCATTGCTGAAGCGGAGGATGGTTTCCCGCGAGAAGCCTCTCATCCTGCCCAATGTGACAAAGCTGACAAGGGTGCCGATGAGCAGCGCCATGTCGTCGTTGCCAACCAGGTGCAATCCGTTATTCAGGGCGCTTCCTGAGGATGCCAATGCATCGGCCCAACTGCCGACCAGCATGAGAATGACGGGAAGCAGGATGGTGAACATACTGATCCAGAAGCCAGGCAAGCTCCGCTTCTCATCGTGACCGGCGATTTGTGCGGCCATCGGGTTGTCTGCCGGAAGCGTGACGTGCGGCGCGATGAGCCTGGCATACAAGGGCCCGGCGATGACCGCGGTAGGAAGGCCGATGAGGAGTGCGTAGAAAATGGTGCGGCCCACGTCGGCGTGGAAGATTGTGACTGCGAGCATCGCTGCGGGATGCGGAGGAACCAGGCCGTGGACAACGGAGAGTCCAGCCACCATGGGCAGGCCCACGAGAACCAGCGATGTTCCGGTGCGTCGCGCGACGGTGAATGCAACGGGAATCAGCAGCACAAAGCCTACTTCAAAAAAAGCTGGAAGGCCGACCAGAAGCCCAATAAAAACCATGGCCCAGGGAACATTCTTCTCGCCAAAGAGCCGGATAAGGGTATTAGCGATTTGATCCGCGGCGCCGGATTCGGCCATCATCTTGCCGAGCATGGTGCCCAGCCCCACGATGATCGCGATATGGCCGAGAGTACCGCCGACGCCGGATTCAAAGGAGTGAATGATGGTAGGAAACGGCATGCCCGCTACAACGGCGAGGGCCAGTGAGACGACAAAAAGGGTGATGACTGGATTGAGCTTGACAACGGCAATCAACAGTATCAGGCCAATTACGGCCACCAGCGCAGAGACCAGCAGAAAAATACTGTGATGATCGATCATGGCCATAAACGCGATGCTGCTCCAATGAAAAGGGATGGGCAGAAGGATGCAGGTGAGACGACGGGGTTCGTCGTCAAGAGGTTGGGTCCTTGTATGCGACGCAATCGATTTCGACCTTGCAATCGACGACCATGCTCGATACGACGCAGGAACGAGCGGGAGGGTGTTCGCCGAAATACTCCTTGAAGACCGAGTTGAATGACGAGAAGTCGCGCGGATCGTCGAGCCACACGCCGCAGCGTACCACATGCTCCGGTCCATAGCCCGCTTCTTTGAGAATAGTCACGAGATTCGCGATTGCCTGTCGTGATTGAACAAGGATGTTGCCTGCAACAAGCTCGCCGTTGACCATGGGAACCTGGCCTGAGACGTAGAGCCAGCCGGCTGCTTCGACGGCACGCGCAAATGGCAGGTGTTGTCCGCCCGTACCCTTTCCGCCTTCAACTCCGTAACGTTTGATGCTCATGTTGGCGCTCCTTGGGTTTTGCTATGCAGAGTTGGGTTACTGAATCCAGGAGGTCTTGCCGCGCTGCAGAAAGCGGCCAGCCCGCTTCCCGGTGGGTCCTTCGGCAGTATAAGAGAGAGCGCCGTTTACCCAGACGGCTGCAATTCCTTTGGCGGGGCGGATGGGATCAGCGAAGGTGGCCGTGTCGATGATGGTTTTCGCATCGAAGAGCACGAGATCAGCGGCAAACCCGGTGCGAATGAGCCCGCGCCCGGCAAGACCAAATCTTTGCGCAGGCATCCCGGTCATCTTATGAATCGCATCCACAAGCGAAAAGAGCCCTTCTTCACGGCTGTATTTGCCCAGCACACGAGGAAACGTACCCCATAGGCGAGGATGCGGGCGCGGATCGTTGGGCAGACCATCTGAACCGATCATGGTGGCTGGGTGGCGCAGGATCCGCCGCATGTCTTCCTCCGAGATGCTGTGGTAGATTGCCCCCGCCGGTCGCAGTTGCCTTGCCGCTTCAAGGTGGCTTGTGCCCCAGGCGGAGGCGATTTGCGCAAGGGTCTGGCCGGCCACCTCCGGATGTGGCTCGCTCCAGGTGATCATGATTTGGACGCGCTCATCGACTTGCCGTAAATCGAGCGTGCTTGATCCCGCGGAATAAGGGTAGCAATCACAACCGACCGCTTGTGCCTCTTGCGCTGTTTCGAGTGCGTGCAACACTTCGCCGCTGCGGCCCCAGTTGGCAATGCCCGCGCACTTGAGATGAGACACGATGACGGGAACATGACTCAGACGTCCGATCTCAAAGGCTTCCTGCATTGCGTCGAGGATTGGTTCTGTCTCACTGCGCATGTGGGTGGTGTACACCGCGCCTGCGGACCCCAATGGCTGGGCAAGTCCCAACACTTCATCAGTGGATGCGGCATTCGCGGAGAGATACGCAAGTCCCGAACTCAGGCCCAGTGCTCCAGCCTGAAGAGCTTCTTGCAATTGAGCTCGCATGGCTTCGATCTCGGCTTTTGTTGCTGTGCGGTCGAGGCGGTCAAGGTGGTTATTACGCAGGGCCGTATGGCCAATGAGCGCGCCCACGTTCACTGCGGGCCGCGCCTTCTGAATCGCGGCGACATACGAGGCAAAGGTTGGATAGCTGAAAGCCTCTGTGTTACCGAGCAGATTCATCGGGTCGGGGGGCTCGCCGCGCAGCGCGACCGGCGCCGCGCTGATGCCACAGTTGCCCACGATTACGGTGGTGACACCCTGCGAAAGCTTTGCAATCATCGCCGGTGTGCGGATCACGGCCGTATCGTCGTGGGTATGGACATCGATGAAGCCGGGAGCGAGAGTCATCCCATCCGCCTCCACAACTTCTAATGCATGAAGTTGAAGGGATGGTCCCATTTCGCAGATGCTGCCGTTGCGAATGGCGAGGTCCTTGAGTTCGGCAGCAGCTCCGCTCCCATCGAGGACGTTCGCATTTCTGATCACAGTATCGCAATTCAACATTCAGGCGCCTTCAGGATATAGGCTATATCCATCGAGAGCTCTCGATCCATCGCATGATCTTGAGATTCTTTGGAGATTGATTGGATGAAAGAACGAAGAACTGCCGAAATGGGTATGCACTCTGCGCCTTTCTCGTTGAATAAGGGTCTGGGTTTCATGCCGCAAACGGTGAAGCGGGGGCAGATCGTTTCGCTCGGCTGGAATCTGCTCAAAGAAGATATTAGCCTCCCGTCCGCGGTGCTGTATGAAGATAAGCTATCGCACAATCTGGAATGGATGCAGCAATTCATCGAGGCCTATGGACTGCAGTTGGCGCCGCACGGCAAGACGACGATGGCACCTGCGCTGTTTCAGCGGCAACTGCAGGGAGGTGCCTGGGGCATCACGCTCGCGACCGCACATCAGACGCAGGTTGCCTACCAGCATGGGGTACGCCGGGTGTTGATGGCGAATCAACTGGTCGGCAAAGAGAATATGGCCATCATCGCTCGGCTGATTGAGGACTCAGCGTTTGCATACTACTGCCTTGTCGATTCGGCAATCCAAATCGACCAGCTGGGAGCCTATTTCTCGAAGCGAGGGCAGCGCTTGCAGGTGCTGCTTGAGTTAGGCGTAATGGGCGGCCGTGCGGGTGTACGCGATGAAGATCAACTCCAATCGGTGCTGGCCGCGGTGATTCGCTGGAAAGACTCCATCGCTCTGACCGGTGTGGAAATGTATGAGGGTGTTCTTGATGACGAGTCCTCGATTCGTGCATTCCTGAAGAGGGCAGTCGATGTTACGAGAAAGCTGGTCGCGGAAAAGCGGTTCCAGCACGAGCCCATCCTGCTCTCAGGAGCCGGATCGTCATGGTACGACGTCGTAGCCCAGGTCTTCTCCGAAGCGGGATTCGGAGATGCTGTCGAGATCGTCCTTCGGCCCGGCTGTTATCTCACGCATGATATTGGCGCATATCGCGAGGCACAAACAAAGATTCAGCGGCGCAATCCAATTGCGCACAAAATGCGTTCGGGCCTTTTGCCTGCGCTACAGGTCTGGGCGTACGTGCATTCGATACCGGAGCCAGGGAAGGCAATTGTCGGCATGGGCAAGCGCGATGCCGCGTTCGATTCCGGGCTTCCGGTTCCTGCGCTTCACTTCAGGCCCGGAGGGGCAGTTCCGCATGATGCCCCGAAGGACTGGTCGCTCACCAAGATGATGGACCAACACGCTTATTTGAAGTTTGATGCCGAAGACGACATTCGGGTGGGCGATATGATTGGGTTCGATATCAAGCACCCCTGCCTGACTTTCGACAAATGGCGCGTGTTGCCCGTAGTGAACTCCGATTACCAGGTCATCGATTTGATTGAGACCTTCTTCTAGGAGAACGACAAATATATCGGAGCTGGAAGAGGAGCTAAAGGTATTCATTTCGTGCGATGCGTGGGCTGAGACCTGTCATTCCAGGTTTCCGACGCGACGAATTGCCATGCCGCGCAGACTTGTGTATGTTGGGGCTTGGAATCCAATTGCGTGTTCGCACCGGTCGAGCATCGTTGCACTCGCGTAAACGATTTCAGGACTCATTCTTATGTCGATTGCACTGGAAATCTGTGTTGATTCGGTAGATTCCGCGGTTGCCGCGCAAGCTGGCGGCGCCGATCGAGTTGAACTTTGCCGCGCACTCGATGTGGGCGGGCTTACGCCTTCGGAAGATTTGATCCGCAGCGTACGTGCCGCTGTGGCTCTGGATGTCTTCGTGATGATCCGGCCCCGTAGCGGCAATTTTGTTTACACCGCTGATGAACGCGCCGCGATGCTCGAAGACATTGAACGGGCGAGAGCCTGCGGAGCCGATGGAGTGGTTCTCGGCGCGCTGTTGCTGGACGGCGAAGTGGATATAGAGACCAGTCGTCAACTTATCGCAGCCGCGCGCCCCATGGGGGTTACGTTTCATCGTGCCTTTGATGTCTCAGCCAACCTTGAACGCTCACTCGAGAAGGTGATTGCCGCCGGTGCCGATCGCGTTCTGACCTCTGGGGGATCAGAAGAAGCGATTCAAGCGGTAACGCGGATTGCCGGACTTGTAAGGACTTCGGAAGGACGCATCGGCATCATGGCCGGCGGAGGAATTCGGACAAGGAACGTGCGTGATCTGGTGTTGGCCACCGACGTGGCAGAAGTTCACACGACGCTTGGCTTTTCAGAACAATGCGCAAGCCTGGACTGGAACAGTGATACCGAGCGAAGCCCCGAGGCAGACGCTTCTGCGCGTTTCGTAGTGAGAGAAGCAGATGTCCACGCAATGCATGAGATTCTGGACGGAATCGTCGAAGCGCGCGGACTTCATACTCCGGTGCAATAGTTCAAGGTCAACGGACTGCGCGTGCAATTTGTGCACGTCCTGCGATGGCGCGCTTATTTCTCTTGGACTTCTGGACCCCAGCGATATAACTGAAACTCTCGGATATGAGCCTGCGCGGTGCTGGAGAGGATGTTGAGCCGGACGCGGGTGGCTGTTACTGCCGCGAATGCGTCGATCTTCTTATGGCCAATTGCCTGGCCTTCTGCGATGCGGGTCCATTTTGATGTTGCCGCATCCCAGGCTTCAATGGCGTATTTCTCTATATGCTGACCGTCGTTGAGCCACTCCATCGTGAGCGCGTGATCAAAAGTCACAGGCTTGTCGAAGGTGACTTCGAGCTCTGCATGATGTGAATCTACGGGGGCCGACCAGAACGTGTCAGGGTCGCCGTCCAATGCAGCCTCGATTTCCGCTGACGCCGGACGATGACTCAGGGCCAGGTTGTGTTCACTTCTGCGGCGGAGGGCCGCACCAAATTCTTCAAGACGCTTTGCATCCGAGTCAGGGAGCAGTCCACGATTATCTGGCGCGACACCGAGCATCAATTGTGCGCCGCGGCCTACAGTGTCGTCGTAGGTGGAGAGCAGTTCATCGACACTCTTGAGCGATGCTTCGTCATTGGGATGCCAGAACCAATGCAATTTTCTCAGCGGTGTGTCGGCCTCGACGGGACGCCATCTCTCGTAACCGTGGCGATCGATTACATTCCAATTCTCATAATCGACGATGCCCGCTTCATTTCCGACCCATCGCGCATCGCCGTATTCGAATAGGCCAGTATCGGCAAAGACAACCGTATTCGGCTGATAAGTTCGCAAGGTCTCGATGATCTTTTTGAAGTTATAGACATGGCCCTCAGATCCAGCGCCATCGAGCCAGAATTCGACCAGGTCGCCATAATGGGACGCTAACTCGCCTAACTCGGCATTGTAATATTCGTCGTACGCGGCGGAGTCCCTATACTTCGGTTCATGCCGGTCCCATGGAGAGAGATAGACTCCGAAGCGCAGTCCATATTTGCGTGCCGCGCGGGCCACATCCCCAACCACGTCACCCTTTCCGTTTTCCCAGGGGCTGCTGCGAACACTGTAGTTCGTCTGCTCTGTGGGCCAGAGGCAAAAGCCGTCGTGATGCTTGGCAACAAGGACTACATATCTCGCACCCGAGGCGCGGATGGCACGCATCCATTGGTCAGGATCGAATTGAGTCGGGTTGAAGACGGAGGGGCTTGCGGTTCCATCGCCCCATTCGCGATTGAGGAAGGTATTCGTTGAGAAGTGAATAATCACCCCGAATTCAAGGTCCTGCCAAGCTACCTGGTATGGCGCCGGAGTTACCGCCTCGGCGGTTTGTCCCAGAGCCTGCGGCAAGATTGCGGTTGCTCCCATAAGAAGCGCGACCAACAGGGTTCTTTTCATGATCTTCCTCGGTGAACTAAGAATTGCTGCACTTACGAAGGATAGGCCATAACCTCGATGGATAAAAGCTTCCCGATGGGAGCCATGGATACTTCAAATCAACTTCCCATGCGGGCATGATACAGGGCGCCGACGACAGGGTCGGCCGGTTCAAGAACAAATTGAATCTGCGGGTAAGTGCCGCGCAAGGAATCGATGAGAAGATTGCGAACGCGGGGAACCTTTGCAAGGATACTGCCGGCGGTGGCTACGGCAGGCAGCGGTAATCGACGCCCTTCAGCCGACAGGATCTTCTGGATGACAAGATGTCCGAGGTATGCAAGGTCGGCGGCGCCGCGATCGAGAATGTCGCAGGCCACCTGATCGCCCCCGTCTGCACATTGGACGACCAGGGGAACTAAATCCGCGAAATGGGGACGAGGTTCGGCGTTGGCAAATTGAATGAGCGCGGCGACAGATGGCAGGTCCCAAAGTTGGCGTGCTACTTCAAGCAATCTCGTTGGACGATTTTCGTCGATGGCCAGGAAACCGCGTCGCAAAGCTTCGATCCCAATCCAGTGGCCCGCGCCCTGATCGGCCAGCATGGGACCCCAGCCGCCCGCAGTGACGATTTTTCCGTCGATGCCGCGCCCTGCGACATTGGAGCCGGTACCGGCCAACACCAAAACGCCACGGTTACCAGGGAAGACTGCGTCAAGGGCAATCTCCACGTCGCCCAGAATCAACAGGGAGCCCGAAACACGAAGAGCGAAATTCTCACGTAGCCAGTCGACGACCAACGGAACCGTGTTTCCGGAAGTGCCCACGCAGGTACGGGCGATCTTATCCATCGAGACGCCGGTGAGCGCTACCAACTGTTTCAAAGAATCTTCCAGGTTTTCAGCAGCCTGAGTTTCGGTGGCGTTAAGCCGTTTGACGGTGCCGCTGACCGTCCGAGCCAGTTCGCGGTCGTCCTCGGCCAGCAGGAACTCGGTTTTCGAACCACCGGCGTCGACTGCCAGAAAATAGGACATCGAGGTCTCCTCGAAGAAGTGACTGCGGACTTGTGTTTGGTCCGATTCTGATGCGGATACTTTATTTCGCTGGCGTTTTTCTGCAGCGCGGGAAGAAAGGGAATCAGTGACGATCGGGCAGAAGGCTCCAGATCGAGGGATCTTCAGCGCCGAGAACCCAGGAGCAGAAGCCTTCGATACCGCGTTCCTGAGTCAGTTGAAAACGTTCACGAAAGGTGCGGAGGTCGGTGAAAAACACCCATTCGCGCATCTGATCACGATAAAAGAAGAACCAGGAATCGCGGTCTCCGGCGTCCCATTCGATTTTGCCCTGATAAGTCTCGGCCAACTGTTGAGCGTCGGGGGCGTTGATCGTCTCGGCGGAAAGATTGGCGCTCTCTTTGCCCGTGACCTTGTCGACGTTAGGCGCGCCGGTGAACCAGTGATACCCGTAAAGAGGAATGCCCAGGGAGAGCTTTTCTTTGGGAACCATACCGAGCGCGTAATTGAGATTGTCCAGGGTCCACTGCCATCCGGCCACGGGTCCCGGCATGGTCCAGCGCGTGTGCTGATCGTAGGTCATGAGGCAAATGAGATCGACCGATTTTGCGAGTTCAGCCAGATCGTAGGCGCCGCGCCAGTCAGAGTAGATCCACTTTGCGAACCCGCCGCTACCGGGATATCCGGGAGCGTTGGGTACCGTGGCGATGGTCAGTTGGAGCCCGGCATGATGAAGGACCTCGGCCGATCTCTTGACTGTAGCGGTGAGACCGTCGCGGTCAGTCCACTCGACGTTTTCGAAGTCGAACTGGAATCCCGTATAGCCATGCAGGTGTGCTTCGCGGAGCATGGCCTCGTTCATGCGGTCCTGCGCCTGGAGATTTCCAGCCAGGTTGTGAAACTGCTTTTTATCAAATAGCGCCAGGATGGGCATAACCGGCACGTGGTCTCGTTGTGCCGTTTCAAGAACCAGGGGGTTGGGCGCACCGGTGACCAGTCCGTTTTCGTCGACGTGGTACCAGGTGGGCACGATCAGGTCGATCTTGGCGGCATGCGCCAGGAAAGAGCGAACCGACTCCGGACTGTCGGTCATATAGAACAGCGCCGAAGGGCGCGCGAAGAGACTCGTGCACGTGCACAGAAGGATAGCAATGAAGACTGAAGACCGATACATGAAGAGCCGCCCATCGGAGAAAGGTTGAGAAGAGACACCGAATCGATCACGAGGCTGATCGCATATTGGCAATATAGCTCATTGCTGCGGGCCGGGGGAGCCGTTGCCGATCGAGACCGAACTGAATGACATACTGAGGCGGCGAAGACGAATCAGGCACGAAGTCTCTATTCCAGATTTCCGGCGTCGAGAAACTTTCGGACACGCCAGGAAACCTGTCCGGCATCACAGGACATAATCAAGTGGGCGCAGTCTCCGGGTGACACATAAGTCGGTGCATCCAGCGCCGCGGCCCATTCAAGCGCGGGGTGCGGATTTACCAGGTGATCGTGGGCCGCCACAATGACGAGAAAGCGAGCGTGGGTTGACCGGGCGGCCTGGGCCAGCGAGCGATTGCCGATTACGTCCTGACGCACAATTGCCTTCAATTGCCACACCCGGTCATTGGCATCGATCGGTTGGCGGGCTTCGGTCTTTTCAATGAAGGCGTGAAAGCTTCCGCGGGTTGTCTCGGCGTTGCGAAACTCGGGCGTGGTGACGGTGAGCGAGCCGAAAAGATTGGCAAGCTTCAGATCCGGTTCGGCGGTGTAGTGGCCATCATCGTAATTGGGGTCGGCATAGATAGTTTCAAGCATGATCTGCTTTACTTCCAGATCATAGGGCGTAAGTCGCGGCGTGCCGAGGATCGGTATAGCCAGGTCGAAGAACTCAGGGTGTGCCACCGACCATGCGAAGGTTTGCTCGCCTCCCATTGAAAGACCCAGGACTGCGTGAAGATGCCTGAGTCCCAGCACTTCAGTCATTACGCGATACTCCGCCTCCACCATATCGCGCGCAGAAAAGGCGGGAAAGGCGACACCGTGTTGCGAGGAACTATTGGAGGGTGAGGATGAGATTCCATCGCCAAGGGCATCAATTGCAATGCCAAAGTACTTCGTTGTGTCAACCAGGATATTGGCTTTGGCGGCCGGGCCGGCTTGGTTCGGGTCTCCAAAAAAGACCTTCAGGTCGGCACTCGTTCCGTAGAGCCAGGTAGGCATCAGCACGGCGTTGTCGCGGGCGGAGTTGAGGGTGCCAAATGTGCGGTAGCCGATGCGGCAGTTCTGAATGACCGAACCATTCTCAAGCTGGAACTGACCGAGTTCCGCGACCTTCAGCGCGCCGTCCTGGGCGTGGGTCTGAGTCGCTGCCAGGATCTCGACGACGGCCACAAGTGCAATCTTCGGCAAACGGCTCAACACTGCATTGCATCGTTGGATCTTTCGCATGATTGATCTCCAGTTTGCGTGACCGTCGTGTTCTGAATTGAACAATCTTCGGCGCATCCCCTCTTGGTTCGGTCTTCGCTGGAAACATTCGGAAAAGAATGGTACGACCAGGGTTAATCCAGTAGCGCGCGCAGCCGTTGTATCGCACGAGGTATCTGGTCAGCCGAGGTACTGCCGAATCCAAGCACGAACCCCTGACGGGTTTTCCTGCCTATATAGTATGGCGACAGCGGCCAGAGCCAAAGCTTTTCGCGAGCTGCCCGGGCCACGATTTCGCGATCCTGGTATCCCTCCGGCAAGGTAACGGTCAGATGCATGCCGGCCTCGGCTCCGTGGACCTCGAGCATTTCGCCAAACTCCTTTTTAATGCATTCGATCAGCACGGTTCGTCGTTCGCCATAGAGCCGCCGCATCTTTCGAATGTGCCTTCCAAAGTGTCCCTGGCCCATGAAGTCAGCGAGGACTTCCTGGTAAAGGTATGGCGGAAATATGTCCATGGCGAAGCGAACCGCCGCGAAACGATCGACCAAATCGGGCGGAACGACGATGTAGCCAATTCTCAAAGAAGGAAAGAGAACCTTGCTGAAAGTGCCGATATAGACGACGCGCGAGTTCACATCGAGGCCTTGCAATGATGCAACGGGCTTGGTTTCGTATCGGTACTCGCTATCGTAATCGTCTTCGATGATCCAGCTTCCCGAGCTTTGCGCCCAATTGAGCAGGTGAAGACGGCGGGTTGCGCTCATGGTTGAACCCAGCGGATATTGATGCGATGGCGTAACGAAAGCTGCCCGCGCTTTTCCATGCCGTTTGATACCGAGCGCAACGTCCATTCCTTCACTGTCCACCGGAATCGGGATAAGTCGGCATCCGGCCGCGGCGAGTACAGTGCGTTCCAGGCTGTATCCCGGCTCTTCGATCAGTACCGAGTTTCCGGGGTCCAGCAGAACGCGCGCCGTGATGTCGAGCGCCTGTTGCGAGCCGGAAACGATCATGATCTGACTCGGGTCGCATTTCACTGCGCGCGCAGTGCGGAGGTAGGCGCATATCTCCGCACGAAAGCGCTCAGAGCCGAAAGGGTTGATGTTGTGAATGGCGCTGGCGTGCGGGTTTCGACTGTGCCGAGCGACCAGGCTCGACCAGATGTGGAACGGAAAATGGTCGAATGCAGGCTGATGAACTCCAAATGCTCCCCATCCCCGGGTCTGCGAAGTTCCTTCAAAGGCTGGATAGAGGAGAGTCCGACGCGCTACGGGGCGAGGTCCGGAAGGGGATTTAGGAGACTGTCTATTTCGCCCGCTCATAGACATCAATTGTTCCGGCAGTGAACGCGACACAAAGGTTCCCGAGCCAACGTGGCTTTCAAAATATCCCTCTGCCAAAAGCTGCGCATATGCATGGAGAACAGGGAAGCGGGAAACCTGGACTTCGAAGGCCAGCTCCCTGCTTGAAGGAATTTGCTGTCCGGGACGTAGATCACCACG
Source organism: uncultured Acidobacteriaceae bacterium (assembly GCA_963836565.1). Lineage (GTDB taxonomy): Bacteria > Acidobacteriota > Terriglobia > Terriglobales > Acidobacteriaceae > Telmatobacter. The sequence goes on along the minus strand of CAWIKA010000007.1, from coordinate 131,999 downwards.
AAGAATTGCAGCCCGGTAACCCTCGTAGACCTGCATGTGCAATGGGGTAGCTGCGTTGCGATCAACCGCGATCAGGGGGGAGATGCCGGCGGAAGGATTGCTCATTGACGCATTGTAGTGGTTAGGTAGAGTTTGCCTCAAGTGATTATGGTTGCTGACCACTTGTTGCGGAAGAAGCATGGGAAATGCATGACGAGGCGCTTAGTGAAAGTCGTGCGAGTGGATTTCGGCGCTGGTAATGTCGAGGGGGACGATGCGTTGTGCTTTCACATGGATGACACCGTCCTGGTTCTGGAGCAGTCCTTCGATGCGCAGGAAGCGGCTGCAGGTGACAACAATGCGGTCGCGCTCAAAAATGTCAGGGGTAATGATCACGTTGGCGATGCCGGTTTCGTCTTCAAGCGAGAGGAAAACGAAACCCTTTGCCGTACCAGGCCGCTGGCGCGCGATAACACAACCGGCAATACGCACGAATCGATTGTTGTCGCAACGAATAAGATCATCGGCGGAATGAATGCCCTGGGCGCGAAGCATAGCACGTTGGTACGCCATCGGGTGCGGTCCTGTAGTGAGGCCAGTGCCCGCGTAGTCGGCTGTGAGGCGCTCGTCGGTTGTCATTTTTCGCAGGGGTATATTCAGGCGTGTTTCATCGCGTCTGCTTCCTATTGCGCGCAGCAGCGGACCGACAGGACGCCCCGCCTGCTCCACCTGCCATAGTGCATCGCGGCGATGCGCCACTTGATCGAGCGAATTCAGTGCACCGATGCGGGCCAATGAGACGAGTTCCTTGCGGTTGAGTGAGGAGACGCGTGCAGCAAGATCATCGACAGATGAGAAATCTTCGCCGCACTTACGCGCGGCGAGGATCATTTCCGCCGACGTTTGTCGCAGACCTTTGGCATAATTCATCCCGATGCGCATGGAAAGCGATCCATCCGGCTCTGGCTCGAGCGTGCAAAGCCATTCGGACCGCTGCACGTCGAGTGGACGCACGCGCAGACCATGGCGTTGTGCATCCTTCACCAGCACTGCGGGTGCATAGAATCCCATCGGCTGGTTATTGAGCATTGCACATGTGAAAGCCGCGAGGTGATACACCTTGAGATAAGCAGAGGCATAGGCGATCAATGCAAAACTCGCTGCATGCGACTCCGGGAAGCCGTACATGGCAAACGAAGAGATACCCTGCACGATATTGTCCTGCGCTTCTGGTCCGATGCCGTTGTCGGTCATGCCAGAGCGCAGGCGTCCTTCCAGGTCCTTCATCCGCTGCATGGAACGGCGCATCCCGACGGCGCGGCGCAACTCCTCTGCTTCCGCGCCCGTGAAGCTTGCCACGGTCATCGCCATTCGGAGCAACTGTTCCTGAAAGAGAGGGACTCCGAGCGTTCGCTTCAGCACCGGCTCCAGTAACGGATGCGGATAGGTCACCTGCTCCTTGCCCTGGCGGCGACGCATGTAGGGGTGCATCATTTTGCCCACGATGGGGCCGGGCCGGATGATGGCAACCTGCACCACAAGGTCGTAGAAGCGCACGGGCGCATTGTGCGGAATGGAAGCCATCTGCGCGCGGCTTTCCACCTGAAACATGCCCACCGTGTCGGCCTTGCGCAGCGTTTCGTAGACGAGAGGGTCTTCAGGAAGTGCGGCCAGGTCAACGTCCTTGCCGTAGTGGCGTGGAATCATCTCAATGGAATCCTTGAGCACGGCCATCATGCCCAGGCCCAGCAGGTCCACCTTAATGAGGCCTAGGTCGGCACAATCTTCCTTATCCCACTGCACGACGGTACGGCCCGGCATGGACGCGCGCTCGATGGGAACAACCCGATTCAATAACCCGGCGCAGATCACCATGCCGCCGGAATGCTGCCCAAGGTGCCGGGGCAAATCCTGCATGCGCATGCAAAGATCGAGATAGCTGGCAATACGCGGATGGCGAATGTCAAACCCGGCCTGCTCAAAGTGGCGCGCCATGGTGTCGTTGGCGCCACGCCACTCCCAGTGACCTACCAGGCTGGAAAGCCGCGCCAACTGGCCCTCTTCGAATCCCAGCGCCTTGCCCACTTCGCGCGCTGCCGAGCGCCCGCGATAGGTGATGACGTTGGCAGTCATTGCCGCGCCGAGCGAGCCGTAGCGCTCATATAAGTACTGGATTACCTGCTCGCGCTGGTCACCGGAGGGCAGATCGAGATCAATGTCAGGCCATTCGCCGCGGTTCTCGCTCAGGAAGCGCTCAAACAATAGCTCCATGCCGACCGCATCAACTGCTGTAATTTCGAGTGCGTAACAAACTGCCGAGTTGGCGGCCGAGCCGCGGCCTTGCACGAGAAATCCTTTCCGCTGACAAAAGCGGATGATATCCCAGACGATGAGAAAGTATCCGGCAAAGCCGAGCTTGGCAATGAGCGCAAGTTCGTGCCTCACTTGAGTACGAGCTTTGTCGAGCAGATGCTTCCTCGTAGGAGCACCATAGCGCTTGCGCACGCCCTCTTCAACGCGCTTGGCGAGGAAACTGTCCATGGTTTCGCCGTCGGGCACCGGATAGTGGGGAAACTTGTAGCCGAGATTGTCGAGCGTGAACTCAAGCCGTTCACTCACGATGCGGGTGTTGGCAATTGCTTCAGGAATATCGCGAAAAAGAAATGCCATATCACGCGACGTGCGCAGATGCCTTGCGGAATTCGTTGCCAGCAAGCGGCCTGCGTGGTCGAGCGCGATGTGATGGCGAATCGACGTCAATACGTCCAGCAGTTCGCGATCTTTTTCGGTTGCGTAGCGGGCACCATTGGTAGCGATCACTGGCTGACGTATTTCCAATGCGAGGCTCAACAGCGATTGGTTGCGGCATTCTTCGTTGCGCTGCTGGTGCCGTTGCAGTTCAACGTAGAGATTGCCGTGGCCATAGATTGAAGCCAGGCGGTCAATGGTCTTGCGCGCTCCTGCTTCTCCTTCGTATGCGAGTACTGAAGCAAGCGGCCCCTCATCGCCGCCGGTCAGACAAATCAAACCAGCAGAAAATTCCTCCAGATCCTCCAGCGTTGCAGCGCCCTCTGCCTTGGTAGCCTCACGCATTTTGAAGCGCGTGATGAGCTGGCAGAGGTTCTGATAGCCAGTCTGTGATGCGCAGAGCAGAAGCAGGCGTGGCGGTTCCTGAGGACACTGGTTCGGTAGCCATGACGGAGGGGTAAGCATGCTGCCAAAAGATGAAATGGCAATTTCCGCGCCGATATGCGCTTTGATTTTGCATTGCTTCGCCGCCGTGTAAAAACGCGCAACGCCGTACAAGCCGTTCCGGTCAACCAGCGCCATGGCGGGCATTTCAAGTTCAACAGCACGCTCAATCAGAGCTTCAGGCTGGGACGCTCCGGCTAGAAAACTGAAAGCACTGGAGGCGTGCAGTTCGACGTATTCGCCAGGATCAGTCGTAATACGCCTCCAGACGCCACTCCTTCCGTTTCCGGTCCTGGACCAGAAGGCACGCGACGGACGCACCGTTGCCGGCGACAGCCAGCACATCCCATTCCTCCGCATCCCATGGGCCTGTAGACCACCAGCAGCCACTGGTTTGCCATGGTCCGAACGCTACCGCGACTTCAAAACGGTCTCTGCCATCACGGAATTCCGCCGGCCTCATTGCGTGCAGCGCGACGCGAATGGGCACGGGCGGCCTGACCCGGCGCAGCGCGAGGCGCGGGCTTGTGGAGTTTGGCACGGATACATTGCCATTTGTTGAGAAACGTTCCATGCGGAAACTGCCGGCTTGATGTGTGTCTTCCAACACCGGCGAGCCAACACGGCTTTCACCGACGATCGCTTTAAGCCGTGCCAGCGTTACATCCAGCCGTGAAGGATCTGGCGTCTGCGGTGCGAAGAGACCAAGTTGCATCTTGCGCGATTGTCCTGCCTCGGCAGAGAGCACGAGTGAAACGACGGCGGCCGATGGCGGGTGCACACCGATTTCGAGTTGCAGCAACTTCAACAAAAATTTGCGGTCTGTTGTGGGGAGCGCGGGCCGGATTGCGCCCTGATAAATGCCTCCGCCATCCAGTTTCATGTCGACTGAAAGCGACGCCAGCGACAGCGCCCGTTCCAATGCCCGCGCTGCAAGACAGTCGATCATGCGCGCGCCGATGAAGAGTAAAGATTCAATCTGCTCTACGGGAGATTCAAACTCGCAGAATTCCTGCAATGAAAATACAGGCTCGATCGGTTGAAAGACATGCGACGCCGCACCGCGCGCCCGTTCGTGCCATGCGCGGGCTTGTGGGCCGAGGCGCGTTATCAGTTCTACCTCATTCAGCGCCGCTAGTTCACCCAGCGTGCGAATGCCCCAAAGCGCGAACGTTTCCTGGTGCTCTTCCGCAAGGCTCAATGCCGCGACAGGCAATTTCGCCAATGCGCAAGCCTCTTGCCCTTCGGGAATCAGCGTGGTTCCACGCGTAGAAGCGGCCTTGATGCACGCCGCGTGATAGTTTGCACTCACCGCGATGGAGACACGGAAGCCAGCGGCTACAAGCGAGATTCGCAGCCGCTCAGCGAAATATTCCGAAGGGCCGAAGAGACGCTCTGTGCCTGTAATGTCGAGCACGCAGCTGCATGCGGTTCCTTCACTCACATCTTCGATGCGCGGTGAAAACCTCGCTGCGGATTCCAGAAGCACGGCGCGCGCAGATGTTTCTACATCCGCAGAGCGAGACAACAAGTGCAGCCCACGGATGCTTTCCGCCTCCAGGCGCGTCATTCCCGGTGTTGCGCCGCACAAGCGAGCGTGCCGGTTCATGGCACACACTGTCTGTTGCGGCGCGCGGCCTACAAGCACGGCCACTGGCAGCGATTGCAGATCGGGCCGCAGGCGCAGCAATGCCTGCGCGGGAAACTCGGCGGCATAAACGCAGGTGTAGAGTTCGCGGTTCATACACGCTTCTCCGCTTGCCATGCTGCGTTCACAGACCATGTTGTGGCCGGCGGTTTGCGCCTGAGGTTCATTACCGGCGTAAAGGCCGCTGCTGTGACCCGTCCCTGCTGTGCCTCAAACGTGAGACCACGCAGTACGGTCTCTCCTGTGTTCTTCGCATGCATGGCCGAGCACTCAAGTACCAGCGCTGCGCTTGACTGCGCATATGCCGCTTTCGCCAGTACCACGAGGCAGCACCGCGTTCTGTCGGCAGCCTGCCGAAAACGGAACCAGGTAGCTAACGGAATGCGGTTGCCATGCTCCGGCGCCGTGTCACCCAGATCAAGTACGATGGCCGCAAATCCGCCAGCCTGCAGCAGAAGATCAGTCGCGCGGACTGCCTGATCGAGCCGCGTCCACGGTCTGCGTTTCCATATCATCGATTTTGCTGAGGCTACAGCAAGGTCATGTTCAGAGGAATCTGTGCATCGCACCCAGAGCAACTGCTGCAGGCTCACTCCGCTTGCCGCTGCGGACTCCGGATCAAATGCGTTGCATGAATCCACCCATGCACATACATGTTCTGTTCTGGTTCGCTGCGCAACAAATGCCAAAGCGAGGCTCGTCCGCCCTGACGACTGCGGGCCGGTTAGCTCGCTGATCGCCCCTACGGGCAGTCCGCCGTCAAGAAGAACATCAACCTCGGAAACACCCGTTGCTGCGACCTCGCGGATGGTGCGAGGAACGGGTGTCAGCGCCGCGGGGAAGCGGTGCTCCATGGCGCGTTCGATCTGGATACGAAGTGCGGCAGCAGAAGACATACGAAAGAGGCAATATTCGCCTTTTATTCGCCTCTAGATTCTTATAGTTGCACCCTCGCTGTCAACCGATGAGGCTGGATTTCATTGCAACTTGTGTGCATTGAACTAGTTGAGCGCGATGGGATTATGCCGGAAGGCGCACATGTCTGTATGCGCAACTGGAGATATCGATTCTGTTGCGCTCCTCAGCGCACGGGCATCGATTTCCTCACACATGAGCGTTATTGCTCAGCGCGAGTACGCCAGAAGGCGAATCATAAGCGCGCAGAGGCACAGAATAGCGCCTCCAGCTTTCCCTCCTACCAGTCAGGGGCTCAAAAATCAGAAACCCAACCCTCTATGCATGGACCCCAAGAAGAAGGGCCAATTGCAGAATCGATTGAAGCTCATATGGGTGCTGGCAGCGGCGGCAAGTCTGGCCATTGACGGCGCCGCACAGCAAGTGATGACAGAATCCGGCGCCATTTCCGGGGTGCGCCAAGACGGCTTAAGCGTCTACAAAGGCGTGCCATTCGCTGCTCCGCCGGTGGGCGAGTTGCGTTGGCGTCCTCCAGCGGCTGTAGCTTCCTGGCCTGGTGTGCGCAAGGCAAATGCGTTTGCTCCCGCCTGCATGCAAACAGGCGTGTCCATGCCGGGCGAGACGCCGCCTGCAGTGAGCGAGGACTGCCTCTACCTCAACATCTGGACGCCGGCGAAGAGCGCGGGTGAGGACCTGCCGGTCATCGTATGGATTTATGGTGGTGCCTATATCAACGGGTCGGCCTCCATGCCCTTGTACTGGGGCGACCGGCTCGCGCACAAGGGCGTAATTATTGTCAGTATTGCGTATCGGCTCGGCCCGCTTGGCTTTCTTGCGCTTCCTGAACTTACCCGCGAATCTCCGCATCACTCGTCTGGAAACTACGGTCTGATGGACCAGATTGCCGCTCTCGAATGGGTGCAGAAGAATATTGCTGCCTTTGGAGGCGACCCGAAATGCGTAACCATCGCGGGTCAATCCTCAGGTTCGATATCGGTGAGCGTCCTGATGGCCTCGCCGCTTGCGAAGGGCTTGTTCCAGCGCGCCATCGGCGAAAGCGGTGGTCTGTTCGAGCCGCTCCAGCTTGCGCCAAAATACCTGCTTGCTAATGCGGAACTGGACGGAGAAAAGTACGCCGCATCGTTAGGCGCGCCCACACTCAAGGAATTGCGCAACCTGCCGGCGATCCAGCTGACTGGTAACGCCGGCGGAATCGTCCACCCCGTCATCGAACCTTATGTGCTTCCTCTCTCTCCGTACGAAGCGTTCAATTCAGGCGAGCAAAATGATGTTCCGCTGCTCCTGGGATCAAATGCAGACGAAGCGCGCTCATTAGTGGATTTCACCCATGTGACGGCTGCGTCGTTCGATTCCGGCATTGAGCAAAGCTACGGCAAGCTGCCCCCGGCGCTTCTTGCCGCTTATCCCAAGGCAACCGACGAAGAGGCGCGACAGGCGCGGCTCGACTTTGAGCGCGACCTTCGCTTCGGATGGGACATGTGGGCCTGGGCCAGGTTGCAGGCAGAAACCGGGAAGAGCCCTGTTTTCTACTATTCGTTCCGACAAAAGCCGCCATTCCCAGTCGGTTCAGTCTACGCAGGATGGGGTGCAAGCCACTTCGCTGAGCTTTGGTATGTTTTCGACCATCTTGATCAGGATCCCTGGCAGTGGACGGCGGCAGACCGGAAACTGGCCGAAGAGATGTCCAGTTACTGGGTCAACTTCGCGAAGTCGGGCAATCCGAACGGCCCTGGCCTGCCGCCATGGCCGGCCTTCACCAACGCGGTGAGCAAAGTCCGGTATCTCGGCGATCCCACCACCGTGGGTGGCGTGGCGAACATCGATAGCCTGAAGTCCTTCGACGCCGTCTACTCGGCCGTGCGCGGCAAGGCATTCGGAGCTCGATTAGCGGCGTCTTGCCATTCGCAGTCGCCAAAAAAGTTGAAGTCGTCAATCGGGGCGGCGCGCAGTCGCCCATTCTGCTCCGGCTAGCGCATGCGGTCCTGACAGAACAAAGAGGACGGTGAATGGGTGCCTGTCAGTTGGACACTACAACCAAGTCTTGTTGCCTGTGAAGGCTTTGATGCGGATACCGCAAAAGTACGGCACTTCTTCCCGAGTCGAAAGCGAGCACCATGAAGAAAGGTCGGCCCCAGTTGCAATATCACTTCTCGCGCTTTGCAGCCGTTATGCGGCTGAAACCTTGGGGGGGCGTTTCAGAAAATATGCGGTAATTGCCTGCTCCAGCGCCTTGCGATCGAGATACGGTTCCCGATCATCGTAGCTGGCCGCCCAACGGACCTGGTCAACAATATCCCGTGGATAGCACGAACGCAGTTCTTGATTCAAGTGACGGCGAATGAAGTCGATGAGAACGTATGGGATGCCGGGATCGAACGGAACTTGGCTTTCCTTGGCAACTCGACAAAAGATTTCGTGAAACTGCTCGTCCGACACTGCGCCAATGGCGATCTTCGTCTTGATTCGTCGAATAAATGAGGGATCAACTAACTCTGCTGGATCGAAGTTAGACGCGAAGACAACGAGCAATTCGAATGGGATTTCAATCTTCTTGCCCCCCGCCATCGAAAGAAAATCGATCTTTCGATCCAGGGGAACGATCCACCGGTTCAGCAACTCTTCCGGGCGAAGGCGCTGACGTCCGAAGTCATCGATGATGAGCACCCCGTTATTTGCTTTCATCTGCACAGGGGCTACATAGAATTTTGATACAGGGTTGAATTGCAGGTCCAGCATCTCAGCCGTTAACTCGCCGCCTACCAGAACCGCGGGGCGATGGCAACGCACCCACCGCGGGTCATGGGACCCGAATTCCAAGTCGCGAACGGCTTTATGCGTCGATGGGTCATATACCGTGATGATCTGACCATCTATTTCGACCGCGTACGGGATCCAGACCTCATCTTCCGCAAGCACGCTCGAAAGAACCTCCGCCATGGTGGTTTTCCCAACTCCCGGAGGGCCATAGAGGAAAAGCGAACTGCCTGAGTTGAGAGCAGTTCCTAACTGCCGAAGGGTTTCGCTGTCCATTACCAGATGGGCAAATGCCCGGGTGAGGTCGGATGCGTGCACATTTTCCCTTTGCACGCTCTGCCTCCGAACTTGCTGAGTATAATTCTCAAACGACACCGGGGCGGCGCCGACGTAATGACTCTGCGAGAGCAGATCGGCGGCTCGCGTTCGGCCCAAGGATGTTATAGCGATCTTAGGTATATTGCCTTCCATCCCGGTTACCTGGCAGCACGACTCCGTCCGAAGCCGGGAGAATAGTTCGTGTGTCACGCCGTAGCTGAGGCGGATCTTGTCAGAAAGTTCAAGAACGGAAAGCGACCCGGCAAGATATAGAGTCTTTAATGCCAGGTCTTCAAGAACTGCCTCGCTTACATCAATCTCCGAAATGGAATTCGGCTTGACAGTCGGATTTACAACAGGCTCTTTCCTGATGAATTCGAACTCGGACTCTTGAACCGCTACCAAAGTCGCCATATCTTCCCTCAACCTCAAACTTAAGTACTTCCCGGGGACTTTTAATGGTTCGCTGGTTACATCCGTGCCTTAGGCTGCATTGCTCAAGCTACCGCGGCCATTCCCAATGCAGAGCTAATACGACGCTGGATCGAGTCCAAAGAGTCGTTGTGCGCCTGTACATTTGCCTGTGGAAGGGGCTCAACGGGGTTTTTGATCAAGAAGTAATGGGGGTCCGCAGCATCATCACGTGGTTCATGCGATGCGTGGTGCGGCTCCTGCACCGGAACAGTTGTTTCTTCCGCTGTTTCGACGAAAGGTTTGAGCGCATCTACGACTTTTGTAAGTCGGCCCTTTCGGACTTCTAATTCCGCAAACTGTGCCAGAATTTCCGTGAGATCTGAGCGCGATGCTTCAAATGCGGCAAGATAAGCTTGTACATGAACCGAATCACTCATGGTTTCCTCCAGACGCGTAGTGTAGATCGGAGTAATACCCTGGAGTTATCCCACAAAGGACGCAAGAATCGAAACTTTGGTCGTATCCGGCAGGGAGGATTGCACACCGCCTTCCACGCCATTGGGATGCTATGCGGAGACGCTTGCCGCGAATCAATGTGTATGGGGCCACAGTCAAAGTCGCTCAAACAGAGTGATTGCAGCTCCATCACCGCGAAGTCCGAAGATTGCAGAGAATGATAGGGTGGCGCGGACCCACTGCATCGATGGGTCGGAATTCTTTACGGAACGGAATAGTTGCAGATCTCGCCAGTGAGACTTCTTTAGGGAAACTCTGCACAATTTGCTTCGTAACAAGGGCACGACTTCGGTCGGGCCGAGAAAGGCTCCACAATGAAAATGGCTTTAGCCGCTGCATCTTTTCGCTGATCGAAAATGCGCCTTGTGCAGAGGTTTCTTAGATGCTCCCATGTATTGGAACTCAGGCGCTCGGTTGCAGAGTTCCGGCCTGAAAATGTATCAATTATGTGCATCAGCGTAACTGAAAACCCTCCGCAGCGCCCGCCTCTGAAACGTGAGACTGATCAAACTCGCGCGCAGTGCGCTGGCCGCAAGTACGTGGTTGATTGAGTCGATCGAAGCTTCGGCGCTCTGTTCTTCGGTCTTCCTCTTTTGCCCAAGGTCAGCAGGGAAGAGATTCTGCGGCAGTCGAGCTTGTACATCATGCCCAAATGGACACGGTCGGCGGGACCTGCAATCTGTGCGCATTTCGACGAGATTGGATACCCTTGAATACGTCGAAAGCAGCATCTGGGAATACGACGAACGTCAATAGAATCAATATTTGGCGGAGAGGGGGGGATTCGAACTCCCGGAGCCCGTAAAGGCTCACTCGCTTTCGAGGCGAGCGCAATCGACCACTCTGCCACCTCTCCGCTTTGTAGCGGCCCCATTGGCGATCGATGCAGAGCCCATCGGCCAGCATCCCAAGTCAAAGGACCGGGTGCGCCACGGCTCTTGAACCGCCGGTCGATTCTCCGCTTAAGAGCGAGAAAAATGACGCCATCCCGGCAAGAAGCTGTTGCGCTCTCTTAGTTTACCGGGTGTTGCGCAGTGGAGGCAATGATGGGGCCGGCTCAGTAGATTGAGTTCTCCCAGCACCCAGGCGAAAGAGGGGGCAAGCTTACCTCGAACTTGACGCCATTCGCAATGTGCGATACAAATATGACTCATAGTCAAGTATGGGTACTGGACGAATATGAACTGCAGTCATGAGGTTCAAAGAGAAGTGACTGAATCCCTTGTAGTGAGCAAAGCGGCGACCATGCACGGCATGGGACGACGCGAGAGGCGCGCAGCCGAGACTCGCGTGCGCTTGTTTCGCAGCGCACTTCAGCTCTTCGCAGATCATGGATTTCCCAATGTCACTGTCGAGGACATTACCGAAGCCGCGGATGTGGGCAAGGGTACTTTCTTTAACTATTTCGAAAGCAAAGATCACGTCCTCGGCGTAATGGCCGAGTTGCAACTCGCACACGTCAAAGAGGCGGTTCAGTCGGCGGCCTCAGGCAAGCGGAGCATCTTCTCCACGTTGCACCACCTGTTCTTGCGCCTGGCAGAGGAGCCCGGACGAAGCCCGTATCTTGCCCGTGCTGTGATTGCATCCTTTTTGGCCAGCGATCTTGTGCGCGAGTTGATTGAGCGCCAGATGTCCGACGGACGCACAATGATTGCCGGGGTAATTGCGGAAGGCCAGAAGCGCGGCGAAATCGATTCAACACTGAAGTGCAATGATGTCGCGCTTCAACTCCAGCAAACATTGCTCGGAACCGTCCTGCTTTGGTCCCTGCATGGGGATCCGGGATTGGAAGTTTGGATTGAGAAGAGCTTTCAGCATTTCTTTAGAGCGATCTCGGCCAAGGGACGGGAGCAGAGACCATGAGATACAGCTGCCGATTTGCAACCATGGCAATTGTGATGGGAGTGTTCTGGTGGCCTGCGGCGTTCTGCCAGACAAGAACAGGAGATGCGCCCGCGCCTTACCGCCTCACTTTGCAGGATGCCATCGAGATGGGTCTGCGGGCCAACCTGAATGCGCTGCTTGCGGGGGCAAGAGTTGACGGGGCGCAGGCTACGCGCGAACGCCGTCTTTCGGCCGCTCTTTTGCCGCGGGTCAATGCGCAGACTTACGCCAACTTCCAAAACCGCGACTTGAGTGCGTTCGGAATCTCAGCGCCAGGTTTTCCTCAGGTGGTCGGGCCGTTTTCAAACTACGACGTTCGCGTCTACGCGCAGCAGAACATCATTGATCTCCAAAGCCTGCACGGGTTCAAGGCCAGCGAACGCACGCTCGATGCGGACAAACTGGATGACCAGGATGCGCGCGATTTGATTGTGCAAGCCATTGCAGACCTCTACCTGAGCGCGGAGTCTGCCGCGGCCCGTGCCGACGCCGCGCAATCCCGTGTGAATGATTCGACTGCGTTATACAAGCTGGCCAAAGATAAACACGATGCCGGTACAGCAACCGGCGTGGATGTATTACGCGCCGAGGTGCAGCTTGCCAATGACAAGCAGTCGTTGCTGATTGCGCAAAACGACTACAAGCACGCGCTCCTTTCGTTGGCGCGGAATCTGGGCATGGACCCTGGCAGTCCGCTGCAACTGGCAGAGACGCTGGAGTTCAAACCGTTGGCCGGGCAGCAGGTTGAAACGCTGGTGCCTGCGGCGGTGGCCGCACGAGCCGACTATCTATCTCTAGCCGCTCAACGGCAGGCTCTGGTCGAGCAGCAAAGGGCAAACCGTGCGCGATCTTACCCCAAGCTAAGCATCAACGGGAACTTCGGCGGAATTGGAAGAAGTGTCGGCAGCATCCAGGCCACAGGGCTCATTCAAGGACAGGTTGATTTCACAATATTCGACCACGACCGCGAAGGCGAGGCACAGGAAATAACTGCGCAAATAAGGTCCATCGACGACAAGATAGCCGATTTGCGAAGAGGCATTGGCGAGGATGTGCGCGAGGCACTGCTGAACCTCGATTCGGCTGCGAGCCAGGTGGATGTGGCCAGTCAGGGGCAACAACTTGCAAGGCGTGAACTGGGGATGGCGCAGGATCGATTTCAGCAGGGTACAGCGAATAATGTCGAGGTGGTGACAGCGCAGGATGAGCTTGTGCGCGCAGAGGAAAACTACATTCTCGCCGTAACGAGTCACGTCAACGCGAAAATTGCTCTTGCGCGTGCATTGGGCGATACGCAGAAAAATATTGCGGAGTTTGTTGACAAGCCATAAGCGGGCTTGCTTCGGGCGCTGCCGTCGGGCCCCGGGCACGAGGTGGGATGCAATGAAACGACTCATACCGATTTTGATTGTGCTGGCTGCGGCGATTGCGGCGGGGCTGTATTTCTATCCCCGGCTTATGCGAAGGCCTGCCACAGCGAACCAGTTGACCCTCTCAGGGAATATCGAAGCCCACGAAAGCCTGGTTGGCTTCAAGGTGGAGGGCCGCATCATTGTTCTGCCCGTCGAAGAGGGGCAGCAGGTGCAACGGGGCGACTTGTTGGCCCGATTGGAAAACGCCGACTACCGCCAGAAGCTGCGCATTGACGAGGCGAGCGTGCGCGTGCGCGAATCCGATCTGGCGCTCACGATGGCCGGCACGCGAAGGCAGGAGGTCAGAGCGTCGCACCAAACTGTGCTCGATGCGCAGGCGGACCTCGAGCAAAAGAGAATTGACAATGAACGGGCCCAAAAGCTTTACGCAAAGGATGAGGTTTCCGCACAGGACCGCGACATGGCGGCAACTGCGTTGAAACGTGCACAGGCGGTATACCAGGCCGCACAGCAGCGGTACAACGAAGCCATGGAGGGCAGCCGCAAAGAAGACATTGCGATTGCCCGGGCCAATCTCAATGAAGCGAATGCCGACCTTGGGTTGTCGCGCGTCAATCTTGGCTATACCGTCCTGCGCGCGCCATCGACAGGCGTGATTACGGTGCGCGAGGCTGAGCTTGGAGAAGTCGTTTCGCCCGGAAGCCCGGTGATAACCCTGGCCGATCTCGATCACATCTGGCTCCGTGCTTATGTTGCGGAGACGGATCTGGGGCGCATTCACTGGGGGCAGCAGGCGATCATTACCACCGACACCTATCCCGGCAAGCAATATCATGGGCGCATATCGTTCATCTCATCTGCCGCCGAGTTCACTCCCAAAAGCGTTCAGACATACAAGGAACGAGTCACGCTCGTTTACCGGATCAAGATTGACATCGACAATCCGAATCATGAGCTGAAGCCCGGTATGCCCGCCGATGCTCACATCGAATTGAGCACGGCCAGCCAGAATGTACAACCCGCCGGGGCGACCGCGGCCAAACCATGATGCAGCAACTCCAACCTGCGATCGTGGCTGAAGGTCTCACAAAGACTTTTCCGGGTGTGCGCGCCGTCGATTCACTCAGTTTTGAAGTGAGTTCCGGCGAAATATTTGGCATGGTCGGCCCCGATGGCGCGGGCAAGACAACCACTCTTCGCATGCTCGCTGGGATCATGTCTCCGGATGCGGGTACGGCCTCAATCGCCGGCATCAATGTTGTCCTCGATCCCGAGCGCGCCAAGCACTTTCTCAGCTACATGCCGCAGCGGTTCGGTTTATACGAAGAGTTATCGGTGGACGAGAACATACGGTTCTACGCGGATCTATTTGGAGTCAAGAGAAACGACCGCGAAAAGCGATCTGCCGAACTGTTGCGCGCGGCCGGTATGGGTGAATTTCGCAAGCGATTCGCGGGTAACCTCTCAGGCGGAATGAAACAGAAACTTGGACTGGTCTGCGCCCTGATTCATCGCCCCAGGGTGGTTTTGCTGGACGAGCCGACCACTGGCGTCGACCCTGTTTCGCGGCGTGATTTCTGGCGAATCCTGTATGAACTCCTCGCGGAAGGCGTTGCAATTCTGACGTCGACTGCCTATCTGGACGAGGCGGAGCGCTGTCATCGAGTAGCGCTGTTGCACCAGGGCAAGCTGCTCTTTTGCGATACTCCCGCGAATCTCAAAGGAAGACTGCATAAGAGCATTTTAGTTATTTCTTCGCAGGCTCCAAGAAGCGCGCGCGACACTCTGGAAGGCGCACCGGGCATTTCGAGTCTCGTCGTGCATGGCGACGGTTTGCGTGTTGTCGTCGACGATGCAATCCGTCGAATCCCTGAGTTCGAAGCTCGCCTCAAACATGCGCAAGTACAATTCGATTCCATTCAGCAGGTCGCGCCTACAATCGAGGACCTCTTCGTCGATGCGGTTGGCGCCGGAGGTGCGAACATTGCCTGAAAATGGCGACTCCGTAGTGGTCGAGAACCTCGTGAAGTGTTTTGGCAGCTTCGTGGCTGTCGATCGCATCAATCTTGAGATTCGTAAAGGCGAGGTCTTCGGCTTTCTCGGACCGAATGGAGCCGGCAAGTCCACAACGATTCGCATGCTGTGCGGACTCTTGACGCCGACTGAGGGCCGCGCCACGGTTGCAGGTTTCGACGTTGCGAGCAAGCCGGAAGCCGTGCGCCAGAACATCGGCTACATGTCGCAAAAGTTCTCGCTTTATAACGACCTCAAGGTGATTGAGAACATTCGCCTGTTTGCCGGTCTCTACACTGTGAATAGAAACGAGCTGAGCGGCCGCATCGAGTGGGCATTGCAGATGGCGAATCTGAAAGGGCAGGAGAACCTGATTACGGGCACCCTGCCTGGTGGGTGGAAGCAGCGACTGGCGCTCGGTTGCGCCGTGCTGCACAAACCGCCAGTCATCTTTCTCGATGAGCCGACCTCAGGCGTAGATCCCATCTCGCGGCGCCGGTTTTGGGAGCTCATTCACCAGATGGCGGGTGAAGGCGTCACCGTTTTTGTCACCACGCATTACATGGAAGAGGCGGAATACTGTAACCGGCTTGCGCTCATTTTTCGCGGGAAGATCGTAGCTCTCGGTACGCCAACACAACTCAAACAGAGTTCGATGAAAGGCGAGTTGTTGCTGGTGGAGTGCGCGCCCCTGGGCAATGCTTTGGAAATTCTGCAATCGGCGCCCGGCGTGTTCGACGCGGCTGTTTTTGGCAATGCGCTGCATCTCGTGGTGCGGGATGCGCGCGTTGCGGCGGCCCAGCTCGAGGGGTATCTCAAGGAACGTGGCGTTGTTGTAACCCACATTGAGACCATCCGTCCCAGCCTGGAGGATGTCTTCGTGTCACTGACCACGGCACAGAGCCTGGGAGAGGGGCGTGCCGCATGAGTTGGGCGCGTTTACTGGTCATGGCCAGGAAGGAAATGGTCCAGATCCTCCGCGATTCCCGCAGCCTGATGATCGTCATCGTCATGCCGGTAGTCCTGGTCATGCTTTTCGGTTATGGCGTGAATCTGGACTTGAAGGGATTACCCGTTTATGTGTACGACCGGGACGGCAGCCAGCAAAGCCAGGACCTTTTGAAGCGCTTCCAGGCGAGCAAGTACTTCGATGTTGTCCGAGTCGTAAGCAATTACAGCGAACTGACGCAAGCGCTTGATGACGGCGATGCAAAGATGGGGATCGTGGTCCCATGGGACTTTTCGCAAAAACTAGGCCAGGGTGGCCCGGTGCAAGTGCAGGCGCTGGTGGACGCGACAGACGACAACACCGCAAACGTGCTCATCGGATATGCACAAGGGGTCGTACAAAGTTACTCGTCTGAGATTCAGATCAACTGGCTCCGCCAGCGCGGTCTGTCTGTCCAGCCTGCCCCAATCAGTGTTGACACGCGAACCTGGTATAACGAGGATCTCGAAAGCAGTGCATTCATCATTCCCGGTGTGCTGGCGCTCGTCATGTCGGTCATTGGCGCGTTCCTCACTTCGCTTACCATCGCGCGCGAGTGGGAACGCGGGACGATGGAACAACTGATTTCCACGCCGGTCAGCGCGGCCGAGATCATGTTCGGCAAGTTGCTGCCCTATTTTGTGCTTGGCATGGCAGACACGCTCGTCGCCGCACTGATCGCGATCTACTGGTTCAAGGTACCGTTTCGCGGCTCGTACCTCACCTTGTTGGGCAGTTCGGCCATGTTCCTGGTTGTGGTGCTTTCCCTGGGCTTTTTCATTTCCGTGCTGGCTAAGGGGCAGTTTGCGGCGAGTCAGATCGCGCTGCTCGTTACCTTTCTTCCCGCCTTCCTGTTGTCGGGATTTCTGTTTTCCATCGACCAGATGCCGGTCGCGCTGCAGTGGATCACGCGAATCATTCCGGCTCGCTATTACGTGTCCGTGCTGAAAAAGATCTTTCTCAAAGGCACACCGGCGGCTTTGCTTTCCGCCGACCTGATTCCGCTGGCCCTGTTTGCCCTGGTCCTGGCGGTGCTTGCCACGCGTTCATTCCACAAGAGACTGGCCTGAGGGAGAGTGAACGATGCTGGCGCGTATGAAGCAGATGATCATCAAGGAATTCATCCAGGTCTTTCGCGACAAGCGGACGCGCTTCATCCTGATTGGGCCGCCCATCATCCAAATGCTGATTTTTGGATATGCCGCCACGTATGAAATTCATCACGTCCCGACAGTGGTAGTTGACTTCGATCATAGCCAGGAAAGCCGCGAACTGATCTCGCGCTTCACATCCAGCCCCTATTTTGAAGTACAGCGCCAGTTGAACAATTCCCGAGAGCTCGGCGACCTGATCGAGCGGGGAAATGCAACCGTGGGCCTGGAGATTCATGCTGGGTTCGCGCAGAGCCTGCGCAACGGACAGACCGCGCCCTTGCAGGTGATCGTGGATGCAACGAACTCCAACACCGCGTTGATCGCGTCCGGCTACATATCTCAGATCGCGCTCGGTTTTGCGCAGGACTACCAGCGCGACCGCATCTTCCGGATTGCACCACAACTGGTGGAAGTAATCCCAAACGTTGAACTCGAGCCTCGGCCCTGGTACAACCCGGACTTGCGCAGTCGCTGGTTCTTCATCCCGGGCATCATCGGCAGCCTGACACTGGTACTGGTGATTACCCTCACGGCATTCGGAGTAGTACGGGAACGAGAGATCGGCACGCTGGAACAGATCATGGTCACGCCCATTCGGCCGGCGGAGTTCATTCTGAGCAAGACGCTGCCGTTTTTTCTCATCGGGCTCTTCGATGTCTCGCTGATTGCGGTTGTGGGCTCCTTTTGGTTTCAGGTCCCATTTCGCGGGCATGTCTCTGTATTGTTCATCGGCTCTGTGTTGTTCCTGTTGTGCATGTTGGGTGTGGGCTTGCTCATATCCACCGTTTCTTCAACGCAACAGCAGGCGATGGTCACGGCGTTTTTCTTCATCATGCCGGCCATCACTTTCTCAGGATTCGGATTTCCAATCAGCACCATGCCGCATTGGCTCCAATATATGACGTACGCAATTCCATTGCGCTATTTCTTGATCGTTCTGCGCGGAACATATCTGAAGGGCGTGGGGATGGATATTCTCTGGCCGCAAATGGCGGCCATGGCGGCCCTTGGAGCGGGCCTGTTGACCCTGGCTATCCTTCGCTTCCACAAGTCTCTCGACTAACCTTCGGCAGGCATTCAAGAAACCAGCCGTACGCGTTGATCACAAGCCGCCTGGCCGGATTTAAAAGCCGTTCTTCTCTCATTCCATGTGGTTTATAACAGGATCGTGAGCAAGTGCGCCCCAAGCCGGTGAGCCAAAATCTCGAAGCTTCGCTGCCATCTGAGAAATCGAATTGTGAATGGCCCATACAGCGCCAACCTGCTCGCAGGTGATACTTTACCCTTTGACCGAGTTCACGCCGCAAGGTTGAGTCGGACCGGCGAGAATCGTACCTGGTGAACGCAGCATTCTGTGCAGTTGGCACCATGAATTTCGGAGTTTAGATTTCCATGATGGAATTCCACATTTCACTGAAAGCGCGTGAACGCTATCAGTTTGCGGAGTCGCTTTTTTCCTATACCGGCAATGTTGTTTTTGCCAATCTGGCGGCCTGCCGCGCCTTCGCTCACCGGATGAACCAGGTTCGCGAAGTCGAGAAGCATCCCGAGCGGGTGGTTCATGCAGGCGCACTGTATGCCATGGGCCTGATTGACGAGGCCAGCCACGTCGTGATGGCGCAGTATCGCAGGCAGTTCGACCCCAATGTAATGACGGCGGCTCTGGACTGGTTCGGTGCGCGGGTTGGGGCTGATAAACTGGACACGCTGCTGCTGACTTTTGTGGAGCACTTTCCCGGACAAAGTGTCATGCGCGGCGTCGAAACCCCTCAAAAATGGCTCGCCGGCAGTACAGATGGCGTTCCTCATCGTGCCGCGGCGCTGGAGGAATTGCTCCTTTTGTGGACCGCCAATCGCAACGAGGCGTTCAAGCCGTTTGAAGAGCTTTTCGAGGAAAAGAGCCTGGCAGAGAAGACCGTTTACCGCCAGGTAACCAGGGATCTGCCTGATTATTTCGCTACCCGGCCTTTGATTCCCCTGCCTAATGCGAAGCCGATGAACCTTTTGGACCTGCTGCGAGCACCAGCGACAGGCGCACCCCGATCTTTAAGCGAACAACTTTCTCTCATTCGCAACTTGTGGAAACCCTTGCTTGGCGATAGTCTCGAACGCTTTCTGCTCATCGCCGGCGAAATCCTGCATGAAGAGGAACTGGCCATCTGGATGCAGTTCAATCCCGCCGCTGTGCAGGCTCGCGACGCAGCAGAGGCCGCAGCCAGGCGCCGCCGCGAGAGCGGAACCCAGCAATGGCCCTCGATTGTCAGTCATTCCGACGTTCCGGTCTTCGGCGATCCGGCTCATGAATACGAAAAGTTCAGCGCGGACACCGCCTGGATGCCGAGTACAGTCTTGATTGCCAAGAGCTCCTATGTTTGGCTGGCGCAGTTGAGCAAGCAGTATGGTCGCCATATCGCGCGCCTGGACGAAATTCCCAATGAAGAGTTGGAAACACTGGCGCGACGGGGCCTCAACTCGCTGTGGCTGATCGGCGTGTGGGAGCGCAGCCGTGCCTCGAAAACCATCAAGCAGCTTTGCGGCAACGCAGATGCTGTTGCGTCAGCCTATTCACTCTATGACTACAGAATTGCCGAGGACCTGGGCGGCGAGTCAGCCTACATCAACCTGCGCGACCGCTGCTACCATCGCGGAATCCGCCTGGCCAGCGACATGGTGCCCAACCACATGGGCATCGATTCGCCCTGGGTCGTCGAGCATCCTGAGTGGTTCATCGCCCGCCAGGAGCCGCCCTATCCCGCATATAGCTTCAACGGTCCCGATCTTTCCAATGACGGGCGGGTTGAAATCAAGATCGAAGATCACTACTTCGAGCAGACCGACGCGGCAGTAGTCTTTCAACGCCGCGATCGGGCCACAGGCGAAACGCGCTACATCTACCACGGCAACGACGGCACCAGCTTTCCCTGGAATGACACCGCACAGCTCGACTACCTGAATCCGGCGGTGCGCGAGCAGGTCATCCAGACCATCCTGCATGTGGCGCGGCTCTTTCCCGTGATTCGTTTCGACGCTGCCATGACTCTTGCCAAGCGGCACTTTCACAGGTTGTGGTTTCCCGGGCCCGGATCCAGCGGCGCCATTCCCTCGCGCGCCGAGTACGGCATGAGCGATGCGGAATTCAATCGCATCATGCCCCAGGAATTCTGGCGAGAGGTGGTGGACCGCGTGGCTGCCGAGGTACCCGGCACACTCCTGCTGGCCGAGGCTTTCTGGCTCATGGAAGGCTACTTTGTTCGCACCTTGGGCATGCATCGCGTGTACAACAGCGCCTTCATGAACATGATGCGCGACGAAGAGAATGCCAAGTATCGCTCCGTCATCAAAAACACCTTGGAGTTCGACCCGGACATCATGAAGCGTTATGTGAACTTCATGAGCAATCCTGATGAGCGCACGGCAATCGACCAATTCGGCAAAGGCGACAAATGCTTCGGCGTCGCAGTCATGATGTCCACGCTGCCTGGGCTGCCCATGTTTGGCCACGGGCAGGTTGAAGGTTTTACCGAAAAATATGGAATGGAGTATCGGCGCCCCCGCTACGACGAGACACCCGATCATTGGCTCGTAGAGCGGCACGACCGCGAAATTGCGCCCCTGTTGAAGCGCCGCTGGCTCTTCGCAGAAAGCAGCAATTTCCTTCTCTACGACTTCTTTGAGGCTTCCGGCTCTGTGGACGAAAACGTCTTTGCCTACTCCAATCGAAACGGCGGCGAGCGGGCCCTGGTGGTCTACAACAATCGCTATGGCACTGCTCATGGCACCATTGATTTCTCGGCTGCTTATGCTGATAAGGCAAGTGCCCAGTTGCGGCAGCGGCGGCTCAGAGAAGGCCTTGGCCTCGGCAACGGTCCCGCCACGGTGATTGCATGGCGCGACTCACTTACCGGGCTCGAATACTTGCGCCGCGCAAGCGATCTTGCAGATCGCGGCTTAACCCTTGAGCTTCATGCCTACCAATGCCACGTCTTTCTTGACTGGCACGAGCTGTACCCGACAGCCGACAAGGCCTGGGACCGGCTTTGCGATCATCTGAATGGGCGCGGCGTTCCCAGCCTCGAAGATTCCCTCATCAACCTTGAACTGCAGCCGGTCCACAACGAACTTCGCTCACTTCTTCACCCAGACCAGGTGCGGCAAATGGCCGATCAGGCGGAGCATCCCCGTGGACTCGGCGCCGCGGATCGCAGGCTTGTCAGGGAGCGCACCGAGTTCCTTGAGAAGGCGTGGACGCGTTGCGAGACGTTGATCCGGACCGCACAGGCGGCTTATCTGTCGCGGGCCGGCCACGAATCGCGGCCACGGAAAGAGGACGTGAATCCCACTCTCCTTGGCCCGGCGTTCAAAGAGCGCCTGCGCGCCACCATGCGCATTCCGATCGTCGAAGCGTTGTTTCCAGTGCCCTGGACGGCTGCCGCTCGCCGTGTGCTTCCAAGTCCAAGCCCGCAACTTACGGCCACTGAGATGTGGGGTCCGATCTTCGCGTGGTGTGCGCTTGAAGTGTTGGCGGAATCCATTGACCCGGATAACCCGGAGCGATTGGCTCTTGACCTCTTTGACCGTCTTCGCCTGCGGGAACCGCTTGCCCAGGCCTTCAACGCGCTTGGATTCGAAGGCGAAGAAGGCTGGCGGGTTGCGGGTCGCATTAAAGTTCTGTTGCTTGTCGCAGCCAGCGTCGGTCAGCCCCAACCGGAGCCCCAGAAACCCGCGACGGTTGCGAAATCGCCGGCCGAAACCGCGAAAGCCATGGCTCACGGCGAGCCTGTTCCGGAAAAGGACACGAAAGCTCTCGCCCCAGCCAGCGCAGCAGAATCTAAGTCGAACGCCGAGACGGTTGCTCTCGCGCCCGACCTATGGCTCGATCCCGATGTACGATGGCTGACCGGTGTTCATGATGCCGAAGGCCATGCTTATTTCATTCGAGAACATTATGAAGAACTGCTTTGGTGGCTGCTGATGCCTTCCTTGTTGCGTCTCGCGGGAGAAGCGAACCCCACGCGGTCCGCCGCAAAGGCGATGGCGGAAACGGTACAGGATGCCCTGGCAGAAGCATCAGCCGCACGTTACCGGGTCGACGTCCTGATAAAGGCGAAGGAGGGTTTGCCGGCCAACCTGAAGACGACCGATGCGCACAATGAAGATTCGAGCGAAGTCGCCAAAGCTGGGAATAACGAGAGCAGGGAAGAGTCGCTCTCGACTGGCAATCAGAATACTGGGGAGGAAACCAAGCCGGAACGTTAGGCTCCGCTCGATGCGAATCGTTCGATGAAATGAGGCGGTTGTCCCACCCTGGCCCCGTCTCCAAATCAGGGTGCCCCGTCCTCGTCTAGGGCGGGATCAAAGCCTTCTCAGTCACAGACACCGCCCCTCACGCCACGCCAAGTGCCGAGTGCCCCCATATCCGGATCTTCCGACCGACAAACCACAACCCAAACCAGCCTCTATCCACATTGCAGATTATTTCCTCAATCTGTGTACCATCGAAATAGGCGCTGTTCCGTTCCCGATACTTGGTTGCGTCAAATTTGCGCCAAAGTGGCGCCTAAACGGCACTTAATGCGCACGTTTTGGCCAACAAAGCCTTTAGCACGAATGAGTTAACCTCTCCGGAGGTTACACTCCCCCCTGGTATTCGTTTTATCTTCGCTTTTTGGCGGGTAATCTACCGAATCCTCGCCCTCAAGTCCGGTGGGGCATACGCCGACAGGCCCGACGCCCGCTTCGATGTCAAGATGACCGACGAGCGTACGTGACTTCCGGTTGGGCCGTTCAATTTCGGAGTGACTCGAATCACATTCGAAAGCATTCGTCCGAGTATATTAAGCTGCAAAGGGGCTTTTCTTCTTAAGTTGCAATGAGCTGGACCAGGTAGCCTCCTGTTTTTGCCAGTTTTCAACCGTGCCGATTTCGAATGCATTTTTCCTCTTTTTCCGCTCGCCCGAAATGTCGCCCAGCAGTGAGGAGCGTTTGTCCGCGGGCTCTCTCGATTTCTGTACTTGCCGCACCGCGCCGATTGCCGCTACACCGGCACAGGTCGCGCAAGAGCGGTCTCGCACACTCGTGCTCTGTCAACCGCATCATCTCAAATATAGGAAAGATCGTATGAGCCTGGTGCGCGGCACTGGCTGCTCAACTGGAGATAAAGCGTGAAAACTGTCTTTGTGGTAGGTGCCGGTCCCGCCGGCATGTTCGCAGCTCGACAAGTGGCCCTGGCCGGATACGAAGTTATTGTGTTCAATCGTGACATCAAGCCGGGCGGCCTGGCGGAATACGGAATCTATCCTTCAAAGGACAAGATGAAGTTTGGGCTGCGAAAACAGTTTTCGCAGGTGCTCGGACTGCCCAACGTTCATTACTTCGGCAATGTCCAGGTGGGCGAAGAGTACGACGTAACCATCGAAGAACTGGAAGCGATGCGTCCGGCGGCCATCATCTTTGCATGCGGAGCGCAAGGGGCGGGCAAGCTCGGGCTTCCCGGAGACCAGGCGAAGGGTATCTATGCGGCCAAGGATTTTGTGTACCACTACAACCGGCTGCCTCCGTATGCCTCTCAGGATTTCTCCACAGGCAAGCGAATCGGAATCATCGGCATGGGCAATGTAGCCATCGATATCGCGCGCTGGCTGCTCGACGACGACCCTGACCGCATCACAGAAAATGTGGTCATCATTGCACGGCGTGGACCGTTGGAAATCAAGTTTGATGAAAAGGAGATCGGTTACGTTGATCGCCACATGTCGCGGGAGGAACTGACCGCCGAACTGGAGCGCGTGAAAGAACGTTGCGCTCGATGCAACCAGGACGTCTCGCCAGAAAAGATTTTCGAAAGCCACTTCCGCCACCTGAAGAATCCGGATTTCACTTCCGTTCCTCCTCGCTTGTCTTTTCGCTTTCTATCGTCGCCGACCGCCATTCTACCGGGCCCGGACGGGCGGATTGAAAAGATCGAAGTGGCCGAGAACGACCTGGTTCTTAAAGATAACGGCAGCACGGCGGCTGTGAGCACCAGGGAAAAGACGACACTGGACATCGACACATTGATCTTTGCGATCGGTGACCGGCACGACTCAAAAATCGGATTGCCCATGGGGCCGGAAGGGTACGCCACCAAGCCTGACCCCGAGCACCCCCAGGCACCGCATTTTGAAGTCTGGGATCCGAAGACAAGCGACGCGCTCGCTGGAACCTTTGTTGTGGGTTGGGCACGACGTGCCAGCACGGGGCTGGTCGGCATCGCGCGCCACGACGGCGAACTGGGTGCGGCAAAAGCCATCGAATATGTTAAAAACCTGCCGGAATCCGACACGATGAGCGAGGCGGAAATTCTCGCACGCCTTGAAGCAAGGGGCCTTCTCCCGGTGACGAAGGCCGATCTTGCCATGCTGGCGGCGGCCGAACTGCGTATCGCGCAGGAACGCCAGTTGACCTCCTTCAAATTCAGTGACAACGACGCAATGTACCAAGCCATTGAGGAAGAAAAGGAACGAGACGCGGTTCAGCAGGCTCTTCCGGGCTGAGGTAGATTCCCGCACCGAGTCGAAAGCGAAATTCCCCATCGTGGATGTTGAATTGTTCGGCGAAACCTTCATTGGGCGTCGCCGTTGAGCATTGAATTGTCCCGGAGGTCCGCTCATGATCCAAGTGCAAAACCTGGTGAAGGCCTTTGGCTCTTTCACCGCCGTGAACGATGTTTCGTTCGAGGTGGCGGAGGGAGAAATCTTTGCCTTTCTCGGTCCCAATGGAGCAGGGAAGACTACCACCATCAAAATGCTTACCACACTGCTGAAGCCCACCAGCGGAGCAATCGAGTTGGATGGGTTGAATCCTCAATTGCAGCAAAACGAGGCGCGGAAACGGTTCGGTATCGTGTTCCAGGACCCGAGCCTGGACGCCGATCTCACGGCCTGGGAAAACATGGAAGTCCACGGGGTGCTCTACCACGTGCCTCGCAAGCTGCGCCATCAACGCGCTGAAGAGTTGCTGAAACTGTTCGAATTATGGGACCGGCGTAAAGACCAGGTGAAGAAATTTTCCGGCGGCATGAAGCGGCGGCTGGAAATCGCGCGCGGATTCCTGCATACGCCAAAGATCCTGTTTCTTGACGAGCCTACCCTGGGTCTGGACCCGCAGAGCCGCAATCAGCTGTGGACGCACGTGAAGAGCGTGAATGAAACGGAGCGAGTCACAGTCTTCCTGACTACGCATTACATGGACGAAGCCGATCGGGTGGCACACCGCATCGGAGTGATCGACCACGGCAGGCTGGTGGCACAGGGCACTCCGAAAGCAATCAAGGAGCAGACCGGCACAGAGAGCCTTGAAGAGGCATTCCTGAAGTTGACCGGGTCGACAATCCGCGACGAGAGCGCAGGCTCGGCAGACCAGTTGCGGCAGTTCGCAAAAATGTGGCGCGGAGGCAAGGGATGAGTGCGATCTACATTCTTTGGTTGCGGGAATTGAAACGGTATGTGCGTTCGAGGGCACAGATTGTGGCCTCGCTCGCCCAGCCGATGCTGTACCTTCTCGTGCTCGGATTCGGGTTGGGACCGGTGTTCCAAAAGGCGGGCAATGGCAACTATTTCCAGTTCATTGCGCCGGGAGTGATCGGCATGTCGGTGCTGTTCTCTTCGATTTTCTCCGGGCTCGGCCTCTTGTTTGACCGCCAGTTTGGCTTTTTGAAAGAGACGCTGGTAGCGCCCGTACCGAGACTCCAGATCATGGTTGGACGGACGCTGGGTGGCGCGACGGTCTCAGTGATTCAGGGATTGCTTGTTACTGTTGTCTGCGTGATTGCAGGCTTTCGCCCCATTCACCTGGCAACGGTGCCGCTGGCCATGATTTTCATGGTGCTCATCGCGATCGTATTCGCTGCGCTCGGCGTGGCCATCGGCTCCAGTCTCCAGGACATGCAAGGCTTTCAGCTCATCATGAACTTTCTGGTGTTGCCCATCTTCTTTCTGTCCGGCGCACTGTTTCCCCTGAATGGACTGCCGAAAATATTGGGGCTGGCCACCGCGGCTGATCCCTTGTCCTATGGAATTGATGGAATGCGTTCGGTGCTGCTGGGCGTTGCACATTATGGCGCCATCACCGACCTGATCGTTCTTTCGGCCGTGGGCGCCGTTTTGCTGGTGATCGGCGCACACCGCTTTTCAAAAATCGAGATTTGACTGCGGGGAAGAAAACGCAGCATTGAAGCTTGCAGCGGATTCGCTTCGCGCAGCGATAGGCGTCACCGGGAGACGGCCTTCGGTCAGAAGTTCGGCGGATGCTGATCGCTCACGCCGAATGCTTTCTCCAAGGCCATGCCGGCTTGGCCCAGGGTGCCTTCGTCGAAGAGACGGCCGATCAGCGTGACTCCATGGGGCACGCGGCGTGGCGGATTGAATTTGGGCAACGGATGATTCGGGTCCGGCGCCCAGTCGCTGCGTGCTTGCGAGACTTCGACAAATCCGGCCCGAAGCGTCAAGGACGGGTGGCCGGTGAAGTTGGTGATAACCAGGTTCTCGTCACGGAGAGACGGCACCAGGAGCAAATCGACGCTGGACATGACGCGGGCCATCTCCTGCGCAACCTTGCGCCGCATGCGGTCGGTCTGCACATAATCCACCGCGGAAAGAAAACGGGCCTGCCGAAAACCGTTGGGCCAGGCGTCAGGCACCTGTGCCTTCAACTCGTCCACGCGATGGCTTAGAGTCAACTCTTCAAATGCCGCCGCAGCCTCTGCGAAAAGAATGAGAGTGAGCGAGTCGTAAGGCCAGTCGGGAATTGACACTTCGACGGGCGTCATGCCGAGCTTCTTCACCGTTTCGAGCGCGGCACGATCCACATCAGTCGCCGGGCTCTCTTTCATCCAGGCAGGGAAGTAGCCAACGCGCAGTCCGGTAATACTTTTCCCGGCATCGAATGCGAGCTTGCTGGGCACGCTGGCGAGATCGCCCGCATCGGGACCCGAGATGGCATGGAGCACAAGCATGGTATCTTCCACGCTGCGCGCCATGGGGCCGAGCTTGTCGAGGGACCAGCAAAGCGTCATGGCTCCGGTACGCGGCACGCGGCCGAATGTGGGCCGCAGGCCCGTTACGCCGCAGCGCATGGACGGGCTCACGATGCTGCCTTCTGTCTCGCTGCCGATGGCGAAGCCCACCAACCCGGCAGCCGTGGCCGCGCCGGGACCGGCGCTTGACCCGGATGAACCCTCCTCCAGCAGCCACGGATTCATGGTCTGGCCGCCGAACCAGATGTCGTTGAGCGCCAGCGCGCCCATACTCAGTTTGGCCACCAACACCGCGCCCGCCTCATTCAGCCGATCCACAATAACGCTGTTCGTTGTGGGAACACGGTCCTTGTATGGCTCCGCGCCGTAGGTGGTGGGAATGCCGGCCGTATCCAGCAGGTCCTTCGCGCCCCAGGGAATGCCGTGCAGCGCTCCGCGATAATGCCCGGCGGCAATTTCGGCATCAGCCTTGCGGGCCTGTTCGAGTGCATGCTCGCGCGTGAGGGTGATGATGCAATGCAATTTCGGATCAAAGCGTTCGATGCGGCGAATGTAGATTTCCGTCAGCCGCTCCGAACTCAATTGCCGCCTCTCGATCCATCGCGAAAGCTGCGCCACGGGCGCGAAAGCAATGTCGTCCTCGCCGGCTGGCAGAGGCACGCTCCGTTTGTCGCTGCGTACAAACACGTTCTCAGGCGGCTTGCCCGTCAAGATTCCCGGCAGCGAGGGATTCCATTGTGTCGCGGGAGCCAGGGTATCCTCCAGGGCAAGCTTGCGCGGACCCACCCGGCGCTCGTAGAAAGGCGCCATCTGCATCCGCCAGTTGCTCGCGGCCTCCGCAAGATCGGGAGCGGTCATGTCGACTTGAACCAGTTTTTCGGCTTCCTCGAAGGTTGCCGGTGACACTTCCGGCCCAACCGGCGGAGCGGTGCCGAATGCCGGCGGAGCGCCCGGAGGAAGGCTCTGGCTTTGTGGATCGGAGGTCTGATGTGGTTGGGCAGGAATGGCAGTTGCCAGCAACCCCAGAGAACCAAGGGCGACAAACTCTCTTCGTGAAGTCGGCATTTTCCCCTTCGGCAGCGGATAGTCTTACCAGCTCAATGCGGGTTAGGGAAACTATACTATTCGCGTTTTGAAAGAGGACGGTACGGCTGCAGAGGAGAGTTGGGGCGTGGCCAATGAGAGGTTTGGATTCGAAATGGATACAAACGCCTTGAGCAGATTTGTCGCAAGCGCCCCCGACCCGTAGAATCACCTTTGAGCAGTCAGCAAGGCCTGGAGTTCACTGCTCCAGTCCGGTGCGGCGCCAGGTACCGATGAGCGAAGAAGCAACAGGGAGTTCCCCAGAGGTGCAGGCGGTATCGCCTGCGTGGAGCAGAATCGAGAGGGCGCGCCATCCCCAGCGGCCTTATCCTATGGACTTTATCGAACGAATCTTTACGGACTTCAGCGAGATTCATGGGGATCGCGCCTTTGGCGACGATGAAGCGGTGGCTTGCGGCATGGCCCGGTTGGGCGAAGAAGAGGTATTGGTGATCGGGAATCGCAAGGGCGGCAGCACCAAAGAGCGCGTCCGGCGCAACTTCGGCATGCCGCATCCCGAGGGATACCGCAAGGCTCTTCGATGTATGAAGATCGCCGAAAAGTTTGGCCGGCCTGTGATCAGCCTGATCGACCTTCCGGGCGCCTATCCGGGCCTTGGCGCTGAAGAGCGCGGCCAGGCCGAGGCGATCGCACGCAACATCCGGGAGATGGCCCGCTTGCGGGTGCCGACAATCTCTGTGATCAGTGGCGAAGGTGGGTCGGGTGGTGCGCTCGCCTTGGCCGTCAGCGACAGGGTGCTGATCCTGGAAAATGCGCTCTACTTCGTCATCACCCCGGAGTCCTGCGCTGCGATCATGTGGCGCGATGCGGCTCACAAGCAGTTGGCGGCCGAGGCGATGCGCATTTCCGCACCCGAAGTCGCCGCGCTGGGCTGCGTGGACGAAATCATTTCCGAGCCGCCGGGCGGGGTGCATACCGATCACGAGGCTGGCGCAGGGCTACTCGGCAGCGTCCTTCAGAAGCATCTGGCCGAACTCAAAAGCATCTCCATCGATGCCCTCGTGACGGCCCGACAGGAAAAGTTCCGCAGAATCGCACAGTTCTATACGGAAGGCTAGGTCTGGTGGCGCATCCGCTTTTGAATCAGTTTGGCGGTACTCGCGACGCGCATCTGGCGACCGGAGCCATTCGTCTGTACCAATGCGATGTGAACGGAGGCAACCGATGAGTATGCCCCCGCTCGTCGGCGGAAGGATGCGCGCCTATCTTGAGTTCGTGACCGCCGTCATTTTCTATTTCCTTGCCCGGTCCGTAGCACATTCCGGCGCGGCAGGACTTGCAAATGAAGCATGGATGCCCTTGCTTCAGCAGACCATGCTGCTTTTTCTGCTGGTTCTCGGCTATGCGGCCTTCGGTTACTTATTCGACCGGCAAAAATCTCCAGTCAGCGAGCAAGGGTTGCCACGCCGGTCCGGTTGGCTGCGTGAGGCTGGACTCGGCCTGGCCGTTGGGTGGGCAATCGCTGTGGCATGTGTCCTAGTTCTCACCCTGGCAGGCGGGATTGCCGTCGTTCTCGTTCTGCAGCCCTCCGCATGGGGTTGGCTGTCGGCCGACACATTATTCTTTGCCCTGGCTGCAATGGCTGAAGAAGTCGCCTTTCGCGGTTACGGATTCCAGCGTTTCGTCCAATCCGTCGGACCCATTGGGGCGTCGCTGGGGTTCGCCATCTTTTACGCAATCGTCCAGGCGATGATGCCGGGCACAAGTCATGCCAGCCTTGCAGTTTC
This sequence comes from uncultured Acidobacteriaceae bacterium, assembly GCA_963836565.1. GTDB lineage: Bacteria > Acidobacteriota > Terriglobia > Terriglobales > Acidobacteriaceae > Telmatobacter. The sequence goes on along the minus strand of CAWIKA010000007.1, from coordinate 101,987 downwards.
CGTGGTGTTCAGCCTGGTCCTCTCGATGGCTTACCTGCGCACGCGCGCACTCTGGGTAAGTTGGGGACTGAACTTCGGATGGAAAGCCAGCCGCGCCCTGATCTTCGGCTTGACAGTCAGCGGGGTGAGCAGCCATTCCTCGGTGGTCGAAGGAAACCCGATGGGACCTTTTTGGATCACTGGGGGCGGCTACGGCCTCGACGGAAGTTGGGTGGCGTTCTTCGTTTTGCTGGTCGCGATCCCCGTCGTTTACCGGGTCACGCACGATCTGGACTTTCGCTACAACGCGCCGGTAATTATTCCCGGCGGAATCCCGGTTGACCTGGACGCTGCCGCGAAGCGCCAACATGAGGCGGCCATGGGGCCAGTCGAAAATGCTTCCCCATCCCTGGTGCAGATCCTACCCGCGAACGCCCCGCACGCATCCAACCGGAGAGAAGGAACGCCGACGGACCTGCCGGCCAACCCTGACTGAAAGTGCAGCAATTGCATAGCCACTTTTGCCGCTGCTTAAATGCCAGGTTGACCTTTCTGCTGAAACAGAACTATTGTTTGCCTAATGCTTGAAGCAGCCATGGGAGGTTCCCATGTACAGGTCATTTCCAGCCCACGGGATTCAGAAAGACGAAAAGCCGCGAGCACGCAGCCAATGGACGGGTAAGCTGCGGCGTGCGGTCGTGATGTTCGCCCTTGCGGCGCTCTTGCCGGCAGCGGCTGTCACGGCGCAGGTCATCACCATTGATACAAATGGGAACGCCAGAACCGGTACAACCAGTACCGTTGACCGGCGCTTTCAGCAGATCAAGCCGACGAACATTCAGCTGTCACATACAGGACTTGACGGCAAAACGCGCCTGGAACTGATCCGGTTTCTTGAGGCTGACCAGGGTTTTGCCATGCGCCCATTTCCGCGCGGCCACAAAGGCCTGACGCTGGTAGCGAATGGTGAACTGGATCCCGCGGGAGAAGCCTACCTCAGCATGGTCACCGCGAATGGCTTGTGTGCCAAGCCAGGTGATCGGCTGGTCTTGTCCGACGTGAAGATTGAGAAGTCGAGAATGATCTTTCAAATCAATGGCGGACCGGATGCGAAACACCGCTTCTTGCGCCATATTGAGATCGGCACCGGTGACGTCATGAATCCAATGGTTCAGGATGGCGCGGAAGGACCCACCGGCGCGCGCCTGACCCTTGTGTTTCGCCACGATGTCCCGGAATTGACGGGCAAGGAAGTCGAGGCGCTCCTGGCGCCCCTGATTTCATTTGAAGTAAAGACGCCCATTCAGGCATTCACAGACACTCTGCCCCCCAAATTGAAGGAAGCGATACTGGATCACCATGTCCTGGTCGGAATGAGCACCGACATGGTGTTGTTCGCAAAAGGGCATCCGGAAAATAAAATCCGGGAGATGGATGGGCAAATGCCCATCGAAATCTGGATCTACGGCAAGCCGCCCCAGGACGTCGACTTTGTCAGAATCAACGGCAATCGTGTGATTCGCGTCGAGGTCGCCGCCGTCGGAAAACCAGTGGAGGTTTTTACAAAGGACGAGGTGGAAGGGATGATGCGAACAGATGGCACTCCGTTGACTCCCGCCAATCCGTCCGCGACTCACACCGTTGAGATGGGCGACGTCCAGCGCAATCCTGACACCGAGGCTCCGGCGGCGCCTCCCAGCTTGCGCAACCCGGGTGAAAAGCTGCCGACGGATGACGGTAAAGACAGCCGGGTCGGTGTCATGAAGCCCGTCCAGTTCCCCAAACAGAAGCCTGATGACGACTCGAGCGACACCGCGAACAGCCAGCCTGGCACCAAGCCGGCCAGCCAGACGCCGGCCGCCACTCCCGCTTCGTCGGGCAACGGACAGCCCGCGACGGGGGCGGGGGATGCTTCGCAGCCTCCTGCCCCGGCTCGGCCCGCACCGGCAGACGGAAAGCCGCAATAAGCCACCGCGATTCATGTAAACTGGATGGAGCGAGTCCCGCTGCCTCCCAGCAATCAAGTTGCAGCAAGAGGTGAGTGTAAGACCGCGCCGTTGAAGCCGCGCGAAGAACTTCTCGCGTGTGTGCAGAGACACCACCCAGAAGGAGAAACACCCGACCGATGGCCAAAATTGCCAAAACAGGTGATCGCAAGAAGGTAATGGACACGACGAAGTCGACCGACTGTCCCAAGTGCAGCAAGCCAACGCGCATCGTCAAGCGCGTGAAGGATCGCGAGCGCGGCATCCCCGGCGGAGTCTACATCTCGTGCTCTGCATGCGATTTCTATGAAAAACTTTAAGCGTTAGATTAAGTGTGACGCGTGGCCAAGCCCGGCTTTTTGCCGGGTTTTGCTGTCTTCGAGTCTGACTTCCAGAGCGCCGGCCATCTCGTTGAGAATTGCTTCCGCCGCTTCCGCCGGATTGGGCGCAGCTGTGATGGGTCGGCCTACGACCAGATAGCTGGCGCCCTGCCGCAGCGCCTCGGTCGGTGTGGCAATACGCTTCTGATCGCCAAGCTCGGCTCCGGCGGGTCGTATGCCGGGAATCACAAGCACTCCTTCAGGACCGGTAAGAGCACGCAAGGAGGCGACTTCCTTGGGTGAGCAGACGAAACCTCGAATTCCGGCATCCACGCCCACGCGCGCAAGCAACTCCACTTGCAATCCCGCGGTGCGATCTACGCCCACGGCGCTCATCTGGTCGCTATCCATGCTGGTGAGCACGGTAACGGCGAGCAGTTCCGGCGCGTCCGCAACACCATCCAGGGCACTTCGGGCAGCGGCCAGCATAACGGGACCGCCGGCAGCGTGAAGCGTGATCATGCGGGCGCCGAGGGTGGCGGCGGATCGCACCGCACCTGCGACCGTGTTTGGAATGTCATGGAGCTTCAGGTCGAGGAAAACGGAGTATCCGCACGCCACCAGGCGCTGGACAATATCAGGACCCGCGGCGACAAACAGCTCCAAACCCACCTTGAACCATTTACAGGAGTTCTCGAGACGATCCACAAGCCCGGATGCCGCCTGGGCGTTCGGAACGTCAAGGGCAACGATCAGGCAATCGCGAGCCTTTCCCAGCGGGTCCAAAGTTGCTGGACGTGGAGAAGCGAAGGAAGGGTTCAGCCGCTCCGAATGGGTCATACCTGAATCCTACTTCATGTTCTGCTTTTTAGTCCTTGCGCTTAAGCCTGAGCCAGTTTCGCTCCTTCGGCGCATCCTGCAACACTGTCCTGGACGTGCGCCGGAAGGAAGCGGCAAAGATAGGCAATCGGGTCATCGGCGATTGCCATCTGGCGCAGGTGGTATTTCCACACGTCCGGCTTGACGGTACGTCGGGTAAAGGGTTTGCGCGTTACCTGAACGACTTCGCCGCGTCCGTTGACCCTGGGATAAGTAATCGAGGGGACGCTAAAGCTGATGAGTGCGCCGGTTCTCCAGAAGCACCGCGCGAAATCGTGGGAAAACAGCAGGCTGTAGTAGCGGCCTTCGCTCGCAAGCAGGGCGATAGCCTGTTCGCCACCGGGCCAGGAGGGCAGAATATGCGACTGAAACCAGCGGCGGAACTCAAATCCGTTAAACTGAGCTTGATTCAACAGAAGCCCAAGCAACTCGATTCGACTCATGGCACCCTTCTTTCGTAATCCAGGTCAAGGGTTGAAGATCCGGGGTCTCGCAACGTTCGCGAAGAAGAAGCAGGGGGGGAATTCTCTTCTTGATTAACGTCAAACGTACCGGATTTTCCTTTTTGGGACGGGATATTTTTGCTGGAAGCTTTAGGTGTTCCGGTCGATTGAGCAACCGGGACTGATTTGCCCACCGGCCTGATTGAAAGGTGCATCCATTGTTAGTGGGAATACAGGAGATGGCGCGTTGAGGAAAGCTGGATTCCGGATCCTGAAGGCTGGTTGTACGGCAGTTCTGTTTGCAGTGGTAGTTGGAGCCTGGGGCTCAGAAGTGCATACCAATCCGCTGAACCGGGACCCGCTGGTGCGCGAGGCATATGTGCACTTCTACAACCTTGACTATCCCGGCGCGGTGCAACGCTTCGAACGCTTTCACGAGGAGCATCCTGGCGACCCGCAGGCGACGGCGCTGCTATTGAACGCGGTGCTCTTCCAGGAACTCTACAGGCTTGACCTGCTCGACACGACTTTCTACGCCAACGACGGTTTTCTCACCGGCCGTCATGCCACGGAGGAAGATCCAAAGACTCGCGACCGCATTTTCGCGCTCGCCGATGAAGCGATTCACGAGGCAGGTTGGCGCTTGGGCAAGAATCCCAACGACGTGGATGCGCTGTATGCCCGCGCCTGGGCGCGCAGCCTGAAGTGTACCTACCTGGCCATGGTAGATCGCGGCTTTGGCCCCGCCTTCCGGTTGGCGACAAAAGCCAAAGACGACGATACACGCGTACTGCAACTCGATCCGAATTACGTCGATGCGAAGCTGGTGGTGGGAGTTTATGAATATGTGGTTGGGGCGTTGCCCTGGCCGTTCAAGCTTCTCATCGGGTTTGCGGGCATAACGGGATCGAAGAGCCACGGCCTGGAGATGCTGCGGGACGACGGCAATCGCGGGGTGACGACGAATGTGGAAGCGCGTACAGTAATTGCACTTTTCCTGCGCCGCGAGGGACGATACAAAGAGGCAATCCAGGTGGTACGCGGGCTGATCAATCAATACCCGCACGACTTCCTTTTCTGCCTCGAAGAAGCGAACCTGCGCAAGGACGACGGCGAGGGAATGGCAGCTGTCGATGCCTATCGGGCTCTTCTCGCGGAAAACGCCAAGCCCTATTATTTTGCCGAAGCACGGCTGGAACTGGCCTATTTTGGGCTGGGTGACGCGCTTCGAGGACAAAGGCACTATGCGCAGGCGGCACAAGCTTACGAGCAGGCTGCCTGGGCAAAGAACGTTGGTCCCGAGCTTAAAATCCGGTCGCTGCTGGCAGCCGGCGAATGCCGTGACCTGAACGGCGAACGCCAGCAGGCGATCAGGGATTATCAGACCGCCATCTCGACCGGACCGAACACCTCGCGAGCTGACACGGCAAGGAAGTACCTGCGCGGCCCGTATCGAGGCAATTAGCCGCAGGACAGCTTCTCGAATCAGCTGCCGGAAGGGAACTGTGGCGTTCCTGGTTTCGTATGTTTAGGATGTGTAGGTTGAAGTGAAAAGGGGGTCGGTCATGGCCTTGTATTGTCATCGCTGTGGGACGGGATTGCCGGCGGGTGCACGTTTTTGTTCGAACTGCGGAACCGTCGTAGCTGCGGCCGCGTCTATGCCTGGCAGACCGCTCGTTCGCCCGCTGGTTGGCCGCCAGATTGCCGGCGTCTGCCTCGCGCTGGCGCAGTCGAACGGATGGGATGTGTCCATTGTGCGAATTCTCACGGTGGTTGGCTTCTTTTGTTCCGGAGGCCTTGTGGGAGTCGCTTATCTTGCCGGCTGGATCGGCATTCCCGAAGAACCGATGGGGACCCCGGGGGCGTATCCTCCTAATGTATGAAGGGTTCGTATGAATCGGGTGCTTCAAGGCTGAGTTATCGCGAAAGCGGAACCGGCCAACCCGTCGTTTTTCTTCATCCAACACCTCTCGATCATGAATACTGGCGCCCACTGATAGAAGATCTGGCCGGCGTGCGAGCCATCATTCCCGACCTGCGCGGACATGGCGCTTCAGAGTTGGGCACGGAATTGCCCGCTGGCGGGTTCACACGCGTTCCGGATGCGCCGGTGCTGCGCATGGGCCAACTTGCCCAGGACGTTCTCGCACTTATGGATCATCTTGAATTGCCTGAGGCCATGTTTGCCGGCTGTTCCATCGGGGGATACGTCCTGATGGAACTGTGGCGCAGAGCGCCTGCGAGAATGCGCGGATTAGCCATTGTTTGCTCAAAACCGCAGCCCGACGCCGAAACAAACCTTGTGAAGCGCGCCGCCACAATTGCCCAGGTCCGGGCGAAGGGAGTTGATGCGTTCTTCGACGGGAACGCACAAACCCTCATCGGTGCGACAGCGCGCGTACGTCGCCAGGAGATTGTGGCGGAACTCCGAGCCCGGATGACTCTAACGCCTGCGGCCGTCGTCGCTGTACAAGCGGGACTCGCTTCGCGGCCTGATTCTGTTCCGACCATCGGTACGATCCATGCCCCTGTGCTGGCTATCGCCGGGGGCGAGGACCCGACAACGTCACCGGCGGAGATGGAGGCCTACCAGGCTGCGCCGGGCGGGTGCGAGTTCCATCTGCTGCCTGACGCGGGACACTTTGCCGCCTATGAACAGCCGCAAAAAGTTGCGGCCCTGCTGGCGGAGTGGATGCGGCAACCTGACGCATAAGGGCAGGATGGACACTTGATGCCGCGCTCGAATGCGGTAGGCTCAAAGGAGCAAAGCTCTCTATTGGAAAACCCATCTTGACCCCTTTGTCGACTTCATCTTCCCGTCCGTTTCACTATCCTGAGCCAAAAAGCGCTCTCCACTGTGGCAAAGTGTCCCTTGAGTCATTGGCGCGCAAATTCGGTACGCCGCTTTATGTGTATTCAGCCGATCAGATCGTGGAACGCCTTCAGCTTTTTCAGCAGGCGTTTGCCGGCCGGGATCACCTTGTTTGCTATGCCGTCAAGGCCAACTCTGCGCTGGCCATTCTCAAGCTATTGGCAGATCGCGGGGCTGGGTTTGACATTGTTTCCGGCGGCGAGTTGGAGCGGGTTTTGGCCGCAGCGCCCGGGGCGGTTGGCCGCGTTGTGTTTTCAGGCGTAGGGAAGACAGCGGCAGAAATTGACCGCGCTCTCGCGGCGGGGATTCTTGAGTTCAATGTGGAAAGCGAGGCAGAGCTGCAACTGCTGGCTGTGCGCGCGCGGAAGATGAAAACGAAGGCGCGCTTTGCACTGCGAGTGAATCCCGATGTTTTTGCCGAAACGCATCCTTACATCTCCACTGGCCTGCGCGAGCACAAATTCGGCATCGACATCCGGCAGGCTCTCAGGATATACAAGGGCGCCGCGGACAATCGCTGGCTTGAAGCGAACGGCATCAGCGTCCACATCGGATCTCAGATTCGCTCCGCCGACCCGTTTGGCGCTGCCATGGTCCGGGTAAACAAGCTGGTTCGGCAACTTGCAAGCGCGGGCATCTCATTGAAGTGCGTGGATGCTGGCGGGGGCCTGGGCATCGACTACCACGGAGGACCATTCGACGCCGCGGCCAAGGTGCGTGAGTATACTGCCGCCGTCGAACGGGCCCTGGACGGCTTCGAGGGCCGATTGCTGCTTGAACCGGGCCGATTTCTGGTGGCGCAGGCAGGTGCACTGGTGGCGCGCGTCCTGCAGGTAAAGCGAAACGGCAAAAAGACCTTCGTAATTACCGACGCAGCCATGAACGACCTGATTCGGCCTGCGCTTTACCAGGCACATCATGCGATTGTGGCCGTGCATCCGCGCCCGGGACGGGCACGCACCGTGGATGTGGTAGGACCGGTGTGCGAATCGGGAGATTTTTTTGCGCGCGATCGAAAGCTGCAGCCCGTTCACCCTGGCGATCTTGTCGCGCTGCTCGATGCCGGAGCTTACGGCATGGCACAGAGCTCGAATTACAACACGCGCATGCGGCCGGCAGAGGTGCTGGTTGAAGCCGGCAAGACAAGGCTCATTCGGTGCCGCGAGACCATTGCAGATCTGCTCGCGCCAGAGATGGCTGCTTCAGAAGAGTGATGCGCTTCATGGAAAAAAGCCAGCATCACCCGCGCCTGTCGGCCGTCCCTGATAAGGTATTCGGCGGGGGATTTTCTCATGCGGATTCGTTTGCAGATGGTGGGTTTCGTTTTGGCGGTGGCAGTGTTTGGGTTATCTGGGCTTGCGCATGCCGACTCGCTGACAGTCAAGACCGGGCAGGGCAAAGTGCAGGGCAAGACCATCAATGACGGCAAGGTGCGGGCATTTCTGGGGATACCGTATGCGGCGCCTCCGGTGGGCGACCTGCGCTGGAAGGCGCCCCAACCACCGGCTATGTGGAAAGGCAAGCGCGATGCGACCCAGTACGGTTCGCGATGCGCTACGGACCGCGAATCCGACGACATGGTTTTTGAAGACCCGGGGCCCCGCGAGGACTGCCTGTTTCTGAACGTGTATACGCCGGCCACCGCTTCCAACAAAAGCAAGCTGCCGGTGATGTTCTGGATTCATGGCGGTGGCTACACGTCTGGCGCCAGTTCGGAGCCACGTCACAACGGAGACTTTCTGCCATTGAAGGGCGTCATCCTTGTCACCATCAACTACCGTCTGGGCGTATTCGGTTTTCTAGTAACGGATGATCTGGCTAAAGAGGCCAATGGTTCAGCAGGGAACTACGCGCTGATGGACATGGTTTCCGCGCTGCGCTGGGTGAATGCCAATATCAAGAACTTCGGCGGCGATCCGAACAATGTGACCATCTTTGGCGAGAGCGCAGGCTCATTTGCCGTGAGTACGCTGATGGCGTCACCCATGGCGCAGGGACTTTTTCAAAAGGCAATCGGTGAGAGCGGCGCCGCCTTTCCGAGCGCTTTGACTCTTGGCGGGGAGACCGTGGCTGAAAGCGCCAAGGTGGATGGCGCATGGGTGGATTCACTGGGAGTGAAAACACTGGCCGAACTGCGCGCGCTGCCGACCGACAAGATTTTGGAGGCGGTCAAACAAAAGGGAACGCCCCGCTTTGCGCCGGATATCGACGGAACTTTCCTGACGGAGCCCGTGCCTGACACCTACGCGGCCGGAAAGCAGGCACATGTGCCCCTGCTTGCGGGCTGGAATGCCGACGAAGGCAGCTTTGTCGCCATGCGCGGGATGACCGCGGCGCAGTGGAAGGACATGGCGGATCAGAGGTTCAAGGATCGCGCCGAGGAATTCCTCAAGCTTTATCCCGATGATACGGATGCCCAGGCATTGCGCTCGGCGATCGACTTCGGAAGCGACTCGTTCATCGCGTTCGGCACGTGGAAATGGCTGGAAGCACAGCGTAAGACAGGCGATTCACCGGTGTATCGCTATCATTTCGAACTTGCCGCTCCGCCAAGCAAGTTCCATCCCGGCTCGTTTGCCTTTCATTCCGACGACATCGAGTACGTGTTCGGCACCTTGGCGACCCGCCCCGGAGCCGTGTGGCGTCCGGAAGATTGGAAGCTGAGCGATGAGATGATGAGCTACTGGACGAACTTCGCCAAAACCGGCGACCCCAACGGTCCAGGGCTGCCTGAATGGCCCAAGTACGGTGCGGAGAACGAATTGATCCATCTGAATATTCCCACCACCTCTGGCCCGTCCACAGTGCGCGCCCGCTATGAGTTCCTCCTGCAAGGGATTCCGCCGATGCACTTCTAGCCTGTATTTCCCCGGTTGTAGAGAGGTCGCATTGCAAAAAACAGACCGACGCCATTCCTTCCAAGGTTTGCAGTCGCGCATTGGCTTAGAATTAACGCCGATTGGCGCAACATTGAAACATGGTTACTTCCAAAACAGAAAAGTCCGGAGCGCGAGATGCCAAGGCGACCTTAGTGGTACTTAAACGGGGGTTCAGCGGCACTTCGTTTCAGTGTCATGTATGACCAAGATCCAATCTGTCAGCAACTTAGCCGGTCCGGACCCCCAAAAAACGCGCACCTACCCCCCTATTTATTTTTGATTTCCACAAAAAACTTGCACATTATTTCCCTTTCTTGTGAGACAAGCCGGCTAGCCGCGATTTCTCACAGGCTCTGATTTCAGAGTGATCGGATTCAAGATTTGAGTCTTGGGGTCATTTTTCGAGCCGAGGCGATCCTTCAAGAACAGGTTTGGCTCACTGGCGCAGTGGGTTGGATGTTGTTGCGCGTATTTGGAGCATGGCTCTGCCTGTGGCCGAAGGTGGAAGTGTAGTTTTCTTTGGTCAGAGGATGCGTTCAGCATCTCAGTGAGTGGAAGGCGTGGGCGTAGATGTCTTTCCAAGGGTAGGCGGAGCTGAGCTGGAGGAGCACGCGGCGCACGCTGAGCCGCACGATGGCGCCGATTTTGAGCAGCTTTAGGCGGATCGTATCTACTTGCGCCTCGGCCCAGGCAGTGCCTTTCAGTCCCAGCCGGCGCAGCGCTTCCATCAAGGTGTAAGCCAGGGCGGAGAAGTAGAGACGCAACTGATTGCCTTTCATCTCGTCGGTGGAGAGCCGGTCGGCGAACAGGCACATCTGTTCCTTGATGCGGTTCTCCATCTCTCCTCTTGCGCAGTAGAACTTTTCGTATAAGTTCTGCGCGGCCCACTGCTCAGCGGTTAACGAAGTGACTACGAAGCGCGGGTTCTCGCCCTTGTCGAGATATTCGGCCTTGGCCACTACGCGGCGCGCGCAGGACCAGCTCTTGCGGGTCTGGTAGCTGAACTCGGCGAAGACCCGGGCCGCCTTGCCGCTGCTCTGATGCAGCATCTGAGCCTGATGCATCTGGGCGCCGATGATCTTTGCCAGCCGCTTGTTCCGCGCCAGGCCGAAGACATAATCGACGTGGTTCTGTTCGCACCAGCCCATCAGGTCTTCGCGGCAGAAGCCGGAGTCGGCGCGGAGCACGATCTTCACGCCAGCCCAGCGCTGCCGCAGTTGCGCCACGATGCGGCTGACCTCTTCGACCGAGCCCTTCGCCGCATCCTGATTGGCCGGCCGGAGCCGCGCGCACAGCAACTGGTCACCGGCGAAGATGTACAGCGGCAAATAGCAGTAGCTGTCGTAATAACCGTGGAAGAACCGCTCCGGCTGATGGCCATACAACGGGATGTCGGTGGCATCCAGATCGAGCACGATCTGATCGGGCATCGTCGGGTGCGAATCGATGTACAGATCGGCCAGCAGGCGATCGATGGCTTCTCCTGAATAGGAGATCTTGTGATATCGCCGGCTGCGCCCCGTCAGTTCCAGCCGGTTCAGCGTGCTCTTGCCCGCCAGCGGCTCATCCAGTTCCCGCTTGCCGCTCAACACTCCCAGCAACGGATCGGAACGCAACTGCTCGTGATCGCAAAGGTCCTCGTAGCCCAGCACCAGACCATAGATGCGCTGCGAAAGCATCTCCGACAAGCGGTGCTTGATCAGCAACGGTGCACGCCCATCAAGAAAACAACTCGCCAGCCGGCCCAAAAGGTTGATCCTGCGGTCTGCCTCACGCAAAAGAAGCGCGCCGCCGTCACTCGAAACCCGACCTGCTGTGAACTCGGCCTGTACACGTCGTGAAAAATGGGCTGTAAATGTGAACGATTCTTGGATACACTCTGTCATCAAAGGCCGCTCCTTTTTTGGCATTCAACTACGACTAGACAACGCAGTTATGCCACAAAAACAGCGGCCTTTTGCTATTTATTTTTTGATCCCCACTTCATTAATCAATAGCTCCGTGAGATATCGCGGCTAGGGTGAACAGGCGGCACCTCAACGCGAAAGAGCCGCTCGAAGGCGGCTCTTTTCCATCGATTGTCCGAGTTGTTTATCCGAGTTGAGGGGATTACCTCATCGGTTGGTGCCCGCCGCTGCGGCAAATCCAGCCGCCTGGGGTGCAGGAATGGAACTCACTGGCGGCGGATCAACGAAGGAAGCGTCTTTGGCGTTGATGGCTTCAGAGTAGTCCGGACCGAGCCCGAGCTTCTTCAGCGCGCGCGAGTCGGGCATCAGTTTGGTTTGCCAGCCCTGGTCGCCCTGGTACTTCTGCATGGCAGCCTGCGTTTCAGCATCCCATTTTCCCGTGGCGTCGCCGCTGAGATAATGCTCGCGGATCAGCGCCTCCTGAATCTCAGTCACTCGTGCAGGATCGATGGCCTGCTGGCCGTGCACCTTGTGCACCGCCTTTCTGGCCGTCTTGTGAATTCGGTGTGAATGGGCGCTGCTGGTCGCCCGATGTGCGCGGGTGGCGAAGGCTGGTGATGCAACGATGGCCGCTGACAACAAAATTGCCAGACTTGCTCGAAATGAAAGCATGCTGGTTTACCTCTGCAAATAGACTTTCCCGGGCCACTTCGTTGAATCTTATCTGAGCGCCCCGTTCCGTGCCACTAAAAACTGTTCAAAACAAGATACCTGGGTTACTCCAGTAAGGAGGAACTTGGAGAATCTGCTCCTTATCGAAGCCTCGTGCAAAAGGCTGACGCCGCCTTCAAGCGAGGCTTCCCGTTTCCGAGAGTTCACCCTGCGGAATTTGTTTTGCCGGGAACATTAACATCAGCTCCCGGCAGGCTGTCGGCGGTTATTGCAACGTTCCGCCTATGTAGTTGATTCCAGACTCGGGATGGCGTGGATCCATCACCTCAAAGACTACATCATCGCCGGTCTTTAGCTTGCTTACAACGGCGTCGTATTGTTGCTTCGTGCCTGTTGGCTGCTTGTTGATGCGCGTAATTACGAGACCTGGCTCAAGGCCTTGCAAATCTGCGAACGACCCTGTCCGAACCGACTGAATAACCATGCCGGGGGTCTGAAGCTTGGCCGTTGTAGCCTGCGAGGCCTCGTGCACGACAATGCCGAGCTTCGTCTCACCCGCATCGCCTGGCTCTTCGGGAGCTGAATTGTTTTGCTGCGCACCCAGATTCGCAAACACCTTATCCCGGTCGCCGATGGTGACAGTGGTGTCGTTTTGCTTGCCATTGCGGAGGTATCCAAGACGAATACTTGAACCTGGCCTGCGGCTGGCAATCTCATTCACCAGGTCTTCACCGTCTTTGATCGAACGGCCATCGACCGTAGTAATAATATCGCCCGGCTTGAGCCCGGCCTTGTCCGCCGGTCCTCCGGGCTGGACTTCCTGCACCAGCACGCCGTTCTTGAACCCGTACACACGATTGACGGCGCCGGACAATCCTTCGCGGAACTGAATGCCGATCGATCCGCGTACAACTTTGTGGCTGGGGCTGATGAGGTCGTTGTACACGGCGGCCACGGTGTTCGACGGCATGGCAAAGCCAATACCCTGGTAGCCTGCCGATTGCGTATAGATGGCGGTATTGACGCCGATTACGTCGCCATTCATGTCCAGGAGCGGACCGCCGGAGTTTCCTGGATTGATGGCGGCGTCGGTTTGAATAAAGTGCTGAAACTGTCCCGGAGCGCCCTGATCGATGGTCCTGTTCTTGGCGGAGATGATACCGGCGGTTACGGTTTGCGCCAGCGCAAAGGGACTCCCGATTGCCTCTACCCAGTCGCCCACCTGGGTGCTGTCAGAGTTGCCGAGCTTGACGGTAGGCAAGGGTGAATTGGTATCGATCTTGATCACGGCCAGGTCGGTCGCTTTGTCTGTGCCGATGACGCGTGCCGGACGGCCCAGGTCCTGAGTGTCGGGGTCTGTGGAGAGCTTGACGTATATCTTGTCTGCCTTCTCGATCACGTGATTATTGGTAATAATGTAGCCCTTGGGATCTACAATAAAGCCGGATCCAAGCGATTCCTGGACGCTCCCGCTATCGTCGCCGCCCTGATCGGGCGCCTGCCCGCCGAAGAAGTGATTGAAGAAGTCCTGGAAGTTGTTGTCCGGACCTTGCGGCTGATCGCCATTCTGGTCGTCGCCCGGATTCTGGTCGCCAGGATTCTGCTGGAAGGGCTGCATGTTTCCGTGGGGATTGCGGCGCCTGTTTGTCGATTGCTTGGGCAAGGTTTCGGTGTTGATGTTCACAACCGCGGGCCCCACCTCCTTGGCAATCCTGACAAACTCGTTGGAAGGCACGGTGGAGTTGACCACCTTGAGGGGGGTGGCATCGGCGCTTTCATTCTGTTTTTCCTGTCCGCGGACGCCGTGGGCTGCGAAGGAACCGGCCACGATGGCAGCCGAAAGTGTAGCAAGCAGGACAAAACTTGATGCGAGACGGCGTGCGCGCAGCCGGTCGAAGAGCGATTTCATGAGTTCAATGACCTCGTCAGGTAACCAACCCCTCGGGCTGGGATGTTCGATGCTTCTTAAAACAGTATAGCCAGTGGGGAGAGTGCCCGCATGGATACCTTGGATTCCGTTGTTCTCGATCCCGGTTGCACCAGAAGTAGCGGGCGATGAGAAATGTGCGCGCTCAGAGCCTCCACCCAATGCGGCCCGGACGCGGCTTCAACCAGATTAGACGCAAATCTGCGCAAAGCGTCGCATTGAATGACACCGCGTCGGGGTGCACTGTGGGCCGTTGCAGGACGAACGGACAGGCCTCGAGCGGAGGTACAGGAGAGCAAGAATCCTGTTATGTGCAACCTGAAACCATAATTGCACTCATTCCCAGAAAGGGACACGCCCCTCTGGGTCAGGCCCCGGGAACATATTGTCAAGAAACTTCGTTTCCGAAGAGTAGCTTATGTGCTCCTCGCGCATCAAAGGATAGAAAGGGAGGTCATCGTGCACGCATTGAGCCTGGAGTGGTTCTTCCCTGTTTTCCAAGGCCTTTTTCTTGGCGTTCTGGCAATGGCGCTGCATGAGGCCGCCCACCTGGCTATGGCGCTGGCGGTCGGCGTTAGGATCAAGAAGATTGGTTTTCATTGGAAGGGGTTGTACACACTTAGAGAAGCCGGGTCTCCTGCTAAAAACGCGCTGATTTCCCTGGCGGGCCCATTGGCTAACCTGGCCCTCCTTCTGACTTGGCATTGGTCGGCTACGTTTGGCATCGCCAATCTGTGTTTCACGTTCTTCAATCTGCTGCCGCTTCAAGGCTCGGATGGTGATAGGGTGTGGCAGTGTTGGCGGCAGATGCAGGAGGAGAATTCGACGGCGGCAAAGCCCGCTGTAAGTCTGCCTCCACGACCAGTAAAAGCGGTTGTTGTCGCCTATCCGGCTTCGGCGGTTTATCTCACTCACACAAGAGCGTGGCCGAAAGACGCGATTTAGTCTCGCTATTCACGCTTCATGCGCTGTCGGCACGTGAGGTGGGGGCACAAGTTCAGTAAGTGCGATTCCAGCGAGAATTAGCAGAGCGCCGGAGGCAGGGCGCAGTCCTAGTCGTTCTCCCGTGAAAATAAAGGCAGTGATCCAGGCGAAAACGGGCTCCATTGTGAGCAGCAGGGCGATGTGCGTCGAGGGCAAAATGGATTGCGCCCAGCTTTGGATGGAGAAGGCGGCGGCAGTTGCCAGTGCGGCCGCGATCAGAATCGCAATCACGAGCCGGGGTGTCCAGGTGATGTGCGGATGTTCGATGAACGGCAGGCTCAGAGCCATGAAGACCGCGCAGAAACCAACCTGCATCAGCGCCAGCGGCTGAAAAGCAATGCGGGGCGAGACGTGGCCCAGCGCGAGGCAATGAAATGCGAATCCGATGGCGCAGCCGAAGGTGAGCATGTCGCCGAAATTGATTGAAGAGAGACTCGGTAGCAGGGTCGCGATTCCGCCAAGGCCACTGTCGCGCGCATCAACCTTTGCGACAACGGGAGCGGTCAAGAGAAGAATTCCCATGAAGGCAAGCGCGGCCCCTGTGTAGGCATTCCAGCGCGGCGGACGCGCCCCCGGCGGTCGCAGCGCGGGAATCGCCGAGAACAGGGGCACCAGTACCACCACGAGGCCGGTGATGAATGCCGATTTAGAGGGCGTCGTGCGCGCAAGGCCAGTGGTCTGGAACTGGTATCCCGCCGCGAGACATAAGCCAACCAGCGCGCCGGCTGCAAGGTCGCCGCGTCGAATGGTACGCCAGGAGCGATGATATGCCGCGGCCAACAGGACGAAGGCGAGCACCATGCGAACGAGATTGAAAGCTGCCGGTGTGGCATCGGCCAGCGCTCCCTTTACGAGCACGAACGTCGATCCCCACACGGCGACCACAAATAGCATGAGCAGGTAAGCGCGCAGCTTCATCAGTCTGCATTATTTCAGCAGCACACTGAACGTCTCAGTTTGGGTTCCTTATGCGGTTTGTTGTGCGTCGTTTTCGACCGTCGGTCTTGCGGTCTGCGGGGGAAGTGCGGATCGGCCACCTCCATGCGCGTCGCTTCCATCCAGGTTGTCCGGAGAAATGCCAGTGAATGCGCCGCGAAAGCGCGGAAGGCTTTCCGGATGGTTCTTTTGCAGATAGGCGATGAGCCCTTCGCGCACCAGGCAGCGCAGATCCCATGCGTCACCTGAATTACGCGCGTCCATCAGTGCGCGTAGTTGGACAGTATGCTCTGTGGCGTCGGTGGCCTGCAGAGCGCAGACCTGGCCTCGCCAAAGCTTTGTCGACTCGCAGATTCTTCGCAGTTCCGCTCGCAGTTCGTCCATAGGGACGGTGTAGTCGGCGTAGAGGATGGTGTTGCCGAGGAGTTGCGCGCTGGTGCGCGTCCAGTTCTGAAACGGATGATCGAGAAAATAGGAAAGAGGCAGGATAAGCCGGCGCAGGTCCCATATTCGCACGACAACGAACATTGTCCCGATTTCCTCAATCCATCCCCATTCGCCTTCGATGACAACTGCGTCTTCCAGGCGGAAAGGTTGGGTGAAGGCAATCTGCACGCCTGCGATGAGATTGGACAATGTACCTTTCATCGCCATGCCCACCACCAGCGTGGCCAGGCCCGCGGAGGCCAGAAGGCTCATGCCGATGTGCTTGATCACGGGGAAGGTCATCAGCATGATGGACAAGGTGACGACCGCAACCAGCACAACCACGATACGATGCAGCATCTGGAACTGCGTCTGGATGCGCCGCGCAACCAGGTTGTCCTCGACGTCAACGCGATAGCGCCCGGAGAGAACGTCGGAGGTAATGTCAATGAACAGGATAACGAGCCACGCGACGGCAGCGATAAGGCCGAGGCCCGTGATGTGCTCAAGAGCCGACATCAGAATTTGAGGCAGGGGAAGGCCCGGCAAAACTGCCAGCACGGCGAGAAGGGGGAAGATCCAGCGTGAGGGACCCTCACCGTGCCTTGCCAGAGACTGGCCAATGGCGCCATTTTTGCGCTTGGCCAACCGCCGGAGCAGCTTGAAAACAACGATGTGCGCGATGAGTGCAACAACAATTGCCGCACCCAGGATGGCGGCTGCCCACAGCAGGTGATGCCAGTTTTGCGCAAGAAATTGGATCATCTGGCCTCTTTTGCTTGGATGCAAAAGAGGAGAGTCGGGTAGGAGAGACGAAGAACGGACAGTTTGCAGATCACGAATGGGCCGCGCTGAAAAGAAAACTCAAGTCTCCGTCGCCATCGAAAAGCTTGGCGAACCTTTCCAATTATTGATCCTCTCTGGCAGCCGAAAAGACCTGCTCGCCCGCCACGAAAGTTGCGCGCACCTTGGTATCGAGAATTCCGCCAGGGGCAACCTTGAAGAGATCGCGGTCGACAAGGATGAAGTCCGCATCGTAGCCGGGAGCCAGCTTGCCTTTTTGCTTTTCTGCAAACTCTGCGTAGGCCGAGCCTTGCGTGTAGGCGTAAAGCGCCTGTCCACGCGTGATCTTGTTTTGAGGGAAGTAGGTCTTGGTTCCATACTCGTTCATACGGGTGACGGCTGCGTAGATACCGCGGAAAGGCGTGATGGGCTCAACCGGATAGTCGGTGCCGAATGCGAGGGGCACACCTGCGTCGAGGAAAGCCTTCCACGCGTAGGAATACGCAGCGCGTTTGGGTCCGAGACGAGTCTCGGCCCAATTCATGTCCGTAAGCACATGGCTCGGTTGCATGGAGGCGATAACACCGAGCTTTTTAAAGCGCGGAATGTCGGCTGGATCGACCACCTGAGCGTGTTCGATGCGGTTGCGCGCGGTGCGGGATATGCCGGGCTGCGAGTAAGCGTCGAGCGCCATGGCCGCGGCCCGGTCACCAATGGCGTGAAAACCCAACTGAAAACCTGCGCGCGCGCGTTCGACTGCCATCTTGTTCAATTGCGTCTGAGTGTATTGAGGGAGGCCGGTGTTTCCGGGATCGTCGGAATAAGGTGCCTTCAAAGCTGCGGTGCGGGAGCCCAAAGAACCATCCATGAAGCCTTTCAGAAAGCCCGTGTGAAGCATGGGGTCATGAAGGTCGTGATGCGCGCGCATCTTGATGAGTTCGGGTAACGGGTCTTTGAACGGCAGCCATTCCGTGATGCGGAGCGTGAGGTTGCCTTCCTTTTCCAACTCTTCGTAGATGAGGAAGTCCTGCCAGTCGCTGAAGTCCTGCACGCTGGTGATGCCATGGGAAATTGCGTCTTCAATTGCGAGTTCGTCGCCCTTGCGCCGTTCGTCGTGGCTGGGCGGCGGAATCACTTTATAGACCAGTTCCTGCGCGGACTCGCGAAGAATGCCAGTGGGTTCACCGTTGGCGTCGAGATCAATAGCGCCACCCTGCGGCGGCTTTGTGCTTCCCGTGATGCCAGCAGCCTTGAGCGCAAGCGAGTTGGCAATGGCGATGTGTCCGTCGATGCGGTCAAGAAACGCAGGATGGTCGCCTGTGACCCTGTCGAGGTCCTGGCGCGTGGGCAACACCTTCTGCTTCCACAGGGTGTGATCCCAATTGCCGCCAATGAGCCATTGACCTGCCGGGGCCGCTTGCGCGTAATTCTGAATCTTGGCAAGCATGTCGCCGACGGATTGAACTCCGGTCAGGTCCACATTGAGCTTGGTCTGGCCGGCGCTGCCAAGATGTACGTGCGCGTCGTTGAATCCTGGAAACAGGAAAGTGCTTGAACTGGCGCTGTTCAAGTCACGAAGGACGGTATGAGGTCCACCCAAACGCGTGACTTCTGCATTGGTGCCCACCGCCAGCACTCTGCCATCTGCAATCGCCATCGCTTGCACCACGCGGGGTTTGCCTTCGGCGAAACCTTCGCCGGTGTAGATGATCCCGTCAAAGTAGATGATCTCCGCGGTTCCGGATGGCGCCGATTTCGCGTGTCGCTGCGCAGTGTGCCTGGTAGAGGTCTGAGCGAAGCAGAGGGTTGTGACAGAGAGAATGGCAATCAGAAAAGCGGCTGGGGCTCGCATGGGCGGAGTGTAGCAGACGGAGGCCATTGAAAGCGGCGTCGTACGGAAAGGATCTGGGCCTGAACGGAACCACTGCATGGCTTGTATTGTCCATACGAATTCGGGTTTATTGTTCCGCGGCCCAGTCGGTCATCGCGAGGGTGAGCAGCAGTACGCGGCGCAAGCCCAGTTCACGATCCCGATCGCAGTACCACTCGGCCATGGTGTGCGCTCCCGCACCCTCGCCGCCCGCACCCATAGAGAGAGCCGGAACACCACGAGAGATGGGAATGTTGGCATCAGTTGACCCCAGGCGGAGATCGGTGCGCAGGCCAAGATGCCTGTCAACAGCTCGCAGCGTTTCAAGTAGCGGAGAATCGGCAGGTAATTGCGCGGCCGGACGGTCACCAATCTTTTCCACAATGAAGGACAACGGGCCTCGGCTGCGTGGGGAACTGGTTCCGGCTACGGCATTCCACTCTTCCACGGCGTCTTCGACAACGCGATGCAGTGCAACCTCCAACCGGAGCAACTCTGCGGGGTTGGTCGAACGGAAATCGATGGAGGCGGTCGCGCTTTCAGGGATGGAATTGACGCTGGTGCCGCCGCGGATTGTCCCAAGGTTCAGCGTGGTGCGCGGCTCTTCGGGCAGGGGGGTCCTGGCCAATGCAGCCAATGCTGACGCAAGGGCGGTTATCGGGTTGGGTGTGCCGGCGTCGGTAAAGCTGTGTCCGCCGGGTCCGGCGATGGTGACCTGAAAGCGCCGGCTGCCGAGCGCCTGCGTGACCGCCGAGTCAGCGCCCGCTCCGTCAAGGACGATGTGAGCTGCAATGCGGCCCGCCAGCGCATCCTGCTCGTAAAAATGGCGTACGCCCCGCAAGTCCCCTTCGCCCTCCTCGCCCACATTCGCCAGGACCACCAAGGGCGCGGCGAGGGAGACTTTTGCCTCGATGAGGGCGTGCACAAGCGCCAGCATTCCGGCGATGCCGGCTGCGTTGTCACAGGCTCCCGGTGCGCCCAGGCGAGTATTTCCATTGCTTCGGCTGAGGGTTGGGTTGAGGGGCGTTTCGAGAGGGAAAACCGTGTCGAGATGTGCTGAAAGCACCACCACGGGACCGCTGCTTTCAGGCGGCAGCTTGGTGGCGGGCAAGAAACCGAGCACATTGCCGATGGCGTCGGTTTGGATATTCTCCAGGCCAGCGTCGGCAAAACGGGCCGCGATCCACTCTGATCGAGCTCTTTCGCCAAAGGGCGGCGCAGGTATGGCGACCAGCTCCGCTTGCCACGACATGATGGTTTGGGGATTGTTGTGCATCCACGCAAAGGCGGCATGGACGGGCCGGCGAGCAGCGAGCGCGGTCACCATCGAGAATGCCGACTTGCGAAAAAAAACTGCCATACGGATGGTTTCAGGGTAGCAGGGAGGTGCTGAAGAAATGGTCTCGGTGACTTGCTCTCGTGCAATTCTTCTTCAACTGCCGTATTCGACAGAATGCAGGAACAACCCGCGTGCGGGAGCTGTGGGACCGGCGGCCGAGCGGGAACGCGCGGCGAGCATGGCGGGGATGTCGTCGGGCCTGCGATAACCACGCCCAACGTCCAGCATGGTTCCCACCAGGTTGCGGACCATGTGGTGCAGAAAGCCGTTTCCGCGCACGCGATACACCAGCAGATCGCCGGTTTCGCTCCTTCGGGCTTCCCAGGCAGACGAATAAATGGTGCGGATGGCACAAGGCGGCGTCGCAGGCGCTTGCACCCCTACGTCGAATTCGGAGGCAGAAGAGGCAGTGCGGCCGGCAAGATCGGGATCGGTGGCGGCAAAACTGAGGAAATCGTGTTCGCCGAGGAAGTAATGGGCAGCAGCTTGAAGTGCTGTGAGGTCGAGGGGCCAAGGATAGGCGTATACATAGCGCGACAGAAAAGGTGGACAGACCTCGCCGCAACCTGAATTCTGCAGCAGAACTCGATACTCGTATGTCTTTGCCACCGCCGAGTGCCGGGCGTGAAACGTACTCTCGACCGTCTTCGATTCGAGGATCCGTATCGACGGAGCCAGGATTCGATTGAGAGCGCCACGCAGATTCTCCGCAGGAATGGGCGCCCGGAGTTCGAAGCTGGCGACCTGGGCCAATGCATGCACGCCGGCATCGGTGCGTCCCGATCCCTGGGGCAGGGGAGCCTCGCCCGTGATGCGGCCAAGAGCGGCCTGCAACTCGCCTTGTATGGTGGTTTGGCCGGGCTGTACCTGCCAGCCGCTGAAGTCCGTGCCATCGTAGGCAATCGTCAGCTTCCAGGTTTGACTAACCGGTGCGGATTGAGAGGATTTGGTCAAGGGAATCAATTTAGATAACAGGTTAATTGAGGAGCCTGACCGCCGGTGCGACGGGAATGGCTGCGATATACTCAGTTTTTCGCCGCATTGTCTGGCTGGGCCGCCGGAAATGGTGAGAAATGGGGTAATGGAACGAACCGTGAACGGTGCGCGTACTGACTGAGAGAGACGGAAGTCGAATCGCAGGCAGGATGCGAAAATCGCCCCCGAAGCCTCGTAAATCTGCGTCCGGAGAGGCCCTCTGGACGTCTTGAAGAATGGCACCCCACATGCCTTAGCAACTCGTGGAGAGGAATCATGCATTTGTTCGGTATACGTGTGTTTGAGCAACAGGATGAGACCACGCGGCAGGTGAGAGAGAAGTCAAGCAAACAGTTTCGCGCGCTGGCGGCGGCGATGCTCACCTTGGCGGCTGGAGTGCCATCGGGAATTGCGCAACAAACCGCGCCCCCGGTGACGGACAAAGCGGCGTCGACCCTGCCGGCTGCGCCGGCGCCCGTGCTGACGCAACCACTCCAGCTACGGCCGACGCAGCGCGATTTCACCAAACCTGCGGGACGTTTGCTCGGCAATCCGATTGACTGGTATCGAGCCACGAGTATTCCCAAAGCGAACTTTGAGAATTCGGTCCGGCTTGCGGACCTGCTAAGGGACGGCAAAATCTACCTGAGCCTGTCAGACGCATTGGCTCTAGCGCTCGAGAACAACTACGACATTGCCATCGCGCGCTACAACCTTGACATTGCGGACACAGACATTCTACGTACGCGCAGCGGCGCAGAGCCTCTCGGAGCCCCAGCGGGCCTGATCACCAACACTCTGGGCGGAGCGGCCTCAACGCTCACTGCCGGCGGCGGCCCTGGTGGTACGACCGTAGGCTCTGGAGGCGCGGGTTCCGGTACCGCAGGATTGACGCTTACGACGGGAGGCGCAGGTCCACTTCCCGAGGTTCTGGATCCTTCCGTGACTGGAACCGTTCAGTTGGAGCGGGCTCATGCTCCGCAGGCCAACACGCTGTTTTCAGGCGGCAAGTCTACTCTCACCACGAACACCAACGAGTACAACTTCGGCTACAACCAGGGATTTGTCACTGGCACTTCGCTGACTGCGTCGATCACAAATACCCGTACGACCACTGACAATCCGTTCCAGGTCTACAGCCCGCTGCTGGATTCAGTTTTCAAAGCCACAGTGACGCAACATTTGCTGTACGGCGCAGGCATTTTCATCAACAAGCGCTTCATGTATCAGGCAATCAACGACCGGCGCATCACCAATTCGTCGTTCCGGCAGCAGATTCTTTACACGGTCAACCAGGTTGAGAACATCTACTGGGGACTGGTGAGCGCGTACGAGGACACACAGGCCAAGGAGCGGGCGCTGCAACAGAGCACGAAGCTGCTGTCAGACGATCAGAAACAGTTGCAGATCGGCACCATGGCGCCGCTCGATGTGGTGAATGCCGAATCCCAGGTGGCAACCGACACGCAAGCACTGGTCAGCTCGCAGAACACTCTCAACTACCAGCAGCAGATCATCAAGCAGGCGATCGCGCGGAATCTGAACGACGCGGCGCTGGAAGCGGCTCCGGTGATTCCTACTGACCGCGTGAGCGTGGAAGAGCTTCCCGAAGAGAGACAGCCTGTGGATGAGCTTGTGCAGACATCCTTCAAACAACGGCCAGAACTGGAGCAGGCCGTTCTGACCTTGAAAAACGACGAGATCACATTGAAAGGCGCGCGGAACGGGCTTCTGCCGACGCTGGATGTTTACGGATTCTATGGCTCAAGCGCTCTGGGTGGTTCGCAAAGCCCTGACGCATGCGAAGGATTTGGCAGTCCCTGTACTCCTTACCCGCCGAACTCTTACCCGTCGAGGGGCTATGGCACGGTCTTGCAAAACCTCTTCAACAGTTCGGCGCCCGACAAAGGCGTGGGCGTCACCCTGTCGATTCCCCTTCGTAACAGGGAAGCGCAATCTGTCCAGGCGCGTTCGCTGATGGAATACCGCCAGGCGGAGTTACGCCTCGAACAACTTTATACCGAGATACGTATGCAGGTCGTCAATGCGCAGTTCGCAATGACCAACGAGCGAGCTTTGGTAAAGGCAGACTTGGCCGCTGAACAGTATGCGCAGCAAAGCTACGATGACGAGGTGAAGAAACTGCACCTCGGCGCATCAACCACTGCCCTTGTCTTACAGCAGGAGCGTGCATTGGCCCTGGCGGAGGACAACCTCATCGCAGCTAAAGCAGCTTATGCCAATGCTCGGGCAGGCCTTTACCAGACGCTGGCCACGACACTGCAGCACTATGGCATCAACATGGATGAGGCAGCCACAGGCACGGTAACGGTGGCTCCTTTAATTCCAGGCCTGCAGCCAGCCGAAAAAGGCAATGAACCCACAACAACTCCACCGCCGGTTAACCAATAGCCTCTTTGAGAGAGGATGAAAAGCCCAGCCAAGTGCTGGGCTTTTCTGTTTTCGCACGCGATCGCAATGACGAACGACAGCGGCTTATCGTTCCGCCACATTGTCAAGCAGACCAAAGAACTCGGGAAAACTGATGGCGGCGGATTCGGCGCCCTGGATCAGCGTCTCGCCCTGTGCGCGAAGCGCGGCCACGCTAAAGGCCATGGCGATCCGATGATCGCCGCCTGAGTCGATCGTCGCACCATGAAGGGTTTGCCCTCCGGGCACATCGAGACCGTCGTCGAACTCGATGACCTCAGCGCCCATCGCTCGCAAGTTTTGTGCGACGAGTGCGATGCGGTCGGATTCCTTCACGCGCAACTCCTTCGCATCGCGAATCCGAATCCCGCCACTCGTATAGGGCGCGATCGCCGCAAGCACGGGCAACTCGTCAATAAGCTGCGCAGCCAGCGCGCCGCTGATGGCTGTTGACTGCAGACCGTCCGGGGGCGCAGATATCTGCACCGTGCCTACCAGTTCAGCATGCCTTTCTTCCAGGTTGAGCACCGCGATATGGGCGCCCAGCGCAGTAAGCACATCAAGCAGTGCAGCGCGAGTGGGGTTCAGCCCCAGCGAGTCGAGCACCAGAGATGAGCCGGGAAAAATCGCAGCCGCGCAGAAGAAGAAGGCGGCAGAGGAAATGTCGCCGGGCACCGTCGCATCGATGGCGTGGAGGAACTGAGGTCCTGTGATCGAAACTGAATCAATCGTCCGCGCGACTGTGGCGCCAAATGCGCGCAGGGCAAGTTCGCTATGGTCGCGGGTGCGCACAGCTTCGCGCACAGTCGTCGTGCCCACGGCTTGCATGCCGGCAAGCAGAACGCAGGTCTTCACCTGTGCGCTGGGAACGGGCGTAGTGTAGTCGACGGCGCGAAGCGGCACGCCTTGAATGACAATAGGTGCGTGGCCCTCAGTCAACGTGAGCTGTGCACCCATTGCTTCGAGTGGCTTGCGAATCCGTTCCATCGGTCTGCGCGAAAGCGACGCGTCGCCCACCAGCGTGAAGCGGCCTTCCTGCGGTGCGAGCAAACCGGAGATCATGCGCATTGTCGAGCCGGAGTTGCCGCAGTCGAGGGGGGGGCTCGACGGCGTCACGCGCCCGGCGACCCCGGTAACTTCAATGGCACCATGGTCGAGCTTGTTGACCTTCGCGCCCAGCGCTTCCATGCAAGCTAGGGTCGAAGCGCAATCGGCTCCGGTGGAGAAGTTGGCAAAGCGCGAAGTTCCCTTGGCGAATGCCGCCAGCATTCCGTAGCGATGGCTGATGGATTTGTCGCCGGGAAGGCGCAGGCTGCCCAACACATTGCGGGCGGGGCGAATGATTCGTTCTTGAGCAGCAGTGTGCAATGGCTCTCCGGAAAATGGGTCTATTCAAGTTTAGCGGAGGGATCGGAGGACGGGAACCGACAGCCAATGCGTTTCTTGATCCCAGTATCCGAATCCATGAACCACGCACTTACCGCACTTTCAAGACGATGATGGTCTCGTCATCGAAGCGGTCTTGTCCAGCCTGAAATCGCGTTACGTCTGCCATGATCACCTCGGCAATGTGGTCGGCGGGCTGTTCTCGGTGGGCACAGAGCAGGCCAGACAGCCGTCCCTCGCCATACATTTCGCCTTCCGAATTCTCAGCATCCGTAATGCCGTCGGACATGAAAACGAAGGCATCGCCGGGCTGTGCGGGCAAATTGAACTCTTCGTATGTGACGTTGGGAAACATGCCCAGCGGAAACCCTTCCGCACGCACGGTTACCGACTCGCCCGCACGGCAAAAAATCGGCTGCACCGCACCGGAGTTGGCAACTTGCAATGTGCGGCTCTCGTCGTTCCACAGGGCGAAGAGCATGACCACATACTGCGACTCCAGGCGCCGTTCCTGCAGCGCGTCATTGAGCAACTTCAGCATTTCGGTTGGTTCGGGCCGTTGCACGGCTGCGGAGCGCATGATTCCGCTGACCAGCGCGGCAAACAATGCCGCAGGTGCTGCCTTGCCGCTCACATCGCCCAGCACAATGGCGGTCTGGGTGGGACTGTATTCAACAAAGTCATAGAGGTCCCCGCCAATGGTGCGCGCTGGCAAGAATCGCACCGCCATTTCGGCATTGGCATGTTCCGGCGCATGGGTCGGCAGCAGGCGCAGTTGCACTTCCCTGGCCATGGCGATGTCTCGTTCCAGTTGCCTTTCCTGGCGGCTAACGGCCTGGTAAAGGCGCGCATTCTCAATGGAGATGGCCACCTGCGCCGCCATGGTCGTCAAGGTACGCTCGTGTTCTTCGTTGAAGAATCCGGTGCGCGTATGTTCCAGGTCGAGAACGCCGATGATGCGGCCCTTATGAAAAAGGGGCACGATCAGCTCTGAGCGCGTCTCGGTATTCATGGGGAGATAGCGCGGGTCCTTGCGCACATCGGGAACATTGATGGGGCGCCACTCGCGCACAGCGGCGCCCACCAGTCCGCTGGTGATGGGGATGCGGCGCAAAGGTGCATGCGCGTAGCCGAATCGCCACGCGTAGCGCGTGATGAGCGTTTCGCCCTTTTCGTCCAGCAGCATTATGCTGAACATCTGGTAATCGATGAGGCGGCGCAGCAATTGGCCCACCCTGGCCAGCAACGGGTCGAGATCGAGGATCGACGTCAGTTCCGCTGATATTTCGTTGAGGACAGTCAGCGTCTGGGCCTGGCGCGAGACACGCGCATAGAGCCGCGCATTCTCAATGGCCTGCGCGATGCGCGACGCTGTGAGTGTGAGCAGGTGCAAGTGATCGGGTTGAAAGTAACCCGCCTCCTCGCTTTCCAGATCCATCACACCGATAAGGCGGTTTTTAGCGATCAGCGGCACCGCCAGCTCGGAGCGTATATCGGGGTTGGCCGGGATGTAGCCTGCATCCGTGGTCACATCGTTGAGCAGAATTGGCTGACGGGTGAGTGCTACCTGTCCGACGACACCTTTTCCAAGAGGAAAGCGCATGCGCTGCACGTCCGGCTTGTGGCCAATCTGGAATCGCATCCGCAGTTCGTTGGTGCGGTCGTTCAATAGCAGGATGGCGAAGATGCGGTAATGAATAATGGCGCTCACCAGTTCGGAGGTGCGATTGAGCAGCGTTTCAAGGTCCAGCGTAGTATTGAGCGCATCGGTCAACTTCACCAGGTATGAGAGATCGGCTGGCTCAACCCGGATGTTCGCCAGATCAAGATGGGCATGCGGGTTGTCCGAGTCCGCCGGGCGATAATCGCCTTCGTACTCGGGCTCTTCCCGCGGAGGTGTGGAACTGGAGGCCATGGCTATCGAAGGGAATCATAACCTACCGCATCGCTTGGCGCCCCTAACGCGATATGCTTACTGAATGCCTGGCACATCTCCGCCGGGCTTCTTTTGCGGCATATCGCAGGCTAGACGGTCGTGGACTCAATCAGTCTATCGTGGGGTTCCGGGTTTCCCGCTTGCGGGGCTGGCGCAAAGGCGTGCCGCAGATAGACCCACAGATAGAAAATGGCGATGATCAACAGGATGAGCGGGACCGGGAACATCTGCATGTCGGTCAGAATCGGCCTGGAGAGTCCTGTTGAAGACGGGTGCAGGCTGCTGATGATAGCCAGAAAAACAGACCACGGAAGATCTCCGGTCAACACAAATCCAGCACTGTTCAACACAAGTGCGAACCACGCGATTGGGCCGCCTTCGGCCCAGAGCATTGCGCAGGCCGGGACTGTCAGCAGCAGAAGCTTGGCATCGAGCTGTCTGTGGTAGATGGGTAGCATGGAAAGAGCTGCAATTGCCGCAAGCGCCAGCCAGGCACGCTTCGGTGAAGGGCGGCAGCGGACTGTGACAATCGCCCATAACACCAGCAAGGGAAGACAAATCAGATAGCTGGCGGGATTGTAGAAACGGGGTTCGTCCCGGAAGGTGCTGAAGATCGTTTGCAGGCTGATCAGCATATCAAGACCATGACCGCCGATTGAGGCGAGGCCTGGGTCGTTGATGCCGCCATGTGCTGAGAATGCCAGGATATTGGAATGCATTTCCTGAATCCAGTGGGGAGCAATGAATGAAACCCACAAGGCTCCGGGCAGCCCGAGAAGAACAGTTGCAAGCAGGGTTTGCAAGGCACGCTTTCGGTAAACGCCGCCTGCCAAAAGAAAATAGAGCCACACCAGGCCGGTGTCATGAGGTTTGAGCGCGAGGCTAACTGCAAAACACAGTGCGCCGGCAAAAACATACCGGTTCCGCAGAAAACACCAGACAGCGACCGCGCAAAGACTTACAACTATCCCAGCCGCGTTGCCGGTAATCATGAGCACTTCGCTATTGGCAAGAAAGAAGCCAACCAAGGCGCCGGAGAGAATTGGTGCATAATCGGCCGCGAGGTTCCAGATCAGGAACGAGGCGATGATGAGGCTCCCGGCTATCAACGCCAGCCAAAGCGTGTGTGCCGGTCCCCACGGCAAAAATGCGAAAGGGGCGGTCAGGAAGAATGCGGAGGGAGGGTAAACATTTTGGGTTGCAATCTGGCGTCCCTTCGCTGTCTCCGCGGCGCGATCCCCGCCGTCCGCTTGGTAAACTCGCAGCACCTCGCTTTGCGCGTAGGGGTCTCTGTGTTGGACGAGGGATCGAGCGGGGTAGTAGAGCCCTTTGAAATCCATCGCCTTGCCGGGAGCGGTTTTCTCCATGGCGATGCCAGCCAATAGAAAGACCGCGCTCCCCAACAGCAGCAGATACAGGCTATCGAGCCGTGTCCTCGTCATATTCAGCTTCTCTCTATCTTGACGCCGGCTCCGGTCCGCGGATTAAGCCATGGACCGAGGTCCAGGATCGTATAACCCTGGCGTCAAGGGTGGAGATGGGATGATAACGGAATTCGGATCCAGAATCCGTGGCGAAACCGTCGAAGTGGTGGGAAGTGGCCCGACAGAGCAATCTACTCCGCCCCCAGTTCGCGGACAATGGAGACTGACGCGGAAGCACCGACGCGGTTTGCCCCGGCTTCAAGCATCGCACGCACGTCCGCAAGCTTGCGGATGCCTCCCGCCGCCTTCACACCGCACCGTCCGCCCGCAACCCCACGCATCAACGCAACATCAGCCGCGGTCGCGCCCCCTGAGGCGAATCCGGTTGAGGTCTTGATGAAATCCGCACCAGCCTGAATGGCAAGCTCCGCACCGCGCAGTTTCTCCTCCACGGTGAGCAGAGCGGTTTCTAGGATCACCTTCAGCAGTGCCCCGTGGTGATGGGCAACCACGGCGGCGGCGTGGACGGCATGCTCAACCGCGTGGTGATTCCCGCTTTTGAGATGCCCAATAGGAATCACCATGTCCAGTTCGCGCGCACCCAGGCGCACCAAGGCCGCGGCCTCCTGCCGCAACGTGGAAACCAGCGAAGCGCCAAGGGGGAAGCCAATCACCGCGCCTACCGGGATGCCGGTGCCCGAGAGCATACCGACCGCCGTGGATGCCCAGATCGGGTTGACCATGGCGCAGGCAAAGCGGTAGCGGATGACCTCGTCGCAGAGACTTTCTACCTGGTCCCTTGTCGCCTCTGGCTTAAGCAAAGTGTGATCGATGACCGCGGCCAAGGTTTGCCAGTTTGCGAGGGTTTGCTGCATGAAGCCGGCAGAATCGAAACTGCCGTGGTCGAACTCCAGATCCGTTGCGCCGATCGGGGAAATGGTCGTCATATGCAGTGCTCCTCCTCTCTGATGCGCGGGCCGTTGCGGCCGGTCGCCAGGGAGCCTACGGGAGATGAGTATAGTGCCTGGCGGAGCGCGAGGCAAAGACGGCGATCACAGTATTCGTGTGGCTTGCCAGAGACAACTCGCCGGGCAATCAGCCCTGTTCGATGTCCATCCTCTTGATGAGGCCGTCATGGATGCGATAAGCATGGTAAACATAGGCATCCCGGAGCACTTTTCCTTCAAGGTCGCGGACTAGCTGGTGAACCTCCACTACGAATCGGCCGCCTTCATCCTGCTCAATGCGCACAGGGTCAACGTGCGGGTCGAGAGTGGTCCACTGGCGGGTCCAATAGGCGCGAACTGCGTCACGCCCGTGCACATGGCCGCCCTCCATTCCGTTGGCCCATTCCACATCGGGATGCATTCGCGCCAATACTGCATCAATGCGCCGGGCATTGAGGTCGCGATAGGCTCCGGTCAGCAGTTCGCGCTCATCCATGATCGATCCTTTGAGTTACTCCGGGTGGTCTGGCGACATCAGGCAAATGTCGGGCAGGTTCCGGTAGCGCTCGGCATAGTCCATTCCATAGCCGATCACAAACAGGTTGGGAATCGAAAATCCAACATAATCGGCATCGATCTTCTCAATTCTTCGCGAAGGTTTATCGAGCAGGGTGGCGATGCGCAGCGTTTTTGGATGGTGCTGGAGGAAAATCTTCCGCAGGTAGGCGAGAGTCAGGCCGGTGTCGAGGATGTCCTCGACGACAAGCACATTTTTTCCCTCGATAGGCTCGTCCAGATCCTTGATCAGTTTGACGGCACCCGAGGAACGCTGCCCCTTGCCATAGCTGGAGACAGCGACGAAGTCAAAGGTCGTGTCAACCTGCACGGCGCGCGCAAGATCTGAAAGAAAGATCGCAGCGCCTTTCAGCACGCCAACCATGACCAGCTTTTCGCAGTTCATATCGCGCGTAATCTGTGCGCCCATTTCAGCCACACGGTCGGCTATCTGCTGATGAGTGTAAAGAACTTCGAGACCCTGGTAGGTGATGGTTGCCATGCAGACAGTATTACCCGAATGAGGCCCTGGAGAACAAAACTGCCTGTGAATAATCTGTGCGCGACGCAAGGCGCGAAACTGCTTTGGTTCGCTGCACGTTTATACTTGAAGAGCGATGATTCCGTATTTACATATCTTTGGCCTGCATATTCCGACCTTTGGGCTGATGCTTTGGTTGTCAGCAGTAACTGCTGGCTTGGTCCTGGACCGGACATTCCGCAGGGCGCACATTGACGCCGACGCCGTAGGTATGGTGGCCATAGCCGTCGTTGCCGGCATCGTAGGCGCCAAGCTTTGGCATGTGCTCGATACTCCGTCTGAATTCCGTGAACTGGGCTGGCGCGTGTTATGGGATTCGGCGGGATTTGCCTGGTTTGGCGGATTGATCTTCGGTATCCTGGCTCTGGTCATTCAGGGCTGGCGGTCGAAGATCGGTGGATTGCGGATCCTCGATCTTGCCGCCCCAGCGGCCGCCATCGGCTATGGCATCGGGCGTATCGGCTGCCTGCTTTCCGGTGACGGAGACTACGGAATTGCGACCAACCTCCCGTGGGGCATGAGTTTCCCAAACGGTCTCGACCCGACTCCGCCCGGAGTTCGCGTTCATCCAACGCCGCTTTATGAACTGGCTGCAGCGCTACTGATTGGCTGGTGGCTGTGGGTGCGCGGACGGAAGCGGAGACCAACCGGCTGGATTGTGGGCGAGTACCTCGTGCTGACTGGATTAGCTCGATTTCTCGTCGAATTTATCCGACGCAACCCCAAGGTGCTATGGGGTTTATCAAATGCGCAATTGGCCAGCGCCGGATCGGTGGTTGCTGGCGTGGCCTTGATCTTGTGGGCTGCCACGCGGTCGGTCACTGAGCCCGAAGGCGCTGCACAGACAGTGGAGAAAGCAGCTTAAGTCCAGTCAGGGCTGCACCGTGCGGCGTTTTCCGTCGCGACACAGCTTCGAAACGGGTTTGCGTCGAAAACAGTCGGCTGCATGGTCATTGACCATGCCCACCGCTTGCATCCAGGCATACACAATCACCGGGCCGACGAATTTGAAGCCGCGCTTCTTGAGCGCTTTTGAAATCTCTTCCGCAAGTGGAGACAATGTCGGGAGCGGGCCGCTGTTCTGAATTGGCTTTCCGCCCGTCAGACTCCAAACCCAGGACGAGAAATCTTCGCCTGCCGCCATCATCGCGAGATAAATGCGTGCGCCCTGA
Source organism: uncultured Acidobacteriaceae bacterium (assembly GCA_963836565.1). GTDB lineage: Bacteria > Acidobacteriota > Terriglobia > Terriglobales > Acidobacteriaceae > Telmatobacter. The sequence continues at coordinate 70,420 of CAWIKA010000007.1, read as the reverse complement.
ATAGTCGCCTCAATCTTGGCCCGGGAGCGCACAATTCCGGGATCATCAAGCAGACGGACGATATCGGCCTCATCAAAGCGCGCAACCCTTGCCGGGTCAAAGTTTTTGAAGGCTTTACGAAACGCCTCGCGCTTGCGCAGAATCACGATCCATGAAAGCCCAGCCTGAAACCCTTCAAGCATCAGGGTTTCCCAAAGCGCGCGGCTGTCGTACTCCGGCACGCCCCATTCTTCATCGTGATAAGTGCGGTAGATGGGGTCGCTATCGGCCCAGGCGCAGCGGTGAATTGGTTTCTTCGGGCACATGCTTCAAGGCTCTCAAAGTCGCTTGATAAATGCCAGCGCCTCTTTCAATTGAGGAAACGCCCGTTCCTCCGCCTTGAACGCGGGCGGATGAACGCAGCGGCGCAGGCCCCGCATCCTTACCGGATGCTTCAGGTGCAGCATCTCGTGATAGAGCAGATATTCCACCGCGTAACGCGGGCTTGATGGCCGGTCGAACACGCGGCTCACGACGATCGTGTTATGGGTGGCATCATAATGGCCCAGTGAACGCTTGGCCATCCCTTCGCTCCAGGTGAGATCGGGCCGGCCAAGCAGCCCGCCAAAAAACCGCATATTCAGCGAGTCGAAAACCTCTTCGAGGTTGTAGAAGCGGCCCTCTGGGCCCGAGAAGCGCTTGGTACCGCGTGCGTGACGGATCACTTCCGTCTGCCGGGTGACGGCTGCGCTTGAGGCGAATCGCTTGAAGCGAAGACTCTGCGCAGCGTCGATCGACTTCTTATAGAGTTTGGCCAGCAGAATGTGCGCAATAGCACTCAGCACACTCTCCGGCGCTCCCTCCAGCAGGTCCGACAGGCTGACAAGAATTCTGCCTTCGCGCAGGCGAATAGTCGTATTCAGCGACGTGAATCGACGAAAGCGGATCAGGATGGGCGGCATCGGCGCCCTGGGGCGCAGTGCACGGTACTCCTCCTGAAAAATAGAGACAAAATCGGCGGCCACCAAATACAGTTTACAGCCCCGAGCCGTCAGCTTCTCGTTCCCGTCCGGCTCAGGAATTTGCTGGCCGATGTTCTCACTGCGGTTCCGCACGGTCTTGGCCTTGCTGATCCTTGTGGAGTTTGAAGTATTCCGTCTGCTCTGTCAGCAATTGTTTCGCCTGGTCGTTCAGATCCTGTCCGCTCTCGATAGCTTCCTTGAGAGAGAGATCGAATCCGGACTCCGTGGGCAGCGAGTGAAGAACCGTCAGCCAGCGTCCGGTGTTCTCCGCCAGCGGCTTCAGCGATTTGCGCAAATCTGCCTTGCGATCGCCGTACTGGTCGAGATTGTCGCCAAGCTCGTCCATGAGAGACGCGAGATCTTTCAGATCATTGTCCAGGCGGTACACGCGCGCAGACGAATGGGCTCTCGGAATGAGCGCCTTGACGGCATCCACATGCTCATCAACGAATTTGGTGTAAAGTTTGATGCGCTCGTCCGGGTCGATGCCCGCTTCGCGAATCTGTTCAATTTGAGTGGGGGTCATGGTTTGGCGCTGCTCCCTTTGCGCCAGCAGCGAAGCGATGAAGAGAAGAGAAGTCATTACCAGAACGGAAGACCGCGACGCACCCATGGCCTGCCCCCACAGAACTCTTGATTCTGTTCTTTATTCAGAACCGGTAGCTCGGTGACTTTCTCCTAAAGTGAATGCCACCTGCCACGATCTCAACATAAGGATCGAAAACCCTCCAATGGGTTTCATTCAATCACAGAAGGCGGGTCAGTGAAGAGACAAACCTGCGCTGGAGCGTAAGACAACTCGATTGCATCACGAAGTAGAGGGAGCGGGCGAGGCTATTTCTTGAAGACCTGCATCATCGCTTCGTTGTCAGCTTGGTTCACCTGGGCGAGGGTCGCCTCAAGCAGAGGGCGATTCTCATAATCACTGGCGTGGAGCATCTCGTTCAGGCGGAAAGCCGTACGGCGCAGCATGATTTCGGCGTTCTTCAACCGCTTGTCGTTATCAGCGACGGAAAGATGCAGCTTATGCGCAAGCTGCTGAACACGCTGGAGCAGCGCGTTCCCCTTTTGCACATCGCCCGCCGAGTATTGCCGCAGGCTGAATTCGGTCATTTGGTGGATAAGCTCGGCGTAAAGATAGCACTGGTCGCGCACCGGAGCTTGTTCGATCTTCGTTTCAAGCGCGGCGATGCTGTCCTGGTCGGGAGTCTTTTGGTCAGGGGAGATGGCACCGGCTGGAATTGCAATCGCCGGGAAGAGGACGAGAATCGCCAACGACACTCGATACCGCATGAGGAACCTCCGCTGTTGCGGAACCCGAGCGGTCCAACCTGGGATGACCGCTCTACCCCAAGCCGTGACTATAGAAGCCTTTTGGCGAGATATGCAAGCAAATACACCTTCGAGTCAAAAGGTCAATGGTCGCGGCGCACATTATCAATCAAGTATTGTCAAAACCTTTCCCCTCGTATCCTTAGCCGAACTGCCTCTTTTCCGTCTGAGCAAAAAGGGACAGTTTTCAGAATTGTCGCTCGAATCATTTTCACTTTTCGAGCAATTGCAGCCTTTGTCGTGCCTGCCATTCCTGATCGGGGAACTTGCCGGCGGCCGCGTCCAAAAAGTGATGGTAGTACGTAATGGCGGCCGTCTTGTCGTGCAATGTATCGTAGGATGTCGCCCAAAGAAAGTAGGTTGATGGGTTCTCCGGGAGATACTTTGATCGCATGGTAAGAGCATGCAGTGTGACAGCGGGTTGTCCCGTTTTGGTCGCGGCAAAGGCCAAACCGCTCCAGGCATCTCCATCGGCGGGGTCCATATCCGTCACCTTCTCGAAGACTCGGAATGCCTCTGCATATTGGAGTTGCCGTATCAGGTTTTCGCCATGCGCTAGCAGCAGACTAGGATCGTTGGGATTGGCAGCCAGTAGGCCCATGTAAAGCTTGTCTGAGCCAGCAGCATCTCCTGCCTGCGACATGACATCGGCCAACATTCGTGTGATGGCCGGGTCGTTGGGGTGCGCGCCGTGTAGTTTCTGAAGCAACGGCAGGGCTTCCGCCTTATCTTGCGCAGCCAGATCGGTAGCCAGTTCAGCATTAAGGACGGGATCATTGGGCGATGGTGCCAGCGCGGCACGGAGCAGCGGTTCGGCCTCAGGATACTTTTCGCGTGTCATCAATAGATGCGCGAGGCCGGCGTTTGCCTGCCCAGACTTTGGGTCTTGCGCCAGCAGCCGGCGATAAGCGGCTTCCGCGGCATCGTACTGGCCTGCGGATTCGGCGAGGTTGGCGGCGAGCAGCGTATCGGCGGGCGTCTCGGGGCTCAGCTTGAGCGCCTGAAGAAGATCATTCGATGCCTGGGTTGAATCTCCCGGTTTGCCGGGACTTGGCTTGTCAATTTCGGCCAACGCACGCCAGGCGCGGGCCTTGAGTGCAGGTCCGGCCAGCCCCGGATCAAGTTGCGTGGCGGCAAGCAACTCCGGGCGCGCATCGGCAAGATTGCCTTGGCGGGCCAGCAGGAGACCAAGAGAGAGATGCGCCTCGAACGAACTCGGATCGGCCACGGTTGCCCGACGATAAAGACTGACCGCATCGTCCAGTCGGTTCTGGGCATCGGCCACGTAACCGGCATCGAATAGGGCGCGCCCATCGATGGGATGAGTCGCGAGCCACGTGTTCAACGTTGTTTCTGCGGACTTCCAGTCCGTCTTGACGATGGCGGCCTCGGCTTCTGCAACCTGTTGGGAAACGGAATCAGCAGCGGCATCTTGCTTGGCTGCTGGCGCGGCTGGCGCAGTTTCTTTGGAACCGGATTGACCGGAACCCTGGGCAAAGCTCATCAACGGCGCGAAAAGCAAGACGAATAAGACCGGACGAAACACGAAATACCTCAATCTGTAGTTTAATCGGCGGCTGACAATTGGACGCACCGGAACCATACTGGACGCCGGTCGAGACCATGGTTTTCGACGCTCAAACGTTTGACTGCGATATTCGCCCGGTGCTACCTTTTGCCGCAAAGAGGAGGAGTAGATGGCAATGAATCGCCGCAGGTTCCTAGGCAACTCATTTGCCGCGGCTGGCGGAGCGGTATTGTCGCGAGGCAGGTTCGGTGCAGCAGTTCCCGCGGCGAACCAATCCGCATCAGGCACCACACCGGGTGAAATCACGCAGGCCGAGATTGAAGCCGCACACTTTCCCGATGGATTTCTGTGGGGCATGGCCACGGCCGCGTACCAGGTGGAGGGCGCGTGGGACGAGGACGCCAAGGGCGAGTCCATCTGGGACCGCTATGCGCACACGGTGGGCAAAATCAGGGGCGGCGACACTGGCGACGTGGCTTGCGACCACTACCACCTCTACGAGCAGGACATTGCGATGATGAAGCGGCTCAATCAGAAGAGCTACCGCTTTTCGATTTCGTGGCCTCGCATTCAACCTGCGGGCACCGGTGCTCCCAATCAGAAAGGGCTGGACCACTACAAGCGGGTGATGGATGTTGTGCTCGAGGCGGGAATCCGTCCGTTCTGCACGCTCTATCACTGGGACCTGCCGCAAGACCTGGAAGACCGCGGCGGCTGGCCCAATCGCGACCTGGCCGGGTACTTTGCCGATTATGCCGGAATTCTCGCGAAGGAGCTGGGCGACCGCATCACGATTTGGGCTCCATTCAACATGCCTTGGGCCTTCACTTATTACGGATACGGCATTGGCATTTTTCCGCCGGGCAAGTCCAATTTCAACCAGTTCCTCAGGGCTGCCCACACCATCAGTCTTGCTCAGGGCGAGTGCTTCCGTTCCATTAAGGCAGCCTCATCCAGAGCAACCGTTGGCAGCGCCTATGGCATGGCCCCGGCCTATCCCAAAACGGACAGCGAGGCTGACCGCGCCGCAACCGCGCGCTTCCACGCCATGAAGAATGTCTTCTTCCTGAATGCGGCACTCAAGGGCGAGTATCCCAAGGCCTTTGTGGGCGAGCCGCCCTATGAACAGATGGGCATGCGTCCGGGCGACGAGAAAATCATGCGCGTGCCACTGGATTGGGTGGGCTTTCACTACTACACGCGGCGCATCGTCTCCGATGCCGGCAGAGCAAGCACCGGGGCGCAACAGCACTTCGGCACAGAGATCGAATCTGACGCCGGCGATACAAATGGCAGTGACCCCTACACGCAGTACCACGCTGTCATGCCCACCGAGGGTCCTTTGACTCACGCTGGACTTGAAGTGTGGCCCCGAGGCATCTACGACTTGGTCATGCAGATTTCGCGCGAGTATGACCACCCGATCATTGAGCTAACCGAATGCGGCTGCTGCTACCTCGATACGCCCTACGACAAGGAAGGCGGGCACGTGCCGGACCAGCGTCGAACCATCTTCTTCAAGGAAACACTGGCGGAGCTCGCCCGCGCCATTTCGGATGGAGCGAAAGTGCGGGCATTTCATGCTTGGAGTTTGATGGACAACTTCGAGTGGACCGATGGCTATAGCCAGCGGTATGGGCTCACGTATGTCGATTTCCGTGACCAGAAACGCACCGTGAAAGATTCGGGATTATGGTATGGGCAGGTTGCAGCCACGAATCGGCTAAGCGGTTGATCCTGCGACCGATGTTTCTGTTTCTCGTGCGCCGAATCCAAAGATTGGGGGTTTGATCGTGCGCAGGGGAATCTTTCGCGGAGCATCTTCCCCTTGCGCGAGGCGCATCGAACCGGGCTGGAGGAAAGTACATGCCAAATACTGCAAATCCAATTCCCGAAAACAGACCGAATCCTGGAAGCAAGCCTTTTCCCGCAAACAAACCTGACATACCGAATGTGGACGTCTCAAATAAGCCCGGAAGCGATTCTGAAGAGGAGAAGCGAATGCAGCGATTGGCCGATGAGGCTGCGCGGAAAGCAGGGAAGACAGAACAGAAGTACGACCAGGCGCACACCACGATCTCAAAATAGAGATTTCGAAACCCGGGCGCGCCCCCGCCTTTCTAACCGGATTGGTGCGCCCGCCAATTGCTCGCCAATTGATTGCTAGGCTGAAGGTACTGAAAGTTGATTACCAGAGAGTTGGCTGTCGAGTCGAAAGTGGAATTGGCTTGACACGCGAAGCGTGACACGATTCAAACAACTTTTTCGATTCGAAAGGCATCTCCTAAGGAGTACGAGGTACTACCCGAACAATTGCCGCAAAGACTCATAGCGAGCGCTATCCCCTCTCGAGGTAAGCATATGCCACTGAATGCAATGGAATATATCCCTCTTGTGTCAGCCTATCTTTGCCAGGATTGCAATTGCATTGGCAATTGCGAAAGACAATGTCCGGCTTGCGCGTCGTCGGCGCTTCTCGGGCTCGCTGTCGTGCTCGACCGCAAGCACGATGAGACGGCGCGGGCACAGCGGATTGACAGTTGGCATCCGGCCTTGGCGGCTTGAGTTATTTGGGCTTGCCCTGGTTTCCGCGCGCCTGCAAAAAAAAGAAAGCACCGAGATACAAAGTGCCGCGCAAGTGTGAATGCCGCAATTGTCTCGCGGAGAGTGCGAGGTAGGATGGCCTGCATTGATGGGCCACTCCTCTGTAACACGAAATCCATTCAGTCAGTTCACCGGCGGTGGCCCTGAACGAGACCAAACAAGGCACACCAACCCATAACTGATTTCACCACTCCATTTGACATCGCACGTTGCCGGTTTGCGCCGGTTCATTGTCCCGGCCAAGAGCGGTCAAACGCCCTATAATGAAGAATGGCTGTTTGTGTCCTGAACCCGCCAGAGGGGGTAGGGATGCGGCAGGACGAATTCTCCCGGTGTTTCCCATTGAATCCATTGAACGATGCCATCATTATCCGCGGTGCGCGGACCCACAACCTGAAGAACATCTCCTGCGAGATTCCCCACGGGAAACTGACTGTGATCAGCGGTGTGTCCGGGTCGGGCAAGAGCTCGCTGGCCTTCGACACCATCTATGCCGAAGGACAGCGGCGCTATGTGGAGTCGCTTTCAGCCTACGCGCGCCAGTTTCTTGAGCGGATTGAAAAGCCCGATGTGGATGAGATCGATGGCCTTGCTCCTGCCATCGCCATCAAGCAAAAGAACACCACGCGCAACCCACGCTCGACAGTAGCCACGGCGACCGAAATCTACGATTACCTGCGCCTGCTATACGCGCGCTGCGGCGAAGTGCATTGCATCTATTGTGACGGCCTCGTCAAGCGCGACTCCATCGACGAAGTTGCCGCGGCAACGCTGGCGCTGAGCGATGGAACGCGGCTCAATGCGCTGTTTCCGGTACGGCACGAAACGGTTGCGGCTGAGCCGGCTAAGTCGGTACGTCGCGCGGTCAAGCCGGCGGCCAAGGCTGGCGGCAAGGCAGCCTCCGAGTCCGCCCTGACCGAAGCGTTGAAAGCGCGGCTTGTTGAACTGCGCAGTTCGGGATTCAACCGGCTTTATCAGCGCGGCAGTATCTTCGAATTCTCCACGCCCGAGTCGCTGCTCGACCTGGACTTCACGCTCCCTGTGTTTGTACTTTTGGACAGAATTGTCGTCAGCGGAGACAATCGCGCCCGTATCGTGGATGCGGCGGAGATTGCCTATCGCGAGGCCGGCGAAGTCGTCTTCGAAGAGGTCATGGGGGAAGATACTGCTGAACGTGCTCGGCATCGCTTCTCAGGCGGATTTGAGTGCACAAGCTGTCATCGGCCCGGGAAAGAACCTGAACCGCGTTTGTTCAGCTTCAATAATCCTTTCGGAGCATGTCCGCGCTGCCAGGGTTTCGGCAATACTGTTGACTACGATCTGAACCTCGTAATTCCCGACAAGGGGTTGTGCCTTAGCCAAGGCGCCATTGACCCATGGGAGCGGCCCAAGTACCGCTCGTGGTTCACCGATCTGCGCAAGCAGGCAGCCGAGCTCGGCGTTCCTCTGGATGTGCCCTGGAAGGATCTGCCCGAAGCGGTACGGGACACGGTGCTGCGCGGCAAGGGAAGCTTCCTTGGTATTCAGGGGTTCTTTGCGCAAATGGAGCGGAAAAAGTACAAGCTGCACGTGCGGGTGATGCTAAGCAAGTATCGCGGCTACGCGGAGTGCCCCGATTGCCGTGGTCAGCGGTTGCGTGCCGAAGCCCGTTCCGTCCGATTAAATGGCTTGAATATATGCAAGGCGACGGCTCTGGCCATCGCCAAGGCCAATAATTTTTTTGGCGCACTGAAATTGACTCCGATGCAGGAAGAGATAGCCGGGCCAATCCTTCACGAAGTGCGTCAACGGCTGAGTTTTCTTGACGCCGTGGGTCTCGAATACCTGACGCTTGACCGCCTGGCATCTACACTTTCTGGGGGCGAGGCGCAGCGCATTCAACTGGCCACCTCGCTGGGCTCGCGGCTTGTCGGAGCGCTTTATGTGCTGGATGAGCCATCCATAGGCCTGCATACGCGCGACACGGAGCGCCTGATTCGCATCCTCAAGGAACTGCGCGACCTCGGCAACACCATCATCGTGGTGGAGCACGATGCCGATATCTTGCGCTCCGCCGATCATTTGCTTGACCTGGGACCGGGCGCGGGCGAGTTCGGCGGCAAACTGCTGGCTGAGGGCGTGCTGGCAGAGATTGAGGCCAATCCTCATTCGCTCACCGGACGCTATCTTTCGGGGCAGATTTCGATTCCCGTACCCACGAGAAGACGCGCGCCAGGAAGGGAACTGCTGGTGCTGCGAGGTGCTGAGGCCAATAATCTGCACGGGCTCAACGTGGAAATCCCGCTGGGCATGCTGGTGGCCATTACGGGCGTTTCCGGATCGGGCAAATCCACGCTGGTGCACCAGGTGTTGTACCGCGCCGTGGCGCGAGCGCTGGGGCAGACCGATGGCGGCGACCCTGCTGCCGTTTTCACTTCGCTATCTGGGGTCGAACGGCTGAATGACGTGGTGCTGGTTGACCAGACGCCGATCGGGCGCACGCCCCGTTCGAACCCAATTACATACATCAAGGGCTTTGACCTGGTACGTGAGCTGTTCGCGTCGCAACCGGAGGCCAAACGGCTTTCGTTGACACCGGGTCATTTTTCATTCAACGTGCCGGGCGGCCGCTGTAACACGTGCGAAGGCGACGGCACGGTGACCGTGGAGATGCAATTTCTGGCCGACGTAGAGTTGCCTTGCGAAGACTGCAACGGCACACGCTATCAGGCCAAAATCCTCGATGTTCAGTACAAGGGCAAGAACATCCACGATGTGCTGCAAATGACAGTGAAAGAGGCCCTGCGCTTTTTCTCCGGACAGACACGATTGCTTGAAAAGCTGGCCGTGCTCGACGAAGTGGGCCTCGGATATCTGCGGCTTGGTCAGTCGGCAACGACTCTCTCTGGCGGCGAGGCGCAGCGCGTGAAGTTGGCGGCCCACCTGGCTCAGGTGCGATCAGCCAATGCCAATGCAAAGCCGTCGCAGGCCAGCCGAGTTCTTTACATTCTTGACGAGCCGACGACCGGGTTGCATTTCGACGATGTCTCGAAGCTATTGACAGCTTTCCGCAAACTGATCGACGGCGGCGGGTCGCTGATCGTGATCGAGCACAATCTGGATGTGATCAAGTCGGCCGATTGGGTGATTGATCTGGGTCCCGAAGGCGGCGAGGGTGGCGGCAAAATCGTAGCCGAGGGCACTCCCGAAGAGATTGCGAGCAACCTGCATTCACACACCGGGAAGTGGCTCGCAAGGGTGTTATAGCGCTTCCGGCTTGCCGTCGTACAACCGCGAAATGTCCAGCGGGTTTCCATCTTGCAACTCCGGCGGCAATAAGGCTTGCGGAAATCCCTGAAAGCAAACGGGCCGCGCGAAGCGAAAGATGGCGAGCGAGCCGACCGAGGTGAAGCGCGGGTCCGACGTCGCAGGATACGGCCCTCCGTGCACCATGGCATGGGTGACTTCAACGCCCGTGGGAAATCCGTTGAAGATGAGCCTGCCGGCCTTCTGTTCGAGGATTTGAATCAGTTCGCGATTGGCGGCGAGGTCTGCCTCATCGCCAAGCAACGTCGCAGTCAAGTGGCCGTCGAGTGCGGCGGCGGCGCGTAAAAAGTCCTTCGGCTCGCTGCACCTCACAAGCAATGTATCGGGGCCAAAAATCTCCTCGGCGAGCGAAGGATGCGCAATCAAGTTATCCACGCTGGACTCGAAAAGTTTCGCCCTCGCAGAAAAAGCGAATGCAAGTTTGGGTTCGCGTGAGTGAGCTTTGAGTCTCACCTGCGATTCACGGGCCTGCGTCGCGCGGCCGAATTCGCGCGCAATGCCTGCGGTCAGCAGCGTCGAGGCATCCGACAGATCAACCTGACCGCAAAGTTCCTGAACAAATTCTGAAGCTTCGTCCGACTCCGGCAACAGGATAATGCCCGGCTTGGTGCAGAACTGCCCGGCGCCCAGCGTAAAGGACCCAAAGAGGCCCTTTGCCAGTGCTTTGGCGCCGTTGCGCAGCGCCCCCGGCAGTACGAAAACCGGGTTTCCGCTCGACATTTCAGTAAAGCAGGGAATCGGATTGGGCCGGGAAGCAACGAGGTCCATCAGCGCGCGCCCGGCGCGAAGCGATCCGGTGAACGCGACGGCGCGCACCAGTGGATGCTTCACGAGCGCGGTGCCGGCTTCCACCCCGCGATCGAAAATCAGAGAGAAGACGCCCGGGTGCAGCCCTTCAGCTGATACGGCTTCCGAAATGATCTGGCCCGCCAGTTCGCTCGTTCCTGGATGTGCGGGATGGGCCTTCACAACCACGGGACAACCGGCGGCTAACGCGGACGCCGTATCCCCGCCGCCGACCGAGAAGGCCAGCGGAAAGTTGCTGGCGCCGAAAACCGCGACTGGCCCTAGCGCCCGTAGCATGGAGCGTACGTCGGGACGCGGCTGCGGTTGCCGGTCAGGAAGAGCTGGATCGATGCGCGCCTGAACCCACGAGCCGTCCTCCACCACCCCCGCAAACAGGCGCAACTGGCTGGCCGTGCGGCTCACCTCCCCGAGCAGCCGAGGAACGGGCAGTGCTGTCTCGAGGTTCGCGCGCGTCGCCAATGCTTCACGATGGGCCTCGAATCCATCCGCTACGCGGCGCAGGAACGCTGCCCTGGCTTTGCCGCCCATTTGTGAATAGCTGGCAAAAGCCCGTGAGGCAAGCTCAACCGCTTCCTCCAACTCCGGGGAGGTTGCCGAGTAGTACGTGGGCTGAAGCGTGTCGCCGGTTTGCGGGTTTGCCGCCTGAAAAGCCGCTCCATCGCGTGACCCGCGCCGGCTGCCGATGAACGATTGTCCAGTGAGTTCCATAGTCACTTCGGATTATCCAGTATTCCGCTCGATTCAGCTTATCGAGATTAATTTGTCCGGCTTTCGCGGCTATTTCACGTTGGCCTCGATCCCTATTCCGCAACCACCGGATTCGTAAGCGCCCCGAGACCCTCCACGGTCACGGTGACAGTCTCGCCCGGCTTCAGCCAGCGCTTCGGTGTCCGGCCCAGTCCGACACCGGGAGGAGTTCCCGTGGAGATAATGTCGCCCGGAAGCAGAGGCGTGATCGACGACAGGTATTCGATCAACTCAGGGACCTTGAAAACAAGCTCGCGTGTATTCGAGCTCTGCAGAACTTCCCCATCGATGCTTAGCCCGATGTTGAGTTGGTGCGGATCGGCAATTTCATTGGCAGTCACAATGGCGGGACCGAAAGGGCAGAACGTGGGAAAACTTTTGCTCATGGACCACTGCGTTGAAGCGAATTGCACGTCGCGCGCGCTCACGTCGTTCACGATGGTGTACCCGTAAACGTGTTCCCGCCAATCCGCGGCGGAAATGCGATATCCTCCCTTGCCGATCACGAATGCGAACTCAGCCTCATAGTCTGGTTCGGTGGAGTTCTTGGGCAATATTATCGGTTCACCCGGACCGATGATCGCCGTAGTCAGTTTGAAAAAGATCACCGGCGTGGTCGGAATGGCCATGCCCGATTCCCGGGCGTGGTCGCGATAGTTGAGGCCAATAGCAAATACGCGCGGAGGATTTGCGATGGGTGCGTGCAGGCGAATATCCTTGAGTGGGAAAGCAGGATAGACGGCGGATTTATCCATCGCTTCAAACCCCGCGCTGACAATGGCGAGGGCGTCGGCGTAGCCCGCGCCGGTCAAATCCTCCACCATGTTGTCTTCTTCAAGAAGCGACCCTGGTCGAACGCGGCCGTCGGAAGTAGAAAACGAAACAAGCTTCATATGGATCCCTTCAATCGGGGTGAGTCAGCGGCCACTTGTTTTGCTCAGGCCGCGGTCCAACCGCCGTCAATGTTGAAAAGCGAACCGGTCACGAAGGCGGCCTCGTCTGAGGCGAGGTATCGCACCATCGAAGCAACTTCCTCGGGCTGTCCCAGGCGCCCGATCGGCTGGCGGGCGCGGAGTTCCGCACGCACCTCTTCCTTGTTGAGCTTGTGAAACTTTTCAAGATAGCCTTCGACAAAAGGCGTCTCCACCGTGCCGGGGCAAATGGCGTTCGCGCGCAGCGTTTTTGGATACTCGACCGCAAGTTGGCGCGTCATCGCGATCACTGCGCCCTTGGTTGTGCAGTAGGCGAAGCGCTGCTTGATGCCCACCTGGCCGGCGACCGAGGCGATGTTGACAATGATCCCGGCTCTCCCGGTGGTATTCTCCGCCTGCAGAAGCAAGGGAAGAAATCCGCGCGTCACCAGGTAAACGGCGCGGACATTGACGTTGATCAGCCTGTCAAAGTCCTCTGGTTCCGTCGCTTCAATTGAGCCCACGTGGCCAATGCCGGCATTGTTCACAAGAATATCGAGCCTCGAGATATGCTTTGCCGCCGCCGCAATCGACTCGATGCTGGTTACGTCCAGATGCAGCACGCGCGCCGAGGCAATCGATTCTGCCAGCGCTTCGGCAGCCGCAATGTTAATGTCGGCGATCCAGACAAAAGCGCCGGCGCGGGTCAGTTCCCTCACGGTTGCCTCGCCAATACCGCTGGCGCCGCCTGTGACGAGGGCGTGACGGCCATCAAGACGAAACGGCTGTTCCGGCTGTGAAGCTACTTCTTTCTTCGTGCTCATTGAAACCTCAATTGTGCGCGATCGATTTCATCCTGCGCTGCTTTAAGAATAGCGACCGTGGCGTCGTTCGTGCTCAGTATGCGGGTCACGAGGCTGTCGATGATCGCGGCGAAAGCCGCCATCTGTGGGCCGGCAGGCAGTTGGCGCGCTCCCAGGGAGATGGCCTCTATCTCTCGGTAGACGGGAATTCGGGCCTGCAATTCGGGGTTTCGCCAGGTGGAAAGCCGGACACCGACGGCACCATGTTCAGTCAGTCCCAAATCCCGCTCCGGGGTCGTAATAAAGCGTAGGAATTCCCACGCCAGTTCCTTGTTGTGCGAACCGGAGCCTATGGCCATCGCCCAGAATACCGAGAGGGAAATCGGCGCAGGCCCCGCCGCGGAAGGTATGGGGGCAATGGCCACTTTGTGTTCCAGCGCGGAGCCTGGACGAGCGGAGCGGGCAGCGAAACCGAACCAATTGGCCATCATCGCCACTTCGCCGTCAAGAAACAAGTCCCCGGATTGGTTGGAATCAAGTTGTGGCGAGCGCGGATGACACAGTTCGGGGTCGCGCACGATTCGACGATAGAAATCGATCGCCTCGGTGGCCTGCGGAGTCGTAAGCTGCGGCCGTCCAGTGGAGTCGAGCAACTCCCCGCCGCGGCTCCAAAGCTGAAGGGCGAAGTCGTAAAGCGTGTTGTGGCCGTCGGGGAAGGCGGCAAAGACCGTTCCGTAAAGGTTTGTTGTCCCCTTTCGTCTCGTCTTGGTAAAAAAGCGCGCCGTCTCTTCAAACTCTTCCCAGGTGGTGGGCGGCGCCAGTTCGCGTCCATACCGCCCATGAAATTCGGCACGGCGCTCCGGATCGGAAAAGAGATCGGTGCGATAAACGAGGCATTCCGGACCGTCATGCCACGGCAGCGACGAGAGCTTCTGGCCAAACTGAAGCGGTCGGACAAGGGAACGCGCCCAGCCATCGGGCCAGTCGGAGATAGGTAGCCGCTGCTGCCAGGGTTGCAAGTCTTCGAGTGCGCCAACGGCTAGACCCTCGGCCAACCAGTCGGTCACCAGCAAGGCAAGATCAAAACGGCCTTCACGCAAGCTTCCGTCAGCAATGGCGGCCTGATGTAGCTCGTGAATTCCCACCGCAACCAATTCGACCTCGACACCGGGGTGCGCCGCTTCAAAGAGCCGTGCTTCTTCGTCAAGCGCATTCGTAAAGTCTGCGTAGTTTCGGACCAGGATGCGGAGCGTGGTCACTTGGCCTCCACCAAAGACGTGTGGAAATTCCATTCGTTTCAATCAGCCGCAGTTTACACGTGCATACCAGCGCAAGCGATGCTGGATACAAGAAATGGCGAAAGATCACGCGTTCTTTCGTTCCGCGCACACCTGCTCCAGCACCCTGAGATATGCGCGCGCTGTTTCGGTAATCGTTTCCGGAAGCCCGTCATCGATGGCGCTCAGGTTCACTAGGTCACTGCCAACGCCCAGCGCGCAGGCCCCGGCGCGAAAAAAGCTCTCTGCGGTTTGCAGGGTGACGCCGCCCGTCGGAATTAGCTTCAGATGCGGAAAAGGCGCCAGCAGCGACTTGAGATAACTGGCTCCGCCCACTGCCGAGCAGGGAAATATTTTCACGTAGTCGGCGCCGGCCCGCCACGCTGTTACCACCTCAGTGGGCGTAAGGGCTCCAGGAATAGACAGCTTGCCCAGCTGGTGCGTCCTGGTTACAACTTCGGGGTGAAAGCTGGGGCTCACGACGAACTCCGCGCCCGCAGCGATCGTGGCCTCAGCCTCTTCTGGGGTTGTTACTGTACCGGAGCCGAGCAGAAGTCCCGGATATTCCCGCTTGAGTTCCCTGATGAGATCGACGGCTCCGGGGACCGTCATCGTGACTTCAACCACGGTGACTCCGCCCGCGAGCATGGCCTGAACTACCGCATGTGCCTGTTGATTCGAACGAGCTCGCAGCACGGGAATCAAGCCGCAGCGTTCGATGAGCTCCTGTGTCGTTTCCGGCATATTCTCCTCTAGCGCGCGATCCGTGCCGATCCGCCTTTGATAGCGCGCTCCACCTCTCCCAATGTCGCCATGCTGGTGTCGCCCGCGGTGGTCATGGCCAGCGCGCCATGGGCAACACCGCAGCGCACGGCCCACTCGACAGGCCTGCCTGCAAGAAGGCCATAGATCAGGCCCGACGCAAAGCTGTCGCCGCCACCAACACGGTCGTAGATGTCGATATCGCGCTGTGGTACGTGCACGATCTGATCCTGGTAAAGCGCAATCGCGCCCCAGGCGTTGCGGCTGGCCGTGTGCGCCGTGCGCAGTGTGCTGGCAATAAGTTTCAGGTTTGGATACG
Organism: uncultured Acidobacteriaceae bacterium; assembly: GCA_963836565.1. GTDB lineage: Bacteria > Acidobacteriota > Terriglobia > Terriglobales > Acidobacteriaceae > Telmatobacter. The sequence continues at coordinate 55,023 of CAWIKA010000007.1, read as the reverse complement.
CCGCCGCTACTTCGCGCAACATCTCTTCGTATCCTGCGATGGGCAGTTCTGCAAAATCCTCGCCAACCCCCTTGATCTCGACGCCGAGCATGGCGGAGAAATCCTCTTCATTGCCCAGCAGCAAGTCCACTTTCCGAACCAACTCGCGGTTGACTTCCTGGGCTCTCCGCTTGCCGCCGATGGATTTCCAGAGCGAGTCGCGGTAATTCAGGTCGTAAGAAACCGGCGTATTGTGAAGCCGTGCCGCATCCATGGCTTCCGCGGCCACGTCGGCCGTCGACCCGGAGAGCGCGGCGAAAATGCCACCCGTATGGAACCAGCGAGCTCCGTTGGGCGATCCGAAAATCACTTCCCAATCAAAGTCGCCCGGTTTCACCTGGCTAATTGCCGTGTGCCCACGGTCGCTGCATCCGGCAGCGGCCCGTATGCCAAAGCCGCGCTCAGTGAAGTTGAGGCCGTTGCGAACCGTCCGACCCACGCCGTCGTAGGCCACCCACTTCAGCAGGGAAGTATCGACACCGCCCTGCAGAATGAAATCCTCCACCAGGCGTCCGACCGCGTTTTCCGCCAATGCCGTGGCAATCGCTGTACGCAGCCCGAAACAGCGTCGCAGGCCGCGAGCCACGTTATACTCGCCGCCGCCTTCCCACACCTCGAAGTGCCGTGTGGTGTGAATGCGGCCGTCTCCGGGATCGAGGCGCAGCATCACTTCGCCCAGGCTCAGGCAATCCCACCGGCGCGGAGAATCAGGTATCAGAATTGCGTCCATGGCTTGCAGTGAAACATCCAATGACACTGTATCGCATCGCGCTACGGTGAGGGAGCCGCGGCCGGATCCCCGGGTAAATCGCCTTGCATGATAGATTTCTTGGGGGCGGCCCGATGGCGCATGTAACTGCCGCCAAAAGCGTCTCGTAAAGTGGCAAAGCCGAAGCAAATGGGGGATTCAGGTATGAGCCAGAACCTTTTCGATCTCAGTGGCAGAGTTGCCGTGGTTATAGGTGGGACCACGGGCCTGGGGTATGCAATTTCATTGGGTCTCGCCGGCGCTGGCGCAAATGTTGTGCCCAGTTCGCGCAGGCGGGAGCAGGTGGAGAAGGTGGCCGCGGACATTGAAGCGCTGGGGCGCCGGTCGATGCGCATGGCCAGCGACGTGCAAAGCCGCGAATCCTTGCAGGCGCTGCACGATGCGGTGCTGAAGGAGTTCGGCAAGATCGACATTCTGGTCAACGCCGCGGGCATTACTTATAAGGGGGCAACGCTCGAAACGGACGAGGCAGACTGGTCGCGCGTAATCGACATCAACCTGAACGGAACTCTGCGCGCCTGCCAGATCTTTGGTACCACAATGGTGCGGGCCGGATACGGGCGCATCATCAATATCGCCTCGCTCACTTCCTTTGTAGGTTTTTACCGAGTCGCCGCTTACTCCGCCAGCAAGGCCGCGGTCGCCTCGCTGACCAAGGTGCTCGCCATTGAACTGGCGCAGACCGGAGTCAACGTTAACGCTCTTGCCCCCGGAGTCTTTCCTACACCGCTGAATGCGTCGTTGATTCAAGGCACCCCGCGCGGCGAAGAATTGATTCTGCGCACCCCGATGCGCCGCTTTGGCGAAGCGAAAGAACTTGCCGGCGCCGCCATTTTTCTTGCCTCGGAGGCAGCTTCATTTGTCACTGGCGAGATTATCGCGGTCGATGGAGGATTCCTGGCAAGCGGCGTGAACCAGTAACTATCATGATCCGCTTTGTTGTTTCCTGCTGAAGGAGCTTGGGCCGCCGTGAAGATTCGCAATGCATACGTCAACGTCACTTCGCCCGGGCGGAACTTCGTCACGCTGAAGATTGAGGCCGACGAAGGCATTTACGGATTGGGAGACGCCACGCTCAACGGGCGCGAACTGGCCGTCGCGAGTTACCTCACCGAACATGTGATTCCATGTATCATCGGCCGTGATCCTTTCCAGACCGAAGATATCTGGCAGTATCTCTATCGCGGGCCGTATTGGCGGCGCGGACCGGTCACCATGGCGGCTATTGGAGCGGTGGATATTGCGCTTTGGGATATCAAGGGCAAAGCGCTAAACACCCCGGTCTATAACCTGCTCGGCGGTAAGAGCCGCGAAGGTGTGCTGGTATACGCCCATGCCAATGGCAAGGACATCGATCACGCGCTCGAAGACGTGGCACGGCACAAGGATCTGGGTTACAAGGCGATTCGCGTGCAGAGCGGGTTCGCCGAACTTTCGACGACCTATGGAGTTTCGAAAGGGCCGGGGCGATACGAGCCTGCTGAGCGCGGCCTGCCTTCGGAATACGAGTGGGCTACAGAACCCTACCTGCGCCACGTGCCAGGATTGTTCGCGAAAGTCCGCGAGGCATTTGGCGAAGAACTGCACTTGCTGCACGATTGCCATCACCGCCTGACTCCGATCGCGGCTGGACGGTTGGGGAAGGAGCTTGAACCGTTCCACCTTTTCTGGATGGAAGATCCAACCCCTGCCGAGTTACAGGAGAGCTTCCAAATCATTCGCGAACATACCACGACTCCCATCGCGGTAGGAGAGGTCTTTAACTCGATCTGGGACGCTCACGATCTCATCCGCAACCAATGGATCGACTACATCCGCATGACCATCGTGCATGGCGGCGGATTAACGCAGATGAAGAAGATCGCCGACTTTGCGGAGTTATACCACGTGCGCACCGGTTGCCACGGCGCTACCGACCTGTCGCCCGTATGCATGGCAGCGGCGCTGCACTTTGACCTGGCAGTTCATAACTTCGGCATCCAGGAACATATGCCGCATACCGATGAGACCGACGCTGTGTTTCCCCATAACTACACATTCAAAGAAGGCATGATGTTTCCTGGTGACGCACCGGGACTTGGTGTGGATTTGGATGAGAAGTTAGCTGGCAATTATCCGTATCAGCGGGCGTATCTGCCCGTCAATCGCAAGCTCGATGGTACGTTGACGGACTGGTAGCCGCATGAGCGAGCTAAAGAACCTGCATGATTCGACAAATCCCGCGGACACCTTGGCCGAGCCGCCTGCGCTTCCTGGCCGATGGACTATTTGCGCGATGCTCTTCATGGCCACCACCATCAATTATGTCGATCGCCAGGTATTGTCCATCCTCAAGCCTGTACTTGCCGGAAGCACCCTTCACCTGGAGCCTTTTTTTCACGGCTGGCCGACCGTTGAAGCGTCGATACGCCTGAATGAAATTCAATACGGCTACATCGTCGATTGCTTTCAGGTCGCCTATGCGCTTGGAGTGGTTTTTGCCGGCCGCCTTGTCGACCGCCTCGGCTGTCGCAAGGGCTACCCGCTCATTACCGGCATCTGGAGCCTGGCTGCGATGGGCCACGCACTGGTGCATTCGGTCTTCGGATTTGGGGTGGCGCGTTTCTTCCTGGGGCTGGGTGAAAGCGGCAATTTTCCCGCGGCAATCAAGTCCACAGCCGAATGGTTTCCGCCGAAAGAGCGAGCCCTTGCCACGGGAATCTTCAACTCCGGCGCGGGTGTGGGCGCCATCGTTGCGCCGCTCGTCGTTCCGTGGGTGGCGCTGCACTTCGGATGGCGCGCGTCCTTTCTCGTGACAGGAACTTTCAGCGCAGTCTGGATCGTCTGGTGGTCGATAAAATACCGCAAGCCGCGCGAAGCAATGGATTGGAGCCGCGATGGCGTCGTCTTAGCGTCTTCCGCCCCCCCGCTCGCATGGTGGAAACTACTCGGCTATCGGCAGACCTGGGGATTTGCGCTGGGCAAGTTCCTCACCGACCCAGTCTGGTGGTTCTATCTTTTCTGGCTGCCGTCCTACTTCAACTCCCGCTTTAAGCTCGACCTTTCGCACATCGGGCTTCCCTTGGTGGTGGTTTATGTTGTCTCGACCATAGGCAGCGTAGGCGGCGGGTGGTTGCCGCGCGGCTATGTGCGCCTGGGAATGAACCTGAAACCCGCACGCCTGGCCGCAATGCTCACCTGTGCCTGCCTCGTGGTGCCCATCATGCTCGCCGGCGGCCTGGGCTCGGAATGGACCGCGGTGGGCCTGCTCAGTCTTGCGGCCGCTGCTCACCAGGGTTGGTCAGCCAATATCTTCACCACAGCCTCTGATATGTTTCCCGCGGAGATGGTCGGAACGGTTGTAAGTTTCGGACAAGTCGCGGGCGCATTGGGTGGAGCGATCTTTGCAGCCGTTGCTGGACATATCCTGCAGTTCACGCACAGTTATGTTCCGCTGTTTCTCTATTCGGCGTTCGCTTATCTTCTGGCCCTCTTGATACTGCGGACGCTGGCGCCGGGATTGAAGCGCGCTCAACTGGAAAGCTGAGATGGGTGATGAAAGATATAAATCGAAAAGCCCTGCTTGGAATGCTGCGGTTGCTCATCATGCTGGCGCTCGCCGTGTTCCTGCCTGCGTGGAGGCTCGCTTACTGGCAGGGCTGGGTTTGTCTGCTCGCGTTTTTCGTGCCGGCCATCGCCATCAGCATTTATGTGGCGAAGAAAGATCCGGCCCTGCTCGAGCGCCGCTTGAAAACAGGAGCAAGTTCGGAAAAGGAACCGGTACAAAAAATAATCCAGACGGTGACCGCGATTGTGTTCGTCCTGGATTTTGCGGCTTCTGCCCTCGATCATCGTTTCGGGTGGTCCTCCGTGCCGGCCTGGGAGTCCGTTGCCGGCGTTCTCCTGATCGAAGTCGGTTTTCTGATCGTCTTCATTGTCTTCAAAGTAAACACTTATACTTCGGGCATCATCGAAGTTGCACCTGGGCAAACGGTAATCTCCACAGGACCCTATGCCATGGTTCGTCACCCCATGTATTCGGGCGCGTTGCTCATGCTTTTCGGCATCCCGCTGGCGCTCGGCTCTTGGTGGGGTGAACTTGCAAATGTTGTGATGACCGTGGCGTTTGCGTGGCGATTGCTGGATGAGGAACGATTTCTGGCGTCGAATCTGTTGGGTTATGGTGAGTATCGCGATAAGGTGAAGTACCGGCTTGTGCCGTTGGTTTGGTAGGCAGCAGAATCATACATAATTGGGAAAGGGAACTCCGGATGGTTGAGCAACGCAAATTGAGGATGGGAATGGTAGGCGGTGGGCCAGGGGCATTTATCGGGCCTGTGCATCGCATAGCCGCCGAACTCGACGGCAAGATTGAGTTAGTCGCGGGAGCCTTCTCGCAATCGGCGGAACGTTCGCGTATTGCAGGCGATACCTACCGGATTGATCCCGCCCGGGCTTACTCGAATTACGCAGAGATGATGGCGGCGGAACAGGGGCGTCCTGACCCCATCGACTTTGTTGCAATTGTGACTCCCAATCACCTGCACCTTCCCGTCGCGGCGGCGGCCATGGCTGCCGGATTTCCCGTGATGAGTGATAAGCCGGCCACAGCAACCTATGCCGAAGCTTTAGCCCTGGAAAAACTGGTCGCAGAGTCCCGCTTGCCTTATGGCCTCACCCACACCTATGCGGGCTATTCGTTGGTTCGCGAAGCCCGCACCATCTGCGCAAAGGGAAAACTCGGCCCAATTCGCAAGTTCGTCGTCGAATACCTGCAAGGATGGCTGAGCCAGCCCATTGAGGCGACGGGCCATAAGCAGGCCGCATGGCGGGCGGATCCGGCGCTGAGCGGCCCGGGGGGCTGCATCGGCGACATCGGCGTGCATGCTTTTCATCTCGTCGAATACGTGACTGGCCTCAAGGTGACAAACCTCAATGCATCGCTGCTTTCCGTGGTTCCGGGGCGACGCGTGGACGATGACTGCACCGCTTTGTTGCGCCTGGACAATGGCGCCTGCGGTACGTTGCTGGCGTCACAAATCGCGGCGGGCGAGGGCAACGGACTACGCCTGCGCGTCTACGGCGAAGCCGGTTCGCTCGATTGGCGGCACGAAGATCCGAATCGCCTGCGCCTGAAATGGCAGAACGGTCCGGAGGAGATTCGTCACGCGGCCGGCAGTTATCTCAGCGAGGACGCGCGCGCTGTAGCAAGGCTGCCAGGCGGGCATCCTGAGGGCTACCTCGAGGCTTTCGCGGTACTCTATCGCGAGTTTGCCGATGCGCTGAATGCATGGAAAAATGGGCAGGCCGATCCATTGCCGGACACGCTGCCCGGTATCCTGGCTGGAGTGCGAGGGATGAGGTTCATCGACCGTGCCATCGAAAGCAGCCGGCTCAAAAGCTGGATCGAGTTTTAGCAAAGTGCTGACGCTTTGCAGGGGGATGGAATGAAGACGATCAAGGGGCCCGGAATCTTTCTTGCGCAATTTGCGGCCGATGTAGCTCCCTTCAATTCGCTTGAAGGGATGGCGAACTGGGCGGCAACTTTAGGATTTCAGGGCGTGCAGATTCCCAGTTGGGATAAACGCCTGTTCGACTTGAAGCTTGCCGCGGAGAGCCATGATTATTGCGATGGAGTGCTGGGCAAACTCAAGCAGGCCGGACTCGCCCTAACAGAGCTGTCCACGCACCTGCAAGGGCAGTTGGTCGCCAGTCATTTGGCGTACGACGTATTGCTCGAGGGCTTTGCTCCTCCCAAGATAGCTGGCGATCCCAAGGCTTGCCAGGAGTGGGCCGTGCAGCAGTTGGAGTGGGCAGCGATAGCCAGTCGCAGGCTGGGCCTTACCGCGCACGCCTCATTCTCCGGCGCGCTGGCGTGGCCCTTCTTCTATCCGTGGCCGCAGCGGCCCGCAGGACTTATCGACGAGGCGTTCAAGGAGCTGGGCAGGCGCTGGCTGCCGATTCTTGAGAAATTTGACGAGGCGGGCGTCGACATCTGCTTTGAGCTGCATCCGGGTGAAGACCTGCACGATGGCATAACCTTCGAGCGCTTTCTTTCCATCGTCAACAACCATCCGCGTGCCAACATTCTCTATGATCCCAGCCACATGGTTCTGCAGCAGCTCGACTACCTGGAATTCCTCGACATTTACCATGACCGCGTGCGCGCATTCCACGTGAAAGATGCCGAATTCCGGCCCAACGGGCGCTCCGGCGTCTATGGCGGCTATCAGGACTGGATCGACCGGCCCGGCCGATTCCGCTCGCTGGGCGACGGCCAGGTGGATTTCAAATCCATCTTCAGCAAAATGGCGCAGTACGATTTCCCCGGCTGGGCTGTGCTGGAGTGGGAGTGCTGTCTCAAGCATCCCAAGGCAGGCGCAACCGAGGGTGCGATCTTCATCGGGAACCACATCATCCACGTCACCGACCGCGCCTTCGACGACTTCGCCGGTTCCGGCGCGAACGTTGAAAAGAATCGAAGGATTTTGGGGCTTGAACAGGAAGCAGCGCCAGCCCCTTAAATCGCGATTCCCGCCGACTTGTAGATCTGCGTGATATACCCCATGTCGCGCAGACCCTCTTCGCCGGGAGATTGCGGTTCCAGTCCATTTTGAACACAGTGAGAAAAGTGCTCGGCCTCGGCCTGGAACTGGGAGGGGTCCTTTGACGGGTTGGGCTCATCAAGATGTGTTCCAGAGAAGTCGCCGGTCAGGTGCAATCCTTCGTAGATGAAGGCTGGGTTGGCATCGATCCAGCCCTTCGTCCCATGCACGCGGAAAAACCCATCCATCGGTGCACCATAAGTCGTGTTGCAACTGGCCACAATACCTGAAGGAAACTTCATCGTCCAGGAGACGTTCTCCTCAACCTCGTTAAACCTGCCGTCGTGGTCAATCACTGACGCATATGCGGCAATATCCTGCGGCTCTTCTCCCGTTAGGTAGCGGCAGGCGTTCAGCGAATAGATGCCCACGTCAAACAGCGGTCCGCCTCCGGCCATTTTCTTGCTTAGCCGCCACTCGCCGGGCGCAATGTTGAACCCGAAAGAACTTTCAATGGCCTGCACCTGGCCCAGCTTGTCGTCGCGAATCAGCTTGATCGCCCTCAAATTGGTTGGCTCGTAGTGACAGCGGTAGGCAATCATCAGCTTCACATTGGCCGACTTGCAGGCCGCGATCATCCTCTCGCAATCCGCCACGCTGGTCGCCATCGGCTTCTCGCACAATACGTGCTTTCCGGCCTTGGCGGCGCGTATGGTGTATTCGGCGTGCATGGAGTTGGGCAATGCCACGTACACAGCATCGACAGCCTTGTTATCGGCGATGCGGTCAAAGTCTTCGTAGCTGTAAATCGAATTTGCCGGCACATGATACTCAGCCGCAATGCGCTCCGCCTTGTCGCGATGGCCGCTCACCAGCGCCGTGATCTGCGAGTTCGATGAACTGCGCGCGCCCGGCATGAAATGTCCGGCAATGCGGCCCAGGCCGATGACTGCGTAACCGATCTTCTTCTCACTTGCTTGTGTCTGCAGCGAAGGCGCAAGCCCCGCAGCCAGGCCCAATGCGCCCAGCCTTGCAAAATCTCTACGAGTCAAATCCATATTTTTCGCAACTCACTTTCGATGGTTGAGTGCAGGGTGATCGTACTCGATCGCGATATTGGGCGACGTGAAGTTGAGAGCGGGGCAGCAACCATGCGAGCGAAAGCTCGCCTCAACTATAAATGGGTTCTCTGGGAATCAGACAATTCCGGAGACAAAACTATGCGTTCAGCGGCGGCGGGACGTCTTCTTCGTCACCGTGGTCAATTTGCCGGTCACCGCGTACTTCCGGTGCTCGACCGGCGAAGAAAGCACGAGGCTGGTCACGGGGTTGCCATAGGGCAGCAGCGCCTCAATCAACGCTTCCAAATCGGCCATATTGGTAGTCGTTACTTTCAGCAGAAAGTCATCGCCGCCCGTCAGGTGGTGGCATTCGCGCACCTCTTCCAGTGTCTGCACATACTCGAGCAGTCGATGGTAGTTTTGCCCGCCGCAACTCATGCGGATAAAAGCCATCACCTCCAGCCCAAGCGCTTCCTGGTCAATTTGAACCGTGTAGCCGCGAAGGATGCCGACCTCCTCCATCTGCTTCAGCCGTTCCGACGTCGCAGTTGGAGAGAGTCCAATCCGCCGACCCAGTTCAGCAACACTCAGCCGCGCATTCACTTGCAATTCCTCAAGGAGCCTTCGCCCATAGATATCGAGCAATGTAGTGAAATCCATTGTCATAGGAGACCAGCATAGCTGATCAGGATCCGTTAGGCTGCCGGCACGGTCGAATCAATCTGTACCAGAATATCCGAGCGGCCTAACATCGCCACATGGAAACTGTGATTCTTGACGGCCAGCCCCTCACCCTGGCCGAGATTGAAGCCGTCTCGCTGACCGCTTGCCCCGTACAGATCGCCACCGCCGCACAAGCGCGTGTGGCTCAAAGCAGGGCTTTGATTGAAGAGATTCTCGCCGCGGGCCAAACAGTTTATGGCGTCAACACCGGCTTCGGCAAACTGTCCGACGTGCGCATCCCGACTGAAAAGCTGGCCGAGTTGCAGTTCAATCTTGTGCGCAGTCATGCCGGCGGCGTGGGTCAACCGCTTTCAGAGCCGGAATCCCGCGCTATGCTCCTGTTGCGCGCCAACGTATTGGCCAAAGGATTCAGCGGTGTTCGTCCCGCGCTCTTGGACTTGCTCGCCGCGCTGCTCAATGCTGGCGTGCATCCCGTCATCCCCGAAAAGGGTTCCGTGGGTGCCAGCGGCGATCTTGCGCCCCTTGCGCATCTGGCCCTGGTAATCATTGGCGAAGGCGAGGCTTTCTACCGCGGCCTGCGACTGTCGGGCAGCGAAGCGCTGCGCCGTGCGGGTTTGCAGCCCCTGCAACTCGCCGCAAAGGAGGGTCTGGCGCTGCTCAACGGTACCCAGGCCATGACGGCCGTAGGCGCATTGGCCGTTGCGCGTGCGTCCCGCTTGACCCGTTTGGCCGATCTTGCCGGCGCCATGTCTCTCGAAGCACTCATGGGCACTCCCGCTGCCTTCGATCCCCGTATTCAGCAGGCCCGGCCGCATGCCGGCCAAATTGCTTCAGCCGATCACCTCGTCCGTCTGCTCGCGGATTCCGAGATTCGTGAGTCCCATCGCGAGCACGACACGCGCGTGCAGGATGCCTACTGCCTGCGCTGCATGCCACAGGTTCACGGCGCAGTGCGCGACGTGTTGGCGCACGTGGCCAGTGTGCTTGAAATTGAGACCGGCTCAGCGACAGACAATCCCCTCATATTTCCCGAAAACTCGGCCGATACAGATCTCCGTCCGGCGTCGCGAAACGGCGGCGCCGTCCTGTCGGGAGGAAATTTCCACGGCGCACCGTTGGCCTACGCGTTCGACTATGCGGCGCTGGCGCTCACCGATCTGGCGGGCATCACCGAGCGGCGCATCGACCGCCTCCTCAATCCCGATATCAACGAGGGGCTGCCCGCGTTCCTCTCCAGCGATCCGGGCCTCTCCTCTGGGTTCATGATCGCGCAAATCGTAGCGGCGGCACTCATCAACGAGTGCCAGGTGCTCTCTCATCCCGCTTCTATCGGCAGCATCCCCACCGACGGCGGCAAGGAGGATCACGTCTCCATGGGCATGACCGGTGCGCTCAAGCTGCGCCAGATCGTTGACCACGCGGAGCGAATTGTGGCCATCGAGCTGATGTGCGCCGCGCAAGGCCTCGAGTTCCGCAAGCCGCTCATGCCGGGCCGCGAAATCCAACGCGCTCATGTCGCCGTGCGAGCCGTCGTGCCTCGACTCGAAAAGGACCGCACCCTGGCGCCGGACATAGAAGCGCTCGCCGCCGCGGTCAGGGCAGGGAAGTTCGACGCATGGTGCGAGTAACTAGAGCGCACTCCCCGCTTGTTGCTTCGCGCCTGAAGGCTCCGTCCCGGCCTCGCATGTACGATGGAGGACGGAAGCAGGAGGTCGACGCAACGTGAAGCTCTATCGCACCACCACCGGCAGTTTCGTTGAGGAAGACGGCCAATACTATCGCATAGACGGCCTCTCGTGGGACTCGCTCCTGGCGCTTGAGAACCTCGCCGCATTCCTGACGAAGCTGATCTCGGAGCAATCGCCGGCCATGGATTTTCACGCCGCGAGCGTGCTTGCGCCTATCGGCCAGCAGGAAGTTTGGGCTGCGGGTGTCACGTATTTTCGCAGTCGTGGTGCGCGCATGGAGGAGGCAAAGGACGCCGGCGGGGGCAGCTTCTACGATCGTGTTTACTCAGCCGAGCGGCCCGAGCTTTTCTTCAAGTCCACCGCTGGCCGCACCGTGGGCACCGCGGGAAAAGTGCGCATTCGCGCCGACGCTCACTGGTCCGTGCCGGAACCGGAGTTGACGCTGCTCGTCAGCCCCGGAGGCCGGATCACCGGCTACACCATCGGCAACGACATGAGCTCCCGCGACATCGAAGGCGAGAACCCGCTCTATCTGCCGCAAGCCAAGGTCTACAACGGAAGCTGCGCTCTCGGCCCCGGCATCCTGGTAAGCCAGGGTCCGTTGCCGCATTCGACCGAGATCTCAATCGAAATTCAGCGTCATGGAAGGATCGAGTTCTCTGGTTCGGTGGCGCTGGCCGAGTTGAAACGCGACCCAAAGACGCTGGTCGAGTACCTTCTGCGCGATAATTCGTTTCCCAGCGGGTGCTTTCTGATGACCGGCACAGGTATTGTGCCTCCCAGTTCGTTCACCCTGGCCAGCGGCGACCGCATCCGCATCACTATCGAGCCCATCGGCACGCTGGAGAACGAAGTGGTATGAAGGAAGAAACAGATAATCTCAACCACATCAGATGCCGGGTGCTTCACCCTCGCCCCCAAATCCGGGTGCCGCGTTCTGGCTCCGCACGGTTTGCAGATAATTATCCGCTTCTGTCGCACAATGGTCCTGGTCACCCTTCAACGGAGAGGGGAAACACCGAGCGGTTTACGCGCCGGAACGGCCCGCCCCTGTTCAAGACCTCCAAATCGCGACGAAAACGCGCCGTAAACCTTTTGGAATCTAATTTCTGCGGGTAACTTCCTTAGAATCTAATTTTTGCGGCGGAGGTCGCCGACCAAAGGTATGAAAACAAGCAGCTTCTCTACAGAATAGGGAGGGGGTCTGCAACGCATAGGGAATGTCGGTTGCCCTCACCCTTGACCGTCCAAAAAAGTGCGGGTGCTGCATCCTTCGAGTCCCACTGATCTGAGCGCCCCGTTCTTGACGCGTTCTTTGCGGCAAGGGTGGGTCCGTGAAGCTCTGCCGCTTGCTTTCGTTCCCCAGTCTGATGGCCCACATCGCGCAATACAAATCGCACACTGAAATAGATTGATAGCAGATTGAGATGCGGGCGCCCCGGCTAAGTCAGATGTTTTTTCAAAAACGCCAGCGCCCGTGCACGCGCCAGCGCTGAGGCCTTCGCGTTGTAGCTGGCCCGCATATCGCAGTTGAACCCGTGCCCGGCGCCCTCGTACCAGTGAATCTCGACGTCAGGGTGTGCCGAATGAACCTTCTCCACCTGTTCGGCGGGTATGTGCCCATCGAGCTTGCCAAAATGGAACTGAACGGGCACCTTTGGCGTCTCTGAGGCATAGTCCCCAATGCGGCCTGCATAATATCCCACCGCAACATCGGGATGAAGCCGCGCAGCACTGAGAAACGCCAGCAATCCGCCAAAGCAGTACCCGATCACTCCCGCCTTCTTGCCCGTTTCATCGCGGACGAAAGTAAGGGCCGCATTCACATCCACCAGCGCATCGTCCAGGGAGATCTTTCTAACCAGGGCCATGCCTTTTTGCGCATCCGCTCCTTCGTAGGTCAGTTCCACGCCTCGCTCAACGCGGTCAAAAAGCGCCGGCGCAGCAACTAGAAAACCGTCCTTCGCATACCCGTCCGCAACTGAGCGGATGTGCCGGTTTACGCCGAACACTTCCTGCACAACCACCAGTCCCGCGATCGGTTCGCCTGCCGGCCGCGCAACATACAGGTCTAACTCGTGGCCGTCGCTGGCCTTTACCGCTACCTTTTCTCCCATGCCTTCACTCCCAAATTCAATTTAACCCGGTCATCCGCGCTTCTTGTGTTTGGATGCGTCATTGCGCATCACGCACGCAGCGAAATCCAACCCCGCCCGAGCGGTCGTAAGAAGGAGCCATGAGGAGCACCTTGCTGTGTTCATCGTTCCGATATGCCTGCGGAAAGTACCAGATGGAACCTTGCGGCTGGTAATACTCGCCCCCGCGCACAATGGCTGCACGGGTATGCTCGTCGGTATACTCGTCGGTCCACTGCCACACGTTCCCTACCATGTCCATCACCCCGTAAGGGCTTGCGCCTTGCGGATGCGCGTCAACAGGATCAGGTCCTCGCATCGTCCGGCCGGTTTCGGGGATCGGCACGTTGGCCGGCCGCCAGTCGAAGCCCCACGGATATTCCCTGCCATCCGTGCCCTGCGCAGCGAGCTGCCACTCCCATTCGTGTGGCAGGCGTTTGCCGGCCCATGCCGCATAAGCGCGCGCGTCCTCCATCGAAACCCATGTGACCGGCCGGTTATCCCATCCCGCGGGATAAGTCCCGTTCTTCCAGTCGCGCAAAAAGTCCAGCGTATCTTTCGGAGCGTAGTGTGACTCATCGAGAAACCGCTTGAACTGGGCGTTGGTAACGGGATACTTGTCGATGTAAAACGGCTTGACCTCCATCTTGTGCTCGTGAAAACGACGTGGCGTGTCCTCCCATGGATACTGCACGTCGACTCCCGGATCGGCGTCGCCCTCAATCTCCGTGCCCCGCACCTTGAACACAAACTCGCCGCCCGGAATCCGCACCATGCCCTCCGGAGTTTCAGCAGCAGGCTTTGTCGGCGGAATCTCCACAATGCTCTGCGGTAGAACGGTCCAATCATGTGCGTAATGCGCCAACGGTTCCGCGGTCATGGCCGCCATGCGCTTCATCAAAGTCCTGACAGCATCACTGGGCTCGCCGTCGGTAGCCAGAATTGCGCCATATCCATGAGCCTCGATTTCGAAACTCAGCACGGCAAACGGGCCCTGCGACGGCGGCATCACGTCCGGCGTCAACTCCACGCCGTGGTAGAGATCGAAGTAGCGCCGTCCTGGTGCGTAAGGCACGTCCATCTGGCGCCCGCCAATGTCGTACCCCGAGCGGTTCACAATGGTCCAGACATTCTCGTGCCCCACTGGCCATCGGCTGGCGTAGACGCCATAGTTGTGCATGGAATACAGCGGTTCCCAATCGGGGCTCACCAGAAATGGAGCGATGCCGCGTTCGATCGTGGCAGTCCGGCGCGTGGCTTCCGCATCGCGAGGCGTGATGCCGTTCCAGATGCCCCAGATGTTTTCCCAGCTCTCCCAGCCCACCCCGTTAAAAAAGGCGAATTGCAGATCGTTTGTCTTGTCCGGTGCCCAGCGGTCACTGATGTTGACCATGTGCCGGGTCTCAAGCCATTTGTACCGGTCCACGATGGGAATCGGAGGAAAGGCATATTGTCCCCACGTCATCACGTTCCAGCTTAGGGCCTCGTCGCTGGGGCCGCCTTCCGGTTCAAATGCCAGCGGGTGTCCAATCTTGTCCGCGGCCAGGGAGAAGCCCAGCGGCACGCCGTCCTGCGTGTCCCCATTGATCCCGTCGGCGTCAACCTCCTTCATCAGTGCGGCAATCGCCTCAGGCCACGGCTCCGCGGGCTGTTGCGTGCCTTCATCCCACATCATCATAGGGAAGAGGACCCGCACACCGCGGCGATGAAAGTCGGCGACCATCTGCCGCACGCCCGGGATGCCGCCCGGCATGGACGCGACCATCTCAAGCTGGTTGCGATCGTCAATCCCCATATTCGGGTAGGTCGACCACACCAGCACCGCATCAATGCCGCCGTAGCGCTTTTCCAGATCGTCGAGATAGCGATCCACGGTGTAGCGCCCGGCCACCGGATCGTAGAAATAGCGATCCTGCACCATCATCTGCGGCTGGATAAAACTCGACTGGGTCCAGCGGAGCGCGGGCATTTCATAGCGCGCCGGATCGTAGGTGGTGCGGATGCGGCGCTCGGTGCGCCAATGCTGCAAGTCCGCCAGCCAACGCTCATGCATGAAAGGCGGGCAGCTCACTTGTGGACCTTCCCATGCGTAGCGGAGGTTCATGCACACCGGCGCAGGAATTTGCTGTTCCTTCGCCGGATACTGCGTGTCCTGCCCTATCGCGCTCAGAGCGAAAACTGCGACCAGAAATCCAAGGCTTAGCTTGCGACGCATCAGGCGTGTCCTCTCCACGGTTAAGGCCATGTTCAACAGTTTGAGGATGTATCTGGAGCTTAACGGTCTTGAGCCAGAAAGGCATCCACCTCGCCCCGCGAGGGCATTGAGGCCTGCGCTCCGGCCCGTGTGACGGAAATGGCTGCCGCAGCATTGGCAAATCGGGCCGCCGCCCATGGATCGCGTCCCTCGAGCAACGCGACCGCAAACGCCCCGTTAAAGCAGTCGCCCGCGCCCACGGTATCCACGGCATCGACTGCGAAAGGCCGCACCCATGCTGCTTCGCCTCCAGCCCGCGCCACGTATGCGCCCTCTGAGCCGCGTTTCAGCACCACGCCTTTCAGTCCCCGCGCCAGCAAATCGTGTGCGGCAGCTTCGGGCTTCTTAACTCCTCCAAGATAGAATTCAGCCTCCGTCTCGTTCGGTGTAAACCATTCCAACCGGTCCCAAACCGCTTCTGGCAGCGGCGCCGCCGGGGCAGGATCGAGCATCACTGGAACCCGCGCCGCCGTGCATTCTGCAACCGTGTGGATCAGCGTTTCCATGGGCAGTTCCAACTGGCAAAGCACCATTCCGGCAGAGCGGATCAGCGCTGCCTGCCGATCGATGAGCGCCCGAGTCAATTTGCCGTTGGCACCCGGCACGACAACAATGCAGTTCTCTCCACGTTCCGCAATAAAAATTGATGCGATACCGCTGGGCCCGGACAAACGTTCGACCGCGTCCGTATCCACGCAGGAACTCTTCAAATTGTCGACCAGCGCTTCACCGAAAACATCCTCTCCAACTGCTCCCACCATTTTGACCCGGTACCCAAGCTGGGCCACAGCGACAGCCTGGTTCGCGCCCTTTCCGCCCGGAGTGGTCGCAAAGTCCGTGCCCACCAGCGACTGGCCGGCGAGTGGGATGCGCGGAACACGCGCCACCAGATCCATATTGATGCTGCCCACCACCACAATCGGCTTTCGCAGTTCATTCATCATCCAGCCCTCAATAAAGCGGAGCCACTGCGACCGCACCAAGCCCCAGTGCAAAGAACATGAACATCAGCACAAGCAGCACGCGAGCCGAGCGCGGAGCGCCTGCGAATTCGTGCCACACAAACACGCCCCAGGCGGCCGAAACCATTGTGGCTCCCTGTCCGATGGAGTAGGAGACCGCCGGTCCTACCAGGTGCGCCTCTGACGCCACAAAATTCGCCACCGCTCCGGTACACCAGATCGCGCCTCCCAGAACGCCCGCAATATGCCAGCCCAGCGGAGCGCGCCAGTAGTCCATGCCGGCTACCGGCGGCTTGCCGTCCAGCGGTTTCGCCATCAACAGCAGATTTGCTGGCACTGTAGAGACTAGGACACCGACAGCAAAGAAGAGCGCAATCGCGTAAGGTCCGGGTGCAGCCTCGCCTCGCATACCCTTCATCGCATGAGCGACCAAAGGATAGAAACTCCCCATCAGCAGCCCAGCCACGAGGCTCAACACGATCCCTCGCGTCGTTGTCGCTTTGGCCGACGCTTCGCGTTTCCGATAAGCCGCGGCGTCGGTCACAATCGCCACCGCAACCAGCGCCACTCCTCCGAACAGCAGCAGGGGATTGGCTGCCGGCGAAACCAGGTAGCTTGAAACCGACCCCACTATCAGAGCGAGCCCGATTCCCACCGGAAACGCAACTGCAAGACCGGCCACTTCAATCGCCGCCACGAGCAGTAGATTGGCTACATTGAAGACCACTCCTCCCGCAACGGCCCATAAAGCAGAACGGAGTGGCGATTGCGTTATGTCGCTGAGAAAGTGCGGACCTGAGTGGCCATTGCTGCCCGCCGTCAGCCCAAGTGCCACTGCACCTGCAATCAATCCGATCGCATAATCCCAGTAAAAAAGCTGAAATCGAAACCGAGGGCACAGCTTCAGCGAGTTGGCCCACGATCCCCAGCACAACATGCTCAGCAGCATGAGAAACAGTGCTGCCTGATACGTTTCAGGAAGAAACATTCCGGTTGCCCCAATCTTCGCGTCGTTTGAGCTTCAACTCCGGACCATAATTCGCCAACCCACCTCGGCGCAACCGGGCACGCGGCTTCTGCCACGGATTTCCGCGAAGATATCGGAGAAAATGTCAGGCTCCTATTCCTTCGCCGCCTTCACCGCTTCAGTCAAAGCGGGTACCACCTCAAACAAGTCGCCGACAATTCCATAGTCGGCCACTTCGAAAATAGGCGCCTCAGGGTCCTTGTTGATGGCCACCACGCACTGCGAGCCCTTCATTCCAACCAGGTGCTGGATCGCTCCCGAAATGCCCACGGCAAGGTAGAGCTTGGGCGAGACGGTCTGCCCCGAGCTGCCCACCTGCCGCTCGATCGGCAGCCATCCGTTATCGCAAATGGGTCGCGAGGCTGCCAGTTCAGCGCCGAACGCTGCCGCCAGCTCTTCCACCATCGGAAGGTTACTGGCTTCCTTGATGCCCCGGCCCACACTCACAATGAATTGCGCTGACCCCAGGTCGACTGTCTGCGCCGAGCCGCGGAAAGGTGCGCCCGGCCGGGTCCGAATTTGCGCCTCTTCGATGGCTGGTGTAAAAGTCTCGATCGTGGCTGTGCCCGCCGATGCCGCTTCCGCACGAAACGCGCCCGACTGCACGGAGACAAAACAAGGCCCACCACCTGTGTGCCGGTATTCGCCGTTCAGCCGTCCTTGCATCAACTGTCGTGTGAATACAGGACCTTTGCCGATTCCTACCACATCGCCAATCAGCACTTGTCCCATCCTGGCGGCGAGTGCTGGCGCGTAATCGCGTACCTGGTAGCTGTGGGGAAATACGACGTAGTCCGGCTTCCCGGACTGGAAGAACTGTTCCAGTGCAAGCGAAAAACCGTCGGGAGTGTAGTCGGCCAGCAGCGGATGTTCCAGGCGCACCACCTTGCCCAGCGCCTTGGTGGCGGCTTCAGTCGCCAGTTGCTCCGTTTGTGCCCCAGGCAAAACTGCATTCACCACAAGCCCCGACAGCGAACCAAGTTGCTGCGCAGCCGCCAGCGCTTCCCAGCTAAGGCGGCTAATGCGGCCGCCACGTTCTTCCAACACAACCCACATATCGCTCATAGCACACGCCTCTCGAACTTCAATTTTTCAACCAACGCGGCCGCGGCTTCTTTTGGTGAGCCGGGCAAAATCTGCGTCGACTTTTGTTTGTGCGGAAGCGAAATGCGTTCGAGAGTGACGACCGGCGCGGCCGCAGCGCCCAGTTCCGCCGCCGTCACCCGCCGCATTTCCTTTGTCTTGGCGCGCTTGATGCCCATCAGTGTGGCGTAGCGCAGCTTGTTGCCGCCGGACTGAATTGTCAGCACCGCGGGCGAGGGCAGTTCGATGGTTTGAAACCACCCCTCTTCCAACTCGCGTTTCACCTTGAGCCCGGCATCGGTCTTCTCCACATGCAGGATCAGCGAGGCATGCGGTAGTCCAAGCAGTTCCGCCATGATCACGCCTGTTTGCCCGTATCCCAAATCTTCCGACTGCAAGCCGGTAAGAATGAGATCGGGATTTTCAGGTTTCACGGCCTGGGCCAACAACCGGGCAACTCCAAGCGCGTCGCGCTGGGCCAGGTCATCGCACTCAATGTGAATAGCGCGGTCGGCGCCTTTAGCGAGGGCTTCGCGGATCGTCGAACCTACGCGCTCCGGTCCGGCACTCACCACCACAACCTCGCCGCCCGCCTCGGCAGACTTCTCTTTAAGTTGGAGCGCCTCTTCGAGTGCGTAGGCGTCCGACTCATTTAGAGCCCATTGCATGTCGGCTTGTTCAATCCACTTGGCCGTAGCGTCGATACGCACCTGCGCATCCCGCTCCGGCACCTGTTTGATGGCGACAATGATCTTCATAGTCAATAGCCCTCGAACATTCTAGAGGCACGGCCGGATTAGCGAACGACCTAACGGCGGAGAAGTAACCCAGCAACAATTAGCGTGCCAAGAAGCACGACCAAGAATAGGTCGTAGGCACCTGTGACAAATCCATCGATCCAGTCGAGCTTGGTTGCCAGGGTGTTGTTTTCTTCTGGGTGAGCCGGGTTATATCGGATGATGAATTTGTTGTGAATGTTCATCTTGGCTCTGGAGATGGCGATTCCATCGAAGCTTTTACCATCTACGTCGTAGGTGAAATTCACTGCCCATCCGCTAAGGGTCGGTTGTGCGTTTCTTGAGATGTATTTGTACTTGTGCCCAATAGGCCTGCTACAGATCGCCTCGGCTTCCGTCTCCAGCCATCCCTTTTGCATGAATCTGCCGAGGAGATCCGCTCGCCAGTTACGGAACTTGTGGCCTAGGTCCAATCGCCATTCCCGGAATCCTCCCGTGCGGGTCCTTCGGAACGTCTCGATGTCGATATCCTCATCTCTTGTCATCAAAAACTCCTAGAAAGGTGAGCCAACCGAGCCGGGTGCCCAGATCCCTGTGTTGGACATGCGAAACCGAATCCCTAAGGAACCCCGCTCCCGGGCAATCCCCGCGCCGTTAATTGGGCGATATCCAAAAGCTGCGGCGCGTTTTCGCCCGTTCCCGCCAACGCATCGCGAAACATCGTATTGCAGAAAGGACAAGCCGTTCCAACCGTCGTAGCGCCCGTCGCAACCAACTCCGCGGCCCTCACTTTGCTCACGCGCTCCCCACTTTCCTCGCCCAGAAACGCCAGCCCGCCGCCGGCCCCGCAACAGAAACTCCGCTCACGCGAGCGGGGCGCTTCAACTAATTTCCCGGCCATTCCTACCACTTGCCGCGGTTCTTCGTAGACATTGCGATAACGTCCGAGATAACAAGGATCGTGATAGACGATTTTCTCGTCGCTCTTTTGTTTCGGCAACTTGTCCGCGAACCGCGCCATAAACTCACTATGATGCTCAATCTCCGGCGGCGCGCCAAACTCCTTCCAATCCTCCTGGATGGTGCGCACGCAATGCGGGCAGATGGAGACAATTTTCTTCACCTTGTTTTGCGCCAGCGCTTCAAGATTCGCCTCGGCCAGTTGCTGGAAGAGCAGGTCATTACCCAGTCTTCGCACCGGGTCACCGGTACACTTTTCTTTGCGCAACACGCCGTAGCTTGCGCCCAGGTAATTCATCACGCGGGCAAAATCGGCGACAATCTCGCGGCCTTTGGGGTCGTAGCCGCCCATGCAGCCAAGCCACAGGCAATACTCCTGCGTCCCGTCAAAAAGCGGCAGAGCCAGCTTTTGAATGAACTTGTCTCGCTCGGTTGCACTAAGGCCAAGGGCGTTCGATCCGCGTTCGAGTGCCAGAAAGAGCTTGCCCCCGTGATCGTCCTCCCAAGTACCGGTATTGACCGCGCCGCGCCGCAGACCCACGAGGATCGGCAGATGCTCGATCCCGACCGGGCACTGAAATTCACAAGCGCCACAGGTGGTGCACTGAAATGCGGCCTCCTGGCTGTTGTACTTGCCCAGCAAAGGTTCCGCCGAACCGGGGCCATACTCGTTCAGGTAGCCCTGCAGGCCGAGAACAATCTCCTTGGGGTTAAGCAGTTTTCCAGTATTGGCAGCGGGGCAATGTTCGGTGCAGCGCCCGCATTCGACACAGGAATAGGCCTGCAAGCTGACCAGTTGTGTCAGGTCCGTGCCCGCCACGAGCCCAAAGTCCTCGTCTCCATTCAGCGGCGGAATGTGACTGAAGCCTCCGCGCGAAAGAAAGACGGTTGCCGGACTCAATACCAGGTGCAAGTGCTTTGTATGCGGAATAACTGGCAGAAACAAGAGTATCGTGAGCGTGTGCATCCACCAAAGCGCGTGGATTGCCGAGCCTCGTTCCGGCACGAAGAACGCCGCCAAGTACGTCACCATCAGCAGGAAAATCAGCAGCGCAATAAAGCCCGACTCCCAAGACAGCTTGTCGCCCAGCCAGCGTGGGCGCACCAGAAACCTGCGAATAAACAGCCCTAGAATTCCCACGGCGCATGCCACGGCAAACACAGCGGCGAAGTAGAAATAAACCCTGCCGACTGGACTGCCCGGATCAAGAAAACCGAATCCGAGACCCACCGCGCAATGATTCAGCGTGACCAGGGCAAACGCACAGAATCCCCAAAACACGAAGGCATGAGCAAGCCCCGGCAGAGGGCGCTGCTTGATCACCTTGGCCTGGCACATCACCTCCCAGACAAAGTCCCAGACCCGCTTGCCAATGGGGAAGAGGTGGAAATCCGCGTCCTTTTTCGACTTGAGAATCTTATGGAGGATCGGTCCGAAACGCCGCCAGAATAGCCAGCCTGAGGCCACAGCCAGAGCGGCAAACAGAACGCGTTCCCAGAGGGAAAAGTGCAGCGGCTCAGCGAGCGTCAAGGTCATAAGAACCATAAAACAACCACGATACACGATTGCCGTCTGAGCAGTCGCGCCCCTTTGCTATACCGCGAGCAAGCGCGAAGCTCCGCGAACTCCGCTAAAAAACGCGAAGGGCAGCTTACTCCGCTAACTCTCCCAGGTCTTGTCCTTGGAGTGGCAAAGCTGTTCCAGGTTGCAGCGATCGCATTTCGGTTTACGGGCAATGCAGACTTGCCGGCCGTGATGAATCACCTGGTGCGAAAAGCTGACCCAGCGACCCTTTGGCAGGACCTTCATCAACTCCTGCTCGACTTTTTGCGCTGTGTCGCCCTTGGCCAACCCCAGCCGGTGCGCGATGCGAAAGACGTGCGTATCCACCACCACGCCCTCCGCCTTGCCAAACGAAACGCCCAGCACCACATTTGCCGTCTTGCGCGCCGCGCCGGGAATCGTCGTCAGTTCCGCAAGCGTCTCCGGCACATTGCCGCCAAAGTCCTCCGTGATCTTCCGCGCCGCACCCTGTATCGACTTGGCCTTGTTGTGGAAGAAACCCGTGGTGCGAATCAGCGACTCAAGTTCCGGCAGACTCGCCTTTGCCATCGCCGCCGGGGTAGGGAAGCGCCGAAACAGCTCCGGTGTCACCATGTTCACGCGCACATCGGTGCACTGCGCCGAGAGAATCGTTGCCACCAGCAATTCCCACGGCGTGCGATGCGTCAGGGCACAAACGGCGTTGGGGTAGGCTTCGTCCAGTGCCTTGAAGATGGCGGCGATGCGCTCAGGCGCAAGGTCGCCGGTGGGTGTTTTGGGTTGTTTTTTCGTGGAAGGTTTCATAGCTT
Source organism: uncultured Acidobacteriaceae bacterium (assembly GCA_963836565.1). Lineage (GTDB taxonomy): Bacteria > Acidobacteriota > Terriglobia > Terriglobales > Acidobacteriaceae > Telmatobacter. The sequence continues at coordinate 32,748 of CAWIKA010000007.1, read as the reverse complement.
ACCGAGCCTCTTGGAGTTCTTCAGCGGTTTGGGCTTCCCGCCCACGAGATGCAATGCTTCTTCGTAGCCTCCACCGAAGTCCACACGAGTAATATCACTCAACCTGAACTTGGATGGTTTTTCGTCCCAAACTGCGCCGGGGTCGATTGTACGTAAGAGCAAGTTGCTCTCGGATATGTCTAACACCTTTCCGACCACGCATTCGTCCGGTTTCATCCGCCCTCGATGAATCGTGACAAGCGGAAAGAGTGCATTCGCAGACTTCAGCAATGCTGGAAGGCTACTAAGGTCGATGTCCGGCTTGCTGTTGATGCGCTGTCCAAGTTTGAGAAGTGCGGCCAACACGAAATCTGCGTACGGTGCAGGCACCCGCATTCTACGCACATCTGAAATGCGCGAACACTGAAAGCCGTTAAATTTCTGGTTATCGTCAATGACGGAGAGCAAGAAAAATTCTGACCCAATGTCCAACACATAGCAGTCGGTCCACCCAGGTTCGTATGGGCTCGAAAACCGCACGATCGTCTTGTCGTTGAGAGCTTCGGCGAGTTGTGAAGCCTTCTTACGAGCCATTAGGTGAGATCTCCGCCAACAGTGAATTGGTTGATTGCAGGGTGCGCCAGATCCCGATTTTGGAATCTTGGAAAGCACAGCTCTTAACTCACCGATTACAAAACTCCGCAAACACGCGGAGCTTCGTCCAGACGAAACCAAGTTCGCATCACGCCAACAGTTTCCCTTCCAGCCAACCGCCCAGCATATCCACAGGCAGCCTGACCCCGATAAAGAACTGCCCAAACAGCGCATACACCGCGCTCACCTCATCGAATCTCATCTCGTAGATCAGTTTTTTGAAAACCACTGGATCCTCGGCAAACAAATCCACACCCCACTCCCAGTCATCCATTCCAATCGACCCGGAGATGATCTGCTTCACCACATCGCCATACCGGCGCCCGATCAACCCATGCAGATGCATCATCCGCTGGCGCTCGGCAAACGGCACGCTGTACCAGTTCACCTGTTCGCCGCGCTTGCGGTCCATGGGATAGAAGCACATGTACTTGGTGTTCGGCACGGCAGGGAAGAGCCGCGGCGCCATCGCATCCGCCCCGCGCTTCAGCGAAGCGGCGATCTCAGAATTCCACTCCGGCGAGTGCGCCTCAAATCCCTTTGCCGACGCGGCCTCATAGGTCTTGCGGCTGGACTCGTACAGCCCCAACTCCACCACTGATACGTACGAATGACGCAAGCCGAGAAAGTCGTAGAGCCCGGTCTGCGCCAGGTCCAACTCCACCTGGTTGAGAGCCTCGAACGATTCGCGAAAATGAATGAGAATTAGATCGCCCTTGTGCCCCAGTTGCGAAAACAACGCCGAGTGCACCGGCGCGCCATCACCCGCGCTCTCGAGCTTTTTCAGCGCCGCCGTCGCTTCGTTCGCAATGCGGGCGCGCTCTCCCTCCGCCAGGACCCGCCAAGCCTTCCAGTCAAAACGAAAGAATTGATGCAGCAAACTTGAACCTTCAAGAGTCAACGGAACAGGGGGAAAATCGGCCAACGGAACCACCTCTATCTTTCCTTGCAACACCCCTCATCCTAGCAAACGGAGCCGGGGCAACCGAGCCCCTCGCGCGCATCAAACCCAATGACAGCACGGGCTCCGCCACGGCCCTATATACTTAACGTGGCTCATGAGCGAAAAAATACTGGCTTTTCTTGTGCAGTTTGTCACGCACGTCATCCAACTGGGCGGATATGCCGGCATCGTCGCGCTGATGGGCATCGAGTCGGCTTGCATCCCGCTCCCCTCTGAAATCATCATGCCGTTTGCCGGCTACCTGGTTTATCTCGGTCATTTCAGCCTCTTCTGGGCTGCAACCGCGGGTGCCGCGGGCTGCAACCTGGGTTCGCTCGTCGCTTATTGGATCGGCGCCAAAGGCGGTCGGCCGCTGGTGGAGCGCTACGGCAAATGGGTCCTGATGAGCCATCACGACCTGGACCGCATGACGCAGTTCTTCTCGAAATACGGCGCCATCACGGTGCTGCTGGGCCGCCTGCTCCCCGTCGTGCGCACGTTCATTGCGTTCCCGGCGGGTATCGCAAAAATGCCGCAGCTCCGCTTTCACATTTACACTTTTGTTGGATCGTGGCCATGGTGCTTCTGCCTGGCATACGCAGGAATGAAATTGGGCGAAAAGTGGCACACCGATCCCCGCTTTGAGCAGGCATTCCACCGCTTTCATCTCGTAGTGGAGATCGCCCTCGTAGCGGGAATTGTGTGGTTCCTATGGTCGCATCTCAAACGCGGAAGGCAACCGGAGTCGGCATGATATCCGTGGAAAGCCGAAGCCTTTCGCACCGGCGTACACTGATTCGTCTCAATCAATGCGATTCCGGACTGATTCGGATTCCGCAGCCATCAAAGGAAGGATAGGAGAAATAATGGGAAATGAAGAACAAGGCGGCCAGAAGACCGCTGCAGTGTCAAATATTGCGCCCGCAACCGGCAAGCTTGGCGTCATGGTCGTCGGACTGGGCGCGGTGGCCACAACATTTATCGCCGGGGTAGAGGCCGTCCGACGCGGAATTGCCAAGCCCATCGGCTCGCTCACGCAAATGGGTACCATCCGCCTGGGCAAGCGTACCGACAACAATTCGCCCCTCGTCAAGGACTTCGTGCCGCTGGCCGATTTGAACGACGTGGTCTTTACGGGTTGGGACATTTTTGACGACAACGTTTACGAAGCTGCTGCCCACGCCAAGGTACTGGACAAAGAGATTCTGGGGCAGTTGAAGCCTTATCTGGAAACGATCAAGCCGCTCCCGGCCGTCTTCGACCAGTACTACGTAAAGCGCCTCAACGGCACGCACATCAAGAAGGGCAAGAACAAGCGAGACCTGGCCGATCAGGTCAGGGCCGACATTCAGATCTTCAAAAAAACAGTAGACCGCGTCGTGATGATCTGGTGCGCTTCTACCGAGATTTTCATCGAGCCCACGGCAGTGCATGAGACCATTGAAGCCTTCGAAAGTGGCCTCGACAACGACGACATCGCCATTGCGCCCTCGCAGATTTATGCCTATGCGGCTTTGTCTGAGGGCGTGCCGTTCGCCAACGGCGCGCCCAACCTTACGGTAGACACGCCTGCCATGATCGAGTTGTCAAAGCGCAACTCGGCCCCGATCTGCGGCAAAGACTTCAAGACAGGGCAGACCTTCATGAAGACCGTGCTTGCTCCGGCTTTCAAGGCGCGGCTGCTGGGTGTCTCCGGATGGTACTCGACCAACATCCTCGGCAACCGCGACGGCGAAGTGCTCGACGATCCGGAGTCTTTCAAGACCAAGGAAGAGTCCAAGCTCGGCTCGCTCGAATACATTCTGCAGCCCGAGCTTTATCCCGACTTATACAAGAACATCTTCCACAAGGTGCGCATCAACTACTACCCGCCCCGCGGCGACAACAAGGAGGGCTGGGATAACATCGACATCTTCGGCTGGCTGGGCTACCCCATGCAGATCAAGGTGGATTTTCTCTGCCGCGACTCAATTCTGGCCGCGCCCATCGCGCTCGACCTGGTGTTGTTCCTTGACCTGGCCAAGCGTACGCCGTCACTGCGCTCCATCGGTATTCAGGAGTGGCTTAGTTTCTATCTGAAGTCGCCGCAGACCGCGGCTGGACTCTATCCTGAGCACGACTTGTTTATCCAATCCATGAAGCTCAAAAACACGCTCCGTCACATTATGGGCGAAGGCCTCATCACCCACCTTGGCCTTGAATACTACGACTGACATACGCGTGCGGCGAGCCCGCCGACTTCCGCTGTCCGGCAAAGACAAGAGCCCCATCCGCAAGGGTGGGGCGGCTTGTTTCAGTATGGACTTAGCACCGTGCCGCATCTGGCACCGGCAGTTATGCGAAGTTGTTGGCTTGTCTCACAAGAAGGAGAAATAATGTGCAAGCCTTTTGTGGAAATCAAAAATAAATAGGGGGGTAGGTATGCATTTTTGGGAGGTCCGGACATGCTAAGTCGCTGAAAGATTGGATCTTGCACATGCATGACACTGAAACCAAGTGCCGCATAACCCCCGTTTAAGTACCACTAAGCTCACCTTGGCATCTTGCGCTCCGGACTTTTCTGTTTCGAAAGTATTCATGTTTTTATGTTGCGCCAATCGGCGTTAATTCTCTGCCATGCGTGACTGCAAAGTTTGAAAGGAATGTCGTCGGACTGTTTTTTGCAATGCAACGTCTCTGCAACCAGTGAGAAATGCTGGCTAGGCTTCTCTGTAAGATTGGTCGCTTAGTAGTTTCAGCGACCTGCCACCGAGAATGATCTTGCCATCGACAGTTCTCCTGATGAAAGGATCTTCGATGTCTTCCGTATCGATGATCCGGCTCCATGCATTACCGCTCGGAGACGCAGGAAGCAAGAATTCGACCCCTTCATTCGAGGCATTGACCAGGATAAGAAAGCTGTCGTCGAGAATCCATTGGCCGTCCTCGCCCATCATCTGCAGAGTCTGGCCATTCAGCAGCAGGGCAATCGCCCGGCTCCATTCCGCACTCCAGGCCTCGTCCGAAACTTCGTTTCCATCCGTGTTGAACCATGACGCATCTTTTACCGTGTAAAGCACACCGCCCCCGTGCCTGCGAACCTCGCGGTCTTGAAAGAACTTCCGCCGGTGCAGGTTAGGGTGGTCGAGTCTTAGATGAATGAGCCGGCTGGTGAATTCGAGCAGCCTCATGCGAGGCGCATCGAGATTCCAGTCGAACCACGTCAACTCATTATCCTGGCAATAGCAGTTGTTGTTGCCCTGCTGCGACCGTGCAACCTCGTCGCCGCCCGCGAGCATTGGCACGCCCTGCGAAAGCATAAGGGTTGCCAGAAAGTTCCGCATCTGCCGCTCTCGCAGCGTTTTGATTTCAGGGTCGTCCGTCAGCCCTTCGACTCCCATATTCCACGAGTCATTGTTGTTGGAGCCGTCCTTGTTGTCTTCCTTGTTCGCATCATTGTGCTTCTCGTTGTAACTCACCAGGTCGCACAGCGTGAATCCGTCATGCGCGGTTACGAAGTTGATGCTCGCGTAAGGCTTTCGTCCGTCGAACTGATACAAGTCGCTGGACCCTGTGAGGCGATACGCAAAATCGGAGAGCTGCCCTCCGTCGCCTTTCCAAAAGCGTCGAACGGTATCACGATACTTGCCATTCCACTCAGCCCATAAAACCGGGAACTGGCCCACCTGGTAGCCACCATCGCCCAAATCCCATGGCTCTGCAATCAGCTTCACATCGGCAAGCGTCGGGTCCTGATGAATGGTGTCGAAGAAGGAAGACAACCGGCTCACGTCATGGAGTTCGCGTGCAAGGGTTGCCGCCAAGTCGAAACGGAACCCGTCAACATGCATATCCGTTACCCAATAGCGCAGCGAGTCCATAATCATCTTCAGAACCTGCGGATTGTGCACATTGAGTGTGTTCCCGGTACCGGTATAGTCCATGTAGAATCGCGGGTTATCTTCCATCAGCCGGTAATAGGTTGTGTTGCAGACTCCCTTCCAACTGAGCGTCGGGCCAAGATGGTTTCCTTCGCAGGTGTGGTTATACACAACGTCCAGAATTACCTCGATTCCCGCTGCATGAAAGGTCCTCACCATCTGCTTGAACTCCCGCACCTGGCCGCCTTGATCACCGCTAGAGCTATACCGCGACATTGGCGCGAAATATCCCAGCGTGTTGTACCCCCAGTAGTCAGTCAGTCCCTTATCGACAAGATGACCTTCATCAATAAAGTGGTGGATCGGGAGTAACTCGACCGCGGTAACGCCCAGCTTCTTGAAGTAGGCAATACTCGACTGATGCGCAAGCCCCGCATAGGTTCCCCGCAGTTTCTCGGGAATCGAAGGATTGCAAATACTGAAGCCCTTGACGTGGACTTCATAGATCACCGAGTCGGCCAGTGGGATATCCAGTTGCGTATCGCGGCCCCAGTTGAATTTCCCTTCGATAACCACGCACCTCGGAATACCCGGTGCACTATCCTGGGTGTCCATCTTCAGATCGTCTCCCGAGGCCGCATCGTAGGGATAGATTGGCTGCTTCCAATCGACCTGACCGGAGATGGCCTGGGCATATGGATCAACCAGCAGCTTGTTGAAATTGAACCGATGACCCTTTTCCGGGTCCCACGGACCATCCATCCGATAGCCATAGAGCTGCCCGGGCTTGATGCCGACAACGAAACCATGCCAAACAAAGGCTGTTTTCTCGCAAAGCGTAACGCACTTTGTCTGCTTGCCGGAGCGATTGAAAAAGCACACATCCACTCGCGTAGCGCCCTCTGAGAAAATGGCGAAGTTAGTGCCGTTGTTGTAGGGAGTGGCTCCGAGCGGAAAGGGTCGACCAGGAAGAAGCGTTCGTTCCATGATGGTCAGATGCCGGATTTGGGCAAACTTGTTGTCTTCTTCCCCGAATGACCCCGCACTTCGGAACTTCAGGCGTCTGAACCTGGTTTTCCGATTTGGAAATCGTCCGCGTCGATGAGCTTTTGTATGGCCCGAACCAAACGCCATGTGCTACCTTACGGAGGTTTATCGCAACCCCCGTTTTTGCGAATCCTGCAATTCCAAATGAAGAAACCAACCCTTCCAGGGGGATTGAATGCACGCGACACTCGCCACGGAAACTCTCGAGATCAAGCAGCCGCCCGCCGCCCGGCAGATCGCGGCACCGGCGCCTCCGCGCAACGTCGCAGTCGACGCATATCGGGGCCTGGTGATGCTGCTCATGATGGGCGAAGTCATGAGTTTTGCCAAGGTAGCCCGCGCATTTCCCCAGAGCTTGTTCTGGCACATCCTTGCCTATAACCAGACACACGTTGAATGGGCGGGCATGGGGCTTCATGACACCATCCAGCCCGGATTCACCTTTCTGGTCGGCGTGGCTCTTCCATACTCCATTCACAGCCGTATCAAGAAGGGGGAAAGTTTCAGACGGCAGCTCGCGCACACCGTCTGGCGTAGCCTGGTGCTGATTGCGCTCGGCATTTTCCTGCGCTCCACCGGCAGCACGCAGACCTACTTCACCTTCGAAGACACCCTCACCCAGATCGGCCTCGGCTACACCTTTGCCTTCTTATTGGCCTATTGCCGCCCAAAATGGCAATGGATTGCCCTCGGCGCCATTCTCTTTGGATATTGGCTGGCGTGGGCGCTTTATCCGGCTCCGGGGCCGGGTTTCAACTACGCCGCCGTGGGAGTGCCCGCAAACTGGTACTTCAACTTCACTGGCTTCGCCTCTCACTGGAACAAGAACAGCAACCTGGGGCAGGCATTTGACGTCTGGTTTCTCAATTTATTTCCACGTACATCGCGATTCGTCTTCAACGATGGCGGCTATCTCACCCTCAGCTTCATTCCCACGCTGGGCACCATGCTTCTTGGTCTCCGCGCCGGCGAATGGTTCCGCGCCTCTGCTCCCAAAATTCCGATCAAGCGCTTCGTAATCGCCGGAACCCTGCTCATTGCCGGCGCACTTCTTCTCCATTTCACCGGAATTTGCCCCATCGTCAAACGCATCTGGACGCCGGCCTGGACGCTCTTCAGCGGCGGAGTCTGCTTCTTCTTTCTCGCTGCATTCTCGTGGATCATCGATGTCAAGAAATACCGCCGCTGGGCCTTCCCGCTGATTGTGGTCGGCATGAACTCGATTGCGGCCTACCTGATCGCCCATCTATGGGAAGACTTCATCATCAATAACCTGCATATCAATCTCGGCTATCAGGTCTTTCGCATTTTCGGAACAGGCCTGGAGCCGTTGATGCTTGGGATCACCGTGATGCTGGTCTACTGGATCTTCCTGTATTGGATGTATTCCAAGCGGCTTTTCCTCCGCATCTGAGATGCTTCTACTTGGCTTCGCCCGGGAATCACGGGAGCCTGCGGTGCTTTGATCTGCCACCCGCGCCGTCATCTCCGTCGGCGTTCGAATAAAGTACCATGCGTAAGTACTATGTCCATCGTGCCTACCTTGAAGCCGCGAAGTTTTCTCAGCGGGTCTGTCCTGGTGCTCATCCAATTCGACGTATGCGAAGAACTACGGCTTGACCAGTTGCAGCAGGCAATCAACGCTCGCACCTTGGAACAGCCTGGCATGAAGCAATCGTCGCCTGCCTATGTTCGCTACCAGAGACCGCCGGTTATCGGACCGCTTGAACCGCTGATCCTCGAAAGCGGTGAAAGTCTCAAGGGAGAGGTCAAATACTACGACTACGGTATCGCCAGTGTCTTGTACGAGCTGCCATTCTCGGGTGATTGGGAGAGCCTGGTACACCTCGCTAGCCGCTGGGTCTGGGACGTAGATTTCGCCTCTCGCGCCGAGCCAATCGTTCGGCAGAAACTCGATCGAATAGCGAGTGCGATGGTCAAGCCCTACGACCGTTGGCTCAGCGAAGACTACTTCATCTTTCACGTACGCGAGGCCGACGGTGCACCGAGCGCCGCGGGCCTGACTCGCGATCATGGGCTCGAGATTGCCCAGGTCGTTCGCGGCGATCGGCTTCCTTTATCTCCAACCGAGTGCAACGAAGTCCTGAATTCGCAAGTCTCCTACTACGCCAACGATCTTGCCGTGATCGGCTGGAATGCCGCGTTTGTCTACGACAGCACGGCCGGCGCCCAAACACCGATCCAGTTGCTTGAATATGCGAACTCGCAACTGCTTGAGTTTCGCCATTACGACGAGCTTCTCACCGAGATTCTTGATAGTGCGTATCACCTTCTGGAACTGAAGACCGGGTTCTTCGCTCGTTGGGGTTTGGCTAAATCGGCAACCAACCTGCACACCGTGCTTCTGGATGTCGGCGAGTTGACTGAGCGGGCCGACAACGCGATCAAATTCCTCAGCGACATGTTTGCCGCTCGATTCTACAAACTCGCCGCGGGCAAAGTGGGCGTGCTCGACTACAAGGACCTGGTGGCGCGAAAGCTGAGGACAGCCGAAGATCTGTACCACTCCATGATGGAACAGTTCAACCAGAGCCGCGCCTTCTTCCTTGAGGTCACAGTCGTTCTCATTCTGCTCATCGAGCTCCTTTATCTCTTCCGCGGCAAGCCCTTCTGATGGGGAGTCGAGGCTCTCACATCATCGTCGCCGGCGCCGGGTGATCAGCGCGATTGCGAACTCTAGACGGCTCGTTACGCCGCCATGGCCTGCGCCAGCCTTTGAACCGTCAGCACCGTAATATCGTCTTCCTGCCCGAATTCCTTGGCAGCGTCGGCGATATAGAACGCGGATTGGTTGCTCAGGTTATGCACCCGGTCGAAGCCGAACAGTTCGCCGGAAGGCCGCCTTGCCTCTACCACTCCATCTGAAAGCAAAAGCAGCCGGTCGCCGGGGTGCAGGTAAAGACTGACTTCGTCGTAGGTATTCTCGGCAATGGCACCCAGGGGCAGCCCGCCTGGCAGCACAATCTCCTGGCTGTTCAGGTAAGGCGGCAAGTGGCCGGCGCTCGCCATCACAAGCTCTCCGTGGGGCCCGAACCAGATGGCCTCGCAGGTCGTCAGGCTATCGCTTCCCGCAAGAACCCGGTTCAGCGATTCCAGGATCTTTGCCGGGCTTCTTTCCGGAGTTCGCCGCAATGCGCCCATCAACATGGAAACATTCATGGCTGCCTTGAGCCCTTTGCCCGCCACGTCGCCGATCACCACCAGCAATCCGCCGTCACCTGTCGGTTGAATGTGAAAAAAGTCACCACCAACCTCGTTGGCGGGGGTGTAGACCGAATCGACCTCGTAACCCGGTGTCTCCAGTTTCTCTTGCGGAATCATCAACTCCTGCACGCTGCGCGCCGCGGCCAATTCGCTGTTGGCGCGTTCCTGGTCGTGCTGGATGCGCAGAAAACGAACGAAAATGATGAGCACAATCGCCAGCAGTCCGGCGAAATCGGCGATCGAGGCAAAATGAATCGGAACCGGTCCAGCCAGGATTGTGAGAGGCGAGTGGTAAGGCCGGCCGCCCCAATCGCTCATTTCACCCGTAAGAATGGGCTCGACGATCCCCACAATGGTCAGCACCAGCGGAATCAGCAAGAGTCCGGCCTCGAAGTTGCGCCGTACCGTTGCAATAATCAAGGTGATTAAGATGAACACGAGCCAGGCGATCATCCAAAAGACGCTGCACAAGCCGACCACGACCAGCACAACGCCGGCGACCGTGCTGTGTCCAATCATCAACATGGTTGGTCCAACCAGCGCAAGGATAGGCGCGGTGTAGCGCAGAAGCAGGATGTACCACCTCACGTACCTCTTCTTTGGTCGCAGCGCAAGAAACGCGACCAGAAACTCGAAGTAGAGATACGCCGAGATCACCACTAGTTCCAGCACCAGCGCCGCGTACCAAAGCTGATCCAACTGCGCCGAACTGCCGGCAAGATCAATAAACCCGATCGGCGCCTGAACCAGTTCATGCAGGGCAAGCCATAAATACTCGAGGTGTCCGCGCTGCGTGAAATAAAGCGCTAGCAGAAACACCGACAATACCGTCAACAGGATCGAGTACACCAGGCGTGGCAATCGCTCAAACAGCCCATGCACTGACCAGAGTTGCAGTTTGCTCTCGAGATCTGCCGGGTTGCCGATCAGAAGAGTGTGAATCGTGAAAAAGTTGGTGTACGCGGTAAACCCGACCGGGATGTAGAGGGTGCGAGCCACCAGGGTGAAATTGTCATCTGTCGGAGGCACACCCAGGTTGTAAATGCGCGAAATCTCCTGGTACCGCCCTGGGTCGTTTCCGTGTGGCCCTTCCGGTTGGATTTGCTTGCCGTTCACGAAAATGTCCACACCGGGACCGCCTGATCCCCAGGACATCGTGGCGCTCTGCGACACGGGAAGGGACACCAGCAGGGCGATGGGCCCGTGGCCCGGGGCCAGCTTGACATGCATCCGAAACCATACGAAGGGCCTGCTGTGGCCGGCAGGCGGCTCAATGCCCTCATCCGGGGATTGATTACCTTGGGGCCGATCGAGGTCATCGAGTCCGTCCAGCGAATCACCTGCATTCCGGATCACCCAACTGGAGTCATCGAATCCCGGTTTGGCCGCCTCAGGATTGGCGGTTACGCCGACCCTCCAGCCTTTGTCGAGCGTCAGCGGCGATCCAAGCCGCGTGGCGTCAAACATCACTTCTGGTCCAGCGCTCTGAGAAACCGCCTTGGCGCGGGCCGGCGGCAGGTGCCTTTGCGGGCTCAGAAATTGGGACAGCGATGGAGGGGGATGAGTTCGTTGCGCCGGTACTTGTACGCCTGCGCTCAGCGCGAGCACAATGGCTGCCAGGGCTGTTCGGAACAGGAACTTAAGGGGCAAGACTCCTCCTGCTGCTGCGTGTTCACCACTCTAATTCAGCAAGCCGCAACATCCAAGAACAACACCCCGTTTGGGCCGGAAGAGTAAAGTTGAGGGAGCGCTGCGGACATCAGGCCCGGGGATTGCTGGCGAGAATGAATATTTCTCCCACAATGCTGCCAACCTGGCGAATACTAGCGTCTAATGATATGAGCAAAGCGGACCTACCCATCCGCGATGGGTGTGCCCGAGCCGGAGGTGAGGTCAATGAAAGCAGCTTTCAACGGTCTCAAGGCGGGAATGCTGGCAGGGTTGGCACTGGCCATCGCCGCCACGCTCGGAGCCCAATCCACTACCCAGCCGAGTCCGGCAAGCACGCAGCCGACTCCCGCAAGCACTCAACCCGATCAATCGAGCCCCCAGGCAAGTCCGCAGGCCACGTCAAATCCTTCTACGACGACCGCTCCAACGGCGCAACCCGCTCCCGGCACAACGCCCGTTGCGGGCGATACTCCCCCCACCGCGACCAATTCCGCCGACACATCCGCGGATGCCTCTAAGAAGTCATCTAAGGACAAGAAGGATCCTGACGCCAAAGAGCCTGCGCCCGGCACCACTCCGGTGAAGGGCGATATTGCTGCCAAGGACGTCGACCCTGACAAGGTTGTCGGGGTGGGCAGCGATATGGAGAAGGTCAAGCCCGGTAGCATCGAGGATGTAAACGCGGTTGGCAATCGCAATATCGGCGGGCGCGGCATGGGCAATTGGTACTCGACCGACTCCGAAATCAAGATGGGCAAGACCTACGCGGACGAGATTGAAAAAAGCACCCATTTCATCACCGACCCCGTGGTGACTGAATATGTCAATCGGATTGGCCAGAACATCGTGAAGAACTCCGATTGCAAGGTGCCTTTCACGATCAAAGTCATCGATTCTGACGAGATCAATGCCATGGCACTTCCCGGAGGCTTTTTCTACGTCAATTCGGGATTGATCCTGAATGCGGATGAAGAGGCGGAGCTTGCCGGCGTTATGGCCCATGAAATCGCCCACGTATGCGCTCACCACGCGGCTCGCGAGATGACGCGTATGAACTATGCCCAGTTAGGCACGATTCCGCTGATTATGATGACCGGCTACAGTTGGACCGGCTACGGCATTTACGAGGCCAGCCAGCTCGCCATACCGATGAGCTTTTTGATGTTCTCCCGTGAGTTCGAGGCCCAGGCCGACTACCTTGGCGTGCAGTACATGTACCGCGCCGGCTACGATCCGCAGGCCTTTATCAGCTTCTTTGAGAAAATTCAGGCACTCGAAAAGCGCAAGCCCGGCTTGGTCGCCAAGGCCTTCTCGGACCACCCGCAGACACCCGACCGAATCCTTCACTCACAGGAAGAGATTGCCCGTATCTTGCCCGCCAAGGATGAATACCTGGTCACGACTTCGGAGTTCAACGACGTTAAAGCCCGGTTGGCGCGAATTGAAAACAAGCGCCGCCTGCTCGACACAAAGGGCGGGAAGAAGCCTTCTCTGCGTCGCGCGAGCACGGGAGCCGACGACGGGAGCGGCAATGGCAACAGCCAGGCCAGCGATACCGGCGACGACGACAAGCCAACACTCCACCGCCGCGAAGACCAGAACTAGTCGGCATCGACTTAAGAATGTGAATGTAAGCACTTCGTAAATAGATGAGATGACACCGTGAGCCAAGCCTCTCGCAGTGTCATCGCGAGGCGTAGTCGAAGGCCTGGCCGCCGTGGTGGGGACTTGCGGTTGCCCTAAAGCTGCCGGGAGACTGCGAAGCCGCCACTTTCGTTCATTCCTTCTAAAGCCAGCAGAGAACGTGGAGACACCACCGAAGCGCAGGTCCCAGTTTTGGGACCTGGGAAACGCCGAACATCAATGAGCCTTCATCTCCTCAGCAACTGACTGACAGGAACCACACCCCCGGATTGACTCAATGGAAATCTCGCACCATCCGCTCTACCGCCCCAACCGATTGGGTCCGAGAGACCAGGTGACCCAACCGGCGGGGCAACCCCTCCATTGGCACAATGTTCGGCCTCCCGGACCCAATTTGGAAAGCCCATGAATTTCCTATAACTCTCTGAAAAACCTTGAACCGGCGGGTGAAATCGCGTTATATACAGGAGTACCGGCACCTCTGCCGGAATCTTGCCTGGGGCGATCGCCTTTCAGGAGGGGAATGATGCGCAATTCCGCCGTCCGTTCTAATCTTCTCGTCCCGGAGGTCCGCGAGGTAATGGACATTCGTCAAGCCTCCGACTACCTCGGCATCTCGCCCGACACGCTCTACAAATATGCCTCCGAGGGCTTTGTTCCGGCCTTCAAACTCGGCAACCGCTGGCGCTTCAAGCGCTCCCGTCTCGACGAGTGGATGGATCGCCAATCCGAACTCCACGCCGCCGACGCCGAACTGGACCCGCACCAGAAAAAGCCCGTCCGCCCGGCAATGTAAGTACAGGGGTCAGAAATCAGCGACCTGGGTTCAGATAGAATCCCTGATCCGTGGTCTCCGTTTCCTGGTTCCCACCCCACTTGTCCCCGTTCCACTGATCTCTGACCCCTGTTATCCTTACGCGGTGGACCACTTACGCCGCATCGGCCAGTTGCGCCGCCGAATGAACCGTTCCGGCCTTCCCGGCCTTCTCGTTACCCATCTCCCCGATCTCCGCTACCTCTCCGGCTTTACCGGCTCCAGCGCCGCGCTCGCCATCTCTCGCCGGGGCGCCCGCCTTTTCACAGATGGCCGCTACACCGCGCAAGCCGCCGAAGAAGTGTTCGCCGCGCAGGTGCAAATTGTCTCCAGTTCTCCCGCAGTCTCGGCCGTGCAGTGGCTGGCCGCGCAACCGGCGGTCGAGTTTGCGGGTTTCGATCCCGCCTGGACCACCATTGCTGAACTCACTCGCTGGCGCGCCGCTCTCCCGTCCCGGTTCCGCCGCGCCTTTCTAAGCGCCTTGTCCGCGCCGCTGGTGGAGCCGCTGCGCATGATCAAGGACGAGGAAGAACTGACCATCATGATTGAAGCGGCCCTGGTGGGCTGCTCCCTTTTTGACCACATCCTCACTTTCATCCGTCCCGGTCTTGCCGAGTTTGAAGTGGCCGCGGAACTGGAACATCAAGCCCGACTCATGGGGGCCGAGGGCATGTCGTTTGAGACCATTGTTGCCTCCGGCGCACGGTCGGCCCTGCCTCACGGCCGCGCCACCCAGGCTCGCCTGCCTCGGCGTGGCTTCCTGACCCTCGACTTCGGTGTTATCCTCAAGGGTTATTGCTCAGATATGACCCGCACAGTGCACCTGGGAACTCCAAAGGACAACGAGCGAAATGCTTACGATTCCGTTCTCGAAGCCCAGGAATCCGCCGTTGCCGCTGTAACCGCGGACGTTAGTTGCGGCGATGTGGACGAGTCCGCACGCGCAGTGTTGCGCCGGGCAGGTCTGGCTGAAGCATTTTCGCACTCTACCGGCCACGGGGTCGGGTTGGAGATTCACGAGTCGCCGCGCATCGGCGCCGGACAGGCAACGAGGCTGCTCCCAGGCATGGTTGTCACCATTGAGCCAGGGATTTACCTGCCAGGCCAGTTCGGTATTCGCATCGAAGATATGGTGGCAGTTACCCCAACTGGAGGGCAGGTGCTGACTCCCGCGCCCAAGGCCCTCATCGAGCTTTGAATGAACCGCCCCACAGAACGGGCAGAGTTAAAGGAACGAATGAAACCACAGGATATCCAGGACCTTAAAGAGTTAATCGAGTTCCTGAAGCAATACCAGGTTGCCGAGTTCGACCTGGATCGGGGCGACCTTAAAATCAGGCTCAAGTTTAGCCAGCCTGGAGCTTCTGCGGCTTCCGTACCCGCCGTTGCACCTGCACCGCCAGGCCCTGCTTTGCCGCCTGAAATGCCTTTTGCGCCCGCACCAGCCGAAGACACTTCCACAGGCCTCCATATGGTCAAGTCGCCGATCGTCGGGACCTTTTACGGCTCTCCGTCCCCGGGTGCTGGTGCCTTTGTAGCGCCCGGAGACCACGTTGAAAAGGGCCAGGTCATCTGCATTATCGAAGCCATGAAGCTGATGAATGAAATCGAGGCCGATGCTTCCGGTGAGGTTGTCAAGTGCCTTGTTTCCAATGGCCAGCCCATCGAATTCGGGCAGCCTCTCTTCTCTATCCGGCTGGATTAGCCGGCAAGCGAGGCCGCTGTTGCAGCCTCGTTCACCCCCGTTCTTGAAGGGTCTTGAATGCTTAGTAAGGTACTGGTTGCCAATCGCGGCGAAATCGCGCTGCGGGTTCTAAATGCTTGCCGGGAACTCGGCATTCGCACCGTCGCTGTCTACAGTGAGGCCGACCGAGACTCTCTCCACGTCCGCTTTGCTGACGAAGCCATCTGCATCGGCCCGCCACGGCCCGCTGACAGCTATCTCAACGTTCCCGCCGTCATCTCAGCCGCTGAAATCGCCAATGTGGACGCCATCCATCCCGGCTATGGCCTCCTGAGCGAGAACGCGAACTTCGCCGAGGTGTGCCGCGCTTCCAACATCAAGTTCATCGGTCCCCCGCCTGAAGTTACCCGCCTGATGGGCGAAAAAGAAAAGGCGCGCCAGGCCATGAAGAAGGCCAAAGTGCCCATCCTACCCGGCTCCGACGGCGTCATCTCCACCGCGGAAGAGGCTCAGGATTGGGGCGCGAAAGTGGGTTACCCGGTCATTCTCAAGGCCAAAGCCGGCGGCGGCGGGCGCGGCATGAGAATCGTGCGCTCTTCTGAAGAGCTCCCGAATCTGTTCCACGCAGCCTTTACTGAGGCAGCCAACGCCTTCGGTAACGGCGAGCTGTACATGGAAAAATTCATCGAGCAGCCCCGTCACATCGAGTTTCAGATTCTCGCCGACGAACACGGCGACGTCGTTTCGCTCTTTGAACGGGAATGCTCCATCCAGCGCCGCCACCAGAAGCTCATTGAAGAAGCTCCGTCGCTCCAGATAACGCCGAAGATGCGCGAAGAACTGGGCCGCACTCTCTGTCGATGCCTCGCCGAGATCGGCTATCAGAACGCTGGCACGGTCGAGTTCCTCATGGATGAGGACCGGCAACTCCACTTCATCGAGATGAACACTCGCATCCAGGTGGAGCACCCTGTGACGGAGGCCATCACAGGCATTGACCTTGTCAAAGCACAGTTGCGCATTGCAGCGGGCGAGCGGCTTAACGCAATTTTGCCGAAGAAACTCGAAATTCGCGGCCACGCCATCGAGTGCCGCATCAACGCGGAGCACCCGCAGAAGTTCACTCCCTCTGCGGGCAAGATTACTGTCTTCAACGTCCCTGGCGGCCACGGAGTGCGTGTGGATACAGCTCAGTACGCCGAAGGTATTGTGCCGCCTTACTATGATTCACTGATCGCCAAGCTCATCGTCCATGGCGTCGACCGTGTCGAAGCTATTGCCCGCATGGAGCGAGCGCTCTCGCAGTTTGTGGTGCAGGGAATCGACACCTCTGTCACGCTGCATCAGGGCATCTTCCAGGATCCCGACTTCCGCGCCGGCAATTTCGACACCAAGTTCATGGAGCGGTTTCTCGCCGGCAAAGTCGAGTAAGTATCCCCCGGCCGGGCCGGAGGCTTTATGGGTGGTGCACCCGCGACGGGGCCTGAATGCTCGCTGCGCCGAACCGCCGCCCGCTTGTGGTGTTCCACGTCGCAACCGTTGCGCTTCCCTAGGTGTGCGGCGTTTTGTAGCTGGGCATGACTTTAGCCCTTGCTGATGCTCGCTGCGGAAAACAATTGCTCCCCAGAATACTGGGGAAGATTCCGGGGAATGTCCAACTTCTACTGCGACCCAGGAAAAGGCGCGGGTTCTACCACCGACCAACAGAGAACAGGGAATGAAATTCTCGCTAGTCATATTCGTTCTCCTGTCGTTGGGATGAGGCGAAGATACCCAAATTCGATCTCGAAAGGGTGATTTAGACTGGCCATTCACAAGCATCCTACCGGGGGTTATCAATGCCAGGAAAGCGCCTACTACTCGATCTTATCGTTTTCACGCTTTTGACTAGTTCGCACGGTTTGGTTGCGCAGCAGCCTGCGCCGATGTTTGCCGTGCCGGCTCTCGGCGAGCGCATCACCAATCTCGATACCCTGAAGGACGAACTGAAGCAGTATCACGACTGCACCTGCAAGTGCGGCTGTTATGCGAAGGATCTGGATTTGGAGGCCGACCGCGCGATTGCATTCTTGCGGCGGCGCGCGGCGCATCGGCGAAAGGATGAGAAGCTGTCGCTTGTGCTGGATATCGATGAGACTTCGCTGTCGAATTATGCGGAGATGGTGAAGGCCGATTTTGGATACAACGGCAAGGCCTTTGATGCCTGGGTAGACTCGGCTTCGGCGCCCGCGATTCCAGGAACCTTGAGAATCTACAAAGAGGCGCAGCGGCTGGGGGTGAATGTGTTCTTCCTGACGGGACGCGGGGAGGCGGAGCGTGCTGCGACGGAGAAGAATCTACGCGGGCAGGGATTTGACGGATGGCAGAAATTGATCATGCGCTCGCCAGGGCAGGAGAAGCTGAGCGCACTCGTGTACAAGTCGGCGCAGAGAGAAGGGATTGAATCGCAGGGGTATCGGATTGTCTTGAATGTCGGAGACCAGTGGAGCGATCTGCGCGGAAAGCCTGAAGCGGAGCTCTCTGTCAAGTATCCGGACCCGTATTACTTCATTAAGTAAGCGGATCACGGGTGAGACGCTTCTCCCTTGTGACGATGGCCTGTCGCGCGGGACTGCGGACCCATTGGTCGCAATGGCGCAGGGCATTCCTCTGGATCCTGATGTTTCCTAGACTGTTATCGGTTTACAACAAGCGAATTTGGGGGAGGGAAAAAGTCAGGCGAGGCCTTCCCATGGAGCCTTACAGACCTCGCCCGAGAAAAAACTGTCGAATCGGCCGAAGCGTACAGGCCGGCGACGAATCAGTGAACGCGGACGTCCCCTGAACCGGTTTCAATGCGCACGGTGGGACCGCCTCCGCCAATTTTACCCACGATGTGATGGCGATCGGAGGAGCCTTGCGTAAGCATTTCCCGGTCAGTATGAACGGTGCCTGAACCGGTGGATGCGTCAAGGTTGAAGCCTGCGTTGCCGGGCCAGAACTCGATACTTCCCGAGCCTGTCTCAAGCTTCCAATCCATGGTCGGCGTACCGGTCACCTTGATGTCGCCCGATCCCGTTCCAGCGCGCAAACCGCCGTGCACACCGCGTAACTCAATGCTGCCGGAGCCGGTCTGTGCCTTGACGTCGCCGGCGCCGCCGGTCTGCTCGGCGAAGATGTCGCCGGAGCCAGTGTTTACGCTGAACCCTCCCTGCAGGCCGGTAGCGTGAATGGTGCCGGACCCGGTGGAAAGCTTGGCGTTGTCGCCGACGCCATCAACAGTAACGTCTCCGGAACCGGAGCCGGCCTCGAGAAATGAATCAGCCGGGGCCTGGATTTCGTAGTCGATGGTGATGTTGTGAAGGGTTTCATGACGCTCGCCGATGCGGATAATATTGCCAGTCTGCTCGATGGGGGGATTTGCCGCGATTTCGCGCACGCGCTCGTCGCTGCCTCCCCAACTCGACTTGACGCGGCCGAAGATATGCACCTGATTGCCAGAGCCGCGGGTTATGTGAACGCTGCCAGAGCCTGTGGAAACTGTCAGGTCCACGCGTCCGTTGACTGAGAGGTTGCGGTCGAAGGTGGCCTCGGTGGCAAACGCGGGAAGGGCTGCGATTGCCAGGGCCGCCGCTGCTATGAGCAAATGCTTCATCGTGTACCTCGATTCGTGAAAAGCAGGGGTCGGTGATTTGGGATAAGGGACCAAGGATCAAATTTCAATTCTCACTCGATGTGTCGGTAAACACATGAGCTGAGAAACTTTGGGAATCCCATCGGGAGAACATGGCTCAACGCCAACATGGCGTGCATCTCAAGTGCCAATCCCAGGAAAGCCGCATCCTCAATGAATTCAATATCTGCGGTCTGGGAATCCAACATTTTCCTTTCGTACAGGCTGTCCGATTGTGAACACTGTTGTGCGACGGTGAACAGCAAGCAATCCGCACTTCGCCCCGGGGGCCGACCGTGCAGCCGAGCAATGCCGTCAGCAACTGCTGTTTCTACTGCTGAAGAACGACCTGGTCGCCTTCCTTCAGGCCGCTGACGATTTCGGTTACGGACCCGTTCGACAGACCGACTTTCACGGGGACCTTTCGGAAGCCGTCCTTCTGGCTTTTGTCGGGAACATCGACAAACGATTGCTTTTGGTTGTCGTAAGTGACCGCATTTTCAGGGACCGTCAGCACACCCTTGTGCTCGTCGAGCAGAATCTCCGCATTGGCTGTCATGTTGGCCTTCAATTCACCGCCGGGGTTATCGATGGAGACGCGCACCTCAAATGTGGTGACGTTGTCTTTCTCGACGCCAAGCGGCGCAATCTTGGTGACCTTTCCGTAGAAGACACGATCTCGAAAGCTCTCAACCTTAATGCGCGCAGCCTGACCCATGTAGACATGGGCAATGTCGGCCTCATCTACTTTGCCCTGCACGTACACCTGATTGACGTCGCCCTCGGTCATAACGAGGGTGGCGGTAGAGCCCAACACGAGGATGGAACTGACGGCATCGCCAATCTCCACGTCGCGCGACAGAATCACACCATCCATGGGCGCAACGATGGTGGTGTAACTGAACTGCTCTTCAAGCTGCTTGAGGCTGGCCTGGTTCTGCAAGACCTGTGCGCGCGCCTGCTTCAACTTGGCGGTGTCCACGCCGATCTGCGCCTTTGCGGAGTCGCGCTTGTTCATTGCGGCAAGATAATCGCGGTCGGCGTCGTCGAGCGCCTGGCGGCTTACGACGCCTTCCTTCTGCATGGCAAGGTTGCGGTCGAGGGTTGCCTTGTACATGGGCAGGTCAGGCGCGGCGGCGTTCACCTTGTCCTGCTCGATGTTGGCCTCGAAGGTTGAGACGTTGGCTTCGGCGGCGCCGAGTTGTGCCCGCTGTGCCTCGACCTCCGCCGTGATCTCCTCCTGGTCAAGTTGTGCCAGTTCCTGGCCCTTGTGTACGCGATTGTTGATGTCTACATAGAGTTTTTCAACGATGCCGGAAGCCTTCGACTTAACCTCGACCTTGGTGATGGGCTGGATTTTGCCGGTCGCGACGACGGAGCGGGCCACGTCACCCCGCTGCACCTTAGCGATCCGGTTGGGATCGATCTGCGTGCCTTTGACGAGTCGCGCCGCCATAATTCCTAGAACGAGAACAACGAGTACTCCGGCGGCGCTAATCCAGATCCAGAACCGTTTGCTTTTGCGCGACGCAGCCACGAAAAACCTCCACAAACCGAGCAGAGAGCCTAAGCTCTCGAATAAAAGAATGAATTGACGAAAAGACCGATAGGAACTTTCGGCGGCGATCCGTTGCTGTCTGCCGCTGCTCATTCATACGCAATTCGACGCGGCTTGGTTCCCGGTACTCGAGGCGAACCCGGCTGTCGGGCGGGTTGGTTGCGTAGGCGGTCTGACAATGGCGAAACCAGATTGACTGTACTCCGAAAGCAAAGCATACAAGTCGACGCGACCAACAGGGACTGGCGACCCTTCAAGAACTTACCAGGGCACACCAACTCTGGTTTAGCTCTAACGTCACAAGAAATACCCGTTCTCATCGTGCAGTGCCGGTGAACACTTACTTCCCGGTTCACCACGCCGGTTCTGCCTCTCTTTCGAAGTGCTATTCTCACAGCGAGATGCACGGTCTGCCGCTGCTCCAATTCGTCGCCGTGGTGATGCTGATTCTGGCCAACGCTTTCTTTGTGGCTGCGGAGTTTGCGCTGGTCAGCGTGCGCGACACGCGCATTGAGCAAATGATGGCCGCTGGCGTGCCGGGCGCCAGGACAGTGCGGCGACTGCAACATGAGCTGGACGATTTTTTGCCCGCTGTGCAATTGGGCGTGACTCTCTGCTCGCTGGCTCTGGGATGGATCGGGGAGCCGCTGGCGGCGGAAGCTTTTCTTGGCTGGTTGAGGTTGCTGCCCCAGGTTCCGGCTCATGCCCAGGTTTATGCGCACCTTGCAGCTGTGGTGCTGAGCTTTGCCTTTATCACCTACATGCAGGTGCTGGTGGGCGAACTGGTGCCGAAGTCTCTCGCGCTGAGACGGGCGGAGGCTCTGGCGGTGGCTGTCGCTCCGCCCATGTTGATCTTCATGGCGATGGCTCGACCGGCAGTGCGGCTGCTGAGGAATTCGGCTGCTGTTGTACTGCGCGGCTTCGATGTGCCGATGACGGAACGTGCAGCAGTTCATTCACCGGAAGAACTCAAGTTGATCGCCACCGCTGCGCGCCGGATGGGAATCCTGCCACGGTTTCAGGAGACGATCATTCATCGGGCTTTGGAATTGGACGATATACCGATCCGCGAGATCATGACTCCGCGCCAGCAGATTTTCTCGCTCCCCTCGGGCATGCCGGTCGCGGAGGCCAGCGCCCGGGTTATCGATCGCAAGCACTCCCGTGTCCCGGTTTACGACGAAACACGCGGCCCCGAGCACATTGTGGGCGTTGTCTATTCGAAAGACCTGGCACGATTGATTTTCTTCCAACCTTCCTCGCAGCGATTTCCCGCGCGGCAAATGCCGACCGACCGGCCAGGTCCGACGTTTGTCGAACTCAAACTGAGCCAGGTGATGCGCGATGTACTGGTGGTGCCGGAGACGAAGACCGTTCTCGACCTGATTCGCGAGTTTCAGCAGAGGCGACGCCAGATCGCCATTGTGGTGGACGAATACGGCTCGACGGTCGGCCTGGTGACCGCCGAAGATGCAATCGAGCAGTTGACGGGCGAACTGGAAGACGAGTTCGACGACCCGGCGCGGCCTGTGCTGACCACGGCGTCCGGAGCGCTGCTGATGGAGGGCGCCGTGAACCTGCGCGACCTGGAAACGCAGACGCAGTGGAGCTTGCCGCGCGACGGAGGCGTGGAAACGCTTGCGGGCTTCCTGTTGATGCGGCTGGGCCACATTCCCGAACCAGGGGAAAGCGTGATCTACGAAGGGCGCAGGCTTACGGTGGCCGAAATGGATGGCCGCCGGATCAGCAAGGTAAGGGTCGAACCGGTGCATGAGGAGATGCCGCCGATGAACAAATGACAGAGTCATGTTTCGTTTTTCTTGAGGGTCTTCTTTAAGGATGGTTTGAGAAAGCTCCCCTTCCTGCCGATAGAGACTATGGCGGCATGCCAACAACTGGCCGCGAAGCGATCGTGAGGCAAGAAGATGGGCGAAAAGAGCAAGGGAATGCGCCATGGGAAATACAGCAAGGGTGATTCCCAGATCAACACAAAGCGGGGCCACGCTCCGCTGCTTTCAGGCGATCACAAGCCCTTGCGGCTGGGAGAAGACTGCCACTACGAGCGCGAACTTCGCCGGCTCCAGATTGACCTGGTGAAACTGCAGGAATGGATTCGCCACGAAAACCTGCGCGTCGTTGTGTTATTTGAAGGCCGCGATGCGGCGGGCAAAGGGGGCGCAATCAAGCGCATTACCGAGTCCCTGAACCCTCGTGTGTGCCGAGTGGTGGCGCTGGCCACACCCACTGAGCGCGAAAAGACGCAATGGTACTTTCAGCGCTACGTTGCGCACCTGCCCGCGGCCGGCGAAATGGTGCTCTTTGACCGCAGTTGGTATAATCGGGCGGGCGTCGAGCGCGTCATGGGTTTCTGCAGCGAACAGCAATATCTTGAATTCATGCGGAGCTGCCCGGAGTTTGAGCGCATGCTGGTCCGCTCGGGAATTCTGCTGATCAAATACTGGTTCTCGGTGAGCGACGAGGAGCAGGAACGCCGTTTTCAGGACCGCATGAACAAGCCGACCAAGCGCTGGAAACTGAGCCCCATGGATCTCGAGTCGCGCAAGCATTGGGCAGAGTACTCCCGTGCCAAGGACGAGATGTTCGCCGTGACAGACGGCAAGCAGTCGCCGTGGTTTGTCGTGAACGCGGAGGACAAGAAATGCGCACGCCTGAACGTCATCCGCCACCTTTTGTCGATGATCCCGTACCGTGATCTGACTCCCGAGCCACTGGCTTTGCCTAAGCTTGGCAAGTCCAGATATGTCCGCCCACCATTTCTGGAGCAGAACTTCATTCCCGAGGTTTACCGATAAAGGCGGAGGTGGTTGGCGGCAAGCAGTTGGGGACATTCACGGGAAGGTCGAAGCCGGTACCGGTAAGACCTGAAATGGGACCTCAAGAAAACGGGGGCATCTCAGTCTTGCGGCCGTGCAGACCGATTTTTCGAACTATTCTCTTCCACGGGCGACAAAGAGGGAGCCGGTAACCATGTTAATAATCAATACAATACGGAGAGAATCAGTAAACCGCGAGTTCGTGATGCGGTCTAGAATTACCTAGGTAATACAACTTGAGGTACTTTTTGATTGCGCTTTATGGTTACGTGCTAGACTACGCCTCTGGAGAGACCATGACACAAGAGACATTTCGAACCGCATACAATCAGGCGCATTCAGAACTCGCGGACCTTCAAGAGCAATTCGAGCGACTCCGGCTCAAGAAGGAGCAGATCGAAACGGTTGTGGCGGCTCTCAAGCCATTTGTTGATTTGCATGCAGAGAACGTGGCTGCCGATTTTCAGACATCGGACTCATCAATCTACATGATTCACGAAAATGCGGAAGCTTCCCATGAGCCGATTCAAAATGTCGTGGAGCCTACCCCTGAACCAATCGTAGAACCGGTTGAGTACACCGCGGAACTTTCTCCTGAGCCCATTCAATATGCCCCGGAGCCGTCCTCCGATCCATTTCAGCGCCGTATCGAAAGCGTGTTATGGGGATGGAGCCAAAAGCGCGAAGGCATGGCACCGGCGGTTTAGTCCAATTCCGTGTTGCGGACAGCATAAGTATTTGCGCACACGGGGAAGGCGCGGTCACGGTCTTCTAGTGACGAACGCGTTTGGGGTAGTTATAGATCGCGAGCGACGCCAAGGTCGTATCTGAGACCAGGACGTCGCTCTGTCTATTTATAAGCTTCGCGGCAAATATTCATTGGTCATTGAAAGGATGGTATCTACACCGGGACACTAATCGCTAACAGAAAAACGACGCTAATAACTAATTCACTCAATGAAGTAACTCGGCGAATATTTTCCGCCAACCACGGGCGCCGGATCATAGGATGGGGATAGGAGACACGCTATCTTCCATCGATAGCATTAAAGTTGCAGAAAGAAAACTCTTTACAATTCTCACATCATGTTAGACTACCGGCCTGGAGGGAAAATGAAACAGGAAGTTTATCGCTTTGCATACGAAGAGGCAAGCTCAGAACTTAAAGAGATTGTCGGAGAGTTTGAGCAACTGCGCGTCAGAAAAGAGCGGATCGAGAAAGTCATGGACGCTCTGAAACCGTTCGCCGGCCCTGATGCACCAAGCGGAGCCGGAGATCAGCAAACCTCAGAGTCTCCTTACGCATTTCAACAGGCATCAAACCCGAGCGCTTACTCCTATTAAATTGTTGCGACCTGGTTTCCTTTGAAGCAGCCGTGGGTTATCGAAGCTGGGTCGGGAGTCAAGGGGCTCTTAGCTGTCGGAGTGAAGGGTGGCGGCAGGCTTTCTTGGTCTGCCGCGAGTACAACGATGAAGAACATGGCGCCCAGGGGATCCTGTATCAGGTATTCCGTACGTGCCAGGTTTCATTCGAATGTGCGACTCGCTTCATCGCCACGAGAGCGACCCGGAAACTGACGTAGGCAACCTGGAAACCGATGCAGCGTGATGCCCGCCAGGAGGGAACTGGCCCTTGCTCCGAGGGAAATCAAATAGCGGCGGCGCAAACATTTAAATTGGCGTAGCAGGTGTAGCAGAGAAGTTGCAGCAAATAATCTCACCTGACATTTTCAACCGTGTTAGACTACGCGCCTGGAGTGAGAATGAGACAGGAAGTATATCGCGTTGCATTCGATGAGGCGAAGGCGGAACTTGGGGACATCCTCGGAAAGTTCGATCAACTGCGCCTTAGAAAAGATCGAATCGAAAAACTTGTTGAAGCGCTCAAGCCCCTTATGGGTTCAGAAACACTAGCGACAGCGAGCGATCGCTCGCCCGCAACGGACCGACAAATCCCCGCCGCGGAACGTCAAGCGCCCCACGCACCACCCGAGCCTTCTCAGGCGGCTGCCGAACCCGTTTCTCAAGTCGTTCAACAGGCGTCTGACACGCAGGACCCGTTTCAACGCCGCGTTGACAATGCCGTCGGGCTCGGTTCCGGCGCAAGAGACATCAGAGAGTATAGCCGGCTCTTTAACGGCAGTTCGCCGCGCTGAAATTCAACCTTGCCGGTTCCTGAATGCCCGAAGCCTGGGCCTGATCGCCTCGCCTCTTTAGCGAGCAGACGCGGACCCTCCCCCACTTTGGCGAGTTTTCCTGACATTGTCACCATGTTCGTTGTCTCTCTCGGAGAGACTTCGAACCTGTGACCGGCAGAACTATGTTCAACCCAGCAACTACGGCCGCGGAAGTGTGCGGTCGGGAATGGGCGCACCAAATCATCTGATGAATTCCAGGCGTGTCAATCCACGAGCCTGGAGAGCGCAAATCTCCGTTCCAGAAAGATCGGCCATTCATTGCGGGACTGACTGATTTATGGTGGAAGCGAGCCATGAAGCAGATCCTCACACGTCTCGCACTCACGTTGCCGGTGGTCTGGCTGGTTGTGTCGCTGGTATTTCTCCTCATTCACCTTGTTCCGGGTGATCCCATACTTCAAATGCTGGGCGAAGGCGCAACTCCGGCGGATATAAGCGCCTTGCGGCATCAATACGGCCTGGACCAGCCGCTTTGGGCGCAGTATCTGCATTACTGGAACGACGTTCTTCACGGCGATCTGGGCAGTTCGATCCGCCTGCACGATTCGGTGACCCACCTGATTGTCGCGCGCTATCCTTATACGCTCGCGCTAACAGTGACTGCGCTGGGATTGGCACTTGTATTGGCGCTCCCCGCGGGAATTCTGGCGGCGGTGAGGCGGGGGCGCAGGCTGGACCAGGCACTCTCGGTGGTGAGCCTCTTTGGCCTTTCGGTTCCCGGGCTGGTACTTGGGCCGATACTGATTCTGGTTTTTTCAATTCGCGTAGGCTGGCTTCCCGTTTCCGGGGCCAGCAGCGGAGGCGGCCGAGGCGGCATCGACTGGGAATATCTTGTGTTGCCTTCGGTGGCCATGGGCGCTTCGCTGGCCGCGATTCTTACGCGCATGGTGCGCACCGCGATGCTGGAAGAACTGGGCCAGGATTATATCCGTACAGCCCGTGCCAAGGGGTTGAGCGAGACTGCTGTTGTGTGTCGACACGCGCTGCCGAACGCGCTGGTTCCGATCATCACCGTGGTGGGTCTTCAGTTTGGCGCGTTGCTGGCCGGTGCCATCGTCACAGAGAAGATTTTCAGCTGGCCCGGGCTGGGCCGACTGGTGGTTGACGCGATCTCAAACCGCGATTATGCGCTGGTGCAGGGATGTCTCCTGTCCATCGGGTTGACATATGTCCTCGTGAACCTGCTGACGGATGTGGTTTACCGGTGGGTAAATCCTCGAATGCGGGTTTGACGGCGCCAAGAGATTCGGACCAGAGCTAAGGAATCTCCAAACCTACAATCTCGGCTTCCGGTGCGCCGTCGGCGACTACTGTTAACCTGCCAATCGTCACTGGAAGATCGAAGCGTCGCGGGCCGCAGGAGCCGGGGTTGAAGTAGAGTACGCTTTTACGCCACTCGATTTTTGGCTTGTGAGAGTGACCATACAGGACTGCGGAGAACTTTGCGGTGGCCGGGTCCAGATGAAGCGTGCCAAGGTCGTGGAGCAAGTAGAGGTAATGGTTCTCGAACAACAGAACGTCGGTCTCAGGAAGGTGGCTGCATGGGCCGGTTCGATCGATATTGCCGCGGACTGCGTGGACGGGAGCGACTCGACCGAGGGATTTGAGGATGGATGGGCTGCCAACGTCGCCCAGGTGGAAGATTTGTTCAACTCCGGCCAAGGCAGGTAACACTTCAGGGCGCAGCAGTCCATGCGTGTCACTTATCACCCCGATTTTCATCGGCTCATGCTGAAAATCTGTGCCCAGAGGCGCTTGACTTTTCTCTCATTCGGATTGGACAACCTGATGATCGGGTCGGCGATCTGGCGAAGGTGTCCGGGATTGCTTTGATCTTCGATTACCATGCAGTAGGTGTCGCTCCAGTTTCCCTGCCAGCGCCATCCCTTTGCCGCACCTACCGAGTTCCGCTCAATGTGTCCTGCCGCATACTCGGCTGAGAGCGTCGAGTTGCAGCGCAGACAGCGCGGGGAAGCCCCTTTCCGGAAGTTTCCACCGCATGAGCAGGGGCGCAGGAAAGGCTCCCAACTGCCGTCGATCACCTGGTTGCGGTTGGAAATTAGCGGCAGGTTCACCAAATCTCTGCACGTATAGGCGAAGGCGGCGAGCATACCGCAGCAATCGCAATAGGCGTAGGAAAAGTCACCAAAACCTGCATGCAGGAGCATGTAACGGTAGGTCTGGGAACAATGTTCGCAATCACCCTTGTGCAGGGTAAACATGGCAGAATCATAAACCTATTTCAAGGCGAGTACGAGGATCAAGTTGATCGCGGAGCGCGTCGCCGACGAAATTGAAGCCAAGTACGGCCCCGGCGACAGCGGCGGCAGGGAACAGCACGAGGTGAGGAGAATCAAACAAATGGAGCCGCGCGTCGTTGAGCATTGCACCCCAACTGGGTGCCGGGGCAGGAATCCCGAGGCCAAGAAACGAGAGGGTGGCTTCAGCCAGGATCACTCCGGCCATGCCGATAGTTGCTTGAACCAGAAGGGGTTGCACGATATTGGGAAGAATGTGGCGGAGGAAAATGCGCAGCCCGTTCGCGCCGAGTGCGCGAGCCGCCTCAACATATTCGCGCTCGCGCACGGCCATGACCTGCGCCCTGATAAGGCGGGCATAGCCGGCCCATCCACCGATAGCGAGCGCCAGCACCAAGTTGGTAAACCCTGCTCCTAGAAATGCGGCAAATGCGATTGCGAGCAGAATGCCGGGTAACGCCAGAAAGGTATTCATGGCAAAAGTAGTAAGCGCGGTATCGATGGCGCCGCCGAGATAACCGGCGAGACCTCCTACCACGAGACCCAGCGCGAGGGAGATGGCAACAACACTGACCGATACGGACAGCGAAAGACGAGCGCCCCACAGCAGTCGCGAGAGAATATCGCGGCCCAATTCGTCGGTTCCGGCCCAGTGCGCGGAAGAGGGGCCTTGAAGTCGGTGGATCAGGTCGATTGCCGAGGGATTGTCCGGCGCCAGCCACGGCGCAGCCAGTCCGCCGAATATAAAAGCCGTGAGCAAAAGAGCTCCCACGAATGCAAGTGGCTGGCGCAGCATGAGCTTTCGGATAGGAATGGCAAGCATCGACATTGCAAGAATACCGCGACTCCGGCGGCGTAGTAATGTTTTAACAGGTATGGGAATCTCGCGTCACAGTCTCATTTTGTGCCTGGTACTTGGATGTTTTTCGTATGGAGCTAGAGCGCAGACGGCTTTGTACGCGCAAGCATCAGCCGTACAGGTGATGCCTGCGGCGGCCGAGCAGTTATTTGCTCTGGCCAACCAGGCTCGCGCGGACTCCGGTGCCGGAAGGTTGCAATGGGATGAGGCACTGGCGGCAGCTGCCCGCCAGCATTGCCTTCGCATGGTGGCAGAGGGCCCGATTTCGCACCGATACGGCGGCGAGCCGGACCTGTCGGACCGGGCTGGGCAGGCTGGTGCGCATTTCAGCCTGATTGAGGAGAATGTCGCACTTGGCCCGTCGCCAGCAGAAATTCACGAAGAATGGATGCATTCACCCGGCCATCGAGCCAATCTGCTGAATCCCGCGGTGGACCGCGTCGGCATTGCAGTGGTGGCGGGCCGCGGCGAACTGTATGCGGTAGCGGACTACGCGCGTGGAGTGCAGACCTTGGCGCCTTCTCAGGTAGAGGCTCGCGTTGCGGCGCTCATCCGGCCAAGCGGCGTTGCGATACTGAACGATCCCGCACAGGCGAGGGCGGCTTGCTCCATGGATCACGGACTGCCTGCGTCGCATGGCGGTCCACAAGCGCAATTTGTAATGCGGTGGCAGGGTGCAGATTTGAGCCGGCTGCCGCAGCCGCTGGTGGAGAAGCTTGCATCTGGGCAGTTTCACCGGGCATCTGTGGGCAATTGTCCGGCGCGGGTTGGGCCGGGTGATTTTTCGGCCTACCGGATAGCGGTGTTGCTTTATTGATAGGTGCAGAAGGCCCTCAGCCGAAGTCTTGGTGTGTCTTCCAGAAGACGGGCCAGGGCTCGCGCGGTGGGCCGCAAACAAAGATGTCGGGGTGGTACTGGCTTTCCTCGTTCTTTATTCCTTCTGAATTGCCATTGTGACCGGCGAGACGGCAGCCTGTGAAGATCGAGTCGGCCTGCTTACGCGTGAGCCCGAGAACGATGAGCGTGGTGGGCGGCGGGGTTGGGTAACCGCGGAGCCATTCGGAGTTGGTTGTGCCAATCGGCTCGGGAAACCCGTAGGGGCGGCCGAGAATCTCGATCGCTCCGTACTCGCCGTAGTTGGCGGTGGTGATGCCAAGGTGTGCTTGCTGGCTGGGCGGGAGCGAGTCGCGGATCTGGGCGACGGTTTTGACAAGCTGACTCCAGCCAATCTCTTCGCGCAGATCGCCGTTTTTCCCGAGAGCGAAGTCTCGCAATGGGCCGCTGGACTGGATTGGAAGGACGACCGCGCAGATATAGGCTCCGCATACCGCCAGCCCGGTGAAGAAGATCGTTTGCATGGCGTGTCGAGCGAGCCTTGGCAGCGAAGCAAGCCATCGTTCGGCGCCAGCCGAGCCCATAGCGATGAGCATGGGGTAAGCAGGGGCGACGTAGTAACGTCGCCCTTTTCCAATCCAGAAGAGCGCGAACGGAATCAGGAACATCCAGGCAAGCATGCGGTAGCGGCGGTCCCGGAGGAAAAGCACGAGGCCGGTGAGAGCTAGGGGGGTGGCTATGACGTTCATGCAAATGAGGGCTTGATCGCGCAAGAAGCCGTTGGCGCGCCCTTCACCCACGTCGCGGGTGTGGATGTGCTGGAGAAAGCGATAGGAGATAAAGTCATGGTGCACGAGCCAGAGAAAGTTCGGCAGAAAAATCAGAAGAGCGAGTGCGATTCCGGCCCAAAACCAGCGGTTCCCGAGATAGCGGCGCGCAGGAGATAGAACGACACCAATGAGAGTTCCAGCGATCAGAAACAGGATGGGGTACTTGGTCTGAAGACCCAGACCCACGACTGCGCCGATGGCCAGCCACCAGCGGGGATTCTCGGACTTGAGCAGGCGGATGGTGAAATAGGCGATTAGCACCCACCACAGGAAGTCGAATGACGTGTATTGGAATTCCGTTCCGCTGAAGAGAGGAAGAGGCGAGAACGCCACGGCCAGGGCTGCCGTTACTTGCGCCAGGCGCCGGCCGCCAAGCTCCCGCGCCATAAGGCCCGTGACGACAATCGCAGTTGCCTGCGCGATGACGGAAAAGAGGCGCAGTCCGACGAGCGAGAGACCGAAGAGGGCGAGGCCAATGTGCTCAAGAAGCGGGGTGACGGGCGGATAAGCAACGAATCCCCAGTCGAGATGATGCGCGTCGCTGAGGAACTGGAGTTCGTCGCGATGAAAGCCGTAGCCGCCGTTGGTGAAGATATGTACGAGCGCTATCGCAGCGGCAATGGCGACTATCGCTGCGAAATCAGCACGGACGTCGCCATTGGGATCATCGGGACTGTGATCTTCAGGATTCGAATGCATACCTACCCTGTGCACTGTATTTCTGTTGCAGGGGTCTACGCAGGGTTCGACGCCTTGGTTCCTCAGATTCTTTCTGAAGGAATCGGAACCCTGACGGAGGCCATGCCGGCGCTTGTTGCCGCCTGAATACCCAGTTCGGTGTCCTCAAACACGAGGCAATCTACTGGTGCGATCCCAAGCCTTTCGGCAGCGAGCAAAAAAGCGTCCGGGGCGGGCTTGCCGTTCTTATAGTCTTCAGCGCAGACAATGCTTTCGAATTTGTCGAGGAGGTTAAGAGCTGTCAACGAGCCCACGACCGAATCGCGGCGGCTTCCTGATACCACCGCGAATGGAATTGAGCCATGCTTCGCCTGAATGTGCTCCAGCACTTCGGGAATCGCTTTGAGCTGCGGGAGAAGCTCATAGTAGAGGCTCTCCTTCCGCCTTGCGACGGCGTCGATCGGCATGTTGAGGCCGTTTTTCTCATTGAGCGCAGAGATAATCTCAACTACAGGCCTGCCACCCCAGGAGTAAAAAAGACGCTCTTCGAACTCGCAGTTCCATTCGGCAAGGGACTTTTTCCAGGCGATGTAATGAAGCGGCATGGAATCGGCAATGGTACCGTCGCAGTCAAAGAGATAGGCACCAAAGGTACCGGGTGGCAATTGCAATTTCATGCGAAAGATGACGCTCCTTAGCGGGATTCGTGCGGGGTTGGAGATCTTGGATCGGCTTGAGAGAGAGACGATTGACGGCCATTGGAACGCGAGCCGTTCGGATCTAACCGGACAGACAGGCCAGGCTGGAGTTATTGGGCTTTCGCTGTCTCCAGGGGCGGCGCGGCGCAGCCGCCTTCACCAGGCTTGGTGGGTTCCATTTGCAGGGCATTGTTGAAGCGGTTGAAGTAATTGAAAAGGCCGATGGCGCAGAGCAACTCGACAACCTCGCCTTCGGAATAAAAGCTGCGCAATTCGGCAAACTGTTCGTCGGAAACCGCATGAGCGTCACGGGTGACGGTCTCAGCCAGGCGCAAGGCGGCTTTTTCAGCGGGAGTGAAGTCGTCGCGCCGTGGCCATTCGGCGAGGTGAGCGAGTTGATCGTCGGTCCATCCCAGACCTCTGGCCAGGATAGTGTGGCTGGCAAGGCAATAGGGAGTCACATTGACCTGGCTCGTGCGGACGATAATCAGCTCTTTGAGCTGGGTCGAGACGGTGCCTGTGTTGAGCACTGCGGCGAAATGCGCCTGCATGGTTGCGAATATCTCAGGGCGGTGAGCCATCACGCGGAACATGTTGGGAACGTTGCCCCGCTGTGCAAAGGCCTTGTCATATAGAGCTGCCATTTCAGACGAGACTTCGCTGCGTTTAAGCCGGGAAATCCGGGACATTGTGCCTCCTTTCGAACTGCTTCTATCCTACCCCGGTGTGTGCGGCCGCATGGGCGTGGCATTTTTGACGCCATCTGCCAGGTCTGGTAACTTGATATTGGACAATCCAGTGCGTGACACTCCTCAGTAGCTCAATGGC
>CAWIKA010000006.1:0-177198 GCA_963836565.1 uncultured Acidobacteriaceae bacterium | reverse complement strand
AGTGTCGAGACGTAACGATCCAGCGAATCGGGCTTGGTACAGTCGGTCAGACGGTGGTGCCAGACGTTCTTCGTGTGCCTCGTTCGGCCTGGCAGCCATGCTGCCGACACCTGATGCAATGGGAGCGAAGAAAACTTGATTAAGTCCGTCCGCTCTTATACGCCCTATGGCGTTTTCTTGTGGGTTGAGAAACGGCGTCATGAAGAAACGGCAGGAGAGCGATGCCATCTGGCAATTGGTGAGGGAGAGAACAGCTAGACCGATTTACCGGTATTGCGGAGTTTGGACCGGGCTCTCTGAAGCCGGCCACCCGGAGTGTGCGACGGCTGCGCGTCTGAGGTCAAAGCAATTCAACCCTCTCTTCAATCCGAAGGGAGAATGGTTCGCCGGCGCCGAGTTCAGTCAGACCAAGGGGGATTCGCTCACCACCCTCTCGCTGTCCTCGTCTGTCAATGCATCCACACGGACAAGGACGCCGACCTCGTTGAAGTGCAGGTTGAGACGCCGCTCATGCAAGAGCAAAGACAAGGTGGCAGGGTCGGTGATACCGAATGCTTTTCCCACTCGTTCGTGAGGGACAACATCTGTGCCGCGGCGCATTGTGTTCCCGACAAAGCGGAGGTAGTTATAGCTGGACCAGCTTGACACGATCACGTTGCAGATCAGCATGATCGCGAAGATGAGCAGCAAGCTTGTCTCGTTTGGCGCGCGAACAATATAGATATAGGCGGTACGGAGGCCAAGGATCCAAAGAATAGCCGAAAGCACGGGCAACCATAAGTACAGCCAGGTTGCCCAAGCAACGCCAGCAAGCGCCCTTGAAGTAAGACGCTGGGCAGGCGATTGTCGTTCCGGATGCGAAAGGATAGGCCTTTCGGCGCGCATTACCTTATCCCCCGGTCTGGGCTTTCCCACACTGCCCGTGTACCGGTCCGCTTTGAAAATGCCTTGGGCACGCCCACCACAGTTGTCAGCATGCCGAGGAGCCAGAACGCGAGCGGGTACCAGATGATCCAAAAGAATTGGCGGCCGATTTGTTCTTCATAGCGACGATCGATCATCATGCTGATCGAGAACTGAACAATGCACGTGGCGCCCAGCATTGCTCCATACCAGGTTGGAAACGGTCCTGGCATGCGCAGCCAGGCCGGCAGCGGAACAAAGACGCCGATCAGGCCAGTCAGCAGGACGGCCAGCATGACGTACGACCAGATTACGCTGGTGATGTATTCGACCATGACGGGCCACATGCGTCTGCTGCGCCAAACCAGCAGATTCTTCAGATATCGCCGCGAGACCTCCGCGCCTCCTTGCGCCCAGCGAAGGCGCTGCTTCCACAAGCCTTTCAGAGTCTCCGGCATCAGGATCCAGCACAAGGCATGGGGTTCATAGCGAATGTCCCAATGGTCAATCTGCAAGCGCCAGCTGACGTCGATGTCTTCGGTCACCATATCCGTGCTCCAGTAGCCGACCCGATGCAGGGCGGAGCGGCGGAAGCCGGCAATGACTCCGGACACGGTAAAAACGCGACCCGATGTTCGCTGCGCGCGTTTGATCAGTCCGATAATGGATGCAAATTCGCCTACCTGCAGACGGCCCAGCAAAGAAGAGCGGTTTCGGATGCGCGGATTGCCCGTAACGGCTCCCACCCGCGGCCAGGTCACAAGATGCCACATGAGCCAGCGCGTGGCATAGCGATCGAGGAGCGCATCGCCGTCAATACAGATCAAGAACTCGCTATTGGCCGCCAGCGCGGCCATGCGCAATCCCATAGCCTTGCCCTGGTTCTCCGCAAAGTGGAGAACTCGCAGCTGGGGATAGACGGCTGTCAACTCGTCCAGGACGCTGCCTGTATTATCGCGACTTCCGTCGTTGACGGCGATAATTTCGAAGTCGGGATAGTCCTGCTCGGCGAGATAACCTACCGTATCGCGTGCATTGTCTCCTTCGTTGTGGCAGGGCACAATCAGCGTAGCCTTGGGCCAGTGAGCAAGTTCGGGTGGGTGGGTACGGGTAGGCCCCTTTCTCTCCCGCCTCAGGTAATAGTTGAGGGCGCCGAATATCCAGAACCATGCCATGGTGAGCGGGTAGTAGAAGGCAAAGTCTAGGAAGAATCGAAGGACCATGGGTTACCTGCCCGTCCCATAATCGGTCGGCAGGGCATCTGAAGCGGAGAACTCCGGCCGCAGAACCCGCAGGTTTGGATCGTCCTTTGCGAAATCATCAGGGTAATAGGCCAGGTGACGCACACCGCGACTTTGCAATAAACGCATCTGGCGCACAATTTCTTCGGTCCGAATCGCTCCTCCGTGGGCTCTCCAATCCACGGTTTGCAATTCGAACACTGTGTGGTCCATTCCTCCGGAAGCGGAAGCCACCTTGGCTGCGAGTTTGATCAACCATCGATTGGGGCTCTTGGCATCTTCCATGCGCGGCATGGCCATCAAGGCGACTTGGTCATAAGCCCTCAGAAACGAGGGAAGCGATTGCGCATACCAACTTTCACTGGCCGGATTGAGTACCGGTTCAGCGAAGAGATTTCTCGCGGTTGTGATCGTAGGACGCCATCGCTGCACACGTACCTTCAGCTCGTTCGTAAACTCGATCAATGCTTGTGTGCGCGAAGGACCAGGCGCGGGAACCCCCGTGGCGAACGCGTCGGTATCGCGTAAGACGGCGTCGTCATGAAACAGGACACCGCTAATCGGTGCCGACCGTGCCATGTCCTCATAGAGGGTTCCCACGACAGCGCGGGTTTCGGGCAGAAAAGGATTAAGCCGCACGGGCTTCTCCGGCTTCACTCCCGGCCGGGGTTGGATCTCCAAACGCGCCTGCTGCGCTCGGTCGGGCAAACGCCAGCCAAGGACCGGCATCCAGGCATAGACTCGCACCGAACAGCGGGTGCGCAACTGCCAGGCCACGCGGGAGAACAGGTCGGCTCTCATCGGCAAAACACGATTCGGGAAATACACCGCACTGGCGGAATCTTCGCCATCGGGGTCGGCGAACGCCTGCAACCATACCTCGGTGGGGCCCAGGGCCTTGATGCGGTCCAGCAAGTGTCCCAGATTCAGCTCCTGCCGCACGGGATCGGGATCATAAACGTAATCAAGATCGACCTGGACGGCACGTACAATGCGACGGGCTGGAGGATGCTGCAACTCCCACGCAAGATCCCCAACGGAGGAGTTCGACATCATCAGAATGCGCGGGATGTCCTGCAGGCTTGCCGCAGTGTAGGAAGTCTGGTTGCCAAGGGTGAAGGATACCGGCATGCCTAAGGATGCGGCGATCGAATCGCTTACCTTTGTGTACTCCCCGTAAGGCCACATGACGGCACGCGGCGCGCGACCAAGCCTCGCGCGAATCTCATCGGAGTTGCGCGCCAGATCTGCGCGTAGACGTTGCGCGTATTCATCGTCGGTTTCATAGTCGTGGGTGAGCGGTCTATATAAATGTGTGATCACGGCAGGGATCTGATTCCCTTGGGGATTGGCGGTGATGCCAAGGTGCTGATTGTAAGTGTGGGAAACAATCTCGACCAGACCGCTGTCCTGCATTTCGCGTAACTGGTCCCAGGTGGCGAAGTCGGCTCGCAGCAGTGGGCGCGAACCATTTTCAACTCTTCCATCTGCAGCGAGGTCGGTCCACGCACCTACGATTGCCATGACGGCCGGATACTTGTACGCCTTCAAAAGCGGGAATACGGTGGTGTAGGCGCTGCGCAGGCCATCGTCAAAGGTCAACAGGACAGGTTTACTTGGGAGCGTTCCATGCCCGCTCCGCGCGTCAATCATTTGCTGCAAACTGACGACATGATAGCCATGCGCCATAAGCCAGTCAAAATGAGAGGCCAGGTTTCGTGTGCTGGTCGTGTATTGTTCCGGATCAAGAGCGGTCCTGATGCCCGGGGCGGTGATCAAAGTTGCCCCGTCCGGCGCCAGGCCCTTGACTGACTTGGCTCCCACATCGTTTTGTACGTCGTGATAGCAAAGGATGACCACTTCCGCGGGAGTATCGGCCGCCGAGGCGGCCAGGCATACGAGCAGCGAGCAGAGAAAGACCAGCAGGCATTTCATTGGCTTCCCCAGGTGACGCCTGTATTCAGTGCCGTGCGATGTTCGTTAGCCCCATCGTAAGGTTGAGTGTTCCAGCTCAGGCCGCAACGCAACTCCAATCCTGAACGCAGCTTCCAGTACTGCCCGTAATGTGCGGAAACACTGAATCCTGTCCCGTAGTTCTGTTGCCAATAAGGAGCAGCCTGGAGTTCCACTCTCTGATGAAAGCTGCGATCGTACCGTTGCCAGGTGAGCCAGTCAAAAGAACCGTGGGGGCCGAGCGAAAAGTCGTGTTTGGGATTGAAGTAGGGCCGGTCTTCATCCAGCGAATTGCTCGACGCCCACTCCTCGGCGCCGATACTCATCTGCCAGCGTGGCGTCGTCTGCATTCGTTGATCCCAGGCAGCGGAGATCGCGGCACGCTGGTTGCCGTCGCTGAAAAGCACACGCTCTAAACCTGCGTGCGCAGAGAGTAACTCACTGGCACGCCAGCCGAGGTTTAGATCGAGGCTGCGGCCATAGATGTGGCCCGTCACCGCACGGACCGGCACGTCGAAGCTGTCATTGTCTGCCTCTACCCGCAGCGTCCAGAAGTCGCCAAAGCTCAGTTTGGTACCCACGTTGCCGGCATTCCGATCCGTGCCTCCGTCATGACCAAATTCTGCCCAGGCTTCCTGGCGGTCGTAGTTATAGCGCACGCCGAGGCTTCCCCGGGTGCGCTCTCCGGTGTCGGGCCCGAAGTCACCGCTGTCGCTCAGTTCGTGCCCATAAATTCGCCAGCGGTTATTGAACAGGGGAGTCGAGAGACTCGTGTCCGAATGCTGGTCGCTGCTTCCGGTCTGGATGCCGCTTCCCCATCCAAAGATCGTTTCCGCTTCAAACTGCCAACTCCGCTCAATGCTCATTTCACTCAGAAGCCGCTTGAACAATGGGTTGTCGAATTCACGATCGCGCAGCGCTGGTAGCATCGCGTCCACCTGATCCCGTAGTCCCGCCAGTTCATCGATCTCGGCGCCGGCCAGCGAAGGAACCTCATCGGACGTTGCGTAACTGTCGGCGATGCGAGACTCTTCAAGGGCGCGCAATGTCCAGCCGCGGACAAGATAGGAGGTCGCCAGTTGCCAGCGCAGGTTTTCGTTGCCGGGAGCCGCCGCAACCAGATGTTCGAACCGCCGCTGCTCGTCCGCCAATTCATCCACGTCCCGGCGCATCTGGGCTGCCTGCGATTCCAGATTGAGGCGCATTTGGTTGACTTTTGGCGCGCTCAATCCCAAAGGCCGCAACCATGGCGCGGCGGACTTGTAAGCATGATCGATGGTTGCCAAGGCCTCAGAAGGATGCCAACGCTCCATTTGCGCATAGGCTAAACCGCTCCACAGGTTTCCGTCCGCGGGTGACTTCTCTAGAAGTCTGCGGTAGAGGGCTTCAGCCCGTTCCGGATCATGCAAGGCCAAATAAGCCCCCGCCACGCTCTCGAGTGCATACGCCGGTACATCGAGCCCCTCCCGTTCAAGTTCTTCGAACGATTGAACCGCATCCCGAGCCTGCTTCAGATCGTACAGGGCGACGAGGCGATCATACTGCGCCGCTTTCCAGACCGAACCTTTGGGGTCGGAAGCGGCGATCACGACGTTCAAACCTGCCAGTGCCATCTCGCTATCAGCTCGCTGCTGTGCGCGGGTAGGCGCATAAACTTCGCCCCAGTTCACCTCTTCGCCCGCAGCCGCCCCGTTCAAGCTCAGTTCTGTCTCCGACGCGAGAGGTGCAATGCTCTTTGCATAGAACGCCGCTGCATAGGTTTCTCCACCCATACGGGAAAGCGCCAGCGCGAGATCCGTGCGCACTCTCGTATCATCCGGAGACTTCTGCAGAAAGTCCTGGTACATTGCGATCGAGCAGCCGAAGTTCGCCATGCGGCTGCACAGATAGCCCTGACCCTGCATCACGTCTTTTTCATTTTCGTGAAAACGTAACAACGGCTCCATCAGTTTGGCCGCAGCAGCGTAGTCTCCCTGATCGGTCAAGACCATCGCTTCTCCCAGGAAGGGTTGCCAGCGAGCGGGCTCCAGAGCCTGAGCGTGTCGGTAGAAAGCGATTGACTGGTCGTACCTGTGAAGGTTCCGGGCTGACCGAGCCGCTGCTTCCACCACGCCGCCATCATCCCGGGGGGTCCTCTCACGGGCGTAGAGATCCAGCACCAGTTCGTCGTTCCCCGCCCAGTTTGCCACGACGGTCGCATCGGCAAGCAGTCGCGCATCGTCGGGATATTCTTTCAACAAGGCCTGTAATGCGGCTAAACCGTCCTTCGCGTCGCCATTGCGTGCCTCAATTACAGCTGCTTCGCGTTGTGCGCGCGGCGCATCAGACGCGCGGGCAAAGATTGTGTGCAGGAGAAGAAGCGCCCAGATCAATGCAAACCCGCGATAGCGAGACAGGCATCGGGATGGACCCTGGAATCGGCGCAACGGGACTACTTTCACTTGCACTTAGACCGTGTAAGCTGAGATTTACTAAGTTTATCCTAATTGTGTGGAAAAACGTCCTTCAGGGCGGAGATGCAGAGGGCGGACAACGAAGCTGTCCTCAGCTTGGTGAGTGTTGCTGCTCAATGTACTGGCGCATGACCGAGATGAGTGCGCCTCCACAGCTTCCGGTGAAGTAACTTAGTGACCGCAACCCTCCGCCCCAGAGTTTCTTGCGGGTGGTTGGATACTTCTTCTGGCGAATCATGCGGCTTGACACCCCTTTCAGGCTACTCACCAGGGTGGAAGCCCTTCGCACGCTTTCTTGGGCTGAGGGTCGTCTTGTCGAACCTCGAACGCGAACGATGAAAGACTGTGAGCGGTGGATAAGTTCGGATGCACCCAGCCGCATATTACCTTGGTGGTAAATCGATAACACTTCTTTCTCCCGAAGAAAGCCTAAGTGCTATTTCCATGCTCTGTGGCCCCCACAATGATTGGAAGTGGGCAGTCTCTGAGAAGGCCCAACAAGGAGATAGATACAATGGGGGCTACGGTCTCTATATTGAGCAACACTCAAAGCGATTGCATATTGCTGTCTTCTGCACGTGAAACTTCGAGTTATGCCAAAGAATCGGGTGGCGCGTCAACTTCCATTCGGCATTACGCCATTTGTTTACAGGTGTTCGTGGTGGGACTCTGTCTGGAAGGTGTGCTCGCTCTCTGTCTCTATGGCCTTTACCATGTCGCATATTCCAGCCGTTGACCAGCGCCCTACTCTCTATAGCGAAACCAAAGTGACTGTACCCCGAAACGAAGGCACTCAAGTCGACGCGACCAACAGGGACTGGCGACCCTTCAAGGACTTACCAGGGCACACCAACTCGATTTCGCCCGGGATCAGCGTCCCGTCATTTTCAGTCTTGTGAAAAGCCCGCCGCGCCTTCGGTCCGTCATCGCCATGGTTCCGCTCGATCTTCTGCATTTACCCGAAGTGCCGCTGGCCAGGACTGTGGAACAGAATCCGGCAAGCTGACAGACGTACCTGTTTGACGACCTGTTCGAGACCGAAGCACCCGAAGGACAGTAACCAACTCCGGAATCGCCGTCCTGGGAGCGAAAGCCGTGCCCGGAAGTGTGATTTAAATCACATTCGAGGACTGACTTATAGAACAAAATTGACATCATCAATCGATTCCGCATGCGGGTTTCCGGCGTCGACTTACAGGCTCAGGAGATAGATACATTGCGGGCTCCGGTCTCTATATTGAGCAATACTCAAAGCGATTGCATAGTGCTTTCTTCTGCTCGTGAACCTTCGAGTTATGCCAAAGAATCGGGTAGCGCGTCAACTTCCGTTCGGCATTACGCCATCTGTTTACAGGTGTTCGTGGTCGGACTCTGTCTGGAAGGTGCACTCGCTCTCTGCCTCTTTGGCCTTTACCACGTCGCATATGCCCGCCGTTGACCGGCGACCTGCTCCCTGGATCAGCGTCCCGACATTCGCAGTCTAATGAAAGACCCGCCGCATCTTCGGTCCGTCATCGCCATGGTGCCGGTCGATCTTCTGCATTTACCCGAAGTGCCGCTGGCCTTCACTGATCCTGTGGAACAGAAGCCGGCGAGCTGACCGACGCACCTGTTTGACGACCTGGTCGAGGCCGAACCACCCGAAGGGCAGTAACTCACTCCAGGATTGCCATCATGGGAGCAAAAGCCCAGCCCAGTGGTGTGATTTAAATCACATCGGGGGCCCCACAAATAGAGCAGAATGGACAGCATCAATCGATTCCGCATGCGGGTTTCCGGCGTCAACTTACGGGCTCGGAAAAGCATTCGTCGCGATTAAGCAGCCCGACTGCCCGCTGATTCTCGATCCGCGCCTGATGCGGTGCACCTCGGTTGCCGATAAAAATAGTATGTCTTGAGCTAGACTCCATCCCCCGGTGAGAGTGAGCTGCAGGAACCGGCCCTTGATTCGGAGTATGGCCATGGCCCTCTTTCGTGCTCTCTTTCGCGATCGCGGGGAGACAAACAAACCGGTCTGCTTATGTCTGGCCATTGCCCTGTCCCCAGCTCTCTGCTCGGTCGCCCTCGAAACTCCGAAACAGCTCACCCAGTATGTCCAGACCACACTTACCGCGAACAGCGGATTGCCGCAGAACTCCGTCTCCGCAGTGACTCAGACGCGCGATGGTTATATTTGGTTCGGCACTGAAGAAGGACTCGCCCGCTACGATGGCGTCCGCATCACAGTTTTCGATACCGCCAATCACAGAGAGCTCAAAGACAGCTTCATCGAAACCCTGGCTCCGGGCCACGACGGCAGCCTCTGGGTTGGGACGCGCAGCTCTCTCACGCAACTCAAAGACGGTGAGTTCCACAAATTTTTTACCGCCCCGTCTCCCATCAACTCGATTTACGAGGCCGAGGACGGTCGCGTCTGGGTAGGCTGCCTCGATGGCCTTTATACGGTGCAGGGTGCAATCGTTCACCACTTCACCATCCGAGACGGCTTACCCAGCAACTCCATCGGAAAAATCGTTGAGACCGGGGATGGCACGCTTTGGTTTGGAACCCAAAGAGGGCTCGCCAGTTTCAAAAACGGCAGATTCCGCAGTTACGATTCCCGCGACGGCCTGCCCGCCGCGCAAGTCCTCTCCTTGACACCATCCCGAGGGGGCGCCCTTTGGATGGCAACTGCAGGGGGAATCTTCCGCTGGAAGGATCGGTTGCTCGAAACCGTGCCGCAATCTGGCGATTACCTCCACGACCAGATTACCTCTCTGCTTGAGGATCGAGCGGGCGCACTTTGGATCGGATTTGACCATAGCGGAATCGGCTTACTGCGTAATGGAAGATTCGACCGGTACACCTCTCGACAGGGCCTTCCCACCGGAGATGTGGCGACACTCTTCGAGGATCGGGAGGGCCACCTCTGGGCTGGCTTGTCCGAAGGCGGCGTGGTCGAACTCCGCGATGGCATCTTCAGCAACTTCGGCGTACTCGAAGGTCTCTCCGACGACATGGTTTGGAGTGTTCTTGAGGCACGGGACCGATCTATCTGGGTAGGCACAAACAGCAAGGGCCTGGAC
The DNA here is from genome assembly GCA_963836565.1 of uncultured Acidobacteriaceae bacterium. Taxonomy (GTDB): domain Bacteria; phylum Acidobacteriota; class Terriglobia; order Terriglobales; family Acidobacteriaceae; genus Telmatobacter. The sequence continues at coordinate 167,583 of CAWIKA010000006.1, read as the reverse complement.
CATATTGATAAAGATGGCAAGGTCCGCGTTTACACCCAGCGGGATGGATTGCCGGGCGGTTCGATCTACGCCCTGAGGGAGGGAACGGACGGAAGCATCTGGATCGGATCAGAAGACGGCGAGCTCAGTCAGCTCAAGAACGGGCGCATCCGCGTCTTCACCGACCCCCTGAGTAAAGGGCACCGCATCGTATCCATTCTTCCTGCCTCGTCCGGCGATCTGTGGATCGTCTTCCATGAGAGCAACGGACTGGCCCGCTTTCACAGCGGCCGCTTCCAGCATGACTTTGTTCCCGGCCTCCCCAACACCGCTGCCTTGGCTCCCGACGGTTCAATTTGGATCGGAAGCGACCATGCCGGAGTGAGTCGGCTCCTCAATGGCTCGGTCGTTCGCTTCACCACGGAGAATGGCTTGCTGGCCAATTTTGCTCAGGCGCTTTACATCGACCGGGACGGGGTTGTCTGGGTAGGCACCTCTCCGGGAGGGTTGAACCGCATCAAGAATGGGCGCATCACCACTTACTCGATCGATCAGGGCCTGTTCGATCTCACCGTCGGCGCCATTGTCGAAGACGGCGAAGGAAACCTTTGGATGACCTGTAACAAGGGTATTTATAAGGTCAGCAAAAAGGAATTGAACGACTACGCTGAGGGTCGCATTCATGCCGTTCACAGCACAGTTTATGGAATTGCCGATGGATTGCGGAGCTCGGAATGCAACTTCGCCGCCGATCCCTCGGTTTGGAAGGGCATGGATGGGCGTCTCTGGTTTGCGACCACTGCCGGAATCGCCTCTGTCGATCCAAATCACAGTCAGACAGTCAGCGCTGAACCGACACCCCTGATCGAAAGCGTTCTCTTCAACCAGCATCCCCTATCCTTTTACGGCGGAGTGACGGCAGGACCCGGAGGGGGAGACCTTGAGATTCAGTTCAGCAGCCCGGATTTTGTGGCACCTGGGCACATCCGCTTCCGTTATCGCCTGTACGGTTCCGATTCAGACTGGGTAGAGGTTGGCGACAGACGTCAAGCTTTCTACACCAAGCTGCCTCCGGGGCACTATCGGTTCGAGGTGCAGGCCGCGGATCGGGCCCGTGGCTGGAGCCCCAAATCGGCCCAACTGGAGATCGCGCTCACCCCGCATTTCTGGCAGACAGTCTGGTTCCGCGGTCTTTGCGCGATGATCGCTGTTTTCGTGGGCGCAGCCTTGTACTGGCTTCGAGTCCGTTACCTTGTTAAACACAATCGTGAACTCGAAGAGAAGGTGCTGGAAAGAACCACCGAGCTTCAAAAAGCTCTCAAGGCGGCAGAAGATGCGGGCCGCGCCCTGCATGAGCAGGCTACTCGGGATGGTTTGACCGGGCTGTGGAACCGCCGAACAATCTTTGAAATGCTTGCCAAGGAACTTCCCCGGGCACACAGAGGGAAACAAAAGCTATTGGTCCTGATGGCCGACCTGGATCATTTCAAGCTGATCAACGACACGTGTGGTCATCAGGCCGGCGATCGAGTGCTTCAGGTGGTGGCAGAGCGAATCAGCAAACTCACGCGACCCTATGATTTTGTCGGGCGCTACGGAGGTGAGGAATTCATCATCGTGCTCCCCGCTTGTCGGCTTGAAGACGGAATGAACCGTGCCGAGGAATTTCGTTGCGCAATCTCTCAAATCCCCATTTGCGTTTCTTCCAAACAGATTCAGGTCACTTGCAGCTTTGGAGTTGCTGAAAATTTTGAAAGCATCACCTCTGAAGAACTGATCAACAATGCAGATGCGGCCTTGTATTTCGCCAAAGAATCGGGCCGGAATTGCGTCCGTGCTTTCGCCGCACAGCCCAAATCGCCGTGCGAGGCCACCAAATCCCCTCTCACTTAAGGATTCCCTGAGCGTGCCTGGACTTCGATTGGCTGATATCAAGACATAACCGTGATGCGCATCTGGCTCGGGACAGTTGGTCGTGCAAGACGTTCTCCTTATGCGTGACTCGGCCCCGGGAGCCACGTTGTTGACACCTGACGCAATGGGAGCAACGAAATCTTGATTGAGCCCGTCGGCTCTCATGCGCCGCATGGCGTTTTCTTGTGGGCCGAGAAACGGCGTGGCGAAGAAACGGCAGCAGAGCTGTGTCATCTGGCAATTGGTCAGGGAGGGAACAGCCTGACCGATTTGCCAGTGGCGCGGTGTTTGGGCCGGGCTCTCTTAGGGTGACCACCTGGTCTGTGCGACGCGAGCACAGCTGAGGTCAAAGCGATTCAACCCTTTGCTCAACCCGAAGGGAGATTGGCTCGCCGGCGCCGAATTCACTCAGACTTACCGGGACCTCATCACGCCGTGAAGCATGACAACTGAGCTACACCAGCCGTCCCCGCCGAGTACCCCTCCAAGGGTAAAACCTGCCGTACCCCTCTGGACAGAGGGTTTGCAGGATTCCTGCTTGAGACATAGGGCGGTGGAGCGACATGGGTCTCGACACGAAGGGATTTGAGGAGGAGCGGAAGGCAGAGTACAACTTTGATGGAATGGCGCCCCAATGCAAACCAGACCATCATCCTTTCAAGTGACCACTCTACTGGGCTGCTCACGAAATTTGTGGATGCGGCGTTAGCTGAGTTGATCGGCACTTAGGAGATTTCGCGTTGGGAATATTTCGCAGTCGTACCGCGTGTTCCTGCTCGGAAGATAGCGTGAACTGGAGTTGGCCATTCACTCGTGCTCACGAACGGTATTATGACCGCACGGTCACCACCGTAACCTGCCTGAAGCATCCCTGGTCCGTCCGGTTGTACGACCCTAAAAACATGAGATTCGTGAAGGCCGCGGAGGAACGCATAATCGTGCGTCAGATTCAGGCTTCCTTCGATCAAGCCCATCAAACGAATGTGCATGCCTTAATGGCAGGCCTCTGAGTATTGACATAGAATTCCCGCGAATCTTCCGCTACCCGCGACCCTGCTTCTTCGCCGATGCAGCGCTGATTCCACCAGTTTCTTCCGACGAGCTGGTTCTGCTGGTGTTTCGGTTTTCACTGCCTTATTGTCATTTTCTCGGGGGCGGCGAAGTAGCGCTTCTCAACGGATTCAGGGCTTGGTTCTGAAACGTCGATGAACTGAGAAACCGCGATGGTGTGCCTGGAGGGTTCGCGCAATTCATCTAGTTCGCAGGGCCGCTCCGGATAGCATCTTTTCCTGCGAGGGATCGTGGAATCCGTAAGATAGGGGTTTACCGCAAGCACGGGGTCCGTTTGAAGAGGAACGCAGGAATCTTCGCTCGCGCCATGCGGATACCTGGGACGACGGATCGGACGCGTCCCGAGCTCGACCAGAAGTAATGGAATGGTTCACGAAGGCACGGCTTATCACAGCTCAAGTTGTTCCAATGAGCGATAATGGGGCCGCAAACAAGCCTTAAGGAGTTGCCTGTGCTCCCTTCCTGTGCACTCAAGTTCTCTTTTGCGCTTTTCCTCATGTATTTCCTTGAAAAAGCGAGGGCGAAGTCCAAAAAGACCCTGGCGGAGCACAAAGCGGAGTTCATTGCTCCGACGAGAAACTTGCACTGGCTTTCGCTATTCGCTCTTTCGGGCCTTCTCATTCTTGAGTTGACTTCAACGCCAGTTGCGGGACAGCAGCCGCGGATTGCCGGTGCCGTCGATAACACGGCGCGGGTAATGGTCCCTCACTCACGGCTTGCCTTGAGCGGCGCCAAGGATCTGGGTCCGCTTGATGAAGGCCAGCCATTTGATCGGATGACTCTCGCGTTGAAGATGTCTCCTGAACAGCAACAGGCACTCGCCGCATTGCTCGACGGTCAACAAACCAAGGGATCGGCAAACTTCCATCGCTGGCTTACGCCGGAAGAGTTCGGCCGACAATTCGGTCCTGCGCCCGAGGACTTGACGAAGATTGAGAACTGGCTCGAAGAGCAAGGCTTCCGCGTCGGCAAGGTCGCCAAAAGCGGCATGTGGATCGAGTTCTCAGGCAACGTGGGCCAGGTGAACAAGGCCTTCCAGACGCGCATGCGCCGCTTCCAGGTCGATGGTGAGACGCACATCGCAAACTCCACCGACATCTCAGTTCCGGCTGCTATCGCTCCGCTTGTCGCGGGAGTGCCCCTGCATAATTTCTTCGCCCGGCCTACAACTGTGCGTGCCCGCGCACAGGGTTCCCCGTCCATCACGGCGCCTTGGAACAGTGCCAATGCCATCACCCCCGGCGACTTTGCGGCCATTTACGATCTCGTTCCTCTCTACAAAGCCAGCCTGAACGGCACCGGCCAAACCATCGCAATCGTCGCCGAAGCGGACGTAACCCTCAGCGACGTGGCTGCGTTTCAGAAGATCTTCGGCCTGCCGGCGAACCCTCCCAACCTGGTTGAGAATGGTCTCGATCCGGGATTCGAGACTTTTCTCGGCTTGAGCACGGAGGCAACCATCGACGCCGAATGGGCCTCCGCCGTTGCTCCCGGCGCAACCGTCGACCTGGTGGTGACCGGTCCGCAACAGACCACCGATCCAGCCGAGCTTTCCGCCGCCTACATTGTCGACCAGAACCTGGCCCCCATCATCACCGTGAGTTTCGGCAACTGCGAACAGAACCTGGGAACCGCCCAGGCTGCACTTTGGAACCAGGTGTGGGAGCAGGCCGCGGCGCAGGGCTGACCCTCAACGTCAATCAGTAATGATCGCGCCGCCAAAGGCGGAGTTTAGCGGGTCAAATTCTGAGCAAAGGGAAAGTCCCTCCTCTGATCGACTCGGGATGGTTCTCTGTGATTTACGGCCCACGTCCCGGGACGCGAGCGCAAGCAGATTAGCGCGCGGCATGGGCCGACGCATAGACTAACCTGCGGACATATTGCGGCAGAACATAGAGCTTGTTGGCTGAAAGAACGGCGGTCCTTTCGGCAATATTGGGTCTCGATTGAATGCGTGCCCAACCTCATCGACTTTGCAGGATGTTCAATCGTTCAGTGCCGCGGACGCGAAAGGAACCATATTGCATGAAACGTCGTGAATTCATCAAGCGTAGTGCGGCCGTTGCGGCTGTTTCGCTGACAGGCTTCGATGCCAGACGGATACCCGGCCAGGAGATTCGATGGCTGCGGAAATCGAGTATTCGGGGTGAACTGCCCGTACCAAGCACGTCTCGCGAGCAGACCGGCGATGTAATCGGACGGTTCGATAAAGATTCGCCCGCCACAGACTTTGTATTGAGCTATCGCGTATGCGGTCCCGCACTGGTCTGGTACCGGAGAATGCCATCGAGAAGATGGGACCGCTACATTGTCGAAAATGAGTTTGTGCCGCTGGAAGCAGGTGGCACCGCTTTCGATGTGGATGGAGATGGCAATACGGACATCATTTTCGGAGAGGACTACGAGGGAAACAAGGTGTACTGGTGGGAGAATCCTTACCCGAATTTCGATCCCGATGTGCCTTGGAAACGCCACATCATCAAAGATGGCGGGGCAAACCAGCATCACGACATGATTGTTGCCGACGTGGAGGGGTCAGGAAAGCCGCAGCTCTACTTCTGGAACCAGGGAGCAAAGACGCTTTTCATGGCCAGAATTCCTAAGGATCCGCGCAACTCTGGTCCTTGGCCACTCACACCGATTTACTCCGGCAATCCTGGCGAGGCAAGTGCCGGCTCCTGGGGTTGGACCCCGTATGCCGAAGGCATGGATGCCTATGACATTGATGGCGACGGAAAACTGGATCTGCTCGCAGGCAACTACTGGTTCAAGCATTTGGGCGGAGACAGATTTAAGCCGACCAAAGTTGGAAAAATCGGAGGCAGGATTCGGGCGGGTAAGTTTAAGCCGGGCAAACATCCGCAAATCGTGATTGCACCCGGCGACGGCAGCGGTCCCTTAATGATGTACGAATGCACAGGTGACCCCGAGGATGAGAGCGCCTGGGCCGGCCACCGGCTCCTGGATGAAGATATGAAGCATGGCCACACTCTCGATGTTGCCGATATCGATGGTGATGGCAATCTCGACATTCTGGTTGCCGAGCAGGGCAAGTGGACGACTGAGCCAACAGTGTTGGATAACCCGAATGCCAGGGCGTGGATCTTGTATGGCAACGGGGACGGTACCTTTCGCACGACCCTTCTGGATCGGGAAGAAGGCTGGCACGATGGTAAGATCGCCGATTTCGACGGTGATGGAAAGCTGGACCTGCTGCAAAAGCCGTACGCCTGGAGTGCACCACGAGTAGACGTGTGGCTTAGCAACGAAAGCGGGCATGTGCCGTCCTGGACTCCGAAGACTGCAGCTTCGGTAAAGACCTGCAACTTCGATCACCCTGTCGGGATGGAACTCTGGACCTATCGTAGGCTGCTCAGTGAGGATACGGCGGGTACTCTGGGTACGATCAGCAAGCTGGGATTCCAGGATATCGAGACAGCGAGCTTTTACGGTCGAACCGCCGGAGAATTTGCCGAGCTCCTCAAGCAAAAGGAATTGGGCTGTTCAAGCATGATTGCTGAATACGACCGGTTCTCGAACGATCTCCCTGAAGTGATTCGAGATGCCAAGGCGATAGGCGCACACTATGTCATTACGTCCAACATTCCGCATTCCGGGGAACTGACGGCTCAAGAAGTGCACACGGCAGCTTCTAACTTCAATGCCTGGGGGGTGAGACTCAAGGAACAAGGTTTGCGGTTCGGCTATCATCCGCACGGATTCGAATTTGTGCATACACCGAAAGAAACTCTCTTCGACGTTCTGGTGAACGAAACCAACAGTGACCATGTGATATTCGAGATGGATACGTTCTGGTTCGTGCATGGCGGAGCCGACCCGGTGTGCTACCTGGAGAAGTACCCCGGGCGCTTTGAACTGATGCACCTGAAAGATATGGCGAAGGGGACAACAACAGATTTGACGGGCCGCGCTCCAGATGAAACGAGTGTGGCTCTCGGCAAAGGCCAGCTAGACTGGGCGGCTATATTTCACGCGGCAGACAGAGCTCGGGTAAAAGTCTACTTCATTGAGGACGAGAGCCCCAGCGCACCACAACAGGTTCTGGAAACACGGGAGTTCTTGAAGAACCTTCGCTATTGACTTCCCCCGTAATCCGCATTTGAAGCACGTCTTCATCGCGATCGTCTTGAATGCTTCGCACTCGGCGATCGTATCGTGCCTCTTGGTTGCGAATGGATTGTCGTTTGCCGCGATGTGTGGAAACTGAAAGCGAAAATCCACCAAAGGCCCGAGTGGGCGGGTAAACGACCTCAATCGGCGTTCAAGGCAGCATCAATTCTTCTCGCTCACTCGATCCGGTGCTCGACAGTGGAGCGTCTTACGGTGTCATCATGCCGCGATTGGCGAAAGACCTGCACCTGAAGACGGAGGAGCAATTGCGGGTGCCCGTTCCGGCCAGGGCGGGGACAACCTGCAGCGCATGATCCACGACGCAACACTGACGCTGGGCGGGACAACGCTCGCCGATCAGACCATTGCGTTGCTGCCCATTGCCTGCATCGAAGATGAGGCCGGAGTTCCCACCGACGCGGAACAACCCAATTACTTTTGTGCGAGAGCGCAATTTCTCCGGTTGCGCGGAAGGACAGAATCCATCATTGTTGAAGTAAGCGAATAATTCCATGAGCATGTCGAAGTCCATCGGCGTCGTCGTCGCCTTAACCCTGTTCCTGGGCATTCCCGCCCTGTCCCAAGCCCCGTCTGGGACTGACCCCTCTACGCTCGTCGCGGCGCCAACGGCTCAATCCGCACTGATGCCTTCTGAGGCTGCTGTCAATCCGGGGGTTCGGATGATGGCGGATTTCAAGGATTCTGACGTCAGATTCGATGTCAATGAACTGGTGGAGATACTGCGCGACCGGAGGCACGAGGGTTGGGTATTGGCAGCTTATCCAGATCCGAGGACCGGACAACCGCTGATCGGGGCGGGATTCAGCTTGGACTTGCCGGAGCGCGAGCATCCGCAGACTGATCCGCTCAATCCGCACCAATTCCTGGAACCTTCGTCCGCGGACCTGTGGCGGGCAGCCGGGCTCGATCCGGGGCGGCTTGACGACATTCTGAAGGTGTTCTACGAGCGCGAACGGATGTGGAGCAAGCGCACGTGGCGGCGCCAACTCTACGGCCTGCCGGCACAGATCTCTAATGAGGACGCCACACAACTGGTGCGGGTTGGCGCGATCCAGGCGATCTACAACGGGCGGGCCTATTGCCGGAATTTTGATCAGTTGACCGGACCTCAGCAGATGGCAATGGCGCAACTGGTTTATCAGATGGGTGTAAACCTGCAGCATTTCAACCTGTTTCTGTCGACGATCAATTCCGGGGCCGGGCCAGCGCCGGAGCCGCAGGCGGCTGCAATGGATTCGGCGGCGTTCGCCCTGGACGCAGACGTGGCGCCGGCTTTGGGGAACCAGACGCCGGAGTATTGGCACGACGTGCAGAAGTCTTTGATGGGAAGCCAGTGGGCGCACAAGTATCGCACGCGAGCAATCGCCGTGATTGCGATGCTTGACCCGGCATATGGAAATGATCCTTCGGCGGCTGAGCAGCGCGTGGGCGCCGTATTGCGGCCGTCGGCCGTGCACCGGCGCCATGGACACGCTGCTGTGACCACGCGGCAAGTTGCGGCCAGCAGGCATCACGGGCACGCGTGGAAGGGTCGGACGGCGGCTCGGGCGCGGAACAGAAAGCGGGCGTAGCGGCTCTCCCACCCTGCGGTAGACGTCGCGAACGAGGCCGGCGCACCCCTCACAATCCTTCACGCGAGGATGACTTCTGACGTCAACTCCGGTTGCTATCGGCTCACCGAGTCGGTTCTGAAATTCGCGACATTTCGCGTGGCTTGTGTGTTCCTTCGTGACGCTGTAGATATGCCGCGAACTCGGTTCCGAGTTGGTCGCGGCCAACTCGTCAGTATTCCAAGAGATGACTGAAGCGTTGGGTGGTGTCGCTGGCAGATGATATGTCCGCCACCGGGTCGCGGATGACACTGGCATTGAATATCCAGAATTGTTGTCCTGCGATTCTTGACATTTATCGCAAATTGCAATACAGTTATTGCAATCTGCGATGGAGGGCCAGCCGGGAACGGATTTCATCGCAGCCAAAGTCATGAAGCTAGGCGAAAAAATCCGCTATCTGCGTGAGGTTGAAGGAAGCCTTCGCGGGCTGGATCGAGCCATGAGCCAGCAGGAGTTGGTCAAGGCCATCGAGGCCGAGACAGGTTCGAAGCTGAGTCAGAGCTATCTTTCCCAGATCGAAAGTGGCACGCGCCCCCACCTGACCAACACCACGCGACAGATACTGGCCAGTTTCTTCAAGGTCCACCCCGGCTACCTCGTGGATGACCCGGAGGGCTACCACCCTGAGTTGCAGAGTGACTTGCGCAGTGTGGAAGACAAGCTTGACCTTTGGTTGGTGGCGGGTGCAGAGCGCTTTCGTCGCGACCCGGAGTTGAAGCAGGCTCTCTTGACGCTGGCGCGGCACGATCACTCCAGGGAGTGTCTGATGCTGCTTGGGGCGATCCTCGAGACACCCGGACTGGCGCCGCGGCTGGCTGAGGTGTTGCGGCCCAGGCACGGAGCGAATACACATGCACCAAAGTCGCAGAAGCCAGCGACACGTATTCGCGAAGAGAAGTCCGTTAGAACCCCAAAGGCCCTGAAAGGGAAGGCACGGAGATGACCTGGGAGACTTTCTATTTGATTTGTTTTGTGACGGGCCTGATGCTGAGCGCGGTCTCGCTGCTGGGCGGCATGGGGCACATCGGGGGGCACATTCACCTCCCTCATCTTGGGCACCCTGTGCACATTCCGCATGCGCCGGCGACAGGTCACCTGCCGCAAGGCGGAAGCGGGTTGCAGACGGGCAGGGGTGCGGCGACAAGCTCGGCCGCAATTCCGTGGTGGAACGGGTTTTCCATCATGATTTTTCTCTGCTGGTTTGGCGCGGCGGGATACCTCCTGATGCGCTACGGCAGTCTTGCGGCGGGGGTGGTGGTTGTGCTGGCCGGAGTTTGCGGCCTCGCTGGAGGAGCAATCATCTTTTTCTTCCTCGCCAAAGTACTGTTGCCGCACGAGCGCGAACTCACAGCGGACGAGACCGATGTCGTGGGTTCGGTGGGACGAATTTCCGCCCCAATTCGCCCCGGAGGAACTGGGGAAATGGTTTACGAGCAACTGGGCGCGCTGCGGTCGACCGCGGCGCGGTCTGAGGACGGCGAACCCATTCAAAAACAAGAAGAGGTATTCGTCGTCCGCTACGAAAGAGGAATTGCCTACGTGCGGCGGTGGGAAGACTGACCGCATACGGTGCGCCAACAAGGATCGGGCCTCAATACGAAGAGATGACGTTCAGAAATGCTGAGACCCGCTCAATCAAGCAAGTTTTTCCCGGTTGAAAGGACCGGGATTTCGATGACGAATACCGTGCTGATCACAGACATGGCGATCCTGGTAGGAATCTTTCTGCTCGGGTTCCTGGCCAAGATGTTTCCTAAAAACGGCCGCAACGCCGGCTCGAAGCAGTAAAACCATCTACCAATCTCATCCCGGTTGAAAGGACCGGGAAAGCAATGACGAATCAGATTGTTATCGTTGTGGGACTCGGGGTAATGGCGCTGATTTTTCTCATGGGCATCCTGGCCCGGATGTATCGCAAGGCCGGACCAAATGAGGCTTTGATTATCTATGGTTTTCGCGGGCCACGGGTCATCAAGGGTCATGGATCGGTGATCTTCCCAATGGTAGAGAACTGCCGCGAGCTCAGCCTGGAACTGATGAGCTTCGACGTGGCTCCACAGCAGGATCTCTACACCAAACAGGGCGTGGCGGTGACAGTGGAGGCAGTTGCGCAGATCAAGGTGCGCAGCGATCAGGCCTCGATCCTCACCGCGGCCGAGCAGTTCCTCACCAAGTCGCCTCAACTGCGCGAAGGGCTGATCCGGCTCGTGATGGAGGGCCATCTGCGCGGCATCATCGGCCAGTTGACCGTGGAACAAATCGTCAAAGAGCCGGAGATGGTGGGCGAGCGCATGCGCGCCACCTGCGCTGAAGACATGAGCAAGATGGGCCTGGAAGTGATTTCGTTCACCATTAAGGAAGTGCGCGACAAGAACGATTACATCTCCAACATGGGACGACCCGACATCGCGCGCATCAAGCGCGACGCCGAGATGGCCACAGCCGATGCAGAGCGCGATACCGCAATCAAGCGCGCCACAGCCATGCGCGAATCTGCCGTTGCCAAGGCGCAGGCGGACCAGGAGCGGGTGATTGCAGAGACCGCCTCGCAGACCCGGCAGGCCGAGGCGCAGCGCGACCTTGAGATCAAGAAGGCGGAGTATGCCGAGCAGAGTCGCCGACAACAAGCCACTGCCGACAAGGCTTACGAATTGCAGACCAATGTCATGCTGCAGCAGGTGACCGCCGAACAGGTAAAGGTGCAGCAGGTCGAAAAAGAGGGGCAGATCAAGGTTCAGGAGGCCGAGATCCTGCGCCACGAGAAGGAACTCATCGCCACTGTGTTGAAAGGAGCTGAGATTGAGCGACAGCGCATCGAGAATCTCGCGAACGCCGAGAAAGCTCGCCTGACCACAGAAGCAGAAGGCCGCGCATCCGCCATCCGCGCCCAGGGTGAGGCCGAGGCCACCATCATTTTTCAGAAGGGCGAAGCCGAAGCCAAGGCGATGAGCGTCAAAGCCGAGGCGTACCAGGAGTGGAACCAGGCCGCAGTGGTCGACAAGCTGCTGACAAACATGGCCGATGTAGTCCGCGCCATGGCGGAGCCGCTGAGCAAGGTGGACAAAATCACCATCGTCTCGACGGGCAGCGAAGATGCAGCCGGTGCGCACAAGATCACCGGCGACATGACCAAAATCGCAGCGCAAGTGCCCGCCTTGTTTGAGGCACTCAGCGGGATGGATATTAAGCAATTGATGTCCAGCGTACAGGCGATCAAGCAGAAGCCACCGAATGGTTCGGCGGCACAGAGTTAGCCCGACAACCGCGGCGAGGCGCCGTTGATTTATCCCCATCCCGGGTGCAGATCGCAGTCGGGATGGGGCGCCGATCGAAGGGATGAGGAGACGGGGATGAGAAAGAGAAGTCTTGCCGCAGTAGCTGCATTCGGATTCGCACTCGGCTCTCTGCCGGCGGTCGCACAGGCTTACTCCGTGCAGCCTTCGGGAGCCCTGGTGCAGGAATCACCCGCGCCGGCGATTCCGCCTGGAGACCAGGCGACAGCAGAGCAACTGGGTCGGCTCTTCCAGACAATGCGAATACGCGAGCAGGTTCAGTCGCTCAGGAATCTGATTCCGACGATGGTCGAGGGCCAAATTCGCGAACAGAGCAGAGCAATCGGCTCTCAATCGAAACTCACGGCCGAACAGCGGGCGACGATGGAGTTGATTTCGCACAAGTACCTGGAGAAGGCAATCAACATCTATTCCGTGGACGAGATGATTGGCGACATGACTTCGATCTATCAGAAGTACCTCACCCGAGAAGATGTGGATGCCATGATCGCGTTCTACAGTTCCAGCGCTGGGCAGCATTTGCTGGAAGCGCAGCCAAAGATTTCCAAGGAGTACATGCCGCTGGTGATGAAGCGAGTGCAGGAACGCACCAGACTATTGACGGCGGAAATGACCAAGGAGGCCGAGGCCGCCACACAGGCTCCCAAATCGACAACCCCGTCGAAGCAGTAACGCGACGTACCTGAAAGCGCGTCGGCGGGCAAAAAAAATAGGATCGGCAACCAAAAAAGAAGGAGGACGGCATGTCGTTGCTAGAGAGAGTAAGCACTTTGCTGCGAGCCAATCTGAATGATCTGGTGGAGAAGGCCGAAGATCCGGAACGCATGTTGAAACAGATTGTGCTTGATATGGAGAACCAGTTGCTCCAGGTAAAAACCCAGGTGGCCATCGCCATTGCCGACCAGCATCTCCTCGAAAAGAAGCGCGCTGAGCACCAGCATCAGGCCGCGGATTGGCGCGCCAAGGCCGAACTGGCCGTGCAAAAAGGTCACGACGATCTGGCACGCGCGGCACTCGAGCGCGCCTTGAGCCACGATCAGTTGGAGTCTGGATTTGCTACGCAGGCCGAGGACCAGAAGCATGAAGCCGACAACCTGCGCCAGGCCCTGCACAAACTGGGGCAGAAGCTCAACGAGACGCGCGCTCATTGTGAAATGCTGGTGGCCGAACACCGTCGCGCCAAGGTAGTGGGCCGGGCCACAAAGGCACGCCAGGTAGTCGGCGACGGACAGGAACAGACCCTGAGCCGCATGAGGAGCAAGGTCCACGTCAAGGCCGCTGAGAACGCTGCTGCCAGCGAGATTCTTGCTCCCGAGACCCTGGAAGACAAATTCCAGGCGCTCGAAAGCGAAGACAAGGTGGAGCAACTGCTGAGCGAGTTGAAAAGCAAGGTAGCGGCCAATGGGTGAGTCGCCGGTTCCCATTTGGCCGTTGCTTACGGCCGTGAGTCCCGAATCAGGTGAGACGACTGTCGATATTCGCTAACTGCGCGTTATCCAAACGTGACGGAGCGGTCAACTTTCTTTTCTGCTCGTCATCGTCCGTCAGCATCTACCCGACCCCGTAGTCCCCCCAATCGGGATGCAATTTCCTCTTTCTTGGCTATCTCCGCGTAGGCGCTAACTCTCCCGGCAATCGAAATTCCGCTTCGGGCTTCTGAAATTCAAAAGAAGAAATGCCGGGTTAATTGATTTTGTAGATCTTAAGGTCGCCGGTGTCTTGCTGCTCAACCAGCCACGGAGGCAATGGTCTGGGCAAGGCGATGTCGGTGCCGGGGCGAGCGACAAGCCACCGGACATGCCAGGCTTTAGCAATGTTACGCAAAGTTTCAGGGTCGGTCGTAGTGAAAAGCAAGTCATTGTCTCGAAGCATAGCCTTAAACCAGGGCAGCACCTGCACGTCATGGTACTGATATCCCTCGAGAAGCACCGGGCGCTCGGACAGCGCGTCGTACGAGTAGGATCGCTCGCGGTTGGTTGCCACGCTATCCACAACATGTTTGTTGGTGGCAAAACGCTCGTCCGTCGCCGAGAGATCGCGGAGGCGATACAAACCGCGAACTTCGCCCGGCGCAAGAGTCACGTCCATCTTCATCCGTCCCATTCCAAAATTGAGCCAGGGCGTAATCCAGGCCAGAAAACCGACCATGAGCACGCCCATAAGAATTGCGGAACAGGCAACCGAAAAGCTACGGCTCCGTGTCATCATCGCCCTCATGCCGCTGAGAAGCAGGACCAGGAGGAAAGAGAGGAGCATCTTGCGCGAAAAAGAGGTGATCCCAGTATGCTCATGAGTCAGGAAGGCGGTGGCACCGATCAAAACCCCACAAACAATGAGAAAAATCATGCCGTATTGCGCCAGCCTGAGCCACTCCGCCATCCATTTCGAGCGCTCTCCTGCTCTCCAACATCCGGGCGTCAGGCGGGAAAAGGCAAATATGCTGAATATCGCTTGAAGAAAATACACACCGTATCGCTCGTTGCCTTCAAGTTGCATCAAGAGCCAAAACAACATCAGTCCCACGACACTGGCGAGGACCAGGGCGGACATGGGATCCTTTCGCGATTTTGAGATCCATTGAAAGCCCAGAATTCGAACTCCCAAGCCAATCGTGAACCAAATGACCACTGTCCACCAATAGCTCCCCGGGGCTTTATTGATCGTTGATACCGCAACGTCGCCGGCGTGGCTGTATCCCATAATCTTCCATGCCCCGAAGAACAGGCAGAACATTAGAATGATCTGCAGCCACGAACGCAACGCGTCGAGACGGTCCCAAAACAGCAAAATGCCAACCACGCCGATGCAGTAGAGAGCAGCCACCGAATTCATTGCGACTGCGAACGCAGGCAATGTGACCAGTGTCAGGCCCCGCAAGGTAAGGACGGCTTCCCGCTCTCTTTGAACCAGGCACAGGCCCATGATCGATGTAATCGCTACCAGTCCGTGAAGCACTGAATGGCCTAGAATCAGATGGCTAAAGGGGCCCCCCTGTGCGAGGACCTCCACGCCCGGAATGGTTACAAGGATCGCTCCGGTCACATGGCTGGCACTATTTAACTCGTTGTTGAAAAGGGATAGGATCGAGCCGTAGAAAAAGAGCCCGGCGACGGAGATGAGGCCTCCGAATTTTTCTCCGCTAGCCTTGAGTGAAAGGAGAGTGCCCAGTCCAAAGCACGACAGTACCAGCGCCCAGAGCGAAGCTCCGCGCGTCACCCGTGCGTAGGCGTCACCCAGAGCGAGCCCGGTCAAGCGGGAGATGGCCGCGGCGGGAGCATACGGTCCAAAGTGATAGAAAAGTTCCGCGGTCGCGGTTCCGGGTGCCTTCGGCGGGCTATCGCCCCTCTTGATGCCTGCGGCCATCGAGTGGAAGAACTGCGTGTCCGGGTACATCCAATTGAAGCTCCCGTCGTGCCGCAGGACGGCGTCGTTGCGAGCGCCAGGAAGGAAGAACAGTAGGCAGATCACTGCAGAAAGGAGAGCCAGTGTCAGTCCGTAGGAAACTGTGCTTTTTGTCCAGAGAATTCGATCTTTCCAGAGTCCCAACGCTCCGATCGTCGCCAATCCGAGCCAGAGAGCGAGAACCCAAATGAGTGGAAGGCCCAGTCTTACCCAAAACGCGGTCAGAGCTGAGACCGCAAGGATGCCGACGGCGGGAGCGAGAAAGACATTCCAGATGCGGGTGAAGGCAGGAAATGCCACAGTGATAATTCCATAGCCCGCGGCAAAAACCAGAATTGCGTATACGAAGAGGACAAGGCCAGCACCGCTCCCCGCGGTAAAAAGCACCGCCGCCATCCACGGCAGGAATACGAGCGACATAACGACGGAGATCCGCCGTTCCTTGTGAAGGAGAGAGACCGGGACCTGACGCGTCTCGTCGATTGCGGTGCCCAAATACCCTGGTCCTCCCGTAACGACACCCGTCTCGCCCCTCATGGAAAATAACTGCTGTAGAGATTTGCTCACCAATCAGGCTCCTTCAGTAATGCCTCGACAATCATCGATATCCTGGGACCGCTCCCGGGCATCAATACCCCCACCGAGCTTTCCCATCAACAAGGACTTCGTTTCCTTCTCGAGTAACGCTGTATAAACTTCAGCTCCACCAGAATTGCCGACCGAGGCGATCTCAGCATCATCGGTAGAAACAATGATGCGATCGATCTCGCACAACTGCCGAGCGACCTCAATCGACGAGCCGAGCAAAGGCTTTCCCCCAAGCGGTCCGATGTTTTTCCCGGGGACCGATTTGCTTCCACCTCGCGCCGGAATGACTGCGACGACTTGTTCACCGTTCAACGTGATGCCTGTCGACATGTTCCTCATAAGTAGGGGGTCATGTTGGTGCGGAACCTCTGGAGTCTGCGCTAATTCAAATCGTAAAACTGGTCTTCGCAATATCGCCCGAAACATGAATGTCTCTAAGAACATTCTTGATCGGGTTTGAACCTCTGCTTGCCTCCGCGTTTACAGGTCTCTTGAAGCCGCCAGCGAAGGAACCGCCATAGGTTCGCGCCAAATCCGGTCACGGCCCATCTGCGCAATGATCCTCCCGATCCCCGTGGCAGTGGTGCCATAGCGCTCGATCTGCGCTGCCATTTCTTCCCTCTTGGCATCCGGAAATCCAAAGCGGTGCATTACCGGTTCACTGAATTTGTATTGCGAGAGAGGCATCGACAGGGGACTCCGCAGCCAGCTCGCGATATCGTAATGCAGTAATACGCAAGGACAATCCTCGTTGCGGTCACGACCCCAAATATTGTGGACGCGACCTAAGCAGTAGGCTCGGATATCGGTGAAGATTGTAGATCTCTCGATGTCGTCGCTGAAGTCGTCGCCGAGCATGGTCTTGACCGATTGGAACACGTAATCGACCCATTCATCCATCACCGCTAGGCTCATGGCCATGTGTGTTTGAATCAAGTTAATGCCGATCTCGCCTCGGGGCAACTTCTCATAATTGTTATCCGCGCACACAAATGCCCTAAGCTCTTCTTCAGAATCCCACAACTCTTCTTTTGTCAGCCGGACAAACGAATTGAAGACTGCCTGAACGGATGCCGGCGCCAGATGCATGCCCGCTACCATTCTTTGAAGTAGCGCAACGATAGGAATCTTCCTTTGCCGCAGCAACCTTAGCAGGGGGTTGAATCCGCCGCCGTTATAAACAACGGAAACCATCAGATGCAGTTTTCGTGCCTCCCGATAGTCCGCAAACGACATTGTGCTTGTGGAAGTGATGACCTCTTCGATCTCGACCGCGATGCGTCCATTCCCGAGCTTCGCAAAGTCGCGCGGCAAGATTCGGAAATGGGAACCGATTTTATGAGTTGCCCGGCTGAAGGCTGTTTTGAGTTTCGTTCCATTCAGCAACATGCATGTGTAAGTCTCCACAACATTGATTCCGGCTTCCAGAACTTCGGAGAGAGATCTTACGTGCCGTTCATAGGAGTCACCAGGTAGACCCAGGATAAGTTCCGAGAAGGTCGGCAGGCCCAGTTCCTGGTACACACTCGCGAGAGCCATCATCTCCGAAGTGCTGATGTTATCTCGCTGAATCTCGTGCAGCACCACCGGATCCATCGATTGCACCGACATCCACATCGACATCGATCCATTCAGTTTTCGAAGCGCTTTCGCGATTCGCTCCTTCTTGTTCTTGCCGGTCGAGGCGAAAATTGAGCGAGGCCAGTTCTGATTTTGCTGGATTTTCTCGATGTGCTCGACAATCTCATAGTCGCGCTCGTACATCGCGAAATTCGGATCTGCAAACGTCAGATTCGAAATAAGGATTGGAGCTTTCGCAACCGCCGCTGCGATATAGTCCAGTTCCGCCTTCACGCGTTCAACACTGAAAAAGTTTACCTTGGAAATGAGCTGATTCCCCTCGTGGCAGAAGGTACACGAAAAGGGACATCCCCGATTGGTCTCTATCATCGGCGAGAGCTTACCGTCAAAGAACTTATCCATTTGTCCTGTGAGGTATGGAGACGGAATATCATCGAGGATTCGCCGGCGGGTAAGTAGGGTGCCCTTCACGACCTCATGATCACTCATGCGGTGAATGAAGCCGTCAATCGGCGTCGCTTTCATCTTCTCGCGGTCCAGACCGGCTTCAATGGCACGAGCCACCAGCGCGGCGAATGCTTCTTCGCCTTCCAGATAGGCATAGAAATCGATCAGAGGATTGCGCTTAATGAACTCTGTTCGATCCTCATCTTCCTGAGGTATATTTGGACCGCCCATCACGCAAATCGTCTTGGACGATAACGTCCGGGCCATCCGGAAGAACTCCAATCCCAGATTGAAGTTCCACGGATAGTTACTCAAGCCCAGGATGTCCGGCGGGTTCTCATTGATTGCATCTTCTAAATCATCGACATATTTGAACAGTTTCAAATCAATCTGCTTGCCGAAGATTTTCTCTGCGTATGCCGCGATGAATCCGATGTTGAGGGGAAATGCATCTGTGGCAATGGACAATGTTGTGTAAGTCAGGTCACCTAGAAAAATCCTTATGGGCCTAACTATAAGAAATGCGCTTGCATCGTTCACAGCGTCTCCTGTCTCGGCGAAATCTCGCCGTGACGCTTCTATCAACCAAATTCAGCATTTAGCTTCAGAAGTCGTTGGAGAATCATCGCGAGTCGCCACGTTCGGACTCCTCCGAAGGCATGCTGTTTTTAGGTGTTTTTGGAGTATAACGCACTTCTCCAGACTCTCCGCAAGCGATGTCTTGCATTCCATCCTTAACGCGTAACTTTAGTTTATTCGATAGTTTATCGGCCCTGATCAAGGAAAAAGAGATGCGGCGGGGCAATCGCAACCGCGCTACCCTGGCGGTGACAAGAAAGATCGTTGCTTGTCTGCCCGCTGGAGAACACAGGAAGCCGGATTTCGTGCCCGCTGGAGATTCCGGAGGCACCGAGGCCGCGTAAAAACCTGCCGGCTCTTTGGAACTTGAGGCTGCAAATGGATGTCTGGTCCTGCTTGATGTAGGAATCATCGGCCGAGAGGCGCGGTTTACTTACATAGAGGTGGCCGATCCGGAAGTAATCCCGATTTATGGTTACTAAGCGGTTATAGGTTCACGATCCTGACCTCGCTTTAATGGCCATTTACTTCAATCTGTTGAAGGCGTCCTTCAACTCTTTAGACTTTCTGAAAGAATTCCAGATGAGAAGGGCGGAAAATAGGACTGTGCGGATGCCGAGCCATACTGGAACTCCCTTATATTCGCCAATGAAAAACCAGCAAGCAAGTCCGACTATATAAATCCAGCCGAGCCTCCGGGAAGAGCGCGGACTAATCTCCATGAGACCTTTTGGGAATTGAGGCATACGAAGAATTTTAGCCCGTGATGTGGGTCGCGCTGACCTTGCCGGAGGCTTTGGAGTGCGTCGTGGGCAATTGAGAAGTAACGCCATTTGGGAGCGACTTCTGGGTGGCCGGTCTAAGGTCTGACGATCATCTTCCCGACGCCGTCGCGATATTGGCTGGCTATTGCGAAGGCCTCATCGATGCGTTCGATCTCCCTCGTGTGCGTCAGCAGCGGTGCAAACCACTCTGCGTGCGACTGGAGCAGTTGCAGAGCCTCTTGCGTCTCGTGGTTCGATCGGCGCACGTTGAAAATGGTGAGCTCCTTGCGCCGCATTGCTGATCCATCCATTGAGACATTTGGTGTTGAATGAATACCCGTCAACACGACCCGACCGGCATTGCGGGCAAGCTCAATGGCTTGATTGGTGGTGTGTTCTGCAGCCGCGCAGTCAATGGCACAGTCCACACCGCGCCGCCCTGTCTCGTGGAGGATTTCCTGAACAGCTTCTGCGGGCTCAAGCGCGGCGTCGGCGCCGATTCCCAGGGCCAATGCGCGGCGGTGCGCCAGGGGTTCCACGGCCCAGATGCGTCCTGCTTTGGCGGCACGCAGTGCGGCGATCGTCAAAAGCCCGATGGGGCCCCCGCCGATGACCGCTACCGTTTCACCCGGGCGGATCGACGCACGGCGGAGTGAATGAACGGCAATCGCGAGAGGTTCGGCCAGAGCCGCTTCGTTGAACGATATCCCGATGGGGATGGGAAGAAAGTTGTCCACCGGCAAGTTGACCAGTTCACGGAAAAAGCCAGGATGGTGAGGATTGCTTAGAAAACGGATGTTCGCACACACATTGTGGTGCCCACTCAAACAGAACTCGCAGTGATAACAATAAAGGGCGGGCTCAAGCGCTCCACGGTCGCCCGCAGCAAGTCCTGTTACTCCGGCGCCTGTCTTCACGATCCTTCCAGCAGGCTCGTGCCCGAGCACCATCGGGTACACATTCGGAGTGCTGCCGACCGCGCCTTCGGTGTAGGCATGCAGATCGGACCCGCACACACCCACAGCTTCGATCCGAATCTGCACTTCGCCTGGTCCGGGATCTTCTGGCGGCATGTCAATGAGCCGGAATGTCTGAGGCGCGATGAGTTCCGCAACTTGCATCGAATGACCTCTCAGACAAGATACATCAGCAATGGGCGGGGAACCAAAGGTGAGCCGATTGCTGCCCCAGGGGCGGAATCCCGCTGTACCGTCCATGCGATGTCATCGAGATGATCTTGAGAAAAATGCGTGAGGTCTGTTCCTTTGGGCAGATATTGCGGAGCAGGCCGTTGGCTTTTCGCGCGATGCGCGGTCGGCACTGATCAACGATGCAGATATGGCTTTGTATTACGCCAGGGAATCAGGCCGGAATTGCGTCCGTGCTTTCGTCGCGCAGCCCAAACCGCCGTGCGAGGTCACCAAATCCTCTCTCACTTAATGATTCCTGAGCCTGCCTGGAGCCGTTCGCTAACCATCAAGTGGGCTGAACCGCACTTCCGGAATGCATAAGACACCCACATGTGGCGCGGTTATCTCGGATTGACTCCGCATTCAACGGGGTGCGGTCGGGGATATCCCATGCCGGCTGGTTTCCCGGGCCAAAATCAGCATCCGACGTCGATGTCAAAGGTCAACGAATGTCTCTGCCATCGACAAACGCCGGCCCGCTGCTTACGACTGAGATTGAGGAAATGCGGTGATGCGCAATTTGGCGGCGGCATAGGGAATCAGCGTGATTGTCTCCTCTGGCAGTTTGCTCTCGACAGGGCTTTGCGGCAGCGGATCGGCGGCGCCGTCTTCCGCGCGCCACCCATTGAGCTTGCGAGCCTTGACACTCATCTGTACCGGAACACGGTGGGCCGTGAAGGGCCCTTCGGCCACCGCCGTTTCTGTGACGGTGATGCTTTTGCCCGGCTCATCTCTATCCACTTTCAGCGCATAGTTCCATTCGTTCGTTGGATACACTTGCCAATCGGCGGTCATGCCGCGGTCGCGGAGCTTTACCCAATCTTCGCCGATACCGTAGGAGAAGACCAGCGGTCCGCGCGCGATGGCCATCGAGCCGTGAAACCAGCGCGAAATCCGCGGCGGCATGGGGAAGGTAATCTCAACGCGATCGCCGGCCTTCCACATGCGCTCAATGAGCGCGAAAGAGCCCGGTGCGGGAACCGCCTCCCCGTGGCCGTTAATCCGGATCGAGGTACCGTCGGCCCATGCCGGGACGCGAAGGCGCAACGGGAAGCTCACCGGCCGGGCCGGATTGATTGCAAGCCGGATCGTGTCGCGGAAAGGATAGTCGGTCTCTTCGACCACATGAACCGCGGTTCCGCGCAGTGTCGTGTGGACTTCGCACGGAGCGTAAACGGCCGCGACCAGGCCATCTTGCGCCGAATCGTCCTGTGAGCCAGACAGCATGAAGAGGCTGTTAGTAAACTTCGGCCATCCCTGGTGGAAGTTGGCCGTGCAACAACCGAAGTTCGGCTCAAGGCCGTACAGGTTGGATTCCGGCCCATCGGTTGTCCATGGTTTCCGGTGCAGGCTGCACTCCACCTGGTTTGGCTCCTGGTTGTACTGGTGCGCCCACATATCATCGGTGAATGTGCCGGGAAGCGCGTTGAAGGCGAGCAGTTCGAGACGGTCTCCGAGCGAAGGGTCACCCGCGATGGCGAGCGAATGCTCCAGTGAATACATGTATTCGACTACCGTGCACAACTCTGAGCCCTGGGAGGGATCAAGGCCGGCGAGATGCTCATCACAAGAGAACATCCCATTCGGCAGACCGTGGTATTTGTTCAACTCTGAGATCATCTTCAGAACAGCGGAACGGTCTGCGGAACTGCCTGAAACCAGTGACCACACAGGTCCGGTCTTGACTGCTTGCCCGTTGTTCACTCCATGCGTAGCGAGCGCCAGGTCTTTTAGCCCTTCACCCTTTTCGAGCTTTATGTATTCCGCGGTGATCCGCTCGGTGTATTGGAAGTTTGCGTATTGTGCCATCCAGTCATAGCCCTGGCTGTGCAGCAGCCGCGCCAGGTCCAGCAGATAGGCCGAGCCGGTGCGGTTATAAAGCCAAATCACGCTGAGTAACTGATCTTGCCAGCGAAATTTACCCCAGTCGCGCAATGGACGTTGTGGTAACTCGCCCAGTTGATAGCGAAGGTATTTGTCGATCACGGGGATCACACGGCTATCTCCCGTCAATTCCTGGTACTGGGTAAGCGCCTTGAGTATCACAATGCGGGGCCACCAGTCGTCATTGGACGCGGGCCCGATCATTCCACTGCCTGCCTGGTGGTCGAGAGTCCAGTCAACATAACGCTGCGCCTTTGCCTTGAGCCCTGCGTCGTTCAACAAATAAGCAAGCGGCACCAGGCCATCAAGGTAGTACGGACCTCGCTCCCACGATTCGCCCTTTCCTCCCAGCCATCCGCTATCGGGACCAACGTCGGCCCAGGTTTCGTCCAGGTGTCCGCTCAGACCATCGGCCTGAATGCGAAGCTGATTCTTCAGCCACCCGGCAGGCCGGATGGACCCGAGCGGCAAAAAGTAAAATTCACTCGGAGCCAGGGGCGCACGGTTCTTCAACACTGAATGCGGATCGGAAACCGATTCTGAAAAAGCAAGAACCGGCGTAATGGATGACGATAAAAAGCGGCGAACGGGGAGCGCCGAAGCCATCCCGAACAGGCCGAGCCGATTTAGAAAACTGCGACGCGAACGAAGGACTTCGGATGAAGGCGGCACCTTTTACTCCTGATTCAATCTTGCCGCTTATATTACCTAAAACGGTTTTTCTCCGCATAGTTCAGATGGTCTACTTAGGCGACGGTTGCATGAACCACACAAACTCCCTCGCAGGCTCCCCACGAAGCCGCACAGTCTCGTGCAATGGCGCACAGGATCGATCCACCCCGGGGGGCTTTGGTGTGGCTCTGCTTTCTCAATTATTTACTTCGATGATCCCTCGATGGATTGCCGTGGTCGCGGCTTCGGTGCGGTCCGAAACCTCCAGCTTCTCGATAATACTGTTCACATGATTGCGCGCCGTATTGTCGCTGATGTCGAGAGCTCTGGCGATCTGCTTGTTCGTGAGACCTCGTGCGAGCATGTTCAAGACCTCGAGTTCGCGAGCCGTGAGATTTGTGCGCATCATTCGTTCGGCCAGTCGCGCAGCGATATGACGTGGAAAATACCTCTTGCCCGCGTAAACCGCCCGGATGGCATCGATCATGTCTGATTGGGGAGCATCTTTCAGCAGGTAGCCTTGCGCGCCCGCCTGCACCGCGCGGTAGATGTCTTCGTCGGTCTCAAAGCTGGTAAGAATGATCACGCGGACGCTGATTTTGGCTCGCTTGAGGGCATGAAGAGTGTCGATCCCGCTCATGCCGGGCATGCGAAGATCAAGCAAAAGAAGGTCTGCCGGTTTTACCCGCAACATCTCCAAGGCTTCCTCTCCACCGGAAGCGGATCCCGCGACTTCCATGCCGGATTGTGTGCCCAGCATGCTGGTGAGGCCGGCAAGCACAACCGGATGATCATCAACGATAAGAATGCGAATCGGCTTGTCTCGAACTTCGGGCATCGATCCAGTGCTCCCTTGCGTATCTCCAGAATAGTTTTGGCCAGTTGTTGAAAGTAACGCGCGGCGGTAACGGTGCAGTTATCTGGACTCTCGTGCCTTCGCCCGGCGCGGTTTGGATATGAAACTGGGCTGAGATGCTCTGCGCTCGCCTCCGCATCCCGCGAACGCCGAAGCCCAGCAATCCGTTGTCGGGGATATAACCGGTCCCGTTGTCTTCAACCTGCAGCAAGGCGAGATTGTCTCCGAATTTGAGACGAATCGACAGAATTGTCGGTTTCGCATGCCTGACGGAATTGGCAATGGCCTCTTGACCAATACGGTAGAGGGCATCTTTGATGCGCAGGGGGATGGACCTCTGATCGCCCTCCGTCTGCGAAACGACCTGAACCGAACCGCCTTCCACCATGCGCCGTGCACAAATCTCCAGGGCCGATAGAAGGTCCTCTGACTCCAGCGAATCCGGGCGGAGCGTTGCAATGCTGCGGCGCGCCTCTTGATGGCTGTGGCGGACAAGGTTGCTGGCCAAATCGAGTTGCTGCAGTACAGCCGAATTTTGCTCGGGGATTCCGTTGCGAATCGCCTGCAGCTGAAATCCAATCCCGGCGAAACTTTGCGCCAATGTGTCGTGCATTTCATGGGCCAGGCGTTGCCGTTCTTCCAGCACGCCCTGAAGCCGCCAATGCGCGATGCGGTGATAGACGAAGTTGAAAACCAATGCCAGCAGGAGTGCCGCGACGACAATCACAATCACGTGTCCCGTATTCCACCATGGCGGACCAGCCAGAACTTCAAGGTCCTCATTGGAGCGCAGCAGCAGGACAAAAGGAGTGAGGTTGTTTGTAAACGAGGAATCAACAACACAGATCCCGCGCAAGCGCAGACTGCTATTCAACTTGAGCTTGCTGAAAAGATAGTCGCCGCGTCCCGGATTCATGATGGCGCGAAACGATTGCGGCCCTTCATCGAGATCGAGAACGAGAGTACTGTCGGGTCCGCGTTCCTTGCCTGTCAGACGCCCGTGTACTTCAATGAAGGTCGCGTCGTATCTCCCGGTCGAAGCCTGAGATGCCGTTACCGATACAGGCGGGACAGGCGTACGTGCCCAAAGCACCTGGACGGTAGCACGTTGCAAGGTTGAACTGAAGTCGCTGGGATGCACTTCGCCGGTGACTTCAACTTCGTCGCCGACCTTGAGTGGAGGCGCGGTGGGTTGGGGAATGTAAACTCCGCCGGTCGAATCCTGAACAAAAAGCAAAGGCGTGGTCAGGACCACGACCCCACGGATCGTAGCGACTTCGGGCTTGGCGAATGATAGCAAGCGGAGGCTCTCAATGCTTTGCGCACTCGCGTTGGATATGGCTCTGGGTTGCGCTTTCTCCCGCGGGTGGCTCGATTCCAGAAGCTTGGGCTCCTGGGTGGCCGCATGATTTGCCGTGGGTTCTCCCTGCCCTCCGCCGCTTCTGAGCATCTGAACCAAATCCGCATAAGTAGCAGCACGGACTACGACATTGCGCCAGATGCCCCCTGAAGAGTAGGAGCGGAGACCGACGCGTCCCGCGCGGACACAATCCTGATCATTGATGCCGAGGCGAACTGGATCCCTGTAAGTCGGAGCGGTAAATGCGGCAACGACCTCGCAGTCGTACGCCAGCAGCTTCAAGTGATACCACTGAAAAGGCCGAATCACAACGGGGGCTGGGCTTTGTTTGGTCACCTCGATCCAACCGTGATCGGCGCGACCCAGAACAAGGGAATTATCCCGCGTCCGCATTCCGGCGTAATAACCGCTGTAGGCGTTGACGCCTTCTTCTTCCGCGCCGGATCGAATGATCAGGCCCGCATCTCCGCTGATGCCAAGCAAGGTGACATCGGCTTCAATCGAATAATTATGCCAATACGGAGACCCAGTCAACAGCTTTGCACCGCGCTCATCGGAGTTGTTGCGCATTTCGCCATTCACCAGTTCCCAGGTGCCGCCCAATGCTTGCCATTCGTCTGCCCTGCCCTGGACAAACGAATCCCGATATGGCAGACCGCGGCGCGGGCTTTGAAGATAAGCGCGGAGAGCGATAAAGCCCAATGCCAGAACCACTCCGAGAAATGATCCAAGCAGGATCTTGCGGCGGCGCAAAGGCACGAAATTCATTGGGCCGGTCTCCAGCGCCAACGACCGAGCGTGAAATCCATTGAAAGCATATTGCGAATCTCTGGCGTGTCGATGTTGTCACGAGTGATGAGCTTCGGCTGGAGAAGAACCATTGCGGGCACGGATTCCCCGATCAGCCTGGCATGGATGAGCTCGATCGCTTGCTGCCCCATCGATCGCGTATCCTCCTGAATCACGCAATCAAGAGACGTCTTCTGCTCGAAAGGCGGGGATCCGGAAGAATCTGCTGAGTCAAAGCCGATGACTTTAGCAGGACTCTTTTCCGGTATGGTGTCGAGTGCAGACAGAACTCCATCGGTTGTGGTCGACATGAGCGCAACGATGGCGTCCAGATTTGGATTGGCTCTGAGCGTGTCCTCGGCAACCTGTTGCTCGTGCGGCACATTAAATGACCCCATCCGCTTATCTGCTATTCGGATTCCGGGGTAGTGTTCCGTGACAAACTCCTCGAAGGCGCGCGCACGGGTCATGATTCCCGCCACATCTGGGTCGATTCCTAAAAGCGCGACCGTTCCATGGCCGTTTAGCAACTCGGCAACGCGCCGCGCCGCCATCTGGCCGCCCTCTGTGTCGTCGTTCAAGATGTAGGAGAGATTTCCTCCGGGAGGAATTGGCAATGGGGAACCGATGATCACGGTGGGAATTCCATGCGCCAGGGCGCGGCGGACAGGAGTGATGAGGGCCAGGCCCTGATCCGGAGCGAGCACCAATCCTTGATAGTCTTCCCCCACAACTCGATCGACCAACGCGATTTGCGACTCAACGTCATCCTCCCGCGTCGGAGCGTTCCAGTAGATCGATACTCCGACCCGGTGAGCGGCGAGCTCCGAGCCCGTATGCACGGGCTCCCATTGCATGGTGCCGTCAGTTTGCGGAATGACTGCGATCCTGACTTTCGAATCGGAGTTACAGGCCGCCGCACAAAAGGCAAGGGCGCACACCCAGCTGGCGAGTCCCAGGCGGGGCCGTTTTCGCCTGCGCGACAGTCTGTATTGAACGTCGTTCTCCATTTTCGGGCAGGCTGGAGTCTACGCCGCGAACCTTGTGCCCAGCAAGCCGAGGGGGCTTCTAGTCCATATGAACTACCCCATCGTGGTCAACCTAGCTCATGCGCGCTTCATTCCTTGTGAGTAGTCTCGCTGTGTTCCTGAAAACCTGGAATTTTGCTAAACGTTTTCAGGGGCGAGACTCGAAAACGTGCCGACCGTGGAGCCAGCCATCACCTTGCGCAGGCGTCATGTGTCATCTTGCATGCACGCACAACTGTACTTGAGAGGCCACAATGAAGAAATCGATGCAAAGATGCATTACGGCCCTGGCACTTCTGATGGCAACGGCAAGTTGCTATGCACAATTCAACGGCAATGTGCAGGGTACCGTGCAGGACTCAAATGGAGCTGTCGTTCCGAATGCAAAGGTTACTTTGATCGCCACCGACACCGGCGTTACGCGGACCGCTGCCAGCAACGCCAGCGGCCTCTATCGATTCGACAGTTTGGCGCCGGGTAATTACACCGTGTCGACAGCAGTAGCTGGATTCGCGCCGACCACCGTATCGTTCAATCTGGCTACTGACCAGACGCGCGACGTGCCTCTGCTCCTCACGGTTGAGAAGGTTTCTTCCACGGTAACTGTAACCACTCAGGCGCCACTGCTCGATACCTCTGACAGCCGCCTTGAGCAGACGCTGGACACCACGGCGCTGACGGATCTGCCTCTGCAAGGCCGCAATCCAACCAACGTGATTACCATGGCGCCCGGCGTAACCGGCACGGGGGGACAAAACTCACCGGGATCGAGCACCTCAACCAACTTTGCGCCTGAAAATTGGGTCAACGCCAGCGCCAATGGGCGCGGAGCCAATGGCAACCAATATGTTGTGGACGGAATGGACGTGACCAGCAGCATTCGCCCCGGCGTGATCAACCTGACGCCAAATGCCGATGTGGTCCAGGAAATCAGTGTCCAGACCAACACTTACACCGTCGATTATGGCCGCGCCAGCTCAATCCAGACCGTCATGACGAGTAAGTCCGGGACCAACCAGTATCACGGAATGGCCAGCGATTACTACCAATCTCAGCAGCTGACGACCCGCGGCGAGTTCGGTGTGCCGCAGCCGCAGAAGTTGAACCCCTATCACTCCAGCAACTTATCATTCACCGCGGGGGGACCTGTGATTCCCCACAAGGAGTTTTTCTTCTTTGCCGGTTATGAGCCCTACCTTTCGCTCATTTCGAATGGCAGCGGGCTGGTAGGTTACGAGGACCCGGCATTCGTCACCTGGGCCCAAGCCGCGATGCCGAATAGCCCCGAGGTTCAACTGATGGTCAAGTACCCTCCCTCTGGCGCGACGACCGCCGGTGTCGCATCGACCGCTGCGCAGTTGTGGGGCAATACTCTCCCGCCCGCGGACCAGGCTTCCTGCCTGGCCGGAGTGGGGAACCTCGGCGCCGCTTATGACAACATCCCTTGCGCCACTCCGGTTTTCGACAACGGGCATTTCAACTCTTCCAGTTTCGATAACGCCAAGCAGTACAACATTCGCCTCGACAAGTACTTCAGCAAAGACCGCATTTACGGGCAATTCTTCCGAAACACCATCAGCAACGGTGGACCATCCGTACGGCCCGCGTTTGCAACCACCAGCGCCTACTATGGTTTTTCTTTGCAAGTGAACGAAACGCATACCTTCTCGGCGAACATGTTGAACGAAGCTGTTTTCGGCTACAACCGGATTGAAGGCATCTCGCCCAACTCCGGCCTTTTCACCGTTCCAATCGTTAGCGTGACGAACCTGGGCACCGGCTGGGGAGACGGCTTTGCCGACGGCGATTACATCCAGCATAGTTATCACTGGCGCGACGTTTTGACGCGAGTTGTCGGCTCACATAGCATCAAGGCCGGCTTCGAGGCATGGCGTGGCGACGACATTGCCCTCTTCGCGGGAGCCTATGCCCAACCCAGTCTCCAATACACCAACATGATCGACCTCATCAACGATGACCCCTACCAGGAGGGCGGACTTGCGTACAATCCTGTGACCGGCCAGCCGGAAGCAAGAAACTATGGTTATAAGGAAACGACATTTGGTTTATTCGCCGAAGACACCTGGAAGGCCAATCGCAAGCTGACCGTCAACTATGGAATACGCTACGACAATGACGGAAACCCGTACGTGGCGCTGAAAGGAACGGTACTCGCCAATCTCCATCTTGCCACAGGATCGAACATGGCGCAGAGAATCGCAGGCGCGTCCATGGTCCAACAGGCGAACGTGTTCAACCACGATATCAACTGGATATTCAGCCCTCGCGCCGGATTTGCGTTTGATCCATTCGGAACGGGCAAGTGGGTAATCCGGGGAGGATTCGGAGTTTTCCACGACTACGTCACACTCGGCAATGCAGAGAATGATTTAGGAAGCAATCCGCCGGGACCGGTAACGCCAACCTTCTATAACAATGGATCCACTGCCGCGCCCATCTTCGGCTATGGCACCAAGAATACATATCCATTCGGCTTCCAGTATCCGGCCTTCGTGGGGCAGCCGCTGGACGCGAAAGGTGGTATTCCCGGCGCTCAGGTCGGAGTCAACGGGAATGATTTGAATTTGAGCGCCCCCAATACCTTCAACTGGTCGGCTGCACTGGAACGCCAGCTTACCTCAAACATGACGGCCAGTTTTGGCTACACCGGAACTCATTCGTCCAACTTGATCGTCGTCGGCGGCAACACCGGCGATACAAGCTATACCGTCGACATGAACCTCATCCCCGGAGACCTCGTCCAACACCCGGCATTCGACTCGGGAGGGCTATGGACCGGTTCTGGAATTCAAACTCGTCTGAATACGAGCTTTGGCTCCATGGGCTATGAATATAACGCGGCACGGCAGAACTATTACGCGTTGATTGCGGCCGTGAAGGGGCGGTTCGGTAAACACGGGTTCCTGACTGCTTCCTATACGCGTTCAGCCTCCAAGGATGACTCGGCGAACTATCCTGAAGGATATGTCGCCACAGGCGGGACCAATTACGACATTAATCAGTGGTACAGTCCATCAACGTGGGATGTACCTAACCGTGTGTCGCTAGGCTGGAGCTATGACATCCCTGGAGTAAGTGGCGAAGGCGGCTTTGTTCGCAGGCTGACCACCGGGTTTAACATGGGCTCGACGACCGTCTTGCAGTCTGGCAACCCATTCTTTGTGAATAGCCAGAACCCCTTGGCCCTCGTCGATACCGCGGGCGTGACGGTAACAACGGCCAACTACCAGAGCGAACTTGCGGCCGGAAACATCAACTTCGCTCCCAACAGCGGCAACTACTCCGCGGATGGCGATAACGGCAGTGATATTCCGAGCGTGGTCAGCTACAGTCAGAAACACGACCGGAAGGCTTATCAGTATACAGGCGTTGTCGATTCAGGCATTATCACCCATGCACAGTTTGCCCCTCCCTCGTTTAATGCCGGTGGGGCGGAGGGAAATGAGAAGCTCGGGCAATTCCGCAACCCCGGCTATGCCGACACAGATCTCTCCGTGAAAAAAATCACTGACATCTCCGAACGCCTCCACTTCGAGCTTCGCCTGGACATATTCAACCTGTTCAACCGGGTCAATCTGAACGGTGTGGACAACAACTACAACGATACAAGTGCTGGCTTTGGTACGACGAGCAGCAACCTGCCTCCGCGCAACATGCAGCTTGGTGCCAGAGTCACTTTCTGAGTTTGGCCAAAAGCTGTCATCAACTCCACGGCCCGCCGTTTCAAAGGCGGCGGGCTGCGATTGAGTCTTCGAGCCCGCCTATCCAGCCCAGTTTGCTGAAGATGTAAGAGAAGTTATCCCGGCCTTCGCCAATATGCTTACCGCACGGCCCAAAAAGAATTCACATTCAGACCGATCGAAGCGTCCCTCAGTGGAGATCGGAGGGTGAGACCTCCAGACCGCTCTCAATGCAGTCCAACCGAAGTCGCTTCGTTGAGGATCATATGTCATCTGCAAATCGATTTATGGCAAGCCTTGCATTCATGTTTGCCATCGTTCCCGTCAGCTCAACGGCGCGAACTCTGGAATTGAAGAGCGCGGGCGTGATCGCAACTTTCGGCTCCCACGGCCTGGTCTCGATTAAAGACGCGGAATCCGGGGCCGGAGTCGATCTAGCGCAGGATTGCTGGTCAATGACAATCGACGGGGACGTCTTGCGCAGCGATGATTTGCTGCCGGCAGTCAGCAAGACCAGCACCGGCGAAGTGGCTTACGACTTTGCGGTCTCCGGTTATCGGATTCGTGTGACCTACAGGCTTGGCGAGAGTTGGGGGTATGTCAGCAAGCAAATCAAGGTACTTCGCTCACCGAATGAAAGCTTCACAATACACCGGGTTGTGCCCTGGGATGTGACGGTGCGCGATGAAGTGACTTCCGACTTCGTGCCGTCAACCTACGTACCTCAATTAGGCAGGACCATAGAGCAAAGCCGGAATCACTTGCCGGGGAAGGATTTCGGAGAGTTCCTCCGCTTCAACGGAGGCGGAGGCACGCTCCTGACGGTTCAAAACCCCTTCCTCGAAGTGCAACGGAACGGGCAATCGGTGACCGTCGGGTATGTGCCAGAGATGGAGTGGCAACAGGCTTGGGGGTCATTCAAGAGCGATATCGCCTGCATCGGCACTTATCGTCTCAGCGGTCGGCGCATGCCGCGCGAGATGGTGCTCGAATGGCATCTTCCACCCGCGAAAACTCCGGACGATGGCATGGACATGGCCGAGATTTCTGCCTTCACCGCGTGTGTGCGGGCGTTCCTCATTGATCCTGCGCCGTCGCCGATCAGCGTTGAAGTGGGATGGACGCTCAATGATTATCAGATTGATGTCGGCACGGAAGAGGGAAAAGCGGAGTACGAGCGCATCATTGACACGGCTTCGGAGCTGGGCATTCAAACGCTTCTTTATGCTCCCGGCAATTCGAAACTTGCCAATCGTTCGCAGAGTACCGACTCATGGGGTTGGGAGTACGTGTTGTGGCTCAATATGGGCCAGAAAATTCGCAGAGGCGAATGGGACCCCGTCAAAGATCCGATCCCTGCCAGTGTCTCGGAGATGGTTTCCTACGCAAAGAAGAAACATATAGGCCTGCTTGCCTACGTGTACCCATCCGTGCCGTACGCCGCGAATCCACAATGGCTGGTAAAGCGGTTGGCAAAGGAAGCCGACCCATTTACCTATGCGACTCTTGCCTCGCGCGAACTTCAGGACTATCTGATTCGCAATTTGATCGCGTTCCAGAAGCGCACGGGGATCGCGGGGTACTCGTTCGACTACACATTTTTAGATCTCCCGGGCAGCAGCAGTTATGCGCAATGGCACGGGTGGCGGAGAGTGATCGAAGCCCTGCGCAGGGCTGTACCATCGATCGTTATCGACGGGCGACAGACGTACCAGATGTTTGGTCCGTGGAGTTGGTTAGCGGGGAACTATCCTCACCCGACTGGAAACGACGAGCAGCCCGAGAGTTTTAGACCGTATCCGGACCTCCATTTTGATCGCGTATCCGCAGACCGCGCGCGATTTGTCAATTACTGGTATCGAAATTACCAGTTTGCGCCCGAAGAGATCATTCCCGGCTATGCCACGCATCAGACTGAACGCTCGCGCGATGTGATCGCTGCAAATGGCCGTAAAGAGGTTGAGATGATGTATACGCGGTACCGGCCACGCGACTGGGATTACCTTGGCTATCGGTATTCGTTCATCTCCTCGATTGCCACCGGGGGTTGGAACAACGTTGTGGATATGATTCCGGCGCGCGATCCTGAAGAGGCCTCGCATTTCTCTGCAGAAGACAAGGCTTGGATTCGGGGCTGGCTCGATTGGACCGTAAAAAACAAGGAGTATTTGCGTCACACGCGCACGATTCTCGAACAGCCGGCGATCGGTCATGTGGACGGCACGGCGGCAGTTCTCGGAGATCGCGGTTTCCTATTCCTGTTCAATCCGAATTACAAGCGATTGCCGGCGCAGTTTTTGCTTGATGAGACGATCGGCCTGACGACGGGCGATAAATTCCTTCTACAAGAGGTATATCCGGAAAACGGGCGCCTGCTGGGTAAGCCCGGCACGGGTGTCT
The DNA here is from genome assembly GCA_963836565.1 of uncultured Acidobacteriaceae bacterium. Classification (GTDB taxonomy): domain Bacteria; phylum Acidobacteriota; class Terriglobia; order Terriglobales; family Acidobacteriaceae; genus Telmatobacter. Next base: position 134,320 of record CAWIKA010000006.1, on the reverse strand, counting down.
GGAGCCGCGGAGATGTTGTGCAATTAACGCTTGATGGAACAAGTGCGACAGTGCTTGAACTCACTCCCGCAAAAGAAGTCCACAGTCCCATTCTCCTTAATGCTGCTTCACTTCAATCTGCTGTTCCGCCAACGTCTGAACTGAACGGAAAAACATTGTCGATTCAGCATGCGGCCGGCGAACCTGGCACCCTGCAAAAGATCGGGGCGTTGCTTCCACCCGCTTCCATGGTGTCGAGCGTGACTGTCAACGGCAGCTCCGTCAAGTTCACACAATCCGGCAATTACGTAGAAACGCAGGTGCACTTTAAGGGTCCCCGGTTTGAACAAGCGCAGGAAATCATCATGGCATCGGGCGCTGAAGGTTTACTCACAGGAGCATTTGTCGTCCCGCAGCGTGTATTGGATCAGTTGGCCGCACGCAAGCAGGCGTGGCCCATCCCATGGACGCAAGCGGACCTCGAATCAACGTGGCTGGCGCCGGCACGCCTACTCCTCTTCGTGCAGTTAGCGGATGGAAATGACTCGATGAAGATTACTGCAACTCTCGATGGCGAGTCCCTTCGGTTCCAGCCGGCGTACAGCTCCAGTCGGGTCGATCCGGCCTGTTTTGTGGGCTTCTATGCCGATGTTTCCAAGATCGCGCCCGACGTGCGGCATACAATTGAATTGCAAATGCCCCGGATGGTGCCCGGACAATTGCAGGGAGTTTTCTTTGACAATGTCACTCCTCAACTCACTGAGTCACTTACACCATGAGTTGAAGCTCGGACAGTCTCGACACCCGATACTTCCCTTGAGATGAACTCAAGACAGCGGAATCGATTGGCTTCTTTCGCATATGGTTTCAAGAGATGAATAAGAACGTCTGCTTAAGGTTTCTGTTTTGCGTTCTCGCGATTTGTGTACCCATCTGTGATGCGCAATCAGCGCCCGCGCGAAACGAGATCAGCGCTATTTCTGACGCGCTTCGAAGCCGCAATTTCACCCTTGCGATACGTTTGAGTGAGACGGCATTGGCAACGCGACCTGATGACTTCAGAATCTGGACGTTGCGTGGGATGGCCACTGCGGGAACGGGCGACCTGCCGCTAGCCCTGGTTGCTTATCAGAAAGCGTTGAAACTGGCTCCGAATTACCTGCCTGCTCTTGAAGGATCGGCCCAATCTGAATTTCAATTGGGTCACGATGCGGCCGGCCCGCTGCTCTTGAAAGTACTGGATCAGCGCCCTGACGACCCCACTTCTCATGCCATGCTGGGCGTCCTTGCATACCGGAAAAGGAATTGCTCCGACGCGGTGTCTCATTTCCAAAAGGCAGTCGGGGTCATCGCTTCTCAGCCCGAGGCGCTCACGGAATATGGATCCTGTCTTACGCTTCTGAAGCAGGACCAGGAAGCAGTGACAATTTTCGCGCAGGCTCTCTCGGTCGATCCTTCCAAGCGCGATGCTCGGTACAACCTGGCTCTCTCGCAGTGGTATGCGCACCATTCGGAAGACGCGTTAACGACGCTCGAACCATTGATTGAATCAACGCCGGTCGATGAAAATGCGTCCACGTTTGCAGCCGAAATTCTCGAATCAAAGGGCGACACAACCCGCGCCATCCAACTCCTGCGGAAAATAATTCTTGCGGACCCCAAAAATGTGGAGCCCTATCTACAATTCGCTTCCTTGTCCTACGACCATGCATCCCCGCAGGTGGGCATTGACATTCTCAATGCCGGCCTCACTCAACTGCCAAATGAGCCGAAGCTCTACCTTGTTCGAGGAGTCTTGCTTACGCAGTTAGGCGAATTCACGCGCGCCGCGGAAGACTTTGAGACAGCAAATCGTATCGATCCACAACTTTCGTTTCTTGGAGTAGCCGAGGGACTGGTCCAATCGCAGCAACACAACACAGACTTGGCGTTGGCAAAGTTTCGTGCTGCAGTCAAAGCCCACCCCAATGAAGCCTACGCTCAGTACCTTCTTGCCGAGGCGTTGCTCGCGGAAGGCAAGGCGGAAGGAAGCCCTGAATATAAAGAGGAACTGGAAGCGGCCACCCAGGCCGTAAAGCTTGACCCTCGTCTCGTTGCTGCCCAGGACCTTCTCAGCACGGTGTATATCGAAAGTGGACACTTGGATCTGGCTATCGAGCATAGCCGCGCCGCACTAGCCATAAATCCAGGCGACGAGCAGGCTGTCTATCACTTGATTCTTGCGCTTCGAAAAACGGGCGAAAAGGAACAGATTCCTGCGCTCGTGAAGCAACTCGTCGAACTTCAAGCACATTCAAAAAATGACCAGTCGATCGGCAGGCGATACCGTCTCTACGAGAATCCAACTTCAACGAGCCCGACTACTCCATGAGATGCCGAACACTTCTTGTTATCCGGGAGTCTAAAGCACACATACCTGGGGGTGTGGTGACCGCTCGTTGAAGCCGGATTACCGACGCGGAAGATCCAGCAGGTTGAGGGCCGTGTGATCGGCATTTCCGCTGGTTCGCTTGCGCTGGTCTGGTCGCCGTTACCCACCACATGACATTCGGGGACGGCGAGGAGCATCACGTTTCGGAATACATTCCAGATTCCAGATCCCGCGCCGCTTGCAATAGGTTCTCTGGTCGGCCAAGATCGCGCCAATAGCACTCATCGGCGCGAAAGGCGATGATCTTTTCTCCCTGGGCAGCAAGACGCATGTAGGAAGTAATAATCGAAAAGGTCCCTTCCTCTTGCAGTTTCGCAAAGAGCCTCGGAGAAATAACATGGATGCCTGAAAAGGCCAGCGGCTGCACCTCACGGGCGGGCCGCACCAACTCGGGATTCCCATCGACCCCAGCCTGGCGGCCGCAAAGCTGGTCGCACTCGTCGAAAAGAAGATATCGCGAAGTCTCCCGGTCTTGAACTGCCAGTGTGGCAAGGGCATCATGTTCAACGTGAAACTGCACCATGCGTCCGAGATCGATCGTACTAATGACATCGACGTTGTGCAGAATGAACGGCTCTTGCATATCCTCACCGGCATCGAGGAAGAAATGGGAGGCATTCTTCAAGCCGCCGCCAGTGTCCAGCAGGTCCTCTTCGCGAGAAACTTCAATGCGCATGCCGAAGCCATGGTTGGCTTTCAGAAACGCGAGAATCATGTCTGCGTAGTGGTGCGTGTTCACAATCACCTCATGCACACCAAAGGCGCGCAAACGGCAGAGCGTGATCTCCAGCAGGGTGCGTCCCGCAATTTCTACCAGCGCCTTCGGGCAGTGATCGGTTAACGGTCGCAGACGCGTGCCCATGCCCGCAGCCAGAATCATCGCCTTCATCGATCCATCTTTTCCGAATCGATTTTTTCCAGCTCGATATGCCGGACAACCACTTCCACCCCGTTACTGTCTCGCAAATGTTTTGCCAGCTGTTCCGCCAGGTACACTGAGCGGTGCTGGCCGCCGGTGCAGCCAAATGAAACCATCAAGCTCTTGAATCCCCGGCGTTGATAGGCGCTCACGCTCGCATCCACAAGCGACAGAACATGGGCAAGAAACTGGTGCACACTCTCCTGCTGATTCAGATAGTCGATAACAGGCGCGTCCTTCCCGGTCAACACGCGGAACTGTTCCTGCCGCCCGGGATTCGGCAGACTGCGGGCATCGAATACATATCCGCCGCCGTTCCCTGTCTCGTCCGTCGGCGTTTCACGATGAAATGAGAAACTGAAAATTCGCACCCGTAAATCCTCTGCGGATGAAGCCAGGCCCTGCAGTTTCTCTGATGCCAGCATGCCATGGAAGGCGTCCATCAGTGCCGGAAGCGCGATGGGAAGTTGCACATGATGAGCCAGCCATCGCAAGCTCTTCAGCGCATACGGAACGCTCTGCAGAAAATGAGCCCGGCGCTCATAAAATCCTCTGAAACCGTAGGCTCCAAGCGCCTGCATCAGGCGGACATAAACATACGCGTAATAGTGCTCCATGAATGCATCGCGCTTCAATTCGATGAAACCGCCCAGGCAATCGAGATAATAGTCAAGCAATTCCTGCCGCAACTCCGGTGGCAGATCAGCTTTGCCATCGTAGAGCAGAGAGGCGATGTCATATTGCAGCGCGCCTTTGCGCCCGCCCTGGTAGTCCAGGAAAAATGGCAGGCCGGCACGCAACATGATGTTGCGTGATTGAAAATCCCGATAAAGAAAATAGTCATGGCTGGCGCATAGCAGAAATTTCGTCAGGCGCCCGAAATCCTGCTCCAGCGCCTGTTCGTTGAAGGGCACACCGGCCAGCCGTAGAAAATAATACTTGAAATAGTTCAGATCCCATGAGATGGACTGGCGATCGAAGCTCGCGCGTGGATAACACACTTTGTAATTCAAATCGCGCCCTGCCTCTACCTGAAAACGCGGCAGCACTGCCACCACCTTGCGGTAGGCTTCAACGGCCTGCGGAGCTATGGTCACGCCTGCGCGATTTCCAGCAAGGAACTCAAACAGTGTCGTATCGCCAAGGTCTTCTTCAAGGTAGGCGCCATTGCTCAGGTCTTCCGCGTAGATCTCCGGCACGGGCAATCCGAGCCGGTGGAAATGCCTTGAGAACTCAAGGAAGGCGACATTCTCCTCCCGTACCGACCCAAGAATGCCAATGGCGCTGAATCCTCCGCCGTCCAGCCGGACGATGGCGCGTCCCGAGCCGCCGAGTTGCCCCTGAAGGGGCCGCACATGTTCGGCCCGCAACTTAAAATGCTGTTCGAAAAGCCGCTCTAAAACGTCCATGGATCTCTTTCTGAAAAGCGATCAAGCCGCTTCACAAAGATATCCACCAGGAGTACCGGACGCAAGGCGCAGGAGCCGGAGGCCCGCTCTCTCCCTTGAATTCCACATTGCGACTGGAACCTCACAGCCCGCTTTCGGTTGACCGGCAGTCGCGAAATCCTGTTTCCGGAGGCCGATCAAGGCAGAAATCTTCTGATTGCCTTGCGAGCGAGATTGCAGCCTCAACTCAATATCGGCGATCTCGCCACAAGCCACCAAAGCGCTGCTGCTTCGGACACGGGATTCTCACTGCACCTGCGAACTGGTTACACCGACGCCAGCGACCCGGCACAATTTATTCTCAGGTTGGCAAATAATTAAACCGCAAAGGCGCAGAATAAAAACAGTCATACATCTGAATCGGTGAGGCAGGGAAGTGGCCAGTCTAAACCACACCAATGATGTACCCCCCTCCCCCCCCTGTACTTTTCTTTCCTTTCGCTTTGTTGCCAGCGTTGAAACAGACCGCCAGGAATTGTTGAGCGGATGGAACAAATGCCTGGTCGGGAACACTGCAATGAAGAGCCTCGGCGACAGGCTCTTACCCCCCCACAAAATTTGCAGTTTTCCACAGAGAACTTGCACATAATTACCTGCTTCTGTGAAACCCCCGCAAGCGCTCTATCAAAGAGCCGCGTCGAAGCTGCTGCGAAATGCTGATCACACGAAAGGGCGGAACACGGCAATTGCAGTGGCCCGCCCTTTGAACCGCTTGCGCTCTTTGGGGGGGGAGAGCGAAGTCGGAGCCCGAATCGATCTATCGGCCGCCAGCGGGTTGGGCGGAATCGCGCTCAACCTTCGCGGACTTTTTGTCCAGTTGAGAAGTAATCATCGAGCCGCACTGAATCGATCGCAGCACATGAGTCTGACCCGAATTATCAAATTTCACGACCACTTTGCGGCCGGTTGGGTCATATGCCCCGGGACCAAGAATCCATGTCAAGCTCCGAGCCGGATCCTTGCTCTGCAGCGTCACATAGTTGCCGTCGGCGTCCTGCACGAGCGCATAGCGACCAGCAGGGAAGCTCTTGCCGGCAGCCGTGAAGCCAAAAGGTACCTTGAAGGTTGTTTCCGCCATCGCGGAGTTTGTCGCCAAAGCCGCGGCAGCCATCACTACCGGCGCCAGAATGAGGTTGTGTAGCATCGATCGCATTTGTGTGACCTCCTGCCTATGCCAACCACATTAAGGGCTTTCGAGAATAAAGTCGTTAAGTTCTCATCCAGAAATCGTCAAGTTTTTTTCTCACCCTTTCTGCTGCCTTTGCGTTACGTCAATCCCCTTGAGGGCCATTTCCAGTTCACATTGGATCTCTCTTCCGACGGTTCCGCGATCGATCTCGCTAAGATTCTCCGCGATCCCCAGAGAATGCTCCAGCAATTGCGCGGCTTCAGAATACGCATGTCGTTGTTGCGCAAGCTTTGCGGCGGAACGCAATGCGCTCGCCGCTCGATGCCAGTCACCTGCTGCTTCAAAGTGCATCGCCATTTCGCGCGCCACGTTTGCTTCGCGGCCCGCAAACAACTCGCCCAGACGCTCCGCAATTCGGATATGCCCCTTGGCACGCCGCGATGCCGGCTGCTTCTGGTACAACACCTCGCGATACAGACCATGGGCAAAGGCGTAAAAGTCCGAGCGAGTCCCGTCGGGAAGATCGTCGTGCCCGGCGCGTTGCACAAAACACCATCGGCTTGCCAGCCTATCGCAGGCTTCCTCCATCTCGGCTGGATCCTGCTTGAGTGCCGCGGCCACTGCCCATGCCGGAAATGCAATGCACATCAAGCTCGCCGCCTCCAGGATGCGCTGTTCTTCGGGGCTAAGACGCCGAAACTCCACTTCAATCAGTTGCGCAAGCTCGTTTGGCACACCGCTTGCTATTTCCGGAAAGGGTGCGCGCTGCTCCCATCGGCCGGCGTCTTTCGTTCCCTCACGCACCAGAATGCGCTCTGCGATCAGGTGCTCGAGAAGTGTCAGTGCAAACAGCGGATTGCCTTCCGAATGCTGATATATAAAACTATCCAGCCCGTTTGGCAGTGTCTCCTGTCCCAATTGCCTGAACAGCAATTGCCTTATGGCCGTCTTCGCCAAGGGCATCAATGCCAACTCAGTCGACAGACGATGCGTTAGCAGATCCTGCGTCAATGTTCTGAACGGATGTTCAGCGGATTCGCCCTCGGGCCTGTACGTAGCCACCACCATCAATTTCGTTGGAGTCCGGCGTCGCGCAAGCGCCGACAACAACTCCAGAGTGGCAGCATCCGCCCAATGAATGTCCTCGATGACGAGGATCAACGCCGCTTCCTGTGCCAATTCCTCCAGGGCAGAACACAGATCCCCCGGCATACGCAACGTCATGGTTTGCGCGCCGCTTCTAGCCGGCTTTGCAGGTTCCCAACCCGCCGCAGGCAGCCAGGCCGGCGCTATCCTCGTGAGAATTCGGCATGCGCGCTCCCCGGCCGGCGAAGCGCAGAGCTGGCAGAGAGCCTCCATGATCGGGTAATAGTCCTCCTTCTTACCCAGCCCCTCCACGCATTGACCGTGTGCCACACTTGCCTCTGGCGACGTGCCTGCGGCCTCCTGGCAAAACGAATCCACCAGCGCGGTTTTTCCAATTCCCGCTCCGCCGGATACGAACACCACTTGCCGCTGCCCACCCGCCACCAACTGCAGTTGAGCTTGCAGCCGGCGGAACTCCAATTCGCGGTCCACGATCCCGGCCGCCTGCGCTCCCTGAGTCGCCGCTCTCGGCGCCGCGCCGGCTTCTAACCCCGCTCGTTCCATCACCGGCGCCACAAAACGGTAGCCACGCTTGGGTAGAGTCTGAATGAAGCGCGGTTGCCCCGCGTCATCCCCCAGCACTTTACGCAAGTCCAGCATGTACGTGCGCAACACCTGCGGCTGTACATACGTTTCCGGCCAGAGCGCATCCAGCAACTCATCATGCGTGATCAGGCGACCCGGATTCTCAACCAGGTAACGCAAAATCGAGAAAGGTTTTGGAGGAAGTGTGATCTGCACACCGCTTCGCCACAGACACTCGTTCGAAGTGTCCAGCGAAAAAGATTCAAACTGCTTCATCCGGTAGGACCTCTCAGGGGAAATGAGCTCAAAACCTCTTCAGCAATTCGTCTTCCACAGCTTCATGTGTTCTAGACCCGCATTTGCAGCATCTCCCTGCGGATAATTTGAAGTCAACGAATTGCACCGGCCCGGCGACCGTCCATTTTCGAACACACCTGTCCACACGCGAACAGCCCGGCATTTGCAATCGCGAGCCAGGACGCGCAATGAAATCATACGTGGAAGCCCGGCAGATCGTTCCGGCTCAGAATCCGGAGAGATGCGCGCCCACCCATTCGGCCATCAACTCTTCGGCTTGAAAGCGTTTTACCAACTCTAACCCGGGGACCAGCGCGTCAACTCAATTGGAGCAGCCCATGGCTGCGCGCCTGCTATCTTCAGCTTGCGCCGATAGATCCGGTGATCGGAACAGCTGACGTAGAGTTCGTCAAAGTTCGTGCCTCCAAAACTTAGCCCTGTAACTTCGCCGCCGGGCACTGGCAAGATGGCTCTCACTCGACCATTGCGGTCAAACACCTGTACACCCATGCGGGTCGCTGCATAGAGCCGCCCGTCGCGATCCATCACCCAGGCGCCGGCGCCGCTGTCGTCCGCGTCATCAGGCACATGAAACCAGTAAAAGCGCTGCTTGTCCTCAACACTTCCGTCCGGCTGCACGCGGTAACTGTATCCAAAATGTGTATTGTGCTCCGCGACCGCGAGCCATAGCCCATCGGGTGAGAGCGCAATTCCCGTCGGATGGTTCAGGCCAGAATCGAGTTGCATTTTGTCGCCGTTGGGCTGGATGAGCCACACTTTGCCGTCGGCATCACCAGTGCCCGATTCGGTGAGATAGACCTTGTTGTCATGGGTCACGACGAGATGTTGGGTTCTGATGCCCCGTGCGAGAACAGTCGGTTGACCTTTCGGCCTGTAGACAAGAATCTTGTCGTCCCGGCTGACAAAGGCGCGGCCATCCGGACCAAAGGCAAGTCCGGCGTAAGCATCGTCCAACCCCAAAACGGTCTTGAGTTCGCCATCGCCAGAGAGCCAATGGGGCCTGCCGCTCGTTGCGTCAAGAAACACGATTGCTCCCTCGGCGTCAGTGGCCAGGATGCCGTCTGACTGGGAGATCCCCGCCACAGCCTGCCATCCCGCGCCGGGCAGCAGGATCGCTTTAAGGAACAGGTTTTGCGATTCGCCGGCGGTAATGGGCTGTGGCCAGTCCTTCCACAGCCAACGCATGGCGTCGGGAAATACAGCGGTCGCCTGGTTATCGCTATGAGTTCCTTCGCCCCAGGTGTGCCGCACCTGGTAGCCGGAAAACTCAAGTGCGCGCTCCATCGTCTGGTTGCTCATCCACCAATCCCCGACTTCAGGACCGCCCATCCACTCATCATTGGAGCCGTCCTGCATGTAAATACGGATCGGCTTGGGTTCCGTCTTGCGCACCAGCACCGGGTATCGATCCCCGCCGCGCATGCCGACAAACGTGCCGATGGCCGTGAACACGCGCCCGAAAGCATCGGGGCGTTCCCAGGCCAGCGTAAACGCTGCAATGCCGCCGGTGCTGCCACCGCCGGCGGCGCGATCGTTTGCGTCTTTCGATAACCTGATCGGCCGCCCATCCGGCGTTTCATGACGCTCGACTTCTGGGAGTACCTCCTCAACGACGAATCGAGCAAGGTTGTCATTCAGGCCATCGAACTCAAAGCTGCGGTTGAATCGCGGACTGTGCGGAGGATCGGCCGAGTCCACCGTACCCGGAGCGATGCCGACCGCAATTGTGATCGGCATCTCGTGCTTGTAGATGAGATTGTCGAATACCGTCGGAGCCGCAAAACCGAGACCGTCCAGACCCACATAAACACAGGCTGGCTTGTCCGGCGTGTATTCGGCAGGCACGTAAACGGTGATCTTGCGCGTCGTGCCAGGAAAGATCTTTGAATGATCGAACGTAAAGTCGAAGATTTTGCCCTGGGGAGTTCCCGGCTGCGGCAAAGAGTCCGGGCCGCGAACGTATTGATCATCAGGTGAAGCCGGTAGCTGATGAACGAATAGGGCGCGTTGAACAGGTGATTGCTGCAGCAAATAGCCCTCAAGCTGGGCGATCTGCGCAGGTGAGGCCTCCTTCATTTCCTTTTCAAACCCTGCAAGCTTCGCGGGAGTTGCCCCGGCCTGTCGCAGAATATCTTCGCACCGGGTAAGCTCGAGTGATGAAGCGCGCGGCGGCTCAGCATCAACGCCAAAGCCATGGGCGAGAACGCCTGCGAACATGATGAGGCCAATTGCTGCGAGTGTTCTCGACCAACCGTGACATTGTTGCGATCGATCATCATTCATGGGTACATTTCCAGTCTCTTGCGTGTGTTTCTCAAGTTCGTCATTTGTTTGGCACAGCGCATGCTTATCAAGCTGCAGACATTTCAAGTTACCTTGTTCAAGATTCTGCCTTATTAAGAGGCGCCGAAAGAGCGGTGAATAAATCAAATTCCAAGTGAACGATATTGGCGATTTGCAGTACTGGAATCTCAGCCTGCGCTTACCCATTTTCCACTGTACGGCACTTTCTGTCCCAATCTCCTGGTATTCTCGCGACACGATGCCCGGCAATCGCTCCGAAACGCTGAACGGGTCTTGGGCGGAGGAGACCGCGTCGTCTAATCAATTCTGGACTATGCCTGAGGAAAGAAGCATAATGTCGTGGTCATCGCTGCTGGCGCGATGACCACCGGTGAATTCCGTGCGCTTGAGCTGCTGGACGATTTGAAGCAATTCTTTGCGTAGAATATCGGAACACAATGGGTAGGCTGACCAGGTTCGCGGGCGCATCGCAGGGCTTTCGGGAGGATTAGCGAAGCGGCAGCCGACGAGCGTTTCCACTCGATCACTGCGAGACGACGTTGGCATTGACGCGAGGTCTCATCCGGGCGCACGAGGCTTTCGGGCTTGTCGATCGGTGCAACCGCGAGGAGGCAAATGCGGTTTGGTTCGCGAGATTCACAACGCCAGGAAAATCTGCGCGTGAGGGGAGAGAGGGCAATGGAGTATAAGATTAAGCGCATTTCGAAAGCCGGGATCGATGAAGCCATCGCGAAAGCGGAACTCTACCGCTCGCTTAACGAGCCAGAAGAGGCGGAGTCGATCTGTCGCGATATCTTGACCATTGAGCCACAACATCAGCTCGCAATGCGTTTACTCGGGCTCGCCCTTACAGACCAATTCACAGGCCGTGGCTCCGATCGTCACCGGGAGGCCGAAGAGATCTTCCGCCAGCTCCAGGATCCGTACGAGCGGCTCTACTACACTGGGATTCTGCATGAGCGACGAGCGAAAGCGCAACTCAATGCCGGGCAACTACCTCGTTCACTCTTTGCGCTTTTTGACCACGCTCTATGCTCTTTCGCAGAGGCAGAGAAAATCCGTCCGGCAGGAAACGATGATGCCATCCTCCGCTGGAATCGTTGCGTGCGGCTGCTGCAAAATCCGGCCTATGAATGGGGTGAAATGGAACAGGAATTGGTTCCCTTCGATGCCCAGGACGCCCCGCCAAGGTAACAAATCTCCTCGCTGTTGGGGAAAATGAGTTTCAGTTAAAGGATGCGGAACAACCGCTTGAGGGGATCGAAGTAGCGGTCCACGATGCGCTCTTTCAGCGGAATAATCGCGTTCTCGGTGATTGTAATCGACTCCGGACATACTTGCCGGCAACAAGTAGTGATGTTGCAGTAACCGATGTTGTGACTGTGTCTCAAATCGCTGACCCGGTCTTCGGTATCAAGCGGATGCATTTCGAGCGCAGCAGCATAAACGAGTAGTCGCGGACCGATAAACTCGTCGTGCTTGTGGTGTTCTCTCAGGACATGGCACACGTCCTGGCAGAGAAAGCATTCGATGCACTTGCGAAATTCCTGCACGCGCTCGACGTCGGCCTGCTTCACACGCCAGGTGCCATCGGCTGCGTCAGGTGGACGGGGCTTGAATGGCTTGATTGTCATCTTGGCTCGGAAGTTCCACGAAACATCCGTGACCAAATCGCGGATGACCGGGAACGTGTGCATTGGTTCCAGGATGACCGGCATATTAAGGTTGATATCGCTTAGCCGGGTCATACACATCAGTTTGGGCACGCCGTTGATTTCGGCGGAGCACGATCCACACTTGCCGGCCTTGCAGTTCCATCTCACCGCCAGGTCGGGCGCTTGTTGCGCCTGGATGCGGTGCACGGCGTCCAGAACGACCATTCCCTCTTCCACGGGTGTCGTGTAATCCTGGAATCCGCCGCCGGCAGGGTCTCCGCGCCAGATGCGAAATGTCGCTGATGTGGCCATCTGATTCGTCTCCTGGCTACTTCATCTCCTGTTATTTCATCTCCTCGATCACAACCTTCAACTCATCCGGCATTGGCGTGAGTGCGCGCCTCTCGATTTGCATCGCGCCCTCTACGCCTCGCTTGATGACGATGTTGTACTTTCCCCACTCCGAATCTTTGCCGGGGAAGTCTTCGCGGAACTGCGCGCCGCGGCTTTCTCTTCGCAGCAGCGCCGCACGGGTAATTGCTTCAGACACAGTCATCATGTTGCCGACATCAATTGTTGTATGCCAGCCATTGTTGTACTCGCGATTACCTGGAATGCCTGCTCGCTCTGCCCGCGCGCGTAATAGCCCAATTGTGTCGAGCGCCTGTTGCATCTCGCTCTCGACTCGCACGATCCCGACAAGGTCCTGCATCGTGTCCTGCAAATCGTATTGAATCTGATACGGGTTCTCGCCGGAAGGGCCGCGGTCGAAGGGAGCGAGCGCCAATCTTGCCGTGGCTTGGAGTTCCGTCTCGTCGATCGTCACTGGGCCGTTCTCATTGGCAAATTCCGCTGCAAAGCGTCCTGCGCGCCGTCCGAATACGACCAGATCAGACAGGGAATTGCCGCCCAGCCGATTCGCGCCATGCAATCCTGCCGCCGCTTCTCCGGCTGCGAAAAGCCCGGGAACATTGGACATCTGCGAATCGCCATCGACGCGAATTCCGCCCATCATGTAATGAGTCGTGGGACCGACCTCCATCGGCTCCTTCGTAATATCAAGATCGGCGAGTTGTTTGAATTGGTGGTACATGCTGGGGAGCTTTCGCTTGATATGCTCCTCCGATTTCGACATGCGCTCCTTTATCCAGGAGATATCGAGGAAGACACCGCCATGCGGAGTGCCTCGGCCTGCCTTGACTTCGCGATTGATGCACCGCGCCACGTGGTCCCTGGTGAGCAGTTCGGGCGGGCGCCGCGCATTCTTATCGCCCTGCGTATACCGCCAACCCTCTTCTTCAGAGTCCGCAGTCTGCGCTTTGTAGAGGTCAGGAATGTCGTCGAACATGAACCGGCGGCCTTCGCTGTTACGCAGGACGCCGCCTTCTCCGCGAACTCCCTCCGTTACAAGGATGCCGCGCACGCTGATCGGCCAGACCATGCCGGTGGGATGAAACTGAACGAATTCCATGTCCTGGAGTTCGGCTCCGGCGCGATACGCCAATGCAAGTCCGTCGCCCGTGTACTCCCAGCTATTGCTGGTCACCTTGAAGGCGCGCCCGATTCCGCCGGTAGCCATTACCACTGCCTTTGCTTCCCACACATGGAATCGGCCCTTTTCGCGGTCGTATCCGCAAGCCCCGGCAATTCGATTTCCGTCGAGAAGCAGGCTGAGAACTGTGCATTCCATGTGGACTTCCATCCCCGTGTGGATGCCGTGATCCTGGAGCGTCCGTATCATCTCCAGGCCGGTGCGGTCGCCGACGTGGGCCAGACGGGGGTACCTGTGTCCGCCGAAGTTTCGTTGAAGAATCTTGCCGTCCGCAGTCCGGTCGAAAAGCGCGCCCCATGCCTCGAGTTCGCGTACGCATTCCGGTGCTTCCTTGGCGTGCAGTTCGGCCATGCGCCAATTGTTGAGATACTGACCGCCGCGCATCGTATCTGAGAAATGGACCCGCCAGTTATCGCGATCGTCAACATTGCCCAGCGCTGCCGCGATGCCTCCTTCGGCCATTACCGTGTGCGCTTTGCCCAGTAATGATTTGCAGATCACGCCTACCTTCGCACCGGTGGCTCCGGCTTCGATGGCGGCGCGCAGGCCTGCTCCGCCCGCTCCAATTACCAGTACATCGTAAGAGAACCGTTGGAATTCCGGCATTTAGAGAATTCTCCAGTCATGCCAGATGCCGATCGAACAGAGACGGATGTAGACGTCGGCAAACGCAACCCAGAGGAGGCTCGCCCAAGCCCATTTCTTATGTCCCGCGTTCAGGCTGCTTACGAATTTGTAGATCTTGTGCCGTATGGGGTGATCCGAAATCTGGTCGAATGTCCCCCCGATCAGGTGCCGGAATGCATGACACCCGAATATATATCCGCCAAGAAGCACGACATTCACGACAAGGACGAGGGTTCCAATCCCGATCCCAAATCCATCCGGGAAAAAGAACGCCCTCCACGCGTCATAGACCAGAAAGCCCCAAACGATGTAGGAGAGCCTCAGGAAGTAGCGATGAAGATTCTGCAGAATGAGCGGAAAGGTTCTTTCACCCAGATAACTCTTGCGAGGCTCGCTCACCGCGCACGCCGGAGGATCGGCCCAGAACGATTTGTAATATGCGCCGCGGTAGTAGTAACAGGTCACGCGGAACAGGCCGGGTATCCAGAGAATCAGTACAGCCGGAGAAAATGGCAGAAAGCTCGGGTACCATCTCGGTTTCGGGCCGAACAAGGCGTGCGGGGAACTGCCGAAAAGCTCGGGTGAATAAAACGGCGAGATATAGGGTCCATAGGTGTAATGGCTGTTCTGGAACGCCGCCCAGTTGGCATAGACCAGAAATGCGCCCAGGCCCAGGAAGATTGCTGTCGGAGAAAGCCACCAGGCGTCGCGTCGCGATGTTTGGCCAAATTTACCGTTTTTCCAAACGACATCGGGAGCTGACACAAATCCCTCCACGGCGGAGGGACTGCCAGGCTGTGCCCTTCCCGCACCGATGGCTTCGGATTGTATAGCAAAAACTCTACCGCTAGCCACCCGCGATGTGAATCAAGCGGAATCCGAGCCGAACCTCCCGCTAAGACCCGCCTGAGGAGCGGAGCGTCGTACCCGGAGATCTGCCGCCCGGTGACGCGGACAGAATCAGCTATATTCTGTAGGTTGGCGAATGGTTGTTGCCGGAACGTGCTCTCATTGATATGGAAAAAGAACCGATCTTCCTATGGTACGCATATCCAGAGGATGTTCTCAACGAAGCAGCGGTTGAAGCGTGCGCTGAACTGCTGAGTGAAGATGAGCGTGCACGATGGCAGAAGTTTCAGTTTGAGGCACATCGCCGCGAGTACCTGACTACCCGCGCCCTGGTACGAACTGCATTGTCCCACTATCATCCGCTTGCTCCGGAGGCATGGCGCTTCAAGTCGAATACTTACGGTAAGCCCGCAACAGATCCGCCGTGTGGCTTGCTGTTCAACTTGTCCAACTCTCCTGGCTTAGTGGTCTGTTCGATCTCCAGGGGTATTGAAGTGGGTGTGGACGCAGAGCCCTACGAGCGCGCAGAAAAGATAGCCAAAGTCGCCTCAGAGGCGTTCTCCCAGACGGAACTGTCCCAGTTGCAAACCTTGTGCGGTAGTGAGAGATTGGACCGCTCCCTGTCGTTGTGGACGCTGAAGGAAGCCTATATCAAAGCGAGAGGAACGGGGCTGGCGCTGCCCTTGAAGAAGTTCTCCTTCCTGTTTGGCGGGGCGGACGTTCTTCACCTGGAACTGGATCCATCTTTGGAGGATGAGGCCGAGCGCTGGCAGTTTTGCCTCCTTGAGCATGCCGGTCACCGCGTGGCTCTGGTGGCTGAGCGGATGAAAGACCCTGATTTGCAGCTATGGAAGACGCGACCATTGAGGGCATCTCCCACGCGGCTGCCCGCTGGCGAAATTCGATGGTATCCAATGTCGTGAGCAGCTTTGCATTGATGACGCGGAACGAGAAAGTGCCAGTGCACTCAGGACGGGAGTAATGTCTTGAGAATCTCGGCAAAAGTCCCAACGTGGGGCTCGAAGAGCATGGATATATGTCCAGAAGGGACGTCTTGAATCTCCAGCCCACTACCCACAAATGGTCCCCAACCCAGAGTCGGGTCGTCGCGCTTGCTAAGGATTTCCCCTCGGTAAATGGCGCGCATGAGCGTAAGCTTCCCCGCGTAGGCCTGGGGGGTGTACCGCCCCAGAGCTCGAATGTGCGCTTGCTCGACCTCGAATAGATGAAGGGAAACAGGGAGGGGTCGTCGCCCCAGACGGTAGCAAGAGCACCCCACGCTTTTGATGCGCTCGAGCAGGAGCTTTCTCCAGTACTCCTCTTTGTTTTTGGCCTTTTGCATGAGATAGGCTGGACCGTCTTTCCGAAGGTTCTGCACGAGGGCGGGCACTCTGTCTTTGACATCGACGTGCTTTGTGCTTCCTGGAACGGTCGCGTCGATTAATACAAGTAACTCTGGTTGCTTGCCTTGAGCATCGAGCTGTCGTGCCATTTCGAAAGCAATATGCCCTCCAAGGGATGCGCCGCCCAGCAGGTAGGGTCCTTGCGGGAAGAAAGCTGTGAGTTCATTGACGTAGATCGACGCCAATTCTTCAATGCTCGTCTCGCGAGCCACCGCCTGGGCTACGAGCGGAGACTTGAAGGCATAAAAAGGCTGGTCAGGCCCGAGTACCTTGGTCAGTTGCTCATAGAACAGAACGTCCCCTCCGACAGCGTGAACAAAGAAGAGTGGAATTCGTGAGCCGCGCGGCTGGATTGGGACCAGGGCAGACCAGGCCTTCTGTTCCGCGGCGGCAGGTTGTATCGACTTGCGAATCAAACCTGCGAGTTGACGCACGGTGCGTGCTTCAAAAAGGATGGCAAGTTCCAGATCCACCTGATACGTCTTCTTGATCTTGGCGAACAGACGAACGCCGATGAGTGAATGACCTCCCAGGTCGAAAAAGTCATCATCCAGTCCTACCCGTTCGACGCCCAACATATCTCGCCACCACCCAGCCAGGGTGGCCTCCACGCCTTCCGCCGGTGGCGCGGCATTCACCGGGTTCACGGCGGCCGACAATGGGGAGAAGACTGCCTCGCGCGCGACCAGGTCATCGAAAGGCTCGGCCAACACAACAACGGCGGGGGGCGTCTTCGCCATCAGTATGCGGGTCAAGGCGCGTGCTCCGTCGAGAGGATTTATCGAGGGGTGATGATCGGTCTCAAAGGGTTGCTCTCCGTCAGAGTATGCGGCCTCGCGCGTCTGTGCATTCTCCTCCGCAACCTTTGCGGCATCCCCAATTCGACGCATTGTGAAGCCTTCGATGTCGACGAGAACTTGGTCCTGCTCATCAAAGAGCGTGATGTCGAAGGTCTCCACTTCACCACGCGGTAGATTCTCCTGCCGAGACCGGAGGAAGCTAAAGCATCTGGGAGGGATTGGGCGGTAGACGCAAATCTTCTTGTAGGAAAACGGAAGATAGAGATCATCGGCGGACTCGTAGCCTTCGATTAGATAGAGCGCGCAGCCTGTGGCCAGATCGAGTATTGCGGGGTGCATGATAAGCGCGGAAGAATCGGCGAGGAACTCCTCATCAAGCGCAAGCTCTGCAAGGCCTTCCCGTTTGCCGATGAGCAAGCGCTTGAGACAGTGCCATCGAGGACCGAAATCGAAATAACGCTCCTGTCTGGTTCGGTGTTGATCGTTGAATGTGATCTCATGCTGTTGGCACCGTTCCGCAATGGACGCTCCATTGACGCGCGGTGCCCGATGCCCCAGGCACGGTGCAATGTGGCCGGCAGCATAATCGCTCCACTCGCCTGTCCCTTCAAAGTCGGCTCGCGCAAGAATGGTAAAGCGAAAGGCTTCTTTCTTCGGTCCGGCACCTTGTTCCCGTCTTAGGTGGATCCGAAGGTCTCTCGGTGCCGAGGGGGCGAACGTAAGCGGAGAGAGAAAATGTACATTCTCGAACTCGAATGCGTTTTGAAAAGATCCGTGGGTGAATGCTCCAGCAGCCATCTCCAGGTATCCGGTGCCGGGAATGAGTGCGTTGCCCGTCTTCAGCCGGTGTTCGGAGAGCAGCCATTGCTTTTCAAGCGAAAACTGGCTGGCAAATACGATCTCTCGAGGCGTTTCCACCAAGCGCCGTTCCAGCAAAGGGTGCGGAGAGAACGAGCGCGCGCTCATCCCAAGATCGCCCCAGGCGCCCCAGTTGACGACGGTTACCGATTCCTTGCGGCTAAGCGCGAAAGCGTCAAGAAAAGCATTGGCGGCTGCATAGTCCACCTGGCCCGCCGGCGGGATGATGGAGCTGATGGAGGAGAACAAGACGAAGCAACTCAGTGGCGCATCGCGGAGTGCCTCTTCCAAAACCATCGTTCCACGCACCTTTGGATCGAGTACGCGAGCAGCGCTTTCAGCGCTCTTCAGCATCAACGGTCCGTCGTCGAGAACGCCCGCAGCATGAAATACGCCATCGATCTTTCCAAACTTCTTTCGAGCCAAGGCAACGATGTTACGCATTTCGTCCGGATTGGTCACGTCCCCTTGAGCGATGAGCAAGCCTCCAGCCAGGGAACGGATCTCAATGAGCTGCCGAATTCTCCGCTTATCGGGCTCCATCAGCTCCTCGCCGTTCAGCGCCACTTCCCACTCGTTCTTGGGAGGCAGCTTGGTGCGGCTTACCAGCACCAGGCGGGCATTGAACTCGCGGGCAAGTTGTTCGGCAACAACCAGCCCAACGCCGCCCAACCCACCCGTAATGAGGTAGACGCCTCCACGCTCCAGCTGTCGGCGCCCGGGCGCAGCCGAAAGATCGAATCGCTCGAGTTTTTCGACCATCCTCTCGCCACCGCGATACGAAACCGTGGCGTTCTCAAAGGTCGACGTCATCTCGGCCACAAGCTCGCCCGCACACTCCTTTGCCCGGCCGCGATCGAAATCCACGTCGATGGCACGGCAGGAAATTTCAGGAAGCTCCTTGGGAATCACGCGCGCCGGACCCAGCAACACAGCCCGAGCTGGATTGTGGATCGACTCGTCTGAGACCTGTTGCATGCGGTTGGAGACCAAGGCCACGTCGATTCGCGCGAGGTCCTGGGCGGTGACCGCCTGTGCAAAATAGAGGGGGCTATAGAAACTGCGGTCCAGCGTCTGTTCGAGCAGCGGTTCCGCGCCTTCCGGGACCACTGACCAGAGATGGAGAATTTTCCGGATCGTATGCCCACTTGAGGTCACATCCGCAATCAGTGCGTTATAGTCGTCGTGAACGGCGGGCCTGACTGTGTAGGCCCCCTTTCCGCATCGCTTATAGCTCGAGCCCGGATCGACCAGAACCACATCCTGTTTTTCCGTTCGAAGTTTGGCAGCGACGTGATCTCCTAGGCCTGCCGAGTCACGGAAAACGATCCAGCAACCGCGCTCGGAGCTGGACGCGGCGGGAAGAGAAACCCGTTTCCAGACGCGCCGATAGAACCACTCGCCCTTAACGTCTTGAACGCTCGACGGGGAATCGGTGGAAAGTGGGGTGGCGGGGTGAACTGGATCCGCCTCAATCCAGAACTTCTGGCGCTCGAAGGGATAAGTTGGCAATGGAACACGCTGAACGGAGCCGGGCGCATGGAGCTTCGCCCAATCGACTTTGACTCCCGAAACCCAGAGCTGGCCAAGGGTCTGGAGCGCGCAACGAAGATCGGAGTTGGTCTCGCGGGGATGCGGCAAAGATTGCAGTGCTCTTGCCGATGTGCCGCCCTGCTGGCGAGCCAAGGATGCGAGCGTGTTACCGGGCCCCACTTCGATAAGAATCTGGTCCGGCTTGTTCAAGAGTTCCACGAGACAGTCAGAGAAACGGACTGTCTGACGAATATGGCGCGCCCAATAAGCTGGGTTGGTGGCCTCCTCGGCTTTGATCAGCGTGCCGCTGACGTTGGACAGGTAAGGGATGCGCGGAGGCTGGAGGGCAACCTTCGAAAGCCGCTTCTCGAAGGATTCGAGAATGGGGTCCATCATCGCGGAGTGAAAGGCATGCGAGGTGAACAAGCGACGGCAAACGACAGACTGCTTGATCAAGCCTGCCTCCAGAGCAGCGATATTGGACGATGGCCCGGAAACGACGCAGAGTCGAGGATTATTGACAGCAGCCACTGAGACGTTACCGTTGAGATGAATTTCGTCCACGGCGAGTGGAACGGCAAGCATTGATCCCGGAGGAAGTTCGTTTATCAGCCTTCCGCGGAAAGCAACGATGGCCAGCGCATCTTCGAGAGAGAAGACATCGGCGAGACATGCAGCCACGTATTCACCGATGCTGTGGCCCACCATCGTGGCAGGCTCGATGCCAAGAGACATCCACCAGCGTGCCATCGAGTATTCGATTGAAAACAAGGCAGGCTGCGTCAACCAGGTCTGGTTCAACCTTTCCGCTGCAACATTCTTTTCCTGTTCCGCCGGGTAGAGGGCATGGCGAAGATCAAGCCCGAGAGGCTCAAGAAGGTATTGTGCGCAGAGGTCGAGGCAATTGCGAAAAACGGGCTCGTTTTCGTAGAGTTCGCGACCCATATTGACGTATTGTGAACCCTGTCCGGAGAACATGAAGGCTACAGGCGGCGCCGTCCTCCCGGCTACTCCTGCGACAAGGGGTTTACGCTCGTTGTTTGCAATTGCATTCACCGTTTCGCGAGAATCGTCGACCACAAGTGCACGTCGATGCGAGAAGGCGTTGCGGCCGAGCTGGCAAGTGGAGGCAACATCAGCCAGGTTTAGCTCGGTGTGCGCGTGCAGATGAGCGACGAGATTGGAACAAGCTCGATCAGCGGCGGTCTCGGTCTTTGCGGAGACTGTCAAGAGTTGATAAGGTCTGGTCTGTCGCAACACCACTGGGGTTGGAGCTTCCTCAAGCACTACGTGCACGTTCGTGCCACCAATGCCCAGCGCAGTGACACCCGCGCGCCGAGGTGATCTGTCGGCGGGCCAATCGCGGAGTTGGCTGTTGACAAAGAACGGGCTGCCTTTCAACTCGATATGCGGATTCAGACTCTCAAAATGAAGGCTCGGGGGAAGCTGCGCATGTTCGAGCGCAAGGATCGTCTTTATCAGGCCGCCTACGCCGGCGGCCGCATCCAGATGCCCAACATTCGATTTCAATGACCCAATTCCGCAAAACGTGCTTCGAGTCGTCGTTTTGCG
Organism: uncultured Acidobacteriaceae bacterium; assembly: GCA_963836565.1. Taxonomy (GTDB): domain Bacteria; phylum Acidobacteriota; class Terriglobia; order Terriglobales; family Acidobacteriaceae; genus Telmatobacter. Next base: position 113,272 of record CAWIKA010000006.1, on the reverse strand, counting down.
GAAGGCCTGCGTCAGCGCCCTGATCTCAATTGGATCACCGACCTTGGTACCAGTTCCATGCGCTTCGATGTAGGAGATATTCTCGACGCTGACTCCGGCGAAGTCCAAAGCTTCGGCAATAACTTCGGCTTGGCCTTCAACGCTGGGCGCCAGGTAACCTACCTTGCGGGCACCGTCATTATTAATTGCGGACCCGAGAACGACTGCGCGGATGTGGTCGTGCGCTTCGAGCGCATCCTCAAGTCGCCGTAACACGACAATTCCGAGGCCGCTTCCAAAAACCGTGCCGCTGGATGCCTCGTCGAATGGGCGGCAATGACCGTCGCGCGAAAGAATCTCTCCGTCGCGGTAGATATAGCCCTGTCCATGCGGAAATTCAATTGTGACTCCGCCAGCCAAAGCCATGTCGCATTCGTAGTTGAGCAGACTTTGACAGGCAAGATGCACCGCGACAAGCGAAGTAGAGCAAGCGGTTTGCACGTTGATGCTCGGACCGTGCAGGTCAAGCTGATAGGAAACGCGCGTAGCCAGCACATCCTTATCGTTGCCGGTTTGCTTGAGTTGGAACAGACCCGCGGACTCAAGCAAGCGACGGTTGGCGAGCAGGTTGTGGATCAGGTAGGTGTTCATGCCCGAACCAGCGAAGACGGCGATCGACCCATCGAAAAGCTGGGACGGATGGCCCGCATCTTCCAGCGCCTCCCATGCGCACTCTAGAAAATGCCGATGCTGCGGATCCATGATGGATGCATCCCGTGGACTGAAGCCGAAAAAAGATGCATCGAACAGGTCGACGTCGTCGAGCAGGGCGGCACGCTTGACGTATTCCGGATTGGCCAGATCCTTGGGAGTTGCCCCGGCTGCGATCAGTTCAGCATTAGAGCGGTCGCGGATGGACTCGACGCCATCGCGCAGGTTCTGCCAGAACTCGATGATGTTTCGAGCACCGGGAAAACGGCCGGCCATGCCGATGATCGCAATAGAGGAAGGTTTCATTACGTTCCATTTCGAGTCTGCCGGGCTATTCTGCGGCGTTCAGCTCGGTCTGATGCTTGGCTCTGTGAATGAGTTCCCGCAAGATGACCCGCGAGGGCACTCACCGTGGAGAACTGAAAGAGATCAACAAGGGAAATCTCGCGCCCCAATACTTCCTGCAGCCTGGCCTGTACCTCGGCGACGGTGAGGGAGTGGGCTCCGAGGTCAAAGAAGTTGTCATCCAGGCCGACCATCGGAACTCCCAGCGCCTCTTGCCAAACTCCGGCAACGATGCGCTCGATTTCGCCTGAAGGTGACCTTCCCGGCTGGGCCTGAGCAGCACCCGCGGAAAGGCCAGGTGACGGAAGATTAAGCAGGGCTTTGCGATCGATTTTTCCGTTCGCAGTAAGTGGCAATGCAGGAAGGAAAACGAAGCTCGAAGGGATCATATAATCGGGTAGCTTCGATACGAGTGCATCGCGCAAACCCCTGACGCTGTCGGCTCCCATGACTTCAGCTACCAGATAGGCAACCAGGCGTTTGTCGCCCTCGCGGTCCTCACGGACAATAACGACCGCTTGCCTGACTCCAGCGCAATCTTCAAGGATTGCTTCAATCTCGCCTGGCTCTATGCGATGGCCGCGGAGTTTGATCTGAAAGTCGGCGCGCCCGAGGAACTCGATGCTTCCGTCTGGATGAAACCGAGCCAGGTCGCCGGTGCGATAAATCCGTTGTTCTGAAAGGGAGGGGATGTTGAGAAATCGCTCGGCGGTAAGATCCGGGCGGTTCCAGTAGCCGCGGGCCACGCCGTCGCCGCCAATGAAAAGCTCTCCGACTTCGCCTGCGGCGACAGGATTCCGTTCTGCGTCAAGCAGGTAGATCTGGGTGTTCGCGATGGGCCGGCCGATCGAAACGACACTTCCCACTTCTTGAACTCTGCAGCTTGTTGACCAAACAGTGGTTTCTGTCGGTCCGTACATGTTGTAGATCTCGCCATGGAATTTCTGGCGAAGATGATGAATCAGGGAAGCCGGCACTGCCTCGCCTCCCAGAAGTATTTGCCGCAGTGAGCCCAGAGCCGTGAACGCGCGCACATCCAGCGTCAGCATGCGCGCCAGTGACGGAGTCATTTGCAGATGAGTGACGCGGTGCCGGATGATCTCATCGGCGATCGTACCTGTGTCCTCATTGGTATGGATGACAACCTTGAAGCCGCGGGTCAGGGTCCACAGAAGTTCCAACACCGAGATGTCGAAGGAAACACTGGTGACGGCAAGCCATACCCCGGGTTCACAACCGATCGCGCGGTCCATACCGGTAAAGAAATTGACAACATTTCGGTTCTCCACCATAACTCCCTTGGGTTTGCCTGTGGAGCCGGAAGTGTAGATCACATATGCCAGGTTGCGGCTGACTGCCTGAGAGAAGAACGGCTTTTGACGTTGACCTTCGATCACGGAATCGTCCGCATCCAAAACAATGAGGCGACTGCGGCCCAGCGGAAGCCACCCGCGCGCGTCCTTTGATGTCAAGAGAACTGGCATTCGCGAGTCTTCCATGATCCATGTAAGGCGCTCCTGGGGATAATCGGGATCAAGTGGAACATAAGCTCCACCGGCCTTCAAAATGGCTAGCATGCTCACGACGAGAGTTTCCGATCGTCCCATCGCGACGCCAACCAGCGTGTCTGGCTTGACGCCGAGACCCTGGAGATGCCGGGCAAGGCGATTAGAACGTTCATCGAGTTCGCGATAACTGTGCTGATGGTCTCGAACGGCGACTGCAATGGCATCCGGAGTCCGGGCGGCCTGCTGCGCAAAGAGCTCGGCGATCGTACTGTCGCGCGGGCAGTCGGCTTCTGTCTGATTCAACTCAAGCAATTGAACGGGTGACATGAAAGTTCTCCAGAAACAAAAACTCTATGCCTGTTCCGAGAAACGTCTCGATCGCTTCTTCGGGCGTGTTCACGATGGGTTGTCCCTTGACGTTGAAGCTGGTATTCAGAACCATCTGGCGACCCGTGGTTTGACCGATCGCCTTCAGAAGTGCGTGAAAATCCGGATTGTCGTTCACTGACACCGTCTGAAGCCGGGCAGAACCGTTCACATGGGTAATAGCCGGCAGGAGGGCCCGGACTTCCGGACGAACATCGACGACGCTAATCATGTAGGGAAGTTCCGTCCCCACTTCCACTTCAAACCAGCGGTGAGCCTCTTCCACTGAACAGGCGGGAGCAAAGGGACGGAAAGCCTCGCGCTTCTTGACCATTGCATTGACGCGGTCGCGCATCTCCGGACGCCTGGGATCGGCCAGGATGCTTCGATTACCGAGCGCACGTGGACCATACTCCATCCTCCCGCGGTACCAGGCAATCACGCGCCCATCGGCGATGAGGCGCGCAGCTGAAGCGCAGGTCGCCTCGAGACAGTCAAAGCGTTGCCAATGGATCTGACCGTCAAAACGGCGAAGAGCGGCCTCGATCTCGCTTTCGTTGTATTTAGGTCCAAATAGCGGAGCGGGGAACCGGCAGTTCGGAATCTCCTGCGCAAGTGAAGTGCGATACAGGGCAGCGCCGAGTGCAACGCCGTCATCTCCGGCCACCGGCTGAACGTAGACTTCGTCGAAGAGCCTTGAGCGGATTAGCTTGCCGTTGGCCGTACAGTTGAGGGCAACGCCTCCAGCCAGAGCGACCCTTCGAAGTCCCGTCCGCTCTCGAAAATGCTCGCAGACGTGCATCACCACTCGCTCAAGGCATTCCTGAAGCGCAGCCGCCACGTCCTCATGGATGGAATTGACGGAATGGTTTCGCTGTCTGCGCGGGATGAGATACTCGTCCAGCCATGCACGCGTTGCCAGATAGCTCTCCCGTTCCTCGCGAGAACGGTTCATTTTCAGAATCGGAATTCGGATTGATCCGTCGTCACGAAGCTCCACCACTTTCTCGAAGAAGGGACGGAAGTGGGCGGGATCGCCGTAAGGCGCCAGACCCATAATCTTGTACTCGTCCGAATTGAAATCAAATCCCAGATGCAGTGTTACCAGCGAGTACAGGATGCCGATGGAGTCGTTGGCGCTCACAGTACGAAGTTTATCGAGTTCTCCGTCGTGGAATTCGTAAACGCTGAGACTCTCGATCTCTCCCATCGCGTCGTTCACCACCACGAGACACTCATCCCAACCTGACGTATAAGCCGCGCTGGCGGCGTGCGCCAGATGATGGCAAACGCCAAACACCTTGTTCTCGGGAAAACCTGGAAGGTCGCGGCGTATCTGAGAGAGCAATGCGTCGCGAGAGAGGACCTGCTGGTAAAGCTCAGATGAAACTTGATCTCTCAGGTAGAGCTCTCGATAGGGCGAATAGTCGAATCCATGCGCGATTTCGTCGATTTCGGAAATTGAGATGCCGGATTCGGCCAAACAGAATCGGATTGCATCGATGGGAAAGTCGCCTGTGTGCTTCTTCCTGCAGAAGCGCTCCTGCTCAGCAGCACATACGAGTTTCCCGTCAACCAGTAATGCGGCTGCTGCGTCCATGCCCTGTGCAATTCGATATTCGCGCTCCTCCAAGCCAGGCCACTTAGCCTCCTTGAACGGAACAGAGTTCTCGAGTCCGCTAATGCCGATGACGTTCATAACTGGCCACTTCGAAGCAGAAAGAAAATCTCCCTCAATCTGAGTGCACCCCCTTGATCCGCGATCTTCTGCGGATCCCAGGCAAGATCTTCTTCATTTCTTCGCTTTCAAGGCAGTCGCATATTTTATTCCAAGCGCTACGGCGGTCCGGCACAGTGACACGTATCACAACCCATTGAACTTTAGTTCACCTCGCGCTCGCGGTGGCCACGCTGGCAGAGTGTCGAATGCTGATCGGCAAAGGGAGCAGAATGGGGCGTGCCTGGGGTGCGAGCGAACTGCGCTGCACGTGCGATTGGATGCGGCCCACTCTGACAAGTTTGACGGGAAGGTTTCAGAAGAACTCTGGCAGCGCATACAAGCCGATTGGGAGAGGGATGAACGGCGGATCGAGGCTGCCGCCATAGTTTGGTTCGCTAAGAAGGAGGATCCGCTGCGAACCAACAACGTCAGCTAATGCTTGAGGAGTAGCATCCTTTTGGCAAGAAAAGGCGCCAAAACCACCCAGCTTTCTACTCCTATCTGGAGTTGACAGCAGTCGTTTCGTCGGGACAACAGCCGCTCCATTTCGAAGCTCATTGGACGGAATTTACTGGAAAAAGAGCCGATTACTACTGAAAGACTCTCGTTGCGACGGCAATCCACACCCGGGGACGGGCACTGGATCCAGGTGACCATGCCCACTTGTGCGGACTTACCTCCAATCACTGATCTCTTATCGTTGCGGAGTCCAGCGTGCCTCTTCCTGCGCGGTCAAGGTCACAGTGGAACGCGGGCCCACGATTCCGCTCGTGGACTTGCTCCCTAGCCGGTACACCGTCGCGGCGAAGCCAAGAGCTGACAGATCCACCTTGAATCGTCGGGACCCTGCGGAGAGATTCTGGAGCACAAATCCGTTCTCGCTATAGCTGTAACGCAAGTCGTACTCGGGAATCGCAAACTCCACGCTGCCATAGCTGCTGAGATGCGGCGCAACGGATACGTCTGCATCGGCGGGAATGGAGAGGCCGAGAAACTTGTCCACCAGGACAGCCGCGAAGACGTTTGGATATTCGTAGTACTTCTGAGCCCCGTGCGCGTCCTTGCCATCGATGTAATAGACATAGTCCATGTCGTAGCGTTCGTCCATGAAGTAGCCGTTTTTCGCGCCTTCCGCGGCCACCGCCTTAAGCTGATCGAACAGAATGCCGTTTTGCCTCTGCGACTGACGAAACGCGGCGTCCCAGTACCAGTACCTGCCGGCCGCGCAAAGATCATAAGGCCCGGCAATGCCAATCTCGGACTTGTCGTATGCGGCGATGTTCGCCGCCACAAAGCTGGGGAATCGCTCAAACTGTGCGGTATTCTCGTCGATCAAGCGCCGCACGGCAGCGGCCTGATCGGCCGTTGCATAGCCGAAGGTCACGGGCAACTCATTGGCAAGCAGATGAATGTGATCGTGAGCCTTTCCGTTGCGGTCGACCCAGTCAATGAATCGCTGATTCTTTGCGTCCCAGTACCCCGTGGGAAAAGGCGCAACCAGCGCTCCGGCCATTTTCTTTGAAGCCGCGGCATAGCAGGCGGACTCCGCTCGCCGTGCCAGAAGTGCCTCCATGCCGGCCAATAAGGCGAAGGCGTGAGCGGCAAATGCCTGAGCTTGCGTCACGCGTCCATCCTTGATCACCTGGTCCTCGTAATACACATCCGACCAGACGCGGCCGTACTGATCCGTGTTCGCCAGTACCCAGCCCGCCGCGTGTTCAAGGTGCTCGATGTTCGACCGCAGCCACGCGGTATCTCTTCTTGCTTCGTAGTAGCGCCAAGCCTCTTCGATGACTTCGATGTTCCCGGTTACTGGAAACATGGCCGCATTTTGACGGCGGTCCATGCTGTCTCTGCGCACGTGGTACTCGCGTCTCCCGTCGGGCTGCACTGACGTGGGAGCACGATAGAGATACTCCGGGTCGTCATTCATCAGCCGGAACTGCAGCTCGATCATCCGTTTCACAACATCGAGATCGACCTGCGAGCCGATGGCGAGGCGTCCCTTGATCTGAAATTCGTGATCGACGGCAGGATAAGAGCCCGCATAGGAGTCCACATTCAGCGTGCTGAGAACATAGCCACTGCTGTAGGGGAAGTTCGCCGCCATGGTCTTCTCCACAACAGACGGCAGCATGGTGCCCCAGTAGAAGGCAGCCAACGCGTCTTCCAGTTCGGCTCCGCCGGCAAACTGAAGCGAGAATCGATGGCCGAAGGGGTCGCTATGCGGCCGAGCCTCCGCACGGGAGAGCGTGACACTCTGCGCGCGGACTGTAACCGTTAGCCCCGACTCTGTTTTCCCGGCACTGAGGCTGCCACCGTGCAGCACGAGATACCAGGAGTGATCCTTCGATGCCGCATCGAGCGGCAGAATCCACAGCGCGCGGTTCGCATCGATTTGCGCGCCGGTTGCGCTGATGGGAAGAACCCACCACTGATTGGCTTCGTATTGAACGCCCAGCCCCTGACAACTGGCGAAGACCATCTCAACCGGTGTGCGGGCGTCCTTGGGTGTAACCACAAGTTCATTTCCGGCACGAGTGACGTTGGCGTTCTCGATTGACTGGAGAATCCCTTCGGCGTTGCCCGTCTGCGCGGCATCCGGGGCAGCTTTGGCGCCCTGCGCATATACGTGCGTTGTCACTCCGAGCGCCAGGAAGATCGCGATCAGCGTTTTCATAAGGCCTCTGATTCAGGTTCTGCGAATTCGTTCAAGTGACGACGTTCAAATGACGAGACGATTGCTCGAACGAGCGCCTCACCTCCTAACAACAATCAAGAGACCTCTGGATTCGTCCCCCAAATGGCTCCGTTGCAGCGTCTGGGATCGCACACTTTTCGAGGATATCCACGGGCGTTCTGCCCTGGTATCGCCGGGTCGGATTCTACCACCCGCGACAGATGTAGCGGTTGAGTGCAGATGCGATCCTGGCGTTCCGTCTGGCGGAGAGATCGGTTGGGGTTCTATCAGACTGGACGAGTCCCACACAGGATGAGTCCCCGTAAACTCTCATAGGGCCTGTTTTCCGAGTGCGCCTCGGAAATTCACGGGTTCGCTCGACGGCTCAGGTAGGGATCGGGAGCTCTTCACCCCTCTGATCGCTGCCAAGCAGCAGCTGTAAGCGCGCACCTACCACGATTGCGAGACCCTCCCGCGGCTTTACATCCGGCCTGCGCTCTCTGCAAGCAGCTGATCCGCGACACCGACCAGATGAATACCCGATTTCGTATTGGATCAGGTGACAGTTTATCCCTCTGAATCAAGCGGGGGATGTTTCCAATCTGAGGCTCCATGCGTAGCTGCACGGCCGGTTGCCGGATTGTTGCAGATTCTCCGGCAGAGTAATTGTCGTCCCTGCCGCAGAATCAAATTTCCACGTTGGTTCTTCCTCGGAGCCCAATAACCGCACCTTCGAGCCGGCCCTCGGCCGAATTGATTTCAGCACCACCTGCTTTCCCGGCCAGGCGGTCAAAATGGCGTAGACAAATCGCGAATCCTTGGATCGCGTATAACGAACGGTTTTGCCTTCCGACCACAGCGATGCCGCACGCGGACGGGTTTCATAAATCGCTTCGCCGTTCACTTTTAACCAGGCTCCCGCATTCTTCATCTGCTGGATCGCCTCGGGATGAAACTCGCCGTGAGCATTGGGCCCGACGCCGACCTGCAATCCGCCGCCCTTGGCCACAGCATCCACAAGATTCTGCACAATCCATTGCGTGCCCTTGTACTTCGCCGCATCGGGCTCGTACGAGAAGTCCGTGCCCAGCGGATAGATTGTGAACCACGGCTTGTCTGATGCTTGCTCCGACCCAGGCACCACCCGCTCCGGCGTATAGTAATCGCCGTAGTTCCCAATGCCACGTTTACGTAGCATCACCTGCGGCTGCAGTTCCCGGATCTTCAGCAAGGTCTTGCGCAGCTCAGGCCAGACACGCGGCCCCAGCCACATGTCCAGGTCGATCATGTCGATCTTTCCATAGGTCGTCAACAGCTCCACCAGCTGTGCCCGGTGTCTCGCCATCATGCGCGCCACTTCCGCATCCGTCGGATCAGGAACAATGATGGCGCGCGAACCCAATCTCTGACTCGTCATTTGCAAATCGGCCGGGATCATCCATTCGGTCGAGGAAGGTACCTGAAACGGATGGCACACGTAGGGCCGGAAATCCGCGTCATACCAATCGGGATGGGAAAAATAGAGATCGATCCGGATGCTCCGCTTATGCGCCGCGTCGCATAGCTCCTTCACCACGTCGCGCCTGAACGGCGTCTCCATGATCGAATAGGCGAGATCGCAGGGTTCGATCCGCGGCCCGCTTGCCGCGGTCCAGTTTGCCCGGTTCCTCACTCGCGTCCTGGTGTCGAACATGGAAAAGCCTTCGTGATGCTTGGTGGTGAAGGCAAACATCCGCATGCCGCTTTCGCTGAAGATATTCATCCATGCGTCCGCATCGAAACCCGTCGGATTCCAAGTTTGATAGAGGTTGTTATACGCCTGCCGATCCTCGAACGACATGTCCAGGAATGGCCACGACTCCGGGCCGCGATGCCAGATCGAGTAGATGCCCCAGTGTATTCGGGCTCCGAACTTCGCATCCTGAAATGCTTCGTAGGAGCTTTCCGGCGCCCATTGATATTCCGGCACAGGCGTGGTTTCGATATATGAATCGTTTCTCAGAGACGCGGGGGGAAACCCATGATGCCTCTCCGGCGTCTGTGCCAGGCTGGACCAGGGCGAGGCTGCCGCGAAAGCTGTGGATGATGCGAGAAACTCTCTTCGATTCACTGGTAACGCTCCTGTCAGAGCCATCCTACTCCCGAACTCACCCTCGGTTTCATGCGAACCCGGCAGTCAGACGCGTACGAGTTGGGGCTCGACCCGGGCTCTGTCCTTGCGCCTCAGCTGCCGCATCGTCATGCAGCACACGCAGCGCAAGTGTCGTGTGCCTGCAAATCGTCCGACGGGTCCTTTGACAATCACCCAGTTATTGATATAACAAGTTCTTCGACTTCAAACATCGGCGCGGCCACGCCAGATCGTGCGTATACGGATCGTTCGGCTGGCTCAGGAGATCAGGATGAATCGAAGAGAGTTCCTCAATCGATCAACTGCAACGACACTCTCCCTGGGCTTGAGCAATTACCTCCTCGGCGAGTCGCCCTTAGATGAATCTGTGCTCGCGAGGCGTGGGGCGTCCGATGCATCTGCCGAAGCGATTCCAGGGACCGAACTGCCGCGGACGGCTCCCTTGACGGAGCAGGGCGATCTGGCCATCCGGATGGTGGATGGAATTCGCAACTACCTCCTGCGCGAAACTGGCCGGCAGGCGGCCGAGCGAGAGCGGCTATGGAGCCGGGACTATCTTTCGGCCGATCGGTATACGCAATCCGTTGAGGCCAACCGGCAGAGATTCCGGCAGATCATCGGAGCCGTCGATCCGCGCACTACTGTTCAGCCGCCGGACGTCATGGTTAAGTTTGCCGAACCCGCAGAAATTGCGCAGGGAACCGGGTACAAGGCCTATCCAATCCGTTGGAGGGTCTTCGATCCGGTCACGGCAGATTCCGATGGAATGCAAGCCGAGGGTTTGCTCCTCCAGCCGCAACAGCAGCCGGTAGCGCGCGTGGTGGCGCTGCCTGATGCCGATTGGACACCCGAAATGCTGATAGGGATTACCGACGGTGTTCCTCCGGCTGCGCAATTTGCTCGCCGCCTCACAGAGAACGGGATTCAGGTGGTCGTTCCCGTTCTAATGAACCGCGACGATACCTTCTCGGGAATTCCCGGCATCGGCATGACCAACATGCCGCATCGCGAGTGGATCTACCGCATGGCCTTTGAAACCGGCCGGCACATTATCGGCTACGAAGTTCAGAAGGTCCTCGCGGTTGTTGATTGGTTCGAGCGCGAAAACACCCAAAACAAACTGCCGATCGGAGTCGTGGGCTACGGCGAGGGCGGATTGCTGGCACTTTACAGTGGCGCGATCGATACCAGGATCGATGCAACGGCGGTCAGCGGGTATTTCCAGCCGCGCGAAGCGCTCTGGACGGAACCGATCTACCGCGATCTTTGGGGACTGGTCCGTGAATTCGGCGATGCGGAACTCGCGAGTCTCATCGCTCCCCGCAGCCTCGTCGTCGAGGCCTGTCGCGGCCCCGAGGTCGCTGGTCCGCCGCCAGCCACAGACGGGCGTCAGCCTTTCGCCTGTCCGAACGGGACACTGACCACTCCGTCGCCAGAAGCCGTGAGAAAAGAGGTTGCTCGCGCCGCTCCTTTTTTCCGGAAGTTGAACTCCGACGCGAATCTCCGCTTCGTTGCCAGCGGAAATGGATATGGACTTCCCGGCTCGGATGCCGCGCTCGGGACATTTCTCCAGGCTCTCGGGCTGAGCAACCGCCTTGCGCCTGCGGCGATCCACCCGCCCACGCCATACGGCAGCTACGCCCCGCAGCCAAGACTCCATCGCCAGTTCGATCAAATCGTCGATTTTACCCAGGCTCTGATCAGAAAGTCGCCCAACGTGCGCAAGTCTTTCTGGAAAAACGCCGATGCTTCGTCCATCGCCGCGTGGAAGGATTCGACGAAGTTCTACCGCGACTACATTTGGGATGAAGTCATTGGCCGCATGCCGCCGCCAAACTTGCCGCCCAACCCCCGCACCCGTCTGGTATTCGATGAGCCGACCTTCAAAGGGTATGAGGTGATGCTCGATGTCTGGCCGGATGTCTTCGCGTATGGAATCCTGCTGGTCCCCGCAAACCTGCGGCTGGGCGATCGGCGGCCGGTTGTGGTCTGCCAGCACGGACTGGAAGGCCGAGCCTCCGACGTCGCGGATCCGAAGATCGACAACCATTTCTATCATCACTTCGGAGCAAGCCTGGCCAACGAAGGCTTTGTGGTGTACGCCCCGCAAAACCCCTACATAGGCGACGACAGGTTCCGCATCATTCAGCGCATCGGCCATCCCCTCAAGCTGGCGCTGTTTTCCTTCATTTTGGGCCATCATGAGCAAACCCTGAATTGGCTTACCAGCCTCCCGTTTGTTGATCCTGGGAGGATCGGCTTTTACGGCCTCTCTTATGGTGGCAAAACAGCCGTCCGCGTGCCGCCCCTGCTCGATCAATTTGCTCTCTCGATCTGCTCCGGAGACTTTAACGAGTGGGTCTGGAAGACGACCAATGTCCTTGCGTCGCAGAGCTACATGTTGACCAAGGAATACGACATGTACGAATTCAACTTCGCCAATGTTCTCAACTATTCAGATCTGGCCGATTTGATGGCGCCACGTCCCTTCATGGTCGAGCGCGGCCACGACGACCCGGTGAGCGTCGACCAGTGGGTCTCCTTCGAATACGCCTTCGTGCGCGAGTTCTACGACAAGATGAATCTCGGCACGCAGACGCGGATCGAGTTCTTCAACGGGCCCCACACCATCCACGGAGTTGGCACTTTCCAGTTCCTTCGCGAGCACCTGGGATGGCCGGAATCGCGCTAACGCTCTGTGAATCCTCACTCTTTTAGATGATCGCAATCGGCTAGGTACACTTACGCCGTTGTTGGGTCGGCATTTCGGCAGGAGGCTCGTGCGAGGTGGACCGACTGGTCTGCCGGAAAGAACAGGACCTCCGGCATGGTCACTTCCTGGAGGTGAATCCTAATCGCGAGAGGCATGCACGCTACATGTGGCAAGTGAACCGAATGCACTCCAAACGTCTGCCCCGAGCCCTTGCCAAGGGATCATCGTAAAAATCACTAAAACCTTTTATAAAAAGACTTGACAATCGTACGTCATTCGTACTGAAGTGTGATGATCAAAGTAACGGGACCTTTTCTTCCTCGCCTTTTTCGAAATTTAATGGCTTAGATCGCAAGAGGGAGGTCTCTGTGAGATTACGGAGTTTGCTGCAGTTTGTTGTTGTTTTGTGTCTACTGATGGCCAGCGCAGTGTCCGCAAGGGCACAAGGTATCTTCGCAACGCTAACCGGGGTTGTCTCGGACTCCTCCGGAAGTGTGGTCCCAAATGCGAAGATTGTGCTGAAGGATACCGTCTCGGGATCCAGTCGCGAGACGACATCTAACGGCGAGGGATACTACACGTTTGCTTCGGTCCCGGTAGGCAACTACAACCTTACGGTTCAAGCTGGCGGTTTCCGGGAGTACAAGGCGACCGGGATAAGTCTGGGTGGCGGCGAGAGGCGGAACGACAACGTTCAGCTCCAGGTCGGTGCAGCGAGCGAAGAGGTCGAAGTAAGCGCGGAGAACATCGATATTGCAACCACGGATTCGGGTGAAAAATCGTTTGCATTAGAAACGAAGGAATTGCAAAACTTCGTCCAGGTGGGAAGCAATGCGGCTGAGTACATCAAGGTTGTGCCCGGCTTCGGCATCTCGAATGGCACCCAGAATAAGTCCAACTACAACGGTGCCACCATCGGAATCAACGCGAATGGCGACTCCGGCAGCCAGAGCCCGCTGAATGCGGCTTATTCCTACAACGGCCTGCCTCAGGACTCCATGGATATCGTCGCGGACGGTGCACACGTCTCCGATCCAGGATGCGACTGCGACACTCCGGTCAACCCCAACTCAGACTTCCTGCAGGAATTCAAGGTTCTGACCTCGAACTTCAGCGCGGAAGATCAGAAGGGACCGATCGTCATCACCTCGGTGACAAAGGCGGGCGGCTCGCAGTTCCATGGGAACGCCTTCTTCTCTGCTCGCAACGCCGCCATGAATGCGAATGATTGGCTGAACAACTTCAGCGATGTTCAACAGCCGCAAGACAAGTACTACTATCCCGGCGGCTCACTCGGTGGACCGATCATCATTCCCGGGACCCGTTTCAACAAGAACCGGAACAAGCTGTTCTTCTTTACCGGCTTTGAGTACTTCTACCAGGTCTTGGATACGGGCCTGCTGCGCGCTACCGTTCCGACTGCGAGCGAGCTGGGCGGCGACTTCTCGGCGTCCTCGGTGGCTCAAGAGGGTGCGATGACGGCGGCCGGAAAGCCTCCGGGCCAACTAAACTCGGCGGCACTTGCGGCGTTCGGAGGCACAACGATTCCGATGTGCACGGGCACGCCCAACGGAACATGTATTGACCCGAATATGCTGGCCTTGGCGAAGCTGTTTCCGAAGGCAAACGCGGACCCGAACACTACCGGCGGCTACAACTACACCCAGGCGGAAGTTTTCAACCAGAACAACCGCCAGTGGACGATCCGTAGCGACTACAGCATCAGCGACGCCACCAAGGTGTTTGTCCGCTACAACTACCAGCGTGAAGTGCAGCAGTTCCCGGTGGGTTTGTGGTGGCGCAACGGAGATCAGGTACCGTATCCCTCCGCGATCGAAGGCAAGAACCGCTCGGACTCTGTAGCCGGAACGCTCACACACGTGTTCAGTCCGAGCATGACCAATGAGACGGTTATAGCCTACACGTTCGTAGGCTTCCCGAATGTGTTTGCCAACCCCTCAGCTGTGAACCGCACTACTGTCGGCTATACGTACACCGGCCTGTTCAACAACGGCGTGCAACAGATTCCGTCCTTCGGTAATTTTGGACCGAGCGAAGCGGCGCTGGTCTTCAATCCTGGCGGATTTGAAGACGGCGGCAATGCATCAGGTCTCTACGCAAACAAGTACATGCCGAGCGTCAGCGACACGGTGACAAAGGTCCTGAACGATCACACCATCAAGGCCGGGTTCTTTTACGAGTGGATCCGGAACGCCCAGCCCGCCAACGACTACACGAATGGTGAGGCATTGGTGACAGCCAGCAACCAATTCAGCTACGGCAACGAATATGCCGATTTGCTGACTGGTAACCTTACTAATGGTTACACCGAGTCAAACTTCAACCGCGTGAACGACATCGCATATGGAACAACAGAATTCTTTCTGCAAGACTCGTGGAAGGCCACCAAAAAGCTCACGTTAGAATTCGGTATGCGGTTCTCCCACTTTCAGCCATGGCTTGACCGCCTGGGCGATGGGTATTCCATCTTTATCCCGTCGGAATTCTCTCCGAGCTGCGCGGCTGCCCCAACATACTGCGGTTTCGAGTGGCATAAGAAGGACTCGGCTGTTCCCGTGGGCGGCTTCCCGACTCGATCGCTGTTCTATCAGCCTCGGCTTGGAGCTGCCTACGATCTCTCAGGAAACGGAAGAACCGTGCTTCGGGGAGGTTGGGGCCGCTTTTACTATCATTCCGGCCAGTTCACCAGCGGGCTTGACGCGTCAGCAGGCGTTAAAACGGCCACCCTCTCGTCGACCAACTGGGTTGGAGGACCGGGGTGCCCGACCAATCCTATGACAGGTTCGGCGCTGTTCGCGGCCTACCTGTCGTGCCTTAACGTCGCAGCCACGCCGGCGAGCCCGGCAGCCGTGGCGTCTACGGATGACGAGCAGCCATACACGGATAGCTGGAGCTTCAGCGTCGACAGGGTGACTCCGTGGCAGGGCCTGCTCGAAGTTTCCTACGTGGGTAACCGCAGCGAGGACCTGCAGAACACCCAGGGCGGCTACGGCAGCAACCTCAACCTGATCCCGGCCGGAACCATCACCACGGCCACTGCCACCAATCCGGGATCCGCGAACTCGAACAACTATCGCCCGTACCTGGGCTACGGCGACCTGAATCTGGCGACCAACAACCTTTACAGCAACTACAACGGGTTGCAGATCACGTGGGGTCGGCATGCAGGCCTATACACGATCCAGGCGAACTACACCTACCAAAAAGCGCTGGGCATTGTCTCGCCGGCAGTGGATCCGTTTAGCCTAGTTGCGAACTACGCTCCTCTGCCTACAGACCGCCGGCAATTGTTCAACGCTGCGTACTCGCTCAATTTGGGCGACCGGCTCCATGCGGGCGCCTTCTTGGATGGACTTGCTAACGGGTGGCAGATCTCTGGAATCACGCAACTTGAGAGCGGCGCCAACCTGACATTTTCGGGTGCATACACCTCTAATACCAATTTCAACGTCCAGTACAACTGCACAGACCCGGCATGTCCGCAAGCGGCGGCTATCATTCCGGGCTCCGTGAGTTCGCAAAACCCAACCGGCATAGCCATCAACAACCAGTCTATTTTGGGAACGCCGTCGCAGCAGTTGAACCCCTTACTGACCTGTAATCCGACGTCGCACCTGGCGTCGCATGAGTTTGTCAATGGAGCCTGCTTCGCGGTGCCGACTACGCCTGGTCAAAACGGACCCAACATGCTGCCGGCTACGTATGGTCCCGCGTACTTCGATTCCGACCTTGGGCTCTTCAAGAATTTCCCAATGGGAGAAAACAGGAAGCTGCAGTTCCGAATGCAGGCCTATAACTTCCTCAACCACCCGCTCTGGTCGTTCCCGAGCGGAAGCAACCTGACCCTGCAGTTCGATCAGGATCCGAGCACGGGGGCGTTTACTCAGAAGAACACCGCCTTTGGCCAAACGACGCAAAAGCAGGGCCAACGTATCTTGGAGCTCGAGTCGAAGTTCTATTTCTAACGGAGCAGAGAAGTCTGAATCGGGTCCTTATGGTGGGGATGACATTTCGCGATTCCCTTATGATTCTTACTTGAAGGGATTCCCATGCGAAGTGTCATCCTCATTTTTCTTTTCAGCCTGGGCATTCTGGCTTGTGCCCAGTCTCCTCAAAAACTGGTGCAGGATGCGATACAGAAGCAGCGTGCAGGCAAGCTGGAGGAGGCGGTTGCCGAATATCGCCAATTTCTGAAGTCGTATCCCGACGCTGCGGCGATCCACTCCAACCTGGGCGCGGCGCTTGTGGATCTAGGCCGGTTTCAAGAGGCAATACCCGAGTACGAGGCCGCGCTGAAACTAACTCCAACACTTGCCGGTGCCCGCCTGAATCTCGCCCTTGCCTTCTACAAGATGGGTCGCATCACCGATGCATCGCTCCAACTGGAGAAGGTTTACAGAGAAGATCCTTCGAACCACCAGGCCGCTCTACTGCTAGCCGATTGCTACCTGCGCATGGGACGTAACGACGGCGTGATTCGTGTGCTCGAGCCCGAGGAAAAGATAACTCCGAACGACCTGGCAATTTGTTACCTGCTGGGAACGGCGTTGATCCGCGCCAAGCGCGTGGATCAGGGCGAGGTCCTGGTCGACAAAATCCTGCGCAACGGCGACTCGGCAGAGGCACATCTGATGCTGGGCGAAGCGAAGATGAACGATTCAGATTATGCGGGAGCCCGTGACGAATTCGCCAAGGCCGTGGCGCTGAATCCTGACCTGCCCGATGCGCATGCGATGTATGGCAGCGCACTCATGATGACCGGAGATTCGGATTTATCGGCGAAGCAGTTCAAAGCCGAGCTTGCGGTTTCGCCGTATAACTTTGTCGCGAACCTGCAGTTAGGCGCCGCCGCGCGGCTGCAGGATAACTATGACGACGCCCGTAAGTACCTTGTGCGGGCGTCGGAGACGCGCCCAGGCGATCCGGGCGCCGAATACCAACTTGCCCTAGTTGACATCGATCAGGAGAAGCTGGAAGATGCCTGCGGGACACTCGAATCCCTGGTAAAGAAATGGCCCGGGTTTACGGAGGCGCATGTCTCGCTGGCATTGGTGTATTACCGTCTGAAGCGGCCGGAGGACGGCAAGCGCGAGCGTCAAATCGTGCTTAAGTTGACAGCGGAGGCACAGGCCAAGCAGCCTGGCGTAAAGCAGAAGTAGCGTTGAACCGGCTCGGCGAGCCTTACCAATTTGCTTTGGATCTTGGATGTCGATACGATTTCGTTTTGGTCTTTGTCTCTGGTCTCTTCTCTGTGCGGCAGCTGCTGCCCAATCGAGCCGCTTGACCGCGGCCGACTGCGTGAGCTGTCACTGGCAGGCAGCGACCCAGCCCTCGACAATGATGGGCTACGCGCTCGAAACGGTCGAGCAATGCAATGTTCTCGCCACGCACAGTGTACTCACGACTGTCCGGGGTAAGTACAGATATCGCATCGAGCGCAAGGGGAACCAAAGCATCTACTCGGTTACAGACGGGACCAATACCGTTTCCATGCCGATTCTTTGGGCCTTAGGAGCCAGCTTTGCGATCGGGCAAACTTACATCCTTGTGAAAGACGGCAACTGGTACGAGAGTCGAGTCAGCTGGTTTCGAGAGTTGAAGGCGCTCGGACCGACAATGGGAAGCCAGAACTACGTCCCAGTCAGTGTGTATGACGCTGCCGGACGGCTCATCAGTCATGACGAAAAGGTTCGCTGTATCGGCTGCCATGCGACTAACGCTGTCTTCCGGGGCGAACTCACATTGCCAACGTTGCAGCCCGGAGTGCAATGCGCGCACTGCCATGCAAATCTTGAAACGCACTTAGCGGAGCAGGAGGGCTGGCCCCTTCCTACGCATCCGGCCCCCATGCAATCCTTTCGGCTGGCAGGAACCTCCGCGCAGCAGATATCCGACTTCTGCGGCAATTGTCACCGTACCTGGGCAGAAATCGCCACGCAAGGGAATCCAAACATCGGCAACGTTCGCTTCCAACCCTACCGCCTGGAGGAAAGCCAGTGCTTTGACCCGGACGATAAGCGGATCAGCTGCCTTGCGTGCCACGATCCGCACAAGGAAGTCGATTCGAAATCGACCGATTACGATGCAGAATGCAAGTCGTGTCACAACGGCGGAAAACCCGGCGCCAAGAGATGCTCCGTCGCTGCCTCACGCTGCGTCACATGTCATATGCCGAAACTCGAGCTGCCGGGCGCTCACTACCGATTCACCGATCATCGCATTCGCATCGTTAAGTCGGGCGAACCATATCCGGGATGACGATTCACCCTATCAATTCATCAACCGCAAGAAAGGAAGAAGTAGACGTTTTCCCCCTGCTCGCAAAGATAGAATGGTCCGAATGATGCATTCCAGGCGTGGTTTTCTGAAAGCCGGACTGACGGTGGGAGCCGCCAATTTCCTGAAATTTCCCTTGCTTGCCCAATCGCCGGACAAGCCCCTGTTCATAGAGGTATCTCCCTCGGATTCGGGCATCGTGTGGCTGCATGAGAACGCCATGTCGCCAAGCCGCTTTCTGCCCGAAGCGCTCGGACCGGGTTGCGCGTTCCTGGATTATGATAACGACGGCTGGATGGATATTTACCTCGTGAATAGTGGCCCATGCGACTTCTGGAAACCGGCGAAACCCACCCGCAATGCACTCTACCGCAATAACAGAGACGGCACCTTTACAGACGTAACCGAAAAGGCAGGTGTGAGCGGTGCCTACTTTGGAATGGGCGTCGCTGTCGGAGACTACGACAACGACGGCTGGCCCGACATCTTTGTAACGGCCTACGGAGAATGCATTCTTTACAAGAACAATCACGATGGCACTTTCACCGATGTCACCGCGCAGGCCGGAGTCGCAACGCCGGGCTGGACGACCAGCGCGGTTTGGTTCGACTACGACAACGATGGACGCCTGGATCTATTTGTCTGCAGCTTTGTCGACTACTCCGGCAAGCACAAGTTGGAATGCGGGAATAATCAGATTGGCCGCAACTACTACTGCGTGCCGCGCGTGTTTAGGCCAACCGCCAGCTATCTCTACCACAACGACGGTGACGGGAAATTTACCGAGGTGAGCAAAGGTACGGCCATTGCCTCGGCGCTAGGCAAAGGACTGGGTGCAGTGGCGACCGATATCAACAACGATGGCCGAATGGATCTGTTTGTGGCCAACGACACGGTGGAGAATTTTCTCTTCGTGAATCGGGGGCCGGGCGCGAATGGCATCTGGAACTGGGATCAAATCTCGTTGCAGGCCGGTGTCGGATTCAGCGAAAGCGGGCGGCCTCGATCGGGGATGGGTGTAGATGCGGCCGATCTGAACGGCGACGGATGGCAGGATCTTTTTGTAGCCAATGTGGATCACGAGAGGTATTCGGTCTACTTGAATAACAAGGACGAGACCTTTTCCGATGCCGCCTATGCGAATGGTGTGGCCCAGGACACTCGACTGATGAGCGGCTGGGGGCTGAAATACTTCGATTATGACAACGACGGAGGGATCGATCTTCTTCTGGCCAACGGCCACCCGGATGACATGATCGATTTGTACTCGATTCAAGTGAAATACAAAGAACCCCTGCTGCTCTATCACCAAGGTGAAGATGGGAAGCTGCACGACGTAAGCCAGGTCGCAGGTCCGGTATTCCGGAAGGACTTTGCCGCGCGCGGACTGGCCGTCGGAGATTACAACAATGATGGTGCCCTTGATGTGATGATCGGCATCAATGGCGGGGCGCCTTTGCTGCTAAGGAACAACGCGGCGACCGGCAATAACTGGTTAGGGCTCAGGTTGGAAGGAGTTAAATGTAATCGCGATGCTATCGGAGCCCGCATCGTTTGGAAGGTGGATGGCAAGACACGGCAGCGTTTGAAAAACAACGGAGGTAGTTACCTGTCCAGTCATGATCCTCGCGTGGTGCTTGGCATCGGGAGTGCTGCTCGTATCGACGAACTCGAAATCCACTGGCCTGCCCCGAGCAAGCATGTCGACACGCTCAGCAATCTGATGCCGAACCGATATCTCCACATCATTGAAGGGAAGGGCATCATCTCCGCATAGACTCGGCTTCGTCCGGACTGGCGGCGCCGCTCGCATCTGTTTGTGCGCGCAATCGTGGTCGACAATGGCAAGGCTCGCGCCTCGCTGATCGGTGCCGACATTTCGAATCTGCCGGATGCCAACTGGAGAACCTCACTCATGCGAACCTGTTTCGAGCCGAACTCTCTCGGGCGAACCTGAATCGCGCGTTTCTCAACGAGTCGTTCCTAGTTGAGGCAAATCTACGGATGGCGGACCTGAGTTGTGCGGAGCTCCGTAAGGCTAACCTGTATGGAGCGTATCTGAGTTTGTCGACGCGCTCCAGCGTCGAATGAATCGGCGACCAACTCTTCAATCGCCTTGTTTGGGCTGGCGTGGAGACCCTCTGAGAAGAGCCGCACGATCCGGTGACTCAACCGAACGTCGATCTTCTCTGTCTCACTGCCGGTCGTCGAATCGATTGGATCTGATGTCATGGAATTAGTCGATCCTGAAAAAGTCGTCTTCATGCATTCTGGAATTGCACTTGGCGAGTTGTGGGGCCTTGTTGGCTGAAGATGCAGCTGCATAAGCGCAGCAGGCAGCTTAGGAAAACGCGCCAAAAAGCTCCGAGGAGCTTCTGGAAGTTCATTGCGGCAGCCGCCAGGACAGTATTGATCGCGTCTCCTGCGACACCCTTCAGTCGATTGCGCTCTAAGCGGTGTTCGTTCTTCAGATGTCCGATGCTTGGTTCGACCGCGGCGCGGCGTTTCATCCATCGCCAGAGCGCGCGCGGTGTTCGGCCTCGTTGCCGCTTGTCGATGTGCACTTTTGCCGGGCCTTCATAATCATGGCCGCGATAACCCATGTCCACGTGCACCTCGCCGACCAAGTCACCGATCATCCTTTCCACCTGCTTCATCTGTGCCGCCAGAGTGTGGCCGTCATAGGGACTTCCCGTAAAGCTCCTTGCTCCGACGAACCATCCACCGCGACTGCTGACTGCCACGCTGACCTTGTTGCCAAACTCGTACGGCTTGCCCGCCTTGCCCTTGGCGATGCATTCGACCGCAGGCTCATGCACACTGTAGATCTTGTTCTTGTCATGCCTTTGCTGGGCATGGATGCGGCGCGCCGTCTCCAGTAACTTCGCTAACTCAGTCGACGGCGTCCGTTGCTGCCGCTGGATCTCGCGCAGCACCCGCCCCAGTTGCGTGCGCAGCTTGCGGGTGCAAGCCCGTGCGCGTTGCATCTGTCGCGCATGGGCGTAGCGGCTCGACTGCATCAGCAAGCGCCGCCCTACATGCCGGTAACTCTGCTTGATCGTCAAGCCCTCGGCGCGAGCTACCTTCACCAGCCGTTCGCGCATGCGGTTGTAAAGCCGTGCATCGGTCGGAAAACGAATCGCCTTGGTCTGCACGGTCGTATCCACGTTGATGCGCTTCAACTCCGTGGGGCGAACCACGCCAGTACGCATGCCCGCATCGATCGTGGCACGGAGCATTTGTTCGGCGCCGGCCTCGCCCAGACGACTGCGCCAGCGCGTCATGCTCGACGGATCGATCGGAAGACGATGCTGAAAACACCGCTCGCCGCTGAAGTGCTGCCAGTAAGGATTTTCAACCCACATAGCAACCACATCCTCGTCGCTCAGGTCATGCTGATACTTCAAGTAATGAAGCGCCACCATCAGTCGAGTCGATATCCCCGGAGCACCTTGGCTGGGATGATAGGTCGCTCCCAGAGTGGCTTCGAAGGAACTCCAGTCGATGCACTGCCCAAGAAGTACAAGCGGGTCGTGCATGTCGATCAACTGTTCCAGATCAACCTGGAACATCTCTCGCTGTGTTTGCTTCGGCTCCCGATGTGGTCGCATTGATTTCCCCAGTTTTCTGGCTATTCGGCTCAACTTCAGGGAAATTCTAGACCGAAAAACAACGACTTTCATCAGCTTTCATGCATCTTTTATTGGTTTTTCAGGATCGACTCTTTAGGAATCGGGAACGGGATTTCGTCGAAGCCTGAACCACGAGGATCTGCGCTCAACACGAGAACTCAAGCAGGAAATGGATCCAGAAATCCAGGGTCCCGGCCGACATCCCTGATTTCTGTCTGCGCAGGGATCGGCTCCATTCGTCGCATCTGCAAGCAAGTGAAGCCGTCCAGTCCCTATTGCAGCGCCCAAGCTGGTAATGGCGCATCATTCGATAATCCGCATGTAATCACATGGCTGGTCCGCCACAGCGGTTGTCGGCAAGACTGTTCTAAGTACTTCTTCAGGTTCGCTTGTACCGCATTGATATAGTCTCCCTCTTGTGCTGGATTCGGCCTATGCCAATCATCTGGATCGGTGCTTGCGAGAGTGTTGACGAGCACGGTTGTTGAGACAGAGAGCCTGATATACATGAGCCCATTCTGCTTTTCGCCAAACGCCTCGACCCTGACCGTTGCCATTTCGCGCAGCCTCGGCCGGTAAGCCTGCAGCACCTGCGACGGAACGTATTGCGATGTCCCGAAGAGAGTGCCGACTTCTGTGCCCTTCACCTCCAATTTAGGGCTCAACGCGAGGGGGGCGGAACTCAGTGCGTTCTCTGCGCCGGCGAGGAACGATGAAACATCCGGAATGGAATCTCTGGAGATTACTGCCAGATCGAAATCCGGAAGGCCCAAGGTCCGATTACGAATCTCAGTGTAGCCAGTCACAATCTTCGTCCAAATCGAGCTTCTGGCAACGATCGCGATGGGGACACAATGCCACGGGGCACCGGAGGCCGCGCCATTGGCATCTGCAATGACTTTGCACGCGGCGAGGACATCCTCCCCATTTGGGTGGCCGAGCACTCTGACGATCACGCTGCAAACGGCGCCGTTGCACTCATAGGGTGTTCCCTTGTCGGCCTGCACTTGCCAGCGCTCCACCTGCTGCGCAGCAGCAGTACCTGCCTCTGCCGGCGCCCAGCTATAAATGGCCTTGATGTTTTCATCGACCGCAACCTGGTCGGCGAGAGGAAAGGGAATGAAGAACCGACAGGAATGCCATGGAGTTCCCGACTCTCTGGCATTCCTGAATCGCTCAGAACGGCAGTCGGATTCCTTCTCCTCCGCGTTCAGGTGCTCGATTTCACCAAGAAGGGAATGGTAATCGCGATCCGCACTCGCCGCATCAGGGGTGTACGGCAATTCAATCCGTCTCTTTGAGAAGTTCAGATCGGCCGCCACGGCCAGCGAGTAGAGAATGAGTACCGCGAACGCGCCAGCACAAAGCTTATGCACCTGCCTTTGCTCTCTTATCTCCTGTTGCGAACAGGTATGAGATGGCCACATTCGTTGTCACGGCTAGCAATCCAAGGGCCCCGGATAGGAAGCCCGCAAGCGTATCAATGCTCATTCCCGAACCAATCGGAGCCAGAATACGATTTGAAAAGCCAAATACAGCGATCGCGCCAAAACAGATAATGGCAAAGGCAATCACCGGGCCGCGAATCATCAATGCGGCCAATTCACCGGAAACATCGATCTTTGGTGATGACCGTCGTGATCGGTTCGAAAAAATGAAGTGCGAACCACTCCCCAGGTAGCCAAGAAACACCGGAATGATGATCTCGAGAAATCCCCGCGCCTGAGCGAAGGTCAGCGGATAACCTGTCGTGGGCGCAACCATGAAGAAGAGAAAGACGCCGGCAGTCATTATCAGGCTGGCTGTCAACAGCCATTTTCTTGCGTCATCGGCAACCATAGCGGTCCTCCATTCACACTTCCGAACACGAATTGCATTAATGCCGCGCGATGATCCAGGGGCTGTCCTCGAGCTCTCTCCTGTAAAAGAGTCTGGGCTGCTGACTACGGCGCCCCTCGGTGTCCTCCGCAAACGAAAAGTCCCGGCGCAGATTTCGAAACTGTTGAATCTTGTCGAATTGAATCTCGGGCACGCGCTTGCTCGCATAGCTCAACCACTCGCGTGCAGAGATCTGGCCGTCTTTAGGCTCGAAATCCGCGGCTCCCTTTTCGAGGCCCTCCTCGATTAAAGCGTAGGTGAGCAAACCGTGACCCAACTCGGAAGCTTCCTGTGCGGCCTGGTAGCTTTGAGATGCGGTCAGGATATACATGCCCTTCTCATATGCCAGCTGGGCAAGGCCCTTCGAGTTCATCGGGCCTTGACGTTTCTCTTCTGCTTCCAATGCCTGCCCGGAGTTGCAGGCATCAAGCACCAGTAATAGCCTGCCAGCGTCGAGGCCTTCAAATGCCTGTTCGAGGTCGCGATCAGAGATGCTGTGGTTGAGTATCGTTTGCAACGCATTGCTGTCAAGGTGTGTTCGACTGCCGGAGTATCCAATGTCGTGAGGCACAAGGTAGAAGTGTCCCTGGTATGCGGTGCCATGGCTGGCGATGAAAACAAGGACAACATCTTCGGGCTGAGCCTTGGCGGCCAGATCAGAAAATGCCGACAGAATGTTGGCCTTTGTTGCATCGCCATCGTAGATCGGGACCACTTCCACGCGATCGAATTGTTGAAGGCTCGTCTCGTTCCGCCGCAACACGTCACCGAATGCGCGCGCGTCATCTACCGCGAACTTCAAGTTGTAGTCCGCGTTAGCATACTGGTTTATTCCAATCGCCAGCACATAAACCTCTCCCCTTCGGCGAAGTGATTCGGCGCCTGCAACATTGAGCGTGGCATCGGCGCTTTTTACGTTGTCGTGATTGAAGGCATATGCATAGAGCTTGTTTTCGCCTGCAGAAATCGGGATCTCCGCCTCGAGGTTGACTGAGGACCGACCCTGGAGCACGTCACCGTGCCAGACCTTGACGAGCGAGCCATTGCGAAACAGGCGAACATCCTGAGCCCCGGCTGGGGCAGCGGTTACATTGACCATAAGTTTCAGGTTCCGCGAAGTCACCGCGGCCGCGTTGCCGGAGGCATCTGCCCGCTCGAGGGTGAGTTGAGGTTGACGGCGGTCTTTATCTTCAAGCTTTGCGGGCGCGTGCGGTCGTCTGCCTGCCATTAGATCGGACAAGAGGCCCGGATAGAAATACTCGTTGAAGAACATTTCCACGGGAGCGATGTCGAATGTATTCCCACTGAATCGCCACAGGATTTCTTTCCACGCCGCGGGCGAACCGTCAAAAAGTCCGTCCGGAGTTACCTGAAGCCAGTCACTGCCGTCTCCCAGCGAGATCATGCTTACCAACTTCTGGCCGTCTTCCAAATCCCAAAGGTTCACAGCGCCTTCCGTTGTAGAGGAAATCAGGATGGAGCCGTCCGGGCTGAATGCCAGCGCAATTGCCGCGGAGGTATCGCCCGCCAGTGTGCGAATCAGCTTCTGCCCCGCAACGTCCCAAAGCTTGATTTCGCCATTCGCCCCGCCCGAAGCCAGAGTCTTTCCGTCAGAACTGAAAGCGACACAATAGGCTCCCCCTGCGTGCGCCGGCAGATCCGCAACCCGGCGCCCGGTTTTGAGTTCAAAGATCTCGATTGGTCCTGAAGTCGTTATTCCAGGAGACTTGTCTGCAACGGAGTCAGACGCGGTAGCTGCACTCATATCCACACCGCGAGGAAGCGAACCAATATGAGGAAGCCCGATCGCGAACGGCCTGAACTTCGGTCCCTTTGCGGGTTGCGTTGGTTGACTGAGTTGCTCTGCCGGCGCAATGCTCATTTTCTCCTCACTGGTAGCGGCAGCGACAAGGCGGCCATCCGGACTGACTTCGATGGACCGGATTTGGTTCATGTCAAAACCGTCCAAGCCAAAGAAGCCCTGTTGGCTATTGCCGCCAAGCGTAATTCGAGAAATCTCCTTCCATGATTTGACATCCCAGGCTTGAATTGATCCTTCATATCCACCGAAGATCAGATATGTTCCGTCGGCACTGAATTGAGCGGTGCCCCCCATCGTTACCGGTGATCTCCCGCGCGCAAGGGGCAAGGCTTGAATCTGGTGCTCGCTGGCAAGATCCCAGATCACCACCTCCCGCGTCATCTCATCCTCTGCCAGGATTTGTACTGGATTGAGCCGCTCATTGAGTTCTGATAGCGTTAGCTTCCCTTTCTCGAGCTGGCGAAAAAGATCCTTCTCTTGTTTTTGCCGGTCCTTCGTGTTCTCGGGGTTTGTCGAAGGCTGAACCGCAATAGGCGCTTCTGCCGGCGCGTATGTTGCAGCCAACAACTGACCACTTGGACTGATTACTGCTCCACTGGGAATAACCTTGGATTGAACGGAGAGAGTATGCAGAATGTTGCCGGTCGCAAGGTCACGGACCCGAATGGTGCCTTCCTTCGTGTCGCAATCGGCCATTAGTTGTCCGGAGGAACCTATGTAACCTGACGAAGTGGCGGAATTGGGAAAGAATGCGGTTGCGCCCCCTGATTCAAGATCCCAACGGGTCTTGCCAGCGACCAGGTGCTTGCCGTCTTGCTCAAAAGCCAGGTAGTGCGCCAGGTTCGCATGGTTGTATAGATCTGCGACCTTCGTCCATGTTGATGTATCCCACACGCTCAAACGGCCATTCCATTCCGTCGACGCAAGCAGACTGCCGTCTGCACTAAACTCTGTTGTCAGCGCAATCTCAGGTGCATTCGGTTGGCCGGAGCGGCCCGGGAGTTCCAAAGTGTGGAGTACATGCCGGGTTGGCAAATCCAATATTGTTACCCCGGATGCCGTATTCAAGGCCATAAACCGTCCGTCCGGGCTGATCTTGGGTTGAAGCGTGATGTCAAAGCCGCTTGATTCCGGGAGGACTTCTGGTTTGTTGCCGCTGGTAATATCCCACAGTGCCTGGCTCTGCTTCTCTCGTCCGATTGCAAGCCAATGCCCCTCCGGCGAGCGAACGATAGAGGCCATCGCGCTTACGAAAAACCTGTCGGTTAGATCAACACCGTGCTCTTCGCGGCCGGTGTCAATATCGGTAAACGCCGCTCGAGTTCTGCCTACAAGAGTGTAATGAAGGAGAAGCAATTGCCTGGTACCGGAAAAAGCAAAACTCTCACAAAGCGGAAAGCTTCGAAGTTTCTCGCCGGTGCTTACGTCCCACAGCGTCAGATTTGTTCCGGGAACGGCCAACACACGGCCATCGGGACTGAATTCCATCCGCCCGAACAAATCACCAGCTCGTGAGAACAGTGAACTCGCCGCCGCGTCCGGCGCCGCCGCGGTGTCCTTCACCTGGATTGCGCGAAATACCGCTCCGGTTTGCACGTCCCAAATCACAACCTTTCCCCGGCTGAATTGGGCGAGGAGCAATCCGTTCGGACTGAATGCGATTGCAAACCGGTTCATCATCTCGTCCGGCAAGGTGGAACCGGATGCTCCAGAAGTGAGCGTTCGCAATTGTCGACCCGTTTTTACTTCCCAGAGAGTGATCTGGTCGCTACCGCCGGAAGCCAGGAGTTGCTTGTTCGGGCTAAACGCCAGGCCGCCGACTTGACCTGTGTGCCCCGTTTGGAGCACCAACTCCGGTTTGGAGGTGGCCGAGGGTGCGGGACTCGCTTGGCCTTCGCATCGTGCCAATCCGAAAGGGGACAGCGAAATGAGCCCAACGAGCACCGCTGAGCGATTGCAGAAGGGTCTCAACATGTTTCCACATCCTGGACAGTCTGCGACAGATAAGGGAAGGATAAGGCGGCTTTCGGCTTTTTGTGCAAGCCAATTCCAACCGATAGCTGCGCAATTCTACATCAACACGCAATGCTTGTAATATGGAAATGAAAGTTCCTCAACAGCGTAAAGGCCTTTACAGTACCGGAGACCCTGGCAGCCTATGACGGTTCCAGGCTTGTTACGCCATGCCAATGTCCGACCACGTTGCAGGTCTATTCTCATGGCCGAAACGAAGACCGGATGACCGCGCAGGGGGGGGATGCCGACGGCCTTTTCGTGGCACCGGAAACTGTCCAATAAATTGCACCCGCGATTTTCAAGGGTGAAGTGGTTTTTCGCTGATTTCCTCAATTTAGGACTAACTACCTTAGAATGTGGTTGCCAGAGACGAGATTGAACCGCCGACACCGGCCTTTTCAGGGCGTAAATAGGCAGTACTTGCAGCTACTTACAGGACGTGGGGACACGCCATAATACGCCGAAATACGTGTAAAACGGGACAATCACGGGTGCGGATCACGGGTGGAGAAATCCGCCCGTTTTCTTTCGCCCGGCGGATCCTGCTAACATGCCCCGTACCTGTAAATCCGGGTCTGGAGTGACGTCTGCCGTGCGATACGCCAGGACCAATACTTCTGGACCTCGCCAGATAGCGCGAGGAGGGGGGCTGGAAGAACTCAAGATCGTATAGCGGTCGTCGTCCTCTTACTGGACTAGTATCTAGTTGCATAAGTTCGCGTACAGTGTTTTGGGATGTTTCTGAAAGACGACCTGCTTCTTCCATTCGAATGGGTGTGCGGTCTGGTTGTAGGCAGCGATAAAGTCGTCCATGTGTTTGCGGAGCTGGCCAGGACTGGTGAAGCTTGCCCTACTCAAAGATTGGCTCTGCAGGATTGAAAACCAGATTTCCACCTGATTCATCCACGATGCGTGTGTGGGCGTGAAATGGAAATGGACGTTTTTGTGCCGGGCCAGCCAACGGTCGCGTTTGGGTTTGTGGGTGTTGAGGTTGTCGAGGATCACGTGGATTTCGCGGTCGGGATGCTCGGCTACGATGCTGTTCATGAAGTCGAGAAACTCCATACGGCGGCGACGTTTGTAATGATCGCCCTTCACCAGCCCGGTGGCCACCTCCAGAGCCGCAAACAGGGTGGTTGTGCCATGCCGCTTGTAGTCATGCTGAAAGCCCGTGAGCGCTTTGCCGTTGGGCAGTTTCAGCCAACCCTGAGCCCGTTCCAGGGCCTGGATGTGAGGTTTTTCGTCGATGCTCAACACCAGAGCATGTTCCGGCGGGTTCAGATAAAGCCCGACCACATCGGCGGCTTTCTGTGCAAAGCAAGGATCGGTGGAAACCCACCAACTGTGACGCCGTTCCAGCGAAATTCCATGTTTGCGCAGAACACGCCAAATCTGATCGTCGGAAATATCCTTCAGCGCCGCTGCCAGCAAGGCGCCATTCCAACGCGCATAGCCTTTGGGCGGCGCCTGATCCAGTTGGGTCAGAATGCGACGTTCGCTCTTCAGGTCGTAGGTCGCTGGTTTGCCTGGCCGCGGTGCATCCTGCAACCCCTTCATCCGGTCGCGCAAAAAACGACCGCGCCATTTGCTCGCCGTGGCTGGCCGCGTCTTCATGTCCGCCGCGATCTGCTCGTTGCTGGCCCCAGAAGCTGCCCGCAGAATCACGCCGGCTCGAAACACATCCCGCCTCGCACTGGTTGTGCGACGCACCACCAACTCCAAATCACTCTGCTCTTCAGGCGTAAGCGCAATGCTGCGGGCCTTCATGCATAGCACTATACACCATTCGCTCATTTATGCAACTAAATACTAGGGACTAGGGAATCGGGAATAGAACAGGTCGTCCGAAGGGGCGGCCTTTATCATTTGCGCGGATCGTTTTGATTGGTTCGAAGGAACTCTCGCATTTTGTTGAGCGGGCGTAACCGCGCTGCGGCGCAACGGCAGACGGCTTCCTTATTGGATGCAGGATAGGAAATGCGACTCGTTGCGGATCGAATGCATGCCCGACAGCCCTGAGATTTCTGAGGAACTTGCCCGTTTGACCAGGCAGCCGCGCGTGCATGTGCGTCGCGGCGGTGCGCCACGCAAGGATGCGAAGTGCGTTGTCTACTGGATGCAGCGATCAATGCGGATCGTGGACAATCCCGCGCTGAACGTGGCGATTGAAGCCGGTAACCTGCTGGGATTGCCGGTGGTGGTGTTCTTCTCAGTGATTCCCAATTACCCCCATGCCAATCTGCGGCACTATCACTTCATGGTGCAGGGGTTGAGCGACGTAGCCAAGGATGCGGCAGAGCGCGGACTCGGGTTCGTGGTGAGGCGGCATCCGGACAATTCGCTGGAGGCGTTTATTGAGGAGGTTGAGGCGGCGCTGGTGGTGGGTGATGAGAATCCCTGTCGCGAGCCGGAGCGCTGGCGGCGGGTGCTGGCCCGGCGGCTCAAGCTCCCGTTCTGGACGGTGGATGCGGATGTGGTGGTGCCGTCGGCGGTGTTCGGCCGCGACTACTTTCTTCTGCATCATTTTCGGCCGCATCTGAGGGCGGAGTTGCCAATGTACCTGGTTGCGGCGGCGAAGATGGCGCCGCTGCGTGCGTGGATGGCGCATTCGAGCACTTGCCCTTTGAACAGAATTAATGACGGGCTCACAAATTTGGATCGAAGTGTGGGGCCGGTGGACAGCTTTACCGGGGGAACGCGCTCGGCGCTTGCACGCCTTGGAGAATTTGTGAAGACGGAACTGCCCGGATATGAGAAAGCTCGCAACCATCCGGAGGTGAAAGGGACGAGCCGGCTGTCGCCTTATCTGCACTTTGGCCACATTGGCCCACTGACGATTGCGCTGGCGGTTGAGGAGGCGGTAAAGAAGGGCAACGCTTCAGCCGCGGCGAGGGACCGGTTTCTGGACCAGTTGATCGGGTGGCGGGAATTGTCGGTGCTGTTTGTGCGCCAAAATCCGGACTACGACAACTGGGACTGCGCGGAGCCGTGGGCGCGCAAGACACTGGTGGAACATACGGGCGATGCGCGGCCGCATCACTACAGCCTGGCGCAGATGGAGCGCGGCGAGACCGGCGACGAACTGTGGAATGCGGCCCAGCGAGAGATGGTGGAGACCGGCTGGATGCACAACTATATGCGCATGTATTGGGCGAAAAAGATTCTGGAATGGTCGCCGGACCCGGCCCGGGCGTTTGAGTGGGCTGTGACGCTGAACGATCGCTACGAACTGGATGGGCGCGATCCGAATGGCTATGCGGGGATTGCATGGGCGATTGTGGGCAAGCATGACCGTCCATGGTTTGATCGGCCGGTGTTTGGGCTGGTGCGGCCGATGAGTGGTGCTTCGATGGCGAAGAAGTTTGATGCGAAGAAATATATAAGGGAAAACGGCGCGGGGAGCGGGGAACTGGAATTTTAGCGTTGCTGTCAGCGGCTTTGCTTGTGTACCCGCTGTCACAGGGCGCTGAAATTGCTCTGTTCTAAAATGGGCCACAATTCCAAATCCGGACACTGCATGTTTCGCGTTGCGCAATCCATTGGATTTCGCTTAGGTCCCCTCGGAATATGAGAGAGGGGAGGCGGGAACCGGATCCCGAACGCGTGTGACGACTTGGGCATTCACAAAGCTTCTTAACGTTGCTGCCCGTTCCGGCGGGCCATGGGAGCGTGTGTCTTCAATCCATGAATGCGGCTCAAGATGTGGCAGAGCGGGCCGGTTTGCAGAGATGCTGACGCTGCTGCTGGTTGTGACGATGGCGGTTGCGGCACAAACCACAGGCACGCCCAGGCCTCTTGTCCCGGGGCAGAAAGTGCCTCCGCGGGTGGTGCAGGCGCAGAGGTTTCTCGCGCAGCGGGGGTGGAGTGCGACGCAGCCGCCTGGGGCGTACAGGCGATTGCGCGTGGCGACCCTTCGCGCGCAGGCGGCGACGACGGCGGCGCCCTCTGCCTGGCAGCCTCTCGGACCGATTGCGGTTTTATCGCCGAGCTACGGCCTAGTCACGGGGCGGGTATCGTCGATCGCATTTGACCCCGCGGACTCGACGGGAAATCGAGTCTTTGTGGGAACCACCGGCGGCGGTGTCTGGCTTTCACAGGATGCGGGTACGTCGAACGCGTCCAACGTGGTGTTTACGCCTCTGACGGATGCGTTGGGAGCGCTGAGCGGCGCCCTGGACGCCTCTATCAGTATTGGAGCGATCACGGTGCAGCCGGGCGGCACGAGAGTAATTCTGGCCGGCACGGGCGACCCGAACGATGCGATGGATTCCTATTACGGCGCTGGGATACTGCGCTCGGGCGACGGCGGAAATTCGTGGAGCCTGATTCAACTGACCCAGGATCAGATGTACGCATTCGTCGGGGAAGGATTCGCGGGCTTCGCATGGAGCACGGTGAATCCGCAACTGGTGGTAGCGGCGGTATCGCAGGCCTATGAAGGCACGGTGGTCGGCGCGGAAGACCCCGGCGTGAGCTATGAAGGGCTGTACTACTCAAATGATGCCGGGTTGACGTGGTCGCTGGCGCGGATTTCAGATCCGGGCGGAACGGATGTGCAGGGGCCGCTGGACGGTTTTGATTCTCCTCATGGAAATGCGGCGACGTCGGTGGTGTGGAACGCGGCCCGGCGGATGTTTGTGGCGGCAGTGCGGTACCACGGCTACTACCAATCGAGCGACGGCGTGACATGGACCCGGTTGGCGGCGCAGCCAGGAATGGGGCTGACGGCCGCGATGTGTCCGACCAATGCGTGGTCAACGGGCTCGGTGGCCTGTCCGATTTTTCGCGGAACGCTGGCGGTCAATCCGCAGACGGGCGACACGTTTGCGTGGACGGTGGATGCCGAGAACCAGGACCAGGGAATCTGGCAGGATGCCTGTGCGATGAGCGCGGGCGCGTGCACGAATTCCAGCATCAACTTTTCTACACAATGGAGTGCGGCGGCGCTGGAGACGAACACCACGCTGGGATCGGCGACGATTGAAAGCGGAGACTACAGCCTGGCGCTGACAGCGGTGCCCTCGGGTCAGGACACGCTGCTGATGGCGGGGGCGAACGACCTTTGGAAATGCAGCCTGGCAATGGGTTGCGTGTGGCGTAACACCACCAACACCGATACATGCATGAGCGCGCAGGTGGGGGAGTATCAGCACGCGCTGGCATGGAATCCCGGGAATCCGCTGGAGATTCTTGTTGGCAACGACAGCGGGCTTTGGCGATCGATGGATGCCATTGGGGAGACGGGCCCGGTATGCGCAGCGACGGACGTGACGCACTTCCAGAACCTGAACGGGGGGCTGGGATCGCTGGCCGAGGTGGTAAGCATGTCGCCGGTGACCGCTGCTTCGCCCTACACGATGATGACCGGTCTGGATGCGAACGGAACGGCCGGGGTGAAGAGCACGACGGGACCGACTGCGGTATGGCCGCAGATTCTGGGCGGCGAGGGCGGGCCGGTGGCGGTGGACCCGAGCAACAGTTCGAACTGGTTTGTGAACAACCAGGCTGGTGTTTCGATTCAAAATTGCCTGCAGTTGGACGCTTGCATGCCGGGGGACTTCGCGCCGGCTGTCACCGATGCGGACGTGAGCGGAGACGGATATACCATGACCACCCCGGCTCCGTTTCTGGTGGACCCTCTGGATGCGACACAACTCCTTATAGGTACTTGCCGGGTGTGGCGTGGGCCGGCGAACGGAAGTGGCTGGAGCGGCGCGAATGCGATCAGTTCCTTTCTCGATGGAGTGACGGGGAGCCCGTATTGCAATGGCAATGCGCTGGTTCGCACGATGGCGGCGATGGCTTTGCCCGGCGGCGGGGAAGTGATTTATGTGGGCATGGACGGTGCGCTGGACGGCGGGGCGAACATGGCCGGCCACGTGTTGAGCGCGGCATTCGATCCTGGCAGCGGGGCCTGGTCTGCATGGAAGGATCTCACGTTCGATCCGGTGAGTAACGATCAGCTTGGGATGAATTATTACGGGCTGGATATCTCGAGCATCTTTATCGATCCGCACGATCCAACGGGGAACACGATCTACGTGACCGTGGATGGAATCAAGACTCCGACGACAATGGTGCGTGTGGCCTACCGGTCAACGGATGGCGGGGCGACCTGGGCGTCGATCACATCAAACCTGCCTTCTTCGGCGGCCAACGGCGTGGTGGTCGACCCGCAGGACGCGAATACCGTCTACATTGCACTGGATTCGGGCGTCTTTTCGACGAGGCAGATATCGAGTTGCGTGCCTGCGGGGTCGAGCTGCTGGTCGGCTTATGGAACGGGACTGCCGGAGGCACCGGTGGTGGGGTTGAGCGCCGCTCCGGCAACGGCTTCACTGAATGTATTGGCGGCGGCGACGTATGGGCGGGGCGTGTGGCAGATTCCGCTATGGACCGCGGGGGCGCAATTGACGACAGCGACCGTGACTCCATCGCAACTGACCTTTGCGAGCCAGGCGTATGGAACCAGCAGCAACGCGCAGACGGTGACGCTGACGAATACGGGAGGGATTGCGCTGACGCCCGGGGCGATTGCAGCGAGTGGAGACTTCAGCGAGACGGACAACTGCCAGAATACGGTGATGAATGCGGATGCGAACTGCACGATTGAGGTGACGTTTACGCCGACCCAGGCCGGCGGACGGACCGGGCAACTGACGATCAATGCCAACGTCGCGGGCGGTCAGTTGACGGCGGCGCTAAGTGGTACAGGTGAGGATGGAGGCGCGGTCGCTCTCGCTCCCATCACACTGAGCTTTGGCACGGTGGAAGTGGGGGAGACGTCTGCGGCATTGCCGGTGACGGTAGAGAATAGCGGCTCGATCGCGATTCCCATCACGAGCGTGAATGTGACCGCGCCATTTGTGATGTCGTACAACGCATGCGGCAGTTCGATTGCAGCGGACGGCGATTGCGCGGTGACGGTGACTTTTGCGCCGACGCAGACGGGCTCGGCAACGGGAACGATGACTCTTGTGGATGGCGCTGGAACACAAACGGCGCAATTGTCAGGCAGCGGCGCGTCCGCGCCAACTGACACTCTTTCGCCGGCATCGATGAGTTTTTCCGGAACGATTGCCGGGGATTTGTCGGCTTCACAGCCGGCGACGCTGACCAATAGCGGAGGCGTGCCGCTGACGTTGATTGTCACATCCGTGAGCGGACCTTTTCAGGTGACGAGCAACTGCGGGGCACAATTGGCGGCGAACGCGAGTTGCTCGATCGGCGTGGTGTTTGCCCCAACGGCGGCAGGCGCGCAGACCGGCATGTTAACTGTCTCCGATGCATTGCGCACACAGACGGTGGCGCTCTCAGGAGCGGGTCTGGCGCCGCCCGCAATTGGGGTAAGCCCGTCAAGTTTGAATTTTCCGGCGCAGCAGGTGGGTGCAGCCAGTTCGCCGCTTGCGCTGACCGTGAGCAACAGCGGCGGGTCGGCGATGGCGAACGTGGGCTTCCAGATCACGGGGCCGGCGGCGGGCAGCTTCACGACCGGCACAACGACGTGCGGAGCGACGCTGAACAACGGGAGCAGTTGTACGGTGCAGGTGATTTTTACGCCGACCGCGACCGGCGGAAACGCGGCCACACTGACGGTTTCGTCTTCGACGTTGGGGGTGAAGGCGGTCGCGGTGGCGTTAAGCGGTGCGGGTACAGCGGCGTCCGGCCTCAACGCCAGTCCGGCACAAATGGCGTTTACGCAAGCGACGATTGGGCAGGCCAGTGTGGCACAGACGGTCACGATTTCCAACACGAGCCCGGTGAGCGCGGGTGGGCTTAGCGTGGTTGTGACCGCTCCTTTCAGCCTGACGCAGAATACGTGTGGCGCGAGCCTGGCCGCGGGAGCGAGTTGCCTGGCGGGAGTGGCGTTTACGCCAACGGAGAATGGCACGGAAGCGGGTACATTGACGATCAACTCGTCCACGCTGAATACAGCCAGCGTGGCGCTGAGTGGAACCGGCGGGCTGGCGGGAGCGGTTCAGTTGCAGCCAGTTTCACTGAACTTTCCCACGACGGGCGTCGGGATGACCAGCAGCGCCCAGAATGTGACCGTGACCAATACGGGCACGGTGCCGCTAAGCGATCTAGCGCTGACGATCTCCAGCGAATTTCAATTAGCCGGTAATACTTGTACAACCACACTCGGGGTGGGGGCGAGTTGCACGGCGGGAGTGACGTTTGTGCCCTCTGTAGCCGGACAGCAGACAGGCAACCTGACGGTTGCGAGTTCCGCGATGGCCACGAATGTGCAGGCGCCTCTGTCGGGAATGGGGGCCGATTTTACGGCTGCGCTTTCGGGGGCATCGAGCCAGACCGTGGCGAGCGGACAAACCGCAACCTACACCTTGGCGCTTACGCCCATAAACGGGTCGGCGGGGACGTTTACGTTTCAATGCAGTGCATTGCCCGCAAATGCTTTTTGTACGTTCGATCCAGGGAGCGAGACGGTGGCCGCGAATAACGCCGGAAGCGCCACGGTGCTGATCGCGACGGGACATTCGTTGTCGGCTGGACGCACTTCGGGCATGCCGGGTTGGGGCGCGGTTCCCATGGTGTGCGGACTGCTTTTGTTCCCATTGGCGTGGAAACGGCGGCGAAAAGTTTTGCTGCTTTTTGTGGCGGGGATTCTGGTGATCGGCGGCTTGTCAAGCTGCTCCGGTTCGGGCGGAGGCACGGGCGGGACGCCGCCGGGCGGCCAAGGGAATAGCATTACGCCGGCGGGGACGTACTCGATTCCTGTGGCGGTGGTGTCGAACGGGGTGTCGCACACGGTGACGCTGTCACTGACCGTGGACTAGAGCCCGAGCCTTAAAGTAATTGCGTTTTGGTGCGGGCTATACTTTAACTTCGGGGCTCGAAGCGGAGCGTCCGCGAGGAAAACGGGGGAATGACTGCCAAAGTAGCCATTAAAGATGTGGAACGGGTGGCCGAGCTGGCCCACTTGGAACTGACGCCGGAAGAGTCAGAGCACATGTTGCACGACCTGAACGCGATTCTTGACTACGTGGACGAGTTGAACGAGCTGGATACCTCGGGCGTGGCTCCGCTGGCA
The DNA here is from genome assembly GCA_963836565.1 of uncultured Acidobacteriaceae bacterium. Classification (GTDB taxonomy): domain Bacteria; phylum Acidobacteriota; class Terriglobia; order Terriglobales; family Acidobacteriaceae; genus Telmatobacter. Next base: position 76,422 of record CAWIKA010000006.1, on the reverse strand, counting down.
CAGGTGAGCGAGCTTGACGGCGCGGGCGGCGCCAGCGTGCTTCGACCCGATGAGAAGGTGGCCTCGCTGGATCGGGCAGAGGTGATGGCGCAGGCGCCGGAGACTGACCAGATTTTTTTCAAGGTACCGAAGGTGATTGAGCGATAGGGACTAGGGAATAGGAATAGGAATAGGAGATGAAGATAGAAGATTCTGCGGTTACGTTTGTTGAAAAGCCGAAGACTCTTGCTGAGCTGCGCGAAGGGATTGCCGCAGGCAGTTTGAAGGCTGCGGACCTCGCCGCGAGCTACTACGAGCGCATCGCGGAGGTAAATCCGCGGCTGAACGTGTATCTGAGCCTGACCAAAGAGCGCGCGCTGGAACAGACTGAGCGGGTGGATGCGGCGGCAAGCAGGGGCGAATCCCTGGGACCGCTGGCTGGCGTTCCGATGGGCATCAAGGACGTGCTGGTGATGAAGGGCGCACCGGCGACCGCGGGTTCGAAGATTCTGAAGGGCTATCGGCCCCCGTATGATGCCACGGTGGTGACGAAGCTGGAGGCAGCGGGCGCAGTGCTGCTGGGCAAGCTGAATTGCGACGAGTTTGCCATGGGCTCTTCAAATGAGAACTCGGCTTACGGAGCGGTGCGCAATCCGGTGGATACGGAGCGGGTACCGGGTGGGTCGAGCGGCGGTTCGGCGGCGGCAGTGGCGGCGAACCTGGCCGTGTCCACGCTGGGTTCTGACACGGGTGGATCTATTCGCCAGCCGGCCAGCTTCTGCGGCGTGGTGGGCGTGCTGCCGACCTACGGGCGCGTATCGCGGTACGGGCTGATTGCGTTTGCTTCGTCGCTGGACCGCGTGGGGCCGTTTGCAGCCAACGTGCGCGACGCGGCCACGATACTGGGAGTGATTGCCGGGCACGATCCGATGGATGCGACAAGCTCTCCTGCCCCGGTGCCGGATTATGCGGCAGAGAGCGACAAGCCAGTTGAAGGGACGCGCATCGGCGTGCCGGCGGAGTATTTCGGCGAGGGGCTGGACCCGGAGGTGCGGGCGGCCATCGAATCTGGGATTGCCGCGCTGAAGGCGGCGGGCTGCACGGTGAAGCCGGTTTCGCTGCCTCATACGAGGTACGCCATTCCCACTTATTATTTGGTGGCGACGGCGGAGGCCAGCGCCAATCTGGCACGGTTTGACGGCGTGCGCTACGGCTATCGTTCGCCCGCTTCCGAGACGCTGTCGGCCATGTATAGCCACTCGCGCGACGAAGGGTTTGGCGCGGAAGTGAAGCGGCGCATTCTGCTGGGGACGTACGCGCTGAGCGCCGGTTACTACGATGCCTATTACCTGAAAGCGCAACAGGTGCGGCGGCTGCTGGCGGAGGAGTTTGTGCGTGCTTTTGCGGACGTGGATGCGATTGTAACGCCGACCGCGCCGACGCCGGCCTTCAAGTTGGGCGAGAAGACGGGCGACCCGCTGGCGATGTACCTCGCCGACATCTACACGGTGACGGCAAGTCTGGCGGGAATATGCGGAGTGACGGTGCCTTGCGGAGCGACCAGCGCCGGGTTGCCGGTGGGCATGCAGGTGTTGGCGGCGCATCTGAACGAAGGCGCGGCCTTCCGCGTGGCGCGGGCAGTGGAAAGGGCACAGGGCTAGAGACAACGACATGAGGAAGAGCCAGCGGGTTGCAATGGTGGTGGTTCTGGCGATTTTCGCCGTAGGGTCAGTGGCCCATTCAGCAGCACGCAAGTCTCACGCAGTCTTTCTCGGAGCGGTCAAGAGCGTGCCCTACTCGAAGGCTGGCGACCCGGCGGGAGCTGCCGCCGGTGAGGACGCGCTCAGAATCCGTGCGCTGGTTGTAGATGGCGCAGTGAAGGAATGGACGACCGGCGATGCCCACGATGTGACCGACCGCAGCTTTGTGGTGCGGCGTGTCCTGCGGCTGAATGACGCCTTGCCTGGCGACAAACAGGGCCATTGGGTGTGGCAGCGGGGCCCGTGGCTGCTGGTAGACCGCGTGATGGGGCATGTAACAGCCGTGAAGCTGCCAGATTACGATCCGGGGGTGAGCCAGGTGAGCTGGTTCCGCGACTACGGGGCGTATTGCGGGGTGACGAGCAGCGGCAAGAGCCTTTACGCGGTGGTGGCGCAGTTGGCGGTGCACAAGCCGGTGATGGCCAGGAAGCTGGCCTCATTCGATATAGAGAATCGGCCTGACCGCGCCTGCGGGCAGACAGAGTGGCAGCGCGAACCGCTGCGAGCGACGTTTCATCCTGCCGGGAAAGACGCGGAGAGTTTCGATATTATTCCGGGATCGGCCGTGCTGGTGGAAGACTCGGAGGATGAGCCGGAAACTCCGGCTGCGGCGCCGGTGGGCAAGCCGAATTAGCAAGTCAGCGCGTCGGCGGGAGACACGAGGACCGCTGCATTCTATCGCAAGCGGCTGGTGACGTTTGTCGAGATCGACCGCTGCGCAACGGATGCAATCGGGATAGTGACCGGGTGCAGGTTGGGTAAGAGGACGCTGAAATTCCGCGACTGGGGCAAGATCGCGGCTACGTTTCTGGATCTGGCAACGGGGTTGGGGGTTCGGGTGGTGGCGCTGGAAGAATCGCGAGAAGTGCCGCAAAGGCTCTATCCGGACATCGAGAGCAAGAAACATCAGCCGATGCTGGCGTATCGCGAACTCCCGGATCGTCAGCTTTTTTATGAAGAGCTGGTGCGGGTGGCCGTTGATGTATCGGAGTTGCCAGGACACCGGGGAGAGCGGGTCATCTGCTCGCAATGCGGTGAGGGCGTGAACTTTGGTCGCTTTGTTGAGGCGGAGGGAAAACGACTGTGCCTGAGCTGCGCACAGCCTGAGCTTTGCTACTGGACACCTGTCGGTCGGCTTCTGCCATCGCGGGAGGGATTGACGCATAACGGTGCTTACCCCGCCTGATTTGTTTCTCCAGCTTCCACAACACCCAGAGCATGAAGATGATGGCCAGACCGACCGGAAGGAGAAGCAGCATTTTGAGATCGGAATCGGACATGGCGGGGGCTCCAAAATCGCATCCCGGGGAGTGCGTGGCATGAAGACTCCTGCGGTGCCGGGAGGAGGAATTCTTACTTCTCCAGCAGAAATCGTCGAGCGTAAGGATTGAGCATGCAACCCGTAAGGGCTTTCTAAGGAGGTGAGAGGCCTGCCGGGGCTATTGCAAAGGGGACTAAGGAGTGCGGCTGAGTGCGGCGCGGGAGTTGACCGGTGCGCCCTAGCCTTGACACGTGACCGGCTGCGCGTTTCTTATCTTCCTAGGCCTTCTTTTGGATTCCGGCGGGAGTGTGCTCGGCGAAAGCGGTGTGGGTTCCCTGGCCGGACAGCGGGAGAAGGCGATGTCGAACAGGAAGCAAACGGTAGCTGGGTATCAGGTTTCAAGCGCGCACGGGACTGAATTCCAGTTGCCGGCGCGTGGCAACCTGACCCTCCTTCCAGAGCCTGAGCCGGACCTATTCGGAGGCCAGGGACATTCCCGGAGACAAATTTTTCAGGCGTTCGGCAAAGGGCCGGGTACGCCTGTGCCCTGAGCGGCAGCAGATGTGTGTGGCCGGGGCGAGCAAAGGATGAGTGTGGCAACAAGTTTGGCATTATGGGCGGCAGCGCCCGCGGGCGCAGGTGGAAGCGGCATGACCATGCTTCTGCCCCTGCTTTTGATCCCAGTCCTTTACCTGGTGATGATTCGTCCGCAGCAGAAGCGGCAGAAGCAGTGGCAGCAGATGCTGGGCAGCATCAAGGCAGGCGACCGGGTGACCACGGCGGGGGGAATCCGCGGCATTATCCTATCTATCAAGGACGATGTGATCATCATCCGCGTGGCGCCGGACAATTTGAAGCTGGAAGTGGCCAAGAGCGCGATTGCCTCGGTCACGACGCAGGAAAGCTCTTCGAGCTCTTAATCTTTTGGACCGGCTGAACCATTTTCGGGCCAGAGAAGTGGAAAAATGAAGAAGAATCTCAATAAGAAAATTGCTCTGATTTTTGCGTTCCTCCTAGTTTGCCTGTACGGCATCTTTGGAGTGCCTTCCGGTTTTAGCGGCCAGGCGCTGATGGAGGCCATGACCAAGCGGATTTCTCTTGGTCTTGATCTGAGCGGCGGCGCTCACCTGATTTTGCAGGTCCAGGTGAAAGAGGCGGTCAACGACGAGACGAACAACACGGTGGCGCAAATCGAGCAGGATCTGAAGGCGGCCAACCTGACCTTTTCGCAGGTTTACAAGCCCGATCCAACGAAGCCGGAGCTGATCCGCATTGAAGGGACGAATCCGACCCAATCCAGCTCAGTGCATTCCCTTCTCGACAACAAGTACTCGAATGAATACGACATTGCCGCGAATGCCACGGAGGACAGCTTCACGGTAACGATGAAGCCTCCCGTGGAGAAGGCTCTCGACGAGAAGACCGACCAGCAGGCAATCGACGCAATTCGCGACCGTATCGACACTTTGGGCGTGCGCGAGCCCGAGATTGCACCGTATGGACTTGGCGATAACCAGATCCTGGTGGAACTGCCGGGAATCAGCGATCTGGACCGGGTGAAGTCGGTGATCAAATCGACCGCACGGCTCGAGATTCATGCCGTGGTTGGCGGCCCCTATCCCGATGAGCAGGCGGCCCTGGCCAGCCTGGGCGGCACGCTGCCGTCGGATGACGAGTTGGTGCATGGCTCCGGGGCGTTGACCAGCGGGTCGGACGCAGAAAGCGTGTGGGTGTTGCAGCGGGTCGCCGTCGTGGCGGGTAGCAATTTCCGCTCCGCCGACCCGGGCACGGACGAGAATGGAATGCGCACAGTCCGCTTTACGCTGACCAACGAGGCGGGCGACAGATTCTACGACTACACCAGCAAGAATGTAGGCCGCAGCATGGCGGTAGTCATGGGCGGGCGGGTGCGCGAGGTGGCCAACATTCAAAGCGCGATCCGGGACTCCGGCGAGATTCGAGGGAGCTTCACTCCGGAAGAAGTTGAAGTCCTGTCGAAGATGCTGCGAACCGGCGCATTGCCGGCGTCGCTGACCTATCTTGAGCAGCGGACAGTGGGAGCGACTCTCGGTGCAGACTCCATTCGCGAAGGCGTAACGGCGGCGGTGGTGGGCGTGTTGGTGGTGATGGTGTTCATGCTCATCTACTACCGCGGCTCGGGCATCAACGCGGACCTGGCGCTGTTCCTGAACCTGGTGATCCTGCTGGGCTTTCTGGGGTATTCCGGAGCCACGCTGACATTGCCGGGCATTGCCGGCGTGATTCTGACCATCGGCATGGGCGTGGATTCGAACGTGCTGATCTTCGAGCGCATTCGTGAAGAGATTCGGGCCGGCAAAGCGGCTGCGGCCGCGGTGGACCAGGGCTTTGCGCATGCGTGGACAACGATTTTCGACACCCACGTGACCACGATCGTTTCGGCCGGCATCCTGTTCCTGTTTGGGACCGGCCCGGTCAAGGGCTTCGCGGTCACCCTCACGTTCGGCCTGCTGGCCAACCTGTTCACGGCGGTGTATGTTTCACGGGTAATTTTCGAGGCGCACCTGAACAAGTTGAAGCCGGGAGAAATGGTGTCAATTTAGGCAGCTCCGGACGAATTTGCGTGAGCGGCAGAGGAAACATTGAACCCCGGGACCTGCGAGTTCCGGCACCGAGGAAGGCAGAGAACAAGTGGAACTGTTTCACGGCGTAAATGTTGATTGGCTGGGGAAGAAGTGGTATTTCCTCGCCTTTTCCATGATTTTCAGCGTGGCGGGCATTATCTCGATGAGTTGGCACTGGACCCACCCGGTGGGTGGAGTTCGGAGCCCGGTTCCTCTGGGCGTCGACTTTCGAGGCGGCACCCAGGTTGATGTGCAATTTGGCCACACCCCTGACCCGAGCAAGATTCGCACCGCGATGGATGATGCGGGAGTACGCGACGCCACCATCAAGTCAATCGGGGTCGCGGGAAACAACGAGGTGTTGATCAGCCTGCCTGAGGAGACCAACGAGAGCGCGCTCGACTCCGGACGCGAGCGGATTATGGAAGCGCTTCGTACGCACTACGACAGCACCATCAGCACCAGCAACATTCGCAATGTGCAGGTTGTGGGGCCCACGGTGGGTCACCAGTTGGAGAAGCAGGCCGCGCTGGCAACTCTCTATTCGATGTTGGGGATGCTGATCTATCTCTGGTTCCGCTTCCAGCTGATTTACGGCGTGGCGGCGGTGGTGGCCTGCTTCCATGACACGCTGATCACGGTGGGCGCTTTCGCTTTGCTGAACAAGGAGATCAGCCTGACCGTGATTGCGGCCATTCTGACCCTGGTGGGCTACTCGATGAACGACACCATCGTGGTGTTCGACCGCATCCGGGAAAACCTGCGCCTGAGCCGCCGCGAAGCACTGCCGGACCTGGTAAACCGCAGCATCAACCAGACGTTGAGCCGGACTGTACTGACATCGGGACTCACGTTCCTGACGGTGCTGTCGCTATTTATTTTCGGCGGCCAGGTGTTGAACGGATTTTCGCTGGCATTGGTGATTGGTATTCTCATCGGCACGTACTCCTCGATTGCGGTGGCCGCGCCGATGCTAGTAGCATGGCAGGATTGGCGAGCGAGGCGTGGCAAGACGGTGGTTTTGCCGGCGGCGAAGCGCTCCAGGGCATAGCAATTTTCGTTTACGAAATGGATTATTTTCAAGGCAGGTTTTGCAAGTGATACACAGTTCTGATATAGGTGGAGCACGCTTCTGTGATACCGTTTTGAAGCCGGGAACATTTAAGGTTTCTGCGGTGTCTAAATAGAGGTAACCAACACCCGATTCGAGGCTGGCCATGTTTGAAGATTCCACGTTTGAATCCGGAGGCAGGATCAAGAGCAAGAGCGGCCGTTGGATGCTGTTCACCGGCGTCATTAACGGTTCGATTCTTGTACTCCTTATCCTCATTCCGCTGATTTACCCCGAGGCTCTGCCAAGGGCTGCCATGCTGACGGTTTTGACTGCCCCGCCGCCGCCGCCGCCGCCACCGCCGCCGCCGCCACCGCCTGAGGTGCACGTAGTGCACGTTCAGTCGGAGATGATGAACAATCAGCTGACGGCCCCCACGCGCATTCCGAAGAACATCACAATGGTGACCGAGAAAGAGGCACCGCCGTCGAGTTTTGGCGTGGCGGGCATGGAAGGCCTGGGTGGAAGCCAGGGTGGCGTTCTGGGCAGCGTATTCGGTAACAGCGGTCCCAAGGTGCAGGCCGCGGCGCCCAAGAAGGTGAATATTTCGGCCGGCGTCGCAGTTGGTATGTTGATATCGAAGACCACGCCCATCTATCCCCCGATTGCCAAGGCGGCACGTGTGTCGGGCACGGTGATTTTGCAGGCCAACATTTCGAAGACAGGAACGATTACAAATCTTCGCGTTGTCAGCGGGCCGGCCATGTTACAGCAGGCAGCTATCGATGCGGTGAAGACCTGGCGCTACAGGCCCTATCTGCTCAATAATGAGCCGGTGGAAGTGGAGACCACGATTAACGTGATCTTCAGCCTGGGTGGATGAGGCATATTCTGGCCCTCTCCCGCATTTATGGGAAAGGGACTTGCTTTTGACCCGAATGCGGATCCGAAAAGAGCCGCATTCCAAGCAAACATCCGCCGCGGCGGATGATCGCAGCCCAAAAAAGAAAACTCCTTAGGAGGAACGATTCAGTGATTCTCGCTCAGCTCGCACATTTCGCTTCGCACGCGGTCAGCAGCCTGGCCTTTCTGCAGGAAGATCAGCAGACGGTCAGCTTCAGTCCCATGGGGTTGTGGGAACACATGGCATGGATGGCCCGTTCGGTGGCCATCATTCTGTTTATTGAGTCGATCTGGTCGCTGGCCGTAATGATCGACCGCTACCTGTACTTCTCCGCTGCCCGCAAGCAATCGCGCGAGTTTGCGCCCAAGGTTGCCGGTGCACTGAAGGACAGTAAGCTCGAAGAAGCAATCAAGATTGCGGATCGCAACAAGAAGTCGCATCTGGCCGAAGTTGTAACCGCAGGCCTGCAGGAGTTTCGTGCGGCCGGCGGTGCAGCCACCGAAAACACCATCGAGAGTTCGCAGCGCGCGTTGGAACGGGCCGAGGCCATTGTCCACGCCAAGCTGAAGAGGGGCCTCAGTGTGTTGGCTACCATCGGCTCGACGGCGCCATTCGTCGGTCTGTTTGGAACGGTCGTGGGTATTCTGCACGCTTTCGACGCAATTGCCACCCAGAAGACTTCAGGCATCGGCGCGGTTGCCGGCGGTATTTCAGAAGCCCTGGTGACGACGGCGTTCGGCCTGCTGGTGGCGATTCCGGCGGTTATGGCGTTCAACTATTTCACGGGACGTGTCGAAGCTTTCGACGTGGAGATGGATAACTCCTCGAGCGAACTGATCGACTACTTCATCAAGCAGAGCAACAAGCGCTAAGCGGCGCGTTCTTCGGCTCGAGCGGGAACTTTCCGGCGGCAGGGGAGAGGTAACTCTCTCCTGTTCCCGGGCATTAACCGTGCGAAGCCACGGATTTTACAGGAAGAACCGGAAGCCATCCGGAACCAAAATTCAAAGGTACGGAGCCTCACCAATGGCAATCGCAGTTCGCAACGAAGGCGGTAAGATCAACTCCAACATCAACGTCACACCGATGGTGGACGTGATGCTGGTATTGCTGATCATCTTCATGGTCATCACGCCCATGCTTCAAAACAAGGTGGCGATTGATATGGCCAGGGTGACCAACGCCGTGCCCATGCCGGATGCCGATAAGGACGATGCCATTGTCGTGGCGATCACGCGCGACGGGGCCATCTATCTTGGGCAGGATAAGATCGCGACCGACGAGCTTGGCGCGAAGGTTCGCGACAAACTGGCCGACACACCAGGGAAAACGATCTATATTCGCGCGGATGCACGCGCGCAGTACCGGGCAGTGGAAGATGCCATCGATGCGGTGCGCACAGCCGGCGTAGACGAAGTAGGTTTGTTGACGCAGAGGCGCGAAGGCAATACTGAAGCTGGCGAGTAAATTCTCTGCTCGCACTGCCCCACTAACGATTTCGAGGAAATGAGGAGTTTGAAGCCATGGCAATGACAACTGGAGGCGGAGGGGGTTACTCGTCCGACATCAATGTTACGCCCATGATCGACATTCTGCTGGTGCTTTTGATCATCTTCATGGTCATTGTGCCGACTGTGCCGCATGGACTGGACGCGTTGGTTCCGCAACCGCCGAAGAATCCACAGCAGCAGCAGCCGCAGAATGATCGCACCATTGTGGTGCAGGTTTTGTATCATCCCGGCCAAGCGCCGACCTACAAGATCAACGAGACGGAAGTGACAAAGGCCGACCTGCTGCCGAAGCTGACTGAGATTTATGCCAACCGCGCTGAGCGAGTGATGTTTGTGAAGGGGGATGACGATCTGGATTTTCGCTATGTTGCGGACGTGATCGACATCGGGCGCGCGGCCAACGTGGATCACATCGGTTTGATGACGCCGAAGATTCTGGCTGGACAATAGCTGGTTTCAGGGGATTATTTTTCAAGGCGGGGGACCTCGACAGGCCTGGCAGTTAGCTGGTGAATACCAATCTGAGTGTTCAACGATCACAGAGTTTGGGTTGGTAACGGGCGTAGAGTGTGTAGTGGACAAGTTTTAGTCCGTAAAGGGGAGTCAGCCGTCCGGAAGGGTAAGGTCCGGGAGGAATAGCAGGGGACAGTTTTTCATCCTGGTTTCGGAAACTCCCACCCGCGGCCAGCAGTTTTGAGATTCCAGGCGCGCGACGGATAGGCACGGCCTGAAGGAGAAGATACGAACATGAATCGACCCGCACGTATTGCGACGCTCGCGGTTGTTCTGGCCGGGATGATGTTTTCCATGAGCGGGTGCAACCGCCTGGCAGCGCGCGATCAGTTAAACAAGGGAGTGGAAGCTTACAAGGGTGGTAAGTACGAAGAGGCGATCAACCACTTCCAGAAGGCCACGGAATTGGATCCGAGCCTTCCGATGGCCAAGAGCTACCTGGCGACAGCGCTGTCGCAGAACATTGTTCCGGGTCTAGATACTCCGGACAACCTGAAGACCGCGGACCAGGCAATCAGCATCTTCCAGGAGGTTCTGGCCAAGGATCCCAACGATGTGAACAGCATGAAGCAGATTGCGGGCATTTATTTCAACATCAAGAAGTTGGATGATGCCCGGACTTGGCAGAAGAAGGTTTTGGCGGTTGACCCGAAGGATCCAGAGGCGGCCTACACCGTAGGCGTGATCGACTGGACACAAGCGCACGAACATGTGTTGAAGGCTCTTGTACCGGCGGGCATCAACGATGACGGCGAGGGCAACGCCAAGGCTCCCAAGAAGGTTATGGACGAGATCAAGCAGGAGAACGCTCCACTCGTCGAAGAAGCGTTGCAGTATCTCAATGAGGCTGTGTCGGACCGGGCCAACTATGACGATGCAATGGCCTACCTGAATCTGGTCTACCGGCGCAAGGCAGATTTGGATTTCGGCAACCCCGCGGCGGTCAAAGAGGATTTGGCGCAAGCCGAGGATTGGCGCACGAAGGCGATGGGAACTCGCAAGGCGAATGAAGAGAAGAAGAATTCCGGCCCTGGCGGTATCACGATGGATTCGAGCGGCAACCTGAAGTAAACCTCGTGTGCTGTGAAGCGAGCAAGAGACGGTCTCCGTGGTTGACGGGGGCCGTTTTCTTTGGTCCGGATTCTGAGCGAAACTGCGAGGACTACCGTGTTCGTGTCTGAATTTGCATGCGAAACAACTAAACGCGCGCTGTGCTACCTCCTTCTTTTTGCTGCCGCCCGCGTGATTGCTTCCGGTCAAACCATCATCGGAGAGATTCCGCATCCTGCGGCGATGCAAGTGCAACGGTCAGACGCCGGAATGATTGCGCGCAACGACCGCGAAGAGCTTCAGGTGACGGTCTGCGGCGACTCAGTTGTACATGTTGTGGCCCGGCCAATCAAGGGGGCGCCCTCGACCAAGCGGAGGCCATGGATGCTGGAGCCCTCGGTCGCATGCCCAGGAGCCGCGTTTGATTTCAAACAATCGGCGAGCGAAGGAACTCTTTCGACTTCGCGCCTGACGGTGACGCTGTCGGACGAGCGAGGCAATCTGAGCTTCAAGACGGCGCAGGGCCAAGCCTTGCTGCGCGAAAATGAGAGCTTGCCGCGCACGTACGATGATGCTCCGGCATGGACGCACGGACTCTACCAGGTCACGGACAGATTTTCTCCCGACGCGGTTGAGGCCTTTTACGGGCTTGGCCAGCATCAGAGCGGATTGTTCAACTATCGCGGCAGCACGGTGGAACTGGGACAGAACAACACCGACGTCGCCATTCCCCTGCTGGTTTCAAGCAAGGGCTACGCAGTGATGTGGAACACGGCTTCGTTTACGTACGTGGACAATCGCTTTCCGCTTGAACTTTCCTTTGCATCCATGGCAAGCGATGCAGTGGATTATTACGTGCTCTATGGCCCGGAGATGGACCAAATCATCCACGAATACCGGTCCATGACGGGCCATGCACCGTTGTTTCCGCAATGGGCCTATGGGCTGTTTCAATCGAAGGACCGTTACGTTTCGCAGACCGAAATTCTGGGCATCGCCAACGAATATCGCGCGCGGCACATTCCTCTGGATGCAATTGTGCAGGACTGGTTCTGGTGGAAGCCCGGCGGCGAGGGCGATCCGGTGTTCAACAGCAATTACACCGACGTGCCGGGCGAACTGAAGACGCTTCATGACGAGCACGTTCACGCCATGATCTCCGTGTGGGGATTGATGGACACGACGTCGAAGAACTACCAGGAGATCAAGCGCCGGGGATTCGAGATTCCCGGGACGCATGTGTACGATCCCACCAATCAGGCGGCGCGGGATTTCTTCTGGAACGAACTGGCGGGCAAACTCTTTGCGCAGGGGTGGGACGCATTCTGGCTGGACAGTGCGGAGCCGGAGGAATATTGGCCGCACGTGGGTGACGCCGTCCTGCGCAGCAAGGAATTGCACATCGGCCCTGGCGCTGAATATACAAACATCTTTCCGCTGGAATACACGGGAGGGGTTCAGGAGCATTGGAAAAAGGCGAATCCCGACAAGCGCGTCTTCCTGCTGACGCGGTCGGCGTTCCTGGGGCAGCAGCGCAACGGGGCCACCGTCTGGTCGGGGGATGTGTACAGCACCTGGTGGGCCTTGCGGCACCAGATCGGGGCCGGCCTTAACTTTGCGCTCTCAGGGTATCCGTATTGGACAACCGATATCGGAGGTTACCATCAGCCGTTCAGCCGGCCTCCCACTGACCCGGCCTATCAGGAACTGTATGCGCGCTGGTTTGAATTCGGAGCGTTCTGTCCGGTGTTTCGCACACACGGTCACCGGGACCACAACGAGCTATGGACGTATGACCAGGTTTATCCCACGCTGTTGTCGTTCGATCGCCTGCGCTACCGGCTCCTGCCCTATGTCTATTCGCTGGCGTGGAAGGTGACGAGCGAGGACTATACCATCCAGCGGCCGCTGGTGATGGACTTCCGCGAGGATCGAGCCACATGGGAAATCGGCGATGAGTTTCTCTTCGGTCCCGACATCCTGGTGAGCCCGGTGACCAGGGAGCACACGACGGAACGCTCGGTTTACCTGCCGGCTGCCGCGGAGTGGTATGACTTCTGGACTGGTGAACGATTGGCAGGCGGGCGGGAGATTGCGGCATCCGCGCCCATCGACAGGATTCCGCTGGACGTGCGCGCGGGTTCGATTCTTCCGCTGGGGCCGGTGATCGAGTACGCAGGGCAGGCTACGGATCCCATCGAACTGCGTATCTATCCGGGGGCCGACGGGGACTTCAATCTTTATGAAGACACCGGGGATGGCTACAGTTACGAACACGGCGCGCACTCGATCATCCCGATTCACTGGGACGACGCCCATCTTACGCTGACGATTGGCAAGCGGGAAGGAAGTTATCCGGGCATGGTCTCCGGCCACACGTTCGCCGTGGTGGTCGTGAAAAAAGGGCATGGCGCCGGGCCAGAAGTAACCGGTACACCCGACCGGAAGGTCGTTTACACCGGCGAAAAGGCAGCGGTCAAGTTTTGAGGCTGACGCAGAGGATCAGCGCTACTGCGCGCCGTTCTTAAGGATCTGCTCCGCGTAGTAATTTCGGACCGTAGCCTGGTCGTGGAGTACTTCGATGTACGCATTCTGGAGCAATTGCTTGCGATTGTCATGGAGCAACTGGTGGATGTGCTGCTGCACGCGCGGGTCGTTCAATTCGCGCTGCCCGGCCGGCTCCCGACCCATGAGCTTGTAGATCGCAAAGCCGATCGGCTTGCGAGCGGGACCGGTGCCGCTATAGGTGGGCAGAATGCCGGTGATCTCTCCTGGCTTTAACTTGCTGACGGCGGTATACACCTCTGGTTCGCTTTGCAACGCTGACTCTGCCACAAACCCCATGTCGCCGCCAATGGACGAAGTGTTTGGGTCTTCAGAGAAGCTCATGGCTACGGCGCTGAAGTCTTCGCCGCTATCGAGCCTGTTCTGCAGCGTCTGGATCTTTTTCTTGGCATCGGCGGTGCTGGAGGCCTTGTTGCTTTGCAGGTTCCCGGCTTGCTGGGACGGTGCATCGGTTACGACAATCCAGGCCAGATGGTATTGGGGCTCGATCATGTTGAACTCCGATTTGTGGGCCTGATAATAGCTGCTGATCTCAGCATCGGTGATGTTGATCTTCGACTCGATTTCTTTATTGAGCAGTTTTGTACTGGTCAAATTGCGGCGTATTTCGCGCTTGAGATCGTCAAGGGTGATATTGCGCGCTTTGAGTTGCTTCTCGAACTCTTCCTGCGTATAAGGCGCCTTCATTTCAGTCAATTTGGCGTTCACGTCCTCGTCGCTGGCGGCAAGATTGAGTTTGGCGGCGCGCTGCTGGACGATCTCATCCTCAATCAATTGGCGCAGAATATTGAGACGGACGATATCGGCCTGCTCGGGGCTGGGTTTCTGGGGGTTGTCTCCCATGCTGGCCTGATAAAACTTTTCCATCTCCGAGCGCATGATCTCTTTGCCATTTACCATTGCCACCACATCAGGAGAGGGTGCACGATGGCAGCCGGCCAATGCGGCCAGGAGAATTCCGCTGGATAGAATGTGGAAGGCAAAACGACGGCGCTGAAAGAAGCTGGCTTCGACTTGCAACCTGAAATCTCCTGAGGAGCCATCATGGGCCCCAGTCTTAAAGAATAAATCCCAAGACCGCGGGCGCGATATGGCATCGCTCGTCATCCGGTGCGATCAAAGCATGTACGGTGAGACCGGCAGCACGGCACAAGTGAACGCGCGAAGGGGTTATTTTCCTGACCCCGCGGGGCTCTGAGGCGGCTCGGGCAAGGCAGGCGGAGGTACTTCGCCGGCAGCGCGCAGGGCGCGATCGATGACCATCCAAAGTTGATCTTCGGGAACGACGCCGCTGATGCGTTCTCCTTCAACGAACAGGGCTGGCGTACCGTCCACGCCAAGCGCATCCGCTTCCTTTGCGGAAGCGAGAACCTGGGTTTCGTCCTGCTTGGCAAGGCAAGCTTCGAGGCGGGGCATGTCGAGTTTGCCCAGTGTGGCTTCCTGGCGCGCGATGCGATCCAGGGCGGAAAAGCTCTTGGTCAGGTTGCGATCCTGGCCTGTAATTTCCTCACCGTGGGAGTGGAGGTAATCGACGTAGGTCCAATAGACCTCGCCGTTCTGCGCGGCGAGGCAATTGGCGTCGACGGCGGCATGCATTGCCCAGGGGTGGATTTCGGTGAGCGGATCGTCCTTGTAGATGAAGCGAACCTTGTCCTTGTAGCGCTCAAGCGTAGATGGGAAGAGCGACTGATGCATGCGGGCGCAGTAGGGGCACTCCAGGTCGTCGAAGTTGATGACGGTGACTTTGGCTGCGGGGTTTCCACGAATGGGACGGCCGGTCACGTCAATGTCTAAAGCGGGATTCTTATCGAGACTGAACGTCTCCAGGCGACCGAGCGTCTTGCCGTCGGTTGAGATGAGGAATTCAACCACGGATGACTTGGAATCGCGAGAGAGCGTGACGGGCAGGGTGTCATATCCAGCCACCTGGCTCGGCTTGCGTGCGCCAATGGACACGGTATAGTCCCGAGGTATGTTGAACTGCGAGCGGACGGTCACTTCGATGCGGCGGTTGAGCGAAAGGTCAGGCCCGCCCTGTTGAGCGGGCTGGGCCTTGCAGCCGATGGCGAGGCTGAGCGCAAACAGGCCAGCAAGAAAGCGAAGACGCGACAAATGGGAACCTCTAAGGAAAGGATACTCCAGCGAGGCCGGATACCGGATGCCGGGGCGGCCAGTGGCTGGGCTCTAAAGTGTTGACGCAGGAGCGAGAGAAAGGCAAACGGAGAGCCTTGGTTGCACAGGCCCTAGTACGCCGGCGGTTGGGTGGGGTCGCGAAATACGGAGTTGGTATGGCGAATGTCGCCGACCGAGCCGAAGTTGGCCAGGGTGAAGCTATAGAGGTATTGGGTTTCATCGCGGCTGACCGAGCCCACGGTTCCAAGTTGGAAGCGCCGGTAGCCGATGCTGAGGCCGCAGCAATCCCAGTTATACATAGCTTGAACGCCTGCGTACTGCAGTTCGCCGTGGACAAAGTCATAGCCGCCGTTGGCAGCGAGGTTGAAGCCCGTTCCTGTGGGTTTTCCGATCTGCAGGAAGGGCTGCAACTGCTGACTCTGAATGGTGGTGGCCGCGCTGCCTTGTTCATCAACGGCATTCAAAAGGGCGTGGCCCAGGCCCACGGTGGTGCGTCCGAAGCTGTAGCCGGCGTAGAGGTTGTCGGCACCCAGGCGGCCGCCCCGGGGATCATAGTCCATGTCCCACTCGATACGCAGGTTGTTGATGGCCTCGAAGCGGAGACGCGATGTAATGGGCGAGAGGTTGCGCGGAACGGTGAGAAAGGCGATGCCGCTCAGATCCAGCGTGGAGTCGAAGACGTTGCGGCGATCGGGAATGAGCGCGCCGCCGAAATTTGGGTCAATGAAGAACTTCTGCGCAATCTGCCAACTGGCCCACTCGCGCGGCGGAACCGTGCAGACGCCATTCGCCGAGCCGGTGTCGTCTGTAGAACAGGGTTCTTGATTCAGCGGGCGCAAATAGAAGCGCTGCGTGAGCGAGAAGCCGACTTCGTTGGTGTTGGTGGCGATATCGGATGTATCGACGAGGAGCACGTTGCGGGCCTGGGAGCCGATGCCGCTCACATACTTGTAAGTGAACTCGGGCTCGATGAGGTGGCGCAATTCGCGATTCCAGTGCGACAGGGTAAAGTCCCGCTCCAGAGCAGGGGGGCGGACATCGATCGAAGCCTCGAAATCGGAGCGGTTGAGGGGGTCGTGGCTGAGATAGGGCGTACCGCCATTGGCGCCCGTTAAATCCGGCACCTGGCTTCCGGAATAGGATGTATTGCGCACGGCCACTTCGGGAACCACGCTCCAGCCATCCCCGACTAGAGGCAGGGAGAGGTGGGGATAAATGTCTGTGCGGCCGACGTTGTGTGCATTGAAGCCGGCTTCAGCGCGACTGAGGCGGCTGATGGATGAGCCGAATCCCCAATAGAAGGGTGATGAGACAAGGGGGCGATCGAGCACATCGAAACGCAAGCTGGGCAGGTGCAGGATTCTTGCCTCGTCGCCGGGAGCAGAGCTGGCAAAGGTCTGAAAGCGGCCCATGTATAGAGAAGGCATGAATCCGCTGCGCGTGTGGGTGAGCGAGAGGCTGCTCGCCACTTCAGAGTTAACCGCCTGCGAGTAGTTGTCGTTGAAGATGAGCCGGTAGACGTAGCTGGAAAGATATTCGACATTGCCCGCGACGCGGGTGTTTGGAGTGATGTCCTGGCGGCCCATTGCCCCGATATCCACGCCGCCCTGATTGACGCGGCCGGTGGCAGGCGGAATCGCCGCAATGCCTCGGTCGAGCAGGGCGTTCCAACGCACCGTGAGGTAATCGAGTCCAGGTCCCTTGTAGCGGAAGTCGCCGTTGGGTGCAAAGCCTCGCTTGGAGTAAAACTCCGATCCGATCACCATATCCATGCTGCGGTTGAGAGCCACGTACACCTGCTCGCCGAAAGTGAATCCCTTGATGGATGAGTTGCTGATGACGGGAACGAGCAACCCGCTTTCACGACCGTTCTCCTCGACGGGATGGCGCAGGTAAGGCAGATAGAAGATGGGGATGCCGAGCAGCTTAAAGAACGTGTTCGATGTGGACGCATTGCCGTTGGCGACTTTGATAGCGTGCGCGATCAATTGCCAGTCCGGATGAGGCAGACGGCAATTGGTCATGGTGCCGTCAACGATGCGGTAGCTGCCTTCGCCGGTCTGGAGCAGAACCTTGCCGGAAAAAAGGAACGGGTTTGGTGTGGAATAGACGACGGTGCGCCCGCTGCGGCGCACTCCGGTAGAGCCCGTGACGTTGAAGAAGCGCGCGGTGTGCGTGTTAAGGCGCATTTCGCCGTTCGTGGCGTTGATGACGACATCGTCGGGACCGCCCGCGACCTGGAGGTGGCCGTCGGCTTCGAGCTCGGTGGTGGACTGGTGGTAGACCACCCTGTCGGCGCTAAGGATGTAGTCGCGGTAGTGAACGACGACGCCGCCGGTCAGCGTCCAGGTATCGCCGACGCGGGTTTGGCGTCCTGCCTCCCAGCGGACGGGGACACCTGTGAGCGGTGCAGGTTCGGGCTGTGCGACGGGTAGGATTTCCTGCCCCGGGTCATCGGGAAGCGGATCGGCGGGAATGGCTGAAGGCGGTTGGTTGGTGGGGGGAGTCTCGTATGCTGGCCCAGGTAACGCATTGGTCAACACCTGTCCCCAAACTTGCAGGTGACAGAGGACGAGCAGCGTGATAAACACGAAATTGCGAGGATGCATCCCAGGACCAAGGCCAGCATAGCAAACGTGGGTCACGTTGAATGGGACGCGCGCTGTACAGCTCTGGCAGCAGAGAAAACGGAGAGGTCAGACAGCAAGGAATTTTTGATCCGGAATACTCTGTAAACATTTCGCGCACAATCCTGGCATATGCAAGAGCAACGTCCGCATCTGGTTCGGCAGGGATCGCGGACCTGAACAGCAGTTCCGAGCCTGGCAGCAGACCCGGGGACGGCATCAGAAGGGAATCTGGAGATTTGAGTACACTGGTGAGCCAGCCCTCCCCTCAACCATCGTGGAAGCAGGAAGTGAATCAGCGTCTCGCGGAGCACAAGAGCCGCAAAGGCTTATCTGTCGTGACGCAACCGGAGCACAGCGAAGCACAAGGCGCAGCCAGCAGTCGTGCCGCGCAGGCCGCAGCTCGCGTGGCCGCCCGGTACGCGCAGGCTCCCAGTTACAGCGAGATGCAGGCCGCCGAAGCACGAGCCGCGTTACGCGCCGCAGAAGCGGCCACGCGTGTTGCGCTGGAAGCACAGGCCGCCGCACAGGTTGCGCTGGACAACCTGGAGACGGCGGACGATGAGCAATTCTCGCGTGACGAGGAGAGCGCGCGCCGCGAGTTTGCGAATAATTCTGTGGAGCAGGCGGGGGAGATGTCGGCTTTGCCGCCATCATTTACGGCGACTGGCGCTGCGACTGGCCACGCTGTACAGATTCGTTGGGATCCGGATCTCCCGGTGCGTCTCTCGGCGCCGCCCGCGCAACGGGAGCGGGAAGAACTCGAATTGGCGGAAGACAATTGGCGAGGCACGGAGGCGCAACCGGAGGACTTTGGGGCAGACCAATCCATTGAGACGGTGGAACCGGCGCAACCGATCCACGCCAATCTCATTCAGTTCCCGCGCGAGATTGTTGCGACGCGGCGACTACGGCCTCGCATTGCAGGTTCCGAGCCTGGAGCGTCAATTGATCCGTATGGGCAGTTAAGCATTTTTGAGGTTGACCCGAACAGTATCTCGACCGAGGCACCCGCGCCCGCTGCGGAAGCGGGATTGCAGGCTCCCGAGTTGAGCGGTGCCGAGTGGTCGGGGATTGAACTGGATGCGCTTCCGGCAACGGATTCGGGAATCCAGGCCGAGACCGCTGCTGCGGCTTCGAGGCTGCATCTTGCGCCTTTTGGGCTGCGCCTGATGGCAGCCGTGATCGATACTGCGCTGATTATCGGCTTTGTTTGCGCTGATGCGGCGATGGTGGCGAGTCGCATGCAACATCCGCCGTCGATCAAGGCGGCCGAGTTGGGTGCGATCATCGCGATCCTGGTTACCAGCGCGCTGTACCACTGGCTTTTCCTGATGCTGGGCAGGGCAACGCCGGGGATGAAGTACGCTCGCGTTTCGCTCTGCACGTTCGACGATGAGAATCCTTCGCGCGAGCAACTGCGCAGCCGGTTACGCGCAATGCTGCTGTCGGTGCTGCCGGTGGGCCTTGGCTTGGCGTGGGCCATCTTCGACGATGACCACCTGAGCTGGCACGACCGACTTTCGCGGACTTATTTGCGGAGTTACTAGGCATCGTCCGACGAATCGAAGAGATGCGGACGTGTTCGCGGGGGGTCTTACCCAAAAGGGTAAAGACCGACGCAATTCCAGCTCTATGGGTCCGGGTATCTTCATGCGCAATTTATCGAAGGCCACAACACCCTCACCAAGTTAGTGCGCGCAATGCGCTGACGCCGGCACCGAGCAGCGCGGTTTCGTCGTCGGGCGGGAGAACTTCAAGAGAGAAGCTTAACAGCGGGCTCATCTTGACCATGGTTTCGAGGTGGCCGCGCAAGGCCGGCAAGTCGAGGAATCCAACATTGTGGCCGGTGAAGTAGAAGCGCCCGGGGCCGGCAAGGTGAATGAACGAGGCCGTGGCCGCGGCCAGGGCGCGATGCCACAGGTCGACGAACTCCGCACAACGGGTGTCGCCCTTCTTGGCGAGAGCGAAGACCTCTTCCGGTTCGAGATCGAGAAAGCGCATACGCATGGCGCGGTAGCCCATGATGCCTTCAAGGTGGCCGACACCGCCGCAGCCGCAGAATCGCTCCTTCGGATCGAGGGACACGGTGACGTGGCCACCCTCCCATACGCCTTCGACATAAGGCCAACGGCCGTAGCCGATGCCATTGCCGATGGTCCAGACGCGGGTGAGCTTGTTGAGTTGGCCTCGGGTCGCGGCCACTCCGGCGGCGATGGCGTCGGCGTCGTTCGCGATGTGCACTGGTGCGCTAATTCCTCGAACAGCGAGAACTTTGGCCAATTCTTCAGCAAGCCGCATTCCTTTGATCTGGGAAAGGTTGGGCGAGTCCTCAACCACACCGTGGCGGACCACGCCGGGGACGGCGACGCCGATGGCATCCACGGGACCTTCTCCGTTAGCGGTCAAGGCTTCAATCTGTTCGGCCAGTGTCTCGACCAATTCGCCGCCGGGAATGGCGGAGAGCGCGTCGACCTCATCGGTTGCGTCTGGATAACGCAACAGCTTGCCGGTCAACTTCTGATCCTGAAGCCTGCCGGCCACAATATGTTCGGTCATTACAACGCCGATGGCGGTAGTCATCGGAACCTCCGAAGAGAAATTGCTCGCCGGGGCAATGATACCGTCGCGGACGAGGGAAACTGCTGACCTGGTATTGCGCGTATGGCCGTCGCTATCCCGCCTGGTAGCGATGGAGGCGGCCCAGGCCATTGAAGGCCGCCACTTTGTAACATTCGGCAAGAGTGGGGTAGTTGAAAACCGTTTCGACGAAGTAGTCTACTGTGCCGTCCAGGGTCATGACGGCCTGACCAATGTGAACCAATTCAGCGGCGCCTTCGCCGATGATATGCACTCCCAGGACCTTGCGGGTTTCGCGATGAAAGATGAGCTTGAGGCGACCGGTGGTGTCGCCGCGAATCTGGCCGCGGGCCACTTCGCGGTAGTAGGCCATGCCGACTTCATAGGGAACGTCTTCGTCGGTGAGTTGCTCCTCGGTTTTGCCGATGAAGCTGATCTCGGGAATTGTATAGATCCCGTAGGGATAAAAGCTGGGGTTGGATGCTGTGGCGTGATCGTTGAAGGCGCGCGCAGCGGCTATGCGTCCCTGTTCCATTGAGACAGAGGCCAGCGACGGAAAACCGACGACGTCGCCCACGGCAAAGATGTGCTCGACTTTGGTCTGGTAATGTTCATCGACCGGGATACGGCCACGATTATCGGCTTCGAGTCCCGCGGCAGGCAGTTCGAGCTCGTCCACGTTGCCCTGGCGGCCTACGGCGTAGAGCAGCGCATCGCCGGAAACTCGTTTTTTGCTGCCGAGATTGGCGACGACGCCGCCGTCGGGTAGTTCTTCGACGCTCTCCACTTCCTCGCCGAGGCGGAGGGTGACGCGGCTGTCACGAAGATGGTAACTGAGGGACTCGACAATCTCCTGGTCAGCGAATTCGAGGAGCTTGCTGCGTTTTTCGATAATGGTGACCCGCACACCCAGGATGGCGAACATGCAGGTGTACTCGACGCCAATAACGCCGCCGCCGACCACGATGAGGGAACGTGGCAGTTCGGGCAGATCGAGAATCTGGTCGCTGTTCACGATGGTGCGGCCGTTGATAGGCACTTTGGGCGAGCAGGATGGGCGTGTTCCCACAGCAATTATGATGCGATCGGATTCGATTGTGGCGTTGGTCTGCGGGCCCTCAACGAGTAGATGGTGGGAGTCGACGAAATGGGCGATTCCATGCACCACGTCAATGCCATTGCGCGAGAGCTGGGCCTCGGTTACATCCACTTCGGTTTTGACAACCGCCTGCACCCGGAAGGCAAGGTCGGCCATGGTGATCTTTTCCTTGACCTTGTAGTTCATGCCGTAGACGGAGCGGTAATTGTAGCCGGACAGATGCATGACGGCTTCGCGCATGGTCTTGGAAGGGATGGTGCCGGTGTTGATGCAGACGCCACCAACAACGGAGCGGGACTCGACGACCGCCACGCGCTTCTTCATCTTGGCGGCAGCCACAGCGGCACGCTGACCGGAAGGACCGGAGCCAATCACGGTGAGGTCATACTTGACGGCACTCATGCGTCTGTCTCCCAGTGTTTGATGGATGCAATTGCCGAGTTGTGAGGCGCGGGGAAGCGGCTTTGGCCCTCATCCGGAGGCTACCATAGCACCGGGCGGCAAGGAAAAGCGAAGCGTATGAATATTCGGTCTGGGCGCGGCGGGGCTATGTGAGAGAGCCTGTGCGAATGATCGAAGGAAAAGTGCCCGAAAGGGGATCACAACAGGGACCCAGCACATGCTTGATTGAACGGGGGTAAATCGATACTCTTGGGGCCGTTCCGGTTTTGCAGAAAAGACCGCCCGAAATGGAGGTTTCCATGGCAATTTGGCGGATTACGATGCTTCGCGCGGCTCAACCGCTTCTGGTGGGTCTGTTGTTATTGGCTTACGGAATGCGGCTGGTGGCGCAAAGTGCGCCGGCCAAAGCTCCGCCCCCCGCGCCCGTGCCCGCGTTCAAGCCAACCCCGGAACAGCTGGCGATTCAGACGGCCTCAGAGAAAGAGCATCAGCGTGAAATGGACCTGCTTGGTATCAAGGAGCTTCGGCACGGCGCGGACAACAACCCCGGTTCGCCTTACGCCGCGAACTACGACGAGTCAAAGGCGAATATTTATCCGAATCTGCCCGATCCGCTGCGGCTGGAAAACGGGAAGCGAGTGACGACAGCGAAGATGTGGTGGACCCAGCGTCCACCGCAAATTGTTGAGTTGTTTGATGAGGATATCTTAGGACGAATGCCGGCTGACCTTCCCAAGGTGACCTGGGAGGTGGTGAGCGTGACCCATGAGAAGAACGGGGATGTGCCGGTCGTAACCAAGACGCTGGTGGGCCGCGTGGATAACTCCGCCGACCCGAAGATCGTGGTGAACATCGATTTGACGCTGACCACTCCGGCGGACGCCAAAGGGCCGGTTCCAGTGATCATGGAGCTTGGCTTCAGCAAAGAGTTCATGGCGATGCTGGCGAAGCGATTTCCGCAGTTTGCCATGGCAGCCGGGCCCGGGCCTACGTGGCAACAGCAGGTGCTGGCGCGGGGCTGGGGATACGCCGAATACGTGCCGACCAGCGTGCAGCCGGACAATGGGGCCGGCCTGACAGAGGGGATTATCGGTCTCGCGAACAAGGGCCAGCCGCGCAAGATGGACGACTGGGGAGCGCTGCGGGCCTGGGCCTGGGGGGCCAGCAGGGCTCTTGATTACTTTGAGACGGACAAGGCGGTCGATGCAAGGCAGGTCGGATTGGAAGGGCATTCCCGCTACGGAAAAGCGGCGCTGGTGGCGATGGCTTACGACCCGCGTTTCGCCATTGGCTACATCAGTTCCTCGGGCGAGGCGGGGGCGAAACTTTATCGGCACCATTTCGGCGAGGAGATTGGGAATGTGGCTGGGAGCCAGGAGTTTCATTGGATGGCGGGGAACTTCATGAAGTACGCCGGACCGTTGAATACAGGGGACTTGCCAGTGGATGCGCACGAGCTGATCGCGCTCTGCGCGCCGCGACCGGTGTTCATCAGCGGCGGAGACACGAACGGCGATGGCTGGGCCGACGCGAAGGGCATGTTTCTGGCAGCGGTGGGCGCCGGGCCCGTGTATCGGCTCCTGGGCAAGAAAGATCTTGGAACCACAGTATTCCCTCCCATGGAAACCCCACTGATTGATGGGGATATCGCATTCCGGCAACATGCAGGCGGGCATACGCCGGGGCCGAGCTGGCCTACATTTCTGACATTCGCGAACCGATATCTGCATGCAGTGGGAGCTTCAGGGACGGGACAGGCAATTCCCGCTCCTGTGCACTTGACCGCGGAGCAGGATCGCAAGCGGATGCTCGACCTGCTAGGGGTTAAGGAATCGGATTTGCGGCGGGTGCCGAGCAGCGATGCCAAGTCGCCCAATGCCACGAATTATGACGAATCGAAAGCAAACGTCTACACCAACCTGCCAGACCCGCTGGTGCTCAAGGACGGGAAACGGGTGACATCCGCCGACATTTGGTGGAGGGAGCGGCGGCCGGAGATTGTGGAGGACTTTAACCGCGAGATCTTTGGCTACGCTCCTGCCAATCTGCCCAAAGTTACATGGGAGGTCGTGAGCACAACTCCAGAGAACTATGACGGCTTTGCCGTCGTGACCAAGAGGCTGGTGGGGCATGTGGACAACTCGGCATATCCGCAGATCACGGTCAACATCGACATGACGCTGACCGTCCCGGCGAACGCTGTGGGACGCGTTCCGGTAATGATGGAACTGGCTTTCGCGCCGGATTTCAAGCGAGCAAATGCAAGGCCGGTGCAAGAGCCGATTCAAGGGAATCGCGATGACTACGGGGTTGGGTGGAAGCCCGTTCTGGCCAGGGGATGGGGGTTCGCTGTGCTGTCGCCCACCAGCTTCCAGGCCGATGATGGAGCCGGCCTGACCGAAGGAATTATCGGGCTGATGAACAAAGGCCAGCCGCGGAAACTGGACGATTGGGGCACCCTGCGGGCGTGGGCCTGGGGCGCCAGCAGGGCGCTGGATTACCTGGAAACCGATAATGCTGTCGATGGGAAACAGGTGGGGTTGGAAGGCCACTCAAGATTTGGAAAGACGGCGCTCGTGGCCTTGGCATACGATCCGCGATTTGCCATTGTCTACAGCAGTTCTTCGGGCGAGGGGGGCGCAAAGCTTTATCGGCATATATTCGGGGAACCAATCACCAACCTGACCTCGACAGCGTTGTATCACTGGTTCGACGGGAACTTTCTTCGCTATGCGGGGCCGCTGACGCCGGGCGATTTGCCGGTGGACAACCACGAATTGATCGCGCTGTGTGCGCCGAGACCCGTGTTTATTGGCGGCGGAGCGAGCGTGGGCGACGGATATGCCGACCCCAAAGGCGACGCGTGGGCCGATCCAAAGGGGATGTTTCTGGCTGAAGTGGCTGCCGGTCCAGTCTACAGACTATTGGGGAAGAAGGGTTTGGGGACTTCGGATTTTCTGCCTATGGAGACTGCACTGATTGACGGCGACCTGGCTTTCAGACAGCACCCTTTTGGGCACACTCCAGTGCCGAACTGGGAAACGTTTCTCACCTTCGCGAGCCGCTATCTGCATGCGCCGGAGGCCGGCACGAAAGGGCGATAGAAGAGCGACGCGCTGGCGGACCTTTCGTTGTGGTCACGCGGTCTGGGCATCCGGCGGAGTTACGGCTTGGCCGCTAGCTGTTTCTCTGCTTCCGCGACCACCCTGCGGAACTCCTCAACCGCAGGTACATCGGGAGACCGTAGCGCGTTTTTCGCGGTATAGCGCCAAACGGCCGGAGCATCGAGCGGATTGCGTCGACCGCCGCGATACAACACAAACATGTCCTCTGATGCCCCGATTTCGGCCTGGGGGTGGGGACCTCCAAGGGGAGCCTGGGAATTGGAAGCGTCGGCCGGGTCTACCGGATTCCCCGATCTGCCACCAATGCGGCCCCCAGAATCGGCGGGCTCCAGAACGACAGGGCGGCCGCTGTTTGGGACACCGCCAATCGTGGGTTGCGCAATCCTGCCACTACCTTTACGAACCGAAATGACCAGGTCAGCGTTCGAGGCTTCCATCACAAGGGAGAAGCGGCCCCATTTCATGAGGGCCCTCTCCACATCCTCCTGGGCGTTGCGGTTTGCATTCGGATCCTGAATCTCAACTCCCGCGTCCGGGTCGACGACCACCAGCACTGTCCGCGCCTGGAGAACATCGGCGGGCAGCAGGGTCTTCTTCTTGTCCTTGCCAGAAGCGACCAGGCAAGACAGAAGCACTACGGAGACTGCAAGACTTTTGAGGTACACCATGAGCCTCCTCATGAGCGGCACTAAGTCTAGTGCATTCAGTATTCCTGGTCAAAGCCTCGCGGCCGCGTTTTTCAATTGCCAATCAGCCTACCGACTTCGACGCTCAATGCAACGGCGGGGTGATCCAGTACTGCAATGAAGATAGGGTCGAGGGGGAGTGGGCTTGACGACTGGCGGATTGACGACAAGGTACGCGCGCCGTAGGCTCATATTTATGGAGTTCAAGGTTAGCGAGTTGGAGCGGGAGCCGATCGAGTTTGACCTGGAACTGGCTCCGGGAACGGTGGATTTGGGCGAAGAGGCCCTGCAGGAAGGGCCTTTGAAATCGGCGGGACGAGCCGAGGTGATCCACGAACATCGGGGACCAAAGGATATTGTGGCGGATATCCGGCTCAGGGGGGATTTCAAGGGCAAGTTTCAGGTGCTGTGCGCGCGCTGCGTGGAGCCGGTGGAAATTCCGCTGGCGGCGGAGTTCGACCTGATTTTCAGGCCTGTTGGGGCCGACTCGGACGCACCGGAACGGTCGATTACAGCGCCGGAAACGGAAATCGGTTATTATCAAAAGGACAGTCTTTTGCTTGAGGATGTGCTGCGCGAGCAGGTGCTTTTGTCCCTGCCGGTCAGGACGGTGTGCAAGCCTGACTGCAAAGGACTTTGCCCACGCTGCGGCGAGAACCGCAACCTTGAGGCGTGCCACTGCGATGAGGGTCCGGCAGACCCCCGCTGGGAAGCGCTGTCAGGGCTCCGCAGCCGGATAAAGTCCGAGACAAAGTAGTGGTTCGGCACTGCACACAGCGTGGTTTTTCCACCCTCTCCGCAAAATGCGCGAACAGGATGGGGTACCCGAGTTCATGCCGGATCGAATGACCCCGAGAGAATCAGGGTGTCTCATCTGTGCCGGAAGGCCGAGAAGACTTTTGCGGTCTGAAGCCGGGTTGCAGGACAGGGACACGAAAGGAATTGCATCATGCCGAATCCGAAAAGACGCCACTCGACGCGCCGTACCGCACTTCGCCGTTCGCACGACTTTTTGACCGCGACAGGCGTCTCAGAGTGCCCCAACTGCCACGAGAAGAAGCTGCCTCACCACGCCTGCGCCAAGTGCGGAGAGTACAAGGGCCGCGCCGTGCTGGACACCAAGGAAGCCGCCAAGTAAACTGAGGCGCCATGCTGATCGACATTGCGCTCGACGCCGTAGGTTCCGATAAAGCTCCTGAGCCGGAAATCAAGGGGGCGATCCTTGCCTGCCGTGCTCTGCCCGTGCGGGTCCACTTGATTGGGCCGGAGGCGGAGCTGCGCGATCTCCTGGACGAACACCTTGAAAATGAAGACCTGCCCATCGTGATCCACCATGCCTCGGAACGCATCGGCATGGAGGAGAAGGCGGCGCACGCGTACCGGAGCAAGAAGGACAGCTCAATGCGCGTGGGCCTGAAACTGGTGCATGATCGCAAATGCGCCGGCTTTGTGACCGCAGGCAACACCGGCGCTGCGATGGCCACCGCCAAAGGCGTGCTGGGGGCACTGCCCGGAGTGGACCGGCCGGCGTTGGCGACTCCGATGCCGAGCTCGACCGGAAATCCTTGCGTGCTGCTGGACGTGGGCGCCAACGTGGACTGCAAGCCGCACAACCTGGAACAATTCGCGGTGATGGGCGAGATGTATGCCCGGAGCGTGCTGAAGATCAGCCAGCCGCGCGTAGGGCTGCTTTCGATTGGTGAAGAAGAGAGCAAGGGCAATGACCTCACGCACGAGGCGTTCCCGCTGCTGAAGGCGCTGCCAATCAAGTTTATCGGCAACGTGGAGGGTCGCGACATTTTCAGCGGGCAGGCGGACGTGATAGTGTGCGACGGATTTGTGGGGAACGTAGCGCTAAAGACCAGCGAAGGCGTGGGTCGGTTTGTGCGCGACGTGCTGCGTGAATCTTTGACTCGGACAGTGACCGCCAAGGTGGGAGCGCTGCTGTCGCGGCAAGCGTTCAACGAGTTTCGCCGTCGGCTGGATTACAGGGAATACGGTGGGGCGCCGCTGCTTGGGGTGCGAGGAATCTGCATTATTGGTCACGGCTCTTCGAATGACCGCGCCATTTTCAATGGCATTCGTGTGGCGTACGAGTTTGCGAAGGCGGGCACGAACGATCGCATTGAACAGGAATTTGCAAGCCGCCCAAATCGAACGATTGCGACTCCGGCCAAGCCGGACGTGGCGATTCAGTAACGGGCCATGTCGAGCGAACCGCGCAACCCTTCCACATTCAATAAAGCAGCATTCGATCGATGGATCGATCAGCTGGCCTGTCCAGTCTGTCTTGGTGCGTTGCGCCTGGAAGAAACTCGGGTGGTCTGCATCGGCTGCGGTCGTGCCTATCCGGTAGAGGATGGGATTCCGGTGCTGATTGTGGAACGGGCTGTTGAGCCTTCGTTGTAAAACCCTCTCATTGATTGGATCTTCATCCAGTGTTGCGGCCTTCCGGTGTTGCGGCGCGGGATTGCGCGGATGCAACTGGCGGTGCTGGGCGACCATCTGACTCGTGAGGAGGGTTCACGATGGCGGTCAAGAAGGCTGCAAAGAAGAAGTCGACGCGGAAGTATTCGCCGTCTGCAGGAGAGAATGTTGCGACCGAGATGCGGGAGATGAAGAAAGGGAAGCTCAAGAGCGGGCGCAGCGGGAAGAAAGTGACCAGCAGGAAGCAGGCCATCGCTATCGGGCTTTCGAAGGCGAGGAAGGCAGGGAAGAAAGTCCCGGCGAAATCGTCCTGAATGCGCCTGCGTTGTAGCTTTCCTGTTGTCTTTCTCGACTGCTACCGAGTGAGATTCCGATCCACTTGCGGAGCGGGGCCAAATAGATCGACCAATTCAGACATGTAGAAAGACTCGGCGGCGAAGGTGAACGTTCCGTGGTCGATGACCTCGCGGGCGGCGCGATAAAAGGCTGTCAACGCAGCGCGGCAGAAGCCTGAGCCAATGCTGACGCGGCGCACTCCGAGAGCACTGAGTTCCTTGACCGAAAGCAAAGGCTCGGATTTGAGCCCTACGAGCACATTAACGGGTTTGCTGACGGAAGCGCAGACGGCGCGAATGTCTTCGGGACGGGTGATTCCGGGTGCGTAGAGAACTTCGGCTCCGGCCGCTTCATAGGCTTGCAAGCGGCGGATGGTGTCGTCCAGATCGGGTCGGCCATGGAGGTAGTTCTCGGCGCGACCAACGAGCATGAAGGGGAACGGCAGTGCGCGCGCAACGGCTGAGGCAGCGGCGATGCGCTCCGCGGCGAGTTGGAAGTCGTAGATAGGGTGGTTGGGGTCGCCGGTCGCGTCTTCGATGGAGCCGCCGACGAGGCCGGCTTCTTCCGCAGCGAGACGAATCGTCTCCGCGGCCGCTTCCGGGCTGTGTCCATAACCATTTTCAAGGTCGGCGGCAACGGGAAGCGGAGTTGCGTCGACAATGGATCGGGCGTTAGCGAGGGCGTCCTGGCGAGTGACTGTGCCTGTACCGTCACGACGGCCAAGCGTAAAGGCGAGTCCGGCGCTGGTGGTGGAAAGGGCCACGAACCCGAGACCGGTGAGGAGACGGGCGGTGCCAGCATCCCAGGGATTGGCGACCAGCAGGACTTCAGGGCGCTGATGAAGTGCCAGGAACTGCGCAGCTTTTTCGGCTTGAGTGGGCATGGGGATTCCCTCGTTCGGCGAATTCAGCGATCATCTTATCGCCGGTGATAGAAGGGCAGCACGATGAAAACGGCAATACCGATGGCCACGAGCAATGCAATGGCCAGGATGCTGTAGAGCACGACGAGGTTTGGACCCTGGGAAGGCTGGTCTACGCTTTCGGGCTGAGACTCGCGCAGGGGGCGCTCGGGATTACTCATACTTCAATGCGTCTACGGGGTCAAGCTGGGCTGCGCGGGTGGCGGGGACGGTGCCGAAGATTACACCGACCAGGGTTGCCGCGGTGAGGGCGATGATGATGGACAAACCGGAGATAGGCAACGGGTAGTCCGTGAAGATTCTGACGGAAAGGGGAAGCGCCAATCCTACGAAAATGCCCACGACTCCCCCGGTGAGGGAGATGATGACGGCTTCGGCAAGGAATTGGAGCTTGATTTCGCGATGGGTAGCGCCGAGTGCCTTGCGGATCCCGATTTCGCGAATGCGCGCGCGGACATTGGCAAGCATGATGTTCATGATGCCAACGCCGCCCACGGCCAGGGTGACAGCGGCGACCAGCACGAGGACGGCAGTGAGGGCATTGGCGATGCGGGCGGCGATGGTGAGCAATTCGCCCAGCGTTTGCACTTTGTAAACGGAGCCGGCCCTGTGGTGCGACTGGACGACCCGCACGATCTCTTTCGCGGCGTCAGGGACCTCGGCCATCGTTCGCATGGAAAAGTAAATCTGTTTCACATTCTCGGTTCCGGTGAAGTACCGCGCCACTGAATAGGGAATCAGGATCGTCTGGTCAGCGATCTCCGACTGGCCGAAGTCGGTCACACTTTCCTTGAACACTCCAATGATGGTGAAGGGGATTCCGCTAATGGAGAAAGTTTTGCCGATGGCCGCGTCGGTACTACCGAACATTTCATCGGCAAAAGGCTCGGTGACGACGGCGCATTCGAAATGTCCGATTGAGTCCCGATCGTCGAAGAAGCGACCCACAGGCACCAGCAAGTTGCGGATGTTACGGTATTGCGGATTAACACCGAGCACCAGCGTGTCTTTCACCACACCTCCGCCAAAGCTGATGCGGTCGTGCATTTCCAGCACGGGCGAGGCATACATGACGGCGGGGACCTGGTTTACGACGTTTCTCTCATCATCGAGAGTGAGGTAATCGTTGTAGAGAACCCGCTCTTCGCCGGTAGAGCCGCCGCCTGCATATTCGAGTTCGACGGAGTTGGTGCCGATCTTCTGAATTTCGTTGAGGATGAATTGCTTGCCCGTCATGCCGATGGTGACGACGAGGATGACCGAGGCGGTGCCGATAACCATGCCGAGCGCGGTGAGGGCAAAACGCAGCTTGCTGGCGCGGAAGCTGTCGATGGCAAGCTTGAGTATCTCGCTCAGCAGCATGGTTCGGCGGGCGCTGAGCAATGTCTGCTGGAAGGCGACTTGGCGGGCCTGATCGACGGGGTTCATTGAGTCCTATACAAAGGTAGATGCGCCTCGGTAGGGTGCGGCTTCGACAATGATGGAGCTGAACCCGCATGCGGTTCGGGTCTGACTACTTTTGATCATATTTCTCCAGCCATTTGAGTCTCTTCGCGGAGTTTGATGTAGCCGTGCCAGGGATTCTTGTCCAGTCCGTGGCCTTCGCCGGGAAAGACGAGAAATTCGTGCGGGATGTTGAGCGCCTGAAGGGCGCGCTCCATCGTGACCCCCTCAAGATAGCTTACGCGGATGTCGGCGCCACCCTGAACCAGGTGGGTGGGAGTTTTGACCTTATCGAAGCGAAAGAGCGCGGCTTCGCTTTGATAAAGATCAGGATCCTGCCAGGGCTCGCCCCCGAGATACCATGCGTCGTCGTAGCTCTCGTCATCGTTGCCCCAGTTGGCGGCGTGCTCGACGGCTCCCGCGCCGGTGACGGCAGACTCGAAACGGGTGGTCTGGGTGATGAGCCAGTTGGTCATGTATCCGCCATAGCTGTAGCCGCCGATGGCGAGGTGATCCGGGTCAGCATAGCCATCTTTGACAAGGGAGTCGACTCCGGCGAGGATGTCGCGGCCGGGCGCGGAAACGAGATGGGGCTCGATGGCGAGCATGAAGTCGTCGCCGTATCCCGAGGACCCGCGATAGTTGGGCCGGAAGACAAGCCATCCCTGGTCGGCTGCAAAAGTGGCCCAGTCGTACCAGTCGGCGCCGAAACGATCGCCGTCTGCGTCTGCCGGGCCGCCATGGATGAGGGTGAGCATGCGCAGGTGTTTAGCGTCTTTCGTGCCTGGCGGAAAGATCAGGATTCCCTCGATGGTGCGTCCATCATCGGATTTCCAGGTGTAGGGTTTCCACTCGGGCTGGGCGCGCTGGGCAAAGATGGGGTTGAGGCTCGTGAGGGCGGTGACGTGGGCGGGGTCGAGGGGATCGGCGGCCAGGTAGACCTGGGTGGGTTCATTGACGGTGGAGTGGCGGACGAGGATGGCAGTTGAGGCGCGCGCGGAGTCCAGACCGGAGTAGGTACCGGAAACTCCGGGCAGCTTTTCTGCTTTACTGCCGCTGATCAGGTAGAGTTGCGTTTCGGTGCCTTTCAGTCCCAGGGCCAGTTCCCGGCCGTCGGGGAGCAGGGTGAACTGATCCCAGGAACCGGCGAAATCCGCGCCTAGGCGTTCAACCTTGCCGGTGGTCGGGTCGAGGCGGTAAAGGCGGCCTTGCACATCCTGATATCTGCCTTCAAGCGAACCGGCGGCGGCCTGCACAGAAAAATGGAGCCAATGGCTGTCGGGCGACCAACGGAGACTGGATTCGATGGCCTGGTTGTGCGTGAGCTGATGGGTTTCGCCGCCGGATGAGGAGACCTGAAAAATCTCGTAGTCGGAGGGATTCTCTTCGCGGTGGTGTACGGGGCCGGTTTCGAAGGCCAGGGATTTGCCGTCGGGCGAAGGAGCAATTTCTTCAATGGAAAGATTGCTCGTGGCGAGGGTTTCTGCGCCGGGCGGGAGTGAGAAATCCGGCTTCTCCGCGAGAGATTTGGTGGTGCCGGACTGGGACGGCGGTGGAACCTCAATGGCGCGGGAAAGGGCGGTCGCGACGTCAAGTTTCACAAGGAGATCGCCGCGGTTCTGCTCCCGCCAGCGAATCACATCCTTCCACTGGTCTTTTTGCGCATCTTCCTGTTCGCGAGTGAGGGGCACGGTGGCAGAGAAATAGATGGCCGATGCGTCAGGGGACCAGGCAAAGGTGTGCACATCGAGCTTCTCGCTAAAAAGCGGGAGGGCTTCGCCGCCTGCGACGCGCATGAGCCAAATGCGTTTGGCTTTGCCGGAATCAATTTTGGGTTCGCCATCGGCGGAGGCGTCCTCGCCGGGCAAGGCGCGATTGGAAAGGAAGGCAATCCATTTGCCGTCGGGACTCCATTGAGGGCTTTCTTCACTGCCGGCGTGCGTAAGCGGCCGAAGGCCCGAGGGAGCGGTCCACAACCAGAGATCGTGACGGTAGGCGCTGTTTTTCCAATCGGGGGAATCAGTGGCGATGACGGCGGCCGTGCCGTCGGGTGAGAGCCGGGCCGCGGAAATATCGGTGGTGTTCAGGTACTCGTCGAGGGTGATGGTTGGCTTGCCGGTCTGGGCGAGAGAGGAAACGTGGACAAGGCACAGTAGGAGGGTGAGGGCAGCACCCGGGAGATGGGAACGCATAAGAAAACTATACCTTTGCGCGGCAAAGCATGAAGGTTGCGAACCTTGAAAGGGATTGTTTCCCTATGGGTCACCTGAGAGAATCGTGTGCATGATGCGACTCGACGCTCATCAGCATTTCTGGCAGTACAATCCGGCGGAGCACGTGTGGATGACCGACGCGATGGCGGCGTTGAAGCGCGATTTTCTGCCGCAGGACCTGAAGCCGCTGCTGGCCGCGAATGGCTTTGACGGCTCAATTGCGGTGCAGGCTCGGCAAAGCCTGGAGGAGACGCGCTGGCTGCTGGAGCTGGCCGAGCAGAATGACTCGATCAAAGGTGTGGTTGGGTGGGTTGACCTGTGTTCGGCGGAGCTTGCGGGACAGCTGGGACAGTTTGCGGGACATCCGAGGCTGGTAGGCGTGCGGCACATCGTGCAGGACGAGCCGGACGATGAATTCATGCTACGGGCGGATTTTCGGCGGGGCATTGCGCGGCTTGCGGAATATAGCCTGACGTATGACCTGCTGCTCTATCCACGGCATCTTCCGGTTGCAGTGAAGCTCGTGCGCGAGTTCCCTGAGCAGGCGTTTGTGCTGGATCACATTGCCAAGCCGGCGATTGCGGAGGAGTCGGTTGAACCCTGGGAACCGGACTTGCGGGAGCTGGCTAAGCTCAGGAATGTATCGTGCAAGCTTTCGGGGATGGTGACGGAGGCGCGGTGGAAGCAATGGCGGGTGGAGGACTTCCGGCGCTATCTGGATGTGGTGTTCGATGCCTTTGGCGCGGAGCGGCTGATGATCGGGTCGGACTGGCCGGTGTGCACGCTGTCAGGGGATTATGCGGCCACGGTAGGAATTGTGATGGACTACGTTGGGCAGATGCGAGCCGGTGAGCGTGACGGGATTCTGGGCGGAAATTGCGCGCGCTTTTACGGTGTTCTACATGGAGCGAGCGGTCAGGGGCGGTGAGTTGGAGGAAGCGGTGCCGTGGCAGGGAGAGCGGATCGTGCAGGGAAGCCGCGAAGATCGCTCAAGCGCGAGCGCTACTTTCTGTTGGCGGAACCATGCGGACACTTGAGTGAATCCAGGCGCGCCCACGCGGTAACGTCCAGAACTGCGCCCTGCATGCAGGTGGTTCGACCCTGGTGGGGGACGGCGACAAACTCGATCCCCTCTCCGATGGCGGGTTGCAGGCCCCTGATGATCAGGTTATAGAGCCTGGCTGTCTTCAGGTCCTTGATGAGCACGCAGCGCGCGTCGATGCTGGGCTCGACGCAGCCTTGACCATGTATCTCTTTGGGCTTCTGCTGAGGGACTTCGACCGCGATTGTCGAAGATGCCGCGAGAATGAAAGCGAGCATTGAAATCATAAGACGATTCATTGCTGTACTCTCTTGGGCGATAGAAAGGCCTGGTTGAGCCCATGTTCCATCGACGTCGGGGAGGATACTCCGGAGCAGGGTGCTTGGTCCAACGGGATTTTCAGGGAACGACGAGAGGTGCGGACAGATTTCATTGAGTCGGCGTGAGCGAAAGGCGGGGGCGAGGTTGAAGGCGGTTGATGTGGGGCGATCAGGGCAGGTAGCTCGAAATGAAGCCGCGCCGGTGGTAGATTCACTAGAGGCGCGAAAGTGGCGGAATTGGCAGACGCACCAGACTTAGGACGGCAATTTCGGTGCTTTGCACTACTCCGCACCGAGGCGCACGGACTCTCCTAAACCACACAAAATGGTTGTTTTAGGAGAAAATCATGCCCCGCACCGAAACGCACCCGAGCGCACCCGATTCCAAACCCAACTGCCACCAAAACTGCCACTCGAAGGGGGTCGATTGGTGGATGGTACGCGATAGTACGATAAGCCCCATGGACCTTACCGAAGAGGCACTGCGCGCCCGCGTCCGCATTCATGCCAAGACCGGATGCTGGGAATACACCGGAGCCTGCGACGCCAACGGCTACGGACGGGTCTTCCTCTCCGGCAAGGAGAGAAAGGCTTCAAGGGTCTACTTCGAGGTCTTCGTCGGTCCTCTTCCCGCAGGCGCCCGGCTCAAACATACCCTCCCGTCCGAGAAGTGCATCGGGGGCCGGTGCTGCAATCCCGCCCACGTGAAGGTCGAACAGAGTTTCAACGAGATCAAGTTCGCTCGCCGCATCTGTCCGAAGGGACATCTTATCGACGCCGATAATGCGGTCGTCGAACGCCGAGGCAATCATCTTCTCGTTCGTTGCCGTGCATGCAGGCGGCTGGACTGGAGGGCGAACAAGCGCCTTGCGGCGAAGCTCAGACCTCGTCCGAAAACTCCCTCGGCGGGGTGACGACCGTTGACGCATCCTCGCCTGAGAAGATAACCCCTCGAATCGAGCCTCAGGAAATGCAACCGGCGGCCTCGAATTGACCGAATACAGGAATCGCCCTATACCTACCCGGGACATTTCCGGATGAAGCTCCGGAACCCGGACAACTGACCTGCCAGACCGGTCCGATTCCACTTGCTGGACGAGGTGTTATGGATAACCAGATTGAAAAGCTTCTCTACTCGCGCGAAGATGCGGCCGCTGCGCTCAGCATCAGCATTCGATCCGTGGACTACCTGATCGCGGAAGGAAAGCTGACCACGCGCAGGATCGGCAGAAAAACCCTCATTCCCGCGGGCGACATCAGGCGCTTCGCTCGCGCGGACCACCCGGAACGCATTCGAACCAGCGGCAAATTCCGACGCGAGGAACAACTGTATGGCACGCAATGAGAAAAAACTCCGGGGCATCTTCGAAAAGCCCCCGGACTCGGGAATCTTCTACATCCAGTACTTCGATATCAACGGGAATCGTCGTCGTGAAAAGGTTGGGCGCCGATCCGACGCGATCACGCTCCTCGCCAAGCGGAAAACAGAAAAGCTCCAGGGGAAGAAGCTTCCAGAGAACCTTCGCAAGGGAGCGGTCCCATTCAAAGAACTGCTCGATGACGCGCTCGAAATCAGCCGGGCGGAGAACGGCGCTGAAACGACGTATAACCACGGACTCAAGTTCGAGGTCTTCCGCGAGCACTTCGGCGACCGGCCGGCGGAGAGTATCAGCAAGCAGGAGATTGTGCGTTTTCTGTTGGATCTCGCGGACGAGAGAGAATGGTCTCCTGCCAGCTTCAACCGATGGCAGACTTCCATTTCACTTGTCTTCCGAGTCGGAGTGGAGAACGAGAAAATTGCTTTCAACCCGGCGGCCAAAATCAAGAAGAAGACGGAGAATAACGGGCGCATTCGCTTTCTCTCCGCTAGCGAAGAGAAGGTCCTCATTCAATACATCAAAGAGCACTATCCGGACCACGTACCCGCGTTTCTCATTAGCGTCCATACTGGGATCCGAGCGGGGGAGCAGTTTCGGATGCAATGGAAAGATATCGATTTCGAACGGCGGATTTTAACGATACCCAAGACCAAGAACGGCGACATCCGGCACATTCCTCTCAATGAAACTGCCTTCGCTGCAGTAACCTCACTCTATAAGAAACGGTCCGAGCTACCATGGGTCTTCCTCAACTCCGCTGGAGGACAGTTGAGAAGCCAGCGAGATTGGTTCGATCGTGTTCTCGAAGCAACAAAGCTCCTGGATTATACCTGGCATTGCAACAGGCACACTTTTGCCAGTAGACTGGTCATGAACGGCGTCGATCTCCGCACAGTTGGTGAACTCCTCGGCCATCGGACGTTTCAGATGACGATGCGCTATGCTCACCTGGCGGCAGATCATAAGCACGAGGCGGTGTCTCGCCTGGATAAGGGAATCGGTACAGGTCGTTCAGCCAGACGAGGTCCGCAAAGGGCTGCTTAGCGGGAGTGGCGAAATGGCAGACGCACTTGGTTTAGGTCCAAGCGGAGAAATCCGTGGGGGTTCGAGTCCCTTCTCCCGCACCAACTCACCTGATCTTCTCTAGACAGCATTCTCTGGGTCCGGCTTGTTCGTAGCGCGGGCTCCCTCTCCAGGTCATACCCGAATCCTGACCAAGTCACTCTCAGATCATGGAGTCTCCCTCCTTCCAAACCAAACGCCGATTTGACTGAATTTTCGATTGGGGTGATGCTCAGCGCCTACGGAGGGAGGATCCCGTATGCGCAAGAGCGTTTACCAGTTCGCTTTGGCGAGCAAGGTCACACTTGCCGACCTGGCCGTCTTTATCCGTTGCAGGCCGATTCTCAGCGGCGTGCTCGACGAATTGCACTTTCATGGCCATCATGGGTGCGGCCATGCACATATGGGCCGGGTCCCTTGCCAATCTCTGGAAAATCGCCTCCTGGTCTCTTCGTGTGAAAGTCTCGGCCATCTCGCCTACATTTGAACTCCCCCAGCTTCTCACTGCTACCGAAGGGGGCGGCTCCGATGTTTGATTCCGTCGAAGACCTCTCCACCAAGCTTGCAGCGACTGGATATTTCATCGATCCGGTGATGACCAAGGTTGTATTTCTGGCCGCAAGGCTCCAGAAGCCTCTGCTTCTCGAAGGTCCCGCGGGGAGTGGCAAGACGATGCTGGCCATTGCCCTTGCCGCCGCTGCGGGGACGCATGTGGAGCGGCTCCAATGCTACCGCGGCGTCACGGAAGAAAAGGCGATCGGGCGCTTCGATGAGAGCCTGCAACGGCTCTACATGGAATTCTCAAAGGGCCAACATGAGGATTGGCAGACCGTTCAGGAGAACCTCAAAGGGCGCGACTTCTTTCGCCCCGGTCCATTGATGCGATCGCTTGAATACGAGCGGCCGTGCGTCCTTCTTGTTGACGAACTCGACAAGGTAGACGAGCATTTTGAAGCTTTTTTGCTTGAGGTCCTCGCAGAATTTCAGTTGTCCATCCCCGAGTTCGGTACCGTCACCGCGAAGAGCATTCCGTTTGTGGTTCTCACCAGTAACGAGGAACGCAGGCTGGGCGACCCGATCCGAAGGCGCAGTCTCTACCTTCGCGTCGAGCATCCGACCCCGGAGCGAGAGGCGGAGATCATTGCCAGCCGGACACCAGACGCCGATGAGCGATTTCACCGGGAGATAGCGGGGATTGCTCTTTCATTCCGGAACTACTCACTGGAGAAGCCGCCCTCTGTCTCGGAGATGATCGACTTCGCCAATGCTCTACAGTTGCTTGGAACCGATCACGTGACCGAGGAACATCGCGATGTCCTGCTGCCTTTTTTGGCGAAGACCGAGAAGGACCGCCGCCACCTCCTGCTGCGCGAGGGATTCAAAAGCCTCCTCGACGATGGAGCCAGATTCGCGCAGACTCTGGCACTCCGTGGAGGGTCAGCATCATGATTCGGTATTTGTTTTTGCTTTGGATCGTGCTGCCGAGTTTTGCCCTCGGGAAGGCCGATCCTGCGCCAGCGGCAGGATTCGTGAGGCAGTACGCTGCTCACTATCGCGTACCGCCCGAGTTGATCGCCGCATTGATCGACGTCGAGTCGCGGTGGAATCCTCGAGCAGTTTCGAACAAGGGAGCGATGGGGCTGATGCAACTGATGCCGGCGACCGCAAAGCGTTTCGGCGCGTTTGATCCCTTCAATGTCGAACAAAACATCGCTGCGGGCACACGTTACGTCACGGCGTTGATGTGGGAGTTCCATGGGGATCTACGTCTGGTCTCCGCCGCCTACTATGCCGGCGACCGCGGAATCTCCCGTGAGCAACTGAATTACCACAATCCGGAGGTTGTGGCTTACGTTCAGGCCGTTCGGCAGCGATACGTCTTTCGCAAGTATCTGGCCGCGAGGCCGCCAAGGAGGTCCACCCGGTGAAACTTCGCTGGTTCATCCCCATCGCCGTCCTTATTTCACTGCGGCTGAGCGCGACCGATGTTCCGGTCGGGGCGCGCGTTGCCACGATCGCGATCAATCCGCGAGAAGTTACGATCCTCCACTTGCGGCCGGAGTTTGAATCGACGATTCGCATGCCCGAAGAGGTCACGTCGGTCATTCTGGGCAGTCCGGGCGAGTTCAAGGCAGAGCATAACGAGGGCGAACCGGAGTACGTCTACGTCAAGCCCATTACGGAAGACGCTGCGCAGTCGAATCTCCTGATTGCAACCAAATCGGGACAGCACGTCTCGCTGGAATTAGTCAGCGAGGGCGCCGGGGTTGCGAGCCAAGCCCAGCCGGTTGACTTCCTGATCGAATACAGAACGGCGCGGAGTTTTCTCATCCCCGCCGATGCCGACCCCCCGGCAATACCGAGCGTGCCGGCGAAGGATCCGGATCGTGACAGAAGCGGCGGAAACACCGGCACCGGATCAGCGAAGCTGTCGAGTCTCGACGAAGC
The DNA here is from genome assembly GCA_963836565.1 of uncultured Acidobacteriaceae bacterium. Lineage (GTDB taxonomy): Bacteria > Acidobacteriota > Terriglobia > Terriglobales > Acidobacteriaceae > Telmatobacter. The sequence goes on along the minus strand of CAWIKA010000006.1, from coordinate 36,981 downwards.
ATTCAAGCAGCAAGAGAGCGTGAACGCTCCGAAATGGACGAAATGGGAGGACAAGGAGATCGAGACATCGATCGGCGACGTGCGGCAGCTGAGCAACGAGACCATGATCTCCTACTCGGTCTTCAACAACTCGAATCAGCCGATCGAAATTGTGCCGCCCCAGATCCAGATGACGGGCCGCAAGGTCACAAAGAAGAAAAAGAAGGAAGGCCAAGGAATCATCTCCGATCAGCTGGAGATTCGGGACTACAGGTTGAGCACGGCCCGCCTGGAGCCTGGAGAGCGTGCCGATGGTGTGGTCGTCTTCGATCGGCCCAACTTCAAGGAATCGACAGAGAAGCTATTTCTGCAGATCGCTCAGGCCGACCAGGTGGATCGTCCGATCTTGATTCATCTGCCATTTACTCCACCCATTTCCGGCGACAGCAAATAGAAGGGGGTTTCGTGACTATCGACGTCAATGGCAACAACAAAAATGGAAACGCTGGATTACCTGCTACTCAAGTCGCTGAGGCTTCCGGCCCTGGGGTCCCCCAACGATTCGTGCAGGCGCCCGAATCAGCAGACCGCGAGGCCAGAGAGAAGCCAGGCGTCAAGTTTGCCACACGAGCCAATGTCAAAGGAGCGGACGGAATCAGCAAAGGCAAACTCCTTCTCCTCGGAGGTGGGCTCGCCGTTGCGGTGCTCTTCTTCGTCTTGACCGCGATCGTCAGCAAGTCGCCAAGAAAGTTGGCGGTGATGAATCCGCTGTCTCAGCAATCGAAGCAGGAACAGTCGAAGCCGTTCCAGGGAAGTGTGACGCCTCTTATGGACACAGTTCATACTCCAGCGCCGGACAATACAAGCGGGCAGCTTGGGCCGAGTGACATCCGGCGCACGCGTTCTTTGGAGAACGGCGCGGGGATGAAGCCATCTGCGGGCAAGCCGGCTGTCGCAAGTTCTTTGGGTAACGTACCTTCTTTCGCGGACACACAGCAGAAGTGGGAAGATCCCGCACCCTATGGCGAAGCCCCGGCCGCAGAAACGCCTCAGACGCAGCAAAACAGTCTGAAGGAACCATCGCTCATCTTTGTGCGGAGTGTGGCTCAAAACCAAGGGATGGCAGCGCCAAGGGCCAACGCCGAAAGCGATGGTCCTCCGCGCTTGGAATTGACTCCGGGGACGCGCATTCAGGCGAAGCTTGAGACGCAGATATCGAGCGCCGTGGTGGCCCCCGTCGTTGCCGTGGTTGAATACACCTACGCGATCGGGGACAGAATCATCGTTCCCGCAGGCGCGCGCGTTTACGGCCAGTTGCAGCAGGCAGATCGTAGCGGACTGGTCAGCGTAAAGTTCGACGAGATCGAACTGCTCGACGGCGCGCGGGAAAAGATCGACGCCGTCGGTACGGGCCTGGACCTCGGGCCAATTACAGGAATCGTGTACGGGAAGAATACAGGAAAGAACTTTCTTGTACGTGCGGCGTCGGGGCTCGGCTCGGTCCTTGCAGAAGTGGCCGGAAACAACTCGAGCGCCGCGTTCTCCGAGGATGACATGCTGCGTGAGCGGCTGGCCGAAAATATTGGCACCGCGGGTGACTCCGAGGTGATGAGCCTCAATGCCAACAGCCGCGTGATTGTTTCCGTTCCCGCTGACACGAAGATCTATATCGTGTTCACCAAGCACGAACAAACTCCCTCCGAGCTTCACAGGGGCGCGCCCGCGGCTCAGTAAATCGCGCGAAGCATCCGTTTCTCCTCCGCCCTGGCCGAGTGCCAGGGCATTTTCATGATGAGTCGTCACATTGAAAGTGCCGGCTGCCGGACGGCCGAAACTGCAAATAGCGGTCGTATTTCCATTCGGATCATTGGGCCCGGTAGCGGCCGATTCCAGAAAATGCGGTTTCTACTTGGGTAAAGATCCGTCTGGATGACCCAGTATGGCGTTGGGGAATCTTCGGTCCCGTTGACCCAAAGTGCAGTTGAGCAAAGATCGGTCCCGTTGACCCATTTTCATGAATGAGCAAATGACCGTCCCGATTACCCAATTCCAAATTGAGTCAAGATCGATCCCCATGACCCAAAGTGCGGTCGGGGAATGAACGGTCCCACTGACTCGTTCCGCGCCTTAGGGAAAGATCGATCCCGATGTCCCAACGTGCACTTGAGCAAAGATCGGTCCCGTTGACCCATTTCGGAATTGAGCAAATGACCGTCCCGATTACCCGGTGCGCGATTTGAGGCATCAGCGGTCCCGATTACCCAAATCGGAATTGGGTCACGACGATCCGCCAGGTTCCGGGGAAAGCGAATCGGAGACTCAGTAGCTCGCGGGCCCTGTACTTCCGTTCTCGGAGCTGAATTGAAACGGAGCGGATGTTGTTTTATGGCAGCTGTTTAACAGAGCCGGTTCATATGAGTTTTTGAAGCATTTCGGCGAGTTCGACAATGCCGATTGCGTCTGTCGTCTTGTCCAGCGGAAAGCGTTCGATTCCTGCATACACAAAGAACCGTTTGTGAGGCTTGAGGTCCGCACAGGCTGAATGAAAACCGCGCTCGATCTTTGGGGCAGAACTGCGTTTCACTTCGATGGCCCAGAGTTCCCTGTTTGGAAGCGTGAGGAGGAGGTCAATCTCAGTGCCATTCGAGGTGCGATAGTAATGCGCTTCGGTGCCGTCCGGAGCCGTGGTGATCAGGGTTTCGATGATAAAGCTCTCCCAGGTCTGTCCGACGACCGGATGCCCCAGAAGCACCTCTTTGTCGCGAATGCCGAGCAGGGCGTGCGCGATGCCCGTGTCGCGCACATAGACCTTGGGGGACTTCACCAGGCGCTTGCCAACATTCCTGTGCCAGGCGGGGAGCCGGCGAACGACGAGGAGATCAACGAGCAGATCGAGATAGCCAGCCACGGTTTTCCCATCGACCGCCAGGCCTCGAGCCAGACTCGCAGCATTCAGAATCTGCGCCTGATTATGCGCAAGCATAGTCCAGAAACGACGAAGCGTTTCGGCGGGTATACGCGGCCCGAACTGAGGGATATCGCGCTCCAGGTAAGTCCGTATGAAATCGCGCCGCCACTGCAGGCTCAAGTCGTCCGATTCGGCGAGGAAACTGCGCGGAAAGCCGCCCCTGACCCACAACGTGTCCGTGGCTGCGGCGCCAGCCTCAAGGACATCGAAGGGACCGAGTTCCAGATAGGAGACCCGCCCTGCGAGGCTCTCGCCGGATTGCTTGAGCAGATCCATTGCGGCGGATCCAAGAAGCAGTAAACGCCCATTGGCTTTTCCCCTGCGGCGCCCGCGGTCGATGACGCCGCGGAGTTGCTGAAAGATCTCGGGTACCCGGTGTACCTCGTCGAGGATGACCAGGTCGCTTTCGTGGTCTTCGAGGTATTGGCTTGGATTGGTTAGCTTTGCACGGTCGTTCTCGTCTTCGAGGTCGAGGTAGACCGAGCTCTGCTGCCTTGCGATCTCCAAAGCCAGTGTGGTTTTTCCGGATTGACGTGGCCCCAGAAGAGCGACAGCTGGATTGTGGTGGAGCAGGAAGTTCAGCCGAGGTCTCAGCCGGCGATCAATCATGTATGCGATTATAGAGATTCACTCCATATTTGCATACTACGAATGTAAAACCCACAAATAGAATGGTTTTATACCATGCCAATCTACCTAAATGACCTCGACTTCAGGGCGAATGCCAGACCTGCATCGGAGAGATTGAACGTGGCAGTGAGTTCAGCGCACCCGAAGGTTGACCGCTCTACGAAGAAATCAGTTGGGAATTCCCGCAGCGCCTGCAGATGTAGGTGTGCTCCCAATTCCAATAGAGACGTGGATAGACTTCGCGGTTATAGAGGGCGATTTTGCGAAAGCTCAACACCATACTCACAAAGCAAATAAGGGCTAGGCACGCAAGAAACGCAATTGGGCCCTCAACAACTCCACGAGAGCCGGGATTGGTGCCAACCGCGCGCAAGCCAGCAGATCCCCAGAAAATGGCAAAGAGTATTCCGAATCCCCAAAGCAATAGTGGCCTGGTGTATCGACGAGGACGCGGCGGAGCAACAGCCTGAGCAGCGAAGGTTTGGCTCGTCCCTGAGTTGAACCGGTTGGAATAGGTGTGTGTCCCTTGCTGATAGACCACTTGGGCGGCCACGATGTTTGGCGCCCCGCACCGGTCGCATTGATAGAGCGTCTGCTCGACTACGTCTCCCATCATCGTTTTCCCCGACCTGGCGACAGCTTGCGACACCGGACTACCTGGAAGAGATTTTAGCGCCGTCTTTGAAAGGACGAATGTATGGCCACGAGGCGCAAGATGTTAGCCGGCCTCCCGGTGAGGCTCAAAGATCCCTAGAACATAGAGGATGGAGCGATTCCCGTTCTGGTCCTTGCTTGGTCATTTGACCGAGTTTCGGTTCCAAGTCATTCTCTCGCTCGACACGGATGCCCCGAGCAGCCGCGTCCAGGAGAGAAATCGTATGAGAACCGCATTTGCCTTCTGGCGGCGCTCGCAAGCGGCCGCCTCACCCTCCCCACACGTTTTTCACCGGCCCGATGAAATCAACTGGATGCACGTCGCGCTGAAATTCGCGCTGGGCCTGATCCTTATCGGCAATGTTGCGGCCCCCTTTGCCGCCAGAGCGCAGAACCTCGGCACACAGCCCGCGTTTGGTCAGGCGGTGCAAGGTCAACAAGCCACAACTGTCGAGGGCACGGTCCTCAATATCGTGAACTGGGGCTGCAATGTCATCGCGCCGGTCATCGCGGTCGCGTGCCTCGGCATCGCGGGATGGCATTTCAAATCCGGCCGCGGCTATCTCGGCTGGGGCGTCACGGGTGTGGCCCTCATGGTGATCTCCGGTCTGGGACGGATGGCTGAGGGCTTCATCACTCAGGCGCAAGGAATTCAGTAGCGACGGCGGGGCAGCCATGCAGACGCCACAGTTCCTCCTCGACCTTCTCCAGGTGCTGCTCGATCTCGCGGTGCCGGCGGCGTTCTGCACGCTGGCTGCCGCGGGAGTGAGCCTGCGGCATGAAGGCGGGATCAACTTCCACGTGAACGGACGCAGCGGCAAATGGATTCTGTGGACCGTCGTTCTTTTGACTTTGCCGCAACTGCTGTCATGGGTCGCGGCACAGGGCATCAACATACCTTCGGGAAGCGGATCGGTGGGCACAGGCTGGCTGGCCAGCATGGAAACACTTTTCAAGAACTTCGTAAGCCAGATTGTTGTCGCCCGACTGGTGCCGATCCTTGCAGCGTACTTCGTCCTGAAAGCCACACTTGATGGAGCATCTGGTGAGAATCCTCTCGGCTCGATTGTTGCCGCTCTCTTCTTGATGTCGCTGTCGGCAACGATGCAGCTTTTTGAGGGATGGAACTCGGGAGGACAGTACGCCATGACCGACATGCTCTCTTCCCTGTGGAATTACATCGCCGGGCAGATTTTGCCGGCCGCGGCGGGACTTGCATGTGTCGGAGCCGTTATCAACTACGTCCGGCACAGACCCTGGACCAGGCAGATTTTCGCCGCGATCTCTTTCCTGAGCGTAAGCGGCCTCCTTTCGCTCTTTCGAGCGATGGCGGCGTGAGGAGCAATGTATGAGCCTCGATGGAGCTATTACGAACCTCGCCTCCTGGGCCGGTAACACCATGATGCCGACGATGGCAGGCCTGTTCTTTGCAGGAGCCGTGTATCGCTACAGCAAGGGCGGCCCTTTCGAGCAGCCCCTCTATGGAGGCTTCGCCTCGCTGCTTTGCTCCGGGATGTTGCGGGCACTCGAAGGATTTGTGCAGCATGCTGGCGCGACCAATGCCGACGCGTTCTGGATGGCCACGATGAGTCTTGTGAACTGGACGGCCAACGTGATTCTGCCCATGTTTGCGCTCACGCAGCTGGCCGCGATGGCTCTGCACATGGGCGGCGTGGTCTCGGAGATCTATCCGGGCTCGACTTGGATCAGGAAGTTTATTGCCGCGATCGGAGCCCTGATGATTTCGGGAATGGTGCGCCTGGCCGAATCGATGGTGACGCAGGCGCATGGAGTGGGAGGGTAGTGCCGTGAGTCTCGACATGACGCCGGTTCACCGCAACCTTCATACCAAGGTGACGTTCCTGGGCCTCGAGTTCGAGGACTTGATCCTGGTGTTGGCGCTCGCCGCGTTGATGAATCTGCTCGCGCATTTCGTCAGCGGCAACGCCCATGTGTTCGGGGTACCACTCAACATCTTTATGGAGTTCATCGTGCCTGCGCTGGCCGTGCCCTTCCTGATTCTTTTCAAGTATGGAAGGCCGCGTGGGTATCTCACCGATCTGGTCCGCTCGTTCTTCGCTCCGACGGCTTGGTGCGCACTTGAGCGAGATTCGGAGTTGAAGGAGAGTTATCTGACCGAGGAGAAGGAGTAGCCCCATGCAGGCGTCGATCACAGCGCAGAAGAATGGGAAAGTCATTGCAGTTCTTGACGCAGAAGCGGCACGCGTCGCGTTCGCCTGTGTGATCTTCGCGGCGCGCATCCATGAGGAGATCGCACCACTCGCACGGATTGTGGAGCAGCAATTGCAAATCGAAGGGATCGGAGTTGTTAAGGGAGACGATAACTATGCCGGTGACCCAAGCAGAACACGATAGAAGACTCAAAACGCCCGCCGTCTGCGAACTGCTGTCACTGCGCGATCTTCCCGCGGGCGACAACATTATGGTGCGCACGAACGGAGCTTTTGTGGCGGGATATGCGTTGCGTGGCATTCTCGCGTATTTCGCAACTGACGGCGAACGGAATCAGAACAAGGCCATGCTGGAAGCGTTTTTCCGCAGTCTTCCGGACGTCAGCATGCGCGTTCAGTTCCGTTACGAGATATCAGAGCGCCTCGGCGATCTCCTCGACAACTACCTTCACGAACAGCGAACCGATCAGTCAGAGGTGATGGCTCTCGATTCCCATCGGCTCGGGATGTGGAGACAAAAGGAACAGAGCGGCTTCTTTTTGGAGAACCGGCTGCACGTGTACTTGATCTGGGATCCTCAGATTCACGCAAAGCTTTATCACTCCGCTCGGCAGAATCACAGCGTTGGTGGATTCACTCTGAGCCAGACAAAGGCCATCCAGCGTGCGCGGAAGGAGCACGAGACCTACCTGGCCGAGTTCGAATCCATCCTCCGGGGCATCGAGGGGTCGATGGAGGCGGCAAGCCTCGGGCCCCGGCGACTTCCGACTCAGGAACTGTTTGAGGAGCTCAAACACGCGCAGCACCCGATGCGCCGTGATCGGCGGCCCTACTTGCCCGGCGAGGAGATGATCGGATATCGAAGTGCGCGGGAACAGGCAACCGAAGCGAGCATTCTCAACGAAACCGAGACCTATCTGAATATCGATGGGTATCTCTATGCCGTCGTCAGCCTCAAGGAACTTCCCGATGCGACCTTTCCCGGCATGCTGCAGAACTTTGCAACTCTCGGCTTTCCGCTCGTTGTTAGCGCGCAAAGTGTGATCCCGGATCAGGTGAAGGTGCTCAAAAGTTACAAGAAGCGGCTGCAGAAGATGACAGCCGCGCAAAAGGATGCGAATGGAAACTTCAAATCGAATCCCGAAGCCGAAGTCGCGCAGACGCAGCTCATCGAGGTCCAGCGGGACATCATCTCCTCCTCGCTAAAGACAGCGAAGTTGAGTCTGTCCGTTGTCGTTCGTACCTCGCAACCCGCGGTTACGCTCGGTGATCTTGAGCGGTCAGAACGGGAACTCGCTAACCGCACGCAAGAGGTGCTGAATGCCTTCACGCATATGAACGGCGCCAAAGCCGTAGCGGAGACAATCGCCAAGCGGCGTATCTTCCTTGGGACGTTGCCGGGGATGGCCGAGGCCGACAAACGGGATCAGGACATGCTTACGTCGAATGCCGCCGATCTGGTTCCCGTCGAAATGCCATGGACAGGCACACGCCGATGCCCGCTCATTCTGTTTGAGACGCCGTACCGCCAACTCATTCCATTCTCGATGTTCGATCCCGATTTTTCCGATGCGAACGGACTTCTGATGGCGAAGAGCGGCGGCGGCAAGACCCTTGCCGCACAACAGATGCTGCTGATGGCCGCTCGCGCCAATCCCTTGATTTCAATTCTTGAGCGTGGGGACTCGTATCAGCCGCTTGTCGAACTGATGGGCGGCGAGATGATCGAAATGTCGCTCGACAGCGATCAGACGATCAACCCCTGGGATCTGCCCCGAGGAGAGACGAAGCCCTCCAATGACCAGATTTCATTTCTGAAGAACCTGACGCGGCACATGTTGGGCGAGAACACGCCGCCCGACCTCGATATCGATCTGCTCGACAGTGTGCTGCTTGAAGCCATCGCTTCGACGTACAAGAGATGCAGCGCCAAGACCTCGAACCCAATTCCGCTCTTCGGCGACCTGGCCGCGGAACTGGCGCACTGGCAGGATAGGGATCGCAACCAGAAAATCAACGCGATGGCACAGATGGCCTCGACCAAGCTGCGTGCATGGGTCGATGAAGGGCCGTATGCGCAATTGTTCGATCGGCCCACTACGGTCAAGTTGAACAATCCGTGGCTCTACTTCAATGTGGAAAAGCTCAAAGACGATCCCCGCCTGGAACGGGCCATGAGCCTTCTCATCGCGCACACGGCCACGTATCGCGCATCGGGGACGACAGGGCAGCCAAGCATCGTCCTGCTCGATGAATGCTGGGCGCTGCTCGAATCCCCAATCCTCGCCGGCGTGGTTGTGCAATTGTTTCGTACCGCACGCAAGCGCAATGCCAGCGTCTGGGGGATCAGTCAGACTCCGGAGGATTTTGTCGGGACACCCGACCGCCCGAATGAGCATGGGGCCGGAATTGTGAAGAACGCTTCTACAAAGATCATCGGCAAGCAGCCGGGGGATATGACCGCGCTCCGGGAACACGTTCACTTGAACGAAACCGCACTCAATCAGATCAAGACGTTCGCACACCCGAAGAAGGGGCATAGCGCCGAATTTCTTATTGCAATTGGGGAAAAGGCGGAATCGACGCATGCGATCCGGATCGTTCCCAGTCCCGTGGACTACTGGATCACGACAACGTACGCCCGGGAACGGTCGTTCCGGAAGTGGTGGCTTCGCCAGCATCAGCAGCTACCGCTGATTCAGGCCTACGAAGAATTGGCCGTGCGCTATCCGCGCGGCCTGGCGGAACTGGCGCCGTTGCCGGTTGAACTGTCCGGAGAGATGCAGGAGGCGCTGAGCCAATGACGGACCATGCCCAACCCGAAGCGGCACCGCTCCTGAATGGAGAGCCATATAAGGGCGATCCAGAGTTCGCTCCGAAGCCGAGTGTCTGGAAGAGGAGAGTGCTCATTTGGGTCCTTCTGGTCGAAACGTGCTTTGCCCTGCCGAAGCTGGCTCACGGGCAATTCCTCAGCGTTTTCGACGCGATCTTCAGTTCGATTCAGAACGACATCGGCAGTTCACTCAGTGCGATCAATCAGGTTGCTCAGCAGATGCAGAAGCTCTATCAGACTACGGTCGCGCCATTGGCGGCGATCAATCAGGCTCGCGGGTTTGTAGCAAACTCGATCAACACCTATCGCGGCCGGATGAATCAGGTGTTCAACACGCCGTTCACGAGCGCCGTAACGGCTGGGCCCCAACAGTTTGAATCCATTCTGCACAGCCGGCTGTCGACGCAGATCCCGGCATTGCAGTCGAGCTTTATTTCGAACTACGGTGCAATACCCCAGGTCAATGCCGCCGCGCCACAAGACCGCGTGATGATGGACGTCGACGATGCCCTTGGACAGGAGAATCTCAAGACAACCTTGATCGCCGATCAGGGCGCCGACGTCATCCTTGAGACCGCAAATCAGATGGAAAACCAAGTCGCGGTCAGCACTCCCGGCTCCAATCCCTTTCTGACTGCGCAGGCGCAGGTCGCCAACCTCCGCTGCCAGGCGTACATGCAAAAGATGCTTGCGGCGGAGTTGCGTCAGGAAGCAGGCCGCATTGCGCACGACAACGTTCTTGTGAAACGCAGAACTGCCGCGACCGGCGGAATAGACGGTTTGATTACCGGAGCCCTGACCGCGCGATAGGGAGCACTCTATGACCGATCCCAAGAGAAACCCGAACAAGCGTCGCAGGTCATTTTTCTGGCGCCGCAGGCCCCAACTCCCGCCGGAACCGCCGAAGCCCGCACCCTTGGAGGATGCGTCGAGCGCGGTTCGGCCCTGGTACCGGCCCACTCTGCTGAAGGTGTCTGTCGTCATGCTTGGAGTCCTCGCAATCCTGCCAACCCACGCGAATGGACAGTTTGGGATCGACACGGCCGCAATCCTGGCGGCGCTTTCGAAGATGCAGTCGTTGATGAGCGCCTATATCGCCGCGCCGCTCAGGACCATCAACCAGTACGAGCAAAGTACGGCGAAGTATGAGCAGGAGGTCATGTATCCCCTTAATGCGATCAATCAGGCAAAATCTTCGGTGACGCAGTTTGAAAACCAGTTCAACCAGGTCAGCGGCATGTTCCGTGTCAATGTATCGAGCGCCACCCTGCCGCAGTCGCAGAATCTCGAAGCTCTGCTGCTCTCGCGCAACGCGGCCAATGTGCCAACCGTATCGGGTCAGTTTCAGAACGTGTATGGCGTTGTGATGCCGCAGAATGCAGCTTCTCCGCAAATGAGAACGATGACCGATATGACGGACGCGCAGGCGCAGGACGCGATGAAGAGAGCGATCGAAATCGATGCCCTCGCAGATGCGGAACTGAATGAAGCCAATCAGATGGGACAGCAGATTTCGCAGGCAGCTCCCGGGAGCGCAGAGATCCTCGAGGCAGAAGCCGACGTGTGGGTCGTGCGTGCCAATGCGTACACGCAGGCAGCTCTGGCTGAACTGATGAGAACGCGTGGCATCGACCTGGCCAACCAGAGCAAGCTTTCAAAACTTGCAACCGCTGACAACACGAACAACAACGGCCTCATCAACGGAGCGCTGACCAACAGGTGACAGGTATGCTGTGCGCGAACTTACATCCCGAGGCGATGCTTGCGTTCTTTCAGGCGACACAGCTGAACCTGTTCGAGCGGTTTCTGACCCAGGCAAGGTCCGGCATCGATTCGACCGGCATTACAGCCGGGATGCAAAACGTGGCCTATGTGGTCCTGCTGGTCGGATTTCTTTGGCAGGTTTATCAATCGGCTTTGCATGGCGGCGACGTCCGGGGGTTGGGCACTAATCTGATCAAGTACGTGGTCACTGCGGTTTTGGTGATGAATTACGGGACAGTATTCACGACAATTAATCAGGGCTTCGTCAATGCTGGAAACTGGGTCAACAGCGCCTCTGGATATGTCGACCTATTTCAGAACTGGTCAGCAGATCTCAGGACACAGTTCAACCAGGTAGGCTTTCAAAAGATGTGGGGCCTTATTTCCGGAGATCTTCCGGGGCTACTGGACGCCATTTTGATTCTCGTGGCCTACCTTCTCTATCCGATCGTGATCGTTGTGTTCGGATTCTTCTACATCTTCTACGGCAGCATCCTGTATATCTTCGGTCCTATCGTAATTGCCCTGATGCCGTTAGGTGGCGCAAATCGCCTTGCGAAATCGTATGTCGAGAACATCTTTATTTGGAATGCATGGCCGGTGCTCTACGGCGGGTTCGGAGCGCTCTTAATTGCAGTTCAGATGGGCCAACTCGGGCAGATGCTCGCTCAGAACAACTTTCTCGGTGGGCTTGGCAACCTCGAAGGTTCATTTCTGATTGGAATCGTGAGCATCGTCTACTCGCTGGCGATTGCGGTGATTCCGTTCGTTGCGAAACGCATAGTGAGTGGGGACGTGGGTAGCCGGATTGTCCAGCGCGAGGAAGAGGTCAAGCAGCAATTGAAGGACGCTCAAGTGCAGTGGGAAGCAGTGCGCTTGAGTGAAGACAAGGAACAGAGAAGGTCTGCGGTGCTTGCGCGTAACAGGGCGCAGGCAACTCTCTGGGAACACGAGCAGGATGCAAGGGATCAATTCAGCTCCCTGCATCTGTTCATTCACTACTGGGCGCAAGGCAAGCAGGAGAACCGGCGGGCATGGGCGCAGGCGATGAATGCTGTCGTTACTGGCGGCACAGGTTCCGGCGCGGTCCTCTTCCAGTCGTTTCCGCAGGAGGTGGTCGATGCCTTTGCGGAGGTGACTGGCGGCCAACGGGTTCGGGTTCGAATGCCGAAAACCGTCAACGGCTATGCGTGGTTTGACGACGAGCGGCGAGCATTCCTCGTCGAACGAATCGCCAATCCGGAAGGCCCGGAATGTGAAAAGCGGGTCTTTCTCTTCCAATACAAGGGAAAGCGCAATCTGCTCTTCGAAAACACGAGTGCTCCCATTCCCCTGGGGCACTCCTAGCCGGCGAAGGAGAAGTCTGAGCCTCTGGCTCGGCTTCTCCTTTCCGTTTCTTGGACGATCGTTGCGCCCCAGGAGGCCGCTATGAAAACGCTCACGACGATTTCCCTTGCTCTTGCGGTTGCCGCTGCGGGGGCGCAGACTACCAGCCAAAGTCAGATCCGCCATATTGAAACCTCGCTGAACCATCTCACGGTTCTTGAATTTGGCGAGTCCGTAACCACGCTCGCCATTGCCGATCCGGATAGTTTTCAGATTGAGCGTCACGACGACAAGGTCTTTGTGAAGCCACTCAGGGAAGGTGTATCCACCAATCTGTTCGTTTGGACTGCCTCACGGGAGTTGAGCTATGAACTCGATCCCGCGGGCCAGCTTGCGGCAATGGATGTCCTGGTCCGCACCGAACCTGTGCCCAATCCGCACACCAATACACAGGCTTCGGCTGGGCCCTCAGATGCAGAGATTCGCAAGATCGCCTCGCTGGTCCTTACTCAGGCAATGATGGGAGTCGAGGACATCGTGCATGACCCGGGAAAACGCGCCACGGGTCGCGTCGAGGTCGATCTTGAACAGGTTTATCGCGCGAAAGATCGCATCTATATCCGCTATTCGGTGGCCAACGAGACCAAGGCTCCGTTCCGGGTCACGACTCCGGATGTATGCGTCCCTGTCCCGACCGAGCAGCCCATCTCACTTGTAAGTCTCAGGAATCACCAGATCACCTCCCAGACCCTCGCAGCCTTCAAAGCGCGACAAGTCTCTGGCATTCCAGTAACGCAGGCCGAAACCGGCACCCACGATCTTGCGCCGGGGGAGAGGACAACCGGCGTCATCAGCATTGGAAGTTCCACGAGCAATCCACCGCAGATCTATCAGTTGACCTTCGGCGCTGACCAAAACGGACCTCTGAAGGTTGAGGTGGTTCTCTAGTCATGGACACGCAGGGCTACATTTCACCACAGGAAGTGCGCCAGGCGCTCAGGCAGATCTACTTGAGCGCCGCCGAAACCAATCTGCAGAGCTCCCTCCTCGAATCCTTTTCCGATGAACTCAAACCCATCGATGAGAAGGGCCACTGGAAACCCAGTCCACTGCTCATTCTCACGTTGGTTTTGCTGTGTGCTCTGCTTGGGGTCTTTGTGTATTTCTCGGTGGGAGGCCGCGGATGAGCCCGTACTACGATCAACCCGGATCGCGCCAGAGGGGGCCGGAGGATGTCGCGGGCGTCCTCGTGTTGTTCGCCTGCGCCGCCGTTGGATTCTGCTGGTACGTCGCTGTGTCGCGCCTCCATCTGCGCAATGCGCAGTGCCTGGAAATCTTCCTCTACAGCGCCATCCTGTTCTTCGGCGGCGGCCTCATTGTGGCGCAACTGGTTGGCCGCAGGAAGAAGAGAGAAGAAAACTGGCCGCACCCAGGCATCGTGATCCCGGCATCCAGGGACGCCAAGCTGGTCCGCGATGCCAGCAAGGGCGGAGCTACGCTTCTCGGATACAACGTGCACAAGGAGCCTTGGTTGTGGCCGGATACGGTGCGGATGAAGCACGGCGTCATCGTAGGCGGCACGGGTGCGGGCAAGTCCACGTTCCTTGAAAACATCATCGCCCAGGATATGACGCGGCGCTTTGGCGCGCGCAGGATGCCGATGATTATCTTTGACGGCAAAGGGGAACGCGAGTTTCTTGACCGCCTGCTGCCGCACATCGAAGCCGCCGGCCGCCTGCAAGATCTGCGCGTAATCGATCCGACGCATCCTTCAGAGTCGGCGCGATACAACCCGTTTTATGCACTCGACGATGCCTACCAGGAGCATGTGAACTTCATCTTTCGGTCCTTCGGGCTGCGCGAAGATTTTTTCAAGGGGCATCAGGAGGCCTATCTATCGGACCTCGTTCGCATCCTTCAGTACACCGGAAAGCTGTTCAACGTCTATGACGTGCTGGTGATGGCGCTCGATGAGCAGGTGCTGCAAGAACAGATTGCGGTCGCGAAAGCTCGGCTTGCCTCCTCGCCGGGGATCTCAATGCAGAAGCGATTGAACTTCGAGATGTCTGTGAAAATGCTGCAACGGTCACTCTCGGACCGCGAGCGTGTCGAGAAGATTCAAGGGCTTTTGAACGAGCTGTTGAGCTTCCTGGAAGATGAGTTGTCGATCGTGACTGGCTCCTACCAGGACTTGTTGACGCTCGACCATGTTCTCAACAACGATCTGATTCTGTTTGTCTCCCTCAACGCCAACCGCAATCAGCGTGCGGTCGAAGCCTTGGGAAAGATCCTGCTCCAGAACATTCAGCTGATGGTGGGCAAACGCTACGCACAGCCAGCCAGCAACAGGGATGCCGACGAACCCATGTTCTCGGTCATTCTGGACGAGTTCGCCCCCTTCGCCTATCCGGGGTTTACGCAGGTGCTCCAAACAGCGCGCGGCGCGCGAGTGTCATTTCTGTTTTCCTTCCAGAGCATGCCCCAGTTGCAACGCGTGAGCCAGGCGTTTGCGGACGAAGTGTCGTCCGCACCCGGCACGAAGATGATCATGAACGTTTCGGAGGAAAACACAGCGCAATGGTTTTTGAAAGCGTCGGCAAGGATTGCGACCAAACGGCGCAGCCTCGCGGTGCGCCGGACGGGAATCTTCTCCTCGAAATACACCGAGACCGGAACCGGGAGCGAGAGCGACATCAAGGAAACACGAGCCCGCGAGGACCACATTAAGAACCTGCCGGTAGGCCAGATGGAGATCCTGATGGTGGACAACCGCGAGGGGACGCGCCATTCTCACCTGCACGTTCGGCGCGCCCCGCGGTTCCAGATGGAGGGGTTGGAACCGTCGCTTTATCCGAAGATGCACAGCTATCTTGACCCCGAGGCCGGTGTGAATTTGCGGTTCCGGGAAGCCGAGAACCGGAAACAGCGGCGCAGGAGAACAGCGGGGTTGTTCCTCGGCGAGGTTGGTGGGCAGTGACGATGCGAAATCAATTCGCGGTTCGATGGGCGGCAATTGCCATCTTGCTTTGCTGCATGCACGGGCGATCTCCTGGTCAGACTCTGGATCGGCCAGGCACTCCAACCTCGCGGTCCGTCGCGAAACACCAGGGATTCTTTGACTACGCACTGGGCAAAATCAATCCCCATGGCATCGACTACGGCGCGTCGATGGAGTCCGGTAGGAATGCCGTCGTTGAAAACACCATCGACGATCTCTACTTCTGGTCGAATGTGGTGACGCTGCTTTTGCTTAGCGGAATGGTCGCCGTTGTTCTTCTTCAGTGGCGCGCCACCGACAAGCGTGAAGTCATCGCGGCGTCTCTCATTGCACAGTTATGGAACGGTCGAGTGAGCGACAGGATCGAGATCGAGCGCCGGACCCAGCAGTTCAATCAGTTAGTCGAAGCCCATAACGCCGATGTGGAAAAGAATCTGTCACAGAAGCCAGGTACTTCGCAACAGGAGGCCGAGGCGGCCGGAAGCTTGACGCGAGGCCTTCGCAGTCTCGCTGATGGCAAAGGGATCTCGCCGGTGGAGGCCGAGAAGATCGAAGTCTCGGCGCCAGATGCATCCTCAGCAAGCCTGCAGCAAAACAATCTCTTGTTGCAGCGGCGCGTGGAAGCGCTGCAGAACAGCGAACAGAATCTCAAACAGCGCCTGAACCAAACGACCGCCCTGCTTGACCAGGAGCGGCGTCGAAACGCAACTCTCAAGGGCGCTTGAAAGGGCCAGAATGACCAGAAAGACCCCATCCGACTTCGCATGCCATGACGATTGGCTCTCGTATGCGCGCAGCGAGATTGCTGTCTCGGATCAGCCTTACGCGCTTGCCTTCGGCCGCATCGATCTCTTTCGGAGCTTCTACCGGATGCAGGGACTTCCGTTCCCAGCTGAGTTCGCGGAGGAGCTGGAACGTATCGAGACGCTGCACGATCCCAAGCGGGCGGTCGCACTAGAGGTCCTGAACGATACGATCCTTGGCAGCCTTACGAGGCAGCTGTCCAATCGGGTGCCTCCGACGCCGTCCGAAGATGACTCGCGCAGACCATCTCCACAGGAAGAGATTCAGATACTGCGCAACCATCTTGCGCAGCAGAACCCACACTTCAGGCTGTGGATTGTCTACAAGAGAAGCGTTTCCGACTACTCGGTCGCAGGGGGTTGGGACGAGTATCTCCTTCAGGAACTCGGGTCGGAGAGCGACGAGGAGACCGCATTTGCGCGCGCAATGGTCGAGTTGGACACGCTTCTAACCCTCTTCCAAGACGGAAATCTGGCGCTCCCCAGTCTTACCTTCGAGCGCATCTGGTTCCTACATTCCCTCCGCGGAACGGAGCGAATGCTCCAGACGCGCGCCGTCCTGGGAATGCTTACAGCGGAGTTGGCGGCATGCACGTCCGCGTAGTGAGTTTCGGGACGAATTGGTGGGCTATGAACTCACGCGACACAAATGATCCATTCTGCTTCCGGCGGAGAGCGGCCTGGTTCAATGCCGCGGCCCTGATGTCTGGAAGGCGCCTCCGTCACTGCGCCATCTTTCCGGGCCAGGTCCGCTTCAATTCGAAGAGTGGCTTCGATCCAGAGTTCCCATTGCGCGCCGTGGGCAGGACTTTTCAGTGCTCGGGGCCGCACCAGTTTGCCGGCAAAATGCACCTCTTATTCGAGCGCCGCACCAGAGAGATGGCACCCGACGCCTACCTGGTCACGCTCAAATCCGCGGAGCATGGGGCAATCCAATTCGCCAAACCTGGCTGGAAGTCTGCCGGAGTCCGGCCCATCTCGATCAGCTTGCGCGGCGATAAGTACGAAGCAATGCTGCTGTTCGGAAGCGGAGATTGGGTCGAGAGCGACCTCGGACGATGGCTGGTCGATCAGTCCGGATGCCGAATCCGGCTGAACGTTGTTCGCGAAGGAGCGCTCCTGTGAGGTATTACAAGGGCCATATCGCACTTTCAGATGCGCGCGACGTGCCAATCTTGTTGCATGTGCGGAACGCGCGGGCCATCTGTTTTGATCAGTTGTGCGATCTCTTGTCGCTCGAAATCATCACTGAACGTCCGCGGTCGCTTCGTTGGAGGCTGGCGCGCCTTGAGAAAGCCGGGCTGGTTACGAGGCTTCAAGGACAGACGCATCTCCGAACGCCGGTCTTCGGAATCACGCAGCAGGGACTCATCTTTCTCGAATCCCGTGGTCATTACTTGCTCTCGCTGCCGAGCGCAACGGAGGCGAATCTCCATCCTTCCCAGGTTCCCCACGCTCTTGAAATGGTGAGTATCCGTGTCGCTTTTGCCAAAGCGGGCGTGCTTCATTCCTGGAAATCGGACCTCGAAATCGCGTCGAAGAACCTGGTGTTGGAGAACGGAGCAGCAAAAGATTTTGACGCCGTTGCCGGGATCGAGGTCGACGGAAACAGCCGCACTATCGGCATCGAATACGAGCGGAACCCAAAAGCCGCCGCCAGGTACCGCGCAATTCGAGAGGTTTTTGAGCGTGACGAGACGACAGATGCCGTCCTATATCTCACCGCAAACGACGACATCCTGTATCTGCTCGCCATGGAATTGCGCGCAATGCGCAAGCGGATCGGCTTCGTTTTGAGCGACGCATTCCGTCGATCATTGCTCGAAACGCGCACGTTGACGAACTCAAACAACTCCGAGGTCGTGCTGCTGCGAGACTTCCTGAGCGGGAATCAACATTAGTGCTCGCGCAGCATCTTTGCATCCCATTGCCGCCCCATAGACATCCTATTGCGGTCCCATTCACGACCGATTGACCCGCTTTGCCAACCCTTTAAGCAGAATCGGACTGGCTTAAGTCGAGGCCCATCAGAGACTTGCTTCTTGACTATCCCCTTGTACATAGATCTTTGGGTGGGGTTCCAGTAATTGTGAAGATAAGCAGATGGGCTTGGTTGCCGGAACTGGAAAGATGAACCGAGTGAATCGCGAGGCCGGAGGTTTACCGGCAAACCGACAACTCAGAGCGAGTGAGCCCTCGGCCGGTTAGCGTCGGCTGAACGAAACCGGAGGCGTACGCTGTCCGTTGAAAACGCCATGCGTCCGCATTTCCATGGGGCAAATCAATACACAAACGGAATCAACTTGCTCGTTCGCGCCGCATACTCATCGAACGCCGCGCCGTAATGATCATGTAGATGCGAGTCGAGCATTGGAATATTGGCAAACACAAACCCAGCCAGCATTATCGATGGAATAGCAATGGTCATCCAACGTCCTGAGACCAGGCAAAGCCCGGAGAAGGAAATCAGATCGCCAAGATAATTGGGGTGCCTTGAATATCGGAACAGGCCGAAGGTGTATAGGCGTCCACGATTCTCCGGTTGGCGTTTCCAAACGTGACGTGCGTACTCCGCATACGAGTTCATCCAGGAGCCCAAAACAAACAGAACCGCACCTGCTCCGGCAACCGCGCCAAACGGAGCGGGATTCGTTCCACCCGCTATGGCGAGCAGCAGATAGATGCACAGGACCCATGGCACGATCATGCACGCCTCACTCCAACCTACGGCTCTTTTCAGAAAAACGAACTGAGTGAGAAGCAGGCGGACGAAGTAAATAGCGAGCATCACCGCGAGGCACAGACGCCGGGCGCCATCGCCGGGAGTCCATGATCGTCCAAACCAGGTGCCGACAAATCCGGTTCCCCCAAACAACAACCACCACGCCAATCCCACACATGCGCCAACTGCCATTGTCATAGCAACACGCTGAGCGACAGAGCTTCCGTATGTTGCGTAGAGATCGTTTCTGGAATTGTCCCTGTTCATCCCGCCCCCTTCTTGTATTATCGCTCCGATCCATCCTCGAAAAGGAACGGCATTGTCACCTCGAAGCATGTCGGGGTCAGTCAACCAGGATTTGTGCTTATGATCAGCCATGAATGACCGTTCGGCGGGCTCAATCGATGCCAAATCGCCATAAGCGGCCAATCAGTTCCCATTTTGAGGTGTGGAAAATATTGCACGTTGCGAGGCCGATCAGGCTATATCTTCACCAGCCGATACTCCGCGATAGAACGAGAATGCCAACTCTCATTTGCTCCTCTGCAACGCACTGCATGGATTCCAGGTATCAGAGGCCGTCATGAGCGCAACTCGTGCCGCTACGCGGCACTCAAGTCTCAGCAACGACCGACCCGTGCTCAAACAAGAAGTGAAAACACCCTGTTTGAAAGTAAGAAATCCGGCTGAAAAATAATACAGCGTCTGTCCCAGCCGCGCCATACCTGGCGTTGCTCAGATAATGCTGGTCTAAAAGATTGGCCGCTTATCTCCGCCGAAGCGCTCGCCGACCCTCTGAAGGGGTCTCGGCAGGAACTGCCGCTTCTTCTAGAGATTCGCAAACGAACTTCGCCTGGCCAGATTCATAGACTTCCTCTGTTCAGAAGGCACCGGCGCGCCATCGTCTGCATGCCCCGGACGTCTCATCACCCCAACGTTGTCGTTGGGTTCGATACCCTCGTGCTATCCGTGACGGTCCACAACCCAGCCAACCGGACCCAGTGAGTCTCCTGTTCGCAACTCAGTCCGGAGCGGAGCGCCGGTCGGAACTTGGCCTTTTGCGCTCAGGAGTTGTCCACCAACAACGCCAACAACCCAATTCCACAAGAGAGGAGAACTGCCATGCAATCCAGCTTAGGAAAGATGTCCGCTTACAAGATGTTCAACTGGCGGGACCGTGCCGCCAGTTCCGTCGAACAAACCGTCGCCGCATTTCTTGAAATCGGCGAGGCCATTGCCACCCGCTGGATACAGACAGCCAAAGGTGTCCTGCTCCTGCAGATGGTGCCCGACAACGGCGCATCGGGAGCAATCTACGTCTTCGATCGACAGCGCGAGCAATGGTACATGCTGTCGTTCGAAGGCTGCGAAGACCAATTCACCTCGGAGAACTTTGACCGCGCGTTCTCCGAGTATGACCTGTTCCGCCTGGTCGAGCAGCCTGGCCTGCTGCTCTCCGAGTTCCAACCGGCCGCCGCTTAGCCCACCTCGCAACACCCCCAACAACCAATTCCACCTTAACTCAGGAAGGAGCCGTCATGCGTCTGTCCGCAAGCCGTATCCGCTCAATCAACCGCGCGATCGCCAGGGTCCAATCGTCCGCCTGGTCCGTGCCAGTCAGAAATCCCAACCGCACTTTGGCAAATCCAACACTGGCCGTCGGCGTGAGCGCGGCCGAGTTCGTGAAGGTCGTTGTGGTTCCAAGGAGCGCAACGCTGTAGGTCCGTCAACCGGAATTGGCGAGCAAATGCACAGGATGAGCGTGTATTGCTCGCCGCTTTCCGGAGATTTGACCGAGTTTCGGACCCGGGATACAACCACACAACGGATGAAGGAGGCAGGACGCCATGTATGCCAAGTTCTGTGTGAACCGGGAGGCGGCAAACAGCTTCATGCGCCTGTTCGTGAACCGGCGGGCCTACGCAATCCAAGCTGAGCGACCCCTACCGAACGGCTCCGTTCCCTATTACCCGGCAAGGGATTGGAAGACAAAGGAGCCCAAACCGCTGGATGAAGGCGTGGTGCGGATGCACCTCAACGGCGACATCACCATCAGCCTGTATGCGATCAATCCGGAGACCCAGCGCTCGAAGTGGGTCGCGATTGATGCCGATTTCGAAGGCTCTCTGGAATCGCTGTTTCAATTGCAATGGGAGCTGAAACAGGACGGCGTGAACGCCGCACTGGAACAATCGCGCCGCGGCGGGCATCTCTGGATCTTCGGCGCCGAACCGCTGCTGGCCTCCGAGTGCCGCATCTATGTCTACAATCTCGCCCTCCGCCTCGGCATTCCGGTCAAAGGCGGCGGTCTCAAGGAAGGGATCGAGGTATTCCCGCGCCAGGACCGTCTCGAAGAAGGGGAGCTTGGCAATGCAATCCGCGCCCCGCTCGGTGTGCATCGGAAGACGAATCGGCGCTACTGGTTTTACGAAGCTGGGCCCACTCCGGAAGCGCAGCTTGCCTACCTCAATGGGCTGCAGAAGCTCAGCGAGGGCGAGCTCAGGACATTTATTGAGGGGATGAATCTCCCCGAAGCGTACCGGCCGGTCGTCGCGACGCCGTACACTCCGCCAGCCTCTTCTTCGCAGTACGCGGAGTTCCGAATCCTGGACTACGTGCGGACCACTCGCAAGGACAGCCGGAACTGGTGGGCAAGATGCCCGTCTTGCGCGGGAGTCGGGCGCGACCGCACCGGCGACAACCTTGCAATCCAGATCAAGAATCCGCGCTTCTACAAATGCTGGGCCGGCTGCACGAAAGAGGAGATTCGGGCCGCACTTGGCCAGCCAGTCCACACGCGCGCGGCGGTTTAGGGAGTGAGTATGAAGGCCGTCCCCGCAAAACGGAAGCCCGAATCCGCCTCATTGCACCATGCTCTCCACGGGCTCGCGCTTCCGGCCAGTGTGCTCAGGGGGCTCCAGAAGCGAGGCATCTATTGCACCCCCGGAATCTCGTTGGAACACCAGCACCTGGCCAAACGGTATGTGCTGCGCGGCGTGGAGTCCGGGGGCGCAGTCTCCGACATGGGCAGGGCGTGCGCTTTCGTCTCTCCTGAGGGCGATCCATTGCCGTGGTTGCAGTCGCTCGACTCGATTGCCGTGAATGGCCGTCATGCGATCTTCCTCGCCGAGAGCCTGGCGCGCGTGGAGATGCTGCGCACCGTACGGACATGCGAGCTGGCGATTACGCTCCACACTTTGTCTCACATGCCAGGCCGCAATCGACCGGAGGTTGCTTCAGCGCCGCTCTTTCGTGGACGGGATGGTGTTCTTCTCCTCGATCTCTGGAAGGAAGAACACCGCGTACTCCGGGGAAAGTTGACACCCATCTTCTATAACCGCGCCGGAGAGGTGCTGCATCTGCCACAGCGGTTTGAAGAGGCGATCAAAAAAGTGACGTCGGCGGTTTGCTGCGTCGGCTGCAAGCATTCGCATGTCGGAGTGCCACCAGTCGCCGGAGGATTGAGACCATGACGCATCCCATCGAAGTTGCGATTACAGTCGGCGAGCCGAACTGGGTTCCGCTTGAACTGGTCCTTGCGGCTTGCGAACTGGAGAACTTTATGTACATGGGCCGCGCCGGGGAAATCGAGTTGTACAAGCATTGGCTCACGCGCCGCTATCTCAACATCAGTGCGGACGGCCAGCGGTTCTACCGCTATTCCGACGGAACGTATGTCGAGGTCACCAAAGCTGTGGCTCTCGACCATGTACGCAACCGAGACCACTAGGAAAGGAACACCATCATGGCAAAGAGCGTCAACAGGACATTTCTGCTCGGGCACGTTGGCAAGAATCCCGAGGTCGGAACGACACCGGGCGGCACGCTTGCCGTTAACTTTTCTCTCGCGACTACCGACCGGGAGAAGGACCGTCAGGGCAACTGGTCGGACAGGACTGAGTGGCACAACCTGGTCGCTTACGGCCGGACCGCGGAGATCGTGCGGGACTATGTGAGCAAGGGCACGCAACTCTTCATCCAGGGCAAGATTCAGACGGGCTCCTGGGATGACAAGGAATCCGGGCAGAAGCGGTACTGGACGGAGATATTCGTTCATGATCTGACGCTGCTGGGCGGCGGCCGTGGGGAGAATGGCGGCTCCACTCACAGCAATGGTCGGGACGATTCCCGGAGGAGTTCTGGTGGATCGGGCTACCAACCGCAGCAGATGGACGAGCAGTACTCCGACGAAGAACTGAACCCCGATCAGATCCCGTTTTAAAACGGGGTTTGTTCCTTGCCGTGAACCAGGGCGCTCTGCGGGGCGCCATTTCCTTTTGAGGAGCTACGACGATGGCGATCAAAGAAGCCAAGACGAACACGGATCTGGACGCTCTGTTCACACAGCTGGCGGAGCCGTTTGACCCGAACCAGATCAAGTGGCGCGTTACACACACAACTCAGGATGGAAGCCGGGGCGCGGTTGTTGCATACGCTGATCCGCGAGCGTACACGGACCGTCTCAACCAACTGTTCACTCCAACTGGCTGGACCCGGACCTACGAGGTCTCCACGATATCGGCCGTCACGCGCATGAAGAAAGACAAACTCATCCAGACGGGCAAAGTTCTGGTGACATGCACGCTCACGATTACTGGATTGGGTTGCCATGCCGGCAGTGGTGAGGACTGGGCAGATGAGTCAAATGCTATGACAACGGCGGAAGCGCAAGCCTTCAAACGGGCAGCCAGTTGTTATGGCCTGGGGCGTTACCTTTACAACCTCGCCGAGATGTGGGTCCCGCTCAATGAGCATCGGCAGCCATTCGAATTCCCATCTCTCCCGCAATGGGCGCTACCGAAAACGGGTGCGCCTGTTAAGAGCCATCCCGCATCAGGACCGCAACCCGCGACAGTCCAACGTGGGCCGATCGATCAGAGAATTACGGGCAAGATTGAAGGCTTTCGGCGCATTCTCGGCGATCCAATTTATGGCGAGATATTGTGGCGTGTCGCACGAACGCAGAAGGCGAACGCCATTCCCAACGCACAGCTACAGGCGAATGTCGCAGAAGCGATGGAACGTGCCGCACGGGGAGTGCGCAAGGCGCAGTCGCTGGCCGAGTCGATTGGCGATACGCAATTCGTTTCCGTCCTCGACCGGTTGCACATCGGCTCGATGGCAACGATCAGCAATCTCGAAGCACTCAAGCATCTGGTTTCGGAACTCGAAGGACTGGCTGGGCAACCAGCCGCCTGAACGCCGAGGAGTCGTGCAGTACCCCCTCCCTTTCGGCGCGGAGGCGTCATACGCACGGCGTAGATGATACGTCGCGCTCCGGAACCTGTCTCGGCCCCTTCCCGGCGGGCTGTCTGCCTCGATAACTGCAAAACGTCGCACACGCTGCGAATCCTTCGATTGACGGATGAGTCGCCGCGCCAAGGAGCTTTGAATGGGAGCCGAAAGCGAGCGTTCTCCAACATTCGTTGAATGGGTTCTGGCTCTGCTCGAAGAACGATTTCCATGGCTGGGATCAAGTCAAGATGAATCGGTCGGCGGAGCGGATACGGTCGATGAACTCGCCGACCTGTACAAGTCGCTGATTGAGCAACGCGACAAGGCTCGTCGCGAAAACGGTGATCCACGAGCGTAACCGGCATCGGTCGACATCTGGAGGATCTATGTGCAATGTACGAATGATTCGAACGGAGCCCGGCCTTGTATCGATTCCTCTGGAGAAGGCTGTCTATTGTGAGACCTGCACGATGGTCTCCTCTTCGGCCAGGCACCGCTGCGGGCTATGTGGGTCAGAGCAGATCGTCCGATTGGCTCCTCTAATCCCAGAGCCGTGGGACCCAGGTCCGATGCCAGCTCTTGCCATGGCCGCATAGCGCACAAGCCGCTACGAGCCTCGTTCTGATAGTTGGCGATTGAGGCGTGAACCGAGAATCCCTCCCGGCGACATGGGCGTTTATCGATGCCAACGTCGGTCCATGAGCGTCTCGGTCGATGTTTTGCAAACCGACCGCATTGCCGGCGCAGCAGTCTTGAAAATGCAGCCGACATCACGTATTATTGATCTTGCCGAAAATAGAGTAGCGGGATGGTATCTCCCGCGGTCATCCCTCAGATGATTTCTTCACAGCCACGGCGCAACCTGACCAACAGTCGGGGAATGCGCATAACGTGGCTGTTTTCGCGTTCACGGTGCATCCCGACGAGAAGGATGTGCGCGTGGCTATCTCGAAGCAGAATTTTCTCTTGAGCGCCCTGTTCTGGGCTAGCACTGGGCTTTTCCTCATTCAAGCAGGCATTACGATTGCCTCACTCACAAGCAGAGGGGCGAACTGCACTCCGAGACGCGCGCTAGACTTAGCAGCCGTAGCAGTGCGCGTGAAGAGCGTTTGTCGCCAACTTGCCGCAAGCATTCTCTTTCTGGCGGTGATGGCTCTGGCGGACGTTGCCGCCGCCCAGGATACAAGGAACATGCCGGATGAGGCGAAGCCGCCTCAAGCCGTGCCTTTCTTTCTTCTAGTCGACAATCGCGGTACTTTGTGTGTTTTCGGCAGAGATGCGTAAATCAGAAGCAGTTGCCTTGGGCGACCCAGTAATGCCAGTCTTCGATGGCCTGAGTGGTTGATTCATCCACGCCGATAGCCTTTAACTGAGAGAGTGGCACGGCAAGATTTCGATTGTTCCAGCGGGTCATCACAAGCATGTCAGTCGAGCAGCTATCTTCAGGCGCCATCTTTCTGATCTCGACAGAGTCACCTTTTCGCAGCGGCGAGGTTGGTACAGAAGCGATGCATTGCGCATGGAACGGGAACTGGATCTTTTCTTCGAGATAGTAGTACCACCCCATGGCCTGTTCTTCCGGCCCATAGGCATCCACGATGATTTCCTCGGAGATGCGATTTTCCCGATCGTCATTTCGTCGCGCTTTGGCCATTTTCCTATACCTGAAGAAGCTCGCGGACACGGGAGAACCTGAGCAGTTCCTCCGCGCCCATTACGGGGTTTTCCAGCCAGTCTTCCTCCTCTTCAAGGTCTTCGTCGGGTTCTGGTTCAAGGTCAACGTCTTGAGGGGCAAGATATCTTGTTCGTTCCAGGTGATCGAGATAGTCGTGGATCTCCTGGGCTGTAAACAGTCGTCGGATTTCATCGATGAAGGCAGGCACCTCGGCAGCGAACAGGGGATCGCACTCGGCCGCGTGCAGGAAGGAGAAGAGTTTCTCGCCGATCAGATAGTTCAGTGCGTCATCCAGGCCGAACCTCTCGCGGATGCCTTCGGTTGCTGCGCTTTGGTCGATCCAGATTTTGTGGAACTCTATCGGGGTGCTGTTCATGCTTGGCTTCTCCTGTCCAGGATACGGCGCACGGAAGTGCGACCGATGTTGAGGCGGCGGGATATTTCAGACTTGCTAAGGCCGGCGCGGTGTAGTTTACGGATCTGGCTGGCATGGAGTCCAGCGGTTAAGGGCCGGCCCAGACGTTTACCGTTCTGGCGGGCATGGGCGAGGCCAGCACGGACTCTTTCGCTCAGTATCTCGCGTTCGAACTCGGCGAAGACGGCGAGCAGTGCGGCCATTGCGCGACCGGCGGGTGTGGTCAGATCCAGCGCCTCGGTCAGCGATACGAAGCCGACGCCGAGATGCTCCAGTTCCTGTAGCGTGGCCAGCAGGTCGGTGACCGATCTTCCCCAGCGATCCAGCCGCCACACCACAACCACGTCGATCTCCCTGCGCCGTGCCGCTTCCATCAGTTCTTCGCGGCGTTGCCGTTGTTCTGCACCGGAGCCGACCTCTTTCACTTGCATGGAGATGGTCCAGCCACGCCGGGCGGCATATTCGCGCATGGCGCGGCTTTGCATGGGCAGCGTCTGCTGATCCTGCGTGGAGACGCGGGCATACAAGCCGGCACGAGCCATTTTGGCGGTCTTTTGCCCCTGGCCGAAAACCCTCCCGGATTTTCTGATCCCTGACCCTTGTTTTACGGGCACTTTACGAAGCTCCCCGTGCCTGGCCGCAGAGTATCCTTTTCGGCCATGTTGGGATTCATCATAACTCTGCCGAATCGGGGAGCTGCGCACTTCGCGCCAGAGTCTCGCGATAGTTCCATGGCATCCATTCCGCGGGGCAGGCAGCCAGTTCCTGGGCATGGCGTTGTAACTCGATCAGATAGTCGAAGGAGTTGGCGCCACATAACTGGCAGGTATGGATCAGGCTCATGAACAGATCGCCGACCTCGGCGCCATGAAGGGTGCGATAAAACAGTGCATTCTTTCGATGGAGAACGGCGCGCTTCAAGGCTCTTTCTGCGATGTTATTGTCCAACGGGGCTCCAGCCTTGCGCAGGAACAGCGTCAAGGGCTGCCAGTGCCGCAACAGATATGAGATTGCCTGACCCAGCCCGGAGTTCGGCTCTGTTTTTCGTTCAGCCAGCTGCATCTCCAGCCAGGCATGCAGACTGTCCATCACCGGCCGGCTGCGCTGCTGATGAAGCCGCAGCCGCTCATCCGGCGTCAGGCCTTGCTCGCGCGCTTCGGCATCGTAGCCATACACCTGACCCAGCATCTCCAACACATAACGGCATTCGCCGGGGAAGTTCTCCGCCACATCCACGAACTGCCTGCGGCCATGCGCCAGGCAGTTGGCCAGCAGAATCTCTACGCCCGCGGGCAGCTTCGGCACGTTGCGCGACAGCGCATCGCACATTTGAATCGGGCTGGGCAGTTCCGCGCTTCGCTGCTTCAGGACCTCGGCGAGGTTCTCGCCCGCATGACGGCCTCCAGTGAAGTAAAGCGCGATCTTGTGCCCCTCACCGACAGACACGATGCCGCTGGTGAACACGCCCGTGCGCTCGTCGGCCGGATCGCGCTTCAGCATGAGCACGCGCATGCCGGTGTCGTCGTTATGGACTACCGTGGCTTGCGCTGCCTGCCGGATCAGCTCATCCCGCGCCGGCTTGATTACCTGCGCTTCCTCCTCGACGATCTCCCACTGCGTGGCCGCCGGCAGTGGGTTACCCAACTGGCTTTCCAGTTGTTCCAGCCGGTTGAACGGCGTCCCGGCGCCGTACTTGAGCTGGGCGATCATGGCCGCCGCCGTCTCATCGTACTTATCCGGCCCCACTGCTTCCGGCTCCTGCGCCGTGAACACCTGCCCGCAGGCGCCACAACGCAACCGTTCGAGCGAGTAAACCGTAGCCGCCAGCGGCGCCTGACCGACGATCCGCACCAGCACCTTCGGCTCTTTCTGCCCGTAGACGTTGCCCTTTCCGCACTCCGGACAGCGGTCGCCGTGCGTCAACTTCTGGTGCTTGATGTCCACCTTCCGCGCACCACCAAACGCCTCGGCTCCATTGCGGCCATGCCCGGGCGGCGCTGGCGTATTGTTGTCTGGCTGTGTTTCGGATTCCGAGCCTTCCGGTTTCTCCACAACCTCACGGGTCTTCTCTGTATTGCGCCCCCGCACCAACAGCTCCGCCAGAGCGTGCAGCGTCTCTTTGAGTTTGCCGTGATCGGACTCGCTCAACGGCGCTTGTCGCGCTCCGTCCAGCACCCGGTCCAACTCCTCCAGGTTCACATCGATGCGGCGCTTGGCCTTCTTCATGCCGCTCCTCCCAGCAGTTCACGAAAATGCTTCGTCAACGGATAGCCCAGAACCTCCTTGATCGACCGGTTCGGAACGTAGCTGTTCGATTGTTTGCCTCGTCCCGTCGTCCTGCCCATCGGCACCCAGTTGGCCGCACGGTAACAGGTTCCGCGGAATCGCTCCGGATCGATGAACGTCTCCAGGAAGTAAAGCGGATGCCCGTACATCTGCTCCCAGTCGTCGGAGATCCGCGCCGCCATCCGGCCCAGGATATGCGACGCCAGATGTTCGACTCTTACCCAAGGCAGGATCAGGAAGCGTGTGTTGTAGGCGATGAAGCGGATGCGGCTGCGCCGCGCCGCGGCATCCCATCCGATGTAGCGGTCCCGGCTGCCGATGTGGCGCGGAGCCGATGACCAGGCCAGGCACGCGATGGGCCGGCCTTGCGCCCACACCAGATATTTCAGGTGTTCTCCCACCGGCTGTTCGTAGCCGAGATAGTGATTCCCCTCCATCAGGCTGTTGAACAGCGGCTCCTGCGCCGTGCGACGCACCTGCTCAAACTCGAGCGGCTGCAGTTTGCGCAAGCGATCTTCGATGGGTGTTTTATCGATCAGCACCGGCTCCGGCCGGGCTCGGTGCGTCAGCGGATTATGCCGCACATAACTAACCGGCGGCAGCGCAATCTGCCCGGCCCGCTCCAGCATCAGCAGCATGCCGCGGCATACCATGTCGCGCAGCGCGCCATTCGCCTGCCGCCATTGCCAGGCTTCGCAAACTCTGACCGACAGCTTGCGGCGGCTTTCCTGTGGATACTGCTCGATCAGCGTACGTATATAGAGGATGTCTTCCTGATGGATCTCCCGGCCGCGATATCGGAGCTCTGCCATTGCCCAGCATTATGAAACAGTCCTTTTTGGAACGCAAGGGGGTAAGGATGACTTTTTTGATTCTCACTCCCATTAGCTCACCCTCCGCCACATCGGAGCTGCGCGGACCAGCGACACATCCCCGGCCACCATCAGCAACTGGGCCTCGTAAGCCTCCAACTGTTTGGCCGCCGTGGTCGATTCAGGCCACCACCTGAACCGACCTTTGGAAAGACGCTTCTGCGCAAGCCAATACCCCTGGCCATCGTAATTGAGCAGTCGAATCGACGTTCCCCTTCGGCTCCTGAAAATATACACACAGCCAGTGAAAGGATCTTCACGGAGGTGGTCCTGACAAACCCGGACCAACGAGTCAATGCCTTTCCTTCCATCGACCGGCTCAATCGCTACCAGCACGCGCATCTGCGCCGTTATATGAATCATCGTTCCGCTTCCCGCCAGGCGCGAAGCAGACTCGCCCAATCCGGCGAAGCGGAGCTCGTCCACTGAATGCGCATCTTGCTTCCTGCCGAGGATTCGAACTCGATCACGCAGTCCGCCACCGACGCAGGATGCGCAGCGACTAGTTCAACGAATGCCGGCTTGGCCGCCTTCTTTTGCAAGTCCGGAACTCCGCCTAACCGCTTCTTCAGTCCCATATAGTCCAGCCCCAACGGCTGAGCAACCGGATGCAGACCGTGTACCCGCGCCAGCTCCACTGCAGCCTGCCAAAGTGTCTCCGGCAACCTGGTCCGATGCGGCTGAGTGCTTCGAAACTGATCCAGCTGGCGTTGTAACTGCATGATTGGCTCGGGAATGGGCGATGCACCTTTGCTGTTCAATATCGGCCGACCTCAGCGGCTGATTGAACTTAGCAATCTGACTCAGACGGCGTCACGCACCCTTGCCGAAAACACACCATAAAACGCGTGAAAGGTAGGGCAGGCATCCTCTGGTGTGGTGAAATTCCCGCTCAGACGGCGGATTTCAGCGATCCGGGTGCCCGCAGCATCGTGTTCCTGCGTCATCATCGCGATCGGATTCGCAACTGTGCCAAAGCAACTACGGGGCCTCGGAGTTCCAATGGAGATAGACCGCTCCAAGCCAGCGATGTAGGAAAACAAGACGTCTTAACGGCAATATGCGTCCTCTACATATAAGGTGTCGTTCAACATACGATGATTTCCCGCTTCAGAGGCTTACATTATTCGCGGGGTGAGCAAAAGTGAACGGACGACCTACGTGAGTAGATGCGATGATGTGGGAAAATACCGCGTAAGGTGTCAGCGGTGCGGATCGGCATCGATCCTCAATAGAATGAGCCGTTTCAGGCATTCGCCTTCGCGATTATTGCCCTGAATCCTACCGGGTATGGCAATTCCGCCGTTAGCCTGAAGCCGATATGGCTCTATCTTCGCAGAGCGCTCCATATAGCTACAGTACCCGGAAGGGAGTTCGGAATGATCCAGCCTGACGGACAGAAATTCGATACAGCGGCCTATTTGGCACACGTCGGACCAGGGCGAAGAATCGTGCAACTCGAGCCAAAGCAGAGCCTCTTCTCGCAAGGAGATTCGGCGGATTCCATCTTCTATTTGCAAAATGGCCAGGCCAAGATCACGGTCGTATCGCAAGCGGGAAAGGAAGCAACCATCACGATCCTCGCCCCAGGCGACTTCGCAGGAGAAGAGTCACTGACAGCGACCCGTGGGCTGCGATTGGCCACGGCTACGGCCATCACAGACTGCAGCGCACTCAAGATTGAGCGAGAGGAGATGATACGCATAATGCACGAGGAGCACGTGTTCTCCGATCTATTCTTGAAATTCCTGCTGGACCGCAGCATGCGCGCCCAGGCCAATCTTGTCGACCAGCTCTTCAACTCCAGCGAGAAGCGCCTGGCACGTATTCTTGTCCTGATGTCGGAGATCAGCAAGACTGGCGAGGTCGAACAATATCTCCCCAAGATTTCACAAGAGACCCTGGCAGAGATGATCGGGACAACGCGTTCCCGCGTGAGCTTCTTCATGAACCGCTTCCGCAAGCTCGGCTTTATCGACTACAGTGACCGAATCCAGGTTCACAAATCTCTTCTGAACGTGGTTCTGCACGACCAATTGCCGGGGGATAGGACCGAAGAAGCATTCATTTCGGGTCCCATCGAAAATTGGAAAGATTCCCGCAATAACGATGTTTTGACCGAATAGATTTAGCAGCGGATTCGATCCCGCTCAGTACCGGGCGATATCCAGCAACGGGACATCGCATTATTGTGGCGATATTTGGTGCACGCTTAAGCCGGGTGGGGAAGTTTGCAACGAAAGGGAACCGATGCTTACTCCAAAAAAGACGCGTGACCTGGCCCGCAGTCTCGTTGCTCGTGAGGCAGATTCGAGCGCTACCTTACTGCAAACTGAGCCAGCTACTGTACGCGTCTATGAGAGGCTGCGCCGACAACTCGGCGCACCCGTGGGAACGGATGGCTTTCAGTCTCTTGCTTCTCGTGCTTTGGCGCTCGCCAGGTCGGAATCTCCGCGACTCAACGCCGTTGAGGTTATGGCGAATGGGGGTTTACGCGGGCTTGGCGAAGTTGAGTCCCAGACCAACCCCGATGAGGATGGCGACGTCGGGATCATTCTGATCTCACAGTTGCTCGGGCTGTTTCTCACCCTTCTTGGTGAAGCGACAACATTGCGCCTAATAGAAGATTTACGACTGCAGGCTGAAATCGTCACAGAGTCTGTCACTGCTTCAGCGGCCATTGCGAACTCGGTGTCTGAAGACCCCGCAATCGCTGCGGCTTTCGAGGACCTTCTTCTGGAAATTGACCAGCTCAGGAAGGTGAGCGGACGTATCGAAGACCTGGCGGGCAAACATCCCGGCATGGAAGAAGGACTCTTGAGTGCTGCCGGAAGCGTTCGCAGCATTGCGACGGTTCTGGACGTTTTCACACTTATCCGAAGCAAGGCCGGCGGCTCGCAAGAAGACCCACCGGACTTACAAACAAATCGCTACATGAACTGAGTGGCGACGGACTCCATCAAGATCCAAACTTTTGGATTCTGATCTGCAGAACAGCTTACAAAGGTGGTCGCTGGCAAAAAGTGTTTTGCCGTTCTGATCCTTCCGCGAAGCGTCGAACAGATACCGGAGTCTAGCGCTTGGAGAGATGCGGGATTGAATATGACCACTCTCCCGGAAATGCGAGATTTGGCGCAACGGCTTCTCAGTTACGAAGCCAGTGCGGGCAACAGCTCCGAGCCAGTGGAGTCCACAACTCTCCGCGTCTATCAAAAGCTGCGCCAGAGTCTTGGCGAATTAGCTGGATCTGCCGGATTTCACGCGCTCGCCTCTCGTGCTTTAACGCTGGCGAGATCAGAAGTTCCCAGCCTTAGCGCTGTGCAGGTGGGAACAGATGGAAATCTCGAAGGTATGAGCGCGCTGGAGCCTTCGATCAAAGTTGAGCAGGATCCGATTCATGAGGGCGGAGTCATCCTCATTTCTCGCTTACTCGGACTGCTTCATATTTTTCTTGGCGAAGCTTTAACGTTGCGCCTGCTGTGCGATGCGTGGCCAGGTGCATCCCTTGACGATCGCAATTCTGGGAATGGGAGAACATCGTGAAGACGGAAAAGAAAGTAACGATCAACAAGCTGCCAACCGGAGTCCCGGGACTCGACGAAATTGTGGGTGGTGGTTTTCCCGAATACTCGTTCAACATCATCGCGGGTGCCCCCGGAAGCGGGAAGACAACCCTGGCACACCAGTTCGTGTTTGCCAATGCGACCCCAGAGCGACCGGCTCTCTATTTCACTGTGCTGGGTGAATCCGCCATAAAGATGCTGCGATATCAGCAGCAGTACACATTTTTCGATCCCGCCAAGCTGCCGGATGCGATTCGCTTTATCAACCTCAGCCAGATTGTGCTCGAGAAGGACCTGGGCGCGGTCCTGGCGGAAATCACAAAAGAAGTTGAAAGGGCTAACCCTGCTGTGGTGGTTGTTGACTCGTTCCGCACGATGATGCGACAGCCGAAAAGCGACATGGACCTGCAATCCTTCATTCAGCGCTTAGCCCTGTCTCTTGCCAGTTGGCAAGCGACAACTTTCTTAATCGGCGAATATGCCGAGGAGGAGTTGCGCGAT
This sequence comes from uncultured Acidobacteriaceae bacterium, assembly GCA_963836565.1. GTDB lineage: Bacteria > Acidobacteriota > Terriglobia > Terriglobales > Acidobacteriaceae > Telmatobacter. The sequence goes on along the minus strand of CAWIKA010000006.1, from coordinate 3,565 downwards.
AATCCGATATTTACCGTCGCCGATGGACTGTTCTGGCTGCGCCAGACGACAGAGCGAAACTCAATTGTCCGCAAGCTGCAAATCATAAAACTGCGCGGCCAGGCTTCTGTGCCCGGGTTGCACACGTTCCGCATCACCGAGGCCGGAGTGCAAGCCTTCTCGCGCACATTTGGGTTGAGCGCACGCAAGAGAAATCCACCGGGCAATCGGCGCCTATCCTTCGGCGCTCCGGAGTTGGACAGGATGTTGGATGGAGGCGTGCGCGAGGGCGATAGCGTGCTCATAGCCGGGTCATCGGGCACCGGGAAATCTGTTCTCGCAACCCAATTCATTGCGGAGGGCATACGCCATGGGGAGCCGGGAATCGTGGCGGTCTTTGAAGAACGGCCGCAAGCCTATGCGGAGAGGGCTGCAAGTTTGGGCCTGGATCTTGAGACGCCGCAGGAAGACGAGAAACTCACGATCCTCTATCTCCGTCCTCTCGATTTGTCGGTGGACGAAACCATGCAGTCGATTCTCGACGCTGTCCAGAAGATCGGCGCAAAACGCCTCGTGATCGACTCCTTGGCAGGGTTCGAGATGGCTCTTTCGCCCGGTTTTCGCGCTGACTTTCGCGAGTCGCTCTATCGGATGATCTTCGCTTTGACAGGAATCGGAGTAACGATTCTGAGCACTGTTGAGGTAGATGAATCTTTTACTGAATTCCCTTTCAGTACATACTCCATTTCTTTTCTCTGCGATGACATCATCCGGCTCCGGTATGTATCCATTGACGGTCAACTTCGCAAGGTTATGGTGGTGATCAAGATGCGCGGAGGCAATCACGCCAAAGAGATTCGCGAATATGAAATCACGTCGAAGGGGGTGGTTATTTTGGATCAACGCCTGACAAACTATCAGGGCCTGATCAGCGGAATTCCTGTGCATTCGAACCGGTCCACCCATGAGGTGCAGTCCTCCCATGAATCCGAAACCAAGAATCAGACCTAAGGAATCATCTGAGAATCAGGAATTCGGAGCCGAACTTCGCCTCGCTTGGGAATCCGGTGTTTCGGGCCTAGAGCGCTTGATTTCGAACACCTCGCCGCTGCCGGTGGCTACATTGGCGGGCCCCGATCACATCCTGTGCTACGTCAATCCTGCCTTCTGTCGGCTGGCCTCGAAGACTAATGATGAGTTGTCGGGAAAGCGTTTCGACGAGGTCGTGGGCTGGGCGGGCTGCCTTCGATTGCTGAACCGCGTGTATAGCACGGGAGAAGTCATAATCCAGACTGAGCCGGAAAGGACAGAAGATCATTCCGCTCGTTGGTCGTACACCATGTGGCCCGTCCGCGGCGCAGAGGATCACCCAGCGGGTGTCATGATGCAAGTGACCGAGACGACACAATTTCATCAGCAAGCAATCGCCGTGAATGAGCAACTATTGCTGTCAGGGGTGCGGCAGCATGAACTCAGGGAAAACGCAGAAAGCTTGAACGCGCAACTGAAGCAAGAAATTACAGATCGGAAGAGGATGGAACGGGCCCTGGTCAATAGCGAAAAGCTAGCGGTGACCGCGAGATTCGCCTCAACCATGGCCCATGAGATTAACAATCCTTTAGAAGCAATGACTAATCTGGTCTATCTGCTGGCCCCTCTCCAAACCAGCCCCAGACGCGAGCCTACATCACCACGCTCGAAGATCAGTTGCAAGCCCTGCGTCACATCACTGCACATGCGCTCAAGTTTCACCGAGATGGCAACAAGCCTGCAGAATTCAATTTGAAAGCTGTGCTCCGCGAAGTGTCAGACTTTTATGGCTTGCAGGCTGAGAGGAAAGGGGTCGTTTTTCACGAGCGCATTGAGACGGAAGGTGCAATTGTGGCCTTCAGAGGTGAAATTGTGCAGGTCGTGACGAACCTGTTGCTCAATGCGCTTGATGCCACGGCCGCTCGCGGACAGGTCATCCTCCACCTATATCCTGCTCCACACTGGCTTTGTGAAGTCCATAAATCCCCTGGTTATTGCATCTCGATCGCCGATTCCGGAAGTGGTATTGCACCGCAAGATCGGGCGCAAATTTATCATCCTTTCTTCACCACAAAAGGGGACCGAGGAACAGGACTTGGATTGTGGGTAAGCGCGGATATCATCAACCGTATTGGTGGTTCAATACGCGTTTGGAGTTCGTGCCGACCGGGTCGTTCAGGCACATGTTTCTCTGTTTTCCTGCCAGCTAAGCAAACTGACTTCATACTGCTCAATCGCCCTAGAAGAGGAGTTGATGGAAGTTTGAAGTGCTCGCCAATCTAGGCGGGAGGAACCTTGCGCTTTCAACGAACTTGGTATCTCCTGAAGCTGAGCATAATTGAACAGCCTTCTCCTCCGTTTTATGACGCTCCGCTAACCGGTTTCCTGGCGGTAAAACGGACTTTTGTATTGTGTCCGTTCTTCGCCGTTAAGAGATTAGGTCGTACATCAAAGGGATGGATGCGAACGTTGCCAATGATCGTTTCACAACCCTCGTGGGCCTATGCCGATCGGTCCGAGGGTAGTTCCTTCGATGAAGCAGCGCCCAACAGCGAGAAGAATGCACGGTCGATGAGTTTCCCTCGCTAGTCAATTGGGAGGCTCGATTGGACGATACTGGCCCGCATTGGAGACGAGGTCAATTCTTCAGAAACCTGTCGACGCAAGCGATAAGAGAGTTTGAGTCGATTACAGAACCTCAACGCTGTCCCCGCACCACCGTTCTGATTAGCGAGGAGCAAGAACCATCGGATGTGCTGTTCTTGCTTGAGGGAAGAGTCAAACTTTCGATCAATTCAATCGATGGCAGACGACTCATTCTTGCTATCGCGTGGCCAGGGGAAATCCTCGGGCTCACATCCGCGTTTTCCGGATGTCCTCATGTGATACGGGATAGGCACAATTCCCTTGCATGATCAGATCGCTCCAGCGTCAAGACTTTCTCGACTTTCTAATGCGCTATCCGATGGCCAGTCAGAATGTAATGCGCGAATTGGAGCGTGGACTACAACCGCACCGCTCAACGATTGCGGACTCTCGGCCTAAAATTGACCGCGCCATCCAAGCTGGCGAGGCTTTTTCTGGAGTGGTGCAAAGAGGGTGTGCAAACAAAGCGTGGTGTCCGAAACAGTGCTCGCTTACTCACGGGGAAATCGGTGAGCACATCGGCGCCTCCCGCGAAACAATTTCCCGAATCATGAAGGATTTCAAGAACCACGGGCTTGTTGAGCAGCGCGGGTCGATTCTAATCGTTCCGAATCTTGAGGCCTTGGAAGCTTGTGAAAATGCGATCTGAACTTGTATTCGGTGCCGCGGCGCACGTAACGAATCGCTACTTGCTCACAAGTATTGTCGCGAAGGCGGCACGCGTATTGCATAGGCCTAATAACGAGTTGTAGGACACCTCAAACGACGTATTCCGGCTCTTCAACCACGCCAATCCCTTGGCTCACCCCAATCCCATCGCTTATGCGAACTAGGTGGGCGGGCTCTGAAGTACTTTTCCAGCGCGATCTCGCTTAGTAGTCAGCTCAGAGAGACATTTGCAAGGTACAGA
>CAWIKA010000005.1:0-2087691 GCA_963836565.1 uncultured Acidobacteriaceae bacterium | reverse complement strand
TCAGCTAGCAGCCAGATTGGTAACTCTACTGTTGCGGACCCTACAACCCCCGAGACACCGAAATGCCACGGGTTTGGGCTATTCCGAGTTCGCTCGCCACTACTATCGGAATCGAGGTTTCTTTCTTTTCCTTCAGGTACTGAGATGGTTCACTTCCCTGAGTTCGCTCTAACCCGCCTATGAATTCAGCGGGTAGTTCCCGGGGTTTGCCCGGGAGGGTTTCCCCATTCGGAGATCTCCGGTTATAACGCCTGTGTGCGGCTTACCGAAGCTTATCGCAGCTTGCCACGTCCTTCATCGCCTATCTCTGCCAAGGCATCCACCGTGCGCCCTTAGTAGCTTGACCATAGAATTAACTCCAGCGCAGGGAGCCGAATCGCTTCGGTCCTGATAAGAGATAACCTAAATTATCCGCCTTGAGAGTAACTCGCTACGCTCACGCGCTCCCGAGTTACAACTCCTAAAGACACTCTTCTTACTTTGAACACTTTGCCTGAGTTACTAACTTGCAGTAACTCATTGCTTGTGCTCGGCCTTGTATCGCGTCATCCAACTCCTTGCCCTTCCAGTTGCCTCACGGCGGCTGGTACGAGGGACAAAAGCCAGATGCGCTTTACCCAATCAATTTCGTTGTCAAACATCCAAACCTTCTCGAGTTATCTTGAAGGCCCGCCCTAAGGCGGTTGAAACCTGCCGGCCTAAATAGTTCATTCGGCCAGCCTGCTTCCAAATCGACGTCACTTATAAGGTGGCGGCGATTGGGAAACAGCAAATTAAGAATGGTGGAGCTGATCGGGATCGAACCGATGACCCCCTGCTTGCAAAGCAGGTGCTCTCCCAACTGAGCTACAGCCCCAATTTCGGGTGCCTGCGGCAGAGATGGTGGGCCTGGGTAGATTCGAACTACCGACCTCACCCTTATCAGGGGTGCGCTCTAACCAACTGAGCTACAGGCCCGCGTTGGCCGCTCCCCCGCCGGCTCGATTAGCACTTAGCCAGGAGCCCGGCGGCTCTCACAATCCTCATTCAGTTCTAAAGGGTTTCGAGGACAAAGGTTGAACATGCTGGGCAGCTACGCCACCCATGACCATCGTGCAAATGTCGATCAAGCAAAGAAGGCTTGTATCAGAATTCCCGCGCCTGCCGTCAGGGACGGCTCTTGCAGGTTAGATGGACACTGCACCCTACGTCTCTCGACGCTCCGCTATCGCGGAAGGAATGCAATACCATCATTTCTCTTTTAGAAAGGAGGTGATCCAGCCGCAGGTTCTCCTACGGCTACCTTGTTACGACTTCACCCCAATCATGAATTACACCTTGGACGGCTGCCCCCTTGCGGTTGGCTCACCGGCTTCTAGTGCAACCCACTTTCGTGATGTGACGGGCGGTGTGTACAAGGCCCGGGAACGTATTCACCGCGGCATTCTGATCCGCGATTACTAGCGATTCCAGCTTCACGCAGTCGAGTTGCAGACTGCGATCCGAACTGAGGCCGGCTTTTTCCGATTAGCTCCCCCTCACGGGTTTGCGACGGTTTGTACCGGCCATTGTAGCACGTGTGTAGCCCTGGACATAAAGGCCATGAGGACTTGACGTCATCCCCACCTTCCTCCCCGTTATCCGAGGCGGTTTCACCAGAGTGCCCAACTTAATGATGGCAACTGGGGATAAGGGTTGCGCTCGTTGCGGGACTTAACCCAACATCTCACGACACGAGCTGACGACAGCCATGCAGCACCTATAAAGCGGCCCCTTGCGGGGAAGGAATATTTCTACTCCGGTCCACTCCATTTCGAGCCCAGGTAAGGTTCTTCGCGTTGCGTCGAATTAAACCACATGCTCCACCGCTTGTGCGGGCCCCCGTCAATTCCTTTGAGTTTCAGCCTTGCGACCGTACTCCCCAGGCGGACTGCTTAACGCGTTAGCTACGGCACGGCGGGATTGGGTACCCGTCACACCAAGCAGTCATCGTTTAGGGCTAGGACTACCAGGGTATCTAATCCTGTTTGCTCCCCTAGCTTTCGTGCATCAGCGTCAGTTGTGGTCCAGTGAGCCGCTTTCGCCACAGGTGTTCCTTCCGATATCTACGCATTTCACCGCTACACCGGAAATTCCACTCACCTCTCCCACACTCAAGCCCGGCAGTTTCTCGTGCAGTCTCTGAGTTGAGCCCAGAGATTTCACACGAGACTTACCAAACCGCCTACGCACCCTTTACGCCCAATAATTCCGAACAACGCTTGCCCCCCTCGTATTACCGCGGCTGCTGGCACGAAGTTAGCCGGGGCTTCTTCTTCCGGTACCGTCATTATCGTCCCGATCGAAAGGAGTTTACGTACCGAAGTACTTCATCCTCCACGCGGCGTTGCTGCGTCAGGGTTTCCCCCATTGCGCAAAATTCCCCACTGCTGCCTCCCGTAGGAGTCTGGACCGTGTTTCAGTTCCAGTGTGTCCGTGCGCCCTCTCAGGCCGGATACCGATCACTGTCTTGGTGGGCCATTACCCCGCCAACTAACTAATCGGCCGCGACCCCCTCCCAAAGCGAATTGCTCCTTTGACCCGTAGGTGTTATGCGGTATTAGCTAAGGTTTCCCTCAGTTATCCCCCACTCCAGGGTAGGTTAGTCACGTGTTACTCACCCGTGCGCCACTTTACTCAGGTATTGCTACCCTTTCTCGTTCGACTTGCATGTGTTAGGCACGCCGCCAGCGTTGATTCTGAGCCAGGATCAAACTCTCGTTTGAAACCTGATTGCTTCCCCTAACCGACGGAGGTCGATATAGGTTCGGCGGCATCGCACGCTCGAAAACGCGCGATGCAATTTAGTGAGAATGATCAAGCCAAACCTGATCTTTTCTCACGACTGGCATGTTCAACCTAATTGTCAAAGATCCTTGAGAGCCTTCCGCCTGAGCGGTGCCCTTTGGGATCGAGGCCCGGCTGTTACACCAGGTTGTCCTCGAACTTGTTGCGCGTGCCGAAATTGCGTTTAACCGCATCTACCGGCATTTTTGCGCGAACTTTCTAAAGTTATAGAACTTTCATCTCCATGTCAAGCTCCAAATCATTAACTCATTTGAGGCCGCTCAAACTCGCTGTTGGCGGATAACTCCTCGAATACAAGTCACGATCGCCCGACTGAGACCAGTCTCAACTTGAAAGTATCGCACTGCGCAAAATATCAATGAGCGACCAGCAAAAACTGCCCGAGCCGATAGGGCTCACAGGAGATAAACTCCTGGGTCATGCAATGGCTTGTTCTCTGCGGGATTCCCTACAGGGGTTCAGGGGCACCTGCCTCACCTGACCCAACGAACCAGCTTCCCAATTCCCACAAGGGGCAGGCCACACGGCCACCGGGAGGCTCCACTGCTCCTCTGCAACTTTCAAAGAGTAGCATACGCCACCCTTTATTGCAACCGTGAGCGGCCAAGCCGTATTCACCTCGTTGCAACTTTCTGAGAATAGCAATCTGCCGGCCGGATTGCAAGCCCGCGAACCTGTGGGAAAGCCCCTGTTCCTGTGGGAATCGCACGTTTATTGCTTTTCGATAAGTCCAAGATCTGTAAGGCCGTTCACGAAAAACTGCATAGCCAGCGCCACCAGCAACAGGCCCATGATGCGGACCAGGATCCGTATCCCTGTCTCGCCCATCACTTTGCGCACCTTGCCTGCACCGGCCAGCACCCAGTAGCTGATCAGACTGGTGACCCCGATCGAACCCAGGATGGCGCCCATTTGCCAGTGCCAAAGCGCGGGCACCGGGCCCACCAGCACCATGACGGAAGAGATGGCCCCGGGGCCGGCCAGCATGGGGATTCCCAGCGGCACGATTCCGGCATCTTCTTTCGCAGCACCCTCCTCGGTATCCCCGTGGGCTTCTTGAGTGGGCGAGCGCTTGGCTTGCAGCATGTCCAGGCCGATCAGCAACAGAATCAGTCCGCCCGCCACTTCAAAGGCCGGCAGCTTGATGCCGAACATCTGAAAGATGTATTGGCCGCCCAACGCAAAGCTGGTCAGCACGATGAAGCAGGTGAGCGCGGCTTTACGCGCCATGCGTTTGCGGCGCACCGCATCCACGCTCTGCGTAATCGCCAGAAAGGACGGTATCGCCGCGAACGGGTCGACCAGAAAGAAGATGGAACTGAGAGCCAGAACAGAAAAGCGTACGAGAGGCGCCTTACTCAGCTCCGTCAATGCGCTCGCGGCTGGATTGGTCCAAAGCATCCTTCATTAGAGGCTATAGCAAGGCGAATGATTCAAGGGCCTTGTGTTGATGCCCATTTTCGACCGGCACATTGCCTTCCCGCACCACTAACCGCGTCCGGCAGCCAGCTTCTCGAGCCGCGTCCAGTTCCCGCACAGCATCGGAAAAGAAGAGAACCTGGCCCGGATCGACTTCCATTGCCGAAGCGATGGCAAGATAACTGGCACTGGCCGTCTTCAAGCCTGTGCGCGTGTCAAAGTAGCCGGCGATCAGCGGGGTCAAGTCCCCAAAGGTCGAGTGGCGAAAGAGCAGCATTTGCGCCGCGACTGACCCAGATGAATAGATCGCTACCTGCGCCCGTCTGGCCCAGCGCTCAAAGGCCGCCGGCACGTCGGCAAACAGGGTGCCCTTCAACTCATCGGATTCAAAACCGGCCTTCCACACTCTTCCCTGCAAGCTCTTGAGCGCAGTGCACTTGCGGTCCCTGTCCATGAGCCACAACAGATAAGGTATGGCTTCCCTCCAGCCCAGGGAGCGCGAGAACGCTGGGTGCTGAGGATCGGCCTCGGCGCGGTTCTCTTCAGCCAGTTCATCCAGGTCGGCTTCAACACCCGGCTCGGCGCAATGCTCCGCAAGAAACGTGGCAAAATGCTTGCGGGCGTAGGGAAATAGCTGCTCCGACACCAGTGAGATGGGAGCAATCGTCCCTTCCACATCCAGCAAATAGAGCCGTGGCGGAACAGCCTTCATGCGTTGATCCCGCTTGCTACACGCGGCCCCAGGTAAGCCGGGCCGAAGCACAGCGGTTGATAATTCTTGTCTACGCCAGATTCCGTATAGTGCGGAGTCCAGCCCGTCGTGTCCTGGAACCAGCGAATCGCGCGGATGCGGCGATCTTCACAAAGCGTGAACCAGTGCGTGGTTCCGCGCGGCACGCGCAGCATGTCGCCGGGACCCACCTCAACCGAAGCCACGAGCCCCTCCAGATGTAGAAAAAAAATGCCCCGGCCAGCAAGAATAAACCGCACCTCGTCCTCTGAGTGCGTGTGTTCCCTGTCAAAGCGCGCCAGCATCGCATCCAGTCCTGGTGTCTCGGGATTCACGTCAATCACGTCGGCGGTCACGTATCCGCCACGCCGCTTCATCTCCTCAATCTCGGCACGATATGCGTCCAAAACAAGACCAGCGGAACTGCCAGACGGCACCCGATCAAGACTCCAGCGTTCGTAATCGATGCCAAGCAAGGCGAGCGAATCCCGTATCTCGGATTCACCGTAAATTGTGCGATCTTCTTCGGGGAAGCGAAGAACAGCCATGTGTGCACCTCATGAATAACCAGCAACCGCGTTCGGGTGCCCCGGGTCTCGTCCGCCGCGCATGCCCGCCGTGGTGGGGCTGAAGACCTGGGATTTCACTCCTACCCGCCCAGCAGCAGTCGCTGCCCCTCCACCTCGAACAGAAACTCGAGTGCCTCCAGGTGGCGGCGTGCCTCGGCCACCGATTTACCCCAAGTATAGAGCCCATGCCGGCTCAGCAAAAACCCGTGCGCGCGTGGATGCTCGCCGAGTGTTTCGCCCAGTTGCGCTGAAAGTTCTTCATAGTTCTGCGAGTTATCGAGGATCGGCACACGTTCAAGATATGCATGAGTCGTCACTCCGCCCAGCGCCTTAAGCAGTTCAAATCCCTCCAGGGTCACCCATCCCATGGGTGCAAAACGATCCGAGAGCAGCGTGTTCCACACCGAATGCACGTGAAGGATCGCGTTGGCTTCGGGCCGCTTGTGATACAGGACTGTATGCAGCCCCGTCTCTGCCGAGGGCGCAACGGGCCCAACTGCGCGGCCTTCCATGTCGATCTCCAGCAGATCGCCGGGTGTGAGCGCGCCTTTGTCCATCCCGCTGGGCGTGATCAGGATGCGCCCGCGCGATGACGCGAAGGGACGCACGCTGAAGTTCCCACTGGTGGCCGGAACCCAGCCCTGCCCGTAGCACCAGCGCGCAGTGGCGCACAATGCGTCAATCTCTGTTGCGGATGAATCCACGAGGGAATCGGCATCGGGGACCATAGGTGTGAAGAGTGTACCAACCGGCGCGATCAGAAACTCTCCATAACTGCCGCACTACAATGAATCCTTGCTCACCGAAGCCCAACGCGATCAGTTTGACGTGGTCCTCGTCTCTCCGCGCAATCCGCTCAACATCGGGGCGGCAGCACGCGCCATGGCCAACTTCGGCTTCGCGCGGATGAAGGTCGTCGCACCCTACGCTCCGCATTGGCGCGAGGCGCGGTCTGCGGTTGGCGCACCCGAATTGCTGAAAGACGCGAGAGAGACGGCGACTCTCGCGGAAGCCGTCGCCGACTGCGCACTTGTCATTGGCACGGGCACGCTCGCGCACCGCAAGCCGGAGCAGCCAGTCATCTCTCTTCCATCCCTGTTCTCGCACGTCCCGCGAGCGCTGGCGGGCGCGGGCCGCATCGCCATGGTTTTCGGCCCGGAAAAGCACGGCCTTACTCGGGAAGACCTGTCCTATTGCCATTTGCTCGTTCAGATCCCAACCGACGCCCGTCAGCCCTCGATGAACCTCGGCCAGGCCGTAGCCGTCTGCCTCTACGAATTGGCGATACGCGCCCTTCCTGGCGCGGAAAATTCGCATGAGGCCATTCCGCCAGAAACAGAAATCGCGCCGCATGCTGTTGCTTCAGGCACCCTCGACGCATTGGCGGAATTGATCGAAAAGGCCATGGCCGCAGCGGACTACTCCCCTCGCGCCATGCGGGCGGCCAACCACCATGATCTTCGCTTGCTCCTGCGTCGCCTCAATCTGAACTCCGCGGATACGAAGCGCGCGCTGGGCCTCTTTCGCCGCATTTTGTGGCGCCTGGAACGTCGGTAGCCTCAGAACCACTTACCCCAATGACACCTCAGTAACCGATTCGCCTCCGATTCCTCTACGGAACGGGAACGCAATACTGGTAAAGTGGCGGAAAAAGGATCATCTGATGCGGTTATTCGCCACTCAACATCGAGCAATGCTTTTCTCTGCGGCCCGGCCTCGGATGACCGGTTCCGTACCTTGTATCGCGTTGGCGCTGGCGCTCGGTGTGGCGGCTTACGCACAAGCACCCCAGCCGGCCCCGCCGTCTCAGCCAGCCGCCACGCAACAGCCCGTGGCCGCTCCCATCGACTCCTCGCAAGCCGGCGGCGTGACCGAAGACCAGATCAGGCAGCTTCTTGTGGGCAAGTCGCTCTACCTCCGCGGCGGTTATCTTGATAGCTCGCTCAGCTTTGATGAGTACGGCCGGTTGATCGGACACTCCCCGCAAGGCTCTTATACCCTCAACCTCGTCCAGATCGACAAAATCCATCTCGCAAAGCACAAGCTCGAACTGGAAGGCGTGCGCTATGGGCTCCACTTCCTGAGCACGACCCCTGGTGAAGATCCCACCAAGGCCGTGGACAAAGTAAGAATTACGCCCCGGAAAAGGCTTCTCAAAATCACTATCGACCGCGAACTCGTAGTCACGCCAAAAAAGAAAAAGGGAAAGAAGGGGCGCTCCACTTCAGAAGCGGCGAATTCGGAGCCCGCAACTGCGCAGCCTCACAGCACGGATGAAACCGCTAATACCGAAGCTGGAAATGCAGCCGAACCCGAGGCAGAGTTCCCCGCCGACGCGAAGAGCGTAACCACCACCACATCTCAGGCTCATGCGGCCCAGCTTCTCGAAAAAGCTATCGGGAATGTCTTCGCCGAGGGGCTCGACGGCCGCATGATTGCAACCATGCCCGCCTTCTGGAAGCTCTACTACCAAACGATTGACGCCCACACGGAGTTCCGGCCCAATGAACCTGGCGTTTTCCTTCAAGATGAAGTGGACCAAAAAGCAAAACTACTCACCAATATTGAGCCGCCCTCAAATGAGTACGCGCAAGCCGGCGGCGTCGCGGGTATCGCCCTCTACCATGCCGTGATCGGCGCCGATGGGAAGCCGGAAGAGATTGTCGTCGGCAGGCCCATTGGATTCGGGCTCGACGAAAATGCGGTCGATACCATCGCCAAGGCAAGCTTTCAGCCTGCGATCAAAGACGGCAAGCCAGTGCCTGTCCTGCTCGACCTGCTTGTGCAATTCCGCATCTTCTCGAAGAGAACCGCGGAACTGGGCAGCACAGAGACGGCAAACAAGCCGGCTCAACCCGTGCTCCCTGGCCCCTACAGCGTCGAACACCCATGAATCAAACGTTCATGAAGCTGATTCAGAGCGGAGCCACAGCCGAGGTAGCCGATGCGGTCGAGGCCGATGCCGCTCTGGCCGAGTATCGCGATTCCCAGGGAGTCTCCGCGCTCCTTTGGTCTGTGTATACCGGGCAGACCATGGTGCGAGATTTCCTCTTCGCGAAGCTCGCAGAACGTAACACTGAGCTCGACATCTTTGAAGCGGCGGCCACAGGAGATAATGATCGTCTGCGTTTAATCCTCGCAGCCGACTCATCGACAGCGCGCGCCTTCTCAGGCGACGGTTGGACGGCTTTACACCTCGCCGCGGCCTTTGGGACACCCGCATCCGTTTCCGCGCTGATCTCGGCGGGCGCGAGCGTAAACGCGGTGTCAAAGAATGCGCAGCACAACCAGCCGCTTCATGCAGTGATGGCCCTCGGCAGAAATCGCGAAACGATCCAATTGCTGCTCGACCATGCCGCTGACACAAATGCGGTGCAGGCTGGGGGCTTCACAGCGATCTTTTCAGCGGCAGCAGCCAACCGCAGAGATCTGGCCGACCTGTTGCTTGCGCACGGAGCCAATCCAAATCACGCCAACGACCAGGGGAAAACGCCCGCAGAGTTCGCCCGGGAGCGCGGCCACTTGGAAATGGCTGCCTGGCTTGAAGCCCTCCCCGCTTGAACAGAAGCATCTCAATCTCTTTGTGCGCTCAAATTCCGTCATACAAGAGAACGTGATTGCGACGGTATGCCGCAATTTGGACGGAGGGAGTACGACAGACAACGAAACGTGCAAGACATTTGCCTTACATTTGTCTTACGGACGTAAGACAGGGCTTGAAATGCCGGTTACCTTGCACAACAACCCCATTTCCGCTCCAAGAAATGTCGTACACGGCGACGGTGGTCCGACTCCTCCTGTTCCACCGACGCCGCGCATTATGTTTGCAGGTTAGACAGACGCGCATCGAATCTTCGGTCGGAGGTCGACTGGAACGCATTGCAAAACCCGCATCTCCACACCCTCCTCATCTGGGCCATCTCGCTTGTCAGCATCCTGTGCATGCTGCTGCGTCCGCGACGCGTCGAGGAGGCTTATTGGGTAAGTGGCGGCGCGTTGCTGCTGGTTGTCACCCGGCTCATTTCAATTCCGCAGGCCGCGCATGCGGTCTATGAGGGCGTCGATGTCTATCTTTTCCTCACCGGGATGATGGTTCTGGCCGAGTTGGCGCGGGAAGAACATGTCTTCGATTGGGCGGCTGGAGTTGCCGCGGACCACGCAAAAGGCTCTCCTCGGCGCCTATTCGCCCTGGTTTACATCGTGGGCGCTATCGTCACCGCTCTGCTCTCCAACGATGCGACGGCGGTGGTGCTTACTCCTGCCGTTCTCGCCGTGGTCCGCCGCGCCAGGCTGAACCCCAAACCGTACCTGCTGGCTTGCGCATTCATCGCCAATGCTGCAAGTTTTGTCTTTCCCATCTCCAACCCCGCCAACCTTGTCGTCTTCGATCGCCACATCCCGCCCCTCTTCACCTGGCTGGGCATCTTTCTTCTGCCCTCGTTCGCTTCGGTGTTGGTCACTTTTCTCTGCCTGCGATGGATGTCCCGAGACCAACTCCGCGGAGAGATTCAGGGCGAAGCAAAAGCTGTGCCGCTCAGCCCTGAAGGAAAGCTCGCGCTCGGCGGATTGCTTGTGGCGGCCCTTGGTTTGATCGCTTCCTCGGCCTTCGGCTTCTCGCTCGGCCTTCCCACCTGCGCCGCTGCAATTCTCGCTCTCGCGCTCGTCGCGTCGCGCAATCGCTCGATTGTGCCGCGCGTTGCGAAGGGCGTGTCGTGGGCTGTCCTTCCCCTGGTCGCCGGACTCTTCCTGATTGTGGAAGCGCTCGCGAACGCAGGCCTGCTTCAACTGGGACTTACAGGTCTCAAGTTGCTCGCATCCACCTCTGCCTGGGCGGCCAAGTATGCTTCCGCATTCGCCGTCGCTTTGCTCTCCAATGGGATGAATAATCTCCCCGTGGGATTGATGAGCCGCAACGCCATTCAGCATGCCCACGAGGCGGGCCTGGCCGCGCACGCCATTCTCATCGGGGTTGACCTCGGGCCCAATCTTTCTGTCACGGGATCGTTGGCAACCATCCTCTGGCTGATTGCCTTGCGCCGCGAAAAAGTGGAGATTACTGCCTTGGAATTTCTCAAATTCGGCGTCGTGGCAATGCCCCTTGCATTGCTCGCCAGCCTGTTTGCGCTGCGGAATTGAGCGATCTTGCCGTGTCTGCAAGCCCGAATCCTTATTCCGCCGGCGCCTGCCACAACTCTACCCGGGTCCCATATCCAGGCGAATCGCCCATAGTCGTAGTCTTGGAATCGATGCGCACCCCGGCGCCGGCGAGTTGCGCCAACAATTCGTCCAGATTGTCCGCCCCCCTCCCCGAAGTACTGCGTGTCCACAGGAAAATGCGCATAGACGGAGCTTCGGGTTCCTCCGCCTTCAGGAAGAAGCCTCCAACACCTACCGCCTTAGCCATCGCCTATTCCTCCTGGCGGATCAGTTCGTCCAGTTTGGGCTTGTGCTTCGCCTCTCGGCCCGTCCGCGGCTCGCTTTGGACCACACGAGCCGGCTTAGGCTGGCCAACCCTCTCGCGCGCATTCGCCTTTACTGCCTTGGATGCCGAAAAAGTGCCCGGCTTGCGTTTCGTCATGGCAAGGACGAGTATGGAATAGATTGAGCTCGATGGGAAGGCCTGCTGCCCTGAACGGCAAGCCTTTATCGCATTAATTGGAGTAGCGGAAATCAATGGAAGAACGGGAGTTTTTCAACGAAACCACGGAAATGCGCACCCACATGCTCACCTGCCCCAAATGCGGGCAGGAAGCGGAATACAAGGTGACCTGGGTGGTGCGGCGAAAAAAGACCCAGTTACCCCGTCACGCCGATGAGCGTGACCGCGCCCGTTTCGCCAAGGCGCAATCGTACATGGTGCGCCGCGACGACAAGCTGGCCTGCGCCAATGTCCGTTGTCGCAAGCCCTTTGAAATCACGTCACTGCAGTCACTTGCCTTCCTGACTGAATGATCCGGGATGAACGGCGGTAAAAGCAAATGTCTACATGTGTCCTCGTCAGGTTTTGCGCTGCTTCTTAAGGGCTTCCTCTGGCGCGAAAGCCACGCCATGTGATTGAATCTAAGTGATAAGCAGCCCAGGGCCGGAGGCCGAGCGACTGGGCCCCCAGGAGAATCAAAGCGATGACAAATTTCCTTCTTCCCCCCGAAGAGCGCAATCTGACCCCCGATCAAGTCGAGGCGCTCGACAAACGCCGTGACCTCGGCCATACCTTCCTGGTCATCGCCGGCCAGTTTGCCGTCATCGCCACCGTACTGCTGCTCTGGGTGGGTCAGGACCTGACCTATTCGCCTGGCTGGGCGCATCCCATGGCCTACTACTTTTTCATCGCCCTGATCCTGATCGCGTGCTTTGGACTTGCAGGTCTCATCCTGCGCAAAGGCACGCCGCGCATCGACTGAAGCAGGGTCTGTTGCTCAATCGAAACCTGCACAGGCATGCAAGCGCAGTCAAAACGGTATAGCCTTAAAGGTGCCGATGGCCGCCGCTTCCCCAATCGCTTCTCTCGCAGTCACGCCCGCCCCGCGGCTGACCGATAGCCACGGCCGCGTCATCCACGATCTTCGCGTCTCCATCACCGACCGCTGTAACTACAAGTGCGTCTATTGCCGCACCGGTGAGGTGGGCGCGCAGTATCCTGAGTTGGGAATTGACGAGTACCTCCGCATCATTAAGCTCTTTGTCAACCTGGGAATCGAGAAGGTACGGCTTACCGGCGGTGAGCCTCTGCTGCGCAAGGGATTGATCGATCTTCTTCAGGAACTGGGCCGCCTGCGCACGCTCTCGGACCGCCCGCTTGATTTGGCGGTTACCACCAACGGCCACTTGCTCGACACGCTCGCCGCGCCCCTGAAGGCTGCCGGCCTCAACCGCGTCACCGTCAGCATGGATGCCGTCGATGCCCCGACCTTCGAGCGAATCACGCGCGTTCCGGGCAGCCATCGAAAAGTCCTCGGCGGAATTCGCGCCGCCCGTGAAGCAGGTCTTACCCCGCTCAAGGTCAACTGCGTTCTGCTGCGCGGCTTCAACGACGGCGAAATTGAAGGCTTTGCCCGTTTTGCCCGCGAAGAGAACGTGGTGGTGCGCTTCATCGAATTCATGCCCCTCGAAGAAGATCGCCTCTGGTCCCCCGCAATCGTCGTGCCGCTCGCTGAAATCGTGGAGCGTATCAACCGCGTGATGCCCCTGGTGCCGCTGCCGCCTCGTGAGGCCAGCGAAACCGCACGCCGCTATACATTCCCTGACGGCGTGGGCGAAATCGGCATCATCGCTCCCGTAACCCAGGCCTTTTGCGGCGCGTGCAGCCGCGTGCGTCTCACCTCTGACGGCAAAATCCGCACCTGTCTTTTCTCCCAGGTCGAGCACGATCTTTACGGCCACATGCGCGCCGGCGAAAGCGACGCGGAATTGCGTGACTACATCGTGCGCACTGTCCAGGGCAAGGAAGCACGCCATCACATCGGCGAACCCGGCTTTCTGAAACCATCACGCTCCATGGTCCACATTGGGGGATGAGAAACAGAAACTGAGCACGCTTACAGCGCTGCGCTGAACACTGTCCTTCGTCGAGCTGCGCAAAACCACATGAATTGAATACAGCATATTTGTCGAATCATGGGCCATTCTTCCTCTTTGAGCTTTGAGCCCCGGACACGGGAGTACCCGTGCCCCTCTCTCGCATCCGCTGTTCGCGTAGACTTCCTTATGCAAGAATGACTCCATACAAAGGGCGGAGATGACGAACGACGCGGAAACCCGCATCCCGATCGACGACTTGCTCGTCTTTCACCAATTGGCGCGATCGCTCACGTCCAGCTTCGACCTGGACATGATTCTGCGCACCATCATCGATCACATGGAGCGCTTCATCGACGCGGACCTGTGGACGCTGCTAATGCTCGACGAAGAACGCCAGGAACTTTACTACGCCATTGCCGCGGGCGGCGAGGAGACGTCGCTCCGTGACCTCCGCGTCAAGGTAGGCGAAGGCGTGGCGGGCTGGGTGGTCGAGCACGGCGAGACATTGATCGTCCCCGAAACAGTGGACGATCCGCGGCTCAAAAGCACCAGCACTCCCGAAACGCCAAAGATGCGTTCCGTCATTGCCCTGCCGCTGCGCGGGCGCAAAGGCACATATGGCGCCATTGAAATATTCAACCCGCGCTCCGATCAGTTGACTGACTACACCATCGCCTTCCTGCACATCCTTGCCGACCATGCGGCCATTGCCATTGAAAATGCACGCGACGTGGCGCGCATCCAGCAGCTCACCATCACCGACGACACTACCGGCCTCTACAACGTGCGCCATCTCTACGAGGTGCTGTCCTGGGAACTGGAACGGTGCGGCCGCATTAGCCGGCCCGTGAGCCTGACTTTTCTCGATCTGGATTGCTTCAAGCTGGTAAACGACGCACATGGTCATCTCGTGGGAAGCGAGTTACTGGCCCGTGTGGGACAACGGCTCCAGGAACTCAGCCGCAAACAGGACCTTAGTTTTCGCTACGGCGGCGACGAGTTTGTGATCCTGATGCCGGAGACAAGCGCCGAAGAAGCGCTTGCCCGCGCCGCCAGCCTGCTCCGCGCGCTCATGGACACGCGCTTCCGCATGAAAAACGGCCTCGAGCTCAGCGTAAGTGCCAGCGTTGGCGTTGCCACTGCCCCTGCTGACGGCAAAGCCGTCCACGCTATCATCGGCGTCGCCGATGACCGCATGTACAGAGTGAAGACCGATGGCCGCGGTAGCGTGCGCGGCGCATAAGTTCGATCTCCCCCGGCTGTGAAATCGCCTCCTCCGCGGGATCCTCACAAGACTGTCAACAGGTCCGGAAAAAGATCACTTCGCGTCCCAACTCGATATGGGCTATACTGCCATCCCCATGTCTGAGGCGCTTAAATTCGCCTTCGAAATTCTCGTTGTCGGCGCGCTGGCGTTGCCGTGGCTCATGGTCCTTCATCGAATGTTCCCAGGCGACCCCGCTTCGGGAATTCACTTCGACATGTCCTTTGTGCCGAAATCTGCCCAGACCGCGGTAATCGCCGCAGTCGTGATTGCTTTCGGGTATCTTCTTGGATCGGTCATTTCACGCATCTCCCGCGACATCTTCAACGATGAATTGTTCGGAAAACTCCCGACTGAGAACCGGATTCGCGAGACTGTGTACAGGCAGGAATACTGCACCGAGCATGTGATGCTGAATCTGACCCTGCCGTTCAAGCCAAACCCTGCCTTCTTGCATACTTTCGGATTCTGCCCCGGCACGATTCCGTCGGATACACCGGCGCGATTTCAAGCACGCGTCCTCGACCTGTTCCGCCTTCAGGAGGGTGCGCTTCTATTACAAGGGCAGGACAAAGTCGAAAGGCTAAAACAGTACTTCGATCAGATCAATATACTGCGCGGCGCGGCTCTGAATGGCTTGATCTTGTTCACATTGTGCTTGTTCGGCAGTTGCGGCACATTGAGGGCGCGCTGGGCCCATCGCCCTGTCATGAAAGCTCTCACTTTCTTGCCTGCCGGTGCCATAGCCGCTTATGGTCTGTATTCGCTGATTGTGAACCACGTGATGGATTCATCGGGGAGCATTTACAGCGATCCACCGCTGGCGGAAACCGTGCTCCTTCTGTTGGGCGCGGGAGGCATGCTCGTGGTTTCCAAGGCGAAAGAGGCCGCGTCCTACTTCAGGACGTGCGTCGTCGCGGCGATTCTTACCATTATGTCTTTCGGCGCCTGGTGGTGGACTGAAATAATGTACGACATTCAGATCATTCACTCCCACCCGGGTGCACCGATCGTTTTATCCCCGACCGAGCCAACCAATAAGGACTGAGTCTCGTTCCGCGCATTTCCTTTTCGCCCGGCAGGAGGCCTCTACTCGTCTTCATCCAAATGCTTCTCGACGACCTGACTTTCAGCCAGGTTTTCTAATTGATTGCGCCAGTCCAGCCGTTCGATAAAGCCGCGCGACTCGCGCCAGCCCGGTTCGACTATGACATGCAGCTCAAGGTAGACGCGTGTTCCCAGCAGTGACTCGATCTGCTTTCGCGCGCCTGTTCCGATCTCCTTCAGCTTCGCCCCGCCCTTGCCAATCAAGATCGCTTTCTGCCCATCGCGCTCGCAATAAATCGCCGCGGCGATTCGTGTGAGCGGCAACCGGGCCGCCTCCTGGCCCTTCTTGCGCGGAGGCGCGGGCGGTTCGGCTTCTTCATACTGCTCGATGACCACTGCCGATGCGTATGGCACCTCTTCGCCTGTTTCCACCAGAATCCGTTCGCGAATCAGCTCGGCCACCATGAAGCGCTGCGGCTGGTCGGTGTACTGATCTTTGGGATAGTAGCGTTCGCCGGTGGGCAGCGCTTCAACAATCTTTCGCAGCAGCACGTCGAGCCCGTCGCGTTTGCGGGCGCTTACTGGAATCACTTCGGCAAAGTTGTACTTCCGCGTCAGCATCTCAATCAGCGGCAGCAGCTTGTCCTTCGCCACCAGGTCGATCTTGGTCAGCACCAGGAACACCGGACAGTCCAGCCCCCGAATCAGCCCGAAGAGAAACTCTTCTTCGCTGGCCCAGTTGGGACCAGCAGCTCGGTCGACGAGACTTGGCGCCACAGGTCTCTCTTCTGATACCTGGGAACCTCTTTCCACCGTTGCCTCAAGTTGAATCCGCCTGCTCGCGTCGATCAACACCAGCACCACGTCGCGCGTCTCCAGCGCTTCGTGTACCTCCTGCAACATGCGCCGGTCAAGTTGCGAACTGGGCTTGTGCACGCCCGGCGTATCAACAAATACGATCTGCGCAGCGGGATGCACTTTCTTGCGGGCGGGAACCTCCACCACTCCGGCGATTCGGTTGCGCGTGGTCTGCGGCTTGGGCGTGACAATGGCCACCTTTTCGCCGGTGAGCGCGTTCAGCAGCGTGCTTTTGCCGGCGTTCGGCCGGCCCAGAATGGCAACAAATCCAGATTTCAAAGAGGGTAACCGCTCCTGACTGAGTGTACGGCATTTTTATTTAGCCAGGCAGGCAACACCGTGAAAGCGTCAGGAGGCTTTTCTGCCCGCATTTTCAATCCCGGGCGGAAACACCCGCAGCCTCTCCACGCACCGGTCTGTCGAAGCCACCACCTCGATGCGCAAACCTGCGTGATCCAGCAACACCACCTCGCCTGGCAGCGGAATCCGGCCCTCGATCTCACTCACCAGGCCGCCCAGCGTGCTGGCCTCATATTCACCGCCAATCTCCACCGGCTCGCCGAACAGATCCCCAAGCTGATCAACGGGAAGGCTGCCCGGCACCACCCACACGCCTCCCGGTTCACGTTGCGGATCTTCGACGGGCGCATCCTCTTCGTGCTCGTCGCGGATGTCGCCCACGATTTGCTCCAGAAGATCCTCGATCGTCACTAGTCCCGACACTCCGCCGTATTCGTCGATCACAATCCGCATGTGCTGCTTCTCGCGCTGCATCTCGCGCAGCAGTTCGTAGCCGCGCTTGGTCTCGGGCACAAAAGCCGCCGACCTCTGAATACTCGCCACGGTACGCGTGCGCGCTTCTTCATCGGTAATCTGCAGCAGGTCGTGTGCGAATGCGATGCCCGTTATGTTGTCGAGTGAACCAGAAAAGACCGGCACACGCGAGAAATTGTGGTCGCGCAGCAGTTCCAGAAATCCTTCAAGCGTAGTCGACTCGGCTACCGCAAAAACCTGTGGCCGCGGTGTCATCACCTCGCGCACCAGCTTGTCGCCGAATTCAACCGCCGAGCGCACCAGTTCCCGGTCGTTCTCTTCCAGGATGCCCTCTTCTTCGCCCGCCTCGAGCAACGCCTCCACGTCCACCGCGGCTTCCTCTTCCGGGCTGGCTGGCTTCTCCGCCAGCGACGCGACAGAATGGAAAAAACGCACAAACACCGTAATCGGCGTCATCGACCAAAGCAGCAGGCGAATGGGCCACGCCAGCCGTACAGCCCACTGTCCGCGCGTGTGGTTGAAGAGGATCGAAGGAAAAATCTGGTTGCAGAAAGCCACCACCAGCACCAGGCCAAGCACAGCCTGCGCAATTTCGGCATAGCTGGGGCCCTCAAGGTGCGGAGCGCGATTAAACAGCACCGCTCCAAACTCCAATGCAATCGCGCCCAGCGCCAGTTGCTGCAGCACCGCCGCGGAAATGGCCGCATGCTCACGGCTCAGCCCAAGCTGCGGCTCAACCCGCTCCTCCCAGGCGTCAAGATTGTCCTGCACCTCGCGGGAAAGAATCTTGCCAAATTCCGAATAGACGCGGTTGATGTACGAGGCGAGAGTCTCTACCAACGCCACCAGAACGAGCAGCAGAATGGTCAGTGCGGTCATGGCCGTGTGCCGCGCCCTATGGGGCGGACCCTTCTTGAAACAGCCTGATCTCCCAGCCGGTTCTCGACGCGCTCGATAAGCCCCGGCGGCAGCCCGAGTCGTGAGCGAAGCAGCCTCTCGCGCCGCGCCATTCTGCCTGAGTCGGTCTCATGGTCATAGCCGGCCAGGTGGAGCAATCCGTGCAGCATCAGCACCTTGATCTCAACCCGAAGCGCATGACCCTGCTCAACGGCCTGACGCCGCGCTGTCGCTACGCTGATAGCCAGGTCTCCGGCAATCTCGTCCGCACCCACGCCGCCCGCGGGAAACGACAGCACATCCGTTGCCTTGTCTTTGCCCCGAAATTGCCGGTTGAGTCGTCGAATGGTTGCGTCCGTTGTCAAAAGCACCGTCACATGACCGCGCAGCCTTACTTCTGCCTGCGCTTTGCGCAGAAAGCCCGTCAGGGTCCGCACCGTGGGTAAGCGAAGACTCCGTGAAGTTGCAGAAGGAGCAGACAAGGCAGGCCGCTTGCCACGACAAACTTCATCCGGCGCGGGGTCAGGCTCCAAATCTGTGTCAAGAAGGATCATCGTGCGCGGGACCGCAACTTGAGCGGCCCCGAGTCACCTCTGATTTTACGCGAACCGCAACTTTATTGCGGCATGGCGGGGTGCGCAGGCTGCCCTTGCGGTGGCGCCTCGATGCCTTCGCCCATCTCCAGCGGCAATTCCTGCTGCTGCGACTTGGCCGACTCGTAAGCGCGCACAATGCGCTGCACAAGCAAATGGCGCACCACGTCGCAATCCTCGAAGTGGCAGAAGTGGATCCCCTCCACCCCATTGAGAATATTGATCGCGTCTACCAGGCCCGACTTGCGCGGATTGGGCAAATCAATCTGGGTGATGTCGCCCGTAATCACCGCCTTGGAGTTATTCCCCATGCGCGTGAGAAACATCTTCATCTGTTCGATGGTGGTGTTCTGTGCCTCATCCATGATGATGAAGGCGTCATTCAAAGTGCGCCCGCGCATGAAGGCCAGCGGCGCAACCTCAATGACATTCTTCTCCAGCATCTTGTCCACTTTTTCCGGTTCCAGCAGGTCGTAAAGCGCGTCGTAAAGCGGACGTAGATATGGGTCTACCTTTTCCTGAAGTGATCCGGGAAGAAAGCCCAGCTTCTCGCCGGCCTCAACCGCCGGTCGAACCAGCACAATGCGGCTCACCTTCTTGGCATTGATGGCAGCGACGGCCATCGCAACCGCCAGATAAGTCTTGCCGGTACCCGCGGGGCCCACGCCGAAAACCATGTCGTTCTGTTCAATGGCCTCGACATATTTTCTCTGATTGATTGAGCGCGGCTGCACCGTCCGCTTCACGCCGGCCGAGCGCTGTTTGCCCGAATCGGCCAGCGAACGCAACGTCGTTGCCGGATCGGCCACCACAAGCCGCAGCATTCCGTTCAACTCTCCATTGTGGGGATTGATGCCTTGCCGCCTTAGCGTCTCGAAATCCTGAAAGATGCGCTGGACTCTCGCCACCGCCTCCTCCGGCCCCGCTACATGCACAGCGTCGGAGCGGAGATCGATCCGGACACCGAGCGAGTCTTCCATCAGCCTGACGTTTTCATCGCGGGTCCCAAACAGGGGCTCAAGGTTGGGTGTGATCTCCAGAGCAGCGTTCAGACGGCCTCCATGGCTGCCTTCCGGGCAGGCGGGTGTGAATTGTGTGGGGTGGAACCTATCGGCAGGATTGCGCAAAACCTTCGCGCCTTGAGCCTACAGGTGCGCACTGAACCTTGGATGGTATGAATCAGTGGCGGGTTGGCGAGAGCGACCAAGTCCTGTATCTGGGGAGAGAGTAGCGCCAGTCGCCCCCGCCGTCAATCCCACTCGCGTAAAGATTTATGAAAATAGTCACTTACCATGTATCCACTTTGATACGGCTCTGGCGTTCTCCACCTTCGAATCCAGGCACGAATCTTACCGATACTAAAATCAGCCTCGACGCCAATGCTTCACCAGCGGCCCTCCCGGTCCGGATATCGGATCCGACGCTGGAAACGAGACCTTCCTCATCCGCGTAAGTGTTGCAGCATCCGGGGCCGATCGGCAAATATCCCAGGTTTCGCCGGCGGGATATGCGCCAATCACCAGAAAGTCTGAACTTGCGTCGAGTCTGCAGTGTCCCGTCCCTGCCGGCAGAACGGCGACGTCCCTGGCTTCGACAATCACCTCGTGACCGCCTTCTCCACCCAGCATCAACCGGCCCCGACCCGCCGCGAACCCCAGCACTTCGTGTGCCGTCGAGTGGTAATGGTGAAAGTCGTAAACCCCGTCACGCCATTGTGCCGGCCATCCGTTTCGTTCGAAGACGTTCTCCATGGTGGATGCCGTGTCGCCATTTACCGTGAATGCTCTGCGATAGAGCAACACCGGCAGCTCTTCATTGTTTGGCATCCAGCCATTGCGCGAGAGTTGCATCGCCTCCGGAGCGGTAATCAATGCCATCCCCCGCGTGCCCGTTGCTGCCCCAGCCATGGCAATCAGCTTGCCGAATCGTCGTCTGTCCATGATCTGCCTGCCCTTCCTGCAGTTTCCCAATCGCCCCCGCTTTGTAAACCTGGTCGAATCCCATCCGTTGCCGCCCCGCAGCTTGAAGGATCGGCAATCCTGAATGGTTTCCAGTTGCGAATTGCCTACTTTCTGTTTGACGGCCATGAATTGCGTGGGGATTTATCAATTGTTGCGTGGATAACCCCCGGTGCTTACCCGGGCCGACGCGCTCCTTGAAGCGCCGCCCCGCCCGCATTGACCCGCTGCCCGCTTTCCCGTAGACTAAGAAATTGCGAGGGATGCGGCTCAAGTTGCATTCTCACACCGCATCAACCCAAAGAGATTAAGGAAACATAATGGCAAACCATGTATCGTCGCTCAAGCGCGCCCGCCAGACCGAAACCCGTACCGCGGTGAACCGCGCCAACCGCACCCGTGTGCGCTCCAGTCTCCGCGCCTTGCGCGAGGCCATCGCCAAGGGCGACGTAAAGGCTGCCAATGCGCAGTTTCGCGAGACCGTCTCCACCCTCGACAAGAGCGTCCAGAAGGGTGTTTTGCACGACAACACCGTCTCTCGCTACAAGAGCCGCCTGAACGCCCGCCTCAAAGCCCTGGCCACCGCCAAGGCATAGCATTTGGTCCGCCCGTGCTGCCGTGAATCGAGTTTGACCCCAAGCGGTCGGGAGCACTCCCGGCCGCTTCTGTTTGCGGACAAATTCGAGCGAGGCAACGTAGCTGACCCTTCTCATATTGCGGTTGCGGCTGCGGGATTATACTTATCTCCTCTTTAACCTTCGGAAAGGCTCCAAATGAGAAAGTTCGCTGCCGTCCTGTTTCTCTTTTTCTTCTTCACCGCTTCCGTAAACGGACAGAAAACGCGATTTGGCCAAGGCCCCCCCAAACCAATCTCCTCTCCCATCAAGGTCCACATTTCCGCGACACATATTCGGGATCACTGCACCGACACCTTCAAAGGACAGAGTTCCTGCGAAAACGGGCTCTATGCTGATGCAATCCTCGACGGAAAGAAGATCGAGCTATTCGGCACGGCTGTTATCGATAAACAAGATACCGTACTCATCGTCCCCGGCGACTACCAGGCTCAGCTCACCAAGGACTTCCATAGCGCAGACGGCTCGGTAATCAATCAGGAATACAACATCATTTTTCCCCATGGCACGATCTGGCATTGCGTCGTCACCGGTATCTCCGAATAATGTAAGTCTCTTACCGCTTGATGATATCCGCGCATGAAGCCCTGGCCACCGCCAAGGCATAGCATTTGGTCGGCCCGTGCGGCCGCAATCCGAAATCGATGTTCAAAGAATGATACGGCCGGGAGTCATCTCGGCCGTATCCTTTTTTTCCTCTACCGATCCAGCGGTGCGCATTCCCAAAGAGCAGTTGTTTGTTTGCCCGCCGTTCTCGAAAACCAGAGCCACATTCGCCACGCGATGAACCGCGATGAACCAGGATTCTTCCGTTCAGTCGGCGACCGGGACACTCCATCTTGCGAAGCGCCTTGACCCCCAGGAGACTTTCACCAGCGTCTGTCCAAGAGTCATGGATGGCCTTTCAATCACATAATGGAAGACGCTTGCCAGGCCCAGAACTGCGATTAGATAAATTGGGAAATAGCTGAACGTCAAATGGCCTCGACAGATATAGATCAAAGTAAATAGAACCGTGGCGTGCACGAGATAGACACTGTACGAAATTCTCCCCAGATAGCGGATAGCGTGATGATTCAACAAATTCCTGAAAGGTCCGGAATAGATCGCTAGCGTGATAGCAACCAAAGATCCAAACGCCACGCTCCAGTCTTGTATCTTTTGCACGGGCAGGATTGCCGCCCTAGCCACTGGAATATCGAATGGATGATAGTAGAGCAAGATAGCGAAAAGAGAGAGGAAAAACACAAAGATAAGCGGCAATCTTCTGTATTGCGCCCGAATGAACTCCCGATTCTTTGCCAGCATTGCTCCCAAAATAAAGAAGCTCATATAGTGCAGCGTATCGAGGGATTGAAGTCCCAGCGGATGCAAACCCGACAGCCGGACAAGCA
Organism: uncultured Acidobacteriaceae bacterium; assembly: GCA_963836565.1. GTDB lineage: Bacteria > Acidobacteriota > Terriglobia > Terriglobales > Acidobacteriaceae > Telmatobacter. Next base: position 2,065,209 of record CAWIKA010000005.1, on the reverse strand, counting down.
AATAATAATGCGCCGACAACCACGATGAGAATACTGCGAAAACGAGCATCCACTGATTACGGAACCTTAGAACAGCAATTGCCAGGAATGGAAATAGGAGCGAGATGCGCATTTCATAGACCAACGACCAAAAGGCAGTATTGAATGCCTCCCATCGATAGTTACCCAGAAACAAAATATGCTGAATAACAAGGTGGACATTTGGCGCTTGATTCCAGGTCGACCTTACCCACTCATGGTCCGTAACAAGGCCATGGTAATGAATATTCATCGCGACAGCCAGCATTAATGCACCCAGATAGGGCAGATAGATGCGGCAGGTTCGCTTGACCAGAAACTTGAAGTAGCTCAATCCCTCGCGGCGCTCGTATGGCAGAAACAGCACGAACCCGCTCAAAACGAAAAAGAGAATCACAGCGTCATGCCCGGTGACGAGAAACCGTAGCGGCGAATGCCAGAGACTAAGGGCAAATGCGGCGCTCACGCCGGATGCAAAATGCCCCAGAACCACGGTGCAGGCAGCCAACCCACGCAGAGAATCAAGTTCATGAAATCGCTGAGGCCTGGTCGCAAAAGCAGTAGCCCGATCTTTCGGCGCTGATTCCTGCGAATCGTGCTGATCGTGTACCGCTTTTGAGAGCGAATGCATGCATTCCGGCCAAAAGGGCTGGACCCCTCATCTTTCTGGGCTCGGTCTCATCCCTGATGACGCGGCTATAGAGGCGCCGTTGCAGTGGATGCATATTCCGGACGCAACTCCGGCTTGGAATACTGAAGATGAACATGACGCAGCGAATGGAATAATTCGAAGTCGAACATGCCCCGCGTGTCTACTTATAGATCGGCTGACGTTTCTGAGAAATACAACTTTCGTCGCAAAAGGGCAAATTGGACAAGGAATCGATCAACATCCAGAAAGCTGGAGTTTGTCTGGACCCCCATTTACCTATGCCTTGAATGCGCCCAACCATAACTTCAGCTGCCTGCCCGCATCATGTTTTCAGCTTGTCCAAAGAGGCGCGGAAGGGCCTCACAGGTTATTTGATCCGGGCTAGCCTCAGAGGAACAACGGGCTCAATCGGAGCGGCGCCTGCGTTGGCTGCGCATGTGATGCGAAATACCACGATGCGGCGAGCTGGCACCTCGCGTGAAAGGCGGTTAGTTTCGCCCTCAGTCGAGCCGCTCAAAAATCCCTGCCGCCCCCATCCCTCCGCCCACGCACATGGTCACCATCCCGTAGCGCACCTTCCGCCTCCGCATCTCTCCAAGCAGGGTCGCGGTCAGCTTGGCGCCCGTGCAACCCAGCGGATGTCCAAGGGCAATGGCTCCACCATTCACATTCAATTTCTCCTGATCAAACCCCAGCTCACGAATCACCGCCAGCGCCTGCGCCGCAAACGCCTCGTTCAGCTCGATCAACCCAATCTGGTCCAATGTAAGCCCCGCCCGCTTCAATGCCAGTGGAACGGCGCTCACCGGACCCATGCCCATCTCTTCTGGCAGGCAGCCCGTGGCGGCATAAGCAACCAGCCGCGCCAGCGGCAGAATCCCCAGTTCCCTCGCCCGCTCTGCGTCCATCAGCACAACCGCGGCCGCGCCATCTGACATTTGCGAGGAGTTCCCCGCGGTCACCATTCCCTGCGCATGAAATGCCGGCTTCAGCGCTGAAAGAGCTTCCGCCGAAGTATCCGCGCGCGGGCCTTCGTCTCTTGCAAATACTGCCTCAGTTACTACAGGTTTTCCCGCTTTCGCTCCCGGAACGGCATTCGTCACCTTCACGGGAACCAGTTCGTCATCAAACCGCCCTGCACTTTGTGCGGCCAATGCTTTTTGATGGCTCCCGAGTGCGAACGCGTCTTGATCCTCTCGCGAAATCCCGTAGTGCCGTGCTACGCGCTCCGCCGTCAGTCCCATGGTCAGCAACGACGCAGGATAGTGCTCTGCCAGCCAAGGATTGGGGCTCGGTTTCGATCCGCCCATGGGAATCAGGCTCATGGATTCCGCACCGCCCGCGACCACCACGCTGCATCCTCCCGAGCAAATCCGCATGTCGGCCTGCGCAATCGCTTCAAGGCCGGAAGCGCAAAGCCGGTTCACCGTCACCCCCGGAATCTCCACCGGCAACTGCGCGCGCAAAGCGGCAAAACGAGCAATGTTGAATCCCTGCTCGCCCTCTGGTTGCGCGCACCCCATCACCACATCATCGATTTCAGCTCTATCCAGGCTTGGAATCCTGTCCAAAGCGCCAACCAACGCAGTTGCGGCAAAGTCGTCGGGGCGCATGGTAGAGAGGGCCCCCTTCGGCGCTCGACCTACGGGCGTGCGCACGGCGCTTACGAGAACGGCTTCCGGCATACAAAATGCTCCTTCTTTATACGACGCGCATAACAATCAAATGCTTCTCACCGAATCGTCCCTTTTCCCCGTAACTCCTCGTGTAGACGCCCTCATTCCGGCATATCCAGCCGAATCCAGGCATTCTTTGCATAAAAGTGATAGACGATCCGGCCGTCGATGATCGAGTCGGCAAGGGCGTCGTGGTCCAATGGCGGCGGCCGAGGCTCCATACCCGTCTGTGCCTCACGCACCTGTTCTGGCGTAGCGGGATCGATACCCCAGTTAAAGCCGAAAACTCCGTTTGCGCCATGAGCCTCAAGACGCTCCGTCTCCGGAGCGGACGCCAGTTCCATAGGATTGGAAGGTGCGCTGGCGAAAAAAACCAGCAGCGAAACCGTTCCCCGCGCTGCGCACAATACAGCCCAGTCAGATGACCCGGCGCGTTGCAGGCTGGCGCGAATCACATTCTCCGGCCGATGCGCCTCATATGTCTGCGGAATCATGCAGCCGCGCTGGTTCAGCAGCTCTGCCACCGCGCTCGGTAATTCGGGAAACGAACTCACCGGCAAGCGGCGAATGAGATACGGCACCGAAACGCCGTCCACCATGACGTGACCCGATTGGTTCAATTGTGTTAATGGCGGTTGCTGTTGTTGAGCTGCGACGGGGGAGCACGCTATGCTCACGCAAACTAACCAATACCCGCCCGATCTCAAGCCAGCATAAAGCACGGCACACTCTCAAGAACAATCAATACCCAGCTGAAGCAGGACAGCAACTTCTACTCTACCCATATCCTCTTTGCTCAAGGACCCAATCTTAGTCGATACCCTGAGTTTGCTCACAGTGGTCAGTTGATCCGCCATCGCTTTACGTTTTTCGGCGTTAACATTCACATAGGCCTCCCCGGGATAAAGCCGATCCGTGTTGGATGTGATCGGAACGACTTGGACTCGGTTCAAATGGGTATTGGCCGCATTGTTCGATAAGACAATGGCTGGCCTGGTCTTCTTGATCTCTCCTCCCAAACTGGGTTCAAAATTAACCCAATAAACACCTCCCCGCTCAATCGGTATCGCCAACCAACGCCTCCGTCCATTCCTCGGCTTCCCTCTCTCGATCCCGGTCAGCAGCCATCTGGCGATAGCCTTCCGCCAGATCCTTCTGCTTTGTTCGGCTCCACTCCTGGGCGGCATTCAGGACGGCGCCCTCAAGCTCCTTTGGAACCACAAACCACGTAGGATTCCCACGTGCCTGGGGAAGACCCTTCGTGCTGATACTGTCCCCATTCCAGCGAATTCCAACCGCGGACGAATCGCCCCATTCGAGTTGCGCCACCGACCAGCTCCCGTCAACAGGGCCTGCGTCATAAACCACCTCCACAGACTTGACTCTGTCCTTCGGCGAAAGAACCGTCCTCGGGTCGTGATACATGATGACTCTCCTTCTCAGAATCATCTCATACGTACGTACGTATGTCAATTTCGCAGTGGCTTGCCGGTCTTCAATGTGAAGGCAATGCGTTCCTGCGTTTTGCGCTCGCCGCACAGCGAGAGAAAAGCCTCGCGTTCCAGGTCCAGCAAATACTGTTCGCTGACCGGCGTTCCTGCCGTGACACGCCCGCCGCAAAGAATATACGCCGCCCAGCGCGCCACCTTCTGGTCGTGTTCCGAAGCGTAACCGGCCTCGCCCATCAGGAATATTCCCGTCTCCAGCGCCCCCAGTGCCGCAATGCCGGGTGCTGGAATCTGCATCCGCGGCCGCGCTGGCATATAACCTCCCTCAGCCAGCGCCGCCGCCTGCGCTTTGGCATCCAGCAGCAGCCGCTCGCGGTTCAGCGTAATACGGTCCGAAGGTGCCAGCAGGCCCAGCGCGCGCGCCTCGGCCGCCGACGTTGACACCTTGGCCATCGCGAGCGTTTCCAGCGCACGCTTCAGCGCGTCGCCCATCTCCGCCGATTGCGCAAAGCGCGACGGCGGATCGCGCGGATCAGGCGGCGCCAGTGCGGTCGCCGCGTCCACGGCCCGCAACAGCATCTCTTTTGTTCCGCCGCCTCCGGGAATCAGCCCCACTCCCGCCTCAACCAGCCCGATGTACGTCTCCGCGTGAGGCTGCCGCCGTGCAGCATGCAAACAAATCTCGGCGCCTCCTCCCAGCGTCATCCCAAAAGGCGCCACCACCACCGGCCGAGGGCAAAACTTGATCGCCGCCGTCATCTGCTGGAACCCGTGAATGGCCGCTCCCACCTCATCCCATTCGCCCTCCTGCGCAATAAGCAGCAATTGCAACAGGTTCGCTCCCACGCTGAAGTTGTCGCGATCCCCACTAATCACAAAGCCCGCAAAATCGCGCACCGCATCTGAAGCAGGATTCAACACCGCCGAAACCAGCGCCACCACATCGCCGCCAATCGCGTCCTTCAGCGAGTGCAGTTCAATGCAGCCGATGCCATCACCCAGGTCCACCAGCGACGCGCCCGCATTGCTGCGAATCACTCCGTGGGCAACGCGAAAGTCTGCAACCCGCGCGTGTCCGGGCAACTTCGGAACCCGTTCCCATCCGCGCGTCGTGGGGTTGTAGCACTGCGGCCCGTCGGGGGAGTACCAGAAAGCTTTCGCGGAGCCGGAACTCGATTCCAGCAAATCTTCAACGGCGGAGCTGACAGGCAAATGGAGCGCATGCATGCGGGCGACCGTGTCTATGACCCCCGCCGCATCCCACATCTCAAACGGGCCCAATTCCCAGTTGAACCCCGCTCGCATGGCGCGGTCGATGGAAGGCGCGTCTCCAGCAGCCTCGCCAATGCGCTCCGCTGCAAAGTTCCACAGAGCGCTCAGGAACGGCCACAGGAACTTCGCCGCCTTGTCTTTTGCCGGATCGTTGGCCAGCAGCTGGCGCAGCCTCTCCTGCACCGTCGCCGCATTTTTCGCCATTTCCAGCGCTGGCGGCGCAGCCTTGGCGGTGGCACGATACTCGAACGTCTTCAGGTCGAGCACCAGGCGCAGTTCCTTCCCATCGACGCCGCGGGTCTTTTTGTAAAAGCCCTGGCCCGCCTTGTCGCCCAGCCAGCCGCGCTTCACAATCTCTTCCAGCACAGCCGAAAAACCGCCCGGAGTCACGCCTTGCGGAAAATTAGCCGCGACGTGCGCAAGAATGTCGATCCCCACCATGTCCGCCAGGCGGAAAGTCCCAGTACGCGGCCACCCAATCGCCGGTCCGGTCAGCGCATCCACTTCCTCGATGGAAAGCCCCTGCTCCAGCATCAGCGAGGCCGCGTTGAACATCACCGCAATGCCGATGCGGTTGGCGATGAAGTTCGGGGTATCGTTCGCGAACACCACTTGCTTGCCCAGAATGCGGTCAGCAAACGCAGCAAAAGCGGCCACCACGCCGGCATCGCTCTCGGCGGTTTGAATCACTTCCAGCAGACGCATATAGCGCGGCGGATTGAAAAAGTGGGTCCCGAAAAATCGCTTTCGGCGCGCGCCGGCCACCTCACCCATCCCCGCTGCAATCTTCCCCACGGGCAAGCCTGATGTGTTGGTTGTGAGCACCGCGTGCGGAGCTAGATGCGGCGCGACGCGGCTGAGCAGCGCCGTCTTGATCTCCAGATTCTCCGCGACCGCTTCAACCACCCAATCGCACTGCGTCAGTTTGGGCAGGTCGTCTTCAAAATTGCCGGGCGTGATAAGTGCCGCAAGCGAAGCTTCGTAGAACGCCGCCGGCTTGGCCTTCGCCAGGGCATTGAGCCCCGCGAGCGCCAGCTTGTTCCTCACCGTCTCGCCGGCCGGCACCATATCCAGCAGCAACACGGGGATCCCTGCATTGGCCAGGTGCGCGGCAATCCGCGAACCCATGGTTCCCGCCCCAAGCACAGCCGCGCGGCGCACCAGAAATGGCTGAACACCTATGCCTGGAGCGGAAATTGCCGCCGGGGTCGTCGTGCTCATATGTTGCTCTCCCTGCGCGGATTCATTTTGATGGCAGATCGCGCGCGAAGACGCCCCGAGCATACGGAAGCGCGCCTTGCCGGGTCAAGGCGCTGCCGGTCATTCGAGCTTTCGCTGGCCCCGCTCTCAACTCAAGCCTCCCACTCTTCGCGGTTGAGGCGATACAAGACGTGCCTGCGCAACAAGTGTCCCGGTGGCAAAAGCGGATGGTTAAAGTCGTCTTGCGCGTCGTGCGTCATTCCCAGTTTTTCCATGACCCTCCGCGAGCGCAAATTGGCCGGAACCGTGAATGAAACCAGCGACGGCAACGCCAGGTCCTCGAATGCGTAGCGCACAACCGCGCGGGCTCCTTCCGTGGCCAGTCCCCTTCCCCAATATTCAGGGGCAAGGCGCCAGCCAATCTCCACACAAGGGGTAAACGCGGCCTCAAATCTGGGAACCGCCAGCCCGATGTAGCCGATGAATTCCGCGCCTTCGCGCAGTTCGGTCGCCCACAGACCAAAGCCATGCTGCTCGAAATGCACTTCTATCCGGTCAACCATCTCGTCGCTCTCTCCGCGAGAGAGTGCGCCGGGCAAAAATTCCAGTGCCGCTGCGTTCCTGTTGATTCGCGCAAACGGTTCGCGGTCTCCGTCGACCCACCGTCGGAGACTCAGGCGTTTGGACTCCAAGGTAGCCACCAGGACCATTACTTCAGCAGCAGTTTGAACGCATGTGTCCATTCATTGCGCAGGAAACCAGGAATACACCACAGCATGCACAACGGCTCAATCGCCCGCGCTGCTTCCGCTGTCCCCATATCCGCCGCCTCCCAGCCCAACTCCTCGGCAATCCTGCTCACCTGTTTCTTTGCCGCCAAATCATTGCCGCAGATGAACATGGTTGGCTTGCCGCCCTCAAACTGCGGATTCACCATCCGAACGCTGCCCACCGAATTGAAAGCCTTCACGAAATGCGCTTCGGGAAATTCGCGCTGCAACTGTTCCATCAGCGATGAGTTGTAATTCGTAAAGAACTTCAGCACCCCGTGATCAGGCGGCGCATCCTCGATCGGATTGCACGCGTCCATCACCGTCTTTCCCGTCAGGTTCTTCTTGCCGGCCAGGCGCAGCGCTTCTACCGCCGCCTTGCCCTTCACGGCCAGAACAATGAGTTCGCCAAACTCCGCCGCAACCGCGGAGCTGTCCACATGGGCCCCGGGATTCTGCGCGGCCCACTCCGCAAGCTTTGCCGGCTCTCTCGTACCGACCGTGACCTTGTGGCCGTGTTTGATCAACCCGCCCGCCAAAGTCTTCGCTACATCGCCTGACCCGATCACTCCGACTTTCATTTGAACCCCCTTTGGGCAGCAGTCTAGCCCCTCGCTCCTCTACATTCAATGGATGCACCCACCCCTGCCGAAGCATGGAGTGAGGGCATTTTTAAACCGGACGTTGCGCCGCTTTTCATCTGAGGTATTCTCAAATCTGAAACTCCCTGGGTGGAGCCCCACCCCGAAATGACCTTCCTCAACCCGAGAATATGGGAGATTGCCGCCGGGTTGGCCCTGGTTGCAACGGTCGCCGCGGGCGCCGTCTCGTTTCTCCGCCGACGCCGCCCCTCGCCCGACGAAGTCGAGCGGACACGCCGCGAATTCCTGGCTCGTTTCGGACGCCTGGTCGACGGCATGTTGCTGGACGTGCGCGAACTGGACGACGGCAACGGCCGCACCATCACCCTGCTCTTCTACAGCTACAGCACCGGGGGCGTGGAATACGAGTGCTCGCAGGACGTGACCGTCATTCGCGAGGCGGCGCAGCCCACCCAGGTGCGGCCCGGCTTCCCCTGCTCGGTGCGCTATCAGTCCGGCAGCCCCGAGAACAGTATTGTTGTGGCTGAAGAATGGTCGGGGCTCCGAATCGATCCTCCCGTCCAGGACTCCATCCCGGATTCCGCGGTGCAAGGCACCGACAGCAAGGGCTGACATTCAGCGCCGGGCGAGCAACCGGTGCCGATAGCGCGCTATACCCATCCCCGGTTACACTTCACGTATGCATGTCCATGCGGCGCCCGCCGGTCCGGGAGCAAAAAGGACACAATCCGTACTGCGCTTCTCGCTGGTGGCCACCCTCGCCTACGTGGTGGTGACTTTCGTGGCTGGGCTGCGCGCCCACTCCCTTGCGCTCCTGTCTGAGGCCGGCCACAATGTTTCGGACTTCCTGGCCCTGCTGCTCAGCTTCGCCGCCGTCTATTTTCAGTCCCGCCCCGCAAGCGATTCCAAGACCTTCGGTTACCAGCGTGCCGGTGTCATGGCCGCATTCATCAACGCCGCAACCCTCATCGTCATCGCTCTTTGGATCGCCGGTGAAGCCATCCACCGCCTCAGCTCTCCGGTCGCCGTTCAGCCCAAATTGATGATGATCGTCGCCGCTGCCGGCGTCCTGATGAACGGCGTCATCGCTGCCCTCCTGTGGGGAGTGGCCCGCGATGTAAACCTGCGCAGCGCCTTTCTCCACATGGCCGGCGACACGCTTTCCACCACCGCCGTCATTGCCGGAGGCGCTGGCATTCTGCTGACCGGCCAAAACTGGATCGATCCTGCTCTCTCGCTTGTGATCGCCGCGCTCATCCTCTGGTCCAGCATTGGAATCGTCCGCGAAACCCTCAATATCCTTCTCGAAGGCACACCGCGCGGCGTCTCGCTCCCCGAGATTCGCGCCGGCATGGAAGCCGTCGAGGGCGTTGTCAACGTCCACGATCTCCATTGCTGGAGCCTCGGCTCGCACTCCCGCGCGCTCGCCTGTCACGTTACCATTGCCGACATTCCTCCGTCGGAAAGCGCATGCATCCTGGTCAAGCTCAATCACGTCCTGCGCGAGCATTTTTTCATCAGCCACTCCACCATACAATTTGAGCATGTCGGTTGCGGCGAGTTGGAAGGCTGCGTCGTCCCCATGGAAGAACTGGCCAGCGGCGCCGGTCAAGGCCACCATGGTCGCGTGCACTAGGGCCTGTTCACACTACTGGGGCGGTGGCGCCGGGAGCCAATTTTTACGAGTTCTAGGAGCGAGGAGTGACGCATACCGTGTGTCTGCTAGCGACGAGCAACAACGAAATCGGGAAAATTGGCCCCGGCCTGAAGGGTTGCGGCGAAAATCCTGCCATACTTCATTCTCGCCCTCGACGGTGGGCCCGCCACAGCCTTCGGACTCGGCTTCGTCTCCACCCCACGGGCGAAGACCTTCCCGTGGGGGCCCCGGGGTCTGGCAGGATTTTCGATCGCAACGCCATCGGCCCCAGTAGTGTGAACAGGCCCTAGCGCCCTTTAGGAGGTCTCCGCCTTGATTCGTCGCCTTGCGTTTGCGGCTCTGTGCGTAGTTTTGCTCCCCACTGTCCCCACCGATGCGCGGCCCGCACCGCAAACAGCGCAAGAACCGTCCGCCGTTCAATTGCAAGCCTTTTCCGGCGAATTCGCCAACCCCGAAGAGCCGGACACACCTCTCAGCTTTTACGTGCTGAACGGCAAGCTTGTTTTCGAATCCGAACGCCTCGTTCCCACCGAGCTCACTCCCATATCCGCGACCGAATTCAGCCTGCCCGACAAAAAGACTTCCCTCAGCTTCTCGCTCGATCCCTCTGGTCACGCCATTCTCGTTGTCTTCTCAAACCAGCCCGACACCTTCTACCGCCGCACCGGCGATCCCGTCCACCACATCTTCCACGACTACCAGCGCACCGAAGTCATGATCCCCATGCGCGACGGCGTCAAACTCCACGCTGTCATCCTCAAGCCGGCCGACATCACCACGACGTTGCCCATTTTGATGGAACGCACCCCCTACGGCGTCGATGGCACAACCCGCGCTTCCTTTTTTGCCTACCGCCCGGAGTTGGCCCGCGCCGGCTACATCTACGTGGACGAAGACATTCGCGGCCGCTTCAAAAGCGAAGGCGAATTCATCATGATGCGCCCCCTCGCGGACCACCGTGATCCAAAGGCCATCGACGAAAGCACCGATACCTACGACACCGTGGCCTGGCTGATCAAAAACGTACCCGGCAACAACGGACGTGTGGGCGTTGTCGGCACCAGCTATCCCGGATTCCTCGCCATGATGGCCGGCATTGACCCACACCCCGCCGTCAAAGCCATCTCCCCGCAGGCGCCCATGGTCGACGTATGGATCGGCGACGACTTCTTTCACAATGGCGCCTTTCGCCAGACCTACGGCTACGACTACGTGCTCGGTTTGGAATCCACAAGGGAGCGCACCGAGGTGAGTTACGGCAAGGACAAGGACGGCAAACCCCGCGACGGCTTCGACTACTTCCTCGAACGCGGCTCCTTCGCTGAGGACGTAAAGAAATCCGGCTCAAAGGAGTTGCCCACTTGGAAGCTCTTTCTCGAACACCCCAGCTACGACACCGTCTGGTCCGCGCGCGCCGTTGAGAACCATCTCAACGTGGTCGCCGTACCCACCCTTACCGTGGGCGGCTATTACGACCAGGAAGACATGTATGGCCCGCAGGAAGAATATGCGAAGCTCGAGCCGCACGATGCCAACCATGAGAATTTCCTCGTCCTCGGTCCCTGGCGCCACGGATATTGGTCTTCGTCTTCGCGCCACCTCGGCAACGTCAATTACGGCGAACCCATCGGCAAGGAATTCCGCACGCAAATTGAAGCGAAATTCTTCGCCCACTACCTGAAAGACGAACCGGGCGCCAACACATCCGGCTTCGACCTCGCAGACACCGCCAGTTTCCAGACCGGTTCCAACACCTGGAAGTACTATGACCACTTCCCGCCCATCAAGTCTGAACCCACCAGCCTCTACCTTCAGGGCGGCGGCCTGCTTGGCTGGGGCGACTCAACGAACCGCGCCACCACCACCTATGTCAGCGATCCAGCCAATCCGATTCCATATCGCCATCGCCCCATCCAGCCCACCTATTCCCCGGGCTCACAATGGTTCAACTGGCTCACCGAAGATCAGCGCTTCGTCACCGATCGCAAAGACGTTGCCGTGTGGAAACTCCCCGTGCTCAAGAAAGACCTCATCGTCACCGGCGAAGTCATGGCCGACATCTACGCCTCCACCACTGGCACCGACAACGACATGGTCGTCAAGCTCATCGACGAGTACCCTGAAAATGACCCCGACCCCAAAATGCGCGGCTACCAGCTCATGACCAACGCCGAAACCTTTCGCGGGCGCTATCTCAGCGGCTACGACAGGCCCGAGCCTTTGCGCGCAAACTCCATCCACGAATACCGCTATAGCCTGCACGACGTCGACCACGTCTTCAAGGCCGGCCACACCGTCATGGTCGAGATTCAAAGCACATGGTTCCCACTCTACGACCGCAACCCGCAGACCTTTGTGCCCAACATCATGACCGCCAAGCACGACGACTACAAACCTGCCACCATCACCGTTTACTCGGATCCTGACCACGAATCCAACCTGCTGATGCCCCTGATGAATGCCTGCGACCACATCGACTGCTTCTGAGCCGCATCGCCTGCTCATGAGCAGCGCAACCCAACCAGGAAAGATTCACCCAGTCACCGATCGCCAAGTGATATCAATCGTACGACCGAAAATCATGATTTAAGCCGAGAATTCGGCGGGAGCAATCATGCAAGACGAACAGATCCGTGAAGTTCTAAATGCCCATTGGCATGCATCTGCAGTCGGGGATCTCAACGCGGAACACGAGATTTACGACGACAATGCCATATGCGATTATCCCCAGTCAGGCGAGCGAATTCTCGGGCGAAGCAATCTGCAGGCCTTGCGGAGTCATCATCCGGGTAAGCCGTCAGGCTTCAACGTCAGGCGAATGGTCGGAAACGGCGATCTCTGGGTTACGGAATACACAATCACCTACGAGGGTCGGCCAGCGTACACAGTCAGCATCATGGAATTCCGCAACGGTAAAGTAGTGCACGAGACGCAGTATTTCGCAGATCCCTTTGAGGCCCCAGGTTGGCGGAGCCAATGGGTTCAGTAGATCGCGTGACCGCGCACTAAGAGCGATCAGTATTGGGAGTCGGCCAGTGTCCAACGATTTCAAGACTGGGCCGGAAAAGAGGGTTCTAACGTTTGTCGAGACTAATGTCTAATGTCGGCTCAATTCCGAGCTCGATAAGCGCATCGGCCTGAAGGCGGCAGTGAGCCAAAGGTCACTTGCGCGGAGAAGCGGACACTTGGACGGGCGGCGAGAAGCCCGTTACAACCAGGCTTCCGCCGCTGCCCTAAGCTATATCCTGCGCATGACAATCGTCAGCACTTCAACTTCTTATTTCGCCTGCGCCAATTCCGCAACAACTGCGGCAACTTTATCGAGTATCTGGATCCAGCCCTCCATTTGCCCGCTATTTTTCGCGCTCTCCATGGGTTCATTTCCAATGAAGGTTAGTTTCGTCTGGCCGTTTCCGATATCCTCAAAAAGAGCCACGTCGTAGGCACCGTCTATGGCCTCATGTTCTATTCCCAATTCCGCAGGGTCAATCCTGTTTCCCTTCGGGTCGGAAAAGTACATCAAGGAAACGATCTTCTCGTGCAGAACAATCTCGTGGTATTCAACCGCATTCCAGAACTCCTGCCCATCGGGCGATCTCATGCAGCACAGGAGTTTCCCGCCGACGCGGAAATCCATCTTGCAATCAGGCGAAGTAAAACCCTTCGGCCCCCACCACTGCATTATGTACTTCGGGTCTGTCCACGCCTTCCAAACCAACTCGCGTGGGGCATCAAAAACTCGTGTGACAACCATCCGCTCAATTTCGCTAACCGTGTTTTCTGTCATCTCTGACCTCCTCTTTCTTCATTTGATTTACAACCACTTCCAGTTTGTCGAAGCTCTCTTCCCAGAATCGGCGATAGCTAAACGCCCAGTCGCTGACTGTCTTGATCGCCTCTGGTCTAAGCCTGCACACACTCTCTCGTCCACGCTTCCTCTTGATCACAATCCGCGCCCGCACCAGGTAGGCAATGTGTTTTGAAATCATCTGCTGCGAGAGTGCAAACGGTTCCGTCAATCCATGCACAGAGGCAGGCCCATGGGAGAGTCGTTCGATCATCGCCCGGCGGGTTGGATCAGACAAAGCCGCAAATGTCGTACCCAATCTATCCACAACCAAATGGTAGTGTATTTTCCGGCAATGTCAAGTATGAATTTTGCGTTCCCTGATTGCTGTTCCCCGATCTCTGATCGCAACGAGGGGTCAATCGCCAATGCGCTCACCAGCACCGGGTTGGTACCGATAAGTCGGTAAGTGTCATGAAATCTGCCAGATGTATTCAACTCGATAGGATGGCCTGCGACGTTTCCGGGTACTGACCAGGAGTTGTTGCATCGGATAATTTAATTTGGCTTGTTCACAAATGCTGAGATTGAGGGTTCGTTTGAAACGAGCCTGCTTGCCGGCTTTAGACACCGAACTGACGCAGATGATGGTCGAGATGCTGATACATCAACGCAGCCCATTCCACTGGAGTGAGCGCACCGAAAAAGAAGTGCGGGTGCTTCGTGCATATCCCGGGCCCACCCGATGCAAATCGGACAATCGATTCACGCAGCCGTTGCCGCTCCGCAATGAACTCCCGTTCGTCCGTCACCAGCAAGCTCTTCTCTGTCATCGAATTTCGGCGCATTGGCTCGCCTTTCACGATGAGTGATTTCTTGGCCAACGGTCCTATCAGTCTTCCAAGCAGGATTCGCGGCGGAGTCACCATGCCCTCCGCCATCCCTATCGACGCGGAGCAATGCGCCAGCATCTGCGCCACATTCATCTTGCCCCACTGCCGTTCGCTGTCAGGCCGGAGGTGCGTCATTCGGTCCGTTATCTCGTTTAGGGTAGCAGTCTCAAAAAGATTCCTCATGGGATGCGCTCCTAATCGCGGAAAGGGTTGGCATTAGCCATGGTACTAAACCGTCCAGTACTGCAATTGCATTGATACTAGACCGTCCAGTACTATCAGGTCAAGAGCGCTTCTTCTACCAATGAGGATGATGATGCCGACACCGACTGCCGCAGCCAAACCGGCCCAAAACGAAGATATGGGTAGTTCCGCGCGAAAACACAGGGCCATCCTCGACGCGGCCCTGAAAGTGTTTCTCAGGAGCGGCTATCTCGGCGCGAATATGGAGGAAATAGCGGCTCTGTCAAAGGTCTCGAAGCAAACCATTTACAAACACTTCTCGAGCAAGGAGGCGCTGTTTGTTGAGATCGTAACCAGCATGACCGATGTCGCCAGCGCCACAGTTCACAATGACGTCCCAGAAATTGCCGACGATCATGACATCGCTGGGTTCCTCCAAATGTACGCATATCGCCAGCTCACGGTGGTTCTCACGCCGCGCCTGATGCAGTTGCGACGCCTGGTGATCGGCGAGGTGGCTCGCTTTCCCGGGCTGGCAAGAGTCCTTTATGAGCGTGGTCCGCAACGTGCGATCGCTGCTCTTGCGCAAACTTTCAAGCGTCTGGCGGGACGCGGTCTGCTGGTGATTGATGACCCGCTGATTGCTGCCTCTCATTTCAACTGGCTTGTCATGTCTGAGCCCTTGAATAAGGCCATGCTGTTGGGAGATGAGGCGATTCCGAAACCGGCAGCACTTCGTCGCCACGCCGCCGAAGGAGTGCGCGTATTCCTTGCTGCATACGGGAAAAAGTGACCCCAATTCGCCGAAAGCACCATCGCCAATTCACTCGCTGAAATCGGATAGGTCCTCGAATGTCGGTCAGCGTTCAGGAATCTGATGGGGCTACCATCTCAAATCGCGCCAATCGACTATCCCACTCATCCACGCGATGCAGGCACGCTTGAAAAGTCCCGACCGAACCGCCGGAATCCTCACCCACCGCTCCCGCATCCAGGTTTCGGGTTAGAATAAAGACAGTGCAATGACCCTCCATCAGCCCATCCCGGCCCTCCTCTAGCGGCGCCCGCCGCCCATACTCGTTTTCCACCCCTTCAGATTCAGTCCCAGGTAGCAGCGAAAACACGCACTGCAAGTGCGAATGAGGGTCCACCATGCTCGATCGTTTGGAACAAATGGAACAGCGTTATGACGAGTTGCAAGGCCAGCTCTCGTTACCTGAAATCATCACCGACCGCGAAAAATATCAAAAGGCCGGCAAGGCGCTCAGCGACCTGGAAACCCCGGTCCAGAAGTTTCGCGAGTTGAAGCAGGTCCGTCAGGCTCTCGCTGAAGCCCGCGCCATGCTCGCTGAAAAAGATCCCGACCTACGCGCCATGGCAGAGGAGGAAATTGCCGCTCTCGAGCCGCGCGAGTCCGCCATCAACGAAGAATTGAAGGTCCTGCTCTTGCCCAGGGATCCCAACGACGAAAAGAACGTCATCCTTGAAATCCGCGCCGGCACCGGCGGCGACGAGGCATCGCTTTTCGCCGCTGAAATCTTCCGTATGTACACCCGCTTCGCCGAGCTGCACCGCTGGAAAGTCGAAGTCCTTTCGCTCTCCGAGTCTGGCGTCGGCGGCTACAAAGAAGTCATCGCCATCATCGAAGGCAGCCGCGTCTACTCGCAGCTCAAGTGGGAGAGCGGCGTGCACCGCGTGCAGCGCGTCCCCGCCACCGAAACGCAAGGCCGGGTTCACACCTCCGCAGTTACCGTCGCCGTGTTGCCTGAGGCCGAAGAAGTTGACATCAAGATCGAAGCCAAAGACCTCCGCATCGACACTTTCTGCTCCTCCGGTCCCGGCGGCCAGTCGGTCAATACCACTTACTCCGCCGTCAGGATCACCCACATTCCCACCAACACAGTCGTAAGTTGCCAGGACGAAAAATCGCAGATCAAGAATCGCGAAAAAGGAATGCGCGTCCTCCGTTCGCGGCTCTATGAAGTGGAGATGGAGCGCCAGCAAGCCGAACTCGCCAAGGAACGTAAACAGCAGGTGGGCACCGGCGACCGCAGCGAGAAAATCCGCACCTACAACTTCCCGCAAAACCGGCTCACCGACCATCGCATCGGCCTCACCCTGCACCAGCTTGACCTCGTTATGGAAGGCCGGCTGCAGCCCATCGTCGATGCGCTCATCACCCACTACCAGGCTGAACAATTGAAAGCCGACAGCCAGGCTGCCTGATGAATCTGCGCGAATGGCTCGATCAAGGGGAGGCGCGCCTGTGCGCCGGCCCCCATCCCGAACGCGCCCGCCGCGACACCGAAACACTGATGCTCCACACCATCGGCAAGAGCAAAGCCTGGCTGCTGGCGCATCTCAATGACGACTTCGCCGGATGCGTTGCGATCCGCTACGCAGGGTTGCTTGATCGCCGCCACAAAGGCGAACCCATCCAGTACATCACCGGCGAAACGGAATTCTACGGCCTTCCCCTCCGCGTCACGCGCGACGTGCTCATTCCGCGCCCCGAAACCGAACATGTGGTTGAATCTGCCCTTCGTTTGGCCGCGCAGCTTGCTCCGGCCCAGCGACAAACCCTGGGCGCCCCATGTCTCGATTCTGAGACCTGGGAAAGCAACGAACTCCACCCCTTCCCCCGCATTCTCGACATCGGCACTGGCTCCGGCGCCATCGCCATTGCTCTCGCGCACGGCCTGCCCGATGCGCAGATTACCGCCACCGACATCTCCTCTTCCGCTCTTGCCCTCGCGCAAGAAAACGCAGAGCGCAACGCCGTCGCCATTCGCTTCCTCCAGGGCGATCTGCTCTTGCCCGTTGCAGAAGAGCGTTTCGACATCATCGTTTCCAACCCGCCCTACGTGCCCGCCTCCGACCGCGATTCGCTTTCTGTCGAAGTTCGCGACCACGAACCCGCCCTCGCCCTTTTTGCCGGCCCCGACGGCCTCAACGTCTACCGCCACCTCATCCCCGCCGCCTTCGCCGCGCTCACATCCGGCGGCTTCCTCGCGCTTGAAATCGGTTTTGGTCAAGCCTCGCCCATTCAGGAACTGCTCATCGCTTCCGGCTTCCACCAAATCGAATTCACTCCCGACCTGCAAGGAATCCCCCGCGTGGTCTCAGCACAACGCCATTAAACGAAGACAAGAGAATCACAGAAAAGCCTTGATTCGACCGGGCTTGGCTATTCCAACAATTATGTCGTCAACGAGCGCTTCGCCCATACCGTGACCGCGACGACTGATCTCCAAGCCTTGACAGCCGCCCCACCACGTCTTTATGTTTGCGCCAACCCATTCCGCGCAAGCCGACAGGACCTGGATGAAACTTACTGATCAAACGGGCGCCATTCTTACCGACAGCCACTTCCTCATTCCCCTCGTCGTCTTTTGCGTCGGTCTCGCGCTGCTCATCACCTTGCATTGAGGCGAACTGTCGTCGCCGAACGTGCCGCCGCGCCCGCGCCCCTCCATGCAAGACGAAAGGAAAACCCACCGCTCGATGAGCCAGCCACCTAGGACAAATTCCACCGCCAGCTTCGGATCAGTCCACGGCCTGGGCGTGCTTTGCGGTTTGGGAGCGGGTGTCTGGCTGGGCGCTGCAGAAGCGCCCACCAAGCTGGTCAACTCCGGCCTCTCGCCCTACGCCATCTCGCTCTGCATGGTAGCCGGGGTCTTCACCGCGCGCTGGACCGTTCCCACCCTGCTTAAAGGCACCCGCCAGGTTTTCGCCGACCTCGCCCGCAACAAGCACCTCATTCCCATTGCCATCCTTGCCGGCATGTTGTGGGCAGTCGCCAACACCCTCACCGTCTTTGCTATTCGCGACGTCGGTTTGGCTATCGCCTTTCCCCTCTGGAACACCAACTCGCTCGTCGGCATCCTCTGGGGCCGCGTGCTCTTCGGAGAACTCAAAGGCGCCAGCGCCAAAAACATCGCCAAAGTGGTTCTGGGCGCGCTCGCCATCGTCGCCGCCGCGGTCATGCTCGGATTCAGCACCATTCATGGGGGCGGACCCCATGCCAGTCGCGCCGCCGGCGGCGTCCTGGCCGCGGCAGGTGCGAGCCTCCTGTGGGGAACCATGTACATCCCCTACCGCAAGGCTTATGTCAGTGGGATGAACCCGCTTTCCTTCGTCACGGTCTTCACCATCGGCGAACTGGGCGCCGTCTTCGCGCTGGTCCTGGCTCTCGACGGAGGAACCCATGCCGCGGTCTTTCATTCCCGCGACATTCACCACATGCTCTTCTGGCTCTTTCTCGGCGGATTCGTCTGGGTCATCGGCGACATCTTTCAGCAATACGCCACAAAATTCCTGGGCATCGGTCGCGGCATTCCCCTCTCCAACACCAATCAGCTCTGGGGCCTCGCATGGGGCGCGCTCGTCTTTGGCGAGTTGGCCCACGCCGACACCGCCCATCGCCTGCTCGTCGTCTTTGGATCTCTGGTCATGATCCTCGGCGCACTGGCTGTGAGCACAGCCGTCGCCACAGAAAAAGAGCACGCCTCGACCGATCAGTCCCTACAGCGTGAATGCAACCGGTACGGCCTCGACTACGCCCATGTGCTCCAGGCCTACAGCGGCGCGCCAAGCCGGACGAACGCACCCCAGCGCGCATGGTGGGACTACGCCATCATCGCCGCCGGCGTCGGTGTCTTTATCTGGCTTGGAGTTGACGCGCGCGTCCCCGACCTCGGCATGAACTTTGCCTGGACCGCGGTCCTCGGCGCATCACTCATCGTCACAGCAGTCATTTGCGTCTGGGGACTCTGGAAGGCCACGAGGTTCTCCTGAACCGCCCACCCATCAACTGTTTTCACCGAAAGGCCAACCCAGTTCACTCCACCAGAGGTAGGTCAGTGAATTGGCCTTCTGTTAGCAACAGCAGGGAAATCGGGCCTGGGAACACCCCTTTTGATACTTTTATTCCCGCATCGACGTCGCAGAGATCAGATCTAAGGTCATCCGGAGTTCGCACGGCACGAGTTGCCCTGACCAAGGTCATGGCGAAACCTATGAAGCTCCGGGGCTTATGCGTTGGGGCGGATTGAGCACTTAGCGCCCGTTAGGGTCGGGAAGCAGGGGGCTTTCGTGCCCATCCCCAACCTGGAGTAAACAGGCGGCAAGAGTCTCCTCTTGGCTGTTGTCCGGACCGATGATCATCCATCCAACGACATGTTCACTGATCTTGGTGGCGACGACGACAATGTTGAGCGCTTCATCCACGCTTCCGTGCGCAACGCCAGCGGCGGAAGCTTCAGCGAAGACTCTTCCATTTAGTTGGAACGCTCCCGCTTTCGAGGGTCGCACATTGTGCCAGTGATTCGCCACGCTGTTTATTGCGTTGGATGCGACCGATTCAAGCATGTTGCGATCGACCATGCCGAAAATGCAGCCAGGGTCTAAGTCAATGATGGACAGAACCTGAGGCGTACGCTCACCAGGACGAAGTCTCTGTGCGCGGAAGAGCAGCGTGTTGCAGGCAATATGCGGATCGAGTCCATACGCGTTTGGTTTGTCGCTCGTGTGGTGCTGGTCTGCTTCAAGTTGCCCGCGAGGAATCAACTGGAAATCGCCGGGATATCGAAAGGAGAAAGACGGGCTGTCGCTTCGGAAGATTCCTTGCTGAGCTTGCCGGGCGGGGCGGGCGTCGCGCAGAGCACTTTCTCTGCTCGCACTTCCGGCCGAGGCATCGTCACTGCTGGTAGACCCCGAAGTTGAACCATCTTGAAACCAGATCGATTGGTAGAAGCGGTTCGGAACCGGTACGCCATTCACGGTATACGGAGTAAAGGTGAATCTCTTCGCGGCTTGGAGTGCAGCTTCGCCCATAGCTTGCGTTGGAGTGCGTTCAAGGCTGGCGTCGCGCAGAATGTTGTCGGCGCCGAGGTAGAACTGCAAGACGACTGACTGGTTGCCGGCCCCTTCGGGCGTTCCAGCGGGCAACGGGGGACTGTAGCGATACTCTACCGTGCCGTGTTCCACTTCTTCAGGGTTTGGAGCAGAGGAGGCTCTACCGCTCCGCTTCATCGCGTCGGTTGGAGCAAGCCCGTCCAATGCATGCGGATCCAGCAGCGCATATTGGATGTCGAGGCCGAGAACAGGTATTCCGCTTGCCGTCACACGGACCTTCGTGAACACCTGTTTGTCCTGGAAAGGAATGTAGTTTCCGTAGGTGATATGCAGATCGAGCGGATAGTCTTCGGAGGCAAGGAGGCCGCTTGAGGGATCAAAGCACCAGCGATAATGCCGATCGAAACCATCGGAGCGAGGGGCCGCTGTTGCCGAATAGCAGGTGACCGGAGCACCCTGGTCGCTGACCGCGGCAGATTCCGACACCGCGTAGCCTGACGCACTCTTCGAGCCGGGCAAATGAATTACGACGAAGCGCAGCACTTGAATGATCCGTATGGGCGAGAGCTCTGCGGACCGTTCGAACCAGGAGCGACCGGAATCGTTTCGCATCTCGGTTTCCTGAAAGTCGGGAAAGCGAATGATGCGCTGCCAGTGTTGAGCATCCACCCATTGGTTTTCGTAGGTCCCTTTCCCTGCGCCATGCAGTGCGAGGTCGGAAACGGCGGTGGCGTGGATGGTGAAGGGCGCGGCTCCGGCGACAAATGGATTCGTGAGAGCGTGCGCTTTGGCCACAGCGATTGCAAAATCTTCCTGAACCCGGCCATGGTTGTCGCCGGTTTGGGCACTAAGGCAAGCGCAAGCGAGGAGTAAAAAAGAGAGCACAGAGCAGAGTTGCGTCGAGCGTTGCAATTGGACTCCATCACCCGCAACAACCGAATGGGCGCGCCACGATTCGGGGTGCGACTTCGATAACCTGGGATATCTAGCTAGATAACTCTCGGCAATTGTACGAGATCGGTGGAATTTTCAACGTGAGGCTGCTCACAGACTGCCCTTTGTCGGTCGACAGAATGTTCGTGGCGCGAAACTGTCAGTTGTGGATCGCAAGGGTGCGGCAGGCGAACAATTTCGGGTGGAAAATGCTCTGGACGGTTCAAGGCAGAGAAACTGATGCGCAGTCAAGGATCTCCATAGGCGTGCGAATGACTTGCCTCACGCGATTCCGGCGTTCAATGGTGTCACGGTCATGAATGAGTGCCAAATCCCCGTCCGACTCATCCGCCACTACCGGGCACCGACAACCCACATCACGCAGCATGATTCTCAACCCGCTTCGATCTCCCGCCATTACAATGTTCCTTATGACCGAGCCGTCGCTGGTTGACCTTGTCGGCGTGGGGCTGAACGCCACAGACACGCTGATCCCTCTCACTTCCTACCCCGAGCGCGGCTCCAAGGTCGAGTACCCCAACGCATCCATCCTGCCCGGAGGCCAAACGGCTACCGCGGTCATCGCCTGCCAGACCTGGGGGCTCACCACCCGCTACGTGGGCAAGCTGGGGGACGACGATGCCGCCAACCTGCATCGCCGCGAATTCGCCCGCGCCGGCGTCGACGCCCGGCTCACCACTGTCCCCAATGCCGCCAGTCCGCAGTCGCTGATTATCGTCGATGGCGGTGGCGAGCGCACCGTCCTGTGCCGCCGCGATGAGCGCCTCCTTCTTCAGCCCGCGGATCTCGACCGCAATTGGATCGTGAATGCGCGCGCCCTCCACGTGGACGGCTTCGAGACCGCCGCAGCCACCGTTGCCGCAGGCTGGGCCCGTGCCGCCGGCATCCCCGTCGTTGCCGACCTCGATGAGCTGTATCACGGCGTCGAAGACCTGATCGACAATATTGACTTCCTCATCGTCAGCCGCGACTTTCCCGCACGCCTCACGGGAGAGCGCAATCTCGAGCAGGCTCTTCGCCTCATGATGCGCCGCTACGGATGCACAGTCACCGCCGCAACCCTTGGCGAGGACGGCGTGCTGGCCTGGGATGGCAGCCACTTCCATTTGCGCCCTGCCTTTCGCGTCTCAGTCACCGACACCACCGGGGCCGGCGACATCTTTCACGCCGGGTTCATCTATGGACTGCTGCAAGGCTGGCCCCTTGCCCGCCGCCTCGACTTCGCCTGCGCCGCCGCTGCCCTCAACTGCACCGCCACCGGCGCCCGCGGCGGCATCGGCCCCGTGGAAGACATAGAATCCCTCATGGTCACTATCCCCCGCTACGCCGTCGCGCCCGCAGCCGATTGAAGCAGCCGTTCCCCTCTTTCCGCTCGCCGCTCTTTCCGTCATTGCCCGTACCCCGCCTCGCGGAATACTATTCCCCTGCAATTGAAATCGTTTCCAAAAGGATTCCGCATGCGATTCTTCGCTTCGTTGCCGCTCGCCGCTCTCTTCCTGTCCTGCCTCACTGCCTCGTCCAAAACGCCGGTCGCACCGCAGGAGGCTGCACCGCAGGCTTCCGTTGCCCAAACACCGCCCATGGGGTGGAATAGCTGGAATTTCTTCTTTGACAAAGTCAACGACAAAGACATCCGCGCTGCCGCCGACGAACTCGTCTCCAGCGGCATGAAAGACGCCGGCTACACCTACGTCAACATCGACGACACCTGGGAGGGCCAGCGCGACGCTAACGGTGTGTTACACACCAATTCGAAATTCCCCGACATGAAGGCCCTGGCCGACTATGTCCACTCCAAAGGCCTCAAAATCGGCATCTACTCTGGCCCCGGCCCCACAACCTGCGGAGGCTACGCGGGCTCGCTGGGTCACGAGGAACAGGACGCAAAAATGTATGCCTCATGGGGTATCGACTACCTGAAATATGACCTGTGCAGCTTCATCCCTGAGGTGATGGAAAAGCAGGCTCCCAACGACAAAGCCGCGCAGATGCGCCTCATGATCGCCGCCTACGACAAGATGTCCAAGGCGCTCAAAGCCACCGGCCGGCCCATCGTCTTCTCGCTCTGCCAGTACGGCTGGGACGCGGTGTGGGAGTGGGCGCCCGCGCTCGGCGGCAACCTCTGGCGCACCACCGGCGACATCACTCCCGATTGGGACAGGATCTACACCATCCTCAGCCAGCAGGAGGGCCTCGAAGCCTACGCCGGACCCGGTCATTGGAACGACCCCGACATGCTTGAAGTGGGCAACGGAAAGCTCTCCCTGGCCGAGAATCGCACCCACTTTTCCATGTGGGCCATGTTGGCCGCGCCCCTGCTGGCCGGCAACGACCTGCCCAACATGAAGCCGGAAATCAAGTCCATCCTCACCAACAGCGACGTCATCGCCATCGATCAGGACCCGCTGGGCAAGCAGGCCCGCCGCGTCTACTCCGACGGTGAAGTCGACGTGTGGGCGCGCCATCTTAAAGGCGGCGCAATGGCCGTGGCCGTGCTCAATGCCGGCAGCGACCGCTACTCCACGCACCCCTTCCACCTCGACCTGGCCAAGCTGGGATTGCACGGCACCCAGCAGGCCAAAGACCTGTGGACCGGCAAGGAAATGGAGCTGACCAACAACATGCCGATGGAGCTGGCCAGCCACGACATCCTCCTGGTTCGCATCCCCGCCCCAAAATAAACCGCGGTTGGATTTTCCACCGATCGAAGAATCCGGGTTGGATACCACCAACCCCATCAACCAAATCTTGGTGCCCCAGGTCCCGATTTTGGGACCTGGGATTCTACGCTCCATTTCAGAAGACCTTATGCTGGGCGCCATGCGCCTCATCCTTGCGACTTCTTCGTTTTTGTCGCAAGGGTGGGATACCACCAACCTCATGAACCAACGACAGGCGGCCCACTCATCGATTCAGAAGATGCGCCTTGGTTTTTACAGGTCAGTGCCCCCATTCGTCGCAGCTTTATCGCGATGAGTGGGCGGTCAGTTTTACCTGCACGGCCAAGGGCAAGTACGCCGCATGCCCCATCCCTTCCGCAGTTTTATCGGGGAAAGCGTGGGTTGGCGGGTGGTCAGCGCCAGGTGCCCCTCCGCTAGGCGGGACAGATGTTCGTCCACCCGAATCCCTTCGGCCGAGAAAAATCTGCAGCCTCGACCTGTTCCCCAACCTCACCTCATTTTGCGGATAATCACCCGTCCCGTTGCGGGAAGCCACGAACGCAAATTAGCGCACCCGTCCCAGGCAAACCCCAAACCACCCCTGCTCATCCATCCAGCTTCCCGCGGGCTCAAATCCCGCTTCGGCCAGCATCGCTTCGGCCTGCCCCGGCCTGTACTTATAGCTATTCTCGGTATGAATCGTCTCGCCCTCCCCGAAATTCACTTCGAGGTCCAGCGCATCCAACCAAACTCTGTGCGCGACCCGGCTCGCCAGGTGCATTTCGATCCGTGACTGCGCCGCATTCCAAACTGCGCGATGCTCGAATGCGTCCAGATCGAAGTCTGCCCCCAAATCCCGGTTCAGCCGCACCAGCAGGTTCAGGTTGAAATCGGCTGTAACGCCCGCCGCATCATCGTAGGCCGCCAAAAGGAGGGAGTCGTCTTTCACCAGGTCCACGCCCAGTAGCATCCCGTCGCCCGGCTTCAGTTCCGCGCGAACCATTCGCAGCAGCCCTTCCGCTTCCCAGGGCTCAAAGTTCCCAATGCTCGACCCGATGTAGAGCACAAGCTGGCGCTCGTCGGTCACAGCCAACCTGAGTCCATGCGTGTAATCCATCACCTGGGGAAGCACCGTCACCCCGGCAATCTCCCGCTCGATGCGCAAGTGCGCCGCCTCCAGCGCACTTGCCGAAACATCGACTGGCTCGTAGACCACCGTTCCCTGTCGCGCAGTCGCCGCCTTCAGCAGCAGCCGCGTTTTATCCGCCGACCCGGCGCCCAGTTCCACGATGCGCAACCGTTCGCCTTGCGCCGCCTGCGCAACCATCGCGGCCCCATGGTTGGCAAGAATCTCCCGCTCCGTCCGGGTCAGGTAATATTCAGGCCGCTCCGTAATTTCGTCGAACAGCCGCGAACCGGCCTCGTCGTAAAACAGCCAGGGTGGCAGCCGCTTAGGCTTGGCCCCTAGCCCCTCACGGACCGCCGATGCGACCCGTTCTTCAATTTGCGGGGAGATTGCTGGCAATGCGATGGTAGTCATGCGCTTTCTTGGATGCCGACCCTTCCGTGATAGTTACTTTCATCCCAACCGAATTCCGGAAAACTGCCAACGCGTCTCCGGCGCAAAAAAATTCCGATACGAAGCTCGAATATGCGCAGCCGGAGTCACACACGACCCGCCTCGCAAAACCATCTGGCCGCTCATGAATTTTCCGTTATATTCACCCAGTGATCCGGCCAGTGGCCGAAACCCCGGATACCCCAGGTAAGCGCTCGCAGTCCACTCCCAGCAGTCTCCAAAAAACTGCTGCGGGGCGGGGCCCTGATTGTGGTCAGGATCTTCGGCAGGCGTGGGCGCAAGTTTGCCCGACTCCAGCAGGTTGCCCGCCACCGGCTGTCCTTCGGCTGCCGCCTCCCACTCAAACTCAGTGGCCAGCCGCCGCCCCGCCCAACGCGCGTACGCGTCGGCCTCAAAGTAGCTCACGTGGCTCACCGGCGTCGCCGTCATCTTTGCCAGTGGCAGCTCTCCACGCAGCGTGAACAGGCTCCAGTCGCCGCTCTCGCTCGTCCAATACAGCGGAGCTCTCCAACCGTATTGCTGCACCGCATCCCATCCCGCGGAGAGCCAGAATTCTGGTCGGCGGTAGCCGCCATCGGCCATAAATTCGGCATACTCCCCGCACGTCACCAGCCTCTCAGCCAGGGAATACGGCTCCAGCCAAACTCGGTGCCGCAACCGCTCATTGTCAAAACAAAATCCCTCGCCACCATAGCCAAGCTCGTGCAAACCCCCTTCAAAACTGAAAAATCGCAGTGGCCGCGCTTCGCCAGTTCGACCTGTCTCTCGCCCGTTGCGGTGGAGGGCCTTCGAACCCCTCGAATCATGACCGACCCGCGTTTTCGCCTCCTCCATATATGCCGGACGCAGCGGATTCGAGAAAAAGGCATGCAGGATGTCCGTGAGCAAAAGCTCCTGGTGCTGCTCTTCATGATTCACGCCCAGTTCAATTCGTTGCAGCGCCTCGGGCTCCGGATCGCCCTCCAGAAGTTTCTCGATCGCTTCATCCACATGCGCTCGGTAGAGCAGAATCTCGCCCAGCCCCGGTCGAGAGAATGACGATCGCAGCCGTTTCTCAGGGAAGTCGGCAAAGCTCCGGTAATAGCTGTTGAAGAGCCATTGGAAATCTGTATTGAACAGTTTGTATCCCGGTAACATCTCCCTGAGAATGAAGGACTCAAAGAACCACGCCGTATGCGCCAGATGCCACTTGGCAGGCGACGATTCCGGCGACGACTGCACCATCATGTCTTCTGGAGTCAAAGGTCCAACCAGGTCCAGCGAGCGCCGGCGCGTCGTGCTAAATCGTGCGGCAATGTCCACCTTCGCAATCGAGGATGCAGTTGCGCTCATTGTCTTCCCTTCTGTCTGCCGATGAGTATCCGGCTCATTCTGGGACGCTTCGACCCCAGAGTTTCGCAAAGGCCCGCGAATCGCAAAGCTGCGATGATCGGGCCCATCACTGAATTTGTGAATAGCCTAAGAATTAGGAGACTTGTTTCGGGGACTTCATCCTGCTTTGTATGCGATGCTCCACACGCCTCATCTGATTCCGCTTATAGCAAATTCCGGACGCAGCCGCAAAGATGTATCCCGTTTCGATGGTCAATTGCCCTCATTTGGTGGTTTAATGGTGTCATTTAACGAGACGATCAGTTAAGTTTGTCGCCCCGATTCCTTCTTGAGGAGGGAATATGCGCAGGTTCGATGAACACAGCGCTCTGCCGGCGTTCGCAGTTTTCGCAGCCCTGCTTGCAGCGTCCTCCGTCGTCTTCGCGCAAGCGCCGGGCTCTGACCCCGCCATCAGCAGCCAGTCCCCGCAACCCAAGACCGCACAACAGGCTCCGCAGCCCCCTCCGGCACCTGAACAAGTGGGCGACTCCCTGATGGCGCATCAGCGCTACCAGGCGGCGATTGAGGCCTACAAGAAGGCCCCGCATGACTCCGCAATTTTGTGGAACAAGATGGGCATCAGCTACCAGATGATGTTTAACCTTGAAGAGGCCATGCGTTGCTACCGCGAATCCCTGAAGATCGACCCGAAGAACCCTAATGTTCTGAATAATCTGGGAACCGTCTACGATTCGCTCAAGCAATACAAAATGGCCGTGAAGATGTACCACAAAGCGCTCAAGCTCGATCCGCGAATGCCCCTTGTTCTCAAGAATTTGGGCACTGACCTGTTGGCCCAGCATCAGTACAAGAAGGGCTGGGAATCTTATCAGGCTGCGTTGGCCATCGATCCCTTGATCTTCGGCGCCGATACCGGCCCGCGTGTCCAGAATCCCGCATCCGTCGAGCAGCGTGGCGCCATGAACTATTACATGGCCAGGAGCTGCGTTCGGGCCGGCATGAACGCACGCGCCATCGAGTATCTGCGCTTGGCCCTCAACGAGGGGTTTACGAATCCCAAAAAGATAGTGGCCGACGGCGAATTCGCCAGCCTGCGCGGCATGCCGGCCTTCGAGCAGCTTCTGGCGGAAGAAAAGACGCAATAGAGGCGTCGTCCAACCTCGTTTTCGCCGGCCCTCCGCACCGTCTGCTTTCATTCGCCTCTGCTTCGGAAACAGGATTGTTTCCCAGGCGAAGTGGATATGTTGATTTCGTGCCGACTGGATATTCCCTCTCGTGCAGCGCTTCGTCTTACATCTAGAGTCGTGGCTTCCCCATTCTGGGCCGCGCCTGCGCGGCTGGATCCAAGCCATAGGTCGACCCGGAAAACGACTGTGGTCCAGATTTCACGCGAGGTCCGCACGGCGCAAATGGGCCCCGGAAGAAGGAGGAAATATGTACGGAATCGATGGTCAAACCCTGTCTCGGTCGTCGATCCTGGTGGCAACCATGACCGCCGCATCACTTTTTCTCTTCGCAACTACGGCGGGCGCCGTTTCACATCCTGCCATGCAGGCTTCGCAGTCGGCGACCACGCCGGCGCCACAGCGACCGGGTTCCACTCCCCAATTTCAACTATCTCCTGAGGAACTCGGGAACGTGCTCCTCGCCGAGAAACACTACCAGGCCGCAATCGAGGCCTTCAAAAAAGCTCCTCGCGATTCCGCAACCCTTTGGAACAGCATGGGTATCGCCTATCAGGAGATGCTCAACCCCGATGAGGCAATCCACTGCTACCTTACCTCTCTCAAACTCAATCCTAAAAATGGCAGCGTTCTCAATAACCTTGGCACCGTTTACGTCTCGTTCAAGGATTACCGTACCGCCCAGCACTACTATCAAAAAGCGCTTAAGCAGGAACCAAAATCCGCCGTGATTCTCAAGAATCTGGGCACCGATCTCCTGATGCGGCGCAAGTATAAAGAGGGCGGCCAAATGTATGCGCGAGCAATGGAAATTGACCCCGACATCTTTGCGGGAGTCACCGGCCAGTCCATCGCCGATCCCACTTCTACTGAGAACCGCGGCGCCATGAATTACTACATGGCGAAAACCTGCGCGCGCGCCGGCATGGCTGGACCGGCCATCGATTATCTCCGCAAGGCTCTCAATGAGGGCTACGTCAATCCAAAAAAGATTGCGGAAGACAGCGAGTTCGCAACCCTGCGCGGCATTCCTGCCTTCGAGCAACTCCTGCTTGCACAGAAAAACCCCTGACGGCTCCATTCGCCGCCCTGAAACCGCAGCCGGCACAATCACTCCCATCTCGCGCTGAGCGTCGTCCCTGTTCCCCTCTGATCCGTCTAGATAATGGGGCGATGCTCATTCGCCACCAGGAGTCGTCATGAAGACCCGTCTCTTTTCTGCGATCGTGCCCGCAGCCGTCATTTGCCTTGCCCTCGTCGCCGCTTACACCGAAACTGCATTCGCTCAGGATGCTGACCCCGCTCAGCAAACACAAGGCGGAGGTGGCTGGCAGGGTCAGCGCGGCGGTCGTGGTGGTGGTGGCTTCGGCATGATGGGCGGCGGGCGCGGCACCATGGGAACCGTCACGGAAGTCGCCGCGGACCACTACACCATCAAGACTGAGACAGGCGAGACCTACACCGTGCATTTCAGCGCCAACACCCGCATCATGAAGCAGATGGTTCGCCGTCGCGCCGCCGGCGACGCCAGAGACAGCGGCGACGCGCAACCAGCCGCTCCGCAACCATTGAAGCCCAGCGACATCAAGGTGGGCGACATCATCGCCGCCAATGGCGAGCTGGATGCTGCCGCCAAATCAGTTGGAGCTGTCTTTATCGTCCAAATCGACCCCGAGCGCGCCAAACAAATGCGCGAGATGGAAGCCAACTATGGCAAAACCTGGCTGATGGGTAAAGTCACGGCCATTGATGGAGTCAAAGTCACCCTCGACGGCGCGATTGACAAGATACCTCACACCGTCATGGCCGACGAAAACACCACCTTTCGCCGGCGTCGCGAGCCCATTACCCTTGCCGATGTGCAGGTGGGCGACATGGTCCGCGTCGAAGGCGCTGTGAAGGACGGCGGCTTCCTGGCGACGACGATCGCCGTGATGGGCAGGCCGCCCCAGGAAGGAACACCCATGGTCCCGCGCGGCAATCCACCCCAATGAACCCGCTTGATGCAGCTATCCTGAAACCTGAGTAGCGAAGCCGAAAGCCTGCTCTGAGAGAGCCGACGGGAACCCGTGCTTCGACTCTCAATTTCCATGGACGTGGCTTCCAACCTGTAGCACGCGTCTTGCGGATGAGGATGGGAAACCTGCCCTCTTCGATCGAAGGCCCCTACTCCCTATTCCCTGGTCCCTATTCCCTGGTCCCTATTCCCTACCCTCCCATGAACATCCCGCCGTTCACATCCAGCACGTGCCCGGTAATATATCCCGCCGCATCCGATGCCAGAAACGCCACCGACTGCGCAATCTCCAGGTCCGTTCCCGGCCGTCCCAGCGGAATCTGCGCCATCATGACTTCGCGCTGCTTGTCGTCCAGCACGGCTGTCATCGGTGTCTCAATATATCCCGGCGCTACCGCGTTTACTGTGATATTGCGTGAAGCTACCTCACGGGCCAGCGACCGCGTCAACCCGATCAACCCGGCCTTTGACGATGCATAATTCACCTGCCCCGCCTGGCCCGTGCGCCCCACCACACTCGAAATATTAACGATCCGGCCCCACCGGTTCTTCAGCATCGGTCGCAGCAGAGCCTGCGTCAGCAGAAACGCTCCCGTCAGGTTGGTTCCCAGCACGTCGTCCCAGTCAGTCCGTTTCATCGCCATCATCAGCCCGTCGCGCGTGATGCCGGCGTTGTTCACCAGGATCTCCACCTTGCCAAAGCGTTCGATCACCGCCTTTGCTCCTGCCTTGATCGACCCCTCGCTGGCCACATCCAGCGCAAACACCGCCGCCTGCCCGCCGGCTCCCGCAATCTCCGCCGCCACCTCGGCAAGTTTGCCCTCATTCCGCGCCGCCAGTGCCACTGTAGCTCCGGCCCGCGCCAACTCCAGCGCGCATGCCCGTCCGATTCCCTGCGAAGCCCCCGTCACCAGCGCAATCCTTCCCTGCAAACTCGCCATATCTCTTTCAAATCCTCATGCGCACAACTCCGCGCTTTTCCCGTCCCTCATTATAGGGGCGAAACGAACGGCCCTTTCGAATTCCCAAGAATGGAGAGCCAGTCAGATGACTTCTTATAAGTGTGAAAGCCGGGATCTGTTATCTGTAAATTTCCTATTCGCCGCCACGACGGCGCTTCGACCCATTCCCCTAGTCTCTAGTCCCTAGTCTCTAGTCCTCGGCCCCCGCTCTTTTCACCCCGACGGCGTCACCACCACTGGAGTTCTCCGCGTCGACAACGCAGGTCGCACCAACTCGGCCGGCCACACATACACGGCCAGCCGCCGTGAGTAATGCAACACCGGATCCTGCACCGGAAGCTCTATCCCGATGGCCTCCGCCAGATCGTTGCGCTCAATCTCGGCTTCGGCGTCCTCCAGTGGCCAGGGCACGTGGTGAACGCCGGCTCGGACCAGCTCTCCTGCGCCATTGTGAGCAAATAGGTAGTACCGCTCTGTAAGAAAATACTCCAGTGTTCCGCTACGGCTCTCGGCCAGTCTTCGCGTCGGACCCAGGCCCCTGTAACGCGCTTTGAAGATTACCGGTTGGCTGGCAAATCGTCTCCGGCTGTAAAACGAGAATTCCCGCTCCGAGCGCTGCTCCAGCCGCATTTCGGCCCAGTAATACGGCAAATGATAAAAAGCGCGGGCCGCCGCCACGGCCAGCAGATTGCCGCCATCCAGCGAGAAAAAATAAACCCCCTGTGCCCCCGTGTGCTGATCGCGCACGTAGGTGCGAAGATTCAATTCGGGAAAACTGCGCGCGCCCGGAATTGGCGGCACGCCGCGTACTTTAATCCGGTCCATCCAGAAAGGCACCACGCCCAGCCATGCCGCCCCCTGAAACGTATCTACCTGCAAGCCTTCGGGCAACAACCGTCCAACGTGGGAAGGCGGAGCCTGCCAATGCGCAAAAAGGAGGTCATTCCATCTCTGGGTTATCGCCCATCGGCCAGGCGGCAACGGCCGAGGCCGCTGCGACGTGCGTACTTTGATCTCCCGCATTCGCCCGCTTCTCCCGCCTCCCCTTTAATGTTTATGACGTGTGAACCGGTCCGTGGGAATCACTGCCCCCCACTGCCCCAATGCCGTATTCTGTTCGCGAGCCCACACGAATGTCCAGTGAATCTTTTCTCCCCGCAGGCGCCCGCAATCAGACCGATGTTTTCGCCGTCCACGGTGCCGACCCTGAAGTTTTGGCCTATGCCATGGCCAAGTACTCCCGTTCCGCCATCTCCATGCGCGAATCCCTCACCGAAATCAGCGCCCAACGCGCCGAGCAGTTCCTCAATACATTCTATTTCCAATATGGCCATCGCTCCATCGCCGATCTTGCCCACATCGCCTTCGCAGTCGAGCGCCTCAGCCTGCTGGCCGCCATCGTCCTGGTCGACGAGCAGCGCTGGGATGGTCAGGAGCGATCGACAAGGTACCAGAATTTCCTCAAATCCGGCTGGTACTTTCCTGACTTTGGCGCGGATTCCGCTTCCGCACACCTGTATGCCGAAACCGTCGAAAACCTCTTTACCGCCTACCAGCGCACCACGGCCGCGGTGCTTGAGGCTCTCCGCCGGCGCGTAACCAAACCCGAGGCCATGAAGCCCGAGGCCTACGAGCGAACCCTCAAGGCCCGAGCCTTCGACGTGGCGCGCTACCTGCTCCCTCTGGCGACCAACACTTCGCTGGGCCAGATCGTCAACGCCCGCACTCTTGAGACCCAGGTCTCCCGCCTGCTCTCGCATCCCATGGCCGAAGTTCGCGACCTCGGCCAGAAGCTCCGCGAAGCCGCCATCGGCCCCGCCTGGAACGTCAATGCTCAGGCCGGCGCAGCCTTCGTCGACAAGCTCGCCGACCCCGAACTGGCCACCGAGGCCGCCAACCTCCTTACCCGCGAAGTCCGCACCGCGCCCACTCTCGTCAAATACGCCGAACCCAGCCAATACCTGATTCAGACGCGCATCGATCTGGAACAAGCCGCCGCTGAGCTGCTCCGCGGCATCGCTCCCGCTGCCGCACCCCTCGTTGATCTCGTTGAGCGCACCGAAACCCTTGAAGTTGAGCTCGCCTCTACCCTCATCTACTGGAGGTGCGGACATCCTTACCGCCAGGTGCGCGACATCGTCGCCGCCCTTCCCGAGGCGCGCATTGCAGAAATCATCGAACTCGGCCTGCGCCACCGCGGACGCCACGACGAAGCCCTCCGCGCCTTCCACGCCGGTGCGGCCCTCCGCTTCGACATCCTCATGGACATCGGCGGCTTTCGCGACATGCACCGTCACCGTCGAGTCACCCAGATCAGACAGGGATTCACCGGATTGCACGGATACGAAACACCGCATGATGGCGACGCAGCCGGTCTCGCTGAAGCCGGCATCGTGCCCGATTACCAGGCCGCCGTTGAAGCCGCACAAGCCGCCAGTGCCCGCATCGCCGCCGGCGCAGCACCTGAAGCCGCACAATCCGCACTCTACCTGCTTCCCTTGGCCACCCGCATCAGATGCCTCTTTAAGATGGACTTCGCTGAAGCCCAGTACATCTCCGAGCTCCGCTCCGGTCCAGCCGGCCACTTCAGCTATCGCCGCATCGCCTGGGAAATGTATCTCGCCCTCCAGCGTCAACACCCCACCCTTGCCAAGCACATCCGCGTCACCGACTTTACCCAACCCATCGACCTGCTCCAGCGCTGACAAATCGCTGCGACTGCCCCTGTCGCCCGAACCACCCGAGATACCCATTACTCGATCGGTCCTGACAGATCTTTCCTGCGTCGATAACCCCATCGAGGAATTGAAGCGTATTTCAAAAACAAATCGTATTTCAAAAACAAATGTTGTAACAAGGGCACGGCTTTAGCCGGGCCGAAATAGGCAGCAAGTATAGGGGGTTTTAACCCCGGAGGAATAACAACCAGATTCCGGACAACCATTTTTGAAACACGCTCTAGCCCGCTATTTGCGCGGCTGTGGGGCCATCCCTCCGGATGCGGTCGACGGACTCAAACGGGCCATCCATAGCTTGCAGGCCATGGTCAAAGAATTTGTGAGTTATATCCGCCAGGAAACAAAGAAGAATCCCGAATTCATTTCTCCGCAATAACAACTGCGCCAGCCTCCGTCGAAAGCGCCTGCCGCCCTTGAAGATTAATGCCTTCCGCATCTTCACCGGCGCTATGATAGCTGGCTATGGATGCTGACAATAAGCTGCGAATGCACAACCTGATGTACGGTCTCTACTATCCGGCCGTTCTCGGCGCCGGTGTAGTCGCTGCCTTGCTGCGCGCCTCCAGGCACTCGATGCAGAGTCCGCAAATCTCCGTAGCCATCACCGCCGGTGCATTCTTCAGCTTGTCATTCGCCTCGGGTGTGGGATCCGAAGATAGATACGGCATTGCTCCCTTTCTTCTTGATATGGCTGAAGTCGTCGGAATGTTTTACTGCCTGAACTGCCTCGGTCTTATCGATTTCTCTTCACTCGTCCCGCGAACTGTGACTGCAGCTTACTTGATTCTGCTGGGACTGGTGGGCTTCCAATTACTGTGGCGAAGAGCAGTGAAACTCAAGACCGGCGCATACCTTGATCTCAAACTAATGTTTGTGTTGATCCTGGCAATGGGAGCCTTCGCGGGCAGCAACTATCCATGCCTTCACTGGGGAATCACCGTTACGTTCACCTTGCTCGCTGTGCTTTACGTAAGCAATCATCCTTACGATCCGCATGAGCCTGTGCGTAGGTGGTTATTTGGAAAAACCTAAAGCACCGGGCCAGTTACGTGAGTCAATATTCGTCAAGTCTGGCCGTATTCCCGATCCTCGTTTCGACCAGCGGGAAACCTGAGAATTCCTAACTTGTGGAATCGAGCTACATTCATGCCCGGCCGATGTACATGCCCGATACTAAGGAAACTCTGCACAAGTTCCTTTGTAACAAGGGCACGACTTCAGTCGGGCCGATAAAGGCTCCACAACGAACATTGCTTTAGCCACTGCATCGTTTCGCAGATCGAAAATGCGCCTTGTGCAGAGGTTTCCTAAGTCATCCTTTATCGCAAGGGTCGAAAAGCAGCCGCCCAAAATGGCAGAATCCAGCTACTTGAATTACGCCCTTACCGCCTTCCGGTGGTAGCCTTCCCCTGTAGTCAAAACAAGGGGGGCCCAATGAACATTTCATTGCATCACTTTGCCGTAGTCGCAGTCGCCGTGGGAGTAACCTTCGGATGGACGTCGCTCTTGCCGGCTTCGGCCTGCGCCGAGTCGCCAGCAGCGGTCAAGGAAGCATCGCCTGCAGACGATGCCGCGTCTTCGTCCGTTCGGCCTTCATCCGAAGGAGACGTTTACAACCCTGTGGCCGATCCCAAGGCAGAAGTCTTCCTGGGAAAGGCGCGCTTTACCGTACTCACTCCCCAACTCATACGCATGGAATGGGCCGCCGACGGCAAGTTTGAAGACCACGCTTCGTTCGTCTTTCTCAATCGACGCCTGCCCGTCCCGAAATTCCAGTCAATGGTGACGAAGAGTGGAACCGTCCAGGCCTTGACCATCAAGACCAGCGACTTGACGCTGACCTACTCGCCGACCGGCAACCGCCGCTTCGACCACAACAACCTTTCCCTCACGCTCACGGTGAACGGCAAGCCCGTCACCTGGCGCCCCGGCACCATTGATCTGCAAAATCTGCGAGGTACAACCCGTACCCTCGACGGCGCCCTGGGAGACAAGACCAAAGAGCCCATCGGCAATGGGTTCATCTCCCGCTCCGGCTGGGCTGTTGAAGACGACTCGAGGCGCCCCCTCTTCGACTCCGACGACTTCAGTTTCAAAGAAGGCGAAAAGAGCCCCTGGCCGTGGGTCATGGAACGTCCTCCCGGCGACCGGCAGGACTTCTACTTCTTCGGTTATGGCCACGACTACCGCAAGGCCCTTGGCGACTATGTAAAAGTGGCGGGCAGGATTCCCTTGCCGCCCCGCTTCGCCTTCGGTGCATGGTGGTCGCGCTATTGGGACTACACCGACCAGGAACTCGACCAGTTGGTGCGCGGATTTCATGAGAACGATACGCCGCTCGACGTTTTCGTCATCGATATGGGCTGGCACATCAGCAGAGAACAGCTCCAGGCTGCCGGAGAGGTGGACCAATCCGGCGAATCGCTCGGCTGGGGCGGCTATACGTGGAACAAACTTCTCTTCCCTGACCCAACCCAGTTTCTTGACAAACTGCATGCCGATGGCCTCAAGGTCACACTGAACCTGCACCCGGCCTCGGGCATTGAGCCCTGGGAAGCCCATTACCCTGAAATGGCGCGCGCCATGGGCATCGATCCGGCTACAAAGAAGTACGTCCCCTTCGATCCCACGAACAAGGTGTGGGCCACCAACTACTTCAACCTGATCCTCCATCCGCTTGAAAAGCAAGGCATCAATTTCTGGTGGCTCGACTGGCAGCAGGAGCCCAACACCAAGCTTCCCGGCGTGAACAATACCTGGTGGCTCAACTACCTCCACTTCACTGACCAGCAGCGCGAAGGCAAGCGACCGCTGCTCTT
Source organism: uncultured Acidobacteriaceae bacterium (assembly GCA_963836565.1). Classification (GTDB taxonomy): domain Bacteria; phylum Acidobacteriota; class Terriglobia; order Terriglobales; family Acidobacteriaceae; genus Telmatobacter. The sequence continues at coordinate 2,028,950 of CAWIKA010000005.1, read as the reverse complement.
TCACCGCTGGGGCGGTCTGGGCAACCATCGCTACCAGATCGGCTTCTCCGGAGACACCGTCTCCGTGTGGCCTTCCCTCGCATTCCAGCCATGGTTTACCGCCACCGCGGCCAATGTAGGTTATGCCTACTGGAGCCACGATATCGGCGGCCATATGCCCGGCGCCGTCGATCCCGAGTTATTCACGCGTTGGGTGCAATTCGGTGCGTTCAGCCCCATCCTGCGCACCCATACCACCAAGAATCCTGACGCGGAGCGCCGCATCTGGGCCTATCCCGAACCCTACTCCTCGATTCTGCGGACGGCGTTTCAACACCGCTACGCGCTGCAACCCTACATCTACACAGAGGCTCGCCGCACCTACGACACCGGCGTAGCCTTCTTCCATCCGCTCTATTACGATTGGCCTGAAGAGAACGGAGCCTACACCAGTAAGGACGAATACATGTTCGGCAGCCAGATGCTGGCCGATCCGGTCGTCGCACCGGCAGACAAGGCTTCCGGTCTGGCCACAAAGCAGGTCTGGCTGCCTGAGGGCGAGTGGATCGAATGGCCCACAGGCAAGCACTTCACCGGTCCCACAACGGTTGTGCGCAGCTTCTCCATCGACCAGACGCCCGTCTACCTGAGAGCCGGCGCCATCGTTCCCATGCAGCCGCCCGAAAGTTACACCGGCGAAAAGCCCGTCGACCCGCTGATCGTCAACGTTTGGCCCCTCAAGCCAGGAGAATCTTCGAGCTACTCGGTTTATGCCGACTCCGGCGTTTCAGTCGAGTACCAGCATGGCGTCTTTACGCGCACACCCATCAAGGCTGATCAAGCGGGCGACACGCTCAAGGTGGAGATCGGCCCCGTTGAGGGCAGCTTCCCCGGCATGTTAAAGGCGCGGGCCTATGAACTACGGCTGCCTGCCGATTGGCCTCCTGAATCGGTGAGAGTCGACGGTGTCGAAGTCAAACAGGCCGGTCCGCTTGAAAAAGACGGCTGGTACTTCGAGGGCAACACGCTCACAACCGTGATTCCTGTTCCCAGCCGTGGCGTCGAAGCCAAAGTTTCGATTGAGGTGCGCCGTGCTGCGGGCTTGACCGCGCGCCGCAACGAACTCGATGGCTTTGCCGGCGCCATGACCCGGCTGCGCGGCACATACGATGCGATGAATCAGACCATGCCGGTTTCCTCACCTCCAGACGTTCTGGTCGACGCAATGCAGACCGGCGATCGGCTTGGCTACCATCCCGAACGCGCCCAGGAGGAACTCGCGCACTTCAGTGAAGTGCTGCCAAAGGCCCAGGCCGCGGTTGTGCAGATCGGCCAGGGCTTTCAACAGCGCCTCGACGAGATTGCCCAGCGCATGGCAGCGAACAAGTCCATCCCCCACCCTTCTGAAACCGAAATCCAAACCGAAAAGCAAAACCGCATCGACGCAATGACCCGGGCCGAGAGGTTGGTAACTGAGGCCGGCAGATAGAGCGGGCAGGGATTGGTAACGGCCGTGGTGAAGCATTTCACCACGGTCGCCATCCTTCAATGAAAGCGTTTGCACCTCTGCGCAAAAACAGTTACCATCCGGCATTATGAAAAACCCTGCTCGTCGCTTGTCTGCAATTCTGCTGCTAGGCGCGCCCCTGATTTTTGCGCAGACTCCCGCTACAACATCCGATCCTTTGGCGCCTACGCTGGGCGTGAAGTCAGCCGTCGAAATCGACCACGAATGGCAGCAGTCGGTCAGCAAATACGATACAGAGCGGAACCGTCTCCTCGCCGAGGAGCAGAAGCAGGAGAACGATGGCCCCTATCGCGCGGATTGGGCGACGCTCATCAAATACCAGCAGCCGCAGTGGTACAAAGATGCCAAGTTCGGCATCTTCATCCACTGGGGCGTCTACTCCGTGCCTGCGGCCGAGAGCGAATGGTATCCGCGCGAGATGTACCACCCAGGCACAGTCGCCTACAAGAATTTTCAGGAACACTACGCCTCGAAAGACCCCTCAGAGAAGGACGAGAAGGGTTACAAGGACCTGATCCCGCTCTTCCGCGCCGAACATTTTGATGCCGCAGCATGGGCCGCGCTCTTCAAGGATTCGGGGGCACGCTATGTGGTGCCCGTCGCCGAGCACCACGACGGCTTCTCAATGTATGACTCGGGTCTGTCCGACTGGACCGTCGTGAAAATGGGCCCCAGGCGCGATACGCTGGGTGAGCTCGCGAAGGCCGTTCGCGCCGAAGGACTGCACTTCGGACTCAGCTCGCATCGTGCCGAACATAACTTCTTCTATGACGGCGGACGCGCCATTCGCTCCGACGTGAACGATCCCAAATATGCATCGCTCTACGGCCCGGCGCACCAGTGGCTCGAAGCCGGCGGCGACGAGCACGGCCTCATCAACGATTGGACCTACGTCAGTGACGCCTGGACGCGCGACTGGCTGGCGCGCGACACGGAGTTAGTCGAGAAATACAAGCCCGAAATTGTTTACTTCGACTGGTGGATCGGTCAGCCAAACTTCCGCCACGCTGTATCTCAGTTTGCTGCTTTCTATTACAACTACACCGCGGCCCACGGCTACACGGGCGTCATCGATTTCAAAGACTACTCTCTCAACTGGAAAGCGGGAGTACGCGACTTCGAGCGCGGCCAGCAGGATCACATCGTAGCTGACCACTGGCAGACCGACACATCCATTAGCGATGCAAGCTGGGGTTACATCGAACACGACACCTTCAAGACGCCGGAATTCCTGGTTCACCAACTCATCGACATCGTAAGCAAGAACGGAAACCTGCTGCTCAACTTCGGCCCGCGCTCCGACGGCACAATCCCCGACGAGGTGCGCTCAACGCTTCTGGATATGGGGGCATGGCTCAAAGTCAACGGCGAAGCCATCTATGACACGACGCCATGGAAGACATTTGGCGAGGGACCGACACAGGTTAAAGGCGGCGCATTTCACGACACTGATACCAAGCCCTACACCACTGAAGATTTCCGTTTTACCGCCAAAGGCAGCACTGTCTACGCCATCGGAATGGCTTGCCCGAAGGACGGAAAGGCAACGATCTACTCGCTAGGCTGGGCTCACGAGGGCGCTTCAATTCCCATTGCAAACATCCAGTTGCTCGGCTCCAATGAAAAAGTTGCCTGGACTCAGGGAGCGGATGCATTGGAGCTGACTTTGCCTCCCGAAGCTGCCTGCAAATACGCCTATGCGCTTAAAATGACACCGGCATCGAAGTAACTCCGGGATATTGCACGAATCGAGCCAAAGTCCAACCGGCTTAGTTCTTCAGTCGTAGATCGAGGACTCTGGAGGGAGCAGTGGGTTCAACCCCTGACAGGCGGCCAAATTGAAAGGGCCTTCAGCCCGAGCTTGGACTTTTCAGGGATTCGAGGGAAATGCAACTGTGGTATCAGAATCGCTTCGCGTGTCTCCTGCGGTAGACTCCAATATCCCCGAGATTCTCAATTCGCGCGGGCGCATTTCCGCTTGCCCCATCTTTCGATTCTGAATGCGCCATTCGCAACCAAATAGTTGCATGTCTGCGGTGAATGCTCGCCGGTCGAGTATAGTTTGCGTTGGATGTCTTTTCAGCTCCAAAGAGGTTTCCTTCCCATGACACTCGACCGGCGGGCCTTTCTCTCGATCTTCAGTCGCGGCGCAACCGTCTCGCTCCTGCCGGGGTTCGCCCACCGCGCCTGGGATGAACTTAAGCCACTCCCCACGCCGGAACCAGCGCCCGGCATAGCTGACGACCCGCTTCGTCCCCAGTACCATCTCCTCCCGCCGCACAATTGGATGAATGACCCCAACGGCCCGATCTGGTGGAAGGGCAAATATCATCTCTTCTATCAACTGAATCCTCACGCTGCGGTCTGGGGCGACATGCACTGGGGCCACGCCATCAGTCCTGACATGGTGCATTGGCATCATGAGCCCATTGCCCTCGCACCCACGCCCGGCGGACCAGACAGCGAAGGCTGCTTCAGTGGATCGGCAGTCGTTTTCAACGGCGTACCCACGCTGATTTATACCGGTGTGCAAAACGCGCCGCCGCAACTGGTGACGATTCACGATGGCTCCGACAAACTGCGTGAGACTCAGTTGCTGGCCACTGCGGAAGATGACAGCATGCTGCATTGGAAGAAACTCGCCCAGCCCGTAATCGCATCGCCGCCAGCCGGGATCACTGTAACAGGCTTCCGCGACCCCTGCCCATGGCGTGAGCCGGACGGATGGTATCTGGGCGTGGGCTCAGGTGTGCGCGGTGAAGGCGGATGCGTCTTGCTTTATAAGTCCGAAGATTTCCGCCATTGGCAGTATCTCCATCCGCTGGCAACCGGAAAACCAAACGGCCTGAAAGCAACGAACCCATGCGACAGCGGCGAAATGTGGGAGTGTCCCGATTTCTTTTCACTCGACGGGCAGCATTGCCTTCTTTATTCAACTGAAGGCAAAGTTATCTGGACAACCGGCGAATATGATCCCCACGAGCATCGCTACACCGCGAAACGCCAGGGTGTGTTGGATCATGGCGCGTACTATGCGCCCAAAAGCTTTCTCGCGCCCGGCGGCCGGCGCGTTTTGTGGGGATGGATTCAGGAAAGGCGGCCCGAAGCCGAGTTTGCCGCCGCAGGATGGGCCGGCGCCATGTCCTTGCCCCGCGTATTGAGCATTGGCAAACAGGGCCAGTTGGAAATGCATCCGGCCGCCGAAGTAGACAAACTGCGCGGTGCCGCCAAGCGCGTCACTCTACATGCGGGCTCGCCTTATCGAACGAAGCTGACCACGCTGCGCCAGGAATTGTCGGTACCCATCAGCTTCTCGACCGGATCGGTCACTGTGCGCCTCCTCGCTAATGGCAGCAAGGCCTGGGAATTGACGGTCGATGTTGCCGGGAATGCCATTCGATGCGCTGACATTTCGTTTCCCTTGCCTTCTTTGCCGTGGCCCAGACCTGCCCTGCGTCTATATCTCGACGCTTCTGTAATCGAAGCCTTCATCGGCGGTAGAGAAGTCATCACAAGCCGCACATATTCGCTGAATCCCGACGACAACGAGCTTGAGGTTGCACTCTCCGGAGGAAAGAGCCTTGAACTCACGCAATGGCCGCTTGACGCGATCTCCCCGGATCGGCTCACTACATAGGAAACCGCAAGACCCGCCTTCCGACTCCGCTATAGTGTGCAAAAGGACATTTTCTTCCCGAGGGACCCCGCACAATGACACTTGATCGTCGAGGCTTTCTCGCTGTTTGCAGCCGCGCCGGCGTTGCATCCCCATTGCTGCCCGGTATCCTCTATACACTCGCCGCACAAGCGCAGGAAGCCACCGGCGCAGATCAGTCCAAACCGCCGAAGATCACCCCCGAAATGATCGATCAGGCTGCGGTCTTGGCTGGCGTTGGTCCATTCACAGCCGAACAGAAGCAGATGATGCTCGATGATCTGGTCGACAATAATGGATCCTATAAAGCCCTCCGCAAGCTTAACCTGCCCAACTCCGTAGCTCCATCATTTGTCTTTCATCCCCTGCCGGCCATCAAGAAGGAAATGAGTGCCGATTGTGAAACGCTTCCCTGTCCTTCGGCGAGCGAGACGGTCGGCATCGATTCTGTAGACCGTGTTCCTTCCGCCCCGGCAAATATCGAAGACCTGGCATTTGCCACAATATCTCAATTGGCAAGTCTGCTCCGCGCAAGAAAAATCAGCTCTCTGGCGTTGACGCAGATGTACCTCGGCCGCCTCAAGCGTTATGACCCGACCCTGCACTTCGTCATCACCCTCACTGAAGAGCGTGCCATCGCCCAGGCCAAAGCCGCCGATGCCGAGATCGCCGCCGGCAAATATCGCGGCCTGCTCCACGGCATTCCATGGGGTGCGAAAGACCTGCTCGCGGTCAAAGGTTATCCCACAACATGGGGTGCGGGCGGCTTTGAGAAACAAGTAATTGACGAGGACGCCACCGTGGTCGAGCGCCTCGATGCATCCGGTGCGATTCTCGTCGCCAAGCTCACGTTGGGCGCGCTCGCCATGGGCGACGAGTGGTTTGGCGGCCGCACGCGCAATCCGTGGAATCCCGAACAGGGTTCGAGCGGTTCGTCGGCAGGTCCGGCCAGCGCGGTATCGGCCGGTTGCGTCGGCTTCGCCATCGGTTCTGAAACGCTGGGTTCCATTTCATCGCCCTCAACGCGCTGCGGCGTCACGGGCCTGCGCCCCACATTTGGCTTCGTCCCCCGTACCGGCGCCATGGCTCTGAGCTGGACCATGGACAAACTCGGCCCCATCGCCCGTTCCGCTGAGGACTGCGCACTTGTCCTCGCCGCCATTCACGGCCCCGACGGCAAGGATACTTCGGTTCATCCTGCGCCCTTCGCATGGCCACCTGCCCGCGATTGGCACACGCTTCGCATCGGCTATCTCAAAAGCGAATTCGATCCGATTCCGCCGCTCAAACTGGACGAGGCTCCCGCTGGTGAAACTGCGGAACAAAAAGCCGATCGCGACAAGCACAACGCCGAGCGAGCCGCCGGTCACGCCCGCCGCGCTTACGACCAGCGCTACGACCTGGCCGCTCTCGACAAGCTGAAATCCATGGGCGTCAACCTGCTTCCCGTCGAACTCCCAAAGCTCCCCTACGGCGCCATGACGCCTCTGCTCGCAGCCGAGGCCGCCGCCGCATTCGACGAGTTGACCTTGACGGGCCGCGACCGCCTGCTCACCGCGCAGGGCCCCGAGGACTGGCCCAACACCTTCCGCGTTGCGCGCTTCTACCCGGCAGTCGAGTACATCCAGGCCAATCGCGCGCGCACCCTTGCCGTCACACAGGTCTCCGCTCTCTTCAACCAGGTCGACATCATCGTGACGCCCACCACCGGAATGCAGTTGGTGGCTACCAACCTCACCGGCCATCCCGCGCTGATTGTGCCCAACGGACTGCGCGGTGCCGACGCTCCGAAACCGCCCAGGATTGACGACGGGGACAGCGATGATATTGGTGGACCGGGCACGCCGGTCTCGCTCACATTCCTCGCCGGCCATTATCAGGACGCCAATCTGGCCGCTTTTGGCAGCGCCTATCAGCAGGCCACCGGCTTCCAAAAGCTGCATCCAAAGCTGGACTGAATCTACCGCCCCGGAAAACTATTCTGTTCGTCCGATTCCGAGCCGCCCGCAACTTCGGTCATCACGCCGGACCTGGCAGGTCCGTCACCGTGTGGTTTGCCAGGTCCACTGAAAAACTGTCGATTACAGCCGGTGGCGGAATGGGCGTGGCGGGCGTCGTGGTGTTCGGCGTCCCGCTCACCGCAAGTGTTTCCACCACGATACTGGTCGCGTTCACGGTGATGCGCAGAAATCCGAAATTCGTGTCGTTGTATTGGGCAAGCGTAATGGTGTTGCCCTGCCCATCGGGCTCGCTTTGCTGGCCTGGAATCGGCTTGTTGCCCGCCGCGTCGGTCTTGAGCTGCGACAGGTTGTAATACCCTCCGTTGCCGGCCACAAGGTAAGGAATCTGGCGGCCGTCCGCTTTCATCACCCGCGTGTATCGCTCGTAAAGATGTGAGTGCCCCGAGAGCACCATATCCGGCCAGATGCCGGCCTGCTCGCAACATGCATCGATCGCCTGAAGCATCGACGCGCTGGGGAAATGATCGCTGGCGCCCGTAAAAGGTGGATGATGCACCGCCATAATCAGCGCTTCGGGGTTCTGGTTTGAAGCATCGGCTTGCCGTGCGGCCAGGGCCGCGGCAAGTTGCTGTTGGAGAAATGTAATCTGGTCGTTCCCGATGACACCGCCGCTCAATACGCCCACGCTTTCGCCGGTGTTCGAATAGAGACCGATGAATCGCACGAACGGTGCCGTAAGCACGAAGTACGCACCCGGCTGCACCATGGTCGATCGGGAAAAACCGGAGATCGCAATCGTTGGCGATGCAGCGCAGAAATTGTCGATAAACGCTTCGAGGGAATAACCCACCGCCTCGTTTTTGAACATCACGCCATCGTGATTGCCGGGGATAGCGAAGATTGGCCCGTCATAATTACGATAAGGGTCGTAAAACTGTTCGGGATAATACTGCTGCTGCCCGAAGTAATACACAACGTCGCCCAGATGATAGAAGAAGGCGGGCAGGTCCGTTGCATAGGTCTTGTTAGCCAGGTCGGCGGCCATCGCATCGGCAACCGCCAGTTGCGGCTCAGCCTTCACCACCCCGCCGGAATCGCCCGCCGCATGGAAAACGATCCTGCCCGCGGCCTTGATCGCGGTGAGGGCGCTCGCCGGCAACACGGCGCTCAGGTCCATCAATGGCGGCTGCACGCGCGGAGCAGGAATTGGCTCACTTGATTGCAGTTCCTTCATCTTCGCGTCCGCTTCAATGTCGCCGGCGCTGTAAGTGAAGAAGTTATCGGCAGTGTAAGTGGGGTTGGCGAATGAAAAGCCATTGGTGGACATGGGGTAAGTCCTCGCAATTTGGAGTTACAATCCGGTGATCAGTTTCCTTTCGGGGCTCAAGGGAAGCCATCCCCGGAGTATCGGCATTATATCCCGCCATCGATGAACAGCAGATGACCAGCGTGTCACGACGCCATGTAACATCGACTCATGGCGATGGTTGAGGTGAATGCGGTCTGCAAGAGCTATCCCCGCAGAGCCGGATTGCAAACCCGGCAGCAAACCGTCGTCGAAGATGTCTCGTTCGAAATCGCAGCTGGCGAAACGCTGGGCCTCGTGGGCGAGTCCGGTTCGGGCAAAACCACGGTCGCGCGCATCATTTTAGGACTTGTTGCGCCCAGCCGGGGCACCGTGCGCGTCAACGGCATCGATCTCGCCGTGGCCTCCAATGTTCAGATGCGCAGTCTGCGCCGCCAGATGCAACCCGTCTTTCAGGACCCTTACGCCGCCCTCAATCCGCGTATGAAAGTCCTTGAGATTGTCACTGAACCCTGGGCAATCCACGGCCTCGGCGACAGCACCGCTGCCAACTCTCCGGCATTGAACTCACGCCAGAAGCGCGCCGCCATGAGAACCCGCGCCGTCGAACTCCTGGCCCAGGTTGGCCTCGACGAATCGGCACTGGAACGTCATCCGCACGAGTTTTCAGGTGGACAGCGCCAGCGCATCAATATTGCCCGCGCCCTGGCGCTCAAGCCAAAGCTCTTGATTCTCGATGAGCCGGTTTCCGCCCTGGACGTGAGCGTGGGCGCGCAAATCATAAACCTGCTCCGCCGCCTTCAACGCGAATATGGCCTGACTTACCTCTTTATTTCGCACTCCATGCCGCTGGTGCGCTACCTCTGCACGCGCATCGCAGTCATGGAACACGGCCGCCTCGTGGAAACCGGCGAAGCCGAGGCGTTATGTGCCAACCCCCGCCAGCCCTACACCCGCCGGTTGCTCGCGGCCACGCCGGAGCTGCCCGCCCCTCCGGTTTGCAAGCCCTGACTCATCCGCAAGATTTCCGCCTTCAGTCTCACTGCGGCTGGGATGAACTTGCCGGCTTCCCAGGCGTCGCCGGCGCCACCGGAACATGCCCCGGTGGAAGAGTTATCCCTGGCCGCATCGGGTGACCACCGGGCATCCCGGTCATCCCTGGATGATTGGGCGGCATCTGCATGTCGCTCACATCCACCAGTTCAATATCAAAGATTAGGTCGGCCTTAGGCGGAATCCCCGGGTGGGCTGCGTTTGGCCCCGGCCGCCCTTGGGCGCCGTATGCAAGTTGCCATGGGATGAACAGGCGACGCTTGCCGCCAATCCGCATGCCGCTAAAGCCTTGATCGAAGCCGGGAATCACGCGGCCAAAGCCCTGAGGAAATGCGAAGGGCTGCGGTTCGCCCAGTTTGGGCTTGCCATCTGCGCCCATCACTGGCTTGCCGTCCTTGTCCATCACCGGCGGCCCGGGATGATCGTAGGACGAATCGAATTTGTGCCCATCCATCGCCAGCCATCCAGTGTAGTGAACCTTGTAGAACCTGTTTGGCTCGGCCGCTGCGCCTGTTCCAATCTTGATGTCCTGGTAACGAAGCGAAAAAGCGGTCTTGACGATACCCCTCACCGGAGGCACTCCAGGGGGCAGCTTTATGCCGGCTGAGCTGTTGGCAACGGCATGGTGCGGAGGGCTGGCTGGTTTGGCGGGCGCCTGGGCCAATGCGCCCGCAGCGCTGGCCGCCACAAACAGAATCAAAATGAATTGCTTCATTGCGTGAATAAACTCCAGGTTGGTTCTCTTCGGGAGTCTATCAGGAGAGACTCCGTGTCATCGGTCCCGGTCGTTCCCCCTCTCCACAAACCTGAGAATCCTCAAAGCTTTATGAGTCTTTATGGGTTTGGCCCTTACAGTGGGATAATGGCCTCGCTCACCCTCCATCTCCTTCGCATTCTTTGGCTTCCAGTGGCCTCATTCTTCGCCGGCGTCCTCAACGCCATCGCCGGAGGCGGATCGTTTCTTTCCCTTCCCGCACTTATATCCAGCACCACCGCTGTCGGAGTGGGGGCAGTGACAGCCCAGGCCACCAACACGGTCGCGCTCTGGCCCGGACAGCTGACCTCCCTCGTTGCCTTCCGTCATCACCTCCGTGAATACGGTTGGAAGCTTCTGCCGCTCGCCATCGCTTCCGGTGTCGGTGGTGAGATTGGCGGCTGGCTTCTCCTCCATACAGGCAACAAGCGTTTTCGCGAGTTGTTGCCCTGGCTGTTGCTCTTCGCGGCAGTCATGTTCGTACTCAGCTTTCCGCTCGGTCGCTGGCTACAGACCCTCTCCGGCGGACGCCGCTACAACACCTGGCTCCTCATCGGCATGGTCGTGGTGAGCATCTACGTGGGTTACTTCGGCGCGGGAGGCGGCTTTCTCGTCATGGCGCTCTTCGGTTTCTGCGGAGTCCATGACATCCACGAAATGAATGCGCTCAAGGTGGTCACCGCCGTGGTATCGATCGGCATTCCGGCCGTCACTTTCATCGTGGCAAAGAGAGTTGAGTGGCGTTTTTGTCTGGAAATGGCGATCCTCGCCGGTGCCGGCGGCTATTTGGGCGCCCACTATAGCCGCAAGGTCAATCAGCGCGCCATGCGCTGGAGCGTGGCCGTCATCGGCTTCGTCACTGCGGCTTACTTCTTCCTGGATAATTACTTGCGGCATCCTTGAACCAGACCGCGCAGCAGGCAGGGATTACCCCGCCAGCAAGCCCGCCAGCAGCGTCGTGCGTGGAGCTAGATGCTCGATGACGATGGATTCGTGGCTTGCGTGCGCCCCTTCACCCACGCCGCCCATTCCGTCCAGCGTGGGAATACCCAGCGCCGCCGTGAAATTGCCGTCAGAAGCGCCGCCGGTGGCCGCTTCATTCAATGCAAAACCCAGTTCGGCAGCCAGCGCACTGGCCTTGCGAAACAGCTTCACGGTCCCGCGAGACCGCTCCATCGGCGGCCGGTTGATGCCGCCAGTCACTGCGAGCGAGCACCGCCTATCCTCCGCCGCGAGCCGGGCGAATTTGCGCTCAATACGCGGCCCGTCGGCCTTGCGGGCAATCCTGACGTCCACCTCCGCCCAGGCTTCCGCTGGAATCACATTCGTTTTGCCGCCACCGCCAACAACTCCCACACTCACCGTCAAGCCGCTCTTCAGGTCGGTCCAACCGCTTACAGTCTCCACAACGCGCGCCAGTTCGCGAATGGCGCTTGCCCCCTTTTCAAAATCCACCCCGGCATGAGCAGCCACCCCCTTGATTTCAATGCGCCAGTTTCCGGTACCCTTCCGGGCGGTTTTGTAAGCCAGCCCCTGTGCCGGTTCAAGCACATACACGGCCGCGCACTCGTGCGCCAACCGCTCCGTAATGGGACGCGAAACCGGACTGCCCACCTCCTCTTCGCTGTTCAGCAGCAGCACGATCTCGCGTTGCAGCAGGCTTGCTTCAGTCAGCATTTCGATCGCCGTGAGAGCCATGGCAGCTCCGGCCTTCATGTCCAATGTGCCCGGCCCCCACAAGCGGCCCTCGCCCAACCGGCAAGGCATGTGCTTGAGCGTCCCCAGCGGCCACACCGTGTCCAGATGCCCCAACAGCAAAACGCGCTCCGATGCGTCAGATCCGGCCTTCGGCCCAAAGCGGGCCTCCAGCACACCGCCGAAAGCCCGCTGTTTGTGCAGTTTGACCCGGCCTCCCAGCGCCCTGGCATGCGCCGCGGCCAGGCCCGCACAAGCGTCCACTGCTGCCTTGTCATCAGAAGGCGATTCCGCCATGACGAGTTTCCGGGTCAATTCGAGCAGGGCGGATTCTTTGCGGCGCGCCCCAGCCAGCAGCGCTCGTATGGGAATGGGAATATTGAGAGCTATTGCCATCCGTGGTCCTTTCAGGCACACCAGGTTGCGGTAAAACCTGGGTGAATCTCTGATTCTACGATGGATAGCGCAATCTTCCGTCGCTCGTCCCGCCAGTGAGTGACGTTCCTTTGGTCTCAGAGTGTGGCAAAAATACCACACTCCAATTTTGCATTTCGCGTCTAATCTAGCGGTTGCGCAAGTTTTCCACAGTTGGAGCCGTCGATTTGTCGCCATCAGCGCATCTGGAACAGACCATCGCCGAACCGATTGAATTCACAGGAGTGGGACTCCATTCCGGCGCACCGGTCACCATGCAACTGCTACCCGCCCCGGCCGGTTCCGGCATTGTCTTCCGGCGCACCGATCTCGACAACTTTGAAATTCCGGCCGTTGGCCGCAACGTGGCCAAGGTCAGTTACGCCACCAGCCTTATGCGGCAGGGCGTCCTCATTTCCACCACCGAACATTTGCTCTCAGCCCTCATCGGCATGGGCGTCGACAATGTCATCGTCGAGCTCGACAATCTTGAACTGCCCATCCTCGATGGCAGCGCATTGCCTTACGTGGAAGCGTTTCTCTCCGTCGGCATCCGCACCCAGCGCCGCCACCGCGAGTCGATTCGCGTGCTCCAGCCCGTCGAGGTGCGCGAAGGCAACAAGTTTATCGGCGTCTATCCCGGCCCCGGCTACCGTATCGAATACACTATCGACTTTCCCGCCCCCATCGGCCGGCAGAATGCCAGCGTGGACCTTGCCGCCGAGACCTACGGTACCGCAATCGCGGCGGCGCGCACATTTGGCTACAAGGCCGACGAGCAGCGTCTGCGCAATATGGGACTCATCCGCGGCGCAAGCCCTGAGAACGCCATCGTTCTCGGACCCGCAGGGCCGCAAAATGGCCCGCTTCGTTTCGTGGATGAATATGTGCGTCACAAGGTACTCGACCTGATCGGGGACCTGGCCCTGGCCGGAAAGCGCATCGAAGGCCACGTCGTCGCAGAACGTGCCGGTCACGCCATGCACACTGCCCTGGTTTCTCGCCTGATGAAAGACCGCTCCGCCTGGGAGCTGGCGCGCGTTCCGTTGACGCCCGTGCAAGCCGCGGAACCTGATGCTGCGGGCTTGCGGAACGCTGCCCTGCGCCGCCCGTTACTGATGGGCGCCTGAGTTCCAGCCTGCAAAGCGGCATTCACGCCGGGTTGATGAGCCTACACAAACAGGATGCACATCGGCGCCGCCGCTGCAACGCTTTTGCCCTCGTTGGCCAGTTCGCCAGTTTGCGGGTTGCGCGCAAACACGCTCAACAGGTTTGAGTCCTGATTGGCAACCAGCATCCATTGTTCCGTCGGGTCCAGCGTAAAGTTCCGCGGAGTCTTGCCGCCGCAATTCGACCGTGCCATCGCTGTCAATGCGCCCGTCTCGGGATCGCACCTGAAGCTTGAGAGAAAATTATCGTCGCGATTGGCGAAGTAGACGAATTTCCCATCCCTCGTGACCACCGTGTCGCATCCCCGAGTTGGACCGTGATAGTCCTTGGGCAACAGATCAATCCGCGTCACAAGCGTCAGGCTCCCATCCCCTTTGTGCCACTCCAGCACGTCCACCGTCGAGACAATCTCATTCATGCAGTATGCGGTGTGGCCGTTGGGATGGAAGTGCAGTGTGCGCGGTCCGGAGCCGGGAGCGCCATGATACGCACCCGCATTAGTCAAGTGCGCAGTGGCCGCGTCGAGCCGGTAGATGTGGATCATGTCACCGCCCAGGTCGTTCACATACGCGAACCGGTTATCGGGCGAGAAGGAACAAAAATGAGCATGCGCACTTTCTTGCCGGTCGGGGTTGGGTCCGTGTACCGTGTAGTGCTCCGTCCAAACAGCAGAACTCAGCTTCCCATCCGTGACCAGAAAACTGGCTGCGCTCCCGCCACCGTAGTCGGCAGAAATCAGCACATGGCCGGTATGGTCGAGCGCCACATGACATGTGCCCGCGCTGGCCGAGTTCTGCGCGGAAAGCTGATGCAGCTCACCATTCCTGAAGCTGAAGCTGGCCGCTTCGCCGGTCGGTTTGCCGTTGAAGCTGTCCAATTCGCAGGCCGCGTAGAGATATTCACGGCCCGGCGAGAACGTGATCCAATCGACGGTCGAGATTTTCGCGGCAACTCCCGCGGCGGTCAGTTCCCCGTTTGCGGAATCCCATTCATACCCCAGAATGCCGGTTGGCGTTCCAGAGCCAACCAGGACGCGCTGGCGGCGGGTTGCGGCGAAACTCGGTGAAGCGGCAGCAGCAAAAGTAGCAGCGGAAACAGTCATAAGAAATTCGCGGCGCGTTAGATTCTCCATGGCATATGCGATTGTCGCCGATGCGGCGCAGGGAACGCCAGTTGGCCCCTCCACTACACTAGACGCAGGGGAGCAAGAGTTGTCCCACTTCATCACCTTCGTCCGCATTCCGGCGTTAGCCATTCGCCAGCATCTGCGGCCGCTCCCACCCCTGGGCATTTTAGACGAGGACAGTATCCACATGCGTGTCTGGCCCAACGACATCGACCTGAACCTGCACATGAACAACGCGCGCTATCTCAACATAATGGACTATGCGCGTACTCATCTTCTGGCGCGCACTCGGTTGCTTGAACGCATCATCCACTCGCGCTGGCAGCCGCTTGTAGGCGCGGTGTGGATGACTTACCGGCGTTCGCTGCCCGTGTTTTCTGCATTCTCAATTGCATCGCGGCTGCTTTGCTGGGACGAGCGATGGTTCTACATCGAACAGACATTTACAGGGCGCGAAGGCATGGCTGCCATCGGATGGGTGAAAGGCGCTTTGCGTGACGCGCGCAGCAGCGTAGAACCGCAAAAGGTGTTGGAGGCAATTTCACCCGGCGTGGTCAGCCCGCTCATGCCCGACTCCATCGCAACATGGAACGAGCTGACCCGCGAAAAACTGCAAGCCGGGAATGCATGAAACCGCACCAACGCCGGGTGCTCCACACTTTCTCAGTGTGCCCCGCTCGAGCGGCGCCCTTGTTTTTCCCGCTAGGGAAACTCTGCACAAGTTGCTTTGTAACAAGGGCACGACTTCAGTCGGGCCAATAAAGGCTCCACGATGAATATGGCTTTAGCCACTGCATCGTTTCGCTGGCCGAAAATGCGCCTAGTGCAGAGGTTTCCTAGGGTGGGATAGGAATGCCCACAGCTTTGTTTAGTCCTTGTTTTTATGGTTCCTGCCCCTTATAGTTTCCCCGCCTGATATCGTCTTTCGCGAAGCGCTATTTCCCCGGCGCCGTCACCACCCCTACCAGCGAATCCGCGCATCCGTAGTAGAGAAACCATTGCTTGTGGAAGTACACCAGCCCTTCCGCAAACGTGGTTCCCGCCGCGTACTGCCCAGTCTTTTCGTACGGCATTTCCGGTTTCAGCACCGGCCCTGCCGTCTGCGTCAACAAATACGCGGGGTTCTTCGCACCGAACAGCGCTTCCCCCGCCGCGTACGCATTCGGTCCCAGGTCCGGATCGCCTCCCTTCACCGCGTTTTTGCCGTTGTAAATCACCACGATTCCCGCCTTGGTCAGCACCGGCGGCGGCCCCGTCTCAGGAAACGAGCTGTCGAAGTGCCCTGGTCGCGGCCGCAGCAGCTCAACCGGCGCGCCGCGCGCATCCTGCACCGGAGTCCAGTGAATCAAATCGGCCGAAGTCGCCAGGTGAATCGCCCCTTCGCCCCAGTACATCCAGTACATGCCGTCGATCTTCGCGGCCATCAGCCGCCCCTTCACCAGTTCCGTCAAAATGCCCGCCGACTTGTAATTCAGGTGCGCATACTTGCTGCCATAGGCGGTTAGAAACGCCGGCCCATACTTGGTCCAGTGCATCAGGTCGCGCGACGTGGCAATGCCGACCGAATATGTCTCGCGATTCCATTGCGTATACGTCAGCACATACGTGCCGTCCTCGCTCTCCACGATGCGCGGGTCCTCCACGCCCCCCGGCCATTCGCGCGCCTTCTGATCGTCGTCCGCGGGGTAAAAAACCGGCTCCCCCAGTCGCTTGAAATGGATCCCGTCCTTGCTCTCCGCCAGCCCCAGCCGCGATGTGTGACCGCCAATCGCCATCGAGCCCGTATTGTCTTCAGCGCGATACAACACATCCACTTTCCCCTTGCGAACAATCGCCGCCGGGTTAAACGTATGCAGCGCCTCCCACTGCACCAGCTTCTTCAAGATCGGGTCCATGAAGGTCGACTCGGGCAGCGGCGCAATCACGGGGTTTCCCGTCGCGGGCCTCGTAAATGGGCCAATCGCCCAGAACTCGGTGCTCTGCGCATGCAACACCGCCGCGCAAACCAGCGCCGCCGTCAATATCCATCTGCAATGCAATTTCATTCCTGACCATCCTTATCGGCCGTGCGAACCTCATAGAAACTCAGCGCCGCATCCCCCTGCTCCAGCAGCCGCGTGCGCGCCAACTGCCCATACCGTTCGTCCAGCCGGTCCTTTCTCCGATGCTCTGCAATCACCACCGCGCCCTCCGCCAGCAATTCCCTGGCCGACCCGCCAAGCAGTCCCAGCGTCGCCGCATACTCATCCCCCGCGTCGTACGGCGGATCGAGAAAAACCACGTCGAAGCCCACCCCATCCCGCGGCCGCGCCCTGCGCAAATACGCTCCCGCACTGCAGGATTGAATACCGAATCCTTCCTTCAGCCCCAGCCGCGCAAGATTCTCCTTCAGCACCTTCAGCGCCACCGGAGCCCGCTCTACAAACACTACTCGCGCAGCCCCGCGGCTCAGTGCCTCCATGCCTACAGCGCCCGATCCTGCATACAAATCCGCAAACACCGCGCCTTCAATCCTCGGCGCCAGCACATTGAAAAGGGTTTCGCGCAGCCGGTCGCTCGTGGGCCGCGTGGCCATACCTGCCGGTGCTTCCAACTTTCGCGAGCGAAGCGATCCTGCAATGATGCGCATCGCACAAAAGAATACCTGAACCGGGACTCGGCCCCACCCTCTACAATTCAGGTATGAGAGGCTGGACAATCCCGCTGGGCCGATGGATGGGCGTCGAACTGCGCATCCATGCCTTTTTCCCCCTCCTGGCAGTCGTGTGCCTCGGCCTCAGCGCTACCGATGGCTGGCTGCGCGGCCTCGGCCTCTTTTTCGCGCTCACAGCCGCCGTCATCGTGCGGGAGATCGCCCGCCTCCTGGTCGCCGCATGGCTCGGCCTCCGCCTCCGCGCCATCCTCCTTCTCCCCATCGGCGGCTTGTATTCCTACGCCAACCCTGAAAGCCAGGAGAATTCCAATCAGGGCGTCGGACAGTTTGCCCTCACGTTCGCAGGTCCGCTGGCCAACCTGGCTACGGCCTTCGCGCTGGTCGCCGCGTTTCTGGGCGCCGGTGGCAGCCTCCGCCTTTTCGACCAGCCCTTGATCACGGCCGCCTATCTGCTGCGAAGCATGGTGTGGATGCAGGCCGGCCTCGGCCTGCTGCATTTGCTGCCCGCCTATCCGCTCGACGGCGGCCGTCTGCTGCGAGGCAGTTTCGCGCGCAAGCACGGCATCGCACCCACCGGCCGCGCCACCACCGGCCTTGGCCAGGTGCTCGCGCTCACCGCCATGATCGCCGGCATGCTGCTCCACAGCCCGTGGCTCGTCATCGCCGGCTTCTTCATCATGATCGGCGCGCAGGTTGAAGACCAGGGCGTCTTCTTCCAGTCTGTTGTCGACACTGTGCACATGAGCGAGGTGATGCTCACCGATTTCGCCACCCTCTCACCATCTGACACCCTTGCCGACGCGCTCGTCCGCTGCGTCCATTCCCTCCAGGAAGACTTTCCCGTCGTCCGTGGTCCGCAATTGGTCGGCATCGTCTCCCGCCAGCGCATTGTCGACGCCTTGCGCAACGACGGCAACGGCTATGTGCAATCGGTCATGTCGCGTGCCTTCCAGGTGGCTCGCCCTGAAGACACCCTGGGAGCGACCATCCGCCGACTCACCGCCGGCCGCGGCCTCTCGCTCATTCCCGTCACTGAAAGCGGACGCGTGGTGGGCATCGTGAGCGTTCAAAACCTCATGAGTTCCATGTCTCTTCTCTCTGAGCAGCGCCGCATCGAACGCCAGGAAGCTGAAGAATAAAGCTCATCGCCCGCCCGGTCGCCGAAGTACATTCAATCGATGATCCTGTCACCCTGAGCCAGGCGAAGGACCAGCCTTTCACCTGCCTTAGGAGCCGGGTGCCCCACGCAAGCGGCGTCCCTGTTTTTGCCGCTAGAGTGGGACTTCACGACTCTCCCCTGTTTCAATTCAACGTCCCATCGTGAACACCACATTCACCGTCGTTTCCACCTCAACAGGTTGGCCGTTCAGCAGGTATGGCCGGTAGCGCCATGTCTTCACCGCATCCAGTGCCGCCTGTTGCAACATCTCAGGACCGCTGATCACACGCAGATTCTCAATGGTTCCGGATTTGGAAATGGTAGCCTGCAGGACAACTGTGCCTTGCATCCCCGCGGCCTTCGCGATGGGCGGATAAACGGGCAGGGTCTTGTCAATCAGCAGTCCGCTCATAACTCCTGACGAAACGCGCGCCGGGCCTTTAGCCGCAGACACAACCGTGGCCGGCCTGCGTCCGCGAAAAATATCTGCTGCGCCATTCGGCACACCAGGACCTTGATCCATGTTGATCACACCTTCGTTGGGTGCCTGCCCCTCCCGGTCATGCAGCATCGTGATCAAAATGGGAATTGCAGTCGGTGCGACGATCCGGCTGCCCTGTACTTCCGATTCGCCGTGAAACGCATGCGCAGTTCGCCTCGGTGCGGGCTCTGGCGTAACCTGCGTGGTCGGCGCTTCCAGAAGGTATGTCAGCGCCTGCCGCGACAACGCTTCGGGGTAGATGAGCGGAATCAGAATCAGCGCCAGCACAATCGATCCGTTCAACGTGAAAGTGGCGACCATCCAGTTGCGGCTTCGGGTGCGGATTCTGCCTGTGGATTCGAAAGTGGAGTCTTCAAACATGGCCTGCCTCCCGTAAAGCAAATTCAGCCGCACCGGCTGGGAGGCGGTAAGCTTGCCATGAGCGCAAATGGCCGCGTCCGCTCTGTGCGCGCCCGCGCAGCGTGCGGAGTTCAAGGCACCCCGTTCATCCCAATCGGAACCACTGTGCTTGTGTAGACACCGCGCGGTCGTCAAGTGTTCCCGCCAATTGCAAAATTGAAGAGGCGGATCGTGCATCCCATACGTTACACTCCAAAGAATTCCTGGTCGAAGAAGCCGGAGTTGATATGAAACTGTTTCGCTTGTTGGTTCTTGTTTTCGCCGCAATCCAAATTTCAAATGTGCCGGCTCAGGACGCGCAATCGGCCGCGAGCCCCGCCTCCAACTCAACCCCCAATCCGGATGCCACGCTCAGTTACATCCACTCGGCATGGGACACACTGACCCGCTCCATGACCGATTGCCACTCGCTGGTCGACATCAAGGTCACGGCGAACCCCGTGCTCTACATGCCCGAGGAGATGCCGCCGCCTCCTGAAGTGACAGCTCTCGAACAAAAGTGCGACGTCAAGGTCAGGTCGCTGCCGCAGCGCATTGACAAGATCGGCCAGGTTCATCCTGAAGAGCTGCCCGCGCAGGGATTGCTCTTCCTCCCGTTTCCCTACGTCGTGCCCGGTGGTCGCTTCAACGAGATGTATGGCTGGGACAGCTATTTCATCGTGCTGGGCCTTGAGGCTGACCATCGCGAAGCCCTTGCCAAGGACATGGTCGATAACTTCTTCTTCGAAATCGAACACTACGGCGGCGTGCTCAACGCCAATCGCACTTACTATCTCACCCGCTCGCAGCCGCCCTTCCTCACTTCCATGATTCGCGCAGTATATGAAAACCCTTCCAGCTTCCCTGCCACTCCTGCCGGACGCGCCGCGGCCATGGAATGGCTTCAGCGAGGTTACTCGCTCGCGGAGAAGGACTACTCCACCTGGACGCGGCCTGAACATCTGGCGGGAATCACGAAACTGGCGCGCTATTTCGATTACGGAACTGGCCCGGTGCCGGAGATGGAAGACGACAGTACTTATTACTCTGACGTGATTCGCTGGATTGTTGCGCATCCGCACGCAGGTGGCGATGGTTTCCTCGTCAAGGGCGCTGAACATCCCGATGAAGCCGAGGCTGCCCGGCTCAGGCAAACAAGCTGCGACGTGCACGCGAGCGTCGTATGCATGCGGGCATGGTTCGCCGGGTACAGGCTCACCCGCGACTTTTATCTCGGAGACCGCGCCATGCGCGAGTCGGGATTTGATCCGAGCTTTCGCTGGGGGCCGTTCGACGGTGCCACTCATCACTATGCTCCGGTTGGCCTCAACAGCCTGCTTTATCGCTATGAGCGGGACCTCGAACATCTGGCCTTCTTGCTCGGCAAACCTGCGGACGCCGAGCGTTGGGGACGCCGTGCGCAGGCTCGCGACTTCGCCATTCAGCGCTACCTGTGGCAACCCAAAGCCGGTGTCTTCGGAGACTATGACTTTATGAGCCACAAGCCATCGAGTTATGCCTATATCACGTCGCTTTATCCATTGTGGGCTGGAGTCGCCACCCGCGAAGAGACGAAACAAATGGTAGCCAAACTCAGCTTATTCGAGCGGCCCGGCGGGTTATCCATGAGTAACTTCGATAGCGGAATGCAGTGGGATGAGCCCTTCGGCTGGGCGCCCACAAACTGGATCGCCGTCGCCGGGCTCGATGCCACGGGCAATCGCTCAGACGCGCAACGCATCGCCCGTGCATGGAACGCAACGGTCGATACAGGCTTTGCCAGGGACGGCACCATCCGCGAGAAGTACAACGTGGTCCAGGGCAATGCGAGCGTGCACGTAAGTGTCGGTTACACGACCAACGAAATCGGCTTTGGATGGACGAACGCGGTCTATCTGAAGATGCGCGAAGTCATGGCGGAACCCGCCAGGCTGCCCACCCAATAGAAAGACATCAACAACCCTGCCATTGAAAGGGCACGCCGCTGGCCGTGCCCTTTTTCAAACCTGTCAGTCACTCAGGCAGTGTTTTCATCCCATCTACATGAAACTTCTTCGTGACAACCTGCGCCGAGGTGCCCGGTTGTCCACCGCCCACCGAAACGGTATAGTCGCCCTCGGGAACGATGGGTTCGCCCGCCGCGGACACCATGCTCATATCGCGCGGTTTCAGTTCAAAATGCACCTGCTCTGAGGCTCCCGCCTCAAGATGAACGCGCTGGAAGCCCCGCAAGGCTCGCAGCGGCGCACCCGGTTCATTCGGAAAACTGAGATAAAGTTCCGCCACTTCATCGCCTGCCACTTTTCCGGTATTCGTCACCGTAACTCCCACAGTAACTGGGTCGCCCGCGTTCACTGCTTCGTTGGGCACTGTGAGTCCGTCAAAAGAAAACGTCGTATAACTCAATCCATAGCCGAATGGATAGAGCGGCGTTCCCTCAAAGTAGCGATAAGTGCGGCCCTTCATCGAGTAATCCGCGAAAGGCGGAAGTTGACTTATATTCTTGTAGAAGGTAACCGGCAACTTCCCTCCCGGGTCATTGCGGCCAGATAGAGTTTGCGCAACAGCCGCGCCTCCCTCCTCGCCTGGATACCATGCGTCGAGAATGGCGTTGGCATGCTCGTTGGCCCAGTTCACGCCAAGAGCGCTTCCATTGCTCAACACCACCACCAGCGGTTTGCCCGCCCCGGCCAGGGCCTGAATCAGTTCCTCTTCCGGCTTGGGCAGAGAAATGAGAGTGCGGTCGCCTCCCTCAAAGCCCGGTTCGTTCACCTTCATCTCCTCGCCTTCAAGCTCGCTCGTAATGCCCACTACAGCCACCACCACATCGGACTCTTTCGCCGCCTCAATGGCTTCCGGCTGGGGCGCCAGGTCGACCTTGGCCCATACCAAACGAGCCATAGCCTTTGGCTTTTCGCCCTGCCCGTAGTCCACGCGAACCTGAACCGGTTTGCCCGCCTCGAGGTGGACACGGCTCAGCTTCGTCTCGACTCCATGCGTATCCCAGGCCGAAGTCACTTCCTCTCCATCCACCGACAAGCGGAAGAAACCATCCCCCTCGATGCCGAGGTTGTAATCCCCGGTCTCCTTCGGAGTCAGAGTCGCTTCCCACCGAATCGCAAGCGGCTTCACACCGGCTACCGCGGGCGGCAACGCGGCGGCCGACGCGTCAATGCCCGGCTCGATTCGTGTCGCCAGCACCTGTGGCTTCCGTTGCCCGTCGCCCGTAAAGTCCATGCGGGTGTAGCTCGCTGTCGCACCCGGCTTGCCGTCCGTGGTCAGCAAGCTATCTGGCACCGGCGACGCCTCCTTGCTTAGAAACTGCGTTCCCTCGACGTAGCGAATTGTCGCGTCAGGGAATTCACTCTTCATCCCTTCGAGAATCGAAACCGTGTGGGTCGGAATGCCATTGTAGTTGCCCAGCAGAAAATTGGTTTGCTTCGCTAGCGGGCCAATCAGCGCGATCTTGATGCCTGATGTCTTCAGCGGCAGCACGCCATCGTTCTTCAGCAGCACCATGGACTCGTTCCCCAGTTTGAGAGCGAGCGCGCGATGCTCCGCACTGTCAAGCTGTTTCTCGTCGATGTTGGTATACGGCACCATGTCCGGCGGATCAAACATTCCCAGCTTCATCCGCGCGGTAAAGAGACGGGTAACTGCCACGTCTATTTCGCTTTCCTTTAGATAGCCTTCCTTAACCGCATCGAGATAGGGTTTGTAATCGTTGTTATTGGTCACTTTGGCGGTGCCGTCCACGCACTCGTTGTCCATGCCCCGTTCGAGGCTGATGGCCGACGCCTGCGCCTGGGTCGGCTCGTAGTGGTGGCCCTCAAAGATATCGCGCACTGCACCGCAATCCGAAACCACGTAGCCATTGAAGCCCCATTTGCCACGCAGCTGATCGTCGAGCAAAAACTGGTTGGCGCATGCCGGCTGGCCGTTGATGCTGTTGTAGGCGCACATCACAGAGTCGGCTTTGCCCTCAGTCACCGCCGCGCGAAAAGCAGGCAGATATGTGTCCATCTCATCGTGCTTGCTCACCATCACGTCGGCAGTGTGGCGCGTGGGTTCCGGCCCGCTGTGTACGTCGAAATGTTTCGGGGTCGAAATCACGCGGTAGTAGCGCGGATCGTCTCCCTGCATCCCGGTCACGAAGGCCACTGCCATCCGCCCCGTCAGAAACGGGTCCTCACCATAAGTCTCCTGGCCACGTCCCCAGCGCGGATCGCGAAAGATGTTAATGTTGGGCGCCCAGAAATCAAGGCCTTCGAAAATATCGCTATGCCCGGCGCGAACGTCCTGCGCATGCTTGATGCGCGCCTCGATGCTGATGTCGATCGCCATTTGATGAATGGTTGCCGGATCGAAGGTCGCGCCCAGTCCGATAGGCTCAGGAAACTCCGTCGTGCCATTCACAGCCACGCCATGCAGCGCTTCGCTCCACCAGTCGTATGCGGGCACGTTCAGCCGCGGAATGGCGCGCGCCTGGTTCACGAGCTGGCTGGCCTTTTCTTCCAGCGTCATCCGGTGCACCAGGTCCGCCGCGCGCTGCTCAGCCGGCAAGCTCGTATCCAGATACGCAGGCTTTGGTTCCGCAGGTTTCTCCGCGCCCTGTCCCCACGCCGCCCATGCCATTCCGCAGCAGGCCAACCCTGCCGCCACTATCCGCATTCCAAGGCTCTTCATCGCATCCCTCGCAGGCAGGCTGAATCGTCCCGTGCCTTTCAGCGCTGCAGAAATCTCTTCTACCTTCCGGCTGCCAACCTTAATGCTCAAAGGGAGGCGTGTCAAGCACCCGCAAATCGAGTTCTGCCGCTTGGAAAATCGCTTTATTTCTCCCCCTTGTCATTGCCCGTCAGGCTCGCGAACCAACAGGATTCCGCGCACTACCCAGCGTCAATCAACGCACACGCGTTCAATCGATGTAACCTTTTCTCTTGCCTGATCGTAAGGGTTGTTAGAAGCCAGAAAAATGTGGCTTCTGGTGAAAGAGAAAAGAATGACTTCCGTCAATCTCAAGTTGCGCGCGTTCGCCATTTTAGGAACGGTTGTCTTTCTCATCCTTGCTCCTGGAACAGTCGCGGTCTTCATTCCCTGGTTGATGAGTCGATGGCGCGTACGCGCAGCATTTTTCGGTTTCACGGCAATTCGCGCGATCGGCGTTCTTTTCATGATCGCTGGGACTGTCATCCTGCTCGAAGCCTTTCTGCGTTTCGCACTCGTCGGCGTCGGCACGCCCGCGCCCATTTTTCCCACAAGGCACCTCGTTGTTACAGGATCGTATCGTTTCGTCCGCAACCCAATGTATGTCGCGGTTGTATCTCTCATCCTTGGCCAGGGCCTCTTTTTCGGCGATATCCACGTTTTGGTTTTCGGGCTATGCGGCTGGCTCGTTGCGCACTTGTTTGTGTTGACCTATGAGGAACCGACTTTGCGAAGATCGTTCCCCAATGAATATGCGGCCTTCACCGCGAACGTTCCTCGATGGATTCCTCGCCTCACTCCATGGCATGAACATGCCTGACCTCTTGTCCGTCAAGCGTGGATGCCCATCGGCAATGGGCTACGAGAACTTTTCGTGCAGGCAGCCGCGGAAATAAATCCTGATCTGTCGGAAAGGGGAAGAACGGATGCCGAACGAACAGAGCAGCGTTCTCGACCACTTCCGGCAGGGCGATATGGACGCGTTCGAGGTGCTCTTTCGCCTTCATCAGCGCGCAGTCTACAGTTGGCTCCTGCGGATCGTGCGCAACCCGGCGGCGGCCGAAGACCTGACCGTGGAGACATTCTGGCGCATCCATCGGGCTCACGCACGTTTTCAGCCGGGGCGTGCATTCGAAGGTTGGGCTCGCTCCATCGCCACCCATGCAGCACTCGATTGGCTGCGTGCTGAAAGGCCTGAGGCGGAATTGCTCGCCGACTTGGCTGCACCGATGGCCCCAGATCCCGGCATTACAGCGGAGATCCGCGATAAGACAGCCATGGCTTTCAGAAGGCTGCCGCCGAAATTGCGGGTCGCGGCTATCCTCGCGGTGGTCGAGGAACAGCCGCACAAGGAAGTAGCTGAAGCTCTCGGCATCTCCGTCGCCGCCGTTAAACTGCGCGTCTTTCGCGCGCTCCGTTTGCTCAGGAAAGATTTGCAACAACAGGGGATCACACCATGAATGCACACGATGAGGAACGCATCAGGCAACTGCTCAAGCAGGCGCTGCCTCCAGCTGGGAACGCCGAGCCGTCCCGCGATCTTTGGCCCGCCATGATGCGCCGGCTCGACGCTCGACCTTCGCCGCCACCGTGGTTCGACTGGGCCTTGGCGGGCGCTCTCTTGGCCTTCGTCGCGTTTGTTCCGGCGTCGATTCCCGTGCTTCTTTACTACCTGTGAACCGTGGGCAAATGCCCGCAGAAAGCAAGGTTCAAATGAACACCCATCCATATCTACGCGCATTCCTGGCGGGGGCATTTGTGCCCACGCTGATTCTCCCCCTCATGCTCGCCGGATTCGTCGTAGTCCGGCTCGGTCTCCAACTCCCGTTTCCCATCGAGCGCGGACTGGTGTTTCCCATGGCTCTGGTCCCTTCGTTGTGGGCGCTGTGGAACATGCTTTGGATCGGCTCTCACGCGCGCACCCATCTGCCCGTCGGCCTGCACGGTGCCGTGCTCCCCTTGTTGCTCATGCCCGCGGGCGCTTTAATCGCCACTTGGCTCGGCATCCTGGTGATTGGTCAGCATGGTGTCACCTGGTTCCAGGCCTTCTACGTCCCGTATATGTGGATAGCTCCCGCGTTTCTGGCAGCCCTGGCCGGCTACTACCTCATTTGGAAGTACGTCGTGGGATTTATCAACCGCGTTCTTGGGATTGCGTGACGCAGATCTTACGCGCCGGGCTCAAAGAAGTTCTGCAACCCGGCGCGCACCGCGTGGGCAGCCATCTTTGCCTGAATCTCCAGCGCCAGCGCCAGCGCATCGCGGCCCTGGCGAGCGGTCACCCGCGGTTCGCGACGCGTGCGCACTGAATCCAGAAACGACTCAACCTCCAACCGTAGCGGTTCGCCCTGCGTGACCGTGGGCTTCACAAACGAAAGCCCGGGACCGGGTCCCGTACCCGCCGCCGCAAGCTGCGCCAGCGCAGCCGGATCCATCCGGCCTTCCGCTATGGCCGCGGCAATCTCCGGAGGCACGCTGCCGTCCAGTCGAATCACCAGCAGGTCCCGTCGCGCGTAGTCGATCGATACATACCGCCGCGGTTCAAAAAAGCGAAGTTTACGCACCCGCTCCGTCGAGACGCGTGATGCCGTAAAGTTGGCCACGCAGCCGGACTCAAACTCCACCCGAACATTCGCGATATCCACTCTCGGTGAAAGAATCGGCAGCCCAACGGCCCGCACTTCACGCACCGGGGAGTTGGCAAACGTGAGCACGATGTCCAGGTCGTGAATCATCAGGTCCAGCACCACGTCAACGTCCAGCGCGCGGGGCGTGAACACCGAAAGCCGGTGCGCTTCAAAGAACATGGGCCGTCGCAATTGCGGTTGTACAGCCAGCACAGCAGGGTTGAAGCGCTCCAGGTGGCCCGGTTGCAAAATGCATTTGCGCCGCGCCGCAAGTTCCAGCAAGTCATCGGCTTCGGCCAGCGTTGCCGCCAGCGGCTTTTCCACCAGCAGGTCCAGGCCCGCATTCAGCAGCGCGGAAGCCACCACATGATGATGAACGGTAGGAACGGCGACCGTGGCCGCATCGAGCTTTAGCCCCGCCCCGAGCAGTTCGTCCACCGTTGAGAAGACGGGAGTACCGTACTTATCCGCGGCTGCCGCGGCACGGTCCGCATCCGGCTCCACCGCCGCTGCCAGCACGACCCCTGCCCCGTTCGTCTCCAGTTCGCGATACACGCGAAGATGATTGCGGCCAAAGGCGCCGGCCCCGGCAACGGCAACACGCAAATTGGATTCGCCGGTTCCTTTCACACCCCTTTGCCTTCCACCACTTTCAGGCAGCGGCTATAAAGCTCCAGCAGTTGGGTCACGTGCTCTTCCGGCTTGGCTGTTGCGGCCCCGCTGAATCCAGTCGAAGGCGCGGCAGGACGGCCGACGCCAGTCGTGCCGGCCACAAATTTCAGCAGATCGAGAGCGATGTCTTCGTTGCGGCGGACACCAAGGCCCGCGCTATTGAGAGCGTCCATCCTGAAAAGTTCTCCGAACAGGATGCTACCAGAAACCGGGCAGTGGCCGTCTCAAGCCCGGCCCACCCTCGGCGCGATACCCTTAATTGAGATGCACATGGCTTACATCGGATTGGGCGCCAACCTGCCAAGCCTCTCCGGGCCGCCTCAGGCGACTCTCTCCGCGGCAGCTCAGCGTCTTCAATCCCTGGGCCGCCTCGTCAGTCGTTCTTCGCTTTATTCCACCCAGCCCGTCGGCTTTGCCGAGCAGCCGCGTTTTGTCAACGCCGCCGTAGCGCTTCACACCGATCTTGCACCGCGAGCGCTGCTGGATCGGCTCCTGGCTATTGAGAAGGATTTTGGACGCGACCGCTCTGCGGGCATCGCCAACGGCCCGCGTACCCTCGACCTCGACATTCTACTTTTCGATAACCTGATCCTCCGCAACCCTGGACTGGAGATTCCCCATCCGCGTCTCGCCGAACGCGCATTCGTCCTCGTCCCGCTCGCCGAGATTGCGCCCCACATTGTCGATCCGTGCAGTCGGCAAACCATGTCACAATTACTCCTCAACCTTCAATCTTCCTCCATGAGCAAAATCGATGCGGTGGTTCAAATTCAGAATGATGATTGGCACGCTGGCGCTGATCGGGGCGACGCTGATCCCGCAAAGCCTTGATGCGCAATCGCCCGCCTCGGTAACCATCACCGTGGAGGATACCCGTGGTTCCGCGTTGCCGGGAGCCACCGTGGCCGGCAATTCAGGTCGGATCCTGGGGCAAACCGATGCAGCCGGGAAACTGACCGTCCCTTGCGCGGATCCCTGCCGGCTTCACATAGCTGCCCGCGGATTCACCGGGAAATCCGTGCTGGTCACAGCCTTCGCAACCATCCGCCTCGACCCGGCAGGCAGCACCGAGCAAGTAACGGTCACGGCCTACCGCACCCCTTTGGGCACGCTCGAGAGCCCTGTCACCACGCGAATCCTGTCTGAAGCCGCGTTGAATTCCACGGCCGCCATCACTCTGGATGAGAAACTGCGGCAGCTTCCGGGGGTTCAGCTCTATCGCCGCTCGACTTCGCTCGCTGCCAACCCCTCTTCGCAGGGACTCAGCCTCCGCGGCCTGGGTTCCACCGCCGCCAGCCGCACGTTGATGACCGAAGACGATGTGCCTCTGAACGATCCGTTTGCCGGCTGGATTCGTTGGCAGGAGCAGCCGGAATTATCCCTGAAAAGCGTAGAGCTGGTTCGCGGTGGCGCAAGCGATCTCTATGGGTCAAGCGCGATTGGCGGCGTGGTTAATCTCATTCCTGTCCGTCCCACCTCCAACTTCGCCGAGTTCAAGAGCAGCGACGGCGCAGAAGGAACTTACAACGAAGCTTTGCGGCTCCAGGCCAAACGCGGTCCCTGGGGACTGCTCGCTGCGGGCGGCGTCCTGGGCACCGATGGCTACATTCAGGAAGCCCCCTGGCAGCGTGGGCCGGTCGACATCGCGAGCAACGTCCATAGTCAGAATGGAGTCTTCCTGGCGGAGCACGAGCGCGGCCCGCTGCGAATCTTTGCGCGCGGCAGCGGCTACAATGACGCGCGCAGCAACGGGACTCCCGACCAGACCAACGGAACTCGCCTGTGGCGTTACGCAACTGGAGCTGACTGGCAGGGCCCGCATGGCGGCACGCTCGTCACGCGGCTCTACGGTTCTAGCGAGCACTTCCGCCAGGTGTTCACCAACATTTCGAATCTGCCCACTGTCTCAAACCCCGCCTGCTCGTATCGCTGCGGCGAGACGCCCACTCGTTTCTCGCTCACGCCTGAAAACGAACTCGGTGCCGTAGCCCATTGGAGCCAGCCGCTCGGTGCCGGGCTGCTTTTTGTAGTCGGCGCCGATACCCATGACGTGCGCGTTTGGGACCGCGAACAGACTTACGGTTCCACAGCCGCGCTCACCAACCTGCGCGATCATCAGCGCGACTCCGGCGCTTACGGCGAAATGATGTGGATCCGTTCCGGTTGGACGCTCACCGCATCCGCGCGCATGGATTGGTTCCAGAACTTCGACGGCCAACAGCTCCTTTGGGGTGGCTCGAATTGGACGCCATCCCTCCCTCAGCCCGCGCAATTCAGCCAGCGGGTCTTCGATCCCCGCATCGGCCTGTCGCGCAAATTTCTCGACCATTGGGCCGTCTCCGCCTCGGCCTTCCGCGCCTTTCGCGCACCCAGCCCCAACGAGCTCTGCCGCACCACCCAGGTTGGCAACATGCTCACCAAACCAAACTTCAACCTGCTCAGCGAGCGCGCTACCGGCTGGGAGACAGGCCTGGCCACGGAGTGGCGTTGGGGCACCATCCGCACGAGCTACTTCCTCACCCAGGTCAACCGCCCCATCACTGCCGTAACCATCGATCCAACTTCTTCCCCCATCCTGCTCATGCGCGAAAACCTTGGCCAGATCGAAAGCCGCGGTGTGGCCCTGGATTTTACAATCGCACCGCAGCGTTGGCTCTCGGTCGATGGCGGCTACCAGTATGCCCACGCCGTCGTCACCAAAGGCAGCAACGACGTTGGCAACTGGATCCCCGAGGTAGCCCACAACCTTGCAACCCTGAACCTCCGCGCGTTCAAACCCGCTTTCGGCTTGCTCACCCTGCAAAGCCGCATAAGCGGACGTCAATTCGACGACGACGCCAACACCTACCTGCTTCACGGATACTTCCGTCTCGACGCCTACGCCTCCCACGACATCGGCAAGCGCATCGAACTTTTCGCCGCGGGTGAAAACCTCTTCGACCGCGATATCGAGGTCGGCAAGACTCCCACCACGACCCTCGCTCAGCCCCGCGTGGCGCGAGCCGGTCTCCTGTTCCGCCTCGGCGAATCCGCGCAGTAGCCACAACGCTGGGTGCCCCAAATCTCGTCCGCCGCGCCTGCCCGCCGTGGCGGGGCAGAAGATCTGGTAAACCTCAACCATCCACTCCGGGGTGCCCCATCCTTGCCACGTGTCGCCGCGGCGACCTTCTGTGGCAAGGGTGGGAGACCTCAACCCTTCCCGCCGCCCCGTTAGAATCGTCAGGTGAGCCTCCAATTCAACCTGCTCAATTCAACCGAAACCGGCGGTCGCCGCGCCCAGCTCCATTTGCCCCACCAGACCGTCGAGACACCCGTCTTTATGCCTGTCGGCACCGCCGGCACAGTCAAGGCCGTCGCCCAGGACGTGCTCGAGAGCCTCGGCGCCCAGATCATTCTAGGCAACACCTATCACCTCTACCTGCGACCCGGCCACGAAGCCATCCGTCGCATGGGCGGCCTGCATCGCTTCATCAGTTGGCCGCGCGCCCTGCTCACCGACTCCGGCGGATTTCAGGTCTACAGTCTCACTCAACTGCGCAAAGTCACCGACGAAGGCGTTCGTTTCCGCTCGCACCTCGACGGCAGCAGCCACTTCTTCACCCCCGAGCACTCCATGGACGTGCAGATCGCCCTCGGCGCCGACATCGCCATGGCCTTCGACGAATGCACCGAGTACCCCGCCGACCGCACCCGTGCCGAAGAGAGCCTGCGACTCACCATGAACTGGGCGCAGCGTTCGCTCCAGCACTTTCGCGCTCATCAGAATGAAGTGGTGTGGCACGACGAGTTGCAGGGCCGCACGCAAAGCCTGTTTGGCATTGTCCAGGGCGGCACTTACGCAGATCTGCGCCGCGAAAGCGCCCAGCGCCTCGTCGAAATGGATTTCGACGGCTACGCCATCGGCGGCCTCAGCGTCGGCGAACCCCGCCACTTAACCCTTGAAATGATCGCCGAAGTCATTCCGCTGCTGCCCGCCGGCAAGCCCCGCTACGTCATGGGCGTCGGCTACCCCGACGAGATTGAGCAGTACGCCCGCCTCGGCGTCGACATGATGGATTGTGTACTTCCCACTCGCGCCGCGCGCCACGGCCTGCTCTTCACCAGCGAAGGCCGCGTCAATATCAAAAACAAGCGCTTCGCCGAAGACCAGGGCCCTCTCGATCCCGCCTGCGATTGCATGGTTTGCCGTCGCTACTCACGCGCCTACCTCCGCCACCTCATGCAATGCGGCGAAGCCCTCGCCGGTACCCTCAATTCCATCCACAACCTTGCCTACTACCTGGGAATTATGCAGCGCGTCCGCACCAGCCTCCGCACCGCGGCTTGAATGCCAGGCGCCACGCCCTTGATCCGGCAGCCCATGCGGGTGCCCCATTCTTTCCGCAGCCTCATCGCGGAAAGCTTGGGAGACCACGTACCTCAACTTGCCGCTCCGCCTCCCTCTACTGCTGTCATCCTGACGAGTGCAGCGAGGAAGGATCTGGGGTTGCTTTCGGCGGTTTTAGCAGCGGGGGCTCTTGGGGGATCACGCGTAATCTCCGAATAGCCGACCAACCGGCCGGAACTAAATTTGACAGACGATCAGGACAATCACGGTAAGTGCTATTGAAGCGCGAGAATTGCCGCATCTTCCATTCCTGCGGACTAGTCCAGCGCCTGCCACTCTCCGTTCGGAAGCTTGACGCGTCCCACACAACCCCCGACAGCATCGGGGTCGTCGCGGCTGCATTCGTGCCCTTGGAAGGGCGCTATTGTGGCGGGTGGCCACGGCCTCGGCGAGTTCTACCAACCCAGATGAGGGCGCCCCCGATCCCTGTAAAGCATGTCTCTGCACTTGACACCCTCGCTTTGGGGACCGGTGATGCCAATACGACGGTGTCGTTTTCAAGGATCGCGGTTGTGTAACCGCCCAAACCGGCCCTTACCCCTCCCTTCCCACCCATCCAACGTTCTCCCCTCACCAAAAGCAGTTCCAAGCCGCTTCAAAACCAGTTGGCACATAATTAACCTCCTTCCGCGCACAATCAAAGATGAGCGGCAAAACCAAGCCGCAAAGGAGAAACCATGCCCGACCAAACCCTGCCCGAAACCGCGTCTGCACTCGCCCCCGTGGCAACCAGCGAACCCAGCCCCGCAAACAGCCACGCCGTCGCGCGGTGTCTTGACGCATGGACGCGTGCTTTCAAAACCGAACTTGCCAAATCCGGTAGCAGAGTATCCGCAACTTTCAGCGGCGCCGATGCCTATCGCAACGCCATGCCGCAGCTATTCGGTTACGACAACATTCGCGACTTCATCGCCTGCGTCGCCCAGGGAACAATCCTGGGAGCCATCGACGCCTCGCGAAGCACCCGGCTCCTCTACGCCGCCCAGGTCGCGCTCAGCACCTACCGCTCCGAACCCCGCCCGCCCAAACCTGCCGCCTGACAAGGAACGCCCTCTCTTACCCCCCCGGAATATTTGCAGTTTTCCACAGCAGGTTGGCAGAGAATTTCCAACACCTGTGAAACAAGCCGGTGACCCACCCTAAGCTCGCCCCCATATGGGGGTGTCCCGTCCTTGGCAGAGCGGATGGATGTCATCCTAATCGCGAACATTCGCTCTTACTCCACAACAAGTGCGGAGCGTCCCATCTCGGGACCTTCGGACCGAGGAAAACACAAACCAACCTCATCCGCCTTGCCGATTATTTCCTCAATCTGTGTACCATCGAAATAGATGCGGCTCCACTTCCGGTTCTGATTGGCACCAAAGTGGCGCGTAACTGGCACTTAATGCGCACTAATTTACCCATAAGACCGTGCGCACGAATGGGTTACCCTCGAAAATGGCACACCTACCCCCTGACGGCAGAATCGTTCTCTTTTCATTCGCTTTTTTGCGCGATCTTGCTCCGAAACATTTGCAAAGGAGTCGACCACTTCATCCGGAGCAGCCCCGCGTGCCGCAATTCAGATTTAATCGACTTCTGAGCTGCGTCTCGCTTCAACCGCTTACAGGACACCGGCGCAAACATGCGATAGGGGCAACGACAGATTCTTCAACAAGCGCAGCGTTGGCTCGGCCTGGTTGATGGTGTAGAAGTGCAGTCCCGGCGCGCCGCCCCGCAAAAGCGTCTCGCACAGCCGGGTCACCACGTCCAAACCAAAATCGTGCAATGCAGGCTTGTCGTCCTGGAGTTGTTCCAGCCGCAGCCGCACCCAGCGGGGCAAATCGGCGCCGCACCCGCCACAGAAG
This sequence comes from uncultured Acidobacteriaceae bacterium, assembly GCA_963836565.1. Classification (GTDB taxonomy): domain Bacteria; phylum Acidobacteriota; class Terriglobia; order Terriglobales; family Acidobacteriaceae; genus Telmatobacter. Next base: position 1,995,377 of record CAWIKA010000005.1, on the reverse strand, counting down.
CGCACCGTGTTGGCGAAGCTGGTAATGGGCATGATGCCGGGCACAATCGGGATCGTGATGCCGGCCTTGACACAGCGGTTCACAAAATCGAAGTAGGCGTCCGCGTTATAAAACAACTGCGTCAGCGCGCCGTCCGCGCCCGCCTCCACTTTGCGGCAGAAATGTTCAAAGTCCGCACCCGGGCTCGGCGCCTGCGGATGCATCTCGGGATAAGCGGCCACTTCAATCTTGAAGGCGTCCCCGTGGGTTTCACGAATAAAGCTGACCAGCTCATTCGCGTAGTGAAACTCTCCCGGCGCAGAGGCACTCATCGCCGTTGCCGGAAGATCGCCTCGCAACGCCACAATCCGCTTCACACCCGCGTCCCGGTAGCGCTGAAGGTGCGCGGCCACGTTGGCACGGGTGGAACCTACACAGGTCAAATGCGGCGCGACTTCCGCGCCTGCATGCTTCACCACCGTTAAGAGCGTCTCGTAGGTGCCGTCCTGGCCCGAACCACCCGCTCCGTGCGTGACGGAAAAATAGTGCGGCCGCGCCTCGGCAAGTTGGTTAATCACAAGTGGAAGCTTCGCCACCCCTTCCGGTGTGCGGGGCGGGAACAACTCGAACGAAAAGCTAAGAGGCGAACCCATGCGAAGGCCCTCGTACAAAGCCCCAGAAACCCGGGTGTCCCAGGTCTCGTCCGCCGCGGCGGATGAGACCTGGGATCCCACGACAGCCTCACAACTGAAAACTGTCAACTGATCACTGACAACTGCATTTAATACCGGTAGTTCTCAGCCTTGTACGGCCCATTAACCGATACACCCAGGTAGTCTGCCTGCTTGGGCGTCAACGTGGTCAGCTTCACGCCGATCTTTTCAAGATGCAGCCGCGCCACCTCTTCGTCGAGCCTCTTGGGCAGAACGTACACATCCACCTTGTACCTATCCTTGTTCTTCCATAGATCGATCTGCGCCAGCGTCTGGTTCGCAAAGCTGTTCGACATCACAAAGCTCGGATGTCCTGTCGCGCAACCCAGGTTCACCAGCCGACCTTCGGCCAGCACAAAGATGCAATGCCCATCTGCGAAGGTGTACTTGTCCACCTGCGGCTTGATGTTCAGCTTCGTTGCAGTTGGCTCCGCATTCAGCAGATCCATCTGGATCTCGTTGTCAAAGTGTCCGATGTTGCAGACAATCGCCTGGTCCTTCATCCTCTTCATGTGTTCCAGGGTGATGATGTCCACGTTGCCGGTGCAGGTCACGTAGATGTCGCCACGGCCCAGGGTGTCTTCCACGGTGGCAACTTCGAAACCCTCCATCGCCGCCTGCAACGCATTGATGGGGTCCACTTCCGTCACAATCACGCGCGCACCCATGCCGCGCAGCGAGTGCGACGAGCCCTTGCCCACATCGCCATAACCGCAAATCACCGCCACCTTGCCCGCTACCATCACGTCCGTTGCGCGCTTGATGCCGTCTGCCAGCGACTCCCGGCAGCCATACAGGTTGTCGAACTTCGACTTCGTAACGGAGTCGTTCACATTGATGGCAGGTACAAGCAGCTTGCCCTGCTCCATCATCTTGTATAGGCGGTGGACGCCCGTCGTGGTCTCTTCCGAAACGCCGCGCCACTCTTTGGCAACTTTGTGCCAGTGTTGCGGGTCTTCGGCATACACCTTTTTCAGCAGGTCCTTGATCACCTGCTCTTCATGATTGCCCGAGGGACCATGCACCCACTGATCGCCCTCTTCAAGTTCATAGCCCTTGTGAATCAGCAAAGTCACATCGCCGCCGTCGTCCACCACCAGTTGCGGCCCCTTGCCGCCAGTGTGGCTCAACGCCCGATAAGTGCAATCCCAGTACTCCTCCAGCGATTCGCCCTTCCATGCGAACACCGGCACGCCGCTGGCCGCAATCGCAGCGGCTGCATGGTCCTGCGTGGAGAAAATGTTGCAGCTTGCCCAACGGACTTCCGCACCCAGGCTTACCAACGTCTCAATCAGCACCGCCGTCTGAATCGTCATGTGCAGCGACCCGGTAATCCGCACGCCCGCCAAGGGCTTCTCAGCGGCATATTTGTTCCGGATCGACATCAATCCCGGCATCTCATGCTCGGCGATTGCGATCTCTTTCCGGCCCCACTCGGCCAGGGCCAGATCGGCCACTTTGTATTCCGCACCTGCGACTTCAAGCGTTGTTGCTGCCATTTCGAATCTCCTTATATCGTCCCATCGTGATATGTTGATATGTATCAGATTCCGCTTATGCAGTCAATCGTGAAAATCCTCCGCGTTGTCGCCGATCCCAACCGGCTCCGCATTCTCCTTCTTCTCCAGGGCGAGGAGCTCTCTGTCGCCGAGTTGCAGGAGATTCTGGTCATGGGCCAGAGCACCATCTCCACGCACCTTTCCCAATTAAAACAAGTGGGGCTTGTCGAAGACCGGCGTACCGGCAAGAGCAATCTCTACCGCTTCAATCCATCCAATGGGGACGGCGTTCTGAACCAGTTGCTCAATCAGGCACGCAACGAGATTCCCGAATCCACCCAGGATCAGGCCGCTATGCGCCGTGTCCTCCGCAAGCGCCAGGACAAGATGCGCAGCTTCTTTGACAGCGTCGCCGGTCGTTTGGGCAAGGATTACGTTCCTGGCAAGTCATGGAAGAGCCTCGCCGAGGCGCTCTTACGCCTCATGCCTCCCGTCGTGGTTGCCGATCTGGGCGCGGGCGAGGGAGCTTTTGCGCTCCTTCTCGCGCAGCAGGCAACAAAGGTCATTGCCGTCGATTCCTCGGCGCGGATGATCGAAGTGGGCCGTGAGCAAGCCCTCCGCAATGGCGTCAAGAACGTCGAGTTCCGCATCGGCGACATGGAAGAGACTCCCATCGGCAACGCGGAAGTCGACCTCGTCTTCTTCTCCCAATCGCTCCATCACGCCCTTCATCCCGGCTCCGCGATTCAGGAAGCCTGCCGAATTCTTCAACCTGGAGGGCGCATCATCATTCTCGATCTGGCCAAACATCGTTTCGAGGAGGCGCGCGAGCTCTACGCCGACGAGTGGCTAGGCTTCAGCGAATCCGACCTGGAGGACCTTCTCGAAAAAGCAGGTTTCGTCAACATCCAAACTTCCGTTGTCGACAAGGAGCTCGAAACACCCCAATTCCAAACCCTGCTCGCCGTCGCCAACAGGCCAAATTAGTCTCAAAAGCCTGCTTTCAAACGATCGATAGCCCCACAAAAACGGGTACCCCAGGTCCCGATTCTGGGACCTGGGAAAGCCCAATTGTTCTACGGTACAAGCATCCCGAGCGACCGCAGAAGAGCGGAAACGGGGTTGGTGAAAAGTTTCTACGGATTTGTCGGAATGACGCCCGGCGCAAATAGGTCGGACAAATCATTTGCATTCGCTGCGTCGCCCAGGTAGGGTGACGATCCCCCCTTCGCTTTCACGTGGAAAATCTCTTGCATCGTGCGCAGATCGGAAGAATGCGAGTAGTCGATCGAGCTTGCGTAGGGAAGGCCATCCACGTTGGGATGAGCTAGTTTGGAGACAATAATCTCGCCGATTGTGTGATCAAAATCGTCCGCGTTGTCGCCTTGCTCACCGTCGGATTCGCTTTCATCCCACCACAGAATGATCACGCCCCCGTCCTTGTAAGCCTTCGACGCCATAATGAGAGGAACGAGCCGGCTCACCGTGTTGTCGCCCGCTTTGATTTGCGAAGAGTCGCCGGTAAGGCCGGCAAAGCCGCCAGTCAGCCCGCTGTGCATTTCGTTGTACTGGTCGGGCGTAATCCAGTTGTAGTCGGCCACACGGTCGTCGGCCAGGTCGAACGCCAATTGTTGCAGCGGCGCGTAGTTCCTTGCCAGCGGGTTGGTCGACGTCAGGTTGTTTCCCCCGTTCGTGTCGCTAAAGAACACCATGGGATTATGTTTGGGCGCGTAGTTGTATTGAGTTGAATCGTTGTACGCATTCAGGTAGTTTCCCGGTCCGAATTTGCCGGAGAGATTTACCAGCGGCACGGTCCATTGATTCTCCGCCAAAGGTTGGTTGATGAGTTGTCCATTGCTCGCTGTCAGGTCGATATCTTCCTGATACGACTTCCAGGTTCTCCCTGCCCTCTGCAGCAGACCGCTCAAATGCTGCGTTGTGTTCTGGGCATTGGGAGGGTTGTCCGCGTAGGGATCATCGTCGTTCAAAACGCCGAAGTTCGTCCCCGCTTCCGACCAAATGTACTGCGGTTCCGAAGGATGAATGTGAGGATTGTTTCCGCTGGCCGTGGCCAGAACGTTGTGGTACGCCGTAGCGTAAGAAACCTCCTGACTGATGTTCACAAGGCGCCCATCGATAAAGGCAACCGCGGTTCCGTTCACCAGGCTGTTAATAAACGGGGCGTTGGGGTTTTGGTAAATGGGCTGAATCCCGCCCGGGACGGTGGTCGGCTGTGTCCAGTCGTGATTCTCGAGAGCAATCACGAAGACGTGTTTGATTTCCCGATTATCCTGGGCCATCGCGCTATAACTGCCCAGTGCTGCAAGAAGTGCAAGTCCGGCAAGCGGACGGAGACGGGGAACGGTGAACATGGAAACCTCCAACTAAGAATTGGCGGCTGCTGGGGGAGTGCTCCCTATTTCGCTGTTTCCATCAGCACGTGCGACCAACATGCCGCTTGAGGATTCGTAGCAGGCGTATGTTGCACCCATATGAGTGGCCGGTTAAAGAACAGGTATCGACGCCTAGGGGAGGAATCAGTCTCTCTGATGGTGCTCCAACTCCGCTTCGACCGGGCGCTGAAAGCTCAGCCAGGTGGAAGCGTTTTGCGGATGATCAGGGCCACCAGTTTTTAGAGTCTTTTCGCGCCCGGCAAAGGCAAAAACGCCGGCTGCGCTACCATTGCATCCAACAAGCAGGGTTCAGGAAGGACAGGAACAGTGCTCGACAAACTCTCAGGAACCATCCCGGCCACGAAAACCATCCGTCTCACGCGCACTCGCCGCGCCGCCATCCTCAAAGCCCTGGCCGACCCGCGCCGTTTTGAACTGCTCGAGCAAATCTCCAAGGCCGCCTGCCCGCTTGGCTGCATGCAGGCGCGGGCCGCCCTTCCCATATCCGCTGCCACCCTCTCCCACCACATCAAGGAACTCGAAGCGGCCGGTCTGATTCACGTTGAGCGGCAGGGCAAATTTCACTTTCTAAGCCTCAGGCCGGGTGTCCTGCAAGCTCTCGCCGCTGGCCTCGCCGCCCTCGAACAGGCCCCCTGCGCGAGCCGCTGAAACGTTCCCCAAAGAGATTTCCACAAAGCTCGTGAATCCAATCCGGCCTCTCGATAATCAATTCGACAGTTATCGAAATGTCGAAACGATGACATTTCGATGTGGGAGTCGAACAATGAACAATCTTCAGGGTAAAGTCGCGCTGGTCACTGGCGCATCCAAGGGCATTGGCGCAGCCATCGCACGCGAACTTGCCGGTCGTGGCGCCGCCGTCGCCGTCAACTATTCAGGCAGCAAGGCCGGTGCAGAGAAGGTTGTCGCCGATATCAAGAGCGCCGGCGGTAAAGCCATCGCTCTCCAGGCCAACCTCGCCGACCCGGAGTCGATCGGACCGCTGGTCGAAAAGACCGCAAGGGAACTCGGTCCCATCGATATTCTCGTCAACAATGCCGGCATCTACGACTTCGGACCCATCGAAGCGGTCACACCCGAGCATTTCGCTAAGCAGTTCAACCTCAACGTCCTTGGCCTGCTGCTCACCACGCAAGCCGCGCTGGGCCACTTCAGTCCCAAGGGCGGCAGCATCATCAACATTGGCTCGGTCGCCGCATCCGGCGTGCCCGGAGCTTCGGTCTACTCCGGCACCAAGGGCGCGGTCAACTCCATCACCGTTGCGCTCTCGAAAGAACTCGGTCCCAAGCAGATTCGCGTCAATGCCCTCAATCCCGGCATGGTCGAGACCGAAGGCGTCCACGCAGCCGGTTTCATCGGCAGCGACTTCCATAAGCAGACCATTTTGGAGACGCCGCTGGGCCGCATCGGTCAGCCTAACGACATCGCCGACATCGCTGCCTTTCTCGCCTCCGATGACTCGACGTGGGTCAGCGGGCAGACCATTCAGGCTTCCGGCGGCGCCCGCCTGTAACCGGATCAGGCCCGCTCTGCCTCGAGCAGTTGGCGCTTGCGGTCCACCCCCCAGCGATAGCCGGTAAGGGAGCCGCTTGCGCCAACGACGCGATGGCACGGCACCACCACAGCCACGCGATTGGTGGCGCAGGCCCGAGCCACGGCGCGGGTTGATTTAGGATCGCCTAACTCCCGGGCTAACTGGCTGTAACTCCGCGTTTCGCCGCGAGGTATGGATCGCAGCGCCTGCCACACGCGCAATTGGAATGCGGTACCGCGCAAGTCGAGCGTCAATTGCGACTCCGATTTTGTTTGCCCCCGCGCCACATCCAATGCCGCATCCACCAGTCGTTTGAGTGACGGATCGTGATGCAGCTCTGCCGCGGGAAACTCCTCGCGCAGGCTGGCTTCGGCCTCTGCCTGCGTCGAGCCCAGCGCAAGCCAGCACAGCCCGCGCGCCGTCGCTCCCACAACTACCCAGCCGAAGATCGAGCGGGCGCAAGCCCATCCAATCCGCTCACCGCGCCCGCCCTGTGCAAATCGCGCGGGCGTCATGCCCAACTGTGCACCCTCGTAGGCCCGGCTCGACGAGCCAAAACCCGCCTCATAAATCGCATTCGTCACGTTGCCTCCCTGCTTGAGCGCGCCGCGCAAGCTGCCCGCACGAAGCGCTCTTTGGTATTGCAGCGGGCTCACGCCGAGCCCCCGTTTGAACAGCCTCTGAACCGTGAACGGGCTCAATCCAGCCACGCGTCCCAATTCTGCCAGCGGCACTGCGCGGTCGAAATGACCCTCAAGATAGGCGCGAACCTTATGCAGGGGGTTGCCTTGCACCGCGTCGGGACGGCAGCGCTTGCAGGGATGAAAGCCCGCGGCCCGCGCCGCCTCTGGGGTTTGAAAGAAGCGCACGTTCTCTTGCCGCGGCCGGCGGCTGCTGCACCCCGGCCTGCAAAATACGCCTGTCGTCGTCACCGCGTAGAAGAAAGCAGCCGATGGATCGCGATTCAAGACCTGCTGCCAGGCCTTCTCGGAATCGATCTCGCAGCCACTCGTTTCTGCTTTTGCGAATTGCAGTCTGTTGTTCACGAAGACCATCGTCGCCGATGTGCGACCGCTCGCGCTATCCGGTTCTTGCGCATAATTCAGATTCCGGGCGATCCGGAATAAAACCGGGTCCACGGGTCTCGTCCGCCGCGGCGCAATACCTGGGAACGCGAGGAGCTACGCGCGCCCGCGCAGCACCACCTCCGCGCGCGCCAGGTCCTCTTCGGTGTCCACCCCAATCGTGTCCCCCGGTGCCTCGGCCACGTAAACCGCAATTCCATTCTCCAGCAGCCTCAACTGCTCCAGGCGTTCCAGTTTTTCAAGCGGCGAAGGCGGCAACGCCGCAAACCGCTCCAGCGCCGCTTTTCGGTAGGCGTAGATTCCCAGGTGCTTGCGATAACCCGCAAACCCTGTCACATCCCGATCAAACGGAATTGTTGCCCGCGAAAAATACAGCGCTCGCCCGTCCAGCGCCGTCACCACCTTCACTGCATTCGGATCGGCAAACTCCTCCGGCGGGCAGCGCACAGCCAGCGTACCCACCTCCACCTCCGGCCGCTCAAACAACTCCAGCAGCGGTGTGAAAAACTCAGCTGTCAGGGTCGGCTCATCGCCCTGGATGTTCACATAGATATCCGCCTCAACCCGTCGCGCCACTTCGCATGCGCGATCCGACCCGCTCGCGCACTCCGGCGAAGTCATCACCACCGCCACCCCGTGTTCCCTGCAAACCGCCGCCACTTCCTCTGAATCCGTCGCCACCACCACCGGGTCCATCAGTCCGCTTGCCGCGGCGGCGCGCCACACCCACTCCACCATGGGCCGTCCGGCAATCTCCCGCAGCACCTTGCGACTCATCCGCGTTGACCCGAGGCGCGCCGGAATCACCCCGGCAACACGCAACTTGTTCATGCAGGCGAGTCTACAGGACCAGGTCCAGCGCGTTCATCCCAGCCCCACGCCTGCCCCGAAAGCGCATCCTCCCCGGTTTGACCCCATATCCAACCACCCGTATCATTTAAATTGGTGTGGCCAAAGCGCCATAGCCCTCCCGGCGGAGTAGCTCAGTTGGTTAGAGCGTGGGATTCATAACCCCAAGGTCGGCAGTTCGATCCTGCCCTCCGCCACCAAGCAAATCAACAGTATCCGCAGGAACCTCGATCATCGAGTCCCGCCCGTGTGCGTGGAGGTTGCGAACAGTCGCCATTTCCATGGCCCTTCGCGTGTCGAATCCCGGTCGAGACAATCCGCGCAGGCGACGCCCGCACCGACCTTCAGATCACACATGCGCAGGAAGCCAACCCTACTTCGCGCTAATCCTCAGAAGCAGCACACCATCAGAAGCCACGGTTGCCGAGTACGCGCCATTGGCGAACTCCACATCCTTGTGCGCCCATAGGTCGCGCGCCGTCTTCACTCCTCCATTCAGTTGCAGATCATTGGCATTCACTGTCGCCTGTGCCGCAGCGGCACCGAGATTGACCACGCCTACTGCAACTCCGCCATCGGACAACGGTTTAACCCACGTCTCCAAATCTCCGTTCTTTACCGGAGACGCCTGTTTCCCCAGCGGATCCTGATCGATCGCGATCACTTCCTTGTTCAACAGGATGGACTTGGTTGTCTCCGACATGGTCCGAATGTCATTGCCGGCCAGTAACGGCGCGGCTACCAGCGCCCACAGGCTCATGTGTGTCCGATATTCATCGTCCGTCATGTGCCCGTTCCCAATCTCCAGCATGTCCGGATCGTTCCAGTGTCCGGGGCCCGCATAAGGCGCCGTCGGCACTTGTTTCTCAACGTTGCCCATCATGCTCGACCACTCGTCGCGGATGTCGTCCGTCGTGCGCCACAGGTTCGCGCCTGCCGCAGCAGCCCACTTCTCGCCGCCCATTCCGCCTTCAGACAAGCTAAAGACGATCGGCCTGCCTGTCGCTTCCAGCGCTTCGCCCATCTTTTGATACACCGCCGGACCCTGCGCGCTCGTGTAAATGTTCCCCGCACTGCACCAGTCGTACTTCAAGTAGTCGATGCCCCAGGCGGCAAACGTGTTTGCATCCTGTTGCTCATGCCCGTAACTGGCCGGATACCCGGCGCATGTCCGCGGACCGGGCGAGGAATATATCCCCAGCTTCAGCCCCTTTGAATGCACATAGTCCGCCAGCGCCTTCATGTCGGGAAATTTGTGGTTCGGTCGCAGATTCCCCTGGGCGTCCCGCACTCCTTCCCAGGTGTCGTCTATGTTCACGTAAAGATAGCCCGCGTCGCGCATTCCGCTGGAAACCATGGCGTCGGCCATGGTGCGCACCGTCCGATCATCAACCTTCTCTGCAAAAAGATTCCAACTGTTCCAGCCCATCGGCGGAGTCTTGGCCAAACCGTTGTAGGGCACATGGTGCAGTGCCGGAGGCGCAAGATACGGCAATTTCGGGAAGTCATCAGCCGGGGTCGCGGGTCTCGCCACAAATGCACCACCCCACTGCGTCCAATGCACCTCTCCGTTTACCAGATCGCCCAGCAGGAACGGCTTCTGATCGTCCCAGCCCACGCCGGAGAGTTCGAAGTGACCTCCCGTCACCGTCCCCTTCACGTCGACTCCAAAGCCGAGTTCAACCAGCCTGCCCTTCAAGTCGCTGCCCGTCTGCGTCAGTTCGAGAATCGCTCTCTCCTGCTCGCCGTCATCCAATGTCTTGCCTGTCGCCGCCCAACGACCTGTCAGGCTCTGGGCGTATCCCGAGGCTGCAAGCAGCAGGCAAAAGCAACATGCTGCAAAGCTCCCTGCGACCAGTGTTGATGTCCTTCGGCTACTCTGTCTTTGCATCATCTTCATTCTCCAATTGGCCCGGGCCTTTGCTGCTCTCCCCCGGGATTCTAACGAAATACAACCGTAGTATCGGGCTCTACCCGCGCACCGCCGGAAAAATGGTCACCCGCAACTGGGTCGACCCGTAAGGAACAAGCGTCACCCGCTCGACCTTCTCACTGACTTTGCTCACGCTCAGATCCGGCAACGGTGGAGTGAATTTCTGATTCGCATTGTCCGGATTGGTTTGCAGGTCCCAGTCCTCGATCTTCCTTACCGGCACCGTAAGCGTCGTACGGGGATTCTCCCAGGGATCAAACGCTTCGTCTTCAGCCGCACTGCCTCTCTCGAACTTAACTTCACCGTCCAATTTTGCGGGATCGACTGCGATTCCATAGTTCCACGCACTGGCCGGAGTCGCCTCCCAACTTGGGAAATCGGCGGTCGTGTACTTTGGCTCGATCTTGGATGTCCAGTTCTCCTTGATCGGCAACGCGTAGACAAGCGGGCCGTGCTCGATTCCCATGCCGTTCTGTGGCCAGTGTGTGACCGCCACTTTCATCGGCAGAATCAAAATCACTTCGTCGCCCGGTTTGAATTTGCGATGCAACACGACGAATCCTTTTTCCGTTCGCGTCGTGGATGCCGCCACTCCATTCAGTGTCAATCGCGGCGCATCGCACCACGCAGGAATCCGCAGCGAAAGAGGAAACTCCACCGGGCGATCTGTATTGATTTTCAAGTGAATCCGTTCATCGAATGGATAGCTCGTTGTCTGGACAATTTCAATTTCCTGCTGCTCCGGCCCTGCCACGGCTTTTATCTTCGAAGGGCCGTACAAAACCGCCGCAAGGCCGTTGTCGTCGGTTTTCATCCACATGCGGATTGCGTAGTTCGGGAAAATGCGATGGACATTGCCTCCGCAACAGGCCGTATTCTGCCCCGGATTCGGCTGGTAGGCCATCATGCGCCCCCCATGCTCCATCACATTGTGGTCGGAGTTCAGCGTCGCGAGGAATTGGTTGGGGCACGAAAAGTATTGCAGCGCCTTCCAATCGTTCTTGATCGCTCCCGGCGCGGCATTGAAGCAGGCTCGCTCAATCCGATCTGCCCAGATTGCATCGCCCGTGGCCATCAACATGTAACCCCACGACCATGTGTGGTCAGAGATATCGCAAGTCTCGTGAGAATCGAGAGAAGTTCGCGTGCGGTACCACTCCGAGGTGGAAGGGATGCCGTCGATCAGCATATGGTGGTCAAAGATGCGCCGTTCCGCCGCCTGCGCAAACTTGAGATAGTCCTCTTTGCCCGTATTGAGATAGAGAATGGCCGGCAGTTTCATGGTCTCAGCGTAAGTGCAGCCATGCGCATTGATAGGTGTGGCGGCATAAACACGTAGTTCCGACAAATCACCGTGATCCGGGTCGGCAGCCACCGTCATGTACTCCTTCCAGCTTTTCTCTGCCAGTTCAAGCAGGCGTGGGTCTCCTGTGCGCCTGTAACACCACAGCATTGCTTCAATATTGGTGACGTTTCTCGTCGGCGTTCCATAGGAAGCCTTGTCAGAGAGATAGTGCTTCCGCATCGCGTCGGCAATGTTGACGCTGTCTGCGCCACCGGGCACAGGATGCGCATCTCCCAGCGCCGCCAGGCCGCGAAACAGTACATTCTGCGGCCAGCGGTGAAAATCTTCCTTTGGATCCTCGAAATTCTTCGGCCCGAGATATCCTTCGGCGTCCGTATGGGTGAGCGTATAGTAGATTGACTCCCGCACTTGTGCCATGAGCCGTTCATCCTGCAGCACCACGGCCAGGCGAGTTGCTCCATCGAGCCAATAAGCCTTCTGCTCCCAGGGCCACCACGATTCTGCCTGTTCTTCGCCCGCCCAATACGCAGCGGTAAAGGGCCACGAAACGTGAGGCAGTTGAGACCCCAACTGCGATGCCTGCTTTTCCATGTACAGGCGCAGCCAGCCATCGGGCTGAATGGCGCCCGGAACAAGCGCGTGCAACGCGGCATAGGAGTGCGTCATTGAGTCTGGCTCAGCCCCTTCGAGCAGGCGACTTGAGCCCATCAGCATCGCGGAACTCATCAGGGCGAGGCGGATGAATTCACGGCGGTTCATTTCATTTTCGGCAAGATTGGATCCCGTTTCCGCCGCAGCTTCTCTCGCATTTCCCATGTCGGTAGGAGTCTCCTTCATTGGCTGTTTCGATTCGCTCGAATTGTACCGCTCGCGACCCCAATGGCGAGTCAACCCCTCTACCGCGTTGAAAACCATGGCTGCTTTGAGCCGTCCTCAAAACACAGGGCATTAAAGCAGAGGAATTGCGCGATCGTCTCGTGCGCCGGACCGCTCTTTGGGTCCATCTTGCCGGAATCTCCTTCTTGTCAATTTTGATCGGGTCGAGTGTACCGCCTACAGGCTGCACTCAACCCGGGCCTTTCAACTCAGACGTTAGAACCAGAGATAGTCGGACCTTGCGTAGGCCCGTCCACGACAGCAAGATGCCGGGCTGAATCCTGGCATCAAGGCCATCTTCCGAGTCCTCCATCGCAAATCTCTCCGGAGGCACCTCGGTAATGACCACGCGTGGCACCCCTTGCGTTATCATTGCGTCTATAGAGTGAGCGGTCTGTTCCCCTTGGGCCGCCCCGGTGGTGTGTGTGTCTCGATTCTTTCAGCGATTTGTGTTTGTACTGGCCGTGGCTGTCTTTGCCGCCCTCGGCCTGGGATTTGCTCTCGGACAGTTCGGCTTCTTCGGTGTTCACGCCGGCGGCGAACAGGATGGCGCTTACCGCCAGATGCACGTTTACGCCGAGGTCCTGAAGCGAATTCAGAGCGACTACGTCACATCCCCCAACATCAACAACGTCACCACCGGCGCCCTGCACGGCCTATTGGAATCGCTGGATTCTGATTCCAGCTATCTAACGCCAGCTGAATACAAGATTTACAAGGATCGCCCGTCCACCGGCGTCGCGCAGATCGGCATCACCGTCTCCAAGCGTTTTGGCTATGCCAACATCGTCAGCGTCGTGCCCGGCTCTCCTGCGGATAAGGAACACCTGGCCGACGGCGACGTCATCGAATCCATCAGCGACCAATCCACTCGCGAATTGTCGTTGGCTGTCATTCGCCTGATGCTTGAGGGCAAACCTGGCACGACTCTCACAATCTCGGTGGTCCGCCCGCGCAAAGCCGACCCCGACAAGCTCACGCTTACCCGCACAATTACCGCCCCGCCCCCGCTCAGTCAGCAGCAGTATGACAACGCAAGCATTCTTTACCTCAAGCCCGGCGAACTCACCGCTGCCCGCGTAGATGAAATCGCTGCCAAGCTCAAGGCCGCCCCCAAAGCCGAAAAGGTCCTGCTCGACCTGCGAGACTGCTCCGACGGTGACGCCGCCCAGGGATTGCGGCTCGCTAACTTCTTCATCAATCAGGGCACCCTGGCCACGCTGGAAGGCCAGAAATTCCCCTCGCAAACCTTTACAGCCGATCCGTCGAAGTACATCACCGGCGCTCCCCTCGCCGTGCTCGTCAACCGCGGAACCTATGGCGCCGCTGAACTGACCGCCGACGCCGTCGAAGGGGACAAACGCGGCGATATCGTAGGGGAACGCACTTTCGGCGAAGGCTCGGTACAAAAGACGATCGAACTGCCCGACGGCGCTGCCTTGCTGCTCACCGTAGCCAAGTATGAGGGCCCCGACGGCAAGAAGATTCAGGACGATGCCGTCACCCCCAACGTCCTCGTGGGTCAGGCTTCTGAAGACGAATTCGATATCGAAACACCTACTCCCAAGGGTGACGAGCCACTCGACAAGGCGCTTGCGCTCCTTAAAGCCAAGAACGGATAAAATGCCTCGCGCAGTGCCGCTCTTGCACGGCATGGTTCTTGAAAAGGCGTCTGCGCGAGCTTCTGTAGCTGAGCCATGCTAGCCTTAGGCTGAGGCTATCCTCCGCGATGCGTTTGCAGGATGCCCACGAGGCCTGAAGCGCTTGGCTGCCACCTCCAATCGACCTTCGCAACCGCGCGGTCTCGGCCGCACTCATCGGCTTGAGCCGGAGCCGGTCCCGCTTTTCAGGCGCCGGAAGGCGGCCGGCAAAGTAGCATTCATCACCCTGTTCTTCCTGGCCATCATCACCGGCTCCCTCGCCGGCCTCATGCTGGTCTACTCCGTTAATCTGCCCCAGATTAACGACCTTGAGCGCTACCGCCCATCCACGACCACCGACCTCTACGACCGCAAAGGCCGTATCATCGGTTCCTTTGCCCTCGAACGGCGGGTGGTCGTCAACTACGACGGCTTTGCGCCGGTCCTGCGCCAGGCCGTCATCTCCATTGAAGACAAGAGCTTCGAGTCCCATTGGGGTGTCAATGTCCTGCGCATCGCCGGAGCCCTGTGGCACGACCTGCGCAGCCACGGCCGCGTTCAAGGGGCTTCCACGCTCACCATGCAACTGGCGCGCAATCTCTTTCTTTCCGACGAACGCACGGTGACCCGCAAGCTTCAGGAGGCCTATCTCGCCATTCAGATCGAACGTGCCTTCACAAAGGAGCAGATCTTCACCCTTTATGGCAATCAGATCTATCTTGGCAGCGGCATGTATGGCTTTGAGGCCGCCTCGGAGTTCTACTTCAGCAAGCACGCAAAAGACCTCGATCTGACTGAGGCCGCCCTGCTCGCGGGCCTTCCCAAGGGACCAGTGGCCTATTCGCCCATCCTCAATCCTGAAAAGGCGTTGCGCCGCCGCAATCTCGTCCTCAGCGAGATGGAGTCCGACGGCGTCATCACTCATCAGCAGGCCGCGCAGGCACGCCTGGCGCCTCTCGGCCTGCACATCTCTCAGCCCAATGCCTCGGTCGCGCCGTGGTTCCAGGAAGAGGTCCGCCGCGAACTCGAAAAGCGCTTCGGATCGGAGGAAGTCCACGAAGACGGCCTGCGCATCGAGACCACCCTCGACCTCGATTTGCAGCAGACGGCCAATCGCGCCGTGGCCGACGGCCTGGCAGTATACGAACGGCGCAAAGGCTGGACTGGCAAGCTGGAAAATCTTCTCGCAAGTGGCCAGACCATTGAGGAGTACAAGCATCCCGACTGGGCAATGGCCGCCAACCCCGGCGATTACGTCCATGCCGTCGTCACGCGCGTCTTACCTCTCGAAATTGATGCCCGCATAGGTTCGGGTGAAGTCGTTCTTCTCCCCGCCGATTGGCAATGGACGGGCCAGCGCTATGGCGATGCCCTGGTCAAGCCGGGCGACATTATCTATGTCCATCTCTCCAGCGGCTTGGAGGCTGGCGCACGCCGCGCTACGCTGGAGCAGGACTCCGGTGCCCAAGGCGCCTTGTTGGCCATGGACAACACCACAGGTGACGTGCTGGCGATGGTGGGCGGCCGGGATTTCGCCCTTTCCCAGTTCAACCGCGCTACGCAGGCCGAGAGACAAGTTGGCTCCAGTTTCAAGCCTTACGTCTATACCACCGCCTTGGAAGAAGGCGCGAAACCCACCGACATCGTCGTCGATTCACCCGTAAACTTCGGCGGATATGCCCCCCATGACTACGA
Source organism: uncultured Acidobacteriaceae bacterium (assembly GCA_963836565.1). Classification (GTDB taxonomy): domain Bacteria; phylum Acidobacteriota; class Terriglobia; order Terriglobales; family Acidobacteriaceae; genus Telmatobacter. Next base: position 1,979,854 of record CAWIKA010000005.1, on the reverse strand, counting down.
GAACAACTTCAAAGGCCCGATGACGCTCATCAACGCGTTTGCCGAGTCGCGCAACGTCCCCGCGGTCAAACTCGCCGCGCGCGTCGGCATCCACAAGGTCATCGATATGGCGCGCCGCTTCGGAGTCACCTCTGACCTTCCGCCCTATCTGCCGATAGCGCTCGGCGCTGCCGGAATTACCCTTCAGGAGCAGGTAAACTCCTACTCCGTCTTTCCCAACGACGGCATCCGCGTAACCCCGCGCCTCATTCGCAAGGTATCCAACTACGACGGCATCACGTTGTGGCAGGACCGCCCCGCCGTCAACGAAGTAATCAGCGAGCAGACAGCGCGCTCCATGATGGTTCTCTTCCGCGCCGTTACCGCGCACGGCACCGGAGCCGCTGTGGCGCAACTCAATCACCCCTTGGGCGGCAAAACTGGCACCACCAGCGACTTCACCGACGCCTGGTTCCTCGGATTCTCGCCCTCCATCACCTGCGGTGTCTGGGTGGGCTATGACAGCCGCGAATCGCTGGGCAACAAGGAGACTGGCGCCCGTACTGCCCTTCCCATCTGGATGACCTTCATGCGCGCCGCGATCGCCGGCAGCCCCGACGAACAGTTCCTTGGGGACCAGGAAGACAACACAATGAATCAGGCCGCCGCGCCTGCGCCGCTGAAACCAGCAACCCCACCGGAATCAAATCCGCAACCCGTTTCCAGGCAAACCACCTTCCCCGTCAGACCTGCAGCGAAGCCAACGCAATCGGGACCAACCCGGCCTCCTTCACCTCACTAGGCGCGAAGCAACCACCACCTTCACTCGCCCTCTAATCCTCTCCGCAAACCAGTGTGCTCAAACCTTCTGTCATTCTCGTCCGCATTCCCGTGAGGACGTCATGGCTGCTGACATATTTGGCGACCACCGAACCGAAACCCCCTGCCAAAGCAGCGTCTGTCAACCGGAGGAAGGTCGCGGAGCGATCGCAGCCGAAGAATCTTCATTTTCTTCCCCGCGTCTTCTTCGCCGGGTGCGATCCTTGAACGATTCTTCCAACCGGGCACTTGCTGCATAACAGGGCACGACCTCAGTCGTTCCGCAAGCGCAAGAAAATAAATGGATTAGCTTTAGACACTGAGCGATGCATTTCAGATTCCTTGTACGGGACGAGGCCCATTTTCCGCAGCCTCTCTAGCGCCGAAGGACGCCCACTGAACTCTGGCCCTGGGCTCCGTCCGCCAGCCGAAAATAACGCTTCGCCCGCGCAACGTCCTTGAATATCTGGGCCTTCAGCGCTTCCGGCGACGGCCATGTCATCTCGCCGCGCAGCCGCAACAGAAACTCCAGTTCCAACGGGGTCGACTCATCCAGATCAATCGGCTCAAAGTCCAGAATGTGCGACTCCACGGCAAACGATGCCTCGCCAAACGTAGGTCGGTTGCCCACATTGGTCACCGCCTGAAAGCACCGGCCACCCACCGTCAATCGCGTCACATACACGCCAAAGGCCGGCAACAATTCGTCATAGGCCGCCAGATTCACCGTAGGAACCAGAAGCCGTCTACCGATTCCTCTCCCGCGAGCAGGTGTCGAGCGCACAGAAAACGGTCGTCCGAGCATCCAGCGCGCCCGCTTCATGTCGCCTGCAGCCACAAAACACCGTACCGCCGAGCTCGATACCTCAAGCCCATGCACATGTACCGCCTTATGCAGGTGCAACGCGAATCCAAACTCTGCGCCGAACTCCGCCAACTCCTTCACTCCGGCCTCCGCGCGACGGCCGAAGCGGAAGCTGCTCCCTTCATGCAGTTCGCGCACACAAAGCGCCTCCACGAGCACCCGGCGCACAAACTCCCGCGCAGCCAGGTTGGCAAGCGCACTGTCAAAAGGCAATACCACGGCTGTGTCGATGCCGGTGGTGGCCAGTAGCCTTAGGCGCTCAACCAGTGGCGTCAGCAGTTTGGGAGCCTGCGCGGGGCGCAAATACTGATCCGGATGAGGGTCGAATGTGATGGCCACTCCGCGCATTCCAAGCTCGCGCGCCTCTGCGGCTACTGCGGAGAGAATCTGCCGGTGGCCCAGATGCGCGCCATCAAAGTTGCCAATGGCCGCCACGCTCGGGCCAAAGCCTGTCGGAATCCCGGGCAGAGAGCGGTAAATGGAAATCAGGCTGCTCGTGCTGTCGTTCATAGGCTCGCAGGCCCCAGATTCAAGGGGAAGGTGAGGCCGTCGTAGGCCAGCGCCATGCCTTCAGGCAACGCCCGGTTGGTCTCGGCGTGGCCCAACTCGTGCGCAATATGCGTGAACAAGGTCTGTCGAGCGCCAATGCGCCTCGCCCAGCTCACCGCCTGATCCAGGGTCGCGTGGCTGGGATGGGGTTTGTGGCGCAATGCGGAAACAATCAGGCAATCAAGCCCTTCCAGCAGCGCAAAGCTCGATTCCGGAATGGTGCTTACGTCGGTCAGGTAAGCCGTGCGGCCAAAGCGAAACCCGGCAATCTCCATCTCCCCGTGCAGCAGCGGCACGCGGACAAACTCCACGCCGTGCACCAGAGTCCGATCTTCAAGCGGCTCAATGCGCACCCGGGCGCGGTTGGGATAGGTGGCCTTTGGCGAGAATGTGTAGTCGTAAATCCGGCCCAATACTTCTGCCGTGGCTTTCGAAGCGAACAGGGGAATTGTTCCGCCTTCGCGGAAGACCGTAAAGCTCAACGGGCGAAGATCATCAAGTCCTAGAATGTGGTCGGCGTGTCCGTGTGTATACAGCACAGCATCCACGCGGGTCAGTCCGTTGCGAAGAGCCTGCTCGCGAAAATCGGGGCCCGTATCGATCACCACCACCCGCTCGCGCCGCGATTGTTGCCAGCGCAGCAGCACCGAAGGCCTAAGCCGCCTGTCATGCGGGTCGGCAGAGGTACAAACCGCGCAACCGCAACCCAGCGTCGGAACCCCCATCGAGGTTCCCGTCCCCAGAAATGTGAGCTGTCCCTCCATCGCGATCCGGCGCGACTACCGTTTGCCCGGCGGCGGAGGCTGCGGCGGCTGCATGCCCTGCAGCGTAATCATGCTCGTAAGTTCCAGGAACGCCATGCGCACCTCGAACAGTACCGTCTGAAGAGCACGGTCTTCGGCCTCGGTCAGGTTGCCCTTCGTCTTTTCGGCCAACACGCCCATCAGGTCAATCGTTTGCCGCGCTCCCAGAATGTCAACGCGTGGGCGCTGACCCTCTTGCGCCCCCGCCCCCATCTGGATCATCGCGGAAACATAAAGCTGCTGCACCAGGTGCTCGAATCCGACCGGCGGCTGCGCCCCGACCGCTGGATTTTGCGCACGCACCAGGTCTTCCAGCCGTTGCGCCGACGCGTCGTAGGCAAACTTCTGTTCGCGGCTTTCCTCAACGGTCGGGGCGGGAGGCAACTCAACCGACTCATCCGCTAGGCCGGCAGAGGTTGACTCCTCAGAGGATGTCTCGTGTGTGGTTTCCGGCACGACAAGTCGCGGCCCGCCATGCGCCTCTTCCGGGGCAGCCTCAGCAGGGGGAGCCTGTGTCTTCGCGGTTTCCTGTTCTTCTTCCGCCTTGAATTTACGACGGTCAATCACTTCGAATTTCGGCGTATCGCTCATGGCACCAGATTTCCAATCCAATTCGAATCAAAGGTTTAGCGGTGTGGCCAAAATGCGGGCGTCGCCCACGGCCGTGCCCGCGGTATAAGTGAGTGGTTGGTTGCTCGCCTCAGCATTAGCGCGCATCATGCCCAGCGCAAAAACGCGCCCCCCGTCCGAAAGCTGCAATTCGGCCGCGCTGGTAATCTGTCCTGCCGCGGAGCCGTCGATTTTCAGCTCAGTTCCCGCCTCGGGTATCGGGCCTTTCAACTCCAGCGACCGCAAGTGTCTGTGGACATTGCCGCGCGAACGAATCCGCTCGACGATTTCCTGCCCCAGGTAGCAGCCTTTGTTGAAATGGATGGCTCTCATCTGAGAGGTTTCCTGTGGCAAGTCGCGTTCCACCATGTCGATGCCGTAAATCGGAATCGCTTCAGCAATCCGGAATGCCTCAACTGCTTTGGCTCCCACCGGGCTCGCTCCCGCGGTCGAAAGCGTTCGCCACAGCCGGGTCATGCCCACAGCCGGGGTCCAAAGCTCATAGTGGGGTGTCAGTGAGCCATAGCCTCGCAAAATCCGCAGGTTCAACCCGTTCCACTCCACGCGCGTTCCGGTCATCGGTTCAGCGAGGGCAGGAAGGCCCATGCGGCCGAGTACTTCGCCGGCTTGTGGCCCAGCCAGCCCCAAAGCTGTCTCAGCGCCTCCCGGCTCGAGCCCCAACGGAACCAGATCCACATCGTCCATGATGATGAAGTGTTCCAGGTGTGCCAGCAGCCGGTCATATTGATCGGCCGAGATCACCAACTCCAGCCCGTCACCCTCGCGCCATACAGTCAAATCGCCTTGAATGCGACCCTGCGCATTCAGCACGAGGTTCCAGGCTCCTGCGTCCGGCGCCAGGTCCTTCACCATGTTGGTTACCATGCCACTTAGCCAGCGGAAGCGGTCGTCGCCGCGGACGGCCAACCGCTTCATCCAACCAAGGTCGTGCACCGCCGCGCCTCTGACCAACGCCGCTATTTCCGTTGCTGGCGCGTCCAATTCCAGAGGGGTCATTGCACCGCGATACTCCGCGAGCTTGGGCGGTTTGGCAGCCGAGGCCAGCAATGTGGCAAGTGGAGTGGCAAGATTGAATGTGGCAAGGTCCGATTCAGTCATAGGGGAGCAATTCTGCGGTCCAGGGCACACTTTTTCTGCGCAAACATCGCGCCACACCGCATCCTGATTATAGCCTTGAGAAGGGATGCAATGCCGCGCCTTGGAGAAGCCACGAGCCGCAGGGAGAATGAATGAGGGAACAGCTTGCAATCGCAGGGCATGGCTGGGGTGAGTGGATTCTTGCCGCGGCCTTGTGCCTCGCAGCGACCGCCGCACCAGCACAGCAGCCGGCGGGCGCCGCGTCAACTACCCGAAACGCTGGCGCTCCTGCCCAAGCCCCTGTCACCCCCCCTGGCAAGGCCAACGCAAAACCCGAAACCCATATCACGCCTGACCAGGCCAAACAGCTCTTTGGCCTGGTCGATGTCCTGCTGAAATTCTCCTCGCAGGAGACCGGACTGCCCATCAAAAGTGAAGTCAAGCGCCGTCTGACCACCCGCGCGGACGTAGAAAGCTACCTGAACATGAAGTTTAATGAGGATGAGGACGCAAAACGCATGCAGCGCAGCGAAATCGTCCTTAAGAAGTTCGGCCTGCTTGACCGCGACTTCGACCTCAAGCCGTTCCTGCTTTCCCTGCTCAAGGAGCAGATTGAGGCCTATTACGATCCCAAGACGAAGACTGTGAATCTGCTGGATTGGGTAGGGATAGATGACCAGAAGCCCGTGCTTGCGCATGAACTCACGCACGCACTCCAGGATCAGCGTGTCGATCTGGAGAAATGGAGCGACCCGTCACCCCCGGACGTCTCGCTCAACTCGAACGACGATACCAGCCATCTCGCCGAGGACGAGTTCGACTCCGCCCGTGAAGCTGTCACAGAGGGACAAGCCACAGCTGTCATGATGGACGATATTCTCAAGCCAATGGGCCATAGTCTGCTCAAAGACCCCGAGGTCGTCGAGCTTATCAAGCAGCAAATGACCGGCTCTGGAGACTCGCCCATCCTTGCCCGGGCACCGCTGCTGCTCTCTGAAACATTGATGTTCCCCTACCGCGAGGGCCTCAGTTTCGAACAGGACGTGTGGATGGATCAGGGTCAGACCGCGGCCTTTGCCGGCGCACTCGACCGTCCGCCCTCTTCCACATGGGAGATCATCAATCCCCGCGAGTATGAAAAGGGACATCTCCCTCCCGTACCTCTGTTGCCCGACATTCATCCCCTGGTCGACAAGCTCTATCGGCCCTACGACATCGGCCAGGTGGGCCAGCTCGACGTGCAGATTCTTACCGGCCTCTTCGGCGGCGACGAAACCGCCCGCAACCTTACCCCGGCCTGGGACGGCGGAATCTACTGGGCCGGCCAGTTGCGCAGCGCCACCACCGCCGCCCAACAGGGCAGCACCGCTTCTATCGCCCTGTTCTATCTTTCAGCGTGGAGAAATGCTCCCGCGGCCCGAGCTTTCGCCCGCCTATACGCCGATGAGCTGGGACGGAAGTATTCCGGCCTCAAGCCGGATAACGCTGCGGAGCGTTCATCCCCTGCGAACAGCGGAGGTGCCGAGGCGGAATCGGAGGAACAGGTTTATACCACCGACGAAGGGCCAGTCGTCATCACACGGCGAGGGAAATTGGTGTTCGTCTCCGAAAGCTTCCCGCTCGGTCTGGCTCGCAAGCTCACTGCTCTCATCCTCGATGCACAAGGAACCGGCGCCATGCAGACCGCATCGGCGACCTCGCCCAGAGTCACTGAACTGGCGTCCGAACCTCACGAACCGCTATCTGCGAGCTTCGTCCGCTTCATGGCCAACTGCGGCGTTATGAAGGCGGCCGTCGATTCCGCGGTTCAGGCAGGGCGCCAACGAATCGAGCCCTTGCCTTAAATGTCTTCTACAAGACGGCCGCTTCGCTTTAGTTCGGGCCGTGCGCAAGAAGTACCCGTCCGAAAGGTTAGCGGTTGCGGTTACTGCGCTCGTCCTATCGTCAGGATAAGTTCCGTCCCAGGCCCCAGGTGTACGCTTCGATCCGTGCTGGTAATCTTCGCGCCACATCCCGGCGCTCCTCCACCGGGCATCAACTTCACCTTCTTCATTCCCACCACAATTCCCGGAAGAACGGTATGCGGAGGGCCCCCTGGGTTGAGCCTTTCATCGAAATCGGATGTGTTTCCTACCGTGGTGGAAATCCGCCGGGATCCGCCTGCCACTTCAGCCGGCACAGCTTCATGCATGGTGTCCGAATCGTCTGGGGACGCCAACACGCCAATAAGCCACAGATTCAGTTCCTTCTTTGGGTGTCCCGTGCAGTCGGCATGATCGAATTGCAGCGAGAGCTCCGAAGCGTTTGGGTTCTTTGTCGACGTGACTGCCATTACGTGGCCATAGATGGCAGCGTCCGCATCCAGCGAACATTCCGGGAAGGCTATCCCATATCCAACCTTCACCCAGATCTCTTTTCCGGGCTTCAAATGCCCTGAGTCCAGCAGTCCTTGGACACTCGCCTCAATGGTTTCATTGAGCGGGATGGCGCTGACTGCAAGGCGGGGACAGGCAGCCTGGTTTTCCTGATTCGCGGGAGCCGGCGCAGCGGCGGAGGTCTTGTCTTGCGCCGCCGAGGCCTCTTGGCTTTCGGATGCGGGACTCGCCGCGGCATTTACCGTTTCAGCAGTTGTATTGCTACCTTCGTTGTCCGTCGTGGCCGCCACAGCCACAGCGCGAGAGGAGACGGATCGACCGGCTGCAGTCTGGCCGTATACGCAGATGGCCGGGAAAACCAGCATTACCGCGACCCGCCTGATTGATCGGAGCATGCGGGAAGAGCGAAGAGGAACGAGCATAGGACGCTTCTCCAAACTGCATTTTGATGACTACAGGAGTGTACATCGCAGAAGGTGCCCTCTTCACCGGATTACACCAATTCCTTGCGGACGAGGTACTCGTCCGCAAGCACCGCAACAAGCACTGCAGTAGGTACGGAAACAAGAGCTCCCATGACGCCCGCAAGTTCGAAACCCAGTAGTAGCGCGACGAGAATCGCCAGTCCGGGAAGACCCACCCGCTGTCTCATAATGTGCGGCACAAGAAACGAGTTCTCTATCTGCAAATAAACTGCGTAGAAGATTGCGACGCCTAATACACGGCCCCAGGAATCGATAGCCGCAACCAGCAGGGCCAGCACAATGCTCACCGAGGCTCCGATCACAGGAATTACGTTCAGCAATCCGGTCAGCGCGCCCAATGCGTATGCGTAGCGAAGATGAAGGGCTAGATAAACGAGAGTGCTCGTTATTCCGAGAACGAGCATCAGGGACGCCTGTCCGAGCAACCAATTGCCCATTCGAGTCTTGGCCCGTTGCAGTGTCCGGTCAAGCCGGTCGCGACTTTCCGGCAGAAAGAAGGATAGGAACCACCGATAGGCCTGGTCGCCCTCCAAGATGAAATAAATGGTGAGAACGAGGCCCGAGATAAAAGTCAATAGTCTGCTTGCCAAACTCTTGAATGAGAGCAAAAGGTAAGCTGCAGCGTTGCTAGCGAAGTCCTGGATCTTGGAATTGATATCGTCGGTGTCCATCCGGTCTACGAAGGGAATATGACGAAGCTTCTCCAGCAGCGCTGGAGATCGTGTCGGCATTTCACGGCCGAACTCCTGAAGATCCCGGATTACAGGGGGAAAAGCCAGAAAACCAAAAGCGGTGAGGGCTCCCGCAAAGGCCAGCAGCATGACCAGGATGGCAACGCCCTTGAACGGCCGCCACCGCCCCACGCGAAGCCTGGAGACGGAAACGACTACGGGCCTGAACACAACGGCAAGCAGCCCGGACACATAAAGAAGCACAACGACATCGCGAACAAGCCACGCCACATAACACGCCAGACCAATCGCGAATGTGAAAAGAATATCGCTGCGAAGATTGCGGCCGTCGCCGAAGAGTTCGTTCATACTTAGGATTCCCGAAGTTAGGCCTTGATTCTGCAGCGTGATTAGTGCCACGACCCTGAGAACCTGAGGCCGACTCGCTGACTTACTGATCCCCGCCCAGAATCGATCCCACAATTCCGCCCAGCAGGGCGCCGCCAGTGGCCGGTCCCACTTGCCGGCTCTCAACGTGCGGCAGGTACTCACTGATCTGATGCGCCAACCGCGAAATGGGCAGCGTCTGCAGCCATACGGCACCCGGCCCAGTCATCATGGCTAGAAAGATACCGTCCCCGCCGAAAATCGCGTTCTTCAGTCCGGGCACCATCGTGATCTGAAATCCGACTGACGACTGGAATGCACCTACATGCCCCGGATGGACGCGCAGCATTTCCCCGGGAGCCAGATTTTTCACGATTAACTCACCCGAAAGCTCGAGCCAGGCCGTGCCAACGCCGCTCAATTTCTGCAGCAGAAACCCATCACCCCCGAAAATGCCCGCACCCAGCGACTGCTGAAAGCCGACACTGATCGTCACCTGCGGGGTGGCACACAGAAACCCGTGCCGGTGAACCATGTAGTCAGCGCCCTGCCCCAGTTGCACGGGCACGATGTGCCCCGGCACCTTGGTGGCAAACGACACTTCGCCCGGATATTGATACGCCCGGTATTCCGTCATAAAGAGACTGCCGCCGCCGGCGACCCGCTTCAGAATGCCAAATAAACCTCCGCCTCCGCCCATCTGGGTATGAGTGGTCATCTGGATTGAGGCGGTCATCCACGAAAGCTCGCCGCTTTCGGAATAAACACTTTCGTTAGGATCGAGTTGCACGTCGAGCACGGGCATTGTCGTGCCCTGAATCCGGGTCTGCATAGACGAAATCCTCCTGTTCAGGGGAAGTGTACAAGGTGGAACGAGAACTCCCCGCGCTAAAAGTCACACATTCAAAAAGAAAACCGTAAACGTCGGCGAAAAACCTTCTGCAATCTCACCACTGTTGAAACGCAATCCGCACTTCGCCGGTTCCATCATTGCTGAGAACGGAGTGTTTTCGGAAATGCTCGTCGTCGCGCTTCGGAAAGTCTTTGCGGAAATGCGCACCTCGGCTTTCCGTGCGGGCCAGGGACGCATTCAGAATGGCACAAGCCACGCAACTCATGGCCTGTGCCTCGGCAAGGCGGCGGCTTGCCTTGCCAGGTTGAGCGAGCCGCGCAAGCCTCTCAGCGGTATCTGCCTGTGCGCGCATGCCCTCAATCAATGTTGCTTCCGAACGTAATAGTCCGGCGTTAGCCCACATGGCGTGCTGCAGATATGCGATGTGAATCTCCGCCTGCTCATTCTCATCGCGGGACAAGGGCTCGGTTGGGCAATTCGGCGCATCGGCGGCCACCAGGGGCAGTCGATCAGCGAGCATCGACTGCGCGGCACGCGCACCGAAAACCAATCCTTCGAGCAGCGAGTTTGAAGCCAGCCGGTTGGCCCCGTGAACCCCGGTGCAAGCTGCCTCTCCAGCAGCATAAAGACCGCGCAATGTGGTTCGGCCGAAGAGGTCGGTCCTGATTCCGCCCATCAAGTAATGCGCCGCCGGCCGTACCGGAATCAGGTCGCTCTGAAGGTCAAGCCCGTACCTGGCCAGAAACTCGCTGATTCCGGGGAAACGTCGATGCAGGTCGACCCCTTTCACGTGGCGCATATCGAGGTGCACTACCTTCACTTCGCCCGGCTCCGGACCCATCCCTTCGCGGGTAATGGCTCGCGCCACCACGTCGCGCGAAGCCAGTTCGGCCAGTGGGTGGTAACGCTCCATGAAGCGCTCCCCGCTTTCGTTGCGCAGGTACGCACCCTCGCCGCGCAACGCTTCAGACAGCAGGAAGCGCGGCGCTCCAGGTAGCGACAGAGCGGTAGGGTGAAACTGATAGAACTCCATATCGCTCAGCTCGGCGCCGGCTTGGGCAGCCAGAGCGATCCCGTCGCCGGTGGCTACGCCGGGATTGGTGGTGTCGGAATAAACCTGCCCAGCGCCCCCCGCGGCAATCAGCACGGCCCGCGCGCACACTCGTTCCAGGAGGTTGTCGTGATCGAGCAGATCGACAGCAGTCACGCGGCCATCAACCATATGAAGTGCGGTCACAGTAACCCACTCAGCAAAGCGAATGCGCGGGTGGGCGCGGGCAAAATTAACGAGCGAGCGGCTGATTTCCGCCCCCGTTGCATCACCATTTGCATGCAGAATGCGTGGCAGGGAGTGTGCACCTTCACGGGTTCTGAGCAACTGGCCGTCTTCGCGGTCGAAACGCGCACCCCAATTGATGAGTTCGGCCACGCGCAGGGGGCCTTCGGTTGCCAGGGCCTCCGCGGCAGGCAAATAGACAAGCCCATCGCCGGCGTTCACGGTGTCCTTCAGATGGAGCGAGACATCCTCGCCACCGTCCATTGCCACGGCGATGCCGCCTTGTGCGTAGTGTGTGTTCGATTCACCAAGGGATTCCTTGGTTACGACTAGAACGTCACCGTGATCTGCAAGTTCCACGGCCGCGCGCAGACCTGCTACGCCTGCGCCCATCACCAGAAAATCGACCTCCTGCGCCAACGCCATAACCTTTGAGGCTATCACCGTAGGATGGTTGAACCCCATTCCCCTAGAGAAACCTGCGACGCCCGCCGGTGACACCGTGTAAGCTTTCTGGCAGCTTAGTCCGATACTTGCTCATGGCTGCCTACGAACATGCCGAGGCGCCGGGGCACCGATTCCTGCAGAGGCAATGCCGGAAGAAGGAGAATTGGAGGCCACCCCAGATGGAGATCTACCAGCACCTGCCTCCGGAAGCAGTAAAGATTGTTCTGGTCTTGTTTCTGTCGTTCTTGATCGGACTGGAGCGGGAGGAGCATAAGGCGTCAGGAGGAACTTACGCTTTCGGAGGGGTCCGTACCTTTCCGCTGATCGGACTCATTGGTTATTCCATCGCACTTGTCTCAGGCACGCAACTGCTTCCGCTGACGATCGGCTTCCTTGTTATCGCGGCATTCCTCCTCCTGTCTTACTGGCATAAGCTCTCCTCTGTCCAGGCCGCCGGTGTCACCTCTGAGATGTCAGGCCTCGCGACGTTCCTGGTTGGCGCGCTCGTTTGTTATGGGCATTTCTGGATCGCGACGACGCTCAGCGTTGCCAGCTTGATATTGCTGGATTTGAAAGCAGCTCTCGAAAAACTTGCGGTACGCGTCGCTCCGCAGGAAATTCTTACATTTGCAAAATTCCTGCTTCTGTCTGGCGTCATTCTGCCCGTACTGCCAAACCAGGAATTCGGCGAGTTTCATATCAACCCTTTCAAGACCTGGCTGGTCGTGGTTGCGATCAGCACGATTTCTTATGTCAGTTACGTATTGCAGAAGGTGACGAAGGCTAAGGGCGGCATCGAGTTGGCAGCGCTGCTTGGTGGCGCTTACTCCTCTACCGTCACCACGGTTGTACTTGCCCGCCGGGCTGCGCGTGAGCACCATCCCCACCTTTTCACGGGCGGCATCGTGATCGCTTCTGGCGTGATGTATTTGCGCTTGGCCGCACTCCTGGCCCTGTTCAACCGGCAATTGATGTCACTTCTTTGGATGCCATTTCTCGTCCTGGCCGCACTGGGTATAGGTACTGGTTGGCTTTGGACTCGGCGCGCAGACAAGAGCCCCGAAACGGTGCAAAGAGAATTCGAACCGAAGAACCCGCTAGACCTGCTCGCAGCCTTTCTATTTGCTGCGTTGTTTCTTGTCATGCTGGTGGCAACGCAGTTAGCTGTCACTTATCTTGGCCAAGGCGGATTGAATACGCTGGCCGCCATCATGGGCGTAAGTGACGTTGATCCGTTTATCATGGGACTAACTCAAGCGGCGGGCTCGCTTACGCCGACCAAGGTTGCTGCAGCCGCGATTCTGATCGCTGCCGCGAGCAATAACATTGTGAAAGGAATTTATGCCTTCAGCCTGGCCGATCGCATAACCGGCAAGCAGAGCCTCGCGTTTCTTATAGCGCTGGCTGCTATCAGCCTCATACCCTTATTCTGGCTGGGATCATGACCGGTAATATTCTCATACCCTCATGTCAAATGCAGGAAGTTCCAAATGATCATGCACACACCAAGAACCCGGCCCGCCCCTTGGAAGGTAAGGAAGCAAAGCGCCGGGCATAAGTGGCTAACCCCATTCATCGCTCTTGTGTGGCTATTCGAGTGGACGGCCTTCGTCCTCAGCAATTGGTCTTTCCTTGAAGTTCTCGAATACCTTGGAACGTTCTCCGTCTTGATTGCCGTGATCTTCTATTTCTCAGAATCGGGAGACCGCGTGAAGCAGCGCCATTACCAGGCGTGGCAGGTCATTAACACAGCCCAGGGAAAGGGCGGCAGCGGCGGACGGATCGAGGCTTTGCAGGAACTCAACGAAGACAAGGTTCCGCTGGTGGGAGTTGCCGTTTCCTCCGCATTCCTGCAGGGGCTTCATCTGCGGAATGCCAACCTGCTGCGCTCCGATTTCAGCTCCGCAGACCTGCGCAACAGTGATCTCACCGGCGTCAACTTCGCGCTTGCGAATCTCAACTCAGCCAATCTGCGAGGTGCTGTACTGGATCATGCGAACTGCGAGCAGGCCGATCTGCGCAACACTGACTTAAACGGCAGCAGCCTGGTCGGCGTCGACCTTTCCGATGCGGTCCTCGACGGATCCGACCTTCGCACTGCGGATTTGCGGGACATTGAATGGCACCATCTCAAAAGCATCGCGATGGCCAACATCGCGGGCGTGAGAAATGCGCCCGCGGGTTTTGTGGAATGGGCGCTTAAGGGCGGAGCGATCAATCAGCCGAACGCAGGAGAGTAAATTCGGCCAGCCCAACCCGTAAGAGTCGTTTCAGAGCGCGAAATTCAGTTGCTTGCCAGTTGTCCAATGGAAAACTCACGGCTATTTCCCACCGGCTCTTCAGAAATTCTCACCTTCAAATGACCGCTCGCGTCGCAGGTGTATTCCTCACGGACTTTGAGTCCATGCGGGTTTACGAGCGGTTCTACCGGTTCTGCTGCCAAATCGGCGCGTCCCCAGAGCAGAGGATCAAAGGGAAACTGAATCTGTTCCCAGTTGGTAATCTCACCGATGGGTTGGCCTTGATCGTCGAGTTGTGAACACTCCAGGTAGCGAAAGTGGCCGATGTTATGCGCGGGCTGATAGGCGCGCTCCAGGCGCAGAGGTGGTTCATCCGCCGCAGGCAGCCGCACACCGCGAGGAAAGATCAGGTCGAATACAATCGTCCCGCCGAAATCAGTTTCGCGCCACATCCCAAAATTCTTATTGAACTGGTCCTGCAGCCGGTCAGAAGCTGCGGCTGCGCGAATTGCCAGTCCAATTGCACTCGCCGAGCGCATATAAGCCGAGCGGCGCACTTTGCGCCCAAAACTCTCGCGCAGGACACGCGCTACTGCGGGCAACTCCGATCCTCCGCCTGTAACGTACAGCGTCTCCAGTGCGCGATCCGCGTGAGCAGCCAGCAAATTCTCCACAACAACGCGAGTCGACTCGATCAGCGGCCGGCATCGCTCGTAGTAAGACTCCACTGGAATCGTCACCTCTTCCCATCCGGGCCGCACACGCTCCAAATCAATCGTCACCTTGCGTGTATTGGGATTCAACGATTCCTTCTTTTCCCTGCACTCGTCGAGCAACACGCGCCGCTCAAATGGACTGAGTGCCGCGCCTGATTCAGCGCATTCGAGCGCAAGGTCGGCCAGGATTTCGTCAAAGTCGTCTCCGCCAACGTGCGGAATCCCGTCAGAAGCTTCAACTGTGTTCTCTGATTCTCCAAGAGTCATCAGCGAAACGTCGAACGTCCCGCCTCCCAGGTCGTACACCAGCAACCCGCCGCCTGACCCCTTCCTGCGCTCAGCGCTGTTCCGGAATGCATATTCGATCGCCGCGGCTGACGGCTCGTTCACCACTCCCAACACCGCAAAGCCCGCCGCCTGCGCCGCTTCTTCAGTCAAAAAACGCTGATTGCTGTTAGCGTTGGCGGGCACGCCCAACATGACTTCCAGATTCTCTTTGGCGCCCGCTCCCAGGTTCGAATGCTCAAGCAGTTGCCTGCGCAAATCTGCCATCATCTCCGCCATCAGCAGGCGTAACGGGACGGTCTGGCCGCCGACGCGCAACTCGGTATGTGGACCGGCCGTGCGCAGCCAGCGCTTCATAGATCGCAGCAGGGTCCAGCTTTCATCGTTTTGCACCGCAACGGCTTCCCACCCATAGAGACGGGTACTGCCGTTGACTGCCGCTACCGGGGGAAACCAGTCGCGCATCTGGCCGTCGGGGGTTTCGAAATAGACAAGGGGGAAATTGCCGCGATCAACCGCCGCAACTACAACGCGTGTAGTGCCAAAATCGACTCCAATTCGCATACCTCTCCAGTTTACCTTGTGGAGGAACCCGAGGGACAACACGGCCACACCGCAGTAGAGGGGGCGACAGGAACTGTCTCAAAGCTCTCCAAATCCAGTCCAGCGCATTTTGAAATTGAATAAGTTACTCGCCAGGAGACGGCTCTCCCATACGTAAATGGGGCGTCACGAAGTCATCATGTGCGTGGTTCGCTCGGTTTGCCCGGGGGCTCTTCGGGAAAACTTCGCGATCTGGACGCGCCGGGCCAGCCCAAGTTTCTTGAGCAGCCAGATACCGTAGTAATTGAGATCGAACTCATACCATGCGAGACCGTGCCGGGCTGAAACAGGGTTCGCGTGGTGATTGTTGTGCCATCCCTCTCCGCCCGTAAGCAGCGCCACCCACCAGCTGTTGCGCGAATCGTCGCGGGTGGCGAAACGACGCCCCCCGTGGATATGGGTTGCAGAATTCACAAGCCATGTGGCGTGCAGACCGACAGTGACGCGAAGGAAAATGCCCCACAGGAAGAGTCCGATTCCCATCCTGATGCCGCCAACGAGAGTTCCAACCGTCAGCAGCGCAATCCCCAGCAGAGTCAGCGGAATCCAATGGTATTTGCTTAACCAGACGTGGAAGCGATCCTTGGCGAGATCCGGTGCGTAGTGAGCAAGAGCAGCAGTCTCTGTGTTGAGCGCGCGGCCGGAAATGATCCAGCCCATATGCGCCCACCACGTGCCTTCCTGCGGTGTGTGGGGATCACCCTCGCGGTCGCTATGCTGATGATGAACTCGATGGGTTGCCACCCACGCGATCGGGCCGCCTTCCAGCGCAAATGAACCACAAACGGCGAGGAAGTATTCAACCGCTTTGGGCACCTGGTACCCGCGATGCACCAGCAGGCGGTGATAACCCATTCCGATGCCACAGTTGATTGCGAAAACATACAAAACCACAGCAACAATCAGGTTAGTCCAACTGAAGAAAAACAGCGCGGCAATCGCGCCGACATGGAAGATGGCCATAAAGATCGTCGTAATCCAGATCAAGCCGGATTCATTCTGCGCGCGCCCCATACGGACATCTGTCCGTACTCTCGGACTCAATGGCGGCGCGCCGACTTGCCGATTACCTTCCAGATTTTCAAGTGCCGCCTTATCCCTGGGGGACCTCGCGGAGTCGATTTCGTGCATTTCCTTGCTGCTGATTTCGCTGGAAACCGTCTCTTGCATGGTGAACCCCCTGAGAACAGATCCACCTACCGTTCTTGATGCTTCTGAACGGCGGGCGGATTGCCGCGTGAGACGCTGATCAGGAGTTGGGGAAACTGTCTACTCCCAATATTTCACGAATCGTTGTTTCCCGACAAGGGCGAGTCGCCAAGTTGGGAAGATAGAAACCTGAACCTCGCGCCGACTGCGAGGTGCGAAGTGCTTTAGGATAAGAGCAGCGTGCAAACGATACGTGTAGAGACACCTTCAGCAAAATATGACGTGATCGCGGGGAGCGGCCTCATCCGGACCCTCGCTCCGCGGATTGAGCGGGTTGCGGGCGAGCTGCCACGGCGAGTTTTTGTACTGACGTCGCCGGAAATCTGGGCACTTTGGAGCGAAGCATTTCTCGCATCGTTTGCCGAGCCGCCGATTGCATTGTTTTTACCCGCCGGCGAAAAGCACAAAACCATGGCGAGCGTGGAAAAGCTGACGCGGCAGATGATCCGGGCGGGGGGCGATCGTGGTTCGCTTTTGATTGCCTTTGGCGGCGGCATCGTCGGCGATGTGGGCGGGTTTGTGGCCGCGCTGTTCATGCGCGGTATTCCCTATGTTCAGGTGCCCACTACTTTTCTGGCGCAGGTTGACTCATCGGTTGGAGGCAAGACGGGGGTGAATCTGCCCGAGGGCAAAAACCTTGTCGGGAGCTTTCATCATCCCCTGGCGGTATTTGCCGACATCGAGGTGCTGGGCACGCTCCCTGACCGCGAGTTGCGCGCCGGGCTGATGGAAAGCATCAAAGCCGGGATCATCCGCGACCGGACATTGGTTCGCTTCATGGAAGAACACGTGGACGAGGTGCTGCAGCGCGACCCGAAATCCCTCGAAAAAGTGATCGCCGCATCCATCCGCATCAAGGCTGGGGTAGTGAATCGCGATGAGCGCGAGCGCGGACTACGCATGATTCTGAATTTTGGACATACGCTAGGCCACGCTATTGAGCAAATTACCCGCTACAAATCTTTGCTCCACGGCGAGGCGGTGGGATGGGGCATGGTGGCAGCCCTTTATCTGGCCAGAAAGCGCGGAACGATATCGGTGAGCCAGGCCGAGCGGCTGGAGCGCCTGATTCACCGTTACGGGCCGCTCCCGCCGCTTAAAATGCGCGCGACGAAGCTGGTGGCAGCTACGAGCAGCGACAAGAAGAATCTAAGCGGAGTGCGGCGGTTTGTGCTGCCGGTGGGCATTGGCGATGCGGGTGTGGCGGAAGACGTGACCCCGGCTGAGCTGGACGGTGCAGCAACCTATATGCTTTCGCGTGCCGCGGAGCGCCACTCCTGATGCCGGCGACTGGAGCCAAGCCGATAGGTGCGGAGGACGAAGCCAGCGCGGCGCGGAATGTGCGCCAGATGTTCAACTCCATCGCGCCGCGGTATGACCTTTTGAACCATCTGCTTTCGGCCAGCGTTGACCGGCTCTGGTGGTGGCAGACGGCGCGCCGACTCCAGACAGTATTGGCAAACCCCGATGCGGCTGTTCTGGATATCTGTTGCGGGACGGGCCACATGACAATGGCCCTGCTGAAGGGTCGTCCCCGAGGCGCGCGTCCCATTCTTGCGGCCGATTTCGCCCGTGAGATGCTGAGCCGTGCAGAACAAAGATTTGCTCTTCGCCGTCCGGACCTGCCCGCAGCGATCGCACTGGAGGCAGATGCGCTCCATTTGCCGCTTCGTTCCGAATCGCTTGACCTTATCGTAACCGCCTTCGGATTCAGGAATCTGGCCAACTACGAGGCCGGACTTCGTGAGTTTCGTCGCGTGCTCAAGCCTGGCGGGCAGTTGGGCATCCTGGACTTCAGCGAACCCGGCGGGTTGCTGGGCAAAGCCTACGCGATATACTTCCGACGCGTGCTGCCGGCCATCGGGCGATTGCTTTGCGGCAAGGATGGTCCGTATCGCTATTTGCCCGCATCGGTCGGCAACTTCCCGCCGCCCCCTGAATTGCTGAGACTGATGCGTGCAACCGGTTTCGATGCGTGCACTTGGCGCCCTTACTCCTTCGGCATCGCCGGGTTGTACATGGCGAAGCGAGCCGCTGTAGCCTAGAAATGCGATGACAACTGGCGTCTCCAGCCCGCCGGCACCCGCTCCGCCCGTCTCCGGCGCGGTCACGTTCTCTACGCAAAAGCGGCGAGTTGCGTTGCTCTCCATGGTCGCCGCCGCGGCTATGACCTTGCTCAAGCTGGCTGCGGGGCTGCTCTCCGGCTCCCTGGGCGTATTGTCGGATGCGGCCCACTCGGGGCTGGACCTGACCGGCGCGGCACTCACGTTCTTCTCCGTGCGTGTGTCAGACATTCCCGCCGACGAGGACCACACCTACGGCCACGGCAAGGTTGAGAATATTTCCTCCTTTGGCGAAGCCGGACTGATGGCAATCTCCTGCGCATGGATCATCTGGGAGGCGGTTGAGCGGGTATTGCACCATGCCGGCGAAATTCACCACTCCGTATGGCCGGTGCTGGTGCTTTTGACTTCGATTGCAGTGGACTTCTGGCGCTCACGACAACTCGCTGCTGTAGCCAGACGTACCGGCTCACCTGCCCTCGCAACAGACGCATTTCACTTCGCCAGCGATATCTGGGCTACTCTGGCCGTGCTGGCCGGGCTTTGCGCCAGTTGGGCAGGCACGCATTTCCATATCCGATGGCTCGGCTATGCCGATCCCTTTGCGGCAATCGTGGTTTCTCTCATGATCCTGCGCATGACGGCAAAACTTACTCGCGAGACGATTGGCGTACTGATGGACCAGATTCCCGCTGAAACGACGCGACAGATTGTGCGCGAAGTTGAGCGAGTGGATGGCGTGCTGGCGGTGGAACAAGCACGGGTGCGCCGCTCCGGCGCTACCTATTTTGCTGATCTGACGCTGGCGTTGCCGCGCCGCTATACCTTCGAGCACACCGGCGAACTGGTGCGAGAAGCCAAGGATGCGGTGCACCGGGCACTGCCCCAGGCAGACGTGGTGATTCACACCGTTCCTCGGCAGGGCCGCGCCGAAAGCATCTTTGACCGGGTGCGTGCCGTGGCCGCGCGCAACAACGTGAGCGTGCACGACCTCAGCGTGCAATCGCATCATGGGCGGCTGCGGGTGGAGTTGCACTTGGAACTCGACGAGACCATGCTCCTGCTGCAGGCACACAGCTTTGTCAGTGCAATGGAGGCAGAGATTCTGCGTGAAACGCCGGAAATCGACTCCGTTCTGACCCACATTGAAAGCGAGCCGGCTACGATCGAACAACCAGAAGAAGTGGTCGAAGAGGATCGCAGGATCGAGCGGGCACTGCGAGACGCGGCCAGCCGGTTGCCTGAAATCGCGGACGTGCATGAGATCACCGTGGGCCGCACGGCCGAGCACATCTCTATTTCCTGTCACTGCACGTTGCCCGACGATTTGACCATGCAGCGCGTGCACGAGGTGATTACCGAACTCGAGGACCGCTTCAAACTGGAGTGCCCAGAGGTCTACCGGGTGACGATTCACCCCGAGCCATTGACGGATAACACGCGATAGACCGAGGGAGAAATCAGAAGGATGATCGCGCACAGTGATTGGAAACAGGGCGAAGTTTTCGAGGGGGTTTCGGAGAACGGCAACACAATTGTCTTCGACGCAGACTCCGCGCACAAGCAAGGGCCCAGCCCGATGGAGGCTGTGTTAATGGCGCTCTGCAGTTGCACTTCAGTCGACGTCGTCAGCATTCTCCAAAAAAAACGGCAAGCACTCACAGGCCTGCGCGTAACGTCGACAGCTACACAGGCTGCCGCGCCACCCCGGGTCTTTACTCACATCATGCTGACCTATGCGGTGCGTGGGAAATTGAGCCGCAAAGCTGTTGAAGACGCTGTATCGCTCTCCAAGAACAAGTACTGTTCCGTATCGCTGATGCTTGAGAAGGCCGCGACAATCGATTACGAGATCATCTTTCCAGATGGCGAGCCGGAGCCATGAGAGGACACTTCTTCATTCGATTTTTCCGTATGGCTTCGATGGTGATGCTGCTTGTGACCGTGTCGCTGTTGGCGGCAATTACCACCATGCACTTTGCCATTCATGGCGCAGAAGTGCGGGTGCCATCGCTGAAGGGCATGACCGTGGCCGAGGCGCGCAGTCAGGCTGCCGGACTGGCGCTGAACCTCGACGTGGACAACCGCTACTATTCAGCTGACGTAGCCGCGGGACACATCTTGTCGCAATCACCTGCTGCGGGAACCGTGGTGCGCCGCGAGTGGCGAGTGCGCGTGGCTGAGAGCCTGGGGCCTCAAAAGGTGGATGTGCCGGATACCGTAGGCAGCGACGATCGGTTGGCGGCGCTGCGTCTGCGGCGAGTTGGTTTGGAAGTGGGTGTCACTGCGCACCTTCCCGACGGTGCAGTGCCCGAGGGCACCGTGATTGCGCAGGATCCGCCTGCACACGCACAAGGCATTGAGAGCCCGGCCGTGAACCTGCTGGTGGCCGCGCCTGACAATGAAACTCCGGACGGTTACGTCATGCCCGACTTGATGGGTTTGCCGGTCGTTACGGCACAGACGGCGCTGGCTAAGGTGGGCATCAAGTCGGCGCAGCCAGCGTTTGTAGATATCCCCGTGGCTCCGGTAGGTGTGGGCAATGCTCCCCTCAAACCTCCTATTCCGCCCGGGGCAATCATTGCGCAGCAGCCGCCGGCGGGCGCACGCGTAGATCAAACAATGGAAGTCAAGCTGACCGTAGCGAAATAAGGTTGGCGGCGTTTCGCATGCCTGCCGCATCAAATCCCAGGAACTAATGACACCGGAATCAGGGAAACCACAATTCGAGAGCGCCGGCACGCCCCCCGCAAGCGATTTTTCACATGCATGGCGAGCCTTGCGCCATCGCAATTTTCGCCTGTTTTTCGGCGGGCAAAGCATCTCGCTCATCGGCACATGGATGACACGCATCGCCACGTCTTGGCTGGTATATCGGCTCACCAAATCGGCTCTGCTGTTGGGGACGGTGGGCTTCGCTGGGCAAATCCCAACATTCCTCCTTGCCCCGCTGGCCGGCGTCATTGTGGATCGAGTCGATAGGCGCAAGGTGCTGGTATGGACCCAGACGCTTGCCATGGTCCAATCTCTCGCTCTAGCCTGGCTCACCTTGTCTCATCGCATCACCATCGCCGAGATTTTGGTGCTGAGCGCCATGCAAGGCATCATCAACGCCTTCGACATGCCGGGTCGACAATCCTTTATGGTCAAGATGGTGGAGGATCGCGCCGACCTCTCCAACGCCATCGCCATCAACTCGTCGATGGTGAACACGGCGCGCCTCATCGGCCCGTCTCTCGCAGGGTTGCTCATTGCAGCGACCAATGAAGGTTGGTGCTTTCTCGCCGACGGCATCAGCTACGTTGCCGTCATCGCCTCTCTTTTGATGATGCGTCTCCCGCGCGTGGACGAGCATCGAGTCGCAACGACCATGGTCGCCCAACTGCGCCAGGGCTGGACATATGTAACCGGCTTCGCGCCCATCCGCACCATACTGACGTTGTTCGCGCTCCTGAGTCTGATGGGATGGCCATTCATGGTGCTCATGCCGATCTTCGCCGCGCAGGTGTTGCATGGCGGCCCTCACACGCTTGGATTTCTGATGGGCGCAGTGGGCGTAGGCTCGCTTGTTTCAGCGCTGTCGCTGGTCGTCCGTCGTTCCGTTCGCGGGCTTACAAAGATGATTCCGATTGCTGCCGCTGTTTTTGGCGTAGGACTCATCTGCTTCGGGCTTTCGAGGGTGCTGTGGCTCTCACTGCTGATGATGTTGGTCACAGGCTTCGGCATGATGCAGGGAATGGTTGCGAGCAACACCATCATGCAAACATTGGTGGAAGAAGAGATGCGCGGCCGCGTCATGAGTTACTACACAATGGCGTTTGTGGGCATGGCGCCGTTCGGCAGCCTGCTCGCCGGCGCATTGGCTCATGCCATCGGCGCTCAACATACGGTGATTGTGAGCGGCATCGCGTGCATCGCCGGATCACTGTGGTTCTGGTCGCGCCTCAAAGCAGTGCGCAAGGAGATGCGCCCCGTGTATGAACGCCTTGGAATCGTCCCGCAACCCAATCTTGCTATCGAAGAGAGCGCCGAAAGTTGACGCGAAAGCCAGATGCCTTCAGCAACATCTGCACCTTATGATTGCAACAATACGAAAGGATTGAGCCGCATGGGAATGAAAGAAGACATTGAAAACATCGCGCACCAGGAAAGTGAACTGATGTTGCCGCGCCTCGATGCGCAGACGGCGTGGGAGTTGGGTGCGCGCTTGCGTGCGATGGCAGATGAACGCGGCCTTGCCGTCGTCATCGATGTGCGGCGCTTCGGACAGCCATTGTTTTATGCGGCAATGGAGGGCACAACACCTGACAACGTGGAGTGGGTGCGGCGCAAGAGCAATGTGGTGGCGCGCTTCCATCGCAGTTCGTACGCGGTGGGCCTGCGCGAGAAGGAAAAGAATCAGACCCTGCTTGCATCCCAAGGTCTGCCGATAGCCGACTATGCCACGCATGGGGGATCGTTTCCGCTGGCCGTTCGCGGAGCCGGCGTTGTGGGCAGCGTGACCGTCTCCGGCCTGCCTGAACGCAGGGATCATGAACTGGTGATTGAAGCCCTTTGCGCCATGATTGGGCGCGACTATAAAGCGATGCAGTTAGGTGCTGAGTAGTTCTACAATTGGCTCATCAATTCAAAAGATACTCGGCGAACCGGTGTCAGGAAGCCCGCTCGATCACCGCGATGAAGAATCCATCCGTGTGAAACATATCCGGCAGCAGACGCAAATAGCCTTCGGAAGTAATGCAGCCCTTGAGAATCTCGGCGCCCGGGGCCATCAAGATACCGTCGCTCAGCATGTCGTCAATGCGGGACCTGACTGAGATTGCGCGGGAGTTCGGGATTTGTGCGAGTACATCTGCAACCACCTGTTCATTTTCCTCAGGCTCCAATGAACAAGTGGAATAGACCACGCTTCCGCCGGGGCGGACGGCTCGCAATGCTGCGGCAAGAATGGCCCGCTGGCGCTCGGCCTGGCGCCCCAGTCCTTCCACGCGCAAGCGATGGCGAATCTCCGGATTGCGCCCCAGGGTGCCGGTGCCGCTGCAAGGCACGTCCGCCAGCACAATGTCATACGCGGAGTCGTCGCTGAGGCCAGTTGCATCAGCCAGACGGCAGTCAACCTGCTCGGCAAGCCCGGCCATTCGCCGGCGTAATTGAGCCAGGCGTTGTGGGCTCGATTCGCAAGCGACAATGCGCGCCTGTGGATTGCGCTCGGCCAGGATGAGCGTTTTGCCGCCGGGGGCCGCGCAGCAATCCAGTATTGCAACGGGTATTTCTGCGATCCGCGCACCGCGCCCGGCGGCGATCTCTGCAACCAGTTGGGAACCCTCATCCTGCAAGAGCACGCGCCCTTCGCGAAACGTCGCGGTTTCTGCGATGTCGCCGGCAACGACAGTGCGGGAGGCCGTAAGCAATTCGCCAGACCGAAGACTGATTCCATTCGCCGCGAGCTCTTGCTCCGCAGCAGTGTCTGCAACACGCGCCACCAGCGCAGGCTGACCCTGGCCATGGCGGCAAATCGCGCGCGTCACTTCAAGTCCGTAGACGCCGGTCCAGCGATCCGCCATCCAGGGCGGATGCGCATATGCCAGCGCCAATTCTTCCGTGGTGTTCTCTGACCATTGGAACGGCGGCGTCCCAGCCATCTTGCGCAGCACTGCGTTCACCATGCCGGAGGCAAAGCGATGGCCCGCCTCCTTGGCCAGTTCCACACTCTCATCAATCGCTGCGCGCGCGGGAATACGATCCAGGTGTAGCAGTTGAAAAGCGCCGAGGCGAAGCGCAATCCGAACTTCAACGTCAAGCTTGCCGTTGGGCCGGGAGAGAAGCGCTTGCAACTGATGATCCAGGCGAATTTGCCAGCGCAGAACGCCCAGAACGAGAGCCGTGGCCAGGTTGCGGTCGGCAGGGTTGAGCGCGTTGACGGCCTTACCGCGCAACAAGTCGTCTGAGTGCGAATGGCCGCTTTCGACGGCCAGAAGAGCTTGAAATGCGGCTTTGCGAGCTGGAGAAACCGTCGCCATTGTCATCAACCCAGGCGCGCGCCATTTGCAAGTTGTATTCCCCGCAGAAACTCCGCGGCTCCGAGTCGCTTCTTTCCTTCGAGTTGAAGTTCGACGAGTTCCAGCCATGTGTTTGCCGCACAGGCAACATACAGGTGATGATCTTTCACGCGAATTTCGCCAGGCCCGGCTGGCGCGTGCTGGTCGATATTCGAATCGGACACCGCCATGCGGTGAACGATCAGTTTCTTGCCGTCCAGCGAGGTGAATGCGCCAGGCCACGGCTGAAAGCCGCGCCAGCGATTTTTAACTTCTGTCGCGGTGCGTGCGGCAAAGTCCATGCGACCATCTTCGCGTTGGAGAAGCGGGGCGAGTGTGGCATGCGTGTGGCACTGTAGTCGCGGTTGAACCGTTCCATTGGCCAGAATGGCCAGAGTGTTCACCATGAGCGGTGCGCCTTGCTGGGCCAGCACATCAAAAAGATCTGCGGCAGTCTGCTCCGGAGCAATTTCCACTTCCTGCTGAAGAAGAATCGGCCCTGTGTCAAGCCCTTCTTCCAGCAGCATGGTCGTGTTGCCGGTGACCGTCTCGCCCATCGCCACTGCCCATTGGATCGGCGCCGCGCCACGATACTTCGGCAGCAGCGAGGCGTGCAGGTTGATGCAGCCGAGCCGCGGCAAGGCAAGCATCCACGGTGGAATGATGCGCCCGTAAGCCACCACGACGATTGCTTCCGGCGCAATAGCTTCCAACTGCGCGTGGAACTCGGCATTGTTGCGGATTTTTTCTGGCTGAGTGACAGCGAGCCGCGCGGCAACCGCCGTTTGTTTCACAGGCGGCGCCACAAGCTGCTGCGTGCGGCCCACAGGACGATCAGGTTGCGTGACAACCAGCGGGATTTCGTGGCCCGCAGCCAGCAACGCCTCAAGGGTGGGCACAGCGAAGCGAGGGGTGCCGCAGAAGACCAGTTTCACAGCCTTACCAGGTTCCTTCACGCTGCAGCTTGCGAATCTTTCGCAGAACCAGGTCGCGTTTGAGCGCGCTCATCCTGAAGATGAACAACATGCCGTCGAGGTGGTCGATCTCATGTTGGAAAGCGCGCGAAAGCAGTTCCTCACCATCCAGCTCGAACCATTTGCCGTTCTCGTCCTGGGCGCGAATGCGGACTTTGGCGGCGCGCGAAATTTTCTCGCGAATCTCGGGAAAACTGAGGCAGCCCTCCTCCTCGTATTGCTTGCCCTCGCGGAAGATGACTTCAGGGTTGACGAGGACAAGTTTCTGCATCGGATCCTTGCCCTGGCTCAGGTCGATGATCGTCACGCGCTTTGAAACAGCCACCTGCGGCGCGGCCAAACCAATGCCTTGCGAAGCGTACATTGTTTCAAACATGTCGGCTACCAGCTTGCGCAGATCGCCATCGAACTCTGTGACTGGTTCGCCGGGTTGCTGCAACACCAGCTCGGGATATTTTACTATCTTGAGGATCATCTCGGTCTTTTCAAAAGCTCCGTATCTGTTCGATGTATCCATCGAAGTTTCGTTTCATTTCGAGAGCCGAATCTCCCCCGAATTTCTCGTGTGCCAAGCCCGCAACTGTAAGAGCCACCATGGCTTCAGCGGCCACGCCCGCGGCAGGTACCACGCAAATGTCGCTGCGCTCGTAGCTGGCGCTGGTTGCCTCGCGCGTGTCAAAACGCACCGACTCCAGCGGCCGGCGCAGCGTCGAGATCGGCTTCAGATAGCCGCGCACCACCAGGTCCTCGCCGTTTGAAACGCCGCCCTCGATACCACCGGCATTGTTCTGCGAGCGCGTAAATCGGGTTGGCTTATCGATTTCCCCGCTGGCGTAATGAATCGCGTCATGCACAGTTGAGCCAAAGGACTCAGCTGCCGTGACGCCTCGGCCGATTTCGACCGCTTTTACCGCCTGAAGGCTCATCACAGACCACGCCAACAGCCCGTCGAGGCGCTCATCCCAGTTCGCATAGGTGCCCAGGCCAGCCGGTACATCGTGCGCCACCACCTCAAAGACCCCGCCCACGGTGTCCCCTGTGCGGGACGCGAGTTCAACTTCTTCCTTCATGCGGGCCTCGGTCTTGGCATCCACGCAACTCAGCAGGATCTGGTCGCGCGCGGCAACCGCGGCAATCTCTTCCCAGGTAGCTGTGTGATCAAGTTCCACCCGGCCAACACGGATGACGTGACTGGCAATCTCGATGCCAATCTGCCGCAACAGCAGCTTGGCGAACGCTCCGGCGGCCACACGGGCGGTGGATTCACGAGCCGAGGCACGTTCCAGCACGTAGCGGGCGTCAGGAAAGTTGTATTTCAGAGCGCCGGCAAGATCGGCGTGGCCGGGCCGCGGCGAGGCCACTGCCTGGTGCTTCTCTGCGTCGCCAGCCTCGACCGGTAGCTTTTCTTCCCAATTCTTCCAGTCGCGGTTCGCAATCTGGATCGCGATAGGCGCGCCGATGGTCTTCCCATGGCGCACGCCGCTCAGAATGTGGGCTTTGTCCGTCTCAATCTTCATGCGCCCGCCGCGGCCATAGCCCTGCTGGCGCCGCCAGAGTTCGCGATTCACGAAGCTGAGATCGACAGGCACTCCAGCCGGCAGACCGGAGATCAGAGCAATCAATGCTTCTCCGTGTGACTCCCCGGCAGTTGAGAAACGGATCATATCTATTTGATTGTAACGGGCAACGCCGGGGAACAGGGGTCAGCGATCAGGGATCGGGGGCGCCGGTCACGTGTCCCGAGGGTCGGCAGTCGGCTCGCCCGCGAAACCAGGGCCGACGCATATCAGATTCCGAGTAGTTTAAGCAGATAAGGGATGTTCCACGCGGCCTTGAGGCGCTTTCCCTTGATTCCTCGTTTGGAAGATTTGTCCTGTTTGAGCAGATTGAGGGCGATTCGGTTGAGGATGGAGAAGTTTTGTGCGGCGTGGCCAGCGCGTTTGCGGTCCAAGTCTTCGCCGAAGCCGACGTCGAGCACCCAGTGCAATTTGTTTTCGATCCCCCAGTGCTGGCGAATCACGGTGTTCAGCCGCGCCGCATCAGGGCTGAGGCTGGTGATGTAATAGCGAATCTCGCGCTCGGTTTTGCCTGTTGCCTTGTGGTACCGTTCCGACTCAATACGCACCAACGCCCGTAACGAGGCCCATTCGGATGCCTTTTCAATCAGGCCAAGATCGGCCATCACCGAGCACCTGCGCCGCTCGACCCGTCCGTGGCCACAGTCGATTTCCTCGGCCACTGAATCGGAGTCCAACAGTAGAAACGAGTCTTTTACCTGTTCGGCTAAAAGACCCTGATTCTCCTTGACTGCCAATACATAGTCGGCCTTCTTCTCGACGATCTGGCGAGCGATCCCGCGCTGGCAGCCCATGGCGTCAATGGTCACCACCGTTCCCGTCAACTCCAGCGCGTTGAGCAACTTGGGAATGGCCGCGATTTCGTTGGATTTTTCATCGACTTTGCGCTGCGCCAGCACCAGTCCGTTACCCTCGGCCCAGGCCGAAACCATGTGCACCAAGGTCTTCTTACCGCTTTCGCGCGTGCCACACAAGGCCTTGCCATCGATGGCTACAACTTCGCCCGCCGTGAGCTTGGCAATTGACGAAACCCAAGCCACGAAACCCTTTTCCATCTCTTCCGGGTCCAGCGCCGCAAACACCCGGTTAAACGTATCGTGCGATGGAATGCCCGATGGAAGCGTCAAAAATGTCTTCAGCCACTCCAGCTTGTCTTCGCCATACTCGGCTATGTCGTTCCAACTCTCGGCTCCGCTCAATACTGCGGCTATCGAGATCAGAAGAATTTCTTCCAGAAGATGTTCCCGGTTCCGCTCCACGCGCGGATCGCGCAGCTCCGCAAAATACTTCAGGGGATTTTCCATATCCCCTTGTCGCCTATCTGTCGGACTCAGGCATATAGCAATTTATATGCGTCGGCCCTGCCCGCGAAACCGCTCTGCTTCCTATTCCTTGTTCAGTCGCATAGGATGGATCGGATGGCCTACTTCCTCTTCAAGACCGAGCCCGCTGTCTACTCTTTTGATGATTTTCTTCGCGACAAGGAAACGGTGTGGGATGGCGTGACCAACCCCACCGCCGTCAAGCATCTGCGGGAGATGAATCCGGGGACCAAATGGATTTTCTACCATACCGGCGAAGAACGCGCTGCCGTGGGCACAGGCTCGGTCGCGAGCGTCGATGCCAGCGATCCAAAGGTGCCTGTAGTCCGTGTGAAGGCGGGCAAGAGGCTCAAGACGCCGAAAACGCTCGCGGCAATCAAGGCTGAACCGCTATTCGCAAATTCGCCGCTGGTGTTGATTGGCAGGCTTTCCGTGGTGCCGCTGACCCAGGAGCAGTGGGACTGGTTCGTCTCGTAGTCGCCTAAGTTTTCAGCTTTAGTCTTCTGCCGGATCGGACCCTGCGGGCTCTGCGTGCCTGATGCGTGTCAGTTGAAATAGCGTCAGAGCCAGTACAAGAAAGTTGAAGACAACAAATCTTGTGTCAAGTTGAAGATGGAACACGTTCCCGATTCGCTGAAGGAACCAGAAGTAGGCGACGCATAGCAACGCCCCGCGCGCAACAAATTGCCGCCGGTACTTCAAAGCAAGCGCAAAAGCGAAGACAAGAAACACAAAATCGTACCCGAGGTGCCTGAAGAGCAAAAGTGCCGCTGTGCCGTATACCGCGGTCATCGCCTGCACGAGCGCGCTGCTTCTCAGGCCGGATCGGAAGCGCATTCCCCAGGCCACTGCAGCCGCCGCAACAATTGGAACGCCATATTCCAGGGCGAGAAAAAGAATATTCCGGTCATGTCGCCAAACAAAGAATGTGTCGACCAGGGCCATCCAGTCACTATTGCTGGGTCGAATGCCCTTACCAACCAAAAGCGGTTCAATAGCCAGGTGCACCCATGGTCCGCCTACCATCCAGTGCGCCCATAGAACCCCTATCACCGCGGGAATGAAGGTGGCGATGACAAAACCGACGGGACGGCTAAATACTAGATCGAAAAAATAAGGCGGGGAGAAACTGTACTTGCAATAGGAAAGACCGAACCAAAGGCATTGCGGCCATGTTTTGCGCGCACTGTACGCAAGCGTCACCAATACGAGAACAAGAAGAGCCTGCTGTCCATTGTGCAGATCGTTCCGAAACGATGTGCCGCAAAGAAACGCAACGCAAGTGACTCCCCACTCTGCCTTCGTCTGCTGGAACATTTGCTTTACCAGCCAGAGAGTAAGGCATGCAAAGCAGACATTGCAGACCGCCCATATCACCCGTGCGACAGGAAAGCTCATGGCGCCCAGAGGAGCCATGAGCAGATAAAGGAAATGTGCGTAATTCGGTCCTTGGGATAGGATCAGACTTCCGCTGGGATTTCCAGCCAAGGCTTCCCGCCATGGGTCAATATGGTGCAACAGAAGCCGAGTTGGGCTCCACTGAAAATCCTGGCTGTACCGGACTGAATTCAGAAGGCCTGTCATTACTGAGGTCGCAGTCGCAACCCACCCCGTAAACCAAAGAAGGTGCACGCCGGTAACCTGATTCGATCGGCTCAAGAGCGGCAGCTTATCCTTCTTGCTCAGGCTGCCATCCCCACTCTGCATACCGTCTCCAAGGCTGCATCCCCTATCCCGCGTCTTCACCCAACCACCCGCGGGTGTTCAGCAACTGGCGCTGATCGAGGGCCCAGACTTTGGCGGTCAACTCATCCGGAGCTTTGCCTTCGCGACTCGACTTTTCAAATTCGCCGGCCACCGCTTGCATCTTGGCATCGAGGTCATCGAGGAAGTTCAATACCAAGGCTTCCGGAATCATGGGCAGCTTGGGAGAGCCGAACTCGAGCTTGCCGTGGTGCGACAGAATCATATGAAGAACCAGCGTCTTGAGCCGCGGCGGGAAATCGGGGACGCTGTCGATGGTTTTCTCTACCAACTCCATCCCCATTTGGATGTGTCCCAGCAAAGTGCCTTCGACGGTGTACTCGAAGCCGACTTCCCAGGCCAGTTCGCGCACTTTGCCGATGTCGTGAAGGATGACGCCTGTGAGCAGCAGGTCGCGATGCAGGATTGGATAGTGCGGAGCCACATGATCGGCGAGATTGAGCAGGCTGACCACGTGTTCGAGCAGGCCGCCGAGCCACGCGTGATGCAGTTGGCGTGCCGCTGGTGCTTCGCGGTAGGCCTGGGCGAGTTGCGGATCGCCTAGCATCGTGGTCAGCATCACCTTGAGATGGGGCTCGGTAAAACTCTCGACGTAACTGACTAGTTGACGCCAGAGGTCGTCTACGTCATATGTCGTAGTAGGCAGCAGATCGGTCTTGTCCGTCTCTGCAGCGGTGGCTTTGCGCAGTTGTTCGACCTTCATCTGCAGTCGGTCGTCGAAGCGCGCCACGCAGCCTCGCGCCTTGACGATGTCGCCGCGCTGAATACCCTTTTCAATGCGTGGATCGCTCACATCCCATACGCGACCCTCAAGCTGCCCCGTCTTATCGCCCAGGGTCAGGTTCAGGTAGGGTTTATTGGTCTTGGTCGTTCGTTGCTGCCTTGACAACAGTAAAAAGAAGGAGTCGAAGACTCTTCCTTCATCGAAACCCGCAAGATCGGCGATATAGATGTCTTTCATGCAAGTTGAGGATAAAGGCTGGGGCCCTTCCAATGCATGTTCTTTCCAAAAAACCAGCGAGGGAACGGTTTTGGCCGCAGGATTCCGCCTCCCTGTGGGAGACGTTCAAAGGAGACGCAGAGAGCGGAATCTCGAATTCCGCCCGTCTGCCCTTACGTTAGAACGTGAATCGTGACCCGAATTGGAATTGGCGCGGGCTGTTCACGGTCCCCGTGATCTGGCCGAAGATGGCCGCCTGCGAGGGGTCAGTCTGCACCGCGGTGATGCTCGGAGTTCCCGGCGTTCCTAGTTGCGCCCGATTGGCGATATTGTAGGAAGAGATTTCAAAGCGGATATCCTTCTCTTTTCCCACCGAGAAGTGTTTATACATCGAGATATCGAAATCCTGCGCGCCCATGGTGCGAACGTGGTCAAGATACGCTGGAGCGCTTCCCGCGACGAATGGGCTGGCAGGAATCGCGAAGCAGTTGTAGTTGAACCATGTGGCTGCGGTGTGGGGAGCGCCGCTGCCTGGATTGCAGGTCATGTCGGGCCGCTGATTGAAGTAGGAAGTGCCGGCCCCAACGCCCGGAGAGGCGATAGGGACGCCAGTGCTCAAATAGCTGATGAAATTGGCGGTCCATCCGCCCAGAATGGCATCGCCGACACCACTCAGGTTCATCGCCCGCCCTTTACCAACCGGCAGATCGTACGATGCCTGCCCGGTGAATTGGTATTTGACATCCTGCGGACTGATCGAGTGCTCATACTTCAAATCCTTCCAGTCCTGAGGCGATCCGTTGTGCACTCCCACAAAGCCCAGCGGCGGGTTCCCGTCGTCCGTCATCAACTTGCCCCAGGTAAAGGTCGCCAGGGCAGTGAAATGCTGCGTGAGCCGCTTCTGCACTTTTGTCTGCAATGAGCTGTATTCCGAGTCGCCGCCAGGATAGCCATGAACAACAACGCCATTTCCAGATCCGTAGTTACCGTTGCCAAACTGCGGAAACTCCTGGAGCGAAACCCAAAGCGGTACGGTGGGCGAGCCGGAATTCGCGTTGGTACCAGGCTGGATTGCTTCCCACTGATTCTGTACCGTGCTATTTAACAAGGCATCCCGGTTCTCCGCGATGGTGGCCAGGTCCAACTGATTCAGGTCGACGGCACCCAGCGGGAGGAAAAGACCGCGGCTGCCGACGTAACCCGCGCTGAGAACGAATTGATGAGGAAGTTCATACTCCAGGCCAAAGTTGAAGTTATATGTCGTGGGGTTGCTCTGCGAGTGGAGCATGGTGCTGAGGGAGTTGCCCAGATTATTGCCCAGTCCAGATGGTGAACTGATGGTGGGAACGACTCCGTTGGGGAAGGGATTGCTGAGAGAGCTGATCATCGTGGTATTGCCCTGATCGCCGCTGCATACACTGGCATTGGCACAGTCCCAGGCAATGGTATTCGGGTCTTCGTTCCACGCGGTGGCGTTCCACGTTGTCTGGGACGAGAAGCCATCGCTGTCGAGCCCCGTGCCGCCAACCATCTGCGCGCTGGGGCCGTAATAGAAGCCGCCGCCGCCGCGAACGACGAGGTGGGTGGAAGCCTGCCAGGAGAGACCCAGGCGAGGACCAAAGTTGGTCAGGTTCGTCGCAAACGGCGAGCGGTTACCGCTGTTGGCATAGACCTCGGCGCCTGTATATGTAACGCCGCTCACCGTATTTGAAGCCGTGGGATTGAAGTACTCCAGGCGGTTATGCCGCTCCGTCTTGCCACCAAAGATATCCCAGCGCAGCCCCGCGGTTATGGTGAGAGCTTTGTTTGGCCTGTAGGTGTCCTGAACGAAGGCCGCATAATAGGGACTCGCTTCGGCTGCAAACAGGTCCTTGGTGAAATTGGGGTAGTCATTCGATTCGGAGCCGGGCGTTGTCCCCATGCCCACAAGGAACGAGGCAAAGTCGCTGCCGCCGACCGCCGAACTTACGGTTTGATCTGTCGCCGAAATATCGAAAAGGTAGGAGCCGGAGGGCGCGGGCGGCTGTCCGACGTTCAAGAAGCGCTTCATATATTCGAAGCCGGTCGAAAGCTCATGCTTGCCCCAAAGCTTGGTGAGCGAAGCGTTGGCATCGCTATTCTCACTTGCATATTGAAAAGTGTTGTAGTCCGCAGTACCGCCAATCCCGCTGCCATTGTCATTAAAGATCACGAAGGGGAGGAGCTTGTATACCTCCTGCGAGGCCAGTGAGGATGGGAAACCGAGGGTGGTGATATCAAAGCCAACCTGCGAAGGATCGCCGCCCTGGTTCTCGTAATGGCGTACAAACGAGTAGCGCAACTGCAGGACTGTGGTCGGACTGAGGGTAAGGTCGTCCGCCAGTAGAACGTTGCGCCCGTTGGTCACGTTCTGTGCATAGTTCAGATCCCACATATTGTTAAACGCGTTGAAAGTGGAGGTGAAAAGGCGGTCGAAAGAGAAGCGGCCGAAGATGCGCTGCTTCTCGCTCTTGTCCCAGTCGATGCGTATGTCAAATCTCTGTGCCGTCGTGGGGTCAAGGCCCGGTGCAAAGAAGTTATACGTGATGTCGTCAGAACTTGCGTCGCAGGTTGTGGGGCTGGGGAAATTGCACTTCGGAAACTCGGACAAGAACTTGAGTGCGATGGGATTGGGGCTGGTCACCGCATTGTTGGCAAATGCCTGGCGCGTCCCGTCGGGATTGTCGGCAACCAGGGGGTTATAGATGGTAAAACTGTCGGCTGAGAAATCGCCTGTACGTTCCGCGGTGGTGGGCACTGTAAAGATGTTGGAGCCATCGAACTGGTCCTGCTGCGTGGCCTCGTAATCTCCAAAGAAGAAGAGTTTGCCGTGCTTGATGGGGCCGCCGAAAGCTCCGCCTTCCTGATAGCGATGGAAAGAGGGAGGCGTATTGGAAGTGCCGTTGCTCAACTCGCTTTGCTTATTGAAATATTCGTTTGCAGCGAGAACGTCGGGCCGGAAGACCCCGAAGGCATCCCCGTGAAACCGATTGGTACCTGATTTGGTGACCAGGCTGATCACGCCAGCCCCGCCGCTGAGATAAGAGGCCGGCGTGTTCTGGGTCTCGACGCGGGTTTCTTCCACCCCGTCCTCAGGAATATCGAGCGCCGGAATGATGGCAGCGACATTGTTCTCGGCGATGCCCAGCGGGCTGCCGTCGACCATGTAATAGACCGATCCGACGATAGCGCCATTGATTGTGTAGGAGGAGACATCGACTCCCGGGCGACCGCTGGAGATGTTCTCGATTGCAAACGAACTGGAAGAGTTGGGCGCTCCATTGGCTGGGGTAACTCCGGCGCTCAATTGCACAAGGTCAAAGACATTGCGGGTGAGCAGTGGAACGCGATCGATGGTTTCAGCGGAGATAAGCTGGCCCACAGTTGAGTTGGTCGCTTCCATCAGGGAGGTGGATTCGTTCACTGTGACTACTTCATTGACGCTGCCAACCTTAAGAGCGATATTCACTGTGGTGACCTGATCCACGCTGACTCTGACGTTCGTTCGAACGGCGGTTTCAAAGCCTTTCAGGCCGGCCGTTATCTGGTATACGCCGGGAGAGACTGACACAAAGGAGTACAAGCCACCGGCGGTTGAGACGGTCGAAAACTTGACTCCCGTGGCCTGGCTTTGCGCAACAACTTTGGCTCCCGGGATGATGGCACCCGTTTGATCGGATACCAGGCCGCTGATGCCTCCACTTCCTGCCTGGGCAAGTGCCGTCGTACCCGCGCAAACGAAGAGGATCGCAACGCAGAGGAGATTTCGCACTGAAAAAGTGCCTGCACCGTCAATTTTCATGGCCTTCTCCCTAATTAATTGTTGACATTCAAACGTTTGAATATTAGAGAATGTAGGAGCAAACTTTTCGAGTGTCAAGAAAAAAAGCGGCTTGCGCCGTTTTCTCTTGAACGGGGTTTCCGGGATTCGCGACCGCCGGAACCGCGGCACCAAGCCGCGAACCGAGCCGAGCCGCTCTATCCCCGCGCGAAGCATGACCCTGGGAACGCGAGGAAGGGGGGAAAGTGCCCCAGCGAAAATCCGGCCATGTAACACTGCTCGATATTGCGCGCACCTGTGGATTCTCAGTCTCTACGGTTTCCATCGTGCTGAGCGAAGCGCCGCTTTCGCAGAATGTGGCGGCCGCCACGCGCGAAAAAATCAGGGCAATGGCGCTGCAGCTTGGCTATCACCCCGATGCATTTGCCCGCTCCCTCCGCCGACAGCGAAGCCAGACCGTTGGTGTGCTTGCCTACGACCTTACCGATCCATTCTGCATCCCCATCGTGCGCGGAATCCAGTCTGGTCTTCATCCCACCAATTACCTGCCGCTGCTGATGGACGCGCAAACCGAGCGAAAGCTCTTTGACAGCTATCTCAAGATGATCCTGGAGCGGCGCGCTGAAGGCGTCATTGTAATTGCCAGCTGGATCTTCGAGGAGACTAACCTGCTGGCCGACATTGAAAAGAACCACGTGCCGATCATTATTGTGGGGCGCGACCTGACTCGGCGAAAAATCAGTTCTGTCTTCGTTGACAACGAGGCTGGAGGTGCCCTGGCTCTGCGCCATCTTTGCGAGCTTGGACATAAAAAGATCGCGGTCATACGCGGTCCGGAAGAACTCTTCGATAGCGCGCCGCGCTGGGCTGGAGTACAGCATGCCGCCGCAGAAGCGGGGATTCAGTTCGATTCACGGCTGGTTTTTCAACTGCCGGGGCTAACTGACGCAATCTCCGGATTTGAGGGCGGGCTACGGGTTTCAAAACAAATGCTGGACTCGGGACGCCCTTTCACCGCCGTCCTCGCCTTCGACGATCTCACCGCATTGGGCGTGTTGCGTGGACTCACTGAAGCGGGCTTGCGCGTGCCCGAGGACTGTTCTGTCCTGGGCTTCGATGATGTGTTACCCGCGGAGGTCTCCACGCCGGGTATCACCACCATCAGGCAGCCATTGAAGGAAATGGGGCTGCGTGCAGTGGATTGGGCAATGCGGGCACTCGACGCAAGAGAGCGAGGAAAGGTGGCAGTTCCGAAGCTCTACAAGGCACTGCCCGAGTTGGTGGTAAGAATGTCGACAAGCGAACCGCCGAAACGAAACCGTAAGACGAAAGGGCGCGCAATTTGATTGCTCTTGACAGGTCGGGTCGCATCGGAGGATATTTCCTTGATTCAAACGATTGAAATCGGCGAAGTCGCAAAGACTCAAACCCGTGCATTGGCGCCCGGTAAACAATTCTTCACTTCTCTTGAAAAAGAGACATTGGTGTTGCTTATGATGAGAAACCTCGTACCCTGCCTCCTTGCCTTGCTTGTACTGCCGCTGGTTGTAGGGGCAGAGACCGTAACGCCTCTTCGTGACGGCTGGCGAATGCAATCTGCCTGCAAATTTCAGGCCGGCGGCGATGCGATTGCGGCGACGGAATTTCCAACCGACGGCTGGCTCAAGACCTCGGTCCCCAGCACGGTGCTGGCCGCCCAGGTGGTTGCCGGGGTGGTCCCTAACCCTTATTTTGGAGACAACCTGCGCCAGATTCCCGGCACGACCTATCCCATCGGAAAGGATTTTTCCAATCTGCCGATGTCGCCCGACAGTCCCTATCATTGCGGCTGGTGGTATCGAACGGAGTTCACGGCACCGGCTGCGAGCGCCCCGGACGGGCGCTTCTGGCTGCATTTTGGGGGCATCAACTATCGCGCCGATATTTGGGTTAACGGCCACAAGATCGCCGATAAGGACACTGTGGCCGGAGCTTATCGGACTTACGACTTCGATGTAACCGATGTGCTGAAGCCCGGTAAAGCGAATGTGCTCGCTGTGGAGACATTTGCCCCTACGGAAAAGGACCTGGGCATCAACTGGGTCGACTGGAACCCTTGCCCGCCGGATAAGGACATGGGCCTTTGGGGCGCGGTCAACCTAGTGGCTACGGGCCCGGTGACGCTGCGCTCTCCGATGGCAGTTACGCACTTTGAAGACGACACCCTCAGCACCGCCGATCTGACAATCTATGGCGAGTTGCATAATGCGACAGGTCATTCGATAAAAGGCTTGGTGAGTGGCGAAGCAGCCGGGGTTCACGTCGAGCAGACGGTTGAGCTCGCTGCAAATGAGGACCGGACCGTGGTGTTTTCGCCGGAGCAGTTCCCTGCCCTGCGCATTCACAACCCAAAGATCTGGTGGCCTTACCAAATGGGACAGCCGCATCTTGAGCGCCTTAGCTTGAGCTTTGCCGCGGAAGGCCGCGTGAGTGATGAGCATAGTGTCGAATTCGGCATCCGCGAGATCACTTCGGAACTCACTGCCGATGGGAACCGCCTGTTTCGCGTGAACGGCAAGCGCATTCTGATTCGTGGAGCCGGCTGGTCGCAGGACATGCTATTGCGAACCAATGAAGCCCGACTGCGCGACCAGATCAGCATGGTGCGCGATATGAACCTGAACACCATTCGGCTTGAGGGCAAGCTCGAAACTGAGGACTTCTTTCATCTCACCGATGAGAAGGGCATCCTGGTGATGCTCGGCTGGTGTTGCTGCGACCACTGGGAGCATTGGAAAGACTGGACGCCGGGCGACCTGACCATCGCCACGGCTTCCCTGCGCTCGCAGATGCTGCGTTTTCGCCAACATGCCAGCCTGCTCGTCTGGTTAAACGGCAGCGACAATCCTCCGCCGGCCAATGTCGAGCGCGCCTATCTCCAAGTCGAGTCTGAAACGCATTGGCCGAACCCTATAATCTCGTCCGCCTCCGCAACGCCCACGACGGTGACCGGCGAAAGCGGCGTGAAAATGACCGGTCCGTATGACTACGTTGCGCCCAGCTACTGGTATTTCGGCGTTCATTATGGCGGTGCCTTCGGCTTTAACACCGAAACCAGCCCAGGACCGGCCATTCCAAGTCTCGCCAGCCGGGAAAAGTTCTTGCCCGATCCCAACGCATGGCCGCCGACGTCCACCTGGAGCCTGCACAACGGGGGCGGTGAGTTTGTAAACCTCAAGGTCTTTGACGAGGCCATGAACGCGGTTTACGCCAAGCCCCTCTCGGCCGCCGACTATACCCGCATGGCGCAGACCATGGAATACGACTCCGAACGCGCCATGTTCGAGGCATACAGCAAGAGCAAATATGTGTCGACCGGCGTTATTCAATGGATGCTCAACAATGCCTGGCCCTCTATGATCTGGCACCTCTACGACTATTACCTCGATGCAGACGCCGGATACTTCGCGGCGAAGAAGGCTTGTGAACCCCTGCACATCCAGTATTCCTACGACGATAGGTCAATCGTCGTAGTCAACAGCACGTATCAAATGGCGGCGGGACTCCATGCCAATGTGCATGTGCACAACCTTGCGTGGAAAGAGCTCTACTCCGTCGACTCGACTGTCGATGCAGGCGTGGATAGCGCCCAGCGCATCTTCCAGATCCCGGATACCCTCTATTCGGGCGCCGACAGAATTCTCTTTATTAACCTGTCGCTTACAGACGCCGCAGGCAAGATTGTCAGCCGCAATTTTTATTGGGTGCCCACCACGCTGACAACATTCGACTGGGAGCGAACCGAATACACCCACACGCCAGCGGAACGGCCCGTCGACCTGAGCGCGCTCACAAGTCTGCCGCCTGCGAAAGTGATTTCGACTGCGGAAATTGAGACCACGCCGCGCGGCCGCGAAGTGCACCTGCATCTCGATAACCGCTCCGCGGTACTGGCTTTCCAGATCAGCGCCGCCGTGCGCACCTCATCCGGCGGACTGATCGCGCCCGTCTTCTGGTCAGACAACTGGATCGAACTCACTCCCGGCGAATCCATCACGCTGACCGCGCTGCTGCCGGAGAGCGAAGCCAGCATGCCGACCATTCACATCGAGGGCTGGAACGTCGCCCCGGAAGCCATTACACCCACGGCTGCCATTCCGGCACACTAAGGACACGCAGGCCGGGAACATCGGAAACCACAAGGCCGGCGACGATCGGCCCCAAGCGCAGCCTGAGCTTCTGGGACCCTGTCCTTAACGTCATCATTCTCATCCAACCCACGGCGCTGATGCCTGTGGTCGGTGTCATCTACAAGAATTCGCGTTGACACGTGGGCGCCACGATCCTGCTCGCCAAGTTGGCCATGCTCTTTACCTCGGTCAGCTACGGCCAGATCGCGCGCGTACCCGCACGGAGGCTCAACCAAGACCTGCTTGAGTTCTCGCGCGGCACGATTAACCCCGACAGGAAGAGGAGCTTAGCCCTCATAGGTGGCCTGCCTGCGCAGGCCCGCCGAAGATATTCCTTAGCGCTTTTAGATAGAATCAGTTCCCATGAGCACTGCTTCGGTTCGCGCGGAGTGGGAGGGACGCCTGGTCGGGGGACGGTTCGCGCTTCTGGAATGGCTGGGCGGCTCAGAGGATCGTGGCGTTTTTCTCACGATACTGCCTGGGGCACAAAAAGCCGCCATCATGTTGATTCTGGCCGAGGGCATGGATGCGGACGCCTACCTTGTTCACTGGATGGCGTCAAAGGCCCTATCTCACCCCGGACTAATGGGGTTGCTGGAAGCCGGCCGCTGCGTGATCGAAGGCACGAACTTGGTGTATGTCGTCACACAATATGCCGAGAATTCTCTGGCTCAGATCATTCGAGAGAGAGCGCTCGGCGTTGACGACGCAAGAGCGATTTTCGATCCGGTCCTGGATGCGCTTTTGTATCTTCACGGAAAGGGATTCGTGCATGGCCACGTGAAGCCTGCGAACATATTGATCGTCGCCGGCCAGGTGAAACTCTCAGGGGACGATTTGTCTGTGGCGGGCGAAGTCCCGAAGCGAGCGCGGACACCCGGAATTTACGATGCACCGGAAATAACGACTGGGACGCTCACTTCAGCGGCAGACTCGTGGTCGTTGGGCATGACACTGGCTACATCCCTGACGCAACGTCCTGTAGTTTGGGACCGTTCAGCAAAGCGCCAACCGGTGGTGCCGGAAACGCTGCCACAACCCTTTGGCGAAATTGTGCGGGAATGTCTTCGATTGGATCCCGCAGATCGGTGCACGGTGAGGGATGTGAAGGCTTCGCTTGGCCGCAACGTATCCCACCCGATCGCACCTGAAACAATTCCGCCCGTAGTGGAACCAGTGAGGAAAGAGCCAAGCGCGCGGGTGCCGGAGCCAGTCCGGGTGGCTCCGGACCCCATCGATGAAATGGACCCCGCAGATTTTATCCGGAGCCGGGCGCCGTCCGCAGACATCGAAGAGCCAATTACGCGCGCGACAGAACCAGCCCCAGTGGCGCCGGACTCAATCGACGAAGTGGACCCCCCTGATTTTATCCGGAGCCCGAATTTGTTCGCTGACATCGAAGCAGCGAATCTGACCCGAGCCCCGGCATTGCCGCTTGTGATCGGCGTAATTGCCGTGCTTGCGATCGTCGCGGTTCTGTTGCTCCAAAACAATGTGATCAAACTCTCGTGGCCGTTCCAGAATATAAGTGCCCCCGCGACCAGCCAAGTCACGCCACCGCCTCAATCGCAGGCGCCTTCGCCGAACCAGGCTCAGAGCTCACCTCCAGCGGGTCAAGCCGCCCAGCCCCAACCACCGCCGGCCCGGCTAGACCAGACGCAGGGCGCACCCGCGAGTGGCCAGACAACCCCACCGTCTCAACCGCCAGCAGCCTCGCCGGATCAGGCTCAGAGCGCACCTGAAACTGGTCAAGTCGCACCACAGCCGCAACCGCGGGAGTCTTCGCCTGCCCAGGTTGAGAGCGCATCCCGAACAGGCCGCGCCGAACTCCAAGCGCAGTCGCAGGCACCTCGTATGACGCATCCAGCAAGGAGCGAGGGTGCCATTGCGAAGCGAGTTTTTCCGGACGTGCCGGAGACTGCGAGGGGGAGCATTCGAGGGACGAAGGAGGCTGTTGTTCGGGTCTGGGTCGATAGAAACGGCAGAGTCTCGAACGCCGCCTATGTGTCGCAAGGACCGGGCAATTATTTCGCCAGGAGCGCAATGCGAGCGGCGTTATTGTGGAGGTTCGTGCCCCCGAACCTCGATGGGCAAGCAAGATCCAGTGTCTGGATTTTGCGGTTCTATTTCTCGCAGACCAAAACCGAGGTCACGGCAATCGAAGAAGAACGATAGCAGGCGCGAGAGTTAACCATTGTTGCTCTCGAATGACTGTCTTCTGCTTACTTGCCGTTCCCGCAACTACCCTAAGAGAAATCCGGGCCTGAGAACAGAGTCTCAGGCTCGGCAATGTGCCCACAACAACGTACCTTGGCCCTGGTATTACGGCTGAGGGGCCGTGGCAGGCGGTTGCGGTTGGGGAGCGTTGGCAGGCGCGGGAGCTCCCGGCACAGGGGCTATCGGAGTGGGTTGCAGGGGTTCCTGCTGCTTCTCACTGGCCGGCTTCTTTTTCTCGTCGCTCAGGCGCGTCTTTTCGCCGGTGGGAGTGGATTTCTTTTTCTTTTTGGAAGCCGTGTCTCCGGCCAATCCCAGCGGCGCCGATTGCTGTTGGCGATCGGCAATATCAGCGGCGTTAGGTGGCGCCGGTGCCAAAGAATCCTTTTTCGCTCCCTTGGCAGTCTTCTTTGGTTTGGGCTCCTTTGCGCGATCGCTGAAGCGAGTCTTCTTCTCCGGCGGAGCAGCCGTTTCAAGCGGGTTGTCGGGCGCTGCCGTGGCGCTCGCGGTTTCCCGTGGCACAGCGCCCGCATCTTCAGTCTGGCTCGCTGGAGAATTCGGCAGAGTCTCCTGTGGCGCCTTGCCAAAGCGGATTTTTTCTTTCTTGCCGGGCTTCATTGAAGCCTCCTCCGCTTTGGTGAGATGCTTCTTTTTTTGCTTCTCAGGCTTAGTGGTTGTCGCAACCGCAGGCTCGAGTTGCGCTGATTTCTGCCGGAAACCGCGCGCTGTCTCCCGGAAGCGGGTGCGCTCCACTTTCTTCTTCTTCTTGGCGGCAGGCGGTGTATATGCCGAATAGGCGATCGGAAATACGCGCTTGTTCGGGCTAGCTCCGGTGTCGACGTAGCCCGGCTTGATTTCGAGATAAGACTCGTCGCGCATCTGGGTGAGGTAGTCGCGGATGGCCGGCTCCATCTTGCTCATGTAGTAGGCCTGCTCCACATCCTGCTCCACGTCCTTGAACGCTGGAACGCCACCGGGGGTGTGCTGCACCACCTTCATGATGACGTAGCCCTGCTTGGTGCGAATGGGCTCAGTAGTCTGGCCAACTTTGAGGTTGAAGGTCGCGTCCTCGAAGACCTTGGCGAGTTCGCCGCGCTTGTAGCTGCCCAGGTCACCGCCTTCCGAGGCCGTGGGTCCGTCGCTGAAGCTCTTGGCCAACTGGCTGAAGTTCCCGCCATCGTTCAGCTTGGCCTCGATATCGTCAGCCTTCGCCTTGGCCGCCGCCACCTTTTGCGGATCGTCCTGTTGGGCTGCGCTGCCGGTGGAAACCAGGATCTCCGCCAGACGAACACTTTCCGGCTGCGCGTACTCCTGCTTGTGCGCCTCAAAGTATTGCTGCACCTCACCCGGAGTCACAGAGATCTTGCTGCCGACTTCCTGACGCATCACTTCCTGGGTGATGATCTGGTTGCGAATATTGGCTTTGAAGTCTTCAAAGGAAAAGCCCTGTTCCTGGGCCGCTTTTTCCAGATCTTCCAGCGTTGCCAAGTGGTATTGCTTGCGAATCTCGTTCAGCCGGTTCACCAATTCTGTTTCGCCGGTAATTCCCAGTTCCTTGCCCTTTGAAAGCCAGAGTTGCTGGTCAATCAGGGTGCGCAGCAAATCCCGGTGGGCGTCGGAGATCTCCTGCATCGAAGCACCTTGCTGACGCTTCTCCTGGTCAAGTTCCTTCATGGCCCGGTCATAATCTGAGCTGGTGATGATCTGGTCGTTGACTCGGGCAATAATGTCTTCAACCGTTACGCCACCGTATGGGCTCGCCGCCGCGGACGCGCGCGATTGCGCCAAAGCTGGAACTGCGAGCAGCGCCGTGCCTAACACGAAAGCCGCGGGAATGCGAAGGAATCTTAGAGTCATAGGTCGGCACAATGCAGGCGGCGGTATTTCTCCACCTGAAGCATAGACGCCATTGTAAATGCCCGGATAGCAGAAGCGCGATTCCGATCGCAAACCCAGCTCTAACCTGGGATTCCCCCAATGCCCGGGTGTCCCGGAATCGACCCCAGGGGCTATCAGGTGTGCCCCGCTACCGGAACCACGGCAACCGGCGTCAAATAACCCAGTGGTATACTTTAGGCCAAGACCGCCATGCGAGGGCCCTTCACGGCGCCTGCCGCACCTGCTGTCCGGAGGTTCCTCCCGCATATGACTCCCCGCGCCCGCAGGGCACTTTTCACCCTCGTTCTCTTCTTTACCGTCTGCGCCGCCGTGGGCAGCGTAATGCAACGCAAGGTTGGTGCGCAATCGTCTGAAGACGAGAGCCAGATCCGCGACAGCCTCAAGACCTTTACCGACGTATATGCGCTGGTGGAGCAGAACTACGCCGAGCCCATCACCGGCGACAAGGCCGACGCGGCCATCTACGATGGCGCCATTCCCGGCATGCTGCGCGTGCTCGACCCT
Source organism: uncultured Acidobacteriaceae bacterium (assembly GCA_963836565.1). GTDB lineage: Bacteria > Acidobacteriota > Terriglobia > Terriglobales > Acidobacteriaceae > Telmatobacter. Next base: position 1,936,322 of record CAWIKA010000005.1, on the reverse strand, counting down.
CACTCGAACTTCTACGACCCAAAGGCCTACGCCAGAATGCGCGAGGACCAGCGCGGCCACTATTACGGCGTCGGCATGGTCATCCAGCAGCAGGGCAACAAGGTCTATGTGATCACGCCGTATGAGAACACTCCCTCGTACCGGGCCGGAATCCGCCCCGGCGACGTCATCTCCGCCATCGACGGAAAATCCGCGGACGGCATGACCTCTGACCAGGTCGCCAAGGCGCTCAAGGGGCCCAAGGGTACCCACGTCCAGGTAACGATGATTCGCGACGGCCAGCCCAAACCCCTGGTATTCGATTTGATTCGCGACGAGATTCCCCACCCCTCGGTCGACCTGGCGTTCGAGATTCGTCCCGGCGTTGGCTATATTCACCTGACCCAGTTCCAGGAAACCACCGCTCAGGAAGTGATTGACGCTATCAACGGCATGGGCAACCTGAAGGGCCTCGTTCTTGACTTGCGCAACAATCCAGGCGGTCTGCTGAGCCAGGCGGTAGAGGTTTGCGACCATTTGCTGGCCAAGGGGCAAACCATCGTCTCCCAGCGTGGACGAGCTTACCCCGACCAGGTTTATACGGCTACTCACGGCAACGACGGCAAAACATTTCCCATCGTCGTGCTGGTGAACCACAATACAGCCTCAGCGGCAGAAATCGTGTCGGGTGCACTGCAAGACCACGACCGCGCGCTGATTGTAGGCGAGACCACCTTTGGCAAGGGGCTGGTGCAGACCGTCTATAACCTGAGTGAAGATACCGGGCTGGCGCTGACCACCTATCACTACTACACGCCGTCGGGCCGGCTCATTCAGCGCAATTATGCGGGCGTTTCGCTTTACGACTACTACTACAACCACGCCGGCGCCCTGCCCTCCAACTCCACCAACCGTGAAGTCAAATTCACCGACGGAGGCCGCACCGTTTATGGCGGCGGCGGCATCACGCCGGACGAGAAGATCGAGAGCCCCAAGAGCAACGATTTCCAGGACGAGTTGCTCTATAAGTCGGCATTCTTCCACTTCGCGCCCTACTACCTGGCGAATCATACTGTGGACAAGAGTTTCCAGGTGGATGACGCGGTGCTGAAGTCGTTCAAGGAATTCCTCACCAGCCAGAACATTCCGTGGACCGAGGCCGATATGAACGGGGTAATGGACTGGGTGAAAGTCAACATCAAGGAAAAGATCGTCACCAGCCAGTTCGGCGAGCTTCAGGGCCTGCGCGTACTTGCCGATTGGGACCCGATGATCCAGAAGGCGTTAACTTACCTTCCTGAAGCACAGGCCCTGGAAAACACCGCACACAAGGTGCTGGCTGAAAAAGCGCAGGCGCGGAGCGAAGGCACCCAGGGAGTTCCTGTTCAACCTTGATTGAGCCGCTCAACCAATGCATCGCTACAAAGGCCATTCCCGCGGGGATGGCCTTCTAGCTTTTGATGCAGGGAATTCCATTCAGACAACATGGCGTTTTCTATAGCGGATACTTCGTAATCCGAAATTGGGGACCAGCGCGATTATCTCTGGCTGGCTTCTCCCGCGGCGACCTTCCGATTGAACTCTGCTGATTGGTTGCGCGCCACACTCAGCGATTGCCATCGGTCACATGCGAAGTGTTTGGCCAACAAGACAATCTGGCCCACATGATGCGAGTAGTGCGCCACCTGCCGGTTAATGGTCTGCATCACCGAATGCGGTTCGCCGCGAATCGTCACCGTTCGCGCAAGGTCCGCATCCGTCAGCGGCTCAAGGGCCTGGAACACACAATTCCAGCCATTCTCCCATTCTTTCAGCAGCGCCTCGCGCGTCCGGGGCGGATCAACGAATTCCATGTCGCGATGGCGGTCCGGTTTTTCGCCGTCGGAGGTCAAAAAGTCAGTCCAGCGAGACCGCATGTTGCCTGCCATATGCTTCACGATGATGGCGATCGAATTCGCTTCCTGATCCAGCACGGCGAAGAGTTGTTGATCCGCGACCTGCTCCATAGCGCGCTCGGCAAGCTTCTTGTAATAGAGAAACACCGCCAGGGAATCTTCGATGTACGACGTGGTGAACTTCAGCGACATGCGGACAGTCTACTCGAATCTGATGCCACAAACTCGGGATTTTGTCGAGCCGGCTTCATCTGATATGCTTCCTTAGTCTTCAGGATTAACTTAGATGGAATGACAGGGTTGCGAGTAGCTTTGCTCTAAGTGCGCTGCATGCTCCCTCCCGATTCTCCCGGCAAGGAAGGAGAATGGCGACATTGAGATTCACTCGTAAGCGCGCCACGATCGCATTGGCGATCTCTTTATCAATACTGGGAGGATTTGCAGCGGGATTCATGTCCTGCCTGGATTTGAAGACCAATCCCTCCGACAATGCCCTCAAACGCCAAATGATCCGCCCCGGAGATGCACCGCCTGCAGTTCGCGCAGGAGTTCTCAATTCGCTTCGAGCCTTCCAAACCGGGTACGAGATGCGCGACGTCCACAATCTGGACCCGTTTATGAAAAGCCTTTTCGCGCGCGACAGCGATGTCCTGATGATCGGGGACCAGGCAGGAACGGCTGAATGGGTGCGCGGCTACACCTCGGCGGCCCAGTTTATCCAGAGGGATTGGGAAAGTTGGGGCGACTTCCGATTTGACGTGGACGATGCGGTGGTTTGGTCTTCGGGAGAGGTCGCATGGGTTGCAAGCACTGGTTCGATCCGATCAAAGGACGCTGAAAGACCGATCCGCTTTACCGCAATACTCACCCGCGACGGAGATCGTTGGGTCTTTCGTCAAATCCAATTTCAGTTGGATCAGACGGATCCCGAAAAAGCCGACGTCCTGAATCCTCACATGTATATCCGGCTGGTACACATGGCCCTGCGCAAAATCACGACCAAAGCGGGCGAATTGCATCGATGACAGGAACGGTGAACACTCGGACCTGATGCTTCGGAAGCCTTCACCTCACGGTTGGTCGTCGTAGACCTCCACTTCCAGCTTGCCGCCTTCCGATATCTTTGCCCGATACATTCCCGGTGTATTGAAACTCCAGGCCGTCTGCCCGTCGGGAGTAATTGCGATGACGCCGCCATCGCCGTGCAGCGCCTCCAGCTCCTTGTGAATGACTTCATCGGCGGCCTGCTGCAAACGCATGCCCTTAAACAACACCAGGTTGCAGACCTCGCGCGCCACGCCGAGGCGGATGAAGAACTCGCCTGTTCCCGTCCCCGACACAGCGCAGGATTGATTCGATGCGTAGGTGCCCGCGCCAATGATGGGCGAGTCGCCGATGCGCCCCCATCGCTTTGCAGTGAGACCGCCGGTCGATGTGCCCGCTGCAATATCGCCCTGCTTGTCCACAGCAACGACGCCCACGGTGCCGAATTTGTGGGCGTCTGGCGGCTCAGTCGTTAGCATGTTTCGAACCACAGGCTCGGCCGGCGCTGACGGCGCACCCGCCGGACGCGGCGGAATCGGCAAGCCTTCTTTCTTCAGTTGCTTCACCAGCGACTGCCAGCGACGCTCCGTAAAGAAGAAGCTGGGGTCCACCTGCTCCAATCCCACATGCGCGCCGAATGCATCGGCGCCGTCGCCCGAGAGCATGACCCACTGCGACTTCTCCATGACCGCGCGTGCCAGGCTAATCGGATGCCGGGTGCGCGTGACACCCGCTACAGCGCCCGCCTTCAGCGTTGCACCATCCATGATGGCTGCGTCCAATTCATTTTTGCCGTCGGCGGTAAACACCGCACCTCGTCCCGCATTGAAGAGCGGATTATCCTCGAGAATGCGAATTGACGCCTCAACCGCGTCGAGCGACGAGCCGCCCTTGTCAAGGATCTTGGCTCCCGCTCCAATGGCCTCAGTGAGCGAGGCGCGATAAGCCGCTTCGGTTTTGGGATCCATGGTGGCGCGTTCAATCACGCCCGCTCCGCCGTGCATCACAATCGCCCAGCGATGAACTGGCTGATGTTGCGGCTCTTGCGCCATGGCGACCAGCGCGGCCACAGCCATCGCTCCCGCAATCAGGAATCCTATTTTCGCGCGCATCGACCTCACCTCATTTCTCCCATCGTATAACTCACCCGTTTCGTTTTCTCAACTGCTGATTCCCTGTTTTGGGCCTTTCTCGGATAGCATCGCAATCAATGACGACTTTCATGCGACTTATTTTTGCCTCCTCACTGCTGATCGCTCTCACCACCGTCGCCGCCGCAAAGCCCAGACCTATCCCGGTGAAGGTTGTGGTGGTCACCATGTTCGAGGTGGGCGAAGACACCGGCGATGCGCCGGGCGAACTGCAGTATTGGGTGGAGCGCGACCACCTTGACCGCGTTTATCCCTTGTTCGCCGGCTACCATGCGGTGCGCATGAACGATCGGGGTGAGATGGCCGTACTGACCGGCCAGGGTACCGCCAATGCGGCCGCAACGATCATGGCATTGGGCCTGGACCCGCGCTTCGACTTGCGCCACGCCTACTGGATCATAGCCGGCATCGCGGGAGCCACCCCCGAGCGCGCTTCACTCGGTTCAGCAGTATGGGCGCGCTGGGTTGTCGATGGGGACCTGGGGTACGAGATTGACGCGCGCGAAATTCCGCCGGACTGGAGCACGGGTTACCTTCCCTTGCGTAAGACCCGTCCTTTTGAGATGCCGGCCGCCCCGCTCGAAGGCCAGGTATATGCACTGAACTCCGGGCTTGCGGAGTGGGCTTACAATCTGACGCGCCATGTACCGCTGGCTGACACCGACAAGCTAAAGGAGATTCGCGCGCAATTTGACGGAGCGGCCGCGCAGCGCGGGCCCTTTGTCACCATGGGTGACGAAATCTCGTCTTCTCGCTACTGGCACGGTAAACGCTTTGACGCCTGGGCCACGCAATGGATGAGCTACTTTACCGGCGGCAAGGGCGAGTTTGTTACCACGGCCATGGAGGACACTGGCACGCTGCTTTCGCTCAAGAACCTATCCCGCGCAGGCCACGTCGATTTGCAACGCGTGATGGTGCTGCGCGCCGTCAGCAACTTCGACCGCCAACCCCGCAACATGAGCGCCGCAGACAGCCTTGCGCGTCAACGGGTTGGCACCTACAGCGCGTATCTACCCTCGTTGGAGGCTGCGTATACCGTTGGTCATGTCGTAGTGAACGAGCTAATCGCCCATTGGGAGCAGTACGCGAACGCAACCATCGGTACGGATGAGTCAGCATCTCCGAACCCCTAGCCGCCATCGCGCAAAGGATTCGTTCCCCGTTCGCAAACTTCGATAAAGCCTGTCATAACTTCCTCTCCGTCCGGCGCGACCAGAATCGTGGCTGGAAGCGTTCCGCTCATTCCACTTTGCATCAGCAGTTCCATTTGCCTTCGCTGCACCTCTGCGGTTGCATCCCTCCAAAGCATGGCGCGCATCGCGGTGAGTTCGCATTCATTGCCACGCCGAGCGTCTCGAATTCTTACCTTCTCCATGGCAACGATTCAAAGCGCGCCGCATCATCCGCGGTCCTTGGCGAAAACAGGCCCGACAGTGCACAATGCTTGAGTTCCGAATATTCTGTTTTTCGGTTGCACACTGCCCGTCGGTTCCCCGACCGGCAGCGATGCAACGGCAAGGAAGCCTTGATGCATTCCGTCTGGTTCGGCGAGTTCCTGGGCACAATGGTCTTGGTATTGCTGGGCAACGGCGTGAACGCCGGCGTGACCCTGAATAAGTCCTATGCTGAAAAAGCCGGCTGGATCGTCATCGCGACAGGGTGGGGCCTGGCTGTGCTCTGCGGAGTGCTGGTGGCGCAGGCCTTCGGCAGTCCCGGCGCAAATCTGAACCCGGCCATCACGCTCGCCAGCGCCGTCATCAGCGGAGATTATACGCACCTGCTGAGCCTGTGGTCGGCACAGTTGCTGGGCGCGATGGGCGGCGCAACCTTGATGGTGTTGCACTACGCGCCACACTGGCGTCTCACCCCCGACCCGGCCGCCAAGCTGGGCGTGTTTTGCACAAGTCCAGCGGTTCACAGCCCGCTGGCCAACATCTTCAGCGAGATGGTGGGCACCGCTGTGCTGGTAATCGTGGCCGGTGCCATCTTCTCCCATGGAGTATCCGCAACAGGACCGGCCTCAGGCATTGGACCCTGGCTTGTCGCCAGCCTCGTATGGGGAATCGGCCTCTCGCTGGGCGGAACCACCGGCTATGCCATCAATCCTGCGCGTGACCTGGGCCCGCGACTCGTGCATGCGCTCCTGCCCATTCCCGGCAAAGGCGGCTCCAACTGGAGCTATGCGCCCATCCCGCTTATCGGCGACCTCCTGGGCGGCGCACTGGCAGGACTGCTTTTGCATTACGCGCATTTGTAGACCGGGAGCTAAACATAAAATGCAGAGCGTCCGCGCGGCGCCGTCAAAGTGCTGGGCGCAGGCCGGTTATAGCGGTTTCGGAATTAGTGTTGACCGAAAGCGCGAACTTGAGTGGCTTTTTCATCAAGAACAAGTCACCTTTCACCCCGCTTGAAAAGTCTTCGTATATTCCGAATCTGCACTAGCAGACGCGCTGGAACCCAATCCCGATCAGCGCTGCGACCTTCTCGAGCACCGTGGCAACATGTCCCACCCCTACAGCGCAATGGTGCGCAGGGCTCTGCGCGTTCCACGCATTGACGAATCCGCGTGCGCCCATGGGAAAGCGGTACCGGCTGTTGGTGTTGCCGATTTCAAGAATCGCACCGGGCACGCACTCGCCTTCGGCAGCCAGCAGTTTGAAGCTCGCGCATTCATCCTCGACCACGGAAAGAAGCGTCACCGGCCCATGCTTCACACTCATCTCCACGGAAAGGCCGCGGCCCACCTTGCCGTGATAGACCTTGAGCGGGCGCACCTTGGTCTTGCCTTCGGCGATCGCGATGTGGCCAGGCCCGTCGTGGCCCATCAGCACAAGATCCTCGGTGAAGTCCATCGCATAGTACTCGGTGAACGAGCCGCCGGCTCCCAGCACGTCCATGATCTTCATGGCCATTGCGTTCTTCACTTCATATTCGCCGGCCACTGGAATATGCCGCGCGGTCAATAGCGATGTGCCGAGGATGATGGAACTCATCGTATCTTCATTGGCCGCATTACCTGAGCCCTTGTAGTAGTAAGCCATTGCGTCGAGTTCGTGATGCGCAACAAATGCATCAAGGGCGACGGAGGTGCGCGCGGCACGGCGCAGTTCCTCTGCCAGGCACTCGGGCTGCACGTCGAAGCTGGCCTGAAATTCTCCAACCCGCCGCAGAACTTCTTCGTCCCTGACCTCGCCCGCGAGCGCGCTCAGCTCATCCACTTCCACAATCTCAACGTGCGTACCAAAGACAATCGAGACCTGCGTGACGTCCGTCATGATGTCCAACATGCCGCTGTAGTAGTGGCCCATCAACCCCAACCGCGAAGATGCCAACGTCGCGCGCACTTGCGCCGCCGCAAGCCACTGCTCAATTTCCTGCCAGGTCGCAGCTTCGTCCAGCACCCCGGTCACCTGGTGAAATGGAATGCGCGCCCGCGCGAGCATGTTGGCGATCTCAGGTACGGGGCAGGCCGAACAGTAGGCGAGCCACTCGCCGGTCATGGCCGTGCGATCCTCTAACCGATTGAAAGCCGCATAATCGATGGCCGCCTCAGGTTGCAGGTTCAGCACCACCACGGGCACACTGGCGCGCTGGACAAGAGGAAGGACTGTATTCGATAGCGCATAAGTCGTCACGTAAAGAAACAGTACGTCGATATCTTCGCGCCGGCACTGGTGGCCGGCCTCTCTGGACCGCTGCGGCGTGTCGACAAGGCCAAGACTCATTACCGCGACGCCGGGACGTTCAAGACGGGCGGCCACCTGCGCGACGTATCCCTCAAGGCGCGACTTGAGCCCGGCGAACTGGTCCCAGTAAGCATCCAGACCTATGCCGCAAAGTCCTACGCGCAGGGATTGCATCTTCGCTCCTTGGCTTTCTGCCCGTTGTCAAGGCAGATAAAAAACCTCGTCCATCATGGGAAACCGTTCTCCGGGACGCAACTTTTCACTGGGCGCAAACAGCGGTGCCATTGCTTGCTGCCAACGCAGGTTGACCGGGTCGTTTTCGATCCGGCTCCATGTGGTCTCAAAGTCTGGCGCCCGCAGCGTGAGAATTAACAACTCATCCCGGCGGTAAATGGAATACTCGCTGATGCCCGCGCCTTTGAGCAGCGCAAGCATCTCCGGCCACACCGCGTGGTGCGCCTCCTCATACGCTGCCGCAGCCCCTGGACGCAATCGAAGAATGAATGCATAGCGCTTCAGATTATCATCCGTACCACGACCTGTACCCGTGCTCACCAATTCACCTCCATCGCAGGAAGGCGCTTGAGTCGTCCCAATGCAACGAGACGCACTTCAAGCCGCCGAAATCATAAATCATCTCTGCGTTTTACCCACAACGTTTGCGTATGGGCGCTGCTTTGCGTCCTGCGGCGCCCCCAAAGCAAAGGTCAGGCCACATCGATCATGATCTTGGTAAAACGCGCGGGTTCGCCGCTCCACGCCTCCAGAATAGACGGCGCTTCCTCCATCGGGACAATGTGCGTAACCGCCTCCTCGACGGGGAAGCGCTTTGCCTCCAGCATTCGAATCACGTCGCGAAAATCTTCTGGCAAAGCGTTCCGCGAGCCAAGAATGTCTAATTCCTTTTGTACGAAAAGCCGAGTTTCGTATGCAACCTGTTCCTTTGCATAGCCTATGTAAACCACGCGGCCGGTAAAGGCGACTTCCTCAACCGCCGCCCGAAATGTTTGCGGCAATCCGATAGCCTCGATGATCACGTCCGGCATGTGTCCATCGGTCAGCTCTGAAAGTTGCGTGTGCAAATCACCGATTGCCGTGTTGATGGCGTGCCGGGCCCCCGACTTGCGTGCCGTGGTGAGCTTGGCGTCGTCAACGTCCACGCCAATCACATTTGCACCACGATAGGCCGCGCCGGCCACCGCGCCTAACCCTACTCCACCACATCCGATCACCGCCACCGTGTCACCGGCAACGATGCGTCCCCGTGCAGCGGCGTGAAAGCCCACGGTAAGTGGCTCTACAAGACAGAGTTCTTTGAGCGAGAGGCTCGCGCGGTAAAGGCGCAGAGCCGGGACGGCGATGAACTCAGTGAGCGCGCCGTCGCGCTGCACACCCAGGGTCTGGTTGAACTCGCAAGCATTGGGACGGCCGCGCGTACACGAGGCACATCGCCCGCAATTGGTGTAGGGTGACAGCGTAACCGGCGTGCCGGGCAGCCATTCCGGATGCGCCGGGTTCAACTCGGCAACTGTGGCGGCAACCTCATGTCCGGGAATTCGCGGAAAGCTCACCAGCGGGTTGCGCCCACGGAAGGAGTTCAGATCACTGCCACACAAGCCGACCATCCGCACCTTGAGCAGAATTGCGTCCTCGCCCGTGGGCGATGGCTCCGGCACGGTTTTCAAAGCGACCTCTCCGGGCCCCTGCAATACCAACGCTTTCATTTGGGCATCTCCTGGAACGTATTCCTCATGAACAATCGATCATAGCCCAGCGGCGTATGTCGCACCTTGATTGTGCACGTTGTATCCTTGCCTCAGGCGGGCCTGATGTGCAACTGGCCGCCCCATTGCCGAGGATTGCTCCCATGCCGGAAACCGTTTTGCAACTCGATCCACGCGACAACGTTTTGGTAGCGCTCGCATCACTGACCGCCGGAACCGTGGTGCGCATCAATCACGCTTCCTGCACCGTTACTGAAGCCATCCCCGCCAAACACAAGCTGGCACTGGTTGATTTCGCGCCAGGCGACCTGGTTCTGATGTACGGCATGGTGGTGGGTGAGGCTACGGCGCCCATCGCACGCGGCGGTCTGCTTTCGACGCGCAATGTGCGCCATCGCGCCGGCGCTTATACGGCGACGCGGCAACCAGTTTCGTTCTCATTGCCCGATGCGACGCCGTGGACTACACGCACTTTCAAAGGTTTCCATCGCGCCGACGGCCAAGTGGGTACACGCAATTACTGGCTGGTGCTACCGCTGGTGTTTTGCGAAAACCGCAACGTGGAGCGGATGAAAGAGGCTCTCGAAGAGGAACTGGGCTACGGCAGCGCCCACAATAGTTACCGCAAGCACGTGCGCAAACTCGTCGAACAGAAGGCCAGCGGCAATGGACAAGACGCGGCCGAGATCGTTCATACGAAAGTCGAGCGCGTGTTCCCCAATATTGACGGCATTCGGTTTCTGACCCACGAGGGCGGCTGCGGCGGCACACGCCAGGACGCACAGGCGCTGTGCGGATTGTTGGCCGGCTATATCCATCATCCCAACGTCGCTGGCGCAACGGTGCTGAGCCTGGGCTGCCAGAATGCGCAGGCCTCCATCTTGATGGATGAACTCCGCGCGCGCGACCCGGAGATGCGCAAGCCGGTGTTGATTTACGATCAGCAGCGGTCGGGCCGCGAAACTGCCCTGATGACCGGCGCGCTCGACGCAACCTTCAATGGACTCGTCGAGGCCAATCGCGCTACGAGGACACCCGCGCCGCTCTCTGCGCTCACCGTCGGCCTCAAGTGCGGAGGCTCGGATGGATTCAGTGGTATCTCGGCCAACCCCGCCATCGGTTATCTGTCGGACCTGCTGGTGAGCATCGGCGGCAAGACGCTGCTCAGCGAGTTTCCCGAATTGCATGGCGTGGAACAGGAACTTATCAACCGCTGCGCCACCGATGCGCTTGCCCAGCGTTTCTACGATCTGATGCAGGCCTACTCAGCGCGTGCCAAGGCTGTGCACTCAGGTTTTGAAATGAATCCTTCGCCGGGCAACATCGAAGACGGGCTTATTACTGACGCCATCAAGTCTGCAGGCGCAGCGCGCAAGGGCGGCATTTCGCCTGTGCGCGACGTACTTGATTTTCCGCAATACGCCACTACGCCGGGACTCAACTTGCTTTGCACCCCGGGAAACGACGTGGAGTGCGTGACGGCGCAGGCAGGCGCGGGAGCGAGTCTCGTTCTATTCACTACCGGCCTGGGAACGCCGACCGGCAACCCGGTTGCGCCGGTGGTGAAGATCTCTACCAACTCCACACTCGCCGAGCGGATGGGCGACATCATCGACTTCGACGCCGGTGGCATCGTGACCGGCGAGACGACAATTCCCGCCTGCGCGGAGAAACTGCTTGATATGTGCGTTGAGATAGCAAGTGGTGAGCGATTCACCAAAGCCGAGTTGTTTGGGCAGAACGATTTCATCCCTTGGAAGCGGGGCGTATCGCTGTAATGGATGCTTCGATTCCCAATCTTCGGCGCGGCAACATCGCGCCATAGAATGCGGCCAACTGAAATCTGCTCATTCCAAAAACGAAGCAACCACGGCCAGCGCGGAGATGGCCGCCGTCTCCGCGCGCAGAATGCGCGGGCCCAGCGAAACGGCGCGCCAGCCATTCGCGTCAAAGAGCGCTTCTTCGGCCGGAGCCCATCCGCCTTCGGGTCCAATGGCGATCTCCAACTCAGGTGACTCAGCTTGTGCTGTGGCCAGCGCTTCCTCAAGGGCAAAGCGCAGTGTCGTGCTGCGTTCCTGCTCGGCGAGCACGATGCGCGTGGCCTCGGACGATGCACGCACCCGTGACGCCAAGGAAACCGGGTCGTGAATGAGAGGCACATCCGATCGCCGCGACTGTTGTGCCGCCTCGTGGGCAATGCGCCGCCAGCGCTCGGCGCGTTTTGGTGCGGCTTCGGCAAGATGCTTCTCAGTCCGCCGCGCAATCACCGGCGCCAAGGCCGCAACTCCAAGTTCGGTGGCTTTCTCAATAGCCCACTCCATATGGTCGAATTTATAGACCGCCATCACCAAAGTCACAGGCATGGCCGGTTCGGCATCAAGCTCGGCAATCAGGTTGAAGCGAACCTCTCCATTCGCGATAGCGGCCACCTCCGCATGAAACACATGGCCGCCTGCAACCACCTGCGCCTCCAGTCCCGGTTGTGCGCGTAGCACGCGTGTAATGTGCTCGGCCTGTGTGCCCACAAGCGTTGCGGTGGCTTCATCCCAATGTTCGGCAATCCAGCGGCGACGTGTCATAGCCTCTATTCATGCCCCTTTCGCCTATATTCTAATCTTTCCGCAGAAACACTGAGGGGGACGCTTGATGCGTCCCCCTCAGTATTGCCTTTTGGTTGGTTGACCCGTTACTTCTTCTTTGCGGCTTTCTTCGCGGCCTTTTTCGCGGGTGCCTTTTTGGCTGCTTTCTTAGTTGCCATTTGCCTATTCTCCCTTTTCGATGGGTTGCATCGATACTGCAATTTAAATTGCAGTTGAAGAATGTATAGATTCATGCATGCTCAGTGTCAAGCAAAAAACGAACAGAGAGTGGAAAAAGTGGCAACAATTTATTACCTTGGAATTCCATTTCGCTCTTGGACCTCAGAGAAGATGGTGCGACCTCAGCAGCCCCAACGCTAAACCGGCAACAAGATCGTGCCAGCTATGCGCGAAAATGCACGAGCGCAGACTTCGCCGAAAGAGCGCGAGCAGACTGAAGAGCGCGCCGAAAACAGCCAGCAACACCATGTTCCGCACGCCCTGATATCCATGTGCCGCACCAAACAGCAGCGCTGAAAACACCACGCCCGTTGCTGCGCCTCCATGCGCCCACGCCGTGAACTGACCTTGCAAATAGCCGCGAAACACCAGCTCTTCGACGACACCCACGAGAAGACACAGCAGCACCCAGCCAGCAATTTCCTCCCCATTCGACGGGGCCAACTGCGCCAGTTCCCTTGCTGTTCGTTTTTCAGATGGGCTAGGCGCGAAGGGACGACCAGCGCGGATTGCAGGTTGCTGGTGCGTCACCTCAGCTTCAACTGCCGACCAGAAAACGCCGAGGGCGGCGAGAATCATCAGCGAACCGATCCAGAACACAAACGCGATGCCGAGGTCACGGGCAATCGAACGAAAGTCTCCGGGGACTGCGCCGAAAAGCAAACGAAGCGGAATCTTCCTCAGGCGCAGCCCGAACGCAACCCACCCCAGCATGACCAACTCCATTACCGCGGTTGTGCCATAAGTCATCAGCCGATTCGCCGAACTATGCAGAGCCAGCGGACGCAATGCTCCCACGATGGATAGCACAAGGATGCCGGCGATGAGAACCGCGGTGTGCCAGGTTGGAGCCAGAGTTGGCGGTGAGATAGCAGATCCTTGCGGACTGTCGTCCATCGGCCCGTTGATCAAATCGTTCTCTGGCATCGGCAAATCAATACTCTCCGAAAACGCATTCGAGAACGGTGCGGCTTCGATTCAGCGAGGCAGTCCTGCGCTTGTTTGAATCAGCACTCGATAATATTCAATGCAAGCCCGGCCAGGCTCGTCTCCTTGTAGCGCGATTGCATATCGAGCCCCGTCAGGTACATGGTGCGGATAACCTGGTCGAGCGAAACCCTGTGCTCTTCCGACTCGCTCATCGCAATGCGCGACGCATGCACAGCCTTCGCTGCGCCCATGGCATTACGCTCGATGCACGGAATCTGCACCAGTCCGCCGATGGGGTCGCAGGTCATGCCCAGGTTATGTTCCATTGCGATTTCGGCGGCATGCTCAATTTGCCCATTGGTCCCGCCCAGCGCGGCGGTCAAACCACCGGCAGCCATGGAACAGGCCACGCCCACTTCGCCCTGGCATCCCACCTCGGCGCCGCTGATCGAAGCGTTCTCCTTATATAGGATGCCGATGGCCGCCGAAGTGAGAAAGAAGCGCATGATTCCTTCGTGATCGGCTTCAGGCGCAAAGCGCTGGTAGTAAAGCGCCACCGCTGGAACAACTCCGGCTGCGCCGTTGGTAGGGGCTGTCACCACGCGCCCACCCGCGGCGTTCTCCTCATTCACCGCCATGGCATACACCGTAACCCAGTCGAGCGGAGCCAGCGGGTCGCCGCGGAAACCGTCCGCTTCCTTATCGTGCAGCCGCTCCGCCAACCGGTGCGCACGCCGCCTTACATTCAACCCACCTGGCAGGATCCCCTCGGTCGCGATCCCGCGCTGCACGCAGTCCTGCATTGTATGCCAGATGCGATCGATCCCCTCGCGCACTATTTCCACGGGAGCACGGCCCGCGTCGTGCGCAGCAGGATTCAACAGCGCGCACTCGTTCTCCAGCATAAGCTGGCTGATGGAAAGCTCGTTGGCTTGCGCCGTGGCCAGCAACTCCGCCGCCGTATGAAACGGAAAGGGAACCGTCGTAGCCGCCTTCTCCCCTGAAGCATCCGCACCATCCTCGACGATGAATCCGCCGCCGATGGAAAAGAAGGTTCGCTCATCCACCGTCGCGCCTTTCGCATCGTACGCAGTGAACCGAACGCCGTTGGGATGCTGCATGTGCGCGCCCGGCGGAAACATCAGATTGCGCCGGAAGACCAGATCGCACGCCTCATCGAATGGAATCGAATGCGTTCCGGCCAGCTCAATATGCTTTGCTGCGCGGCTCGCGGCGACGGTCGACTCGATAGCTGCAGGATCAACGGATGCCGGCTCATTGCCAGACAGTCCCAGCAGCACGGCTCGGTCCGTTGCATGGCCCCTCCCGGTGAGCGCGAGCGAACCGAACAGCTCCACATGCACTCGCGTGACGCGATCGAGCAAGCCGCGTGCTCCAAGTCCACCTGCAAAGCGGCAGGCCGCGCGCATGGGCCCCATAGTGTGAGAGCTTGAAGGTCCAACGCCGATCTTGTAGAGGTCGAAGAAACTCGTAGTCACGCTGAGATTGTAGCGCGCAATGTACAGTTCAAGCTGCTTGCGAATAGGGCTGTTGGCCATCACACGCCTTGGCCGTTGGCAATGGTAGACTTCGGGCTACTTGTCTCCATGCTCTTTAAAGCTCTCAGCGCCGCGGTTTACGGAATCGACGCCAATCTTATTGACGTGGAGGTCGACTACAGCGGTGTCGTCACCGATCAGGACCACTTCCACACCGTTGGCCTGCCCGACGCCGCGGTGCGCGAGAGCCGCGATCGCGTTCGCGCTGCAATCAAAAATTCCGGCTACCTGATTCCGCCCACGCATATCACCATCAACCTGGCACCGGCCGACTTGAAAAAGGAAGGCTCCGGCTTCGACCTCCCCATTGCGGTCGGCATTTTAGGCGCGTATGGCGCATTGCAGGTGGATGACCTGAGCCGTTTTCTTCTCGTTGGCGAACTGGGTCTGGACGGTGGCGTGCGTCCAATTCCCGGCATGTTGCCAGTCGCTATCCTCGCGCGCGAGAAGAATATCCCCAACCTGATTCTTCCCGCAGCCAATGCCGCCGAAGCCGCCGTGGTCGAGGGCGTGAATGTCTACCCTGTCTCCTCGCTCCTCGATGTGCTTGAGTTGCTCAATAGCCAGGTTGTGGGCACGATCCAACGGGAACCGTATCGAGTCTCCACCGAAGAGTTGCTCAGCGAGTTGCAACTTTTCGCCGTTGACTTCAAAGACGTACGCGGACAGCAGACCGCCAAACGCGCTCTCGAAGTAGCGGCAGCCGGCAGCCATAACATCTTAATGATCGGTCCGCCCGGGTCTGGCAAAACGATGCTCGCCAAGCGGCTGCCTTCCATCCTGGCGCCGCTCTCATTTGAAGAAGCTCTCGAAACTACCAAGATTCATTCCGTCGCCGGCGTGCTGGACGCTGCGGCTGGCCTCGTCACGCAGCGGCCCTTTCGTTCGCCGCACCACACCATCTCCGACGCCGGACTCATTGGCGGCGGCATCGTGCCCCGTCCCGGCGAGGTGTCTCTCGCTCACAACGGTCTGCTTTTTCTCGACGAGCTCCCCGAGTTTCCCCGCAACGTGCTTGAAGTCATGCGCCAGCCCCTCGAAGACCACACGGTCACCATCGCCCGCGCCTCCATGTCATTGACTTTCCCTGCGCGCTTTATGCTGGCAGCAGCCATGAATCCCTGCCCGTGCGGCTACTTCAATGACAAGTCACGCGAATGCATGTGCACACCGCCCATGATCCAGCGCTACATCGCAAAGATTTCGGGTCCGCTGCTGGACCGTATCGACATTCACATAGAAGTGCCGGCCGTCCAATATAAGGAGCTGCGCGGCGGAGCGGCGGCCGAAGGCTCTGCGGAAATTCGCTCCCGTGTGCTGGCCGCCCGAGAGCGCCAGCAGGTGCGCTTCCGCAAATTCGGAGAGAAAATTTACTCCAACGCCCAAATGACAACTCGCCAGATTCGCACCCATTGCGAGCTCGGAGCCGATTCCGAGCGCCTGCTTGAGCGCGCCATGCAACAGCAGGGCCTGACCGCCCGAGCCCACGACCGCATCCTTAAAGTAGCCCGCACGATCGCCGATCTTGAGGGAGTCGAGCAGCTGAGCGTGGCGCACCTCGCCGAAGCCATCCAGTACCGCACCCTGGACCGCAGCTACTGGGCTTAGGAAGTGATTTTCCACAGCTTGCAATGAGACGGGGGCGGGCGAACGAGCTTTCTCAGGCTGGCCTGAGGAAAACTTTTGGGGTACCTTGACTCTAACTGGGGCGCCGCTCGATCTATCGGATTGCGTGTATATAACAGATTATAGGCAGTTTAACATCCACACATGGCACCATGATGGCAACGTTTCCATGAGACCGAGAAATCAAGAAAATTGTTGACCCGCAAGACATCTCGTTGTACATTCATGAGTGCCATCCACAAGGGAAGATTGCATTGCGCAATCGCGCGTTCAATCGTCACCCCCGCATCATTTCTGAGCATTTGGCTCAATTCTTGATGCCCCAGTGTGATTTTTTGCGAACATTGGAACGGGAAGACTGAACGCATGGATTCCCTCAGCGGGAATCTGGTCCGCTGAAGTGGCACAAACCTGTTTCTTTGCACGCGCATTTGCGTCAAGATTTTTTCCAACTCGATGCTCAGTTCGTGCGTCTAAAAAAGGAAGCAGGCTTTTGGGGGGCAGCCCTGCATCAATTTAGCTGCCAGTCGCACCGGTGGTGCCAGGTAGTATCATCCGGGCGGCGGATTTTCGAAGGAGAATACTGCAATGCGTTCTGATCTGGTTTTTGGGGCACTCTCTCATGTGTCCAATCGCTACCAGCTCTGCCAGTTGGCCAGCAAGGCAACCCGCAAGCTGCACAAGCCGAATACACGGCTGCAGGACACCACCAATGAAGTTCTGGTGCGTTTCCACGTCACCAACCCTGGCACCGCGGCACCGGTCAAGGTGTCCGCGGATCAACCTCAACCCGTTGAAAGGCGTCGCGCCGCCTGATCGCATCTCCTGAAGCGTATAGTTGAGTCAGGCATTGGTTTCAAAGCGGCTACCTGCAAAAGCAGCCGCAATACTCCAGCGTTTCGAATCTCTGCTTCATTTCGGGTGACGTTTCAAGCGCGGCCCTGGCTGGCCTTTCACTTGACGCCCCGCCTTATTGTTCTTGGAGCACTTCCCCCTCCCAGACCCCCCTCACTCTCATCCCGCCCTATTGCAGGTGAACATGACGATCGCTGAACTAAAAGAAAAGAACATCACTGAATTGAGCCGCATTGCCCGCACCCTTGAGATTCCAGGCGCCAGCGGCCTCCGCAAGCAGGACCTGATTTTCAAGATTCTTCAGGCTCAGAGCGAAAAAGAAGGCCACATTTTTGCCGAAGGCGTGCTGGAAATTCTGCCCGACGGCTACGGCTTTCTGCGCTCTCCTGATTACAACTACCTGCCCGGCCCCGACGATATCTATGTCTCTCCCTCGCAGATTCGCAAATTCGACTTAAAGACCGGCGACTCCATCAGCGGCAACGTCCGCCCGCCACACGAAGGCGAGAAGTATTTCGCCCTGGTCAAGATCGAGGCCATCAACTTTGAATCACCCGAGGAAACCCGCAACAAGATCCTCTTCGACAACCTGACCCCGCTCTACCCCCAGGAACGCATTAAACTGGAGACGGTCCGCGAGGCCATCAGCGGCCGGGTGATGGATTTGCTGACGCCGGTAGGCAAGGGCCAGCGCGGACTCATCGTCGCTCCGCCGCGCACCGGCAAGACCATGCTGCTGCAATCGCTCGCCAACTCCATCACCTCCAACCAGCCCGAAGTAGTGCTGATCGTTCTGTTGATCGACGAACGCCCCGAAGAAGTCACCGACATGCAACGCTCGGTCAAGGGAGAAGTCATCAGTTCCACCTTCGACGAGCCGGCGGCTCGCCATGTGCAAGTGGCTGAGATGGTCATCGAGAAGGCCAAGCGCCTTGTCGAGCACAAGCGCGACGTCGTCATTCTGCTCGATTCGATTACCCGGCTTGCCCGTGCCTACAACACCATCGTGCCTCCTTCGGGCAAGGTGCTCTCAGGCGGTGTCGATTCCAATGCTTTGCAGCGGCCCAAGCGCTTCTTCGGTGCGGCCCGCAACATTGAAGAGGGCGGCTCGCTCACCATCATCGCTACCGCACTGGTCGACACTGGCTCGCGCATGGACGAAGTGATTTTTGAAGAGTTCAAGGGCACCGGCAACATGGAAATCATCCTGGACCGTAAACTGGTCGACAAGCGCGTCTTCCCAGCCATCGACATTCAGCGCTCCGGCACCCGCAAAGAAGAGTTGCTCATCCCCAAGGACGATCTCTCCCGCATCTGGGTGTTGCGCAAGGTGCTCAATCCGTTGTCGCCGGTCGAAGCGATGGAGCTATTGATCAGCCGCCTCGAAAAAGTCCGCAATAATGCCGAGTTTCTGCAGAACATGAACCAGCTCTAGGTGGGTCTAGGTGGTCTAGTAACACCAGAGCAAAAAAGGCCGGGCATCGTCCCGGCCTTTTGGTTTGGCAGGTTGAGAATCCTCGATAATCCGAGAACAACATCGGCTGGTCCGTAGGGAGAGCCTGAAGGCAACCGATCTTCGACGTTGGAAAGCGAATGCCTTCCACGTTTGCGCCGATGCGTCCCTGGATGTCATCCTCAAAGAGTGAAAACAAAAACACTCCTTCGCGCCACCGCAAGCCTGGCCCTGCTCTGTTCACTTTCCTGCCTGGCACAGGACAAGGGATACTGGCGCGCGGCGAGCAACACGGCAAACTCTATTACCGGCGACATCGCTCTGTCCGATAAAAAAATTACCCTCAACTTCAACGTGTTTCCAATTGTGCGGGCTCGCGACCTTCGGCCTGCCGAGGTCAGTGCGGTGTTCGATGCGGACGTCAACGCCGGGCGCACCGGAACCCTCTACAGGCTGACCGTGCCCGCATCCAGGCGCTTTCTCCACCACAATACTCTCTGCGGCACCGAAGACACGCAGTGGATGGCGACCTTCGTCTCGGATCGCACGCTGCAGGTCGCATTCTTCTCCGGGTCCGAAGAACCCGTGTTTACGATGGATGCTCTCAGGAACTCGACGGACCTCTGCGGGACGTTCTCGTATGCTCGTTGAGCGGACGCGTCTTGTCGGGCCAGGCCGGCCCATCGCTCTTTCGCCGCGCTCTCGCGCCGCCGGGCCTTCCCCGAATTGCCGCCCACTGGTAAGATAAGAACGTCACACGTGGGGCTGTAGCTCAGCTGGGAGAGCGCCTCGTTCGCAACGAGGAGGCCAGCGGTTCGATCCCGCTCAGCTCCACCATCACCCAAAAGTTTTCGCCCCTCCGAGACTCAATTCTGCGTTTCCTTGAATAGCGCTATAGTAGATGCATGTTCCACATGAGGTTGTGTCTTTGCCTGGCGCTGACAGGGCTGGACTGCGCCCCCGCGAGCACCCAAAACATGAGTCCCCGCGAACGGCTCTCTGGCGCACACGCCCAGTACTACACGCCCACGGCAAGTGGATTGAAGTCCTTCCACTGCGACGCCGAAATGGACTGGAAGGCGATGTTGACCCGCTGGTCTGGGAAAGAGATTCGCGACGATAATCCTTTTTTGAAATACCTGCAGTCAGTCCATCTCTCCGTTTCGGATGAGTTCCGGGGCCAGGGCACTTTGGAATGGACTGGCACCACTGCCCCGCCCACAGGTAAGGAAGAAGCCGTGGAGCAGGTGCAGCATGGGCTGCAGACCGCAGTCTCGGGTTTCTTTCAGAGCTGGAATGCCTATATGAACGGCAGCATGGTCCCGCTTCCAGACAGCACGCTGACCGTTACCCAATCGGGTGAGGGTGTTCACCTGAGCGGAGCGGCAAAGGACATGCAGATTGACGAGGATTTCGACAAGAACATGCTTTTGACACAAACTCTGGTTGTCAGTCCCACTGTTCGAGTTCTGGCGACTCCCACCTACGTTCCTACGACGGACGGACTCGTCGTCACATCTGTCAAATCTCTGGTGAATCAACCGCCCACCGCGCCGCAGACCGAAGCCACCTTTCGCATCGACTATGCAAAAGTGGACTCATTTCAGATTCCGTCGCGGATCGTCCTCGACGTCAAGAACACAGGCGTGATCGAAATCGGCTTAAGTGGTTGCCAGATCACCACCGCCGATTGGTCGCGGAGACCCTAGTCCCAACGTCCCTAGCTAAACAAGTCCTTCATCTTGTCCAGCAGACCCGGCGACGTCGGCTTGTTTTCCACCGTCATGGTCTCGGCAAGCTTGGATACCAGTTCGCGTTGCGCGCGGCTCAGTTTCCTCGGAATCTGCACCATGACTTTGACAATGAGGTCGCCGCGCCCTTTTTCATTCAGGTGAGGGACGCCGCGCCCTCGGATCCGCAATTCCTTTCCGTTCTGCGTGCCTTCGGGAATCTTCAAGCTCACCGGCCCGTCGATGCCCTCGATCTCGATCTCCGCGCCCAGAGCGGCCTGCGGAAAGCTGATGGGAATGACGCAATGCAGGTCGTGCCCCTGGCGCTCAAAAAAGTCATGCGCACGAACGGAGAGCACCACGTACAGGTCGCCGCCCGGTCCGCCGGACCGACCCGCATCGCCTTCGCCCCCATAGCGTATGCGTGTTCCCTCGTCGACTCCCGGCGGTACTTTGACGTTCAGCTTGATTTCCCTGGCGACCCGCGTCTCTCCGCGGCAAGTTGTGCAGGGATCGCTGATGATGGTTCCCGCACCGCCGCAGGCGCTGCAAGTGCGCGCGACCGAGAAGAATCCCTGCTGATAGCGAATCTGTCCGCGCCCATGGCATTGCGGGCAGGTGACGGGTCCCCGGCCTGAAGAACTGCCGCTGCCATGGCAGGTTGCACAGGTTTCATAACGTCGAACCCTGATCTCCGTCTCAGTACCGAAAACGGCTTGTTCAAAGTCAATCGCCAGATCGAACCGCAGATCCTCGCCGCGCCGCTGCCGCGTAGCCCGCTGCTGGTTCCCACCCACGTTGAACATCTCGCCGAAAATGTCGCCGAAAATGTCGCCCAGGTCCACATTGCCGTTGAAGCCGCTAAAACCGCCCGCCCCTGCCGCACCCACACCGGCGTGGCCAAAACGATCGTAGGCGGCGCGCTTGTCCGCGTCGCTCAGCACCTGGTAGGCCTCGCTGGCTTCCTTGAACTTCTCTTCCGCGGCATGGTCGCCAGGGTTGCGGTCAGGATGATACTTCAGCGCCTGCTTTCGATAAGCGCTCTTCAACTCCTGGTCGTTGACATCGCGGGAAACGCCCAGAACTTCGTAGTAGTCTGCTTTGCTCACTCTTGTGTTCGCACCCATTTGTTGGTTTCCATATTTAATCGCTTGTCTGTTTGGGGTTTGAGGCCACACGCACCAGCGCCGGCCTCAGCAGCCGCTCGCGCAACTTGTAGCCGCGGCGAATTTCCTCGGCCACGTGCTGGTCGGGCAGGTCATCGCGCTCCACTGAGCCCAGCGCCTCGTGTTGACGCGGGTCGAAGGCCTCACCCACGGCCGCAATCGGATGCACCTGCAACTGCTTCAATATCTCTTCCATCTGCTTCACGATCAGTTCCACGCCAGAGCGCATCTGCTCGGCCGTGCCGGTAGACTTGAGAGCCAGGTCAAAGTTATCAAGCACGGGCAAAAACTGCTCGACAACGCTGCCCAAGGCGTACTCGCGAAACTCCAATCGCTCTCGCTCTGTTCGCTTGCGGGCGTTTTCAAATTCGGCATGCAATCGCGCCAGGCGATCCAGAAGCTGGTCGCGTTCGCCCTTCAGCAGCTCAGACTCCGCCTTGAGCTTGTCGAACTCAACGCGGCTTACCTGGGGCGCCTCGTTCTCTGCTGGTGCTTCCATCGCGTCCGGCGACGTTAGGGGGCCCGAATCACTCTGCTCGGCCGCGGCCGCCGACGGCTCTAGCGTTTTCAACTCTGTTTCCTGGTCTGGCATACCTCTACGCGATCTCCAAAGAGTCTTCTTCATATTCAATGATAAATTCCTCGGCGTGATCTGCGAAGATGAAAGGTCAAGAGATGGGACGCAGGCTTTGCCCGCAGCCCGTTTCACCCTTCCGCGGCACACGCAATTTGTGTATATAAACCTAGTCGGCCGGAATCTCAAGAAGCCGCTCGGAAAGCCTCGCGACGTACCGAACCGCCTGGATCATCTCCTGATATTGGATGCGGGTGGGTGCAATGACAGCGACCGTTCCCAGGTTTGTGACTCCCAACCGCGCCGAAGCGCCAATCAACACCAGGTCTTGCATCGCAGGCGAAGCCTCGTCCAGCCCCACCACAACACGAACCTCCTGTTGACGGCCATCCACGTAGGCGGTCAACAACTCCACCAGCCTCTCCTTGGCTTCCAAAGCCAGCAACATCTGCCGCAACCGCTCTCGATCGACTTCGGCGGCAATCAGGTTGGCCATTCCGTCCACAAAAATTGCCGGTCCTGACTCACCTCCAGCCAGCGCACCTTTGCGGCAAAGCTCATCTACCGCAGCCAGCATCTTGTGATAGGCTTCGCGCTCCATTTCCATCCGCCGTGCAACTTCAGTCCGAATCCGCTCGATGGCCCAGCCGCGAAAGCTTTCGTTCAGATAGCGCGCGGCCGTCTCCAGCTCCAGATGGGTCAGCTCGTGGTCCAGCGTCAACACGCGGTCCAGCACGGCGCCTCCCTGCGTAACCAGAACGGCCAACACCCTCCCCGTCGAAAGCCGTGAGAAATGAATGTGTTCCAGCACCTGCGCCTCTGTCGAGCCGGCCAGCGCTACGCCCAGGCCGCTCGAAATCAGCGCCAGCACGTGCGAGGTGCGTTCCAGGTAATCATGGCTGCTCG
This sequence comes from uncultured Acidobacteriaceae bacterium, assembly GCA_963836565.1. Lineage (GTDB taxonomy): Bacteria > Acidobacteriota > Terriglobia > Terriglobales > Acidobacteriaceae > Telmatobacter. The sequence goes on along the minus strand of CAWIKA010000005.1, from coordinate 1,913,222 downwards.
ACACGCCTGAGAAACTCTCCTCAATCTGTCCGCGCCGTTCTTCGCTCAGGGGCAAGGCATCCTGCGGCCCGCTCGCCAGGCCGCCCGGCACGCCAATTCGCCCTATCTGCGCATCCGCGCGCGTAATCTGTTCCACGTAATAGCGGAAAGCCGCCGCCGTTGGCACACGCCCTGCCGATGTATGCGGTTGCTCCAACAGGCCCGCCTCGCCTAACGATGCCATCACATTGCGAATCGTGGCCGAACTGAGACCCTCTTTGTTAGCGAAGATTTGCGCAACCGCTTGCGAAGCCACAGGTTCGCCCGTGGCGATGTATAGCTCAATGATAGCCGTAAGCACCAGCCGCTCCCGCGGACTGACTCGCGCTTCAGGCATCGTCCCTGCTCTCTCTCTGAGCCAATTCAGCGGCTCATCTGCGCCGCACATTAAGGCTCGGCGCAGCCCCAAGAACCACTAACCTATTGCGTTTCTAGCACTTATTTAAACATGGATACACAGAGCTCTTGCTTTTCATGGTAGGGAGGACCGATTCCTCCTGTCAAGACAATCAATGTCGCCCCAAACGCCTCGGTTACTCGACGGATTTGGCGCACCTTGATGGGAGGCACCGCACTCTCCACACATTCGATGAGTTTCAAGTGAATACGGAGCGGGCTTCGCCAAAAAGCTCGATCCTGCCCAAAAACTCGATCTGCCCGAGTGGCAATCTCCAAGCTGGCTACAAATCGCCTGGAAATCAGAGATTGGACTCCCGTCCAGCCCATTGACCCCGGATGCGTCTGCCATGGCCTAGATTAAATCCGACTTACAATCGAGATGCGGAATGACCCCACCCGGTCAATTTCGATAACGCGGCTGAATCAACATAATCTGGGAGCAGGAATGGCACAGCCTTCGGCTGATTCAGCCGCCAAAGCGCGGGATTTTGACAGTGAATTTCACTACGAGCACTGGACTCCGCGTTTCAATCCGTGGGTGATCGCGTTTACGGTTACGCTGGCCACGTTCATGGAGGCGCTCGATTCAAGCATCGCCAACGTGGCGCTGCCCCACATCGCAGGAACGCTGGGCGCCAGTTACGAAGAAGCCACATGGGTGCTCACTTCGTATCTCGTTTCGAATGCGATCGTGCTACCCATCAGTGGGTGGATCGCAAACCGCGTCGGCCGCAAGCGTTTTTACATGAGCTGCGTCGTGCTGTTCACCGCCTTTTCGTTTCTCTGTGGACTCGCCAACTCTCTCGCTATGTTGATCGTGTTCCGCGTGATCCAGGGAGCGGCCGGCGGCGGACTGCAGCCCAGCGAACGCTCCATTCTGGCCGATACCTTTCCACCGGAAAAGCGAAGTCTAGCGTTTGCTCTGTATGGAATGGCAGTAGTTGTGGCGCCGGCAATTGGACCGACGATCGGCGGCTGGATTACCGACAATTACACGTGGCGTTGGATCTTCTTCCTGAATATCCCGGTAGGCGTGACTTCCCTGATGCTAACAAGCCGTATCGTAGAGGATCCTCCTTACCTGAAGAAGAGGCGCAAACGCGTGGGCAACGTGGACGGCATCGGGCTCGGACTGCTCGCGCTGTCAATCGGCGCGCTGCAGATCATGCTGGACAAAGGTCAGGAGGACGACTGGTTCAGTTCGCGCCTCATCGTCACCTGTGCCGCTCTGGTCGTCTTCGGCCTGATTGCGCTTCTTTACCGCGAGATAACGGCCGAGCATCCCATCATCGATCTCTCGCTGTACCGCAAGCGCAATTTCGCCATGAGCCAGATTGTGATGGTGGTTATCGGTGCCTCTCTCTATTCAACCACTGTAATGATCCCGCAGTTTCTGCAGGAGATGCTGGGCTACACAGCTACTGACGCGGGGCTGGCGCTCTCCGCGGGGGGACTCGTGTTGATCGTCCTCCTGCCCATCGTCGGCTGGCTTGGCCAGAAGATGGATCCAAGGCTCATGATTACGATCGGATTCATACTTCTCTCCTTTGGCATATGGCGAATCGGCGATCTCTCTCTCGGAATCGGCTTCTGGAATGCTGTGAGCTGGCGCGTGGTGATGGTTCTTGGAATGCCATTTCTGTTTGTGCCCATCAGCGTCATGTCCTATGTGGGTATCCCGCAGGACAAAAACAACGAGGTCTCGGGGCTGACTGCGCTCGCGCGCAACATCGGCGGGAGCATCGGGGTCTCATTTATCAGCACGATGCTGGTACGGCGTGCCCAGGTCCACCAGCAGTTCTTATCGGCGCACGCGTACAGCGGATCTCCTCAATATCGCTCTCTGCAGCAAGCGGTCACGCGTGCTCTCGAGGCAAGCCGCTTCTCACCAGCCAACGCTGCAACTCGTGCCGGAGCGCAAATTTACGGCCAGATGCTTCAGCAGGCGCGCACCTTGGCTTATGTGGACACCGTGCATGTTCTTGTGGTGCTGCTCGTCTGTCTGATCCCGATCGGTTATCTGATGAAGAAGCCCCGTTTCCAGGCCAGGCGTGCGGTACCGGAAGAGTGAGGGGTCGGTCCCACAAATGCAAACTTGTTTGGGTCCCCGACCATTGCGCTGTCGCCGTAGAGGTCTTGAAAGGATGAGTGCAACGCGCGGCCAGGCGCTGTAGATGGTGCTTCGCAATTCACTGATGATGAGCGCGAGAGATCGGTTTGGGAGCAACCCTTGGCGTGGGTTTCAGAGTTCCAGACGGTTGACTGCCCACTCGCTACTCTCTCGTCAATAGTCGAAGTAAAAGGAAACCGCCGGCGCACTCGTCGGGCACTGCTGGGCGAGAACCCAACTCTTGATCTTGTCCAGAAACTCTGCGGCTTGCCCAAAAAATCGGTCGAAAAAGGCACTCTTGAGACAAAGCCTACGGAGCGCTTAAGTACTGATAATGCTTGAGCAGCTTCCAGGTCGGGTCGAATTGGAGTGGAGAGACATCGAATGAGCACGAATTCGAGCCGATGATTCATTCCCGCTTCAGGCTGACTCTATTTCTCCCCTGACACCGAAGCGTCTCCAGTCAATGCCGCGATACTGAGCCGATCGGGCGATAATCCCCAAACACAACATCCTGCAGGAGCGTTTCCTCATCAGATCCGTTGTCGTCATTCTCAACCTGATCCGAGCTGCGACCGCTTGAAATCGTGACACTTCTCATGGGAAGGTTGTACGTTTTGCCACTCATCTCGACTGGCCCGTACTCGACCATCAGGTCGCTACGGTCAACTGGCAGATTTGAGGCGAGGTCCGCCACCATCGTTATGCGACGGATGGTTCCAGTCACAGGATCGATCGCAATCTCACCGTGATAACCCACCCGCCGTTGAAGAATAACGGGCTTCCCTTTCTCTGTCAGACTGCGATAACTGACTTCATAGTGGGATTCGGTTTCCGGCACCCGGTAACGGAATACGCCCATGGGCCCTGCCGCGTCCTGCTCCCAGTGGCTCCATGTAATACTTCCGTGCGATCCATCCAAAAGCGCCATGGAGAGAATGGGTCCGAAGGCGCCTTTGGTGACCAAGCCGATTTCTTCCTTGCCCTTCTCGCCGTGCCGCCCTCCCGGGTCGTTCGCATGATTGCCGTCGCTGTAGACAACGGATGCCTTCACGTTGCTCAAAGCTCGCCATGGCTCGCCGTACGAGTCCTCCTCTTCGTCTGAATCTGGGTCTTCCGAAGCGTTCTGGAAACGCGCCATTACCTCCGTGGCAGAGAAGATTGGGAACGTCGGAATCGTCTTTTCCAGGTACCCGGCCGATTGCGCCAGCATTCGCTCCTGCGCGGCGAGATCTGGCGGCGCGAGGGCCGGTATCTCCGTCGCGGGAGGTTCAAGAAAAGCAGACGAATCGGCCAGCGCCAGCAGTTCCTTCCGAGCTTTCTTGCCCGGCAAATCTGCCTCCCATGAAGCCAGCCTGGCCTTGCTCAACCGCTCTGTCAGCTCCAGTCCAGACAGTCTTCGAGCTACCTCGGCATCGCGCTGCCCTTGCGCCTCCCGAACCGCCTCTTCCAATTGCACAACGGTGACCGGTGTCGCACCAACCATTGCAACGCGATCTGTGCGGACGTAATCGGGACGTACGCGCTTCTTATGCCCTGGTTCCACTGGCGGAGACTTGGAGTTTGACGGCATCGAAGTGCCTGGTTGCGGACCCTCCAGCGTCGGCTTTCCCTTGGCAGGTGTCTGCGCCGTTGCGATGCAGGACATGCAAAGCGCGAGCAAGGGACCGATATATGCCTGCTTGTTCATCACTTCATGCCGGCTCACTGTTTGGCGCAACCAAATTCAACTACGTCGTTTCCTGCGTTTCATCGTCCGCTGAGAGTCTAATCCCAGCCCCCCTCGCAGGCATAATTGAGGAGTACCGCAACCAATGTAGGAGGGCCTTCACCCGTGATGACTCGACTTGCGAGTGTTTTTGTTCTGGCACTGGCGATCTTTCCTGTCTGCGAAGCGGAGCCCCAAAGTGCTCCGGCCCCGGCCGCATCTGTTCCCGCTGCGGATGATTCAGCAGGCTGGCTGCAGGATCTCAATACCTGGCGCGCGCAACGCGAGCATGAACTGGCCGCACCCGACGGCTGGCTTACCCTCATTGGATTGGAGTGGCTCAACCCCGGGCTCAACTCTGTTGGCGCCGCAGCCGACAACCGCATCCGCATTCATGCCCAGGCCCCCGACCATATCGGCCTTCTCACTGTCAGCGGCGCGACCATCCAGTTGCTCGCCCCCGCCGGCGGCTTTCCCCCGGAGTTGAAGCTCAATGGCCATGCCGCCCGCGAAGGCACGCTCACCGTCAGCGATGAAAATCCTTCCACCATCACCTGGAACGGCCTTTCCATGGTTGTATTGCGCCGCGGTGACCGCTTCGTTCTGCGCGTCAAAGACGCCGATTCGCCCACTCGCACCGGCTTTCGCGGCCTGCACTGGTATGCGCCCAATGCAAACTACCGCGTCACCGCCCGCTGGCTGCCATACAAGCCGACACAGATCGAAAAGATTCCCACCGTCATCGGCACCACGCTCGATATGACCGCGCCGGGCGTAGCCGAGTTCTTGCTGAAGGGCAAGGTCTTCCTCCTCGAGCCGGTCATCGAAGGCGGCGACAAGAGCAGGCTTTTCTTCATCCTCAATGATGAAACCAGCAAAACCACCACCTACGGGGCGGGCCGCTTCCTTACTACGGGCCTGCCCGACTATGGCCTTGCCCAGCCCGGCAGCCTTATCCTGGACTTTAATCGCCTCTACAATCCGCCCTGCGCCTACACGCCCTATGCCACCTGCCCGCTGCCGCCCCAGCGCAACCGCCTGCCTATCGCCATCGAAGCAGGAGAACAGCGCTTCACGCAATAATCTCGCCTATTCTCGTTGGCAGGAGCCCGTTCTTATGACTAATCTTGAAATCTCAAAGCAGGCACGTGCGACCGCGATTGCTTCGATCAAACGCTACTTTGAAGAGAATATGCCGGAACCCATCGGCGATCTGCCTGCGGGCTTGTTGCTCAATTTTCTCCTGGAAGAGGTCGGGCCGGCGATTTATAACCAGGCAATTGCCGACGCGCAGACAAGACTGCAGCAACGCGCAGCCGACCTCAGCGGAGAGCTCTATGTGGAAGAGTTTCAATTCTGGCCGAATGTTGACGCCAAACGAAAGAACCGCCGCTGACAGCGGATTGCGACGCGGCCGCTTTCTCGACAGCTCTTCATCCATCTTGCTGATAGATTTTAAAGAAGACCATTTCGAAGTTGTTCGCCGTACCAGTTCACAAGGCACGCAATCCGCCCATACAGGAAAGAGCCATGTACCAGGCAATCGAAGACCTACGTATCCAATGGACAAAAGTGGTCCTTCCACCGGTGTTCCTTGAGGAAGAGCTTCCGATCACTGAGGCCGCCGTCGCCACCATCTTCAACGCACGCCTTGATATTTCACGCATACTCGGGCTGCATGATCCGCGCTTGCTCGTCCTCGTCGGGCCGTGCTCCATTCACGACACCAAAGCCGCGCGCGAATACGCCGCCCTGCTTAAATCCGCCATCAACGAGTTCTCCGCGGATCTGCATATCGTCATGCGCGTCTACTTTGAGAAGCCCCGCACCACCATCGGCTGGAAGGGCTTGATCAACGATCCGTATCTCGATCAGTCCTACAAGATCAACGACGGTTTGCGTCTCGCGCGCCACCTTCTGCTCGACCTGGCGGAGATGGGCGTCCCTACAGGAACGGAATTCCTCGACATGATTTCGCCGCAATATGTCGCCGGCCTCGTGAGTTGGGGCGCCATCGGAGCACGCACCACCGAGAGCCAGGTGCATCGACAATTGGTTTCGGGAGTGTCCTGTCCCGTGGGCTTCAAGAATGCAACCTCCGGCGACGTGCAAGTTGCAATCGACGCAGTCCTCTCCGCCGCCCACTCACACACATTCCTCGGACACACCAAGCACGGGCAATCCGCCATTTTCGTCACCACCGGCAACTCTGATTGCCACATCATTCTGCGCGGTGGCATAAAGTCGGTGAACTACACGGCAGAATATGTTGAGCAGACTGAAGCGCAAATGGAAAAAGCCGGAATCAAGCCGCGCATCATGATCGACTGCAGCCACGCCAACAGCAATAAAGACTACACGCGCCAGGCCCTTGTATGCCGCAACGTCGCCGGACAAGTCGCATCGGGCAACCGCAACATCATCGGTGTCATGCTCGAAAGCAATCTCGTTGCCGGTGCTCAAAAGCTGGTCCCCGGCCAGCCGCTGGTCTACGGGCAGAGCATCACCGACGGCTGCATGGACTGGGCTGAAACCCGCGCCCTGCTCGCCGAACTCGCTGCCGCTACCCGCGCACGACGCACCGCCATCGCCCAGGCGCCCGCATAGAGGCAGCATGCGTTCTCCCATCCTTCCGCCTCTTTTCAGGCAAAGGATGGGAGGCCCGCAGTTCACTTCAAGTGGAACCTGCGCCGCGACAGCTCAGGCGTGTCCCATCACGATGGTGTGAGGGCTCATGGGAATGGGGTGTCCGCTGATGGCCGCGAACCCCGCGTCACCATACATGCCTGTGAGCTCTCTGAACGTATAAGCATCGCCTGATTCCGTCGTGGTAAGCATCGTCATGCTGAAGGCCGCGGGCATAGGCGGAGAGACGCGGTCTTCATTAGGCACAAACTCCAGAGTGGCCGCACGGCCGCCGGGACGCAATGCAGCGCGCACTTTCTTCAACAGGCTTACGCACGTCGGCTTGTCAAAGTGATGCAGAAAGTTGGTGAGCAAAACGGCATCATACGGACCGCCGAAGTCCACCTCAAACGCACTGCCGGGCAGCATGTTATAGCGCTCCTGAACGCCCGCCTTGCGCGCATTGTCCAGCGCCACTCGCAACACCGGCGCCCAATCCAAACCCGTAACATGTGCCTCCGGGTTCTGCTTCGCGATTTCAATTCCAAACAGACCGTGCCCCGCGGCGATGTCCAGCACCCGCATCGGCCCCGCGTGACCTTCAAGCACGACCGCACCGAGCGGACCCGCCATAGGGCCCATCATCGGCGCCATCTGTTCGGCAAACTGTACCCAGATCGGATTTTCGGGCTCCACGGTGCCCGCTCCCGGTAAATTGGTGCGTCCGGCGCGCACCACATCCGCCAGGTTGTCGAGCGGTTCACGCAGTGCGGGGTTGCACAGGAATTGCGCCACAGACGCCATGCACGCAGGCGAGCGCGGATCGAGGAACGCAGCACTCGTTGGAGTGTGCAGGTAGCGCCCATCCACCTTCGCCAGCACGCCGCTGATAGTGAGGAAATCGCACAGAATGCGAATCCCGCGCTCCGATGCCGCGCAGTGCCGCGCAATGGATGCCACGTCTCCCGGCCCTTCACCCACTGCCCGGAACACATCAAGATCAATCGCTGCTTTCAGTGCCGCAGTGCGCTGCTGCGCCTGCACCATATCGAAAACCAGGCCCGGATTCAACGGCGCGCTAGCTCCATTTCCCTCGTGCATAATCAACCTCCTCTTCGCACCTTGCATGGGGGAAGTCAATGAATTCGGGGAGGGTACTTTGGCATCCCGTGGCAGGTTGGCCGAGTGTACCATCCGCCCCCTTCGGTTGCGTAATCAATTTCGATCGCGGGGGTCGTAATGCCCCTGCTGCGGCATGCCGGGCCGGAACTTGGAACTTCGTCCAGAGCTTCGCAGGCGGCGGTCTGTCGCGCCGTCTCTGTTCACGCGGTTGTCTACTTTCCCAATTTTTCACATTCGGGCTTGGTTCAAAGCTGCCGCCATCCGGCTGCGGCTACCTGCCTGAATTCTGCGGCTGGGATCGGGGTGGTTGTCCCAATAACATCCGCGTACGTTCCCGCGTCATGCGAATCCGGCAGCCCCATCGGTCCGGGCCAACGCAGCTTCTGTCACGAAATCCGATCCATGCAACCTGTTCGGGAGAGAGCATCCAGGCTGTCGCATTGGCCGCATTGTGAGTTTCCTTCATAAAGTAAGCGGCGTTCATGTCCGCATCGGCTGCCTCGGCATTCAACCGCCCGCATACCGAAAGCGGCTGCGCAGGAATGCCCCCGGGACGCCAACAATAGTCTTCGTCATGCAGCAGCACATATTTCTTGCCATTTTCGGGAATGAAGTAACGTGGCGAAACCGTTGGAACGCCCGCAACAGTAACCCACTGGTATAGATCCTGCGCAAACTCCGGGGGCAGCTGGCTCATCCAGAGTTCATCGACCTTCAGTTGCCTTGAGAACAAAGTCAGCGTGGGAGTCGGTTCGCCATTCGTTGGTTCAAAATAGAATCCGCCCAGCGCAATTCCCTCCTTCAGGTCGAACCACAAGAATCCCCGGCCCCGCAGGTACGGCCCTTGTCTCCCGGCAACGATCACATATCGCCCTTCGCGGATCTCCACCGGCAGCTTTGAACCGCCCAAGACATCATCGACAGCGTAGGAGAGCGACATGTCCCGGCCATAGTGATATTCCGTGCGAGGAATCACCAATTTTGCGAGACTGCGGAACCGTTTGTCCTTTTCCAGCTCTTTCGCACTTTGCCCTGCAAATCCGCTCAGGAAAGCAAGCTGATCGCTCGGGATCGGATCCTGGAACTGGATCGGCGGCGGCCCCGGAGGCGCCTGCGCCGGAGCAGGCTGTTGCGCTACGGCGCCCGTTGTCAGAACGCCACCACCCAGAAACAGGCAACCCCAAAGCACCATCAACCGCACAACCCAAACTTTGCAGTGGGATCTTGCGAGCGTAGGCATCGGTCACCTCACGCCTCCAATCTAAGCCAGAACCGCGGTGCGGCCAAATGATTTCTCGGTATCCGCCACCCACCTGCTTCCCGGCTTCAGCCCATGCAAATCCGTGACGCAAGACCGCCCGTTTTCCTTACCCTTATCCCTGCGGCTCCACCACCACGAAGAGCGTTGCGCCCCCGCGATTCAGCAGCAACAACACGGGCTGCCTTGCGGTTCCAGCGAGCGCCTGCTGGTATTCCTGCACATTGTGCACCGGCTTGCGGTCAACTTCCTGAATCACGTCGCGTTGCTGGACACCGGCCGCTGCTGCCGCGCTTGACGGATCGACCCTTGTCACAACCACGCCTGTCATTTCGGGTGGCAATCCAAGCTGTTGAGCAACGCCGCTCGTCAGGTTCTGCACCTGCAATCCCTCCAAAGCCGCACCCGCCGCTTCCCCGGTTTGGCCTGGCGTTCCGCTTTCAGGATAGGTGCCGAGGGTGACGCTCACGTCTTGTGTATGCCCGTTGCGATAGACCTCAAGATGAGCCGTGGCGCCAGGCGTCATTTCAGAGATGTGCAAGCTCAGGTCATCCGGTCCCGCAACGTCCGTGCCGTTGAGTTTCAGCACGATGTCGCCCCGCTGCATCCCGGCTTTGGCCGCGGGCCCGCCTGGAGTTACATCACCGATCAGCGCGCCTCCGCCCTGGCCAAGCCCAAACGCCTTCGCCATGTCAGGATCGACGGCCTGAATCCTCACTCCCAGGTAGCCCCGGGTCACTTTCCCGTGCTCCACGATCTGTTCCATCACATCGCGAGCCATGTTGACGGGTATGGCGAAACCGATGCCCTCATTCCCTCCGCTGCCGCCCGAGAGGATGGCTGTGTTGATCCCCACCAGGTTTCCATGGAGATCGATCAAGGCTCCGCCGGAGTTTCCGGGATTGATGGCCGCATCGGTCTGGATAAAATCTTCGTAGTGCTCGACCGCTCCGCCAAGTCCGCGGCCTGTCGCGCTTACGATGCCCGTCGTCGCGGTTTCCCCAATGCCAAAGGGATCGCCAATCGCGAAGACCATGTCTCCCACCTTGAGCCGGGACGAATCACCTAGCGTCATCGTAGGTAATCCCGTGGCGGCGATCTTCAGCACTGCGATGTCCGTTCGCGGATCCGTCCCGATCACACGTGCCTTGTACTGCTTTCGCGTGGTTGTGAATACTTCAACGTCCGATGCGCCCGCCACCACGTGGTTGTTGGTCAGAATGTAACCGTCGGGGTTGACGATCACGCCCGAGCCAAGGCTGTGTTCGCGCTCCGTCTGCGGCTGCTGTTGCTGTAGCCCAGGTTGATTGCCAAAGAACTGCCGGAAGAACGGGTCTTCGAATAGATTGGGCACATTCTGCTGCTTCACCACCTTGGTCGAGGAGATATTCACCACGGCCGGAAGCGCAGGATCGATGACCGACGCGAAGCCATTCTTGAAGTCGGCAAGACTCACCGGGGAGTCGTTTTGCGCAATGCGCAGCTGCACCTTCTGTCCGCCTGAGAGCCCCACTGCGAATGGATACCAAGGCAGGTGCAGGATTCCGGCACGCAGCAGCCCGCCGAAAATGAGACAACACAGGATCAAGACGAAGAACCAGTAAAGCGGCCTTCTGCTCGAAGTAGTCATACTCTTTCTCCTCTATTCATCAGGTCTATTCATCAGGCCCGTCGCTCTATGGTCACCGCGCATCAGGCGGCAAGAGTTCGAAGCGCGCTAAGGTAGTGCAGAATGTCATCTCGCGAAAGGATCCCGACCATCCCGCCCCCTTCCAGAACAGGAAGTTGATTCACCCCGTCGCGGCCCATCTTTTCGAGAGCCGCCCACAGCACGGCATTGGGCTGTGTGGTGGCCAATCGTTGAAACGGAACCATCACCTCTGCGGCCCTGGTGGTCGGCCATGTCTCCTGCGGTACTTGGCGAATGGACGACAACGTCACCATCCCGATGGGCCCGGCAGCGGAAGTCACAATGGCATAGCGAGCGCCGGAAGGCAGGATACTTCGATTGACAACCTCCTGCAGCGTGGATTCGCCAGGAACCTGCGGGAAGTCTCGACGCATTGCATCGGCCACGCGGTGCCCGCCGAGCAGGTTCTTCAGGCCCTCCTGTTGCAATTGGCTTCCCGCGGCGCTCTCAAGGAACCAGCCGATAAACGCGATCCAGATACCTCCCACCAGGTCTCCGGTCAGCGCGTGCCAGACGCCGAAAAAGATCAGCACGAAGCCGAAAAAGCGACCAGTGACTCCGGCGGCAATCGTAGCGCGATGGAAGTTGCCGGTGATGCGCCACATGGCGGCGCGAAGCACCCGCCCACCGTCCAGCGGAAATCCGGGTATGAGATTGAAGAGGGCGAGAATCAGATTCAGCAATGCGAGGTACTCGGCCAATGCGAAGATAGGCTGTGATGCTGAAACCAGCGGCTCCATCTCCCAAAACAACGCCCCCAGTGCGAGGCTCGTGACCGGTCCCACGACTGAAATCCAAAACTCTTCGGCAGGTCCCGGGGGTTCGGCCGCGATTTGTGAAACTCCTCCGAAGAGAAACAGCGTGATCCGAGGGACTGAAATTCCATAATGCTGGGCCATGAGCGAATGAGCCAGTTCATGAATCAACACGCTCACAAACAGCATCACCGCGGTCACGAATCCCATCGCCCAGTATTCGCCGGTGGTCCAGCCGTTGAACTCCGCCGGATAGTAGCTCCCGGCCAGCATCCAGGTCAGCAGTCCGACGATGAGGAACCATGAATAATCCAGATCGATCGAGATCCCAAAAATTCGCCCAATTGGAATGCCATGCCGCGACATCTATTGACGCCCTTTCTGTTGTCGTTGCTTCCAGCACACATTCAACGGCTCGCAAAACTTTGCTGCCTGTGCATGATGAGCCCAGGTTTTCCCATGAGACAGGCGCCACAGAACCAATGTGTGTGCAGCGGCTCTCAGAATGTGTGGCCCTGCAACCACGGAACGCAGATTCGCTCTTACTCGTCCAGATGCGCCGGCAAGCCTGCCGGATGCCTGCGTGGCCCGATTCCCCGCCACTCCAACCCTCACCTCGGCAAAGAGCTTGCCGTCCCGCGTCCCGTTGTTCCGCCCTGTCAGGTGCTAGACTCTCTGCGATAAAGGTGCAACCCATGTCAGGCGTTGGGATATCAAACTTCCGGTTTATCGCTGCGTTATCGGGGCTGGTATCCGCTCTCTTGCTCTCATGCGCGCCGGCGAGAGCCCAAACCCAGACAGACAATCAAGCCTCGTATGAGAATCTGCCCTCGGCACGGTTGAGGATAGAAAGCAATCTGGTTGTGCTGCAGGTCGTTGTGCGGGATGGCCTGGGCCATCCCGTAACCGGCTTGAAAGAGGAGGATTTCAATCTCTTCGATCAGGGCAAGCCGCAATCCATCACCCAGTTTGAAGAGGAGCCTTCGAGCGAGCCGCCTCCCAACCTGCCAACACCAAACCTCGCAGGACAAACAGCCGCCCTGCCAACAGCCGCGCCGCCTCAATCGTTTCTGGCATTGTACTTCGACAATTTGAACTCCTCTGATGCAGACCTGATCCAGGCGCGCGATGCGGCCGATCGCTACGTCACAGCCGGCCTGCAACCGAATGATCGCGTGGCTATCTTCTCAACGGAAAAAGTTCTGGCCGATTTCACTTCCGACCCTGCTCACATTCACGAAGCGCTTGCGCAGATTCATTTGAGTCCGCGCGCATTGATCCATGGACAGGATTGTCCGGACTTGTCTGAATACCAGGCGATGCAACTCCTCCAGACTACCGACTTCGAGAGCGACGCCTGGAAAGCGGCCTGGGCCGAAGCCAGGGTATGCCCGATCAGAAGCTTCGCCTCCTCACAGGATTCCAGCGCTCCGGGACCCGACCACCAATCGATGGTTGCCATCCAAATGCTGGCGCACCGGATTGTCGATCGAATCGAGGAGCAGGCCCGCCTCAACCTCGAGCAATTCAGGCAAGTAGTCAATTACGTTGAGCGGATGCCCGGCCAGCGCACCGTGATTTTCGTCTCACCTGGATTCCTCTCGCAGGGCGAGCAACTCCAGTTGGATCGCATCATCGACAGCGCGCTTCGTGCGCAGGTGGTGATCAGCGCGCTCGACCCGAAGGGCCTCGCAATCCTGACGCGCGAGAACGACCTTTCCCATCATGCTGCCGTCCTTGCAGATCCGCGCGCAATCCAGGCTCGGCATAACCTCGATGCGGCACAAAACTCCGTAGGCTCCGATGTGATGGCCGAACTGGCCCAGGGCACTGGCGGCGAATTCTTCCATAACGACAACGATCTCAAGGCCGGGTTCGCCGCGCTGGCCGAACATCCGGCGCACTATATCCTCGCTTTCGCTCCTAAAGGCATGAAATACGATGGCAAGTTTCATGCGCTGAAAGTTACTTTGGCGGAGAAGCACAAGGGCTATAGTATCCAGGCACGCCGAGGCTACTTCGCAGTTGCGGAAAAGGCCGCCTCTCCGCCGCAATCCGCTACCGAAACAAATCCCGGAGTCGAACCCGCAGAGAAGAACGGAGCCGCACAGCAAAATCCGCCGCCGATCGCGCAACCTGCCGCATCTGCCCCCGTCGCCGATCCCCAGGCCGTTGAGCAAGCGCAAATCAGCGAAGCTCTGAGTTCCAAAACCGACGAGTCACAGCTTCCGGTTGGAATCGACGTGCAGCCCGCCGCGGGCCTAGGCGACACCCAGGGACTTTCGGTGCTGACCCACCTCGAAGTCTCGACTCTTCATTTCCAAAAAAACGGCGACCGCAATCTCAATGCAATCAAATTCGTCGTTGCCGTCTTCGACCAAAACGACAACGTGGTCCTGGTGAAAGAACGGGACGCCAAAATTGACCTGCTCGATAATCAATTGGCTGTCTTCGTGAGCAACGGGGTCGAAGTGACCACGGTCTTCCAACTAAAGCCTGGAACATACCGGTTGCGCGTGGTCGTCACCGATTCTGAAGAGCATCGGCTCACAGCCTTTTCCCGTCAGGTGAATGTCCCATAGCGAGGCGTACCGCCCACGTTGAAGATTGTTTCTGAACGACTACATGAACTCGCTCATCGAGCAACCCTCTGGCATCAACTCCGCAACCTTTACAGTCAATCTCATAGCGCTTAAGATGAGCGGTTACTCAGAGAGGATGATCCATGCGCAGGTTGGTACTCCTGCTGTTGCTGACAGGAATCGCGTTTCCGGCATTTGCTGCCAAACGAGTCACGGTTGCCCAATTGCAACAGACGCTCGGTCAAGCCCATGGCGCATCGGATGCCGAAGTCGCGAAGCGGCTCGCAAAACTGGAACTGACCGAGCGCCTGGGCAGTGCCAAACTCGCTGCGTGGGAAGAGGGATTGCCAGGTGTTCAATCTCGCGCAACCCTGGTCGCGCTCGCCGATTCTTCGGCCTTCCTCGATCCTCCCCCCGATGAGATTCCGGCTACCCCCGCACCCAATCTCGAAATACAACGCGAAATGATGCAGGCTGCTGTCGAATACGCCGAGAAGACCCTTTCCAAATTGCCCAATTTCTTTGCCACCCGCGATATGACGCAGTTCGAAGATGAGCCGTCGACCCCGGAACGCAGAGCCCTTTTTTCAGGCCAGCCCTTGCAACCAATGGCCCGGTCCAGCGCCACGGTGCTCTACCGCGACAGCAAGGAAGTGGTGGATTGGACAGCAACGAAACATAGGGATTCCGCTGCGCCTCAAACCGGATTGATCATCTCCGGAGAGTTCGGCCCCATTCTCAACACGGTGCTCGAAGATGTTGCCAAAGGCAGGCTGGCATGGAGCCACTGGGAACAGGGCGCCGCAGAACCCGAGGCGGTCTTCCATTACGCGGTGCCCAAAGAGAACTCCCATTACGAGGTGCAGTTCTGCTGCCTGCAGAAAATCAAACGGAATGTTTTTCGACAATTCTCCGGCTATCACGGCGAGATTGCCGTCAATCCATCAACAGGAACCATCCTTCGCCTCACAATGCAGGCGGATCTGAAGCCCGCCTATCCTATGGCCAGGGCCGACCTGATGGTGGAATACGGCCCCGTCGAGATTGGAGGCAAGACCTACATCTGTCCCGTCAGAAGCGTTGCCCTGGCATTGGCCGAAGAGCAGTCTCCACCCCAATCCACTGAGCCGTTGAACTTTTCTGACCTGCAATCGCATGGCCCCGACCTGAGCAGTCAGGAATTCCTGCAGACCTTGCTGAATGACGTTGCCTTCGGGAACTACCACCTCTTCCGCTCGGAATCGCGCATCCTGCCCGCAAACGGCCCCTCGCCAGAACAGAAGTAATTAATCAACGACACTCCTCCCTGCACATTTGCGACGGTGTGGCCCGCATCGGAATTCCGCCTCCGCGCGCGACATGATCTGCCGCAATCGCGTTAGGAGTTGAAGGTCTTGTATTTTCAGGAGCGTCTTTTCCACTTGACAGACCAGTGGAAAGAGTAGAAGATCGTGCTGAGGGCCTCCATTAGAATGCCAAGTAGAGAGAAGAAGCCGATTCAACTGTTGCAGGGAACCTTGGACCTGATCGTCTTGCGCAATCTCGCCACCATGGGGCCCCTGCATGCCTACCAGATCGCAACCAGGCTCCAGCAAATCTCGGACCAATTGCTCAATCTCAACCAGGGTACGCTCTACCCGGCTTTGGTCAGGCTTGAACAATATGGATGGATCAAGGGCAAATGGGGAAAAACTGAAAGCAATCGCGAGGCAAAGTATTACGCAATCACAGCGGCTGGACGAAGGGCGTTGAATGAAGAGACCGCGCGCTGGAGAAGAACTTCCGATCTGGTCGAACGGCTTCTGGTTCACGAGGCTTGAATTTGTTTAAGCAATTCAGATGCGTTGCGGGAAAAATCCAAAGCCTCTTCAGGGATACCCGCGTCGAATCTGAATTGGAAAAAGAAATCGCGACCCACATCGCATTTCTCGAAGATGAGTTTCGCGGCAAGGGCTTGTCTCCCGCTGAGGCGCGACTGGCTGCGAATCGAGCCGCCGGCGGCGTCGAGCAAATCAAGCAACTGCATCGCAATGAGCGCTCGTATCAATGGCTCACCCATACCGCATGGGATATTCGATACGCATTTCGCACTTTGCGCCGATCGCCCGGATTCACCATCGCCGTAATCCTGACCATCGCACTGGGAATCGGAGCCAACACCGCGGTTTTTTCTGTAGTCGACGCCGTGCTTCTCAAGCCACTTGGCTACCCGCACCCGGATCGCATCGTGCGGTTCATGCTCACTTCTTCCGAGGGCCCAATACCGGGCGCATCGGTGCCAGATTTTCATTTCTGGCTCGAACATGCCCCCACCGTTCAGGATATTTCCGCATACGATTTCACTGCGTCCGAGATTGGATTGACCGGCGCTGTACCCGAACAAGTCCATGCGATCCACGTCACTGCAAACTACTTTCGCTTGTTTGGCGCTCCGATGCTTCTGGGGCGCGCCTTCATCAGCGCAGAGAACAGCCCGCACGGCGGCAATGTGGTGGTCATCAGCTACGGACTGTGGAAGCGGCGGTTCGGCGGAAATCGAAACATCGTTGGAAAAGGAATCTCCTTGGAGAAGGAAGCCTACACCGTGATTGGTGTGACCGGCCAAAAATTCAAAACCGATCCCGAAGCCGATCTATGGCTGCCTTTTCAGTTTGACCTGAACACCAGTGACAGGTTCCATGATCTCCAGGTCGCCGGCCGCCTCAACAACGGCGTAACTTTCGCCCAAGCCAACGCTCAGTTGAAGGTGAGCTCGCAGGATGCTCATCGCAAATTCCCCCTCCTCGAGCCCGACCTCGGTTTTGAAGTCCAGCCGCTCCGCGACGCAATTGTCCGGGACGTGCGATCGTCGCTTTGGATGATGCTGGGAGCAGTCGGGTTTGTCCTGCTGATTGCCTGCGCCAATGTTGCCAATCTGCTTCTGGTTCGCGCCACGGCGCGCGTGCGCGAGTTCGCCATTCGGGCCGCGATCGGCGCAGGGCGCGGACGGATCGTTTGCCAACTTGCCACTGAGAGCGTAATTTTGTCATCGCTGGGCGGCGTGCTGGGACTGACGGCGGGCCTGGCTGGAGTGCGCGCGTTACTCTATGTGAGTCCTGGGGACATTCCACGAATTGGCGAGAACGGCGCCGCCGTCGGCCTGGATTGGCGCGTGCTGCTTTTTACGCTCGGAACCTCGCTCATAATTGGACTCGCCTTCGGGCTCGTCCCCGCGCTGAGTGTTTCCCGACCAAACCTGAACAGCGCGCTCACCGGGAGCCGGAACGTCCAGAGCTCCGGTTTCCGTCAGAATAAGGTGCGGTCTCTGTTGGTGGTGAGCGAAATCTCTCTATCGGTTGTGCTGCTGGTTGGCGCCGCACTTCTCATCCGAACCTTCATCTCCCTGCGTGAAGTGAAGCCGGGTTTCGACCATCGCAACGTCCTGATGATTGAGATGCCGCTACGGGGTGCGCGTTTTCCAGGTACAGCAAGCGTCACGCGGCTCATTGCCGACGCCCGTCTACGCCTCTCCTCGCTTCCCGGAGTTGAGGCATCGGCCGAAACATGCAGTCCGCCTTATGGAAGCAGGATGGGACTTCCATTCAACAAAGTTGGCGTGCCTTCTAACAGCGACGCCAACACGGGCGACGGCGAATGGATAGCCGTGACGCCGGGCTATTTCGAAGTCTTGAAAATCCCTGTCCTGCGTGGGCGGGACTTCGACGCGCAGGACAGCGCAGGAGCACCGGGTGTCGTTCTCATCAATCAAACAATGGCGAAACGCTATTGGCCAAACCAGGATGCGGTCGGCCAGGAGATCGTCATCGGCAAGGGAGTTGGGCCGAGCTTTGCGGATGTACCCAGACAAGTGATCGGCGTGGTGGGAGATACGCGCGATGACGACCTGAGCCAATCGGCCGAACCGACAATGATCATTCCTCAGGCGCAGGAGCCTGACGGCATGACCGCTCTCGGTTTGCAGTTCGGTCCGCTCTACTGGCTGGTGCGCACTCGGCTCGAGCCGCATCAAGTGGCTGCAGCCGCCGCAGAACAGTTGCGCGAAGCCAGCGGCGGCTTTCCGGTGGGAAGAATCCGCACCATGGATGAAATTCTTTTCCGGTCAATTTCCCGGCAGGATTTCAATATGCTTCTGCTCAGCGTCTTCGCATTTTCCGCACTCGTGCTGGCTGCCGTGGGAATCTATGGAGTGATGGCCTATTCCGTTGCGCAACGTACCCACGAGATCGGCATTCGCATGGCGCTGGGCGCGGACAGAGCCACGATTCACAATCTGGTCCTGCGGCAGGGCATGTCCACAGCAATCGTCGGAGTGCTCATCGGTCTTGGCTCGGCATCTCTTTTGGTGCGTCTTATCGCAAGTTATCTCTTTGGCGTGAAAACCCACGATCCCCTGGTCTTTGCGGCAGTGCCGGCACTCTTGGGCCTCGTCGCATTTTTTGCGATTTGGCTGCCCGCTCGTCGAGCGGCGGGTTTGGAGCCGACACAAGCGCTCCGCATTGAATGATGAAACCCATGTGAACCCTTATGAATCGCGCAGTTCTCCGGAACCGCCCCATGTTTCGCTCGCAGTCCGGTATCCACTCCGCAAGCAGCCCTGCATCAGAAAAGGAATAGCCTGCATTTCTCACTGGTTGCAGAGACCTCGCATTGCAAGAAACAGACCGGCGCCATTCCTTTCAAGCTTTGTAGTCACGCATGGCTTAGAATTAACGCCGATTGGCGCAACATAGAAACATGGATACTTCCGAAACAGAAAAGTCCGGAGCGCGAGATGCCAAGGCGAGCTTAGTGGTACTTAAACGGGGGTTAAGCGGCACTTGGTTTCAGCATCATGTATGTGCAAGATCCAATCTTTCAGCGGCTTAGCTGGTCTGTACTTCCCAAAAACGCACACCTACCCCCTTATTTATTCTTGATTTCCACAAAAAGCTTGCACATTATTTCTATTTCTTGTGAGACAAGTCGGATAGAAACTTCTCGCCTTTTGGACGGGGAAGAATGCTATTTTTCTAGAACTGGTTACATAAATGGTTTTGCATCGGTGCAGAGCTTCAGCCGCGCCGCGGAAGACCGTATGAATTCGGGCCTTTCGCCACTGAGGACATTTCCCCGCTGGTCGAAGGGCATTTATGCAACCGCTTCTAGTTCTGCGAGGTAAGACCATGAGCAAACTGCAACTTCGAATCTTCGATGGGTCACGCCAGTTGTTTTCCGCACCCGCGAATTTTCTCGTCACCATCAACGACGGCAACGAAACTCAGCGCGTCAAGGACTTCTACCAGGGCAACGACATCACTTTCGACCTTCCCTTTTTCGATAATTTTGGCGATAACTACACCGTTATCGTCTGGGCAGAGGGGTATCAGCAAGCAGGCTTCGTTCCGGTTACCCTTTCGGATCAGTTCGTGAAGACCCTCGACATCATGCTCATTCCCAACGACCCGGGGTTCAGCTTCGTCAATGCGCGGTGGGATGATGCATTCGCGCGTTACCCGTTTCTCGGCGGCGATGTCGACCACGCGGCCGCTGCCGCGCGCTATGACAACCTCCTCGATCAGGCCGAGAAGTCGCTCGCATGCCTGCTCAACCTCGGCGAGGCCATGAGTCAGATCTTCCTGCCCCAGGGCACCCCGCTCGATTACATCAAGCAGCTTCGATGGGAGGCCCCCTATGCGCCTGCGCAGGATCGAATCTTTGCGTGGTGCGATTGCCGCCTCATCGATCAGGTCAGAGCCGCGGCCGCTGCCGGAAAGTTCGCGGTCGAAAACAATCCCGGCCTCTTCCACCCCGGCGCCACTTCAAGCTGGAAGCAGATCCAGTTCGGCGAGGCCAATGTACAGTTGACCTTCCACGAGAACGATAAGATCGTCGTCAACGGAGTCAACTGCGTCATGGTCGAGCCCGATATCGACTACTACAAGGACCTTGCCGCCCACGCCATCTATGAGGTCATCCCGAACGCTCTTACGCATTCGCTCACCGATCCCACGCAGGTTTACGTGCTTCGATGGATCGCGGGGCAGTCGGCGGGAATACCCGAATTCACCCCGCTGTATACCATCACTTCCTGACAAATTCGTCCTGTCGTTGTCCGTCCGGTCACCGGCCTCCGCTCTGTCGAAATTTCATCCGGTGAAATGCCTCAAAACTCACGATTGCTACGCTGATCCGGCCATTCCTCTGTAGCACGGTTCGAATGACCTCTCCCGCGTCAGGCGCAGGTCCAAACCCGCTATGATGGTTCCCAGCGCAGGACGAGGCGGCGCGCGCATGTCCGGTCCCAACATCTTTATCTCGGCAGGCGAGGCCAGTGGCGAGCACTATGGCGCGCTGCTGGTTGAAGCGCTCCAACATCGCCTCGCAGCCGCCGGGCAAACTGCGCGCTTCTTCGGGATGGGCGGCCGGCGCATGGCCGACGCGGGAATGGAAATCGTTGTCCGTTCTGAAGATATGGCCGTCATGGGGATTACCGAAGTGGTCCGCCACCTGCCGCGCATCTATCGCGAGTTCAAGCGCCTCAAGCGAGCCGTCAGCGACCGTCGTCCCGGCGTAGCCGTGCTCATCGATTTCCCTGATATCCATTTCAAGCTTGCCGAGCAGTTTCGCCGCCAGGGTGTTCCCGTCATCTTTTTCGTGAGCCCCCAACTCTGGGCGTGGAAGAAACACCGCATCAAGCTTGTCCAGAAATACATCGACAAGATGCTCGTGATTTTTCCGTTCGAAGAACAGTTCTACCACGAGCACGGAGTCGCCGCCGAGTTTGTCGGCCATCCCCTGGCCAATCTGCCGTTGCCCACGGTCAGCCGAGAGCAATTTGCGACGGTAACTGGCCTCGATCCCGCCAAGACTTGGGTCGCCCTGCTTCCCGGCAGCCGGGCTAAGGAGATCCGCGACAACTTGCCCGAAATGCTGGCCGCCGCACGCCTCCTTGCAGCACACCGGCCGGTCCAGTTCGTTGTTCCCCTGGCGTCCACGCTCAATCCCCCCCAGCGCGATTTCGTTGCCCGCCTCATCGCCCGTAACGGCGCCGGCATCCCCGTCCGCGTCGCGGAGGAAGCTCGCGCGGCGCTTTTTCATGCCCGCGCCTCCGTCGTCGCCAGCGGGACCGCAACTGTCGAGGCTGCGCTCATCGGCAATCCATTTGTTGTGGTCTACCGCGTTTCGCCCATTACCTACGCTATTGCCAAGCGGGTCGTCACCGTGCCTCATGTGGCCATGGCCAACCTCATCGCAGGCAAGCGCGTGGTACCCGAATTGATCCAGGACAACTTCACCGCCGCCAATATCGTCCAACAAATCGAACCGCTGCTACCCGATGGAACCCCTCGTGAGTCCATGATGAAGGAGCTCAAGCGGATTCGGGATCTGCTGAACACCCGCCTCGAGGTCCCAGGGGGAACGAACGGAGACGCAATTGACCGGGTGGCTGCCATCACCCTTGAACAGCTCGGCTTGCCTTCCCCGGTCGCCGAATCCGTGCAATCCTGAGGTGTTTCTGAGACGGGCCACGAAAGACCGCCGCCCCTTGACGGCTGCAATGCGATGATGACTGCTATGCTTCTGAGAAAGCGAATGATGAACCGTGAATCGGGGCAACTCAATTCCCTAACTGCGCTCGCCCTCCTGGCCGTGGGAGTGCTGATGACCGCGCCGTTCCTCATGGCCCAGTCTCAGCGCCCCGGGCTCGACATCTCCGGCTACAAAATCGATGCCGAGATCGATACGGCCACACACCACCTCGCAGCCACGGCAGTCGTCAGCTTTACCGCGCCTGACAACGCCGAAGAAGTGAGCTTCGGCTTTCACCCCGCGCTCAAAGTAACAAAAATCACCGACGAGGCCGGCAAAGTCCTCATCGGTGAGCGTTTGGCCGATGGCACCATCCGCGTCACCCCGGCTTCGCCGCTCGCCCGGGGACAAGTCGCCCACTGGACTTTTACCTACGAAGGCACCATTACCGGTAATGAAGACGGCCCCGTGGAAGGGCTGAAACTGGCTGCCATTCAGGAGCCGATTACCTACCTGCTCTATCCGGCGCGCTGGTTCCCCATGACCGGCTTCATGACCGACCGCTTCACCGCAGAAATGCACATTCGCGTGCCGCAGGGGATGAAGGTCTTCGCAAGCGGCGCCCAGGGCGCGTCGCATCCGGTGACGCTTGCCAGCGGCAAGCCCGGTGACGAGTTCGACTTCAACTGGAACAAGCCTGGTTTCCCGGGCACCGTCATTGCAGGACGCTATCTCGGCCCGTATACAGCCGGTCCCGGCAACGTAAAGGTCTACCTCACCATCAGCCACCAGGCCTCAGGCAATCAACTGGCCGAAACCGCCGCTAAGGAATACGACTTCTTTACCGATAGCTTTGGCGAGCCGGAAACGCCGCATCTCAACGTGGTCGAACTCCCAGACGACACCCTGCCCGCAGCCTGGGCGCCGGAACTGGCCGCCATGATGGGTTCGCGCGTGAGCGACAAGTCCGGGGTGCGCTTGCTGGCCAACACTATCGCTCATCAGTGGTGGGGTTCTGAAATCAGCCCGCGAACTCTGAACGACGCCTGGATCACCAATGGCATGGCGCGGTACGGCGAGCTGATGTACGTGGAGGACCAGAGCGGAAAGAGTGCCCTGCGCGCTGCGCTCGAGGACGTATCCGCTGGTGCGCTCGCCTACGACACCACTCCCCTGTCGAGCGCTGGCCGTCAGGATCCCTTTTCTCCCCAGTTTCAATCGATGACCCTGGAGAAGGGCGCGATGATCTTCCACATGCTCCGCGGAGAGATCGGAGACAAGGCTTTTCTGGCTACCCTCAAAGGGACACTGAGCCAATATACCGACAAGTCCATCCGCACCGACGACTTGGAGAAGGTGGCCGAGGCGCAGAGCCAGCAGCAGCTGACGCCCTTCTTTGCGCAGTGGGTCGATGGCACCGGCGCGCCGACATTCAACGATAAATACAGCGTTTACCGGCTGGGCAACAACAAAGGTTTCCGCACCATCGGCGACATCACGCAGGACCTTGACTTGTTTCGCATGCCGGTGGATGTACGCGTGGAGACTGACGGTAAGACCGTGAACCAGAAAATTGACGTGGTGGGCACTGACTCCCAATACGTGATCGATACCTTTGGCCGCCCGCGCAGCATCAGCATCGATCCGGGCGACTGGGTGCTCAAGTCCTCGCCTGACCTGCAGGTCAGGATCGCCATCCTGAAAGGGCAGCAACTGGTCGCGCAGGGTGATCTGGTCGGCGCACTGGCAGAGTATCAGAAGGCGCTGGCTGCCAACCCCCAGAGTTCATTGGCCAACTACCGCATTGGCGAAGTGCTGTTTACCCAGCGCAACTACCAGGCCAGCGTGAATTCTTACCGTGACGCGCTGCGCGGAGATGACGAGCCGCCCTGGACCGAAGTCTGGAGCCATATCCAGATCGGGAAGATATTCGACCTTACCGGCCAGCGCGACCGCGCCGTCAACGAGTACCGCCTGGCCGTGCAGACCAACGACAATACCCAGGGCGCGATCAACGAGGCACGCCTGTATCTGCAAAAGCCATACAAACGCCCGGACACGGACTAAACACCGCCGGTGGGCGGGTTGTCCCGCCGGGTGCGATTGCCCCTTCTTCATCAATTCTCGTTGTGCGCCGGCAAGTGGTTATTTTCTGCCAGGAAAAATCCAAATTCCGGCGGGGTCCTGACAATTACGCGACCGCATCACCGGTCAAGCCATCGGGTTCTTCGCCCTGAGCTCCGCCACAATCTCCGCTGCTGCGGCGCGCGCCTGATCCGCCTGGTCCGGCGGAAAGCTGATGGCTCCCACCCTTGCGTGTCCGCCGCCGCCGTAACGCTCGCATACCTGCGCCAGGTTGACCATCTTTGCCGGGTCGGCCTTGGTCCACGGATTCGAGCCCACCGATACCTTGGTGCGGAAGCTCGACTTCGACAGCCCGATCGAATACGTCGCCCGCGGGTGTAGATAGTAGGGAATGAATTTGTTGTAGCCCTCGACCCGCCGATCCGTAATGTCGAAGAAGATGGTCCCGTCCCGCTCTTCGCTGCGGCTGCGAATCAACTCGATGCCTTCCTTGTGGCGCTCGAGCAGGGGCGGTAGCAGATCTGCTACGAAGGGTTGCGCAAGCACCTCGGCCAATGGCATTGCCGTCAGCAGCGGAATCAACCGGGGAATAAACTCCGGGTCCTGCGTCGATTCAATAATGAGCGTCAGCTTCATGGCCGGCGCAGCCATCTCCACTGCCGCCTCGGGGCTTTCGTAAAGCGCTCCATCCACAATGTTTGCCCAGTGGATTAACTCCGCCACCGGCGCCGTATCAAAGCCGAAGCGGGCTGATGCGATATGCGCTAGAAAGCTGGTGCACGAGGTATATTCCGGGTCGAAGAATTTGTGTGCGGCACACACCGGATCGCGCTGGCAGGCCTTGAAGTGTTCCTGGTCCCTCGGCGTCAGGAACGCTGAAAGATGATGATCGAACCACCAGGTGATGCGCGGCGAAGCTGAGTATTTGAAATCGACGATGGCGTTCTCATCGCCCGTAAACTCGCTCTCATCGAACAACGCCCCGGCGCGGTGCACCAGCCCGTGATACTCGTACGCGGCATCTGCGTCGATGCATTCACGGTGGAATCGCGTAAAGAGCGACGCCGAGCAAGCTCCGTCAAAGCATTTGTCGTGATAAAAGACGCGAACCTGCAAAAATCACAGCTCCCTGGTGCAAAAAGTCGAAGAAACCGAAAGTTAAGCATCAAGGGCTGGGCCGATTGTGTCAAGGCGGACAATCACATCGAAACGTGACGCAGGCGGATGGTGGAACTCAATCGACTGCAAAGACGTACCACAATTCAGTAGAATTCTCCCGACAGGATATTCGCGATAATTTAAAGGAGCACAGATGGATTCAGAGATACAGCCTCCCACGCCGGAGCCTGTCCCGGCCCTCCAACCACTCGATCAGCAGAATTGGCCCGATTCCCCGCCCCCCCCGCCCGACCCCGATCTCTATCGCGGCCTGCGCTGGATCTTTATCGGCGACTGCGGCCTGCGTGCTGGCTGGTCCGTGATGATTTTTTTCATCCTGGCCCGCGGTATCGGCTATGGCGTCACCATTGCGAATCGGCATCTTCATTTCATCGGCAAGAGCAGCGAATTTACAGCCAGGTCGGCTTTCGCCGGCGAGTTGGTTACCTTTCTCATATTCCTGGCGGCAGCGGCAATCGTAGCGCTCATCGAGCGTCGCAGCGTTCTGGACTTCAACTTGAAAGGTCCTCATCGCCCGCGCCACTTCTTCTCCGGTCTCGTCGCTGGCTTTGCCGCGCTTTCGGCGCTCGTGTTTGCCATGGACTGGGGTGGGTGGTTGCATTTCGGACCGCTTGCCCTCAGCGGGACGCAGATCTTTCTGTATGCCGCCCTGTGGGGTGGCGCCTTTCTGCTGGTAGGCTTCACCGAAGAAGGCGTCTTTCGCTGCTATCTGCAGTTCACGCTGACCCGCGGCATCAATTTCTGGTGGGCACTGGCTTGTATCGGAGCAATGTGCCTCACCCTTCTACTCCGTGTAAGAGGCAACGCTGTCTGGGGTGTCTATGTCATCGCGCTGGCAGGGCTGGTCCCCTGTTTCCTGTTGCAACGCGAGAAATCTGAAAGCGCGGGCTTCTGGCAGGCGGCGTGGCTCACGTCAACGGCCTTTGGCTTCGTCCACACCGGCAACAACGGCGAAAACTGGATCGGCATCTTCGCAGCCGCCGCGATCGGCTTTGTCTTCTGCGTCAGCGTTAAAGTCACCGGCTCAGCCTGGTGGGCCATCGGCTGCCACACCGCATGGGACTGGGCTGAAACCTACTTCTACGGCACCGCGGACAGCGGCTTTGTGGCCAAGGGACATTACCTCTCCACCAGCACCTCTGGAAACCCGCTGTGGAGCGGCGGCAACGATGGTCCCGAGGGCAGCCTGCTGGTCATCGGCATTGTTCTGCTCCTGCTTGTTGCCCTGATCGTCCTCTACGGCCGTAGAAAGCCCGCGCCGTTCGTCGTGGCCGCTACCGGGCAGTTGGCGCTTTAAGCAGGTCCCATGCGGCTCTGGCTGAACCGTACCGGCAAAATCTCCCTGCGTGTGCAGTTGATCGCGCAGGTTGTGCTGCGGGTCCTATGCCAGGAACTTGCTCCCGGCCAGCGCCGGCCCAGCACCCGTGATCTGGCTTGCCGCGTCAATTGACTCCAAATCAAAAAAAGGACCGCGCCGTAGGGTTATCCTGTTGTTGACTGATGGCGGACCCCGACACTCAAAATCTAGCGACCGAATTGACTCTCGCATCCGCGCGCCGTTCCCGCGAACGCCGCTGGCCGCGCATTCTGCTGTGGTCGGTTGCCGGCCTTCTTGCCTTGCTCCTTCTCGCTATGGGAGCGGCTGTCCTGTGGCTCCGTTCAGCAGCAATAGCCGCGCTGCCGGTGCTCGATGGCGATTTGCATCTCGTCGGCCTTTCCGAGCCTGTGACCGTTCGCCGTGACGCGCACGGCGTGCCCCACATCGACGCAGCCACGCAACAGGACCTCTTTGTCGCTCAAGGCTACGTCACTGCGCAGGACCGCCTCTGGCAGATGGACGCTCTCCGCCGCAACGCGAACGGCGACCTTGCGGAAATCATGGGCCCGTCGCTGGTCAAACATGACATTGCGCAACGGGTGTTTCAGTTCCGCAATACCGCCCGGCGCATCTATGCCAATCTCGACCCCGCCGACCGCGCCCGCCTCGACGCCTACGCACTCGGGGTGAACCTCTATATCGCTCGCCACCACGACACCCTGCCGCCGGAGTTCAAACTGTTGCATTATCGCCCCCGGTCCTGGACCGGCGTCGACTCGGTTTCCCTCGGCGTCATGATGATCGAAACCCTGGATACGCACTGGGATGTCAAGCTCGCGCGCGATCGGATTTCCAATGATCTCCATAACCCCAGGCTCGAAAACGATCTCTACCCCGTTGGCTCGTGGCGCGACCATCCGCCCACCGGCGTTTTGCTTGACCTGAGCCAGCCGCACCCGGAACCCCCACCCTCCAGCGACGAGGACGACGACAACTCCCAGGCCGGTATCGCGAGGCAAGACGACATCGGCAGCCTGCGCTCCCTGCTCGGCCTTCCCGCCTGTACTGGTTGCATGCCCGGCTCGAACAACTGGGTCATCTCAGGAAAGCACACAGCGAGTGGAAAGCCGCTGCTATCAAATGACATGCACCTCGACCTCACCGTGCCCAACATCTGGTACATGGCCGACCTGAGTGCGCCCGGCTATCACGCTGCTGGAGTCACGCTGACAGGCATGCCGTTTATCATCGCGGGCCACAACGAGCACGTGGCGTGGGGTTTCACGGCTCTCTATGGCGATGTGCAGGACCTCTACGTCGAGAAGCTTGACGGTCATGGAAATTATCAGGCCCCCGATGGCAGTTGGAAGCCGTTGTCCGTTGACCACGAGGTCATTCACGTCCGCGGCAGCAAAGATGTCCTGATCGACGCGCAGTCCACCGACCATGGCCCGCTGCTCAATCCAATTCTCGCGCACGAATCCCGTCCTATCGCCCTGAAATGGACCCTCTACGACCCCACGCTGAACGCGCTCCCGCTTTACGCGATGAATGTGGCCTCTGACTGGACGGAATTCTCCGCAGCCCTCGCCCAGTGGTGCTGGCCGACACAGAATGTCGTCTACTCCGACGATCAGGGACACATCGCCTATCAGGCCGTTGGCCGTGTCCCTCTGCGCCCCGCAGGTCTTCAGGGCAAGCCCATACAAGACGCCCTGCACGAGTGGCAGGGCTACATTCCGTTTCAGGACATGCCCAATGCGGTTGATCCCCCCTCGGGATTTCTGGCCACTGCCAACTCACGCGTCACCACAGAAAAGTCGCCTTATCCACTTTCGCTCGAATGGGCAGATCCCTACCGCGCCGAGCGCATCTACAAGGCGCTGCAAGGGCGCGACATGCTCCGTCCCCAGGACATGCTGGCTGTCCAGACCGATGTTTACAGCGAGGTCGATCAGGAACTCGCGCACCGCTTTGCCTACGCCATCGACCACGCCGCCGGCACAGACGAGCGCTTGCGCAATGCAGCCGACCTGATGCGCAGTTGGGACGGTCGCCTTACCGCCGACTCTGCCGCCGCCTCACTGGTGACCCAGACCCGCAGGGCCCTGGGGCAGCTTATCCTGCAAGCGAAACTTGGCAAAGACGCTGCCGACTACCGCTGGTCGGAATCCAACTTTGCTGAAGAAGAGATTGTGATGCGCGCCAACCCCGATTGGCTTCCACCTGGATACAAAGACTGGGACGCTCTGCTCACTGAGGCAGTCCGCCGCGGCATGAAACAGGGCAACGCCCCCGATGACATAAGTCGATGGACCTATGGCAGTTGGCACGTAATCGACATTGAGCATCCGCTGGCCGGATTTCTGCCCATTGTGGGTCGCATCGCCGGCACCGGTCCGTTACCCCTCAGCGGCGACACCACCACGGTCAAGCAGGTGGGCCGCTCCTTTGGCCCCTCGCAGCGTTTCACTATGGACTGGAGCAGCATTGACGGCTCCACTGAGAACATCGTTCTGGGCGAAAGCGGCAACCCGCTCAGCCCGTACTTCCGCGACCAGTGGGCCGACTACTACGATGGCACCACATTCGCGCTCCCCTTCACTCCGGCCGCGGTAGCTGCCCAGACGCATCACACGCTGCGCCTGCTTCCATGAGTGCCGGGCAATACGTTCCACGGGTGACCCAGGTTTCACCTCCGAGACCCGAGAATCACATTTCCTGGCGTACATTCGTCGGTCCCGCCATTATCCTGCTGGCCGCCTTCGTCGCGACCGCGCCACAAATTCTCCGCGGCAACACCTGCGGCCACGACTTCGACTTCCACCTCGTCTCCTGGTTCGATTGCCTCCACAGTTGGCGCGAAGGAATTCTCTATCCCCACTGGGCGCCAAGCGCCAACTTTGGTGCCGGCGAGCCCCGCTTTATCTTCTATCCACCTCTCACGTGGATGCTTGGCGCCGCGCTGGCCTTGGTGCTGCATTGGAAGGCCGTCCCAATGGCCCTCACATTCTTGCTTTTGGCTGCCACCGGCCTCGCCGCCCGCGCCCTCGCCCGCCAGGCGCTTTCCGACGGTCCCGCCACTTTGGCCGGATGCGCCGCACTCTTCTCCGGCTACACCTTATTCACAGCGTATGAACGCACCGCCTTCGGCGAGCTCACCGGTGGTTTCTGGATCCCCCTACTTCTCCTGCTCATGTTCCGCGACCGCAACCCCGCCGCTTCGGCATGGCGGCGCGCTTTCGAAGGTTCCGCCGCTTCGCTGGCCCTCGTGGTCGCCGGAGCCTGGCTCTCTGACATCCCCCTCGGCATCATCGCAAGCTACCTCCTCGCCGCCATCGCCCTGCTTTTGGCTCTGCTCAGGCGGTCATGGGCACCCGTGCTGCGCTCCGCGACCGCGGTCGCCCTGGGACTCGGCCTCTCCGCCATCTACCTGGTTCCCGCCACGGTGGAACAGCGTTGGGTCGATGTCCATCAGGCCACTGCCGACCCCGGCTATCAGATCCAGAACAGTTGGCTCTTTGCCCGCCATGCCAGCCAGACTCTCGAATTGCATGACCTGGAACTCTTTAAAGTCTCGGCCATTGCCGTCACTATGATCGCCGTGGCATTCGCAGGCATTCTCCTGGGCTCGCTCCGACACAATTTCCCCGGCGGACGCCAATGGTGGCTACCCCTGGGGCTTATTGCGGCAGCAGTCCTGTTTCTCCAACTTCCCATTTCCCTGCCCGTCTGGAATATGCTGCCAAAGCTGCGGTTGCTCCAGTTTCCGTGGCGCTGGCTCGTGGTGCTCGAAGCTCCGATGGGCATCTTTTTTGCCTCTGCCGTTTGGGTAGTCCGCTGGCAATGGCGCGTCGTCACCCTGTCTGCATGCACCGCTGTCTTCCTTGCCGCCACTCTCACCGCCGGCTTCAACTTCTTTCAGGCATGCGACGCCGACGACGCCGTCTGGGCCATGGTCGACACCTATCGCACCGGTGCCGGCTTTGAGGGCGAAGATGAATACGCCCCTCCCGACGCTGATAACTCCTTGCTGTCCATGGACCTGCCCCAAGCCTGCCTCACCCCGTCACCCTCCACGGTTCTCGGCCAGGGATCCGCGGGCGCTGACCTGGATTGGTCACCCGATCAGAAGAGTTGCGATGCCACCTTCCCCGCTGCCCCCAATCCCGGCAAACCGGATGCTGAGCATCTGCGCATCAACGCCGTTATCCGTCACGCCGGCTATCTGATCCTGCGCCTCCGCAGTTATCCCGCCTGGCAGGTCCGGCTCAACGGACAACTTCTTCATTCCCTGCCCGAACGGGCGGATGGCCTGATCACCGTCCCTGTTCCACAAGGCGCCATTGACGTCACCGTGGATTGGGCAAACACCCCCGACACCATCGCCGGTCGCTGGCTTAGCCTCTTTGCCCTCGCCTTGCTCACAGCTCTTTGTTTGTTGGAGAGAAAGTTTTGTCGGCCTCAGTTAAAATAAGTGTGATGCCGACCGACGTGAAATCGCTGATTCAGGAAGGTGCTGAGCTGACCGACCGTGCGTTGGAAGAACTCCTTCCCGGCGTCGACACGGTCCCTGCCTCGATTCACGGTGCCATGCGCCACTCTACCTTCGCCGGGGGAAAGCGCCTGCGCCCCGTGCTCGCCATGCAGGCAGCCGTCACCATCGCAGGCAGGCTGCCCAAGGGCATCGCCCGTCTGGGCGCGGCCCTCGAGATGCTGCACACCTACTCCCTCATCCACGACGACCTGCCCGCCCTCGACAACGACGACCTCCGACGCGGCAAGCCCACCTGCCACAAGGCCTTTGGCGAAGCCATCGCCATTCTTGCCGGCGACGCCCTCCAGACCCGCGCCTTCGAAGTCATGTCCGGTCTCGATTGCCCGCCTGCCGCGACAGTGCAGATCATCGGCCTCATCGCTAACGCCGTCGGTACCGTGGATGGCATGATTGGCGGCCAGGTCCTCGACCTCGAAAGCGAGCATCTCAAGCCCACCCCCGAACTCGTTGAAGCCATCCACCGCGCCAAGACTGGCGCGCTGATCCGCGTGAGCGTGGTGGCTGGCGGCGTCTATGCCGGCGCATCCCCCGACGACGTCACTCGCCTTGACCTCTTCGGCCGCAAAGCCGGCCTGGCCTTTCAGATCGTGGACGATGTGCTCGATTTGACGGTGGACTCGGCGCACCTGGGAAAGACCGCCGGGAAAGATCGAGCCACCGAAAAGGCCACGTGGCCGGCCGTCTTCGGCATCGAGCAAAGCAAGCGAGACGCCACCAGCCTGATCGAAGAAGCCTTCGCGGCCCTCACACCCTATGGCGGTCGCGCCGACGGCCTCAAATCCGTAGCCCGCTACCTGGTGGATCGGAAGAACTAGGGAATTCTTCGAAGCACGAATCCCGGGTGCCCCATCTTAGGCGCAGTTTGATCGCGCCTAAGGTGGGAAAGCACGACCCTCAACCACCCCACAGAAAACGGTCTATGCTCTCCGAAGCCGACATCCGCACCGCTCTCCGCGATTGCTTCGACCCCGAAGTCAAGCTGAACCTCGTTGACTTGGGTCTGATCTATGCCATCGCCACCGGCCCCGACCCAGACTCCACGCCCGCATGGCCGCGCCAGTGGGTCAAGGTGACCATGACCCTGACCACCCCGCAATGCCCCGCCAGCGGCCTCATCTTCGAGCAGGTCAACAACCGCCTTGCCGGCATCCCCGAAATCAGCAAGGTTGAGGTCGATCTCGTCTGGGAGCCAAAGTGGACGCCTCACTGCATCAGCGAAGCAGGGCGCCGCCAGTTGGGGATCTAGCCCGCACTGCTCACCTTGCCGATCGCTTCCCGCAGTTTCTCGCGCCGCCCAGTGAAATCCTCCACCAGGTTCTGCACATCATCGAGCAACTGCTGCACCTGGTCGACATAGCCGGGGAGTTGTGCCCACCACGCTTGCAGCAACTCCTGTTGGTCGAGTAGCGCCAGGGCCGTGCCGGTAGCGGCTGCGGCCATCCCCGCGCGACGCTGCCCCGCGATATACAACAGGCCGCCTGCAATCAACGTGCTGCATGCCGCAATCCTGACCCAATCGATCGAATCCGGTGGCAGAACATCGACCGGGTAGTCGTTCTCTTTCCTGGGAGTTGGCGCTAGTGCCATGGATCTCTCCTTCCCTGTAAGCCCTTTGAATACACCCGCACACTTCGCGGGTCCGGTCGATCGACCTTTGCGCGCAGTTGCACCGCGGACGAACCGCGCCGTACTCCTGTTGGATGCTCAATTCCGCGCTTCAGTCCAGATCGAACTCGCGCAGCGGTTTACCTTCAGGGGCGTCCTTCGCCTTCCGCAGCGCCTCGGCAAACTTCTTCTCGAACAAATCTTCCTTGTTCTTCTCTGCGTCCACGGATTGCCGAAAAATCGACTCCTTGCGCTCATCATGCTCGCGCATGGCCTTGGCCGCCGCTTCCAGGTCCTCAAACGTCCTCTTGCGCGGCGCTGGCGTATGGCTCACTACCAACCCGGTGGCAGCATCAATCTTCAGCATTGCCCCGCAATCGGGGCAAGCAACTTCAAAAATGACTTCCTTTGCGTTCGCCATGACAATCAGCATTGTAGGCGCTTCCGGGACGGGTTGCACAGAGTCGAATGGACGCAAATAAAATGGCCCCACTCACCGAGTGGGACCTTCCCATTCCATCCACAGTTTGCAAAATCCGCCGCTACAGCAGTTTCGGAATTGGTGCAAACTGAAGGCGCGCACTTAAGTGACTTTGTCATCAAGAAAAAGCCACCCCTCACCACGCTCAATAAGTCTACGTGTATTCCGAAACTGCTTCTAGTGCGTCACCTTTTCGCCCGCCGAAGCAATCTTGGCCTCGGCCTCTGCAATCACGCGCAGGGCCTCGGTATACGCATCTTCGCTCTCGCCGGCTTCCTTCCACATCTGCACGCCGCGATCCAGTTGCTGCTCGGCACGGGGTACATCGATCTCTTCCGGCTTCAGCGCGTCCGAGGCCAGAATCGTCACCCGGTCGGGTAGCACTTCAACGAATCCCCAACTGACGTTGTAAATCTCGCCATCCCCAGGCCCGCCATGCAGAATTACATCACCGGCGCCCAATTCGGCCACCAGCGGCGCGTGCCCG
The DNA here is from genome assembly GCA_963836565.1 of uncultured Acidobacteriaceae bacterium. Lineage (GTDB taxonomy): Bacteria > Acidobacteriota > Terriglobia > Terriglobales > Acidobacteriaceae > Telmatobacter. The sequence goes on along the minus strand of CAWIKA010000005.1, from coordinate 1,879,712 downwards.
TACAGCGGCTCAAGGTACCCGGTCTTCGAAGGCAGATCAACCGAGTCCGCCAGAACCTCGAAGAGAGTGCGCTCAGGCGTCACCAGCCGAACCCGCAATTGATTTGTCGCCTCTGCCATGGGCTCCTTTCAGCCGCCAGTAACAAGGGACATAAGGACGTAGGGACTAGGGAATAAAAAGCCGCTCCCGATCCGCATAATCTTCTGTCCCAGTCCCAGTCCCTGGTCCCTGGTCCCTAGTCCGTGCCTTTACGCCGTCGTCTTCAACTTCTCGGCGGTTTCCAGCACTTCCTCGATTGCACCCTTCATGTAGAAGGCCTGCTCCGGGATATCGTCGTACTTCCCGGCGATAATCTCCTTGAAGCTTCGCACCGTGTCGGCAACCTTCACGTAGGCCCCGGGAATTCCCGTAAACTGCTCCGCCACATGGAACGGCTGCGACAGGAACTTCTGCACCTTGCGCGCGCGCGCCACGGTGATTTTGTCCTCGTCGGAAAGCTCGTCAATGCCCAGAATCGCAATAATGTCCTGTAGGTCCTTGTAGCGCTGCAAAATGCGCTTGACGCCCTGCGCCACGTCGTAATGCTCATCGCCCACAATGCGCGCGGAAAGAATGCGCGAAGTGGAAGCCAGCGGATCGACAGCGGGATAAATGCCCAGTTCCGAAAGCGGCCGGCTCAGCACGGTCGTCGCGTCCAGGTGGGCAAAAGTCGTCGCAGGCGCAGGATCAGTCAAGTCATCGGCGGGCACATAAACCGCCTGCACACTGGTGACTGAGCCTTTGCTGGTCGATGTGATCCTCTCCTGCAGTTCGCCCATCTCCGTCGCCAGGTTGGGCTGGTAGCCCACGGCCGAAGGCATGCGGCCCAGCAGCGTCGAAACCTCGGAGCCGGCCTGCGTAAAGCGGAAAATGTTGTCGATAAACAGCAGCGTGTCCGATCCTTCAACGTCGCGGAAATACTCAGCGACCGTCAGCCCGGTCAACGCCACGCGCAGACGCGCTCCAGGCGGCTCGGTCATCTGGCCGTATACCAGCGCGCATTTCGAGTTGGCCCAGTCGCCCGGCTTGATCACGCCCGATTCGGTCATCTCCAGCCAAAGATCGTTGCCCTCGCGAGTCCGCTCGCCCACGCCGGCAAACACCGAATAGCCGCCGTGGTTCTTGGCCACGTTGTTAATGAGTTCCATGATGACGACTGTCTTGCCCACGCCGGCGCCGCCAAACAGGCCGATTTTGCCGCCCTTCAAGAACGGCTGGATCAGGTCGATCACCTTGATGCCAGTCTCGAACATTTCCTCGTGCGTGGTTTGCTCGTCGAAGAGAGGCGCGGGACGGTGAATGGGGTTGCGGCTCTTCTCGCCGATCGGACCCAGGTCGTCCACTGGCTCACCGATCACGTTGATCACGCGGCCCAGCGTCTCCTTGCCCACAGGAACGCGAATCGGCCCGCCGAGATCGATGGCCTTCATGCCGCGAACCATGCCGTCCGTTGCTTCCATGGCCACCGTGCGCACGCGGCCTTCGCCCAGGTGCTGCTGCACCTCGAGAATCACGCTGATGGGCGTTGGTACCGTGAAGCCATCGCTCGTCACGCGCAATGCCTGGTAAATGGGCGGCATCGTCTTTTCTTCAAACTGCACGTCGACCGCGGGACCGGAAACTTGAATTACCTTGCCGATGTTCTCTGCCATATCTGCCTTCCAGAAAAACTAAACAGCGGCAGCGCCGCTGACAATTTCAATGATTTCCTTGGTGATCGCGGCCTGCCGCACCCGGTTCATCTGCAGCGTGTAGGCGTCGATCATGTCCGAGGCATTGTTGGTTGCCGAATCCATCGCTGTCATACGCGCCGCCTGCTCCGCGGCAACCGACTCCGCCATGGCGTGATACAGCATCGAAGAAACATATTGCGGAATCAGCCCGGCAAATAGTTCCTCCGCCGGTTGCTCGTAGATGTAGTCCACTTCGGCGGTCCCGAACTTCTTCGCTTCCTCGTCCGCCTCGTGCGTATCGGCAGGCTCCAGTTCGATGCCCGCGCTCAGTGCGGCCTCTGCAGCACGCTCGCGCTCTTCCACCGTCGGTTCCACGGCCCCCGCAATGCGTGCGCTGCCAATCTTGATCAGCGGCAGCAGCTGTTCCACAACAAGGCGCTGCGAAATCACCGACTTGAATTCGTTGTAGACGATGTAAACCGCGTCAATCTCTTCGTGCACGTAGCGGGCAATAATGTTCTTTGCCAGTTCGAACACGCGCCCGATCTCCAGCTTCTCCAACAAGCCGGGATGGTCGCCGGTTACCTCGACCAATCCTTTACTCTCGCGCACCTGGTGCGTGTGACCGTTTTCGTCCGTGTGCTCCGCGTACACCGCTGCGGGATAGCGCCGGCGCATCTGGTCGCGACCCTTGCGGCCCACAGCCTCAATGTCAATCTGCTTATCCGTGTTGGCGTTGATGAACTGGAACGCCGTTTTGAGAATGTTGGCGTTGAAAGCCCCCGCAAATCCCTTGTCGCCGCTGATAATGACAAGCAGCACGTGCTTCTCTGGACGCGTAATAAAAAGTGGATGGCGCAGATTGCCGGTTTCCTCGTCATAGATATCTACGCGACGGGTCAGCGATTCCAGCACGCTGGTGATCATCCGGGCGTAGGGCCGCGCCGCCAGAGCTCGCTCCTGCGCGCGCCGCAGCTTGGCTGCCGCCACCATCTTCATGGCCTTGGTGATCTGGCGCGTGTTCTTCACACTGCGAATGCGCCGTCGTAGATCCAGTACGCTTGCCATGCTGTTTCCTACTTTTTGCTGACAGTCTCTTGAACCGGTTCCCCGGCGCTTGTCTCTTGGGCACTCTTTTTACCGTTTGTCCCCTGGGACGACTCCTTTGCGCTTCCTTCTTTACGGATTGGCGTCGCGGACGGCTCCTGCGCGGCTCCGCGCTCCGCCGTAAAGTTGGACTTGTATTCCTTGAGCGCGGCATGCAGGCGATTGCGCAGATCGTCGTCGAGCGATTTCTTCTTGGTCAGGTCTTCAAGCAGTGCCGATTGCGCACTCTCAAAGTACTTGTAGAGGCCCGCCTCGAACGCGTTGATGTCCGTGACCTGCAAGTCATCCAGATAGCCCTGCGTGCCCGCAAACAGAACCACCACCTGCTGCTGCCATGTCAGCGGGTGGAACTGCGGCTGCTTCAACAGTTCCGTGAGTCGCTGGCCGCGGTTCAGCTGCTTCTGCGTCAGCGGATCCAGGTCCGAGCCAAACTGCGCGAACGCCGCCAATTCGCGGTATTGCGCGAGATCCAGCTTGAGCGTTGCGCCCACCTGTTTCACTGCCTTGATGGCCGCCGAGAATCCCACACGCGAAACCGATAGGCCCACGTTCACCGCAGGTCGTACGCCGGAGTTGAACAAGTCCGTTTCCAAGAATATCTGACCGTCGGTAATCGAAATCACGTTGGTTGGGATGTAGGCCGAAACGTCGCCCGCCTGCGTTTCGATCACCGGCAGCGCGGTAAGCGATCCGCCGCCCTTGTGGTCGCTTAGCTTCGATGAGCGTTCCAGCAGCCGCGAGTGAAGATAAAACACGTCGCCCGGATAAGCTTCGCGGCCCGGCGGACGGCGCAGCAACAGCGAAATCTCGCGATACGCCATGGCGTGTTTCGAAAGATCGTCGTAAATCACCAGCGCATGCTTGCCATTGTCGCGGAAGTATTCGCCAATAGCGGTCGCCGCATAGGGAGCCAGATAAAGCATCGGAGCGGGCTCGGATGCCGAGGCCGCCACCACAATCGTGTGCCCCATCGCGCCGGCTTCGGTCAGCGTCTGCACCACCTGGGCAATCGACGAGCGTTTCTGCCCAATGGCACAGTAAATGCAAATCAGATTGTTCTTGGCGTTGTTGATGATGGTGTCGAGCGTGACTGCGGTCTTGCCCGTCTGGCGATCGCCGATGATCAGCTCACGCTGGCCGCGGCCAATGGGAATCATGGCATCAATCGCCTTCAGGCCCGTCGCCATGGGCTCGCGCACAGGCTGGCGGTCGATGATGCCCGGAGCCAGTCGCTCTACCGGTAACGACTCTGTTGTGGCAATCGGTCCCTTGTCGTCGATCGGTTGTCCCAGCGCATCCACCACGCGGCCAATCATGGCGTCGCCAACCGGCACGCTCAGAATCTTGCCGGTACGCTTTACCTCGTCGCCTTCGCTGAGGAGGGTGTAGTCGCCCAGCACCACAGCGCCCACCTGGTCTTCTTCCAGGCTCAGGGCCAGTCCCGCAATCCCGTGCGGGAAGCTGAGCAACTCGCCAGCCATCACCTTGTCGAGCCCGTGAAGACGCGCAATGCCGTCGCCGAGCGACGTGATTGTTCCGACTTCGTCCACCTGGACTTTCGAGTCGTAGTTCGCGATCTGTTCGCGAAGGAGCTGCGTAATCTCGTCTGCCTTGATCTGAGCCATTTCGTTCCTCAGGGATCAGAGATCAGGGTTCAGGGATCGGTGCATTCGCCTTGCGAGTGCGAAGGTCCGATCTTTGACCCCTGACATCGACTCCCATTGCAATTCCTGAAAATCCTTACTCAATTTCTGAAACGCTTCGCGACCAGAATGCTTTCCCGATCGCTCGTCTTTGACAATTGCCCAATGCCGGCTTCAGCCGGCCACCAATGCTTCCCTCAACCGCTCCAGTCGCCCGCGGAGCGAACCGTCGTATACGGTCGACCCTATCCGCACCACCGTGCCGCCAAGAATTGACTTGTCCAGCTTGAAGCTGGCCTCGATCTTCGCTCCCGCCAGCTTGCCCACGCCGTCCACCAGCGTGCTGCGTTCCTCGCCGCTCAACTCGCGGGCAGTCACAATTTCCGCCTGCCGAATGCCCAGCCGCTCCTGCAACTCCGCGCGATAAGCCGTCACCACCTCATGGACATGCCCGATGCGGTCGTTGTTGATCAGCACCGCAATCAGGTTGCGCAGCTCTATCTGCAGCCCCAGCTTGGTGTTGAGCGCATCGAGAATCTCCACTTTCTGCGTTGATGGCACCGCCGGGTTCTCAAAAAACGTCCGCAACTCGGCGCTCGAATCCCACGTGGCTAGAAAATCGCTCAATTGCCGGTCGATCGCGGTTGTATCCAGCTTGGCGGATGTCACCACGTCAAGAAAGGCGCCAGAATACCGGGATGCAAATGCAGCCATCTAGTTCTGCCCTCCCTGGCCTGCGCCGTTCGCAGCAGTCTCGCGCACAAACTCCGCAATCAGGGCGCGGTCTGTGTCCGGCGTAAGCTCCAGTTGTTTCGTGGCCTGCTCGATCGCCAGATCGGCGGCAAAGTGCCGCAATCCGCGCCGGGCCTGGGACGCGGCCAAGCTGATCTCCTGCTCCGCGGCGGCGATGATCCGGCTGCTTTCCTCTTCAATCGTGGCTTTGATCCGAATCTCGTCGTTCTTGCTCTCTTCTTCCACATGCGCTCGAATTTCGGCAATCTCGTCATCCAGCTTCGAGAGCCTTGCCTCCACCGCGCTGAGCCGCGCATCGGCGTCCTCGGTCATCTTGCGCGCCGATTCAATACTGTGGCTCAGGGTCAGCGAGCGCTTGCGGAGGATCTTCGGGAAAATTTTGACCAGCGGAATGCCGATGGCGAGCACGAGAATAACAAAGTTGATGATCTCGAAGAAGCGCGCCGTGGTCTCCACGCTCATGTGGAACCTTTTTGACAGCGATTGCACGATCGGCGCGTGCCGGTAGACGTTGTCTTCCTCGGCTTCAGTCTCCTTATCCCCGGCCTTGGTGATAGCAGCCATTGGATGGGTTTGAGAAGAAGCGGCAGGCGCAGAAGCCGCCGCGGGCGCCGATTCCTGTGCACGAAGGTGAGCAGGCGCAATTGCCACTCCGGCGGCCAGCAATGCAAGCAATACAAACCAAAGAGCCCGGCGGGAGAAACGCGAATGGAAAATCACTTCTTTCAACGGGAACCCCCGGCAGTCGCCGGCAGAACTGCCCGGACTACCTGACTGGCAAGTTCCGCGACAGAGACCTGAATCGACTTGCGCGCGCGATCCGCTTCGACTTCCAGTTCGGCCCTGGCCTGGCTCACCTTCGAGCCTGCGGCCTTCCGGGCGACATCCAGAGCGGCTTCTCGTTCCACATTCCACTGTTTGATGCGCTGCTCGCGTGCCTTGTAAATCTCCGCGCGCGCCTGCCGCAGCTTCTCGGCATAGTCGCCTGCCCGCGCTTCGGCCTGGGCGATTGCCTTGTTGGCCGCTTCGACTGCGCCTTCGGTGCGGGCACGCCGCTCTTTCAGCGTGGCCGTCAGTGGCCCCTGCACCAGAAACTGATAGGCCACAACGAGCACGATGAACAGCAGGGCCGTCGGTATTGAGCCCAGCAGGTACGCGCCAACTTGATCAACGATTTCTTGCATTCTGGTACCGGAATCTTCAGGGAGTTAGTCTTATTTCTCTCTTGGGTGGAACACCTTTTTGTATCAGGGGAGAACCCGCAAGTCAACGCGTTAGGGGCTGATTTGACGGGGTCCTGTGACTGCTGTCACGAATGGGATATTTTGCTCAAAAAAGTACTTGCTTTCCCTTACAACAAGCCTAGACTAAACATACCACCTAGACCCGGTTCAGGGTCCAGCGGGCAGCCGATTCCGGGAAGTCATTCCACTCCCGGAACCGGAGGCCCGCTTCTTACTTTAACGGGAATTTTCTCCCCGTCCCGGCTCCATTCCCTACCCCTTCCGTGCTCCAGGCGTTGAGTCACTGCACCCCTCCGCCATCTCAAAATCTTTCCACCCCTGTATCCCGGCCCCCAAACCCCCGTCTATTCCCCTGAACGTCATTCCCGGCCGACGAACTGGTTGGGAAATCTCAGGAGTCCCTTGGCGGCCGCACATCCGCCAGCCGGCTCCTCAAACGATCCCGGAGGATCTTCGCTTCATGCCAAACAGAATCGTATCCCTCGCACTGGGCTGCTTGCTCGCACTCGGCCTCACTGCCGCCGCCGTTGCCCAGGACAACCCCCCGCCGCCGCAGGAACAGGGCCAGTCCGGCCGTGGCCCCGGGCGCATGGACCCCGACCAGATGCTGAAGCACATGACGAAGCAGCTGGACCTCACCGCCGATCAGCAAAGCCAGATCAAGCCGCTCCTGGTCGATCGCCAGCAAAAGATGCAAGCTGTCTTCCAGGATGACTCACTCTCCCGCGAAGACCGCCGCGCCAAAATGCGCTCTATCCAGGAAGACACGCACAGCAAGATTGAAGCGGTCCTCAACGATCAACAGAAACAGAAGTTCGAAGCCATGCAGAACCGCATGGGACGCCGTGGGGGCGAAAATGGCCCTCCTCCGCCGCCCGATGGCGCTGCCCAGCCGCAGTAACAAGCTTCGCCGGCTGCCGCAAGAAAGCGCATTGAGGGGCTCGGCTTCAGCCGCGCCCCTTCAATGCAAATCTCCCCCTATTGCCCATCCAGGATGCCCTACTTCGTCGCCTTGTCGATAAACGACGCCAGATCGTCTTTGAGTTGGTGCAGCGCATCCACATTTAGATAAATCATGTGTCCCGACGGGTAGTAGCCAAACTGCACGTTGCCTCGGAGCGCCGGTTCCAGGTCCATGTGATCGAGGTCGTATTCCGTGGCAAAGAAAGGTGTTGCCAGGTCAAAGTAGCCATTGGCCGAGAATACATGCAGGTGCGGATTCTTGCGGATTGCGCCGGCCAGGTCCATGGCGACATCCGGTACCAGTTCTGACCCGAACGGGCTCCGGCCTCCGCTGGTCGGCTTGTGCTTCCAGTCCCACTCGCCAATATCGTCGGCGCTGGGCCGGTAGGCGTCAGTGGATTCGTACTTCAAATCCCGCTCGAGATAGTCGTTGAGCGCAGCCACAAATGCACCGGTAATGCCCGTGTCGGAGGCGTCATAGCTGGGGAACTCTCCTGCCGCGTCCACATCCACGCCCTCAAACCGCATGTCATACCGCCCCAGCGTCTTGCGGTCGTCGCGCAAAACCTCCTTGCGGAAGCGCGAAGGTGAGATCCGCAGGTTGGCCTCCTTGATGTAGTCCACGCTCAGGCCGGTAAAGTGGCTCACCTGTTTGGCCACGTCGTCCAGTTGCGCGGCGGGCAACTTATCACCCGCAAACAGCGCTTCCGCGTAGGGGCCGGCGGCAAACTCGCGCGCCTGTTGCACCCAGCCGGCCAGGTCGCTTGGTTTGTTGGGAATCTTGTCAAAATACCAGGCAGCCGCTGCATAACTGGGCAGGTTGAATACATAAACCGAATCGTAGCCGGGACCCCAGACGCCAAAGTTGAGAATCGACGAAATCAGCACGACACCATTCAGTTGCACTCCATCGTTGCCCAGCATGTCGGCCAACGCGGCCGATCGCGTCGTCCCATACGACTCTCCGATCAGAAATTTGGGCGAATTCCACCGCTGGTTCTCTGTGAGATAGCGAATAATGAAGCGGTCGAAGGCGTGCAGGTCCGCGTCCACGCCAGTAAAGTCCTTCGGCGTCCCCTTGCCCACCGCTCGCGAGTACCCCGTCAGAGGCGCGTCAATAAACACCAGGTCCGTCTTGTCCAGCAGCGAATACTGATTGGGAACCAGTTTGAAAGGAGGTCCAGCCGTTGGCTTGGGGCTGTCCGTCTCGATGCGCACCGGCGAAAACGAGCCCATGTGCAGCCAAAGCGTTGCCGCGCCGGGTCCGCCGTTATACAAAAAGCTCACCGGGCGCGACCCCGCCTCGGCGCCGTCCAACGTGTACGCCACATAAAACATGCTGCCGTAAGGCTTGTCGTCCTGATCGCGAATGATCAGGTTCCCAGCGGTTGCGGTGTACTTCAGCGTCTTGCCGTCGAGCGCCATTTCGTGATGCGTGACCACGGGTTTCTCTGGCGGAACCGGCGCGTTTTCCTTCTCGGCTTCTTTATGCTGATCCGACCCCGCCTGTGCTGGTTGCGCTGGCGATGCCGGCTTTTCCTGGGCCCCCGCACACGGGCCAATAAGCACGGGCGCCGCGGCAATCAGAAGAAAAATAGCAAGCCTTTGAATATCCCTCATGGGCAGAAATCCCTCCAGATAGCATGAAATCTAATTGTTATGCGAGTGCAAGCAGAGATTTGGATGGCCCAACCTTTGTGCATGTCTTGCACAACCGGTGGAAGACCGAGGCTCCCATCATAACCGCAAACACTGAGCCCGAATGCGCTATAGCTCTCACTTCACCGGCGTCAGCAGTCCCTGCGCGCGCAGCCAGTTCTCCAGCAGATTCGGCCATTGGTCCAACGCCGCGTCCCCGCTCCCCAGTCCAGTTCCATGGGGTCCGTTCGCAAAAATGTGTGCTTCGGCGGGAACCCCGGCTTTCACCAGCGCCTCGTAGAACCGCAATCCCTGTTCCACCGGAACCGTCTGGTCGTTGAACGTGTGATACCAGAACATGGGTGGCGTCTCCTTGGTTACGAATAAATCGGGGGAGTACGCGGCTCGAAGCGCCTCGCATCGGTCCATCACGTTGAAAAGCTTGCAGTAGCTCAGGTGCGAAGTGTCGCTGGAAATGGCACCGATCCACGGGTAGCCCAACACCAGAAAGTCCGGCCGGCTCGATGCACGGTCGATCGGATCCTCGGCGTCTGCTTTGCCGGGAACAAACTGCGTGGCAGCCAGCGCCGCCAGGTGCCCCCCGGCCGAAAAGCCAATCAGGACAAGTCTATTGGGGTTGATGTGATAGTCCTCTGCCCGCGCCCTCACCGTCTGGATGGCGCGCCGCGCATCCAGCAGCGGAACCGGCAGCAGATACCCGTTCGAGCTCAGCCGGTAACTCAGAATGAAGGCGCGAAAGCCGCGCACGGTGAACCAGTCCGCCACCTGCCGCCCCTCAAGATTCGCGGCCAGTCCCACATAAGACCCGCCCGGAAAAATTACCACCGCCGAGCCGTTGTCGCGGCCTTGTTGCGGTTCAAAAATAGTAAGCGTTGGAATGTCTTCGCAAGCGTTACCCTTGGCCTGCGGCGCGGCTCCCGGCCATAGCCTGATCGTTTGAATGCCGAGGAACGCATTGTTCTCGTCCGGCACCGCACAGGGCTCTTTCTGCGCCAACGCCGTTGAACAAACCAGCAGCCCCACCGCCAAAACTGCAAAAACCTGTCTCACAGCGGACCTCCCCACGGTTCGCGAGGATTATATAGGCAGGGCCAGGAGCAAGGGACCAGGAACCACTTCGTACGCTCGCCGTGGCATGGACGAGGCACCAGGTGCATACCCCCGGGCCCCTGAAGGCTGGCCACAGGCCAAGACCTTGGTCGCTGAGCCTTCCCCACTGTCGCTTACAGCCAGATCGCCGTATGCCCCGGACACGAATCCTCGGCTTGTGCGGTCAGCGTCTCAGCCAGCTCAAATCCATATCGCGCAAAATAATAGGCCGCCCCGTGCAGCCGTTCCTGCAGCACGCCCTCCGGATAGAGCGCACGGCTTATTGCCTCCGCGTGCCGCCGCAGCGATTCCTCTTTTTGCAACTGGAAATTCGCCGCCAGCCGCCGCAGCCGGTTCATCTGGTAGCGCATTTTGCTGGCTGCGGTCTCAGCCGACCGCCCCAGCCCTTCATCCAGCGTATGCATCCACTCCAGCAGCGGCCCGAGTTCCTCAGCCAGCGCCGTTCCCGCCTCTGCCAGCTTCCGCTTTCCCTCGATGGGCATGGCCCGCGCCGCCAGAAGTTGCGCCAATGCGTCCACTCCGCCGGCTCCGCACTCCGAAAACACCCGCTCCAGCGTCAGCTCATGTTTGCGCAGCAACTCGCCGATCGCCGGCTCTACCAGCGTCGCTGAAAAGCGCGGCTGCGTCGGAGTCACGCGCCCGAGAATCCGTTCAAACAGCACTGCCGACTGCGCAAAGTAGGCAATCTCCGCCGGTCCCCCGATCGTCAGCGACGTCGAAAGTAAATAATCCTGAAACACGGGCCGCAGCAGCGCCGACGGCGAAATCCGCTCCGGCTCTGCCTCCAGAATCCCCACCAAATCTGCCGTCGAGTACTTCCCGTGTCCGGCCTGCCACAATCCATCAGGCTCCGCGACATTGGGCGCCACCCGCTTCAGGGCCAGTCGCGCACCTCTCCGCTCGTCGTTTCGATTTGGGCCATCAATCAGAAACAGCAAGCTCGACTGCGGCGCCACGGCCACCTGCGCGTGATACCCCGCCGTCTCCAGCGCTTTGTTCCGTTCCACCAGCGCCGCGTGTAATTCGTCCGCCCGTTCCACCGCTGCGCGCAGCACTGGTGCCCCCATGCGATGTGCCGCCCGCCCGCCGGCATCGAGCACCAGAAGTCCCTGCGCGGCAAACGCCTTGCCATAAAACTCCGCAAAAGCCTGCGCAAATGTGCGACCCGGCTGGTAGGCCGCTGCCAGCGCCTCCATGGCGTCTGAGTAGCCCAGCAGCTCCCACGCTTGCTCGATCAGCGGCGTCATCGTCTCATCCAGCACCACTCCGCCCACTGGCCTCGGCATATCGGGCGTTTTTGTGTATACCAGCTTCCGCAACTCGTTCCGCGCCGGGAACGTCACGTGGTTGATCTCGGCAAAGTCGTGATCTTCCGTAGCCAGCCAGAAAATGGCCGCGTGTGGTCGTCCCGCCTGCGTGGCCTGCCGAGCCCGCGCCAGCGCCGTTGCTGCTTTGAACGGCGTAAACAGCGGTCCTCCAAACAGCCCCACTTGTTGACCGGTCACCACCACCCCAGCCCCAGACCGCAGTGACTCCACTGCGGGCCCTGCTGTCGCAGCGGGATTCTGCGCGGCAAGCAGCTCCACCAATTCCTGCCGGTGCGCCGGAAGCTCCGCCCGCGTCGACGTGGCCGCCCACCCGCGATCGCTCAGTGCAGTTCCATAAAAAGGCCGCACACCGGAAGCTCCGGCGCAGTAGTCCACAAAAAGCCGGTGCAAACCCGGCGCGACGGTGATGGGATAACAATCTGCTGTCGACAATACGTTCTCTTTCAGTTTGTGTGCCTCGCGGGAACCCCGGGCGAAACAGGCTCGGCTTCAGATGAGCTGTGATAAGGATGCCATGGCAGGCGCAATCGATGCACAAGCGTGCCCAGGCGCCCCAACCTCCGTTGCGTATACTTTCTCTGACTGCGATTCCAGGAGAGAAATCACGATGCCCAAAAAACAGAAGGCGCTCAAGCCCGCCCCCGCAAAGAAATCGAAAACCTTCAAGCCGAAGGCACCCAAGGCGCGCAAATTGAAAGTGCCCAAAAAGGCCATAGCGCCCGCCGTCGAAAAGGCTCAATTGCTCAGCTCCGAAGTGGTCTTTGAATGTCCGCTCTTTCGCGTGCGCCACGACAAGCTCATTGAGCCTGGCGGCAAGCACAGCGAACGCGATGTGATTCGCCACAATGGCAGCGTGGTCATCCTGGCCCTCGACAACTCCAGGAATAAGAAGGACCCCTGGGTCGTGATGGAGCGCCAATATCGCCACGCCGCCAACCAGTTTCTCTGGGAACTGCCCGCCGGCAAGCTCGATGAGGGCGAGGAAGCCTTAGCCGGCGCTCAGCGCGAATTGGAAGAAGAAACCGGCTATCGCGCCAAAAAGTGGAAGCCGTTGGTCGAGTACTACGCCAGCCCGGGTTTCCTCGGCGAATCGATGAAGGTCTTCATCGCGGAAGGTCTGGTGGCGGGCGACGCTCATCCTGAAGAAGACGAGCAGATCGAACTGCGCCTGGTCAAACTGTCCGATGTGGTCAAGATGATCGAGAAGGGGGCGATTCTCGACGGCAAAACACTGACCAGCGTGCTTCTCTACGCACGGCAGCTCGCAAAAAAAAGAAAAAAATGAAATCTCCTCGATAAACCCGCGTGATTGTCGAATCAATATCTTCCAGACGACAGGATCGACTTTTTCGATTGATTCGTCCCACTTCGTGAACACTGTCTTTCAAACTTCAATCAACCTTTCCGGCTCTTTCTTCGTCATAACCTCATACGGCGCGCGTTCCCTTCATCCCTCGCTCGCCGTCATCACATCAAATCGCATGAAAGGCACAAGTCTGTGGCTCAGTACAAAGGCAAGGTTAAGTGGTTCAACAACGCCAAGGGCTACGGATTCATCGGACGTGAAGACGGCCCCGATGTTTTCGTTCACTACTCGGCAATTCAGTTGGACGGCTACAAGACACTGAAAGAGGGCGATGAAGTTGAGTTCGACATCGTCCAGGGCCAGAAAGGTCCCCAGGCGGATTCTGTTCTCCGTCTCAAGGACGCCGCCGCCCACAGCGCAGCTTAGTAGCGCGTTCCCCATGGGGGCGTTACAATCAAGCCACTTCTCGGTGGTTCGGGAAATGTTCGCTTGATTGATGGCCCCGCGTCACAATCCCTCTTCAGGGGCAGAAGAAGTCTTCGCAATCGTGCCGGTTTTCACTTCCCAGCTTCCTTCTCGTTTTTCCTCCGCCACATAACCGATACTGTTGGCGGAGAATCTTTCCATGGACAACCCCACCATGGCCCGCCTGCTGGCCGAAACCGCCGACCTGCTCGAGATCGACGGAGGCGACAGTTTTCGCATTCGCAGCTACCGGCGCGCTGCCGAGGCCGCTGAGCAAACCACCGTTGATCTGGTTGCCGTGGCGTCCGACACGGCTCGACTCCTCGAGATTCCCGGCATCGGCAAGAGCATGGCCGCCAACCTTCAGGCCATCGCCACCACCGGCACCTTACCCCTCCGCGATGAGTTGCTTGCCAAGTATGGTGCCGGACTTCTGCAACTGCTCAAATTGCCTGGTATGGGGCCCAAGACCATTGCCCTCCTTTGGGATGCATCCAGAATCGCCAGCATTGACGAGCTGGCACTTGCCATCGAAGAAGGCCGCCTCGCCGGCCTGCCGCGCATGGGCCAGAAACAGATCGAAAAGCTCCGCAAGGGCATCGACGACTACCGCCGCAGCGTTGGCCGTTTCCGCATCGACGAAGCCGAAGACGCAGCCCAGCGCCTTTCTACCTATCTCCTCGCCTTCGACGGCATTGACCGCGTCACCCCTGCCGGCTCACTGCGCCGCGGCCGCGAAACGGCCGGCGATCTGGATTTGCTCGTGACCGGGCCGTCTTGCGCGCCCGAGCGTGCCGATGCGGCGGTCGCATACGTCGCCGCCTATCCCGGCATCCACAGCATGATCGCCAAGGGTGAGAACAAGGTGAGCTTCTACCTCGCCAACAGTCTCCAGGTCGACGTCCGCCTGCTGCCCTCAGCCTCCTACGGTGCCGCCCTGCAATACTTCACCGGCTCCAAAGCCCACAATGTCTCGCTCCGCCAGCGCGCCCTCAAGATGGGCTATACCCTCAGCGAGTGGGCGCTTGCCCGTCTCGATGACAACTCCACTGTGGCCGCAGCCACCGAGGAAGAGATTTATGCCGCCCTTGGCATGGACTGGATGCCGCCCGAGATGCGCGAGAACCTCGGCGAAATCGAGGCCGCCGCCCACCATCAGTTGCCGCGTCTCATCGAGCCAGCCGACCTCAAGGGCGACGTGCACATGCACACCACCGCCACAGACGGACACAACTCGATCCGCGAGATGGCCGAAGCCGCCCTGGCCCGCGGTTACCAGTACATCGCCATCACCGACCACTCAAAAAACCTGGCCATGACCAATGGCCTCGACGAGAAGCGCGCCCTTGAGCACATCCAGCGCATTCACGACGTCGACCAGCAGATGGAAGGCCGAATCCGTGTCTTCACCGGCATTGAGGTCGATATCCTCGCCGACGGCGCGCTTGACCTCGACAACGAAGTCCTCGCCCAGATGGATATCGTCATCGCCAGCGTCCACACCCGCTTTGAACAGAGCCGCGAAGAGATGACCGCCCGCGTTCTGCGTGCCATCGAGAACCCGTATACGCGGATCCTCGGCCACCCCACCGGGCGCCTGCTTCTGCGCCGCGAAGCCTTCGCACTCGATCTCGGGTCGGTTTTGCGCCGAGCCGCCGAACTCGGTGTCGCCGTCGAGCACAACGCAGCCCCCGAGCGCCTCGATCTCAGCGACCGCGACCTGCGCCTGGCCAAGGAACTTGGTTGCCGCATCGTCGTCAACACCGACGCCCACGACACCCGGCATCTCGCCAAAATGGAATATGGCATCCGCCAACTCCGCCGCGCCTGGCTTGGCCCGGACGACATCCTCAACACCAAAGCGCCTGAAGACTTTCTGGCCGCACTCAGGGCGCGATGATCAAGAACGAAGTTGCGGGTTGGGCTAAAGCGGCAGAAGACACGAGCCGTATAGTAATTCTTCTCGGGGTAAGCCAATTTCCACACCCCGTGATTAAGCTAAACGGCCAATCTAAAACAAAGCCCGCTGATCGATTGAGATTTGCAGTTTCCCTCCAACGGCTTTCTTGAAACCGCCTCCGCAACTGGAAGCCAATGTGTCGCGTCCAAGCAATTGCGGGATTCCGCGAAAGAACTGCGGGAATTCATGGCCCGTTCTACGCAGTTGGAGCTAAGATAAGGTCGCTATGAGTCTGCTTCATCAGGAAAGCCAGCAACAGTTGGACGACGCTGCCCGAGGCGAGTCCCTCACCCGGGGAACAAGCCACGTGGTCTGGGCAAGCCTTGCTGCGACAGTCGTGGTTTCCGCTGTCATTGCCATCTATGTGATTGCCGGCCAAAAGCCGCCCGTCGCCAGCGGAACTGTCCTCGAGATATGGGCGCATCCCATGCACGCCGTCACTCCCGCCTTCGACGCCGGAGGTGCCGCTCTGCCGCAGGACAGCTTCGACCAGGTGCTTGTCTTTACCAGAGTGCGGTTGCACAACGATACCGATAAGCCGATCTTCCTGCACGAGATTCTGACCAATGTCACCCTGGCCGACGGCATCCACACCAGCTACGCCGCCATGGCATCCCAATACGACCGCGTCTTTATCGCCTACCCCGATCTGGCGCCGTTTCGCAACACGGCCCTGTCACCGGAGTTGACTCTCGAGCCCAACCAGTCTGTCGAGGGAACCTTCGTCTCCGCTTTCCGCCTCAACAAGCAGCAATGGGACGAGCGCAAAGGGTTGAACTACACCTTCAACTTCCGCTACCAGCCCCTCGTCACAGTCACGCCCCAGGTTGCGATTACTGAGCACTAACCGGAGTGGGCGCGTTCTTGGGCGTCGAAAGATATCCTGAAATCTCGTTTTTTGAGTTGATGTTGTTCACCACAATCTCGTAGAGCGCGGGCTCCTTCCCGCTGTAGAACTGCAGCGGCTCATCCACGTTCCTGTCCTTCTTCTCGTACCGCCTGTCGTCGGCATATATGTTCAAGGTGAAGCGGCTCTTCTTCGGATCGGCTTTTCTCAACTCCAGGCTCACGGTCCCCACAGGCTTTTTATCGCCCTTGCGCAAAGAGAATTCGTAGTAGTTGCGATCGCCCTTGTGTTTCAGCACTTCCAGCTCACTCGCGTTGCGGGCAATCAGGCTGCTGTGGTCGCTCAAATCACCTTTCATTGAGGTCAGTTGGCTGATCGCACCGGCCAGATCTGTCTGAGTCTTGCCCAGGTCGGTCCTCACGCCGCCCACGTCGGTCTTCACCGTGGACACTTCGCTTGAAACTGCCGTCACTTGCTGCGCGGTCTGCTTCTGGGCGCTCTCCAGCCGTTTGCTGTCCGCTTCTTCGCGCAGGATGATCTGCTGCGCGCGGGAGTCCAGTTGTTTCTGCGTCAAGCCAAGTGATTTACCCAGTTCGTCCGTGGCTACAGTGAGCCGTGCGTTGGTCTCTCGCAGCTCGGCGGCCATCTTCAGGTTCTGCTGGCTCGCATCCGCGAGAGCCGCTTCCTGGTGGGTCAGGCGTGTGCTCAGCGTGTAGCTCCAGACCAGGCCGGCAATTGCACCCAGAAAGGTCACTGCGATCACTGCCAGCAGCGCACCAGAGTAGGTCCTCGGCGTTTCTTCAAGTTCACTCATCTTTTGCCTTTCTTGTGTTTCGCGGCTCGATTCGCAATCCGCTCCTCAATGGGTGGCACGATCCGGGCTTTTGTTTGACGCCGCAACCTGGTTCTCTTCTGTCGAGTCTTGTCTTACCTGGTTGACACTGAAACCCGAATCGCAAAAAAATCAGAGCCGCATTTCAATCGACTCCAAAGACTCTACAGAATATATAGAATTTCCCCGATCTGTGCCGCAAAATCCTTTACCGGCCATCGCCGGCGTAGTCTTCAACCGGCAATTTTACGCGCTCCATTCCCGCCCCGCCGTGACAACCATCGAATCAACGCGCTATAAAGGTCTTTGCTGCATTTTTGAGTGCCGGGTTCGTTTCCGGTGCCTGCACTCACCAGGAATCTTAGAAAAGACAATTGCAAGGGGGAGTTCCGAAGGCTATGTCCACTGCTGTCGCTGGAAAGGGTCTGGAAGGAATTGTTGCAGCGAACTCCGGGATCTGCTGGATCGACGGAGAAGCGGGCGTGCTGGCTTACCGAGGCATCGACATTCACGAGCTGGCAGAAAACTCCACCTTCGAGGAAACCACCTATCTCCTCTGGAACGGTCATCTGCCCAATCAGTTCGATTTGCGCGAGTTCCAGTCGCAACTCACGCTTGCCCGTTCGCTCGACCAGCGCATTATCGACATGTTGCGCAGTTTTCCTTCGACAGCGACGCCCATGGAAGTGCTGCGTACGGCCGTGTCTGCGCTCAGCTTTTACGATGCCGACGAGAAGGACAACTCCCACGACGCCAACGTGCGCAAGGCCTACAACCTCACCGCGCAGTTGCCCATGATCGTGGCCATCTACGACCGACTGCGTAAGGGACTTGAAGTTGTCCCGCCCGACCGTTCACTCAACCACGCCGGCAATTTTCTGTGGATGCTCAACGGCGTCAAGCCCTCTGAGACAGCCACCCGCACACTCGACATTGCGCTCATCCTGCATGCTGACCACGAACTCAACGCCTCTACCTTCGCCGCCCGCGTCATCGCTGCTACTCTGTCTGACATTCACTCCGCCGTTACCGGCGCCCTCGGCGCGCTCAAAGGACCGCTTCACGGCGGGGCCAATGAGGGTGTCATGCGCCTGCTTTACGCCATCGACAAGGCCGGCGCCGACCCCGTCGAATACGTCAAAGGCATGCTCGCCGCCAAGCAGAAAATCTCAGGCTTCGGCCACCGTGTCTACAAGACTGAAGACCCCCGCGCAACCCACCTGCGCCGCATGAGCGAGCAGTTGGGAAACGATGCAGGCCAGCCCAAGTGGTTTCAGATGTCCCGCGCCATCGAGATCTATATCAAGGCCGACAAAAAACTCAACGCCAACGTGGACTTCTACTCTGCCTCCACCTACGCCACCCTCGGCATCGATATCGACCTCTACACGCCCATCTTCGCCATCAGCCGCGTCGCCGGCTGGTCCGCCCACGTCATCGAGCAGCTCGACGACAACCGCCTTATCCGCCCCCGCGCTGAGTACATCGGCCCCGAATACCCGTGCCACTGGATTTCCGTCGCGGAGCGCGCCTAGGCACAAGCTCTCGAACTCCCTCCTGACGCTTGTTTGCACAACTTCAATCTTTCCCACATTGGGGCGCCCGAAACTCTCTGCGCCGCAATTCCATGTCATTTGCATCAAATTCGGCAGGCGGGCTCACGATGACGATGAGTGAAGCGAAGGTGGAACTGACGATAACCGAAATCCGGGTGGAGCGATTCAGCCTGATTTCTTCCAAACCATTTGTCGAAGTGGTTGCGGCCCTCGATGCCGCTATCGGCCATCCTCACATGGGCCAGTTTGGCAAGGATGTCGCCAACGCCACATGCTGGCAGGATCTCGAAAAGGTCGTGACCGCCGCAATCGGCCCATCCGGCTTCATGGAGTTCGCGCGCTTCAACCTGGGCCAGATCCTTGAGAAAGACGAGGGTCCCCCCGCGCCCAAGATCCTCCGCATCGTCCTTGGCAACCCACTCATCATGAAGCAAATGACCGTGCATGTACCCGACGCCGGCTCCTATGCTCCGGTCACCATCCTCATCGACGAGCGCGCCGACGGCGTTCATCTTTCCTACGATTTAATGGCCAGTTATCTCGCGCCTTATGGTAATCCTGCCGCTCTTGAAGTTGCCCGAAGCCTGGACGCGAAAGTCGAAGCTCTCCTCCAGGCAGCCGCAAGTTAAGCAATGTATTCCGAGGCTGCTCTAACAAGTGACACCACAGCAATTCGGCCGACGAGTTAGTTCTGGACAGCACCGCTTATGATCGCAACCAGCTCTTGCAAGGCGGTGTCGAATGGATGCGCGACACAGATTCCAATTCCTCTTCGGACATGACCGCAGATTTAAGGAGTTCTTATGCCTTTTGTGGACACCAGTCGGCTTAACGTCATCGAACGTCTACCAGGTTGGAAAGGGCGCTATGTTCACTCGCCCAGCATGACATTCGCACACTATGAATTCGCAGCCGGTTCCAAGATTCACGAACACCTCCACCCGGAGGAAGAGGTCTATGAAGTGATTGAAGGTGAACTGGAACTGACGATCGACGGAGAAACTAAGATTGCAAAGCCCTGCATTGTTGCCATTGTGCCCGCGAATATCCGACACTCCGTCAGCGCTCTAACGGACGGACGTCTTATTGTTGTGGACCACCCGGCCCGTCCGGATTTCGGGTAGGCACAGCACCTGCGAACGCAAAGCTGTCTATTTAACTTCGCTGCTGGAGGCTGACTTCTCCAACTGCGCCTTTCTCATCAAGTACAGTCCCCACGCCGCAATCGTGCACACGTCGCGTATCGTGCCCTCGATCATCATCTGCTCGAATTCCTCCACGGAAACGCGGTGCACCACAAGGTCGTGCTCTTCGGCATCAGGGTCTTTCCCGGTCTCGCTCAGCCCCGTGGCCAGAAAAGCGTGAATCTTCTGACGCATTGCTCCGTAAGCCACCCACAGGCTTCCAAGCTTCGTCATTTGCGCGGCGTGTAGGCCAGTCTCTTCCTTCAACTCGCCGCGAGCCAGTTCTTCGGGATGTTCAACCTCCATCTCCCACCCGCCCTGCGGCAGTTCCAGCGCCCGCTCCCCAATCGTGTAGCGGAACTGCTCCACCAGCCACACATCCCTCCCATCCATCGGCAGGATGATGGCACAGTCTTCCTTTTCCACCACTCCGTAAATGCCCTTCTGCCCGTTGGAGCGCAATATCTCGTCCTCGCGCACCCGCATCCAGTGGTTGCGATAGACTTCACGGCTTGAAAGCGTCGTGATGGAGTGGCCCGCGTCCCCCTGTGCCGGTTTCATGGGAGTTCCTCCTCGATCAATGCATCCTGCTCTGCCCGTGGAAGCAGAAGCTCAATATCCTCAAAACCGCCTCACTCACCCCGCACCCGGTACTCCCGCAGCCGCCCCAGCAGCGAAGCCGGCCCGCTCACTACCAGCCGGACAAGGTTCCCCTCGTATTCCCTTCGATGTACCACCATTCCCGCATCAATGGCCGCCAACACCGCGCCTTCACGTTGCGGAACGGAAAGCTCCGTCTCAATCACCGGGTCAGAGAAGAGTGCCCGGTCAATCGCCTCGTGCAGCGCGTCCATCCCTTCGCCAGTGCGTGCCGAGACCATCACTTCGCCGCCCGCATGACTCCGTTCCAGCATTCCCTGGCGCTCGTGCTCGTCCAGCAGGTCAATCTTGTTCAGCACCTCGATGCGCGGTTTGCCAAGGGCTTCAAGCTCGGCCAGCACCTTTTCCACCTGCGCTTTCTGTTCCTCGCCGTACGTTGAGGCGGCGTCCCGCACATGCAGCAACACTTCAGCCTGTTCCACTTCTTCGAGCGTGGCCCTGAAACTCGTCACCAGCGTGTGCGGCAGGTTGCGGATAAATCCCACCGTGTCCGACAACAAAACCTTGCGACGGCTGGGCAGTTCGATGGCTCTCAGCTTGGGGTCCAGCGTGGCGAACATGCGGGACGACTGCAACACCTGCGCACCCGTAAGGCAGTTGAACAGCGTGCTTTTGCCCGCGTTGGTGTAACCCACCAGGGCCACCGTTGGCACCGGCACCGACTCCCGCCGCTGTCGCTGCTGTTTGCGAACGCGGCGCACGGCCTCCAACTCGCTTTTCAAGTGGTCGATGCGGCTCTGAATGCGCCGCCGGTCAGTCTCCAGTTTCGTTTCGCCTGGACCTCGAGTGCCAATGCCGCCGCCTAATTGCGACATCGTCTTGCCCCGCCCGGTCAGCCGCGGCAGCATGTATTCAAGCTGCGCCAGTTCCACTTGCAATTGCCCCTCGGAGGTCCGTGCGTGGCGCGCAAAAATGTCCAGAATCAACTGCGTCCGGTCTAACACCCGGCAAGGCAGCGCCTTCTCAAGGTTGCGCAGTTGAGTTGGTGTCAGATCGTGGTCAAAGAGCACCAAATCCGCCTCGGTCGAGGCCACAACCCCGGCAATTTCCTCTACCTTGCCCGCGCCAACCAGCGTCGCTGGATCGGGCCGGGCCCGTCGCTGCATCAGCTCGGCGGCAACCTCACCGCCCGCGCTTGCCACCAGCTCACGAAATTCGGCAAGGGATTCTTCGACATCAAGGCCGGGCGCTGCCAGCAGCGCAGCCTGTGCTGCAGCAGTTGCGGAGGAACGCAGAGGCGCGCCGGTTTCAAGGTTGTCTCGACCAGCTTGTTCCTCGTCTGGACGCGCCGCCGCAAGGCGAGCGCTCTCTGAGCCGGAGCGCAGACTTCGCGTTCGGGCCCCGAGGTCCACCCCTACGAGGACCGCGCGTTCCAGCCCCGCACCCCATTCACGCAAACCCTTCGTTGGGGATACCGGCCGCGCGCCACCGCCGCCTTCAGTTACCGCCAATTTCGAACGCTCCCGCGTACTATCGCTGCTCCGCGGTTGCCGCTGCCGGGGTTGGCGCCGGAACTGCAGCCGGCCCCATTCCGGTAGTCGTAAGTCCTGGGCGATGCTCCGTGTGCAGCACGCTCCGGTTGCTCACTACGGTCGAAATGGCGTGTTTGAAGATCAGTTGCTCCTGGCTGTTGTTTTCGAGAAGTACTGAGTACTTGTCGAAGGAGCGGATCTTTCCGGTAAGCTTCACGCCGCTGACCAGATAAATCGTGATGGGGGTTTTGTCTTTGCGAACCGTATTCAGGAATGTGTCCTGAATGTTTTGTGCCGGCTTGTTCTCCATATGCCGATCTCCTGCTTTCCCGTTTTGGGTGGATTTGATGCCACCTTCATGTTCTTGCGTGAAAATACAATCCCGCGAGGACGGCACCGGAAGCCCCGGAGCTGTCAATTCCCGCAATGTGACCACAGTATAGAGAATCGCTCTCTTTTTCAACTCCGGAAGTCGAAAACTCCTGTCCGATCCCGGCATGTTTTCAAGACAATTCTACCCGTTCCATATTGGGATGCCGCTTACCGGTCGGCTGATACCATTATCGGGTGCAAAAGTCCGCCAACCCGCCAGTGCGTCCGGCTCTCGCAAACCAGCCCGTGCCCATGCTTGATTTGAAACGCCAGTACCAGCCGCTCCACCAGGAACTGCTGCTTGCCCTCGGCCATGTATTAGAGACACAACAGTTTATCCTCGGTGAGCCGGTCGCCGCTTTTGAGCAACAGGCAGCCACACAGTTGGGCGCGACCCACGCCATCGGCTGCTCCTCCGGCACCGACGCCCTCTGGCTCGCGCTTGTAGCAGCGGGCATCGGCCCAGGTAACGCCGTTGTGACTACCCCCTTCAGTTTCTTTGCCTCAGTCAGCGCCATCCTCCGCGCCGGAGCCACTCCTGTCCTCGCCGACATCGACTCCGCCACCTTCAACCTTGACGCCAAAGCGGTCGAGACCGTCCTCAATGGGCCGCAGGGCGCTCAGGTTCGCGCTATCCTTCCGGTTCATCTTTATGGCCAATGTGCTGATTGGACTGCGTTTGCCCGTCTCGGCGCCGAGCGCGGTCTCAAGCTCATAGAAGACGCCGCCCAGGCGTGGGGCGCTGAATGGAATGGAGTCAAAGCCGGGTGCCTCGGAGATGCCGCCGCCTTCAGCTTCTACCCAACCAAGAACCTGAGCGCCGCAGGCGACGCCGGCATGGTGACCACCAACTCGGGCGAATTAGCCGAGCGTGCCCGCATGTTGCGCCAACATGGCATGCGCCGCCGCTACCACCATGACGAAGTCGGCTGGAACGCCCGCATGGACGGCTTTCAGGGCGCCATCCTCCAAGTCAAGCTCAAATACACGGGCAACTGGAACCAGGCTCGTCGCACCATCGCAAGGCGTTATCATGCCTTATTTCATGCAGCGGGAATTGCCGAATCCGGTCCTTATCCTGTCCACGGCATCGTCCTTCCCCACGAAGTCCCCGGCTCTCGTCACGCATGGCACCAGTACATCATCCGGTCCCCTCGCCGCGATGCCCTGCGCGAGTTCCTCACCAGCCACAAGATTGGCTCCGAAATCTTCTATCCCCTCCCCCTTCATTTGCAGGAAGCTCTGAAGGACCTCGGCTACACCGAAGGCAGCTTCCCTGAGGCCGAGCGCGCCGCCCGCGAAGTCCTTGCCCTGCCTATCTTCCCCGAACTTCGCGAAGACGAGCAACAGACCGTCGTCTCCGCCATCTCCGAGTTCTTCAGCTAACCGGGCCGCTTTACCGAAACAGATTCGTCCGCGCCAGTTCGACGATCTCGTCGCCCCGGCCGTTCAGAATTGCCTTGATCATGTACAGGTTGAAATCGACAATCTGATCCAGCTCGAGTGAGGGCGGCATGGCCAGTTCGTGCCGGTTCACGGCAATATCCACTAGCGCGGGCCCGTCATGGACAAAGGCTCGCTCCAGCGCGGGCCGCACCTCTTCTGGATCATCGATGTGAATTCCCAGGATTCCAGTCCCTTCCGCGATCTTGGCAAAATCCGGATTCACCAGCTCCGTGGCATGGCTTAGAAACCCCGTCGCCTTCATCTCCAGTTCGACAAATCCCAGCGATCCATTGTTGAAGACCACCACTTTAACGGGCAGTTTCAACTGCCGAAGCGACAGCAAGTCGCCCATCAGCATCGAAACACCTCCGTCGCCGCTGAGTGTGACCACCTGACGGCCCGGATGAGAAATCTGCGCGCCAATCGCCTGCGGCAGGGCATTTGCCATCGACCCATGATTGAACGAACTCAGCAGCCTGCGCCGGCCGTTCATCGTCAGGTAGCGCGCCGCCCAAATCACTGGAGTTCCCACATCCACCGTAAAGACGGCATCGGCGGCGGCAACCTCATTCAGCACTTTGGCGACATACTGCGGATGGATAGGCCGCTGCCCGTCCTTTCCGGTCGCCAGCGAGTCCAGATCCTTGCGCGCTTCGTGATAGTGCTGGCGCGCTGCCGTCAGATGGCTCCGGTTCCGCTTTTGTTTGATCGCGGGAAGCAGCGCCCGCACGGTTTCCGCCGCACCTCCCACAATACCCAGGTCCACCCGGCTCCGGCGTCCCAGTTGCTCCTCACGAATGTCGATCTGCACGATGCGCGCATTCTTCGGGTAAAACTGCTGATAAGGAAAATCCGTCCCCATCATCAGCAGCGTGTCGCAATTCATCATGGCGTGATAGCCGGATGAGAACCCCAGCAGCCCGGTCATGCCCACGTCGTAGGGGTTATCGTACTCAATAATCTCCTTACCCCGCATCGCATGGACAATCGGAGCTTGTAACTTGCCGGCCAGCTTGACTAACTCGTCATGTGCCCCCGCGCATCCGGCCCCGGCAAGGATCGTCACCTTGTTCGCATCGTTCAATTCCTTAACCAGGCGGTCAAGTTGTTCCTTACCCGGAGTCACTTCTGGCTGCGCATAAGTGAAGTTCACGCGCCTTTCTTCGTTCGTTGCGTCGGAAAGCGCAACATCCCCGGGTATGACGACCACCGCCACGCCCTTTTTCGACAAGGCTGTCTGGATGGCAATCTCCAGCACCCGCGGCATCTGCGACGGATGCGACACTAACTCGCAGTAATGGCTGCACTCCTTGAAAATGTGTTCGGGATGAGTCTCCTGAAAGTAACTGCTGCCAATCTCCTGTGACGGGATATGCGCTGCAATGGCAAGCACCGGCACCCGGCTCCGCTGGCAGTCATAGAGCCCGTTGATCAGGTGCAGATTGCCCGGCCCGCAGCTTCCCGCGCAAACCGCAAGCTTTCCCGTCAGCGCAGCTTCGGCTCCGGCGGCGAAGGCAGCCGTCTCCTCGTGCCGCACCCCCACCCATTCCATCCCTTCGTGCACCCGCACTGAATCCGTGATGCCATTCAGCGAATCGCCCGCTACGCCGTAAATCCGCTTCACCCCGGCGCCGGCCAGCACGTCTACAAAAAGGTCCGCAACTTTCTTTGCCAATTTTTTAAGATTCTTCTGCCGGCTCAGCAGGAAGACATGAGATGCAACCCACTTCCAAATGGCTGCAGAAGCCCTTCCACAGTGGTAGATGCCGACCCACGCCGAATGGTGCAAGTCAGTCGAGCATTCTTCCCTCACAGTGAGACCGCGACTGCTTCGCTGCCGAATCGCTTGAAACCGTTCCGCCCTGCGAGCCGTCTCTTGAGGCAGATGTTAAGACTGGTCGAAGTAAGATGACTCGGTTAGCCAGGTTAGTATCGTCTTTGATTCTGTGTGGTGCGGCGGCCTCCGCAATTCAAGGCTGGGCCGCATCTTCGCAGTCCGATTCTCCCAAAACTAATTCAGCCGCCGCACCCGCAGCGCTCAGGCTTCCTGCGGGAACCAAGGTTGACCTGGCTCTCGTCGTCCCTGTCTGGGCCAGAAAAGTAAGACCAGGCGATCCGCTCTACACCCAGACAAACTTTCCCGTTGTAACTGGCAACAGCATTGCGATCCCCGCAGGCACATGGGTGCAAGGCAGGATTGAGGGGATCACGCTGCCCACGCGGCGACAGAACCGCGCCGAGTTACAAGTGCTATTTACCAGGATTATTTTTGCCGATGGCTACACCATTGCGCTGCCCGATCTAGCCAGCGAATCCACCTCCGCGCTTGCCGAGAAAGCTCCACCGCCCGGTTCCAATGCGACCGCGGCCAAAATCACGATAGAGGCCAGCGCGTCGAATGACCTGCTGCTCGACAACGGCGCGCAAATCGAGATGACGCTTGCGGCGCCGCTCGCGTTGGATTCTGGTCAGGTCGCGAATGCGATTCCGCTCACCCGTGCTCCGGAGCCGGGGAAATTCAAATCAGCCACGCTTTGCCGTCCCACTCCGGGCAGCCCCGGCACTCCTGGTTCGCCTGACACAGTGATTCCCGGCTCACCCGGAACACCGAGCATCACCATTCCCGGCGGTCCCGGCATGCCCGACACCACCATCCCTGGAACTCCCGCCACACCCGATACCGTGATTCCGGGATCGCCCGGAAGCCCCGGAACTCCTGGCAGCGCTTGTCCGGCAGCACCAATCGTCCTCTCCAGCGTTCCGGTCGTCCTCGGTCCGCCACAAAACAAAGCCTCCACTCCTGCACTCGCACAGTGATTCTTGCCCCAAGCTGTTCAGCAACCGTTCATATGAAAAAAGAGGGATGGACCCCATGCATTTCCGATTCGTTGCCGTTTTCCTGATTGCCTCCATCTGTAGCGCACAAACGCCCGTGCCGACATCGCCGAATGCTGCAGGTTCTTCCGCGCCACAGCCCGCATCAGCGTCCGGAACCATCACCGTGACCACGGGAACGACAGTTCCGCTTACGCTCGTCACTCCCATCAAGAGCAAGTCAACCCATCCTGGCGACGCCGTCCGCGCGGTGGTCGCCTTCCCCGTAACAGTGGGAACGCAAGTGGCAATCCCCGCCGGCGCCTATGTTGAAGGCGTGGTGAATGCGGTCACCGTGCGGGATAAACAGACCCGCATGCCCAGCGTGCAGATCCACTTCACGCGGCTGCTCTTCGCCAACGGATACTCGGTGCCGCTCGACGCCGTCAACACCCAAGCGATGATGATTGAGCCCGAAATGTTTTCGCAAGCCGCGTACCAGCTTGCCGATTCCCGGGATGGCGCTCCCTATCTTGGCGAGGGATTCGGCGCGCCCGGGCAGACAACCCCAACGCTGCCTCCTTTGCCTCAGGTCGGCCCGAATCCGGCAGTGGTTACCGGCGCTGTCCTCGGCGGCGGCGTCGGGATTCTGGTCCTGTCTCTCGTCCTCGCGCATCACCACGGAACTGCGGACTTTGTCCTCTTTGATAACGGCTGGCAGTGCCAGATGGTGCTATCCAGTTCCCTCACGCTCGACGCCGCCCGGGTTGCCGCGACTGTGCAATAGACCACCCAACCCGCTTTCCAATCGCATCCAACCCCGGTTATCATGACCCACCATGTTTCCCTACGACCCCGCGCTTCTTGCCGCCGTCGACACGCCACCGCAGTTCGTTCCAGACGTCGTCGAGATACTTAATACGATTGAAGCCACGTGCGCCGATGGCGACGGCCTTAAGTGGTTCAACTGGCTCTATCTCCAGGTAACCCTGGCGGCTCAGGCGCGCATCAACGCAGGCAGCTTTGCCGACAGCCCATGGATGGCCGCGCTCGATGTCCAGTTTGCGCGTCTTTACTTTGCCGCGGTCAAATCGTCCCTTTCGGGCCAATCGACCCCTGGCTGCTGGCAGGCGCTCTTCGACCAGCGAAATCAGCCCATGATTGCGCGCATCCAGTTCGCCATGTCCGGCATCAACGCGCATATCAACCACGATCTTCCGCAGGCCATCGTCGCCACCTGCCGGGCTTCGGCTGCTCCGCCCGTCCATGGTTCCACCCACTACAACGACTACACCGCCCTCAACGGCACGCTCGACAGCCTGATCGACGCGGCCAAACAGACCTTGCACGTGCGGCTTCTCGGCGATGCGCTTCCACCCGTTTCCCGGCTTGAAGATACGTTGGGGGCCTTCAGTGTCTCGGCAGCGCGAGAGGCTGCCTGGAACAATGCCGAGTTGCTCTGGCAACTCTCCCCGCAGCCGCTTATCTCCGCCAACTTCCTCGGCACCCTCGACGGACTCACGGCACTCGCGAGCAAGACTCTTCTGGTCCCTAGTCCCTAGTCCCTGGTCCCTGGTCCCGAGTCCCTAGTCCCTAGTCCCTGGTCCCGAGTCCCTAGTCCCTGGTCCCGAGTTCCTTCCCCTGTCCCGTCCATACCGTAAAATCCTCATAGCATGAAATGTCCCTATTGCGGCTTCGGGCAGGATCGGGTTGTCGACTCGCGCGAAAGCAAGGAGGCCGACTCCATCCGCCGACGCCGCGAGTGCGAGCGCTGCAATCGCCGTTTCACCACCTACGAACGCATCGACGAAATCCCCTACATGGTGGTCAAGAAAGATGGCCGTCGCGAGCGCTTCGATCGCCAGAAAGTCCTCAGCGGCCTGCTCCGCGCCTGCGAAAAACGCCCCGTGCCATCGAGCAAATTGGAAGCCATCGTCGACGCCACCGAGACTTTTCTGATGGAAGCCCCCGAGCGCGAGCGCACCACCAATGAAGTCGGCGAGTTGATCATGAAGCACCTCAAAGGCCTCGACACCGTCGCCTACATCCGCTTCGCCTCTGTCTACCGCGACTTCAAGGATGTCCGCGAATTCAAGGAAGAACTCGAAGGCCTCCTCGACAGTCATCGGACAACAAAAAACAAAAAGTGAAGGATTAGATAATGTCAGAAAAAAGGGCCCACAAAATCACCCTGATCCCCGGCGATGGCATCGGCCCCGAAGTCACCCAGGCAGTCGTTCGCATTCTCGAAGCTACAGGTGTGAAATGGGAGTGGGAGCGCTTCGCCGCCGGAGCCGAAGCCTTTGAAATCTTCGGCGAATACATTCCCACTGCACTTTGCGAATCCATCGAGCGCAACAAGGTGGCTCTCAAGGGTCCGGTCACTACACCCATTGGCGGCGGATTCAAGAGCATCAACGTCACATTGCGCAAAAAGTTCGATCTCTTCGCCAACTTCCGCCCCATCAAGAATCTCCCCGGTCTGGCCACGCATTGGCCCGGCGTCGACCTGATCGTGGTGCGCGAAAACACGGAGGGCGAGTACCTCGGTCTGGAACATGAAGTTGTCCCCGGCGTCGTCGAAGCCATCAAAGTCATCACGGAAAAAGGCTCAACCCGCATCGCCAAATTTGCATTCGAATATGCGCGCAAGCACGGCCGCAAGAAGATTCACTCCATCCACAAAGCCAACATCATGAAGCTCTCCGACGGCCTGTTTCTGCGCTGCGCTCGCAAGGTTGCCGAGGGATTCCCCGAAATCATCTACGGCGAACACATCATCGACAACACTTGCATGCAGCTGGTCATGAATCCCTATCAGTACGACACGCTGCTCCTTGAAAACCTCTACGGCGACATCGTCAGCGACCTGTGCGCGGGTCTTGTCGGCGGTCTCGGCCTTGTCCCCGGCGCCAACCTCGGCCACGAGTGCGCCATCTTCGAAGCCGTCCACGGCTCCGCGCCCGACATCGCCGGCATGGACATCGCCAACCCCACAGCCTTGTTGCAGTCCGCAATCCTCATGCTCCGCCACCTCGACGAAGAAGCCGCTGCCGACAAGGTGCAGAAGGCTCTCGAAACCGTCTACGCCGCGCGCAAGACTCTTACCCGCGACGTTGGCGGCACGGCCGGCACCAGCCAGTTCGCCGACGCTGTGCTCTCTGCCTTGGCGCCCTCCTGAGTTTCGATCTCAACCGTGACTGCAAACCAGGCGTGGAACGCTCCGCGTCCGGCGCTGAGTGGTGCAATGACGACATGGGCGATTAAACTTCCCTCGCAGAAAGATCAGGGGAGTACCGATGCTCAACCGCAGAACCTTCCTCAAATCCAGCGCGGCTGTTCTGCCCGTGACAGCCGCGCTGAACGTCCTCGACCCATCTTCCGCCCTCTCCGCGCAACAATTTGACGCCACCGCAAGTGGGCCCGCTCCGGATCTCGTCTCACTGCCTGCGCGACTGCCCGCGATTGATGCAGCCGCCGAGCCCTGGCAGCAAAAGATCCGCCGCGTGGGCCAGAGCAATATGACCGAGCACGACCCCGCCGTGATGAACATAGAGGAGTGGGCCGACTACTGGCGCGAGGCCGAAGCCGACATCGTCTTCGTCAGCGTCACCGGCATCCTTGCGTTCTATCCCTCGAAGGTGCAGTTTCATCGCCACGGGAAATTCCTGCATGGCCGCGATTTCTTTGGCGAGTGCGTGGCCGCCGCTAAAAAGCGAGGGATGCGCGTAGTGGCGCGCATGAGCCCCGACCTCAACTGGGGCGACGCGCTCGCGGCCCATCCCGAGTGGGCGATGCGCAGCAAGGATGGCTCGGTGCAGCACAACAGCGAAGAGCCGCAATTGTTTAAGACCTGCATGTTCACGAGCTACATGGACGACTACGTGCCGGCCATCATGCGCGAGATTAACTCGCTCTACGACGTGGATTGCTTCTACACCAATGGCTGGCCGCCTATCGGCAGCTTGCCCGATTGCCACTGCGCCATTTGCAGCAAGTTTCCTCCGGCTGGAACCCCGGCCTACTGGCGCGTCTTCAACGACCGCGTCTTTGCCCTATGGCAGCGCTACGACGCCATCGCGAAAGAGAAAAAGCCGGACAGCTTTTTCTTCGCCAACCTCGGCGGCAACGTGCGCGGCGGTCCGAATCTCGACCGCCTGGGCAAAATAGCCGCGTGGTTCCAGGCCGACAACCAGGGACGCGCTTATGGCGACGACGCGGTGTGGGGATGCAGCCTGCAGGGCCGCGTCTGCAACGCCATCATGGATGGCAAGTTTGCCGCCAATGTTACTGCTGCGTATTCGACCGGTGTCATCACGTGGCGCAACGGCTCGAAGAACCCCGCCGAGGCCAGGATGTGGCTGAATGAGACGCTGGCCGGAGGCATGGTTCCCTACTATCACTTTGTCGGCTCTGAGGATGGACTTGGCGAGGATCGGAGGTGGCAGAAGGTTGGCAGCGATTATTTTCGCTGGACTGAAAAGCACGACGCCCACTTCGTCACGCGGCGCTCCATCGCCAACATCGGCGTGGTCATGGGTCAAAGCACGCAGCTCCTCTACCCCGGCCCCGCCACAGAGCATGCGCCCCATTACATGCACGAGACAACTCAGGGCATTTTCGACGCACTGCTGCGCACGCGTTTTGCTTTCGACTTCGTACACGAAGACCGACTCGATCCGGAGCGCCTGAGCAAATATCGCGCGCTCGTGCTGCCCAATGTTGCTATGCTGAGCGACCGCCAGTGCCGACAGATCAGCGATTATGTGCAATCCGGCGGGTCGCTTATGGCCAGCTTCGAGACCGGCCTCTACGACGAAAACCTCAACCGGCGCGCGGACTCAGGGCTCGCCCCTCTGTTCGGGATTCACAAGGCGGGAGACGCGATCGGCACCAACGGCAACGCATACTATGCACGCATCGCAGCGCCCGACGCACCGCACCCCCATCCCATCCTTGAAGGATTCAGCAACACCAACTGGCTGCCCGGCGCGGGGAATCGCATCCCTCTCAAGCCCGTCGCAAATCCGCTGCTCACAGTAGTCCCAGGCTTCGTGCGCTACCCGCCGGAACTCGCTTACCCGCCGATCTCGCACACCGACGAACCCGCGGTCGTGTTGCACGAAACAGGCTCAAGCCGCCTGGCATACTTCCCCGGGGACATCGAGCGCAGCTACTGGCTCACCGGCCACGGCGACCTGCTGCGGCTGCTCACCAACACCATCCGCTGGATCACCCGCGACGAGCGCATAATCAGGGTTGAAGGCGATGGCTTCATCGAAATGTTCTGTTGGGAGACGTCCCCGGGCTACACCGTCCACCTGCTCAATTACACCAATCCCGACGCCCAGCACGGCTGGCTGCAATCCACCGATCCGCTTGGGCCGCAGACGGTGTGGATGAGACTGCCCCAGAGCGTGCGGGTGAAATCCGTCGAGTTGCTGCGGGCCGGGCGCAACGCGCAGTTTGCGATGCAGGGAGAGACCATGAAGTTCGTGATACCGCGCATAGAAGATTACGAGGTGGCCGCAATCACCGTTGCATGACGCCGTATTCTCGACCTGGTTCAGAAAGAGCGAATGCTGCCGGCAGCAAGCCCTGCGCGTTTGCCGTCGATCGCAAAGGCCTTTCAGCCCCGGAGGTCGTTTCCCCCAGGCTGCGCGCATTTTGTCAAAGCAGCGCCTCTCCTCCTGTACACTGGAGAGTTAAAGACTATGCACACAAGACAGCCAATCGGCATCCTCGGCGCGACCGGAATGGTCGGCCAGCGCTTCATCCAACTGCTTGAGAACCACCCCTGGTTCCAGGTCACGTGGCTTGCGGCCAGCGACCGCTCCAGCGGCAAGCTCTATGGTGACGCCGCCAAGTGGCGCCTCGACACCCCCCTCCCCGACCGTATCGCCAACATGGTCGTCAAGCCCGCCCACCCCGACGGCGCGCCCAGAATCATCTTCGCCGCGCTCGACGCCGCCATCGCGCGCGAACTTGAGCCGCTCTTCGCCAACGCCGGATGTGCCGTCGTCTCCAACTCCAGCGCCTATCGCATGGCCCCCAACGTGCCCCTGGTCATCCCGGAAATCAACGCAGACCATCTGCACCTGATTGAGGAACAGCCCTCGCGCCGCGAATCCGGCGGCTACATGGTTACCAATCCCAACTGCTCTACCATCGGCCTCGTCATGGCCCTCAAGCCCATCGAACAACGCTTCGGCATTAAGCAGATCTTTGTCACCACCATGCAGGCAGTCTCCGGCGCGGGTTACCCCGGCGTGCCCTCCATGGACATCCTCGGCAACGTCGTCCCCTACATCGGCAGTGAAGAAGAGAAAATGGAAGCCGAGACCCTCAAGCTTCTGGGCAGGTTGGAGGGTCACTCCGTGGCTCCGCTTTCCGCAAGAGTGAGCGCCAGTTGCAACCGGGTTGCCGTTGAGGACGGCCACACGGAAAGCGTCAGTGTCAAACTTGCCCGGCCGGCCACCCGCGAAGAGCTTCTCGCTGTATGGGCCGGGTTCCGCCCACTCGCCGGCCAGAACCTGCCCACAGCCCCCGACCAGCCTATTGAATGGGCCTCGCAACCCGACCGGCCGCAGCCGCGTCTCGATCGCAACCGCGGCAACGGAATGGCCGTCACTGTCGGCCGCCTGCGCCCCTGCAACATACTCGACTGGAAATTCACCGTTCTCTCGCACAACACCATTCGCGGAGCAGCCGGTGCCACGATTCTCAACGCCGAGCTCCTTGCAAGTCTCGGCAAATTGGACCCGGTCGCCGAGACCGCCACACGTGCTTAGAACGGGTGCCCCATCCTTGAAGCGCACTTTGCGGCAGGGGTGGGAAATCAACAATCTCGCAAGAGGCAGCTTTGAAAGGGCAAGACTTCAGTCGTGCCGCAGTAACCAGCAAAAAGGGCGCTTTGGCCCGATGGGAAGCGCACTTGGATGAATAAAAATTCCCCAGCAGTACCAGCACTGGATGCACACGCATGAGCCTGGTTGTCATGAAGTTCGGCGGCACATCAGTTGAAGACCCGGCCGCCATCTCCCGCACCTCCGCCATTGTGGCCGGACGCGTCGCCCAGGGCAAACGGCCCGTGGTCGTCGTCAGCGCCCTCGCCAAAGTCACTGACCAGCTGTTGCGCGCCGCCACCGCCGCCTCCGTAGGAGATCGCACCGGCGCCCTGGCCATCAGTTCGCGCCTCCGCTGCCGCCATCGCGACACCGCATGTGCCCTCATCAAGGAACCCAAAAACTGCGCCGCCCTTTGCAACCTGATCGATCAGAAATTTGACGCCCTCGACGAAATCCTCCGCGGCCTCGCCGCCATTCTCGAACTCACGCCCCGCATCTCCGACCTGATCGTTAGTTACGGCGAGCGCATCTCCAGCCGCATCCTCACGGCCGCCTTCTGCGAGCGCGGTATCGACGTCGCCCACATCGACGCCCGCGAAATCATCATCACCGACTCGCAGTTCCAGAAAGCCGCCCCCCAGGACGCCATCATCGAAAAGCGCTGCGCCGAGAAACTCCGTCCGCTCATCGACCAGTCCAAGGTCCCTGTCCTGGGCGGCTTCATCGCGTCAAACGAAGCCGGCATCACCACCACCCTCGGCCGCGGCGGCTCCGACTTCACCGGCGCCCTCATCGGCGGTGCACTCGCGGCGGACTCGATCGAAATCTGGACCGACGTCGACGGCATCATGACCTGCGATCCCCGCGTCTGTCCTGAAGCGCTGCGCGTCAAAGTCATTAGTTTTGAAGAGGCCGCCGAACTCGCCTACTTCGGCGCCAAGGTGCTGCATCCGGCCACCATTCTCCCGGCCGTCAAAAAGAATATTCCCGTCCATGTGCTCAACAGCCGCAACCCCTCGTGCGAAGGCACACGCATCATCTCCCTTGCGCCGCACTGCAAAAGCCCCTTCAAATCCATCGCCGTCAAAAAGAAGCTGAGCATCATCGACGTCGTCGCCGGCCCAATGTTGATGACTCACGGCTACCTGAAAGAAATTTTCACCATCTTCGACAAGCACAAGTGCCCCGTCGACATGGTTTCCACCAGCGAAGTCTCCGTCTCGCTCACCGTCGACTCCAACGACAAGCTGCCCTCTATCGCCGCTGACCTCAGCCGCCTCGCCGACGTGAAATACGAGGGCAAAAAGGCGCTGGTCTGCATGGTCGGAGAAGACATTCGCGGACAGAACGGCATCGCCGCCCAGGTCTTCAATGCCATTCGCCACATCAACGTGCGCATGATCTCCCAGGGCGCCAGCGAAATCAACATGAGCTTCATGATCGAAGAAGAAGACGCTGACGAAGCCGTCCGCTCCCTCCACGCTGCCTTCTTTCAGAATCCCGATCCCGCCGTCTTCGACGTGGAGACAGGGAAGCAGCTTCTAGCTTCCGGTTCCTAGCTTTAAACTCTCAGCTCTCAGCTTTATACGGAGTCGAAGGTTTGCGGCCGGGGACCGGGAGCCGCTATGAAACGGGGTACACCATCCTTTCCGCGCATTATGCGGAAAGGGTGGGATACCACAACCGCCACCAGCCAATCGTTCTTGAGCTGAAGGCTGAAGGCTGAAAGCTGAGAGCTAATCGCTAGGAGCTAAAAGACCATGCTCTTCCTCGTCCTCGGTAAAGGAAAAACCGGCAGCCTGGTCGCCGAGGTAGCCCGCGAGCGCGGCCACGGCGTGCGCGCCTTCGATATCAACGAAAACCAGCACGCCTCCGCGCTCACTGCGCCCAATCTTGCCGGCGTCGATGTCGTCATCGACTTCACAGCCCCCGAAGCTGCGGTTGAGAACATGCGCGCCGTGCTCGCACTCGGCTGCCGCATCGTCGTCGGCACAACCGGCTGGTACGCCCAACTGCCCGAGATGAGAGCCCTCGCAGAGCGTCGCGGTGGAGCGTTGCTTTACGGCACCAACTTCTCTATCGGCGTGCAAAAGCTCTTCCGCCTCACCGCCGAGCTCGCTCAACTCGACGGCTATCGGTTCACCATCAGCGAGACTCACCACACCTCCAAGCTCGATGCCCCCTCTGGAACCGCGATCACTCTTCGCGAAATCATCCAGGCCGCCCGGCCGGGCATCGAGATTCCCATCACCTCGCACCGCGTAGGCGACGCCAAAGGAGAGCACATCGTCACCGCCATCAGCGATCGCGACCTGCTCGAACTCCGCCACGACGCCCACAGCCGCCGCGGCTTCGCACTGGGCGCAGTCCGCGGAGCCGAGTGGCTCGCCAACAAATCCGGTCCCTGGGAATTCCGCGAGATCTTCAACCAGCTTTAGAGGAGCTGCATGGCCCCGTCGCCGTTCGCCTCAGCCTCAATTCGCTGTGTGCTCGTGCTGGCAGGCGTCGGGTTTTGCCTCGCCGCGCCCGCACCATCTCAGACCAGCACCGTTCCGCAACGCGCCGGCGCACCTCCGCTCGCCTACGACATCGTTTCCATCAAGCCCTACCATCCCAAAGGTCCGTACGCGTCCTGGTGGAGAACC
This sequence comes from uncultured Acidobacteriaceae bacterium, assembly GCA_963836565.1. Classification (GTDB taxonomy): domain Bacteria; phylum Acidobacteriota; class Terriglobia; order Terriglobales; family Acidobacteriaceae; genus Telmatobacter. The sequence continues at coordinate 1,843,786 of CAWIKA010000005.1, read as the reverse complement.
AACCCGGACGGCATGTCGGCAAATGTGGATGTCCAGAGCTTGATCATGGGTGCATACAATCTCGTCATGCCCGACCAGATCTCAGGACTGCCGGGATGGGCAGAATCGACACAGTACGTTGTCGAAGCGAAAATGGACGCCGATACCATGGCTGCCTTTAACAGGCTTTCCAAAGAGGAGCGCAGTAAACAAAGCGACCAGATGATGCAGGCCATACTCGCAGAGCGCTTCAGTTTGAAGATTCACCACGAACTGAAACAACTGCCCGTATACCAGTTGGTCATCGCCAAAGGAGGCCCAACCCTTAAGGAATCGCCCTCCGGCGCACCCATGGGCTATTCGGTTTACTCCGGCCGCATTAAGGGTCAGGGGATTGCAATCCAAAGCCTGGCGTACAGTCTCTCCGGCACGGTCGGTCGCCTCATTGTCGACAAGACCGGCCTCACCGGGAAATACGACATTGACCTCAAATGGTCAATGGATGACGCCCCAGCCGCAAGCGATCCCAACCCCTCTATCTTTACCGCCCTCCAGGAGCAGCTCGGCCTGAAACTCGAATCCACGAGGGCTCCAGTCGACACCATTGTGATCGAGCATCTCGACAAGCCATCTGAAAACTAGCAGGGGACGATTCTCGCTTCAGGGTTCAATGCGGTTCGACTGAGAAAACCACGTCGATCGCGGTTTCCACTTGCACCGGCTGATTGTCGAGCATGTAAGGCCGGTAGCGCCACGTCTTCACCGCTTCCAGGGCTGAACTGCGAAACATCTGTGGTCCGCTGATCACTTGCGCGTCCTGGATTGCCCCCGTCCTGGTGATTTTGGCCTTCAATTCGACCGTGCCGCCCAGGTGGTGTTCTTTGGCAAATAGCGGATAGACCGGCGCGGTTTTGTGAATCAACATGCCCTCAGCCACCCCAGCCGAAATGGCCGTTACAGTGGGCACGACCGTAACCCGGTTTTCACTCCCAAGAAGAGCACTTGGAATGCCGCCACCGCTGTCAATACCGCCCGGCGCGATGTTGGCCGGCGGTTCCTCAACCGGAGCCGGTTTCTTGATGTCGCTTGAAATCCTCGAAGGCGCCGCGAGTTGAGCATCCATCATCTCTGACGAAACCTGTTCTGCCCCCGCTGGCACACCGGCGGTTTCGGTGCGCGTGTGCGCTGCGGATGGCTTGGCAGAAGGCTTGGCCGCTTCGGGTTCCGCGCCAGGTGATTCATGCTGGGCCGCAGCACCTTGCGTCGAAGCGCCAGTCGATGAATTTCCCCGGAGGGGATGCGCGAAATAGAAGAAAAGCAAACAGGCAAGCACCCCTAGCCCCATTGAGATCATCACCCAATGCGTCCCATGGGCGTCCGCCTTTTCGCTTTCCTGGCCATCTAAATAGGAATGGAATATCGGCTTGATCGCGCTCGGGTCGATCCGCGCCCGCGAGCGGGTGTTTCCCTGCGTCGCATCGTCGAACGAGTCGAGCCACAATTCGCCTTTCGCGGCGGGTTCAGGCGCAACCGGGGGTTGCAAGCTCGGTTCGGCAGCCTTGATTGCTACCGGTGGCACCACGTGAAGCTTCGCTCGATCCTCTGCACTCTCGCTCTTTACCGCCGGCTTTGGTTTAAACGGGGATCGCGTATTCGGCCCGGGATTTTTGACTTCCAATTCCTTCAGCAGGCGAAGATGGATGCGATCCCATTCCTCGAAGTCCGGCATGCGGTTCCCGGATTGAAGACCGTCTGCGGGTTCGGGGGGCGATACAACGTCGGCTCCGTTTGCCTCAGCCGGGACTCGGTTAATGCTCGTTTCCGGGTCGCTCCGCCGATCGGCAGAGGCCAAGGCCGCCGTGCTCACCTGCCCAACGTCTTCCGTGATCGGTGTGGAACGATGCTCGGCAACTTCAACAACATCGGACGGTATCGGTACAAACTCCCGGGCCCCGGCTCGCATCGAGCTCATCATCAAGCTTGGATCGTTTCTGGTCGAATACACCATCACCGTCGCATTGCTGATGGTTGCGATGTGCGCCACAATTGCAAGCGCATAATCCTGGTCGCTGTCCAGGTCGACCATCACGATGTCGAAATGAGGCTCCAACATACGCGACACATCGCTCAGCTTGGTGGGATAAGCGGCAAACTCCCGTACCGCCCTGGATTCCGAGCTGCCCAATGCTTTCGCCACGGTCCTCCGGCGTGCATCGTCGGGGCCGATCACCGCAATCGAAATACGGGTTGAACGAACGACCTCCGAATCAGGGCGTTGAAGCATGGTCGACATTTCAGCTCCGCGACTCATAGGTTCTCGCGACTTTCCTCAGTGGCAATGCAGTTTCGATTTTTCCCCTGTCCACATTCATGCCCGTACTGTCACAGGGCCGCGCTCGACACGAAATCGCTACACCCACCGCACCTGCGGACTCGCTTAAACCCAGCCCCCTGCAAGGGTTGCCGGGATTTGGAAAGATTGAAGATCGGGGAAAATGGGTTTTTTCTTGCCTGCGATCCTGAGTTCAAATTGCCGCAGGTCAAGGTCTTTTTAATTCAATGCAATGCGCACGAACCATGGCAGCTTGGTACACGCGAATTCACTTTTCCAGCTCTGTAAGGCAAATCTTATACGCCTTCTCGCTTCCGAGGGAACAACCGGTCACCAGCCGGATGTGCCTTTAGTACCGGATACCCCGCGCAGCGCATTACCCCGCAGGCCCATTCTGGTTCTTCAGTCTGCGCTGGTGCGTCCGCGAACCTCCCAGCAATCCCGGGCAAAGCGGTTATGGAGTCGAAGGACCGGCTTTCTTCCTTCTGCGCTCATCGTGATCAATAGATATAAGTTGTGACTCGAAATGCGGCAACAATCTCAGACTTGCGATCTCCCTATGCCGCACCTTCGCCTGAAATTCCGCACAAGCATTTACTTTGGAATTCCATGCGCCTGCGTCCCGCCATCCTAGCCGACATCCCAGGCATCGTCACCGTCGAGCGCCTGCCCACGGCGCGCGCCTTCGTCGGCCAATGGTCCGAGGACCGCCACCAGGCAAACCTGATCGGCGGCGACGCTCGCTACTTCGTCAGCGAAAACGAGACAGGCGCACTCGAAGCCTACGCCATCCTCCGCGGCCTCAACGAGGATAGCGGCTCCATCGAACTCAAGCGCATTGTGGTCGCCACCCCTGGGCGTGGCCTCGGCCGGAAAGTTCTCGAAGAGCTCATTCGGATCGCCTTCGAAGAATTCCATGCGCACCGCCTTTTCCTCGACGTGTTCGAAGATAACGCTCGCGCCCGCCACCTCTACGAAAGCCTCGGGTTCGTCTAGGAGGGCGCCTTGCGAGAGGCCGCGCTCCGCGACGGTAAGTATTGCTCCCTCCGACTCATGTCCCTCCTTGACCGCGAATATGCACCAAGCAACCAGCCCTGATTCGCTAATTCGCATTCCTCAGCGGTGCGGGCTTGGCTCAAAGAAAGAACGGTCAAACAGATTTCCCTTTTCGCTTTGCACATAATTAAGCAGGATTGGCGCATGATCAAAACAGTCATGGATCAAAACGTGGGTAACCGGATGCACCGGGTCTAACCTGTCGGCTATTAGGCCCCTGACCTGCACACCGGCAGGGTTCGCCTTACCCCCCCGGAATATTTGCGTTTTTCCACAGAAGTTTGGCAGATAATTACGAACTTTTGTGAAACGGTCGAAAGCGCCCCCGTTGAGCGCGGCCGACTTTTGCACCGGCCTGTTCGGTATACACTTTCCTGTGATGGAAACGACTGGTTGCGGTACGGCAATTGTCACGCCCTTCAAGGCGGACGGCTCAATTGATGAAGCAGCGCTGCGGGCCCTGGTCAACTGGCAGGTTGATTCTGGTATCGACTTTATCGTAGCTTGCGGCTCTACCGGCGAAGCGGCCACGCTGGACGAAGGCGAATGGCTTCATGTCATTCATCTGGTTGTCGACGCAGCGGCGGACCGCGTCCCCGTGTGGGCTGGCTGCACCCACAACTCTACCCGTTCGTTGCTTCGCCAGGCCGCCCTGCTCCGCCAGGTGCGAGGCGTCGATGCCATCCTCTCCGCCAACCCCTACTACAACAAGCCGACCCAGGAAGGCCAGTTCCAGCATTTCCTCGCCCTCGCCAAAGCGGTTGACCCCATTCCAGTGTGTCTCTACAACGTGCCCGGCCGCACCGCCGCCAACCTCGAACCCGAGACCGTGATCCGTCTCACTGAGGCCGCTCCCAATATAGAAGCCATCAAGGAAGCCAGCGGCAAGCTCCCCCAGATTTCTACGCTCCTGCACTCCATGCCTCATGGTTTCAAGGTTTTCTCCGGCGACGACAACCTTGCCCTCGCAACCATCGGTGCCGGCGCGCATGGGCTCATCAGTGTAGCCGCCAATGAAGTCCCGGCCGAAGTAGGCCAGATGGTCCGCGCCGCGCTGCATAACGATTGGGCAACGGCCCGCGAGCTTGAACGTCTTTATGGCCGCCTGTTCGAGGCCAATTTCTGGGAGTCGAATCCAGCCCCGGTCAAGACCGTTTTGAATCTGATGGGCCGCTCAACCGACGTCCTTCGCCTTCCGCTGGTTCCCCCTGCGGCTGCCACGCGTGCGCGCCTTGAACGCCTCGCCGGAGAACTCGGCTTGCTCAAGTTTGCTCCCTTACCCGATGGGTACGTGGGCCTCTTTTAGTCAAACGGCGAGTCCTTCCTTCCCCGGCAACCCGCGAGAAAGTTCAACCTTTCTGTCCGAATTCCTGGTCCATCAGACCCGAGGCTTCGCCAACTGCAGAGCAGTGAGAGCGGGGCTAAATTCAATTGAGATCCGTTTCTCAATCTGGCCCCAATGCCCCAAATGTGTGATTACCCGGGTGTGTGCAAATGGTGACGAAAAGCGCTTTTTCCCACAAAGAACCATCGGCTCAAACCATTCAAAACATGTCTGCTAACGTTACAATTTGATCAAATAAGTAGTGTTGGAAATGGGAAGTCCCTAGTGTCAGATAAGGCAACAGTGGATCAGCGGGATTCCCTTGAACAGGTTTCTGTCGGGATTGTTCGTGCCACGCACGAAAGCCTGATCTTGAGGTGCAATGTACGATTTGCTGACATCCTTGGTTACTCTCAAGATGAAGTCCCAGGCCTGACTTTCAAGGAGATTACTGCCCCCGACGACGTCGCCCCCTTTATGGAGGCGCTCCATCGGTTGTGGAGCGGCGCGACGGACGCCATGAGTCTGGAAGCACGCTTTATCCGCAAGAATGGCAGCCTTACTTGGATAAAACTCACCGCCTCGGTGCAATCCGATGTCGAGGGGCAGGCGCTTTACCTTCTCACTCTTGTCGAAGACATCAACGCTCGCAAGGCCTCTCAAGTCAACCTGGCTGCGACAGCCGGTGCAGTTCCCACGCGAGAGGAACGCTATTGCCGCGCATTCCAAACCTATCCCGATGCCGTACTCATGACCCGAATGAGCGACGGGGCGATCGTCGACGCTAACCAGGCTTACCTCGCCATCATGGGATTCGAAAGCCAGGAAGTGATTGGACGAACCTCGATGCAACTCGGCATGTGGGCCGAGGCCACCGATCGCCAGAAATTGTCTGATGCCCTGCATCAGGACTCAGGCTGCCGGGATATAGAAGTCCGCTTGAGGAGAAAGAATGGCGAGGTATTCTGGGGCCAACTATCTGCATCATTCAACGAAATTGAAGGCGTCCCTTGCATCCTCTCGTTCATACGCGATGTTTCCGCGGCCAAGGTGGCAGAAGAGGAAATCAAGAATCTCGCCTTCTACGACCCATTGACCGGCCTACCCAATCGGCGCCTTCTGTGGGAGCGGTTGCGCCAGGCACTGATCGTGAGTACCCGGACCCACTGCAAACACGCGCTGCTTTTTGTCGATCTGGATGATTTCAAGGCGCTGAACGACACTTTCGGCCATCATGTTGGCGACCTGATGCTTCAAGAGGCGGCACGGCGCATCGCAAGCTGTGTCCGCGAAGCCGACACCGTCGCGCGTTTGGGAGGTGATGAGTTCGTCGTCGTTCTCGAAGATCTTAGCCAGATCCCCGAGGTTGCCGCGGCCCAGGCAAGATCCGTTGGAGCAAAGATCCTGAACGCCGTTGGCGAGCCCTATGTGCTCGATGGCCGCGAGTGTCACAGCACCTCCAGCATGGGGGTCACCGTTTTCGGGGATCGCGGAACCAGCACAAACGAAGTGTTGCAGCAAGCCGACATCGCCATGTATCAGGCAAAGTCGGCGGGACGCAACAACCTGCTATTCTTTGCACCGGCGTTGCAGGCGTCAGTCACTGCGCGAACAGAAATCGAGGACGACCTTCGCCAGGCAATCAAGCAAAAACAGTTTTTGCTTTATTACCAACCCCAGGTGGACCGCGGCCTCCTCATTGGCGCCGAAGCGCTGATCCGTTGGAAACACCCCAAGCGCGGCATTGTGCTTCCCGGTGAGTTTGTCCCATTGGCGGAGGAAACAGGGCTGATTCTCCCCTTGGGGGGCTGGGTCCTTGAAACCGCTTGCACCCAAATCGCGGCTTGGGCGGGTCGCAGAGAAGGCGCCCACCTAACGGTTGCGGTAAACATAAGCGCTCGCGAGTTCCGCCAACCCAGGTTCGTGGATGACGTCTTGACGGTGCTGCATCGGACCGGCGCCAATCCCCAGTGTCTTAAGCTTGAACTGGCCGAAAGCATGTTAGTGAACAACGTAGATGACATCATCGCCAAGATGAAAGCACTCAAGTCTCACGGCGTTCGATTCTCCCTGGACGGTTTTGGCACCGGCCGCTCCTCCATGAGTCACCTCAAGCGTTTGCCCTGGGATCAGTTGAAAATTGACCGCTCATTCGTCGGCGACATCATGGGGGATCCGATTAGCGGCGCCGTTGCCCAGGCCATCATCTCCTTCAGCAAAGCCATGGGATTATCGGTCATCGCCGAAGGCGTGGAAACTGAGGAACAACGGGCCTGCCTCGCAGGTCTTGGCTGCCATTCGTTCCAGGGCTACCTCTTTAGCCATCCATTACCGTGGGGAGAATTCTAGCGTTATCTATTCTTTCGCCGAGAATGCTACCGTGGATTCTGATTCAGCCTGGCGTCTTTCACATGATGAGCCTCTATGACGATTTCTGCGCCGACCCCGCTTGATTCCAAATCGCAGTTGCGCAAAACCATGGGCTTTTGGGATGTGCTGTTGTTCAATATTGCAACGGTACTCGGGCCCCGATGGATCGCGGCCGCAGGACACAACGGCACTTCCTCCATCAGCCTTTGGGCCCTCGCGGCAGTCTTCTTTTTCGTTCCCGGCGCGTTGGTCATCAACGAACTCTCTTCGCGGTTTCCTGAAGAGGGAGGACTGTACGTCTGGTCGAGAGAGGCCTTCGGACCTTTTCACGGATTTGTCGCCGGGTGGACATACTGGATTTATACCGTCTTCTATTTTCCCGGCCTGCTTTTGGCCAGCGCCTCCATGGCCGCATACATTGTGGGTGGGCGCGGCGTCGCGCTCTCGCAGGACCGGACGTTTCAGCTCACGGTCTCTCTTGCCCTGCTGGTGGTCGCCGTGGTGTTGAATATCATCGGACTCAATATCGGCAAATGGTTGCAAAACGCAGGTGGCGTCGGAACCTACGTGCCCCTGATGATGCTGGCCGGCATCGCTGGTATTGTCTGTTGGCGGCACGGCTCCGTGACACACTTTACCGTGGCGAACATGATGCCCGCATGGAACTGGGATACGGTAAATTTCTGGTCGCAGATTGCCTTCGCTTTCACCGGATTGGAACTCGTGTCTGCCATGAGCGAGGAAGTGCGCGATCCGCGCAGAACCCTGCCCCGAGCCGTGTTTGGCGCCGGTGCGCTTATTGCACTCATGTACATCGTCGGCACGTTTGCCGTTCTCTCGCTCGTGCCTGCCGCTGATCTGGATCCTCAGAGCGGCGTGTTTCATGCCATCACGGTCGGATCGGTCGCGTTGAAGGTCGGCCTGCTGGGAATGCTTGCAGCCATCCTCGTCACCGTGGGCAACGCCGGCGGCGTAGGCAGCACCGTGGCCGGCATCGCGCGCGTGCCCTTTGTTGTGGGAATTGACCGCTACCTGCCTGCCGCCTTCGGCAAAATACATCCGCGCTGGAAGACCCCGTACATCTCCATCCTCGTCCAGGCCGTGGTTTCAGGTGCGATCCTGTTAGTGAGCCAGATCAACGAAACGACACGCGGCGCTTATCAGATCCTGATTGATGCCGCCATCATTCTCTACTTCATTCCGTTCCTATACATGTTCGCCGCGGTGATCAAGCTGGCGCATCGCAAAGACCGCAGGGAGGATCCCCACGCCGTGCTGGTTCCTGGCGGTACGGCAGGCGTCTGGGTTTGCGGTGGCCTTGGCTTTGTCGTCGTGCTGATTGGCATTCTCGTGTCGCTCGTGCCGCCAGGCGATTCCCTGAACAAACTTGGATTTGAATTGAAGCTGGTTGCGGGCACCTTCGCTTCGGTCCTCCTCGGCCTCCTCCTGTATTGGCGCGGAGCACGATCAAAGCGAAATTAGTCGTGACGTGTGGAATGAAGCAAGTGACCAACTTCGTTCGATGCGAATTCATTTCCAAATGAAGCGCAACTCTCAACCCGGCGTTGGCATTGGTGCACGGTAACGGCTCACATTGAGCAGATCTGACCAATGGGATGCCGTGTGTCGTGAATAGCCAGGGCCGACGCATATAAATTGCTATATGCCTGAGTCCGACAGATAGGCGACAAGGGGATATGGAAAATCCCCTGAAGTATTTTGCGGAGCTGCGCGATCCGCGCGTGGAGCGGAACCGGGAACATCTTCTGGAAGAAATTCTTCTGATCTCGATAGCCGCAGTATTGAGCGGAGCCGAGAGTTGGAACGACATAGCCGAGTATGGCGAAGACAAGCTGGAGTGGCTGAAGACATTTTTGACGCTTCCATCGGGCATTCCATCGCACGATACGTTTAACCGGGTGTTTGCGGCGCTGGACCCGGAAGAGATGGAAAAGGGTTTCGTGGCTTGGGTTTCGTCAATTGCCAAGCTCACGGCGGGCGAAGTTGTAGCCATCGATGGCAAGGCCTTGTGTGGCACGCGCGAAAGCGGTAAGAAGACCTTGGTGCACATGGTTTCGGCCTGGGCCGAGGGTAACGGACTGGTGCTGGCGCAGCGCAAAGTCGATGAAAAATCCAACGAAATCACGGCCATTCCCAAGTTGCTCAACGCGCTGGAGTTGACGGGAACGGTGGTGACCATTGACGCCATGGGCTGCCAGCGCGGGATCGCTCGCCAGATCGTCGAGAAGAAGGCCGACTATGTATTGGCAGTCAAGGAGAATCAGGGTCTTTTAGCCGAACAGGTAAAAGACTCGTTTCTACTGTTGGACTCCGATTCAGTGGCCGAGGAAATCGACTGTGGCCACGGACGGGTCGAGCGGCGCAGGTGCTCGGTGATGGCCGATCTTGGCCTGATTGAAAAGGCATCCGAATGGGCCTCGTTACGGGCGTTGGTGCGTATTGAGTCGGAACGGTACCACAAGGCAACAGGCAAAACCGAGCGCGAGATTCGCTATTACATCACCAGCCTCAGCCCTGATGCGGCGCGGCTGAACACCGTGATTCGCCAGCACTGGGGGATCGAAAACAAATTGCACTGGGTGCTCGACGTCGGCTTCGGCGAAGACTTGGACCGCAAACGCGCTGGCCACGCCGCACAAAACTTCTCCATCCTCAACCGAATCGCCCTCAATCTGCTCAAACAGGACAAATCTTCCAAACGAGGAATCAAGGGAAAGCGCCTCAAGGCCGCGTGGAACATCCCTTATCTGCTTAAACTACTCGGAATCTGATATGCGTCGGCCCTGGTGAATAGCCGCGATGGATTCCGTGAAGGCCACGGACGCTCGTAAAATACAGAGCACGTGAAAGAGCTGGCTTCGCTGGCTCCGGCGATCTTCTTGTTGCGGCATTGCAGGTTAGAGGATAACTGACTTTCAGAAGAGGTCAGCTATCGCGGTGGCTGATTGCCGCAGTGGTCGACGGCGAATATCGACGAGAGAGCTCCACCAGGGCCCCTGTGCAAGCCAATAGATAGAGTGTGCCAAATCCCATCCCGTGGATCATTGTGAAGAGACCGCGTGTGGTGATTTCCATTGACGGATTTCTCCATACGAACCGATCGCGAAGCCGTGCAAACGGCGGGTCACTCGTAGCCGCTAACGTTCAACTGTCCAGGGAACAATCCATTTCCGGCGGCAGTCTTCTTATCGTCTTTCCCCCAGGTCCAGTACATACCCACGTAGGCATAATTCTCCGTCTGCCCGGCAACAGAGTGGCCATAACAAAAGAGGAATTGCTCACCCTCGTGGTGTTTGAAGTGGTAGTAGCCGCCCGCGTCGATCATCGTTGAAGACTGCGTTTGCGCTGCCGCAAAGCCCTCTCGCCCATGAGCGAAGACCTCGCCCCCCAGTTCAAGCCGCTCGCCGAATGCGTATTTCAAAAGGAATCCGCCGTAAGGGAAATTACGGTATTCGGTTTGAGGAACCACCTGGTAGCCCGCGCCGCCATCAAAGAGCCAATGCCCGGAATTCTTTTGCAGCCATATCGGGAGTTTGTACCAGACTTTTCCCACCCCAAGGCCCTTGGTATAGCTGCCCGTCGGCATCTCAAACATGGTGAAGCTGCCGATTTGAGGAATGTGTTTCGTTTCCTTGATGTAAGCGATCTTTGCGCCAAGCTCCACATCGGTAAGTCCCAACGCACTTGGCCCCGTTCCGCCAGGCAAATAAACAGGATTGTTGGACGGGAAAATGCCTCCCCACGGCAAAATGGCGTGAATTTGGACTCTTGGAACCGCGCCCCAGTTGAACTCGAAAGCCGGTCCCGTCGAGTCGATCTCCGCCGTCGTGCCGTCCATGCCGCCGAAGATGTAGAACTCGTAGTGATGCAGATCAACTGGAACCGGATCGTCGGTTTGATACGGTGGACCCTGCGCCCACGCTCCCGGCGCGACGAGAAGAATCAGAAAAAAAAATGCGGCTGCTGAGAGGTATTTGGGAACCTTCAATCGACTCTCCTGAAATGAGACTTGAGAGCAGGCACCAAGATTCAATTACGATGCACCCGGGAAGAGGCAATGTCCAGTCTTGCTCGGGAATGAGCGCAGCGACCGTTCCTATCCGTTTGCAGATGACCCGTTTCGACGAGCCCGTCTTCCGTCCACAGTCTGTCGTGAGCCGATAGTAGAGCTTTGCTGCAAAAGCCGTCTACTCAAATTCCCTATATTCATCTTCCGTTAACTTGCGAGCGCCTGCTTCACCAATTCGCTCACCACGCGCCCTTCAGCCCGGAGGCCGACGGCCTGTAGCTTTGCCTGGACGGCCTTGATGATCGGCCCCATCTCCTTCGGAGTCGGTTTCTGGCCAGAGGCGGCAGCTTGTTCAGCGATGGCTTCGGCTACAAGCGCACGGAGGCCGGCTTCGTCCAAAGCCTTTGGCAGAAACTCCTCGATGACCACAATCTCCGCGGCTTCCTTGGCAGCCAGCTCAGGCCGGTTGCCCTTGGTGAACTGCTCAATGGAATCGCGCCGCTGCTTGATCATCGTTGCCAGCGCCTGCTGCTCTTCGGCTGGAGTGAGCGCAGCCCGCTTCTCGATTGCCTTGTTCTTGAGCGCGTTCTTGATCAGGCGCAGCGTGCCGGTGCGTTCGGCGTCGTGGGCCTTCATGGCGGTAATCACCTGCTGGGTGATCTGTGCTTCCAGTGCGCCTGCCTCAATCATAAGTTTGCCTTCATCGTGAATAGATGGAATTTACCAGCTTACTTAGAGTTTATCTCTTTGAAGGAGGGCCGCGTTCTTAAGTTATGACAGATAGCTAATGCTGCAGCTCCAGAAAGCTGAAACAGGCCACCAGATGGTCACCTACTTTGCGTTGAAAACTTACTCCTCGTTAGATGAGTTCTGTGTGTCATTTGCTTCATTTTTACCTTCACTTTGATAAGACACAAATGAGCATCCTCCCCAGCGTGTCGAGACCAAAACTTTCCAGCGTTTTTGGCATTAATAAGGATGAGGTATTAAAGCGATGAACTCCAAAATCATAACGACCGCGCTGATCGGCATAGGGGTCCTGGGCGCGCCGGCCTTCAGCGCAACACCTGCTCCGGCATATGGCGCCGGCCAAGCTCAGGCCTATGGTGCGGAACAAGCTCCGGCATCTGGCGAAGAGCAAGGCCGCCCGGGCATCGTGAACTATGTGGAAGGCGGGGTTTTCATTGATGGACGGCAACTGAACCCTCGCCAGGTGGGAAACGTTGAGGTCAACCCGGGCGAAGTGCTTTCGACAGGCGCGGGCAAAGCGGAGATGCTGTTGACTCCGGGTGTGTTCTTGCGCCTTGACGACCACAGCGCGGTGAAAATGATCTCGCCTGATTTAACCAGGACGCAGGTGGGACTGGAGAATGGTCGAGCGGCTGTCGAAGTGGATGAAATTTATCCCCAGAACGATCTTCAGATCCTGGACGCGGACGTAACTACTCAATTGGTCAAGCCTGGGTTCTATGAATTCACGACGAACCCCGCTACGGCCATGGTGTTCACGGGCAAGGCCGCAGTGGAGGAAGGCGACGGCAAGTACAAAACGATAAAAGATCATCACGAAATGACGCTTGCTGAAGGCGCAAAAGAAAAGTCCGTCGATTTCAATACCCGCGATGCTCAGGACGAGTTCTACAACTGGAGCAGCCTGCGCTCGCAGTACCTGGCTGAAGCCAACAACCAGATTGCAGGCGAATATGCCGGCGTCTCCGGCTTTGACCCTGGCTGGTATTGGGATCCGTATATGTGGGATTACACGTTCATCGGCATGGGACCCTATTGGAGCCCGTTCGGCTTCGGGTTCTTTCCCCCCTGGGGTTGGTATGGCGGCTATTGGGGCGGCGGGTTCTACCATGGCCGCTTTTACGGACATGAAGGTTTCCGGGGGCGTGGGAACTTTGGCCACGCCGGCTTCCGGAGTAACGGCGGATTCCGCGGCAATGGCGGATTCCACGGCGGCGGCTTTCATGGCAGCGGCTTTGGTGGTGGTGGCTTTGGTGGTGGTGGCTTCCATGGCGGCGGGGGGCGTCGCTAAGGCCGCCGTTCGCACGGTCTAGCCTGTTCTCCGGTTATCGATCCACTGGATCAAAAACCGGAGGGATAAAATAGGCCCGCATTTTTTTCAGCCCGAGGAATTCAAGTCCCTCGGGCTGATCCCTATACCGTGGCCCGCGCTCGTGACCTTCTCCAACCTTAATTAAATCAATGAAATCCGTGAGCGCCCTGACGGCCCGAGAACGGGTCGCGGAAGAATATCGCAAGGATTTTCTGGGAACATTGACACAGTCTTGCACAGACCAGGTATTCACAAAATCCATAATAATGTGTATTCTGTGATTTCCAGATTCACCGAATGTCCGGTTCAAAACGAGGAGAGGCATGATTCGCAAAACGCGTCTGTTTACACCCGGCCCAACACCGTTGTTGCCGGCGGCCCAGTTTGCCATGGCCGCCGCGGATATCCACCACCGCACGCCTGAGTTTCGCGCCCTCTTTCAGAAGGTTCTGGCGCAGCTCAAGATCTTTGTCGGCACAAAGAACGACGTGCTGTTGCTTTCGTCCTCGGGCACAGGCGCAATGGAGGCGTCGGTCTCGAATCTGACCTCGCCCGGAGACCGGGTTCTGGTGTTGACGGCAGGCAAGTTTGGCGAACGCTGGGCAGACCTGACCAGGGCCTTTGGCTGCCAGGTCGACCTTCTGAAAGCTCCCTACGGCGAGACCTTTGATCTGGCTGAAGTGCGCCAGGCGTTAAAGCCGGAGCATCGCGCCGTTTTCATGCAGGCCACCGAGACCTCGACCGCTGTACGTCACGATGTGGAGGCGGTGGCAAGGCTCATCAAGGAATTGGCGAGCGAGGCTCTGCTCGTGGTCGACGGCATTACCGGCCTCGGCACCACGCATTTCGACGTGGACGGCTGGGGCATCGACATCCTGATCGGCGGCTCGCAGAAGGCCGTAATGATTCCGCCCGGGCTCAGCTACCTGAGCGTGAGCGAGCGAGCCTGGGCGGCAATGGAGAAGTCAAAGAATCCGCGCTACTACTTCGATCTGCGCAAGGAACGCAAAAATGCCGTCAAGGGCGAGAGCGCCTACACACCGGCCGTCGCGCTGGTCGCCGGGCTCGGCGCGGCTCTCGATTACATTGCCGGGCAGGCAGGCGGCGATCTCGAAAAGGGCCGCATCGCACTTGTCGACAATGCACAGGTGAATGCGGAGGCAACGCGCGCAGGCTTGGTCGCGCTGGGTTTTATACTGTTCGCGCCCACGGCTCCCGCGGCTGCGGCTACGGCGGTTGCCGTGCCCGAAGGCATGAATTCGAGCGACGTGGTTAAGGCGCTAAAGGCTCGCTTTGCGCTCGTCATCGCCAATGGCCAGGGCGAGATGCAGGGCAAAATCTTCCGCGTGGCGCATCTCGGCTTCTTCGATTACCTCGACACGGTCGCGCTGCTGGGAGCTATGGAACACATCGCCAAAGACACCCTGAAATTGCCGGTGCAGTATGGGCAGGCGGTTGCTGCGGCGCAGCGGGTGTATGCCGAAGCGGCGAAGGGTTAGGAACTCATGCCTGAACTCAGTTTTGGAGAAAAGCTGCTGATCGCGCGAAAGCAGCTCGACCTCTATCAATACGAGATGGCCGAGCGGCTGGGCGTTCATCCCAACTCGGTAACGAATTATGAACGCGGTGAAGGTAAACCGCATGCGGCGGTGGTGCGCATGTTCGAACTTCTGTGCGAAAAGCACGGCATCCAATTCGATGAGTATGAGGGCGCGTCCGCTGCGGCGCACAAGGGAGAAACTATGAAGATCGTTTTGGCAGAGAAGGTTTCTCCGGCTACGCTGGCCGTGTTCGCGGCCGAGCCGGGATGGGAAGTTCTGACCCACGACAAGCTGCCTGACGGGTTGCCTGCCGCACTTGCCGATGCCGATGCGCTGGTGGTGCGTTCTGCCGTGCAGGTGGATGACGCGCTCATGGAAAAGGCGCCCAGGCTTCGGGTGATTGGACGCGCTGGTGTGGGGGTGGACAACATTGACGCAGAGGCAGCTACCCGGCGCGGCATCGTGGTAATGAACACCCCGGGCGCAAATGCCGTGGCCGTGGCCGAGTTGACCATCGGCTTGATGCTGGCATTGGCGCGCAAACTGCCCACCGCCAACACCACCATGCACGCCGGAAAATGGGAAAAGAAGAGTCTGCAAGGCGCGGAGCTTCGCGGCAAAACGCTGGGCATTCTTGGCTTGGGACGCGTCGGCCTTGAAGTCGCCAAACGCGCCAAGGGCTTTGGCCTGGAGATTATCGGAAGTGACCCATTCGTCTCCGTCGCGGTGGCGCGCGAAAACGGTATCAAGCTGGTGACGCTGGACGAACTCATTGCCGCTTCAGATTACATTACATTGCACGTCGGATTGACGCCCCAGACTACCGGCGTAATCAACGCCAAATCGCTGGCAAAGATGAAAAAGGGCGTACGAATCGTCAACTGCGCCCGCGGCGAGTTGATTGAAGATGCGCCCCTGGTGGAGGCACTGCGGAACGGACAGGTAGCGGGGGCTGCACTCGATGTTTTCGTTGAAGAGCCGGCAAAGAATTCTCCTTATGCCGAACTGGACAACGTGATTCTGACGCCCCACATCGCCGGATCGACAGCCGAGGCGCAGGAAGCCGTCGGCATCCAGATTGCGCGTCAGGTGTGCGATTACTTGAAGCTCGGCGTGGTGCAGAACGCCGTCAACCTGCCCTCCCTGAGCCACGAGGAATATGTACAGTTGGCTCCCTACATCGATCTCGCCGGCCGCCTTGGATCGTTCCTGGCGCAGACTGGCAAAGGCGGCATTGACGCTATCCACCTCGTATACGGCGGCGCGCTCGCGGAGGCCAAGACCGACCTGGTGCGCAACGCGGCCATCGAAGGACTCCTGCAAGGCTCTGAGAACGTGAACCGCATTAATGCAGCGGCTGTAGCCGAAGAGCGCGGAATCCGCATTCACGAGGAGAAGCGGGAGAGCCCTCGCGGTGGCGCCGGTACTGTGCTGACGATAGAGTTGCACGCCGCGAGCGGAAAGAGCCATGCGAGCGCCACCGTGATTCATGGCGAGCAGCCGCGGTTGCTGGATTTTGACGGCATTGACATCGAGGCGCCGCTCGAAGGCAATTTGCTGGTCTGTCGCAACCTTGACGTGCCCGGCGTGATCGGCAAGATCGGCACCATCCTGGGCGAGTACGGCGTAAATATCGCCAACTTTGCGCTGGGCCGCGAACGCGCCGGCGCCAAGCCGGTGCACGCATTGGCTGTCGTGCAGGTGGACGCACCGGTTTCAGATGCGGTGCTGGAGGCACTCGGCACCATCGAAGCGCTGCTCGAAGCAAAGCTGGTGCAGCTATAAATCGGCACAACGTTTCCCAAAAAAGACTGTGGCCGCTCCAGAACCTTGGACCGGCCACAGCTTGCACTGGGTTTTCTGCGTTTATTGAACCGGCTTGGCCATGCCATTCTTCAGTGCATCACCGATGATCGACTTTACCCTGCGGTCGGTCTCTTGAGCCAGGCGTCCCTGCTCCGCGCCGAGGCGGCCTTGTTCCGCGCCCAGTTTGCCCTGCTCCGCACCCAGCTTGCCTTGTTGATCGCCAAACGCGCCCATTCTGCTGCCCATCTCGCCCTGCAGCGCGCCTAACTCGCCCTGCAATTTCGCGAGTTCGCCTTGAAGATTGGCCAATACCTCCTGGGTCACGGTCTTTCCGATTTCCGCTTGCATTTTGACCATCGCCGCATCCAGTCTGGCCTTCTCTCTGCTGATATCGGGTGTAGGTACGCTGACCTGTAGCTGTTGACGGCCAATCGCTTCCTGCTGTTTACCCAATGCCTCCTGCTGGCGTCCCAAGGCTTCCTGCTCCTTACCCAGCGCCTGCATGGGCTTATACATGTCTTCGATCTGGGCCACAATTGCCGGATCATCGACAAAGTACGATTTGCCATCGTGGGAGAACCAGAGGAACTTGCCGTGGGCAAGTTTGGCGGCCTTCTTTAAATCCTCGGCGCGCCCGCCATTCCAGTCTCCTGACCAGCGCACGTTATCGCTCGATCCGGATGACAGCACCCACGAATCGCCATTCGACGACATGGAATACGCGTACCCGTGACCAGCGCCGGCCGAATTGCGCTGATCCTGAGAAAAGAAATAGCCGCGTCCTTCTCCCCTGCCCATTCCGATCCCAGCGGGTGGCGGAGGCGGCGTGTCGGGAGCGGGTGGGAAATCAACGGAAGGTGGAGGAACGACGTCAGGCGCCGGGCCAATCGGCGGCACAGGAGCGACCGTGTTCGGCGGGGCGGGCGGCACCACGTCGGCTGGAGGAGCGGGCTCGGCCTGGTCCGACGTCGGAGCAGCATCGGGTTTCGTTACCTGATCAGGATTTGCCTGCCCCGTGGCAGGCGCAGCAGGCTGCGCGGAGGGTGCAGGTTTGGCAGCGGGCGCGGGTTCCTGCGGTGCTTGCCCGGCAGCCTGCACGCGGATAAGAGCGGTACAAACGAAAAGCGCAACAGGCACCAGCAGCACGGCGAGCAGGGCGCGACGGCGCGTGCCCGCAAATGCCTGGCGGAACGTATTGTCGTTAAGCAGGCGTTCAACGCGCTGGGAAAGACTACCGGGGCGGGCCATGGCAACTCCTATAAGTGTTGGGCGCGGCGCGGCCGCGAATTCGATAAGGATCTGGGCGTAGGCAGGGCGGCTAGCGGCTTCGCTCAAGGCGGCACGATCACTGATGGCCTCGGCCAGATCGGAGAGTTTGCGTTTGAGCCACCAGCCCAGCGGGCTGAACCAGAAAAGTGCGGTGTAGAATCCGGCGAGCAGTTGAAGGTAGAAGTCCCCCTGCCGAATGTGACAGCGCTCATGCGCCAGCACAATGCGCAGCTTCTCACTGTCCCATTCGGTGTAGTTATCTGGAAGCACAACAGAAGAGCCGATGGTGACCGGCGAGAATATGGCGCCGCTGGAACGCAAGGGCACCTTCGCGTCCACCATGTCAACTATGAAAACCGGTTGGGCGTCCCGCCACAAGCGCAGGGCTGAGCCGAGACCATAGAACAGCCTGCAAAGCAGCGCGAGGGCAACCGCGAAGTAAAACAGCAGGGCCAGCGTCGCGAGCGAAAAACTCGGATGGCCGGAGTCGGCCAGTGGCTGGGCGTATTCCGCAGGGCGCGCGCCGTCAGCGCTCGATTCCGTGGGCATCGGAGCGCGCCGACTGGAAGCGTTGTCGGGCTCGGGTGCCGCGGAGTCCTCAATCTGTGGTGAACTAGCTTGTGGTGCGGTCGCCGCGGTCTGCGGAGGTCTCCGCACGGTTGCTCGTCTTGATTCCAGCGTTGCACGCAGCTCTTCGAGCAGAGTCATCGGGTTGGCTGGAAGCACAACACCTGTGGCTGCAGGCAGCACCGGCCAGCGCGCGGCCATGGGCACCAGCAAAGGCATCAGCATTGCTGCAGCCAATACTCCGCCCCAGGCCGCTTTCTGGGCAAGCACGTTGCGCACGCGAAACAGCCGTAGAATGGCCCACACCGCAAGCGCCATCAACAGGGAGCGCAGAGCGGCTTCAATCAAAGATGCGATCATGACTTCGCCTCCTTTTTTACAATGGGGGAACTCTTTTGAGCCTCCGCAATGCGAGCGGCCAGCCGCTGCAACTCGGCGCGATCCAGCACTTTGGAATCGACCATTCCCACCAGCAGCGCTTCGACCGAACCCTCGCAGAACCAGTCCACGATGCGTTTCACGGCGCGCCCGGCTACACGCTGGCGCGACTGTGCAGGGCTGTAGAGGAAAGTGCGGTCTTCCACCGTGTGCGCCAGGTAGCCCTTCTCTTCAAGGCGTCGCAGAACGGTGCGGACGGTGGAGTCCTTCAGCGGACGGTCGAGCTCTTCGCGCGCCTGCTCGGCGGTGACTCTACCCCGTCGCCAGACGATCGAAAGAATGCTGCGTTCCAGTTCCCCAAGCTCCGCCGGATCGTGCCCTGTTGTAGTGTTACTCGCCATAATGTTACTGACTGTAGCACATGGAATCGGTAAGCATGCAAGAGAAATTTATTTGGCGCTTTTGACGTCTACTGCTGCAAGAGCAAGAACCAAAGGAAAGGCCGGAGACTGAGCTCTGGCCCGGTACTTAGCCGAAACAACCCTATGCGCGGCTCAGGTAGGCGCCTTCGCTGGTGTCGACGCGGATCTTTTCGCCTTCGTTGATGAAGGCGGGCACCTGCACCACGAGCCCAGTCTCGGTTTTGGCGGGTTTGGTCACGCTCGATGCGGTGGCCGACTTGAGCCCCGGCTCAGTCTCCACAACTTCCAACTCGACAGCCGACGGCAGTTCGATTCCCACGGCCTGGCCGTCGTGATAGCTGACCTTGATCTGCAGATTTGGCGTGAGGTATTCGACCGCATCGCCCAGCGTCGAGCCCTTGAGCACGGTCTGCTCGTAGTCCACAGGATTCATGAAATAGTAGTCGTCTCCATCGGCGTAGAGGAAGTCCATCGAGACCTCGTCTACCACCACCTTTTCAATGGCGTCGGCGGAGCGAAAGCGGTGCTCGAACATAGCGCCGGTCCTCAGGTTGCGCAATTTGGCCTGGATGAAAGCGCGCAGGTTGCCCGGCGTGCGGTGCTCCACCTTGAAGACCAAGTGCAACTGGTCGTTATGCTTGATGATCATGCCCGGACGCATTTGAGTGGCGGGAATCGCCATAAAGGGTAAAACTCCTTGCTGTATTTGCGCTGGCAGCGCAAAAATGATCGGCCTTGGCCCAACTGCCATTGTAACTTACGCCAAATTGGCGGCGCCTGGCTCGTTGGTCAAGGAAGGCTATCTCGTCCAAACCCAGTATGCTGGCGAGCCCGGAGCCCGCCGCGTATTGCCTGTCACAGCGCACGGATTTCGGCAGGATTATAGTGCGGGCGTCCTCAAAGACCCGGACTCTCCGGAGCACCGGAACGGTGAGAGGTGCTCATGTGGGAACCCCTGCTCTGACCCTGGCTCGCATCGACTTGGCTTATGTTGCCCTGGGAACGGTCTTCGTGTTTTTCGGGCTGGTCTCTTGTGCGATCGCTGCCATTCGCCGGCGAGGCGAGGTCCGTGTCCTGGTCTGGCTGGGAATCTGGAGCGCGATGTATGGAGTCAGCCTGTTGCTCAGGACTCCCACGGTCAGACAGGTTTTGCCGAATTGGACCGTTTTTTGGGCACCATTCACTGTCAATGCGATCCGGTTCCTACTCATTGTCGCCGCGATGCTTGTCTGGTCGGAGTTGACGCTGGGGAAAATGCGGCGGTTGAGCCAGGCGATTGCGATTGTTGGAGCGGCGCTTGCAATCGCAGGCATCGTCTGGTTCATGTTCAAGGGCCTGGACGACAGTCTCCTGCCTTACAACAATTTCATTGCCGTTTGCGCTGTAACATCTCTGGCAGTCGTTGTTGTTGTGCCCTCATTGTCGTCAAGGTTTCTGGCGTTCCCCAACCGCGTTCTCACCGTCGGCACACTCGTATTTACGGCGGATGCCCTGTTCAGAAACGTGTGGGGTTGGCTGCGTTTGCCACGTGTTGACTTGCCTTTGCTCGATGAGCTTGCATTCGGAGTCTTCCTTTTTTCATTTGCCTACGTGGCCGCACAGAAGGTATTCGCAAGCGAGCGGCGTCTGCTCTCGATCGAGAATGAGTTGGATGTGGCGCGCCAGATTCAGACTTCGATTCTGCCCACTGGCACTCCCGAAGTTGACGGCTTGAGGATTGCCGCATCGTACCTGCCAATGACAGCCGTAGGCGGCGATTTCTATGAGTTTGTCCAGATTGACGAGCGCCATGTGGGGTTTCTCATGGCCGACGTCTCAGGGCACGGCGTACCCGCAGCGCTGATCGCGGCCATGTTCAAAGCGGCCATGCAGTCAGTCATTTCGTGCGCGAATGAACCACCAGAAGTGCTGCACGTCTTGAATCACATTCTCTCCGGCCAATTGCGCGGGCAATTCATCACCGCCGCGTATCTGTGGCTCGATATGGAGGCGCGAGTTGGAATTTACTCCGCCGCAGGCCATCCCCCGCTGCTGCGTTGGCGCGCAGGCGCCCTTGAGCGGATTGAATGCAACGGTATTCTGTTTGGCGTGATGCCGGACCCTGATTATCCGGTCTGCGCACTGCCTCTGCGCGAGGGCGACCGTTTCCTGCTCTACACCGATGGCGCTGTGGAACCGGAAAACGCCGCCGCAGAGTCCTTTGGCGATCATGCGCTGGATCGTGTACTACGGGACAACGAGACGTGCCCACCCGCCGACTTGCTGAAGAATTTGCACGCGGAGATTCGGCGCTGGCAGCCCTCCACCTCGGCACAGCAAGACGACATCACGCTGATCGCGATTGACGTGCTCTAGGGCCTGTTCACACTACTGGGGCGGTGGCGCCGGAAGCCAATTTTTACGAGTTCTAGAAGCGAGGAGTGACGCATACCGGGTGTCTGCTAGCGACGAGCAACAACGAAATCGGGAAAATTGGCCCCGGCCCGAAGGGTTGCGGCGAAAATCCCGCCATACTTCATTCTCGTCCTCGACGGTGGGCCCGCCACAGCTTTCGGACTCGGCTTCGTCTCCACCCCACGGGCGAAGACCTTCACGTGGGGGCCCCGGGTCTGGCAGGATTTTCGATCGCAACGCCATCCACCCCCAGGAGTGTGAACAGGCTCTAGCGACTTCTCAACCGCATCGACACCCACAAACAGGCTCAGGCGCGGCGTGACCTTGTCGATGTGGCCCGGTGTGTTTTGATCGAATGCATGGTTGTGAAACGGCGCGGGAGCGGAAGGATCAAATTCAGCCCGACGGCAGGTTTGCTCCTACTCTGCTTTCTATGGGCTTTGGGCTCGTTGCGCTCCGACCTGTTCCCGAGCCTGATTCCAAACCTTCTGCCCCCCATTGAAAGGCAGGCCGTGCCATTTGCATTGCTTGCTGCGGTCGCGGCACTGTTTGGCGTGGTGCGCGGGGCGAAGTGGCCGCTTAGACGGCAACTCTGGGCCTCCATTCTGGTTGGCCTGGGGTTGTTTTTGGCGCCGGCAATCGTATCGTCTTTCTCGAGCGGGTCCGTTTCTGGTCTGACTCTCGTGGCGCTGTTTTCACTCACTCCAGTCTTCGCAGTCGTCTTTGAACCCTACATTGGCGGCGACGTTGCACCGCGCACACGAGGTGGCCTGCCGGCGGCTCTCACCGGTGTGGTTGGAACACTGTGCGTCATTCCGGCAGGCGCTCCAAATTCTATCCGTGCCGGCGGTGTCTTTGGCACTGCGATTCTGGCGGCGGCGTGTGTAGCAGCCGCCAACTGCCTGGCGGTCAGAGTCGCAGCCGAATTGAACGGAAAATCCATTGCGCCCCTGGCTGCAATTGCCCCTTTCACTGCGGTTGCGGGAATGGCAGTTTTGAGTGTCCTCTCTGGACGAGCCGACTGGAGTTGGGACGCACTCGCGCCGCAGGCTGCCTGGTCGACTGTGGCGGAGTTACCCGGGCTCTTGCTGCTCTTCTGGCTCATGCGAAGAATGTCTGCGGCGCGCATGACATCGCGCTTCGTGCTCACGCCGCTCGCCGCAAGCCTCATCGGCCTTGTTCTGCTGCGTCCGTCTGTAGGGTTGAGAGCGTGGCTCGGCCTGCTGCTGATGGCTGCGGGAGCCGGTTGGCTTCTTGTTTCGCCAGACGACACTCAAGAGTCAGATGCCTCGCCGCTGAAGCTTGACTAACCCTGGTCGCGCGACATCGACGCGTAGTGGCTGTGGCCCGTGTGGCGATATGGTCATTGGCATGTCGGCAAATGAGCGGAAGACAATCCATCATCCCTCCGCAAAAAACGTTTTAGCGATTGAATAGCGTCGGTTGTTGAACCAGCCTTCAATCCGCTACCATAGCCTGCGAATTCCCAGCGGGCCATTTCCCCGCCCAGGAGGCCCCGATGCGCCCTGCCATTGCATTCGCTCCATGCCTGTTGACCACCGCCTTGTTCGTCGCTGGCACACTCGCCCCCACTGTTCTGAAAGCCCAGGCAGCGGTCCCATCGAATGCGCCTTATAAGAACTCGGACTTGCCCGTCGAAAAGCGCGTATCAGACCTGCTGAGCCGCATGACGCTCGAAGAGAAGGCGACCATGCTCTCCGGTTCGGGATGGATGGAGTCGGCGCCTATCGAGAGGCTGGGTATCCCCGCCATCAAGATGGCCGACGGACCCCTCGGTGTGCGGTCGTGGGCAGGCAGCTCGGCGATTACCAGTTCTGCGAACGCGCCCGTCAAAGTGGAAACGACCTCGTTCCCCTCGGGCGTTGATATGGCGGCGACCTGGGACACAGCACTGGTCGAGCGCGAGGGTCAGGCCATCGCAGAGGAGGTCAAGGCGCTGGGCCGCGACATGATTCTTGGACCCACCGTCAACATCAATCGTGTGCCTTTGTGGGGCCGCAACTTTGAGGGCTATGGCGAAGACCCGTACCTGTCGGGACGACTCGGCGTCGCTTACATCAAAGGCGTGCAGGGCGAAGGCGTCATCCCTTCAGTCAAGCACTTTGACGCCAACAACGAGGAATTCGAGCGCCACCGCATCGACGAGACGATCAGCGAGCGAGCACTTCGCGAGATTTATCTGCCCGCCTTTAAGGCCGCTGTTGAGCAGGGTCATGTGTGGACCGTGATGTCAGCCTACAACCTTGTGAACGGCGTGCACTGCGCCCAAAACATGCCGCTGCTGACCGACGTTCTGAAGAAGGAGTTTGGCTTCGAAGGCTTTGTCGTCTCCGACTGGGGCAGCACCTACTCGACCGCCCCAACAGTAAACGCGGGCATGGACCTGGAGATGCCCGGGGGCCCGCCCATGAAGGCGTGGATTGCCAACCCGCGCACGCAGGCCTCAGGCAACGGCGCCGGGTGGCTGACCGCGGACAAGGTACTGGCTGCCGTGAAAGCCGGCGAAATCACCGAGGCCACGCTCAACGATAACGTAAGCCGCATTCTGCGCGTGATCTTCCTGAGCGGCATCTTCGATCGTCCGCATGTGGGCGGCGGCGAAGTAGACACGCCGGCCGAGCGGGCCGTGGCGCGGGAGGGTGCAACAGAAGGTATCGTGCTTCTGAAAAATGTCGGCGCGTTGCTGCCACTCGACGCAACGAAAATTCATTCGATCGCGGTGATCGGACCCAACGCAGCCGTGGCGCGAACAGGCGGAGGCGGCAGTTCCCTCGTGCGGCCCAAGTACGCCATTGCCCCGCTGGATGGCATTCGTGAACGTGCCGGAACCACAATCAAAGTGAGTTATGCGCTGGGAGTTGGAATGGAAGGCGAGAATCCCGCGCAGGACACGCCGGAAGCGCGCGCCAAGCTGCTGCAGGAGGCAACTGCGGCGGCCGCAAAGGCCGATGTCGCCGTCGTCGTGGTGGGGCGCTACGCAAAGATCGAATCGGAAGGGTTCGACGTAAAGACCATGGATCTGCCTGCCGGACAGGATGAAATGATCGAAGCGGTCGAGCAGGCGAATCCGCACACGGTTGTCGTATTGAACACCGGTGACCCAGTCACCATGACCCGGTGGATCGACAAGGCTCCGGCGCTCCTGGATATGTGGTATGGCGGTCAGGAAGCCGGACACGCGCTGGCATCAATCCTGTTTGGCGACGCCGATCCGTCGGGCAAACTGCCGGTGACGCTGCCGAAGAGGTTTGAAGACTCTCCGGCCTATGGACACTACCCGGGCGTAAATCTGAAGGTCGATTACGCTGAAGGGATTTTTGTCGGATACCGCTATTACGACACCAGGAACGTCGAGCCGCAATTTCCTTTTGGGTTTGGGTTGAGTTACACGAAATTTGAATATAACGATTTGAACGCGGTCCCTTTCGTTGAGTTCGACGGCGCTGTTCAAACGCGTGGCGTTGCAGTGAGCCTGCAGATACGGAATACCGGCCAGCGAGCTGGAGCAGAAGTTGTTGAACTCTACGTCCATGACGGCCATTCCAAGATTGACCGGCCAGCGCGGGAATTGAAGGGCTTTCAGCGTGTCGAACTGCAGCCCGGCAAGACGAAGACCGTGGAGTTCAGGCTGGATCGATCGGCGTTCGAGTACTGGAACCCTGAAACCAAGCAATGGACACTTGATCCGGGAACGTTCGAAGTACAGATTGGCGCATCCTCTCGCGACATTCGGCTGAGGGCGCCGGTGAAATTGGAACAGTGAAGACCTGCGATTATCGCGGCGGTTCGTAGGGCTCGACGCGCAGCATGTTTGAAAGGATGCCCCGCTCCTCGGGACTGAAGGCACTCTGGTAGCGGCTGGAATTGAGCACCGTCTGACGCTGATCGGGCGGAACTTCACGTAGATTACGGAACGCTTCCTTCATCATGGCTTGTCGGTCGGGCGGCAGCGTTCTCCATTGGCGCGCCGAGTCGGTTACCTGGGCCCGCTCTTGCGGGGACAAGCGCTCCAAGGCCTCTGCGCGAGCCAGCGTGCGCTCACGCTGCGCTTCCGGCATCTGGTCCACCTGGTGTAGCCGGTTTACCAGCCGCTGCTGGTCGGCCTGGGGAAGCCGGTTGAAACTGGGATCGCTGCGCAGCATCCTTTCCTGGTCCTGGAGAGGAACGCCGCGGTGCTGATTGAGCCATGCGCCAAGGTGCCCCGGCGGGGCGTAGCCCGGCTGCATATAACGTGGATAGTTGGGACGGCCGTATCCCTGCCCCTGATAAGGGTTGCCCGCGTATCCCGGCCGCGTTCCCATGGCTGGATTCATCGGAGCCCCTTGCGTGCCGCGATTCTGCGGCGCCGCACCCCGGTCTTGAGGGTATTGCTGGGCTGGCCGGCCGTAGTTTTGCGCCCTTCCCTGTTTTCCGTATTGCGGCCTGGACGGCTGTGACCTCGGCGCGGAATAGTGTGGCTGCTGTGCGCGCTCCTGGCGGGGAGCCGTATGCTGGCCGCGAGCCCATGCCACGGGTAGACACATCACCAGGGTCGCGGTAGCCAACGCTGCCCGGCGGAAGGTTCCCGCGTTGATCACCCCAATCATGATGTCTTCCGGCCCCCTGCCGTTTGATCTCTTCCCTGTGAATCGCGAACCTTAGTTCTCGCTGTTGTCGTTGTTTGAAAGCGCCTCAAGCTGGTCAAGAAGCTGCGCATTGTTGTCCAGCGTTTGCAAGTCATGCACTATAGCGGCCTGCGTTGGAGCCGCCGGAGGCTGGTCCCAGTTGGAAATGTCAAGATAAGCTCCGCCACCCAGCAACAGCACTACCGTGAGCGCCATCGCCGCCAGCGGGCGAATGTGCATCTGCGGACCGTAGGCAAAGCGCGCGCGCAGCCGGGCCAGCCAGCTTGCTGGGGGCGCGGCACGTTCCTCGTCGAGCCGTGCGCCCAGCCGGGTCATGAAGTAGGGGCTTGGTTCCGGCACGCTCCAGGTGTCCAGCAGGTTCATCGTAGCCTGCAGCTTCTCCAACTCCGCGCGGCAGGAATCGCATTCCGCAACATGAGCCGTAACCTTGGCAGGCGCCGAGTCCGGAGTCAGCAGCATATCCGCCAGCTTCGTCTCCATCCCGGTGCACTTGTTCCCCGAATTCTTGATAGCGCGTTCCATCGGTACCACCCCACTCCCCGCCGGTGCTGTCCGGCTTTTCTCCTGTTCCAATCACTACCCCGCGTCTCACCCCGGGCCCCCAGCCACAGTTCTTCTTCGCGGGAGGGCTATACAAAATCCTTCAATTTGTCGCGCAGCGTCTGGTAGGCGCGAAAGAGCAGCGACTTGGTCGCCGATTCGCTCAGTTTCAGCACCTCTCCGATCTGGCGGTAATCCATCCCCTGGTACTTATGCATCAGCACCGCCATACGCTGCCGCTCGGGCAAGGCCATCACGTGTTTCCGGATGGCCGCCATTCGCTCGTCGCGCACCAGGTGCTGTTCTACGCTTGGCTCGTCGTCGGCCACGTCCGGGGTCGTTCCGGTTTCCGGGTCCGGAGCGTCCAGATAAACATTCTGCGCGGCCCGTTCATGCTTCGTGTCGCGCGCATAGTTCACCGCCAGGTTGGTCGCGATGCGGTAGAGCCAGGTGGTGAACTTGGCCTCCGCGCGGTAGCTCTCGCGCGAGCGATAAACGCGCAGAAACACCTCCTGCGCCAGCTCTTCGGCAACCGCCTGGTTGCGCACCATCCGGAACAGGAAGTGAATCATGGCCCGGTGGTACTTTCCCACCAGGTAAGTAAATCCCGATTCGTCGCCCGCGGCCACGCGCAGCATGATCGCGGCATCGCTCGATTCGTCCGCGCTGTAATTCGGGACGACCCGCGCGTCCGGCCCCCGAGCCGGGCCCGCTCCCAGTACCGGATTGTCCAGGACCAGGGTAGCCATATCTTCTGGAACCCCATCTTCGCCGGAAGGTTGCGCCGGATCTCCAGTTTCCTCATCGGAATCGGCGCCGTTAGCCGAACCACCGCCCCCTGCCGAAAGACCGTCCCCGCCAGCCCTATGACCCCCAGGCTTGCCGTTGGACTCCGCCGACATATGCGGACTACCCGAACCTGGAGAGCCCCGTCCTGCGAAACCCGGCCCGGCAAGCCCCGCGCCACCCGCCACCATGCCGCCAAGTCCGGTAACAGGACGCATTGCCGCCTCGCCGTCAGGGGCGGACTCGCCTGCATCGCGGTTGAATCGGTCTTTCCAGCGCATGGAGATCGCGGGGTCCTGGCCTGCCCCGGCAACTTGGGCACAGCTTGGCCCTAAAGCCCTGCTGGTGTTACTCTAACCCATGGGATGCCCCTCCGGCGCGACTTCCGCCAACCTTCCCAGGGGCGCTTAACTCAGCGGTAGAGTGCCACCTTCACACGGTGGAAGTCGCAGGTTCGAATCCTGCAGCGCCCACCAGAAAATCAACAACTTGCCGATTCTCTCCGGCGCGCTTTCGTGGCACGGAATCGCCAAGTTGCTGCGATCCGTTGCGCAACGAGGCACGACCGTCATCGAGGATATTCGCCGAGCCTCTTCCCGCGATACAGTTCCAGCATGCACATGTCGATCCTGCTGATCTTGTCCTCTCTAACCTCAGCGAAAACAATCGAAACAAGATCGTCCTGCCCCCCGCGAGCCACAAAAACACAGGGATCCCCGAAGCCTTGAGACAGGACGGCAAAGGATTCCTCGAGTTCTCCCATTTTCAGCCCAAACCTTCAAGCCCGACGCCCCGAATGCCTTCAATTTGCCGGTGATGTATTCCAGATACTCCTGCTTCGATTCAATCTCATTGAAAACCCACTGAGAGGCGTAGTGGAAGTCCTCATCCAGCAAAGACATAAACCTGCTCGCGTCCAGCGTATTCATCATCGCCGCGTACGCGCGGAGAGCCTCTTCCCTGCCAAGCCGACCTACGGTACCCTGCGCCTCCATATTCCCGATCTCCTCCCCATCAAGTTCCCAAGTGTAGCGCGCAAGATTGGCGGCAACCTGTGAGTGAGCGTCTCGATCGCCCGTATTGATATGAATACGCTCAATTCGGTATGATATTTATCGAGCGGAATCGTATATATTCACTGACATATCAGGCCAGATTGCCCTGCATTCTGCTTCCCCCACGTCCCTGGATTGCGGAGGTCTTCGTGAATTTCTACTCGCGCCCAAACCATCTCCTGAGCTGTATTCTTTCCGCCCGTTCGCTTTTCCTGTTCGTCTTCGTAGCCCTGGCTTTCGTGTGGAGCGGCTCCGGAGCCATCGCCCAGACCTCGTCAACCTTGACCGGTGTCGTTACAGACCCCTCCGGCGCGTCTGTTGGTAATGCCAACGTCACCGTGAGAAATGTGAACACCGGCATGGACCGCGTCACGGCCACCGACGCGTCCGGCTGGTATCAGGTCCCTTCTCTGCCCGTCGGCGACTACGAAATCATCGTGAAGAAGCCGGGTTTCGCTGAGGCCGTCAGAACGGGAATTCATCTTGCCGTTGCCCAGGATGCTGCCGCCGATGTAAGACTCCGCCTGGGTGGAGTGCAACAGACTCTGACCGTCAACGCGGACGCAGCAGCCGTGAACCTCACCACGGCCGACATCTCCGGCCTGGTTGGAGAGCAGCAGGTAAAAGACCTGCCCCTCAACGGGCGCAGCTTTGACGAATTGTTGACCCTGAACCCTGGCATCGTCAACTTTACCGCGGAAAAAACCGGCGGAGTCGGCGTCTCCAACTCCACCGTTGGCAACAACTTCTCCGTCTCAGGCAACCGCCCACAGCAGAATCTCTTTCTGTTGAATGGCGTGGAATTCACAGGCGCGGCGGAGAATAACATGCAGCCGGGCGGGACAAGCCAGGAGTTGCTGGGCGTGGATGCGGTGCGCGAGTTCAACGTGCTTCGCGATTCCTATGGCGCCGAATACGGCAAAAGGCCCGGCGCCCAGGTTCTGATTGTGACCGAAAGCGGGTCAAATCGCCTGCATGGCGCGCTCTACGAGTTTTTGCGCAACAACGATCTGGATGCCCCGAACTACTTTGACAAAGGCTCGGCTCCAAACTTTCAGCGCAACCAGTTTGGGGCGGCCCTGGGTGGCCCGCTCCAGAGAGATAAGACGTTCCTCTTCGGCAATTTCGAAGGCCTCAGCCAGCACCTTCACCAGACCGGTGTCGACCTGGTGCCCGACACCAATGCCCGCAACGGATTCCTGCCTTGCAAGTTGGTGAGCCCGGCCCCAAGCCCATGCCCGAACTCCGGCCTGGTCGACGTCGGGATCGCCCCCAGCGTTGTTCCCCTGCTCGCCCTGTGGCCCACGCAAAGCGCGAATGCACCCGATTTCGGCGGAATTGCAGAAGCATTCAACAGCCCCCTGCAAACGATCCGCGACGACTTTGGAACCACTCGGGCTGACCGCGTCTTTTCCCGCAACGACACGCTGACGGGCGTCTACACCATCGACGACAGCGCCGACGTCACCCCGACAAGCACAAACCTGTACAGCACCGACCTTGAGAATCTTCGCGAACAAGTCCTCAGCTTGGAGGAGACCCGCATCTTTTCTCCCAGGCTCATCAATGCGGCGCGCGCCGGCTATTCCCGCGCCTCGTATTACTACACGGGCGAGCCCTCGCCAAATACTCCGGCGGCTGCGGTTTCAGGATTTGTGGCTGGCAGGCCGGTGGGAACCGTCGTAGTCGGCGGCAGTGCCGCAGCCAACCCTGCTGCTCAGGTGAGCCAGGCCGGCAGCAATACTGGCAGCAATCTGAACATAGCGCGCAATCTCTTTACCTACGAGGATCATCTCACCCTGACAAAGGGACGTCACGCCTTCAGCGCCGGCGCGTGGTTCCAGCCCTTGCAATCGAATGAAGACCTGGCGCTCACCCAGTTTGGACAGGCCACCTTCACTGGACTACAACAGTTCCTGAAAGGCACCGTGGGAACCTTTCTTTATGATCCGGCCCCCACTGAAATGAACTGGCGCTCGCTTCTGGGCGCATGGTATTTGCAGGATGCCTTTCGCGTGACGCCAAAACTCACGCTTTCTCTGGGATTCCGTGACGAATTCACGACTGGGTGGAACGAGGCGCACGGCCGCGCTGCCAATTTCGTTTTCACCAACGGCGTGATTCAAACACAGCCTCGTATCGCAAGCTCTGCGTTCACCGCCAATCACGCCCGTTTTCTGCCGCAACCGCGAATCGGCCTGGCGTGGAGCCCTGGAAGCTCCAAGACCGTGCTGCGCGCCGGGTTTGGCATGTACAACGATCTGCAGGATGCGCTCGGCTACCGCATGGACCAGAACGCCCCGTTCAATCCTTCATACGGCATTTCGAACCTTCCCGTTTCCAGCCTGCCTCTTCCTTTGTCGCCTGTCCCGGACAATGCCAAGGTCGCCCCCGCGGGCGTTCAGCCCGACATGCGTACTCCGACGCTGATCTCCTATTCACTCAGGTTCGAGCAGGAATTGTCGCCGAATATCGTCTTTACCATCGGATACGTAGGCTCACACGGGTACCATCAAATCGTTAGCCTCGACGATAACGAACCAACCCCCACCATCTGTCCCGCGTCCCCATGCCCGACGACATATCCCGGCACTTTCCCATCTCCGCTGGCGGGCGCTGCAATCCCTGCGGGCGCCTATTACATTCCAGCCGGAACGCCTGCGGCCAATCCGGCTCTGGGAAGCGCATGGGCGTGGTTCTCTGTTGGCGACAGTTCTTATAACGCGTTGCAGGTTGACCTGAACCACCGCTTGAGCGGAGGCTTGCTGCTGCGCGGCGTCTACACCTGGTCAAAAGCGCTGGACGACGGCGATTCATTAAATGCCACGGCGGCGGGCAATGCCCCGGGGCTGGTCTCGAACCCTTTTGATGTACACGCCGACTGGGGACGCGCCACCTACGACGTGAGAAACGTTGCCGTAATCAACGGAACGTATGAACTGCCTATCGGAGCCAACAAGCGCTACCTGAACCGGTCTGGAGGAATTTCCAATGCTCTTGCAGGCGGATGGACAGCGAATTCCATTGTGACTTTGCAGTCGGGCTACCCCTTCACGCCGCAACTCAGCTACAACCCGTCCAACAACGGTGACTCAAAGAATCCTGTTCGCCCATTCGTGAACCCTTCATTCACCGGCCCGGTGATTCTTGGCAAACCCAGCCAATGGTTCAACCCCGCGGCATTGCTGGCCCCGCCCGACAACTGCGGCCCCAACGGTAACCTTGGCTGCGGCTTTTATGGGAATCTTGGCCGCGACACCTTGACGGGTCCTGGCCTCGCCACCTGGGACATATCCATGCTCAAGGAGGCGGAACTGCACGACCGCTTCAACCTGCAGTTCCGCGCCGAACTGTTCAACTTCCTCAACCGGGCCAACTTCAATACGCCCAACCTGGTTGTCTTCACCCCTTCCGGCGTCTCTCCCACGGCCGGCGTCATCACCAGCTCCTCCACCACCTCACGCCAGATCCAGTTCGGATTGAAGCTTCTCTGGTGAGTCAAGAATGGAGAGCGAATCGCGCCAACGTCTTGAAGACGTCGATTCGTGCCTGCGGACCATTCCTGCACTCGTTCCAAAACGACGAGCTTTTTCCGAATTCTGATTCGAACGTGATTTAAATCACAGAGCCCGCAATTTAACGGAGGTAATGTACACGCATAGACACAACCATCCAGTCGAGGGCCCCTGATGAGAATCGAGACCAGAACCGTCGAAGAAACCCAAACAACTCTGCAAATCATCAACGAACCAGGCACCATCTCTTGCCCCGGTAGTTTCAAACTTGACGTTTACTTCAACTTGATCGAAATGCAGGATTTTCACGACGGAGTTCCAGGACGTAAATATAGCTATGGCAATCTTCGCTTTCGTGATCAACTTGAATCCTCAGTTGTATTGCTTTTCCTTTCCAAAACGCGACTGGTTTTGACCGGCGGCGGAATTCAAACCGCGGTATGCCTCTACGGCCTGAATTCGTTTACCGTGATGGGCGCCATCCGCAAGATTCAAGAAGGGACCCAGGTCGTCGCGGCATAAAGCCGGGCCTCGTTCTTTCTCACGCACCACGCAGGCTCGCGAAAACGATGGGCCGCGAAGTAGCAGCGGCCCGGTGAATTCGACGGCAGATCACCCTTCTAGTGACTCCACCAGCCGCTCCATTCTTTCTTCCTGCTGCTCGATCGACTCAACCAGCTTGAACTGGGTTCGGCAGCGGTCAAGGTTATGCCGGTCGCGATGCACTTTGAAATAGGTGTCGCCCGCGAGATAGTCAGCAAGAAAACGGATGCCGATCTCAAACGTGATCAGCTTGCCTGAAAAGGCCAGGTGCCGTCTTTCCGATCTCGCCAGAAATCCGCCCGCCGAGCTGAGATAGCCGCGAACCAGCGCCTCAAACAAGGGGAACAGCAGGCTGACCCTCGACAAATCCTGCTCGTCTTCTCTGGCTGTGCTCGTCGTAGTGCGCACCATGTCGCCGAAATCGTAGAGTGCCAATCCGGGCATCACCGTGTCGAGGTCAATCACGCAAATGCCCTCGCCCGTAACGTCGTCCAGCATCACGTTGTTGAACTTGGTGTCGTTGTGCGTTACGCGCTCAGGCAGATTTGCATCGAGAAGAATACTGGTGATGGACTTGCGCGCAAGGGCGAATTCAATCTCTGGCTTTGCCAGGATTGCGCGACCCTCCACATCCGAGACGATCGCCTGCTCCAAAGCCCTGAATCGTTTCGGCGTGTTGTGAAAGTCCGGAATGGTGTCGTGCAATCGAGGCGCCGGCAGACCCGCAAGCATTTGCTGAAATCGTCCAAACGCCCTGGCCGCCTGAAACGCCTGCTCGGTCCGCTCTACGGCATCATAGGTTCGGGCACCGTCGATGAATCGATACCCGCGCCAATAGTTGCCTCCCGCATCCACATGCCAAGCACGCCCGTCACGCGCCGGAATTAATTCCAGCACGCGGCGGCTGCCATCGGGCGCCCCCGCCACCTGCGTGGCAAGATGCGACGTTACGCGCTGGATGTTTTGCATGAGAGCGGGTGGATCCTTGAAGATGCTGTGATTGATGCGCTGCAGGATCGCGCGCACACGTACGCCCGCCTGGTCAAAGACGGCGCAGTAGGAGTCGTTGATGTGGCCGCTGCCGTAGGGGGCTGCGCAGAGAAAATCACCATCGATTCGAAACTGTCGCGCCGCAGCGCCCACACTGTGTTCCGGCATCATGACCAGAGTCTTTTCGGATAGTATCCGCCATCCACCAACCGGCGTATGCTTTCGACGGCGTGATGCCGATCCTCGCGATAAGTAACGCCAAACCATGAATCACTGCTGCGCAGTACCCGCACCCGCGCCTGCCCGGTCGACATCAAATCATTCACCGTGCTCGGAATGTAGCACTCCGCCGTCAGGTCGGCGCCATTGAGTTTGAGAAACTTCTGGAATTCCTCGCGAAGCTGACTAAACACCTGGGGCATAAATCCCCACATGTTCATTGAAACAACCTCGTCCCCCGTGAGCTTTCTCACCTGGCCTTCCGTATCGCTGTTAATGGCATGCCCGCCCTCCCGTTCGATACCCTTCAGCTCGACAATCTCCTGAAGAAAGCCGGCGTCATCCACTTTGCACACCCCGCGCGCTACCGTGCCGAAGTCGGAGAGCGTATTGCGCAGAACATATCCCACCATCGCATAGTCCGGCGAGCCCGACTGCAAGTGATGCGCGAGCGCGCGATAGCTGTCCGGTCCGTAAAAATCATCGGAATTGATCACCGCGAAGGGCTCGTGAATCGTGTTGGCGGCCATGAGAATTGCGTGCGTTGTGCCCCACGGTTTCGTGCGGCCAGCCGGCACCTGGAATCCCGGCACCAGTTTCCCAATCTCCTGAAAGACGTATTCGACCGCTATGCGCTTTTCAAATCGCGTGCCGATCGTCTGCCTGAACGGGCCTTCAATGTCTTTCCGGATCACGAACACAATTTTCTTGAACCCGGCCTGGCGAGCGTCAAAGATGGAATAGTCCATGATGGTTTCGCCATCGGGCCCAACCGGATCGATTTGCTTCAATCCTCCGTACCGGCTGCCCATTCCGGCGGCAAGCACGAGGAGTGTGGGGGTAACCATGCGTACCTTCTTTCTCAGCCTTTCAGTTATGGGTGGCGACTCCGGGGAGGAGGTCGAGGGTGAGCACTTGGAATGGAGCGAGATGGAATTCATGCGCTTGTTGCGCATCAAGCACAAAGGCTGGGCGTCCTGAATCGTCTTTCCACGGACTCGTCGCTCTGTACACCTGTGCGGCTCCCGGCGGTAGTTCGAGGGCATCCTGCAGCCGGATGCGAATCGTCTGTCCCTTGTCGTTCGGGTTGCGCAGTGCCAAAATGCCTTCCCGCGGAGCCCAGGACGCCCAGCCGTACACCTCAAGCCAGGCCGGATCGCCGCCAATCCAGTGCGTGTCTTTCAACACATCAGCGTTGGCGCGCGACCACTTTGCCGCCTCGGCAAGGTCGTCCCAATTTGCGTCGCTCAACAGGGCCGGCGTGATGTACATCTCCTGCAGCTGTGTGCCCGTACCGAAGTAGGATCGTATCTCGTTGCGAAAGTCCTTGCCCGGGTCCTTGTCAAGATGCTTATGAAACTTCGCGTAAATCATCCCGTGGAGCATAAGTGAATTCAGTGGATACAGCGGCCCGTTCTGCACAACATTCTTGTAGGTCTCCGCGTC
This sequence comes from uncultured Acidobacteriaceae bacterium, assembly GCA_963836565.1. Classification (GTDB taxonomy): domain Bacteria; phylum Acidobacteriota; class Terriglobia; order Terriglobales; family Acidobacteriaceae; genus Telmatobacter. Next base: position 1,808,516 of record CAWIKA010000005.1, on the reverse strand, counting down.
GCGATAAGTGATCCAGCGCTCGCGGTAACTCCCCACGCCGGTGACCGAGTCGTCGTCTCCGCCGCGCCAGATCGAGTCCGCATAAATCAGCCAGAACGGCGAAGGCCAGGTGCCTGTGGTCAGGTTAATGAAGATATCCGGCTTGGCTGTCCGAATCTCGCCAATAAGATGGATAGCCGCGGCGAAGTCGCTGTCGAAGCGACTGCCCGGAAAAACGGAGTTCACGTTGCCGGTGCCATCAAATTTGAACTGGTTCACGCCGTACTTGTGAATCATATCCATACAGACATCGCGGAACGCGGCGTAGTATTTTGGACCCGACAGCGCATAGCCGCCGGCGACGATCTCGTATCCCGCAGCCTTCCCAAACGCGATCCTCTCTTGTTTTGGTCCGTCATAACCGCCCCACGGCGACATCCAGACGCCGGGCTCGGCGCCGTACTTTTCCGCGGCCGCCCTCACTGGCGTGAATCCGTTTGGAAAGCCTGCATTGAACTTCCATAGCGACTTATGATTGTCCCATCCGTCATCGAACAAGAAAGAGTCCAGCTTGACGTCGCGCTTTTGCTCCAGCTCGCGCCCGAATGCGTTCACCCTGTCCAACGCGCCTTCCTGGTCATAGGGCGTGTCATAGCCGAGATCGTACCAGGAGTTATAGTGCAGAAAAGTCCTGTCGGGGTGCGCCCGCTCCTGCTCAAGATATGCGAGAAAGTCGCGCTGCATCTGCCCGTCGCGCGCAACTCCAATTACCGACGAGTAAGTGATTGACTGGCCCGCTCGCAAGGGCAGGTCGCGGTCCATCCATGCAGTCGCCCGGTTATTTGTCACCCTGCTTTGCGACAGCGGATGCTCAAATCCAAGAAACAGATTGCCCGCAATAATAGGCGAACCCGCTACCGACCCGCTCACTTGGGTCCTGGGAAGATGTAGATCGATGAGTTCCACGCGGCTGATTGGGACATCCTGCCCAACCGCGGTGATGGTGAGAATCTGTCTTAGGTAAGAAGAACCGTCCAGAAGAACCAGCGACCACACTACATGAAGCGAATGGTCGTCGCTATCCATGGCTAAATCAAACTCATCGCCCTTCAGCCTGTCTGCCATACGCGATGCGCCCGGTCGCGGAGTCAGCTCGTGCATCATAGGCTGTTTTGCAGACTCCATTCTCGCTGCGTCGTAGATAACTCCGTCAGTTAATAGGATGGCAAAAGGCGCATCAATCTCAAGCTCGGTTCCGTGAAGACGATCCGTGACCACAAGGCCGGTCACATTGCCGCCTCGAAGAGACCATTTGGCACCGATGACTTGGTTCTCAAGACCAACTCTGTCTCCCGTCTGCGTCGCGACGACGTTCCCAGCGTCGAGAGCGCGCGCGGCGATGGCCGAAGCGGGTACCAGTATCAGCGAAAGAGCAAGGTTTAGGACAAACATCCGGAATACCCTTGGAGGGCGCATGCCTTCATCCTTTTTGATCTGACCCGTGATTGTATCGCGCAGAGGGCCCGCCTGGCGCAAGCAAGCGTGGATGCCCAATACCCAGCTCCATTATGGGTAAATCCCACGGCGCCGCACCCCAGGAGGACGCGGCTGCTCAAACAAATTTCGGATTATTGGACCGTGAGAGACACCGCACCGGTCGCGGTTGTCGCGCCCGACGTTCCAGTCACCGTCACCGTGTAGGTTCCAGCCGTTGTGCCGGGGCTGCCATTGCCTCCTCCGCCACCACCGCCGCCTGACCCTCCCCCGCCGCAACTGAGAACGCCACCACTGAGGGCGATCAGGAAAACGAAGAGAGACAGCATAGTCTGCCAGCGACGTCGGCGTGCAGTGAAACCAAACAGCACGATGCAGGCCAGCAACCCGCCGCCACCGAGCCAACCCGGTCTTCTGCGCGCCTGCGGCCGATGCAGAGCCGCACTCGTCGCCGCGGTTGTAGAGATGGTCAGCGTGGCTGTCTCTGCCGTGGCACCGGAAATGCTTACCGGGCTCGTCGAACCAAAACTCAACGTTGGAAGATCGACGGCGCCCGTCGGGCTGCTGGTGATGGCCGCGGTCAACGCTACACTGCCTGTAAATCCTCCGCTGGGAGTCAGTGTGATTGTTGAAGTATTGTTCGTGGTCGCTCCGGAGACAACGGTCACCCCTGTTCCGGAAACGCTGAGGCCCGGCAATACGGCCGCAGTCACGGTGACGGTCTCGGAACCGCTGCCGGACTTGTAGTTTGTGTCGCCTGTATAGGCGCCTGTCAGAGTGCCTGTTCCCATGGCAAGCGAGTTGCCCGGAATCGTAAAGCTGGCCATCCCGTTGTTCAGTTGAACAGACCCCGAGTTGTAGGTCCCGCTTGAAAGAGTAATCGCGCCTGTCGCTGTAGGTACGTTCACCGAATCGCCTGCCTTGAAAATGACGGGAACCACAGTGATCGTAAGGCTGAGAGGCACATTCACGGCGACCGTTGGAGAGGTGGGTGCAAAGTTGAAACTTGGCGTCGCGATAAAGTTAACCATTCCCGCGCCGCTTCCACTGGTGTAGTTGGAATCGCCCGCATAACTTGAGGCGAACGCGTTTGCACCCCCCTCCATGCCCCCTTGAATCACGAAAGTCGCCGAGCCATTGACAAGGGGTTCCGGATTGGAACTGTAATCGGCGTTCACGAGTGACACAGAGCCGGTCGGAGTCGGGTCTCCGCTCGGTCCGCTCACGCTCACGGTGATCGAAAATGGATAGGCGCCCACGACCCCGGACGGCGTTGTGACAGTGAGCGTTGGCTTCAACGTGCCGGAGGAATTCACAGTGACCGACGCGCTCCCGGAAACATACTGGTAATTCGAATCGCCACTGTAACTCCCAAGTATCGTGTCGTTCCCCAGAGGCAGAGAATTCGCGGGGATCGTCACCGTGGCAGTTCCATTCACAAGGTTCACCGCCGGTTGCAGCGCACCTGCGAGACCCGCGGTCACCGTTCCTGTCGGCAACGGCAGCCCGGACACGGGAGCGGGCGTGACCGTCACCTTGAGTGCCTGGTTGGCCAGAATGGTGGTTGAAGACGGCGTCACCGTGATGGAGGTATAGGCCTTTTGGATGTTAATTGAAGCTGAGGGCGACATTGAGCCGGCATAATTGCTGTCCCCGCTGTAGGTTGCTGTGATGGTGTCCGTCCCCGCAGGCAGGCTTGTGGTGGAGAAACTTGCTTTGCCTCCGGCGCTCACACCGCTCGTCGCGGCAGTTCCTTCCAACGTGACAGTTCCCAGGGTCGTCGACCCGTTGTGGAAAGTCACAGTGCCCGTGGGGGCCGCACCGGCGCTGTCGGTCGATAAGTTAACCGTCATGCTGACTGAGGTACCTGCCATCACATACAGGTCAGGCTGGAACGATGGAGCGCTTAGACTCGTGGGCGCCTGAACAACTGTAAGCGCATATGCACTGCTGGTGCTGGCCAGAAAGCTGGCGTCTCCTGGAAAGACCGCTGTCAAACTCTGGCTGCCGGCTGGAAGCGTAGTAGTCGCCAACTCGGCGATTCCGGCACTGTCCAGTGCCGCGGTTCCCAAAGTCGTACTGCCGTTTTTGAAGGTGATTGCCCCGGTGGCGGCTCCATTCGGGCTCTCGGCTGAAGCGCTGTTGCCATAGGGTTGCGCATCGATGAGATAAATGAATCCGTAAAACGGGGTTGTAGAAGCCGTGCCTGTTGCCGGGTCGTACACGCCGACCTTCATGCTTGTGGTGCTGCTTTCGGCTCCCACCGTCACCGGGATTGCGTTCGAGTCGCTCTCAGCAAAGCTGTTGCTCCCGCCGTAATGAACCGAGACCTCGTACGTGCCCCCGGGAAGGTCCGTGGTCTTGCCCGACACAGCCCCTCCCGCGAGCGTAAAGTCGGCGATGTTCCCGTTATTGGGCAAAGTTGCCGGGCTCAGGCTATCCACCAGCGCCACGTCGCCTGACGGCGTGCCTCCGCTGCTGGTTACGCTTGCATTCACCGTAACGCTTTGTCCATGCGTAATGTTGAGCGCGGTGGTGGCTCCGTTCAGTTTGAGTGACGAAGTCGTCGCCGTCAGGCCTGCCGATGCCCAGTTGCCGAGCATCTGCGCTGCATCCACGCTTCCCAGGCCGCTTGCATCGTCGTAGCCCGTCGCTGCGTTATAGCCGGTGAGGAATGCATAAGAACTTGCGTTAAGAGCGCAATCGGGTGTCGTGGCCGTGCAACTGACCGAGTTATCGCCCTCTGTAACATCGTGAAAAACGGTCGCGTATTTCGATGTCGCCAGATTGTAGAGCACATAGTCTGCCTGGCCCAGGCGGGAGCCTGCTTTTTGTTCAACAAGTGCGAGCATGCCGGCAAAGGCGGGCGCGGCTGCCGACGTTCCTCCGACCCCTGTGAGATTGAAGTTGTTTCCTGACGCCCCGGCCGCACAGTCGGCTATTGGATTGCCGGAGCCATCTGTGTCGAGGTCCGTGCAGATGCCCCAGGCTGCGCCATAGAATCCGTTGCCCGCAAGAAAAGAGACGTCGGGAAGGTTTCGTGCGCCAGCCGTGCCAAAACCGGTCTGCCATGCGGGCAACGAATAAACTGCACTCAGCCCGCCGCCGCCTGCGACAATGTCATCGCTCCCGCCCGGATATGCAGAGAGCGGCTTATTCAAAGAAATGGATGTGTTCGGAAGCGTCGAGTCGTTCCAGGGCTCTTCGGGAATATACTTGAGTGCGCTGCGATGGTCCGGCAGGGTATTGGTTATGTCTACATAGTTGGTAAAGCTGGCTGGATAGTTCTGGCCAACGAGAGCATCGTAATCCGTTCCACCCACTGCGATGTTATAAGGAGTGGAACTAATGCCATTGACGGCCAGGCCATCAGCCGCATCATACTCGGTGTTGGGATCGTCGCATCCGGCAGATCCGCTGTCGCCCGAGGAGACCGTTACTGAAATTCCCTGCGCGGCCGCCTGTTCCCATAGATCAGAGATATATTGATTGCCTGCCGTTCCAAAAAGGGTTTCGCAAGCTCCAAAACTCACGTTCAGGATATCCGCCTGGTTGTCATCGAGTGCGCGCGCAATGGCGAGAAACAAGCCCGATTGGTAATCAGTGCCTGCAGCCGTATAAAGGATGACATTGGCATTGGGAGCTATGCCCCCGGCAACTTGCGTGTCGAGATATGCTTCAATTGCATCGCCATTCTCGCCCGGGTCGCTGCCGTCGACAACCACGGTGGTTGCCTTCGCAAGAAGTCCGAAGGTTGCGCGGTAGTTTGCATTTTGAGTTAGATCGATGTTCGAGTCGCCGGCGATGCCGATCGTCACGCCTGTGCCGTCATAGGCTGTGCCGCTCTGATGAGGATTGAGTGCGGTAGGGGTGTCGTAAATGGTGGCTGCGTCTGCCGGACCAAGAAAAATATAGTACCCGCTGGTTGCGTTTCCAAAAGTATAAGTGGGAGTGATGGTGTGCTTCGTGGAGTTATACACGGCGCTTGGGCCTCGAATGTATTGCGCCCGAGGCTTGAAACTACTCAACGAAGCGAGTCCCGCGACAACCGGCGCCAGCGCTGCCGGAATTTGAGGATCGATTGCGTTGGCCCAGTATTGCTTGCCGCCAATCACGTAGCTGTGTATCGAGGTTTGGAAAGCATTCTCGACCTGGCCGACCGTGCCCGAAAGTTCGATCGACATCCGTCCCTTTGAGACCTTATCAACCTTAAGCCCCTCACCCGAAATCCATGTCTGGATGGTCTGAAGATCGGCGTCCCCCACACCGAAACGGGCGCCAAATTCCTCCGGACTCAAAAACTTGTGATAACCAGGCGAGTTAGCGTCCTGCACCGATTGAAGATAGGTCTGCAGGTCCGCCTCCTGCTGCGTGCTGCGCTTGAGCACGAGTAACAGCCGGTTGGCAGGCATCGACACCGGAGCAGGGCCGCGGTCATATCGCGGATGAACAAACGGAAGAGTATTGCCTTGCAAAGTCACCCGTGAAGAGGGGTCCACGATTGCGGTAATACGGGTTGGCGCAAACCCCGCATTAGACTGTGCTCGAAGTGGGGTTACTGCGATGATTGTGCAAATAGCAAAAAACAGGCAACGAGGAGCGGGCATAGCCCACTGGGGAAACGCGTTCATTATGGCCATCCTGGGCAGAGCTTTTGCTTGCATGCTCTGCATTTCTGAGGACCCGTGACCCGTGTCTCTGGGGAACCTGGGGAAAGTGGTCGAAAACTGCGACGAGCATACCACAAAGGGGGCCTTGCCAAATACGGGTTTGCAATGCTCCAGGTGCGTGGGTCTCAGAAGAGATAACCGCCGCTTTTCTAGTGACCTGACCACCGTCTTGGCAGCGCATCCGGCTCCCCTGCATTATCATTAGCCGCATGTCAAAGAAGCTTCGCTGGGGAGTTCTCAGCACCGCCAATATCGGCCTCAAAAAGGTTCTCCCGGCAATGCAAAATGGCCAATTCACCACTGTCACCGCCATCGCTTCGCGCGACCTTGCAAAGGCCACGAAGGCGGCCGACGCCTTGGGCATTCCAACAGCGTATGGTTCGTATGAAGAGTTGCTTGCCGATCCGAATGTCGATGCGATCTACAATCCCCTGCCTAACCAGTTGCACGTGCCCTGGACCACCAGGGCTGCCGAGGCCGGCAAACATGTGCTTTGCGAAAAGCCCCTCAGCCTGACCGTGGCGGAGGCCAAAACTTTGCTGGACGTCCGCGCTCGCACCGGCGTCAAGATTGGCGAAGCCTTCATGATCCGCAGTTATCCCCAATGGTTGCGGCTGGGCGAACTCCTCCGCGAGGGCCGCATTGGCGAATTGCGCTCTATTTTCGGCTTTTTCAGCTACTTCAACAACGACCCCGCCAATATCCGAAACCACGTGGATTGGGGCGGCGGCGCGCTCTACGACATCGGATGCTACTGCATCCACGCGTCGCGCTATGCCTTCGCGCAGGAACCCACGCGTGTGGTCGCGAAAATCGACCGCGACCCCGCAATGAAGATCGACCGGCTCACCTCCGCGATTCTCGACTTCCCCGGCGGCCAGTCCGTCTTCACATGCAGCATGCAACTGGTTCCTTACCAGCGCGTTCAGTTTTTCGGAACGAAGGGGCGCATCGAAATTGAAATCCCCTTCAACGCCCCAAAGGACAGACCTACGCGTCTCTTCATCGACGAAACCGGCGAATTATTCGGCAGCGGAATCACCACCGAGGTCTTTCCGGTGTGCGATCAGTACACGATGCAGGGTGACGCCTTCTCCAAGGCCGTACTGGAAAACACCGAAGTTCCAGTTCCGCTGGAAGACGCAATCAGGAACATGGCGGTGATTGAAGCAGTCTTCCGCTCCGGCGAAACGGGCCAATGGGAGGCGCCGGAAAGTTGATCGCGCGCCGTAGGCGCCTCGTGTTGCCATCGACAGTCCAGGCTGGAAGACCAGGCGGGAAGTCCCTGTTTCAAGCGCCGGCCAGGATGCCATGCACGATTTCGGCGTCTTCTTGCACTTCGTCCTTGCGCCGGGGAAACATGCCGACGTAGACGCCATCGATTGGCTTGATGCTTTCATACGCCGTGCGAAAAGCCTGCGCCACGTCTGCGTCTCCGATGCGCCCGGCAGCCAGAATCTTGAACGCAAAGCAAGGTTTTGCAGTTTCCCGCATCACCTTGTACATCCGTGCCGGATCGCTCTGCAGGTAAATTTCATTCGGCATTTCGAGCAAGTTGCCGTGCAACACTTGTCTCCATTCGTCCGGAGTTCGATTCCGGTTGTAGACGCAGCCGGAATAAAAATCCACGTCCCATCCCTGCTCTTCCACCAGTTCGATCACCTCCGGCCTGTGCGTGCCCACGCCGACCATCACGCCCAGGTCGCGAGCGCGCTTGCACCACTCTCTTTCGCTCGCCATGGTGCCATTCTGGAAGGCAGCGTCCACTTCCTCGCCTCGTCTTTGCAAGGCCAGCGGCTTCAGATCCCTGGCCAGTGCGCCTTCATCGTCGCCTGCCGTCACCTGAATGATCAGGTGCATCTTGCCGCCTTCGGCTTGAAACCGCGCCAGGTCCTGCGGAGCGCGACCCATGTTCACGTAGTTGAACGCGTTGATCCCGAAGCTGTTCGCCCGGTGCATCACCTCGCAGACTTTATCCTGCGTGTACCAGTCGGCCATTGCCTTGCTGTAATTGCCGTTGTAATGGGCAAATCCATAGAGCGGATTCACACCCAGAACCAGGCGGCTGATCTCAACGCTGCCGAAGTTCATTTTCGGTACTTGAACCTGCGCAGCGCTGCCAGGTATGGGCAGTCCCTGGGCCGCTGTGGGCTTGGCCGCCGTCAGTGGCCCGGCGGTCGACTCCGCTCCAAGCCCGGTTGCCGCACCGCCCATTAAACCCACCACCAGCGTTGCGCTGGTCTGCAGAAATTCCCGACGCGTATTGGCCATAAGCACACCTTCGACCCGCCCCCTCTGTCCGCGCTGTGTGCTGTATCACACATCGGCGTAAGCTCTACGGTTTACACTTCCGTTCGTTGTTCTTGAATCCGACGTATGCCTGTTGATGAAATGATTTCTACGCTTAGCCACAGTTCGGGCCCCAGCCGTCCTTTGCTGGACCTGACCATCGGCGAACTGCTGCATCGCACCGCCGGCCGTTTCCCTGATCGCCTGGCTGTGGCCTCGCGTCATCAGTCCCGGCGGTTCACATGGGCCGAGTTAAGCAATGCGGCCGATTGCATCGCGCGGGGGCTCTGGTCACTTGGCATTCGCCGCGGCGACCGCGTCGGACTCTGGTCCACCAACTGCATCGAGTGGATCATGATGCACATGGGCTGCGCGCGGGCAGGCGCCGCACTGGTCAACGTGAATCCCGCCTACCGTTCTCATGAATTCAGCTACACGCTCTCCCGCTCGAAGATGAAAGCGCTCTTCCTGTGGCATAAGGACAAACGAGCCGACTACGAGGAAATCCTGGGCCGCGCCCGCCATGGGTTGACGCTCGAGCTGGAACACACAATCTATTTCGACTCACCCGAGTGGCCGGCCCTGCTCGACGCCGAAGGCCGTTTGCCCGATCACGTCGCCACCGGCGACATCGCCAACATTCAATACACGTCCGGCACTACCGGCCTGCCCAAGGGCGTCATGTTGACCCACCACAACATCGTCAACAACGGCCAGTTTCTGGCGCAGGGTTTTCATTACACTGAGCAGGACCGCATCGTTGTACCCGTCCCGCTTTTCCATTGTTATGGCTGCGTCATCGGTACCATGAGCGCCTTGAATAGCGGCGCCGCCATCATCCTGCCCAATTGGACATTTGAGGCCCGGGCCACCCTGCAAGCAGTCCACGACGAGCGCGCCACATCCGTCTACGGCGTCCCCGCCATGTACGTCGCGGAGTTCGGGCTGCCGGACTTTGCCGCATTCGACCTCACCAGCCTCCGCACCGGCATGATGTCTGGCGCGCCCTGCCCGGTTGAGCTGATGAAACGCGTCCTGAACGAGATGCACATCGGCGAACTCGTTATCGCTTATGGACAGACCGAAACCTCGCCCGTGGTGACCATGAGCGACGCCGGTGACTCCATCGAGATTCGCGTGAACACCGTGGGACGCGCCATGCCGCAGACCGAGATCCAGGTGGTTTCAACCGTCACCGGCCAGACGCTGCCCACCGGGGAGCAAGGCGAGATTTGCGCCCGCGGCTACGCGGTGATGAAGGGTTACGATGGCGACCCCGAAGGCACGGCGCAAGTCATCAAGCCCGACGGCTGGTTGCACACCGGCGACCTGGGCGTAATGCACGACGACGGCTGCATCCATCTCACCGGCCGCTCCCGCGATGTGATCATTCGCGGCGGCGAGAACATCTACCCCCGCGAGGTGGAAGAATTTCTCTACACCCATCCGAAGGTGGGAGAAGCGCAGGTCGTAGGCATCCCCAACGCGCGCCTCGGCGAAATCGTCGTCGCATGGATTCGCCTGCGCCCCGGCCAGGAAGCAACCGAGGAAGAGATTCGCGCCTTCTGCCAGGGCCAGATCGCCTATTACAAGATCCCCGAGCACGTACGGTTCGTCGACGACTTCCCCGCCACGCTGTCCGGCAAGATTCAAAAGTACAAGATTCGCGAATTCGAGATCGAAGCGCGCGGACTGCAGGCGGTAGCCAGCGCAGCCACTGCCTGACGTCGCCCTTACGCCGCCGCAGCCGCAGCCTCGTCGCGCTCGATGGTCACCACGGTGATGTCGTCCTGCTGGCCAAACGCTTTAGCCGCCTCCACAATCGCCGCTGCAGGCTGGGTCGACAATGCGCGCCCGCGTTCAAAGCCGAAGAGTTCCCCCTTCTGGTTCTGCGCCTCAATCACGCCGTCGGAGTAGAACGTCAGCCGGCTGCCCGGCTCAAGCCGGAACTCGGTCGTCTCGTATATCGCTCCGCTGACGACACCCAGCGGCAGCGCGCCCGGCAACTCCACTTCCTTTCCGCCGAGATAGGGAGACAGGTGGCCCGCGTTAGCGATCGTTACAGCGCCATCGGCGGCGATGTGCGCCGCGAGCGCAGTGGAAAAGCCATCTCCCGCGCGTCCCACAAGCCGCTCGTTCAGGCCCACAAGCATCTCCCCGGGATCCTGTGTGTACTCGCTCAAACCGCAAATCGCGCCCACCAGCACTGAAACAAGCATGGCCGCCGGCAACCCCTTGCCCGCCACGTCCCCAACCACCACAAGCAGCCCCCCTTCGCCTGCCGGAATGATCTGAAAAAAGTCCCCGCCTACCTGCTGAGCTGGCTCGTAAACTGAGTCAACGGTGAAGCCCGGAACCAGCCCGCCATGCGCCGGCACGAGAACCGCCTGTACCTCTCGCGCCGCAGCCAGTTCGCTGTCGAGCAATGCCTGCCGGCGGCTCATGGTCGTAAAACGCAGCAGCATAATGATGGCCAGCGCGAACGTGCTCAGCATATCTGACACCGAATTGAGCGAAATCGCGAACGGTCCAGCAGGAAAGCGGTCAATCAGGTTCAACCCGCGCAGCGCCACGGCGCGCCATGCGGGAAACTGGAACAGCGTATCCAGCCCAATTTCCGCATAGAGATAGAGGCTGAACAGAATCAGGGGGATCAGTAGAATGCCTGCCTCGCGGTTGCCCCGGCGCAGGTGCATCGCCATCACCACGGGCAGCACAATGGTCAGAAGCGCGATGAACGGAAGATTGCTCACCAGCTGAAACTGCAGCGGAAAAGTGAATAGCAATCCCTGCATCGCGGTTGCGGCATTCATCACGCCTGCTAAGACAAGAAATACGCGCCAGCGCCAGCCGATCCGCTGGTGTACGAAGGCAAAGTACAGCGACGCCAGAATATACGGGGTCGCAACGCGCAGCATGGAAGTGAGAACCTGCCAAAAAAACGGAATGTTGTAAAAGGTCGAAATGACAGGCTCGGGCGTCTCCACTACCCTCAGCATGCCAATGGCAAAGATCCAGAGATATTCCGATTGGCCGCGCTGTGCGCTGAAGAGCACCAGCGCCACGATGCCGAGGCCGATTGCCAGAGACCAGTCCAGCCATTCCACCGCGTTCTCCCCGATCGCGGCGAGCCAGTCATCCGCGTAGAGCGTGCTCATCGGCCCGAGAGTAAGATTCGAGGCATAGAACCCCGGGTCCTGGCCAGCGGTCCACTCAATCCGGGCGATGTGCACGCGCATGGCAATCACAAGCGTCCCCGTCGCCACCATCTTGTCCGGAATGTGCGCCAGCAGCCTTGCGCCGGAGGTGTAAGGCACGTAAGGCGCAACCTGGCCCGATGCAATCAGGCGCTCGCCGTTGACATAGATCTCAAAGGCCCGCGAGATATTCCACTCGCGCAATGCAATGCCGGTTTGAGCAGGATTGACCTTGACCCGCAGCCGATACCAGATCACGTTTGGACGCGTATTCGCGAAAAGGCCCGCAATTGAGTTGTGGGGATCGAAACGCGTCCACCGCGAATCGTCGAAGTGGGGATCGGCGTACGCAGGGTTGTCCCCAGCTTCGATCAGCCAGGTGCCTCCCAAATCTGTGGGCTGCCAAAGGTGGGTGGCGTCAAAGATCTGCGCATACAGATCTTGCGCACCCATACTCAGCCACGAGAGCGCGATTGCGACAAGACCGAAGAAAATCTGAGGCAGTCGCGGAGAAAGGCGGCAAGCCATAGTGGGGATGGAACCTCCCAAGGTTTCCAGTCCACCCTACCACTCTGGTTGCGGCAGTTCACAGGGAAATTCACCCCCGACTCATGAAGTAACGACGAAAAATTGGGGCTACTCGAACCGTCGCAGAATCTCTACTCGAACGACGGTTTTGATCCGACCGTGTTCGGGCTACGCCGGCCAACAGGAATGCGTCTAGCGCGTCTCTCCGGCGCGCAGCGCTGTCTCAATCTGCCTGTTATACCGGCCGGTCAGGGCGTTCCAACGCACGATCGCCAACTCTTTCAGCATCTGCAAGCCATCTTTTAAATAGCTCATCCGGGTGCGCTCATCATGTGCCCAGCTCACCGGTACCTCGGTCACCTTCAGGCCGCGCTTTAAAGAGATAAACAGAATCTCGGGATCGAAGCCCCAGCGCTCGATTGTCTGTAGTTGAAAAACCGTCTGGGCCGCGGTCCGCGTAAAGGCCTTAAAGCCGCATTGCGTGTCCGCAAAGGGTAGTCTCATCACCATCCGGCAAACCGCATTGAAACAGCGGCCGAAGAACTGCCGGTAGAGAGGCTGGCGATGCGTCTGGCGACTGGTTGCCATCCACCGCGATCCAATGGCGATATCCGCTCCTCCTGCGATCGCAGCAAATAAGCGGCCGGCCTCTTCGATGGGGGCCGACAGGTCTGCGTCGGTGAACATCACCACGTCCCCGAGAGCCTGCAGCACCCCATGGCGCACGCTGTAGCCCTTTCCGCGGTTACCTGGATTTTCAAGCAGGCGTACCTCAGGTGCCTGGCGGGCAATTTCGCGCACCAACTGGGCCGTCGAGTCGGTTGACCCATCGTTCACCACGACAACCTCGGCATTCCAGGCATTGGCGCGGACACAGGCCACCACCGCCTCCAGCGTCGCGGGAATGCGTGCACTTTCGTTGAAGGCCGGGATCACAATGCTGTATTGGGGATACTGTGCCACACCCACGCTCCCTCCCCGTGACGATTCGAGCTCGCATTTCGGGGAGACTCTGGATAGGATAACCCCGCAAGGCAAGGTTGACCCCACCCGGACCGACGGATTCCCGCTCCTTACGCCAACCTGCTGATGCAAAAGGCGCAATTCTCACAGGAGGCCTTGATTTTTTGACATGGGAGGGGTCAGAATCCGTTTATGCTGTGAGGGGAGGTCTTAACGATATGACAAAGGCAGATCTGGTGGAAAAGGTCACCCGACTCGGTGATCTGACTCGCCGAGATGGCGAGGTCATTGTGGAAACCGTATTCGATTCTGTGATTGCCGCCCTTCAAAGTGGAGACAAAATTGAGATTCGTGGCTTCGGGTCCTTCCGCATCCGCCAGCGCAATCCCCGCATTGGCCGGAATCCCAAAACCGGAGAGCGTGTCGAGGTCCCCGCCAAGCGAGTTCCCTACTTTAAGCCTTCAAAGGAACTGCGTGACCTGGTAAACCCTGGAGAAGTACCTGCTGCATCGTGAAAACGCGGCCTCTGCGTTGCGATTTACCGACGCACGTCCAAAATCAATCCTGATCAACTTCGCCCATGCCGGATGCCAATGACGCTCATCATGCGTCCCGCATGGCCGCGCGAAGCACGATGCGAAAAAAATAGTTCCGGCTGGCAACTGGTGCACCCGCCCACCACCTTGATTGCGCGCGCCCTCAACCCCGCATCCAGCAGCTGCTTGCGGTTAGCCTCAACCAGGTCGAGATGCAGGCTGGGGCCAATTGGCGAGTGCCCCGGCGCGCGCTGGGTGAGAAAGAGCATGGGATATTTCGTCCGCACCGCGTCTGCGTCAGCAACTTCGCGGAAGAGTGCCCGGGCGTAGCTGAACTGCGACTCAAAGCTCGACAACACCTCTTCGCCTACGGCATAGCAGCAGGCGCCAATGCCCGGCCCGATTGCGGCCAACAGGTCCTCAGTACGTGAGCCGAACTCAAGCCGCATCCTACCCACACCCGTCTCCACAATGCGCTTCACAGTCCCCCGCCACCCCGCGTGGAATGCCGCCACCGCACGCCGCTTACGGTCTGCTACCAGCACGGGAATGCAGTCCGCGGTCTGAATGCCCAGCAGCAACCCTGGCTCTGAGGTCATCAGGCCGTCCGCCTTGCGCGGCCTCTCTCGCAAAGCGTCTTCCGTGCTCACGCGCACCACCAGGTTCGAGTGAAACTGGCTCAGCGTCACCAGGGGCGTAGCGGCGCATCCCGTGACAGCCTTAGCCAATAACCTGCGGTTCCCGGCCACCGTCTCGCGTTCATCCTCAGCCGTAAAGCCAAGATTCAGCTCGCCTTCAGCGTCTTCGCCACAGTAGGCCCGGCTCGCTCCGTCTTTGCGCGTACTGAAGCCATGCCAGAGCCACGGCTGCTTCTCCCACCCCGGAACTGCGACCCATTGAACGCCATTCCCCGCCACGCGCGGAGCGGACGCAGCCATTGCAAGGTCCTGAGGCGTCGCGCGTTCCAGGCGGAGTTGCCGCGTGATGCCGGCACCCTTTCCACGGCGATTGCGCACCAGTCCCGCAGTACTGAGCAGCGCATCCATAGCCTTCAGATTCTTGTCTGCTCGCTCGTTCGTGGAAGAGGCAGGCTGCTTCACAGTCTGATTGTAGCTGGAGGTTCGTGCGCTTCATCGCGCGGGGAGAGCGAATGGGCCTGCCTTCCGGCAGGCCCGCTCGAGAGGCATTGTTAGGAGGGGGTCCTGAGGGGGTCAAGAGAAGAGGTCCGTTTCCGGACCCTCAAAAAGGAATGGCTACCTTTCTTGGAAGGGCGTAATTCGGGGAAGCCTCTGCTTGTTACTCATTAGGATGCAGGATTTTGCGAAAGGTTGCAAGACCGATACCGGACACTGTGCAAAAACTTTCATGTTCGCTGAGCCTGCCTCCATCGTCAACCAGGGCGGCACAACACATGCCCTTGTAATCGGATGTCGCCTCGCCGGCTGATTCCGCCTACTTCAGCGGATAGAGTTTCATATCCCGGAAGTACACTTCCGCGCCTTCCGACTGAAAGAGAATCTTGCCGCTCGACGGGAATGCGTCGGTTCCTTCGTTCGCCAGCTTGCCGTTTACGTACTGCCACAGGTGACCGTCGCGGTTTACCAGCTCCACCACATTCCACTGGCCGTGCGGCTTCTCCAGTTCATTCACGGGGTCGCGATAGCCCACCACGTTTTTCCATGGGCCTTTGTTGAAGCGATCAATCCTCAGTGCCTTGCCGGCCGGCCCGGTCACTCGCACGCCGTCCCTGCCCGTCAGCGCCGCACCATCCGTCATCCAGAAGTCCCCTGTACAGCCTTCGTTGATTTGGAACTCAATCGACCGTGGCCACACCTTGTCTGGTCCCTGCACGTTATAAAGGATGCCGCTGTCCCGCGCCTGTCCGGCCCTCGGTGCAAAGGTGCCCTCGCCCCATTTGAACTCCGCGCGCAGATAGTAATTCTTGTACTCCTGCCTGGTAATGAAGTAGCCCATCTCGGTTCCGGATACATGAACCACACCGTGCTCCACCGTAAATACGTGATGAGGGTCTGAATTCAGCCCCGTGCTCGGCAGAAACGTATCGAACTGGCTCAGGTCCTTGCCGTCGAACAGGACAATCGCCGGCCCGTGTTTCGGAATGCCCTTCGTTCCCGCCCAGCAAATCGTAGCGCAAGCGAGCAAAAGAGCAAATAAAGCTCTTGCCCTCTTGGAGTTAGAGCGAACTCTCATGGGATGAACTCCTTCAGCGCCATTCTCATCCCTCCGGCCGTTCGCCTGCAACCCGCCTCAATCCACCGTCGCTTTTCGGCGCACGATCCTTTCGATCAGGTTGGTGATAAGTCCTACAGGCAAAAGACGAACGAGTAAGGACGAAAACCTGCCGCTGAAGTTGGGAATAATGGTCCGCTGTCCGCGCGCCAATGCGTCGACAGCCTGGCGGGCAACATCTACAGCCGATTGTGCTCCGCGTCCCTTAACAGCATTCGAGCGGGCCACCGCAAAGAACTCGCTCTCCGTCGTTCCCGGGCACAGCGCTGTGACTTTGACGCCAAAACGCGCAACCTCAGCGGCCAGGCCAAGTGCGAAGAAGCGATCAAAAGCCTTGGTAGCCGCGTAGGTGGTAAGGTACGGCACCGGCTGAAAGCTCGCCATCGAAGCCACCACCAGCACCCATCCGCGTCGCCGCTCCACCATGCGCGGGACAAAGAGCCGGGAAAGCCGTACTACCGCCTCGCAATTCACGCGCACCTGGCTCATTTCCTGCTCAACCGGGCTCTGCTGAAAGGCTCCGAACTGCCCCAGCCCCGCGTTATTCACCAGGATTTCGACAATGACTCCAGCGCCTTCAGTGGCATCGTAGATTTCCTGCGGCGCTCCCGGATCGTTCAGGTCCGCGACAACGATGCGCACCTCTGTGCCTTTGGCGGTGAGTTCGGCTGCGAAAGCCTCAAGCCTGTCTTTGCGTCGCGCGGTAAGAATGAGTTTTGCGCCACACCCCGCCAACTCCCGCGCCAAAGCCGCGCCAATACCCGCACTGGCCCCCGTGACAAGCGCCCATTTGCCGCGAAAATCCTGCGTGCTCGCCATCGCGGTCCATCATAGCGGACCGGTGCCGATCGCGCCGTTAGCGGCGCTTCGCGAGAGCCTCTCTCGGCGCCTTGGCGCGTTTTGTCGTCGCGCGCTTGCTCCGGGACTTCTGGTTCTTCTCAACCCGCAGCTTCCATGCCGTACGCAAAGCGCCCGCCAAAAGATCTTCATTGGCAACAGCCAGCCGGATGTGCGTCATCCCCATGCGGCCCCAGCCTCCGTGAATGGGAAGAAACACTTCGGGCTGCTCCGCCACAAACGCCGCCTGTTGCTCCAGCGTAAGCATCAGATTGCCGTAGCCCTGGCTCTCCGAAGCAAGAGTGGCAAAGATTCTGCCGCCGACACGAAAATCGGCCGCGCCCATGTGCGAGCTTTCCTCCGCGCCTTCGAAACCGAGTGCAATGCGTCGAAAATCGGCAGCAGTCATCGATCACCCCTCCAAACCCTCAACCCTCAGGATGTAGCCGGCTACAATCCCTAGTCCAATCCCTAGCCCAGTCCCCAGTCCAATCCCTAGTCCAATCCCGATTTCCCAGCCGTGTGCCCCAGTCACAGGCGCTCGTCGCTACGCCTAGCGCCGCGCCATCCATGACGCAACCGAGCACACCGCAAGAATCACGCCCATGACCGTAAGCGAGATTGTAATGGGCACGTCAATCCAGTGCGCAGCGAGCATCTTCAGCGCGACAAAGGCCAGTAGCGCGCCCAGCCCATAATGCAAATAGCGAAAACGGTCAAGCAGCGCGGCCAGCGCGAAGTAGAGCGAACGCAGCCCCAGCACCGCCGCGATGTTCGAGGTATAAACCACGAAAGGATTGTGCGAGACAGCCAGCACTGCGGGAATCGAATCGACTGCGAACAGCAGGTCCGTGACTTCAATCGCCAGAATCACCGGCAGCAATGAACCCTTTGCCGGCTGCAGCTTGCGAATCCATTCCGGAATCGCCGCCTTGGCCGAGCCCCCGCGTACCAGGCGCCACGCTGCGTACAGCAGAAAAAGACCGAAGATCCACGTAATCCATTGGAAACGCTGAATCAGCGTGACGCCCGCGGCAATGAACAGTGCGCGCAGCACCACCGCACCCGCGATTCCCCACAGCAAGGCACGGTGCTGCCGCTTCTCGCTGATACGGAAACCCTGAAAGAGGACCAGGAAGACAAAAAGATTGTCGATACTCAGGGAGGTCTCGATGGTGTAGCCTGCTACCCATTCGAGCGCCGGCTGACGGCCTTGAACCACAGCGATCCAGCATGCAAAAATGGCGGCTGCAATGGCCAGGACAGCTGTCCACAACCATGCGACAGACTGCGCATGACGCGTCTCGCTCCGACGACCGGGCAGAAGCGAATCGCCCACCAGCAGCATCAACACCGCCGCATGAAATCCCAACCACCATCCCCACGAAGCGCCGGCGATCATCAGTGTGTTCAACCCTCAGCGAGCCCGGCCGGTCTTGTTCAACTCGCGATAGAAGCCCAAATCAGCACCGCGCAGCGCCTTCGTGATGTAGAGAATCTGTCCGTAATGCAGCCCAAAATGCTCCACAACGTGGTAAACCGCATCCAGACCGCTCACTTCGTCGTACCCCTGAATCTCACGGCGCGCCAGCAGATCGTCACCAGTGAGCCGCGCCAGAACTCCTGAGGCTTCCTCAAGCGTTGCGCCCAGCATCTCCAGCAGCGCCGATGCTGCAATCAATTCCCGCTCGCCGAATTCCGCAGGCCGGTCGCGCTGGTCCGCGATCCCGTTGAAAGACGCCACAATCCACTGCCGAACATTGCCGTTCAGGTGCAGAATCAGATTGCCGATGCTGTTGCACGCCTCATTGGGCCGCCACCAAACCTGCTCGTCCGTGAGCGATTCGACGCATTGCTGCAACCGCGGCCAGTACAGTTCCAGCAGCGTCCGGCGCGAAGATTCAAGAAACAGCACGGTAGCATCCGACGAAGTTGTTGTCATAAGAGAAAGACCTTTCTTGCCGGATGCTACAGGATGGCGGCTGTCAGTCTCCAGCTTTCAGCGTTGAGCGAAAGGCTGAAGCTCACTTCTGATCGATCAGCCGGATGGTCTCCATGATCACATCGCCGTCAATCGCCAGGCTGCGCGCGCTGATCTTGTCCATCGTGTCCTGCGCCGTGTGGTGATAGCTGTTGTTAGGCCCGTAGTCCAGATCGATCAGGTCAATCGAAGGCACCCCGCGCTCCAAAAACGGCAAGTGGTCGTCCTCCACGGCCTCTTCAGTCTGAAAAAAGAAGCGCTCGTCGCCGTACTTTTTCGCGGCCTGCCGCACCAGGTCAACAATCCAGCCCGTCGACCGGCTTTCGCGCTGTATATCCAGGTCCTTGTCGCCAATCATGTCGGTCAGGATGAATGCCTTGATGTGGCTTAGCGTTCCGTCGCGGCCCCACTTCGCGGCAAGGTGCCGGCTGCCATAGGTCGAGTCCGATGCCGACCAGCTCTTGATGGCCTCCTCGCCATCGAAAAACACCAGCCACACCGAGTAGCCATCAAGCTTCTTGCCGTGCGACGTCTCCAGGCGCAACTGGTCGGCAATGGCCATCAGCAATCCGGTCGTCGAACCGCCGTCGTTGGCTCCCACAAAGTTGATGTTGCGCAGCCAGTAATTGGTTTCGTAGTGCGTCGCCAGCACAATCGCCCCGTCCTTCTTCCCAGGAAAGCGCACGATGAAGTTGCACATATTCACTGGGCCGATGGGCGTGTCGGCCGTAAACGTATCCTGTTCAAGCTGGTCGTGCTCAAAATGCGCGCGCAACAATGCTTCGGCTTTGGCATGTCCTGGGCCGGTCGGCCACCGCGGACCGATCGCCACAAAATCTTTGGCGTACTCATAGGCTCTGCCCCCGTTAAAGCGCTGCTGCGTCTGCGCACACAGCGGCAACATCAGCAGCGCGCCGATCATGGCTCTCGTCCAGAACGAGAACATTACGAAGCAACCTCCTTCGCCTTCCGGCGCGATGGATGAACCCACCACGCCACAGCGATGCCCACCAGATAGAGCCCCAGCATGGGAACCGCGTAGATGCACATCGTCCACGGGTCAGGGCTGGGACAGATAACGGCTGCCACCAGGAACACCGTGAGAATTGCGTAGCGAACGTTCTTCCACAAGAACTTCGGACTTACGATGCCAAACAGCGCCAGGAAGAAGATGAGGATAGGCAACTCAAAGCTGATGCCCAGGCCGAGAATGATCGAAAGGAAAAAGCTGGTGTAATCCTCGATGCTGATCATGGGTGTGAAGTTGTGACCGAACTTCACAATCAGGATCTCGATGGCTGCCGGCAGAACGAAGTAATAGCCAAAGCTCGCGCCGGTGAGGAACAGCCCGATGCTGGCCGCCATGAACGGCACCACAAATCGCCGCTCTTTCTGGTAAAGCCCTGGCGCGATAAATAGCCACACCTGGTAAAGGATGAATGGCGCGGCTAAGATGGCGCCCGCCGTCAGCGCAGCCTGCAGGTCCAGGTTCAGCGCATCCATGGGATGTGTGAACATTAGCGTTTTATGGATTTGGATCAGCGGAGCTTGAAACTGCTCGACGATACGGTCGCGAAAGAACCAGCAGACAAAGAAACCGATAGCCAGGTAAATGGCCGAGTGCACAATGCGGCGGCGTAGCTCATCCAGGTGCTCCATCAGACTCATGCCCGGTAGCTCCGCACGCTGCGTTACCGCCACACGAGCTTTTCTGATTTCTTCCGCGGGGTCAACCATTGTGGCTTACGACCTCCGTCGCGGAGGCAATTGGTTCCGTAGCACTGGCCTTCTCGGCAGGCGCTGCCGCCTGTCCACCGTCATCGGGAGTTACCGCATCACTCGCCCCGGTAACGGGCTCGGCGACTCGCACCGGCCGTGTGGCTGCAACCGTCTCGCCCGTCGAAGGCGGCATAATCCGCGGCGTCGTCTCTTCCACTCGCGCTGATTCTGATGCCGTCATCTCGGGATACTGCTCTTCACCGGGATAGGGCGATTCGATCGCGTTCACCCGCGCCGGCGGCGGATCAGCCGAAACCGACTCCTGCGCCGGCTGGTCGAGTGCGAGTTGCTTTCGGCGTTCCTCTTCCTGCTTGCGTCGATCGGCGTCCTCCGCGATCCGCAACTCCTCTTCCATCTGGAATTTGAAGTCGTTTGAGGCCTTGCGGAACTCGTACATCAGCTTGCCGATCTGGCGCCCGATCTGCGGCAGCCGCCGCGGCCCAAACACCACCAGCGCCATCACCATCAGAATGAGCGAGTCGGCCATGCCGATGCTGCCGAATTCAATTGGTGGTGTACCCATGAGAACCAATGATACCTGCCCACGCGCAACGCTCACAAACTACAGCGGAACCAGAGTCGATGTATCCCGAAGCCGTGGCGTTCAAGTCAACACGGCCACCAGGGAGCGGCGACCCTGCCCGAGACTGAAAAGGCCACATTAACTCTGGTTTCGCTCTAAACGCGGCCGTGCGCGGCTACCCAATCACCAGGTGACCCCGCCCGAAGGCGGCGGCCACGCGCCGGCAAGCTGCCGCAGCAGGACGATCCTGCCAAAGTGGTAGGCATTATGAGCCCCAAGGCTTTCCAGTTGCTCCCGCACCGTCATCGTGCGCACCGGGAGCCCCGGCCTCGACGGACAGCGAACCTGTTTGTCATGACGTCTCACATCGCCCGCAATCACCGCCGCCTGCCGATTGCCAAAAAAGAACCGCGTCCGCAATTGGTCCCAGCTTTCGCTAGCCGCGTCGGCCTCTGTGGGGATCCCGGCAGAATCATGGACCGGATACGCAGTTTCCACTCCGTGAACCCAATCCAGCGTGATCTGCTGCCAGAACGTGATATGCCAGAGTTCCTGGTAAATGGTTCGCGGAGCCCCCTCCTGAAGCAGGTGTGCGAGGCCTTCCTCCAGCCCTTCCAGAATCACCGCCGGCGGCGCTGCCGCGCTATCGCCGATGATGACCAGTTCCAACTCGTTCATCGTCGCCTCCCGATTTCTGATGCCGCTGATCTTTCACGGCTCAGTTTACGGGATTTGTGCTGGCGGGTCGGAGGTCAATCCATCGAGATATTCACAAGATCGGAGGCTGGAGCCGGCGCGTCCTGTTCGCGCTCACGCCAGGAAGGCATAACGAAGTGCTGCACACGGGCCATGGCGCTCCCGATCCGCATGGAGCCATGGAGAAGATGGCCCGCCTTCAGCGGACCAGCAACCCGGATTCCGCTGATCCAATGCGCGGCCGCGCTGGCCGAACATCCACATTGTGAGCAATCCGGATCGCCGCCGAAGACGCAAGGCTCGACATGGGTTCTGAGATCGGCCGAGTAATTCTTCGAGAGCCGCGAAAAAGTGCACTCTTTCGGCGAGACGGGCGGATTCAGCAGCGCCTGGGCGTATCCGTCAGGCGCAAGCAGCTTGGGATAGAGCTTCATAAGCCGCGGAAGGTCCCTTGCCACCATTCTGCGGTGCGCCGGTGTGAGCCGCTCTGCGCTTTGCTCGCTGCGCTGGGGCGAGTAGAGGCTCACCCAGATGTTACGGACTTCCTCGCGAGCGTTCCAGAAGCTTACGTACTCCTCAAGGTATCCTGCGCGCTCCAACATCGGCGCAGTGACCGTCCAGTGCACATTCACGCGGCGGCCCGCGATGTTCGCGAGAATGTGTTCATACGTAGCCGGATGGCGGCGCACATTGTGATGCTCGGGCAGGCCGTCGATGGATACTGCCGCCGTAAAATGGGGTAGTCGCATCCACTCCATGGGGATGGCGATGATGCCGCTGGTGACGACCATGGAGAAGATGCCGCGCGCGGAGAGTTCCGGCAGAATCCGGCTCAACTCGCGATGGCGCACCATCGGTTCCCCACCCACCAGCGTTACCTGCAGCGGCTGGTGTCGGTCCACCAGAGCAAGCACACCGCGCACCAGCTCTTCGCCGCGTTTGTCGCTCAATTCGCGCAGTGTCACATCGCCGCCAAGGTGATTCGACCCGTAGGCGTAGCAGCCGGGACAGTGCAACGGGCACTCGCGCGTGATCTCGATCGAGAGTAGAGGAGTGTGACCCCGGAGAACTTTGCTCCAGGACTGCAAAACATATCTGATCCGCAATCTGCCACCCCGTGAGGAATGCAACGAGCAGCATTCAGACCTGCCATTTCCCCTTAGATGTGCTTTGAACGTGGAAGGGTGCGCGACAGACTGTGGATCACCCCTCCGCTCTGATTGCCGTCCAAGAGCACAGGCGCTGTGGACGTGATTGACACCCCAGCGCAGCCGTTCAATCCGCAAAAGCCCTTTCATAGGCTGCGGAGCGTTACGTCCGGCATCAACGTACGGCTGCTCTTCGCTGGTCCATGTGCCCATTCCGTCGTATCCTAGTTGCAGGGAATCCGCGATGAAGACCTTCACTCTTGACGAAGCGCAATCGCTGCTGCCGCTGCTGGAAGCGCTGTTGAAGCGCGCCATCGAGGGCAAGAAGGCAGCGGAGACGGCTGAAGTGGGACTCTCTGAACTGGCCCAGCGCATCTACCTTGCAGGAGGCATGCGGGTCGACGTGGCCAAGGTAACCCAGCAGCGCAAAGAGGTTGAGAGTCACCTCCAGCGCGTGCGCGAGACGGTAGCTGAAATCGACTCGATCGGTGTAGAGGTGAAAGATCTCGAGGCCGGTTTGCTTGATTTTCCCTGCCGCCTCGACGATGAGATCGTGCTTCTCTGCTGGCGCATGGGCGAAACCGCCATTGAACACTGGCACACGGTCGAGGCCGGCTTCAACGGACGCCAACCCGTCGATGATCGCTTCCGCCGCCGCAGCAACTCCAGCAACCGGCCCAACTAGCGCCGCCCGATATTGCCAAAGGCTCTAAGCGAGAGGAACGATCCCTTGTATATCTCCGAGCCTGAAGTTCGCGCCGTTCTCACCTACGAAGCACTGATCCCTGCCATTCGCCAGGCTCTTCTCGACTACACAGCTGGCCTCGTCGTACAGCCGCCGCGGTCCATTCTCCGCGCCGGTAATGCAGAGGGAGCCGACAACGGCTGGTTTGCCGTTATGCCCGTGATCGCCGGCGACGTGATGGGCGTTAAGACCGTGACCTTCTACCCAGGAAACGCCGGAAATGGGCTGCCGACCCACATGGCCGTCATCGAACTGCTGCTCCGCTCCACTGGCGAGCCGCTGGCGGTGATGGATGGTCGCCTCATCACGGAGATGCGCACCGCCGCCGTCTCCGCCGTGGCATTTTCCGCGCTCGCTCCCCTTCACTTTGAAAAAATGCCGTCCAGCTTTGGGATTTTGGGTTCAGGCGTGCAGGCCCACGCGCACATTCAGGCTCTGCGGCACGTCTGGCCCGCGTTGAACGACATCCGCATCTGGAGCCGCACAGCGGCCAATGCCGAGCGCCTCGCTGCCGAAACAGGCGCACGCAGCGTGGCCATTCAAGAGGCCGCCGCCGCTGATGTTGTGCTCACGGCCACCGCTTCTCCCGAGCCCGTCTTGCAGAGGCGCTGCCTTGCCCCGCATGCGCTGGTGCTGGCCGTGGGAGCAACGGGTGCCAGCCTGCGCGAGTTGGACAACGAGGCCATGCTCACAAGCTATATAGTGGCCGAGTCGCGCAGTTGCGTTGAACGCGAATCAGGCGATGTGCGCTTCTCCGGCGCAAGGGTCGACGCCGAAATTGGCGAGATTCTCCGCAACTCCGGCTTCGCGGCCGTTCCACGCAATCAACGCGTCACCTTTAAGTCTGTGGGCATGGCTATTGAAGACCTGATTGCAGCTCGCCTGGTTTGGCGGGCCCTCCAACCGAGCGTTCGAGGCACACAAAGCCACTAAGGAAACCCTGCACAAGTTGCTTTGTAACAAGGGCACGACTTCAGTCGGGCCGATAAAGGCTCCAGAATGAACATGGCTTTAGCCACTGCATTTTTCGCTGATCGAAAATGCGCCTTGTGCAGACGTCTCCTAAACAAGTTAGATGAATTAGCGCACTGAATAGTAGCAATATTTTTCGCGTTCGATTAATACTTCGTGTCCCGCCGTTTGTACATGACTTAGATAAAACAACTTAGCCGCGAACGCTGACGAAACCGCTGCGCATAAGTCGCGCAACAGTCAACCATTGCGCGTTATAACTCGTCTAAGTTAATAAGCAACATGCCTCCAGCTGGGGAGGTGCGAGCAATCCAATTCAAGGAGTAACTTTTTATGAAAACTGGAACCGCTTTAACCCTTTCGATTGCGGCGTTTTCTCTTGCGTTTCTTTCTCCCAACATCGCCCGGAGTCAGAACACCCAGAGCGCAGAGACTTCTCAAGCCGCAACCAATTCACCCGGCGGGAGCAATGAGGCCATGCAGATGGTGCCTGCGCGAGCGGCCCTCATTCAAAATCTCGATGCCAGAAGGGCCAAGCCCGGCCAGGAATTTCGAGCGAAGCTCAGCGACACCGTCCACCTCAAGAACGGAACAGAGCTGCCGCATGGCACAACATTGATTGGCGTGGTTGCCACTGACAAGATGGAGACTGCCGGGCAGTCGAGGCTCGCGCTGCGCTTGACCCAGGCCGACTTGAAGGATGGCAAGGTCGTTCCCATCAAGGCAACCATTGTAGGAGTTTTCCCGCCGGAATTTGAAAATCGCGATGGAAATATCGTGGCTCCCGGCGATCAGCAACCCAATAGCTGGAATTCCGGAGTTCTGCAGGTCGATCAGATCGGCGCGTTATCGGGTATTGATCTTCACAGCAAAATCGCCGCCTTGAATTCCGGCGTATTTGTGTCCAGCAAAAAGGATGATGTAAAGCTGAAACAAGGAAGTGAACTGACGCTCGCAATTGCTGCGCGCGCTAACAGCTAGGCGTCGATGAACGCGAAGAGCGTCGGCTATTGATCCTTTCCCTGCAGTCAGCGCCGGTTTCATTGGCCGATTCCGGCAGAAGTATGACATTACATCGAGCAGTCAGGACAATTGTCCGCATAACAAGGAAGTTAGCCGGTCATATATCCTCTAACTCAGGCGCTCATATACGAGAATGATCAGCATGATTGGATGGCAACGCTCCTTTGCGTTGTCATCCAATCATCGTCTGTGCACCCCCTCCAGTTACTTCTGTCCAACTAAGAATTGGGGCTTTCCACGCCCCGATCCATGTTGGATAAGAAACTGATTCGGCTCTACGAATCTCCAACTTGCTTCAACCATCTCCCTGCGCGTTGCCCGCTGGACCGCGCCACGGACGTTTTTCCCGCGCGCAAGCGAAATCCGCCGCGGCAGCGTCTTTAGCTGCAGAGTTCAGATGAGGCTTTGCGCCTGCACTGAAGCAATGCGGGACGAAATCCTGCCCGAAGCGCTAACCTGTGCTTGTAGGACGACCCGGCCCGGTGGGAAACCGTGGAGGAGCGGCAATGACGATCGGAAAGTGGGCAAGGCTGGCGCTGTTGGCGGCGCCGCTCCTCGCCGGCTGTAAGGGTTTCTGGGATGCGCCGACAAGTACCGGCAGTGGCAGCACCACCGCATCCAGCGGCGATTTCTACATCGTGAATCTTGCGGCAGACCAGATTGTCGGCTATTACATCAACGCCGGCGTGGTGACCGCACTTCCTGGCAGCCCCTACTCCACGCCTGCCGCGCCCATCGCCATCACCGTGGCCCCTGACAACTCCTTCCTCTACGCCAGTACCGCAGCCGGTATTTACGTCTACAGCATTGCCACCAACGGTGAGCTCCACGTTGGCCAATTCCGGCGGCCCCATCTCCAACGATCCGGCTTCGAGCATGCAGGTGGACGCGTCGGATTCCTGGCTGGTCGAGGTTTTCTCCGGTTCGCCGAACGTCTACGCCATTCAACTCAATCCTTCCACCGGCGCCGCTGCCGCTTCTACTGAGCAATTCGCCATCCTCCCCAACTCGTCCGTCCAGCAGCTTGCCATTTCCACTGATAACACCTATGTCTTTGTCGCTATGGGTGTGGGTGGCACGGCGGCTGTGCCGTTTAACTCGTCAGACACCAAGCCTTTCGGAGCGGTCGGCAACATTCCGGTCAAGGGCACCGGCGGCGCCGCTCTTTCGGTGGCAGTGGACCCCGTCGTCTCCGGACAGACGGCTCCGCGCTTTGTTTATATTGGCGAAACCGTCGCCTCTTCAGGCTCCAACACGGGCGGGCTGCGTGTGTTTGCGTTCAGCACCTTGAAAGAAATTACGGGCTCGCCTTTCGCCAGCCAGGGTCTCGCGCCCTACTCGATTCTGCCCATCTCCTCGGGCGACTACGTGTACGTGGTCAACCGGCAGGTAAGCGGCAGCTCAACAGGCGTCATTGCCGGCTTCTCGATTACATCAACCAACAGCGTTGACTCGCTCACGGCCTTGAGCACCACGTTCACTGTGGGAACGAATCCCCAGGCGATGGTCGAAGACAACACCGGCACGTTCGTGCTGGCAGTTGATTTCGGCGGCAACCCGGATTTGAAAGGCTACACATTCGATACCACCACCGCCGGAAATCTGGACGCTGCCATCTCCTCAGCCACCGGAACCGACCCTGTCGAAGCCAGCACCATCGCAGCATGGCATTGAGGCAAGTGCAGTCCAAAAAGTGATCGCGGCCGGCACGCGCCCAAATTGCGTTATTGCAGTCTCGAAATTGGCGTCGACCGAAAGCACACACTTAAGTGGCCTTTTATCACGAAAGAGCCACTTTTCGCTTCACCTAAATGTCTACGCGTCTTCCGAAACTGCTCTAACGCGGCTGCCAGTGGACTTACGGGTTCCTCTCGTCACATAGCCAGGCTTCCGCCTTATCGCATGCACGATTGTCGGTGCTATTCTCAAGACAACCGCCTGTGGCTGTATTGACGCGATTTCCGATTCAAGGCCCACCTTCCTTAAGGCGCGTCACACCCCGTGCGCTCTGCCTGTTTGTTCTTTTTTTTCTTGTCCTTGTGGCAGGATGCGCCCGCTTTCACGAGCAACGGCATGACACCGTCTACGTCTGGACGCGGCAGATGTATCTGCGCGACCGGGTGGCCGCCGTCTCCAATCGCGTGGCCGAAGTCGTGAACGGCCAGCCGCTTGAAGTCCTCGAACATGGCCGTCGCTTTCTCAAGGTCAAGACTCGGAAAAACGAGATTGGCTGGATTCCAGAGCGGGCTGTCATCGACAGCAAAATATACGATGGCTTCGTTCAGCTTGCGGATCAGCACAAGCAAGACCCGGTGGTCGCCACCGGAACCCTTCGCGACGATATGTACCTCCACGTCAGTCCTGGACGGGAGACGGATCGTTTCTACCTGCTGGGCGCCAACGCCAAGGTGCAGTTGCTGGCCCGCGCATCGATGCCCAAGAACCCGCCCCCCGTTGCGGTGGCCTCTAAACATTCCACACCGGGACAGGCTGGGGTAAAGAGCCCCACGCCGGTAAGCGCCAACCGGCCGCTCGTCAGGCAACCTGTCCCCGTTGAGCCGCTTCCAGGCGAGGCCGAAACGCCTCCGGCGATCATGGAGGACTGGTGGTTGGTGCGCGACAACCAAGGTCACGCCGGGTGGTTATTGGGCAGCCGCGTGGACGTGGACGTGCCCGACGACATTGCGCAGTACGCCGAGGGCCAGCGCATCGTGGGCGCTTATGTAATCGCTAAGGTTGAAGACTCCGACGCTCCCGGAACCAACCACGAAATTCCTGAATACGTGACTGCGCTGAGCACGCCCAAATCCGGTCTGGCGTTCGACTTCGACCAGATTCGCGTTTTCACCTGGAGCCTCAAGCATCACCGCTACGAGACAGCCTATCGCCTGCACCCCATTCAGGGGTATCTCCCGGTCCGCATTTCGTCGGAAACGGCGCCCGGCGGAACTGAGCCCGTTTTCAGCTTCCAGATTTCCAGTTCGCCGGATGTTGCGATCAATCCCGACACCGGCATTGCCCGGCCTGCCGCTCCACGGACCATCTCCTTCGCGCTCAGAGATACGCAGGTGCGCCGCGTCGGAGCTGACATGGCGCCCATCCCCATCACCCACGAAGGTGAATCGAAACGCAAAGATCAAAAGCTGGAGAAGAAGCCCAAATAGTCCGATCCTGATCCACACCGCCCCAAAATCCTGAGCCGCAATTCCTCATTCCTAAGCCGACGTGATCGTTCTGCGGAATGGCGGCATCTTACAAGATGGGAGAGCTCCAGCCTCCAAATTCTGCCTGGCCACTTCAAGCCGCTGGCACCCGGTGGATTAAATTCTCGCTCGCTCTTGAGCAGCGGAAGGTGCCAGGTGAATCAAAGACTCGCAAAACTCATTTTGCGTGCGCTCCTTGTTGCAGCTTTAGGGGCCCAGGCTTGCCTGGCTCAGGCTCCGATCGATCCCTCTCTCCCCGAGGCGCCTCTTCCGCAGATTCGAGTGTGGGTTGTGTCGCGCGACGATGGAACAGTCTGGAACCCCGACACGCCCGTGGCTTCTCTGCGTCCTCGACAGAAGTTTGAGATCGCTTTTAAAAAAATCGCGAGCCCCTCTCTTTTCATTCGAGCGGGTTTCGCGTCGGAGTTTGACAAGGGCTTAGGAGTTGGCCCGTTTTACGCTCCGGGAGGACGGGGGTTTGCGCAGCTCTTTGGCTACAACGCAGCCAACTATGCTTCATCCACGCTTTTTGCGGACGCCCTCATGCCGGTGGTGTTTCACCAGGACCCCCGCTACTTTCGCAAGGGTTCAGGCCCAGTCTTATCGAGAATCGGTTGGGCGCTCCGTAGTGAAGCGGTGGCATACAGCGACAAGGGGAAAGAGATGCCGAATTATGCCGGCATCCTCGGATTCGGCATGTCGACGGCGTTAAGTGCAGCCTATTTGCCTTCGCAAAACGTTTCGTTCGGCAAGACGATCGAGGGTTGGGGTATCAAGGAAGGAATTAGCTCCGGCTTTCGGGTCTTTGCAGAATTTGACGGAATCAGCATGCTGGAGATGATTCACAGAAGGCCTAAGAGAGAACACTCCACACGAACTTCTGCAGACCGATGACAGACAATCTCTGTGTCAGGCTCATCGTGACTTCAGGGGTTAGAATGGATCAGATCCTGCGATGGAGACATTCGTAGTGCCCTTGTAAGGTGAGGCAACTATGAAGAGTATTGGCAGAGCCTTGCTGTTTGCGTGCTTGCTGTGGCTTGGCCTGAGTGGATGCGGAGGCAAGTCATCGGCGCCCAATCCGCCGGTGAGCGATGTGTGCACAGGCTTCGCCATCTCCGGCACGCTGAAGGATTCACTCACGAACCAGCCTGTCGCGCAAGGCTGGGCTGTCCTTGAGTCGGGAACGGAATTATCCCTGACGCCGGTCTACGAATTTTACCCAACAAAGAAGGTTGCGACCGACGTACATGGTGGATTCAGCGTGTGCGCACAGGCGGTTCCCAATCCGTCGGCGATTGTTCTGGCGGCATTGGATTCCACGGGTAATGCGTACCCGCCCTTCGTAGCGTCTGTCTCAGGAGCCACCGATCTGGGAACGATCCAAATGGGTGGATGCGCAGGCCTGTGCGGCCTCGAAGGTCAACAGCAAACCACCGCGCCCGCCACGATCACAGGGGTCATTACGAGTGCGCCCGTTGCGACCGCAGGAACCGTGGTGCCCCAGATCGCTATGGAGGCGCTGGATGGATCGAAGGCTCCAAATGGAATGCCCAACCTGTGGGCAATCGCGATTCCGAGCCTCAATCCATCGCAGAACCTCACATTCAATACAACTGCGGGGACCTGTGGAGGGAATGCGCCGTTTTGCGCGACCTACACGTTCACATTGCCTTCTCAAAGCCCGCTTTCGCCGGCAAATGGTGGATCGGTGCAGGCTGCTGTCCCGCCAATTTACTTGATCTACGCAGCGGACAATAGCACTTCCTCGTGCAGTCAACCAACCGCAATCGCATCGTTTCAGCAAGACGGCACATCGTTTTTGATAGCCAGCCCCGGGGCGCAGCTATCCGCGGCGAACATGAACTTCACTGGCTGCCATTAGAGCGCCCTTGCGTCTCTCGAGTCCTCATTCAAGCTGCTCACCACTGCACGCCGGGATAGAGGCTCGGCAGACGATCCGCACGGAACTGATTTGAATTGGGCGTGATCCCCTGCCACGCTGCCTGGGTGACCTGCGGGTTCAGTTCCTGCACTATCGACCCCCCGCTCGCCGCGCAGAAATCCACGTGAATGTTGCCGTTTTTCAACAGGCTGACATTCCCCCCGAAGAAGCTGTAATAGCTGGGTGGGGGAACATAATGCGTCACCATGGTTGCCGTCATGTTCGCCTCGTTTAGTTCCAGCACGGGCATGGTGGAATAGCAAGTCGCTGTCGGGGTTGCAGACGGTTTGCAAAAGACTGCGCCGGTCGGGAAGAGTCGATCATTTCCATTGTCCATCAATCCAATACGAAAGACGCCCGTGGTATTGGGAGTGAAGTAATTCATTCCATGCTGCGCATAAAACCAGTCGGTTGGATCGACAGCCCCGACGAGCTTGAAGTCGCCCCCCTCGCCCAGATGCCACATCACTTTGCCTGAACCCTGGCCGTCAAGATACTCGATTTTGATGATCCAGTTCTGGTGGCGCATCGAGAGCAGCAGGTTGTGATCGTCGGACGAATAAAGCATGTCGTTCGAGTGCGTCCAGTCAGGAAAGTTCATGGGATGGCGGTTGACATCCAGATGATCGAAGGTGTTCCACGCCCAAACCGGGTTGGAATTCTGGTCCACGTCGACCAGGGCGTCTCCTTCGACATTCGTGGTTCCGGGATAGCCGGGCAAGTTAGTATAGGTCCTCATGTCCGTGGCCAGCACAACCCAGTGGCCATTCGGCAAGGCCAGAACATTGTGATGAAAGCTTCCGAGCTGGTAGGTGTTGCCCTGCGCGTCGCGCAGGTTCGACGCCGCCAGCGATTTGTTCAATGCATCCATCGTCAGCTCGCGGATCGTGTTTCCAGCCAGATCGACCTCTCGTATCTCGTTGAGTATCCCGGCTTGTGATCCGAGCGTCGTCAGCGATGACAAGTAAGAGATGACCATCAGGAAGTGGCCGTTGGGTAGCAACTGGATGCCCTGGAGCAAATCCGAATTCGAGCCCTGGTAGGTGTAGGTCCAAATCACGTTTCCGCTGAGATCGGTGGCAAAGGCCTCGGTAACGCCTTGTGGCAGCAACGTGTTCCACATCTCGATCCCCGGCTGCGGCGTTGCCCCGTTGGCGGTGGAAATCTGGGTGGTCACGGTTTTGGGCGGTGTCCCCGTGGTACAGGTCTGGTCAGCATCATTGAATGTCGCGCCGTTGTTCAGCGTTACCTGTCCGCGCATGTGGTAGAGGGTGTTCCCCAACATGCCTGCAACGTAAATTTGCACCTGCCCACCGGTGGCTGAAGGTGTGGCCACCTGCCACGTATTTAGCCCGTAGTCGGTGGTTTTTCCAAACTCAACGGATACTTTCCCTGGCGCCGGTAAATAGATGGAATAGCTCGCGACCTGCGGGTTTCCTGTAAATGGCGGGCAGGCTACCTGCGCAGGCAGAATGATGGCCACGGCCGCGGTGGCGGAGTTCTGCTGCGCGGAAGAGGTAAGCGCGACGGTTACCGTGACGTTTTCGCTCTGCGTGACAGAAGCCGGCGCGGTGTAGTTTCCCGAGGAGTCTACCGTGCCGGTGGTGGAATTTCCCCCAACCGCCCCATTGACCATCCACTCCGTCTGCGCGCCGCCGGTGTTGCCCGCGGTGAACTTGATTTTCTGGCCGGGCGCAAGTGCGGCATATTGCGGCGAAATCGTGATGGCCCCGGTTTGGCCCGAACCGGGCGGAGGCCCTTTGGGAGGGGGATCCTGGGGACCGGCCGGGTTGACCCAGAAGCCGCATCCCTGCACAAGAACCAGGCTGGCAAGACACACAATCGCAGTGGCGTAGGCTACCGTCGAGGTCCAGACCGACGGCTTTACTTCAGGCAGCCGATCATGGGCTGTAAAACCAGCTTCAGGGGAAGCGCTCATTTGGGCACTCTCGAACCGCGTGAGGCGTGCGGCAAGGCGGGATTTTCTCAGAGTGGGTAGTTGGCCCTTTCTACTGTTTTGACGGGTTTGCGCCGCATTAGGGTGTACGGCCCGGTCTCTTTTTGGTGCGAATGGTGAAAGGCACGCAATCAACGCGCCGCCGATTCATCCGCGCCGGCGCAACTCGTGTTCCACTACCCGCATCATCTCCGCTTCGGGCGCCGGCTTGCCTGTCCATATCTCGAATTGGCGGGCGCCTTGCTGAACAAACATTTCGAGTCCGCTAATCACGGGAATTCCGCGCGACCGGGCCAGTGCGAGCAGCGGCGTCTCCAGCGGGTTATACACCATGTCGAACACCAGGCCGGCGTTCAACTCGCTCTCCGCGATGGGCAGGGCCTGTTTGTTGCCCTTCATGCCGCAGGGCGTCGAATTGATCAGCACGTCAAAATGCTGCTTTACAAATGCCTCGTGCTTGAGCGATTTGACCTTGGCCTGCCGGGCCAGGGCCACCGCTTTCTCGTGCGTGCGGTTGACGACGAATACTTCCGCTCCCTCCTGCGCCAGGCCGAAGACCGCAGCCCGTGCCGCGCCTCCCGCACCCAGCACGGCCACGCGAGCGCCCTTGAGCTTCAAACGCCTTTCGAGCGGCCTTACCACGCCGGCCACATCGGTATTGAAGCCGTAGAGTTTGCCGTCGGCGCCAGTGCGCAGCGTGTTGCAGGCGCCGATGCGAGCCGTGAGCGAATCCATATTGGCCAGGTGCGGCAGGACTTCCTGTTTGAGCGGCATGGTCACCGCTACGCCAGCCAGTGGAAGTTCCTGCACCACGGCCAGCAGGTCAGCCAGGGCGCGCACTTTCAGCGGCAGCAGCACCGCGTTCACGTTCTCACGCCGAAACGCAGTGTTGTGCAGCAGGGGCGAAAGCGAGTGGGCAATCGGGTTGCCCGCCACGCCAAACACGCGCGTTGCCTGGTCAAGATGATCGACACGATAGAGGTCAAGCAATGTGCGTGCGGCCGGCTGTCCGGGAGCGGTTTCTGTGCCGTCGGAGAAAGCAGCAAAGGTAAATGCGGCGCCTTCTCGAGGACCCAGCACGCGGCTCACTAGTCCCTCTTCGCCCATGGCTATGCCCACCACGTGCGCTGAGATGGAGCGCCCTTCGATAAAGCGCAACACGGCAAGATTGTCGGCCAGCGACCGCGCGGTCGACACCACTTTGACGAAGTCGGGCTTGAAGACATCGATGCGGTTTGCAGCCTGCTCCAGGCTCCGGGTGCGCGTAAAGTCGTGGAAACTAATCAGGAGAGCTGCTCCCGACGCGCGCAGCCTGCCCAACTGGCCCGGCTTGGCCTCCTCGGCTGACTCGACTTCCAGATCCACAATCTGGCAGCCGGCCTGGGCCGCCTTGCCAAGAATCTCAAGCTCGGTTGCCAAAGACCCTTCAAAGCTTCCGCCGTTTTCTTTCCGCCTGCAAGTGGCAATCGCGGTCACGTCCCGGTGCATCGCAAGGAAATCCTTGAGTTTGGGTAGTACCCCCGCGGGCTTGGCCAATGCATCCAGCCGGAACTCGAAGAATTTCGAGTCTTTCAGGGCCGTCTCCGCGCGCTCCATCAGCTCCGCCACTGACCCCGCCTGAAGCGCTACACACAGCTTGCCCACGCGCAAGGGCAGACTGGCGGCGGGTAAAGAAGGCGCAACTGCGGCGGTCTGAGCCATAACTTCAATTGACGCATCTTAGATGGGTTCAAGCCCGGATGCAACATGGGAAAGTGTTTAATCCCAACATTTGTGGCGCTCGCTCCCGCCCACCCAGCTCGGTGTGGCAATCTGGAACTCGGAGGGTTGTGCCCATCATGCCTGCAGAGACCAATGCCGCCGCTCAAGTAACCGAAGACCTTCACGCCTGGGACGCGGGCGGAGCCCAATCGGCCGAGGCGCTGGCTGCCTGGGTGAGCGCCCGGCTTGCCGCCCATGAGGCAGCCCTGGCCGCTCTTCTTGCCGTTGAAGGGCCGCGTACGCCGGAAAACTCGCTGCGGCTTTATGACGCGGCCATTGAGCATTTGAGCCTGGCAGGCGCCCAGGCGGGAGTTCTCAACTCCGTTGCCGCCGACAAGGCGGTTCGAGACCAGGCGCAACAGGAAGCGCAGCGGGTAGCCATGGCGGGCAGCACTCTGGGATTGAACCGTGCCGTCTACGAAGCACTGTCTGCCGTGAGTCTCGAGGCCGTCGATTCCGCCACCCGGCACTACGTTGACCGCACCCTGCTGAGCTATCGCCTGGCCGGCGTGGACAAGGATCAGGCTACCCGCGATCACTTGCAATCGCTGCACGAGAAAGCCACCCGCCTCGCACTCGAATTCAGTCGCAACATCCAGGAGGGCGCCAAGACAATTCTGGCCACGCAGGCGGAACTGGAAGGTCTGCCCGCCGATTATCTTGCTCGCCATCAGCCGGACGCCGCCGGCCAGGTCACGCTCTCAACCGACCAGCCCGACATGCAGCCGGTGATGACGTTTGCATCGAATGCAGAACTGCGTGAGCGCATGTTCCTCGCCTACAATACCCGCGCCTACCCAGCCAACCAGCAGATTCTGCTGGACCTGCTGGCAACACGGCAGGAGATTGCAACGGTGCTGGGCTTCCGCAGTTGGGCCGACCTGGCTACGGCAGACCAGATGATGGGCTCGGCCGCTAATGTGCGCACCTTTCTGGCCCGGCTCAACGAAGCCAGCCTCGACGGCGCGCGCCGTGAGCACCAGTTGATCGTCGAGTTCGCGCGCCAGCACAAACCGGACCTGAAGGAGATCGATATCACCAGTCGCGGTTACTGGTACGAACAGTACCGCCGCTCGGCCTTCGACTTCGATTCGCAGTCCGTTCGGCCCTATTTCCCCTATGCGCAGGTGGAGGCCGGCGTCCTCGAAACTGCGGCGCGGCTCTTCAAGGTGGAGTTCCGCCCCTCGACAGCCCTCGGCTGGGACCCTGCGGTCTCAGTGTTTGAAGTGTTCGATAGCGGCCGGCACGTGGGCCGGTTCTACCTCGACATGCACCCGCGCGAAGGCAAGGACAAGTGGTTCAGCGCCGCCCCGGTGGTCACTGGCGTCCGCAGGCGCTACCTGCCCGAGGCCGCGCTCATCTGCAACTTCCCCGGCGGCGACGAGGGCGATCCCGGACTCCTGCAATACAACGACGTAGTCACCTACTTCCACGAATTCGGCCACTTGATGCACGCGATTCTCGGCGGCCACACCCAATGGGCGGGACTGTCGGGATTTGCCACCGAAGGCGATTTCATCGAGGTGCCGTCGCAAATGCTCGAGGAATTCTTCCGCGACGAAAAGCTGCTCCAGGCATTCGCGAAGCACTACCAGACCGGCGAAACCCTCCCCTCGCGACTCATCCGGAACATGAAGGGAGCCAGCTCCTTCGGCCGCGCGGACTGGGTGCGTTCGCAGCTTTACTACACCACGCTCTCCCTCGACCTGCACGACCAGGACCCGGCGGGCATCGACTTAGACGAGACGACCAAACGCCTCTACGAGACCTTGCAGCCCTGGACATGGCTCGAAGGCAATCGCATGTATGCCAGCTTTGGACATCTCACCGGTTACTCGTCGAATTACTACACTTATGCATTCGACAAGGTAATCGCCCTGGACTTTTTCACGCAGTTCGATCCCGCCGACTTACTAGGCTGCGACACGGGAAACCGGTATCGCAAACTCGTGCTGGAACAAGGCGGGTCAAAGCCGGGACGCGAAATGGTGCGCGACTTTCTCGGCCGCGACGAGGAGTTCGCCGCCTTCAGCAAATGGCTCAACGAGGAGTTCGAAGGCGAATTACTGGCTGTCAGAGCGTGACCCCGCCGAGTATTCTCAAAAGGGCGCGATGACTGCATTCATTTGAGCCGGCCGTCACCGCTTTGTTAAAGTAAGAAGAAGTGGGAGGGCCTTTCGTTCGCCTGAATCCACCAGGCTGGAAGCGCATCCATTGAAGTGAAGGGCTGCAACAACCCCGTGGGTGGGCGGCTTTTGAGAACCGGGGTCATCGCCCGGAACTCCCAGGCCAAGGCCAGTGCATCCACTGCAGCTATATTTGCTTTCAACATCCCCGTCCGCTGCTCCATCAGGGGTAGTTGGGCTGAAGGCGGAATACGGTGAATCAGGTCCTTGACGAAGTAACAGCGGTCTCGCCGGAGACTGGCACAACTTGCAGCCTTGAAAACTACCTCGCGCTCCCCGACCACACCATGGACGCGCGTATTGCCAACGCCCGCGCAAAGCTCGGGGCAACCACGGTTGTCCTTGGCCACCACTATCAGCGCGACGAAGTCATCCGCTTCGCCGACTTCACCGGCGACAGCTACAAGCTCTCAAAAATTGCCGCCGAGACTGACGCGAAATACATCGTCTTCTGCGGCGTGCACTTCATGGCCGAGAGCGCCGACGTGCTCGGCCGCGACGGCCAACAGGTCATCCTGCCCGACCTCAACGCTGGCTGCTCCATGGCCGATATGGCTGAAATCTCCCAGGTCGAAGACTGCTGGGACGCCCTCACGCGCTTCCACCTTTCCGACGAGATCATTCCCATCACGTATATGAACTCCGCCGCTGACATCAAAGCCTTCTGCGGCGAGCGCGGTGGGCTGGTCTGCACTTCGTCCAACGCTGCCGCGGCCTTCCGTTGGGCCTTTGCGTGCGGAAATCCGGGGTCCCCAACGACAGGTCCTCGTCGTTGGGGTGGTAAGCGCATCCTCTTCCTGCCCGACCAGCACCTGGGCCGCAACACTGGCTATGCCATGGGTATCCCGCTCGATGAAATGGCGGTTTGGGATCCCTGGGCCTTGCAAGGCGGCCAAACCGCCGCCGCCCTCGCCAACAGCCGCATCCTGCTGTGGAAGGGCCACTGCTCCGTCCATCAGCGCTTTCTGCCCAGCCACGTCGATCAGGTACGCGCCAGGTATCCCGGCATCCAAGTCATCGTGCACCCAGAGTGCCGCTGGGAAGTCTGCCAGAAAGCCGACGCCATCGGCTCTACCGAGCAGTTGATCGCGCTCGCCGAGCAGGCTCCCGAGGGCTCCATGTTCGCCGTCGGAACTGAGATTCATCTCGTCAACCGCATGGCCCGCCGCTCCGCCGCCCAAAACAAGCGCATCATCACCCTCGACGACACCGGCTGCCTCTGCACCACCATGTACCGCATCAGCCCGCACCACCTCGCCTGGGCTCTCGAAAACCTCGTCGAAGGCCGCGTCGTCAATCGCATCCAGGTCCGCAAAAGCGTCAAGCATTGGGCCAAAGTCGCCCTCGACCGCATGCTTGAGGTGGGATAAAGGCCGCGACGACAACATGCCGCGGCAGTTTTTGGAATTGGTGTAGACCGAAAGCACGCACTAATTTGGCTCTTTCACCTGGAAAAACCGCCTGCAATACGCTGAAAGAGTCTTCGTGTATTCCGAAACTGATCGAGGGATGTTGTCGCTATTTCAGAACCGTTGCCGTTATTCTCCGAAACCAACTCCGCACGGATACTTGTCTTCTTACAGAGTCAAGTTGGACTGCGACGCCCGGAAATCGGACTGAAAGTTACCAATCAGCGTCGATGTGCAAGGTGCGGTCATCGCTCGCATACCTGAAAGCGCAACCCTCGCTGAAAAATGCGCGGGTTGCCTCAAGCCGGTACATCGGTTTCAGTAGATGATTTTCAGTCCAAACTGGACGATGCGCGGCTCGAACGTGCTTGTGATCTGTCCGCCGCCGGTAGGATTACCTCCGGAGATATCGGAAAGCGAGGGCGCGTCTCCCGTTCCGAGAGTAGTCCCCGCGGCAATGGTGCCCTGCGATCCGCTGATGTTGCCCGGCAGGTAAAGGTTGGTGTGGTTGAAAAGGTTGTAGGCCTCGGCGCGGAATTCGATCTTCATGTTTTCAATCGGAGTGTTGAATCTCTTATTCAGGTCGAGGTCGGTTTCGTTGAACGGCGGCGTGCGGCCCGGATTGCGCGAAGCATTGCCGAAGGGGCTGAGATAATTGCCCGCGGAGTCTTTGATCGGCGGCAGCACAAAGGCCGAGTAATTGATGTAGTTTACATAGCCGGTGTTGGCCGCGCGGTTCGACTTGCCTTGGGTAATCTTCTGGCCGGGGACGTAGTCCGGACGGTATTCGTTGGCGCCGCGGTAAGTTGCCGAGATTTGCTGGGAAACCTGCTGGGTCGCGTTGGGGCCATAGGTCAAGTTGAAGGGCGTGCCGGCCTGCGTGGCGTTGATGGCGCTGATCTGCCAGCCGCCAACAAGGAGGTCCATCACAGGATTGCTGCCGCTCAGATACTTGCGACCGCGTCCCACCGGCACGTCATACACAAGGCTGGTTACATTCGCGAGGGGCAGGTTGTAATCCGACTGCGCGTAATCGGCCTTAATGTTGTTCCCATCCTGCGGGGATGGAGTATTGCCTTCCAGCGATGCGCTGGCGTTGTCCAGGGAGTGCTCCCACGAAAAGGAATTCAGCAATGTCAGCCCATGCACAAAACGCTGCTCGTAGCGAACCTGCAACGAGTTGTAGTTGGACCAGAATTCATTCAGCGCTTCGGTGATATCACTGGGCCAGTTGGCGTACTCTCGCTGCACGTCGCTTGTGCCCAGGGTGGATAGAACTCGCTGGTTTGCATTCAGAAAGCCCTGTAGCTTGAGTCCGTGGTTCCCCACGTAAGCCACATCCAGAAGGGTGTTCTTCGTCAATTGCCGCTGCACACTGAGGAAGTAGTTTTCGACGTAACTGTCGGGCGTATTCTTGGGAACCCAGGTGATGTTGTCGGTGGCCGGATTAAATGTGGTCACCAGGCCCGAAGGGAATCCTTGATCGGCGGTAGCGTAACAACCGGGGGTTGTCTCACCGACCGGAATGATCTGTGATGGAAGCGGAGTACTGCACTGATCGGTGGTTGTCGGAGCAATCTGCGCAACCACGGCGAATTGGGCCTGCGGAGCATTGATGCCCGTAATATCGCCCGATCCTGCACGGGTGTAGTGTACGTAGCCTGTGCCGAAGCCGCCGCGGATCGCCGTATTCGGCGTGACGGCATAGGCGAAACCAACACGCGGCGAGAAATCGTGCAGGTCTGGATTGACGAGCGTCTTACCGTAAACCCCGCCGGCGCTGACCGGCACGATGCCGTTGCCCTCAACGGCTCCGGGTGAGATGGTGTCCACCACCTGGTTGACTGGATCGAAGTTGGAGATGTAATTCTTCCATTCCGAATAGGGCGAGCCGTATTCCCAGCGAACGCCCAGGTTGAGCGTCAGGTTGGGGAGTACCTTCCAGTCGTCCTGCCCGTAGGCGCTGTCCAATGTCTGCCGCAGGTGCACCACGAAATAGTTGGCTAACTGATAGCTGCTGGTAGTACCAAAGAGGAAGTCGGCCCAGTAGTCGTCGGCAACCTTGGTGCCGATGGCGCTGTAGCCACCGCTATAGGTCCAGGAACCATAGAGCGGGTTGTTATCGTTGACCGCCATCCAGATGTGCTCGTATTCATACCCGAACTTGAGCGAGTGGTTGCCCTTGACCCAGGTGTAGTTAACCTTGGGATCGAGCAGCGCCGGATTCTGCCATTGAGGATTGGTACTCTGGCGGCCGAAGGAGGTGAAACCGCCGGAAATGCTTACCGAGGGCAGACCGCCGGCAATGAAAGACGGGACATCTTCAAGGCCCGGTATGGTGAAGTCGTTCTGGCCGATGGAGAGCGTATATTTGCCGGCCTTGGTGCGAGACAATCCGAGGCGCGCGTCCAGTATCTTGTTGGCGCCGAACAGGTGCGTATACCCAAGCGCCACCTGCTGGTCGAGAATTCGGATCGTGCCGTTCGCCTGCCCGTCGAGCGGCAGGGGAATGGTCGGGTGGTTCACGCCCGTCTCCTTGCGGTCACTGATGCGCAGGAACCACGAGGAGCTGGGCGACTGCTGATAGTCGAGGCGAAGATCACCCTTATCCGAGTTGTCGGTGAATGGAACTTCCGTGGGGTAGTCATCGGAATTGAGCCCGGTGGTGCTGACACCGGATTGTGGCAACTGGCTGATAAACGGCTGATAATAGCTCAGAATCTTGGTCGAAAGCGGATTGATGGCGGTCGTGGGAATTGCCGTCAGGCCCGTGGAAGGGTCAAGCGGGTAGGTCACTCCGGTCAGTGGATTCTTGACCGGCACAACGAGGTTGCCGTTGATTTCATCCTGCGTGGGCAACGTGAGCACATAGAGAGGGCTAAGTTTCTGCCGGAAACCCTCGTAGTCGAGGAAGAAAAACAGCTTGTCCTTGAGGATGGGACCGCCGATGTTCATGCCGAACTGGTTGCGGTTGAAGGCCGGCTTTTGAAATGGAACACTGTTCCCGGTGCTGCCAACCAGCGTGGGCTTGAAGAAGCCTGCGGCGTTCAGGTCGGTATTGCGAATGAAGTCGTATAGCAGCCCGTGAAACTGGTTGGTCCCACTTCGCGAAGCGACGTTGATCGTTGCACCCGAGGAGCGGCCGTATTCCGCGCTCTCGTTGTTCGTCACCACGTTGAAGTCCGCCACAGAGTCCGGCGCAATGGCGATGATTTGGTTGTCAAATCCCTGGTTGCTCTCGCCGTACGCGTTGTTATCCATTCCGTCGAGCAGGTAATTGTTAAACATGCTGCGCTGGCCGTTGACGTTGTACGCCCCCTCGCGCACCAGACTGCTGATGGAACTGGTGGTCGCCTGGGTCGGGGCTTGGCGCGAACCGGTGACCAGCGCCAGAAGATCGGAAAAGTTGCGGCTGACAAGCGGCAGAGCTTCGGTCTGGTATCCAGAGATCGATTGCCCGCGTTCGCTGGTTTCGGTCTGAAGCTGAAGAGCGACATCGCTGACTTCGACGGTGGTTGAGCTTGCCTGTCCAACCTTTAGCGACAAGTCGATGCGCTGGCGCTGCGCCACGGCGACGGATATGTTTTTCGCCTCAGCGGGCGCGAAGCCCGTCGCCTCGGCCTTGATGTTGTACATGCCCACGTGCAGCGACGGCAGTTCATAATCGCCAGAGGCATTGGCGACAACCTTGCTCACAATCCCGGTATTCACGTTGGTGACGGTGACGGTAGCGTTGGGAACGACCGCTCCGGTGGCGTCATGGATGGTCCCGATCAGGCTGCCATCCTCATATTGTGCTATGCACTGGGTGCCGCAAAATGCGAACAACAGGCCTGCGAAAATGAATGCAATGCGAACTACAAGGCTCTTCATGCGCTGAGCCTAATGGCAAGATTTGACGTTTCTGTAAAACGAGAATGAACGGCGTGTGAATCGAATTCGGTCTACGACAAGAGGCACCCGGTTCTGAAGCAAGTCGGCGGCTTCGGCTGCGCTGGCCGGCTACCAGGTGCCGTGCACTTGACACACTGAGATCGTGGCCACCCGCCGGGAGGGCTACCGAAAAGCGAAAATAAAGCGAATGGTGGGGGTAGGTTGACCTCCGGCAGGTGGAACTCATTCGTGCTAAAGGTTTTGCTGGTCAAAACGTGCGCATTAAGTGCGGGTTAAGCGCCACTTTGGGCACGCATGCGAGCGCGAATCGTATTTCCCCTATTTCGATGGTACACAGATGGAGGAAATAATCTGCAAGGCGGATGAGGCTGGTTTGGGTTTGTGTTTTCTCGGGTCCGATTTCGAGATGCTGGACGGGGAGGGGAAACATCGATGGGAATGTTCGAGGCAACCCGCCCTTTCCACGATGAGACTGTGGAAAGGATGGGGCACCCTCAGCCATTCGGCGGGTCAAAGTTGGGCACCCGGCTTCGGCCGCGCTTATGCGAATTCCAACTCCGAAGAGCTATGGAAACCTATGTTGATTGTGCGCTTTTTGGAGAATTAATCTGCAGATTCCGAGGGGGAATTTTGCGGGAAGGGCTTCGGTGGTATCCCAGGTCTGAAAATCCAGACCTGGGGCACCCGGCCGACGATAGCAACTGAAGGTGATGAAGTGAAAACAGCCGCATTGCTGATAACGGACCAGCCCCTTGGTCATCCCAACATCCTACATCCATCCCAGGTCTACCACCGCGGCGGACGAGACATGGGGCACCCGATCTTATTTGTCAGACCTGGGTCATCCACCTCCTGGAAACGCATCGATGGGGTCCGTCGTCTCCCATGTCTGAAAATCCAGACATGGGGCACCCATTCTTTTGGGGAGAGTCAGACCTGGGCCACCCGCCCCATTGAACTTGCATAGTACCTAGCCCCGAAGTAGTCGTTGCCTGATTCGGCGTCCCGTTCTTTGCCGGTAGAACGGGATCGCACAAATTGCGCGTTGGTTGAACAAACGACGGAGATCATCATAGCGCTATCACCTCGCATCGTAAGTGAATCCCAGGCCCGAAAGTCCTGACCTGGGGCACTCGGTTTTCTTAGCGCTCAGACGCGCTCACGGCCGGGTGCCCGGGTTCTACTTCGCCACGATCGGCAGCACGAGCGCGCTGGGATGTTCGGTGTCGTGGAGGATGGTGTTGGTGGCCTTCACGAACGTGGAACTGTCGGCGGCGTTCTTGCCGGTGTTCAAATTGCGGTCGAAGCGCGGGAAGTTGCTACTGCTTACCTCAAGCCGGATGCGGTGGCCTTTGAGGAAGACGTTGCTGGTGGCCCAGACGTCGATTTTGTACTCGTAGACCTGGCCGGGAACGATGGGCGTGGGCGCGCTGGCAGAGTCGCGATAGACGGCGCGGAGAATGCCTTCAGTGAGATTCTGGGCAAAGCCGTTGGGCCACACATCCACCAGCATGGCGGTAAAGTCGGTGTCGACGGCCGAGGATTGGGCGTAGAGGTCGAGGGTGACGGGACCGGTGACCTCGGTATCCTGTTCGAGGGGCGGAGTGGAGTAGATG
This sequence comes from uncultured Acidobacteriaceae bacterium, assembly GCA_963836565.1. Lineage (GTDB taxonomy): Bacteria > Acidobacteriota > Terriglobia > Terriglobales > Acidobacteriaceae > Telmatobacter. The sequence continues at coordinate 1,764,935 of CAWIKA010000005.1, read as the reverse complement.
AGTACGTCGGGGCGGGTCTCGACTTCCTTCTGATCGCGGGCGCCGGGCTCAAGGTGGGTGGAATCGCAGCAAAGTGGACCGCCGACGGTGGGCACGGGATTGGCGGGATCGTAGACGAAGGTGTCAGGAGCTTCGGACTGGCCCGCCGCCGTGGATAAAGCCCCGTCGCCCGAGGCGCTGTTGGCCTTGCCCGCAGAATGCAGAAAGTACTTCGTCTCTTTGGCGCGGTCCAGCGGCCATGAGTCTTCATCGCGCCACTTGTTTTCGCCCATTACGAAGATGCGGACGGGCTTGCCGGTGGCAAACTCGTTCTGCTTGCCTTGGAGAAGGTAGTCGTACCAGGCGAGGGTAACGGCGTTCTCGTCGAAGGCCGCGTCGGGTCCGAAGTCGACATCGCCCACTTTGCGGCCGGAGCCGGAGTGGCCGCCGATGGCGATGAGCAGATGCTGGCCGGCGCGCGCGGCCTCGTTGCCGGCGTGGGCCTTCATGCCGAGGTAGTTGCGGAGCGAGCCGCCCTGAAACAGGTCGTACCAGGCGGCGACGGTGAGCGCGGGCACCTGGATGTTGGCGTAATTCTCTTCGATGGACCATTGCTTCCAGTAATCGTCGTAGTTGGGATGAGCCAGCCAGTCGATGAAATAGGGGGCCAGAGCGTGGGTCAGCTCGGTTCCGTTGTGGCCCCGGTCGATGTTGAAGACGGGGTAGTCGTCGAGGGGCAGGACGGTGTCACCGATGCGGGCATTGGTTCTTTCATGGATGGCGCGGTTGAGGGTGTCCTGGGCCAGGCCGGAGGTCCACGACTCGTCGAACCACTGCTCGAATGCGCCGCCCTGATAGGTCCAGTTTTCGTGGTAATTCGAGGCCGTCACCACGGGACAGATTCCCGCGAGATGGGGCGGGTGGCCAATGGCCGCAAGCATCTGCGTGGCACCCACATACGAGCCGCCGAACATACCCACTTTTCCATTGGAATGCGGCAAGGCAGCAGCCCATTCCACGGTGTCATACCCGTCGTCGGTTTCGTGCTTGAAGGGATACCATTCGCCCTCAGAGGTGTAGCGCCCGCGCACGTCTTGTACTACAACCATGAAGCCGTGCGCGACAGCCATGCGTGCGAAGTCTTCGGCACCATCTTTGTTATAGGGAGTGCGCTGGAGCAGGACCGGGAAGGTGCCGTCGCCCGCCGGGCGGTAGATATCTGCCTTGAGGGTGACGCCATCGCGGGTCTTCATGACGACGTCGTGCTCAATGAGCACCTGCGGTTCGACAGACTGGCCGAGAAGCGGGAGGGCGGGAAACGAGAGAGCGGCGAAGGCGAGAAGGCAGAGAACTTTTCTAAGCACGAAATCCTCCGTGGGAAAAAGTCGAAGTAATTCTAAAGGCTGGAAGCCCGGCTGAACGCGACACGGCGCGGATCGGCAAAAAGGCGGGCCGTAGCGACCCCGAACAGAAAGCCGCCGATGTGGGCAAGATAGGCGACGCCGCCGGTCTTGACGTGAGCGATCACGCCTACATTGAAAACCTGCATAAGAAACCAGAAGCCGATGAGGACCGCGGCCGGAATAAAGGTGACCCGGACAATGATGAGGAAGAAGATAACGGTGCGAATCTGGTGGCGAGGATAGATGACGAGAAATGCACCCATGACGGCTGCGATGGCGCCGCTGGCTCCGAGGGTGGGGATTCTGGAGTAGGGGTCGCCGAGGATCTGGGCCATCATGGCGACGATGCCTCCTGCGAGGTAAAAAACGAGAAAACGGCCGGCACCCATTGTATCCTCGATCTCCCGGCCGAAGACCCATAGATAAATCATGTTGCCGATAATGTGCATCCAGCTTGCGTGCATGAACATGGAGGTCAGGACGGTTATCCAGTGATGGCCGTGGACGATGCGGATGGGGATTGCGGACCACGCCAAAACAAACGCGTTGCCGTGCGACAGTTCTTTAAAAAACACGAAGACATTGAGCAGAATGATGAGAGTGGTGACAAAGGCAAACTGCCTTGGGCGACGCGAAGCATCGCCAAGCGGGATCATGCCCCCCATTACATGCCGCCCTTGCCCAGCAGGATGCCAATGCCATAGGTGACCGCGCCTTCGAGTGCGCCGACAACGGTCATTTCAAGGCCGGAGGACCACCAGGAGCGGACGGTAATGAGCGACTTGGCCGCGCCGACGGCGAAGTGGGCGGCGAGCGAGATGATGGCGGCGGCGATGACGGCCTCGATTCCCTGGAGGAAGAAGAAGGGGATGACGGGGATAGCTGCCCCCACAGCGGTGGAAAGCGCACCGGAGCTCGCCGAGACGATGGGGTTCGAAAGCGCTTCTTCCGAAGTGCCGAGCCGCTCGCTGGCCAGGGCGCGGAGCAATTGCTCGGGGTCGCTGGCGATGTGGTTCACCATGTGGTCGGCATCCAGTTCGGGCAGGCCCTTGACCTGGTAATAAAGCGAAAGCAATTCGCGAGCCTCGGGACCGTTCATCTGAATGGCTTCTCGCTCGCGGGCGATCTCAGCGTGGTAGATTTCGCGCTCGCTTTTGGCGGCGAGGTAGGCGCCGGAGCCCATGGAGAGCGCTGAGGCGATCATGCCCGAAAGGCCGGCCAGCAAAACGTATTTGCTGTCGCCGGCTGTTGCGCCGGAGACGCCGGAGACGATGCCGAAGATGGCGCCGAGGCCGTCGTTGACGCCGTAAATGGCATCGCCGATCCAGCTGCCCGCCTGTTTACGGCCCTGGTTGCGCTTGGAAAGGAGCTCGTCCAGAACCGCCTTGGGGTCAACTTTGGGCGCGCCCGCCGGTGCCATGTAGTGACCCCGCAGGAGCGACCCCAACTCGCTGTGATGCTCCTTCTCATCTTCGATGACATGTTCGAGGATGGCGAGGGACCCTTCGTCTCCCAACTCCTTTAGCTGGGTGCCATAGCGAGCAATGTCGCGGCTCTCTTCAATTTCAAGGCGGCGCAAGGCCATTTTGGTGCCCCCGGCGCGGTTTGCCAGGGAGTCCGCTTCGCCGGCGGGGCTGCCGGTGTAGACCGGCTCGGGACCACCCAATTCCTGGATGCGACTGGCCCACAGCGAGGCGTGTTCCAACTCTGCCGCGGCCAGGTGACGGAGCACCTGCGCGCGCACCGGATCGGTGTCGCGGTCGGCCAGCGCCTGGTAGGTGTGATAGCCCTGGATTTCAGCCTGCCAGTTGCCTTCAAGGGCAGCTAACACCTTCTTTTGCCTGGCGCTGCTCAATGCTGCAATGACCACAATTCTCTCCTTGCTTTTCAACTGAGGATAGCTGAAAACGCCATGGCGCAGGTAGTCCGCGCAGCTTCTATCCGGCGTCACTTCCCATGATGGTGGGTTCACGTATAGTGTTGTGTGCAGCAAAATGGACGGAGAACCCGGCCCAAATGCAAGTTTCCGGCGGAAACAAAAAGGCCGCCGGTCTGCGCGCAAGACGCGCTTGAGCCGTGTTTGAGATGCCGAAACAAGCCCTAACCGGGTGGAACCTTATTGAGGAAGCGGGGAACAAGCTCTGATGTCAACGCGATCGACGCCACCGGCGGTGCAAGACACGCCCAGCTATATCGGCCCCTTCATTACGGTCGCCGCACTATTTTTCATCTTCGGGTTTATCACCAACCTGAACATGGCACTGGTGCCGCACCTTAGGTCAATTTTCAATCTTCCCTATGCCTGGGCGATGCTCGCCGAGTCGGCATTCTTCCTGGCGTACTTCGTATTCTCCTCGCCCACTTCGAAACTGATCGAAACCATTGGCTACAAGCAGACAATGGTGGTTTCATTGTTCATCCAGGTGGTGGGTTGTCTTTTGTTTGTTCCAGCTGCCAAACTGGTGAGCTTTCCGTTGTTTCTGGCGGCGGTGTTTATTGTGGGCGCGGGTGTAACGGCCTTGCAGACGGCAGCCAATCCCTATGTGGCTATCCTGGGACCTGAACATAGCGCCCCGGTGCGTTTGACCCTGGCACAGGCCCTGAATTCGCTTGGCGGCACCATCGCTCCATTGGTTGCTGGCGCTTACATCCTTACTGATCCGACCAAATTGATATCCAAGGCAGACGTTGCCGCGACGGTGCGGGTACCTTACTTGCTGATCGCGGCCGGGCTGCTGCTACTTGGCATTGCCGTGGCCTTTATGCATCTGCCGCACGTTGTACAGACACAGTCTTTTCGTCCCGCCAAGGAAGGCGACCCTATTTTGAGTCGCAGCATCTGGGGATACAAGCACACGGTTTTGGGAGCGATTGGGATCTTTCTGTATGTTGGCGTGGAAGTGGGCCTGGCCTCGATTGCGGTCAACTACTTCAAAAATCAGGGTGTAGATAGCGCGAAAACCGCGTCCTTCCTGGTCTCGCTTTATTGGGCCGGCGCCCTGGTGGGACGCCTGCTGGGTTCCTGGGTGCTGACCAAGATCAAATCGAACAGGCTGCTGGGCGCCTTTGGTTTTATCGCGGCCTCGTTACTGGGGATCTCGATGGTGAGTAGTGGGCAAGTGGCCATTTGGACCGTCGTGCTTTGCGGCTTTTTCAACTCCATCATGTTCCCCAACATCTTTGCCCTTGCGATCAAGGGACTTGGTCCGATGACCAGCAAGGGCTCGGGGCTGATTATGACAGCAGTTGTCGGCGGAGCGGTAATTCCGTTCCTTATCGGCGCGGCCGCCGACAGGATCGGTATCCAGCATGCGTTTGTGATTCCGATTGCGTGCTACCTCTTCATTGCCTATTACGGGCTGTGGGGCTCCAAACCTACGCGGACTGTGACGGCGTAGGCTGGTTGTAATCTGCAGTTGATTGAAGGCCCTTCGGCTGATGCCGGAGGGCCTTCGCATATCGACAGAAAGTGCGGGGCAGGCTCACTTCGACAGGTCAGTACCGCGACGTTGTCGTGGGCAGCGACGTTGTACCGGCGAACGACTTGGGATGGGCTGGCAGTGCGGCCGGCGAAACTACCGGGGGCGGGCCGCTCCGTGGAGTTTCCGGAAACAATCGTCGCGTTCAGGTTCGTTTTGGGGGCTGTATCTGCCGGTGCAGCTTTCCGTCTAACTACCAAGTGGTCGGAATGACCGAAAGCACAAGCGGCTCCGCCGTGCACGTTCTCAGGACGTGCAATGTGGAGAATGATTTGCGCCTGATATAGCCCAACTGGCCCATTTTTCCTTGTGGAAAGTAATGGCGAATTGCCGGAACTGGTGCGGCTGCCGGTTTCGCCGGTCCAGCTCGTCCTGGGCTGAGATTCCGGCTCATTTGCCTCGTTGCGATTCCCACGTATCATTGTTGTAAGGACTACAGATAAGTTTGGTGAACGGATGTATCGAGAAATTCGCCGTATTGGTCTAACGCTGGCTGCGAGCCTCGTTCTGGTACTTTATCCATCTTCGATGATTGCGCAGGAACCGGTCTCCGATCAGGTTGTGGCCAAAACGGGAGAACTTCCCGAAGCTCCTCAACCTCAGATTGAGGTTGCCGCGGCTGTACCCAACGGAGTGCAGGCGCCCGGTGGGCAAAGCCAGGAAGCACAAAAGCCAGCAGCAGGTTCGACGCCGGCCCAGGACAGCTCCAGTTCTCAAACCCCTGCACAGCAGCCAGCCGATGAAAAGAGCCAGCGCGAAAAGGCTGAAGAGCAACTCAAGCAGCAGGAGCACCAGCGCGTGATGGGGGTAATGGCGACCTTTAATACCACCAGAAATAAGGATGCGCTTCCTTTGTCGCCGGGACAGAAGTTTCAACTTTTCTTCAAGAGTTCGACCGATCCATGGCCATTTTTTCTGGCGGGCGTGGTTGCGGGTATCGGCCAGTCGGAGGACAGCTACTCAGAGTGGGGGCAGGGTGCTCAGGGCTATGCCAAGCGATTCGGAGCTGCATACTCGGATGCGTTTATCGGCAATTTCTTTGGGAATGCGGTGCTGCCGAGTTTGATGCATGAAGATCCGCGTTACTTCCAGAAGGGCACGGGTAGCGCCATCAGCCGCGTTTTATGGGCAGCATCCAGTACGGTATGGTGCAAGCGCGACCGAGGGGGCTGGGGGCCGAACTACGCCAACGTGGGAGGCAATTTGATTGGCGCCGCGATTGCTCGTGTGTACTACCCTGCATCAGAGCGTACCGTTAGCGACACCATCAATGATGGATTAACGGTCTCGGCGGAGGGGATCGTGGGAGCTGAAGTCATCGAATTCTGGCCGGATCTTGCGCGCCATTACAGGCGGAAGCATGAGGAGAAGCTGGCCCGGCAGGCCGCCCAGAGAGAAACGCAAGGCGCTGCGAAGCCCGCACCACAATCAGATCCGGCCGCCAAATAGGCGGAAAGATGTGCTGATTTATTGCCCTAGCTGACGGGCTCAAGATGCGCGGTGAAGTGGCGCAGAAATGGCGCTTCGTAAGTGAGGCGCATGCCGCGGATCGAGTCACGTTTTCTCCATACATCCAAGATGACTTCGACCAAGTAATCGATATGGCTCTGGGTGTAGACACGGCGTGGAATCGCGAGCCGCACAAGGTCCATTTGCGCGGATGCCGCAAACATCAGGGTGCCTATTTCAACGGAGCGGACTCCGCCTTCTAGGTAGAGTTCAGCGGCCAGGGCTACGCCCGGGAACTGTTGGGAAGGGATGTGCGGGAGAAAACCGCGCGCGTCAAGATAGATGGCATGGCCGCCCGGCGGCTGCACAATAGGCACTCCTTCAGCGGCGATGTGATTGCCCAGGTATGCGGTGGAGGCAATGCGATAGCGGAGGTAATCCTCCTGCAATGCTTCCTGCAGGCCGACGGCAATCGCCTCCAGATCGCGGCCGGCCAGACCTCCATAAGTCGGATAGCCTTCCGTGAGAATCAGCAGATCCTTTTCCTGCTGAGCCAGAAGGTCGTCATTGGTACAGAGGAAGCCACCAATGTTGGCCATGCCGTCCTTCTTGGCCGACATGGTGCATCCGTCGCCATAGCGAAACATTTCCTGAGCGATCTGTTTGGGCGTCTTTTGATCGTACCCGTTCTCGCGTAGCCTGATGAACCAGGCATTCTCGGCGAATCGACAGGCGTCGAAATAAAGCGGGATGCCGTGCTGCCTGCACACCGCGCTCACCTGTTGCACATTTTCCATGGAAACCGGCTGGCCGCCCCCCGAATTGTTCGTCACGGTAAGCATGACGAGGGGGATGCGCTCGCGGCCCACACGATGGATGAGAGCATCAAGCGCCGCCACATCCATGTTGCCTTTGAACGGGTGCTGCAGAGCAGGCTGGCGGCCTTCGGGGATGACGAGGTCGACAGCTTCAGCGCCCACGAACTCCACATTGGCACGGGTGGTGTCGAAGTGGGTGTTGTTGGGAACGATGTCGCCCTTTCTGCACGCTACGCCAAAAAGGATGCGCTCGGCGGCACGCCCCTGATGCGTGGGAATCACATGCTTGTATCCGCAAATGTCCTGGACCGAGTCGCGAAACCGGTCGAAGCTGCGGCTACCGGCATAGCTTTCGTCGCCCTCCATAATCGCAGCCCATTGGTGCGTGGACATGGCGCCTGTGCCGGAGTCCGTAAGCAGGTCGATCAGCACATTGTCGGCGTGGAGAAGAAACAGATTGTAGTGCGCAGCGCTCAGCAGGTTCTGGCGCTGCTCGCGGGTGGTCCAGCGAATCGGCTCAACACTCTTGATGCGAAACGGCTCAATGATGGTCTTGACTGGCATGTCAGCACTCCGCGCGATGAGGGGGTTGTCTCAACAAAGTCTACCTCTGGCGCGCAGAGAGTCGTGCCAGCGGGTGGCGGCTTGAGCCAGATCGTGCACCGATTTCGTGATGAACGGGCCAAGATTGTGGAGGAACGGATATAAATGTGGAGATGCGCCTGAGGAGATAATTGGAGCGCGAAAATGACTCTGACGGGCCATATTCGGGTTAAATCGGATAAACTCGTGGTTTGCCTGCGAAGGAGTAGTTGATGGCCTATGCGATGATTCCCCCGAAGTCCGACCAAAGCGAGAGCAAGTCGCTCTTTCCGTCTGAGGGCGCGATGGCCTTCGCACTGGTAACGGGGCTCTTCTTTTTATGGGGCATTGCGAACAACATGAACGACGTTCTCATTCGTCAGTTCATGAAATCGTTTGAGCTTTCGCGCCTGCAGGCTGGACTGGTGCAGTCTGCCTTCTATATCGGGTATTTCCTGTTCTCGGTCCCGGCGGCAACGGTGATGCGGCGCCGCGGTTACAAGTTCGGCCTCGTTACCGGGCTGCTGTTATATGGTTTGGGGACTTTTCTGTTTTTGCCAGCCGCGGCGGCGGGCAGTTATTCGCTTTTTCTGCTCGCACTGTTTGTCATCGCCAGCGGACTCGGGTTCCTCGAGACAGGCGCCAACCCGCTTGTCGCGCAGTTGGGGGACCCTGAAAGTGCGGTGCGGCGTCTCAACTTTTCGCAGGCTTTCAATCCACTTGGAGCCATCACCGGCGTACTTATCGGCACCGTGTTCATCTTTTCAGGTGTTGAATTGAAAGCTCCCGACATTGCACGGATGAAGCACGCCGGGACCTATGCAGCCTACCTTCACCATGAGACCATGCGTGTCGTTCCACCTTATATGGTGATCGGGGCAGTAGTTCTGCTGTGGGCGTTTCTTATCTTTCGGGTACCGTTTCCTGCCATCGCCGGTGCGCGGTTGGCGGACAGTAATGAGCCCCACGGAAGTTATCGTGACTTGCTCCGTTATCCTCACTTCCTGCTGGCCGTCCTGGCGCAATTCTGCTACGTGGGCGCACAGGTGGGCACATGGAGTTACTTCATTCAATACGTGCAGGATTACACGCATCTGCCGGAGAAGACGGCTGGATACTTTCTTACCGGGACCCTTGCGGGGTTTGGATTGGGACGCTTTGGTTCAAGCCACTGGATGAAGCTCGTACGCCCGAGCACGCTTATGGGGCTATTTGCCATCGCGAATGTGATCCTCGTGGGTATCGGCATTCTTTTTCCAGGCTGGATCGGATTATGGGCCATTTTCCTGACGAGCTTTTTCATGTCGTTGATGTTTCCCACCATCTTTGCGCTCGGCATTCGCGATCTTGGACCAAACACAAAGCCCGGAGCTTCAATTCTTGTGATGTCGATCATTGGAGGCGCAGTATTCACACCGCTCATGGGCCTGGTCTTTCAAAGGACGCACAGCATGGCAATTGCAATGACGGTTCCCTTGGCGTGTTATCTCTGCGTCGGGTACTACGCATTCTGGGGAAGCAGAATTGTGCCTGCTGTGATTGCGATGCCTTCGATCGAACGCGGAAGCGACAGGTGAGAACAGGGACACCGGTACCAGACGCGGGCGTTTCAGTATTGGCCGCAAAATCGCGCGACGGGATCGCGGAACCCTCGCAAACCAGTGTCACTGATCCTGGAATGATGCGGCCATCCCCTCGGTTAGCATTGAACCTTGGGGCACGCGGGTGTGAGCGGCAAAGAAACGCAGCAAGTGTGGCCAGACACTCACACAGCAGGCAAGCCCGGGCGCGGCAATCATGAGCCTCGACAGAATTGTTGCGAAATTGATCGGCCGGCTGAGTTCCCTTTGCAGGCGATGAGCCAATTGTGCGGCCGTGCCACCCTTTAAATAGAGGTCGGCGGCGACCCGCGCCGTGTGGAGCGCAATGGACATGCCATCGCCCGAGAAGGATGGAATCACCGCGACCTGATCTCCAAGACGCCACAAGCCGGACTGAGAATGAGTAACCTGCAATCCGTAGGGTATCGACGATAGAGCGAGCGGTTTCAACAGCAGCGGGACCGCTCCTTCCAGTCGCTCGGCGAAGTGATCTGAAGAACGCTTTATCCCGTCCAGGAGCGTAGACCAATCGTTGTGAAAACGCTGCAAAGACTTGCGATTGACAAGCAGACATAAATTCGCATCCCCATCCTCCGTAAGCAATATTCCCGCATATCCTCCAGGAAACAGGATCAGGTCGACCCAACCCGCGAGGGCCTGTTGTTGTGCCGGCGCCAGACGAAAATACATTTTGAACGCAACCAGATTGTTCTGTTTTCCTGGCGGTCTTCTGTGTCCGCTCAGGTCATGCTTGCCGGTCGCCAGAAACGCTGTTTGAGCGCTTCGAATTTCGCCACCGGCAAGGTGCGCATTCCAGCCCGAACCGGATCGATGCAACGACTCGACACGCCGGCTACGCATCACGACAGTTCCTTCGCGTGCTGCAAGCGAAAGAAGTGCTTCGTCCAGTTTGCGCCGCGTCATTGACATGGCCGGGAATGGAAGTTCGCACGCTGCAATGCATTTGCGCTTCGCCAGCCTTATTCCTTGAATGGGAACCGCGCCGAGGGCGCGCAGGTCTACGCCAAGGTGCTCGATATACGAGACAGCTTCGCTGCTGAGGAATTCACCGCATACTTTATGGTGCATGGCCGGGCTTTGCTCAATGATTTCGACGACTCGGCCAGACCGCGCCAGATGCGTACCCAGTGCAGCGCCAGCGGGTCCGCCGCCGATAATCAGCGCATCTGTTTCCGTGCGTGACGGAATCGCGAACATCATTTCACCCGCGCAACACAAAGTCGCGCCGGCCACGCGCCGAGGATGTTCACCGCGTTTGCAGGGAGACAGGCTTTGCTGATGTAACGGCGCCAGTCGTCCTGTATGAAGCCGCGCCGAATCGAGACGGGACCGTCGTGGCGCACAAAGCGATGCCACCGCATTCCGCTCGCGAGCGCCTTGAATGCGTAGTATGGAACGCGTGCGCGCTCAAGGTCGTTGACGAACCAGCCTCGCACTGCGATGTGCTCCATCCATTGCAGAAAGTGGACGATCTCTGCGTCGGAGAGGTGATGGGTAAAGAGAGAGCTTATGACGAGATCGATTTTTGCTGGAGGCTGGTAAGCAAAGGCATCGCATGTAACCCATTCAACGCGGCTGTTTGCTTTACCAAATTCGCGTGCCGCTTGCGCGGCGAAAGGATTGCGATCAATTCCAGTCAACCTGACGGTAACTTTTCTACGGCGTGCCCAGGATTCAATGCGGCGAAGCATGTCTCCCGCCCCGCTTCCCACATCCACGATGTGCAACGGCGCAATCACACTGCTTGCAAACGGCTCCAGCCAGTTCAGGGTTGGCCGATAGCCAAAGACGGCCCGATTGACCTTGACAAGATCGCGCAGGCAGGCCCGGAACTCGGCATAACTACATGGCTCATCCATCCATTCGGAGAGGTGCGCGCGCTGCGAAAAACTAATTGTCTCAGACGGCATGGAAGCGCATGATCTCCGCGGTAAGGCCCGGGCCGAAAGATATGGCACGGCCGTTTTGACCGGTCGATGCTTCCTTCATTAATTCCTGAAGAACAAACACGACAGTAGCCGATGACATATTTCCGAAGGATGACAGGACGCGGCGCGATGCCGAGAGAGCATCCGGCAACAATGCGAGCCCTTCCTCAACCGCATCCAGGATCGAGCGGCCGCCGGGATGCACAGCCCAAAGGTGAATCGGCTGATCTCCGACCACGCAGCCCTGGTGATCCTTCATTGCTTTCGCAATCTCGCCGGGGACGTGGCCCGACAAGAACATCTCGAAGCCGAGATCGCCCACTCTCCAGGTGATCAGATGGCGGGAGTTCTCGATCTGCATCGCCTGAAAACCTTCGATTTCAAAGCCTGCCGGCTCGCTGCCGACGAGAGCTGCGGCGCATCCGTCTCCAAACAGCAGGAACGAAATCACCTCGCCGATCTCCTGCGTTTCATGAAAATGCAGGGAACAAAGTTCCAGATTTACGATGAGAACGTTCGCGCCTGGCTCCGAGCGAACGATGTGGCGAGCGAGCTTGAGTGCGTTGATTGCCGCATAGCATCCCATAAAGCCGACCATGGTTCGTTCGGTTGCATGGGAGAGCCCAAGGTAATCAATAATCTCGAAGTCAAGTCCCGGTGCATAGAATCCGGTACAGCATGTCACCAACACATGGCGGATTCGGTCCCGCTCTTCCGAACTGATGGAGAGCCTGTCCAAGGCCTTGCGCACGAGCAATGGAGCGCATTGTTCGAAGAGGCGCATCCTCTGAGCCGTGGTGGGAAAGCGCCCGCTGCAGTAAAACGCAAATGCGTCGGAAGGGCCACCGGCTGGAGACTTCTCTGCATTCAGACAGGAATAGCGATGCCGGATGTCAGACTTCATCGCCAGCCGCTGGAAAATCTTGCGGGCTCGAGGATCAGACAGCATCTCGCACGCAAACGCGACAAACGCATCGTGGATGTCATGTTCCGGAACGGCCGTCCCGATGCGTTGCAAGAAAGCACGCGTCATAGATTTCCTTGTGGGCGGCAACGAGAAATTCGAGAATCGTCCGGCTATCCTATGCGGGCCGATGTTCGATCACGAGAGAGCCAGAGCACCGCCAGATTCTACTCTCTTGTCTTCATTGGATGCAGAATTCGCGATTCGCCAATTGGCCTGAAACGGAAAGGAAACCGAGGCAGCCTCCGAACCTGCGGTACAGAATTGGACTCAATTCTCTGACAATGGTTTGCGTCTGCGTAGAATGGGCCTTACAGCAAAGATCGGCCAGGAAGACTAGAGTAGGGGTGGCGCCGTTGTTGAACCGTGGGTTCAGCCACCGCATTGACTCGCTCTTCACAAGGCGCCAATCAATCTTACGAACGCCGAACGAGGAAACGCCGGCAAGACGGGGTGAAAAATGTACGAGTCGATCGATTGGCCCAGGCATGCGAAGTCGCCGCGGCGCAGCAATCGGAAAATTCTTTTCCTTTTCGTGGTGCTTGCCATCATTCTTTTTGGAAGCCGGACCGCGCTGTCCTATTGGGTTGACCTGCTTTGGTTCCGGTCACTCGGCTATGGGAATGTGTTTACCAGGACGCTGACCCTGCAGTGGATAATCTTCGGGGCTTTTGCGGCAGCCACCTTCGTCATCCTGTACGGAGCGTTTTTACTTCTCAACCGCTCGCACCGCGACGACTTGCCGAGTGATCACACAATTCTGATTGCCGGCCGTGAAGTAAACCTTTCTGTCAAGCCAGTCCTGCGCATCGTCGGAATTGGTGTCTCTCTTGTGATTGCGGTCGCATCCGGCGCTGCAATGGCGGCTGGGTGGGACACCATAGCACTTTATTGGTTTGCTCCACGCATCTCGGGTACTGTTGTCGATCCAATTTTTGGCAAGCCCCTGAACTTCTTTCTCTTCACACTGCCTGCCTGGGACCTGATTGCAGGCTGGCTGCTTACGCTCGCCGTGGTCATGTGCCTGGTTGCTGCCGTGTTCTTCCTTATCAGTGGCGGGTCGCGGGCCTTTGGAGAACACCGCGCAAGTTATATCGCATTGCCCTGGCGGGGCCTGTCGATCACGATCGCTTTGCTGTTGCTTGTCTTCGCAATGCGGGAATACATCGCTCGTTTCGAGCAATTGTTCGAGCACCATACGATCTTCGATGGGATCAACTACACCGATGCTCATGTAATGCTAGGCGGCATGCTGGCAATCTGTGCGGCCCTCGTGCTGGGCGCGCTAATTGCCGCAGTCAGTGCGGTCTGGTCGCCGCGCGGCCGCTGGCTTATCACCGCTATCATTCCGGTGGTAGTTTGTTATGCCCTGGTTGGTGTCATTAGCTGGTACGTGAGCAACTTCCTGGTCAAACCAAATGAACTAGTTCGTGAGCGACCTTACATAGCCGACAACATTGAGATGACGCGACGCGCCTTCGGCCTGGATCGGTTTGTACAGCGCGAATTCCCGGCTGAAACTACGGTAGCCGCCGTCGATGCAGCGAATAACCAGGCTACGCTTCAAAATATTCGCCTGTGGGACTGGCACGCGCTGCAGGATACGTTGCGCCAGATTCAGGAGATTCGAACGTATTATGACTTCCCCGATATCGACATCGATCGCTACAAAATTGACGGAACCACGCGCGAGGTCATGATTGCCGCGCGGGAATTGAACGTGGACAAACTCCCGGAGAGCAGCCGCAACTGGATCAATGACAGGCTGATCTACACCCATGGCTATGGCATCACCATGAACCCGGTGAATGGTTTCACACCGGAAGGGCTTCCGACCCTGATGCTGAGCAACATGCCCGTCCAGAGCACGGTGCAGAGCCTCAAAGTGACGCAACCCGAAATCTATTTCGGCGAGCTTACCGACACTGACGTGTACGTAAAAACGAAGCAACAGGAATTCAACTACCCTCAAGGCCAGACCAACAACCTCACGTCCTACCAGGGCACCGGCGGCATCGTCCTGGGCGGGTTTCTGCGGCGTGTGCTGCTGGCGTTCGATCGCAGCGATCTGGCCAAACTGCCATTCAGTGACGATGTAACTTCCGAGAGCCGGCTGCTGATGCGGCGCAATGTGCGCGACCGCGTTGCGGCCCTGGCGCCATTTCTCACCTTCGAACAGGACCCTTACATCGTGCTCGGGGATGATGGCCGCCTATCGTGGATGATCGATGCGTTCACAACTTCGGACAACTATCCCTACTCGAGCCATTACGGTCTCAATGGCCGCTCGATCAACTACATGCGGAACAGCGTGAAGGTGGTGATCGACGCGTACAACGGCACCACGACATTTTATGTATTCGATCCGGAAGATCCGATTCTGGCGGCCTATCGCCGCATATTCCCCAGCCTGTTCAAGGATGAAGCGGCGATGCCGGCTGACCTGCGCAAACACGTGCGGTATCCGGAGTCGCTGCTCAAATTGCAGGCGGACGTGTACGGCCTTTATCACATGACGGACCCCGAGGTTTTCTATAATCGCGAAGACCTGTGGACGGTGGCGAGCGAAGTAGGGATGGCCGATGGCGGGGAGCAGACCACGCAGTCGATGCAGCCGAACTTCGTGCTGATGAAACTGCCGGGAGAATCCGGCGAAGAGTTCGTTGAAATTCTGCCTTTCACGCCTGCGAACCGCAACAACCTGATTGGCTGGATTGCCGGACGCAGCGACGGTGCGCATTACGGTTCGGCAGTGGTCTACGATTTCCCCAAAACCAGACTTGTAGATGGACCGCTGCAGATCGAGGCCCGCATCGATCAGAATGCGCAAATTTCAGGACAATTGACCCTGTGGAATCAGCAGGGGTCGCACGTGCGACGCGGGAGTTTGCTGGTTATCCCGTCAGGGCGCGCGCTCTTGTATGCGGAGCCGATATATCTGCAGGCGGAACGCAGCCCCATGCCGGAGTTGCGCCTGGTGGTGCTTGCCCTGCAGGACAAACTCGCTTACGGACCATCATTCGAAGCGGCGTTGACATCGCTGTTTGGAGGAGGGACCTCGTCTTTGACTTCTACTGAGGCTCCCCAGGCCCCCGTTGAATCAGGTGTTCAGCCCAAAGTCGCGACCGATCTCCACGGGCTCATTCAAGACGCCGCCAAGGATCTGGAGGATTATCAGCGACTGACATCGGATGGCAAACTGGGCGAGGCAGGCCAGAAACTCGACGAACTGAAGAATGTGATTAACAGGCTGAACGCGCTTCAGAAATAGCGCGCAGGTGACCGCACGCCCGTACAGGAAGCGGACGGGGTATCGCTGGTTCAAGCACAGACGGCCCCGCGGAGTCCTCACCGCGAAACAGCGGAGCCCTGCGACTCTACTGTGGGGCCGGACCACGGACGACTTGAACGAAATCACCGGGGCGCACGTGCTTTGAGAATGCCGCCTTCACGTCATCTGCGTTCAGTTCAAAGTATCGTTTGGCAGCTTGTATTGGTTCGTCCAGCGGAAGGCCGATCACAGCCCTTCCGAGAAGTCCTCCTGCAACGGCATCCTCGCTCGACTCGCTGAGGGGAATCTGCCGCAGGCGAAGCGCCTTGGCTTGTTGTAGCTCGCCCGCGGACACGTCCTCTGTCCGCATCTGGTCAAGGTCGCGCTGAATCAATGCGCGCGCTTTTGAGACGTTCTCCGGATTGCAGCCATAGAAAACGGAATAGTCAGCCCTTGTTTTGGAGGCGTCCAAACTTACGTTGACGGTGTAGACATAGCCGGCTACCTGGCGCAGGTCGTGATACAGGCGCGTGGCGTAAAAGCCGCCGCCCAAAACGTCATTGCCCAACTGCAACGGGTAGTAATCCGGATCAAAGCGGTTGAGATTCAGTTGCTCGGCAAGTGTGACGGAATCCTGCACTGCTTGGCGGTCGGCAACGTTGACCGCGGAAGGCTTGTTGAGCGGGACAGGGGGGAGAGTTGTGTTGGGCTTCGGGCCGGACGCCTTCCAGTCACCAAACCATTTCTCAATCACGGCTTTTGCTTCTTCTGATGTGACGTCGCCGATGACCACGATGGTGGTGAGATCCGGGCGAAACGCGGCGCCGTGATATTGCTTCACGTCTTCCAGGGTGAGTTTGCTGACCGTCGCGGGCGTCACTTCCCGCAACGCCGGGTCACCGGTGGGCAGCAACGCCAGATCGAGCGCGCGCGATGTCTGATAGCCCGGGCTCCTCAACCTGCCTGCGACAAACTGCTCTGTCTGCTGCTGGACGACGGCAAAAGCGCGTGCAGGTAACGCGGGATGAAGAACGTTATCCGCGAGCAATTGCACGCCTCGGGAAAAGTGCTCCTTGAGGATACTCACGGAGAAACTGAAGCCGGCATTCTCATTTGCCGCGATGTCATCCAGCGCCTTCTGGAAAGCCAGCCGATCCAGCGTCTCGGTGCCGTAGGAGAAAAGGCCGTCAAGAACACCAGAGATACCCTCTTCTCCCGGCGGTGTCTCGAGGTCTGATTCGTGCTTTACCTCGCCCATCACGGAGACGGTTGGGCTGGTCCGATCCGTTTTCACAATCAGGCGGATTCCGTTGGGCAAGGTCGTATCTGAAACTTTGACGAAATCCTGGGGGATCTTGAGCTGTGCCAGGGCACCGACTGCCCACGCGGGAAGCTGCACGGGCTTGGTAGGAGCGGAGGTTACCTCCTCAGCGCCGCCAAATCCTTTTCCGGAGACGGGTTGCCCGGTCGGTACGGGCTTCAGAGTTGCGGTAATCGAGTTCTGGTCAACCAGGTATTGTTTGGCGACCCGGTTGACGTCTGCGAGGGTGACGCGCTTGATCGCTTCAATGTCTTCATCGGGAGAGGTACGGCCTTCGGCGGCCAGCGCGTTCGACCAGACATTTGCCAGGCCGGGAATGGAGGTTCTTTGAAATTCGGCGGCGGCGACCTCGCTGCGAATCGCCGCTGCTACGAGATCTTCCGGGACGCCATTCTGCGCATATTTCGCCACGATGTCCCGCATCTCCTTGATCGCAGCGGGACCATCTCCGCCGGCGGGAAGCGCTACCAATCCATAGGCAACACTGGCTTTCGGATATGTCTCAGCCAAACCGAATTCCGCTGCCAGCGCCTTGCCCGCCGGAACCATTCCATAGAGATCGGCACGCTGACTCGCCAGAACATCAGCCAAAATCTGGCTTGCCGCGTAATCCGGGGAGCTTGTTCCGGGGAAGCGATAGGCAATGAAACCAAGAAGGTAGGGGAGATTGCTGTCGAGCGTGAAGGTCTCAGACTTGACGGGATGCAGATCGACCTGGGGCCGCGCAGGTAACGGATGGCCGGCAATATCGCCGAAGAGCTGGCGAATCTTCGTCATCGCCAGGGCGGGATCGACATCACCGACAATGACCAGGATGGCGTTGCCTGGGGTGTACCACTTGCTGTAGAACTCCTTCAGCATGGCGCCCGTGGTGGAGTCGAACGAGTTCTTGGTACCCAGGGGATCATGCGCATAGGGAGTGCCGGCGAACATATCCTGATTGAGTCGATCGAGGAATTTATACGTGGGATTTGAAAGGTCGCGTGCAACTTCCTGTTCGATTGCGCCCCGTTCCTGCAGCCACTCCTGCTGGCTGTCGTCAATCCCGTGCAGACATGCGGCTTGCGCCTGAAGCGCAACGTCAAGGTCACCCGCCGGCACGGTGGCAAAATACTGGGTAATGTTCTGCTGCGTATCGGCGTTGTTCCGGCCCCCGAGCTGCGCATAAATGGCGGCTGTTTGATCGGCCGTCATCCCCGCGCATCCGCGAAAGGCCATATGCTCCTGCGCATGGGCCATACCCGGAAATCCATCTGGAGTTTCATCTCCGCCGACCAGAAAATTCGTCTCCACCGTAACCACCGGGGCCAGCGTATTGCGGATGATCACGGCGCGCATGCCATTGGGCAGTGTCGCTCGCACAACTTGCCC
Source organism: uncultured Acidobacteriaceae bacterium (assembly GCA_963836565.1). Taxonomy (GTDB): domain Bacteria; phylum Acidobacteriota; class Terriglobia; order Terriglobales; family Acidobacteriaceae; genus Telmatobacter. Next base: position 1,746,748 of record CAWIKA010000005.1, on the reverse strand, counting down.
TTGCGCTGGAGTGGTTTGAGCAGAACTTGCGTTCAGACAAAGCCCAGACGCTGCGAATAGAAGCAGAAGAGGGAGAGCGCGATTTGGATTCACTTTGATTTTCTCATGACTTATCTGCCGAGGCAGATAGGAATTTTGGGCAGCCGACATTGACCAGGTGGCAGATTCAGATTTTGTAAGGCGGCTGGATGCCATCGATTCTGGCTATAGGCCTGAGCCTATAAGCCGTCTTCACCCCATTTTGCTCCCGACCGCCGTCTACATGTTCTCTGCGAGTTGGATGTGCGGGTCTGGCTTGAAGTTGCTTCCCTGTCAGAAAGATAGAGTGCATTGCCCGCGCCCACGGCTGAGCCTGCTTGCCTCATTCATTCTTCAATAATGGACGCCAGTCAAGGCCTTGGTCAGGAAGCCCGCAACTGATTCGGCGCACGTTGTTCCTGGATGACTCTTTTTATGACGCAGCAAGACACCTGAACCGGAAAGGGTGAGTGAAGGCGCTCACATCGGGATTTGCCATTTAGATTCATGTTCTTAACGGCATGAACGAGCCTATTATTCTGATCGGGCTTGATCTTTCGTGTTGGCGTTGCGGGGCAGTCTAGGAATCTTTTCCATTTGCCATTCGACGCGGAACACGGGAATCTTTTCTCACGTAATTGCTCTTAACCCGATTAATAATCGTCGAGTTACAGCGTCATCACTATGAAGAGTCAAAAGGGTGAACCCTTGGCCGTCGGCAGCGCGATTATGCCGGTAACTGACGCCCTCTCCGAATTATTCGGAGAGCATCATCGGCGCGTTCTAACGGCAGCCTACCGCATCACAGGCAATATGGCTGATGCGGAGGATGTTGCACAGGCTGTGTTTCTGCGCGTGGCTGGCGCGAATGCACCCATGTTGAATGCGGGGAGTTATTTATACCGGGCTGCCATCAATGGGGCGCTTGACCTGCTGCGAAAGCGGAAGGCTGGTCCGACGGAACCGTTGGAGAGTGCTGCCGACGTAGCCGCGATCGGACCGGGCTGTTCGCCGGAGGCGGAAGCTTCAAGCAAAGAGCTCGGCGAATTTCTCAGGCTGGCGATCAGCGAATTGGCTCCGCGTGCGGCAGAGATGTTCGTCCTGCGATACATCGAGGAACAGGGTAATCGCGAAATTGCGGACCTGATGGGAACTTCGCGGGCGGTTGTTGCTGTAACGCTGCACCATGCGAGATCCAGACTGAAGAAGCGACTCGGGGAATTGGGACGGGAGAGATGATGAGACAACGCGACGACACACTGCTACAAACTGCCATACAAGCGATTCAAGAGGATCAACCCGACAATGCAGAGGTTAACGCTTCTGCGGCGCGGGTGGCGAGCCGTCTCGGGATGGACGGGACGAGCGCCGCAGCGATCGATGCGATCGAGAGTTGCGATGATGTGCAGCAGTTACTGAGCACTTATCGGGCGGGAACGCTTTCAAGCGCCCGTTCTCTCTTGATCAAGGCGCATATTCGCGACTGTGGTGCGTGCCGCCGCCGCTTCCAGCGCGGCGTTGGAGCAGGAGAAATAGATTGGTCAACACCCAAGCCGCCTCGCGCCCTTGTCTGGCGTCCCCGGGCATTTGGTTGGGCGCTCGCCTGCAGTTTTGCGCTTCTAGCCTGCTCTTTCTTTCTCTACAGAACCTTTTGGCAGGTGCCGCCGGGAGTCCGAGCCGAGGTGGAATCGATCGATGGTTCTGCCTATGTTATTTCGGAAACTGGCGATCGCGAACTTGCCCCGGGCGCGCAACTGACACAGGGCGAATTGTTGAGGACGAGCGGGGGATCGCATGCCGTTCTGCGTCTTGCCGACGGATCAAAGATCGAGGTCGACGAACGAAGCGTGCTGGGCGTAGGCGCCAGAGGGCGCAATATGACCGTCACCCTCGACGGTGGCTCCCTTATTGTGCAGGCCGCAAAGCGGAAGTCCGGCCACTTGTACGTGAATACCCCAGATTGCCGCGTGGCGGTTGCCGGCACCGTCTTCTCTGTCAGTTCCGGAGTGAAAGGCTCTCGAGTGGCAGTGCTTGAAGGGTCGGTCAACGTGGTGCGCGGGGGCGTAGACACGCTGATCCATGCCGGGGATCAGATCTCAACGAGCGATAACCTGAGCCCCGCGCCGGTTGAACAGCAGATTGCCTGGAGCCATGATCGCGAGGCGTATCTGCCTCTGTTGGCACAGCTTTCCATGTTGAAGCAACGCATCGAGCAAATTCCGTTCCCTCAGCCCAGATACTCCAGCGATCTGCTGGAACGGGTTCCATCCGACACGTTGCTGTACATCAGCATCCCGAATCTCGGGGATTTCCTGAGCGAGGCCAACCAGGTTTTCAACGATCAATTGAAGCAGAGCCCGGCGCTTCAGCAATGGTGGGATCGAGGGCACGACCAGAACACCGCGGACCTGGACTCGCTGGTGGAAAAGCTTCATCAGATGAGCCAATATCTGGGCGACGAGATTGTGATTGTCGGGGTAAAACAGCCCAAGAATCCAGGTTTTGCGGTTATCGCCGATGTAAAGCGCGGCGGCCTGGATGGATTCCTCAGAACGCAGTTTCTGGCGTCCAGTTCGACCCCGGGGATGACTCTGCTCGACCAAAGTGCCTTGCACGCTGCTTCCGATTCATCCAAAGATCACGCAGGCGGCTACGCCCTGATCCGGGAGCACGAGGCGGTTTTCTCGAACAGCATTGCAACATTGAAGCTGATCAACGCTCAATTGAATACGGGCGCCAGCGGCTTCGCCACTGGAGATTTCGGACACCAGATCAGTGCAGCTTATAGCCGCGGAGCCGGAATCATCCTGGCGGCGGATCTTCATCAAATGATCGACAGCAACGGAAAACGAAATGTTGCCGGCAATCATAGCGGAGCGATGCAAAACTCCGGACTGAATGACATGCAATATCTGATTGCGGAACATCGCGAGCTGAACGGACAACCGGAGAACCGCGTCAACCTGCAGTTTTCCGGAACCAGGCAAGGGGTCGCGTCGTGGCTGGCGGCGCCTGCTCCGATGGGTTCGCTTCAGTTTGTGACTCCAAATGCAGCGATTGTATTGGCGCTGCTTTCCAAAGATCCAAAGGCCATTGCGAATGATCTGATGGCCATGGCCGTTCCAGACAAGGGAGTACAGAACAATGAGTGGAACGAAGCTGAGGCGAAGCTGCAGATTAATCTACGTGAGGACCTGGCCGCGAACCTGGGCGGAGAATTCCTCTTGTCACTGGATGGGCCGGTGCTGCCGACACCCGCATGGAAGGCGGTGATTGAAGTTCGCGACTCGGAGCGCCTGGAACAAACACTGGAGCGATTGACAGAAGCGATCCGTAACCAGGCCCAGGCCGGTATAGCTCACTCCATTGCGATTCAATCAAATGAGATCGGCGGTCAGCGATTCTATTCAGTTCGCGACTTGAGCTCCGGTAATACGGTCGCTGAATATACCTTTGCGAATGGCTATATGATTGTGGCGCCCAATCGTGCGTTAGTGATGGAGGCATTGCACACCTATGCAACGGGGGATTCACTTGCACATTCGACCGCATTCAAAGCGATGCTTCCAAAGGACGAAGATGAGAATTACTCTGCCATTGCATACCAGAACCTGAGCCCGGTATTGACTCCTCTGCTCTCGCAGTTCAGCGGAAAATCGGCAGATGCACTACGTCAATTGGCCGCGGATGCCAGACCGACCGTAATCTGTGCGCGGGGAGAAGAAAGCCGCATTGAGGCTGCGAGCGATAGCCACCTGTTCGGGTTTGACTTTATGACGCTCGGGGCTTTAATCAATTCGGGGAACAATCACGTACGCGCCAGCGTAAAAGAGTGACATGGGCATCATTGATCTCGATGGATTAGAGGTCCGGCTCGCGAACCGTGTCGTATTGAATGGGCTCACAGGAGAATTGCGGGGGCACGTCATCGGCCTGCTGGGCCCAAATGGCGCGGGAAAATCCACGCTCATTAACACGCTCCTGGGCTTTCATTTGCCGTACGCGGGGACAGCTCGCGTCTTGGGACTCGACACGCGCCGGGATCGGGCAAAGATTCGCAGCGGCATCGGTTACATGCCGGAGAATGATTCTTTCATTGGGAATATGAGCGGCGTGCGATTCGTTCGCTACATGGCCGAGTTGGCGGGCCTGCCTGCACACGCAGCACTGGAGCGTGCTCATGAAGCCTTGTTCTATGTCGGGCTGGGTGAGGTTCGATATCGCAAGGTGAGCACCTATTCCCTGGGCATGAAACAGCTCATCAAGCTGGCGCAAGCCCTCGCGCACGGGCCCAGGCTTCTGATTCTGGACGAGCCTACCAACGGACTTGACCCGGTTGCGCGCCAGCGCATGATCCAGTTGATCAAAGATATCCGAAAAGAAGGCAGCATTCGACTGCTCATCTCCTCACATCTTTTGCGGGACATTGATGAGACTTGCGATGAGGTCCTGATTCTCAAGAATGGACGGATCGCCGCACTCTGCAACATCGAAGAAGAGCGCCGTTCGAATCGAAGCTTCATGGAACTGGAAACGGTGGGCGCGACCGAGCGCTTCTCAGGAAGCATCAGGCAACTCGGCTGCGAATGCGCATCGTTCTCCGGCGGGCGGATCAAGATTGTTCTTCCCGACCACATCGAGGCGAGAGATCTTTATGTGATTGCGTCGGAACAGGGAGTTCAGATTCGCCGCATGAATCAGCGGCGCGATTCGCTTGAAGACATCTTTCTAAGAGCAATGGAGAACGAGCCGGGAAGGGCGTCATATGGCGGTATATAAACGCAACTACAGCGCCTATACAGGCAAAGTCACTCAAGTGTGGAAGCGCGTCTTCGTACTTGCCCGTTACGCTATGGCGGAAGCATGGTCATCGAAGATCACGGTTGGGCTTTTCACGCTCAGCCTGCTGCCCGGCATCGTTTCGCTGATTGGAATTTACCTCGCCAATAACCCAATTGCCATGATGCTGGTGAGCAATCGGGGAACGCCAACTTTACCGATCGATGCAAGGTTCTTTCTCAATATCCTGCAAGTTCAATCCTGGCTTGCATTGGCCGTGGCGTCCTGGATCGCACCCCGGCTGATTGGCTTTGATCTCGCCGACGATGCGTTGCCAATCCTGCTGAGTCATCCCATTTCGCGCCTGGGCTATGTCTTCGGCAAGTTCGTTGCGCTGTTTGGATCGCTTTCCGTCGTGACATGGGTTCCCTGCCTTCTGCTCTTCGTGTATCAAGGCTATTCGTCGCCACTGCCGTGGGCATCGAGCAATCTTCGCATTGCCTTCGGGCTTTTTGCGGGAGCGGTGATCTGGATTGCATTCCTCTCCATTCTCGGCCTTGCCCTTTCTTCGTGGGTGAAGTGGAGAGTGGTGGCAACCGGCACCATCTTTGCGGCGGTCTTTGTTCCTGCCGGCGTGGGAGCGATCGTGAGCGCGGTGCTGCGCACAAAATGGGGATTCCTGCTTAACATTCCCGTTATGATGTCGAGCCTTTGGCGTCGCCTGCTGGGAGCCCCAGATCTTACCAATTTAAAGGGGACGCTGCCAACTGAAGCGATTGTGACAATGCTTGTTCTGATTTGCCTCGTTTGCTTCGCCATGCTGAACACGCGAATCCGTGCTCGTGAGGTGGTCCGCGGATGACTGACAGGATCATATTCGAAGATGTATCGAAGTTTTACGGCGAAGTTCTGGGAGTGAATCGAATCACGCTCTCGATTCCACCCGGAATCACGACGCTGGTGGGCCCGAATGGGTCAGGGAAAACCACGCTCATGAACCTGATGACGGGATTGGTTCAGCCATCAAGCGGACATATCTCGGTGCTGGGACTTACCCCCGCCGATGCCACGGAATTCTTTGCGGCGGTTGGCTATTGCACTCAGTTCGATTCCTTTCCCCGTGGCCTAACTGGATGGCAATTTGTTTTCGACAGCCTGATGCTCCACGGAATGAGCGAGGACATGGCCGTACATCTGGCTATTGAGTCTTTGGAGCGGGTGCAACTTGGCGATGCGGCGGCGCGCAGGATCGCGGGCTACAGCAAAGGTATGCGCCAGAAGATTCGCCTTGCGCAGGCGATTGCGCATCATCCCAGAGTTCTGGTGCTCGATGAGCCGCTCAACGGGCTGGATCCGATGGCTCGGGCCGAATCGATGGCACTGTTTGAAGATCTCGGCCGGCAGGGGATGCACCTGATCATCTCAAGCCATATTCTCGATGAGGTCGACAGGATCTCCGATCGAGTGGTTTTGATTACCGGCGGATACTTGATTGCTGAGGGGAATATCCACCAGGTGAGGCAGGAAGTGCGCGAGAAGCCCATGCAGGTTCTCATTCGCTGCGACCACCCCGAATTGCTGGCATCGAAGATGTTCGCCATTAATCATTGCGTTGAAGCCAGATTGCATGCCGATGGAAGAGGCGTGTTCCTTCGCACCTCGGATGTCGATCAGTTCTACTCCATGCTCAATGGAATTGCGGCAGAGGGACTTGTCAAGATCGAGGCGGTCGCTCCAGCGGACGACGATGCGAAAGCCATTTACGAATATCTGATTGGCTCGGATGGGAGTGCGCAGTGATTGAACTTTCGACAGCTAACCTGAGAAAGACGTTGGCACAGCAGCCATGGGGCTTGTGGTGGATACAAGCGCGGCGCCTTACGCGCATTGAGCTAAGAAGAAATCTTTTCTCGTGGAAAGCGTGGTGGATTTACTTTCTTGCTTTCATTCCTACGGTCATCATTTTTATTCATCTCGCATTCGACAGGCATGCGTCATTTCAGATGAGTGATGATACCGAGGTGCTAGCGGGCGTGGTGCAGTTTTACTATATTCGCCTGGGCGTCTTCTTCGGTTGTCTCGGCATTTTTTCGCGACTGATTCGCGGGGAGATGATCGAGCGGAGTCTGCACTTCTATCTGCTTTCTCCTGTTAGACGCGAGGTATTGCTGCTGGCCAAATTCGCTGCCGGATCAATTAGCGCCGTGTTCCTGTTTGGAAGCGCGATCATCGCCGATTTCGCTTTGATGTACGCCGGCTTCGGTGCAGCGGGACGTGATTATATGTTCAACGGCCCTGGGATCGGCCAGTTAGAGGCCTATATCGCAATTATCATTCTCGCTTGTCTCGGATATGGCGCAGTTTTTCTCCTGCTGAGCATGATTTTCAGGAACCCCACGCCGGCCGCGTTGCTCGTTCTCGGCTGGGAGGCGATTAACCCGGTTCTGCCGTCTCTTCTTCAGAAGCTCAGTGTCGCGTCGTACCTTCGCCACCTGATGCCGGTCACTGTCGGCGGTCAAGGTATCTTCGCGCTCCTGACAGTTCAGACCGAACCGGTATCCGGCTGGGCGGCAACCTTAGGGTTGCTGGTGTTGATCATTGTTGTGCTGTCCTACTCCTGCTATCGAATTCGGGCGCTCGAGATTCGATACACGACCGAGTAGTTTTTCGCGGGGCGCAGAAGCCCCACGATACCACTGAACAACGCACCCTTTCAAAATCCGATCTACTCAACCAATTCCGTGGTTCCGATTCTGCGTCAGGCCAGTTGCCAGGGAGCACGATAAGGACGCGAGAGCAATTCGCTGGCGGCACTATCGCCGACGATTTCCTCCTGAGTCACATCCCATTGGAGTTTCCGGCCGACCAGCATGGAAATAAGGCCCAGGTGTCCCGGAATCGTAGAGTGGTGCCCCGTCTCGACAGGAGCAATGGTCGGTTTGCGCGATTTAACACAGTCAAGGAAGTTGCGCCGATGCTCGACTGACTCGTACAGCTTGACCTTGCGGAGTTCCTCCGGCAATGGGTCAGGATTTACCCAGGCGAAGTTTGACGCATCAAATCCGCTCCGGTCCACCCAAACCCAACCGTCGGTCCCAATCCATTTTGTTCCCATCATGATTTCGGGATGGCCGCCGGCAATGGTCATGCCGACGTCAACTGGATAATGAGTGATTTCCTTGCGGTAATTGCATTCGATCGTGTAGGTCGTAGCGGAGTTCCATACGGCGTTCGTCGGAGGAAACTCGCCATGGCCTTCAATTTCAGATGGCCCTGTGTGATCGAACCCCAAACCCCAATGCGCGATGTCGCCGTGATGGCCGATCCAGTCCATCAACTGACCGCCACCGGTGTTGTAATTCCAGCGCCAATTCTGATAAACACGAGCCTCAATGTAGGGCTCCATTCTTGATGGGCCGAGCCACATGTCGTAATCCAACTCCGGCGGCGGCTGGGTGACGGCCAAATCCCATGCTGGAGTTCCCGGCACAATCTGGGCGGGGCTGGTGATCTTGTCCGGCAGGGATGAGAGTCTCTGCATCAACGCGGGAACGGTCCCGGGAAAGTCGTGATGACCTTCGGGCAAGCCGACCTCAACGCGCACCACATTTCCGATGAGGCCATTACGGACAATCTCAGCAGCCTTATGAAAGGTGGGAAGCGAGCGTTGCCAGGAGCCCGTCTGCCAGATGATGTCGTTCCGCTGTGCCGCTTTGACGATTGCCTGCTGCTCGGCGATGGTGCGGGCCAGCGGCTTCTCGCCATAAATATCCTTCTTGCGATTCGCCGCTGCCGTAGCAATGAGGGCGTGCCAATGATCGGGCACGGCGATCATGATCGCGTCAATGTCGTCCCGCGCCAGCATTTCGCGGTAGTCGTGATACGCTTTGCAATCCTTGTTCCCGTAATGGGTGTTGACTGTGTCGACGGCCGCCTGCAAATGCCCAGTGTGCAGGTCACACGCGGCGACAATCTGGCAATCGTCCTGTGCCAAAAACGCCTTGGTATTGCTCGGCCCCATCATGCCCCAACCGATAATGCCAAGGGTGATGCGGTTGGAAGCGGGGGGACGGGCCGCCCCCCAAGCGCTAGCGGGAAGAATTGACACCGCGCCGGCCGCCTTGAGAAAGTCGCGTCGGGTAAAACAAGAACGTGAACTGGATGGCAAGTTTTTCATCATCGTCACCTTGGATTTTTCTTCAGCGCGCCAGGTTCAGCCACGAACGCTCATTCTGAATGGCAACCTGAACATCAATCGGAATTGACAGGCGTGCAGTTTAGCACGCTTAACCAGGGCCGGGCGCGCCTGGAAAAGCAAAGCAGAAGTCGGTTTGTATGAATCGGCTTGAAAATGGCGTCGGGTTGGCTTGAAGGTTCGGGCGAAACCTCGGCACGGAGATTGACCGGCAGTTTCGGCTCCGCATGCGAATGGCCGGTGTTCCTCGATGCGCTTGAGATCCTCCGAATTGCACCCGTTTCACGCGTCCATTTTTGGCGCGTCATCGACGTTCGTTGTTGAGCATCTGCAGCCTGAGTTCCCGGTCAGGTGTCCTCTCGAAAATGGATAGGTCAAAGAAAAAAGATCGCCGTTCATCCTGAAGGAATGTGCTATCGTACTTTGCAAATCATAAGGAGGTGTCTGGACCGTGCTCGCACCCAAGGACCTCTTCGCCCAGCCTTCGAAACCTCAAACCGCCGGGGAAATTGTCAAGTGGTGGGAGGCCCGCCGCCTCTACTACAATTTGATTCTTCTCGCGGCTCTCCTTGTCAGCATCCTCGTTTCATCGGCGCGAACCGGCCAGCTTTTCAAGGGAGACATGTCAACCGCATTCGAGATGCTTCTCATCGGTCTTCTGTTTCTCCAACTCCCCGCCAACATCTGGTACACGGGCGGCTGGGTTGCAGACCTGCTTGTGAAGAAAGTGCTGCGGGTGACCGCGAGCGGATTCGGTCCATGGGCGCTGGGCGCAGGGATTTTATTCTCGTTGCTGTTCATGGGGTATATCTTCTTCACTTTTTTCCCGGGATTCTTCAATGGGAGTTACGCGCCTTGATCATGGCTGCCTATCGATTCCCAAATCGCTATCGACATAAGCCGAGCGGCCGTTTGCTACAGATAGCGGGGAGTCTTCGAAGCGTAATTCGTATATTGCGATCCGTAGACAGATCTGAGGAAGTTCTCCTCGCGAAGAATCTGGGCATGGAGAACAAGGGGTGTAAAGACCAGGTAGAGCAGCCCCGACAAAGTTGGATTCAACAGGAACGATCCCGCGATAAACAGGTTTCCTGCGAGGAAAATTGGATTGCGCGATCGCCGGAACAATCCGGATACCACCAGGGCGCCGTGTGCTTTTTCGTCGATCCCGATTCGCCAGGCACTGCCCATCTGGCGGTAGGATACGGCGAATACGATGATGCTGACGGCCAACATGGCTCCTCCCGCCCGCTGGGCGCCGGGCAAGTCGAACAGCCTGGTACTGAACCACGGAAGCAGCCAGCCTTGAAAATGGCACGCAGACTGGAGCGCCTGAAAGGCAAAGACCGCAAAGCCCAAAGTAACGATTGCGGAAAATGAGTCTTCGCGGTGTAGCACTTCGTCGCGCGACCGCCGCATCATAAGATTGCCACCGATGATGGCTGCCAACGCGATTACCGCCGCCAACTGCACGTAATCCTGGGGCGACCTGGGCCCCAGTTGCCGCAAGCGCAGGCCGCTGCTGTTGGCTCCAATGACCAGCAAGCCGCAAAGCGTATTGAACCCGACGGCCAATTCGCTAAAAATTGCCCGGCTACCGATCACGGCGCACTCTCGGACCCAGAGCAGTAGGAGATTGATGGCGGGGGCGGCCAGGAGCGCAAGATTGAACCAGGGGAACCATCGGAATGAGACGGCCATGAGGACCAGGAGGGATGCGGCAATACATTGCACGGCCAAACTGCGAACCAGGGCGCGAGGTTGAGGCGTTGCCTTGCGCCATAGGTCAATCACAGGAAACATGAGCAGGCAGAAAAAGCTCAACGCCATCCAAGTCTGCGGGGTGGTTCCACGATTTGCCTCGAGTTGTGGAGAGAGCACGCATGCAGCGCTCCAGCCGACAGCCTGGGTCCAATAGCGAGTTGGAGTGAGCCGGCGCGGCCCGACGAAGGCATGCCGAACGCAGTACGCAATCGTGAGCCCGGTGAGCGCGCCAAGCAGGAGAAACAACTTTCGCGGCTCTCCGGGTAGAATCCAAATCATTCCGAGCGCGGCCGCGCCCAATCCCGAAATGAGGAATCCCAGGCGAATTGCGCGCATCGTACGCAAGGCCGGATTGCGCTCTTCGTCGCGTATCAAGTCAACCAGGTCATCGAACCAATACGCCGCCGAGGTACCAAGCCCCACCACGATAGCGGCGCGAGGGCGCAGGACACCCATGAGTCCGATGCTGCTGGCCGCTGTCATCACCGCTGCCGCGAGCCCCACGGATAAACGGCTATAATGATAAACAGTGACCGAGGCAACAAGCGCCGAACCCTTTTTCATGTTGCCGCGCTCAAGATTCGCCAGCAGTAGTCTTCCCAAGGTTTTTCTTGCCGAACAACTGACCTCGCATGCGGACGAGCAGGCGTTCTGTTTCCTTTCCAAAGTAGCCGAGTATGAAAGCGGTCCCGGCGCAGGCTTCAAAGCTGTCCAACGAAATGTTGAACATCTTGAATCCGGAGAGCTTTAGCACAATCATGACAGCCGCAGCGATACTGGTATGGCATCCGAGTATTCCGATGTATTCGGCAAGATCGTGGGGTGGATTTGGCCTGCGCAAGCGGTAGCGGACCGTCATTCCCGAAATGCGCTGCGACCAGACGCCAAGCGAGGCCCACATCAGAATCTCAGCAGTGAAGTCCATCGTGGTGGGTGGGCTACCGCTGACGAATCCGATTTTGGAAAGCTTCTCGATGTTTTCAGCGGAGTAGAGGTTGAATGGATTCGGGAGAAGAAACTGGGCGCCGTGCCAGTGGCAATAGCACTCGATGAAGACAAGTTCGGCGGCCGTGATAGCTCCGATATACAACAGCGGCAGCCAGGTTTCAAACTTCCCGATGGGCCGAGTTTGAAGTTCTCCACCCTCTTCGTCGGCGCTGAAATCGGCCGCGGAAGCGCTTATCGGCGCGGGAGGAGCCAATGTCAAAGGCGCTGGAGCCTCATTGTTGTGGACTTGTGGCTTCATCGTGGTCGCTCCGTTTGTCCAGACGATGTATTCCCCTTCTCGTTTATCCAAGGGAATCCGAGTTGAGCGCAATCACAGGCCGGGCTCGGGTCAAAAACCCATCCATGCGGCGCAGAGGGAGACTTATCGTAGGACTTTAGCGCATCTGTTCGGCAACAGGCAACCGGGAAGTTTCGGTCAATCCTCGAAGATCCAGTCGCCTGCGTCCCCCCCACACGGAGTCCGGTCACATCAAAAAGCATTCGAATTTTACCGCGCTGCAGCAGAAGCGGTTCGAATTCCGCCCTGAAATGCCCGTAGTCCCCTCTTACGAGCACCCCGCTGCCTTGAACGGCGAGAATTTCCGCGTCGCTTTCCCCACCGAGATGAATGGGAATGGTGCACTCCTTTGAATCCCCCAGGTCAGATCCCTTTCCATTTCCAATTGCGGATCTCCGGCAGATCTTGACCGTATTTGCGGATGTATCGCTTGTGTTCGATCAGCTTGTCTTTGAGCTGCTGCTTGAGGTAGACGCCCTTGTCTCCGGTCTGCGGCAGGCGATCGATGGTGTCCATCACGAGATGGAAGCGGTCAAGTTCGTTCATCACTGTCATGTCGAATGGCGTGGTGATGGTGCCTTCTTCCTTGTAACCGCGGACGTGGATGTTGTTGTGATTGGCGCGACGGTAAGTCAAACGGTGGATCAACCACGGGTACGCGTGGAACGCGAAGATGACAGGCTTATCCCTGGTGAAGAGTTCGTCGAAATCAATGTCGCTGAGGCCGTGCGGGTGCTCGCTCTGCGGCTGCAATTTCATCAGGTCGACGACATTGACGACCCTCAGCTTGAGATCGGGCAGATGTTCGCGCAGGATTGATACCGCTGCCAGAGTTTCCAGCGTGGGTACGTCGCCGCAGCATGCCATCACCACGTCAGGCGCCACACCCTGATCATTGCTGGCCCATTGCCAGATCCCAATGCCCTCAGTACAGTGCTTGACGGCTGCATCCATCGTGAGCCATTGCGGAGCCGGATGCTTGCCCGCGACAACGACGTTGACATAGTGGCGGCTGCGCAGACAGTGATCCATTACCGACAAGAGGCAATTCGCGTCAGGCGGAAGATATACCCGTACGACTTCAGCCTTCTTGTTGACAACGTGATCGATGAAGCCGGGATCCTGGTGCGTGAAGCCGTTGTGGTCTTGCCGCCAGACGTGGGATGCGAGGAGGTAGTTGAGCGAGGAGAGTTTCCGCCTCCAGGGCAGGTTGGATGTAACCTTCAGCCATTTTGCATGCTGGTTAAACATCGAGTCGACAATGTGGATGAAGGCCTCATAACAGTTGAACAGCCCGTGACGGCCCGTAAGTAGATAGCCCTCCAGCCAACCTTCGCACTGGTGTTCGCTGAGCATTTCCATCACCCGCCCGGCTGGGGCGAGGAATTCGTCATTTGTCAACGTAGCGGCGTCCCATTGCCGTTTGGTCACCTCAAAGACGGCGGTCAGGCCGTTGGAAATTGTCTCGTCGGGGCCAAAGATACGAAAATTCCGCTGCGTCGCATTCAGCTTTGCCACATCCCGCAGAAAGGGTCCGAGCACACGCGTATCGCCTATGCCCGGCGCTCCGGGCGAAGGCACGTCGGCAGCATAGTCGCAGAAATCCGGCATCCGCAGGTCGCGGAGAAAGATCCCGCCGTTGGCATGGGGGTTGGCGCCCATGCGCCGGTCGCCCTTGGGAGCAAGTTCGGCCAGTTCCGGTTTCAGCCGGCCGTGCTCATCGAATAGTTCCTCCGGGTGGTAGCTCCTTAGCCACTCTTCAAGAAGCTTCAGGTGTTCGGGATGGACCGCAGGGTCAGAAAGCGGAACCTGGTGCGAACGGAAAGTACCTTCAATCTGCAGGCCATCGACGACCTTCGGACCGGTCCAGCCCTTGGGCGACTTGAGGACGATCATGGGCCAGCGAGGACGCTCGGCGTTGCCTTCTTTACGCGCGTTATGCTGGATCTTCCTGATCTGCTCTACTGCTTCGTCGAGAGCAGTCGCCATGGCTTCGTGCATCAGCTTCGGTTCATGGCCTTCGACGAAGATTGGCGTCCATCCATAGCCGCGTAGAAGCTGGTCCAATTCCTCGTGCGTGATGCGGGCGAGGACGGTCGGGTTGGCAATCTTGTATCCATTGAGATGCAGAATCGGCAGCACCGCGCCGTCGGTCGCCGCGTCGAGAAATTTATTGGAGTGCCACGCCGTGGCAAGCGGGCCTGTCTCGGCCTCGCCGTCACCGACCACGCATGCAACAACCAGATCGGGATTGTCGAGCACCGCGCCGAAGGAATGGCTGAGAGAATAGCCAAGTTCGCCACCTTCATGGATTGAACCCGGCGTCTCCGGGGATGCGTGGCTCGGAATTCCACCGGGAAATGAAAACTGTATGAATAGCTTCCTGAGCCCTTCTTCATCCTGACTGATGTCCGGATAGATTTCGCTGTAGGTGCCCTCAAGATACGTGTTGCCCACGACGGCGGGTCCTCCATGCCCCGGGCCGGAAACGTAGATCATATCCAGGTCGTATTTCTTGATCACTCGGTTGAGATGGGTGTAGATGAAGTTCTGTCCCGGCGTTGTGCCCCAATGCCCAAGTAACATGTGTTTCACGTCTGCGATTTCAAGCGGCCGCTTGAGCAGCGGATTGTCGTAGAGATAGATCTGCCCAACGGAGAGATAGTTTGCCGCTCGCCAGTAGGCATCCATTTTTTCGAGCAGTTCCGGCGACAAAGTCTCTTCAATAACACTGCCTGTCCGATTCGATTCCATTCCATACCTCCGTGGTTGTCGCGGGTCTGCGACCTGTTCTTGTTGTGGGCGGCTACTCCCCATGCAATGGCGAAGGCAATCAGCATCGCATCAGTGCTGCCAAAGAATCTGCGCGGCTTCCAGCGGAATGGCGACACCATCATGGCTCGGGATGATCCGCGCTGTATAGTCGAGCGCGGATCGAGACGCGGGCACCTTGGCAATGTAGACGTAACCGCCCAGCGCACCGTCCAATCCGCGGTCACTCTTCATTTCCCTGCGGACTGGCGGTTCACCGTTGATACCGTCAGTGTAAAGTTCGACCCGGATCGCATTCGGATCGAGGTCATTCAAATAGACCTGGACTTCAAAGCTATGCTGCGACTCATCGGTTTCCACCTTCATCTGGCCGAAGCGCAGCGTATTCCACTTCTGCTCAAGAGCCTGCTTCCAATCGGCAATCCGGCGCCCCACCGCACCTTGGTCGGCAGTGCGGATTCGGAAGGTGGCTGCAGACGGGAGATAGTGCCCCTCGGTGTATTGGCGAACCGCCCGGTTTGCGGAATATTTCGGCGCTAATTGCGCCATGCTTTCCCGTATCCGCGCGACCCATGTTGTTGGAACGCTGTCGTCCCTGCGGGTGTAGAACTCTGGCACCAATTCGCGTTCGAGCAAATCATAGAGCGCATTGGCCTCGGCGGCATCCCATGCGGGGTCGTCGCCATGTTCCAGCCCGTCTCCCAGCGCCCACCCGACTTCAGGCGTGTAAGCCTCCGCCCACCATCCGTCCAGCTCAGAAAGATTCACTCCTCCATTCACCAGCACCTTCATGCCGCTTGTCCCACAGGCTTCCCAAGGCCGCCGCGGTGTGTTGATCCAGACATCCACTCCTTGTACCAGGTGCTCGGTCAAGAGCATATCGTAATCGCCGAGGAATACGATGTGAGGCCGGACCTCAGGCTGGCGGATGAATTGGATCCATTCATGGATCAAGGCCTGTCCCGGCCTGTCGGCGGGATGCGCTTTGCCTGCAATGATAAGCTGCACCGGCCGCTGAGAATTGGCCAATATGCGCAGCAGGCGTTCCCGATCGTGCAACAGCAGGTTCGGCCTCTTGTAGGTTGCGAAACGGCGGGCGAAGCCCAGTGTCAGGGCGTGCGGATCGAACAAATGCTTCGCGGTTTCGACCTCCTCAGACGAAGCACCGGACGCAGCCAGCAGCAAAGACAATCGCGCCCGTGCATATTCCACCAGGGACGCTCTCGCTGTGTTGCGAAATTGCCATAGGCTGGCGTCGGAGACCTGGCGAATATCGTGCTCCATGGTTTCCGCTGTTCCCAGCCAGCGTTCTTTTCCACAGCTTTCCGTCCAAAGGTCGTCGGACTCTGCCGAATCCCAGCTGGGCATGTGCACCCCGTTGGTCACATGGCCGACGGGGATTTCAGCTTCAGGCCAGCGCGGGAACAATGGCAGGAAGATGTGCCGGCTCACCTGCCCGTGCAGCCGGCTCACGCCATTCACTCCTCCGCTTCCCCGGATAGCAAGGTAAGCCATATTGAAATCCTCAGCCGAGTCGTGTGGATCCAGGCGCCCAAGGGCCATCAAGCCGTCGAAAGAAATGTTCAGTTTCTGTTCGGCGTATTTCCGGAGGTATTGCTCAAAGAGGGCGGGGGCAAAGCGATCAAAACCCGCGGCGACTGCGGTGTGGGTTGTGAACAGATTCCCTGCGCGAGTCGTCTCCAGTGCGGTTTCAAAGAGCTGTCCCGACTCTTCCATGAAGAATCGCGCACGTTCGAGGACGGCCAGGGCGGCGTGGCCTTCGTTCAGGTGGCAGACCTCTGGTTGAATTCCCAGGGTGCGCAGCAACCTCCAGCCGCCGATGCCGAGGAGAATTTCCTGCGCGAGCCGCAATTCCGGACCGCCTCCGTAAAGCTCGCTGGTTATCCCACGGTGAGCGGGGTAGTTCGCCGGGTCATTGCTGTCGAGGAGATAAAGTTTGACTCGGCCCACTTGGGCCTCCCAGGCGCGCAGCCAAACCGAATACCCGGGCAAAGCAATCTCCAGCCGCAACCATTCCCCGTTCGGCTGGCGTAAGGGTGTGATCGGCAGCTGTCCAGGATCGTTGTAAGGATAGAGGGCCTGCTGCTCTCCGTTCCGGTCGATTACCTGGCGAAAATAGCCTTGTTGATAGAGCAATCCCACGCCGGCGACAGGCACGCCCAGATCGCTCGCGGCCTTGAGTTGATCGCCGGCCACATTGCCCAACCCGCCGGAGTAGATCGGCAGGGCCTCGCTCAGCATAAACTCCATGCTGAAATAGGCGATGCACGTTATCGGCTCTCCAGAATGGTTCAGCTGGAACCAGGCAGGCGCTTGCGCTGCTTCCCGGTGGCGCTCAACGAGGCTGTCCAATTTTGCGCGGATTACGGGATCGGCCAATACACGTTCGATCTGGTCTCGCGAAGCCGCCTGCAGGACGACCCAGGGATTGGCGGTGAGCGCCCATAAATCGGGATCGAGATGCCGCCAAACCTCGTCGGTGGAGTGATTCCACGACCAGCGCATGTCAAGCGCGAGTTCCGCAAGCGAATCCACACCATCGATTTCGGTGGGCAAGGCGTTGAAGATGGAGTGCTGGACGCGGGCTTTGTCGCTCATGGTCCCTCCGTGTATTTCAACCTCCGAGGGCGTCGCTGACAATCGTTTGCGCTTCCTCAAGAATACGCCGGAGATGGTCCCGTCCTTTGAAGCTCTCTGCGTAAATCTTGTAAATATCCTCTGTCCCTGAAGGGCGGGCTGCGAACCAGCCGCTTTCCGTCGAGACCTTCAATCCGCCGATTGAAGCACCGTTGCCTGGCGCGCGGGTGAGGGTTTGCCGGATGGGTTCGCCGGCCAGATCCTTGGAGCGAACCTGCTCTGGCGAGAGCTTTCCGAGAATCTCCTTTTGTTCGCGCGTGGCTGCGGCCTCGACGCGGTCGTAAACGGGCTCACCAAACTCGCCCGTCAGATCCCGGTAGATCTCGCCGGGATCGCGTTTCGTGCGAGCGGTGATCTCCGCGGCCAGCAAAGCTGGAATGATCCCGTCCTTGTCCGTGGTCCAGACACTGCCGTCCTGTCGGGCAAAGGAAGCGCCGGCACTCTCTTCACCGCCAAAGCCGAGCGAGCCATCGAGCAGACCATCCACAAACCACTTGAAGCCAACTGGCACTTCGTAGAGCTTTCGGCCCAGTTTGGCGGCAACGCGGTCGATCATTTGACTGCTCACTAATGTCTTGCCCACCGCCGCGCTCTGACGCCAGTTCGGCCGGTTTTGAAAGAGGTAAAAGATGGCGACAGAAAGGTAGCGGTTGGGCGGCAACAGTCCCGCACTTTTCGTGACAATGCCGTGCCGGTCATGATCCGTATCACAAGCAAAAGCGATGTCGAATTGATCTTTGAGGCCGATCAAGCTCTGCATCGCATACGGTGAGGACGGGTCCATGCGAATCTGGCCATCCCAATCCACCGTCATAAAGCGGAACGTCGGATCAACGGTCTCGTTGACAACCGTCAGATTTAATTCGTATTTCTCAGCAATCCGGGGCCAATAGTGCACACCCGCGCCGCCCAGAGGATCGACCCCGAGGCTGATCTTCGCATCGCGAATAGCCTGCATGTCGATCGCATTCCCAAGATCGCGGATGTAGGCCTCCTGGTAGTCGTGCCGATGCGTCGTTGAGGCACGCAAAGCCTTCTCAACGGAAACCCTTTTCACTCCCCTCAATTGATCCTCAAGAAACTGGTTTGCCTTCGCTCCGATCCAGCCGGTGACCACTGAATCCGCGGGGCCACCGGTCGGAGGATTGTATTTGAACCCGCCATCCCGGGGCGGATTGTGCGAGGGTGTGATCACGATGCCGTCGGCCAGTCCCGTCTTTCGCCCGCTGTTGTAGGTAAGAATGGCGTGAGAAATCACTGGGGTTGGGGTGTATTCATCGCCATCCGCGAGCATGACTTCAACGCCGTTGGCCGCGAGGACTTCAATTGCGCTGGACAGCGCCGGCACAGACAAGGCATGCGTGTCTATGCCGAGGAACAACGGTCCATCAATTTTCTGTTGCTCACGATAAAGACAAATTGCCTGGCTAATGGCGAGAATATGCCGTTCGTTGAAGGCCTTATCGAAGGATGAGCCGCGATGCCCGGAGGTGCCGAAAGACACCCGTTGTTCCGGCACCGATGGGTCGGGGACGTCGGCGTAATATGCCGTAATGAGGCTCGGGACATTCACCAGCATGGAAGTCTCTGCCGGCCTGCCTGCATAAGGGCTTACTTTCATGGTTTTTTCCTTTACTGTGTTGGCGCTTTTGTCACCATCCCCGCAAGGTTGCCGAACGGAGGATCCTTGCCCGGTTTGTGAGCCTACTCTTTCTATCAAGATGGTATCTAATTGCGCCGGGAACGCCACTATCAAATCGGCGCAACTCGCTGGACATCGGCCTGCGGATAGAGGGTTCCAATGTCTGGGCCGATTCGATGCCCAATCGTGATTCATGCAGCGCTTGGCAACAGCGCAGACCATAGGATACGTCTAGCACTTCAACCGGCAAAAGCTCTACTCATGACTGGCGATGGCAGTGTCAACCATCAAAGAGATTCAGGAGTTGCCAGGACATAAGACAATCACCATGCCTGCCCGTAATTCCCATCTATCGCCAAATCCGGTCGTTCCGGCAGGGCGATGCGTTCCAATCTCGAAATGCTATCAGTGCCATCGATCGTTGTTCTGAACAGATAATTGCCAATCGCGACTCTATTACCATATACGCAAGCGCCCAATCAGGTATGCGTGCACCGCCCGGCAGAATCCATGGCATCCTAAAGCAAAAACCAGAGCTTCCACTCAAGGAAAAAGCAAAAACTTCCGGATGACCGGAACCACCTCGATCATTCCCCCACTCGCCTTCTTGCAAGTTGGAGAACTCAATGATTTGCTGCCCATTTCGCGCAGAGTCTCAATCGTGAGGCGCCAACAAGAGTCGGGCATTGCCTTCAAAAATGGCTCGCTCTTGGTCGCGAGAAAGATCTGCCGACTTAACCTTAAGCAGCGCAGATTCAAAATAGAAGAAGGGATAATGGGAACCGAAGACGACGCGCGCCGCTGAGGTTGCTGACACGAGGCGATCGAGGCCGTCTATTCCTTCGTTCATTGCAATATCAAAATAAGCGTTCCGAGCGTTTCGAATCTCCCCGATTTCTGAAGAATCATCGGTAGCCCAATACCCGGCGTTGAGCAAAACGACTTTCAACTGCGGCAACTGCGAAAGCAACTTCGCAAGCGGCCCGGGATTCACTGGCTGCACGAGCATGAGTGGAAACTGAGTCCGCGTATCTTCCATGGAAAGGGCGATCTGGACGATCATGTTGCGGCTCGCCGCCATGGAAAGGAGTCTTGCGAAAGCGGGCTCTTCGAGAGAATACCCGTGATAGTTCGGATAGAGACGAATGCCCGCCATGCGGTGCTCTTCATGGCAGCGTCGCAGATCTTCTTCCCAGTCCGGCGACCGGGGATTGACGCATCCGAAAGGAATAAGAAAATCCGGCCCGTGCTCACGACAGGCAGCAGCGAGCCTTGCATTCACTCCACTGACATCGCGGCAAAGCAGTGCCTCGAAGCTACCGGCCCACACCTGCTCTACTCCCTTTTTCTGGAGACGCATCACAAGTTCCCCCGGATCGTCCCCGACAACGCGCCGAAAAGGCCAGCGAAACAGATGTACGTTGGTATCGATCAAGAGGATAGACCTTTCGCGTTCAGGATCGGCTGCAACAGGCGGCGCAGGTTGCCCCCCAGAATCAATTCCTTTTCTGCATCAGAGATTTCGGCACCGAGAACTTTGGCAACCTGGGAAGCGAAACTCCGGCCCCCGACATCGCTGCCGTAGATTACGCGTTCAGCTCCCAGTTCGCGGACGGCCATCTCAGTAAACCCTGACGTCGGATCGGACCCTGCAATTCCGGCATAGACGTTCCTGGTTGCGCGAATCGCCCGGATCCCCACTTCCCAGTTACCGCCCGTGTGCCCGCAAATGAATTGCCCGCGCGGATGCCGCTTGGCAAGTTCCACCAGATCGAACGGAGTGGATTCTCCAGGCTCATTACCGGTAGTCTTGATCCATGTATGTTGGAGGATCGGAATGTTTAACGAAATTGCCCGTTCGACAATCGGATCGAGGGCCGCTGAATTGCAAAGAACGTCCGCTTCCAGTTCTCCAATGCTCACCATCGGTCCATCTCGGACACACCGATCGAATTCCTGAAGGCTGAAATCAACGTTGTCTGGACTCAGATACACCGACCCGTAAGCCCGATCAGGAAAATGCCGCACCGCCCGCATCACTCGATCGTTCTCCATACGCACTTGTTCCGGTGTCGGGTGAGTTTCGTAATCTTCAAATCCCTGCGAGACGAGGAGCCGTTCGATACCCAGCTTATCCATATGCCGGACAAGAACCGCCATATGCTCTTCAGGAGTGGTG
This sequence comes from uncultured Acidobacteriaceae bacterium, assembly GCA_963836565.1. GTDB lineage: Bacteria > Acidobacteriota > Terriglobia > Terriglobales > Acidobacteriaceae > Telmatobacter. Next base: position 1,725,456 of record CAWIKA010000005.1, on the reverse strand, counting down.
CCCGGGATCGCGCCAAGATGACTATGCACATCCCATATTTTGAAGCGAGCGTCGCGGTGCTGAAACTGCGCGGGTTTCTGAGCGCCGGTTGAAACACCAGCCGCGAACAACCCAGCGATCATGCTCTTCACAACAGTTCGCCGATCGACCGTCATATATCTAGTATCCAACGTTGCGGCAGACGCTCCAGGAGATTTGTCGATTGATCGCAACCATCATTCGCAGAGTTAGACAGAACTGCTCATGGCCTAAAGTGGTGGGACCATGAGCAGGATTAACGGTCTTCGGTCTCAACCGTAAAGGTGCAGAGAGAGAGCCATTGCTGAATAGCGGTCAGAAGTTGAATTTCATGACAAACACGCCCGAGCGCGGGCCGTTGTCACTGAGAGCATATCCAAAGTCACCACCTTGGTCGGCAATCTCGCCATCCACATTGAATATTCCCGCGAACGATGCGTGGTTGAGCGCGTTATTGAACAAAGCCTGGAATTCCGCCGAAGTGTGTTCCGTGATTTTTACCGCCTTGATCAGGCTCACATTGGTGTTGTCTGTGCCCGGTCCAGCAAAGAATCTCTTTCGAGCGTTGCCCTGCTGGCCAACCACTTCCGGGCTGAAAAGATTGACGTTGAACCAGGGATTGCCGTGCCGCGGGTTGTGATCGCCCACAATCTTCCCTGGGGTGTACTCGGGTTCGTTTGTAGTGCCGGACCACGCGCTGCCGCCTTGATCGCCTACCAACGAGTTGTCGGAGTACTCATCCTGGATGAGAACCGGGACGCCTTGTTCAAATTGAGTGATGCCGGAAACCTTCCAGCCCCGCGTAAACCTGCCGTCATGCCGGAAGAGCTTGTCGAAGGGTAGCTCGTAGGTGTAGTTCGCAATAAAGTTGTTCCGGGAATCGTAGTCGGATTCACTTCGGAAAAAGTTATGGTCGCCGTTGAGAAATATCTGGTCCCCACGTCCAGACCCATTGTCCATCGCTTTGCTCAGCGTGTAGCCGACCTTGAAGTTCAGGCGTTCTGTTGTATACCGCACAGTGCCAATCAGAGCGTTGTAGGCCGAATTGCCTACATTGAGTTCAAGGCCCTCGTCCTTAAAGAGCGGTCCAAGGGCCCCGACGCGCGTGGTGTCGATTACTTGGCCGCTGGCTGTGGTATAGACTTGTTCCTCCCCGCCCGGGCCGCAGGTGGGTGAGCCAGGCGCTACCTCACTCGGCTGACTCACGCTCAAGCAAAGCGCAGGACTCGCCGGATTCTGGTCCGCGGTCACCGTAAGGTGGTGCCCGAACGCACCCACATAACTCACACTCAGCAGGGTCTTCGAGGTAAGCGCACGTTCAATAGCCAGATCGACGTGTTCTTCATACGGGCTCGGAGAATGGAGGAGCGGGTTCCTAAATGCCTTGAAGGGCAGATAGCGCGACCAGTCCAGATTCTTGTCGTCGGAAAAGGGAGGGATCGGGAACGGGTTTGGCAGCAGGGCGCCGGTCTGCCGGATGACAAACGGTTGCGCAAACATAACTCCCTGACTGATGGGGTTGTACAACGAGACGGGAGGAGACGCAAGATTGAAGTCGTTATATCCTTCAATGTTGGTATAGTGCATCCCGTATCCAGCTCGAATGCTGCTCATGCCCGGGCCGCCAAAGATCGTGCGCAACAACCCGCTGGAGAAATCAGGGGAATAGGCCGCTCCCAATCGTGGGCCAAAGTCGTGCCAGCTGATGAACGAAAGGTGTTCAGGGACGCCGGCATCGCCTGGGAAAACGTACCCTAGCGGCGCGGTCGGAAAGGTTGTCGATTGCAGCCCAGGTAGAACAACGGGATTCAGGTTATGCTCTTCCCTCCAGAACGGATCCACTTCCCAGCGCACACCGTAGTTGAGGGTGAGGTTCTTGAGCGCGCGCCAGCTATCCTCAGCGTAGATCCCGGCGTAGAAGTTCCTGAGATTCAGGCCGGCGGGAGCCCCCTGAGCCCAGCTCGTCGGCGCGCCAATCAGAAGATCGGCAAAGCCGTCGCCAGTCTCGGTGCCATTAAAGTTGAAACTGCCGTTACTGCCGTTATTGGGATGGCTGAGATCCACCTGATCCCAGTGATATTGGGCGCCGAACTGCAGCGAGTGGGTGCCGATAATTTTCGTGAAGTCATCGGTGCCCCCGTACGTGTTGTTGGCCTGGTCTACGATCGATCCCCCCGAATTTGCATACGCTCCCACCGTGCCGGTCCCACTCACGCTTAAGACCGGCCAATTCTGATACTGTGCCGGCGCAAGCTGGACAATGCCGCCATCCGCGGAGTTGGTGTCAAAGCCCAGCGAGGCCAGGTCCTTCCCACCCGAAGAGGTCAAGCCCTGGACGTTCAAATTGCGCGTATAGCTGGCGGTGAAGGCGTTCACGGCGGTCGATCCGAATGTCGTTCGGAGGGTCGCAACCCACAGTTGCGCTTTCCCCGAGTCTATAGTGGGGAAACCGGGGACGGTTGGGCCATAACCCGGCGGGTTGTACAGCGACCAGGGATCGTAGTGATAGTAGCCTGAAACAGCTCCAAATCGAGTGGTGACATCGCCTCTGAACCCGCCTTTGTTGTCCGTCTGCGTGTTCTGGGCCGCTGCCGCGGTAAAGGCCGGCTGGCCGTTGATCAGGCTTGTATTAGACGCGGGGAAAAGAGTAAGTGCATTCGCGCTGACCGGCGACCACGCTGCTGTTGGAATAGCCGCGCCGGGAAAGACGCACTGCGAAGTACTGGTGCAGGTAGACGTGTAGTAAGGCTCGCCGCTGGTTATGGTGCCCGCGGGGAGACTCAGTCGCTGGTTTAACACTTGAGCAAAATAGGAGCCGTTGACGCTGCCCGTCAAACGAGCCGCCAGATCAGACAGATCGCCGGTCTTGTCGGCGGCCGTGGGAGCCTGGGCGAGGATCTGGTTGTTGGATGACTGCCGGGTGCCCTGGTAGTCCGCGAAGAAGAAGACTTTGTTGCGCAGGACCGGACCGCCCGCCGTACCGCCAAAGATGCTCTGCTGGTAAGGTGAATTCGTGTGAGTAAAGTAGTCGGACGCGTTCAGAGCCGTCTCGCTCAAGTACTCAAACGCGTTTCCATGGAAGTGATTGGTTCCCGACTTGGTAACAACGTTGGCGACGGCGCCGGCAAACCCGCCATATTCGGCCCCGGCGTTGTTGGTGACGATGCGAAATTCCGCGATGGAATCCATGACCGGGAGCAGGTACGTACCTTCACCCAAACCGTCCACCGTATTGGCTCCGTTGACCAGGAAGCCGCTGTGCACGTCTTGTGCGCCGCCTATGGAGATGAGGCCATTGTTGCCGTTGAAATCAGGCTGAATCGTGCTGTACTGCGATACGCTGATGTTGACAGCTCCCGGCTGAAGCGCGAGAAGGTCGGTGTATGAGCGATCGGAAATCGGCATCTCGGACATTTCCTCTCCGGTGATCAGATCACCCACCTGCGCGTTCTCGGTGTCGACCTGCGCCTCTGTGGACGTCACGATGACCTGCTCTTGCACGCTACCAGGCGTGAGGTTAGCGTCGACGCGCCTCGCCGTGTCCACGTCGATTACTACTTCTGTCTGGACGAACTTTTCAAATCCATCCTTTTGGAACGTAACGCTGTAGTGACCCACCGGCAGCGACGGAAAATTATAAAAGCCTGCCGAGTCGGTCATGATAGTTTGACCCACACCCGTTTGGGTGTTGTGCAGCGTCACACTAGCGCCCTGGATTACGGCGCCCTGTCCGTCGAGGACTGTCCCGGAAATGCTGCCGGTGGTCGCCGCAAAGGCCGATATTGCCGAATAGCTGAGGATCGCGACCGCCAAAGCCAGCGTCACCCAGGATGCGAAGTTGTTGCGGCGCGCTCCGAGGCCAGCAGCGGACCGCCGCAACGCAGCTTTCGAGAATAGGCAATGTTGCGCCTGGGATGCTGCAACGTGCTCAGAAATCATCACTCTTACCTCCTGAATTTGTCGAACATAACTGTGGGGTCCCGTTCCGAGTCGCTCAAGGAAAACGCTCGTTACGGACTGAACACAGCTGGGGAAAATTCGACATCTTACCGGGAGTTCGATGACATCTGATGACTCTGTGCCTGAAATCTGCTCACTGGGGCGCGAGTTCCGAGACAGCGCTAGGCCAATTCAGGGTCTATCGCGAACCGTACTTGCGGCTCTTCTACCACCCCTGAATTCCTCCGCGCTGTATAAAATTGCTCACTTCAGCCTTCTAAATTGAGAAGGTCTTTGTTTTCAGGCGACAAAGAAGAGAAGCGCAATCTCGACTTTCTCTTCCTTGAATTACCGCTTGCGCCGATGTCCTTGCAGAAACACAAAACCACCCTTGCGGCGAACGTTGACTGAAAATCTCTCCAGCCGTCGCCATGACCACTGACTTATCTCGGTCTTGATTTCGCCAGGGACGTGTTGGCATGCGCAGCCACACTATGGATTTGCAGGGGAAATTCCTACGTGCTGCGCAAGTTACTAAAAATCTGACAGTCTTGATGGGTCTGTAGCGGGAACTTAGCATAACGTCAATAAAAAAGGTAAGCCAGTCCCAGGGATAACTTCGGAAGCTTAACTAAGTAAATGTGTTGCTGTCAGAAACCTTTCAGCCCGAAACGCCGACAGTCTGAGTCAAAAAATATCCAAACGAGCCAAGGGATGGCGGGAGGAGAACATTTACAAACTGCTATTGATCGCCGAGATTGCCCTGGTCCTATCGCATCATTCCGGCAAGATGGGTAATTACGCCCTGACGAAGATCATCCTCTCCCCGATCTGTAAACGGCGAAGTCGCCGGTTCGTAGCCGCCTTGATGGACAGCCTCTGCCGTCGGCAGGTACCCGAGCCAGCCATCCATCAGACCGTAGTAGAACGTGTACGGAAAGCGCGACTGATTGCGTACGTCGACGGCGATCTTGCAGAACAGTTCGACGGGTGCACCCCAGAGCACGGCCTCGTGATTGATTTGCAGGAATTTCACAGGTATTCGCACCAGGGTGATCCCTCCCGGTGCATTGCGGACATAATCTCCAAGCGCCGACGGCCATTTCAGTGTGGCCCGCAGAGGCGACTCGACAGTGATTTCACTTTCGGTCAGCACCACATCGGAGGTCATCCCACCAATGCGTTGATTCGCCTGAAGGATTCGATCCCCTAACAGGACTCGAAACTGATCCAGATGGCCGTCTTCGGGATTCGGGTAGGTGCTGTAGATGGGCGCCAGGTTCCCTTCGGCACCATTGATGAATAACATGGGCGCGCCCAGTTTCTGTTCTACATACTGCGCGACGACGCCAGGAACATCACCGGTTATTTTAAGGTTATCCTCTCCGAGGTCAGTGCCATGGATGGGGTAGTTGGCGAGAAGCGCGATCAACTTGCCATCCAATGTCTCTAGTCGAATCAGTCCGATCTGCCGGTCGGTTGGACCATCGGGGTTCAGGCCGATCGTCATGTTTCCACGGTCGTCCATGGCGCGGCGGTCGATATTCGCCGTAGAGAAGCCTGTGCCGAATCCGAGTCGCGCCGGCTGTAACTCCTGGCGCGCTTGACGCAGCCCCTCGATCAGTTTGGTCTCTTGGAAGTCCGTGTATTCCGGATTCGATTCTCCGGCCGACGCTTGCTCGTATCGTTCCGGCATAAATGCTGCAGCAACTCCCGGTGGTCCGATTTCCGGCGCCGAATGCGTATGCGTTGCCATCCACCAGATGCTCTGAGCCGAAATTCCCAATTGCTGCTGGATATCCTTCTTCACCTTGTCGACGTAGCCCGGCGACATCAGGCATGTATCCGTGGAGACAAAATAGACTGTCGTCTTTCCATCATCCAATGCCGCGATCCTGTGATAGAGCGGGTCCATCACGCCATCAGACTTCCTCGCCTTATATCCCGCGAGCCACTGCGGACTATTTGGGGTGATATCCACTTTGACAGCGGAAGCGCGAAACACCCCCGCGTAGGCAGTTCCAGCAAACTGAAGGCACACGAGCAATACAAGCGGAATTCTCATTTGCATGATTTCAACTCCTACGGTTCTCGGTTCAGCGTTTGGATTTCACTGCCTGGCGCCCAGTATACTCACTAGCCGCAGTTAGTCGTGGTGAACATGTACAGGCGGCTGATTCACGCACCTAACTGCAAGGCTGGGGATGAAGGAGTGGGTACAGACGAGATGTTTCTGACCGCAGATGAGGCGCTCACCATCAACAGCAATCGCGAAACGGGCGGAGACGAACAGGCGCAGCCGTTGATCAGTTATCTGTGAAGGGTCTGCTCGCGGATACAGAGGCCAGGTATTTGGCACAGGAAAATTCCTCGCTGAGCCGAACCTGACTTCAAATGATTGACCCGGCCAGTTGTCGCGTGCTTTGTTGCAAGTATATCCATATCGGTTTGTGGGCTAAAAAAATATTTGACATCTCAAGCAATCTTCTGCGAACATCCCATTCTTTCCCGCTGATATCCGTGTGTTTGATGGAAACAAACGAGGGGAATTTGCCCCCCACATGCATCGAAGGAGCCTGCGAGCGCGATATTTCGAAGCAAAAGGCAAGTGGAACAGCAGTGCCAGAGCGGATGTCATCTTCATGCAGCGCATTGCTTTCGGAGCGAGTCGATCGGCTCTAGCTGTGCGAATCTGGGTTTAACTTCGAACCCGGACAATGCTTTAAGCCCACCCATCTGGATGCCGTCTGAATGCCGTCGCAAGATCGAATTCGGGCGCGAAATTCGCAAACATTTTGATTGGACATGAAGGGAGTGCCAGATGAAATTAGGATTCGATGCGAGAAGAGGTCTTGAGGGATCTAACCTGGCAATCAACGGAGGTGCACCGGTGCGCACCACACCGTTGCCTCTGGAATTTCCTGGAATCCACTACATGGGAGAGGAAGAGATTAAAGCGGCTTTGCGTGTCCTTCGCAGCCGCTCTCCATTCCGTTACTACGGAATTGATCTCCAGGGGGAAGTTCAGGCCTTTGAGACCGAAATGGCGTCTTTCGTGGGTACCACTCATTGCCTGGCCACCAATAGCGGCACGGGCTCACTCCATATCGCATTGGCCGCACTCGGCGTCGGGCCAGGACAGGAGGTAATTGTCCCGGCTTATATGTGGGTTTCAGTCATTGCAGCCGTCGTCAACCTCGGGGCGATCCCCGTTCTCGCCGATATTGACGACACATTTTGCCTCGATCCTGCGGCAGTGGAAGCGCGGATTACACCGCGGACCGCAGGAATCATCGCCGTTCACATGAGCGGCGCGCCTGCGAACATCAAAGCCATCAAGAAAGTAGCCAGAGAGCATGGACTGTTTCTGTTGGAAGACTGCGCCCAATGTGCGGGCGGATCTGTCGATGGCCAAAGAGTGGGAACGTTTGGCGACATGGCCATTTTCAGCTTTCAAATGAACAAGAATATGACGAGCGGGGAAGGTGGATGCGTCGTGACGAACGATGACCGCCTTTTTCAGCGCGCGGTAGCGAGCCACGACACCGGATATGCCCGCGACGACAGCGGGCGCGCGATCCTTGACGATCTCGAACTATGCCTGTGGGGACGCGGCTATCGGCTGGACGAATTTCGTGCTTCAATCCTGCGCGTCCAGTTGCAAAAGCTACCCGCGATCATCGCCCAGATGCACCACAGTAAATATCGTATTCGGAAAGCACTGGAGCAACATCTCGCGGTTGGTCTACGCAGAATCGTCGACCCGAACGGCGACACCGGATGCTTCCTGATCACGACATACGAAAATCCCGAATTGGCGACGGAGATTAATCGCGCGCTGAGAGCAGAGGGAATCACCACATTTGTACAAGGCGTGAACAATATCGTCATGACAGAGTGGGGGCTCCACATTTACTACAACATTCCAAGTCTCGTAAACAAGACTGGTGTGGATAAGAGCCGCTCACCCTGGTCTTTGTTCGAGAACAGAGATTCGCAGACGGATTATCGAAAGGGAACGTGTCCTTATGCCGATAGCCTGTTTGAGAGAAGCATTCTGCTAGCCATCCCCTCGTGCCTTACTGAAGGGGACGAGCGAGATATCATCGATGCGTTCGATAAGGTGTTGGCCAGCTGCTAGAATCGCATTGAGCCGAATTGTGCGACGAGCAATCAAGCCGCTGAATTCCCGACCAGATTTCTCGGGCCGAATGGTGACGACCTTGGGTCGCACGTGGGCAGCCTGCCATCCCATGAGTTACCTTTGCCCACTGAAGATCATTGCGGCAGGGCAAACGCCACGTAGACTCCGCCAGTAGCTCCCCTGGGGTTCATGCTGGTGCCGCCGGCGGCTATCACGACATACTGTCGCCCCTTCACTTCATAAGTTGCCGGGGTGGCATTGCCCGCGAAAGGAAGTGTCGCTTCCCACAGCAATTTGCCTGTGCTTTTGTCGAACGCGCGGATCTTGTGGTCGAAGTTAGTTGCCGCGATAAAGATCAATCCCCCCGCAGTCACGATGGGGCCGCCGTAATTCTCGCTGCCGGTGTCTGCTATGCCCTTTGCGGCCAGTTCCGGATACTGTCCAAGGGGGATCTGCCATAGATACTTGCCCGTATTCAAGTCGACCGCGTTGAGAGAACCCCAGGGCGTTGCCGTGGCGGGGTATCCATCAGGATCGACAAACCTGCGATAACCGGTCATCGTGTATTGTGCGGAGTCTTCTGTAACTTTGGTTGTTTGCTCTTCGCCTTCAGCAGCTCCGCCTGACGAGGAGTCCTTGTCCGTGGCGAGATAGTCGAGCAGGTCTTGCATTTTTCTGCCTTCAAGGGGCATTGCAGGCATGCGCCCCTTGCCGTCGCGGATGGTCGCGGCGATCTGTTCCCGCGTCAGTTTGTGGCCGGTGTTCAGGAGCGGAGGAAGCTCGGCGGATCCCTCGCGGTGTTCGCCGTGGCACGCACTGCACTCCTTCATGTAAGTGATTCTTCCTGGCGAGCCTCCGCTGTTGACGGCCAGTGCTCCCACAGAGGCATAGTTATTTGCGTTGATGTAGAGAACGTCCGTGTCCGGATCAAAGGCCGGGCCACCCCATTCAGCGCCACCCTCAAAGCTTGGGCAGACGAATGTGTCCTTGCCAATACTGAGTGGCACAAACTGCCCATCGCGGCGAATCTCGCTGAAACGCTTCAACGCCCATGCGTGCGCTTCGGGAGTCCGGTTTGTGAGCGTATCTTCGGTCACAGCCTGTCGCGCAAAGGGCTCTGGCATCAAGGGAAAGGGTTGCGTTAGAGAGGCAGTTTCCCCCGGTGTGGTGCTTGCCGGGTAGGAGCGGTTTTCGATGGGGAACAACGGCGCTCCACTGGCGCGGTTAAAGACATAGAGATACCCCTGCTTTGTTGTTTGCGCAACTGCGGGGATGCGTATTCCATTTCGTAAAACATCGACAAGGATGGGAGCACTCGGGAAATCGCGATCCCAAAGGTCGTGATGGACGCCCTGGAAGTGCCAGATCCGCTTCCCGGTCGCAGCATCCAGTGCCAGAAACGTGTCAGCGAAAAGGTCGTCCCCAATCCGCGTCGCACCGTAAAAATCGGGCGCAGCCGAGCCGGTGGGTACGTACACGATGCCGCGCTCCTGATCGACCGCCATGCCCGCCCAGTTGTTGGCTGCTCCGCTGATCTTCCATGCATTTTTGGGCCAGGTAAAATACCCGAACTCCCCAGGGTGAGGGATAGTGTGGAACGACCATTGAAGCGCACCCGTTCGAACGTCGTAGGCTCGAATGTCGCCGGGCGGCGCAGGCAATGTCTCGGGATTCCTGCCGCCCACGATAAGCAGGTTTTTGTAAATGACCCCGGGGCTGGTAAGCGCCACGGACTGTAACTCGGGCTCGCGTCCAAGGTTCTCGCGCAGGTCGATTCTTCCGTTCTTGCCGAAGCTCGCGATGATCTTTCCGGTCTTTGGATTGAGCGCGTATACAAAATTCGCAATACCTGCGAGCAATCGTCTTTCTCTGGCGCCGCTCCAATAAGTGATCCCACGGACTGGCCCTGTTCCTTCGATGGTGGAGTCAAATTTCCAGAGCAGCTTTCCGGTGGCGCCGTCAAGAGCAATGACCTGCCGCGACGGCGTAAAGGCATACAGAACGCCGTCCACAATGACCGGCGTCGTCTCCAGTCCGCCCGATTGGCCGGTATCGAACGTCCAGGCCATCTGCAGACCCGCGACGTTGCTGCGATTGATCTGGCTCAGTGCTGAGTAATGTGAATTACCAAATGTACCCCCGATGGCCGCCCAGTTTGCGCCGGCTCCATCCTGGCCATGAACACGCATACCGAAACCAACGATGAATAACCCGATAAGTGCGATGACTCCAGTTCTGTTTCGTCGATTTATCACGCGTATCCCGGTCTCCCGCTATAAGTCATCTCGGATTGGATGCTTCAACTCGACATCCATCACCAGTTACTCATTGCTCACATTTGAATGGGCCAGGATGACGACAGCTACTTTGCCGAAAGGCACCGCACCCCGCATTCCGTCATTGCTCATTGGATCAATTGGTGGACATACTCGTCATCCTGTGCGGTAGCCATATCTGTTATGTCCCCCAGAACATATCGATACTGGTATGAAGGTCCGAGCGCGACAACTCCGTGCATCCAATTTGTTGGATCCGTCCACAGTACCTGCCGGTCTCCCATCGCCTTCACCAGGTCCTTCAGATCCCAATGGAGCACAAACCCGGGTATCACTGCGTCCCACAAATCCGCAGCCATTGAGGAGTCCAATGCTGCGCGCAGGCTGTAGGGCGTGCGATCTACCCAAATGCGCCCAATTCGCGGATCCGCCGCGGCTGCAAGCAGGAGCCAGATACCGTCAACCCCGCGCGCTGCCGCGCGGATCGAACCGGGATCGACATCGGGCCGGTTGATCAACAAATCCACGCCACGCAGTATGTCATGAGCGCGCAATGCCGGTAAGTTCAACCCGACCAGGTTAGCTTGAGCATTCGTTACCCAATCGCCGGTAAATGGTCCTCCAACGGTCTTCATCGTGGATTTGCGAGGCTCCATCACCAGCACGATTCGGCCCGACTTGGCCATCTCTTCTGCTATGGCGGAGATTGACATGATGCCCCAGATATCTCCGTCATTTACCATCAACACGGCCGGCTTACGACCGGAAGACGCGGGAATGTACAAGGTGGCCTCCAGCCAGATTCCTTGCGAGCTTTCAAATTCTATGTGCTCACGCCGGCCCAGGGCGTCGATCGACTGATCCAGGACCTTCACCGTTGGCGCTGCACCGTCGCTTCGAATTTTCAAATCCCGTAACTCTGCCAAGAGTTCGGGGACGGTTCCCGGCCGCTCCTTGGCGTGCAATTCGGCCTGAAGGATTTGGTACAGCTTTCGGCTGCCGGCTTCATCTTCAACGTTGCCGGTTTTTGTCACCTGCAACTCACGATTGGTGTACATCTTCACGGGTAGCTCGTGGAAATCCCCTTGTCCGTTCTTTAGCCAACGAATCATCCACTCGTAGACAGATTCTCTACTCACAAGAGGCATGCCGTGCCACCCGGGCCCCACTAAGAAGCCCACCTTATCGCCGGCTCCATAAATGGAGTACCACTTACGCGCTTCTTCATAGACCAGCTTGACCCCTTCTTTGCTGAAGTGAAATTGATCCTGTTCTGTCGCCTGAATCAGCCACGGCGTCGGGGCAGACAGTTCCACAAAATCAGCCGTGTCGAGTCCGCTCGCCAAAAAGTTGGGAAATATCATTTCCGCGTCGGGGCCGAAGGTAGAGAACAGCGGCCGGAAGGAACTGGGATAGCAGGCGGGAATAACAACCTTGAGCCGTGGATCCAGGGCGCCCACGAAGGTAGTCAGCGCACCGCCGCCGGAGCAGCCTGTGGCACCTATGCGCGTGCCGTCCACATCCGGCCGGCTGACAAGATAATCGATGGAGCGCTCTGCGTCCCAGATAAAATAGCGAGACAATCCTTGCTCGATCAGTTGAGCCTGAGCGCCCATTTCAATATGCTCCGGTACGGACCAACCCGAAAGCGGCGCATCCAATTGCGGGCTGTACGTCTGAACTCTCTCACCTTGCCCTACGGGATCAAAACACAAGACGACAAACCCTTTCATGGCCAGGTTGGCCGCGATTCGCTGGTTTTCCGGCTTCCCTTCCTGCGTGTGACCTGCCTGCAGTAACACGCCCGGATAGCGGCCGGGACGATTAGGACGATAGACGTTGGCAGTAATGTAATAGCCGGGCAAACTATCGTAGATTACCTTCTCGATCGTGTACGAATCATTGCGGATTTCACCAGTGATCCTTGGGTTGAGTGGGCCATTGAAATCGGGCAGCCCCCCCAAATCGTCGAGCAGTTTTGCTCGAACCATCTCCTTCCGCTTTTGCGCGTCAGCCTGATTATGGATTTGCCCGATCGCATTCGCCCGACGATCAAGTTCCTTTTGGGCGATCTTGTTCAGCCAGGAAAGCACATAATCCTGAGGCGAACTTTGTACTCGAGGGACACTCTGCCCCGAAAGTGCGCACCACGAAGAAAAAGCGAGAATGCCCACAAACAAGAACGCGGGGACCGCCCTGCTAACCAGCCGCATGCTAACAAAGGATCTAAGTCGCTCGTTACAATACCTAACAAACATGAGTACCTCGAATCGGATCACTTACAGGTGCGTCGACTCCGGACAACGGAAAAGGCAGCATAGGTCCTTCACACAGCCATAGCACCATGAAAGATTGTTCGGTCAGCCGTTCATCGTCCCAGGTCCGGCTGTGTACTTATACCGCCTTCTGGACGTGCTGCGGCGGTTTTTACTTCCAGGGAGCCCCGTAGAAGGATATGGTCGGACGCACTGCCGATCATGACCTCGAAAGTGCCTGGCGCAACCCTCCACAGCATGTCCCGATCGAGCAACATGAGGTCAACTGGCCGAATCGTCAAGGTCACAGTCTTCGTTTGTCCGGGATCGAGGGTCACACGCTCGAATCCTCTGAGTTGCCTGACCGGGAGCGAGACTGGAGCGAACTTCTCATGGAGATACATCTGAACGGTTTCGGTGCCGGCACGCTTGCCAACGTTTTGGATATCTACTATTACCTTGGCCACGCCTCCTTCGGAAATCTCTGCCGGATCTACGTGCAGATTGCTATACAAGAAATCTGTATAACTCAACCCATAGCCAAAGGAGTAAAGCGGCGTGCCCGACATGTCAACGTATCCGCCGTCATGCGACCAACCTCTCTTGATCCAATACTCCTTTGAAGGTTTGAAGTTGTAATAGTCTGGCAGTTGACCTGAACTGCGCGGAACGCTGATCGAAAGTCGGCCACTCGGGTTGTAGTCGCCAAAGAGCACGTCGGAAACGGCTGTCCCGCCGAGTTCGCCCGGTTCCCAGGCTTCGACGATGGCGGGAAGATGCTCAGCTTCCCACGGAATCGAAAGGGGGCGGCCATTCACCAGCACCAGAACAACCGGCGTTCCTGTAGCCTGAATGGCTCTCACGAGATCCTCCTGCACGCCTGTCAAATTCAGGCTCGCAACATCGAAAGCTTCGCCATCCGTAGCCGGGACATCGCCCTTCCCAGCATTGTCAGGATTTTCGCCGACGACAACGACTGCCACCTCGGATTGACGCGCAGCGGCTACGGACTGGGAAAAGTCGTCCTTACCGCCCATTACGACGCACCCCTGCGCGTACAGTACCCTGGTCTCCGGCGAGACCTTGGCTTTGATCCCATCAAGAATCGTGGTGATTTTGAAAGGCATCAACGAAGGCGAGTAATCACCCAATTGGCTCCATCCGTTGTCCGCATCGGGACCAATGACGGCGATCGATTTCAAGTCCTTCCGCAGCGGAAGCGCATTGTTGTCGTTCTTCAGCAGAACGATTCCCTCCCGTGCAACCTCTAACGCGAGTTGCTGGTGCTCTGTGGAATGCACCACTTGTTCCGCGCGAGCCAAATCCGCATAGGGATGTTCAAAAAGACCGAGGCGGAACTTCAGTTCCAGAACCCGTCGCACGGCGCGATCGACGAGCGCCTCTGGAATCGCGCCGCTCTCGACACTTTCAACAAGAAGCCCCATGTAAGCCGGCTCGTAGGTGATATTCATATCCACGCCGGCCTGCAAAGCCATTTGCCCTGCCTGTTTCTGATCCCGAGCTACGTCTTCATAGACAATGGAATCGAAGCCGCCCCCTTCACTCTCAACGATGCCCTTGAAGCCGAGTTCGTGGCGAAGGATGTCGGTATTCCACTTCTGTGAAGAGTGTTCCGGCACATCGTCTATTTCGGGATACCCAGCCATCACGCCGAGGCCGCCGGCATTGAAGGCAGAAACCCAAGGAGCCAGAAAATTCTCGCGCAGGCTGCGCTCAGAGATTTCAATCGCCCCGCGCTCCATGCCGCTGGCAGGCTCGCTCTGAGTGGGAAAATCCGTCATCAGCGCTACCACTTTATCCGAAGCGTCGATGTTCTTTCCTTGCGCGCCCTCAACGATATTCTTTGCGATCTGGGCGTATAGATAGGGGTCCTCCGAATACCCTTCCATGTTGCGCCCCATCCGTGGATCTCGATCCAACTCCAGCACAAGGGTGGAGAGAATGTGAATACCGGTCGCCCGGGCTTCCTGCGCGGCAGCCGCGTAAATACGATTCACGAGCGGCATGTCAAACGTGCTTCCAATCGCCAGACCTTCCGGAAATACAGTCGCCCCCGGGAACATTGCCCCATGTGTTCCCTCTTCGTCTTCAAGCAGAGGAATCCGAAGCCGCGTTTGGGTCAAGGCGATCTTCTGAAGCTCATTGAAATAACGGACGTTCGAGGCGAGATCCTTCAGCTCGAGCGTATTAGCGAGGGTAAAGAAGCCCGATCCGGGACCGATCTCCGTCGTATAGGTTCCGGCGACGAACTTTCGCCCTGCCTCCATCTTTTCCTGGGGAGTTTTGCCCAAATCATCAACATAAGCGCACGGGAGATTGAGCTGACCGATCTTCTCTTTCAGCGTCATTCTTTTCATCAGATCTTCTACACGAGTTTCGACGGGCTGGGTCGCATCAAGGTATGCCGGCTTCATTTCCTTGTCCTGCGCAGCGACAGGGGTTCCATTGAGCACCGCCGCGGCGAACAGAAAAACGCCGACGAGGGCGACCACGGAATTCCTCGCAGCAGGCCGCCAGTTGTTCCGCCTCGCGCCCAATTGATATTTTTGTGCGTACCCTCGAATCGCTTCAGCTTCGGACCCCGGAGTGCTGTGATGCCGGCTCATGTTCCTCAAGGCCCCCTCCTAACCGGTCTAGCGCATAAATGGTTTCAGATGTATTTCAAATTTGAAATATATACACCACTCGAAGTACTTGCCAATTGTTTGCCCTTTTCAGCAATGCCCGGTTACTTACTTCTTCTCTACGCGCTCTGTGTCACTTGCTGCGGATTTTCCTCTTCCTGCTGGAGTCGTCCCATCACCGTCCACAGAATCCCCGAGCCTATCAGCGGAATCAGCCCGAACAACACAAACGCCGGCACATACGAGTAGCGCTCAACCAGCCACCCAGTTAACAGCATGAACACCATTCCGCCAAATCCCGATCCCATGCTCGCCAGACCATACACTGAAGCCACCGCGTCGGCAGGAAAGACATCGGCCGGCATCGCCATCATTGTTGCCAGGCACGCCGTGTAACCCGCCATTGAAATCGAAACAAGGCCGATCGAGGCAGCCGATCCGCTCACCAGCACTGCCGGAATCGCCATCGTCATCATCAATGCCGCCAGCGTCACCGCCGTCTTCCGTCCCGCCGTTACGGTCATGCCGCGTTTCATGAGCGCCTGGGCAATCCGGCCGCCCCCTACGCTGCCCAGTCCTGCCACGAAGAAGGGAATCCACGCATACCGACCAATCGACGCCATATCGAAGTTCCGGCTATGGAACAGGTATTCAGGAAACCAGAAGATGTAGAAGTACCAAGCCGGATCAACAAAAATCTTCGACAGCGTAAAGCTCCACAAAAACCGTGAGTGAAACAACCTCCTTAATGGCACCTCAGGCTGTAGAACAGGCTCCTCAGCCGTGCGCACGGGAGGTCGATACAATCGCATCCACGCCACCAGCCACACAAAACCCGCACAACCCACGGCCACAAACGCCGACCGCCAGCCATAGCGCAGCAGCAGAACTGCAATAACAGGCGGAGCGAGGATTGCCCCCACCGACGATCCGCTGTTGAATATCCCCGAGGCGAATGAACGCTCTTCGGCTGGGAACCACTCGGCCACCACCCTTACCGCCGCCGGCCAGTTGCCCGCCTCACCCATCCCCAACAGGAAGCGGAATACTCCGAGAGACAGCGCTCCCCGCGCAAACGCATGCAGAAGCGCGCAAAGTGACCACCACCCCACAAATAGCGCGTAACCTGCGCGTGTCCCGAGCCGGTCGATCAGCAGTCCAGAGAAGCCGTTCATGATCGTGTAGGCGAGCATGAACGCGAACAGTATCCGCGAATAGTCGATGTTGCTCAGGTGAAACTGTGCGCGCAGAATCGGCGCCGCCACCGACAGCGCCTGGCGATCGAGGTAATTGATCAGCGTGGCGAAAAACGCCAGCGCAATCATGGTCCATCGCAGCCTTGACGCCACGCCTGACGCAGCGGATGCGCCTCTCAAGCCAGGTCCACCCGGATCGCTTCGTAAACCAGAAGGCGCGGCACCGCAACCGCGATCCACTCTCCATCTCGAGTGGCCGCCACGGCCGCTCCCGAACGCATAAGCGTCACGGCCTTGATCTTTCCGGACAACCGCAGCCGCACCTTCACATTCTCCACCGCGACGAAAGTCTCGCGCGCCTTCTGATGATGTACTACGCCCGCCGTGTCGGCCAACAGATACAGCACGATGGTCTTCTCCGATGCCATGTAGTGTGGCGTCACACCGGGAACATGGTCCACGTTGTAAGTGCGTCCGGCTTCAAGCCATGGCAGCAGCAACCCGGCAAGATATTTGCGCACGGGCTCCAATCGCGTTTCTTCGTAAATAGCTTCAAGACCCGAGCCTATATAAATGGACATTCCCTTGCCCACGCGGTGAGTCACCACCGCCGGGCCCAGGTCGCGATGATTTCCCCTGTCCCACGTCGTGGCTTCTACCGTGCCGCCCGTTGCGTGCATCCGCACCACCTGCGGATCCTGCGGAATCAGGTCACCTTGCGCAGGCTTCAGGTAGAGATCGGGATACTCGATCGGCTCCGCGTCGTCGAACGTCGCACCGAAGACATCTGCAAGTCCGAAGTTGCTTCGCACGCGTCCAGTCTCGTCGGCCACTGAGGTCAGGTGCGTCGAGACCAGCGTCCCGCCCGACTCCACGTAACGTCGCAGCATCGCACATTGCCCATCGCTCAGGCACGCCGCGTCGGGCACGAAAACCATCGTGTAACGACCTAGCTGTTGTTCGGTCATGGAGAAGTCGAGGAAAGGTTCCGATTCGATTGACAGAGACTTCAAAAGATTGAACGCGCCACGATAGTAGTTGGGATAAGCATCGGGGACAAAATGGCTTCCCGCGTAGCAGCCGATCGTTAGGCTTCCGACCAGGATTCCCACCTGTGGGCGCGAGCTGAGTGAGCGCAGCACTTCGTGATGCTTCTGCTGGAAGGTGAAGATCTCGTTCATGTATCGCCCACTGGCATACGCCTGCGGCCCCTCCGGCTGGTAGAAGAAACGCTGCATGCCCCAATACACGCAACCGACCCCCGCCGCTGTCGCCACGGCGCCATCCAACAGCAACTCCTGTCCCTCCACCGGATAGCTGTACCAGCCGCGAACTGAATCGTCTTTCATGTGCTCCTGGCTGTATTCCGTGTGGTGGCCCAGATACGTCCAGGTTGCCTTTCCCGTCGACTTGCCCAACTGGAGATTGAAGAGTTTCGCTTCCGGAGTATCGGACGCCTCATACATGAACCCATCGACAATCGCAAGGCCGTGGGTGCGCCATGACTCATCGCGCGAAAGCATAGGTGAATTGTTGAATACCACGGGGACATCACGCGTGTTTCGGATCATCTTGCGCAATTCGCGAAAGAAGCCGAACAGTACCTCTTCGTGCAACCACGCCAAATATTGAACGCGCTCATCCTGCGAACAAGTTCTCTGGTCCGGTACAGCTTTGCCAAAGCGCCTGCCATAGGCGCTCTGGCAATGCGCACAATGGCAGAACTCCGACGAGTGGTCCATACCCTGGTAGGGGCCATCGAAGTAAAGCACGTCGTAATCGTAGCTCAGCACCTCCGCAACAAGTTTCCTTACCATGTCGCGGATCGGCGAGTTGATACATCCCTCGTAAAAGCGTGTCCATCCATAGTGCGTGGTGATGATAGGACTTCCGTCCATATACCGCCTGGTCCAGTCCTGAAAACGAGGATCCTTCGACCCTTCCGGCATGAAGGGATGGTTCAACGGTATGTAGGCGATGGTGCGCATGTCGGCCTTGCGCAGCAGGGCCAGCGTATCCCGCATCGGATCACCCATCAGGTCTGGATGGATGGGATAACCCGATTGCGTGGGAAAATTCGCATAGTAGGATGCCGACGGAAATCGCATTGAATCGCAATTCAAGTCGAGAGCGATGCTGACCGCTTTCGCTGGCTCGTAGTCGAACGAAGGGTAGAATGGCGGGTTATACGCCTCGGCGATCAACGTGCGGTTGGAATGGATCCATTCATACGTGCCCAAATCTGCCTGCCCTGCCATTTTCCGCAAGCCCAATTCGTTCGCATGGATCGCTTGAAACCCCTGCGCCTGAAGCGCAAGGGCCGTCATCTTCAACATCTCACGTCGATTCATCGCAGGCATTTACGCCACCTCAAGCTTGCAAAGCTGGGAATATTGTGACTCGCAAGTGCGTTGATCCGTATGGAACGAGGGACACTCGTTCCACTGTTTCACTAACTTTACTGTCACTTAATTCCGGCAATGGCGGGGTGAATTTTTGACTTGCGTTATCTGGGTTCGATAGTAGCTCCCAGTCTCCAATCCTTCTCACCGGTACCACGAGCTTAGTTGGAGGGTTCTCCCATGGATCGTGCAATGAGTTCTGAGGCACCCGTTGTTTCTTGACTTCCACTTCGCTTTGCAGCTTCGCTGGATCAAGTGCAATTCCGTAGTTCCATGCGCTCGCTGGAGTGGCCTCCCAACTGGGGAATTCAGCCGTCGTGTATCTTGGCTCGACGAGCGATGTCCAGTTTGCCTTGATTGGCAACGCATAAACCAGCGGACCATGTTCGATTCCGATGCCGTTCTGGGGCCAATGCGAAATCGCAAGTTTCATGGGGAGTTTCAGGGTCACCTGGTCACCAGGGCTGAACTCACGATTCAGCACCATGAATCCCTTGTCATTCCGGGAAGATCGAGCCGGTTTGCCGTTGACCAGGAGTCGCGGCGCATCGCACCACCCGGGAATCCGCAACGAAAGAGGAAATGATACCGGTCGATCACAATTGATCGTCAAGTGAATCTCGTCATCGAAGGGATAGTTGGTCGTCTGGTCAATCTGAACTTGTTCGGTGTTCAATCCCGCCGTCGTCACCACCTTTGACGGACCGTAGAGGACAGCCGCCAGACCTCCGTCGTTCCTTTTCATCCACATGCGAATTACATAATTGGGAAAAATCCGATGGACATTTCCGGCGCAGCAGGCGGTATCCTGACCCGGATTCGGCTGATAGGCCATCTGTCGGCCGCCGGGGTCCAGCACATTGTGGTTGGAGTTCAGCGTCGCTAGGAATTGATTCGGACAAGAAAAATACTGAAGCGCTTTCCAGTCATTCTTGATCGAGCCAGGTCCGGCATTGAAGCACGCCCGTTCTATGCGATCCGCCCAGATTGCATCTCCTGTTGCCATCAGCATATAGCCCCATGACCAGGTGTGGTCCGCTACGTCGCATGTCTCATGGGAATCAAGAGAAGTTACAGTACGGTAATGCTCTGTGGAGGAAGGGATGCCATCGATCAGCATATGATGGTCGAATATGCGGCGTTCTGCCGCGTGTGCAAATTTCAGATACTCATCCTTACCCGTGTAGAGATAGAGGATTGCGGGCACTTTCATGATTTCGGCGTAGGTAACTCCGTGAGTATTGATCGGAGTAGCTGCAAAGACACGAAGCGCCGAAAGGTCACCATGCTCCGGGTCGGCGGACACTGTCATGTAGTCCCGCCACGCATTCTCCGCCAATGTAAGGAGATGGGGATCTCCCGTGTGCTCGTAGCACCACAGAATTCCCTCGATGTTAGTGACATTTCTTACCGGCGTTCCATACGATGCCTTGTCGGATAAGTAGTGTGTTTTGAGTGTCTCGACAAGGGATCGATTGTCTTCCTCACGCAATGGAGAATCTGCATCCGAGAGTGCGGACACGCTGCGGAAAAAGACATTGTGCGGCCACCGATGATAATTCTCGTTGGAATCTTCGAACAATTTCGGCCCGAGGTATCCGCTTGAAGAAGCGTGAGCAAGTGTATAGTCGATCGAGGTTCGCACCTGCGCCATGAGCTTTTCATCCTGAAGCACGACAGCGAGACGAGTTGCGCCATCGATCCAATATGCCTTCTGTTCCCACGGCCACCAGGATTCTCCCTTTTCCTCGCCTGCCCAATACGCTTCAGTAAATGGCCAGGAAACTACTGGCAACATCGAGCCGAGCTGAGACCCCTGCTTTTCCATGTATTCCCGTAACCAGCCCGCAGGCTGTACGGCTCCTGGTGGTAGGACGTGCAAGGCAGCATAGGAATGAGGATTTGAATCTGCCTCCGCACCCCCAAGCACACGATTTGAGCCCATTAGCATGGCAGAGGTGATTAAAGAAAGGCGGATAAACTCACGACGATTCAACTCGGTATCCGCAAGACTTGATCTACATTCCATCACAACTCCTTTTCCTCGGCCCTTTCACAAGGAGTAGCGTTTTGGGTTTTGATTGACCGCGTCTTGCGCATCTTTGAACGTTGGGTGGGACAGTTGGCTCATGATACTCCGCCATCGCTCAAAGAATATACAGTTGGGGATAGCCTAAGGCAATTTCAAGTGGGGGAAAGCTTTGAATAGGCTGCGGCTAACTCTTTCGTTTGGGAATAGAATGGCGGGTAACTCATTATGGCTATGCTGAAGCTGGCCGTGATTTTTGCCGAATCAGCGGTGCCTGATGATTTCGTTCCCGATCGTCATTGAACCCATCCCTTCGACAAATTCAAAATTGAATTTGTCGCATTCAGAGAAAGGTACAATTCCCCATGGCTGACTATACGAACAAGTTTGCAATCGTGTTTGGCGGAGGCCGCGACATCGGTGGCGCAATCGCAATCGAGCTTGCCGAGCGAGGAGCCCAGGTGGCGCTCACCTACAACAAATCAAACCCAGACCATGTGATCGCCGCCATCGAGAAAGAGGGCCAGAAAGCAATCGCCGCAAAGGTCGACGCGCTCGATACGGTGGCTGTGCGACGTTTTGCAAAGACCGCGGCGGACCAGGCCGGGAAGTCCGTAGATGTATTGGTGAACGTCGTCGGTGGTCTGGTAGCGCGCAAGCGCATGGAAGAGATGGACGACGCTTTCTGGGAACATGTTTTCAACCTCAACGTTCGCAGCGTATTCGCGATGACGCAAGCCACTTTGCCATTCATGGTCGATGGCGGCGCAATCGTCAATGTCTCATCGCAGGCCGGTCGTGACGGCGGTGGAACAGGCGCTATCGCCTATGGCGCGTCCAAGGGCGCACTGATGACGATGACGCGTGCCCTGGCAAAGGAATTAGGACCGCGCAGGATTCGCGCAAACGCCGTCTGTCCAGGCATGATCGCGACGAAGTTCCACGATGAGTTTACCACGCCGGAAGTCCGTGAACGTGTGGCCCGAATGACCCCGCTGGGTCGCGAGGGACAGTCCGTCGAGATCGCAAAGCTGGTCGCATACCTGGGCAGCGATGACGCATCGTTCGTCAATGGCGTCAACGTCGATATCAATGGCGGCATTCTTTTCAGCTGATTTCAAAGAAAGGACGAGGCAATTCCCGCGTTATCCGGGTCTCACCTTGGCGGCTTTCGTCCGTGTGTGTTCTTGCCGGTATGCGCCTCAAGTTCCTCAACCTGCGCTCCCGCCAGCAAGAACGCACCCACTCCATAGATATAACTCGATGACGCGAGGTAATGTGCAGGAGCGTCTCCCGTCTGCTGAATATTCCCTAGCCGCCCGTCCGCATAGACCTGCCCCACCAGCCCTCGCCACGCTCTCGCGATCACTGGCTTGTATGTGGCGCGATCAAGTACGCCGTGATTCACACCCCACGCAATCGCAAATGTAATCAGCGCCGAACCTGAGACCTCCGGCTGGGGATAATCCGCAGCATCCAGCAAATCCGAGTGCCACAGACCGCTCTTTCCGTCTTGAATCGAGGCTATTCCTGCCGCCATCTCACTTAACTGCGTCTCATACCTCTTCCGGTTCGGATCATCGGTTGGCAGATAATCGAGTACGCGCACAAGTCCCCCCATGACCCATCCGTCACCGCGCGACCAGAAAGTCGGATTCCCGCGCTCATCCGATTTATGCACAAAAGTTGAATCGCGGAAGTACAGATGACGGTGTGTGTCATAGAGCAGGTCCGACGTCTCCCACCAATGCTTGTCCAGGTACTCCAGATACTTTCTGTCCTGCGTAGCCGCATACATCCGCGTCCACACAGGCGGGGCCATGAACAGCCAGTCACACAACCACCACGGAATTTGTGCCTGTTCCTTGGGAATCTCCACTGTTTTGCCCGCCAATAAGTCATCGAGCGCCGCTCGCGTCGGCCGAATCTTCTCCGGCCCGGGCTTCCCGAGGTACAACTCGAGATATGTCTGCCCCACTGCCTGTTCATTGGCGTCCGGTGGGTCGGCACTCAGTTCCCAATGAAATTTCTCGGCCATCCCAGACATTGCGTTGCGATACCGAGTCTCCTGGGTCGTTTCCGACGCCGCCATGAACCCCGTGTACAGTACGCTCCACGTCCAGCTTCGGCCGAAGTACGGTTGCGTGCGCTCTAACTCCCAATCCGCAACCTTGCGCATTGCCGTTCGAACCGCCGCTGGTTCAAGCGACGCCGACAGATTCGCCTTCGGCCCCGGATCTGCCGGAGCGTCGCCGAGATGCAGCGCCGTATCTTCGTCGATTCCCTGTTGATCCTCCGGCGTGATTGAATTGACCCCGGCCGCAGGTGTCGCCTGCTGTGTTTGCGCATAAAGCAATCCTGCCGGTAGCCAAAGCAGGCAAACCAGCATCAAACTGCTCATGCTACGTGCAGCTTGTATCGCAGGTTTAAAAGGAGTGATGGACAGCGCGAAAGGCAAAAGCCGATGGCGCTCTCGCAATGAAGGGCTGCGAGTTGTTGAAGAAATATGGCGCGAATCGATCTTTCCATTGCAGGGAATCAACCTGATCCATAGCGGAGGTGTTAAATGCATCTCTCGAATGCGGATGTTGCTGCCGGGTAGAGGCGTGCTCACTTTAACCACTCCGTGGAGTAACGCGTCCCTTCTGTGGATGAGCATAGTCTCCGATCCCCCTTCTTCATTCTCGCCTTTTCTCTTCTCCAATTCGCATTGAGCCTCGTACGCGAATCCATTCATCGATCGTCGCAGCGCCTTGAGTGTCCAATCCTATCTCAGTAAGACCATCCCTCGAATTTAGACCGGGCACTCTATCAGGTTGTTGATAGAGTCAAATTATCATTGTGCAGAGGCTGTCTCGGAAAGTGCAGCGAAGCAGGGATCTCTCCCTGTTCTTCGAAACGAGCTTTCGGCTTCACCTTCGTAGTTACGGATAATAAGCCGAGACAAAGGTCAAAGTCACGCGCTTGACGCTTTCTGGATGGGGGGTTAGCTACATGAATCGGAGAGAGTTCATCGCAGGCGGCGCAGCTGGGTTGGTTGCCGCTCAAGGGGTCGATTCAACAGTCGCGAGCGCTGAAAATGCTGTAGAGCCTTGCTCCATGACGCTGGGTGACCAGACCGCGCCCACCAACGACACCCATCTCAAATACCTCGCCCGTTACGGTGTAAGAAACATTTGCGGCTATCCGCAAATCGAAGGCGACCGTCTTTACGCCACTGTGGATGAACTGAAGCGCATGATCGAAATGGCATGCAGATATGGCATCAGAATCGACTGCACGGCGCCTCCATTTCTTGAATCGAGTTATATCGACCGCGAGAAACATCCGGCTGTGATGCTCGCCCAGAGCCCGGAGCGCGACCGTGACATTGAAGCCTTGCAGACATTCATCAGAAACTGCGCGCAAGCCGGCATTCCCACGATCAAATACAACATGAGTATCCTCGGTGTACTCCGGACGGGAAGGACTCCGGGCCGCGGCGATGCGATGAACTCTACCTGGAAATTGGCGGAGGCCCATCCCGAAACGCCGCTGACCAAGGCTGGACATGTAGACGCCGACGCCTTTTGGGAACGTATTACGTATTTCCTCGACCGAGTAATCCCGGTGGCAAACGAGTACAAGATTCGCATGGCCTGCCATCCCCAAGATCCAGGCGTTCCACCCCAGGGCTACCAAGGCGTCAATCGCGTACTCGGCACCATCGACGGGCTCAAGAAATTCATTACTATTCAAGAGAGCCCCTATCACGGGCTGAACTTCTGCCAGGGAACGATCTCGGAGGATCTTGAGAATCCAGGTGTGGAGATTTTTGATGTAATCCGTTACTTCGGTACGCGCAGGAAAATCTTCAACGTACATTTCCGAAACATTCGCGGACATCGTGATGACTTTGTTGAGGTCTTCCCGGACGAAGGTGATGTCGACTTTGTGAAAGCGATCAAGGTGTACAAGGAAATCGGCTACCCCTACATGCTCATGCCTGATCATGTGCCGCTGGCTGAAGCCGATCCAGGCTCCCTGCAATCATTTGCGTTCTGCTACGGCTACATTCGGGGCCTGATCCAATCTGTAAACTCCACCACTTGAAGCCCATGCGACCTCCCATCGCATCTCAAAGCAAAAACTCGCCCAGTTCGGCTCATCGAACGGCGCGGAATTGATCAACCCTAGAGGGCATCGATACGAAGTGAAACGGAGATCTCGACGTTGCCTGAGGCTGCACAAACACGGGTCCGATTTCTCATCATCGCCATTCTCTTCGTGGTGAGTTGCTTCAGCTTTGGTGACAGGGTAGCTCTCTCCCTTGCGGGAGCCGCGATGGGCAAAACCATCAATCTAACTCCCGTGAGGATCGGCTATCTATTCTCTGGATTCAGTTGGGCCTATGTCCTGGGTCAATTGCCATCGGGAGGCCTGCTCGACCGCTTCGGATCGAAGAGAGTTTACGGAATCAGCATCTTATTGTGGTCAATCTGCGCCTTCCTGACAGGATTCGCCGGTTACCTCTCCGCAAGCGCGGCATTTACCGCGATCTTCGTCTTGAGGTTGCTCTCCGGTCTTGCCCAGGCCCCCGTCTTCCCCGGTAACGGCCGCATTGTCGCCTCCTGGTTCCCCACCGCGGAGCGAGGACGGGCGTCCGCGATCTTCAACTCGGCACAATATTTCGCGCTTCTGATCTTCGCCCCTATCTTTGGATGGATCATTCAAGAATACGGTTGGAAGAGCTGCTTCTGGTTCATGGGTGCGCTTGGATTTGCATTGACCTTAATCTGGTTCACCAACATCTACGGCGTGAAAGAGCATCCGCGCATCTCGCCTGCCGAAGTCGCGACCATCGAACGCGGCGGAGGTCTGGTCAACACCGACTCTGGACGCATGGCTAACTCAGGGAAAAATGCACTGAGCTGGTCAACAGTCAAGATGCTGCTGAGTCATCGCATGCTGGTCGGAATCTATATCGGTCAATATTGCATCAATACACTGACTTGGTTCTTCCTCACATGGTTCCCAATCTATCTGGCCCAGGCGCGTCATATGTCCATCCTCAAGGTGGGATTTGCTGCGGCCGTTCCAGGTCTTTGCGGCGGCTTCGGCGGAAGTCTGGGAGGGGTGATCTCCGATCGGCTTCTTCGCAAGGGACACTCCCTCAGTTTTTCGCGCAAGACGCCAATCATGGCGGGGATGGCACTCTCAATGATCATGATCGCCTGCAATTACGCTCAAGCCCAGAGCCTCATGCTGCTTCTGATGTCGATCTCATTTTTCGGCAAGGGCATCGGCGCGTTGGGCTGGACCGTCATCTCTGATACATCCCCGAAGGGCTTGGTTGGCATGAATGGAGCCCTGTTCAACCTGATCGGCAACATGGCCGGAATTGTTACACCCATCGTGATCGGATACCTCGTACAGAAGACGGGTTCATTCGATGATGCGTTGATCTTCGTCAGTTTGACGGCACTTTGCGCCATCGTGAGCTATGGTCCCCTTGTCGGGGAGATCAAACGCCTTGACCTTGCAGTTCCTTCGCTGCCAACCGAAAGTCAATGAGCCATGGAACCAACGGATGTGGCACTCTTGACATGGCCGTTTCCTTCGCCAACCATTGAGGTGCGCTGCTCGCACTTCGAATCAACAGTGGAGATCAAGCTCATGCCCGACTGGCCCGGCAACTTGCCCCGCAATGCTTTCAAGCAAGCCCTTTCCCTCGGTAAGCGGCAGGTTGGACTCTGGTGCGGCCTCGCCAGCCCAATCGCAGCGGAGATCGTCGCCCGGGCGGGCTTCGACTGGATCGTGATCGACGGCGAACATGCCCCCAACGACATTCCGTCGCTGCTCGCGCAATTACATGCCATGCGCGGAGGCACAGCAGAACCTGTCTTCCGCATACCGTGGAATGACGCCGTGATCATCAAACGTGCCCTCGATGTAGGCGTCCGATCTCTCCTGGTTCCATTTGTCCAGAACGCGGAGGAGGCGCACAGGGCAGTTGCCGCCACTCGTTATCCTCCGCTTGGCATTCGCGGAGTCGCATTGGGGCCGCGCGCCAACGATTACGGACGCATCAAGGACTACCACCGGAACGCGCACCTTGACACCTGCGTGCTGGTGCAGTTGGAAAGCAGAGCGGCGCTCGTGGAGATTGAGGCGATCGCGGGCGTCGAAGGCGTCGATGGCCTTTTCATCGGTCCCAGCGATCTTGCCGCCGATTTTGGTCATCTCGGCAATCCAAAGCACCCTGAAGTTCAGGCGGCCATCAAAGATTCGGTCTCGCGAATCCGAAAGGCCGGCAAGTCCGCGGGAATATTCGCCGGCGATGTCGAGGACGTCGAATTCTTTTTCGATTTGGGATTTAACTTCACGTCGACAGGCAGCGACGTGGGCCTCCTGGCACGCGGGGCAGAGCGCGTCGCTGCCCGATTCCAGAAGAGCTAGGCTTGCTGTCATCCATCAAGGGTCTGCGGCACGGCTTCTGCTCACAGGAGAAGAACAATGGCTACCGTAGGATTCGTCGGCCTCGGCATCATGGGACGCCCCATGATCAGGAACCTCCTCAAAGCCGGCCACACGGTGATTGCATATGGCCGCAATCCGAAAAAGCTGGACGCCTCCGTCGCCGATGGGGCCGCGCGCGGCGCGTCGAATCGCGATGTCGGTCTGCGGGCATCCATCATCTTCACAATGCTGCCCGATGGGCCGCAAGTGGAAGAGGTCGTGTTGGGAGAAAACGGAATTCTCGCGGGATGCAAGCCGGGTTCGTTGATCGTCGACATGAGCTCGATCAATCCGCTGGTCTCGCAAAAGGTTGCTTCGGCTTGTGCCGCCAGAAGCGTCGATTTCATTGATGCTCCCGTGAGCGGCGGCGAACCGAAGGCCGTCGATGGAACGCTTGCGATCATGGCCGGAGGCAGCGACGAAAACTTCCGCAAAGCGGAGCCGCTGCTCCAATGCATGGGTTCGAGCGTCACGCTCACCGGCGCTGTGGGAGCGGGGAATGTCACCAAGTTGGCCAACCAGATCATGGTTGCATGCAACATTGCCGCGATGGGCGAGGCATTTGCCCTTGCCACGCGATGCGGCCTCGATCCGGAGATTGTCCTGAATGCGGTCAAGGGTGGACTCGCGGGCAGCGCCGTTCTCAACGCCAAGGGGCCGATGCTCATCGCACGCAACTTCAAACCGGGATTCAAAATCCAGCTTCATCAAAAGGACCTGCGCAATGCACTCCAGACCGCGGAAACAAAGCGCGTGTTCCTGCCGCTCACCGCTCTGGTTCAGCAGATGTTGGTGTCCTTAATCGATGATGGCAAGGGGGATCTCGATCACTCTGCGATCGCTACGTTCGTCGAAAAACCTCCCACACCGAGATCAAACAGCCTTCCCGCAAATGACTGACGATCTTGCAATCGCCGCTCAGTTCTCTCGTAATCTGAGCCGCATACCGCTCGGTCAGAAGTTCAATGCCGCGAAAAACCATGACGAAGGCCCTCTTTGGTTCCGGCTATGCCGGGTTAGGGATTTCCTGAAGAATCCGGTGTGCCGAGGACATCGGAGAAGATGGTCCCGGACGCGCGAATGGCGAAATATCGGCTACTTTGGACGGTGGCCACTTGCGGGACTCAAGTTGTCAGTTAGGACGACTCATTGAAATCGATCATCTTTGGCTGCATGCGAAATCCCTTTGTCACGGTGGCCAGATAGGTAAGTCCGACCAGGAACCATATACCTCCGACCACTTTGGCCAGATCATTCAAGTTCCACCAGATGGAGGCGCAGAAAGCAAAGCCGACGAGCGGCAGCACAATGTCAATAAATAATCTGGGCCGGTGACTCCCTCTGCGCAAAACGCTGAAATGCCAGAAGGCCGACAGGTTAACCCCCATGAACGCAAGAAAGGCTCCAAAGTTGAGAAGCTCTCCCGCGCGTTCGTAGGCATTCCCAATGTAGTTCAGCCCAATGGCGCCGCAATAGGCGATGGCTCCCACGATAAGTATGTTGTAAGTCGGTGTATTTGTTTCGAGGTGGATATGTGCGAATATTTTCCGCGGTAACACGCCATCACGTCCCATTCCAAACAGCAGGCGCGCTGCGCCCAGGCCTCCCGTGAGCGCGCTGCCCAGGGCTGCGAGGATCAATATGGCGCCCATCGCCTGGAACAGAGGAGTCCCACCAACCCGCTGACATACATCCATAAAGGCTGTTTCAAGATTGGGAAAGGTGTGCCAATTTGGCCAGATACGCTGGCCAAGATAGACTTCGGCGCCGCTCAGAATCCCAGTGAGCACGCAGACCAGGACCGTGGCCAGCAGCACATTCCGTTTCGGATTCTTGACGTCTTCTGAGAGCGTCGTTATACCGTCGAAGCCGATGTAAGTGAGCGCCGCAAACGAGGTTGCGCCCCAGATGCGCTGCACGTTGAAAGTTGCCGGGGCATAGAACGGTTCGACAGAAAACAGACCAGCCCACTGCCCGAGATGAAATAGGTAGTGGACAGCCAGAACAAAGAACACGGTGATGACGGCACACATCGCACTAAGCAGAAGCTTATTCGCGCGTGCGGATGACTTGATGCCAATAAGATTAAGCGCGGTAATAAAACCTGAAATGATTAAGGCGGTAATCGGAAACGGAATCCCGGACAAATATCGGCTGCGGAGAGCCACCGATATCCATACTACGTTCAGAAGCGGCTGCAGAATGTAGTCGAGCAGCATCGCCCAGCCAATCAGAAATCCAAAATGCGCGTTAATCGTTCTACCGACGTATGTGTACGCGGAACCCGCGGAAGGATACACTGCCGCCATGCGTCCATAACTTACTGCGGTAATGATCATCGCGAACATGGCAACAAAGATCGTGGTTACGGCATGCCCGTCCGAGAGCTTTTGAGCGATGCCGAATAACGGGATCGGTGCTGTCGGCTGGATGAGCACCATTCCGTAAAAGATGAGATCCCACAAGCTCAGTACTTTCCTGAGGTGAAGTTCGGATCCAGGATGGCTGACGTCAGGCATCTTTTTCTGATCAATCTCTAATTCAACAACGCCGAATCATTGCTGGCCAACTGTCGATTAACATCACGTGTTGCATCCCTCGGCTTGATGGCGCAGATGTCTAGCAACACCCGCCCGCCGTCTCGGACTTTGTGAGGGCTCGCGCAACAATCTGCGGCAATCGGTATGGGTCATCAACGCGAATTGGTGTCAAACCGGCCGCCGAAGCGCTCTTCATCCCAGCGTCCGAGTCCTCAAACGCAATGCCTCGAGACACTCCAAGCTGTTTCAGTATCAGTAAGTATGGCTCCGGATCCGGCTTATGGTGCCGACAATCTTCTCCGAAAACGAAGGCGCGAAAGCAGGAATCGATTCCAGCCGTCCGCAGCAGAGACATCACTTCGCCACGATCCGAAGTGGTGACGAGTCCAATCCAGTATCCGTGCAGAGACTGCAGCGTTTCGACCGTAGGTCCGGGTATTGGCGACTGCTGCGAACACCAGTCCCAGACCATCTTTTTGTGGGCGTTCATCTGTTTCTCCAGCGTAGCGAGAATTGAAGGATTGCTCATTACTTCCGGAAGCCGGCGGAGCATGATGTCGTTCCGCACGCCACGCCCGAATTTGCAGTAGTGTTCCCAACTCAGGCTAATGCCATGCGCAGCTAACAGATCAGCCCACGCTCTCCAGTAGAGCGGTTCGGTATCGGCGATGACGCCGTCAAAATCGAAGATCAGCGCACTTGGTCCCATTCCCATAGCGACCTTTGAATCATCAACATATCATTAACTCGCTCCGACAGTGCTCTTCGCAGAGTTGTCCTCACTCCGGACAGCCTTTGACGAGAGAAGCCGGGTCTATACCGCTGGCTATTCGTTTCGAATGGCGATTGCGAACTTGGCTCAAGTTGAAACTGCGACGAAGCTTGTTCCTTGCGGAAATTCCGTAATCATGTCCGCAATTCTGCAGTGGAATCTGCCTGCCGACTGCCAATCGGTTTGGCGCTGAACCCGTACTTGAGGTTCGCCAGAATTTCATCCGGTTGGCGGTCGCATACGACGAGCAGGAGATGGGCTCCCGTGAAGAGAACATCAGTCGGAGCAAGGGTTTGGGGCCTGCGTGCGGGTCATTGATGACGCTCGGCGAAGGCGACGATCTGGTTTACGAGTTTGCCACGCAAAACATCGCCGCCACAGCGACTCAACCCACCTCCCTTCACTGGCAAGTTCAACATAAATGCACCCTGTTGCCTCTTACGGAGGGGTTACGGCCGGGAGATGGACTTGCCGGGGGATTAAAGATTTGCGATGATGGTGCACCGGTCCGGGTGACTTCCCTCACGTCGGCTGAGATCCGGGCAGGGCTCTGACCCAATGTCGCAAACTGGAGGCCTTGCGGTCTTCCCCGCAAGGAAACCCCCACCGAGGTCGTGAATCTCCAGCGTTTCCTGCGCCAGGCTGGTCAAAGTTGTGAAAGCAATGGGTTAGTGCTGACTAGATAGACATTGTGGTTGTTGCCCTTTGGTTAGTCCCTTGCAAGTGAAGGGCGCTCAGTGAGCCGATTAAGGCTATCGCTGACCTGGAGGGGTATTCTCAATGAAGCTCCCTCTTCGCTGTCGGACCGTCTTCGTAGCAGGTCTTTTGTGCCTGGGAACCTACTGCCCGGTCCATGTCATCGCACTGCCGCAATCGAACCCCGATCCAGACGGCGTGCAAGCGGATGCTCCCGAAGATCAACCGTCGCAATCGAATTCGGCGAATACGGTTGTAATTCCCGGCCCGTTGCGATCATTCCTCCGCATGGCCGGACTCAGTCAGGAGATCTCTCTCGGCGATGTACTGCCCATGCTGGCTCGCAACATTTCTCTCCACGGCTACGGGTATGGGAAAGAAACCGAGTACCTTGTGCTGTTGGATCGGTATGTGCACCAGTCCCGAGAAATCCAGCTCTTAACGGATACGAACGGCACACTTCACGTGACTGGTTGTGCAGATGTGGCTCACCTGATTCAGGTTCTCGGGTACAAATTTGAGCGACCGTGTGGACAGAAGAATGCCTCTCTAGCGACTGCGATTCCAGAAAGGGCGTTTCTGACCATCGACTCAGGCTTTCCTCTCACTGCGCTTGAACGGGCCCTGCAAAAGAATGAACCATTTACCTATTCCTTTCCAGGCACACGGGTTCCGATCCTTTTCAAAGAAAAGAATTGGATGGGGATCACTACATGGAAGAGCAAACCAGGCACAAATCTTGTCGACGTACTGCTTCACGATCAAAGCCTGGATCACCTTTACTGGGCTCTCGCCAAGTGCGATCGAGAAACAAGGCTCGCCTTGGTGCGCTCACCGGGGCTGAGGAGATTGGTACCCCTCGCAACGGTCTTTGATTTGTACGGAAGCGAGATAAGCATCCGCTCAGGGAAAGTAGTGCTGCCTGCCAATGCGCAAAGGAACTGGGAGGCGCTCGTGGGGGCAAATCAGAACTCGCCCGGAGAGTTCGTGACCCATCTGCTAACGAAAGATCACGGCTGGTTGGCAGCTTATTTTGATGTCGTGATGCGCTTGAACCAGGCCCAACAGGCCCACCTCGTCGAAGGGTCTCGTCTCGCGAAGCTTTACGGTGCCTATCGATCGGCTGGGGCGAATTCCTACGCGGCATATGGTGTGTTTCCAAAGAATGCCGATCTCCTGATACTTCTCACATCTTTGAAATGGGGGACAAACGGGGATCTCGCGATTCCGGGAGGGCTTGAAGTCTGGAAGGAGATCTTCTCCCAGGGAACGAAACGGAATGATATGCGAGCGTCGGCGAGGCGGAGCCATTGCTGCGATAGTCCAGAGCAATTGCTCGAAGTCCTGGTTGCTTCTTCAAATCTTGAGGTCGGCACCCCAATGCGGGTCTTCCTCATGCTGAGTGCAATTGATGCAGGAAGACCTCCGTCAAGACAGATGTCAAAGGAGACTGAGGAGTTGGTTGCCGGCAGGTTCTCCGAATTCGAACGTTGGTTTCCAATCTTTTCTGATTTCCCGGCTTTGGACGATGCATCGATCAATCGCTTTGTAAGCACCGCTGACGGAATCAATGGGATTTCAAATTCCGCTCTGCGCGCGAATGCCCTGGGAGCGTTTCAAGCAAATATCGGACTTTGGCGGATATTGGCCCGCCAAGGCCAGATTCCGAGCCAGAAGCTGAACGCCTCGTGGAAGGCTGCGGTTCAGCCGTTTACCGGGATTTCTTCGTCCGTACAGCTCTTCGGGGCGACCCGAAGCTCGCTTCAATCGCTCCTGCTGGCAGCGTCGGGAAGTGCGAATCTTTCCCAGGATCAGATCATTGACCTGCTGGCGGGCCCTTCTCAAGACAGTCCGGACGGCCAACGCGTCCACGGGGAATTGGCCGCGCGAATCAGCGCCGTTTTGGATGATCAGCGATTGGTGTCGCTCGATACGCTCTTCGGACTTTACGACGGGTTATCTGAAATGGCGCACGGAGCGCCTGTTGGCAACACCATGCTCCTGCTTGCCGGAGATCTGCGGGAGTTCGAGATGCCACGCCCCATCTTCACCGGAAGTGAAAGGAGTGCGTGGTCCCCGTTGATCTACTCCGCCCGCCACGCGGAATTGCAGATACGAACCGACCTGACCAAGGTCATTCGATCTCCCGGCTCGCCTGCGCAACTGGAGGCCGCCCGCGGCCAACTCACACCGTTTCTCAGGGACACACTGGTTGGTTTGAATTACGCCTATTATGAGCCCCCGGGAGCTGAGGTTCTTCACAACAACCCACTCTTCGTCCGCTCGCATGACTTCTCGTCAGTTTCGGTTCAGGGCATCGAAAAGATATGGGGTGCCCCGAATTTGATCGGAGTCGGCGCTACAGCCGGTGGCGGCGCCTATCTGGTGGGGTCGCTCGCCGATTTGCCTTATGCGCTGGCGACCACGGAAGAAGATTTCATCGCTCCAAAGA
Organism: uncultured Acidobacteriaceae bacterium; assembly: GCA_963836565.1. Classification (GTDB taxonomy): domain Bacteria; phylum Acidobacteriota; class Terriglobia; order Terriglobales; family Acidobacteriaceae; genus Telmatobacter. The sequence goes on along the minus strand of CAWIKA010000005.1, from coordinate 1,691,594 downwards.
ATGTCCAGGCCCTGATCTGGAGGGAGGCTGTGCCCGATCTTCTGGTGAGCGCAGTCGTGCCACGATGGTGGGCCGTGACCCGAAACGAATTGCATTCTGTAGCTCTTTATCAGCGCCTCGGGGAAGAGCTGCTCACATCCTCCGCTTCTAGCCCCGATCTGAAAGCTAAGGTAATTGAAATTCTCTCTGATCGCATGACACCGGACTGGATGGAACGGATTGAGGATGGCCTTCAGAGTCAGGAAAGCGCCACTGCATTGGTTTCTCAAACACCCCCGGCTGACACTTTCTTTCTTGCAGTCGAATTCAGGAAAAGGTATTCAGGCGAGGCTTCGATGTGGGGACCTGCGGGCCGCGAGTTGGAAGACCTCTCCCGGAGAAGCCCGTCCGACGTCAATCCAGATCGTATATCAAGGGACTTCGGTGTGCCGCATTCAGCATTGGTGCTCGGTAACTCCTGCGCACTCATCAACATGAAGCCAGTGCCTGCTTTCGGGGGAGACGCCAGCAGGCTCCTTGCCGAATCCTGGCAATCCAATAACCTTTACTGGGCACGTCTCGCAGATGAGGTGGGCGATCCCCCAGTCATGCTTAACGTCCTGGTCCCAATATTGACGCGCCACATGGTCGCCAACATTTTCGCGAGCAACATCGACGATTGGCCCGCACTATTACGCGCCATGGAGGAAACCGGGGACGAATTTCGAAAAGGGAAGATTGCCATTCAAGGTACAACTACCGTCGCACAGCAATAAACATCGAGGGTATCGCGGTGCAAATCGAATTGGTTATCTCAAGGAAATCCTTCGCCCGCTTTGGAGTGTTTTCGCTCTTGTTCTTGATGCAGGGTTATCAATCCCGGTCGGCGGCTCAAGACGACCCCCGGCATCTCCGAGTCAACGTCGTCCTGGTTCAGCTCAACGTGGCCGTGACCGACAACAAGGGCGACTATGTAACAGGACTTCGCCCGGAAGACTTTCTCGTTACAGAGGATAAGATTCCGCAGAAAATCTCCACCTTTGAGGAGAGCAGCGAGTCTGGCCATAACTCGATTGAGATTGCTCGGCGAAACGAAAAGAGCCAAGCGGCGGACCCCGCCAAATTCCCAGACGCGAATTCATCGCCCGCGCCCGAGGACCCAGTCGGCGTCGCGATCTCGCGCGTGGCCGAATCGAATGTATTCATTCTTTTCGACACGAGCAACTATATGTACCGAAGTTTCGTTTTTGCTCAGGATGCGATCGCGGACTTCGTACGCTCGATGGATGATGCCAGCAAGGTGGCCTTTTATTCATATAGCCGAAACCTGTCGCGAATGGCCGCTCTCACTTCAGACCAGTTCCGCGTTGTGAGTGGCGTGCGCAGTACCGTAGCCGGTGACGATGCTGCACTCTATAACAGCCTTCTATTGACAGTAAAAGATGCGGCGCCGCTCAAAGGACGCAAGGCAATCGTGGTGTTTTCAAACGGACCGGACAACGCCAGTTCGGTTCCTCCCGAGGATGTGGCGGAGTTGGCCCAATCAACGGGAACGATCATCTACATCATCAGTACGCGGCAGGCTCAGGATGATCCCGTGTCCGCCGCTGCGTTTGAACGGGTGAGCAAAGTTTCCGGCGGCAAAGCCTATTTCGCGAGAAACTGGCGCGAGGAGACGCGAGCGTTCACCGCGATCCGCGAGGACCTCGTTCACCTCTATACCCTGAGTTACTATCCCCAGGCCAACCCCAATCATGGCTGGCGCTCGATCAAAGTAAGGCTGGCAGGCAAGGAATTGCAGAAGTATCACATTCGTACTCGCGACGGATACAGACTTCTCCCCGCGGTCGCGGAATCCGAGGACCACTATGCCGGACCCGGATCGGAAACAGATCCTGAATAACTCCACTCACCAGAAATATGCGTACAAACGATGTGGCAATCCCCGTACTTTGTTTGGGTATTGCGCTTACGATCTTGGTGAATCGAGCCCTCGGCCCGGTGGACCGGCTAAGGCGTAAGTGATGAGCGAATCCTCTCGGGCCTGCCAGAGAACCCGCTGGCCGAACCGACCTCTATTTGCTAATCTTGGCGCAACATGACCAAACCGTGTGGCGCAGCCGGTATAGCATTGCTTCTGCTCTGCTCCCTTCCCTTGCTGGCGCAGAAAAAAGTTCCGCCCAAGGTGATCCGCTTTCAAGGCGCACCACAATACACGCAACAGGAGCTGCTCGCGGCCGCTGGCTTGAGGCCGGATGCCCGTCTGAACTCTCGGGAAGTGAAAGCGCACGCCAAGCAGCTCAATGATACGGGCCTCTTCCAAGAGGTCAAGTTCACCTCCGACAGCAAGACGGTGCTCTTCACTTTGACACCTTCAACCCAGCTTTTCCCCATGCACTTGGAGAATGTACCTCTTACGCCGGGCAAAGAACTCGACGCCAAGCTTCACGAACGCTTCCCACTCTATCGCGGCCTCTTGCCGGCCAGCGGCTCCATGCCCGAAGGAATCCGCCAGACATTCGAAGAGATGCTAGCGGCCAAAGGCATCAAGGCAACGGTGAAAGCCGCTCTCACCAGCGGCGTGGGCCCGCAAAAGCTCACGGCCATGAACTTCACCGTCGTCTCGCCGGCGGTGCATATCGGCCGCATCAAGCTTGCCGGAATCTCGCCTGCTATGCAAGCCAAGGCCAGCCTCCTGGCCAGCGGCCAAACCGGAAACGACTTCGACACAGAGAACACAGCCGTTGGTCTTCAGCACCTTTTCGAAGACCTCTACCAAGACCAGGGTTATGCAGCCGTTCAAGTCGATGTTGCCCAGGTCGATCCTCCCGCCATCTCGGATCAGTCCGTCGGTATTCCTTATACGTTAACGATCAAGGAAGGTTGGATCTACAAGCTCGGGACCATCGACTTTCCTGCCGGCGAGCTGGTCGCGCGCGCAGATGTTGAGAAAATCCTGTCGAAATACCCGAAAGGTTCTGGACGGCCGCTCGATCTATTTCTTCTGGCCGTCCGCGACGCATACCATGCCGATGGCTATCTCGATTGCTCCATCGTTTCACACCCTTCCTTTAGCGAATCTACTCACATCGCGAATTACAGCCTCGAAATCGCTCCCGGCGCGCAATACCGGCTAGCCTCGGTCAAATTCGACGGAGCCCCCGACGCGATGGCCGCCAAACTTAAGCTCATCTGGAAGATGGCGCCCGGCGACGTATTCGACGAAAGCTACCTCTCAAACTTTGCGACACTGGCACAAAGGAAAGACAAGCCCTTGACAAAATGGATGCAGACAATCATCACCACCTACGACGTCAAGGCCGACCCTGCCACGCACGAGGTCAACTGCATCTTTCATTTCGTCAAAGCCGCTCAGAGCCCGCGTTAGCTACTTTCCGGCGCGAAATTCGATTTGCAGCTCACCTGCTGAGACGGCAAGCCTTTGAGCGGAGTGCGAAAGCGATGTAAAAGGGGAAGCTCAAAGAATACCGTTCCAAAGTCTTCCGCTTTCCCCTTGACAACTAGGGTAAGTCGGCACTACGCTCTTTTTACCCTCGTTATCTAGGGTACGAGCACACAAATGGCTAAGAATGACTTGCAAGGCGCGCTCGATCTCCTGATCCTCAAGACTCTTTCGCAGCTGGGGTCCATGCATGGATACGGCATCATGATGCACATCCGGCGCGTCACCGACGAACTCCTCGTTGTGGAAGAGGGCTCGCTGTACCCCGCGCTGCACCGCATTGAGCAGAACGGCTGGGTGCGCGCCAGCTGGGCGATAACTGATTATGGGCGCAAAGCCAAGTGGTACGCGCTCACACGCGCCGGCCGGGAACAGCTGGCCTGTTGCGAAAAGAACTGGGCGCAGGTCGCTAAAGGCGTCGAGGCGGTTCTGCGTTTTGCGTGAGGTGAACGATGGCAATCTTCCGAAGGATTCTGTCTTTGGGAAGGCGCGCACGCATGGAGCAGGAGATTGAAGCGGAGCTGCGGGAACACATTGCCATGTGCATTGACGACAACCTTGCCCAGGGAATGAGCCGCGAAGCGGCGGAGCGTGATGCGCGCAGGCGCTTCGGCAGCCCGACGGCGATGTTTGAGCGCGTCTCGGCAGAGGATGCTGCGCTCGGGCTTGAGAGCCTCTGGCACGATGTGTGCGGCGCCCTGCGCGTTTTCGTCAAGAGCCCGGGCTTTTCCCTCGTCGTTCTCTCCACGCTTGCGCTCGGCATCGGCGCCAACACCGCAATATTCGAGCTTCTCGACGCGGTGCGCTTGCGCGCCCTCCCCATCACGAAACCCGGCGAATTGGCGGAGCTGCGAATCGTCGGAGGCAATCGCGGATTCGGAGTCACCGACACTGAGTTCACCGATTTCACCGTGCCCATGTGGCAGGAGGTAAGGGAGCACCATGACCCCTTCTCCGGCGTCTTTGCGTGGCGCACCAATGACGCACAGGTGGGCGCTCCCGGCCACACGCACCGTGTGCGCGGGCTCGAAGTCAGCGGAGATTTCTTCAGCGCGCTTGGGGTCACTCCAGTCCAGGGGCGCCTGATCGAACCGCAGGATGTGAACGGCTGCAACATCACCCGCGTGGTCGCCAGCTACTCCTTCTGGAAGTCGCAGATGGGCGGCGAGCCGATCGCCGCCGGCACCACCATCATCGCCGAGGGAAGATCGGTGCAGGTTCTCGGTGTCACGCCACCATCCTTCTTCGGCATGATCGTGGGCGATCGCTTCGATCTCGCATAGGGCAATCGCGCTTGCCAACTCCACGCCGGTTGGCCCAGCGCCCACCAAGACAAATGTCATCAGTGCCTTCCGCCGCTGCGAGTCCTCCTCAGCCTCAGCCTTTTCAAAGGCTGTGAGTATGCGATTGCGTAAGGATTCAGCATCCGCGAGATTTTTCAATCCCGGAGCGAAGCGTGCAAACTCATCATGTCCGAAGTAGCTGTGGGTGGGCTAGCCACACTAGTGGGGACTAGCCAGCAATCGTTGCAAAGAATCGAGGCAGGCCGTTCGTGCCCATCGCTCGGTATGGCGGGCCGGATCTGTGGCGCCCTCCATGCTCCACCTTGTGCGGTGTTCCCCCAACTTGCTTCCGGATGTGCCGGTCCGCCACATCTGCGTGCGTTGCATTCCTCGGAAGATGCATTTTCGCCTCAGGCGGCCGCGACCTGGCAAATACAGATCGTTGGGGCCGATGAGCGCTGGATGAACTATTGGGTGTGCGAGGCTGAGGCACATCGGATTCAGGAGTCCCTGGCTCGATACAACTCCGCGAGCCCGGCAGTGGATTCGAATTTCCTGGCCTTCAGGACTACTGGGAGAGCCGTCGCGGTGAACCTCAATGTGATCGATCGGCTTTCCCTGGAATTCTGGGGTGCCGATGACCCGCTCAGAAGAACACCTCCCTCCGACACGACCGACGTTCATCTGTTCTTGAGAAACGGTGCGCATTTCAGCAGTTTCGTCCTCCACGTGAGTCGCGATGAAGACGAAGTCTTTTCCTCGAACTTCTTACATCTGACACAGGTTGGGAACGTACCGTTTTTCAGCGTCACCAAGGAGGCGACCGGCTTCCATCTTGTGAGTACAAAGCAAATCGCGGTGATTGAGATGGCCCAGCGTCTCGTCAAGGCGAAAGACACTTCTGCAACTTCAACACAGAGCCACGATTGGACTGTGTACGCAACGAATCGTTAGCCCGACAAGGAAAATGTCGGTCTCTCAGAAAGGAGAATAAGATGAAAAACGAACAAGGCAGCGCAGAGTGGAACGAAGAGTTTCCCCTCGATGAATATAGCGCAGTGTACGAATGGATCGGGAGATGGTCGGAGGTGGCCGAAGATCGAGAGCAACGTGTAATTGCCTTGGCCGCCACGAAATCTCTGCACGCGGTCGGGCTGTTCATGCTGGAGACGATGCGATTCTTAAACAAGTCCGGTTCTAGTCCCTTGAGTCCCGACGAATTGGAAGATCGCCGTATCGGCGTAACCGGCGGCAAGCCACGATGTCGTCCGCGAGGCTTCAGTAACCTTCTGCGTCGGTAATCGCAGTGACCAGTACCTCCCGTGCTTTCGCACGAGAGGTGCTGGCCAACGGACGACTGCATCTGTTTGCGCCAATCTTCGCCCTGAGCATTGAAGCTTGGTTCTCGAGAACTCATGAGACGAGAGGATCATTAAAAGGAAAACAGCAACGACCATCGGCACGACAATGAAATATCAGTTCAGCCATCTGCCCCATTTGTTCGTCGGCCGTCTTACAAAGGATCGCGTGAAGAGCCTGCCGGGCCACTTCTTCCTCCTCAGTAATATCGGTGATCCATTCAATTCTGCCTCGGAGCTCGAAGTTCATCAAGAAACCTCTCGTGAGGTAATCTGGCGCCAAATTGCAGCCCGGAACTTGAATGGACGGACCTTTTCTGCATTTCGTGTTCGAGAGAGTTTGGAATCAGAGAAGCTTGCGCGATGGCGCGGAGCACTGCAACAGTTCGGCATCTGTGAACTGATGCGTATCTTCACTCAGATAAGACTTACTGGCCAGTCGGCGCCCACGACGCCTTCGGACAGAATGCAATCGCTCTGCACGACCAATCCAATCAAATGAGAAAGACAAACATACCGGGGATGGCGAGCGCCGCTATTGATCATTCTTCCTTTATGCGTACCCGCCCATGTGACCAAATCCAAGCCGGTACGAATCCCTCGAAGTTGAATATTTGCCGTGCGGGGGCTAAATCTGCGGGGCAGGACTTGGAGCCTTTAACATCCTCACATTGAGATGCGGAACAACCATCTCGTAGAAGAATGGAATCGACGCCATGTCTTCCCGATGTGCAACGAAACGACATCGATGTACTGAGCGTTGGTGTGGGTGAATACCTAGAGCCTCGGAAGAGCTGGTATTGGCGGATGCTGTACAAGCTGCCTTCAGTGCAGTTGGTGCAGATTCAATTGGAAACAAGCTCTGCTACCGCCGAGATTTTGAGGAAGGTCTTCTTCAACGACATACCATGTGTTCGCGTGAATGATCCCCATTTGGACAAGAGATATGCAACCGACCTATTGGAGTCTGATCCCGACAGGCTAAGGAAGATGTTCGCGCTGGGCAGAGAATCTTATGGAAAACAAGAGAATGCAATAAGAACCACCATCATGGGAATGAGGTAAGCAATGGCAAAAAATCGTATGGCGAAATTGCGAGAGCGTCACAGTGATCCGTTTGCAACCAGAAAGCTCGCTTTTGATGCCGCAATCGAAAGTATCAAAGAGGACGATCCGATCCGGTACGTCATAGGGACGATGAAGTCGATCCCAAAAAGCTACACAGAGGCAACTTTTGAAGAAGGGGAGCGCGTAAAAGTTCAGCTAAACAAGACCTTGAACTTTGGCGGGTCCAAGGCTCAGTTCAGGTATCAGGGTTCGGTGACGAATGACACCCACATCAAGTTCTACAGTGACGCAGACTTACTTGTAATTGATACCAATTTCGTAAGTATCGAGCCACCCAAGAAACCAGCCTCTCCATATAAAAGAGATCCTCTCGCCGAGTTAATGCAACTCCGGACAGATTGCACGGCGATTCTCAAGAAAGAATTCCCTGCGGCGAAGATTGATACTGATGGGGCCAAATGCGTATCGATCAGCGGCGGGTCCCTTCATCGAAAAATAGATGTGGTTATCGCGAATTGGTGGAACACTGTCGAGTATCAACGTAGCGCATCAGAGATCGTTCGAGGTGTCAAAGTTTTTGACGCATTCGAGCTTGAGCGAATTGAAAACAAACCCTTCTTTCATAATGAGCTGGTCGATAAGCGCGATAAGCAGTTCAATGGAAATCTTCGTCGAGTATGCCGCTACCTGAAATCAGAAAAGTACGATACCGAAACGGATGTCAATATCTCCAGCTATGACATAGTGTCAATCGCCTGGAACATGCCTGATTCTCTTCTGGTTGGGGAAAAGGGGCAAGAGCTCGCACTCGCCCAAAACGCACGAATGTACCTGCGCTTCCTTCTTAATAACGAGACAGCCAGGAACGCTCTTTCCGTACCAAATGGAATGCGAAGAGTTTTCGGTGAAGAGGGTGCCACGAAGTCGGGGCTTTCGACTCTTTACGCCGAGGTTAACGAAGGGCTCACTCAGGTAGAAGCGTCGCTTGCAAAGACTTTTAGGAAAATCCAGGACGCGCGCGTGGCGTATTAGCACCGACGTTTTGAGGAGGAATTAATTCGGCGCCGTCGCCGGAGCTCCCATTCTGAAGAACAAGCTGTTTCTTTTCAGGCCCATCAAGCTGCACCGCTTACCGACGCTTTGTCGTCTCGCGGTACGTCCCTACCGCAGCCTGGCGTAGCCGAAACGTTCACCCGAACGGTCCTGACGGCTATTGCACGATCGAAAATACCACCGAAAACCCAGCTGTGCGTGTGGCTGATCCGGCATCAGCATTCTCGAATAGCCGCTTGGGGAGGCAATTCAGGTAGGTTCAAGCACTTGCCTGGTTGTTGTCGGGCACGGTGGGCCGTGAAATGTGCCGTGCGTCTAATGCGTTGCGAATGATCTCCCCTTCCGGGTGTTGGTAGACCATGGCGCTTCTTACGTCACCGTGGCCCATGGCGTTCATAACTGCTTTCAGATTTCCGGTCTTCGCCAACACGTAGCTGCCGAAGTCGTGGCGCGCACAGTAGAGGACGAGTTCGCGCGGCAGCCCCGCGGCTTGCCTCGCCCGCGCCCATTGCCGGTACACCATCCCTTCCCCAATGTGCTTTCCCTTCTGACGTGACATCCACACCCAGCCCTCGCTCCGTCCCGCACAGCGCGCCTCGAGAATCTGTCTCACGCGGCTGCTCATAGGGATGAACCGGCGGCCGGACTCCGTCTTGCTGTCCGGCGTAAAGATCGTTCCGGCCCCGAAGTCCACGTTCTCCACCCGCATGCAGTAGAGTTCGCGGGCGTTGCGCATTCCGGTGTCGCGCATGACCACGATGATGTCCTTCAGCGGCTGGTCGGCCACCGCTGACAACCTCCTTTCTGCTTCGTCGTTGAGGCGGAGCGACCTCCCGTGTTCCTTGAAGAGCGCAAAGTCGGGGACCTCAAAGATCAGCTTGTCCTCCTTGGCTTTCGAATACATCCTGCGCAGTGTTCGAAGCGCGTTGCTACCGTTCGAGGCCGAACCGGGAAACTTGAGCTTCTCGACCTCGTCTTTTGTGATCTGGTCCATGCGCATTCCTGCGATTTTCGTTTGCTCCAACAATCGCCAGCCGTTTCTGTAATAGCGGCGGCTGTCGACCTCGAGCCGTCCCGTTTCCACCCATTGAAGGAAATCCTTCGAGTATTCACGAAGTGTGGGCGGCTTTTTGTCTAGCGGGTCGCTGCCCTTGATCGCGGCAGCGAGTTTGAGAGCGGCAGCCTTTTGCGCTCTCGTTTCGTTGGTCTCCTTGGTCGACCCGCGGTAGCGCTCGCCGCGCACCGTGAAGTCATACCAGAAATACTTCGACTTGTTCTTTCTAAATAATTCCACGAGAACACCTCCAAGCAGCCCGCACGGAAGCAACTCGTGTGTTCCGCCGAACGGATCCGAGCGGAACAACAACATCGTACATCAGCTTGACTTCGATCCCAATCCGGTTAGAGAGCATACCTACGCTACGCCAACGTTCCATCACACCCGTGTTTGTTCTGCTAGCCGTTCTTATCGTCTGCGGCGGACTATTCTCACGAAAGCCTGCCACCAGAAAGCGTGGAGCATGATCAGCCTCATCTGCGCCGCAGGCGGGTCTGTACAAGCTCCTGATGATCATGTACGCTTTTAATAAGTACACAAGGAGGAATCGATGCCCAGAGTGGCCGTGGACGACAACCCACGAATGAACCTCCGGCTGCGACCGGAACAGAAGGCTGCGCTCGTGCGCGCTGCGGCGCTGAGGCGCACGGACCTGACAGAGTTTGTTCTCCAACCTGCGTTGCGGGAGGCCAAGGCGGTGATCGAGGAGTCGGAACGTATAGTCTTGTCCGAGCGCGACAGCTTTTTGGTGCTGAACCTGCTCGAAAATCCGCCGGCGCCGAACGCTAAGCTGCGGGCAGCCATCGCTCGAATGCCAAAGCCCACACGGAAACGGCGATGAGCGTTCCCGCCTGGCACGAGGAGCCAATCGCGAAAAAGCATGACCGGAAGTCTTTCGATTGTGGCGATCCGGCCATGAATGACTTCTTCGAGCGTTACGCCCGCCAAAGCCATGAATCTGGTGCAGCGAAGACCTTTCTCGCTATTGACAATGCAGACAACAAGAGCATTCTTGGTTTCTACAGCCTGGCTCCGGGTGCTCTGGCTTACGCTGACACACCAGAGACGGTTCGCCGCGGCCTCGCGCGGCACGATGTGCCCGGGTTCCGACTCGCGCGCATTGCTGCAGCCCTGCGTTGCCAGGGCCAAGGTATCGGCGGCCAACTCCTCGCCGCCGCCGCGCGGCGCTGCTTGCGCGCTTCGGTTGAGGTCGGCGGCGTTGTGCTCATTATCGATGCGAAGAACGATCGCGCGGCCCGATGGTACGCCAGTTACGGCGCTGTGCCTTTGAGTGACAAGCCATTGACGCTCGTAATGTCGCTCGCCTCGTTTGCCCCCGATCTGAAGGCGGCAGGGCAGTTATGAGCGACGAAATGTGAAAAGGACGGGCTTGTTCCGAAATCCTAAAAAAGTAGGTGGCAGCGCAAAACAAGAGCAAGTGGCGATATCTGATGTTTTGCAAGGCTCGCCTTGTAAACCTCATAATCCCGAAATTTAAACTAGCGCGAGAGGCAGCGCTCAATACGCTTGCCTCCGCCCAATCACGTCGCGGCCATGCGCATCGTACGGTCATTCGAATTTTATTTCGGGATTCTCCCCTTTGCGGAAAGAGTTCAGTGCAACTTGGGACGCCAGATTCTTAGTCACAATCTCTTTTATCATTGACTACTTAGGCTGGCAGGTACGCACCAGGTTGCGAGTTATCTGCGAGCGGTGATCTATTCGATCGCGTGGGACCGACGCAACGAAGTCTGCCCAATGGCATTTCATGACCATGCGGCGTCATCGTTCTTGATCTCGGCCCATTCGTTGAACATAAAGCCGTCGTGCCCTGGATCACCATTGACCGCTCTTTCTTGGCTGTAGGTGGAGAGGATGCCGACTTCCCGAAAAGCGCACACCGAACGGCAAAGAGCGCGCGCGGTGGCGAATGTCAGAAGGCGTTCACAGCATTGAAAAACTCCTGTTCATCCATGTATCCGATCCCGCACCAGTAAACTGGCCAGTTCGCGGCGGTGATGGGATTCAATGTGTTGTTCCCGGAATAGAATGCGCCCTGGTATTGCATCTTCGCAGTATTCGAATCCAGCAGGGTAGGAAACAGCTCCGACAGCGACGTGGCGAGAGGGCCCTCGAGGTTATAGGCTTTCGAGAATGTGTAATAGCTGTTGAATGCGGCGGACGTCGCCAGCAGATTGCAGTTCACTGCGGAATAGTCGAACGGGGCAAGGCTCAAGCCGTCGATCGCGAAGATCTTGTAGGCGGGATTATTGCCAAAGAACGCACTGATGCCCGCGGTAACTGCCAACGCGTTGCCCGGAGACATCAGCCGAAATTCGTCCATGTGCGTATGACCCGCGAGAGACATAGCGATAACGCCGGGATACTTTTCAATGGTGCCCATGAACGTTTTCTGATTGCTGTCAACCCACATCATCGTGGCAGCCGTGATCTTCCCGTTCACGTCATTGGAGGCCGCGGCGGTGGTGCCTTCGGCGGCTCCAGGAGGTGCATGCATCAGCAGCCATACCTTTTTGCCGGACGAACTGGCCTTGGCAAGTTGTGCATCGAACCACGTAAACTGATCCGCGATCATGGTTGGATCAGGAAGAGGAGCTCCTGGAGAAAGCGCGAACGTGTTCAACGCGACGATCATCAGATCTAATCCCGCAGGCTCGACCGCGTAATATCCGCCATTGGTGATCGATGCGATCACATTCTGCCGGTTTCCCGCGCCATTTAATGCGAGTGTGTATAGCTGTTGCGCGTTGTTCGAAAGAAACGTGCTGTCCGGCCCATAACCGGTATAGGAATCGCAATTGCCGAGCGCAAAGCAGACAGGGGTCGTTCCTGCCGCCGCCCTGATCTGCTGCAAGACAAAGGTGAGAGTCTTGTCGACAAATGCGGCTGCTTCGGCGGGCGTCTTGTTCGCCGAATAGATCGGATAGAGCTGATCCAGACCGTGGCCGAGAAAGTCTCCTGTAAAAAGGACTACCGGACTTGTTCCCAGGTTCTGCTTGATGCTTTCGAGCGCCAGAGTCAGCAGAGCAAAGTTGGTGTCGTCGCCAGGCGCGGAAGGCGTGTTGTTCTTGACGTTCGCCGCTCCAGTAAAAATGTTCGGCCAATCGGAGGGATCCGCAGCGTCAAGTAGCGCTACCAGCGCCATATTATCCGTCACGGATTGAGGATTCAGTGCCGTATTGCCGGGCAGAAACGGATTGATATATGGCTGGAAATGGACGTCGGAGAAAACCGGGACCGAGAAGCTGTGGGAGCCTGCAATGCTTGAAACTCCACTGCATCCACTGATGAGTCCTGCGCTCGCCAGGCTTGCTACTTCGAGAAATGTGCGACGTGATAGTTCTGGCATTCGAGCTTCTCCTTTTGCGGCCGTCGTGGCCCTTTCAGCAAGGGCAGTCAGAATTGCGGCGCCGTGGCCGGTAAATTCTCTGAGTCAATACCTTCACAAAGACTGTTGTTGGCAGCCAGGTTGCCGCCCCCGTCAATGGTGACCGTCCAGATGGAGTCGTAGTCATAGGCATCCCAGGCAAGGGGCGGGGCGCTGCTAACGTTGCTATAAGTGGCAAGCAGCGCGCTCAATATCTGGGGGATGTTGTTGTGCTCCCACGCCACAAGGATGGTCTTATTGGTGAATTCTCCGCCCTGGAAGAAATAATTGCTGGCTTCCTGGGGCCCGTTCTTGTCAGTCAGCAGAAAGCTGGACACCAGGGAATACGGCAGGTTTTTGGCGATGGCATACGGTTCAGCCGTCAAGGCCAACGTGTTGTGTGAAAACGAAGTCGGTCCCGCGGCGGTGAGTCCGGCGTTGGGAGTCACCTGGGCGGGGTCGAGTGAATAGACGTGGGTGGGCTGGGGTTTTCCTTTAAGCGCCCTGGAGATCGCGTTCCCAAGATCGAGGGCGCGCCACTGGCCCGCCGCAACAAAGTTCCCATTCGAGAAGACGATGGAGGGATGAGCATTGGCATGGCGTATGAAGTAGAGAGTTTCATTGGTGTTGATGTTCGCGGGTGAACCCGTTGCCTTCAATGGGAAGGTCGAGTACTGGCATGGCGCGGGGGCTAGCGGCTCCGGGTCGAGATTCGGATAGGTGTTCGGTGGCTTCAGATTGCCGTTATAGGTGGCCAGGCCGGCGCTTCCCGACGGCGTAATGGAAACGGCGTAGATCGTATCGGGCCCCTGATATGTGGACGGGGGCGACAGGCTGGACTGTTCGAGTGCATTGAGGCTGGCCAGCAGGGTTTGAGTGGTCTCCCACGGTGCCGAGAAAACATAGTATCCAGGCTCCTTCGCGCTCACAATACCGGCAAGCAGTGCGTCGTTGTCACTGCCGGTATTGTTGAAGTCGATCCCCTGGCAGGCCGGGCACGGGTAAGACGGAGATGGCGCGAACACGCCGATGGGTTCCGAACCCGGAACGTAAGACGTGTTGATTGGGAAACTGTTGCCGGTTTCCGACCCCATCTCCGGATAGGGGCTCATCATGGTGAATTGGTTCATGAGAGCAAACTGCTGCACGGTTTCAAGCGCAGTCATGTCTGGATATCCGCTTGAGGTCTGCAGATGAGTCATTGGTTCGAGCGCATAAATAGCGCTCACATTCTGATCACCCAGCACGGCATGTTGCAGATACGGCGCCATCAAAAGCGTCCTTTGCAAGCCTTGGGCGGTGAGATTTGCCGTATCCGCATTCACGTCTCCGCTGGCCTGATATTGCAAATCGGCACTGACGACGAAGATCAGATTGATATTCGCGGCGGAAAGCGGAGCTGGATTGCTCTCCTGCAGATTGCCTTGATGATTCGACGCACCGCATCCGCAAAGGAGCATCATCGCCCCCGACAGAAGAAATGCGTGAAAACGAATTCGATCGATGTGAACCAGGGTCATAGACTTCGTCCCTTCATTCCCGCCTGAGCGATCAGAACGCAGGGGCAGTGGCAGGCAGTTTCGTTGAATCGATGCCTTCGCAATGCGAGTTGTCAATTGTCAGGTTGCCGCTTCCATCGATGGTCACCGTCCAGATCGAGTCGTAGTCGCCGGATGCCCAGTCGGCCACCGTTTGGCTGCTGCCGTAGCTCTTTAAGAGCGCGTTAACCAGGGGTGCGAAGTGTTCGTGTTCCCACGCCAGAAGCACCTTATGATTGGAGAATTGCGGATCGTCAAAAAAGAACTTGATGGTATTCGTAGTCACCGTAGATACGTCGTCAAGCTCGAAATCCGACACCAGACGATAAGGGAGGTTATTGGCGATGGCATACGGTTCGGCGGTCAACGATGGCCGCACATAGGACCATCCGGAATTCCCGTATGGGGTAATCTGTGCCGGATCGATTGAATAGACCTGGTCGGGGTTAATCTTGCCGCGCAAAGCATTGGGCAGAGCGAGCGCCCGCCATTGACCTGAAGCGACATAGTTACCGTCCTCCCAGGTGGGCGTGGGATGAGCCTCTGCGTGCCGCATCAGGTAGAGAGTCTCGTTTGTATTGGTGACCGGGGGATTGGACGAAGGCGCGGAGATATTGAATTGGGGCGTTTGACAGGCAGCGCTCGTCAGCGCCGGAGGCGGCAATGCCGGGTAAGTCGGCAGCGGATGCAGGTTGCCGTTATAAGTCGTCATCTTAGCCGTGCCGGATGGAGTTATGGAAATGGCATAGACAATGTCAGGCCCCTGATAAGTGGAGGGAAGAGTCAGCCCGTAGGAGTGTGCAGTGTTCGCCGCGGCCAGAAGATTCTGCGTGGCGGTCCAGGGCGCAGAGAAAACGTAATAGCCCGGCAAGCCGTAGCCGATCACCGTATTGATCAAAGATTCGTTGTCGCTGTTCTGATCGTTAAAATCAATTCCCTGGCAACTCGCACATGCAATGAGGGGAGACGCAACCTCCTGGACTACCTGCCCCTGGGCGTAGCCGATATTGAGCGGAAAACTATTCGCTGCATAGAGAGCAGGGCCGCCCGAGGATCCTTCGAGGGTAACCACATTGAGCAGCGCAAACTGCTGTACGGTCTCAAGCGCCGCCATATCGGGATAGTTACTCGTCGTCTGCAGATGAGTCATCGGTTCGAGCGCATAAATGGCGGTTACGAAATCGCCACCCAGGACCTTCTGTTGCAGATACGGAGCCAGAAGCAGAGTTCTCTGGAGCCCCTGGGCAGTCAGGTTCGCCGTTTTCGGATCCACGTCACCGCTGGCCTGATACTGCAAGTCGGGACTGACGACAAAGATCAGGTTGACGTTAGCGGATGAGAGCGGTGCGGGAGTGGCTTGCCCGGGCGTAACGGTCTTCGAAGGGCTTCCGCATCCTGCTAACAGCAAAAGAACAAAGCACGACAGCGGCCAGAATCGAACAGCGGATCTCATAGAGCCCTTTGACCGAACATGGAATGATTCGGTTAAATGCTCTATCGGCATTTGTCGGAGAATTCTTCATTCTCGTGCCGGCGTTCCTTCTATCCATAGAGTTTCCCACGGTTTCACGCTAGCTCTTCTCGCGATTCGTCGATTCCCAAAAGCGGCACAGGTTCCATTTCAGCATTCGCAGGCGGCGAAAGTGAGCAGAGCGGCTTCACATTACTGACACTTCACGCGCGCTATGTGACGCTGGCATTCGAGTCGCGAGTTAGCATGCAGACCTGCAAGGCGTTCGCGAATCCTGCCGCAATTGCAGGGCGTCGCTTGCGAGGTGATTTGCATCACTTCCTGTCACGAAATTGCGGCGTATCGTTGCGTACCATTGCGGCTACGGTGGGATTAGGGTGCCAGGCGCATTGGCTGGCCAGCCACGTTCTAGATAGGAGATCTTCATGCAATCCGCGCGTCGACTGGGCCTTTCTCTTGCCGCAGCGTTCTTGTTTCTTTGCGGCTGCGGAAACAATGGCAGCAATGTCAAAGCACCCACTGAACTCACTTACACCGCGGGAGCTGCGGTTTACACCAAGGGAGTGCCGGTCAATCCAGATACTCCGACAAGCAATGGTGGAGCGGTAACGTCATATAGTGTGAGTCCTGCACTTCCGGCTGGATTGACCTTGAATAGCGGCACAGGCGTGATAAGTGGAACGCCCACCGCCATAACTCCCATTGCAAGTTACACGGTGACCGCATCCGGCGTGGCCGGCAGCACTACGACGAGCATTTCCATTACGGTGAACGATCAGCCGCCCTCGGCGTTCTCATATTCGGCGGGCACGGCGACATACGTCATCAACACGCCGATTACTCCGAACAGTCCGACGAACAGCGGCGGAATGGTGGTCTCGTACAGTGTGATCCCGGCACTGCCGGCGGGCCTGAGCTTGAGCACTGCAACAGGTGCCATCAGCGGAACACCCGCAGCCGTAACACCGCAAGCGAAATACACGATTACTGCTGTCAATACGGGAGGCAGCGCGACGGCAGCGGTGTTCGTCGCGGTCAACTCCGCGGCGCCGATTCCTTTGGCGGCCCCTGCTGGACTTTCTTACAAGTTTGCCAACGCTACATATACAGTCGGCGTGTCAATTCCAGCCAATGTGCCAACCAGCACCGGCGGAGTTCCGCTTCCGTATACGAGTCCGAGCGGGATCCCCGTCCCAGCCTACAGTATTTATCCCCCGCTTCCTCCAGGGTTGCGCATCGACGGCGCCCCGCTTCTTCCCATCGGCGACCTGCCTTCGGGGATTATCAGCGGAATGCCCACGACGCCATCGCCGTCAACCCCCTACATGGTAACGGCCAGCAATCCGTCCGGAAGCACCACCGCAACTCTAACCATCGAAGTGGCTGCAGCTGACGTGACTCCGGCCGGCCTCTCGTACAGTACGCCGGCGCCGGTGTATGAGGCGGGAATCGCGATCACGCCGGACTACCCGACGGTCAACCCTATGGGTGGCGCACCGACGAGTTACAGTGTGACCCCCGACCTAAGCCAAACCGGATTGACGCTCAATCCGTCGAGCGGTGTGTTGAGCGGAACGCCGGCGGCCCTGTCTTCGCAGACGGCGGCGCCGCTCACGGCGACCTACACCGTGACTGCCGCGAACTCCGGTGGCGACGTGACAGCGCCACTGACCATCACGATTTATAACTCGCACCAGTCCGTGCCTAACATGGCACAGGCCATCGATCCACTCGCAGCTCCCGGCTCCAGTTTTCAATTTCTTGACACCGGCATAGTAGTAACCGACACCTACAATCCCAATGTGGCGCCCGTCGAGTGGATGGCCGGCCAGGCGGTCAGCACGGCAATCAAGCCCGATGGGACTCTGCTGGCGGTACTAACAAGCGGCTTCAACCGCGTCTTTCACGAAGCGTTTCCGTTCTTTGACCCTCTCTACTCGAACGAGTACGTCTTTCTCTACGACATCAGCGGGGGAACGCCCGTCTTCAAGCAAGCGATCCCAATTCCCAATGCGTATCACGGGCTGGCGTGGGATCCGGTCCCGGGTAACAATGCCCTCTACGTTTCCGGCGGCATGGGCGACGCGCCCTTCGGCACCGATCCGATTCCCTATACCGTCAACGGCGCGGCAGCTACCAATAACGGAGACAATGTACACATCATCACCCTGCAGCCGAACGGAAGCTGGGCGCTTTCGGCCGAGCTGGACTTGGGACCGAGCAATTCAGTGGTAGGTGGACACCCGGCCGGGAACGGCCTGCCCGTGCCCAACAACCAGTTCGCTTCGGTCAACAGCGCGGTCTTCGTGGCTCCCATGGCTGCCGGAATAGCGCTCTCGAACGATGGTCAGACGCTGGTGGTAGCGAATTATTACAACGATTCGATTACCGTGTTCACCGGGGGCCTGAACATCTGGCTGGATCAATGGGTGCCCGATCCGGCGTCCCCGCAACAGTTTCAGGGGACACTCCCGGGAACCGAACTCGATCTGCGTCCGGGCAAGGCCGCCAGCGGCGCCACTCCGGGCACGCCGGGTGGAGAATATCCATTCTGGGTGGTATTGGCGGGCAAAAGCGGACTTGGAGCGACGGCCTACGTGTCAAGCCTTCGCGACCGCGAAATCGACGTGGTGAATCTCGGAGAGAGTTGCACGAACGGCACGACTGGACCTGGCTGCTTTCTGCAAGCCTCCCCAGTTGTCAAGGCTCGCATTCCCGTGAAAGGCCAGCCGAACAAAATGACCCTGAACGCGGCTGGGACGCTTCTGTACGTGGCCGAAGACGAGTCGGACACCGTTGATGTAATCGATCTCAATCCTCGCGATGTCGGTCTCCCCAGCCAGAACCAGCCGGCGACATTCAACACAGTGATCGAAACTATTCCGGTCATCGCTCCGCCATCGGTCATGTCGGGTTCGCCGCTGGCGCAATATACCGGCGCCAATACCAACAGCGTGACACTGTCTCCGGACGAGCAGTATCTCTACGTCACCAATGGCAATCTGAACAACATCGCCGTGGTCAAGCTGACGGGAACCAATCACGGCGACCAGGTGATCGGACTGATCCCTACCGGCTGGTACCCGAACTCGATAGCGGTCAATGGTGCATTTGCTTACGTCGTCAACTCGAAGTCGCCGACGGGCGCGAATCCGGACTGGTGCTATGTGTATGGGCCAGCCGGTTATCCGACCTGCATGCCTGCCAACGAATACAACCCACAGTTGACCAAAGCGGGGTTGCAAACCATTCCGCTGACGGCAACCTTGCTTCAGCCGGAGCTCAATACTCTGACCAGCGAGGTGACTACCGATAACCACTTTGGCAGCGTCGAAACCGCGAACCAGGTTGCAACCATGGCGGGAGTACACAGCGGCGTTCAGCACGTTATTTATATTTTGAAAGAGAACCGCACGTACGACCAGATTCTGGGCGACCTGGGCCGTGGCAATGGCGATCCGGCCTTGACTCTGTTTGGACAGGCGATCACACCCAACCAACACAATCTGGCGCAGCAATTCGTCACGCTGGATAACTTTCTCGCCACCGCCGAGGTGAGCAACGACGGCTGGCCGTGGAGCACTTCAGCCCGCGCGCCGGATGTGGTGGAACACCAGTATCCCGTCAACTACGCGCAACGCGGATTGAGCCTTGACACCGAAGGCATGAACCGCAACGTCAACGTTGCCATTCCGACTCTGGCTCAGCGCCAGGCGTCCGATCCCCTAATGCCTGGCGGAGCGCTTTCGCCAAACGTGACGGGCGGCGAGGACCTGTTGCCTGGGCAGACCGATGTAGATGCGCCGGATGGCCCCGACGATGAAGTGAACACGGGCTATCTGTGGAATGATGCTCTGCGCGCCGGCCTCACGGTTCGCGACTATGGGTTCTTTGTCGATACCAACTGCTATAACGAACCGAGATGCCAGACCCCGCTGGCCCATGACCCGTATTCGACCGGAACCATCGTCGCTCCACCGACCAATGTTGCGCTCGCGCCGTTCACCGACCAGTACTTCCGTGGCTTCGATCCCTCGTTTCCGGACTTCTATCGTTTCAAAGAGTGGGAGCGCGATTTTGATTCCAACTACGCCAGCGGCGGCCTGCCGAATCTAACCCTGGTTCGCTTCATGCACGACCACACCGGAAACTTCGGCACGGCGATCGATAAGGTGAACACGCCAGATCGCGATGTCGCCGATAACGACTACGCCGTGGGCTTGTTGGTTCAGAAGATTGCCAACAGCCCGATCTACAAGAACAACACGCTGATCTTTGTCGTGGAAGACGACGCGCAGGATGGCGGCGACCACATGGATTCGCACCGCACCACGGCGTACGTGGCCGGAGCTTACGTGAAGAATGCGGTTGTCTCGACTCCCTATACGACCCTCAACTTCATGCGCACCATGGAAGAGGTTCTGGGGCTGCCACCGATGAACCTGAATGACGCGCTGGCTGCGCCCATGAGCGATATCTTCAACACTTCACCGACCGCATGGACGTTCACCGCGACACCCGCGGCAATGCTTTACTGCACTCAACTTCCTCTGCCTGCTCCCTTCCTGTCCTGCAATAATCCGACGCCCGACGCGAAGTACTGGTCGCGTGTGACCAGGGGAATGGACTTTGATGACGCAGATGAAGTAGACGGGGTAACATTCAACCGCATTCTCTGGAAAGGCATGATGGGCAATAGGCCCTACCCGGGCACACCCACCGGGAAGGACCTGCGCCAGAATCGTGACAAGATACTCGCAGAGTACCGTCGAACCCTGCAGCATCACGTGACGAGGACACCCAAGCCAGCCGGGGATTGATTGTACCAACGACGCGCGCAGCGTATTCACCCCTAGGCCGGGTTCCCTGCGCACGCCACTGTCCGAGAGACTGCCTATACTTAACTCGAATTCATTCCCTGTATTGCTACGATCAGTTTTACCCTTGAGGCCTCATTACAGAGGCCTCGAGTCTTACACACAAATGAGAGCCTTTATGCAAAAGCATCTGGTGAGACAAATTACGGGTTTGCTGGTGCTGTTCCTCGCACCAGTCTTTTGCTTTTCGCAGGTTGATCGCGCAGGCTTAAGCGGAACTGTTACGGACATTTCCGGAAAGGTAATTCCCGGAGCCCGTGTCACCGCCCTGCAAACTGCGACCAATCTGGTGCGTGAAGCAGTCTCTTCGACGAGCGGCATCTACTACATTCCGGAGTTACCCGTCGGCCTCTACCGCGTTACGTGCACGGCGACCGGTTTCCGGCAAGTCGTCTTCGAGAACGTTGCGCAGACCATTGGGCACACCAGCAAGCTCAACTTCTCGCTCAGCGTGGGTAACGTGACCGAGCAGGTCAACGTCCAGGGCCGCACCTCCCAACTCGACGAAACGAGCGACGTGCAGGGCGGCCGCACCGAGTCCGAGCAGGTGAGGGACCTTCCATTGAATGGCCGCAACTGGTCGACTTTGACTGCACTGGTTCCAGCGGCCGTCGATACAGGCGGAAGCAATCAGCGCAGCATTCGCTTTGCAGGCCGTGGGCTGGATGACAACAACTTTACCTACGACGGTATAGACGCGACTAACATCGTCAATCAGGCACAGCAATCCTTCGTCCGGATTGCGATCCCTACCGACGCCATCGAAGAGTTCCGTATCGACACCATGCTCTTTACCGCAGAAAACGCAAGCACCCCCGGCGGCCAGGTGGACGTAGCCTCGAAGTCCGGCTCGAACACTCCGCATGGCGGCATGTTCAATTTTCTGCGCAATGACATCTTCGATGCCCGCAACCCAATCATTCCGACCAGGCTTCCGTTCCGCCTGAACCAATTTGGGGGCGACGTTGGCGGCCGGCTCATCCGTGACCGTAGCTTCTTCTTCTTCACTTACGAGGGGTTGCGTCAAAGTTATGGCCAGCCACTATCGGGATTCGTGCCAAGCCCGGCATTCCGCGCCCAGGTGGTCGCAGCCAGTCCGGAGCTGGCGCCGATCCTCGCCGCCTATCCCGCGACAGGACTGACACCCTACGCCACAGACATTGACCAATTCACCGGATCCGGCCGCCAGTTGGACAATGAAAACTCTGCCATGCTGCGCCTCGACCAGCATTTCTCGGCGGCCGATACGGCATATCTCCGTTTCAACTTCGACGCGGCTTTGAGCGATATTCCCTCAGATGGACTCAACGACAGGCAGCTTACAACGTCGCGGCCTGTCAATGGAGAACTCGAAGCTTTGCACATATTTTCACCGAAGCTCGTGAATGAATTGAAGTTCGGCTTCAATCGCAGTACAGTCTTCACAACCAACCAGGGACTGACAAACCTACCCTACTCTGTAGCCGTCGCTGGCCTCACCACCCTGGCCAACAACGAGCTCAACCTTGGCGTGGGCAATTCCTTCTCTTATATCGACAATCTGACCTTGGCTCGCGGGCCTCACACATTGAAGTTCGGCGTAGAGGTTCGCCGCATCCAGCTCGACCAGGGAAACACCGCCAACGGGACGATCGTCTATTCTTCACTGAATCTTCCCAGTTCCAGCTTTCTCGTCAACGCCGTCTCTTCCGCCACATTCAATCAACAGCTGCCAGTGAATGGCATGCGCAAGACCGCGGTGTATACCTATGCGCAGGACGAGTGGAAGCCGCGGCCCAATCTCACTCTGAATTTCGGCGTCCGCTACAGCTTCTACAACATTTTTCACGAAGCTCACGGAAAGGCCAACCCTTTTGACTTCGCAACGTGCGGTGCGGCGGGTTTCTGTGGCGTGGGCGCCAGTTTCGGCAACCCAAACACGCTCGACATCGACCCGCGCATGGCGCTTGCCTGGTCGCCTGCCGCTCTTGGAGCCGGCAAAACGGTGATTCGCTCCGGATTTGGGCTGTACCACGGCGATGGCCAACTCGACGACCAGAATGTACCCATCAAAAACGAGGTGGGCGCCTACTCGCTCAGCACCAAGTCAACCCCCGGGCTTGCTTACCCCATAACGCCCTTTCTCAACGGCTCTGGCACAATATCTGCGAATGCGGACGACCGCGACCGCAAAGACATGTACGTCATCCAATGGGGACTCTCCGTTCAGCGAGAGCTTTCCCGCGATCTGGTCGGCACGCTCTCGTACGTAGGAAGCAAAGGCAATTTCGAGCTGATCACGTCGTACGTCAACCTCATCAATCCGGCTACAGGCGCTCGCCCCAATCCCGCATTCGGCCAGGTGAGATGGCGGGGCAATTTGAACAGCAGTTCCTACGATGGCTTCATCGCCAGTCTTCAGCGCCACTTTACCCATGGTTTGCTGGTCTCCATCAACTACACCTATTCCCACCAGATCGACCAGGATGCACCTGGAGGTGGGGATTCGGACAATCCGCAGAATCCAGCCTGCATGGCGTGTGAGCGCGCCTCGGGTGACTTCGACGTGCGTCATGGTGTGAACGCCAACGTGGTTTACGATCTGCCCTTCGGCAATGGAAAGGCGTTCTTCTCCCAACCCGGAATCACCAGAGCGTTGCTGGAACGATGGAGCCTGACCGATATCGTCGAGGCGCGTACGGGAATGCCGCTCAACGTCATCTATTCTCGATCGAGTTCGACGGTCGCCACCGGCTATACCACCAATCAGCGTCCAAATCTCGTTCCCGGAGTTTCACTGACGCCATCGGGTGGAAAGTCGATCCGCGGAACCACCGAAAGCTGGATCAACCCTGCTGCATTTACCCCTGTTCCCAACTCGGGCTATGGCGATACCCGACGCAACATTACTCGCGGACCGAACCTGTGGCAGAACGACCTCGGTCTCTCCAAGCGCATCCCACTTTCTGAGCGGGTTCAACTCCAGTTCAGGTGCGAAGCCTTCAACCTCTTCAACCGCGCCCAGTACAGTTTGCCACTGGAAGAAATTTGGCTGCCCGCGTCCGCGACCGCGCCAGCAAGCATTGAGCCACAGGTGTCAACAGCAAGCACAACGCCGATTGGAACTGGCACGCCGCGCGAGATTCAGTTCGCACTTCGCCTGCAATTCTAGCCGCAAGAACCCGCTACGCTTCCATGGATAAACAGACCAAGTCAGTCGCAACGTGCCACTCGTGGCGCTTTCAGAGGAGTATCACAGATAGATCGGCAAGTGTTTATGGAATGGGATTACTTCACCTGTCCGTAGAACCCGCTTAGATTTAGAAGAGTCCTGCATAGTGCCGACCCAAACAGTGAACGAGAAGGGATGTTATCAATCTCTGCGCCGGTGGGCAGGCGAGACTGCCCGTGGTAAATATCGAGCGCCGGCAGACGATCATTGATCGATCAACTCGCTCGTCGGCTCGTCGCTTCATGTTTGAGTCACATGAGTGAAAGTCGTTCGCAAAAGAACAGCCAACATAGCTCTAAATCAGCTGTGCCCTAGACTGTGCCATGCCGTGTGTGCACAGATGTGTCAAATCAGTATCTTATGCGACCAGACTAGAGTGCTTCCGTGCGGGCTTATTCTAGAGGCAAGTGCCTGATTCTACGGTGATGGCCCCCGGCGTTCGAGCTCCGGACTGCTGATCCGGCATCAGTCATCCATCGCTGCATGCTAGCGAACCTGAGGGTGCTCGGAGGCACGAGTGCACAAGGGACGTGCCTCGATCTCAAGCGGAATTGAGAGATGCCAATTGGCAATAATGACGAGTGCTTTGTTTACTCTTTAGTGATGCCGGTGAGGGGAAGCTTGGGCACATCTTGGGCACAATTTGGGCACAATTTAGGCACAAACGATTTCGGTGTTTTACAAATGCCTGATTTTAAATAAGTTTAGCTCTGGTGCCGGGAGGGGGGGTCGAACCCCCATGACCGCAAGGGTCGGCGGATTTTGAGTCCAAATCATCGAAAGTTGCAGCAAGCCGCACGTCAACGCACGGATTCGCATAACGTTCATAGAATGAAAGACCTGTCCGCCACTTCGATTTTGCAGGATGTCGCAGTAAACAGCAGTAATGTCGCAGGCGAGCATGCACCAGAACATGCACTTGAATCTCGGCGTCCCGATGCGATTTAAAGCCGTGGAATCAGTATGAAAGGACGGCTCCCATTGGGCAACCAATAATGCACTGCTGAGAACCAAAACGCATCGATGAGAGCACGAGCAACAGCTCAGCCATCTGGGGTGGAGATTTCCAATTTCCAAATTGGAAATTGGAGATACAATAGGCCCATGCAAGGCCAGGACATTGCGCTTCTTCTCAAACTCGCTATTCAGGATGGGCCGCGGCTACAATCCAAAGATCTTGCCGAAGGTCTGTGCATCTCCCCGTCCGAGGTGTCGAAGGCCCTGAAGCGTTGCGTGGAGGCGGACTTGCTGTACATTGCGGGTCCGGAGAAGAGAGTCAACCGATCCGCTTTCATGGAATTCCTTTCCCACGGATTAAAGTACGTCTTTCCGCCCAGAAGGGGTTCAATGGTCCGCGGCGTTCTAACCGCCGCGTCGGCCGAACCGCTCAAATCACGCTTTCTGGAGGATCGCGAGCCTCCTGCGGTCTGGCCGTATGCGGAAGGAAAAGTGCGCGGCATTTCGCTCGCTCCACTTTATAGGGGCGCGCCCAAAGCCGCGTTGCAAGATCCTAAGTTTTACCGTGTATTGGCCCTCTGCGATGCAATCCGCAGCGGAAGAGCCCGCGAACGGAATCTTGCGGTCGAACTCCTGGAAAAAGAGATCAATGTCTGATCCAAACCTTCCATTGCTCGAAGACGCCGTCCAGAAACTTGCTCATTTTCTGGACGAGATCGTGTTCGTGGGCGGCGTGACTCTGGGGCTGCTCATCACCGACGAGGCCGCCGCTCCAATCCGCGGCACGACCGACGTCGATGTAATTGCTGAGATTGTCACCTATGCTGATTACATTGCATTTTCAGATCGTCTCCGCGAAGCTCACTTCACAGAAGACACCGATCTCACTTGCCGCTGGCATAACGGCACTCTGACACTGGATGTGTTGGCGCTGAGCAAAGACGTGCTCGGATTTACGAACGTTTGGTATGAGTCAGCGCTGCGCCACTCATCCACCGTGAATCTGTCGCGCGGGAAAGCAATCCGCGTCATCGCCGCACCATTCTTCCTGGGGACGAAGATGGAAGCCTTCAGGGGACGGGGCCGCATGGACTTTCAAGCCAGCCACGACCTTGAGGATTTTATCGCCGTCATCGAAGGCCGAGAGACTTTGCTGCACGAGATAGCCGAATCACCCGAAGATTTGCAAGCATACCTAGCGGAAGCGGCAAGATCGCTGCTGGCGGAATCCCGGTTTATTGATGTTCTTCCCGGATTCGTCTTGGACAGCGAGAGAGTTCCCATGATCCGGGAACGGCTTGCGACAATTGCTGCCGGCGTTCCGCGCAGTCCTCGCTGAAATGCCTAAGCCTGATGTACCTTCTGGGGATCACTCAGAGCTGTATGTGCAAGGCGGTGGAATAAGGGTCAGCACTGCAAGCTCAACGGAGCTAGAAACTGGATGTCATGCAGTCATTCCCCAGTGGTTCACGAACTGTCCCATAAGAGAATTGCCTGTGTCCTTCGAGATTCACAAGAACAAAATGAGAAGTGTCGAACGAACATGCAATTACGTCCTGGTTTTGATCGCTCTGTGCATGCTCGGAAATGCGATTCCAGCCTGCAAGAAGGAACAGATCTATCGAGAAGGTTTCATCGATAGGTCCCCCTACTCTTGGCCCGTCAGAGCATTGCTGCATGAGGTTGTCTGGACTTGCTCATTCGCGCAGCTTCAAATCGACCGCGGCTCTCCGCTATTGTGTAGTCTTCAGGTCCAACAACCGGTCACGATCAACTACAGTTCCATTGAGAATCAGAGATTCGATTGAGTCGAGGGCGGACAGGCGCAACCGCGGATCCTCGTCTAGAATTAGCAAATCCGCGATTCGGCCAGCTTCGATGCGACCGACATCATTCCATCCGTACACCTCAGCGAAGTTCGTAGTGGCAGCGGCGATAGCTTCGCGGGGCGATAAGCCGATCCGATGCAGGAGCACGAGTTCAACGTGGAGTCCGCTCCCCGGCATCACTCCATACGATGTGGCAGAAGAACCGGCTAGGAACTTGGCTCCCAGACGGAACAGTTGCGCATCGATCTTCTCCTTATGCCAGCCGCATTCGACGATCGCGCCTCGCCGTTCCGCGGGAACGCTTGCCAGAAAACCGGAGGCGCCGGTCTTCTGGTCGACGGGAATGTCTAAATCTGCGGGCGCAATCAAATCTGATGACCTGGCGCTCCAAGGATTGGAGACGTCCAACGAATCGGCAGTGGCTTCCAGAGCCAGAGTTGGCATCAGCGCGGTGTGTGAGGTGGCAAGCTGCTTTCCGTAATTCAGCACTTCATTCGAATCCGGGGCTATCGCACAAAGAGCGTGATATGCGTCCGCTCCAGCAGACGGTTCATCCGCGCGGATCAACTTTGCTAGCGCCGGCGCGAGTTCCATCTGATAGTGGTCGTTCCTAGGCAAAGCATCGATTCCGGCACGAATGGCATACGGATAGGCGGTGAAACCGGGCTCGCCAAGCGCCGCGAGTCCTCGACGATGAGCTTCGGCAATGATTACGTCTAGTTGATCGGGCCACACGTCGTAACTAGCGTTTAACCCGCGAAAACCCTCGTCTGCGAGCTGATCGATCCGTTGGACAAGCTGCGATCACGCAGCCGGTGATTCAGCATCGACTTATCGGAGGGGTCAAAACCGGCGACGGAATAGCCTGTCATCGGTGCGCCCATGAAAAGATGAGGCCCCGGAGATGAACTCTTGAAGACAACAAGCTCTCCATCTCCGCCTCCGCCGGGCGCGATCGTCGGGACGTAGACCGTGGTGATGCCCTCATAGAGGTATGCGTTCGCAAATCGCTGGTTCCGGAGCGCCCCAAAACCGTCGATCAGGCCCGGGATCAGATACCTGCCTTTCGCATCGATGATCCGAGCGCCCGGGGGAATCGTCACATTCGCCGCCGTCCCCACCGCAACAAACTTGCCGCGATCGATCAGGACGATCGCGTCGCGCAGATCGTTGACCGAGTGTCCGAAGTTATCAAGGTCGATCAGCGTGCCGCCTCTCACTGCGATTGTCTCGGGCCAGCAGATTCTCGCCATGCAGAGAAAGGCCACGAAAATCGCTGGCCATGCTAATTTCATCTGGCTCACTAGTCGAACCACCCTCCCATCGTTTCTGCGTCGAAGACGCCATCCACAGATGCTACGATTCTTGCCATTACTCATTCCTCTTTCCGCGTGGGCAGATTCTCACCGCCCCTCGATTAGGACTGACGCACACACAGAATGATCACCTCGCTATCGAAATGCCGCCCCCCCCGAAACAACTCCTCGACGCTATTCAATTCGCTCACAGTTGCTCCTCAACTCTACAGAGGAAACTCTAACCGACGCGGCCGCCGCATTTGCACCAGAACCCGAAAATCACCGTCGCAGTCGCGAGAAAATTCCACTGACGGCGCATTGTTCTCTGTGAAAACATTGCTTCGAGTTGGCGATGTGGCTTGAGTTGCTGATAGAAATGTCTTCTAAGGACGACAAAGATAGAACGAATGCCGGCGCTCGATCAGGAGACTGAGCGCCGGACGAACATTGTTGACGTGGTGCATGTTGACGTCATTTTCCTGCGGAACTGCTGCGAGCTATGTCATCCTTCGTTGCGCAGTCGTGCCCTTCCCGCGAATGATGAATCGGAAATTCGAAGCTCAGATCCGAGATGGGATCATAGACTGCCTTAAGCGTGTGAACGCCCTGGGAATTGCGGAAAGTGACTCCGCCTACATTCCACATCGGACCTGTCTCCGAACTGTTGCTGTCGCGAACTTCCGGGCGTACGGGGAACAACTCTTCGCTTTCTCGATTCACATCGCGAATTGAAAGGACCCACTGTGACAGTGGGATGAATCGGTATGTTCCCTTCGGGAACGCCTGGTTGTTTATACAGAATGGAAAGGGCGTCGTCACGGTAATCGATTGCGCAGAAGCCGAACGCGCGCCCATGGCGAACGTGGCACCAACAAAGCCCAGGGCGAGCATTGATGTGAAGATTCGATTGCGAACAAGTCTGAGATTCATGGAAGCTCCTCCGTGCGCAGCGAGATCGATTCGATAGCTTGCAAAGGGCAATCAATTCGCCTTGCTTGCGCGATGACTCGATTGCAACACCGTGGAGGAATGGGTGCGATATAGATTGGTGAAGGTAAATCAAGTTTTGTAAAGAGTCTTCTAGAGATTGTTCTTACCTTTGTGCGTATTGTGGATGGGAAACCCGTCGGTGCAGAAAGAGATCACATCTCATCTCGTATTAGGCGCCATCTTTCGAAGCTTCGGATTGCGCATTCGAGTTCACGTTCACGTGACAGATTGTGAATACCACAGTGAGGGTGTCCATTGGCCTTCTTTATATCATTGATCATCAGCCAGCCTTCAACCGTTCCATCGTGCAGCAGGCAGTATGCGCGAAGTCACCGTTGACCGAATTGAGGCCTCGCGCAGAAGCTCGTCCCTACCGACTGCGGCAATTCAGGCTTTCAATTGTCGATTTTTGGCACGAAGCCAGATCTCTGCGCCGATCCAGTTGATGGAGAAGCCAATCCAGAATGCGATTCCGAAGAACTGTTGTGGGCTGAGATGCGTAGCGTGGCGGGTTGCGAAGAAGACGCCCATTACCGGGCGCGTGGTTGCAATCCCCAAAAGAACTGCGATGGCCCTCATTAGCCATCGCCGTCCGAGGATGTCGTTTCCCTGCGACTGATAACGCCAGGCACGCACCAGTGAATACAGGAAGAGCGTATCGAAGAAAACCACTGCAAGGCGTTCAGTCCAGCCGCCGACCGCGAAGGTGCTCATCGCATACGCAGTCGTCCCCACGACAAAACCCAGAGGGTAGAGTAGCTTCTTCGGCCAGCGAATGGGCTCAAATCGGCGAAATAGCGCAAAAGGCGCCACTAAAACGAAACCCAGCGCCGGAATGATGTGAGCGAGCGTTAGGGCTGTGTGCGAGGAGAAGGACTGATCGAGCGCGGCCATTGGCGGTGGCCCAGAGGCTGAAGGGCGTGCAAGAGCGGCCAGCCTTCGAATGACCACGGCAATAGCGATCGCTGTGCAAACCCAGAACCCGGCGAGAAGCCAGTTCGGAGTCGGCTTCAAGAAAGGGGCGTTAATTTGTGAATCGCGATTCGGCATAATTCAACTCTCGTGTCATGAACCTGCGGCCGGCCCGCTGCCACGTCCTTCTGCGCTTGAATTGGCAGCCGGAAGATTAAGCGCAAAACCCAACATCCAGACGATACTCAGGAAACGCGCCACGGGTATGAAATATCCTGCGGTGAAATTCAGGAGCGTGAGCGTAGATAGCTCACCCGCAGCTGCAACAACAATTCCCAGCCACAGTAACCAGCGCGGAATCAGGTTGTGTCGGCCCGCGGCAATCGAAACTCCAGCAACAAAAAGCCCAATGAATACGGCGAAACCGGGGCCTCCACCGTCGAAGCCGATGGCTTGCAGCACCGCCACAGCGCCTGATCCGGCGGCTACGCCGGGTCGGGTGAGGGACCAAGTCGCCATTGCGGTCCCAGCCAGCATCATGGGAGCGGCGATTCCGCCCAGAGCGGCAATCTGTTCGCCTGCGTGGCGAATCCCGAGCGATCGTACCCGGTTGATGCTGATGGCCATGAAGACGCCGAGCGTAATTGCGGAGACCAATTCGAGAAATGATCCCAGGCGGATCGCCCAGCTGTGCTGGGTCACGAAGGCCGCGGCGGTTGCGGTGTCATGGGGAACTTGAAATGATATCTTCACGTTCATTCCCCCCGTTATCATCAAAGCCAAATAGGCGATCGTGAGGGCGAGAAGAAAGATTCTGTCGCGGCGCGGTGCGGGCATTGAAGTTTTCCCCCTGTGTCTCATCATTTTTGTGTTGGTTGTGATTCCAGATGGGCCGCCAGACGATCCAGCCGGGATTCCCAGTTCTTCTGTAGTTCATCGGCTTTCGCGCGCTGATCGGGATTGAGAACGGTCGAATAAATCTTCGACTGCAGGCGGGCCTTCTCCATCAGCATCGTTGCGATCGTGTTTGCCTCACGATCGGCAATCTTCTGAACTTCGCTTTGGTCTGGATTGCTCTTCGCAGCGATGGTGTTCATTTCCTTGTTTTCAGCAAGCAAGTCGCGAAAATGCACCGCAAGGACTGGTTGTTCCGCTTGCCATAACGCCTGAATTTCGGCCTTCTGCGCATCGCTGAGCTTCAATTCATGAGCCAGGTATCCAACCGGTCCAAAATGATGCCAGCGTTGGCCGCACCAGCGATGGCCCCCGCGGGTCTCCGCTCGGACGACGACGAATGCCGTCAAAAGCAGCACAACCGCCACTGTAGAAATTATCGTGATTCGTTTCATGTGAGTACTTCTCCTTACCATGCTTCAATTTCAGCATCGGGTTCAGGACCGTGCGGTATAGGTTGGTTAAGCAAAGTAAAGTTGTGTAAAGAGTGAATTAACCGCCTGGAAGATCGTCTAGTATCTGTGGGAGGGCTGACGCTGAAGGATGGAGCGAATTCTCCTCATCGACGATGACGTCCAACTCTGCAGGCTCCTCGCGGAACGACTGGCAACTGAGCAATACGAGGTTGAGGCGATCCACGATGGATCGAGCGGGCTGGAGCGCGCCCTCTCAATGCAACACGCCCTTGTGGTACTGGATCTCATGTTGCCCAGAATGAGTGGCCTTGATGTGCTCCGGCGTCTCCGCGCAGTCTCGCCCGTTCCGGTGCTGATCCTGACGGCGCGGGGAGAAGATTCAAACCGAATCCGGGGGTTAGAGATGGGTGCGGACGACTACGTTCCCAAGCCATTCAACCCGCGGGAACTCATCGCCCGCATTCGCGCCATCTTGAGGCGAACGAGCCGACCAGAGACCTCTGCCGGACCCCTGGCTGTCGGCGATCTACGCATCGATCCCTCCATCCGTGAAGCATGGATAGAGGATTTGCCGCTCAATTTGACGAGCGCGGAATTTACGTTGCTTGAAACATTCATGCGCGACCCCGGCCGTGTTCTTTCGCGCGAGCAACTCACAGAGTCTGTTCTGGGCAGAAAACTCGGGGCTTTCGATCGCGTGATCGATGTCCATGTGAGCAACCTGCGAAAGAAACTTGGCGTTCCGCAGAGCGGCCAGCGGATCAAGGCTGTTCGCGGCAGCGGTTATCTTTTCGCACCGCGACCGAATGTAAAGGAAGATGGTCATGCGTAGTCTCTTCCTTAAAATCTTCATTTGGTTTTGGGCAACCGTTGTTGCCACTGGTGTTGCGCTCATCGTCACCTTCATCGTTGAACCTCGAAGCGTGCCTTCAAGATGGCACCAAACCCTCACGGAAACTGCCCGCTACTCCGGAACCATCGCTGTTGAGACTGCCGAGCGAGACGGCATCGGTTCCGCATCGGCCTACCTCAACCGTCTGGCGCACGAGACGCATATAACCGCGTGCCTTTTCGATCCCGCAGGAAATGCGTTGGGCGGAACCAACTGCCAGAGCTTTCTGAGCATGGCTTCGCATGTCGCTGCCACGAAATCCTCCGAATTCAGCATGAGATACGGCATAGCGCGGGTAGCACTCACGCTCGCTGGTCAAAGCGGCCGCAATTACATCTTTGCGACGGAACTTCCGGCCGGCCCTCGCGCCGCTCTTGGCATCGACCGCTCTGCGGTTGTCTTGCAGTGGGGTGTGGCTCTTCTCGTCTCGGGGTTGATTTGTTCTCTCCTCACGCGCTATCTCACGACGCCAATACTGCGACTCAGGGAGATGTCACAAAAGCTTACAGCCGGCGATCTGAGCGTTCGGGCCGGTCCGGGACTGACGCAGCGCCGCGACGAGATTGGGGACCTCATTCGAGATTTCAATACGATGGCTTCGAGAATCGAAGAACTCATCTCAAGACAGCGGCAACTGGTTTCCGATGTCTCGCACGAATTGCGATCACCGCTCGCACGACTAAATGTCGCCCTCGATTTGGGCCGCGAGCGGAAAGGGAACGATCCAGCCTTTGATCAGATGGAGGAAGACATCGGGCTTCTGGACGAGATGATAGGACGATTGCTTACGATCGCAAAACTTGATATGTCGGCGCCGGAAGTTCCGATGAGCGATGTCGATTTGGCGGATGCGCTTTCGCAGATCGTCCGCAACGCCAAATTCGAGTCACGCGAGCCGAATGGCGGAATCGACCTGAGCGTGTCCGGGCAATGTACGGTGTGGGGCAGCGCGGAGCTTCTGCACAGTGCCATCGAGAATGTTGTACGCAATGCTGTTCGCTATACAGAGAAAGGGAGTTTCGTCGAGGTTTGCCTGGAATGCGGAAATCTGTCGGGAAAACCCAGTGTTCGCCTTACTGTTCGCGACAATGGCCCGGGCGTCCCGGAGCCTGAACTGAAGAATATTTTCCTGCCATTTTGTCGGGTCGCAGATGCTCGTGATCGCCAGTCTGGCGGCACTGGGCTTGGTTTGGCGATTGCCGACCGTGTCGTCCGCCTCCACGGCGGCACGATTCGTGCGGAGAACGCTGCGCCTCGCGGGCTAAGAATAGAAATCGTTCTTCCTCAGTCGTCCGGCGTGAAAAGCAACAAATAGCTGGTCGCAAACGGTGGCCCGGACCAAGTGGTCAACGCGTCGGTGAGCCCATGCTGGCATAAGTTTCCAACCAAGAATGGCTTCGATCGGTTGAATCGGTCGGATTGAAGGAATTGAAGGCAGGGAAGGGGTCGGTGATCTCCCCCTACTATTAGGTTATAACGCAACCAGGGGCTTGCGACAAGGCACAGCTTCTGTTCCATAATCGGCGCTCGGACTCAAAACGCGCAAGAGATGGAGGAGCAAAATGGCTGTGTTGAAAGAACATGCGGTGGCGATTGCTGGAGGAGGTCCCGCGGGGCTGATGTTGGCAGGAGAGTTGGCGCTCGCAGGGGCCGACGTCGCCGTTTTTGAGCGACGTGCTACTCGAGACCTCGAGGGCTTGCGTGCCGGAGGATTACATGCGCGAACCATAGAAGTGCTCGATCAGCGAGGGATCGCCGATCGATTTCTTTCGCAGGGTCAAACAACTCAAAAAGGACCGTTCGCGGGGTCGATTCTGGATATTAGTGACCTGCCCACCCGCCATAACTACTTTTTAGCACTCTGGCAGACTCGTATCGAGCATACGTTGGCAGACTGGGTATTGGAGATGGCTGTCCCGATCTACTACGGAACGGAAGTCAGCGGCTTTGCGCAACACGAGACCGGCGTCGACATCGAACTTTCTGACGGTAAATCAACCCGGACACAATATCTCGTAGGTTGCGACGGTGGTCGAAGTTCGATACGCAAGAATGCCGGCATCAATCTTCCGGGATGGGACCCGTCCGTGAGTTATGTCATCGCCGAGATCGAGACGGCCCAGGAGCCGGCGTGGGGCTTCCGTCGCAATTCAAAAGGAATAAGTGCCATCGCAAAACTTGAGGGTGAGCGTAAAGCGCGCGTTGTCCTGAGTGAGCGAGACATCGGCAATGGCAATGCTCCCAACCTAAACGACATCCGTGACGCGCTCATTGCCTCTTACGAGACGGACTTTGGCCTGACCAGTGCTTCTTACATCTCCAGGTTTACCGACATGACCCGGCAAGCGGACTCTTATCGCAAAGGCCGAGTCATCCTGGCTGGCGATGCAGCCCACGTGCATTCCCCAGTTGGCGGGCAGGGACTCAACCTGGGAGTCCAGGATGCGGTGAATCTGGGCTGGAAGCTCGGCCAGGTTATCCATGGAAAGTCGCCAGAAAGTCTCCTTGATACCTATCATTCCGAGCGGCACCCGGTCGCGGCCCGGGTGTTGCGCAATACTATGGCGCTCACAGCAATCGAACGGAGCGACGAGCGATCAGAGGCTTTACGCGGAATGCTGCTTGAGATGCTGCAATCAGACGCCACCCGCAAGCAATACTTCGCGATGATGTCGGGATTGGACATCCGATACGACCTAGGTACGGGGCATCCGTTGCTCGGGCGTCGGATACCCGACCTCGATCTTGAAACTGATCGCGGACCCCGCCGGGTGTTCAGCTTCCTAAATCGCGCGCGGCCGGTGTTGCTGAATTTGGGCGAGGTCTGCGACTGCGACATCAGCCCATGGGTCGATCGCGTCGAGATCGTTAATGCACGATACGCAGGTACATTGGAACTTCCGTCATTAGGGATGATCCGAGTCCCATCTGCTCTGCTGGTTCGGCCCGATGGGTATGTGGCGTGGGTCGGCGACCGATCACAGGACGGACTGGTCGACGCGCTGACGATGTGGTGCGGGCCAGCCGCTAGAACGTAGCGCGTCAATGTGCGATCAAGAAGGACCGCTTGTCATCGTCCAAATGACAAGCGCCTTCCTCCGTCGCCTCGACGACAATCGAACGGTTCGCACAAGAGAGGATAAGAACGCGACCTCCAGCGGTCCGGACGAAGCTTGTGATATCTGTTGAAGTCAACTGATCGGAGTTGGAGGGAGTCAGGCGAGTTTCTCTTGATAACGCTGATCTCGCCCTGAGAATAATCCGAATCCAAGAACAATCGAGCCAATCACCAAGTGAAAAACGTGGTCTCCTGTGTGCAACAGCATTGGTCCGGCCTGCCACGCTCTGCCCATGGCACCATCGCCGATCGTCAGACCGAGAACTGCCAGCAACAGGTAGAACAATCCGGAAGCGACGCAGAAGAGCTTCGTGACCCTCACTGTCATGAAGCTCGCGCCGATCGCCAGCGCACCCCAGGTCAGATGCATCAGGTTGTGGTAGCGGTCCGCGTGAAGTTTGGTAACTATGATCATCACACCCATGATCACGAATATCGCGCCGAAGATCCTCAGCACGACCTTCGAACTGTGTGCCACTTGTTCTTTGTTCCGGTAGTTCTGTACTGTGGCTACGAAGCCCGCGACATCTGTAAGAAGCAGCGCCACTATCTGCCCCAGCATCCCCACAAAGATGCCCGGTGCAAACTTACCTATCGTCGCTGGATGAGTAAGCCGCAACATTTCCTTTGGCAGCATCGCGAACCATCCAGCGGTGACCAGCAGTCCCAGGAGCGATCCGATCAACGGCGTCCACCACCACCGCGCACCGAACGCCACAATGGCGGCGACGACTATGAAAAATACTGGACCGGGAGGGAATGTCCGATAAGCAGGATCTCCGGATAGCCACTGCGTCCAGATCGCAAACGCGCACCCAGTCAGACCCGCGATAGTCAACTTCGTTAGAAGCGTTAGGTCTCGCAGATTTATGTTCATTGGCTCAGCCTCTCTCTATTGAACGTACTTGACAGTTGGTTGGGATAGCAGGTGAAGAGCAGAACTTTGCGCCTACACTTACCGAAACCATTCTTCCCTTCATGACAAGCACCTCGCCCACATTTCGATTCCAGCATTCAGGCAGAGGAAGCGCGATCAAGATTCGTTAAGCAGAGTAAAGTTTTGTAAACTCCGCAGATTCGAGATGGCGATGCGAATCACTTCGTGCGAAAACACCTATCCAATCCGTGCGCCACAGTAACCTCAGATCACAGCAGCAACACTTCTCTAAGGTTTGGGGTCATTGCACGACACGACAGCGATGAAGATGAGGACAGTCGCGACATTGGCGGCGCTGATCAGCAGGGTCCGGGGGGCATTGATGGTGTTGAGATCGTGCCCGTCCAATGGACTTCAAACTGCCATCATCATGTTGCCAACCGCACCTCCAAAATACCCCCCACACACATTTTCCAAACACGAACTCAAAAAGAAGATTGGTCCTGGAAGCGTGGGTTGCATCGCGGGCAGGCCACTCTGGTAAGCGAGAATGCTGGAGCAGTTGGGCAGGAAATTGAAGCGAAGACGGGTTAGGGTAAGCAGGGGAGCATGGAGGCGCGTTTCACCGCAGCAGGGACCGTCCTTTGGGTCTTAAGCGCAGAGCAGTGGGTGTCGCATCCAGATAGGTCTGCAATTCAGATTGCAGTTTGTTCCACTCCGGTGAGCGCGCCAGACGGTCCATCGAGTCGGCATGCGCCTGGGGGTCCTCGTAAGAAGCAAACCATACAAATACCTTCTCTCCTTCGCGTATAGGCAAGGCGAGATAGTTGTTCGCTGTGTCCTCCGTTTCAAATGTGCCGCGTGGTACGACTCCCGCAATACGAAGTGCAGGACGCAACTTCGTCCGGAAGAATTCCGGAAATGCGGTAGCAGCACTGGGCCTGAGGTGATAGATCGTCGCTATGACAAATGCCGGCGGAGCCGCGGCCCCGATGGGCGGACGGACTGACGGAAGATCGTCAAACCCTCCGGCCGGATCGACGGGCCGCAACAGCAGCACGTTGGTGGAGTCGATCATTGTTCCGGCAGCCTGCTTTCCAAACTGTTTCCACGTCGGCCCGGAGTAGAACGCGGTCAGGCCACGCCTCCGCGCATCCATATTGGCAAACCCGCGAATCCACACGAATCGGTCTGGATCGTCTTCATCCCTGAATTGCCCAACGATGCGCATTCCGTCGGCCTCCTGTGTCTCTACAAATTCGCGGTCGAAAAGACTGATGAGGACGTCGCGCTGTCCGGGTTTGAGGATATATTGGCGCAATTCGATGATCCTGCAGCAACCCTCGTCCGGAAATCGCTGATGATCTGCGGCTACAACAGTGGCCGAAGCAAAGATCGCAGAGATAACAACCAGGCCAGCCATGACATGGAACGTGAGACGTGGCTGGAAAACGAATATAGAGAGCATGATCGAATTCATATGAACTTCCTTGGTGAGTGATTGACAGGAGGTGGGACATTCGGATCGGCTCAATGATCGCCGTGACGGTGCATCTGATTGATCCCGACCAGACGCCATGTTTTGCCTCCGTCCCTGGAAACATCGAAACGCCCGACAAATGAGTTGGCGCGAAACTCGCCGTTAGACCAACGCTGCAGTAGCCCGTCCTGATCCGTCCCGCTAAGCACGATGTGGCCCTCCGCCTCGCCGCCGCTCACCGAGTAATACATGCCCTTCTCCGGGTAAATCCAGATCGCTGTCCAGCGGTTTCGAGCCGCATCGAAGAACTCAAGCGTCGTACCGTAGGGCTGCGCCTGCCGCCCACGATAATTCGAGGTCCAGACCCCCTGGATCGCAGCGCCCTCGAGTATCCACCGATAGGTAGCCGTGCCGAGGTTGTGTTTGACGTGCCCTTGGTCGTCATAGATGGCGTAGTCGACATCCCAGCTCCCGATCATCTGATTCAGCAGTTTTTGTTCCGGACGTCCGCTCGGCTGGCCGAATTCTGTCGTAGGTGGGTCCGTGATTCCCAATGGCGGGGAATTTGCAGAGTGCGCAGATTCACCCTTGAAAAGCCGAGGGCTGACCAGTGATGCAATGATCAGAACGGACAACAATGTTTGCATTTACAACCTCCTCCGAACTTTAAGAATTGCTGCCTGTGCGGTCACGGGTCGCGCGTCATCGATGGCATTGTGCCGACACCGCGAGCTATGCATTCGACAATTGGCCGCGCATAGTGCGGTCCCGGATCTCGCTCCGGGTCATAAATCGCAAAGTCGGCCCCGGCAATCCGTCCCGAGGCGCACAGAGCGTGTACCAACTCGGCGAGTTGCTCGAAATCTAATCCAGGGCTGCCGGGCGAATCCACAGCCGGCATCACCTTCTCATCCAGGACGTCCAGATCGACGTGCAGCCAGGCGCGATCGATATCTGATTTTCTTAGCCTTTCAAGGACACCGGACGCTACCCGATCTACGCCTTCGGCGAGAATATGCTGTGTTGTGACCTGGGCAATGCCAGTGTCCGGGATACGATCGCGATCCTCTGGAGATGCGCGCTCGCCGATTTGGATGATGTCTTCGTCGCGCGCGAGCACTCCTACGTCTGGCCATTTCGTCAGGAGCTCATCGCCACGTCCGCTCGCCAGTGCAAGATCCATTCCAGCTGCTGAGCCGAGATGCCCTGTGTCCGAATCACTCATCTGATAGAAATCGTTGTGACCGTCGATATGAACCAGCCCGCGGCCGCCCCAGCGGCGCAACCCATAAAGGCTGCCCAGCAGTATGCTGCAGTCGCCACCAATGACCAGTGGGAATCCGCGTCTTTCGATAACTCCGCGCACAGTATTCGCCAGATGCAGTGAGAAAATGCGAATCGTGCGGCCGTTTCGGATCCGGGTACCTGGCTGGACTTCGACGGTATATGTTGGCCGCTCCAGCGATACCACGTCGATTGCACCTGTTGTGGATGCCAGGCCCGCCATCATCAGGGTCTGCGGGGCGTGCCAGGTACCCGGATCGTGCCCAGTTTCCTGGGGGCGGAGGCCCAAATTGCTGGGCGCAAGAATGATGGAGGGAGTTTTCTCCCGCTCTCGCGCAAGCAGACGCATTGCAGGTGCATGCGTTATAAGAGCCGCCACAGCTACCTGTATCGATCTGCGCCGAGTCATTCCCATGGATGTTGCGCCACCTTTGACATTGAACCCGTAAAAGGCATTACACTGGTTAGAAGAGGCTGTCAACCCATGAAAGCCTGTTTTCCGGTTATAGAAGCGCACGACTTTGTGGCTCGAGATTTCGTGGGCGGCGACGCTGTCCTGGATTTCGTCAATACCGTCACGGGCCGTGACCAGGCTGCCCGCGACTGGCTTGACGGGTATCCGCGCCTGCTCGAGTGGGCAGGCAAGGCGAAGCTCCTGGCCGATGAAGTGCTCCTCGTTCTGGAGAAAACTGCGAAGACCGATCCGACAGCAGCAACCGCCGCCTTGCACCGTTCGAAGCAACTGCGGGAGGCGCTGTTTGCGATCGTCACCGGCATGATTTCAGGCAAAGCGCCCCCGGAGGGCGCGATGGCCTTGCTGAACCGCTATTGGCAAGCCGGTACTGTTGTCCACGAGCTGCGCTATGTGAAACGCGAGGTGCGCCTCGATATGCGCCCGAGTGCAATTGATCTGGACGTGATTGCTTCACTGATCGCATTTCGCTTTGTTGAAAACCTTCTACCGGAGCCGCGAGAACGGTTGCGCATCTGCGAGGGGAGCAACTGCTCGTGGCTTTTTCTCGACCACTCGAAAGCAGGCCGTCGTCGCTGGTGCGACATGGCCGTGTGTGGCAATGCCGCCAAGTCGCGCCGGTTTTACGCCCGTATGCGAGATGGGAAAGGCGTGCGTCCAAAACGCAGGTGACAACATTGGCGCAGATTTCACATCGACTTCATTGCACTGGCGTACGCACTCACTGATGACAGATATTCCCACACGCAACCACTTAATCCGACAATGAAGGCGGTTTGGCTTTCATAGGACACGGATGATTGGTGGCAGAGAACGACAGCAACAGACAGGGTTATTGGTTGCCTTTTTTGCGATGGGCGGATCGTAGAAAGCTGAAGTTTCGGAGATGCTGGAGCTGACTGGCTCGTCTATCTCACCATGGGAGATTTACCTTGATCAGGTCAATTATCACTGACGACGCTTCGATTAAAGACAGTTCCTCTAATCTGCAGCGGACTGTAGCCCGACAGGCACGCTCTCACTCATCGTTCAGTATGCCAGAGAATGCGACCTCGCCATCTCTGACGTTGTTAGATCTCGATGGAATCCGATCCGCGCATGACCTTGAACCGCTTCGTGTGAGGTTTGCTCTTATTGAGAATGCTGCGCAAGTCGGCTATCGAACGCACGTTTCTGCCTTCAATGGCATAGATCAGGTCGCCTTTGCGGAACCCTATATCTTCAGCCGAACTGCCCGGCTCAACATGATGAACCAGAATGCCGGGGACATCCGGCAGTCCGACAGCTCGGCGTTTTTTGAGCGAGGCGTGCGGATCCAGCAGCATTATCCCGAGCTGCAGCTGAGAACTCTGCGAAGCGTTCCCCTCAAGAGAAATGAGCCACTTCCGAAGAAGCGACTTGAGCTGATCGCATTCTGCCTTCGAAAGGCCAGCCAACAAAGCAGTTTCGTTCCTGAGATGCTCCGGTATCACTTTCTCGAGCAGACTCAGACCTTTCGGAGCGAGGATGACGAAAACCGACCTCCGATCCTCTTTGTCGGGCAACCTGGAGACGAAACCCTCCCGTTCCAGCGAATCGATCCGGAGGCTCATGCTGCCCGAGGTGCGCAGGAGCCTGCGCATCAAATCCCGCTGGGTCATCCTGTACGGTCTGCCGCCGCGCCGGAGCGTGGCGAGCACGTCGAAAGTTGCGCGAGAGATGCCGAATTCCTGGAATTTAGCCTCGAGAGCGCGATCCACGTACGCCATGATTCGTCCGGCGCGACCAATGATTTCGACCGGCGCGAGGTCATAGTCCGGGCGTTCGCGTTTCCAGTTGGCAATCACCGTATCAATATGATCCTCAAGAACTTTCATACTCGAACTATCCGTCGCCTGGATCTGTTAGTCAAGATATGCTTTGCATACAGTTGCTTGGTGCAAAGCAAATGGTGCATGATGGCTTTGTGAGACGCGCCGGCGCAGGCCCGACGAATGGCACGGCAGCGGAAGCGCGGTGAGTTAGTTCGCTGATCTTTCGGTGCTCAGACGCTGATCGAACAAACGGCATTAAACCAGCAACGGCGGGCCAGCCAACGCAGCCCGACAAGCAGAGGACAACGATGCAACACGAGCATGGTCTCCACATTCCACAAACGCTGGAAGACGAGTGCACGCCTCAATGCAAGCGTACGTTCCAGGCGTTGGCATTCGGTGCCGGCACCATCGTCACAAATTCTGGTAAGATCCACGACTTCCTGGCCCGAGGTGAGCGATGATCGAACCACGCTCAAGGAAGCCGGACTCGCAACCGGAAATCCACGTTTCTCCGGATGGCCCCTATCTCGTCTCGAACGTGGCGGACTTCAGGAACTGGCTAGGTGAAGAGCTTGATCCAAGGCCGCAAATGTCGTTGTGTCGCTGTGGTCAGTCCTCGACGAAGCCGTATTGCGATGGCACGCATGCCAGAACTGGGTTCTCTGGTGCCAAAGATCCAAAAAGGGTGCCCGACAAACTCGACAGCTACGAGGGCCAGCAAATCGACATCCTTGACAATCGCGGTATCTGCGCTCACTCCGGCTTTTGTACCGACCGGCTGGCTTCCGTATTTCATCTCCGGCAAGAGCCTTTCATTACACCGAGCGGTGGAAGGCTTGACGAAATCATGCAGGCTGTCCGGGCGTGCCCATCGGGGGCATTGAGCTACGCCATCGACGGCGTGGAGGCCCGAAATCAGGTCGATCAGTCTCGCCCGGCGTCCATCGAGGTTTCGAAGGATGGTCCGTACCGGGTTACGGGCGCTTTCCGGCTCGTTGATGAGGTTGGCAACGACATCCCGTGGGCCGAGGGTGCGTCGCGGGAACACTTCAGCCTCTGCCGCTGCGGGCAATCGCAGAACAAGCCCTTCTGCAGCGGCATGCACTGGTATGTGAAGTTCGCCGATCCCGTACCGTCGGCTGAACGTGAACCAACCCTCTTTGAGTGGGCGGGCGGCTTTCCCGCTCTCCTGCGCATGACCCGCATCTTTTATGGTAAGTACGTTCCGCAGGATCCGCTTGTCGGGCCATTGTTTGCAAACATGTCTCCCGATCATCCAGAGCGTGTGGCCGCGTGGCTCAGCGAGGTGTTTGGTGGTCCGAATTTCTACTCCGAACGCTATGGCGGATACTCGCGCATGATCTCGCAGCACGTGGGCAAGTGCATCACCGAGGAACAGAGATCGCGTTGGGTCAAGATGCTCTGTCAGAGCGCCGACGACGCCTTGCTGCCGAGCGACCCGGAATTCCGCGCGGCGTTCGTTGCGTATCTTGAATGGGGCTCGCGCATCGGCAAGGAAAACTCGCAACAGAATGCGCTGCCACCGCCCAATATGCCGGTCCCGCGGTGGTGGTGGGTCTGCAACGCGAAGCCGGGATCCCGGGTCTCTGCCCTGGACCCGCAGGAAAGTGCGCAGTCATCCATTTCAATTCCCGGTGCGGATGTCAACTTGAGTTTCGCTACGCACGTCAAACCGATGTTCCGAAAGATGGACCGCGAGTCGATGAGTTTTGTCTTCGACCTATGGTCGTACAGCGACTTGTGCAAACACGCAACCGAAATACTCCGAAGGCTAGATAACGGAACGATGCCGTGCGATGGAGCCTGGCCAAAGGAGAAGGTGGAACTTCTGCGCCGATGGATCGACCAGGGAATGGCCGAATAGCGACTCTGCGGACCGCAAGAAGAACGCACCTTTACGAATGTGAAGAACCTGCGAGAAGTTGTTGCTTAAAATGCCCCGTTGCAGCTTGTTTGGGCGACGCAAATACAAGGAGAAGACGATGAAGTGCATGTTGGCTATAACGCTTGGCTCAATTTTGTGCTTTTCCTGCTTGGCCGCAACGGCAGCGCCAACCAGTTGCGACGCTGTCTCAACACCTAACCAAAAGGTCGATGAAGGCACGATCCGTCGTATCGAGGAGGGTTGGATCACTGCGGAGTACCGTGGAAATAAGCAGTTCCTGGAGTGCCTTCTCGAACCCGATTACCGTACATCCGGAAAATCCGGCCAGATCCGCACTCGACAAGATGTGATGAATCACGTCTCCCTCACGACGGATATGTCTAAGCCCGTACCTACCCTTCTGACAATCGTGTTCATCCACGGTAACAGCGCGACGGCTCACTCCATTATGAAGACGACAGACAAGGACGGAAATCCCCGCGAGGTCCACTTTGTCGATGGATACACCTTCCATGATGGCCGTTGGTTTGCGTATAGCGGTGCCGATTTCTGATTGCCCTCTTTATCTCTTACCCAGGAATGAGTTCAGTAACGGGGTGAATACTACTGTCCCGATAACCCTATCTGATGAAGGAGAACCATGAAGGTCATTGCCTACGACACGTTTCGACCAGGAGTCACAATGGAGCAGATTAACCCCTTCTTGCAGGAAGAGGTCTCGAACGTGTGGCGCCTCTGGAAGGCAGGAATTGTTCGCGAGAACTACGCAAGAGCGGACATGCCTGGCGTTGTCATCGTCTTTGAGGTCCCCGACGTGGAGAGCGCAAGGATGTACACAGACGATTTCCCTCTCAGCAAGGCCGGACTGCTGGAGTGGAGTTTCATTGCGCTTCAAGTCCCCCTCCCGATCGAATCACTGTTTCGCACCGGAATCGATCTTCACGAACCATTTGATCGCACGAGCACGAAGGAGGCGAGTCGATGAAATCCGCATTCGGCATTTCGATTCCAGAGCACCTCGGAGAGATCATTGATCCAGATCGGTGCGGCCTCATCATCTACGACATGCAGGTTGGCATCGTGCCGCAAGTGCCGGATAGCCCACAGGTCACGGAAAACTGCGCACGTTTGTTAGCGTCCGCGCGAGAAGCAAACATGCGCGTGTTTTACACGCGGCATACTTTTTTACCTAACCACGCTGCAGGCACTGGCCAGCTACGCCGGGCAATGATTTGGCAGAGGAAGGATGATCCGGCTCAGATATCGCCGCTAATGCTTCGAGAAAGCGTGTCGTGGCAAATCGTGCCCGAGCTTGCTCCGCAGACGGATGACGTCGTTATCGACAAGATCACCATGTCCGCGTTCGAAGGCACCTTCCTCAATCTTGCCTTCAGGGATGCTCAGTTGAAGGCATTCATCATCGCGGGCATCGCAACCGAGGTTGGGATTGAACCGACAGTCCGACACGGCGCAGACCTGAACCTAATCCCGGTCATTGTTGTGG
Source organism: uncultured Acidobacteriaceae bacterium (assembly GCA_963836565.1). GTDB lineage: Bacteria > Acidobacteriota > Terriglobia > Terriglobales > Acidobacteriaceae > Telmatobacter. The sequence continues at coordinate 1,647,163 of CAWIKA010000005.1, read as the reverse complement.
ACGCGTGTGGTTCAAGGACCCAGGTACTGAAAGACAGATCGATAGCAACCCTCAGAGAGACTGGTGAAGTCGTTATTTCCACGGTGAACGAGATCTGTTCCAGCCTGCAGCCACGGTAAGACCGAATGAATGCGACGCGACTTGAGTCATTCAGCGACGGGGTATTTGCATTTGCGATCACATTGCTCGTGCTCGGTATACCTATGCCAGAACTAAAGACCCCCGATGATCTTGCTCTGCGGCATGCACTACTGCATTCGCTCGGTCAACTGGTTCCGTACGTCACAAGCTTCGCGACTGTTGGCATCATCTGGCTGAACCATCATCAATTGTTCCACGCAGTCGAGGCCGTCGACCATCTCGCCCTAGTGCTGAATCTTCTTTTGCTGCTTGTAGTTTCGTTCGTCCCGTACCCAACGGCGATCTTAGGTAGATTTGGCCCGATGCCGTCGAACTGCTTTCTCTACGGTGCAACATACACTCTCATTGGCATCATCTATTCGCTGCTTGCGAGGCATATCCAACGAAACTTCCTTAAAGTAAACGTCCGAAGTGCGGCAGAAGCGAAACGGAGGAATCTTCGCAATGTCGCCGGAGTGCTGACATATCCCACGGCTGCTCTCATTGGATTGCGCTGGCCACGCGTGAGCGTAGCTGCCTACTTTTTACTTGCCGCATTTTATCTTCTCCCTTTTGCGAACAGCGCTCATGAGTCTAGAAGAACGCAGGGAGGATAACGCACGTTGGCTTTGATTGTTTCCAGTTGTTCGCTTATTGCCTGATTCGAATTTATCCGCGGAGGAAAACAAATATGAGGAAATTGGTCGTGTCGAGTTTCGTTTCGCTAGATGGAGTCATTGAGTCACCGATGACCTGGGCATCGCAGTATTTTGACGAAGAATGCAAGCAGTACGCTTTACGGAAACTGGACAATGTCGAATACTTCTTGCTGGGTCGAGTTGCTTACGAGACGTTTTCTCCCGTGTGGCCGCAGGTCAAAGGCAATCCATACATGGACCGCATTAATGGGCTGAAGAAGCTCGTTGCTTCGAAAACGATTAGGGACTGCTCCTGGAATGCCACTGTGATTACCGGCGATGTATCCAATGAGCTAAGCACAATTAAACAGCAGAGCGGCGGCGACATTATGAAATACGGCATAACACAGCTCGACCAAACCTTGCTTACAAGCAGATTGGTCGATGAATACCATTTATGGATCATGCCTTTGCGCGTTGGTGAGGGAAAGCGAGCTTTCGCTGATGTCGACTCCTCCCTCGTGGACCTCGAACTTTTCGCAACTCATGAATTCAAAAACGGAGTGGTCACATTGAGCTACTTCGTTCGGCGCAGTAGCGGCACCCACAATCCACTTCCTTGAGCCAGATGGCGCGAACCGCTTAACTACGTTAACTACGATCATTTTTTCAATAGGTTATCATTTTCAACTGGCTGGAGTTGTCCAGTTAACTAGGCTAATTTGGGAGTTAAAGATGTTATTCTCGGCAGGGGATTCGTATCGCGAAAATGCTCCCGGAATGCGATGATTGGCGGCTTTCGCCGTCTGCCGCCCGACGGGTGGTCCTCAATATTCGCCTAGTTAACTCCCCAAGCTGTCAGTATTCCCATAGTTAAGCCGATCGCGACAGCAGATGTTCGACCTTTTGAAACACATACTGAATGGCCAGAACCAGTTTGCTCCTGGCGGATTGCTCCTGATGTTGATTGGAAGCCTCGGCATGTTCCTGCGCGCCCCGCCTCAGCATCTCTGGGACTGGTTGGTTGAGCACCTGGAAGAAGGAGTCAAGACCTCGGTTGCAGCCAGAAGTACGGGCCCGGTGGAGTCAGCCTGTCGGGTCTGTCGAACGTGCTGGACTGGTTCAGTGCTTCCGAGAATGTAATTTGCATTATGACGGCGAACGATGCCGATTCAATCGATCAGGCGCTTCTGAGGCCGGGTCGCATCGACTACAAACTCTTTCTGGGATCGGCGAGCGAGTCGCAGAAGGTCGCACTCTATTGCCGATTCTTTCCGGATGCATCGGAATGGGCTGCGAGAGAGTTTGCACAGGCATATTGGGCGGATACGATGCGCGCCCTATGTGTCGTGGAACGGTAGCCGCTATTCGGTGCCCTGGCAGTATGCAAGCAAGGAGGTCTGGGTGCGCGACAGCGGACCAGCGGTTGAGTCCACTACAGCACCAAGCACATCAGCGCATCAGCGATTCACGAGGAGCGCAAACAAGAACGCTTCGACAATCGCTCCTGCTTCGAGACCTCAGTGGTCGAGATGGGGAAATCACGTGGCACGGTCCACGCCATACATTTTACTCATGGCTCGAGATGGCCGGAGAGACGGCGATCGAGATTAAAGAGCCCGCCGGGCACAAGACGATGAGTCAAGGCGCTCGGTACGCGCACCTCTCTCCGAAACACAAGCAGTCTGTAGTTGACCAGATCGCTGTCACTCTCACCGAATCGAAGATCGCAGGATGTCGCAGGGGCGACCACACCAAACATGCACCAGCCCTTCAGTGGCAAGAAAGGAGCGAAGTGAAATGACGGAAATAGACAGCGTAATTTATTGAATTTACTGGCCTTAGTTTGGTGCCGGGAGGGGGAGTTGAACCCCCATGAAGTTGCCTTCGACGGATTTTGAGTCCGCTGCGTCTGCCAGTTCCGCCATCCCGGCCTTCTGTGGGGAGCGCATGAAAAGTATCGCACAGGCTTGTCGTTGGACGCTACGGAGGAGGCCTGCTTTCATAGAGCAAGCCGGCAGATGTGGTTTGTCCAAACTCAATATATGCATCTTTGGGTGCGGAGCCCGTGTACCGTAAGCCCTCTTTCTTCTTGCGCGTGTGGATTATCGCCGGCGCTTTCCACACGGTTCCGTTGATCATTGCGGGTGAGTCCCGTGCGACAATGGAGGCAATCGTGATGATCTCCGCCTCCTCTGCAATTGTTCCCGAGCCGGTTGCGGTAACACCGGAGCTGCTGGCTCAACACAGCATCACCGCGGACGAGTACGACCGCATTCTGGCAGCGTTGGGGCGCATTCCCTCGCTCACGGAATTGGGCATTTACAGCGTGATGTGGAGCGAGCACTGCTCCTATAAGTCCAGCCGTGTGCATCTTAAACGCCTGCCGACCAAGAGCGACCGCGTGGTGCAGGGGCCCGGGGAAAATGCCGGCATCATCGATGTGGGCGACGGCTGGGCCTGCGCTTTTAAAATTGAAAGCCATAACCACCCCAGTTACATCGAGCCGTATCAAGGTGCTGCTACGGGTGTGGGCGGAATTCTGCGCGACATCTTCACCATGGGAGCGCGGCCGCTCGCGGTGATGGATTCGCTGCGCTTCGGGCCGATCGAACCTGAACGGAACACAGAACCGGGGCTGATCGCGAAGAATCACTCCATTGTTGAAGGGGTCGTCAGCGGCATTGCCGGCTACGGCAACTGCTTTGGTGTGCCTAATCTCGGCGGCGAAACCAAATTCGAGGCCTGCTACAGCGGCAACCCGCTGGTGAATGCCTTCGCGCTGGGCATGGTCCGCAAAGACGAAATCTTTTACGGCAAGGCTACGGGGACGGGCAACCCCGTCATTTATGTAGGCGCCAAAACGGGCCGCGACGGAATTCACGGAGCCACCATGGCCAGCGAGGAGTTCCACGCCGGCACCGAGGCCAAGCGACCTAACGTGCAGGTGGGCGATCCGTTCATGGAGAAGCTGCTGCTGGAGGCCTGCCTTGAAGCCATGAAGACCGGCGCCATCGTCGGTATTCAAGACATGGGCGCGGCCGGCCTCACCTGCTCAACCTGCGAAATGGGCGGTCGTGGCGGCGTGGGCTTGGATGTCGAGCTGGACTTGGTCCCGCAGCGTGAAACCGGCATGAGCGCCTACGAAATCATGCTCTCTGAGAGCCAGGAGCGGATGCTGCTGGTGGCCGAGAAAGGCCGGGAAGACGAAGTGCTGCGCGTCTTCGCGAAGTGGGGCCTGGACGCGGTGATTGTGGGCACGGTCGAGCCGGAGTCGCGGCTCCGCATCCGCCACCATGGCGTTCTTGTTGCAGATATCCCCAACCAGTCGCTTACGGATGACGCACCTCTCTATCACCGTCCGGTTGGAACCTGGAAGGCGCCGGTACCGCTCGACCCACCCGACGAATTGCTGGCCGAACTCGAAAAGGACCGCGACTACCTGGCCGACCTAAAAAAGCTTCTGGCCAGCGCTAATGTCTGCGCAAAACGCTGGGTTCACGAACAGTACGACACAATGGTGCAGACCAACACGGTCGTGGGCCCTGGCGGTGAGGCGGGAGTCATGCGCATCAAGGGCACGGGCACTCCCGGCCACGAGCGCGGGCTGGCGATGGCTCTGGACGGCAATGGCCGATGGGCATATCTCGACCCTAAACTCGGCGCAATGCATGCCGCCGCCGAAGCCTGTCGCAAAGTTGCGTGCACGGGCGCTACACCGGTGGCTGCGACCAACTGCCTCAACTTCGGCAACCCGGAGAAGCCGGAGATCATGGCCCAGCTTTCGGCGGCTATTGACGGCATCGCCGAAGCCTGCACTGCGCTGGGAACGCCTATCACCGGGGGTAACGTTTCGCTTTACAACGAGACCCGTGGTGAGGGCATCTATCCCACTCCGGTGTTGGGCATCGTTGGAATTCTCGACGACGTGACCGAGGCCGTTCCCGCCCACTTCCAGCGCGCAAAGGACGCCATCGTCTTGCTCTGGCCGATTCCGCGCGGCGAAGAGCCCGATCCCAGCCTCAAGGTCCCGCTCAATCCTCCGGCCATCAGCCAGTATCCGCTACCGGCGCTTGAACGCGAGCCCAGAGTGCGAGAACAGCCCGACGCATCCGACGCAGACGTCGCGGCAAATCTCGCGGCCTTTGGCTCCTCTGAGTTTGCCAAAGTCATCCTTGGCAGCCTGTGGGGCACACCACCCGCGCTTGATTTGGAAGCCGAAGCCGGCCTGCACAAACTGATGGCCGAGCCTCACCTGGAAAGGGCTCATCAGTTCAGCCCGTGACATCTCCGACGGCGGCATTGCGGTCGCCCTTGCACAGGCTGCATTCACAAAGAACATCGGCGCCACTGTCGAGCAAGAGAAATCGCTCATGGTGCACCCCCTCTTCGGATTATTCGCAGAGCCTGCCTCGACCCTGCTCGTTACCACACCCCCCGACAACGTATCGGCCATCGAAAAACTGGCCGGCGAATACAGCTTCTTCGCCGCGCGCATTGGCACTACCGGCGGTAACCGCCTTGATATCTCCGTTGATCGGGAATCCTTTATCTCCGCGCCGCTCTCCGACCTTCGAAAGCCCTGGGCTGATTCGCTCGAAGCCACCCTCCACGGGCAGGTGTTGGCATGAGCCGGATGCTTTTTCAGGGGGTCGAAGGCATCGCCGACGAAACCAATCAACTCCGCAATGGCGCGGCTGCGTCGTCCCTATTCCCTGTCGTCGAAAGCGACAAGCTCCGCGAAGAATGCGGCGTTGTCGCGATTCACGGCCATCCCGACGCTGCCCGCCAAGTGTACCTCGCACTCTACGCGTTGCAGCATCGCGGGCAGGAGTCGGCGGGCATTGCCACGGCAGACGGGCAGCACCTCGCCAACATTAAGGGTATGGGCCTGGTGTCGGAAATCTTTACCGACGACGTGCTTGCGAAGCTCCCCGGCCAACTGGCGATTGGCCACACTCGCTACTCCACTACCGGCGACTCCGCGCTGCTGAATGCGCAGCCCATCCGCGTTGATTCGACCAAGGGCCTCATCGCCATCGCCCACAACGGCAACCTGGTGAACCTGGGCAACGTGCGCGCGCGCCTCGAACGCGACGGCGCTTACTTCCAGACCACTTCCGACTCCGAGATCATCGTTCAGCTCATCGCCCACTCCAAAGCCGGCACACTCGTTGACTGCATTGCCGACTCACTTTACCAGGTCGAAGGTGCCTTCTCCATCGTGATGATGACCCGCGACCGCATCTTCGCTGCCCGCGATCCGCGCGGTTTTCGTCCACTCTCCATGGGCCGCATCAAGAATCCGAACGGTCCCGACACCATCGTATTCGCTTCGGAATCCTGCGCCTTCGACCTGCTCCGCGCCGAGTTCGAGCGCGACGTGTTGCCCGGCGAGTTGGTCATGGTCACGGAGGACGGCGTAACCAGCCGCCAGTTCGCCACCGGTGTTCCACAGTCGAGTTGCATCTTCGAGCACGTCTACTTCGCCCGTCCCGACAGCCGCATCTTTGGCCGCTGGGTGCAGCAAAGCCGCGATGAGATGGGCCGTCAACTCGCCCGCGAATCGGGCGTGCCCGCGGATGTTGTTGTCCCCGTGCCCGACTCCGGCGTTACCGCCGCTCTTGGATACGCGGAAGAGGCGGGCCTCCCCTTTCGCTTCGGACTTATCCGCAACCATTACGTCGGCCGCACCTTCATTGAGCCTGAGCAGCGTGTCCGTGACTTCGGAGTGCGGTTGAAGCTCAACCCCGTTCACAACTTGCTCGAAGGCAAACGCATTGTGCTCATCGACGACTCCATCATCCGCGGCACCACAAGCCGCAAGATCGTGCGCATGGTGCGCGGGGCGGGCGCAAAGGAAGTTCATCTGCGTATCAGTTGCCCGCCAACCATCTCGCCGTGCTTCTATGGAGTGGACACGCCCAGCAAGCGCGACTTGATTGCTGCCAATAAGTCCGTTGAAGAAATCCGCCGCTTCATTGAGGCAGACTCACTGGCTTACTTGTCTCTCGATGGCCTTCTCAAATCCTGCAATGGCGACGGACACACCGGCTACTGCACAGCCTGCTACACCGGCAACTATCCCACTCAGTGGATCGACGTGAACGAGATTCTGCCCGCGGCAGCCACTTTCTAGCACCCGCGCAGTTCGGAAATTCTGAATCTCCAGAACCGTCGCATTGACAGCGTGAGGCATAGACTTGCGGGATATCCAGCAGGCACAATGGAATTTCTGCAAGAACGCTTGAGGTTGCGCATGTCCCATTTGCGTTGGCTCTTTGGCGGCGCCGTGTTTCTCGCCTCCTTCCTGCTCTTTCTCGTTGAGCCCATCGCAGCGAAGCAGTTATTGCCGGCATTCGGCGGCTCTGCCGCAGTCTGGATCACTTGCCTTGTCTTCTTCCAGACAGCGCTCCTTGTCGCCTATCTCTACGCACATTGGCTTGCTCAACGTTCGCGGCGGATTTTGCATTTCGCACTCATGCTGCTGGCCTGCGCGTCTGCGATTGTGTGGTCAATCCAGGCGATTGAGTTCAGCCCGGCCCATCCCATTGCCTCCATCTTCGCCGCGCTCAGCATCTCCATCGGCCTGCCTTTTCTCATGCTCGGTGCGACCAGCCCACTGTTGCAGGTGTGGCTAGCGCGCCTTGAGACGCGCGGCATTCCCTATCGGCTCTATGCACTGTCGAACCTGGCGTCTCTACTCGCGCTTGCAATGTATCCAACCATCGTCGAACCCTACTTGACCCTCAAGGCGCAGCGACTCGTATGGTGTTGCGGGTTCGCCTTATTTGCACTCGTGTCTGGAATCCTCACCTGGCAAACGCGCTCGGCAATACTTGTCCCAGCGCCATTGAACCGCGAGAACGAATCTGAACCTGCTCCCGCGCCGTTCGCGCACAAGCTGCTTTGGGTATTGCTGCCCATGGGCGCAGCAATGCAGTTGGCTGCTGTGACCAGCTATCTCACCGCAAACATCGCTGCGATTCCCCTCCTCTGGATCCTGCCACTGGCGGTGTATCTTCTGACCCTGATTCTCGCGTTCCAGTTTCCCAGGCTTTTCCCGCGGGCGATTGTCACGCGCTTTCTCGTGGTCATGCTCGCCGGTCTTGGTTACATGTTGTCGCAGGTGGACGTATCGTTGCCCATGCGCATCGGTATTTCCTTCTTTCTGATTGAGGTCTTCATCTCCTGCCTCTTCTGCCATACAGAGGCGTATGCGCTGCGCCCCAATCGCACATCGGAATCCACGCTCTTCTATCTCCTGTTTGCCGCGGGCGGCGCATTGGGAACCTTTCTCATCGGTATCGTGTCGCCGCTGATCTTCTCCTTCAACTACGACCTGGCCCTCACGTTTCTTGTAACGGCCATGCTGGCGCTCGCGGTTACATGGAATAGCGGTTGGGGGCAGCGTCTCTTGTGGTCGACTTCAAGCATCCTGCTGCTGGTGCTGGTCTTCATGCTCCACACGGCATACAGGCGGGATACACCGCTTGCCGTTCGCAATTTTTACGGCAGCCTGCGCGTCAAGCAAACCCTCTCCTATCCGGGAGCCACGGTGCGTACTCTGACCAATGGCACCATCCAGCATGGAACGCAGATTTTTTCGCCGGAGTTACGCGGAACGCCCACCACTTACTACGCTGAAGATTCGGGCGTGGGCCTTGCGCTGCGTTTTTGCTGCTCGGGGCGCGCACGCAACATTGGCGTCGTTGGGCTCGGCGTGGGAACGATCGCCGCTTACGGAAAGCCCGGCGATCGAATCCGCTTCTATGAGATCAATCCAGCCGTCACGCCCATCGCCGAAAACCTCTTCACTTACCTTCGCGATTCGGCGGCCCAGGTCAACATCGTTGTGGGCGATGGGCGCACTTCGCTTGAGCGTGAAGCTCCGCAGAACTTCGATGTGCTCGTCATCGATGCATTTTCAGGGGACGCAATTCCCTTGCATCTGCTCACCACCCAGGCCGTTGCACTATACAAGCGGCACCTGGCAGCGGGAGGCATCCTGGCATTCCATGTTTCCAACCAGCATGTGGATCTCGAACCCGAGATTGCTTTGCTCGCCAAAGCGGCGGCCATGACGGCCATGAAAGTTACGAGCTTTCCAAATGACCAGCGTGGCGAGTTTTCGGCCACATGGATGCTGCTCACGGAAAATCCTGGATTCTTCCAGCTTCCAGGAGTCGCCGGCAAAGCGAGGACCCCGGCCGAGAACCCAAAGGTCCATTTGTGGACCGACGATTATTCCAGCCTCTTGCCGATTCTGCGCTGGTAGCAGATCGCGGGTACGCTCGATCCGCCTTGCAGATTATTTCTCCAATCTGTGTACCATCGAAATAGACGCGACTTCGCGTCAGTTTCTTATGTGTACCAAAGTGGCGCATAACCCGCCCTTAATGCGCACGTTTTCGCCCGCAAAGCCTTTAGCACGAATGAGTTCCCTTTGCCAAAGGTGGACTACCCCCTATCGTTCGCTTTAGCTTCGCTTTTTTGGGGCGCGTAACCCATCCTGACCTCGACCCCAAATCGGTGTGCACCGTCCTGCCCGAGCCTTTTTCCTTTCAGAACGCTTCCGCTTCGCGTAGAGGGGCGGTGACGGGCCGTCTCAAACTGCGCGTGAGCAGATACATCATCCCGGCAGCGGCAAGGCTGGGGAGGGCGAGCCCACGCAGCCCTACCCAGTAGCTGCCGGTGGCGTCCTTCGTCAGGCCCATCCAGTAGGGACCTACAAAGCCGCTGAACATAGTGATCGTGTTCATGGCGGCGATGCCCGCGGCGGCGGCACGCCCGGCCAGAAACTGGGTCGGGAGCGAAAGCGCCGGTCCCAGCATGGCGGTAAAAGCAGCGAAACTGATTCCTAGCGAGGCGACCACCAGCCACGGCTGCACTGCATAGCTTGCCACCAAAAAAGCCGCCCCCATCACAAGGCAGGGCAGGATGCAATGTAGGGACCGTTCAGCCGTTCGATCGGAATGAGCGCTGTTGGCGAGCATTGAGACGGCGCCCGCCAGACCGAATACAGCAACCATGTATCCCACCTGGGCAATGTTCCAGCCGGTAACCACTTGCAGTATGGCCGGCACCGAGAAGTTGTAGGCATAGGAACAGGTGAGGGCAAAGAAGAAAAACGCGCCTATCATCCAGACCTTGGGCGAGAACAGCGCCTGCATCACTCCTGCGCCGTGCCCCAGATGAGCCTGCCGGCTGTCGGTATCGAGCTGGCGCTGCAACCAGGCTTTCTCGATGGGCGTGAGCCAGCGCGCGTCAGAGAGGGTGTCGGGCAGCATTTTGAGAATGACAAAGCTGAACAGAACGGCCGGCAGCTCCTCAAGCAGGAACAGCCACTGCCATCCTGCCAAGCCCAATTTGCCATTGAGACCCATCAACCACCCGGCCAGTGAGCCCATCACGGTCGAACCAAGCGGCAGTGCAATATAAAAACGGCTCACAGCCCGCGCCCTCATGTTGGCCGGGAACCAGAGGGTGAGGTAATAGATGACGCCCGGGAAGAAGCCGGCTTCTGCGATTCCGAGCAGAAGGCGCAACGAATAGAACCCGAACGGTGTCCGCACGAACATCATGGCCATGGCGAGCAGCCCCCAGGTGAACATGATGCGGGCCAGCCAGCGGCGGGCGCCGAAGCGGAGCATCAGCAGGTTCGACGGCACTTCGCAGAAGGCATAACCGATGAAGAACAACCCTGCGCCGAATCCGTAAACCGTTGCGCTGAAGTGCAGATCGCTATTCATTCGCAGAGCGGCGAAGCTGATGTTGATGCGGTCCATGAAGGCCAATCCATAGCCGATGCCGATGATGGGCAGCAGGCGAAAGGACGCCTTGCGCTGGGCGGAAGCACCGATGGATGCGTCCTCAGAATGCGACGGTATGGAAGTCTCTGCCTGAGTGGGAATCGGCGTTCACCTCAAAATAGGCAATAAACTGGGAAAGGGCCGGGGAATCGAGACTCCGACAGGATAGGCAGAATGTATCACATACGAGGCGGATGTTCGCCGTCGTCGTTTCTCCAGGCCCGGATGTGAGTCGAGTCACAGGACGTTCACACTCTCCGTGTGATAGCATCCGTTTTCTTAAGGAAGACGCCCGGCGGATTCACGCTCTTTTCACGCGCCAGGCGCCTGCCGGAGACCCTCTGCATGGATGAGGAAGACGGCAGACCGGGCCCTGGAGCCCGGCAATCCGGACCTGCTGACGTCCTGATGGACGCCCCCGTGAGGTCCCTGTGCCGGCTGCACCTCCCACAATCCAGTTTATTTGCGCGGGGGCTCCTATTCCCCTGCGGACTTCGTACGAAAACCAGTTTGCATCATCGAGGAGAAACTCAATGAAAACGTACCAGGGAAGTGAGATCCGCAACGTAGCTGTAGTGGGGCATGCGCACAGCGGCAAGACCACCTTGATCGCCGCATTGCTGCATGCCGCGAAAATGACCCCGGTTCAGGGGAGAGTTGAAGACGGCTCGGCCGCCACTGCTTATGACGAAGAAGAGGTCGCTCGCGGCGCAACCATGCAGAATGCCGTGGCCTTTGCCGAGTGGCTGGGTGCGAAGATCAACCTGGTCGATACTCCCGGCTTTCATATGTTCAGTCATGAGGCACGCGCTGCCCTGCTACCCGTAGAGTCGGCGGTGGTGGTGGTGAACGCCCAAAATGGCGTTGAGGCGGTCACGGAGCGAGTTTGGAGATACGCGGAGGAAGCGAATGTCCCCCGCATCGTGGTGGTCAGCCAGATGGATCACCCCAAGGCAGGCGGGGGCGGCGGTTTAAGTGCGCTGATCGACGATCTGCATGAGCGCTGGGGCCGCAATTGTGTTCCTGTACAGCTTCCCATTTCAGATGCCCAGGGATTTCACGGGGTGGTGGACCTGGTGACCATGGAGGCTTTCTACTACACTCCGGGCGGCGATGGACGCGGCAAGATCACTGGCGAAATCCCGGCCAGCGTTGCGCACCAGGCCAAGGAAGCGCATGAGGCGCTGGTGGAGTTGGTAGCCGAGGGCAAAGACGAGTTGATGGAGGAGTACTTCGCCGAGGGCACCATTCCCGAGCAGCACCTGATCACCGCCCTGCACGAGGCGATTCGAGAGGATCGCATCTTCCCGGTGCTGTTCACCAGCGGGCTGGCCAACATGGCCACGGACCACCTGCTGGACTTCATCAAAGTGTATGCCCCTGCACCCACTGAGCGCGCCCCGGTGCCTGTCAAAACGCCGGCAATGCAAGCAGTGGCTACGAATGGAGATGCGGATGGAGCTTCCGGCGCCGGCGTCTCCTTCCGCAAAGTGGCGGACAGCGAGCAGACTGCCCTGCTGGTTTTCAAGACCATGACGGACCCGTTTGCGGGACGCATCAGCTTTTTCAAAGTCGTCAGCGGGGTGGTGAAGAACGACGCCACGCTGGAGAACTACATCCGCCGAGGCCAGGAGCGGCTGAGTCACTTAAGCGTGATGCAGGGGCGCAAAGCCTTTGAGGTGGCGGAGTTGCATGCTGGCGACCTGGGTGCGGTGGCCAAGCTGCGAGAGACCCTCACAGGGGACGTCCTCGGCGTAAAGGGGGGCGACATCCAGGTGGATCTGGCTCCGCTACCCGAGCCGGCGATGACCTACGCGATTGAGCCGAAGAGCCGGGCTGACGAGGACAAGCTGGCGCCGGCTATCCACAAGCTGATGGAAGAGGATCTGCTCATCCGCTTTTTCCGCGATCCAATGACAAACGAATTTCTGCTTGCCGGAGCAGGTCAGCCGCACATTGAAACCATTGTCAGCCGTTTGAAAAAACGCTACCACGCAGAGGTGACTCTCAAGGCGCCTAAAGTACCTTATCGAGAGACGATCCGCGCGAAGGCGGAGGCCCAGGGACGGCACAAGAAACAGACCGGCGGCCACGGTCAGTTCGGCGATTGCAAGATCAGGATGGAGCCTCTGGCACGTGGCGGCGGCTTCGAATTCGCCAATGAAGTCTTTGGCGGCGCCATTCCGCGCAACTTCATTCCAGCGGTTGAAAAGGGCATTGTCGAGTCCGCTGTGCGAGGCTATCTGGCCGGCTATCCGGTTGTGGATTTCAAAGCTACGGTCTTCGACGGCAGTTACCACGACGTGGACTCGAACGAAATGTCGTTCAAGATGGCGGGGAGGATCGCTTTCCGGAAGTGCATGGAACTCTGCAAGCCATGTCTGCTTGAACCGATTATGAAAGTCGAAATCGAAGCGCCGGACGAATTTGCCGGGACTCTGATGGGCGATCTGAACAGTCGCCGCGGGCGCGTCCAGGGAATGGAGTCAAAGGGCCGTACTACGGTGATCAATGCCGAAGTGCCGATGGCTGAGATGCTTACCTACGGGACGTTGCTCACTTCCATGACCCAGGGCAAGGGCAGCTACCGCATGGAAATGAACCACTACGACATCGTTCCGCAACTGGTGGCGGATAAGATTCTGGCCAACGCCAAGCGGCCGGTGGAAGAAGAAGAGGAGTAAGACACAGATCCAAGGCGGGGTCAATCGACCCAGGCAAGACAGGCGTCAGGGATTGTGTGCCCAACTATTTGACGTTGCCGCTACAATCGGCGTGACCGCACAGGCAGACGATTTCGGTCTTGTTGGCGATTCCCTCGCAATGGGGACTGCAATACTTTGCATTGGCGGGGGGAACGCAGCTACAGGCCGCATTTGCGCATTTCTTCGGATTAGCCATAAGCTCTCCTTTCAAAGTTCGTCTGGCGCCATTCCGATTCGACGCATGTGTACGGGGGTTAAGATGCCAGATTTGATTGAAAGGTGGGAGTTCGGGGCAAAGTCCCCCCGCCACACTCTCCGTCGTACGCCCGCCACCGCGCTCCCTCTTCGAACCTATGCGCGCAATTTCCCGCCCATAACGCAAACAGCGCGTAGAATATGGGAAACTCTGGTCGTGTGTCCGCGCGGAGAATTCCCACCCTATGGACGTGGGTAATCCGTCAAACTGTTGAGACTTCCTTTATGCCGCTAACCGCAGTCGCGACGATATCGATGAAGGAGCGCTTGTATGCGCACCTTTCGATTGCCAGATTCGATCACTCCGTCAAAAACCTCTTCGTTTTGCCGGGAATCGTGGTTCCACTCAGCGTTTACCCGGGCCTGTTTGACGTGCATTTGATCTCGACTCTCCTCCTCGCATTCGTCGCCATTACCCTGGTTGCCTGCAGCAACTACGTGATTAACGAAGTGCTTGACGCTCCATTCGACCGCTTGCATCCGGTGAAATTCAACCGCCCTGCAGCGCTCGGCCGGGTGAGCGTCAGCGCGGCTTATGCCCAATGGATCTTGATGATGATCGCCGGGGTCGGAATCGGCCTGCTGATTTCGCCCATGTTCGCATTGACGGCCTTCGTGCTCTGGATCATGGGCTGCGTGTATAACATTCCTCCCCTGCGCACAAAGGATCTGCCGTACCTGGACGTGATTTCAGAATCCGTCAATAACCCCTTGCGGATGCTGCTGGGCTGGTATGCCGTGACCAGCGTTCTGGTTCCGCCGGTATCGCTCCTGATTGCTTACTGGATGATCGGCTGTTATTTTATGGCGTTGAAGCGCTACAGCGAATTGTCTGACATTGACAACCGTGCCGTCGCGGGCGCTTATCGTGCATCGTTCAGGCGTTACACGCCCGAGTCGCTACTTGTTTCTGTACTCTTCTACGCCTCGACAGCGATGCTTTTTCTGGGCGCATTCATCATGCGCTACCACATGGAACTGATCCTCGGCTTTCCTTTGGTTGCCCTCACCATGGCGCTGTATCTGAAGCTTGCGTTCGAACCTGGAAGCGCCGTGCAGAATCCTGAAAAGCTTTATCGCGAACCGCTGTTGATGGCATCATTCACCCTTACGGCGCTGGCGATGTGCATCCTGCTTTTTATTCATATTCCGCGACTGGAGAGATTCTTCCTGCCCACGCTCCCGCAGGTGCAACTTCCTCAAAAGGTCTCGGCCGTCGCCTTGCACGACCCCGGCTCTGTCATTTTGCGCCAATTCTGACTTACCTGGATTCACAAATCCGCGCTATACTCATGAAACCCGCCGGATCTCGGCCAGGGAGGACAACCATGTCGCGACCTCACGCCGTACGAATTCGCCGCTGAACATCGCCTCGGGCTGTTCCCTGCTCTGCCGCCAAAAGGTGGCGCCCCCGAGGATGTCTTCAGCTCCCGGGGTGATTCTGCAAAAATCTCAAATGCTCGCAGCGTAACCCCTTCGCCTATGCCTGTTTTTACAAGGCACAAGTGGAGTTCCCCATGTCTTTGCTTGAAACGACCGCGCCCCTGCCGGCTGATTGTCACCCCACGGATAAGGACACATCCGCCGGGACCCCGGCTGACAGCAGCGCCCGCACCTTCTGGTCTTCGGTACGCGAGGCTCTGCGAGGCTCGCACCAGGACTACACAATCGGCAGCCTGAACCGTTCCATATTCCTGCTCGCCATCCCCATGGTGCTGGAAATGGTGCTCGAATCGCTATTCGCCGTAACAGACGTGTTCTGGGTAGGCAGACTGGGTGCCAATGCTGTGGCCACAGTCGGGCTAACCGAATCGATGCTGGCTCTGGTGTTTGCGATAGGCCTCGGCGTCTCAATGTCGACCACCGCCATGGTGGCGCGCCGCATTGGCGAAAAGGACCCCGAAGACGCGGCCATTGCCGGAGTGCAGGCGATTGTTGTGGGCCTGGCGATTTCGCTCGCGCTGGGCATACCGGCGGGTATCTTTGCGCCTCAACTCCTTGGACTCATGGGCGCTTCGCCGGCGATTGTGGCCGGTGGGTCGGGCTACGCGCGCATTGCGCTGGGCGGCTGCGGAGCCATCATCATGCTGTTCCTCAACAACGCAATATTTCGCGGGGCGGGCGACGCGGCAATCGCAATGCGGCTGCTGTGGGTATCGAACATCATCAATCTGATTCTCGATCCGTGCCTGATTTTCGGGCTTGGGCCGTTTCCGCATATGGGAGTGATGGGAGCGGCGCTGGCCACTTTCACCGGGCGCAGTATCGGTGTGCTCTACCAGTTCTACCGGCTGATGAAGGGAACGGAGCGCATTCGCGTGCTGGCTCGCCATTTGCGGTTGAACATGAGAGTAATGGCGCGCCTGCTGCGTGTTTCGGTGACTGGAATTCTGCAGTTTGCCATCGCCAATGCAAGTTGGATTGGGCTCGTGCGCATTGTTTCAATGTTTGGCGCTGAGGCAGTGGCAGGCTACACGGTTTCGATCCGCATCGTTGTGTTCTTCATTCTGCCGTCGTGGGGGCTGAGTAACGCGGCAGCCACGCTGGTAGGGCAGAACCTGGGCGCGAAACGGGCGGACCGCGCAGCGCTGGCGGTGTGGCGCACAGGATTCTACAACATGATCTTTCTCGGAATGATCGGCATTTTCTTCATCGTCTTTGCCACGCCGGTGGTGCGACTGTTTGTGAACGACCCGGCGGTGGTGCCAATCGCCGCCATCGCACTACGCACTCTAAGTTGCGGCAATCTCGGGTACGCCTATGGCATGGTGATGCTGCAGGCATTCAACGGCGCGGGGGATACCCTGACGCCAACCATCGTGAATTTCTTCGGCTTCTGGGTGCTGGAGATTCCGCTCGCATGGTGGCTGGCGGTGAACATGCATTTGCGGGCCGAGGGGGCATTTTTGGCGATCGTCATTGCGGAATGCAGCATTGCCGCGGCCAGCATGATTCTGTTTCGGCAAGGACGGTGGGCGCGGCAGCGGATTTAGGACCGGATCTGGGGTCAAGCACAGGCTTCGACCGTGATTCTCGTGGGTTTTCAACGGTGGCGGGGAATCCTTGCGCCATTTGGCTCATCTGAGACAATGATGGGTGTGAAAGGTACGTTCGACTTTGTCCTTCGGCGCGCTGGAGCGCCGGTATTGTGCGCTGCGCTGGGTCTTACTTGCGTAGGTGCGCGGGTGTTTGCGCAAACCAACCCCACTTCGGCAACGAATCCGTTTTTTGGCAGCGTTACGGCGCATCCGATCAGCGATGAGACTCTGAAACTGTCGTTGGACGAAGCCGTGCGGATGGGCCTTGAAAACAATCTTGGTCTGAAAGAAGCCGAAAACGGCGAGAAGGCCCTGCATGGAGAAAAAAACGAGGCATTGCAGGCGTTCCTACCAACAATCACACTCACCGGCGGTACCGGAATCTTCCAACATGATCTTGCTGCGCTGGGTTTTGGGCCGGGTACCATCAGCATGTTCGGATCGCTCTTCCCTGGAGGAGTGGCGCCTGCTGGCCTTTCTGAAATCACGCGCGACGACCTGACCCAAGGCCAGATCAACTTCAGCCAGACGCTTTTTTCTGGGCCGGTGATTGCCGGGTGGAAGGCGGCGGGAGCGGCGGAACGTGTCGCATATTTCGCCAAGATGTCTGCGCGCGGAGAGGTGGTGCAGCAGGTAGCGACGGCCTATTTGCATGCGATTGCCTCCGCGAGCGAAGTGGATAATGCAAGCGCGTTGGAAGCGGCGGACCAGGTGCTGTTTGACCAGGCCCATGCCTCGCACGAGGCCGGCACGGTTTCGAATTTAGATGAATTGCGGGCGCGAGTCCAACTCCAGGCGCAGCAGCAGGCGCTGATTGCCGCGCAGAACACGCTGGAGAAGGACCTGATTCTGCTGAAGCGCGAGATCGGCGTGGCTCCCGGCCAGAAGATTGCCCTCACTGATCCTGCACCTTACAGCGGCCTTGCCTCACAAACACCGGACGAGGTCCGCGCTGTGGCATACAAGAATCGGCAGGACTATCAGAACCTGCAAAACCAGGTGGTCGAGTACAAGGCCATCCACTCCGCGTATCGCAGCCAGAGGCTACCCACCCTGAGCTTCAGCGGCTTTTGGGGCGTGGATACGGTGAACGGCGCCGGAACTCACGGCAACTTTGCCGCCATCGGCACTCTGAGCGTACCGCTTTTCCGCGAGGCTCGGCTGCGCGGCGACGAGGATGCGTCAGCAGCGCAGTTTGCAGCGGTGACAGCACAGTTGGCCGACTTGCGCAACCATATTGACGAGCAGGTGCGCGACGCCCTGCTGGATGTGGACGCCGCGGGCAGGCTCGTCGAGGTGGCTCGATCGAATGTAGATTTGGCAACGCGCGCAGTGAGCGATGAAACCGACCGTGTGAAGGCCGGGGTAGATGACAACCTTCCCCTGGTGGATGCGCAAGCCACGCTGGCTTCAGCGCAAAGCAATCTTGTGGAAAGCCTCTACCAATACAACCAGTCGAAGCTCGCTTTGGCACGCGCTGCTGGAGTTATCGAGCAACAATACCGTGTCTATCTGGGCCGATAACTGGTGGATGCCGCACTAACTTGCCGGAGCTAGCTGTCCCGACAGCGTGAGGTCAATCTCGACTTCCTTGGCAACCTTGAGTATGAAGACGCTGGGGTCTTTCAGGCCCCACTTCACATAGGGGACCGTGAAGTGCGTCTTGGCCGTGCAGGCCGGCCCTTCGATGTGAATCTGCATGGGCACCGTCATCTCATGCGGCGTCCCGTGCAGCGTAAAGAGTCCTGAAACCTGAATGGTCGAGTCGCCCGCAGGCGCTATCTTCCCTTCATAACTCTGCGGCGCAAACGTCACGTCGGCAAAACGGGGCGCGTCAAGAACATCGGTAGTCATTTTGTGATCGCGGCTCTTTTCGCCGCTATCGCCGCTGGCGGCACTCACCGCCACCGACCCCGAAATCTTTTGCGCACTGCGGTCGAACTCGACGCACCCGCTTTGAA
Source organism: uncultured Acidobacteriaceae bacterium (assembly GCA_963836565.1). GTDB lineage: Bacteria > Acidobacteriota > Terriglobia > Terriglobales > Acidobacteriaceae > Telmatobacter. The sequence continues at coordinate 1,628,634 of CAWIKA010000005.1, read as the reverse complement.
TATGAAATGTACCATGGACATAATGGCCGGTGCCATCCAGCGTGAAAGTAACTTAGCTCGCATCGGGATTCACAGTAAAGGTTTGATGCTGGGCAAAGGTCCCCGGCGCGAGAATGAACGGCAGGGCAAAAAGAATCGATTGCACAAAGGTCTTCATGGTTCTTCTCCTGGATGGTTTGAGTTGTTCCTTGTAATTTCCTGCCGCGCGATGTTCTGCGACAACCACAGACTGATTGAAGCAAAATCCTTGTCGCTGAGATATTCGTGGCCCGGCATATCAGTGTCGGGGATCCCGAATTTTGCAATCCGCGCGAGCCGGTCCATGCGCGACGCGGGGCTGTCCGTCTGCGAAAGACGCGTCAATGGCCCAGTCGCAAGATTGGGAGGTAGCTTACTGAAACTGGCTTGCCATGTGAGTCGTGTGGGGCCGTCCTCGCTGTGACACGTCGCGCAGTAGCGGCCGTAGAGCCGATGGCCTTCGGCGGCATTTGCTTGAACCACGGCGGCAGTTGAAAGATGCCACTGATTTTCCGCGGCGATGTGCTGTTCTGCTTCCTGTCCGTGCAGGCTTTCGAGATATGCAACCAGATCGTTGCCTCTTCCGTCACGAAAGAGGAATCCATACAAAGGCATTATGGAGGCACCGCTCACCTCGGCAGGATTGAAGAAATGCATCTTCAGCCACAAGGCGGACCGTCGTGCTCCTACCTCGGCAAGATCGGGGCCTTGTCGCCGGTTACCGATCAGAGGTGGTCGTTGGCTGTGCAGTTCGGCAAGACTCTCGACGGGTCCCCACATGAGAACATCGCGCGTGCCGGGGCGCACATATTGCGAATGGCAATTGATGCAGCCTTCAGAGATATACACTTGCCTGCCGCGCTCAACGGGGGTGAGCGATGCGGACAAGGATGGTGGCCGCACCAGGCGATAGACGCAAAAGGCAGAGAGCAGAATGACCGACGTGAGTAGAATTTCGCGCACGCGCAGGCGCAACAAGGTCCGCAAAATTGGGAATAGAACGACGGTTCCGGCAGCGGCAACAAAAAGAGGCGGCACATGGCCAAGATTCTGGCCCATGCCAATGCCCAGCGCAGAAGCGGCCCATCCAGCGATCGCATAAATCCATCCTGCTAGCCTGCCTCGCTCTGCGATGGTTGTGGCTGGAGAAAGCAGAGACGGGTAGGCGACCAGCGCCACAGAGTAAAGCGAGACGCCGATGGGATAAAAGACCGACGCGGGCAGGGCGCGCGCGGGATCAATAAGTAGCATGCAGGCGAAGGCAAGCGCGAAGAATGCGGCTGTGAGAACGAACGAGACGCCGCGGTGGCGAAGCAACCATGCACTCAGGAGTGCTGCACCCAGGTGCAGCACTCCATTCGCACCCAGATGAATTGTGCCTTGCCATGTGCCGGCCTTTAGCATCGGGGTGTTTTGGACGATGAAAAAGACTGCGGAGTCGAGCCAGACCAACACGGCAAAACAAGCCACGATAAATGGAAACGAAGAGGCGGGTGAAGGTTCTAATTTGACCTCAATTGGTTGTGCCTCTTGGTCATGCGGCGCAATGATGATTCCCCCGATGCAGAGGATTCCGGCCGTCACGGCCTGTACCTGGGGCGAGGCCGAGAAGAATGGTGAAACGTTGCAGAGCAGATAGCCAATGCCCGTCCCGAGACCTATCTTGATGAGCGGGTTCCGGGTGCCTATCCACTCGCGAAGATGAGTTACGAGTGTGACAGTAAGCAGCCCCAAACCCGCACCGATGAGCAGTGCGATGGTAACGCTGATACCAGTGCGCATTGGAAGCAAGGTGAGAAATGCGGCGGCTCCAGCAGTGCCGAGCCCAAAGCGAAGACGCAGCGCCGGTGACGGACACAGATTTATTCGCGGAGTCAGAAGGCTGAAGAGAATTCCGGAAACTGCCATCGCGGCCATGACAGACTTCAGGTGCTGACCGGCGATCCCGAGTGCGGCGAGCCGGTTGAGAAAGGCGAACTGCGCAAAGATCAGAAAGTAGACATAAGTGATCGCAATCAGGCAACCGGCTCGCCATCCTGAATTGCGCACCTTAGCTTGCAACATGCAACAACCAGCCTTTGCGCAAGCCGACAGCCTGAACGAGGACGCAAGCCGCATCGAAGGCGGCAATAGCCAACCATCCAGCTTGGAGTGCGCCTTCCAGGACCGCGGTCAAGACGAAGACGGCGACCGCGCTGCGTATGATGGCCGTGAGCAGCCAGACCGCCTCCAGCCGCGAAGAGTTGCCGGCGCGCCCGATAAGCAGGCCGCCATAGAGATACGACAGGCCGACGGCGAGGACGAAGGCTCCAATGAACGATAGAAACGGAGCTGCGTCAGCGGGTGCGTGCAAGCCCATCAAGCTGAGCGTAAGCACCGGTGCGGCCATGAGCAACGCACCCGTAGAAGTATCAGAGACGCCGGCCAACAACTGGTAGCCAAACAGAAACGGATGTTTCATGCGACTTTCTCCCGCGTCATGTCCGCCTCAACCGGTTTGCGTTCGCGGAGCAACACTGACGCATCCTGAAACCATTCCAAAGAAGCAACCAACATGAGCACGCCGGCGGCCAGGCGCAGTATATAGAGAACATTGCGCGTGGACCCCAGGGTAATAGTGAATGCCGGATCGGAACCTTCAAGCCAGCCCGCGGCTAACATCACCACGACGTAGGCAAGGACGCTCCAGTTCCACAAGTGAAAAGACCAGGTGCGCGTAAAGATCCAGCCATCGTCACCAAGCAACTGCACCATGACGAAGATCAGCAACGCCGATAAAAAGCCTGCTGTGGCGATGAATGAGTGACCGACAAGGCCATCAGTGAATTTGAAATGATCGAGAACGCCGGGAAGGAACATCACCCAGCCACTCACGACGAGCAAGGCCCACCAATAGAGAAAGGCAACGCGCCAGCGGCGCGTACCGGGGCGCCACTCAAAGGCACCGAAGTATGCGGGGGTGAGTGGGAGCCATATGAGAAGACTGCTGAGGCTCAGGATTTGAACCGGGTTGTGATGGCTGATGTCGGATCGTCCCAGCATGGCGCAGAGAAAAGATTCTGCGGCGAGAGTCGCCCAGGGAGCAACAACAGCCCAGGAGCGGCCAACTTTGCGTCGTACGAGTCCAAAGGGAATTATCAAAAGAACGGCGACGATCATCAGCGAGGATTCAAGTTGGCTTGTTCCCGTGGGGCCGCCGGTGTCGGGATTCACGGGAGGGTAGGTGTTGGGGCTGGCAGCGAGGTAAATGACAAATGGCACAGCCAATAGAATTACGAGTCCAAGCAGTTTCCCCGCCCAGGCAGTCACATTTGCATTTTCTGAATTGTTCGAGCCTCCAATCAAGGCGAAGACCAGCAGCAGCCAAAGCAACTCCAGTGCATCGGGGAATAGAATCCGCGAATACCCGCTCCAATCGAGAAAGAGTTTGCCGCTGGAATCGCCAGAGAGCCAGGAGAGCGCGCCCACGGCAAGTGAAACAGACCAAACCCACAAAACGGGCCGGCACCATTTTGCGGTGCGACCGCGGTCGGCGCCGTAGACTTTGAAGAGAAAACCCACCATGGGAATGCTGATCCAGCCGTATAGCTCCAAATTCATATGCACCATGATCCAGCGACCATAGGTCCATTCGCCCAGCAAGCGATTGAGATCGGGGAGCAGTAGCAGTGTCGCCAGCATGACGCCGATGGCGTTGCCTACGACAAGCCAAAGCAACGCATGCCAAGCTGCGCCGGCTATGGCTGGCGACATGATGCGGGAGGATGCATCATTGCGGCTGAAGCTCATGAATCCTCCCATCGTGCATTTCCAAGAGGCGGTCGCAGCGATCAGCGAGGCTGCGATCGTGCGTGGCCATTAGCAGGGTCACGCCTTCGGTGGCAGCCACGTCGAGCAGCAATTCGAAAACGGTTGCGCTGGTTTGCTCATCAAGGGAACCCGTTGGCTCATCCGCGAGCAGGATTTTCGGCCGGTTCATCAGCGCGCGACAAAGTGCAGTGCGCTGGCGCTCTCCTCCTGAAAGCTTTTGAATGCGGTGGCCGAGGCGATGACTGAGGCCCGTTCGATCGGTAAGCTGTCGCAGCCGCTGCCGTGCGGCGCGGCGATCGGTTCCCGCGGCAACGGCTGGGATGAGGCAGTTCTCCTCAAGGGTGAGGTCTGGAATGAGATTGTGAAGCTGAAAGACGAAGCCAACTTCGTAGCGCAAAAGGCGCAACAGGTCGCGACGGCGATTGACCTCGATGCCATTTACGGAAACATGTCCGCGATCGGGCTCATCTAAACCACCGAAGAGGTGCAACAGCGTGCTTTTGCCGCAACCGGATGGGCCGCAAAGAGCGACGGTCTGTCCTTCTTCCGCTTCGAAGTGGACGCCGTTTAGCACGGCGATAGTCCCATCGTCGTAACTCTTCCACACATCTTCCGCGCGGAGGACGATCCGTCCGCGGTCGATCGCTGGCGAGATCAAGGTGCTCATTCGAATCGCAGCGCCTCCACCGCACGCACGCGCATAGCATATAAGGCCGGATAGAGCGCGCCGGCCACGCCGGTGAACAATGCAAGCGCGATCACGATGAGCATAACTATTGGCCGAACGGATACGTCGACGTAACCGTCCAGTGCGGGAACAAGCTTCAACGCGAAAAGAGCCGTCGTCCCGATGATCAGTCCGGCGAGCGCGCCAAAAATGGAGACGAGAGAGGATTCACCAAAGATCATCCCGGCAATCTGCACATTCGAAAATCCGTTCACCCGGAGGATCGCGATTTCCCGAATGCGCGTGAATACCGACATGATCATGGTGTTGGCGACGCCGAGGCCGCCGAGCAGGAGACCGCATCCACCAACCGCCCAGGCAGTCGATTTGAGAATTTTGAACTGCGAATAGGTGTGGGAGAATTCCGAATCTTCCAGGCCGATGAGGTTGGGGAATCTCTGCTTGACTAAGTTGTTAAATGCCACGGCATCTTCCTTGCGGCGCAGTTTGATGGTGATGACAGACGAGCCTTCTTTATGAAAGAACTTCTGCGCGGAGCCGAGTGGCATAAACACGCCGCCATCCTCAAATCCGTTCGAGGTCTTCACAATGCCGATGACGTGAAAGACTCCGTGGCCGATCGACACGTGACTGCCAAGGGCGGCGCCCAGGAATTGGGCGGCGCGTGCGCCAAGCACCATATCGTCGTCATGCAACGCAAAGGTTGCTCGATCGCCCGCAATCCAAAGGGCCTTGCGAATGCGCGCATCCTCGGGCGTAACGCCGAAGCAGGTGATGATGGGGTGATCGGAACTGGAGACGATGCCGAACAACACCGGATCGGCGTGGGCCACCATGGGCCAAGCAGCAATTTCGCCCGCCGCGGAGGGGGACACGTTGCTGAAAAACAGGTCGGAGACGTTGCGCTCAAAAACGATGATTTCGCTGTCGCTTGAAAGAATGCTCGAAAACATTCCGATCGCGCCCTGAAGAATGGTGACAACCGTCAACATGGCAGCGACACTGAAGGCCACGCCGGCGATGCTGATGAACGAACGGATTCGATGACGGCGCAGATTGGTGAGGATCAGCTTGAGGAAGATCATGACTGCTCGCAGCCTATCAACTCGCAAGCATGGTCAGTGACCCGCGTCAATTCCTCATCGAGATCGCTGCGCAGGCTTCCAAGGAAAGACAATTCCGACTTTCTGGCAAGCAAGCGTCGGAGAGTCAAGTCCCCGGCACGCATCAGGCGAAGCAGGCGTTCCACGGCTCCGGGAACGCCGATGGCCGCAGCAATATTTGGCCTGTCGAGCAGAATATCGCGAGCGACGGTCTTTCCTGTTTTATCGGGGCTCTGAAGAACATCCTTAAGGTCGTCGACAATTTGGTAAGCGAGGCCCCAGCAGGCCGAGATGCGCTCGAGAAGCTGGATCTCACGTGCCGGGGCGCTCGCAAGCATTGCCGGCAAAACAAGTGTCAAGCGAATCAGCGAGACCGTTTTCCCATGCGCAATGCGTTCTGTGGTCTCGCGGTTATGCGGAAGCGCGGAGTAATTAAGGTCCAGGCTTTGTCCGTTCAGCAGGCCGATGACTCCAAGGCGGTGCTCAAGATAGGCCATCACTTGCGGCTGAGCTTCTTTCGGGCATCCTGGGAGAGCTTGCCAAGTGAGCGAGTAGGCGCGATTGATGAGGGCCAGTGCGGCGAGAATTGCTCCCGTTTCACCGAATGCGAGATGAACACACGGTGCGCCGCGCCGCTGGGCCGCATTGTCCATGCATGGCAGGTCATCGAAGATTAGTGAAGCTGTGTGAAAGTATTCGAGTGCAATTGCGAGCCTTTTTGCATACTGCGCATCGAGCCCATACGCTGCGGCCACCTGCAGGACCATCCTGGGCCGCACCAGGCTTCCCGGGTTGTCCAGCACATGCCGAAGCGCCGCTTCAAAGTGATGGTCAAGGCCCGCAGGAAGGGGTAGAGACTCACGGAAGGCGTCTCCCAGGATCATCGTATTCAATTCATCCAAGCATGGATCAGCGCGCACTCGGTCCCTCATCGCCCTTTGTTATCAATTGCAAATGCTATAGGAAAAGCATCCCGTATGCTCTCGACTCCCGAGCTATGATGCACGTGGGTAAGACTACGATTCGCGCGATTTCGAAAGCACTTCGCGGGCTCAAATTCAATGACGATTTGTTCATGTTTACTCGAACGAATAGAGCACGCAGGTCAACACAGTGGGTTATGTAACTGAGCTTACGGGATGCAGATGACGCCAGGGCCACGCGAAGATGACAACTTGTTCATCTTCCTCATTTCCGCACGGGAGCGGCTTTTTAAGATACTAACTTCAAAAAGTCTTTTAAGACGCTTACTAAGCCGATGCACTAATATCCATTTATGCATCTTCTTCTGGTTGAAGACGAACATGATATTCAGAGCTTCCTACTGCGCTCACTCGAAGAAGCGGGATATCAGGTGGATGCCGCGGCAGACGGAAAGACGGCAGAGCGCCTTGCGCTGGAGGCGGCTTACGACATTCTAATCGTCGATCTCGGACTACCCGACCAGGACGGAATCAGTCTGATCTTGCGGCTGCGACGGATTGGTGTCAGGGCTCCGGTGCTGATTCTTTCCGCGCGCCGATCGGTCGACGACCGGGTGCGCGGCCTTGAACAGGGCGGGGACGACTATCTGACCAAGCCGTTTGCGTTGGCTGAGCTGTTGGCGCGGCTCCGGAATCTGCTAAAGCGCAACAGCCCTGCAAGCAATGACGCAACCCGGCTGAGAGTGCTCGACCTGGAATTGGATCTGTTACGGCGGGAGGCCACGCGGTCCGGTCAGGTGCTGCAACTGACACCGCAGGAGTTCGTGCTGCTGGAGTACCTGTGCAGGAATGCGGGGCGCGTGGTGACTCGCTCAATGATCCTGGACAAGGTGTGGGGCATGCGCATCCAACCGGATACGAACGTGGTTGACGTGCACATCTACCGGCTGCGCGGAAAAGTGGACGGGAGGGACCAGCAACCGCTGATTCGTACGCTTCGAGGTGTTGGCTATGTCCTCAAAGATCGCTAAGCCGGTGATGCACAGCGCCGCGTGGCGCATCTCGCTTTGGGCCACTCTCGCCTTTGCCTGCGGCACCTTGCTCGTGTTTCTGTTCCTGAACCGCTTTGTCGCAAGCGACATTCAACGGCGGAGCGACGCATGGCTGTCGGGAGAGGTTGAGGTTCTAGGGGATGTGGCGGAGCGGACACCCAAAAATGCGCTCTACGACCGGGTGGTGGGTGAGGTTGCCGAGCTGGCCGGCAAGGAGGTTCCAAACAGGTTTCTATCTGAGAGCAGCTCAAACGACTCCGTATTTTTCCTCCAGACCGGCGGGCGAGGCTCTCTGAAACTATGGGTCGGGGCAGGAAAGAGCGCTGCGTTTCTGAAGTCGATCCAGATAACAGAGATTCCGCCGGACCGCCCAACAGACCTAAGAGTGGAAGGCTTTGAAATCCCTTTCCGTGTCGCTTCGACCCGCATTGACGATGGAAGCCTGATCTACCTGGGTCTCTCTGAGCGCGACGAGTTACGCGTGCTCAGGAATCTTGGCGTCCGATTCATCCTTTTGTGGTTTCTGCTTGTTCTATTCGGATTTGCAATTGTCTTTTATACAACCAGGCGGATGCTGAGTCATGTGCGTGAGATTACCGAGGCGGCGTCGCGGATTGGACACTCAGAATTGAATGCGCGCGTGCCTACAACAGCGCGCAACGATGAAGTGGGTCAACTGGCACGCACGCTCAACCGGATGCTCGACCGCATTGAGAGCTCGATGCACCAGTTGCACACGATAACCGATTCATTGGCACACGATTTGCGCAGCCCGCTGACGGCGATTCGAGGAAAACTGGAGATGTCGCTGTCGGCCGCTTCGCACGGCGAACAGGCCGAACCGATCGTTTCGGCGATCGAAGAGCTTGACCGCCTGACGGAATTTCTGAATACCTCACTGGACGTGGCCGAGGGCAAAGCAGATGCGCTGCGGCTCTCTCGAAGCGAAATAGACCTGGACGAATTGCTGAAAGTGATGATCGATCTCTATGAACCTTCGATGTCGGAACGAGGGTTGCAAATCCGGCTGCGCAGCGCAGGCCCCCTAATGATCGATGCGGACGCAGCGCTGATTCACCGCATGATTGCGAACCTATTTGACAACGAAATGAAACACTTGCCCGCTCAATGCACGGTGGCGGTGCTCCTGGAACCAGAAGACGGTGCGGCATTGCTGTCGGTGGAGGACGATGGGCCAGGATTTGCACCGGAGGTCAGCCCCCATCTGTTTGAACGGCGGGTGAAGGGCAAGGAATCAAGCGGGCACGGGCTCGGGCTGGCATTCGTGGATGCCGTTGTGCGAGCCCATGGGGGGAAGGTTTCCGCATCCAATCGCGCCAGTGGCGGAGCGCGCATCGAACTTTCGCTTCCGCTCAGCTCCCTGCATCACACTACCGAGTCGGTTGGGGCACACCAACGGGGAATTGCAAGATAGCAAGCTACGGAAGGCGCATTAGTCGGATTGCCAGCGGCAGTTATGGCCAGTCTATGCCTCAAACGGCCGGAGCCCGTGTAACGTAGGAGTGAGAGGCTCGAATCGAATGTCGAGGAAGCTTGGCATCAAGTATTACGTGGAGCCGGATGCGGCGGCGCTAGCCCGGCGGACGGCTCAGTATTTCGTTGAAATGGCTGGCGAAGCCGTCGCCGGACGAGGCCGGGCGCGCATCGCGATCAGCGGTGGATCCACGCCCAAGGCGGCTTTTCAACTTTTGGCCGACCCTGGTCAGCCATGGCGTGCACGCATGCCGTGGGACAAGCTCGACGTCTTTTGGGTGGACGAGCGCGCTGTTCCTCCTGATCACCCTGACAGCAACTATCGCATGACCCGTGAGGCACTGCTGGACCACGTGCCGCTGAGGCCAGAGCAGGTACACCGCATGGAGGGCGAGTTGGAGCCGGAGGTTGCCGCGGCCCGTTACGAATCGATGCTCCGCGACACCTTCCGACTGGAAGGCGCCGAGACGCCGCGTTTCGACCTGATTGCATTGGGTATGGGCCCGGACGGACATACAGCTTCGCTCTTTCCGCGCACCGCGGCTATTCATGAGATGAGCCGGCTCGTCACCGCCAACTTCGTGCCCCAGAAGGACACCTGGCGCATCACCTTAACCTGGCCGGTGATTAACCGCGCCAGTTCGGCATTCTTCCTGATTGGGGGTGCGGATAAGGCCGCGGTTCTTCACGAAGTTTTCATGGGACCACACGACCCGGAACGCCTTCCCAGTCAACTGATATGGCCCTCAGGCGGTATACTCACTCTGATTCTGGATAAGGCCGCGGCTGCGCTTCTACCCGCAACGGACGGGGAAGGCTGTGGGGTTTTAGAGAGGGAAAGATGATTCTGGCGGGTGATGTAGGCGGCACCAAGGTTCATTTGGCGCTGTACGATTTTATCGATGGAAAGCTTGAACATTCACGCGACGAGCGGTACCCGGCGAAGGAATACAGCGGACTGCAAGAGATCGTAAAAGAGTTTCTGAGCGCAGACAAAGTTTCGGCAGCCTGTTTTGGCGTCCCGGGACCGGTACGCGACGGGCGCCTGCGGCTTACCAACCTGCCCTGGACCCTGGACAGCCGCGAACTTGCCATAGGGCTTGGCATTCAACACGTATTTCTGATCAACGATCTTGAGGCGAACGGGTATGGCATCGCCGAGCTTTCTGCCGACCAGGTTTACACCCTGAGCGATGGCGATACCAGCCAGATTGGCAACCGCGCGTTGATCGCCGCCGGAACAGGCCTGGGCGAGGGTATTCTGGCGTGGAATGGACACTCCCATGTGCCACACCCCTCTGAGGGGGGCCATGTGGACTACGCCCCGCGTAATGAAGATGAAATTGACCTGCTGCGCTTCCTCAAGCAGAAATATAACGGACGGATCAGCTTCGAGCGGGTGGTCAGCGGCATGGGCATGACCAACATTTACGACTTCCTGCGTGAAGTGCGCGGTATGGAGGAGCCACCCTGGCTTGCCGAACGCGTTGCCGCTGCTGCGGACCCGAACACTGTGATTACCGAACTGGCGCTTGCGGCCAAGAGCGAAATCTGCGGGAAAACACTGGAAATGTTCGTCTCAGCCTATGGGGCCGAGGCCGGTAACCTCGCGCTGAAGGTGCTGTCAGTGGGTGGCATGTATGTGGGCGGCGGCATCGCGCCCCGCATTCTTGAGAAACTGAAGGACGGCACGTTCATGAAAGCTTTTATCGATAAAGGACGCCTGAGCCAGTTGCTCATCAACATGCCCGTTCGCATTATCCTGGAGAGTCGTGCCGCACTGATGGGGGCTGCCGCCTATGCTGAGGCGCGAGCCGCTGAGATCAGCGGAGTTTCGCCGCGGGCGGCTTCATTGAAGGTGTAGAAAAGGCGCTCAGGGACGCTTCATCTGATCTGGATTCAGAAGCGCACCCCATTCTTTCGGCTGAATCGCTGCGCGGGGAACTCGCGAGCGATTCAACTTATAGCGAATCTTCTCCAGCCCATGTAGCTCCCGGTCATCCTTCACATAAGGGATGAGGCGGCGGGCGGTCCGCTCGAGCGCGGCCCGCCCGCTTTGATACTGTGTCCCATCATTCGGCCGGAATTGTGACCAGGCAATCGAATGGACAAAGCCTGCCGCGCCAAATCGATTTGAGCGGAGGACGTCCTCGACAAAGACTCGAATAGGGCCGGCGAACGCGTGCAGTGCATCGTGAAACGCCACGATGCCCTCTGACACCATGCCGTGGAAAAAGCCATCGAAATCCGCCTTCGCGCCTTGGTAGCTATGGTCGCCATCGATCCACAAAAAACGAATGGGGCGACTCCACGTTTCCGCAACGTCGTTAGAATAAGCGCGATGAACCTCCACCACGTCCGACACACCGGCCGCCTGAAGGTGACTCAGAAACTCCTGGTATGATGAGGCGCCCGAAACAGTCCGGTGATCCTTGAGTTCGGCTGAGTTAAAGTTGTGAGGATCGATGGCTACGACCGGTCCCAGGCCATAATGCGCGGCAACCTTGGCCAGCATGACCGTGGACTTTCCCTTGAAGCTGCCAATTTCAACGATCGTTCCGTGGCACGGAGCACAAGCCGCGACTAACCCCAGAAAACGAGCCTCCTCCTCGACGAGAAAACCTGGAATATCTTTTGCAGCCTCCCAGGCATCCTGAAGGATGTCATTGAGATCGTCGGGGATTTCTATTTTGGCCAAATACCTTCTCCGTAAGGCGACGCGGCCCATGCCGCTTCAGATGCGCGTCGCTGGAGTGATGGAAATCAGATTCATTATACTGAGCCCCTATCCTGAGGCACCGGTTCTCCCAGTGGGAACGAACCGCTTCCGGAGAACCACCTTCGCTGCATCCACTGTGAAACTTGCTCCAGCAGAATCAGCGCCGGCACTTCAACCAGCGGGCCAATCACCGCTGCGAAGGCGGCGCCCGAGTTGAGTCCGAAGACGGCAACTGCTGCCGCAATGGTTAACTCGAAGTTATTGCTGGCCGCGGTGAATGCGAGGGTGGCTGTCTTCGAGTAGTCGGCCCCGATCTTGCGACCCATCCAAAAGCTCACGAAGAACATGATCGCGAAATAGATCAGTATCGGAACTGCGATGCGCAGCACATCGAGCGGAAGCTGAACAATCAGATTGCCTCTCAGGCTGAACATGACCACGATGGTAAAGAGCAGGGCCGTCAGCGTCAGCGGGCTGATTGCGGGAACGAAGCGTGCCTGGTACCACGCACGTCCTTTGAGCCGCAAAAGTAGGAAACGGGTCAGCATTCCGGCCAGGAACGGAATGCCGAGGTAGATGAAGACACTCTGGGCAATCTCGCTCATGCGGATGTCGACAAATACGCTCTTGAGTCCGACGAGCGGCGGAAGCACGGCGAGAAAAAACCACGCGTAGGCGCTGTAAAAGAGCACCTGGAAAACGCTATTGAAAGCGACCAGGCGGCAGCGTGGTCGGTGTCGCCGCCCGCCAGTTCGTTCCACACGATCACCATGGCAATGCATCGCGCCAGACCGATCAGCATCAGCCCGGTTCTGCATTCCGGGTAGCCGCGTAGAAAGATGATGGCGAGGGCGAACATCAAGATCGGGCCAACGATCCAGTTCTGTACCAGAGAAAGTGTCAACACCTTTCGATTGCGAAACACCTCGCCCAGGTGCTCGTATTGCACATTGGCCAGCGGCGGATACATCATCAGGATCAAGCGCTGCGCGACAACGCGCAAATGCAGGCCGACTTGGCGAGACTTGACCGCGCGTGCTGCGCACCGCAAAAGCTTGTCATGCCCGAAGGTGCGCCGCGACCCACGGCGTTTGCCAAGCTGCCGGAATCCTAGACATTGCCCTCGCCGAGCCACCGTGATTCAGATACGCTAGAGCCAACGTATGTCCTTCGCCCACTCCATCGGAAGCAAGCGGTACAAATTCGTCGATCTGCGCGAGTTGCTGGCAAAATCTACGCCTTTGCGCAGTGGCGATGCGCTGGCCGGTTTGGCTGCTGAGTCGGCCGAGGAACGGGTCGCGGCGCAATTTGTTCTGGCCGATTTGCCGCTGGCGAGTTTTCTGGCCGAACACGTGATTCCCTACGAAGAGGACGAGGTAACACGACTAATTGTTGACACGCATGATGCCGATGCATTTGCGCCGGTGCGCTCGTTCACTGTGGGCGAGTTGCGCGACTGGCTCCTGTCGGACGAGGCAACGCCGGAGCGGCTTTCGGCGCTGGCGCCGGGACTCACGCCGGAAATGGCAGCAGCGGTCAGCAAGCTGATGCGCGTGCAGGACTTGATTGCTGCGTCCGCTAAGATTCGCGTGGTCACGCGCTATCGCGCCACCGTGGGACTGGCGGGCAGGCTGAGCGCGCGGTTACAGCCCAATCACCCCACCGACGACCCGTTGGGAATTGCAGCATCCGTTCTGGATGGCCTGTTACTTGGTTCAGGCGACGCGGTGATCGGCATCAATCCTGCCGGCGACAACGTAGCCGTCACGACAAAACTGCTGCATCTGGTGGACGCGCTTAGACAGCGCTTCGAAATTCCCGTGCAGAGCTGCGTGCTGGCCCACGTGACCACGCAATTGGCAGCGCTCGAGGCCGGCGCGCCGGTGGACCTGATCTTCCAGTCGATTGCGGGGACCGAGGCCGCGAACCGCAGTTTCGGCGTGAATCTCGCGTTGCTGAAAGAGGCACACGAAGCAGGCGAGTCGCTGCAGCGTGGCGCGGTGTGCGCCAATGGTCAGGTTGGCGACAATATCATGTATTTCGAGACGGGCCAGGGGTCAGCACTCTCAGCTAATGCGCATCATGGCGTGGACCAGCAAACGCTGGAAGCACGCGCTTATGCTGTGGCGCGGCGTTTCCGGCCCATGCTGGTGAACACGGTGGTAGGCTTCATCGGGCCTGAGTACCTCTACGACGGCAAGCAGATTGCGCGTGCCGGACTGGAAGACCACTTCTGCGGAAAGCTGCTGGGTCTGCCGATGGGCTGCGACGTTTGCTACACGAACCACGCCGAAGCCGACCAGGATGACATGGATTCGCTGCTGACGCTGTTAGGCGCAGCGGGAGTGAACTACATCATGGGTGTGCCGGGAGCTGACGACGTAATGCTGAACTACCAGAGCACCAGCTTTCACGATGCCCTGTATCTGCGGCGCGTGCTCGCTCTGCGTCCGGCTCCGGAATTCGAGGCGTGGCTTGCGGGCGACGAGTTCAACCGGCTGGCTCTGGAAGCCAATCACCCGGAGAGGTTGCTGCCTGCATGAGTGGAATTGTGCCGTCCTCACTGTCGTCGCGATTGCGCGCGCTGACACCCGCCCGCGTGGGACTGGGCCGCACCGGCGTGAGCCAGCAGACTCGCAGCTTGCTCGATTTTCAGCGGGCGCATGCGCAGGCGCGCGACGCCGTTCACGCGCACCTCGAAGCGGCGACCCTGGCGGTAGCTCTTGCTGAAATCGCTGGGCCGGTGTTGCGTTTGCACTCCGCGGCTGCTGACCGCAAAACATATCTACAACGCCCTGACCTGGGCCGCAGTCTGGACGAGGCAAGTCGAGCCACTCTCGCCGGTCTGCAATCGGAACGACGGGAACTGGCGCTGATTGTGGCCGACGGACTCTCTGCTCTGGCGGTCGAGCGGCACGCGGCACCACTGCTGCGAGAATTGGTTCGAGGTCTGGAAGGCTGGCGGCTGGCTCCGATCTGCGTGGTCGAGCAAGGCCGCGTGGCAATTGGGGACGAGATCGGCGCGGCGTTGAATGCACAGCTCTGCGTGGTGTTGATCGGCGAACGCCCAGGGCTCAGCTCGCCTGACTCGCTGGGTGCATACATCACGTGGCAGCCTCGGCCGGGACGAACCGATGCGGAGCGTAACTGCATCTCCAACATTCGCGCGGAGGGTCTGGGCTACCAACAGGCTGCCGCTCAACTGCGCTTCTACCTCAACGAGGCGCGTCGCCGTCAGCTCACAGGTGTTGCGCTGAAGGAAAGGTCCACTCTGATTGAGGAAGGCTGAATCATGTTAAGACTTTTGAGGCGCTGGCTGCTTCGTGCTGTAGCCGTTCTTGCGGTGGGCTTTGTCATTGTCTATGCCGGCGATTGGGCGGTCTTTCGTCTCCGCGGCTCGCCGCTGTCAAAGGTAAAGGTCGATCGCTATCTGACGATCCCTTTGAAGGGCAACAAGCAGGAGTTCGATTATCTCGGCACCATGGATGTTTCCTGCTCTATTTCACTTTTTCCGCAGGCCGGTCAGAGCCCTTGCTGGCAACTGCGCCGAAATGCGAGCCAGAACGTCAAGATGTAGATCCATCGAAGTTTGGCTTGCCCAGTCGCCGTGATCTCACAGCGACTGGTGATGCGGATCACGTTCCTGAAATCCGTTCGCTGCGTACTATCGTGAAATCGCACAAGCCTCATCGAGGAACTATGTACAGCCGCACCCAGAACGAGAACGGAACCTACAACACGCGCTGCCTGTACTGTTTTATAACGATCGCCTCGGCCGTGGAGACCGCGGAAGAGCTGAATCAATTTGAGGCGCATCACATCTGCCCCGAAAAAGCTCTTGCTCAGATGCTCGTGTTCGAGAGATCCGACGAAGCCCACCACCAGATAAACTAGGGCTGCTTTTCCGCAGGGGTGGCGGGATGCGTCGCAGCCTGCGCTGGTTGGCCCTGGGGACTCATTTTATTCAATACAGCGTCGTTTTCAGCCTTATGCAGGCTGCTGGCTTTATCGAACTCAACCTTCGCCAGTTCCTTCTTTCCCAGCGTCCGATAAAGCCTGCCCAACCGCCAGTGGACGTCCATGTCATTTGGAGCGAGTTCAGCGGCAGTCTTCATCTCCCGTAAGGCGTCGGGCTGGCGAGCGACGTCGGCGGCGTAGAGGATGCCCAAATCCAGATGAGCTAATCCAAGTCGAGTGTCGATGCGAATAGCTTTCTGAAGCAGGGGAAGCGCAGCATCGGGGTGGTTCATTTGCATGTCGGCATCGGCGAGATAGGTCAGCGCCTGGGCGTGATTTGGGTTGTTGGCAATCTCGGCTTGGAGTTCGGTGGCTGCTTCGGGATATTGCCTCTGTGTCCACAGCAGGTAACCCAGGCCGAAGTGAACGTCCGGCTCCCTGGGATCGGCCTTCACGGCAGCTCGAAACTGCAGGATGGCGCCGGGTACATCCTTTTGTTCGTCCAACGCTTCCCCTGCCAGCATGTCGGCTTCGGCGGACTCTGCATTCAGCATCAGGATCTCATGGTAGGTATCCAGAACACACTGATACTGCTTGGACCAGAGGCAACTGTGCGCAAGAGCCAGGAGTAATTGCAGGTTTTGCGCGTCCCGGCTCACCGCCGTTTTCAGATATGGAACTGCATCCGCGTATTCACCCAACCCGTAATGGGCCATGCCCATCAGGATGGATAACCGCTCCGCATCAGGAGAGTCGGACGGCGCGCTATTGAGTAGAGGTTTGAACTCCGCAATGGCCTGCTTGAGTTCGCCACCTTTGAAGAGGGCCAGGCCAAGGTTCAGGCGCAAACCTGAAACGTTGGGATTAAGTGCCAGGGCTCTGCGATAGAGCGGCACCGCTGCGTCGTAGCGTTCCTGGCGTGCTTCAAGGAGTCCTAGGTGCGCATAAGGTTCCGGATCTTTTGGATGGGTCCTGAGAAAATTGCGCCATGCCGTCTCGGCCTCCGCATTCTTCCCTTGCTGCTCGAGTACAAGCGCGATTTGGCGTTGATTCGCCGGCCCCGGCATAGTCTGCGCCAAGCACAGGACAGTCGCGGCCAGGCCCAGGACCATTCCCATTTGCACCACCCGATTCACGCGCATCCTGTGCCGATCTTCTCTTTTGTCTGGAACATTACCTGGTTCGATTTTCTCTCCGAGGAGGCTCGGCGGGCAAACTTGATCATGAAACAAAGAAAAGGGGCGCGGCAGGCAATTCCCGCCGCGCCCCGGTTAAGGTTGGTTTAGAAGACAAACTTTCCGCCGAACTCGAAGACTCTCGGGTCCGCCGCGCCGGTCACAAAGCCGAAGTTGCTATTGCTGACCGTGTTGTTGAAAGCGTTGAACTGGGTGTGGTTGAACGTGTTGAAGGTGTCTGCGCGAAGCTCAACGCGAGCGCGCTCAGTGAAGGCAAATGATTTGTAGATCGACGTGGTGAAATTGGTGCGGCCGGGGCCGACAACGGCGTCCCTGCCCTCATTGCCGAAGCCCAGGTTCGGGCCACCGTCCCAAGCAGCGGTAGGCACCGAGAAGCCGGTGTTGCTGACCCACTGGTATCCGGTGTTCGTCCCAACAGTCTGCTTCGTCTTGACGTAATGCGGTTTGCCGGCGAGGTTGGCGCGGTTGGTGTATCCGCCGCCCAATCCGACCGTATCCGCAAAGCCGCTGCCCGGGGTGTTGCTGCCCGCCCAGGGAAGACCGGACTGCGAAACAATGGTACCGGAGACTTCCCAGCCGCCGAGCACATCGTGAGCCAGCCCATTCGCTGCCGTGAAGATGGGCAGCTTGTAGGTGTAGTTCGCGTTGAGTATGTTGCGGCGATCCAGAGAGCCGGAGCCCTTGTCAAACTTCAGGTTCCAGGGATTGCTGGAGGTGTTGAGATCGGAGCTACCGACCTGGTCGTCGATTTCATGCGAGTAGGTGTAGTCCACTTCAAAGCTGAGGCCATGCCGATTCTGCTGGCGAAGGCCGACCTGGAAGCTGTTGTAGCTACCCGTGAGGATGTTCGCAATCTGGCTCATGCCGTTGAAGCCAGGATAGGTCCTGGCCAGGTGGTCGAGCGCCGCATTGCCTGTGCCCGATGTGAGCGTTCCTGCCGCCGAAGCCTCACGAACTGACATCGGGGTGCTGAGTGGGTAGTTGTTGATCGGCAGGAAAGTGTTCTGGTGCCAGGCAATATTGCCCACATATTGCGTAACCAGAATCAGCGCAGGAGCGAGTTCGTGCTGCACGCCCAGGCTGTACTGTGCCACGCCCGGTGCCGGGTAGTACGTATCTTCGCTGTTCGGTCCCTGTGGGAAAAGCGGACTCGAAGCTGCGCCGCCGCTCTGCCAGTTATAGCTGGGGTTGGTCAGCTCAACGTTATTGGCCGAAGGCGAGTTTTCGAAAGGAGCGCCACCGGCTATGTCATAGATGTCGTTCCCCTGTTCGCGCTCAAAGAAGGTGCCAAAGCCGCCGCGAAGGACGGTTTTGCCATTTCCCGAGAGGTCATAGGAGAAGCCGACGCGCGGCTGATAGGTCTTGAAATCGTTCTTGACCAGGCCACGCGGCGTGCCACCCTGGCCGGCAATGGCGATACCGTTCAGATAGAAGCTGCTGCCATTGACAGTCTGCAGGCCGGGGCTGTTGGCCATAAAGGCGCCGGTTGTGGGATCAAACTGAGGTGCAAGGCCCGTCTGATACTGCGAAGGAACGAAGTTTGAGATGGCGTTGTTGCGTTCCCAAACGTGAGGCAGGGCATCGTAACGGAGGCCAAGCTGCAGGCTCAACCGCGGGTTTACGTGCCAGTTATCCATCGCATAGGCCGAAATGGTGTTGTTGACGTAGTGGAAGGTGGGATCGCTGTTCGCCTGGCTGTAGTTGGTGCTCAGGCCCATCAGGAAGTCCAGGTACGAATCGCCGGTGAGTACGCCCGAAGGCGCGTTGGGATTGCTGGTCGCAGTAGGACCGTTCCAACCGTCGCCGAAGGTGTAGCTTCCCTCGGTGCTGGAACCGTTGATCTGGTTCTTGGTGTAGCGATTGTACTCGCCGCCGAACTTGAGTTGATGCTGTCCTTTGGTCACAGACAGGCTGACGATCTCGTTATAATCTTCGGCGCCGTTCTTCCAGGGATCGCTGCCCGGGCCCCAGGTGGTGCCGAAGGTGCCCAGACTGATGTTGGGTAAACGGTTCAACTGATTTTCACCTGTGAAATAGGACCCCGCATTCCAGCCGCTGGGTTGGGTGAAGGTGCCTCCACCTTCCGCCACGGGGGCGATCACGATCTTGTTGCCGTCGTAGTTGAATGCAGCTTCCAACAGCACATTCGGCTTGAGCGCGCCAGTGAGCTTGATGACCGAGCTGTACGACGGGTTGCCGAAATTGGAACCAACGGTCGGATAGTTGTCACTGTTCCACAAGACGGTAGCGTAGTTCTGGCTGACCGCATCATGGATGAAGTGGCCGAACAGGCTCCACTTGTCGTTGATGTTGTGGTCGATGCGGAAGAGGTCTTCACGCACGTTGATGGGAATCTTGCCTGCGGGAGGAGTCAGCGTATCGTTGGTCTGATTCGTCGCGGCGGGAATATTCTTCAGCGTGTTGAAGAGCAGTGCGTTCGCGTCCAGAAGAGTGCCCGGAATCACGTTGCCGGGGAAAGGCTGTCCCGGCACGCAATTGACGCCGCCCTGGCAAGCGCCTACCAGCTTCGCGTTGAAAGCTGGATCGAGGGTGACGGGCACGAAGACCTGATGGCCAACTCCCGCAGCCACTTGCGCGCTAGGATTGAACGCCGGGAGCACATAATCGAAAGTTGTGGCCGAAGTCACGAGATCGGCTGATGGAATGGTGTTGATCGGCGAAGGCGAGTTGCCGTTGATTTCCTTGCGCCACTCTTCGTTCACGAAGAAGAAGGTCTTCTTCCTGCCCTGGTTATAGAGGTGAGGAATGAAAACCGGACCGCCAATGTTGCCGCCATAGACGTTGTAGCGCAACTCGGCCTTGGGCGTGTTCTGTCCGGCATTGTTATCAAAATAGTTGTGAGAATCGAAAGCATCGTTGCGATCAAACTCATAGGCTTCGCCGTGGAGCTTCTGAGTGCCGCTCTTGATGGACATGGTGACGGTGCCACCAGAGGAGATACCGTAATCCGGAGGATAGTTGCTGGCCAGCACCTGGAACTCGCCCAGTGCATCCTGGGACGGCATCACGGACATCTTGCCGCCGGAACCGCGGTCATATGCCTCGCCGCCGTCGACGATCCAGATGTTGTGGGCCTGGTTCAAGCCGTTGAAGCTGATAGCGAATGTAGCGCCTACAGAGGTGGGCGCGTTCTGATCGGGCAGGTTTCCGCTCACGCCAAGACCCAGCGCCGCCAGTCCCACCACGTTGCGGCCGTTGGTGGCCAGTTCGGTGATCTGCTGTTCGTTGATCAGGGTACTCACCACGTTCGAGTCGCCCTGCACAGCCAGTGCATCAGCCTCGACTGTGACCGTTTGCGCTTCAGCGCCGACCGTCAGCTTGACGTCGACACGGAACGACCGGGAAATATCGACAACAACCCCGTTCTGCACATAGGTCTGAAACCCCTTGGCCGAGACCTTCATGTTGTAATTGGCAGCATTCAAACCGGAGATGTCATACAATCCAGTGCCGCTGCTTATAGTTGACTTCACGATGCCGGTAGCCGGGTCGGTAAGAACGATCTTCGCGTCAGGAACTACGGCTCCCGTCTGGTCGGTAACGATGCCGGTGACATCGGAATTGGCCTGCGCGAATGCTCCCACGCATGCCAACACGACGAACAACGGCAACAGAAGGAACCTGTATTTGATTTGTCTCATGTGACCTTCCTTTTCAAAAGTTGTGCTGCTTGTTTTCTGTGCTTCTGGTTGCTTCCCCCGTCTTGCAGGTATAAAGCGGTCGATCCAAAAGTGCCCGTCATGCGTTTCCTCAGGGCCAGGCTCCACTCGAATCCTTGTTTCTCTCGCCAGAGGCCGAATTGGAAACACTCAAGTACATCGATTTACTGCATGGTCCGATAAAGCCTCAGCCCTTCAATTGCGCGAAATCAAGAATATTCTGAACAAAATCGATTTATCCAAGGTCCCTGATTCCGCCGAGCCCGTCTTCCAGGATTGCCTTCCAGAATGTCCCTGTGGCAAGTAGGCCGGCACTGAATCTGCCGGTAGGCGGGATTCCGTTCACGATCACTGCCGGTGCGCTCCTTATTGCTCCGGTAGCCTTGGCTCACCGCTCCAGCGGTTAAAATTCTCCGAAACGGGCGACCGACAGGGGAGATTTCTCCATCGTTTGGGATACGGAATTCCGTAACTTACGCATTTCGGGATTTACGTACTCAAACGTTTAAGTAGCGTGGACGAATCATTCCTGTCTTTGAGCCGGGAGACATTAAAAGCCCAAACATCTACGCTTGTCAAGCAGGATTTTCAGAGGAGTGGTCTTCCTTCCCCGGGGCTCGGAGTTGCGCACCCGCATCCAGATATATGTCGTTTAACATCAATATTTAACTGATGGTCCAATATTTTACTGTCGAATTGATTGCGCTAAATGGGGGAACGAAGAATCCGCTTGAATATGAAGTGGGCCTTAAAAAGAGCGGAGAAGCGAATCGTGGCACCATAGCCAGGCGCCCACAGAGGTTTGAAACACTGTCCGTCCGGAAATCCTCTCAAAAAGCACCCGGATTTCGGATAGCCTGCATTTCTCACCGGTTGCAAAGATGTCGCATTGCAAAGAACAGTCCAACACCATCCCTTTCAAACTTTGCAGTCACGCATGGCTTAGAATTAACGCCGATTGGCGCAACATATAAACATGTACACTTCCGAAACAGAAAAGTCCGGTGCGCGAGATGCCAAGGCGAGCTTAGTGGTACTTAAACGGGGGTTAAGCGGCATTTGGTTTCCGTGCCATGTATGCCCAAGATCCAATCTATCAGCGGCTTAGCTGGTCCGGACATACCAAAAACGCGCACCTACCCCCCCTTATTTATTTTTGATTTCCACAAAGAGCTTGCACATTATTTCCCCTGCTTGTGAAACATGCAGGGAAACCCGCAAAAGTGCCTTAGAAATGCTGGCTAGCGCAACCGTGCACTGTCGCGCAGTTCGCGAGCGGTGGCTTCGAGAAATGTCTCTATGCTGACTTCCTTGGGTGGCTCTAGTCCGGATTTCGCCTGAATCGCGGAGGCAATTCGTTGCGCCAGGGCTGCACGGGTGGTCAAAGAAAGGTCCAATCTGCGAGCAAAGAATCCCTCAAGGACCTCAAGATCGGTTGAGGTCAGTTTGGCGATGCCGGCTGCGGGAAGCGAAAGTGCGAAATGCGGCTCCGGCGTCGGTTTGTCCTGAGAAAACGACAATGCGGTAAAAGTCCTGGCGGAGTCGCCCCAAAGAGGAGTTTCCTGCTCTCGGTCGCGGACAACCAGAGTTCCTGCGGCCAGGTCGCCCAGCCTTTGGTGTTGTCGGGTGGCGAACATCGCAATCACGCCGACCGCATAGAAGAAAGGAATCTGGTCTACGTAGCGAATAAAGTTTCGGGCCATTGACTCGAAGAGGCCGATGGGGCGTCCGGATTGCTGGATAACGCGGATCCTCGCCACCCGCTTGCCCGGGGTGCGCCCGTTCCAGAACGCCTCAAACAACGTGAAGTAACCCCAGTTGAGAAGGAAAAGGGTTAGAACGTAGATAGCGACGGCCCATTGTGCGGAAAGTTTTGAGAAAGCGTTAATGCCAGGCACAAGAAGCCAGGAAATGAACGCCAGCACGGCGATTGCGGCCACCCAAATCAAGCTGTCGATCAGCAAGGCGATAAACCGGCTGCCGATGCCGGCCAATGGCATCTGAATAGCCACCAGTTCCGGTGTATCAATGCTAAGCTGGTCTGAATCCTGTTCCATGGCGCATATTCTCTCAAATCAGTGGATACAGAAGCGGCGGCCCCATTGGGACCGGCTCGCGGCGCTGCTTGCCCAATCGGATCAAAGCGGCCTGGGCCAACTGTCGCGCACGGAAATGCAGGAGATGGCCCTGCTTTACCGTCAGGTGGCTGCGGACCTCTCGGTACTGCGCCAGGATGACACTGCGCGGACTTACGCCGATTACGTGAATCAATTGTTGGCTCGCGCCCACCATATCATCTATTCCCGGCAGAAGACGAGCGTAACCACGCTTTTTCGTTTTCTGCGGGACGAATATCCGGCCATCTTTCAGCAACAAATTTCGTTTGTGGTGGTCTCGCTGCTTGTTTCAGTGGCATGGGGCGTGCTGGGAGCTGTACTCACAAGTGCGCGGCCACAGTTCATGCGTCATTATGTAGGACCCGCCATGATCGCCACCATGGAACGCCACGAAATGTGGACCAATTCCGTGGTGAGCATAGCGCCCATGGCTTCGAGCCACATCATGACGAATAACCTCTCGGTGAGCTTTGTTATTTTTGCCGGAGGCATCGTCTTTGGACTTGGAACATTCTTCTACCTTTACGTGAATGGAATGATGCTGGGGGTGATCGGCGCGGCGTGCCATCAATACGGCATGTCGCTGGCATTGTGGAGCTTTGTCGCCCCGCACGGAGCATTGGAACTGCCCTCAATCATCATCGCCGGGGGCGCAGGATTCAGGCTCGGCTATGCCATGCTTTTCCCAGGCGCACTGCGCTGGAAAGACTCAGTGGCCCGCGGAGGCATCGAAGCCACGCGCCTGGTATCGGGCATCATTCCGCTGCTCGTTATCGCGGGCATGCTGGAAGGCTTCTTTTCCCCATCGAGGGCACCGGTGTGGCTCAAATTCACAGTCGGCGGCCTGCTCTTCTCGCTGCTGCTGGTTTGGCTTTTCCGGCCAGTCAAAGCGCCCCCGGCCAACGTCTAAACCCTTGCAATGAACCTGCACAGCATCCTTCGCCCGGAAGTCGTGATCGCGGCCTTGCTGATCTTGCTGCCGATGCTGATTGCGGCGATCTTTCCCGTAGCCGTGAACTCTCTGGAACAGAAACTGCCCCGCGCCTTGTTCCTGCTGAGCCCCTCGCTGTTGTGCGTGCCCTATGTGCTGGTTGCACAATCGTTCGGGATGCTCCGTTGGAACTGGCTGGTGCTCTATGCCATGCTTCCGGTTGCGATCGCGATCGTCCTGAGCCAGGCGAGAAAAGTTGATCCCGGCCAAAAAGGAAACTGGCGGGACTTTCTGGTTCTTGGAGTGCTCGGTCTGGCCGTCGATCTGCGCTGGTTTGAACCCGCATGGCCTACGGGGCTCTCCGCCCTCGGCAAGATGCTGCTTCTAGATGCGGGCATCTTCGCATTCCTCGCAGTCCGTCAGCTCGATGGAGTTGGATTCGATTTACGTCTGAAATGGCGCGACGCTGGCATCGGGCTGCGTGAATTCTTTCTTTATGCACCAATCGCAATTTTTCTTGGGCTGAGCATGGGCTTTCTGCACCTTCATGCATCACTGCCTGCACCATTGCCCGCATTGGGCGCTTACCTCTTCACGTTTTTCTTTATCGCTATTCCCGAAGAGCTCTTCTTTCGCGGGTGGGTCCAGAATCTTTTGGAGCGGCGAATCGGCCGCACCGCGGCGCTGGCGGCCACGGCCGTCCTCTTCGGGCTGGCGCATTGGAACAAACGGACTACCAGCTTCAACTGGCAATATGTTCTGCTCGCCGCTTTGGCGGGAATTTTCTATGGAAGGGCGTGGCGCGCCGGGCGCCGTGTGGCAGCGTCAGCCATCACCCACGCTACGGTTGACACTCTCTGGTCGCTCTGGCTCAGGTGAAGCGGGCGCGGCGCTCGATACCTGAGGTAGCCAAGCCCCACGCGCATGTTGTGCACCACGGGTCCCGGGATGGTGATGGCAATGCAGATGCCGAAGATTGCATGCGCGATAGCCAGGGGATAAATATTGCGAAACTTCAGGAAGATAAGACAGGCGGTGAATCCCCAGAGCAGGGTTACGGGCGTCAATATTGGATTGGGTAAATGCGCCAGCGCAAAAATGCCGGCGGCCGTCGTTGCGGCCCAGGTCGGGCTGGGTAGCAGGCGCAGCAGACGAAGTAGAAAGTATTCCTGCATCAGGAATTGCTGCATGAGCGACCAAACGGCATAGCCTCCGAAGGTCGTGACCCACTGTGCGATACCGGTGGGGTGATGTAAGGTATGCAGATCGCTCGCAAGGACGGTTGCACCCGCTGCCAACATTGCGGCAACGCCTACCACCCAAAGTGACCGCCAGAATCCTGCGATATGGAAACCAAGTTCCTTCCGCACCGGATGTGAGGAGGCGATCGAAACCACAAACCATGCGACTGCGGCCCAATAGAACCACCGCTGCTCGGGCCTCGGCGTCCAGATAGCAAGAAGAATCAGACCATAGCCGATGAGCACATCGCAGATGTCTCTGGCTCTCCGTCGCACGGGGATGGCGTTGGTGGCGCAAACATACAGAGAGTTGAGATTTTGCGCTCCACTCATGTTTGACCTCCGAAAAACAGGCATCGCCCAGGCCCTCGCCGCACGAGCCTGCACTCGCTGATTCCAGCCGTTGGGAAAGAGGGCTCTCGGCGAAGCCTGTAAAGCAGTAGACGACTCAGGCTTACGGAGCGTCAACTGTATCTTCAAGATTATCCTTGTTCGATGAAAGATTCGCCTTTGACAGGCGGGAAGTGGTCAACAGATCCGCGACGGCACCGACGCCACAAGACGATTTCCGCCATCGATCACCTGTTCGTCATCGTCGACAACTTTCACGGATTCTTCACTCCATCGCCAGCCCCGTCTGCATCAAGTAGAAGTCAGGCAACCTGGCTTCCGCGCTGCTGATGTCAGGAGTTTGATCTCATGCAGTCATGTAGAATCGCGACGATTGAAAGTTGAGGCGAAAGCATGACTTCGAGTTTTTACCGCAATACGCTTCTTACTCTCTCTATATGCTGCCTGGTCACTTTCTCTGGACCGTATTGTTCTGCACAACAGGGAACCAAAACCTTTGCCGAACGCCTGGGGTGGAAGGCAGGCGACCGGGTACTTCTGATCCACGTCGACGATGCAGGCATGTCGCACGATTCCGACGTCGGCGTGGAGCGGGCGCTGGCTGCGGGGCTGGCCACTTCGTTAAGTGTGATGATGCCCTGCCCATGGACTCCGGAGATTGTGCATTATCTCCACCAGCATCCCGGCCTCGATGCCGGTTTGCACCTGACGCTCACCTCGGAATGGTCAGAGTACAGATGGGGACCGGTCGCGGGCGCGCAGGCTGTTCCGGGACTTGTTGACCAGGAAGGCGCGATGTGGCCGAGCGTGGAAGAGGTTGTGCAACATGCGACCGCGGATGAGGTTGAGAAGGAAATTCGCGCTCAACTGGCACGCGCGCGCACCATGGGATTCAACCCCACCCATCTCGACTCGCACATGGGTACAGTCTTTGCCAATCCGGCATTTTTGGAACGCTATATCAAGGTAGGAGCGGAAAACCACATTCCCATCATGTTTCCCGGCGGTCACGATACCCTGCTCTCTGAACAGTACCGGGACGAGACCATTGCCGCTCTCAAGAACGAGGGTAAGTGGACTCCCGGACAAGCCGTGCCGGAAGAACCCGCTCTCGCGCAGGCCAGATTGATGGCCGAGAAGGTATGGGATTTGGGGCTCCCCGTGCTGGACGACCTGTACAACGTGAGCTACGACTGGACGTTGGCTCCCGGCGTTCCGGAAACGGACGATAACCTGCGAGCTATGAAAGTCAGCCGCTATGCGGCCGCATTTCACAGTCTGAAACCGGGTGTCACCATGATGATCGTGCATTGCACGGATACGTCGAGCACGTTCCCGTTCATCAGCTCATCGGGACCTACGCGGAGGGGCGACCTGCTCGCGATGCTCAGCCCCGAACTACGCAAAGCCGCGCAGCGCGAGGGTCTTTATCTGACCACCTGGAGAGAACTCCAGGAGCGGCGAGATCGGGTCGCTCGATCGGATGGAGCTACCGGGAAAACAAGGCAATAGCAAGGTGGAGTTGATGCGGCGCGTCAAATCTTCCTTAAACGTTCTCCCACGGACGAGAGTTCGTCCGTGGGGGCGGAAGTAAAAGCTATCTCCTGCGAACACGCAAGAACACCTGAATGGGAAGACCACGTTAGACCTTCAAGAAGATCTTCTTGCGGTAGAGAATCCAGACAGGGATGAAGCATATCGCTGTGAATGACACCGAAAATGCAAAGGCAGCCCACCCTGGATCGGGGATGTGCGCGTAGATGTGAGAGAACAGGTAGGGCAACAACTCGGTGCGTTTTCCGTCCGCGATGAAGTGAATCTGATCAAGCGCACTCGGCACCAGTTCGCTGAACATATATACGGCGATGGCATTGGAACCGAAGACCAGCCACACCCAGGTCCAGCCTTTGCGCCAGCCCTTCTGCTCCACGGCCCAGTAAGCGAACGCAAGCAACGCCAGCGAATAACCGCCCGCAACCAGCACAAAGGAACTGGTCCACATGTTCTTGTTAAGCGGAAACCAAAGCGACCAGAAATAGCCCAAAGCGAGGCTCGATGCCGAGGCTGCGGCGAGCCCGAGGGTCTTGACCGGGACCGCTTTGCGGCTGCGAAGCCATAGCCCAGCGAGTATGCCCATGAGCGCCGTCCCGATGGCTGGCAGGTCGCTCAGGAGCCCTTCGGGATCGCGCACGTTGTGATCCGGCGCGTACAGGTAAAGGTGATAAGGGAAAAGATGCTGGTCGATCCAGGAGACAAGGTTCTGGTTCATATCCATGAATGGAACGTCGCGCCCCGGCATGCCAACACCAGGGATGGGAACCCACCGCACTAGAACCCAATAGCCTGCAAGCGCAACTACCAGCGCCGCCACTTTGGTCGAGGCCCTCTTGTCCCACAAATAGAAAAGCCCTACCACCAGGTAACAGATCCCGATGCGCTGCAAGACGCCGTAAAAGCGCATATGCCGCAGTTCAAAAAGAGGAAAGCTGTTGACCACGATTCCAAACAGGATGAGGGTCAACGCGCGCTGCACCGTGTGCCAGGCTAGTTTGGTACGGGTGGCGCCGCGGGCCAGCCGCGCGTCGAAAGCGAAGACTACCGACACGCCCACGACAAAAACAAACGTCGGAAACACCAGGTCTGTCGGCGTCAGGCCGTTCCAGTTGGCGTGATTCATGAAGCGCCATGAGCCGGGGCCGCCGTTGTTGTTCACCATGATCATGAAGGCGATGGTGATGCCACGAACTACATCCAGGGAGAGCAGCCTCTGAACAGGCGTGGCAGCAGGCGCCGAACGGGTCACTTCGACGATCGCAGGGGCAGGTGACGAGTTGGTCATCGCGTTTCGGGCCTCCGTTTCACCGGATACTACGGCTGCCCCTTACCCTATCCGCTTTGGGTCGGGTTCGCCAAGTGCGATGTTCAACTTGCTGCGCGATTCAGGCCGTCTCGAGGAAACCGTTCCGCGGAATAGAACGGCGCGAACAAGAAAGCCCAGACCCAATCGGCCCGGGCTCTCCTGGTTGTTAGCCTCTCCAACATGAAACGCCGAAGCGATCTGTTGCAGTTAATTCAAAACGTCGAGCGTAACGGTGGTCGTGTGGGTCGTGCCGCCGCTCGTGCCCGAAACCGTAATGGTGTGATTGCCGAGTGAGGCTCTCCTGCCTACGGTGATCTTCATGGTGGAATTTCCCGCCCCCGTAATGGATGACGGGGTGAAGGTAATGGAGTTCTGGCTTCCTTCTCCCGTAGCAGACAAGGCAATCGAGGAATTGAAGCCGCCGGTAACTGCTGTGGTGACGGTCACGTTCCCTGAACTGCTTCTGGCGATGCTTATCGATGTGGGCGAAGCGCTGATTGAGAAAGCTGGGGTCGTCCCTGTCACCGTCAGCGAGACCGTTGTGGATTCTACTATGCTGCCCGATGTTCCACTCACGGTGATGGGATATGTTCCAGCGGTGACGCTTGACCCGACGGTGAACGACAAAGTCGAGCTGCCGGATCCGCCACCGATGGGGTTTGTGCCGAAGGTGGCCGTCACACCGGTGGGCAGCGTTGACGTTGCGAGAGTGACCGATGCGCTGAAACCGCCGCTGGGGGTGACAGTGATGCTGGTGCCTCCCGAACTACCCTGTGCGATCGAAACGGCTGCGGGATTTGCAGACACTGTGAAGCCGGGAGTCGGAGGCCCGGTAAGCGCAGCGATCAAGCCGGCGTTCGGACTACCCCATCCTGTGACCAGGTCGAAACCGGTCACCGCCGAATAGCTGCCGGAGGTGCCGCTAGTGATGTCGTGGAAGTCCGACCCGTAACTGGACGTCACGTTCTGCGGGTAGATGGTGGGATTCAGGAATCCGATGGTTGAGTCGCCGTTGGTAGCCAACTGCTGGTTCACGAGAGCAATATAGCCGGCCCACATAGGAGCGGCAAAGCTGGTGCCGCCGTACTCATTTGCAAGGCATGTCGTCTGGTCCGCGCAGGTGTAGAACGTGAAGTTGGCGTTCGCAGAAACATCAGGCCCATTGCGGAGGGTTGTCGAGCCCTTATTGCTCGAGTTGATGACGCCCGAAAGCTGCTGCCACGAAGGAATCGCGATACCGTCGGGGCTGATGCCGCCGCCGCTATCCGCCCACGCGGTCTCCGACTTCCACGGTCCAGCTGCGCTGGCCGTGATCAGGTCAGTGCCCCCGACCGAAACAACATACGCATTGTCCGCTGGCCAGGCTGAAGAGTTCCCACTCGCCTTCCAAGTGGAATAATCTCCCGAAGCAGCAAAAAAGTTCTGCCCTTGCATAGCCATCTTTTCAAAGTAGGGGTTGAGCGTGTTTGGATCTGCCGGAGTCCATCCCCAGGAGCAGCCAATGGTTGTTGGCAGTGGACTATGCGTGGTCATGGCGCCGATAATCGCCGTATCAGTGGAACCGATATACATCACCAGGCTGTTCAGCCCTGGAGCCATTCCAAGAGCCTGCGTCATGTCGAGAGTCTGCTCGGTATCGTCACAATCACCCCCGGCTCTGCTGTAGACGCAGCTTGTGCTGGTTCCGTCAGTCGAGAGCAGAGTGATGGGGACATTGTTGGTCTGGTCAACGTTTTTGTAGTAGGTGGTCAAGTCGGCCAGATCGGTGCCTTCATATTCAAGCAATCCAAGATTCTGGCCCGCGCCAGTGAGACCGCCATTGCCGTAATAGGCCGCGCGCATATCGCTGCCGAGGAAGGATGCCGAAGGACCGGAGCCGGTGGTTGCATGAGAGACAACCTTGTCCGCTTCGATGCCGTGGGCCTGCGCATATTCATTCCTGTCCACGAGCAGAGGATGGGGAATGGAGTAGTTGTCCAAGCCCGAGATATGCCAGAGATTGAAGGGCAGGTCGACCGTCGGTTCGCTATCCGGAGCGTAAAACTCCCGATTCTCAGCGGGGTGCTTGTACGTTCGCATGTTCACATGGAACGCAGTTTCTACGGCCGCGACAGTGCCCTTGACCTGTACATCCATCGCGTCGCGTGAGCCGCCTACGACCTGAAACCCATAGGTCTTCGCGAAACGAATCACCGCGTCGTAGTCTTCCTGCGTAGGGCCAAACTTGGCCGTGAACTCCGGCACCGTGAGAAATTGCCGGTAGGAAGGGGTGGATGGATCGTAAAGCTGCTTCAGGAGGCTCTGAAGGCCTGCCTGGTTGCGCAACTGGAGAACGAGATTCAATTGTAAAACCTGGTTGGAGGGAAGACGGCCTGTGGCCTGCGCACTGCCATTGCGGACCACATCGCGCACATGATGCGTCATGACGGATTGAGCCTGGCAAACAAAAGTTGCGACCGAGAAGATCGCAACGGAGGTGAGCATGGATATCCTGAACTCTCGAAGCACGATATCTCCTTATTACCAGGCATCGAAAAACTTTCCAAGAAGTGGTGGGGACGGGGCCTGGCGTTGTTGCATTCTGAGGCAAAAGAAGTCCCCGTGTCCACAGAAATTAGCAGTTTGAAGTGAAGCATTGCCGTTACTTTCGGGCAGTTGTTTGGGTTCTTGAGTTTGCACGCCGGTTCTCGTTGCATTAAATAAAAAACCTTCCCTGGAAACTCCGCACTCCACCAATCGTGTGCAGGCGAGCCGCTGCCATACGTGTTTGCAGTCGCCTTCTGCTTGGCACCACTGTGCCTTCGCCCGCCTGCGCTGCTAAACTCCCACTTCAGGGAAAATTACGAAAACTGCAATTGCGTAAGCATGGAGGCTTTGGATGCCTGATTTTCAGCCTTTCGTTTCGCCCTCGGAGAATCGCCCCGAGTTCACCGTCCGCGCCATACTTCTGGGCTGTTTCTTCGGCCTCGTCTTTGGCGCCGTCACGGTTTATGTAGGCCTGCGGGCAGGGCTTACTGTGGCAGCTTCCATTCCCATCGCGGTTTTGTCCATCAGCATTCTGCGCGCTTTCGGCCGGGCATCCATCCTTGAGAACAACATCGTTCAGACCACCGGCAATGCCGGCCAGTCCATCGCGGCGGGTGTCATCTTCACCCTGCCTGCACTCATCTTTCTGGGCTTCGATCTCGAATACTCCCGCATTTTTCTGCTGGCATTGATTGGCGGCTGGCTGGGCGTGCTGTTCATGATCCCGCTGCGCCGCCAGTTAATTGTGGAAGAGCATGAGAACCTGAAATACCCCGAAGGCACGGCCTGCGCCGACGTACTGATGGCCGGCGAGCGCGGCGGTTCCCTGGCCAGCCGCGTCTTTCTCGGTCTCGGGCTGGGCGCGCTTTACACCCTCTTCCAAAATGAAAACATCTTCAAGGCGTGGCCCGGGACGCCCGAGTATCAGCCTGACTTCGGTGTCGCACATATCATGAGGGGCGCATCCATCAAGGCCGACGCGACACCAGAATACCTGGGTGTGGGTTACATCATCGGTCCCAGGATCGCGGGTGTTATATTTGCCGGCGGAGTCTTTTCGTGGCTGGTATTGATGCCGCTGATTTACTTCTTTGGAAAGGATCTTCCTCATCCCATTTATCCCGGCACGATTCCGATTGCGCAGATGGGCCCGAGCGACTTGTGGTCCACCTACATCCGCCCCATGGGCGCCGGAGCGGTAGCGGCGGCCGGGCTCATTACCCTCATCAAGACCCTGCCGACCATCGTCGGCGCTCTCACGTCGGGATTCAAGAACCTTCGTCCCGGAACGGCGGCCAAGGCGAAGCCCATCCGCACCGAAAATGACCTCTCGATGGGTGTGGTCGTTGTCGGCTCTATCCTGATCGTGGCCTGCATGTTTCTCTTTCTCCAGTTCAAGCCCGTCCCTGGCGCGTATGTAGGCTGGGCGGCAAACCTGGCCGCTTCGCTGCTGGTGGTCGTCTTCGGATTTCTCTTCGTCACCGTCAGCTCCCGCATTGTGGGCCTCATCGGCAGTTCGGCCAATCCAATTTCCGGCATGACGATCGCCACGCTGATGGCCACTTCCGCTATCTTCCTTGTGAAAGGTTGGACCAGCCCCGCCTTCGGCGCGCTTGCCATCACCATCGGCGGCGTTGTCTGCATCGCCGCGGCCAACGCAGGCGATACTTCGCAGGACTTGAAAACCGGCTACATCGTCGGCTCCACGCCGCGACTGCAACAGATCGCCCTCATGATCGGCGTTGTGGTCTCGACCGTCGCGATCGGTTTCACGCTGAACCTGATGAACACAGGCCTGCAGCAGTTCCGCGCGGCTTCGCAGCCTTGGAACATCAACGCTCCACACCCCGGCGTGGCCATTCAGAACGATGTGCGTCACCTGCCGGAGCAGTTCCCTGTCCTTGGCCCCAACAAGTCCTCAACCGAACATCACAAGAGCGAGTATGTCGTCTTGAACGCCCTGGGATCGCCAGAACTGGCCGACGGCAAATATCTCTATTCGCCAGCAACTGGCCGCATTGAGGTGCAGTGGATTCAGGGCATCGGCAGCGAGAAGGCCGCCGCGCCCCAGGCGCGCCTGATGGCCACAGTCATCAACGGCATTCTGAGCCGTAAACTGCCTTGGGGTCTGGTGATGCTGGGCGTCTTCCTGGTGATCGCGGTGGAACTGCTGGGGATTCGCTCACTCTCATTCGCCGTAGGCGCGTACCTCTCCATCGGCACCACGCTGGCGATTTTTGTAGGGGGAGCTGTGCGGTGGTTCGTCGACCAGGCCGCAAAGAAAGCGGGCGGCGACGAAGCCGATTCAGAGAGCGAGATTTCGCCCGGTTCCCTCTTTGCCTCGGGACTCATTGCTGCTGGTGGCATCGTTGGATTGATGGGCGTGGCGCTGAAAGGCTATGAAACGACCGCCGACAAGGGCGACATCCTCAACTTCCCGCACACCTTCCTGGACCACCCGTGGGTTTCGGTTGTGGCGTTCGGAATGCTGGCGTTCTCGCTGTATTACTTCGCGAGGAAGCCGCTGAAGAAGTAATCCAGTCAGGGCGCGGCTCCCGGTTTGATTACCGGAACATGTGCCAAAGGTGCCAGACGCCATAGAGGCAGAGTGCCATTACGGCTTCAAGGCCGATGCCAGTCAGGAGACCCTTCATGCATCGCGGGCCCTCCAGACGCGATTCGGAAAGGCGTTCAACTTCTTCAGGAGAGAGTGGGGTTTCGCTGCCCGATGCCCCCATCAGGGGACCGGAGTATGCAGCTGGTTGCGTGGAGGACAACATTGTCCCGATGTCGAAGTTCTCGAAGGCCCGTATCGACACGTTGAATTTCCCCCTGAGATGGTCTTTCGGCAAATCTCCGAATTCCGCAACCGCATTTGCAAAGTAAGATACTCGGTTTCGGATATTTAAGTTTCCTTCCGTTCACGCCAAGAATATGTGATTTGTATCACTTCTCTTTAGAAAGTAGTAACAAAAGGAATGGACTAATGAAATCTGACGCCGCTTCTCTTGGATTCAGGCTTCGCGCCCCGTTCGATCACCGGATGGAGTGTCCTGCGAACGGTAAAGTCGAGGGCCGGCGCACTCCTCTGGAACCCCTTCAATCTATTTGAGATTCGCGCAAAGTACCACATCCCTCCTCGCGCCGCATTGACTTGAATGACCCACACCAAGATCGCCATTCTCATCACATTCAGCCCGATTACCGCGGCATAGCCAATTCGGTTTCCGGGTCTGCCATCCAAGTCCGCACAAGAGCAAGCAGACCTGGTAGTCCCATGGCAAAGAGCGCAACGACACGCAGCGCCGGTAAACTGGCCGCAGTCACGTAACGAAGCCCATGGAACGCGTATACAACGACCGGCAGCGCCGCGAAGATGCGTGTAGCGCGAAATGTGGACGGAGGCGTGGTCGACATCGTCCCACGCCAGAGGAAACCCGCACAGCAATAAACCACAAAGGTAGTAACCAGCCACCCAAAGTAGTTCTGTAGCGGTACGCCGAAGTAGGCGCCGCGCTTTTCCCAGACCCAGTTTCCGGCGGCGGACATCCCAGGGTCCATCACCGTGTCCCAAGCTGTCATCACCATCGCCGCAATCAGCCCCAAAACAGCGATCCCAGCCGGCGACTGGGTATCCACGCCTCGGACGAGCGCCCTCGCTGTCGCCCACGAAGGGTAGATCATCATGAACCATGCCAGCGGAATCAAAATGGGTACATGCCCGAGTTCAGGGCCTAGCATGGCGCTGTAGTGATAGTGGCCATAGACGAGTCCGGTTCTTACACCTGTTGCGTTTGGCAACTAACCTTGGCCCATCTTCGGAAGTTAACTCTGGCCCACCTTGGGAGTAGCTCAGTGGGCCATTGTGGTGTTGAGGAGGTTCGATGGGGCCGGG
Source organism: uncultured Acidobacteriaceae bacterium (assembly GCA_963836565.1). GTDB lineage: Bacteria > Acidobacteriota > Terriglobia > Terriglobales > Acidobacteriaceae > Telmatobacter. The sequence goes on along the minus strand of CAWIKA010000005.1, from coordinate 1,594,073 downwards.
CTGGAGCGTAGCGGAAGCCCGGCCCCATCGAGTGAGATCTATCAGCCTGTCGGTTTGCTCCTGCCTTTCTCCATGGTTCTTCGGAAGCGATAGCTGTCAGTTCCGGTCTCGATGATGTGGGCTCGGTCGGTGATTCGATCGAGAAGGGCTTTGCAGAGCCGGGCGTTGGGGATCACCTGGGTCCATTCGGAAAAGGGCAAGTTGGTGGTGATGATGACGGCAGCCTTTTCCGCACGTTCAGCGATGACCTGGAAGAGGAACTCGGCGCCGAGGTCTGCCATGGGTACATAGCCCACTTCGTCGATGGCGATCAAGTCGTAGCGATCCCAGCGGGCAAGCACGCGACGCAGTTGCAACTGCTGCTTGGCCTCGACCAGTTCGTTGACCAAGGCGGCTGCTGTGGCGAAGCGCACTCGTCGTTTCTGACGACAGGCAGCCACACAGAGCCCGGTCAACAGATGCGTCTTGCCAGTGCCGCAGTCACCTATCAGGATTACCGGTTCAGCGCGTTCGATATAGCCGCCTTGAGCCAGTTCACTGATCTCCGTGGCACGAATCTGGGGAGCCTTGGAGAAGTCGAACTCGTCCAGAGTCTTGGTCCGTGGCAGGCGTGCATCCTTGATGCGGCGTGCGATGGTGTTGCGCTCGCGCTCTTCCAACTCAACCGCCAGCAACGCCTCCAGGTATCGCAGATATGTCTGCCGCTGCTTGACGGCCTCCTCAGCCAGTGGAGCGCACTGCTCGGCGACCGCTGGCAGTCGCAGGACACGGCACTGTTGTTCGACCGCGGCCTTCTCCAGGTTCTCTATAACAGCCTTCATGCCGGCACCTCGCGAAGAAGCTGGTCATAGCCGCTCATCACAGGCATCGGCCGTTCGTAACGGGCCAGCAGGCCGACTTCGATGGCTTCGACTGCGGGCCTGTCCAGTTGTGCGCTTATCATCAGGTGCCGGATCGCGGCCACATCCTGGCAGCCGAGGGAGAGAGCTTGATCGACTGCACCGTGCAGCTGATCCCAGCCTTCCCTGGCGCCGAGAGACAGCAGTTCGATCATCTGCCGAGTGCCCTGTTGTCGGCCGTGCCGTGTGTTCAGTGCCTGCCACAAGTGGTCAAATGAATCGGGCCACCGCCCCGCCAGCCGCCACTGGGCCAGCGGTGTTGAACCGGCCAGTGCTCCAGGCTTCTTGCGCAACACATCGAGGTAGTGTTCGAGATCGAGGATCTGCTGCTGGCGGCTGTAGCAGCGTTCATGCCTCGCGACACGCTTGCCCTGATGCCAGAGTTCAACATAGTCAGCCAGCAGGCGTGCCTCGATCACAGTGCCTGGCGGCAGAGGGATCGAGTAGCGGTTGGTCCGCACTCGCACACAGCGCAATCCATCGACCGTGGGGAAGCTCTTCTCCGTCAGGTCAAACGGCTCGGTGGACAGCGGCAGCAGATGAGGCTGCTCCTGCAACATGGCCGTGCCCACGGCATCTGTGCGACTGCTGAGGATGCGTTGCTGGTCCTTGTGACAGCACAGGTTCAGATAGGCGTTCAGTTCCGCCAGGTCGCGTACTTCTGGAAGGGGCACCCAGTGGTTGCGGCGGAAGTATCCGCCTTCGCCCTCAACCCCGCCCTTCTCGTTGCCGCGAGCCGGGTTGCAGAACTCGCTCTGAAAACGCCAGTGGGAACGGAAGGCGATGAAGCGGCTGGTCTCTTCGCGCTGATGGCCGCGCAGGATGCGCTTCACCGCGCTCTTCAGGTTATCGTAGCGAAGCTGCTTGAAGACGCCGCCGAAATAGCGAAATGCCATCTCATGAGCCTCAAGAAAAGCCTGCTGTGTTGCGTGCGTAAATGCCCGATGATAGGCCCCGCCGCTAGCCATCGAACGCATCTCAAATACCTGCAGCTTGATGCGCTCACCGGCAATCAATGCCCAGGCTTCGTACCAATCGACCTGACCTTCGACGCCCCAGTTGTAACTCTGCGGCACGAACGACTCGCGGGCAATCAGCCCCAACTGTTGCCGCCGGCGCCTCACATAGCCGCATACCGATCGTTCGCTGACCGCGAAGCCCGGCTGCTCCGCGCACAATCGCTGCCAGATCCGGTGCGCGGTATGACGCTGCTTCGGCGGCGCGTCCTGATCCTCACGAAGAACCCTGTCAATGAAAGGAACCGCAGCCTCCAGTTTGCGCAGACGCCGCTCTTGCGGCTTGCTCGCTGCTGGAACTGCACTCGAAAGCGCTTCGCGGACCAATCGCCGATGCACGCCCAACTTCCGCGAAACGCCGGAAATCGTGCCTACACCGAACTCATGCTCACGACGTATCTGCTCGAACAACTCCACCTTGTCTCTCCTGGTCAGCCAGCTCCGCTTCCGTTGCTCCATCCACGAAGCCTACTCAGCTATGCCCCAGGTGGGCCAAAGTTAACTTCCGAAGGTGGGCCAGACCAAGATACCGAAATCACCTGTTTCTTCAAACAGGTAAGAGATAATGGCCGCCACGGCAAAAAACAAGCCGGCACGCTTCCATCCCTCGCACCGCGCGCAATGCAAAACGGCAAATAGAACGAATACCAGTGTGAAGCCTTTGTTTCCCATACTGGGCAGAATCAGCCACGGCTGCACCGCTTCAACGGCGATGAGATAGAACGTCGCCGCGAACAGAATCCAGATAGTTGCGCTGAACAATCGGTTCATTTCGCAATCTTATCGAGACTTGTAATCGCAAATAAAGGAAACTTCTGCCTAAGGAAGCACCGCTGCATCAGCTTCGAGAGGCTGTAGTCTGAGCTGATCCGCTATGTTTGCGGAAAACCACCTTCAATTCATTGCGCCAGTGTTCGGTGAGTGCGATCAGTTCCCACTCCACCTGTGGAGAGAAATAACGCAGCACAGTCTCGTTCGCTGGGTGAATGCGCAAGGCAGGGGCGGCCAGCAGGAGGCGTGGCGCATGCTGAGAAACCTCAGCGCCAGGAAAGTAACCTTGCCGTTCGAAGGCTGACAGCGGCCTTCCACTGCCGGCGACAGATTGGCGGTCGTCATTCAGTGCACGAACCCGAATCCAGTAATCCAGGGCTTGCAAAGGAAGGTGCAGGTCTTCGTCGGCCTTGAGTTCGATCACTGTGAGGCGGCCGTTCCGATCGAGGGTAAGCAGGTCGAGCATGCCGCGGTCGCCGCTGGAGAGTGCAGGCACCTGGGCGTACATCAAATCGCTCCGCAAGCCGGGTATCAGTTCGCCGATGCTGCCGCGAAACCGGGCCTCAAGCCATCGCTCAGGCTGCATGCGAAAAAGCGGGTCGACATGCGCGCCGTCCGCGTGCCGGCTGAAGAAAAGCCTTTTGAAAAGCTCGCGGCAAAGTTCTTCGTTCTCGGGGGTCAACGGGGTCTCGTTGGCTCCCGCGCCAAAGGTGATCTCATCTTCTGGGGCGAAGGAATGGGCAGCCACGCCACGGCGGACGCGCGCAAACTCCAACCCGTGGAGAAGCAGACCGGTTTCGGTGGCCGAATGCGGCCGTATCTCTATTCGCTCCTTCGCGGCAGGTGGAACCAGTTCAAAGAGCCGGTCGATGCCGGCCTGACAGCGCTCGATGGCCGCCATTGACGAGAAAGCATGCACCAGCCGCGATTGCAGGTTGCCCGTATCGCGGAAATCCACGGGCGCAAGCTCTTCACTGCGCTCATCGAGCGTGAACAACTGGAAGTCGGCGGCGGCGTGGTTCAGCCACGCGATTCGCTCTGCCGTCGTTCGCCATGCTCCCGCCGGAACGATGACCTTGAGGCCGCCAAAGTGCCGCCGCCCGTCACCGTGTTGACGACAATAGTCAAGCCACAGAACGCCCAGTGTGAGAATGCCGTCGATGATGGTGCCGGACTCCGACTCACCCACGCCGATCACCGCTTCGGCCGCGGTGCCGCGCAGAAGGCGGCCGCGCACATAGGCGGGGCCAAAGCTGTGCTCCAGGTCCATGGCCGAGCGCAAACCGTCCACCTTAGCGCCGATAAAGGCACGGGTCAGCACGCGCTCCAGCAGGCGCTGATAATTTCGGCGTTCGGCGTCGCGGGCGGTAGGGGTGCGGCGGTCGCTAGTAGGCACAAGTTCAAGAGCCTGCGGCTTGGCCATGCCCATGCGGCGGGTGAGCAAGCGCAGACACTGAACTCGCTGCTGCAGATCGACCACCGTACGCATCAGATTGCGTTCATCGCTCCAAAGCTGCAGCAGGCATCGCCCGTGCTGCTCGCTCACGGCGTAGCGCGCAGTGCCCATATCGAACAGAACGCGGCCATCCTCAAGCAGCGCGGCTGCTGGGTGTTGGACCAAATATTCTTCAATGGTTTCAGCCAGTTGACCGGCAGAAGGGGCAATCTCGGTCGGGCTCATTGGACCCTACCAGCCCATTCGTGAGCGCAGATTCGTGATGTGGGCAGTGTGATGGCGCGAATGCCAGGCATAGAGCGCGAGGGCCGGGGCCAGGTCTTGCCGGCCTCTTTCAGGGTGGTTGTAACCGCGCTGGAAGTCTTCCTCCGAGAGCGACTCGAGCAGTGCAACCCAGCGCACATGCAGCGCGTCGATGAACGAGAGAGACGGCTCAATCGCCATCATGCGACTATCATCGAGGTCTGCCCAGGCAGCCTCATCATAGGGCTTGATGGTGGGCCAATCCTCGGTAAGCGCCAACTTGAACCGGACGTAGGCGTTGGCATGACTGTCGGCCACATGATGCACAACCTGGCGGACTGTCCATCCGCCTTCCCGGTAGGGCGTATCGAGTTGCGCCTCAGAGAGGCCCGAAACAGCAACCTGCAGGTGTTTGGGCATCGTGCGCAAGGTTTGAATCTGAGCCGCGCGGATACTTGCCGTTGTGCTCTCCGGCACACTGAAATGCCCCACGGGATAACGAAGATCATCCAGGATTGTCATGAAGCGGCCCTATTCAAATTATAGGCGGTAAGGCGCAATCAGGGTCGCCATGGTGCCAAAGCGTGACCGCGCCGAAGGTCGATCTAGGCTTTTTTATGGTGATGGTGGCTCTTGTGCTGGTGCTTGAGATAGGGATTTGTGGGGTGAACCGCCTTGGGATGAATACCTGTGGGATGAATCGCCTTCGGATGGTTCACTGGTTGTTGCTGGGCGAAAACCGGACTGGCAAGCACCACCGATAACAGGGCTGCTAACAGGGCTGCGATGACGATCTTGTTCATGGGCCGAATGTAGCACGAAGTCGGCCCGAGCGGTAGAGCACGAATGGTACTGCATCAAGAGTGAATCGGGAGCCGGATCATTGCCGCCTGCACATGCGCGCGAAGCCACAAGCTCTCTAGGCAATAATGAGTCGGCCGTCGGAACCGGCCTTTGAGGCGGTCCGGCGGCCAAACTGCCCTAAAGTCCAGAACGGCTCTAAGCCTTCCGATGGTGGTGATGATGATGGTGGTGATGATGGGTGACAGCGCCAAAAACGGGGCTGGCAAACACCATCAATAACAGCGCTGCGGCAAAGATCTTCTTCATGGCCTGAATGTAGCATGAACTTGTGTGGAAGAAGCGCGAAGATACGGTAGGCATCAAGAATGGAACGGCGCGCCATGGGCCCGGCGCAGGCTCCAAAACAAGCGTAAACTGAAGCTACGATGACCATTCCGGCTGCTTCCCCCAGCGTGAGCCACAAGCGGTATTTTTTTGAGAAATTTGGCATTACCGAGCGCCTGCTCGAACGCTGCCTGGGCGAGGCCCTTTCGGCGGGCGGCGACTACGCCGATCTCTACTTCGAATCGGTGACGGCAACTGCCCTGGGGGGGGACGAGCAGATCGTCAAGTCCGCCAGCCAGGGAACCAGCGCCGGCTGCGGCATTCGTGTGCTCTCTGGCGAGCGCACCGGCTATGCCTACACCGACAATCTGAGTCCTGAGCGCCTGCTGCACGCGGCGCGCACTGCTGCGTTGATTGCCTCCGGGCCGGCTAAACAGCCCGTGCAGGGATTTTTAGAGACGCCAGGCGCCGATCTTTATCCCGTACCGCTGGGTGGTTTCGATCTGGACCTGGCCGCGCGGCTTGAATTGATTTTGAGAGCCGATCGCGCTGCCCGCGCCTTCGATCCGCGGGTCGTCCAGGTGCGGGCAGGCTACAGCGAGGAGTTGCGGCGAATCCTTATCGCGGCGTCTGACGGCGCATTCGCCAGCGACACACAGCCCCTCTGCCGGTTGAACGTCTTCGTAATCACCAAAGAGGGCGCCATTACCACCAAGGGTTCAGCGGGCGGCGGCGGCAGAGCGGGTCTGGAGCAGTTTACAGGGAGTAAGAGTCCGGAGCACCTTGCCCGCGAGGCTGCGCGAGGCGCGATTCTGCAACTCGGGGCCGTGCCTGCGCCTGCTGGCGAGATGCAGGTGGTGCTGGGGCCGGGATGGCCCGGGATCCTGCTCCACGAGGCGGTCGGTCACGGTCTTGAAGCTGACTTCAACCGCAAGAAAACCTCGGCATTTGCCGGACTGATCGGGCAGCCCGTCGCCAGTTCAAAGGTGACGGTAGTGGACAACGGCACGATGGCCGGGCGGCGCGGCTCGTTGAATGTGGACGATGAGGGCTCGGCGACACAGGAGACAGTGCTGATCGAGGGCGGCGTATTAAAGGGCTACCTGACCGACAAGCTCTCCGCGCGGCTCACAGGCACGGCGAACACCGGCTCGGGCCGTCGCGAGAGCTATCAATGCATTCCTATGCCACGCATGACGAATACCTACATGCTGGCCGGCGATGACGCACCCGAGGACATTCTGCGCAGCGTCAAGCGCGGTCTCTATGCGGTCAACTTCGGCGGCGGGCAGGTCGACATCACCAACGGCAAGTTCGTCTTCTCGGCCTCGGAGGCCTACCTCATTGAGGACGGCAAGATCACCGCACCGGTGCGCGACGCCACGCTGATCGGCAATGGTCCCGAAGCGCTGAAATACGTGTCGATGGTGGGCAACGACCTGAAGCTCGACGAAGGCATCGGTACCTGCGGCAAAGACGGCCAGAGCGTCCCCGTAGGCGTAGGCATGCCGACCATCAAGCTGGACAAGATGACCGTGGGTGGAACGGGACGGTGACATCAGGAGTAGGTGAGCTACATCCCAGGGCAAATTAGAGTCGGTGTCGGCAGGCCCTCAACCTTTCTCTGCGAGTGATTGAGCCAACCCCCAGTCACATCGCGAACCGCTGATTCTCCGAAGAGCTAACACGTGATGGCCTCTCGCTGCTACCTGCTTCCATGCTACCGAGGATTCTTGACGACTCTTCGAGGGCGCCGCTAAACTCGCCAGCATGCACGACGAGGCTCGATTTGTCACCCTCATTCTATGTGCTCTCTTGTCTTCTTCGATGGTCACCGGTTGCTCCTCAAACAGCCAGCAGGGCGGCTCCGGAGGCGTCGGTACGCAGAACAATCCCGCACCCACTTTGACCAGCATCAGCCCCTCATCCATTAACGCCGGCAGTGGTCCCGTGACGATCACTCTGAACGGGTCCAACTTTGTTTCCACCTCGCTGGCACAATGGAACGGTACGAAACTTTTTACCACCTATCAAAATGCAACCACCCTCGCGGCCACCATCAATGCGCTCCATCTGGCCAGCGCGGGGTCGGCCTCAATTTCGGTCATGAATCAGGCTCCGGGAGGAGGAACGTCGACCGCGGTTGCTTTCACTGTGAAATCCGCGCCCGCAAGCCAGATCACAATCATCCCCGTTAACGCAAACAGTCTCGCATGGGATCGAATGAACCACGTCATTTATCTATCGCTTCCCAGCGCCGATGGATCAAACGGAAACAGCGTAGTGGCCCTTAATCCCGAGACCGGGGCGCTCGGCACGCCGGTCTTTGTCGGCACCGAACCCGACCACCTGTCCGTATCTGCGAACAGCCAATATCTATATGTCGGTCTCGATGGTGCATCCAGCGTTCAGAGAATGACCCTGCCCGACCTTGCAACGGACATAACCATTCCACTCGGCTCATCATCCTTTTCCGGCTCATTCTATGCCATGGACCTGCAGGCCGCGCCGAATGCCGACGGAACCGTAGCAGTCGTTCGTTACGACCCCTATGATTTCCCGGAGGAGGAGGGCGGATTGATCATCTACGACAACGGCACAGCTCGCCCCAACAGTCTCTGCGGCTGGAATGCAGAGCCTGAAGGCTGCACAGGGCCAATAGGCAATTTGTACGATTCCACACAGTGGAATTCCGATGGCACCGAAATGTTCATGGCCAATAACGAAGACACGCGCTTCGATTTCTACGCTGTTCCGGTCAATTCATCGGGGTTTGGCACGGTCACGGATTATCCTGGCCTCCTCCCGGGCACTGCAGGTGCATTTACATTTGCTCCTCTGATCCACTATGACCCAACAACCGGTTACATCTACAGCGACACCGGCGCAGTGGTCAATCCCTCCACGGGGACGCTCGTTGGCAACCTCAATGCCTCCGGGCTCGTAACGCCGGTTGGCTCCATTGGAATAGTCTTTGTACTCAGTCTGGTCCCAAGCAGCACCACCAACCTCGAATATACCCTCGAGGCATTCGACATCAACAAGTTGACTCCAATTGCCTCACTCGCAATCTTCCCATCCGAATTGCCCACACACATGATTCAATGGGGTACGAACGGTCTCGCTTTCACCACTGCGAGCGTCTCTGGGATCACATTTACTCCGGGTCCGGTTTACGTCATCAACGGCTCGTTTGCAACAAACGCTGGGGCCCTGGACGAAAAATGACCGAAGCCCGCCAGGTGCCCCACCTTCGCCGCGTCGTTGTTCTTGCCGCAAAGTGAGATGTTCTGGTCTTTAGCCTTTAATGGATTCAGGCTACATTCAGACCATTTTGTTACCTTTGACTCATGCCCGAAACCGTAGCACAACCCGAACTGACTGGTCTGGACTTTGAGTCCCTGACCGCCGACGTGGTGGCCCTTGCCATGAAGGTGGGTGCTAGCGACGCCGAGGCGGTAGCGCGTGAAGGCGACGAATTCAGCGTGAACGTGCGCATGGGCGAGGTGGAAACCCTCAAGGAATCCGGCTCGCGTGGCCTTGGCCTGCGAGTCTTCCTGGGCAAGCGCTCGGCCTCATCCTCCACCAGCGATCTGTCCCCCGACGGGATTCGCCAGCTTGTCGACGGCGCCATGGCGCTTGCCAAAGTCACAGAAGAAGACCCTTTCGCCGGCCTGCCGGAAACCTCGGAATTCGGGGCTATCCAGGAAGACCAGCACCTCTTCTATGAAGATGTGTACTCGCTCCCGGGACCGGAGCGCATCGAGTGGGCGCGGCGCTGCGAGGCAGCCGCCCTCGCCGCCGACCCTCGCATTACCAACTCCGACGGCGGCAGCTTCGACGCAGCCACGGGACGCAAGGTGCTCGCCAATTCGCGCGGCTTTGTAGGCGATTATCGAACCAGCTATGCCGGGGTTTCCGCTGCGCCGCTGGCCGTGGACGCCGACGGCAAGATGCAGCGCGATGGCTGGTGGAGCGGCGCAAGGCGGCTGGGCGATTTAGAGTCGCCTGAATCTGTCGGGAAAGAAGCAGCACGACGGGCTATTCGTCGCCTGGGTGCGCGCCGCGTTCCTACCCAGAGGGTTCCCATTGTGTTTGCGCCAGAGGTGGCGCGTTCGCTGATAGGTTCAGTGTTCGAGGCAGCTTCCGGAGATTCGATCTGGCGCCACGCATCATTCCTCGCCGGCCGGCTTGGTGAGCAGATCGGCGCGGAGAGCCTAACCATCATCGACGACAACACCATGCTGCTGCCTACCGGCGCAGGCGGCTTCGGGACGTCCCCTTTTGATGGTGAGGGCCTGCCCTCGCGGCGCACAGTGGTGGTGGAAAACGGCGTGTTGCGCAATTACCTGCTGAATACCTACACCGCGCGGAAACTGGGCATGAAGTCAACCCATAATGCTTCGCGCGGCTTGGCCGGTACGCCCGGCATCGGCTGCGGCAACCTTTATTTGCAGCCTGGAGACTTGACCGAAGAGCAAATCCTCGAAGAGATCCCCGCGGGCCTTTACGTCACAAGTCTCATGGGATTTGGCACGAACGTCGTCACTGGCGACTACTCCCGCGGCGCAACCGGTTTGTGGATTGAAAATGGCCATCTGACGCATGCTGTAGAGGAAGTCACCATTGCCGGCAATCTGGGCGAAATGCTGCGCAACGTGACCGCCATCGGCAACGACCTGGTGTTCCGCGGCTCGGTGGCTTCGCCGACGCTGCGCATCGACGGCATGACCATCGCGGGAGCCTGAGTTGGGAGCGGCGGTGCCGAGCGATCTGCATTCGATGGCCTTCAATCCGGCCGACCCAAAGGCCGCTCTGATCGAGCTGCCGCAGTCCCCAGCGGTCTTCGCGCTCTATGGTGCAGAGACAAAGGATGAGCCTTACATTGGGCGTACCCCTAATCTGCGAGGACGCCTCGAACGCCTGCTGCAGCCGTCTGCAAAGCATCCGCGGCGCCTGCAATTGGCCGGGCGCGTGCGCCGCATTGCTTGGCGGCTCACCGGCTCGGACTTTGAATCCCTGCTGGCCCAGTTTTCCCTCCTGGAACAGATTTACGGGGCAAAGGCGTTGGAGCGGATGCACCTGCGCTCGCCGGCATTCATTCGCTTCCTGGGCAGCAACCCTTATCCACGCATCGTTGTGACCAACAAGCCAAGCCAGCGAGAAGCAGATTGGGCGTACGGGCCATTCGCTTCGCGGGCGGCGGCGGAGCGCTATGCCGAAGAGGCGCTCAAGCTGTTCTTGTTGCGTCGCTGCACCTTTGATCTGGACCCCGATCCCAGCTTTCCTGGCTGCGTATATTCCGAGATGAAAATGTGTCTCGCCCCCTGCTACAAGGGCTGTACCGACAAGCGCTATGCAGACGAGTCTACGGCGGTGCAGGATTTCCTGGCCACTCGCGGCGACAGCAGGCTAATTGTGCTGCGCACCGAACGCGATCAGGCGTCGGCCAACCTGGAATTTGAATCCGCTGCCGCGCATCATGCGCAGGTGCAGCGCGTGGAGAATGTGCGCGCGCTGGCGCCGGAATTGGTGCGGCCCATGAGCCAGCTTCGCGCGGTCGTCTTGCAGGCCTCGGCCAATCCGGATGAGGTGGCGGTTTTCCTTTACGAGAATGGCAGGCTACGCGGACCTGCCGGGTTTTCGACATTGGGCATGAGAATTCAGAACGAGCAGTCCGGCTCCAGTTCGCTCTTCGCTCAGCCGATAGCGATCGAGCCCATTCCGGAGGCTCCGGCCACACCGGATTCCATACCCGAGCCAATTCCGGCCGCTCCTGCCCGGCCACCTCGTGGTGTGCTCGAAGCCCGCATGGATGCGACGCTCGCGGCGCTGGCCTTGAACAAAGAGCAGCCCTCCCCCACTCTCCGCCAGGGGCACCTGGCTCTGCTTAAGCGCTGGTATTACCGTCCTGAGGTCCGTCGTCCCGGAGAAATTTTCTTTCCCGATGCGGAGAGCGGATGGCCTGTGAAAGCGCTGTTGCGCGGAGTGGGCCGGGTGGCCGGGAAAATGATGGCGACCGCCTCTCGCGCATAGGACAATAGCCACGAAGCACCGCGCATGGCAAAACAAGAAACCATCCGATTGATGATCGCCGCCGGCAGAGCCCTCGTCTCCGTTGACCGGGTGCGGGAGGTCGCCGCTCTTGTGCGGGCACGTCCTCGAAAACTTGCGCAACTGATCGAGTGCCTTTGGCGCGAGGACTCCGGTGTAGCCAATCGCGCCGCCAGGGCCGACGCATATAAATTGCTATATGCCTGAGTCCGACAGATAGGCGACAAGGGGATATGGAAAATCCCCTGAAGTATTTTGCGGAGCTGCGCGATCCGCGCGTGGAGCGGAACCGGGAACATCTTCTGGAAGAAATTCTTCTGATCTCGATAGCCGCAGTATTGAGCGGAGCCGAGAGTTGGAACGACATAGCCGAGTATGGCGAAGACAAGCTGGAGTGGCTGAAGACATTTTTGACGCTTCCATCGGGCATTCCATCGCACGATACGTTTAACCGGGTGTTTGCGGCGCTGGACCCGGAAGAGATGGAAAAGGGTTTCGTGGCTTGGGTTTCGTCAATTGCCAAGCTCACGGCGGGCGAAGTTGTAGCCATCGATGGCAAGGCCTTGTGTGGCACGCGCGAAAGCGGTAAGAAGACCTTGGTGCACATGGTTTCGGCCTGGGCCGAGGGTAACGGACTGGTGCTGGCGCAGCGCAAAGTCGATGAAAAATCCAACGAAATCACGGCCATTCCCAAGTTGCTCAACGCGCTGGAGTTGACGGGAACGGTGGTGACCATTGACGCCATGGGCTGCCAGCGCGGGATCGCTCGCCAGATCGTCGAGAAGAAGGCCGACTATGTATTGGCAGTCAAGGAGAATCAGGGTCTTTTAGCCGAACAGGTAAAAGACTCGTTTCTACTGTTGGACTCCGATTCAGTGGCCGAGGAAATCGACTGTGGCCACGGACGGGTCGAGCGGCGCAGGTGCTCGGTGATGGCCGATCTTGGCCTGATTGAAAAGGCATCCGAATGGGCCTCGTTACGGGCGTTGGTGCGTATTGAGTCGGAACGGTACCACAAGGCAACAGGCAAAACCGAGCGCGAGATTCGCTATTACATCACCAGCCTCAGCCCTGATGCGGCGCGGCTGAACACCGTGATTCGCCAGCACTGGGGGATCGAAAACAAATTGCACTGGGTGCTCGACGTCGGCTTCGGCGAAGACTTGGACCGCAAACGCGCTGGCCACGCCGCACAAAACTTCTCCATCCTCAACCGAATCGCCCTCAATCTGCTCAAACAGGACAAATCTTCCAAACGAGGAATCAAGGGAAAGCGCCTCAAGGCCGCGTGGAACATCCCTTATCTGCTTAAACTACTCGGAATCTGATATGCGTCGGCCCTGATCGCGCCGCCGATTCCCTTGACAGAGCTTCCTATATCGAGCCATTGCTGCTTGCACCCTGGGTGGATGCCTTGTTTGGCTTGCTCGCCAATGCGCGCTAAAACCAGCCGCGCTGGAATCTCGCTCTAGTCGTCCCGCGCCTTGCGCTAACAAAGCCAGAAGCAAGGCTCGCCGCTGACTTGTTGCGACCCAACCTTAGATGGCAAAAGCTCGATCGCGAAGACCTGCGCCATGCGGGGTCTGGCCGAGCTAAGCTGCAGGGCCAAACACTGCTCCCGGAGGTGTTGGACCCGCTCCGCATCCTTTCACGAACTGGGACCCCAGCCATGCGCGTCCGGAGCCGAATCCTGCTGAAGCATATCAAACCCAGCAGGTGCGGCGAAACAAGCGCCGATATCGAGGCGAAAGTCCCCATTTAAACGACCCGCGCGGCTGATACACTGGCCGGGCGGGGAGACGAGAGCTAAGCACCTATGGTTGAGCTGCTGCCATCGATTTTGTCGGCTGATTTTGCACGGTTGGCGGAGGAGGTTGCCGCTGCCGAGCGGGGCGGCGGCACGGTCATCCACGTGGACATCATGGACGGGCACTTCGTTCCGAACATCACCATTGGCCCGCCTGTGGTGAAAAGCTTGCGCAGGGCCACCAACCTGCCGCTCGATTGCCACCTGATGATTGAAAACCCGGACGAATTCATTCCCGCGTTTGCCGACGCCGGGGCTGATTGGGTGAGCGTTCATTACGAGGCCTGCCGGCATCTGCACCGCTCGCTTGAACTCATTGCCCACCATGGCTTGAAGCCGGGAGTGGTGCTCAATCCAGCCACACGAGTCAATTTCATTGTGGATATTCTGCCCATGGTGCACCATGTGCTGATCATGAGCGTGAATCCCGGCTTTGGCGGACAGAGTTTCATTCCCTTTTCGGTGGAGAAAATTCGCCGCTTGGCGGAGTTGCGCCAGGAACTGGGGCTGGCATTTAGAATTGAAGTGGACGGCGGAGTGGCTCACGACACGGTAGCCCAGGTCGTCCAAGCAGGTGCGGACCTGCTGGTTGCGGGGAATGCTGTGTTTGGCGCGGGACACCCGGAGCAGGACGCGCGTGCGCTGCTGGCAGCAGCCCGCCAGGCTGCGGGTGAGTAAGATTCATTAGAATGATCAGGACGACGGCGTGTGGCCTGTCGACGGGCCGTCGCTCAAATGAGGTGGTATGAACCGGTTGTCCCATAAGTTTGCAGCGGCCGTGTTGGCGATAGTCGTTCTGGCCGGAGTTTCAGCCCAGGCCAAGGACAAGAAGCCCAAGCACAAGAAGCATGAGGACTTGAGCGCGAACCCGCTGGCGAACGTGAAATCGAGCCAGCCGGATAAGGTTCTGTTCGACAAAGCAATGCTCTCGCTAAAAAAGGGCCGCTATGACGTGGCTCGCCTCACCTTGCAGACTTTGCTGAATACCTATCCCGATTCCGAGTACCGGATGCGCGCCAAGCTGGCCGTCGGAGACACCTGGTTCAAAGAGGGCGGTACCGCGGCCCTGACGCAGGCCGAGGCCGAGTACAAGGACTTCGAAACCTTCTTCCCCAATGCCCCTGAAGCAGCCGAAGCACAGATGAAGGTCGCTGACATCTACTACCAGCAGATGGAAAAACCCGACCGCGACTATACCAATGCCCAGCGCGCCGAACAAGAGTATCGGATTATGATCAACCAGTTCCCGGACTCTTCGCTGGTGCCCCGCGCCAAGCAGAAACTGCGCGATGTGGAAGAGGTTCTGGCAGAACGCGAGACGCAGATTGGCCTGTATTACGAGAGTCAGGAAAGGTATCCTGCCGCCATCGCGCGCTTGCAGACGGTCGTCGACACCTATCCGCTGTACTCCAAAAGTGACCAGGCGTTGCTGGGGATCGGCGATGCCTATGAAGGTGAGGCGCATTCAGTTCAGATCGCTCCAGGCCTGCCCGGCGCGGTGAGGGAGCGGTTGCGCGCAATGTATTTGGACAAGGCCGCAGCAGCCTATGACAAGGTCATTACCCGCTACCCGATGGCTCCCCATGTGGAGGACGCGCGCGACCGGCTTGTGGCCATGAACCGCCCCATTCCCGAGCCTACGCAAGCCGCAATTGCCGAAAGCGATGCGGAAGAGCGGAGCCGTCAGCCCCTGCACTTTACCGACAGAACCCTGGGCCTGATCAAGCACGGCCCGACAGTGGTGGAAGCGGTGCACGTGGGTGAACCGAGCCTGGAAGACCCGGCACGGACTATTGCGCCCGATATCACCAAAGAAAACATGGCCATGTTCAAAGAGGCCGTCAACGAGGGTAAACCCGCAACGGCTGCCGCCAAGGTTTCGCCCACCGGACCCAACGAACCGCCGCGTAGCGATCAACCTTCAGAGGCGCCTGTGCAGCTTTCTGCTCCTGATAGCGGAACCGGTGTGGGAGTTTCGATTGTGAACGCGCCCTCTGGCGCCGCCGCAGCTGATCCCAACGCTGTGGTGAAGCCGGTTGGTCCGGTCAACACTGCCTTACCCGCGGCCGAAAAGCCTGCCGAAGCCCCCATGCCCATCAACGACATCAAGCCCGGCTCGGCTCCTACCCAACCAACCGCCGCTGCGGATGGCAAGAAGAAGAAGGCTCCCAAGGCCGACTTGGGAGACGAATCTTCAAGCAGGAAGAAAAAGAAGAAGGGCCTGGGAAAACTCAACCCCTTTTAGCCGGACAGTTGGACTTCATAAATAGGCCGCGCCTTCTCAAGGTGCGGCCTATTTGCTTTTCACCTTGCAAAGTCATCGGGAATGCTTTGAGGGAATTCTGAATCTGCCGCAAATCCATCTGGATTCGCGCTTCCGCGTATTTGTGGAGTCAACGTGCCCAATACGCAAATAGCGTCAAGACGATCAGAGTCGCGCCAACTGCAGCGAACCAACGGGGCTGATGGATCTGAACTTGATCACCGGAGCGGACTGGGTACCAGAAAGGCAACGCGCCGGCGAAACGGGTAATCGCGTCCGCGAATCCCTGAAGCAGCCCGGGAAACAAGCCAAGGAGAATGAGAACAGTTCCCATCCACACGCCGTTTACGAGTTGGGCCGCGCCGATCACAGACAAAATGATCATATCCCTTTTTAGAGAGGCCTTTTTTAGCGAGGATAGACCGGCAGTTGTGAGAGTGAAAATGCGCACTCCGATATGCGCCTTTCAGCATCCGGCCAGCCATTATCCCTCGGAGCCCCATGTGCTAAGGTGAGGGGTGGTCCCCTCGCTCGAAGCCCTCTCTGGATGGGGTTCAGAGCAGACCCATGGGGGCTCGAAAACAACCCCCATGCCCCACGACTTGCCGAAAGCGTACGACCCAACCGCCATCGAAAATCACTGGGCCGAATACTGGGTACGCGAGAACCTGTTTGCGCAACCCGCGCCGGCCGCCGGCGAAGCGCCCTCGGGTGAACAATTCTCCATTCTTCTGCCCCCTCCCAACGTCACCGGCCAGTTGCACATGGGCCATATGTTCGAGCAGGCGGAAATCGACATCCTGATTCGCTGGCGGCGCATGACCGGTCGCCGCGCCCTGTGGCTGCCGGGAACGGACCATGCCGGAATCGCGACGCAGTTGATGGTCGAGCGGCAGTTAGCCACCGAAGGCACAACCCGCCAGAAACTGGGTCGCGAAGCTTTTACCGAGCGCGTTTGGGAGTGGCGGCGGCACTACGGCGGCGCCATTCTCGACCAGATGAAGCGGCTCGGCGCCTCGGTCGACTGGCAGCGTGAGTACTTCACCATGGACGAACGGCTCTCCGTGGCCGTGCGCGAGGCCTTCGTCCGCCTCCACGAACAAGGGCTCATCTATCGCGGCGCCTACATCGTGAACTGGTGCCCACGCTGCCAGACCGCCATCAGCGATCTTGAGGTGGTCCACGCCGAGCATAAGGGCCACCTGTGGGAGATTCGATATCCGATTCTCGATGACAGCGGCAACGACAGCGGTGAGTTCCTGACGGTGGCGACGACACGCCCCGAGACGATGCTCGGTGACGTGGCCGTGGCAATCCATCCTGAGGATGAGCGCTACCTGCACCTGCACGGGAAGAAATTGCGCCTGCCGCTGATGGGTCGGGAAATACCCGTCATCCTCGACGACTGGGTCAGCCGCGAGTTCGGCACTGGCGCGGTGAAGGTGACCCCGGCTCACGACCCGAACGACTTTGCCCTGGGCCAGCGGCACAATCTGCCCTCCATCAACGTGATGAACGATACGGCCCACATCAACACCGAAGGCGGCGCCTACGCTGGGCTCGACCGTTACGTGGCGCGCAAGAGAGTCGTCGCGGACCTTGAGGCGCAGGGCTTGCTTGTCGCCGTAAAGGACTACACCAACAACGTGGGCCATTGCGACCGCTGCAAGACGGTGGTCGAGCCACGCCTCTCGCTGCAATGGTTCGTCAAGATTCAGCCGCTGGCCGATCGCGCCATCGAGGCGGTCGAAAAGGGTCACATCCGCATCACGCCTGAGCAGTATTCCAAAACTTACTTCGAGTGGATGCGCAATATCCGCGACTGGTGCATCTCGCGGCAACTTTGGTGGGGCCACCGCATTCCCGCCTGGCACTGCAAGGAGTGTCGCAAGACAACTGTTGCGCGCGAAGATCCCACGGCCTGCGCTCACTGCGGCTCGGTGCAGATCACCCAGGAGACGGACGTTCTGGACACGTGGTTCTCGTCGGGTCTGCTGCCGGTCTCGGTCTTCGGCTGGCCGCACATTACCCCTGAGAACCGTGGGGACTTTGACAGGTTTTACCCGACCAGCCTGCTGGTCACAGGCTTCGACATCCTGTTCTTCTGGGTGGCTCGCATGATCATGCTGGGCTGCTGGTTCGCGGGCGATGTACCCATGCCGGACGGTTCGCAACGCGAATTGAAGGATTCGGTACCGTTTCGCGAAGTGTACATTCACGCCCTGGTGCGCGATGCCAACCGCGAGAAGATGTCCAAGACCAAGGGCAACGTCGTTGACCCCATCGAGATCGTCAAGCAATACGGAACAGACGCGGTGCGGTTTACGCTGGCCTCGATGGCCTCGCCGGGCACCGATATCGCATTCAACGTGGCGCGCACCGAGGGCTACCGCGCCTTCGCCAACAAGATATGGAATGCCGCGCGGTTCATCTTCATGAATGTGGATCGCGCCGCGGAAATTGGCATCGCCGTCAACAGGGCTGACCTGGGTGCAATGCCGACGGTGGCGGAAGACGCTCCACTGGAAGCCCGATGGATCGTGGGCGAATTGCGGGCGACGGCGGCAAAGGTCAATCAGTCGCTTGAAAGCTATCGTTTCGACGACGCGGCGAATGCGATTTATCAGTTCTTCTGGGGCAGTTTTTGCGACTGGTACCTCGAAATCGTGAAGCTGCGACTCGATTTCTCAGAGACCGCGGGCAAGGCGACAACCGCATACGCGCTGGCGACCTTGGTGCAGGTTTTTGAAACTGCATTGCGAATGCTGTCGCCCTTTATGCCGTTTCTTACCGAGGAGTTGTGGCACGCGGTTTACGACGGCAATCCTCCGGCCAGGTCAATTGCGTTGACGCGGTATCCGCAAACTTCCGAAGAGCCTGATGACGCCGTTGCGAAAGCCCTGATGGACTTATTGCAGAACCTCATTGTGGAAGTGCGCGCGCTGCGAAAGGAAATTGGAGTTGAGGAAAAAGCGGTGACGCCGATCGAAGTGCGGATCGACAGCGAAATGCATGCCGTCCTCAAAAAGAACGGCGATATCGTCCAGCGGTTGGCACGAACCAGCGAGATGCACTTCGTTGAGCGAATTTCGGCCGGTCTTACCAGACACTCCACTCCAGTTTTTGACGTTGCTGTTATCTATGAGCGCACCATCGACGTCGCCGCCGAACGCGAGAGGTTGACAAAGGAGCTAACCAGGGTCGAAAAGCTGATTGCCAATTCCGAACGCCAACTGAACAACCCTGGGTTTACGGCCAAGGCTCCGGCGCACATCATTGAGGGCTTAAGGAAGCAGTTGGACGAGGCCCGGCGGTTGCGGGACAAGATACGCGGTGACCTGGACGCTCTGCCGCCGGAGTAGTCCAAAGGAAAGACAAATGGATTGGAAGAGTAGCCGCATCGACGCATTGCTGGAGCAGGCCCTGTTGGAAGACAAGGCCGTCAGCGACGCTACGACCAACGTGACCATCGACTCGAACCTGCGCGCTTCGGCCTCCATTCTGGCCCGCCAGGAGATGGTGGTTGCCGGTCTCGGAGCGGTGCCGCGGCTGCTTGAAATCTATGCCCGGCTCGACCCGCGCCCCACGGCGCATACGCGTTTTGAGGTAATCAGCCACCCCGAGATGTTCGACGGCGTGCGCGTCCATAGTGGCCAGGTGTTGGCCGTAATCCGCCACAATGCCCGCGTGTTGCTGAGTTGCGAGCGCGTCATTCTGAACCTTTTGCAGCACCTGAGCGGCATAGCCACGCTTACGCGCCAATACGTCGACGCCATTCAAGGCACCAAAGCGCGCGTACTCGATACGCGCAAGACGGTTCCCGGCCTGCGTGCACTTGAGAAATACGCCGTGCTGTGCGGCGGAGGAACCAATCACCGCCTCGATCTGTCCTCGGGCATCCTGATCAAGAACAACCACATCTCGTTGGGTGGCGGCCTGCGCACCGCGCTCACGCACGCCTTGGAGCGGCGCCAGAAAGGCCAGCGCGTAGAGGTGGAAGTGCGCACCCCACAAGAATTGGAAGAGGCGCTCGAGTGCGGTGCTGAGGCCCTTTTGCTCGACAACATGACACCGGCCCAAGTGAACAACGCGGTGGACCGCATTCGCCAGGAGAAGCGCTGGATTCCCATCGAAGCCTCCGGCGGCATCGTGCTTGAAAACATCCGCGCCTATGCCGAGGCCGGCGTCGACTTCATCAGTGTGGGTGCGCTGACCCACTCGGCCAAGGCCGCCGATATTTCCATGAGCATCTCCGCGGAGCCGAGCTAGCCGATGTACGATCTCGCGGCGCTGGAGGCCGCTCTCGCCGGCACGATCTTCGCGGGAAAGCTGCGTTTTTCCTCAGTCACTGGTTCCACAAACACCGACGCATTGGCTGCCGCACGAAGTGCTGCGCAGCACGGCTCGGTCTACTTTGCCGATGAACAACGGTCCGGCCGAGGGCGCGGCGATCATGCCTGGCAATCGGCAGCCGGACAGGGGCTCTATGTGAGCGTCTTGCTACGACCATCCCTGCCAACCGCCCGCCTGCCGCTGTTGCCATTAGCCGCGGGGTTTGCGGCCGCCGAGGCGATTCGAGAGACAAGTGGGCTCAGCATAGATTTGCGCTGGCCCAACGATCTGCTGATCGGTGAGCGTAAAACAGGCGGAATCCTTGTGGAGTCGAAGATCGAAAACGGCGAAGTGGTCTATGCAGTCGTGGGTGTCGGCGTCAACGTTCACCAGCGCAATTTCGATTCGACGCTCACAACCCCCGCGACCTCTCTCGACCTGGAAGCTGGCCGTCCCATCAGACGCCAGACCCTCCTCGCTTCCCTGCTAAAATCGCTGGAGTGCGAGACGCTCGGACTGCAGGACCCGGCGACCGTAGCCGCAATTCTGAAGCGCGTCGAAAAAGCTTCAACATGGATACGCGGGCGGCGCGTCGAAGTGCACGGCCCGCAGGCTTGCACCGGCGTGTCGAACGGGCTCGATGAGCAAGGATTCCTGCGGGTGCGCACCGCCGAAGGAGACGTCACAGTGCGAACCGGCGGAATTCGTGCCGCGGAGATAGGCTGAAATGATGCTGCTTGCCTTGGACGTGGGCAACACCAATACGGTGCTCGGACTCTATCGGCTTGATGGAGAGAAAAATGACTCAGCTGCAACAGACCCAGCTGGCGCGGGTGAACAGCCGGAACTGGCCGCGCACTGGCGCGTTTCAACCCATCGCGCCCAGACCGTGGACGAGTATGGCGTGTTCTTCGTCAATCTTTTCGAGATGAACGGCATGGCTCCGAGCCAGGTAACGCACATCATCATCTCCTCCGTAGTGCCTCCTGTGGATTCCATTCTGCGCCAGGTCTGCGAGAAATACTTTCGCGTTGAGCCCTTGTTTGTAGAGCCCGGCATCAAGACCGGCATGGCGGTTCTGCAGGATAATCCCGCAGATCTGGGAGCGGACAGGCTGGTCAATGCAATCGCCGCCTTCGAGCGCTATGGCGGTCCATGCATCGTCGTGGACTTCGGTACGGCAACCACGTTCGACGTGATTTCGGCAAAATGCGAATACCTGGGTGGCGCCATTGCACCCGGCCTCGGTCTTAGCGCCGATGCGCTGTTTTCGCGTGCCGCCCGCCTGGGTCGCGTGGACAT
Organism: uncultured Acidobacteriaceae bacterium; assembly: GCA_963836565.1. Lineage (GTDB taxonomy): Bacteria > Acidobacteriota > Terriglobia > Terriglobales > Acidobacteriaceae > Telmatobacter. The sequence continues at coordinate 1,572,802 of CAWIKA010000005.1, read as the reverse complement.
CAAGCGCCCTGCGAAGGTCATCGGTACCAACACGGTCACGCACCTGCAGAGCGGACTTTATTACGGCTACATTGGCCTTGTCGACGGCATTCTTGAACGTATCGTTGCAGAGCTTGGTGCCCAGCCGCACGTCGTCGCCACCGGGGGCCTGGCACGTCAAATCTCTGAAGATTCGCGCTTCATTACCGAGATTGACGACCTGCTTACTCTCGATGGGCTGCGCATTCTCTTCGGGCGCAACCGCACCGTCCGCCCGCGCGGCCGTGCCCACTGAGGCGCAGACGTGCGCAACTACTTCAACTACTTCAACTACTTTACCGAGATCGAAGAGCGCTTCCAGCAGCGCCGCGGCGCGCTGCTGTTGCTCTCCACCCTCGACTGGGCGCTGATTGAAACGTGGCGCGAGGCCGGCATTCCGCTTGAAGCTGCGTTGCGCGGCATCGATTCGGCGTTTGATAAATATGAGGCGCGGCAGAAGCGAGGCCGGATGCGCCGCGTCAACGGCCTGGCATGGTGCGCACAGGCGGTGATGGTGGCCGCCGAAGAACTCCGCGAAGCCGCCGCGGGCACAGCCCAGGCAACGGGCGAGAGCCGCGAATCGGGCTTTGAGCATGAACGCGTAGCCGCCCATCTTGAGGCGGCCGCAACGGCTCTGGTGGCGACAACCATCGCTCCCGAAGCCTGCGCTGCATCAGCCGCCCGCCTGCGCGAATTGGCCAGTGAAGTCCGCGCCGCGCCACCGGAAAGCGCAGCCGCACATGACCTCGAAGCCCTTGAACGAACCCTCACCGTGCTTGAGGAAAAACTCTTCGCAACATTGACTGCCGCCGCTCCGGAGGAATTGCTCGTGGCGCTCAAGGAACATGCTGCGCGTGAATTGGCACCCTATCGCAGCCGCATGGGCGCGGTGCAACTGCGGCAGGTTGAGCACCAGTTTGTGCAAAAGCAATTGCTGGTGCATTATGGTTTGCCGCGCCTCAGCCTCTTCTACATGAGCCAGCGATGACCGCGCCCGCAACCCAGCTTGTGCAGATTGAAAAGCCTGTCTATGGCGGAGCATTCCTGGCCCGCGTCGACGGCAAGGCCATCTTTGTGCCGCTGACACTGCCGGGCGAACAGGCACGCGTGCGCATCATGCAAGACAAGCGCGGCTACGCGAATGCCGAAGCTGAGGAGATTGTTGTCCCGGCGCCAGAACGCGTCGCGCCGGTGTGCCGCCACTTTGGCTCTTGCGGCGGCTGCAGCTACCAGCACACAAACTACGAGACTCAACTCGCGCTCAAGCAGGCCATCTTGCGCGAAACGCTGCAGCGAGGGGGCGTGCGCGTTCCCGATAAAATCGCGGTACTTGCCGCGGAGCCATGGGGTTATCGTAATCGCATACGCCTGGCCTTTGATGCGCAGGGCAATCCCGGCTATCGGGGCCGGCGCTCTCATTCCATTGTTCCTATCAGCGAGTGTCCCATCGCCGCGCCGCTGTTGCTTGCAGCAGGCAATGCGGTCGCGGACATCGCGCGTTCCTCCACACCTGCTCAGCGTCCCTCCGAGATCTCGCTTTTCTGCGATGCCGCCCAGCGATCGCTTCTCGTCACCTCGGTGATAGCCAACCCGGCAAAAGCTCGCGCTGAAGATTTTGCCCATTCGCTCAGCCAACAAATTCCAGAGCTTATCGGCGCCGAATTTGTGACCGAAGGGCTGGCGGGCCGTCAGCCTCGCACCGTCGCGCGGTGGGGCGTCAATTCTCTCACTTATCATGCAGCCGGCTTCGATTATCGCGTGGACCACGGCGCTTTCTTTCAGGTGAATCGATGGCTGCTTGACCCGCTCGTCGAGCGAGTAACTTCAGCCTATTCGGGATCGCTGGCCTGGGATCTCTTCGCGGGTGTGGGCCTGTTTGCGCGTCAGCTCACGGCAACTTTCAATCGCGTCGTAGCTGTCGAATCCGCACTCGCTGCGATTGCGGCACTCGAGCAAAATCTTGACGGCACCACGGGAGCAGCAGTCAAGGCGGACACACTCGCTTTCCTTCGCCACAGCAGTGAGAACAATCGCCCGGACCTCATCGTCGTCGATCCTCCCCGCACCGGGCTTGGCGTGGAAATCACAACGCTGCTGGCGGACGTTGCCGCCCCTTACATGGTCTACGTCTCCTGCGATCCGGCCACTCTGGCGCGCGATCTGAAAGCGCTCGCCGACGGGGGTTACGCGACTGAATCCATTACCCTCGCCGACCTCTTTCCGCAAACATCCCATCTTGAGACAATCGTCGAGTTACGGCGAGCCTGATAGGCTTAGGTTCAGAACATCAATTCATTCTCGCGCAATGCAATCGGAACCGACTACCACCGGGCCCGCTGTCTCAAGTCCTGCGTTCTCAGGTCTGCGATCAGTCCCGCTCTTTCACGCTGCGTGGCTCTTTGCGATCGGAATTGCCGTCACACAGGTCATATGGCTGCGCCCGAGTGTGGTCTTGATTGCGCTTGCTCCGACAGCCGTTTTGTGTTGCGTCGCGGCCTTTCGCGCTCAGCGCGTTGTGTGGCTGCCCCTCGCAGTCTTATGTTGCCTGCTGGGCGCATGGTGCGCGGAAATGGAACCGCAACCTGCCCCGGCACCCACGGTGGCCGCGCTTTCTGACGGCCTGTTGCGCACCGTTGAGGGAACCGTCGTGGATGCCGCTCCCGTGCGCGGCCAAACGGTCGAGAATGTTGACGAGCCGCCAGCCGAAGGTCCTTCGCAACGCATCGATCTCCGCGTCTCAAGCATTGAGATGGTCGATGACTCCCTCGACGCGCAGACACCGGCCCAGGGAGGCGTGCGGCTCACCGTTCATTGGCCGCTGGAATCGCAAGACAATCTCGGGCCGCGGCCCTTCCGCTGCGGAGAGCGAATTCGCGCCATCGTTCGCCTGCTCCCGCCAGAGGTTTATCGCGACCCCGGCGCCTGGAGCCGCACCGATTATCTGCTCGATCAAGGCATCACTTCCACGGCTTCGGTAAGCTTCGAACACGTCGAATTGCTGGGCCTGGCGCAAACCAGTTCAATCTCGTGTCGAATTGTCGGGTTGCAACATGCGACAAGCGCGCACCTCCTCGGGCTGCCCGCTTCAATGCTCCGCTGGCCCGCCGCTCTTCGCCTCAGCCAGGCGGACGCCGTAATGCTGGCTGCGATGACCACCGGCGACCGGACCTATCTGACCCATTCGCTCCGCGTGGGATTTGAGCGCACCGGCTCGTTCCACATGCTCGTGGTTTCGGGGTTCCACCTCGCTATCGTGGCGGGGTGCTTTTTCTGGATCGCGCGCCGTCTTCGTATGCCGCGCGTGCCGGCCACTCTTGTCACCATTGCCGCGTCGTGCGCTTACGCGCTGTTTACCGGCTTTGCTACACCGGTGCAGCGTTCGCTGTGGATGATCGCTCTCTATCTTCTTGGCCGGCTTGTCTACCGCGAACGCAACCCCATGAATACTATCGGTTTCGCCTCGCTGTGCCTGCTCGTCGCGAGCCCGCGCAGCCTTTTCGACTCCAGCTTGCAGATGACGCTGCTGGCCGTGTTGTCGATTGCAGGCGTCGCCGCTCCTCTTTTGCAGGGCACGGTGCATCCCTACTTGAAGGCCACTCGCGATCTTCGGCTCATTGCATTGGATATCAAGTTGGCCCCGTACCTGGCACAGTTTCGCGTCACACTGCGCATGGTTGCGACGCGCCTTCAGAAAGCGGCGTCCGCACAGATCGCCTGGCGCATCTATCCCTGGGCAGTGCGGTTTGTGCTGCGATGCGTTGAGCTGCTGGTGGTTTCCTGCGTGGTGGAACTCGCAATGACGCTGCCCATGGCGATCTACTTTCACCGCATCACTGTGTTCGCGCTGCCGGTGAATGTTCTCATCCTGCCGCTGCTTCTGGTGCTGATGCCTGCCGCGCTCCTTACCCTGCTAGCCTTGTTGGTGTGGCCGCCCGCTGCCGTTGTTCCCGCCATGATCACGGCGGTGTTTCTCCATTTCGGAGTTTGGGTTGTGCGCCTCTTCGGGGCGTTTGCAGTTGGGGATTTCCGAATTCCCGCTCCCTTGGCATGGCAGTCGGCAGCCTTCTGCTTGCTGCTCGCAGGTGCCATCGTCCTGGCTCGCGGAGGTCGCTGGCAACGTCGCGCTTCGTGGGTTGCACTCGGTCTGGCCGCCTTTGCCGCCGTCGAACCTCGGCCCATCGATCATCCTCGCAACGCGCTACTCGTCGAAGCCATCGATGTGGGACAGGGCGATTCTCTTCTTTTGATCACACCCGATGGCAAAACGCTGCTGGTGGATGGAGGCGGCTTTGGCGGCGGCCCGCGCCAGGCCCCGCAGGATTTCGACATCGGGGAGGAAGTCGTTTCGCCGACTCTATGGGCACGCGGCATCCGCCATCTGGATGTGGTGGCGCTGAGCCACGCCCACTCCGACCACATGGGCGGCCTACCGGCCATCCTGCGCAATTTTCATCCCGATGAACTGTGGCTGGGCAACAATCCCCGCGTGGCGGCTTACGTTGCGTTGCTCGACGAGGCAAAGCAACTCCATGTTCGCATCAGCAACCTGCGCGCCGGGGATGAGCTGGTACTGGGAGACACGCAGGTTCACGTGCTTGCGCCCTTTCGCGATTACCAGCCGGGGGCAGACCCGGCCAACAACGATTCACTGGTGCTGCATCTTGCCTACGGCGCCACTTCGGTGATGTTGGAAGGAGACGCTGAAGAACCCATCGAGCAGGCAATGCTCACCGAAACCGGCCTTGAAAGTACGCTCCTCAAAGTGGGCCATCACGGCAGCGTCACATCTACCCGCCCCGAGTTTCTGGCCCGTGTAGCGCCTCAGTGGGCCGTCATTTCCTGTGGTCTGCATAACCGTTATGGCCATCCGCGTGAGGAAGTTCTGGAAGAACTGCAAACAGACAAAGTCCGCACTTACTCGACCGATATCAACGGCATTGCATGTTTCCGTCTGGATGGAAAAACCACTGTACCGGAGCCCGCCTGCGGGCAGGATCCGATTCCGTAAGTCTCGATGCTCACTGAATTGCTGGGGCTACTGCCGCAGTTCCACCAGTGTTGCGCCCTGGCCGCCTTCGTTCTGGGGCGCTTCGGCGATGGTCGCTACATGAGGATGGCTTTTCAGGAACTCGCGCACCCCGCGGCGAAGGATCCCGGCGCCATGGCCGTGGATGACACGGATGCGGGGCAGGCCCGCAAGAAAAGCGCGATCTAGATACTTCTCCAATTCCTCGGTTGCCTCATCCACGGTGCGGCCGATCAGATTGATCTCCGTGCGCATGTCGTCTGTGTTGGCACTGGTCACTGTGACGTGCACGTTCTTCTGCTGGCGCGCGGCGGCAAGCGGGTCGTGCTTTTCGCGCCCGGGATCTTTTCCAGTAGGGGAAGGTGCGGAGCACTCGTCGCGCTTGACGCGCATCTTGATGGGGCCGAGGGCTACTTCGAAAATATCCTTCTCGACTTCGCGTTGCACGACCGCGATTTTATTCATCGACTTGATGCGGACCTGGTCGCCGGGGGCAATGTGGCGCAGGATGTGCGGCTGGGCGTTGACGTCACCCTGATCCGCGCCGGTACGATGCGCCACGACCGTCTGGTTGAAACTCTCCTGGAATTCGCGACGCAGGCGCATCATGCGCCGTTCGGCTTCTTTTGAAAGCTTCTGTTGCGCGGCGCGATCTTCGATGGCGCGCACCGTTTCGCGCATCTGGAACTCGAAGTCCTTGAGCAGCGAGGCCAGCTTCGCTTCAAGCTCACGGGTGCGGTTGCGTAACTCCACGTCGCCCTCACGGGCCAGCTTGGCGCGCTCCTGATTGAGCGCATATTGCTGTTCGCGCGCTGCCTTGCGGTCGTCTTCCAATTGCGTGAGTTCACTGTGCAGCCGGTCGAGGAAGCGCGCGATGTCGACCTGTTGCGATCCCAGGCGTTGGCGCGCAGCGGCGATGATACCGCGGTTCAGGCCCAGACGCTCGGCTGTCTGGATGCCGGCGGATGCGCCTGGCACTCCCAGGCGAAGTTCATAGGTGGGAACCAGCGTGACCTCGTCCACTCCCGCGGCAGCATTCAACACCCCGGGGGTGTTGGCGGCGTAGACCTTCAGCGAAGTGTGATGAGTGGAAATGAGCGACCACGCACCGGCGGTAAGAAAGTGGCTGGCAACGGCGACAGCCAGCGCGGAACCCTCTTCAGGATCGGTAGCCGAGCCCAGTTCGTCCAGCAGCACCAGTGAGCCCGAGTCCGCGACCCTCGCGAGACGGTCAAGATTGAGGATGTGCGCTGAAAATGTGGAGAGGTCGGCTTCAATCGACTGCGCATCGCCGATATCGGCAAGAAAAGCTGTAAAAACTGGAAAGCTAGCCGCGGTTGCGGGGACGGGCAATCCAGCCTGCGCCATCATGGCCAGCAGCGCGGTGGTTTTGAGGGTCACAGTCTTGCCGCCCGTGTTGGGGCCGCTGATGATGAGCTGGCGGGTTTCGCTTGTCAGCTCCAATGTAAGCGGGACAATGTGGCCGCCCGTGGCGCGCAGGTGCTTCTCGAGCAGGGGATGTCGTGCGTCTTCGAGGTGCAGCCGATCTGGTCCAAAAGTAGGCTCAACGCAGTTGTAGTCGCGGGCAAAGCGGGCGCGGGCCAGCAGACTATCCACAAATGCAAGGACGCGTGCGCCCTCGACCAGCGCATGGGCGTATAAACCCACCTGGCGAGTGAGCGCGACAAAGATGCGGTGAATCTCGGCCTGCTCTTCCTCGATCAGGCGGACGAGTTCGTTGTTCTGCTCGATGGTTTCAAGCGGTTCCACATAGACGGTCTGCCCCGAGGAGCTGGCGCCGTGTACCACGCCGGAGACGCGCCGCTTCAGTTCGGAGCGAATCGGAATCACGAAGCGGTCGCCGCGAATGGTAATCAGGTCTTCCTGCGTAGAGCCATCGCTCGACAGCTTACGAAGCGCGGCGCGGAGGCTCTCTTCGATCACCCGCTGTTGCCGTTCCTGCTCGCGTCGAATGCGGCTGAGCTCGGGTGAGGCACTGTCGGCAAGGGATCCGTCAGGCTGAATCGTGCGCTCGATCGTCTCCGCGAGCCACCCCAACGACGAAGACCTGTCGTTGGGGGCCCCGGCGAGAGGCCGAAGACTTGTCATAAGCGCTGCGGACAGTTCAGACAACCCAGGCAGCTTCTCGAGAACACGGGCCGGGGGCGATTGCAGCAGGGCCTGCCAGGATGCAACGTCGTTCGCCAGGCGCGCGATGGATTGCAGTTCGGAAGCTTCAAGAGCCACGCCGGGAATCTCCGCCTTGGCGCACAGTTGCGCCGGGTCGAAAAGCCCGCCAAGAGGGATGGAAACCTGCTCGTCGAGGAGCAGGCGAACCTCTCCGGTCAGTTGGTGCTGGCGGCCGATCCAGTCCTCGTCGGTCGAGGGTCGCAAATCGAGGATGGCATACCGGCCAACGGGAGAAGCGGCAAAGCCGGCCACCAGGGCCAGCAGCGGCTCCCACTCAAGCGCGACCAGGTCGGCATTTTCCACCGGAGACGGTATGGGATCGAGCAACGGCATCTACTACAACCATCTTACCGGGCAGGGGATGACGCCTGCGGGTTTCCGTTTTTTCGAAAGGACTAGCTGGACGTGGCAGGCGGAGTGGAAGCCGGGGCGGGAGTTGGCGTTGAGGAAGAGCTGGCAGGGGTGTCGCTGGACTTTGCCGCCGTCTTCGCATCCGATGGAGCGGCCGCTTTCGCTTCGGAAGCCGCAGATTCAGAAGCTGGCTCGGAACTCTTTGAGGCGTAGTCGTTCACATACCAGCCCGCGCCCTTGAAGTGGAGGCCCGGCGCTGTCAGAGGGCGTTCAAGCACACCATGACATCTTGGGCATTCCGACTCCGGCTCGGCGCTGAAGTTTTGTATTTTTTCAAAGCGATGGCCGCACTGGGTGCAGCGATAGGCATACAAAGGCAAGGCTTTTCAACTCTCCCGGAAAAGATCGCTGTGCCTATTGTACCGGGAGAGCGGCAATTCTCCGCAAAATGTGCCGCTCCGCGATATCTCGATGGTCTACTTCTCGTTCTTCAATGCACTGAAAAGAGAACCGATGCGGAGTGGTCCTCCCATTCCAGGGTGATCTTGCCGGTTGTGCCCCCAAGATCGTCGATGGTGTATTTCAGGTCCTCAACCATAGCGGGCGGTTTGGTCATCTTCATCTTCACGCGGCCGAGGTCTTCTGACTTGTCATATGCCAGGCCCCACTCGCCGGTTTTCTTGTTGACGATCAAGTCCCAGTGGTCAGGATCGGAGATGTCTACGAACAAGGTGTAAGTGCCCTTGGGAACCATCAGATCGCCGATTTTAAGATCGGCATCAGTCTTCAGGGTTGTAGCGGCATTGGCCCCGCCACGCCACACGGGATAGTGGGGATTGTGGCTGATGAGTCCATCCTTGGTGAAGATGTGACCCTCACGGCCTTTGACCCTGGGCGAATTGTAGTTGATCGTGATCGTCTTCCCCGCAATGGTCGCTGTTGCGGTTTCAGGCGGACTCGCGGGTGCCTGTTGCTGAGCGGACAGGGTAGCAGTTGCGGCGATGAAAACGCCCGCGCAGATCAAGAGATGTTTCATGACGGTTCTCCTTCGGGCAGAGCCCGTGCTGGGGTGGATTCACTCAACCCGTCGATTGTCGCACCGGGCACCTTCATCGCGAAAGGGATACCACTCCGCCTGTTATGATGCGGCGCAAGGAAGATCCATGACGGACCGTCGGAATCATCTGTCTCCGGGAGCGCGATTTCGCACAGCGGTTGAGGAAGAAAAGCCGCTGCAGATTGCCGGCGCAATCAACGCATACACAGCGCGTCTGGCTGAGGCCACCGGGTTTCGGGCGCTGTACCTTTCGGGCGGCGGGGTGGCGGCAAATTCGCTTGGCTTACCGGATCTGGGCATCAGCACCATGGAAGACGTGCTGACCGACGTCCGGCGGATCACAGATGCCACCGCCCTGCCTTTGCTGGTCGACATCGACACGGGCTGGGGCGGTGCCTTCAACATCGCGCGAACGATCCGCTCCATGATCAAGGCAGGCGCAGCCGCCGTGCACATCGAAGACCAGGTAAGCGCCAAGCGCTGCGGCCACCGGCCCGGCAAGGAGTTGGTGCCAACCGATGAGATGGTCGACCGCATCAAGGCCGCCGTCGATGCCCGCAACGACGATCAGTTCGTCATCATGGCGCGCACCGACGCCCTTGCAAGCGAGGGCCTGGATGCGACCATCGCGCGCGCCCAGGCTTACGTGGCCGCGGGCGCCGACATGATTTTTGCCGAGGCGGTGACGGAGCTTCCCATCTATTCGCGGATTCGCAAGTCGGTGGACGTACCCATCCTGGCCAACATCACGGAGTTTGGCCAGACGCCGCTGTATACGCGCGACGAGCTAGCCGCTGCGGGCGTGGATATGATTTTGTATTGCTGTGCAGCTTACCGGGCCATGAATGCCGCGGCGCTGAAGGTCTATGAGGCCATTCGCGCCGAGGGAACGCAGCGAAGCGTAATTCCGCTTATGCAGACGCGCGCGGAAATGTACAAATACCTCGACTACCATGCGTATGAGAAGAAACTGGATGAGCTGTTTGCCAAGGGAAAGAACGAATCGTAGACGAATATGATCCGCATCCATTAGCTTGATGGTCTCTGGAGAATGTCGATGAGCAAAGAGGAGGTCAACTCCGCTCCCGTTGCCTTCAAACCCAAGAAGTCCGTGGCCCTTTCGGGTACGCCGGCAGGCAACACGACCCTGTGCACCGTAGGACACAGCGGCAACGATCTGCATTATCGTGGCTACGACATCAAAGACCTGGCCCGGCATTGCGAATTTGAGGAAGTTGCCCACCTCCTGGTCCACGGCAAGCTGCCCAATGCATCTGAGCTGGCCGCATACAAGGTCGGCCTGCGGCCATTGCGCAGTTTGCCTGCCTCCGTGAAGCAGGCGCTGGAATTATTGCCTCCTTCGACACACCCGATGGACGTGCTGCGCACCGGCGTCTCGGTACTGGGATGCGTGCTGCCCGAGGGCGTAGACCACAGCCCCGCAGGTGCACGCTCAATTGCCGATACGTTGCTGGCTTCGCTGGGATCGATGTTGCTCTATTGGCATCACTATGCGCGCAATGGCAGGCGAATTGAAGTTGAGCGATTCGAAGACTCGATCGCCGCGCATTTTCTCCACCTTCTGCACGGAACCACCCCCAGCCCCGAGTGGACAGCCGCCATGCACGCGTCTCTGATCCTCTATGCGGAACACGAGTTCAACGCTTCAACATTCACCGCGCGCGTGATTGCGGGTACAGGTTCCGATTTGTACTCGTGCATTGCCGGCGCCATCGGCGCGCTGAAAGGGCCCAAGCATGGGGGTGCGAACGAAGTGGCACTCGATATTCAGACCCGCTACGCTTCAGCCGATGAGGCGGAGGCCGATATTCGCAGGCGCGTGGCCGATCGCGAAGTGATCATCGGATTCGGTCATCCGGTCTACACCATCAGCGACCCGCGCAGCCAGATCGTCAAGGAAATCGCACTCAAGTTGGCCGTGGATGCCGTGGGCGAGCGTCTCTTCTCGATTGCCGAGCGCATCGAGAATGTAATGAGCGACGCCAAACGCATGTTCCCCAATCTCGACTGGTATAGTGCGGTAGCCTATCACCTGATGGGCATTCCGGTGGATCTGTTTACGCCCCTGTTTGTCATGGCGCGGACCGCCGGTTGGTGCGCGCACGTCATCGAGCAGCGCCAGGACGGGAAGATTATTCGGCCTTCTGCAATCTATACCGGACCGGAGAATCGCACGTTCGTACCCATTGATCTGCGAGCGTAGTGCCCTCTCTTAAGGCGGCGGCAAGTCCGCCACATTGACGGGGCACCATTGATCGAAAAGGAGATCACGTGTCGTCGTACACGAGCAATAAACGTCCGGCGCCGGACAAGGTGATCGCCGACATCGCCGACTACGCGCTCAGTTACAACATCACCAGCGAACTGGCGTACACCACCGCGCGCTACTGCCTGATGGACACGCTGGGTTGCGGACTTGAAGCGCTCGGGTACCCCGCCTGCACCAAGCTTCTGGGACCGATTGTCCCGGGAACAGTGGTTCCCCACGGTGCGCGCGTGCCAGGCACAGACTTTCAACTCGATCCGGTGCAGGCGGCATTCAACATCGGCGCGATGATTCGTTGGCTCGATTTCAACGACACATGGCTGGCCGCGGAGTGGGGACACCCTTCAGACAATCTCGGCGGAATTCTTGCGACAGCCGATTGGCTTTCACGCACGGGTCTTGCAGACGGCAGACCTCCTCTGAAGATGAGGGAAGTTTTGACGGCGATGATCAAGGCGCACGAGATTCAGGGCTGCATCGCCCTCGAAAACTCGTTCAACAAAGTTGGCTTGGATCACGTGCTACTCGTGAAGGTGGCGTCGATCGCCGTCGTGAGCCAGTTGCTCGGTCTCACCCGCGAACAGACAATTGCAGCGCTCTCCCTGGCGTGGGTGGATGGGCAAAGTCTGCGCACCTATCGCCATGCGCCCAACACCGGGTCGCGCAAGAGTTGGGCGGCCGGCGATGCGACCAGCCGCGCGGTGCGGCTGGCGTTGATGGCGCGCGCGGGCGAGATGGGCTACCCTTCGGCGCTGACTGCCAAAACCTGGGGTTTCTATGACGTCTCGTTCCAAGGACGGGAATTTCAATTCCAACGGCCTTATGGTTCATACGTCATGGAGAATGCGCTGTTCAAGATCAGCTACCCGGCAGAATTTCACGCGCAGACGGCCGTGGAAGCCGCGATGACGCTGCACGCGCGCTTGGAAAAGCTCGGAAAATCGGCGGCGGATATTCGCCGCATCACGATTCGCACACACGAGGCGTGCCTGCGCATCATCGACAAGAAAGGCCCGCTTGCGAATCCCGCTGACCGGGACCATTGCGTGCAATACATGGTTGCGATTCCGCTCATTTTCGGTAGATTGACGGCAGCGGATTATGAGGACGATGTTGCCGCGGATCCGCGCATCGATGCTCTGCGCGCCAAGGTTGTTTGTGTTGAGGAGCCCACGTTCACCGCTGATTACCACAACCCAGAGAAACGCTCTATCGCAAATTCGTTGCACGCGGAATTAAGCGATGGAACGGTTCTGGATGAGACGGTCGAATTCCCCCTTGGCCATCGCCGTCGCCGCGAAGAAGGGCTGCCGCTCCTGGTAGAGAAGTTCAAGACCAACCTGCGCCGGCGCTTCGGCGAAGACCAGCAGCGAAGGATTCTCGACGTCTCTCTCGACCACGAAAAGCTCGAATCCATGCCGGTGAACGAGTACGTCGATCTCTACACACCTTAGGCCGCTCCACAACCGTTCGACCCTGTTCCTTGCCCCCACCCGCCCCCCCGTGATTGACTGGTTGCCGAAGGAAGACGGTGTCAATGGCTTATATCCTTGCACTCGACCAGGGAACTACGAGTTCCCGTGCGATTTTATTCGATGAGGCGGGCGCGATTGCCGCCGTGGCGCAGCACGAATTCGAGCAGTTCTACCCTCAGCCGGGATGGGTGGAACACGATCCGATGGAGATTCTGACCAGCCAGTTGAGCTGCGCCGTAGAAGCGCTGGGCCGGGCCGGGGCGCGCCCTCGCGATGTGGCCGCCATCGGCATTACCAACCAGCGCGAGACAGTCATTGTGTGGGATCGCGCGACGGGCAAGCCCATTCACCCCGCCATCGTCTGGCAGGACCGGCGGACAGCGGCGCAATGCAGCGCTCTCGAAGAGAGCGGATTTGGAGATACGGTTTCCAATCGCACCGGACTTGTGCTTGACCCTTATTTCTCCGGCACCAAGCTGAGGTGGATTCTGGACAATGTGCCTGGAGCGCGGGCACGGGCTGAGCGCGGCGAGCTCGCCTTTGGCACAGTCGACAGTTGGCTCATCTGGCACCTGACCAGCGGCCAACGCCATGTGACCGACGTGACCAACGCCTCGCGCACCCTGCTCTACAACATCGTCAAGGGCGAATGGGACCCCGACCTGCTGCGCATCTTCGACATTCCCGCAAGCCTTTTGCCTGAAGTCGTCTGGTCGAGCCAGCGAGTGGGCGAGGTCACGACCACGCTGGGGCTGGGCGGCATCTCCATTGCGGGCATTGCGGGCGACCAGCAGGCGGCACTATTCGGCCAGTTATGTTGGAGTGCCGGGGAAGCCAAGAACACATATGGAACGGGGTGTTTCCTGCTGCAAAACATCGGAACGCAATTCGTGCGCTCGAAGCACCGGCTCATCACCACCCTTGCGGCCAGCGCCCAGCATCGGCTGGAGTACGCGCTCGAAGGCAGCATCTTCATCGGCGGCGCTGTGGTGCAGTGGCTGCGTGACAATCTCAAGCTCATCGGCTCCTCGGCCGAGGTGGAGGCACTCGCCGCGGGCGTGCCTGACAGCGGCGGAGTGGTCTTCGTGCCCGCCTTTGTGGGCCTCGGCGCTCCGCATTGGGACCCGCATGCCGGTGGCTTGCTGATCGGCCTGCGGCGCGATACATCGCCGGGCCACATCGCGCGCGCGGCACTTGAAAGCATCGCCTTCCAGGTAGCCGACGTGCTTGAAGCTGTGCACAGCGAGACTGGGACGCCGTTAGGCGCTTTGCGCGTGGATGGCGGCGCGGCGGTGAATGACCTGATGATGCAGTTCCAGGCCGACTTGCTGGGTGTGCCCGTGGTGCGCCCTCAAGTGACCGAAACAACCGCGCTGGGTGCTGCTTACCTGGCCGGACTCGCGGTAGGCTTCTGGGCAGGTCCTGACGAGTTGCGCGCAAAACGGCAGGGTGATGTGCATTTTGAACCGAAGATGCAGGCTGCTGAGCGGGCGCAGCGACGTGCGCGCTGGCACCGCGCCGTCGAGCGGTCAAAAAGCTGGACTGAGTAAGAAAGCGGGAGCAGGTGATGCGCAGGGAAGAAATGGTTCGCAAAGCGCTGCAGGGGCAACAGCCGTGGGACATCGCTGTGATCGGCGGCGGAGCCACCGGCATGGGCGTCGCCGTGGATGCCGCTGCACGCGGGTTGGACGTGGTGCTGGTGGAAGCGCACGACTTTGGCAAAGGCACCAGCAGCCGCAGCACAAAGCTGGTGCACGGCGGCGTGCGCTATCTCGAGCAGGGCAACGTTCCGTTGGTCATGTCGGCTCTCAAAGAGCGTGGCCTTTTGCGCCAGAACGCGCCCCACCTTGTACACGACCTGGCTTTTGTAGTGCCGAATTACTCGTGGTGGGAGGCGCCATTTTACGGCATTGGCCTCAAGCTTTATGACCTGCTGGCAGGTAAATACGGCTTTGGCGCGTCCAAGTTGCTGTCGAAGGAAGAAACGCTGGAGCGGCTCCCGGCGCTTGAACCCGAGGGCCTCGTTGGAGGGGTCGTCTACTTCGATGGCCAGTTCGATGACTCCCGGCTGCTGATCCACCTGGCTATGACCGCTGCCGACCACGGTGCCACGATCTTGAATTACTGCCCGGCCACGAGCCTGTTGCGCGATGCCGAAGGCTACGTGAACGGCTTGACTGCTCGCGATGAGGAAACGGGCGAAGTGTTTACGATCCCAGCGCGCATCGTGGTGAACGCAACCGGCGTGTTCACGGATTCGATTCGCCGCATGGCCGACCCCGCAGCCGAGACGCTGGTTGTCACCAGCCAGGGCATTCACCTCGTCTTCGACCGCTCGTTCCTCAAGGGCGATACCGCGCTCATGGTGCCGCGCACCAGTGATGGCCGCGTACTCTTCGTGATTCCATGGCACGAGCACGCCGTGGCAGGCACCACCGACACCCCTTTGGACGCGCCGTGCCTCGAACCCCGGCCCCTCGATGAAGAGATTGAATTCATCCTTGAAACGGCCGCGCGCTACCTTACCCGTCCCCCTACCCGGGCCGATGTGCTGGCTGTTTATGTTGGCCTGCGCCCGCTGGTCAAAGGCGAGGGCAAAACTTCGACGCTCTCACGGGATCACGTCATCCACGTGGACACTTCAGGCCTGCTCACCATCACCGGAGGCAAGTGGACCACCTACCGGCACATGGCCGAGGACTGCGTGGACCACGCCATCACCCTGGGCAAGCTGCGCGACGAGCCCTGCCTCACACGTAACCTGAGGATTCATGGCTACTTGCGGGACTCAGCCGCGCTGGGCAGTCTGGAGGTCTACGGTTCCGATGCTGAGGCGATCCAGGCTCTGGCACGAAGTTCCCCGGCGCTCGCTGCGCAACTGCATCCCGAATTGCCGTACATCGCGGCAGAAGTGGTGTGGGCCGCGCAAGCTGAAATGGCACGCAGCGTCGAAGACGTTCTGGCCCGCCGCACCCGCGCCCTGTTCCTCAACGCAAATGCCGCCATCGCCATGGCGGAGCCGGTGGCAAGATTGCTCGCGGCGGAACTGAGACACGATGCGGCGTGGATTGCATCTCAAGTGCAGGAGTTTCGCGCGTTGGCGGAACAGTATCGGGTAGTGTAAGAAGGTACAAATCACCTCGCGCATACGGAGGACTTTATGCCCGCAACCTGCACACATATTGCCGACCACCTGAAGAAAGTGAAACCTAACACCAAAGGCTGCGAGGAATGCCTGAAAATGGGCGACAAATGGGTCCACCTGCGCATGTGCCTGGAGTGCGGCCACGTGGGCTGCTGCGATTCATCGAAGAATCGCCACGCCCGCGCCCACTTCCACGCAACCCATCACCCGCTCATCCAATCCGCCGAGCGCGGTGAAGACTGGAAGTGGTGTTACATCGACGAAATCTACTTGTAGTGTCAGGCTAATTCCACTTCAATCTTCTTCGTCTCCGCATCGAGCTTGACAATCTTGAAGCTGCGGATTTGCCCTGCGCTCATGGGTTCAGGCGCTGATGAAGCAGCCGGCGCATTACCCTGCCATCTCGCCTTCAACATCGTCGACAGCGACGAAAGATCGGCTTTGCCTTGCGTCTTTGCTTTTGGCGGGGCAGCAGCGGACGGCGCGACGCGGCAAACGGCGCGAATCCCCTCACCCAGTTCCACCGTGGCATACTTCTCAAGTTCCTCAACCACGCGGCCTGAAACCACATCGCCCACTTTATGTTCGGCGATGTATTCATCGATGCTGGTCGGAATAAGCTGCTTCATGCTCAGCTTGATCTGGCGCTTTTCCGTGTCGATGGCGAGCACCTGCGCCTTCACAACCTGGCCCGCGCGAAGTACATCCTGCGGATGATTAATACGCTTCTCCGCGCTGATCTCGCTCACGTGGACAAGACCCTCGATGCCATCGGCAATCTGCACAAAGGCGCCAAAGTTCATCAGCTTCGTGATCGGTCCCTCAATTTGCGAACCGACGGGGAAATTCCGCTGCACATCGCCCCACGGATCGCTGAGTGTCTGCTTGAGCCCCAGCGAGATGCGCCGTTCTTCCGGCTTGATGCCCAGAATCACGGCGTCCACCTGGGCCCCTTGTTTAACAATGTCGCTGGGGTGGCGAACCTTCTTCCCCCACGACATCTCCGAGATGTGAATCAGTCCCTCGACACCCGGCTCGATCTCGACAAATGCGCCGAAGTCCGCGATACGCGTAACTGTGCCCTTGACCCGCTGGCCCGCTTGATACTTCTCCGGCGCGGTCTCCCATGGTTCCGGCTGAAGCTGCTTCAGTCCCAGCGAAATCTTTTTCGTGTCCGGGTCGATCTTGAGGATGCGGACCTTGATCTCCTGACCCACACTCAGCACGTCTTCAGGCTTGTTGACGCGCGCCCACGCAATGTCGCTCACATGCAGCAGCCCGTCCACGCCGCCCAAGTCGACGAACGCGCCGTAGCTCATCAAGCTGCGCACCGTGCCGGTGATTGCCTCGCCTTCCTGCATGGCGGCAAAGCGGCCTTGCGCATCTGACCGCGCCTGCTCTTCGAGAACGACACGCCGGTCAACGACCACGTCTTCGTTGGTCACGTCCAGCTTGGTGATGCGGCAGTTTATTTCGGTGCCGACAAGCTTCTCAAGTTCCGCCGCATCGCGCGTCCCGCTGCGGCTGGCAGGCATGAAGGCGCGTACGCCCACATCCACGTTGACGCCGCCCTTCACCACGCCGGTCACAGTGCCCACCACCGCCACCCTCTCGGCAAACGCGGCTTCAAGCGCGGTCCAGTCGCGAGGCTGCGCCACTTTGAAGCGCGACAGTTCGTAGTATCCTTCTTCGTTGCGGCCAGTCACCGACACCGGAATGTTCTGTCCCGGCTCTACGCCTTCGGCATTGTTCTCAAACGCTGAGCGCGGCAGAACGCCCTCAGTCTTGTAGCCGATGTCGAGAAATACTTGGTCGGCGGAGAGAGAAACGACCGTGCCCTGCAACTGCTTTGCGCCACTCGCGGGCTTGTGCGTGTGGCTGCGCTCGAACTCGGAAAGCAGCGCGGCAAAGTCTTCCATCGGCTCTGCGGCGGTTTCGGATGCGTCTTCGGGGGCGGGCTGGCCTTCAGGAACGTCTTCGTTGGTCATGGTGTGTACCTATCCATTCTCCCATGATTCAACGGGACACGTCCGGCGCGAGTCTAACCCGCCGCGGATTACGGAAACTCAGTCACCTTCGGCGTGACACGCGGATGAATCGACGTAGCTCCACCTTTGTCGTCGATAACATTCGATATTTCGCCCAGGTTGCCCAACGCAACAGTGATCATGTGGTGGAAGCGGACTCCTGGCTTTCTGGGAACCTCGATGGCCCTGGTGAGCACGACATTCGGGCGCAGGAACACGCTGTAGATTCCCAATCCCCATGCCTCGTGACTTGTCACCGAGTCTGCCACTTTGTAGGATGCCCATCCGTTCGTGCCCGGCGCACTGGTGTAGCTCGCCTGGTCCGGTGGATCGTAGGGAATCTCGGACTGATAGAAGTACGTGCGACCGCCGTTGCCGTTCCACAACACCTGGTACTGCTGGTGATGCTCAACGAACAGGCCATAGATGGTTACATCATCGCCATTCACCACCAGCCCGTTGGCGCTGGTGTTTTCGTGCCAGCCCACTCCGGCTCCGTGGTCGGCGCGCCAGATCCATGTGTGATCAACGATAGTGTCGTTACTGTTGATGCGCAGGTTCACCTGCGTGCGCCCCACACCCGCGCCGCCATCGCGGAAGAAGACATCGTAAAGGCAGATCGGATCTTTGGCATGGCTGGCCCTGCTGCCTTCGGCACCCACTTCCAGCAGTACCTGCGATTGGGTTTCTCCCGCGTCAAAAAGCAATCCGGCGATCTCAATGCCATCCACATCCGCCGCGGTCATGGCCGCTGTGCCCTTGGTCGGCCGCAAGGTTGCAAAGCCCAGCCCCATCACTACCGTGTTGGGCCGGGTAACTCGAATTGCTTCGGCCAGGTTGTAAATGCCCGGTGTGAACAGCAAGTCCTTCCCCTGGGCCAGTTGCGCATTGATGCTGGCAGCGGTATCCACGTCTGGCCGCGCTTTATAAAACCGGCTCAGCGGAATTGATTTTCCCGGCGTCGAACCTTCGTGCCACGTAATGCCCACGCTGTCGGTCCGGAGCGCTGGAACACGTACGCTCCAGTTCCCCTTCCCGTCGACCTCAAGGAACGGCTTCTCTCGCACGACCGGCGTACGCTCCACTTTGGTATACGGAGGCTGGGGCCACTCGCCCATCGGCGGATGCGGCACACCTACAAAGACCATGTTCCAGTTCGCGCCGGTCCAGCTTCCCCACTCGCTGTTGCGCGAGATCCACTGCTGTTGCGGGCCTGCCCCCACGTTGCCATCCACCAGCGAGTCCGACATCCATCCGCCGCTGGCCCACCCCCCGTTTTGGTGCAGCACGATATCGCCCAACACATGCATGCGGCGAAACGGCGCGGCCTGCGAGACCGCCCACTTCATGGTTCCGCCAGTGGGAGTCACCGAGAAGCCCTCCACCGCCCGCCAGAAAGTGCAAGTGGCATTGTTGTGCGGGAGGCTGGCATCGGAGTGGACATTGCCCGTGATGTGAACCCCGTCCGGCGAAGCCCCCAGGCCAAGCACCTGCGTGTAGAAGCCCACCGGCACATCCACGTGATATTCGCCCGGCAGAAACAGCAAGGCATAGCGCGCGGGGCCAAACTCGCTGTGCTGCTCAACGGCGTAAACCTTGTCGATCTGCTGCTGGATCTCCGCAGACGGCATGGACGCATCGAACACCAACACATTCGTACCTAAATCTGGCTTTGCAGATGGCCTCGCTGGCGCCGCCACTGCCGCGCCAAAACAGCACACAAGCAAAACTGCCAGTACGACCGAGCGGACGAGAACACTGGTCAATCCAGCATTCGTTTTCGCGTTACCAGACATAAGTCCCCACCGATTCTGAGGGAAGAGTCGTTTTCACGCTCTTGCCGTGATACGCAATATAAAACGTTTTGGGGAAGTTGCCTGTATTGGAGGCGACCAGCACGACCTTGCCTTCAGGTGTCAGGAATGCCGCCGTCGCGAGCTGTTCCAGTTCGGTTGATCCGACGCGCACCGAACCGGGCGGAACAAATTTCGAGAAGTGCGCAACTGCGTAATAAGCGACGTTGAGTTTGGCTTCGTCGCCGTCCAGGGTAATGGCCCCGAAACAGCCTGTGCATCCGCCATTGTTGGTGTGTGGTCCGGCATGCGGGTCGGCGTCGAGATTCCAGATCAGCACATTGCGCGCCCAATTGCGCGTTCCCCCGATCAGAACGCGGCTCACCGATGCGGCAATCGCGATCGACGCCGAGCCGGGACGCTCCGTAATCGACTGCTCAGTCAAATAGAGGTTCTTGTTGGGATAGGCATCGTGCACCATCGTCAGCGTCGAAGGGTCGCCGCCATAGAGGTGGAAGGCGGTTCCGGAAACATATTTACCTGCAACCGGATCCGCGAGAATCGACATGGGATACGAGGCAACGTCAGGGTTGTGATCGTATACCTGGATCTCGGTTTTGATTCCGGCTTTCTCAAACGCGGGGCCAAGAAACTTCCCGATGAAATTGTTCTCTTCCTCCGCAAACATGACCATGCTGGGCGTGTTCTTCGGATTCAGCGGCTCGTTCTCGACCGTGATGGCCGTGAGGGGAATGCCCTCAGATTGCATGCCCTGGATGTACTTCACAAAGTAGTTCGCGAACGCCGCGTAAAACTCGGGCTTCAGATTGCCGCCTCTCACGTCGTCGTTGGTCTTCATCCATGCCGGAGCGGACCAGGGAGAGCCGAGAATTTTAATGCGGGGATTGATCGCCAGAATTTCTTTGAGGACCGGAATCACATCGGCGCGGTCGGGGTCGAGGCTGAACTTCGCCAGCGTGGGGTCAGTCTGGCCCGCTGGCATATCGTCGTAGGAATACACGTGGTCATTCATATCGGAAGCACCGATACTCACCCGGATATAACTTGCGCCGATCCCCTCGCCCTCAGTCGAAAAAATCTGCTTCAGCAGTGCGGTCCTCCGGCCTGGTGACATGCGCATCAGCAGTTGCGCGCTTCCGCCGGTGACAGCAAAACCGAAGCCCTCAATCGGCTGGAACTGCTGCATGTCGTTGACCGTAATCGCAGGAAGCGTCTCCTGTGCCGCGGTGAAATGGAGAGGAGCCGGTTGAGGCGCGAACAATGCGGACCGATCCACAGTGGTGAGCCAAAGCTGCGCATCCGGTATGGCCTGGGCCTGCGCTGCGATTGGAAGAGAGGTAAGGCCTGCGAAAAGGATTGAAACGAGCGCGCGTCTCGGATTCATAAAGACTCCTCTGCGCCGCAATTTGCGACGGCAATTCGAGCGGACTCGCACTTCTTCCAGAAACTCCAAAGGCAACCGATTGTTTTAAGGACAAGTGTGCATCGCGCTTTGAATCGTTCACGATAACAACAGGGGTTGCTTATGCTTGTCAAGCAGCTTTCAGAGCACCGGCTTGCACGCATTTCGTTTTGCGATTCTTTACACCGTATGGGTCGGCGAGCGAGAATTGCGCTCGCACGGGAGAAACCCAATGAATATGCATTCCATCACGCGACGGGCCTTTGTGCGTCTCGGCGCGGGCGCCGTCGCGGCAGGCGCCGCCATCAAATCAACCTTGCTTGAGCCGTCTATACTTGCCGCACAATCGTCTTCGGCTAATTCGTCTGGCCGCATCATCCGCTTTGTCTCCATCGGTACTGGCATCCGCGGATGCGATCTGCTGCGGTCCGCGCGAAAGCTGTCGAACGGAGCCCTGGTGGGCACGGCTGATCTTTACGACATGCACCAGAAGGCCGGTTTGGAAGCCTACGGCGCGGATGTTCCCACCAGCCGCGACTACCGTTCCCTGCTCGACCGAAGGGACGTGGACGCCGTATTTGTGGCCGTTTCAGACCATCATCATCGGCGCGTGGTGCTCGACTGCATTGCCGCCGGCAAGGACGTCTATTGCGAAAAGCCCATGTCGCACAATGTGGCCGACGGGCTCGCGATGGTCAAGGCCGTGCAGGGTAGCAAGCAGATCTTCCAGGTGGGTAGCCAGAGGGTCAGCAATATCGTGTTCAAGAAAGCGGCGGAGATCTACGCCTCAGGACGGCTGGGCGAGGTGACCGATGTCGAGGGATTCACCAACCGCAATTCGCCCTCCGGCGCCTGGGTCTATCCCGTTCCGCCCGATGCCAGCCCGGAAACCATCGACTGGAAGGCGTTTCTCGAGGATGCGCCTGATCGGCCTTTCGAAGCAGCGCGATTCTTCCGCTGGCGTTGCTTCAAGGACTACGGCGAAGGCCTGCCTGGCGACCTGTTTGTTCACCTGATCTCCGGGATGCAGCGCGTCACTGGGATTAACGCCGCTCCCAGCCACGCCTTCTCCAGCGGCAGCCTCACCCACTTTAAAGACGGCCGCGATTTTCCCGACCTGATGGCCACCCTCTACGACTACCCGGGCGCGACCGTGAGCATCCACTGCAACCAGAACAACACAGACGCTGAGCAAACCATCTTCTACGGCAAAGAAGGCACCTTGGTGATCGAGGGCAATACGCTCACAATGACCCCGCAGGATACCCGGCCGCAGCCGGAGGGTTACGCGCTGAACGGCTGGACCGCGAAGGCGAAGAAGCAGTACCTGGATGAGTGGCATGCCGCACACCCCGAGGCCCCGGCAACGCTCGGCGAGGCGGAAAGTTTCGCAGCCCCGCACGGATACGACGACACCGCCGACCACATCGCCAACTTCTTCAACGCCGTAGTCACACGCGAACAAGTCATCGAAGACGTGGTCTTCGGCAACAACGCAGCCATCGCATGCCACATGGCAAACCATTCGTATTTCCATCACAATGTGGCCGCGTGGGACACGGGTGCGCAGGCCATCCAGGGCTAACAGGAATCTGAGGAGAACATCCACATGAGCAATTCGTCTCGTAGAACCTTTTTGAAAGCTTCGGGTGCGGTTGCCGCCGCGGCCTGTGTGGGCGCGGGCCGTCTCTCCGCAGCCCGGAGCCACCTACCTCTCGGCCTGCAACTTTATTCAGTGCGCGAGTTCCTGCCCAAGGACTTTGATGGCACGCTACACCAGGTCAGCGCCGCGGGCTACAAGGTAGTCGAGGCCGCCGGCTACTACGACAAGACGGCAACTGAGTTTCGCCACTCCATGGACCAGGCCGGGCTGCGTTGCGTGAGCACCCACCACACGTTGAAGGCGCTTCAGACTGAGCTTGATCAGTGGATCGATTACGCGCATACGCTGGGATTGGAGTATATCGTCTGCTCGTCTTCCGGAGGAGTCCACCGCGACCCATCCGCGAAAGGTGAACTCACCCTGGATGACTGGCGCTATGTGACGGGCGAGTTCAACCGCATCGGCGAAAAGGTGAAGGCCGCGGGCATGACCTTTGGCGTACATAACCACACGCCGGAGTTCGCCACGGAAGGCGGTGTGCTGGTCTATGACGAGTTGCTGCGGTTGACTGACCCCAAATTCGTAGTCTTCGAGATGGACGCCGGCTGGGTCTACGCCTCCGGACACAATCCGGTGGACTATCTGAGCAAGACGCCAAAGCGCTTCCCGCTGATGCATGTTAAGGACATGGTGCTTGGCGCCGACGGCAAGAGGCAAATGACCGTGCTGGGCAAGGGAAGCATTGATTATGGCCCGATCATGCGCGCCGCCACGGGGCTGAAGTACTACTTCGTTGAGCAGGAAGAATTCGACATGGATCCAATGGAAGAGCTGCGCGAGGATGCCGAATATATGCGCAAACTGAACGTGTAAGGCGAGAGCCCCTGCTCACGAAGAGAGCCTTGATTCCGTTTTTCGAGTAGGCTCAAGTGATGAGCGTTTTTGACGAGAAGCGGGCTGAACTGGAGCGGCACGAATTCATGATGGGCATGGAGCGAGGCAGACTGGCCGTGGCGCTGGATCTGCTCACTGACTCGCTGATCATGGTGGGTCAGCATGGGGTATATTGTGCCTCCAGCCGGAACCCCGCAAAACCGGCGCTCGACCTCCAAGCCGTTCTGAGCGGCATGGAGGGTGCCAAGGCCCTTATCCAGTCGGTAATGGAAGAGTTGCGCCTGCAGCGCGAAGCAGCGCGCGACGCCAGCCCCTCCGCCAGCTGAGCCCGCTCCAAGAGGCCTAAATACACTATGCTGAAAGAGCGCGCCCGTAGCTCACCTGGATAGTGGTCGCCGCGGCCACCCTCCGCAGCGTTAGGTCGGCCTCCAACCCGGTCACTCTGCTCATCGCTCCCCTTCCGCCGCTCCTACCATCAAATACGATATGCTGATAGAGCGCGCCCGTAGCTCAGCTGGATAGAGCGAACGCCTCCGGAGCGTTAGGTCGGGAGTTCGAATCTCTCCGGGCGCACCATGTTTCACTTGCTTTGCAACGCTCTCAGATTGCCATGAGCGTCAGGCTGGTAGTTCGTCCACTGCGGCGGATCTCCGGGCGCACTATCCTTTCATCGAATTCTCCCCAGACAGTGACAGCTTTAGCTGGCCGGCGCCGAAGACAGACTCCGATTCCGGTTCGCCGGCGCCGGAATACTCTAAACTGAGACTTGGCCGCGTTTCGTTCTCGAGCGCACGCCTTGCAAGGAGTTCATGCACTTCAACTTTGCTTTTAGTACTGTCCAGGTTCTCTGGGCTCTGACGTTTGCGGCGCATCTCGTGCTGCTGGTTGTTTTGATGGGGCGCGACCGGATGCGCCGCTTTCCGTGGTTCACCACTGGAATCGTGCTGGTGGCTCTGCGCCTTGTAACAAGCAGGCTCCTCTATGGCCGCATGCCGCAACTCACCACGAGCGCCATCTTCATTGTGCTGGCCGATCTGTCATCCATCGTCGGGCTGTTGGTTGTGGTTGAGCTGGCTCGCCGCGCCTTTGCACGCGCTTCACGACGTAGTTGGGTCGTATCCACCATAGTCCTGCTCGCCTTGGGTGCGACCGTGCTGGCCACGTGGGGTAAATGGCCGGCGTGGAAGACGCTCTCCGTCACCTCTCCGCTGGCCTTGCTCGGGCTCATGCAACTGCTGGCTCAGAAGGCCGGGCTGCTGGTCGATGTGCTCACCGTGGCGCTGGGTCTGCTCGTGGTCCTGTTTGCCCGCCGCAATGGTGCCGGATGGCGCAGTCACGCGCAGCAAATCGTGATCGGTCTCTCCACCGCGTCGATCGCTCAATTGGCGGTACAGGCAATCTGGCAGATCATCGCAAAGACAGCCGCTCCCCACTCTATGGCGGAATATCAACGAATCGTTGGCCTGCGAGAGAAGCTCTTCAATGCCAACAGCGTCATATATCTTGCAGTGTTGATCTGGTGGATCGTTTGCCTGTGGATCGACGAACCCGGAGCGCCTTCAGCGGCTGAAACCGCGCCCGCGGGCACTCCAGCGTCACAGGATTCGGGATCTGTTCCAGCCGATTTGCCCAGCGACCCCGAAGTCTAGCAAGGTCTTCAATTTCAGAAATCTGAGTTCGATCAGAGGGGATGAGGCTACTCATCCCCTCCTCTTTGCGCAGCGCGGGCCGCTTCACTTTGCAAAGTCGATAAACCCGCGCTCGGGATCGGTGGAAACCAGCTTCACCGTCAAACGGTCACCGACATCCAGGCCGCCGGCTCCCGGCTTTCCCGCGTTCACCAGCATTCCCTCCACGTGCGGATTCAGGATGCGGACGAAAGTGCCGTATTGGTTCACACCGGTCACGATGGCGGGAAAACTCTGGCCGATGCGAGGGTGCAGCACGACGGCGGCAATCCGCTTCTGCATCTCCCGTTCCACCTTGCGCGCGCCATCTTCCATCAGCGTGCATCGCTGCGCAATGGCATCAAGATCGCCCTCGGAGTAGGGTTGCGGCGCCTGCGCGAGCCATGCCTTCAGAAGCCGCTGCGTCACCATGTCGGGGAAGCGGCGGTTGGGCGCAGTAGAGTGCGTATAATCCTGGACGGCCAAACCAAAGTGTCCCGGCGATACCTCTTGGGGCCTGACCAACACATACTCACCAGGCCCCATCAGCTTGATCACGGTGAGCGAGAGATCGGGAAAGTGGTCTGGATCCTTCTGCTTCTGGACGAGCAGAAAATCGTTCAGCGCCTTGGAGTCTGGCACGGCCGGCAGCGTAGTCCCCAGGCCCTGTGCCACTTCGACAATGCGGTCCCAGCGCTTTGGCGTGCGCACAATCCGGCGGATCGAGGCCACACCGGCGTCCTCGAATGTTCTGGCGATGACTCCATTTGCCGCCACCATGAACTCCTCGATCAGCGACGTGGCGCGATTCTTTACCAGGCTCGCAATGTCGACGGCCTGATCCGCTAACATCACGGGCCGAGTCTCGACCGTTTCCAGATCGAGAGCCCCGTGCTGAAAACGGCTGCCCTGCATGTGTTGCGCCGCGGTGTCCTGCAGTTTCAGCTGTGCGGCCAACTCGCCACTGGCGGCGACCTTGTCCGGTGCGGGGCCTTTGCCTTCGAGCCACGCGCCCACGCTGTTATAGGCCAGTTGCGCGCGGTTGCGTACCAAGGCGCGATAAGCCTTGCCATCGGATGCGGCGCCCGTCGAATCGACAGCAAATTCGATGACCAGTGCCACGCGGTCTTCATTCTCATTCAACGATGTAATGCCTTCGGAAAGCTCCGCCGGAAGCATCGGAAACACCTTGACGCCGGTATACACCGAAGTGGTTTCGCTGCGGGCGTGTCCGTCGATGACCGTACCCTCAGCGACGCGCGCGTCCACATCAGCCACCCCGATCAGGACGCGGATACGTCCATCCGGCAATTGCTCGGCCCACTCGATCTGGTCAAGATCCTTTGAGGTGTCGTTGTCGATCGACGACCACAGCAGGTCGCGCAGATCTTTCGCGCCGGGGGCCGTGGGAGTCTCGGGATGCGCCTGGATCGCGGCCAATTGGGTTTCTGTTCCGTCTGGAAAGTCGGGCTGAAAACCGTGTTCGATCATCGCGGCATGAGCCGCTATCACAAGGTTGAAGTGCAGAGGATGGCTGTTATGCACGAGAATCAGGCTCCTTTTAAGCGAAGAGCCAGCCTACCACGCCGAGGTTAAAGGCGTGGCAGAAGCGCGAGGGAGCGGCCGTCAATCCGGCCGCCCCTCATGTCCGCGCTTCGTGGAATTCAGCTTATTGAATGCCCAGATCTGCAAGCACCTTGGGCTTTGACTCGTCCACAGCCAGCAGGTTGTGGCAGGTTGAGCAGTCTTGGGGAATCGACGTGCCGTCCTTGGCCGTATGATCCCCGTCGTGGCAGCGGAAACAGCCCGGATAGCTCATGTGTCCAATGTGGTTGGGATGCGTTCCCCAGGTCACCTTCATAAAGGGAAACACATTTTGACAGTAGACGGTCGCTAGCCCATCGCCCGCTTTCTTTACAAGATTGGCCTTGGTAGCCATCACCTGCGGGTAGTTGCTGCGATAAAAGGCTGTCAGGTCTGCCGGAATTTTGGCACGCGCTTCATCCTGGGAGGCGTAGTTGGCTTTCAGCAGTTCAAGCCCCTCCTTGTGGACAAAGGGAAGTTCCGGACTCACTGGCCCATCGGACATGGCCTGGTTGATCGCTTCCTCCGCGGTCACAAAGGGATGCGCCGCGCGGTTGTGGCAATCAATGCAGTCCATTACCCGCCGCTCACCGCTGGGAACCGCACCTTTGAGGGATGAAGCGGCAAACGCCGTCTCAGAGCCGTCGGCGTTCTGCTTCTGCACCCATGGGATCGTAGTGCGGGTGGAATCCGTGGCGATGTATTCAATGTGGCCCAGGTGCACCCCGTGGATGCCGGTCAGGTGGGAGAGACCATCAAGCCCGCCAAGGTGCAGAACCAGCACGGTCTGAGTCTCGGTATTCTGCTCGTCGTCGGCAAAACTGGATTTGACCAGCAGCTTTTCACCGACGAAGCGCGCCGGCGTATGGCAACCCTCGCAGATTACGCGCGCCGGACGCAGGTTCTGCACGGGCGATGGAATCGGCGTCGGAAATCGATGGAAGGAGACTTCAAGCAACTGCTTGGTGCCGTTTACCTTGGCGCTGAAATAGGCTTGCGCTCCTGAGCCGATGTGGCAGTCGACGCATGCCACATGTGAATGTGCCGCTATCTTGTATGCGGTGTACTCGGGCTTCATCACATGGCACGATTGTCCGCAGAACTGAGGCGAGTCCATGTAGGCCGCGCCACGGTAGCTGGCCATCGACACCACGAGAAGATTCACAATCGTGGCCACCAGAACGATATCCACACCGTGCCGAAAAATGCGATCGTTAAAATCAACCTTGGGAAACGCCGCGGGAATCTGGCCGATCTTCTGCAGCGACTTGCGGCGCAGAAAAACGCCCACCGGAATCAGCGCCAGCCCCAGAATAAACAAGGCCGGCAGGATCAGAAAGAAGATGATTCCGAGATAAGGGTTATCGTTTGGCCGGCCGAAAATCTCCACCAGCCAGTAGCCGATCATGGTTACGCCGGATGCAGTGGTAATCGCACCGCCTGCCAGGCTGATGGGATTGTTGCCGAAAAACAGCGCCGGCCGCACCCAGTTCTCGCGGAATCTTTGAAACAATGGCACGTTGCCCCCAACTAAACATTGAATGGCCCGCCGGCAAAGGCGGGCCGCATTGCGCATCCTACTTCAACGAGCGGAAATAAGTCACGACTTCCTTGACCTGTGAATCGGTCAGTCCCGCGATCGGCTTCATCTTGCCTTTGCCATTCTTGACGGCGGCTGCCATATCGGCTTCGCTCAGTTTTTTAATATCCGGATCAGAGGCCGCCTTGATGCCCATCATCTTGGCCATTCCTGGGCTCGGGGTGCCGGTGGCGCCGTGGCACATTTGACACTTGGCTTTGTAGGTTGCTTCACCCGCAGATTGAGCGAAGCTCAAGGAACCGGCCATGCTCACTGCTGCAGCCAGCACCACGAGAGAACGAATCGTCTTTGTCATTGCAAAACTCCTTTAGCCTTTCCACGCACAGTGCGCCGGGGGTCACGCGCCCGCCGTGGATTGTCTTGCACTTCTGAACCCCGCCGGTAAACAAAATATCACCGGGACTTCCATCGAGACAGCCGGGGTAACCCTACCCCAAAAGACCGGTACAGCCCCAAACTTGCAGGTATTGCACCGGTCTCTCTGCCTCTTCGGTTACTTTGAAAACGTGCGGAAATAGGCCACCGCGTCCTTGATCTGGGCGTCGGTCAGCTTATCTTTGTATGGTTGCATCTTACCCATACCGTTCTTCACTGCGTCAACCATCTGACCTTCAGTGAGTTTTTTCACTTCAGGATCGGTGATTGGTTTCACCTTCATTGCCTTGCCTGCCGGTGAGTCAGCCAATCCCGCTGCCCCATGGCACATCTGGCACTTGCTCTTGTAGAGACCTTCCCCCGATGACTGGGCAAAGCCCAAGGCGCCGGTCACCGATAACATCGCCGCCAGCGTTACAAAAGATCGAATCCTCTTGGTCATATTCAAACTCCTCGCAGACCTCCCCGGTCTGTGCACGGGGTCGGTCGCTGTCGAAAAGAGGCTTCTTCAACAAAAGCCGCGCTGTTCCCTGTGCGCCGTACTGAAGGAAATCACTGCGACGTTAAATCAAGTGAAAGTGCGAAAAAATGAGGATGAATAGGCAAAGCCACTTGCCGGTCCACCCAGTTGTCAAAATGCGTAATTCACACCCAGTGTGATTACATCGCCATGGTTATCCCGAGGCGCTGTGGGGCCTATGGGCCCTTTCTCGGAATAGCCGTGGTGAATCCAATTGCCATGCCACGACCACTGTGGCGCGATGTGCACCAGCAGATCAGTGAAGGGCGAAATAACCTTCGACTGAAGCGCACCTGGAACCATCAGCGGGTTCAATTGCTCCGCCGTTCCATTCTGGTTGTTGATTGTTGCTCCCCCATTGAACCGGAAAAGCTTTGATGGTGCATAGTTAAGCG
The DNA here is from genome assembly GCA_963836565.1 of uncultured Acidobacteriaceae bacterium. Taxonomy (GTDB): domain Bacteria; phylum Acidobacteriota; class Terriglobia; order Terriglobales; family Acidobacteriaceae; genus Telmatobacter. The sequence goes on along the minus strand of CAWIKA010000005.1, from coordinate 1,543,372 downwards.
CGCCGTAAAAAAACGTCTCCGGCGCGTCATAGTATCCATCACCCAAAAACAGGTTGCTGGTTGCGGTTGGGTTGTTTGCGCTCGGCACGCAGGTTCCCGCGTTTGAAGCTCCTGCGGGCGGCGGCGTGGCCGAGTAAACGTAGCACAGGTCGGTCCTCGAGAAAACATCGTCGTGGGCGAAGTTCAGGTCCACGCTCAATGACTCCATCGGGATGATCTGTGTGGCAAAGCTGAAGTCCTGGTTGTGCTCGATGTGGTTCACCAGAGGATCGTCATTCTTCGCCGAATAGTCGTTCGCTGTTACTGAAAAGTTGATCCACTTGGCCGGAATGACCGTGGCGCGCGCGCGCACATGGTACGTCTTGTCGGGGGCCTCGCGCGTATACGTATTGCTGGGCGTTGCCGAGTCGGCACTCTTTGAAGTCATGCCATCGTAGTTCACGTTCAGCCGGAACACATGCGAAGGCTGCATCACAGCGCCCAGAAGCATCCAGTTTTGATGCCAGGTAAGGTCATCGCCGTTATCGGTGATGTTGCGGCTGTTGAATCGCCAGCCGCCTGAAAGCTTTACCTGCGGCGAGACAGTAAAGATTCCCAGGATCGTGTTGCCCACGTTCTTCTGGTTGATAAACGCCGTGTTGGTGGTTGTGCTGGTCGTGGGCGTCAGAACGCTCAGCGGAGTAAGCATGTTCAGGTTTGGCGGATGCGTTGCATCGGTCCCTGCCCACACCTCTGAACTAACTCCGTTGCTGCCCGGAACCCGGAAGTCCCAGAAATTGATGGCATCGGAGATCGAAACGTACTTGCTCAGATCCGCTTCCATATCGTAGTCGGCATTCACATTCACCCGCTTGTTCTGAGCCAAACGGCCGTTGGCGAGCCCGCCGGTATCGATTTCCTGCCGGGTGAAGGTGCGAGTCAACAGGCCCGTGAAGGTTTCGTTAAAGCTGTTTACGTTGCTGACTCCACCGCTATAGGTCACTCGCCCATTCATCGAGACGTGCTCCCAATAGTGCGACGCGAAACGCAACTGCTCTGTCGGAAAGGTCGTCCGGGTAGGCGAAACCTCGCTCATGACCGCGGTTCCACTGCAGTATGGATTGGCAATGCCGTTCACAACTTCGAGCGTCTTGTTCGCGCCTGTGCCGCAGGTGACGTTGGCCAGAGTGTCAACTCCAAGTGACACGGGTGTCCCATCGGGAAGATGGAAGTTGGCGCCGGCCAATTGAAACGTCGAGTCGCCCTTGTAAAAGGCATAGAACTGGTCGTAGCTGAGCGTAGTCCTCTTGGCCAGTTTCACGTCCACGCCACCCGTGTAAGTGTCGAGAGCGTTGCGGAACCACTGTGCCAGTTGCACGTCTCCGCCATCATGAACCGAGGTGAACGACGGCCCCTCGTGCGTGCCATGATTGAATCCGGCTCTGAAGCTGACCACCGAAAGCGGCAACAGCGTCAGCATCGTGTCCGTGTTGCGCCGCACAGTATTGAACAAGTGCAGCGAATCGGGCTCTGGGACCAGCGCTGTTGGCCCCAGCAACGAATTGGCCAGCAGGTTGTAGTCGAAATAGTTGCGGTCGCGACGGAAGCTGCCGTTGAAATCGTAAATCCGTCCCTTTGAAAGCTTCAGGTAAGAGACGTCATACGGGTCGCCGCCATATCCCATGCTGGTCGAGGACAACGTGTCGAAGAACGGGGTCTTTGATGGGTTAAGCGAATGCATTTCGAGCGAATGGCTGAGGACGCGCATACCCGTGGATTGGTTAACCATCGTCGACCACATTGCATCGCTCCCGCTCTTGTTCGCCACAACGCGTCCGCCCAACTCGAGCGTTTGATGCACAACGTAGCCGCCGATAATCTTCTGTGCCGGCTCAGCTGCGGGTTTCGTTTCTTTCACCTGTTGCGCGGGTTTGGCCGCGTCCGGCTGCGCTTGCCCAAAACCGGCCACAGCGCCGCCGGCGATCAAAGTGGCCCCCAGTGTAAGGGTGCAAAACCGGGCAAGAATGAACCCGGCCGGCGACCCACCCAGACATTTGCAGGATTTCGTCTGATTTGTCATCGCTCGCCCCCTACTCCGTGGAATTGAAGAACACAGAACTGGTGTTCGAACCGTGAATGCTGGTGTGGCAAATGGTGCATGACTGATACTGTGCCGCCTGGTTGTGCGCCGGCCCCAGCGGCAGGCTGGTCGTAAAGTTCGGCGACGGCGAGTGGCATTGCAGGCAGATCGTGTTCACGTTGGCGCGATTCAGCAAGCGCGGGTTCGGTCCGCCGTGCGGGTTGTGGCAGGCGATGCAGCCTTCGGTCTTCACCACGTCGTGCTCATACACGAAGGGGCCGGCAGTCTCCGTATGGCATTTGGTGCACACCGCATCCTGCTGAGTCGAAGACTTCAGAGCGTGCCGCCCAAATGTGCCGTGCGGATCGTGACAGTCCGTGCACTGGATCAGCCCCTCCTCCACTTTGTGATGGAACGGCATGGAGAACTCGGGCTTGACGTCGGTGTGGCACTGGAAACAAAGCACGGGCTGAGCCGCCTTGAGCAAATGCTCCGGATCTTTTCCGGCGTGGACGCTGTGGCATCCAATGCAACTTACGTTGCCCTCGCCGTGGGCCGAATGTTCAAAATTCGCGTGCTGGCCCTGGTGGCACCCCAGGCACTTTTCGTCCACTTCCTTGGCGGTGGCCTTTGCAGGATTGAAGATTTTCGTGATGTCGCCGCCACCCTCGACGTGCGCCTTGCCTGGGCCATGGCAACTTTCGCACGTGACCCCGGTCCCGCCGTGCTGTGTGGCCAGCCTCGCATGAGGATTGTCGCCGAAACCCTTCGCTACCTCCTGGTGGCAAGTGGCACAGGTCTCCGCACCCACGAAATCACCGGGGGCCGGTTGTGAGGACTGGGTCCCGGTCGATTTCGCTCCGCTCGCGGGACCGGCCAAAGCCGTGGAACCAAGCATGCCCAAGCTCAACAACAGAATCACTTGATACCCGAAAATCTTCCTCGAGAAGCCAACGACCGATAATTGCGTTTTCAGCCCATCTCTTCGCATCAAGTACCACCTTTGGAGCTCTTGTCGCAGCTTGCGTTATCAAACGACCTAGCGCGAATCTTGTGCGCCAACTAACAAAAGGGAGTAAATGGCGATAGATTCGTCTGTCTTTCTGGTATGAGATAACGCGTGTGCGGAGCATCACCTCATGCGCTGAATCCTACGAAATTTGGGCTCTAGAGACGGTGACGCTCGTCACATTCGGTGAGTGGGGAGGTACCTGCTCTCTCTTGCACTGGTACAAACCAACGCATCCCTCAGAATGCACAATAGTTCAATGTCGGCCTGGAACTCCCCACGGCGCAGAGTCGGAAGCCGCTTATGGAACAGCCCATCACACGAAAGAAGGCCCGTCTTTTACCGCAAAAGAAGAGTGAATTTCTGGAGCAGCCGCGTCGAATCTGGACAACCTGTGAATCAGATTTATTTGGACTCTGCCGGCCGGATAGGATTTGGTTTTCGGCTTAGTCAGCTTTCCCGTGTGTCATCTGCCTTTGCTGCCCTCGGTATCGAGCCCTCAATCCCCCGGCCAGGGAATAAACCGAGGAATCACCATCTGCGATGGTTAAGAGACGTGAGGCCCATCACATCCACGAAAAGGCGCGTAGTGGAAACTTTGATGCAGAGCAACTCTCTTTCCCGGAGGCCGCGAAGCTTTCACTTCGGACGCAACCCTCGCGCCAATGGAAGGGGGCGCCGGAGTAGGTCCAGGGCCCTAATTGGCGAAGATGGGGCAACACGATGGCGGATACAGTAATTCCGGCGGGAGTGCAGAGACGGCAAAAGCATATGGCGCGGCAGGCGCCGATAGGGTGCGCAGCCTGTGCAAATCGCCGTCCTGGCTGGTTCTGCTCCTTGGGAAGCGCCGTTCTGGCCGACCTTGAGCTCGCAACCAGCACCATTTCTCTTCCAGCGCAGGCTTCTCTTTTCACCCAGGGTGAAGAAGCCCGATGTCTCTACCTCATCTGTGGTGGCTACCTCAAGCTCACCGCGGGACGCGCTCAAGATCGCCAGATGATCGTGCGAGTCGCCGGTCCCGGTTCGATGCTCGGACTCTACGCGGTTCTCTCGCACGGCATGTACGAGGTTTCTGCGGAGTCGCTCACCGCCGCTCAGCTTCGGCCTGTGGAGCGGGAAAGGTTTCTTACCTTCCTCCGGAGCCACAAGGAAGCCCAGATGCGCGCCGTGCAGTGCATTTGCCAGGAATACCGCTTCGCGCTCCAGGACGCATGCCGCATTGCCCTTGCGGAGACGGTGGCGGCAAGGCTAGGGCGTTTGCTGCTCGAATTGGCACACCAGATCGGCGAGCAACTCTCCGGCGGAGGCTTCCGGTTTCCGCTCCTGCTGACCCACGAAGAGATGGCCTCGATGGCCTGTACGACCCGCGAGACAGTGACCCGCACCCTCGGCCAATTCAGAAAAGATGGCTGGATTTCAATCGAGGATTCTCTCGTCACGCTGCACCATCCGGAACTGCTGCAGACCCTGGCTTAACTCGTTCCTTTCTCTTTTCCCGCTCCCGCATTGCATGTCCCGGGAGTCCAAAGAGCTATGATCGAGAGTGGGAGTATGAGTTTCGCATGACCCGCATTTTTGCTTGCTTTCCTGTTTTATTTCTCTCCTGCGTTGTAGTAGCCCAAAGCCCGACCGAGGTTTCGGCTTCGCCATCCAATCAACCTGCGATCACTTCCACCGCGTCCCCTGAAGTCGTCGAGTTTCAAAAGATTGAGGATGCGTGGGCAAACGCCGTGAACCTGCGCGACCAGTACAGCCTTGAGCTGGTGCTGGCGCCTTTGTTCATGGATGTGTCCGCCACGGGTGACATCACCACTCGCAATCAGCAGGTCGCCGATCTGATCTCGGGCGAAGACAAGACCCTCCATCTTGAGCAGCGTGTCATTACAGTGCGCATGATGGGCGACATTGCTGTAGCCAACGGCACCTACGTGTTGCACCACAAAACGGGCTCATCGCAAGTCGACGAAAAGGGCGTGTTTACGCATGTCTTTGAGCGCGTGCATGGCGGCTGGCGGTGCGTGAACTCGCAACGTACAGCACTCCGCGAAGACTCAAATACCAAACACAAGAAGTCGAACGCCGAAATGCCCTTCCACATCCCGCTGTTCTCAAAGAGCGAAAAAAACACCCAGTAGGTAGACAATTCCTCTCCGCACTCACCGGTTGCACTTCTTCAACGCGATTGCGCTTGCATTGCCCCGGGCAACGGCCGCAAAAATCCGCGCGCGTCCAGACCAATGGCCAGGAGAATTGGAGTAAGCCGCCTTCATAGGCCATGATTCGCCGCGCCGAATCGTGCCGCATACGGTCCAGGATCAGAGCGGCCTTTACAGGCTCTGGAAAGACTCAATCCTAGCCGGGGATTGACAGCGGCTTTGTTTCCAGCCGGGCACTTGCTTTCTGTCAGGGCAAGACTTCTGTCGTTCCGCACGCGCCCCAAATGAACCGGGCTTTTTGACCCCTGTGGGATGCTTTGACGCCGATTCCCCCCGCTAATCCAACTCTTCCCGCGGACTGCTTTACCCGTGCCTCGTCTATTTTGCCGTCTTCGCCAGTTCCGGACCCAGAAAATCCTCCAGAGTCGACCCCGGCATTAATTCCTTCGGCGGTTGTTCTTGCGCCGAGGCTGCCTCGGGAACAAGGTAGTTCTCTGTCAATCCCTGGCGCAACATCTCGAACGCCTGCTCCGGCGTCTCGGCGAACTTGAACAGCTCAATATCCTTGGGCGAAATAGCTCCAGTATCCACCAGCGCGTCCAGGTTGAAGACCCGCTTCCAATAGTCTGAGCCGTAGATGACAACCGTGATCTTCTTCGCCAGCTTGTGGGTTTGTGCCAGCGTGAGAATCTCGAACATCTCGTCGAGTGTGCCGAAGCCGCCAGGAAAGACCACCAGTGCTTTGGCCAGGTAGGCGAACCAAAGCTTGCGCATGAAGAAGTAATGGAACTCAAAGTTGAGCGCAGGCGTGATGTAGGGGTTGGGCGCTTGCTCGAAAGGCAGCCGAATATTCATGCCAATGGTCTTGCCCCCCGCCTCATGAGCACCTCGATTTGCCGCCTCCATGATGCCGGGGCCCCCGCCCGAGGTGACCACAAAGCGGTGACGGCGCGAGGGAATCCCCTTGGCCCATTGAGTCAACATTCCCGCCAGCCGTCGCGCGTCCTCGTAGTAGCGGGCCATTTCCACCGCCGCCACAGCGCGCTTGCGCTGCAAATCCGATGCCTCCCCGGCTGCAATCTCGCGCGGTCTTGCGGGCTGCTCCTCGCTGGGGGCGGGGCGGGTGGAACCAGTGTTGTCCAGCAACTCCAGCGCGTGATCCGCCTCCTCCCGCCCGCGGAAACGCGCCGAACCGAAGAACACCACCGTGTCCTGAATCTGCTCCCGCCGAAAGCGCGCCAACGGCTCAAGGTACTCCGACACAATGCGGATGAGTCGGCCATCGGAGCTGTTGAGAAAGTTCGAATTCTCATACGCCAGCGGGGCGGAATCAAGCGGCGGAGGTGCCCCATTACCAGGAATTCTCGCCGTTGGCGCAGAATCCGCAGGGTTGGCCGCTTGCGGACCGGGCAACCCCGATCCCTGTCCCAAGGTCTCCGATTGCTGTTTCTTGTCGTTCATGGCTTATTTGTCCCGGTAGCGGATCGCGTCTTGAAACGCGATCCATAAGTTCAATAGCCCCAGTCCCGAAATAAGACCGCGCACCGCACCATTGGCAGCGTAGATCGAGAGTGTGGGAAATTGAACAAAAAGCGGGTTCTGGTCCCAGAACAGGGGTGACCAGGGCGCATAGCAGACGGCGAGGCCAATGTACATCCGCAACAGCACCCGCAGAAACAACTCGGCGCGCTCAAGCCATCGCGGGATACGCTGCGGAGCAGGAGAAGCCGCCTGCGGCGGGGAGACTGGCCCGGACGAAACACCGGGTGCGGACCCAGGTTCAGGAGCCGGGCTCGCGGGCAACGTAGGCGATATCAATTCCGGCTGCTGAGACATTCTTAAGATTCGCCCGCCGACCCCAAATCTTACTCATGGGCCGACACAAAGGCACCGTACTGCAACGGTATCACAGCTGAGGGCTGGAAAAGCCGGTCGCATGGCGCCACCGGAAGCGTATTTTCCCTCTCCAGGCGACGCTCCTCAGCGCTTCCTGCGTACGTATTCCATCTTGAATTCCGTGGCCCACGAAGCGCCGCGGTTCACCGACTTCTCCCATATTTGCTCTACATGGTCCGGGTCGACGCGAACCACTCTTACCCTCTTCAGAACTTCCGCGCCCTTCTCGTCGCGCCCCGGTCCCTGGAACTCTGCCACACCTGGGGCTACGCTGCCTTTCATCATGTGCACGCGCCCCTTGTTATCTACAAACAGTCCATACCACCTCTTATCCTCGTTGTTATAGGCCAATGCGTTTTCGCCGTTGTGGTTGCTGGTGTCGCTGCCCCAGGTTTCGATCAAGAGGCATTTGTCGAGGCTCAGATAGACGATGCTGTGCCCCTTCCCCGCCATTCCGGGCGATGCCACCGACCAGTCACCCAGCCAAAAATCCAGTTGACGTGCATCTGGGTTCGTCGCGCAGGTTGCCGCTGCCTCCGCGGCCAGCCTGCGTGCCGGTGTGTTGAGTAGAAGCAATGCTGCAACGATGAAGAAGATAGTGCGCTTCATGACGATGAGACCTCCTTCGCGAGCGGGGAAAGTTCGCGTGTAAGCTCATCATCTTTTCCCGGCTTCGATGTCGCAAGAGGAGTAGTGCGGCATAATATATCTCAAATGCGTCACCTCATTGTTCGTGAAAATGACCCGGCGCCGGGCATCTCCGTTGCCACGCACTGCCGAGAATACGAGCGCGGATTTCGCGTCTCGCCGCATGCCCACCTATCGGACCAGTTGGTCTATGCGAGCGCGGGATTGATGGAGGTGATCTCCGGCCAGAGCCGTTGGATGATTCCGCCACATTTCGGGCTTTGGATTCCCGCGCGAACTCTGCATGAAATCCACATGCCCGAGCGCGTTTCCATGCGAACCCTCTACCTGCGCCCTTCCATTGCGCACCTGGCGCCCACCTGCGCTGTCTTCCACATCGGCCCACTGCTTCGGGAACTCATCTTCGAGATTGTGCGCATTGGCCAGCTCCGCTACCGCGATCGGATCGAGTGCGCGCTGCGAGACCTTCTCGTCGCAGAACTGCGCCGCGCAACGCCGGTGCCGACGGTGGTGGTTTTACCCAGAGATCTTCGCGGCGTCGCGGTGGCCCAAGCGGTCATCGACCATCCGGCGACACGCATTCCGCTGAAGTTGTTGTGCGCATCCGCTGGTGTCAGCGTCAGAACGCTGGAGCGGCTCTTTCTTCGCGAAACCGGCACGGATTTCGAGTGCTGGCGAAGACAAGTCCGCCTCATGAAGGCCATTGGGCTTCTGGTCGCCGGGCTGAGTGTCAAAGAGGCTGCATTCTCCGTCGGATACCAGCAACCCAGCGCCTTTGTGGCCCTCTTCCGCGCCACCTTCGGGACGACTCCGAAGGCGTGGATCTCAGCGCTCCAACGCGGCAACGAGAAAACTCCGCCCGATTGATCGCGGATTTAGGGCGGAGTATTGTATTGGTGTGCTTCGCGCTCGCTTCACGGAGCCAAGGAGCTAAACATGCGCCCCAGCCTCGTGCCAGCCCTTCTCCTTGTCCTCGGTTCTTTGGCTTTGCCTGCCCAGGATGCAAGCAAGGCTCAGAAGCAGTTGAATTTCGTCGTCATTCCCGTTCCACTTGGTTCAGCCTGCCCGGTGGGAATGTATGCCCGCCACGAGTCAGGCCTTCACGCACGCGTCCAGGTCAACGGCAAGGCGACTGCGGACACTCCCGGACTGCCCTTTGTCTTGACGCTCACTGACCCGCGCCCCGGTCAGATCACCAAGGCCACCGTGACCATTCACGGCGTGAGCGGCAAATGGCAGTTCATCCCCACGAATACAGCTCGCGACGGCTCCGCGGACGTAACCAAAACGATCAATCTCGTATTCGCAGGCGGCGACGAGGAGAAGAGTGCTTCCGCAGCCCTGATAGCGCCCGGCTTTACCTCCGTCAACTCCATCGTTCTTGACTCGGTGACCTACGCGAACGGTTCCACATGGAAATTTTCCAGCACCAACGCTTGCCAGGTCGCTCCCGACCCGTTCGTGCTGATTGATGCCAAGATGGCGCATTGATTCTGGCGCTACCCCAGGTCAGGCATTGGATACTGTCAATGCAGGGTCGCGCCATGCCGTGTTAGGCTCGGTTACATTCCGTTGAAAGAACGAGCCCGTCACGGCCAATGAGAATTGTCCTCTTCACTGAGACCTTCATCCCTAAAGTGGATGGAATCGTCACTACTCTTTGCCAGACCATCAAGCAACTCAAGAGCCTCGGCCATGAGGTGCTGATTTTTGCGCCCGAGGGCGGATTCAGCGAATACGAACAGTGCCGCATCGTCGGCATCCGGGGCCATGCGTTTCCTTTCTACCCAGAGCTTCGCCTCTCTTTTCCACGCGCCTCGATGCGCCAGACAATCACAGAATTCAAGCCCGACCTGATCCACGTAACTGAGCCTGCGCTGCTCGGCATTGCCGGGCTCTACTATGCCGGTGGAAACAACGGGGGAGCGCTGAGACTGCCCCTGACGGTGTCGTACCATACTGACCTGCCCAACTACCTGCGCTACTACGGACTCGGTTTTCTCGAGCCTTACATCTGGCCCTTGCTCCGCCTCCGCCATAACCGCGCCACCGTCAACCTCTGCACCTCCGAGATCATGGTTCGCCAGTTGGAAGAGCACGGCATCGCCCGCGTCGCACTCTGGCCTGGCGGTGTCGACTCCGACCGGTTTCATCCGTCGCGGCGCTCTGACCCTATGCGCGCCAGGCTCACCAATGGGCATCCAGAAAGCCCATTGCTGCTCTACGTCGGCCGCCTTTCCGCCGAAAAGGATATTGAGCTCCTCAAGCCTGTTCTCCAGGCCATTCCCGAGGCGCGTGTCGCATTGGTCGGCGACGGACCGCACCGTAAGGCTCTCGAACAACACTTTGCCGGCCTGCCCGTCTTCATGGCCGGGTTTTTGCACGGCAACGAACTGGCTGGCGCTTATGCCTCAAGCGATATTTTTGTAATGCCGTCGCGCACTGAGACACTGGGCCTCGTTGTTCTTGAAGCTATGTGCTCCGGTCTGCCTGTTGTCGCAGCCCGCGCCGGCGGAATTCCCGAGATGATTGAAGATGGCGCCAGCGGGTATCTCTTCGACGACCAAAGCCAGGCCATCGCCGCGATCCGGCAACTGCTGCCCTCGCATCAAAAAAGAGAAGCCATGGGAGCAGTTGCCAGAACGCATGCCGCCGAGCATAGTTGGAAGGCCGCAACCGCAGTGCTCGTAGAGCACTTTCAGACAGCTTGCTTAACTCAGCAGATCGCGCCCAATCCTTCACCCCCGCCAATCGGGCTGCGCGCGAAGCTCCGGAAAACGCTGAGCCGCTCCATTCTCTTCCTGATCCGGAAACTACTGCCCTAGCGGCTGGTTTCTACCCCTGCCGTCGCGCTCACTTCTTCCCGCTGAACCTTGTACGTGCCGTAATTGATCGTCAGCACTGCCGTGCCGCCGATGCGCACCTTTGTCTCGCTCCGGTTCTGATCTGGAAACCAGAAATCGCCTGTCTTCGCGCTCGTCGAATTAATCTGCGTCCGCGAGATCCACAGAGACGGGTTCCTGGCTGGCTCCGCAGCGATCTTCGCCACCGCAAAGTCCGTGGCATCCACCCAGATCCTTCCGCGATACAGGAATTTGCTGTCGGCAATCGGTACTACGTCCAGAATGTAGGTGGGACGACCTGCCAGGTTTTCGTTCCCGGCGAGCTGGAACTTATAGTTTGCCGTCGTCAGCGCCGTAGAAGACTTGTCCTTCGACGCTTCCTCTTCGCTGTCCACAGCCCGTTTCAGAACCTTGTTGCACAGAAACTTCGAGCCGCTCTGCGAAATGATTCGAAAGCTCTTCCCCGAATCGGCGTCGTATGCCACTTCTACATCCATCGTGGCCTCAAACGAGCTGGGAAATCCCTTGTATTGCACCGCGTAGTGGCGCAGGGATCGGTAATTCTTCAGCGCTTCGTTCCGCGCCTGGTTGTGGACCTGCATCTGCTCAACGATTTGTGCCGCGCTCAGGGTTGGAGGCGGCAGCAATTCCGCCTTCTCAGACCATGTGACGCCGGCCGCAAAAAGCGACACGACCCCTATGGCGAGGCACCTGATTTTGCACGAGAGCATTGCGTCATCATATCGCGTCGGCCGGATACTTAGCCAGAGATGCAAGGCCTTGTAAGTCGATGACATGCGCAAATTGGTAATGCGTCGTGTTGCCGGTCGCCGTTGGCAGCGCATCCAATTCAATGCGGGCAACGACTTCCATAAAGCTCTCTTCACCGTCTGTTGATGTTTCAAAGAGATCTCGATGGATTGACGGCTCCTCGTCAACCAGCAAAACTTCATGAGACTACGGGAGGGGTCATTGAACAAGTTGATCTATGGCCTGATGCTGCTGCTCACCTTGCCGGCATCCGCTCAGAGAGTCGTCCGCCGATCGTTTTTCGGTATGCACGTAAAGAGCCCAGTCTTAATCTCCAAAATGCCCATCCAGTTCGGGACCATCGGGCCGATGCCCGGAAGCGCATGGAAATGGCTTGAGCCCCAACAGGACCAGTGGAACTGGGGTTCCCTCGATGCCTGGGTGAAGGCCGCCAATCGACAGGGTTACGACATCATTTACACATTTGTTCGCACCCCCGCCTGGGCGGCTCCCGCACAGAACCTGCCGCCTTCCGATCTCAATTCCAGGGCCCCGTGTAGCCCGCCCGCTCAAGGCAGCGGCGATTGCATGTTCAAGGGCTTTGTCTACACTCTGGCAAGCCGCTACAAAGGAAAAATCAAGTACTACCAATTGTGGAACGAGCCCAACAGCAACGGGTTCTGGAATGGCTCAATCGCCGATCTCGTCCACATGACGCAAGACGCCTACACCATCATTCACGAGGTGGATCCCGACGCCCAGGTCCTCACCCCGGCGCCCGGTTCGGGCGGATATCCCACCATGCACGATCGATGGATGGCAGAGTACCTCCGTGCCGGCGGCGCCCAGTGGGCCGATATCGGAGCCTGGCACGGTTACCTCCAGGCCACGACCTTTGCCGCACCCTGGCCCGAGCAGGCCAACTCCTCCACCCCCGGCTGCACCGTGGGAACATGGCGTTGCCCCGGATCGGTGCTCGACACATACAAACAGATGCGCGCCGTGATGGACGCAAACGGTATGGCCGGCAAACAGCTTTGGGACACCGAGGGAGGGTGGGGGGTGAACGACGCCAGGCACAGCGACCTGCCAGATCCCGAAGACCAATCCGCCTGGCTGGCCCGGTGGTTCATCGTGCAGGCCGCCGCCGGTGTGGACCGCGCAGTCTGGTATCTCTTCGACGCCACCGACGGCTGGGGAACACTTTGGGATCAAAGTACCGGATTGCATCCAGCCGGTGTCGCCTACCAGCAGGTATACAACTGGTTGATCGATACCACCATCATGCCCTGCACCCGGAGGAAGAATATCTGGACTTGTGAGCTGACGCGTCCCGGCGGCTATCGGGCCCGTATTGTTTGGAGCGAGAACGGAGGTACCGCATATTCTGTCCCATCCCAGTTCACCACCGTCCGGGATCTCACCGGAGGAATGAATCCGGTCAACGGCGGCGCAGTCCACATCGGTAAGGCTCCGTTGCTGCTCGAAAATAAGCCTGCTTCCTAAATGCAAGGACTGCGTGCGAGCAATGAGACCTGCAGATGGACAACTTCCTGAGCAGCCCTCTCACACTCGACCGCTACGCAGCCCTACCGCCCAGTCCGGCCGGCCGTTCTCCTCCGCCAGCCGCGCGGCCTCATCCCAGTCGTAGGCCACCTGAATGAATTCAATCGCCCATTCCCCGTCAATGCGCTCCGCAACCGCGTACCGGGCGTGCGGCGAACCCGTCTCCATGATGTGAGAATATGGCCACTTCGCAGGATACGCCTGCAAACCAACACTACCGGGATTCAACACCGTGCGACCGTCCGCCAGTAGCATCCGGCGAGGCAAGTGTGTATGCCCGCAGACGATCAAGGATGCTGCGCAACCGGCGGCCCTCTGTTCCACCTCCGCAGGGGACGCAGGATGGCAGCCGTTCTCGTCGACCGTTTCGAGAAAATAATCCGTATCGCTCCCCGGAGTGCCGTGACATAAAAATACGTCTCCCTTCAGGCTCAGGGTGATCGGAAAGCTCTCGATCCATGTTCGCTGGGCTTGCGTCAACTGGGAGATGGCGAAGCGATCTGACTCGCCGAGAGTTTCACGCGGAAACGTCAATAGCTGGCGTTCGTGATTTCCGCGAATCGTCGGGATTCCCATATCGATGAGCCGTTCCGCGGTTTCCCGCGGTTGCAAGGGGCCCGAGACCACATCGCCCAGGTTGACGGTCATCGCCACTTCGCGCTTTTCGATATCCGCGAGCACGGCATCCAACGCGCCCAGATTTCCATGAATGTCCGCGATGATCGCGATCCTCATGGGCCGATCATAGCAATCGCCATCTACCAGTTCCTTGAATTGGTTCAGAACGGCCGCTTTATCCGTGTCGCAACCCAGGCGAATAGAGTTGGCTTTAGCTCCCGCGGTCCGATTTCCAGATCAGTTGCGCCATCTCTTCGATTCGCCAATCAGCGCCTGGCTTCGCCCCTACCCCCTCAGGAGAGTTGGTTTAAACGCCGAGCAGCTTGAACCCGAATCGAGACGTGGACCAGGCTAAGCGCTGCGGGCGTGACACCGGGTATGCGGCTGGCCTGCCCAATGGTGACTGGACGCACCCGTTCCAGCGTTTCAAGCATCTCGCGAGAAAGCCCGCTGATGGCGCGGTACTCCATCCACTCTGGAATCGCGACGGCCTCGGCCGCCTTGAGCTTCTCGATCGCCTTTTTCTGTTGATCCAGATATCCGGCAAACTTGATTTCCGTCTCGACGGCGCGAATCTCGTTGCGGATCACCGAGGGCAGCGGCCCGCCATCGGCAACCGCCGCGGACATCTCGGCCAACTCTGGAACCTGCATCAGTTCTTCGCGCAGTGCGCCCAACACCGGCTCAATACTCACCTCCGGCCGCTTCAGCAATTGTGCCCAGGTCAGGCCCGCGGTCGCGGTCAAGCCGCTCAAGCCTGCTGCGGTCAATTTGCCGGCATCAGACTTGTGCGATGTCAGCAACCTCTCCAAAATCGCCATACGCGCCTGCTTTTGCTCGTACTCCGCCCAGGCGTTGTCGCCAATCAGCCCCAGCTTGCGTCCGTACGGGGTCAGGCGCCGGTCGGCATTGTCAATCCGCAGGTGCAGCCGGAACTCGGCTCGCGAAGTGAACATCCGGTACGGTTCATTGGTCCCCTTCGAGATCAGGTCGTCGATGAGGATTCCCGTGTATCCTTCGGTCCGGTCCATGGTAAAAGGCGGTTCGCCTTTCAGCCAAAGAGCCACATTGATCCCTGCCATGATGCCCTGGCAGGCAGCCTCTTCATATCCGCTGGTCCCGTTGATCTGCCCGGCCAGATAAAGACCCTCCATGCTCTTCACACGCAGCGAGCGGTCCAGTTCCGTGGCGTCTACGCTGTCGTACTCAATGGCGTAGCCGGGTCGCAGCATCTCCGCCTCTTCCAGTCCCGGAATGGAGTGCACAATCTCCCACTGCACCTCCATCGGCAGCGACGTGGACATGCCGTTAACGTAGACCTCGTGCGTGTTCAGCCCTTCCGGTTCCAGAAAGAACTGGTGCTGCGTCTTGTCGGGAAACTTGACAATTTTGTCCTCGATGGACGGGCAATAGCGCGGCCCAATGCCTTCAATCCGGCCCGAATACATGGCCGAGCGATGCACATTCTCGCGGATGATGCGCAGCGTTTCCGGCGTGGTGAAGGCGATGTGACAACTGATCTGCGGCTGCACGATCTTCTTGGTGCGGAAGCTGAAAGGCGTGGGGTCCGCGTCGCCCGGCTGCTCTTCGAAAGCGTCCCAGCGAATGGTGCGTCCGTCGAGCCGCGGCGGCGTCCCTGTCTTCAACCTGCAAGTCCGAAGCCCAAGCGCCCGGAGCGACTCGCCCAGCAGGACTGCGGCCGGCTCGCCGCTGCGCCCCGCCGGATACCGTTCCTCTCCACAATGAATAAGG
Organism: uncultured Acidobacteriaceae bacterium; assembly: GCA_963836565.1. Lineage (GTDB taxonomy): Bacteria > Acidobacteriota > Terriglobia > Terriglobales > Acidobacteriaceae > Telmatobacter. Next base: position 1,528,075 of record CAWIKA010000005.1, on the reverse strand, counting down.
CCGTTCAAAAACGTCCCGGTCGTAATGATCGTGGCCCCTGCCATCAGCCTGCGCCCATCGCGCAGTTTAAGGCCCAGCACACGTCGGCGCGGCCTGACCGGTCGTGGTAACTCCGTCAGCTCATCGAGTCCCTCAGTCCCTGGTCCCTCAGTCCCTGGTCCCTCTTGAATCACCAGGTCCACAACCTCTGCCTGGCGAATGTGCAGCCCTGGCTGAGCTTCGAGCACCTCCCGCATCTTCACCCGGTAGAGTTGCTTGTCGCACTGCGCCCGTGGACTCCACACCGCCGGGCCGCGCGACGTATTCAGCAGGCGAAACTGGATGCCAACAGCATCGGCCACTTCGCCCATGATTCCGCCCAGTGCGTCTACTTCCCTGACCAGATGGCCCTTGGCCACACCACCCACAGCCGGATTGCAGCTCATCTGCGCAATCAGGTCCAGGTTCATCGTGATGATGGCGGTCCTCAGGCCCATGCGCGCCGCTGCCATCGCGGCCTCACAGCCGGCGTGTCCTGCGCCCACCACCACCACATCGTATTGTTCAGTAAAGGCCATCCAATCCTATTCTACGGATTCCGCGCCGTAGCCGCAGTGGACGCGACTTGGAAGCATAGGAATTTTGCCCTCCTGATGCTACGATGCACACAAAGCAAGCCATTCCGCCCATCTCCAGGAGGAATCGCCGCATGGGTTCATCGGAACTCCCATGGGACCGGCAGCCGGATGCCGTCTCAGTTCCATCCGCCAGTGCTGAAGCCGACGCCTGCCGGCCGACTCAATCGCCTGAAGAACTTAAGGAAGAAAGCCGAAAGATTCGCCGCCTGCAGATGGTGATGAACATGGTGATGCAAGTCATCGCGCAAGATCCGACCGTGACGGTTGAGGAGGCCTCCGAGATGGTCGCCGACACCCGCCGCGCCGCGCTCGCCATGTTTCCCGATAAAGAACTGGCTTTCGACCTGATCTACTGGCCGCGTCTCCAACGGCTGATGCGCGAGCGCTATCGCATGCAATAGGCCGGCGCTTTATTTGTTCTCGTTGCCTGTCAGCCGGAAAGTGATGGTACCCCAGAATAGTCTCGCGCGCATCTGCACAGGCAGGTGGCGATCATCGTCGGTATACCAGATCCAGATGTTCCCGCGGTTTTTCACCACGCCCGCAGCGGCAGTCGGCTGCACGCGGATGGTCTTGAAAGTTCCAAGCGTGGTCTTGATCTCTTCCTTGCCCTCTACCTTCATCGTCACGGGGACGTTGTGCATGGCGTCCACCAGTGGAACGACGAAGTTATGTCCGACTTCAAGCGGCTGCGACGCTGTGTAGAAGACACCGGTCAGCACGTCCGTCATGCAGCCGGGCACCTGCGATTCAACATGCTTGCTCTGACCCTTGACCAGGTTCTTCTCGTCAAGAATGGATTTGTTCTGGCTGTAATCCAGCCTGAGAGTGGAATTTACCTGCCGGCGGCCTTCCACGGTCTGTTTGTCAAATTCGTAGGTGCAGCCTTTGGCTCGATCGATAGTCGACTGGAAATGGTCGCTCACGTGAAAAAGCAGGTTGAGGGCCCCAATGGTGTCGGCAGTTGCGGTTATGCGCTCCCGGTCCCCTAACGCTTCAAAATGCACCACCGCGGTTCCGGCGGGAAAAACGCGCCAATCCACGGAATAGGTGAGCGTCTGTTTTTGCGGAAAACTGAATCCGGCGCGCGGCGGCGCGAGCGGAGGAATCTGTTGCCCGTATGCCACGGCGGCAAGGGCAAAGGCACAAAGGATCGTTTTCACCGTCGTGCGCTTCTTCACCGTCGGGCTTGGCTCCTTTTAATTTGACTTCCCGGGCACACGAACCGCTTACCGCGGCCCATGCACAAGCGCGCTTAAAGCCGGCCGGAGAAAGAGCAGGCTGAGGTAAAGCAGTGCGGCCCCTATACCTGCATTGTACTCGCGATGCCTAAGGTAAAGCCCGAACGAGAAGTTCCCGGCCACCGTGTTGGCTTTGGCGCCAATGAGTTGCGGAATCAGCCGGGGCACCCGGCGGCAATACCCGTCAAACTCAGGAAAGGTCGCCCGCAAAAAGCGTTCCTCCGACACAATTACCGGCACGTAAATCACCAGGAACCCCGCTGCCAGCACCAGGGCGATCGGCCAACTCATCAGGGCCACCGCAAACCCGGCAGCAATGAGCATTGAACCCAGGTAGAGCGGATTGCGGGTATGCGCGTAAGGGCCGGTTTGGGTCAGTTCGCGGTTCTTTTTCACATAGCCGGCTGCGTAGCCCCGGAGCCACAGTCCCGGCAGAACCAGCACCAGGCTCCACGCCACGGCGGCTGGCAACGGGGCGCGCCTCCACAACTCAAACAGGTAGAGCCCAGCGGTCAGAAAGCCCAGCGGCACGCGGATGCGACGAGCCACGCGTTGCCAGCGGCCGATCCAATCTAGTTGCTGTAGGTTTCCGGTGCCGCTCATTGCACAATCTCCTCAGCCAGCAACGCGTCAGCAGCCCGCAACACATCTTCCGGCTGGATGGTCAGAAGTCCGGCTTCGGGAGCTTCATTGCGGGTATGGTCGCGGCGGCTCTCCGGACTTCGCAACACTTTGAACCGTGTACCGAATGGCCCATTCCGCCTTGGATCGGTGGGACCGTAAATGCCCACCACCGGGCGCCCCAAGGCGCACGCCAGGTGCAACGGCCCGGTATCGCCGGCAATCACCAGCGCGATGCGGCGCGTGAGCGCAATCAACTGGCCGAGTTGACCCACAATCGGAATCGCCGCACCACCGGTTTGCTTTACGATTGCGTCCGCCAGCGGCTCTTCGCCGGGACCTGCGTTCACCAGCACATCGCAGCCACGATCTGTAAGCCCTTGCGCCACTGCGGCATAGCGCTCTACCGGCCAGCGCTTCGCGCCCCATCCCGCCCCGGGGTTGATCAACACGGGTGGCTGTTCCCCGTTCCTTCGACGAATTCTTCCCGGCGGATACAAGCTCCCCGGCCGGTTCGTCGAGCCTGCGAGAAATTCGTCGGCCCAGGTTTCCATAGCCAGATCCATCGGGAGCCACGGTTCCGCGAATTGAAGCGAATCTCCTGCCACCGTCGAGGCTAACTCCAGGTCCTGTTCGATCACATGTGCACCGTGCGTCGCAACTCGCTCGGTAAACATCCAGCTCGCCGCTCTTTCTCGAGGCCGTGCCTCCCCGATCACCCGTCGGCACCCAGCCATCCGGCCCACCACCGCCGAGCGCATCGCCCCCTGCAAGTCGAGCACCGCGTCGTATCGCCCTGCCCGCAATGCCTGCCGCAAATTCCTGATTTCCCGGTGAGTCTGGCTCGAAAAGGGGTTATGACGCCATTCCTTCGTGGGTGCAAAGTGAAGATGATCCACCACCGGCTGCAAGGCTGCCGGCTGCCCGGTATCACGGCCAACGCTGCCAGGAGCGGCCAGCAACGCCTGCCACCGGGGCTCCACCGCCCAGTCGATCACCCAGTCAGAATGAGCCGCGCGCAGCGCCGTCATTGCCGGCAACGCGTGCAGAATATCGCCCATGGCGCCTAACCGGACCACGAGCAAGCGAAACTTGGATTGCATGTGCAAGCTCTGATTTTCTCACAGGGGTTAAAGATGCGAACGGCGGCCGGTTGCATCACGATGTGCCTGGGCCACCTGGGTTATTGCAAGCTTTTGCTCCAACCAGTCAAGTGCTTTACGTTCGTCGTCGATCTGGATTGTGAGGGCGGACGTGCGGAGAGGCAAGGCAGGCGGAAATGCCGCAACCAGTGAGCCCAGGCGGATCGCATCCTTTTCCGTCGTCAGAAGCGCGGTCGCTCCTGCCTCGCGGGCGGATGCGACCATGCCTTCAATGTCGGCCCGAGCATAGGAATGATGATCACCAAATGCGTGACGAACCACGATATGGACACCGGCGGCTTCCAGACCCGCAAAGAATTGGTCGGGGCGTGCAATGCCACAGAATGCCAGAACGGGGCCATCCACCGCCGGGATATCCATTCGGCGGTGAATTCGCCAAACAGGCCCCGACCATCCCCAGCATTTAAATTCGTCTTCAAATGCAGGATCGTCGGCCGGAATGGCAAGCACGTGCGCACGCCTGGCAGCTTGCCGCGTTTCCCGCAGGTTGCCCGCAGGCAGCAGAGCATCATTCCAGTCCTCGCGATTGACCAGAACTATATCGATATCCCTGAAGAGTTGGCGGTGCTGAAATCCGTCATCGAGCAGGTGAACCAACGGCACTGGGTCTGGGGAAAAATCTCCGCCCTCCTTGATGAAGTCTCGCTCGGCAACCAGGCCCGCGTCATAGCGCTGCCGCGCCACGTACACCGGCACTCCCGCCTCTCGCGCAATCAGCAGCGGCTCATCCCCAAATTCGGTCGCCGTTCCTTCCGCGAGAACCCGCGCCGGCTCCTTGCCCTGGCGCCCATAGCCGCGCGACAGCACATCCACGTGAAAGCCTTTGCTGATCAGCAACCTGGCCAGTGCAATCGTGAATGGCGTCTTGCCCGTTCCCCCGCTGGAGAGATTTCCGATGCTGATCACCGGATACGCGAGAGTCCGAGTCCTTTTCCAGCCCTTGTCGATGCGCAAATTGCCCAGCGTCACCCCGGCGGCGTAGAGCGGCGTCAATGGGGCCAGCCACGGTCGTTTCATGTTGCCCGGCCCCCTTCGCTTAGCAGCTTTGCGAGCGCGCGCACCGTGCGCTCTGTCGCCCCAGCTTGCTCATCGAAGACCCGCTTTGCCCGCTCCCCCATCGCCGCGGCGCCGGTCTCGTCGCACAGCAGGTCGACGAGGCTCTCCGCCAGCTTCTCCTTTGCCGCGATCCGAATCGCATCGTGAGCCCGCAGATCTTCCGTGATGGTACGGAAATTCGTATAGTGCGGGCCCATCACAATCGGCACGCCAAACTGCGCCGGCTCCAGTGGGTTATGCCCTCCCGCCGGCACCAGGCTTCCGCCCACGAATGCCACGGAGGCCAGCGAATAGACCGAAGCCAGTTCCCCAATCGTATCCAGAAGCACGACTTGACCTTTTTGAAGCGGCTTCACAGTTTCAGCTGGCAGCGCTTCCCATTCCGAACGGCGCACCCACAAGACTCCTGACGATTCGAGCAGTGTGCCCACCGCCCCAAATCGTTCCGGATGCCTTGGCGCCAGCACCATCGCCATCTGCTGGTCGGCCTCAAGCAACCGGGGCCACGCTTCGAGCAGCGCGACCTCTTCGCCCTCCAGCGTGCTTCCTGCGACAATGAACCGAAGGCCCTCCCCATGAGCCTTCAACAGTCTTGTAGCCGCCGCTTCCTTGGCCGCGCGCACATCAAACTTCAAATTCCCGCCCACGGAGACTCGATCCGGCAGGCAGCCGATAGCCTTCAGCCGCTCCGCATCAATTTCGCTTTGAGCCAGCACCCGGCTGATGCGCCCCAGGATCGGTTTCCACATCCGTTTCAGCATCAGGTAGCGCGGCCACGAGCGGTCTGAAATGCGCGCATTCACAACCGCCACCGGAATTCCCCGGCGAAAACAGCCGTTCAGCAGGTTGGGCCAGAACTCCGTCTCGGCCAGAATCAACAACCGGGGTCGTACAGCCTTGAGATACGCTCGTACCGCCCAAGGCAGATCGAGCGGACAGTAAAAGACCCTCTCCATACCAAAGCGCTCGCGGGCCAGGGCCTGCCCGGTACGCGTCGTCGTGGAAATAACCAACTTCAAATCCGGGAACGTCCGGTCCAGCTCGCCCACCAGCCGGCTTACCGCCAGAACCTCCCCCACGGAGACGGCATGGAGCCAGATCAGTTGACGTTTGCGGCCCATCCCCTGCAACCACGCCGGAACCCGTCCCAATCGCTGCGCCAGCCCCTCGCGATATTTCTGCGTGGTAGCCATCCGCCAAAGCCACCACGGGGAGCTGGCCGCCAGGACCGTCAACAGCGCCAGGTTGTAGAAAAAAAGAATCATGCGTGACGGAATATCCTTGTCCCCGGTCTAACCCTCAAATGATACAGTCGACCACGATGAGGGTTTTCAAGGCGCTTCCGCTGTTTGCGGTGTGGCTGGCAATGCCCGCCGTGGCCAGCGACCACAAACCGCCGCCCGTGCAGCCGGCCACGTCGTTTGCCGCCGTCGAGGTGCACCCCAAGGAGAACGTCGCCATCGCCGCCGAACCCTACGATACAAAAGAAAAGGAATCCATCTTCCGCGTCGATTACCTCAGCCACGGCGTCATGCCGATCCGGCTTATCGTGACCAATCTCGGCGACCGCCCCATCTCACTCCGCGACGCACGCATCCTCTTCCAGACCGCGGCCGGCGACCGCATTCAAGCCGCCGAGCCCGAAGATGTGGAGAGGCTGATGACCCGCAAGGAACGCGAAGGCGGAAAGCTGCCCATGCCCGGCCCAATTCCCAGCATCCATCTGAAACCCAAGGCAAGCAATAAGGAGATCGAGGCCGATTTCGACGAGTTTGAATATGGCGCTTTAGTCGTTGAGCCGCACACCACGCAGGCCGGATTCCTCTTTTATGACGTGTCGCAACTCGACGATCCGCTCAAGGGAGCCAAACTGCACCTGCATGCTCTGCGGGATGCCGACGGCCACGAGCTCTTCTACTTCGAGATACCCTTCGACAAGTATCTCCAGTCCAAGTCCATCCAGATGAAGTGACAGTCCTGCCGCCCCAACAGCCTGCGAAAGAACTCATTCCCGCAGAAATCCGTGAAGGATCTGTGTCAGGCGCGGCTTCACAACCCGCGGAAGAACTCAATGCTTTGAAAGGGCACGGCTTCACGTCCCGCGGAAGAACTCGATGCTTTGAAAGGGCACGGCTTCACGTCCCGCGGAAGAACTCTATGCTTTGAAAGGGCACGGCTTCAGCCGTGCCGCAGGCAAAATCGAATGAATCGGCCTTTAGGCCCTGAGGGATGTTTTTTCGGAGTCTTTGCCCGCTGACAGGCGCTTTTCAGCCTATCCGGGCCCGTTTACTCGTAATAAGTGGCCGTTGTGGTGTCGGTCTCCCAGATCGTGCAGTCCTTCACCCGAACCCGCCCCTGGGTCATGCCGTCAAGCTGGCGGTTGGTCTGGTCATAGAAATAGCGCGCAATGTTTTCAGCCGATGGGTTCAGCTCAATAAACGGCTCAATGTCGTTCAGCATCTGGTGATCGATGCGCTCGATCACCGGTCGCAACACCTGCTTCAGCAGCTTGAAGTCCAGCAACAGGCCACTCGAATCCAGTTCGCCACCACACAGGGTCACCCGCACCTTGTAGTTGTGCCCGTGCGGGTTCTCACACTTCCCCTGGTAGTTGCGGAGATAGTGTCCCGAAGAGAAACCGGCTTCTACGGTAACTTCATACATCGGCGCCTGCCTTGTCCTCTCCGGGGATTCCCATCCACCATTCTAGGCCCTGCCCATCAACTAAGTTGAGTGGTCGCCCAGCCTGCGTTTTTCGCCGGGCGCGAACCGGGCGCACTCGGAACAACGTGCCAAAAGAATCTCCATTCCGCCTTGCAGATAATTAACCCCGAATGGCGCAACATAAAAACATGGATGCTTCCGCAACAGAAAAGTCCGGAACGCGCGATGCAAAAGCGAGCTTTGTGGTACTTAAACGGGGGTTAAGCGCCACTTGGTTGAGCCTCAGCGACGTACAAGATCCAATTTATCAGCGACTTAACTGCTCCGCACCGCTCAAGAAACGTCACCTACCCCCCTGTTTATTTTTGTTTTCCACAGAAGGCTGGCACATAATTAGCCCCTTTTTGTGAAACAAGCCAGGACGCGCCTGCAAAGTAGCCCGCTCGAAACTGCAGAGGAACGCAGATTGGCAGCCCATGCTTCCGTGGCGCATCTCCCCCGCGCTCCACTGACTACCCGCGCGGATCCCGACGCTTGCGGCGGGTCGATTGGCGAGCCTCTTCGCTGCGCCGGTCAACCTGCTCAAACAGGTTGCTCATCACGCCGATGAGCGCCGACGCCAGGCCCGCGAGCAGCATCAACAACGCAATGGTTCGCCACAGCGAGCCATTGGCCGGCAGTCCCGGCTGAAAGGTCGAAGGCACCATCGCCATGCCCATCGAGATCACCGCGAAGAGCCCAAGAACCCCAGCCAGAATGTAGAAGTTGCGCGACATGGTTGCAGACAAGATTATCTCAGTTTCGGTCCGCATCCCTTCGCAGCATCATTAGGTGAAATGTGAACGTCCGCGAAAGGATGCAACAGATAATTGTCACTCAGAGTCACGAATCCTTGCTGATCATCAAAGCGGTTCGTGCGTACCTTCAGCTTCAGATCCATCAGTCGCAGATTTCCGCAGTCGCGGTCAACCCAACCCCGCCTTTGTTGAAATCCGCTTCCATCTTCGCCACCGAACCGTTCAGGTCAATAGCACGGCAAGCATCCCGAATGATGAAGGCCGATAAACCCAGCCGCCGCGCGTCGAGCGCCGAGTACCCAACGCAGTAGTCATACGCAAGTCCGGCCAGAAAGACCCGCGTCAGCCCGCGCTCCTCCAGATAACCGGCAAGCCCGGTGGGCGTCGTGCGATCGTTCTCAAAGAATGCCGAGTACGAATCGATCTCGCGACGGAACCCTTTGCGCAGAATCAACTCCGCCTGCGGCAAGTGAAGCTTGGGATGGAACTCCGCACCTTGACTCCCTTGAACGCAGTGGTCAGGCCAGCGCGTCTGCACGCCATAACTCAGCTCAATCCGCTCTAAGGGCTTTTTTCCACTGTGGCTCGAAGCAAACGAAGAATGCCCCGCAGGATGCCAGTCCTGGGTGAGGATGACATGCTCGAAGCGCGACGCGATCCTGTGAATCGGCGCGATAACGGAATCCCCATCCGCCACGGCCAGCGCCCCGCCCGCGCAGAAGTCATTCTGCACATCGACGACAATGAGAACGTCATGGGAGGAGATTTCCATACAAGCCATCGTAGCTGCTTGATACCATTTGTAGCTCACGACGGACGGTCTCGCGGAATGCTCAGGAGAAAGGTTTGCCCGCAGCGCTTGCGGCGAATGCGAAGATCGCGCTGTATCAATGTTTTCGAGATAAAAGACGATCAGGCAGAACACGGCTCGGCCAGGAATGAGGGGTCAGGTCCGACCCGAAGGGGCGGCACCGGATTCTGGACAGGTGCAACCGGGAAGGGGTCAATGTACATCCCAACGACAGCGGCTTTTGCGCTCAGGGGCAACGCGAACTCCAGCATCCACTTGATTGGGAGGATGTTTTATGACAACAAACTTAAAGGAAGTACCAACGGTTGAGGAAGCTCTGCGCGAGGCCTCCAAACTCAAGTCCATGATCACCGAAGCCGTCGATGACGGTGTTCGTCTGGCAATGAAGACGATGAAGCAGGGGCGCTATGCCGCTGAAGACGCCATCGATGAAACAAGACAGGCGGTCCGGCAGAAGCCGTTCGAGGCAATGGGCATTGTCTTTGCCGCCGGAGTCGCGTTGGGGAGCCTTATGGTGTGGCTCGGCTCCCGACGCAGTTGACTGAAGGCCCAAAATCCCTGGCCGTTCCTCCCCCAACCGGGGACGTGCGCGTCGATACGGAGAAATCGCGCGCCCGAATGCCTTCTATTTGCCCGCCTCACACGCGAAGAACGCCTCCACTTCCGTAATCGTCGTCGTCATCCGATAAGGCGGTAAGCTATTCAGAAACGTCTGCCCATATCGCTGCCTCCGCACCCGCGGATCGAGCAGCACCAGCACGCCGCGATCCTCCAGCGACCGAATCAACCGGCCAAACCCCTGCTTCAGCGTCAGCACCGCCGCCGGAACCTGGTAGTCGTTGAACGGCTTTCCGCCCGCCTCTTCGATGGCCTTCATGCGCGCCTGCACCACCGGATCGTTGGGCACCGCAAACGGCAGCCGGTCGATAATGACACAACTAAGCGCCTCGCCCTGCACGTCCACGCCTTGCCAAAAGCTCGACGTCCCGAAAAGCACCGCATTCGGAGTCTCGCGGAACTGCTCCAGCAGCGCCTTTCGCGGCGCCGTGCCGTGCAGCAGAATGGGATAATCCAGTACCGGCATCAGCCGCTCGTACTGGTCGCGCATTTGCGCGTAACTGGTAAAGAGGCAAAACGCGCGCCCCTTCGTAATTTCAAGCACGCGTTGAATGCAACGCGCAGCAGCCTCGGGAAATTCAGCATCGCGCGGATCGGGCATCTCCGGCGGCAGGTAGAGCAGTGCCTGTTCGCCATAACGGAAATGCGAAGGCACAACCAACTCCCGCGCCTCCGCAAGACCCAGCCGCTTGCGGATGTGTTCGAATCCACCCTGCACCGTGAGTGTAGCCGAGGTGAGTACAGCCGTAGGGATCGTCTCAAACACCAATTCCGACAATAGCGTCGAAACGTCAATCGGCGTCGCTTGCAAGAATGTAGTCCGCGCCTGTGACCGAGCACTTCGTGCTGTAGACCTTTCGGAGGAGATCCCGGCAAGACGCCTCTCCAGCCAATACACCATGTTGCTCGAATTCGATTCCAGCAGAAACTCCAGTTCCGATCGCAGCCGGGCGACGCGCTTCTTCAGGCCGGGAGCCTCGTCAACTTCGGTCAGCCGTTCCATCTCCGCTTCCATCAGTTTGAGCGTGGCGCGCACACTCATATAAAGATCGCCCGAGGTTTCGAGGAATTCTTCGCGCTCGGCAAAAGGCTGGCGTCCGTCGCCGCTCATGGGCAGTCCAGCAAAGAACATGCGCGCCCGATCGCGGAGTTGCTGGGTGACGGCGGGCATGTTTCCCGCGCCCTGTTTGCCGCGCAGCAGCACATCGGTGTCGCGCGCCAGCTCTTCAAAACGGATGTTGCTGACCGAGAGGCCAAAGTAACTTGAGGCCACCTCTTCCAGTTCATGCGCCTCGTCAAAAATCACCGCGGCGGCCTCAGGCAGAACGCCCGCATCCGGCGCACCCGCGGCCTCCTGCTTCACAGCCAGGTCGGCGAAAAACAAATGATGGTTGACGATGATGATGTCCGATTCGAGCGCCCTGCGCCGCATCTCGGTAATGAAACAGCGGCGATAATCCGGGCAGGTTGTACCCAAACAAGCATCCGAACGGGCGTCCAACTTGTGCCACAGCGCGCTCGATTCGGGCAAGCCGGCCAACTCGGAGCGGTCGCCCGTTTCGGTCGTCTTCTCCCACTTCGCGATTTGCTGGTATTGGTCGATTTCTTCCAGGCCGCTAAGAATCGGCTCGTTGCGCAGCGCAGCCAGCTTGTGTCGGCACAGATAATTGGCGCGCCCCTTCATGTAGCAGACGTGCAGGTCGCCAAGCAACGACTCCAGAAATGGAACATCGCGAAAGTAAAGCTGATCCTGCAGCGCTTTGGTCCCTGTAGACACGATCACGCGCTGTCCGGTGCGGAGCGCGGGCAATAAATACGCCAGCGTCTTGCCCGTGCCCGTACCCGCCTCCACAATCAGGTGGCGGCGCTCCGCGAGCGCGCGCTCAACGGCCTTGGCCATTTCCAGTTGTCCAGGACGGTATTCATAAGGTAGCGGCGAGCGCGCCAGAATGCCTCCCGGCGAGAAGAACTCGTGCAAGGTAGGCAATGTGCGAATTGTAGAATCAGTGGAAGCCATCGGGGCCGTCGCTCACTTCATCATAGTGATGCAACCTGCTCACCGGTGCGGTCCGCTGTCACGCCCGGGGGAGAGCCCTTCCGCGAGGTCAGGCTGGTTGAGTTTCCGCCGTGGTCGGATCGATCATCGTCTTCACTTCCGACACGCTGTTGGCCGGGAATCCTCCCTGTTTGGCGTGCTCGCGGACCATCTCTTCGTTCGGCGCAATGTAGATGCAATAAATCTTGTTTTCCGTTACATAGCTGTGCAGCCACTGAATCTGCGGCCCAAGATTCTGCAGCACGCCGCAGGACTTTTGTGAGATGCCCTGAAGCCGTTCGGCTGTCAAGGAACCGGCGCCCGGAATCTCGCGCTCAATTACGAATTTCGGCATCGTTCAATCTCCTTCAGATGAGGAATTGCAATAGTTTATACACTCCCTTGGCGCATTGTGCAGAAAAAGTCGCGCGGCAGTAAGAATAGGATAGGAGAAGGCCCAAGCGAGCCCATCCGGATCAGTCCCGGCAAATCGCTTTCTCAAAAGCTGACCCGCTGCCCTCGGGCCGGCCTGAGAGGATTCTGGGGTTTGTTTCGCCGACGAATCGTAAATCAGTTGTGCCGGTCGCGGCCGGCATTGGCAGTTGGGCCTGGCGAGGCCGTGAAGTGGTGATTGGGATGGCAGACACGGCAATCGGGACACGTCAGGCAGCAACGACTTCCATAAGATCACTCCTCGTCTACTCTCTCTTCGCTCTCCTGGCATTGCACGCAGTATTGCCGCTCGTCCTCGGATCACGCGCGATCGCGGCTTCGCGGCTGGCCACTTCCGCTGCACCGCTGCTTGCTGCACTTTGCGGCCTTTGGCGTGCGCAAATGGTCCCGGCCCGGGAGCGTCTTGCGTGGCGCCTGTTGAGCGCGTCAATGTTATTCTGGGCGGCCGGACAAGCCGTCGAGGCGATGATCGGACGATCCCCGCTTGCCTTGAACTTTCAGGCGGATCCATCTGACTTCCTCAACGTGATCGCAGCATTTCCCATGCTGCTCACGGTATCCAGCACACGCAGAACGGAGTCCATTCGACCCGTCTTCTATCTGGATACCGCTCAAATCATGCTGGCCGCGGTTCTAACCTACGTGCTCCTCTATCGCATGTCGATGTCCGCCAGGCAGGCGGCAACGGCAATGGCAAGCATCTATGGGATTGAATGTGGAGTGCTTGCCATCTCGGCGGTTCTGAGACTCGCGACCTGGGCCACGGTGGAAGAGCGCAGGCGGATCCGCCTGGTGGGCGCCGGGGTATGGATATTTGTTCCTGTATTTCTCGGCATGAACTACGCCACCAGCCACTGGAACCTCCACGCGGGAACCCTATTCGATCTACTCTGGAGCGTGCCGTTTGTGTATGCCGGCTGGAAGGCTCTGCATCTGCCCACAACAGAGGAGCCAGAGCAAGCGCAGAGACGGCTCAGCCGCGGCCGGCTGCTGATCGAGAGTCTTTGTCCCCTGCTGATCATGGTGGGCGTTTTTGCGCTGGCAGCCTCTATCACCTCCCAGCATCCCGTGCTTGGGCTTTCGGCAATTCTCATTCTGCTGCTGATTCAGAATCTTCACGCCGGCGTCGTGCAATTAAAGTATGTGACGAGCCAGCGTTTGCTCCTCGAGCGGGAACGCGAACTACAGGACTCCAACGCCGCGCTGGAGCGGCTGTCAATGCTGGACCCGCTTACCTGCATCTCCAATCGCCGCCGTTTCGATAAGGCCTTCGATGAGGCCTGGCGACGTGCCATGCGTCGGCGAACGCCAGTCACTTTAATGATCATCGACGTCGATTTCTTCAAGGGCATCAACGATCTGTACGGCCACACCTATGGCGACGAGTGCCTCATGGCGGTCGCTAAAGTCGTGGGACAACAGGCTGGCCGGCCCGACGATCTGCTGGCACGCTACGGAGGAGATGAGTTCGTCCTGCTTTTGCCGGAAACCGATATGAGTGGAGCAACCACAGTTGCAAATCGGATTCAAACTGCAATCTTGTCTCTGGCTCTCGCAAGTAAATCCTCACCCTTTGGGGGCCGCTTGACGGTCAGCATTGGCGTCGGATTTGCCGATGCAAAACCCGGCATGGACGCAACCGAGTTGCTGAATCATGCCGACCGTGCTCTCTACGAGGCCAAACGGCTGGGAAGAAACAGGACCTGCACACAAAAACTATAGAGAACAATCCGCTTGCAATCGCAATGCCCCCTTCGATTCACAGATGACGAGGGCTCCATCGAAAATGCCCAGTTAAGTTTCACCCGTCGATAACTGGGTTCGGAAGCCCTGGCCAGTGTTTGGCTTCGAGTCCACGCTGAGCGGTAAACTTGTAAGGGACCGTGGGAGAGATTGATCACTGTAGAGCGTAGCCGCAGAAAATGAATCCCTGCCCCCACCAGCTTTCACCTCTGATCCCGATTCTCTTCGGATAGTTTCATCGCTCGGGTCTAAGATCATGGGACCATCGTCCCCCAACTGAGATTGGAAATTGGAGACAGTTTTGCCAACGTATCGCAGATCGGTTATACCCGCCAAACCCGGCTCGGAAGTGCTGCCTTTGGTTGCCATCGTAGGTCGGCCCAATGTGGGCAAGTCCACTCTTTTCAATCGGCTTACGCACAGTCGCCGATCCATCGTGGGCGATGAACCAGGCATCACCCGCGACCGCATCTATGGCGAATACGAGTGGGCTGGCCGGCGGTTTCGCCTTGTCGACACAGGCGGCATTGTGCCCGACGACCCCGAACTGATGCCCACAGAAATCTTCAACCAGGCCAAGGTGGCGCTGGAGGATGCGGACGTAATGGTGATGGTGGTGGACGCACGCACCGAGCTCGCCAGCCCTGATTACGACCTGGTTCGACTGCTGATTCGAGGAGGAAAGCCACTCTTTCTGGCCGTGAACAAGGTCGAGGGTGACGCAGTAGCCTTGGCCGCGGAGAACTTCCGCCAGTTGGGCATCCGCGAGGTCTATCCAATCAGTTCGGAACACGGTCTCGGCATCGGCGAACTGCTGGACGCGATTTCGGAGGCGATTCCCGCACCGCCCGCGGTTGAGCCGACTGAAGAGGAAGATCAACAAGCTCAGGAAGCACAAGACGAAACAGCAGAGGAAGACGAAATCTCTGAGGGCGGTCCGATTGAACCCGGCGCCCACAAAGCCAGACCTGAAGCCGAACGAGTGCTTCACCGCACCCATGGCGAGTTTGAACAGCACGAGACTTCAATTGCCATCATTGGCCGGCCCAACGTGGGCAAGTCCACTCTGCTGAATGCTCTCACCGGCACCTCTCGCGCCATTGTTTCCCCCATCGCGGGCACCACGCGTGACGCTGTCGACGAAGTGGTCGAGTTCGAAGGAAGCCAGTTGCGTTTCGTCGATACAGCGGGCATCCGGCGCAAGGGTAAGACCCACCTGATGGCCGAAAAAATGAGCGTGGTCATGGCGCGGCGTCATCTTGAAGCAGCGGACGTGGCACTGCTGATCATCGACGCTACCGAAGGCGTGACAGCCAGCGACGCCACCATTGGCGGATACGCTCACGAGAGCGGTCGAAGTGTCATTATCCTGGTCAACAAGTGGGACGCGGTGACCACGGGCCGCACCGACGGCAAGCCCCCGGCGGACCGCGAAATCTTCGAACGGCAACTGCGCTCGGTACTTAAATATCTGAGTTATGCGCCGGTAATCTTTCTCTCGGCGCTTGAGGGGACAGGGCTGGGCCGCGTGTTGAACGAAGTGAAAGCCGTGGCAGCCGAGCGTCGTAAACGTGTCACGACGGGGCAGATGAACCGCTTTCTGGAGCGCATCGACTTTCAGCGCGCGCCCGTGCCCATGGCCAAGCGTATCCGCATCTTCTACATGACGCAGGCTGCGGTAGCGCCACCCACCTTTGTGCTCTTTACCGACCGCGACATCAAGCTCCACTTCGCTTTCGAGCGCTTTCTCGAAAACCAAATTCGCGATGCGTTCGGTTTCAAAGGCACGCCAATCTGGTTCAAGGTGAAAGCGCGAAACGAGAAGAAGAGCGATTAGCGCGAAACCAGTGGTCAGGAATCAGCTTTCACTTTTGCCGTGTCCAGATCAGCGCCTACCTGTTGCCGAATCGACCGCGTGGTGTATCCCTGCTCTGCCAGGTGCTTGCCCATCTGCGCATACATCGCCGAGTTTTGCGGCTGCCACGTGGCGAGGCCGTCAACATAGCGGTTGTACATTCAAAAAGGCGACGGCCATGAGCACGGTGTCCTGAATCTCCAGATCGGTCGCGCCCTTCTTGCGTGCCCATTCAATGTCGCCTCTGGTGACCAGCTTGCCGCCCTGTCACGGAAGCAATGCGCATCGTTCGACCACCCCACGCGGAGCACTTTGAAGTGCACCTTCATCTTTGAGTCGACCGATAGGTTGCAGGGCCGGTAAAGCCCCGCTCCTACTGGGGTGGCGGATTGGACGAGCTGGAGGTCGAGGCATCCGCGGCCGGCTCGCCGAGATGAGTAACGTGCACGCTCGCCTGGGCCTCTGGGGTGGTGCCATCGTTCACTTCGACTTCGATGGGCGTGCCCATGACAACCAGGCGCTGGACCGCTCTCCCGCGGGCAGGAACCAGCAGGCGCTCGGTGACAGAGTTGTCCGCGGTTCGAACTGTCACCGGAACCTCGGCCGCGGCGTAACCCGCATTGGCTACATTCACCGCCACCAGAAACGTTCCCCCGCTGGCCGGATTCGGAAAAACACTCACAATGCTCAGATCCGGCAGGCCCTTGTCCGCATCCACCCAGTCTGCGAAGAACCAGGACAAATCGTGTGTAACCCCCGCCTGCTTGAGCAGGCTCTCAAGGGAGCGGCCCCGTGCCCCGTTACTTGTCTCAGGGCTCGAGCTATACGCGCGGAGGGCTGAAGACAGTGCTGCATCGCCTGCCATATCCCGCAACATCCACAGCACATAGGCGGCTTTGGTCCGGTAGTAAATTGGCGACGTCGCCACCCTGAGCGGCTGTCCGGCGCTCTCTCCCGGGCTTGCAGGTTCGGCGAGGGCAAGCGCCGATCGATCAGCCTCGAGCATGCTCAGGGCCCGGTCGCGGCCTTGACGCTTTTCCACCCACACGGATTCCATGAAGGTGGCCACTCCCTCGCTGAGCCAGGGCGGAGGCGGTTGAGTCGCGGGTTGCGTAAACGCATGGGCCAGAGCGTGGACCAGGATGCCTTCCAATTCGTTCGCCGGTGACTCGTGAAGACTCACTGCGAGCAGGGCACCGGTTTCGTAGGGCGCGTCCTGCGGATCGGGCAGGTCGAGCAGCGTGAGTTGCGATCGAACATTGGAGCCGAGCCAGTCTTCAAGGAAGGGTGTAACGGTCGTGGCCGCGGAGGTCCAGGCCTGCACGGCAACCTCATCCTCAGGGAGCGTCCAGGCGGTCAGGTTCATACCGGGATGCGCCTTGCGGATGGCGACGAAAATGCTCGGCGCCTCAAAGCCAAGGGTCGCGTTATCGAGGCTGGCGGTAGCAACGCCCGCGACTCCGGGATCGAGACCGCCGGCGTCCGTGACGGTCAGGCCGGCAGGATGGCCGTTGATGAGAGCTACTGTGGGCGGTTGGCCGTGAGGAAACTCGACGGTGAGCCGCAGGCGGAAATGTGCGCCCACAAGACGCAGCTTGTGCCGGCCGATTTCGTCGAACAGACGAGCACCGTCACCCAGGATCACAGGTACGCTGGACACCGGGTACCACACCACATTGCCAAATCCGCGCAACCCCGTGAACGGGACAGTGATCTGATCCCAGTCTGAATGCAGGGCCAGGTCTTCCGGCGTTCCGACAGCGAGGAGCCGTTGAGCCGAGGCATCGATCGTGCCGGAATACGTAACGTCGAGTTGGACGGTGGCACCGGGAACTAGCGGCGTTGCGAGAGGCACCGCAGCCTCGTGCAACTGGCCGGTATGGTCCGCGTCGGAGTTGAGCGTGGCCACGGGAAAAGAAACGTCCTTCCCGCCCTCGCGAATCTGCTCCCACTTCAATGAAGATGAGATTTGCAATGGAATGCGATTAAGCGGGGCCTTGCCGTCATTACGCACGGTGACCAAACCGCGCACGGCGATTTGGTGACTAGCTGTGTAAAGCCGCACATCCAGATCGAGGCTCGTGAAGGTAACAGCACGGCGGTCGACATCCTCCACGGAGGGCTCGGTGGCCATCTGAATCGCGGGCCCGGTTGCGGCGGGACCGGCCTGGGTGATGATCTGCCCGTCCGCGTCAGTGGAGCGGGAAAAAATAACTTTGCTGGTCGAATTGGTACTCGCCGCTGCATTCGGTTTCGATGGTGCTGTTCCCGTCGGGGTAGTTTGCGCCCCACAGTCAACGGCAGCCAGGCACACGGCAACTGAGGCAATTGCCAGCGACCGGGCAAGGAAAAACTTCATGAACCGAGACCTCTCTGTTTCTTTGGTTTAGATGTGCCCGCCGCCGCTATGCCAACCGCAACTTGGGCATTGCGTGCGGCACTGCGGCGCTGGCGGAACGCTTCATAGAGCACCACCGCCCCCGCTGCTGAGACGTTCAGCGAACTCACGCCGCCCGCCATGGGAATGCGCAACAAGTGGTCGCAGGTGCGGCGAACCAGGTCGTGGAGGCCCGCCCCTTCGCGCCCCAGAACCAGGACGCAGCCGCCGGTGAATTCGAAATGGTCATAATCGTCGGTTCCGTGTTCATCGAGGCCGATAATCCATAGATTCTGGCGTTTCAAGTCCTCAAGCGCGCGGACAAGATTGACCACGCGCGCGATGCGGAGATGCTCGGCAGCCCCGGCGCTGGCTTTGATGGCAACCGGGCTCAGCGGAGCTGAGCGGCGTTCTGTGAGAATTACACCATCCACCCCTGCTCCGTCCGCCACGCGAAGCAGCGCACCCAGATTCTGCGGGTCTTCGACACCATCGAGGGCCAGAAGGAGCCGTACAGGCCGAGGCGAACCGGCAGAAATCGCAGGCGGCTCAAACAGATCTTCGATGGCCAATGACTCCTGCGGGCGCACCATCGCCACCACACCCTGGTGCGCCGGAGTTCCGGCGAGTTGTGTCAATTGCTCCCGAGGCTCCTGGCGAACACGCACCCCCGCCTCCCGGCATGCGGACACCAGCCGGGCCAGGCGCTCGTCGTGGCGCTCTCGAGCTACCAGCACGTGGTCAAAGCTCCGGCGGCCGGCCTTGAGCGCCTCCTCCACCGAGTGCACGCCGTACAAGACTTCCATAAGAAACAGTGTAGAAGATCACTGAACACCATCCGTTACTTGTTATTCATGGCCTTGCAGCACAGCCGTTTGGATTGCATACTGGGGCTGCTAAGAACTCATGGCCGCATCCACCACAAAGAGCTTTCATGCGCTCCTGGAGTCCGCTGAAACCAGCCTGCACTGGGTGGTTGCACGCATTCCAATCGACTTGAAAAAGGCTTGGCCCGCGTGGCACAGCCGGCGGGTGCGCGGAGAAATCAATGGCTTTGCCTTCCGCACGTCGCTGTTTCCCAGCCCGCGCGGCGAAGGCCACGTTCTGCTGGTGAACAAGCAGATGCAGGCGGGAGCCAGGGCCCGGGCCGGTGAGAAGGTCCAACTTCGCCTGGAACCCGATCTCGAAGAACAGGTGGTCACCATACCGAAGGAACTGCTGAACGCGCTGAAGGGCGATCGACGACTGCGCAGGTGGTTTGACACTCTGAGCCCATCGATGCGCAAGGGGATCGCGGCCTTTGTTGACCAGGCGAAAGCCACTGAAACCAGGGACATGCGAGCGTCAAAGATGGCAGAGAGTCTGATGCTTGCCATGGAAGGTGAAGAGGAGCCGCCGCCGATTCTGCGCGCCGCATTCTTGCGCCAACCGCTGGCATTCGAGGCCTGGAATGCGATGACGCCTAAGCAGCGGCGCAATCATTTACTGGGCATCTTCTATCAGCAGTCGGTTTCAGACAGAGAGAAACGCGCCGCAAAAGCCGTGGAAATGGCTCTTCGAGGAGCGCGGAGAGCAGCTGGCGATCGCCAGTAAACGGTGCCCAGCGCGTCGACATTCGCGTTCTTTTGAAGAGAACTTGAACCAAAAGTGTGCTTTTCGTTAGAAAACCGATTTTTACGCGGCTTAGCGGACGATTTTGTCGTCTAATTGAATACGATGAGCACTGCTGCCGTACTTCGTTCGCTTTTCACCTCTGGTTCCACCACGCTCGCCGAGGAACAGGTTCGGCAGGAGAGCCTCGCGATTGCCGAGGGACTCAAGCGGAACGAAGCCGGACTTCTTGACGAGTTGATTGTCCGCTATCAGCACCGCCTGCTGCGGTACCTCTTGTACTTGACCGCGAACCGCGAAATGGCCGAGGACCTTTTTCAGGAAGTCTGGATGCGGGTGTTGACGCGGGGTGCGCAGTTCAACGGAAAGGCGCGCTTTGAGACTTGGCTCTTCACGATTGCCCGCAATTTGATGATCGACCTGCGGCGTAAACGAACTATGTCGAGCCTCGACGAGTTGTTCGAGACGGGAAACGAAGACGAAAAGCCGATGAGCTTCGAGGTTGCCGATGATCAGCCAACTCCCTTCGATCGTTTTTCGAACGTAGAGGACCGGGAGCGAATTGCGGAGGCTCTGCTGCAATTGGACACTCTTTATCGTGAAGTTCTGGTATTGCGGTTCCACGAGGAGTTGTCACTGGACGAGATTGCGAAGGTCACGCGGGCCCCGCTTTCCACTGTAAAATCAAGACTTTATAGAGGACTAGCCGCCATCAAGCCAAGGCTTGAACACGCCCACTCTCGCCGCCAGGAGGCGGTGTGAAACCGCAAAGTCCGGTCTCCGGTGTGGTCCCTGTCTCTGGCGCGGACACCGAACGCGATCTGGTTTCGGCCTTGGCCGGGCAACAAGCCAACCGGGAATGCGCCGTATCCCATCAAACCCGCCGCGTCGTCATGGCCTCCAGGGGTGTGATGGAGGAACAGAAGGCGGGACGCAAGCGGAGTCGGGCCGTGGCGCTTGCGGCTGCCCTCGTGATTGTGCTGGTGCTGGGGCCGCTGGTTTGGTGGGCCGGCTATGTACTGATTGAAGAAGAGCATCTGAATGGGTTGACAGGTGAGCTGAGTCTTTGGATCCTTCTCTTGAGCGGCGCGATTTTGGCATGCGCACTGTTGGCTGGCTGGGCGCGACGCAAATAGTAGATTCAGACTTCCCAAGTATGTGCGGCCTATATGTTAAGAGTACGCAACTTCCGAATTCTCTTCACCGTCCATCTTAAATAGAGGTTAAGGTATATTTAATCTCCTGAAAACACCCTCTGAGAGAGGGACTGATTATGCGTGATCCTCAATCGATTGCCGCCAACGAAGATGAGCGCCTGATTCCGGCATGGTCGATCGCTGTTGCTGCCATCGCCTTTGTCCTGGTGGAGTACTATTTCTGGCTGGTTTTGCCCACCCAGCAGCACCATTCCCCGCCTATCGGTTTTCGCATCTACTTCAATCTCTCCTGGGGCGTGTTGGCCGCGCTTTATTTTCTGATGGTCGGCTTTGTCAGCAAAGACGCCCCACGCCGCGCGATGAGCATGCGCTTTTGGATCGTGATTTGCTTCGTGATGCCTGCCGGCATCGGTGCTGTGCTTTACTTCTTGCTTCGGGCCCCGTTGGTTTCGCGATGCCCCGCCTGCGCCACCCACGTGCAGAGCGACTTCCACTTCTGTCCGCAGTGCGACTACCAGCTCACGGCCAGTTGCGGCAACTGCTACCGGACAGTGCGCTCCACCGATCAGTTCTGTACAAGATGCGGGCACGAACTTTCGGGTGACCAAATGCCGGCGCGCCTGCGGGTGATGGGCGAGTAAATCGGTCCTTGCGCGCTCTCCGCGTGAAAACCCGCCGCGACGCAAGACAAATGCCGTGCACCGGGTCTTCCCGATCCTTCGCCGCATTGACCGGGATGGACTGCCTCCCTACAATCAAGCTTCTGGTCTGCATGTCCATTTCCGCACTCATTATCGACGACGAACAACTTGCCCGCGACGAGCTCAAGTACCTTCTCGACGAGGCGGGCGGGGTGGAGGTTCTGGCACAGGGCACAAACGGTATCGAAGCCGTGGATTTGATTGAAGAGCACCACCCCGACGTTGTTTTCCTCGATGTGCAGATGCCGGGACTGGATGGCTTTGCGGTGATTCAAAGGCTGATGGATCGTCATCGCACGCAGCCGGCCAAAGACGCCGAGTCGCTGCCTCAATTCGTCTTCGCTACGGCTTACGACCAATACGCCGTCCGGGCCTTCGACGTGAATGCAGTGGATTACCTGCTAAAGCCCTTCGACCGCATTCGCGTTCAGCAGGCGCTAGAGCGAGTGCGGGGGCGCAAAGCGGGTGGCGCCGCGGTTACAGGCCCATTGCCCGAGTCGCAAATCGACGCGCTTTTGCGGCTGTTGAACCATCCCCAGAGCGGCATGCGCGCCCCCCAGCCTGCCAGGCTCATTGTGCAGGCGCAGAGCCGTCTGCTTCTGGTCGACCAGTCTGAAATTTGCTACGCCGCCATCGACGAGGGCGTAATTCGTGTGGTGACGCAAAGCTTTGAAGGTCACTCCAAATGCCGCACCCTTGAAGAACTGCTGGAACTCCTTGATCCGGCATTGTTCTGGCGTGCGCATCGCGGCTTTGTCGTAAACATCAACCACATTCGCGAAGTAGTGCCATGGTTCAAGTCAAGCTACCAGTTGCGCATGAACGACAAGAAGCAGACGGAGATTCCCGTGAGCCGCGCTCAGACCAAGCGGCTGCGGGAACTGTTCAACCTGTAGCTTCCTGCCGCCTGATCTCAAACTTAAATCTTCAGTCGTAGCGCTCGAAGATGATCTGCTTTCGGTGCCAGCCGAGGCCCTTCAGCCGTTCTCTCACAGACGTGATCATGTTGTTGAGGCCGCAAATATAGCCGCAAGTGTCAAAGCGCAACTCGGCTGCCGAAATCGATGAGTCGAGAGGCGGCATGGCGAACGGCAACCCCAACCGGTCAGCGCGCTCCTCAATGATGCGAACCGCGTGTTCTTGGACGTAGCCGCGAAGTCCGGTCCAGCCATCCGCGCCACGGCTCAGCGTGGGAACATAATGAAAGTTCGAGAAGCGAGCGGCCAGGTCTTCGAACTCCTCGCGATAGTAGAGCTCGCTTTCAAATCGCGTTCCGTAGACCAGCCAGAACTGCTTTCCCTCGCTGCGGTCAGGGCCTCCCGCTGGAAACAGCCACTGGGCGAAGCTGCGCATTGGAGCAATGCCGGTTCCGGTCGCGATCAGGATCGAGTCGGTAACCGGCTCGCGGAGTGTGAAGAACCCATTTGGTCCGTACACCTCGATCGTTCCGCCGACAGGCAGATCGACCAGACGATTGGAAAAGAAGCCGTCCTCGACTCGATTCAGGCACAGATCGAAGCGGTTGCCCTTGACCGCCGACGCGATGGAATAAGCACGCGTCTGCTCTTTGCCGTTCGCGTCCTCGGCCACCGCGGTAACAAATTGGCCGGGAGTGAACCGGAAGTTCTCCAACTCGTCAATGACAAATTCGAAATGAAAGCACCGCGCCGAATGAGAGATGCACTCTTTTCGCGCCAGCCGTGCTGTATAGAGATTGCGTTCCAATAGGAATCTCTCTTTGTGAAGAAGGATAAGGCCCGCAAAATGGAAGTCAACGAGTATCGCCAGCGAAGGGCTGAGGTGGCAAGCCCGGCGTTCTCCGCGACTTACGTTGTTCCTTTTCCCGTTTCAGTAGTTGAGCTTTGGCATATATTTCAATCGTTTGAATTTTAGTCCCGTGCAAAATGATTCCGGCCAAAAGCATTCATGCATAACCATAATATCCTTGGTGAACTCAGTTCGAATTAAGCTTTGTCGGACTTCTCTAAACATGACGAAAACGTCATGCACTCGACTGGTTACACCACGAAACTGAAATGGTCCAATGGGTGCTGGGCAAATTTGCCCAAGGCCGCGCCAGACGTCAACACTTGTTTCCTGATCGCTCTGCACGACATGCATTCCAGGAGATCGTGTGCTCTTTCAGCTTCACATTGCAGATGCTCCGAAGCGGTTTCGCTTGGCGTTGATCGCGATTCAGGATCGAAAGGTGCGATTCAAAGCAAGCCAGTTCCACACCAATCGCGCAGCGCATCGAACAATGAGAGGCTCGAAGAAGCGGATCTTAGAATTGATGCGAATGCAAAAGTGCGACTATGACAAGGGAGTTCATTGGGAACCAATAAGGCTTTGCATCCTGCTCTTCGTCATGGCTTACATCTGGGCCCCGCAAAGAGCGGTGGCTCAACAACAGCCCGTTGCGGTAGTAACCAATCAAGGGCTGCCCGATGCTCCCGGCTTCAGCGAATCATCGGCTCCAGGCGCCGATGGCGTAACCTCTCAACAAGCCACGGCAACCATTTCCGGAACGGTTCTGGACCCGAACGGTTCTGAAGTTCAAGGCGCTCGAGTGGAATTGACTCCCAGAATCGGAGCCGACATTCGCGTTCTGCAAACGGACAACGATGGAGAATTCACCTTTACCAGGCTCCCCCCCGGATCCTTCCGCCTCACGGTAACCGGGCCAGGCATGGGGACGTTTGTCTTGCCTGACATCAAACTCCATGCAGGGGACTTCCGCATTGTTTCGCAGATCGTGTTGCCGATTGCCGCGGCTTCGACAGAGGTGAGAGTCTTCGCAGATCGAGACCAGCTCGCGGAGGAGCAGGTACACATTGCCGTGCAGCAGCGCGTTCTCGGGGTTTTCCCCAACTTCTATAGCAGTTATGACTGGAACGCGCCGCCCATGGGACCGAAACAAAAATTCCAGCTCGCTCTTCGGGCCATGATTGATCCGATGGCATTTGCCGGCGCCGCGGGAGTGGCTGGCGCCGAACAGTACTACGACATTTTTCCAGGATATGGAGGGGGCATCGAGGGCTACGCAAAGCGCTACGGCGCAGCTTACGCAAATGACTTCTCGGGAAGAATGTTCAGCAGCGCTATCTTTCCCTCGATATTCCACCAGGACCCGCGCTATTTCTACAAAGGCTCGGGAAGCATTCGCTCCAGGGCGCTTTATGCGATGAGCGCCGCCTTCATTGCGCGGGGTGACAATGGACGCTGGCAACCGAATTACTCTGAGATCCTTGGGAATTTCGCCGCGGGAGCACTTTCAAATCTCTACTATCCTTCCGCGAGTCGTGGAATGTCGCTGACCATCGGCAATGGACTTATTGAAACTGCAGGACGAGCCGGAACCAATCTGGTGCGGGAATTCCTCTTAAAAAGGCTGACGTCGAAGGTTCCGGATTATGCCAACGGAAAACCTTGAAGCAGCCTTGGGCATCTCGCGTGGCAATGCCAGCTAGATCCTTGCCTGGGCCAATGCATGCCAGCAAAGCTGCATTCCCAAGGCTAGAAGCCAGAGTGAAAGCGCCAGCCGCATCACGCGCGCAGGAATCCGGGGCGCCAAGCCAGTTCCAGCCAGCGCTCCTAAAACACCACCGGCAATGAGTTGGCCCAGCAATGCTGCGTCCAGCCCTCCATAGCTCAGATGCAGTCCCCCACCCACCAGCGAGAGGCAAAGTCCAAATGCAAGGTCTGTGCCCACGATCCGCGGAGCGTCGAGTGCAGTGAGACCGAGGAGAGACAGCGTGCCCAGCGCACCGGCTCCCGACGACGAGAAGCCCACTTCGGCCCCAACCGGAAACATCGCCATGGCCAGCCAGCCCGGACGATAAGTGCGTCCATTTTGCGCGCTGGCCGGCCTGAAATGACGGTAAATGTGCCACGCTGATGAAAGCGCAATCATTGTGCCGAGTGCGAGGTAAAGCCAGGTCGTATTGTGCTGAACACGAACCAGGCGCCGAAAAAGAATCGTTCCGAGCACCACCCCGGGCAACCCCGTTAGAAGCATGATGCCCAGTGTGCGCCACACTACCTGGCGCCTCCAGATCTGAATTGGAACAACCACCAGTTTGACCGCGGCCGAATAAGCAAGGGCGATTCCCACCGCTTCCGAGACTGGCACATTTAGAAACAGGATCAGCAGCGGCGCGGTAACTGTACCGGCGCCTACGCCCGTCATCGCGATAAGCGCGGCAATCAAGAAGCCCAGTAGAATCTCCATGCCAATCTCCGCGCTAACTCGCCTGGATGTGAATACCGCATTCGAGTTTTTGGCCCGACCAGCGCCCGGATCGCGGGTCGTTGGGATCGAAGGGCAAACTGGTGCACGGCGCGCAACCGATACTCGTGTAGCCCTTTTCGTACAACGGCAACAGCGGAATGCGATGTGTCTCGGCGTAATGCCAAACATCGCGTGTGCTCCACTCAGCCAACGGGCTCAGCTTGGCAAGCGTATGCCCGCCGGGCAGGGTAAAAGGCTCCTCGGCCTGAAGATTGGCTCGCGTTTTCGATTGCTGGCGGCGCAAGCCCGTGACCCAAACACTATAGGAAGCAAGTGACCGGAACAGAGGCCCGACTTTCCGCAGGCCACAGCATCGATCGGGAGCGCTCTGATAGAGAATGCCAAACTCGGATTCCTGTTGAGCCACCGTGCGTTCCGGCTCCACATTCACCAGGTTCAGATTCCACTTTCCAGCGATTTCGTCGCGATAGGCTAGCGTTTCAGCGAAATGATAGCCGGTCTCGAGAAACAGCACTGGAACGTCCGGAAGAATTCCACGCACCATGTCCAGAACCACGACGTCTTCAGCCTGAAAGCTGCTTGTGACGCAGGCATTCTGCGCGCCGGCGAGATGCTCCCGCAGGAAATTTTGCGCAATGCTGGCACGCGTTTCCACTTCAGATGCCCAATCCGTCGTCATTGTCATCATCTCCAGTCGGAAGAGCGCCGAGGCGCTCAAGTTCATTGATAATCTCGTCGGGTTCTTCGAAGGTGAGTTCGTGTGGAGTAGTGTCCAGGCCATGCACCGCAGTGAGCGTGATAGGGCCCGGCACATCGCTCTCTACCATCACGACGGCGCCGAGGCGGGCGATAGTGATGAGCGACGGCGACACGGAAACGCGCGTGCGAAGCACGAACACCCCGTCTCGAAGCAGAGACCGTTCAAGTTGAGAAGCCAATTGGGCGCGATTCCCAAGGACGAGCAACCCGCTGGTTGCACGATTGACCGCAGACTCGGATTTAGTCGCATCCGAGATGCTGCGAATCATCCCCGCCCCCGCCGTGGTGTTGTCGGCCGCATCGATAAGAATCAGGCTACCTGTCGTACGGCTCTCGCGGTAAAGGTCCGCCAGCAGCGGTCGACTCGTCTCAATGACCACCTGCCCAATGTCATTGAGCGCGAGTTGTCCCGCGGGATGGTGATCGAGATGCTCCACATGAATGCGCGAGCGGATTTCAACAACCCGCGCGCGAACTGTCTGGCTGGTGTGTTTCAGGAAATACGTTGATCCGGGCCGAAGAGGCTTGGCGTGCATCCAGACCACGGTCGCCTCGAAATGTTTGGTCCTGTGCGGCGCGTCGGCAACGGACGCAACCATTTCACCGCGGCTGATGTCGGTTTCATCTTCCAGGGTCAAAACGACGGATTGCGGTGCGTGTGCTTGAACCAGATCGCCGTCCCATGTGGTGATGGAACGAATGCGCGTTCGACGCCCCGACGGCAGAGCAACCACTTCGTCGCCCGGACGAACTGTGCCTGCCGTGATTTGGCCGGCAAAGCCACGAAAGTCCTGATTCGGACGGAGCACGCGCTGTACCGGAAAGCGAAACCCGGCGCTTGTGCGCTCGATGGCCAAAGGCACAGTTTCGAGCAATTCAAGCAAGCTCGGCCCGTTGTACCAGGGGATGCGTTTGCTTCGGTGAACGACGTTATCGCCTTCCAGTGCGCTGACGGGAACGGCAATCAGTTCCGGAATCTCAAGCTGCCTCGCAAGCGCCTGCAGATCGCGCTCGTGACGTTCGAACACTTCTTCAGAGAAGTCGACGAGGTCCATCTTGTTGACAGCCGCGATGACGGTCGGTATGCCAAGCAGGGCCGCGATGCACGCATGACGCCGCGTCTGATCAAGAATTCCTTTGCGCGCGTCGATTAGCACGATGGCAACATCTGCCGTAGATGCGCCTGTTGCCATGTTGCGCGTGTACTGTTCGTGGCCCGGTGTGTCCGCAATGATAAACTTGCGCTTTGGCGTGGAGAAATAGCGGTACGCGACATCGATCGTGATGCCCTGCTCGCGCTCGGCCCGCAGGCCGTCAGTGAGTTGCGCAAAGTCGATAGCGGCATTATGCGTAACCGCGCGGACATGATCGTCGTAGACATTGCGCGAATCGTAGAGCAGCCTGCCGATCAGCGTGGATTTGCCGTCGTCCACACTGCCCGCAGTGCTGAAGCGCAGTAGATCTTTTGCACGTTCAGCCGCAAGCTCTTCCTCGATGCGCGCATCCATATCATCCGTCGCCACGCCATTTGGTGATGGCACGACATCTTCTTCAGATGTGATCATCAGAAGTAGCCCTCGCGCTTTTTGATTTCCATGGAACCGTCCTGGTCGTGATCGATGATGCGGTTTGCACGCTCCGAGTTCCGCACTGCCATCAGTTCTGCGATGATCTTCGGAACCGTGTCCGCATCCGAGCGGATCGCTCCCGTGCAAGGACTGCACCCGAGCGAGCGCAGGCGGCATTTAACCCATTGCTCCTCGACCGGCAAACCCTGCACGAACGACTGCTCCACTGGGATGAGGCTCTCGCCACGCACCAGCATGCGGCGCTCCTTCGCAAGATAGAGCGGCACGATAGGAACCTTTTCCAGGTGGATGTAGTGCCAGATATCCAGCTCGGTCCAATTTGAAAGCGGAAATACGCGAATGCTTTCGCCCTGCCCGATGCGGCCGTTGAACAAACTCCATAGCTCCGGCCGCTGGTTCTTCGGATCCCACTGGCCCGAACTGTCGCGAAATGAGAAAATCCGCTCCTTGGCGCGGGACTTCTCTTCGTCGCGGCGCGCGCCTCCAAAAGCCGCGTCAAAACCATGCGTACGCAGAGCGTCCAGCAACGCCTGGGTCTTCAGCAATCCGCAGCAGCGCTGCGTCCCCAGCCGCACCGGATTGGCCCCCGCCGCAAGCGCCTCTTCGTTGCGCCACACGATCAGCTTCAGCCCAAGTTCGCTCGTGTAGCGGTCTCGGAATTCCAGCATCTCGCGGAACTTGTATCCCGTATCCACGTGCAGCAGGGGAAACGGAATAGGCGCCGGATGAAACGCCTTTTGCGCCAGCCTCAGCATTACCGAGGAGTCTTTGCCAATGGAGTAGAGCATCACCGGCCTCTGAAACTCCGACGCAACTTCGCGGATGATGTGAATGCTTTCGGCCTCAAGCAGTTGGATGTGGTTGAGCCGATTCCATCCCGTGGTGCCACCCATTCCTGCCTCTCCTGCCTCGCGCGCGCTCGCCGGATTCTCTCCGTGGGAGCCGTGACGCACCTTTCCGTTTTGGTCGGTAGGCATTGCGGCTCTGCTCGCAATCACTGTCATGCCAATCTCTCCGTTTCTTTTGTGCAGAAAATAGAAAACCCGCGGCAGCAGAAAATCTGCAGCGCGGGCTTAGGGGAATCGATCTGAGTTTAAGGCTGGTTTACCCCACAAGCCGGCGCATCACGCAACAACATGCGCAACAAGTCGCCGGAGTGGAGAACAAACTCATGTTCACTACTATATCGATTCATCGGTATCGGGTCAAACCAGGCAGGGCCGCGCACAGCACACCCCATGCAAGCAGGGCCCACTTGAAGGAGCCCCTCAACAAGGGGCGCCGCGCTCGAAGAGATGGACCGCGGCCGTAGCTGCAAACACTCAAACCAGCTTATTCACAGCCCCGGCCAGATCGAAGTCCTTTGTTGTCAATCCGCCCGCATCGTGCGTCACCAGGGCAAGACGGACCCTGTTGTACCGGATGTCGATGTCCGGATGGTGGCCTGCGCTTTCGGCCAACTCACCCACCTGGTTTACAAACGCGAGGGCCGCTCGAAAATCTTTGAAGGCAAAGGTCCTCGTCAACTCGCCAGCCTCGACTTGCCAGGCTGGCAGGGTGCTCAAATGCGAAGCAATCTGCTGATCGGAGAGTTTGGACATCTCTTTCTCCTGGGAGTCTTTTACACATGGCCCGGCCAGTCCAGCCCGGACCCGTTTGCGTCTTCATTTTACGGCGATCGTGCCTGCCGGCAGATCGATGCGTGTGCGAAAACTGATCTGCATGTTTCCGGTGATGGCTTGGCGTATGCAAAAGAACGGCCAACGTGCATTGCACATAATTAGGCAGGATTGGCGCAATATAAAAGCACGAAGACACATTCGAAACAGAAATGTCTGAATCGCGACGTGCCAAGGCGAGCTTAGTGGTACTTAAACGGGGGTTAAGTGGCACATACTTCCATTGTCGGGTTTGTCTAAGGTTCAATCTATCAGAGACTTAACTGGTCCGAACCTTCCAGAAAAGGTTAACCTACCCCCTGTTTATTTTTATTTTCCACAAAAGGCTTGCACATAATTTCCGACTCCTGTGAAACAGCCGAGAAACACGTCCGTGAAAAGCCGCGTCGGATTCTGTGAGAAACGCGGCCCTCGGTCCGAATGCGAGGCATGCCGAATATAACTTTGATCTTGACCTGAGACCAGCATCTCTCCTTGGGCTACCTTATGCGCGCTAGAGCGCATCAAAACTACCGAGATGAATAGTGATAGCGATATTTAAGGCTTTGTTCTTGACACACTATCGCAGGGTCTATGCCACAGATTCTAGGAGTGAACATCGCTGTCAGCACCTATAACAAGGTTGTGGACAAGTGCGTTGCCTGGGCCAGGGCGGGTGAGTCCCGATCTGTCCTGTTTGCCAACGTACACATGCTCATGGAAGCGCATGACACTCGTGCATTTCGAGTCAAACTCAATAGTGCCGACATGGTTAACCCCGACGGGATGCCGTTGGTTTGGGGGCTTCGAGCGTTCGGACAGCGCCGTGCCGCTCGTGTCTACGGACCCGATGCCACTCAAGCCCTGCTTCGCGCCGCGCAGCAATCTCAAATCCCCATTGGCTTCTATGGTGGAACCGAATCGACGCTAACCAGGCTAATCAAGCGTGTCAATCAGCAGTATCCCGGCATTCAGATCGTCTTCTCGATGTCCCCGCCCTTTCGACAACTCAGTGAGAGGGAGGACGCCGAGGTGGTGAAACAAATTGCCGATTCCGGCCTGCGCTTCCTGTTCGTGGGGCTGGGATGTCCGAAGCAGGAGAATTGGATCATCGATCATCGGGGCCGGATTCTCGCTGTGATGTTCGCTGTGGGCGCGGCATTCGACTTTCTCGCCGGCACTAAGTCGCAAGCTCCGCGGTGGATGATGCGCAGCGGGCTTGAATGGATCTTCCGATTCGCGTCGGAACCGCGAAGGCTCGCCGGGCGCTACTTGCAACACAATCCCAGGTTCGTTGCGCTGGCTTTCTTGCAGTGGATGAAGAGAGACACGTCACATGCACGATAAGGCATATCCCGAATAACGCTACCTTCTCTGTCAGCGCGAGACAATATCTTCGGCTCGCATCTCCGGAAGGTACGTCGTCGAGCGTATGCGTCCCCAAGCGAAAATGAGGTAGAGAAGATTTCCGATCTGGCCTGCAACCGCTGCCAACACAATCCCCAGCGCACCGGCGTTGCGAACCATTGGATAGACGAGCGAAATGCTGACCACAGCCGCAACAATGGAGGCGTTCAAAATCGGTCGAGTATTCTTGATTGTCCGAAAAAGAAAGGTTAACTGCCGAACCGGCCACGCAAGCAGAAAATATAACATCTGCAAGTTCATGACGGCCCCGTAGATCCGTAACTCATGGCCATAGAAGAAGGACAGAAACTTCCCCGAAATGAGGGAAGCCGCGGAAAACACAATAAGCAAAGCGATGAACCCGGCGGATCCAAGTCGAAATAGGAAGCTTGCGGCTCTCTGCGCTCCGCCGCGGCGCATTTCCTCCGCGGCCCGGATGGGTACGATGTTCTCCATTGCCTGGTAAGCGATATTCACCGGGCCGACGACGTTCTGCGTTGCCCTCACTGCACCAGCCGCTTGCGCACCCGCAACACTCGCCCCAACCAGCATCGCACCCTGGTAGACGAGCCACTGCAACTGGTTTGAGATTCCAAGTTCGATTGAGATTCCGCGAGATTGCCTCCAGGCGTCGCGAGCCTCTGTGCCGCTGCTGGCGAGCCGCTCGATCACGGCACCGAGGAAAAATGCAAATCCCGAGGTAAGTGCGATCGCCCAAAAGGCCGTCGCAATTGTAAGCCTATGCATCCCAAAGAGTGCACATAGGACGATCACCTGGCCAATGTAACTGATCGCATCGTTCCAGAACGACATCGAAGCTTTGCCGATAGTGAAATAGTAGCGGCGCAGCCAGTCCTGCATCAGGCAGAGAACCACTGCAACGCCAAACGCCGGAATATCTTCCATCGGAACCGCGCCGTTGTTGACAAGCGAATAGATGATCGCAGCTACGAGGGTAGCAATTGACGTAATTGCACAAAAAATGAGCTGGACCCCAAACATTCCTCGAACGAAGCGGTGCCGCTCCTCTGTCGTCGCGCAGAGGGATCCCAGGGTAATCATCGGCGCCGAGATGAAGCTGAGTTGGATGCTATTTGCTAGCAACAGAATCACGTAAGCTACGGTGAACCTGCCAAACTCTGCAAGACCGAGTCCGCGTACCAGAATAATTCCCGTAGCGAAATTTGATCCGCTGACAATGATCTGGTCAAGAATAGTCTGTGCGCGCCTGCCTCGGAGCATGCCCATAGATCGTTTGTCCACCAGACTGACCCCGTAGATATTCTCTGATGCAATCGCGGCAACTTCGAGCGATCTCGTGCCGGGCTAGCCTCACTCGCTCACCGCAGAATCCTCAAACGTGCCCGCTAAGGAGTTGCAATCTAACCCACCGTTTGATCTCTTGGAACCATTGCTTGTGCAGACCACCTGACTGGAGTGGCCTCGGCGTGCTCGAGCGCCCTCGCGCGCTCCCCTATCAGGTCAACGTTCGTTAAGATGCACAGGAAGAGGGCCACTTCGTATCCCATCCAGCCAAGGATTCCGGTCGACATCGTTGTCGTCATCCATGCATGGATGATAAGAACATATGTTCCCGCATACTCAGGGTTGGAATCCCATGCTTTCCAGGTACGCCATGTAGTCACGATTAACATAGATGAGCCAATCAGAAAACCGACCAGACCGAGGCCAGTTAGCACTTCTAGAAAGCCATTATGCAACGAACTAAGTTCTTCGAGGTAGATGTTACTAATATGTGAGACGACCTCCTTGCCGCCAATCCCTCCGCCGACACCCAAAATTGGGTGCAATCCAAATTGCCGGACTGCGGCAGCCCACACGACGGTGCGACCGCTCAACGTTGCGATGTTCGATGAGCGGGCTGAATGCTGCTGGAGAAACACGAACACTTCATTCCAAAAGAGAATCATCCCAACCACGACGGAACATACCGCGAGAGCGCCGAGAATCTTTGATTTTTTGAATACGACCAGAAGTACCGAGAGCAGAAGGATACCGAGCGCCGTCCGGCTTGCTGAGACGCTGAAGAGCGCAACCGCGAAGACCAATTGGCCAAACGCGGCCGACCCGGATAGTCTTCTGGCCTGCCATTCAGCGAATACAACCAGCACCAGCGCACTTGCAACATATCCCAATCCGTTGCCCGAAAGAAAGGGAGATTGTGCAGTTGTGCTGCTGATAAGGCCCGGTCTTTGTTGAATGAACGCGGGAACGTGAGCGATGAAGCCCAGGACGGTGATCGCACCCAAGGTCGACATTGTCAGCAGGCATATTCGGCGAAGCGCCTCCACCTGCGAAATCGCATTATCTCCCTGGCTTGCTTCGAAGAATACCAGCCCGGCCATTAGGAGTTCTGCACCCTTGCCGATGGTCTCGACGGGATGTGCAGACCATAGCGCCGACAAAACGTACAAACTCGCAAACGCGGCGTACGCAAACCGCAGATCTGTAACTTGTACACTTGCAATCCGCGGCCGAAACAGCAGCAGCAGGAAGGCGAGCACAACTGCTGGCGCGCGAATAAAAAGCATTGAACCTGTGCTGCTATGACCAGCCCCGCCGCCGACGTCGCCGGCGACTTGAAGCATGGCTCCCAAAAGCAGGAAGAATAGCGCGACCCCTGGCACTCCTGCAACTCGAAATGCCGAGCGCCACGATCTAAAGTCCCAAGGGTAAATGGTAAAGCGCATGGACCAGACCTCAGCTGAACGATTTGATTTAATGCACCGTGTAGATCGTTGCCGCCGTTGTTTCACCAATCAACGCTGAGCCGCCGCTGAATACGGCCTTGATTTTGCTGACCGGTACATACACGATGTCACCTGCCACCAAGGTCATCGGGGCCTGTTTTCCGTCCATCATCCGCTTATAGGAAACAGGCATATCGACGAGTTCACCGCCGGCGCTTTGCCTCACAACCCTAAGGCCGCCGGTCTTGGCCTGCATGGCAAGACCCTGTGCCATCGATATGGCCTGGGCAACATTCAGTTCACCATCTTCCTGCATCGCATATCCGCCCGGCCGATTCACCGCGCCCAGAACATAAACGATTCCCGCGCGCTTCACAATCACCGTGTCTCCGGGATACACCTTGACGTTGCGAATGCCATCTTCATTGCTCCCCTTCGAATAGTGGCAGACGGTTGTGGAAATGCCGGCGGAACGGCTCGCATGCTTTATATCGATTTCGTTGCCAGCGAGCGACGTCTCGCCACCAGCCAATCCGAGAACATCAATCAGGTTATGCGGAGCAAGCAATTCAACTTTGCCTGGGTTCTGCACCTCTCCCAGAACGGTTGCGCTCGTTGAAGCAAACTGTTCGACCGAGACGGATACCTGCGGATTCTTCAGGATGGCCTGGTCCTTGAACATCCTCTCTATCTTGTTTCTTGCCTGCTCGACAGTGTCACCTGCAACATGCATCGTTTTCAGGAAAGGGAGATTAATATTGCCCTCGCTGTCTACGCGAATGAGGCCAGAGAAGTCCGGCTCGTCGTAGACTTCAACGTTCAGCAGAAATCCCGGCGCTAGTCTCAGGTCGGCAAAATCCGAGGGTACCGTGATCATCGGGGTTTGAGCATTGGTGCCGGGTGTCGACCTGTTTTCCCGGGCCCCTGCGGACGAGTTGCCTGGGATCGACGTAGCAGCTTGGCAAAATACTGCTGGTTGCAGCCCGAACGCTAGAAATGCGGCCGCGATGACTGCGCCAAGAGCATCGACGATGTTGAGCCGGCGACGAACTGCATGACTACGCATGGAGATACTCCCCCCTTCCATTGTGACCATAGGCGTTGAAATACTCGATCGAATTTGTATCGACTCCGTTGAGAACGAGCCCTATTGCACGGGAACCGCTGAACTCCAATACGGAAGAAAGTCCAGCGAGCACTGTACGTGTCGTCTTGCCTGCCCGGATCACGACCAATGTCGCGTTGAACTTCTCTGAAAGCACACGCGCCTCGGTCACCAGCAGGATTGGCGGACTGTCGGCGATCACAAGGTCGAACTTCTGTGAAAGAGTCGCTAATAATTCGTCGAATTTATCTGAGCAAAGCAATTCCGCCGGAGAAGCGGTATCAGATCCTGCGGAAAGAAGGAACAGCGATGGCACGGCAGAATGTTGGTGGATGTAACCGTCCAATTGCATTCTTCCTGTCATCAGATCGCTAAGACCCGGTTTGCGGGAACAGCCGAACAACTCGTGCAAATGGGGTCTGCGCATATCCGCATCCAGCAACAACACACGCTTGCCCGCCAAAGCAAAAGCGACAGCAGTGTTGTAGGAGACTGTTGATCTGCCTTCCCCGCAAAGCGGGCTTGTGACAACCAGAGAGCGCAGGCTCCCCAACTGCGAAGCCGACATGATAGCTGTTCGTAGCGCGCGGAAAGACTCGGCGCTGGCAGACCTTGGGTCATTGAGAAGCGGGCTGGACTCCGAGGCCTCACTCAAGATTTCAGAATGCGCTGGCGTGGATCCGAATTCATGAGATGAAGGGATATTGCCCAACATTGGCAAGCGTGCGCCGGCGTGAAGCTGCAAGGCAACATTCACGGTGTCATCAAGATGCTCGCGCACAAAAGCGGAACAAACGCCCATGAAAAGACCGGCAATCATGCCGATCCCCATGTACAAAGGAGGATTCGGTCGATTCGGATTGGACATTGGACGGGCCGGATCCGCCACACTGATGTTGGTTGCTCGCAGTGCAGCCTGTATATTCACTTGCTTTAGCCGGTCGTAGAGAGCGTCATACAACTGGCGGCTCGATGCCGCTTCTTGTGACAAGGCTTGCAATCTTACTGAACTCACATTCAGTAGGCCGGCTTTCTTCTGCTCATTCAAGAAGGCTTGCCGTATCCCTGCTTCTTTTTTGCTCGCAAGGACGTATTGCATACTGGCAACATCATTGATCCTTGCGAGTTCTTTCGCAATCTGACTGTTCAGACTGGCAAGCTGGCTCTTCGTTTCCTGCAGATGTTGGTTGTTCGCCCCGTATTTTGTCAGCATGTCGGCATAAGAGACCTGCAGGACCGATTGCTGTTGGCGAAGACTTTGCAATAACGCGAGCGCGGAACCGACGGCCGAATCTCCGGATGCCGCGCCATTACCCGCATCATCTGACGATGCGAGCGATACAACTACATCGGGATTTTGGGTCTTCGTCAGGCGGTATACAGCTTCTTTGGCAATCCGATCAGTTTCGGCAGCCGTGAGTTCCTGGTTCAGCACGTCAAGCGAATCCAGAACTGGAATGTGTGTGCTGCTCCCTGAACTACCTCCCTGCCCCAAAGCCCCAAGTACCATGCCATTCAGCCCGGTCTTTTGCTCGAAATCCGCAAGATTATTCTGGGTATTCTCGACGTGGGTTTTAAGATCTGCAAGCTGCTCCGATAACCATCTTTGCGCATCCGACGTAGCTTCGGAACGCGCTTCGAAGGTTACATATTCCCGCACAATCGCATTGGCAATATCTGCGGCCAACTTGGGATCGGGGTTTAGGTACCTGACTGTAATCAATCGTGTATCGGGAGTATTGTCGATTTTCAGTTTCTTGCCGAATATTTTGAGGATCCGGTCGCGAGTATAAGGAGCCTGGTCAAGGGGCAGACCCCTCCGGATCTCGTCTTCTATGTGCGCGTTTGTCCCAGTCAATGCTCCGAGGATTGTCGGCCTGAATGCGAAAGGTTTCTTCGTTTGCAGGTTCAGGTCCCGCACGACTGCTAGGAGTACGTTGGGGCTCTGGAGAACCTGTATGTTTGTCGCAATATCGGTTTTCAAATCATCAGGATTGAGCGGTTGCGGAGCGGCACTGCTCAGCAAACTAGTTTGTGAGGCGTCGGTCTTCTCAACCTCAATGGTAGCGGTGGCCGCGTACTGCCATGTCATGAGAAGGCAAACGAGTAACGCCAACGCCAAGCCGCATAAACCACCTGTCGCAATGGCCACTTTGCGTTTTCGTATCACGCGCCAGACACCTTTGAGCGATTCTTCCTCGCCGAATCGAAATGAGAAGTCGCCTGTGCGCTGCGGCTCGGTTTGTGCCGTGACATATGGAGCAAGTGCGCCGTTTATCGGTTCCTTCGACAGAGACATTGGTGTAAACCCTCCTTCGCAGATCCGCTATAAGTCCGGTGAAGTCATGTTCTCGAGGCTCTGTTCTTCCTGTTGGTGGCCGTGGGCAAGTCGGCAACGTCATGGTCTATCGGGTTGGAGGGTTCCGATCGCTTACTTTCCTTTTCGCTCGACCTAATCACCACAAACACCCTTTTCGACGCATTGCATAGCCAATAATGCGCATCTGATCGCTGCTAGGTTGCAGCCGAAACTTGAACCGAAGAAGCGCGAGTTCCCGCAAACATGACTGATCGATAAATTGTGAGAGTGGTGGCAAGATTCTTTTTGCCTGTATAATTTGCTTCGAAGCGGCGCCTGGCATTGTGGCGCATCCGGGAGTATGCACCCTTTGCTTCTAGGTTGCGGACTTTGCTCCTTAAAGAACACGCGTCTCCTGGCGCAAAAAGAACACCCGATTCGCCATCGGTGATCATTTCCGGATAGCATCCGATCCTGGAAGCCAACACCGGAGTGCCAACGGCTAACGATTCGATCACTGCTCTTGGCATACCCTCATAGCAGACCGAAGGACACACGGTAGCCTTTGCACACCCCATGAGTTCGGCAACTTCTTCACTGCTCCTGGCGCCGAACCATTCCACGTTAGGGAGACACGCCGCAGTGGCCATGACCTCCTCCAGCAGTGGACCCACACCAACAATCCTAAGTAAGGGCAAGTCCGGTGCCCCCTTCCAGCAATCGAGCAGGATTCGTATGCCCTTCTCTTCAGACAGCCTCCCGACATACAGGAAGTAACTTCCGTTCCCACCCCCTGGTCCAGGATCTGGATCCACAAAGTTAGGCTTCACCGCAATCTTGTCTTTGGGAAGTCCGCCCTGAACAAGCTTCATCCGCGAGAATTCCGATAGCGCGATGAATCTATCCACCGACTGGTGCCACGTGCCTTCCGCCCACTGAGTGAGCATGCCCGCAGTTGCCACGGCGCTTCCCAGGCGGCTATCGCGGTAACACTTATGAATCACTCCCGAAACGCGGAGCGCAGTCCCGACGCAGTCCTCGCAAACATGACCATCGCGAAACAACAACGCATTTATGCAAACGAGTCTGTAATTGTGCAGTGTATGTACTACCGGGATCCCCGCCTGTCGGCATCTCTTGAAAACAGATGGAGAAACGGTTGGGAACCAGTTGTGCACGTGGACGATATCGGGCCGAAACTCCTCCAGTGTCATCGCCAGCGGGTCATTCCTGGCGGGCGATGCCACCAATAACTTCAGAGAAGTTTGTATCTTGGAGAATGTGCCCTGAATCGAATCGTTGTCTACATCCATTCGTCTGACATCTATCCCGTTTAAGCTCAAAAGGCGCGCTTCCGCGTCGACGACGGCATCTTCTCCTCCCCGCTGCTGATATCGATTGTGGACCATCAAGACTTTCATCCGCTCATCCGACCCCTTGGCCATCCAGATGTGAGTGAGAATCGTGCATGGAATGGTGCTCCAACGACAGCCTGATCCAATAAGAACTCAGTACGACGCCCTTCGTATCACGTTGTGTGACTTCTTGATCATCAAATCCCCTTTGCTGCATACACCAGCGTATGCAGCAGAATGGCAACGTCCATTAGCAGAGTACGATTCTGAATGTAGTAAAGGTCATATTCGATCGACTGATGAATCGCGTAACGACGGTCTGCGCTTAACTGCCAGAAGCCTGTGATGCCCTGTGGAACGGTAAGACGCGTCGCCTCCCATGGCCCATAGTCTTCGGTGATAAATGGCATTTCGGGCCGCGGTCCAACGAGCGACATTTCTCCCTTGAGGACATTAATTAATTGCGGCACCTCGTCAAAGCTGGTCTGTCTGAGAAAGCGTCCCACGCGCGTGATCCGAAAATCCGTGCACTCAACAGGAGAACGAGCATACTTCGGTGCGTCAGCTTTCATGCTGCGGAACTTGAGGATTTCGAAAAGTTTTCCGTTTTGACCGACGCGGGTCTGTCGGAAGATGATTGGCCCTTCGGACTCCAGTTTGATCAAGGTTGCGACCAAAGCCCACATCGGAGCGCTGAGGAGAATCAGAATTGAAGCGCACGCAATATCCAGAAACCGTTTTGACACGCGATAGAGCCATTCGGATTGACTCGGTCCGGTCGTAGCCACGAAGAGTCCATCCATTTCCCACACCCAGGTCGGAGCCCTGCCCGCGAGAACTTCCCGACCATCGACCAGCGAAAGCGTGCAATTCGCATCCTGAGCAATCTCTTTCACATGGCTGAGTAGGCGATCGGAGATATTTGGATCGCAAACATAAATCTCCTGAATCTCGAGCCGCCTCAACAATTCCGGTGATAACGGCTCGTGAAATATGGGCCTTGAATCCCGCTGGAAGTAGTCATTGCTGAAAATCGTGTCATGGTCTTCACGCGAACTTGGAACGAATCCGACGGGATCAATGCCCAATATGGGCGAATGGAGCGCCCCCGTGAAGAACCGGCGGGCCGTGCGCTTCGTGCCGATGATGAGAGAGCGCCGGTTGGGAAAAGTTGGTGCGAAGTGCTTTCTTATTGCTTCTCTTGTCCAAACATCACCAACAGTCAACAGGAGAGTACCCATCACCCATCCGCATAGCATTGCCATTCGCGGAATCGGATAGCGTGCGACAATGCATAACACGAGGCTGATAAGAATCGCCTTGATTGACCCCTTGAGAATGATCTCCGTGTCCTTGACATGAAGGAGGCTGCACACCCGCGGGTACGCGTTTTCAGCCTGGAGAAGACATAGCACGATGCAAGAATAGGTGAAAGAACCCAGAAGAAGTTGCCGAGGGCTTAGTGCGAACGTGTGGGATCTCTGCAGGAGATGCCCGACGGTGCCTCCTAACATGGTTCCGGAGAAAAGCAGCAGAAAATCGGCGGTAATCATTAGGAAGGGCATCGAAAGGCGCGAAGCGATCCACCCTCGGAATTCTCGATGATGTGCGCTGCTTCCGAGGTGAACCGGTCTCTCGTTTTGATTCGAGTTCACCGGAATCGCGTTCGTCGTCATTCGGACCCTCCAGTCCAACAACAGAGATGGTGACTTACACCTGTGATCGCCTCCGGGGACGGTCATTACGACAGGTCCTTTCGCAGCGGCCCACTGTTTCGCCGTTCTCCTTCCAGTTGGGTCGAGGCGGTCGTCGGCCACGATTTCAACATTTGTGCCAATAAAATAATTAAGCCTAGTCGTCTCGCCTTTTCGCGCCGTCGTGATGAGTTTGATGCCGGGAAGTATTCAGTGGGTTGGACTTTGCCCTTAAAGAAAATTACAGGAGGATGACGCCGACATTAAATGAAGGAGAAATACTGAGAAGAATGTGTGAACTTCTCGTTTGCATTCGCCCTGACAGGCTTGGGGCCGAGACGAAGCCGAGTTCAACTCGACCAGTAGTCAGCGAAATCCATCCTCGATGCTCTTGAAGTGCTTGACATTGATTTAGCGGCAGGGTAACTCCTGGCGCGCGCGACTCGTCTATGCGGATTGGTCATGGTTCAATAAGCCGTGTGGACAAGTCGAATGAAGAGACACTTTGGTCTGAAGGAATCGGGTGAGCACCGGTACGTCGCGTATTCACGAAAGTTCATGGCCGGGCTGAAGGTACGACCCCACCGAGTCCCTGCCGGCTGAGCCATTCATTGAGACTCTAGGCCCGCGGTGGCGACAAGGGAAATCGAACTATCGTGCATCGCATGGGGCCATTGCCCGAGACGCCATTCACGAGAATCTCGAACCTCCCATACAGAAGTGGCCGGCTGAACTCGGATTCCAGACCAACGCCCGCTGAAAAAGGTTTGCGCCGGCTCATATGAGCCCGAAGGGCCGATCACTCGGAGCCTCGCGTCACCTCGCGTCGGTCGGGATCACTTCAACGAAATCGCTTGCACTGAATAAGGCGGCACATCGATTGTTGTGCTAAGACTTGTTCCTTGCGTCGCGAATGAAATTGCGGTTGACTTAATCTGTGCTCCGTTCGCAATTGAGTAGAGTGTGCCTTGGTTGCTTGAGAAGCCTGGATTGGCAAACGTGACCGATATCTGCGAGTAAGCTGTCGACGTCGGATTCGTAATGATGATTCCGTCCTGCGTAGGCGTGTAGAATGCGGTGGTCGCCAACCCCCCGCCGCCCGTGGGCGGAGTCAAACTCTTCGCCATGTAACCCCCAGCTGATAGCCCCAGATAGTCACTCGAAGCCAAAAGTTGGTACGTAAAGTATTGGGGATACGGAACCGGAGTTGCCCCCACGGAGTACAGGCAATCCATGTTACTGTCCTTCACGCCGATCATGCAGAACCACGGATAGGCGGAACCGGCGAAGTAGATCAACTTGTCGGGAACCTTGGATGTTCCGTTGTAGACGGAATCGAGCAAGTCTGTAACGTAGAGTGCGTTCCAAAGCGGTGCATACGTTGGACTGTTACGGCAGCAGTCTTGGAAGAACGCCCAGTTCGTGTTGTATTCGGTAACATATATGGGCGTTTTTGCGCCGCCAGGTTGCTTCCCGGCTGCAACCTGAGCTAAAACCTTGCTGTAGTTGATGAAAGCACCATTGCTTGGGTCCTGTGTCTCTTCGTACAGCGATATGTTCCCGGTGTAAGAATCCCATTTCGCCTGCAATTGGGCGAGTCCGAACAGGTACTCGTGATAGCTGACAAAGTCCACGTACGGTGCCGTCGACGAATTCGTCAACAACGTGGAGAGCCATAGCTCGGAATATCCAGATATAGCAGGACCGCCGATACGAATCGTCTGTCCGTCCTGGGCTGCCTGAGCTTTCATCGCCGGCACAGCGGCCGCGTAGAGTGCCACGTAAGTATTCAGATGGTCAGCGGTGGTGCACATTCCAGTGGCGTTCGGCTCGTTCCAGATCTCATAATCCTGCACCACGCCAGGAAAAGTGCTGTCCAAGTGTGCAACATACGACACTGCGATCTGTGTCCACTCTGTGTCGTCCGTAGGAGCCGCAAAGGCGCTGCCAGCGCATGTGCCGGAGGTTGGTTGGAGCCATGCCGGCGATTCGTTGAGTTGAAGGATTGCATGCTGTCCCGCGGCTTGGATCGCAGAGATGAGCGGATCGATCTTGGACCAATTCGGTGTTTGTGTTGCGTATACAGATGTAATCACTGCGCTCAGTCGTGTTTCGGTCAAGCCAGCTTGAGTCAACAGGGCTCGCGCTGCTATTGTTGGTATCGATTCGCCCCGCCCCGTACCAAACATTTCTGCTGGAATGGGATAGGCCGTATCCGTGCGCGATCCGAAATCCGCGGTAACCCCAGAGAAAACAGTTACGACAGCGCCGGAAGATTCATTTGCTGCGGAATCGGCAACTCTGATCGTATGCTTCCCGGCGACCGGTGGTGCGGTGTATACCCCATCGTTCGAAATGGTACCGACCGTGGCGTTTCCTCCGGCGATGTTGTCTACGGTGTAGCTCACCCCTGCCGATTCCGGTACAAGGCACATCTGAGCCTGGAAAGTTTGCTGACCTCCCACGGGTATCGAGGCGACGAACGGGTAGATCTCAAAGACAGGAGTTTGGGTCACAGTCAGCTTTGCATCCCCGTAGACGGTTGTTGAAGCTTGGCTGACTGCCTTGATGAAATGTGAGCCGGTAGCATTTGGGGCTGCATAGAGTCCGGTCGCCGAAATGGTGCCGACGGTTGCATTGCCGTTGAGTTTGTCATCGACATACCAGCTCACCGCAGTATTACTCTCGCCGGTAACGCTCGCGCTGAACTGTTCAGTTCCCGATGGAAGGACGCACGGAGCGGGCGGGGTGACATTGACGCCTGAACCCGGAGTTCCTGCGATCCCGCTGCCTTGCAGCGTAAGAACGATCGGACTTCCTCCTGCACTCTCGGCAATCGTCAGGTTTGCCGCACGCTTGCCGATGGCCGTGGGATCGAACGATACCTGTATGGTGCAGGTAGCGCCTGCGGCCAACGAGCCGCCGCCCGTGCCGTTGCCGCAATTGGTAGTAAACGGATAATCAGCCGAAGAGGTGATCGAATTGAACGTAAGTTCTACGGACTGGCCATTGGTGATGGTCACCGGTTGCGGCGTACTCGGGGTCGAGACGATCTGATTGTTGAAATACAGGCCACCCGATTTCGGCGTGTACGTGACCCCCGATCCTCCCAATGCGACCCCACTGCCACTCAGCGCTATCGTCTGCGGTGAATTCGTTGAGTTGTCTGTAATCGTGAGACTCGATGAGTAGTATTTGACCGCGGTTGGGCTAAACGTGATGTTCAATGTGCAACTCTGGCCCGCTGCCACGGATGATCCGCAATTGTTGGTTTGCGCGAACGGCAGCGAAGTTTGAATGCCGGATATACTCAGCACCACGGATTGATTATTGGTGAGCGTTACGATGGAAGGAGAACTCGACGTCCCGGTTTTTGTACTCGGAAACGCGATCACCTTTGGAGTATACGAAACCGCATCCACTCCGCTGCCAGCCAACGCGATGGTCTGGGGCGAGTTCGATGAATTGTCCGTAATCGTGAGGCTTGACGAGTAATACTTAACGGCAGTTGGACCAAACGTAATGTTCAACGAACAACTCTTGCCTGCCGCGAGCGAGGCGCCACAGTTGTTCGTTTGCATGAAAGGCTCCTGTACTTGAACGCCGGATATGCTCATTGCAGCGGATTGATTGTTGGTTAGCGTCACAACAGCAGGTGCGCTCGTTGTTCCTATCACCTGGCTCGGAAACGAAATTTGCTTAGGGGAGAATGTTGCCGGTACGACACCGCTGCCAGTCAGAGCGACGATCTGGGGCGAATTTGAAGCACTGTCACTGATAGTTAGGCTTGAAGAGTAATACTTGACTGCGGTGGGGCTAAAGGTGATATTTACCGTGCAGGTCTGGCCGGCGGTGAGAGAAGCACCACAGTTGTTGGTTTGCGAAAATGGCGCCGATACCAGAATGCTCTGTATATTTAGAGTCCCGGTTTGATCGTTGTTGAGCGTCACAGGAAACGACAGGCTTGTTGTTCCTATTCCTTGGTTGGGAAACTGAAGAAGCTTTGGAGAAACATATATATTCTGCGCGAAAAACATGCAACCGAGAGGCTGCATGAGAATAAGTCCCATCCCAAATCGAAAAACGTACTTCTTTCTCATAAGCGCTCTCTGACCTACGAAGATCGAACCCAGTCTCCCTGAAGGAGATGAATCCACAGGCGGGAAGCTTTGCGGATCGCGTAACCTATCGAGTTGATTTTCCACTTGCCACCACCCGCAAGGCCTAAGCAATAGTGAAATTGGACGTTGAGTCTGTTCACCACTCGTGCCCTCTGTGCAATGGAATGTCGCAAGCCGGCATCTTTTTCCAAGACGG
This sequence comes from uncultured Acidobacteriaceae bacterium, assembly GCA_963836565.1. Taxonomy (GTDB): domain Bacteria; phylum Acidobacteriota; class Terriglobia; order Terriglobales; family Acidobacteriaceae; genus Telmatobacter. The sequence continues at coordinate 1,483,409 of CAWIKA010000005.1, read as the reverse complement.
TGCTTGGTCCTCCCCGAGTTTGACTTCTGACATTGTTGGCCGAAAGTACAGGCCTCAAGAACTCTTCGAGCGCTGTGCGCAGAATGCGCAGAATTAGACAATGCGTTTTTGTTGATGCTGGTGATTTCGGCGAGGTTGCCTGGTTCGCGTGAAGGCAATCCTGCGAATTCAGGGCGCTCATACCTCCAATGCATCGCGCAAAGCCCCCCTCTCGTCGCTTGGCGGTTTAGCAGAATTCACGGTCCATTCATTTTTTTTGTTGTCAACAATCCCCGCGCCGAAAACTTGCATCCAAACCGATTGACAGAAATTCAGCGGATATTTGCAGAGCGGCATTCGCTCAGTGACAAGGCTTACATTCTGATTTCATTCCGCCTGCGTGCGGCGTCGCCATGAGGGCATCACCAAGGAGACGAGCATCGTAATGCTCGTCTCGAGTGCGAAAGTCACGCGGGATAGAGGGTTGACTTGTAGCTGACAGTGTTTTCAGTGTGCGCAAATGGTGCCGAACGTTAAATGGGACTGGGAGCACCCTTCTCGAGTGGGACCGCAGCCGGACGCGGCAAGACGGCAAATGCAAAGGGAGTTTTGGCGCCGCCGCACCATCTTCGAGCTGACAAATGCAAGAGGCCGCGGTTCAGAGTGCGTCGATCAGCCAACGCCATAATCCTTCGTCGGATACAGGCTCGTGTTCGAACTATTTGCGGGTTCGATTTGACGCTGATTATTCAAGAGAGGCCAAATTCAGATGAGTCAGTCCCGGCCTAGTGTCGCTTTCCTATTGCTGGTGTTCTCCACAATGTTCACAGGATGTGGAGGATTCAATGGCGTCGTCACACCCACCTTGTCCTCGATTTCTCCAGCATCCATAGCTGCCGGAAGCGCGGGGTTTACGCTGACTGCCACGGGTACAAACTTTATCCCAGGAACGCAGATTCTCTGGGATGGGGTCGCCCAGAGCACGAAGGTGGTCTCTGACTCCCAACTTACGACCGTGATATCCGCCGCCCAAGTCGCGGTTGCCGGCGCGGTCAGCATCCGGGTCATGAAGCCGGATACAACCACCTCGGGTGCAATGCAGTTGACGATTACAGACGGTGGATCGCAATCGTTCAGCCTCACATCCATTACTCCCTCGACGGTAGCAGCAGGAAGCGCGGCGTTCACCTTAACTGCCACAGGCGTGGGCTTTGCAATGGGCGATGTCATTACGCTCAACAACACACTGGTCACCACAAGTTTCGATTCAACGACGCAACTTCATGCCACTGTCCCTGCAACGAGTATCGCTGCTGCCGGAGTCATCAGCGTCGGAGTGATGGCTTCAAAGAGCGTCTCTTCAAATCAACTTCCTTTGACGGTCACCGGCACGTCAACCGGTACGCCTCCCACTCTCACGTCGCTCAGCCCCTCCAGTGTCTATAACGGAAGCGACACGTTCACACTCACCGCCAACGGGACCGGTTTTGTGAACGGAAGCCACGTCGTCTGGAATGGGACGGCGTTGCCTACATCATTTGTGTCAAGCACAGCCGTAACGGCGAGCGTTGCGGCTGGATATCTGGTCGATGCAGTGCCCGTGAACGTATTCGTTCTCAATCCTGACAGCACGGTCTCTAACACCATGCCATTCACGATCATGGTTTCCCCAAAGACGACCCCAATTCTTACTTCTATCGATCCCCAGCATGCGGCCGTTGGAAGCCCCGCTTTTACCATGACCCTGACTGGATCCGATTTCGCAACCGGTGCCGTCGCGTACTTTGGCCCTGATGCACTTGCAACCACGGTTGTGAGCGATACAGAGTTGACCGCGCAGGTGCCGGCATCGGAACTAACTAAAATCGCCCGTGTACCAGTGACTGTACAGAATTCGCAGTCAAGTGCCTCCAACCCGCTGCCGTTCTGGGTCGGGATCACGGTTTACTACGGCGAGGTGAATGACCTCGCATGGGACAAGGCCCGCAACATTCTTTACATTTCATCGCCTCCCACGTCCTCCCTGCACCCCAATACTGTACTGGCGATCGACCCTCTGACTTTAGTGGTGAAATACACGTACTCTCCCGCCACAGGCAGTGAACCTGATCGCCTCGCCATCTCCGAAGACGGGAAGTACTTGTACGTGGGTCTGGATGGTAACGGAACCGTGGAGCGTCTTGACTTGCCGAGCCTTACTCCCGACCTGAGTATTCCGCTGGGTTCCGATCCGCACCTGGGACCGTATTATGCGATGGATGTCCAAGTGGCGCCGGGACAGTCCGGTACCATCGCGGTTGCGCGAGGCATTCCTACCAGCGTTTCGATTGTGCAGGCACAGGGCGGCGTCGCGGTCTATGACGGGGCAACACAGCGCCCCGCGGTCGTTTCACCTTCCACTCAGGCAGGCGATGTTCTCATCGACACGATTCAATGGGGCGCCGATGCGACTTCGCTCTATGCCGCGGACAATGAGAATGCTTCAGGCGATTTTTACCAGCTTGCCGTTTCCAACAATGGTGTAACCCTTGTCAGCGACAAGCCGAATTACTTCCCCGTTCCGAACTTTCGAATTCACTATGATGCAGGGAGTCAACTCCTCTACGGAGACGACGGTCTTGCCGTCAATCCAACCGCCGCAACACAGGTCGGCAACTTCATTTCAACAGGTATTATGGTCCCGGACTCCACCATTGGGGACGCCTACTTCGTTGGCCAACCAACCGCTCAAAATGGAACCGTCACCTATCTCGTCCAATCCTTCAACTTAGCTGCATACACCGCGGTGGCACGCTTCCAACTCAGTCAGGTCGAAGGACTACCGCAGCATCTCATTCGTTGGGGAACGACTGGCCTGGCATTCAATACACAAAAAATCACGAATTGCATCGTCTCACCATGCACAACTGGAGACGGACGACTCTACATCCTAGACGGGCCGTTCGTGACCCAAACGGCGCCCTAGAGATGTCAGTCAGTTAGATATGACGAACAGCACCGTCTGTTCAATTCGTGCGGCACCATTCTCGGTGGGAGAGTCGATGGTTTTCCTCAAGTCTCGACGCGGTATCCAGCGACCGAAGGTTGAAACCGTCACTGGCAACTGGAGAAAATGGCGCTTTAATCTCTCTCTCCGTCCGGTCGAAGAATAGAAGGTTTTTGTAGGAGTACGCTGTGATTCGACGACTTTTCATCCTTGGTTTTCTTTGTATCTCAACGGCAAGCGCGCTCGCTCAAGTGGAACCCGATGCCTATGGCGGAACTCCGCGAGTGACCGTCGGAGGAACGCTGAGCTTCTTCAATGCAGATTACGCATCCAACCACATGACCGGCCCCAGCGCATATTTCGATTGGTCTCCGCCCATGTTCTGGCATTTAGGGGCGGAAGCGGAAGGGCGCTGGCTGACTCTCGGAGGCCCTCATAGCTTCAGCGAGTATAACTATCTCGCCGGCCCACGATATCTATTTCCAGTGGGCAAACGAGTAAGACCTTACGCAAAGTTTTTGCTGGGTGCGGGCGAAGTCAACTTTCAATATCAGCTCGGCCACGGCGGATATTTTGCGATGGCCCCAGGCGGCGGAATCGATTTCACCGTGCAACAGCGTTGGAGACTGCGCGCTGATTATGAATTTCAAATTTGGCCAAATGCCGTCGGAATACCGGGCATACCAAGCAGCGCACTGAAACCAAATGGGGTCACCGTCGGCTTCAGTTACCAGATATTCTGAACTTCAGATGAGTTAACTTCAGCAGCAGCATTTCTCTATGAGATTACAGAATGTTTGCCGAGGATAGAAGACCTTGCAAGGAAAGAGCTCAATCGACGACGAGTACAAAAACCTCAGCCTTGCGCAATTAAAGGCGAATGTGTCGCGCGCGCTCATTTCCGCCTTGTCCGACCAGTGCAAACGGTACTGCATTCTGTCAGGTTATGAAGGACTGCCGGAATGGTTCGACACCGATATCGACTTCATGGTCGATCAGGAAGACTTCGAGCACATGCCACTGATTATTGAGGAAGTCGCTCACCGGACAAATACTCACCTCTTCCAGTTTGTCGACCACGAGTTCACGGCGCGGGCATTCATACTGATTTCCTTATCGGGTCCAAGGCTGACGAAAATCCAACCGGACTCGGCCTCTGACTACCGGCACTTCGGCGCACTATGGCTGCGAGCAGATGAAGTTCTGGCAGCGCGGCGCTGGCACCCACGCGGTTTCTGGATTCCATCCCCCGCGCACGAATTCGCGTATTACCTCATCAAAAGATTAAACAAACGGGAATTCGGCGAACAGAATGGCAATAGACTCCATCGTCTGTATACAGAGGATAGTGATGGGTGCGATCGCATGATCGCCCGATTCTGGAAGGGGAAACGGCAGAAGGCGCTCGGCCAAATGGCCGGCTCAAATGACTGGGCGGAATTGCAAGTTCATCTTGAGGAATTCCGAAGAACAATGAGGCGGAGGACCGCCGAATCATTGCCGCAGAAGATCATATCGAACCCGAAACGTGCGCTTCATCATTTCAGCCGAATTGTCCACCCGACCGGAGGATGGATCGCTTTGATGGGTCCGGATGGAAGTGGAAAATCCTTGGTCATCGATGCCATTCGCCTGCAGTTTTCTTCTGTCTTCCGAAACGTTGATTGTTTTCATCTGCGACCTGGGCTCCTTCTTCGTAAGGCGATTGCGAAGGGCACCGTGACTGATCCACACGGCCAGCCGCCGCGCGGACTCGTTCCTTCGATTGCGAAAGTCTTCTACTTTGCTGCCGATTACTTTCTTGGCTATGTCTTGCAAATAACCCCGGCGCTGAGATGCACGCGGTTAATCGTCTTCGATCGCTACTTCTATGACCTTCTTGTTGATAGCAAGCGAGTGCGCTATGGGGGACCTGGGTGGCTACTTCGCCTGGCGGCACGCATTGTTCCCCGACCCGACCTGGTCATTCTCCTCGACGCGCCGGCCGAAGTCCTTTGGTCTCGGAAACATGAAGTCCCTTTTGAAGAGGTAGTTCGACAGAGAACCGGGTACTTGCAGGTGGTGCGCAGCCTTTCTTCGGCGGTTGTCGTGGATGCAGCGCAGCCGGTTTCGGACGTGATACACGATGTCAACAGCGCGATTGTTGCCCATTTCGAGAAACGCTCCGCTTCACGCCTCGAACTTAATCCGCCCCCACTTTCCGCAAGCACGCTCAAGTCAGATACTCCGAGCCATTGATGCTAACTTCAAAAGATTCAATGAGCGATATTGCCGAACCGCTCTCCGCGTGGGATATTCTTCGAGTCACCTTCCCTTCTCTGAGCCCCGAATCAGGTGCTGGCACTACAGAAATAAAGCCGGTCTGCGTAATTCACCAAGGCAAAGAGCCACGTTGGATCATCCTCGGTAATCCGCGCAAGGCGCTGCAAGTATTACGGAGTTGGAAGCCGTGGAATCCTGGTTCGCGATTGCGATGGAACGTAATGATCCTTGCCACCTCGGCGGGAGTTCTCCCCCGGCTCCCGGGCATTGTGAACCTCCAGGCCCGAATCGACTCGCGCTACTGGAGAATGAGTCTCGCAGATCTTGGGGAAAACTGGAACGCCGTAATTCACATTGGCGGTCCATCGCACACACGCAAGGCAATTCTGTTTTTCCTTGGAGAAGATCACCAGGTCGATTTCGTTGCCAAAGCACCTCTTATGCATGCGGCAGCCGGCGCGATCCTCAATGAGACGTCAATCCTCCCGCGCATGAAAGACACAATGTGTGTGCCCAGAATTCTGTTTCAAGATTCGCGCCGCGGAATTGCCGTGCAATCGTGGCTTGAAGGAAATCCCGTATCCAGACGCTTTACCGATGCCCATGTTCACCTGTTGAGCCTTCTTGTCAACCCCCATTGCAAAACACGGGTCAGCGATCGGTGCATGGACATTGCAGCGATGCTCGACCAAGTCGATCTGCCACTCGATCGGCCGCTTTTGTCGCAAGCTCTGGAGTTGCTGCGATTCGATGAACTCTTGCCGGAATTCGTGGAACACCGCGACTTTGCGCCGTGGAATCTCAAATGGCTCGGACGAAACTGCCTCGGTCTGCTTGACTGGGAATGGTCTGTGCCGAACGGCCTTCCGTGGCAAGACATTTGCAGGTTCTTCTACATTCAAGATGCTCTCTTCCACGGTCCTGGCAAAGTCTGGCAGGAAATGAGCAAAAACAGGCTGCTTCAAACGTATCGGGAACAATTTGGACTTTCATCCAGCGCCCTGCGGGCGCTCACAATGCACTATCTCCTTCGAGTTCTCTGCACCGACTGGCAGAATGGAAATACCCGCATGGCACTGTATGTCTTCCGCCAGATAAAGAGCCTCCTCCACCCAAATCAATAATTCGCATCAGGCCCCTTATAATCCTGCCTCGTCTTACCCATCTGCGATGCAAAGCCGCCGGCGGCCGGCGCGACGTTTGCGGGTGAATGTGCCACCCCTTTCCTAATTGCAGACCGTTTTCGCAGACTCTCCCATCCCCACTTTGTAAAAAAAGACCTAGACGCGATGTTCGTCTTGCCGTATGCTTCTTAAAACGTCAGAACAGAACCGGCAGCACCTTATTGAGGTGTCGCCGATGTTCGAGCAGATCGCATTGCGTCCCTGCCCCATTTCCAGCAGCGACCAGGAACGCTCACAGATTGGAAGAATCCAGGTCGCTCATATGCCTTTCGAACGTCCGATGCCTGAGAGAGATACAGTTGACTCACAAAGACATCGTTTGTACGATATCCGAGAGTGCTCAGACGCGTCTCGGCGGAATCACGGGATTGCCATAGCAAGAGCAGTGATTCTGGTTGCAATCGTCGGGGCATCAATTTGGTACCTACTGTGGAGATTTGCTTCGAATCTTTTCGCAACCCACTAGTTAGAAATCGGCGCGTAGTGACCGAGGAGCGGCTGACAGATTCTAAACCGCTTTCCATGCTAGGTGGTCGATCGGCAGTGTAGAAATATGTCTCGCGAATCGGCCAGATTTGAAACTTTGCGGTTTCGGCCGGTTTGCTTTGTAAGTAGATATTTTCCTTGCATCGAGTCATGCGCCAGAAATGGACGAGCTAGTTAGAGCCATATGGAAAGCTAACTCAGAAGCGATTAGTCCCTGCCTTTTCGGCTCAGGACGTCTAACCATGGTGCCGGGAAATCTTGGTTCATTCTTACTTCGATAGGGACACCAATGTACCCTTCACTGTTCTTGCGTCCTTCATTTCCCGCTGTCCACATCATAACTCGCTCGCTCTCGCATTCGGGCAATTCGGAGTTGCGGTCCAGCTATATGTACCTGGATGCTCGATACAAAGACTTAGATGCTCGTTCTGGGTCGTTGAAACGGCGGCGAAGACCTTTCGTCTCAGCAAAACTCCGAATTAAGAGAAAGCGCCTCGATGGCTCCTGGAGTCAAGCTGCCTTCCTGAGTTCCTCTAAAAACTTCCAGTTATCGCCTTGGAAAGCATTTCCTAGCTAAGAGTTGACTCGGGACCCTAAGTTCCCTTCAGCCTTGGCTCTGATACCCCTGCGCTCCGTTTGAGTGATATGAGCGACGCGCGTTGTCCTTGCTGTGCCGAATAGGACCGAGCGACGTTCAGGGGTGCCGAAAGTCGAAAGTTACCAGCGAACTGGCAATAAAAATGCGCCGCGATAGTTTCCGTGGTGACTGTGTTTCCGGGTGCCTGTCAGAGCCTCAATCAAAGGCATAAACCTGTTTCGAGAACGTTTTCAAAAGCCAGGTGAAAGGGCGAACGCATTCAATTGAATCATTTGTGGAATTGTCGAGATTGACTATGGTGTCATTCGCCAGTCCTTTGGTCGCGCCAAAAGTGAAAGCGCACGGGTGGCTTTTCGGCGTGTTGGTTCAGGAAGCGTAGCTTCTTCCTGCGTTGGTTCAATTCCTTAATACGGAGGCGCTAATGCGCTTTACGAAAGTCATTCTTACTCTCCTTCTTGCGACCCTCGTCATTGCAGGGGCACGAGCGCGCGCTCAAGCGAATGTATCCGAAAATGAACCGATCACAATTTACGTGAATGGACAAACAGGTTCAGATAGTGCCTCAGGCACAAGTTCTTCTCCGCTCAAGACGATTCAGGCGGCAGTCAACAAAGCCGACTCAAACATTAAGAAGTCAATAGGAACGAGAGTGATTGTCGACGCAGGTGTTTATCGGGAGGACGTAGTCATACCTGCAATTTCACAGAGCGCTCCGATGACAATTGAGGCGGCCACTACAGGTGCAGCAGTCATCGCTGGTTCAGATGTTTTGACTAATTGGTATCAGTCTTCGGGCTCCATTTATTCGCATTCATGGTCTTACAATTTCGGAAATTGCGCAGTCCCGTCAGGATGGCCATCCCCTTTCGCCGCTGTCGCCCTTCGAACGGAGATGATCTTTGTGAACAGCAAACCGCTGACACAAGTTATGGCGTATTCACAGTTGCGCGCAGGCACGTTCTTCGTGAACGAAGCATATAACGTTCTTTATGTCTGGCCGCCAGCTGGCACGGACATGTATACCGCTCTCGTTGAGGCCTCAGTGCGTCCGGAAACCCTGAGTATGCAAGGGCGAAGGAACATCGTTCTTCGCGGACTGGTTTTCCGTCATGCCAGATCCTGCATCAACGACAGCGGAGCAAATATTACCGGCAGCACGAATCTGCTCATCGACCGGGTTCAGGCAGTTTGGAATAATTGGGGCGGAATCGCTGTGAGTTCGAGCAACGATGTGACGGTGCAGAATTCCGTTGCGAGCTATAACGGCGGTGTAGGCATTTCCGGGCGGACTATCCAGAACGCCCTCTTTAAGTTCAATGAGAGCGACTACAACAACTGGCGCGGTGCTCAGGCGGCTCTCTATGACTGGGGCATGGGCGGTACAAAGCTAATGTTGATGCGCAACACAACAGTTGAGGACCACTATTCCTTCCGAAATCAGGCGCAGGGTTTGTGGTTCGACACCGACAATAAGGACATTACGATTAACGGCGTCAATCTCTCGCAAAACGTTTTGTCGAGTCTGCAACTCGAGGCGAGCGAAGGCCCGATAACTCTTGAGTACAGCAAACTCTGTGACAGTGGCGTCGGCGTTACCGTCGTCAATACGGAGAATCTCACAGTCAAAGACAATACTTTCTATAACAACGGCGGCACCAACAAGTATCAGGGTGAGATTTTCCTCGGAGGAAACCCGGGGGGAAGGGTTATCTACGATTGGCTGACCGGTGAATATTACGATCTCTTTACTTCCGGCACGGTATTGTCCGGCAATACATTTGAAGACGCTTCAGCAGGGCAAAATGTTTTCGGTACTTTCCTGAGCGGCTACGACTGGTCGCATTTTGCCGACACCGTCAGCGGAAGTGACAACAAGTGGCACGATCCGACAACCACGTACTCGTTCAAGATCGCCGACGGCAAACTCGTAAACCTTGCGGGTTGGCGAAGTGTAACTGGCACGGATTACAGTTCCATATGGGGGCTTCCATCATCGTCGCCTGCCGGCGGCTGCTCAGTGCCTACTCCGTCATACACTGACTTCAGCGTGAATGTGGATAGCGATGACTATGCCATGATATCCGGAAGAGCGGTTGCAACAGCGCGAGTGAACTCATTCGGGTTCGGTACGGTCAATCTCAGCGTGTCCGGGCTGCCTGCGGGAGTTAGCGCTTCCCTCAGCAGACAAAGCCTTGTCAGCGGAGTTGTGACCCTTACAATGACGGCAAGCAAGAGCGCAGCCACGCAGAACGTGCCTATCACGCTCTGGGCGTATGACTCTATACGCGCTCATAGTGTAACGTTCTACGTTCATGTGGCTCCTTGAGGCAGAGTTCGAATGGAAGCCTGGAAGACATCTCTTTAGCTTCCGCAATTTGCCAGAGCGTCAGGGCTGGCAGGGATTCTCATCTCTGCCAGCCCTTTCTTTTTCTCGGCTCGGACTGAACCCGCATCTAATTGTCAGCGTTGATAAATGATATTCTCTTGCGAGTGAACGGGCCCTCCGCATCTCGATGGCCTCACACGCTTGAATCAAAGGGCCGCAACATTCCGGGAGTGGAACGGGCATGAAGCTTCTCGTGTCTGCATATGCGTGTGAACCGAACAAGGGTTCTGAGCCCGCAGTTGGCTGGAATTGGGCGCACGCTCTTCTCCGCCGTGGACACGAAGTTCACGTCATTACCCGCAGCAATAATCGCACTGGAATCGAGAGGGAATTGAGAGGAAGGAACCCGGCACCTCGATTTGTATACTATGATCTTCCCCGCTGGGCGCGCTTCTGGAAGCGGTGGCCCGGCGGCGTCTACCTCTACTATTTGCTGTGGCAGATTGGTGCTTATCGCTTTGTCAAAAAGCTTCACTTAACTGAGAAATTCGACCTCATTCATCACGTGACCTTTGCTTCGTACCGTCAACCATCCTTGATGGGGGCCTTGGGAGTCCCGTTCATCTTTGGACCAGTCGGCGGAGGAGAGACGATGCCGGCAAATCTTCGTCATGGAATCCCGTTTTCCGGCCATATCGCCGAAGCCGTCCGCAACCTGGGCAGCACTCTCATTCCCTATGATCCCCTCATGCGCTTGACGTTTTCTTGCGCTCAAACCATCGCATGTACGACCAGCCAGACCTTGGCACGGATTCCTCGAAGATTTCGCATCAAATGTATCGTGCAACCTACCATAGGCATAGACAAAGCAGAGATTGATTCCGCGCGCGAAACCTCCCAAATCCTGCCACAGTTCCTTTTCGTTGGAAGATTGATTTATTGGAAGGGTCTGCACCTCGCTCTCCGAGCCTTAGCGGAGGCCCGGCAATCTATTCCAGACGTAAAATTAAAGGTGATCGGTGACGGAAGCGATCGCGGATGGCTTAAAGGTGTTGCCCAAAACGCAGGCGTTCTCGATTCTGTGGAGTGGATCACGGCAATGCCGCACAGCAAGATCCGACGGGAGTATGAAGAGAGCCTCGCATTCGTTTTTCCCAGTCTGCATGATTCGGGTGGAATGGTCGTATTGGAAGCATTGGCGGCGGGCGTGCCGGTCATTTGTCTGGACCTCGGCGGCCCGGGAGCCATTGTCACATCTTCATGTGGAATCGTGATTGAGACTGGCCGAGATTCGAATGAATCCGTGGTCGCGAATCTGGCAAAGGCAATGATCCTGCTGGCCACAAATCCAGACTATAGGGCACGGCTATCGGCGGGTTCGATTGCGCGCGCAAAGCAGATGACCTGGGATGCCGCCGCAGCTGCCCTCTATTCCTCGCTTGAATGATCACAAGAACTGTACTTTAATTCGGCGCCGATGAACCGGTCACTGATGTCGATATGAGGTTTTCGGAAGTGTAGCCCCTCACAGCGGAACCTTCGCTGGGCGGGTTATGCTTTACCGATAACTCTTGCCAAGGTTGCTCCAATCTCGGCCGGCGAAACAACGACGTGGATTCCTGCGGCCGCCATCGCTTTCATCTTGTCGGCCGCAGTACCCTGGCCGCCGCTGATGATCGCTCCTGCGTGGCCCATGCGGCGTCCCGGAGGCGCAGTCTGTCCGGCGATAAAGCCAACCACTGGCTTCTTTACGTTCTGTTTGACAAACTCTGCTGCGGCCTCCTCGGCCGCGCCGCCAATCTCACCAATCATAATGATGGCTTCAGTCTCAGGGTCGTCGTTGAGCAGACGCAACGCGTCGATGTGGGTCGTGCCGATGATAGGATCGCCACCGATGCCAATCGCAGTCGATTGCCCGATGCCCCGCTGAGTTAACTGATGAACTGCCTCATAAGTGAGCGTGCCCGAGCGCGAAACGATACCCACCGAACCTTCTTTATGAATGCGGCCCGGCATGATGCCGATCTTGGCTTTGCCGGGCGAGATGACGCCGGGACAGTTCGGCCCAATAAGCCGCGACCTTGAGTTCTTCAACTTGGCCCATACCTTCACCATATCCAATGTGGGAATGCCCTCTGTAATGCACACGATCAGCGGAATCCCAGCATCTTCAGCCTCGAGAATCGCGTCGGCAGCAAACGGAGGAGGAACGAAAATCATGGTCGCGTTGGCGCCAGTCTCCTCAACTGCGCGGGCAACGGTATTAAAGACCGCCCAGCCTTCGTGCGTCGCTCCGCCTTTGCCGGGGGTCACACCGCCTACGACATTGGTTCCATATTCGGCGCATCCTTTGGCGTGGAACGTACCTTCTTTCCCCGTAATACCCTGAACGATAAGTCGCGTCTCGTGATTCACTAACACTGCCATGCTATGCCACCGCCTTTGCTGCGGCAGCCACGACTAATTCCGCGGCTTCCTTCATCGTTGCTCCTACCTGGAAGTTCAAACCCGACTCCTTGAGAATCTGCCGGCCCTCTTCGACATTGGTGCCTTCGAGTCGCAGAACAATGGGCACACTCACTTTCAGATTCCGTGCCGCTGCGACCACGCCCGTTGCAAGCCGGTCCACGCGGAGGATGCCACCGAAGATATTAATGAAGATGGCCTTTACGTTGGCGTCTGAAAGCAGAATCTCGAATGCATGCTCGATCTGCTCCTGGGTTGCGCCGCCGCCCACATCAAGAAAGTTTGCAGGGCTACCGCCGGCGTACTGAATAATGTCCATCGTGGCCATGGCCAGGCCTGCACCGTTGACCATGCAGGCAATGGAACCATCGAGCTTGATGTAGTTGAGCGCGTACTTGCTGGCCTCCACTTCGAGCGGATCCTCCTCGGCCACATCGCGCAGAGCCTTGATATCCGCGTGGCGAAACAGCGCATTATCGTCGAAAGTGATCTTGGCGTCCAGCGCGAAAAGCTTGTCGTCCTTGGTGGTAATGAAAGGATTGATTTCAACCAGCGAAGCGTCCGTCTCGATAAAGGCCTTGTAGAGGCTCTGCAGGAATGTGACTGCGGCGTTGATCTGTGCAGGCTTGAGCCCCAGGGCAAAAGCCAGTTTGCGCGCCTGCCATGCACCAAAGCCGACCGCTGGATCGATCGTTTCCTTGAAGATGGCCTCAGGTGTCTTGGCAGCTACTTCTTCAATCTCCATCCCGCCGGCCTGCGAAGCCATAAAGACCAGCTTGCCAGTCGCGCGGTCGAGCACAATGCCCAGATAAAGCTCGCGATCAATGGCCGCGGTCTCTTCAATCAGGAGTCGCTGCACCTTTTGCCCTTGCGGGCCGGTCTGGTGAGTCACCAGTTGCATGCCAAGGATATTTTTGACATGCAACTCGGCATCTTCGCGGGTGCGGGCCACCTTTACACCACCGCCCTTGCCGCGGCCTCCGGCATGAATCTGCGCCTTCACCACGACACCGCTCGCGCCCTCCGCAAACAGTTTGCGGGCCACCGCCGCGGCTTCTTCCGGCGTATTGGCCACTTCGCCCCTGGGCACGGCCACGCCGTATTTCGCCAGGATTTCCTTCGCCTGATATTCGTGAATCTTCATTCTGGTAGGGACCGCCATGTCCGCTGAAATTGGAGTCGACCGGGCTGAGCCCGTTGGGCGCCAGGACAGCGCGACCGAAACAGCGGTAACCTCATACTATCTTGCGCTACGAACGCCCCGCAAACTGGCGTGGCCCGCCGATCCCCAATGGCACCTGTGCGCCGGGTCCAGTTACCATAATCAGAGATATGTCCCCATTGAAGGAAAATTTGAAGCTATTGGCCGAGGACGGCGCGGCGCTGACACGTGAACAGGCAGCTGCCGTGCTTGACGAAATCCTGTCGGGCGCTGTGCCCGAGGCAGAAACCGCGGCGCTGCTGGCCGTGATGGCCACCCGCGGCGAACAGGCACCGGAACTGGCAGGCTTTGTTGAAACCATGCGAGCCCGCGCCACGCCAATTCCGCTCACAGACGAAGAACGCACCGCGCTGGTGGACACCTGCGGCACCGGCGGCGGAGGGCCGCTCACCTTCAACATCTCCACCGGCGCAGCGCTGGTGGCTGCCGCGGCCGGAGCAAAGGTGGCCAAGCACGGCAACCGCGCAATAACCTCGCTGGCCGGTTCAGCCGACGTGCTCGAGGCCCTGGGCGTGCCCATTTCACTGTCACCGGAACTGGCCGCTGCGTGCCTGCGTGAAACAGGATTCATGTTCCTTTTTGCGCCCCTCTATCACCCGGCCATGAAGGCCGTTGGCCCACTGCGGCGCGCCCTCGGCTTCCGCACTATCTTTAACCTGTGCGGACCGCTCACCAACCCCGCAGGGGCGCGCACGCAGGTCATTGGAGTGCTCGCGCCCAGCCGCGTGCTTTTGGTTGGGCGAACCCTGGCTGCGCTCGGCGCAAAGCGTGCCTTTGTAGTCCACGGAACCGATGGAATTGACGAGTTGACCACAACCGGAGAGTCGGTTGTGGCGCGCGTTGAGGAATCGGAAACAGGCGGAGAGCCCTCTTTAAAAGCCGCGCGCATCACGCCGGAGATGGCGGGACTGCCGAGAGTCACGCTGGATCAGTTTGTGGGCGGCGATGTTCAGACTAACGTTGCCCTGCTCTACGATGTGCTTACAGGCATACCGGGTGCGCGGCGCGACATTGTGCTTCTCAACGCAGCAGCCGCTCTCGTGGCCACCGGACTCGCCGCCGACTTGAAAGAAGGCGTGGCGCAAGGCGCCGAGGCCATCGACTCCGGACAGGCGGCTGCCACCGTCGCCAAGCTGCGCCGGTTTGGCGAGAAGTATGCCACGCCGCAGTAGCCGCAAATCCCATAGGCAATTGACAGTGTCCAGAAGCGTCCTATCATTACCTCGCGTCCATCTTGAAGGCCAGCCGTCCTGTCTGGCGAAGGAGCTTCTCATGGCAATGGTCCGAACTCTTGCAGCGTTGGCTATGCTGGCCATTGCTCTGCCTGCGGTTGCGCAACAGGTTAGCGAGCCGCAGTTGAAAATCGACTCCACCAACCGCACTCTCACTGTGACGGCCAACGAAACCGTAAGCGTCGAGCCGGAGATCGCCATACTGCACATCGGCTTCGAGACTCAACCTGAAGATGCCAAAACGGCTTACGCCGATGGCGCCCGCACATCAAACGCCATCATCGATGCGATCAAGCAGGCCGGGATTCCGGAAAAGGCCATCCGCAGCGAATCGCAGTATCTTGAACCCGACTACACCCCGAAGTCGCACAAATTCAAGCTCACGCAGCAATGGACCGTCCGAACCCCACCAGAGCGAGCCGCCGAGATTCTTGACGTGGCCGTCAGTGCGGGCGCCAACACCAGTGGCGAAATCGACTGGACGGTAAAGGACGAGCCAGCCCTCGAAGAACAGGCGTTGGACCGCGCAGCCGCACGCGCCAAAGAAAACGCAATGGTGTTGTCCAAAGGAATGGGCGTGCGCCTGGGCGCGCTGATCTACGTCAGCAACCAACTCTCCGCGCCAACGTTTCCAAGGCCCATGGTCCGTGCTTTCGCCATGAAGAGCGAACAGGCAGCCACGCCGCTCGCCATCGAGCCTCACAAGGTCAGTCGCGAAGCCAGCATCTATGCTGTCTTCGCCATCGAGTGAGCGTTCAAGTCCGTCACGACAGCAACTCTAGTGTCAGACGATCTGGCTCGCCGTCGAAGTACTTCTCCAATGCCGCGCGGAAGATCGTGTCGTCCTCCGCGGCTTGAGAAAACAGCGTCATCGAGGAGCGAAACTTCATGTCGTCGGGCCAGCCCAAAATCTCCCGAATCGAGCTGTCCTCCAACTGGTTTACCAGCCTCGTACATTGCACCAGCCGCGGGCCAAGAAGAGGGTGGCGTAGATAGGCCACGGCTTCATCGAGCGAGCCAATCCCATAATAGGAAGCCTGCGCGCTGTGGCCCAGCCCCTTCATCTGCGGAAAGATGAACCATATCCAATGGCTGCGCTTACAGCCTGCCCGCAGTTCGGCAAGAACCTCTGGATACACGTCGGCCTGTGCATCGATAAAGCGCCCCAGATTGAAGGGGTCCGCCATGGCACTTTCCTCCGTCAGCATGGTTGTGCCATTCGATGCCAAAGCAGGCATGGGCGAAACCCGCTGAAATTCGGTCAAGAATCTTTCGAGCATGGCCCAGCCTGAGCCCGGAATATCAGTGCGGAAGAAACGGCAAGAAAAATGAACAGAACGCACCGGAGAAGGCTCATTCGCAGCGAATTATATCGTTACTGTCGAAGCCTGACCGGCTCTTTCGTGATGAATCCCCTCGATTTAAAATGGGAATTATGTCTTTTCCCGTGAGAATCTGCGCCACTTGTGGAGAGGAGTTCGAATTGAAGCCGGATAAGCCTGGTTTCGCCAACCGCTGTCCTGCCTGCAGCGAACCGGAGCAAATGGATGTCAGCGCCCCGCCCGGCAAAATCGCCGGTTCGCGCGAGCTGAATCAGGCCAGAAAGCATGCGATCCGCGACCTCCTTTATCGCAAAGACAGCTAAACCGCGCATGTCATCTGTTCCGACGAGGGCACTTTCGCAGGCGCCTCTTCGCTTGTTTCACAAGAAGTGGTAATTTTCTGCAAATCCTCTGTGGATAACTGCAAATTTCGAGGGGGGGTAAGAAGAACCCTGCCGGGGTGGCCCAGAAGGATCTCTTCCCCTGGGTGCCCGGAACCTTCCCTACATTCATGCTGCACCAATCGGGCCTAATTATCTGCAATCTTGAAAAAGAATGGTGATTGTCCACTTTTGCCTGTGCGACCTGCGCCCGGAAGGGACGAGTGGGATTGGGCAATTCAGGAAACCGTGTGGTGATGCGGCATTCTGCAGGGAGCCGCGATTTGGCCTGGAGTTGATACAAGCGGGTTGAATCCTAGAGGGTCCTGGGGCATCCAAGGAGATGGTTGTTCGAACAATTATCTATCCGTCCAAAGCATCGAACGGGTTCCCTGGAGGACGCCCGATGCCGGCCAATGCAATACGCCAGCCCGCAATCTTTCTTCCCCACGGCGGGGGCCCTTGTTTCTTCATGGATTGGACATGGGGGCCGGCTGACACGTGGTTTGCCACCCGCCGCTTTCTCGAAGGGCTCGCCGAAATGCTGCCAGCTCCGCCCCGGGCTTTGCTCGTGATCAGCGGCCACTGGGAGGAGCCGACTTTTACAGTCAGTGCCGCCTCTACGCCGGAACTGATCTTCGACTATTCCGGCTTCCCCGAGGACACTTACCGGCTCACCTGGCGAGCTCCCGGTGATCCCACGCTGGCTGGACGAGTGAATGAATTGCTGATTAAAGCAGACTTCCCTGCCGCGGTGGACCCCAACCGCGGCTTTGACCACGGCGTCTTTGTGCCGCTCAAGGTCGCGTTTCCCAGGGCGCAAATTCCCGTCGTCGCGCTCTCACTGCAGAGCGCGCTTGATGCCGCCCTGCACCTTGCCGCGGGCCGGGCACTGGCTCCGCTGCGCGACGAGGGCGTCCTGATCGTGGCCAGCGGCATGAGCTTTCACAATCTCCGCGGCTACCTCCGTCCGGAAACTCCGGAACGGGCCCGCGCCTTCGATCGCTGGCTGACCAAGGCTGTCGAATCGCCTTCGCCGCAACGCGATGACCAGCTGTCAAAATGGCGCGAGGCTCCTTATGCAAGCTACGCCCATCCACGCGAGGAGCATTTGATTCCCCTCATGGTGGCTGCTGGCGCTGGAGGCGAAGCTCCAGGAAAGCGCATTTTCACCGATGAGCCCATGGGTGCAGCCATCAGCGCTTACCGCTTCGATGGATAACAGGTTCAATGTGCGCAATTGCCGACGGCAAATTCGAGTTGCGCAAATCCCATCGCCGAAATGCCCCGTAGCCGGCCGCGTCATCGGCGTTTCTTGCCCCTGAATTGCAGCCCGCTGTCGAACAGAACGGCAACGCAACCAAAGAGCATGCACAGGTCGGTTCGCGCTTCGTGCAAGAAACTCAGCAAGCCAAAGTGGTTCAGCTTGGCCGGCGCAAACCGCCCCAGCGGGTGGCCCAATAGAATGGGCAGCTTGGTAGTCACGATTGCGGTAAGAATCACGGCTAGCAGCAGCAAGGCGGCATCACCGGCATAAAGGTTCAGGATCATTGCCGCGCCCGCAACGATTTCAACCCCTCCAACGAATGGCGCGAGGAGGTGGGGATAAGGCAGACCGATATGCGCAAAGCGCCCCGCACCCAATTCGCCGGGCAACACAAATTTGAGGATTCCCTCAGTGAGGAACACCAAGCCCACAACGATCCGGATGAGGATCATCGGAAGTTTCTTGCGCATCGGCATCCTCCCTGAGCAGCTTGATCGCTCCGGACTCAATCAAACTCCCGCCAAACCAAGTCGTCCGTGGTTCCAAACTCCAGAAAGCATAACGCGGCATGAGAACGTGTGATCCCGCGACAAGAATGCCGGACCTGTTTGTTTCATTCCCTAAACCGAAGCTTGCGACGGCGTTCTCATCCATTAAACAGCGCGCATCGGAGTCCGATCATAATCTAATTTTCCCCTGCTTCGGCGCGACTGAGTGCCGCTTCGATCTCGTTCACCATTTCCACTGGTTCCGTCCTGGGTGCAAAGCGATCAACCACGTTGCCCGCGTGGTCTACCAGGAACTTGGTGAAGTTCCACTTTATGCGCTTGGTCCCGAAAATTCCCGGCTTGCCATCCTTGAGGAAACGATAAAGAGGATGGGCGTTTGAGCCATTTACTTCGATCTTCTCGAACATCGGAAAACTGACGCCGTAACTGCATTGGCAGAACGTGCCGATCTCACTGGCAGTACCTGGCTCTTGCCTTCCAAACTGGTTGCAGGGAAACCCCAGCACAGCAAATCCACGATCCTTATAGGTGCGGTAGAGTTCCTCCAGACCCGCATATTGTGGGGTAAAGCCGCATTTGCTGGCGGTATTCACAATCAGCAGAACCTGCCCCTTGAACTCCTCGAGGCTCACCGCACGCCCACCCAGTAAAGGAGCGGAGAATGCATAAAGACGCTGGCCAGTCCGTTCCATTTCCGGAAAAACCTCCAGGCAGAGAGGATGTCATGTCTGCCCCATCTGCGTCTAAGAAAGATGCGAATAAGCAAGTTGGGAATAGACGGCACTCTGAACCCGCCCGGTTCCGGTAGACTGGGATGGGTCCCCGGTGACGGTTCTTCGTCGCGGGGGTAATCGTGCAGGGCCAATTACGGTCCGAACGTGCTAAGCGCGCGGTAGGGAGATTCTGGGAAAGATAGGGTTTCCGGTCCAAGAGATGGTTCGGTGGTTTGGGCGGGGTGGCCGCGGTCAAATATAATCAGTCTTTCCGCGAAGCAGTACCAGATTTTAAGCAATGAGGGTGTGCAAATTCTTCTCGTGAAGCCTAACCATGGACCGCATCAGTACTTGTGCTCGCCGCAGGGCTCCGGCCCGGTGAAGATCAAGCACGCTTTAATCTTCCGCACAATGCGGATCTCAGCCCGGTTGGCGCGGATTTCACTGCTCCTTCTACTCGTCATTTCCGCCGGCGCCGCTCTCGCCCAGACTCCGCAGACCATTGACCAGATTCGGGTCATCGGCAACCGGCGCATTCCCAAGGAAACGATCCTGGCGCGGCTCTTCACTCATCCTGGCGACACCTATGACCCGGTCTCAATCGAACGCGACTTCAATTCTCTCTGGAACACCGGGTACTTCGAGGATTTGCGTATTGAGCGCGAAGATACGGTGAAGGGCATCATCCTGAACGTCTTCGTTCGCGAAAGACCCACGATCCGCGAGATCAATTACAAGGGCAACAACTCCATCAGCAACTCCGATATTCTTGACCGTTTCAAAAAGGAAAAAGTCCCGCTATCCGTGGAAGGCCAGTTTGACCCCACAACCATCAAACGGGCAGAGAGTGTCATCAGGGAGATGCTGGCGGAGCACGGACACCAGTTCGCCACCATCAAGACCGACGTCAAGACCATCCCACCAGCCTCGGTGCAAGTCAACTTCAACATCAAGGAAGGTCCCACGGTCAAGGTCGGCGAGATTCGCTTTACCGGCAACCAGCACTTGAGCAGCCTCTATCTCCGCCGCTCGATGAAGAATCTGAAGCCGATCGGCATTCCCTACTCCATCATCTTCGAAAACCTCTTTGCCAAAACCTTCGATTCCTCAAAGCTTGAAGAGGACTCCGAGCGTGTGCGTTTCGCCTATCGCGATAAGGGCTACGCCAACGCGGCGGTCGAAACGCCCAAAACGCAGATTCGCGATGAAGGCGGCCTGAACTGGTTCACCTTCCGCCCTCGCCGGGGCAAGCGCATCGACATTGTGATGCCCATTGAGGAAGGCGGTCGCTACCGGCTTGGCACGATCACCTTTACCGGAAACAAGGCGGTAACCAACGAAAAGGCCTTGCGCGCCACCTTTGCCATCAAGGATGGCGACTGGTTCAACGCGACGCTGGTGGGCAAGGGTCTGGACAACCTGAAAAAAGCCTATGGACAGCTCGGCTACATCAACTTCGGAGCCATCCCCAAACTCACCTACGACGACCAGAAGAAGACTGTTTCGCTGAATATCGACATTGACGAGGGCAAGCCCTTCTACGTTTCGCGCATTGAGTTTCAGGGCAACACCATCACACGCGATCGAGTCATCCGCCGCGAGTTGCTGCTTGAAGAGGGTCAGGTCTACAACTCCCAACTGTGGGAGTACAGCCTGCTTCGCCTTAACCAGCTGGAATACTTCGAGCCGCTCAAGGTAGACCAGGACTCCGAGGCTCATCAGAACCCCGAGGCCGGCACCGTCGACCTGCTTCTGAAGGTAAAGGAGAAGGGCAAAAACTCCATCGGCCTAAACGGTGGTGTCAGCGGCCTGTCGGGCGCTTTCCTGGGCGTTAACTATCAGACAAATAACTTCCTTGGCTTGGGTGAAACGCTCAGTCTGCAAGGCAACCTGGGCAACGTGAGTCGCCAGTTCCTCTTTGGCTTTTCACAGCCCTATGTGCGCAATCGGCCTCTCAATGTGGGCTTCCAGATCTTCAACAATAAACAGGACTTCAACGCCGCCAAGAACTACCAAGCCACCACGGGCGCATCAGTCAATCTAACCTCGGCCCAGCAGTCGCTCACACAGAACTACAACCAGGCCTCCACCGGCCTCAATTTCTCGGTGAGCTATCCGCTTAAACGCCATGCCTTCCAGCGCCTGGGCTTCACTTATAACCTGAACAAATCCACGATTTCCGCATTTAGTACCGCATCGCAGACCTTCTTCCAGACAATCAGTTTTCGGTCGGGCATCCAGGGATCCAATGCGCTGGCCGGGATCATCAGCAGTTCGGCCTCGTTCAGCTACATCTATAACACTGTCAACAATCCGCTCCGCCCACGCAGCGGAAAGGAATATACGGCGGTTTTCCAGATTGCCGGCCTCTATGGCAACTTGCGCTACTTCTCGCCGTTGGTGGCTTACAAGAGTTTCAGATCCATGCATTACCTGACACCTTCGGCCAACGGCCGCAACGTCCTGGGGCTGCGGGCGCAGTTGGGGTATGTGCAAGGCTTCGGCGGCGACGTCGCTCCGCCTCAGAACCGTTTCTACTCTGGCGGCGAGCAGGAACTTCGCGGTTTCGACGTCCGTGGCGCAACACCCTACGGCTACGTTCCGAATCGTGTCACTGTCCAACTTACGAACCCCGATGGCACCTGCGTTCCGCGCGACCCGACAAATCCCCAGTTGAACCAGTGCATTCAGGTGCCGATACCGACCTATGGCATCGCCTCCATTGGTGGAGATACCCAGCTAACCACCAACGCCGAATACAGGATTCCTATTGCCGGCCCCGTCACTTTCTCGTTTTTCGACGACTTCGGCATTGATGCGGCGGTGAATAAGGGGCAGCTGAAGCAGAGCCCTGAAGGATTTGCCACGCTGACCGCGCCTCTCTACGGATGCCCGGTCTACAACAATGGCGCCTGCCAGGGCGGTATCCCCGGTTCGAAGGTAGGGTTCCTGAGGGACATACGCCCCATTTCAGGCACCAACTTCGTCCCCCGCATGTCGGTCGGCGCCGAGCTCGGCGTCATCATGCCTGTAGTCAATGCTCCGTTCCGTCTCTACTTCGCCTATAACCCCCTTCGGCTCTACGAGCGGCCCTACTGCAACGATTTGAACGTCGGCGGCAAGGTGCAAAGCTGTTCGGCAGAGTTGATCACGCGAGACATGTTCCCGCCGGGCGGCGCAGGCGACTACACCTACAACGAGGCAGTCCAGGCTTACGGTTCGCAGAACCTTTTCCGCGAGCCGCGCAAGACATTCCGCCTGACTGTCTCTACCACTTTCTAGGCGCACTTGCTTAAAGCGCTGCAAGGCGCGAAGAACGCTGTTGTTTACAAAAGGAGTTTTCGTTCAAGTGAAATACTCATTCGCGGTTATTGCTCTACTGTTTTCCTGCCTGACCCTTGGCACTGCTGCTCAACCAACTGCCGCGCCGGCTGCCGCCGTTTCTGCCGGACCAGCCAGGATCGGCGTGATTGCCTTCCAGCAAGCAGTGACCCAAACCAACGAATTTCAGCGTAATTATGCAGACCTGCAGAAGAAGTACGATCCTAAACGCCAACACCTCAAAACGTTGAACGATGAAATCGACGCCCTCAAAAAACAGCTTCAGACACAGGGCGCCGCCCTGAGTGATGCGGATCGCGAGAGTCGTGCCACGAACATCGACGCCAAGGAAAAGGAGCTGCAGCGCGACGCCGATGATGACCAGAACGACTTCAAGCAGGACATGCAGGAAACATTCAACGGCGTGGCTACGAAGGTCGACGCAGTCCTGGTCGACTATGCGGAAAAGCATGGATTTACGGTAGTGCTGGACGGCAGCGAGGAGCAGACTCCCATCGTCATGTACGCGAGCCCCTCGACCGACATCACCAAGGCGATCATCGATGCCTACAATGTGAAGTCGGGCGTGCCCGCTCCGCCGGCGCAGCCGGCTGCCGCGGCTCCGAGACCGGCCCCCAAGGCGCCAGTGAAACATTGAAGCCCGGTTTGACGCTCCTCGACCGCGCTCCTATAATCCATCTAGTTCCTGCTGATGTCTCCATTCGCGTCTTTTCTGTTCCTGCTCAAGCCTGGGCAGAGCTCCCCGAAGAAAGACCGTGAGGTTTATCAGGAGGCACGAGTTTGTTTGCGCCAAGGCGTGAACAGTCATCCAGGAATTCCGAAGGAGTTTTTTACCCGAATGAAGCGCTTGTTTGCAGTTGCAGTTATCCTAGCGTCTGGCCTTGGCCTGAACGCCGCCGCACAAGTACCATCCGCCGCCGCGCCGGCCGCAACGGCCCCCGCCGGACCTGCCAAGATCGCCACAATCGCTTTCCAGGTGGCAGTGGCCCAAACCAACGAAGGCCAGCGCAGCTTTGCCGACCTGCAGAAGAAGTATGAACCCAAGCGCCAACAGCTCAAGGCCTTAAGCGACGAGATCGACACCCTGACCAAGCAGTTGCAAACCCAGGGCACCACGTTGAGCGATGCTGACCGCGCCAGCCGCGCCAAGGCAATCGACGACAAAAAGAAACAGTTGCAGCGCGACGCCGAAGACGCTCAGAACGATATGCAACAAGAGATGCAGGAGTTGTATAACACTCTTGCTTCGAAGGTGTTTGACGTGTTGAACGATTACGCAAAGGGGCATGGCTTCACACTGGTCCTCGACATTGCACAGCAGCAGACTCCGGTGCTCTATGCCACCCCTTCCACCAACATCACAAAGGCTATTATCGAGGCCTACAACGTAAAGTCGGGTGTGCCTGCTCCACCGCCGGCAGCGCCCGAAGCTCCCGCACCGGCTCCCAAAGCACCCGGCGCTCATTAAGCCCCAGAACCCAACAACGAGCAAAGGCCCTGCCATGCAGGGCCTTTGCTTATGAACTTTAAAGCCGCGTAATTACAAGCAAATGGGCATCCACAAAAACTTCGAACCGGCTCCAGTCCCTCTGTGGAAAAAATTGTGGATTCCTTTCACGGATTCCCTGAAAAATTTCCAGATTTTCCACTTGCCAATCTGATGGCACTTCTGCTAAGAAACATAACTCTTTATTTTTCTATGAGAAGCGGCGAAGTCGTCGCCCTTGGCGGCGCGGACCTCCTACGAGGACAATATTCGCTGGCTCGGCGAGCTTTCCACAGTTCGTCATTAACGGCTGATGACTGAGTCGTGCGCCAAATCACTAAATTGACACTATTTCTGCTGATCTTCGCCCACCCGCAGAACCGCTAAAAAGGCCTCTTGCGGAATATCTACTTTCCCAATCCGCTTCATCCGCTTCTTGCCTTCCTTTTGCTTTTCCAAGAGTTTCCGTTTGCGCGAAATATCGCCGCCGTAACACTTGGCCAGCACATTCTTGCGCAAGGGGCTGACCGTTTCGCGAGCTACAATTTTGGCGCCGATCGCAGCCTGAATGGCCACCTCGAACTGTTGCCGCGGAATCAGTTCCCGCATCTTTGAGACCAGCGCCTTGCCGCGTTCATAGGCAAAATCACGGTGCACGATGATTGACAGCGCATCAACCGGCTCGCCCGAAACCAGGATATCCAGCTTCACCATCGGTGATTCCCACTCGCCTGCCAATTGATAGTCCAGCGAAGCATAGCCACGTGAAATTGATTTGAGCCGGTCATAGAAGTCGAGCACGATTTCGTTCAGCGGCAATTCGTAGGTGAGCAACACACGTGTCGAAGTTACGTACTCAAAATTGATCTGCTTGCCGCGCTTCTCTTCGACCAGTTTAAAGATGCCGCCCACATACTCTTCATTGGTCAGTATCTTGGCGGTGATCACTGGCTCACGAATGCTGTCAATGTTCGTGGGCTCGGGCCAGCGCGAGGGATTGTCCACCTCAAGCATGCTTCCGTCGGTCAGCGTGATGTGATAGCGCACGCCCGGAGCCGTTGTGATCAGATCCAGTTCGTACTCGCGTTCCAACCGCTCCTGAATGATTTCCATGTGCAGCAGGCCGAGAAATCCGCAGCGAAAGCCGAATCCCAGCGCAACGGAACTCTCCGGCTCGAAGAAGAACGACGAGTCGTTGAGCCGAAGCTTTTCGAGGGCGTCCCGCAACAGCGTGTGCTCGTGTGAGTCCACGGTGTAAAGGCCCGAGAAGACCATTGGCTTGATATCTTCAAATCCGGGCAACTGCTCCGCCGCGGGCCGAGTTTCGTCAGTCACCGTGTCGCCGATTTTGGTGTCGGCCACGTTCTTGATGGTAGCGGCGAAAAAACCTACCTCGCCCGCCGAGAGCAACCCGATTTCCACCGGCTTGGGCATCAGCACGCCCATCGATTCAATCTCGAATGATTTCCCATTCGACATCAATCGAATCCGCTGCCCCTTGCGCATCGTTCCCTGCATCACCCGCACCAGCACAATGACACCGCGATATGCGTCGAACCACGAGTCGAAGATGAGCGCCTGTAGCGGTGCATCGGGATCGCCCGTCGGCGGAGGCAACCGGTGAACGATGGCCTCCAGCACGTCGTCGACTCCCTGGCCCGTCTTGGCGCTCACGGGGATCGCATCGGTCGCGTCCAACCCTACAGCCTTCTCAATCGCTTCCTGCGTGCGCAGGATGTCGGCCGAAGGCAGGTCAATCTTGTTGATGACCGGAATGATTTCAAGGCCGTGATGAATCGCCAGGTAGGCATTTGCCAGCGTCTGCGCCTCTACGCCCTGCGTGGCATCCACCACGAGCAACGCCCCTTCGCAAGAAGACAGCGAACGCGAAACTTCATAGCTGAAGTCCACGTGGCCGGGCGTGTCAATAAGATTCAACTGGTAGGTGTTGCCATCGTGCGCCTTGTAAATCATGCGCACGGCATGGGCCTTGATCGTGATGCCGCGCTCGCGCTCCAGGTCCATCGCGTCCAGAATCTGGGCTTGCATTTCACGCCCCGTCACTGAGCCAGTCAGTTCGAGCAAGCGGTCGCTCAGCGTCGACTTTCCGTGGTCGATGTGAGCAATGATCGCGAAGTTTCGAAGGAAGCGTGCATCCATGGGAGGCTTGTCGAATGGAGAAATTGCGCCGTTCTCGCGCGTCCGCCGCTGCGGACCTCCATGGCATAGCTTATCATCGGCATAGTGCCTCTCGCGGCTTCAAGGGATCAGGGAGTGTCACGCTTACGAATGCGCATGAGTTGGAACCGGTATCGATTTCATTGCTGCACCACGCTGGCTCTTCTGCTGGCGGGATGCACCCCCTCCCAACAAGCAGGCGCACCGCGGAATCTGCCGCCGCAGGCCACCGCGCCCGCGCTGCCGACAGTTCCGCAGCAGCCAACGAGGCCGGCGTCACAACCGATCACCGAGCAGCAGCAGCGCGTGCAACTCCTGATCGGCCAGGTTGAGAAGGCCTACTCCACCGGCAATGAAGACTATCGCAAGGGCCGGTTGCCCGAAGCGAAGGCAGAGTTCGACCGCGCCGTCGATCTCATGCTCACCAGCGGTATAGATATCAAGGGCGACCCAGAATTGCAGGACGAGTTCGACCGCATTGTTGATCAGGTGAACGCGCTCGAGATGGAAGCGCTGAAGCAGGGGAATGGCTTTGCTCCCAAAGTGGAACCTGCACCGGCCGACGTCGCCAACGATGTAACCTTCGCCGTGGACCCCAACCTGGTTGCAAAAGCAAGAACTGAACTGGCCACGACCAAGTCCGATCTGCCGCTGGTAATGAACGACTACGTGTACGCATTCATCAACTTCTTTGCCAACACGCAGCGGGGCCACAATACGCTGCTTCACTCGTTTGAACGTTCTGGCCGCTACAAGGCGATGATTCAGCGCGTAATGGCCGAGGAGGGCGTACCGCAGGATTTGATTTACCTCGCAGTAGCCGAATCCGGCTTTCAACCGCGTGCCATGAACCCCCATTCCGGTGCCGGAGGTATGTGGCAGTTCATGCCCCACGGAGAATACGGTCTCATACGCAACGGCTACATGGACGAGCGATTCGATCCTGAAGAATCAACGCGCGCCTACGCCCGCTACATGAAGTTCCTCTATGATCAGCTGGGCGACTGGTACCTTGCCATGGCCGCCTATGATTGGGGCGCGGGTAATGTGCAACGAGCGGTCGAAAAGACCGGCTATGCAGATTTCTGGGAGCTCTACAAACGCAACAATCTTCCTGCCGAGACGAAGAATTACGTGCCGGAAATTCTCGCCGCCATCATCATTGCGAGCCATCCCAAGCAATACGGCTTCGACGACATCACCCTCGACCCTCCCGTCATCACGGACACGGTGACCGTCAATTATTCCGTGGATCTGCGCCTGGTATCGGACCTGGTGGACGCTCCTGTCGATGAGCTGATGGCCTTGAACCCCAGCCTGCTGCGCTTCACCACCCCGCCGGACGCGGCGTTCGACTTACATTTGCCCGCGGGCACGGCCACGCTCTTTGAGCAGCGCATCGCCGGAATCCCCGAGAGCAAGCGTGATGCGTGGCGATATCATCGTGTGGCTCCCGACGATACGCTGGCTTCGGTTGCGCGGTCTTTTCATGTGTCGGTATCGGAGCTCGCCGCAGCCAATCAGATGGGCGAGAACGACAGTCTTGATGGCGTTGAGGCGCTAGTTGTACCGGTGGCCCCTGTTGCTGCCCCATCATCGCGCGGACTCCTCTACACAACGCGCAGGGGCGACACACTCGTCTCCATCGCAGATCGCTTTGGCGTTTCGCTCAGCCAGTTGCGACGTTGGAACAGCCTCAGCGGCTTCAAGGTTCCGCCGGGACGCAGGCTGCATGTGGCCGAACCCGCGCACGTGGTGAGAACAAGCGGCAGGCATTATCGCCGCTCCTCCGTCACGGAATCACTGAACGACCCTCCGCCCTCATCAAGAGCGCACAAAGGCGCCGCGACCGCGTCAAAGAAGTTGCATGCAGCCAAGTCTGCAAGCACCGCCAGCGAAAAGAAGACGCGCTCGCGCAAGCACAGCGCGCATCGAAAGCCTTCGATACATGCGCAAAAATAACCGTGACCTTCATCAGGATCTTGTCTTTTGATAGCTTTTGCATGCAAGCTATTGCTACAATAACTTGCGCAGCGAAGACAAACATTGTTCGCGCTGCGAAGTTGCAAAACCCGAAACGGGCAGCGGCGAGCCGCTGGAGGCAATGGGATGGAAGAAGTGTTCAGGATGTACGCAATGAATGACGGCAACCACGATGCGGAACCGGCAGAATTGAACTCCGATCACGAACAAGACTTTGACGAGGACGACGAGGTCGAGACCTCCAGCGTACTCACCTCCTCGGATGACGATGAGGGAGTGGTTGAGGAGACTGTAATCGTAATCGCCGAAGAGCCCGCATCCAAGCCGGCCGTGAAAAAGGCCGCAAAGAAGTCTCCCGCAAAGAAAGCTGCAAAAAAAGCCCCGGTAAAGAAGGCCGCGGCCAAGAAGGCTCCAGCAAAGAAGGCAGTTGCCAAAAAGAAGAAGGCGCCAGCCAGGAAAGCTGTAGTCAAGAAGGCCGCAGCGAAAAAGGTCGTGGCCAAAAAGAAGGCCGCAAAGAAATCCGCCGGAAGAAAAAGTACGACTGGCGCAAGAGGCGGAAAGGTCGCGGCCAAAAAGGCAGCGGCTGGCAAACGCGTCAGCAAACCCACCAAACGAGGTAAAAAGTTGGCCGTTAAGAAAGCAGCAAAGAAGGCGCCAGCCAAGAAGGCAGCAGCGAAGAAAGCTCCTGCAAAGAAGGCGGCAAAGAAGGCAGTAGCAAAGAAGGCCCCAGCGAAGAAGAAGGCTCCTGCCAAGAAGAAGTAACCAGGCAACTTGAACCACAAGGCAAGCAAAAAAGCCCGGCATCGCGCCGGGCTTTTTTGCGTCTGGACCCAAACCTCCCGGCCCGGGCCGGTGCTGAAGGCAACCTTATTCCGTTTGTGGAGGCTTCACGGAATCATTTTCCGTCTGCGGAGGCTTCATCGACATTTCTTCTGGTTCCCGGGCTGTCTCTGCTTTCTGTTCTTCTGTTTGCGGGGGCTTCACGGAGTTCGGGTCGGCGTGCTCGATCATGATTGCTCCTTTGCTGATTTTGGTTTGTGAGGTTTGACGGCGTCCGCCCCGGGGGTTGACAGAGCCGCCGTTGGGCGCTGATCTTACTGTTGGTTCTAAGGCTTGGCGGCGCCTTCGCTGGCGGCGATAGCATCCAACACTTCTTCGGAATGGTGCGATGGATCCACCTTCGTCCACACCTTCACAATCTTGCCATGCGGATCGATCAGGAAAGTGTTGCGGTTGGCAATGGTCATGGTCCCAAAATGGCCCAGTGAGCCATATTCGTCGACCACCTTGTGATCCGGATCAGCCAGCAGGTGGAAGGTCAGTCCGTCCTTGGTGCAGAACTGCTTGTGGCTGTCGACAGTATCCACACTCACGCCCAGAATTACCGCGTCGTCCGCTTCGAACTTGGACAGGTCGCGCTGAAAATTATGGGCTTCAATGGTGCAGCCTGGCGTCATGTCCTTGGGATAGAAATAGAGCACGACCCATTTACCCCGATAGTGTTTCAGTGAGATCGGAGCGCCAGTCTGAGACGGCAGGGTAAAGGTGGGAGCAGCCTGCCCCACAGTGGGCATTGTCTCGTTGTCCGCATGGACCGTGACAAACGAAACCGCGAGCACCAGGGCCGCGGCAAAAACAAACAAGAATGCCTTTCTCATCGAGAACCTCCAGCGAGCGGGGAATGGACATCAGGGATTAGTGAAGCTAAACGCCGATCAACGACCAGCAGGAACATTGAGGAGAAATTCCTGCTGCCAATCAGTATAGTTGCAGAACGGCGGACCCTGACCCCTGATTCCTGACTACTTGCACCAATCAGTATCCACGCGGAACGGCAACAATGGCAATCCCCGCATCTGCGGCTCGCTTCAAAAGCGTCTCCCGATCGAAGAGCAGCGTGCGCCCTGCTTCGACAGAAAGACAGCTGGCACCGGCCTGAATCATCGTCTCGACGGTGCGAATTCCAATCACGGGCACATCGAAGCGCATGTCCTGGTTCGGCTTTGCTACCTTGACCACCGTCAGGCGCCGTTCCAACGTAGATGCAGGAGAGGGATCATCCTCGTTCAGCGATCGCATTAAAGCGCCAGCGCGCTCGATGGCTGCGTCCGTGCCTTCCATCGCCTCGACGGAAACACAGGCCTGCGCCGCCACCACCACAGTCTGGCCAATGTCGAACCCCGCAACAGCCCGCACTACGCCCATCCCGTACGCAATGTTTTTGCGTTCTTCCTCGTCGGGTGGACGTTCTGTCAGCACGCCCTCCTGGGCCAGAAGCGGCTCAAGGAAGGCCGTGGAGCTGATCAGTTCGATCCCCTCATCGCCCAGCACTTTGGCCACCGCTCCCAGCAGCATGTCGGTATTCCGGCTGCGCAGGTTCAGCAGCAGCTTGGCCAGCCGCCAATCGGGCCGGATGCTCGAAAAAATCTGCTTGTGCTTCACCTGACCCGCCATTACGGCCGCCGAGACGCCTTCCTTGTGAAAGAGTTCGATGAGCCTTGAAAGCTCGCCCAGCGAGAGCCAATGCAGCGTAATGTGGTCGTCGCCAGCGGCGCGGTGATTGATCTCCGGGTCGGTCTCTTCGCGAATGGCCGCTACGGTAACCGCGAATCCCTGCGCTCGCGCCGCATCCAGCAGCAGGAAGGGAAAGCGGCCGTTGCCGGCAATGAGGCCAAGCTTCATGCTAACCACCGAGTTGGAACGGATTGAGCTTGGTCGCGTCTCATAGTAGCGCTTGGTGGCTGGTCAGTTGTATTTCGCAGCTTCATCCAGCTTCTTCTGCGCCTCGCTGGGGCGATTCAGAGCCTGAAGCACCCGTGCATGGAACTGCAGGTCCCGTAGAAACGGTCGCACATACTCGATTCGTAAGCTCGGAGCTTCCCTTTCGACCCACGCAATCCCCTTGCGGCTAAAATCCTCCGCCTCTGTCAGGTCGCGGTCCGAAGCGGTCAAATTGCCCATCATGCCTTCGATTGTTCCCAACGTAGAGTAAGCCGCATTGCTTCCTGAGTCATCGTCATGCCCAAGTTTGACGACCTCGACGGCCTTCTTCGCCCAATCCAATGCACTTGCAAGGTCCCGATTACTAGCGCAAGCCGTGGCCGCGTAAACGAAAGCGGAGCGCTTCTCGATGAAACGCTCTTCTGGCCCGAATCCCTCAGCAGTTTCGGCGGCCTGCTTGCAGACCGTTTCCGCCGCCAGATTATCGGTTCTCGATGAGACGGCTTTCCTGCACTGGTCCGACAATGGAAAATAATGTTGTGCGATCTGCTCATCCTCTGGCCCTGGATGATAGTCGCTCAAGGTAAACACTATTGATATCTTCCCAGTCGCGGCAACTGGAGCGCCGTCCACCTCAAATGGGTGAAATGTCCATTGTTTCAGACAATCAAATGCCGCCTGTTGCAACATTGCAGGCCCGCTAACGACCTTCATCGATTCAATTCTTCCGGAAGCCCCCACCCGAATCTCGAAAGAAACGGCGCCTTGAATGTGCGCAGCCTTGGCAATCGGCGGGTAGGATGGGGGAACATGATGATCCACGTGCTGAATAAGCGTAGGCTGGTCGACCGAAATTGCCTCTTGAGCCAATGCCGAGAAACTGTGGAATGTGAATGCTGCCACTGCACACAATAACCAACCGCGGCCATCCATGAACCCTCCTTGAATGCTCGATCTCCTCGGTGCGACACTTACTTGATAATCCCGCGCTGGCTGCGTTCGATGAAGGCTGCCACAATGGCTGCGTCCTCACCTTCAAGCTGGCGAATCTTCTCCACCGCCTGCGTCGTGTTCAGCTTGGCAGCCAGAAGAAGCCGGAAGGCCCTCTGCAATGTCTGCAGCCGCTCCGGCGTAAAGCCACGCCGTGCCAGGCCGACCTTATTGATGCCGAAAGCCTTGTTTTCGCGCCGCGACGAGGTCAGCGAAAATGGCAGCACATCCTGCGTCACAATCGTTCCGCCGCCGATAAAAGCGTACTGGCCGACCGTGCAGTGTTGGTGCACAGGGCAGAAAGCGCCCACGCTGGCATAGTCTTCGATCACCACGTGCCCGGCAAGAGTGGCGCAATTTGCCAAGATGCAGTGGCTGCCCACGAGGCTGTCGTGGCCAATGTGCACATAGGCCATCAGCAGGCAGCTCGAGCCGAGACGGGTCAAACCGCCTCCGCCTTGAGTCCCGCGGCTGATGGTCACGCTCTCGCGAATCGTATTGTCATCGCCGATCTCAGTATTGGTTGGCTCGCCCTTGTACTTCAAATCCTGCGGAGGCACGCCGATCGCACAGAAAGGGTAAAACGTGTTCCGCGCACCGATGCGCGTCCGCCCGTCGAGCACCACGTGCGATATGAGGGTACAGTCGTCGCCCAGAACCACATCCGGTCCGACAATGCAGAACGGTCCCACCGTGCAGGAAGCCGGCACCACCGCGCCTTCTGCGATGACAGCATTCGGATGAATGCTCACTCCGCCTCCGCCGCCACGGGCTCATCGCCGTGAGCGCGCCGCTCGCGCGCCCTCGTCACCACCGCGCAGGTCAGCGTGGCCTCGCAAGCCAGCTTGCCATCCACCAGCGCCCGGCCATGGATGCGCCCGGCGCGCGTCCGGAACGACAAAACGTCGACCTCGATGCGCAACTGGTCGCCCGGCGTCACGGGCCGCCGGAACTTGGCGCGCTCAATGCCGGTAAACACCACCAGTTTTTCTTGGCGGTCGGGCATCTCGGCCATCATGATGATGCCGCCAGCCTGCGCCATCGCCTCCACCACAAGTACGCCTGGCATGATGGGATAACCGGGAAAATGCCCCTGAAAAAACGGCTCGTTGATGGTCACGTTTTTGATTGCGACAAGGCGTTTGGCGGGCTCGAACTCGACAATCCGGTCGATCAGTAAAAAAGGGTAGCGGTGAGGAAGAAATTCCAGGATCTCCTGGATGTCGAACGTCATTCTCTGGCTCCAGAAAGCGTGCCGGGGTGCTGCATCGCGCTCGTCAGGATTATAACGAAAGCCGTGCAGCGACCGTTGCAGCGAGGATCGCTTGGACCCTCATCCTTCGCGCGCCTTCTGTGGAGAGGGTGAAAGAGAATCCTGACGGCTACTTCTTGATCCGCCGTGCTGCCGCGTCCACGTCCCAGAAGTCATCCGGAAGTTGTCGGTTGTAATCCGCATGGTCCAGGTAGTACTGCCGGATCATGTCGTCGTTTTCGAAGCGCGTGATACTGAACGGCGTGGGCAGACCATCGATGACGTGGTAATCGTCGTATTCCTCCGCGTCGGTATTCTTGTCGTGGAATTCCGGATCGCGCCACTGAAAGCTGCGCCGCAGCGGCAGATGAGTCTGAATGTCCATCAGAATCGTGACCGCCTCATTTTGGGCCGAAATGAGCGTCACCTGCTCGGCCAGATGCCGCTCCGCCATGTGCTGCCCCTCGTAAACAAGGATGGTCCTGGGGTCCTTCAGCCACACCTTGATTGCCGTCTCAATGGAGTGGTCGCGCCGCCGCAGAAAGTCATCCACATCCTTTTGCGGAATGGGCTTTTTACCACGGTAGGTGACTTCCCATCCCTCGCGGCCTACAAAGAAATCCACCACATCGCGGTGTTTGGTGAGTTCGATGCGGTCGTGGTCGGGCCACGCGTGGAACTCGAACAATTCGGTCGTGCCGAGGTCTGGCTGCCCGTGAAAGAAAGCGGCCACATGGCCCTGCTGCATCTCGTTCTTCATGTTCAGCCAGGCCGGGCCGCCCATTGCCTGCACCATGGCATCGAGGGCAGCGCGCGCCTTCTGTGCGTTCTGGGCGGCGGCATCGTCCGTTGTCTGGGTCCGCGTGGTCTGCGGCGCTGCCAGCACAATTGTCGCCAGCAACACCGCCAAAACTCTCCACATCAACTTTCTCTCCTTGCAATCCATCGAATCCCTAGCCCACCAGCACTGCGCCGCCATTCACGTTCAGCACTTCACCGCTGATGAATCCCGCCAGGGGGGTACACAAAAAAAGCACCGGCCCGGCGATCTCCCGCGCACTCGCCACGCGACCCACTGGAATGCCCCCGGCAATCCTCGGCCCCAGTTCCGGGTCACCCAGCGCCGCTGACGACATATCGGTTGCCACCCATCCAGGAGCCACGCAGTTGACGCGAATCCCCCTGGGCGCCAACTCGCTCGAAAGGCTCTTTGTGAGACTGATCAGCGCCCCTTTGGTCACGGCGTAGTCGGCGTGATTGGCCTCTCCGCGCTGGCCGGCTGTCGAGCTGATGAGGACAATGTGTCCGGAAGCCTCATCCGAAGCGTCGGAGATGGGGCTCTGCAGTTCCATTTGTGTGACGGCGGCCTGCACGAGCCCGAAGACCGAGTCCAGATTGACGGCCATCGTCCGGCGCCACTGCTCTTCTGCCATTAATTCGATGGGGGCATCCTCGGCCGACCAGATCCCGTGATTGGCGACGAGCACGTCGAGCCGGCCGAATGTCTCCACTGCCGCCGCCACCAGCGCCCTTCCATTCGCGGGCGTGCTCAAATCCTGTTCGATTGGCACACAGCGGCTTGAGCCGCCGCACTCCGCCTGCAGCTCTTTAGCCTGTTCCCACGCTTGCCTGTAGCCGAAGGCTACGCGCGCCCCCGCTTCCACAAACAGCCGCACCGTTTCCGCGCCAATTCCGCGCGACCCCCCTGTGATGAGCGCAACCTTGCCATCCAATACCAGCGAAACACCGGCCATATGGTCACGCTAAAGCATTTTAAGAAGGGATGTCGATAGGGCTGGGCGAACGCGCGCAGATGGCGAAGAAAAAAGAACGGGCCAAAGCAGACGGTACCCATCGTTTCCGCGTCGCATTGGAACGGATAGATCAGGGCAATGGGCAGGGTTCCTATAAGGCGATCAGAGGAGCTGCAACTCAGATCGCCCTCAGCATCCGCGCCGGCAGAAAGATGATGGCGCTCACCAGTTCCAGGACGCCGCCCACGGCGATGCCCACAAGGCGAAACGGCAACAGCAGCAGCCACACAAACGGATAGAGCACCAGCGCGACCAACGCCAGCGGCCAGCACATCACCAGCAGGATGCAAAACAATAGAAACTTGACCATAACGTAACTACCTCGCCGCAAATCAGCAGCCGGATCAATTCACAAAATGATACGCGCGACGCGTCAAAACGGTTCCCAGGGAAGCCCTGCGCCGTGTTGTTGCCCTTCTCTGCGCATGGGCTGGAAAACACAACAGATCGGCGTCCGCCCGTTCTTCTTCTTTGCCCACGAAGAAGACTTGCCTCACGGCTCGCCAGATGCGCCGCTGCCGGAAGCCATTGCGAAGGGGAAAAGGCCGCTTTTGATGAATGGGGGCGATGGCCGGGGATAAGAACCGAGCGGACAATTTCACAGGTTCACAGTTTTTGAGGGGATTTTTAATCGAGTGTCGTCCTGCCGCGTGAAATCAACCCTTGGTTCGTCAATAAAAGCGAAGGAAAAGAGAAAGCAGGGGGTAGGTGCGCCATAATCGCATCTAAGGCGCTAATTTTGAACGAGATGGCCTGTTCAAAGTGCGCGTTAAACGCCACTTAAGGACCAATTAGCGCTGCATTTTAGCATCGCATCCGCGGCAACCTGCTTGAGAGAAGCGGGCCTCGCGCTTTGAAGCTGGGCGCAAGGACCGAGTTCTCTTTTCAAACCCTGCATATCTAATTTGCGCCAAATACAAAGAATGATCTGCCAAATGTCAGGCGGGAATCGCATGGCTTTGGTGCGACGTTTCCCGTCCTGGGAGATTGGCGGTGGGGGGCTCGGTTATTTTTTCGGTTCAAGACGAGGCGTCGCGCCGCCCAACTGCTTCAACAACGCTGGCGAGAAGGCAAGTTGCGTCCTGGCCGCGACCCGCCGGGAATGGAATGACCAAAACGCCAGCTTCCGGCTCGATGAGCGCATCGGCGCCAGCCACCCCATCCTGACTGCTCTCAGCCACTGAGCCTCCGATATTCAATTTCTCTGTAAGTTGCATCAGAGGGAATCATTCGCATCGTAGCGCGGTCATAGGATCGACTCCCGAGGCGCGCCTGGCCGGTAGCAGGCAGGCCACCGCAGCCACGGCGAGCAGCAAAGAAGAAGCAGCCAGGAGAATGAGAGGGCTCGCCGAGGCATTGTCAACCCATTGAGCAATGAGGCGGTTGAGGGCAAAGCTTAGCCCGAGGCCCGCGAGAATGCCGATGCCGACGCTGATTCCCGCCGATGCGAAGACGATTTTGAGCACGTGGCTCTTCTGCGCACCGAGTGCCATGCGGATGCCGAATTCATTGGTGCGCTGCACGACGGAGTACGAAACGACGCTGTAAAGACCAATGGCGGCCAGGAGAAGCGCGAGGACAGAAAACGCGCCGAAGAGGACCGAAACGAGGCGTCCCCTGGCAAATACCGGTTGGTTTCTAATCCACGATTCCAGCACGCCGTCGTCCCAGAGTGTGGCCTGCTGGTCAGGGTTGACCCCGACAATCTGCTGCTTGATGCTGTGGAGGATGCTGCCCGGATCAACACGGCTGCGCACCAGAATCTGGGTCCACATCCACATGTTGACCGTATAGGGCAGATAAATCGCCGGCTTTGCGGGCTTGTCCAGGCCATCATCGAGCGCGTCCGCGGTTACTCCAATGACCTGCAGCCAACCGTCACTGCCGGGCGCAACCAGTCTTTCAGGAGGTTCGCTCTTGAGTGATGGGATTTTAATCGCGCCGTCGAGGGGATCGCTATTGGGGAAGTAGTGCTTCACGAATGTTTCATTGACTATTGCCATTGGAGCACCGCGTCTGAGTTCCGATTCTTCCCACAGCCTGCCCTTCCGAAGCGGAATGGCCAAGGTAGTGAAATAGCGTGAATCGACGAAGTTGACGCTTGCTTTCTGATCTTCCGCCGCTGTCTTGCCCTGGAGCTCAAAGGGCTGATTCCAGCCGCTGTCTGGAGGGGTGGCGTTGGTTGAGATGCCGGTTGAGAGGATATCTGGCAGGGTTGCGATCTTGTCTCGAAGGCGGGTGAAGTAATCTGACCGCTCGGCCCATGTGGAGAAGGTATGCTCATGAACCGGAATTCCAACCGACATGACATTGTGTGGGTTGTAGCCGAGATTTACGTGCAGCATGCGCACGAATCCCTGGATGGCTACGCCCGCGGCGCTGAGCAAAAGCAGCGTCAGGGCGATTTGACCGGCGATCAGGACCGAGTGAAGATGCTTTCCCCGCACGCTGCCGGCAACTTTTCGTGTACTCGATTGCATGACCTGGCTGATTTCGGGGCGCGCCAGTTGAAGCGCGGGAAAGAGTCCAAAGAGGATTCCTGTGATCACGGCAAGTCCGACGCTGAACAACAGCACGGGCATGTGTATGTGGAAGTCCGCCTCGTTCGGGAAGGACCCTTCAGGAAGGCGGGCGACGATGAATCCCAGGCTCCAGTAGGCGAGAAAAACGCCGATACCCGCTCCGGTAAGTGCCAGGATCAGCGATTCGGTGAGCAACTGGCGAACAATGCGACCGCTGCTGGCTCCAACCGCGGAGCGTACCGCAAATTCATGCTGGCGGGCCGTGCCCCGGGCCAGCAGCAGAATCGAGACGTTGCCGCAGCCGATCGCCAGGAGCAACCCTACGGCGCCAAAGAGCAGATAGAGGGTTTTGCTGATCGTGTGCAGGACCCAATAGCTCAGGTTTTGAATGGCAATCTTCTTGTAGTCCTTGGGAAAGTGGTCGGGTGTCTGCTTTCTGAATTCCTGGAAGTAGGGTTGAAGTTCTGCCGCGGCAGCTTCCGGCTTCACGCCGGTCCTGAGCTTGATGAACGTTCCGTACTGTTCGGTGGCTGAGCCGGAGAGTTTCAGCGGGAGATAGACATCCGGGCCAAGAAATCCGAAATGGGGCGGCATCACGCCAATCACGGTATAGGTTTTGTGCACCAGCTGTATGGTCTTGCCGACGACCGACCGGTCGCCATTGAAGTGACGCTTCCAGAACTTGTAATTCAGCACGACGACCGGTTGCGGGTCCTGGCCGTCGGGATCGTCGGATGGCAGGAAGTACCGCCCGAGCAAGGCGGGGACTCCAAGCATCTGAAACACGTTGCCGGTGAAATACATTGCCTGGACATCCTCCGGCACGTCGCTGCCGGTCACGGTCAGGTTCCAGCCATTGAAAGCCACGACGTATTCAAGTGATTTGGCATTGGCCAATTCACGTGTCTGCGGGCCATTGAGTCCATAACCCTGCCCCTCACCAGACTTGTCGAGCAACGCAATGTTGGCAATGCGATCCGCTCCCCGGTAAGGCCAGGGATTCATGAGCACGGAGTAGATAAGGCTGAAGACGGAGACGGTGGCGCCGATGCCCAGGGCCAGAGAGAGAATCGCCGTCAGCGAAACTCCTGGATTCTTGAGGAGCTGCCGCAGTGCGTAACGCAAATCCTGAAGGAAAGTCGACATGAACGCTCCTCGCGGTGCGAGCTGGATGCAAACCATGATTGCATTTGACGGCTGCCGTGGCCACATTCACCATTTTCAATGTCAAATTACGCGAAATCTCCGAGGCACTCACCCGGATGGGAGAGAGAAGTTGCGAACTTTGGGTTTGGAATGGCAATACCCGTTTTTATACTGCGTCAAGCGGGTTTAA
The DNA here is from genome assembly GCA_963836565.1 of uncultured Acidobacteriaceae bacterium. Taxonomy (GTDB): domain Bacteria; phylum Acidobacteriota; class Terriglobia; order Terriglobales; family Acidobacteriaceae; genus Telmatobacter. Next base: position 1,444,853 of record CAWIKA010000005.1, on the reverse strand, counting down.
TTGCGTGCAAAGCGCCGCAAATTGGCGGTAAATTATCCGGTTACGTGAGACGGGCGAAAGCACACTGAGATCAGAATTGGGTTTCGAAGACGCGGAAGCGGCGCTCCAGTTCCCACTGCGCAGCAGCTTTCTGGCTGCCGTCAAGGAAGGTCTTGCAGGCGGCGGAGGGATGATCCGAACCAAGCGCCTGACTGCGGCACGAAGCGGCGGGGGTGGTAAAGGCGTCTGTCGCCGCCCACAGGCTCGCACCGGGAAGAAAACTGTGTTCCATCCCGGTCCGCGCCAGTTGCTTCAGATCCTGATAACCGAGGTGGTAGTCCAAGGCGGCGCGCACGTATTCCTGCGTAATGTCGATGCGGCTGACTCCTTCATCGTCAGTCGAAAGTGCTACCGGCACATGGTAGGCGCGGTAAATGGGAAATGGGTGCTTATCGCCGGTGATTCCCAGGATGCCCTCGTTTGAACTGAGGTTGATCTCGACCATCACGTGCTTCTGGGCCATTTCTTTCAGCAGTCCTTGTGCATTGTCTTCATACATCACGTCTACGCCATGGCCAATGCGCTCGGCGTGGCCCAGTTCCACCGCCTGTCGGACGTGAAAGCGAAGCCCTTCGGGCGGTACCAGTCCCGGCGCCAGCTCTCCGGCATGGAGCGAGATGTGAACCCGGGGATAGACCGAATGGAGATACCCCACCATCTTCATTTGCAACGTATAGTCGCGCATGGAGATAAAGTTGTCTTCCGGCCTTACGAAGTTGATGCCCACCCAGGTATTGTCGTGGGCGTCCATGGAGGCCTGAACGGTTTCAAAGCCAAGCAGCGTCTGAGCAAACACCTGTTCCGGAGACTGGTCGCGGAGCACCTGGTAGATGTACCGCACCTCGACCTTACAGGCAGGCGTGGCCTGAGGAGTGCCACAGTGCTCGATGTCGCGACGGAGTTCCTCTGCGGCGCGAGCGTCTTCGCGATCCGCAAACACTTCGTCGCGGATGTTAAGAGAGAGCAACGTCTGACGATACGCGGCAAAGTCCAAGTTCAGCGGGTTCGCGTGGGCCATTGCGGCCGCATGGCTGAAGGGCGGCGTCTGCATCAGTTCAAGATATTGCTGGTTTTCGGCGGCGGAGCGGGCGGCAATTTGATCGACCCACTCGCCGATGTGCTTGTTGCTGAGCCCATGAACGCGGTCGAATGTGGTGAAGAACTGGTCATGCCCGCTGAAGCCCGGCGTCGGCACAAAACCACGCATGGAAAAGGAATCGACGAGCCGGTTGTAGAGGTCCTGCTCGGCGGGAGACAAAACGCCAGACAGGTCAGTGGCCGGCTCCAGCGGGGCGGCGCAAGGAGGCTTGGCAAATGCAAGCTCTTTTGGATCAATGCATAGGCCGTCTTCGGCGGCATCCTTGATGAAGGTCTCGGCGTAGACCGCTCCGCTGAGATGGACGTGCAGGTCGGCACCTTTGGGGAACTGGTCGAGAAAGGCGTGGAGGGTAAGGGGGCCACCTTTGACGGCGGTTTCATAAGCGCGTGCGGCCCGCTCTTCGGCGGCGGGGCGCGCCGTGGGCGCCTGGGCGCAAAGACTGATCGTGGCGGCAAAAGCAGCCAAACCAAAGACAACGGAGTGCAGGACTGAGTGGCGCATAATTTCCTTCCATACTAGTGCAGCCACCTGCGGCATCGCCAGCATTGCGGTGCCGGCAACCGCGTTTCGGGCCGGATGCGAAGCAATCCCCTGGAAACAGGCATGAGCAATCGTCTGTTTCGAAACAGGCGTGAGCCTCCATGCCGCCGCGAGCCCTGGAAGCGCGGACTCGGCGGGCCGCCATTTTTGTGAAGCATAATCGGAATCAGGCGGGTTTGGCGACAACAAGAGGACTTGGTATACTGGCACAGTTGTTGCAGCGCACTGTTCGTGGACGCGCCCTTCCTTTTCCGGCACCGCCGGTACCCACGCGTAGACTTGCAACATCAGTTTGCACTGAGGCCAGATAGCTCAGTGGTAGAGCGCGGCCCTGAAAAGGCCGGCGTCGGCGGTTCAATCCCGTCTCTGGCCACCACTTTTGGGTTTCCCCTGTATCATATGGGGCCGAAATCAAGCAGTCCGACACCTTCTTTCCAATCCACTTTGAGACGGAGCCGATTTCGCAAAGTTATGCGATTGGTTGGCGTCTATTTTTGCTCTCGGCCGCCCATGGCCTCGCCGGCGTCGTCGTGACCATCCACGATGTAGACCCAACCGCTGAGGGGCGATGAGCCGATGGCACGGCCTGGTCCGCGAAACGAGTAGTCAAAGCGAAGATCGGTAAACTCGACGGTGGTCCAGGTGCGATGGGGGGGCAGCTGCGGCGGAGCCATGCCGGGCACGGGCTCCTGGCCCACATCGCGGACCACGGCCCACCGGCCCCAGTCGAGATAGACCTGCCCGAGGAAAGTACGTTTGGCGGCCTCAACCGCTGGAGTGTCGGCGGGCATGTAGAGCACGTCGCGTTCAGGATCGCTGTCAATAAAGCCGGTGCGCGTGTCGATCTCGGCAGTTTGGTAGTAGCTGCCGGTTTCAAGAATGGCGTGCCACCGGAAAGGATTGACCGGGTAGGGCTCGACAGCGACTCGCATGACCGGGGCGGAGGCGACCTGAGTCTGGCTGAGCATCGTCAGGGCTTGTGCGTGCTCCAACCAGCGCCAGCAACCGAGAACGAGCATCCCGGAAAGAGCAAAGATGGCCCAGCCGCGGCCACGGAATGCCACCTTTCGCACGCCAATTTCGCGGTCGGCGAGGCCGAGCAGTCCGGGAATGACCAACGCTGCGATCAACAATACCCACAGAACCGGTTCGACGATAAAGAAGACGCTGCCCTCATACCAGCGCGGGTTGAACGGGAAGAAGGGCCGGACGCCGTAGTTGTTGGTCCAGTCGAGGAGGATATGGCTGAGGGCAGCAATGAGGGCGGCGAAATAAAGCCAAAGCCATCGCACCCTTTGGGGCACTCTTTGCGGAGGGGCGCCAGGATCCACGGGCGCGGTTGCACTTCGGGACTGAACCTTGGCGCGCCGTCTCTCTCGCCAGTGATGAAAAAGCCATACAGCGCCCACGACCACCGCGGCCACCACCGGCGCGCCGATGAAGGTGTGGGTGATGCCGCGATGGTGCTTGAGCTCCTCAACCGGCCCGGCGAAGCCCCAGAGTATATCGATGTCGGCGGCCTCGGCAGCCAGTACGGCGGCCAGGGTGGCGTAGGCGGTTTTGCGGTTCAAACCGGCACGACCGATGCAGGCGCCGGTCAGGAAGTGGGTGATGGGTTCCATAGCACGCTGGACTCCATAGTAGCGGAGTGGAGTTGGGCTGACGGGTTCATGAAATTCGCGGGCTTGGATTTTGCAAGTCATTGAGAAGGTTGGGGCGGGTGGCACGCCCTATAATCCTGCCCATGGATGAACGAGCCAAAGCGACCAAGGCGGGGAAGCGCGTGGAGGAGTTGCGCGCGGAATTGCGCCGGCATGAGCACTTGTATTACGTGATGGATGCGCCGGAAATCGGCGATGCCGAGTACGACACGCTGATGAATGAGCTGAAGCGGTTGGAGGCCGAGCATCCGGAATTGCTGACACCGGACTCGCCGACACAGCGAGTCGGGGGTAAACCGGCGGAGGGCTTCAAGAAGGTGCGGCACTCGCGGCCGATGCTGAGCCTGGACAACGCCTACTCCGCCGAAGAGTTGGCGGATTGGGATAGGCGGGTGCGCGAGTTGGCAGGCACGCTGCCGGTGGAGTACACCGCTGAACTGAAGCTGGATGGGTTGAGTGTGGCATTGCGCTACGAGCCGGCGACAGACGGCGGAGCGAGGCTGGCTCACGGCATCACCCGCGGTGACGGGCAGACGGGCGAGGATGTGACCTCGAACATTCGCACGATTCGGAGTGTGCCAATCAGCGTTTCAGCGCAGCAACTGAAAAAAGCAGGTGTCCCGCCGGCGTTTGAAGTACGCGGCGAAGCGGTGATGCCGGAGGCGGCCTTTCAGCGCCTGAATGAAGAGCGCGAGCGGCAGGGGCTTCCGCCGGCGGTGAATCCGCGCAATGCCGCGGCGGGTACGCTGCGCACGCTGGAGCCCAGCATCGTGGCGCAGCGGAGGCTGGTTTTTTATGCGTACTTCCTGCTGGTGGAGGGCGAGTACCTGGCGGAAGGGCAAGGCGCGACGCTGGATGCGCTGACGGCGCTCGGGTTTCGCGTGAATCCACATCGCGGGCGCGTGAAGTCGGTGGATGAGATGACCACGTTCATCAACGCGGCCGAGGAGCAGCGCGCCACGCTGGGGTACGAGATCGACGGCGTGGTGCTGAAAGTAGATTCGCATGCGACGCAGTTGCGCCTGGGCTACACGGGCCGCGCGCCGCGCTGGGCGATTGCGTACAAATTTACGGCCAAGTCCGGTGTGACGCAGGTGCGGGAGATCTGGGTAAGCGTTGGACGCACCGGGAAGCTGACTCCAGTTGCCGAGCTTGTGCCGGTGTTCATCGGCGGCACAACGGTGAGCCGGGCCACGCTGCACAATGCGGATTTTATCGAGCGGCTGGGGCTGTTGGTCGGCGACTGGGTAAAGGTGGAGCGGGGCGGCGACGTGATTCCCAAGGTGGCGGAGGTGATTGCGGACGCCGAGCATCCACGCGGAAAAGAGCGCTTTGTTTTTCCAAAGGCCTGCCCTGAATGCGGGAGTGAGGTGGTGCGCGCGGAAGGCGAGGTGGACTACCGCTGTGTAAACGCCGACTGCCCAGCCAAGCTGCGCGAATCGCTCCTCCACTTTGGGGCACGCGGCGTGATGAATATAGAAGGGCTGGGCGATGCGGCGGTACAGCAACTGCTGGAGCGCGGGATGGTTCGCAGCGTTGCGGATTTGTACAGACTCACCGTGGAACAACTCTCGGGGCTGGAGCGCTTCGCCGAGAAGTCGGCCACAGCGTTGAAGGAAGAGATCGACCGATCGAAGCATGCCGGGCTGGCGCGGGTATTGATGGGGCTGGGTATTCGTTTTGTAGGAGAGCGGACGGCGGAATTGCTGGCGGAAGAGTTTGGATCGATTGATGCTCTGATGGCGGCCAGCGCGGAAGAACTGGAGCGCGTGGAAGAAGTGGGCCCGCGCATCTCAGAGGCCATTCTCGAGTTTTTCGCGCGGCCCAAGAATCGGGAACTCGTTGAGCATCTGCGCGCTGCCGGTGTGGATATGACGGCAGAGAGAAAGCAGCGGTCGGCGCAACTGGCAGGGTTGACGTTTGTGCTGACCGGCACGCTGGCCACGCTCACGCGCGATGAGGCCAAAGCGAAGATTGAGGCAGCGGGAGGCAAGACGGCAGGATCGGTGAGTAAGAAGACAAGCTATGTGGTGGCGGGGGAAGAGGCGGGTTCGAAGCTGGATAAAGCACGGGAGTTGAAAGTGCCGGTGCTGGATGAAGCGGGGCTGATGAAACTGCTGGAGGGATAGATCAGGGAGCCGACGCGACGGCGGTGCGGTGAGGATTTGAGGGTCAGGCGATGGAGCGCTGGCGGGTGTTGCGCTCTTCTCGTTCGCGTTCTCGCTTCCAGGCTTCGGCGCGCCAGCCAGGGGTGTTGTATGCACGGGTCGCTGCGGGGAGGTTGGCGGGAATTCCGGATGCGTTCGCGGCCGAATCGGGAAGCGGGACAAGGCGCGCGGAGGATTCGTATTCGTCGATATAGCGATCGAGTCCTTGTTGAGCGGGCCGGACCGGAACCGCATGAGATGCCACAGAGGTCAGGCTAGCGTCGATGCGCCGCGGAGCGATGGCCGGGATCTCCCCGCCGACGCCGTGTTTATCTGCAACTGCGGAGGGCGCGCGCGCGGAGAGTGTGCGGGCCATGAAATCGTCCACCAGTTTGTGAAGACAAGTTTGTCCGCAAAGGTGCCTGGCCCCGGCAAACAGGCGTGTGCGCGTGTTCCATCCCCGGATGCGGAGCTCGACGCCGTGTTCGTAAACGACGAACCAGTGATTGGTTTGCTGCATATCTGTTCCGCAAATATCGCACGAGATGGCCTGGCGGATCACCCGAGTCTCTCCCTTCAGAGCGGTTCCATAATTCACTTGCCCTTTGCACATCGTAAAAGGTGGGTTTTCTTGAAGAAAACCCACTTAACCTTTGCGGTTCCGGGGTACACCAGTTGTGGAACCGCTCCAGTCGGAGTTGACTACCTTCTATTTCATCGCGCATCGGAAGGATTGAAGAAGGCGGATGGGAAAAGATTCTGAGCAGGGCGCATAAGCGGAATTGGACGATTGAAGAATTCTGAAATGGGAAAGGGGAAATTGCGCCTCTCATGTTGATGAAGAGAGCCGGCTACAGCGGTTCCACAATTGCTGTACCCCGAAGCCGCCGCCTTCAAGTGGCATTTTCATCAAGAAAATGCCACCTTGCATGATGCCGAAAAGGGCACGTGAATTGTGAAACCGCTCTAAGATGCCGGCTCTGGGTTCGTGAAGAGGCGATTTTCGCTATTGGCGCGGGGCGAAGTACCCCTTTTTGGCTCGCACCTGGTAGCGGCGGTCGGTGCAATAGAGATAGATCGTTCGGAAGGCGCCATCGTACTTGAAGTCGGCTGGAGTGTATGTAAGTGCGTATTGGCTACGGAGTTCTTCTTCAATGCTCTTGAAGCTGTTGGTCATTTCTTCGACCGATGGTGGAAAGAAAACCTGGCCGCCGGTGGCCTCGGCCATGTCGCTAAGTATCTTATCGCCCTTGCCGCGGCTGGGGGTCCAGTTGGTGCTGATGGCGTAGATGATGGTCTCTGCGCGCTGGCACATTTTGATGGCCTCGTCGGGATGGACCCGGCTCTGGTTGTCGTCACCGTCGGAGATGAGAATCATGGCATGGCGAACCGGTTCCTGGCCGCGCGAGACGTCGAGGAGTTTGTCGCGGCATGCAGTATATACGGCGTCGAACAGCGCGGTGCCGCCGCCGGGACGCAGGCGATTGATACCCGTTTCGAGTGCATCGAGGTTGTCGGTCCAGTCCTGCTCCACGGTCGGCGTGACGTCAAAGCCCATCACGAAAGCGCGGTCCTTGTTTGACTTGAGCGTTTCCAGGAGAAACTCGGAGGCAGACTGCTGCTCAAACTGGAAACGGGAGCGAATCGAAGTGCTGGCGTCAATGACAACGCCGACCCGCAGAGGCAGGTTGATCTGTTGCCGAAACGAAGTTACCTTGGCCGGGGCTCTCTGGTCGTCGAGCAGGGCAAAGTCACTGAGCTTGAGGTTGGGAATGTAATGCCCATGCTTGTCTGTCACGGTGAAGATGAGGTTCACTTCGTTGACGCCCAGGCGGATGATGGGCGCATTCTGGGCTGCCTGGTCGGCGGAAACCGGGCCCGGATCCTGGGCATTCGGCGCTGGCGACTGTGGTGCGGCTGGGGTTGGGGCGGCAGGCTTCGCCGCAGGCTGCTGGGCTTGCAGCGCCACGACAGAGAAAGCCACCGCAAGAACGAGGCCAAGAATGTTTTGCTTCATATCCCCCCTATTTTATCAATCGCGCCCGCATTTCAAGGCAATCTTCGGTGTAACGCCGGCCGTGCCGTCCTCGAGTTGCTGGAGAAATGCGCTGAGTTCATTGGGCAAAGGAGCCTCAAGCTGCAGCAACCGGGCGGTCGCGGGATGAGTGAATTCGAGCTTTGCCGCATGCAGGAAATTACGGCCCAACCTGAGCCTCTCCGGTTCCGATCTTCGACGAGCCGCCTTGGATTGTGCGGCCTGCGCGGCCACCTGGTCGGTAAGTTGACCCGAGGCTCCGTAAAGCGTGTCGCCCACAACCGGGTGGCCGATGGACGCCATGTGGACGCGGATCTGATGGGTTCGGCCCGTCTCGATGCGCACATGCACCAGGGTGAATTTGCCGAAGCGTGTTGTGAGCCGGCGAACCACCTCATAGTGAGAGACGGCGGAACGGGCATTTTCGGTAGGTCGCACGGTCATGCGGGTGCGGCGAATCGGGTCGCGGCTGATGGCGGAGTTAATGGTTCCCTTCTGGCGCTCGACAGCCCCATGCACGAGCGCGATGTATGTCTTGCTGATGCGGCGACTTGAAAAGAGTTCAGCGAGCGCGGCATGTGCGGCATCGTTCTTGGCCACGACGATGAGCCCGCTCGTGTCTTTGTCGAGCCGATGCACAATGCCGGGGCGCAGCTGTCCGCCAGTGGCGGAAAGCGCCTGAAACCGGAACAGCAACGCATTCACCAGCGTACCGCGGCTGCGCGCATCCTCATTCTGTCCGGCGCCGGCGTGCACCATCATGCCTGCCGGCTTGTTGACGACGGCCAGATCGGCATCTTCGAAGACCACATCAAGGGGAATGTCTTCAGCCGTAGCCTTGAGCGGTTCCGGGCGCGGCTCGCCGGTGACGACGATCTGCTCGCCGCCGCGAAGCTTGAGCGATGCCTTCATCTGCGCGCCGTTCACGAGCACGTCGCCTTGTTCGAGGAGCAGTTGCACACGCGAGCGGCTTACACCGGCAATCTGCGTCGCGAGGAAGTGATCGAGACGCTGACCAGCGGCATCGGGCGGAACCTCGATTGTGCGCGCGTCAGTCATGCGGGCTTTCGTTGGCATGCCGAGAATGGATGACGTTTTCGGCGGAGCTGGTTGCAGACTCCTTGAAGATGCGCGCGCTGTCGCGCCGGCGCAAGACCCACGCACCGGCGAGAACGAGCGCGATGGCGGCGACCTGGGGACCATCGAGGGCTCCATGCAGGATGACGCCGCGGCCTTCAGGGTCGCGCCAGAACTCAGTGAAGTACACAGCCGCACCGGTTGCGAAGAGGAAGAATCCGGCGACGTCCCCTTGCTGGCGCCGGAAGGGCATCCAGACAAGAAGCGAAATGGAGATGGTGAAGAATGCGAGCGCCGCATAGGCCTGCACGGGATGAACGGGAACGCCGAGAGGAGCGCCGCTCCACCGCGCGGCGAGCGGGTCAGTGTACACCACGGCCCAGCGCACCGCCGTCTCAGTGCCGCAGCCGGAACCGGCCATCAGCGCGCCAATCTGGTCCAATGCCAGACCGAGAGCCAGCGGCGGGGCGATTGCGTCAGCGGTGCTGCCGAAGGGCATCTGGCGCCAATGTGCAAAGAGTGCCGCCGCGACCGCTGCAAAAAAAGCACCCGCGGCTGTCAGCAGCGGATGGTGGATCATGGCGAGGCTGAGAAGCCAGGCGGGATGGCTGCGCACCACGGTCCAGTTGACGATGACCAGCAGAAGGCGTGAGCCCACGAGAGCTGCAGACAGTGCGATGATGCAGAGGTTCCAAAGTTGATTCGGATTCACTCCCACGATGCGTGCGGTACGCAACACGAGCCCAAGCGCCAGCAACACGCCCAGGGCTGCCATCGCGCCATAGGATGGGATGACAAACGGACCGATGTGAATGAGAACGGGATACACCTGAGCAAGAATACCGTCTCAGGCTATGAGAGGGATAGAATCCGGCCCGCTGGGCCGTGAATGATGTGCTGGTGAACCCGTCCTAAGACGGTGGAGCTCTCCGCGGTTCATTAGGCATTCCGGACTGGCGGACACGGCACACAGAACCGATTGTCGAGTTGAGCCCCTGTTCATGAATGTTGGTTCATCCAGCATTGACCACCCACCTGCTTTGCAGGCCGGATTCTATTGCGGATAGTATGGTGCGGCGCTGCGAATTGCAAGTCTTGTGCAGAGTGGGCGCAGTGTGATACGTTTCTTCGCTTTCCTGATTTGGTGCTGAATGCCGAAATGAAGAGCCTGCTCGCCCAACGTAAAAGATGAAGAAACACCTCGGTTCTATGAGCCGGTCTTGCATTCTTCTTCGAGCACCTCATCAAGGAGTCCACTCAATGTTGCGGCGCGAGCGTGGCCCTGGCCGACATCGGCACCGGCGGACTGGGAAAGCTCGTCGGCCAGATTGAGAGCCGCCAGGACGGCTACGCGCAGCGAGTCCACGGTGCGGCCCTGCGAGGCGACAGCGCGCATCTTGGCGTCGACGCATGCGGCAAGCTGGCGAACGTGCTCGGGATCTTCGCCGCTGAGGTGGTAGGTCTGGTCGTAGATGGTGACGGTGGTGAAACCAGTTGCTTTTCCGGAGTTCTGATTGGCCATGCCGACCTCACAGTTCGAGTGAATCGAGTTGGGAAAGCAGCCGCTCAACGCGCTGCCGCACATGATCGCGCTCAGAGCGCAGCGCGCGCACTTCCTGTTTCAACTGGTCAACGAGCGGAGCCTGCTCGCCGAGTTCCGCCTCAGCCTTTGCGGCGCGCTCCTCGGCCGCGGCACGGGATTCGCGTTCGCGTTTGACCAATTCAATTGCGCGTAGAATGCGCTCTTCGAGAGCCGAGAAATCGTCTGCGCTGAGAGCCAGTGCGGCTGGCTCCGCAGGCGATTCAACGGCATGTTGTACCGATTGCTGCTCTTCGGCGACCTCGGATTTCCAGAATGATTGCGACATGAAATTGACCTCCGCGGGTCGAGCTATCCGTGCAAGTATATCGCCATCCCGGGCGTCGCGTCGGCCTAGGTGCGCAGGCGCGCGCCCGCTTTGCCAACAGCCTCGACGATACGAACCTGAAAGCTCTGCAGCTCTTCTTCGCGCAGCGTGCGGTCGGGGGCCTGGAAGGTAACGCCCAGCAACAGAGAGTATTCGCCCGCACCGTGACGTGCATCGCGGAATACCTCGCGCACGCGCCATTCCACCAGTTCGGGGATTTCGAGGGAAGCCAGCGCGCCGTCAACGGCTGCCCACGGGATATTTTCATCCAGGATGAGTGAGAAATCGCGCCGCACCGGCTGGAAGCGTGAAATGTCGCGCGCGGCCGGCTTGTGCAGTGGAAGCTTGTAGAGCCGGTCGAGGTAAAGTTCGCCAACGAGGATCGGCGCCTTGAGCCTGCTCGCCGTGGCGAGCTTGCCGGCTGCGGCCTCGCGCGGATGGAGTTGGCCAAACCAGCCCACGGTGACGCCCTCGACGGCAACACGCGCAGAACGATAGGGATGGAGCCAGGCGGGGGTGAGCCCAGCTTCGGGCGGGAAGCGATCGAAATAAACTGTGCGTGCCTGGAAGCGCGACAACACCTGCTCAATTGCGCCTTTGACATCATGAAACTCAATATTGCGCGCGGGATGGAGTGGGCTCTGCTCCGGCAGGCTACCTACGGCACTGAAAGCGAGGGCGGGGCGCTCGTCGACCTTCTCGGTTGTCCCACTGAAGACGGTACCCAGTTCGAAGAGACGCACGTCGTCGACATCGCGATGGAGATTGCCCGCGACCATGGCCAGCATGCCGGGAACGAGCGACGGCCGCAGCACGCCGGCTTCTTCGCTGAGCGGGTTGCCGAGCGGGACCACAAGGACCGGTTGCGGCGCTGTGAGTGCGGCTTCGGCGGCAGAACAGAAGGTGCTGGCGATGGCCTCATGGAAGCCCAAGGCAAGCATCGTGCGGCGCACGGCGGACTCGCTCTCGGCCCAGGGCAGCGCCTGCACACCCTCGCCGAATGACGGCAGCGTGTTAGCGAAACGGTTGTATCCGTAAACGCGGGCGACTTCTTCGATGAGGTCGATTTCGCGCTCAAGATCGAGGCGCCAACCAGGCAAAGTCACTTGCCATGAGGTCCATGCAGCTAAACGATCGACGAATTCCTTGAGATCGATGACTAACTTGCATCCCAAAGCATTGAGTACGTTTTCAACGGTATCGTCGGTGATGCCGTTCTTATCTACGGTAATGCCCAGGATGCGGCGGACTTCGCTGAGCGATAGAGCGATCGGCTTGCGGCTTGCGGTGCGGGCTTCCCATGCGGGGACGCGCACGTCGACGAGATCGCCTTCGAGGGAGCCGCCGTTGGCAAGCAGGATGCGGCTGACCAGAGCCGAGGCCACGGGAGCGGCGTTGAAGTCAGCGCCGCGCTCGAAGCGATGACTGGCGTCGGTGTGCAACCCGTGGCGACGCGCGGTGCGGCGCACGGCCATGGGCTCGAACCAGGCGGCTTCAACAAGAACATTGGTGGTAGCGGGCGTAATCATCGTGTCCCAGCCACCCATGACACCGGCGAGACCAAGCGGCTTGGCGTGGTCGGCGACGACCAGGTCTTCGGGGTCGAGAGCGCGTTCGATGCCGTCGAGGGTCTTGAGGCGTTCGCCCTTGCGGGCATAGCGGACGATGATGCCGCCTTCGATTTTGTCGAGGTCGAAAGCGTGGGTGGGCTGACCCATGGCGAGCCAGGCGAAGTTGGTGGCATCGACGGCGTTGGATATCTTCTTTTGCTCGAGGAGCGCGAAGTACGTTTCGACTTCGCCGCCGGGGAACCAGTCGCGGGAATCACCGATCGCGATGCCGCGCAGAACACGGGCGGTGAAGCGGCCACAGGCGTCTTTTGCCTCGATTTGCACGGAGAAGGGCTTGCCAGCCGGGCGCGCTTCGGGCAGCGGAACGTCAAGAGGCTTGAGCTCGACACCGTAGATGGCTGCGGCCTCGCGGGCGATGCCGTAGTGGTTCATGGCGTCGACGCGGTTGGTCGTGATGTCCATCTCGTAGAGGGAGCCGTTGCCGGGGCCGAGGTTGTAGATACCTTCGACGGCGATGCCGCGGAGGGTCAGGTCTTCCGCGAGTTGGGCGTCGGTGGGAGCCAGCGGCGGCAAATAGGAGCGGAGCCATTTGGTAAGAATCTTCATCGATGAAATCCCTTATTAGCGGGGCTCGCGGAGTTAGCGGAGTTAGCGGAGCTGACTAATGCCTCGGCCGCTTGGCTGTGCTGACTTAGTGAAGACAGCAACCCGTTAATCAACCGCGCCACCTCCGAACTCTGTTCCAGTAACTTCCGCACGCTTTCGTTGTCGAAATAGCCGAAGTCCGCAGCCAATTGAACCTGGGTTTGCAATTCGTAGAGAGACCGTCGCGCGTTGCCCAGGAAATGCCTGAACTGCAAATCAGTAAGTCTGCCGTAGCCCTCGGCAATGTTGCTTGGCACGGAAACAGCGGCGCGACTGATCTGATTGGACAATCCGAATAATTCGGACTTAGGCAACCTGCGGCTCAATTGATGCGCGTGACGTGCAAGGCTCATAGCTTTCTGGTAGACGATCAATTCCTGATAGCTCTTTGGTCTTTCCACTACTGTCTCCGTGTTCTGCTAACTCCGCTAACGCGCGAAGCGCAGCTAACTCCGCTTCTATGCAAACTGCCCAAGAAACCGCATATCGCCGGCGTAGAATTGTCCGATTTCGCTGATGCCGTATTTCATCATGGCAATGCGCTCGACGCCCATGCCGAAGGCAAAGCCAGAAATCTTCTTCGGGTCATAGGCGGGCTGCTTTTCTGCCGCGAAGGCGAAGACCGCGGGGTCGACCATGCCGCAGCCCAGCAGTTCGATCCAGCCCGATTGTTTGCACTTGCGGCAGCCTTTCCCTCCACAAAAAATGCAGCTGATCTGGACATCGGCCGAGGGCTCGGTGAACGGAAAGAATGATGGGAAGAAACGCGTTTTGACGGACGAGCCAAAGAGCGCCTTCATGGCGTGATCGAGCGTGCCCTTCAGGTCGCTGAAGGTGATGTTGGTGTCGACACAGAGGCCCTCCACTTGATGAAATATCGGCGAGTGGGTAGCGTCCTGCGCGTCGTTGCGGTGCACCTTGCCGGGGATGACGATGCGGACGGGGGGCGGCTGCTGCTCCATGGTGCGCATCTGCACGGGCGAGGTGTGGGTGCGCAGGAGAAGGCGGTCGCGCAGGGGGCGGCGCTCCTGGTTGGCGATGACGAGCGTGTCCTGGGTATCGCGTGCGGGATGGCCGGGCGGGAAATTCATGCACTCGAAGTTGTAGTAGTCGGTTTCAACTTCGGGGCCTACGCCGACCGAATAGCCCAGCGCCGCAAAAACGCTTGTGATCTCGTTGAGCGTGCGGGTGATGGGGTGCTCGGCGCCCAGCAAACGCTGGGTCCCAGGCAGGGTGATGTCGATGGCCTCGGCGGCCAGGGCGGCATCGGTTGGACCGGCGCCGGTAGCCTGGTCAAGCAGGCGCTCGACAAGTTCCTTGAGCGCCTTGAAGCGCTCACCGACAGGCTTTTTAGCCTCAGGGGGCGCAGCCTTGAGCCAGCGGCTGGAAACTTCGTTGAGCAGGCCCTGCTTGCGGCCCAGCCATCGCAGGCGGAAGGCCTCGATCGCCTCGGGGCCGTTGAGCGCCGCCGCGTCATCACAGGCCTGCTTCTCCAGCGCGGCAAAGGCCTTATCGAGTGCGGAGTCATTGAACTCCGTCAGAATGGGAATCGCTTCGTTCGTCATGCGTAACGTTCAGGATAAACCACCATTGCGTGCAGCGGACGCGCGGGATGGGCGGCAAAAGCAAGGGCTTCGCGTGGATCGTCCGGACGTGGCGGAAAATCGGGGCAAAAGGCGAACGGCCTGAAGCTGAGCTTCAGGCCGTTGGCTGACTCCACCAGTCCGGGTGTTGTCTTTTTATGCTGCTTTGGCGGCGAGGGCGGCCTTGGCTTGCTCGGCAAGCTTGGTAAAGCCCGCAGCGTCATGAACGGCGATGTCGGAGAGAATCTTGCGGTCGAGTTCGATGCCGGCCTTCTTGAGCCCATTGATGAACTGCGAATAGCTGGTGCCGTTGAGCTTGGCGGCTGCGGAGATGCGGACAATCCAGAGAGAACGGAACTGGCGCTTCTTCTGGCGGCGGCCGGTGTAGGCGAACTTGAGGCCGCGCTCGACGGCTTCCTGGGCTGCCTGGTAGAGCTTGGATTTGGTAAGGAAATAGCCGCTGGCGCGATCAAGAATCTTCTTGCGGCGGTCGCTGCGCTTGGTACTGCGTTTAACACGAGGCATGGTAGTCCTCCATTTTGCGTTCGTTCGTCAGGCGGCTGGAGGCAGGAGGCGCGGCCTTTTAAGCCACGCGGTGAACCTCTTCACTCGCTCATATCAAGCCTGTTCTCTCGCCGGTGAGGGACGCATTTCGTACCGGCGGGGGCCTTTACTTCTCGGCCCGTTCCCACGGGGCTACTCAAAAGAGTGTCCCGTACGGAGTACTCAGGCGTAAGGAATCATGCGCGCTACCTTAAGGTAATCGCCATCGGAAACAAGCACCTTTTTGCCGAGCTTGCGCTTCACTTTTGGCGATTTGGACGAAAGGATATGGCGCGTCTTGGTCTGGTGCCGCACGATTTTGCCGGTGCCAGTCTTCTTGAAGCGCTTTTTCGCGCCCGTATGGGTTTTCAACTTGGGCATTTTCTTCTCTTTGTCCGGCGAAAGGATCAACTCCGCCGCATTTGCCTCAAGGACAGGGACTTCCCTGTCCACCTAAGGCTCATACGAGTATAACGCAAGGCGGGTTTTGGCGCCAGACAAGGCTTCCGCCGCTTCTATTCAAACCGGTAGAGCTTCACCTTTTCAGTCCTTAACTGCCGAGTGTCGAAACGCCAATAGTGTCCCTGGTCGTTCTCGTCGCCGTTGAGACGGCGGCCGGGGATCCATTTACCCTCCTCGAAGCGGCCTTCGTCCACTGCTGCAATGCCCACCTGTGGGCCAGAGCGCGCCGTGAAGGTGACGCGGAAGCCTTTTCCGGCGCCGAGGAACTCGTCTGGCCCGGTGGCCATGATGAGGCCGAACCCATTCTCAGAGGACGATCCGAAGATCCCGTCCAGACTTACATGAAGCGTGTAGCCGCTCACGGTCAAGTCGACGGAAGAGTGATTCTTGTCGAGCACAAAACCGTGCACGTCGCCCGCGCTCTGGTGTTCGACGAGCATCGGGGCAAGGCTGGCAATCTCGCGGTAGCTGGCAGCGAGATCGCCCCTGGCATCCATCTGATTTTCGTCGTCGATGCCGAAGGGGGAAAAACCGATGCCTGCCTCCTCGCCGAGCGCGTAGAAGACGTTCGCAGCTCCGGCTTCGCCTCCTCTTGTTTCGGGCATGAAAAGAGGGTTGCCGTCGCGATGGTAGCGTCGGGACCACAGGACAAAGTTCGGATCGTAGAGATCGGGCGAGTAGAAATCAAGCGCCGAACCGGCAGCCTTCCACACATCGACAACCCATGGCTCAGGACATCCGCTGGGAAAGGTGCCCGGAGTTGAATCGTCGCCCGCCAGCCAGGTATTCACATACATCGGGATGTTGTAAGCAGCTTTGCCTTGCGCGGCGACCGCCTGGATGAAGCGGGCATATTGCCATGCCATGAAGATTTCGTCGGCCTGCTCGGTGTTGCCAAAAACCTGGGCCCAGGTGCCTGTCGTCTTGTCGCCATTCGCGTCCCACAGCGCCTGCAAGCGAGGATAGAGCGTGTCATGGTGCGCTTTGAGATAGCGAGTGAGTTCTTCAGGCACGGGCGAATCGAAGGCGTGATTGGCGGCATCGGAGTGATCGCGCGTGTCGCCCAGTACGCCAACTTCGTTCTCCACCTGCATCATCAGGACAGTGTGATCGCGGCTATCGACTTCTTTGATGTGCTGCATGAGGGCGGCGAAAGCGCGTGCGTCCGCCTCCTGGGTGGCGTTGCCGGCGGGACTCAGTATCTCCACCTCGCTGCCATGTTCGACCACCCGCGGAAAGCGGCGCGTGTCCTGTTTCACCCACACGGGCGCGTAGCTTGACATGCCGTTCTTCCACGAGGCGAGCCACAGGAAGACGATGCGCTCGTGCTCATTGCGCGCCTGTGCGAGGAGGCCATCGACGAGGCTGAAATCGAATGTGCCTTCTTTGGGTTCAATCAATTCCCAGCTCAATGGCGTAACCACGGTATTGAGGGCCATCGCCGCCAGCCTGGGCCAGATCGGCTTCATGTATTCGAGGCTGGACGAGGAGGAATTGTGCAACTCGCCGCCAAGAATCAGGAAGGGCTTGCCATCCACGATGAGCTGGGTCGCGGAGCCGCGCTTTTCGAGATGCGGAGCGCTGTTTTGCTGCGCGAAGAGCGGGTTGATCGGGGGTCCCAGGAAGAGCAGCAGTGTTGGCAACAAACAAAGGCGGATTCGCATTACGACAGGGAGTCTAGCACACGGGATTTCCGCCCCTTGTGACGGCCTTGGCTACGGCTTGGCTGCCGCGAGCTTCGAAGCGCCGGGGCTGAGTGCTTTGTCGAGAAACTCAACCATACGCTGCCGGGCATCGAAGCCGTGCCATGGTTCAGGCGAGGGATAGCCGAAAATGCCACCCGCGAGCGGGCCATGGTCTTCGCGGGGATAGGTGACCAGCTCGACGGGCACACCTTCCTGGCGAAGGGCGCGATACATTTCCTCTGACTGGCCCAGCGGATCGGTGGTATCGCTTTGGCCCTGAATAAGCAGGAAGGGCGTTTTGGCCCTGGCTGCGCTGGCAAGGGGGCTTTGTCGCCAGGCGTCTTCAAGGCGCTGCCACGGTTTGCCAAAGTACCAGCGGTCGTACCAGGAGTCGCCCTCGGTGCCGTATTCACTGAATTGATCGATGACAGGGGCACCGCTAATGATCGCCTTGAAGCGAGCGGTCTTGCCCTCGACAAAGGCAGCCATTTCGCCGCCGTAGCTATAGCCCATGAGAGCCATGCGCGCCGGGTCCAGAGGGAACCTGGCCAAAACCGCGTCTACGCCGGCCATTACGTCCTGGTAGTCTCCGCCGCCGAGGTCATTTTTATTGGCCGCGGCAAATTTGACTCCGTAGTTGGAGGAGCCGCGTGGATTGGGACGCAGGACCGCCCAGCCGTGACCGACCATGAACGCGGCGAAGAGGTCGTTGCGATTCTCCCAGGCACCGAAGGGGCCGCCGTGCACGTCGACGATGAGCGGGATTTTGGCCGAGCCCGAGTCGGGAGGCATGTAAAGAAGGCCTTCAACGGTGAAAGCACCGCTTGACCAGTGGATGAGTTGAGGTTCGACAGAGCGCAGACCCGGCGGCGTGAGTTCCGAAGTGGGCAATACGGTACACGGCTCGCCAAGATGCTGCGCGTAACAAAGCCGCTGCTGCCTGCCGCCGTTGTCGGCCAGCCAGAGCCAGCCGGTGTGCTTGAGGTTGGTATTGAGGCCGGTGACCACGGCCGCACCAAGGTCGATTGGGGCCGGTTGCGGTTTGGCGTCGAGGGCGATGCGGACCGGCATCATGCGCGTGCCGATCCCGGCCTGCGCGACGACAAAGCCGTCAGGGGTGAAGTGAAGGTCCGCGGCGTTCAACTGACCGGCAAAGCCTGATGACAACGGGCGAGGGGTGTTTGAACCGGTTGCAGGAAGCGCGAAGAGCTCGTCGTAGCCGGGGGGCGCGTCTTCTGGAGTCTGGGCGGCAAAGACGATTGTGGAGCCGTCTGCACTGAAAGCTCCACCACGCACGGTTGCGGGGACGGCTTCGAGTTTTGCGGGCTTGTCGGGACTGGAGGAGTCGACGATCCACGCGGCTCCGGCGGGGCCCAGGTCGGATGCGCCGTTGGGTGCCTCAGTAAAGACAAGAAGACGATCTGCCGACTGTGACCAGAGGGCTCCATGCACGTCGGGCGGGACGGTGACGGGTTTCAGGGCTCCATCGACTGAGCCATCGGGGTGGAGCGCGGCGAGGTAAATGCGGGTGACATGGGTTTCGTGATTTACCCAGGAGGCGTCGGCTTTGGCGTCTTTCTGTTTCTTCTCGCCGGGTGTTTCGGGATCGCGAGCCCAGACGGCGAGCCACTTGCCGTCATTGGAGGGCGCGAAACCGGAGACGTCAATGGGGAGCGGCTCCGGCTTCTTGTCTTTGTCCGCCTCGGCGGGCTTGTCTTCCTTTTGCTTTTCCGCAGTCTTGTCGGCGCCCGGCGGCGGGATGGCGTTTTTCTCCTTGGAGTCGTCGACAGTCGGCATAACTTTCAGGTCGTAGAGCGCGGCGTCGCCTCCACGCAGGTCGAGGCGGAAGAGTTGGGTATGCTCATCGCGTTTGGCAAGGAAGAATATCGCCGAACCATCAGGAGCCCACTGGCCGTTATGTTCGCCGCGCTTGTCGGCGGGCGGCGAAAATGTGAGCTGACGAGCCTTCTCCGCACCAGCCGGGATGGGAACGATCCAGAGATGCGCTTTGGCGCCGTCGGCGGTCGAGTCGGTGATGGTAAAGAGCGCCTGTTTTCCGTCGGGCGACAGTTGCGGCGCGCTCATGGCTTTGATGTGGCGCAGGTCTTCGCTGGTGGGGAAGTGCGGGGCGATTGCAGACGCTTCGGTGCCAGGGGCAGCTTGTGCAACGGAGGAAAGCTGGAGGAGCGCAACTGCGACGCAAACGTGGAGGATTGCCGGCAAGGGAATTCGAAGCATGGGGCCAGCATACACGCGAAGATTGATCATCGAGTGACTGCAATGCAGGAAAGCCGCCCGACAAAGGGCGGCCTCGCTGTGAATCAAATAAGCGGAAGTTTACTGGGCCGGTGGCGCGGGCGGACGGGGCGCGGCCTGCTGTTGGGGCACGACGGGCTTGGGCTTGGGCGCTTCCTGCTTCTTCGATGGCGCGAGAATGGCGTGCAAGATGGTGCCTTCCATGCGCGGCATGAACTCGACAATGCCGGCATCACCGATGTCCTGAATGAGCCGGTTGATGATGTTGTAGCCCAGCTCGCGGTGAGCCATCTGGCGGCCGCGGAAGCGAAGGCTGGCTTTCACCTTGTCGCCGTCGACGAGAAAGCGCACGGCCTGATTTTTCTTGGTCTGGTAATCGTGCTCGTCCACGGTGACGGAGAATTTGACTTCCTTGATGGTGATGACCTTTTGTTTCTTCCGGGCGGCGCGCTCGCTTTTTTCCTTCTCGTAAAGGAAGCGGCCGTAGTCCTGGATGCGACAAACGGGAGGGACGGCGGTGGGTGAAACCTCGACCAGATCAAGGCCGCGCTCGCGGGCAATCTTCAGCGCCTCAAAGGGCGGCAGGATGCCGAGTTGCTCGCCGTTTTCGTCGATGACGCGGATTTCGCGTGCGCGAATGCGGTCGTTGATGCGAATAAAGGACTTTGCCGAACGTTTGTCGAGTGCGATGATGCTCCTCCAAGAGTCGTCGGTAGCCTGGGTCCGGACGATTTCCGGTATCGCCGCAGGCACGCGAACGCACCCTGAGTATAGCATTGGTCCGGCTTCCGCGGCGGCTCGCAACCAAGCGGGTCAGACCACGGCGTGGAGAGGCTGGAAGGCCAGATTGCGCGCCGCAGGCGCTGCAACGAGCGAGCCTCCAGGGGTCAAGCC
The DNA here is from genome assembly GCA_963836565.1 of uncultured Acidobacteriaceae bacterium. Lineage (GTDB taxonomy): Bacteria > Acidobacteriota > Terriglobia > Terriglobales > Acidobacteriaceae > Telmatobacter. The sequence goes on along the minus strand of CAWIKA010000005.1, from coordinate 1,424,709 downwards.
GGTGACGTGGACGCGAACAATCTGGTTGGCGGGAAGCCGGGTTGCGAGTTCAACAGGAAGAAAGTTTTCAGTGAGCGCGGAACCGCGGCCAAGATCCGCCTGCGCGAGCGGCGTGTGGAGCGTGATGGCGTCAAGATCGCGACCGAGGAAGCGGCGCCGGTGGGTTTCGCTCTTTTCCGCAGCCAGGGTGCGAAGAGCCGTCATGCGCTCTTCTACGACGGCATGCGGGACCGGCATTTGTTCGTGGAGGGCCCAGGCGCGGGTGCCGGGCCGAGGCGAAAACGGAAACAGGTGCAGGTAGCCGAAAGGAAGCGCGCGAATCATATTGATGGTTTCTTCAAACTCGCGGTCAGTTTCGCCGGGGAAACCGGCCATGACGTCGGCGCCGAGAGTGATATCTGGTCCGGCGGCGCGGAACAGCGCATTCACTTTTTCAGCGTAGTGCCAGGGGCGATAGCGGCGGTGCATGCGGCGCAGAACCGCATCGGAGCCCGATTGAAGCGGCAGGTGGGCATGACGGGCCAAGCGCACCCCTCCAAATTCAGCCATGAGGGCGATCAAGTCAGCGTCCCAATCCATGGGCTCGATGGAGCTGAGGCGAAGCCGGGGCAGGCGGCTCTGCTCGAAAATTGCGCGCACCAGGTTCGGCAGCGTGGGACGGGGCAAGGCGGCTGAGGGCGCAAGGTCGCGGCCCCAGCGACCAAGGTTGATGCCGGAAAGCACCAGTTCTTTGCCGCCGGCGGCGACGAAACCCTGGACCTGGCGAAGGATGGTTGCGGCAGGCAGGCTGCGCGATGGACCGCGCGTTTGGGGAATAACGCAAAACGTACAGCGATTGCCGCAGCCTTCCTGAATTTTGAGATTGGGCCGGGTTTGCGCGCCGGGAATGAGCGCCGCTTCCTCAAGGAAAGAGTGGGCGAAGCGGTCATCGGCGAGAACCACCTGCGATGAGGTTACCCCGGCTTGCGCCATTTGGATCTGGACCAATTCATTTATCGGTTGTCGGGGGGATTCCGGGGGGCGTCCAGTAGATGTTTCGAGGAGGCTGAGCGCGATTTCGGGGGCGAAGGCCTTGTGGCTGTTGCCAATGACGGCGGCAACGCCGGGGAGCGCGGCAAGCTCTTGCGGGGCACGCTGGGCATAGCAGCCGGTGGCGAGGATGCGGGCGTCGGGATTGAGCCGGCGGGCGCGACGAATGTAGGCACGGGCCTCGCGATCGGCCTCGGCGGTGACCGAGCAAGTGTTGACGATGACCACATCGGCGAGGGTGGGCTGGGATTCGCAGCACCCGGCAGCGCGGAGGCGATCGGCAATTGCCTCGCCATCGGCGCGGGCGGCGCGGCAGCCGAAGTTCTCGACGTGGAAAGACGATCCCATCCATAATCAGTTTAGGGCCTGATGCCCGCGGTGTGCGGGGCGCGAATGAGACTACTGCGAATGCCGCTCCGATATACTTGGGATTGGCCACCTTTCACCGCTGGTTCATTCCCAACCGCATGGAACCCTCCGCAGCAGATAGCTTCGTTGCCACGCTTTCCGATGCCTCGCATGGCGGGACGCGAAGGATTCTCGGGTTTGTTTACTTCACTTTTATCTGCTACCTCTCGATCGGTCTGCCGCTGGCAATTCTGCCGGCGTATGTGCACCTGCGCATGGGCTATAGCGCGGCGCTGGCGGGATTGGTGATCAGTATCCAATACATTGCCACGTTTCTGAGCAGGCCCTGGGCGGGACGCATTTCAGACCATGCGGGCGCCAAGGTCTCTGTGCTGTGGGGCATGGGCGCCTGCACATTGAGCGGCGTACTGCTCCTGGGCGCGGCTGCATTGCACCGCAATCCCGCGTGGCTGAGCCTAGCCAGCCTGCTTGCGAGCCGGCTGGTGCTGGGCGTGGGCGAAAGCCTGGGTTCAACCGGGTCGACACTGTGGGGAATCACGGCGGTGGGGCCGGAGCACACGGCCAAGGTGATCTCGTTTAACGGTGTCGCCACCTATGGCGCGCTGGCGCTGGGCGCGCCGCTGGGCGTAGTGATGGAGCAGCAATGGGGACTGGCATCGCTGGGGCTGGTGACTATTGCGATGTGCGGCGCGAGCTTTCTGCTGGCCAGCGGCAAGAGACCGGTTCCGGTGGTGCCGGGCGAGCATCTGCCGTTTCGCGATGTGCTGGGGCGGGTGACTCCGCACGGCATGGCGTTGGCGCTGGGCGGCGTGGGATACAGCGTGCTGGCTACCTTTGTGACGCTGTTCTACGCCAGCCGGCATTGGAACGGAGCGGCGTTGTGCCTGACGGCTTTTGGAGCGGCGTTTATTGCGGCGCGGTTGCTCTTTATTCATGCCATCACCCGATTTGGCGGGTTTCAGGTGTGCATGGTGTGCCTCGGGGTGGAGTCGCTGGGAGTGCTCATGCTATGGCGCGCCTGGTCGCCGTGGATGGCGTTCGGCGGCGCGGCGCTGGCGGGGTTCGGTTTTTCGCTGGTGTTTCCGGCGCTGGGCGTAGAGGCGGTGAAGCGCGTGCCGGAGCGCAGCCGCGGGACAGCGCTGGGGGTTTATACCGTGTTTGCGGATGTGTCGTTTTTCCTGGTGGGGCCGACGGCGGGCGCGGTGATTGGAGAGTTCGGTTATGCGAGCGCGTTCTTGTTTGCGCTGGCATGCGTAATTGCGGCACTGGGGATCGTGATAGTGCTGGCCGGAAGAAAGACAACTTCAGGTTTCCAGGTCGAGCGCTGAAATGGCCCGCGACGGGCTTTTGCGTCATCCATAATTCGCCGGAAAACGCACGAAGGATGGGGACTGCTTTGGGGGCGAATACGGATCAGCAGAAAGTTGACGCCCGGCTGCGCAAGGTCCTGATCGCCTATACTCGTGGCGATGAAATCCTTCAATTCTTGCTTGCCCTTTCTGTGCACATTCCTTTTAAGCCTTGCCACCCTGGCTGCATGGGGTGAGCGCGCAACCATCGTGCCGCCGCTCCACACCGACGGATACAGGATTGTGGATGCCGCAGGTCATGCGGTGCGGCTCACCTCGGTGAACTGGTACGGATTCGACGAGAAGGAATACGTTGTCGGGGGGCTGGATCATGCTCCGCTGGAAACCATCATCGCGCAGATCAAGAAGATCGGCGTGAATTCAGTTCGGCTGCCCTGGGCCAACGAAACGCTTGAGCACAATCCATTGGTGGCCGACTATGCCGTTGCCGCGAATCCGCAATTCAAGGGCAAGCACGCCATGGCTGTGATGGATGCGGTGGTCGCTGCGCTGGCGCGGGCGCACATCCTCGTGATTCTCGACAACCACATGAGCAACGCGGACTGGTGTTGCAGCGAGACCGACGGAAACAGGCTTTGGTACAACCACGAATACACTGAGGCAAACTGGCTGGCGGATTGGCGGGCCATCGCGCACCGCTACCGCAAGCAGCCCTGGGTGATCGGCGCGGATCTGCGCAATGAGCTGCGCAGCGGCGCGGCCTGGGGCGGATCGGATCCGAAACTCGACTGGCACGCGGCGGCGGAGCGCGGCGGCAAAGCCGTTCTCGAAGCCAACCCGCGCCTGCTGATCATGGTGGAGAGCCCCGATTACTCCACAAACTTTACCGGGTTTGACAAGCTGCCGGTAACCTTGCCGGTGGCACACAGGCTGGTGTATTCGCCGCACGCCTACTACGCAGAAGGCCAGAACCTTTCCAACTTCGACGAGTTGAAGCAGGCATACGAGGCGCGCGCCACGTTTCTGCTTCACACGGAGCCCGCAACCCCGGTATGGGTGGGCGAGTTTGGCGCGTGCCAGACCTTGGATTGCGGCGCGGATTCCGACTGGCTCAAGATGTTTGTCCGGTTGCTCAAAGAGAATCCGCTGATCTCGTGGAGTTACTGGCCTCTCAACGGCACGCAATCCAGCGGGACAGGCCGCAAGTATGACGCAGTCGAAAGCTATGGACTGTTGTCGACCGATTACCGGCACATTGCTGCGCCTAAGGTGGTGGAACTTCTACGGACCGTGGAATAACCGCAGGTCCCCGCCACGGCGGGCAGGCCTTCGACTGCGTTCGCCGCGGCGGACTTCGCTCAGGAAGACAAATCGGGAAGTTAGACGACAAAGGACGGCTCTGGGTGGGTGAACAGTCTCGTGAAAAGAACGGCCACCCTTGCGGGTGGCCGTTGTATTAGTGGCTTGAATAGCGAGCCGGTTTAGCGCTCGTTCTTGCGCCAGTTGAGCAGATCGCCAAGAGTTGTGGTGGAGCTGGAGACGGGATGCTTGTGCGTATCCGCCTTGTAGTTCTCGACCACGGCGCGGCTGGCTTCATGGCCCACCGAGCGCAGGCTGAGGCCTACCTTCTTCTCTTCCACGTTAATCTTGATGATCTTGAACTCGTGCTCCACGCCCTGTTCGAGCTTGGCCGGCGTGCCGTCGTCGCTGACTGCCTCGGAGATGTGGCAGAGGCCTTCAACGCCTTCGGCAATTTCAACAAAAGCGCCGAACTGCGCGGTACGAAGCACCTTGCCATGTACTACGTCGCCCACGCGATGCGCGGCGAAGAAGCTCTCCCAAACGTCGGGCTGAAGCTGCTTGATGCCCAGCGAGAGGCGGCGGTTCTGGGGTTCAACCCCCAGGACAACGGCCTTGACCTTTTCGCCCTTCTTCACGATTTCAGAAGGATGCTTGACGCGCTTGGTCCAGCTCAGGTTGGAGACGTGGACGAGGCCGTCGATGCCATCTTCGATTTCGATGAAGGCGCCGAAGTCGGTGAGGTTGCGAACCCGGCCCTCGACTACGGTTCCGGCGGGATAGCGCTCGGTCAGGTTCTCCCACGGATTCTCAAGAAGCTGTTTCATGCCCAGCGAAATGCGGCGGTCGGCGGGGTTCACGCTTAGAACCACGGTATCGACCTCGTCGCCCGGCTTGACCAGCTTGGAGGGGTGCTTGAGGCGCTTGGACCAGGTCATCTCAGAGAGGTGAACCAGGCCTTCGATGCCCTGCTCGAGCTCAACAAACGCGCCGTAATCGGTGACCGAAAGAATGCGGCCATGCACGCGCGCGCCCACCGGATACCGCTCGGCGGCATCGAGCCACGGGTCGGGCGTCAACTGCTTGAAGCCCAGCGAAACGCGCTGCTTGTCCTTGTCGAACTTGAGCACCTTCACCTGGATCTCGTCGCCGACGTTGACCAGGTCGCGGGGGTGGGTAAGACGGCCCCAGCTCATATCGGTAATGTGAAGCAGGCCGTCGATGCCGCCGAGGTCGACGAACGCGCCGTAGTCGGTAAGGTTCTTGACGGTGCCGGTGAGGATGGCGCCTTCGCCCAGGTGCTCGAGCGTCTGCGAACGCTTGGCGTTCTGCTCTTCTTCGAGAATTTCCTTGCGGCTGACGACCACGTTGCCGCGCTTCTTGTTCAGCTTGATGACGCGGACTTCAATCTGCTGTCCGAGATAGCCGTCAAGATTGCGAACGGGACGAATCTCAAGCTGCGATCCGGGAAGAAAGGCCTTCATGCCGATATCGACCGTGAGGCCTCCCTTGACGCGGCTGACGACCGTGCCAAGGACCGGAGTCTTATCGTTGGCAGCCTTCTCGATGGTGTCCCACACGCGCAGACGCTGAGCTTTCTCGTAGCTGACGAGATAGCCGCCTTCCGGCTCCTCGCGCTCAATCACGACGTCGATCACGTCGCCGGCCTGGAATTTGACTGCACCGGTGTGATCGACAACCTGCTCGATCGGAACCAGTCCTTCAGATTTCAAGCCCACGTCGACGACGAGGTGCTTCTCAGTCTGCTTGAGGACCGTGCCGGAAACAACTTTGTCGCCATAAGCCTCGACGGCGGCGGCTTCAGCCGCCTGCTCGCGTTCAAAGGCTTCAAGGGCGGCAGAAAAATCATCCATCGACTCAAGACCGTGCTCGCCGTGCGGTGCTGCCTTTTGCGGCGTTTCCGCAACCGGTGCGACTTCGACACTGGACGCAGCTTCGGGCTGAGGCGCCAATTCGGTTTCGGCCTGCGGAACGGGCTCGGATTGCGGTTGAACTTCCGCTGCTACTGCTTGCGGGGGCGCAGCCTCCACGGTGGCTTCCACCACGGGCTCGGCCTGGGCTACAGGCTCGGTTGGGGCATCGGCGTCCATCGCGAAAAGTTCAGATGTTTCGGCGGTCTCGGGGTTGGACGTGGATTCTTGCAACGGCTGCTCAAGCTCCGTCGCAGGTTCAAGTGTGGGTGTTTCCAATGCGGTATTCAGGGTTATGCTCTCGGGTTCAGGATTGAGGACGTTTGCCATTGCTGCTGCTCCGGGATTCCTTGCTCCCGCGACGGACTTGCTTGTCGCTGGGGGGTGGCATCTGCGGCGTCCGCCATGGCGAACTGTGAACCAGGGATGCCGGGGACCTTTTACCCATGCGGCACCCGTGTGACCTTGGAGGTTCTCTCAAAGACAGCCGTCCCGCCCAGCGTGGCTGGCACAGAAAGCGACTCGTCTCCTTCGGGAAACACCAGGCGCGCAACGGCTGGCGGGAGGGCGGCCGCAGCTCACTGCTGGAATCCGCGCAGGGGGCTACGCTTCTGAGTGTAGCAACCTCCGCTTTCCAGCGTCAATGCAACAGCTTGACCGAACAGGGCCGACGCATATCAGATTCCGAGTAGTTTAAGCAGATAAGGGATGTTCCACGCGGCCTTGAGGCGCTTTCCCTTGATTCCTCGTTTGGAAGATTTGTCCTGTTTGAGCAGATTGAGGGCGATTCGGTTGAGGATGGAGAAGTTTTGTGCGGCGTGGCCAGCGCGTTTGCGGTCCAAGTCTTCGCCGAAGCCGACGTCGAGCACCCAGTGCAATTTGTTTTCGATCCCCCAGTGCTGGCGAATCACGGTGTTCAGCCGCGCCGCATCAGGGCTGAGGCTGGTGATGTAATAGCGAATCTCGCGCTCGGTTTTGCCTGTTGCCTTGTGGTACCGTTCCGACTCAATACGCACCAACGCCCGTAACGAGGCCCATTCGGATGCCTTTTCAATCAGGCCAAGATCGGCCATCACCGAGCACCTGCGCCGCTCGACCCGTCCGTGGCCACAGTCGATTTCCTCGGCCACTGAATCGGAGTCCAACAGTAGAAACGAGTCTTTTACCTGTTCGGCTAAAAGACCCTGATTCTCCTTGACTGCCAATACATAGTCGGCCTTCTTCTCGACGATCTGGCGAGCGATCCCGCGCTGGCAGCCCATGGCGTCAATGGTCACCACCGTTCCCGTCAACTCCAGCGCGTTGAGCAACTTGGGAATGGCCGTGATTTCGTTGGATTTTTCATCGACTTTGCGCTGCGCCAGCACCAGTCCGTTACCCTCGGCCCAGGCCGAAACCATGTGCACCAAGGTCTTCTTACCGCTTTCGCGCGTGCCACACAAGGCCTTGCCATCGATGGCTACAACTTCGCCCGCCGTGAGCTTGGCAATTGACGAAACCCAAGCCACGAAACCCTTTTCCATCTCTTCCGGGTCCAGCGCCGCAAACACCCGGTTAAACGTATCGTGCGATGGAATGCCCGATGGAAGCGTCAAAAATGTCTTCAGCCACTCCAGCTTGTCTTCGCCATACTCGGCTATGTCGTTCCAACTCTCGGCTCCGCTCAATACTGCGGCTATCGAGATCAGAAGAATTTCTTCCAGAAGATGTTCCCGGTTCCGCTCCACGCGCGGATCGCGCAGCTCCGCAAAATACTTCAGGGGATTTTCCATATCCCCTTGTCGCCTATCTGTCGGACTCAGGCATATAGCAATTTATATGCGTCGGCCCTGCTTGACCGAACCGCATTATGGAGCGGATTGCCATCGAAAATTCACGGAGCGGATTGGCAGGAGTTGAGACGGGCACGAGTCGGGTGGAAGAGACCGCTAAAGTTGCAGGAGGCACGAGCGGATCGGCTTCGGCCACTATACTGGTTGCCAACGGCATTGCTGACATGGACCTGCTCTGGACTCCCTGGCGATTTGCGTACGTGACAACGGCGGATGGAGCGCCGCGGCCCGGGATTCCCGCAAGCCTGGCGGCGTGGCCGGGGGATACAGGATGCGTGTTCTGCAACCTTGTGGCATCAGTGGATCACGCCATTGCCAACGGCATGAGCGCGGATGAAGCTGAGAGTGCCGCGGGATTGGTGCTGCGCGGAAAGCAATGCTTCATCTGCCTGAATGCGTACCCTTACACCTCAGGCCATGTGATGGTGCTTCCTTACGCGCATCTTGACCGGCTGGCGGCATTGCCAAGTGAGACGGCGCACGAAATGATGGACCTGGCGCAACGGACCGAACGGGCGCTGGAGCGGCTTTACCATCCGCATGGGTTCAACTTTGGCATGAACGTGGGACAGGCAGCGGGCGCGGGCGTGGCCGGACACCTGCATCTACACGCGCTGCCGCGATGGACCGGCGACACCAACTTTATGACCACCGTGGCCGAAACACGGGTGTTGCCAGAAGATTTGCCGACCACGTGGAGGCGGCTGCGGGATGGGCTGGCGGAGTTAGAACGCGAGCGGGGTTAGCGAGCTGGCTAGGTGCTTTCCGGCGCACGCGGACCGGGCAAAGAGGTACTCCGTTGAGATTGTCCGTGGAGTCAAACGTGCTGCGCGGGTTCTCGGGCAAGCCAGCTTAGACGTTCTCAAGCGGGAACTGAACACTTTTGCGGTCCGAGTGCAGCTCCCGCAAATCGGCTTTTGCGCTGGAAGGTAGCTGGACACCGCATGCTTCCTGACCCGTCACGGTTGATCTTTGCTTTCTGCGTTACCCTAATCCCTTATGGGCCGCATCCGCATTCTTCCCGACCAGGTTGCCAACCAGATTGCCGCCGGCGAGGTAGTCGACCGCCCGGCCTCCGTGGTCAAGGAACTGCTCGAGAATGCTCTGGACGCCGGTGCGACCCGCATCCGCGTTGAAGTCGAGGCGGGTGGGCGCCGTCTCATCCGGCTCGCCGACGACGGCCACGGGATGAACCGCGACGACGCGCTCCTGGCTTTCGAACGCCACGCCACCTCCAAGCTGCGCACCGCCGATGACCTGCTCTCCATCTCTACCCTGGGCTTTCGCGGCGAGGCTCTGCCGTCCATAGCCTCGGTGGCACGCGTCACCGTGGAAACCGCCACCGGAGATGAGGCGGCTGGAACCCGTCTCGAAATCGCCGGTGGCAAAATCCTCCACGTCGACGACGCCGCCCTGCCCCGCGGAACGACCATCGCCGTCGCGGACCTCTTCTTCAACACGCCCGCTCGACGCAAATTCCTGCGTGCCGAATCCACTGAGCTGGCGCATGTAACGGCCCTGGTAACCCACTACGCCCTCGTTCATCCAGAAATGCACTTCGAGTTGGTCTCTGCCACCCACACCCTGGTCTCCGCGCCGCCCGTCGCCCGCACCGCCGAACGCATTTACCAGATCTTCGGCAAAGAAACGCTGTCCCAATTGCTACCCGTAGCCGCCGAGACCGTTCTCGCTCACGCTGGGTTGCCCGAACCGCCGCCGTGGAAGAAAGACCCCGACGAGCCTGTGCGCGAGCCGGGCACCGTACGCCTCAGTGGCTTCTATTCCAAGCCGGAGTTGCAGAAGCTTAACCGCAATTCGATCTACATCTTTATCAATAAACGCCTGATTCGCGACCGCTTATTGCTCCACGCCATCACCGAGTCTTATCGCAACGTGATTCCACCGACCAGCTTCCCGGTTGTCCTGCTGTTCCTCGAAATGCCTCCGGAAGAGGTCGATGTCAATGTTCACCCGGCGAAGACTGAAGTCCGCTTCCGCCAGCAATCCATGGTCCACGACTTTGTCCGCGACAGCCTCCGCAATGCGCTCATCAAAGCCCGGCCAGCCGCCGGATTCCTGGCCGCACTCGATGCCTCCCCCGCCGCCAGCCCCTCGCTGATGCCTCCGCCAATCTCACCCTTGCCCGGTGCGCCCGAAAGCGCGCCGATTGAGACTCTTGCCGGTTCTCAACCCTCCGGCTTTCAGGCCGCCAGGCCAGAAAGCGAGCCATTCGAACTTACGCCGCGTCCGGTCATGCCTGTGCCCGGAAAGCTTCCGTTTGATGGGAGATCGCTGGATGCCACGGCTCTTGAACAACGAGCCTGGGGCGACGCAGCCGCGGCCCTTCTACTGCCCGCAGGATCGATCCCCGCTCACCCATGTTCGCCAACCCCCTCCGGTCAATTTGCGTACGGCCCCGGCACCGCCGTGGAAACGGCGATGGTTGAAGCCGAGCAGGCGGCCGCCAACCTCAACCACCTGGGTTCCTTGCGCCCGCTGGGGCAGCTGAGGGAGTCGTTTATCTTGGCGGCCGGTGACGATGGCCTGTGGATAATCGACCAGCATGTGGCCCACGAAAGAGTTCTTTTTGAAAAAATTTTGCGCGATCGCCAGGTTGAGCGAGCCCAGCGCCAGCGGTTGCTGATGCCTCTCCTGGTCGAGCTAAAACCCTGGCAGATGGTGATTTTTGCTCGGATCGCCGAAGAATTGGAGCGCAACGGTTTTGAGGTGGAACCCTTTGGCCCACAAACACTTGCGGTCAAAGCCGCCCCCGTGGGCCTGGAAGGCGCCGCTCTCGAACGAATGCTGGCTGAAGTCATTGAGCAGTCCGGTGAAGATTCCGACGAACCCAAGCAGAATCATGATCTTACAACTCTTCGGACCCGCATCGCCGCCTCCATTGCCTGCCATTCCGCCATCAAAGTCAATACTCCCCTTGATCCGACGCGGATGGAGTGGCTGCTTTTGGAACTTTCAAAGACTGAACACCCAACTAGTTGTCCCCATGGACGTCCAATAGCTTTGCTGTATTCTTGGAAAGAGATTCAACGGGCCTTCCATCGAATTTAGAACCGAATTAGAATAGGTGAGGGCAGCCACCCTCCTCTCAGGAGAGAGAGTTGCCCAGCGCCAGCATGAGCCTGGAAGCGAGGTTTTTCTTTGACATCGGAGCAATTGGAAGCAGCGCGCGCCGAAAGGATGCGCCAGAATGGACTTGGGACTCTCACGTTAGAAGATGCCCGGACGTGGATGGAAGAGACCGGACTCTGTCTCTTTTTGCCCCGGAGGCAGTTTTCGACCTCCATCGCGCCTTCATTTGTTGAGGCAATCGGCGGGCAGCGGGATTTGACCCCCGACCCCAGGCAGATCGCGGCAGCCGAGGAGCTACTTGTTCGTCTGGAGACAGATGGCGTAGCGGTCCGGCTCAATCTGCTCGGCCAGCCGGGTGAACAGCCCGACTTTGTCGTCGCAGCGTGGGTTCTGCCCTACGTGTATGCCCTCAGGGGCGACCGGGATTGGCGCCGCAGTCCGCAACTGACCGGTTCGCGCCAGGTTTCGCCTTTGGCCGTCCAGACCTACAAGTTGCTTGAAGCGGGCGACCAGACCATTTCGCAACTGAAGCAATCATTGGGTCGCGAAGTCAGCGAAGCCGCTGTTTTGCGCGCAATCACCGAACTCTGGCAACAGCTTCGGATTATTCCGGTAGTCGCAGCCCCAGGGCAGCCTGCCCGGTGGCAACTGCTTCGGATTCGTTTCCAGAAGGCCATTGCCGAGGGCGCATCCACCTCCCAGGTGACGGCAATCTCGGTCCTTGCGTCAATTTACCTGCAAGCCGTGATCGCAGCCAGCATGGAAGAGGTTGAGCTATTCCTGGCCCCTCTCACGGCGCGCAGCAAGGTCCGTGAGGTGTTGCGCGGCTTGTTGGCCACGCGCCAGGTTCACACCATCTCAATGGGCCACGCACCTCACTTCTACGTTGCCGGTACGTTGCCGGAGTTCGCCACCGAGTCTTCGATCTACGCCAACGCCTATATCCCGGCGTCCGCGTATTTCATGCGGAACAGGGACCACGAAGAGGAGGTATCGGCGCCTCCGGCTGCCGAGCCGCCTTCGCTGGCGGCGCCGGTTCCGACCGAGTCGCACCTCCCGCGGCGAACTGAGTCAAGCGTGCCCAGGCCTGCGGTTCGCAAACCCGCTGCGCCTGGCAAACCCGCTGCCGGAAGGCCCCACTTCAGCCGCCCAGCCTCTCTCAATCGTGACCGCAAGCCCTCGACGGCGGGCAGGCTTGGCCAGGCTGCCGCCGGCGGCCGCACGGCACGGCGCGGTTCCGATGCCAGGTCATCTGCGGCACGCTCGCAGAACGGCGCGCGTCCGGCCTCTGGTGCGCGATGGAGCCCTGGGGCACCCAATAGCGCAAATGGCAAGAGTAATGGCGCCCATGCCGCAACGGGCTCTGGTAACGGCGCTCATGCAAACGGCGCCGCCCACCGGCCTTCCAATGGCTCCAGCGCCGCAAGGAACGGGAAATCCGCAGCTCCATCGTGGAACAAGAGCGCTGCGGCGGCCAAGCACAATGGCCACTCCAATGGCAACGGCGTGAAATCGGCGGCCAAGCCGAGCGGGGCAAAACGCACCCTGAGCCTCTCGCGTGCGGACGCACGGCCGGCACGCAGCAGCCGCAAACCGGCGATGACAGCCGGCGCGGGAGCCGGTAACGGCAAACGGTTCGGCTTTACCGCACGGCCCAAGGGGACGAAGAAGCGCGGATGATAGCGGTCGAAGGCCCCTTGCGTCCCCCCCAACCCGCACGGAAAATAATCGTCGCCATCGATGGTCCCGCGGGCGCGGGCAAAAGCACCATTGCGCGCCACCTTGCCCGCCACTTTGGCCTGTTGAACCTCGAGACAGGCGCCATGTACCGCGCTTTTGCGCTGAAGGCTCTCCGCGCCGGGTTTCTTGCGGACGAACACCCGGTCAATGAGATCTCCGGACTGGAAAAACTGGCTGCCGAAACCCAAATTCGCCTCGAACCCGGCGATGAGGAGAATCGCGTCCTGCTCGACGACGAGGATGTGACTGGCCTGATCCGCAATCAGACCGTGACCGACGCCGCCTCGCGGGTTAGCGTATTTCCCGCTATTCGGTCCTGGATGGTCCGCCTGCAGCAGGAGATGGGCGCCGCCGGCGGGGTGGTGATGGAAGGGCGCGATATCGGCACCGTGGTGTTTCCCCGCGCACAGGTCAAGATTTTTCTCGACGCCGCGCCCGAGGTACGCGGAATGCGCCGGTTCGACCAGCTGGGACCCAAACCCTCGCATCAGCCGGAAGAGGTAATTCGCGATCTGCGCGCCCGCGATGAGCGTGACCGCAACCGCGCCGACTCCCCTTTAAAGGCGGCGCCGGACGCTGTTCTTCTGGACTCCACCAACATGACCCTGGAAGAAGCTGTGAAGGCCGCGGAAGACATTGTGTCGGCGAAGCTCGTTCAGGTTACCGCCGCATCAAAGGCGTAGAAATCATATAGAGTTTAGGTGTATGGAGATTACCTGCCAACGTTGTCACCAGGCAATTCAGGCCGAGGATTGCTATTGTCCAACCTGTGGCTTGCCGCAACTGGTCTACGCGGCAGACGGCGAAAACGGGCAGGCACCGGCGGAGCGCTGGACCGAGGCGGTCAAAGACGCAAGCGCGGTTGACTGGAAGCCGGCCATGCGGGCGTCCCTGGCCCTTGCCGTACCGGCGGGCTTGCTTTCCAGCGGGCTCTCGCCTGTGAGCATTCTCGGAATATTCTGGATGGCCGCCGGGGCGGCGTGGGCGGTCGCGATCTATGTGCGCGGCCAGCGCCCGGCCTGGATCACGATCGGCGCAGGCGCGCGCATCGGACTGGTCACCGGCTTGATGGCCGCGTGGCTTGCCTTCAGCATCAGTGGCGCCACACTTTTTGTGGAACGGTTTCTACTGCACCACGCAAGCCAGATGGACGCGGACTGGGTGAGCCGTGTGGGTATGAGCCAGCAAATGGCCCAGCAGTGGGCCTCGGGGATGAGTCCGGCAGACGCGGCGCAAGCCGAGGCCATGCGGGCCCAGGTTCAGGCGTGGATGCTTTCCCCGTGGGGCCATGCGGGGATTGAGGCGTTCAGCCTGGCCGGCAATTCCATTTTTATGTTGTTCTTTGCTGCCGGGGGTGGTGCATTGGGAGCGCGCCTTCTGGCCCGCTCGCGCCAGCCCGAGGTTTGACGCTCTTCAATCTTCACCGGCCCGAGGCGCGTTCACCCCGCGCGATTTAACTTACACTCTTGAATTTGGTGCAACTTCTCCACAACTTGCCCCGGCGCGCCAACCCTCGTATCATCCCACGTGAGACAACCGCCAAGAGAAAACCTATGAGCGAAGAGCCAAACCTACCCAGCCTGCGCATCAAGGGCAGGCTCATGTCCGCCTCTGAAATTGAACGCACCCTGGTGCGCCTTGCCCACGAAATAGTTGAAAAAAGCAACGGCAGCGAAGACCTGGCCCTCGTCGGCATCAAGCGGCGCGGCGTTCCGCTCGCCGAGCGGCTGGGCAAACTTATCTCCGTCATCGAAAAGCGCCCCGTCGATACAGGATTGCTCGACATTCAGTTTTATCGCGACGACTTGTCCACAACCGACATCAGGCCCGTAGTGACCAAAGGCGCCATCGGGTTCGACATTGAGGGTCGCGACGTCGTCTTGTGCGACGACGTTCTCTACACCGGCCGTACCATTCGTGCCGCGCTCGACGCTCTCTTCGACCATGGCCGTCCGCGCCGCGTGCAATTGGCCGTGCTGATCGACCGCGGGCATCGCGAGTTGCCCATCGAGGCCACTTACGTTGGCAAACATGTACCCACCAGCAGCCGCGAGATTATCGAGGTAAAGTTCAACGAGGTCGACAACGACGAGCAGGTTCTGCTGGTCGAGCGGGTGGACTGAGAAAGACGGCTTCCAGCTTTCAGCTCTTAGCTGGAGGCCGGGAGCTGGAGGCTGAAAGCTCAATATATGAATGCGACTGCACCACCCGTCCGCCGCCAGATCCACCCGCCACCCGTTCCCGCCTCACCGTTCCCTTACAATCCCGGCTCGCTGTTATCGGTTCAGGACCTGGGCCTTGAGGGCGTAAGCCACATTCTTTCCCGCGCTACGGCCCTTGAGAACATGGACCCGCTGGTGCGCGACCGCATTCTTTTGAAGCGGCGCGTGGCGCTCCTGTTTTATGAGTCTTCCACGCGCACCCGCACCAGCTTTGAACTCGCAGCCAAAGGCCTTGGCGCGGACACCACCCTGGTCTCCAACCTCTCGTCGAGCATTGAAAAGGGCGAGACGCTGAAAGACACCGGCCTGACCTTGCGCGCGCTGGGAGCCGAAGCCATCATCCTGCGCCACAACTCCTCGGGTGCCGCGTGGCTGCTGGAAGAGGCGACTCGCCTGCCCGTACTCAACGCCGGCGACGGCATGCACGAGCATCCCACGCAGGCCTTGCTCGACCTTCGCACGATCCTGCAGCACCTGCGGCCCGGCGTTGAAACGGCCACAGCCGAAATGCTTGCGGGCGTCACCGTCATGATCGTCGGCGACATTCTGCACAGCCGTGTCGCCCGCTCGAACATGCTGCTGTTGCCCCGCCTTGGAGCACGCGTGCTGCTCTGCGGCCCCAAAGAACTGCTGCCGGAATTGGCGGCAAACGCAGGCCCAAACATCGGCATCGAGCGCGATTTCGAAACCGCCCTTCGCCAGTCGCAGGTCGTCATGATGCTGCGCATCCAGGCCGAGCGGCTTGCCGGTCTGCAACTGGATCTCGAACAATACAAAGCCAACTACCAACTCACTGGACAGCGGCTGGCCACACAAGCTCCCTCCGCGGTAGTGCTGCATCCCGGGCCCATCATCCGCGGACTTGAGCTGACGGCCGGCGTCGCCGACGGCGCGCAATCGGCGATCCTCGAACAAGTGCGCAATGGCGTGGCGATTCGCATGGCCGTGGTTGAGCGAGCTTTGACGGCTAATCAGCAGGGAGGCCGCGCATGACAGCGCTCGTGATTTGCAATGGCCACCTGATCGATCCCGCCGCCGGCATCGACGGCCCTAGAGACATTCTGCTCAAGGATGGCCGTGTGGCCGAGATCGCCGCCCCCGGCAAGTTGAAGACGGCCAACGGCAGTGAATCCATCGACGCAACCGGACTCACAGTAGCGCCGGGGCTTATCGATATTCATGTTCATCTGCGCGAGCCGGGCCAGGGCTACAAGGAGACCATCGCCACCGGTACGGCTGCCGCCGCAGCAGGTGGATTTACCGCGGTGGCCGCCATGCCCAACACCAGTCCGGTCAACGACTCGCCCGAAGTCACACGCTGGATGCTGGCGCCGGAACGTGGCGCGGCCATCCGTGTCTTCCCCATTGCCGCGGCCACGCGAGGCTCAAAGGGCGAGGCGCTCAACGACTTTGCTGCCCTCAAGTCCGCTGGAGCCGTCGCCGTGACCGACGACGGGCGCCCCATTCTGAAAGACAGCGTGATGCGCGAAACCCTGGCCGCGGCAGCGCGTGTGGGCTTGAGCGTCATCCAGCACGCCGAAGACACGCGCCTCACGCAAGGCGCCTGCATGAACGCCGGGCCGACAGCCTTTAAGCTCGGCCTGCGCGGCATGCCTGCCGAGGCTGAATCAAGCCTCGTCGAGCGCGATATTCGCCTGGTTACCGAACTGCGCGACGCCCGCGCTCATCTGCATGTGGCCCACACTTCAACGGCTGCCGCGATCGCCGCCGTGCGCCAGGCGCGCCGCAATGGCCTGCGCGTCACATGCGAGGTCGCGCCGCACCACTTCCTGCTGACCGAAGAGCACGTCGGTTTCTACAACACCAACGCGAAGATGAATCCGCCCCTGCGCTCCGCGGCCGACCGCGACGCCATGGTCGAGGCCATTCTCGACGGCGTGGTCGACGCTATCGCCACCGACCACGCGCCGCACGCCACCCACGAGAAGGAAGTCGAGTTTGAGAACGCGCCCAACGGCATCACCGGCCTTGAAACCGCGCTGGGCCTCAGCCTGCGCTGGCTGCACAAGGAGTGGAAGATGCCCATGGGCCGCGTTCTGAGTCTCTTAAGCGCCCAGCCCGCTGCGCTGTTGGGTCTGAAAAGCCGCGGTACGCTCGCCGTGGGCAGCTTTGCCGACGTTGTCATCTTCGACCCCAAAGCCGAATGGACTTACCGCGCGACCGACACCAAATCCAAATCGCGCAATACGCCCTTTGACGGCTGGACGATGCAGGGCAAGGTCCGCTGGACCGTCAGGGAAGGCCGGATCGCTTATAAGAGCGAATGACGTTTATGAACGACGGCGAAATGCCGCGGTCAGGACGCCTTGCCGAGCAGCTCCTGCTCTGCCCTGAACCAATCC
The DNA here is from genome assembly GCA_963836565.1 of uncultured Acidobacteriaceae bacterium. Taxonomy (GTDB): domain Bacteria; phylum Acidobacteriota; class Terriglobia; order Terriglobales; family Acidobacteriaceae; genus Telmatobacter. The sequence goes on along the minus strand of CAWIKA010000005.1, from coordinate 1,407,524 downwards.
TCCGCGTCCCGTCCGTGCTGATGCCCGCGCTCGGCCCAATACCGATGCGCCAGGCGAGCCACTTCTTCACGGGATGGAGTCATGTGAATTCCGTTTGCGGCGATATCTTTCTTTTTGGTCGCGGGCTTCTTTGGTGCGATCGCGCGCGCTTTGCTGGGGGTACTTGCTTTCTTTATCGTCTCTGCCATCAGGATCTCCTCGTCGTTATAGGGGGGGGCCAACGAGCAGGCCATTTTTATTAGGATACAAAAACAGGGCCCGTTCTCCAAAACTCAAAAACCGTGGATGAATCTTTGTCGTAAACTCGCGATTCTTCCCCGCACGACCCACATTTGGCAGTTTGCGCTTGCCCCGTGCGTTGGCAGCCTCATATCCTTATCCGGCACTGGCCGAACAGGTCAGGTGCAGCGCATTCCCTGCGTGACAAGGCGGAGAGGTCAACAGCACAATGGACAAGCGGGAGTTTCTCAAGTCATCCGGAGCACTCGTGGCGGGCAGCATGTTGCCGCTATTTTCGTCAGGCCAGCAGCAGCCCGCGCCACGCGAAAACTGGGCGGGCAATCTCACCTACAGCACCGACAACTTATTCACTCCCACATCCGTTGATGAAGTACAAAAAATCGTGAAGCGTTGCAACAAGTTACGCGCGCTGGGCACCCGCCACTCATTCAGCACCATCGCCGACAGCACGCACAATCAGATCTCGCTCATGAGCCTTGACCAGGTCGCGATCGACGATAAGGCACGCACCGTAACCGTAGGCCCGGGCGTAATTTATGGCCGGCTCGCGCCCGTCATCGACGCACGCGGCTACGCACTGCAGAATTTGGCTTCCCTGCCCCAGATTACGGTGGCGGGCGCCTGCGCCACGGCGACGCACGGCTCCGGAGTTCACAACGGCAACCTGGCAACCGCAGCTTCCGCTCTTGAAATGGTCACGGCCGATGGCAGCATGTTGACCCTGTCGCGCGAAAAAGACGGCCAGCGCTTTCTCGGCGCCGTCGTCGGCCTGGGCGCTCTCGGCATGGTCACCAGCATCACTCTCAATCTGCTTCCTACCTTCCAAATGGCTCAGTCCGTCTATGAGAATCTTTCCTTCGATCATCTGAAGAATCATCTCCAGGAGATCTTTCTAAGCGGCTACAGCGTCAGCTTGTTCACTGACTGGCAAAACCACCGCGCCACGCAGCTCTGGATCAAGCGCCGTCTCGAGCCGGGCACGCCAAACACCTGGCAGCCTGAGTATTTCGGAGCCACGCTCGCCACCCGAAAACTCCACCCCGTGGCCGGACACGATGCCGAACCCTGCACCGAGCAGCAAGGCATTCCCGGCCCCTGGTATGACCGCCTGCCGCACTTTCGCATGGGCTTTACGCCCTCCAGCGGACACGAGCTGCAAACCGAGTACCTGGTTCCGTTCGACCGCGGCTACGAAGCCATTCTCGCAGTGGAGAAACTGCGCGACCAGATCACGCCCCACCTGTTTATCACCGAACTGCGCACCATTGCCGCGGACGAACTTTGGATGAGCACTGCCTACCAGCGCCCTTCGCTCGCTATTCACTTCACATGGAAGCCCGAGTGGCCCGCCGTCCGCCAAATCCTTCCGCTCATCGAAGCGCAGTTGGAACCCTTCGAAGAGAGACCCCACTGGGCCAAGCTCTTCACCTTGCCTCCGGCAAAACTGCAATCGCGCTATACCCGGCTCGCCGAGTTCAAGGCGCTGCTCAACCACTACGATCCGGCTGGCAAATTCCGCAACGAATACATCGACCACAACCTGTACGGCGACTGAAGACCTGTGCGAGAAGATTGAATGGGAACAATAGAAAAAGCTCTCCTAACTCCTCGATAGCCTATGCTCCCATTCTTCGGCGGATTGATATCGAGAAACGCTCAGAATCGAATCAAGTCCAGGGCCTATCCCTCGCTCCAACGTTCAAGTACAGAAAGAACCATTTGGAATAATTCGGTCGGCCTATTCGTACAACCCACTGCGCCTCTTCGCCGAGCCTCTGTTTGGTGCTCTGGTGCTCGCGAACTCGCATAGATGATGTAAGGCGTACGGTTTCCCGCAGATCGAAGTTTGTCTAGCAAGGTGTACCCGGCTTGCGCGTCTGGAGGTCGTCCCATGTCCGAAATAATTGCGTCAAAGGACTGATGTTCAACTTTCGCGATTGCCTCTTCAGTCGTTGTAGCGATGACAAAGCTAACGCCCAGTGCCTCCAGAGCTTGCCGTTCATGAATGTTGTTGTTCGGTCTGTCATCCACCCAAAGGACTGTTGAGCGGCCGGCGCGTCGAATGACGCGCGGTGTTACGGCTTCCGCAACTACATCGGCTGCTTCGCGAGCATTTCTTGCTGTAGCTTCGGGGCCGCCGCCGCCTTCAGGTGCGGCAACGGCAGCGGCTGCTAGGGAAGCAGCGGCCTCAGCTTGTCTTCTCTTTGCAGATGCCTCAATCCCAGCGCCCTTGAATGTGATCTCTGCCATGTTCGCAATGAATTCGCGAAGAGCCGACCCAAAGCGAATGAGAACGAAAAGAAGTAGGGCGGGCCAGACCAGAGCACCGAGCAATCTCGTAATAGCGTCAAGAACCCTTATAGCGCTGTCGATGTTCATGTTTTACCGAGGAGTGAATTATAGGTTAACACTTCTGAAAATTGGCAATCTGAAAACGAATCTTACCCTTTGCGGCGTTAGATGATCAGGAACTCATATCCAGGATTGGCGCAAAAGAGGCCAGCCACGCGGCGCAGTCTGCGTGTGGCCTACCTTCAATTCGCGCATGTTCGACGGAAAGTTGGTGCTGTAGTTGGTGCTGTAATTGACAACTGACGGCCAAGAACTTTCACCGAGGTGGGCGCCGCGCAAGCCTCCGTGACGGAAGGAACGTAGCTGATCGAGGGTGTCCAACTCACGGCGTCGTAGGTGTTGTCTCCGTTCGCTTGAACCTCAAAGCGAATCATCTCTCCGGGAAAGACAGACACGTTGTCCACATCTGTCGGGTAACCTACCTGGTCGGCGCCGGCAACCAGTTGCCTGCTGCCGGAGGCAGGCCAAAGCTGGATGACGTTTCTTCCGGAAACGAGGTTGATCGCGGCATAGACTCCGCTGCCGCCGCGCGTATCCGACTTAAGCACCTGTCCGCGAATGTCGATCGTGCCGCTGGCCGGTGCAATCCAGACACGAGCAACACCTCCGCTCGTGCAGGAGTCGCTGCAACTGGCCGGCGCGAGGTCGAACGCGCTCACATACTGGCTGGGGCTGACTTCCCACGCGCCATTGTGATCGCCAAGCGAGATGCCGGCAATATTTGTCCATGTCCCGTCGGTGGCCTGATACATATACTGCCACGGGTTCTCTCCTAGCGCGTGCGAAAACTGCTCAGCCGCATAGCTGGGGACCGCCGACGTGGCCAGATTATCGGAGCTTGCGAGAGAGGCGATGCTTTGGCCGGCGAAGAATGTACCGTTCGGTTCGATATAGACATTATTCTGGATTGACCCTGTCGGCGTGGCATATCCCGACCCCCTGTTGTCTTCCCAAATCGAAGCCGCGCCCGGGCGGACGTTGAGTGAGTTGGTGGCGAAGGAGTTGTCGTGGAGAGCGATTTGTGTCGTATGGTCGCCGGGGTGAATGTTCAGGATCTCAATGCCGGCCCCCGCATTTTCAGCGAACAGATTGGCGTGCATATCCACATGATCTTCTGACCACTCGAAATCGACGCCTGTTTCGTCGGGACTGCCAGAATCGGGTACGCCGAAGATGATGTTATTGACGAATATCACACCGCTGATACGGCCGAGGATGACTGCGGCGGTTCCAGTGGAAGTGTGACACGCCGCTTCGTCATAGAGAATCGAGTCCAGCAGGGTCACGTTCATCATGCCCAACAGCCGCAGAGAGTCACTGCATCCGAGTCCTGCTTTCTGGTAGGCGGTGGCGGCGTGGCCGTCATCGTTCGAAAGCACAAGCCCGTTGAGCACAACATCCTGGAAGGCGTTGTGACCGTCCTGATTGTCCGTTGTACTTGTCTCGGCATCGAAAGCCAGGCTGTCGACGTTGTTCGCTCCGCGAAGGCTGCTGACCGTTACACCCTTCAAAACATATTCGGAACTGTTGAAGGTCAGGTTTGCCGCGATGTTGAAGAGGATACCGGAGGAGAGGTTAATGTTCAGGCTCGCCGCGGATGGATCTTGAACCTTGTGCGAAACGGGATAGTCAGTGGAATAGCCGCTCCAAATCCCCTTGTTGTCATGCGCGTAGATGTCACTGATGCTGATCCCGTTGTTGAAGAGCCGGGTGTAATGAAGCAGGATGCCCACGCTTGCCCGCCCTACTTCAAGGTCGCTGATGCTCCAGTTGCTGGCATCGGTAAGCAGCACGCAAATGTCGCTGTTGGCCTGGTTGCGAAGAATCTTCGGATTCGAGCCCGAGCCATAAGCGCCGAGGAAGATGGGCTGGTTCGGAGTTCCAGATCCGGTGAGATTCAGTTCCTGATTCCAGGTCGCATTCTTTGCGAGCAGAATCGTATCGCCGGGCAGGAGCGTTCTGATCTGGTTCAGTGGAGAGAAGGAGCACCACGGGTTCGAAAGCGTGTGGGGGCCACTGTCGCTGCAGTTCGAATTCGGCAGATTGTCGACGTAATACGTCGTTCCATCGGCATAGGCCGGAAGAGCGAAGCGAATCGAGCCCACGGCAAACCCTAATAAAATCGCAAAGAAAGAGCACCTGCTCTTGCATTTCATCTTTCACCCGTGTGCAAGCGAGAACTTGTAAGCGGGCAGATCGGGTAGGCAACGAACGCAACACGACAAGCGCCTTGCCAGCTATCGCAAAGGCATTCACAGTCCAGGTTCACTCGGCTTCGGGTCGGTTGTGTTCACCTACCTAAATGTCGAAGTGGACTGGCTGTAATTGGTATTTGTACCCAATTTATTCTGGCGGGTAATCAACGTCCATACAACTAAGGTTACGAGAGCGCCCGGCTTCAGGGCCTGGTGTATTCCGCACGCTCGAGACCAGGCTGGAAGGCGCTCGTCACTTGACTCGCCGATTTGAGAATTTCGGATCACCGGTGGGCGGCGAATGATTTTAAGTCTGATTTATCCGCATTTTGCGAACCACTGCCGTATTCGTGGGGTGGCGCCTGGCAGACAATTTCCTCAACCTGTGTACCATCGAAATAGGCGCCGCTCCGTTTCCGGTGCTTATTTGCGCCAAAGTGGCGCTTAACCGGCACTTAATGCGCACGTTTTGGCCAGCAAGGCCTTTAACACGAATGAGTTACCATTGCTGGAGGGCACACTCCCCCCTATCCTTCGTTTTATCTTCGCTTTTGCAGGCACCGGACGCCGATAATGCTGTTCAACGCAATTTGCGGTCGCATGGCGCAATCATGTTCTGCCGGGTGGTGCAATGAACTGTATGGAGTTTCAGCAAGACGTCGCACCCAGCGGGCGTTTGCCTGTATTCAGCGCTTCTGACGAGATTCGAAGCGCGTCTCAGCCCTTGCGCCGGTAGAGTATCTGGAATTCATAGCCCGCATTTGCGGGAAACAGGCCCGCCACATGCCGCAGCCTCTCGGCCAACGCCGGCGCGGCCAGCAGCGGATACTCGCGCTCGCGCAGGTCGTGGTAGTCGAAGTCGACGGCCAGCGACAGCATGTAGATCGCCAGCGCGTCAGAGAACGCCGCTTCATAGAAGCTATTGCGGGAGCGTTCGTCGATGTTCTTCTGCCCATTGCGCGTGTCCTGGGCGCGCCGCCGAGTTTCCCACGCGTCCTGGCTCGATTCGCCGCGAACCTGCGCCTCAGCCTGCGACCAGGCCAGCGACGAAAAGCTGTCGGGCACGCCTGCGGCTTCAACAAAATTGTGGGCCACGTTGATGAAAAACTCGAAGGCCAGGCCGAATCGGTCCTCCACGAGCCGGGTAGAAAGAAAAACGGCTTCCGTGGTGCCGAAGGCGGCGTTGCGATGACAAACGGCCCGGTCTCCCAGATCGACCGAGTAGACAGGAGCGATCATGGTTTCGCCGGTATCGGCAATGGCCAGGGGAACAAAATAATAGGTGCGATTCGAGAGAGCGGCCGACATTCCGCTCGGAACCGCGGCCACCAGGTGATCCAGTTCCGATTCAGGGATGCGGGTTTCGCCCCAGGTGGTGTAATGGATCCCGTTGGAGGCCAGACCGACGCTCGCTTGCGTGGCAACCTTCTCGGCATGCCAGAGTTCGATTTGTACATTGCTGGCCATCGAACTGTATTCTAGACGAGAGAGGCCGCGAAGATGACGCAAACTGCGCAACTCCCCCATTCTGGGTCCCGAATTTCCTCCGGACGCGTCCTTGGATTCCCGCTCGAAGGGTTCGGATTCTTCCAGAGCCTGCTGCTTTCTTTTGCGGCCGCGTTCTTCACATTTTTCGCATCCACCTTCATAGCGATCTTCGCCTTGCTCGTTTGGAATGGTATTGGCGGCCACACGGTGAACTATGCCGACACCTATCGCTACGTGGGCTTTCCTGCCGGAGTGGTGGTGCTGGCCGTGGCGCTGCCGTTTTTTGGAGCGCTGTGGATAAGGGCCCGACTGCGTGGTTGAGGGTTGACTTATGCCGGTGCATTCCATACTACCGGGTGCGCTGAGCGGCGCCAGGCCGCGAAGCAATGAACAGGCCAGGGACTGGTGTGCGCGCCTTGAAACGGGCGCCATTCTCTATTTTCCGCAAACGCCCGTGCCTATTCCCGCCACGGACTTGCAGTTCCTGTTGAGCAGGCATCAATCCAGCAGCCAGCTCCACAAGAACATCGCCTACAAACCTGACCGCGATCTTTTGAGCGGTGCGGATGCGAAGGCGAACACGGCCGGCGAATTGGAACAACTGCATGCGGTGATGCGGCGCTACTCCGCCAGCGTCGACGGGTTCCTGGCCGGCTTTCTCTCGCCCTATGAACGACGCTGGCGGCTGGATTACGCCAGCTACCGGCCACTCGAAGAGCAAGGCCGCGACCTGCCCATGCGGCGGCGCAACGATCTGCTCCACACCGACGCTTTTCCTACAAGGCCTACTCGCGGCTGGCGCATCCTGCGCTTCTTTCACAACATTCACCCCACGCGAAACCGCAACTGGGTGGTGGGTGAGCCATTCGCGCGCGTACTGAGTGAGTTTGCGCCCGGCAAGCTGGCGCTTCCGCGTTCCGATAGCCCGGTGATGCGCACTGTCAAGTCGCTGGCACAAAGCACAGGCGCGGCCCGGCTGGTCCCTCAACTGAAACGCACACCTTACGACCAGTTCATGATCCAGCTTCACAACGTCATGAAAGAGGATGCAGAATTCCAGAGCAGTTGCGCGCGAGAGTATGTGGAGTTCGCGCCGGGCTCCAGTTGGATGGTCTTTACCGAGACCACCTCGCACGCAGTCCTGGGCGGTCAGTATGCCCTGGAGCAGACTTTCCTGGTGGATCCGGCAGCCATGGTGACGCCGGGTTCGGCGCCCATCGCAATTCTGGAGAAGATGACCGGCGCATCAGCCGGCCATGGCGTGCGGCTGGCTTGAATCCTCTGGCGGTTAGAGACCGGCGGGCTTGGGGTCGGCGGGATCAAACTTGGCAACGCGAATCTTGCGCGCGAGGCCAATCTTCGAGAGCAGCCATATGCCGTAGAAGTTCGGGTCGATCTCATACCACTTGAGCCCGTGGCGCGCCGATACCGGATGGGCGTGGTGATTGTTGTGCCATCCTTCGCCGCCTGTCAGCAAGGCCACCCACCAGTTATTGCGCGAATCGTCGCGGGTTTGAAAGCGCCGGCTCCCCCACAGGTGAGTCGCAGAATTGACCAGCCAGGTGGCATGCAATCCGAGGGTCACGCGCAGCAGAACCCCCCACAACACCATTGCAATTCCGTTGACCCAGCCACCCCACAACCAACCGCCTGCAAGCAGCAGTAAACCGCTCGCCGTAATGGGAAGCCAATGATACTTGCTCAGCCACACGTGAAAACGGTCGCGGCTCAGGTCGGGTGAGTAGCGCTTCAGAACTTCAGTTTGCGCATGGAGCGCTTCGCCGAAGAGAATCCATCCTGCGTGAGCCCACCAGCCGCCCTCGCGTGGTGTGTGCGGGTCGCCTTCCTGGTCGCTGAGCTGGTGATGCACGCGATGCGTGGAAACCCAGAAGATCGGCCCGCCTTCAAGCGACAGCGTAGCGCAAATGCTCATCAGGTATTCAACCCACTTGGGCGTTTGATAACCGCGATGCGTCAGCAGACGGTGGTAGCACATGCCAATGCCGACGTTGATAGCCAGGATGTAGAGCACAGCCATCACCGCGAGCCGCTGCCAGCTGAAGAAGAAAAACGCCGCCAGCGCGCCTGCATGGAACAACACGATGACCACCAGGGTGAGCCAGTTGACGCCATCGCCCACGGTAGCGGCGCGGCCCATGCGAACAAGGTCGCGCGCGGCCACGGCGTGAGCCGCTTCGGGGGACGTTGCCTCGTGCGCGGTTGAAACGGTTGCGGCGTCCGTGACGGATGCTGGAGCAGAAGCGATTAAGACTGATGCCATTCTAGGGAAGATCCTTGGAGAGTGGCGACCAGCCCACTCTTGCTACCTGAATTGTATAGGAGGTCCTATTTTGGTCAATGCGAAGTTTTCCCATCGTGGCGTGAATGGGCAGTCCTCAGTCCAACAATGGAGATCAGAGAAACGCCGGGTGCGCCTGTGCTTCGTTTGCTGTCTGCGGAGAGGTTGAGACAGAAGAGTCCATTGTCTCGGCGCGTACCCATCAATTCATTGCCTGGCCGAACGTGCTGCCGCCAGTGACAAACAGCTTCTCGGCTGTTCCACGCAACACGCGATAGAGAGCAAACTGGCGCTGGGTTTCGCCGCGCAGTTCAAACAACAACTCGCCCCGATTGTCGTCCATCGCATCCACTGCATCGATCAGGTGCATGCGCGGCATTTCGTCCAATCTTGATCCGTCGGTGACGCTCTTGAACAGAATCAGCAGACTGCCATACAAGTCAGGCTGGGCGATCAAGGTGACAAACTTCTCCTGCACCAGCGGACCCTCGGTATGCGCCGTCAGCACCAGCGTGGCGCCAGACCCATAGGCCAATTCGAAAACGCGAAATTGCTCGTCGGTAAGCGGTGGAGGAGGGGGCGGCGGCGGAGCCGGTTTTGCTTTGGCCCTGGTTGTCTTTCGCTTGGGCGCCGGAGCTGGTACGGGCCGATTCAGACCCAGCGCCGTGCGAGCAACGTCTTCCAGTTGCCCCTTCATCTTTGCCTCGTCGTCCGGATTTGACCAACTGTAGTTCCATGGATGCTCCGGCTTATTTTGCGCGTCCGAGACGGCCACCATCTGATGCATATCCGGCGGCAGCCCCATGAGCGTTGGAGCCACGACCACGCCTTCGCCGGTAGGCTTGCCGCGCAAAAGCCTGGGCCGGTCCGGATCGGTGTCCCCGGCCACGGATTCCACATACCCGGTGTCCGCCGAGGACTTCTTTCGCTTGGCCTTCTTCAGCGTCGGCCGGTCGGGGTCGGCCGCCGGCGCGCTCGCTGAATCGTCGCTCGTGCTCGGCCTGTGCAGGGTCGGCCGGTCGGGATCGGGCGCCGGAGCCTCACTGCCGTTATCCGAATCGTCTCCCGATGTCTTCTTGTGGAGGGTGGGCCGATCAGGGTCTGCTGCCGGCGCCTGTCCGCTGGAGTCACTCCCGGAACTGCCCTTAGAATCTCCAGAAGGATGCTTGCGATGCAGAATCGGACGGTCGCTTCCCGCATCGTCCATGTCGTTTTGCGCCAGCTCCGGCGGGGGCCGTTTCACGACAGGATGCGGCATCGGCTTCCAGCTTCCAAGGCCCACCCAGGAACCCTGTTCCTGGCCCGCGTCATCGATGTCGAACAGCCCTACCCGTTTGCCGTCCTGTTGCAGCACGTACTCGACGCCGCCATCCACAGCCAGCGGCTGGGGCCGCGCCAGGTAAACGCCACCATCCTGCAACTGCTGGCCGTCAAACACGGTGATCGGCACGAGGCGGCTGAATTTGGGTTTGCCTTCTTCGCCCGTCCACTCAAGCACCCCGACGGCTCTCAACTCCGGGGCGTTATCCTTCTTGATGATCTGCCCCGGGTATTGGGCGAGTGCAGGAAGCGCGACTGCCAAGCCAAAGCCGGCCAGAAATACGTGCCTTCCGAATAAAACAGCGGTCCTTCGCAATGACACTTGCTGCCCACCTCGGGAATAATGCAACCTGATGGCCACCAGGGCCCTCCATCCACCATACGAGGAAAATCGCCATGGAACTTAATCAAAAAGTCGCTGACTTCACGCTCCAGACCGACGAGGAGAAGAGCGTTAGCCTCTCAGACTACGCCGGCAAGCCGGTCATACTCTTCTTTTATCCCAGGGCCGACACGCCTGGCTGCACCATCGAGGCCTGCGGGTTCCGCGACTCCTTCAAGAAGCTCCAGGCGGCCGGCGCGGTGGTTCTGGGCATCTCCCGCGATACCCCCAAGGCCCAGGCCAAGTTCCGCGCCAAATACGACCTGCCCTACACACTCCTTGCTGATGTAGACGAGAAAGTGTGCAATCAGTTTGGCGTGATGAAGGAAAAGAACATGTATGGGAAGAAAGTGTGGGGCATTGCGCGCACAACCTTCCTGATCGGTCCCGACCAGACCCTGATCCACATTTTTCCTAACGTCACCCCTGAGGGCCACGCCGAAGAAGTGCTTACCCTGCTGAAGGAGTGGAAGAAAGCCCACAAATAACGTGAAATGAATCCCATGCCAGCCAACCAAGGAATGGCTTATCTTTTCGTCGGCTCTTTGAGGCGAGGGTGGGAAGCCGAAGAACTCAACCAGATTCCGCGCAGGACGGGCAAAAATTGATCAGTGCAAAACGTCTCCCCGGCCACCTGTTGCCGCGCTCTTTCTTTGAGGCTTCGCCGAAACTGGTTGCCCCGCGGCTGCTGGGTAAACTGCTGCTCCACCGAACGGCCGGCGGCCCGCTAAACGGCCGCATCGTCGAGGTCGAAGCCTATCTTGGACCGCACAACGATCCGCCCGACCCGGCGGCCCACTCTCATCGCGGCCCAACGCCACGCAACCAGGTTCTTTTTGGTCCCGCTGGACACGCCTATGTGTATGCAATCTATGGACGCTATTTCTGCATGAACATTAGTTGTGAAGTCGAAGGAAGAGCCGGCTGCGTCCTTCTCCGCGCTTTGGAGCCCGTGGCAGGAGCGGACCGGATGGCCGATAACCGCGGTATCGCCGTTGAAGGCATTGCGGCCGCAAAGTTGGCCCGGCAACTGGCTTCCGGCCCGAGCCGGCTCTGCCAGGCAATGGGCCTGACCCGGTCTGCCCACAACGGCCTGGACCTTACCAGGACTGAATCGCCGCTCCAGGTGCGCGATGACGAGTGCGCTGTTCCTGAAGCTCTGGTCACAGTGCGCATAGGCATCAAGCACGCGGCCGATTGGCCCCTCCGTTTTGTGGTGCCGGACCATGCCTGCGTCTCCGGTTCGCGAAGTTTAATCGGCAAGCGCGTCATTTTTCTGTAGAATTCCGTCCATTGGTAGAAGGTCATCCCACAATCCCGAGGAGTCCGCTTGAAACCCTCTTCCCTTTTCCTGCCAACTTCCACGGTCGCGCTGCTGTCCGTGGCCATCTTCGCCGCCGCTTCGGTTGCCCAAGCCCCGCAGGCTTCGCCGCCCGGCGCCGACGGTCGTCCGCCCCGCTCCTTTCCCGCGCCCACCAACCTCAAAGTGCTGCCCAAGGATCTGAACGGTCAGCAAGTTCGCGACATCATGAGAGGATGGGCCGGCGGGCTGGGTGTGCATTGTGACTACTGCCACGCCGCCGATCCCAACAAGGTTGGCCCCAACGGCCGTCCAGAACTTGATTTTGCGCTGGACACCAAACCCGACAAGGAAATGGCCCGCATCATGTACACCATGACCGAGGACATCAAAAAGAATTACGTGGCCAAGGTGGTGGCAATGGACAAGATGGACGAGCCGGCCCCCCCGGTTACCTGCGGCACTTGCCATCGCGGCCACGAAGACCCCGAAGCATTCATTCCCCCGCCGGAGCATCACGGCCCTCCGCCTGCGGGCGGCATGCCCTCGATGCAGAAGCCTGACTAAGGCTCACGGCCTCCACACAAAGGTGGCCACCGACCCCGCGGGGAGCATGGTGGCTACCGTTTTTCCGTGGAAAACGATCCGGAGCGCCTGCGCCGTGGACCCCGCGTTGAGCGTGTAAAGCACCACGGTGCCGTTGGAATTGCGGAAGGCGACGTCTTTGATCTTCGCCCCTCCCGGTTCGTCGGACGCGATCCGCACCGCGCCCGGCAGCAGAAATTTGCTGGCCTGCCCCAGCACATAGTAATCGAGCTCCGGCTTCACCAACGGATGGTTCGGATTGGCCAGGTCGATCGTCACCAGTCCCCGGCAGGTGTCGCACCCGCCCACGAACGGGCCGTGATTCTGATCGGTAGCCAGAGCCCAGAGCACGTAGCTCCGGGCCCAGTTGCGGGTCACGGCGATCAGTTCTCCGGCTTCCTCTGCCAGCACGTTCCCTGTCTGCCAGGACCCGCCGCTGGACTCTGTCACCCACTGATCCTTTTGCGGAAATTCCTCGTGATTCTTCGTCATCACGGACGGGTCCCCGCCGTAATGGTGCCATGCGGTGCCTGCCGCGAGGGCGCCAGCCTTCGGGTCTCTCAAAACTGTTTCGGGATAATCGGGCCGGTCCCAGTTATGGTCGTAGGCCATCACCTTCGGGCTCAAATGCGCCGCGGCCAATGCCGGCCTCAGAGCTTCACCAAACAACGCCGCCTGCTCGGCAGCTTCCATCTTCATCCCGCTGTAAGTAGGCGGAGCGTAGAGCGGCTCATTCTGCACACTCATAGCCCACACCGGCACTCCCGCAGCCTGGTAGCCCTGAATCGTCTTCACCATGTAATTCGCAAAAACTGCATAGAACTCCGGGCGCAGGCTGGATGCCTGGTTGGTTTCTGGATTGGAACCGAGCATCGACCCTGATGTCTTCATCCAGCCGGGCGGACTCCACGGGGTAATCATCACGTGGATGCCCGGATTGATTGCCAACGCCTTCCTGAGCAAAGGCAGAATGTACTCCTGGTCGTGCGCAAGCGAAAAGTGCTTGAGGTCCGGGTCGGACTCTCCAGCAGGGGTGGTGCAAGCCTTCGTGGTCTGTTGGCAAAGGTCGTCGAAAGAGTAGAACGTCACTGCCAGGTCGGACGATCCGATGGGCTGGCGCAGAAAGCTCAGAGCAATGCCGTCTTTGCGTCCAAATAGAGATTTGAAAGCGGCGTCGGTCTGCGACGGACTGAGTTTCTTCGCGAACAGCCAGGCCGCTGAGTCGGTGAGGGAAGCGCCGAAGCCATCGATTCCCTGAAAGCGCTGTGCATCATCGACGGTAATGAGCGGGACGGTTGCGTCGGCGTCGGTTTTGGCCGAAAAATGCAATGTCTCGCGCTTCGAAAGGGCTTCGAGCAGGTCGGGCGTGGTCTGGTACACAGCGATGGACTGGGCGCAGGCTGCGGATGTGGCAACAGTTGCAAGAATGAGACAAGAAATAAAGGCAACAGAGCGCGGCATGAATCCTCCTTTGTGCGGAAGGAGAATCCTAGTGCATTCTGCGCGGTTTGAGAATGACAGCGGATATTCGTTTCAAACCCGCCCGGCCTAGCGTGAAAAGTCTCCACTCTTGCCGCCCGACTTGGCCTCAAGCCGCACTTCGCGGATCACGATCGCCTTGTCCAGTGCCTTGGTCATGTCGTAAACCGTGAGCGCAGCGACGGCTGCAGCGGTCATCGCTTCCATCTCCACGCCAGTGGGGCCAACGGTCGCTGCAGTCGCCGTAATCCTTACACCACCTTCCGCGATCTCAGCCCGTACGTCGACATGCGTGAGCGCCAATGGATGGCACATGGGAATCAGTTCCGGCGTCCGCTTGGCTGCATGGATGCCCGCGAATCGCGCCACTTCCAGCGGATTGCCCTTGGGATTTGCCGGCAGCGCCGCGAGCACTGAAGCAGAAAGCTCTACAAACGCCGAAGCGGTGGCCGTACGGCGCGTCGCTTGTTTCGCACTCACATCCACCATGCGGGCATGCCCGGATTCGTCGAAGTGCGAGAGCTGTGCGGGTTCGGTCATAAGTTCCTCAGGGTAACAGGAAGCGGACGATCTCGCCCGCTTTCAGGTGACCGGTTTCTTCTGGCACGACAAGAAAGCAATTGGACTTTGCAAACGCGGCCAGATCGCCGGAACCGTGCCAGTGCACGGTTGCAATCCTGGGAAGCCTGCCGTTCGGCGGATTAAACTCGCAACGCGCAGGCAAAAAGCGTGTCAGGCCTGGCTTCGTGTGCTTGTCTGTGTCCAGTTCCAGTTGGGCCAGCGCAAAACGAGGACCAAATTCGCGTCCGCCTGCCAGCGCCGCCAACACCGGCGCGGCAAAAAGCGAGAACGTCACCGCCGAAGAAATGGGGTTGCCGGGAAGGCCGAAGAGCGGCGTGCTCTCTCCTTCGCCAGGCAACTCGCCAAACACGAGCGGCTTCCCAGGCTGAATGCGAACGCCAGTGAAATGGAACCGTGCGCCCATTCGCTCCAAAGCGGGCTCGACGAGGTCGAACTTTCCCGCTGAAACTCCGCCCGAGATCAGCAACAGGTCCGCTTCGGTCGCGGCTGCCAGCGCTGCATCCAGAGATTCCGCCGTGTCGGCGGCCGTTGGCACCACCCACGGCTCCCCCCCGGCGGCAGCCACCAGCGCAGCCAGCATCGGCGCATTCGAATTGCGGATCTGGCCCGGACCTGGTTCCGTGTCGACGGGCACAAGCTCGTCGCCGGTTGTAAGAATTGCCACGCGAGGCCTGGCAAAAACATCGAGAGCCGCGTATCCGCAAGCGGCGGACAGTGCAATCTGGGCAGGCTCCAGCAGCGTGCCGGCAGACAATAGTGCGTCGCCTTTATGCGCCTGCGCACCTTGCGCCACAATGTAGTCATCCTCGCGGGTCGTCCGCGGGGGCATGAGGCGAACCCGCCGACCATCTCTTTCGACGTGCTCGATCATCACCACGGTATTGGCGCCTGCAGGAACCGGCGCGCCGGTCATGATCTCCCATGCGGCGTTCGGCGGCAGCGGTCCGGCGGGAGTTTCGCCCGCATGGGTTGCGCCCGCAACCGGCAACCACGCGTGCGCTGAAGCCTCTGATGCCCGGCATGCATAGCCGTCGCGAGTGGACCGGGCGAACGGAGGTTGATCCTGATCGGCTGCGAGAGTTCGGGCCAATACACGGCCCTGCGCACCCGCCAGACTGACACGTTCCACCGGCGGCCGGGTCCGGCTCAGTTTGCCGGCATAATCCGCGACCATTGCCGCTGCTTCTTCGTAGCTGGGCAGAGCGGAGCTCATGAAGTGAATTGTAGCCGGGCAAAGCCACAACGGTTCCGGCATCGCCGAGGGGGGAAAACTGTCCTCAAGCTCGAAGAGCGCGCCCGGCAATCGGGAGCGCCCTTCTTTAGGAAGACGTTGAAACGAGCCGCAGAGTGTTACTTGCTTTTACCGGCCTTGTAAGTGGAACTGACTTTCTGGCCTGCCTGTTGCAGAATGCCGGCCACTTCGCCCGCATAGGGTCCAGAGGGAGCCAGTTGCAGGTACTTCTCATAGGCTTCCGCGCACCCGTCCGGCAGAACAATATGCTGCGTCTTCGAGTCGAAGGTTGCTTTCTGAATGAGACCCTGTCCCTTGAGGTAGTAGAGCAGCGCATCATTCGGATCGTTTTTGATGCCTTCGTCGGCGGCCGCTACCTGGGCATCTCCGTTGCCCGACTGGAAGAAGATCACGGCTTCGTTTCTCAGGTACATTCCGGCTGCTGCGGGATTGGCCTTGACTGCAGCATCATAGGCGGCATTCGCTTCGGGAACCTTTCCGCTCCGGGCATAAATTTCGCCCAGGCCGGCATTGGCCATGCCGTCGATTGCAGGGAGAGGCTTCTTTGAGGCGGCGTTCACTTCAAGAGCTTTCTTGTAAGAAGTCTCCGCGGCATCGTATTTCTTCAGACCTGCCTGAGCGAGTCCAAGTTGCGCCCACAGGATGGCGGCATCGGGCTTGGCTGCCGTGTCCTTCGTCATCAGGGTCTCGATGTCGGTATATTTCGCGGTCTTGATCTCGTTTTCCTTCGCTTCAATATCGGCCTTTGAAGCGGAGGCACCCAATTGCTGGGCGGCTGCGGCACGAGCGCCGTCAGCATCCTTCACGTCCTCGCTCACAACCTTCAGATCGGCATTCAGGCCCTTGATAATTTCGTTGGCCTTCATCGCTTCGGAGTTGTGCTTCCTGAGCTCTTCCAACTGCTTTTGTTGCTCCGCGGGCAGCTTGTCGACGAACTCCTTGCGAGACATGTCGATGTCCTGCGTCGTATCCTGACCGGCGACGATCTTCACGTTGTCGAATGAGTCGACCATCTTATCCGGCGGTGTGTCGAGCTGGCGGAAGATCACGGTATAGGTCCCTGCGGGCGCTTCACCGGAGTAGTTGCCGTCGGAATCGACCTTGAATGTGTACTTGGAAGTGTGGCCCCCATCGGCAGAGAGGCTTACCGTGCCGGAGCCCTGAGGTGCGCCGGTCGGGTTGGTCACGCGGCCGTGAATCTTACCCGTAGCCTCCGCTGTTGGCGTTGTTGGCGTTGTTGGCTGCTGCGCAAGCGCCGGTAACAGGGCGAATGCCAGCACGCCCAGCCAAAGTGAAATCGTGCGTTTCATGTTCATCTCCTTGGGAGCTGCGCGAACCAGGATGCCCGCGGGCTCAATCAAAAAAAGTCGTATCTGCGGACCACAAATCGAAGGGCCAACAGCGCACCTTCATCCAATTTGGTTCGATGCGCCACCGGACCAGACAGCAGCCACTAAGATACACTGCCGTTCCCATTGATCACATCGATGAGAGGAAAGCTGCCGCGGAGCGGAAACCGATCCGCAAGTTGCGCTTTCCAGCAGGACTCAAGTTAAATCCAATCGACTATCCAGCACAAGGCCATAGGTCGCAGGCCGCGCCATCCCTATCAGCCGCCAGCACGGTGAAGAGGTGAAGCAGCCGCCAGACACGCCGACATCAAGACCGTCGCCACGAACGTAGCCCCGGCATTGAAGGCTTCCAACGAATTTCCGTCCCAATGGTAGTGCGTGGTAGGCTTCGCCCCTTGTGGCCTCTATCACACTCCATCCACCCAGCAATAGGAACAGACTCTAGAATAAGAACATGCCAACCACGATCCGCCCGGCGACACCCGCGGATGCCTCCCTGATTCTTGCCTTTATTCGCGCACTGGCCACCTACGAACGCGAACCGGAGGCCGTCACGGCAACCGAAGCCGACCTCGTGCGCGACGGCTTTGGCGCTAACCCATTCTATTTCTGCCTGATAGCCGAACACGATGGCGCGCCGGCCGGCTTTGCCTTCTACTTCTTCAACTACTCCACTTGGAAGGGCCGCCCGGGACTCTACCTCGAAGACCTCTTCGTTCATCCGGAGTTCCGCGGCATGGGGATTGGGAAAACTCTGCTGCAGCGTGTCGCGGCCATCGCGGTGGAGCGCGGTTGTCCTCGCCTGCAGTGGCAGGTGCTTGATTGGAACACCCCGGCGATCGACTTTTACAGCGCCATGGGCGTCGAGTTCCTGGACGAATGGCGGAATGTGCGCGTGGACGGGGAGGCTCTGCAGCGGTTGGCTGGTATCGAACTGACTTCACAGTCAGACTCCGCCGCGCGAGATGTCCCATCTTTTGACCCACTTTCGATTGCACGGTCGTGTGAGGATCCACATCTCCCGGCCAAGGAGACAGCCCCATGAGGATCCGCGTGATCGGCGGAGGGCTTGCAGGCCCCGAAGCTGCGCTCACTGCCGCGCGCCTCGGCTGCCAGGTTGACCTCTATGAAATGCGCGCCATGGTGAACGGCAAGCCGCGACTAACACCCGCGCACCAGACCGCCGACTTCGGCGAACTGGTTTGTTCCAATTCGCTGAAAAGCGAGTCGCCCAACACGGCACCCTGGCTACTCAAGCAAGAAATGCGCCGTGGAGCGTCTACGCTTTTGCGTCTCGCGGACGAAACCGCCGTTCCCGCGGGCCACGCACTGGCCGTCGACCGCGTTGAGTTTTCCCGCAGGATCAACGAAGCCATCGGCGCGGAACCGGCGATTCACGTAATCCGTGAGGAAGTCACTCAGCTCGAGCCGTCGAATGACTACGCCATCACCATTGTTGCCACGGGCCCGCTCACGTCTGACCCGCTCAGCAAAGAAATCCAGCGCATCACCGGCTCCGGCCATCTGGCCTTCTACGACTCCATCTCCCCCATTGTCGATGCGGAGACCATCGATATGGATCGTGTGTACTTTGCCGCGCGCTGGGACAAGGGCACCGCCGACTATATCAATTGCCCCATGGATCGCGCCGAATATGATTGCTTTCTCGACGCATTGCTCGCCGCCGAAGCCGCCGAGAGCAAGGAGTGGGAGAACCTCGATTACTTCGAGGGCTGCCTGCCCATCGAGATCCTCGCCAGCCGGGGCCGCGACACTTTGCGCTTCGGTCCAATGAAGCCCGTGGGCCTGCGCGACCCGCGCACGGGCATGCGGCCATGGGCCGTGGTGCAACTTCGCAAGGAAAACCTGCGCGCCGACAGTTATAACCTCGTCGGCTTTCAGAACCACCTGAAGTTCGGCGAGCAGGCCCGCGTCCTCCGCCTCATCCCCGGCCTGGAAAAGGCCCGCTTCCTTCGCTACGGCCAGATTCACCGCAATACTTATATCTGCGCACCTGTCCTCCTCGATGAATGCCTCCGCCTGAAGATTGAACAACAGGACCCTGCAGCCTCCATCCGATCTGCGTCTTCCGGGGATGGGGTGAGAGAGCGGCGAACCTCGGCAGAACTTCGGCCTCCGGTTCTCTTTGCAGGCCAACTTTCCGGCGTCGAAGGCTACACCGAATCCATCGCCACCGGACTTCTGGCCGGAATCTATGCGGCGGCCATCGTCCGCGGCGAGGAACCAACACCCGTCCCCCGCGCCACCGCGTTAGGCTCTTTGGTCCACTACATAACGCATGCCGACCCGAAGAACTTCCAGCCTGCCAATATCACCTTCGACCTGCTTGAGCCGCTGGAAGAAGAGACCCGCAAGAAGATTCGCGACAAGAAAGAGCGTCACCGCATCCAGTGTGAGCGCGCCCTGGCTGCCTTCGACGCCTGGTGGGCAACCTCCGGTTGATCGACAAGAGGATGAAAGCAGGCGACTGATAAGCCGCCCGGCACGGATTGCGGAACTGTGCACAGAGGATTTGCGTAGTTCCGTGGTACGCTGTGCCTTCTCCCCGGAAAGGTCTTGTATGCGCGCCATCTCTGCCGCCGATGCCATTTCGCCCGCCATTCAACGCACCAGGGAGTTCCTGTTCAGCCCGTTTCGCTGGGGAACCTATTTGAAGCTTGGCCTGGTCGCAATTATCACGGAGGGTATTGGAAGCAATTTCAGCTCCTCCTCGCATGGTGGTGAACAGCACGGACATGGGCCCATGATTGATTCGCCGTTCCACCTCCAGCCGGAATGGATCGCGGCAATTGTGGCGGCAGTGCTGCTCGCGATTGTTGTGTCAATTGTCGTGTTCTATCTGGTCACGCGGTTGCGGTTTGCTTTCTTTCATTGCCTGATCCGCAACGTCAAACAGATTCGACCGGGCTGGCATCTCTATCGAGAGCAGGCGACGCGCTTTTTCTGGCTGAACCTGGCGGTGGGGTTTTGCTTTCTGTTGGTGATGGCGCTGGTTGCGCTTCCCTTCGTGGCTGGGTTCTGGCGGCTGTTTCATGAAATGCCGCCAGGCGCCCACCCCGACATTCCGGTGTTGCTGGCTCTCATTTTGCCCTTGATCCCGATCATTCTCTTGCTTTTTCTGGCTGCATTTCTCGCTGACGTGATCTTGCGCGACTGGATGCTGCCACATTACGCACTGGATAATGCCACGGCAGGCGAGGCGTGGAGCCGGGTATGGTTTGGTATGAAGGCAGAAAAGAAGGAGTTTCTTCTTTACGCGCTGCTGCGTGTGATCCTGCCGACAATTGCGACCATTGGTTTGTTCTTGGTGCTGATCATTCCGGGGCTCGTCATTGCCGCTTCTCTTGGGATGGTTGAGTACGGGATTCACACGACGTTTGCAGACGCTACGGGCGCATCCGCGGCGGCCGGCATATTCCTCGAGGTCTTTTTCGGCGTGCTCGCAGTTGGCTTTGCGTTGTTGGCGAGCGTTTGCCTTGGAGGTCCCCTGAGTACAGGGATACGGGAATATGCGCTGATATTCTATGGCGGCCGATACCAGGTCCTCGGCGATATCCTTTCTCCCCCGCCGCCACCCCGGCTCCAGGAACCTCAAATCGGCTGACCACGGTAAAACTCGCGCTGCAGCCCGGCTGAATCCCGGTCGCACGCTGACGGCATCGAGGCGCGGGAACTTTTTCACCGCCGCAAGTGTCAAACAGGGTTAGGGGCGCTGCGGGCCCGCGACGCATTCCCTCGGCGCCGACCTTCGAGAGCTGAAGTCTACAGAAAGGAGTCTCCGCTTCTCGGCGAGAGAACAACAGGTCTGCGCCGCTGGGCGGTAAGTAGTACCCTGAACATTGGAGTCTCAAATTTTGCCGCGTTGGATCACAATACTGGCTCTATCAACGGCTCTGCTCAGCATGCCGTACGCCGAGGCGCAAGCCGTTGCTGCGAAACCACCCGCTAAGCCGGGTCCGGTCACGATCGAGGTTCCCGTGCCGGCCTCTGTCAAGGCCAAAGCGCTGTTACCCGACGTGTTTGATGGCTGGGAAACCGCCGCGCCCACCAGAATCGTGACGGACCCTGCCCAGGTTGATGGCTCGAGTGCTGCCGCTCTCAAGGAGTACGACTTCGCCGCCGCAGCGATCGCCAACTATAAACGCGACAACGAAACCCTTTCTATCCGCGCCTTGCGCTTTAACGATGCGAGCGGAGCCTACGGTGCGTATTCCTTCTACAGGCAGAACGGGTGGCCTAAAGAGGAGATCGGCACCGGCGCGACTTCCGATCACAGCCATAATCGCGTCCTCTTCTGGAAAGGCAGCACGGTCGTCGATGCCACATTTTCGCGGATCGGACCCATGTCTGCCGCGGAATTGCGCGATCTGGCAAACCAGTTGCCCGCGGCCCGGGGAAACAGGGCCATTCTGCCGCCCGTTCTTGCCAACTTGCCCCAGGCCTCACTTGACAAGCAGACGACGCACTATGCGCTGGGGCCCGCGGGCTACGTCGGAGGGAGCGGAGTGTTGCCGCCGGAGTTGATCGGCTTTGATCGCGACGCGGAGACAGCCACCGCCAACTATGCGCTGCAATCCGGCCCCGCAACTCTCACCCTCATCGAATACCCTACCCCGCAATTGGCCGCAGCATTTGAAACCAAGATCCGCGACTACATTAAAGCCGGCAGCCAGGCCCAGCCACCCTGGCCCAAGCCGCTCCAAGACTCCGACCAAGCGTCTCTTGAGGTCCGCCGCAGCGGACTTCTGGTTGTGCTCGTCAGCGGCGACGCTATTCCCGAGGAAAGCCATAAACTCATCGAGTCGGTCCACTTTGACGAGAATCTGGTCTCGGTCCCCCAACCCGTTGAGTCCGAAATCGCGAAGACCGGCAAGTTGCTGGTAGGGATTGCCACCCTCTGCCTCATCGGAGCAGCCGCGGCCATTCTGCTTGGCTTCTTTCTCGGAGGAGGGAGGGTGCTGTACCGCATTGCGCGCGGCAAGCCAGCTTCCTCCATGTACGAAATCGAGTTCATCCGCTTGAATCTGGAGAAATGAGGGCTCGATTTCATTTTGGAACCAAAAAGATGAATCTGGCAGGTTAACGGTGGCCTCAAACCTGTGGAAAAAAGGGCGAAATCCCGAAGAAACACCCTGAAAAGACTAGGAATAGAGAAGGCAAAAAGGCGAAGAGACAGCAAAGAGATGCGAGACTGTCTCCTCAAAGATGGCCCTTTAAGCTGTTCATAAATATGGGTTTATTTCGTTCAGGAATTATTCTTGACACTCCCTTCCCTCCCACCTACTATGCAGCCAGAAAGTTCTGATGGTTTTGCCTCCGTTGGAACTATTCTCCCTGAGGAAGGAGCTGCCCTGTTGCCGGGCGGCTCTTTCCGTTTCGCGGCTCATGCTTCGGCATTTTCTTCCTTCATGTCTCCTGCCGGGTCCGTCCAAAGCTTTTGGCATGTTTCGCATCGCCACGTATTCACCGGATCCACGCTTTCAAGCGCGGGGTCCGCAGCACCGCATCGAGGACAAACAGGCAGCTCGAATTCAGGCACATCCGCCTCGGATTGATCGATGATCTCCTGCGGAATCGGTCTCGCGGCAATGCCGCGCGCCTGTTCCAGCTGATCGGCAGCAACCAGCACTCGAGGACTGTTCCCGTCGAATTGAAAGGTCGATTGCGGTCCCTCAAGCCAGCTCTCAATGCCTGCCCGCTTCAACGTCTCAGAAATCTGCCACGCCTTTGCGTGGTTGTCGCACTCGCATAGGAGCGTCTTCCATGTGTATTCGTGCCCGAGATCGCTGTCTGCAATCGCATCCGCTGCCTCAGGCGCGCGAACCGCGGGCCCGCTTTCCAAATCCTCGCGATGACCCGCATTCTCTTCAACGTTCTCTGCCGCGTGCGGCTCATCCAGGCGGCGTTTTCTCATCTCATCGCGCAGAACCTGTTGTGCCACTTCGGTCAGATCGCCCAAATTCTCGTCCAGTTCTCGCAACTCTTCGTCACCCATCTCGCGATAGAGATCCGAAAGCCGTTGCCAGGCTTCAAGAGGGTTGTTTTGCATGAGCAGCAGTATAGACGCATTGCGCTGCTGAACCGCCAGACAAGATCTACAATCCAAACGCAGAAGGCATTTCGCTGCGAAATCGGCCAATTCGCAATCGGCAGAGCCTGCGGCCGTCTTCCTGATGTGTGGCTTTACCGGACACGAGCACAACGATACAATCTTGATGGAGCCCGCCGAAGTAGCTCAGTTGGTAGAGCAGCTGATTCGTAATCAGCAGGTCATCGGTTCAAGTCCGATCTTCGGCTCCATTCTCATCCGCCTTTCCCCCAACCTGCATTTCTCACGGGTAGTAGAGGCGTCGCATTGCAAAAATCAGACCGACGACATTCCTTTCAAGCTTTGCAGTCTCGCGTGGCTTAGAATTAACGCCGATTGGCGCAACATAAAAACATGAATACTTCCGAAACAGAAAAGTCCGGAGCGCGAAATGCCAAGGTGAGCTTAGTGGTACTTAAACGAGGGCTAAGCGGCACTTGGTTTCAGAGTCATGTATGTGCAAGATCCGATCTTTCAGCGGCTTAGCTGGCCTGCACTTCTCAAAAAACGCACACCTACCCCCTTATTTATTTTTGATTTCCACAAAAAGCTTGCACATTATTTCCCCTTCTTGTGAGACAAGCCGGCTACAGCAGTTCCACAATTGCTGTACCCCGAAGCCGCCGCCTTCGAGTGGCATTTTCCTCAGGAAAATGCCACCTCACATGATGGCGGAAAGGGCACGTGAATTGTGGAACCGCGCTAGCCCATCGCGATCCACGTCTTTGCAGCGTTATCGGCGGAGTGCAAGTTCCGACTGCCAAGTCCTAAATCGTCTGCACAAGCAGGTTGAGTTTTTCGATCAGCGCGTCTCGCATGGCGAAGAGTTCATCCAGGATTACCTTTGCCGCCGGCCCTCTGTCCCTGGCTTTGAGAGCCAGGATCTCGGCCGCAAGGGCGTGAACCTGCTGGTGCATCGCATCAATGTCCTTGAAACCGGGACGCCCGCCGCGTCCGGCCGACGCTTCAGCAAACAGCCAACCGCCGAATCTGCACTGATGGTGATTCAACACCGGCGCGGTGTGCCGGTGGCCCTCGAGATAGTCTTCAATAGCCACAATCCATGCCCGGTGCTCAACACCGGCGTAGAGCAACGGCCAGTCAGCCTGCTCCATTGCGGCAGCATTGGACCACTGCGGATAGGGACGCCAGGCCGCAGCCCACGAGGGGAGCTCGCTTGCCGGCATAGGACGTGCAATCCCGTACCCCTGGGCCACCTCGCAGCCCAGGTGGAGCAGCATCTGTCCGTGCTCCACGGTCTCCACTCCTTCGGCAATGGCCTGGCGGCGGAATGCAGTGGCGAGCCCCAGCACCCCCTCGAGAATGGTCAGATCTTCCGGATCATCGAGCATGTCGTGAACGAACGTCTGATCGATCTTTAGAACGTCTACGGGAAGGCGCTTCAAATAGGAGAGCGAGGAATAGCCGGTGCCAAAGTCATCAAGCGCGAACGTAACTCCCAGCCTGTTGCAATCGCGGATCACCTGTGAAACCAGTGCGACGTCTTCCAATGCACTGCTCTCCAACACCTCCAGTTCCAGGCTCGATGGTGCAATGCGCGGGTGCGCCGCGAGCAAAGCGCGCAGGCGCTCAACAAAGCCCACCTGCTGAAGTTGTTGAGCCGCGACATTCACGCTGACAGGAATCTCAAGACCTTTCGCGCACCACCGTTCCATCTGGCTGAGTGCGCAGTCGATGACCCATTCGCCGAGTTCAATCGCGAGGGGATGTCCTTCCACAATGGGCAGAAACTGCGCGGGCGGAAGAAGACCACCTTGCGGATGCTGCCAGCGGATCAGGGCCTCGGCACCCAGAACCTTCCCCGTGCGCATGTTCACCTTGGGCTGGTAATAGAGCACGAATTCGCCCTCTTTCAGCGCATGGCGAATGCGTTCAATGTCTTCGTGGTGTCCACGGGCGCTTCTATCCCCGCGGGGATCGAATACCTGGTAGCGGTTCTTTCCCTCCAGCTTTGCCTGGTACATGGCCTGATCAGCCTGGCGGAGAAGCTGATCTGCTTCCACTTCGTCAGTTTGCGGAAAGAAGGAGACACCGATGCTGGCCGAAACCTTGAGATCCAGCGTTCCCACCGGCACCGGCTCTGCAACGGCCTTAACCAGGGCGTCGACGATCGGAATACTGTCTTCGATACCGCCGAGATCCAGCATGACTGCAACGAACTCATCACCGCCCAGGCGGGCAAGCGTGTCGCCCTCGCGCAGTACCGTCTTCAAACGGCTCGTCACCGCGGTCAGCAACTCGTCGCCGGTATTGTGCCCATGGCGTTCGTTGATCGGCTTGAAGTTGTCCAGATCGAGACACGCGACCGCCAGCGGCCTACCGCTACGGTGAGACTGGGCCATGGCCTGGTGGAGACGGTCGGCAAGCAGAACACGGTTTGGCAGTCCCGTCAAAAGATCGTAATGGGCGATGTGCTCGAGTTGCCGTTCCTGCTCTTTGATTGAAGTGATGTCGGAGAACATGGCCACATACTGTTGCGTGACCCCCGCGATATCGCGCACCGCGCTGATGGTAAGAATCTCGGCGAAGATATGGCCATCCTTGGCCCTGTTCCAGATTTCGCCAGACCAATGGCCTTTCGCGATGAGCTGATTCCACATCTCCGTGTAGAATTCCCTGCCTTGCCGGCCTGAATTGAGCAGTCGCGGGTTCTTGCCCAGAACCTCTTCGCGGCTATAGCCGGTGATGCGGGTGAATGCGTCGTTCACCTCGAGAATGTTCCCTTGTACATCCGTGATGGTGATGCCTTCGGAAGCATGCGTGAAGACGCTGGCGGCAAGATGAAGCCGCTCTTCACTCGCCTTTTTCTCCGTGATTTCTTCCGCTAGAACGACCACGCCGCCAACCGCGCCCTCGCCAGTCCGCCAGGGCCGCAGCAACCTGCGAGTCCAATGAAGCCTGCCATCTGCGCCTTCGAAACTGTCTTCGCCTGAAAGGATGGTTTCTCCTGCCAGCGCGCGGCGATGCTCGTCCCTCCACCGCTCCGGAATTCCGGGAATGATTTCGTACTGCGAGCGCCCGATAATATCCCACTCTTCGAGGTCGTAGTCCTCGATCCAGCGGCGGCTCGCGGCGATATAACGCATTTCGCGGTCGAACATGGCCAGGCCGACGGGCGCATCGTGAATGAATATCTGCAGAAGACCATTGCTCTCCTGCAACGCCGCATCTGCCAGCTTGCGATCTGTGATGTCCTGAATCGTTCCGCGCAGAGTGAGTGGTTTTCCCCTGGTATCCAGTTCCGTTCTTCCCAGAACATGAACCCAGCGCATCGCCTGGTCCGTCTGCCGAATGAAGCGGCATTCCTTATCGAACAGCTTGCCCTTTTCCATCACCGTCGCGGCAAACTGGGCAGCCAATCCCGCCAGATCTTCGGGATGAATCAGGTCGATCCATCTGTCCACGGTATGTTCACAGCTCTTGTCGATTCCAAGAACCTCATACAGAACATCCGAGCCGCTCCACACATGAGTCTGGACATTCAGAACAAAGCCGCCCAGGCGGGCAATCCCTTGTGCTTCTCTAAGAGACGCCTCGCTTTCTCTCAGAGCCTGCTCCGCCAGTGCGCGATCGGTGACAACACGGGCGATACCAAAAACGCCGATGATCCCACCGTCGGCATCTTTGATCGGATATTTGCAGATCTCGGTCCAAGTCTTCTTGCCGTGCTTGTCAACCGATTCCTGAACCTCCTGCGCTGTGGACCTTCCTGCGAAAACTTGTTTTTCGAGAGCGTAGGACCGGTCGGCAACTTCCTCGGGAAGCAGGTCGTAATCGGTGAGCCCGACAATGTCGCGAGGAGACACGCCGTCCACTGAGAAAGCCAACTGCGTATTCCGGTTCGCTTCTGTGATGACATGGTTCCTGTCCTTCAGGTAGACGCATTCATCCACGCTGGCCATCACCGACTTGAGAATGTCAAGGGAATGATCGTCTTCCAGGCCCCGCATCAAACTATTCGCGTTCTGCAAAGTCAGGCTCAGGACCGTGGCGCCATCTGCCGCAACCTCCCGCTGGTGTTGCCCGCGAAAGCAGCGAATCCTCCCGTCCGCATGCCGTATCCGAATGCTGAACGATTCAGAGCCGGTCCAGGTTTGGTTGGAGAAGAGCCTGGCGGCGATATCGGCGTCTTGGGGATGAATCCGCTGACGCAAGGAAACCTTGGAAGAGACAAAATCCTCGGGCTTGTATCCAAGCAGCGTTTCGACACCGCCCGTGACCGACATAACCCGCTGTCGTTCGTTCATTGCGACGCGAAAGGCAATCTCTACCAAGGGGCCCATTCCTTTTCCACGAACGAAGGGAAGACGTGACCGAAATAATAGTGTTAAGAGGCACAAAATAACATGATTCGGATACTACTTGCACCCCCCTTTTCGGGTCATTGCTCTCACGGAACAGAAATCAGGCTTCTGCAACTCCCTTCTTTGGTGCGTCTTCCCGAATCGGCGCCCGAATCCGCCCGCCCTGCGAGCGCGGGTCCGCCAGTTTCCGGACGCCCCGCAGTTCGCCCATTTCCACCCCAATTTCCACCAGGGAGATCTCCAATACCTCAAATGAACCAAATCAAGCACCAGTTATCCACTCACTTTTTCATCATGCTGTGATTCCTTTCCGTTTATCCACGGCTATTCTTGGCATAATCGCAGAAAGAGCGGATCCTCCGTCGCTGTTCCAGGAGCCACGTCCGGAACCGGAATCGGGAATTCGAATCCAGCACTCCGGACTTACGAACGGGAGCATTGAAGAGTGACCAGCTATAGCCGCCCGGATGTGTTGCGGATATTGCAAATCAGTTCCCACCAACTTCAAGGTTGGGAACGAGCCGGTCTCGTTCCTTCGCAACAAACTTACACATTCCAGGACCTGGGCCAGTTGAGAACCCTTCGCGCCCTGCGCGAAAAGGATATATCCGCCGCCGCCATCCGCAATTCCATTGTGGCTATGAAGGCAGTGGCCGGTATGGCTAACCCGCTGCTCGAAGCCAGCCTGGTGCGCACCGGAACCCGCCTGGCATTTCGCTGCCAGGGATCGATGGTCGACCCCATCCGCAGGCAGTTCCTCTTCGACTTTGAACGCGTGGACTGCGGCTACGACGCGCAGCCGTCACCCCTGCGCAAACCCGCGCCGGGCAGCCTGCCGGGAATCCACGGCCTCTTCCTCGCCGCCGTCCAGGCCGAAGAAGTGGGCCAAAAGCACCACGCCATTGCCCTTTACGAGAAGATCATTGGGCACGACCCCAACTACGCTCCGGCCTATATCAACCTCGGAACCATCCATTTTCATCTGCGCCAGTTTGCCCGGGCTGAGGAACTCTACCGCCGCGCCACCGAGAACGATCCGGGCTACGTACTGGCTTTCTTTGACCTCGGCAACGTGCTCGACGAGCTGGAACGTCCGGAAGAGTCCATTGCCGCCTACCTCGAGGCTGTGGCCTTGTCTCCCCGCTATGCCGACGCGCACTATAACCTTGCGCTGGCCTACGAGCGCAGGGGTGAGCGCCGGCCCGCGCTGCGTCACTGGCAAATTTACGTCCGGCTCGATCGAACCGGTCCCTGGGCCGATCATGCGCGCGGCCAGATCCGCAAGCTCCTTGATCGTGAGAAGCTCTCGATCGCCTGGCGGACCGACAGCTTCATTCCGCCTCGCAGGGTCGCCGCGGCGCTGGAATTGGTCGAAAAGAGATCGCCTGCCAGCTGAGTGCCGACCCCTGGCCCCGATCTACACTGAGCTCAACTGAGAGCCCTGCGGGACAGCGCGTCGCACGACCGTACACCAAAAATGGGATAGTCTAACCACAACTTTGACACCAAACTGGAGTCTAAGTGTGGAGACACGTACCCTTTGAGTACGCGGGGCCTCCCCTGGACAAGTAAAGGCTTGGCGGCCCTCTGATTTTCTCTTCTTTCCTCCCTGCGCCCGGATTGGGGTCGGGCGGCTGCTTCATCGCGCTCTGATGGAACACAGGCCGGGTAGGCCCGTGTTAGGATGGCAGGACCCTCTAACGATTCAATTTACAAGGATGGATATGACGACGATGCTTGCACTATCACGGCAAAACCGGCTTCGGATTTGCGGATGGATCGCCGCCTGCGCTATGGCGGCTACCGCTGTTGGCGCGCAGACGCCGGTTCCCCGCATCCAATCTGAGATTTCCAGTTCCTATATGTCGACATTGAAGGGTTCGCTGCACCCGCTGGCTCAGCCGCAGTTTGATGCCGGCAGGATGCCCTCCGATACCCGCCTCAATGGCATGACCATCGTCTTCAATCGCACCGCAGCGCAGCAGGCCAGCCTGGACGCACTGATTGCAGCGCAACAGAATCCCGCCTCGCCGCTCTATCATCAGTGGCTCACACCCGACCAGTTCGCCGCCCGGTTTGGGATGTCGCAGCCCGATATCGACAAGGTCGAAACATGGCTTCAGCAGCAGGGTTTCTCCATCGACTCAGTGGCACGCAGCCGGAACATGATCCACTTCTCCGGCACTGTGGGCCAGGCCGAGATGGCTTTCCAGACACAGATGCACTACTACAACGTGGAGGGTGCGAAGCATTTTGCTCCTGCCACTGACCTTTCGGTGCCGACGGCCCTTGCGCCCGTGGTTCTGGGAGTCAGAAACCTGAACGACTTCCGCTTAAAACCGATGCACATCACTGCAAAATCTGCTCATCTGCGCCCGTCGTTCACATCCGGCCAGACTGGGAAGGTCTTCTTTGCACCGGGCGACATCAGGGTCGCCTACGATATGAATCCCCTGCTGAACTCCTCCGTTAATGGCACGGGGCAGGTCATTGCGGTCATGGGCCAGTCGGCGGTGGTCAACAGCGACATCGAGGCCTTCCAGAGCGCTGCCGATCTCCCCACGAAAGACCCCACGATGGTGCTTGTTCCCGGGTCAGGCAGTTCAATGACTTACGCCGGAGACGAAACCGAGTCCGATCTTGACCTGGAGTGGTCGGGGGCCATGGCACCGGGAGCCACCATTGACTTTGTCTATACAGGCAACGGCCAAAACTCAGGCGTCTGGGACTCACTGTTATTTGCAGTGGACCAGAAGATCGGAAACATCATTACCCTCAGCTATGGCGGCTGCGAGCCCCTTGAGGGCGGCACAACCGGCGTGGCCCCGATAGAATCAGCCCTGCAGCAAGCCGAATCACAGGGTCAAACCGTGATTGCCTCCTCCGGCGACAGCGGTTCCACCGCCTGCTTTATCGAAAACCCTCCCCAGACGGGCGATCCAACCTTAGCCGTGCAGGAAGAACTGGCCGTCAACTACCCGGCTAGCAGCCCCTATGTGACCGGCCTGGGCGGGACGGAAATTACCGCGGCCGACAGCGTTTCAAAAAACTCAACTTACTGGGACGCCGAGACGCCCGGCTCCGACATCCTGACCTCCGCGAAAATTTACATCCCCGAGGTGGCTTGGAATGACGACACTCCCAACTGCGGTCAGGCTGACTGCCTGAGCGCCAGCGGCGGCGGCTTGAGCATCCTGTTCCCCAAGCCAAGCTGGCAGACAGCGCTGACTCCAGCCGATTCGTACCGCGACGTGCCCGATATCGCGCTCTATTCCTCGCCAGGGCTTCCCGGCTATCTCTACTGCACCAGCGACCAGTCGGCCTGGGTATCCGGACAAACTGCAAGCTGCAATAGCGGTTTCCGCGATGGCACAACTGGAGACCTCACCGTCGCCGGCGGTACGAGCTTTGCTGCGCCCATTTTCGCCGGTATGCTGGCCATCATTAACCAGAAGGCGGGCTTTACCACCGGGCAGGGCCTGATCAATCCAAAGCTCTATTCAATGGCTGCCAGCGGCGGGACATACACTGCGGCGGCAGGCTTCCACGACATCACCACAGGGAACAACGAATGCACCGCCGGCTCCACGTTCTGCAGCAGCACCAGTGGCAGCACGGTAAAATACTCCGCCGGCACGGGTTATGACCTGGTAACAGGACTGGGATCAGTGGATCTCGACAAGCTGGCAACCTCGTGGGCGGGCAACTCCGGAACCGGCGCCGGTCTGATTTCGACGACGACCACGGTCTCCACATCGAACACGAGCCCGGCACTTAACGCCAACGACACCTTCACGATTACAGTGGCTGCCGTTTCGGGCACAGTCGCTCCGACCGGCACGGCCGAAGTGGCTGTTGACGGCGGAACGGCAACCAGTGTGACCTTGCAGTCAGACGGGACCGTTGCCGACACCATTTCCTTTTCAACCACGGGGCCGCACACAGTCGTAGCCCAGTACGTGGGGAACACCACATTTGCGGCCTCAACCGGGGTGATCACCATTTCAGTTCCGGGATCCACCTCAGGCACCGGCACTTTCACGCTGGCAGCGAGCCCCAGCACGCTCACCGTGAGCCAGGGCAGCTCGGGGACTGAAACACTCACCGTAACCCCAAAGAACGGCTACACAGGCACGGTCGACTTCACGTACGATACGTCCAACAACACCGCGCTCGCCAATCTTTGTATCTTCGGCGGCACGGGCACCAATAGCGATGGCTCGATCACAGTGAGCGGCACAACCCCCGTCGCCGCCCAAATCACCATTGATACCAACGCGTCAGATTGTGTGTCCGCCGCAGTGGTTCTGGGCGCGCACAATATGCACCGCATACTCCCGAGGAAAATTGCAAAGAACTCTGCCCCGTCGGGTCCAAACCCTGCTCCTTTGGGTGTCGCCTTCGCCGGATTGCTTCTGGCCGGCTTCCTCGGTCGCCGTTCCCGCAAATTCCGGACCATGGCCGGCCTCATCGCGTTGCTAGCCGTCGGCTTGGCAGTCTCGGCGTGCGGTGGCGGTAGTAGCGGAGGCGGCGGAACAGCTCCTACCGATCCAACAAAGGGCACTTACACGATTACCTTTACGGGACAGGATTCGGCCTCGGCAACCGCCACCGCAAACGCAGGCTTCACGCTCACCATCGACTAACGCATCTACGGAACCAACAAAGGGCAGGCGCCAAAAGCGTCTGCCCTTTTCGATTGCGAGCTTCGACCCCCCGCGCCTTTTGCCCGAAGAGTGCGAGACCATCAACCGTACCCTGGCCCCAACCCGCCACAATCTCTGATAGACTCCGAAGCCGGAGGCAGGATTTCACTTGGCCGAAACCAACCGCATCCCTTCTCCCCTGACGCAACTGTCTGAAGAAGAGAGGCTTTTCTACTCCACGGTCCGTCAGTTTGCCGAGGAAACCGTTGCGCCGCTGGTCCGTACCATGGACGACGAGCAGCAGTTCGCCACCGGCCTCGTTGACCGGCTCTTCGCCATGGGCCTTATGGGCATCGAGATTCCCGAAGAAATGGGCGGTGCCGGCGGGAGCTTTTTTGATGCGGTCCTGGCTATCGAAGCCATCTCCACCGTAGACCCCGCGGTCGCGGTGTTGATCGACGTGCACAACACGCTGGTCATCAACGCCTTAAGAAAATGGGGCAGCGAGGCACAGCACCGACGCTGGCTTCCGCGCCTGGCTGCGGACACAGGGGGCGCCTACGCACTGAGCGAAGCGGGCTCCGGCTCCGATGCCTTCGCCCTGCAAACCCGCGCGGTGCCGGCGAATGATGGCTACAGACTTACCGGCCGCAAATTATGGATCTCCAATGCTCGCGAAGCCGGCCTGTTCCTGGTCTTCGCCACCCTCGACCCTACGGCCGGCTATCGGGGGATCACGGCTTTTCTAGTTGAGAAGGGTGCTCAAGGTTTTACCGTGGGCCGCAAAGAAGACAAACTGGGCATCCGCGCCAGTAGTACCTGCGAACTCATCTTCGATAACTGCCTGATTTCAGAAGAGAATGTTGTCGGCCAACCAGGCAAAGGGTACAAAATCGCCATCGAAACGCTCAATGAGGGCCGCATCGGAATTGGCGCGCAAATGCTCGGACTTGCCGAGGGGGCCTGGGGCCACGCGGTGCGCTACGCCAAAGTGCGCCATCAATTCGGCAAGCCCATCGCGGAATTCCAGGCCGTTCAGTTCGCTCTTGCCGACATGGCTACAGAGATCGAAGCGGCCAGGTTGATGGTCTACAACGCCGCTCGCCTGAAGGATGCCGGAAAGCCCTTCGTCCGCGAAGCGGCCATGGCCAAGCTATTCACCTCGCAGGTAGCCGAGAGCGTCGCCAGCCAGTGCGTGGAAGTTTTCGGCGGCAACGGCTTTGTGCGCGACTACCCAGCCGAGAAGTTTTACCGTGACGCCAAGGTTGGCAAGATCTACGAAGGCACTTCAAACATGCAACTCGCAACCATCGCCAAGCAGGTGCTTGGTGCGCGCTCGTGAGCATCTGAAGGCACCCGAATTGTCAAAAATGCGTTTCCGCCTTCTCTTGATCGGATGGCAGGGAAATCACGCAAAAAATGATCCAAATGGCCCAATCCGTCTTCAAAACCACGAATGTGTGTACCGGCGGCAAGTTTGGCGAAATTGCCGCGCGGAAAGTTGCACACTGATTCGTGACCAAAGTATCCCAGTTGCATACTTTGGGTGATGCTTTCCACTCCCGGATAATGCCAATCTAGAACTAATCACGAGCCGGACTTCGCTTTCAGCGGAAATCATGACTGAAGAGTCTCGGTGATCGGCCTGTTGTGTCGCATTCGAAACGGCGCGCGCGGAACTGAACCAGCAAATCGGGATATTGATTGCCTGAGATCATCCTCTGCCACTTCACTTTCGCGGAAAGACAATGGACGAAAACCGCCTGTCTACGAAAGGAAAGGGTGCACCGCGAAGCCGAATTTCAAAATTCCAACCGGCAGGACGCAGACAATCGGCTAACCTAATTCGCGCAATCAATGGGATCCTTTCGGTTACGCATCACTGAAACTTTAAGGACGTTGAACCGATAAGCAATCAAGGGCCTTCCCAGGTGGGCGCAATTTCTCCGCGAACTCGTACCGATGAAGGATCTGATCTTCAAACTC
The DNA here is from genome assembly GCA_963836565.1 of uncultured Acidobacteriaceae bacterium. Lineage (GTDB taxonomy): Bacteria > Acidobacteriota > Terriglobia > Terriglobales > Acidobacteriaceae > Telmatobacter. The sequence goes on along the minus strand of CAWIKA010000005.1, from coordinate 1,373,632 downwards.
GTCATCCTTCCCGCCGCAGTCCTCCTCGGATGCGCAGCGACCACTCTAGCTGCCCCCCCCTCCCCCCTCACGTCCCTGCGTGCCATTCACATCCTCTCCAATGCGGAGGTCGGGATAGGGCTGCCCGTCGCATTTGAGGCTTCGGTTACGTATTACAAAAAGGGAGACGTCGATCTGTTTGTACAGGACGGCGATGTAGCGATCTATGTTGAAACCGCCCCCGATCTCAACCTGATCACCGGCGACCGCGTCCTGGTAACAGGAAAGATGCGGGCCAGCTTTCGCCCCGAAGTGAAGAGCGATAGTGTGACATTTCTTGGACATGGTCCGGCTCCTGACTCGGTGCGAGCCACTTTCAAACAGTTGATCCGCGCCGATCTCGATTGCAGGAGGGCAACCGTACACGCCGTGGTCCGCAGCGCCAACATCGTCCTGGACGGCGGATTGAAGAACCTCTACCTGCAGTTGCAGATGGATGGCGGAAGCATTGACGCAGAGATGATTGACAGCGACGCGAGCAACCTGACGAAACTTCTGGATGCGGAGGTAGAAGTAACTGGGGCAGTAGCGGGAAAGTTTGACAGCAAGATGCAATTGACCGGAATACGTCTCGAAGTGCCTTCGCTCTCAGACATGAAGATCCTGAAGCTCGCCAACGGTGTGCCCGGTTCGCTCCCGGTTACTCCCATGGACGAAATCCTGAAGAGTTATGACATTCAGGATCGGACGCAGAGAGTCCGGGTACAGGGGTCCATCACGTACTATCAGCCCGGGTCGACCATTGTGCTGCAGAGCGGCGCAAAGAGCCTCTTGATTTTGACCCAGTTCGAAAGTCCGTTGCGCATCGGCGATGTTGCCAGCGCGACCGGATTCCCAGACGTACAAAACGGCTCGCTGACCCTAACTCGCGGGGAAATAGAGGACAGCAGGGTGCCGTCGCCTGTCACGCCCGGGCAGCTCACTGCCGAAGAACTGGTTTCGGGTTCCCACGCATTCGATCTCGTCTCAGTCGAAGGCCGACTGTTGATGGCCATTCGGGAGGCCGCGCAAGACCAGTATGTCCTGGTTTCCGGCAACCATCTTTTCTCAGCGGTCTACCGGCATCCTGAACGTGGTTCCGATACCCAGTTGCCGCCCATGCGACAGGTCGCCCTGGGCTCCAAAGTGCGCATGACGGGAATCTGCATTCTGGACAACGGCGAGAAGTTTGTGGGCCCCGTGGCATTCGATGTGTTGCTGCGTTCTTCGGATGACGTCGCCGTCGTTGCCGGCCCCTCTCTGTTGAATGTTCGTAATCTTGTCCTTCTCGTCGGACTGCTGCTCTTTGTCGTTCTCGCGGGCGCCGCGAGAGCGTGGCTCACCGAGCGCCGCGTGCGTCACCACAATGCCAGATTGGCAAGTGTCGAAAAACGCCGCAGCCATATTCTCGAAGACATCAACGGCTCGCGCCCGGTGGCGGAGATTGTCGAGGAGATCACCGAACTGGTTTCATTCAAACTGCATGGAGCGCCCTGCTGGTGCGACCTGGCCGATGGAACTCAACTAGGAAACCGCCCCCCTGATCTCAGGGGGCTGCGCGTAGTTGATAGTCAAGTTCACGCCCACTCCGGCTCGACGTTCGGCACTGTATACGCAGCTTTCCATCAGCTCACAAATTCGGACGCGGTTGAATCGGAAACGTTGCAAATGGCCGCGGGACTTGCAGCAGTGGCAATCGAAACCCGGCGTCTGTACTCCGACCTGCGGCATCGCTCGGAATTCGACATCCTCACCGATATTCACAACCGATTTTCGCTCGACAAGCGTCTCAACCAACTCATTGAAGAAGTCCGCTCAAAAAACGGAATCTTTGGGCTCATCTATGTCGACCTCGACGGCTTTAAACAAATCAACGATTTCTACGGACACCAGGCAGGCGACCTCTACCTTCAAAAGGTAGCCCTTCGCATGATGCGACAAATTCGCCCCGCGGATATGCTCGCGCGGCTGGGCGGCGACGAATTCGCTGTACTGGTTCCAGACGTTCGCAGCCGTGAAGATGTGGAAGAAATCGCCCTTCGCCTCGAACAGTGTTTCGACAACGTCTTCGCCATCGACGGCATTCAAATTCAGGGCTCGGCAAGCCTGGGCATGGCTTTTTATCCGCTGGATGGCGCCACCAAAGACAGCCTGTTGAATGCCGCCGACGCCGCCATGTATGTGGCTAAGCACGCCAAGCGCCCAAACACAGCGGAACACCGCGGCGAGGCAAATCTCAAAGTCATTCCAGGCTCGCGGAAAAGCCAAATGATCTCGAACGGATAATTGCCACGGTGCGTGGAGCGCTCGTGCGGCCCGACGGCCAGCCTTGCGGACATTACTGCCCGCCACTCAAATGCCTGCGGGCGTAAGAGCTGAAATCTGCGCTTCGATCCGGCTCTTCAGGGCAGCATGTCCCGTTCGTTTCGCTTAGCTGAATGCTTTCCAGAAGCACGCGAGGTAGACGAAGATTCCGCAGACAAGGGCATCGGCGACCCATGCGATCCAGAAAAGCCACAGCCATTTCGGCCGCAAGGCTGCGGTCAGGCTGAGCGCAAGGAGAAAGAAGCAATACACCAGTTGCTTTTGATCGCTCTCGTATGCAGTCTGACCGAGTTTCTCGGCTCCGCGCGACAGATCCGCGAGAGCGGCGCCGCACAGAGATGCTGGAAATAGCACGAGCAGCCAGGCGGCAAGTTTGCGGTTGAGAATGACGTGAAGCACGGCAACGGCAACGAGAAGACCAATCAGAATCGGGACGACGAGAGATGCCATGAGTCGATCAACTTTCTATGGCAAATGCGAGAATCGGCAAAGCGAGCCGAGTTATCCGGATCAAGACTACAGCTTTTGCGTGCGCTGCACGGCGCGCACTCCGCTGACGCGACGAATGCCGAGGACCATGCGGTTGAGGTGGTGCAGATCTTCGGCCTCGACGACAAACTCGATGATGGCTTCTCCGTCCTCATCGCGGCGAATATCGACTCCGCGGATATTGGTATTGTCGTCGGAGATGACGGCCGTCAATTCCTTTAGCATGCCGGTGCGGTCGTCGCAGAAGATGGTGATTTTGACCGGATAGCGCTGTGGCCGGCTTGCGGACTGATCGCCCACGCGTGACCACTCCACCGCGATGCGCCGGTCACTCTCATAGAGCAGATTCTGCACATTGGGGCAACTGCGGGCATGCACGGCCACGCCTTTGCCGCGAGTAACGTAGCCGACAATTTCCTCCCCGCGAATGGGGTTGCAACATCGTGCGCGATAGACCAGCAGGTCGTTCTGGCCCTCCACCTGCAGCGAGTCAGAGCCAGTGAGATGGAGCTTGCGCACCGCATCGGACATGCCTGCTTCGCCGCTGCCGGGCTTGGCCTCTGCCGTGTCTTCGGCCTCGCCCTGGTTGCCGAATCCGGGCGCGAGTTTGTTCAGCACCTGGTGAGCGGAGTGTTTTCCCTGCCCCAGAGTGGCGAGCAGGTCGGCAGCGGTGGCAACACCGTATTCATTGGCGATGCGGCCCAGATCCTGATCGGAGAGCTGGGTCATCGGCACCTTATATTTGCGCGCTTCGCGCTCCAGCAGCTTGCGCCCGATCTCCACCGCACGGCGGCGCTGGTCCTCATTGAGCCAGTGCTTAATCTTGTTCCGGGCGCGCGGACTCTTTACAAACGAGAGCCAGTCACGGCTGGGTTTGTGATCTTTCTGGGTAACGATTTCAACGATGTCGCCAGTGCGCAGTTTGGTCCGCAAGGGCACCATGCGGCCGTTGACCTTGGCACCCACGCAAGTGTGCCCCACTTCAGTGTGAATGGTGTAGGCAAAGTCGACCGGCGTGCCGTCGGCGGGGACCACAACAACCTTCCCTTTGGGCGTGAAGGTGTAAACCTCGTCGGGATACAGATCCATCTTCAGGCTGGAAAGGAATTCGTTGGGGTCGGTCATCTCCTTTTGCCACTCGACAAGCTGGCGAATCCAGTTCAGGCGCTCTTCGTCGCGGGTGGTCACCGCGCCTTCGCCCGCCTTGTATTTCCAGTGGGCGGCGATGCCTTCCTCGGCGATGCGGTGCATTTCTTCAGTGCGGATCTGCACTTCAAACTGGTGGCCGCTGGCGCCCATCACCGTGGTGTGCAAGGACTGATAGCGGTTGGCGCGCGGCATGGCGATAAAGTCCTTGATGCGCCCCGGAACTGGCCGCCAGAGTGTGTGGATAAGGCCGAAGACAGCGTAGCAGGAGGCTATGTCCTGGGTGATGACGCGGATGGCGAGAAGGTCGTAAACCTGGTCGAAGGTGACTTTGGACCGCTGCTGCTTTTGGAAGATGGAGTAGAGACGCTTGATGCGCCATTCGACCCGGGCTTCGATGTTGTTTTCGCGCAGTTGTTCGGTCAGCGTGTCTTCCACACTGCGCAAGAACTGCTCGCCCTCGATGCGGCGGGACTCAACGGCAGCCGACACCTGCTCAAAACTCACCGGGTCGGTATAGCGAAAAGCCAGGTCTTCCAACTCGCCGCGCACTTTGCCCATCCCCAGACGATGGGCCAGGGGGGCATAGATATCGAGCGTTTCGCGCGCAATTGCCTCCTGGCGGTCGGGTTGAAGATGCTCCAGTGTGCGCATGTTGTGCAGGCGGTCGGCCAGCTTGATGAGCACTACGCGGACGTCGGTGACCATGGCCAGCAACATCTTGCGCACGTTTTCAGCCTGGCGATCTTCGCGATTCGCGAACTGGATCTTGTCGATCTTGGTGACGCCCTCGACGATGTGGGCCACCTGGTCGCCAAATCCGGATTCAATTTGCTCATTGGTGGCGGGAGTGTCCTCGACAGCATCATGCAACAGGCCAGCGGCTATGGCCGTCGAATCCATCTTCATCTCCGCCAGCACCTCGGCCACTTCAAGGGGGTGGACGATGTAAGGCTCCCCGGAGGCGCGCATCTGGCCCTCGTGGTGCTGAACGCAGAAATCCCAGGCTTTACGGATGAGACTGACGTCTTCGCTGGGGCGGTTGGCCTGGACGTGGCGAATGAGCGCCTCAAAACGCTCGTCGATCGCCCGGCGGTCAAGCGCGCCCAAGGCGGACCCAGCCCGCCCCGGAGATGCCGGGGTGGCGCTTGGGAGATCGGCCGGTATGGGTTGCCGGACTGTCGCCATGCTTCATTATAGGCCTGAGGCGTATGACGACGATGAAACGGGCATGCACCGATGCGCCAGCCCGCAACTCGCGACAGCTTGGGAAGATTCGCCGCGGAGCCCTCAACCAGATGCGGGATATCTCGTTGATTCCACCATACTTGTATCGCTCGTTCCGGCTTCTTGTTCGGAAATGTGGCGCCCTTGGCTCGCTGCACAGCCTCAGCTTTGGATTGCGAAGCTGAAATGAACCGGGCATCGCTTCGTGCTGTTGGAATATCTTGTATAAGTCATGTTACTGATGGACTTAGAAAGTCTCCTTCATTACCTTCTGGTAAATAACTAATCTCTTCATGCGGGTTCTTAGTTGATCAACCTATTTCAATGTAATCGAGCATCCAGGACAATGGGTCGCCGCTTTGACTGGAAGCGATTACTTTTGTTGCAGGACTTAATATTGGATAAATTTACGGCGCTTATACCTTTAAACATTAACTATTCCTGCATTGGTACGTTCGTGTCTAAGGATCCATCCTATGTGTTGGCCGTCACAGCCTGAGCAATACAAGAAAGGCGTAAAGTCCCCTTCGGACTATAGCGGCTCTCCAATTGCTATGCCCCGATTACGCCGTTATCGAGTGGCTTGTTAGTTAGAGAAATCCACCTTGTAAGTTGATTGCGTGGGCATGTGAATTGGAGAAGCGCTTTAGATGTCCAGAACCGAGGAAGTTATGTTGAAACGTCTCTTACTTATTACCCTTGCCGGAGCAGTCGCCATTGGCATGGGATATGCAGATCAATCCAGAACAAAGTTGATTATTCCCGTCAACAAGACCTCGCCGACAAACGGTAAACAGATGTTCACCAGCTACTGTGCGCCGTGTCATGGCGTGGATGGAAGGGGCGATGGCCCTGCCGCGACGGCGCTTAAGGTGCCTCCGACAGACCTGACCGGGCTGTGCAAGAAAAACCATGGAAGATTCCCGGATACGCATATCGTTGCAGTGCTGCAGTTTGGCTCTGCCGTGCCGGCGCACGGGTCGGCCGAAATGCCCGTGTGGGGTACCATCCTTGGTAAGATGAACCAGACCAACTCCGAGGAGAAACAGCTCAGAATCAGCAATCTGAGCCGCTACCTTCAGAACATCCAGGTAAAGTAAAGGCCAGCGGCCGACTGCTCTCTGCTGGGCTGAACCCGAGGGAGCAAATGATCAAGCCGCAAAAGCCCGGACCTGCGAAGAACCAGAAGGCGCCAAGGGCATCGAAGCCTGCGGCGCCTTTTGCACGGAATCGAGAGAATCCTCCACCGGCCTCACGCACAGAAGAGCGCGTGTCCAGACGAAAGCCTTTTCCCGCGGGCACCAATCAGAAACCAGCGATTGCAGGTTGCGGCGCGCGCATAAACCGCCGCGCGGCCGACAGACTGCGGGCAGGGCACCTGTGGGTGTACGCCTCCGATGTTGAAGAAATTGACGTGGGTGAAGGTGAAACGCCAAGCCTGTTGCCGGTTGCTGACAGCCGCGGGCTGCTGCTGGGCACGGCACTTTATAGCCCCTCGTCGCAGATCGCGCTCCGGCTGGTGTCGCGCGAAGCCTTGGACGAGGCTGGATGGCTGAAACTTCTTGAGATACGGCTCAGGGCAGCAATTGCCCGCCGCACACCCCAGCTTAATGAAGAAACCGATGCCTGCCGCCTTTGCTTCAGCGAGGCCGATGAATTGCCCGGACTGGTGGCGGACAAGTACGGCAGTCTCGTTATTCTGCAGTTGCTGACCAAGGGTCTGGATTTGCGCGTGGTGCGCGAAACGTGCGTACGCGTATTAAGCGAAGAACTGGAGTCCGCATCGATTCTGGAGAGGCCTGACCCGCGGATGCGCGAGTTGGAGGGCCTCGGCGCGCCCGAACTCGCCCCGCTCTGGGCGGCAGATCCCGCCATCCCCGCCACCAGCACGCAGTTCAAACTGAACGGTCTGCTCTTCCACTTCGATGCCAATGCGGGGCAAAAGACTGGCGCCTTCCTCGATCAGCGCGCCAACTACGCCGCTGCCCGTGAGTGGGCGAAGAATATGGGCTGCAACGGCCGTGCGCTGGATGTCTGCTGCTACCAGGGCGGCTTTGCGCTGCATCTCGCCCACGTTTGCCAGCGGGTGACGGGAATCGATTCTTCGCGAGCCTCACTGGAGGTCGCAGAACGGAACCTTGAGGCCAATCGAGCCCGGTTCAGCGGCGAGGTGGACTGGGTGGAAGCCGACGCCTTCCGGATTCTGCGCGACTGGTCCGACTCCAGCGAGCGATTTGACGCCATTGTTCTCGATCCACCTGCCTTTGCCAAGACCAAACGGGCCGTTGAGGGAGCCCTGCGAGGCTACAAAGAGTTGAACCTGCGCGCTCTGCGCATGATGAAGCATGGCGGCCTGTTGATGACGTTCTCGTGCAGTCACCATGTGAGCTGGGAGGATCTGGAAAGCACGGTTGCCGCAGCGGCTGCCGACGCACATCGGCGCGTGCGCCTGCGCGAACGCCGCGGTGCTGCGCCTGACCATCCCGTGGTGCTGAATTTGCCGGAGACCGAATATCTGAAATGCCTTGTGCTGGAAGTAGAGTAATTCCCGCCCGACTCAGGCCTGGGCGGCCCGATGGCCGCCGGACCAGCGCGGGAAGAGCCTGGTTCGCCAGCTAGACGACGGACCAGGGCCGGCTTGAGAAGCCTTGGACTCCTCCACCGAAGGAGCCACCCGAAACTGCGTCAGCGCTTCCTTGACCTGGGAACGAAGAGCCTCAATCTCTAAAGTGCAGGAGCGCAGATAGGCAGAAACAGTGAGCCCGGCCTCGGCGGCGCGCTCATGGAGTCGCGCGCATTCCGCTTTGCTGAGACGAATGGTGATGCTTGCTTCTTTGCGGTTTTCATCGAGAGTGCCAGGACGACGGACGGCTGCCCTTGAAGCACCTGTCGAGGCTGCACCTTGAGCTGCCGGAGGGTCTGCCGGGGATGCGGCGGTTGGTCTTGAAACGGAAGAGACGATCTTGTGTTGTAGCGGCCCGTCAGCGGCATCCGGTTCGCGCTGCAGTTCACCGTCATTGGTGCGGCGGTAGCGAGCGTGGGTTCGCAGAGCTTGCTCATAGCTGAGAGTGGCAATGTCGTCGGCGAGGCCATCCTCATTCCAACCGGGTTCAGGCTTCTCCGCAGGTGCGGCAAAGGCCGCCAGGAGGCTGGCAAAGTTGCCGGTGATGGAAGATGGCGAAGTGGCCGCTTGTTCCTGCATGGATTGAAGGATAAACAGGGCGGCTGTCGCTGTGAGGGGCTCCTCATTTACTTGGCAGAGTCGATTCCCATCGCGGGATGCGACCCAGCAAAACCTCAAGAATGGAACTGCGACGAATTTTGTTATGCGAGTTGACAGACGGAGGCCCGGTCCAGTTCTTCAAAGTCAGGAAGAATGCGTCCCGGCAGGCGGAGAAGCTGAGTGACGGATTCGGCCGTCATTGGCTTGGCAAAGAGATAGCCCTGACCGAAACGGCATCCCATCTGTCGCAGCAGGCGGTATTGCTCCCTGGTCTCAATGCCTTCGGCAACCACATCCATGCCTAGGACGCGTGCCAGCTCGATGATGGTTCGAACGATCTGGAGCGCCTGATCCCCGTCAGTCATGCGGCCCACAAACGAGCGGTCGATCTTGAGCACGTCGAAGGGGAACGTGTGGAGATGATTGAGCGAACTGTAACCGGTGCCAAAATCGTCCATCATGAGAGAGACGCCCAGAGCGCGCAGCCCAGTCAGTACGTGAAGGGCGGTATTCATGTTGGGAATGAGGCTCGACTCGGTCATTTCGAGGCCGAGCTGGTGGCTGGAGCAACCCGATTGGAGCAACAAGGATTCCACATGATCCGCCAACCCCTGCCGAGAAAACTGGCGAGCCGACAGATTGACGCAGACCCGCAGTGAGTTATTGAGGGGATCGTCGTGGTTCCACACCTGAATCTGATTGCAGGCTTCGGCCAGACCCCAATCCCCGATGGGCAGAATCATTGCGTTTTCTTCAGCCTGGGGTATGAAGTCCATGGGCGGAATCAAACCGCGTTCAGGATGCCGCCAACGGATGAGCGCCTCAACGCCGACAATCCGGCGCGTAGAGAGATCGACTTCGGGCTGGTAGTACAGCACAAACTCGCGCTGATCGAGAGCGCGGCGCAGGTCAGAGCACCGAGGCCAGGAAGGTGCAACGGCGTCCAGTTCGGCGGCCCGCGCCCTCCGCAGTCCATTCTTGGTGAAGGCTTTGCGCAAGCGGAGCAACTCCAGCCGGGTCGACGCCATATCGGCCAGGCTTTCCAGAATCCGCATCTCGTCCGATGTCATGCCCGGTCGGGGCTGTTTGGCAAAGATTGTCAACACGCCCAGGATTTTGCCGCCGGATGAGCGAACGGGAGCTCCGGCGATGAATGATGCGTTGAGCAGCTTGAGCATCAACTGAGGCCCGTCTGAGGAATGTTTGGACAAGTCCCCAATCACGACCGGCCCATCCGCTGCCAGTACCATGTCAAAGATGGAATGGTCCCGGGGTAACTCGCGCAGATGCGGACCCCAGGACGACTTGATCCATACGCGGCTCTCATCACCGAATCCGAGACCCGCCGAATCCGCATGAAAGTATTCGGCAGCTAGCCGTGTGATCGCGTCGTAGCTGGCCTCCGGCGCAGTGTCAAGGATTCCGATTGAGTTGAGGACGGCAAGCCTGGCAGCCTCCTGTTGCCGGTCCGTTTTGCTGATCTCCAAAGCTGCGTGAACCATTTCGACTCCGGACACGGCGCTGCCGCCAATTCGCTTTCGGGTGCAATCAGGCTTTCTTCACCCACCGCTTCATGAGAAAGCCGGGCGGGCTCCACCGATTCCCTCCTTGGCCACGACACTTGAAAGCGCACAAAGAAGACAGCACGGCGGGTTTCTGTTGCAGTCCCACTTCCCCTTTATCGGATGAAACCTGAATGGCTTGAGACCTGAGCAGGGATGTTTTAGATATGACCGGCTCAGGCGGCCGCGCGAAGGCTACCTGACCGACGAAACGTTTCCTGTTTCGGTCCAAAGAAAGGTGAGTTGATCGGCGTCGTCCTGAATCTTCTGATCCACGCTGACACCAGCGGAATGGCCACCTGCGAGGCTGTAATGGAGCAAGATCGGCCGTCCGCTCGTCGAAGCCGCCTGCATCAGGGCCGTCATCTTGCGCGCGTGGAGCGGATCGACGCGCGTATCGCTGTCTCCGGTGAAGAACAGGATGGCGGGATACTTTGTGCCGGGTTTCACGTTCTGATAAGGCGAGTACTTGAGCAGGTAGGGGAACTGCTTCTCGTTGTCTGAGGAGCCGTATTCTGTCGTCCAGTAATAGCCCACCTTGAACTTCTGGTAGCGCAACATGTCGAGCAGCGGATAGCCGCACAAAATGGCTGAGAAAAGCTCTGGATGCTGGGTCATGGCGGCACCCATCAGGAGGCCACCATTGGAGCGGCCGGTGATGGCGAAGTGCTGGGACGACGTGTATTTGTTGGCAATCAGGTATTCGGCTGCGGCAAACCAGTCGTCGAAGACATTCTGTTTTTTCTCGAACATGCCTTGCTCGTGCCACTGCTCACCATACTCGCCGCCGCCGCGCAGGTTGGGCAACGCGAACCAGCCTCCCTTCTCCATCCACCAGGCATAAGCGGGGTTCCATTGCGGAGTGATGCTGAGGTTGAAACCGCCGTATCCGGTCATTAGCAGGCGTACTGTCCCGTCCTGCCTGGTGCCCTTTTTGCCGGCGATGAACATTGGAACCCGGGTGCCGTCTTTGGACTTGTAGAAGACCTGCTTGAGCTGGTATTGGCTGGTGTCAAAGGGGACCTTGGGCTGGGCGAAGATTTCGCGCTTGCCCGTGACCGTATCCAGCCGATAAATCGTGGGCGGTTGAATTAAGGACTGGAAACTGAAAAAGCCGTAGCGGTCGGTAGTTCTGCCGTAGACGGTGGAGGCCGAGCCTATTCCTTCGATGTCGACGGTGCCGGCCTGTTTGCCGTCGAGCGTATAGACGCTGATCTCGGACTTCACATCCTTCAGCCGGTTGACGTAGACTTTTCCGCCAACGATGGAGAAATCCTCGATCACATCCCGCTTTTCCGGCGCGATGGTCGTCCAGGCGTCGGGCAGAACTCCAGGATCGGCCCTGAAAATGCGGCCCATGGGCGCCTTGTAGTCGGTCTTCACATACCAGGCTCCCTTGGCATAGATCACGGAGAAGCGCGAATCCACACCCCACACCAGCACCTGGAAAGGCGAATCGGGTTTGGTCAGGTCGCGAAACACGATATCGACACGCCGGGCAGGAACGCCGCGTTCGATGGTGATTACCAGATAGTGGCCGTCGTCAGTAATGTAAGGACCGAAAAGGTCGTTCGGACCAAGCGGCTCGTCATAAAACTCCCGGCCAAAGACAACCGTATCGCGAGACACGCGCGTACCAAGTGCGTGCTGGTAGAGCAGCGTTCCTTCCTTGTTGTTACGGGCGTAGTAAATGCTGTTCCCATCCGGCGCAAAGCTGACGCCTGTATAGCGGGCGTTGGGGAACTGATCTTCGAGTACCTTGCGGGTCTTCACATTCAACAAGTGAATGCTGGCCTCATCCGCACCGCCTTCGCGCATCTCATAGGCGATCAGGGAGCCGTCCCGGGAAACATCGACGAGCCGCAGGGATGTGTTGGGGTCGCGGCTCAGAACTGCCGGATCAATGAGCCGTTCGTCTTTGCCCGCCCACCCCCGGCGGATGTAAATCGACGGCTGTTGCTCGCCAGCGAGCCGCTTTTCAAAGTAGTAGTTGCCCGCTCGTTCCATGGGAATGGTCCAGCTGGAAACCTGCTCCAGGTCTTCGAGATTGTCCACCACCTGCGGCCGGATCCGGGCCTGCTTCATGTAGCGGGACGTGTAGGCATTCTCGGCATCGATGAAGGCGCGTGTCTCCGGGCTGCTGGCATCTTCAAGCCATCGATAATTGTCGGAAATCTTGGTTCCGAAGTAGTTGTCGATGACGGGATTGGCGTCGACATCGGGCGGAGCAGGGAGGGTGATGCCGTCGCGGCCATGAATTGTCTGCGCAACCGCAACTGCTCCAACCAAAAGCCAAAGAACGAACGCCGAACCAGTTATCCGGGGCATGCGACACCCTCCCTTTGAAAACAGAATACGCGGGCCTGCCCCTGCGCTTTCATGTTGCCCGATGAATCGGCGGGGAACGCGCCAGTGCCTCTCATTGGTAACACCGCGGTGAAGACTACCCCGATAGAATCAAGGCAAGTGACAGAAGCGCATTCAGCTCAACCGGATCAGAAGCCGAAGTCGCGATGGGCGCGCGGCCTGGGGATGCTGCGCCCGTCGCATGCCCATACGGTCTTCTCGGCCACCATCGTGCTGATGGTGTCAACGGCTTTATCGAGCATCATTGGGCTGGTACGAGCCAAATACATTGCCTGGCTGTTCGGCAGCGGCATGGATGCGGACGCCTTCTACGCCGCCTTTATTCTGCCGAATATGATCGCGTACTTCCTGGTTGGCGGCGCCGCATCCATCACGTTTGTCACGATCCTGACGCGTTTCCGCGACTCGGGGCGCGAAGCGGAGGGCGAGCGGTCGCTTTCGGTGATCCTGACCACCATGTACCTGGTTCTGGGTGGGGCCATTGTGCTGGCCGAGTTCATCGCCCCCTGGTACGTCCACTGGATGTTCCCCGGCTTTGACGCGCAAAAGGCCGCGGTCTGCGTTCTGCTTACGCGCATTCTGCTTCCCGCGCAACTGTGCTTCTTTGCCGGTGGGGTTTTTGGCGCCGTGTTGCTGGTTCGGAAACAGTTCAGCGTGCAGGCGGTGACGCCGCTGATCTATGGCCTGGGAACGATTGTGGGCGGTGTGTTGCTCGTCCGGCGCATCGGCGTCTCCTCGTTGGCGATTGGCACGGTGGCGGGAGCCCTCGTGGGACCATTTCTCTTGAATTGGATATTCGCCCGGCGCGCAGGCACGCGCTACCGCCCGATTCTCGACTGGCACGACGAGGGCCTTCGCGAGTGGGTGCGCCTGTCTCTTCCGCTCATCGTCGGTGTCTCTCTCGTAACTGCCGATAGCTGGATCATCTCCCGCTTCGCATCAAACACCAACGGCGCGCTCTCGCTGATGACTTATGCCAAGCAACTCTTTACCGCGCCCATGGCGGTGCTTGCGCAGGCGGCAGGTGCGGCCTCCATGCCGTTTTTTGCTAGCCTGTGGGCAAAGGAGCGCCGCTTCGAGTTTGCCACGGTGGTGGCGGACTCGGTTTCGCGGGTGGCCTGCCTGGGCCTGCTGGCGGCCTCGGCCATGGCTGCGTTGGGTAAACCGCTGGTGGACCTGGTGTTCATTGGCGGGCGCTTCTCCGCCGCCGATGCGCGGTTGTGCGCCGCTTATTTTGCAGTCTTCTCCATTTCGATGTTTTTGTGGTCGGCGCAGGCCATCTACTCGCGCGCCTTCTATGCTGCGGGAAACACGTTTGTGCCGATGGCGGCGAGCACCATTGTCACGCTCATTTCGCTGCCCATCTACGCGTCGTTTTACCACTGGTATGGAGCCATGGGCCTGGCCGCCGCTTCCGATATTGGCATCGCCATGCAGACCTTGACCATTGCGTTTCTGCTGCACCAAAGGCGCATGGTTTCGCTTGCCAGCCTCGACTACGCCGAATTGGGCCGGTGTTTGATGGCCGCGCTCGCAAGCGGCGTCGGAGTCTGGGCGGTGTTCTGGTTAGGCGGCGTGGTCCTTCATGAAATGGGCCCGCATGTGCCGGCACAGAGCCGATGGTCCGATTTTGCCGTTCTATTGGCGGGGATAGCGCTTTGGCTGGTGGTCGCAGACCGGGTGCTGGTAAAGGCCGGCTCTGTGCTGCCCAAAGTGGCAAGGGAGCGGCTCGGAATACGGCATTTATCAGCCTAAAACTCTAAGTATCTTAATTGCTTTCTGTAGTTTGCGGAGTTGGGAGTTTAACTCGCCTGATACAGACACAAAAGCCCCCGCAAGCGCAGGGGCCCTTGAGATGCGCGGCAACCGGCCAACTACGAAACGTGGACCGGCTTCTGTGTCTCGGGCGCGGCTACGGTGCCCGATTTGGCGTCGGGCTTACGAATGTCGATGCCGCCTTTGAAGAACGCGCCGTCCTCGATGCTGATGCGGGCAGCAGCCACGTCACCGGTGAGTGCGCCCTCGGCGCGAATGTCAACGCGATCGGTGGCGGAAACATTGCCCTTCACCTTGCCCAGGACCACAATTTCGCGGGCGGTGATGCTGGCGGTTACCTGGCCGTTGCGGCCGACGGTGAGGCGGTTACCCGGCAAGTTGATGCTGCCCTCCACTTTGCCGTCGATAAACAGCGATTCGGAGCCTGTGATTTCGCCCTTGATATAAAGGCCTTTGCCAATGGCAGCCTGTTCTCCGGTCGTTGCCTGGCTCTGCGCGGCAGCGGGACGGGGGGCGGGTTCGTACGCCGGAGGCGCAGGCGCGGCGGGCCGCGACGGCTCCGGGGTGGGGTTATTAGGGGACATCGATCCGGTCTGGGTGGGTTTCCACATTGCGCTCAAGATAGTTCCTTTTCTGTCCTGGTGGGACTAGGGGTTGCCAAGGCAGGGGCCAATTCCATGGTCCCGAAAATCTAAGTTCGCAGGCGGCAGTGCAACTGATACGCCTCCGCAGTATAGAGCTTTTCCTGCTCGGCTCACCCAAGCATGTCACTGCGGCTATTCTAAGCCGTCGCAGAGCGTATATCCCAACCCCAAAAATTTTGGTACTTGCTGGTTGCCAATTGTAGCAACAATATACAGCAGAAAATCCAGAGGAACCAATTCCACAACATACAATCGCCCCCAGGAGGACACAATGCGTCGCGTGATCAGAATCCCCAAGGCGAGCCTGGTGATGGCGGCCCTGATAGCAACCTTGGCAGGCGCCCTGCCAACGGGAGCCCAGGCTGGGCCTGCGCAGCCCCCTTTTGACGTCGTGATCATCCACGGCCGCATCATCGACGGAACCGGCTCGCCGTGGTACTCGGGCGACGTGGGCATTCGCGACGGGAGAATCGCGGCCATCGGGGACCTGGATGGCGCGCCCGCAAAACGCACCATCGACGCCCAGGGCAAAGTCGTCGCGCCGGGATTCATTGACATGCTGGGTCAGTCGGAACTGACCATCCTCGTTGATCCGCGGCTGCCTTCGAAGATCACTCAGGGCATCACGACGGAGATCACGGGCGAAGGCGATTCCGTAGCGCCGGTCAACGACGCGATGCTCGCTGCCGACCACGAAACCTACGAGCACTTCCACATCACGCCGGATTGGCGCACGTTTCGGCAGTACTTCGCGCGCATCGAGAAGCAGGGCATGGGGATCAACCTCGCCAGCTATGTGGGCGCGACCTCGGTGCGGCGCATGGTGCTGGGCGACGCTGACGTGCAGCCAACCGCTGCGCAGCTCGACCAGATGAAAGCCCTGGTGCGCGACGCGATGCGCGACGGCGCGGTGGGCCTGTCGACAGCACTGCAATATGCACCCGCGCCGTATGCGAAGACCGACGAACTGATCGCGCTGGCGACGGTAGCTGGCCAATATGGCGGCATCTATGCCACCCACATGCGCAGCGAGGGCGATGCGGTGCTGGAGTCCATTGATGAGGCGGCGCGCATCGGCCGCGAGGCGCATTTACCCGTGGAGATTTGGCACTTGAAGGCCGCCGGCAAAGCCAACTGGGGCAAAATGCCGCAGATTGTGGCGAAGATCGATTCCTACCGTGCCGCGGGCGTGGACATAAGCGCCAATACCTACGCCTACACCGCGTGGTTCAACACTTTTTCAGCATTCATCCCGCCGTGGGCGCACGACGGCGGCGATGCCAGGCTGATTGAGCGGTTGAAAGACCCTGCCACGCGCGCGCGGATTCGCAAAGACATGCTCACGCCGGGCAAGGATTCCGCAGGAGAGACCTGGGATAACGAATGGCAGGAGGTGCCGGGGCCAGAAGGAGTTCTGATTGCGGTGGTGCAAAATCCAGAACTGATGCCGCTCGAAGGCAAGCGTCTTTCCGATGTCGCCGCGATGTGGCATGAAGACCCCATCGACGCGCTTTGCGACATCCTCATCAAGGACAAGGCATTCACCGAGGTCGCCGTCTTCGGCATGAGCGAGCCGGACGTGCTGTTGGCACTGAAGCAGCCGTGGGTTTCAATCGACAACGACTCTCAAGGCACCTCGCCCACCGGCCTGCTCGGTCAGGAGCATCCACACCCCCGCGCCTACGGCACCTTCCCGCGCATCCTGCGCAAGTATGTTCGCGAAGAGCACGAGCTGAGCCTTCCTGATGCCATCCGCAAATTCTCCGCGCTGCCCGCGCAGCGCATGCGGCTCACCGACCGCGGCGTGCTGAAGAAAGGCATGTGGGCCGATGTTGTGGTTTTTGACCCCGCAACCATCACCCACAAGTCCACCTACGAGAACCCCAACCAGTTTTCCGTGGGCATGGAGTATGTGCTGGTCAACGGCGTGCTTGTAATCGCCGATGGAAAGATGACCGGGGCGCTTCCCGGCAAGGTGCTGCGCGGTGAGGGATATGTGCCGTAGGCGAAGAGCTCAAGCGCGGATTGAAATTTTTGGTGGCTTATGGCAATGAGCGTTCTGGACACGACTCGATTCGCGAATGTTGATCTGGACATCTATTCGAAGTCAGATTTGCAGCCGCTCGTTGATTCCTTCGGCGAAGACGTAATTAATCTATGGACCGGACGCGTAAAGCGAACCTACGAGACGCATCTTGAACTTGGACGGTGGCGGCGAAACCAGACTCCAACATCGATCATTCTCGGTTTCTGCAAGCTCGTCGAGGCGCTTCCTCCTGCAAAGCGAAAGATATGGGATGCTGCCAAATCGCGAAGCTTCGATATTGGAATTGAAGCGCCGGGCCGGGGCAGCTATTACTGGTCTGCAGTCTCCTCGGGGGCAGTCCGTGCCGCTGCCGAAGCCGGAGCGCAGATCGCAATCACAGTTTATGGGCCGATGAAAACGGTGAAGCGTCCGCACAAGAAGGCCAAATCTGCCTCTTCAAAATAGGAACCTCGCCGACACATGCTGAAATCACCTACTCTTAATCCATGACCGATCGCGAACTCATCGCGCGCATCGCCCGATCCGCCGGCGGCAAGGCCGGATACAAGCAGCTCGTCCGCGAACTGGGCCTTGGCGGGGGACGCGAACGGCGCCTGCTGCTCGAGCAACTTGCGCGGCTGACCGTGCGCGGCGAACTGGCCAAGCTGGACCGCGAGCACTGGAGCATTCCAAGGGCGCCGGGCGGGCGCGACAACCTCGTCGCCGGACGCCTCGACCTGCACCGCGACGGTTACGGATTTGTGCGGCCCAATCCGCGCCAGGCGTCCGGAGTGACCGAAGATGTGTTCATCCCTCCGAATGAAATCAACGGAGCGATGCAGGGCGACCAGGTGCTTGTCGAGCTCGATCCGCCTCGCGCCGACGGCCGGCGCCTGGGCCGCATTGCGCGCGTACTGGAGCGACGAAATCCTACCGTCGTCGGCATCTTTCACTACTCCCGTGGCGATCGTCATCCTACAAACGTCGTCATCCCTTTCGACGAGCGCATGACCCAGCACATCCTCATTCCTCCTGGAGAGGAAATGCCGTCGGTCACGGAAAACTCCACGCCTCATCGGGTTCTCGGCGCGGAAGCCGCTGCTCATGCGGTTCACGACGATCTCGAAGGCCTCGTGGTCGATGTCGAGATCACGAGTTGGCCTACGCCGTTCAAGCCTCCCGTGGGCCGCGTGATTGAGGTGCTCGGCGATCCCGACGACTTCGGCGTCGATGTTGAAATGATGATTCGGAAGCACCAGTTGCCGCGAGTTTTTCCTGACAACGTGCTGGCCGAAGCGCGCGCCGTGGCACATCTCGACCCCTCCGAGGTGGAACGCCGTGAGGATTTTCGCGAGCTTCCAATCGTGACCATCGACGGCGAGACGGCGCGTGACTTCGATGACGCCGTGCTGGTGAAAGAGCACCCGGACGGCGGATACCAACTGCAGGTGCACATTGCCGATGTTTCAGAGTACGTACACGCGGCTACGGATCTTGACCTCGAAGCGCGCCTGCGCGGCACCAGCGTTTACTTTCCCGATCGCGCCATCCCCATGCTGCCGCAGGAATTGTCGACCAACATCTGCAGCCTGCGCCCCGGCGAAGACCGGCTCGTTCAGAGTTGCATCATGCAGCTTAGTCCGGAGGGCCGCATCGAAAGCTATGAAATCGTCGAGGGCGTCATCCGTTCCGCTGCGCGCATGACCTACACCGAGGTGCATGCAATTCTTGAGGGCAATGAGGAAACGCGCTCGCGCTACGCAAGCCTTGTTCCGGACTTCGAGCGTATGCGCAAGCTTGCCGGGCTGATGAATATGCGGCGCGAAGAGCGCGGCAGCATCGATTTTGATCTACCGGAACCGGTGATCGAGTTTGACGAGCAGGGGCAAATGCGTGGCGTAACCAAGGCGGAGCGCACATGGGCGAATCGGCTGATCGAGGAGTTCATGCTGGCTGCGAACGAGTGTGTGGCTACGTGGCTTGAAGACCTGGGCGTGCCGTCGCTCTATCGAATTCATGAGAAGCCAGAGCCGCGCCGCGTTGTGCAGTTCGAAGAACTCGCGGCGAGTTTCGGCTACTCGCTCGGCCTGGGCGCTCTACCCGTCAAACGCGTGCAGACGCGTGGAGACCGCCGCGAAGCGCAACGCAGCGGCCGCAATCCCCACACCCACGAAATCGCCGAAGACATCCCCGTCACGCCGCGCATGTATCAAAAGCTGGCCGCACGCATCGAGGGCAAACCCGAAGAGCGCATCCTGAGCTACCTTATGCTGCGCTCGCTCAAGCAGGCGTGCTACTCCGAGATCAACGAGGGCCACTTTGCGTTAGCCGCGCCCACTTATACGCATTTCACCTCGCCCATCCGCCGCTATCCCGACTTGATTGTGCATCGCATCATCAAGGAGCTGCTGCGCGAGGGTGTTCCGGGCAGCGGAGAAGTTGCCGAAGGGCGCCACAGCTCGCCGTGGACTCATCCGAATGAAGGCCTTCAAGGAATAGTGGTGAGCCGCAAAAAGGCGCCCCATTCAGGTCTTGGATTCACGGGCGAACCACCCATTCCCGAGCCGGAACTGGCGCAGATCGCCGAGGAGACCAGCCAAACTGAACGCCGCGCCGCGGAGGCCGAACGCGAGCTGGTGGAGTGGAAAAAGGTGCGCTTCATGGAGGACCGGGTGGGCGAAGAGTTTGTCGCGCTGGTGCTCAACCCCGCAAAATTCGGCCTCTTTGTCGAACTAACCGACCTGTTTGTAGAGGGCCTTGTCCCCATCGACTCGCTGCGCGACGACCGCTACACCTGGCGCGAGAACACGCACGAAATTATTGGCGAGCGCTGGGGGCGGCGCTTCCGGGCGGGCGACCGCGTGCAGGTGATTCTGGATCGAATCCTGGCGCAGGAGCGGAAGCTGCAATTTTCTATTGTGGAAGAGGGTTTGCCTCTCACCGGGAAAAAGCCGGCCCAATCTCCGCCCAAGGCGAAGAAACGCCGGCACAAGAATCTCCCGCATCCGGCCTCGAAGGCCAGAAAGCGGCCAGCCAGGAAGGGCAAGCGGCGCTGAAGTCTTAAGAAACTGTGGCCTCCGTTTGCAACGAGATTCAGCGAAAACTCAAGATCCGGCCTGTTGCGCGGCAAATTTACCGATCACGGGCAATGGATAACGTTCGCCCTTCAAAGCCTTGAGCAGCACAATCACCCACAGCACAAGGAAAGCCACGCCCACAAACGGCAGAAGCATCCACCCGACAACGGGAATAACCGTGAGCACCATGTCGACGGCGAAGGCGGCGATGCCGAGGAAGATGGACTGCCACGAGTGAAACCGAATGAACGAATTCTTGTTATATGGTTCGACGATCAGGAAGATGATCGCCGGAATAATGGTGACATAGGCGAGAGCGCCGGCGGCTGTCTCAGAGAGACCGGATTGTGCGGGCTGGGATGGAGTGAAATCGGACATGGTAGCTCCTTTGGACTGTATTGAAGCCGAAAGAAAAATCTGCACGATCTGCGAGTGCCCAAATGCCTGAGGTTCGTCACACGGATTCGAAATTGGTGAAGTGCCGCATGGATGCGCGGAGGCTCCGTCCTGACGACGAAAGAGGCTCTGCAAGTAGCCAGCTGCCGTATGCGCCGCGGCACCTCCGCTCTAGCTGTTTGCCTGCTTTTCGGCCAGGTCGCCCACGATCGGCAGCTTGAACCGCTCACCGTTGAAGGCTTTGATGAGCACAACAATCCAGAGGATGAAGAATGCCAGGCCCACCAACGGCCATAGAAACAACGCGGCCCAGCCAAAGAATGGCATCCTGTCGAGAATCATCATCGCAACATCGACGGCGATCCAGGCTATGGCCAAGAAAATGGATTGCCAGGAATGGAACCGCACGTAAGGAATTCTGTTATAGGGCGCCACAATCAGGAAGACGATGGCCGGAATGATTGTGACGTAAGCGAGTCCGCCGGCGGCATTGTCTGAAAGGCCGGTCTGATTCAAAGTGGAAGGATTCTGGTCTGTCATAGGTTCTCCTTAAAACTCGAATTCCGGATGAACCGTCTAACACTGCGCTCCTCGGGGAGGGTGGATTGGCTTCTGGGGTAAGCAAAGTCGGAGCCGTGAGATACGGGCACTACTCAGCAATCTTTTCTTTCAATCGGCATCCATAAAATGAAGGAACCATCTCCGGGATGCGTGTTCAAGTCGCTGTACAGGACCATTCATCCGGCCCTCGCCAGCGTCGGTGTGATTTGCACGAGAACTTGTTAAGCTTCACGAGGTTTTAGATTCGCCATCAGGAAACAGTGAAACCACTACATTGTCAAGCAAATTCGCAGGAAGCAGTGCGGGGCGGCGCTACTGAGGCTGGGAAGGCGCAAGCAACTCGGGGTCGTTGTTGCGGACGTTTCCAACGCGGTCGCTTATGGGCCAGGCGAGCATCTTCTCGGCAGGGTAAGGACGAAGCAGGTCGACGGGCGGCTGGGCGGGGTCGCCGGCATCGAGCCAGCGGGTGTAGTTCTGCGGCTCCAGAATCACCGGCATTCTGTCGTGGAGCGGCTCCATCACTTCATTTGGGTCGGTGGTGATGATCGTGAAGGTCTCCAGCACTTCGCCCTCCTTGGGCCGCCAACGCTCCCACAGGCCCGCGAAAGCATAGGGCTCACCGCTGCGCAAGGCAATCGCATAGGGCCGTTTTGTCTTGGGATCGAGCCGCTGCCACTCGTAAAAGGCGTCGGCGGGCACCAGGCAGCGTCGCCTTTTGAGCGCTTCGCGAAACGCGGGCTTGGCGGCAACTTCCTCGGCGCGGGCGTTGATGGTGGTGTATCCCAGCTTGGCATCCCTGGCCCAAAAGGGCACCAGACCCCAGCGCAGCAGCGCGATTTCGCGTTTGCCTGAGTCGCGATTCAAGCGCACTACGGGTTGTACGCTCTGCGGAGCGGCGTTATAAGTGGGCGCAAACCAGGGCATGTCCTCCAGTTCGACACCGAACCAATCGGCGAGAACCTCCTGGGTAGATCGACGAGCGAATCGGCCACACATATCTGCATAGAATAGACCGCTGCGAGCACGATGACACGACGGGCTCGCGATAAGCGGATTTGCGCCGGAGATTCATTGAGAGGAAGAAATTCGACGCGTAGATAACTCCGCGCCACCTTCTCATCGCAGCTCTGTAACATTCTCCCTCGACGCGCACTCTCACTCAGTATCACGGCCCCGGGGAGCGTGCATGAAATGAGGTCGCCCAGGGCCAAAATCCCCTGATTGGAGTACCGAAAAATGAAGAGCTATAGGCTTCCACTCGTAGTGTGTCTATTGGCGGCCGGTGCGCTTACGGCTGCGCGCGGTAATGCGGAAGAGGAAAAGGGAGGCGCGGTATTCGTGATGTCCAACGCCGCCTCGGGTAACCAGGTTTACACCTACGCCAGGCAGGAAGATGGTTCCCTGCAGGCTGCGGGCACTTACTCCACTGGAGGCAATGGCAGCGGCGGAACTGTTGATCCGCTGCACTCACAGGGCTCGCTTCTGCTCAGCGCCGATGCCCACCTTCTCTTTGCAGTCAACGCGGGAAGCGGCACGGTCTCGTCCTTCGCCGTGCGCGGCGACACGCTCGCGCTTCTCGATACAGAACCGACGGGCGGCAGCTCTCCGACCGCGGTTGCGCAGTATGGAGATATTCTGTACGTCCTGAACTCGGGCGGAAGCGGCAATGTGAGTGGCTTCCGCATCTTCGGCAACGGACATCTTCATTCCATTGCGGACTCAACACGCAACCTGAGCGGTTCCACCACCTCGCCAACCTCGCTCACCTTCAGTCCCAACGGACAGTTCCTGGTGGTGACTGAAAGCGCGACAAACAACATCGATGTATTCCGCGTTCACCCCAATGGAACTCTCTCGGGCATTTCGACGACGGCGAGCGCGGGTGCGACTCCATTTGCCGCAATTTTTGCGTCGAACGGCGCGCTGATTGTGGCCAACGCCTCGAACTCGATCTCGTCGTACCAGTTGCAATGGAATCAATCCCTTGATGTGATCTCCAATGCAGTTCCTACGCTCGGCATGGCGACCTGCTGGGACGTCATCCCAGGGAACCGGCCGGCGGTCTACACGTCCAACGCCGGTAGTGGGAATGTTTCCGGATTTACGATCGGTCACAATGGTTCCTTATCTCCAATCGGTGCGACCGTTGTTGGAACAAATCCGACGGGAAGCGCGAACCTCGACATCGCCGCCAGCGCAAACGGTAAGTTCATCTACACGCTCAATGCCGGAGCCGGCACCATCGGCATGTTCTCGGTCGAGAGCGACAGAAGCCTGCTGAACCTGGGCCAATTGGGAGGCCTGCCTGCTTCCGCCGGCCTTAACGGTATCGCCGCCTATTGAAGTCTCAACCCAGCGGGGTGCTGTCTATTTCAGCATCCCGCTTCAGAATTCAATGCGCCGGGCCCCCCATTCAAGTTCATCCAATACAATTGGAAAGGGAGCAACGAAGAATGGCGCACATGGTTTTTTGCGTTCGCAACAAGAAAGAAATGGAGGGGCTGGACGAGCCGCCCTTCGACTCGGAATTTGGCCAGAAGATCTACAAGAACGTCTCCAAAGAGGCCTGGGGCGAATGGGTCAACCATCAGAAGATGCTGTTGAACGAATACCGCCTGCAGCCCTGGACCCCGGACGCCCAGCAGTTCCTTGTGGAGCAGATGGAGAACTTCTTTTTTGGCGAGGGTTCGGCGCTTCCCAAGGAGTATGTTCCTCCATCGCATTGAAGCGGCAAGCGGGCCCACGCAGGACAGGAACGAGTCCACTGGCGCACGGATTCGGCCACCGCTGGTGTAAACTGATTCAGACCCCAAAAGCCGGCTCACCCGAGCCGGCTCGATTGTGTCGGGACGTGGCTCAGCCTGGTAGAGCACTCGCTTGGGGTGCGAGGGGTCGGCAGTTCAAATCTGCCCGTCCCGACCATTAAATTTCATTTCCAGTCTGGGCTCGCGTTCGCACCAAGCCATCAGACTGCCGACCACGAGCACCCCAATTCGACAGCAACGCAGCAGATGCTGCCAAGTCCGGCCTGCGAGGGTGCGAGGTGAAGCCGAGTCGCGGCAGTTCAAATCTGCCCGTCCCGACCATTAAAATCAGACATTTACCAATCCCCCAACTCTTAACAGGCTCCCGCTTTGGGGGGATTCTGCGCGCACTCGACGGTTCCGGCTTCGCCGCCGGCGGAGCGGACAATGCGCACGTTGAGTTCGCGGTCGGGCGTGGATTAAGAGCAGGGCATGACGACGAGAGTTCTGGTCTGTGCGTTTTCTGACCCCGAAGCGGGAATCGCAGCATCCGCCTACGGCTTCCCAGCGCATACTCCGCTCCCGGGGGCATCGGATTTCGCCCCAGCCACTTGGCGCGCGAAAATAACGCAGATCTAGAAGGCTCCCAACGCTGTGGGCGTCACCGGAAGCCCCCGAAATCATACGCAACACCAACGTCCCATCCGCGCGGGTTCAACGTGTGATATCGAAAAAAGTTCGGCCAGAATTGATACTCGTAGTTCACGCGCAACCAGAGACTTTTATAGAAGCGAGTGTCCGCGCCTCCCCCGGGGACATACATCGTCCGGGTATCATGCGAATAGGTAGGAGCAACGGTAAAGTCAATGCTGCCATAACCAAACAAGAACTTCGCATAGGGGTGGAACCTGCGGTAGAAATGCGTGGTATAAATCAAGCCGCCCTCGACGGTGTCCTGGCGCATTTTCGGATCATCCCCCGTGCGGCCGTAGTTCAGGTCGCGACCCTCAACTTCGAGGCCGAAGCCATCCCACAACGGCGGGAGCTTGTAAAAGTTCCAGTCAGCCCATAATGTACCGCCACTCAGACGTCCCCCGTTTAGAGGTTTTCCCCCTTCAAAAGGCCCGCTCCAGTCAGTGTCGTAAGTGGAATATGCGACGCCCACACTCAATGGCATGCCCCTACCAGGATGCCCTATTTCCGGAACAACCTGGGAGAAGGCGGGGATTGATGTGCAGATCACAAGTGCCGCTAAAAGGAAGGAAGGTTTCGCCATGAATCACCTTTTCTTACGCTCTTGTGAGCTCAATTTGATTCCAAGCCGAGGTAACTTCGGTTCTCGAGATTAGACGTAGTTTGGATGCATAGTGCCGCGTGCTGGTGGCCTTCCTGACTTCAACTTTTCGACAATCTACCCCAAAGAGGCAATATCGTGCAAGAGAAGCTGCTCCCCGGCAGTGAACACCAAGTCTGCTCCGAAATCAATACAGTTCAACCCTCGATCAACAAACCCCATAAGGTTTAGGCCATCCGCTTGGGGTGCAAGGGGTCGGCAGTTCCAATCTGCCGTCCCGACCACTTCCGTTTCCCCCGAAACTGCGACTTCGCGCCCGGCGGGTCGCATCCGCCGCGCCCGCGGATTGAACGGAGGCCAATCCTCTGTTGCTGGAAGTCGAAACTGTTGCAGATCAATGATCGATGGAATCGTTCGCGGCAACTCTTTCTAGGCAAGCGCCCGCGGTACGGCCTCTTCCCAGCGCCCCTGCGCCTTCAGGATCAGCTCGATTACCTCGCGCGCGGCGCCCCTGCCGGCACGACAGCGCGTTGTGAAGTGACAGACAGCGGCCAGTTCCGGTGCGCCATCGGCCACGCACACCGCGAGTCCGGCTCGCCGCGCCAGAGGAATGTCCGGCAGATCGTCTCCCAGGTAAGCGACCTCCTCTTCGCTTACTCCTGCCTTTTGCATACACTCCTCAAAAGCCACAGTTTTCTTCGCCTGTCCCAGGTAGACAAAAGTGACATTCAATTCTCGAGCACGCCTGGCTACGGCGGGTGAAGATCGACCCGTGATGAAGCCCGTCTGAATTCCCATTGTGTGGGCGAGCGACAACCCCTGCCCATCATGCGCGTTGAATACTTTCATCTCGGAAACAGCCGGGGATCCCGAGCCGTCGTCGGCAGTCGCCGAAATCAGACAAACGCCCCCATCGGTGAGGGTGCCATCCACATCCATCAGGAAAAGTTTGACCTTGCGGGCACGAGCCAGCACGTCAGGCGAAGCGAGAGAGGCGAGGTCGATGTCAGACATGGAAAGATTCTAAAACAGGTGCGGACCGCAACCGCGTTCAACACGGTCCGGGTCGTAGATTGGGCAACCGGAAGTCACGGTTTCATTCGTCGCTGCCCGGTTCTGACTTGGTTCGGCCGGCAATTTTGAGAAACGTAAATCACTGCTCAAAACAAGCCCCAGTGCGCCGCGAAAAGACGGGCCAATCCGCTCTCGGAATGCGTGAAGCGGAGAACTTGCGTTGCAGTTGGACTCGCAATTGGAGCAGAGGGTCTAGCCCCTTCGCTTCCTAAGCACCCACGTTGTCATGCAGCGATAGTCCTGCACGATTGTTGTTTTCAGTGGGTCTACGAGCACGGCATTCATCTCCGCGGTAAATCTCAATAGCATCTCCTCATCCACCAGGAACCACTCAGATCCGTCACCCACCACAAAAACATTCTCCCGCACTCGCCGGAAGTTCATTCCAATTCTTGAACCCAACCGGGTGAATAACATTCCTCCGGGCTTCAAGACCCGCCAAAGGCTTGCCAATATGGTCCGAAAATGCCTTTCATCCTTCGCAAAGTGAAGCACCGAATTGCAGATCACCACATCTGCAAATCCTGTCGAAAATGGCATCTGTTCGATGAGACCGACCTGGAAGTTCTCCGCCGGCAATCCGGTGTTGAGCGCAGCAGACAGCCGGCGAACATGCTCAACGCCGTCAGCGTCCGAGTCCACAGCAAATACTTCGCACCCCTCGCGCAGCAGATGTACCAGATTTCTTCCGTATCCACATCCAGCGTCAAGCACCCGCATCCCCGCCGCGATGTTTCCTCGCAAGATTTGGTCAAACACGTAGATATCAATCTGTCCGAATTGATCCTGAACGGTTAGCGCCACTTTTCGATCCTCTCGGCCATTCGCAATTCTGGCTGTGGCAGTTGGTTTGCCGCATGACCGAAATTCGCACCGTGCCACAGGATCATTATTCCAGAAAGGCAGGCTTCCCGTCCGTAATCCAGCAATGAAGGAGCGACGGCGGGACGGCCTACAATAGAAAAGAATTACCGTCGAAAATGCACGCGGCCCGGATGGGGGGATTGGTAGAGGACAATGGACGCTCTTTGGAGCAGACGAAGATTCTTGAGCCGGGCGGCCGCTACTTCGGCCTCTCTTGCGCTTGCGAGACCGGAGAATAGCGCGCTTGCATATGCAGCGAACTCATCGGCCCTGCGGGGTAGATTCGTGACCCACGTTTCGGTCGTGCGCGTGAATCAGATCGAGGTAACGCCCACTCGCTCGATTGGCGAAGACGAGGCGGTTGACAACCGGCCTGATCGAATCCGGTCTCGGCGGGAAGCTTTTGCGCGAGGCTGTCCGGAAGGCAGGATGACCTGGGCCATAAGCTGGCTAGCCCTCAACGACGCACGGCAGGAATACAAAGATGCGCGGCGCCTGCTCGTCTCCTATCACGAAAAGTATGGCGACGAAATCACATTTATTCCGGGCGGCTATTTTGCGCCGATGTTCGACACCCGCGAACATATCCAGGAGACGATTCACAAGGCTTTGCAGTTGATCGCCGAAATGGTGGGAAACGGGTACCGGCCCCAGTGCCTGGTGGCTGGGTTTATGGATGCTGAGAACCAGAGGCTCCTCGCCACCGAGGAGGGCATTCACGTTTGCCAGGGGCAGATTTGGAGCCAGCACGGCATCGATAACGGCGATGGGGATGGCGGCATCTGCTATCCCTATTACCCCAGCCGCGAGCACTACCTCAAGCCGGCGCAGGGAACGGCCGACTTTATCGACTGCGTCTGCCTTGACGGCTGGACGTGCGACTTTCTCACCGCCCGTCGCGACGGGTTTCAGGGCGGGTTCAACAGCCGCATGGGCGTCGGCCCCATCGAGACGGTGGGAAACCTGGGAAGATATGCGGGCCGCAAAGAGATGATGGCGACTACCGCAATGCACTTTGACCAGGGTCACGCTCTGAACGGGTTTGGCTGGGTGACTGGGATCTGGGAGGTATCGGTCGGGCATGACGAGGACCTTGCCTGGTGGCTGCAGGCTGTGAAAGACCGATGGCCTGACACGCAGGTGCTGACCGAAGGGGCGTTCGGGCTGGAGTGGCGGAAGCACACACCGAACAATGCAGGGCTCAACTACCGGTTCGATGCGAAAGGGACGGGGGCTCCCGGCTCAGAGAAAGATTTGGAAATCCAGTGGTTTATGAACCAGGAGTTTCGTCTCGGACTGCTGAGGAACTGGACAACGGCCAGCCCTCCCATGGTGATTGACTTCACCCGGTACGATCTGCCGGCCCACGAGCCCGAAACTTTGCAGCGGGAATGGAGCCTGATGAACGTGCTGAATCAGAAGGGCACGCGGCTCCAGGACAAGCCGATCCGGCTGGGGCAACTCAGTTCAGACAATCAGAGCCGCATTTATGCGCGCTATCCGGAACTTAAGAAGCGCGCATGAACGGTTATTGCGAGCGGCGAAGAAACCGGCCGTGTCATTCAAATCTGCCCGTTGCGACCATTACCTCGCATAGCTTAGTGAATGAATAAGCCTGGATTGCGGGCCGATACTAAACCGAAACCGGGGTCTCTTCAGGTCGAATCGTCTTACGCGGTTTCCTGTTCTACTGCCAGCGGAATCCGGCTCCCCGAAGAACATCGACCTCGGCACCCACCGTCGCCGCGAAAAGCACGAGGGCGATCATCGCAATGGTGAGCCGAGGGAAACGCTCTGAGAAGGTGATGCGCGTCATAGCCGCGCGTCCGAACAGGCTCTCAGCAGTAGATATGCTGTCCGTTGTCGCAACATACGGTGGGTTGACGTGAACCGCCACCCAGCTGGACTTGCCTGTTTGCACGAGATTGAATTGCTGCTGTGTCGCCGCCATGATGTCCTCAATTCTGCTTCAATCCGCAAGTTCAGTTAAGGTTCCGCGCCATACCAAGACAAATGGCGCACGTTCGACTGATGAATTAGAAGTTACTCATTCAATTGTCACAGAACAATGGCGCAAACGTGGACAATAAGCTCTTATTTTTCACCACCTTAGATACTTATAAAAACGCAACAGGGTAATAGGCAACGGTTACCCCGTTCTCGAAATGGAAGTTACTATTCTAGAGACATGCCCGTCGAATTCGGATACTTATCCGCTTCAGACACAAGGTAAGTGCCGATATAACTCTCGCCAGCGGACCGATTTAGACTGGCAACTCGAGGTAGTTGAATCCCATGACGAAAGTCTGCAATGGAGTTACTAGAGAGTAACTGGTATAGAGGAGTTACTCCGAGTTACTGCGCACAGATTTCGCATGACAGCAGAGTGGGAGTGGTGGAATCCGGCCTCGTCGGGGCCACTGCGGCGCGCATTTTGAGCGAACGGAAAAGCGCGTAAGCGCCCGCGCGCCAAACTTAGGATGGAAAGAGAGTGCCGGAAGAGGCGTGGAGTGAGGTCATCCGCGGGCGGCGCCTCGGAGCCTGGGGCTCAGGCGCGGAGAGCAATCCGGCGATCTCGCGTAATTCGGCACGGGCCGCACCAATGGCGGCGGCAATGGATTCGAGTCGTTCCCCGGGCTCACCCGGAGCCAGGGGCAAACGCGGCTGCGGTTCTGAACGGCGTGCCTGTCCGAGAGCCTGACGGGCCCCCAGCAAGGTGTAGCCCTCTCCGTGAACCAGTCGTTTAATTTCCAGCGCCATCTCCACGTCGCGCCGACGGTAGAGGCGCTGGCCGGTGCCGCTTTTGTTCGGTTTCAGCTGAGGAAACTGCGTCTCCCAGAACCGCAGCACATAGGTTTCCACTTTGCAGATACGGGCTACGTCGCCAATCTTGAAGTAGAGGCGGTCGGGGATTGACGGCGGTTCCTGGACGCGCTTCCGGGAAAGTTGCGTGGCCATAGCGTGGGCGAGGGGCGTCGCCATCTTGCTGGCAGAAACGCTGCTCTTAACGCAGTATAGGCCAGCCGTTGCACTCCTTGTGAAGCAAAATCGGCAAACCCGCTCTATCTTTTCTCGAGACGCGCCCTGAATTGAGGAAGGGAGTACTGACGGACGAGATACGACAGCAGTCCATTTCCTCTATATTTCAAGCCCGCTGGGATGGCTGACCGAAGCACGGGCAGGCGAATGCGGCGGTGCTGCGCGCAAATACTGGACTGGCCAACTCGCCGGCTCTCCCAGTGCAATCGCGGCGTGAGCCGTCCAATACGGATCGCGAAGCATCGCGCGCGCCATGAACACCATGTCGGCCTGCCCTTCTGCCACGAGATCGTTCGCTTGGTTCGGCTCGGTAATCATGCCTACAGCGGCAGTGGGAATATTCGCTTCGTTGCGGATTCGGGCGGCAAACGGCGCCTGGAAGCCGGGACCAAGGGGAATGCGCGCATTTGGCACCTGTCCTCCAGAGGAGACATCCACGAGATCAACACCATGATTGCGGAAGTGGCGTGCCAGCTCAACAGAATCCTCAATGGACCAGCCGCCTTCGACCCAGTCCGTGGCGGAGATGCGGACAAACAGCGGCAAATGATCTGGCCATCCGGCGCGAACGGCGTCAACTACTTCAAGCATCAGGCGCGTCCGGTTTTCAAAGCTGCCGCCATAAGCGTCAGTGCGCTGGTTGGCAAGTGGTGAAAGGAACTCGTGCAGGAGATACCCGTGCGCGGCATGAATCTCAATGAAGTCAAAGCCGGCCGCCAGGGCCCGCTTTGCGCTCAACGCAAAAGCGCGCACGACAGCGGCAATTCCAGTCTCGTCCAGCGCACGAGGTACAGCATAATTCGGCGCGAAGGCAATCGAGCTTGGCCCTACCGGCTGCCAGCCGCCCTCATCAGCAAGTAACAGGCGCTCGCCGCCAAAGGGCACTGACATGCTGCCTTTGCGACCGGCATGGGCCAATTGGATGCCGGCGCGGACACCCTGCGAGTGGATGAAGCGGGCGATTCGCTCCAGCTCGGGAATATGGGCATCCTTCCAGATACCGAGATCGCCGGGCGAGATGCGGCCTTCCGGCAGAACGGCGGAGGCCTCCAGAGTCACGAGGCCAGGGCCGCCCTGCGCCCGGCTGCCGAGGTGGACCACATGCCAATCGTTGGCGAAGCCGTCCTGCGACGAGTACTGGCACATCGGCGAAACGCCGATTCGGTTGGGAAAACTGACAGAACGAAGCTGAAAAGGCGAAAAAAGAGGATGGCTCATAAACGATTGGTCTGGTCCGCCGTATCGGAGGTAAAAAATCTCTATCTCAATGGATGATAAAGCGCTGCAACGGATGCAAAGAGACCCGCCTTAAGCCTGGCCGGACGATCGGGACGCGGCCCGAAACTGCGGCTACTGCTTCTTCAACACGGCCGTTCCTCTTTCGTCCGATAGAATGGCGCTCTCCAGTTTTCTGAAGTCCGCAGCCCTGGTCGCCGGAACCTCCACCTGGCGGACAACATATTCGCGCTCATAGTGAAGTTGGTTGGCCTTGGCCGTCACCGCAGAGTGATAGCTGGCGAAATCCATATCGATATTCACCGGGTCGGGTGTCTCATCCACTAAATAGCCAACCGGCAGCGTAATGTCAAAGCTGTCGTGCCAGCGGCCTGTGGCGCTCAAATCAATGGGGACCGTGCGCGGCTTATCGTCAAGGCCCAAGGCATCAGAACCAACCACGCGTGGCCGTACAAGGAGGAGCGCGCCGGCTTGGTGGGCATATTGGTGGGCCGTCACTTTGTAATGGAATTCCAGGGGCTTGTCGAGGGCTTTCGGCTGGGTAAACTCAAATGTGTCGAGGCTGACTCCAGGAATCGTAGAGGCCACGTAATTCTCCCAGATTTCGCGCCGCTCCTTCTCGTCTGTCTGCTTGAGGAACAGGCGGAATTCGGCGCCGTCGGGTCCAGAGTGCGAGGTGTCGACAGCGCCAGTCAGAGTTCCGTCGACAGATAGCGTGAATGAACCCTTCTGCTCATTGGCATTGGCATCGGGGTCGAGTACGGGCAGGGCGATCACCTGGCTGGAGGCGCCAGCAGCAAGGGTGCCGTAACTGCCCTGAAGGTAAGAAGGCAGGTTTCCAACCGGCGTGTGCTCGTTGGTGGGATCAAAGATGAGGTAGCGCTTGCCGTCAGCGGTCTTCACGATCGCTTTGAGGCGCGGGTCATGCACATCCGGCGGCACTTCGATGGCTGTGATCATGTGGTCACCGTAGGAGGAAGGCGCGTCCGGGTCAACGACGCCCCGCCGGTCGTCGACCAGGACATACACAGCGTGAATCCCTGCTACCTGCAGCATTGAAATCAGCAGCGTGGTCTTGTCCTTGCAGTCGCCATAACGGTTGCGGTAGACATCCGCAGCGTGATTGGCCTGCAGCCCTCCGATGCCGCGCATCACAACGAAATAGCGGATATCCTTCTGAATGGAATCCGTGATGCGGCTAAGCTTTGAATAGAAGTCGGGCGCACCCGAAACAAGGCTCTGAACCTTGGCGGTGATCTCTGGGGATGGATTGGAACGATCCACTTCAAGTTTGGTAAACCATGCCCCGATGGCGCGCCATTGATTGTCCTTCCCCTCCACTGCGGCATCGCCCCATTGCACTGTCATG
Organism: uncultured Acidobacteriaceae bacterium; assembly: GCA_963836565.1. Classification (GTDB taxonomy): domain Bacteria; phylum Acidobacteriota; class Terriglobia; order Terriglobales; family Acidobacteriaceae; genus Telmatobacter. The sequence continues at coordinate 1,341,175 of CAWIKA010000005.1, read as the reverse complement.
CGCGCGGAAAGGGCTGCCCAGTCGGGATGAGAAGGAATGTCGCGGAGAATAAGCGCCGGCATGTCCTTCACTTCCCAGCGCCAGTGGTTGGGTGAAACCTCGACCGGCGGAATGGATGCATGGTTATGCCAGGATTGGGTGTGAGCGCGGCCCGCTGGCAGATCAATTTCGAGCGCCTGAAAGACAACAGGAATCCCATTCTGAATGTCCCAGGATTTCTCCTGCGAATAGGGCTCCATCAACTCCTCTGATTCGCAGATCTCCACGGCGCCCACATCTACCGCAGGAGGATGAGCGATGCGCGTCTTGCGGGTAGACAACATGATGGGCACATCCGTATCTCCGGACTCGGTAAAGTCAGTGTCCTGCGCCTGGTAAGTGCTCTCGTCGGCGGCGATTGTCCACGCGCGAAAGTAGTTGACTTTCTCGTCGACATCGTAGCCCACGGCACAGGTATTGCCGCGGCCTTGGGGCTGAAGAATGCGAATAGCCTCCCGTTCGCGCTCTACGGCGCGTCCCTGGGCGTCAATGGTTTCGATGTATTCGTCGAAGAGAATTACTGCCGAGGCGTCTTTAACGTAATCCGGCGTCTTGGTTTTGGCTGCGTCGAGGCCCCATTGCGGAACAGGTTGTCCTTTCGAGAACCAACTGGCAAAACCCGGCGTGCAGGCAAACAGAGCAACAGCAGCCACCAGGATACGGGCAATCAGTTGCTTCGACGAAAACGGAATATCCATGATCAATTTCCTTTGGCAGCTGCAGTAGACCGCGTGAGCACGAGCTGCTGTTGATCCGCCGTGGCTACCTTCTGATAAAAGTCATGAAGATCGGCATACTCCTTCGGTTCGAGGAGGGTAAAGTTGTACGCCATGGTGCGGTCAACCAAGACGGCGCCGCTTTGAGCATCCGTGGCGATCTTCAGCAAAGCATGATTAGGCCATGCAATGTTCGCAGTCTCGGGCGAGCTCTCCACCGAATAACCCGGAGGAAGATGGTATGTGACCGTATCCTGTTCCTCCCTGGGATAGCGGACATCGACGGGAATGGTGCGCTTATCCTCGGCGGCGAAGGGGTGCTTGGCGCGCGATTCAAAGAACAGGCCGGGCAAAAAGAAGTGCTTCCCCGCGGCGGAGCCAATATTTCCGCTGACTTTGACAAATCCGATGAGGTTCGTGTCGTAGTCATCGAGGGCGAGAAAGTGGTCGAAATCGACTTGAACGCCTTCCGGAACATTAGCGCGCATCGATTCATTGAACTGCTTCTTCACTTCTTCCGGATCGTTCTGGGTCACGATCTGACGCCAGTGGAGCGCGTCCTGTCCAGCGAGTACAACGCGAACGGTCCCGGAGACGGTGCCGTCCGCGGCAATGTTCAGGTCTGCCACACGCGCGGTTACCGCCTGTTTGTAAGAATTGGCTTGCGTTTCGCCAAAAACCGGCCCGCTGGCGGAAGGTCGAATGCCACCGGCCAAAGTGTGCTTCCAGTGAAGCAAACCATACGGACACATCTTTTGTCCCGGATCCAGGGAAACTTCCTTGCCCCCGACTACAACAATGGCAATATAGTCGTCGAGTTGGTACGTGGACAGATAGGACATATCAAAGATGGCGCGATTGCGGTTCACCACCTGCATGGGGAACGCCTGCAAACCGGCGGCGCGGGCAAGCGCCACATACAGCAGCGCGAGTTCATTCGCTGAGCCGCTTTGTTGTTTCCATACATCTTCCGCGTCCTTGATTTCTTTCAGCTTTTCTTTCTTGCGCTCGGCTTCAGACTTTTCGCGAGTGAAACTTGTGTTGTCAAGCTTCATGACAGCTTCGTACAACTTGCGCGCCTTTTGATCCTCCGAATCCCCGGAAGCCACAATCTGCCCGGCGGCCTGCTGCAGGGCTTTGCTTGGGTTGGCAAAGTGGTCGGCCTCCTTAAGCCAGCGTTTGCCCTCGGACTGCCAGAATTCTCCGCCGGAGAAGTATTGCGTGTAGTAGAACTCGACGCGCCAATTGAGGCTGTTAAGCGGAGGCATCCAGTCATCGGAGGCGATCGGCGGTACATCGGCAATGTCGAATGTATAGCGGCCCGCGGCATCGCGGACGACCTTCGCTGTCCCGTCGGCATGCAGGCTGTACATGAGCTTGGTTAGAGCCTGGCCGCGACTGTTGGTGATATATCCGCCCGTGGTCGAGGGAATGAAAGAATAGTGCGCCTTGTGGACGAAGTAAGGCTGCTGCACGTTCCACGTTGGAGATGAGACCGTGCTGTCGCCGTAACGCAGATCGAGCCGATACTCAAGAATGCTGCCCACTTCCACGCTCGGCAGCGTGAACACCATGGTATTCAACTGGTATGTCTTGCTCTTGAAGTCCACCAGGTCCGACGGTTTCGCGGTCAACGGAATAATGGTGCCATCGGCGTGAATCGTGCGCCCCTTGATATCGGCCACCTTGAATTGTCCCCGCTCATAAGGAATCCGGATTGTGGCCAGTTCCTTTCCCTTTTCCGTGAGCACCTTGATGCGCTCGAAGTAGCTGTGATAGTGCAAATTGTCGTCCGTCGTTTCCTCTCGATAGAGGTACACGGCAGCGGCCCCCGCCGCCTTGGGATCGGAAGTCATCTGGAGTTCGTCTTTGGTGGGCTCTTGAAACTGGGCGTGAAGGAATGCCGAAGGAGTGACTGCCATCAGGAAAAATGCCGCGTACAGATAGGGTGAAAATCGCACAATGCCGTCCTTTGCTCGCGAGACGCAAGGAGTCTAACGCAAAGCTGCGGGGAATGCAGTGATTCTACCCCAGCGCGGAAAACTCAACCGCACTGCGAGGGGACAACAATCCGCGAAAGTAACTCGGCAAGTAACTCGCTAATAAAAAGCCCGTGCCGCCGGTTTGAAGTGTACCGATCGACTCTTGGAAGGCTGCGCCATGGCGGGAAGTCTGCGGCTGCGGACGCGGCCCGTCTCTCGTCGTCTCCATGACCCCACATATGCTTGGCGGCCTTGGAGTTCGACAAAGAGGGCCTGCGAAACCAACAGACTAATTATCCTGAAGAAGATTAGCCGATTCCAACAGCGCCGAGACCAGCGCCAGAGGCAAACCCACAACATTGAAGTAGCATCCCTCCACGCGCGGAATCCAGCGCGCGGCACGTCCCTGGATTGCGTAGGCTCCTGCTTTGTCCATCGGCTCGCCGGTGGCAATGTAGGCGGCGATCTCTTCCTCTGACAATGTGAGAAAGCGCACGGCAGTCACTTCGGCGGCCACCTCAGCGCCATGGGCAGTAACGGTCGCGACGCCTGTGATAACCCGATGCGTGCGCCCGGAGAGCATTCGCAACATGTGCGCGGCGTCAGCGTCATTTTCCGGCTTTCCCAGAATATGATTGTCCAGGGTGACCGTCGTGTCCGCCCCCAGCACCACGGCTTGGGGATCGCAAAGTTCGTTGAAGACCGCCTGGGCCTTCTCTCGCGCCAACCGCACAACGTACGCCACAGGATCCTCTTCGGGCCGCGGGTCTTCGGGGATATTTGCGGGATGAACCTGAAATGTAAAGCCGGCCTGCGCAAGCAGTTCACGGCGGCGCGGCGATGCGGAGGCAAGAATCAGTGTGTGCATATCTGCTTCATCAGGGTATCGCCTTGGGGTTGCCGAAGCTCGAAGCAACTCGCCGGGCAACGCGGAGCACAAGGGCTTCCCCGGAGCCCACACGCATTCGAAGTGGAAGTTACCTTTGCCTGCGGTGGTTCCCTAAACAGTGAGCCCGACGTGCGTACCCGAAGGCGTTGCGACTCCCCAGGCCATGGCAGGCGTGTTGTGAGCCAACCCGAACCGCCCATCGGGACCGAGCAGAATGATTCCGCCGTGTCCACCGAGCCGGTTATAGAGATACGAAATCGCCTCGCGCGCCGCAATCTCCGGAGCCGAGCCATCGGCAACACGATCCGTAGCCCATTTGCCCAGAACCAGCTTCATGATGGGCTCGCCCCACCCCGTCAGTGAAACAGCAGCAGACAGGTTGTCTGCATAGCATCCGCAGCCGATAAGCGAAGAATCGCCAACCCGCCCCGGTGTTTTGTTCAGCGTTCCGCCGGTTGAAGTCGCGGCGGCCAGGTTCCCGCGCCCATCGAGAGCCACCGCACCCACCGTATCGTGCGACTCCATCCCCAGTGCGATCGCCGTCTCCGGTCCTTTATCGTCTTCGAGGCCGGAAAAAGTTTCGTCGGCCAAACCCGCGGACCGCCGCTTCTGCGCCTCTGCAAGGCGCTCCCGCTCGCGCTCCAGAACCAGTTCGGCATTGTCGACGAGTGTCATGCCGTGCGCCTGCGCGAATTGCTCCGCACCCGCTCCAACGAAGTAGACATGCGGGCTCTCTTCCAGCACCAGGCGCGCCGCCTTGATGGGATTCCGCAGACGCTCGACGCAAGCCACGCCGCCGGCCTTCATGCGCCCCCCGTCCATCAACAGCGCGTCCAACTGTACTCGGCCATCAGATGTGAGAAAGCTGCCGCACCCCGCATCGAAGGATGGATCGTCTTCGAGGATCGTCACCGCCGCTTCAACCGCATCCAGCGCCGACCCTCCGCGCGAGAGGATCGCATAGCCCGCGTCCAAAGCCTCGCGGACGCCGGCTTCGTGCGCGGCTGCGGCATCCTGCGGAATCGCCCAGGCTCCGCCATGAACCAGGAGTGTGGGATCGTGAGAGGCTGAGGTGGTCACGTACTTATCCTAGTGCATTCCGCTTGCCAACGATTTTGAATGGGCGCCGCTGGGCACCCAAGCCTGTGCGCATCGCGGATGCAACTCCCGTGTCAATGAGTACCCGACCGGACATCGCACCTAAGCAATTGATAAAACGGCGGATACATTCGTTTGCTGCGGTTGCATTGAATTTCGATGAAATTGGATATGCTTAGAACATTCCTGATGAAACAGTGAATCAAGGAGAGCGTTTGAGTCTCTCCCATCTCTTTTCGGACTCCTTCTACGGGCCTGAAGCCGTTGAGAAAATGCTGAAAACCCTGCATGCAGTTGAGCCACCCCACACCGAAGTGACTTGCATCCTCCGATAAGAACGCTGTCGGTTGCGAAGGCCCGCATCATTCTGAAATGCACGGTTGGCCATCTGCGGGCGACCGCGGTATGCCGGTTTCTGTGCGAAAGAATCGTCGAAGAAGCCGAAGCGTGGCAATTGTATGGGTGCGGGTGTTCTATACATGCTGAAGGCGATTCCCGTTGGGAGTTTGCCGCTTTCTGCTCATGCGATTGAAGCCCTGGAAGGCTGTCCAGAATTGGCGGACAGATGATCGACAATGAACGGAAGCTCGTGGTGATGGAGCCGCGAGACGCAAAAGAAAAGAAGAAGGTTCCTAGTGGCGCCGAAGATATGCGGGCGGCGGCCGACCTGGTCTTGCAAAAGCATTGCATGGAGATTGCCGAGAAGCTTGCAGCCAGCTCCTTGGAGGGCCACATACAGAGTTCGAGATTTCTGTATGTCCTTGCCGATAAAAACCAGGAACTCGGGGTAATCGAGAATACGCCCGAGTTTCGCAGCCTGGCACTTGTATTGGCGAACGAGCCGCAATGGCCGGGCGAATCAAGCGAAGAAACAGCGGAGACAGAGGGCGGAAGCCGTGAGCCGGAAGGCTGACGCGGCATCTGGCTTGCTTGCTTCACTACCAATCGCCTCAGGGCAATACGGCAAGTAAAGAGAAGTGGCTTTCCGCCCACGCGGCTTGAACGAAACGCGTGGACAGAAAGCCATGACTCGAATCGATTGCATGCCTTGGAAGGAAGCTTCCTCTGTCACGAGGAGCAGTTGGCCGCCTTGAAGTGGCGTTGCAGTCTCCGCGACGCAAGTGAAGTACAGAATATGGACACCATAGCCCCCTGGCGGTATTCGCGGGCTGGTTACAAGCAGTGGACGACTGCTTTGCATCAAACACCGAAAAAAGGATGAAACACAAATGAGGCTCATGAAGAACCAGTGGTTGCGCACCGGCAAATGGATGGGTATATGCCTGATTGGAATTGCATTGGTGTCAAACGCCTATGCGCAGGCATTCAGCACAACAACGGTTCAGGGAACGGTCTACCTGGCGAATGGAATGCCGGGCTCGGGAACTCTACAGCTGAACTGGCCGGCATTTACCACGGCGAACAACCAGGCTGTGGCCGCGGGCCGGACCGTTGCGGCAATCGGCGCCGACGGCTTCGTGAGCGTGAACCTTGCTCCCAATGTGGGCTCTTTTCCTGGCGGGCTGTTTTACACGGCGGTCTATAACATGAGCGACGGCTCATCCAACACTGAGTATTGGGTCGTTCCCGCGGCGGCGCAGGCAACCATCGCGCAGGTTCGGGCGCAAGTAATGCCCGCGGCTCAGGCGGTGCACGCCGTCAACAAGGCTTACGTGGATCAGGCGATTCAGTCGCTTTCACAAAACTATCTCGCCCCATCGGGCGGTACCTTAACCGGGCCGCTGTATCTGAACGGCGACCCCTCGCAAGCCATGCAGGCAGCGGACAAGCACTATGTGGATTCAACCTTCAGCCAGGCCGTCCCGTTAACGGGCGCCAGCCTGACAGGGCCCCTGACGAGCGTGCAACTTGGGGCGGCGTATCAGGCTGACCAGTTCGCCGGGGCCGACTTTGGAGCCAAGCTCCAAGCGTGCCTGGCCGCGGTGAGCGCGGTCAATGGCGGCACCTGCGACGCGCGCAACTTCACTGGCAATCAGTCCATGGCGTCGAACCTGACGATCTCCACGGCCAATACGACGGTCATGCTTCCCTGTGCGACCATCTCCACGGCGAGCCAGGTGATTGTCACCGCGGGAACAAGAAATGTTGCGCTGCGCGGATGCGCTTTACGCGGCGCCAGCAACGCCAGCGGCAGCCAGGGTGGAACCGTGTTTCAGTATTCAGGAGTGGGCGCCATGATACAGGTGGGCGATCCAACTTATGCGGCGGACACCTTGGGTTTCCACTTTGACAGCGCAGTCATCAATACCACCGCCGCGACAAACTCGACCGCGCAGGCGCTCACTGCCTATCGCACGCAGGAGATGGATCTCCAGAGCTTGTACTTCCTGGGCAACTCAAACCAGACGGGCATGACGCTCGATGGAACCGGCAACTATACCGGCGGCACCTTCTATGACAACGCATTCAACGGATTCCAGACAGCGGTAAACGCCATCGGGCATCAGGTTGCGAACTCCGCCACAACCGACTGGCTGAATGCAAGCACCTTTGTGCGCCTGCATATCGATTGCCCCACCAGCAGCGGCAATCCCATCAACGGAACCTACGGCATCAATCTGCAGCAGGGAGATGGAAACACCTTCACCGGCGGAGATGTGGAGGGATGCAACATCGCACTGCACCTGGGGCCGAATGCGCAGAACAATACGATTGTTGGCTTGCGCAACGAGAACTCGAATAACCAGGTTGTCGCCGACAGCGGAAGTTCTTATAACAACTGGATGACCGGCGGAACCATGTTCACGGGAAAGCTTACCGACAACGGCACGCGCAACAGCTTCCTCGATACCTTCCATCGCAGCTTTAACGGGATGAATGGGGATTGGTACGGCAGCCAGCAGGACGCGACCGTAACCAACCATTTCCGCCTTGGAACCGGCAATGGCAATGAACGTGGCCTCCTGGATCGCTATCAGACAGACTATGGCTATCGATGGACGACCGGATTGAGCGATGCAACAGCCGGCGAACAGTTTTATCAGGTTCTCGACGAACTCAACAATGTCTATCGCCTCTCGATAGGCCAATACAACAACGGCCAGTCAAGCACGAATAATCAAACCGTGATTAACGCGGCCGGAACGGGTGCGGTGGTACTGAATGGATCAAACAACTCCGGCACCGGAGGCGTCGTCATCGGGTCGGGCGGAATCGCCTCAGCGACCGTGGCGACAATTAACAATGCGGGAAGCGCACAGTTCAACGGGACCCTGCAAGTGGGCTCCACATCGACCTTTGCCGGATCAACCACCGTTCGCAACCAGGCAGACGCGGAGATCGATGCATTTCTTTGGGCTGGCGCAACGGCAAACCAGAAGGAATCCCTCACCTACAAGGACTATGCAGGCGCCAGCCAATGGTACGTGGTGAAAGATGCCAGCAATAACTGGGCGCTCAATTCTGCCACAGGTGGGCTGGATAGCTTCAAAGCCTACCAGAGTACGAACAGCGGCGACACCTATATCAATGCTTCAAATCCTTCGGGAGTGGTGCGAATTAACTACGAGGGCGGCGCAGGAACAGGATTCAATGTCTACGGCGGCAACAGCAGCACGTTATACGCGGGCTTTACAGGAACGACCTCGATCAAGTTTCCCGGGCTCGCCGCAAGCAGCGGTCACAATTGCCTGCAGATCGATAACTCTGGATACATGACCAACACCGGATCGGCCTGCGGCTCCGGCGGCGGCAGCGGTACGGTGAATAGCGGCGCCTCGGGACAGATCGCGTATTACAGCGCGGCCGGCACGGTACTTAGCGGTATGAGCGCCGTTCCTGTAGCCTCGGGAGGCACTGGCGCAACCTCGGCTGCCGGAGCTCTGATTTCTCTTGGCGCCGCATCCCTGACAGCAATGGGTACCCAGAGTTTTGCCAGTCCATTGAACGGGCCCGCGGTGAACTCAAGTGTGAACTCACAGGTCAATGTCATGGCCCCGCCATTCAACGCCAGGGGGGACTGTGTAACTGACGATCATGACGCAATTCAAGCGGCAATGTCTGCCGCCGCGGCTTACAATCCTACCGCCGTCGTCTACTTCCCTCGTCCTGCTGGTGGATGCTATCTGACAAGTACCCTGGCCTGGAACGGAGTTTCGTTGCAGGGGCAGCCAGGAATGGGGACCACCTATAACACGGCCGGAGTCAGCATTCAAGGAAAGGCCGGTGAAGACGTCTTCGAGGTTCCAAGCCCCTCGACAGTAACAACCTCGGCCCCCAACAGAACGTGGTCCGTGAGAGATTTGCGCATTGTTGTTGACGACTCCGTGGCCGGGAGCTTTCCGCATCGTTGGCCGGGCCGCTGGGTCTCCGATGCCGCGATCACTTCGGGCAGCGCCACCTTTACCTCGTCCAATTCCCTCATTACCTGCGGCGATATCGGACAGGCCATTCTGGTGAGAGGCGCGGGTATCGCGGGAGCGGATCTCAGCACGACAATTTCCAGCGTATCTCCCTGCTGGGCAGGGAGCCAGACGCCGACATCCCAGGTCATCACCCTTGCCGCAGCCGCCTCTACAACCGTAACCGCGGATCAGGCATATATCTCCGTGGGCAACATACCCCTGACGGTAACCATTGGTGCATGCGGAATCGCGTTTGATGATATCGACGGCAAGCAGGCCGATAACACCATGTCGGGACCTGTCGGTAACCTCTACGACACCCTCCGCGATGTGAGTTTCAATTCCGTTGGCGGCGGTTACGGAAAGAACTCCAGTTGCGCCCTCTACTTTCAGGGATGGTGGGGTCCCTACGGACTCGATGCGCGGAACGTAAACATCGGAGGCGTTTACTACGGTGTGGTTGAAGGCTCGTCGGAAACCAACTCATCCTTTTCAACAGGCGGGAACGATTTCCAAAAATGGGATCACGGTCTATGGAGTGCGACTTATCCCTGGATCAGTTACAACGGAGGGGACAACAAGCTGGAAGATATCCAGCTTCAAGGACTGAATGGGCCGCAGATCCTGCAGTTCGGCAATATCTGGAGCGATGCGGCAAACAATTGGAATATTGATATGCCGGAATTCGCTCATGTGAGCGGGGGCGCCACAGGGTGGAGGATTGAAGGCTACGCTCATACCTTTCTCGGCACTGCTTTGGGCGAGGATGGCACTTATACTCAACCCACTCTCTTCGACGCCAGCGATAGCCAGTGCCTCAATTGTTCCATGCTGGGAGTGTTGACCATCAACGGCTCCCACAACCGCTTGAGTCTGACCAGCAATCTTGATCCATCTCATGTAACGGACATGGGGCTGGGCAACACAGTAACAGGGTCCTATCTAAGTTCGCCTGTCTATGGTTATCCCGTCGGCCGCTTTTATGCAGTGAACAATACGCGGGGAGATAAGGCGGCGGGCATCGTTACCAGCGACTTTATTCGAACAGGAAACCTGGCAACACCCTATATGAGTGATCTTGACCTGCTCTTCTGGCCGGATGACTTTGCCATGAATGGGGCTCTTTATCCGCCCTCCGTCTCGGCCGATTCAAACTCACTCACTGGAAAGTTTATTTCCTGGTACCAGAACGCCACAGTGACCAAGTTCACCAGCGCGGCCTACCTGAACAACGGTGGAACGGCACTGATCGGGAGCAGGATGGTGCCGGCAACCCAGGCCGTTGTATACATTTCGGCGTCCTGCCCAACCATCGCATCGTACACATTCACCGTCCTCGCGGGAAACACGTCCCTTGCCGGCAACACCTTTTCTTGCTCGGCGAGTTATTCCACGGCAAGCGTGTCTGTCGATATGAGCAGTTACTCAGGCAGCGCATTGGGCTTCAGGGTCAGCGGGACCGGCAGCGCGGGACCGGCCTCCGGCGTGAATGTAGCTTATATCGCCGTAAGCCCCTTCAATGCGGGCCTGAATCTGTCAGGACCCATTAACTTTGGAAATACGGGCACGGCATCTGCTACGTTGGCGAATCTTGGAGGCCTGCCGGCCGCCGGCGGCACTTTGACAGGACCGATCGCATTTTCGGGCGTAGGAACCGCGAGTACTACGCTCGCCAACCTTGGCGCCCAGGCCGCTCTAACTGGCATCAGTTCCGACGGGGCCAGCGGCATCACGGTCGCCGGAAAAGTTACTTCTGCGCAAATCAACGCGAATGTGAATGGTCAGATCAACGTGATGGCGCCTCCATACAATGCGGTCGGCGATTGGAATGGAACGACGGGGACCGACAATACTTCAGCGTTCGCGGCCGCATGTGCGGCGGCAATAGCGGGCCATAAATGGCTTTACATCCCCGCCGGTTCTTATCTGACCGACACGATTTCTGCATGCAATGGCAATACGGTTCATATCACAGGAGCCGGCATTGACCGCACCTACCTGATTCCCAAGAATGGAGACACTGTATTTCAGCCATCCGGGACGGCGGGGATTTCGAGTTTTTACATGGCCGATCTCACGATCACCGGGAATGGCGGTTCCGGCAACGGCATCTATCTTCCGGCGACGCTGGCCTTTGTTCAGAACGTCGACATCGAGCGAGTAAAGGTTCTCGGGATTCCGGGGAAGGCAATCTTCCTTCCCAGCGCGTTCAGTACGTATATCGGTAACTCATCGGCAAGCTCGACGACGGATAACGCGTTTGAGATAAATGGAGGTCCGGCGGTCACGCTGGTCAACGACTATGCTTTGGACGCGGGTCCAAACAAGGCGGGCTTTCGCGTTCACAGCGGCAACGCACTCCTGATCGGGGATAACGGACTCAACACTTCGCACGACTACGAGTCATGGGGAGTTTTTGGCGATGAGACGACGGGGGACGGAGACACCGCCTATGCCGAAGTGACCGTGATCAATTGCAACATCGAAAGCTTCAGCAAATATGGGCTATGGGTCAAGAACGGATCGACCGTCAATTTGACCAACGATAGCATCTTCAACAACAACACATGGTCATGGGTGGCGGGAGACACGGTAGAAGGGATTCTGATGGACAATGCTCAGTTCGCCAGCACCATTGATGGTCTGACTAACATGGGCAACATTGCAGGCACAGCCCCATGGACAAATGGCTACGGGCTCCATGCTTCGAATGGGGCTCCATTTACGCTGCATGATTATGTGAGCGGGGGTAGACAGGCCAGCCTGATCACTTATTGGAATGATGCGAGCGCCGTCGCGGCAACCACTCCTTACGAGCAGGCAAGCGGATCTGGACTGATTATTCCCAACCTGGCCTTGGCAGGAACCGGCACAAGTCCGATTGCAAACGCGGCAGTCGTCGGCACAAATTCTAACGGAGTCATGGTAGCAAACCCCACGCCGTCAGTTACGTCGTTGACATCGGGCACAAACGTGTTAGTTGGGCCATACAATGCGAACAGCACAGGACTCTACCAGGCCAATTACAGTTCTGGAGTTGGTAACATCTTCACTTCTTATTCAGGGGCCAGCCTCCTGAGCAGGCTGTATTGTGCCACGACCACGAATTGTGAACTTGATTTAGGCGGAAGCGATTCGATTCAGAACGTAAACAACCAACTCTTGCTTGGCAACGGCTATTTCACTTATCCAACCAAGTCCTACGAGCCAATGACAATGCCCTCGATTTCCGGGCAGGGTACGGCAAGCTTTGCCGCGGGCGTAGCTGCGGGCAGTTCGCCTGGCACGGCCGCCTGCGCGACTTCGCATGTCTGCGATTCAATGAGCGGCACGATCAGCTTAACCACCGGGACCGCGACGACAACGGGCGCATTACTCACTGTCACCACCGGGCTGACTCGAACCAATCAGCCAAACTGCATCGGCACGGCCTATCTGGTCGCTTCGCCTTACACGGCTCTTCCAGTCCGGTTGACTTATACCAACTCGACCATCGTCTTCAATATTGGCGCTGCACCGGCGGCAAGTACAGCCTATGAACTTGTCTATGCAGGTTGCGGCGGCAACTAGCGTGCCCACATCGTTACGTTCATTTGCCTGCATTCCGCCAGACCGCCTTTCAATACAATCCCGTCGCGATCGGGCCCTTTTTGATGAGATGCCATGGCCTATATTCAGCCACATTTCTCCATGGCGAATTCAAACAACCCTGTCCGGTGATCCGGGTGGGCGCGGCGCATGGATATCAACACGGAGAGTAGGGACGAGTGAAAGAAGCAAGCGCGGAATTCGAGGTGCCGGCAGGGATAGATCCCTTGTATCCACGTCAACTGAACAGGAGTGAACTGGAAAGGTTTGGGAAAATTCTTGACCAGCGGCCAATGGCCCTTCGCGACGAGACGGTGGGCATGGCCCTGGCGAGAAGTCTGTTTTTCGTCAGGACGCGCGATGGATCGACGGCTCCGCTCCGGGCAAATGCTGTCCAGTCGGCATTTGAGAAGCGGCGCGGCCGGCACAACATTGTGCTGAAGGCGCGTCAAATGGGGTTGACGACCTGGGTCGCGGGAAGGTTCTTTTTGAAGACCATTACCCAGCCCGGAACGCTGACCCTCGAGGTGGCCCACACGCAGGAATCCGCAGAGGAGATTTTCCGCATCGTGCACCGGTTCCTCGATTTGCTGCCGCCAGAACTGCGCGACGGGCCGTTGAAGACTTCGCGAGCGAATGTGCGGCAGATTGCCTTTCCGCGAATGGATTCGCAGTACCTGGTGGCGACGGCCGGCGACAGAAATGCGGGGCGCGGATTGACGGCACAGAATCTGCATTGCTCAGAGTTGGCGCGATGGCCAGGAGATCCGGCGGAAACGCTGGCCGGATTGCGCGCGGCGCTGGCGCCGGGAGGCGAATTGATTCTGGAATCGACGCCCGACGGCGTGGGCGGCTGCTTCCATGAGGAGTGGCAGAAGGCAGGCGAAACGGGCATGGTGCGGCATTTCTTCCCGTGGTGGATGGAGCGGCGCTACCGGGCCAGGGCCGTGAGTACAGCCAGCCTCACCGAAGACGAACGCGAATTGATGGCGCAGCATCGCCTGGACCTCGAACAGATCGCCTTTCGCCGCCAGGTGCGGGCCAACTTTCGCGGGCTGGCGCGGCAGGAGTACGCGGAGGACGCGGAAAGCTGCTTCAGGGTCAGCGGGGATTCTGTGTTTGAGCTGGCGGCGATTGAAGAGCGTCTTGCAACCGCGCCGGCGGCGATTGAACACAGGCGAAACGGGGAACTGGAAATCTGGCTGCCGCCGCTCAAAGACAAGGAGTATCTCGTCGCTGTGGATCCGGCCGGCGGCGGTAGCGAGGGAGATTACTCCGCAGCCCAGGTGCTCGAACTCGAGACGGGCTTGCAGTGCGCGGAGTTTGCTGCGCACATGGGGGGCCTTGAGCTGGCAAGACTGGTGACGGCGCTGGCCACCGAGTACAACAAGGCGTGGTTAGTTGTGGAGCGAAACAACCACGGCAGCGGGTTGCTCGCACTGGCGGGGACGGCATGCGGATACAGTCGCATTTACAATCGTGCGGGGCAACCGGGATGGCTGACTACGTCGGTCAGCAGGCCGGCAGTGCTGGGTCGGCTGGGTGCAGCGCTGGTGGAGCAGCCCGAATGCTTCCTCAGCCGGAGGCTCCTGGGAGAATGCCGCAGCTTTGTGCGTTTGCCGAATGGCGCCACGGGAGCGCGCGCGGGCTCGCACGACGATCGCGTCATGGCGATGGCTATTGGCCTTGCCGCGCGGGCTGAGATTTTGGCTTCCAGCCATTAGCAGCCGGCTTTTGGCCCCTGGCCATCGATGCACGTCCGGCGAATACATAGGTAGTTGGCAGGCAGGGCCCCGGGTGCATGAGCGCATGGAAAGGCGAGCGGCTGGAAGCGGGCGTCTGGCCGATAGCCTTGGCGCTTAGAATTCCAATTAGGATTCAGCGAAAGCGGGGAAACGGCTTGGCGGTTCTGGCAGTGCAGCATATCCGGCGGATGCGGGGCGGTGCACAGGGTCAGTTGATGCTGGGCGCGGACGGCCACGCATACGTGGTGAAATTCCAGAACAACCCGCAGCACATGCGCGTGCTGGCCAATGAATTCCTCGCTTCGCGGCTGGCCGCGGCAGTTGGATTGACCGCGCCTGAGCCCGAGTTGGTGGAAGTATCAACCTGGCTGGTAGACAACACGCCGGAGCTTGAGATCGACCTGGGCAAAACGCGCATGCCGTGCAAGCCGGGGTTACAGTTCGGTTCACGGTTTGTAGGCGGGCTTATGCCGGGTCAGGTGGTGGATTATCTGCCCGAGGAGCAGCTCGCCGAAGTGCGTAATCTGGGCGAGTTTGCGGGCATCCTGGCCCTGGATAAGTGGACCGGAAACGCCAATGGGCGCCAGGCCGTGTTCGCGAAGAAACAGCGAGAGCGCAGGTACCACGCGGTCTTCATCGACTATGGGTATTGCTTTCACGCCGGAGAATGGCGGTTTGAGGATGCTCCGCTGCGCGGCGTCTATTATCGCAACGATGTGTACCGCGAGATCCGCGGGTGGGAGTCTTTCGAGCCCTGGCTTACGCGTCTTGAAACCATGCCGGCAGAGACGGTGTGGGCGGCGGCCAATGAAATCCCGCCGGAATGGTACGGCGGCGATCTGACGGAAATGGAAGCCCTGGTGGAAAAACTGCTTGGGCGACGAAACCGCATACGGGAACTGATTGAAGCATTCGGGAAGTCGGACCGCAAGCCGTTTCCAAAATGGGGCGCAGTGGAAAATGAAAGCCCGGAAGTGGGTTGGATGGATGCGCGTTGGGGCGCTAGCATCGTGGGCAGGGTAATGTAGGCACGAACTTCAGAGGCCAGGCATGAAGAGCGAAAGCGAGCGGCGGCCATGCGAGTTTCAGCTGCTCCGGTATGTGCCGGATGCGGTGCGCAATGAGTATGTGCATATAGGTGTGATCCTGCGCGTGCAGGGAGCCGGTGAGCCGCCTGAGGTGCGTTTCACCCGCGACTGGCGACGCGTGCGCTGCCTTGACCCCGATGCCGATACAGCTCTGCTTGAAGGAATGGAAACCGAGTTGCGCAAAAAGCTCCTCGATGATTCCGATGGCAAACTGAGGCGGTTGCTCGATGAGTCGCTCTCGCTGGGGGTGCAGATGACCGCGCCCAAAGCCTACCTGGCCGAGAGCATTCCCGCGGGAATGGAAGAGCTGATGCGGCTCTACGTCGATCCGCCCCCGCGCGAGCGCGCGCCGCGGTTGAGCGGACGAGCGGCAATCCACGCCCGGATGCGCACGGAGTTTGAGCGCGCCGGGGTGTGGGACCTCCTGCGCAAGCGCATTGCGGCTTCGGAGTACACGCGCCCGGGTGACCCATTGAGGATTGACGTGGGCTACAAGCGCAACGGCGTGAGCCACCCCACCGGCGATGACCTGTCGACGGGGGCACCGACGATTCGCATGTTTCATGCGGTGAGCCTCGAGCCGGGCGTGGAGATGGCCAAGGTGCTGGCATTTTCGGCGGCCAGCCTGCGCGCCGGCGTGGAGCGAATCGAGAAGGCCAGCCTGGAACTGACCGCGGTGATTGAACCGGCGGCCAAGGTAGGCGCCACGGAAGCGGAACCCGAGAGGCTGGCGATCTACCGCTTTGGCGTTGAGACGATGGAGGAGCACCAGATTCGCGTGCTCACCACCTCAGACCTGACCCGGGTCGCGGAGACAGCGCGCCGGGAGCTGAGAGTGTAAAGGGCATTGGGCGTAATTAGTAATCAGCTTCTTGCAGCTAACTTTAGAGTTACAAGTGACTTAGTCACCCAGTAAACTTTCTGCCCGGAGATTGCATATAATTTCCCGTCTCCGTAGTAGGATCGAATCTATTGAGAGATAGATCAAAGCAGGCTTCCGGCCATGTGCTGGCTGCCGACTGAGAACTGCGAACTACAGCGAAATCAGAGTGACTGTACCCCGAAACCACTGCATTCAAGTCGACGCGACCATCAGGGAGCGGCGATCCTGAACAAGAACAAACAGGGCACACCAACACTGGTTTCGCTCAAAGAACCGAACACTGAAACGAGAAGGCATGATCCGGCCAGGGTCATGCCTTCTCGTTTTGGGGGGAAAAGGAAGATGCGCGTGAAGGTTGGAGAACAGTTGCGGGAGATGTGGCGGCATGCCGCCGGAAGGGCTGTGGGACGCATGGCGGAAGGGTCTGCCGCAGCAACCGATGCCGAAGCGGAGCGCAAGACACTTGCGTTGCCCTCGATCCTGAGTCCGGTTCAGTTTCCGGGACGGCTGTTGCCCAAGCCGACGCCGGCAAATCTGCGCAGGTTTGCGGAGACGCCGGTGGTGCGCCGCGCCATCAACGTAATCAAGGACCGCATCGCAGCGATGGACTGGCAAGTGCGGGTGCGCCGCGGTGTTAAACCCGACGCCGTTGCAGAACTCCAAAGAAAGCTCACGGCTTTGCGGCGAACGCTGGAAGAACCGAATGCGGTCGACAGCTTTCGAACCTTGATCGAACAGGTCATCGAAGATGCGCTGACCGGCGGATACGGCGCCATCGAGATGGAGCCCACCGGGGATACGGACCGGCCCGCGATGTTGTGGCCTGTCGACGGCGCCTCAATTCGCATCAACGCCCGCTGGGACGGGCAGGAAGATACCCCGCGTTACGCGCAGGCGCTGCCCGGTCAAATGGAATCAAGCGCAGTTGAGTTATGCGACAACCAGCTCATCTACGTGCGCATGAATCCGCGCAGTTACACGCCCTTTGGACTGGGGCCGCTGGAAGTGGCGTTCGAGACGGTGAACCACTTCATCAGCGCGCACCGGTTTGCCGGCAAGCTGGCGGCTAACTCGGTGGCGCAGTATGCGCTATGGCTCAACGAAGCCACACCCGTGCAGCACGACCGGCTCATTCGCTGGTGGCAGGACGAAATCGAGGGAACCGGCCGCGTGCCCCTGATCTCGACCGAGCAAAAACCCGAGGTCTTGCGGTTCGCACAGGGCACCGACGCGGACCTTCGGCTGGCGTGGCAGGAGTTTCTGATCCGCATGGTCGCCAACGCGTTTGGATTGCCTCCTCTGCTCCTCGGCCTGGAGGGCGATGTAAATCGCTCCACCGCTGCCGAGTTGGCGGATGAAGCGTTTCGTGGCGCGATACTGCCTTTGGCGCAGTTGATGGCCGGACACATCACGCGCGATCTCTTCGCGAAATGTATCGGCTGGCGGGAGTTCGAGTTTGTCTTCAACGATCTGAATGCACGCGACGAGGAAACCGAGTTGGCAGTGCAGGTGCAGTTGCTGCAGGCCGGCGTACTTACGGTGGACGAGGTGCGCGCAATGCGGGGCCTCGCGCCGTTGACAAAAGACGGTGTGGCGCAACTGGCAGGCGAAGCGGCGCTGAAATAGACAAGTTCAAATCAATTCATTCAAGGCATACCCGTGGCCCCATGTTTTTCGCTCATCGGCCCTCGGCGGCGTGTCTTCGTCGTTGGGGGTGGTTGTACGGAAACGGTGGAGGCGGCGCGATAGATCCCATCGAGCAAAAAAGAAAAGGGCGGAGAGCACATGCGATTGGAAGCGATGGCGGTAAAGTTTCCCCACGTGGACGGACACCCAAACAGGGTGGCGTTTGAAGGGGTATTGACGGTGGTCAACGCAGCCAGCGACAAAGCGCCGGCTGGAGCGCGCGGACACCGGGTGATGTTAACCCGCGAAGCGGCGGACAACGCACTGCCCTCTCTGCTGGGCATGGCGGTCGACTATCGGCCGGGTTGGGACGGGCACGATGCGCGTCGCAAGATCGGGCTCCTGACCGAGGCCAACCTGGTCGGAAACAAGCTGGTTGTTTCCGGCTATCTCTACGCGCGGGATTTTCCTGACGTTGCCAGGGCCATCCAGGCGCAGGCGCCTCGAGCGATGGGAATGAGTTACGAATTAGCCGACGCGCGGGTAGAAGATATGCGGGCGGAAGTTTGGAAACTTACTCGCGTCACTTTTACGGGCGCCGCAATTCTCCTGCGCGAGAAAGCAGCCTACCGCGAGACAAGCTTTCGCATGGCGAGTTAGCTTCTTGCGGCGGAGAAGCTATCGAGTTAATGCAGTGCGATCCCGATAAGTGACAACTAACCACAGAAGAGAGGAATGGCATGGAAACGGACGAAAGAGACATTGCCGAGCGGTTTGAAGCCGCAACGGCCCTGCTTGAAAAGGCATTGAACTGGATCGAAGAGCGAGGCGCTGTCGCGGCTACTTTGACCGGCGAGGTGGAAAAGATCTCCGCCACCGTCGAGCAAGGGCGGCGTGAGGCAGAGTTGACCGAGAAGCTCGCTATCGCTGAGCGGGAACTGGCTGAATTGCGGGCCGGGGCAGCGCAGAACGTACTGAATCCGCTGCGCAAAACGGTGCCCTCCGCCACCTCAGAGATGCTCGCCAAACACGGCATCGGAGACGGTCCGGTGGACGTAAGGACCCTTGACGCGGCGCTCGCCGGACTCAGTCTGGAACAGCGCATCGCGGTCAAGAGCCAGTTGCTCCGCGCGGGGGCGATCTCCTAGATACCGTGCTTGAGCCGCCTGCCTTTTAACTTCGAACTGTTCGCCGCTAGCTGTCAACAGTTAGCTGTCAACCAAGCAACCAACGGCCCCATGGAGGGGGCGAAAGAGCCTATGAACGCAACCTTTGCAGACATTCACGCGGCAGCAGATTTCATCGGACCGGGCGCCATCGAAGTTCCGCTGTATCAGACCGAGATATTCGACATCTGCCGCCGTTCGAGCCCTTTTGGGCAGCGCATCAAGCAAGTTCCCGCCACTGGCCATCCGTCCAGATTCTTCGAGGAAACGGCGATTCCCAATCCCGGTTCGGCCGGCTTTGTGAATCCGCGCAGCATCGTTGCTCCGGTCGTGAATCCCACGCGCGTTGAGCGCAGCGTACCGCTCAAGGCCATCGTTTCGCAGATCAATTACAACCTGTTCGACGTCGAGTTAGGCAACCAGCAACAGCAGTTTGCTTATCTGCAGGCCAAGGACCTGGTCGACACCGTCAGCGGCGTGATGGTGACCCACGATGTGGCCCTGTGGAACGGCAACGACACCAGCCTCAGCACCCCGACCACGACTCAATATATGGGCGCGATCGGGCAGATCATTGCGGGCGGCAACACCACAACCATCGGCACCACTGCTTCAATCGTGGATGGAATCAAGTCGGCGGTTGCGCAGATGGTGGCCAACAACGGCTTCCAGGTGCGGCCCACCGCCATCTACGCCAACCCTGTGCTGCTGGACCTCATCGACCGCGAGATGAAGTCCGAATTCAACGTGGTCCTGAACACCGACCAGATCACCGGCGGATTCCGCGTCAAGATGCTCTCGACGCAAGCTGGCGACCTGCCTCTGATTCCTGACTGGAGCCTGAGTTACACAGGCACCCCCGGTTCGGGCTCTGCAGTGCTGCCGGCTTACATCGTGACCGAGGATCTGATCGAGTACCACTGGCTCGGCGATCCCACCCCACGCATCTTCCAGCTCGGCTTGCCTGGCTCTTTGGCCCAACAGTACGTCGCCGTAAAGTTCGGCGCCGTGGTGGTCAAGGGCGCCAATTACGCGCATTACCAGGTCCTTGTCGACCGATAGCCGCTTGCTGACGAATACGTGCATGAGAGAGGCTCCGTCATGCGGAGCCTCTCTCTTGAGTTAGCACGAACGCCAAAAGTTCTGTAAGTAGGCGCGTCACTCCAAGTAATCAGAAAGCTATTCCAGCCCTCACGCTGGAACAAAAGGAAAGAAGGGTTAGGCATGGGATATCTGCAGCCAGTGGATTACCCGAATTATGGATTGCCACCTGGAACGACGGCGGACTGGATCACGGCCGCGACGGCTCTCATCAACAGCTACTGCAGGCGTCCTGACCTCAACGTGATCCAGTACACAGAGCGCCTGCGCATGACCAGCGGCTCACAAACGGTGCTGCTGTCTTATCTACCGCTGGCGCCGCTGGGAACAACGACCACCCCGATCGTCAACATCGAAGGCCGTTTTGCGAAGCCAAGGCGCGGAGAGATCGTTGACAGTGTGTTGTCCGAAATTGCGTGGGCATTTTCCCTGCCGGGACAGTGGACCGCGATCGACCCGAACTCCTTGGACTTCGACGCGACATCCGGAGAGTTGACGTTGCCGTGGAATGTGCTTGGGCTGCCGTATAACGAAGTGATGGTTACTTACACTGCTGGGCTGGCCGCAATTGGTGACGACATCAAGACGGCCTGCGCGCAGATTGTCCGCAACGCCCAATCGACGCCCGCCCTGAACGCCAGCAAGACCAGGATCGACACAATGCAAATGCAGTATTTCTCCAGTTCGCTGGTGGACGAAACGGTGCAGGCATGGCTGCGTCCCTATGTGGCGAACAGGCTGGGGTGAACAATGAGCGATACAACGCCGCGCAATCCGGTGGGAGCGCCACAGATGTTAGCTGACGCATTGTTGCGAAGTGTGACGGGTACAACGGCCCTGCTGCGTGTAACTGGATCTAATACTGATACGAACCAGTCTGAGGTGGGTTTGTTACCCACAACATTTGTTGATGTCGTCGTGAGCCCTGTGGTGATGCGGAAACAAAGACCCACTTGGCAAGAAGGAGGCGAGTCGAAGTGGGAACTCCTCGTATCGGCGACGAGCGTTCAGCAGCAGGTAAATACTCTCGCCCTTTCATCCGCTCAGGAACTCTTCGCCATAACTTTGACGGTAACTGTGGGAGAGCAGGATTACCTGATTGAATCTGTCGCTGCCAATGAAGCCTTCGGCCAGGTTTACCTTTACAGGCTGTTATTGCGCGAAGCGCGACAACAGACTGTGTAACCTCTCGCAAATCCACCTTGTCTGTCTCGGAAGCGCTCGATCACGCGGCCTACCGCCATGATCAGTGCAATCAGGAGTTCTGCTCGATGCAAAATGCGAAAGACTCGTTCTACATGGCGATGCGCGCGCGCCTGGCGACGATCAACCCGGACCGGACCACCCTGCTGCGCGGCGCAGTGCGGCCCGGGATCCTGGTAGAGGAGGCGGAGGCGCCTTTCAATCAACTCCCCGACGATGTGTTCGTGCTGCGATGGCTTGGCCTTTGCACCGACATGGACCTTGCATCCACCATGGTTGCCGAAGAGTGCGAAATTATCTACCAGACCTGCGGAACGCAAAGCTTCGGCGGGCTCGATCGCGGGCGGTTGCTCAGCGCGATGGATGAGGAGTTAGTCGCGATGTTACAGCCCTTCCATACCTCCAAGATCAATTACACCGCGCAACCTTCGGTGACGATGCTTACCCATGTGTTTTGGGACGAGCCGGGCTTTACGCCGGTCAACGTTCAACGGGATCGGCTAAGCCGGTCGGCTAAGGTGGTGGTTTATAGCTACCAGGAGGAGGGGGAATAAATGACAGCGAATTGGTTCTCAGCTCCTTCACCGGTAACGCGGCGGGTTCGCGCTTTTTTTTCGCCCGTGAACCGCGCGACCCAAACCCCGGTGCTTTTCGATCCGGCGGAACAAGGTAATTTCAGCCTTGATCATCCGCCGGCCCCATGGATCGACCTGGGATGGATTCAAGGGTTCATGCGCAAGGCGGCGAGCAAGACCGTGCCTGTAATGACGGGAATTCCCGCCGCAACTTTAGATCAGGTCCGCGAGACTCTTGAAGCGCAAGTTTCCTTTGAGTTCCTAAGTTGGACGAAGCTGACGATGGCTTTGGCCGCCGGCTCGCAGCATATGAACCTGTTAGCGCCGGCGAGCGGTGCGGCCGTGGCCGCAGACGGAGCGCAGGCGGCCGCCGCCGTAACCGTGGCAAGCGGCTCGACAGCATCGGTTGTGATGCTTGCAGCAGCGGATGCGGCGCAATTCAAAGCCGGCTCAATGGTCGCGTTGGATGCGGACTACACCGGACAAACTGGCTTTGTCGGTTCGCCGGTTTCAGGTGCCTACGTGAAGCAATCTCTTGCCGACGTGGACTATATCCGCCGTATCACTTTCAATGTCGCATTGGTATCTCAAGCAACTTCAACCGGGCTAACCCTGGCCACACCCCTGCCCGGCGGAGCCCCGCAAGCCGGCGCTAAACTGCAGGCCGTAACTGGCTTTGTCGACCGCGAGGGCGGCAGCTTCTATCAGGAATGGTCGGCCCTCTTTGTCATGCAAGGCAGCCAAGGCGAACGTATCTTCTTTTATTACCCTAGACTCCAAACAGTGTCTGGCGCAGAAGAAACAGCAATTCCTCTCAACGGCAAGCAGAACGGCGGCCCGGAGCGTGTGTTGCTCAAAGGCCAGTTCCTCGCACTGCCCGTGACCGATCCATTGGACGGAGAGCGCGTGCTCTGTTACCGGAGTTTCCTGCCCGCACCGAACGCAACGATCTAAGTCGACCGATAAGTAAGCGAGCCCACAATGAAGATAACCATCCAGGGCGAAGACTACACGCCTTCGCTCGATGCCGCGCATCCGATGACAATCGAGCGCTCATTGAATGAACCCTCTGTCTGCCAGCTATGGCTGTGTCTGCCCTCCAATGGCAGCTTTGCGATGCCTTCGCGAAATCAGTCGATTGCAGTCATCGGCGATGATGGCACAACCTACTTTACGGGCTATATCGCGATAACTCCTTTGCCGGAATTTGCCGGAGTCGGAATGGAGGGACCACGCTACCGGATCGCCATCCAGGCACTGAGCGACGAGTTACTGCTTGATCAGTTATCGATGGAGCCCTGCAAGGGATCGACGGGCCAGACAGCGGGTGCGCTGCTGACGTCCCTGGTGACTCGCACCGGATCGACCAGTCTCTCAACCAAGGCGCTCACACTCAACACGGCCCTCGGCAACTTTGCTCCTGACGCGGGCGCGTCGTGGAGTAAAAGTGCCGGGCAAGTGGCGGACCAAGTGAGAGCGGCGTACCGAGCAGTGAATGGCGCATTAGCTCTCGCTTCGGTTCCATGTACGGTGCACACACTGAATGAGACAGATGGAAGCCTGGACCTGGCGAGCCTGGCACTTACATCCGCGGTAAGACGCGCCCTGGCCAATGACATCACGGTCTGTGGCGAGCATGAGCCGGCCGCCTATGTTACAGAGTACTTTCTGGGGGACGGCGTGACTACCCAGTTCAACCTTGCCTATGACCCGTACTTCTTGCCCTCGTCCAAATCCATCATCATTCGCGAGCTCTTCAACGAGGGCGCGATCGATCTGCGCGTTTGGACAAACTCGGCTGGGCAGAATTATATGTCGCTGGGAGCCGGCGGGTTGACCATGTTGGGCGGGAGTGGAATTGATGGTGGGACGCTTCTCACGTGGATCGATCCGGTAGAGATGGGCGGGACGCTGCTGCTCGAAGCAACGGGCGTGACTCTCGCACCCGGAAGCGCCGGAATCCTCGCAGGTTTCTTTGTTGGGCTTGAAACATTGCCCGGATGTGGGGCTGGCTTTCAAGTCTCATCACAACAAGGCACCGGCGCGGTCACGTTGCAGCCAGTTGTTCAAGGCGCAGCCGTCGGCGCGACTTATCCAGTGAATACCGCTAACCAATACGCCCTTCGCATTCGTGTGCATTGCCCTGAAAATGAGCGCGCCTTGGCGGCTTATCGATCCTATGGCGACAACGGGGCCATAAGTTATGGTGGTCAATGGAAACTCGCGCCCGCGAAGATTCAGTTTGAGATACAGGAGTTTGTGAACGGCGTGGCAGGAATGCCGATAACTATCTTTGATGGCGCGATTGCGAGCCTTCCCGGCGCGTGCATGGTGGTCGCTGCCAGCAGCATCAACTTGAATGGAACGATGCGGGCGCTCAACTTGACTAACCTTGGATCGGGATGGGTTGTCAGCACTCCCGCGAACGGCAGCGCAAGCACACGGCGCGTGGGCACAACCGCGCAGGCGGCTGAATGCCACTTGGAGAGCACCGGCAAACTCGTGTTTTATACCGGGTTTGCACCTCCGGCGGGAGAGCAGATTGCAGTGGGCTATCGCACCGTGGGAAGGGCCGTCGGACGTGCGGTCAACGCTGCGAGCCAAGAGGCACTTTCACAGGCGGGCTTACCTGCTGTGGCTTCGTGGATTGGCTCGATTGCAAGCCCCGCGGCCCGAAGTTCTCAGGATTGCCGCAATGCCTCAGCGGCGATGGTGCAAGCTGCAGCGGGTGTAAGTGCGCTTTGGAGCGGCGCCTATAGGGGTACAAGGGCAAGCTTCGCCACTGATGTCTGGCCCGGTGATGCGTTGCAGCTGAATGCGCCCTCGGCGAACCTGAGCGCGCAAGTCGTAGTGCGAAATGTAAAGCTGAGTTACGGCGCGAGTTACCCTGACTTAGTCGAGTATGCTATTAGGTTTGCCAACGACTGGGCCGACGATCTGGCCATCAAAACCAGCACGACAGTCCCTGCCGATACGTGGCTGCCGGCGTTGGCTGCACCCACTTATCTTGCCAATCTCAGCGGCCTGACGGTGACCTCGCTCAATGGCAGCACGGTCACGATCAATACTGGCACCACCGCGCCTGCGGGGGGCGGGTTTGAGATTCGACGGCGAGACTTCGCTTTTATGCCTGGCGAGGATCCGGACCTGGTCATGCGCGGCTCGCAGTCAAGCCTTACGTTCTCGCGCACGTCGGCGAGCGACCGCTATTTCATAAGGATGTATGACGGTGCCACCCCGCCGAATTACTCGGAATTTTCCGCGGCATTGTTTATCAATTTGCCGCTGGGGTCGTAGTGGACCTCGCGGCGAGCAACGAAGAGACGGAGTCCGGCAGATGCGGATGATGAATGAATTCGAAGCGCAGGTGCTGAGCGACCTGAGCGTACTCAAAACCCAGATGACCGGGTTGACGGGCGACGGCCATGGAGGGCGCATTGCCGAACTGGAGCGGCGCATGGAGCGGCATGAACAGAACTGGCAGCGAGCCAAGGGCTTTCTGGCAGCAGTCAGTGTGCTGTTTGCGGTGATCGAAGTGGCCGTCGAAGCATGGCACCGGCACTGAAGCGCAACTCCCGTCTTCGGCGTCACAGTCCATCCTCGTATAATCAGCCCCATGAGCGATCATCCGTTGGTTGGCGTGGTGATGGGCAGCAAGAGCGACTATGAAGTGCTATCGGCGGCAGTGGAGATTCTGCGCGTGCTTGAAATTCCCTATGAGTCGCGCGTGGTGAGCGCGCACCGCACGCCGGACTGGCTTTTCAAATACGCTGAAACGGCACGAGATCGCGGACTGCGTGTGATCATCGCCGGGGCCGGCGGCGCGGCGCACCTGCCGGGAATGCTGGCAGCCAAGACGTTGGTTCCCGTGCTGGGCGTGCCTGTGGCCGCTACGCAGTTGAACGGCATGGATTCGCTGTTGTCGATTGTGCAGATGCCTAAGGGCGTTCCGGTGGGGACGTTGGCAATCGGCAAGCCTGGGGCGGCCAACGCGGCATTGCTGGCGGCGGAAATGCTAGCCACTTCAGACACCGCGCTCTATGAAAGGCTGGCCGCGTGGCGCGCCGCGCGTACCCAGGAAGTGCTCGAGCAGGAGTTGCCAGTTTGAGCGCTGAACCCACGCAAATTCACAACCATTCCATTGTGCGGCCAGGCGGGTTGCTGGCGATTCTCGGCGGCGGACAACTGGGCCGCATGACGGCGATGGCCGCGCGCACGATGGGCTACCGCGTGCGCGTGATGGACCCAGAACCGGCCTGTCCCGCGAGCTATGTGGTCGATGAAACGATCATGGGCCGATGGGACGATGTGGACGCAGCGCGACGACTGGCCACGGGCGCGGACGCGGTGACCCTTGAAATCGAGCAGATCGGCGTGGATGCTCTCACTGAGGTGGCGCGGATTGCGCCGCTGCGACCCGGCGTTGAGCCTATTCGCATTATCCAGGATAAGACGCTGCAAAAGGCGTGGCTCGCCGATGCGGGCTTTCCCGTCGGCCCTTTTCGAGTGGTGCGCACTGAGGCGGAGTTGCAGGAAGCGGTGCGCGCTCTGGGCGGACATATCTTTCTTAAAATCGGGCGCGGCGGGTATGACGGGCGCGGCCAGGCGCGCATTGGCCCACATGCTGCGAATGCGCACGCGCCTGCGACTGAACATTCCATCTCGGCTGCATGGAAAAGCATTGGCGCGCATGCCGCCGTCGCAGAGCAGGCTCTCGATCTGGATTGCGAAATCAGCGTGATGGCCGCGCGCAATCCCGCAGGTGAATTGCGCAGTTATCCCGCCGCGCGCAATCACCACGAGAATCAAATTCTCGCCTGGAGCGTGCTGCCGGCCGGCGTGCCCGCGGAACTTGAATCGCGAGCCCAGGCATTGGCCGCTGCGATCATTGCCAAACTCGGCATTGAAGGTCTGCTGTGCGTGGAAGTCTTCATAACTCGTCAGGGCGAGTTACTCGTAAATGAGTTAGCTCCGCGCCCCCATAACAGCTATCACCAGAGCGAGCGCGGCTGCGTCACAAGCCAGTTCGAGCAGCTTGTACGCACGACGTGCAACCTGCCGCTGGGCGACACATCGCTGATTACTCCCGCAGCAATTGTGAATCTGCTGGGGGAGATGTGGCTGGATGGCGAACCTGATTTTGCCGCGGGCCTCACCGTACCCGGGGTGCGGCTGCACCTTTACGAGAAGCACACGCCGCGCGCAGGCCGGAAAATGGGGCATCTCTCCGCGACGGGAGCCACTGCGAAAGAAGCTCTTGAGCGTGTGCTTGAGGCGAAGCGGCGGCTTATCTAAGATTTCCGGAAAATTGGGAGATTGATAATCTTGCCAATTATTGCCAATCGCGTTAACATGACTAGACCAGAGGTGTGCCATGCCGACGCGCAACATCAACCTTACACCACAGATGGACAAATTTGTCGACAGCAGAATCAAACGAGGTCACTACGCGAATGCGAGCGAAGTGCTTCGTGCGGGCTTGCGGGCATTGGAAAAGATTGAAAAAGAAGACAAAGCCAAGCTCGATGCCTTGCGCTCGGCGGTTCTGGCAGGTGAGCAAAGCGGGATAGCCAAGGGTGACGTTTTCCGTGAGATTCGCGCTCATGTCCGACAGCGCGCTCTGGCAAAGGGCAGGGTGTGACGGTTGCCCGCATACCAACTTTCGAACTTGGCCCGACTCGATCTGATAAATATTGCCGACTACACCGTGGACGCCTGGGGACCGGAACAGGCCCAGCGCTATCTCGATAGCCTGGAAACCTGCTTCAATCGGCTTGCCAAAGCTCCTCAAATCGGCCGCCCCTGCAATCGAATTCAGCCAGGATATCGGCGTTTCGAGCAAATGAGGCACGTCATTCTGTATCGAGCGGGCCTCGACGGAATCTTCATTGGCCGAGTATTGCACCAGCGAATGCTTCCCAGCATCCATTTGATCGACGACGCCTAACAACGGCTCCCTCCGCAAGAAATTGCGACTCAAACCAGGCACTCTGGGGCGCGTGCTTGACGCGCAGCGAACGAATTGGGTTTCGTTTCCGGGCGCCCAGTTCGGAAATACGGCGGACAGTTATCAAGGATTTGGCGCGTGCGCGAGATGTGCCGGGGCCTACCCTACTGGAGTGAAAACGATTTTTCCTTCAGCAGAGATCGAGTAGGAGGGATATTTGGGGCTTACGAGCACAGGAAATTCCGATCCGCCTGGATAGCGGCGCAAATATGCATTTGCGTAGTTGTCGAATATAAAAGGTTGCTTGTGAGTTCCCTCGTATCGCCTGTCGGCATTGCGATATTTGTAGTGAATGATAATAAGAATACATCCCGCGAAACTTCGGTCTTGCTTTGAGGAAACGACAGCTGCGTTGCAGACCGGCCAATCGCTGGTGTTGATCCTTCGCGCATATTTGATAGCCACGCGGAGAACAAACTCAATGAATTTGCTCCAACCAAGCCACATGGCAGAAAGATAGCACAACACCGCTGTTTTGCGACATTATCCTTGCAAATATCTACCGAGGTGCAATTTCAAATTTCTTGAAAGAAATTGTGGGGGTCTGCTGGCGGCATTTCAGCCGGTTAGAACACGTTACTCGTCTGGCCCCTGATTCCTGCCGTCGTTAGTCGTCGCCCTCTTATTCGGCGTTCTTCTCCCACCGTTTTGGCCGGCGGTTTTGCTGCAGGATCTTCTTGCGCAGCCGCAGCGACTTGGGAGTAACTTCCACCATCTCATCCTCGGCGATGAATTCGATGGCTTGCTCCAGGTTCAACGTCCTCACGGGCACCAGCCGAATCGCCTCGTCAGCGCTGGATGCCCGCATGTTGGTCATCTTCTTTTCGCGCACCACATTCACGTCGAGGTCGTTATCGCGCGAATGCTCGCCGACGATCATGCCCTCGTAAACTTCAACGCCTGGCCCTACAAACAGAATGCCGCGTTCCTGCAAACCGTTCAGGGAATACGTAGTGGTCAGTCCCTGGCGATCGGCGATGAGCGCGCCGGTGGGTCGTTGCGGAATCTCGCCTTGATAAGGAATGTAGCCGTCGAATAGCGCATTCATCACGATGGTGCCGCGCGTCTCGGTCAGCATCTCGCTGCGCAATCCGATGAGCCCGCGACTGGGTACGCGAAACTCCATGCGCACGCGGCCTGAGCCATGATTATGCATCCTGGTCATCTCGCCCTTGCGCGGCCCTAGCTTCTCAATTACCACACCGGTGTGCGCTTCAGGCACGTCGATGGTCAAGTGTTCCACCGGCTCCATGCGCGTGCCGTCCACCATCTTGGTGACGATCTCGGGGCGCCCGGCCATCAACTCGAAGCTCTCGCGGCGCATCATCTCGATGAGAATGGCGAGCTGCAGTTCGCCGCGGCCCAGCACCTTGAAACTGTCGGGCGAACCAGTATCTTCCACACGGATCGACACGTTGGTCAGCAGTTCTTTTTCAAGGCGCTCGCGCAGATTGCGGCTGGTGACGTAGTTGCCTTCGCGCCCGGCAAAAGGCGAGTTGTTCACGCTGAACTGGATTGCAATGGTCGGCTCGTCAATGACGATCAGCGGCAGCGGCGCGGGATTTTCGACGCTGGTGATGGTCTCGCCGATGGTGATGCCTTCGACGCCGGCCACGGCCACAATATCGCCCATCGTGGTCTCGGTAATCTCGGTCCGCTTGAGCCCGCTGAACGTGAACAGCTTGGTGATGCGTGTTTTCTGCAGGCTGCCGTCGCGCTTTGAAATCGTCACGTCGTCGCCCGCGTGCAGCGTGCCCTGAAAGACGCGGCAAATGGCGATGCGGCCGAAGTAATCGGAGTAGTCGAGATTGGTGACCAGAATCTGCAAAGTGCCTTCGGAATCGCCGGTGGCCGCCGGAATGGTAGAGACGATGGTCTCAAAGAGCGGTTGCAAATCCACGCCCGGCACGGCGGGATCGATGGTTGCCGTGCCCGCCTTGGCTACCGCATAGAGCACCGGAAAATCCAGTTGCGACTCATCCGCATCGAGATCAATGAATAGATCGTAAATTTCGTTCAGCACCTCCTGCGGCCGCGCATCGGGCCGGTCAATTTTGTTAATGACCACAATGGGCAGCAGTTTGGCTTCAAGCGCTTTCGCCAGGACGTAACGCGTCTGCGGCAGCGGTCCCTCGGCCGCGTCCACCAGTAACATCACGCCATCCACCATCTTGAGCGCGCGCTCCACTTCCCCGCCGAAATCGGCATGGCCCGGCGTGTCGACAATGTTGATTTTGCCGCCAGCGAAATTGATCGCCGTATTCTTGGCCAGGATCGTGATACCGCGCTCCCGCTCCAGTTCGTTCGAATCCATCACCCGCTCAGCCACTTGCTCGTTGGCGCGAAAAGTTCCCGACTGCCGCAGCATCGCGTCAACGAGTGTTGTCTTGCCGTGGTCTACATGGGCGATGATGGCGATATTGCGTATCGTCTGGCTCACAGGTGCGGGTTTTCCTTCTTTGCGGGTTCGGCCACGGGGGCCTTGGGATTGGGAGGTGAGAATAGGTTAAATCTCCGCACACTGCGGCAATTTCTATTTTATCAGCAGGACGGACAACGGACATGAGCCATCCGCCAAGGCACCTTGAAAGGCTGGCTTTTTGCGCCCGCCAGCCTCAAAAGTTAAATCCCATTTCAAGGAAGATGCTGCGGTTTCCGGCTGTGGAAGGACCAAAGAAACCGCCTGCGAGCGATTGCGATTTGCCGAAAAATGGAGAGGTCAACGTGCCGTTGGGCGCCCCGAGGTTCTCATGGTTAAACAGGTTCTGTCCGAAAGCCACGAAAGTGAGACTGTATTTGCGCGAAGTGGTTGCATTCAGACGGCCCGGGCCTCCTTGATTTCCGCTCAATCCGCGTCCGCCCAGGCCTCCGCCGCGGCGACCGCCCCCACCGCCTCCGCCGCCTTCACCGATCTTTGGACCGAATCCGATGACTTTGCTGACGCGCAAGTTGAGGCTCACATTGGTGGGTCCCGTACCCAGGTTGAAGGGCACAATCTTTTCGCTCGCGCCGTTGGTGCTGGTCAGCGGATCCGCGTCAAAACATCCATACGGCGTCGAAACGGCATTCGCTTCGCTACAACTCGCCGCATACGTGGGCCGCGCGTTGAATTGATTATTCCCGGTCAAATCCTTGCCTGTCGTCAGGTTGTAGGGTGTGCCGGAGTTGGCTGAGAGAAACGGCGCAAACGACAATTGCCAGGGAACGATAATGTTGCCGAGCACGAGAAACCGGTTGTGCACGTCGAAGCTGGAGCGGCCGTAATCAAATCCTGGGTCGCCGGCAACCGACGGAGCATAGGTTACGCCGCTCGTATCTCCCTTGGCGTTGTTATACGTATAAAAGCTGAAGATGGTGAGCCGGGGAAAGCGGGCTGTGACCGATGCGATGATCTGATGCTGGCGGTAGACACCTCCCGATTGATATTGCATGTTGTTTTCCGCAGGCTGCGAGATTGGACTTGCCGGGTAGGTATCGTCTTGAATATTCGCGGCGGGGAAAAGTCCGGCTGCGCTGATATTGTCGGTGAGATACTCATGGACCCCGCGGCTATAGAGATAAGTGACGTTTGAGGTTGTCGTCCGGGACAGTTGCCGGTCCACGCCCACCGCGCCTTGCATATCGTTTGCGGCATGGAAATGAGGGTCGACCGAGTATCCGGTGGGCGCCGCCGCACTGGCCGATCCGGAGAGACTGGTCACCGGCGCGTTGGGATCATAGAAATTCGGATTCTGGATAATAAAAGTTGCTTCATTAGGCGTCTGCGATGAACCAAGCGGCGCAAAGTTGTTGTGGATTGCCTGAATAATATAGGGCGTTCCCTGCGTGGACCCAAAGCTGTTGGGCACCGAAAAACGCTGGTAGAACCAGCCGTACCCGGCGCGCAACACGGTCTTCGTTTGGCTATTTTTGCCGGGCTTGCCCAAGGCATAGGCCAGGCTCAGACGCGGAGCCCAATCGTCTTTGTCGTTGATCCGGTTTTGCGATTCCCAGCGCAGGCCATAGCTGAAAGTAAAGCGACGATTGACCTTCCAGTCATCCTGATAAAACAGAGCCGCATCGAAAAGGGTCGCGCGCGCCACGGAATTATGAATCAATGTAACCGAGTATTTCTCGGGAGTGCCTGCCAGATAATCTGCAACCGTATCAAAGACATAAGAGCTGTTCGAGCCGCCATTCGTATAGTTTGCATCGCGGTAGGCACGCAGGCGCGCTCCGAAGTTCAACGAATGCGCACCCTTCGAACCGGTGAAATAATTCTGCAATTCATAGTCGTCCTGATGGTCTTCAACGGTGCCCGAGTTGCTGCCTCCGGTGTTGAACGCTCCTTGAACCGATACCGACGGCAGATTTGACAGCGGAAATTGCTGGTTGCGAATGCGGCGATATTGAAAGCGAATGTCGTCGACAAGATTATTGCTCAGGACCAGGCTATCGCTCACCTGAAGCGTGTTTTCAAAACCGTGGGTATCGTATGCCCCCTCGGGCAAGGTCAATGCCCCAAGACCACCGTTGGTCTGCACCGCGCGATAGAACTCGTCGCGAATGGTAAGCGTGTTCGACTTGCCGAGTTGCAGATCGATGCGAGGGCTCACGTCGAGACGCGAACTGGGGTTGGCGATTGCTTCGTTCAACGTTGCAGCGGTATCCGCGGGATTGAGTGCGTCGATTACGGACTCGTTCTGCGTATTGCGCGCAAACACGCTCAGGAAGTAAGAACTGGACTTGCTGAGCGGGCCGCCCACACTGCCATTGAGGTGATAGGAGTAATAGCTTGGCTCCTGAACAAGCGGCTCCCCGGGCTGCAGGTTGGCGTTCAGGATGGGATTCTGGGAGTTGAACGCAGAATCGTTGCCGCGTAATTCGACCTGCCCGTGCATTTTGTCTGTGCCGGGTTTGGTAAGGATTTCGATGCGCCCATAGCCCAGCCGGTCAAACTCAGCCGAGAAGGGATTTTGATTGATGCGGATTTCGCGAATCGAAGACTTGGGAGGAATCTGACCACCCGTGAAACCGTCAATGTAGATCTCGCCGCCATTGGGGCCGGCAGCGGGACCGGCCAAAGCCTGCAACTCGTTGGCCAGTTCATCAGGATCGTCAGAAAGCGCGTCGAGGGCCTTGCCCTTCAGAACGATGGCGTTGGCATTATTTTCAGGACTGGTGCTCACGGTTGAGGCTTCTGAGTTGACCTGCACCTGTTGCTGTTGCACTTGAATCTGCAGCGTGATATTGACCTGCTGGCTCTCACCGGAATTCAAAGTGATGGTCTTGCCTGCCGATGAAGCAAAGCCTTGCGCGTTCGCGCTGACCACGTATGTTCCTGGCCCGAGATGTGTCGCATGATAACTGCCAACGCCGTTGGACCTGGCGGTGGCGACAGGATGCCCGCCCGCCGTAGTCACAGTCACGCTTGCGTTGGGAATCACGGCGCCGGTTGGGTCGACGACGGTACCCCGAATTGCGCCCGTCGTTTCCGGCGCAGATGAAGTTTGCGCAGGCGCGGAAAGAGCGCACACGGAGGCCCAGACTGCGAACAAGAGGCAGGAATGGCGAAGAATTCTCCTGTAACCCACAAAGCTCCCATGAATTGACGCAACCGGACAGCAGTCATCGTTTCTTCAGGCTGGCCGTATATCGAGCATGGTAAACCTGGTTCTCAGCATCCGGGGCGACAGCGGTTTCCCCTTTTGCGGTGGACAGGTAACGAAACGCTTCTATGGCTTGCTCTTTCCGGGATTCCCGCCGACATTTCCTGGTCGCGCGGTTGATCAGAGAGAAGCCCGGCGACAAATACTCGTCGCTCGGGATGGAAGCAAAGGCCGCGCTACGCAGAGCCTGCGAGGCCGCACAATGGCAAACCGCTCTAGGGTCGGTTTCACGAGTCTTTCTCAAAGAAGAGATGCGGCTCCGGCAGGTTTGGTTGGATCGATCTCAGGATTCTCGCATGAAGACTCAACTTGAGGCCGCCGCCTTCTGCTGCAGATGGCGATGCGCCCGCGCACGTACGTCGGGTCCGTCGTCCAACACGAATGCGGCGTTGACCATTGCGATGTGCGAGAAAGCCTGCGGGAAGTTCCCGACCAGCCGATTGCGGTCCACGTCGTACTCTTCTGACAACAAGCCCAGGTCATTGCGCAGAGCCAGAAGCTTCTCGAAAAGCGTCCGTGCATCCGCATCACGGCCAATGGCTTTCAATGCACCGACCATCCAGAAGCTGCAGGCCAGAAACACGCCTTCTCCCGGAGGCAATCCATCGTCGACCTTGGATGTGTCGTAGCGGAGGACGAAGCCAGCCGGCATCAACTCTCGCTCGATCGCTTCCACTGTTCCTTTCACGCGCGGATCGCTGCCGGGCAGAAATCCGACGGCCGGCATCAACAACAATGCGGCATCGAGCTGGTCAGAATCATAAGCCTGCACAAAGCTGTTTTTCTTTTCGCGGAAAGCATTCGCGCAGATTTCCTTGTGAATTGCATCGCCGATGGACTTCCACTTATCCACCGGCGCATCATAGCCCAGTTGCTCAGCGAGGAGCGCGGCACGGTCGAACGCCACCCACGCCATCATCTTGGAATAGGTGAATTGTTTTGCCCCTCCGCGCGTTTCCCAGATGCCTTCATCGGGGTTTTGCCAAATCTTTTCGAGATGATCGAGAAGCAGAACAAGGACCCTGAAATCGTCCTCCCCATGGCGGCGCAGGCTGTGCTGTGAATGGAAAAAGGAATCCAGCATTTCGCCATAGATATCAAGTTGCACCTGCAATGACGCGGCGTTGCCTACGCGCACGGGCCGCGACTTTTCATATCCGGCAAGCCACCCGATCTCCCACTCCACAAGCTGCCGCTCGCCCGCCAACCCGTACATAATCTGCACCTGATCCGGGCTTCCGGCCAGCGCGCGAAGCAGCCAGTCCTGCCACGATACAGCCTCTTCAAAATATCCTCCATTGGCCAGCGCAAGTAAGGTAAAGGTGGTGTCGCGCAACCAGCAATAGCGATAATCCCAATTGCGCTGGCCGCCAATGAACTCCGGCAGCGAAGTCGTGACCGACGCTACAATCCCTCCGGTGGGTTTGAACGTCATGGCCTTCAGCGTCATCATCGAACGCATGACCGCTTCGCGATACTTGCCCTTGTACTTTGAGCGCGAGTTCCATTTCTTCCAAAAAGTCTCTGTCTCCTGCAACGCCCGCCCGATATCGACCGGCTTGGGATCGTCAAGGTGCGAGGCTCCGTAAGTCAGCGTGAAAGTTGCGCTTTCCCCTTCGCTCATGCTGAACTCGGCCACGGTTTTCAAGTTTTCACCATGCACAGGAACCGATGCATGGAGGACGGCGAGGTTGGGCCCGGCGATCGCACGCACTCCATCGTCAATATGCGTAACCCACGGCACGGTGAGGCCATAGTCAAAACGCAGTGCCAGTTCCATGCGTACGGCGAGGCTTCCGCGAAGGCATTCCACAATGCGGACAACATCGGAGTTCTTCCCGCGGATAGGCATGAAATCCGTCAACCGTATGGTCCCATCCGCATGCTCAAAGGTGGTTTCCAGAATCAGGGTTGAATCGCGATAGCACCGCGTCGTTGTCCATTGGCCTTTGGCCGGAACGATCTTCCAGTATCCGTTTTCTCCTGTCCCCAGCAGCGCGGCAAAGCATGCTTCAGACGAGAATGCCGGCCAGCATAGCCAGTCGATAGAGCCGTTGCGATCCACCAGCGCAGCTGTTTCGCAATCGCCAATCAGAGCGTAGTCTTCAATTCTTGCGGTCATAGTTTGTCTTATTGCTCACGGTAGCTGCGCATCAATCCGCCGTCGATGACATAGGTGGATCCGGTTACATAGGCCGCATCGTCCGATGCGAGATAGGCTACCAGACCGGCCACATCTTCCGGGGTGCCCAGCCGCCCCAGCGGAATGTTGGCCAGAAGCGCATTCAGCTTCGGTTTGTCGTTCAGCAGGGCGGTGTTGATGGGCGTCGCGATGGCGCCGGGCGCAACATTGTTTACGGTGATCCCGAGCGGCCCCAGTTCCATCGCAAGATCGCGCATTAACATGCGCAGACCGCCTTTGCTGCAACAGTAGGTAGCAAATCCCGGAAATACCATATCCTCATGCACTGAGCTGATGTTCACAACGCGTCCCGGCTTTTTCGCATCGCGCAGACGGCGCACAAAAGCCTGCGTGAGGAAAAAGGGCCCGCGCAGATTCACCGCCATTACCTTGTCGTAATCCGCCTCTGTCGTATCGCAGAAGGCGGACTTGTGCTCCATGCCCGCGTTGTTGACCAGGATGTCGGCCTTGCTGAAGCGGGTCCATGCCATATCCACCAGGGTGCGATCGTCGTCGATGCTGGTTACATCCGCTTGTACAATTTCTCCTTCCCCGCCCGCCTGCTTGATGGCACGCTGAGTGTCCTCCGCGCCTGCCGGATCACCGACGTAATCGACAATCACCTTTGCGCCCTCGCAGCCCAACCGCTTTGCAATCCCCTGCCCGATGCCCGAGCCGGCCCCGGTGACAATCGCGACCATTCCTGCAAGACGATGCATCTTTCCACTCCTCGATTCGAGGTATCTGCCTGTTCTGTATGTTGGATGCCAAGATTCGTGGCTTTGTGGCCAACCATGCGCTTTTTTAGATCCTTGCGCGTAGACGGCCCGTACGGGCTGCTTTCCCGCGACGGGCTTGGTCGAATACAATTTCCCGCAAATGCGAATCGTCGCTCATCGCTGCTTGAATACACTGCTGTCGAAACTTTGCTGCTTCTTCGCCGGGCCGCTTTTGCTTGCGTGTGTGGTTGCGCTGTTCTTCATGGCTGTTCCGCAGACCACTGCCGCACAGGCCAGGGGAAAGCACCTCCTCATCTACTCCATCGATGTCGAGGGCGGCCAATCCACGCTGCTTGTGGCGCCGTCTGGCGCGTCCCTGCTGGTGGATACAGGCTGGCCTGACAACAACGGCCGCGACACGGATCGGATTGTGGCAGCGATGCACGACGCCGGCATTACCCGCCTCGACAAGGTGCTTATCACGCACTTCCATGTCGACCACGTGGGCGGAGTGCCGAACTTGGTCAAGCGCGTTCAGGTTGGAGAATTCCTCGATCACGGCGAGAACCGCGAGGACTCCGAGATCACACGTCACGATTACGCCGCTTATTTAAAGGCCATCGAGGGCAAGCCGCGGCGCATCGTGCATCCTGGCGACACGATCAGCATTCCAGGCCTCAGCATTATTGTGCTGACTGCCGATGGGGAGCACATCGCGTCGCTGCCCGGCATCAAGCCCGTGCCCAATCCCTACTGCGCCAGCGAGCCTAAGTGGGAGCTCGACACGAGCGAGAATCCGCGCTCCGCGGGGATCCTGGTGCGATTCGGCAAGTTTCGCTTTCTCGACCTGGGCGACCTGACCAAGGCAAAGGAAATCCCCCTCGTGTGCCCGGATAACCTGATCGGCACGGTCGATCTTTATCTTGTGAACCATCACGGTATGAACCTGTCGAACTCGCGCGCGTTTGTGGATGCGATTCACCCCCGCGTCGCCATTATGAACAACGGCGCGCACAAGGCCGGCAGCCCCGAAGCGTGGCAGACAGTGCATGAAAGTCCAGGTCTTGAAGACCTTTACATGCTGCACACCGCCGAGGGTTCCGACGCCGCGCACAACAGTGCTGAAGCACTCATTGCCAATCCCAAAGGGGACGGCGATGGCGCATACTTCAAGGTGGTAGCGTCCGCTGACGGCAGTTTCTCCGTGACGAATTCGCGCACGGGAATGAAGAAAGAATATGCGGCAAACTAAATGCGCAAAGCGAAACAGATCGTTTGAAAAACGAGGAGAAAACAATGTCTGTATCGAGACGCGAGTTTTTTGCTGGAATGGGTGCGGCTGGCACCATGGCAGCGTTGCCCCGCGCTGCGCGCGCGAGCTGTCCCTTCCGGGTTGCCGTTATCAACGACGAGATTTCGCAGGACTTCGATCACTCCTGCTATGTGGCCGCGCATGACTTCGGCCTGCAATGGATCGAGCTCCGCGGGATGTGGAAGAAGAACATTACTGATCTCGACGCCAATGAGATCGCGCAGGCGCAGACAATCCTTGAGAAATACAAACTGCGCGTGACCGACATTGCCAGCCCGCTCTACAAAACCGACTGGCCGGGCGCGCCGCTGTCAAAACAAAGCGAGCGCCGTGACCAGTTCCATGCCGACTTCAATTTCAAACAACAGGACGCGCTGCTCGACCACTGCATCGGTTTGGCCAAGACATTCCATACCGGGCGCATTCGCTGTTTCGATTTCTGGCGTCTCGACGACGTAAAGCCATATCGCGAGGCCATCAACAACAAACTGCGCCAGGCTGCGCGCACCTGCGCGAAGAGCGATCTGATTCTGCTGCTTGAGAATGAGATGTCGTGCAACACGGCTACGGGTGCGGAGGCCGCAGCCACGCTGAAAGCCATCCCCGAACCGAATCTCATGCTTAATTGGGACCCCGGCAACGCCGCCACTTTCCCCGGCAGCATGCCCTATCCCAATGGCTACGACCTACTGCCGAAGAATCGCATCGGCCACTGTCATGCAAAGAACGTGGTGCGCAAGCCCGATGGAAAATGGGAGTGGGCGCCGGTGGGCACAGGGGTGGTGGACTGGGTGGGGCAACTGCGCGCGCTCGACCGCGATGGCTTTCGCTATGCCGTAAGCCTTGAGACCCACTGGCGCGGCGCCGGAACACCGGAAGCGTCAAGCCGCATCAGCATGCAGGGACTGAAGGAAGCGCTGGCCAAGGCAGGAACGGGTTGCTAGAGCGTGTTTCAAAAATGGTTGTCCAGAGTCCGGTTGTTATTCCTCAGGGGTTAAAACCCCATAAACTTGCTGCCTTTTTCGGCC
Organism: uncultured Acidobacteriaceae bacterium; assembly: GCA_963836565.1. Lineage (GTDB taxonomy): Bacteria > Acidobacteriota > Terriglobia > Terriglobales > Acidobacteriaceae > Telmatobacter. The sequence continues at coordinate 1,302,216 of CAWIKA010000005.1, read as the reverse complement.
TGGCTAAAGCCGTGCCCTTGTTACAAAATTTATTTTTGAAATACGACTTGTTTTTGAAACACGCTCTAGACAAATTGATTCGCGGTTTCGGCCCTTGCGATGAGGGAATTCGCAAGGGCGGGGCACCACTTTATTTTTATCAAGCCGGATGCACAGGCTATTTGATACTCGATATATCTTTCGATTTGCCCTCGACATCCACTTTGTGATTCTTCGCGATCTGCTCAATCAACTGAAGATGTTGCGAAACGACGGTGGCGCCTTCCTGAGCAGCCTGCTTCACCATTGGATTTTGCGTCGACTCCGCTTCTTCTTTAAAATCCTTCAGATCCTGCTTGTGATCCTTCACCATCGTTTGTATGTATTCCGTATCGAACGCTGTGCCCGAGAGGTCCTGGAGCTTGGCGATGATCTTCTTGTCCTTCTTTGACGGCCCTTTTGGCGGCGTGACACCAAGCTGCCTGGCCACGGGTTTGAAGAGCTTGTCGGCCATTTGCGTGTGATCCGCGACCATCTTCTGCGCGAACTGTTTCACGTCGTTGCTCTGCGACTTCTGTTCCGCAAGCTGACCGAGATCTACTTCCGCATCACCACCCTGAAGCGCCTTGTCGACAAACGCCTGATCCCCGAGTGACTCCGGCGTTCCGGAAGTCGCCGGATTCATTCCCGGAGCTCTCATGCCCGGGTTTGTCTGCGGTTGCTGGCTGGGCATGTTGGGCTGCTGCCCTCCGGCTGCGGGTGTCTGTGCGAGTGCTGCCGCACAAGCCAATAATGCCACACCTGAAAATGAACAGGTCCTGGTCAATATTCGCTTTGCAATCATCGAGTTCTCTCCCTTCCGCTGCAAGTTCGGGGTCGAACTTCGGCCCGGAATGTTTCCTCCTGCGCTGCGATGCGGAGTGGGCGGCGAGGAGTTGCCTTCGATTTGCCGGCTCAGCTTCAAATAGGAACGGCCGCCATTTCGATTGTGGAATCAACATGTTCCGAGCTCCGCCATTCAATACCGCCGAATGCACCGGTTAAGCCAGGTATTGCCGGAGTGGAGCGCAAGAGGACGGCGCGGTAGACTCGCGACATGATGTTTGTCAAGCGGCTTCGCGAAGGTGTTCGTCGTGGGGAAATCACGTGCAGTGTCCGCATCTGGGAGCGTCCCCACGTGAAAGTGGGCGGGCGATACCGCATGGACAAAGGGGAGATCGAGGTGGATTCGATCGAGCCTATCGGATTCCCGGACATCACTCCTGAGCTGGCTCGCGAGTCGGGCTTTCTCGGTGTCCTTGATCTGCTCAAAGTGGCAAAGCACGGCAGAGGCGAGAATGTCTATTTGATCCGCTTCCACTATGTGATTTCGCGCAGGCAGAAGGTTCCAGGATCAGGGGTCCAAGTCAACAAGTCATCGAAGAGAAGTACGTAACTGAAGGAAACGCCGGCGATGGCGGTCATGAAGTCTTTGAGTGGGTGAGCGCCAAGGCGCGCGCTGTTCGGCCGCTCTCATCGTTTATATAACTCTTCCAGCGCATCGCACGCCGTCTTTACGCCGTCCTCATGTCGGAGCTGTTGTGCAACGGTGTTCGCATGAGACTCGTAGGCAGGATTATCGACCATGGCACGAAGTGCACGCGCGACGCGAGCCGGCTTGTAGCGGGACTTCAGGATCACCTGCGCAACCTTGAGCCGCTTCATACGGCGCGCATTATCTGGCTGATCGTGCGAATAGGGCATGATCAACATGGGCTTGCCCGCGCGCAAACACTGCGCCGTAGTTCCCACGCCGCCCTGATGCACAACCAGCGCCGCACGCGGAAACAAAGCGGAGAAAGGCGCGTACTCGGCCACGCAAATCGAATCGGGCAGTACCTGGCGAGGGCGGTTGCGCGGGTCCATGCCGATCAACAGAACGGCTCGAATCCCCAGGCTGATAGCAGATTTCGCAGAAACCTCGTAGAAATCTCCAGCAGCCAGCACCGCGGCGGAACCCAGCGTAAACACCACCGGCGGCGGCCCCGCGGATAGAAACTTTTCAAGGTGCTCGGGTAGAGCCGCATTGCCTGCATCGGAGTCGTAAAAACAGAAACCGGATATGAGGGTGTTCGCCGGCCAGTCTTTTTGCTCGACGCCCAGCACGCGCGAGAACAGCGCCAGCACCAGGTTCGGCGAGTGCTTCGCGTCAAACAAGGGATTCGCGCCGTTGGGCAGGCCCAATTGCCGGCGCAGCTCGTAAATAGGCTCGGGCCACTTGCGGGTCGCAAACCGCGCCAGGCGTTTTATCACGCGCCCCATGCCAGGGACTGCCTTGTCAGCGCGCGCCAGGCGGGGGTACGGAGGTAGCACCGGCGGATCGAACGCCGAAAAAAACGACAGCGGCGCCAGGACATAGCTGGCCCATTTGATGCCTGTCGTCTCAGCGACCAGCGGCCCGCAGTAATTCAATTCCCCCATGAGCAGCAGATCGGCTCGTACTGGTTTGGTGGCAGCGTCGAGAAGATCATCGTAAGTCTGGCGCAGCGACGGGAAAAGAAAATCGCGCAGCCCGTGCTCGGTACCATGCTTTACGTCGTAGACCATCTCCACCAGGATGCTGTTTGTGGGATCGATATCGGGCCTGATGGCGTGGAACTCGAGGCCCAGCGGCACAATCTTTGGCGCGTAAACAGCAGGCAGTGCCATCACGGGCACATGCCCGCGCCGTTTGAGCTCAAGCGCGATGGCGACCAGCGGATTGATGTCGCCGAAGGTGCCGATGTTCGAAAGAACAATGCGCACAAGTCGATCCGTAAAAGGGGATAAGGCTGCAGCGATTAGAGTAATGCATCAGGGTCGAGGATTGTGTTTTCCATCCCTGCGCACAACAACAACCGGGAACAACCGGGCAAGGATGGGGAAGCCAAGTTCGTGGTTTCCCAGTCACCCGCGATTTCTGGCGCATCCAGTGGTATGATTCGCGTGTTCCAGTGCCACGCAGGAGGCGATGCGGTGAAAATGATGCGCAGTCTTGCTCTTTCTTCAATTGTTCTTCTTCTCTCCTCGATCGTCTGCGTCGCACAGACGAACCTATCGCCTAAATGGGAAGAGCTGACCGGGCCCGACTTCATCCAGGCGATTCATCAGTCGCAAGGCGTGTGCGTGCTACCTTTCGGCATTATTGAGAAACATGGCCCGCACCTTCCCCTTGGAACCGACCTGCTCGACGTGCGCTTCGCGGTGATGAACGCTTTGAAGCAGGAGTACGCCGTGGTGTTTCCCGCGTATTACTTCGGCCAGATCTTCGAAGCGCGGCATCAGCCCGGCACCGTTGCCTACAGCCTCTCGACGCAACTCACCCTGCTGCAGGAAACGGTAAGCGAGATGGCGCGCAACGGCTGCAAGAAGATCGTCATCGTGAACGGCCACGGCGGCAACAACAGCCTGCTGCCGCTGTTCGCACAGGCACAGATGGCCAGCCCGCGCGACTACGTGGTTTACGTGTTCGGTCTGCCGAACGAAAATGTGCCGGGACGTCCCGCACTCAAGACTCCCTTTGACATGCATGCAGGCGAAGTGGAGACGTCGAACATGCTGATTGCGTGGCCCGACCTGGTTCACATGGATCGCGCCGCCGAGCAGTCAGGGGCGGACCAGAACCGCGATCCGCTGCCGGCTTCGGTGTACACCGGCATCTGGTGGTATGCGCGTTTCCCCAATCATTATGCGGGTCAGGGCGCGGCGGCGAACAAGGAGTTGGGCGAGTTCGATCAGAAGGAGTGGTCGCGGCAAATTGCCGAAGCCATCAAGGCGATCAAAGCCGACGACGAAAGCCTCAAGCTGCAAAACCAGTTCTACGAAGAGTCGCAGCACCCGCTGGACACGAAACAGTAGACGAACGCCAACAGAGGGCCGCTGCCAGGTCTCTCTGCCGCGGCGGATTAGACCCGAGGCACCGGGCATTCAATGAATGGTTCTGGCGGCCGATACCACAAAAGGGGTATGCGTGAAACGTCGTCCGCGAACTCGATCGAACCATATCGGCCTCGGCAAGGTTTTGGTTTAGCTACCAAAGTCGTAAATCTGTGGCGCAAACGGGGCATTTTCAATCGTTTCTCCGTCCAGTATTGTGATTCTTGAAGCTGTCGGGGCGACAGACAGATCCTTGCTGATTCCGCAAAGGAAGTATCATGTCCGATCCAAAGCAGTCTCTCCTTTCTGAAAATTCTCTTGGAGCAATCGCGTACATTACCTTTGTTCCTGCAATCTTCTTACTTATCCTCGCGCCCAACAAAAAGAGTTCTACTGTGCGCTTCCATGCCTGGCAATCCATTGAGCTTCACATTGCCGCGCTCATCGTGACTTTCGCATTGGCGATTTCAATGATCTTTGGGCCGCTGGTCTACATGAGCCTCGGCTGGATGGCCTGGTTTGTTTCGGCGCTCATCTTGTGGAGGTGTGGGGTAAAGGCGTTGCATGGCGAGCGCTCGAGGCTCCCGATGATCAGTGCCCTGGCCGAGCATCTGGCAGACAATGACTGGTCGGCTGTCCTTTCGATCCCAAAGACGATTGCCCTTGATCGAACTCGTTAATGTCTGCGTAGGAAACAGCGGATGCAGACGGGAATTGTCGCGCACGGTTGCGTCAAACCTCTTTGGCTCAACGTGCGATCCAGCATTATGGAAGAGACCCCCACTCTTCCAGATAGTTCAAATCACATAAAAACAGCAAACCCGATCTCGCCCCCGCTTCAGCCTCATTTAAGCTTGCAGCAACGATAATGTTGAGTGGAGACAGGGGTCGCCATGCGCGTGCTGCTCGTGGAAGATGAGGTTCGGCTGGCGGACAACCTGGCTGCTGCCCTGCGCGACGGCCCCGGCTTCGCGGTGGATTGGGCCGCGGACGGCGAGGCGGGTGACGACTGCGCCTGCAATCGAGTCTATGATCTTGTGATTCTTGACCTGATGCTGCCCAAGCTGGACGGCGCGGGTTTGCTGCGACGGCTGCGCGCCCGTGAAGACCCGACACCTGTACTCATCCTGACGGCGAAGGAAGGCAAGAATCCGATCATCGAATTGCTGAACGCCGGGGCCGACGACTACCTGGCCAAACCCTTCGACCTGGGCGAGCTGATCGCGCGCGCCAAGGCGCTCATTCGCCGCGGCAAGGGCGCGGCACACCCCATGCTCAATGCGCTCGACGTAGAGTTGAACTCTCTGGAGCAGACAGTGCGCCGGGCGGGCACGCTGGTCGACTTATCGCCGACCGAATACCGCATCCTCGAATACCTGATCCACAACCCGCGCAAGATTGTGAGCAAGCGCGAAATGCTGGAGCACCTATACGACTATAACTGGGAGCATCACTCCAATGTGATTGAGGCCCACGTGTCAAACCTGCGCAAGAAACTGGATGCCGCCCGGCCCGATGCCGACCCGGTGATCGAGACGATGCGAGGGCGCGGCTACCGGCTGGCCGTTGGACGCGAACCGGATCTGGAGCAGGGTCTTGGCTAAAAGGAAAACACGCTCCATCGCACTCCGGCTCATCGCGGTCGTGCTTGCAGTGGAGCTGATTTCGTCTGTTGCGGTCATCTTTCTGTCTCTGGGCTACGAGCGCCATACCCATTTCCATGCCTTCGACGTAATGCTGCGCGGCCGCGCCGACAGTGTGCTGGGCGCGGTGCAGGACGCCGAGGACACCGGCGACAACGTGATGCTGGACCACGCCGACCTGCATGTGCCCGCAGAAGATGTATATGAGGTGTGGGACGGGCGCGGCCACATGCTTGGCCGCTCGGCCAACTGGCAGGGTAGCGCCGGCATGGCGATTCCGCAGGAAGACGGCTATTGGCGGGTGATCTTCAACCAGCGCCATTATCGCCTGTTGCGGATGCAGGGCTCACGCATCGTGGACCCCGGCGAACCCGGCGGCGGCAAGCTGCGCTTCGTAACCATTCTCTACGGCGCGCCTACCGAGCATGTGTGGCACGCCATTCGCGGTGCAGTGGAGTTTTACGCGGCGGGTAGCCTGCTGCTGCTGGTTGTCACGGGGCCGCTGATTGCCTGGCTGCTGCATCGCGGTCTGCTGCCGCTGCGCCAACTGGCCGCGCTGGCGGCGAATGTTTCAGTCGACGCCTGGGAGTTCTCGCCGCCCGCGAGCGCGCGCACCACGCGCGAACTGGCCCCGCTGACGCGTGCGATTGAAAGCGTGCTGCAGCGGCTGGAGCGCTCGTTTGTGCAGCAGAGGACATTTGTTTCAGACGCCGCCCATGAACTGAAGACTGCCGTGGCCGTGGTCAAGTCGTCGCTGCAACTACTGGGCGTGCGACCACGCACGGCCGTCGAGTATCAGGCCGGAGTTGAGCGCTGCCTTGCTGACTCAGAGCGTCTGGAGGAACTGGTGGCCAAGATGCTGACCCTGGCGCGCGTGGAAAACAGCGCTGCCGGAGCCGTCGAGCCGCAAGCCTGTGACATGCTCGACTGCCTGCGCCAGACCATCGCGCAACTGGAGACCGTGGCCGCCTTTCGCGGGGTGCGCATCACCATGTCCGATTTTCCCAATGAGCGCTGCCGCGTTCCGCTGACTAACGAAGACAGCACGCTGCTCATCTCAAACCTGCTGCTCAACGCGCTTGAGCACAGCTTTTCAAAGGCGATGGTTGAGCTGCGGCTTACCTGCATGGGCAAGGTGGTTGAGTTTGTCATCGAGGACCACGGCGAAGGCATTTCAGCAGATGCGCTGCCACATGTATTCGAACGGTTCTACCGCGGCGATCCGTCGCGCACCCGCTCCACCGGCGGCGCAGGGCTGGGCCTGGCTATTTGCAAGGCCGTGGTGGAAAAGGCCGGCGGGACAATTACCATCGCCAGTGAGCAGGGCCAGGGCACGACCGTCACCGTTCGGCTGCCGGCCGCGAATGCGGCGAGCAACTCCCCTTCAGCATGAATTAATCCACATGTGGAAGAATCCTGCCACGGGTGAATCTCCAAATTCATTCATCCAGAACTCCGGAGCCTCCATGCAAATCCAGCACAGCATTCGCCGTTGGGCCCAGTCGCTTTTTGCCGCGACCTTGCTCTGCGGCCTTTTTGCCGCCATCCGGCCTGTAGCGGCGCAACAGCCTTATCACATCCTTGACCGTTGGAAACTGGCTGACACGGGCTGGTGGGATTACCTGCATGTCGACTCCACCGCCCACCGCGTTTACATCACCCGCGGCGACCACGTGGACGTGCTTGACACCGAGACAGGCAAGCAAATTGGAGCCATTGAGCATCTGCATGGGACGCACGGTGTGGCTTTTGACACAGCGGGTAAATATGGCTACGTGTCTGATGGCGGGGGCAACGCAGTGGTGGCTTTCGATCGCGACACACTGGCGACCGTGGCCACCATCCCCGCCGGAACCAACCCCGACGGCATCATCTTTGAGCCGGCAACGCAGACTGTGTGGGCCTTCAATGGCCGCAGCAAAGACGTGACGGTGATTGACGCCAATACACAAAAGGTGGTCGCCACGATTTCCCTGCCCGGAAAGCCCGAGTTCCCGGCGGTCGACGGACACGGCACGGTGTTTGACAATATCGAAGACAAGAGTGAGATTGTCCGCCTCGATGCCCGTACCCGCAAGCTTACCGCCGAGTGGCCCGCGGGGTGCGAATCGCCGTCCGGCCTGACCTTGGATGCGCCAGGTCATCGGCTTTTCACGGTGTGCGACGGCAAAAAGATGGCCGTGGTGGACTCCGAGACTGGCAAAGTGCTCGCCACGCCCGCCATTGGCGACGGCCCCGATGCCGCCCGCTGGGACGCCAAAGGCCAGCTTGCTTTTGCCTCCTGCGGCGAAGGCGTTCTTTCAGTCGTGGACGCCGCGAAACCCGGGTACCCGACAATCGAAACGCTGGCCACGCAGCGCGGAGCGCGCACCATGGGCTATGACCCGGTAACAGATCGCATTTATCTGGTCACCGCCGATTTCGGCCCCCGCCCCGAGCCCACGCCCACCAATCCGCGCCCGAGACCGGCCATGGTCCCCGGCAGCTTCACGGTGATTGTGGTGGGACGGTAGAGGATTGCCGAACGATTCTCATCTCGTCTTAAATCTGCAGATTTAGGACAATACGCACGATTCTCATCCGGCTCGCGTTTCGTGCGATCCTGAAAGGGCTATGAAGTGGATTCTCGTCATTGTCGTTGCGCTTGTCTTCGGTGTCTCCCTTATCGCCGATTACAAATGGCGCCAGTGGATCGCCGCACGAAAGCGCGACCGGCAATAGATGCGTGACCGCCGGAACCTCTCCATTGGACACCTTCAGCAACTTTCCCTCAACTCTCCCGTTACAATGGATTAAAGGGAGCCGTCCAACCGCTATGCACCTTTTTTCAGCCCCTCGCTTCCCCGTTCGCCGCAACTTCGCCGTGAGAGCCTTGCTGCCGAGCCTTGTGGCCGCCGGACTGCTGCTGGCCACCACCGTGACATCCCACGCCCAGTTTGGGCCGCCGCCCACCACTCCCGTCCACGACCCCGCCGCGCTCAAACCGCCGGCCGGATCACGCGTGGCCATCATCGAATTTGAAGACATGGAGTGCCCGGACTGCGCCAACGCCAACCCCCTGCTGCGCGAGGCCAGCGAGAAATACCACATTCCATGGGTGCGCCACGACTTCCCGCTTCCCTTCCATGCCTGGAGCTTTCAAGCCGCGGTGAACGCCCGCTGGTTCGACACCAAAAGCAAGAAGCTGGGCGACGACTACCGCGACGCGGTCTTTGCCAACCAGCGCTCTATCGTGGACTTGAACAACCTGCGCGAGTTTACCGAGAAATTTGCCCAGCAGCACGGAGTGGCGCTACCCTTCGCCATTGATCCTCAGGGCAAACTGGCCGCCGAGGTCAAAGCTGACTACGCTCTAGGCCAGCGCATCGGCATCGAGCACACGCCCACTATCTGGGTGGTCACCAACGGCACCAATGCCGCACCTTTCGTCGAGGTGGTCGATCGCACCAAGCTCTTCCAGCTTATCGACCAGGCCCTGGCCGAAACCGCCCAGGAAAAGCCAACCAGAACCGCGCACAAGTAGCGGTTGAACGTCGTCGCCGGGGACCCTTTGCCATGAAGGATTTCCGCTGCACAGTCGAGATTGATGCACCGCCCGAGCGCGTGTGGGCGGTGCTGCTCGATGTGGAGCGTTGGCCGGAGTGGACCCCCACAGTCACAAGTGTGCAGCGCCTTGACCCCGGCCCGCTCGCCCTGGGAAGCCGCACGCGAATCATCCAACCCAAGCTTTCACCGGCCGTGTGGAAGGTGACCGAGCTCAACGAGCTGGAACGCGTTTTTACCTGGACCGCGCGCAGCCTGGGCATCGCCGTCAGCGGACGCCACCAGGTGAACTGGTTCAAGAGCGGCAGTTGCGCAACAATCTCGATCAATTATTCAGGACTGCTGGGGCGGCTCATGGCTCATCTTCTGCGCGAACTGAATTGGGAATATCTGACCGCCGAAGCGCAAGGCCTGAAATGGCGCAGCGAACAGTAAAATTCCGGCCCGGCCGGACTACAGTTACAGCGCACCGCTTTGCTCCAGAATAGAAAAGTCTCCCCGATCGCGGCATTTTCCCGAAAGGAATTCTCGTCGCTGAGGTGGAATATCGATGGCCTTGATTTTTGTCGATCGTATTTGAATTTGATTTAGAGCTTCCATTTTTTCTACAGACCTTCAGTCCGCCGGCTGAATATTCACCAGCGCCGGCGCCTCGGCTCCGTGTCCACCTGGCGAAACCGTCTCTGTCTGCGGAGATCTCCAGTGATCTATGTAGCTAATTCTGTGCACGCATCCGATGGTGCAGTTGGGGGCGCAGCTCTTGGCGGTTAAGAACTCGCGCTTTACATCGAGTTTTGTGTATTCGGCGAGGGGCACGCCCGGATAGCCGCGCTGTTGCGAGCAGTAGTGCACGAGCCCGTCTTCGCAGATATAGAGGTAGCGCGAACCGGCGCGGCAACGCCAGTCATTGGGCCGGCCTTGCGCAATCGCCTCCTGAAACCGGTCGAAGCGCGCGTAGTTGGTCTTCCGCCTGCGCGTCATGGCGAAGTAGACCTTGGCTTCGTCTTCTTTCAGGGGCTTCAGTTGCCCGCTGCCGTCGTGGATAATCCCGATGGTCGATTCGAAGCCCAGCTCGAGTGCCCGCTTGCCGATCACCATGGCGTCGTTAGGATCTTTGAAGCCGCCGCCCACCACGGAGTTGATGTTGACGTGGAATTCGGCATATTCGGCCAGCATTTGAAGCTTCTTGTCGAGCACCTTGAGGCTCTTCTTCGAAACATCGTCCGGCACCAGGTTGTCGATTGAGATCTGCAGATGGTCGAGGCCGGCGCGATTAAGCCGCTCGATTCTCTCCACGCTGAGGAGATAGCCGTTGGTGATCATGCCGGCAATCGCGCCCGTTTGCCTTATGCGCCGGATAATGTCGTCCAGGTCGGGGTGGGTCAGGGGCTCGCCGCCCGAGATGCCGATCATGGCCGTCCCCAAGCGGCCCAGGTGGTCGATGCGCCGGAGCATTTCGTCCAGCGGCACGGGTTTAGAGACTTTGTCGTACTCGTTGCAGTAGGCGCAACTCAGGTTGCAGAAGCGCATGGGGACGATTTGCGCCAGCACCGGATGGCCGGTAGAAGCCAGCGCACTTGCCACCATGCGCAGTTCGCGCACCTTTCGCGCCGCCGCAATCGCCCGCCCGCGTACCGTCGATCTCCGGGGAATACCCATCCTTACTATTGAAACACAATGCCACCCGCGCCTGCCATGGAGCCGCGATTCAGCCCAACCTGGCACTCCATGTGGAGCAAAGGCGGGCGGCCCTGGGGAATCTCAATAAAAGAGGGCACCTGCATGGGCAGGCGGGTTCATGTCCCAATGTGCCGCGGCGGATCAAGGATAGGGCGGCACTTCTTCAGGTGGTGCAGGTGTTCACTTGAGCGGGCGGACTATTTGCTGATGCCGTTTTCCTTGAGGAATTGCTGGGTCTGTATCCACCAGGGCGCGTTGGGATTCCAGTTTTCCTGGCTGCCGCCCCAGATCACAATTCCATCGGCATACTTTCGCGCGGTTTCCAACTCCATTCGCCAGTAGTCGGGGGGCAGATAATCACTGGTTGCATCGTGAAACTGGGGCCAAAGGAAGACGTAAATCGGCTTTCCATGAGCGATGCGGCGAGCCTCTGCCATCTGTTCGATCGCGTATTTCTGCCAGGCGTCCTCATTGTTCTTGTAAAACGTATAGATCGACGGAAACAGCACGTCTTCATCTTTGGCGATTGACGACACAAGGTCATTCCCGGCCTGCCATGTTTTGTATTTGGGAGAACCTCGTCCCGCAAGCGAGTCATAGTAGTCGCGCATTGGCGCTACTCCGTAGTATCCAACCTTGAGCGAAGGCGCGGCCTGTTTGAAGAGCTTGAGGGTTTGCCGGTATTTCTGGATGCTGGCGGCGACGACGGATGGATCTCCATTGAGCGGCCAACACTCGATGTCAAGGGCGGCGATGCCCGTGGACTTGCTGGCCTGTGTTGCCAATTTAAGTACGGTATCCGCATCCGGGGGATGAACCTGGTCGCTCTGCTTCTTCCACATCACGCCTGAATAGACAACCGTGAGGGGCGTCAGTCCGAATTGGGTAAGGTCGGGCTTTGCCCGGTACAGCAGGCCATCGAAGACAACAAAGTGAGCACTGTATGGCTTAGCAGGAGCTTGAGAATAGGCGACGGCCGCGAAGAGAAAGAGCAGCATGATCTTCAGGTTTCTCATCATCGAGACTCCGATTTCTGCTCGCCTGGACGATCAAGATGCGGGCGAGCATATTTTAGATTGCAGGTGTTCGAATTCGCGAATCGAGGCCAGTTGAGTCGCCGTTGATCCTCACATTCTCGGCGTGACGGGTTTTGGATGCGACGCTTTGAGCCACCACTTAGGCGGCGGAACCGATTGTCCAACTGACGAACAAGGCCGCCACTGGCGAAATCGTGCCCTGATACAGCGCCCCGAAAATTCGATCGTCTACCAAGCCCAATTGATTGGGGCAAGCTGAGTCAGGTGGATAACCAGCTCCACCAATTTCGAAACGGCTTTAGAAATGGCGGATTGATTCTCCGGGGCCGGGCGCCGGGGGTTCCACGTTGTGCTCGTTGGAGCGTTCAACGTGGCTCTCGAGGGATCGGCTGACGAGGTCGCGGGAGCCGAGGCCCACGGCCAGCGCGAGCGTTAGGACGATGCCGCCGAAGAGGATGCCAAAGGCCAGTTCCACGACGACGCCGCCAATCTCGAGGTGATCGAGGACCATGGCGGCGGTGAGAACCAGGACAAGCCACTTGACGCCAAGGGACAGAAATCTAGCGTATTGCAGTTGCGCGTTCACGGCTCCGATAAGGACCGAGCGCGCCAGGAATCGAGCGATAAGATTTCCCGCGATGAGGAGAAGGATGGCGCCTACGGCGTGGGTAAGGTAAGGAAGCAACGAGATGGGGAGCGTGGCAGCCGTTGCGAACGACGTGTCAAAGGCGGAGACGCCGATGATGAGTCCGAGGAGGACGCAACCCCAGAAAGTGGTTCGGGCGACGAGAGCGGTGGGCGAAGTAAGCGGGGTCCAGTTGACGCTGCCACGATCGCGAGCGATGCGGTCGTCGAATTTGGCCGCGGTCAGCCCGCGCCGCAGCAAAGCAGAGAGAGCCATGCCGATCACGGTAAACACGGCGAGGGCGACAAAGAAGGCGAGGATGCCTGGCAGGATGGCGATGAGAAGCGATAGAACACGGAAGAGCGACTGATGGAGCGCCTCCGACATATGGTGCCAGATGGTGGCGTTGTCGGCCATCAAGGGCTGCGCGGACTGCAATGGAGTTGTCTGGAGCATGGTGGCAAGGACTGTTTGCATAGGACTCACTCCTTGATTCGACGCTTGCTCTGTGTGCCGGGGACGTTCCTGGCGAGTCTGGCGTTGTTTAGCCGGCTTTGCGTTTCGATTCGGCCGGCGAAGCCGAGGTGGATGTCTCGTTGCAGCAGTGGCGAATTGATTGGAATCGTCATGGATTGAACCTGTCTGGCCAGCGCCAGCGCGAGACGAGGTAGGGTTTTTCAATCTCGAAGGCAGCCGCAACCGCATCGATATGGCGTTCCGCGGGAGTCCCCGAGGCAGTGATGTTGATGTGGCTGGCGGCCCAGGCGAGATAAAGGGGAATCAAGGCGCCGAGAAGGTGACCGCGGTTGATGGTGCGGAGCCGATATGCGAGGAGAAAGTCGAAGACAATGCGGGCCCAAAGGTTGTCGGGCATGCGGAATGCCGCGGTGTCGGGAGTGCTATAGAGCCGTTTGAGTCCGAGGAGCGTGTTCGGAGGGAGGACGAGCGACCAGATCTCTTGCAGATTCGTAAAGGCGAGGCGAAAGGCCTGAAGCATCGGGGCAATTTCAGCAGTCACATCGGATGAGGGCGCGTGTTCCGCGGTGATCGGATTGAATGCGGGTGGGGCCTGCCTGGCGCGCTGCCAGAAAGCCGCTTTTGCTTCGATATCGGCGAACAATGACCCTGCGACCATGGGAAGGATGGTATTGAGGTCGGGCTCGTTGGTGTGCGACATAACGCGAGGACCAACGGCCACTTCGTTGATTGTGAATCCGTTGACCGCAGCCTCGTTGACCGGCCAGACAGGAGTTTCGGAACGGTTGAGCGTGGTGAAGCGCTGGGCAACGCTGGAAAGACCTCCGGCCATGCGAAGAGACAGACCAAGATCGAGGGCCAGGGGAAACCGGGCGCGGGAAGCGAAGAGCGTGCGGCTTAGCGGGTAGAGGATGGCGGAGTTGACAAGGCCGGAGTTGGGGGGCAGGTCGTAGTGGGGGATCGCAAGGTCGGTGTGGCCGGAAAGAACGGCGTCGGCGAGGCCACGCAGGGCGAAGGGGCTAAGTGAGCCGGCGCCCGGTCCCAGTATGAGAATGGCATGGGCCTCATTTTTGCCGGCGAGCTGGTAGGCGCTCACAAAGTCAGCAGCAGTCAAGGTCCAGGAGGAATCCGTTGAGGGGACGGAGATGACTTCAAGATTTGGAAAGGAGTCGGACGGGAACGCATCCGGGGTGGCAACGACCAAACTGTCTACGGAAAACGAAGACGCCAGGTTGGCGAGGATTTGCCCGAGTTGGTCAGGCGGCATGCTGGCGAGCAGAACGAGAAGGCCGGGTCCAGCGGTGACTGGAAGGGAGGTGAGGCTGGGATTGGGATTGGAAGTCGCCATCATCACTTTTCTGTGAGTTTGATTACAAAACGGCTGGTGGTTTTTGACAACTGCCGATGTGCTTAAAAAAGTGCAAATGTTGCTACAAGGCTAAGATGCCAGCCAGCGGAATGTGGAGCCAGGAGGGGCGATTGTTGAGCTCGTAGAGCAGTTCGTAAAGCGCCTTCTCAAGCAGGTAGGCCGACAGCAAAGCCTGGGACTGCTGGAGTGGCGGCAAGAGGGCAGGGTTGGCCGCGATTGTATCGCGATATGCGCGGAGGAACTCGGTGGAGGCTGCGTTTTGCCAGGCGACAGTCCAAGTGGTCAGTCTATCTGAATCGGGCGGGTGGGTGCGCTTGGGGTTGGCGGTGAGAAATTGATCGAGACTGGAATAGGCGGCATAGGAGAAAGAACGGATCATTCCAGCAACATCCTTCAAGGGCGATTGCATCTGGCGGCGTTCAGCAAGAAGACGTGCCGGTTCACCTTCGAAATCGAGCAGGACGAAGTCGCCCGATTCCGAGCCCGCCTCTTTCGAAGATGCTTGAACTCTGAGAGTCTGCCCCAGATGGTAATCCCCGTGAATGCGGATGCATTGGCCGGCTGCGGAGGAGCCGGTGATGGCGTTGGCACGGGTGAAGAGATTGATGCGCCGCGAGAGGAGCAAGGCGGCATCGTCAGCAACGAGGTCTTTGAGCGTGGAAAGCTTCAATTTCAACGCCTCAAGGGTGGAGGTGATCTGGGCGTCGATGCGCCGGGCGTCGCGGGAAAGGTCCTCTGGAGTGAAGGGCTGAGCGGTGAATGCGGGATCGTTGGTTGGAGTAGCGAGGGCGAGATGCATCTCGGCGGTGCGGCGGCCGAGAAGCGCGGCGGCCTGGAGCGATAGGTTGGCGTCTTCGAAACCCCTGCGGGGCACTGGCTGGTCATTGAGGAAGCTGGGAGCGGGCACCTCGGGCGGAGTGGGAAGATCGGCGATGGACGCGAAGAATCCCGAGAGCTGATCGAGAAACCACTTCCAGCCATCGCCCTCATTCTGAACCAGACCCTGGAGCATGGCGATGGTTGTTTTTTCCCCGCTTGCGGGAGCGATCCAGATCTCACCGAGGAAGGGCGCAATTCGCGGGAAGTGAGCGACTTCAGTGAGAAAGCGGCCTATTTCGACATCAGGGTTTTCGCCAGCCTGGAGACGCCTGAAAAGCTTCAAAATCAGGTCTTTGCCGTAGAGGATCGAGGTGTTGGATTGCTCGGCTGACCCAACTTGTGACGGCGGCCTCTGCGACGAGTACACATCAGTGAAAGCTGTGGAGGCGCGGGCCACGAGACTGTCAGTTTGCGGAGCGGCTTCGCCGGCATAGGGGGACTCGCGCGGCTGAAGTTGTTGAGCGCCGGCGGAACGGGCGGTTGCAGCATCTGAGCGCGGCGGGGCGGCGGCTTCGCCGGACTGTGCGCTGATGGGAACCGGTGCGACGGGTAATCCTGGAGCGGGTTGAGGTGACGGCTCACTGGGGGTTTCCTGCGTGGAGGGGCTGGGCAAAGGGTCTGCTGGGAGGGCGGTTTGCTGCGGGTTGAACGCCGGGGGTATTGAAGGCAGGGACTGATCCTCGGTTGCGCGTGTGGCCGGAGATTCGCCGGCGGCGTAACTCGGGACGGCAGCCCTGCGAGTGGTTGAAAGTGGCAGGTTGGCGTTCCGCCCAATGAGCGCGAGAAGGCCTTGGCGGAAGTCCTCGCGGGTGGTCGCGTCGTGGAGGACTGCGGGACCGAGAGGAGTTGTGAGGGGAATCAGGACGCTTTGAGGGTGACTGGCCGCGAGGTCTTCCGCGTCCGCACCCGTGCTGAAGGCCAGTGGAACCTGATAGATGTCGCCCGGACCATCGCTATAACTGATCTCAACAAAGAAGAGGGCCGGTGGCACGGTGCCGACAGCAGTGAGATCGGTTGTGCGCGGAGCCGTTGGGCTTTCCGTTGTGCCGGGTGGAAGCTCTGCCCATTCAAGCACATGTGCGGACTGGATTTTGCGGGATTTGGCTCCAAACCAGCGCTGGCGCACCAGCCATGCCGGCAAAGCCGTTTCAATCAGGGCCAAGCCGCGACCGGAGACCAGACCACTCCACCCTTTCGTAAGAAGTTCGAGTGCGGCAGTCTCGATGGCTTGGCTTTCTCCCATTGCTTCCACGTCCATCGCTGGCGTGGATTCCGCGCGCGTAGTGGCTGGCTGGAGTTCGAGCCACAGAAAAGAATAGGGAGCGAGCGTGAGGGCGTAGGGTTCATCGGTGATGGTGGGAAATGGAACGTATCCCAGCATCTCGACGGGCTCCTGGCCGGCGAAGTTGGCGAGATCGAGTGAAACAGGCTGGGCGAACCGGCTGAGATTGGCAACGCAAAGCACCGTCTCATGTGAGCCGTCGGGGCGAACCAGGTCGCGGAGATAGGCGAGGACCTTGCGGTTCGCAGGGTTGAGGAAGCTAAGTGTTCCGCGGCCAAAGACCTGGAAGAGTTTGCGCAGCGCGATCATGTTGCGGGTCCAGTGAAGCAGGCTGGACTGGTCGCTGAGCTGGGCTTCGACGTTGACGACCTGGTAGCCGTAAATCGGGTCCATGACGACGGGGAAATAGAGACGGGCGGGATCGCACCGTGAGAAGCCGGCATTGCGATCGGAGTTCCACTGCATGGGAGTGCGGACGCCGTTCCGGTCGCCGAGATAGATGTTGTCGCCCATGCCGAGCTCGTCGCCGTAATAGAGGATGGGCGTGCCGGGAAAACTGAGCAGCAGGGAGTTCAACAGCTCAATGCGATGGCGATTGTTATCGACCAACGGGGCGAGGCGGCGGCGAATGCCGACATTGACACGCATGCGCGGGTCGGCCGAGTAGGCGAAATACATGTAGTCGCGTTCGTCGTCGGTGACCATCTCCAACGTGAGCTCGTCGTGATTGCGCAGGAACAGGCCCCACTGGCAATTGTCCGGAATGGGCGGCGTCTGGGCCATGATGTCGGTGATCGGCAGGCGATCTTCTTGACGGAGGGCCATATAAATCCGCGGCATGAGGGGGAAATGGAAGGCCATCTGACATTCGTCGCCGTCGCCAAAGTAGGGGCGGACGTCGGCGGGCCATTGATTGGCTTCAGCCAGGATGAAGCGATTGGAATATTCGGCG
Source organism: uncultured Acidobacteriaceae bacterium (assembly GCA_963836565.1). GTDB lineage: Bacteria > Acidobacteriota > Terriglobia > Terriglobales > Acidobacteriaceae > Telmatobacter. The sequence continues at coordinate 1,284,856 of CAWIKA010000005.1, read as the reverse complement.
TCGAGGGCGGCGCGGAGCGACCTGATGACGGCGTGGGTCTCAGGCAGGTTCTCGCAGGAGGTTCCGTCGCGCTCAACCAGGTAGGGGATTGCATCCATGCGCAGCGCATCGACGCCCATGTCGAGCCAGAAGCGCATGGCCTTGATGACTTCTTCGATCACGACGGGGTTATCGTAGTTGAGGTCGGGCTGGTGGGAAAAAAAGCGGTGCCAGTAATAGGCTTTGGCAGTCTCGTCCCATGTCCAGTTGGACTTTTCGGTGTCGGTAAAAATGATGCGCGCGTCCTTGTAAAGCTGGTCGGTCGAAGACCAGACATACATTTCGCGTGCCGGAGAGCCGGGCGGCGCGTTGCGGGCGGCCTTGAACCATGGGTGTTGATCGCTGGTGTGATTGATGACCAGCTCGATCATGACCTGCATGTTGCGCTGATGAGCGGCGTCCAGAACCGCCTTGAAATCGTTCAGAGTACCGTAGGAGGGGTTGACGTCGACGTAATTGGCGATGTCGTAGCCATCGTCACGCAAGGGAGATGGAAAGAACGGCAGCAGCCAGATGCAGGTTACGCCAAGGTCCTGAAGATAATCCAGACGCGAAAGGAGTCCGGGGAAATCGCCAATACCGTCGCCGTTCGAGTCGGCGAAGGCACGAACATGGAGTTCATAAATGATGGCATCTTTGTACCAGAGGGGATCGAATGCGCTTGCCAGTTTCTTCACTCTTTGCTTCTCCGGGTTAGTTGAATGTGCATCCTCACCAAGGTGCTGTCAAGGCCTGACATAAGGGCATGCGGGCAATGCGGAAAATCGGTGGCGGAAGAACAACGGCTCAGTGCCGCGGGGATCCTGCGGTCACTCCACTTGTATTGGACGCTGGCAGGCCGGTCTTCGGCAATGAATTTCCGATTTCAAAAGATAAGGGGTCATTCAATACCAGGGCCGGTGCAACTCTTCTGCTCGTTGAATGGGTCAAACCTGGCAGGCAGACGAGCCAGGCTAAGATGCGAACAGAGTCGATCGAGGTTGCCTGCGAGGTGGCCAAAAGGGGACTCGCAACGGCTTCGATTGCAAGAAACGAGCAAATTGGCAACCCCATTGTCGTTGTAACTGACTTCTAACATCTAAACAAGTATTCTAGCGGTTGATCTCGCGAGAGAACCCTATGCGACGAATCCCCTCGTCTACATATCGTCTGCAATTGCATCCGGGCTTCACTTTTGATGACGCCGCCAAGGTAGCCGATTACCTGCAGGCACTCGGTGTTTCCCATGTATATTGCTCGCCGTACCTTCAGGCTGCTCCGGGAAGCATGCATGGCTATGACGTCGTCGATCACCAAAAGGTGAATGAAGAACTGGGCGGTGAAGACGGGCACAGCCGCTTCTGTGAGCGGCTGAAGGAACTGCAGTTGGGACAGGTGCTTGACATTGTGCCCAACCACATGGCGCTTGGACCGCAGAACCGCTACTGGTGGGACGTGCTGGAGAATGGCCCGTCGAGCCGGTATGCAACGTGGTTCGATATTGATTGGCACTCGGTTGAAGTCAAGCTGCAAAACAAAGTGCTGATTCCGGTGCTGGGGGATCACTATGGGCGGATACTCGGCGCGGGAAAGATCAAGATTGAACACGAAAGCGACTGCTTCAGGATGCGATACGGGGACAACCTTTTCCCTATCGCTCCCCGCTCGCTGTCGAGTGTGCTGTCGAAAGCGACGGAGTATGCGAACAATGACCTGCTGAACTTTATCGCTGACAGTTTTTCGCAACTCCCGTCACCGGAATCGACCGATCATGAAGTCGCGATGGCAAGGCATCGGGACAAAACGGTGATCTATGCGCTACTTCAAAGGTTATGCCAGGAGCAGCCGGGGGTTGTTGCGGCGATTGCTCGCGCTGTGGACGAGGTGAACGATCATCACGATGCGCTGGATGAAATCCTGAACCAGCAACAGTATCGATTGGCGTATTGGCGCACGGCTGACCAGGAACTGGGTTATCGTCGCTTCTTCGATGTGAACACGCTCATCGGCCTGCGAATGGAACGAGCCCACGTCTTTGAGGCAACGCATTGCAGGGTTCTGGAGTGGATTGAGAAAGGCGTGCTGGACGGGGTGCGCGTGGATCATCCGGACGGTTTACGCGATCCCCAGCAATATTTCGACAGGCTGCGGGGCCGGGCTCCGGATGCCTGGATTATCGGCGAAAAGATTCTGGAGCCTGGAGAATTTCTGCGCGAATCCTGGCCGGTGGAAGGCACCACCGGTTACGACTTTCTGAACGTATGCAACAACCTGATGGTTTACGGGGATGGCCTGAAGGAATTGACGACGATCTATGCTGACTTCACGGCCCAGCCCATCGATTTTGAATCGGTGGCCCACGATAAGAAAGTGAGCGTGCAGCAGGAGGCGCTGGGCAGCGATGTGAATCGGCTAACAAGCCTGTTCGTGGAAATATGTGAAGGCAATCGCGACCGGCGTGACTATACCCGGGCCGAGATTCGCCGGGCATTGCGAGAAGTGGCAGCCTGCTTCGCGGTCTACCGAACCTTTGTGGTTCCCGATCGCGACGAGATTCTTGACGAGGACCGCGCACGCATCGACACAGCCATAGCGCATGCCAAGGAGCGGAGGCAGGATTTAGATTCAGGTCTGATCGACTTTATCGGCGATGTGCTTGCACTGCGTGCGCGCGGTGGGCTGGAAAGCGAATTTGTGCTGCGCTTCCAGCAGTTCACTTCTCCGGTGATGGCCAAGGGCGTGGAAGATACTGCCTTCTACTGCTTTAACCGGATGATCGGGCTGAACGAAGTGGGAGGCGCGCCTGGAGGCAATGGCCTGACGGTGGCGGAGTTCCACGCCTATTGTGCAAAGATGCAGGCTACGCATCCCCTGACGATGACGACCCTGTCTACGCATGACACGAAACGCTCAGAGGATGTGCGGGCGCGGCTGGCGGCGATCACTGAAGTTTCAGGCCGGTGGAGAGCAGCAGTACACCGCTGGTCGCGCGCAAATGCGCCGTTTCGTTCAGGGAAGTTTCCTGACCGGAATACGGAGTACTACCTCTACCAGACGCTTGTGGGGGCCTGGCCGATCACTGGGGAGCGGTTGATTCCTCACATGGAAAAGGCGGCGCGCGAGGCCAAGCAGCAGACCAGTTGGACGCAGCAGAATAAGGAGTTTGAAGAAGCGCTGCGGACTTTTATCGAGCGGATTCTTGACTCGCGAGTATTTGTTTCGGAACTGGCGAACTTTGTTAACTTCGTGCTGCCGGCGGGCCGGCTGAATAGCCTGGCCCAGACGCTGTTGAAGTACACCGTGCCGGGCGTGCCGGATACTTACCAGGGGAGCGAACTCTGGGACCTGAGCCTCGTGGACCCGGACAACCGGCGGCCGGTTGACTACGATTTACGGCGGAAGATGTTGAGCAAACTTGATAGCGCGAAGAACACGGAAGAGATTCTGCAAGGAATGGAAAGCGGGCTACCGAAGCTGTGGGTAGTTCACAACGCACTATCACTGCGCCGCGTGCACCCGGAATGGTTTGGCGCCGATGCAGCGTACACGCCGATTGTTGCCGAAGGACCGAAGAGCGACCACCTTGTGGGGTATCTGCGTGGCGAATGTGTTGCCGCGTTTGTGCCCCGATGGCCGCTGAAGCTGGGAGGCAAGTGGGCAGCGACCATGGTTGAACTGCCGCCGGGCAAGTGGACCAACATTCTCACGCGGGAGGCGATGAACGGAGGCCGTCTGCGTGTCCAGACGCTGTTGGAGCGATTCCCGGTTGCCTTGCTGACGCGGGGAGCGGAGTAGCCATGCATCGATTTGAGGTGTGGGCTCCGTTGCCGCGGAAGGTCGTAGTGCAGGTGAACAAAGCTGTACTGCCAATGGAGGGTCCCGACGAACAGGGCTGGTGGCGGCTCGACGTGGTTGGCGCCGGGCCGGGCATGGATTACGGCTACCTGATCGACGACGATGAGAAGTGCTACCCGGATCCGCGTTCGCAATGGCAGCCCTATGGCGTGCATGGTATGTCGCGTTTGTATGATCAGAATTCTTTCTCATGGAGCGCCTCGCGGTTTCAGGCTCCTCCGCTCGCAAGCGGCATCCTATACGAACTGCACATTGGAACGTTCACGCAGGAAGGCACGCTGGACGCGGCGATCAGCAAGCTGGATCATCTCGTAGACCTGGGCGTAACGCATGTGGAACTGATGCCCGTGGCATCGTTCGCGGGCAGGCACGGATGGGGCTACGATGGAGTCGCGCTGTTTGCCGTTCATGAGCCGTATGGCGGCCCCGATGCGTTGAAACGATTTGTGAATGCAGCGCACGAAAAGAGCCTTTCAGTACTGCTTGACGTGGTCTACAACCACTTTGGTCCGGTGGGGAATTACACCGGTAAGTTTGGCCCTTATCTTGTGGATTCGCACCGGACTCCGTGGGGCGGGGCCGTCAATCTTGAAGATGCCTGGGCGCACCAGGTCCGCCGGTTCTTGTGTGACAACGCCTTGATGTGGATGCGCGACTTTCACGTCGATGGATTGCGTCTGGATGCCGTGCATGCGTTTGTCGACCGATCGGCAATTCACTTTCTAGAGCAACTCTCGGCCGAGGTCGAGACGCTGAGTACAGCGCTTGGGCGGCACCTGACTGTAATTGCGGAGAGCGATCTGAATGATCCGCGGGTGGTGACTCCTCGCGAAGCCGGCGGGTATGGTATGGATGCGCAATGGAGCGATGACTTTCACCATGCGCTGTTCGCCGTGCTATGCCGCGAGCCGGCAGGCGGCTATTACGCGGATTTTGGCGGATTGAGCCAGTTGGCCAAAGCGCTGGAACGCAACTTCGTCTATGACGGAATCTATTCGAAGTATCGGCATCGCGTTCATGGGCGGCCGGCGGGGAGCCTTTCACAACACAGATTTCTGGGCTATATCCAAAATCACGACCAGGTGGGCAACAGGGCGCTGGGAGATCGATTGAGGGCGACTTCCGGCTTTGATCGCGCGAAGATCGCGGCTGCGGCAGTGCTGTTGGGACCGTTTATTCCGATGCTGTTTCAGGGCGAGGAGTGGGCAGCGTCGTCGCCGTTTCAATACTTCGCCGACCACGACGATCCAACGATGGCGCGACTGGTTGCGGAGGGCAGGAAGAAGGAGTTTGCCGCGTTTGGATGGGATCCGGCGTCGATTCCTGACCCGGAGAAGCCCGAGACGTTTGAACGGTCGAAACTGAAGTGGACTGAAAGGCATGAGGGAGAGCACGCGGAAATGCTGGCGTGGTATCGCGATCTCATCCACCTTCGGCGGACCACCCCGTCATTGAACCAGGGAGAGCCGGGACAAACGCGCGTTCAATACGATCAGGCTGAGATGTGGTTTTGCATCGAGCGCGGCGATGTCACAGTTAGCTGCAATTTAGGTAAAAGCGAGCAATGGCTACAGGTGCCGAAGGGCGGTCAGGTCGTTCTTGGTTCCCGGGGAGTTACAAAGGAAAAAGATGGGGCCGTAATGCTGGCGCCGAACACACTTGTAGTGATTAACAAGGGCGGCGTGAGCATTTCAAGTGCCAATCCGAGGCAGCGAGTTATACCGTAGCCTTGGCGGCTCCGGTAGAGATTCCACCATCGACCAGCAGGGTCTGGCCGGTGATATACCGGCTTGATTCGGAAGCGAGAAAAACGATTGCTCCGTCCAGATCATCCGGCAGGCCGGGGCGCTTTACCGGAATGCGATCGGTGATGTACTCAACCCACGCAGGATTCTCGTAAAGCACCCGATTCTGCTGCGTTCTGAACCAGCCCGGCGCAAGGCAATTCACGGTGACGCCATGACTTCCCCAATCATCGGCGAGGCTCATTGTCAATTGGCGTATCCCACCACGGCTAGCGCCATAGGGTGCAAGCCCCGCGTATCCCGCAACGCTGGTCACAGAACCTATATTGACGATTCGGCCGTAACCGCGTTGGACCATGCCTCGTGCCACGGCTTGCGCGACAAAAAATGAGCCGCGGAGGTTGGTATCGAGGATCGTGTTCCAGTCATCCCAGCTCACCTCAAGCGCGGGTTTGCGAATGTTGCACCCGGCATTGTTGACCAGAATATCGATCTTGCCGAAGTGCGCCTCAACGGCGGCGACCGCGCGCTGAATGCTGGAGTAGTCCCGCACATCGAGCGCCTCGCAGAAGGCTCGGCGCCCCAGCGTCTCAATTTCGCCGGCGAACCCTGACAGCGCGTTCTTCTCGCGGCTGGTGATGGCGATGTCTGCGCCGGCACGGGCGAGCGCGCGGGCGAAATACTGCCCAAGGCCACGGCTGGCGCCGGTTACAAGCGCGATGTTGCCGGATAAGTCGAACAACGAGTCGGTCATTGGTTCCTCATAACTGGCCCCTCAAGGCTGCAGAACAACTTTAAGAAGGCCGGGCTCCCGCGCATACAGGCGATGGAACCAGGATGGTCCATCTTCGAGCGGGGACACGGCAGATATAAGCTGATCCACGCGAATGGCGCCGCGGGAGATCATGGAAATGCACGCCGGGTATTCGCCCGATGATGCACAGGAACCCTGCACGCGAATCTGCCGGGTGACGGCCGATTGAAGGCCGAACTCGACCGTCGGCGCAACGTTCCCAACCAGCGTGACGGCACCACCTTTTCTGACGCTGTCCAAGGCGAGCTTAACCGGAATGGTGGTGCCGACGCACTCAATCGCACATTCCGCACCACGACCCGTCGTGAGATCGAGGACCTTTGAAACAATATCGGCGGCGCTGGAGTTGGAGGTGTGCGTAGCGCCGAGGCTGCGCGCCAGTTCCAACCGCGTGTCGTCCAGATCGAGCACAATGATTTTGCCTGCACCCGCCAGACGCGCCGCCTGCAAGACAAGCAGGCCAATCATTCCGGCGCCCACGACAACGACCGTATCATCCAGTGCAATCGGGGTGAGCGACACGGCATGAACGGCAACAGACACGGCCTCAATCATTGCCGCGTGGGCAAACGGCATATTCTCAGGCAACGGATAAGCGATCCGGGCGGGTACAGTAACATACTCGGCAAAAGCGCCCATTCGCCGGAACAGAGGCGTTGAAACTCCGACAACCTCGCGGTGATCGCAAAGATTAACCTGACCACGGAGACAGAAAAAGCACTTCCCGCAATAGACGGTCGAATCGAAAGTGACGCGGTCGCCGGGCCGAAGGTTTGACACAGCGCTGCCGACGGACTCAACAACACCAGCGGCCTCGTGCCCCATAACGATCGGCGGAAGCCGTCTACCGGTACTGCCGTCGTATCCGTGCACGTCGCTTCCACAAATGCCGCAGGCTGCGATCCGAATCAGCAATTCGTCTTCCGCGGTACGCGGGGGTGGCATGTTTACCAGGTCGAGTTGCTTATACGCAGATAGAACCAGCGCCTTCATGCGATCTCCAGGTTACTCCGAAATTATAAGTGCCTGTCGCGAGGGAAACGTAACCACATCTTCTTGACGCGCTCGGGATGGAATGCACTTCGCACAGAATCATGATAGCGCGCCCGCAGCTTCACGATTTGCCGTCATCGGCTCAATCCGGCCCAGCAGCAGAATGTATGCCGCGATTCCAATCACGAGATAGATTGCGGCCACGCCAAAGACCCATACAAAAGAGTTTCGCGCCACCAGATATCCTGTGATTACCGGCGCTGCGATTCCAGAGAGCTGATTGGAAAAGTTGAGAATGCCGCCGACTTTCCCTACCTCCTCTTGGCTTGCAATGAGCGACGGTACAGACCAGCCCACCGGGGCTGCCGCTGAGAGGCCACCAATCGAAATACTGATCCAGATCAGGGCCTGCTGAGCACTGTGCGCGCCGGCGGCGCCGAAAATGCCGAGTCCACACGTTGTACCTCCGACGAGTATGACCTTTCTTACCAAGCTTGCATCAAATCCGCGGTGAATCAGAGTGTCCACCAGCCACCCACCCACAAGAAGATCCATGACCGTTGCCACCAGCCAGGGCATACTTGTGTAGAGAAACGAATGAAGAAGATCGATATGAAAAGCAATGGAGAGATAACTCGGTAGCCATGAGAGCAGTAAGTAAAACACATAGTTATATGAACCGAATCCAATTGACAAGCCGATGACCTTACGCCTTTTCAAAAGCTGGCCTAATGACGATAACTTCGGGTGGATATTGTGTTGTCTGTTCGGAGGTTCGGCCTCTCCGGAAATATACGCCCGCTCAACGCCACTCAAAGCCGCATCATCATTGGGGTCGCGATATACCTTCCAAAAGAGAAGGAAATAAAGGAAACTGATAAGGCCAGTGAGCGCAAAGCTCCAGCGCCAACCGACCCGAAGCAGAACCATACCGATGAGGGGCACACCGACAGCGGGCGCCAGCTTGGCGGCCGCGTCAAAGAAGGAAGTTGCCAGGCTTCGCTGTTTGGGAGGGAACCAGTAGCCGATTGCCTTTGCATTGGAAGGAAATGTGGGTGCCTCTCCCACTCCCAGTGTCAGCCTTGCAGCGAACAGGCTGGGGACTCCGGGCGCGACTGCGGCTCCGAAGGAAGCGACGCTCCATATAAATGTACTTATCCTTCCGATCTTTCTGACGCCAAACTTATCCAGGAGAACGCCGACGGGTAATTGGCATAGCGCATAAGTCCAATTATAGGCACCGGAAAGATAGCCGAAAGTTATGCTCGAAACTCCAAAGGCTGTGTACAAGGCGGCTTGTGATACGGAAATGTTGACGCGATCGAAGTAGTTGACCAATACGCCAAGGCCGAGCAGCCACGCGATTCTCCAGCGGCGCATCGGCAATTTCGTCGGTCCCTGAGAATCCGCGTCTCTCACCTGTTTTCCTCTCACTCAAGCATCGATACAGTCGAACTTCGCGCCTGCTATCTGCGCTGCCCTCATTCTACTTTCGAGAGGCAGCCCAATCTCTGGACGGTTCACTGCCAATTGACCAGAAGGGGCAAGCTTCTTACCAAGCTGCGCTGCACAAAATGATCGGTGGCGTCTATTCGGAACAGCCCTTTCACGGATCTTGTGCCTTCGGATGCTGTTATAGTTCTGATGGGTTTTGACGCTCCACATCTGGCCCGCTGTAGCGCTGTTACTGAGAGGGGAAGAAGCATTGATCAGGCGCGATTTTATCAAATCAGCCGGCGTGGCGTTGGCCTCCGCCGCTTTTTCGGGTTCTTCAGCACTTGCAGAAGAACGAATTGTGGCGGGCAGAACAATTTTTCCGTTGAACAGGAACTGGCGGTATCATCCGACAAAGGTTGCGGGCGCCGAATCTGCCGGGTTTGATGACTCGATGTTTGAGCGAGTGGTTGTTCCTCATGCGAACATTCAGTTGCCGTGGCATAGCTTCGACGACAAGGATTACGAGTTCATTTCGACGTATCGGCGCCGATTCAAGCTGCCGAGGGGCACCGAAGGGAAGCGCGTATTCGCGGACTTTGAAGGGGTGATGACGGCCTCGACCGTCTGGATCAATGGTGTTCGCTTCGGCGAATACAAGGGAGGCTTCACTCCGTTCTCGTTTGAGATCACGCCTCACCTGCACAGGGATGCGGAGAACGTTCTCGTTATACAGGTGGACTCGACCGAACGCGCGGATATACCTCCGTTTGGCGACGAAATTGACTACTTGACGTTTGGCGGAATCTACCGTGAAGTTGCGCTCCGCATTGTTCCGCCAACCTATATTGACAACATTTTTGCCGAGCCCAGGGACGTGCTGAGCAGCAGCCCTTCGCTGGACGTGAACTGTTTCCTGGCGGGCGAGCCAGTAAGTGGCGGCCCTCTATCAATTGAGGCCGAGTTGCGCGATGGCGAGCGGGTTGTCGCCAAGGAAACGCACGCGATTGAGCGATCGCCGTCGTTGCCGCCGACTGCGAATTCAGGCCAGTCGACCGCGCTTGATCCATATACCGACGCGGCTGTATACACAACAGTAGAAACCATCAAGGATCCGGTCCGTCACACTATCTCTCTTACGCACCTCGCGGGCCTGCAACTCTGGGACGTCGAGCAACCGCACCTCTATACCGTTCATGTGCGGCTTCTTCATTCCGGCCGCGCAATCGATGAGGATACGCGCCGTGTCGGCTTCCGCGAGGCGGTCTTCACCGATCATGGATTCTCATTAAACGGCAAGATCGTGAAGCTGCGCGGTCTGGATCGCCACCAGACGTTTCCGTTTGTTGGCCAGGCCATGCCGGCGCGCGTGCAGCGGAAAGATGCCGATATTCTGCGCAAGGAACTGCACTGCAATATTGTGCGGACCTCACATTATCCCCAATCGCGTCACTTCCTCGACCGTTGCGACGAGATCGGCCTGCTGGTATTGGAAGAGATTCCGGGATGGCAGCATATCGGCAACGAAGAATGGAAACGGGTCGCGATTGACAACGTGGGTCGAATGATTCGTCGCGACTGGAATCATCCTTCCATCGTCCTCTGGGGTGTCCGAATCAACGAATCGCTGGACGACCACAGCTTTTATACGCGGACAAACGCGCTTGCGCATGCGCTCGATGATTCGAGGCAGACCGGCGGAATCAGGTACTTTCAGGAGTCCGAGTTCCTCGAAGATGTTTTCACGATGAACGATTTTGGATTCCCTCTGCTGGCGCCAAATCATCCACGCTATCTGAATACCGAGTTTGTGGGGCATACTTTCCCTACCAAGACAACGGATGATGATGAGCGCCAGCGAGAGCATACCTTACGTCATGCGCGCATCCACAACCAGCTCGCCTCGAATCCCCAATATGCCGGTGGCATCGGCTGGTGCGCCTTTGACTACAATACGCACGATAACTTTGGCGCCGGCGACCGCATCTGCTACCACGGAGTGACGGATATTTTCCGCGAGCCGAAACCGGCTGCCGGCTTCTATAAATCGCAATGCGATCCCAGCGAAGAAATCGTTCTTGAGCCTGCTTTTCACTGGGCGCGCAGCGATGAGTCTGTCGGCTTCACCAAGGCTGTATTTTGCTCAAACTGCGATCATCTCAAGATACTGGCTCGTGCGAACTGCATAGAGACAAACCCCTGGACAGAAATCGCTGAAATTGAACCGGACCGCGCGGAGTTCGAACATCTGAAATACCCTCCTTTCGTGCTCGACATGAGTAAGCTTGATCTGAAGAAGTTACAAGCGGGGTGGGGCGATTTGCGGGTTGACGGCTATCTGAATGGACGGTTAGCAATCTCGAAGTCATTCTCGGGCAGAGGTGTCGACAGGAAATTTGCGATGTTACAAGACGACCGTGTGCTGATGGCAGATGGAGCGGACACCACTCGCGTTGTTGTGCGCGTTACCGATGAGTTCGGCGCAATCAGACCTTACGCGAATGATCCCGTAAGCTTCACATTGGAAGGTCCTGCGAAGTTGATTGGCGACAACCCATTTTCCCTCATCGGCGGCACGGGCGCAGTTTGGATTCGCGCCGGGGAAACACCGGGCGCTGTGCGGCTGACTGCCAAGCACCCGCGCCTGGGTTCTCAGACCGTCGACTTCACACTGAGTGCCGTACGCGATGAGGAAATCTAACATCAGTTCTCTTTTGGGGGCCGGAGCAATCATTGAGTCTTTCACGCAGAAAGTTCCTCGCGACAGGCGCCGCGGCAGGCAGCGCGGCAGTCATGGGACCGCGCGTGTTTGGCGCGCCGTATCAAGCTTCAGTCGTGCGCGACGGGAGCGCCGGTCCGCCTCCGGTCTCTGAAAACTCCGCGTCAGCTCCCAGTGCTTCTGGATTCCCCGTCGTGATTCCTGCCACGATGCCGATGGGCTCGGGTGCGCCATTGGGCGGCATTGGAACTGGTTTTGTGGAGATTCGCGCCGACGGCTGTTTTTATGAATGGCAGATATTCAATGCCGGACCCTGGGCGCAGGATGCACGCTCCACCACCGCGCCGCCGGGCCCTGGGCCGCAGTATCTGCGATTCATGCTGCGCACCAGAAAAAGTTCGGACGAAACGCCCCAACTGCGGCGACTCTACCTTCGTTCAGATGAGAATAATCTGTACACGCTGCCATTTGCACAGGACGTTGAGTCGATCGACTACTCTTCCTGGTTTCCCATGACGAGTCTTCGCTATAACGACCAGACCCTGCCGGTCCGTGCCTCAGCCCAGATTTTCTCGCCGTTCATTCCCGGCAAAGCGCGCGAGTCGGGTACCCCCGGATTTCATGTCGTCTACACGATCGAGAACACAAGTGATGAAGCGGTGGAAGTATCTCTGGCCGGCGTGATTGACAATCCGCTTGCTTCCGCGCTTTCCGAAAGACGGTTGACGAATTCGATTTCAGAGAAAAACGAAGCGACCAGTCTTTTCCTGCAGACTGCGGCTGAGACCGATTTTCCTTCGGGCATTGGGAATATGTGCCTTTCTGTTACGGGAGGCGAGCACTCCTACATTTGTGGCACGTTTCAGGAATACCTGGCGCCCGCTTGCTGCCGGTGGGAGACTCCTCGCGTGAATTACATGCTGTTGAGCATTCTGCAGGAGTTCGCGGAGAGCGGCCGTCTTCCGAATGCCGGGGGAGGAACCGATCCAAGCATTGGGTTGCCGACGAATGCGCAGATCGATTCGATGTCCGAGGCCGAAGTTGGCAGCATGATCAAGCGTCTAAGTTCCGATGCGCTGTTGGCGCGAGTATTCGCCGACGCGCGCGCGGCTGATTCGGACAGCGCGCCGGTCAATGATAGGAATCTACTCACGGAAGTCCGTAACAACCTGGTCAGAAAGAATGGAACACCGCGGTTTGCATGGGGAACCGGAGCGTTAGCTTCAACGGTCAAACTTGCACCGGCGGAAAAGGCTGAACTGCGATTCACCTTGAGCTGGTTCTTTCCTCATCACCTCACGACAGATGGCCGCGAGATGGGACACATGTATGCGAGCTGGTATCGTGATGCCGCGGACGTGAATGATTTTCTTTGCGATCACTACAAGCAACATCGGTCTGCCACGGAGTGTTTTGCGCGCACACTTGCCGATACTTCACTGGGCGACGCGATGGCGTTTTCATGGTCTGGACAACTCTCCAGCCTTGTAACGAATACCTGGTGGACCCGAAATGGCAGTTATGCGATCTGGGAGGGCCTCGGCTGCTGTGGGCTTTCGACTACCGATGTTGACTACCAGGGAAGCTTTCCTATTGTGGCTCTCTTCCCTGAACTCAAGCTCGCGCAGATGAGGCAGACTATTGGCCACCAAAGCGAGCACGGGCAAGTACCCCACAACTTTGCGGGCGACGTTGATCGTGTGGATGCCGGTTTTGCGCGCGTCGACATGAATCCGCAATTCGTGATGATGGTTTACCGGGATTACCTTTGGACTGGAGATAGAGACTATCTCAAGTTCATGTGGCCGCACGTTGTGAAGGCGATGGGCTTCACGGAATCGCTCGACACCAACGGCGACGGTCTCCCCGACCGCGATACGGCTGTGCAGACTTACGACCAATGGCGCATGCGGGGAACTCCCGCGTATATCGCTTCTCTTTGGATTGGCTCGTTGCGAGCCGCTGTGCGGATAGCTCAAGAAACAAACGAGCCTGGCGAAGCTGCGCGTTGGTCAGAGCTGCTGAAAAAGGCGTCGACGAGCTTTGATGACAAGCTTTTCAACGGCGAATATTACAGCCTGTGGGTGGATGGCAAGATGCGGGATGAGCTTTGCATGACCGACCAGGTCTCTGGCGAGTGGTTTACCGGAATGCTCGGTCTGACGACTACCCTTTCTGAGGAACACCTCAATCGCGCCATCGATAATGTCTTCAAGTACAACTTCAATTCCGAGTTTGGATTGCACAATGCCACCGCTCCCAAGCGCGGTCCGGAGCTGCTGGCGCTGAATAATCTGCAGGCCGGCGGATTGTGGTCAGGAATCGAATACGCTTTTGCATCCCTCCTAATGGAACATGGTCGATATGCTGATGGACTCAAAATCGTGGAGGCCATCCACCGGCGATATCTGCGTGCCGGTCAGCCGTGGAGTCACGTGGAATGCGGAGGCCACTACTCCCGCGCCATGAGCAGCTGGGCGACACTGCTTGCCGCGAGCGGCTTCAGGCCCGATGTGCCTCATCAATCTTTGGCGATCATTCCGGCGGCTCCCCGGGATTTCCATACTCCCTGGGTTACGTCGTCCGGATTCGGCACCATCCGGCGTGAAGGCGGGGCGCTCTTGATCCATTGTGTCTATGGGACGCTCGAACTGAAATCACTCAAGCTTCCAAAGGCTGCTCAGTCTGTTCAGCTTGGCTCGCGTACCCTGACAATAAGCGCCACAGTAGTGGACGACGTCGTGACTATCGAGTTTCCCACGCCTGTATCGCTCACAGCGAATCAAACTTTGACCTGTCGTTGATCCACTTTTCCCCTGCTTGATCGTGCAGAGCTCAAGGATGATATTGAGACGGAATTGCCGCTGAATCCGGGTGACCTACGATTGGGGAAGCGCCGTTCAAAAAGCCGGGATCCATCGACTCAATATCAACTCGATTACTCACGCTGTCTGCAGTGGGAAAGTTAGAAGGAACCTTCTGTGTGACTCTTCCGGTCGCAGCCCATTCCGTGCCGCGCTGGAATGTGGTCATGAATCCGACACAACTCATTGCGGCCACGTCGTGCCCCATCGGGGTATGAAAAATCCGCCCCTTCCCGTAGCGCACCGCTATCAGCATGGGCTCGTCGTGCCCGGTTCCCTTGTTCTTCGGATCGGAATACGCCGTAGCCAGAATGGTCATGTTCTCCCCTGGACCGCGCAGAGAATCGTAAAGCTCATCGGAGGAATGCATCCAGACAGAAGGCAGACCTTTCATGATTGGATGCTGAGGCTGCCGGGTGACGACCTGAAAGGGCAGGCGGTTGCCGTGGTTGCCGGTCGGTCCCGGTTTTGTGTCGGATGTCAACTTGCCATCACTGAAATACCAGTGCGGACCAGCGTGCTCATTTCGGCCTCTCCATCCCCCGATTCCAATCATCAGGTTGTACGCCGGCCAGTTTGGGAATGCGTTATCGGCGGCATGCACCACGACAAGGCCGCCGCCGTCGCGGATGTACTGCTCGAATTGTGAACGCAGATCCTGGGGCCAGTCTGGAGCATCGTAGTTCGAAACGATTACCTGATAGTTGCTGAAATCCGGCTTGAAGTTGCTGAAGTCTCCATCGCTCCGCGGCGCGGTCACGACGGTTACCTGAAAGAGTCCGGTCTCCTCCAATTCTTCGCGGAGTACAGGAGTGGTCAGCTTCCAGTTGTGGTAGGGGCCGCCGCTCTGCCCATCGAGAAGCATTACACGAATACGGCCTGCTTTCGCATGATGGGAACTAACAGCCTGTGCCTGACTGGACATCGTCAAAAACGAAGTGACCAGAACGAGAATGGCAATCTTCGAAATCCGCATTACGCCCCCCTTGTTGAAAGCTGCTTACTCGCTTGTTCCGGTATTGTCCGCTGGAAGCATCTGGTAGCTGACGAACGCAAAGTGTGTGCCATCGGGCGCCCAGCATGGAACGTTGTCCGTTCCAGAGCCGCCGGTCAGGTTGACCAGCACGCGAAGTTTGCTGTCGCTGACATTCAGGATACGCAATGCAATATCCCTATTCGCCGGATGGCCGGTGACGTCCTTGTCATACGAGAGGATAACGATTGACTTGCCATCGGGCGAAGGATGCGGCGTCCAGTTATTGAATTCATCGAAAGTCACTTGCTCCGGGTGGGAGCCATCGGCATTCATGCGCCAAATCTGCATGGTGCCGCCAGCGCGGTCGGAGTTGAAGTAAATGTATTTGCCGTCGGGCGAATAATCGGGGTCGTCACTGATGCCGGCGCCTGTTGTCAAAGCCGTCTCCGCACCGCCGTTCACTGAAATGGAGTAAATGTTGCCGGAGCCGTGGCTGGGGCGAGTGAAGGCGATGGTCTTGCCGTCAGGCGACCAGCTATGAAAGTAGGACGCCGGATTCTCGGTGACCAACCGCGGCGTTCCGCCGGTGGAAGGCACGATGTACACACGCGTTTCAGGACGGTCAGGCATGCTGCAACTGATGGCCAACCATTTGCCATCAGGCGAGAGGCCGTGGCTGCCGCCGCAGCGAGTCGCCGCGCCGGTGTCGATGGGCTCGGCGATGCCGCCCTCAGCGGGGATTGCGAAGATGCGGCCGTCACGGTTGAAGATCAACGTCTTGCCATCCCTCGACCAATTCGGCGCTTCCATGTGACCGCGGTCAGTGGTGACCACGATAGCGCGGCGGAAGTTATCCTCGATGCCGATGGTCTGGAGAGTGCTGTAGAGCGCGAGATCAGCAGCGGCTGCGGGCTCCGCGAGCGGGTTGAGTTCAACATGCGAAAAGGTCGCCGTTTCGGCCTTGTCGGCGTTGTGCGAGCAGACGCCGATTCCTGCATAGAAGGGGCCATCCAGATGGAGCTTGATGGACGCGCCTACCTGATGAAGCGGTTCGTCGCCCATGCTCAAAAACATGGTGATCGTGTCGCCGCGCTTTTCAAGTCGCAGGCGATGCGGTGAAGCAATGTTCAATTCGATGTCCTGGGTGGTGGCGCCATTCAACCGCCTGTATTGCAGTGCTGTCAGGCCCGAACCGTGCTGGGCCGCGTCTGCATAGACGCCGTCGGCGTCGAGTGACTGGCGAAACATGAGCACTGCTTTGCGGTCCGGGCTGGGATCGCCGGTCGTGACCGGGAAATTGATATCGGCAGTCAATGAGACGTCGCCCGAGACCTTCTTCCAAACAAAATGGAAACCATCCATGGTGGACCAAAGATTCGCGCCCGCGCCGGTGATGGTATAGACATGGCTGGTTGAGTCATACATGAGAGTTCCCGGAGGCTGGACGCTGCCCACATCCGCCTGGCCTTCAAAGATGCCGAGTGAGTCGATGCTCTGCTGAGCTTCAAGAGAGCACGGCAGAAGGCAAACCGCGAATGAGAACGAAAGAAGGACCGGAAACCGAAGAGTTGACTTGCTGAACATCATGGATGCCTCGATTGAGTTGTCGTATCGGTGTGAAAACCCCCATTACTCGTTGTCTATTCCGGCTTCAAGAGGAATTTGGTTGTAAGCGTCGCCTGCGAAGATCCGCCAACCCAGACGGTGTAACTACCTGGCTCGACGGCCCACTTCCCCTCGACGTTCCAGACTGCAAGCTGTTTCTGCGGGACGCGGAAGGTGACGGTGGTTGATTCATTCGGTTTCAAGTGGATTCGGGAGAATCCCTGGAGCGAACGGTCGGGAGTTTCCACGCTGCCCACATCTTCCCGCATATAGAGTTGCGCAACCTCGTCGCCCTCCCGTTCGCCGGTGTTGGTCACATCGACAGTGATCTGGACATTGTCATTGCTCCCGGGCGGAGGTGGCTGCACGGCGAGATGATCATAGAGGAACGTGGTATAGCTCAGGCCGAATCCAAAGTGAAATAGCGGACTGCCATCGTCGTCGACATATTTGTGCATCCGCGAAGGATCAAAGTTATAGAAGTCCGGTAACTGTCCTGTGCTTCGCGGAAAGGTAATTGTCAGCCGGCCGGCTGGATTGTTTTCGCCAAAGAGAGTCTCGGCAATTGCCTGCCCTCCAAATTCTCCGGGATACCAGGCTTCAAGGATGGCCGGAATATGCTGTTTCGCCCACCCGATTGTCAGGGGGCGCCCATTTTGGAGAACCAGAACGACGGGCTTGCCGGTTGCGGCTACCGCCTCAAGTAATTGTTCCTGGTTTCCGGGTAAGTCGAGATTAGAGCGGTCGAAGCCCTCGCCGGAAATTCCTTGCCATTCGCCGAGCCCCATGATCACGACGTCTGCATCCTTCGCCATTGCAACTGCGGCGGAGATATCTGCGCCGTCGTTGAAGTTGACGGTCGCCTGCGGAGCGAGCTTGCGAATGCCGTCCAGCATATTGATGTGGAGGCCGTTCGATTCCTTTTCGTAATCCCCGTAGCGCGCCACGTCTGCGTTAGGCCCGATTACGGCAATGTGGCGCAGTGTTGGGGAAAGCGGCAAGAGGTTCCCATCATTCTTGAGCAGCGTCATGGACTGCCGTGCCGATTGGAGCGACAGAGCAAGGTGCTCTGGAGAACGATAGACCCTGGCATTCAGCTCCGTGTTTACGAATGGGTGATCGAAAAGCCCGAGAGAAAACTTTACGCGCAGCACAGACCCGACTGCACGGTCGAGATCCGCCTGGGAGAGCGAACCCTCGCGAACACAATCGATCAGCGCCTTCTGAAAGACGGAATGATCGAAATCATAGAACTGCATATCGACGCCGGACCGGATGGCCATGCAGACGGCATCTTTGGGAGTGGCAGCGACATGATGCACTTCATACAAGCGCTGAATTGCGCCCAAATCGGAAAGCACGAACCCCTGAAATCCCCATTCCTGGCGCAACACTTTCTTGAGCAGAAACGGGTCCGCAGTGATTGGAATTCCGTCGATCTCGTGGTAGGCGGCCATGACTCCCATCGCGTGGCCTTCACGAAAGGCAGGCTCAAAACCGCGCAGCATGACCATGCGCAACTCACGCTCTCCCATGTGGACAGGCGAAGTATTTGTACCGCCCTCCGGCGAGCCGTGCCCAGCGAAGTGTTTGGGCTCGGCAACTACAGAGTGATCGCTATCAAGGTTATCTCCCTGCGCGCCACGCACGTATGCAAGGCCCATTTGTCCTGTTAAGTAGGTATCTTCGCCGAAGTCCTCTTCGACGCGGCCCCATCGTGGTTCGCGGGCCAGATCAAGCACCGGCGCAAGAATCATGTCGACTCCGGTTGCGCGCGCTTCGGCAGCGATCGCCGCGCCGGTTCGCAGGGCAATATCGGGGTTCCATGTAGCGGCCAGGTTGATGGGAGCCGGAAAAACCGTTCCCGTATTGAAGCCATGAAGGCCTTCTTCAATAAAGATTGCCGGAATGCCGAGGCGATTGTGCGCGATTACCCACCGCTGGATTGTGTTGGATTGCACAGGGGTTGGATATAGGTCGTGAATGCCGCCCACGCCGACGGTTTCCCAGAGGGCCTCCGCTTTTTCAGGCAAGAAGGTAGCGTCGGTCGCCGCATGGGTGTCGTCACTGTGCTTGTCCATGAATGCGGTGGCGCCGGAGTATAAATCGAGCTGCCGCACTTTCTCTTCCAGCGTCATTCGCCTCAAAAGGTCGGCTACACGATCGTCGACGGGCGCGCCAGGCTGCTTGTATAAAGCGGAGCCGAGTTCGCTCGGATGGCTGGTTTGAGTCTGGGCATCAGCCAGCAGGCCAGAAAGAAGCAGGCAAAGCGACAGCAGCCCGATTGCACCATTTTCAAGCCGAATCGCGAATCGAGACTTTCGAGGCACGCGCTTAGAAAGCACGAATGGCGCTGATGGAGCCTGATCTGGCTCTGTTCGGATTTGCGATTCGGACCTTCGTATTCTGCGGCCGCTATGATGCTCCATTGCCATTGCTCCCTATCGATCTTCAGGTTATGCGGAATACTGCCAAGACCAGGCCGTCGAATGCGTCGCTCGCGCGTGATGGCGAAGATCTTGAACACGCTTCAGAAAAATACCGCGAATCATTACCCTTGCAAATATAGAACCGAAAGGCGGGTGGTCCGCGACAAATATGGCGATGGAACAACCGAAAGCAAACGTGACGGCACTTCACGGGTCAGAAGATGCATTCAACGAGTCTCTTCGCGGTGTGCTATCCACCGAAACGACGTTCTAAATCTAGCGGGGTTGGGCGTCTGGTAAAGGTGGTGGGTTTGGTGTGCTGGTGGAGGAATGAGTGCTGCTGAGCTTTGAGCAAATATCGAATTCATGTTGCGCGAGGTCGTGCAGGCCTTCTTTGCGGTAAACCTGGCCGAGCTTGAAATGGAGCGCCGACGTGCCTGGGGCCAGCGCGATGGCCTTTACCAACTCGGCTTGTGCATTCGGCAGATCCTGCTGCGCCGTATAGACCTGGCTGAGTTCCTCGTGGATTTTTGGATTATTCGGCGACAGCGTCGCGGCCTTTGTGAGGTAGGGAATCGCCTTATCGAATTCGTTGTTATCAAAGAGCAATGTGCCAAGGTTCAGAAATGGCTGTGCATCGGCCGGTGCGTCTCCCTGCCAGTCGATTGCGGTCTGAAATGCCGCTTGCGCCTTCACGGAGTTGTTGAGTTCCCTCCACGACAAACCGATGTTGTTCTCTGCCTCAACGTATTTCGGATGCAAGGCTAAAGCGCGCTCGAAACTCGATTTGGCCGCGGTGAAGTCACTCTCGTTGAACTTGGTCCGCCCAAGCAGGTACCAGGTATCGGCATCATCGGGCTTCTCCACGACGACTTCTGAGAACCATTTATCGGCGTCTCCATAGTCTCCCAAAAGGACGTAATCGGACCCCACGACCTTCAAATCATCGGCAGGCGGGCGTTGATATTTCGCGCCAAGGGTAAACTCTCCCAGCGATTCCTTTGCCTTCCGCTCGCGAAACAGTACATAGCCTAGCAAAAAGTGGCCTTCTGCGGATGACGGAGATCCAAGCAGATAATTGCGCAGTGCCGATTCCGACTGTGAAAGCTTGCCGGCATCCAGGAGTTTTCGCACCTCAGTCAGCGAATCGGCAGGCTGCTGGCAAAAGACCGGCAGCGCTCCCAGGATGGCCGTCGCGAGGATACAAAGACTCATTGGAAAACGCATCATTCGCATCGTATGACTACCTGCCGTCTGCTCCTCCGCAGGCGGTCATTTGCGTTAGCAATTGTTGTATGTCCTGAAGGTTCGGGGAATAAATGAGCGCTGCTTTCAGTGTGCTGCGCGCCGCGGGGCCGTCGCCATCCATGCATTCCACCCTGGCCAAGTTCATGGCGAGGCCTGGGATGTCCTGGTTACGTTCAAACGCCAATCGCAACATGGGAATCGAATCCTTGAGCTTTCCCTGCTTTGCCAGAAGGATGCCGAGATTCGACAGTGCGGTAAGGTTTTGGGGGTCGATCTCGAGAACTCTGCGGAACGCCTGTTCGGCGGCTTGCTGATCGCCTCGTTCTGCGCTCATGTTTCCCAGCGCGTCCAATGCGTCCTTGTCGTCCAAGATCGAATCGCCCTGCTGCTTGAGCTGCTGCCATGCGGTGGATTCAAACGATCGATCGCCTTCAAGAAGGACCTGGTAGTAAGCCATCGCGCGATCCCGCGCGGTTGCTCCCGGAGAAAAGATGGGCACAAGTTCGCCGGCGGCCGCCTGATCCGATGCAGGTTTCCGTTCATCAGGAAGTTTGAGTATGCGATGATCCGTCCAGGCCACATGGAGGATGTTCATGGCGCCGGTACGAGGCATATGGCAGCTTGTGCAGTCCTGATTCTCCGGGTGATGTGATGCAGCAAACTGCGGCTGACTATGGCACACGAGGCACTTACTGCGATAGAAAGCGACGCGATGCTGGGCATCCGGCGAGTAATGCGGATCGTGGCAGCTGGTACAGGACATTCGATCGCCGCTCATGCGCTTGCACGTGCTTTGGCTAAGCTGCTCGACCTCGCTTACGCCGCGCACAGTCAGGTTTGCCCCGGCGCGGACGTAATATGCCATGTACGTGGAGATCGATTCGCCGGGACGATAGCTCAAAGCAGAGTGGCCGGCGCGCTCCACTGAAACATCGCCTTCGAGATGGCAGCTGATGCAAATCGAATCCCGCCTGTCCGCATCGAGATGCGCGGGGTTCACAATGGCCGCTTTGCCCCGCGTTTGCACATGCTGCTGCGAATCTCCGTGGCAGGCTTCGCATGTGATTCCCCCATGCAAAAAGGGCAGTCCCTGATAGCGGTTGATTGTTCCCGGGTCGCTGGCTTGTACAGAGCTCATGTGACAGCGCAGGCAACCGCTCTCCATGGGAAGCGGGGGAGGCATGCGTCGCATCTCGGCCAGGCCGGGCTTCATGTCATAGCTTTGCGACGCGGCATACCACGCGACGGGTGACTCGAATAAGTAATCGCCGATGGAATAGAGATAAGTAGTTCCCAGATGTCCGGAACCGAGGAAATAACTCAACGGCCACTGTCCCGAGCTACCTGGAGCATGATATGCGAGAACAGCTTTTCCGTCAGTTGCCGCGATCTCATACCTGACACCCGTAGACTTGTGCACAAAGGCGCCGATTCGCAGCTTATCCATGGCGAGACCGCTGGCGTTTGCCATGGGCGTATCGAGGTACTTGCGATATATCTCCACATGACACTTTGCGCACGGGGCGTCAGCCTCGCGCACCGGAGTTGCCTGGGATGCGACCGCGCGAGGCGTGAAAACCGCGGCCGGTAGCAAAAGCCAAGTTGCAGCCCGGAGAAGAGACAGGGGTGCGCTAGTGCGATGTGCTCTTGATGGCATCGGCATCATTTGCCTGTTGCGCAATGGCGGCGCTGGCCTCTCTCTGCAACGTTCCGTAGGTGCGCATTTCCTGCTGCGCATCGGTGCTCTTGCCCTGCGCCCTGTAAACAGCGGCGAGGAGGAAGTGAATGGATGGCTCGCGGGGGCTCTCTTTTTCTGCCATCACGAGATCGGGCAACGCGTCAACCTGCTTGCCCATCCTGATGAGCGCTCGCGCGCGGTCCACACGGGCCTGCATGAGTGTGGGGCACTGTTCGATGGCGCGATTCAACTCGGGCAGGGCTTCTTCAGTGGGGTCGTTGGCTTCGAGTATCGAATTGCCAAGCTTCCAATGTGCCATACAATTGTTCGGGTCGTTGGCCAGTTCCGCCTTGAACTCCGTTTCGGCCGATTGCCATTTGCCGATATACCAGTAGGCATCGCCCATGTGCATATGCGTTCCGGGCATTTGCGGAGCAAGGTCGATGGCCTTCTTGTATTCGACGAGGGCGAGATCGTAATTGTGCATGCTCGAATCGATTTCGCCGGCAATCTCATGCGCAACTACGGAATTCGGGTCGATCTCGTGAACCTTTGCCAGGGCATCTTCTGACATTTGCATATAAGTCTTGCCGAGCAAGTACCATGCTTCCTGGTCTTTGGGATTGCGTTCGAGATAGCTATTCAGAAGCGATGTCGCTTCGCCGAACCTTTTGCCGTTGATGAGGATATGCACCAATATCATTTCGATGTGATTATCAGTGGGGTTGGCGTGCAAGGCCGTCCGAAGCAAAGGCTCCGCTTTGTCATTCTCGCCGAGCTGAAAATAGCTCATGCCCAGCAGGGCGGATGCGGTGGGCATCTTGGGATTGATTTTCAATCCGTGCTCAAGGACTTCTGAGGCGTGAGCGTAATCACGCTCATTGAAGTAAAGCATGCCCAGGTTGTTG
The DNA here is from genome assembly GCA_963836565.1 of uncultured Acidobacteriaceae bacterium. Taxonomy (GTDB): domain Bacteria; phylum Acidobacteriota; class Terriglobia; order Terriglobales; family Acidobacteriaceae; genus Telmatobacter. The sequence goes on along the minus strand of CAWIKA010000005.1, from coordinate 1,261,570 downwards.
TAGGCCGCGGCCAGATGCGGCGCGAGCTTGATCATGGCCTGGTACTTCCCGACCGCCGTTGTAATATCGCCACGCTGCTCTGCGGCTTTGGCCTGCGCATAGAGGTTCTGCACCGCGGGTGTAACCTCGTCATTTGCCTGCAGAGATTTGGCGGATGTTACTTGAAAGACGAGCATTCCCAGGACCAGCAATCGCGAGGCCCGGCAAGACCATGCAGTGGATCTGCCCATCGTCATGATATGCGATTATAAATGATTCTCTTTGCGCTGGCGGTCTCAAGACGACAGCGGGTCGCGAGTTACAGCAGCACGGCAATTAAAGCGGAAGAGTGGGAAATTATCTGCCAATCCTCTGTGGATAACCGCAAATTTTGAGGGGGGGTAAGGACACGCTGTCTCCTGTTGGGTATCTGACGCCGGGAGATCCCTGCGCGGATGTCGCCCTGTTTTTATAGTGCGCCAATCCGGGATAATTATCTGCCATGTTGAAGATGAATGGTGTTTGTTCGCTGTTCCCTGTGTGCCCCTTCCCCGCCGGATGACGGATATCTCTGCTTCTCAAGCGCCCAAAAAGAAACCGGGCTGCATTGAGCAGCCCGGTGGAGGTAGGAGTGGTGCATGCGATGCGAGTCAAGATGCGGCTCGCACCGCCGAATTTAGAATTCCAATCGGAATTGGACCTGGCCCTGGCGATTCGAGAGATTCGATCCTTGGGAGATCGTTGCCCCGAATGTACCGTCGTCGATGGTAGTGTCAGGACCGTTGAACTGCGTCCGGTTGAGTGCGTTGAAGTAGTCCACCTGGAGAATGCCCTGGAACCTGTCGCCCATGTAGAAGTGCTTTCTGGCATTCAAGTCTTCTCTGCCATAAGCTGGGTTTCTCAGTTCGCTATACGCCCTTTGAGCATTTCCGATGATGTACTGCGAGTGAGTTGCGAAGGCGCCCTTATTGAAGATTTGCGGCGGCGTACCCTTTCCGCCGGAAAGCCAGTAGTTCTTCTCGAGGTTATAGGAAGCGGTGCCAAGGCTAACCCCGGCGACGCGGTTCGGACGCTGGAAGCCGTTCGGGAACGGGGAGCCCTGCTCACCGACGCCAAAGTCGCCTGCACTCTCATAGTCGAGGATGAAGCCGACCTGCCAGCCGCCCAGGATATTGCCGGTTGTGTGGTTGTTGAGGAATTTCTTGCCGGGGCCGATCGGCAATTCGTAGGTTCCGCTGCCCTTGAATGTTTGCGGTTCGTCTGAATTGGAGACTGCCCATTCCGGTTGCTGGTTGTACTTGTTGATGCCGCCCGAGGTGAAGCTGGAGAAGCCGCTGCTGGTGTTATCCCACAGGCGGGAAAGCGTGTAGCCCGCGAGGAAGGACAATCCGTTGCTGAAGCGCTTTTCAACTTCGAGCTGGGCGCTGTTGTAGTAGGTGGTTCCGAAGCCTTCAAAGTTGTTGAAGATGTACGAGTACTGTGGGTAGGGCACGAGCGACTGGGCTACTGTCGGGTTGCCTCCGAAGTCACTCGCGAAGTTGGCATATGGCATAGTGAAACCATCCGCCTGTGCGCACCCGCCTGGGCCAAAGCTATCCGACAGGACTGAAGCGGTTACAGGAACAGGAAGCGCCGCCTGGCACGGGCTTATCACATCGCCGTACTGCGCATCGAAGGACGGATTCATCTGGTCGATGCGGTTGTTCTGGCTGGGCAGGTGGATGATGCGGTTTCCGACAAAGGCGCCGGTGAACAGCATGTTGTAAGGCAGCTCGCGCTGCACGTTGACGTTCCACTGCTGGCTATACGGAGCGTAGCCATCGTTCTTGCTGAAGGAGTCGATCTGGTTTCCGGCTCCGAGACCCGGGCTGAACGGTGTGGCCGTGGGGTTGGGCATAATGTTCGTGTCCCAACTGCCGTAAGCGGAGTTGAAGCTACCTGAGCTTTGCAGGGTATACGAACCGGTTAGCAGGTTGCCGTAGTTGACCGCGACCTTGTTGGTGCCGTATTCATAAGCGCCGCCATCGAGGAACGCGATGTCGAATCCGCCCTGGACAACCATCTTGTTGCTCACCTTGTAAGCAAAGCCGAGGCGGGGGCCAAAGTGTCCCCAGTGGATATCGGCACGATCGTAGCCTGCGCATCCGGTGCAATTGCCGAATTGGGTAGCCGACCCTGGAATGCCGCCGGCCGCCGGATCCGTCCCGGGCTTGTCCTGGTTGAAGTAGACGATGAGGTTGTGATTCTCGGTAAAGGGCACCTGAATATCCCAACGAAGGCCGATGTTGAGCGTAAGTTTCGGCGACAGCTTGATATCGTCCTGGATATAAGGTGAGATGGCCCGGTTGCGCAGTTCCAGTTCCTGGGAGTTGCTGCGGTTTGCCGAATCAGGAAGGCCGAGCAGGAAGCTGGCAAAAGCGCTGCCGTACGAACCGAAGTTGGGGTCGCCTGTATTGCGGACCGTGGTTTCCTTCTGGCTGAAGTGGAACTGACCGCCCTCGGTCTGTTCTTCGTTGTCATCCTGGTAGGCACGGCGGTAGTCGATGCCGATGTTGAACGTGTGGCGTCCCTTCGTCCACAGCCAGTTATTCTCGATTGCGATTCCGAGTTTCCGGTTGATGGACTGCAGCCATGAGCCCTGCGTGCCCCAGTCGGTCAGCGAATGCTGGCCATCCCAGGTGATGTAGGGCGGGATGATGCCATCCGAGATGGCCGGGAAGGCATAGCGATCCTGGTTGTATTGGTTGTTGATTTCACCAATCCAGCCGACGCCAGCCGTCATGACCAAGTGGGACGAGATCGCGTTGTTGTAGTTCAGCAGGAACACGCTGCCCAGGGCCGGCTCATACTTCTGGCTGTTGAGCGGATTGGGGGCGATGACCAGCGGAGCGTTGTCGAAGGAATAGTTGCTGAAACTGTTACGCCATTCACTGTAGTGGATGCTCTGAGTCGGTGTCAGGGTCTGGTCTACCACAAATCCCCAGACATGCTGGATATGGGGGTTGATGAAGGGAGTGAAGCTCTTGTTGCTGTCGAGGCCGCCGATGCCGCTGCCTGCGCGGTCGGGGTTGGGAATGTCTGGAATCAGCAGCGCGGAATTGGCGCTGATGCGGCCGGGGCAAATTACGTTCTTCACGCCGTTGCATTCGAACTGCGCGCCGGTCAGCGGATCGTAAATGGGAATCAGATTGCCGGTGCTGCCATCCACAAAGTCAGTGAAGTCACCGGTCTTTTCCAGCGCCGTCGGCACGGTTGAGGTATCCGTGTCTTCGCTGTTCTGTTTGTACCATTCCTGGCTGTAGTGGCCGAAGGTCTTGTCGCGGCCGTCATAGACATGCGGAATCCGGATCGGACCGCCGATGGAGAAGCCGTAGTTGTTTTCGTGGTCCGTGGCAGGAATGTTGCGAGTATTCGACGTGTTCCATGCCGGGCCGTTGAAGAAGCCCACCGAGTCAAAGAAGCTGTTGCGGTTAATTTCAAACAAATCGCCGTGGTAATGGTTGGTGCCAGACTTCATCTGATAGCTCAGAGCGCCCTGGCCCAAGCCGAACTGCGCGGAGAATGTCGAACGCTCGACCTTGTACTCCTGCACGAGCTCATAGGGAGGATTGAAGTTGACCGTATAGCCTTCGGTCTCAGGTTGCGGGGCCGGAATGCCGTTGTAGATGATTTCCTGTTCGAAGTCGACACCGCCGCTATCGCGGTGGGAGAAGGTGTTACCAGTGGTTCCGGGAGCAAGGAACTGCAGTGCATCGACCTGGCGGCCGCGGCCTGACACTTCCTCAGGAAGCGCTGCGACGACAACCGGCTCGATGGTGCTGCCGAGTTCCGGCTGGGTGGTGTTGAGTGCGATTTGATCGGAGGTGACCTGGACCGTCTCGTTGGCGGCGCCGGGCGTAAGCGTGAAGTCGACCGTTGCGTTGGTACTGACCTCGACGATGATGCCCTTCTTCACCTCTTTTTTGAACCCGGCGTCATCCACCGTGACCGAATAATGGCCTGGCGTAATACCCTTAACCGAATAGGTACCTGAGCTGGTGGTTACGGTGCGACTGGCGATTCCAGTGTCTTCATTCGTGATGGTGACATGGGCGTTTGTAACGACGGCGCCACTGGTGTCGGTGACCGTACCGGTGATGCCGGCGGTGGACTGCGCGTAAGCAATTCGCGGAGCCATCGACATCAAGGATGCGAATGTGAATGCGATTGCGAACGCAATCCAAGGGACAGGGATTGACAATCGCCGCCTGCGGCTCTCCTGAAGTGTGGGTTTTGGTCTCACTTGGTCTCCTTCATGTTGTTCCAGCCCCTTGCAAACCGTGAATACACGGCAAGTCAAGGTGCCGGTGTTGACCGGCCTGTTTTTCATATTGGCTGTGGAATCGATACCATTTGGACTGGTAGCGATTCCATAGCGGCCAAATGTACTTCTTGCGGTACTCGAATGTCAAGCACATTTTTAGTGGTCGCGCCGTGGTTTCCCGGGTGACCTCGAACCATGCCGGGAGCACTGTATTTGCGCGAATGCCAGCGCATGCCGGAGGGGCTGCTGCCAGCGTCCATCGCACCTGAGCCATTCAAAACAAACAATATAGTTATCGGACGCGAGCGAGGTGTGAGAGACGTCACCCTGAAGCCATTTTGCAGGGGTGCTACATACCGCCTTGCATCCGGCGAATGTCCTGGACCGACCGGGCACCCGTCATTTTGGCGTGGATGCAGCCGGCTCGTCGACCTGAATTTGCCGGTCGCCTTTGACGTCGGTCAGGGTCTGAACGATTCCGCTGGGCCAGTGAATCTCAATGCTGGTTGCCACCGGGGAGGTGCCCAACCCAAAATGCACCCGGGGATCGCTTGAGGAGAGGTAGCCGCTCGCGGTGGTCGCCGTAACCCATTGTGAGCCTTGCGGCGTGGTCAGTTTCACCACCGAGCCGATGCCATCCCGGTTGCTCTTGTGGCCGGTCAGGTGCAGGGTGATCCAATGGTTTGAGGTAACCGTTTTGTTGAGAAGGATATGCGCAGGGCCGCCGTTGGTGCTGACAACCGCATCGATGCGGCCGTCGTTATCGATGTCGCCGATGGCCATGCCGCGGCCGACCCAGGCATCGTGGAAGATGTCACCCGAGATCGAGGAGACGTCGACGAACTTCTTGCCGGTATTGCGAAGCAGGGCCATCGGCTCGCGGTAGCGAAGCATGGGGGAAACCAACTGGATATTATCCATGTCGTGCCCCTGCGCGATGAGAAGGTCCTTCCAGCCGTCGTTGTCGTAGTCAATGAAGCGCAGGCTCCAGCCGGAGTGAAGGCGCGACGCGTTGCCCACACCTTCGGCAAAGGAGGCATAGTCGAAGGTTCCGTCGTGATTGTTGTGGTAGAGGGCATAAATCTGTTTGGCCAGATCGGTCACCACAAGGTCGGGCCAGCCGTCGTTGTCGTAATCCGCAAAGTCGACGCCCATCCCCGCGTAAGTCTGGCCTTCGGAGTTTACGGCAACCTCGGACTCCAGTCCGACTTCCTCGAATGTTCCGTCGGGCTTTTGATGGAAGAGGAACTCCGGCATCGAATCATTGGAGACAAAAAGATCCATGCGCCCATCGCGGTCATAGTCCCCGATGGCGATTCCCAGCGCCTTGGCCGGCTTATCGAGTCCTAATTTATGCCCAACTTCGGTGAAATGGCCGTTGCCGTCGTTGTGATACACGAGCATGGTGATCGGCTGGAAGACGTCAGGGTGGCAAATGCCGCGGTACCCCTCGCGGTGCTCGCCGCACCAGACGTCCTCCCAATCCCAGGTGACATAGCGGTCTACCACAAGGTCGAGGAGGCCGTCGTTGTCCAAATCGACCCATGCGGCTGAACTGGACCATCCGCCGCCGCCAACACCAGCCTTGTCTGTAACGTCGGTAAAGGTGCAATCGCCGTTGTTGTGGTAGAGGTGGTTCCCACCATAAGAGGTAACAAAGACATCCTCGTATCCATCGTTGTCGTAGTCGGCGACGGCGACGCCCATCCCGTAGCCAACCCCCTTGAGCCCGGACTTCTCCGTGATGTCCTCAAAGGTGCCGTCGGCTTTCTGGTGGTACATGCGATTCCAATACTCAGGCCCTGTCTTTTGCGGAATGAAGCCCTTCGGGGTGGGATCGGTGTATGGGGCGCCATTGACAAGGTAGAGATCGAGCCGGCCGTCGTTGTCGCAATCGAAGAGCGCCACGCCCGAGCCCATGGTCTCAAGCAGGTATTTGCGGGAGGTATGCAATGCATAATGCTGAAAATGCACGCCTGCTTTCTCAGTGATGTCAACAAAACGGCCGGGAACCTCGGATTCCGGCGCGGATTGCGACGCCTGCGGGGTGGTTGCCGGCGATTGAGCTGCTGCAGATTCACCGGAATGGCCGGCCAGGAAAAAGGCACCAAGTACCAGAACTGCGAGGCGCACGTGTGCCCGCCTCATGGTTTGCTCCTAACTGGATTTGATTCCGCCACAGCCGGAGCCGGGCAGGGTTGGCCGCCGCACAGAGCGCCGGTAATGCCAATTCCCTCGGAGATGGTGTAGATGCGGTCAACGGCGGGGAGTTTGACCGTCTCCCTGGCGCCGGAGGGCCAGTGAATTTCCGCTGTCCCAGCATCGGTTGCGTCGCCCAGCCCGAAATGGAGACGCGGATCGTTCGTCGAGACGAAGCTACCGCCGCTGATTACGTCCTGGCGCTGGCGAATGCCGTTGGCCGTGAGAAAGACGGTTGCGCCGACCGCGTCCCGGGGGCTTTTGGGCCCACCCACGAGCTTCAACTCCACCCAGTGATGATGGTCGGGATTCACGTTCCGCAAAAGCACCGGCGGACCATCGATCGGGTTGATGATCACGTCGATCTTGCCGTCGTTGAAGAGATCGCCGAATGCCGCACCGCGCCCCGACGTGACGACCGCCAGGCCGGTGCCTTTGACGGGCGGCACCACTTCAAACTTTCCATCGTGCATGTTGTGGAATAGCAGCGGGCGCTGAGCGTAGGATGTGCCCCAATCCAGCCGGTCGGCGGCCGGGTAAATATGGCCATTCACGAACATCAAGTCCAGCCAGCCGTCATTGTCGTAATCCAGAAAGCCGGTTCCCCATGACAGGAAGGGGATGGAATATTTACCGATCCCGGAGGACATTGCGACGTCATTGTAGCTAGCGCCGCCTTCATCGCGAAACAGCAGCTTCGCCTCGCTGGAAAAATCGCTGATGGCAAAGTCGAGCAGGCCATTGTTCATGTAGTCGCCCACAGCGATACCCATGGCCGCCACTTCGCGCCCGTCTTCGTTCAGCCCGAATCCGGATGCATAGCTTGCGTCCTCGAAGGTTCCATCGCCACGATTCAGATAGAGGTAGCTGAGTGTGGAGTCGTTGGCAACAAGCAGGTCGGGCTTTCCATCGCCGTTGACGTCAACAAAGACAGGCGTAATTCCATAATAGCGATTCACGTTGTCTGACACGCCCGCCTTCTCGCTGACGTCGGTGAATGTCCCGTCTCCATTGTTGTGGAAGAGGTGGTCGGGCTCGCCCTCAAGGTTACGGGGGCCGCACATCACGGGTTCTCCGCGAAACTCGCAGTAGGAGTAGCCCGTGGCTTTGGTCTTTTCATACGGCAGGTTGTTGCGGTCAAAGTGGACATAGCCGGCGACGAATAAATCGAGCCGCCCGTCACCGTCGTAATCGCCCCAGGTAGCGCCGTGGGACCAATTGCCCAGCGTGACCCCCGCCTTTTCGGCTACATCGGTAAAGGTTCCGTCGTGGTTATTGTGGTACAGGCGATTCTTGCCGTAGTTGGTGACGAAGATGTCGGGCCAGCCGTCGTTGTCGTAATCCGCAATGGCGACCCCGAAGCCCCAGCGATCGTTGGTCACACCCGCTTTGGCTGCTACATCAGTAAAGGTCCCGTCATGGTTGTTGTGGAACAGCGCGGCATGCGGAGGTTCTACCTTGCCATCGAGCGCGTTGAAAGTAGAGCCGTTGACCAGGTAGATGTCGAGCCAACCATCGTTATCGTAGTCAATCAGCCCCACGCCCGATCCGTTGGTATCGATGATGAGTTTCTTATCTGCCGCACCCATCGTATGGGTCCAACCGGAGAGGCCGGCCGCTTTGGTCACATCCTGAAAGACCACCGGGCCAGAATCCACAAAGCCGCCTGCTGTAATGGGCCGCTTTTGCGCATCGTAGACGGGTCGCTCGCCCTCTCCCGAATTGCTGCCCATGCTCGCCACTTTCCGGTGTGGTTCCTGCGCAAGCAAGAACATCGCAGGCGCCCCGAAGGCAAGCAGTGGGGGAATCAGCAGGCAACCAACAAAACGACCGAACCGGGGCAACAGGGTCCTCCAACGATTGAGTCTATCGCAGTGGCCTTGACGCCGACCTGACGGTCGAACGAAGTCAAGCGGGCAGAATTTGGCGCGGGTCAAACATGGGCTTTGGAAGCACGGTGGTTTCGATGTGCAGCCGCCCTAACGCGGGAAGACCTGGCTGCTCTCACTTCGCAGGCGCCCTCGCGGGAGCCATCGCTTTCGCCGAGCAGGGCTTGCCGCCGCACAACGCGGCTGTGATGCCTTTGCCCTCGGTGATTGTGTAAATGCGATCCACCGCAGGCAGCGTCACGGTTTGCTTCTTTCCCGACGGCCAATGAATCTCCACCGCATCGACCCTGGCCGCCTCACCTAGACCAAAGTGAACGCGCATGTCGTTCGAGGAGAGATAGCTGCCGCCGCTGAGAACGTCTCCGCGCTGGCGGATGCCGCCGGCGGTCAGGTAGACCGTAGCTCCCACGGCATCACGCGGACTCCCAGGGCCACCGATCAGCGAAAAGCTCACCCAATGGTTGTGGTCGGGGTTCACGTTGCGCAGCAGGACGGGAGCGCCATCGAGATTGTTGATGACCACGTCAATCTTGCCGTTATTGAAAAGGTCGCCGAATGCGGCTCCTCGACCAACGCAGACCTGGGCCAGGCCGGATCCCTCAACGGCGGGAACCAGCTCAAAGGTTCCGTCCTTCATGTTGCGGAACAGCAACGGCCGCTGCGCATAGCTCATGCCCCAGTCGGGGTGTTGATGCACCTGTGGATAGACATGGCCATTGGCGACCAGGAGATCTTTCCATCCGTCGTTGTCGTAGTCCAGAAAGCCATCGCCGAAGCCGACGAAGGGCACGGTCGGCGGACCGAGGCCAGTGCGGTTGCTGTCATCCTCGAAGTTTCCGCTGCCATCGTTGTGGAAGACGACGTTGGAATCGTCAGAGAACACGGTGTTCACCAGGTCGAGATGGCCGTTGTTTTCGTAGTCCCCCGCAGCGATGCCCATGTTTGAAACTTCGCGGCCTTCTCCATTGAGCGCATAGCCACTCATGTAACTCTGGTCGTCGAAGGTTCCGTCACCCTTGTTGATGTAAAGGTAATTCGGCGTGGAGTCGTTGGCGACAACAAGGTCGGGTTTGCCATCCCCGTTTACATCCACAAAAAGTGCGCCAAGGCCGTAGTACCCATTGGGATCGGTGACGCCCGCCTTTTTGCTGACGTCGGTAAAGGTTCCGTCGCCGTTGTTGTGAAACAGGTGGTCTTGTGCGCCCTGGAGACCGCGGGGGCCGCACATGATGTTTTGTCCACGGTACTGGCAACTGGAGAAATTGACCCCCTTGGTGCCCGCGAGCGGCGGGTTCTGGAAGTCGTAGTGAATGTATCCGGCTACAAAGAGATCGAGCCGGCCGTCGCCATCGTAATCACCGAAGGTTGCCCCGGTATGATCGACGACGGTGGTGCCCGAGCTTTCGTCGAGTGCAACGCCCGCCTTTTCTGCCAGGTCGGTGAACGTGCCGTTACGGTTGTTGTGGTAGAGGCGGTTTTTGCCGAGGTTGGTGACGTAGAGGTCGGGCCAGCCGTCGTTGTCATAGTCGCCCACGGCACAGCCGAGCCCCCATCGGTCGTTGGCGACCCCGGCTTTCAGCGTCACGTCGGTAAACGTGCCGTCGTGGTTGTTGCGGAAAAGCGCGGCGTGCAGCGGAGTGGTCTTTCCAGACAGCGCATCGAGCGTCGACCCGTTCACCAGATAGATGTCGAGCCAGCCGTCATGGTCGTAATCCAGAAGACACACACCGGATCCCTTGGCTTCGATGATGACGCGCTTTTCTGCGTTCCCTGTGACGTTGCGCCAGCCTGTCAGTCCCGCTTGCGCAGCCACATCCTGAAAGACTACCGGCCCGGTTTTCACGTAACCGCCAGCGGTGATAGGGCGATGATGGTCGTCGAACGTGGCTCCCTGCGCAGCGCCGGTCGCCATTCCCTGCTGCATTTGCTGGGGGGTGGGCTCCTCGGGTATCGCTTGCGCCTGGCAAACACCAGGAATAAGAAGCGCGGCCAACAAGCTGCCGGTACAAAGACCACGAACATGCAACAACGAGAGCCCTCCACCGCTTGAAGTGTATCGCAAGGGATACGCGCACCTGCATGCACGCGCCTGCGATTCCAGAAAGCTGGACTTCCTCCCAGGCGGATGGTTCTTTGCGGATAAGACGGCGAGTGAGATGGGTGCGGGCCTGTAGCAGACCTGCCAGGACAAATCGGAGGGCAACCGGCCAGCAATGAACACAGGTTTGGATTGATGGCGAACTCGCGGAGTATACTTCCGGTGTTCTTGGAATCGAATTCCGAGCTTACTCTATGCATGTGCCCATTCGCTTTTTTAATCGGACTTCCTGGATCGGATTGATTGGTGTTCTTCTGATGTGTTTGCCTGGCTCGGTCCTCGGGCAGGCACCCACATGTCGAGCCGTCGATGTGCACCCCGGCAATCCTGCCGATACGGCGTACAGCGACGGCCGCTATGCGGACGCGGAAACCCTGTATACGCAGGCGCTGGCGCAGAAGCCGCAGGACGTCGAGTTGTCAGCGGCCCTGGTGCGCACCCTGCTGCACGAGGGCAAGGTTCCAGAGGCATCCGCCCAGGTGAAGAACATCCTCCCCGGGAATCCGCGCTCGGCGATTGCGCTCACCGCCCTGGCCGAGGTTGAATTGCGCCAGGGCCAACCGTGGCTCGCTGCACAGACTCTGGATGAGGCCGTGGCCGCCGACCCGTGCTATGCGCGCAGCCACCTGATCCGCAGCCGCGTGCTGCGCATCAATTCGATGTATGCCTCGGAGCGAGCGGAAATTCAGAAAGCATATGACATCGATCCGACAGATCCCGATATTCAGCGCGCATGGCAGGGTATCGTCTCGCCGGCACATGAAATCGAGGGCATCGATCAGTCGCTCGCGACGATGAAGGACCTGGATCCGGAAATTCGCAAGAAGGCAGAGGCATCGATTGATTCGATGATGCCGTTGCTCACTGAGAACTCGCAGACGTGCAAGGTGCTGCCGACATTGCCTTCCGCCGAGTTGCCGCTGCAGCCTTCAATGCTCGACCCCAAGCAGATAGACGGCTACAAGCTCGAAGTTCAACTGCCGCAAACCAAGGCAAAATTGCTGGTGGATACGGCGGCCTCGGGCCTCTACATCAGCAGGGCGGTTGCTGATCAGAATGGGTTCAAGCATACCCCGGATGAGCCGGAAGGAACGGTCCACGTGGACAGCGTGAAAATCGGGCCGCTCGAATTTCGCGACTGCATCGTGGGTGTCAGCGATACGCCATTCGCTGGCGCCGGAGATGGATTTATCGGTGCGGACATCTTCGCTTCGTGGCTGATTACGCTCGATTACCGGCTCGACAAAATGACGCTGGCTCCGCTGCCGAAGCAGCCGGGATTGCTGCCGGGAGACCGCAAGACGCCACCCGAACTCAACGGCTTCATGCCGGTCTATCATCGCCGGCAATATCTGATGGTGCCGATTACATTCAAGGACAGATCGCAGAAGTTGTTCATTCTGGCCACGGGCATGCGCTACAGCGCCATGACCTCAGAAGCAGCGCATTCCGTTTCAAAAATGAGCGTGAACTTTACCAACGCGGAGCAAACCACATCCGGAGGGAAGGTCCAGTTCTATCGCGAAGTCTTCGACATGCAACTGGGCGGCCTGCCGCAGATTCATCAAGGTCACATTCTCGACTTCAATCCTTCAGAGATCGAGCACAATTCCGGATTCCAGGTTGCGGGCATGCTGGGACTCGACATCCTGCATTCCCTTACGCTGAGTCTCGACTATCGCGATGGGCTGGCAAAGTTTGAACCTGCGAATGGAGAGTTCTCTCCGGGGCGCTCCAAGGGAATGTTGAACGCGTCGACGGGATATGGCGACGACAACGGAAGTTCGGAATGCCAATCCGTCGACCTGAGGGACCGTCCTCTTAATTCGACCATTGAGGCCACTGTGACCGGCACGATGGAATCGGGACACCTGAAGCCAGGCAAAGAGATATGGGTGACGGCTACCCATGGGTGGGATCAACCAGGTTGCACGCTCGACGAAAAAGCGATCCTCTACGGACATGTGACGGCTGCCGACTCGTCAAAAAGCCCCGCCTCATCGGAGTTGTCGCTGGTATTCGACCACGCCGATTGTGAAGGCCAGCAAAAGAAGAAGGTGACTTTCCAACTGATCGGTCTTGTAGCGCCACCTGACGACTCGTCGGAAAGACTGCATGAAGCGATGCCAACAGAGGTGGCGGGCGGCGGCCGGAGCATATCCAGCACCGTGGCGGCTACGGACACCGGATGGCTCTTCGACGATAACCTCAACCCCGGAGGCCCTCCGCATACCGTACATGCTGGAATTGTTGTGCGCATGCCGAAGTTGAAGCTGGAGCCCACAGGCGGACCGGGGTGCAGCGCCAAAATCACAAGCACGAATAGCAGCATCCGGTTGGGTACGGGTTCGGAACTGCTCCTGGTCATGCAGACCCCGAAGTAAACACCGCCGAAGTCTGCATCCCGGCACTTAGAGGTCGTGATCAGCCGCGCGAAGTGTTGTTCCGCTCTAAAATGCCGACTGGCTCGGCAATTCACGGATGGGCACACTGGATGTGTACAGCGCCAAATGAGCCTTCAGCCTGGCGGCAAGGCGCTGATCACTCTGCTGCTCAGCAAGAACAAGAGCCTGCTGTTCCACCGCGATCGCGCGGGCGAAATTCCCGCTTTCGGCATACGCAGCGGACAGTGAATCGAGAATCCCCGGATCTTTTCCGCCGCTGAGTTGGCTTGCCCGTTGGGCCAGCGCCAAGGCCTCTTCGCCATTGCGGATCGAGGCGTCAGGGCACGTTGCCAGCAAATTCGAAGCCAGATCAAGCGTGAAGAGTCGATTGGGCTCTTCAGCCAGCGCCAAGCGCAATTCGGCGAGCGAATCAGAAAACCTGCTCCGCGAATACAGTGCGTAGCCGAGATTCTCATGGCCTTGAGAAAAATTGGGCCGAAGCCGAACGACGTTCTTCCAAGCTTCAATGGCATCGTCCATCCGGCCCTGCCTGGTGAGCACAACTCCCAGGTTGTAATACGCCTCAAAAAAGCTCCCATCCGCCTGAGTGGCTTTCTTGAAATAGGGAACAGCTTCCTCCTGTCTTCCCAGCAACCCGAGGACAATCCCCATGCCGTTGTTTGCCCGCGCGTCCTCGGGGTCTGTTTCAAGAGCCTTCTGCCATTTGGGCAGCGCTGAAGCATTGTCTCCCTTTGCCTGTAATTCCATCGCTTCGTCAATCAGGCGGTACAGATCGGATGCGGGAGAATCGATGCTTTCAATCCCGTCGGGCGGTGTATTGACAAACTCCGGAATGTTCACGGCCCTGTTTGCGGCAGTCGAGTTATCGATATAAATGGGCGGGCTATCGTTCCCGTGCGCATCGATGTGAGTGAGGAACATTTGCGTATAAGGAGAGCGGCTCTTGGAAGAAAACACCAGCCAGCGGCCATTGGGTGAAAAACTATGCCAGGAATTCATCAGCGAGGTGTTGCAGCGCATGCGGCGCGCGACTCCGCCGGTGAACGGGACGATGTAAAGCTCGCTGTCGGGCCGCATCAACTGCCCGTTCCGGCACTTGACGAAGACGATCCATTTGCCGTCGGGAGAAATCTTGGGAAAATTGTTGCTCATTCCGTTGTTGGACGCGCCTGCGATCGGCTCCGCCTTGCCACCCCGCCCGTTATTGAACGGAATCCGGTAAAGGCTGTATTGGATCTGGACTTCGTTCGGATCGTTCGCCTGGAGCGGCAGTTTCTGCCCCTCGGGATCCGGGTCCTTTGCCTCGGCGCGGGCAAACACAATGTATTTTCCGTCCGGGCTCCAGACGCCATCCGTTTGAACGTAATGCGGATCGTCGGCGCCGGGCAAGGATTCCCGGCGGCCGGTGGCACGGCTGTAAAAGGCAAGGATGCCACGGGTGGGATAGAAAACCTGGAGAAAGCGATAGTCGGTGAAATTGGTTACAAAATAGGAACTTGGAATGCTGAGGTCAGGACCGGCGAAGGTGGAAAGAACATACTGGCCATCCGGCGAGACCTGGGTCATAAAGCCAACGCGCGATTGACCCACCCGTAAATCGGCGTTCCACGAAATGGTGTCTTCGCTGCGGATCGACATATGTTGCTTTACCGGAACGATGGCGTAGAGGCCTTTGTCGTTGCCGGGCCCGTCTACATCCATACCCATCGTCTTCCCGTCCTTCGAGAACGAGTGACAATTCGCGCAGGTATGCAGACCGCTCATCACGACCCGGCTCTCCGGCTTGGCTATGTCGCGCACCCGCCAGTTGATGAGATAGAGCAAGGATGGGGATAACGGCTGAACGATGCCCTTTCTACCCGCTGCCGGCATCAAGGGAACGTCGCGATAAAAGATTTGTCCGTCGACCGGGTCGCGCGAAGTGGTCACGGTGACGTGACCTCTTGAGACGGGGCGATTTGCTGCGTCGAGACCAGTAAAAGTGACCGCGGCGGAATGACCCAGCGAGTGTCGCTTGATCAGCGCCCAGGTCAAATCTGCCGGCTTCCAGGTGTGCGCGGCGGCCTGCTCCGGATTCAGGGAAGGAGGCTTGTTGGTGCTGGAGATGCAGCGCGGATCGATCTCTCCGATTTGCATGCCGGCACCAGGAGAGCTGAAGTGAAGCGGGCTAGCGCCATCGGCAAATGTGATGTCGATGCGCCAGGCAGTCGCGGAAGAGTCTTCATCGCGCCATATAAAGGTAGGCGGCGTAATTTCGGAGGGAAAGATGGAGCCGTTTTGAGGGTAGTCGATCCTGATCGACGCATTTTGGGAGGGCGTTGGAGGAAGATGTTTGGTCTGGGCCGAGTCGGACGGTTGCGATGCGGCCAGAACGTGAGAAGTGTTCGCGCCACACGTGCGGCAGGAAAGATCGTGAGACAGGACAGGCGCAAATACGAGCGCGGTTCCCATGAGACAAGCGCTCAATTCAGCCAGCCGGAAATTATTGAAATGGCGCAATGATTCAATCCCTTAGGCTTCACAGAAACATCCCGGCTCTTAATGTCGTTGCCAAAAGGTCGCCTGCCGCAAAAATGCGGTCCGCCGATATCGCGGCAAAGCACAGATGAATACCAAGTGGATGCTTAGGACGAATTCTCATGCCGGTTAGGGCAGTTGTCAAGCGAGAGGACGGGCCCTGGACGGGCGTATCCCGGCGTCCCGAAGCAGGAACTGCTTGACGGTTCCGCCGCATGACGCAGAGAGCAGGGCACTTCAGCTCATTGCAGCGTGCCGATGTGGTTGGCCGGCATGACATGTTACTGAAGGCGACGCGCAATCGTGCGTGGGTCGCGAGGGTCAGATGCAGGTACGATGTCGCGGAGCAGCCGTATCATGGAGTCAGGCACACGCTCCTCTCACACAACTGCGTCCACTGTAGGCTGTCTCTTTTTGCCTTCAACACACAGACAATAGCGAACAGAAAGGGTTCCACAATGACGGGCATTGCCCCTGAAGAACTGCTGCAGCAATTTGCAAGTGACAACTATGCCGGCATTTGTCCGGCTGCCTCAGACGCTACTGAAATTGCCAATCGCGGCCATGTAACGGCGTACGGCGACGATCCCTGGACGGCAAGAGCATCCGACGCTTTTCGCAAGCTCTTCGAGACTGAGTGTGAAGTCTTCTTTGTTTTCAATGGGACAGCGGCGAATTCCCTGGCTTTGGCGTCTCTCTGCCAGTCTTATCACGGCGTGATCTGTTGCGATGCGGCGCACGTGGAAACAGACGAATGCGGCGCGCCGGAATTCTTTTCGAATGGCTCTAAACTTCTGGTCGCTCAGAGCAAGGACGGAAAACTCACACCGGCTTTAATTCGAGAACTCGCCACAAAGCGCCAGGACATTCATTACCCCAAGCCGCGCGTCGTCACCATTACGCAATCGACCGAGACAGGCCGTGTTTATTCCGTGCCGGAGTTGCAGGCAATCTCTGAAGAATGTAAACGCCATGGTCTTTATTTGCACATGGACGGGGCGCGTTTTGCCAACGCCTGCGCCAGCCTTAAATGTTCTCCGGCCGAGTTGACATGGCGCAATGGCGTCGATGTGCTCTGCTTTGGCGGCACGAAGAATGGAATGGCTGTGGGAGAGGCTGTTCTCTTCTTCAACCGCGCGCTTGCGGCGGACTTTGATTACAGGTGCAAGCAGGCTGGTCAGCTTGCTTCAAAGATGCGATTTCTTTCCGCTCCCTGGGTTGGAATGCTGGAGAGCGGCGCATGGCTCAAAAATGCGGTTCACGCGAATCACTGTGCACAGCATTTTGCATCACAGATTTCCGGCATCCCAGGCATTGAACTGGCAGGGCCGGTTGAGGCCAATGCAGCCTTCCTCACCGCATCCGACGAGATTCTCGAGTCGCTGCGAGGGCGCGGTTGGAGGTTCTATAACTTCATCGGTGGCGCAGCGCGCTTTATGTTCTCCTGGGATACTGACATTGCGCGTGTCGATGTCCTGTGTAGTGACCTGAGAGATTGTGCGCAACGGAGATAGCCCGGGATTTTTGACCGTCACCAGACGCGAGTCATGAACATTCGCAGGATTCAGTGTGCCGCCTCAGAGAAGCCGCGGCAAGTGCACACCAAGGCTGGCGGATGGCTGGCGCAACCCTCAGCCACTTATCGCTTTCATCCCGTAACTTCAACCTGCATCGCCGCGATGGAGAAGTTACGTCTTCGTGGTTTCGGCGCGATCAGGCAGAGACCGACGAAGGTTTTGTCGAGTACAACGGGAGAATGCAAGCGCCGAGGAGGCCCGCTTCCGCTCCAAGTTTGGCCGGAAGCACCTGGGTTCCTCCGCCGGGCATTCCATGCGATGCGGGTCTGCCGGGCGCGGTGAGTGCGTAGACATAGCTGCGGCTTTCCAGTTCCGCGAACAGCGACCGCGACAGGAGATCCCACGAATTGGCCACTCCTCCGCCAACCACATACAACGGCAGATTGAGAATGTTAATCAGGCCGGCCAGACAAATTCCGAGGGCGCGTCCGGTTTGCGCATAGATATTGAGGGCGTCTGAGTCGCCTTGCCGGGCGGCTTCGGCGAGATCGAAAGCGGTCAGGGGCGTATGGTCACTCTGCAGCAGCTTCAAACCAGGCGCTTTGCCGGCTTTGATCAGGCGTTCCGCAGCACTGACGACCGCGGTTGCGGAAGCGCAGGCCTCGAGGCAGCCGCGATTGCCGCATCCGCAGACGGGGCCATCCGGATAAATTGTCATGTGCCCGGCCTCGCCACCCATACCGGTTGACCCGTGCCAAAGCTTCCCGTCCAGAATGATTCCGTTCCCTACGCCGGTGCCGAGAGTGAGCATGCACAGGGAATTAATCCCGAGGCTTTTCCCGAGTCCAAGGGCATATTCGGCAAGCACGGCTGCGTTTGCATCGCTCTCAATCAGAACCGGCATTCGCAGGCGCTTTTCCATTTCATCGAGCAACGAAAATCCGTCCCATCCCGGAAGATTGGGAGGTTGGTGAAGGCGTCCGGCGGGGAGTTCGAGCGGTCCGGGAGAACCTACTCCGATCCCTGCCAGCTCGCGCCCTTCCGACCATTGGTCAATCAGTTGGCGAATGGCGTCGCACATGTCATCGACGACTGCCTCAGGACCAGCTTCAAGGCGAGTGCGAAGTGCGACAGAATTGAGGACGCCGAGATCATGCGTGTAAGCGGCAACCCTCAGACTTGTTCCTCCGAGATCAACACCGATCGTCAACACCTGAGAATTTCCCAAGGTCATTTCAGCTCACCGCAAATGCAGAGAGGCGAGCAAATCTGCTGCCCGAGTCGTTTCGTAGCTGCGATGGAAATAATGAAGAATCCACGTGAATGCAGGCGGTGTCCCAAGATTTTTCCACCCCTCGTTCGTTGCACTTGGAAACGATACCACACATGTTCATATCGCGACCACCCAGAGTCTGGCAAGTCAACAAAATTCCTGCCGCGGCGCCGAATCCTGAAGTCCGACCGGAAATAGTCCGATCGGGATTGGATGGCAGGGTGGCTGTCGGTCTCGCTTCGGGAGGGGTCCCAGCGCGGTCGGAGTGATTTTTTGCCCCGACTCCTGGGACGCTTTACCTGCGCTGGCGCGCCTGGCGCACGAATTGGCGTAGCGGGCGACGACTCCCGGTGTATAAGGCCGATGGCCTCAGAGGCGGGACAGGTGGTATCGTTTCCATTAAAGCATTCCACATGATATGATTCGCGGCGGTGTTTGGATGATGGTGCGCGTCGAATCCAGCGCCCATTTCATGCGCTGCAAGAGCAAGGAGATAGCAATGAGTAAGACGAAGGGCATTGGGACGGGCGAGCGGATATCGAGCTTCGGGCTCGCCGCCATGATACTGCTCCTATTGGTAGTGTGCCTGTCTGGCCGCGTGCGGGCCGGCGCGCAGACAGCGGATCAGGCTGCACAAATCGTAAAATCACTCAGCAATCACACCCATGAGGTGGTTTCCCGGCTGACGGAACTGGATCGTCTGCCGGCCGATGACTGGCGATTTCATGTAGGCGATCTTGCCCATGGCGAATCCCCTGACCTGGACGACTCGTCGTGGCAGGTGGTGAAGGGCCAGACAGAAACCTCGCAGGAAGCCGTGTGGTTCCGCCGGTGGATCGAGGTCCCGCAAACTCTCCACGGCTACGACCTGACCGGTGCTCGCATTTGGTTCTCATTTGAGGCCTATGCAAACGGCCCGATGCCGGAGATCATTTACTTCAATGGACGCCGCGTAGCCCTCGGCGACGACCTTGAGCCAATCGTGCTCTTTGACAAGGCCAAGCCGGGTGAGAAGGTGCTGGTCGCCGTCAAACTGCTGCATACGGTCGACAAGAAGACGTTCGGCGGAACCGAATTGAAGATTGATTTCGCCGAGGACAGGCCCAATCCTGAAGATTTGCGGCTGGAAATCCTCTCCGCGGCGCTGCTGATCCCGAGCATCTCAAAGGATGCCGCCGCGGATACGGCGACCCTCGAGAAGGCCAACGACGCGGTCGATCTGACGGCCCTGGATGCCAAGGATCAGGCAAAATTCGATGCATCGCTCAAGGAGGCCCAGGCCACCATTGAAAATCTGAGACCGATTCTGCAACAGGTAACGCTTCACCTTACCGGTAATTCGCACATCGATGCAGCGTGGCTGTGGCCTTGGACCGAGACGGTGGACGTCGTCAAGAGAACCTTCGGCACCGCGTTGCAATTGATGAATGAATACCCCGACTACACCTACACTCAGTCGGCTGCGCAGTACAACGCATGGATTGCAGATAAGTATCCGCAGATGAACGATGAGATCAAACAGCGCATCAAGGAAGGGCGTTGGGAGATTGTAGGCGGCATGTGGGTGGAACCCGACTTGAATATGCCCGACGGCGAGGCGCAGGTCCGCTCGATTCTGGTGGGCAAGCGGTGGTTTCAAAAGGAATATGGCGTCGATGTGCGCATCGGATGGAATCCCGATTCGTTCGGATACACCTGGCAGCTTCCGCAGATCTACAAGAGATCGGGGATTGATTACTTCGTGACGCAGAAGACGGCGTGGAACGACACCAACCAGTTTCCGTTCAAGCTGTTCTGGTGGGAGTCGCCGGACGGCAGCAAGGTTCTTACTTACTTCCCTCATGACTACGCCAACAACAATCTCAACCCGGTACGGCTCAGCAACGACTTCACGATTGCGCGCGCACATACCCCCGGTCTCACCGGCATGATGGATCTATATGGCATCGGCGATCACGGCGGCGGCCCGACCCGCGCCATTCTCGATGAGGGCGTGCACTGGATGCAGGCGGACAAGGTTGTTCCGACGATGAAGTTCGGCACCGCGCAGAGCTACTTCACCGAATTCGAAAAGAAAGTCGTGTCGGATCCCCGCGTCTGGGACTACGACTCGATCGCCAAGGGATATGAGCCTCCCGCGACACCTCCCGACGGCCAGGTTGCCATTCCTACCTGGAAGAGCGAACTGTACTTCGAGTATCACCGCGGCGTGATGACCACGCAGGCCGACCACAAGCGCAACATGCGCGACAGCGAAGAATGGGCGTTGAATGCCGAGAAGTTCGCTTCGCTGGCCTGGCTCGACGGAAGCCCATATCCTGGCGATGAACTCACCGAGGCCTGGAAAAAGATCACGTTTAACGACTTCCACGATCTCGCCGCGGGTTCCGGCATCGGGATCATTTACAAGGAAGCGCAGCAGGATTTTGACCAGGTGCACTGGGCCACGAACGAGATCTCACAAAAGGCGGTCAAGACTCTTGCGGCTGGCATCGACACGCAGGTTTCCAGCGGAGTTCCGGTACTGGTGCTGAACCCGCTTGCCTGGGAACGCTCAGGGCCTGTCACTGTGGATGTGCAGTTGCCGTCAGCCGCAGCGGGCGGAGTTTCCGTGCTCGATTCGGCCAATCGCGTCGTGCCTTCGCAGACTCTCGAAAGCAATCCAAAGACCCACAGTTTCCGGGTGCTGATCGAGGCCAATAAAGTGCCTTCGCTTGGGTATCAGGTGCTCCATGTGGTTCCAGGAGTGAAGCCGTTTGCCAGCGATCTGAAAGCGGAAGGATTGACACTTGAGAATTCCGCGTTGAAAGTCACTGTAGATCCACAGACGGGTTGCATTACCAGCCTCTACGACAAGAAGACGAGCTTTGAAACGCTGGCGCCCGGGGCCTGCGGCAACCAACTGCAAACCTTCAAAGACCTGCCGAAGGATTACGATGCGTGGAACATCGATCCCGGCACGCTCGATCACTTCACCTCCATCGACAAGGCCGATTCGGTTGAATTAGTCGGCAAGGGGCCTTTGCGCGCTGCAATACGCGTGACGCATACGTGGCAGAGCTCCAAGTTTGTGCAGGAGATTACCCTCGATGCCGGCGCGGATCAAGTGGACGTCGTCAACGACGTGGACTGGCACGAGACCCACGTATTGTTGAAGGCCGCTTTCCCGCTCGCAGCCACCAGCAACAAGGCCACGTATGAGATTCCGTATGGAACGATTCAGCGGCCAACCACGCGCAACAATAGCTGGGAACAGGCGCAGTTCGAAGTGCCGGTGCTGCGTTGGGCCGACCTGGGTGACGGACAGCATGGCTTCAGCTTGCTGAACAATTCCAAGTATGGCTACGACGACAAAGACAACGTGCTGCGCATCTCACTGCTGCGTTCGCCCGTTTGGCCCGATCCTGAAGCAGATCGCGGACACCAGCACTTTACCTACGCTCTCTATCCGCACGGCGGCGACTGGAAACAGGCGCTCACAGTGCGGCACGGCTACGAGTACAACTACAAACTCCAGGCGACCCAGGTGCAAGGCCACACGGGCTCTCTGCCCGCGCAGTACGCCTATGTCACAGTGACGCCTGAGAACGTTGTTCTCACCGCCCTCAAGAAGGCTGAAGATGCCAACGGGTTGATCTTCCGTGTTTATGAATGGGCTGGGAAATCCAGCGATGTTCAAATCCACGTCCCGAAAGGCGCCACAGGTGCCACCGTTACCAACCTGATGGAAAAGCCGGAGGGCTCAACGCTGCCGGTCGCGGATGGCACGGTTACGGTGCCCATCCATCCGTATGAAATTCTGACCGTCCGTGTGGACTATCCATCGCAACAATAGAATCGCAGGCACCATCTGACAAAGATCGACACCCGTTAAGAAAAGGGTGTCGATCTTTGCAGTTTCAGGTCGCGGATGGCGAGCATCCGCAGGAACCGCGCGGAATGAGGCGAGTCTCAAGCGTCACACGCTGGGTTCGCTTGGAGCGAAGAGGAAGACCTGTGTTTCGCTCGCCCAGAAGCTGTTCAAACAAAAGCTCAGCGGCAACGCGACCGATTTCTTCAACGGGCTGCTGAACAACACTGATAGAGGGACGAAGTGTTGAAGCAAGCTCAAAATCATCGAATCCCAGCAGTGCGATGGACTTGGGAATTTGAATATTGTGTCGTTGCAGAACCTCGAAGGCATAAATGGTCGTGCTGTTCTTGAGCGTAAAGATGGCATCGAACGGGTTGGCTCCGGCGAGCAGGCCTTCAATGGCATACTCTGCTGATTTGTAATCTTTAATCGATGTATTAAGGGTGTAGACCAGACCGGCTGATTCGACTGAGGCACGATATCCGCGAATGCGTTCCTGGATGGTGAAGAGTGTGCTTTCTCCTGTTAAACACGCAATGCGCTTGTAGCCGTGATCGATTAGATGCCGCGTGGCAAATCTAGCCCCTTTAAAGTTGTCGGTTACAACCGATGCAACGGGAGAATTGGAGACGGGCCGGTCAATCGCCACCACGGGGATAGACAGTCGATCGAGAAGGTCGCCCAGCGCGTGACTTTGCGAATTGGCAGGCACGATCAGCAGACCATCGACCCGATGGCTAATCAAAATGTTCAGATTGTCAATCTCGGTGTGAGGATCGTTCTGAGAAGTTGTCACAATCAGCAGCGAGTCATTCGCGCGGGCAACCGCCTGGGCTGCTTCAGCGCAACTGGAGAAGAAGGGATCGGCGATGCTGGGAATGATCAGGCCAATGGTTCTTGTGCGGTCGCCTTTCAGGACCCGTGCGGCCTGGTTGGGCATATAGCCCAACTCCTCGATAACACGGCGAACCTGCGCCAACGTCTTCGGGCTGACGCGATCGCCGCCATTGATAACTCTGGAAACTGTGGTCGTGCCGACACCCGCCCGCCTTGCAACCTCACTTAGCGTTGGGGGCGTATTTTTCTTCATCATTTCTTCGAGCCACATAGAGCTAGCGGCATGTCAGGAGTCTATGCCACGCGAAGCGGTCTACACAACCGGGGAATGCGTCTCGTTGCTTAAGCGGGCCACGCGAGAATCGGTTCTTCATCCTTGCAATTCCAGAGATCCTGAAGTGCCGCTGGCCAGGTCGACGGGTTCCGCCAATCGGCACTTCCCCGGGGTGATGCTTCGTCGCAGACAGGACGAAGGCTTTGGCCCGGTGATGGCGAGGCAGCGGTGCACGCCAACTCTTCACACGGAGTTCTTGTATAGTCCTTGAGGAATCCCCTGAAGGAGTTTGGACATCATGGCCACTGAGTTGTCCGGGTTGTGCGGGGTGCAAAAAAGCCCGCTGATAGGCGTCTGGCGCCGCTTTACGGGTATGTGGGTTGCGGTCGGCCTGGTGACGGTGCTTGGACTTGTTTATGCGGTGACGGCGGGCTGGGCTCAGGGGCCGGATTCTCCAGGTGTGGGGACTTCCTCGCCGATGGCCGAAGCGACAGCAGGCTTTCAGGCGAGTTTTCCGGCCTATCGGGTGCGCCTGCGCGACAAGACCGAACTGGGCCCTGTGCCGGCGCTCGAGGTTTATCGCAACGAACAACTGATTTTTCGCTTCCCTCTCGTTTCGGGACTCGATTCCGCGACAGACCGTGAGCACCTGTCCGATATTCGGTACAGGGTTCACCCCCTCGAAGCGAACAAGCAGGGCGCGCTCTACGAGATCGTGGCGACGGCGACCAGCACCCTTTGGGCAAAGCGTGAATTTCATTGGCGGCTGTATGCGGATCACCTTGAGTTTGACCAGACCGCAATGGGTGAAGGCAAACTTGGCCGATGCTACTTCTTCTCAGACGGCCGTCCGGGCCGATGGGACAAGGGCCTGAGCGACGGGGCAGCCTGGAACTCAACGTTGATGGCAGATCGATATTGGAGCCCGTCGCCCAACCACGCCAACCAGTGGGAGTTTTCGATTGCGGAACCCCAGACGCTGGGGTTCAGTTCGGATGCGCACAAAGGCTCGGAAGAAGATTTTCGCCCTGCCCAAATGGCTGACCTCTTCAGCCCGCCGCCCTTGATGCTCGCATTTCACCGTAGCGGCGAATGGGCAAGTATAGGCATTGGCACGCCGCCGGGACAGTATCGTTTTCCTGCTCTCGAATACTCCGGATCGCGATACGCGGGAGCTGCGTGGTGGGTAGACTATCTGGGCTACCAGACGTTAAGCGGTGTGCCGGGTAGCGAATTTCACTCTCCCGTTGCGGCGGTGCATTTTGCCTACAGCGCGCTGGACACGCTGGAAAAGTACACCCAATGGCTGCGCAGGAGCGGCTTTGGCACGGAGCCTGGATATCCGGACGTCGCCTGGCACCATCTGCCGGTTTTTTGCGGTTGGGCAGAACAGACAACGCAGGCCGTGCCCTACGGACGCCCGCCCAACACGGAATCGACGCAGAAAAACTATGTGGCGTGGGTCGCGGAACTGGAACGGCGCAATCTGCCGGTGGGAACCATCGTCATCGACGACAAATGGCAAAAGGGCTACGGCTCTTTTGACATTGATACGGAGAAATGGCCCGACCTGAAGGGTTTTGTGGCGGCACAGCACGCGCACGGAAGGCACGTGCTGCTTTGGGTTCCGGTGGCGCATTGGGATGGGCTGCCTGATGCGCTTTGTGTCCACGGTGAGGATGGCAAGTGCATCGCACCAGACCTGGGAAATCCGGGCTATGAGGCGTTTCTGCGGGCGCGCATACGCTACCTGGTCGAGACGGTGGGAGTAGACGGTTTCAAGGAGGACTGGGTATGGGCGCCGGATGCTGCGGGCCTCCCGGTACCGCCAGAGTTTGCGGGCATTGAGGCAGTGCGGCGATTCCAGCAGATTCTGTACTCTGAGACGCACCGCTGGCGGCCAGACGCCATGGTGGAGACGCAGACTACGAACCTTGCGTTTCGCGACTCATCAGATGTGTTGCGGCTGAACGATATTTGGTACGCTACGCGCGACGTTGTGGGAACCATGCGGGAGCGTGCACGGATTGCGCACATCTCCGGTTGGCAGTTGGTCGATACGGACAATGCCAGCTCAACCACTCTCGAAACGTGGTGGCAGTATATGGAGGCGCAGCCGTCCATCGGAATTCCCGCGCTCTACTTCCTGCATCGGACAGAGTCGACGTTGGAGGAGCCCCCGCCGTCGGATTGGGTGGCGCTTGCGGGAATCTGGCAACGATATATCGCCGCCTTGCCTGAAAATGCCAGCGCTGAAAAGGGGAATTAACTCCTGTCTCTCCTGTTATGTAGCGACCAGCACTACAGAGACTCGCCTATCGAGAGACTCGCTGGCGGCCGGTTCTGCTTTCTAGAATGTTTTATGAAAGATTAAAATAAATGTGCAACCCAAAAGCGACAATGTATTATCAAACAACGCATGGCTTTCAGATAGAACCCCATTTTCTTGGGGCGTGTTTGGCCATGGACTTGAGGGGGCTCTTCAGGCGAGAGCACACTTCAGGCACCGGGGATTGTGGAAATTTCAATCAAAAACCGTCAATTTAACGGCTCCAGGGTCATGGTGTTTCTTGCCTTGGCTTTCTGTGTGTTTACGTGGGGTCTGCAATACAAGCTTTCGCTTTATGACCCGCCACAAGCCATATCTCATCAGGTTCCGCAGGCGAAGCTTCTGTTGAATGACGAACAATCTAAAACAGCCGAAATTATACGATCGATCGGAACAGAACCCTCCGTCAAGATAGCCGTGCCTGGGCATGCCACGCTCCTCGTCATCTTGATGTGCCTCAGCGTGATGAGTTTGTCTTCATTCACGCAAAGAAGGCGGACGACAGACGGTTCATGGAATTTACGTTCTGCGTTTTATATCAATTTTTTCGTACGCCCTCCTCCAGTTCTCATCTAGCCATTTCTTCAAAGTGAAAAACCAGCGCACCCGGCTCGGACCGTGGTGTCCGTTGCCATTTGCCATATTCTCTGCCGCAGTTCCTGTCGCGGCGTTCTGAGATAAACGCAATTACAAATTCATTTCGAGGGGCAATCGAGAAATGCGAAGGCGAACCTCATTCATTCTTGCTGCTGGAATTTCGATTTCAATGCTGACCGGAATCGTTGCCTGCAATTCCCGCGACCAGCAAACCAAAGCCGACGCCGCTGAAATTCCGTCGGCGAGGATTGCTACGGCCGCGCGGGGAAACATTGCGCACATACTGAACCTGGCGGGGCAATTTCAACCGTACCAGGTGGTCGATGTTCACCCCAAGGTGACCGGCTTCATGTCGAAGATCAATGTGGACATCGGCGACCGGGTGCACAAGGGCGAGGTACTGGCGGTCCTGGAAGTCCCGGAACTGAAAGCGCAGTTGCAGGGCACTGTCTTCCAGATGCAGCAGACCAAGGACGACCTGCTCCGCACCCAGCATGAGATCGAGCGCGCAGAGGCCCTGCATGCGGCGCTGCACGCGGATTATGAGCGGCTGCTGGAGACATCGAAGGCGCAGCCCGGGTTGATTGCGCAACAGGAGCTGGACGACGCGCAGGGTAAAGATTTGTCCTCAGAGGCGCAGGTGGACGCGGCGAAAGCCGCCGCATCTGCCGCGGAACAACAAGCAGAGGTGGCGCACGCGAACAACGACCGTGTTCAGGCGCTGCAGAACTATACCAACGTGATTGCGCCTCTCGACGGCGTGATCATCTGGCGCTATGCGGATACGGGCGCCCTGATTCAGAGTGGCGAGAATTCCAACGAGCAGGACATACCAATTGTCAGGCTCTCGCAGAGTGGCTTGCTGCGTTTGCGGATGCCGATCCCGGAAGACGATGTGCGGTACGTGCATATTGGCGATCCGATGCAGGTCAGGGTGGATGCAATCGGCCGTACCTTCACAGGAAAGATTGTGCGCTTTACGCGGGACGTAAACTTTGAAACCCGGACCATGGAAACCGAAGTTGATGTAAAGAACGAAGATCTCTCGATTGCTCCGGGGATGTACGCCAATACGCAACTGCAACTGGCGCACGCTGAAAACGTGATCACTATTCCGGTGGAAGCGTTGGTGTTGCAGGGGAATCAGGAGACGGTCTATCTGCTGGATGCAAACAATCGGGTTCACCTGCGCAATGTTGAGGTCGGACTGCGGGGGTCGAAGCTGGCCGAGATCAGGGGCGGTCTTCAACTCGGCGATCGCGTGATTCTAGGCGGCCAGAATCAGTACACCGAAGGCGAACAGGTGAGGCCGATCGTCACCCAGGCTCCCGCTTCGGAACAGGTGCGGGAGGCGGGCAGCGTGATTGACATGAAAGCGGAAGAAGAAGAAGAGAACAACGGAGGTACGAAGTAATGCCGAAGTTTGCTCTCAGGTTTCCGTTTTTCATTATCATGATTTGTCTCATGGTGGCCCTGGTGGGAGTCGTCACCGTGGCCCGCATGCCGGTCGATCTCTTCCCTTCAATCGATATGCCGGTGGTTGTGGTTGCCACGTTCTATAACGGCATGCCGCCCCAGCAGATTGAAGCCGACATTACCAACACCTTCGAGCGTTTTTTCACTCTGGCCGCCAACGTTGATCACAGCGAATCGCGCTCCCTGACGGGTGTAAGCCTGATCAAGATCTACTTCAAGCCGGGGACTGATCCAAACGCAGCCTTGAGCAACATCGCCAACCTGGCCATGGCCGACCTTCGCCGCCTGCCACCGGGAACTCTGCCCCCTGTTGTGCTGGGCATGGATGCCTCCACTCAGCCGGTATGCCTTGTGACCTTGAAGGGGCAGGGGCTGAACGAGACACGGCTCAAGGATCTTGCGCAGTTCCAGGTGCGCAACCAGATCTCCAACGTGCAGGGCGCTTCGGTCCCGCAGCCCTACGGCGGCACCTATCGCCAGATTCAAATCTATGTGGACCCGCAGAAGATGGAGGCGCGCAACCTGAGCCTGAACGACGTGGTCAAGTCGGTTGACAGTTCCAACCTGATTTTGCCCGCGGGCGACGTGCGCATCGGCTCAAAGGATTTCAACATCTACGCGAACAGCCAATTTCCCGACGCCAACTCAATGAATGAAATGCCGCTAAAATCGGTGGGCAACGCGTCGGTGCTGGTGGGCGACATTGGCCATGCCGTTGACGCCGGCGCCTTGCAATACAACATCGTCCGCATTGACGGGCAGCGATCAGTCTACGTCCCGGTCTTCAAGCAGGGCGGAGATAGCAACACGATCACCATCGTGAACGGAATGAAGGCCGCGATCAAGAAACTGGTCGACATCCCGGCGTCGCTGAAGACCGCGGTGGTATTCGACCAGTCTGTATTCGTCAAGATGGCCATCATGAACGTCTCGAAGGAGGCGGGCATTGGACTGGTGCTGACGGGCTTGATGATTCTCGTCTTTCTAGGCAGTCCGCGCGCCATGGTCGCAGTGGTCATCTCCGTTCCCCTGGCGATGGTGGTTTGTCTCACCATCACCAATTACATGGGCGGCTCCATCAACACCATGATCCTGGGCGGGCTGGCCCTTGTGTTCTCGCGACTGATCGACAACGGCGTGATCGTTCTTGAGAACATCTTCCGCCACATGGAAATGGGAGAATCGTCTGAGGTCGCCTCGGACCTGGGCGGGACAGAGGTCTCGATGGCGGTTCTGGCCGCCACCTTCACCACCGCAATTGTCTTCTTTCCAGTCACCTTCTTCAGCGGCGTCAGCAAGTACATCTTCACTCCGCTCGCCCTGGGTGTGGTGCTGTCGATCTTCGCATCGTATTTCTTCGCCATGACCGTTGTGCCGCTCTACTGCGCCAAATTCATTCGCATGAAGGATGAGGATGAGCACAGCGAGGAGCGAAAGCAGGGCATCTTCAACCGCTTCGAAAGGAAGTTCAACGAAAAGTTTCAGGCGATGCTGAACTGGTATGAAGGTCTCGCCAAGCGAGCGATGCGCCGCCCCGGTTTTACGACGATAGCGATTTCCATTGGAATGGTGGTTGTGCTCCTTGTGACCGTTCCGTTCGTGGGACGCGCGTACTTCCCTCGCACCGACCCTGGGCAATTCATCATAGACGTGCGCATGCCCAGCGGATCGCGCCTTGAAGTGAGCAACGACTACATTGCGAAGGTTGAAAGCATCATCCGCAGCGTAGTACCTCCCAAGGACCTGGGCATGATCGTCTCGAACATCGGCGTCTATCCCGATCTTTCGGCGATCTATACCACCAATGCTTCGATGGATACGGCCTTTGTGCAGACCAGCCTGAAGGAGGGTCATAGCGTCGGCAGCTATGTGTACATGCGCCGCGTGCAGCAAAAGCTCTCGCGCGAGATGCCGGAGCTCTCCACCTACTTCCAGGCTGGCGGACTGGTTGACTCAGTGATCAACCAGGGATTGCCGGCACCCATCGATATCCAGATCGGTTCAAGCAATATGAATGGCGCGTACGCGCTGGCAAGCAGCCTTGCCGCAAAGATCAAAGCCATGCCGAATGTGAGCGGAGTTTACATCCCGCAAAGTGTTGACTACCCCGGAATTCAGTTGAACATCGATCGCGAGAAAGCGAGTCTGATCGGCCTCTCTGCCAAAGATGTGGTGGACAACGTGATTACCGCCATGACCTCCGACGGCATGGTCGCGCCCAGCTACTGGATCGACCCGAAAACGGGCAACAACTACATGGTGACGGTGCAGTACGCCAACCGCTTCATCAACAACATGACGATGGAGGACTTTGAGAACATCCCTCTGCGCGGCGTCCATCCACCCGGCTATTCGCAGATGAATGAGGCTCGCGAGGCTGATCCCCCTTCGAACCGGTTTTGGAGGGGCGACCACACCTCAGGCTATACACCGCTCGGCTCGGTCGCAGATATCCAGTTCATCAATACTCCAACGGAAGTGGATCACTATCAGATTCGGCCCGTGATTGACGTCTATGTGGCAACCAAAACCGAGGCATTGCAGAAAATTGGAGCCGCGGTCTCGAAGCTCGTGGCCAACACCAAGCACGACAGGAACACCGTGCTCAAGGTGCGCGGCGCCGTGGACAGCATGAATACGTCGTTTTCTGAGTTCGGCATCGGGCTCGTCGTCGCTGTGCTGATGGTGTACCTGATCCTTATGGCTCAGTTCGCATCCTTCATCGATCCGTTCATCATTCTCATGGCCATTCCACCTGGGCTTGTCGGAGTCGCCGTCATTCTTCTGGTGACCGGCAGCACCCTGAACATCATGTCGCTGATGGGCCTGATCATGATGACGGGCATCGTGGTTTCAAACAGCATTCTGATCGTGGAATTTGCCGGCATCCTGCATGCCAAGGGATTGCCGCTTCTGGATGCCGTGGTCGAGTCCTGCAAAGTGCGCCTGCGCCCAATCCTGATGACCTCGCTGGCGACGTTGTTGGGCATGATTCCAATGGCGCTCGGGCTTGAAGCCGGCAGCGAACAATACGCACCGCTGGCTCGCGCGGTGATTGGCGGCCTGGCGGTCTCGGTGGTCGTAACCGTCTTTCTTGTTCCCGCAGTGTACCTCCTGATTCATGGCAGACACGAAAAGCAGTCCGCGACCGCGGAGGAGGCATAAAGCATGATGCAACGAACCCACATGGGCCCTCTCTCTCTTCGGCTGCTTCTCCTTTGTGCAACTGCGTGGTGCGTTCCTCTATTCGGCCAGACCACGACAGTTTGGCAGCCGCTTCCTGATGCTCCATCGTCTCGTCTCATGGCAAGTCTGCAACAAGGGGCTTCAATGCCGGCTGGAAACGCCGGTCAGTCCACGGCGAGCACTGCGCCCGATCAGGCGGCCAATTCCCACCCTCGTCTGACACGAGCGGATGCCGAGCAGATGGCCATCAAAAATAACCCCAGGGTGAGTGTCGCTCACCTGCTTGCGCTGGCCCAGCACCAGGTGGTTCGTGAAACAAGAGCGGCAGAGCTGCCGACCGCTACCGCAAGCCTGACTGCCGTTGATGCGGAGGACGCGAGCCGCATCTCGGCCGGAGCACTCACAGCCTCGCGGCTCTTCGAACATGCAGGCGCCGGCGGCGGCTTTACGCAACTGCTTACCGACTTCGGAAAAACCGGCAACCTTGTGGCCTCTTCAAAGTTGCAGGAAAAGGCACAGAATGCGAATGCACTGGCCACAACTGAAGACATTATCATTGCAACGGATCAGGCCTTCTACGACGCGCTCCAGGCTCAAGCTCTTCTCAGAGTGGCCGAACAAAATGTCGATACGCGGCAGACCACGGACACGCAGATCGGCGCCAT
This sequence comes from uncultured Acidobacteriaceae bacterium, assembly GCA_963836565.1. Lineage (GTDB taxonomy): Bacteria > Acidobacteriota > Terriglobia > Terriglobales > Acidobacteriaceae > Telmatobacter. Next base: position 1,230,173 of record CAWIKA010000005.1, on the reverse strand, counting down.
GACCAGGAACAAACTCAAATCGACCCTGGATTTGAGCTTCGCGGATGTCAATCTTTCTCAGTCAAAGCTTTTGCTCTTGGATGCGCAGGATAACGTCGAATCGACGATGGCGTCATTGGACTCGATCCTGGGGCTTGACAGGCAAGTCATCTATGACCTGGTTGAAGTGAACCAGTCTTTGAATGCGCCTCCGCCAGACGTCGACCAGCTCACGCAGCTCGCGCTCCAGCAACGGCCCGACCTGCAGTCCCTGAACTATAGCCAGCAATCCGCGGTGAAATTCAGCCACGCCCAGCGCGACCAGATGCTGCCGAGCATCAGTGCTGCGGGAACTGTTGGAAGCGTGCCCATTCGGCCGGCGGAGTATTACACCACGAACTGGTGGGGTGGCATTGGCGTCAACATGAACATTCCCATCTTCAATGGCTTTCTTTACTCCGCCCAGGCGAAGGAAGCTACAATCCGCGCACAGGCAGCTTCAGAACAAAGCCGTGATTTGCGTGACCGGATTGTGCGGGATGTTCGAACGGCGTGGCTGACTGCAAATACGGCTTATCAGCGCGTCAACGTCACGGCAGAGCTTTTAAGGGAGGCTAACCTCGCGTTGAAACTGGCGCAAACACGATACCAGCTGGGGCTCAGTTCCATCGTTGAGCTTAGTCAGGCACAGTATCAGCAGACCGATGCGGCCATTGGAAACACGGATGCGCAGTATCAATATCGGCTTTCGCTCGCGACCCTCAACTACGAAATCGGAGCAACCCCATGATCGAGAATTTCAAGTTGAAGGTTTTCCGTGTTGTCGCGGACACGCTGAATTTTCGCCGCGCTGCGGACGAGCTGCACATCACCCAGCCCGCCGTCACCGCACAAATCAGATCCCTGGAGGAGGGCCTGGGAATCGCGCTATTCGACCGCATAGGCCGCGACACTACGCTCACGTCAGCCGGCTCGACCCTTCTTCAATATGTCCGGCAAATTGAGGCGATCGGGAACGAAGCAATGGCTGCGCTTGCTCCCTTTGGCGGACAGGAAGGGGGCCAATTGAATATTGGGGCGTCTCATACCATTGCCGTCCATCTTCTGCCAAAGCTTCTTCCCGCTCTGTTGCGTGAATGGCCCAAGCTTCAGATTCATGTCATCGGCGGCACCACGCACGAGGTTTTGCAGGCTCTGACCAGCCATCAGATAGGAATCGCACTGATTGAGGCTCCAGCGTACCGTCCGGATCTGAGAATCGAAGTTTTTGGCGAAGATGAACTGACGCTGATTGTCAGGCCGGATCATCGCTGGGCCAAAAAGCATACCGTGCGAGCCGCGGAACTGATTCAGGAGTCGATCCTTCTTCGGGAGGTAGGATCGGGAATGCGCCAATTCGTCGAAGAGTATCTCGAACGAAACGGCGTTTTGCGGCAGCAGCTTCACACCCTCATCGACATGAACTCCACGGAGGGGATTATTTCCGCAGTTGAAGCCGGCCTGGGCATTGGCTTTGTTCCATCCATGTCGATTGAAAAGGCGTTGAAAGTCGGAAGCGTCAAAGCGGTGAAACTTGAAAACGGGCCGATCCGGCGGCAACTGAGCATTGTGCTTTTGAACGGCCCTGATCCGAGAGGACCTGTCAGCCAATTGTTGGATATGGTGCGAGGTCGCGGTGCAAAGCGACATCGAAGCGCGGTGCCGGCGCAGGAGCATGAGGAGCCGGGAAACGTGGTTGTCATGGCGAATGTGAGCCCAGCTGAGCGAGGCGGCCCAGCCTCCTGAGTGCGACTGATTTCTTTCCGTCTGGAAGTGATTGTCAATTCGTCGTCGGAGCTTTCTGCGTTCGCTGTGGTTTCACCTTGGGAAGCAGTTAGCGGTTGGCTTCGAGAGCCAAATCGCCGGGCTTCAATTCTGAACAGAATGATCTCGCATCGCGTTGCCGCCCCGCGCGCCGATAGCCTTAGTGAGAGGAAATCTCCGCTCTCCGGTGCCAAAGCGGAATGATGCAGGTGACGGTCCGAAACGGCAACAGAGCCAATTCGCCGATGGCAATAAGCGACGCCGCACCTCCAGATCGAGGGCAACCAGTCGATATATGAGCCAGGGGGTTCTATTCGATGAAATGGTATGCGCTCATCACGATCATGATTCTGGCGGGAACATGCGTCGCGGGGGCCCAGATAACCGCGCCGTCCACTGACGTTCTCGGCGCTCACCTCAACTACGGTCGCGGCTGCACGGCTTGCCACTCACCCCACAGCGGCGCATCGGGCAATGGCAACGCCAAATTCGCCGACCCTGCTTCGGGCGTTACCGCTCTATGGGGCGAGGATGCGAGCGGTCTGTATGGCAAGACCATTATTACTGGCGGGGGCAAGTTTGTAGAAGTTCTGCCTGCCAGTATGGCCGCTACGACGCCTGACGTTTCCGGTATGCTCACCTGCCTGAGCTGTCACGACGGCAACTATGCGTCGGGCGCCATGATGAGGAACAGGGTCTATGAGGCGCTGCCTGCAACCTATGGGAACCACAACTCCGTCCCGACCCTGCTTGGAAACAACGGTACCACCACCGGAAACTACCTTAATGACCACCCTATGGGACTCAGCGCCGCAATCAGTTGCGGCGGCTCGACGAATTGGGATTGCAGCCAGGCCAACGGAGTGATCAGCATGAAAGGCGCAAATTCCAGCAGGTTCGTCAACAACTACGGCTTCTTTGTCCAGCCCGGCAGTTACAACAATACTGCCGTGGTTGTTTGCACGACCTGTCACGACCCGCACGTAATGAGCGTGGTCACCATAACCAGCAACTCGAAGTCAGGTCTGCCGGCGGGCACCTACGCGACCATGTTCTTTCTTCGCGCTCCTTACAACCCGAACGACACCAACCCCATGTCCAACCAGACGGCACAATTCTGCCGTCAGTGCCATGCTGACAAGTCGAATGAAATGAACGGCAGCAGCGCCGGAACTGTTCTCTAGGGCTTGGTTCAAAAATGGTTGTCCAGAACCCGGTTGCTATTCCGTAGGGGTTAAAACCCCGTATACTTGCTGCCTTTTTCGGCCCGGCTAAAACCGCGCCCTTGTCACAAAATTTGTTTTTGAAATACGACTTGTTTTTGAATCACGCTTTAAGAAACTTTGAGATCCTGGGTGCGATCTACCGCGAACTGTTGAAACCGTGATGAAAGGCGCGAGAGGTCATCTGGCTTGGTTCTGAATGGCGAAAACGACGCTGAGGGCAATCCATGGCTCCTCGGATTATGGCTCCTCGGTTTGTCCTGCTCTTCTCCGCCTTCATTCATGGCTTGGCTTCCCCATGCCCTTTCGCCTCGGCGATCATCTGTTTGACTTGGTCTTTTTCTGCGTAGTCAGGGTTGGCGGCCAGCAGCTTTTCCCAATCCGCGATCGCGCCCGCACTATCCTTCTTCCCGCGCCACTTCACCACGCCGAGGTTGAAAAGCGTGTTCGGCTTATTGGGTTCGTAGGTGAGCGACCTATTGAATTCCGCAATCGCCTTATCGGCGTTTCCCATGTACCAATAGGCCGTCGCCATATCGGTACGCACGGCCGCGTCGGATGGCTTTGCCTTGAGGGCGCGCCCGTAGTAGTCGACGGCGATGGAATACTGCTGCGCGTCGTAATATAAGTTGCCGGCGCCGGTCAGCAATTCCGGATTATCGGGATCCGACTTGAGTTTATCGAGTATCGGCGCGGCTTGCGTGTCTGCCATGTCTTTCAATCGAGCGGGACTGGGCGCCTGGGACGCCGTGGCAGCCCCCATCCTCGCCGGCGCCACGACACCCGCGCTTGCCCCGGATCCAGTTACATCGGAGCTTTGCAATCCGCGGATGAGCCAACCGCCGGCGATTCCCACCAACAGGCAGACGGCAGCCAGGGAGTTGGACTGGACGCGCGTCCATTTCTCAATTGATGTTGGATTTGTGTCCGTCATTGCTCGGACCTCCTTGAGTCTGTTGTTGGTCGCCCAGCGTCGTGAGCACGTCGGCCATTAGCTTCAGCACCGTGGCTTTGCGGTCTGCGCTCAATTGGGGATTGGACTTCAACAATCGCTGCCATGCAGCCAGTGCGCCCTTACTGTCTTGTTTTCCCTGCAGCTTGATCATGCCCAGGTCAAACAGCGAATTGGCGTCTTTGGGGTCGTACTTCAACCCCCGATTCAACTGTTCGATCGCCCCATCGACATCACCGCCGCGATACAGGCTGGATGCCAGCTTGGTGCGAAGGACAACATTCCGGGGGTCGGCCTGGACGGCCTTTCCGTAGAAGACCGCTGCTTGATTGAACTGGTGGGTGGTGTGATAAATGGCTCCCACCTGGGCGAGCAGGGCGCTGTTGCCGGGATCGGTCTTCAGCTTCTCGAGCAGGGGCGCGGCCTGCGTGTCGGCCATCTGCTTCATTTCTCCAAGGCTCGGCATATGTCTGCCGCCCATCGCGGCCTGTGGCCTGGCGGTTGTCCGGCTCGTCTGTCCCGTGCTGGGCACATCCCGGGTGCCGATTGCGGCTCCGGGGGCGGTCGGCTGGCTGGCTTTGGCTACGGAAGACGCAGAGGAGGCCGGCGATTGCAATCCCCTGAACAGGTATCCGGCCGCCAGGCCGACCACCAGGCAGATGACCGCCTTCATGTAGACCCGCGTCCACAGCGAAGCGGGCCTCGCAGTTGATGCCGTGGTTGGTTTGTTTTCCATTCCGGGTTTCCCCTGGCCAGAATTGGCCGTAAATTCGATCTTTTCGGCCGTCAACGCCGGGATCGCCAGACACCGCATCTGGAACTCTTCCGATCAAATAAAGACCGTCTGCGCTCCGCGGCAGTGCTCACTCAATTCAAAGGCGACCAAAAAACAGAAGAGCACTCCGCCTCACATGGGGATGTGACGACGATCACCTGACGACAGGAGGACGTGACGGAGAGTGTAGTGGCGGTCACCTTGAGACAGGCGTATGTGACGGGGAACATAACGACAGTCACGAAGACACAGGCGAACGCGAAGGGACAAGTGACGATGGTCACATTAAAGAAGGCTCATATCATCTTAAGCTCCGAAAGACGGTCGCTGGACGATCTTCTGCTGGAGTACACCTTTAGTTGTAAATCGCCGAACGCGAATACGTTTGTGGAGGCTTTACTCAATGAAACGGAACCTTCTTGTAATGCTCATGTTTCTGGTCGCCGCCAGCTTCGCTGCGGCCCAGATCACTGCGCCGGCGACTGACGTTCTCGGCGCCCACCTCAACTATGGCCGCGGTTGCGCGGCCTGCCACGCACCACACAGCGGCGTATACGGTAACGGAAACGCCAGGACTTCCGATCCGACATCCGGCAACTCCATTCTTTGGGGCGAGGATGTCAGCAGCCTGTACGGCAAGACCATCTCAGCCGGCGGAGGCTCTTACACAGAGGTCCTGCCGACCAGTATGTCAGAGACGACGCCAGACGTTGACGGCTTGCTTACCTGCCTGAGCTGCCACGACGGCAACTATGCCGAAGGCGCCATGATGAAGAACAAGGTCTATGAGACTCTGCCCATAACCTATGGGACTCTCAACAATATCCCGACCCTGCTCGGAAATGATGGCACGACCGTTGGCAACTACCTCAACGATCACCCAGTGGGACTTACTGCCGTGATGGGTTGCGGCGGCCAATACAACTGGGATTGCACCATCACCGCCACCGGCACGGTGTCGATGACTGGGACAGGTTCAGCCAAGTTCGTCACCGACTACGGCTTCTTTGTCAGCCCCGGAGTCTACAACAGCCAACCCGTGGTGATGTGCACCACCTGCCACAACCAGCACTTGATGAACGTGGTGAAGGTTACAAACGGACCGAAGTCAGGTTTGCCAAGTGGAACCTACGCGACGATGTTCTTCCTTCGCGGACCCTACAACCCGGCCAGCGGCACCGTAGCAAGCAACCAGACGGCGCAGTTCTGCCGTCAGTGCCATGGCGGCGAGTCGAACGAAATGAACGGCAGCACCGCAGTAACTACTTTCTAGTCTCTGTGAGTTTGGGGGGGGCGAACATTTCCCTCCCCTTCTCTTTCTGAACCAGGATGGCAATCGTGAAGTTGAAATTCTCCATCTTCGGGATCCTTCTGTTGGCCTTCGTAACAGCCGAGGCCCAGGTCGCTTCCCATGCGCCAACGATCTTCACACAGACACCCGCTCAAGCGCCGGCAACCTCGACGCAGATGGCGGCGAACAAGCCGGTCGTGCGTGTAAACGGTTCAGTACTGACCGACGCTGACCTTGTGCGCGAAGAATACTCGATTTTCCCGTATGCTCGCCAGCACAACGGGATTCCCAAAGATTTAGAGCCTGAGATCCGCGACGGCGCCCTGAAGATGATCATCTTTGAAGAGTTGGTCTATCAGGAAGCGCTGCGCCAGAAGATAACGGTGCCGGCCGCGAAAATGCAGCATGCGGAAGCGGACTTCCGCAAGCAGTTCCCTACACCGGATGATTACAATGCGTTCCTCCAGAGCGACTTTCATGGCTCGCATCAGTTGCTGCAGGACAAGATCCGGCGGTCGCTGCTGATTGACACTTATCTGAAGGCCGAAGTTGACAACCAGAGTACGGTTTCCCCGGCCGAAGCAAGAGCTTACTACGATAAGAACCCGGCCCGGTTTCAGCATACGGAGTCGTTTATCTTCCAGACCATTTCTGTGCTCCCACCAGCCAATGCCACTCCCGTCCAGTTGAAGGAGGGGCGCGCGCGGGCAGAGAATGCGCTGCGCCAGGCCAAAGCGACGAAGTCGGCCGAAGAATTCGGTTTGCTGGCGGAGAAAATCTCTGATGACGATTACCGCGTGATGATGGGCCAGCACAAGGCTGTTGCCATCGACCAACTGGCTCCCCAGGTTGCGAAGGCGCTGCTCGGCATGCGCGTGGGCGATGTGAGCGACATCATTCAAATTGAGCAGGCCTACACCATTGTTCGACTGCAGGTGCATACGCCCGCGGGCAAGGCGAAATTTGTGGACGTGGAAGCGCAACTCGAAAAGGAGCTGCAGCAGACCAAGAGAAACCAGCTTCGTGCCGCGCTCGACAAGAAACTGCGGCAGAACGCGAAGATCGAAGGGATGTAAGAGATTGTGTAAGGAGCCTGGACTCGAGGCTCAGGCGATAAGAAGCAACTGGATTCAAATGCCTGGCGGTTTGGCTGATGCAACACCTGATAGGTGCACGAGGTTTTGAGCAGAAAGCTGAAGGTCTGAGAAGTTGAGGAATGCGTATAGTGGCGGGTTCTTTTCGAGCTGCGATGATTTTGCAGGCTGGCCTATTGCTGCTGGCTTGGCCTGCTGCCGCCCAGGTTCGGGTGGGCGAGATCAGCGCGGACTCAAACGGCACGATCTCCTCGGGTTACACCGCAAGCTACGGAAACATGACTGGTTCAACCCACGGCTGGACACTCGGTGGCGCCGCCACTCTTTCCGGTTCTTTCTACAACCCGAACTTTCTATCCTTTAATACGTCTTATTACCTGAATCAGTCGCAGGCAAATTCCAACTTCCAGTCCATCTCCGACGCCAGCGGGATTAACGTTTCCGCCAATATTTTCGGTGGCAGCAAGTTCCCCGGTTCGATCAGCTATACCAAGGCTTACGACAGCGAAGGAAATTACGCTGTTCCGGGCCTGGCCAATTACGTGACCCATGGCAACAGCGATACGTTCGGCATCAACTGGAGCGAGAATCTCCCGAACGCACCGAGTTTCTCGGCAGGTTTCCAGATGGGTAACAGCCAGTACTCGGTGTACGGAACGAATGATGATGGGAACAACGAGTTCCATTCGCTTAACCTTCATTCGGGTTATAGACTGGCGGGCTTCAACCTGGCCGCCTACTATTCGAATGGAGACGGTCAATCGCTGATTCCGCAGGTGGTGACCGGTCTACCGTCAACCGAAACACATTCGAACAACAGCGCCGAGGGGTTCAATGCCACAACCCAGCTTCCAATGCAGGGCTCGTTCACGGCAGGAATCAATCGATCCGAATGGAGTAGCAATTACCTGGGCACCAGCACCAGCGGAACCATTGATTTGATGAGCGCCCTCGCGGCCGTACATCCAACCAGCAAGTTATCACTCTCGGTAGACGCCAATTATTCCGACAATCTGACGGGACAACTAATCCAGGCGGTCATCGCGGCGGGTGGTGTGGTTGCCGGGCTCAATTCGAACGAATCATCGAATTCCCTGGACCTGATGACCGTCGCCAGTTACTCTGCTGCGGCCAATCTGCAGACCTCGGCTTTCTTCGAACGTCGTACCCAGGAATTCCTGGGAGAGACTTACGGAGTGAGTTCATACGGGGCAAGCGCCACCTATGCGCACCCACTTCTTGATGGCACATTCAGCTCCGCGGTGACGGTAACCGCTAATACCTCAGATAACACCGGTGAGGATACTTTGGGCGTTTCGGCCAGTGAGAATTACTCCAGCCTGGTTCTGGGATGGCATGTGACCGAGTCGTTCGGGTATGCGCAGAACGCACAGACGTTGCTGGTCACCTACATGAACTCGTTTTATAACTACTCGGGCAACGTGAGGCGGAACTGGGGATTCTTCAACGTGAGCATGGGTGTCGGCGGCGCGCGAACCGCGTTGACTCAACAAGCCGGGACCGCGAATAGCAGCGAGAGTTACAACGCCGGCGTGGGCTTTGGCGCGTGGCTCACAGCCACAGGCAGTTACTCCAAGGCAAGCGGGCAGGCGATTGCTACTGGAGCGGGCCTGGTGCCCGTGCCGGTGCCGTCGCCCACACTTCCGCCGAACCTGTTGAGCCTCTTCGGCGGGGACAGCTATTCCGTTGGACTATCCAGTACTCCCGTCAAAAGGCTCATTATTGCCGCCGCCTATGCCAAGTCGATCAGCAATACTTCAACCGATGCGGTCACGTCCGCGAACCAGAACGTTCAATTCAATTCTCTTATCCAGTATCAGTACCGCAAGCTGAACTTTACCAGCGGATACTCGCGGCTGGAGCAAGGCTTCAGCGGGGCCGGCACGCCACAAGTTATTTCCACCTACTACGTTGGGGTATCACGTTGGTTCAACTTTTTTTAAGAAGAGATCGGCACTGTTCGGGCGCAGCCATCATCGTGGCTGGCTTCGCGCTATTGCTGCCTCCAATGTGGGCATCACAAAAATCCAAGCCTCCAGCGGCCGCGCCGGAGCAATGGGAGATGTCGCTCGAAGGCGGGCGCAAGCTCTCCTGGGAGCACAGTTTCAAATCCGAATCTGAGGTCAAGCCGAACCGCGGCTTCTGGAACAAGCTGGTGGATGTAATTGCCGGCTCTCCCGATTACCGCTTCCTGGTGCGTCCTTACAGCATTGCGACCGATTCACGCGGACGAATCATTGTGACCGATCCGGGCGCACCGGGCGTGCACATCTTCGATTTCACTGAGCATAAGTACAAGTTCATTCAGCACAAGGAAGAGAAAAAGGACGGGATGCGGACGCCGCAATGCGTCGCAGTTGATGCCCAGGACAATATCTACGTAACCGATTCGGACGCAGGCGTGATCTTTGTCTTCGCGTCCAGCGGAAAGTACCTGCGTACCATCGGCAACCTGAAGGGCGGCGAGGGTTATTTCAAACGGCCTACCGGAATTGCTGTGGACTCGGCAGCGCAGCGAATTTACATAACGGACACGCTGCGCGACCAGGTGTTCATGCTCGATATGCAAGGCAACGTGCTGAAGACCATCGGCAAGACGGGTGAAGCCGACGGAGACTTCAATCTTCCAACTGAGCTGCGGCTCGATGGGCCGAACCTGCTCGTTGTCGATGCCATGAACTTCCGTGTGCAGGTGTTCGACCGCTCTGGAAACTTCCAGTTTGCGATTGGAAAGATTGGTGACAGCACGGGGGCCATGTTCAGGCCGAAGGCGGTGGGTGTCGATTCGGAAGGCGATCTTTATGTGGTGGATGCTTTGTGGGGGATGGTGCAAGTCTTCAACCGCAAGGGCGAGTTGCTCTATTACTTCGGATCCAGGGGCACGCACGCAGGACAATTCCAGTTACCGACAGGGTTGATCATCGACCATGACGACCATGTTTATGTGGTGGATTCGTTCAATCGCCGCGTGCAGGAATTTCAATACGTCGGCTTGAAAACTCCGGCCAAAGAGGTAATGAAATGACGCGCGGAAAATTGCTGGCCGGACTGACAATTCTGCTCGCTGGGACCGCCTTGCTTGCCCAAATCCCAGGCGACGTAATGGGCGTGCACAACCTTGGGCCGGGCGGTGGCTCGCCCATCACCGGCGCCCGTCCCGATGCCTGCGCCTACTGTCATGCACCGCACTCTGGACTGAACACCGGCCTCTGGAACCAGAAGCTCACCACCCAAATCTACACAACGTACACCAGCAACACCGAAAAGAACATCGGATCGCAGCCCATGCTCGGTTCCGACAGCAATCAATGCCTGAGCTGCCATGACGGTACCGTCGCCGTCGGGGCCACCGTGGCGTATGGCCAGGTGACCACTCGTGGATCGATGTATACGTCGGACGTATTCGGCAGCAACATGCAGTCGTCGCATCCGTTCAGCCTTGCGTTGCCCTTGAAGGATAATGTCGACCTGGTCGCGTCGCTGGCGGCGAACGGCCAGACCGGTGACCCGGCCCATGCGGTGAAGCTGATCAAAGGAAACGTCGAGTGCACGTCGTGCCACAATCCGCATGTGCAGGCAAGAGACCGGGTGTCGCGGAATTTCCTGGTGAAGGACGGTTCAAGCGGTCAGCTGTGCCTGGCCTGTCACGATCCCGCCCGGCAAATGGGCGGCCAGGTCAATCGTCTGGCCGATTGGTCAACCAGCGCGCACGCACTGTCTACCAGCAAAATCTCGCCCCAGGCGCTCCTTGGAAGCTACGCCACGGTCGGTTCCGACTCCTGCATTTCGTGCCATACGCCACATAACTCCGCCGGCACATCGCGGCTGCTGCGCGGGCAGAATGAACAGGACTGCATCGCCTGCCACAACGGCAGCACCAACATCTCTCCCATGGTGCCCTACGCCAACGTATTTGCCGAGTACGCCGCGCCCAAGGTCGGGCATCCATTCCCCACCTCGACCAATCCGCATGACGCCGCCGAGAATTCTCTGCTCAACAACAACCGTCATGCTACCTGTGTTGACTGCCACAGTGCGCATGGGTCCGAACCGGTGGGGGTATTTCCTCCCGCGCCGCTGGTCCGTCTCTCTCAGAAGGACGTTGCCGGCATCAACGCCAGCGACGGCACCAGCGTGCTGACGCCCGCCATCAATCAATATGAGAACTGCCTGCGCTGTCATGGCACAAGCTCGGCTAAACAGGTGCTGCCGATTTATGGATACTTCCCGGTGCGGGCGGTTTCCGCGGGTGATCCTCTGAACATGATTCCGCAGTTCGCAACTTCATCCACCTCCAGCCATCCCGTCATGCATCCGAGGAGCAGCCCTCTTCCGCAGCCCAGCCTGCTGACCAATATGTTGAACCTGGATGGCGTTACCCAGGGACGCGCCATGGGCACCCAGATTCTCTGCACCGATTGCCACAACAGCGACGACAATCGCGAGTTCGGAGGCTCTGGCGCCAATGGTCCTCACGGCTCCAGGTGGACGCACATTCTGGAGCGGCGCTATGAATTCAGCCAGGCTGCCGGTCCGGGTCAACTCATTTCCAATCTCTTTCCCAGTCCCGACCTGAGCGTGAATGGCCCTTACGCGCTCTGCGGCAAGTGCCATGATATAGCCAATCAGATTGTGAAGAACACAAGTTGGAATCAGCACAGCAACCACATCAGCGCCGGCTTCTCCTGTTCCACTTGTCACACCGCCCACGGCATGGGTGCCGTAGGAGGAACCATAAGCGGCGAGCGGCTGGTTAATTTTGACTTGAATGTCGTGGCCCCGAATGGCGGCCTTCCCATTTCCTACAACCACGCCTCGAATACATGTGCATTGGTGTGTCACCAGGCCGCGCACAACCCCGACGGCACGGTGACGACCGTTAGCTTGCGTAAGGGCCTTGGAGCAAAAAAATGAGCCCTGACCTGCATCAGTTTCTTCGTGTGATGGCGAATTTCGTGGAACACTCTTCGTTCGGAGGTCGTGTGAGACTGCTCCCGCATCGCATCTGGTACCGTAAACCGGTTCCCACCCACCGCGGCCGGCATCCTGTTCTTCTCGTTTGGATCTTCATTGCCCTGGCCGCCATGCTGTCGGCGCGTGCCTCGGCCGAGGTTCACCCCGTCCCTTTGGACAAAAACACTGACGCCGCCAAGTGCCTTGAGTGCCACAGCGACAAAACAAAAGGCAAGTCTGTTCATTCCGCCATGGCGACGGGCTGCTTGAGCTGCCATGAGATCCGGGTCCGCGGAAACATCACTCACGTCAAGCTGATCACCGCCACTCCCGTTGCGCTTTGCATTACCTGCCATGCAGACAAGGAAGCGGCCAACATCAAAGGGACAGTGCATCCCCCCGCGGTTCGCGACTGCCTCGTTTGCCACGATCCGCACTCCAGTGACAACAAGAATCAGCTTCTCAAGCCACTCTCAGGCGACGCAAAGGAAAACCTCTGCCTCGGCTGCCACCAGACCGGATTGAATGTGCCCGAGAAGGGCAGCCGTCATGCCGCGCTCGATATGGGCTGTGACACCTGCCACGTCACCCATAAGACGGGGCCCGAACCGACGCTGGAGAACCGCTTCCACCTGACCAAGTCCACGCCCGCGCTCTGCCTGGACTGCCACGATGCGAAGGACGCAGACCTGCAGAAAGCGCATCAGAACCAGCCCTTTGCTACGGCCAACTGCCTGGAGTGTCACGATCCACATCAGTCGGAATCTCCCAAGCTGATGGTCAAGTTCATGCATCCGCCATTCGAAGCGAAAAGCTGCGATACCTGCCACGCGGCGGCGAAGGACGGAAAAGTGGTACTGACGCAGGCCGACTCCAAGGCCCTGTGCATCACCTGCCATGCCGACACGGCCAAGCTGATCGACACCGCCAAGGTGCCGCATCCCGGCGCGGCGAGCGATTGCACGGATTGCCACAGCCCGCACGCCAGCAACCAGCCCGGCTTGCCGAAGACCGACGCAGTCAGTATCTGCCTCGGATGTCATAGCGACATCGATGATTTGCGGAAGAAGACGGTGCACCATCAGCCCGCTTTTGCGCAGGGATGCGCCATCTGCCACACGCCTCACGGCGGCGACAACGATCATTTGCTCCGTGCCAAAGGCAATGCGCTCTGCCTCGAGTGTCACGGGCCCGATTCCGTTCCACAGCGGGATGAAGCGGAGCACATTCTCACCATCTTCAACGGTCAAGTGACGCTGCCCGACGACTACTTCAAGAGGAACAGGGTTGCAATTCTGCCTCTGCGTTTCGGCCTGGGTCACCCTGTGGAAGGTCACCCGGTCTCCGATGTGATGGATCCAACCAACCAGAGCAAGGTCAAGACCCCGCTTAGTTGTCTCTCTTGCCATCAGCCGCACGCTTCGGCTCAGGCGGATCTGCTTGTGAGAGACCAATCCAACAATATGGAGTTCTGCGATAGCTGTCACAAGAACAGACTTAATATGATGCAGACCGTTTCCCCGGTAAATTAACTGGAGATCAAGATGTTTCGCTCTCTTTTGAATTCGATGCCCGCTCGCAAGCAGTTCGCTTTGCTGCTGCTACTTGCGCTGGGCCTGACCTTCCCGCTTTCTGCCAACGCAGGCAAAAAAAAGAAAGCCGATACCGCGGCCACGTCTGACGTGGGCCAGCGCAAATTTCCCTTCGACCCCACCAAGCTGGTTTGGCCAAGCCCACCCAACATCGCGCGCGTGCAGTGGCTGGATTATTTTGCGGGGGCGAAGGTCGATTACACTCCGCCGGCCAACGTCAAGGCGAAAGCATCCTGGATGGACCGCCTGGCGGGCGGCGAGTCCCCAGCGGACAAAATCAATCCCAAAACATTTCCTTTCCAACTGATCGGACCTTACGGCATCGCTATCGATTCCAAGGGGCTGGTGTACGTCGCCGACCAAAGGGTCGGAGCCGTCTTTATCTTCGACACGAAAACCCACGCTACCCAGCTCATCCGCAACGGCTATGAAGCGCACTTTGGCTGGATCAATGGACTTGCAGTTGATGACGACGACCGGCTCTTTGTCTCTGACGGCAAGATGCACCGCGTCCTCATCTTGAACGCCAAGCACGAGGTCGAAAACCAGATCACCGAAGGACTGGTGGATCCGGTTGGCCTCGCCATCGATACGGAGAACCGTTTTCTTTACGTTGTGGATACCCAGCAGGACCAGGTCATCGTCTATGACGCGGACACACTCAAACTGCTGCGCCGCATCGGAACCGGAGGCAAGAATCACTTCCTCACCACACCGGGCGACTTTGCCGCACCACAGGACGTGGCGTTAGATAGTGACGGCAATGTGTACGTCACCGACACCCTCAACAATCGCGTGGAAATCTTCGATGCCGATGGAAACTTCATCAGCCTCTTTGGCAAGCATGGCGATGGCCCCGGGTATCTCGCCCGGCCAAAGGGCATCGCGGTGGATTGCGATGGACACATCTGGGTAGCTGATGAGATGGAAGACCGGCTTCAGGTCTTCAATCGTGAAGGCCAGTTGCTGACCTATATCGGCGTCGGGCATGGAGAATTGCCCGGCCAGTTCAGATCGCTGGTGGGAGTCGCCATCGACAAGCAGAACCGGGTCTTCACCACGGAGCAGGAGCCCGGACGCTTGCAGATGTTTCGTTATGTCACGGACACCGAAGCGGCAGCGGAGAAAACGCGGCGCGAAGAAGAATTGAAGAAAGCCGCCGATCAGCGGCGCAACGCTGCAGCCCCGGCGCCGACGGATAAGCCGGCGGAAGCGTCACCGCAGAAAGCTCCAGACTCACAGGACCCAAAGGCCGCGCCCGCCGCGGAGGGTAGCGCGCCGCCCAAGCCGCAGAGATGATTGAGAAACTTCTTGAACGGCCTCCCGCAGAGCATCGAGAGCTCGCTGTTCGAATAGGGTCGGCTCCACTCCGGCTCGCTCGGGCGAATCAGCACCGGCGACACCAGAACTATCACCTGCGGCAACAGTCCGCACACTGTCGCCAGGAATTCGAGCCGCGTTTTGCAAATGAATTCGCAGGGGAACGCAGACCTGTTCGAAATGCCTCACGAAGCTTTTTTCATCCGGCTGATGTCGCACAGCATATCCGAATGAATGTTCAAGCCGATGTTGCTCATGTTGTAGAAATGCTCGCTGGCAACGAGCCACACAATCTCGCAAATTGCGCGTTCGGAGTAGTAATGGGCCAGGCGCGCAAATGTCTCCGGGTTCACCTGCTTGTCCCGGGTCAGCTCCGTTACATAGTCCAGCGCCGCGCGCTCCGCGTCGGTAAATAGAGCGCTCGTCTTGTATTCCTCAAGTGCATCGAACTTGGCTTCGTTCATCGACGCTTTGATCGCGAACGACCTGCCAATATCGATACAGAAGAGACAGACGTTGATGCGCGCCACCCGTTCTCTGACGAGCATGATGATCTCTGGCGACAGAAGCAGCTTTTTGTCCAAGGTGCTGATCTTTCCATAAAACTGGCCGAATGCAAGCGGCATTCGCGCACAGAAGACTTTTATCGGGGTAAGCACCTTGCCAAATTGGCGGCGCGTCATGGCATACACCAGTTTCATCATCGGTTGCTGCGGATTCTCGATCGGGGAAAGAAAAGCATCCATACAGACACCTCAAAGTTTCTGTTCCGATTAGACGGATGTAACAAGTCGGCAGATGGATTCAGGCGATCCAAGGTCAAACTGCGGTTCGTCCTACGCGTTCGTCGCCGCGCGCGCGAGCGATAAACTCGCGCACCTTCACTGGGTCCTTGCGGCCCGGCTCACATTCGACGCCTGAAACCACGTCGACGCCCCAGGGTTGCATCGTGGCAATGGCTTCGGCCACGTTGGCCGGGGTCAATCCGCCCGCCGCGATCAGTTGCTGCCGCACATCCGCGTTTTGGAAGAGTGTTTTGGCGGCGATGCTCCAATTGAACACGACACCCGTGCCGCCAACGGCCGTTGCTGTCCGGGAGTCAACCAGGACGGCATCCACATTGGGGTCAAGGCTGATGGAGGCTGCCTGGGCGGCGGCATCGGGGCCATAGTGCACCACCCGCAGTATGCGCAGCTCTGCGCCGAAGCGCTCGCGCAGCTTCGCGGGCAGATCCGGCCCGGCCTCGGCGTGCAATTGGACGCCTGTGAGGCCGCAAGCGCGCACCGCGTCCGCTATCAAGTCGAGCTCCGCGTTGACGAAGACACCAATCTTCTCAACCGCTTTGGGCAGATGCGGCGCAATGCCCGCCACCTGCTGCGCGGTCACCTGCCGGGGGCTGGGCGCAAACACAAATCCCACGGCGTCCGCCCCGGCATCGACGGCCAGCCGCGCGTCTTCAAGCGAAGTGTTCCCGCAAATCTTGATCCACAGACTCATGGCTGTGCGACCGCGGACCCGAGCAGTGCGGCAAGCGCTGCGCCGGGATCGGGTTGGCGCATCAGGCTTTCGCCGATGAGAAACGCATCGAATCCAGCCAGGCGCAGACGGGCCAAGTCTTCGGGCGTCGAAATGCCGCTCTCCGCCACGCGCACCACGCTCGCTGGAATGCGTTCCACCAGTTCAAGAGACGTTTCCAGCCGGACTTCAAAGGTCTTCAGGTCGCGGTTGTTCACGCCAATCGCGTCCGCCCCGTCCTCTCCCAGGGCATCGAGCACTCGGTCCAGTTCGGCGGCCGTATGCACCTCGACCAGCACGTCGAGCGCGAGACCCTGACCAGCCAGTGCGAAACGCTTCAGTTCGGCGCTGGTCAGTGCGGCGGCGATCAGCAGAATGGCATCTGCGCGGTGAGCGCGGGCCTCGACAATCTGGTAAGCGTCGACCGTGAAGTCCTTGCGCAGGCAGGGCAGTGGAACCGCTGCCGACGCCAACTCCAGGTTGCGGACGCTGCCCTGAAAGTACTGCTCGTCCGTCAACACCGACAACGCGGCCGCGCCGCCTGCCTGGTAGCGTTCGGCCAGCCACTCAACGTCGAAGTCTCCTCGAATCAATCCTCTGGAGGGCGAAGCTTTCTTGATTTCGGCAATCACCGCTGAGCCAGACGCAGCGTTCCGCCGCAGCGCTGCCGCCCAGCCGCGCGGCTCGTGGGCGACCGCACGCCGCTCCAGTTCTGTGCACGGAACACGCACTTTGGCCGCCGCCACCGTGGCGCGCGTCGAAGCAAGAATTGTATCGAGCCGTGTCGCCATACGCTGGGTTGAGTATACGGGGAACGGAGCAAAATGCCCCGATCAGCATGCCGCGAAAGGCGGCGATGAGCCAGAAGGGAAAGGACATCCCCCAACTCAGGGATTATGAACCCGTGGCGCGCAATTCTGCATAAGTCCCCTCAAGGAGTCCGAGGCGAACATACTCATTGTGGACGACTTGATAGCACTCGCAGGCAACATCCGCCAACCCCTCGCGATTATCGATGGTCACGTGCCCCCGCGTGTAGGCAATAAATCCAGCCTTTTGCAACATAAGGGCAGCCACGGTCACGGTGCTTCGGCGCGTTCCCAGCATGTTGGCCAGAAACTCCTGCGTGATGTGCACCCGGTCGACCTGAACCCGGTCGAGGCACATCAAAAGCCAACGCGCGAGACGCTCGTGAAGTTCGTGTACACGATTGCATGCGGCTGTCTGGGCGGTCTGCACAAGCAGCCCTTGCACGCATCGAAGCAGGCCGAACCGCAGCGCGGGAAAGGCCTCGGATTGCTCCGCCAGGATCTTGGCCTTTACCTGAAAACCGTGACCGGGGATTTGCATAAATGATCGGTTCGTTGACTGGCCGGTGCCCAAAGCGACCGGCGTACCGACAAATCCCTCTCGACCAATGATGCCGACTTCAACGGTCATTCCATTTTCCATGGTCGCCACGATTGAGCAGACCCCGTCTTCCAGAAAGTACACGGTATCAACGGCCTGACCCGGGTTGTGCAGGACTCGATTCCGCGGCAAATCGACGGGGGAAAGGTGCGGGCCGAGTTGCATGATCACTGATCCCGGCAAGCCAGCTAACAACCTGTTTTTGTACGGCTTATGGACGGAATTGTTCTGCACCGGGGCCTCCTTTGCGGCGCAAAGGGTAAAGCCAATGTCGCAATGCGCAAAGGACCTTCTCTCGGGCTCGGATCAGGGTGATCCGGGCTCCGAGAGGGGTAGATACTAATGAATCATACCCCCTTTTTGCTCTGGCGAAGGCGCGAAATTATAAATGTCAGATTCTATTCCGTATGTTCGACAGATGACGGACGGGATAAAAGAGTTCCCGGTACTTTCTTGAAACACACCCTTCCAGGTGTCGATTTCCAGCCAGGAAGTGCCTGCAAGCAAAGAGCACGCTGGCTGAGCTTTCCCTGAACTTGAAGGACCTTGTACCCCGATCGAGATAATTCCTGCCGGCATCCCTACGGCGCCGGAGGACCCAGTGACTGCGCACACCCGGCGACCGTTCGCAGCCGGGGTTCGGGGGTATTCATGCAACTGACTGTGGTCCTTGCATTTGGAGTGGATTCGTTGCTTATTGGGAATCAACGCTCAGCGTTGCGATCCGCGGGATATATCCTCGTCCAGGCGGGATCGATCAAAGAGGCAATCGAACACTTTCGAGTGGGCGACTTCGACCTGGTCCTTCTGGGCCAGTCCCTTTCGGCCGAAACCAAGGAGAAGTTTGCCTTCCTGGTCCGATCTGCCAGTTCCCGCACCCCCGTCGTCTGCATTGCGGGCCCCTCCGGGGATTGCGATGCCTTTGCAGACGCCACCCTTAAATGCGAACAAAATGAGCTCATCACGGGCATCGGAGAACTATTGGCCAGAATGCCGGGAACGCCTGCGGCAAGGGCAGCGCCACAACCCAATCTCTATCCCGATAACGGCAAGGCCACGGCGACAAATCTTGTGAATGAGGACTCCGCTATGCATATGAATATGAACAGGCAGAGAGTTTCCCACAGCGACCGGTACAGCAGCCCCGATTGGAACGTCCAGGCCGCGAAGCGCGCTTCCGTCCAGCAGGACCTGCGGCACGCTCTCGAGCGGAACGAAATTACGCTGCATTACCAACCCAAGTTTGATCTGAAGACAGGAGAAATCATCGGGGCTGAGGCGCTTTCCCGGTGGATCCATCCCTCGCGGGGATCGGTTTCCCCCTCGCGGTTTATCCCCATCGCAGAAGAATGCGGCCTGATTCTGCCCATTGGCGCCTGGGTACTGCGTGAAGCCTGTAAACAGGCCCGTTCCTGGGTGGATGCGGGATTGCCCGCAAGGAGGGTGACCGTCAACATCTCTGAGTTGCAGCTTCAAAAAGAAAACTTTTGCGAGGAGTTGTTCGCGATCCTGAATGAAACCGGACTCGATCCTGGATACCTGGAACTCGACGTAACCACCAGCGTCCTGATGAAGCATCTTGAGCGAACTACTTCCATTCTCAGATTCGCTCAAAACAAGGGCGTACAGATATCGGCCGATAACCTGGGCGCGGGATACCCCAACTTCGGCATGTTGAGAAGGTTGCCCCTGAATGCCCTGAAGATCGACCGGTCATTTGTCTGCAAGATCGCCAGCCATCCCGACGACAGGATCAAAGTAAGCGCAATCATCAACCTGGGGCATCGAATGAACCTGCGGGTCATCGCCGAAGGCGTCGAGACGGTTGATGATTTGGATTTTCTTTGGGAGCACAGTTGCGACGAAGCACAAGGATACTATCTCGGCCAGCCCATGCCGCCGGAGGAGTTGCCGGACCGCTCCGGACGCAAGCGCTTTTTGACCGGGGTACAGTAAGCCGCGCACTAAAGGGTTGCGCAAAGCGCTCCCAATGCCGCAAGCAACTTTACTCGGTCCCTGGTCGCCGAAACAAGATGTGGACCTCAAAAGGAATTTGAATGCGAACTCTGCAACTCATCCATGGAGAGGCCGGGAGGAAGGCCCAGACCGGCGGGCGCGATTCTGATTTCTTCAGTGAGAAGACTGGAATTCTAGTGGAAAAAACTGTCTGCGAGTTCCCTTCGAGATTCTCATCGGAGGTAAGATGGGATGATACCCGTTCTCCGCGGGCGGTGGGACAATTCTTCAGGCAGTTGTCCATCGAAGCTTTGAGTGACTTTGAATCTCTTGCGGTGCACTCCCATTGCGCGGGCACGGCAGTCCTGATCAAAGAGGAGGAGGAACCCTCCAACATCTTTTTCTTGCTCGAGGGGCGGGTGAAGCTTTCAATCAACTCGGTTGAAGGCAGGCGCCTCATCCTCGGAATCGCGGGGCCTGGCGAGATTCTCGGGCTCGCGTCCGCAATTTCCGGCTGCCCCTACGAGGTAACGGCAGAAGCATACTTCCCGTGCAGGATTTCATCGCTCGATCGAGATCGCTTTCTCAACTTCCTTGAGCGTTATCCAATCGCCTGCCAGAACGTGGCACGGGAGTTGAGCCTTGACAGCAGGCGTACCTTCGAGCAACTGCGCACACTCGGACTTACATTGTCCGCACCCGCAAAACTCGCCCGGCTGTTGCTGGATTGGTGCGCGGAGGGCGAGCTGACAGAGCTTGGCATTCGAATTCAATGCGCACTGACACACGGTGAAATTGGTGAGCACATCGGCGTGTCGCGAGAAACAGTCACTCGGTCTTTGAATGAATTCAAGAGTCAGGGGCTCGTGGAACGGCGCGGTACAACTCTTCTTGTTCCCAGCCGCACTGCCCTCGCATTCTACGCAGGTAACAGATGAAATTTAACGTACTTCGGCCCGCGCATTGGAACGGCTCACGCATCGGGCATACAAAGTTGCACGTGGAGATAATCAGTGCGCTCTAGATTCGACCCTTTACAAAGAGACCCGCCGAGAACCCCACAATGGGATCCAGCGGCTTTGAACCAACACTTTCTCTCCGCCCACTCGCGGCCTGAGATCGAGAACGTCTTTGAACTTTCTCCGGACGCGATTTTCGTCACCGACGCCGAAGGCGTGATCCGTGGCGCGAACCCGCGTTCGGCGGAGTTGTTCGGTTACACACCGCAGGAACTGGTGGGAAAATCCGTCGACGACCTGGTCCCCGAACGCTTCCGCAGCCGCCATTCGGGGCATCGGGAAAAATACGCCGCCCACGCCAGGACGCGCGGCATGGGCGCGGCGCAGAACCTGTTTGGGTTGCGTAAGGATGGCACCGAATTTCCAGTCGACATCATGCTCCGGCCGATCGAGACCATGTCTGGCCCTGCTGTGATGAGCTTTGTGCGCGACATGACCGAGCAACGCGCTGTGCAGGAAACCTCGCAGCGCAAAGATCAGCAATTGCGCGCGGTGATGGAGAGCGTTCACGACTATGCTATCTACCTTTTGGACCCCCAGGGAAATATAAAGTCCTGGAACAGCGGCGGTGAACGCATCAAGGGATACAAAGAAGCCGAAGTGCTGGGCATGCATTTCTCGCGCTTCTTTACCCAGGAAGATGTGAACCGAGGCAAGCCGGCAAAGCTGATTCACCAGGCTGTGGTACGTGGCCGTGTTGAAGACGAAGGTTGGCGGGTCCGCAAAGACGGTTCACGGTTTTGGGCAAACAGCATTCTCACTGCCACCCGAGACGTCAGCGGTGAATTAACCGGCTTTGCCAAGGTCACGCGGGACATTTCCGACCGCATGCGCGCTGATGAGGCTCTCAAGCAGCAATGGAGCGGTGAACTCGAGGCCACTGTTGACGCCGGAAAGGCGAGCGAAGCACGCTATAGCGCCGTATTCCAGAGCAGTCCCGAAGCCGTCGCGATTTCGCGAATGAGCGATGGGGCCATCGTCGACGTCAATCAGGCCTTCCTCGAGGTCACAGGTTACGATCGCGATGAAGTCATCGGGCGGACAGCGGCCCAGCTTCGACTTTGGGTGCTCGCTCGCGATCGAGTGAGAATCGCCGAAGTGTTACGCCACTACTCCGGTTGCAAGGATCTTGAGTTCCAGTTCAGGAGAAAGAATGAGGACGTCTTCTGGGCCCGGTTGTCCGTATCCCGGATTGAGATTGACGGTTCCCCATGCATCCTTTCCTTCGCGCGGGATATATCCGAGGCCAAGGTTGCCGAGGAGAAGATCTGGGGGCTTGCTTTCTTTGACCCATTGACGGGTCTGGCTAACCGCCGACTGCTCTTCGAGCGTTTGACCCATAGCCTGAGCAGCGCCAGCCGGAGTCATCGCAAAAGAGCTTTGCTGTTTATCGATCTCGATGATTTCAAGACGTTGAATGACACCCTCGGTCATCATATCGGCGACCTCATGCTTCAAGAGGTTGGGCGCCGTCTCACCAACTGCATTCGCGAAACCGACACGGTGGGTCGACTGGGTGGAGATGAGTTCGTCGTCATGCTCGAAGACCTGAGCGAAACATCCGAGAATGCCGCCGCCCAGGCAAAAGGAGTCGCTGAAAAGATCCTCTCTGCGGTCGCTCTTCCCTACGTACTGGCGGGGCACGATTGCCGCAGCGCATCCAGCATCGGCATCACCGTGTTTGGAGACAACGAAAGGAGCCTGAACGAGATCCTGCAACAGGCTGATATTGCCATGTACCAGGCAAAGGCGGCAGGGCGCAATTCCATCCACTTTTTCGCCCCCGAACTGCAAGCTGCCGTGAATGCCCGCGCTTCAGCGGAGGAGGATCTCCGCCAGGCGATCAGGATGAACCAGTTTGTGCTCCACTATCAGCCCCAGGTTGAGTGCGGCCACTTGATTGGTGCGGAAGCTCTGCTGCGTTGGGATCATCCCCAGCGAGGTATCGTGTTTCCAGACGAATTTATCCCCATTGCCGAAAAGACTGGTCTGATTCTGCCTCTTGGCAACTGGGTTTTGGAGTCGGCTTGCAACCAGATCGCGGCATGGGCGGGCAGCAAGGATACGGCCCATATCACCGTTGCCGTGAATATTAGCGCATATCAGATGCGCCATCCCGGTTTCGTTGAACAAGTGTTGACGACGCTCGATCGCACCGGCGCCAGGCCCCAAAACCTCAGGCTGGAACTCACCGAGAGCATGTTCGTAGAAAATATCGAAGAGATTGTTGCCAAAATGACAACCCTTAGAGCGCGTGGCCTGAGATTTTCGGTTGATGATTTTGGCACCGGCTATTCTTCACTGTCCTATCTGAAGCGCCTGCCTCTCGACGAATTGAAGATAGAACGCAGTTTCGTTCACGACATTGCCAGCGATGTGAACAGCCGCGCCATTGCAGAATCCATCATTCTCCTCAGTCGTGCTTTGGGCCTGTCGGTAATTGCTGAGGGCGTAGAAACTGACGGACAACGAGATTTTCTCGACAGTCTCGGCTGCAGCTCGTTTCAGGGATGGCTCATCAGCCACCCGTTGCCGATCAAGGAGTTTCAATCCTTCCGTTGACCTTCTCTTCGCGCTTATTTTCTGGCTCGCGGGGTCCAGCGTCAGAGAGTGATCGCGCCAATCGAGGTAAAGTCGGCATTCCTCGCCGGATTCGGCGACTGTTCGTGCCGGAGGCAGCGCACTCAGACAATTTGCAATCGGTTGGCAGACAATTAAACCGCAAACGCGCAAAATAAAGACAGTCCTGCATCTGAAAAGGGAGGCAGAGAGGTCCACGGTCCGAACCCCGGTCCGACGCCTCTTACCCCCCCTCAAAATTTGCAGTTTTCCACAGCCACGTTGCACATAATTACCCGTTCTTGTGAAACGGCCAAATGCACACCCCTAAGAAGGTCACACCGATGCCTGGCGTCGCGTGAACGAACGCGCTGAACCCCTTGCGCTGCAGCATACTCCGGCTCATTTTGCTCCTGCGGCTCCAAATGTACTCAATGGCCAAATGTGATTTGGAGCACAGACCAGGTGTTTCCATCGCGCCCAGTATGTATTGGTAAAAGGCTTACCGGAATATTCAAATCATTCTTTCGATGAGCTGTCTCCTGAATTGAGTGCAGTCCGATGGAGATGCCGACGCGCTCGCGCGGAAAAGCCGGTCTTCTGACACGGCGCCAGTTTGTGGCTGCCGGTGCCCTGGGAGGCGCAGCCATAGCCATCGGCTGTTCCATTCGGAAGCAGGGGAACTGGGAGTTTCTCAGCGACGATCAGGCCCGGACACTGGCCGCGGTCTGCGATCAAATCGTCCCCGCCGACGACTTTCCCAGCGCCTCTCAGGCAGGCGTCCTCACTTACATCGATCGACAGCTCATGCGCCACTTTCGCTGTCATCGCGACGCCTACCAGCGCGGCCTTGAGCAGGCTCAATCGTTGAGCCGCAAGCGCTTCGGCCAGGATCTAACCGCGCTGTCGTCCGAAAAACAGCTCCAGATCGTAAGCGATCTCTCTGAGCAAGACGCGCAATTCTTTCAACTTGTCCGCAACCACACCCTTCAGGGCTACTACGGCGCGCCGCGCCACGGCGGGAATCTTGACGCCGTAAGTTGGCGGATGCTTGGCCTGGCCGAGCCGCCCCTGCGTGGCCGCGCCCAATACGACCTGAGAAAAGGCTCGCCTTCATGAAGCGTGTGAATGCGGTCGTAGTCGGCGCTGGTGCGGCGGGCGGCATCGTCGCCAAAGAGCTTTCGGTCGCGGGTCTGAGCGTCGTTCTGCTCGAGCGGGGCAAATGGTACACCCCCAACGATTGCCGCAAGGATGACCTGCGCAATCAGCGCACCACCATTTTGGGCAATGCGTTTGGCCCCGAGGACGAAGGCAATCCGCGCGTGTGGGTGGATGCGAAAGGTGAGACCCACACCGCGCTTCCCAGCGAAGGAAGCTACCAGAACAACGCCGCCTGTGTAGGTGGTGGAACCCTCAGCTATGGTGCGCAGGCCTGGCGGTATCTGCCCCAGGATTTTCGCATGCGCTCCACTTACGGTGCGCCCCAGGGAAGTTCGCTGGAAGACTGGCCCATCTCCTACGACGACCTGGAACCGTTCTACGAGAAAGCCGAATACGAAATCGGCATCTCTGGCGATTACTCGGGCACGCCATTTCACGGTCCTCGGCGGCGCCCTCTGCCCATGCCGCCCCTGCCGCCCAATCGCGAATTCGAAATTCTGGAGCCCGCCGCAAAGCGTCTTGGACTGCACCCATTTCAGCTTCCCATGGCGCGCAACAGTGTTCCCTACAATGGACGCGGCCCTTGCATGCGATGCCGATGGTGTTGCGGATTCGCTTGCGAAGTTGACGCGAAAAATGGCTCTCAAAATACGGTAATCCCCATTGCACTCAACACCGGGAATTGCGAACTGCGCACCGAATGCATGGTGAAGGAGATTCTCACCGACGAGCGCGGACAGGCTCGCGGAGTAGCCTACTTCGACGCCAAAGGCCATTTGCAGGAGCAGCTTTCTGACATTGTCGTCGTGTCCGGCTGCGCCACGGAATCTGCCCGCCTCCTTCTCAACTCCAAGTCACGGCTGTTTCCCGCAGGGCTCGGCAATCGCCACGACCAGGTCGGCCGCAATCTCCAGGGCCACCATTACACCGGCGCTGTCGGCTATTTCGACTTCGAGACCTATGACGACGTAGGCCCGGGCGCATCCATTGCCATCAGCGACTACAACCACGGCACTCCCGGCCTTTGCGGCGGAGGCATGCTCGCCAACGAGTTCATTCGCCTGCCCATTCACATGATCGACCGTCTGCCGCCGGACACACCGAGTTGGGGCCTGGGACACAAGCAGGGAATGCGCCAGTGGCACAAGCGCAGCATCGTCGTCATGGGGCCGACCCAGCAGATTCCTTCTGCGGAAGGGCGCGTGACGCTCGATCCGGTTGTGCGCGACAAGTGGGGCCTGCCGGTAGTTCGTCTCTCAGGCAACGTCCATCCACACACATTCGAGATTGGCGACATACAGGCCAGGCGCGCGGAAGCATGGCTCAAAGAGGCTGGGGCGATACACACCTCCCGGATGGCCGGCAGACCCGACATGGTCTCCGCTGGCCAGCACCAGGCCGGCACCTGCCGCATGGGCAACGACCCGCGGGGTTCGGTTGTAAACCCCGCCTGTCAACTTCACGACGTGGATAACGTCTTCGTCATCGATTCCAGCGTTCATGTAACCAACGGCGGCTTCAATCCGGCACTCACGATTATGGCCGTCGCCTACTTCGCTTCGGAGTCGCTGGTCCGCAACTGGAAGGGCACGAGATTCCGGTCATGAAGCGAATTCTGAAGGTTGCGGCTATCGCCATTCTCTCCCTCGCGGTCCTTGGATTTGCGGGCTCTTTCGGCGTCTCGCGCTACTACACATCCCAACACGGACAAGGGTGTGCAAGCTGCCACGAAATGGCGTCGTATGTGAGCGTGGCGCATGGATCTTCTCATCGCAACGTGGGCTGCATCGAGTGCCACAACCCGAGCCTGGCCACCAAGTTGCGCCACATCCGGGTCCACCTCTTCGGCGCCTGGCCTGAAGTTATCCGGCTGCGCGACGTGGATGTGCTCGAGATGGTGCCGAACTGCCAGAAATGCCACCAGTACGAATACGCCACCTGGCACGCCGGACCACACAGCGCCACCTATAGCCAGATCTTTGCCGATCCGGAGCATAACTCCAAACGCCGCTTGATGGACGATTGTCTCCGCTGCCACGGCATGCAATTTGACGGCTCAGTCCGCGATCTGGTTCAGCCGCAGAACTCGAAAGGACCTTGGCATCTGAAGCGCGCCGATTTAGCCAATGAGCCCACGATGCCTTGCCAGGCGTGTCACCAGGTTCATCACCAAGGAACGCCTGAAGCCAAACCGAAAGACCGCATCTCAGTGGCCGGCCAGCCCGTGCACGACTCTCTGGCTTTCTTTGATCGCCGCGAGAGGATGCACTTCGCCGCCGCATCGCTCACCATTCCTGAACTGCACGATGGCGCTCGCGCAGTCAAAATGAGCGCGGATGCGCGCCAGTCAATCTGCTACCAATGCCATGCCCCGCGACAGCCTGAAGCCGGCACCCTTGCCGCGGCCAATTCCTGGGGGCCGCAGGTAGGCTCAGGCGACGACCGCACGCCCATGGGAGTGCATGAAGGCATCAGCTGCATCTCATGCCACGGCGGCCATAATGAAAACGCCCGGGCGTCCTGTAAGACATGCCACCCGCAAATGTCCAATTGCGGCCTGGACGTAGAGAAGATGGACACAACCTATGCCAGTGCGTCCAGCCACCACAATATTCACTGGGTTCGCTGCGCGGATTGCCATCAACATGGCATCCCGAAGCCGAAGGCACAGGCGCTGGTGCAGAAGAATCCGCAGTAAACTCAACCCGCTTTTGAAAGAATGCCCTCGCGCCCGGCAGATACACGCTAGACTTTTACGGTGTCCGTCGGCGAGTGGAGGCAAGGTCGAATCCGCACCAATCTCCTTCGGGGCTCAGCATTCCTCTTTGTCCAGGCGGGCGAACCCTCGCAGCCCTGCTCCCCCGTTTTCGTTGTCAACAAGGTGCGACCGCAAGTTTCTTGTTACGTTCCCGGTGCAGAGAAAGTCTATACTGTGGAAGCCTTTGCCGCAGCGCCAGAGGAGCTTAGGACGAATTGCACGTGAGAAGCCCAAACGCGAAAGGTTTCGAAGTATCGCATGAGTTCGCGAACAGGGCGTTTGACCGGAAGCAAAACCAATATCCCTCACTCAGGGAACTACTGAGGCCCTGTGTTCTCGGGTTTGTGGGATTGGCGATCGCGGTCACCCTGTGGGGATTCGGTTACAAGCTCTCTCTCTACCTTCATCCTCCAAACACCGTGTCGCGGGTTTCGGTTGCCAGACTATGGTTTGAGCAGCGAAACTCCTTTGTGGCCGCCACCCCGCGGCCCGGCGCCAGGGCCAATGGGTTTTCCCGTTTGCATCCGTTTGAAGTCCCCGCTCAGCGATTTCCCCGCCTCTCGCCTGGCGTCACCTGCGTAGTTCCCTACGATGCGCGCGGCGTTCGAATCTTCCATTCTCTGATTCCGTCCCGCGGTCCTCCCTCTTTCATTTTCTTACTGATGTAGCCGGCAGCGCGGTTCCGTGTGCTGAATGGCACGATTCCCAGCGCGCACTGAAATGTGGTCTGAATTCAGGCCCTATCATCGCCGGGAAGTACCCCAATCTACGCAGGTCAGGAATTTCATTCATGTTGCGATGCGCTGCGTACCTGCCGCGCGGTCGCCCGTCGCCGGATTCGCCGAAACCGCAATGCCGCGCTTCGCATCGAGGGGCGAGGATAAAACGCGAACGATATTGGACAGCTCACCCGAAGGGAGCGGGTCGCGCACATGCCAATCGCCTTAGTTTCAGCAGAAATTGAATCAGATCCATCCGTTCAAAACGGCAGGCTCGCGGAGTTTCTGTGGACTGCCCAGCAACGCCGGCCCCAACTCGTGCGGATGGCACAGCGAATGACGCAAAACGCGGACGATGCGGAGGACGTGGTCCAGGAGGCGTTCATGAAAGCCTTCAAAGCGCTGGCGAAGTTTCGCGGGGAGTCGCAAATGTCCAGTTGGCTTGGCGCGATTGTGCAGAATACAGCACGCGAGCATCGGCGCAGCCGCAATGGACGCGTCTTTCTATCGATCGAGTGCATGTGTGGAAACGAGAATGAGGTATACGCGCTGGATCTTCGCGATCGGGGCAAGAACCCCGAGGAAAACTGTGAAGGCAGGGAGATGGAAGGGATCCTGCGTGTCGAGGTCAACAAGCTCACCATGGTTTGCAGACGAGCGATTGAACTGTGCGTCCTGGAAGAACATTCGCAGTTTTCGGCGGCAAACGCCCTCAATCTGAGTGTCAAGACCGTGAAATCGCGCGTATTCCGGGGAAAGCGGCTCCTGAATCAAATGATTGCACGACGAATGACCGGGTGCCGCGACCTACACCCTCGGGCGGTTAAGCCAAGCTTCGACTACGAGGGTTGAGAAGGGGGCGGATGGAACAGGCTCGCACAACCTTACGCTCCACTCACAACCTCAAACAGTGTGCACCGTTCTGGTGGAAATAGACCACCCACAGGAGAAACCCAAATATGGAGGCCATGATGCCGATGAAGGGGATGCAAATAGTTCTTGCGGTAATTGGATTCGCAACGTTGAGCGCAGCCGCGGCCCATGCGCAGACGGACGTTGGGTTAAGCTTCTACAAGACGTTCAACAGCAGCACCAGCGGCAACGGTACAGTGCAGAGTTCGCCGAACTCGGCCGGCGGCATGTTCGAATTGCGTCACATCAGCAAGCCGCTTTTGGGCTATGAAGTCACCTATTCATTCAACCCCGCCGATCAGTCCATTTCCCCGGAAGTGGGCTCCTGCGGGTTCTTTTGCTCAAACCCGCCTGTCAAGATCAAGGGGACCGCGAGCGAGGTTGCACTGGACTGGGTGGTATCGGCCAAGTACGGGAGTCTCAGGCCATTCGCTGTCGTGGGTCTCGGGTTTTTCATCGCCGTGCCCAGTAGCGACGAGTATATGTATGACATCAACACCATCGTCAGGCCCACGTATGTGTACGGCGGTGGAGTGGATTGGAGCTTCCACCCGCGTTTTGGTCTCCGTTTCCAGTTCCGCGGCAACGCATACAAGGCTCCCGACGTCTCCGGGCTCTATTTTCCGACCGGCACCTTTATGCAAACTGCAGAACCGATGATCGGCGTGTTCTTCCGGCCATGAGGCAATTCCCTTTTGCCGCGCGCGGAATGCCGCAAGAGAGAGATTCAATGTCCGGCGCTTCGTGATCAACGACGTTGCGGCGGCAGGCCTTTCTCAGCGCGCTGATTGCCGAAAAGAAGAACCACTCTGGATTATCGGAGGAAGGCGCGAGCGCGTCCGGGCAAGTCGTTCACAAGTGGAGTTATGCGGGTGTTTCGTGATCGTACCAGCGCTGCCGGACATGCAAAAGAATCGCATTCCAGAGCCGGTAGCAGAAATAATGGCACGAGTAGAGAAAACTCCCGGTATATTGGTTTGTAATTGAAGCTTAGTGTGAAATCCCCGGGTTAGAACCTCCACGTCTAGCCGAATTATCAAGGAATAAAAGAACATGGATGCGCAGCGATTCTGTGTATATAACCTGACTCGCGACAGCCTCCTCGGCCAGGAGGTGTCTGTCGTCGACACCGCGGTCGAGCCTTTGAAGAAGCTTGCTGAATACCTTGGCGCCCAAGCCAAAACGGGCGTGTGGTTGTTGCCTTACCGTGGCATTCCATCGGTTCCCAGAATGCCCCCTTTCGATCTTGTCTGCCTGGACGCGGACCATCGGGTCATTCAAGTCGTGGAGATGCTTTCAAGTGCCGGCTATGTGCAATTGGAAGCTGATTCCGCGAGCGCGCTGGTTTTGAAGGCGCGCACTCTTCATTCGTCACAAACCCGACCTGGGGATCAACTGATGATCTGCTTTCCCGCGGAGATGGAGAGCCAGCTTGAACGTCGCTCTGGAAAGGAAAGTCTTGTTCCCGTCACGCGCGGCGCAACTTCTCCGGCAGAAAGGACAGCTTTCAGCGGTGCTTCTGCTTCGCCGCTGCCCGTCGAACCTTTCAGGCAGCAGCAACCCGTCAAGAAAGATGGGGCTGATTCGCAAGACGACAAGAAAGACTCTCTCAAAGCCCGTTTTCTGCGCTGGCTTATTGCGGATCGCCGCAGAGCCAGCCGATACCCTTCGCCAAAGTTGATCGCTTACCGCTGGACCGGTGATGCCCCGCAGGCACATCGCATCGGGGACATCAGCGAAACGGGATTATATCTACTAACTCAAGACAGGTGGTCGCCCGGAACCATGGTCAGAATGACTCTGCAAAAGGCAAACAGCAGCGGAGAAGATCCCGCGGACTCGATAGCCGTGCAGACCAGGGTCGTCCGCTGGGGATCGGATGGAGAAGGCCTTGACTTTGTTCTCTCATCCCTTGCCGACATCGACGGTCACGAGAGTTGGCACGCGACCGGGACGAGCAGGAGGGCGCTGAAGAGATTTCTTCAACGGATATAACCGCGGCGGCAAGGGCACGCAAGGTTGGCCCGCAATCTCAGCCGCTCTGCTTCATCAGCTCGGTTTCAGCCTGACTCAAGCTGATTTGTGAGGGTATGGGCTTGAATTCTGACTTCACATCATCTTCCACCTGAGAGATATTCTTGAAGAGCAAAGCGCTTCCCTGTATGTGGACATGCGTTTGAGTAATTTGCCACACAGAATTCCCCGTCTCCCGACGTTCCACATCAAAGGTGCCGCCCGCTTTCAAGTCGCCGAATATTCCGAAGAAAAACTTGACGTCGTGAATAAGCCGTCCCTTGAGGCTGACAATGCGGTGCTGCGCATTGTCGACCACCATCTCACCCTCCATGGCTGCGAATACGCGGGTTTCCCAGTCGGGCGGCTGAAAATTAGGGTCGGGCTTGAAGTGCAGAATGGTCTGGCCGTCGCGGGTGCCGGTAATCGTCCATACAAACGCATTCGGCAAAAGCTTGAGCATCTCTGCCGCCTGATTGTCGTCATGCTGGCTGGATTTGCGCTGCCGGGTGCGCCCTTGAGGATTTCGGATGAAGCGATCCATCCTCGCGCGCTGTGCGGCCGTGGAGAGCCGCTGGCCATTCTCTTCGACCACGCGGCGCAGGCTGCCTTCGTTCGTCTGCGCTACCCACTGCTTTACCGTGTCGTTGGGTTTGCGGTCGACTTCGTAGTAAATCCAGTGGGAATGGTCATTGCTGTCGGCGGCGAGTTCCGTCTGCACAGCTTGCCCGACAATCGCATGTGGATTTTGCCCGAGGGCCGCCCCAGATTGCCCCATGACAAGCACCCCGAGGATCAAGAGCCCACTTCCTCGCATCAATCAGATCTCCATTTCGCATGCCACACACCCGTCTTAGATGCGAAGAAAGGAGGGTGGAACGTGGAAGGTCTAATTTCAATCGGTTCGAGGCGACTTCAAAATCCATCTCTTTCAAGAGCTAACTCGCACTCACTGAAAGGGTTTCGGAGCGCAGGGCCGCGTCTGCTTCCTTGCCGATTCTGATAACAATGGGTAGCAGTGCTTCAACATCCGCAAGCGACGTACGGAAGTTGACAATGCAGGCGCGGAGCGCGAACTTGCCTTGAACAACAGCATTGGATAGATAAGCTTCGCCGCTGTTCTGCAGGCGAGTCAGTAACTCAAGATTCAACTTGTCAAGATAGCGCGCCGCGGTTTCATCGCCCGGATCGAGACCCGTTGGAACAAAGCGGAACGTAGTGATGCTGAGTGATTGGGTCAAAGCCTCAAGCTCAGTGTATTGTGGGATTCGATCGAAAAGCGCGCGGGCAATGCGGATATCGTCTGCGATCATTTGCTCGTAACCGGAGCGCCCCACCTGCTGAAGTGCGAGCCAGACCTTGAGGGCGCGAAACCCGCGTGAGTTCTGAGGACCAAGGTCAAAGTAATTCGTAGCTTCGACGCCGAAGTGATAATAGACGGGATGATAGGCGAAAGCATCGCGAAGCTTTTCCGGATCGCGCACCAGCGCGCAGCCGGCTTCAAGCGGCGCATAGAGCCATTTATGCGGGTCCACGGCCAGCGAGTCAGCCTGGCGCAGACCGGCCAGCGCGGCCGGAGGGTCGGGCAATACTGCCGCGAGGCCGCCATAGGCCCCGTCCACGTGAAACCAGAGATTGAACTCGCGGCAAAGCTCAGCTAACTCGGGTAAAGGATCGATCGCGCCAGTGCTGACGGAACCGGCATTGCCAACGACGATTGCCGGCTTGTCACCTGCTTCAATGTCGCTGAGGATCTGCGCGCGCAGGGCGGTCAGGTCGATGCGCATTTCCTCATCTACCGGAATCCATCGGATGGCATCGGTGCCCATCCCCGAGATGTCAGCGGCCTTCTGAATCCAGGTGTGCGCCTCTTTTGAGCAATAGACGCGGAGACGGGTTCCGCCCATTCCCTTGGCGCGCACATCCCATCCCGACTTAGCTTCGCGGGCGGCGAGAAAGCACACGAAGTTAGCCATGTTACCGCCGCTGACGAACAGACCTCCGCAATCAACGGGGTAACTCAACATTTCGGCTACCCAGCGAATGGTCTGAGCTTCAATTTCACTCGCCATGGGTGAGAGTAACCAGGCTCCAACGTTGGGATTGACCGCGCCGGCGAGTAACTCACCCAGCGCGCCGATGGGTGCGGCTGAGGAAGTGATGTATCCCCAAAAACGGGGGTGGCCATTGAAGAGCGAGTGATCGAACAGCAGGTCGGCGGCATGATTTAGTAACTCGGCGGGGTCGGCGCCCTGTTGCGGCAATGAGCGATGAGCATCGAGTGCTTGTCGAACGTCGGACGGCGACTCCGCTGCAGTTACCGGGCGCTGAGGAAGCGAGTCAAGAAAACCGGCGATGCGCTCGATTAGTTGATAACCAAGGACTCGAAACTCCTGCGAGCCCATGGCCAGCGGAGATTCACGATTTTGAAGGCTTTCGCTGTTCTGCATGGCGACCTCGCGGGAATTCTACCGGATGACGGCGCGGCGTGGGGGATTCAATGCTGAATTCAGCCTCCGGATCATTCGTCTATCCTGTGGCGCTTTACGTTTTTGCTTTCGATTTTTCGCCACGGAAGGATACAATTGCGCGAATTCGGAGGTCGGTTTATGGGAAAAAGATATGCCAATATCCTGGAGACGGTCGGCAACACCCCTGTGGTCAGGATCAATAAGCTTGCACCGCCCGACGTGAACCTCTATGTGAAGATGGAGGCTTTCAACCCGCTGGGTTCAGTCAAAGACCGGCTTGCCCTGGGCGTGATTGAAGACGCGGAGAGGACCGGGAAGCTGAGGCCCGGCCAAACGGTGGTGGAGGCGACAAGCGGAAATACAGGAATTGGACTGGCGATGGTGTGCGCGGCAAAGGGATACCCGCTGGTGGTCACGATGGCGGAGACGTTCAGCGTGGAACGACGCAAGCTGATGCGGTTTCTGGGAGCCAAAGTGATCGTGACACCGGCGGCTGCACGAGGAA
Source organism: uncultured Acidobacteriaceae bacterium (assembly GCA_963836565.1). Taxonomy (GTDB): domain Bacteria; phylum Acidobacteriota; class Terriglobia; order Terriglobales; family Acidobacteriaceae; genus Telmatobacter. The sequence goes on along the minus strand of CAWIKA010000005.1, from coordinate 1,196,172 downwards.
CGGGAATGGTGATTAAGGCGGCCGAACTGGCCGAAGCGCATGGCTGGTTTCTTACGCGTCAGTTTGAGAATGAGGCCAATGCGGATATGCATTCGCGCACCACGGCGAAAGAGATACTGGAAGACTTCAAAGGTGAGCGGCTCGACTATTGGGTGACGGGATTCGGCACTGGCGGGACATTGAAGGGCGTGTCGCGGGTGCTGGCGAAAGAGCGGCCTGAGACAAAGATCGTGGTCTGCGAACCGGATGACGCACCCATGCTCTCAAGCGGAATCGCACAGGACCGCAACGCGGACGGATCTCCCGCTACCGGCCACGCCGCTTGGAAACCTCACCCGTTGCAAGGCTGGAGCCCGGACTTTGTTCCCAAGCTGACGGGTGATGTTGTCGACATGAAAGTGATCAGCCAGATCATCCGCATTCCGAATGGCGATGCCATGCGGTGCAGCAAAGAACTGGCACGCAAGGAAGGGATCTTTGTCGGCATCAGCTCAGGCGCCACGTTTGCGGGCGCGCTGCAAGTTGCCGCCGAAGCGCCTAAGGGGTCCACGATCCTTTGCATGCTGCCGGACACCGGAGAACGCTACCTGAGCACTCCGCTGTTTGCCGATGTTTCGGTTGACATGAATGAGGAAGAGGTGGGGATTTCGCGGTCGACGCCTGGCTGTTGGATGGAGCCTGCGAAGTAGGAAGAGAGAAGAGCGCCAGCCGGTAGCCCGGCGGCACCCTCGGTAATGCGGAGAATCGGCCCGTTAGACGAAGTGGCCGAAGCTCTGGGCTTGCATCTCTTCCATCCGCTGCTTGAACTCGTTCATCTGCTTCGGGTCGAGCTTGAAGTCCTGAAAGTTGAAGTCTTCTGGTTTGAAATTCTCGCGCATCTGCTCCATTTGCTTCTTCAACTCGTCGAGCTGCTTCTGCTCGATCTGAGAACCCTGAGTCTTGAATCTGTCAGCGAGCGCCTGGGCTTGCTCACGCATCGCTTGGGCCGCGGCCTCACTTTGAGCGTCAAGCTGCTGGACAAACTCGGGATCGATCTGGGCGACCAGCGGACAGCTACCGTCGGGGAACAGATCTTCCAACTCGGCGTGGTGATGCTTTGAGTCGACCTGCAAGGTGAGAGTTTGCTGCTTCCGGTCGCGCAGGATGGTGACCTGCACCGGCTTGCCCTGGTTGGAGCGTAGGGCGCGGTCCCAGTCGGCTGTGGTCGCGATGTTTTCAGGACCAACCTTTAGAATCACGTCGAAGGCCTTGAGCCCGGCTGCGGCGGCTTCGCTCTTGCGCGCCACCTGCTTGACCATCAGACCGCTGGGAACGCCCAGGTAATCGGCCATCTGCGAGGTAAGCGGCTCAACCAGCGCGCCTACATTGAGGCTGCTGCCGAAAAAAGGAAGATGGAACCCGCCGGGAAGGGGCGCGTCTCCGCCACCGGCGAGTATGCCCATACCTGGAGTTTGCGCGAACTCGTTACTGCTGTCGCCAAGCTTGTTCCAGACATCCTGCTCCATTTTCTTGTGGTCGACCAATTCGACGGAAATGGTTTGAATGTTGCCGTCTCGGCTAATGACCAGGCTGATTTTGCGGCCGGCAGGAATCTCACGAAGCATGCGTCCAAATTGCTCGGCGCCTTCGACGTTTTGGCCGTTGAGCTGGAGCACAACGTCATTGACGTGGATACCGGCCTGGGCGGCCGGTGCGTCGTGGTCAATGAGCGTGACGATGGCCCCGCGCACCTCTTTGAGCTTGAGTTTGGACGCAGAGTCGTTATCGACGTCGCCCACCAGCACACCCAGGTAACCCTGTGAACTGGAGTGCAAGAGCCAGCTGGGCGACTCAAGCAACTGCGCTATGCCAGATGATTGCGCTGTGGCATGCGATGGGATGATAGCCATGCCCACACCCACGAGCAGGGCAACTGCGAAATTACGGTACGGCCTCGAAAAGTGCTTCATGATTGCTTTCTCCTGCGGTTTAGATTTGCCCGGGTTCGCACTCTTGCTTCACGGCGCGATGACCCAGAGGGTGGTCGATCTTACTGAATCTCCGGCGCCCGGCTCAGAACCTCCCGCGATACATTCCGAATTTGTGGATTCTGGTCTGAGTTGGCTACGGTTGACAACACTTGCCGTACGCTGGTGTCGGCCTCCACCGGCTCCAGAATGTTGATCGCGGAACTGCGAATTCGTGGGTCATTGTCATTCAACAGCGCCTCAAGCACCGCGTCGCGCACGCGCATATCCTGGGCGACGTAGGGTTCCAGACCCTTGAGCGCCTTCTCGCGCACGCCTTCATTCCGGTCGTAGCGGAGGGCCACCATGAGCGCATCGCGGATGCCCGCTGCGTTGCAGCTGTGTCCTGCGCGGCACTCGGCCGCAAGCAGGCCCACCGAGTCGTCGCGTACGCCGGCTGAAGCCGCATCCTCAGACGCCATCATCAGCAATTGGCGGATGGCGGGGTCGTCCAGTGAGCCCTTGATATGCTGCGGCACCATCTGGTTATAGCGAACCTCGACGATGTCGGTGTTGGGTTGTTGCACGATGCTCGAGATACTGGCCACGTCTGCCGGCACAACTTCCGCCGGCGCCTTGATATCGGCAACGGCAACCTGGGCGGCTCTCGCTGCGGTATGGGCCGCACGGGCCTGGGCGTACTCATAGCCACCCAGGCTACCCGCGCCCGTTCCGACGATCAGCAGGAGCACCGCGGCTACCGGCGCAGCCTGCAGGCTGGCAAAGTTATTCAGCATGCGCGTACCCAGGCGCTCATACCAGCGTTTGGGCGGCAACGCGTCCAATGCTTCTTCAAGCCGCATCCGAGAACGCGCCACCAGGTTGGCGGGCGGCTCGATCATGGGGTGCAAGGCGGCCAGGGTCCTCAGCGCCAGCAACTGCTCGCGTTCCTCGCGGCAATCGGCACAGGCAATCAGGTGCCGGTCCAGCTCATGAACCTGTTCGTCGGGCAGCTCTCCATAAGCCGCCAGCACGATCTTCTCGTGTGCAAGTTCGCAATTCATTCCTCTACGTCCTTCCAGCCTCAGAAAGTGTTGCAATGCGCGTCCTTAAAATTCGCTGACCCCAAGGGCCGCGAGGACGCATTAACGCAAACCCGCCAGTTGTGTTCTCAACTTCTTTGTCGCTCTGAAGAGCGTATTCTTGGCGGTTTCTTCCGTGGTGTTCAACATCTCTCCGATGGTGCGCAGGCGGAGCCCCTGATAGTGCTTCAACTCAAAAACCATGCGCTCGCGCGGGGTGAGCTTACCCAGCGCGGCCTGAATCTTTTCGCCCAGCAGCTTGCGATCCAGCTCTTTGGCCGGATTGGAGAACGAGCGATTGTCAGAAACCGCGGCCAGCAGATCGATCTCATCGCCGGAGTGATCCAGCATGACGGCCTGATCCTCGCGGCGGGTCTTGCGCCGACGCAACTGATCCAGGCAAAGGTTGGTCACGATCCGGTAAATCCAGGTGTAAAACGAGCATTCGAAGCGGAAGTTTCCGATATACCGGAATGCCTTCAAAAAGGCTTCCTGATAAATATCCTCGGCGTCGTGCTCAGAGCCTGTAAGGTGCAGGGCCAGCCGAAGAACCTGCTGCTCATACTGGCGCACGAGGGCGTCAAACGCCGAACGCGAGCCTGCCTGAGCCTGGCGGATCAGCTCCATCTCGGGCGCGCGGGCCTCCAGGCGCTCCTGCGCTCGGTCCGGTCCGTCCATTGCCCTCGATGCTGCCATCCCTGGGAAGGATTGTACCCTCCTTACGGCTGGCCATGCTAAGGCTGCCGGGGCTCCGTCTGGGGACAAAGGGTAGATCGCAGCTTCACTTGCCATCGAATCTCCGCTCCGGAAATAGCGAACAGATGCATTCAAGTAGACGCGGCCAAGCGGGCTTGGTGAGCGGGCTTGCGTGCCCGCCGGACCGCCACCCGGTACACTGGTAACCAATGAGTGAGAATCTCTTTTCCAGCCTCGAAAGCGCCGCCACTGAAGCCTCCGGATGGCATGTTGCCCACTGCGACGGGGGTTCGCGCGGCAACCCCGGTCCTGCTGGCTACGGTGCGGTGATTGAGAACCCCGAAGGGCGCGTGGTGGCCCGGCTGAGCGAGTTTCTGGGCAAACAGACAAACAACTATGCCGAGTACCAGGCGCTCCTGGCAGTGCTGGCCTGGGCTGTGGAGCACGGAGTGAAGCGGCTCAGGGTGGTCTCCGACTCCGAGCTGATGGTGAATCAGATGAAGGGGCGGTACAAGGTGGCCAGCCCCGGCTTGCGCCCGCTGTGGGAGGACGCCAAACGGCAGGCTGCCCGTCTGGAGAGATTTGAAATGCGCCACACCCTCCGGGGCGGCAACCAGGAGGCCGATCAGCTGGCCAACGAAGCCATGGACAGGGGGATGAGAAGCCGGACGAGCGGGTCAGCAGGTTCCGGATCGAGGCTTGATTTGGGGACAGCTCCCGACAAGCCGCAGCCACAGGTCTTCGAGGGCCTGGTCAAGGGGGGCGTAGTGCACCTGATCGAGGGGGCACTGCCGGATGGGATTTTGGTGAAGGTGATCCGGGAGTAAAGGGCGCCTCAAGCAAGATTGAAGGAGAGAAGAACTGATTGCAAGGCTCGCTCGCTGAGACGTTTGCGCTCCCCTGTTACGGCGACGGCGCTTCGATGAACGCGCAGGTGTTCGGTGGACTGGCCTCCTGTAACGACCTGAGTTTCCATGGTGAAACGCAAGAAGAATATGAGCAGTTATCAGACAAGCTCTTCACGCTGCTGAACGCAGCGATGGAGGCTGCTGCAACGAGCTCAACCAAATAGATGCCCGAGTCACCGAGGAACCTGTCAGCTCTTGTTGACCACGTTGTTGCGCCATACGTGGCCGCCGCGTTCCAGCAGGCGGTCGGAGCAATCCGGTCCCCATGTGCCGGCGAAGTAGTTGGGGAACACCTCCGGCATTTTATGCGCCCAAGCCTGCAGAATGGGCGTGTAGAGAGCCCAGGTGGTCTCCACTCCATCACGATGTGAAAACAGCGTCTGGTCGCCAAGCATTGCGTCGAGCAGGAGCCGCTCATAGCCGTTGGCGCTCGATCTTCCAAAGGCCGCCGCGTAGTCGAAGTCCATGTTCACCGGGCATACGTTCATCTCCGGCGTGGTGGGCACCTTGGCGCCGAAACGCAGCGCGATCCCCTCATCGGGCTGGATGCGGATTGTAAGCAGGTTGGGCTGAATATCATGGCAGGGCCCACTCGATTGCATGCGGTTAAAGATCAAAAGCGGCGGCTGCTTGAATTGGATGCTGATCTCAGTGACGCGCCTCTTCATGCGCTTGCCGGCGCGCAGATAGAACGGAACGCCCGCCCAGCGCCAGTTCTCAATCTCAAGGCGCACGGCGGCATAGGTCTCTGTGCCGGACTCGGGATTCACACGTTCCTCGTCGCGATAGCCGATGACTTTTTGCCCCTCCACCACGCCCGGCCCATACTGGCCGCGCACGGAATTCAAGATCGGGACAGGCGGAATCGACTGCCATACTTTTACCTTTTCGCGGCGCACGCTCTCCGCCTCAAAACTGGAAGGGGGCTCCATGGCCACAAAGCTGAGGAGTTCCATCACGTGGTTCTGCACCACGTCACGCAGGGCACCGGCTTTCTCGTAGAATGGCCCGCGTCCCTCAACGCCCAGTGTTTCCGCCGCTGTGATCTGCACGTGGTCAATGTAATTGCGGTTCCAGATGGGCTCGAAAATACCGTTCGCAAACCGGAACACCAAAATGTTCTGCACCGTCTCTTTGCCAAGGTAGTGGTCGATGCGGAAGACCTGGCTTTCCTGGAACACGGCGTTGACCTGGTGGTTCAGCGCGCGCGCCGATTCCAGGTCGTGTCCGAACGGCTTCTCAATCACGACCGCCGTGCGCCCCTGTTCCGGCGTCGCCATGCCCTGCGCGCCTAGATTCTCAATGATTCCCGCAAAAAACTCGGGCGCGGTGGCGAGGTAGAAGAGTCGATCGCCGCCGATGCCCTTTTCTTTCGCGATGCGGTCCAGTTCCGCCTTGAGCACCGCGTAGTGGGAAGGATCGTCAAAGTTCAACGCAAAGTAACCGATGTTATTGACGAAGTTATCCAGCTTGGGATCATCTGCACTTACGCCTCCAAAGTCGACGATCCCTGCGCGCATGTCGGCGGCAAACTCGCCACCCAGCGGCCGGCGAGCTACGCCCACAATGGCAAACTGCTTTGGCAGAAGGCCGTTCTGCTCCAGGTGGAAGAGCGCCGGGAGTAACTTGCGTTTGGTCAAATCGCCGGATGCGCCAAAGATGACCATGATCCCCGGCTCGGGAATCCGCTCACCGCCCGGAGTGATCTGGGAAAGGTCCTCCGGATTCACTTTCATCTGGACTGTTGCCATAACTTGACTTTGCCTCCTTCATCAATCTTTTTTGACAGCATGACCGCCAAACGCGTTGCGCATGATTGATAACATCCTGTCGGTGAAGTTATTCTCTTCGCGGCTGCGGATACGGCGGATGAGCGACTCCGTAATCACCGGCGCGGACACATTCAAATCGATGGCTTCAAAGACCGTCCATCGGCCTTCGCCAGAGTCGGCAACATAAGCTTCCAATCCGCTGAGGGTGGGATTCTTCGAAAGCGCATCGGCCGTGAGATCAAGCAACCAGCTCCGCACGACGCTGCCATAACGCCAGATTTCGGCGATCTGCGGCAGGTTCAGGTCCATCTCCTCCTTCTTTTCAAGGATGGTGAACCCTTCGGCATACGCCTGCATCAAGCCGTATTCGATGCCGTTGTGAACCATTTTGACAAAGTGGCCAGCACCCGCGGGACCGACGTGGCCCCAGCCCTTGTCTTTGCCGGGAGCCAGTGTTTCAAGGATTGGGCGCAAATAATCAACGGCGTCCTTGTCGCCGCCAACCATCATGCTATAACCCTCTTTTAAGCCCCATACGCCGCCCGAAGTGCCTACGTCGACAAACTGGAAACCTTTGGCAGTAACTTCCTTGTAATGGCGCATCGAATCCTTGTAATTCGAGTTACCGCCGTCGATAAGTATGTCGCCGGGGTTGAGCAGCGGTTCCAGCTTGGCAATCGTGTCATCCACGGGCTTGCCCTGCGGGACCATGATCCATATCGCCTTGCGGCCTTTTAAATTCTTTGCGAGTTCCTCAAGCGAGGAAACGCCCACGTTTCCTGAGGATGTGAGTTTCGCCACCGCTTCCGCGCTGAAGTCGAAGCCAACCACCTGGTGGCCGCCCAAACGGAGCCTCTCCGCCATGTTGCCGCCCATCTTGCCGAGGCCAATCAATCCCAGTTGCATTGTTGTTCTCCCTTCCAATCTGGTTAAAGAACTCCCAAGGATTCCAAGTTGCGTCGTAGAGCGTCAGCGCCTTTGAACTGAATCGTCATGATGCCCACAGATTTTGCGGTCGCAACATTCTCAGCGCGATCGTCGATAAACAAGATACGCTCCGCCGGCTTGCCGAGAATATCCAGCGCCCTGCGATAGATGGCGGGCTCAGGTTTGCGGAGGCCCAAATAGCAGGAACTGAGCGAAAGATCTAAACAGGTCCGCAGGCCGAAGTGTTCAAAGCGGTACTCATTTGGCTCGCGAGCCTCGTTGTTCAGCGCTCCCAGCATGCACTTATGGGATGCCGCAAGTTCCTTGAGGATTCCCAATGCTCCGTCTGGCAGCAATTGAGATTGCGCACAGATCGCTTCGAAAAATTCCTGGTGAGTAAAACTGCGCGGCTCATAGAATACGGTTGCATCGAGGTAAGCATTCACGTCGATCTGGTCCCGCTCCCATGCATCGTTGGGCGCGGCGTGGCGAGCCTCAAAGGCTGCGCGGTCCAGGTGAAACTGGTCCAGGACCACGGAACGTTCACAGTGGTCCCAGCCGTTGGTCAGCAGGACTCCGCCAACATCGAAGAGGATTACGTCGAAGGGGAACATCGGCGCCTCTCGGTGCGCTTTTGCGCATTGGTGCCTGGTAAATTACTTTCCCTCGGGGTGATGGCCGCATGGCAGGCCGTCCTATGCTGCCAGCTTACGGGTAACTTCTCGCCGTTATGCGAGGTTCTTCGAACCGTCTCCGCACTGATATCTGGCTTCGATGGCCAGAACCTTCTTGTACCGCCTTACAAACCGCGGTTCATTGGCAATGAACTGCGCCTTCACAAATGCATCCACCACTTCGAATGCAAGCGCCGGGCCAATGACACGCGCGCCCAACACCACCACATTCATATCATCGTGCTCCACGCCCTGGTGCGCCGAGTAAGTATCGTGGCACATGCCGGCGCGAATGCCTGGAATCTTGTTGGCCGCGACACACACGCCCACCCCGGAACCGCAGATGAGAATGCCGCGCGGAGCCATTCCACCCTTGATCGCTTCACCGACGCGCTCGGCAAAATCGGGATAGTCGTCCTGGGGCTCGACTCTGAAAGCTCCCAGGTCGACGATCTCGTGCCCCGCCTTGGTGAGATAGGCGCGTACTTCCTCTTTCAGAGGAAAGCCCGCATGATCCGAACTAATGACTAACTTCACGAGTGTTCCTTTCGGAATAGTTATCAGTTTCCAATTGTCAGCGATCAGTTCCCGGTGAACTTGCGCGCTATATTCAGGGAGCTGATCATGAACATCTCAAAACAGCGAAGACTGACAACCAATCACCAAAACAGTTTTACTTCACCAGCGCCTTGGCCCTGGCTGCTACATTTTCCGCGGTAAAGCCGAGTTCAGCCAGGACTTTCGCGCCTGGCGCGGAGGCGCCGAAGCGGTCGAGGCCGATGACGTCGCCTTCCTGGCCCACATATTTCCACCAGCCCAGCGTAGCTCCGGCTTCGACGGCCACCTTAGGAACGCCGGGCGGAAGCACGCTGGACTTGTATTCTGCCGACTGCTCTTCGAAGATTTTCCAGCTCGGGAAGCTGACCACGCGTGCTGCGATGCCGTCTGCCGCGAGCAGTTTGGCGGCATTCACCGCGGACCAGACTTCAGAGCCTGTGCCAATCAGCACTACCTTTGGATTCGGCGCGTCCTCCAGGATATACGCGCCCTTGCTGACGCCGGCGAATGCATCGTGCGCTGCCGGGTCGATCACCGGAAGGTCCTGACGCGTGAGTGCAAAGAAGCAGGGGCCGGTCCGCTCCAGGGCGAGCCGCCATACCGCGGCGGTCTCATTGGCATCGGCGGGGCGGAAATCCGTCAGCCCGGGAACTGCGCGCAGCATCATCAGTTGCTCGATAGGCTGATGGGTGGGGCCGTCTTCACCGAGGGCGATTGAGTCATGCGTAAAGATGAAGAGAGAGTGTATTTGCATGAGCGCGGCAAGGCGAACGGCCGGCTTGCAGTAGTCCACGAAGCAAAAGAAGGTTGAGCCGAACGGAGCCAACCCGCCGTGCGCGGCCATTCCGTTGACCGCGGCAGCCATGCCGAATTCTCGCACGCCGAAAAAGACGTTGCGGCCGGCCGGATCGACGTGGAAGCTGACGCCGGGCTTGAAGATTGTCTTGGTTGAAGTCGTCAGGTCAGCGGCGCCACCGAACAGCTCGGGCACGGCTTCCGCAATGGCATTCATCACCGCGCCGCCGGCGTTGCGCGTGGCCATGGGCTTGCCTGCTGGAAATCCGGGAATCGCCTTTTCCCACCCGGCCTTGCGCGCTCCCTTTTGGGTGCGCTCGAATTCAGAGGCGAGGTCAGGAAACGCAGACGCGTACCCGGCGAAAAGCTTCTTCCAATCAGATTCGAGGGCCCCGCCGCGATCGACGGCTTTGCGCCAGTTGGCCAGCGCATCGTCGGGCACGTAGAAGCTCTGATCCTCAGGGAAGCCGAAGAACTTCTTGGTGGCGGCGGTACCGGCTGGGCCGAGGGCCTCGCCATGCACCTTGTTGGTGCCTGCCTTGGGGCTGCCATAGCCGATGATGGTGTGGACCGCGATGAACGACGGCCTCGCGGTTTCGGCTTTGGCCGCCTCAATGGCAGCTTCAATGGCCACGAGGTCGTTGCCGTCCGCCACTTCCTGCACGTGCCAGTGATAGGCTTCAAAACGCTTGAGATAGTCGTCGGTATAGCTGAGCTCTGTGGGGCCATCAAGGGAGACAAGATTGTCGTCGTAGAGGAAGATCAGTTTACCCAGGCCGAGGGTTCCGGCCAGCGCCGCTGCTTCATGCGATACGCCTTCCATCAGGTCGCCATCACCGCAGAGGGCGTAGGTGTAGTGGTCCACCACGTCAAAGCCGGGACGGTTGTAGGTGGCGGCGAGATGCCTTTCCGCGATGGCCATTCCCACGGCCATGGCGATTCCCTGACCAAGCGGGCCGGTGGTGACTTCAATGCCATCGGTGTCGCCGTATTCGGGGTGGCCGGGCGTGCGGGAGTGCCATTGGCGAAAGGCTTTGAGGTCGTCAAGGGTTACGTTGTAGCCGGATAAAAACAGCGTGGAATAGAGCAGCGCCGATGCATGACCGTTCGACAACACAAAACGGTCGCGGTCAGGCCATTTGGAGTGCGCCGGATTGTGTTTCATCAGCTTGTGAAACAGCAGATACGCAATGGGCGCGCAACCCAGCGGGGCGCCCGGGTGGCCGCTTTTTGCTTTTTCCACGGCATCCACGGCCAGCAGCCGCAAAGTGTCGATGGAGAGTTCGTCAAGGGAGAGTTCCGCGAGGCTGGAAGTCATAAATGTCTGCGCCCGCCGCGGCGGGTCCTTTCGATGAGTTGCGAAGCACACGAGTAAATCAATTCACCTGTCTTCAACCTTCACGTCCACGTTGTAGCCGAGCCATCGTTGCTGCTCCGGCCAGTGGAGAGTCCATGATAGCCCAACGTTCGCCCGGTCCGATGCGGGAACAATGTCGACGCTATGCCCGGCGCTGCCGAGGCTGCGGCTGGAAGCGGTGTGCGTCGTCTGCCATCCGTCGTTCGTCCAGACCACTTCGAATCGATCCTGATCGAGTATGCGGAGCGTATCCCCTGCGGCAATTCTTTGAACAGGCCGACGACGGCTGTAAATCTCAAGATTTTTCCGCAACTGTCCTCGGCCTGCAGGCTCGCTGTAGCGCGCATGCACAGGGTCGATGCGATCGAAGACCTTGCCGTCCACGGCCGAACGTAGCAGCTTGAGATACTCCGCGTGCGCCCACACCAAGGGGACCGCCGAGCCCGCCGGCTGGCCCAGCAGCAGACGCTGGTGGGGGCGGTCAGGCTCGTCCCATACCTGCTCTGGCAGCATCTGACCCATGGTGGCAAAGCGCTCAAAGGTCCGGATGAGCGGGGAGATGTCGTTGCCTGCGGCCAGCTCGTAATGAGCGCGCTCCCCGGTGAGCAACGGCCACACGCGGCCCTTACCCCAGCCCTGGAACGGGCCGCCATCGGGCCGTTGGCCGTAGCCGTCCCAGTTGTAACGTAACCAGCCGGGACCCTGCGGCAGCCCGCGTTTGATGACTGCATCAACGACCTTGAGCGAGTCCATAATCAACGGGTCGTCCGCGCGGCGCACACCATAGCGGACCAGTTCAAGGAAGCCTGCGTCTACAATCTCGCGTGCTTCAAACGTGGTGCGCGTGCCGGGAGGCCGGTTTTGCAGCCGGATAATCTCGGTGCCGCAGCTCTCGCAGAAATACGCCTCGCCCGTTTCAGGCGGCCGGATGCGCATATAGTGGCGCGGCACCGTGGGAAGGAGCACACCGTTGTTGGTGACGGTCCAGTCTTCGAGGTGATACTCGATCCAGTCGGCAAAGTCCTCGTAAAAGCAGGCCAGCTCCATCGAATCGTGCGCGCGCGCAATTTCTGCGGCGCAAACCAGCCCGGAAATCACAGCCCCGAGCGTGGAAGGCGAATAGCCGGGGTTCTCTTCCCAGCGCTCCTGGTGAGTGATGGGCGCGTGGCGCACGAGGAAGCCTGCCGCACGCTCCACAAAGGGGAAAATGTCGGTTTCGCCAAGCGCATCGGCCTTCCAAAGCCGCCATGCCAGGATGAGCGGAAACGCCACCTCATCAAGCTGTACGCCGGACCAGTAAGGCCGCCCATTTACCCAGAAATTCTGGGCGAAGCCGCCGTCGGGTTTCTGCGTGCAGGCCAGATAAACCAGCGCACGGCGGGCAGTCTCTGCTCGACCGCAAGCCAACAACGCCGTCGCTGTCTGCACCATGTCGCGGGTCCAAACCAGGTGGTATCCGCCCAGGTCGTCGTCGCCGTGGACCTGGCCCCAGGGAATTGACATAGAGGCCACAAAAGCCCCCGAAAAGGTTTTGTCCTCATGCGCCAAAAGCACGTTGTGGCTGGCGCGCATCAGCTTGCCGCCATCGCCCGCCTTGGCCGCCAGCCACTCGGGATTGGCTGCCCGGTGCCACTGCTCGATGAACCGTTCCCGCGCCTGCTTGAAAGGCATGGCCATCACGCTTACGGTTTTTTGCAGCGCCGTATGATGCCCTTCTCCAATCCCGATGGCGAGCGTAAATTCGCGCGCGCCGTCCGCGCCCGCGTTGCCGAGATTCAGTTCGCCCATCATGGAAAGATTGCCGTTGGTAGCCGAGCCGAACTCCCAGCTCATGTTGAAGTTTTCCATCAGGTCGCGCCAGCCGTCGCTCGATCCGACAAAGCCGCAACTGACCCTCGAGAAGCCGCAACTGGCGCCCATGGCCAGCGACCATTGGTTTTTCCAGGCCAACAGCATTTTGTGGCCGGCGATGTCGATGGCGCGAGCGGTATTGCCTGCCCCCCCGCCGTCAAGGTGCGGGGCCAGCAGCGCATAGACCTTCAATCGCGGCAACAGATCCTCGTGGCCCTCAAGCCGAACGTGCTGCAGAACCACGCTGTGGTGCGGATCGCAGATGATTTCCTTGGTCAGGGAGTACCGGCCATCGGGATCGCGATTGACATAGCGAATTCCCAGCGCCTCAGGGTGGATGTACTCGAAGCTCGAAATCAGGTCGCGCTTTTCTTCGTGGACGAATGTCGCGCCGTCCGTGACCAGGAATTCCATGTCGCGCACCTGGGCGCTATCGATGGTGGGGTGGTAAAGCTCGTTCAAAATGCCGTGCGAGCAGGTAAACCACACCCGGCACGAGGCTGAATAGGCGGTGCCAATGGCGTCTTTGACGCTGGAAGTCCAGCGGGGCTCAAGCCCGGGCGCGCCAAATGCCTCGCCCTGCTGGTCAAGCCAGCGATAGAGCGGCTGATCGTTCATGCTTCAATACCAATTTGTGGGATGGGAAAGTTCAAGTCGCGAGGATCCGTCCTATCTTATCGATGTGCGGGAAAGGGAGAAGGTTTCGACATGAGCAGGAATAAGTTGGCACCCTCACCGGGCCCTTCTGCATCCATCCAATCATAGGCGCGCGGGCCGGTGTGTGAAGATTGGATTGCAACCGGCCCCTGCCAATCTTGAATTCCGAACCGGCCGGGTTTCTCTCACCCACCAGCCGTCAGTTTCGCTTAGCGGTCGAAACCGCTGAGCCCCAACAGTACAATCCGAATGAAGGAGATTCCCCAATGGCACCAGAAGTTGCAGTCGCTTATACGCTCGCACCGCTGCCCTACGACTATGCCGCTCTCGAGCCTTTTATCGACGCGGAGACGATGCATCTGCACCATGACAAGCACCACCAGGCCTACGTCAACAACGTGAACGCCGCGCTGGAGAAGTACCCGAACCTGGCTTCCAAATCAGTCGACGACCTTCTGCGCGATCTGGCCCAGGTACCCGATGAGATCAAGGCCACCGTGCGGAACAACGGCGGCGGCCACTCCAACCACACCATGTTCTGGAACATCATGGCCCCTGCCGGCCCCGGCGTTGGGGGCGCGCCAAGCGGCGCGATTGCCGCGCAGATTGCCGCCGACTTCAACGACTTTGACGCCTTCAAGAAAACTTTCAATGAGACCACTGCCAAGCAATTCGGATCCGGCTGGGGATGGCTCGTCTTTACCGGCGGAAAGCTGAAGGTGATCACCACTGCCAACCAGGATTCGCCGCTCAGCCAGGGGTTGTATCCCATTCTCGGCAACGACGTGTGGGAACACGCTTACTACCTGAAATACCAGAATCGCCGCCCCGACTACCTGGCCGCGTGGTGGAACGTGGTGAACTGGGCCGAAGTCAACAAGCGCTTCGCTCTGGCAAAAGGATAAAGACAGCCTCCAGCCACTCGCTTCCCGCCTGTAGCCCTCCTGACGCGGCGCATGTCTCTCAAGCTTGCCGCCTTGGAAATAGGCCGGAACGGGAGGTTGGCGAACAGCTAGGGGCTTGTGGCTGGAAGTTGTCTCATCGCAACTCTTTTCCGCGTGTCGTGTCTAACTGGTCAGCGCGATGGAGATGCGTGTGCGCATTTTTGGTTTTCTCCCGCTTGCGGGACTGCTTGCCTTGATCCCCGCTTCCACCCCGATGGCCGCGTCGGCGCAAAGGGGCAACTTCACCGTCAGCCAGCACGGAGTGACCGTAGGCACGGCGAGCTTCAATTTCGCCGCAACACCCAAGGGCTACGACTCCACGTCCCTGGTTCGCGTTGCGATGCAGGGGCTGGACTATTCGCTCTCGAAGACCGAACGGCTCTCCTCTGCCAACCAACTCAGGCATGTGCAATTGAGCGCCATCGTAAACGGCTCGGCGGTGAACGTGACGGCCACTCCCGACTCGGCGCAATTGCTCATGAACATCTCCGCCAACGGCCATAGTTCGACGACGCGCCTGGCTGCTCACAGGTCGGCGGTCTTTCTTCCTGATTTCGACCCGGGAGCTCTGGAGACGCTGCTGGCCATGGCTGTGACCCACAACAATCGGGACGTGTGGGCCATTATTCCCAAAAGGGCTGGCTCGGTTGAGCCTGTCCAATTTGCCACGTATGCCGACCAGCAAGGCACTTTAGACGGAAAACCCGTGACCGTTCATCATCTGATCGCGACCATCGCCGGTAATTCCACCGATCTCTTTTCTGGCCCTGACAATCAGCTTTTGCAGGCTGAATTGCCGAAGGAGGGCTTTGCGCTGGTCCGCAAGGGGTTCGTTCTGACGCCCCCTGCGAAGGCCCCCGCTCCGCCTGCGGAATGAATCCGGCTCAGACGCACACATTCGCCAAGACTTGTGTCGTTTTGAAGGACTTGAGAAGACGCTGCGCTGAAAACGCCCGGTGAAGCCTGGTCTAATTACGCGAAATAATGCCAGGCCAGCCAGACGCCGAGGAAGCAGAGCACCCCAGCAGATTCAAGGCCAATGGCCATCATGGCGCCTTTGGCGCCGCGCAAGGCCTCTGCTCTTGAGATCTCCGGGGTCGCAAGTTGGGTGAAGGCGGGAGATTCGGTGAGGGTTGTTGCAGACAGGAGACCGGTATAAGCCGCCGTGAACCGCACAGTGGACGTGAGCGATTCAGGTTGAACATGATGAAGAGCCTGGCTGGCCATGTGGATCCTTCCTGCCTACAGTTCTAAAGGCAAAGCGTTAAAGCAGAACCAGTTAACCTAATATGTGGAACCAAAGTGGGTATTCATACTCTGTGTTCTGTTCCCCATCCACCTTATTCGGATTCCCAACTCTGCCGTTCAGGTTGTCTGCCTTAGACGCACCTTCGCCTGCGCTGATCTGCTGCAAGTAAAGGACCAAACTCCGCTCCGCATATAACTGGCAGGGAATACGCGTCTTGCCAAGGGCAAGCGCCTTTTATCAGCCTCTTCAAACCGTGTACTTTTTGCTCGATAGGTAAGGATTACCGGCTGACATCGGGCTGTAGGATGAAAAAATTCACCGGCGAATTCGCGCTGCAAAAAACAGAAGGCCCACTCCTGCGAGGGCGGCGATTCCGCCGCGATAAGCCCACTGAATCTGCCCTGTCATGAAGCTTCCCGGAAGCACATTGATGCCCTGCAGAATCCAGATGACTCCGACAATGATCAACAGGATAGCCAGCACGCGAATTCCAAGTTTCATCGGTTACCTCACTGTCCTTCGGGGCCTGCTCACAATCGCTATGAGGACCTATTATGCACTTCCTGTCGCGGCGGGGCGGTCGTTCCAAAGGATGATGTCAGCTTCATCGTCCCAAGGCGAGAGACGGATCAGCGGAGAGGGAGTTATCGGCGAATTCCGCAGCCTTGAAACGGGGCCAGGCGGCAGCGGCAATCATGGCGGCGTTGTCGGTTGAGAGTGCGAGGGTGGGAAATGCTACACGGCGGCCGCGGCGGGTTGCTTCGGCAATGAAGCGGGCGCGAAGTTCGCGATTGGCGGCCACTCCGCCGGTGACGAGGATGCGGGCGGCGTCGAGAGAATCGGCGGCTGCGAAAGTCTTTTTCATCAAGTCGCCCACTACCGCGTGCTGGAAACTGGCGATGAGATCGAGCGTGGTCGGATCGCAGGTGGCGAGGGCATCTTCAACGGTCGGACGGGCGGGAGCGTCAGGGCCGGTAAAAAGCGCATCACCGCGGGCTTCGGCCTCTGGCCGCAGGTTGTGGAGTTCGACGTAGCGGAGGACGGCGGTCTTGATTCCCGAGAATGAAAAGAGGAAATGAGGGTCGAGGTCGGCGATGGGAGCAGTGCGGGCGGCCTTGGTGCGGGGGGGCTTTCCGGCAAGGTGAAGCTTGGTCTTGATCTGCGAGAAAGCGAAAGGAACGGCGTGCGGGTTGCCGTGGAGAGCGAGGGCATCGATCCAGGGCCCTCCGGGGTAGCCGAGGCCGAGCAGCTTGGCTACTTTGTCATAAGCCTCGCCGGCAGCATCGTCGAGGGTGCGGCCGATGAGGGCGTAAGTCCAGGAACCATCGGCGGGGCGAGCGAGATAGAGGTGGGTGTGGCCGCCGGAGACGACCAGTGCCAAGGCCGCTTCGGCGTCGGAATTCTCGTTTTCCGGTTTCAAAGAGTTGGGAACCGACACACCCAGCCTTTGGCGTTCCTCGAGCAGGACGGCGTGGATGTGGCCTTCGAGGTGGTTGACGGCGACAAGGGGCAGTCCTTGCGCAAAGGCGAGGGCTTTGGCATAGGTGATCCCGACCAGCAAAGCCCCAGCCAGTCCCGGACCGGAGGTCACGGCGATGGCGTCGAGGCCGGCGAGGGTGACGTTGGCCTGGGCAAGTGCGGCACGGACGACGGGGACGATGGCGCGCAGATGTTCGCGGCTAGCCAGCTCGGGGACCACTCCGCCATAGCGGGCGTGCGTGGCGATCTGCGAGGCGACCACCGACGAGAGCGTGCGCGCCCCACGCTCGACAACGGCTGCGGCGGTTTCGTCGCAGGAGCTCTCAATGCCGAGGATCAGGCCGCAGGACATGTCTACAGTTTACCGGCCTCGAATCTTGTGCCTGAACGGATTACTCTCAAGCAAAGCCATGTTGCCTGCCAAAACCCAATTCAAAGCGGCTTTGCGGATTGTAAAAGCGCTGCGGGCGGCGGGGTACGGGGCGTATCTCGCCGGTGGATGCGTGCGTGACTTGCTGCTGGGAAGGGCGCCGGAAGACTACGACGTAGCGACGAGCGCAACGCCGGATGTGGTGCTGGGGATGTTTCCGCGCACCTTTGCCGTGGGAGCGCGCTTTGGCGTGGTGCTGGTGGCCCATTCGCAGAACTCATATGAAGAGTCAGGGGACGAGAAGCCCACGGAGGTCGCGACGTTCCGGTCGGATGGGGCGTATTCCGATGGGCGGCATCCGGATGAAGTGCGGTATACGACAAGCGCCGCGGAGGACGTGCAGCGTCGTGATTTCACGATCAACGGGCTGCTGCTTGACCCCTCACATGCAGACAGCTCTTGGGACGAGCGCATCGGAGATCCGAAGGCACTTTCCTTGGCCGCTCGCGAAGGGCTCATCGACTATGTCGACGGGTTGGCGGATCTGGATGCGGGGGTGATTCGGGCCATTGGCCGGCCGGAGCGGCGCTTCGAAGAAGACCAGTTGCGGCTGCTGCGGGCGGTGCGCTTTGCGGCGCGGTTTGGATTTGCGATTGATCCCGCGACCCACACGGCCATGCGCGCACTGGCGGGACGCATTCATGCAGTGAGTCGCGAGCGGGTGCGGGCCGAATTGACCAAAATGCTGACCGAGGGACACGCGCGGCGGGCGTTTGAATTGCTTGATGAGACCGGCCTGCTGGCCGAAGTGCTGCCCGAGGTAGCGCGGATGAAAGGTGTCGCGCAGCCGCCGCAGTTCCACCCCGAAGGCGACGTATGGGTGCATACTTTGTTGCTTCTGGACCAACTGGAGGCGGGCTGCCCGCCCACACTGGCCTGGGGTGCGCTGCTGCATGATGTGGGCAAGCCGCCGACGTTTCGCGTAGCTCCAGACCGGATTCGCTTCGATGGACATGTGGAAGTTGGCGTGGCAATAGGCGCTGAGATTTGCCGGCGGTTTCGTTTTTCGAACGAGGAGACGCGGCAGATTCTCGCGCTGATTGAGAATCACATGCGCTTTGCCGACGCTCCGCGCATGAAGGCTTCGACGCTGAAGCGGTTTTTCAGGCTGGAGAATTTTCCCGAGCATCTCGCGTTACATCGGATGGATTGCCTGGCGGCGCATGCAAATCTCGAAATCTGGAATTTCGTGCGCGGGCGCTACGAAGAGATGCCGGAGGAAGTAGTACGGCCCATACCCCTGATTACGGGGCGCGAGTTGATTGCCGCGGGGTATGCGCCGGGGGCGCAGTTCAAAGAGATGCTGCGAGTGGTTGAAGATGCACAACTGGAGGGCCTGATTGCGACAGCGGAAGAAGCAATGGCGTTGGTGCGGGTGCGGTTTCCACTGGATTGACTCTTTAGGCGTGACGGGGCGCACTGCCAAGTGTGATGGTGGATGAGATAAGAAAAGTGCGGATATCTCGCCATTAATGCAGAAAACGCAAGCGCAGATTCCCGCCACGGCGGGCAGGCTTTCGACTCCGTCCGTCGCGGCGGGCTCCGCTCGGGACGACAGCGTTCTTGATCAGAGAAATTGAGGCCCCATGACTACCGCAGCCGTGCGTGAAACTGAAATCGATTTCCAATCAAATTGGGCGGAGTTCGAACTGCCCGTGCATGTGCGCGAAGTGCTGGGCGCAGCGCCTCTGGTACAGACGCCCGAGACCCGTCAGCAACTGCTTGACTGGTCGCTGGGCCGAGCCACAGGCACCACAGACTGGCGGCTGGGCAATCGTGAAGATCACGGCGTTTACGAGGCCATTTTCAAGGCCAAGGGCATGGGACGCGTGGTCGAGGCGGTGATTACCAAGGCGCGCAACGGGCTGGCTATCAACTTTCCTGACCCCGCGATGCGGCGGCGCGATCCGGACGCAATGGTGATTGGCGACAAGTTGCCAACGGACAAGCCCACCTACGAACAGCGCTTCGGCGAGCCGTTCGACAAGACACGGCAACAGACGCTGGACTGGCTGAAGACGCAGGAACTGGTGGCGATGCCGTTTTATGCGGGCCCGGATTCGCTGGGCTACGGGTCGCTTCTGATCGTTCCGCGGCAGGCGGCGTTTTTTGCGGCAGCGCTGGCCGATTTGCAGGGCATGATTCCCCGCAGCAATGTTCCTGCGGACTTCAGGATTACGGGCGGAGTGTTGTTTGTGGCTCCGCCGTTTCGGCACACGCACTTCGGCGGTCGCCAGGTAGTGGTGCACGATCGAACAGAAACGCACCAGGAGATCTTTGCCTACAACCTCTATCCGGGACCAAGCGCGAAGAAGGGCGTCTATTCCATGCTGCTCGACAAGGGCGAGCGCGAGGGCTGGACCACCAACCATTGTGCCGCGGTTGCCGTGTTGACTCCGTATGAAAATCAACTGATCCTGATGCACGAAGGCGCATCGGGCGGCGGCAAGAGCGAGATGACCGAACACATCCACCGCATGGAAGACGGCCGTCTGTTGCTGGGGCGCAACGTCGTCACCAAGGAAGAACGGACGCTGAATCTGCCCGAGGCCTGCCACCTGCGGCCCATCGCCGATGACATGGCGTGCGCCCATCCCAAATACCAGGGCAACCACGGCAATCAAGGACGCCTGACCGTAGCCGACGCCGAGAACGCATGGTTTGTGCGCGTGGATCACATCCACAGCTATGGCACCGCCCCGAATCTTGAACGGCTGTGCATCGATCCGCCGGAGCCGCTGCTGTTTTTGAACCACTACATTGTGCCGGGCGGCAATTGCCTGACGTGGGAGCACGTCGAAGACGCGCCCGGCAAATTGTGCCCCAATCCGCGGGTGATTTTGCCGCGGCGGATGATCGAAGACATTCTCGACGGGCCGCAGCGCGTGGATGTCCGCAGCTTTGGCGTGCGCTGCCCGCCGACGCATCGTGACAGCCAGTTATATGGGATCCTGGCGATGATTCATGTGCTGAGCCCGGCGCTGGCGTGGTTGTGGAGACTGGTTGCCCCGCGCGGCCATGCGAATCCGAGCATTCAGACACAACAGAGCGTGGAGATGCAGTCAGAGGGTGTGGGCTCGTACTGGGCCTTTGCCACGGGCCGCCGCGTGGACCAGGCCAATTTGCTGCTTCGCCAGATTGTAGACAATCCGGAGACCCGTTATGTGCTGCTGCCCAACCAATTCATTGGCGCGTGGAAGGTGGGTTTTATGGCGGAGTGGATTGCGCGCGAGTACCTTGCCCGACGCGGCAGCGCCAGGTTTGGCCGCGAACAGGTAGGCGAAGCGCTCTGCCCGTTGCTGGGCTACATTCCGAATCAACTGCGCATTGAGGGATCGATGATTCCGCGCGTCTTTCTGCGCGTTGAGGAGCAGTTACAGGGCGGCGTCGATGTTTACGAAGAGGGCGCGCGGCAGTGGCGCGAGTTTTTCGCCCGGGAGCTGAAACAGTTCCTGGTTCCCGAACTCGACCCTTTGGGCTTGAGGATCATCGAGGCCTGCCTTGATGGTGCGCACCAGGAAGACTACCGCAAGCTCATCCCGCATCCGATGTTCCGCGATGACGGATGAGGAAGTTGTTAGTAATCAGCGGTCAAGGAACCAAGTTGATGATGATCAAGCTCCCGAGCTTGAATCGATATAAATTAAGCTATTAAGCTTGATACTCGTGAAATAAAGCTTAATAGCTTGATTTATACAATATCAAGGCTTTAAGCTTGATAGCGCATGGGAACCGGCACAGCATCGCTGCGAAGCAACCAACCGCACACTGCGGTCATCGGAGACATGCTCGATTCCCGAAACCTTTCCGGCAAAGAGCGCATGCGCGTCCAGATTCGCTTTACCCGGTTCATCGAAGACCTTAATCGCAACCCGCGTTATAGCTCGGCCCTGCTTTCGAAGTTCGCGATTACCCTGGGCGATGAGTTCCACGGGATACTGAAGGACGCTTCCGTGCTGCCCGACTTGCTTTGGGACGTAGATAACGCCGCCGACCTGCCGAAGTTTCGCATCGGCGTTGGATACGGAAGAATCGACACGGAGATCCCGCCTTATGCCATCAATCTCGACGGACCCGCCCTGCATCATGCTCGCGAGGCAATCGATGTGGCCAAATCGGAGAAGCTTCTTGGTGGAGTGTTTTCCGGCTTCGGCGAAGAGGTTGACAAGGTGGCTAATGGTATCGCGCGTCTGCTGTGGTTTCACATGGACAAGCGGACCGAAGCGCAACGCAGCGTAATCGGCTTTCTGCGGCAAGGGTTTTCTCAGACTGAGATAGCTGGACTCATACGCAAAACGCCGCAAGCCGTGACCGATCACAAGATCGCCGCTGGGTGGGATGCTTACCACGCAGGCGAACAGGCGCTTTGTGCCATACTCAAAATCGGCACGACGCGTCCCGGAAAATGACGTTTCAACAGTACATTCTCGGCCATGCCCCGCTGGTGCTGTTCATCGCGAAGGTCGCGCTGCTGTGGATGCTCGCGAACTATACCTACCCGGCCGGCATGGCGGCGGAGCCGGGCGATAGAAACAAGCGCAGACCTCGGTGGTGGCCCTGGCTTACGGTGATCGTGACGAGAAGCGCCGTCCTGGCCTGCGCCGTGGCATGGATTGCAGGCTGGAACATCGGCCTGGGAGTTTTCACCCTGGCGTTGGCGATCCTTCTGCCCCTGGCCCGCGACCGGATCGCTTCAAGATATCTTGCGGAACTTGAAATCGGCGCCAATCTCCTCTTCGGTTTGGGCGTCGTGTATCTTGCCATTCTGGAAGATATTCCACCTGCCATTCCAATGGGTTCTGAAGCGGCGAGCCGCCAGAGAAGCGTCGTTTATCTTGTGGTCGCTATTGCTCTATTTGTCATGCGTGGCGGTTCGAGCATTGTGAGAGGCATTTTGGATAAGGGCCAACTGCTCGCGGAGCGAGGCGCTCCAGGCGGGGGCATGGTCGGCCTGCAGAAGCAAGAGCGCGAGATTCCGGAATACAACCGTGGCCGCATTGTGGGGATTATCGAGCGCCTGATGCTGATGACTTTTGTTGCCGTGCAGGCCTATGACGCGCTGGCGTTTCTGCTCACAGCGAAGGGACTATTTCGATCGAAAGAGCTTGATAAGCCGGCCTTCGCCGAATACTTCCTGGTGGGAACGCTGACGAGCAGCATGATGGCCATTGCGGGAGGATTCGTAATTCAACTTCTTTTGAAGTGGCTTTGGTAGGCAGTACACAGGCTGCGTTCCAGGTCATCGAAGCCGTTGAATCAGAGCCTGCCTGCTTCGCAGCGTAACTCCAGGATCGCGAACCACAACCCGGATTCACCGCCGCTTCGGCGCGTCGTTCGACCCACGCTTCCACTCTTGAGCGCATCCAACTACAAAGAAAGCTCGTATTGGAGGAACCGATGGCGACACCACTGACTCTGATTGTTGGCGCGGGACCAACGGGGATGACCGCCGCGATCGAATTGAGGCGTTTTGGGTTGGACGTCCGCATCGTAGACAGATCGGAACACCTTGCGCTTCACTCGCAGGCGCTCGGCGTGCAGGCCAGAACCCTGGAACAGTTTCAGCGCTACGGCATCGCGGCCAAGGCTGTCGAACGCGGCCGAAAACTGACGAAGGCCAGGTTCTGGAGCGAAGGCAAGAACATTCTCTCTGTTCCACTGGAGCGTATTTCCAGCCGCTATCCTTACATTCTTATGCTTCCCCAAAGCGAGACGGAGGCCATTCTGAATGAGCAAATGGAATCATTGGGAGCGAAGACCGAACGAAGGACCGAGCTTGTCTCGTTGAGCCAGCACGATGGCGATGTGGTTGCTGTGCTGCGTCATTCCAATGGCAGCGAAGAAGAGGTGAGGCCGCGCTGGGTGATCGGATGCGACGGGGCGCACAGCAGCATTCGCGCGAAGATGGGGATTGCTTTCGAGGGCGGAGGCGTGGGCCTTTCCTTTTTCCTCGGAGATCTGGAGTTGGATGGACCGGATGCACCGGCGGACGAACTTACGATCCACTTTCACCACGGAGATGTGATCTTCCTGGCGCGGCTGACCGACAGGCTGACTCGCGCAATCGTCGCCGTCCACTCACGGCAACGCGAGAACCTCCAGCGGGATTTGACGTTGAAGGATTTTCAGGACGCCATCGATAACGCAGGGGTGAAGGTGAGAGTTCACGCTTCGGAGTGGATGACGCCGTTCAACGTGCAGGATCGGCAGGCGTGCTATTACCGCGTGGGAAGCGTGTTTCTCGCGGGCGATGCTTCGCACATCCACTCGCCGGTGGGCGGGCAAGGGATGAACACAGGGATTCAGGACGCCGCCAACCTGGGCTGGAAGCTCGCCGCTCTGGCCCGTGGAGGCGATAAGAACCTGCTGGACAGTTATGAAGAGGAACGGGGCCAGGTGGGAAAGGCGCTGCTGCGATTCACCGAGCGCGGCTTGAAGCTGGCGACCGCAACGAATCCTCTGGTCGATGCCGTGCGCGACGACCTGCTTCCCGTATTCTCAAGCCTGAAACCGGTGCAAAAGGCCATGCTTGGTTTCATTTCAGAAACGGCCATCGGATATCGCTCCTCTTCGATCGTGATGGATTTTGACGGAGACGGCTATCTGCGCGCCGGAGACCGGCTGCCCGATCTCAATTTGCGCAACCACCCCCACGGCTCTACCCTGCTGGAGAATTGGGCAGAGGCGAAACACCTGGCGCTTTTGGTTGGTGCCTCAGGGATAGAGGTCGCCGAGATCAAGGCTGGTTTGCCGCTGGCGACGGTGGTCAGCTTGCAGGTGCGTGAATTGGATGCGGAAGGGGTGCGCGCGCTGGGTCCGGACAAGAAACTCTTGATTGTGCGGCCGGACGGCTACATTGGATTCCGCGGGCAGGTGGAACCGCATATCCCCTGGACGGAATATGCCGAGCAGGATGGGCTCGCCACTTCGAGAAGTATGGCGTTCATGTGAGGAAAACTGCTTTGGCCGGGTTGATTTCTCTGGCGGAAGTGCTGAATCGCTCACTGAGATTCATGGGGCGTTTCCACCTTGAGCAATGCCCAAATCCAACCGATGAAAGTGAGGACAAGAAACGGATAGGCAAAGAACGGAAGCGGCTTCGCGATGGGCGACAGCGGCTCACCCGAAAAGATTCTTGCCGATGTGATGGCAAAGAGAATGGCGCCGGCGATTCCTGCGAGGCGAACCCACAGATCGAACTCGCGGGGGGTGCTTGTGAGCAAAAGCGCGGCGGACCACAAGGCCGTGCCCGCGGCAAATGCCGGCACGCTGGCTTCAAGGGATCCCGCGGTGCCGGAAAGCATGACCCCCTCTCCGATGGCAAAGACGAGGAACCCAACGGCGATCGCGTCACAACCTTTTCTGAAGAACATCAAGGCCAGCGTCGCGGTAGCGACCACGACGCCGACACTATCAATCGCCCAGCACACAGCGCGAAGATTCTGACTCGTGACCACGGTTCCGGCCAGGCCAAACACTGCACCGAGAGCGAGCCCAAACGCGGCAAGAAACCGTAAAGGACGTTTCATCGGTAAACTCCTTGTTGAGTTGGGAACCGCAAGATTATATCCACCAGAACGCCATTCAATCACGAAGAATCGCGGACAGGGGTTGGATCGGCCGCGTGATGGCTAATCCATGATTGGCCTCCGTCGCATCAGGAGACGGAACCATAGCGGCTATCCTTAACGAGACCCTATGCCATCGGAGCCGCGCCAGTTCGATGCGATTGTGTTGGGCGCGGGAGCGGCCGGCCTCATGTGCGCCGCGGTGGCGGGTCAACGCGGGCGGCGCGTGGCGCTGCTGGAGCACAACGGGCAGCCGGGACGAAAGATTCTTATCTCTGGCGGCGGACGGTGCAACTTTACAAATCTGCACTGCGAGCCGGGGAATTTCCTCTCTGAAAATCCCCACTTCGCCAAGTCGGCGTTGGCTCTCTATCAGCCGCGACACTTTCTTGAACTTGTTGAGCGGTATGGAATCAAGTGGCACGAGAAGACACTTGGACAGTTATTCTGCGACGGGTCATCGCGGGCCATTGTGGACATGCTGCTCGCGGAGTGCGAGCGGGCCCGAGAGACGCAGGGCAGTGTGGAACTCGTTCTGAACGCGCGCGACATTCGAGTCGAGCGCACGCCTGCCGGTTTTGGCGTGACCTCTTCGGCCGGCGAATTGACGGCGGCGGCGCTGGTGGTGGCTACCGGTGGCTTGTCGATTCCAAAACTAGGCGCGACAGCACTGGGCTACGATCTGGCACGGCAATTCGGGCTGAAGGTGGTGCCGCCGAGGCCAGCGCTTGTGCCCCTGGTTCTGGGTGGCGCGGAGGCGGGCTGGACGGAGTTGACCGGCGTCGCAGCGGAGGTGACTGCCGAAGCGGGCGCCGGAAGGTTCACTGAGAAGATGTTGGTGACCCATCGCGGTTTGAGTGGGCCGGCCTTGCTGCAGGTATCGAGCTATTGGCGCCCGGGCGAGCCGGTTCTAGTGGATTTCGCGCCGGGCATTGACGTGCTGAATCCGATGTTGGTCGCTGGAGCGCGGCGAGATGGCGCAGCGCTTCGGCAGGCTTTGCGTGCAGTCCTGCCGCAGCGATTGGCGGCCTTTCTGGCCGAGGTGGGCGCCCCCGGGGGATGGTCGAACGCGGCGCTTGCGGACTGCGAGAAAGCGCTCCACCGTTGGGCCTTCCATCCTGTCGGTAGCGAGGGATTTGAGAAAGCCGAGGTGACGGCCGGGGGTGTGGATACGGCTGGATTGCAGGCGCGGACAATGGAGGTCCGCACCGTGCCGGGGCTGTTTTTTATCGGCGAGGCGGTGGATGTAACCGGTCATCTCGGAGGATTCAATTTCCAGTGGGCGTGGGCCTCGGCGGTGGCAGCGGGGAGAGCGCTATGAGCGAAACGCCTTCGGCCTTCTTCGCTTCCCATTACGATTTCAGCTTTGCTGGCCCGTGGTCTTAAGGGGCTTGCGAAAGGTGAGGCAATAGAACTTGCCGTCGGCGATTTCACGCGCCTTGACCTCGGTCATATCTTCTGGAATGAGGTCGATGGGGCAACGCACCTTTTCCGATCCCGGTTCAGACCGGTTCCGTATTTCCGGGTTCCGCCGGTAATGATCCTTGGCGCTCTTTTCTGTTTCGTCAACGATCACGATCTTGGTGCCAGGACGCGCAACCCAGATCATCTCCTTGATTGCACGGGCCTTGTCGGTAAAGAAATTGATTCCGCCTACGTGGAATACGCAATCAAAGGCCTCTACCCGAAACGGCAATCGCTCCGCTTCGCCGTGAAACAGGTGTGCGCGGCGATGCCATTTCTCCAGGTTTTTCTGGCATTTGCGCAGCATACCCCACGAAATATCGATCCCATAAAAATCTATATTTTCAGGCAGATAGCGCACGTTAGCCCCAGTGCCTACAGACACTTCCAACACCCGCGCTCCCGCAGTGATTTCAAGCTCGCTCAGGAATTCGGGGCGGAAGTCGGGCTTGCGGGTGACCCAGCGAGAAAGCCTCTCGGCAAGGTCATACCCCGGCGCAATGCGATCATACATGGCCTGGTACTTCAGATTCGACCCGGTTACGGTGCTGATAAACAGTGGTATACCGTCGCGGATGGGGTAGACGCGGCCAGTCGCGGTGTTGCGCAGTGCGTTACCGTCCATCTCGAACACGTAGCGCGTGTCCGGGTCGCAAAGGACGGACAAAACATCATCTTTCTGCATGTTTCGCGGCATGTCTTCCGTATGACCGATACCCGCATCAGCCCTAAAATTAACATATGGGAAAGCATGGTTTTCGGTTCAGTGATGTGGGCCGTCACCAACCCATAACCCCCGCTGCTACAATCGAAAGGGCTCGAACCGCGCAGAATTCAATTACGAATTTGAGCGGATAGATCGACTCACGACCGATGACCCTCCGCCTCTTCAACACCCTTTCGGGACAAATAGACGAACTCGCCCCTTCGGACGGCAAGGCCCTCCGCATGTACGCCTGCGGTCCCACCGTCTACGACTATGGCCACATTGGCAATTTCCGTACCTTTCTGCAAATCGACGTGCTGCGCCGCTTCCTGAAGCTGACCGGGATGCACATGCGGCACGTGATGAACATTACCGACGTAGACGACAAGATCATTCGCAATGCCGCCCAGGCCGGCATTCCCATCGGGAAATACACGCCGCGCTTCGTCGACGCTTTCTTCGAGGACCTTGATTCTCTGCGCATCGAACGGCCCGAGCAGATTGCACGGGCCACCGAGCACATTCCGCGCATGGTTGAACTGGTGCAGAAACTGGCGGCAATCGGTGCAGCTTACCAGACCGACGACGGGAGCTGGTATTTCCGGCTGGCTTCATTTCCGGAATATGGCAAGCTAAGCAAAAAAGATCTGAGCGGGATGGAAGACGGCGCGCGCGTTGACGTGGATGAATACGAGAAGGACTCGGCACGCGACTTTGCGCTGTGGAAAGCTGCCAAGCCGGGCGAGACGGCGTGGGACACGGCGATTGGCCGCGGCCGGCCAGGATGGCATATCGAGTGCTCGGCCATGGCGATGGAATACCTGGGCGACAGCTTCGACCTGCACGCAGGCGGCGAAGACCTGATGTTTCCGCACCACGAAAACGAGATTGCGCAGAGCGAAAGCGTCACCCACAAGCCCTTTGCGCGGCATTGGATGCACGTGCGCTTCCTGCTGGTGGACGGGCGCAAGATGTCGAAGAGCGAAGGCAATTTTTTCACGCTGCGCGACCTGCTGCTCAAGGGCTACAAAGCCTCGGCGATCCGGCTGGCGCTGATTTCGGTGCCCTACCGGCACCAGCTCAACTTCACTTTCGACGGGCTGATTGAAGCCACCAACGCCATTGAGCGCCTGCGGACGTTTCATCAGCGACTGGTGAAGGGAGTCTACGCGCAGGGAGAGAATTCTCAGCTTCAGGCCGCTGCGAAAGAAGCACGGACTGAATATATGGCCGCACTGGCCAACGACCTGAATACCGCGGAAGCGCGAGGAGCACCCATCTTTGACCTGATCCGCGCCGCGAACACGGCTATCGATAAGGGACAGCTTTATTCCGGTGACCGGGAAGCGATTCTGGGGGTGCTGGCGAGTTTTGACGCGGTGTTTGACGTGATCGAAGACCACGACGCCGAGCCGACGAAGCGCGCCCTTGCCTGGGCCGAAAAAGAAGGCCGTCTGGCCGATGTCGCGCCGGAGCTGCTGGTTCGGCAGTCTTTGAGCGATGAGGCCATTGACGCGCTGGTAGCTGAGCGCACCCTGGCCAAGAAGCAGCGTAACTTTGCCCGTGCCGACCAGATTCGAAATGAGCTGGCGGAAAAGGGCGTGGTGATTGAAGATGCAAAGGACGGCGCGCGCTGGAAGCGGAAGTAGCGGAAGCCGCGCAGGCCGCAAAGCAGGAGAACGTCCCCATGGAAGCCAACGAAGCCCAGGAATTGCAGGAGCATGCCGAGCACGGATCGCACGAGTCCGCGCTGAGGCCGGTCGCTTTCACAATGAGCGTGCTGGCAGTGCTGGTGGCCATAACCACCGTGTTGGGTCATCGCACCCACACCGAGGCGGTGCTCAACCAGAACAAGGCCACGGACCAATGGAATCTTTACCAGGCCAAGAAGATTCGCTCCAACAACACCGGCCTTGCCGCCGACCTGCTGAGCGTAATGACAGTTTCAGACAAGCAGGCCGCTGCAAAGATCGCCAAGGCTTATGCCGACCACCAGGTAAAGTGGGTGGCCGATCTGAAAGAAGAGCAGGAAAAGGCCGAGGCGCTGGAAACCGATGTGGAGCATGCCGAGGCCAGGGCCAACCGCTTCGACCTGGCAGAGGCGCTACTCGAGATTGGCCTGGTGATCACGTCGGTTACGCTGCTTACACGCAGCCGCATCTACTGGTACCTGGGAATCGCCTTCTCGGTTCTGGGTATTGCGTCGGCGGTGTCGGTCCTTTTTCTGAAGTAAAGTGCGATGCGCAGCCTCAGTGTGTGATTCGTCGCGCAACCACGGGACATGGTAGACTTGCCGCGAAATGAACCGTCGCTTGTTGGCTCTTTTGGCTTTTCTCGGTTGTGCTTCGGCGCTGGCGCAGGCTCCTGCGCCAACGTCTGCAATGCACAGCAGCCCCCTTGGCTTCAGCTACGGTCTGCCTTCGGATTGGGAAGTGGTCGACGCGCAACCCACGCTGCCCTTGATGAAGCAGCAGCAGTCGCAGTCCGCGGCCACCGAAGAAGAAAAGAAAGGAATCGAGTGCGTCCAGGTCGCACTCACCGCCCGCCATGGCGCTCCTGCATCGGTAGTGGTTGTCGTAGAGCTGCCCTTCGCCTGTTTTGGGCAGCAACTGAGTGACAAGGACCTGCCGGGCTTTGCGCAGGGTGCATCTGAAGGCATCAAGAAGACCTTTGTCATCTCCGAGCCTGACTACGGCGCCTACACGCTCGGCACTCATAGCCTTTGGATCGAGCGCGCCAAGGGCGTTGTGATTGGCCACCCCGAAGCTCAGTACACGGTAGAGATTGCGTGCAGCCTGCTGAAGAAAGGCGCGGTTTGCTGGATGGCCATGGCGGCAAACGACGACGCCCTGCATACATTCGAGCGCGGCAACGTCAGCTTGGACGGCGAAGCCCCGGCGGCGCTGGTTCCGGCTACCGCATTCGACAAGAAGCCCACATCCTGATCAGGCCAAATTAGTCGGCCGGAATTTGCTCCAGTTCATTGAGGGGCTTGGCCTTGACCTGCGCCGTGGTCAGCAGAAACACGGCCACCACAATACCGGACATTCCCAAGAATTCCTCCGCATCGGGGCGTTCATTGAGAAGAAAAATCCCCAGAAGCACAGCAACCACCGGGTTGACATAGGCGTAAGACGTAACCTTGGCCACCGGGACGTGCTCGATGAGATAGATGAAGCCGGTGTATCCCAGCAGGGAGCCGCCGGTAATGAGCCAGGCCATTGACCCCACGGCGGCACCATTTAGATGAAACCGCGGCCACTGGCCCAGTGCAGTTCCAGCAAGCGTGTTGAAGACACCTGCCGCCAGCATTTGCCATGCGGCCGCCACAAAGCTGTTCGCCGGCAGTCGTGCCCGCCGTGACAGGATGCTGCCCACGGTCCAGGAGAGCGCCCCGGCCAGCAATGCCGCGATGGCCCATAAGACTGCTGGATCTCCGCCTAACCCATGATGCAGCGATGGCCAGAGAAGAACGGCAAGCCCGGCAAACCCCAGCGCCATGCCCAGCCAACCACGTGCGGGCAGAGGTTCGCCGCCGGGCAAGAACATCTCAATAAGCGCGACATAGAGGGGAATGACGGCCAGCACCAGCGAAGCCAGGCCGCTGGGAACGGTCTCCTCGGCATACACCAGGCCTACATTGCCGCCGCCCAGCAGAAGCAGGCCGATCAACCCAAGCATCAGCATGGTTTTGGGCGGCCACGCCAGACGAAACCCGCGCCAGCGGCACCACGCCAGCAGAATCGCTCCCGCAATGAGGAAGCGCGTACCGGCAAGCAACAGGGCCGGCATTTCCGCGGCGCCAATGCGAATGGCCGTATAGGTGGAGCCCCAGAAAAAGTACACACTCGCAAAGGCCAGCACGATGGTGACGGTGCGCGCCGGTTTCTGCGCCGAATGCAATCCTTTATTGGCGGGGCTTGCCATGAAGTTGATTCCATCGTAGCCCAACGCTGCGCAGACGCTTCCGGTTTCCGGCCAAGTTTGCGCCGAGCGTGACCGAGCGCAACCATGGAATCGCATTTTGACCCCGTGCTATGCTCATAGCCAGCGGGATTCCCATGCACAAGCATGCCTCAAGCGCGATATCGCTCATGCCAGCCTGCAAGCGCTGGTCACGGTCACGCGCGCGCTGCATTTGCCCGCGCCGCCACCTGCGCGTGCTGCCCACTCGCACTCGACCTAGCCTCTTCGGCGGCGACTAGCAACAGCCCGCCGACCGCCGTGGCGGACTCGCCTGCTTTTGCATACCCATCCGGGTCAGTGGAATTGGACGACCCTTTCCATTCGGGATCGGTGGCTACGCTCCATCCATTCAGCTCAGGCCGCATAACCGAACCAGCAGAGGAGACACGAAGATGACTAAGCAGGAACTGCACGCACAATACGGACCTAAGCTCGTCTGTCCGCTGCCCGGACCAAAGGCCAAGGCTGCCGTTGAGGCGGACACCCGGCTGATCTCGCCTAGTTACACGCGTTCCTATCCGCTGGTGGCGAGGCGCGGCCGCGGAGTCCGCGTGGAAGACGTCGACGGCAACGAGTTTCTCGACTTCGCTGCGGGCATCGCCGTGGTTTCTACCGGCCACTGCCATCCCGAGGTGGTCGCGGCCATCCAAAAACAGGCTGCCGAGCTGATTCACATTTCCGGAACAGACTTCTACAACGAGCCGCTCACCGATCTGGCTGAGAAGCTCTCAGCCGTGGCTCCGATGCCCGGCCCGCACAAATTCTTTTATGGCAACTCTGGCGCCGAAGCGATTGAGTGCGCGCTCAAGCTGGCCCGCTATCACACCGGGCGGCAGCAAATCATTTCTTTTCTCGGCGCATTCCATGGTCGCACCATGGGCGCCTTGTCGCTGACCGGATCAAAGCCGCAACAGAAGCGCCGCTTCTCGCCCCTGGTTCCGGGCGTGACACACATTCGCTATCCCTACGCGTATCGAGGGTGCTCGGGCGGCCCGCAGGAAGAAGAAGCCTTCAGCATGGGCTGCGTGCGCTACATCGAGGAAAAGCTCTTCAAGACCATTCTCGCGCCGGAAGAGGTTGCGGCCATCTTCATTGAGCCCATTCAGGGTGAGGGCGGCTACGTCGTGGCTCCCGACAACTTCTTGCGCGAGTTGCGCGCCGTGTGCGATCGCCACGGCATTCTGCTGGTGGTAGATGAGGTCCAGAGTGGCGCGGGGCGCACGGGCAAGTGGTGGGCTATCGAGCACTCCGGCGTGGAGCCAGATATGGTCTGCATGGCAAAGGGGATTGCGAGCGGCATGCCGCTCGGCATCTGCATGACTCGCGCAGAGATCATGGATTGGGTGCCCGGCTCGCACGCCTCCACCTTTGGCGGCAACCCTGTCTCGATCGCTGCCGCCCTGGCAACCATGGACATTATTGAGCGTGAAGGCATTGCGAACGCCGCGCGGGTTGGTGGCCTGATGCTGGAACGTTTGCAGGGATGGAAGCAGACGCATCCGCTGGTGGGAGACGTGCGCGGGCGCGGCCTGATGATCGGCATCGAGTTGGTGAAAGACAAAACCACCCGCGAGCCTGCCGGAGCGCTGCGGAACAGGGTGGAGACGCTGGCCTTCGAGCGCGGCCTGATGGTGTTGGGCTGCGGCGAAAATTCCCTGCGCCTGTGCCCGCCGCTGATTGTCAACGAGCACGAAGCGGCCGTGGCTCTCGACATCCTGGAAGACGCACTGACCGCGGCGGAGAAAGAACACGCACACGCCGGGGAAATGGCAACTGCGACAGCGTAAGTCCCATTCAAGACGTACAGCCGCTCTGCCGTGTGAAGACTTGGGGCGCGAGGCTGCATTTGTGCAATCCGTTCGCACGGTTGAGAATGAGTGGCAGTAGAATTGGGTTTGCAGATGCGGATTGCGTGGCTGGAACAAGCGCTTAGCGGGATGGATTGGCTTGCGCGGCGGCGCGGTCGCGTCGAGAGTCTGCCTGCGCATTTGACTACCGGCATCGACGGCGAGGATGCGGCTTTCTTCCATTTGCGGCGCAAAGGATACACGGTGGTGGCGCGGAGGTGGTCATCGGGCGATTTGCCCGGTGACATCGATCTGATTGCCTGGCAAGGACCAATGCTGTGCTTTATCGAAGTGAAGACCCGGACCGCACACGACACCACTCCCGCCGAAGTTGCCGTCGATGGACACAAAAGAGCTGTCCTGCGCCGCCTTGCCCGCCGCTACGTGCGCCAACTGCCTCAGGACACGGCGCCACCGCTGCGCTTCGACGTGGTCAGCGTGTACCTTGTGCCGGGGCAAAAGAAGGAGTTCATGCACTTCGAAAGCGCATTTGGCTGGAGCGAGCATCGGCAGGATTAGAGCAACTCGATTATTCGCTCGTTCTTTCCGGCTCGGTGCGAGATGGCTTTTCCCTCAAGAAGACACACTGAGATCGGGCCCTGTCGAGATCCATCAATTCCGAAACCGCTCTAAGGAAACTCTGCACAAGTTGCTTTTTAACCAGGGCACGACTTCAGTCGGGAAGATAAAGGCTCCACAATGAACATCGCTTTAGCCACTGCATCTTTTCGCTGGTCGAAAATGCGCCTTGTGCAGAGGTTTCCTGACGGAAACCCGCTGTCAATCCCCCGGCCACGATAACTCTCTCATTCAACGAGGAAAAATGCCATCCCGGTTTTGGCCGGTTAATTCCCCGCAGAGGCGCAAACTTGAATCAAGGTGAAGCCTCCGGAACCGCCGCGATCCGGCGCCTTCGATGCACCTTCGATGCACCTAAACGGCCTCTAACGCGCTCTAAAATTCAGGTAAGTCATTTAAAATGAGTAGTTAATCTCACCTTTATGCGGGGTACCCCCCTATGTTCGTATAATCTTCGCTTTTTCGGCTTCGAAAAGCGCCCGATGTCATCGCATTTTTCTTTCACGCGTCTTGAAACTCGTCGTGCCAGGCCATCTGAATCGCCTCAAGGCGCGACTCGTTCGATTTGGTTGGATCGTCGGCGAAGCCATCGAGCCCTGTCACGTAGCGATGCAGGTCAGTGAAGCGCACAGTCAGGGGGTCGAGCTCAGGATACTTTTCAAACAACTGAATGCCAATCTCTTCAGCGTCGGTCCACATGATTTCACGAGGCATAGGGATCGCTCCTCAGTTTTCATTAGCCAGATTATAGCGAAACCAGAGTCGATGTATCCCGAAGCTGCAGCGTTCAAGTCGACGTGACCAAAAGGGAGTGGCGACCCTGTTCGAAACTCCAAAGCACACAGTTGCTCTGGTTTCGCTTTAGACGCTGGGAGCGTGAAACGGTTGTAAGTTTTCAGGTTTCCTTGCCGCAGCGGGCGAAACCTGGAGCACCCAGGATCTACTTCTGTTCGGCCAGGGCCAGGGGCTTACCCTCGGAGACGTAGTTGCGGTTCCACTTGGGAATTTCAACAACATAATCACCGGGGCCAGTGATCACGGCCTGGCACCCCAGGCGCGAGTTTAATTGCTGATCGGCGGCCATGTCCATACGGTCCAGCTCATCGTCGTCGGCCTCACTGATGCCTGCCTGGTCCTTGATCCAAAGGTGGCAGGTGGTGCAGGCGCAAACACCGCCGCACGCATGGTCGAGAAAGATATCGAAGTTCTCTGCTACATCGAGGAACGACATGGGTTTGCCATGGTGCTCGTAGGGCATGGTGCCATATTCAAACTCGACTGTTTTGCCCTCGGGAAGGAAGGTGACCCGCACCAGTTTATCTGCGGGAATGTTCTTCTTCGTTGGTTCGCTCATGTCTCAAACTCCCTCAGCGCTAGCCCGCTAACAAACGCGATGCGTTGCCAACACCGCTTCTATTTGAACTCCGCCGGCGCCATGGGATGCGGCGCGGTTACTTCATCACCCATCTCCTCACCGGCAGCGTCCATGGTCTTCCCGCGTATCGCAGTGGAAACGGCGGCTTCCATCATAAGCTCCGCGAAACGCCGCGTGGCGTGGTCGAGAGCGAGTGCGGCATCGCGGATCGCTGCCAGGTCCGTGCCTTGTTTCACCTGGGCCAGCCGGTCACGCGCCGCTCCAATCGCAGCTTGTTCTTCGCCCCGCAGCTGGGCCCAGGCCGGGCTCTCGGGAGCGCGCTCGACCGCCGACAAAATCGTCTCCGCTTCGTTGCGAGCTTCAATCAGAAGGCGCGCGGCAAAGTCCTCTTCGGCATGATCGAACGAGTCGAGAATCATACCTTCGACCTGCTCGTCGGTCAGTCCATAGGTCGGCTTGACCTCAATCTGCGCCGCGAGTCCACTGCGCTGCTCGCGCGCGGAGACTTGCAGAATGCCGTCGGCGTCAATGAGGAATTTGACCTCAATCCGCGGCAGTCCGGCGCTCATGGGCGGAATGCCTTTCAAGTCGAAGCGCGCCAATGACCGGCAATCGGCAGCTAGTTCCCTCTCGCCCTGGACGACGTGGATGGCGACGTTGGTCTGGCCATCGACTCCGGTAGTGAAGTGTTCCGTTGCCGATGCCGGAATGGTTGAATTGCGCTGGATGATGCGTGCCACCGTGCCGCCCAGGGCTTCAATGCCGAGCGAAAGAGGCGTGACATCGAGCAGCAGCAATTCCTCGGTGGTTTTGGATGCGCCGGCGAGTATGTCTGCCTGCACGGCTGCGCCCAGCGCGACGACCTCGTCGGGATTGAGTTCGATGTGCGGTTTCTTTCCGCGTGCTGCGAGAAGAAAGAGTTCGTCAACCAATTGGCGCACGGCAGGAATTCTTGTGGAGCCGCCAACCATCACCACTTCGTCGATCTGCTCGGGCGTAATGCCGGCGTCGGTCAGCGCTTGTTTGCAGGGGCCGGCAGTGCGAGCAAGGACCGGCTCAATCAGTTGCTCGAAGACAGCACGCGGAATCTCGCGCTGATAGCGATCGCCGTTGGGCAACTCGATATCGAATTGCGCAGCCGGCTCCGTGGAGAGCTGGATCTTGGCTTCAATGGCGGCCTTGCGCACAGCCTGCACCGCACTCGGATGGCGGCGAAGATCCACACCGTGCTCGGAGTAAATCTCGTCCAGGGCAATGGCGAGCAGCAGGTTGTCGATATCGTCGCCGCCCAGGTGCGTATCGCCATTCGTAGATTGCACCTCGAAGATGCCATCGCGCAGCTTCAGAATTGAGATATCGAATGTGCCGCCGCCCAGGTCATAGACGGCAATCGTGCCTTCCTTGGCGCGATCGAGGCCATAGGCGAGCGCAGCCGCGGTGGGCTCGTTCACAAGGCGCAACACTTCAAGCCCGGCCATGCGGCCCGCATCCTTGGTGGCCTGGCGCTGGGCATCGTTGAAGTAGGCGGGAACGGTAATGACTGCCTGCGCGACCGGTTCCCCAAAGAATCGCTCGGCATTACGTTTGAGCTGGCGGAGTATGTACGCGGAAATTTCCGGTGGCGTGAATCGAAGTTCGCCTAACTGGATGCGCGGGACTTCGCCCTCTTCCACATCATCGGCGAGGCGAAACGGAAAGAACTTCAACTCGCTTCGGACTTCTTCAAGGCCCCGGCCCATGAGCCGCTTGACGGAGTAGATGACGCGTTCCGGCGTTTCAATGAGCACCTTGCGCGCGCTGTTGCCTACGGTTACCGTAGGACGCCCGCCGCCCGCCGGGATGGGGTCGAGAGCGACCACGGACGGCACCAGGTTGGAGCCATCGACGCCGGGAATCACCACCGGCGCGTCGCCCTGCATATAAGCGACCAGGGAATTCGTGGTTCCCAGGTCGATTCCAACTACGCGTCCTTCCGCCATGCTGATCTTCAGGCTCCCAGGGTTTCGGTTACGTCGCGAACCAGATTGCTGAGGTAGCGTCGCCGGTCGAGCAGGGCCACCATGGACTTTTGCGAGGCCTGGCGGGTGGCAATATCACCTTCGTCCCACACCTGCCACTGCGTGCGCAAATCCTGATCAACATCGTCGAGCAGGCCGTCGAATTTGCGCTTGGCCTGTTCGAGGCTGACCTGCAAGTCGGGGTCCATCTCGCCCATTTTGCGAGCCATGCGCATCTCTTCAAGCTGCATGTTCAGGTCGAAGACCTCCTCAAGCAGATCGGCGGGAACGCGAGACGGGTCCATTTGGCCCCTACGATCTTTTCCAGCGTGTTCTTCACCAATCTCCGCGCCGTGGAGCTTGAGCAAATACTCGGTGCGGTGAATCGGATCTTTAAGGGTGCGATAGGCGTCGTTCAGTAGCGCTGTGTCGGCCAGGCTCCACTGCTTTTCGTTTTCAAGAGCACGCGCGAAGCGGTCTGGATGCAACTTGCGGCTGAGGCGGTGGAACTCATGTTCCAGCGAGCTTAGATCGAGATCGAGACGAGGTGTGAGCGAGAAGACAGAGAAATAATCGCCCCCGGGAGGAGGCTGAATCTTGCTACAGTGCGGGCAAAACAGCGTGACGTCGTTGTGCGCCACGGAACAAGACCAGCACGCAACCGGGACGGCAGAATCGAGAACTTTCAGCATGATTGAACTCCGGCAACTGGACTACGAGAAGGACGAACCGCAGCCGCAGGAGCGCGAGGAGTTCGGGTTGATGAAGTTGAAGCCCTGCCGCATCAGCGTTTCTTCATAGTCCAGCGTCATGCCGTGCAGATACAGGAATGATTTCGGGTCGACGAAGACGCGCACGCCGTCAAACTCGTAGATTCGGTCGCGTTCGCGGGGCTGCGAATCGAACTGGATGGAATACGAAAGCCCTGAGCAACCGCCGCCCATCACGCCGAGGCGCAAGCCGCCTTCTTCCGGTGAGACGCCTTCTTTGGCCATGGCCGCGCGGATGCGCTGGACGGCGCGCTCGGTCACTTGCAATCCCTGGACTGGCACGCCGGTGGCCGGCTTGGCCTCCGCATGTGCTGGGGCCGCGAAGGCTCCCTGTGCGGGCTTCGATTCAATTGTCACCATATTCGACATTGTTTCCCATTTCCGGGTGTTTTTTGAAAGGGCGCGACCTGTGCCGGGCCCTTTCAAACCACCTTACTGCGCTGTGGATGTCGCATGTGCGGCTTCCGCAACGCCGTTCTTCTTCTTCCAGTCGCCAATGGCCGCGCGAATCGCATCCTCGGCCAGCACCGAACAGTGAATCTTCACCGGGGGAAGCGACAGCTCCTTTACGATGTCGGTGTTCTTGATGGCCATGGCATCTTCGACGGTCCGGCCCTTGATCCATTCAGTAGCCAGCGAAGAGCTGGCGATTGCCGAGCCGCAGCCGAAGGTCTTGAACTTGGCCTCTTCAATTACTTGAGTTTCGGGGTTCACACGGATTTGCAGCCGCATGACGTCGCCGCATTCCGGCGCGCCCACCAGGCCCGTGCCAACTTCGGTTGAACTCTTGTCGAGCGTGCCTACGTTGCGCGGGCTGTTGTAGTGGTCGATTACCTTGTCGCTGTATGACATCTGCAAATCCTCCTGCGGGGAAGCCGCCGTTCTGTTTTTTGATTCGGCAGGCGTGCCCGCCGATGCTTTTGTCAGGGGCTAAAGCCCCGGTCATCCTAATTCAACTTTTCGGCACGACTAAAGTCATGCCCTGTTGCAAACTTGTTCCGCTCAGCTTACGGCGCGGATAAATCCGAGCCCCTTCAAAACTTTCGCTACCTGCGCCGGAGGCAATTGGCCCCACCGCAGGTGGTTAGTGCGCTGCCCATTGAATCTTGGTGAGGTCAATGCCTTCCTTGACCATCTCGTAAAGCGGTGAAAGCTCGCGCAATTTCTTCACAATGTCGATGACTTTGGCGCCTACGTAGTCAACTTCTGCCTGAGTGTTGAAACGGCCCAAACCGAAGCGAATGGAGCTATGCGCAACGTCGTCGCCCAAGCCCAACGCTTTCAGGACGTAGCTCGGCTCCAGCGTTGCCGATGTGCAGGCCGAACCGCTTGAAACTGCCACGTCGTTGATGCCCATGAGCAGCGATTCGCCCTCAACGTAGACGAAGCTCATGTTCAGGTTGCCTGGCAGGCGGTGTTCCCACGAGCCGTTCACATGCACGTAGTCCAGTTCCGATTCCAGCTTCGCCTTGAGATGGTCGCGCAAGCCGCGCAGATACGCTG
Organism: uncultured Acidobacteriaceae bacterium; assembly: GCA_963836565.1. Taxonomy (GTDB): domain Bacteria; phylum Acidobacteriota; class Terriglobia; order Terriglobales; family Acidobacteriaceae; genus Telmatobacter. Next base: position 1,157,072 of record CAWIKA010000005.1, on the reverse strand, counting down.
CTTCGTTGTCCATTTCTTCGAATGCGATTTCACAAGCCTTGCCCAGCCCCACGATGCCGGGCACATTCAACGTGCCGGAACGCATTCCACGCTCGTGGCCGCCACCGTCGATCTGGGCGGCAATCTGCACGCGCGGGTTGCGCCGGCGAACATACAGGGCACCCACGCCCTTTGGGCCGTAAATCTTGTGCCCGGATAGCGACAGCACATCGATGTTGTCGGCTATTACGTTTACCGGGACCTTGCCCACCGCCTGCACCGCGTCGGTGTGGAAGATGACACCTTTCTCATGGCACAGCTTGCCGATTTCGCGGAAGGGCTGCAATACGCCGATTTCGTTATTGGCGGCCATGATGGTGACCAGGATGGTTTTGTCGTCCATGGCCCGCCTCAGGTCTTCGAGGTCGATCAGCCCGTCAGCCTTTACCGGCAGGTACGTCACCCGGTAGCCGTACTTTTCCAGGCGCTTGCAAGTGTCGAGCACAGCCTTGTGCTCAGTCACCTGGGTAATGATATGGTTGCCGCGCTCGCGATACATCTCCGCGATGCCTTTGATAGCCAGGTTGTTCGACTCGGTGGCGCCGGAAGTAAAGATGATCTCCTTGGCGGTGGCGCCGATGAGCTTGGCAATCTGCTCACGGGCCTTTTCCACGGCCTGCTCGGCTTCCCATCCAAAAGAATGGTTGCGGCTGGCCGCGTTGCCGAACTTGGTGGTGAAGTATGGCATCATCGCTTCCAGCACTCTGGGGTCGAGTGGGCTGGTGGCGTGATTATCCATATAAATCGGCAGATTAACGCCTGCCGGTACTTCAATCTGGCTGGCAACTGTACTCATCTGGAATCTCCATCCTTATTCCATTCCGGCTCCGCGTCCTTGCTTCTTTGGGGCGGAGGAAAAATCGAACGTCAAAGCGTTAGGGAAACCAGCGCACTCGCCTCGTGGACGTGTCCCGCTGAATGTTCTTTCTCGGCAAGGTCCTGAATACTGATGCTCTTGAGCACTCCGGCAATGGTGTCGTTGACCCGCGCCAACGGTTCCTTGATGGTGCAGCTCGGCGTCAACTCGCAGCCCTTGGCACCCTTGGTGCAGGAAGTAATAAAAAAGGGCCCATCGATGGAGTGAATTACCTCGTAAGCCGAAATCTCCCTCGCGTCCCTCGAGAGCGCATAGCCACCGTTCATGCCGGCATGCGACTTGAGAAGCCCAGACTTGGTCAACTGCTGCAAAATCTTGGCCAGCAACTGCGCCGGGATTCCGTAGGCGTCGGCTATATCCTTGGCGCTTAAGGCGCTAATCTCCGGGTGCTCGGCAAGATACTTGAGCGCCATCAAACCGTAATCTGCCTTCTTGGTTAGCTTGAGCATGGAATATGCGACTGCTTAGGTCCGCATTCAGTATACGACCGTTTATGTCGGTATTTCAAGCCCGGTCGCCTAATGTGTTGACGAACTGGCCCGAGGGCCGCGGCGGCACGTTTGGAACGATTCATCAATTTGGCGCTTGAAAAACTGGAAAAGCTCGCTACAATCGGCGGGAAGAGTACCTCAATTCAATCGATAACGAAACGATGGCAACCGGCTGCAAACACCCTAGGGTACGAATAGTCTCCCGACACGACGACGCCGAGTACGTCGAGTGCCTGGAATGTGGCGAAGTCTTTGACTCCGACGAGTTTAACGACATGGTGATTGAAGAAACCGAAGATAAGGAAGCCGTCCCGGACGACGAGTAGGCATCTGCAATCATCCATTCCCATGGTTCAACAGAAGACTTCACTGATGTCGCGGCGCTGCAACGCAGCGCGGGGCGAGGGTTCTAATTTGCGTCGTGCCCGGAAGCCGGCGTGGCCCCGGACCGACGGACCGCACTCCATGCATAGTGCAGACCGGAGATCACGGTGAGCAGGATGGTCGCGTTGAGAGCCACCATGCGCAGACCCACGACCCACGGCGCTCGGGTAAGCTGATGCAGAAGCACCACCGCCACAGCGGTGACTTGAGCCAAGGTGTTGAGCTTGCCAAAGATGCTGGGATGAAACTCACGCCTTCCAACCGCCGCATACAGGATGGCCGACACCAGCAGGATGCCCACGTCGCGGCCAAAAACCAGAACGGTGACCCGCACTGGCATCAGTCCTTCGTGCATCAGCACCAGGAACAACGTGCTGAGCAGTAGTTTGTCCGCTACTGGGTCAAGGTACTGGCCCAGCACCGTGCGCTGTTTCAGCAATCGAGCAAGCAGGCCGTCAAGCGCATCGGTCAAGCCGGCAATGAGAAATAGAACAAAACCAATCTCAAAGTGGTTCTCGAGAATGGCGGCGACGAGGAACGGCGCGAGGCAAATACGAAGCAGTGTCAGGAGATTGGGAGCAGTGCGGAGCGGGTTGAGTTGAAGCTTCGAGACGTCTGTCATGGCACGTTCAACAGGCAGCGGACTACAACGCCAGCCCTCGCGACGGGCCGATACAAAAACCGGACTGAAGCCAACGCGGCCTTCTGGCCGGAGCATACAAGGACAGCGTTCCTGCCGAAACGCCTCTGCCGATGCTTGCAGACGGGCGCTCTTCGTCCGACATCGATGGTACATCATGGCAAAGCGGGTGGCACAGCCCGTCTTTTCCCGCTGCGCCTGATCCTGATAGACTACGTCTTGTCGCAATACAGGCGCGTAGCTCAGTTGGTTAGAGCGCTTCCTTGACACGGAAGAGGTCGCTGGTTCGAGTCCAGTCGTGCCTACCATAATTTTTCAATAACTTACGGTCATTTTGCCGGTTACCTTCAACCCATTGCCCAACCCGTAGTTATTCCCAACACCCATTCAGCCATTCGATGAAGCAGTTTCAACCTCGGATCTCCTCGGTTGTTCGCTCAAGTGTTCGGCGTCTAGTTAAGGGAAGCTGACAAGGCGAGTTGAATCCCTCATCGGCCATCAACGTCGGGCGCGTAACTGACCTTCCTAAAAAAGCTAATGGGTGTGCAAAACCTTTATGCGCCGGTTCGATCTCGGCCCGCGCCTCGAATACTTCTCTCCAAAAAATCAATAAATATTCCGGAATCAGCGGGTTTCGGCGGTTTTCACGCGGAATTCACAGGTGTGTCTTTTTCGTGAATTTTCGTGTCTTTTCGTCACTTTTCGTCCGCTTTCGTGTAGAGGGTCGGACCAAAAGCGGACCGGATTTGGCCCCTAACGGTCGTGCAAACCGGCCACAGTTGTCGAAGAAGCTTGATTGCGACCTACGGGTGTTTCTGAGCACTTGCTGAGGCCGTCATTCTCTACTGACAGTTGGGTGGATCTTGTTTGGTTTGATTTCTAGGTAATAGAACGGTAAATCAACTCAAGATCGTGCGGAAGGGCTTGATGCGCTTTCGACTACTTTCCCCTCTTGTACTCCATTTGTCCGACGAACCCCGGCGCCGAGATCGTACCGGCTTTTTGGTCATAGGTAAGGTCGGTAGTTCCAAGGAAGCCTTTGACCTCAAGCATTCCCTTCTCATAGGGTCAGCAGACATGCCGTGAAGATCGAACATTTGTGAGAAGTCCCCCTTTTAGTTGCGAAGTCGACACGATCAGAGGGAGTCTTAGGCGATAAAGCGCCTTAGTTGACTTAAGGCGGAAAATTGCCTAATATCAGTTGAGGCGGAAAAGCGCCTACTCCTAGCGCGAGAAAAGAGACATGGAGACCATCGCTCGTACTCCACTTCAGCTCGGAAATTCCATTCGGGAACGGCGACGAAAACTAGGCTTGACCCAGGAGCAATTAGCCGAAAAGGTTGGCGTGCGCCAAAGAACGATTTCGGATGTCGAAAGCGCCGGCGCAGCGCGCGTCGACACTCTACTCCGAATGCTGGTCGCGCTAGACCTGGAACTACTCGTACGTCCGCGAACCAGAGGCTCCGCAAGCGATATTGAGGCGATTTTCTAATGCCACGCGCACGTTACGAGCCCCTCAACGTCTTCCTGAACAGCCGATTGGTCGGCCAGCTTCGTCGCGATGTCTCCGGAGCCATCTCGTTTCAGTACGACCCGGCGTGGTTGGAATGGGAATTCGTTCTGCCGGTTTCTCTGTCGCTTCCTCTGCGTCAACAGGCTTACAGCGGTGCCGCTGTAATTGCGGTGTTCGACAACCTGCTGCCTGACAACGATCATCTCCGGCGCCAGATCGCGGCTCGCACGCGGGCAGAAGGGGTAGATGCATATAGTCTCTTAGGCGCTATTGGACACGACTGCGTTGGTGCTCTTCAGTTTTTGCCCCAAAACACAGAGCCTGGCCCAGCGGGTACGATTGAAGGCGATCCAGTCAGTGACGATCAGATCGCACTGATCATCGAAGGCCTCGCCACTGCGCCTCTGGGCGTTACGGAGGATGAGAGCTTCAGAATCTCGATCGCCGGCGCACAAGAGAAGACCGCATTACTGTATCGCGATGGGAAGTGGTACAAGCCGCGCGGCACCGCGGCCACAACTCACATTTTCAAGCCATCAATCGGCAAGCTCCCTAACGGGGTCGATCTCAGTCACAGCGTTGAGAACGAGTATTTCTGCCTGAAGCTGATCGGGGGAGTGGGGATTGAAACCACGAAACCGCAAATCATGACTTTCGGGAAACGGAGGGTCTTGGTGGTGGAGCGATTCGACCGGCGGTGGACCGCGGACGGAAGACTCCTTCGATTACCCCAGGAAGATTGCTGCCAGGCGCTTTCCATTTCTCCAGTGCAAAAATACCAGTCGGACGGCGGCCCAGGCATTGTGCAGATCCTACAATTGCTCCGAGGTAGTGACGATCCACTCGCCGATCAGCGAGCATTTCTGAAGGCGAACATCGTCTTCTGGCTTATGGGCGCGACAGACAGACACGCGAAGAACTTCAGTGTGTTTCTCCGGCCTGGCGGCCGCTTCCGATTGACGCCGTTGTACGATGTCATTTCCGCTCAGCCGAGCGTCGATTCTAAGCAACTGCTCTGGAAGAATTTTCGGTTGGCTATGTCCTTCGGAACCAAACCTCACTACGCTATCCGGCAAGTCGCACCTCGACATTTCTCTCAAACGGCTGCCCTGGCTGGAATCGGGAAGGACGTCGTGCAATCGATCATCAATGAACTGCGCGACGAGGTGGTAATTGCGATCGATCGCGTTAAAGAAAATCTTCCGTCCAGCTTTCCCGATAAAATAGCCGACTCCATTTCAAATGGAATAAAGCGACGCCTTCAGATTCTCGAATCCGGCGATCAATAAGAATCGTCTGGCGGAGCAACATAAGTTTTCTCGCGTCATCAGACACCGCAAATCAATTGTGCTAACCGCTCACTCCAAATTGCACCCTGCTCTGTTACTTATGACAGCGAAGCTAGTACTACTGTGTTATAAACTAGATACCCGTCTGCAAGTATTCAGGCGTATGGAGGCGGGTATGGTTGTACCTTGGCTGCATGAGCGCCAACATCGGTACTTCAGGCGCCCGGCAACAACGCCTGACGAGCTATCTTGACCGTCTGGCGGAAGCGGCTGGGCACGCGGATCGCGCTGTTCCTCTGAAGTCGTATTGCACCGGGCTGCTGCTGCCCGGGGAACGCAAGTCGATTGAGCCGATGGCAGCTCGTCTGGCCCCGGACAACGTCCGGCGGATGCACCAGTCGCTTCACCATGTTGTGGCCGATGCTCCGTGGAGCGATGAGTTTCTGCTCGGCAGCGTTCGCGACTACGTGCTCCCTGCGATGACCAAGACCAGCCCCATCGTGGCCTGGATTGTCGATGACACCGGGCTTCCGAAGAAGGGAACTCATTCCGTCGGGGTAGCGCGTCAGTATTGTGGCCAGACTGGGAAGCAAGATAACTGCCAAGTAGCCGTTAGCCTGTCGGTCGCCACGTGGAGTGCGAGCTTGCCTGTCGCCTACCGTTTGTATCTGCCTGAGGCTTGGACCAACGATGCTGAGCGCAGGCAACAGGCCGGGATTCCCCAGCAGGTCCTGTTCGAGACCAAGCTGGAGATCGCGCTCAGCCAGATCCGCCAAGCCTTGGCCGACGGAATTGCCCAAGGAACCGTACTGGCTGATCCGGCTTACGGCAACGATACGGGCTTCCGTCAGGCGCTGGCAGGAATGGAATTGAGCTATGTGCTGGGCGTCCAGAGCAGCACCACCATCTGGCCGCCGGGAACTCAGCCGCTCTCCGCACCCAAGTACCCCGGGCGCGGTCGACCGGCGAGCCGACTGCGCCGCGATCCGGAACATGCGCCGGTAGCAGCCAAACAACTGGCGCTGAACTTGCCGGCCAAAGCATGGAAGACCGTGATGTGGCGAGAAGGCACGCGCCATCCCTTGCGTTCCCGTTTTGCCGCCGTGCGCATCCGCCCCGCACATCGCGATCACAAACTCCACCAGCCGCGAGAAGAGGAATGGCTGTTGATCGAGTGGCCCCGTGGCGAAGCCGAACCCACGAAATACTGGTTGTCCAATCTGGCTGAAAACAGCAAGCTACGCGATCTGGTCGCCCTGGGCAAACAGCGCTGGATCATCGAACGCGATTATCAAGAACTGAAACAGGAACTGGGCCTGGGACACTTTGAAGGACGCGGCTGGCGTGGCTTCCATCATCATGCGACACTCTCGATCGCCGCCTATGGCTTCCTGGTGGCCGAACGGAGTCGATTTTCCCCCTCGGCCCGCAGCGGCAATCTTGGACTATCAGCCCCCCAACCCCCGGCAGGCTTCCGCCCCCGCGGCGCGCATTCGACCGGAACGGCATAACCCGCATTCCATCGCTACTCTCCGCATCCTACTGGCCCGCTCTCTGCTCCAACAGCTCCGCCAATGCCCGTTCTGCGGCGTCCACCGTTTATGACACAGTAGTACTAGGAGCGCTGCTGTTTTCCATGATCCTCGCGCCAGTCCTCTCCAGCCTGCTGTTCAGCAAGGGCGCGAAGGAATGGAAGAATCCGGTGATGGAGTTTTTGAGGACGCGCTATCGCCGCGGCGCGACCTGGGCAATTCATCATCATGGTGTGGTCATCGGAGTCGGTGTTGCTGGCATATTGCTCGGTCTCTATCTCGCTTTCGGCGGAGTCATCGGCTCCGAGTTCCTTCCGCACCTTGATGAGGGCGCGCTTTGGGTGCGCGGTGAGCTTGACCAAAGTGCGGGTCCGAGTGATGGCATTCGCGTTGCCAACGGCGCGAGAATCTTGCTCTGTTCGTTTCCTGAAGCAACCGACTGCACCAGCCAGACCGGCCGGCCTGATGACGGGACCGACCACACGGGATTCTTCAATACGGAATTCTTCGTCGGTTTGAGGCCGAAGGAGCAATGGCGCCCAGTCTTTCACCAAAACAAAGACAACCTGATCGCGGCCATGAACTTGGAACTAACGACGAAGTTTCCCGGCGTCAACTGGGGATTCTCGCAGCCGATCGAAGACAACATGGAGGAAGCCGTCAGTGGAGTCAAGGGTGAACTTGCAACCAAAGTGTATGGCAATGACCTGCACGTGCTCGAAGACAAGGCTAACGAGGTTGCGGCCATAATGAGCCATGTCCGAGGCATTGAGGATCTGGGAGTCCTCAATGTTACCGGGCAGCCTGATTTGGATTACGTCGTAGACCGGCAAGCGGCGGCACGCTGGCAAATCAATGTTGCAGACATCCAGAACGCCCTCCAGACTGCAGTGGGAGGCACGGCGCTTACGCAGGTCTTGCGGGGCGAGGAGGTGTACAACCTGACATTGCGCTATCTTCCGCAGTACAGAGATACGCGCGCAGCAATCGACAATATCCGTCTGCTGTCCCCGACAGGAGAGCGGGTTTCGCTGGCTCAACTCTGCACGGTCAGAGAGGCCGACGAAGGTTCTGAGATTTATCGTGAAAACAACCAGCGCTATGTCGCTATCAAGTACAGCGTTCGCAACCGGCCTCTGGGTGATGCTGTTCGCGAAGCGATTCAGAGAGTGGACGCGCAATTAAAACTTCCGCGCGGCTATCACATTGCGTGGGAAGGTGAATATCAAAGTGAGGTTCGAGCCGAGGCGCGGATGCTCATCATCGTGCCTCTCACCGTATTGCTCATCTTCATCATCCTGTATTCGATATACAAGTCCTTCAAGTGGGCCATTCTGATTCTGGCTACCGTGGCGATGGCCAGCATCGGCGGATTACTTGTGCTCCTGATCACCCGAACCAACTTCAGTGTCTCCTCAGAGGTTGGCTTCCTTGCCCTTTTCGGAGTCTCCGTGCAGACCGGAGTCATCATGCTCGATTACATTAACCAGCTGCGTGCACGAGGAAAATCAATTGAGGAGGCTGCTGTCGAAGGAGCGGTCCTGCGGCTTCGTCCCATCATGATGACCATGCTGGTGGCGACGCTCGGCCTGCTTCCTGCTGCTTTGTCGCATGGCATCGGATCCGACTCTCAGCGACCCTTTGCCATCGTTATCGTCGGCGGCTTGATCACGGACCTTGTAATGAGCCTTTTCCTGCTCCCGGCACTTTATGTCTGGATGGCCCGCGAAACGGACGTTCTATCACTGGACCGCGCATCTTCAACCATCAGCGCGCTGGGTCAGCGATCCTCTATTTCGAAGAACCACCAATTGAAGTCATAACCCGTCTTGGGCTGTTGTCCATTCTCCCGCCTCAATCAAGCGCGAAGAAGCCCTGAGACGTTCTCTTCGTCGGGAATGAGTCGGCTGATCTCAGTGTCGAGTGGCCATTATTGAGAACGAAGGACACTCCATCTGTGAGCGGTATGAAAAAGCCGAAAAGATGGCACACGGCGAAACGAGGATCCCGTTCTGATTGCTTTCCTGCGCTCGATTTAAGGGCTCTTTTAGGAACCGATGGCCAATCGGCGAAGCTTACCTGTGCCAAATTTTCGCAAAGCAGGGCCGACCGGCGATTCCGGTGCTCCTGGTACTTTCCCATTGTCGCTAATTTAGCCTACATCGGAACCGCCGCGAGCAAGAAGCTCGGGGATGAGTTGTGCGCTTATTCGAGGCGGTTTCGATTAGGAGGCAAGAAGGAAGCTGCGGGCGTTTGCCGCGGATGCGGTGAGCCTATGGAATTTCAATCGCAGCCTGCTGATACTTAAGGAATTATCACTTTACTTGGCAAAGCTGATGAAGCGATCTTATCCGGCCCGTGGCCCCAGTATATGGCACAATCGAGCGTCCGCGGCGCCTGCGGCTTCGTTCTAGCCGACAAACCGCCCAGAACGCCATAAGCGGCCACAATGGGGCCAATGAGTGCCTCTGTGCAGCGTCATTCGCTGCGGAGAGTCGTCATGGGATCGGCAAGAGCGGCGCGGCGGGCGGGGATGAGCGTGGCGCCAGACCCGGCCAATGCCAGAACGAGCGCGGCAGCGAGAATGGCCATGGAGTTCGCGTTCACCGATCCGTACAGGAAATGACGGACGGTGCGTACGGCTATCATGGAAAGCACCGTTCCGGGGAGGATACCTGCGAAAAGGATGCCCGCGGTTTGACCGATGATGAGGAAAATTCTCACTCGGCAGCCCTTACACTGGCTCTGCCCGTGGTGAGGTTTCCGTTTATAAAGGCGGTGGAGATTGTGATGAAGGCTTGGATCATCGCGGTTTTCGTGCTGGTTGCGCGCGGCGGGGTTGACGCTCAGCAGCCTGTATGGCAGCCGTCGGCGGGACATGCGCAGGTGCAAATCTGGCCTGGGGCGGTGCCTGATGCGCAGCCGCCCGCTGAGAAAGAGCATGTGGAAGCGGCTAATGGGCCCAAGGATCTCGTCGCGGGAAGGCCGTGGCTTGCGGTGGAGCAGGTATCGCGGCCCACGATGACGGTCTACTCGCCGAAGGGGAGAAATACCGGCGTTGCGATAGTGGTGTTTCCCGGCGGCGGTTATTCAGTTCTGGCAATCGATCTTGAAGGCACGGAGGTCTGCGACTGGCTCACCTCGCGTGGGATCACGTGTGTGCTTCTGAAGTATCGAGTACCGGATTCGGGTCCAGCCTACCATGATGATTGCCACTGCAACATTCATCCGAAAGCACCCACGGCGCTGGAAGACGCACAAAGGACAGTGGGGCTCGTGCGCTTCCACGCAACGGAGTGGCACATCGATCCGCATAAGATCGGCGTGTTGGGGTTTTCGGCGGGCGGACACCTGGTGGCCAATATCAGCACGCACTTCGCGCAGCGCTCCTATGCACCCGTGGATGCGGCCGACAAAGTCAGCTGCCGCCCGGATTTCGCCGTCGCGATTTATCCGGGGCACATGCTGGAGAACACGACGAAAGAATTTGAATTAAATCCGGAAATTCCTGTTACAGCCAGCACACCTCCTACATTCCTACTCCAAAACGAGGACGATAATGTGGACGGCGTAAAGCAGTCCTTGGTCTATTACATTGCATTGAAGAACGCGGGGGTCCCCGTGGGGATGCATCTGTATGCGCAGGGCGGCCACGCGTTCGGACTGCGCCGCACAAAGCTTCCGGTAACGCGATGGCCTGAGCTGGTGGAGACATGGCTAGGGACGATCGGAATGCTTGGCAGGTAGCTTCTCGGGAATTGCATATGGCGGAGTGGGCTGCGCTCCTCAAGGCGTTGGTCCCGGTAGGGACGTTCATCACTGAGCACCCCCCGGACGGATCCGTACGTGCGCATCTACGCATACGGCTCTTATGAAGGATGAGTGGCGATGAAGCTGGCGTGAGGATAGGGATGCAGGATTCGGGGTATGGGTACCCGCCCGTCCAAGCCGCGTGGACACTGCCCAGATCCAAGGCGCAGATCACATGTACGAGAACCACGTTGCTGAAGGTGATTGCCAACTGGGGAAACTCACTTGCACCGTGAAAAGCGGAACTCATAATCCTCAATGAGAGCACAAGGGTACGCGCTCTTCGAGCTCGAAAAGCGGGTTCTGAGCCTATGACCGGCGATGCTTACCTTTGCCAAGTTTCGCATGGCAGGCCGACCGGCGATTCCGGTGCCCCTGCCCAAGTGTCCCCATTGCCGACAACACGCCAACGACAAATTGCCAGACTCAACCGTAAGACCCGCGGCACTCGGATAGTCCCAGTTCTCAACGTATCTAGCCGTAAGCAGGCTCGCCACTAACTTCTCATGGAGGCAATGCTTCCGCCGATTGCGGCAAGAATCCGGTTGCGCCCGGCAGAATCGACCCTGGCACCCGTGAGATAGGCTGCGACCAAAACTGGAGACCGTTGGGGTGGCCAGATAATCGCGAGGTCGTTGGTTGTGCCTCGCTCGCCCGCGCCTGTCTTATAGCCAACTTTCCACGCTGCCGGTAAACCGGCCCGCAGCCGTTCATTGCCCGTTTGGTTTTGGACCAGCCACTCAGTGAGCAGGGCTTTGGATGAAAGCGAAAGGACGTTGCCAAGTACGAGCGCACGCAGGTTTGCGAGCATGGCCAGAGGAGTACTGGTATCACGTGGATCACCTGGCAAGGCCTCGTTGAGATCGGTCTCCCAACGATCAAGACGGGTCAAATTGTCCCCCAGGGAACGCGCAAAGGCAGTCAGCCCCTCGGGTCCTCCGATGGAGCGAAGCAGGAGATTTCCGGCCGTATTGTCGCTCATCGTAATGGCGGCCGCACATATCTCGCGGATTGACATACCAGTATCTCCCACCCGCGTTTGAGTCACTGGTGAGTAGGAAACGATGTCCTACTGGGAGAAGCGAACGATCCGGCCCAGACGCTCCTTCCCCTGATCGACACGCACCAGAACCGCACCCGTGGCCAGTAGCTTGAAGGTGCTGCACATGGGAAATCGCTCACCAGTACGCTGCCCCGCGTGAGTACCCGTTGCTGTGTCGAGAAATGCCACGCCCAGACGGCCGCCGCTCTCCTTTTCCAATTTCTCTAACTCAGCTCGGAAGGGATCCGAAGCGACGCCCGCGGCATCCGCTCCCGAATTCCGGGCGCCGATAACACCTCCCGCAGCCACTGAAAACATCGACAGGAGCCATTTTCGTCTTGTGATCATGTATTCCACGCCACCTCTCGAACAGCATAAAGGACATAGGTCGGAGCCTCTCAGTGAGACTGGCGTAAAGCGCGTTGGGCGATGAGGTTCCTGTTGGATAGTGCTCGAATCGCAGGAAGAGCATCGCCAATTGATGCGTCTACGAGGCACTAATCGAGCTTGTGGAAGGCAGATTTCGGTGTTCCGGTCGGTTGACCGCCGTTCCTGCCATAATCACCCCGAAACGTTCTTTGATCCCGGCACTCGGCAAAAACGACGGACCGGGTACTGAGCCGCCATATTGTGACGTAGTCCGTCTCACCGGTGTGGCCTCGTCCTGCGCAGTTGGTGGTTTGGCGACAATCGACCCGCAATGATGTCAATGAGCGCTTTTTGGGCCTGATACTCACGGTTGAACGAAAGTTAGCCACTGCTTTCTTATCGCTACAGACTGCATTTGAATGGTTGCCGGTCATGATTCATAGTTTGGCGGCCATTCGGGAATGTAACATGGGGCGGGGTCCACTACCATGTCGCAACTTCCCACCCGTAGGAGTTTTCTCGCCGCCTCCACTGCCGCGGCCGTTGGCCTGATGTTCAAACCGGCGATCGCCGAATCTCAGGATCTGGCCGGGATGACGTTTCAGCAAGCGCGGCAATTGCTCCGCAGCAAAGCCGTATCGCCGGTCGATCTGACCCGAGCGTGCCTGAAGCGCATTGAACGCTACAACGGCAAATTGGACGCTTTCATTACAGTCACCGGCGAGCAAGCCCTGGCGGACGCGCGCGCCATGGAAGCCGAGCAGGCCCAGGGAAAATGGCGAGGGCCGCTGCACGGGATTCCCATTGCGTTGAAGGACAACATCGACACGGCTGGAGTGCGCACTACCGCGGCGAGCGGAATCTTCAAGGACCTTGTGCCGACGGAGGATGCCGAGGTGGTCCGACGGCTGAAAGAAGCCGGTGCGGTAACGCTAGGAAAGCTGAACTTGCATGAGTTCGCGTACGGAGGGACCTCTGACGTGAGCTATTTCGGGCCGGTGCATAATCCCTGGGCGTTGGACCACATATCCGGAGGGTCCTCAGGGGGCTCCGCCGTAGCCGCAGCCGCCGATCTCTGCTTTGGCACGCTCGGCACGGATACTCTCGGGTCGATTCGCATGCCGTCCTCATATTGCGGAGTAGTCGGATTCAAACCGACCTATGGGCGTGTAAGCCTGCGCGGCATCATTCCGCTTTCCTGGTCGCTTGACCATGCGGGACCGATTTCGAGGACCGTGGAGGATTGTGCCCTGATGCTCGGCGCAATCGCTGGATATGACCCCCTGGATCCCACCAGTGTTGATGTGCCGGTTGCGGATTACAGCCGAGCGTTTGAGATGCAGACATTGGGCCTGCGTCTCGGCATACCCAGGTCTCCATTCTTCGAGGGTCTCGATGCTGAAGTCGCGGCGGCTGTGGAGACGGCGATTGGCGTGTTGCGGAAATTCACGAGCAGCGTTGCCGATGTGCAGCTTCCTCAGACCGCGGACGTTGTAACCATCATGCGTGTTGAAGCTTATGCCTACCACGCGAAATGGATTGCCGAGTCGCCTGAAAAGTACCAGCCTTTAACTCGCCAGAGGCTTCTTGGATCGGTCGATCTGAAGGCGGCGGGGTATGCGGACGCACTTCGGCAAATGAACCTGCAGCGTAGAGAGATCACGAAGATATTTTCAACCATCGACCTGCTCGTCACGCCGACCATGATGCGCACGGCAGAGAGCTTTGCGGAAAGCAAGAACTTCGATCCGCTGGGTACACGTAACACTTCTCCATTCGACGCATTTGGATTACCTACGATTACGGTGCCGTGCGGCTTTTCTGTGGCTGGATTGCCGATCGGTCTTCAGATCACCGGCGCTCCATTCGCGGAATCCACGGTATTGGCGTTGGCGCATGCTTATGAGCGCGAAACAACATGGCACACGCGGCGTCCCCAGCTGACGAGTATTTAGTTGGCCGGGCACATATCTGCTTCAAAGCCTGGTGAAACGGAATAACTGCTGATAGGTGACCGAGAGATTGCTTTGCACCAGTGGATGTGACGTTTTGGAGCCCGTTATTCTCGATGAGCGATATCGCCAAGCCACTCGCTGACCCTTTTTAGGAGCGCAATTTCGGGTTCCGAGCCACCGCCGATACTTCCCTTACTCAATTTTGGGGAGTCTGGGACGCTTTCAGGGCGAAGATTCGTCATAGGGAAGTATCGCCCACAAAACCAGCCGGAGCACAGAATCCAGAGCGTCTGCTCAACATCGGTGGGGGCCGTGGAGGGTGCATTGACGGCGCAGCAGGCAAGGGTTCGCGCTAGAATTTGAGTGAACCAATACTGGGCGAGTGGAGAGCATGAATGACGAAAGCGACGCGACTGGCCCCGAAGGACCAGGCACCGCCCAAGCGTACTCCAGCCCAGAGCGAGGTAAAAGAGACTCCATTTGAGGCGATTGCCAGCATCTGCTCGGTGCTGGTCGTAGGCTTGTTCATCCTCACGTTTCTGGCCCAGAATTTCGTCATTCCCTCGGGCTCCATGAAAAACACATTATTGGTGGGCGACCACCTTGTGGTCGACCGCATCAACCTCGCTCCGCCCGCCAAGTGGATGCCGCTGGTGCATTATCGCGAGCCGCACCGCGGCGATGTGGTGGTATTCAACAAGCCAGTATTTTCGCCCGGTGATCCAACAGATGCAGATGGTAATCCGCAGGAGCCTTTTTATCTGGTCAAGCGTCTCATCGCCGTGCCCGGCGATCACATTCATCTGCACAATGGCATTGTGATAATCGACGGCATGGCACAAGCAGAGCCCTACGCGCAACCCACTTCCCCCGAGAACTTCAATGAGTTCCTCGATGACTTCCCAGCCGTCCCACCAGCTGAGGTGCCCGGCTCGACCGAATCGTGGGATGTGGCATTTCCAAGATACATCCAGAATGGGGATCTCGTTGTGCCGCCGGGCATGTGCTTCATGATGGGCGACAACCGGCACAATAGCGAGGATTCGAGGTACTGGGGATTTGTGCCACGCGCCAACATAATTGGCCGTCCGCTGGTCAACTACTGGTCATTCAAGGCCAGAGAGGGACAACTTGAACAGACAGGTTTTGTCCAACGAGTAGTATGGATCGGCCATGTCCTCGTTCATATGCTTTCAGACACGCGGTGGAAACGCACATTTCACGTTGTGCATTAACGCAAACGCACAGGCGAAGATGATCCAGGGCGTCGGTTCTGGGTGACCGGTTCCTCTCTCAGTTGCTCTGCAGGCGAAGATCTGGCATAGGGCCGAGTCGCCCACCACTCAGGAATTTGATCAAACGTTAAGGGCCCACACGCGTCCAAACGATGGAATCGGTGGGAAAACTGGAGGGAGATTTTGCCAAGATTCCTCAGCTCTGCTCATCTCTCTTTAGCGGCGGGATTCATCCTAGCCAGTTGCACGTACGCTTCGTCCGCTCGTGCCGAAGACCATTCGCAACAAGTGGATCAAATCTTTGCTGCTTTCAATCGGCCAGGCTCACCGGGATGCTCAGTCGGCATAATTCGCAGTGGCACTTTCCTCTATCGGAAAACGTATGGTGAAGCGAGCCTGGAACTCGGAGTTCCGCTGTCACCGGGATCCGTCTTTTATGTCGGATCGATCTCGAAACAATTCACTGCGGCCAGCGTCGTGCTTGCAGCTGAAGAAGGCTCTCTATCTTTGGATGAGGACGTAAGAAAATACATTCCTGAGCTGCCGGATTACGGACACAAGATTACCCCGCGGCAAATGCTGAACCAGACAAGCGGTTTGCGAGATTTCTTCAGTCTGATTTACTTTTCGGGCCATGATGCCGCAGACTTCAACTCCCCTGCCGAACTCCTTAAACTGATCGCGCACCAACGCGGGCTAAACAATCCACCCGGCGACGAGTGGGTCTATAGCAACACGAACTACTTCTTGCTCGGCGTAGTACTCGAACGCGCCACCAAAAAGACGCTCGCCCAATTCGCTGAAGAGAACATTTTTCGGCCGCTTGGAATGACGCACACCCGCTTCTATGACGACGCCTCTGCGGTTGTGCCCGGGCGTGTACCGGCTTACTACCCAGGTAAAGACGGCAACTTCCTTGTCGGCTGGTCAACAACGTATAGCATCGTCGGCGGTGGCGGTCTCATGACCACGGTTGACGACCTGCTCAAATGGGACGATAACTTCTACTCAAATCGCCTGGGCAAAGGAAACCTCTTGAGGGAACTGCAGACGCCGGGCGTCCTGAACGGCGGCAAACACACCATGTATGGCATGGGCCTTATGCTCGAAAACTATCGAGGACTCCCGGTTGTGGAGCACGATGGCTCGCTCTTCGGCTATCGCGCCGAGATTCTTCGCTTCCCCTCGCAGAAGTTTTCCGTCATTTGCCTCTGCAATGTCTCGGAGGGTGATCCTGACCTTCGCTCCCGCCAAGTCGCCGACTTATATCTCAAAGAGTTACTGCAGCCCAATGCAACCGCTGCATCGCCCACCTCCAAAATCTTCCCTGATCCCACGGGTTTTGCGGGCCAATATTTCGATCCGCACGCGTTCGCGATTTTTGCCTTCACAGCAGCGGACGGCAACTTGCAGTGGGGGCAAGCGATGCAACGCAAGAGCGCTAATCAGTTCTACAACTTCATGGGTGATCTGATCACGTTTCAGGCACGGGGCAATTCCATGAAGGCCACTTGGGAGAGGAATGGCCAGGTGCTCTATATCGGCGAAAGGCTCGGCGAGTTCCATCTGAGCGACTCGGAATTAAAGGAATTCGTCGGTGACTACCGGAGTGGGGAAGTGGATGGCGAGTTCCAGATCGCGTTAGAGCAAGGGCAGCTCGTGCTCAAGAATGGCAACAACCCGCCCATTAAATTGGCTCCAATTGCAAAGAACGAATTCAACGCAGAAGGCAGTCTCGTAATCGTATTTCACAGAGAAGCAGGAAAGGTGTCCGGTTTAGTCGCGTCCGCGCCCGAGGCTCGGGGCATTGAATTCAAACGGACAAGGTGAATCTACTCGACCGAAGAAGATTCATAAAAAGTTCAGACTGCCACCCGAATACCATCTACGGTCGAATTACCGCCCACTCTTCATTGCCAATTTGGTAAACATCCGGCGCGCCTTTTGCGGGCCGCCACCCGGGTCTGTTCTGGCCCCGGGCGAAAACTGTTTCGGGGTTTCAGGGCGCATTGTCCCCATCGCCGACCATACGCCCGCCACCTTGTCGAAGAACGTATCGCCTGCGCTTTTCGACACGGTAGAATCTTCAACACTCGCCGAGAGTACGAATCGCCGCTCGTGACCGTCTTGGCAGTGACTTCCATCAAGAGGAAGTACGTTGCTGCTCATCCTTCTCTCAGGGCTCTCATCGGTTCCATGCGGCTTGCAGCTAGCGCGGGAAGATACGACGCCAGCAAAGCGACCAGAAGCAGTACGGCAGAGGCGCCGAGCAAGGCCAACGGATCGGCAGGGCTGAGGCCGAACAGCATTCTGGAAAAGGCGTGGCCAATCAGCAGCGAGAGCGCCAGGCCGATTGCAACACCGATGGCCACCAGCATCATGCCCTGTTGCAGCACCAGGCGGAGGACGGCAGATCGCGAGGCGCCGAGGGCCATTCGCACGCCGATTTCGCGCTGGCGGCCTCTCACAGAGTAGGCCAGAAGACCGTATAGTCCCACACTGGCCAGGGTCAGAGCGAGCAATCCGAAGATTCCCAGCAAACCGAGCACGATGCGCGCGCTGAATAGGATCTGATCCATGAGATTGGCGCCGGTTCGGATGTCACTGATCTCCACTTTGGGGGCAAGCTGTCTTATCGCGCGCTGTACCTCTTCTATGACCGCCGCAGGATTGCCCGCGGCTCGCACGTACAGATTGAAATTTCCACTGGGATTCTGACGCAATGGAAAGAACAAGCACGGTTGCGGCGCCTCGCCCAGAGTTGTGTAGTCGCTGTTCTTGACGATGCCTATAATCTGGCGCAAGGTGCTGTCGCCGACCAGGTGGAGGCGCTTTCCAATTGCGTCTCCTTGAGGCCAATGCCTTCGTGCCAGGTCCTGGTTGATAATGACCACCGGGACCGTGCCATCACGGTCGTCGTCTGTGAAAGCTCTGCCCTGAACGAGCGGGGTGCCCATGACCTTGAAATAGTCCAGGTCGACGGTGTTGGTCACGGTGCTCAAGGCTTCCGAGTTCCGCTTCAGTTGCCCCTCAATCTGGACTCCGCGCGAGGGACTGGACCAGAACGGCATGTCCGCAGCCCAGCTCACAGCTTCGATGCCGGGGATTGCGGCAACACGCTCCCGAACGTCGCGGTGGAATTCCTGGAGCCGCGCCGCATCGTATCCTACCTGTTCCGGATTCATCATGAAGACAGCGAGGTGTCTTTCATCGAAACCCGGATCGATGGTATAGGCATGCTGGACGGCGCGAAGAAAGAGCGAGGCGGCGATCAACGAAAGCAGCGAGAGCGCAACCTGCATGGTGACGAGCGCTTTCTGGAATCGAGCACTACGGCCACTCGGCGCCGCAAGATGCGCCTCTTCCTTCAAGCTGTCGACCAGGTCTGTCCTCGACGCCTTCAGTGACGGCATAACTCCAAAGACGAACGCAGTGGCGAGCGCCAGCAAGAGTGCAAAGAGGAAAACCGTGGCGTCGGGCCTTGGATCAAGGAGGTTGCGCGCAACGTTGGCGGGACGGAAGGACCCCAGGAACCGGCAGCCTTCATAGCCGACAAAAATGCCGCCGATGCCGCCTAAGATGCCAAGCATCATGCTTTCTGTCAGAAGCTGGCGAAAGAGGCGCGCGCGGCTGGCGCCAATTGCCAGACGAACCGCAATCTCTTGGCGCCGGCCCACGGCACGCGCCATGAGCAGGTTGGCAACATTCGAGCAGGCGATCAACAACACCAGCCCGACAATCCCGAACAGAACGGCGCTCACCAAAGCGAGGCCGCGTTCGCCGCCGGTGCTTGAGAATAGCGCTGTCGTTACCGGCTGTGCAGTAACGGTACGGCCCGTGTTGACATCTGGATACTCCTGCTGGAGAGAGGACGCGACGGTTTGCAGGTTTGCTTCGGCCTGGCTGCGGCTCACCCCTGGCTTCAGTCTCCCGACGGCTTGAAAGAAGGGCTTCCCCCGATCGCTCAGTATGTCCTGCAGCGAGGGCGGCAGCACCTGTGCTGCCATCGTTGCCGGCAGCCATACATCGGGGCCAAAGACCGCGCTGACTCCCAGGAATCCCGCCGGAGCGACTCCAACCACCGTAAAGGGCGTTCCGTTGAGCTCAATGGTTTTGCCCACAATATCCGGTGCGCGATCGAAACGGATCTTCCACGCGTTGTAACTCAGGACGGCGACGGGCATGCTGCCCGGCGTGCTCGTCTCGCCGGGAAGGAAGAATCGGCCCTTGGCCGGGGCCAGGCCAAGCGTTTCAAAGTAATCGGAAGTGACAAGCTGGCCGAAGAATCGCTCTGTCCCCGTACTTTCAGTCAACGTCATTACCAAAGGTGGTGAAAAGCCGCCGATTCCACTAAACGCAGTATTCCTCGCCTGGTAGTCCTTCAGATTCAGATACGAGGTTGGAAGAAGATTGCCGGATTGCTTCTGTCCTTTGACGTCCGTGGTGTACACGCAGACAAGGTGCGACGGATCCTGGACAGGAAGCGGATGGAGAAGCAGAGTGTTCACGAGAGTGAATACGGTTGTGCTGGCGCCGATTCCCAATGCGAGCGTCAGAATCGCGAAGAAAGAGAAGCCCGGCGCCCTGAGCATACTACGGAATCCATATCGCATATCGCGAAAGAGGTCGAAGGCCAGATTCCCTGACGGCAATTCGGCCTGAGGAGGTGAATCCCGGCTCCGCCTGCGCAGACCTGAAGGCAGCGCGGCAGCGAATCGGTCGCTGTTCTCAAGTTCTTCCAGGACTCGCCGGCATGCCTCCGATTCCTCGGTTCCTGCTGAGAGCAACTGCTGGTAGCGATCCTGGAGATGCTGACTCACCTCATCAATGATGGCAGCGCTGCGGGCTGGATCGATATGCTGAACTGCCAACCGTCCTGCGACTTCCTGCTTCCAATCAGGCATTTTCCACCCCCATGACGCGGCCCATCGCCTCGACAAATCCCAGCCAGCTCCGCCGCTGCCGCGCCAGCACCTTGCGCCCTTCAGCCGTGAGGCTGTAGTAGCGTCTGCGGCGCTGATTTGGCTTCTCGACCCAGCGCCCCTGAACAAGCCCACGTTCCTCCAGCCGATACAGCAAGGGATAGAGCGTGGTGACGTGGAACCGCAGTGCACCGCCTGATCGCGCCTCAATGAGCTTGCAGATGTCGTAGCCATGGCGTGCCTGCTGGTCCAGCAACGAAAGGATCAGCAGTTCCGCGCCGCCCTTTTTCCATTCACGATCGGGATTATTCAGCGGTTCCATATATGTAATTCACATATATACGTGAGTCCAACATATGATGTCAAGCTGCCAACCAACGCCGGAGTGTGCTTGATCTGTACCGAAAAACGGGTTCCCCCCCCACGATTCGGCGTTCCGGTCGTATCACCGCCCATCCTGAAATAATCAATGAACGCAGAGAGCGATATCTATTAGCTGGAACTTCTTGCTTGGCGACGATCCAGGAATTCTGAGGGAACACGCTCAAAATGAGGAAACGAGAGCTTCCGGTTCCGACCCCGCAAGCCCAAGTCCATACTGGAGCAAGCCACGGTCGGTTTTCCAATGACTGCCTTAGGTCTTGCGGACCGCTACGCGTATCTTCCCGACTCGGGCCAACTCAGAATGCCCGCGGGTCCGTCCAATGTAAGCGGGCCGAAGATCAAGCGGACCAACAGCTATGACGTAAAGGTGCACGTCGAGCAGGCCAAGCACGGGATCGAGGTCGCCTTGGACGTCATGTACATCACCTTCGACCCTACTGTGGGCCGGCGACGCTTAGCCCATATAGTCGTGATCACATGAAGGCGATCAGATCAAGCATTATCAGTTCGGAGAATTGTAGAGCGCCTGGTTTCAGGTGTGTCATGAACCCGCGCCGAAGCTATGCTGCGGAATGAACGTCCGAGGTTCCTGTCGAATCGGTGACGCCTATCGGGAGCGTTAGAGATACGCCAACCATCCAAACGATGCTGACGAAGCGGCCCACCGGAATAAAGTAGCCGGCTTTGAAATTCAACACTGTGAACGCGGCAAGCTCGCATGTCAGGCCCACGACAATGCCGAGCCACCTTAGCCAGCGTGGCAGGCTTTTGTGACGGCCCGCTGCAAGTGAAATACCTCCGAAGCCAAGAAGCACGGCAAAGCCGGGGCCGGCTGCGGCAAAGCCGATCGCGCGCAGTGCTGCCGCTGCACCGTTTGCCTCGGCGATCCCTCGTCTGGTTAGGGACCAATTAGCCAACGCAGAAAGAACCAGCAACGCGGTTGCCCCGATGCCCCCAAGCAACGCGATGGACTCTCCAGCACTGCGGATGCCAAGAAACCGCAGGCGGCTAATCGTAGTTGCGATGAAGATGCCCAGAGGAACTGCCGAAACCAGTTCGAAGAATGGACCCAATTGGATCGTCCAGCCATACTTCGCCATGTAGGCAACGGCTTTCTCGGCAGAATCATGTGGCACAGCGAGGGCCGCACTCAGTCGCGAGCCTCCGGCAATCAGCGTGAGCGCGGGCCTCGACGCCGTCGATGGCATAACTCAGAGCACCCGATGGACACGCCCGCACGGCTATGCGCGGATCGGATTCGATTGAGATTTAGCACGGGGTGTCAGACCATGATTTCTTTAGATGATCGATGCTTTTCCCCGTTTATGATGACAGTATCTAACTGAGCTAAGGGCGGGGAATGGAGAACCGTTCGCGACGGTCTGTTTCTCCACTCCGCCGAGAACTTCACATTAAGCGCTTTACTTTCGTCGGAAAGAGAACGTGCTGGTGGATGAGGCTGGGATTTTGTTTGAGCAGAAGCGATAATCCAGGGATGTCGCCAGAGTCGATCAGGTTGACTGCGCGACGGAAAATAGGGTCTTCGATTCGCTCGTGGTGCGGAAGGGCCAGGTTCCCGCTCAGGCCGGGTTTTTCGATATGGTGCTTGAGGTGGCCCCAGCTTGCAAACCCGTATTCGCGCGCGATGGCGAGTTGCACGTCGAGGAGGGCGAGATGGGTTGAGAAGATTTTCTGGTCTGTGTCACGGCGAAGATTTGGATGGAATTCGCGGAGGCGCTGCGCGCTGCTCGGTTCTCTCCGAGCGTGCTGGCGAAGAAAATCTTTTGCCTGGTGCTTAAGGTGGTCGAGACTGGGATTTGCGGGGAGCGGTTTCGTCGGCACAGAGAACTTCCTTTCGTTTACCCGAGGTCCGCATAAAGACGGGCTGAAAGTCAGTTCAGTCGAATTGAGTAATTGCTGGGTGGACTTCTGTCCTTTCCGCGGACCGGATGCGCCCCATGAGCTGGACCCAGCATATTCTGAAAACAGATGCGAAGGCAAGAATCTGTGTTGAGTCGATTTCTCTGGCCGAGATCGATTGGCGCCATCGCGAACTCGCTAATCGGGGCTGCGTCAGTTTGCGGATCGGCTGCCGGAACTCGGAAGGAGCTCGGAAGCCGACGGGTTCCGAGTTCAATACCGGCATCGGCGAACGGGATGTGGCGCTGGAAAACATCGTAGAGCCGGCGAAGGCCCTATCAGTTTCCCCAGGATTCCTTTTTCGCCGACTTTTTTATGCCCCTGCGCTGTAAAGGGTTTCGTGCCACTCATCGGTATTGTCCCAGTTTTGAAATTGACACTCATCGCGCTCCGCCCTAGCTTAAAGCTGTTCTCGTGGGGCACGTCGGCGTTCTTGCCGAAAGGGCTAGGCCCGCCCGCTGAAAAAACTCAGCAGGAGTGTGCTAATGCCAACCATTGAGACTTACCGCAAGCAAGCCAAACTGTTGCTCCGCTGGCATCGAGAAGGAAACTATTCCCTGGGCGGGAGATTACGCCGGCTCGAACGCTACGAGTCCTTGACGGACCGCGAGGTGTTGGAGCTCAAATTCACACTCGCTTTAGCGCAGGAGATCGTCGCGGTCGAAGCCGGACATCGGCGTTGGACGGCACTAAAGGCGGCAGCGGCCGGAGCGGCGAAGACACCGCGTCCTTCGCCTGGCCCACCGTTACTGAAGGACGTAATTCCAATCCTGCTGGTGCGGGACGTTAAGACATGCGCCGACTTCTTCAACCAGAAGCTGGGCTTTGACATCGACTTCCTCCATGGTCTTCCTCCGTTTTACGGTGCGGTATCGCGAGACTGCGTTCGCCTGCATATGCGCTTCGTGCATGAACCCTTCTTCGCAAAAGCAGCCGCGCAGGAGGAATCGGTGATCGTGGCTTCCATCGAAGTCTCAAACGTGCAAGTTTTATTCGCAGAATTCAAGGCGCGAGGTGTGGAGTTCGCTCAAACGCTTACCAAGCAGGCCTGGGGGGGAACTGACTTTCAGGTGCGAGATCCCGATGGCAATGCCATTTCCTTCGTCACATACGGGTCGAATTGATCTCCTCCGACGCACCGCCCACCCGCGTCGCAGCCAAAAAATCCCGTGTTGCCGATGGGAAGGGTGACTCCTGTGGCTCGAAAGATTCGATGGGGTGAACCCAGGCCACCTCTTGACCGGCGCCCCGCATCCAGCTTAATGCTATGGTCCCTGCGTGGTTCGAAACACTTGCCTGGTCCTGGATAGCAATCTGCATCGCGAGCGCTCTTGTCATACTCATTCAGACTCTGCGGAACCCGCAGAAAATGTGGATCATGGATGTGGTCTGGCCCATCACAGGCCTCTACATGGGACCGTTTGCGATCTACCTCTGCCGGAAGTCGCTGCATGTATCAATGAAAAAGCCCATGTCAGAAGACATGAAGAAAACCATGGAGCAGCACAAGGATGATGCGCCGACCTGGATTCAAAACAGCATCGCGGTATTCCACTGCGGCGCCGGCTGCATCATAGGAGACACAATAGCAGAGCTACTCGTGCCGGCACTGGCGCTTTCGTTCGCAGGAGAATTCGAAACCAAGTTGATCTTCGACTTCCTCTTCGCGTACCTGATTGGTGTCGCGTTCCAGTACTTCACGATCGTTCCCATGCGCGGTTTGTCTTTCGGCAAAGGGGTGATTGCAGCAGTGCGCGCGGATACGATCTCCATCATGCTGTTCGAGGTAGGGATGTTTGGGTGGATGGCAATCAGTTACTACTGGCTGTTTCCTGCACCCCACCTGAAGCCGAACATGGCTGCCTTCTGGTTCATGATGCAGGTTGCAATGATCGCCGGATTCCTGACCGCGCTTCCGGCGAACGCACGGCTGATCCGCAAAGGTTGGAAAGAAAAGATGCCCAAGATCGATCCCGACCAGATGCATACCAAGATGCGCGGAGAAACGTCCTCAACAAGCCTGAACCGAGCCACTTGACTAACAATTCATATCTCCACCTGCTGACGAGAACTTGGCGACCCACGTCGGATATTCCTTCGCCGAATGAGCATGAAGAACACGGGCACGAGAATCAGGACGTGAATCGTTGAGGTAATCATCCCGCCGACGATGGGGGCGGCAATTGGCTTCATCACGTCAGAGCCGATGCCCGTCTCCCACAGGATGGGCGCGAGGCTGACAATGACCGCGGCGACGGTCATCAGCTTTGGCCGGAGCCGTTGCACCGCACCATCGACTACAGCCTGTTCAAGATCGGCCTCCGTCATCGGCGCGTCCTGCGCGAGCCGGTGCTGATAAGCCTCGTGCAGATATACCACCATCACGACACCGGTTTCGACGGCGATGCCGAAAAGCGCGATGTAGCCGACCCACACAGCGACGCTGAAGTTGTAGCCAAGCATCCACTGAAGCAGCAGGCCGCCGGACATGGCATAGAGAGTGGGGAAGATCAGCACCGCGGCTTCAATAGCGGATTTGAATACGAGATAGAGCAACAGGAAGATTACGAAGAAGACGATCGGCAGGATGATGGTGAGGCGCTGCTTGGCACGCATTTCGAACTCGTACTCTCCAGCCCAATGCCAGGTGTAGCCCGCCGGAAGTGCAAGTTTCTGGTTCAGCATCTTCTCTGCGCGATTCACGAAGCCGCCGTAATTATTCGTGTTGAGATTCAGGTACACGTATCCAGTGAGAGCGCCGTCCTCGTCGCGAATCATGGCCGGCCCGCGTGAGTAGTAGACATGGGCCACCTGACTGATTGGAATCTGTTCTCCGGACGCAGTTGGAATGAGCGCCTGCGACAGAGATTCAGGGTGGTCGCGAAAGCTGCGCTGATAGCGAACCCCGATGGGAAATCGCTCGCGGCCTTGTACATTCTGAGCGATGTCGGCTCCTCCGATCTCGGAAGTAATGACTCGCTGCACATCGGCGACGGTGAGGCCATAGCGTGCGGCTTCAGGCCGGTTGACCTCGACGTTGAGATAGAAGCCCTGCGAGACCCGTTCGGCAAACACTGAGTTCGTCTCCGGCATGCCGGAGAAAATCTGCTGCATCTGTGAACCGATATCCTCAATGTGCGCCAGATCGGGGCCCTGAATTTTGATTCCTACCGGCGTCTTAATTCCGGTGAGTTCCATGTCGAGCCGGTTCGCAACCGGCATGGTCCACGTATTGGTGAGCCCCGGAAATTGCAGCTTCTCATCCATATCGTGGATGAGCTTTTCATAAGTCATGCCGCCCCGCCACTGGTCGCGCGGCTTGAGCATGATGGTGGTGTCGTACATGTCGAGAGGAGCATTGTCCGTTGCGCTGTCGGAGCGGCCCACGGTGCCGAAGACCGTAGCTACTTCTGGGAACGAATGAATGATTCGGTCCTGTTCCTGCATCAGAGAGACCGCTT
Organism: uncultured Acidobacteriaceae bacterium; assembly: GCA_963836565.1. GTDB lineage: Bacteria > Acidobacteriota > Terriglobia > Terriglobales > Acidobacteriaceae > Telmatobacter. Next base: position 1,131,209 of record CAWIKA010000005.1, on the reverse strand, counting down.
GCGTGATGGAGATGCCTGGGAGCGCGCTGGGCATGTAAAGAGCAGAGCCTTCATACAACGCCGGCATGAACTGGCTACCGAGGCGCAGATAGAGCGGAACGGTGGCAGCCAGAAAGGCGAGATTCAGCGCGATAACGATCTTCCAGTGCTTGAGGCACCAGCGCAGCACAGGCAGATAGATAGCCTGCGTGATCCGCGCTGCAGGGTTTTGCGATTCGGGGCGCAGCTTTCCGCGCAGACAGAGCGGCATGAGGGCGGGAACCAGCGTGATGGAGAGCAGCGAGGAAAAGATAAGAGCAAGCGTTTTGGTCCAGGCCAATGGCCGGAACATGCGGCCCTCCTGCGCTTCAAGCAGGAAGACCGGGAGGAACGACACCACGATCATGATGAGCGAATAGAAGAGCGCAGGACCCACCTGCTGTGCCGCGCCAACCAGGATTTTGCGGCGCTCGGTTTCACTCGGGGTGTCGGTCCGCTCGGCAAGATGACGGTGTCCGTTTTCCACCATGACGATGGCGGCGTCGATCAAGACGCCAACTGCCAGCGCCAGGCCGCCAAGCGACATGATGTTGGAACTGACATGCAGGAAATACATGGGGATAAACGCCGCCAGGACCGCGATGGGTAACGTGAGAATCGGAACCAGCGCGGAACGGAAGTGGAAGAGGAAGGCAATACTGACGAAGCTGACAATGATGGCTTCGGCGATGAGGTCTCGCTTGAGAGTGTGGATCGACTGGTCGATGAGCCAGGAACGGTCGTAGCCGGTTACGATCTCGACGCCCGGAGGCAGCGAGGGTGCGATTTCCTTGAACTTCGCCTTTACGCCGTCGATCACGTTGAGGGCGTTCATGCCATAGCGCATCACCACAATGCCGCCCACGGTTTCGCCCTGTCCTTGCCAGTCGGCCGCGCCGCGGCGCACATCCGGCCCAAAGGAAACGGTGCCCAAGTCCTTCACCAGCACGGGCGTTCCATTCTTGGTTGCGACTGGAACGTTCTCTAAATCGGAGAGGGATCGCAGGTAGCCAAGACCGCGGATCATGTACTCGGCGCCGTTCATGTCCAGAACGTCGCCGCCGACTTCGTTTGTACTCTGGCGCACACGGTCGATGACAGTCGAGGCGGAGATGCCATAAGAGAAGAGCTTGTTTGGATCGAGGTTGACCTGGTACTGACGCACGAAGCCGCCGATGCTGGCTACCTCCGCAACACCGGGCACGGTTTCAAGTTGGTAGCGAAGAAACCAATCCTGAAGGGCGCGCAGATCAGCAAGATTCTTGGTATGGCTGCGGTCCACGATCGCGTATTCGAAGATCCAGCCCGCTCCTGTGGCGTCGGGACCGATGGCGGGATGCACATCGGCTGGGAGCTTTCCTGCGATCTGCTGGAGATATTCGATGACGCGCGATCGCGCCCAGTAGAGGTCGGTGCCGTCCTGAAAGACGACGAAAACATAGGAGTCGCCGAACATGGTTTGGGCGCGGACGTTCTTGACGTGCGGAGCTGAGAGCAGCGCGGTCACAATCGGATATGTGACCTGATCCTCGATCACATTGGGCGGTTCGCCCGCCCACGGTGTGTGAATGATGACCTGTACGTCGCTGATGTCGGGCAGGGCGTCGAGCGGCACACGCTGCATACACCAGATGCCGGCAACAACCAGAAGAATGGCTCCCATAAAAACGAGGAAGGGGTTGCGGGCGCACCACGCGATGGTTTTCGAAATCATCACATGCCTCCGGTCGCGCTGAGGCTAAGTTTTTTCACCGCGATTGTCTGACCGCCGCGTTGAACAGTGACGGTCACAGACCAGGTTCCGCCCGACGGAAGTTGCAGAGGGCCTTCGTAACTGCCATTGCCCTTATCGGTAAGCGTCGCTGTGGCGTGTTCGGCAGCCATTCCCATGGCGGGCATCGCCGGCATGAAGAAGGTCACCGTCACCTGCGCACCTGTGGCCCGTTTGCCATCGGCACCGGCGAGGGTCACGCGCATAGTGTTTGCGCCCTTGCGCGGTGGAGATGGTTCGGTGCTGAGCTCGACCTGCACTTGCGCGGCGGCTGCTGGGTTTGCGCCAGCAGGAGTTGCCTGCGGAAGAGGAGAAAACGCTGCGAGAGCCGCCTGCAGTTGCGCTTCGGAGTCCACTAGGAAGGTGGCGGAGCTGACTACGCGGTCGCCGGCTTTCAAGCCGCTGAGGACCACAATTGAATTGTCGAATTGGGGACCGGTCTGGATGGTGCGCGGCTCCAGACTGCCGTTGCCGTGGTCAATAAACGCGACCGCCTGCGAACCGGATTGCAAAACGGCGGAAGTGGGAATGACCAGTTGCCGGCCAAGTGAAACTGCGATGGCAACATTGACGTACATCCCCGGCTTGAGGACAACACTAGGGTTGGAGAAGACCAAGCGCACGCGTACTGTGCGGGTCGTCGGATCGACTTGCGGCAAGATTTGGTCGATGCGCCCGTTGAAGTGGCGACCGGGATAGGCATCGACCGTGACCTGTGCTGCGTCACCCGGTCTCAAGCGGCCCACGTCGTTCTGGAACACGCTGGCGTACACCCAAACTGTGGAGAGGTCGGCGATGGTGTAAAGCTTCGTATCCGGCTGCACGTAAGCATTTGGCAATGCATTGCGCTCGGTGATGTAACCGGAAACCGGTGAGTCGATCGCGATGTTGCGCTCGACCTTACCGCTCTGGTTCAAATCCGTGATCTTCTCCTGTGGAAGGCCAAACTGCAGGAGGCGTTCTTCGGCGGCTTTGAGCAGCCATCCGCTCTCGTGCGCAGCCATCCCATGCATGTCCTGCGCGAATGCGTTCTGGTTTTGCTTGGCCAGTACGTATTCCTGCTCGCTGCTTACAAGGTCCGGGCTGTACACGGTGAAAAGACGCTGGCCTTTGCGTACGTACTGGTAGGTCGCGTTCGCGAAGACGTCCTGAATCCAGCCGGGAAAGCGGGTCTGCACATAGGAGAGCTTCTCCTCGTCGATGTCGACGTTGCCGGGAACACTCAGGTCGTTATGCACGTTCTTCAGTTCCGCAACTGCCGTCGTAACGCCGATCTCCTGCATGCGCCGCGGGGACAGCTGGACAGGAGCGAGCGCGGGTTGAGCGGCCGTTGTGGGGGTCGATGCCCGCTGCGCGGGTTGCGAGGCTGCATCCGGACCGCGCGCAACGACTGGGTCCTGCGAAGGTGTGGCTGTCGGGTTTTGGTGCAGAAGCACATAGGCGAGCGCGGATGCGAGCAGGATGCAGACCGCGACGACCCATGCGAGGGCGAATTGATATGTACGAGTCTTCACGGTTTCACCTCTGGCGTGGACTGCTGTTGCTGGTCAAGTGGAGTTCCTGTCGCGAGTTCGAGGTCCGCCATGCGCGTGTCAAAGTCTGCGGCGGCCTGGAACCAATCGAGATCGACATCGACAACTGTCATTTGGCTATTGAGCAGATCGAGGAAGTCTGTCTTGTCGTTTTCATACGCGATGACGCTCGCCTGGAGTGTCGCTTCTGCCTGCGGGCGGAGCTGATCGCGATACATGTGCGCGAGCTGTTGCGCCGCACGCGCTTCCACCAGCGCATCCTGAATCTGCCCGAATGCGGCATTACGCATCGCAATTAATTCCTCATCCTGCTCGGTGGCTGTTGCCGTGGCTTCCGCAATTTCCGCATCGTGTTTGCGGCGGTTCAGCCAGGGCAGATTCATTGAGCCTTCCACCATGTAGTTGTTGCGCATGCTGGCACTCGGCTGCATCAGCATGTAGCCGGCCGAGACGGTGAAGTCCGGAAGGTAAACCTTCTTGGCCAGCGCCTGGTCCTTATGGCTTCGCTCCGCGGACTGACGCGCTGCCACGAGATCGGGCCGCGATTGAAGAGCCAGGTCCTCGAGTTTCTGCTCGGTAGGTAACGCAACGAGAATTGCGTATTGCCCCTGAATGTTCAGCGGCGTATCGGGAGCGCGTCCGAGCAGCGTGTTCAGACGGGCTCTGGCCAGATCCGCATCTCGGCCAAAGCGAATCATGTGTTCCGCAAGCGCCGTGAGCGTGACCTGAGCTTTCAAGATGTCCTGCTGCGAAACCTTCCCTACCGCGTACTTGATTCGCGCGGCTTCGATTGCCTGGCGCGCCAGGTCAACGTGCTGGTCGTGAATCCTCAGTTCGTCCTGGGCCAGCAGCAGATCGTCGAACGCCTTGCGTACGCGCACTTGAACGTCCAGTCGAACCTGCGCAAGCTGAGCCTTCGCCACCTCAACGCCGGACTCCGCCACGCTGGTTCGAAGCGCCCGCTTGCCCGCGCCTGGGAACGTCTGGCTGATACTGAACATGTTCTGGGCGGCGTTATAGTTCCATGGCTGGCTAAGCGGCACGCCCCAACCCCGGTACATCACTGAGGGATCGTCGAGCGCGCCTGCAACCGGAACGTGCGCTTCAGCCATGGCGACTCGCCGGGCTGCAACCGCCATCTCCGGGTTTGCCGAGAGGGCGATGCGTTCGATGTCGTCCAAGGTCAGCGCCGGGCCGCTCGGCTTTGGCTCATGATGCTGGTCAAACAAGGCGGCGACAGGCAGGACATCTGTCTTGCTTGGCATCTGCGCAGAAGACACGCCAGGCAACGCGACCAAAAGGGCGCAAAGGATACACACAAACGCTTTCATTCTTCCCTCCAGCGGGTACACAGCTCATGGCCTGGTGGCGAGTTCGCGGGGCGGATGGCCGCAGGAAGACGCACGAAGGCTCAAGTTCAGCTTGCGAAGGAAGAAGCTTTAGAGTCGGAGTACGGAGATGCTGCCGGAGGACGCACTTGGAGGCGGCGCATTGGATACACGGGAAGTTGCAGTACCGATCTCAGGTGGCGACTGCACAAAGCCCTGATGCGGCACCATAGCCGATGCCTGCAAGTGCTCAGACGAGTACAGCGGGACCGGAGAGAATACTGGGTTCTCCCCGTGAATTTGGCAGCATGGGCCGTTCGCCGCCATTCCGACTGGACCGCAATCAGCAGGCATCCCCTTGCAGCACGCGGGCTGTGCCATCGTATCCGGGGTGAGCGCACACGCGACCGCCGGCATTGCGGTCCAAAGGATCGCAACCACCAACATCAGCAACGCGCCTCGTCTGCCCCAGTCCATGCTCTGCGGATCTCCAAAGTCTATTGTAAGCATCCGCCGCCGGCCCGTGTGCGGCAGTGATCAAGATCACATCCTGAAGTTTCATTCTCCCTTGCCCTGAATGGGAATTCAAGATGGTTTGGTCGGAAGCAGTATCCCTTGGGGGGACAGGGACATGTCTTTGGCGCTCCGGGTCGCACACTAGATCGAGAAATCGTTCTGAGTGGTATTGCCGGCAAACGGACCTTTGCCCAAGCTGCGCCCAAGCCGCAAGGTAAGGCTGGCCCACAATACGCCCGGAACCCAAGAACAGGCCCCATTTAGCCTAGTGAGCGCGTTGCCCATGTCAGCGTCACTGCCGAGCCAAGCTACTCTTCCAGTTCGGTTTCTTCTGGCACTTCAGTCGATACAGAGCCAGCGCATCTTCACACTGAAAACAGACTTTGACTCCAGTTCCCAGCGGTTCCTTCGGCTCACGTTCTGGCATAAACTCCTGCAGCATAATCGCTGCTTCTCCAAGCTCTAGCCAACACCAGCGAATCTTCCCGTCGGGATGGTAATGGTTTGAGTCGGCGTTCGGAATCCACCAGCGTTTCATCACCGCCTGCTTTACGTTCGCGGTCGTCATGGTTTCGGCCGGTATCATCCACCTCCCTCGCCATCACCGGTCATTATGGAATGGAAACTGTAACTGTCGCATAATCGCCATAAGCATTCATCGCGCATGGGACCCGCGCACTTGGCCGAAGAGTGAGTGATAAAGGTGGAAGCTATCACTCGCTAGGTTGCGAAACCGGGATCACCTCTGCGCCGGTCGGAATGTGAGACTGCACGTGGTAACTATCGAGCCCTCGCAGATCATCGTAATTCGACCAACTGGCTCTCCGCTTGATGTATGACTTGCATGCGTGAAAATCGTTCGCAAAAAGGCAGCCAACCTAGCTTTGAATCAGCTGTGCCGTAGACTGTGCCATGCCATGCGTCCCCAAACGTGTCGAATCAGTACCTTAGGCGACTAGACTAGAGTGCCTCCGTGCGGGCTCATTCTAAAGGTAAGTGCTTGATTCTACTGTGGTGGTCCCCGACGGTCCGAGCTCCGGAATGCTGATCCGGCATCAGCCGCTTCGGATAACGCAGTTCATCCCGAGCAGCCCGACTCGCTTCCAGCGAGTTACCGATGGGATGAACAGGGTCAAGCGCAGGTAATCTGGAGAGGCTGCGGATTGCGGAAGTAAGCCGGCTGCCCATTGGTGCTTTTCGAGCCCGATCCTGAGCATGGTTCCAGATTCTGTGATGGCGATTTAGGTGACGCGGGCCGTTTTCGGTCTGCGATCCCGTTGAGGAGATTACCCGAGGCACAGTCTGGCCCGATCCCAGCAGCAGGAGGAGTCATGGGAAAACAGTCAGGCAAGGGAAGAAGTTTGAGTCTGGACTGCATCGAGCCCAACGCGGCGGGCATCGATGTAGGAGCCACTGAGATTTACGTTGCAGTGCGGCCTGACCGGGACGCCGAGCCGGTACGCTGCTTCCAAACGTTCACCGGCGATTTGCGGGAAATGGCGGCATGGCTGCTACGCTGCGGGGTCAGCACCGTAGCCATGGAGTCGACCGGGGTTTACTGGATTCCGCCGTACGAGGTTCTGGAAGAGGCCGGCCTGCGTGTCTGCCTGGTCAACTCCCATCATGTCCGGCATGTGCCGGGACGCAAATCGGATGTGAGTGACTGCCAGTGGTTGCAGTACCTGCATTCGGTGGGATTGCTGAAAGCCTCCTTCCGGCCCGATGCCGCCATCTGCGCGCTGCGTTCTCTCAGCCGCCACCGCTCCAGCCTGGTGGAGAACGCCGCGGTACACATCCAGCACATGCACAAGGCCCTCACCCAAATGAATCTGCAGATTCACCATGTACTGTCGGACATCACCGGGATCAGTGGCATGGCTATCGTCGAAGCCATCGTGGCGGGCCAGCGCGATCCCAGCCAATTGGCCTCCCTGTGCCACGCCAGGGTGCGCGCCGACCGCCCCACCGTGATCAAATCGCTGACCGGCAACTACCGCCCCGAGCACCTGTTCACACTCAAACAATCGCTGGCCGCCTACAAAAACTATCAGCACCTGCTGGCCGAATGCGACCAGGAGATACAGCGTCACACCGGCAGCATCTCCGGCAAGATCGATGGTCCGGGTTCGCACTCCAGGCCGAGCCGGCAGAAGCGCCGCAAAAACCAGTTCCATTTCAATATGAGCTCGGAACTGCATAGGCTATTCGGCGTCGATCTGACGGCAGTGCCAGGGATCAGCGCGCTCACCGCTCATACCCTGCTGTCTGAAGTGGGAACCGATCTGAGCCGCTTCCCCTCCGCTGCCGCATTCGCCAACTGGCTGGCCTTGTGCCCCAACAACAAAAAGAGCGGAGGCAGAATCCTATCTTCAAAAACCCGGCCTACCAACAACCGCCTCAATCACGCTCTCAGGGTTGCAGCTCAGACTCTGGCCCGCAGCCGATCCCATCTCGGCAACTTTTATCGATCCATGCGCGCACGCCTCGGAGGCCCGCAGGCCATCACCGCCACGGCTCACAAACTGGCCCGCATCCTCTACCATCTGCTCACCACCGGCTCTGACTACGACGAAACCGCCTTCGCCCGAGAACAGCAACAGCAAAATCGCCGACTCCACAAACGACTCTCAAAACAGGCCAAACTCCTCGGCCTTCAACTCACACCAATCACTACAGCCGAATTTAGTTCATGAGGAGCGATGCCGACTGTTTGCTGATGTGCGAAGAGTGCGCCGTCAGAGTGAAATGAACGGCTTCGACGGCCGCACAGAGGTGGTGCCTATGAGGGGAAATCGGGCACGCTGTGGGCACAATTTTAGGCACAAAGCAATTTGGCATTCCTTAAACTGCTGATTCTAAATACACATACTCATGGTGCCGGGAGGGGGAGTTGAGCCCCATGAAGCTGCCTTCGACGGATTTTGAGTCCGCTTCATTGTTCTCCGTGATCTTCGGAATCACCCAAGAATTCACCCAAAATCTCGACGGCTTACACGTAAATACAGGTGCTTAGGCGGTATTCCGTGTGCGGTTAAGTTGTTGAAAGTAAAGGTTAGATGCAGATTGACACGGAAGAGGTCGCTGGTTCGAATCCAGTCGTGATCTCCCGAAGCCATCCCATCCCACACAAGATTTCACCCAAAGCTATTGAACCTCCCCGGTGTCAGTGTTGAAGGCCCAAATCGACTGGGCGAAGAATGAGCCTTGTTAGCGATGACTCTGTTGGGGCAACTTCAGGGACAGCCCTTTTTTGGGGCAACTCTTTAGCGGCGAACTATAGTTTTTGGCCAATTTCGCGAATTTGGATGCCACTTCGGTGGCATCTCTGGCCGCCAGGTTCTACAGCATTTGGCCATAAATCAGAAGAATCATTCCACCAGGTAATTCGTTCGTCTTCGTGGAAAGACGATAACGTTAAACGCTCCTTCGGCGTGCAACATTCCCCGCTGACGCGCCAGTTCAAGATTGTGGATGTGGGAAGTGGATGCCTTTGTGCGCAGAGCTAACCAACTTTGAAGGGCATCAGCACCGACAACTGAAGACGTTTCGCACCACCCGGTATTTATGGCTGTTGCACACCTAAGCTCCAAGCGGCCTCGTGCCGTTCCGGCCGTTTGAAAAAGTGCGCAAAGCCGTTCACCACTCCTGCATGCCACTTCGAACACGATCAGCACTATTTCTGAAGAATGGCAAGGTTGTCGCGTGCATTGACCTCGGTGAAGGTCATGCGGATTCCGTGCCTGGGGCGCAGGATGATCATTGGACGCGCTTCGATCGTCTGGCCCGCAGACACTTGAAAATCATATCTTCTGAGCAGAACGCTCAGAATCATGAGGATTTGCATCATCGCGTAGTTGCCGCCGATACAGCCCCGCGGTCCGCCCCCGAATGGCAGATAGGTAAATGGCGTCTGGTGCATTTCATTTGCTTTGATGAAACGTTCGGGGTCGAAACTCTCCGGGCTCTGCCAATACCGCGGCGCATGGTGCGCGCCGTACACGAACACAATTACCGTCGATCCTCGAGGTATGGCGATATCCCCTGCGCGGTCGTCCGCAACTGCCATGCGGTCGATCATCCAAAACGGCGGATAGAGGCGGAGGGCCTCCTGAATGACCTGCGTGGCAAACTCAAACCGGGGAACGTCGGCATAACTCAGGGACGCTTCGCCCAGCACGGTATCGAACTCCTGCCGCAGCCTTTCGAGACAATTCGGGCGAGAGCTTAATAGATAGAGAATCCAGGATAGAGCGTTCGACGATGTTTCATGGCCGGCAACCAGCAGTTGCATGCTCTCGCTTAGGACGAGTTCATCGCTCATGCCTTCGCCGTCGCTGTAACGGGCGTCCATTAGCGTCTGCAGCAGATCGTGACCGGGCTCCTGGTGACGGCGCTGCTCAATGTAAGCCATCAGGATGCTGTCGGCACGGACTCGCATTTCCTCGTGTTTGCGCAGTTCGCCCGAGACGGCAAACCAGGGATTCAGGTAAGGCTGAAGGGTTTGTCGAACGATGAATTCCTGGACTGTGCAGATGGTATGGCTGACCAGGTCAATGTCCGCGTCCTTCAACTTGGCGCCAAACAGCGATCTGGCGACCATCGAGAAGGTCATTTTCATCAGGTGGGGGTAAATGTCGACGGAGCCAACACGGACTTGTCTTTCGAAATCCCTCAGAGACTCGGCGAGCGAGTCCTGCATGATCGAAGACAGAGCCTCAAGTTGCTTTCGATCGAAACCCTTTTGAATGAGGCGCCGCTGCGTGCGCCAGGCTTCCCCGTGGGTAGTAAGAAGGCCTTTGCCCAGGAAGTGGCCCATCCTCTTCACTTGTATTTCAGATTTCTGGTAGTTCTCCGCGTTGGTCTTCAACACATGCTGAATGACGCCGGGGTTGGTAGTGACAGTGGCTTCCTTAAGACCACCAATATAGATCCGGAATGTGTCGCCGTAGAGTTCGGTGTACTTTGACAAAACTCGTACGGGATTGCGGGCCATCGCAGGCGAGTCCGCAAAAGAACGAAATCGGGAAACAACGGGAATCGGCGTGGGCAACGTTACTCCTCGCCCTGATGCTTGATTGGAACCGTGGAGAATCTCATGTGGTCTACCTTGAAGCTAGCAATCCAGACAAGTTGCATGGTCTAAGTAATACCTTAAGCGCCCCGGATCAGTCTTCGTTTCCCAGTTGCTTCAAAAGTATCAAATGATGCAGGATTGCCCGCGTCATGGTGGAATGTTGGCGATAAGGAACTCCAAACTCCTCGGCGGTCTGCTTCACGATCCGGGTAAGCGGAGCATAGTGAGTGTGGCACACATATGGGCACAGATGATGGGTGATGTGGTGGTTGAGCCCACCGGTGAGCCAACCGACGAGCGGGTTCTCAGTCGCATAATCGGCTGTGGTCGCAAAGATGTGGTACACGCCATTGTCGAACTCGCCGCGGTCCGTGGGAAAGTAGGTGCTGTCAACAGTGTGCGAAGTCTGGAAGACCAGCGATACGGTCAAACCGATGATCAAATGGACCAGCACGAACGCCAGAAGGACCAGCAAAGGCGATTTCCTTAACACTTCGACCGGCAAAATGAGCATGTAGGTCAAGTAGAGTGCTTTGCCCGCGAAAAGGATGGCGTATTCACGCGGCGGATGCTTGGTGCGTTTCAAATAATTATGGGACGGGAAGAAAAAGGCTTCAAAGTCCCTGAGGAAAACATAGTCGAGAGAGAAAAGCGCGTAAAAGAACAGCGCATAGATGTGTTGGAACCGGTGCATGCGCGTGCGTGGCTCATGGGGCGTAAATCGAAAGATGCCGCGTCCCGTAAGCGCATCGTCTTCGCCCTGGAGATTGATGCAGGAGTGGTGGCCGCGATGATGGAGAATGCGCCACATGTACGAGTCGATTCCGCAAACATCAAAAACGTAATTCAGGAGTCTGTTTACAGACGGCACAGGCGAGATGGCGTTGTGGTTGCTGTCGTGGGCGATGTTCAGCAAAAGAAATGTCTGGGCGAGTCCGCCTAGGAGGTAGAGGCCGACAAACTTCCATGAATCCGGCTTAAGCGCGTAGATGGCAATCCAACTGCCTAGGAGCACCACAAGACCGACGGTGACTTTGAGCCACATCGCGCGGTCGGCTTTCGGAGAGATTTTCTGGTCGGCGAAGAATTTATCGAGGCGGCGGCGTAGGACCTTTGGGAAGGAAGACATGCTTGCTGGGCCGCCGATGGACTGCGGCGGAAAAGCCTCGGAAAGTGCCCGACGGTCCACATCCGGCCTTAAAATGATCACCGCTTCGGTCCCGGACGTCACCGGCGCCTCCATAATTGTGTTAAGCCGGTCCAGCGCGGTCCCACCGGCGGCATCGGCTGCGCATGGGCAAAAGACGACCTCTCGACTTGTCGCCGGCAGCGTCGAAGCCTGAATCTTAGCGCGCTAGTCTACGGAGATTCAAGGGAATTCGGAAAGAACGGAGGTGCAGCGCGGTGTCCTTTGGCAGCGAAGATGCGTTGCATTGCTTCCTGGCTCTGCTACCATGGACCGACAGATTGTATGACAGTTCGTTGAATCAGCGGTCGAGGCCCGGCGGACCACCCTGCAAGACTTCCCCGCCAGAGTGGCTTTCAGGACGATTTTCCCTCGACCGGACCGAGCGGGACACTGATAAAAACGGTTATTGTCTTTGTTCTTAATGTTGGACTGCCCAGAGGTTTCGTACACCGATTCTCATTCGTTTTTTGGCCCGCATTATGAAACGCGCAGCAGCAAGGGGGTAAATGTTCCCCACGTATTGAGATTTCCCCATTCCACTTTGAAGGGTATCGCTCAACGAATATGGCATCGATATTGGACCAACTGGATAGGCTCGCGGATGAGCAGCCAAGCAAACTCCTCTATTCGTACCTTGACCTGAACGGCAATCCAATCGAATGCTACTCCTACGCGTCCTTTCTCCACCGGACGAGGGCGATCGCCGGACACTTGCGGAGAGAACATCACTTCGCGGCCGGAGAACGGCTCTTGCTCGCCTACCCCCCAGGCCTCGAAATGATCTCAGCGTTTTTTGGTTGCGTGCGCGCCGGATTGATTCCCGTGCCTGTCTATCCCCCGGGGTCTCGCGGTTTCCAGAGCGCCCTGTACAAGATGGTCCACATTGCAAAGGATTGCCAGGCGGCAGGGATTTTAACCAGCAAGGACTACCGCGCATCTCTAAAGACGAATCTTGCCAGAAATGGGGTCTCGACGTCCGGCCTGGACATCGACTACATCTCCAGTCTTCCCTGGATTGTCACGGAAGACTTTGTCGATTTAATCTCGGACGAATCTTTCCATGAAGCCTCGGAGATCTTGTTTCTCCAATACACATCAGGGTCGACTATGGAGCCCAAGGGTGTGATCGTGTCTCACGAAAACATCTTAGACACCTACTCGCTCGTGATCGACCATTCAGCTCCGGTGGTTGTCTCCTGGCTTCCGCAGTATCACGATATGGGATTGATCGGGTGCTATCTTTATCCCGCTCTGAAAGGCGGAACAACATACGGCTTCGCTCCCACGGATTTCATTCAGCGGCCTGCCCTGTGGTTTGACACAATCAAAACCTATCGGGCTACCGCGACGACAGCACCCAATTTCGCTTTCGACTATTGCCTGCGTACCGGAAGGCTTTCCACGGAGACCCTGGAGGATTGCGATTTGAGTTCGCTGCAGGTGTTGATGGTGGCGGCGGAACCTGTAAAACCAGATACTTACACGCGGTTTCTTGAGTCATTTCAACCCTACGGACTCAAGTCAGAGAGCTTTTATGCCGCTTACGGGCTGGCCGAAAATACGCTGGCGGTTTCGCTTGGCGGCCGCAATATTGTTTCCGTCAACAAGCGTGCCCTGGCGCTGGGGAAGGCCCGCATGACGACCGAGGTCTCGGAGATCGACGCGTCCACACAAATTGTCAGTTGCGGAACTCCGCTCCTGGGTATCGATGTGAAAATCGTGGATCCGGAGAGGCACGTCGCTCTCAAGGAAGGTCTCATCGGCGAGATCTGGGTCGCTGGAAGTGGCAAGTGCCTGGGCTACTGGAAGAATCCGCAAATGACGCTGAAGCAGTTTCGGGCGCGTCTGGTAGACGACAGCCCGTATGACAATGGGTACCTGCGGACCGGCGACATGGGCTTCTTCAACAAAGGCGAGCTTTTCGTATGCGGGCGCATCAAGGACATGATTATTCTCCGCGGGCAAAACTACTACCCGCAGGATATCGAGAACATTGTGGAGCGAGCGTCCGGGCTGGTCCGGGCCAATTGTGTCGCCGCGTTCCAGATTCACGAAGACAGCGAGCCGGCGCTGGCAATCGTGGCCGAAGTGAAAAATCCGAAGGTGCTTCCGGATGCCCGCAAGATTGCCGCCTGGGTCCGGAATTATCTCAACGTTGAAGTGGCATTGATTTCGTTCATAGCGCCCCGTGCGATCCCGCGAACCAGTTCGGGCAAGATCATGCGCCACAGGGCCAAACTCATGTGGCAGGAAGGTCAGTTCACTGTTCTCTCAGAGTTTTCGCGGGAGAAAGATGCCGGGGCCTCCGAGCCTGGTTCTGAAATCCAGTCGTCTTTCAACGCATTGAAAGCCAGGTACAACCTGACCGGCTTGGAATCGTACAACCTGGTTGAAGCCGGGCTGGATTCCCTGGACCTTGTCGTGTTCATGCATGAGCTCAAGGAGCTTTTAAAGGATAAAGGCGCCGATATGCTGGCGAGGCAGGTAGACATCGGTGTTGTTCAACGCGTGAGCGTAGCCGATCTGTTTCGATTGGCCGAACAGTTGGAGCGTGCCCCGGAAGAAGCATTGGGTCTGCTACGTCATTCCCTGGCAGCTTTCCGTGAAGAGCAGCGCGCGGCGGAAAAGCAGATGATGAACACCGACAGGAAGCTCATCTTCACGCCCCCGACGCCTGCCCCCATACCTGTTATTCCGGTCCTGAATCATGTGCTGCTCACGGGCGGCACCGGTTTCATCGGACCGTTCCTTATGAAGAGCCTGCTCGAACAAACGCGGGCAAAGATCTATGTTCTCGTCAGGGCTTCCGATGAAGAGCAAGGCAGACAAAGATTGAAGGGGGCGATGGAATCGATGGGGCCCTGCAGTGCCGGGCTGATGTCGATGTTTGAAACGCGCGTTGTTCCCATTTGCGGCGATCTCGGGCAGCCAAAACTAGGCCTGACACAGGATGTCTGGGAATTCCTCGCCAATCAAACGGACACCGTGTTCCACAACGGCGCGACCGTCAACTATCTTTTTAACTACGACCGGATGCGGGAAGCAAACGTGCTGGGAACCAACGAGGTCTTGAGGCTGGCTTTTGAAGGACGGCCCAAGACCCTGAATTATGTCTCTACAACTTTCGTATTCGGCTGGGCCGTTAAGAGCGTCTTGTATGAGACCGACCAGAACGAGGACATGGAGCTTCTCGATTTCGGATACAGTCAGTCGAAGTGGGTAGCAGAACAGGTAGTCAACGACGCCCGCACCAAAGGGCTTTCCGTCCGGATTTTCCGGCCGGCTCTCGTGAGCCCTTCCGTTACGGGCGGCGGCAACAACTTTGATATCGCCGTTCGCCTGGTTGCGTTCATGGTGAATCACGGCATCGGAGTCGATGCTCTGAACCAGGTGAGTTTTGTGCCCGCGGACATTGCGGCAAACAACATCGTCGCCATCTCGACGACTCCCGGAACGGAGAATAAGACCTACCATGTAGTGCGTGACGATTATGCGAACATGCTGGATATTACGGGGCTCATTACCAAGGCAACCGGGCGGCAATTCGAAATATTCAGCGTCTCTGATTTCGTACCCGAGTTGATCCGTAGATGCCGGAAGGAAGATCTTCTCTTTCCACTGTTGGATTTCCTGGTGGGCTCTGTGGATAACATCACTGCGATGGAGTTCAAGCGCTACGACAGTTCCTCGTATCAATTGGCCCGGAATGCCTCGGAGTGGGGCAAAGCCGATCCGTCGCTCGAAGATACGGTCAACGGCATCCTGAAATTCATGCACCGCAAGGGGATCATTTCAGTAGAGGCTCGTGAAGCCAAAGCTGCGCCGCCGACCAGCAGTCGATCGGGTTCTGGACGGACTGATAAGACGGAGGCACAACCCGTTACCGCCTCTTAAATACCAGCTTCTCGGTTAGATGCTGGCCAGTTTCAAATGTGCCGGAAGTGGTACGCATCATCTGCTGTCCATCGGCGGAAACTACCCAACTGTCGTTTTGAGTCACTTGATCGTCTCGCCGGTAAATTGAATCTACCGTGTGCGGATCGACAAGCTGAAGCGTCACCGTGTCGTTGCGGGAGTTTATGAGGTCGTACTGCTTTCCGTCGAAGCGGGCAGTGTAGCTGAACTCGCCAGAAAAACGGACTCCATCCTTCCCGTCCGCCTCTATCTTGAGCTGGAGGCCTTGCTGCAAGAGCGTCTTACTGAGATCCTGTGTCCACTCCCCCGCGAAGAGATCACGGGCGGCCTTTGCATGTCCGCTGCGCGTCCACACACTAATTTGGTTCTCATGGCCAATGCTCGGAGTCGTGATTGTCAGTTCGTTCTCATCAGCCGAAAGCGTTTCACGGACTGTTGCGACGACCGTTCCGTTCTTTTTCTCCTTCACCTCGGCGTGCCTCTTGTCGATCCTGTGCAACTCGACTTGATCGAATGCCGGGTTGCCTTGAACGGCGGTTTCGTGCCCGTCCCCCCCACCGTGAAGTCCAGGCGCTTATCGCCGGACATGACGACATGCACTTGGTCATGAAGATCGGTGATGGAGAGTTTGTTGGGAGGATCGAGGGTGCACTGCGCAGCGATGAGCTTCCAGGAGCCAATGCGAGGGTCAGCCGCCCAAGCCTGAACGGCGAAAAGCATTAGGAGCATTACGAATTTGAAGGCAGATCCTCCTCGAGCCGCCAGTCGCAATGAATCCTGGCAAATCACATTTGCGGGTAACAGAGCGCTTCGAAGTTGCATCCTTCTACTATACGAACTGTTTGCGCGCGAGCGCCTGTTTGGGTGTCTGAAAGCCCTTCGGAGCCGGCGGAGAAAAGGAATATAACTTAACGGTTGGCGATCATGTCTGACATCATGGGTCTCATGCATGTACGCCGTTTCTGGGTGGCCGGATTCGTCCTTATCGCTGTTGTTGCGCTTCTTCCATTCTCATTTCACGCCGAACGTCATCTTGAGACGGCAACCCGCGTTGAAGGAAGCGAAGCGGAGATTGTTCAGCAAGAGCTCAGCAGCCGCTTTCACTCGCCATTTGTTAACCAGGTGGTGCTGGTGGTTGAGGGACTTCCGCCCGCAGATTCGGAACAAGGCGAGCGCGCGCTAGCCACCATCGAATCGGGGCTGAGAGATGAATCCGGCGTTTCCGGAGTCGTTTCATATCTCGACTTGCGCGATCCGGTTTTCCTGGGGAAGGGAGGGGGGACGTTTGTTCTCATAGGGCTCGTGTCGACCGACAGGCCGGTTGAATCGCTTGTTCCTGGGCTTCACGCAGCAGCAAGCTCTCTTGAAGATCGATTGCGGAGACGTTATCCAGGCGTAAAACTCGAACTGACGGGCGAGATTCCGCTGAATTTTGACATTCGGAAGGCGAGCGCCGACGAGGTGCGGCACAGCGAAAGCCTGGCGGTTCCCGCAACCCTCGCACTATTGCTGGTGGCATTCGGAAGCTTTCTCGCCGCCCTGATTCCATTGGCCGTTGGCGAACTGGCCATCTCTGCCACCATGGCCATTACCGGTCTCCTGGCCTCGCGCTTTCACCTGTCCATTCTGGTTCAGAATTTGGCCACCATGCTGGGTTTGGGCCTGGGGATTGACTACGCGCTCCTCATGGTCAGCCGATTCAGGGAAGCGCTTTGTGCGGGGAGCGACGGACCCGCTGCCTCGGTGATCGCGGCGCGACAGGCAGGACACACACTCTTGATTTCGGCCTCGACGGTAGGGATCGGATTTCTCGCACTTTTGACAGTTCCCATCAGCGAGATTCGTTCCATCGGTGTGGCGGGATTCCTGGTGGCGGGAATGAGTTTGTTGCTGGCAAATACCCTCGTTCCGGCAGTGCTGGCGCTGCTTGGCCCGCGAATTGATGCTGGGAGACTGCCTTTTACCCCGAGGTTGGATGCACAATGGGCCGCACGTACGGGAAGTCGCTGGCGGCAATGGGGAACGGTAATTGTTGCCCATCCCTGGCTCGCCCTGTTTCTGGCAGGCACTCCTTTGCTTCTGCTCGCCTGGCAGGCCAGGCGACTTGATACAAGCCTCCCCCGAGGGAATTGGCTCCCACAGGCGGCAGAATCAGTGCATGCGCTTAACACGCTGGGACAAATGGGGCGGAACGGCGTTGTTGAATCGTTGCGCATTGTCGTCGAACTGCCGGATTCGATTGCGCAAACCGACGCTGGATGGGATGCCATCGATCATCTCTCCAAGCGGCTCGCGAGCGATCCCCGTTGTGACCGCGTAATTTCCATAACGACGATGGCGGAGAGCAACCGGTCCGCCCTGGACGAACTCTCGCGGGAGACTCGCCGAACGTTTTTGAGCAGCGACGGACGGGCCGCTCTGATCGAGGTGTTACCGGCCGCTTCGGTTTCCCTGCGCGGACAAGTGAACTGGGTGAGGGAGCTTCGGAAGACTGGTGCGACAGCTCTTACTGGAGTGCAAGGAGCCACGTTACTGATCGGCGGCATCCCCGCTCTGAACGCCGATTATCAGACGATTGTCGATGACCGCTTTGTATCGGCAATGGCGCTGGTGGTTGTGGGTACGCTGCTGGCGCTTCTGGTCGGGTTCCGATCCCTCTTTGCTGCCGTGAAGGCAATCGCGCTGAACCTGCTCTCGGTGGCCGCCTCCTTTGGGGCATTGGTGCTCGTTTTCCAGGACGGGCACGGCAGCAGGCTTCTGGGAATCGCCAGGGGAACAGGAAGCGTGTTTCCCCTTGTTCCTATCGTCACCTTCGCCATCGTCTTCGGACTCAGCATGGACTACGAAGTGTTCTTGGTCGCACGTGTTCTCGAAGCCAGGAGGAGCGGACTGAGCGAATTGGACGCAATCCCCGAGGGGTTGGCCCGAACAGCGGGCCTGATTACCAGCGCTGCCGCGATCATGATCGTGGTATTTGCGGCATTCACCTTCGGAGATTTCCTGGTGGTCAAGATGATCGGATTCACTCTGGCCGTCGCCGTCCTGATTGACGCGACGCTGGTTCGAATTGTGATCGGCCCAGCGCTCCTTCGTATTGCAGGCGATTGGAACTGGTGGCCCGGGGGGCTCGCGACGGTACACCGTTCGTCCGTGAGGGTGGGCCACGGATAATGCATCCGTTTTTGTGCGTACAGTTGTCGCCGAATGCGCAAGGGTCCGGACACTCCGGCTGCCCGCCGGCCTCGGCTTGACCGTTATCTTGCCGCCTGATGCCGGACTATCAGAAACCCGATCTTCGAGTTGGTTGAATGGGGAGGCCACTTTAAGGTTGCCGCCTAAAGATCGAAAGCCGTGCAACCTCGATAAAGCCACTTAAGCTGAAAGGAAACGGGTTACTTTGCCGCGTTCAGACTCGGCTCAATCCACGATGTCACAAACTCGGTGATCGCAGGGAACTCAGCAACGAGCAAACCGACGAGGGGCACTCCAATAAAACTCGCAAATCTGAACCAGAAGTCCAGCCCAATTTCGCCCGGTTCGGTGTTCGTGATATGGCTGAGTGTCGCATCGCGTGAAAGCCCGGCATAAACCAGAGCAACGACAGATGCCAAAACCAGCAGCACTATAAGCAACGTGATGGCGATCGTCGGCCTCGGTGTGTACGGATAGAATCCCAGCGAGAATGCGAGCCCAGCGAACACTCCGAGGATTGACAACACCATGGTCCGCATGCGAGCCAGGAGGTTCTGCAGATAACCCACATAGACCAGGCAGACGAACTCCTCGGCGTTACGGAGAACTTCGTCCTCGCTCAGCGGCAGAGTTGCATTGGCGCCTTTTTGCGCGCCCCCAGGCACCAGATCAAGGCTCATTGTCTCGTTCGACCATTCGCAAAGGATCAAATCGGTCAGAATGCGTTCAGTGCATTGAGAAAACACCTCACGGATTTCTCGCCCATCGCGGTCATTGACCATCGCCAGGTCCGCATTGTCAGAGCGCTTCTCGACAAACAGCCTGCCTCGTTTACAGGCGTCGTCAACAGAAGCACGAATCAGATCGTCTCCTCGATCGCGAGCGCCGAAGGAGTTGAGAACGTTTCGAAGGTGGAAAAGTGACTCGATCTGGTGAGAGTAAATGGTGTATCGAGCACGTGAAGATGTCCCGCTCAAACTCCAGAGCGAGTGCATGGAGAGCCCCTGAAGGGCTGAAAAGGTGCGCCGCAATGGAGTACGGTCGAGGGCAAGCAGCAGACGCTTGAGAGACAGCCAGGTGCCCAGCAACTGCGTGCATTCGAGAATCAGCAGATACAACGCGATCCCGAACAGGACCTGCAAAGTCATGTTGAAGGCGCCGTTTTCCAGGCTATGCAGTATGACTTCGAAGCTCTCGAGCCCATGACGCCGCTGGGCATAGAGAGGGAGCGCGAGTACCGCGATGGGAATTAGATACACGAAACCCGCGCTCGCATGAATACTTGGAAGCGGGATAGCGAGGGACTCAATGTTCCTCGCCATTTCATCGCTGATTCGCGCGAAGGAGACCGCGATGTTCTTTCGCCGCGGGAGAATGGGACGCCCCTCGCCGAGTAACGCCAATCCGCAGAGGGTATGCCAAAACCACCAATAGAAGCCGCCCAGCAGAAGCAACAGGGACACCATCGGCGAGACACCGTTGGTCAAATGAACGGCGCGATATGCGGTTGGAACTCCTTTTGCCTCGGGGTCAAAAGGGTCGAAGAGTTTTAGCCCAGTCCAGTAGGCCGCGGCGAGAAGGAGCAATGGAAATGCGCTCCAGACGCATGCTCGGAGCACGCGAACAAGCGTTGAATCTCCGTCACACTGACCGCCGAAACGCCGTTTGGCCCATACGCGCAGCGCGCTCATGCGCATTGATCCGGGTATTCCCAGGCATCGCAGGAGCATGTCGAGTACGATGCCGGCGACTGCCACCCACAGGAAAAAGTGAAGTACCGAAACCCAAAATGCGTTCGCTCCCTCGAGATAGAGGCCAATTCCAGCTGAGCAGAGGAACATGAGAATGACGATTGATCCAACACACGCCCATCCAACTCCGATAAGAAAGAATTGTCGATTCCCTCGAAGCGGTACGAACTGAATGAACATGCTCTCGTTCTCACGGCCCCGCCCAAAAAGACTCCCATAGAGATGAAAACAGACGGAAAGTACCGCGAGGGTGCAACAGAGTTTCCATGCCGGAGAAAGAGAAAACTTCCAAAGCGCCCGATTTCCCGCCGCCATTCCGCCATCAGATTCGGTGTACGGAATCACAGTGGCTATGGTCGAAGTTGGCCGATGAGAATTCTCGGATGCCGAATCATTCAAGATCGCTACAGGCCAATATCCATCTCTTCCAACGACCGTTAACCAGGTAGACGGACTGGCTCGACCACTCGATCTCAATTCCGTTTCCCAGAACGGTGACCAGTAGTCTGAGATATCTTTCTTGGCGGGATGAAGATAAGGAGACGGGTCTTCAAGATGCGCCGGTGGATCGGTCACCAGAAATCTCGCGGCCAGATATACGCCTTCCATTGTGTCGCTTCCGAAGACACGGTGCGCGTGCCGAGTCACATAACCTGTGGCCATGGTCCAATCCTGACCGCGCGGCAACAGTGGATAGACGGTAAGTGCCTCGACACCGCGGAATTCGGTCGAGTCTATCTCGCGCCCGAAGAGGATGTCCGGTCCGGTGGTTACAATGAAGGCGTCCGGGTAGGCACGATGCAGAAACCTGGCAAGAAAAAGATAGTCCAGAGTGTTGGTGCTGCGAAGAATTACGAAGCGGATCCCATGCGTTCTGAAGGAATCAACAATCCCATACATCTGGGCTTCCTGCGCAAGTGCTGAGTTCGATCCGCTAAACGTCGCAATTGTGTCGGTATTGCTATGCGTGGACTCGTTGGCTTGTGGCTGAAGAACTATGCGGGCCGCGCTGGAACTATCCGTTGTCGATGAAGCGAAGATGGACTGCTCCTGATAAGCAGAACGAAGAGCGGAGATATCCCGCGGGTAATACAGATGTAAAGGCGCGTTATTCGGTGAATAGACCGGTTCGCACGAAATTGCGGAGCCGTGCTCACCGCCGGGAACATCGGGGAGGCCTCCGTAGGCAGTTTCATCCTCAGATAGGATTGCCACCTCTGAGAGTGAATGCCCCTGATTCTGGAGATACCTGAAGTATCGGTCGACCTGGATGGCGTCATTTTGATTAAAGTCGGCAAACCGCACAGGAACGGCGGCGAAATTTCGCAACTCTTCCTTCAGCCATCGATACGAAGAACAGCCGCGAATAGTCCCCGTGTAAAGAAGAATATTGGTAAAGTTGCCGGGATGTTCCGCAAGATCGATAAGCGTACGGGCGACCGAAGGAGCCGAGCCGGAGAATGTGGGTCCGAGGACACGAAGCGTGCGGTCAGAGCCCATCGCGTTCGCGTGAACCTTGATCCACGCGAGAGCGTTGTTCCACTGGATTTGATTGATTCCGGTGGTAGGCTTTTCGGCGACCAGAAATACGAGGAGTCCATGAGTGTAAGAGTCGTCATAACTCCCCGTCGAAGGCAGACGGCGGCTCTTGCGAAAGAGAATCAGTCCGGGGCACAATTCGCGGCGAAGATTTTCCTGATCTTCCGCCATTTGATCGGAACGACCGGAGAATTCCTGAGCACGAGATTTCCAGGGGAGCCAGGACGAATCGTATGTGTATCCCTCGTCCTGAAGTGCTTGCTGAATCGCCTCGATGTTTCGATCGAATTGCAGATTCAGAAGCGTGTGCAGCGGATCAGGCACGGTGGCAATGAGAATGTCTACATCTTTCGGAAGTGCTGCCGACTCCGGAGTTACCGAATCTGATGCCCCGTGAAGGTACTGACTAATCAGTGCGGAAAGTTCGCCCTGAGATGAAGAGTTCTCAGATCGCTCCGTAAACTCTGAACAACTCGTGATTCCTGAACGCGGTGCTCTAGGTTCGCGACCGGCTGCGCTGCTCAGGACCCTTGCTTTGTTCGATGCGCTGGGTGGAACCGCCATGCGAGCCCCCGTCGCAAGGACCGCTAAGAGAGCAACGATGCCAATTCCACGCTTCATGCGTTCTTCTTCCGGTGGAGGTGTAAACCTTCGTCAATCGATTCCCTCAGACAGGGAAATGAGAACGTTGGGCACGCCGCGCCAATTGCATCGCAGACCAGCTAAGAGCTTGGCGAAACCAGCCGCGGACCAGCCAGCCATCAGCCACGTCCGGTCAATCGACTTTGGTCTTGGAGATGGCGCAGGAACCCGTGGCTCGCCGTTAATTCGCGCGCACTTCCGCTTCCATTTGGCCAGCCTTCTAAAACTCAAGCAAGTTTGCTCCAATGCACCGCTGGGGAAGTTAAACAAGTCCACCAACTTTTTCGGCCAAACTCCGTCGTAGACCGTAGCGATGCGGAAGTATAACCATTGGTGTATTGCACTGCAAGGAAAAACAGTTTTAGCCTCTGAATTCCGAGGCGTCACCCGAGTTACCTGGCTTTCGATTTTGAGTCAGGAGCGCGACTCTAAGGTTACAACCCGAGTCTCTCCGTGTCCCACTTCACACCGCTCGATACAGCCGGATCGGAGAAACTCTTTCGCTCATCTCGTTCTTGCAGTCAGTTGTCACAATTGGAGTCCGATCGTGCTGCCGGTAAGGATTGCAAAGGGTCGCAGGCTGTGTTTTGGCTCGCAAGGGAGGGCTGCCACAACACTACAACCAAAGCTATACCGGGGCGCATTGAAGTCGCCATTGCAAACCTCGAAGCTGCGCTTCTGGGGGATCCTGAACAGAGCGCAAGTGCACATTGAAACGCCCTCTCGGATGGGCCTCTTTATCCGGGTAAAGTGGCTTTTGCCGGTTGAAGGTCGTCCTCTGTGCCATAAGCTCTTCAGACAAGAGCACGGGTAACATTTCTCTCAGCTTTCAAGTCTTTATTGTGGCTGCCTTTTGGAACAAACTTGCTCCAGTCTGAAGGTGGTCCGAAACTGAGTTGCCAATTGGCCCAGCAGGCCGATGCGTTCAGCGAACGCGGCGGATTTGAGGAATCGTTCGCTGGTAAGAATCGGAGCGCCCTGCTGCTGACTGCGCATGGCGACGTCTACATATTCGCCTGTCCGGAGCGCATGGACTCGTTGAATTGCGGCTTGGTGAAGTTGAGGGCGGCTTCGAGGGCGGCCTGGTACTCCGGGGCGCGCTCGAGCAGCTTGGGCGTGGCTGCGGCATATTCGCCTTCGACGATCATCAGTCCCTCGCCTGCCTCGTCGCCGGCCATGCGCAATAGATCCTGCTCGGTGGTATTCAGGTATTGCGCGTCGCGCGGGTCGGCAACCCACACCGGCTTGCTTTCGCCCAGCACGCCGGAAAGCCAATAGACCTTGCGCAGCAGGTATTCGAGGCGCTCGGCGTCGTCGGTCTCAGTGAATAGGAACTTTTTTTGCCAGCGGCTATAGTAGCGGGTGGTGACGGGAACAGGCTGCCGGTTGCCGGATTTGACGAACTCCAACTGACCCAGGTCAACGGTCTTGCGGATGGCGTTGTAGACGAAGGTCTCGGCGTAGGGCTGCTCCATGGCGGGCACAATCTCGGCAAACGTGACGGTGACCGAGGCGGCCAGCTTGGCGTGCAGGTTGTGTGAGCCGCCGTCGGCCAGGTGCATTTCGCCGTGGACGATATAGGTATCCGCGCCGGAGGTGGAGCGGTGGAAGGGCCATTGGAACTTGCCGAAGGCTACAGGCAGACCGGCAAGCGTGACGTAGCACTCGGGGCGGGGATTGAGCAGGCGTTTGGCCTCCGCGGCAAGATGGGCGGCCATTTGCGGCAGCAAGCCCGGCTTGTCGAAATTGAACGCCTCGCTCAGTTCAAGCTGGAGCGTGCGACCCTCGGCGCCACGAAGGCCAAGCTGAAAGACGGCGGTTGCCTGCTCGTGCAAATCGCTGCCTGTGGCAGCGGAGAGCAGTGTGAGGCCCGCTTGCGCTGCGGCCGCTTCAAGCGAAGTGACCAGGGTCGATTTCAATTCGAGAGTCATGGGTAGAGAACCTGCGTTGGGATTGTTGCCCTTCCATTCTAAGTGACCAGCGAGGCAGCCGTCGCATTTACAATGAAGACTGTGCAGCCTGAGCCGTCGACACCGATCATTCTCGCTGAAAATTTGACTAAGGTTTATTCCACGGGCCGCATTGAGGTTCCCGCGTTGCGCGGCGTCTCGTTTGAAGTGGAGCCTGGCGAGTTTGTCGCTATTGTTGGCCCTTCGGGATCGGGGAAGTCGACGCTCTTTTACCTGCTGGGCGGGCTTACCCGGGCCACCGATGGGCGCGTACTGATTGATGGAATTGACTTTGCCAGCCTGAACGACGGGGAACGCACTAAGTTGCGAAGGCATCGGATAGGCTTCGTGTTCCAGAAGTTCAACCTGCTGCCGACGCTGTCAGCTGTAGGCAATATCGAGATTGCCTACGACGTAAGCGGGCGCAAAGAGCCGCTGGACCGAGCTTATCTCGAGCACCTGAGCGAGCTTTTGTCGATCAAAGGGCGACTCAAGCACCGGCCGTCAGAGTTGAGCGGCGGCGAGCAACAGCGGGTAGCGATTGCGCGGGCTCTGATTACGCGGCCAGCCATTGTGCTGGCCGACGAGCCAACGGGCAACCTGGACACGAAGAACTCTGACGCCGTCCTGCACATGCTGCAGCGATCAAATCAGGAACTTGGCCAGACGACGCTGATGATTACGCACAATCCCGAGGCCGCCTCGATCGCAGGTCGCATTTTGCACATGCGCGATGGGGAGATTGTGCGGGAGGAGAAGGGATCGCGGTCCAGTGGGCCATGGAATGACGAGCGGAAGATGCAGAAAAGCGGCTCTGCCGGCGTGGTTTGACCTGATTTCGGCGGCCCGGTATACTCAGGTTTGCAGTAAGCGGGAGTAGCTCAGTGGTAGAGCATCGCCTTGCCAAGGCGAGGGTCGCGAGTTCAAGTCTCGTCTCCCGCTCCAATCCGCCCTCCGGCGACAACCGGGTTGGCTACGGCGGTTTGGGGCGACCTGAATAATTTGAAAGCAGCCCTGCCAAGGCGCGGTACCCAAGTGGTAAGGGAGAGGTCTGCAAAACCTTTATGCGCCGGTTCGATCCCGGCCCGCGCCTCCAACACTCCCTTCAATCTATTCATTATAAAAGGATTGGACTCGTTTTTTCATTTATCTGTAAGTGTGTCTTTTACGCATTCAACTGTGGTTAATCAGTGAAAATCGTCGCCGCGTCTTAGCGGAGCTTCTTGTGCGCCCGGTCGAAACGCTTCATGGCGGATTCCTTGCTCGGGCCTGTTCACACTACTGGGCGGTGGTGCCGGGGGCCAACTTTTTACAAGTTCCAGGAGCGAGGAGTGACGCATACCGGGCGTCTGCCAGCAACGAGCAACAACGAAATCGGGAAAATTGGCACCGGCCCGAAGGGTTGCGGCGAAAATCCAGCCATACTTCATTCTCGCCCTCGACGGGGGCCCCGCACAGCCTTCGGACTCGGCTTCACCTCCACCACACGGGCGAAGACCTACCCCGGGGGGGCGGGTCTGGCAGGAATTTCGATCGCAACGCCGTCCACCTCAGTCGTGTGAACAGGTCCTCACCGGTTGGGTAACTCGCCGATATTCATACCGAGCCGTCGGGCAATCGAGGAGCGCACCTAGTCGCGATCGAGAACCTCGCCCTCGATCTCGCTCGATTTGAGAACCTCTTCAGTGTGCGTCTGGAGAAATGCCTTATCCCGCAAGGGAAAGCCCAGAACCTCCATGCGTCCAATCAGACGCCCTTGCCGGTGGCGCAGATCCGAGAAGCGAGGTGCGATCCTTTCCTGGTTCCACTGGAACCGCCACCATGTCTCGGACTCAGGAATATTGCGAATGCTTCTACGCACCATTTGCGTAGAATATGGCGGTTATTTGACGCAATGGCAAGTTTAATCTACGCAAGTAATACGTCGATTCAGACATCTATCTGACGCATTGCCAGAACGGATTGTCGAGCTGTCGCGCACTTCCGTGCGAAGGCAGACCGAGCGTCGCGATGCCCGCGCGTTTCCGCCGAGGGCTATTTGCGCCCGACAACGACGATTTCGAAGGTGTCCGGCTTCATTTTCGGACGCCCACCCGTTGACGGCTCGAACTGCGCCGTAGGGAGAAAGATGCGATTCGTTTCAGAATTCAGGCCCATTGTGCGGGCTCCGTCGGCTGTCTTCAGCGACTGTTGTACCTCAAATCGACCTGCTCTTTCTCCGATCACAGTAAGTGACCCGTCACGGCAGCTCGCAAACGCTTGCGATGCATCCACTCTTGTTGCATCGACCCCTGAGCCAATTGGGAGAGCAGCTTCTATACGTCCCGTTCGCGAGTCCATTACGATCATCTTCTGTGGATTGCGACATCCAATGAACAGTCGATGCACTGCAGCGTCGATTGCCATTCCTACTGGGCGGCCTGCCGGAGCCACGGGCCACCGATCAACAACCTTGCGCGATTCGAGATCCACGACCGCGACCACATCCTTGTCTTCGAGGTTGATGTAGACTTTTCCGGTTCCGTCGGAGGCGAGAAACTCAGGTGAACCGCCGAGTTCGATCGGAGGATCGATTTTGCCGTTTTTCGGATCGATGTCCGGACGAAACGTCATGAGCACCCCCCCGTCACCGGAGACGGCCAGCACGCGATCGAGCACTGGGTCGTAGATGATGCCGTCAGAGTCGGGCACCGTTGGGATCCGGCCAAGCACAGCATATGTTTTCAGGTCGAAAACGATAATCGCACCGCTGCCTCCACCGTCGGTAATAAATCCGCGACCTAGCCTGGGGACTAGCGCTACTCCATGCGATCGCATTTGTCCTTGAATATCGCCCAGAACTTTGCCGGTGTCAGAATCGATTGCCATTGTGTGGGTTGACCGCGTCACGAACAGACGATGCGCGGGGACATCGACCGTGACATAATCCCACCCTCCTTCTCCGCCGATGTGGAATGTCGTTTCCACCGACCATTGCGACTGCGCGGCCAGGTGAGGCATCGAAATGCAGGCTGCAATGGAAAGAAGCAAGAGTACGGCTCGAGTGATTCGCATTTGGGGTCTCCCTGGTTGCACATCGGAGCGGCTGAACGTGAGTGTGTCTTGCGATATCGATGATTCCATGGCGGTCCTTAAATCATGCTTAAGAAAGATCTTAGTTGACATAGCGGCTCTTCCCATTAGAACTGCTCACAAAAGGGTGGCAGACTGATATCTTCAATTCGAGATATCACTCACGAAGGCAGGATTAATTGCCTCCTTTACTGCGGAAGTGAATCCGGCCAGACTGCATGAAAGATCCTTTCCACTGCATGCGGGCACGAAGAGCGGCGCTACAAGAGGTGGGTGCTCAAGCGATAACGGCTGTTCCGCCCGCATCTGGTCGAGGCTCTGGGCTGTGTAGAAGATGCGTACACGATCATCTCCGCTTGACGGAACACGCCATAGCTCAAAGACCAAGGCGCCCCCGGGCGGCGTATCATCGCGGCGCCCATCGACATTCCAATCGAGGCGCAGGGAACCCGCCACTGTGGCGATGTTCGTGTCGTGTCCCGAAAGAAAGAGAACCCGGTCGCCCGGCTTGCCCAAGGCGCCTGGGACTGGTTTGCCTTTGGCGCTTTGCTCAACTGACTTGAGAATATGATCAAGCAGGTTCGAAGCGTTCATGCTCGCGATGAACGGAGTGCGCTGATCGAAGTCCGCCGCCGCTGTGTGCAAATCCATGACTTCGCGCAACGCGTTCTCGTCCAGGCAGCCCCACCCGAGATCGGCGCCCTTGAACCCTTCCGCGTATTCGAGCAGCAGATTCTCAGAAAGTGTCGAGGCGGTGCTCAGCGGTCCCCGCAGCTGAAATGGATGCTCACCATTGCCGACGCCCAAGCCTGGCTTTATATCGAAAAGCGAAACGCGCTCATGGTCTCCCGCGGAGACCTTTCCGCAACCGGCAAGGATGTGGTCAAGTGCCATGAGCTGGGGTCGGTAGGCCTCGGTCAGATCGTCCGGATCGCCACCTATTCGCCCCGCGATTGAGGCCACAGCCTGGCCTGAATACTCATTCGATCCAAAGTGAGGAGCGTGGAAGAGAGGGTCGCGTGTTCCCTCGGGCCTTGCATGCACTTCGATGTTGCATCCTGGGAACATTCCTTCCGCGATCGCCTTGCCGCTTTCGCGGGTGCGCTGATCGGAGTCGGCGAAGATGGAGACGTGCGATGCATCGGCGCAACCGGTTGGCGCGAACAGCCCTTCGTGAGCGAGTTGCGCGCGGTCGTAGGCGCCGAATAGCTTCATCAAGGTGAAACCGTGCGGCGTCAGATAACCCGGAGCGACGCTCCATTGCGGCCAGGGAGCTGCCGCATACGAGTTGAATTGCGATGGCTCCTTGGTTGGAGAACGGACCCCGTGGCGGCTCAGGAAGACGACGTACTGCAGGGTGGGTTGGTTGTGCACGCCCTGGTCTGAAAGATCCTGCCCCTCAAAAGATATGGAGCTGAAAACAAGGACGATCATGCAGGAGGTCAAGAAGCGAATCAATGCGGAAATGTGCATGCTTATCCTTCGGGCGACGCGCGAAAAATGCCGTGGTACATACCCTGCCCTATGGAAACGTCTCCGGTTATCCATACGACAGGGGGCCGCTCCTGAATCAAACTTTGGGAGTCAAATTGGAGTGAAACAAGTTGAGGACGGTTTGGCCTTTGATTATTCGTGGTGTCGCGACCATCGCAAACCACCTGAGTAGGTCGGCTTGTAATACTCGCGCTGGACCATGTACTGCGGACTGCCGTTAAAGAAACCGAAGACCGCGTTGTTCATGTTTTCCCCGAGAGCCATCGCCGTGAATCCTTTGCCGAGGTAGTAACTCGCCTTTCCGTCGACCTGCGTATGCGCGTAGAAGTAGTTATCGCCGTTCGGCCCAGTGATCCCATAGGGGACCGCACCTGGACCCGTACTCTGATACTGATAGGCATAGATATTCGCGCCATTGTGCGAGATACCAAATGTCACCAGGGCACGCTTCGTCGCGTAAGCGGGACCTATGTTCCAGGAGTATGGAGCTTGTCCCACCAATTGTGGAGAGTCGGTGCGACCGGTGAGATTGTAATTCTTTGAGTTGGTGTAGGTGAAGTTGGCATCGATGCGCGCACCTCCGAGGATACCCGGCAAGTAATTCAGGTGCTGCTGGTATGCAAATTCCAACCCCTGTACATATGCGTGGTCCCCGTTGACCTCCTGGAAGACCAAATCACCGGCGTACGCTTGCGACAGCGGTGACCCGGTGGCTGGAATATACGTTTGCTGACCATAGATGGGTAGTGTGATCTGCTTGTAGAAATACCCGGTCTCTATCATGCCGACGGACGGCAGATACCGCTCATACAGGAGGTCGTAGTCGTTTGCGTGTTCCGCCACCAGCGCGGTATTCCCTATGTTGATTGTGTAGGGTGTGGTCGACTGGTCTTCAGTTATGTACGGCACGAGCTGATAAGGATCGGGCCGTGAAATGCCGCGACCATATACGGCGCGGATGTCCGAATTATTGTCGATCGTGTAGCGGAGCTGCACGCTCGGCAACGGATTGACGTATGAACCGCTGCCGTTTTGGGGCGTGGTCGAGACATAGTTCCCGTTCGCATCGTTCACTACAAGGTAGCCGGTATTCGTGGTGTTCGTAGCCTCAATGCGGAGCCCTGTTTGAAGGTGAAATCGCGTGCCGAGCGACAAAGTGTTCATAATATAACCGGCCGCAACCCGTTCCTGCAGGTTGTAATTCGCCGCGTCAGATTGGAGATGGGTTGTGCCCTCATCAAGTGTGTATGCCGATGGGTTTGTAGCGAGATCGGCAGTCAATAAATCAAAGTTGGTCACAGGGCCAAGATGGTAGCTTCCGCCGTAGAAGTGAGAATTGGTAAATGTACCAAGGTACGGAGTCATCGTCGGGCCAATATTCGAATCGTACTCCGGCGAATACGCGTCCTGGCCTTTGTGTTCGTTGCGGATTTGTCCGCCAAACTCCAGCGTTGAAGCATGCGATCCGAGATGATAGTTGATGCCCATTGCTGCGCCGGCCTGCAGGTTGAGTTGGGTTGCCTGCCCCGACGTTAAGTCGATGGTTTGAAGCGAATACTGGGTGGGATCAAAGATGGGATTTCCCGTCACGTCGCAGGTGTACTGGGGTCGAAACTCGCTCGGTCCCGGCGCATACGCGCAATCCTTGCCTGCCGAGCCCCCAAATGCCGCCCCCGGATTGCCTGCGGCTCCGCCAAAGCGCGAATGCGCAATGGCCACCTGATACCTAAGGTAAGTGTGGTTAAAGACCTGGTTACCGCCAAGTGCCAGGTCTTCAATCTGCAAATTCGGGCGGCGAATGCTCGTGTGATAGGCGTCTTTTTTGCCCAGCTTCAATTGATAGGCGTATTTCTGTCCAAAATCTCTGAAGTTTGAGAACAAGCCGTGCGCGTATAAATCGGATCCCTCGTTCAATTTGTAGTCCAGGCTGCCGGCGACGCCATATCGGGTCCGATCGTACAGGTATTGCTGGACGTACATCTTATCGAAGGTGAGGTTTCCGTTGTTGTCAAAATCAGGCACAGGTTCCATGTCATCGATTCCGCGCCCGTTGTAATCGTAGCTATAGCCCAACATCAATCCCCAGCGCTTTTGCGGTCCAAATCGCAGTCCCGTCGACGAGTTAATCAGAAACGCCTTCCTGCCGTTGTCGATTGGCGTGTACCCATCCATGCCCTGAAAGGTGAGCGTCGGGTCGTTTGACGTAGCCTGTTTAACTCTCAGGTCCACCGAACCGCCAATTGCATCGCCATCCTGGTTTGCGGAAAGAGTCTTGTTGATCGCGACTGATCCAACCAGGTCCGCCGGAATTGTGTCAAGGTCCACCTGCCGTACCTCGGGGTCGGGTCCGGGAACAACCACGCCATCGATGGTGGTATTGCTCAGGCGCGGTTCTGTGCCGCGGATCTGAACATACTGTCCCTCCCCTTCATTGCGCTGCAGCGTAACTCCCGGCATGCGGCCCAAAGCATCGGCGATGTTCGCATTCGGCAAACTCTGGATCTGCACATCCGATTGAACATTCAGAATATTCTCTGAGGTGCGCTGCTCATTTACTTCCAGAGCATCGCCTTCCAGATTGGCGTTCACGACCACCTGCTGGCTAGCCGACGCTACGGCGAGGGTCGCATCCTGGGTTGTAGTCTGCCCCGAGGCTACGACGATCGTGGAGACCGAAGTCGAGAATCCAACATACGAAATTGTTACGGTATACGTGCCAGGCTTTAGATTTCCAATCAAATAACCGCCCTGGGGACCCGACACCGCCGATGCAGCCGTTGGCTGCAGGATAATCTGCGCGCCCTGCAGCAAGGCACCAGCTGAATCCTTTACGATTCCGCTAACCCTGCCAGTGCCACTAATGGAATTCGTGTCAGCCGTTGTTTCTCCGGCCAACATGGAGACAGAGAGAATGGCAAAGAGGATGGAGAATAGAAGATGCTTGATGGACATAACTCTCCTTAGACAGCCATTCGAGCACCTGCTTGGCTTCTTGAATGCTGTTTTGCGGAATCACTACTTAGCCAGCTTGTGCTGAATCCATAAAAGGCAGTTTACGAATCGATGAATAAGCTCTAAGGTTGGCCACATGTGTGCGCTGCATCACAATTCCGGAGCAAACAACTGATCTCGCTGGAATTGCAGAGCCACATCTCGCTCGGAACGATTCGAAGGCGGGTCTTCTTCACGAAATAGCGACTACGGCTCAATGAAACCTGGCGCAATTCATCATCTTTTATTGAGTTTCGCGGTACTGTGTAGAGGAATGCGCGTTCTGGTTATCGAAGACGAGCCTCGCATGCTGGAACTGTTGCGTAAGGGTCTCTATGAGCATGGGTTCACGGTCATGTCTGCAGAGGACGGAGAGGCCGGCCTCGAGATCGCGCTCGCCCATGAATTCGATGTTCTCGTGTTAGACATCGGCTTGCCCCGCATGGATGGATATGCGCTGATGCAAGCCCTGCGCGCGACTGGACGAACGACGCCGGTGCTGATGCTCACCGCGCGCGACTCCGAGGATGACATCATCCGCGGCCTCGACCTGGGAGCGAACGATTACCTGACCAAGCCCTTCTCATTTGCCGAGCTCATCGCGCGGCTGCAATCTATCACGCGCCGTCATCGCGAGGAAAGAGATGGCGCCATCGAGGTTGGCGACGTTGTGGTCGATCCTGTTCGCCGTTTAGTAACTCGCAGAATGCAGAGCATCGATCTCACGCGTCATGAGTTCCTGCTGCTGGTTTGCCTCGCGCGCCAGGCCGGAAAGCCCGTTTTCAGAAAGTCCCTGGTCGAGTTCGTGTGGGGTGCGGATCGGGTGGTCGGGGCGAGTGCCCTTGATGTCTTGGTGAACTCGCTGCGGACCAAGGTTGACGCGCCGTTCGACAAAAAGGTGATCGGCACGGTGCGCGGCACCGGCTATATCTTCAGGCTGGCCAGGGCCATTCCCATGGAGGCCGCGCGATGAAATCTCTACCAATCCGGCTCCGCCTTACGCTGTGGTACGTTGCAATGTTCGCCTCAGCCGCGGTGCTTTTGTGCCTCGCCAGTTTGTGGATGCTGCAGCGAAGTGTCGACGAGACCGAGTATCACGATTTGCAGGAACGCGCCGACGACGTCCAGATGGTACTAAGTCACGAGGTTCCTGAGACCAGCCTTCAACAAAGTCGTGACGACCTGGCCGCAATCTACAGCTTGAAAGATGATGGCAAGTATCTCCAGGTACGGGACCAGGAGGGGAACTGGATATTCCGATCAAAGCGTATGATCGCCGAGAATCCGGATCTGCCTGCTCCGGACCGTCTGCCAAAACGTGGGCTGATTGTGGAGTTCCACCAGGGCATTCACGTTGTTCGGACTCTTGCGTACCCCATCGAGGTACAGGGGAAGCCCTATTCGGTTCAAACGGGCATCGCGCTGAATAAATCGATGGTTCTTCTGGCCACTTTTCGCACCAAGTTCCTGCTGCTGACTCCGATCGTGATTCTGCTTGCCGCGGTGGGCGGACACATCATGAGCCGTAAAGCGCTCATGCCCGTCGCAGTTCTGGCTGCTGAAGTCCGCCGCATCAACGATCGCAACCTCGACATCCGTCTGCCTGTGTCCAGCGCAAAGGATGAGATCTCAGAGCTTTCCGGGACCTTGAATCAGATGCTGGAGCGAATCGATAAGGCATTCGCGAGCGTACGCGCGTTTACCGGTAACGCCTCGCACGAACTTCGCACGCCGATTTCACTCTTACGCACCGAGATTGAGGTGGCTCTTTTTCGTCCGCGTGACGGGGAGGAGTATCGCGCGACCCTTGGACGTCTGCATGAAGAGACCATTCGGATGACGAGCATCGTGGAGAACCTACTGTCGTTGGCGCGAGCCGATGGAGGGGCCGAAGCGATCGCCCATGCCCCAATACGCGTTTGTGATCTCGTGTGCCAAATGGCTGAAACATGGAAGAGCGCAATGAGTCAGGCGTTGCTCACCTTCGATGTCGAAATGCCCGGCGAAGATTGTGTTGTTCTCGGCGACGCGCATTCCATCCAACGTTTGTTGTCCATTCTGCTTGAGAATGCGAGCAAGTACACACCTCCTGGAGGGTCCGTTCGGCTCGGTGCGACTGTTGCGGAATCGCGCGTTGCTCTCTTCGTGCACGACACCGGTATTGGAATTGCGCCGGAACAGAAGGATCGTATCTTTGATCGCTTCTTCCGTGGAGCGCCGGCTGGGTTACCTGTTCCCGCCGGTTCCGGTTTGGGGCTCTCTCTCGCGAAGTGGATCGCGGAGCGTCATGGGACGAAATTGTCGGTTGAGAGCGTTCCAGGACATGGAAGCTGTTTCTCATTTTCGTTGGAGAAAGCAAAGTCGATTGTCCCGGCCATCGACTCATTCGGATCCTCATACACGAAATCGACGGCAAGATCGAAACTGCCTTCCTCTCGCGCACTTTGACTCGCGTCACGACCGTCGAAACTCATGACTGACTGTGCTGCTACACAGATGGAGAAGATGGAGGCGGCCATCGTGAAAACGATCACTCTATCCGCTCTACTGCTCCTGGTGTTGCATTCGGTCGGCTGCACGCGCAAACCTCCAATTTGCAGATCGAGTGCCCATCGGTCATGGTGCTGAATGGTCCATGGAAATTCCACGCCGGCGCGGCGCAAGGCTTTGGCAAGGAGGGCGGCATCAGCGCCATCCCCGTAATCCGCACGACGGTCCTTGAACCTGCATCTGCTTGAATGAATCCAGATCCTTTTGCGCGGGTGTGTGGGCATGCACCTGCCAAGTCACTGATCGAATTGAACTGGAAGAGGCCTACCCGGTTGCCTCACCGCCAGCGAAATATCCGAAGCGAGACGGCAAAGGGCACGACAAGCCAGACCAACAGCAATCCAATCTGAACAGCCAACTGTCCGAGGTTCATCCCCTGAAGCATGTTTCCACGCAGCGCATCGATGGCGGCTGTGAGGGGTAGAGCGCGCACGACTGGCTGAATCACTGCCGGAAATCGTGAGGCTGAAAAGAAGACACCGGAAAGAATCCACATGGGCAACATAACAAGGTTCATCAGCCCAGACGCGGCTTCCATGGTTCTGGCTCGCGACGACACCAATAGACCCAGTGCCGAGAAGGCCATAGACGTAAGCAAACACAAGAATCCCAACTGCCACAGCGATCCGCGAAACGGCACACCGAACACCAGCCGCGCGAACCCTAGGAAAACGGCGACCTCGATGACCAGCATCGCTAGACGCGACAGGAGGAATGAAGCCAAATACTGCCAGCGTGGCATGGGCGACGCAACCATTCGTTTGAGGAGCTTCTTCTGCCGGGCTTCTACAATGGCGAAGCCCAGGCCCCACATGGCCGAACCCATCAGGTTCATGCCCAATAATCCCGGAACGACAAAGTCGATGTAGCGCGAACCTTTCTCATGCACCAGCTCGTTCGCCGTGTGTGTCGCTTCACGCCGGCCGGCTGCCGTTTGAATGGCGCGGTCGGCCAGCAGCCGAGCGGTGCGCGCATCGGGATTGGTGTCATCGAACTTGTAGGCCACGCCATCGGGCCTCTGAATGGCGAGAAGCAGGATCTTTCCGGTCGCCAGGGCAGATGTTCCGGCAGCTTCGCTTATCGTGGTAGCAGTCAATTGCCTGTCGCTTGAAAGAGCTTGCGTCAGCTGGGTGGTTGTCGCGCCTACCTGGAGCACATCGGCGGGGCGGTTGCGGAAGGCAATGCCCAGTCCGATTGCGAGCAGGATCGGGAATATGAATATCCAGAAGATTGCCTCGGGCTCGCGCAGAATCAGGCGGAAGCGCGTGGTGGTGAGCTGGTATAGGGAGCTTTCCTGCAACTTACTCATCGCGGAGATTCCTTCCCGTGAGCCCTACGAACACGTCTTCAAGAGTTGCGGAGTGGGTGCGAAATTCGGACAGGTGCAAACCTTGCGCGGAGAGAGCGGCGAAGATGCGCGGCACTACTGTGTGAAGCTCTCTGACGGAAAGCTGATGAAGTCCCGCATCCACGCGGTGCGAATGGATGCCTGGGATGGAGGTGAACTGAGCAACATCGACCTCACCTTCGCCGGTTGCGCGACCGGTGACGGCAAACTCCACGATGTGTTCTCCACCCAGAGAGGCGATCAATTTCTGCGGAGTCCCGAGAGCGATAATTCGCCCGTGATCAATGATCCCGACCCGGTCGCAGAGGCGCTCCGCCTCTTCCATGTAGTGGGTGGTGAGGATGATGGTGCGCCCGCTCTGCTTGAGGCGGTCGACGAGGTCCCAGAGATGACGCCGCGCCTGCGGATCGAGCCCGGTGGTGGGCTCGTCGAGAAACAGCAGATCGGGGTCGCCCACCAATGCACAGGCCATCGCAAGCCGCTGCTTCTGGCCACCGGAAAGTCCTCCGACCCGCGAGCTGCGCTTCTCTTCGAGCTGTGCCGTTTGGATGGACTCTTCCACTGAGATCCCGCGCCGGTAAAAGCTGCGAAACAGCCGCAGAGTCTCTTCTACGGTGAGCTTGTCGGGGAATTGCGTTTCCTGAAGCTGAATTCCGATGCTCTGACGGAGCTCGCGTGCACCGGTACGCCAGTTTAGACCGAGCAATTCCACGGTGCCGGCGTCGGGGATGGTCAAGCCTTCGCAGATCTCGATGGTGGTCGTCTTGCCGGCGCCGTTGGGACCGAGCAACCCGAAACACTCGCCGCGAGCAACTTCAAGGTCAAGGCTTTCCACGGCGACCACATCGACAAAGGTCTTCCGTACCCCGTGCAAATGGAGCGAAGGGCTGGTTCCTTCCGTATTGGGCTTTTCACTTGAAGTGTTTCGTAGCGAAGTTGACACGTCTGATCCTCGCCCAAGACTAAGGCGAAATGCTCCTGCAATCAACCCGGGGACGACATTCACAAGAGTTTCATCGAGGCTCGCTATGACCTGCGTGTCGCCCAGCCGCTTCAGGTTTGATTGTCGTCAGGCCCGGGTAGCTCGCTTTGCAGATCGCAGCGCGATACCTCCGAGCAAAGCGATTACGCCTACCAGGGTCACCCACAGCAAGGCAGGATGTTTCTCGGTGAAAGGGCGTTCGTCGGGACGGGACTGATAGGCAGGGTTCAGTTGCTCCAGTCCAAGCGTGGCCTCGGCTGCGTCGGCTTGCCTCGTAAACAGAGTGGCGTAGTCGTAGCGAGGAGCAGACAGCGCGGGATCGCCATAGAAGAGCGTGTAGTCGGAGTTCGTGGCAGCTTCGAAGCAGAGATTCCGTTGCAGCATCTGGAGGCGAACCGATTGCAGTGTCAGGGGAATATCGTCTCCGTTTTCGATGGTGATCGTCCACTTTGCCGGGGTTGCGAAGTCCACTCCGGGAGCGTCGATCGCCAGGCGTTCTTCGTCGATCCGGTGGCCATTCTGCTGGCTGTGAAGGCGAAGGAGATTTCCGAATGACGTAGCAGGCTGCGGTGGTTCGGTCCTGTCGGTTGCCGGCGGTTGGGCGACCGGCGCCACGGAAATGTTGACATCGCGGCTGAACAGAGCGGGTGCGGCACCCGGCGTGAACGCCACCCTGTCTACGGGAACATGGGCCGGCACTATGAATTCCAGAACCGACGAATCGCCCTTCTGAGTAATGTGCGAGGACTCAGCCACCGTCACATACTTAGGCTGGTTCTCGGGCAGTCGCATGACCGAGAGACCATTGATGCCGTCGGGCGCGAGTGGGCCGGCGATGCGGAAATGCAGGTATCGAAAGTCCGACTCCGGCAAATGAAGAACAGTGCTACGGCCCAGTTTCTGGCGGGTGAGATCAAAGATGGTATAAGCGCCGAGCCTGGTTTCGCGGCTGCCGGACTCCTGCTGGCTGCCGGAGACTGTGACCGTGGCGATAAAGTTCTGGCCCGTCACCGCAAGCAGGATGTCGCTGTATTTTGCTTCGGGCATAGCGGCATCAAAGACGGTCTGTCCCCCGCGCTGGCCGAGGTTCAGCGGTATGATCGACTTCTCTTCAGCCTGGACCGGGGCCGCCAGTTGAACCACGTATGGTACTTCAATGCCGTGACGGTACAGACGAAGGTCGTCAAGCCGCGGTGCCGAATGGGCAAAGATTCCAGGATCGAGCACGAGGCAGGTTTGCGCTGCTTGCTCGGGGCTGTTCTGGATGGGCCGCTCATACCGAAAATACCGAATCTCCGGAGATAAGGCAACGACAGTGAGCAGCATGACACCGGCACCAAGCTTCATGAAGCCCGCCGATCCGGATTTTCCGGACCCCCCAGTTGCGGGCTGCGCAGGTTGAGCCAGTCGCGCTGATAAACGAAGCTCACGCCCAACAGCAGTGCGCCGAGCCCCAAGAAGCTGAAAATGCGATACGCCTGGCTGAGCTCGCTGACATCCACGAGGAAGACTTTTCCAACAGATACCGCCAGAAGGACCAGGGCCTGCCAGCGCAGGAATGCCGAACGGCGCCAAAATCCAGCGCTCAACAGGATGGCGCCGAAGACCATGAACCACGCTGAGTAGGTGAACTGCGCATACATCTCGTAGTCGTGATGCAGCCTCCAATTGCCGAGCCCACGATGGTTCCACCAATAGCCATGGATCTCAAGGCTGATCGAGAGCAGGATGAGTATATTCACCACCAGCACCGATCCCGCGGCGAATGCCGGCCATGGGCGCGAGTATTCCCGGTCGCCTTCAACCTGTGCGTTGTTTGCGACCCAAGCGACGAATACGAAAACCGCGACGGCGAAAAGGTAGGTGCCGAATCGCTGGTTGAACAGCGGCGTGGTGGATGCCGTTGGATTGACCGTTAGCAGCGCTACAAGGCCGATAGCCAGGCAGAACAGAGACAGCACTCGCAGCAGCACTGACCGCACGCGGCTCGCGACCCAAAGCAGCGCCGCGCCCTCGGCCAGCCAGCCAATCGTGAGCCATCTGCCCTCCGCTTTGAGAGGAATTGCGATGGTTAGAAAGACGACAGCTGCAGTGAGATGCAGGGCCGAAAGGATGGTCGGACTTGCGTTCAACATTCCCTGCGCCGGAAGGCGAAGCAACAGCAGGTAGAAGGCAGCGAAGGCGACTGCCAGCCAGGGTCCGGCCCAGTCGACACTGGACGCTTCCACGATGGCATAAAACCCAATGAAACCAAGAGCCGCGGTGGCAACGGGAAGCAGGACCAGCGCGAGAGTGTCCCAGCCGGAGAAATGCACTTCATCTTCCGGCTTCAAGCGGACGAGGCGCGGAGCGAAAGCGAAGATCAGAAAGAAGCATGCAAGGAAGAACGCAGTGCGCCACGACTGTGAGCTTGAGTAATATTCAAACCACCACCCGGCAAACATCAGCACCGTACCTATAAAGGCGGTAAATAGCAGGCGGGACCATGGACGCAGCAGCACAAGTACGAGCACCGCAATATCCAGCAGCAGAAGATAACTTAACAAAGTAACTTCGTGGTTCTCGCCCGTTGAGACAAGGACCGGCGTGCTTAAGCCGCCCACAACGGCGTACAGGGCCAACAACT
Organism: uncultured Acidobacteriaceae bacterium; assembly: GCA_963836565.1. GTDB lineage: Bacteria > Acidobacteriota > Terriglobia > Terriglobales > Acidobacteriaceae > Telmatobacter. The sequence goes on along the minus strand of CAWIKA010000005.1, from coordinate 1,091,730 downwards.
CCGCATCCTGCACCCAGGCCATGTATCCGTTGAACGCCGTGACCAGAATCATGGCAGCAAAGGCAGCGCCGGCGGGCACCAGGTGGAAGAACGAGAACGCCGCCCACAGCGAAAGATAGAGGATGCCGCTGCCCACTGCTTTCAGCGAGTAGGAAAATGCGGCAAATCCTCGGCTGCGAAAACGCTCGGACCAGGCGATGAGTCCGGCGCCCGCAACCAGCCCGATGAGAACCCTGCCCAAGGGTCCGATCCAATGATTGTCGATGGCGAGCTTGAGGAACCACGCCATACTGATCAACACCGCCAGGATGCCGACACGGTTGAACCATTGCGAGCCGATGCGGCTCTCAAGCGAGCGGTTGTCTTGCTGTGTGTCAGAGGAGGAAAAGGTAAAGACCGGCTGCGCAACTAGCGGCTCAGCAACGACTGACGGTTGCACATCCTGATGGGAAAGCACGGACTCCGGCGGGGAAACCGTCGGCATCGACGGACCTGGTGCCGCATGGGCCTCAGAAGGCTTGGCCTGGACTCCTTGCAGAAGGATTCCATGGCTTTGCAGCGTTTCTTCGAGCCGGCGGACCCGCGAACGCAGCTCGCCAACCTGCTCTTCAAGACTGCCGGGAACGTCAGGGTTCATTGCCGAACACTTTACAGCACATGTGACTGCATTTCCAGTGGGAAACGGCATGTGGCGCTCGCTTTGAGGCAATTGGACAGCTCACATTCAGGCGCTGGCGGAGTTGCCGGACCGCCTCCGGCCAAGGCGGGTCACTGATTGCAACCGGCGATCACGGGCGCCGTATCGACAGGAAGCCCTAGCGGATTCTGTTGCCCGAGATTGTCATTCAAGCCCTTCCAAAGAGCCAGGGCTTTGGTCAAAGAGCCGCACTCTTCGTCGATGGCCTGTAGCTGGGGCGCCGTGGGGCGCTGATCGGCGGATTCAATACTGAAGAGAAGACGCGAGAGGTCACGATTGACGGGGCCCAGCCCCGGCACCGCTTGCGTGCCTTGCGCGATGGCCTTGATTTGCGTGTCGAGATCCGCGCTTTGCGCCTTCCCTGTTTTCCTTCGCTTTTCAAGCGCGTCGGTCAGCGTTTTCAACTTCTGGTATTCGCTATAGGAAACTTCCATTCCGCTTGCGATGCGGCGTGCTTGCGCCAGTTGGGCTTCAAGGTCGCCTTGGGAAGCTGAAACACGGGGATCGAGCTTGACAGTGAGCTGTTGCCGGTAGGTGTGTCCGTCAACGGTGAGCTCAATAGTGTAGTCTCCGGGGACGACCAGCGGGCCTTGAGGTTGGCGGCGAGGTGTTTCATGGGGAATGGCATGATCGGCCAGTGTGTATTCGGTGTACTGGAGAATAGGGCCGTAGTAGGAAGCGGGCAGAGCTTCGGGGGAGTCGTAACGTAAATCCCACACAAAACGATGCAGGCCCGCAGTCCCATCGACTGACGCAGTGTTGCCAAACCAATACTCTGGAACGTTAGCCGGTGGCAGGTTGGGCTCCCGCATATTCCCTGTAAACTTGCGGACTTCGTTTCCGTCCGCATCGCGAATGGTGATGGACACTTCGCCCGGATGCGATGTCTTCAGATAGTAATCGACGAGGACACCATCCGGCGGATTCTTTGCGCTGGGCGTCTCAATGGGCAGCGGGGTGTCTTCGTAGGTGTCCCAGCGAACCCGGATCGCGGTTACCGGCTTCAGAAGGCGAACCGGAGCGGCAAGCAACTCAGGCGAGAACTGGCGAATCGGGGAAATGTCGTCGAGGATCCAAAGGCCGCGGCCATAGGTTGAGATTGCCAGGTCATCTCCATGAATCTCGAGGTCTGTTACCGGCGTGGCGGGCAGGTTGAGTGTGAGCGGATGCCAATGATCCCCGTCATCGAAAGAGAGGAAGACGGTAGAGTCGGTTCCAGCGAAGAGAAGACCCTTGCGAACTGGGTCTTCGCGCACCACGCGGACGCTTTCGTTAGCCGGGAGGCCTTCGATGATGGATTGCCAGGTTGCGCCAAAGTCGCGGGTGCGCAGGATCTGCGGAGGAACGGCCTGGCGGCTCGATCCGACGGTGAGGAACGCTTCTGCCGCATCGTGATGGGAGGGCTCGACGTAGAGAAGTTGCAAGGGTGCGGAGAGCCCCTGCGGTGTGACCTTTTGCCAATGCGCACCGCCATCCCGGGTAAGTTGGACTAGGCGGTTGGTGGTGGTAGCCCACATCTCTCCAGCGTCAATGGGAGAAGAAGCCAATGCCTCGATCGCAGGCGGGGGCGGCTTGTCAGGGTTCTTTTGCGACTCGTCCGCCGCATTCCGCTCGGTAAGGTCAGGGCTGACATGCTCCCACGACTTGCCGTCATCGGCGCTCTTCAGCACGTATTGCGTGCCGAGGTAGAGCGTATGCGGGTCGTGCGGGGAAAAGTACAGCGGCGGCATCTGGGCGACACGGTACTTGTCGCCTTTCTCGAAAACAGTGGCCGTTTGCCCGGTCTTGCGGTCGTAACGGACAACGGTGCCGAACCAGCCACCGGAATAGACCCACTCAGGATGGAGCGGGTCGGGCGCGATGTAGCAGAATTCGAATCCACCCACCGAAATGACATCCTGGAGAGTGATCTCGCCGTTATCGCTGCGGCTTGGCACCGATTGAGTTCCACTGTCCTGCTGTGCCGCATAGGTTCGATAGGGGAATTGATGGTCCGTGATGATGTGGTAGAACTGGCCGGTCGGCTGGTTGTACCAGGAACTCCAGGTCCTGCCTGCATCCACGCTCAGGATGGCGCCCTGATCCACGCCGAGAAAAAGGCGGTTGTGGTTGCGGGGATCGATCCAAAGCACATGGAAATCGTCACCGGAAGGCGCGCCGACGAATGCTTCGAATGTATGGCCGCCGTCCGTGGAGCGATAAAGGGATGTCTGCGCCACGTAAAGAATATCGGGATTTGCGGTATCGACGAAAACCCGGCTAAAGTAACCGTTACCCACGACACGCGGATCTTTTGTCGGCTGGGTCCATGTGGCGCCGGTGTCGTCTGAGCGATAGAAGCCCTGATTCATCACGGCGTAGAGACGCTGCCCCCTGGTGCCGGGAGCGACACTGATGCCCAGGCGACCGCGGTCCTTGTCGGGCAGACCCCTTGTGACGAGCGGACTCCAAGTGGAACCCTCATCGGTGGACTTGTAGAGGACGGAGGTGTCTCCGACCTCGTTTGCTTTCGGGTCAGAAGAACTCGGTGTTGGAGCAGGAATGAAAAGCGACGCGTAGAGGACGCTCGGATCGTCAGCGTCAACTGCGAGATCGAAGACGCCGGCGGAGTCGTCCTGCTTGAGCGTCTGTTTCCAGGTCGCTCCACCGTCGGTCGATTTGAAGACGCCCCGCGTAGTCGAGAAAGTCGTGGTGGAGTAGGGACGGGCAAAGACAAACACGCCAATGGAGTTGGCACCGGCGACGACAATGTTGGGGTTGCGCGGATCAACGATGACGGATTGGACGAAGCGGGTGTCGTCGAGGCCCTGATGGGTCCACGACTTGCCCGCATCGGTAGATTTATAGATGCCATCGCCCGGCGTTTGCTCGCCCGTCCCGGCGTAGATAGTCTTGAAATCCGAGGGTGCAATGGCGAGGGCGCCGATGGACGCTACCCGCTCCTTGTCGAAGATGGGTTCCCAAACGCGGCCAGCGTCAGTTGTCTCCCAAATTCCACCTCCGGGTGTTCCAAAGTAGTAGATGTTGGGATTGTCTGGAACGCCTGCGACCGCGGTCACGCGGCCACCGCGAAACGAGCCTATGAGCCGCCAATGCAGCGAGCTCAGAGCCTGGGTATTTACATCTTGAGCGAAGGCGATCGAGGCGACAAGCAGACCGGATGCCGCCACGCTGGCGAGGTTTTTCAAGATTGTTATCCCCCTGATTGAACTGAATATCCGGGCGCACACCTGGCGACCTTCCGATTTACTCCGATTCCCCTGAGAGAAGATCGGGACCTTCATTCGACTCGTAAGCAAAATCTCAATGCGTCACGTCAATGTGGCCGTGAGACAGGTTCAAGGCGACGCTCTAATCGGGCGAAGATTGCGCGCGTTTCTGGCCCAGAGTATAACTTAGGCTCCGTCTCAGTGTCGTTGCGCCTCAATCACAGGAACCTCATTCAAGGTAGGGATTACATTGCATGACCAGATGGATCTTCCACGTTGAGGGGCTTGACCGCGGTTGTTCCGGGTCGAATCGTGACTCTCCAGTCCAGCGTCTTCTCTCCTGTTCCGCCGGTCAGCACCAGCTTCTCGATCGGCAACTCCCCTTCGATAACGCGCATGCGCAGGGATGCAGCGTCCAACTCCGCAGTGCCGAAGGCGAAGGCGGTGGAGAAGAAGCTTCGGAAAGGTCTGATGTTCAATCGCGGCCCGAACCAGACCGTTTTTTGCACGGCGGAGTAGCGGAATCCCGACAGGGCTGAAAGCAGTGCATAGCTCGACATGGCGCGGGCATAGTAGTTGCCGCACTCATATTCGTTCCATGGGTTTCGAGTTTTGCCGTCGTAGCGGCTGCGCAGCGCCTTGACGATCGTCAATCCCTCCGTAACAAAACCCTCCATGATGAGATGGGATGCCACATGGTATTCAATACCGGTCCACACCTCGTCGGAGTACACAAAGGGCAACGTAGGCTTGTCGCCGCGAGGCCAACTGCACAAGAGCAGCCCAGGTTCACGGCCCATGGCATAACCCGGTCGCTGCGCGTTGGCATGCTCACTGAGATCGGTCTTGAAATTGTGCTTGAAAATGGCGTGCAAAGTCGAGCGCACATTGTTGCGGTCAAGCGGTGTTTCGATTCCATACGTCCGGGCCATCCATGCGCCGATGACGCCGTCGGAAAGACAGCCGCTTCCATATTGGTACTTGGGGCCTTCGCGCTTCAGGAGGTGCTGCATTTCGCTGCTCTTGTCATCCACATCCGCCACGGACCCGGCGAAAGAGGTGTCGTGCAAGCCCAGGTATTGAACCTTCTGCTGGTAGTACTCGCCATTGAAAAGGTGCCCATCCATTAAAGCCGCAGAGCGTTTGGCCAAGTCTGCATAGAATTCCTCGTCGGCGGAGTGACCGGTTGCGCGCGCCATCTGCGCCATTGCCGACAAGGCGCCAAGATAAATGCTGGTGCACATGCCGTCGGCGCCCCAGAATTCAATGTCATAGGTGTTGTGATGCGGCTCAAACAGTGCCCCCCGATGATCAGGATCCCAAGTGCGAGTGCAGTAATCCAGGCTGCGCTTCGCCAGGGGATACATTCTTCCGAGCCAATCGGAATCGCCTGATATCTGCCAGTCGCGATAGACCTTCATGATCCCGCCCAACTGTCCGTCGGCAGCAGCATAGTCACTGTGATCAACCGGGCCGTCGGGAATCGCTCCGCGGAAATTCACGTGACCGCGTTCATCCATCGATCGAACAAGTTCCAGGTCGCGCAGTGTTCGCTCCAGTTGCGGGTAGAGATGGGGAAAGGCCTGGGCATAATTCCAAACATGAGTGCATGAGCCGTGGCAGCAGCCATTGTCAGGGAAACATCCTTCCCATCCCCACAGGTTTCCGTTCTCTTCTCGCAATACCGTCGGAGATTTAAGGATGCCGAGATTCGCCGAAACGGCGTCGAGCACATACGGCGGCAACGTGGAAGAAAAGAATGCCTCTTTGAATTTCAGGGTTCGGTCGCGCAACGATGCGTATTCCCTTTCCACATAGAATGCAACGTCGCGTGCATCCTTCCAATGCTTCACATAATACGGCCGCCACAACGGTTCCAACCCGCCCGCAATGGTGCGACAACCCGCCGCTCCCTGGATCTGGTGTGCGGGCGCCTTGCCGCCGTCCTGGATGTAACAGTTTGGAAAATGCCACGTGATGAGGATGGGATAGGTTCGTGACTCGCTGGGCGCCAATCTTCCTGCAAGCAGAATGGACGCTCCGTTTCGGCCCGCGGTGTCGACGCTGTTGGAACCCTCGTTGGCAGTGAATGTCCCGGTGGAAACCTCTCGCCACAACGCCGAAAGACAATCGAATTCCCATCCGGGGCTGCGCAGCCACATGCCCTTGATGTGCGGATTTCCGCCGATTGCGGTGAGACTGGCGCTTCCGAGTGCCTCGGCATTCGGCTCTTCAGAATTGTGCAGGAAGACACCCTTGCCGGGAATTACGGTGTTGATTGTTGCCGATTGGTCGGGCTTGCACCCGGGAGCCAGGTGCGAAAGATGGTAAGAGAACTCGTACTCGACCGGCTGGGCAGATGTATTGCGCAGCGTGTATTCCAGGATGAGGCAGGGAATGCCGGAGTTTTTGTCGTCCAGAGGGATGAACGGATTCCAGCCGAGAAGAGTCACCTCCAGCGGAACGGATGAGTCGCTGAGCTCGGCCTCTCCGAATGGGTATTCGCCTTTGAAAGCGCATTTTCCAAAGCGCGGAAATCCCTCGAATCCTCCCCGGCGCAATCCCTGACCCTGAAGTCCCTGGTCAAAGATTTTGAATGCCGGGAACGGCCCTTCAATCAGCTTCGTGACGCTGGGATCGCCCTTGATGTGCAGAACTGCAAACGCTGCCTCGGGGGAGTTGGAACTGAAGCCAGCCGGCAGGGCTGTTGTTTCGGGACGCGTGCGAATCGAAAAATCCTGCAAGCCGCCATAGCCGTTGAGACACACCGATCCGGCCCCGATGCCTCCAAGCGGCATGGCGACCTGGGTGGCATTCTCGCCGCTGAATGTGCGCTGCGGCGCGGCCTGAAGAAGATCGTCCAAAGCAAAGGGCGAGGATTCGATCGCCGAATTATCCGTTGCGCTTGTCTGTGCTCCAACGGCGGTCGCGGCTGCCGCGAGCGCCGCTGCCGAACCCACAGCCAGAAACTCTCTGCGGGTTGGCTCTTTGAACGAGGTCATAGAACCTCCATGAAAAGCCGGCAATCAATGGGCTGCACTGTGCCGCGGCTTGCATTTTGCGATTCGAGGTACGAGCCAATATACCTCTCGATGCTGTTGTTTGACCGGGTGCGCGCTTCCATCCAGAAGGCCCGGGCTTCCCTCATGCGACCTACGCGGCCGTTGAAGGCGAGCGAAGTCGTCGAGCGATTACGAAATTGCTCAGTTGTAGTGGGCTCGAACATCGCTGAGCCCTTTTGCACCAATGGCAATAAGGAATCTTGGCAGGTCTAATTCTTCGTCTCCAACGCCGGCGACTTTTCATCGGCCGTAAACGTGGTCCACGGTCCCGCCTTCATGTCATGCAGAATCGACTTCTGCCATGCGAACTGAGGATGCGCGGCAAGAAACGGCACAACTAGAAAGTCCTCGCCGCAAGGATGCCCCGCTCTCCCAATGAAGCTCAGCTTCGCCGCCAGATCCGAGTCCATCACCTTGCCCGTGACCGCCCCGCCCGGGTCGAACGGCGGGTCATGCCACACCTTCTCGCCGACGGGTGATGTGTCCTCATGCCCGCACAGGCTGCGCTTGCCGGCATCGATCTTGTGCTCATAGCTGTCATAGTGGTCTGACAGGTACGCCTCGGCCAGCGCCGTATCCAGCTTGCCGTAGTGCTCTTTGATGAACTGCTCGGCGCGAATATGCCTCGCATTCATTGAGCTTTCGGGATCATTGGGATTAAACCCCGGCGTATCGTCGCGGACCAGAAGCGGGTCGGCGGCAAAGTTCGACGACACAAAATAGCCATCCTTCTTCTTCGTCAGCGGCGTATGGTGCAGCCCGAGTTCCAGGTATCCGATCTCGCCTGTCTTACGATCGCCAATGAGCCACGAGTTTGCATAGCCGCCATTGTTGCCCTTGCGCATGATCGCGGCATACTCATCGATCGACGTTGCATACTGCATTGCCTTGCGTGACCGCTCGAACTCCGGAATCCCATTCACATCGAAGCCCCTCGCCATCGGCAGCGTGGTTTCTGTAATCATCAGGCCGGCAGCGTTGACGCCGAAGTCATCCTGGCTCGTAATTACTCCCGGCAATCCGTCCATTATGAAGTGCTGTCCTTTTGCCGGCACGATATCGAACACCACGGTCCAGCGCTCGCCGTCAGCGTAGGAGGACCAGTTGCTATGCGCGATCACAATCTTTCCATCCTTCGTCGCGGACCCGGTCGCAATAAAGGCGCTGCACTTCCCCGGCGCTACGGCAGCTGGCGGATTGGGCTTGCCTTCTTTCTGATTCAGGGTCGGGAGATAGTAGTTGCTCAACTCGATATCGCCATTCAACGCAACGATGTCCCATAGATCGAGCTTTGATCCCTGCGCCTTCAGCCCTTCGGCAATTCCCTTCAGCTCAGCCTGGTACTCCGGGTCAAGGTGCGGCCACAGGATTGTCCTTCCCGCGTCGCGAAAAAACCTCCACGGCCGCTTGTCTTCATGCGGAGCCGAGACAGTGTAAACGTGCACGTTGTCTTCGATCTCGCGCGCCAGCAGATACCCATGCTGAAACCCAACCTGCTCCGGGGTTCCAGTCAAATGCACATACGTCCACCCGCCCTCGTTGAACTTGTAGCTGCCTTCAAGACGGGGATCGGGCGCCGTCGCTGTTGAGGCTGCAAAGGCTGCAACAGACGTTGTCGCTAGAAGAAAGAGAGCGGCGAGACGCATAACATTTGCTCCTGAATTTATTGGTTGTGCGACCTGGGAGGAGTGTAGCCGGGATTTTCAATTCACTTTCTCGGCTTTGAAAGAGTGTACCCGATTGCCCGCCTCGCAGACCTGCGAGTTTCTTATATCGCCAACATGGGGGTTGGTTCGGAATGAGCCATATGACGCCCAGGGCCGCATGAATACAGCGGTTTCTGTCGTCATCGAGGCAATTTGTGGCGAGCCTGCTCCTCACGATTCTCTCCACCCGATTTCTGCTTACAGAGAACGTCTAAAATGAAGTGCTGGCTGCGGAGGATCCATGCGGAGGATCAGGCGTGCGGGCGAAGCGGTTTCCTGGCTATTCTTCGTTGTCTGTGCCCTTTCTGTCTTTGGGCAAACGCCCGCGCCCCGTCCACCCGTACTGCTGACGGTTGTGGACGAGAACGGCGTGGCCATATCCGACGCACAGGTGGTGCTTCAGGAACTGGGCCACAACGAGATCCGCTTTTCGACCAATTACGCAGGACATGGCGCGTTTGTGCTCCAGGGGACCGGTCCCTACCGAATTCGCATTGAAAAGCCCGGGTTCTATGAGACTGACTTGAGTCAGGCCGATCCGCTGCTTCGAGACCTCAGGGTTGTGCTCAACCACGAACAGATGGTGCAAGAGCAAGTGAGCGTAACGGCCTCGGTGCCCGGCATCGATGCGGAACAGGTCTCCGATAAGCTCACGATGAACCTGCCGGAGATCATCAACGTGCCCTATCCAACCTCCCGCGACATCCGCAACCTGCTGCCGTTCTATCCCGGAGTGGTTCAGGACTCGACTGGCCAGGTGCACGTAGCAGGCTCAGAAACCTGGGCGACTCTAGACACACTCGACGGATTCGATATCCGCTCCCCGGTCAGCGGGGATCTAGCCATGCGGGTCAGTGCGGACGCAGTCCGCTCGATTGACCAGGAGACGACGCGCTACCCGGTCGAGTTTGGCAGAGCTACCGGCGGCGTGGTGGCGTTTTACACCGGAATGGGAGACAACAAATTCCGCTTCAACACCACGGACTTTCTGCCCTCATTCCAGGACATCAATGGAATTCGATTTGACAAATTTGTTCCCAGGCTCACGTTCTCGGGGCCGCTGGTGCGTAACCGAGCCTGGTTCTTCGACGGGCTCGAGGTGGAGTACGACAACAACTATATTCGCGAGCTTCCGCAGGGGGCCGACACCAACCATCTGATCCGCGGAAGCAACCTGATCAAGCTCCAGGTGAACGCAACCCCCGCCAATATTCTTTCGAGCGGCCTGCTTTTCAACGACTATCATTCTCCCTACGACGGCCTCTCATCGCTTGTTCCGCAGCAGAGCACAACCAAGCGCAACACCATCGCATGGCTGCCTTATCTGCGCGACCAGCAGAGCTTTCACAAGGGGGCGCTGCTCGACGTAGGGTTGGGCGTAGTGCGTTTCAGCGACGGTTACGAGCCGCATGGTGACACGCCGTTCCAACTTACTCCGGAGCTTTCTCTCGGCAGCTATTTCGAGAAGCTGAGTAGCCACTCGCAGCGCATCGAGGGCGATACGGCGCTGTACCTGCCACCTCTACATTGGGTTGGACTGCACAATCTGAAAGCCGGAATCGATGTGGACCATATTGGCTTCGACGAGGCCGTCACACGCGCTCCGGTGAACTATCTGCGCGAAGACGGAACGTTGCTGCGGCGCAGCGAATTTCCCCCAATTGCGCCTTCTTCCCGCCACAATGTCGAAGTCGGCGCATATGTCGAAGACCGGTGGACACCGCACGCCGGCCTGCTCATCGAACCGGGCCTGCGTTTCGACTGGGACGAGATTCTTCGCAGGCCACTGGCGTCGCCGCGTTTGGCAGCTGTCTACTTGCCCGCCTTAGCGAAAGGCAGAACAAAGTTGTCCGCGGGCATCGGGCTCTATTACGAACACACTCAACTCGAGTACCTGACGCGCGCACTCGCCGGTATCCGAGATGACACGTACTATGCGGCCGACGGCGTTACGGCCGAGGGTCCGCCGCAGGAAACGACCTTTTCTGCCGATGACGGATCCTTGCATGAGGCGCGGGCGCTGAACTGGAGTGTCGGGTTTGAACAGAAGCTTCCCGGTTCAATTTTTCTTAAGGCAAATCTTATCGAGAAACGCGTCTCGAACGAGTTTGTTTACGTGAACCAGAGCGGCCCCGGTTCGCTTTCAGGAAACTATGCGTTGACAAATACCCGGCAGGATCATGACAGCGTGGAGGAGATCGAAGCGCGACATACATTCAGCGGCAACTACACTCTCTTTGGCGCTTATATGCACTCCTCTGCTCATACCGATGCTGCAATCGATTATGTGCCCACAATCTCGATGCTTGGACCGCAGCAGAGCGGCCCTCTGGCTTGGGACACGCCGAACCGCGTACTCTCCTGGGGATGGCTGCCTTTCCTGGCACCTGGTTTCAAAAGGCGCTGGGACTTTGTGTATTCCCTCGACTGGCATTCAGGATTTCCGTTCACGTCAATCAACGCCGGGTACCAAGTAGTGGGCGCGGCTGGATCGAGACGATATCCCAATTTCACCTCATTCAGTCCCGGCCTGGAATGGCGCTTTCACTTTCGCGGGTCATATTTCGGACTGCGCGGCGTCATCGAAAATGCGACCAACAGCGAAAACCCTCTCGTGGTGAACAACGTTGTCGATTCGCCGCAGTACGGAACTTTCAGCGAGTTTGAGGGCCGAGCATTGACGGCGCGTATTCGACTGATCGGGTCGAGGAAATAGCCGCAGAGGTCCGCCCGGGCTCAGGATTCATCTGTGACCGCTAAGGTTGCTGTATCTCATAACCGCAGTGGTGGAACCAGGCTGCGGCGTTGTCGAGACATTGGTTTTGAATGCATCAGTTACGGCCTGATCGAGTGTTTCCTTGGTTCGTGCTTTGACGTCGCGGAGAAATTTCTTGAACTTGGATGAGGCCTTTTCGACGGGTTCAAGTCCGGCGAGTATGGAGGCAGATAGAGCCGTTGCACTCCGCTGGTCTCAATCAGTGCGCATATTCCTTCTGCGCGGCGCTTCGTTCGAGGTAGTACTGCCTCACGTTTGCAATCGTGCGTTCCAGCACATGCTGCCGTTCCGCATCGTCCAGTCCTGTTTCCGAGGCCATCAGAGCGATCGTTGCGTTGGTCCCGGTCTACGACTCTGACGCCCGGCAGCGTGCAGCCATGCCTGTAAAGCCGACGATGAGGGCCGAAGGGAACTTGGCTGCCGGACGCATACCTCCCTCTGACCCGATGCAATCCTCAATGAACGTCCAAGCAAAACAGGCGAGAAACTTGGTCCAAGGCTGGTGCGTAACAATTCGCGTTGCACTCCGACATGCTAAGTTGGCGAGCCGAAGATTCGATGGTGGGCCCGGAGGGATTCGAACCCCCAACCAAGGGATTATGAGTCCCCTGCTCTAACCGTTGAGCTACAGGCCCTTCAGTGACTTCATCTTATTACATTTGTTTAGCTTATGAGACTTACGGCGTCGTCTAGGAGGTGCCCCGTCTTTACCTCGTGCCGGTTCTGGTGCCGGTTCGGTATTCTTTGCCCGCAAACCCTACTTTTTCGCGGCAAAAAAATCCGAGACACTTGTCCCTGGTTTCGAAGAATGATACTGTTCGATCCCGACTTCGATGCCGAGAAGGCGCGTTTCCTATTCGGGACTCTCCCGTTCGACGAATGACTTGAGATGTGAGAGAGCCTTATCCCATTGCTTTGAAACAGAATCGAGGAAATCCCTGAGCCCTTCAAGAGGTTCAGGATCGAACTCGAAAAGGCGTTCGCGACCGGCATAGGTGCTGCGCACAATCCCGACGCGCTCCAGTACGCGGAGATGCTTCGTGATCGCCTGTCGCGTCAGCTTCGAGTCTTCGGCTAGTTGGGTGATGGAACACGGCTTTCCAGAGCAGAGCCTTGCTACCAGCGAGAGCCGTGTCCTGTCGCCGAGCGCGGCAAACACCCGCGCGCGCGCCTTCGGCTTGGCAGTCAGGCGCTTACGTAGTTTGTGTGACATGCTTTTCGATGTTCTCCATCTGCTGCGTCCAGCCACCCTCGTTCCTGCGGAATGCTTCGAGGCGGCCGTCTTCGGGAAGTCTATCGAAGCCGGAATCGGTGAGCACCAACAGCGTGCCGCTTGAGGTTTTCTCCAACCTGAATTCGACCAGCGTGATAGGTTCCTCTGAGTAATCCGATGCGTATTCCGCTTTCTCAAATGACTTGGGATGGGGCCATGTGAACGAAAAGAGCCGCTCATGCTCCATCTTCTGCACTTGAGCTTCCCACTTTACGTGCTCGTAGCCCGGTCAGGTGATCATTCCGCGCGCCACTTGACCCGGTACGAATGGGCCTTCCAACTTCACCCGGAACCATTCGCCAAATTCACGGTAATCCGTCAATGCTCGCCAGACACGCGATATGGGAGCCTTGAGCTCCATGCGCCTTTCAATCATGTCACCCATATTAAGCAACCTCTTGGTTGCATATTAGGGTCTGCGTCTAAAGAAATGCAACTATTCGGTTGCGTTTGTTCACAAGGCGGCCGTGCATGAGGTTGTGGTACCGCCGCATATCAGTCTGACTCTTACTTGCGCTTTTTTGCGTCGGGGCGCTTCCCGCTGGGTCGAGGGCCGGTGCGTTTTGCGCCTGCAGGTTTCCCTTTAAAGCTGGATTTCGAAAATCCGCCAGACTGGGGTTTCGAGCCGGATCCGGAAGCGGGCCTGGCAGGACGGCTGAAACCAGGTTTGGGCTTCCAGCCTGTTTGTCCACCCGAACGGGGGCTTGCCGGACGAGGACCGCCCGTACGTGATCCCGAACCTCCCGATCGGGCCGGTCGAGCGCCGGCTCCGGTGCCATAGGAGTGGCCGCCGGTCGTGCCCGGCTTGGTGCTGGGTCGCGCACCGCCTGCACGCGGCTTGCCGGAACTGGTGGTGAAGGGCCGGCCGAGGCCACCCTCGCCGCGGAATGGCCGGGCTGGACCTGAACCACCCGCACGCGGGCGGTCTGCACCGGTGCGCCCCATGCCGGGACGGTCGGTCCCTGGACGGTTATATCTGGGTCGGTCTGATGGCTGGCCGGATCTAGATGCGTCAAATTGCGGACGGGAGGACTTGGCTCGATCAAATGTCGGTCGGTTCGGACTCGGACGGTCATGGCCGGGGCGTGGTGTGCCAGGCCGATCCGGTTCGATCGCATCAATGCGCAGGCGGGACGGCCGTTTGGCGTCAACGCCCTCGGTTTGAGCGGGCTCTTCCCGGCGGGGAGCGGCGGGACGGTTGTAGGGCGGACGAGCCACGCCGACCGGCTTGGTCCAGGCGGGTTTATTCGTGGCAGGCCTGGCTCCGGTCGGCCTGGCTCCAAAGGTTCGCCCCTGGTTCCCTTCTCTCTTCCACTCTGGACGCGCCGGACGATGTCCTGGCGCGCGTGCATCGCGTTCGCCCTGTTTCCAGGCGGGCCGAGACGTGACCCGGTCCGCAGGCCTGCTGGGTCCGAACCTGCCCGGACCAGCACTAGTCGACCGAGAGCGGTCGTAGGGGCGAGCCGGTCCGCGGTCGGCGCTGCCTCCGACGGAAGGCCTGAAGCCTTCGCCCGCAGGCCGCGTGGGCCGGATTGGTTTTTCGTTCCCTGTGCCTGGACCAAAAGGTTTCCCCGGACGGAAGCCGGGCGTCCGTTCCGGAGCGGTGGATCGGTCAGCGAATGGTTGGGGCGGTCTTGGACGGCTGGGCCGGGGAGCCAATGTGGGCAGTTGCGCATCCATTGCATTGCGGCGGCGGAGTTCCTTTGCCTTTGGGGTGCGGAGCTTGCCCTCGGCAGCGAGGCGCAGCGCCGCCAGTTCCGATGGCTCCAGTTCGCGCAGCTTTCCTGGCTCCTGGTCGAGCACCAACGGTCCGTAGCCTACGCGGCGAATCTTCTCAACAAAATGGCCAATCTCTTCGAACATCTTGCGCAGCTCGCGGTTGCGCCCTTCGATCAGCACCACTTCATACCAGGGATTGTCGCCCTGCCGCACCTGGCGGACGCGTGCCGGAGCCGTACGCACACGCCCCTCGCCGGCCTTGCCGCGCTCGATGGAGACCCCACCACGCAGGATGTCCAGCTCGTTCTCAGTGGGCTGGCCGCTTACTTTCACCAGGTAGGTCTTCTCCACACCGGATGCAGCCTTAGTGAGCCGATTGGCAAGTTCGCCATCGTTCGTCACCAGCAGCAGGCCTTCACTTTGATAGTCGAGACGGCCCACTGGGTACAGGCGTTCTGCCATCCTTTCGAAGAACTGCATTACGGTGGGCCGGCCTTCGGGGTCCTTTACCGTGGTTACAAAGCCTTTGGGCTTATTAAGCATGAAGTAGCGAAGCCGCTCGGCCCCGTGCAACAGCTTGCCGTCCACACGGATGTGGTCACGCCCTGCGTCGGCCTTAGAACCCAATTGGGTGATGACCTTACCGTTCACCTGTACGCGGCCCTGCGTAATCAAAGCCTCGGCGCTGCGACGGCTGGCGACTCCGGCCTGGGCCAAAATCTTTTGCAAGCGTTCCAGCTTCATAGCTGGTTGCGGCTTCGATTTGGCCTCTTCAGAGGCAGAATCCGTCGCGGTGTCCTCCTGCGCATCGCCTTCCGGATGTTCTTCGACATCCGCTTCGGTTTTGCTTTCGGCAGCGGGTTTGGTTCCGCCTTCCTCAACCATTTGACCGGAGTCCAGATCTGTCCCAGTAGGCTGCGTTGTCTCAGCAGCACTGGATTCGGCCGGGGCACCTGTAGCAAAGCTAGCCTCGCCGTCGCTAAGATCGCCAATCGGGTCCACGACTTTGACCTTTGATTTTCTGGGCTTGGTTTCGGCTTTGACTTTCCGCTTTTTGGTCTTGGGCGCTTCGTCCGGCGTCGGCATGCCCGGTTCGGATTCGAGATTGTCATTCATGGGAGGAAGTCTCTGTTTCTGCCTGCTCAGTTGTGGAAGGCTCGCCAGGCGCGGCCTCCGCGGAAGTTGATTCCACCTCGATGTCCGGCGACACCTCTGCTGGTCGGTCGTCTGCGGGCGCCCCAGTCACTGGCGCGACCTCTCCGGGGACCCTTGTTTCAGAATCCTCAGGCGCATCTTCGTCCAGTTCCTGCCCGCTACCGGGCTCCGGCTCGATGCCCACGCTCTCACCCGTCTCGTCTGGCGCTTCTTCCAGTTCAATGGCGGCCATCTTCTCGAACTCTTCCATTGAAGGCAGTTCGGCAACATCTTTGAGGCCAAAGCGTAGCAGGAACTCCTTTGTTGTCTTGTAAAGAATTGGCCTTCCGATGACCGGTTTGCGGCCAGCCGTGGTGATGAGTTTTCGCGCCAGCAGCGAACCGAAGACGCCGGATGAATCCACGCCGCGAATCTCGTTTACCTCGGGCGCAGTCACCGGCTGTTTGTAGGCAATTACGGCCAGCGTTTCCAGGGCCGGCAGCGAGAGCTTCATGGGAGGCTTGAGGCTCTTGATGAACATCCGCACCGCATCGTGGCATTCCGGCTTGGTGGCCATGCGATAGCCGCCCGCAATCTCACGAATCTCAACCCCCCGGTCGTCGGAGACGTTTGAAGCGATCAGATCGTCAAGCAATTGCCTTAGGACTGCCTTCACTTCACGGTCGCGCAGGCGCGCCATGCGTTTGGCTTCACCTTCGGCTTCAGCCGAGGCTTCCGGTGTCACTGCTGCCTCTGAACCCCCGCCAGACGAACTACCTTCGGTCACGGGCGAAGCGGGTTCCGCGCCGACCTCTCTCGTCGATTCCTCGCCCGCTCCAGAGCCCCCTTGCTCAACTCGGGCGGCTAGCGGGGGAATCACCGCATAGAAGGCGGGCGTCTGTTCCAGACCCAGGTATTCCAATCCCTCCGCAAGGAGAGGCATCGGTACAGTGGATTCCGCGGCGGTTTCGGCGGCAGCGGAGGCAGCGTCGGCTTGCTGCTTCACCTTCCACTCCAGGGCGTCGGCTGCAAACAGAGCGGCGAGCTGGGTCAAGGTGACCGGCTCTTCAGCGGCGTAGATGACGGCTTCTAATTTTGCTTTCAGGCTCATTATCGAATCAGTACCTCAAGTATGGTACCGGAAGTGAGGGAGCCCTGTGGGTAGACGGGGCCCGACGTCCCAATGCCAACGACAAAAATGGCTCGTGGCGAAGCCCAACGACACTCATTGTCCGCAAAGAAAGTTGTTTCATCCTTCCAGGGCAAGCCCGCTTCAGGCGAGCTGGCGGAATAGCCAGTAGAGCAGCCCGGAGAGCAATGCCGCGGCGGGAAGCGTAAGGACCCAGCCCGCGGCGATGTTGCGGATGGTGGACAGGCGCAAGCCGCTGCCATTGGCGGACATGGTTCCGGCCACGCCCGAACTGAGGATATGCGTGGTGCTCACCGGCAACCCGAACTTGTCTGCCGCAAAGATGGTGCCCATGGCCACCAGCCCCGCGCTGGCGCCCTGCGCGTAGGTCAGATGTTCCTTGCCGATTCTTTCGCCTACGGTCACTACGATGCGCTTCCACCCCACGATGGTGCCGAGTCCCAGCGCCAAAGCCACCGCGACTTTGACCCAGGTGGGAATGAACTTGGTGGCCTTGTCCACCTTGCTCTTGTAGTTCCCGAGAGCCGCGCTTTCGTCGGCGGAAAAGGCCGGGTTATGCGCTTTGTCCATCAGCCGCAGCGCTTCGCTGGCCACGTACATGTCGTTGCGCACATTGCCCTGGTCCTGCGGTGGAACCGCTTTGAACTCCCGGTGGAGAACGACTTCCTGGTTCACGCTTTCCACCAGTTCGCGAAGCGCCAGAATAGTATCCGGCCGCAGCTGCTTGGTTCGAATGTAATCCGTGACCTCGGCGCGTGGGTCTGCGCCCAACACTCCTTTGGGGTCCACATGCCGGTCCAGAATGCGCCCCGCCTGCTCTGACGCAGCAATAAAGTCCTGCACCTGCGTGGGGCTTATGGCGTGGTTAAGCGCGTAGGCCGTGGGTACCGTGCCGATGAGGATGAGCATGATGAGACCCATGCCCTTCTGCCCGTCGTTGGAGCCGTGGAAGAAGCTCACTCCCGTGCACGTGAGCACCATTAGCGCACGTATGGGAAAGGGCGGCGGTTTATTGTTTTTCGGAGCTTCATAAAGTTCAGGAAACTTGACGAGCCGCTTCGAAATCAGAATCAGCAGGCCGGCAACTGCAAACCCGATCAGCGGAGAGATCAGCAGCGCCTTGAGAACTTTGATCGCCTGATCCCAGTCAACGCCCGAAGTGCCGGTGTGCGGGTTCAACAACTGGTTGGCCAAGCCCACGCCGATGATGGAGCCCACCATGGTGTGGGAGCTCGACGCCGGCAGACCAAGCCACCAGGTGCCCAGGTTCCAGAGAATGGCCGCGATGAGGAGGGCAAAGACCATGGAGAACCCCGAGCCGGAGCTCACCTGCAGAATCAGTTCCACGGGAAGCAGCGCAATCACTGCGAAGGCCACCGTGCCGGTTGAGAACAGAACTCCGGCCAGGTTGCATATCCCCGACCAGACCACGGCCATGCTGGGCTCAAGCGAGTGAGTGTAGATCACTGTCGCAACGGCATTGGCGGTGTCGTGAAAGCCATTTACAAACTCGAATCCCAGGGCAATCAGCAGAGCCAGCGCAAGCATCAGGTAGGGGGCGTAGCTGGTAACGGACGCAGCGTCAAGGTCCCTGGCGACATGGAAAACGATGTAGCAAAGGCTGGCTGATAGCGCAAGCAGGAACGTGGCAATACCCGTACGGCTGGGTGATTGCTTCATCTTGCCGTCGAGCAAGGATCCGTGTTTGGGAAGCGCTTCTGTTGCCGTTGCCAAGTCGGCCATCAGATCTCTCCCAGCCAGCCTGAATCCATTGCGCGGCGCATCGCAAGGCACCACTCAGGCTTAGTCACAGAAGGAAATTGCAACGGGAAAGGAGATGGTTTGTGGCTGGAGACTGTACGGCCGGATAAGTTGGCGTCCATAAAACCCCAACAACTGCATTACTTCGCAGTTGTTTGTGCAGCGAGCCTGGGGGATTGGGTCCGCTACGTTGATTTTACACGGGATAGGGGGGTGGGGGAATCTCTGCTGCACAAACGGTGGGTTTTCAGAGAACTGCGGCTCGGCGCAACAGATTCCAAATCTGTCGACAAGAGCGCCTATTGCGCGCTTGTATGATCAGTGAACCACTCAGCCAACTCGGCTTCGCTGATTTCACCGGCGGCCACGCTGAGGAAAGTAAGATATGCATCCTCCTGGCTTGCGGTGATTTTGAATCCGTTGTACTCCAGGAAAACGAATGCAACCTGCATCGCCGTTCGCTTATTTCCGTCCACAAAGGGATGATTGCTGGAGATTCCTATCGCATAGGCTGCCGCGAGATCCGGCATGGTTAGCGGATTCTCGGCATATGCAAGAAGGTTTTTGGGGCGAGCCAACGCAGAGTCAAGCAGCCCTCGATCTCGAAGCCCGTCGGAGCCACCAAAGATGGCGATCTGCTGTGAATGAAACGCAAGCGCTTCAATTTCACGAATCCAGACAGGCTTTTTCACTTACTCGGCCAGTTTCTTGAACGCATCTCGATAACGCCGAATCATGCAATCGGCGATCTCCATTTTGGCGCCAAACTCCTCGTCATAAGGACTTACTTGAAAGCCCGCTGGAGTTTCGGTGATGTAGAGGGTATCGCCCTTGCCAACGTTTAACCGGGCGAGAACCTCCTTGGGAAGAATGATTCCAGCCGAGTTACCCACAGAAATGATCCTTGCCGCAGCAGTCACAGGGGAACCTCCGGTAGAAATTATATCAGGGCGTACTAACAAATGTAATAACTAAGCTATCGCCAGTCGTCCCGGGCGTTGGCCAACCCCTGGTTCATCACTTCGTCAAAGCCGGTGCTTTTCTTGATGAAGATCTCAGAGAAAGCCCTATTTTGGCGCAGAAGGATGGCTTGCAGGCGTACTAACTCCAGCAATGCCAGAAACATGGCAACCAAGGCGCGCTCTGATTTTGTGTGACTCAGCAGGCGACGCAGGGCTACGGGCTTCTCTTCCATGGCCAGCCGCCGGGCCAGAAACTGAATCATCTGCCCGACAGTCACTGAATCCTCAGAAAGGTCGAAGACGGGGCGCTTGCGTGCGCGCTCCAGAATGTCGCGGAAGACGCGTACCAGGTCAACCGTGTCTGCGGCAATCTCGGGCTCGGCGGAGGCATCGTCCTTGAACTCGCGCGCGCCGGGGTTGGTCCACGATGCCGCCTCCAGCATCTGCTTCTGTTGCAGCATCTGCGCAGCGTTTTTGAAACGCTCGTGCTCGAGGAGCCGTTCCACCAACTCGCGGCGGGGATCTTCTGCGGTATCGTCTGGCCCGGACGAGGCGCGCGGCAGCAACATCTTGCTCTTGATGTGGATGAGCAGCGATGCTGTGTAGATAAACTCGCCCGCCACATCTACGTCACTGGCCTTGAGCTGGTTCACGTAGGCAAGAAACTGTGCCGTGATTTTGGCGATGGGGATGTCGTAGATGTCGATGTCCTGCTTGCGGATAAGGTCCAGCAGCAGGTCGAGGGGGCCGTCGTAAACCTGGCCCACGGTGACTGAGAAAGGCGACTGCTCGGGCTCCTCTTCCTGCTTCTTTGGCTTTGCCGCAGGCTTGGCTGGTTTCTCTTCCGGAATTGGCTTGGAGGTCAGCACAAGCGGCGGCGCTTCCCTGTCGGCGGATGGGCCCTCAGCGGTCTTGTGTGAAGGATCGCGTTCGGGGTCGGGCTCCGGGTCCGGCTGGGGTTCTGGATCACGTTCGGGATCCGAAAGCGGAACCTGGCCCGGCTCAGGCTCATGGATGGGCGCAGGAGCGGGTACAGGTTCTCTCATCGGCTCAGCGGGTGTCGTTTCCGGGTTGGAGGGGGTCTTGGTCAATGCTATCTCGGCTTCAAGTTGTTGTCGTGCTTACTGGCTGGCTTCGGCAGCCTGGTTGATCTGCATGGCGGCGCGCACCTGTTGCATGGTCTGCTCGGCGCGGACGCGGGCCCGGCCGGAGCCCTCTTTGAGTATCTCGATGACTTGCGGCTCGGAGAAGCTCGCACGGCGCTCCTGGATGGGATTCAGCACTTGCACCAGGGCGTCAGCGGCCCAGCTCTTGCACTCGATACAGCCGATTCCCGCTGAGCGGCAACCTTCATATACCTTAGCCAAGGTTTCAGGAGTTGAAAATACCTTGTGCAGGTCGCCCACCGGGCACTTGTCTGGATCACCCGGATCGGAGCGCCGAATGCGAGCCGGATCGGTGACCATGGTCTTCAGCTTCTGGCGCACCACCGGCTCCGGATCGGTGATCTGGATGGTGTTGCCATAGCTCTTCGACATTTTGCGACCGTCGGTACCGGGCAATTTGGGCGAAGGGGTAAGCAGCACCTGTGGCTCGGGGAGCACTCCCGCGTAAGGATTCTCTCCCTGGTTCGCGTCAAGATCTGCCAGGAGAAGGTTGGGATCATCCAGGTTAAGGACAGGACCGACCGAGCCAAGCGAAGAAGAGGAGCCACCGCCAGAAGCAGATGGGTCGCTATCTAGCTGGTAGAAGTTATTAAATCGCCTGGCGATTTCGCGGGTGAGCTCGACGTGCGCCTGCTGGTCCTGACCCACGGGCACAAATTTGGGCTGGTAGAGTAGGATGTCCGACGCCATCAGTACCGGGTAGCCCAGGAATCCGAAGGTGGTGAGGTCCTTGCTGCTCAGGTTCTCCTGCATCTCCTTGTAACTGGGCACGCGCTCCAACCACCCCAGAGGCGTAATCATTCCGAGCAGGAGCGGCAGCTCGTAGTGCTGTTTCACGTGGCTTTGCACGAAGATGGTGCATCGGCTCGGGTCGAGGCCCGCACCCAAGAAATCCAACGCCACTTCAAGCGAATTGGACGCAATTTGCGAGGTGTCAGCGTAGTCGGTAGTGAGCGCGTGCAGGTCAGCGATGAAGAAGTAGCACTCGTATTGGTCCTGGAGCTTGACCCAGTTGGCCAGGGCTCCCATGTAATTGCCCAGGTGGAGCTTGCCGGTGGGACGCATTCCGCTCAGAACGCGCGGGCGGGTCGAAGAAGTTGCTTGTTCGGACATTGTGTCTATCGATTCCGGAATGGTGCCAGAGATTGCAGCCGTTTTTGAACTGAATCCTCAACTAGTCGGCTCGTTCCATTGTACCGGCAATACCTTGGCGTCCAGCGAACAGCCTAAGCGTGGGCGAGAACGGCTAGCACGACTCCGAGGGCCGGGAAGAGAAGCAGCCGGAGAATGTAGCCGCCAACGAAGATCATCAGAATCCAGCTTAGCCAATAGGGAATACGGTCATATGCCTGCACGGCATTGTAGGGCAGCATGTTGCGAAGCAGGTGGCTGCCATCGAGTGGCGGAACAGGGAGCAAATTGAAGAAGAAGAGCGAAAGGTTGATTTCGATGGCCGCAACGCCAAGCAGCACAGCGGCCTGAACGCTGGAGTTGACGCTGGTGAGGAGATGACCTTGAAACGTGTAGATCACCACTTCCCGCCCGCTGGGTGAAGTTACTCCACCCGGGATTGCATGGCAGATGACCAGGAGCACAACCATGGCCACCAGCGTTAACAGCAGATTGGAGGCTGGACCGGCCAGCGTGACCAGGTTTTCATCGCGGACGATTTTGCGGAAATTACGGCTGATAACCGGCGTAGGCTTGGCCCACCCGATGAGCATTCCGCTAAACCAACTGAGTCCAACGAATGGGCCGAAGATGGCGAGGGCGGGAATAAGAAGTGTGCCGACAGGGTCGATGTGGTAGATCGGGTTGAGCGTGATGCGTCCTTCGAGCCGCGCTGTCTGGTCTCCCAGCAGCGATGCCGTCCAGGCATGTGCGCTCTCATGAAAGCTCAACGAAAAAATGAGCAGAACGAACTCGAAGACAGCAATGAGGAATGCGGCAGATTGCAAACGAACGCTCCATGCACCTGAAAACTCAGGTTAGCATGGGCACGCGGGCAGGCTCACACCTTGTCCGCCGGGAACGTGCCCACTACCGCACCCGGAGCCACATATTGGCCGGCAAGCACAATGGCGTGACTGCCAACGCGCGCGCCGGCTCCGATGGTTGTGGGTTGCAGCGTCACGTTTTCGATATTGTCAGATGAATAGCTATGCGAAAGGACCCGCGCGAACGACCCAATCACGGCGTTCTTGCCGATAGTGATGCCGCCACGGTCGTTCAATAGCGCCCTTTGCCGGATGGTCACCCCGTCCTCGATCCTCAAGTTGTAGCCGTAAGTCAAATCAACGCCGTGATAGATCTTTACGCCCGATCCCATGTGGCCAAAGATGTGCCGGCCCAGCATGCAACGAAAGCGGAGCCCCAGCCAATGGTTCAGCCCGATCGGCGAACGGTCAAACATCTGCCAGAACCAAAGAAGTGGCTTTCGCGGCGCGAACAGCTTGGGATCAACATCGGCAAAATGCTCAGCCTCCAGAGTTACATTCTCCGGGTCGAGTGACATGCTCAGCACGTTGCCCGGCAGCTCACTGGTCAGCGTAAGGTTCAGCTTGCCCCCGTGCGGGCGGCCGAGGTAGAGCTGGCACAGTTGGTCGCGCACAATCTCCGCGCGACGTTCCGGCGAGCAGTGGCGCAGGAACTCCTCGTCCAGGAACTTGATCCATCGCCGGTAGATTTCTTCTGCTTCGGGCGCGGGGTGCGGCGCATTCTTCAGGTTGTTTACCATACGCATTGGACGATAAATCAAACGGGCAGGATGCTGCGAGTGTCGTGGCAATCACGACGGTTCCGCGCAACCTCGCGTTATCCTAGAAGGTCCGGCACGCCCGCCTCATTCTAGCGCGCCCCCAGAGAGCCAATAGCCCATGCCCGAAGAAACCGCCCCTACCGCCGCTCCTGAAACCAAAACCGCCGTGCCTGTTGCCACCATTGCTACCCTCGGCCAGCATGAGGGCCAGTCTGTCACCCTGCGCGGATGGCTCTATAACTCACGGGAGAGCGGCAAGCTGCTGTTTCCCATCTTTCGTGACGGGACCGGTACAGTGCAGGGCGTTGCCCATGTGAAGAGCGTGGCGCCCGCGGTCTTTGAAGCGCTCAAGGGCCTTACCCAGGAGTCCTCGGTGGTCGTGACTGGCAAGGTCCGCGCCGATAAGCGCGCCCCAGGCGGATTCGAACTTGATGTCGAGGATATCCAGGTCGTCCAGAGAGTTCCTGAAACAGATCCCTACCCCATCACACTCAAGGAACACGGCGTCGATTTTCTGATGGAGCATCGGCATCTGTGGGTACGTTCTCCTCGCCAGTCCGCCATCCTGCGCATCCGGGCAGAGATTATGCGCGCAGCAGCAGAGTATTTCGACAACAACGGCTTCATCCGCACCGACCCTCCCATCCTGACGCCGGCGGCATGTGAAGGCACCTCAACGCTCTTCCCGGTCGACTACTTCGGCGATCCGGCTTACCTGACACAATCCGGACAGCTTTACATCGAGTCGACTGCCCTGGCTTTGGGCAAGGTCTACAGCTTCGGACCCACCTTCCGTGCCGAGAAATCCAAAACGCGCCGGCATTTGACAGAGTTCTGGATGGTAGAGCCTGAAGTGGCGTTCTGTGACCTCGACGGCCTGCTCGAATTGGCTGAAAACTACCTGTCGCATATTGTGCAGAGCGTGCTCAAGAATCGCGCGCCGGAATTGGCGGTGATAGGCCGCGACCCCGCCAAGCTCCAGAACATCCTGCCGCCCTTTCCGCGCCTGCGCTACGACGAGGCCGTGGTCATGTTGAATGAAGCGCACAAGAAGGGTGAGCTTGAGCAGCCTTTCGAGTATGGCAACGACTTCGGCTCTCCTGATGAGACATGGCTCAGCTCGCAATTTGATCGCCCCGTGATGGTTCATCGCTACCCGGCGGATGTGAAAGCCTTTTACATGGAACCCGATCCGGTCGAC
The DNA here is from genome assembly GCA_963836565.1 of uncultured Acidobacteriaceae bacterium. Taxonomy (GTDB): domain Bacteria; phylum Acidobacteriota; class Terriglobia; order Terriglobales; family Acidobacteriaceae; genus Telmatobacter. The sequence goes on along the minus strand of CAWIKA010000005.1, from coordinate 1,067,156 downwards.
CCACGCTTTGCCCTTTGTGTTGACGTGCTGGCCCCCGAAGGCTACGGGGAAGTCATCGGCGGTTCGCAGCGCGTCTCAAGCTACGAGTTGTTGAACGCACGCATTGAAGAGCACAAGCTGCCCAAAGAAGCCTTCCAGTGGTACCTCGACCTGCGCCGCTATGGCTCGGTGCCTCACGCCGGCTTTGGCATGGGCATTGAACGCGTCGTGGCCTGGGTTTGCGCTCTTGACCATGTTCGCGAAACGATTCCGTTTGCGAGGACGCTGCACAGGATTTATCCGTAAGGCGTTTTCAGAAGTATCTGTGCGGAGTAAAAAAACGCGACGGCCGAAGCCGCCGCGTTTTTTGTGTTCATGGTTGAAGCTGGGTTACAGCGGTTCCACAATTGCTGTACCCCGAAGCCGCCGCCTTCAAGTGGCATTTCCCTCAAGAAAATGCCACCTTGCATGATGCCGGAAAGGGCACGTGAATTGTGAAACCGCTCTAGAAGTCAAGCCGAAGTGAAAGCTGGACCTGACGGGGGCTGTAGGCAAAGTTGGAGTCGGCGCTTGTGACCGCGCCAAACCCGGTCGCGTTCACGCCCGTGCCGGTCATCGGGATGTAGTTCATTGTGGAGCACTCCTGTTGGGCCTGCCCCGCTACCAGTTGACCTGCGCAACCGCTCGTCACTGACGAGTTGGAAGAGAGGCTGTACGCGGCAGTGCTCATTCCGGTGACATTGGTGTGGTTGGCCACATTAAAGAACTCGCCAAGTAGCTGCAGGTGGTATTCCCGATCGTGCAACGGGATCAGGAGTTGCTTCTCGAGCCGCATGTCCAGCACCATAGTGCGCTGTTGCAGGTAGGTGTTGCGCCCGATAGCTGGAATCCAGTAGTTGGATCCGGCACCGTTCCAACTCGAAGAGTACGCAGAATACGAGGGATAACCGGTACCGATGGTGGCCGAATAAGGAAGTCCGTTCTGCGCCTGGAACACGGGATTCAGACTCCAGTCGTTTGCTACAGTCTTTAACCAGTGGTTTCCTTGGACGCTGGGTGAGTTGACCAGCCCCCACGCGACCAGGCGGTTGGGGACGTTGAAGCTCGAGTTTCCGTAGTTGGCGCCCTTGGGATAGCTATCGATGTTGTAGGGGTCGAACACGCCGCTGCTTAGGGTTGTAGTGGACTCGTTCTGGTTGTAGTCAAGGGCGTGCGACCAAGTGTAATTCACGTCGTACTGAAACATTGTCGACGATTTGTTTTCGATTTCGGCGACCAGGCCGTGGTAGCTGGAGTTGATGTTGCTGACCAACTCGTTCACGGCTCCGAATTTTGTATTGAGGAAGCCGGTGTAAGTCGGGACAGTAAAGGTAGTGCCGGTTGGAATCGGACCCTTCCCGGTTGAATCTGCAACCGTGATGACGCTGTCGATGACCCCGTTTGGCGTACCGCTCGCAGCTGTGTTTGCATTCGGGTTGTAGTTAATGTTGACGGCATTTGGCAATTCGCGACCGAGTGCACCCATGTAGCTGATCTGGAAGACCGTGGCACGGCCGACCGCCTGCTGCAAGGAGAGGTCGAACTCATGCACCTGCGGGTTCTGGAAGGTGTTTGAGAAGAATTGCGATGACGGAGTCGATCCGGATGCTGCGGCAATGATATTGGGAAACAGCGGCGCGCCGGCCATGTTCGGCTTCTGCGTTGCGGACGTGTACTGGCCTAGCGGGCTGCCCGAGTTCAGCAGATTGTTCAACAATACACCGTTGGTGACGCGCCCATAGTAGAGTCCATACCCGACGCGGATGGTTGTCTTGCCGCTACCGTAGGGATCGAAGGCGATTCCCACCCGCGGACCGATGTTGTTCTTGTCACTTGGGTGGTTGGTGATATTGGCTGCGGCAGCTAACTTGGGGCAGGTTCCGGGGCCAGTGTAGGCAGCGCATAGACCGTTGGTTGAAGCCAGGTATGGCACGAAAGTGCCGGAAGACGCGGTTAGAGTGGAATACGGCGCTGGAAGGCCTTCATAGTCGTAGCGCACGCCCAGATCGAGCGTCAGCCGCGGGGTCAACTTCCAGTGATCTTCTCCAAAGAAGCCGTAATCCATGGTGGAAATGTCCCAGGTCGTAGGCCCGAACCCCTGCACAAAGGTTCCGCAAGGGGCATTCCCAATGTAATCGGTGGTTGCACTTCCGGGAGCCGAGACCGTGCCCACGCTGTTGCACACGCCAATGGAGTTCCCCTCATTCAGCAGATCGGCGAAGTAGTTTCCAATGTAGCTATAGCTGTAGTAGCCGTTGCTTTCATACGTGTTGTTCATCAGGTCGTAGTTGTGGATCATGTCCACGCCAAACTTGACCGAATGGTTGCCGTGCTGCCAGGCGGCCGTATCGCCGACCTGCCACTTGCGTTCATCCGGCAACGCTTTGCGATAGGAGTAATAGGGCGATCCAAGATAGATGCCCGCTCCGGACGACGGGTTATCGAGAGCGACGTATGTAGTGTTCGGAGTGAATCCGCCCGCGGTGGCGGCGGTGATTCCGTTCGTGCCTTGCAAGTAGTTCTTGGAGTAAGCGCTTAATGGCTGCTGAGATTCGTCGTTCAACTCGCGGCCGTACTGATAGCGAACTTCGTTGGCGATGTTGGAGGTAATAAGGCTGTTCAGCTTCGTCAGACCGTAGTCCAGCTTGACGTAATCGTTGCCAAATGCGTCGACGGAATAGGTATTGGTGGCCTGTGTCTGCACGCCGCCGGGCGAATCCCAGCGCAAACGGTGGAAGAGAAAGCTGACTGCGTTCTTGTCGTTTACATGCCAGTCGACCTTCGGCGTGTTCAACTCCTCGTTTCCAGTGCGGGGAACGCTGCCCATGTCGGTAAGAAGGTTGGTTAGTTGCGAAGTGTATTCGGCGGCGCCAGCTTCATAGGTGGTGAAGCCGGATTTGCCTGCGTTGTTGAGTCGCGCGGCTAGAGCGCAGGCTTGCTGATCCACTGAACTGGAGGCAACGCCGGTCATGTAGCCGGCATGGGTGCCGGTAATGTTGCAGCTTGCCCCACTGGGAGTAGCCGAATCTGGCAAGGTGAAGAACGACTTGGGGGTGGCAGCCTTGGAAGTACCGGGGAAGTTGCGGCGATACTGGGCGAACCCGTAAAACCAGAAGAGCTTATCTTTTTTGAGCGGACCGCCGGCGTCGAATCCCCACTCCTTGCGCCAGTCGACAGGCTTGTACGGAATAGTTGTAAAGATGGGCGTAGAAGTGGTGGAAGTATTGATGGTATTGGTGGTGAAGGGATTGAATGCGCCCCAGTCGTTGTCTCGGTCAGAGAAATAAGCGATGCCGCGAACGGCGTTGGAACCGCTCTTCGAGACCGCGTTGATGACACCGCCAGCGGCGCGCCCGAACTCCGCCGAGTAGACACCCGTGTTGACCTGGAACTCCTCGATCATGTATTTGGATGTGGAATAACCTTCGCGTGTACGCCCGCGCTCCTCAGAATAGTAGGCCTGATTGTCGTCGGCGCCATCGATTTCAACATTGTTCAAAATTGGGCTGATGGCGCGAAAAGCAATCAGACCGAAGCCGTTCGAGTCCCCCACAGCAGCTGGCGTCAAGAGAGTCATATCCGACCACCGGCCGCCGTTCAGTGGCAGATTCTCGAGCGAGGCCGTGGTTAGTACAGTGCTGATATCCGGCGACTCGAAGTTCATAATCGGCGCTTCGCCGGTCACCTCCACGGTCGTGGTTGCACCGCCGGCTGACAGATGCGCGGGGACTTCTGTCGTTTGACCCACCTGCACGATGACGTTGACTTCTCTGAACTGAGAAAAGCCTGTCGCATTGACAGTGAGTGTATAGACTGCCGCAGGCAATTGCGGAGCTTTGAAATAGCCGCTCGCATCCGAAGTCAGCGAGACTTCGGCGTTCGTGCTTCCATTCTGGATTGCGATCGTCGCGCCCTGAACCACGGCGCCGCTGGGATCGAAAACGGTTCCTGCGATGGAGCCTTCTGTGTAGGTCTGCGCGTTGAGGGTAAGTGAACCCAGGGTCGCCGCAAGAGTGAGGAGCGCCAGGCATATGATGCCTGGGCGTAGTCGATTGAAATGCATGATGGCTCTCCAAAAAAAGCATTAAGAAACGAGTTGATTTGGCCAAATCTCAGAGGTCGAATTGCCGCAATGGGCGCTTTCAGCCGGGATTATGCTAATCCCTGACAGGGCTCAACGCTGTATGACGCACAGCACAGACACTCCTCGAAAATGTGGATATCAGGGCGAGATTTGCACGAGACTACGAAAACCGGATTTAGGAGAAGCATCCCATACTCGTGTGAATTGCATGTCACAAAACGGGCGGCGCCATCGAAGGAATGGCGCCGGCCACGGCGAGGCCCCAGGGTCAACGCCCGTTCCCCAGACCGAAGGGTTGACTTTCTTAAGGATCTCCGTGGGCCAACAGCTTTTGACCTTATCCGGGAATCCTTCCGATGACTTGCATAATCAAAGACATGGGTTCAATTCCTGTTGGGAGCCTTGCTCGATGCCCTTGTCCGCAAATGAAGTGAATCAGTTGAAGCGCGCCTCGACCATGGAGGGCGTTTTGTCTATCATTCAGCAACGCTGGAGTCCGCGCGCGTTTGCTGATCGCGAAGTAAACCCCGCCGATCTGGCCAGAGTGTTTGAGGCCGCGCGCTGGGCTCCCTCCTCGAACAATGAGCAGCCTTGGAGCTACCTGGTTGGAATGCGCAACTCACCGGCTCACAATAAGATCGCTTCGGCCCTGGTGAGCTTCAATCAGGCCTGGGCACCCAAGGCTCCGGTGCTGATTCTGGGCGTCGCCAGGACCCGATTTGCCAAGAATGGGAACGCCAACGCCTACGCCCTGTACGACCTGGGCGCCGCGACAGCGTTCCTGATCCTGCAGGCAACTGCCATGGGCCTCGCCACTCACCAGATGGCGGGGTTCGATCACGACGCAGCCCGCGCGGCACTCGAGATTCCTGAGGAATACGCTTTGGGTTCGGTCATGGCCCTTGGTTACCAGGGCGAGCCGGCATTCCTGTCCAATGAAAAGCTGATCGCGACCGAAACGGCACCTCGCAGCCGCAAACCGCTCAGTGAATTTGTACTGTCGGCATGGGGTGAGCCAGCCAACCTGGCCTGATTGGCGCGGTTGGTACTTCTTGCCCCCGGGATTAGAGGTGAGTTGCGGTCTGCGCGATAAAGTTGAGCCTGGAGGGCTCGCTTTTGGTCAACACGCGGTCACCGCAACAGATTCGGCGCCAGACACCCACTCGCAGACCTCGCCACCGTTATCCCGAAAAGCACCGGCGGAGACTGAGTTGGCGAGGGCGCGCGTTTTTAGCGGCGACGGTGCTTGTACTCGCGCTGGTGGCGTGGGCTGTGCTCGCACGCCACTTTGCCCCGGTTTCCAATACAAACCTCACTCGCTTTGACGCCATCATCGTGCTGGGTACACCGGCCGATGCCGACGGCAATCCCACGCCGACGCAGCTGTCCCGTGTAATGGAGGGCGTGCGCGAGTACGAGCGCGACGTTGCGCCTCGCCTCATTTTTACGGGAGGAGCGGCGCACAACCGGTTTGTGGAAGCGCAGGTGATGGCGCGGGTTGCCGAGGCCCAGGGGATTCCGCAATCCGCCATTTTCGTTGATTCGGAGTCAAGCGACACGATTCAAAACGCGTGCAACACGGTGCGCATCATGAAGGCGCATGGATGGAGGTCGGCCGAGGTTGTGACGAGCTTTCCTCACCTTCCCCGCACGGGCATCATCTTCAGTGGCATGCCGGTGGAGTGGCGAGTCCATGGCGCACAGCCTCTCGAACCGGAATCTCCCGCGTCTTCAACCGCAGCCTCGGCACTCGAGACGCTCAAGACATTGCGTTACCTGACCTATGCCGAATGGGCTGAGCGCTGCGAACTGTGAGGAATGGGCCCACAGAGCAGGAGTGCCGTGCAAGGACCGGAAATGCAGTGCCGGTCGCGTTGTCCGCCCTTGGCGTGGTCCTGTAAGCTTGTGGTGATGCGTCTCCACGTAAGTTTTGCCTCCGCCCTTGCCGCCGTTGCCACGTTGGCTCTGTGTACCCTGGCTCATGCCCAGGATCAAAGCACTACTCCCCCGGCCAGCCCCTCGTATATCGCGATCAATCCGCTGGCCAATGTGCGCTATGACAACCGTTACGACTTCTCGGTGGGAATGGCGTACGACCACATGAAAGCTGGGCCTACCCTGCTGCAAGGCTCAAATCTTGGCGGCCTCGATCTTTCCGGCTCTTACTGGCTCACCAAGCACTGGGGTCTTGAGGGCAGCGGGCGCGGCTATTTCGGAACAAGCGGCGCGGGGCCTAATCCTTACAGCATCAACGGGCCTTTCGTGAGCGAGTATTTCTTTGTTGGTGGTCCGGAATGGCTAGGACCGCACAATGAGCACGGGGCGCTGATTGCTCACGCAATGTTTGGCGGAGCCTACGGCAACTTTGAGCAGGATCTGCGCGGGCAATCTCCGTCGGTGGTGGACTTTTATAACAACCAGGTTGCCCCCGCTGCGATTATCGGCGGCCACATGGATCTGAACCGCTCGGCAAACTGGGTCTTCCGCATTACTCCCGACGCCGTGATCACCCATTACGGCGTCAATTACCCACCCAGCAACAAGCAATGGGATGTGAATTTCGCCATTTCGGTGGGCGTGGAGTACAAGTTCAGGAAAAGGCGGTAAAGGCGGCTAATCAGAGAGAACGCCCTGGCGAGGCATCTCCCAACCTATTTCATTCACCAGGCCGGGATTCAGGGCGTCGGAAAGCTGTCGCCGTGGACCCGGTTTTTGCTGTCATTTCAAGGGAACCGTTACGGATTGAATCGGATAAGCTGCGGGAGTCATCGATGTGTGGTATTCTCCACCGTTCGGTACCGCTTGTGGAAAATGTTGCGGGAAATAAAGTCGTACCGAATTGCGGCATATTGAGGTTCGGCCTGATTTTGGGACGCGGAGCGCTATAAAGGCAGGGTCAAACGGATATGGGGCATTCCGATATGAGAGATACCTTGGGTGTGCTGCTTGCGGGTGGGGCCGGGGAACGGCTCTTTCCCCTTACCCGCGATCGCGCCAAGCCGGCTGTGCCCTTCGGCGGGCATTACCGGATTATTGATATCACACTTTCCAACTGCATCAACTCGGGCCTGCGCCGGGTCTTCATCCTTACACAGTACAAAGCGCTCTCACTGAATCGGCATATTCGCGAGGGATGGACGGGGATTGTGGCGCAGGAACTCGGCGAGTTCTTTGAGCTGTTGCCGCCGATGCAGCGGACCGGCGCGAACTGGTACATGGGAACTGCCGATGCGGTGTATCAGAACATCTACTCGATCGGCAGCGAGCAGCCGCAACACATGATCATCCTGAGCGGTGACCACATCTACAAGATGGACTACAGCAGGATGCTGGAGTATCACAACGAGACCAAGGCGGAGGTCACATTGGCCACGCTTCCAATTCCGCCGGATGAAGTTTCGCGGTTTGGGGTGGTCGAGGTGGGTCAGACGGGCGAGGTTCTCGGGTTTCAGGAAAAGCCGGCTTCGACCACTTTCCGGTCGCCCTTCAATGCCAATTCGGTGGATGCCTCGATGGGCATCTACATCTTCAATACAGAGTGCCTGTTGAAGGCCCTGATCGCGGACGCAGAGGACCCCAACTCGAAGCATGACTTTGGCCACAACATTCTGCCCAACCTGCTGGGTAAGAAGAAGATGATGGCTTACAGCTTTGTGGACGAGAATAAACAGCAGGCTCTTTACTGGCGCGATGTGGGTACGCTCGACTCCTATTACGACGCCAACATGGACCTGTGCTCGGTGTCGCCGACCTTCAACTTGTATGACAAGAGCTGGCCGATGCGGACCAGGGTGCGCCAGTATCCGCCGGCGAAGTTTGTGTTTGGCGAGCCCGGCCGTACCGGCATGGCGATGAACTCAATCATCACGGCCGGCGTCATCATTTCGGGCGCCTCGGTGTCGAACTCCGTGCTGTCGCAGGATGTGCGCGTCAATTCTTATTCCGACGTGGATGCGAGCATCATCTTTTCGCATGTGAACATCGGTCGGCACTGCCGCATCCGTCGCGCCATCATCGACCGGGATGTGCATATTCCCGAAGGCACGGTGATTGGATACGACCCGGTGGAGGATAAGCGCAGGTACTTTGTTACCCCTTCGGGGCTGACCATTGTCACGCGCGATGCTTCTCTGTTTGAAAACCCGGTGGATCCGGAGTTTCTGGAGAGGTATTAGGCAGTATCGGGGACTGAGTTTGGCCTTCTCTCGCCGGCCCTTCAACAATCCCGCCGCGAAAGATGAAGAAAGAGAAGAACACCGGCGATCAGGAACATATTTGGCACTGCAAGGCGGGTCGGTGAATGGTTCGGGTTTGAGGTCTTTCAGGTTCGAAAATCCAAACCTGGGGTAGGCGGCGCTTGCCGAGCCGCAAGGTGAAGTTCTTTGGTTTCCAACGAGACCTGCACACGCCTCTGCTCAGTTGCGCGCAACCTTTTTGAGGCGCTTATCTTCGTACATCGCCTGATCCGCCCTGGTAACCAGTTCCTTCAGCGATTCCGTTGAGTAATACTCCGACGTGACATGGCCGATGCTGAAACTGAGAGGGAACTGCCGATCAACCTGCAAGCTTAATTCTTCAGCGACAGTTTTCAAACGTAAAGCGGCGAGTTCAATTCCCACCACGCTGAACTGACCGGCAACCACGAATTCGTCCCCGCCAAATCGCCCCTTTACATCCGCGTCGCGGAAGTTTGCAAATAGCAAATCTCCTGTCTTGGCCAGATACCTGGAACCAATATTGTGGCCCAGATGGTCGTTGATTCGCTTCAAGCCATCCAGGTCGAGGAATAGAACGGAGAAAGGCAATTTAGCACGTTGGGCCAGGCGCAATGTCTGTTCGGCAAGCAGGTAGAACCCCCTCATATTGTAGAGGCCCGTCAAGTCATCGCGCAGCGTCAAGTCATGAATCTCCTTCTCCATGCCGTTGATACGCCACACAATGAACATGAGCAGAATCAGCGAGAACGTGACAGCCAGGGAGGTTAGGAGCGCGGCTGCGAAATGGGCCGGAATCAGTCTTGGGAAGCCAATTCGCGCTTCTCCAATCTGCCGCAAGAGCGGCCACAAAAGCAGGATGGGCGCAAACCCGCGGGCAATTCTGCTGCCGATGCCGCACCCAAGAAAGATCGAGAAGATTCCAAATTCAGCTTGCCGCAGCGCCACAACAATGGTCAGCAGCATCACGCACGAAAGAACCTGGGGCGAGATGAGATCGGAAGGCGTGAGGCCGAAAAGGCCCAAAGCGCCAAAAAGGTCCTGAGAGACCAGAACGAGGGCGAGAAAGCCCAGACAGGAGACCAATACGTCTGAGGCACGTCTGGCAAATGCGCCGTCGCTCCGCATCAGAAAGATGACGATGGAGATGAAAAGAAAGGCGCACTCGGACAGCGGGGACAAGCTGCCGGCAGTCCCGACTGGTCCAGAGTCCAAAAGGAAATCTGGCACGGTGGAACGAGGAGCGAAGCTGACCAGAAGCATTACCGCGGCGCTGAGCGCCGAAACCAGGGCGACACCGCGACCGATCAGCAGCATCGGTCGCCGGTTCCCAGGTTCAGAGAATCCCAGGCTGAGAGCACAAAGGGTCGCGATCAAAGCGATGGGGACGCTCAATTGCATCGAAACTGCACGCAGATACTCGCCAATTTGCGGGAAGAGTCGGGCGGCCACAGGGGTGACGGAAATGAGGAACACTAGCCCAATACAGGCTCTCTGAACGACCAGCTGCCTGCGTACCAATGTGGGATCTGGCTGGCCGGGAGGTAGAGTTGGAGTAGGTAGTTGCATGAATCGGTTGAGGCAGAATCGAAGACGTTAATTGAAAATCATTATCCTATAGGACAGACAGGTACTTCGGTTGAATCAGCATTTACCTGACCTTCAGGGTGACAAACTCAAAGACAGCGAATTTCCCGAGCGCGGGGCTATGCCGAAGCCATCGCTGAGGAGATTCGGCGCAGGCGGTCCGACGACGGCAAGCTGCTGCTTCCGGCTTTGCAAGCGCCTTCCTCCGACTCAAGGAAGGCCTCAAAGAGTTTCTCGTAAAGGCCGTGGGGCGCGGTGAGTCGGTTTTGCCTCTCGCGCAGGAATGCAAAGCTGAAGGGAGAGCGGCTTTCCGCTTCGCGAAGAAACTCTGCCGAGAAGAACTCATTCGCGTTTGCAACAGCCCCTATGATCAGGGATTGCCAGCTCATCTTCAGCAGGCCCTTGAGAGTTTGAGGTCCGTCGGGAAAGTCGTTCATTTGGCCTCCAACTCGCTCGCTGAAGTTGAGCAACTGCATCACCAAGCCGTCCAACGGCATGCCGAGCGCCACCGCGCGGGTGAAGAGCGTGATCGAGCCCCGCTGCAGATCATCGTGCACGTCCTGCAAATCGTCTCCCAATTGCAACAAAACTCCCCAGGCAAAGGAAAACCGGCTCTCTGTCCCGGTGAGTCGGCCGCGGGCCAGACACGCGTCGGAAAGCACCGAGGTACCGCCCTTGGCGCAACTGATCCGCATCACCTCGGCGTCAGAAAGATGGCCATCGGGCAGCAATTGGGCGACACTCTCCTCCTGTGCGCGATGAATGGCCAACATGCAGTCGAATACCTGGGGGAAGCGAGCGCGAGGGTATTGCCGTTCGATCAACCCGACCAATGCCCACGGGGCGTTCTCCTGCGCGTTCAGCGGGGAAAGGTCCTTGCCACGGAGACGGTCGCGGAAGCGCGCGCAGAACGTGATCTTCGCATCAGAAGCGACAGCCCGTCCATCGAGATAGTTGTCGGTATAGGGATAGAGGAGGCTATATCCAAAGATTGAAGGCGTCATGCGCGCGCGCTCACGGAGAAGCGGCTGCAATCCAATGGCGGTCCAGGCGTTCCGGCAAGCCTGAATAATTTCCATCCTGCTCAAGCCGGCGTCGAACTTCCGGGCCCCCCGGGCAAATTCGGCCCCGGCTGGCAAGAAGTCATTTGTAATGAGGTTGACCGCCCCCATTTCGAGACCCAAGGCGCTTGCCGCGAATCGGGCGAATGTGGCTATGAGCCGATCCTGCGCTGCGAGGCGTTCCGTTTTGGTCAGGGGAACCTGTTTCACTTCCCGCTCAACGGCCCACAATCCGTCGTCGTAGGCTCTCTCGCGCGTTCCTTGTTCAGTTGGGCCGTACCGCATGCCCCCAGGAATAGGCTGCTCGGCGCAATCGGTCCAGGTTCTGATGGTGTGCGCGACCTGCGCTTCCACCCATGACCAGCAGAGCTTTTCGAACATATCGCAAGTTGATACGAACCGCGGGTGAAGACTGTTCCCTTGGAAACTGGACGAAACTGGCGGCGAGATTCCTTTTGCCGTGCATTCCGAGGGAACCAAACGGGATAAATCTTCGTAAGACCCCCTATGCAATGCGTGGGTACATTAAGCTGGAGCGTGATGGGGCTGGCGGTGCCGGCGAAACCTGCGCGGCGCAGCTTTGAGCCCAGCGAGACGGGCGCACCACTCCCGCCGGCGAGGGGTAACTCCCTCGGCGCCCCAGGTGTGGCGTCGAGGGCTCGCGCGACGCGCGAGGAGGTAAGACCGCTGGAGATCGATTGGTCCCAAGTTGTCCGCCGCTGCATGGACGGGGATTCCGGCGCATGGGCTGAGCTGGTTCGCACCCACCACCGCCGTGTCTACGGGCTTTGCTACCGCTTTACCGGCAACCCGGCTGATGCCGAAGACCTGACCCAGGACGTATTCCTCAAGATTTATTCCAACCTGGCCAGCTTCGATATGGGACGCGGCAGTTTGCAGGTGTGGATCACCACGATGACCCGCAACCTGCTCGTGGACAACTTCCGTCGCACCCGTAATCAGCGCGCAACGAGCTCGCTTGACGAGGGCTGGGACGTGACCGACGAGCTGCGGCCCGTGGACCGGCTGGAATCGGGCGGGCTCTCTCCCCATGAGCACGCAGCCAAGAAGGAATTGGCAAAGATGGTACAGGATGCGCTGGCGCGGGTTTCAGTGGAGCTGCGCGAAGCTGTGATTCTAAGAGATTTGCAAGATCTGGATTACAAAGAGATCGCCCAGGTGCTGGGCATACCCGAAGGTACCGTAAAGTCTCGCATCAGCAGGGGACGCGCGGAACTAGCACGCCTGCTGGAACGTACTAAGCGGGAGGTGATGTAACCATGGCAGACCGCGTACACATACCGAACTCTCCAGCCTGCGGACAGTGGGAGACACTGTTGGCGGACGCGCTGGACGGGCTGCTAAAACCCGAGGACGAGGCGACTTTCACCTCGCACATGGCCATTTGCCCGGCATGCACGGCGCTGTTTGAAGAAGCCCGGCGGGGGCGCGAGTGGCTGGAGTTTCTCTCGCCCGAACCGGAGGTACCCGAAGGCCTGCTGGATAAGATTCTGGCGGCAACGGGTCCCGGGCAGGTGGCTGGCTTCGGCCTTGTTACGGGCGATAGCAACATTCTGCCCATGCCGCCAGCCTGGCAGCGTCCCGGTTTTATGGGCCGCGTGCATCGCTTTGCCGAGCCTCGGCTGATGATGACGGCAGCCATGGCATTTTTCTCTATCGCCTTGACACTCAACTTGACGGGAGTTCGTCTGACCGATTTGCGGGCCGCAAGTTTGCGGCCGAGTGCAGTGCGCTCGTTCATGGAACGACGGCTGACCATGGCTTCGACGCCCATCATCCGCTATTACGATCATTTGCGGCTGGTGTACGAAGTGGAATCGCGGATGAGGGAACTGCGGCGCACGACACAGGGCGAAGGCACGGGGAACCAGCAGCAACCGAATGGCGCACAGCCGTCGCCGGGAGAGTCAAAACAGAGTTCGCCTCACAAGGATGGAGGTTCTCGCGTGGACCCTCCGCAACAGTCGGGCGTCCCAGCGGCCCAAGGGTCCCCTGACTATCTGGAAACATCCCTCACGCTTCAGAACCGGCCCGCGCATTCCGGCGGCTCCGCAAAAGCAAGACGGGAAAGGAGCACAGTATGGACTGCGTAAATCACAGTGGTGTCAATGCAACAGCCTATTGCCAGAACTGCGGCAAAGCGCTCTGCGCGACGTGTGTCCGGAACACGGCCGGAGGGCAGGTTCTGTGCGAACCTTGCGCCGTGGCCTGGCAGAATCTGCAGCAGCCATTTGTCGCGCCTCCCGTGGGCAGCCCGAACCCTGTAGCGGCCGCGGTACTGGGCCTGATACCGGGCGTAGGCGCGATGTACAACGGACAGTTCATCAAAGGGCTGATTCACGTGGTGATCTTCGCCATGATCATCAGCATTACGACTCACTATGGCGTGTTTGGCCTGTTTATTCCGGCCTGGATTCTTTACCAGGCGTTCGAGGCCTACCACACCGCAGTGGCGCGGCGCGATGGTCTGCCGCTTCCTGATCCGCTGGGACTGAATGAAGTGGGCAGCTGGCTGAACTTCAGCGGCCGTCCGCCGCAGCCGGGCCAGCCGCCGGCGGGAACAGCAAATCCGAATCCCGGTCCGGCGGCCGGGCCTGGAGCGACACCGGGAGGTTACCAGACTCCCTATGGAGGGCAATACCAGGCGCCGTACACGCCCGTCGCGGGGTTCACCGACCCTGGTTATACAAACCCTGGATATACAAGTCCCGAATATACGAATCCGGGATACACGCAGCCCGGGTTGAACGATCCGGCCGTGCCGCCAGTACCCCCGGTGCCCCCCATGCACTGGCGCCGCAAGGAGCCGATTGGCGCAATCATCCTGGTCGGTATCGGATTGATTCTTCTGCTGAACGAGCTGGGCTATGTGGCGGAGCGCTTTCTGCACTTTCTGTGGCCTCTGCTCTTCATTGCCCTGGGAGTGTGGCTGATCATTCGCCGCATGAACGACTCGAAAGGAGGCGCCGAATGAACCGCTATATCCTGATTCGCCGACTCACATGGCCAGCCATTCTGCTGCTGCTCGGCATTGTTGCGCTGTTGCACGAGGCAGACCTGGCGAGCTGGAATCTGTTTGTTCCCTTGTTGCTGATTCTGATTGGTGTGCTGAAGTTGGCACAGAGGGCGGCGCTGGCGGCGGCCGGGGATGAGCCGCCTTATCCGGGGGCCTATCCAGACGGGTATCCGGGATCGTACCCCGGAGCACCCAATCCCTATGCGGGTGGGGTGAATCCCGCCGCAGGCTCGCAGCAAGCTCCAGCGCAACCGGGTTCAGCTATTGTTCCGGCCCCGCCGCAGGACTTTGGAAAAGGTTCGCAGGGAGGACAGTCATGAGCAGCATGCCTCCGTATACACCTCCGGGCGGCGGCGCACCGCCCCCTTATGATCCGCATACGCAGTGGCGGGTATACCGGGAGCAGCAGCGGGCCGCATGGCGCGCCCAGCGCGACGCATGGAAGGCACAACAGCACGTGTGGAAGACGCGCTACATGGGGGCTTACGGCCCGCGCGTTCCTTCCGTGGTTGGTCCCATCATCCTGATAGCGATCGGCATTGTGGGCGTACTGATGTACAGCGGGAGAATCGTTCCCTCCGATTTCTGGGCGTGGTATGGGCATTGGTGGCCGCTTTTGTTGATCGCCGCCGGCCTGGCCATGCTTGGCGAGTGGGCATTGGATCTGCGCCGCACCACGCCGGTGCGCCGCGGCGGCGGGTTTGTGGGGCTGCTGATTCTGCTGGCTGTACTTGGATTCGCAGCTTCAGGCTGGAACGGGTTCTGGGGCCCGATGCGCGCTGATTGGGGCGACCACGACAACGACTTTTTCAACTTTTTTGGCCTGCCGGAACATGATCTCGACCAGCAAGTGCTGAACGTGCAAATTCCAGCCAACGCGCTGGTGCAGATTCAGAATCCGCGTGGAGACGTGAGCGTGACCGCCGGGGATGGAAACAACGTCGAGGTGCTGGGGCACGAAGTGGCTTTTGCCGGCTCCGATGGCGAGGCCAAAAAGATATTCGACGCCGAACAGGCGCATGTGACGGTGAGCGGCAACACGGTGCTGGTGAAGTCGGATAGCAACCAGAGCGGGCGGCTTAATCTGGCGATTACAGTTCCGAAATCCGCGCAGGTCACGGTGAACTCCGGTCACGGCGACGTAACCGCGGCTGGTCTGGGGGCCGGAGTCAACGTCACGGCGAATCATGGCGACGTACATCTGAGCACAATTCAAGGCTCCGTGCAGGTGCATTTTTCGAGCGACCGGGGTGACTTTTCAGCCCACGATGTGCAGGGCGACATCACCGCGGACGGCAACTGCAACGATCTGACCCTCTCTGAAATCAAGGGCAAGGTTACGCTGAACGGCGAGATCTTTGGCGATGTGCACTTTGAGAATGTGGGCGGGCCAATCCACGTTCACACATCGATGACCGATCTGGACCTGGCCGCCTTACCTGGCGACATGACGCTGAATTCCGATGACCTGCGCGTGACCGAGGCCAAGGGACAGGTCCGGGTGACGACGCACGCCAAGGATGTGGACCTGAACGAGATTTACGGGGACACGTATGTTGACGATAGCCGGGGCCAGATCTCGATTGAGCCGGCCGGCGCTTACAGCGTGGACGCAAGGAACGGGAAGGGCGACGTAGAGGTGACGTTGCCTCCCAATGCATCGGCCACCGTCGACGGCCATACCCACAATGGAGATATCGTGTCCGATTATCCGCTGACGATCAACGGCGACGAAAGCAAGACAATCAGTGGACGCATCGGATCCGGCCAGACAAAAATCACCCTCAGCGCGGACGTCGGCGACCTGCGCATCAAACAGGGTTCGGGTTTCCCGGCAGTGCCACCGACGCCCACAGCAGATGGCGCGGCCAGTTCTCCGCCTTCACCGAAGGCGCCGCGTTTGAAGGCGCCCAAGACTCCACCGGAGCAGCCCGTCACGCAATAAGCCGCAGGGCATGGCATCAATCAGTTGAATCAGGCGCGGAGTGATTCTCTTCCGCGCCTGTTCTGTTGGGAGCGCCTGCATCCGTCTCGCGGAGCCAGCTTACTCGCTTCGCAGCGCATCAACCGGATTGACCGATGCTGCCCGCCGCGCCGGCAGATAAGCCGCCATCAGCCCGCTGGCCAACAAGAGCGCCGCCGCACCTAACAGCGTCCAGCCGTCATGCCCGGTGACTCCGTAGAGGAATCCACGCACGAGCCGCCCGGATGCAAGAGCGAGTACCGCGCCGACTGCAAGACCGGCCGACAACATGGCGCCAGCCTGCCTCATCACCAGCCAAAGGAGACTGCCGCGCTGCGCTCCCAGGGCGATGCGAACTCCTAATTCGCGCGTCCTTCGCGCCACGACGAAGGCGAGCAATCCATACAAACCTGCCACACAAAGCAGCAGTGCCGCGCCGCCGAAGATTTCAAGCAGATGTGCGGCCAGCCGCTGGCTTCCATAGGAATCTTCGACGATCTGGTCCATCGTGGTGATGGTGGCGCCGGCCAACTCGGGACTGGCCTGCCGCAGGATGGAGCGTAGTTCCGGAATCATCTCGGCTGTGGGACGTTCGGTACGCACGGCCAGGTCCATTGCGATGGTTGACGGTTGATAGATTCCCGAATCCGGAGTGATTTGGCACAGGCAGACTTCCACCTCCGGCTGCGACGGCTCGGCAGCGGATTTCTGCCGCTCGTTGTCGAGCACGCCGATCACGCGTGCCGGGGCATTTTTGCGCAGGTTCCACACTTTCAGGCCCAGTATGGAGGATGGATCGTGCTTGTTGGGCGCATAGAGCCGTGCGAAGGCCGGATTGACGACTGCCGCGGGTTCCGAGGTTGGCGAGTCCTGGGAATTGAAGAAACGCCCGGCAAGCATTTTGAAGCCAAAGATGCTCTGGATCTCGGGAGTCACCGGTTTCAGCATGGCGGTGATGTTGTTTCCGTTCATGCGCAGAGACAGCATGATGTTGAAGGTTTCGCCTAGGGGCACTTCGCTCATGAGGCCTGCCGATTCGACGCCATGAAGATGCTGTACCCGTTGGAGCATCGGCATGTAGAGCGCTTCCGTCATGTTCTGGCCGGTGAAGCGGAAGGATGGAATATTCAGGTTTGCGACCAGGATGTGATCGGTTCGATAGCCAAGCGGGACGTGGCGCAGGGTGTAGATGGTACGCAGCAACAGGCCGCAGACCACGAGCAGAGTGAGCGACATGGCAATCTCCGTCGCCACCAGTACGCTACTGAGCCGATGGTGCCGCTTTCCTGTTCCCGTCTGCGTTCCGCCCTGCTTGAGCGCGCGCTCGATGGGGGCGCGGACGGCAAGCAGGGCGGGCCATGTGGTGGACACCAAGGCTGACAGGATTGTGAGCCCACACAGAGCCGCGAGTATGGTGAGATTGATGTGCGCGGAAAGATCGAGATTGAGATGAGCCGGCTTGCTCATCGCAGCAATACGAGTTCCGGCGAGCGCGAGTCCGGCTCCCAACACTGCGGCCGCCGTGCTCAGCACCAGGCCTTCAATCATCATTTGCTGCACCACCCGACCTCGGCTGGCGCCCAGGGCTCCGCGCATGGCGATTTCGCGCTGTCGAGCTGCGCCCCGAGCGAGCAGGAGATTGGTTGAATTGACGCTGGCGATGAGCCACAACACGCCAGCCGCTGCCAGTAGAGCCAAGAGCGCTTTTTTCATGTCGGAATCGACCAGCGTATCCGCATAGCGAACAAGTACCACCCGGCTGTGATCCTGGCGCATCTCGGGATCGGTATATTCCGGCGTGATTGTCTTCTGGATGGCGGCCATCTCAGCGCCTGCGGCAGGCAGCGTTACACCTTTGCGCAGACGTCCAACGCCTTCGAAGCCCATCGCGGGGTAATCCCGCCTTTGATCGTCTTTACCCAGTTGCACGGGCACCCAGATCTGTCCCGTTTGCTGAGTATTTTCTGGAAAAGCGAACCCACGGGGCATCACCCCAACCACCGTATAAGGCTGTCCATTGATTCGCACGACGCTCCCCAGCGCATGGGCATTACCCGCGAACACCTGTTCCCAGACTGGGTAGCTCAGCACGATGGTTCCGGTGTTTTTCCCCTTGGCAAAGCTCGGTGCTTCAGGTTCGAATCCGTGCCCCAATGCCGGCTGTACCCCCAGAACCTTGAAGAGATTCGGGCTGACCGTAATTCCGTTGATCTGGATCGCAGCGGCCTTGCCTTCGAGATAATTCCGCCCGCCGATCTGGCCTGCAAAGGCAATTTGCTCGAAGGACCGGGTGCGTCTTGTCCACTCGTCGATATCGAGCCACGGCACATCCCATGATCCTTTGCCCGTGGCGTCACCTTCGTTCATCAGAACGAGCCGGCCCGGATCGTGGAACGGAAGCGGACGCAGCAACTCATGATCCACCACGGCGATCATGGCTACCGCTGCGCCGATTCCTACCGCTAATGTACCGATGATGGTGGCCGCGAAGCCAGGCGACCGCCAAAGACTGCGAACGCCGTAGCGCACATCCTGGAAGACGGATTCCAGCCAATTCCAGCCCCACGTTGCCCGAGTCTGCTCGCGCAGCAGAGCTGGGTTGCCGAAGGCTTGCAACGCCGCGTAGCGCGCCTCTTCCGCGCTCATGCCGGCGGCGAGGTTTTCTGCGATCTGCCGGTCAAGATGAAACTGCAGTTCGTCATTGAGACGCGTTCCCGCCTTGCTACGCCGGAAAAGCATCTGCATCTTCATTTGCAACTTCGTCATCCAGCGCATCGCGTTTACCTCTCGGCTATTCCATTCTGAGGGCCTGCATGGGATCGAGGCGCGAGGCGCGCCATGCAGGAACGATGCAGGCTGCCGCGGCAACAAGCAGCAAGGTGGCAGTGACCGCGGCAAAGACTGCAGGGTCGAGCGGCCGCGTTTCAAAAAGCATGGACTGAATGAGGCGCACAGCCGCAGCACTGGCTACCAATCCGAAGATGAGACCAAGCACAGCCGGTCGAAGACCGTCGGCGAGCATCAGGCGCAGTACCTGTTCGCGCTGCGCGCCGAGGGCGATACGGATGCCGATCTCAGTCATGCGCTGTGTCATGAGATAGGAGAGAACACCGTAGAGGCCAACGGAAGCCAGCACCAGAGAGAGCACTGCGAAGGCCAGCACGAGAGTGGCGCTAAAGCTCTGGTTGCCCACCGACTGTCCGATAATCTGCTGCATAGTGAGCACGTCGGAGACAGGCAACTCCGGGTCGAGTTCCGCAATCTGCTTCTGGATCGGAATGGACATAGCCAGCGGATCAGAAACCGTGCGCACAGCGAGAGCCATGCCCATATCGTTACTTCCAGCAAGGAGCGGGAAATACATGGTTGCCTTCACTGGTTGACCTACCTGCCAAAGGGTGTCGCCCACGACCCCGACAACCTCGTAGTCGCCCTTGCCGTGTGCAGGAACACGAATGTGTCTTCCAATGGGATTTTCCCCGGGGAAATATTCGCGCGCCAGTTGACGGCTGACGATGACCTTGTCGGCGCGGTCGAGGCGGTCCTGGCCTGTGAAGAAGCGACCCTGCACCAGAGGAATCTGCAAGGCGCTGAAGTATCCCGGATCGGCGCTGCGGGTTAGTGCATCGGGAAGGTCGGCGCCGGGTTTGAGAGGAGGATGTTCGGGAATGGTGAAGATGTCGTCGCCACCCCAGCTATCCCCGGGAAGGACGGAGCCGAGGGCCACGGCGCGAACGCCGGGCATGGCGCGCAGCCGCTCGAGCAGCGTTTCGTTGAACGCGTTCACCTTTTCCGGCTTGTCGTATTTCTGCGCGGGCAGGCTGTAGCCCAGGGTCAGCACGTTGTCCGTGGCACAGCCCAGGTCGGCCGTGCGCAGGCGGACGAAGCTCTTGAGCAGCAGCCCGGCTGCGATGAGCAGGACCACGGTGACGGCAATCTCCACTGTGAGCAGCGTTTTGCGCAGGGCAGTACGGGAGAGGCTGCCGCCCGTGGTGCGCGACGTATTCTGCAATGCACCGAAAACAGCCTTGCCGGTGGAGGAGATTGCCGGCAGCAGACCCGCCAGCAGGGCCGCGGCAATTACCAGAGCGCAAGCGAATCCTAGCACGGCTCCATCCACATGAACCCCTTGGGCCGTTGGTAAGTCTTTCCACGCGCTGGCCAGCCACCTGGTTGCGGCAAGAGACAGCAACACTCCCAATGCACCGCCGGCGAAACAGATCAGCAGGCTTTCAGTCAACTGCTCGCGGACGAGGGTGAACCGCTGCGCTCCCATCGCACTTCGAATGGCCACTTCCTTTTGCCGCGCCGCCCCACGCGCAACCAGCAGGTTGGCAACATTCAGGCAGCCGATCAGCAACATGCATCCGACGGCGCACATGAGAATGATGAGCGGCTTTTTGACATCTTTGGCAAGGTCGTCGGTGATGGCTCGCGGCACCGCATCTTCGGCCACCGGAGCGTTGAGGTTCTGCATGTGCAGGCGGTATTGCACGGCTTCGACCTGGCTGATGGCGCTTGCGAGACTCACTCCGGGTCTCAGGCGAGCGATGACTCGGCTTTGGTGATAATCGTGATGACCAAGCCATTCAGGCGTGGCCTCGGCCTGGTATGGAACCCACAATTGAACGGTTGAGTCGGGATAGGCGAAATCCTTGGGAAGAACGCCGATCACCGTGTAAGGCATGCGGTCGAGATGGATTTGCCTGCCCAGTATGGATGGGTCGCCGGAGAACCGGCGCTCAAAGACGCTCCAGCTGAGCATCACGACATTTCCGCCAGGATGGTCTTCAGCCTGGGTAAAGGTGCGGCCCAGCGCAGGCTGCACGCCAAGAAGCGGGAACAGGTTCCACGTTCCCGCGGCTGCGTGGATCGCTTCAGGTAGTTCGCCGCTTTCGCCGCTAAGGTTGAACTGATACCAGCGCCATGCCGCCATATCTTCGAAGCCATGGGTTTCATTGCGCCAGTCATAATAGTCGGCGGGCGCCACCACGTTGTAGTCAAACTTCTGCTGGTTTGCCCAGGCTCCGCGAAAATGCTCGTAGACCATCACCAGGCGGCCGGGATCGCGGAAAGGAAGAGGCTTGAGAAGGACCGAGCGCACGATGGTGAAGAGCGACGTGGCCGCGCCGATACACAACGCCATCACCGCGACGGCGATGAGCGAAAACCCAGGCGTGCGGCGCAGAGTCCGAAATCCGTAACGCAGATCGCGCAGCAGGGACTCCAGCCAGCCCCAACTCCAGGTTGCACGTGCCTGGTCGCGCAGCAGCGCCGGGTTGCCGAAGGTGCGCAGCGCCGCGTGGCGCGCCTCTTCCGCACTCATGCCGGCAGCGAGGTTCTCGGCGATCTGGCGGTCAATGTGAAAGCTCAGCTCGTCGTCGAGGCGCGCGGCGGCTTTGGGGCGCCAGAAAAGCATCACGATCCGCATTCGCAATTGCGCAAGCCAGCGCATGGTCTTCCTCCTTCACTTCTACCGGCTCAGGCCTCACTCACGATCAGGTTGATGGCTGCGGAAAGGCGATTCCAATTGGCGGTTTCCGCTTCAAGCTGCTTACGGCCTGCCGTGGTGAGCGAATAAAACTTGGCCTGGCGGCTGGATTCACTCTCTGCCCATTTGGCCTTGATCCAACCCTGCTGCTCAAGCCGGTGCAACGCTGGATAGAGCGAACCCTGCTGCACTTGAAGGACTTCACCGGACAGGAGTTGGATGCGCTTGGCGATGGCCCAGCCGTGCATGGCCTCAGGTGAGAGCGTCCTGAGGATCAGCAGGTCGAGTGTTCCCTGGACGAGATCGATTGGCTTTCCCATACCTAGATTATCTACAACAAAGTTGTGTAGACGGTCAAGGTGTCGGGGTTGAGCGAGGAGCGACCCCGAAACACGGCGGCGGGACAAGAGGGCCCTTGCCTGCGCAGACCTATTTCGTTGTATTCTCCTTTCGCGGGGAGAAAATCTTGCCATGATGCATTCGCCGATTCGGGTCATCACGGTGGAACGGGAGTACGGCTCGCGAGGCGGAGAGTTTGCCCACGAACTCGCTGCGCGGCTGGGATGGAAACTACTGGATTCGGAACTGGTGGCCAGCGCGGCCAAAACTGCGGGGGTTGCGCCGGAGCTTGCCGCAAAGTTTGACGAGCGGCTCGACCCCTGGTACTACCGTTACGGCAAGGTCTTCTGGCACGACTCGGCGTATCCCATGACCGGCTTGGGCGAGGATCAGGTTTTCGATTCCGAGCGCATGCTTTCACTGATTCGTCAGGAGATAGAGGATGCGGCGCAGGAAGGCGAATGTGTCTTAGTAGGCCGTGGGGCGGCCTGCGCGTTGGCTTGCCATCCCGGCTGTTTTCATCTGTTTGTATACGCCACGTCGAAGGCCAAGCGCGACTGGTTCGCGAGCACGTTTCCGAAACAGGCACCCCATGCGGAACAGCTTTTGGCCGCCTTTGACAAGCGCCGCGCTGCAGTGATCCGCAAGTTTTATCAGCAGGAGTGGTGTGCACGGGGGCTTTACCACATGCTGTTGAACTCGGCGATGGGCATCGACGCTATGATTGATGCGGTATTGGGCGCTGCGCGGCTACAGGCGGATGCTTCAGAGGCCGTTTCCAGCCAAATTGGTTCGACGGGTGAGCGCTGCTAGACGGCGATACGGCTGACGCGCGGACCGATGCGGATAAAGACTTCCCAGGGAATGGTCTCGGCAGCTTCGGCGTGATCGAAGGCGGTGATGGTTTCGTTGCCCTGCGTTCCCAGGATCACGACTTCGTCGCCGGAAGCGATACCGGGAACTCCGGTTACATCGAGAACAGCCTGGTCCATGCTGACGCGTCCCACCAAGGGCGTGCGCTGGCCGCGAACAAGCAAACTGAAATGGTTGCCGAGCCGCCGGTCGAGCCCGTCAGCATAACCTACGGCCACCAGCGCAAGCCGCATGGCCTCGGTGGCGACGAAGGTCCCGTTATAACCCACGACGGTGCCTGCAGGAATTGACCGCACGCACACCACTTTCGATTTCCAACCGAGCACAGGCTGAAGGCGGAGCCGCGCTTCTGTCAGGACCGGAGGCTCCTGAGGTGCGAATGGGGGATCGAACTTCGGCGGCAGACCATAAAGTGCGAGGCCCGGTCGCAGGAGAGCCTTCATCCCATGACGAGAGGCAAGTGACGCGATTCTGCCCGCCTGAGCGGCAAGCAACGCGGCTGAGTTCCCAACGTTGAGCCACTCGGGATGGAGACCTGCGGCAAGCACACGGCCCAGGATCTCGCCCATTTGGGTAAGTTGGCGTTCGGTCACGCGGCCATCTGCCTCATCGGCGGCGAAAAGGTGGGTCATGACACCTTCAAGCCGCAGCGGCGAGCTGGTGGCAAAACGCGCAAGCAGCGAAGAAAGACAGGCTGAATCTGTGCCCTGACGGCTCATGCCAGTATCAATTTCGAGATGAACAGGAAGGGGGCGAATTCCGAACTCCTTTGCCGCATTTTCCAACTCGTCGAGTTGCTCCTGTTCCCAAACCACGGCGGTCAGCCCGTGACGAACTACTTCTGCGCCCTGGCCGGGGAAAGCGCCGCCGATGACAAGGATTTGGGTATGAGGACACGCCGCGCGAGCAGCTACACCTTCTTCGACGCTGGTGACGCCGAGCCAACAGGCACCGGCACGAACCGCTGCGGGAGCGCATAATGCGAGGGAATGGCCATAGGCGTCTGCTTTGACGACCGCCAGCAACTCCGCGTGAGGAGCCGCGATTGCCGCGAGAAGGCGGAAGTTATCCTCGAAGGCGCGGGTATGAATTTCAACCCAGCAGGGGCGAGTTGGCATCAGGCTATCCAGCTCCTAGTTTAGGGCATTCGGTTGAAGGACGAAGATCACGGATAGCCTAGTCTCCGAATTGCGCCAACTGTTCCGGCGCAGGCTTGGGCGTGAACAGGCTGACCACGATCATGGCAACGACAGCCGCAAAAAGCGCCGGGAAGATGGCGTCCCGCTGGGCCAGGATGGGGGGAAACAGAGCTTTCACTCCCGGTGCGTCCCAAGCCAGGGTAACCACGGTGCCGGCGCCGATGGCAGCTACCGCACCCCAGGCGGTGACACGCTTCGAGTAGAAGGCGGCAAGAACCACCGGCGTGAGCGCGGCAGAATAGATGGTGTAAGCCCACAGCATCTTTTCAAGGATGCTTTGGGCGTAAATCGCCTGGTAAAGCCCCCAGCAACCAAGCAGAACCACAGCTAGCCGCGACACGATCAGCACACGCTTGTTGGAAGCGCCGGGTGCCATGTAACGCACAAATACGTCGTTAATCAGGTTCGTGGCCGGGGAGAAGAGGTAATTGGAAGCGGTAGAGATGACCTTGGCGAACACCGCGCCGAGTAACAATGCGCCCATCAGGGCGGGCAGACCGTGGCGCGCCGTGTAAGGAATGATTTCGTACGGTTGCCGCGCAACTTCGCCGGTGCGATAAAGCGCTGAACCGAAGACGGCAATCGCCACGATCAGCGTTTCCAGCAGGACGGTTCCCAGAATCCACCCAACCACTGAAATGCGCGCGTCCCTTTCGGTCTTCGCGGAGAAGAATTTCTGGTACATCACCTGGTTGCCCAGCATTAGCAGCAACGTGGGTACCAGAAACTCCATCGCACGGATGAAGGTGAGATTGCCCAGCACCTGAAAGTGCGTGGCCGGAAGAGCGGCGTGCAATCCGGTCCATCCGCCGGCTTTGAAGAAAACCATCGGCGTGGCAACGATGCAGATGACAGTAACCAGCGAGCCGATGGCCACGTCCATGTAGGCCACCGATGACATGCCTGCGAGCGCCGTGGTGACGATGACAAAGACGGCGATGATGTAGGTCCCCAGTTCCGGCGTAACCGCATCAGGGAAAATGAGATGGAGTACGTTGCCGCCGCCTTTGAACTGATAGCTGGTAATCCCGATATAGGCAAAAAGAATGGCGAATGTGCCAAGCACACGCGCCGTCTGGTTGTATCGGGCTTCGAGCAGATCAGGCAAGGTGAACTGTGCGAATTTCCGTGCGCGCGGGGCAATGAAATAGATAAGCAGCAGCCCGAGCCAGCCTCCAGCTGGCTGCCAGAGAGCGGCAAATCCGTTTCTGTAAGCATTTTCTGCCCCGGCAAACAGTGAGCCTGCGCCGATCCACGAGGTGAGCAGCGTGAGCACGAGCACGAAGGCCGGGAGAGAACGACCGGCCACCAGGTAGTCGGCCTTGGTTTTGACGCGCGAGGTGCGAAAGAGCGCGACGGCGAGCAACGCAACAACAATGACGACCAGAACAACAACGTAAAGTTGCGACATCCGCACGGCACCTCGATCGCGAAACAGGTTGCGAGAAGTGTATCGGATGAGGCAGCCGCGAGGGAGGCTCGGCATTGACCCCTTCATTCGCTGTTGTTAGACTGTACTTGCGGGGTGGAGCAGCCCGGTAGCTCGTTGGGCTCATAACCCAAAGGTCGCTGGTTCAAATCCAGCCCCCGCAACCAAATAAATCAATAACTTACGATAATTGGTCGCTTTCGGTAAGTCCCCGTTATCCCCCAATAGGAACAGACTGCAATTTATTGGACGGTCGCACTGACCGCATCTGCGGGCAAATCCTGCGAGTTTGGGCCGAACACCAGTCCCACAACCTGACTGTTTGCACGGCGTTTAGTTTCCGTCATGGCCCGTCCGTAGACATTCATCGTCGTCTGGATCGAAGCGTGACGCATCAGTTCCTGCTGCACCTTCATTGGAGCACCCGTCTCATCGAGCCAGGAGCGATAGCTGTGGCGAAAAGTGTGCCACCCAATATCCTCCCCAAGACCGGCGAGCTTCGCAGCCCGTTTGATTTGCGACTTCTGTAAGCTCTCCTGGTGGTACGGCCTCCCTGTGACCGGATTGGCAAAAAGCCAATCCTCGTCTCTGGGGAAGACGGACACGGAGCGCCACTGCAACAGCACCTCCGCCAGACGAGCATCGAGCGGAACATCGTCTCTTGAATATTCCGTCTTTACGTCGTCCACTCTGCCACCTACCACGCTTCTCTGGACCAAAACCGAGCGATTCTCGAAATTGAAGTCGCCCCATTGCAAGCCCAGAATCTCGCTAACGCGAAGGCCCAGGCACTGTGCGACCAAGACCATGGTTCGGTAAGGTTCACCCAGATGCTTGAGCAGTTCAAAGAACTCGTCCACGGTGAGAACCCGTGGCCGCTTGAGCCGCTTGCTTCCATTCTTCACGCGCACCAGAGAGACAGGGTTCTTGCCGAGTTCGACAATGCCCCACCGCTCCGCGCATTTGAAGACCAGGTGCATGATTCCCCGCACATGAGTCTTTGACTTTGGGGCCAGCGGCAAATCGCGCAACCACTGTTCCATTGCCATCGGCTTCAGCTTATCCACGGGGTGCTCTCCCCAACGTGGACGGATGTGGACTCGGATATTTGATAGGTGCGACTTCCGAGTCGAGTAACGCTCCGAGAGTTCCTGCTCGATATAGCGGTCGAGCAGGGCTCCAAAAGACGCCGCCTCCACTTCCGCTCGTGGAGACTCTTCGTTGAGTCGAAGAAGAAGTGCTTGCGTGGCTTTCCGTGCTTGGGACTCCGTTGTGAGCAGACCGCGATCACCAAGGATCACGCTCTGCCGTTTACGCTTTCCCTGAGAATCCGTCTCGTAATAACGGAATTCCCACACATCCGGTCCGCGCTCGCGCTTCCTCAACCGCAGACTTCCATATTGATACCGTGTCCGAACTAGCAAGGGTTGATCTCCTTTCTGGTTACGGGCACGAGTGGCTGATTCCAGCCTACTGTGCCTGAGCGTCCTCGTCGAGGGCCTCGTAATACTCTTCAGGGCGGCGAGCCATAAGTTCGGAAGCGCGGAATCGCCACAGTTTGCCGACACGCAAGCCTGCGACGATGCCCTTTCTCGCATACCGTTGCAGGGTTTTGGGGTGGACTTGAATTAGAGCCGCAGCGTGCTCACTGTCGATAAGCGGCTCGAAAAATGCGGGAGGATGAATGGAATCGAACATTGTTCGCACGCTCCTGAAACCACAATGGACGGTGCCCGGACGTGCGTCAACCCCACTGCTTGAGCCCGCTTTCCAGTTCATCGATACAGAAAGTGAATGTAAAGCGAAGTTTCGGAAACAGGAGTTGCACGTAGTTGTCAGAGTTGCTTTTTGGTAACAATTGGGAGCATCTATTTTTCAGTTTTATGAAAGCGAAGTTTGATTCGTACCTGCTTATCCACTAGACAAAACCCCGATGACATTCCCCGGATGGCTGAGTTTAGCCGAGGCGCGGTCCGAGTCAAGGCCGGGCAAAGCCCGCCGCTACGCGGTCAAGAGCCTTGACACGGACCTCCATCGCCTCGGCACACAATGCCATCTATCCGGGGAATGTCATTTCTCAATGTCATCTTCGGGCGCACCACGCTAATCGCAATATCCGTTGAAGGTCCCCTTTGATCAAATAAGAGCCTCGACCTGCGTGCTGGATCAAAATGCCACCGGAGAGAAGCTCCCGTCCTTGAGCACCCAGAGGGAAGTAGGAGCATTCTGGATAAAGTGCATTTGGGAGCCGCTGGAGTGCTCTTTATCGACAACAGGCTTCCCGTCGAGGGCGAGGGCAAGTTGTCCAGAAGATGCAGACATGTGTGTCCAGTATTCTCCTTCACCGCTTGGATATGGCGATGCGGCCACGAGCGTCCACTTACCCGTCGCGTATCGGAAGACGCCCTTGGTCCTGATGCTGACAAGAAGGTTTGAATCGTCGTCCACAGAGACACTTTCGCACGGACCCGGAGCACTCAATTGAGCATTGGCTTGATCTGTTATTCGGAACAGCCTTTGATCTTTCGAGCAGATGTAGCCGGCATCTTGAGTGACGGCCCAGGTATCCGCCAGAAAGGGCTCTCCAACTCTGCTGACTCCCGATGACGCTGGATTTGAAGCGGCCACGACTTCATCAGAAAAGAAGTCTTCGCCCGCGCGTACAAGAAATGGAAGTGGCTCATGTCGGATGATCAGTAGGACAGTCTTATCGATAGGCAAAACTCCGATGATCTCATTGACTCGTTTGTAATCCTCCGGCTGAGCCAAGTTCCCGGCGATGAGGCGCCACTGATTAGAGGCGGAGTCCCACTTCCACGCACTTCCAGCCGATGCGAGCCAAAACCCATTGGCGTTGCCAATGGGCTGTATTCCTTCGAGTACATCTCCACGGGAATAGTAGCCCTTTGCTGGAAGGGGTTTCGCCATTCTCGTCCAGGCTTTGCCGTCAAAGCTGAGTAGCTCGCCCGTATGGTCATCCACTGCCCAAAGACGATTATTGGCCTTGTCAATCCACGGCCCTGAGACAACCGAATCCGAAGATTGAAATTTATAAAGCTCGGTCGGCTTTCCGCCGGAGATTTCGATGATCCCTAGGTTCGTGCCGACGTAGAGCTTGCTATCGAAAAAAGAAATACCTGAAAGTGAGAACTTTGCTCCCGTCGGAAGTCCTCTGATCAATCCAGAGATCTTGTCTGCGACGAGGACCTTTGGCGGCCCTGAATTTGGCTTTTCCTGCTGGAACTCAACCAGTAGCGCGACGCCCGCCAATAGAAACGGGATGCTCGCTAGAGGGTACGCCATCCGTCCAATTCGTGGCTTGAAATAACGAACGAGAAGCCAGGAGAAGGCTACCAAAAGTGCGATTGCAAAGAGTAACGCTCCGAGGAAAATTGGAATGAGCTGTTCCCCGTGAAAATAGATCGCAAAAACGCGAGCAAACTGAGGATTTGAGGCTGAATTCATGTCTAGAGAATTCTCTCACCAAAGGGCTTATGAACTCGTCCTGGAAGCTATTCTCCTGGTAGACGCGTGGCCGTCTCTCCCGGGCGCAAATCTGGCTCAGCGGTGTCTAATGTAACAGGATCATCAGGCTATGCCTCTGTCAAATTGTTTGTCGTGTACCGTACTTAACCGGGTGCAGAGTCTGACCTCCCTTTTGCTCGTACATGTGAGGTAGCAATGCAATTTCCTGAGCCATCGCTCACGCGGGAGTTTCTTTCGGGCTTCGTAGAGACATGGCGACTCTGGGTGCCGTTGCTTTTACTGCTGATTTGGGTGGGGTGGATCACTCGGCGATGGTGGGGTGGGAGATTATTGCTGTTATCGCTTGGCGTTCTGATTACCTTTGCCGCGACGATTACGTTACGGGAAGAAGGAAGAGAACGGGCGACCATGGAAGCCTGGAACAAGCTGCGTGTGCCTCTGCCTCAAGCGACCAGGATTGACGGTTTGCAACTGGCAGCAGGGACAATGGTACGTTGGAACAAGGAAAGTCCAGGACATCTGTTGACGGCCGAACTCGGGAAGGGGCAGGAAGTGTCTCCCGGAGTTGTGTTGGTGGGAAAAGCGGATCACTTGTGGGAGGAAATGTGGCGGGGAACTCTTGCCAGGGAGTCCGCGTTGCGGGGCTGGAAATGTGCGGTTGGGAAGATAGACCTATATGACTCGGGGGAACTGCGCTGGTGCGTTTTGGCTGGCCTGCAGAAGACTGCGGCGGGAGAAGTCCCAGCAGGTACCGCAGTCTTGCTCGATCCCGGTGACCCGAGTAACGCGCTCCTTCACCTGCCAGATGTTGGGATGCGGGCGAACCCTGGGGATTTCTGGATTGCACCACACGAATGGTTCGTCTTGTATTCGGATGGGGAGCTCCTGTCGGTGCCGGGTCCGATTGGTCGGCGCGGAGTTATATTCGACTCGGGCTTAGCGTTGCGCTACGGAGATGAAGACGTCTCACGTTGGTATGGTTACACTGACCAGATGCCGAAGACGATTGCACGTCCAACCGGACTAGTCACGGGGTGGAGAGGAAACCTGGGCAATTCGGTGACATGTGAAGGGGGACGTACGTTGGACAAAGGCAGTCGGGTCACAGTTCCAATCAGCGGAGATGTGGTTACGGCGACACATTGGGACTACAGTGCACCGAGAGCAAAGCAGGTCGTTGACTTACTGCATTGTGATCTTGGTCCTTCCTGACGTTCCCCGCAACCACTCAACTTCTCGGCTTGCTTCGTCTTTTAGAGGGAGACTTGTTTGCGATGAAATCTCTATGTGTGCTTCTTCTCTCAGTGCTACTCTCGGCTCTCGCGGAAGGTCAGTCCTCGCCCCCGCAGGAATTCGATCAGGTGACATCGAAAGAGTTCCTGAAACAACTTCTTCAAGATGATGTCTACAACTTCATTTCGTCAAAGATGGCGGAATCACTCACAATACATCGGGTCGAGCCGGTTCTACCGCACGGCGACATGATGGCGAGGGTCTCTGGGACTGTGATTATTGCATTCGAGATAACAGGGGACGGTAAAGTTCACCACGCGATGGCAGTGTCGGGTCCGAAGCTGCTGCAATCCCCGGTACTGGCTGCTGTCAGGCAGTGGACATTCAAGCCCTATACTCTGCGAGGCGAGCCAACTACTGTTGCCACTTCGATTCAACTGACCGTTTCGAATTTCTAGATACCGTTCAAGCTTCAGTCGAATGTTGAAGGTTAACCAACAACGCAGAGACCGCACGCACAATTGACGGAAAGGGCAACGTGAATAATGACGAGTTGCGCAGTTGGTACATGAGCTTGGCGGACCCCGACAAGCAGATTTGTCTATCTCTTGTTTCCGGCCAGCTCACCATTCATGGGCGAAGCTTTGGCCTCGACCTAAAAGAGGCTGAGCAAATAAAAGCCTTCAAGGGCTTGAACGAGCTTCAACATCAAATTAGCGGGCACATCGCTGCAATTGGATTGAAGCAAAACAGATACCCCGATGATGTCCTCTGGAACATACTTAACGAGAAGGCGTCCGCGTTTGGTCTGCTCGCGCATCTCAAGCAGTCGTTTGATTCCGTAAGGTCCAGAGACATCTGGGATAAATCAAAGTAGTGCAGTCACGAGCCATTGGAGTCGGGCCGATTCAAGTGCCGAGATCACTCTCTTTAGAGGCCCATCCCAATATCATGCCCTAAAGCAATCTCATTACGAGGCATTGGTGGTTCGATGTTCTGCGTTGGGGGATTAGACAGGCCATGTTCTTGTGCAGGATGAATCTGTGTCTGCCCCCTTGCCAATTCAGTCGCCGACGGGCGCGCCGATGAAATGCCCAGCGATTCGCGCAACTGGTCCACATCGGAAGTGACGACTGTAATTCCGTCGCGGCCACGGGAAGCGGCGACGTAGAACTGTTCCTGCTTCATCATGTCGCCGGAGAGAACGACTGCGTCAACAGTCTTGCCCTGGCTACGATGTGCGGTAATGGCATAGCCATGGTCGAATTCTCGATAGTTCGTCGGCAGCGTCCGGCCATCGTCCAGCTGGATGCGGCCTCCATCGATAGCGCGCACCTTAGCCAGTTCTCCGTTCGTTGCGCGGAAATCAGCCTCCCGCCGATTTCCAGTCAACAGCAGCCGGTCTCCAGGGGATATTTCAATCTGGCTGCGCTCCTGCACGGAGAATGACCGCGCCTGTGTCGGACTCACCGTGTGCTCGACGCCGTTCAGATCTCTGGCGATGATATGCGACCTGTCTGAACGCTCAACAACAAGTGCTTCGTTCCGAGCGATCCCGTGAGACGAGCGGTGGAACAACAAGACCTGGCCTTGCTGATAATTCGACAAATCCTTCTTCTGCGCTTCAGTCCATTGCAATGGCGTATGGCGCTCAAAAATCTTTCCAGGCTCCAGGTCTCCGCTTTGCTTCATGCCCTCGCGAATCGCATGAGTAATCCTGCCAATCTCTTCATGTGTGCCGGCAACGACAAGCACTTTGCGGTTTGGATCAGTTGTCAGTTCTCGATAAGCCGACGCCACCGCCTGCGGACGCTCCATGTATGGAACCTCACGTATGGCCCCGAGCTGCTCAAGTTTCTGAAACCCTTGTTCGGGCGCCTGCCGCAATGTCTGAATCGCATCTCGGTATTCAGCCTGTGTCTGCCGTTGTACGCCGGTAAGCGAAACACTATTCATTTGCGATTCTCGCTCCAGAATGCGCAAGGCGTCCGATGCTTCAACGCTTTGGATTTGCCGTGTATCGCCGGAAAAAAGAATGCGCGCGCCTTCGCGCTCTGCCAGCTTGAGCAATCCTTCCATCTGCCGGCCCGATACCATGCCTGCCTCGTCCACGACAAGCACCTTTCCGAGGAGAGAAGGTTGTTCAGTGTTGGCCTCTAGTAGGCGTGAGATCGTCATCGCATCAAGAAACCCGACCTTCCGCAATTCTTCGACCGCGCTTCGAGTCGGGGCAACGGCCACAATGTCGCGGCCTGCATCCCGGAGTCCGCGGTCGATTTCATGCAGAGTCGCGGTCTTGCCGGTTCCCGCAGCCCCGCGCAAATTGACTGCGAAATCTCTGGAGTCCAGAACGTGATGTACGGCCCGCTGCTGCTCTTCTCGCAGCCGCTCAGACGGATGGAATTCTCGCTCGCCGCCCATCCTTTCATATCGCCCGATGCCCCGATCCACCATGGCAATCATCCGCTGCTCGCGTTCAAGGCTCTGACGGGTAGCTAAATTATTTCTGGCACGGATCAGACCACCTTGCGCCTGCTCCACTTCCAGCGCACCGCGCAATTCACCACGGTCAATCTGCCCGCGTCCATGGCGCAATGCTTCAGCCATCAATTCGTGATCGCGAACCACGGAGTTCCGTTCAAAGAGATGCTCTTTCGCATACTGAAGTGATTCTGCCGCGCGAGACGGTTCGTGAACAAGGCGGGGAGTCTGCTCCTGGGAGTCCGAGCGGAGATGTTGCAGCGTATGCCGTTCGTTTGAAGCAAGTCGGGCTTGTTGCTGTTCTCTCACCTTCTCCGTGGCGATTTCCGCCAGCTTGTCAGCGCGGGATTCACGGACGAGAATAGCAACTTCATTATCGGTTGGCTTGCGGCCATGCTCTGCGGTGAATCGCTCGATTGCGGCGTCCCGCTGCGCACTCCGCACACTGTACTTTTCGAGCAATTCATTCGAGACACCACGAATCTCGAATCCATGATCTTTGCCTTTGGAATCGCGGCGCGGTTCTATCTCATAACCCAAACCACGCACCTCACGCGCCAGCGCATTTCGGTAGACCTCGGTCAGGTACGCCCGCCGTTCATAAAGCCCGGTTGCCTGGAGCGCCTTCCAGCGGCCCTCGATTCCGTCATAAGTCAGGTTGGCGGCAACGGCGTGAGTGTGCAGTTGCGGGTCGAGTTCGCGGCTCGTGTCGTGGCGGTATGTGGCGACAATCCAGTTGGCAGTCGTGCGGTCCTCATTGGCACCGCTCAGCCTGACACGTGTTGCAGAGTGACTCTCGGCTTCCGCGAGCGTTTCCATGACCGCCTTGTCGTGAGCCGCGACCAGGCGCTCATCCCCGCCAACCAGCGCCTGGACGGACACAGACTTCGGGGCGGAAAATGTTAGGTCGTACAACGACCGCCCTTTACTCTGCGCGTTCCCGTCCTCGCCCATGCGGTCCGCGCTGTGCCGAGGCCGAAGGAACTCTCCGGTCTCCGGATGCAGTCCCTCACGTACAGCTTCAAATTGCGTCTGGGCTACCTCTCCGCGCAGGCCGAGCAACTCTGCCCCGCGTCCACGCCACTCGCCTTGAACGCGACGGTGCTCATCGTAATAGTCGCTGTGTTCAAGATGCCGCTGGGCATACCCGGCACCTCCCGACATGGCTCGGATGGTTAGCACATCCCGACGCTATCGCTGTTCGAAATGCGAATGCAAGCGGGTACCTTGTGGTGACCTGAGTGTCTTGCGCGCAGATTCGGCCATAGTTTTTGTCTATAGTGGCATAGATAGGAAGTCTTGGACTCGGAAGGGCATCTTGCGGCACTGTGGGGCATGAGGTGGATACTCCATGACCATTTCGACGATGCATGTTGGAACCATGCGGACAGGTGAAGCGGGGCCATATGTGATTCTCTCTTCTCCGACGAACGACGTTTTCCCTCTGAGTGAATATCGACGCGAACGGCTGCTGAATAGCGTCGAGGCAGCTGCTGTCCTTGGCATCCATCCGAAGACGCTTCAGCGTATGGCACGAAGCGGTCAGATTCGCGGAATACGCGTCGGGAAGCTTTGGCGCTTTCGACCCTCGGAGATCGATATGTGGATTGAGAGAAAGCTGGCCTCTTGAGGCGATACCAGGGACAGCACACGACGCTAGTCCATCGTTCCCTCAGGAGCGCTGGATGATTCTGCAAGCGTCAATTCCCCGCGTCGCGCCGAAAGGCATTCTCACTGCGCTCGTTCTGGGGATAGACACCATCCCTAAGCCTGACGGCTTAGGAAAACGATGGAACACCGGTTGATTCGAACTTAAATGAACAAGCTCTGACCTTGATCGAGGAAGATCGATTATTGTCCGAACTTCGTTCGCTGTGGCACCGAGTCTTTATTGGTAGACGCTTCCTCTCGTGATCGCAACAATCCGCCCGGAATCGATCTCAGGCCGTGGGATCGTCCCCGGTTTCGCTTCGGTGTCGGGCTGCACGCGCAGATTCGATAACGGCTTTCGTTTTTGCCATGGCTTCTCGGGAGCCTGTGCCATACTTCGACGCCCATTCAAGGAAATCCTCGAACGATCTTCCAAAAGGATATCCGTCCAAGGAGGCCCCGGCATCTATTAAGAGCGCAACGAAGCCCGGATGCCCCGTATGTGCCGCGAGGGAGAGCGCAGCGTCACTGTGCTTGTTGCGTGCATCTAATTGTGCGCCGCGCATTATCAGCTCCCTTGCGACGGCAGTATTTCCCTCCATGGCAGCACACATCAACAAAGTCCACCCAAATTGATTTGAGAGATTCGGGTCCAAACCCGAATCCAAATAATGGCGGAGGCGAACGACATCGCCTTTCTTGATCGCCTTGGATGCCTCATCGAAGTTCATCGAGCAATGATAAAGCTATTCAGACGCATCGATGTTGTGTGACCGGGGACTTGGTTGTGACGTGATCCATATCACCTCGGAGAAGTGTCGCCGCCGACACACTCAGAGCGCCCGCTTTGAAGCTGGCGCGTAGCCCCTCAAAATCCGCGTTTTGACGAGATCATCCAGCACCGCCGTTTCAATGGTCCCATTCACGACCACGGAGTCCCGATGGAAATTGTCGTACGCACCGAACACAAGCTCGCCGGCGGACTCAATTTGTACGTGAATAATACCCTTAGACCCGCCGAATGTGATCTTGGATCGTATGGCGTTCTGAATCTCAGGAACACGCACTAGGACGAGGGGCAGAACAACAAAGTCGAGGCGCGGCGCGGTTGTCGCTCGCTTGAGGGCATCTGTCTCGTCATAGGAAGCAATTTCAAGCCCATACAGTTCCGTGGTGGCGAGATTGCCCTCGAATGCGATGCGGCTCCGGTCCGATGCGAACGTGCGCATCATAGCGAACAGCAAACCGGCCCTATCGAGAGTATCAAGCCTGTACGGGTTGGTCATAGCCAGAGAATACAGGTCGCTGGTCATTCCGGGAGTGTAACCACTAGCCATCGGAACCGCCGCGAGCATGAAGCTCGCGGCATGAGCTGTGCACTTAATCGGAGGCTTTTTCTGGGTACTGCTGCCTCCGTGTCCAAGCCTCTCCCGGCTGGCTACGTTTTGCGTACCAGCCCAATGGCAAGTCGGCCAATTCGCTCAGTGTCGGGTCATTGTCAATTGGATGGTGGAAGCATGAAATGACTGGGCCGCCGCCACCATCCATGCTATCGCCGAGAAATTGCCACGCTCCGTCTTCGGCGTCGTGAGAAACGTAAGTAACCGACTCAGTTCCCTTATGGACCGTTTCCGAAAGATAAACCCTTGTGTGAGGGGTGTCTGAAAACTTCCAGTTGAACAGGCTGCTTTTCGGATCGGTGGAGGCCCAGAAGTCGTCTTCGACATTCTTCATGGGAACGCCTGGCTGCATAAGAGGCCGCTCGAACTTGTTATTGAACCCCTCCTCTTCGGGAAAGCGGTTTTCAAGGTCTGGATAGACGGCCTGGAGCACTGGAAAATCCGTTCCGCCATAAAACCACAGGGCCCAGCCCATCAGTTGCTTAACCCATTTTGGATCAACCGGCCGAAACTCGCATTCAACATTTCCGACGATGTCGCGATGCCGACCCTGTGTGAGATCGACGCCGGATCGCAACTGCTTTGCGGCTTCGTTCAGGGCGAAGAGGGCTGTTTTCTCAGGCAGTCCGATGGTGATGATTTCGGGTTTCCCTGAGGTGTCGTATATGCCGACCGTGTACGACCATCCGAGTCCGTAATCGGTTTTCTCCACTTGGACGACTGAGCAGCCGAATTTTTCAATGTGGCTGATGGTGCGCTCATCCTCTTCGTCTAACTCGGCTTCACGGAATTGCCGTGTGCGTGCTGTCTCGAACTTTCGCTTTCTAGATGGCATTCGGCTTGTCCTGTTCCGGCGCTGATCAGATTCAATCACATTTGGCTTGCTTAGAGCGTCAATAGCTTCGGTTTGCCAAGCCTCAAAGCGAGTTCCGGTCGGATTACAGACAATGCGCGTCTTACCCCCTTCAAGGCCGGGTTACTTCCAGCTCGCCGACAAACCTCGCTGAACTTGCAATCAGAGGGATCAGGAACATTGCCAATCGCGGCCCGTTGGGGGACAGGGCTATATTTGTATCGCTGGGAGGTCGAGTATGACAGACATGTGTTCGATGAACGTCGATACGATGCAGCCCGTCGACTCGATCGGAGGGGAAGACGCCGCCGACACAAAGCTGCTCAGAGAAATGGCGACAGAGGCCCACGATTTCATATGCTCTCTAGAATGGTGTGACCGTATCGATCAGCAGTACTTGGCGTACGGAATTGGTGGAGTTGTCGCTGTTTTCCTAGTTCTAATTTCCCCACGCAGTGAAGAGATCGACAAGTGTCTGTGGGTAATCGTCGGAGACCTTCCGCCCGCCTACGTCGTTGTTGAGGAAAACCCGACCGCTCAAGATGCCTTGGACGCCTATTGCTCCGAAATGGAGTCGTGGGTCGAAGCGGTCGATAGAGGCGACAGTATTGAAGATCTCATCCCCGTCAATGCTCCTCCAACCCTAGAATCTGCGAGACAGCTCGAAGGGAGGCTAAAGTTCTTGCGGCAGAAGGTTATGCCTTCAATTTCCATTCAAAAATGAGGGTTGCGCCCGGTTGGCCGGCATCGTCTCCAACCCTGTTTTGGGCGTTCACAAGGTGGCTGGCGGGCCCCAATTGTGGTTCTGTACGGTTGGCCGACAATCCTCCCGGAACGGATTTCAGGTAATATTTGTGGTTCTGCGTACAAAGCCTGAAAGGATAGCAAACAGCGATGTTCCCGAGTGATGAGAATGGAGATGCACTTCGACGAATGCATGAGGCTGGCGATGATCTCACCCGTTCCCGCGACATCGATTTCACCGTTGTATTTCCTACTGAAAACGTTGCTGAAGAGTTTGCAAAGCACTTCCGCGCACTTGGCTATGTGGCATCGGTCGAGTTTGCGCAGACGGTTGAAGAGCGTCCTTGGGACGTCGTAGTTGTCTCGCACATGGAACCTTCGCACAGTCAGATCGGGCGTTTCGAAGACTTGCTCCAGAGTGCTGCAATCCCACTTGATGGACGTAATGACGGGTGGGGATGTTTTTCTGAACCTTAGTCGTCGGTAACGTCGCTGGAGCCAGATTCCCGCAGGCGAAGAGACGGCATAGTGACGAGGGGCCGACCACTCGCCAACTGAACTGCCAATCTTGCAATAAACAGGGCGTGGTGCTTGAATTGCGGCATGATCCGTTCATACCGTCTGCTACTCGCAGTTTTCACGGCTGTCGCGCTTATCGGTGGTCAAGCCGCCGTACCCGCACAAACTGAAAGTAAGCATTTGCCCCCAAGACTAACAGCGAAGAGGGCACAGCAAATCTTGGCAGGACACTGTGAACTGCTACCGACCACTGGCGAATTCCCCGATAGGCTCAAAGCGGCGTTCACCAAGATAACAAAGCAAGACAAATTCTCTCTTGCAAACCCAGGGGAGGACTATCAGGCGACGGATTTTGTCGAAGATCCAAAGTTACCGTTCCGCCGTCTTGTCTTAGCAATGAATTGTGAACAATTCTGGTTCATTCACTACGAGAAGGGCGGAAGGAGTCATAGTTATTTATTGGCCCTATTTCAAGACGAACCGAATGGAGAACCTTCAATTGTATGGGGTGGACCCGGACCAAGATCCAGCACTCGTGAGGAACTTCGCAAGGCTATCCCTGATGGGCTAATCTTCAATTCTTTACCGTTCTACTGGTGATGATCGAGTGACTGGCGACCCTTCCCTTACTAAATGCCCAGCCAGATTCGGTCGATTTCCGAGGCGAACATTTGCCAAAGGGAAGTATCGGCGACTATCCAGGGGGAACCTCCCAGACCGCCAAGTAGAATCGGGTTTGCGGTTAGGTTGATTCATGACGCTCTTATGCAGGGGACTGGCCTTGGGTTCCGAGTGCCGCAACGACTCACACGATAACAGCTCAGACAGGACTACCTTGCGAGTCGATATCATTGTCGTCTATGTGCAGCGTTACCGATTCGGCCACGAAACCCATTTTGTGCCACCCATCACGGGTATCCATCTAGCTGCGATCACTCCGCCTGACCACCAGGTCCGGGTTGTCCACCAGCAGGTCGAACGGATTGACTTTGACACGTCGGCCGACTTGATCGCGCTCTCGTTCTTTAGCGGGTTCGCCCCCGAAGCCTACCGACTTGCTGAGGAATTTAGAAAGCGCGGCAAGCGGACTGTAGCTGGCGGCCCGCACGCCACCTTTGCGCCGGACGAGGTACTGCGATATTTCGACAGCGTCGTCATCGGCGAAGCTGAATCAGTCTGGGCGGAAGTCCTGGCGGACGCTGCCATCGGGAGACTCCGCGATCGTTACGTGGGCAAAGCGCTACCACTCAACGGAATTCCTACCCCTCGTTATGATCTCCTGCCACAGTCGTTCTTCATTCAGCGAGTCGTCCAAGCCACTCGTGGGTGCCCATTCGCTTGCTCATTCTGTACAGTGCCAACCCTGAATCCAGGGTTCCGCACCCGACCAGTAGCGGAAGTCATTGCAGATATCGAATACGACAAGTTCAAACACTGGTGGCAGCGAAAGGTAGTATGGTTCTGGGACGACAACCTCACGGTTAATCGCCGGTACATACAAACGCTCCTTGGTGCCATGGTTCCTCTTCGCAAATGGTGGTTGACTCAAGCGAGCATGGACATTGCGGAGGATAACTCGCTTCTCAACTTGATGAAGGTATCAGGCTGCATTGGCATCTTCTTTGGGATCGAGTCCTTCGGTGTTGAATCGCTGAAAGATGCCCACAAACCGCAGAACATGACTCATAAGTATCAGGCGAGAATACGTGCCCTGCACAACCGGGGAATTTGTGTTATGGCCGGGTTTATCGCCGGTTTCGATCACGATACCCCGGAAAGCGTTGTCGCGATGGCGAGGCAACTGTACGATACGGGAGTTGATGTTCCATTTCTGAGCATCTTGACCCCATACCGTGGCACGCCAGCGTACACGAAGATGGCAAGCGAGGGAAGGATACTAACCGGTCGCGGCTGGGAGTTCTACAACGGGTACAACGTGTCGTTTAACCCGAAAAGCATGTCTCCCGATCAATTGCTGCAAGCACATAGAGCGTTGTGGCGAGAAGCATTCTCATTGAAGTATTCGTTTCGGCGAATCGTTAGGTCGTTCTTCCGACTTCGGCTCGGAGCGTTCCTGATGTGCGCAATGATGAACGGCTTTTATTGCCTGAAGCGCATGAGTGGCAATGAGCCGATTTCCTTCGATGAATCATCGCCGTATGGTCAGTTTACAGACCTAACTAGCACCGCAGCCTGGAACCGTGCGGCATCAAGCGACTTTGTCTTTGAACCCGGTGATGATCGACGCTTCTTTAAGACAAGTCCTGGTCAACCGGCTAACCGGAAGTAGCTCAAAACGGGACTTCTATCCACGTGATTTCCTTCTAGGACGAATCACCAGGAACGCCAAGCAAGTGAAGAGCACTGTATTGAATGCTCGGGATCGCCACAGGAACTCGGAGCTGGCTGAACCTCTGTCGTGGAATGGCGTAGCCATCAATTTGCCGGGTAACAACACAAGTTCACACAGAGAATCAGGAAATGATCCCGCCACGAAATGAGGCTGAGCAATCGTACCGACTGCGACCACTGCGCATCCGAAGCTTATAGCAGCGATGATTCGCAACAACGTGCTAGAGGTCACGGCGAAAAGTATACCTCGTGATCGACGGTCGCGGACGTATTACAGGCTGAACGGACAGAACTCAAGAATGGCCACGATGTCCGTATTTCCCAACTTATCCCAGAACACTGTTAAGCGAACGGGTCTGTTATTTCTCGATGCGGGCTAACTGAGTCCATTTGGCCCAATGGATGCAATCAACTGGATTCGCATCAATACCATCCTGAGCACGAGGGATCGCAAAGTCGGGGACGCAGCAGAACACTGCACGATCTGCATATAGAAACCATGTATCCCAAGGTGGCGCATCATGTAGGTCGTAGAAACCCATCGAAGCGACGTCCGCTGCACCGTCATCTACAGTTTCCAGAGGCTCATAGATCAGGAGCTTGCTAATTGACAGAGCATCAACGGCATCAAAGGTCACCATGCCCGCTGCTCTAAGAGACTCGGATCGTGTCTGATTAATCCACGAGGTTGCCCGACGGTAGCAATCACGCTTTTGTTGGATCCACTTTTTAATCGATTCCATGTCTTGAGGGAATTCCGGGACTTCGAGAATGGCGGAAGGATCGAGTTCGAGGCTGCGAAATGGTCTGTCCGAGAGTTGTTGCCTGTAGAAACACCAAGTCACGGTTTCGGAGATGGCCTGTAAGAGCGCAGATGGCAGCTCGCTATCAATCAAGAAAACCTCCCCAGCTCTATGGTACCCAACTTGGATGCTGTGACTTCCCGGTCTTGTTCGGGGCGTACCACCAGCAACTAGGTGGTTACCACCTAGCTGACATAGGGCCTGCCTAGCATATCGGGCTCCGCGACGAGATAGAAGCCGATCCGCCGAATCGGCGGGGAGTTGCAGCAGTTCTGGCGGGCTATCCGGATTCAGCATAGCCGAGCAGGATTACGCACCTCACGCGAATCGAGGGCCGCGACCGAACTCTATAGATTTGCAACGCTCGATTAGCTTTGTGCGATGAGTATCATCGATCAAACCATCTTCAATGGCACTAATCATGCCATCGTGATTTCGCTTTTCCCAGTCTGTTAATTGGGCCATTATCAAAAACGCGATTCGCGCACACTCAGAAGTCGATCTAAAGAGTTGGAAGAGTTGA
Source organism: uncultured Acidobacteriaceae bacterium (assembly GCA_963836565.1). Classification (GTDB taxonomy): domain Bacteria; phylum Acidobacteriota; class Terriglobia; order Terriglobales; family Acidobacteriaceae; genus Telmatobacter. The sequence continues at coordinate 1,025,817 of CAWIKA010000005.1, read as the reverse complement.
TCATATGTGAGCTTTTTCTTTGCACTTGGAACCGAACCGTGCACGTAACGACTCCTGACATCGTAGGCATCAGTGAGCTGTTTTCGGGTCTCTGTGGCTGGCCATCCACACATGCCCAGTATTGACGCCAAACGGCGCACCAGACGATAGGTGATTTCCGACTGCGGATTGTCGCTTAGAAATAGAGCCTCAAGACATGCTACAGCCGCCGCAATTCCTTTCTCATTAGGGCCCGTAGAGAGTAGAGCATCGCTGTACCACGCAAAGGCTGTAGACAAGAAGTGCGGTTCATCCGTTGTGGTTAAGTTGGGGGTGGGAACCACCGACGTGATCTCTTTGAGAAATCTCTGTAGTGCGGGCACATCCGTCTGAGATAGCGCATACGAAATCCGTGCGTTGTTGCTGGGTGCGAAGACACTAGAGCCGTGCCCGAATATTGAGAAGGACTCTACCGAAAAGTCGATCCTCGACCCCCAAACCGATCCGACCCTAAACAACCGGAGCGCCGAAATGATTCGCTCCGCTTTGCGTTGTAGTTCACCAGCGTCGGACACTGACCCCTGTAGTTCGGCGATGCAGGAGAACAGAGTTTTAGGCTGAAATGCATGTGCGTAATGAATAGCGTCATCATGGACCCGCTCAAGCAGATCCTCTGGCCTTGGTCTCCGAAACGACAGCTCATCAGAGACGGCGATAGGCTGGTCTGGCACTTCAATCCCGTTTAGCCATATCCGTGCATGGCTGTTCTGTGGTTCTCGTTTTACATCCCGGATCAGTATCTCGACGTATTTGTCGATTTCCGGCACGGTGCTTGTACTCAACCCGTCAACGACAACACGAGATGAGAAGAGTCTGAGCATAGACTCTGCTCTACCATCCGCGGAAAGAAGGCCAAGCACAGCCAAAAACGCGGCGGACGGCTTTATCCTTTCCTCCCACAATGCTTCGAAGCCCTTCCAGTCCCACTCCTCCTCCTCAATGTGCACGGTCTGCCCGTTGTGAACCATTGAGGCATCGAGCTTGTATTGAAGGCTGAGATTCGGGCGGACGAAGAAGCCACGGCGCAATTTAGTGAGCTTGTTGGAGTCCCGCCATTCCCCGGCGTCCGCGAGAACCTGTTTTCCGAATGTCCGAAACGCGGGTCGCAGCGTATCTACGTCTGTATGTTTGGAAGGGGTACCTTGCTCCATGGCGGCATCATACTCCCCAAGGTTTGGATGGGTCATTGTGGCCGGATGACCGCTAGCCACCCATCTATTATTCAATTCCGGGCCGGATTCGGACGATTTTCGGGGCGAGGAGCCGGGATAGGAAAGGATTGGCGACCAGACGGAAAGAAACCACGGAACGGAATGGTTGTCTCCGGGCGTCGCGGACTTTCGGCGTTTTCCAAGAGTTTCAATTATCTGATTCAAAATGGCCGGTGTATTTTCAATTAATGGGGCATTGTCTTTACTGCAACGAAGTGCCGTACACTGAGGAGCACCCCTTGTCGGCAGCTTTGGGCGAATTTAGCGGTGCGCCAACGCTCATCAATCGCATCTGCAAGCAATGCAACGAGCGACGCATCGGTGTTCTGGACGAGCAATTCGTACGGTGCGGCCCTGCTGCCGTATTGCGAAAACGCTTTGGAGTCGAGGGGCGGGAACATCATCAGAAGGTTAATCCGTTTTACCGAGGTAGTGCGGGTGGAAAAGCTATCAGATTCCTCTCCTGGGACGAGTCCCTTCAATGCGAACTTCTTATCGAGGTAACCGGCGGGAACCAAGGGTGTCAGTTGGCGCAATTGATTCTCAGGGGGCAGTCGGGGCCTCGTCACCACATCCCCCTGACGCCCACGATGACGTCTCAATATCTCCGCCAAGAGATTGCGGCATTGAAGCTAACGTTCCCGCTTCCGGAGGTCCGACTTATTTTCGATCCTGCAACTGAACAGTGGGCTGCCGACTTATTCAGGCAGCTGTGGCCCGACACGCCGCTGCCCGAAACCACCGAGGGGGCAACCAGATTTCAGGGCGGAATCATTCAATTTCAAACGACGAGCAGGTATTATCGGGCAATTGCAAAGATCGGATTTCATTATTTCCTGACACAGTTTCCCAACTTTAGCGGGCACGAGTCGATCTTCTCCGAAATCCGAGACTTCATCGTTGATGACGCCAGAGAGTTCTTGCCGGCCCGCATTAACCGATTTATCGGAGTTCACCAATCTCCCCTTTCGCCGCCTTCGAGTGGCTGGATTGGTCACATTCTTTGTGCCGAGATTCGAGAAGGCGCGTTCCTTGCGCATTTTGAGCCCTTCGTTACGCAAGGTGGCAGAATGCGGGCGTTCATGATTCGACTCGCGGTCGACCCGGAAGTCAAGGACGCTCGCGCACGGTCTCACCTGCACCTCTACTACTCCCAAGGAAAGGTCGGGCGCTACTCCGGCGATGCCCTGGAAATGCATCCAGATCAGCTTAACTTGGGAGTGTTGTCGTGTGCGTCGGTGATTGCCGAATCTTGATGAGGCGACGTCCTGATAATCTTTTCGAAACCCGCACTGGGTAAGGCTTGGATAGTGTTGGGGTACGTTCAGGGAGTGTCCCAGGCACTCGGATCCAACGTGAGGCAAATAACTTAGGTGAAGGTTAGTCAACAATACACCCGGAACGAGCATAGGTGGGCCAGGGGGCCACAGATCGGTAGGTCGAGCGACTTTTTGCAGTGAAAATACGCCATTCACGCGGGCAGCGTTAGGGCCTCTTGCGACAAAGCAAGCTCTTTTCGGGAGGATATAATCGGGCAGCCGATTTAACGATGATGTTGTCGCCGCGCTTAGGGCGCACAAAAGTGGAAGATCCCAATGGCAGAATACCTAAGTGTAAGGGCGTCAGAAATACTTGGCCAAGAGGAACTTGTCGGGTTTCTGAAGTCGAGGTTTCCTGAGGCTACGAAGCAAATTGGTCGAGCGGTCGCGCCGGGAACAGAATGCGTGGAGGTGCGTGTACCTCCACGCATTCGCCTGGGTTCGAGGAGATCCGAGAGTTTATCGTCGCTAGAAGAAGGCAACAGGTGCCGGGCTTCTCTCCACCGCTCACGATAGGTCGGTACCTTCGAAAGTATACAAAGAAGGAGCTACTGGACGCAGAGATTCTGCTTCTTGAGCGTGTTTCACACTTCGAACCGAGCGGAGAGGAATGCGGAACCGTGTACGAAACTCTCTGTAAGCACTGCAATTGGGGCCGACAGATCTCGGACCTTATCCTCGATCTTCGCCGTGTGCCTCAAGAAAAGGACATTTCGGAGACCATTGCATGGGTGGAATGGGTAGTGTCTTCGAAGTTCGCACAAACCTTCGCGCAGAATGGGCTTACTGGGGCGGAATTTAAACCGGTTTTTGATCTGAGGAATCCGATCAAACGATCTGACAAGTGGAATCAGTTGAGGGTCACTGGAGCGGCAGGGTCCCTGGCTGGGGCCACCAAAATGGGCAGAGATCCATTTAGCCCCTCCGAGGTTAGTTGGCTCTGTCCACTCGGGCATTCAGCCGTGACACAGTTTCTCTCTGAGATTTACTTGGAAAGAAGTGAATGGGACGGCTCCGACATTGCGATTACTGGCGCACTCTTCGGGCAGGGACGCCACCTCCTCAGACCTACCCCGTTGATCTTCATCTCGCAGCGCATGTATCGCGCAATCAGCGCCGCTGGCCTTGCAGGATTCTCGTTAGAAGTTGCGCATCTAACATGAACTTCAGAATCAGCCCTAAATCACCAGCAACTCTGAAATTACCATCTAGCTTACATTCGATCTGCCAAGCATATCGGAGTCCGCGACAAGATAGAGCCGTTCAGCTGGATCAGCAGCGAGTTGCAGCAGTTCCTGAGAGAAACCGCCCAACGCAAAGAGTATGTAGCTGGGTTTGTGCCGCCAGCGCGCCTCGGGCAAACTGGCGACCTTGGCTTGCAAGACGCTCAAGTCGTTTAACCTAGTAACGCTCTCTGTTCGCCACTTGCACTCGCCGAAGAGAAATGTTCCGTCGTCGAGTTCAGCCATAAGGTCAATCTCCGTGCGGCCATCCCGGCTCCAGTATCGGGCCATCTGTCGAACGTTGAGGCCGAGGCGCTGTTGAACGTTCCGTTGGAGCCATTGGCTGCATATCTCTTCGAAAACTGACCAGCCCATGTATTCGGACAGTCGCGGGGCCACCTGTGCAGCGTATACCGAAGTCGGGTCGGAGAATTGCAGGGCGCTGGCCAAAGGCGCGACGAAGCGATACCAGAAAGTCAGAAAGGGATCGGCAACACGATACAAGGCTCTGCGCTCAGAGGTTTCGCCGAACGGAAACTCGCGTCGAATCCACCCTAGTTCCAACAAAGTGCGCAGGGAGCCGGAAAGCGCACCGCGCTCGACGCCGATCAGCTGCTGAATACCATTGAATTTCGTTTCGCCGCCGGCAATCGCGGCCAGGATGGCGTTGTACGGAGCCGGGTCACGGATTTGTTCGCTTCCGAGCAGGAATCGCACTTCATTTTCCAGGATTGCTCGTGGCTGCATCAGCAGCATAACAATCTCCTCGGCTGGAGAGCGCGACGTATCGACGAGTGCGTGGTAACGCGGCGTTCCGCCAAAGACCCCGTACATGAGCAGCTTCTCAACAACTCCGTAAAGGGGGCTGTCTGCGTAGAAGGCTGCCACGTCTTCAAAGTGAAGCGGGTCGAGATGGAAGATTCCGGCATTGAATCGCCCGAACAGAGGCGCGCTCTCCTGTCCGAGAGCGGCCATGGCGGAGAGCTGTGACCCGCAGAGGACTATGAATAGTGGAGAATGCACGGCTTCGCGATCCCACCATGCTTGCAGGATGGAAGGCAATTCCGGAGTCTGATCCACCAAGTACGGGAATTCATCGAGGATCAGCGCAAAACGTCCAGCGGCCTTCTTCCGTTCCTTGGTTTGCTGAGAAGCGTAGCGAAGAAGAGCGTTCCATGAAACGGCAATATCCTCAACGGTGACGCCTTCACTAGGAAGGGCTGCGATCAATTGGCGGGCGAGTGTGAGCCGCTGTGTAGCGGCAGTGGATTGCTCTGCCAGGAAATAGCAGTGTGGCTTTTCGTGCTCGTTTCCGTCTACGCCAGCCGTGAAGTAACGCTGCAAGAGGAATGTCTTGCCCAACCGCCTGCGTCCATACAGGAGCAGCATCTGCCCACCGGCTCCGTGGCGCTTCCAGGCACGATCCAAAGCAGCAAGTTCGAGCTTTCGGTCATAAAAAGGATCTGGCTTGATGGTCATGTTTGGCATCTGCTGGATGGTCATTACTTCTTACACGTATTATGAGTTGTCAGTTTATAATGTGTCAACTCATAACCAGACTATATGGGTGATGGTCAGCAGAAGGGGTCTTTGGGGGCGAATCCTTCGCATGGGCGATAGAACGTTGTCTATCGCTCATGCTCTGCGCCGGGCTTTGCTTTTGCGTGGCTATGGCGTTGCTGCTTTGAACTGTCCGGCGGTGCAGGATCTTGCTGCGGCTCGGGCAATGGGACCGGTTCCGCAATGGTGGGGGTTGGCGTTGCAGCGGTCGGAACTGAATCCCGCCAGCTTTGAATGCCCATGCCGCCAAACAGTCCGATCAGGAGAGTCGCACCGGCGATGAGAGGAATCCAAAGGCGGAGGAGATCGCTTCTCACTTCACACAAGAGCGCGTCCACGGCTTTGGCCCGGCTTTCCAGAGAATACGTCAACCTATTGTTGGCGGACTCGATTTGAGCGACCGCTCCCCGAGAATCGGACAAACTGCGAAGTGCGGTCGAAAGTTCCTTCTGGGCGGTCGTCATGGCGACGCTGGTCGCTTGCAGACCTTTGACAGTATCCGGTATGCCGGAGTTGAGAAAATGCTGGCGCAGGCTTTCACCCAGCAACTTTGCAATTTGCTCTGGGTCCAGACCGGCTTCGAGTTCGCTGGGAAGCCCAGTGAGCCTCGACTCCAATTCGCGAACATAGCGCAGCGTCTTCTGCTGTGCTTGTTCTGAGAACTGCTGATGGAGTTCAAACATCTCCTGGAATCGCTCCCGCTCGTCAGCAATGTCTTTCGGAGTGTGCCGCGTGAGCAAAGCCAACGTGCCCATTGCCTCCAGGATGCGGAGCATTTCATCGTCTGGACTAAGTGTCCGAGTGTGCGCAAGAACGCGATAATAGGCGGTCTGCAAGTCTTTGGGGACAAGGCGAGCGAGAGAGTCAAAGAGAGTTGGCTCCCCCGCCGCAACGATTGACATTTTGGAAGTCGTTGGAGTTCCGCTCATGGCAAGAACACCTGCTTGGCCCGGTCGAACTCAGAAAAGAGCCGTCGGCGATAGCTCTGCGCGCGCATGACCAGGGACGCACGCTTCAACTCCTCAACGGTGGCCTTACGGTCTGCCACCTGTCCTAGTTGAATTCCATGCTGGCGGAGTGGGTTTTCAAGCTCTGCGAGCCGGAACTCCATCTGCAATATCTCAGGAGAGAAAGCTTCACGGAAACGGATCGCCTGTTTAGTGGACCTCCAGTACGTGAAGTCTGCCGGAGAACTGGTAGCGTTCTCGACGACGACATACTCGACCCGCTCTTGCAGGCGGCTCGCCCAGGCAAGCAGGCTCTCGACGCTGGCCGGATCAGGCGTGACAACGCCGACGGCCGTAAAGCGCACACCGGTCTCAGCCACATCGTCGTGCATCGACTCGAACCAATCGGCTGCGACCTGGCCGGCGCCCGCGCCCATGTCGGCAAGAATAATCGGCGTCCCGCCGTCAAGATGATCGACAAAGGCATCGAGCCCCGCGGGGGTGTGAATGTTGACTTTCGTCGCGGTGCCGTTGAAGAAGTGCTTCAGGGAACCGCGCGCTTTGTTCTCCGTGTCGAGGTCGAGCAGGGTGACGGGGATTTCATTGGCCGCGAACCACTCGGCGAGAGCGACAATGACGCCGGTTTTGCCCACTCCCCCTTTGCCGCCCATGGTGAAAACAACTCGCTTTGTAAATGCCGTCATTGCTCGCCTCCTTCGCTTATGAGGGTCAAAGGTTCGTTCTCACGGAACACGAAGCGGGCGTGTTTCGCATTCGATGCGGTCGGCCTCGCCTTAAGGGCTGCGACACGATCCAGGACCGGCGACGCTTCTGTTGCGGCAAGTTCCATCGGCGGCAGTTCGAATTGTGAGCGCTTGCGATGCTTTGCCCGCACCTTCACGAACGAATGAAGCGTGCTCGGTGCAACGTACAATCCGAGCCGCTCCTGAAACAGGCGCGCGACATCTCGGTAGGTTTGTCCCTTCCGGCGCAATTCGCGGATGAGATCGCGGTGAGGTTCCAGTTTTGAGCGCGGCGGCTTTGGCGGCAAATCAGCAAATCCAGCGACGATTGGGCTGCTGTCGTGAAGGGCGGATGGTGGCTGAAGAATCATGTTTGATCCTCTGAGGCGACTGAAAACGTCGCGCTCGGCAGACGGCTGAGCTGCACGTCGTTGGGCGCTCATTGGGGCGACCTGAAAATCGGTCCCCAATCGTCCTAGGCGCATGGTTATTGGTCAAACGCGAATTCGACCGACACCAAAACCACACCGTTGGGCGATATCGTTGGGCACATCGTTGGGCAATCGCCAAACGAGTCCCCATACGGTCCCCAATTAGCTGTTCCAGCCGTTCCCAGGGGTATCTCAGGGTTTCCACTCGTGCCCTGTTGTCCGATACTTACCGAAATCTCGGGTCGCTCATAACCCAAAGGTCGCTGGTTCAAATCCAGCCCCCGCAACCATTTAGCCAACCGGCCAACCCACGATAACCCACTTTAAGCGGTTTATTTAGAGCTTCAGAAGCCCTCCTGGGCGCCGGCTACGGCTGCGGTTTCCCTCCGATTACGCTTTCCCTAGTGCCCTGCGAGCCACGACGCTGTTGTGCTTGCGCTTGGATTCCATAAGCGCATCGCCATACTTCGCCGTGGTAGAGATATCGGAGTGCCGCATCAATTTCTGCTGCACGCCGATCGGTGCACCCGCATCGTCCAGCCAGGACCGGTAGGTGTGACGGAACGTATGCCAGCCCACGTTGTCGAGCTTGCGCACCTTGGCTAGTTGCCGCCGTTCTGTATGAACGGCCACAGTCTCGCCATCCGTGTCCGTACAGCGCTTCCCGATCGCAGCCCCGCACTGTGGACAGGCAATGAGACACCAGCCGGCAGGACGAAGGTAATCCTGCTGTGCCGGGGAAGCGTGGAAGTGGCGGCCGGTGACCGGGCTGGTGAACACCAGCTCCGAGCCATTCGAGCGCTGCTTCCGCTCAAGAAGCACGGTTGCAAAGTCTGGATCGAGAGGGAGCTCATCTTCCGAATACTCGGTCTTCACATACTGGACTCGACCGTGAACGACGGCGCGGTCCACCAGCATGCTGAGAGTATCGAAGTGGATGTTCTCCCAAGGAAGGGCCAGGATTTCCTCGACCCGAAGTCCCGTGCATTGCGCCACCAGGACCATGGTCCGGTAGGGCTCAGGCAGAAGGTCCAGGATGAGGTAGAACTGCTCGACCGTAAGCACCACAGCCTTCTTGGTGCGCTTGGTCACTCCCTTGACTTCGACCAGCTCCATGGGATTGCGCCCGAATTCAAACTCCTCCCACAGCATGGCCTTCTCGAAAACGCGATGCATGAGCGCCTTGATATTGCCTTTGGTCTTGGGCGCCCCTGTCATCTTCTTCAGCCACTCCGCAACCGCGTACGGCTTAACCTCGCCGATGGTGGTCTCTCCCCACCGCTCCCGTATCCGTTTGATCATGCTCAGATACGCGAGGGCGGTTGTGTAGCTCAAGTCCTCCCTGTTCATGTTGACCTGGCCTGGACGCAGTTTCTTGATTATGAGCAAGCGCTCATTCTTGATGAAACGATCCAGGATCCCCCCGAACTTTTTGGGGCCCAAAGAAGAGATGGGATGGCCCGAGTTGAGTTGAAGCACGAAGCTCTCCAGATGCGTCAGGGCTGCCGATCTGGTTGGGAATTCGTCCGTGCTCAGATACATGGAATCCTTATTGCCTGTCGCGGGATTTGTGTATCGGTATTCCCACGCCGATTTTCTGTTGGCCCGCGGAACCTTCCGCAGGCTGCCTCTTTGGAAACGCTGTCGCGCTTGTTTCATGGCTCCTGATCCTTTCGGTTGGGAGCTAGCGCGGCATGGTTGGTTACGTTGGATTTTAATTGACGATCTATATATTCATCGAGGAGCGAGAGGCGGAAGAGCCATGACTTGCCCTCCTTCATCGCCGGAATCAGACCGAGCCGGGCTTTCGCCTCAAGCGTTTTGTAGTGCAAGCGGACGTCAAGGAGCGGCCTCCCGAGAATCGAGCAATGGCTCAAAACCGTCGGTGGGAGGTCCTCCTTGAACGCCGCTTTCCATGGCTGTCTACTTCCGGCCGGGCTTGGCATTACCCCGGTAACGGTAGACTGGATCAGCCTCAACTCATACTCCAGCCTCTGCCAACACTATTTGCGATAGCAACCACGAGCATGAAACTATCCCTGCGCTTGGCGAGGTAAGTGCGATTGAAGCCCGGTATAGGCGACCGGTTTTTCTCGAAAGATCCCGGTTAGAGCACACCTCCGAGTGCGGCGTACTGCTGATCCGTAAGGCGCAGCCAGATGCCGCCCTTGCCGACATCGAGTCCAATTTCGAATCCCTCTCGGTCCCATTTGTCGATGAGGCCGTTGCCGCGGCTCGCCAACTCGCGCACCGTGGATGAGCTATTGAAGGTGAACTCCTTTGGGAGCTTCTTCCGAGATTCGGTCGTAAAGCCGCAGTGCCAACCACATCGTTGGCGGAAATACATGAAGACCAGATGTCTGCTGGCGCAGGATTCGCACCGCTTTAGACCTGGGATGTGCGGCTCAGGCAGGCCGAGTTTGCATGAGCTGCAAATTTTGCCGGCGCGCATCTTTCTGCCAGCGGCGATTGGCTCATTTGAAAATGCGCGGGCCTGCAGACATGTCAGGCTAAAGAGGTACCGATACTGCTGTTCGTTCATCAATCTTTCCTTCCTTGAAGTTGTGGGTGAAAAAAAGAAGAGCGCCGAGGCAAAGACCTAAATGCCCATCGGCGCTCCGTGTTACTCTCTGACCGTCGTGGAGATGAACTAACTTCGCCGTGATGGGCGAAATCGGCGCCTCACAAATCGAGATCGGCATATCAGCCGTCATTCGAGAGAAGCTTGCAAGAACAATCAGAAGAGCGACCTGGTCTCAAGCTTAGTGCGGCAAACAGGAGCGGCTATTTCGCATGTCATCCCGCGCGGATTGAAGCGAATGCCGCCGCATTCGACGATGAGAAAGAAGGTTAGATCGCCTTGTATCGCAAATCTCAGTCTTACCGCGATGCACAGGCGACTCGATTCCGGTCACTGTTCATGGGCAATCGGTTTGCGACGCGCTGCCGAAGCTTGATTACGTCTCCGGCGGCTACGGCAAGATGCGGCGACATCTGTGAGTTTTGGCCGCATATTACGCGGCATCCCGGAGGACCGACATTTCACCGAAAGCCTTCGAATGCGAGGCAGGCACATCTAACGGGACTGAGCATTACGCGCAAGACCAAAGTCACTAAACAATTGCTAATTGCTGCCGATAGCTATCCTTAACGATTTCTGCCAAGGGATAACACCGCCCACAGATGACTCTGACGCCCCCTGGAGCAAGGCGCGATTGTGCCCGCCCAGTCCGCGAATGCGACTTCGTGTGAAGCTAGCCTTGACCATGCATCGAGTCGGAGGTAAGTACGTGATTGGTCTCAAAGAAAGCGCTACACGGGAATCCGCAAGTTGCGAAGGGCCTAATGCTCAGTCTGCTTGTTTTAGCTACGAGCACTACAATGACGCACTTCGTTCCTTTAAATCGGCCGCACTAGGCTGGCTTGTCCAGTTCGCGATTCGAGGTGAGCTGCACAAAGCCATTGAAGACAACTGGGATCTCAATAACAACGCGTACCGAGCACGCCCTTACCTAAAATTGCGATCAAATGCTCCCAGGCTTCGGCGACTGATCCGGAAGAAGCACATTCTCGACGAGCCCGCTTTGGCTGAAATCGGCATGACTCTTTATGACTTCCCCGTTCTCGCTACCTTCTTCCTCCGGGCCGATCTTCGGAACTACGTTCGGGAACCCACGGCAAACGAAATTGCCACGTACCTTTCAGAAATGTTCCAGCTAGTTGAGAAGGGAGAATCCGATGGGCGCCCCCTAAGCGCTAGTCCGAGAAGTGACCAGATCGGCACTTTCATCAAGCACCTGACTCGCTCTCAGATCGAACATCAAGTGGGTCGCGGGGGAGGTGTGTCGTCCCCGACTCACCGACTGCTCTGCGTCAACATGTCCGCTCCGGTTTCGATCCTAAAATCCCAGTTTCTCGAAGTTCTGGAACGCTCAGCCAAGCAGAAGAACGAGACCACTGTGATGATTGATACGTGGCTAAGATACGGCGTTCTGCCGTTTCTCGACCTGCGTGATTCGGTTACCCGCGAAGGAATGAGCAAGATAAAGGTCGATGACCAAATTGAGCTGATCTATGATCCCGAACTCGCGCGGCAGAATGCAAAAGGTGTAGAGCTTGATCGAGGAGCAAAAACACTCAATGAAACGACCAAACCGCACGCTTTGAAGATGCTCGAGAGCCAAAGTCAGCCATTCTGTTCTCTGGCCGCGTCCGCATCCAAGGAACTCGCTGAGGGAGTCACATTTGCTCGCACTCCGGATCAATGCAGTGATAGCGAAGCGGCGCAAGAGGCGCTCAATCGTTGGATACCCAGAACGTACCCGTGTGATCTATCGGCCTTCGAGCTGGCAATTGAAGTCCAGCCTCAATACGCGAAGCGATTGAGAGACTTCCTGGAGCACTACAAGGAGGGGGGCCTATTCGCCTGCAGCCTTAAAGAGAGGATTCGAAGGGCTTCGTGCGAAGCAGAGAATTTGTTGACGAGGTGTTTAGAGCTTTCACGAAGCTGTGAGGCGGAGCTGACCGAGTCTGCAGTGGAAAGCAATGACATCGAAATCGAGTCGGGAAACGACGACGAGGACGAGGTTGAGTCATGGAAGCCTATCTTTGGTGAAGCCTGGGATAAGGAACGCGGAAAGATCGGCTGAGCGGTGCCAGCTCGTAGCTAGAGTGACCATGCTTCACAAAGCTTTCAGGAGATTGTCCTATGCGTTTGCACTGTCCTGTTTGTATTTCGCATGAAACACACGAGTTCTTCGCTTTTACAGCATTGGGCATGCCGCCTGAATCTTTGCGCGGAGGGGTGATCGAATCAGTTCCTGACGATGGCCGTATCGCGCAGGTTCTCTATGGTCCAGCTTTCAATACGCCGATGATCATCAAACGATTTTGTTTCCCGCCCCGGCCTCGTTTTACCTCCCTTTGGTCCATAGCGTGTTTCGTCTACGCTGCATTCTCCGTTTTTGTTGCTATTCACCTCACATCCGACATCCTCTCTTTCGGCCGCGTCATAATCAACACCTTGGTCGCGGGCGTGCTGATCGGATCCATTCCGTTCTGGCGTCGCAGGCGTTGGGACCGGAAGTGGACTGATCGAGGCAACTACCTGACTAGGGTCGCCTCCTGCTCGCATTGCGGTCACGCCTGGCGGGCCTGAGAAGCGGCAGCGAGGCACGCCAGACCGCGATCTCTCTGGCGGGAAGATTGACGTTGCCTGCCACCGCCGGAATCCGCACCCACAGGCGGCAGGCACCCCACGAACTGCCACAGCCCTGAAAGTCAACTGCCGCCTTCAGGGCAAAGAACTCACGGAAAGCAGGTGACGCGTGCTCTTTAGAATTACTCCCCGAGCGCCCATGTCTTGAGCGATTAAGTTTGAGAATCGCGACTTCACGAATGAAACCACAGCGTTGCCGTCGCGGCTGCAATTCTGGCCGCCAGCGAACCGTGTAAGCGACGGAGATCTTAGGGTCCGCAACCCAAACCTTACCGGTGTGACGGGCTTGTTCACCGGCGTGAGGCTGAGGCTGTTAATCAACGTCATGACCGGGTTCTTCACCGGCGCGGTGCGGTTCATTACCCGCGTGATGAGGCTGGCGCCGACGAGGGATGCTCTCGTGCAAAAGCGCTTCAGCCCGCTAGGCGGTCCGACATGGATCAGCCGTGCGAGACCTCATTCATTTCGTCCCGAGCGGCTTCGACCACCCGATTCGGGGTTTCCTCAACCAGATCCTTAGGGGAATCACCATCCAAGTAGCTGCTGCCGGCGATGAACCATGCAGCAATTCCCCAATCAGACAACTTGTCTTTGAAGATCTCTAGGACTCTAGGAATTGCCTCGGATACCTGAGGGCCACGATTAGTGGCGAATGCAAAGGCGGGAAACAGTTCGCCCTCGGTTCCGTCCTTAATCGAGAAAATCTCTCTGCGATCCTTCCAATCATTTAGTTGTTGATCGAGGTCGCGGACTTCAACTCGAAGAAGCTTCGCCAGATCAGGAATTGTTCGGAACTGACCGGACGCTCGGACAAAACTCTTTGCGTCCTCGAGCATTCGTTCCTCTGCGACCTTGCCTAGCAAATTCGACATTCGACACCTCAATTCTAACTAGCGGGCGCAATCAACTTGGGATTTGGTCAGGCCTAATTTTGCATCCATGAGCCTGGCGGTTCAAGTCAGATTGGGTTGCGCGAGCATAACACAATCCGATTTGAACCCTCCCCGGTCGCGAACGAACCGGAGTCAGATGCCGAGCCGAGCCGCCGAATTTTCGCCTTCCTGTTCGCAGTGCATTGGCGCTGATGCACGACCCAAACCGGCTAGGACCGACGTCTTTGACAATCGGAAACCTGATTATACGAGGCACGTATAATTACGCGCCCTACGTATAACGCCGTATAAACCATCCGGATAATGCAACAAGATTGCTTGGCCAGCATCAACCCTGCGGCACTTCCATCTAACCCGACAATTGTGGTTCACTCGCCAGAACTGGTCACATGCCCTGAATTTCGAATCTGGCCAAATGAGTCACTCGTCGATTTGCCGCGATTCCAGACTGAGATCTGGTTAGATCGGACGCCCACTCTCCGACAAGCCGGTTAGAACGAAGTCGCTGGCGCGACGGATTGAGAGTAGTGGTTAGCGCAGCGAGTCACGCCGTTTAGGGTGAGAAGTCATAGGGAGGAGGTTCCTATGACCCCACTTCGCCAGCGCATGCTGCATGAGCTTCAGCCGCGCAACTACTCACCGTCCACCATTCGCGGCTATCTCCACGCCGTCAGCCAGTTTGCCGAGTACTTCCATCGCTCCCCGGAACAACTGGGTCCAGAGCACCTGCGACGCTATCAGCGATACCTGCTCCAGGAGAGGAAGCTTGCACCCAGCACTGTCGAGATGCGCATCTCAGCGTTGCGGTTCCTGTACAAGCGGACGCTGAAGCGGAAGGATCTCGCCTTCGACGACCTCATCTTTCCCAAGGTGCCGCATAAGCTGCCGACCGTTCTCAGCCAGGAAGAGGTTGTGCGGTTGGCCACGCTGCTCGTATCCGGAGTTGACGATGCACTCCAGATCTCAGCTACTTTGTTTGGAGCTTTGTCCGCAAGATAAGCAATCTCAATGCGCCATTAGGCGGCCCATTCATCGAATCGGCGCATGATTTCCATGAGCCAACATCCCAACAGGATGACAGAGCCCCACAGTATGAAGGGAACGCCATAGAGTATGAGATGCTTGCGCGAACGGGCTAGATCAAACACCCGCATCTTCACGATGGCGTATACGTTCGTTGAGACATAAGCGACTGCCAAGCAGCTCACTGCCAGGTCGTGCATGTTCATGATCCTCCTTTTACCGGGGGGCATCTCCGCGCCGATACTCATTCCAGGCCCCTAGCATCCAGACCCGCGGTATCCTGCAAGAGCGCTGGTCGCGGTCGCGCGATAGTGGAGGTGTGGGTGGCGCTGCCCCTCAATTGGGCCTGTGAACTTGCCTTGAGCCGAGGCGAAGAATTGCCCCGTGACGTCGGTTCCGAGCGCCTAAGTTATGAATTGGTGAATTGCCTCGTTGGCGTTATCTTGAAATGAAGAATTCTTCAAATCGGTAAAGAAGGTGCTCTGGTCCACCATGTCCCCTGATAACTTACCCTCTTTACTGGCATAGAAAACGCCGCTCTTATACCGCTCATCCGAAATGGCATCTACAAAGCGTTTTGCACCTACTTCGAGCGTATGCACCATTCCGCCCATCAATGGAAACACGATAGGCATCATCACGTACTTCAACATAAACCGCATTGGCGGGGGAAGACTATCTGGCGCCTGAGTTCCTTTTGTATTTCCTGGACTCACAACAACAAACTTGAGCTTGGGATATTTTCTTGCCATGGATAACGTCCACATGGTTTCCGCATACTTGACATATGCGTATGCTTGCAATGCAACGAACTTCTTACCAAAATACGATCCATCAAGAACAGCAGCAAACTCATCTACAGAAGAAGTCCTCATTGATACTGGCTTGACTCCGAGCATCTTTACTCCTGGAACAGCTTCCGCACTGACTGATAGAACTGTTTTCCTTAACTTGTCCCGTTTCATTAATTCGTCCACGAGAATTACATTGCCGAGAATATTTGTCGCAGCTAATTGATTCATACCGGAAGGTGTAGATTTCGCGGCCGCTTTCCCAACTACTCCACCTGCATTTAAAACTATTGCATCAACAGGTTCCTTTATTTCTTCTACCGCTTTTCTTACGGAATCTGCATCCGTAACATCCCCAATGACAATTGCAAAAATCTTTTTCCCCGTTTTCTCCTCAAGGTCTTTTTTTGCTGCCTCTGCTCTCGCACGATTTCTGCAAAAAAGAATTACCTTTCTTGTTTCTTGTTTCAATGCGAACTGTCGGGCAGTCTCTTTCCCAAGCCCAGCATTTGCTCCGGTTATCATGATACTTTCGATCATTTTGTTTCTGCGTTTGGCAACTAACCTTGGCCCATCTTCGGAAGTTAACTCTGGCCCACCTTGGGAGTAGCTCAGTGGGCCATTGTGGTGTTGAGGAGGTTCGATGGGGCCGGGCTGGAGCGTAGCGGAAGCCCGGCCCCATCGAGTGAGATCTATCAGCCTGTCGGTTTGCTCCTGCCTTTCTCCATGGTTCTTCGGAAGCGATAGCTGTCAGTTCCGGTCTCGATGATGTGGGCTCGGTCGGTGATTCGATCGAGAAGGGCTTTGCAGAGCCGGGCGTTGGGGATCACCTGGGTCCATTCGGAAAAGGGCAAGTTGGTGGTGATGATGACGGCAGCCTTTTCCGCACGTTCAGCGATGACCTGGAAGAGGAACTCGGCGCCGAGGTCTGCCATGGGTACATAGCCCACTTCGTCGATGGCGATCAAGTCGTAGCGATCCCAGCGGGCAAGCACGCGACGCAGTTGCAACTGCTGCTTGGCCTCGACCAGTTCGTTGACCAAGGCGGCTGCTGTGGCGAAGCGCACTCGTCGTTTCTGACGACAGGCAGCCACACAGAGCCCGGTCAACAGATGCGTCTTGCCAGTGCCGCAGTCACCTATCAGGATTACCGGTTCAGCGCGTTCGATATAGCCGCCTTGAGCCAGTTCACTGATCTCCGTGGCACGAATCTGGGGAGCCTTGGAGAAGTCGAACTCGTCCAGAGTCTTGGTCCGTGGCAGGCGTGCATCCTTGATGCGGCGTGCGATGGTGTTGCGCTCGCGCTCTTCCAACTCAACCGCCAGCAACGCCTCCAGGTATCGCAGATATGTCTGCCGCTGCTTGACGGCCTCCTCAGCCAGTGGAGCGCACTGCTCGGCGACCGCTGGCAGTCGCAGGACACGGCACTGTTGTTCGACCGCGGCCTTCTCCAGGTTCTCTATAACAGCCTTCATGCCGGCACCTCACGAAGAAGCTGGTCATAGCCGCTCATCACAGGCATCGGCCGTTCGTAACGGGCCAGCAGGCCGACTTCGATGGCTTCGACTGCGGGCCTGTCCAGTTGTGCGCTTATCATGAGGTGCCGGATCGCGGCCACATCCTGGCAGCCGAGGGAGAGAGCTTGATCGACTGCACCGTGCAGTTGATCCCAGCCTTCGCTGGCGCCGATAGACAGCAGCTCGATCATCTGCCGAGTGCCCTGTTGTCGGCCGTGCCGCGTGTTCAGTGCCTGCCATAGGCGGTCAAACGAATCGGGCCACCGCCCCGCCAGCCGCCACTGGGCCAGCGGCGTTGAACCGGCCAGCGCCCCGGGCTTCTTGCGCAGCACATCGAGGTAGTGTTCGAGATCGAGTATCTGCTGCAGCCGGCTGTAGCAGCGTTCATGCCTCGCGACACGCTTGCCCTGATGCCAGAGTTCAATATAGTCAGCCAGCAGGCGTGCCTCGATCACAGTGCCTGGCGGCAGAGGGATCGAGTAGCGGTTGGTCCGCACTCGCACACAGCGCAACGAGATGTTCTTCTGCTGTCGAATTGTCTGAAAGATTGTGTCTTCGACTGCCGTCTCATCAGGGAATTGGTCGTTGCTTCGATGGAGCATGGTGCCTTCGAGAAAGAGGAGATCGATGTCGCGAACAGGGTGCCGTACGAGATTCTCGAAGAGTATTCCCTTTCGGCCATGCGAGCGAAGGTCGCCGCTGTAGAACAGGCGCTTGCCTTCGGCTTCGATGAGGAAGGCGTAGGCATCGGTGGCGGAGTGGTCGACGAGATAGGGGGTGATGGTGAACTCGCCGATGGTAAACGGCTGCCAGGCCTTGAAGTCGTGGAAGTCAAGCGTATATCTATCTCCGCCGATGAATACCTGCGGGGCCTCGATCAGGCTACGGGCCAGCCTGCCGATGTAGACCGGGGTGCCGGGCGGCAGCGTAGCCATCAGACCGAAGTGGTCCTGATGAGGATGGCTGACCAGAAGGGCGTCCACCGAAAGGCGCGAGAGGTCTACGGGCTCACTTTCGGCGCTGAGGGGAAGTCCGGCATCGAGAAGGAGGGTGGTTTTGCCGGATGTGAGCTGAATACAGTTTCCGCCAATTTCGTGGCTGCCCTTAAGGATGGTGACTTTCATTGGGGCCCAGTTTGGGCGAACCCTTTCTTGCATTGATGGAACAGCACAGCACGCGATTCAGGCTCTTTACGCTGCGTCGATCATTATAGCTGCCCTTAAATGTCCTTCTATATATTCAAAAACACGGGTGAGAAGTTTACAGCTTTCTGAAAATATCTGTGGAATACAGCTCAGATTGAGCAAGAACTTGGTCGGGCGAATGGCACGCTCACTTTCCCCTGGTCAGACGTCAGCGGCGCGCTAGGCCCAAAAGGGTGGAAGCGGGGCCGCAGTTAATTGCGATTCCCTACTTTCGCGAGAAGCCGGGATAGACGAATGCCGAACGGATTGTCTCGGCATCTTGGACTGAGACGCCGCATTCTCTCGCTGTCTCGTACCAAGTGCCGGAGACCTGTTGAGTCATATCGGTGATGATCTTTTCGGCGCCGTCGCGTTCAAGGAGAAAGCGGGCGTGCTGCGAAACTATGTTTGCGGCATTGGCAAAGCGTCCCTGATCTCCGCACGCCATTGCCAGATCGCGACGATCCTGGCCGACTTGAGGCGCGGGCGTCAGATCGTAGGCAGGAGACAGGCTCCACTTTCGATCAGGAGCGATGAGCGCGTGATTCCTGGGATGATCATCGAGATTGGAAATCAGCGCGTTGAACACAATTCTGCAGAAGAGTTCGCGCGTGTCCCGTTTCGGCTGATCGACGACGCGTCGCATCTCTTCGGCTAGCAGAATGTATGACCATCGATCTCTGTTCGATACTGAATCGTCCGCGCGAAGCACCGTCAGGCCGCTGATCATCCGCGAGCGGGTGTATCCCTCTCCCGCGCCGAATCGATCAAATCGCTTTACAAGCAAAACATCCCTACCCGCAACAGTTTCAATGCGACTCTCGGCCGTCGTGAGGCCACATCGGCGCGCAAGCTGCAACATTGCATGTTCCACCCGTTCGTAGTTCCAGCGATCATCCGGGCGCGCGAACTTCGCGACCCAGAGTTCGCCCTGGTCCTCGATCACAGCCTTGGGGCGGGCACCTCCCATCGACGATCCCAATAGGAGAAGATCCTGCACCTGTACGGCATTGGGGTCTGAAGGAAGCTCATCACGCACAAGAGCCTCAGCGGTTTCCTGAAGGCGAACGAGGTCAAGCGTCTGGTTGAATTTGCGACGGGGCGCGGGGGGAGCGACCTTCTCGCCGAAACTCAGCGCACCTGCGCGGTCATCCGGCGATTCGAGGAGATAGTCCAATTCCCCAAGTTTGGCTACCCCGGCATGTTTCTCGATGACGCGTCGGCCCCAGGAATCAGGGCCAGCGTCGCGAAGGGCGCCGAAGACTCCGTTCATGCGGACTGTCTCATATGTCTGATCGGACAGCTTGAGTTCGATCGGGTCGATCTCCACCGCGTTTGGGTTCGCCAGGTAAGAGCGACCGTAGACGAATCGCCCGAGAGCATCACCACTCGGTGTCTGTTCAAGAACGAATCGTCCGGCGGTGACGGCCTCGCGCGCGCCATTCAGAGTGATGTAAACAAAGCATTCCGTCGAGCGGCTAGAAGTCATTGTCGAGCCCTCTGCCTTTGCGCGCACGCACGCGGTCACGACGGCTTGCCAGCGCAAGCCCGTGCTCATCTTTCAGCGGGTTGGCGAGTTCCTCAAAGGCTCCGAGCAGATCGTAGAGCCAGAGAAGCGCGGTGTAGACCGCTATCCCGGTGGAAGGTTTGCCGTGCTCGGCATCGCTCACGGCGCGTGGCCCGGTGCCAATCTTTTCGGCAGCCTCATTGATCGTAAGGTGCCGACGCAACCTGGCGGTGCGCAGGTTCCCTCCAAGCCTTGTCAGGGCCTGTTCGACGGGGTACGGCTGGGCCTTCTGCAAAACATTGCTGCGCATGTTTATGCCTTCAAAAGCAGATTATGGCCTCTAGTGCGCTTTTAATAGCGTTTCTGCCTATCAAAAAGGTATCACACATTTTGATGCAGTTAAAGGCTATTTATCCTGTTTAAACTGCTTTCAAAAGCAAATATCGGGCTGAATTACCAAGAGGAAGCTGCAGGAGTGCTGGCGATGCGAGTCGCATCATGCAAGCGCCGTTACCCGCAACTCGGTGCGGATCATGCGGTCAACAGAGGCCGCGGCAACTGGCACTCCAGCTGCAGATACGATTTGCCCACAGTCTCTACCATTCTTGAAAGCAGCTCGCGCCTATGTTTGTTGTGCATCACCTGACCTCCAATGAGGCGAAGTGTGACCGATACAGGCAGGCCGATGATGGGTTCATGAGCGAGAGCCCCCACCGCCCAACCTGCTCCGCCGGCAATGAAGCCCAATGCGCCCCGCTCTGTTACCTTGCGAACCAACTCAGCCGTGCTTAGCCGATTCTGCCTGTACGCACTCCAATTCTGCCCGATGACCAACCCGATGACGAGGATCGGGCCTAGAATCGGGAAATCGTCGGCCGCAGCCGCCGCGTCGGCATGATCCACCGCGCCTGCAACATGGTCATTAAGATGGCCAAGTGCTTCGTTCCCATTCACGATGTGACCTATCAGGGTGTCATGATTCTCAAGCAGTTTTTCGTAGAGTTCATGCGGCACTACGACCGTGATGTCCGGATGCGCCAAGATCGCTTCGTGGACGTATGAAATACTCTCCGTTGCCTTCAGTTGGAGCAGTTCGGATACATGCCCGTGTGCATCCTGAATCGCAATATCCCATCCTGGATTGTTTGCGTGTTCAGCGAGAACTGCAGTGAAGCCGTCCGGCAGATGCCCATGGTTAAGCCAATCTGCATAGTCGATCTCAAACAGCTTTCCCTTGACCCCGCTCACAAGTCCCATGAGGCTGTAGGGATCATTGTGAAGGTGCTCGACTGCATCGACAAAGCTACTTCCGTATTGAGGGTATTGAGCATGGAAAGCCTCTAAGACGTCCTTAGGGATTTGCGATTCTTCAATCTTCCCCGCGAGAATATCGCTCAGTTCGATGCCGCCGATGACGGCAGAATCGACGAAATCCTCCGCCGCAAGCGCGCGCCTGGCCAGATCGGCAGGTTTCTTGAGCGGTCCTTGATGGTCTCTGATTTCTTGTTCCCAACGTGCTCGCTGTTCAGGCGTCATTTGACTCTGCCTTTCAGAAGGATCGGGGCAAGCAACACGATTAAAACCGTGAGAGTTATTGGCAGCGCCAGGTGCGCTTTCATCGCGGGCAGGATCCACGGAGCCCACGCTAAACTAATCCAGCAGATCGCGACTAGGACGATCCCTGTTCGGGTTATCCGTTTCTCTTGTAGACGGATCTTGTCTAGAGACACTTTGGCCGCCTCTAGATCGTCTTTAGCTGACTGTGCGAGTCTCTGTGCGAGCCCCGCTTGGTCAGAAGCCTTGGCAAATAGCTGTTCCGCTTGCTCGGTTGACTGTTTAGCGGCGAGGTAATTGGCCTCAGCACCCTTTTCTGAATTCCGGGCTATCTCCAGACGTTGGGAAGCATCGCCGAATCGAGTAGCATGCTCCATCAATGTTGCTTCAGCTTGCGTTGCTGACTCAGCCTCTTGCAGTCGCGCGTCTGCCTTCCTAAGACTCTCGCGAATCTCTGCCTTCACCTTATCGATCTTGTCCAAGAGTTCGATTAACTTGGTTGAGAAAATGTCATTCCACTTGTCCTGCTCATTCAGCTTGCCTAGCGTCTTCTCCACGAGTTCAGGGTCATTTGGCGAAAAGATTTCACCGACAGCCTTCATGATTCCCATAGGATGCGTGCCTTCTTCCCTTCTAACAAAGCGAATATGTTTTCACCGAATATCGGGTGGGAGCTTCTCAAACCATTTCTTGTCAGCTTTCTCTTCCACAGGCCGTAGCGTGGTGGACAAGATCGATCTGGTCAGCGAATGGCAACATCTTCCCGCTAGAGGCGTTGCAAAAAGTCTACTCCAAGTTGACGGAATCTCTCGCTGGTTTCCCGACTGAACCTTGCAATACTGCCAACCAACCTCATAATTACAAGGTCTAAACATTGGCGCAACGCTTCAGGTAGTATCCGGTGTGGAACCCTTGAATAGCGGAACTCGCTATTAAAGTAAAGCGACATATGTTTTAATAGAAGGCGGACGAATGAAAACATGCCTAAACAGCCCAAAACCGCCCCACGGAGCCGTTATGTGACTTCGACTCTCTCCGGTGAGAAAGTCCGGGCCTTCGTTCCACCGCCCCTGCCCCCCAATCCGCGTGCACTCGATCTGGCGTCACTACAAGCCATCCTTGCAGAAGCAAACCAGGCCATCGGCCGGCTGGATGGTACGACCTCCTCTCTGCCTGACCTCAAGCTCTTCCTCTACTCCTACGTTCGCAAGGAGGCCGTCCTCTCGTCTCAGATCGAGGGGACGCAATCTTCGCTCTCCGACCTGTTACTTTACGAAAACGCAGAAACGCCTGGTGTACCGCTGGATGATGTGCAAGAAGTCTCTAACTACGTGGCGGCGCTGAATCATGGTCTGAAGCGCATGAGGGACGGATTTCCTCTCTCCCTTCGCCTCATCCGGGAAATTCATGAAGTTCTCCTCGCGAAGGGGCGCGGTAGCCACGCACAGCCGGGGCATTTCAGGAAAAGCCAGAACTGGATCGGCGGCAGCCGGCCCGGTAACGCGGCCTATGTTCCGCCTCCCCCCGAATATGTGGCCGACTGCATGGGCCGACTGGAAACTTTCATCCATCAAGAGGGCACAGCTTTACCTCTGCTGATAAAGGCCGGCCTTGTCCATGCACAGTTCGAATCGATCCATCCTTTCCTCGACGGCAATGGCAGGGTCGGGAGGCTGCTCATTACCTTCACGCTTTGTGCCGAGGAGGTTCTACGCGAGCCCGTTCTCTATCTCAGCCTCTTTTTCAAAAAGCATCGCCGACTGTACTACGACCGACTCAATGAAACCCGCGAAAGCGAAGGCTGGACGGCGTGGCTGGACTTCTTCTTGCAAGGTGTGCGGGACACCGCAAATCAGGCTGCCCGGACTGCCGGCAACATCGACAGACTCTTCAACGCAGACAAGGAAAAGATTGAGCGGTTCGGCCGCGGTGCGGCTTCTGCGCTCCTGGTCTACAGATACGCTCAGGCCAATCCACTCTTCTCGATCAGAAACGCAGCACACGAGATAAAGGTGAGCTTTCCAACCGCGTCCGCCGCGGTTGATCGCATGATCGATGCCGGAATCTTGCGGGAGTCCAGTGGGAAACGAAGAGGCCGTCTGTTTCTCTACGAAAGTTACCTCGACATTCTCGATCGCGATTCCTGATTTTATTCGACAGGAAAGCAGCCACTTCTTAGACAAGATCCCGAAGGCGTTCATTGAGCCAGCCGAAGCTAATGTGTTCCTGTTCAAGTCGTATCCCTTGCCGGATGGAGTTGTCGCGCAAGCTGTGGTAGAGAGGCGGGCTACTTCGGTCGCGATACTGGCCCAGTCGAGTTCATCGAAGTCGTGGAACTCGTCGAGACGGGTCAAGGCATCCAGGCGGATCTCAAGCCTCTTCCTTTCTTGCAATGTTCCGTTTCTCGCATCCATCACTCTGCCCATCTGTATGGCGAGATCACTACATTTAATCTCCAAAGCCGCAATTTTCTCCGTGTTATTCCAGCCGAGCACATAGCGGCTGCGATCATCGATCTTGTAGCTGTCGTCCTTTACATGACGGCCACTCGGATCTTTGATTTGTCCAGCGCGTGTGACCGCGCGCGTTTCGCGTCGGAATTGCTCCTGCGAGACGCAGCAGGCGACGTTAAAGCGGTGAGCAAGCTCGCGTTCCAGCCAGTCGTAATAAGGCGAATCCGATTTGAGCAGAAGCTTTCGCATCACAGAATCGCGGTGTTGCTCCGGCAGATTACCCACCCCGCGCGGCCGCACATGGTAATACACCAAGCGGTTTCGGAGATCATAGCTGTCCACCCATTCCTCAACCGCCGCATAACGAGAATCAGGCACAAGCAAGGTTAGAGCAAAACTCCGCAATAACCTTTCGATCGCTCCTTCCCAAGCCTTCTCATTGTCGCGAAGCTGGATCAACTCCCCAGCAAATGGCATCTCGTCCACCTTGAAACCCAGAGCCGTACACAGCATTTCACGTATCTGAATCTGGCGTGTATCGATGTTGCTGCGCCGACTTTTGAGGCTGTTGATCTCGGTAGATAACTCATCGTGCAGCTTCTTCCCCTCTTGAAGAGCAACGTTGTGGTCAGTCAGAGAATTCTGTAGGTCTGCATCGCGTCCGCGATCCTCTTCACGCCAAGATTGGAACCGATCGCGTTGGTCGGCAAAGGCCGATGCGTCCGCAGCGATGGGCTCATTGAGAATGGCTGCCAACCTGCCATAGCGCTCCGATTTGTTCTTGCGCGCCTCTCGTACCTGCTCCTTCTTCCGAATCTCCGCGGCAAGCTGTTCGAGACGATCACCACCATTGCTGTTGATCGCCTGCCGAAGTTCATCAACTTGAATGTTTTTCTCGGTCAGTTCTGCATCCAGGCGCCGCACATGCCCGTCTGCCCGGTTCCATTCTTCCGCAATCTGTTCCAGGCGCTTGTCGAGAAGTTGAAGTTTCAAGTTTGCAAAGTGGGCGCGTAAGCCATCTCGGCCCTGACGCAAGGAATCGACCTCCCCAGTCAGTGCTTTGTGGCGGTCGCAGTCGGCCACCAGCGGCGTAAGCATCTCAACTTGCCGCCTAGCTTTCAGCACGGCCTCGTGCGCGCGATTGAGGTCGTCGAAATGACTAATTAGAGCTTGAATGCGCGGTGCCACATCAAACGGCTCCAGCATATGGCTGCGAACAAAATCAGTGAGATTCCCCACTGATTTCATTGACACGGTTTGATGAAACAGTTCCAGTGCCTGGTCATTCTCGATTCCAAAACGTCGCCTGAACCAAGCTCCATAGGGTGGGAAGCTATCAAATATGTCGTCACCCTGTCCGCGTAGCTTCTTGCGGAGTTGCGCAATGTCCGAGCCGAAATTGGCGAAATCGGAGGCAATCGATAGATTCCGGTCCGCACCTACGAAAAAGCGTGCCGGCTGCCCGTGTGGCTCTTTCATCCAGAATACTTGAGCCAAGGTTACCGTCTGATCATAGCCTATGTTATGAAAGACACCGACGATTACTGAATAGCTGTTGTGGTTACGCAGAGGAACAGGTTTGGCCGTACCCGTGATTTCGTTGCGCTCCGATTTGTAGTAGCCGAGCACATAGGAGCGCAAAGAACGCTCTTTATTGTCAGCTCCGGCCGCCTTATTGTATGCGATACGCTGGGCTGGCACGAGCAGAGTTGTGATGGCATCGACGAGCGTGGATTTTCCCGATCCAATGTCTCCTGTAAGCAGACCATTCTTACCGTTGAGTTGGAGCGTCCACACTTGACTGTCGAATGTGCCCCAATTGAAGACTTCCAAACGTTGGAGACGGAATCCAGATAGCGCCTCTTCCGCTGCGAACTCAGGGTCTAGCGCCTGCGTATCATCCATGCTGCCCCTCATCTTCCGCCGAGGAACTGTCTGCGAACTGCGCACGATAGACCGCGAGATGCGCGTCAAATTCGCCCAGCCACTGGGCATCCACGAAAGCCCTCAGAATTCGTCGCACCTCGTAGTTGGCTCCGCCCGCCAAAGCACCTTCTTCAGTAGGCTTGAGCTTGCGCAGAAAGCCCAGTTCAAGCACCTTGTTGATGTGGGTCTCAAACTGGTCCGTGAACTTCGCCTCATCAGTGGCATTTGGCATGAACACCCGAATCAACTCAATCATTTCATCGCGACTCATAACCAGCCGCGTGTCACCACCTCGCGTGTCAAATTCAGCCAGCTTTTTTCGCAGCAGTGCCAACAATAGGCTAACCGGAAAAGAAAGCTGTCGGCGCACCACAAGACGCGGAAGTGAAGGCGTTTGTCCCTCGTCTTTTGGTTCCGGGCGGCTTTTCAAAAAGGCATAACCTTCAGCCTCATCTAATATCAGGTCCAGGCGGAGCAGCGTCACATAATCGCGGACCCGCGCCTGCAAATTGAGCAGCGCTCCCCAAAGGCGCTCATCGCTGTCGCGGTAGAGTACACCCTTTAGTAAGGTGATTAGCAAAGCGGACAGATCCGTCACTGGAATCGTGATCGGGGTCGAGTTGGAGAGACCGTTTGTCATTCTTCGCCATCACCGCGAATCTAGTTAGCGCACAAATATCACCTTCGGCAGCCGAGCGCTGCGCAGCAACTTCTCGCCGAAAGGTGCGGTGGCTTCCCAGTGTATAAACTCCTGTCGGCTCTCGTCGACAACAATTCCGAACAGGTCGCAGCCGAGTTGCAGGTAAGCCACTAATTCCGCCAATCCCTGCCGTAACGGTTCAGTTTCCAGCAATTCGCTTAGAGATATCTGCGATCTGTCTTGCAGAGCATGGCGGATATGGCGAATCAGTCGTGCTTTGTCTAAAACGACCTGATGAAAGAGTGCCTGGTCGTCAATTAGTTCATTGCCATATTGCAGGCAGAGACTGTCAATATCCGAGAAGTGAATTTGGCAGACGACCGATGATTCGTCGGCAGAAATAAAAAACAGATCTCAATTCAACCCAACGTCAACCCATCCACCAAACTCCTTGAACTTCCTATCGATTCCTTGAAACAACTTCCCTCAACCAACCATGCCTGCTAACTCTTTTATATTGCCGCATTTAAGAACTCATAACCCAAAGGTCGCTGGTTCAAATCCAGCCCCCGCAACCATTTACGGGCTTCAACCCTAAAGTTCAACCCTACGGAAACCGGGCGCAAAAGCGCCCGGTTCATGTTTTTGGAGGTACTACCGAGCAGTCTTCCGGATCAGGGTTTCGCGCACAACCTGGCTATTTGCCATTCGCTTGTTTTCCATAGGCGCCTCCCCATAGGTCATCGTGGTCCTGATGTCGGCGAGACGGAGCAGTTTCTGTTGCACATCCAGGGGTGCCTTGAAGCGTTTGCATCTTTTCTGGCATGCGGGGTTACCGGCACTGCTGGTTCGGCGATGAGCTTAACCAGCAACCTGAGCCACGCGGGAACGGTAGTTGGCTTGGCTGGAGGCGGTTCCGTGCCGGCGCTGGCGCTGGTGCACGCGAGCACGTCCGGGCCCAAGCAATTGGCCCAATCACCATTGAACATGTTGGCCCAGATTCTGGGAGTTCCTCCAAATAGTAAGAGTGGCTACCCGCCTGTGGGCCTTGCACTAATTTCAGTACCCCGCCCTGAGGGCGGGATGTATGTTTCGCGATTACCAACCCTCTGGCGACAATTGAATCGACTGCAGGCGGAAGAGCACGACAAGAAGGGCTCCAGCCTTCAAAGCCTGGCTTGCGATGCTAACGAGCACATGCAAACCACAGCCGGCGAACTCTCGGATAGAGAGGCGATGCTGCAGGATTTGAACGCGTCCCTTCTGGCCTTGAGGTCTCGACTCGGCGGATTACTCGATCAGGTACAAGCACATTAGGGGGATTTCGATCCCTGCGGACTTCGGCATTTTGCATCACCCCGGTCCACTCTACAAAGCCAGATATTGATGGATAAAAGCGATGGCCATGCTGCCTTCGCCCACACCACTCGATACTCGTTTGATGGAGTTATGCCGTACGTCACCTGCGCAGAACACGCCTGGCAGGCTTGTTTCCAATGGAAACGGGTGGCGGCCGAGTTTCCCGGTGGTGAGGTCGCGGCCGGTGCAGATATAACCACGTGGATCCCGCTCCAAATCGCCTGGGAGCCATGACGTGCACGCATCGGCACCGATCATGACAAACAGGGCGTCGGCTTCATAGGAGCTAACATTCTCCATTTCAACCGGTGCGTTGACGCATACCTCAATTCGTTCCAGGTAGTTTTCACCTTCAACGGAAATAACCTGGGAATGAGGAAGCACCTTGATGTTGGACTTCGATGCAATCTGGTCAATCAGGTATTGCGACATGCTGAGTTTCAGCCCGTCGCCCCGAACCAGCATCTTTACTTGAGCCGCGTAGCTCGACAAAAACATGGCAGCTTGTCCCGCGGAATTGCCTCCTCCCACGATGAAGACCTTCTCGCCCACTACATTGGCGGCCTCATGGCGAGCTGCCCCATAAAATATGCCGTGTCCCAACAGGCGATCTTCACCCTTTGCATGAAGCCGGCGCCAGTCCACGCCTGTGGCCAAAACCACAGCACGCGCCGATACGGACTGGCCTCCATCCAACTCGCACACATAGCCTTCACCCGAGGGAGTAAGCTTCTCAATCGAACGCGTCAGCGCAACTTCCGCGCCGAATTGGGTCGCCTGTTTAAACCCGCGCCCGGTCAGGTTTTCCCCTGAAATCCCCTCGGGAAATCCCAGATAATTTTCGATGCGGGACGATGTACCTGCTTGCCCGCCTGCTGCACAGCGCTCGACAACCAGCACACTCAACCCTTCAGAACTTCCATAAACGCCGGCGGCCATACCGGCCGGTCCTGCCCCCACAATCACCACATCGTAACTATCGCGATCGGGCTTGGTCTGCAGCCGCAAGGCATCCGCGATCTGCCTCGTTGTCGGTGGCTCAATGAAAAGTTGTCCATCAACAGTGACGGCCGGGCAATCAGGATCGTCTGAGACGCCGCCAGGCACACGCTCAGGATAGCGATCGCGGTCGACCCACTCGAAAGGAATACGGTTCGCTGAAAGAAATGCACGGATGTTATGGCAGTCCTCATCCTTGTTACGGCCGAAAATGTGTACCCGGGCTGTTGGTAAGGAAAGGGAACGTTGCTGGATCAACAAGAGCCGTTCACCCAGCGTCTCCAGAATGAGATTGCGGGCCTCTTCTGAGTCCTGAATCAAGTGATGAAATTGCTGCTTATCCAGGCGCGCGATTCGGCACGAGGTTTGGGCTCGCAACGAGCCGAAGGTCGGCGTGCCCATCAGAAGAGGCACTTCGCCAAAGAAATCGCCCTGTTTGAATTCCTGATCCGGAAACTCGGTCTGCTTTCCGTGAACATCCAGAACAATTCGCAGACGGCCCTCCAGGAGCACATAGAACGTGGCGGGCGCGCCCTCCCGAAAAAGCCATTCTCCCGGCTCAAGCCGCACATCGGCGATAGTATGCGCCAATCGAGCGCATTCCGCTTCGTGAAGACAGGCAAAGATTTTTGCTTTCCGTAATTCTTCTGCAGTAAACATGAAACCCGCCTCAAATTCGGCATAGATGATCGTGAAACGTTTTTACCGCAGACGCCATCAGTGACACCCACGCCGAGGAATGCAGATGCCCTCCCGCTCCGCGAAGGTGGTCGGTATGTCGCCCGGTATATAGCCTGGGTGAAGTGACAGTTACACCGCCATTGCTCGATATCCCACAGGATTGACCGAATGGCGTTGAGTCTTGAGATTAGGACCGACGAACACGTTAGTGTTCACAGCTTCCACCGAGGTACTTTCCAGTTGGATGAAAAGTCGTTAGCCTTCTCGGCCAAATACGCCAGGCAGGTGATGCGGGCTTGTGCCCAACTTTGTGCATGATAAAGGTCGTTTTCGATCACAAGTAGTCGCCAGAATCAAAGAGAGAGATTGTCGAATAATTGAGATGTCGCAGCAATTGTCTGGAGGCCGGTGGACAATCGCTTCGAAGCATTCACTAAGC
Source organism: uncultured Acidobacteriaceae bacterium (assembly GCA_963836565.1). Classification (GTDB taxonomy): domain Bacteria; phylum Acidobacteriota; class Terriglobia; order Terriglobales; family Acidobacteriaceae; genus Telmatobacter. The sequence goes on along the minus strand of CAWIKA010000005.1, from coordinate 996,160 downwards.
CATCAGTAGCGTTTCAACTTGCATGGCCGCTGCATCTTGCATGTGAGGCAGCATGTGCGAGTAGCCCTCGAGCGTGAATGCCATCGAGGCGTGTCGAAACTGTTCGCTCACGACCTTCGGCGAAACGCCGGCGTCCAGGGGGAGGGTAGCTGCCGTATGCCCAATATCGTAATCATGGCAGTGTCACAGGCATGACGAAGCTGCCCGAAGTGGCTGGCGAGATGGAACTGCGGCGTCCATCAAGGTTGTCCAGCACTGCAACCGCGAGCGGTATCCCGCGTCCGAATGCGGCTGTTCCGGTCGAACCCCTTCGATCCTCAGTCAAAAAAATTGCGATCCTCATCGGACAGGTGCACTTTGGCCTCCCGAACATTAAAGGTGATGCCGAGACCCGGCTTGTCCCAAACGTCAATAAAGCCGTTTTTGACGATCGGATCCGGCAGGCCATCCACAATGTCGCTCCACCACTCCGGCTGCGCCTTGGCGTATTCGAAAGCAATATAGTTCTGCGGACACACCGCCCCCAGATGCACTTGCGCGGCCACTCCAAACAATCCGTCGAAGATTCCGTGCGGAGCCACCTGGATGCCGTGGAGATTGGCGTATTCGGCAATCCACTTCAATTCGGCGATGCCGCCCACGTCCTCCGGATCGGGGCCCAGCACATTCACTGCCTGCGTCTCGATCAGGTCCTTGAAGTTCTCGCGCAGATAGATTTCTTCCCCGGTGTGGATCCGCGTCGAGGTGCTGTCTGTCACCTCCTTGAAGACCTGGGCGTTGGGGTAAGGCGTGTAGTCACCCGTGATCAGGTCTTCGAGCCACGCAAGATCGTACGGCTCAACTGCGCGCGCAAAACGGATAGCGTCTTTGACGGTCCAGCCCGGCCCGCAATCGAACGCCAGCCCAATGTCATTGCCAACAGCCTTCTTCGCCGCTTCCACACAGGCGATAACATGGTCAACGCCAGGTTGCGTCAGCACACCGCGATCCATATAGGGAGGCATGCGCCCCGTCCAGTGCTGGCCATACCAGGCATCCGGAACGGCTTCCAGCATTGCGTCGTTGTGGAAGCCGACGGGCAGCTTGATCAGGGTGTAGCCCTCTTTCGCTTCCTTCACCTCTGTCGCCAGCTCGGCGTAATCCTGCGGCGTGCGGGGCACCATTTTGGAGTTGTTTTCGGAGTTCCCATAGGGGCGAACGCGGTCGTGGATCTTTCCGCCCAGCAGCTTATATACCGGCAATCCGGTCGCTTGTCCGGCCACATCCCACAGGGCAATTTCGATGGCGCTCACCGCAGCGCCCCAGGGCTTCGAAGCGCCCATGCGGCGAATCTTCAGCATGATGCGGTTCACGTCCGTAGGGTCTTCGCCCAGCAGATAGTCCTTATAGAAAAGCACCATCGGCTTAAGATACGGCTTGGCGGATTCCGCTTCACCGTATCCGGAAATGCCCTGATCGGTAACAATCCGCACCACCGGATTGCGGCCGATAATGGCGCACTTCAGGTCTGTGATCTTGATCTTTCCAATGCTGCGCATTACCGAAGAGCTCGTCTCCTGAGCGGCAAAAGCGGTTGCAGCGGTCGCGCCCGAAAGCGCTCCGATAAACCCTCTACGCGACCAATCCCCCATAGCTTTCTCCTCGTAGAAACTCTACTCCATCGAAAAGCCGATTAACATTTTCCGCGACCGGCTTTTGTGCGGCTTCTAATCCTCCGCCATCGTACCCGCCAGCTATCGCGAATGAGTCCGCACGCAGGCAAATAGAAGCCTCGGGCGGGCCGCATGAGCCGCAACACGAAACGGAAGCCTGGCGAAGCTGCAATCGCGGCAGTGGATTTTATGGAGCCGGCGAGTCGCTTGGCCGCTGGCGGTGATTCGCCGGTTCCATTTTTTCGTTCACAAGCTTTTCAAACTCATCCCTGGCCATCTTCAGCTTGTCAGGATGCGCAGCAACCCGTTGCTTGAACCCGGCAAACTTCTCCGCGTTCCAGCCGCCTTCAAACTGCGCCCCATTCATGACTTCTTGATTAAGTAAGAAATTGTATTCGTCCATCAGCCTGGTCAGTTCGGCCGAACTGATAGCCACCCCGGCCAGGATGGCACGGAACCGAACCCTAATCGCCGCTAAGCCGGTTATAGGTCCGGGTGGGTTGGATTTGTATACACTGGCCGACATTTCAGTTCCTGTCCAATCCTGCGGACAAACCAATGAGCTGTCAGAGAGAAGGCCACCGCTTTAACCCGCCCTGGGAGGGTGTTGCGACGCTTAACCAAAGCCGATTTCGAGATCGCCTCGCTTCATTTGTCTGCGAAGGTCTTCATTCTTTTTGAGGAGATAGCAAACCGGGTGCTCCAGTTCGCGCCTCTCCATCTCCAGGGCGCGCAGTTGCCCCTTAACATCCAATGCACCGTCCGGGTTCATTCCTGGATCACGCTCGGTATGTGACGATGTGCGGTGTCGCCCTTGAGTGTGCGCGCTTCCATACTGCCTCCTGAAAAACTGCTTCCCGCGAAACTGCCCCCTGAGAATCTCGATCGATTCTGCCGGTGAAGCCCGATTGCCTCACGCCGCTTGCCGGGTCACTCGCAATTTGTCGATGAGAAATGGCAGGCTCAATCCCTGGGCCACCAATGTTACCAGGATGACTGCGAATGTGAGAAAGATCAGCAGGTCGCGCTGGGGGAATGCCTCTCCGGCGTTCGTTAGCACAGGCAGAGACATGGCTGCGGCCAGTGCAATTACACCGCGCATGCCCGTCCAGCCAATGATGAATACTTCGCTTGCGCGCGGACGAGCCGCGGGACGTTTCAGTTTCTTCCGGATTGCATACGAGATCCACGAAACTGCAAACACCCAAAGCAACCGCACCCCGATCAAGAGAGCAATCAGGATCACAGTGTCAAGTGCGAGTTCAGCGAGGGGTACTCTGCCAATCCCCTCCAAAACGCCTGGCAGTTGCAGTCCTATCAGCGCAAATACAGCACCGTTGAGCACAAAGTCGACCGTACTCCAGACGGCCAAAGCCTCAACGCGCGCGCGAGCCGAAAGCGACTCCGATTGCTTTTCGCCAAGTAACAGCCCACAGGCTACAGTTGCCAGCACGCCCGAGGAGTGCGCCGACTCCGCGCCCAGGTACGCAACGTAGGGAGCCAACAGCGAGAGCGTGATCTCGAGGGGTGCATCGTCCAAGTGTTGCAGGCACCAGCGGACCAACCATCCCGCAGCGACGCCGACGATTACGCCGCCCGTAACCAGATAGATGAGTCGCAATGTGCTAGTTCCAATTGTCGGAACGGCGGTGCCGGCGACAAGTGCAACGCCCAATTCGAGCGCCAGAAGTGAGGTTGCGTCGTTCAGCAGGCTTTCTCCTTCGAGAATGTCGGTGATCCGCTGTGGCAGATGCATCCGCCGCGCGATTGAAGTAGCGGCGATTGCATCGGTGCTGGCCACCAGCGCCCCAAGAACAAACCCGGCTCCATGGTTAAATCCCGGCAACAGGAGCGGAGTTACAAATGCCACGGCCGCGACCGAGAACCCCACCAATCCAAAGGCCATCATCGACGACTTTGCCAGGTTGCGGCGAAAGCTGCGCCACGAAGTGTGAAACGCGGCACCGAAAAGCAGCGGGGGCAGAAGGACGAGAAAAATAACGTGAGGGTTCAGCTCAACGCGAGGTACGTTGGGAATTAGCGATACGGCAAGGCCTCCGATGACGAGCACAATTGGATAAGGCGTACCGAACCGACGCGCCAGTGCGGCCAGCGTAACCACCAGGACCATAACAAAAAGAAGAACGAATTCGAGATGATGAATACCCGCGGCCTGCATAGTGCACCTTTTGCCTATGAATGAAGTCTGTACGTTGAAGTAGAGAGCGGCGCGTTGCACGCGCTCGCTCGAGAATTGTCCGGCTCCGGAGAGTAATCCTCCTTCCAGTTACAGCGGTTATCAATCCAGAGCCGGATCAGTTAGTTAGTGGCGGCTGCGCGTTTACTTGTTCGCAGCAACCCATACGGCATCGTGAGCGACAAGATTCACACCGGCCACTTCGGTGCTGAGGTTGATAGTTTGCAGGCCGGCCTTCTTTCCCGGTTTGGCCCAAAAGCTGAGAATGTACTGGTTGTCGAGCATCGTCTGCACCTGTGCGAGGTACGGCTGGATGCTCACCGGAGCGTGCAGGCCCAGGTAAAACGATGCTCCGCCAGTGCTGTTGGAGAGGCGGGTCATGTTGAACTGACCATTCAAACCAGCCGAGGTACCGCGCCGTGCACGCGCGGAGCCGGGAGCGCAAATGGTGAAGATGTTGGTGCTCGTTCTCTGCGCCACTGCTATGGCAGTGTCAGAGTCCGCTTCGACGTGGTAGAAACGATGCCAGCCGCGATGGGACCCGTCGCGGCCAATACCGTCGGTGAACATGATGACCTCGCGACGATTTCCGTCGCCCGGCCATCTCTTCATAAGATCGGTCACCGCGAGATACGGACTGCCGTAAGGCAATGAATGGCCGATCGGCAAGCGCAGCGATTGCGCCGCCAGCCTATGGTCGACGGTCAGGTCCTGCGCAATCTGAACTGACGCATTCCGCATGTATCCAACCCCCACCATCGTGCTGGCAGGTTGGGCATTGATGAATGCGCGCAGTTCGTCGTATTGCGAGGCGATCCTGGCATCGGCGGTCTCATCGATGAGGATGAACAGCTCGAGTCCGGCGCGATCGCCGCGTGCAGGCACCCAGTCTGCCACTTCAAGTTTGCTCTTGCCCTGACGCACGACGATATCGTCGCGGGTGATCTCAGGCATCCGCTTCTGGATGTCGACACTGGCCGTCACTGTCATACTGACCGTGCCGGGCGTCGTGGGCGCGGATGCCGCCATGGTTGGGCTTGAGCCACTGAGGAGCATGATGGCTCCCCCAGCCAGCGCAAGCAGCTTATTTGTCATTTTCGATTTCATTTTTCTTCTCCTTGTTCTTCGAGTCCTTCGCCTTCAATGGGTGAGTTCTCGTGTTGAATGGTCCGTGTATGCCAGCGCCGAGTGGCTCAGAGGCTTCTGCCCGGCTTTTAGTCCAGGCAGACCTCAAGAGTTCATGCGCCGATAGCGGCCCGTTTGCGGGTCAGGTAAAGCCCAAACGATGACGCGACTCCAAGAGCGCCCAGCAATCCGATCAAGGGCAACTCGCTCCCGGTATCAGGCAACGAGGCAGGCAGTGGATCGACATGCTCAGCGGTCACGTTCGACGCCTCCTGTGCCACAACTGGCTCATACCTGGGGAAGAGCAGCAGGCCGACCATCGGCGGTGTCGAAAGAGCCGGCGCCTGGCCTACGGTTGCCTTGTTAGAGGCCACCAGCGTCTGCGGTTCGTCGGTTACGACGGTGGCTTCAATCTTCATGCCCTTGCGCAGATCGAAAGCCGTCGCCGGCTTGCCGCCGACCGTGAACTTGGCGTCCTTAGGCATGTTGAAGACCTGGTTGTTGCCTTCAGGCATGGTCAGAATCACCGATCCAGGTGCATTAACGTGCCACACCTTTCCTTTGATCACACGCACGGAATTTACGTAGCGCGGAGTAGTCGTGGTGGTGACGGTTTGCGTGAGCTTGGTCCCTGTCTTCAATTGGCTTACCGTCAAGTCGCGGCCATCGATGGTGAACTTCTCGCTGGCAGGCACCACCATGTGTTCGACCTTGCCGTTCTCGAGTTTGAGAACCAGGTCGTTGCCCTCGACGTAGACCACCTGGGCATTCTTCACTTTGGTTTCGTAGCTTGACTCGCCGTGGCGAACCGTGGTTGTGGTGGTGTCCTGCGCATGTGCGCCGGCAGCCATCAGGGCGAATACGACTGCACTTACTGCATGCAGAGCCTTGAAGCGTGCTTGATTCCGTCCGAATTGCATTGAGTCCTCCTTGGATTAGTTAGTGGATTGAGTGTTGAGCCGGGACACAGTTGACGACACCCCGGCAGGAATGTGCTGTGTGAGATTGGCCTTGACGACAAACCTCTCGGGAGCCCCTCCGACGAAATAGAAGGGATAGCAAGTGACCAATGTCAGCGATGGATTCCCGTCATCATTGAGCACTCGCACTTCACGAGGCGAAACAATCTCAATGTGATCCACGGTGTAGAGATCGGAGCCGCCGCGAGTGCGCAATGCGATCTCGTCTCCGGTGCGAATGTCCTTGAGCCTCCTGAAGAAACCGTCGCGGTGCCCAGCGATGCCAATGTTTCCCGGCCCGCCTGGCTGCGCAGTTCCAGCGATGTGGCCTACGGCGTGATTCAGCGTGAGTCCGTCGGTTCCTTCAAATACGGGCGCTTCAATCTTGACCTTTGCAATTTCAAGCACCGCCGTGGGCACGCTCTTCTCGAACGCTGAAGCTTTCTCATACGCGTGAATGCGCTGCGGGCTCCAGCCGTCGAATGCCGGCGTGACGGCTAGAAGCTCTTCTTCCTTTTGCGTGGTGTGCGTCTCGACGCTTCCGCCGCCAGATGAAGTGAAGCATTCGATTGCGAACCACGAGCTCAACTTACTGTCGATCTGGGCGAGCACATAGATGCCGACAAAGAACACGCCAATGGCCGTCAACGCTGCTTGAATGATGTTGCGCTTCGTCCAGCGATTAACGCGACGCTGATTCGGCGGCCGGACAAAGTCGTTCCTCGGGTTTTGGTCTTCGAAGTTCATAGCTTCCTCTCCGTTCTGGCATCGCTCAGTTGCGATCCGTCGTACAGACACACTTCAAGTAACCGCTTCGCGCACCGCTTCTCTGCGGCCGCTGCGAAACGCCGTTCATGCTGCGAAGGTGCTAGCTAACCCTCCGCTGTTTTGCTTATCGCTGCGCCAATCTGCGCGAGAAGTGTTTCTCGTCTCACCGGCTTCTCTAGAAAGCCACTCGCCCCGGCATTCATCAGAACGTTGCGCAGGTTTTCATCCCCGTGGGCAGTGATAAAGACAATCGGTACCCGGTTGCCGGATTCGATCATCTTGCGTTGCAGCTCCACTCCGCTCATTCCGGGAAGCCTGATATCCAAAAGCAGACAGGCGATCTCTTGCCCATCGTAGGATTCCAGGAATTCCTCAGCCGAAGCGTAGATTCGAACGGCGAAGCCGGCGGTCTTTAGTACGCCGGCCAGCGCCTCGCGAACCGATTCATCGTCGTCGACAATCGCAATGATGACGGCGTTTTTGCGTTGTGATTTCACTGGTTGTCATCATCCGATCTGGGTTGATATCGTTCTTGCCCATATCGAAGTTAACAATTAGAGGAAGGGAAAACTATCCTGCTTTAGGAGGACACGCGTCGTTACCTGGTCGGTGCCCGTTTAAGCGTTTCAGCCATGCGCACCAGGTGCGCCAGTGAGTCGGCGCCGGTCTTTTCCATCACTCGCGCGCGATGTGTTTTGATGGTGAGTTCGCTGGCGCCCAATTGATCGGCAATCTGCTTGTTGAGCAGCCCGGCCACCACCAGGTTCAATACCTCGGTCTCGCGCGGAGTGAGCAAATCGAACCGCGCTCGCAGCTCGGCGATCTCGGCTCTGCGCTGCCGCAATTCCCGATCACGCGCTATCGCCTTTTGAATCGCATCCAGCAGTTCCTGCCCGCGCACCGGCTTGGTCAGGAATTCCATTGCGCCTTGCTTCATGGCGCGCACCGTCATGGGTATGTCGCCGTGGCCGGTAATAAAAATGGTGGGAATATGGATGCCGGCGCCGCGCATTTCGCCTTGCAGATCGAGTCCACTCTGGCCAGGCATGCGCACATCGAGCACCAGGCACGACGGTACGTTGGCTCGCTGCGCGCCAAGAAACTCGGCTGCCGAGCCAAATGTGACCACGCGCAAACCGATCGACCGGATCAGGCTCTCCAGTCCTTCGCGGATCGCGCGGTCATCGTCGATGACATAGACAATCGACTCTGCTTCTTTCATTCCTGTGCACCACTTGATTCAGGCAATGTAAATTGGAACACCGAGCCTTGCTCCTCGCGCAACTCCGCCCACAACCTGCCGCCATGCGCTTCAATGATCGATCGACTGATGGCCAGACCCATTCCAATGCCCTGCGTTTTGGTAGTAAAAAATGGCTCGAACAACTTTGACCTCACCGCTTCGCTGAAGCCGATGCCATTATCCTCGATTGCGACCATCACCTGGCCCGCATCGGTGCGACTCGTCCTGATGCGCAGTTGACGCGGCCGGCCACTCACGCCTGTAACAGCTTCAATGCCATTGCCCAAGAGATTCAAAACCACCTGCTGCAATTGAATCCGATCGCTCAAAACACAAGGCAGCCCCAAACTCAGTTCCGTCAACACAGCGACTTCGCCGCGCGCTGCCTGGCCGGCGACGAGCGTCAGTGTCTCCTCGATCACCTCGTTCAGTTGCACCCGCGCCCGCTCCGGCGCGGTCTTGTGAATCAGCGATCGGATGCGTTTGATCACTCCCGAGGCTCGAGTCGCACCTTCAACCGCACGCGTCGCGGCCGCCCGCGCCTCGTCAAGATTCGGCTCCTCACGCGCGAGCCACGCCACGCAGGCATCGGCGTTGGCTACTATTGCGGCCAGCGGCTGATTCACCTCATGCGCGATTGACGTCGTCAATTCTCCCACCGTAGTAATGCGCGCCACGCGTGTAAGCTCTGCGCGTGTAACCTGCAGCGCCTCTTCAGTGCGCTTTTGCTCGGCGATTCGTTCAAGCAATGCATCATTGGCCTGCTTCAACTCGACCGTTCGTTCTTCCACCCTGGTTTCAAGCTCGTCTCGCGCGTGGCGCAGCGCATCCTCAGTGTCTCTGCGCCATACGATTAGCCAATTAGTGCCGATCTGGCAAATCGTGAATGTCAGGAAGAACGGAACATCTCGCCAGTTCAGGTTCCACGACCGGTACGGCGGTATGAAATAGTACAGAACCGTTGCCGAACTGAATGCAACCGCCAGCCATCCCGGCCCCTTGCCCAGGATCCAGGTGGTCAGGATGACCGCAATCGCAAAGAAGAACCAGAAGGGATTTCCGAATGGAGCCTGGAGCACAAGCGATATCCAGATGGCTGCCAACTCAATGGTTAGTGCAGCGACGTAACGCAGCAGCACCAGAGGCCAGCTTCGCGCAGATCGGATGCGCGCCAGGTACGGATTCGTGACTAAGCGTGCGATCTGCACTTGCGGCCTCAGCGACCTTGGGCTTTGACGGCGACGTGCTTGAGAGCCTCCAGTCTACATTGCCTTCAAGGGACTGGCCAATTAAGTCAGGTTATTCTCCGCGAAGTAGTCGCGGCAAACCGCCTCAAAATCGGCATAGATGATCGTGAAACGTTTTTACCACAGACGCCATCAGTGACACCCACGCCGAGGAAGGCAGACGCCCCCCGCTCCGCGAAGGTGGTCGGTATGTCGCCCGGTATATAGCCTGGGTGAAGTGACAGTTACAACGCCATTGCTCGATATCCGACAGGATTGACCGAATAGCGTTGAGTCTTGAGATTAGGACCGTCGAACACGTTAGTGTTCACGGCTTCCACCGAGGTACTTTCCAGTTGAATGAAAAGTCGCCAACGCGTCCAGATGGTTTCCAACCCGTGTTCAGCTTTTGAGTTCACGTCTCTCCGTAGATGGGATGAGAAAGTCGACCCCGATCAAGGCTGGCGCTAGGCTGGCTTTTATCGACGCACTCTAGAGGTGCAATCTCAGCGGATGAGGAGGTCGACCCATGAAGAAGAATAGCAATTCCCCAAGGCAGAGTGAAGTGCAGGCGAAGCGGAAAAACGTGAGAGTGGCAGAGGAGCGCAAGCCGCAGAAAGTCGTGGCGGAGCTGATCGCGAAACTCGCAGGCCAATTGGATGTACAGACAGTTCCGGCATTGGGAGGGAAAGAGGGTGAGCGCGGTCAAGTGCATCCGAATCTGGATCGTTTGACCGTGAGAGTAGATCTGGGAGATCAGTGGAGCAATTACTGCATTTTGGGTTTAGCGGGAGAGACGTTTGCGGAAGGCCAGTTTCGGACAAGGCCGCAAGAGGTTACGGAGTTCTTTCAAGGCCTGGCGATATCCCGCGTGGCATTTGAGGTCGGGACCCATTCAGCGTGGGTGCTGGAAATCATCGCCGGCTTTGGGCACGAAGTGCTGGTTACAAATCCCCGGCTGATGGAAGGATCGAAAGGTCGCCGGCGCAAGAGCGACCCCATCGATGCCGAGAAGCTGGCAGGGTTGGCAAGGATAGATCCGAAATCGCTACATCCGATTCAGCACCGCAGTACTGAAGTCCGTGAGGACTTGTTGATACTTCGAGCTCGCGACGCCTTGGTGAAGTCGCGAACAGAATTAATCAACAGCGTGCGTGGCCTGGTGAAGAGCATGAGAGCAAGGGTGTCCGGCTGTTCCAGCGATGCGTTTCCGCAGAAAGCGACAACGGACACACCTGCCGAGGTAGGGGAGACGTTTAAGCCGCTATTGAGTCTGATTGCGACGCTGAGCGATGAAATCAAGATCTTTGATCGGAGGATCGGCAAACTAGCCGCTGAAAAGTATATGCACACATAGTTATTGCGGCAGGTTTCTGGAGTGGGGCCTGTCACCGCACTGGCTTACGTATTGACATTGGAAACGCCGCTGCGTTTTGCCAGGAGCCGCGATGTGGGCCCGTATCTTGGACTTGTGCCCAGGCAGGAAGACTCCGGAGAGCGCCACCGCAATTAGGCATCAGCAAAACTGGCGACAGGATGCTGCGCAGGCTGCTGGTGGGAAGCGCGCAATATATTCTGGGACCCTTTGCTCCGGACACCGATTTACGACGATTCGGAATGCGGCTATGCGAGCGTGGCGGAAAGAACGCCAAGAAACGAGCAGCCGTCGCAGTAGCTCGAAAATTAGCCGCTTTGCTACATCGGCTTTGGGCAAGTGGTGAAGTCTATGAGCCGCTCGGCCACGGTGTGCCCACGAGTCCAGCACAAGCCGCCGCTGCCTAGACTCGCAGGATGAGCTCGAAGCAGACATCGGTTTGGATCCCTTGAGAAAGACAATTTGCTTCCCGGTGGGATATTGACAACGACATCCACCGCCTTGTTCGGTTGACTGCGAAAAACCGGCCGGTCCTTTGAGATCGCTCGTTAGATTGCAGCACCCAAACAACCCAGGCCCATCATCAAGGTGATGGGCCTGGGCTTGAAATCAGACCCCAAATTGCACCGGGCCAAAGCGGCCCTTTCAGAGTGCGGACAAGAAGCCCGGTGACGTGGGTGGTGCCAATACCAACTCGAAAGCGATCGTAACAGAAGCGAATCAAACCCAGTAGAGAGATCCGCGAAATCGGGAAAAGGGAAAGTCACCTAATATGGGACGAAGCTGAACCAAGAACATGTTCCGCTTCGTTCCCACCGTCACTCCCCGAATCGCTGCATGGCTGAGACTAGGACGGCCGCCACGTCGGCCTTGACATTTATGACCTTCTCATAGAAGCCGGTTATTCAGTAACTTGCCGAAGACATACACCGATCTGAATAGGGCTCAATGAGCGCTTTGGCTCTTCTCGTCAGTTCAAAAGTAAATTCTAATAGATCAATAGACATTAACCGATTTGACCGGAACTGCCGCTTTTCGGTGAATGCCAGAGCGGGGGTCGGAATGGCTCATCTTCAATCATTGCATTGATACTGGTGAAACTGGCTCCGTGGTGCTGAACCTTGCGCGAGCCCCTCAAGTTTCTCGCGCAGTGATCAATATTGAACTGTTTTTTCCCGCCGCAGATGCGACTCTGAAACATTGCCCGCTCAACCACACTCTCGCACAAGCAAGAGTTCCCAGCCAACTGCGCAGCCAGGCTGGGCTTGATCACAGTCGATGAACGCGTATTAGTTTCGCCGACTCCATCATGAATCCTGACTGATGCGGTTGTGTGCTTTGCTCATAGAAACGCGGCATAACCATTTCCGGAGAAGTATTCCATGCCTGAATCCGAGGTGCCGATATTCAACGTCAATGCGTTCCTGGCCAGCGGCGGTATTGGGCGCGAGATTATCGAACTTCGCGAAAGCCAAGTTCTTTTTTCTCAGGGAAAGGCCGCAGACTCTGTCTTCTATCTCCAAAGCGGATGCGCAAAGCTGTCTGTCGTCTCCAAGAACGGCAGGGAGGCGACCATCACTCTGCTCGCCGCAGGGGATTTTGTTGGCGAAGAGTCGCTGGCGAGCGCAGGCGCGTTGCGCACGTCGACTGCAACCGCGTTAACCCCTGGCAATGCTCTGAAGATTGAGAGGGGAGAGATGCTCCGCGTGTTGCGTGAGGAGCAATCCCTTTCCGAGGTCTTGATGGCGTTTCTTCTCGCGCGGGGAGTGCGCATACAGATTGATCTTGTGGATCAGCTCTTCAACTCCGCCGAGAAGCGCCTGGCTCGAATTCTGTTGGTGATGGCAGGATTTGGTGGAACTGGACACATGGAAGTTCTGCTTCCAGAGATCAGTGAGGATCGACTGGCAGAGATGATTGGCACTTCGAAGGCTTCTGTGGGCTTTTTCATGAACCGGTTTCACGACCTCGGCTTCATCCGCTACGACGGTCGCATTCAGGTTCATTCATCTCTTCTCGACGTGATACTGCACGACCGGATGCCCGGAAACAACGCAGAGATGCCTGAAATTGCTGTCCCCGCAAGTTAACTATGATGCTTCATACGATGGAATACTCGAAGTTCAAGACGCTGCTCCGCCGAATGATTGTGGTGCCCATTCTGGTGACCACATCTCTTGCTGGATTTTTGCTTTGGGAGACGTTTGACTTGAACAAGGCGATGCGGTGGGTGGACCATACCGATCGAGCTCTCGATCGGTCCGGGCACCTTCTGAAGCTGCTTGTCGATATGGAATCCGCGAAGCGCGGCTACATAACGACAGGCGATGAGAACTTCCTACCCACCTACTGGGAAGGGACCAAAGTATTTGACTCCGAGTTTCAGGCCTTGAAGGAGTTGGTGGCCGATAATCCCGCGCAGTTGCGGAGACTCGATGATATTTATATCGGATATCGGCAATCGGAGGAGTACGACAGCCGGATTATCGCCCTTCGGCGCGCCGGAAAAGCTGACCCCACTGTCGTTGAGGACCGGCTGAGAAAACACGAACTGGATACGCTTCGAGAACACTTCGCGGAATTTCAAAGCGTGGAACAGAATCTGCGTCGCGAGCGAGTTGACGATGCGCACCGGCGATGGATCTGGATGATTTCAAGCTGCGTGGTTCTGAGCCTGGGATGCGGTGTTTTTCTTGCTCTTTTCACGCGTTTTCACGTTGAGAAGCTGGGCACAAAGCTGTTGCAGAGCGAGGAACGATGGACGGCTACTTTGGGCAGCATTGGCGAGGCGGTTATTGCTACGGATAAGGAGGGACGCATCACCTTTCTTAACTCCGTGGCCGCTGCTCTGACTGGATGGCAACCGCAAGAAGCTCTGAATCAGCCGATCGGAGATGTGCTCAAGCTCATCAATGAAGAGTCGGGGATGACGGCGGACAATGAAGTGCTTCGCGTGCTGAAAGACAAACAGATTCTGGCTGTGGCTAACCATGTTGACCTGGTGACAAGGGATGGCCGGGAACTCGCCGTGGAACATAGTGCCGCGCCCATTCTCGCGGGCAGGGGAATAGTGATTGGCGTAGTGCTGATTCTTCGCGATGTTTCGGAGAGGCGGCAGGAGCGAATTGCCACTGCCGAACAAGCTGCTCTGCTGGAACTGACGCAGAACTCTGTCTTCGTAATCGATATGGATGGACGAGTCCAGTTTTGGAGCCGCGGCGCCGAGGTCATGTTCGGTTACACCAAGGCTGAAGCCGCCGGCATGATTGCGCACGAGATGCTTTCAACTGAATTTCCAGAGTCGTTTGCTGGAATAACAGCTCAACTGATGCGCGTCGGACATTGGGAGGGAGACCTGAGCAAGACTGCCAGGGATGGCAGGCGGGTCGTAGTATCCGGGCGCTGGGCGTTGCAGCGGGGCCAGCGCGATGCGCCGCCCCGCGTGCTGGTTGTCAACAGCGACATCACCGAACGCATGCAGGGCGAAGAGCTGGTTATCCTCCAAAGGGAACAACTTCGAGCGTTGGCCGACCGCCTGCAGTGGGTGCGAGAAGAGGATCGCAAGAGGGTTGCTCGCGATCTGCATGACGAGATCGGGCAGATTCTGACCGCGATCAAAATGGATATGAAGTGGATGAGCCGCCGCCTGCCGGACTCCGAAAGCGAGGTGCGGGATCGACTGCAGGAATCGCTTCAATCCATCGACGAGGGTGTCAAGTCAGTGCGCGCCATTTGCAGCCGCTTGCGTCCTGGAGTGCTCGATGACCTGGGCCTTGCAGCGGCGATTGAATGGCAGGCCAGCGAATTTGAGTCTCGCAATGGCGTCCGCTGCCAGGTGTCTGTTCCGCCTGTCGATTTGCACATGGACGGGGACCGGGCTACTGCGGCCTTCAGAATTTTCCAGGAGTGCCTGACCAACGTGATTCGGCATGCGCGGGCGAAGCTGGTGCGCGTGGGCCTGAGCCAGGAAGACGAAAGTATTGTCCTGGTCGTCGAAGACGATGGAGTCGGCTTCCTCGAAACAAACCTGTCGAGTACTCCAGGATCATTGGGGCTGCTCGGCATGAAAGAACGAGCGCAAGCCTGCGGAGGCGATGTGCGGATATTCAGTTCACCCGGCAATGGGACGACGGTCACTATTCGCGTTCCCCTTGATGCTCCGCGGACTGAGAGGACCAGAGTATGCATATCCTGATTGCAGATGATCATGCCGTGGTGCGCCGCGGCCTGCGTGAGATTCTAGCCGACTCTCTTCCCGATGCGGGCTTTTCTGAAGCCTGCAACGGAGACGAGGTGTTGGGCCAGTTGAGTAAATCCACAACCACCCTGCTGGTGCTGGATATCAATATGCCAGGGCGAAGCGGCATGGATGTTTTGCGCGATGTAAAGCAAACCTACCCGCGCTTACCGGTGATCATACTCAGTGTCCATCCTGAAGAGCAGTACGGGGTACGTTGTTTGCGTGCCGGCGCTGCCGCTTACATCAACAAAGAAAGCGCCAGCGATGTGTTGGCGATTGCGACCCGCAAGATATTAAGCGGTGGCCGCTATATCAGCGCCAGTCTGGCAGAGAAGCTGATCTCCACGCTGGACGAGCAGGGCGACAAGCCTCTACATGATTCGCTCTCTGACCGGGAGCACGAAGTAATGAAGATGATAGCCGCAGGCGTTCATTTGACCGAGATTGGCGAAAGACTGCATGTGAGCGTAAAAACCATCAGCAGCTATCGGGCACGCATCATGGAAAAGATGCAGATGACGAGCAATGCCGAGCTCACCCGCTATGCCATGAACCATAGTCTTATCGATTGATTTGCGCGGGTAAGAAAAACCCTACACGAATCACGGAATACGCTGATGCCGCTGTTGCGTTGACGCCTGTATCGTAGCAACAGGTCGAGCTCCGAAACCCGGCTGGCTTATAACCATGAATATCCTGATTGCAGACGACCATGCGAATGTACGGCGCGGCTTGAGAGAGATCCTGGTTGATGCGTTTTCAGGTGCGCATTTTTCAGAAGCAGCAAACGGCGCCGAAGTCTTAACCGAGTTAATCAAGTGCCGGCATGACGTGTTGCTGCTCGACATCAATATGCCGGGACGCAGCGGTATGGAAGTACTGAAGGATGTAAAGTTCACCTATCCTGGTCTTCCCGTGATCATGGTGAGTGTGCAGCCGGAGAGCCAGTATGCAGCCCGCTGCCTGCAGGCCGGCGCCACGGCATATGTCAACAAGAACTGTGCATCAGAGGAATTGGCGCCTGCCATCCAGAGCATATTGGATATCGGGGAAGCGCTCGGGCGAATTCCCAATTAAGTCCATCCATCAGATTGATGCATCGTTGAGCTGCCCCAGCCCTCGAAGGCCGCCGGCTGCACAGCGCACAAAATGCGAATCGGCTTGCCTCCTGCCACTGTCAGACTTGCCTCACAGGAATCAGATTGAAAGCCTACGGCAAGATTAGTTTTCGCCGATGTTCATCCACTTCAATCTCTCCTATCGTGGTTCCATCAGCACAGAAAACATTGGCTGCATTTCATCCTGTCTTGTTCAACCTCTGAAATCGAAAGGCATCGACCATGGCCACAAGTTTTGCAACTGTGACAACATCTGCTCCTGGATTTCCGCTGGACCTTCCCATTTCATTGCAACCGGCTACGCATCATCGGTTGACGGTGGTTGCCACCCCGGCGAGCGTATTGCCGTCGCAAGATGCAACCATCGACATGCACAGCTCCCTCAACAGATTCATACCTGGAAAGTCACGGCGCGAATACCAGGCTGGCGCCTCAATTTTCTCGCAAGGCGATGTGGCCAGTTCAGTTTTTTACATTCAGAGCGGCAATGTTAAGCTCACCGTGGTGTCAAACAGCGGCAAAGAGGCGGTCATCGCACATCTCGCGGCAGGCAGCTTCTTTGGTGAGGCTTCAATGGGCGGGGAGCTGCAACGAGCCTCTTCTGCAAATGCGCTACAAGCCAGCACCATCATTCGCATTGAGAAAATGACAATGTTCGATCTGCTTCGTCGCGAGCCGGAGTTCGCATTGGAATTCCGTGCGCACTTGCTCTCGCGCAATATGCGCATGCAGTCAGACCTTGTGGATCATCTCTTCAATTCGAGCGAAAAACGCCTCGCGCGATTGCTAATGTTGATGGCAAACTTCGGTCAGGCAACCAAGCCCATTCCGGTAATCGCCAAAATAAGCCAGGAGACGCTGGCCGACATGATCGGCACCACAAGATCGCGTGTCAGCTTCTTCCTCAACCGGTTTCGCAGTCTTGGCTACATCGACTACAACAGCGACGGGATGGTCATCGATAGTTCACTGGTTAATATTGTCTTGCACGACTGATAAGCTTCAGTCATTCGCCTCGGCGACGCTGTACAGTATTGCTCACCGTGTGCGGGATGGCGTTCGTACCGCCTCCGGGAGACAACCTTCATTCATCCGCTCCCGTCATGGTGCCGCAGGCTCACCGCTTCTCTTGGAATCCGGCCTAATGCCGGGCCTGCGTCAGATTCTTAGCGCTGCTGCGCATGGCGGCCATGCGGGCGGCAGGAGTGCCGTGCAAGCCGGGCTGGCTGGAAACCGGGCGGGTCGCCGGCGGCCATTTCGCGCTTGCAATCTGATCGACGGGAACAGGGAACTTGAACTCGGTGAGTCCAGACGCGGAGACGGCATAGAGGTACTGTCCGGTGGAGTAGAAGGCGATCTGGCCGGAAGTCGGCGCCCCTAGTAAAAAGCGTTTCCAGTCTCCTCGCCAATTCCGTATGCGGCAAAAAGACGGCCGTGAAACCCCTATGGATAGAGGGTTTCAAGGTTCTCTTAGCCGGCGACGGCACACGACCCACTGTAGCCTCGGGCGTCCACTTCGCCGAAGGCATCGAAAATGCCGATGGAGGGACGCGGATCTCGTCGCGACGACCGTGAAGGTCATGAAAACTCATAAACCCCGGGGTTAATGAAGGCTCAGTGAGGGGAACTGGGAATTGGCATCTTTTGCCGGCACTCTACAACGGCTTTTTAGACGTACGCGTGTAGCCTTCCTTGCTGGCATCTCAGCCGCCGATAAGTCGTCTTCTTCCGCATGCCCAGGGTTCAAAGTCCGATGGCAAAGCCTTCACGATTTGCAAAAAGTGTTCCTGAGTTTGAAAGCCGAGAGTGAGTCGAGTCACGGCAATGTGGTATATGTTCCGCATGACTCGCCGCGGTGTCTGCGTCGCCATTCTTCCCCTTTTAATTGCTGGTTCCATCTCCGTCACAACCTTGCTGGACGCCCAGAATCCTGCCCCTTCTCCACCGATGGGGTGGAGCGAATGGGACGCCTATGGAATGACGGTCACGGAGGCCGACGTCAAAGCGAATGCAATAGTTCTAGCGGGGCTCAGGCAGTACGGGTGGCAGTATGCACTGATCGACGCGGGCTGGTACATTGAGAACCCAACCGACGCCAAACAAGAGGACAGGAGATATGTGCTGGATGGTGAGGGACGGCTTACACCGGCTGTGAATCGGTTTCCTTCGGCGGCAAATGGCGCGGGCTTCAGGCCGCTCGCCGATTGGCTTCATGCGCGGGGACTGAAGTTCGGCATCCATGTGATGCCTGGAATTCCCCGGCAGGCGGTAACCGAGAACCTGCCAATCGCGGGATCAAGGTTTCATGCAGTGGACGCGGCCGACACTACGCAAACCTGCTCGTGGGACAAAGAGTTCTACGTGGCGAAGGATAATGCTGCCGGGCAGGATTACTACGACGCGATGGTGAGGCTCTACGCCGAGTGGGGGGTGGATTACATCAAGCTAGGCTGCGTCAGCGACCATCCGTTCCACCCCAGCGAGATCAGGCAGATTGCCGAGGCGGTCAGAAAAACAGGCCGCCCGATCGTGCTGAGCCTTTCGCCGGGTCCCCCGCCGGAGGACTATGTGGACCTCGTATCCCGCTATGCACAGGTGTGGCGGATATCCGCCGAACACTGGGACTTTTGGGCTCCCCCGCCGGGGAAAACCGGATATCCGGTCGGACTGCGCGAGGCATTCGACCTGTTTGAAAAGTGGGCGCCATATGTGAATCCGGGCAGTTGGGTGGACGGGGACCTGCTTCCTGACGGGTGGCTCGGTCCGCATCCGGGATGGGGCGAGCCAAGACAGTCGCGGGAAACCGAAGACGAACAGAGGACCGAGTTCACGCTGTGGGCGATTGCGCGGTCGCCACTGATTCTTGGGTGCAATCTGGCGAAGCTGAATGCCTTTACGCTATCCCTGATTACCAACAAGGAAGTCATTGCGATCAATCAGAGTGCGTGGAACAGTCATCCCGTGAAGACTGTGGCGCCCGGCTTCGAACATGCTCGCGTATGGGTGGCTCAGACAGGGGCAATCGACCGACCCAACCTGTACTTTGCTTTCTTCAATCTTGACGACCGTCCGGTGACACTGCATTCCACATGGGCGCAGCTTGGCCTTGAGGGCAAGCACGCAGCCCGCAATCTCTGGAACGGGAATTCGTTGGCCCCCTCGGAAGGCATCGAGATGACCCTGCCTGCTCACGGGAGTGCCATTTATCGTGTCGAGTAGCGATAACGCCGTCCGAACCAGAGCGCAATGTTTCCAAGGCCGGGCGAAATGATCCATGTCCCTGCGGCTCCGGGAAGAAGTGCAAGCGGTGCTGCGGTGGGGAGACGGTGAACTGAACCTGTTGTGCTTACGTTCCCTGGGGCCTGGAGTTTTCAGAACTGTCGACGCTGGGGCTCAGCAGACGCTTTCTTCTGTTTCAGTAAAGTATCACATCAACCGGAGAGCCTCAGATACTGCTCGAAGACATAACGGAACCCTACCCGATTGGGCAGGCGCGAAATGCCCGAATGGCTGATGCGCACCCGAACGAGAAGAGCGCATTGTGGTTCCGTAGACGATTAGCCGAAGGAGCAAACATGCCAGGTACTCTCGTTGAGTTTTCTCAAGAGCTTGCAAATACGGTTGAAAAGGCTGGACGGTCCGTCGTTTCAATCCTGGAGGGTGGTCGCGCCGGTGTAAGCGGGACCGTCTGGCGCGAAGGAATTGGAGTTGCTGTCGCGCACACGATACAAGGTTTGGATGAAGTGACGGTAATCCTTCCTTCCGGTGAGGAGACGAAGGCTTCGGTGACCGGTCGCGATCCCGGTACAGATATAGCCCTTCTGAAGCTGCCCACCAACCCCCAAGCAGCGACACAGGCCGACGACTCAAATGCACGCCCGGGAGAAATTGTTCTTTCGATCGGCAGACGAGGCCGTGAGGGCCTTGCGGCGACATACGGCCTCATCAGCGCGATCGGCGGACCTTGGCGGACGTCGTCAGGCGGGCGGGTAGACCGTTGGCTCAGGCTCGATCTCAACCCGTTTCCCGGATTCTCAGGCGGCCCAATCATCAACGCGGGCTGCGAAGTCCTGGGCATTGCCACTTCTGGTCCAGGCCGCTCCGCGGCAGTTGTTCCCGCTTCGACAGTGAACCGTATCGTAGACCAGATTCTTAAGTACGGACGCACCGTGCGCGGGTACATCGGCGTCGGAATACAGCCGGTAGCTTTTCCAGAGGACGCCTGGCAGAAGCTAGGAATCAGTGGCGGCCGTGGACTGCTCATTATCGCAATTGCACCCAACAGTGCGGCGGTTGAGGCAGGATTGATGCTCGGAGACGTGATCGCGGCCATCGAGGGGAAATCCCTCCGCTCCGGCGCGAGCCTGCAATCGATTCTTGACGGCGAGAATGTCGGAAAATCGATATCCCTTGATGTGGTCAGGGGCGGGCAGTTAGTCAAGGTTGCTGTGACCGTAGGCGAAAAACCTGCAAGCTGAGTGCGACCGCCATGAATCGAAACAACCAAGTGGGCATCAGTCTAAGTGAGGCGGTCAGCAAGGTGGCTTCGGCTGTGCGCGAGATAACGGTCAAGGTTAGCGGGGCGAATGGGCGCCGTGGGTCTGGTACGGTGTGGCGATCTGGTCTGATCCTTACGAATGCGCATGTCGCCAATTCACAAGTGCACGAGGTGGACTTCGGAGATGGAATGAGAGTCCCAGGATGGCTGATCGCGCGAGATCCTGAACTCGATCTGGCTGCGCTGGCTGTCTCAACCCCACCTCGCCACTTTGCCGCCATTCGAAGTGCTTCCGAGCTTCGCACCGGAGAGATCGTTCTTGCTTTTGGAAATCCTCTTGATGGGCGAGGATCAGTCACCACGGGAATCGTGCATCACCCTGTTGGAAAGTCAGTCTGGCTCTTCGCAGATATCAGGCTCTCTCCCGGCAATTCAGGCGGACCGTTGGCCGAAACGAGCGGATCCGTAGTCGGGATCAACAGCATGATTGTTGGACCTCTGGGCTGCGCTATTACGAGCGACGCAGCAGATGAATTCCTGAGGAGGTTTAACCTCTCGGAGGCTGCGTGATTCGAGTGTTGGTCTTGTCGAAGTCGCCCTTCGCGCAGGCTGGACTCGAATCAGCCATTTCAGTCAACCCCCATTTTGAGATCGTCGTGAAACCGAGTCCTGTCTCCGAAATGGGTCCGGAAATGGCGAATTTGCAGGAAGATGTGATCCTGCTTGACGGTTCGGAAGGAGAAATCGACGAACTCCTCTCCGGCCTCTTAAGAGAACACGGCCCCCGTCGAATGGTCCTGCTGACCGAGGAATTGACACGTGCGGAGGCCGTGCGCCTCATGCAGTTAGGTGTGCAAGCAATCCTGTCCCGCGATTCCTCGGCGAGTGAGATTATGAGTGCCCTGGATGCGGCAAGCCAGGGCCTGATCACGTTCTCTCCTGATTTCCTTCGACGGCTACTGCCGACGCCTGCAGAAGGTGACGGACAGGATTTCGAATACCTGAATGATCCGTTGACTGCACGCGAAATTGAGGTTCTTGCTTTGCTCGCTGGAGGCGCCGGGAACAAGGAGATCGCGGCGCAGCTTCGAATATCTGAGCACACGGCCAAGTTTCATGTCAGTTCGATCCTGAGCAAACTCGGCGCAACAACGCGAACTGAAGCGGTAAGCCGCGGGTTTCGCCTGGGGTTGATCTTGATCTGAATACTGCCCGGGAATTCAGTACCTCTTCGTGCTCGTCGTAGGCCTAAATTCAAACAATCCAGCCACAATCGCAGGGATTTTGGATTTTATTTGGCTTCAACCTTCGCTCCACTCGAAGTTGTAGAACGCAGTCCCCAGCCGCACCCTTAACGATGGCATGGCACGAAATTCGGGCATTCAGCGATCAGGCAGCTAGTTGTGGGCGAATGACTGGAATGCCTCGACAACCACCTTTGGCAGCTCGTCACGATTCCGATTCGTCAAGAGTTCGTGACCAGCGCCCGCGATCGGAAGCAGTTCGGTTCGTGCCGGAATAAGCTCCAGCGTCGCAGTCACCTCGTCGATCGATCCGAACTTATCCCGCATGCCGTGAACAATAACGCAGGTACCGGAGCCTTGGAGACTGCGCGATCCGCCACTCGCCGGGTCGTTGTGGCAGGTGGGGTAAAGCGGGAACCGGGTCAACGCCGGTGGCAGGAAGCTGGCGAGTGGTGGCCGGGTCGAGAATCGTGCCGTGTGGAAATGTGCGTCCCAGGGCGTCTGTCGCCGAACCGCTGTTGTACGTGATGTTGTCCTGAAGGTTAGTAAAGCCGCTGTTGATCATGTTCAGAGTGGGCACGGTCTCTCCTCCCGCCGGTTCCGGCAACACGTACCGCCCTCCCTGATAGTCAAAGAACCAGAATGTCTTATCCTTTCCGTTTAGCACGTGAGGGATAAGAACCGGGCCACCCGCCGTCACTCCAAACAAGTTCTGGTGATACTCGGGGATGGGCTTGGCCACGCCATTTACGTTGTTGAAGTAATAATTTGCGTTCAGGTCGTTGTTGCGCATGTACTCCCAGAGGTCGCCATGAAGCTTGTTCGTCCCAGATTTGATAGCTGCATTGACAATGCCGCCGGTGGAGTGCCCGAATTCGGCGTTGAAATCGCCGCTTTGCAGAGTGAATTCCTGCACGGCGTCGGGCGGCGGAACAATTGCAGCATTGGTCAGCGTATAGTTGCCGCCATAGAATTACGTTGGTTGCATCGTTGGTCAAGACAATGTTCGCGTTCTGGACCACTGCCCCACTCGGATCCTCGACCGTCCCGGTGATCTCCCCGCGGTCGATTTGAGCCATTAAGGATAGGGGTAAAAAGAGAACGACAAGCAAACACACGGCCATGAGCCGCACGCCTGCAACTCTGGAGTGGTATTGAAATGTCATTGTTGCCTCCAAGGGAAGATTTCGTCGCTCATTAGAACTGTCGTTTCCAGTGCACACACCTGCGCAATCCCAACCTAGGGCAGTTCCCTTGCGCGCGGAAGTGTCTACCCTGCGTAATGGCCGGTGTATACACCGGTGTGAAGATCCTTTATTGCATTGATTTCAGATGAGTTGTCGCCTTTGTGAAATATTGGTAAACTGACCGGCTGGGCTGCGTTTCCGCTCGCATTCATCGCGCGTTTATCGCAACCACGTATCTTAGAAAGGAGGGAATTCGCTCCCCGCGCTCGATTGGAGATGATCGTCATGGTCCGTTCCAACTGCGCCCAGCACCTGCCAAGGGCACCGCTTCCCCAAGACGCAGAATCAAATGAGTGGCAGAATGACCTGCGATGGCAACTCGCTCAGCGAGTGGTCGCTGGCTCGCATTTTGCCCGGTCCACATTGCTTTCAAAGTTTCTGCTGTTTGTGGTTTCCGAAACCCTCGAAGGCCGCGAGACCGAGATTACCGAGCATCAGATCGGTGTGCAGGTCTTCGATCGCCGCCCCGGTTACAGTACCGCCGAAGACAACATTGTTCGCAACTACGCGCGCCAGTTACGCAAGAGGCTGGCCGAACATTTTGCCGACGCGGGCAGCGCGGAACCGCTGCGGATCGACGTTCCTCTCGGCGGTTATGTCCCGGTTTTTGTCCCTCCAGAAGGCACCGGCCTGGCCGGGGAGGAGCATCGGCTAACCATGCCGGTCCACATAAAAATACAACCCGAACGTACTCTCTCCCAGTCTCCGGAAGACGCGGTCGCTTCTCGACTGAACTGGAAGGGCTGGCTGATCGGCGCCGCGACGCTGGCAGCGTATAGTGCGGCTCTCGTCTGCGCCACGTGGTTTGGCGGAATGCGATTGCGCGTTCCCCACGAGGTGCCCGATTTAGCTCAACCGCTCTGGGCGGCGATGTTCGAAGGCCCGGCAAACACCTATGTCGTCCCCGCCGATGCGGGCTTCAATCTCATCGAAGACCTGTCGCGCCGTCCAATGCCTCTAGCGGACTATATACAGGGCGGCTACCTGGGACTTCCGCTTTCAGGAGTTGATGCCCACAGCGCGGACGATTTGCGCACGCAGGAGTTCACCAGTTTCGTTGATTTTCAGATAGTCGCCTCTCTCGCCAAGCTTCCGGAATACGACCCGCAGCGCGTCCTGCTTCGCTTTCCACGCGACCTGCGGCTTGACGATTTGAAGAATGCGAATGCTGTCATCATTGGCTCGATCGGCAGCAATCCCTGGTCCTCCATTGCGGACACCAGCGCCAACTTCCGCATCGTTTATCGCCAAGGCATGAAAGGCGCGACCATCGTCAACGCGCACCCCCAACCTGGAGAAACGTCGTCCTACGCGAGCCGATGGAACGAGCCGGCGCACGAAACTTTCGCGCTCATCGCCTTTCTTCCCAACCTGAGCGGCAACGGACACCTGCTCCTTCTGCAGGGGCTCGATGTGGCTGGGACTCAGGCGGCTGCCGAAGCCATTTTTCATCCGCATTCAATCGCTCCCATTATCAAGCGCGCAACACGCCAGAACGGCTCCCTGCGCTTCTTTGAAATACTGCTTCGCTCAACGAGTATCGAGTCCAATTCGGCAGGCACTCAAGTCATTGCCAGCAGGATTTATTGAAGCACCTGCAAGAGCTGAGAGCGTGCCAGCGATCCTACGCATGGCGCCGGCGATCGGACATGGCTCGCAACGGTAACACTTCACGATGAGGATCCCATGCGGTCAATCATCTCGGCCGCGAGCCACCAAATGATCTTCACCGCGGAGGCTCGCGATGGGAACCGCCAACTGATCAATTCCTAGTTGCGTTCATCGGTGGCATCGACCAATAAAACATGGATTCAACGATCGGTTTCGTGTGGGGCGTAAAGTGACGATGAGCCAATCATGTGCGGATCCTAGCCCAGCCAATTGAGGGCTACTATTCTGAAACCCTGGACGACTTGCCAAGACTTGCCCAGAAGAGTCTGTGCCAGCAGACCAATCTGGACATATCTGAATCATGCTGCTTGCCATGGCGATTGCAGATGATGAGGTGCCCAAGTCCATTCTGGAACTTCCAGGCCCAGAGCAGCCTCAGAGTGGTTCATGACCTTTAAGAGTTGGCGATCGCCGCACGATCTGAAACTCGTTGCGAGATACCGACAACATCAACGTCGAGAAGGAAGAGTGGTGATAGCGTCTCCCCGGCGGGACTCGATATACCGCAGATCAATTGCAGCGTTCACGGTCCGCTCGAAATCCGGCCAAGTACAAGAGAGATCACTCCTGCTGCAGCCAGGAAGGAAGACCGGCACGCTTTGAGGCGGATTCCTTAATGTCAACTCCGAACTTGATCGCATCTGTTCAAGGGTCTGAACCGTGAAGTACGTTCGCACGCTGTATCGCCCGCTGGTTTGGTTTTTCCAAAGCTCGAAGACAAGAGCTCCTCCGGGTGGAGTATCGTTACGGCGTCCGTCGGCAATCCAATCCAGGTTGAGCAGTCCGCCGATGCTCGTCAGGTTGGTGTCATGACCGATCAGAAAAAGCACCCTATCGGTGGGCCTGCCTATCGCTCCGGGTATCTCTCGGTTCAACATTGCCTGTTTCAGACTGAATAGAATCTGCTGAACGAGATTCGATGCCTGGAACCGTGCATTCGCCGGAGTGCGGAGCGTGAAATCGGTGGCCGCCGTGTGCAAATCGATCAAGGAACGCACTTCTCTGCCGTCAACGCAACCCCAGCCCACGTTGGCGGCGCTCATGCCCTGCGTATACTCCAGCAGCAGGTTTTCAGTGAGCGATGATGCCGTGTTCAAGGGGCCTCGTAATTCCGCGAGATGCTCGCCCTTGCCAGTCTCTCGAGTGCGCTGGTCCGAGTCGGCGTAAAAGGGTGACAGTGTCAGCGCCGCCGCATCCCCGGGGAAGGACCAGTCCTTCACCCGCCAATTGTACCCGGTCGTACGCGCCGAACAATTCCATCAAGTGGTAACCATGCGCAGTCAGATAGCCGGGAGGTACATCCCAATCGGGCCACGATGCAGCAGAATACGCGTTGTATTGCGCCGGCTTGCCGGTTGGCGACCGGACACCGTGCCGGCTAAGGTAGACGACATATTTGAGTTGCTCGTCGGGGTTCGGAGTTACTGAGGATGTCGTTTGCGCGGGCAGCGATGCGAAAAGGATTGCCAAGAAGAAGCTGAAGCTGAGAAGACGCCGTGTCATGCAATTCCTCAATGTAAATGATGCCGGACTCTCTAATGCCCGAGACTTGATGTAGCAGGACCGATCCGTTCCTGAATCGAAACCTCGATTAGCAAACAAACGGGGTATCCGTCCTTGACCTGGCGAATACCCCGAACTCGTGGGCCCGCAGGAAACTATCTCTCGCCGCCCGCAAATGTATACCGCAGACCGCCGGTGTAGGTACATTGTACAGATCATCGGCTTCTCGACGTTGACTTCGGCAGCAATCAGCCCATCGTGCAGGAGGGATCCAGCTGTGCATCAGTGACGCTGGTGAACCGGACTATGCGTTTCTGCCCATCGAAGCGATCGAACGGAGGCCAGTCATGCTCGGCAGAAAACAGTAGGCGCTGCCGCGCGTGACGACGAATCGCTCGAAGGCGCTGACCTTGACCGAACTCGTCGGTGACGTCGGAAGGGTAAAGTCGCTGGAGGACTGGCTGTTGGCTCCGGCGATGGGGTCAAGGCCGGAAATCATTCCACCAACGAAGTTATCCAAATTCAGCCACTGTGACATGAGGAATTGAAACTGATTGGCGAAGTCGGCATTGATGAAGTAGCCGATGAGCCCCCGTTCGATTCCGTCGTTCGGCTGCTGAGGATTAAGCGGCGGACCGTAGGGAACATTGCGGCGCATAACGCGTGCCTGCTGGGTGAAAAATCCCGCGACGGTTTCGTCTCGCGGATTGCCGCGGCGGATATGCGCGCCGATTGGACAAGCGACGCCCATGGGATCCGGTTCGGCCTGACCGGGCGCGGCTGATTTGTACAGAAACATGTTCAGGTGATCGGAAGGGATCGGGCACGTTCCTTGTGGGGACAGTGCGAGCGGCACGCCACTGCGCCACCGGCCCATGAGTTTAGCAGCGAGTTGGTCCGGCGTGAGGCCGATCTTGGGCGCGGCCGTCGCCAGATACTCTTCAAAGCTCCCCACCTCCTGCTTCAGGATCCGAAAGGCTCCGTAGCTACCATTGCGCCCAAGGCTGGCATTGGCAATGCCAGGCGAATATTGGTTACCGAAGGTATTCTCAAATCCCAAAAGGAAGTCCCCCGCCGGCGAGCTTCCATCTTTATTGACTCCCAGATCAGGGTACGGCCGCGAGGGACGAGGTCCGCCTGCCAGAAACGGTTGCGATAGACCGTCCCGATAGCCAAAATGGACATACCCATCAGGAAGAGCCTTGCCATCATGGCGGTGAGTCAGACGGAATGCTTTCGAGATGGCCGCGAGTAGTTCAGAAGTGCGCCATTCCATCTCATGCGCGGTTCTCGCGAAGAGAGAAAAAATGGCGTGAACCTCGGAAGCAACACCCATCCCGCCTTCCCAATTCTCAGGAGCGCTGGCGCCAACGTCGAAGATTTTGCTGGCGCAGCCGATCGCTCCGCTGGCGAACTCCGGCGCGAACCCCGCGAGCACAGTTGAAGGAATCCCAAGAGCAGAGAGCCCTTCATATGTGAAGGATACGTTCAGCGTATACTCCGGCTTGACATGCCACTCGGCGGCGGTCGTGACCGCCAGACACGTCGGATTTACGGTTGCAGGAACTGCAGGGACTAAGCCGCCAACGACGGCTCTTGCGGCGTCCGCGTCAGCCACCGCAACAATAAAGTGCCGCACGTGGACGAACGAGCCGTAGCCACGCAGAATGATCCCCTGGATATCTTCCAGCTCGAGCGTTGTCACGGCCGCGCCCTTGGCGCTTACTGAGTCGGGTTGCATCCGTTGCTCAGTATCTGCACAACGGTGCAATTGGGATAAGCCGAATAAAGACCCGTCGGCAGGTTGTACTGCCTCACGAAGGCCTGGAACGCGGCGACATTTTGTTGCACGGGAAGCGGAGGCGCCGGGTCAACGCAGGAGAGAAGCAAGTTAAACACATCTCCGACTATGTTCGTGAATGCCTGAATATACGCGTCAAAGTCGCCGTCGTACGTCGTTATTACAAATAGGTACTGAGTGCCCGGTATCATTAGAAATCGGGCAAAATGGACCGTGCCTACTTGTGTAAGAGCGGCATTAATCTTGGCCTGGTTCTGTTCGAGATAGTCGAGTATGGCTTGATTCTTTCCAGGTTGGATGTTGAGCATCAAATTGAGGGGATTCTGAACGGGCAGGGAAGCGGGGGACGACATATGAAGTCTCTCCTTCGGCTCAAATTGTGGCGGAGATAATTTAACCACAGATTGGTAAGCCGCACCGATCATCTGCACTGATTTAAATTCGCCCTGTTTTCGATCGATTGCGGACGGCCGTCACTCAATCACAATCGACATCAGAACGGGCACGTAGTTGATTGGGATGGCGAATGTAGCACCCAGTTTCCCCCGCTATTGCAGGAAGGCCGATCCGGACGGCACCCGCCCCCCGCCGTCCCGTGAAAAACCAAACAGCGCCACCATCCCGCGTGATGTGGCGGCGATGCGGCCGTGATATTATCATTCAACCAATGTTCACAAAGGCCGCAATTCCGCGCCGTTGTTTTTCCCCTGCCAGCTTCTGCGCGGCTGAGCCGGTGCAGCCAGTTGTTTGACGGCTGCTTTCGATCGCCCAAATCGGAAAGAGCTTATGTACGGTTGTAGAGCGGATTGGTCTCAATCTATGGTTTTGAAGAATTGGCCTTGATCTCTGGCTTTCTGAAGATCAGTGTTTAAGGCGCTTTTCTAACGGGACAAGCCGCTCGGCTGCATTGACCCCATGCAGTTGCAGACGTGACTGAGGTTGTACCTGCCCCACAGAACATCAATGCAAGCCCGGGGCTCTTGTAAACGCATATAAAAACTGCGGTTGACCGGGTTAAGACCAAATCGCCGCCGCAGAGCAGACCATTTGCTCTAATTCAAGGAGGAGTTATGCAAACTAGCGGAAATTGGCGACGGACTTTCACCGTCCTGCTCACCCTGTCGTTGGTGTGCTCTGTGCCGTTATTGGCGCAGACGTTCCGCGGCACTATCAACGGCGTGGTAACCGATCCTTCAGGCGCGGTCGTTCCGGGCGCGAAGGTGACTGCCACCGACGTTGCCACCGCAGCCGTTCGCGGCACGGTCTCTTCCGGCGCGGGCGAGTTTGCGTTCAGCGATCTACCACTCAGTTCCTACACCATTAAGGTTGAAGCAACCGGCTTCCAGGCAACCGAGATTACCGGCGTCCAGGTGCTGGCCGGCAAAATTTACACTCTGCCGGTCAAGCTGAGCCTTGCACAACAGGCTGCTACCGTCGAAGTGTCTGCCGATGCTCTATCGCTCGACACCACCACCGTCACGCAGACAACGGTCCTCGACTCCCAATCGCTGCAGGATGTGCCGCTCAACGGCCGCGACTTTACGCAGCTTCTCGGCAGCTCGGTGACCTTTGCCGGCTACAACAACCAAGGCTCGGTCAACGGTACGCGCGAGAACCAGATTAACTACACCATCAACGGCACCGACAACAACGATCTTTACCTGAACGTCGACGCCGTGAACCAAGGCGGCATCAGCGGCATCGCCGGTGTTGTCTATCCAATTGACGCGCTCGACGAGTACTCGCTCCAGACCACCGGCAACAGTGAATCGGGCCGTAGCCCGGGCGGCAACCTGAACATTACTACCAAATCCGGCAGCAATCAGTTCCACGGCGATGTTTACTACTACAACCGCAACGAGGCGCTGGCCGTGACCTCGCCATTTGTTGCTCCCGGATCGCCGGAGTTGCCGCTGCGCAACCAGAATTATGGCGCTTCGCTCGGCGGCCCCATCTGGCGCGACCATACCTTCTTCTTCCTCACCTACGAGGAGCAGAAGTTCGTCATCGGAGAAGCCAATACCGTCACCGAACCCTCTCCGGCCTACCAGGCGCTGGCGCTCGCGGAGTTGACCAAATATAACGTCCAGCCCAGCCAGGTTTCGCAGAGCATCCTCAGCAACCTATGGGATCCAAGCGACATTGCCAACCTTCCCGCCAACCCGGGCAACTACTCCAGCAGCGCGCCGCAAAGCGGTTACAGCCACAACGCGGTCGTTCACTTAGACCATAACTTCAGCGACCGCAGCCACCTGTCGGCCATCTGGTACTTCGGTCAGGGCTATGCCGATGCCCCGAGCTGCGTGTTTGTCTGCTCCTACCTGCCGGAATACTTCCAGACTGTTCCCTCGCACATCCAGAACTACAACACGGTCTGGAACTTCATGATCCATCCCAACCTGAGCAACCAGCTTGCCGCCGGAGCCAGCTTCTTTACGCAGGCCTTTGCCGATGCGATACACAGCCAGGATCCCCTGACACTGGACGGCCTCAATTCAGGGGCTTCTCTGTCTGGTGCTCCGCAGCTTACGATCAACGGATTTGACTCGATCGGCGTCACGCCAACCTCTGGCCGCAACGACATCTCCGGCCAGATTGCGGACACGCTCTCATGGACGGTGGGCAAGCACCAGTTCCGCTTCGGTCTTGAGTATCGCCGCGCCTACATCGATCTCTATTACAACTGGGGCGGTCGCGGCGCCTTCAACTTCGGCACCGGCCCAAGCGTACTCGGACCCTGGGCAAGCGATACCTCCGTCACTGACTCCAATGTCCTGACCCTGGCTGATTTTCTCGCCGGCTATGCGTATACGTCCGGCATTACCCTCGGCACCCAGGAGCGCTTTATCTACACCCACACCGGAAGCGCTTTTGCAGAGGACTCATGGCAGCTATCACCGAAGCTGAACGTCAACCTCGGCCTGCGATACGACTACCAGCAGCCCTTCTACACCAACGATCCAAACCTCTCCATCTTCGACCCCACCAGCAGCACCGGTCTGGTGGTCGCGAGCGGGGGCTCCGGCACGCCGGGGTACATCTACAACAGCAACAAAGTCGATCTCTCACCGCGCGTCGGGCTCTCCTACCAGGTCCACAATGGCACTGTCATCCGCGCCAACTACGGCATCTACTATGACCAGCCTGCCGGCCAGGCCTTCTTTGGCAATATCGGCATCCCCAACGGTGGCGCAGGCGGTGCCAACAACAACCCAGTCGGCAGCCAGCCAAACTACTCGATTGTCAACGGTGCCAGCGTCAACAGCGCCGGCGACCCGATTCCGGTGTGGACACCCAACCAGGCAACCCCTATCTTCACGTCCAGCGAGGGTCAGCCCACGGGGAGCAACGTGGTCTCCATCTACTCGGTCAGCCGCAACTTCAAAACACCCTACTCCGAGCTCTTCGGCCTCAACATCGAGCAGAGCCTCGGCAGCGAGTGGATGTTGAACGTCGGCTACGTGGGTTCGGCCAGCCGCCACAACCTCGTCCTGCAGGACATCAACCAGAATGCATTGGGAGGCGACCAGAACCCCTCGACCGTGACGATGAACGGAAACACGTTCAGCTACCAGCAGTCGACGCGCCCTTACTTCTCCCAGTTCCCCAACTTCGGCATCATCAACCAGATCAACTCCGCGGCTTCGTCCAGCTACAACTCGCTGCAGGTTACGCTGCGCAGCAGTTTGTGGCATGGGCTGGCCAGCCAATTCACCTATGCCTGGAGCCACAATCTGGACGACTCCAGCGTCTTTAACACCATCCCACAGAACTCGCTCAACCTGGCCGGTGACTGGGGCAACGCGAACCAGGACATCCGAAACCACTTCTCCAGCTATCTCAACTATGTGATTCCTGCCTTTGGGCGCGGACCGAAGGCTCTGACGCAGGGCTGGGAAGTCAACGGCATCCTTAAGTTCCAGAACGGAGAGCCGGTCAACGTGCTCACCGGCCAGGACAACAGCGGCACGGCCGAGGGCGAGGACCGTGCCAACATCACGGGTCCGGCCATCAACAGCGACCGCTCGGTGCAGGCGAACTCCCATGCGCAGTACCTCAACCCGAACAGTTTTGCCGTGCCGGCAAGTGGCACCTACGGCAATCTGGGCCGCAACCAGGTTGTCGGACCGGGCTTCGGAGACGTGGATATGTCGCTGATCAAGAACACACCTATCTACAAGGAACGGGTCCGCGCGCAGTTCCGCGTAGAGATGTTCAACGTCTTCAACCGGGTCAACCTGGCGCAGCCGCTTAACAATCTTGGCTACGGCGGCGCGTTTGGCTGGAGCACCTCGACCATCGGCGTCTCCTACGGGGCGCCCGGCATCGGCTCCGGCGAACCGTTCAACACACAGCTCGCCCTGAAGATTATTTTCTAGAGCGTTTTCGAGAGTACTTCGTGAGCCGGCCGCAACAGGGCCGGCTCATTTTTGGTACGCCGTCTGTCATTGACATCTTTAGGGTTGCAAATCCCCCCACATCCTGATCGAGGAGAAGTGATAGCGAAGCGCCAGGGCAGGCACAGCAGCATCCCGTGACAAACAGATTCACGATGTAGATACTCTCGCATAGTGAGTTCCCAACCGGTGCGCGTCGAAATGGGTGCCGGCATGAACTCGCAGACTCAGGATTCCTTCCAAACTTGACAGAGAGGTCCTTTCAATGCGCATCGAGAAGCTCGAACTCCGTTTTATCTTCGCACTCTTCCTTGGTCTTGTTGTTCCTGTGCCGCATCTAATTGCGGCGGACAAGGCCAATGCTGCTGCGGCTTCCACAACCAGTTCCTACGAAGCTCCGCAGCCACGTCACGAAACGCTCGACCTCGATATGTATCAGCGGATTCGTGACGAAGGGCTCTACCACTCCCACATCATGGAGTACGCCTCCGCATTGACAGACGGCATCGGCCCGCGTCTCACCGGTTCTCCGAATATGGCCAAGGCCAATGCATGGACGCGCGATCAGTTCACGGCGATGGGTTGCTCCAATGCGCATTTAGAAAGTTGGGGCGATTTCGGAATGGGTTGGCAGCAGTTGAATGCCTGGGCGCGAATGACCGCACCCGACACGGCCGTTTTCATCTCGCAGGCGGCGCCGTGGTCGCCGGCCACGGCCGGTCCCGTAACTGGGCAGGCGATCTGGCTCGACGTAAAGAACGAAAAAGATCTCGAGAAATACAAAGGCAAGCTCGCCGGAAAAATCGTTCTTCTGGGCGACATGCGCGAGGTCGGAAACATCGACAAGCCGCTGCTCACACGCCGCGACGAGCAGGAACTCAACGAATTGCAGGCGTATCCGCTCAGCGATCCCGAGGCCGACTTCGGCAAATTCGTTAAGGAGTACATGGAGCGCATCTCGCTGCGCGGTAAGGTTGGCAGGTTCGCCGCGGAGGAGCATGCCGCCGCCATTCTCGTACCCAGCCGCGACGGCGCTCGCAACGGCGGATCCGGCGGGACAATTTTCGATGACAGCGGCGAAGGCCTCGACTGGTTCGCCTATCGGCGCGATCACATTGCTCCGTTGCCCGTCATGGTCATGGCGATTGAGAGTTATGGCCGCGTCTATCGGCTCCTGAAAGCGAATGTGCCCGTGAGCATCGAACTGAATGTGGATACGAAGTTCTTTGGCGATCATGAGCCGGGATTCGACACAGTGGCCGAGATTCCGGGCACAGATCCGAAGCTGAAGGATGAAGTGGTGATGGTAGGCGGCCACCTCGACTCGTGGGCCGCGGGCACCGGCGCAACTGACAACGGCGCAGGAACGCTCGTTGCCATGGAAGTGATGCGCATTCTCAATGCGCTCGGAGTCAAGCCACGCCGCACGATCCGAGTTGCTCTGTGGAGCGGCGAGGAGGAGGGGCTATTCGGCTCGAGTGGCTATGTCAAGCAGCACTTCGGCTCCTTCCCATTGTCGAATGCGCCCGATCAACAGCAGTTGCCTGACTTCCTGCGTAAGCCGAGCGGCCCACTGACGATCAAGCCGGAGCAGAAATTGGTCTCGGCCTATTTCAACCTTGACAACGGCGCCGGCAGGATCCGCGGAGTCTATCTGCAGGGGAACGCCGCGATCGCACCCATCTTCGCGCAATGGATCGCGCCCCTTAAGGATCTGGGCGTGACCACGCTGACGTTGCGGAGCACCGGCAGCACGGATCACGTTTCCTTCGACGCGGTTGGGATTCCTGGCTTCCAGTTCATCCAGGACGGACTGGATTACGGCTCCCGGACCCATCACTCTAACATGGATACCTATGAGCGTCTGCTGCCCGAGGATCTGAAGCAGGCGGCGGTCGTCGAGTCCATCTTTGTTTATAACGCCGCAATGCGCGACCAGATGCTGCCCCGCAAGCCGCTTCCGCATCCCGAGCTAGACGAGAAAAAGAACGAACCGCTGCCGAACGTGATGCCGGGGGCGACTGCCTCCCCGGCTAACTAAGAAGGCGTGTGCCGCTCCATCCAAACCCGACTCCTTCAAAATTGGCCTCAGAGCCTTTTTGACGAAGTTGTCTGGTTCGAGCCTTACGCGTCCTCCCAGCCGCTTTCTGGTCTTGGTCAAGCTGCCTGGAGTAAGGAACATTGGCTCGTCCGCTCGACGGCCCTCAACGAAGGGATGCAACTGCACTGTAAGAGACGGTGAAAGAATGAAGACCCGCTTCTTAACGACGCCGTTTCTCAGTCCCTCCTTATGGAAACGGGGCGCAGTTCGATGCAAATCAATGGAGGTCATTGGGATCAGTGCTGCAGACGCTCGATGACAATACTTGCACAAGGCGAAGAGCCCTTTTTGCCCCATAAAATGCCGTGGGATAGGCCGCGGACTTAAGCCGTCACGGCTGCGATCCCTTCGCATTGCTCGCATCCCGCGTCTCCTGATGCGTGGATGAGAGCTTGTGAACCGCAACCAGCGTTACGCCAACAACATCGTAGCCCTTCTCGAGTCGCACCTTCAGCAGCGCTTGAAAAACGGGGAATGGCCGCATGTCGCCGGCGTTTTCCTGGAATTGAATCGCCCTGGTCAATTCATCGACCCCAGACCTTGATGTGGCATACAAGACAGCGCCTTCTGAGCCGGTCGTATCGAGACCACCAAAATCTGCGATGTACCGTCCGGGCACTATCCCAGGTTGAATCGTAATCAAACTGTAATCCGCCTTCAAAACCTGCGTGTTCGGATCGCGTTCAGTATGGTAGATCGGCGCTTCGTCGAGGCGAGGATGCGCGTTTACGATGACGCCTCTCCATTGCTCCAGGCGCGTGTCAAAATCCTTGAAGCTGAAATCACCCGGGTTGCTAAAGTGGGCAACCGCAATGTTTTGCGAGGATGAACCCAGCATAATCACGTTGTGCTGCGTCAGATCATCGACGGTAAGTTCACGGCTAGGCTTGACAATCGGCTTGTATCCCATCTGGCCAAAAAGGTTCGACAACAAGCCGACAGCTTTGAGTTCGCCAAAGCCCACGTACGAATTCTCGTAATATAGCTGGCCAGCCCGCGAAATGAGAGCCGGATTTGACGCGAATTGCTCGGCCAGGTGTGAATCGACAGGTGCCCCGCGGTAATCGGTCGGGCCTCGCTTGAAGCGGAACAAATCGTTGTAATTGTCGAGAAAAAACTCCGCATCCGGGTAAGCAATGACCGGAGTCGGATCGTTGCCGATGTACTTTGACCAAAAGGCTATTACCGGATCGGAAGATTTTGCAGAATCAGATTTCGCGCCGGTTGCGCTCATCTTGTTGGTCGCGCCGAGTGGAACCCATTTGTCTCCGATCCATAAACCCGCTGTGAATGCGGCGATTACCACGGCCACTAAAATCAGTACGGCTCGCGAAACAGTCTTGTTCGAGCGCCGTACTTCCCGATCGACTGGATCCGCCGCGTTTTGAACGAGCTGATCATTCGATAAGACAGCGTCGCCCGCGGAGACAGATTTCTCGCCGGTGAGGGCTTCGATGCGGCCGGTCCATTCAAAAATAGGTAGGTATTGGCCCTTCGGAATCTCAATGACGAGGCGGTCGTGAAGTCCTTCTGCGTCGTAGTACTCTTTCAGCTTCTGCCGAAGGCGATGAATCTGGACGCGCACGATGGGGTCCACTTTGGGATCGAAATCCAGGGGCCGGCTCATCGCCTCTACGCCGATGGTGTATTCCTTCAATGCCTCGCCGCTAGGATCGAATGCCTTTTGTGCGAGATACCGCAGCAGCTGCTGCAGCATTGAGGCGTTGTGAAAACCAGTAGATTGCAGGACTCTCCGGACTTGATGCTGACATTCATCCCATGAAGGGGCTGGCACCGTGTTGTCAGCATGCGCATTCACTTTTCAACGCCTCCCGGTGACACAATGCCTCTTGCCTGATTCCGCATGTGCGAGGACTCAAGTCAGCTACCATGTCGTTCAACTGATCGCTTCTGCGACCCCGCCCGGCATATCGCCGTGATTTTACGATAGATATGCGTCAATGGCGAACGCTTCTCAGCCCGCGCGGCAAGTGCGCCGTAGATAGCTTTTTTGCAACAGGCTACTGTTCGATTTTCACGCGCACATCCCAACGCACATAACCGGCCTTGTCCAACAGGGGGATGTCGTTAGGCAAAGCTCAATGGATTTGTTGTTGCTGCGATCTTCGATCGACTCGACACCTTCCGCGGCCGCTGATCTGAGCGGAGTATACGCTCGGACTTCGTTGTCCTGTCCAGACCGTCATTGAAG
This sequence comes from uncultured Acidobacteriaceae bacterium, assembly GCA_963836565.1. Taxonomy (GTDB): domain Bacteria; phylum Acidobacteriota; class Terriglobia; order Terriglobales; family Acidobacteriaceae; genus Telmatobacter. Next base: position 959,583 of record CAWIKA010000005.1, on the reverse strand, counting down.
GATGTTACAGGCCCCTTAACATCCAGGTAACGTTCGCTCTTGCAAATAATCGAACTCCTTGAAAACAATGACCGCTGCACTTCGAACCCCGCGTTAATACCCCCCCGTAACCCCACCGTTACTAGTCAACGAGCGCGCACCGCTTCAGCATGGCGAGGCAAATGTGTTCGGGGAGCCATTCTGCCCGCGTATGTAGCACGGCGGCTGTGTAGCAAGGGAATCAATACATCACGGTCCCTTGGAAACGTTAACATTGGCGCGCGCTGAGTCCAGCGCTCAGACCACACTCGGAACGCTTTGGAGGCATTATGCAAAAGCTACTAACAGTGGGATTTGCGGCAGTGTGCTCGCTGATTCTGCTTTCGCTGAGTGCGAAGTTCGCGCCGGCGCAGGCGGTGACTGGAACCTTGCTCGGTACAGTTCAAGATTCTTCTGGAGCCGTCATTCCGGGCGCGAATGTAACGCTCACCAATGAGGACACAAACGTCACCAACAAAACCACCTCTAGCCAGCAGGGCTTCTATACCTTTCCGAACCTCAACCCAGGCCAGTTCAGCGTCACCGTGGAAGCCAAGGGCTTCAAGAAGCTTGTTTCGACGCACAACGTTGTCCAGGTGGAACAAACAACCCGCATCGACATGACGCTGACGCCTGGAGCGGTGACCGCTGAAGTGACGGTGAGTGGAGCGACGCCATTGGTTGAGACCACGACCTCCGACCTCGGCGAGACAATCGACCGGGCTCAGATCAGCAACCTGCCCGTCAACGGCAGAGTCGCAGCGTTGGTCATGCAGCTTGCTCCCGGAACCACGCCTGCAGCATGGGGCGCCGGCAACCCCGAAGATGCGTCCGGGGCCGCGTCGACAGCGCCAGGCGGTGGCGGCGGCGGCGACTATACATCCGCAAACGGCTTTGGTTTCCAGGGAAACCTCTACCTGGTGGACGGCGTGAGCGACGTGGAATTGATGAACGCATATATGGGGCTCCAGATTCCATTCGCCATGATTTCCGAAATGAAGCTGGAAACCAGCGATCCCACCGCGGAATACGGCACCTTCGGCGGCATGGTGTCCAACATCACCACCAAGAGCGGAACCAACAGGTTTCACGGCCAGGTCTTCGAATACAACCGCAATACCGTATTCAACTGGCCGGACTACTTCAGCAAAATCAATCCTCCCTTCCATTCCAACCAGTTTGGCGGAGAAGTTGACGGCCCGATCATCAAGGACAAGCTGTTTTTCGCGGCGGATTTGCAGTGGCTCAAAATCGCTGAGGGTTCCTCCGGCATCACGAGCGTGCCCACTGCGGCGGCCCGTGGCGGAGATCTGTCGGGCTTCGACGTGAACGGCGCCGGTCCTATTACCAACCCCATGGCGTGTTATTACAGCGCCCTGTCCAATGGACTGCCAAACCCGGTGCCGTGCACGGCCAGTCCCGCGGTTACAACCGCCGGAACCTACGACACGGTTCCGGCCGCGGATATCGAGCCGATTGCAGGGGCGACATCAGGCTATCTCCAGTCATCGGTGTGGCCGTTGCCTAACCTCTCCGGGGAAGTCAACAATGCCGCCTATGTGCAATTGAGCGATGCATCCTTCCCGCAAGAAGACGCCCGCGTCGATTGGGCGTTCTCAAATCATGACCGTTTCTTTGCCCGCATGTCGTATGGCAGCCGGAATCTCACACAGCCATTGCTGCTCGGGAGCAGCACGTCACCGGCCGTCTTCATGAATAACGGAAACGCCAACGCAACCAACCAGACCACCAACGATGTAATCGGTTGGGACCACACGTTCTCCGCCAACATGATGAATCAGTTCCGCGTCGGCTTCAGCCGCTTCGCCAGCTCTGAGTTCTCCACCGCCAACGGGATCTCCGAGAACAATATATTGGGAGTTCCGAACGGCAATATCGCCGCTTTTCCGGATACCAGCGGCATCGCCAACGTGAATATCAGCGGGTTCCTGAGCACTGGAGACCCCGGCTGGGTGCCCCAGGGTCTGGGCAGACTCTCCAACATTTACCAGTTCAATGACGCAATCACGCTGGTTAAAGGCAGGAACAACTTGAAGTTGGGCGTCTCCATAGAGCCCATCCAGGCACGCGTCTACAATCCGCAAAACGATCCTCGCGGCCAGTTCTATGCCACCGGGAACTATACCGGTACCGGCTCCAATGGAGCCGCTATTGCTGATTGGCTGGTGGGCGCTCTTAACGGTTCCCATCGCGATCAATTCTTCGACGTGCCCAACACGAGGGTAAAGTTCGTGGGTGTCTTCGCTCAGGATGACCTGCGTCTGACCAGCAGGCTCACCTTGAACCTTGGCGTCCGCTGGGACGTCTACACGCCCCCCGTGGATACGAAAAACCTGCAGAGCAACTTCGTCATATCGGGGCCTAATGCGGGTTTGAATCAGATTGCGTCATCGAGCAACCGCGGTCCCAACGTAAATACGTATTGGGCAAACATTTCGCCGCGCCTGGGCTTTGCCTATACCCCCGACAACGGCAAGACGGCACTGCGGGCGGCCGTTGGGTTCAGCTACTTCCCAGACAACTTTGGCGCCGACGGCGGTACGCTGGAGAGGAACTATCCGCTCGACGAACAGGAAAACAACAGCGCCACCTTCGGGAACTGCTTGACCCCCTATACCGGGAACGCCAATCCCAACCCGGCGGAGTACTCGGCCTGCGGTTCACTGATCCTGGCCAATGGCCTGCCGGGCAACGTGACCACCGGATCGCCGGTGTACCAGCCGCTGGTGGAGCCCCCAATAACGCCGGGCGGGTTCATCGCACCGCCGCCTGGCTTCGGCGTCTACGAGGTGGCCAGCGACTTCCGCCAGGACCAGGCTGTCAACTGGAACGTCAGCATCGAGCGTCAGCTCGGCGCCAAAATGTCGATCCACGCCGCCTACGTCGGCACGGCGGGCGATTATTTGTATCACGATTGGCAGCTCAACCAATGCAACCCGTCTTCGTTTACCGCTGGTCCGACATATGACCAGCTTCAGGCCCAATACGGCACCTCGTTGTATCCGAACTTTCCGCAATGTATGCCGTACTACGGCATTGCTCCCAACGTCTCCACCATCGATTTCCGCAACAGTGGAGGCAAGTCGCACTACAACGCCGGCCAGTTCGAGTTCCAGCGGCGCGCCGGAACTAACCTGACCTTCACCGGGGCCTACACCTGGTCGAAGATGATGGATAACATCAACAACCCACTCGATTCCTACTGGACAAAGGAAGAACTCGACACGGCGGGCTGGCAACATAACAACTTCCCCCATGTCGTCACCCTCACCTACGTCTACACACTGCCATTCGGACGCGGGCAAAGGTTCGTCAACTCGATCTCTCCCCTGGAAGACGCCGTCTTGGGCGGATGGTCGTTCAGCGGTATCACCCAATTCCGTTCAGGCGCAGCTCTGCTGATGGGTGCGAGCTCAGAATACCTGCTGCCCCAGAATGGCGGACAGCGCGCCAATTACAACTGCGCGTCCCCTGTCAATCCTCATACCACCAGCGAATGGTTTCAGACGACCTGTTTCACGCAGCCGGTCGGATATGTCTTCGGCAACGCCGGTGTTGGAGCAGGCAATATCAAGGGGCCCCACTATCAGGACTGGGATATGACGTTTGGCAAGGCGGTCCACATGGCTGAGGGCATGCAACTGCAATTCCAGGCCAGCTTTTTCAACATCTTCAACCACGTGAACTATCAGAGCCCGGATACCAACGTGCAGGATGGCAGCTTTGGAGTGATCTCCAACGACTTTCTGCCGCGCATGGGGCAGCTCGGAATGACCTTCTCGTTCTGAGCACTGCATGTTTTGTCGGGTCGTAACCTAACCCGCGGGAGTTGATTCGGAATGCCAGTCCATATCGGCTCCCGCCATTTAGGTGCGCGTCATAGAGTCAGCAATCTTCACGCCCGGGTGTCAGGGTTTTGCCTTCAATTCCGGTTCTGTACACCGACCCGACATTGAATCTCATGGCAGGAGTGATGGACTATACGCCGAGCCCACACCGGCATTGCGGATATGCGCCATGGGTTTCGCGGACCGCGTTTTCGCGCCCAGTTCTCTTGTCAATCTAAGTATGATTGGATTTCGATTCGATATGACCCAAAGCAAGACCACTACTAGACGGCATTTCTTGGGCGCGGCCGCAGCAACTGCCGTCATGATGCCCGCCAGCCTTAGCAAAGGCTTCGCTGTGTTTGGCGATTCCCGTCCCCTCGCCGAGGCTCCAGCCGCACCAGGCGCAACCGCCTCGGTAGTGCCGGAAGGCACAATCGAGTTTGAGTCTTCCGACGAAAAACTGGTCAATGGATTTCGATGGGCCAAGGCACAAGCGCTGGCTTACGCCAGAAATGACGGTTCAATCGGGCCGTGGTACGAAGCGTCGCTTCCGGGAAGGGATGCATTCTGCATGCGCGATGTTTCGCATCAGAGCACTGGAGCGCAGTTTCTCGGTCTTGGATCGAGAACCTTGAACATGCTGCACCGCTTCGCCGCGAGCATTTCTGCCTCAAAGAAGTGGTGCTCATGGTGGGAGATTACGCGCGACAACCTGCCTGCTCCGGTCGACTACAACAACGACCACGACTTCTGGTACGACCTTCCCGCGAACTTCGATGTTTTGGATGCCAGCTACCGGCAATGGCTGTGGTCGCGCAACCGCGCCTACCTCGACGAAGTGTTTCTGAATTATTACCGGCAGACTGTCACGGATTATGTTCAAGCGTGGGATCACGATCACGACGGCTTGCTTGAACATCTCCCTCACTCCGGCCACATGGGAATTGCCACCTACGACGAGGATCTCCAGGACGAGGTCTTGGTTGGTTCGGATCTGATCGCCGCTCAGTATGCAGCCTTCCACGATTTCGCGGCCATCGAGCGCGCCAGAAACGAATTGAAAACTGCTGCCGAATTCGAACAGAAGGCCGATCATCTAAAGTCGCTCTACAACGACAAGTGGTGGGATGCCGCGCGCAACTGCTATTTCGGCGCGATCGGTGAAGACGGCAAGTTTCATGCGGACCTTAAAGAAGGCGGCGGCAGATGCACGGTCGAACTCCCTTTCTATTACGGTTTAACAGCCGCCGGGCCGAAGACGCACGCGAGTCTCGACATTTTGGAGCAGCGGTTGCAATCGGACCTGAACTCATCCCGCGGAGTGATTGGCGGCGTGGAAGGGCGATCCTACATGCCGGACATCTTCTACAGGTACGGGCGGTCGCGGGCAGGTTATCGCGCGTTGACCGCAATGATGGATCCCGGCTTGAAGCGCCGCGAATACCCTGAAGTGTCCTATACGGTCATTGGCAACCTGGGGGCTGGCTTGATGGGTCTTCGTCCACTCGCCCCGGAGCAAACGGTCGAAACTTTCCCACAGCTTACCGATGAAACCGGCTGGGCAGCTCTGCATCACGTGCCGATGGGCAGAAATGTGATCTCGGTCAAGCACACCACCAACGGCGACACTGCTCTGACCAACGAAAGCGGTCCTGCACTGGCATGGCGCGCAGCCTTCCCTGGCAAGTTCCGTACCCTGTTCAGCAGTAAGAAGGAGATTCTCGCGACGAATGCCATTCGCAGTTCAGGAGCCTCTGAGACCTTCGGCATCGTTCACGTCGAACGCGGCGAAACGCGGGTTGTGCGGGTTGCATCTGGATGATCTGCACCGATTGTTTTCAAGACTGAATACCATTCACTGTGGCGTGCTGAGGAGACGAAATAGCGACCGAATATTCCCGCAGGAAGGTGTTCAAGACCGCTGCGGCGACCGCCAGGTTAATGGGGATGCGGAATGGCCTTGAATCGCAGGCGCCGGGTGAAGGATCCGATTCTTACGCCGATTTCCTGGATTAATCAGGTTCATTTTGGGGGGTGCATTGCATCATTCGAAGTCAAACCAGTTCACTGTACCGCTAAATTTGCGACAGAAGGTGAGAGTAAGCCTGTTCGCGGCAGCCTCCCTGCTCCCGTGCTGTCTGGCAGCAGCGCAGTCCGGTGCTGCAGTGTCCCCTTTCCCGGCTTTTCTCGGCGATGATTTTGACTATTCCACCTTCACGCGCTTCGACGCGCCGGCTCCGCCGAAGAGCCTCATCTATCAATCGAACGGCTTCATGGCTCTGCAGGAATCCGGCTTTGGAGGTCAGCGGCTGATCATTCCCGTCGCCGGTACAGCCGCGCCCACCAACAGCAGCGACAGGCTGTCCGCGCTGACGATCGAGCCACCTGTGATCACGGACGGCTCCGGCCATATCTGGAAACTGTCCGGCAGCTCCGCCAAAAGAAGCCTCACATACTTCGCCGACCGCACCGTGTATCGGGCCGCGTTCGATGGGGGCCCCGAAGTCTCGCTCACGGTGTACCCGGTCTACGGAAAGCCTGCGGCGGTGATTCGGCTACGAATCGTTCGCACCACAGACCCGGTTCAAGTTTCGATGGCCGCGCATGCAGACGGTTTCCAACTCATTCCAGGCAGCGATGAGCGGCGTTCCACCTACGGTTCGCACCGCTGGCCGTATCGGCTCATTCTTGCCGGACGGCCAGCAGCAACGATTCACCACAACACATTCGAGTGGAATCTGCCAGCCGGCGGCGAAGTTACCCTGATGATGGCGCTTGGCGGCACGGAACAGGAAGCAGCGGCTGCCCTCAGCCAGTTGCAGGGTTCCTCCGACCTTCTCGACGAAGAAACTCATCGCCTTTGGAACGCCTATCTCGCGTCGACGCCGCTCGTCGCACCGGCCACGCCGGTCAGCTTCACGATTGGCACCACAGGCGAACGAAAGAGCATCAGTCCAGAGGACCTCGTGCGCAGCGAGCTGTGGTTCTGGCGAGGTCTCCGCAACACCACCTGCCAGGTTTCTTACCTGCCCGCAACTCCGTTGATGATCGCCGACTGGAATGTCTTCGTGGGCATGTGGAGCAACGACGGCATTGCAGAGGCCATTGCTCTGGCCGCAACGAACGAGAGAAATGTCGCTCGCGCCGCCATCCTCAACTGGTTTCGTTACTCGGTTAACGCTCAGGGAGATGGAACCTCGGCCTGGACGATCTTTCCTTCGGGCCACAACACGTTCCAGGCGACGGGGCCCGAGCGAAGCACACAGGGTGTTCCCGTACAGGCTTCGCTCGTAGGGGAATATGTCCGCCTTACAGGCGATACCGGCATCCTTGGTGTGAGGCTCGGCGGACTCGCAGGAGATCGCACGTTATGGCAGGCCCTCGTGGCCTACCAGAAGAACCTGCTGCACGTGCGCGACGTCAATCACGATCATTTAATCGATTGGCTGCACACCTACGAGACGGGATGGGACGATAAGGATTCCCCTTTCATCGATCTCCGTGGTCACCCGACAAGCGCCATCAACGAGCAGGTCTTCCAGCTTTGGAGCCTTCAGGAGATGGCGTGGCTCGCGCGACTTCAGGGTGAAGATCCGTCGCCATGGCAACGGGAGTTCGATGTGACCCAGCACGCCGTGCGCGACAGGTTATGGGACCCAGCGACGCAACGTTACTGGGATCTCGACGTGAAGACCGGAAAGCTCTGGACGCAGGGAGAAAATCTCGATGCATATTACTTCCTCTATTTCGAAAAGGATCCCCAGCGCATCACCGCGATGATGCGGCGTCTCGACGACCCCGCCAAATTCAATGGACCGCTCCTGCCGACCCTGGCGTTTGACACCCCTCACTGGGGCGGATATTGGCGTGGTCCGGCTTGGCCCAGAATCTTTTCTTACGTTGGAATGGCCCTCGCGCGCTCGGGTCACACACAGGAAGGCTTCGATTGGCTCGCCCGGGCGATCAACTCGAATCTCGGTCCGCTTCTTCCTGAAAACGTCGACCCGAAAGCGTATCCGCCCAGCGAACATGCCATTGGTTCCGTGCGCATCATGGGACACGACGTTCTGGACACGCTGGTGTTCCCGGATGTCGCTGGATTACGCACATGGGGAGGTGAAGACTTGACCGTCGCGCCGGATGCTTCCCTCGGAACGGTTTACATCCGCGGTCAAAGGTGGCGCGGGGATCGGTACGATGCCCTTTTCTCCCCGGGTCAGCCCTCCCGAATCTGGCGCAATGGTCGCGAACTGCCGCCACTGCTCACAGGGCATATCTGGCACGCCCAGAAAAAGGGCCAGGCTGTATATTTCTACCCTCATGACGAGCACGCGGGAACATTCAAGGAGTGAAGCTTGTCAATAGGATATGGAATCGTCGAGTCTGCCGTGATGAAGTAACGTCGACCTCCTCGATCCGGTTGCCCTGGAGCGTGTTTCAAAAACAAGTCGTATTTCAAAAACAAATCTTGTAACAAGGGCACGGCTTTAGCCGGGCCGAAAAAGGCAGCAAGTCTATGGGGTTTTCACCCTGAGGAATAACAACCGGATTCTGGACAACCATTTTTGAAACACGCTCTGGAAGAGGTTCGCGATGTGCAGGACTAAATGGTGGCGATTTCGAGCGGTTCACCTCAGGCGTTGCGTCCTCATTCTTGCGAACTTTTTGTTTATCGTTGCGACATACCGTTCCCCGGCCCAGGAGCCCCATTATTGGTCAATCGCCCTTGCTGACACTCTTATGAGGCGCAATACCGGCGCTCCCGGAGACTCATTGACCCGTTGGTCTTATTGGAAGGGCTACACGTTGAACGGTTTCGAAATGCTGTGGCAGTCAACAGGCGACCGGCGATACCTCGACTACATGAAGCAGCAGGTTGATCCTTCTATCGATCGTGATGGCAATCTTGTAGACGTGAAGCTGGACAGCCTGGACAATGCCATGGCGGGAAATATCGTGGTGGGCCTGTATGAGCATACGCACGATCCGCGTTACCGCGTGGCCGCCACCCAGATACGCAGAATGTTTGATAACTACCCGCGGAATGCGGACGGGGGCTTTTGGCACAATCCCAGGCTTCCCGGTGAGATGTGGGTGGATGGCGTCTTCATGGGCGAGAATTTCCTGTTGCGCTACGGCGACTCCATCGGCGATCGCAAATACTGTTTTGATGAAGCGGTGAAACAAATTACGGTCTTTGCCCACCACGCCCTCAAGGGCAATAGCGGACTTTACTACCATGCCTGGGCGGCAAACCCTGAACTGGCAACTGTGGTCCCGCAGCGCGAAGTTCACTGGGCCGATCCGGCGACCGGGCTGTCGCCTGAAGTGTGGAGCGAGGGACTCGGTTGGTACTCCCTGGTGGTTGTGGAAGCACTGAAGCGGCTGCCGGCCGGTTATCCCGGCCGCGCGGAGGTGCTTGATATTTATAAGCGGCTTGCGGCGGGCCTGGAGCACACGCAGAATCCTTTGACGGGCGGATGGTTCTTCGTCGTCGACAAACCCGACCGCAAGGATAACTGGATCGACACTTCGGGCAGCGCCATGTTCACATTCGCTCTCGAGCGCGGCATCGAATTGGGCTTGCTGGATCGCAAGGAGTATGCACCGATCGTGGCCGCTGGCTACCGCGCGATTACACATAACGCAAGGATCAATAGCGACGGCCTCGTCGACATTCTGGGCGCATGCGACGGCGTATGCGTGCAAGCCAGCTACTCCGACTATGTGAGCTGCAAACGGACAGTCAATGCCAAAGAAGCAGTCGGCGGATTCCTTTGGGCGACCACGGTTGTCGAAAAGCCCAGCCGCGTGAATTATTCAGCTAAGTAGAGATAACCGAGCCGATCGTGGGCTCCACTTGTTTTTGGTGTCGACAGGGGCATTCCTTAGTCTGTATCTGGGCTTCAATGCTCTTCAGAATTCAGACGCACAGACTCATGTCGAGTTCTATGTTCTTGATGTCCTCGCGGGTCGCGGTTCCTCGAGATCTCGCGGGGCGGCCATCTGGGTTCAGCCGCGCCTCAGCGACGTGAAGAGCTCGACAAATCGCTGTGTTTCCGTGTCTCCGCTACACCCAACTGCGGACGATAGTGGTATACGTATTCCCGAAGGGAAGTTCGGAGAAATTGGAACGCCTGGGCGGAGGAAAGAGCCCCGCCTCTCGATATACCGAGAAAATATCTGGCAAGGCAGATGGGATCAGCATGAAAACGAGAATCAATCTTGTACTGATGTTCGCATGGGCGCTTACCTTCATGGGCGCCACGTTGACGATGACGCAACAGGCGCGGGCGGGGTCCACTGATCCCCTGCCCAGGCCCAATGGGCCTTGTGACATCTACGCTGCCGCCGGTGACCCGTGCGTGGCCGCCCACAGCACCACGCGCGCGCTGTACGCCTCCTATAATGGCCCCCTTTATCAGGTCATGCGCCAGTCAGACGGCAAGACGCTGGACATCGGCGTTGTGCAACCCGTCGCCTCGCCGGTCCCGGATGCGGGTGGATACGCCGACGCGGCAGCGCAGGACGCGTTCTGCGCCAACACCTACTGCTGGATCACCACCATCTACGACCAATCCCCCAAACACAATGACCTGACCCAGGCGCCCCGCGGCGGATTCAACGGCCCGGCGATGGGCGGATTTAACAACCTCCCGATCGCCGACATGGCGCCGATTACGATCATGGGCCACAAGGCCTACGGCGTTTTCATTGAGCCGGGCATGGGCCTCCGCGAGGACGATCCAAAAGGCACGGCAGTGGACGACCAGGCGCAGGGGCAGTACTGGGTCGTCGACGGCCTGCACTTCAACTCCGGCTGCTGTTTCGACTACGGCAACGCCGAGATCGACAGCCGCGACGACGACAACGGCACCATGGAGACCGCCTATTTCGGAAACGCCGCTCCCTGGTACAGCGGAAGCGGCCACGGCCCGTGGATCATGACTGATCAGGAGAACAACCTGGTCGGTTGCGTGAACCCCGATGGATCGAAAGGCTGTCCGAATCTGCCAAGCATTACGTGGCGATTCGTCACCGCCATAGCGAAAGGCGAACCGCATCACTGGACTTCGATGGGAGGCGACGCGCAAAAAGGCCCACTCTCGGTCATGTTCGATGGACCCCGGGTCAATTCCACCTATGACCCGATGCGCAAACAAGGGGCCATCCTGCTGGGCAACGGCGGCGACAACAGCAATTCTTCACAAGGCACATTCTACGAGGGCGCGATGACGGCCGCGGGTACTTTTCCGACTGACGCCACCGATCAGCAGGTACAGGCCAACGTTGTGGATGCCAAATACGATGTGGCGCCGCTAACCCTGGCGCCGGCATCGTCGACCTCCACTCCGCCAGGACTCCAGACTTTCTCGCCGGGCTCTTCGCAGGACACCACGGTGACGTTCACCAATTCCACTGGGACGCCCGCAGCGAGCGTCAAGTTGAGCATTTCCGTCCCCGGTAAGCAATGGTCCTCCTTCCTTCAAGGCACCACTGAGACGTCGAAGACGTTCGCTGATCCTGTCGCGCCGGGTGCGAGCGTGAGCGCGACCTTCAAAGTCACTTCGGGGCAAGCACCCTTCAACGGCGACCTGGTCGGCAACGCTTCGTGGTCCAATGTGACCCGCGGGGCAAGACAATCCGAAACGACGGCCGAGAAAGTGCGAAATGTCAGGCCGATTAAGATCAACGAGTTCCGCATCAGCTCCGGTTATCCGACAAACGCTACCGACTCGTTCATCGAGCTCTATAACGCCGGCGCCCAGGGCATCGACGTCTCCAACTGGAGCCTGACGGAACACCCAACCCAACAGGCCATCTTCTCAACGGTAAAGATCCCGGCTGGGACGAAGCTTGCGGCTGGCGGCTTCTATCTCCTTGGCCTCTCCAACTCCGGGCTGGTGGTCCCCGCGCGTGCAGGCGAGAGTACCATCGGCGTCAGGAGCACGACCGGCATGTCGGTCGGCGACACGGTCAACATCGACACCGGCTCCGGCGCGGAGACCCGCAAGATCGCAAAGATCGGGACGGCGGCCAGCAACCATACGACGGTGTGGCAACCTCTCCCCGACGGTCCGGTCGTTACGATCCCCGTCGGCTCGACCAATGTGCCCGTCACGAGCATTTCCGGCTTCGCAGTCGGCGAGAAGATTGCGATGGGCTACGGCGCCACCTATCCCGTTGTCGCACGAGGCGTGGAGAAGTACGAAGTGGCCACGGTCACCGCGCTCGGGAAACCGGGCACGCAGGCCTACCTGGCCGTGGACGCTCCCGCCGGCGCGACCAACATCCAGGTAACGTCCGTCGCCGACATCTCGGTCGGCGACAAGATCAGGTTGGACATCGATAGCGTCGGCCATGGGATCGAGACAGTTACGGTCACGCGCGTCGGCACGCAGGCGAAGCGCACAAGTCTCGCGGCAAATGCGAGCGCCGGCGCCACCAGCATCAAAGTCCGCGACGTGGACGGCTTCGCTGTGGGCGACAAAATCACCATTGGCACTCCCGCAAGCCATCAAACCGTCACCATCAATGCCGTCGGTGCCTCGGGTCCCAACGGCACAGGTATTCGCTTCACGCCCGGTCTCGATAACGCGCATACCGATGCTGAGTTGGTGGTAGCTCCGGGTACGGGCCTCGACCTGGCCTCCCCGCTCAAGTTCAACCACGCGGCCAATCTTCCTTTCAGCGATCGAGGAACGGGGATCACTTTCCATCCGGCGACAGCCTTTGCTCACTCGAGCAATGAACCTGTGCAGGCACTCGGCACCGGCATCACACTCGACCGCCCACTGGCGAAGAGCCACGCGATCGAGTCAGTCGTGCGCGACGCGGCGGTTACGACCGCGGGCTACCAGGGGACACCGGCACCCAACCAGTGGTTTGGAGGCCCCGAGTTCATCACCTACGACGTTGCCTTTGGAAGGTTCAATGTCTCCTTCAGAGAAGGCAGCATGGTGCTTCGAGACGCATCCGGCCTGGTTGTCGACAGCCTCAACTATGGCGGTATGGTTGATCCATGGGCCGGCGAGGGATATCAGGGTGCCTCCGGATCAGGGCAGAGTGGCTGCCATACGCCGGCACCCGGCACGGCCATGGGCTTCGGGCCTTTTTCCGAGGCCGCCGAGGGTACCAACGCCAGCGCGGGCCGATTCCCGGATGGTGCTGATACCGACAGCAACTGCAACGACTTTCTGACGCAGGCCTCTGCCACGCTCTCGGCAGCTTCGGCCCCCGGTGAGACCAATATCAAGGTCACGAGCGTCGAAGGCTTCGACACCGGCCAGAAGATCATGATTGATACGGGCGCGAACCTCGAGACAGCCGTCATCGCGACGGTTGGCACAGGGGGCGCCACTCGTGTGGCCGCCGCTACCGGCACCGGTGCGACCGTCATCCCCGTGGCAAACGCGATTGGTTTTCGTGACGGCCAGACCATCACCATCGGCGCCGGCGCAGACTCTGAGACTGCAGTCATCTCCTCCGTCAGAAGATTCGGAGGCGCCACAATTGCCGTTACCGGGCCCCTGACTCATGCGCACGCGGCAGGCGTAGAGGTCTCGGGCACCGGAATCACCCTTAGCGCTGCTTTAACCCGGGCGCATGCCCGCGGGGTGCAGGTCTCCGACAACGTTCCCACGCCCGGTACGCCCAACCGATATTACCGGAGCACTCATTGAGGGGACCGGTGGAATTGAATTGAACTGTACTACTGCATTAGCGGGATGGGACGCCGGGCGCCATATGCCCGGCACAATCTCTGCGGCCCGCCTGGCTCCGACTTCCTCAACCTCGATTACTCATGGCGCCGGCAACACCATGCTCACGCTCACCGGAACCAACTTCCTTCCCGGCGTCGACGTTGCCCTGCAGGACCAACAGGCAAACGGCGCATCCTTCATTTCACTTACAGTTCGGGACTACGGATCGGGCGTATCCCTGTCCGATCTGGTCAGCGTCTTTCAACCGTTCTATCGCGCTGCCGAAGCCCGCGATCGTGCGTCGGGCGGGGCAGGACTAGGCCTCGCCATAGCCGAGCGTGTAATTCGAATCCGCCAGAGAACCATCAGCGCCGAAAATGTGCCGCCACACGGCCTGCAGATCAATATCGCTTTGCCGAGAGAGTAGAGAATCGGCGTGCCTTCCAGGGGATCGTACCTGTCGAAATGTGAAATCACCACCCGGTGAAGACGCAGGCATGGTTGACATCCGCTATTTCTTCGCTATTATTGAAATAATGAAGGACCGAAGCTACCTCGGCGAATTCGAGCTGATGCTTCTTCTCGCCGTAATTCATCTTGGCGAGCAGGCCTACGGAGTGCCGATCTCGCGGGAACTGGAAGCGCACCGAGGACGGGATGTGGCAGTGGGCAGCGTGTATGCGGCCCTTGAACGACTTGAAACCAAAGGGCTGGTGACCTCCAGTCTCGGCGATCCAACTCCAGAACGCGGCGGCAAAGCCAAGCGCTATTTCAGAATTACGAAGGAAGGACTGCGCCAGGTCCACGAGACGCGCCGCGTATTAACGAGGCTCTGGAAGACTATCCCCGATTTCAAACTGGAAGTGCTGCCGGAGCGAATATGAATCGGACTGAACCGCCGCGCCTTGCCGCATGGTTGCTTGAGCATTTGATACCTGGAGCCCGCAACGACGCGCTCGCCGGTGATCTGCTCGAGGATTTTCGCACGGGACGTTCAGTGGGCTGGTATTGGCGCCAGGTTCTCACCGCCATCGCCATCGGATGCTATCGGAATATCCTCGTCCACCTGGACGTAGTTACCTTTGCGGCGCTCTGGTCTATGCTGACGCCGGCATGGTTGCTCGCTGTTGCCCATATCGAGGAGCATTACAACCTCAACGCGCGCTTCTGGCAAATGGCGTGGCCGTGGTCCACCGTCTGCGAACTCGGATTTCTGCTGGCAGCGAATCTGATCTTCATCTGGGCCGGAATTGTGACCTACCTCATCCCTCGGTTATCGATGACGGGGAATCTGGGGATCAAATCTCTCGGTCGAGGATTATTGGCTGGCTTGCCGGTACTCGTCGCACTTTGGGTAGCCATCGTCGTTTTGCCCTTGTACTTTCTCACCCAGCACCAGCCGGTCGAACTGGCGGGCGCAGCGACAGTCAGTACATCGAAGATTGTCCATCTCAATCCCCTCGAGGTTGCGCGCGTTCCTCCTGAGGAAACGTGGGCCGCAAAATACGGCGACACGACAATCCAACACCAGGACAGTCCGCTGGAAGCGATTCTGGATATCCGGATATCGACTATGTTCGTCCGGCTACCCTTCTTTCTGTATGTTCTTTGCACCCTTTGGTCCGCCCCCTACGCGACGCGCTTTAGAGGAATCAACACATAGCTGTTCTCGGGAGGCACTGCCGAAAGAAAACGCAGATCAGCGCACGAGTGCGATTGACCATTCACAATGCAGTGTTGGAATGAAGTGGCCTTGCGAAAGGCACGAAGTGCGGATGAAACGAAGAGAGCCACCGCCGCTGGCAACGTGGACGCTGGAGCACCTGACTCCCGGCGACCGCGACGAAGCGCTCGCAGGCGATCTACTCGAAGCTGTCCACACTGGACGTTCAAGCGGCTGGTACTGGCGGCAAGTGCTTGCCATTTGCGTTATTTCATGGGCCAGGAGTCTTCGTGCGCGCCTGCCCTTGCTGGTTTTCTCGCTGTTGTGGTCCATGCTGGCTCCGGCATGGATGATATTCGTAAATCGTCTTGGTGAAGCTCTTACTTCCGGTTGGATCTGGCGCTTGTCAGGGGTTGCAGGACCGCTCCCTGTGCTCACCGGCTTCATTCTTTGGACGTTTCTGAATTCGAGTTTTCTCTGGATTGGGATGCTGCTTTATAGTGTCGCCCGTCGGAGCTTCGGTCAGGTCACTTGCGGCAGAGACCTGATCCGCGCAATGCGGTTGGCCCCGCTCGTCTTTTTGCCCAGTATCGGCACAACATTCGTGCTGATGAATCTGTACTCGTTTCCAGGCCTTACAATGTCCAGGCTCGCAGCCACGCCAGTGGGCCAGGTTGCGGATTTAGGAATGCCGGCGGATGTGCTGCGCATTCCATACCTCATTGCGCTCCTTTGCGCACTTTGGAGGCTCGTCCCGCGCGCGGTTCGCAGCTCTCAGCCGATTCCCGTCGAATCGACGCCGATTGAAGTTGAAGTGCACTCCGACACCCTCGCTCTCTTCTCGACTGTGGATCCGTTCACCTTGAAACGATTCTTCGGTTTCATGGTTGGCGCCGGTCTGACGAATGCAATGATCGGGGGATTCCTGCTTTGCCGTCTACCCCAATCGCCCTCTCCTGGCCTCGTCTCGTTGTTGATTCGGGCCATCGCCTACGTCGCCGTGGGAGTTGTTGCCGGCGTGGTGGGGACGTGGCTTTATTGGAGAAATCCGTCCAGCCCTTTTCGCCAGAGCGCACCATTGCCATTCACCCTTTTTGCTCTGGTATGCGCTGCGGGGTGGGTCTGGGCGCCTTCGATGGCGATCTTCTCAGAGCAGATCTCCGCAGCAACCGCATTTGTCGCGATGATTGGAGCCTTTGTCCTCGCTTCAGGTCTGCGCGGTGCCACGTATTTCGCCTTCGCCCCAGCGCAAACTCTCCATTCAACATTCGAGATGGACGACGTCGAGCTCTTTGCAGAATCGCTTCATCGACCTCCACTTGAAATCCATGGTTATTTGATCGCGATTTCTCTGTATGGGGCGGGAGCGGCGCTCCTTACCCATTCGATGTATACGGCCTCTGCGTTGCTTGCGCTCAGTGCGTTCCTGTTCGCGTGGAATAGAACCGTGCCGCGAAACCGGCCTTTTCATGACGGCGACGAAGTTCGGCGAGCCGCACTCCGCCTTGCACGCGTCGCCATTCCGGCCGTGTTGGTCACGGTGTGGGCTTTGCTCGACGGCGTTGCTCATCGCAATAGCGCCGCACAGGCAAATACCGCGTTCGCCGGCAACGGAAACTCGGCAGCCGAAGATGGCCAACGAAAATCAGTACGCCAGGTTTCCGGGCACGGGCTCAGTGGATATGAGAGCGTGATTCTCTGGCCGTATCCTGAGAAAAAGCAGATCGTCCCGCCGCTAAGAATCGAAGACTCCCTGCTCGCGCCAGGAACCAGGCAGCCGGTCACGATTCGTTTCAATGGTCCCTACTGGATCGTTCAGCCGCCTGACAAGCGTCCGGGACCGACGGCCCACCTGGCACACGGCACCCCGGCCGCCGTAGACATCCAATCAAATAACACGTTTCCACTAGTCATGGACGCCCATCAGAATCTATCCACTCCGATCCGCGTAGCGCGCTGCCGGGAGATCCAGGTTGAAATCGAAAATCGAGACAACAGGGCCGGCGCTATTTCGCTGGGGCTGTTGTTGGCAGATGAGACATCACGGCATAAGCAAACACTCTATTTGGGCCAGCAACCGATCGTGACCACTGAACCTGGACATTTTTCGTTCAAGCGATCGCCGGTCTTCGAGACTCTCCGCTTCTCCGTCCCGCCAAATGCAAGTCTTAAGAAGTTCAGCGAGATCACGGTGCTGGTGCTTCCAGATATCGAACACACATTCGTGGCGCCGAAGATCGCAATTCTCCAGTTTCAGCTATTCCCGCGATGACACAATCCAGCGGCCGCATCTGCGTTCGAAATTCAGCATGCCGGGTCGAGCGCACCGCCTTATTGATTGGCGGTGCCGGACGCTCAGCATTGGTGTCGTCGCGGGCATCTTCTATCTGTTATTGGATCTGCTTTCCCTGGCTTGAGTGTCGTCTCTGTCCAACTGGTCCGCTTCATGTTGTGTTGTATTTGCCCCCCAACCTCTGCACGCGTACAGGCAGGCCCAATTGTCAGGGAATCCTGACCATCTCCTGATTGAGATGTGACCTTTTCGCGATTCCATTCGTATGCTCTTCCTCCATCCTGATTCTGCCGATTACAGCGAAACCAGAGTGAATGTACTCCGAAGCTACAGCATTCAAGTCGACGCGACCCTCAGGAAGCGGCGACCCTGACAAGACCAAACAGGGCACACCAACTCTGATTTCGCTCAAGTGAGATGACTTCCAGACTTCGCCGCGACAGTAAGGTGAAGCTCCGGAGCAGCTCATCGGTTGCACAGTGCTTTCCCGCCAACTCCGATCACCACGGAGTTGAACGCAATAACCGCAGAACCAGGAGATAGGAGCACCACCATGTGCAAATGCTTTTGGGTTCCGTTCGTTACCACCCTCCTTGGCATGGCCTCCATGGCCGCATATGCCATAACACCCACTTATGACAACCTGTATGTCTTCGGCGACAGTTACTGCGATGTGGGCAACATCTTTGCAGTAACGGGTGGCGCGGAGCCGGCTGCGCCATACTACAACGGCCGTTTCTCAAATGGCCCAATCTGGCTGGATCATGTGGCTGGCTTTCTAAGTGTGCCGTTGAAACCGTCGGTGCTGGGTGGAACGGATTACGCCTTTGGCGGCGCCTGGATGACAGCGCCACAACCCATCCCCGGTGGCGTGATTCCGAGCGTACCGCAGCAGGTCGGTCTCTATTTAAGCCAGCACGGCGGCAAGGCCGATCCCAACGCTCTCTACATCCTCGAGGGTGGAGGGAACGACATTCTCGGCACCACTTCCGGCAGCCCTCAGGTTTTAGGATATGAAATTGCGCTCAGCCTGGCAGATAGCGAGCGCATCTTGCGTCAGGCTGGCGCGCGCCATTTCATCATTCCCAATCTTTTCAACGTCGGGCTGTTGCCCGCGGCCGCGGGGAATGTTGCCTTTGCAACGGCGGCCAGCGCGGCGGCTAACCAATGGATCGATCAACTATTAGCTCTTGAGCAACTCCTCCAGGGCATCCATATCATTCGCATGGATGTCTTCAGCCTGATCAATGCGGTGGAGACAGACCCCACCCACTTTGGATTCACTGACGTGACCGACCCGTGCCTGACCACCGTTGTCTGCGCCGACCCGGACCACACTTTCTTCTGGGACATCCACCATCCTACTGAGTTTGGTCACGCATTCTTCGCCGTCACGCTCGAAAATGCGCTGTCCCAGCCAAACAGGTAGCGGGTGACCTGTTGTGGCGTCAGTTCGAAAACCTCGGCAACCTGGCCGGATTCAGCATCGAAGGAATCCGGCCTGCCAATCAACTTCAAAAACTGAAATGAGGGTAGGAATGATTCTTTCGTTTCGTAACGCTCTCGCTAAGGTTGCATTGTGCTCATTTGTCTTGCCTTCAACCGTGTTGGCCATGGCTCAACCTCCACGACCATCCGCCGACCAGATTGTCAGTCGCGCGCAGGTGGCAGGAATCGGAGTTGGCATTGCCGGCATTGGCGCAGCCATCGGTATCGGCGTTTTTTACGCCGTTCATCACGGCCACTCGATGACCGGCTGTGCGGTCTCCGCCCCCAACGCCCTTCAGCTTCAGAACCAGGGCGATAGGCAGATGTACGATCTGGTCGGCGCATTGAAAGGCATCAATCCCGGCGAGCGCGTTCGTGTCGTGGGCAAGAAGCAAAAGCAGAATCCCGGCGTCCCCCGGCAGTTTCTTGTAGAAAAAGTGTCAAAAGACTTTGGTGCCTGCATGGTCGAGTCTGCGAAGAATTAAGTTGGTGCCTTGCGGCCGATCGAACGAGCCTCGGCCGCAAGGTGCCGTCACAGGCAATCAGCGGAAGGAGCAGCTGTTCAAGGCCGTGAACCCTGGCCTCAATGAACAGCGTCTTCAGAACGCCACTTTGCCGTGAGCTGCTTGTCTGAAAGAGCTTTGATGTAGACGCCGCCCACCACGCTTCGAGCTTGAAATCCAATTTGCTTCCCTGTTTTTGTGTCGTACCAGTCGGTCAATGGAACACGGCTGGGCGTTTCGTTGATCCACCGGTAGATAGGATCGATGATCGCGTTGAACTGTTCGGGGTTGGATGCGAGCGTCGCGGTCCATACCGACCAATCGAGTTTGGTGTAGTCTGCGCGGCCGTCGAGTGGAAGCCCGTAGCGATTGATCTTTCCCATATAGAAGGCGAGTTCCCTCTCCCGCACAGTTTCAGGGAACAACTTATAGCCAAGTATCTGATCCCATACAAGGTTGTATTTTTGGCTCCAGGTGCCGGGACTGTTGAATGCAAGTTTGAAGTGGTCGCCTTCCTCAGCCATCGAAACCCATTTCACCGCCATTGATTTGGCTCTCGAGCTGTAGTCGCTCGCGACATCCTCATGGCGAAGAAGATGCGCGAGGTCAGCATAAGCCGCGAGTGCCTCAATCGCCTTGATGGATAGGTTGGCATTGTGTGCGACGTGACCGGCAAAGTCATCCGTGGTGAGTTGATTCTCCGGGTCTAGACCCTTTTCCCTAAGATATTGAGCCCACTTTGTGAGTTCCGGCCAATAGCGTTCCGCAAGCTGCGCATTGCCTTCAGCCCGTGCCAGGGCATCGACGAGAATGAGCATGTTCCCGCTTTCCTCGACAGGCATCTGGTCCTCTTCTGTTTTTTCGCCGCCACCGTAGACCTGCCCGTTGGCCAGAGGATATTGACCGAGGTCGTGAGGTGAAAATGGGAAGCGCCACCGCCGAAGAGCCGCATATTCGAGCACTGGAAGGAGCTGCGCTTCGAGTAGCTTCGGCTGGAAGAACAGGAAGAATGGAGCAGACGGGTAAAGCACATCGACCGTGGCGATGCAGCCGTTCGAGAAGTTCTCCTTTGCAAACAGCATTGGATCGCCGTTGACGTCGGCCACCAGTTTATGTGCAGCGATCGTTTGCTGGTAAGCCAGGATCGCAAGCGCCGCGTAGCGTTCGCCACCGACCTTTGTCAAATCGGCGGCAAGCGTGGAATCGAGTGCTCTACCACGCTCATCCAACGATGAATATTGACTTTCCGCGGCATCGAGCATCTGTTCAACCGGCATGCCGTTGCGTTGCCAATACGGTCGCAGGTTCCTTTCCAGATATTGAATCGCATAGCCTTCGGTATAGGAAGCGAGCAGGTGACGCAGGGCGGGCTGTGCGCCAACGGAACCGAACTCCAGCACTGCCGCAAGATGCGGAGCTGCCCTACCGGCAGGCTGTGGCATACCCATCGAGTCACTCGCCGGCAGTTTGCCAGATTCTGCAAAGTCCTCGGCAGGATGAGGCGTAATTACAGTCGTCGAGTCTTCATCCTTTGGAACCGCCAGGTGAAAATAGCCCCAGTCGATCCGGAGATTGTCGCCTGAGCGATTGAGAATGTCCTGATCGCGAGACCCAACCGAGAGGACGTGGAGAAGTGAAGTCTGGTTGCGGAACGACACAACCTTCTCACTGCGATCATTCACCGCAATCACCGGATCGACATCGAGAAGAATCGAAACCTGATGGTTCACTCCGTCCGTTGCCCGCACGCTCCACGTGAGATAGGTAACCGGGCGGGAAAGCACATCCAGATCGCTCATGATCGCCGGCGTGAAGAAGGTCAACTCAAGTGTTACGCCGCCCTGGCGAAACGCATATCGGGTGTGCGTAGGCATGATCGTGCTGGCGGTTTGCTGCATTGCGGGGATCTCCTCAGGATGGAGACCCATAAACCGAAAGGGCTTGCCGTCGATGCGCGCAATGCCCGTGATGGGCTGAGGGCTCCCTGTCCAATGCGTTGTTTCGGAGTCGGTGAGTCGATCGGTTGCAGACCAGATGCTGAAGTAAGGGTCGTGAGTGATCAATGGCGTCGCCGGCGCCCTTTCCTGGCCCACGGCAACGCCCATGCCAAGACAAGAAACAAAGCAAAAGAGCAAAAGCGATTGAACAGTCTTCATCGGGTCCTCATTCTCCGGGTTTCAAATCATCAAATCATCGGCGCTGGTATAGTCAACGGCACTCGTATTGCAGAAGCGACCATTGGGTGCATTGGCGACGCTTAAGCCTACTGTACGGGAAGCCACGAGCCAATTGTCTTGTAGGCCTGTTTACCGGAGTCTCCCAACCAGTTGCCACGCGTGTTTATCCTCCGAAGGTTGCCGATTCCCAGTCAAGACTCCTGCTTTACGCTTCACCATCGACCCAAATTCTGAAACCAGGTTTAGGTACGCCAGTATCGCCTCAAGAAAGTCTACTCCGAGAGGAGGCGCAAGCCGCGCAATCGAGCAGCCCTCTCGGCAACCTGATTGTCTGGCTTCCTCCGCTGCGGAGCTTTTGAATAAATCGCGATCCATGAGTCATGAGAAAACGAGGATGACCTGCGACGGATTTGACGCATTTGCAGTATTCTCTGAGGCGTGGACACGGCCGCGCCCAAACCCGGCGAACTGATTCTGACTGAATGCGCCGGTGAGAAGTCTGCCGCCGATTCAGAGCCCGCTCTTGAGGCCCTGTCTGAATTTCCTGTCGAGACCCTGAAGAATCTCTGGCAAATCGCGGAAGCTGGGGCCTGCGGTTTCTCATTGGGAGAGTTCACCAGCGTACTCGCGAACGTTGGCCGCAAGCACAATTTCGGGCTTCCAGCCGGGACCGGCGCGACCAACCGAAGCATCGAAACATTCTTTCGCGCGCTGCATCTGTCCGACCTGGCACTCGCGCATGCATGCGCCGTCGGCCGGGATGCAGCCTGGGAACTGTTCGTGCGCCGGTATCGCGCCTTCCTTTCGCAAACTGCCGTAGCCATCACGGGCTCCCCCAGCCTCGGTCAGGAACTTGCCGATTCGCTTTACGGTGAGCTGTACGGTTTGCGCGAGCTCGATGGGGTGCGGCGCTCGCCGTTTGCTTCGTACTCCGGCCGCGGTTCCCTTGAGGGCTGGCTCCGAGCAACGCTCGTGCAGCGGTTTCGCGATCACCATCGGCGCACCTATCGCGAAAACCCATTGGATGAAATCGATTGCCCCGCACAGGAATCTCCCTCACCGGGTCCCGTGGAACCCGGTTTGCTTGCCCAGGCGGTCGCGCGAACCTTGCGCGATCTGCCCGCCGAAAGCCGTTTCTTGTTGTCCGCTTACTTTCTGGATCGTCAGACACTTCTGCAAATCGCCCGTACTCTGCACGTTCACGAGGCCACCATCAGTCGTAGGCTTGCTCGCCTGATTGCGGATCTTCGAAAGCAACTCGTTATCAATCTCCAGCAGGACGGACTCAGCCGGCGCGCCGCGGAAGAGGCTCTTGGGGCCGATCCGCGAGACGTCGAAATAAACCTGCGCGCCGTGCTGCAAACATCGCAGATTGCGCCGTTCTCTGATCAAGGGGCCCCGGCGGAGGTATCGGACAAGATATGAGGGGAACGATTCAATCCGGACACCATCCAGACGCGGACCAGATCAGTGCGTTCGTTGAGCACGCATTGCCGGCGCACGAGCAGCAGGATATGCTGGCACATCTCGCGATCTGCCCTGAATGTCGTCGCGCGGTTGCGATGTCACTGCCGCCTGAAAGTGAATCCGCAGCGCAAGTGATTGAACATAAGCGAAGCAAATGGTTCTCCGGATGGGGACTCGCTTTGCCGGCGGGCGTTGTCTTCGCGACTGTTCTTCTCCTCGGCATTTACGTCCGCAACCTGACTAGCCTGCGGCACCAGGTCGGCGCTCCTTCGCAGATCGCCGCTTCGCATCCGCCGGCGCCTCCCGCTGTCAGCCGGCAGTCAACCGCGCCAGGGTCTAGGTCGCCGTCCCTGGATCGGAAATCCGCAACCGCCTCGCGCGAACTGGCGCCCGGGCCCGTGTCCCGTAAAGTTGGCCAATTCCATGCGCAAGCGGGAGATCGTGCGATGTCAACGAAGGAACCGCTGGCTCAGGCTAACGAACTCGCGGCACCGTCGGGCGCTCCTCACACAGCATCGCATCCAATGCCTGTTTCCGGTTCAGGCGCAGATGCAGCCTCAAATTCCGTCGCCTTGGCAGCACCCGCTGAATTGACACCCTCCGCCGCTGGCGAAGCTGGAGCGACGAGACAAACATTCGCAGGGAAGATTGTACTTCCGCTTCCACCCGCAACCGGGGCTAACGGCGGCCCAATTCTCAAGAAGGCAGTCAATGCTCCCGCGCTTTCTCTGCCCAGCGGTTTGCCGGTCGTCTCCATGGCTGCCTATCGTCGGCAAATTGTCGCCATCGACGCACAGAATTCTGTTTTTCTAAGCAACGATCGCGGAACAACCTGGACGGCAATTCCTATCCCCTGGAAGGGCCGTGCGGTGAAGGCGGATCTGGTATCGTATGAATCCGGAAACGGAACTCGACAGGGGCCAAGATTGGGCAGTCGTCCCCCAGCTTATGTCAACCCCGCCCACACGCCCGAGCAATTACAGCCGACCAACTCACCCTTGCAAGCGAGTGGCGCAACATTGACCGGCACCGTTTCAGATGCCACAGGTGCAGTGATTCCCGGTGCGTCGGTTACAGCGAGCGCACCTTCAGGCCGGTTCGCAGGCACCGCCGTCACCGGCCGCGATGGGCGGTATGCCGTGAATGGCCTCGATCCGGGAATCTACGATCTCAAGACGCGGGCTCCTGGCTTCCAGCAACAGCTTACCCAGGGAATCAACGTGGTGCCCTCGCGGCCGAACGTGACGAACATCGTGCTCGCGGTGGGAATGGCAAGCGAATCCGTGGAAGTTGAATCGGCAGACAGCCTGGTCGCGACGCAGGCGCCTTCCCAATCGAAAATGGCCAAGACCACTTCGGCGCCCGCGATCTTCGAAATCACGACGAGCACGGGCGACCACTGGACAAGTCTCGATGGGCTGAATTGGAAGCGCAAATAGCCCCCATTCATTCCGTTTGAATTATTTTCTTCGAATCGCGCAAGTTTCTTCGCGAACCGCGTTCTCCTGTCAGACGAGCCGCCTATGCCTCCTCTTTGACGGCTTGCGGGAGAACGTTTATGGACACCCTCTGCCGTTGCAGGTCATTCCAATTCTTGCGATTCCTGTTCGTGTTCCTGTTTTTCGCGGCTGTCTCCATGCTTCTCGTGTCCAGCGCTTCGGCCGAACAGCCCACTGCCATCTACATGCACGGCAGCGTCCTCGTCACTATTCCCTACCACTCCTCCAATACCGGGACGGGCAAGCTCGTGACGGAGATCCTTAGTCCCGAAAACACAGTCCTTGGCCGCGTGGAACGCTCTCTGCAGATCGGCAAAGGCGATGGAGACTGGCAGGAGAAGATTGCGCCGCAAAGACCCATGTCCTTCGACGACGTGCTATGGCAGCGGATTCGCTATAGGTTCGAGTTTGACGACTCACGGCTGACGGCAATTGAAGGCGTCGAATCCATTGCGCAAATCCTGCGGCGCCCGGTGGTCCACGTGCTCGGCCAGAAAACGTACATGGCAGGAAGCCGCGCGTCCATTCGCGTTATCGTGTTCGATGGCGGCAGCAGCGCTCCTCTCACTGGTTCTCTTCGCATGCAACTCATACTTCCGAACCGGGCGCCCCGTCCTCTCTTCTTCGGAACGCTCAATCGGCGCGGCACACTTGAAGCCGGCTTTCGGCTTCCTGACGGATTGACCGGAAAGTACGCAATGAGACTTACCGTCGATACTCCAATCGGCACAACGGTGCGCGACGAGCCCGTTGAGTTGCAGGACAAGGCATCCATTCTTCTCACGACGGAGAAACCTATCTATCAACCGGGCCAGACAATCCATCTGCGCGCGCTGGTGCTCGACCGCGCCAGCCATAAGGCCGATGCTTCGCGCCAACTCACGTTTGAGATTGAGGATTCGCGGGGCAACAAGGTTTTTCGCAGGGCTGTCGCGACCGACAAATTTGGAATCGCGTCCGGCGAATTCACGCTGGCCGACGAAGTTAACCTTGGCGCTTACCACCTGCGCGCATTGATAGGCGATTCCGAATCTCCCGCCGACAGCGCTGAAATCACTCTTCAGGTCCAGCGCTATGTATTGCCAAAGTACAAAGTGGCGATTGACTTCACGCGGAACAATGGCAAACAGAAGCGCGATTACCGGCCGGGCGATCACGTCGTCGGTACCGTGCGCGCAAACTACTTCTTCGGCAAGCCTGTCGACCACGCAGACGTCACCGTGAAAGCCTCGTCAATGGATGTCACTGTTTTTGAGGTCGCCACCGTTGAGGGAAAGACCGACAGCGATGGTATCTACCATTTCGATTTCAAGCTGCCCAACTACTTTGCTGGGCGACCCCTGAGTCAAGGCTTAGCGCGCGCGCTGGTTGAGGCCACTGTTAAGGACTCAGCCTCGCACGTTGAGACGCGCGGGCAACCCATCACCATCAGCGAGGCTCCACTGCTTATCATGGCCGTTCCTGAAGGCGGGACGCTGATTCCCAACATTGAAAACGAGATCTTTGTCATCAGCTCCTATCCCGACGGCAGTCCCGCACAAACCACTCTCACCATTGATCGGCCTTCTCCAGCGCCCCGCAACGGCCATCAACCGCAATCTCAGCGACTTTCCACCGATGCTTCAGGTGTGGCAGTGTTCCGTCTCAATCCCGGCGCCGGCGTTGACGCGCTGCGGATCAGGGCGGACGATCACAAAGGAAATCGGTCTGCGAGCACGGTTCCCTTGCAGATGCGAGGCGGCACAGACCAGATCCTGCTTCGCTGCGATCAAAGCATAATCAACGCGGGTGACCGGATTCACATTTCCGTGTTTTCGACACGCGAACACGGCACCGCATACATCGACGTTGTGAAGGATGGCCAGACCATCCTCACCAAAGATTTGGATCTGCACAACGGGCAGGCCCGCCTCGCCATTATCGCAACATCCGAAATGGCCGGAACGCTCGATCTTGATGCCTACCTCTTCGGGCGCGATGCCGAGCCGGTCGCTGACCACCGCCTGGTCTTCGTGCAGCCGGCTGAAGAATTGAAGATCGACAGCACCACGGACGCGGCGGTTTACCAGCCGGGATCGGACGCGCGGATTCGCTTCCACGTCACCAACGCGCGCGGTCAGGGTGTGCAGGCGGCGCTTGGCCTGGAAGTCGTGGATGAGGCCGTTTTCGCCCTTGCCGAAAAGCAGCCGGGATTCGCGAAAGTCTTCTTCTATCTTGAACAGGAGTTGATGAAGTCGCGCTACGAAATTCATTCCCTCTCGATCGGCAGTGTGGTTGAAGGCGATGGCAAAGAGCCGCAGGACGCTGCGGCGCGAGCCCTCTTCGCGGCAACGGAGCTGGCGATGCCGGCAAAGCTTGACATCGAGTTTGGCCGCAACCTTCCGCAGCAGAAGTTCGCCGAGTATCAGGAGCGGTACCGCGCCGCCTTTGAAGACCAGGTCCGCCAGATTGCGGCGAAGCTCAGCCAGCAGCTTTCAGACACCACTGAAGACATCGACAAGGCATTCGCCAGGATCGATAGCGGTTCAACTCCACGCGATGCGTGGAACACTCCGTTGCGCATCGAGCCTGCTGGGTGGAATCGCGGCAAAGTCCGTTTCTACCGCATTTGCAGCGCAGGCGCTGACCGCCGATTCGGCAACGAAGATGACATGGCCGTCTTCATTGAAAAGCACACGGGAATGCTGCTCCACTCACCGGGCCAGGGTGGTTCGCTCGATCTCCGCATCGAGCGCGATCGCGGTCCCATGAATGGTCGTGCGGAAATCACCGGAACCTTGACGGACGCCAGCGGAGCCGTCATCGCGAATGGGACCATCACAGTGCACCAGCTCCCTGCCTACCTGACACGCACAGCACACACGGGGGCGGATGGACACTTCGATCTTGCAGGCCTTCCCGCCGGCCAGTACAGAATTCAGGCCAATTCTCTCGGATTCGCCGTGCTGTCGAGCGAAATGACTCTGCACGCGCGCGATCGCGCCGTTGTTTCCATCACCCTGGCTGTGGGAGCGGTCACTCAAGCTGTCATGGTCGAGGAAGCTCCACGTGCACCAATGCCGATGGCGTTCGCACAAGGCGGGCCCGTCGCCGCCGGAATAGGTGGCAGGCTCTTTGCCGCGGCCAAGGCAACCAACCAGTTTGCCGTTACTGACAACATGGTGCTTGATCGGCGTTCCGTCAATGGGCCTAGCCAGGCTGCTACAGGTGCGAATGCCGCAAACGCTCCCCACGTCCGCTCGTATTTCCCTGAGGCGCTCTACATCAACCCCGAGATCCTTACAGACGGCAATGGGGATGCAAGCATTTCCATTCCCATTTCTGATTCCATCACCACATGGCGCATGGCGTTCCTTGCGTCCACACAATCCGGAGCGCTGGGCTCCGGCACTGCAAGTCTGAAGGTCTTCCAGGACTTTTTCGTAGACCTCGACCTGCCGGTCACGCTCACGCAGGGAGATCGTGTGTCCATTCCGGTTGCCGTCTACAACTACAGCGGGTCGGGCGGCGAGGTTGCACTCCGGCTCAGTCCGGAAGACTGGTTCTCACTGGACAACGATCAATACGACAAGTCATTGCAGGTTCCGGCGGGGCACGTCGGCAGCGCGCAATTCACTCTCAATGCAAAGCGCATTGGCAAGTTCAAACTGACGCTCTCGGCCCATCTTGCAGGTGCCGGGAACCGCGACGATATCGTGGTCCGCGAGATCGAAGTGATTCCAAACGGCCGCGAGCAGAACCTCGTTTTCAACGGCCGCCTGGAAAAATCGGCGCAACAACAACTCAAGTTCCCGGCAGACGTGGTTCCGGATGCGACCAGCATCGTTGTTCACCTCTACCCTGGCCCATTGAGCCAGGTGATCGAGGGTATGGATAGCATTCTTCGCATGCCTGGAGGATGTTTTGAGCAGACCTCCTCGAGTACCTATCCCGATGTGCTGGCGCTCGACTACATGAAGCGCACGAAGAAGTTGGCCCCCGAGGTTCACGCCAAAGCCGAAGCCTATATTGCGAATGGATACCAGCGGCTTCTCACTTTCGAAGTTCCCGGTGGAGGTTTTTCGTGGTTCGGCCAGGCTCCCGCGAACAAGATCCTCACCGCCTATGGGCTGATGGAATTCAATGACATGTCGAAGGTGTCTGATGTCGATTCTCGCCTGATCCAGCGCACCGCCGACTGGCTCGACAGTCAGCAACAGCCCGATGGCAGTTGGAAGCCCGACACCTATTTCATCAATGAGGGCGCCACCGATCGCTATAACTCCGATGCGCTGCGTATCACTGCATACATCGCGTGGTCACTCGCCAATACCGGCTACAAAGGCGGCGCAGTCGAAAGAGCAAAGCGCTTTATCGAGGAGCATGCGGGGGCGTCGCACGATCCCTACACACTCGCAGTCATTGCAAATTTTGCAATTGACTACGCCGGCGACCGCGATTTCACGCGCGCTGCAATGCAGGCGCTGATTGATGCGCGCACTGAGAAGGGCGATCAGGTTTCGTGGGCCTCGGAAGAAACAGGCGTCTACTCTACCGGTGAAAGCGCCGCCAATGAGACCACCGGCCTTGCTACGCAGGCCTTGCTTAAGTGGGGGCAGGCCCCGGAGATCGCGCGCAAGGCGCTCAGCTTTATCTCTGGGCACAAGCAGGCCTCGGGAAACTGGGGCACCACCCAGGCCACCATCATGGCGCTACGTGCGCTGTTGCTGTCCACCCAGCTCAACGCTTCCAATGTGCGCGGATCACTGACGGCGCTGCTCGATGGCAAGACCGTTGAGACTCTCCAATTGACAACCGAGAACAACGATCTGCTGCACCAGTTCGTTCTCAAGGGAATCAACCCGGCCAGCACCAACAATCTTCAGTTCAAGTTTGAAGGTTCGGGCAGTCTGGCTTACCAGGTGGTCGGTCGCTACTTCATTCCGTGGGACAAACAACCCGCAGGCGAAGCCCTTTCGATCGATGTGGCCTATGACCGCACTGAAATCGCGCAGAATGACATCGTGACCGCAACCGCCACGATCCGCAACAATCTGCCGAAGAATGCGAATATGGTGATGGTCGACCTCGGCATTCCGCCTGGATTCGACCTGCTGAGCGAGGATCTGCAATCGTTCCAGGAAAAAGCCCTGGCCGGGCAAAGTGGACGGCTTGAAAAATTCTCGCTCACCGCGACGCAGGCTATCCTTTATTTCAATACGCTATCGCCACACCAGGCTTTGAGCATAAAATTCCGTCTGCGCGCCAAGTATCCAATTCGCGCACGCACGTTTTCATCGCGTGTGTACGAATACTATGATCCAGCCGTCAGCTCGATCGCAAAACCTGTCGAGTTGTCGGTTGTCGAGTGCAAGAATTGCCGCCGGTGACTCTGTGCCGGACTCGCAGGCTTTGCCACCACGCCCTCGCCGCTTGGGGCCCGATCCAAATCCCTTGCCATCGCGTACCCGATGAGTTCGGATCCATGGCTTCGTCAAGGGCTTGGGGGTGGATTGACTGCTGGTCACTTCGATGAGCACGTGAATTCAACCATGAGTACACCTCGCCACTCGAACATGCGGACCACAAGCGGTATTCATCGCAGCCATTCACTGGACGCGCAACAAGCAGCACACCGTCCTTCGGGGCAGCCGTGCTGTCTCACCTCTCTATATAATCAAAATGCCGGTAACACTGCACGATTCCGAATCGTTTTCCCTATGTTAGTAGTGTTGTTCGGCGTACCTTCTTGCTAATCTTATGCGGGTAGGTCCGCGCAGATTCAGAGGAAGCATTCAGGTCATTCAAGCAGTGTACTTAGGTGGACGCCGCGTCGAAGAGCGGTATGAGACATGTCTGGAGACCCCGAAATACGGATGGCACGTTTGTGATGCCCAACCCACGTCCGGGATTCGCTGCGCTGTTCGCCGGAATTCTGTTCCTATGCGTAGCTCCTGCGGGGGGCGGGCAGACAGAGATTCCCATTGCACACCCTGCGACTGGACAACACGGAAACTCAGAGCCGTCGGCAAAGTCAGATACTAACGGGACGGTCCGCACTTATCCGGAATTGGTGGACATTACAGCTTCAACCGGAATTCAATTCGAACATGTTTCCAGCCCCGCGCAAAAATTCATTGTAGAGTCGATGAGCGGCGGCGTAGCTCTCATTGATTATGATCGCGACGGATGGCCTGACATCTACTTTACGAATGCGCAAAGTGTAGAGATGGCTCTCCACGGCGAGAAAGCACGAAGCGCTCTCTACCATAACAACCATGATGGAACGTTCACAGACGTAACCGATAAAGCCGGAGTTGGATATCCTTGCTGGGCAATGGGTGCGTCTGTCGGAGACTACAACAACGACGGATGGCCTGATCTCCTCGTGACCTGCTTCGGAGGAGTCGTTCTCTATCGCAACAATGGCGATGGAACATTCACAGATGTCACCAAGGCTGCCGGGCTCGGCGGCGACACGCAATGGGCTACAGGAGCTGCTTTCGGAGATTTTGACAACGATGGCTGGGCCGATCTGTTTATCTCACACTATGTGGATTTCCATCTGGACGACCTGCCGGAATTCGGCTCGAGCATGTCTTGCAAATACATGGGCATTGATGTGCAGTGCGGGCCCCGCGGCCTTAAAGGGTCTCCTGACAGCCTCTTCCATAACGATCGCAATGGAACGTTTACAGATGTATCAAAGAAGGCCGGGGTTGAAAATGCAGAGCACCGTTTTGGATTGACGGCGATCTGGACTGACTTTAACAACGATGGCAAGCTGGACCTTCTTGTCACCAACGACGGCCAGCCGAACTATCTCTATCAGGGCAATGGCCGGGGTTCGTTCGAAGACGTCGGATTCACCTCCGGGGTGGGGCTGAGCGAAGACGGCGCACGTCAGGCCAACATGGGAGTCGCCTTGGGCGACTATCTGCATAAAGGGCGAATGTCGATTTTGATTTCGCATTTCGACAACGAATATGCGGCCTTTTATCGCAATGACGGAGATATGAGCTTTACCGACGTGTCGATCCCTTCAGGCATCGCGCGGGGAACAAAGGGCCACGTGGGATGGGGTGATGCATTTGTCGATTTCGACAACGATGGATGGTTAGACTTTTTTCTCGTGAATGGGCATGTGTATCCCCAAATCGATAGCGTCCCAGGAGCGGCCAGGTACCTTGAGCCAAAGTTGCTGTTCATGAATCAGCGTGATGGAAGTTTCAGGAACATAAGCGATGAGGTAGGATCAGCGATCCAGATTCCGCAGGTCAGCCGCGGGATGGCTGTTGGCGACCTTTTCAACGACGGTAAAATGGAGGCTGTCGTCGAAAATCTGGTGGGTAAACCGATGATTCTGCGCCCCGAAGGTGGGCCGCAAAACCACTGGATTAGCTTCCAACTGGAGGGAGTTAAAAGCAACCGCCTGGCTTTGAATGCACGTGTGCGGGCAACCGCGGGCAACCTGGTGCAGCTTGGCGAAGTGTTGAGCGGCGGAAGTTACTTGTCCCAGAACGACCTTCGTATTCACTTCGGCCTGGGTGACCACCAGCAAGTCGATAAGGCCGAAGTTTTATGGCCGGATGGAAAGGTTGAGATCCTGACCAATTTGGCTGCCGACCATTTCTATTATGTGAAAGAAGGGTCGGGCGTGGTTTCATCTAAGCCGCCGGAATCCCCTGCCGCAAGGCGGCCGTAGCATGATGTTCCGCGATGATATATAGCGAGCGCAACCACGGATAGGCCGTCCTTATCAGCTTCCTTTCGCTCTTCGCGCTCACCTTTACATGCATTTTTCAAGCGTCTAAGATTTGTTAGAGTTCGGCCGGAGATCGCGCGATGCGAAAGCTCGAGCTTCTATTGTTGGTGGCCGGGA
Source organism: uncultured Acidobacteriaceae bacterium (assembly GCA_963836565.1). Taxonomy (GTDB): domain Bacteria; phylum Acidobacteriota; class Terriglobia; order Terriglobales; family Acidobacteriaceae; genus Telmatobacter. The sequence goes on along the minus strand of CAWIKA010000005.1, from coordinate 927,059 downwards.
TTGCGCTGCCGGCATACGCCGTCAAACGCGTCACCGTAGAACAGTTGGCGCAGGTAATGGCATCGGCTCATGGCAAACCGGATGCAAAGGTTGCTCGGGAACTCTCCATTCTGGAACTGACCGAAAGGTTGAGCGCAGCCAGGCTTTCACGCTGGGAACCTTACTTGCCAGGTCCCGAGTCAAGGCGTTCTCTGGTGTTGCTTGCCGATATGTCGGCGTTTCTTGATCCCCCTGCGTCGGAGATCCCCGCTGCGGTCACGCCGGATCTATCCACGCAACGTCATATCATGGCAATGGCCGTGGACTATGCAGTTAAGGCCGTCCATCAGTTGCCGAATTTCATTGCGGTTCAAAATACAATCCACTTCGAGGATGGCCCTGCGGGACAAACGGCAAATGCGTCCTTCACCCCTTATCAGCCGCTGCACGCCATAGACAGAACCACCGCAACAGTTCTATATCGCGACGGCCAGGAAGTGCTCGAGTCGAAGGCGGCCAAGAGCAAACCTGCTGCTGTTCCATCAAAGGGCTTGGCCACTTCAGGAGAGTTTGGCCCTATTCTCGGCACTGTGTTAGTGGATGCCGCTCAGGGCACTCTCGCCTGGAGCCACTGGGAGCAGAGCGCCGATGGTCCGCTGGTAGTGTTTCGCTATGCGGTGACGAGAGAAAGATCTCATTATCTGGTGGAGTTCTGCTGTGTCCTTGCGAACGGAGAAGATCGCGTCTTTAAGCAAAACTCCGGTTATCACGGAGAGATCACCGTAGATCCTGCCAATGGAGTGATTCGCCGCCTCACCCTTGAAGCTGACCTGGTGCCCTCAGACAAAATTGTTCAGGCCGATATCCTGGTCGAATATGGCCCCGTCGAAATCGGAGGCGAGACTTATATTTGCCCCGTCAAAAGCATCTCCATCGCGCGCGCTCCGTTTTTGGCCTCTACGGGGCCGGATTGGTCAATCGCTCCCGTGCCTGCGCAGGAAAATGCGGATGCCCCTCTGCAAACGCTGCTGAACGATGTTGTCTTCGATCAATACCGCGTATTTCGTTCGGATGCGCGCGTACTGACCGGGGCCGATGCAGAACATGACTTGAATGCGGCTCCTTCTGAATCTGCAACCTCTGCCTCTGCGGATTTGCCCGCGCCGCCCGCGCAACAGGAGGAGGCGCGGACAGCCGGCAATCAGCCGCCGACTCCCGCAGCAAACAGCCCTCCGCCTGTAATGGCGGCTCCGGCGGACACGTTCATTCCGCCGCCTGCGCAGCCGGTTGAACCTGCGGCTCCCGAAATCAGCGTAGTGGCAGACGCCAGTCTGCCGAATGTGTCCACATCTCCAAACCCAATCGCGGAGGCGAAGGGTCTTACCTTGCGCGTGACGGCTCGGTTGGTGGATGTCGACGTGGTGGCATTGGACAAAAAAGGTCAGCCGGTTAGAGATTTGAAGCCCGAAAACTTCGCGGTCTATGACAACGGGCGCCTTCAGGCAGTGCAATTCTTTAGCCGGGCGGCCGAACCGTCCGCAGCGTTGTCTGCAAAAGCTTCGGGGCAGCCCGGTCCTCCACCGGGGCAACTCGTGTATTCAAATCGCCGCGAGGATCCGATCGACACAAAACCCGGCGCTGAAGCGACGGAGAGCAGCGCCACAATTCTCCTGATTGATGCAAACAACCTGGCGTGGGCTGATCTGACTTACGCCCGTGAGCAGATCCAGAGGTTTCTTCAGAAGATCCCCGACAGCGAGCTCGTGGGGATTTATGTGCAAACCGGCCGCGCATTTCAGGTCCTCGTGGAAGGAACGGCCGATCACGCCTTGCTTGCGTCAACGCTTCGAAAGTGGATGCCTGATGCGCAAGACCTGGCGCGGGCACAGGAGGAAGAGCAGCGCAACCGGCAGCAGTTCGACTATGTCCTTCACCCGGCCGACCTGCAATCGGTAAATGGAAACATCGACACCGTGCCAGACACGGCCACTGGGACTGATCCCAAGCTTCGCGATTATGGTAGTAACCCGGCAAGCGGCTCAATGTCGATTTTGGCCCGAATAGCCCAGCATCTTGCCTCGATCCCTGGCCACAAGAATCTAGTGTGGGTTTCAAGCGACAATGTCTTGGCGAACTGGAGAGATCAAGCCGTCGGAGCCGATAAGGGTAGCAAGCACATCGAGGGCTTTGTCCTTCGCGCACAAGAGGCTTTGAACGACGCCCAGGTCAGCCTCTATCCCCTCGACGCCTCGCAATTGGAAACCATGGCGGTCGATCCCGGCCTCGAAAACCCCAGCATCAAGTTGGCGCCGGGTGTCACCGCCCCGCCGCCGCCGCAGGGAGGAAGCCAGGCGACCGGTCGCGCTGCGGCTGAATTGCAACAGGATATTCATCCGGTCCAGGTTGCCATCCAGGAAATGGCCGAAGCCACGGGCGGTCGCATCTTTCGCCGCTCTGGCAACATTGCGGCCAACCTTGACAGTGTGGTGGAAGATGCACGAGCCACGTATTTGCTCGGCTTTACACCTGATGCACCAGCCGATGACCAGTATCACCGGCTAACCGTGAAGGTTACAGGGCGGCGCGGTGTCAAGCTGCGCTATCGAACCGGCTACCTCTACTCAAAAGAAGCGGCCACGCTCAAGGATCGCTTTCGCCAGGCAATCTGGCAGCCGCTTGACGCAAATGAAGTTGCACTGACCGCCCATCTCTCAGCAGCCTATTCGGGAGCCACTCTGAGGCTCAATATCGGAATCAACGACCTTGCGCTCGAGTTGCAAGGGGAACGCTGGAAAGATAAGCTCGACATCTTCGTCGTCCATCGAGACGAGGATGGCCATCACGCGCGAATTGCGGGGCGGACGTTGGTTCTCGCCCTGCAGCCTGCGACCTATAAAAGCCTCCTAGAGACTGGAGTTCCATTCGAACAGTTTGTCGAGCGAACCCAGGATACAGGGTCAATTCGAATTGTCGTGGTGGATGAGAACTCGGGGCGCATTGGGTCGGTGACATTTCCATCCGAAGTCCTGCGGGGAAGTACGTGAAGCTCAAGCGCATGATCGCATTCGGATCGCGGAAAGTTGAGCACCGGGGCAAAGCGCAGCCGCTTGGGTTCATTCTTAACCTGCAATTCTCATCAAAATCAGCAGGCTGGACACCCTGAGAACCGCGACCCCGCACAATTCGTTCTCAGCTTTGGCAGATAATTGAATCGGAAAAGCGCAGAATCAAGAATGTCGTACATCTGAATTGGTGACGCAGGGATATGCCCGCTCCATACTCCGGCCTGTACCCCCTGTTACTATCCTTATTCTTTGCCTTTTTGCCAACACTGAACTGACAAGCAATATTTGTTGAGCGGCTGAAACGGCTCCTTCACGCGCGGCCCTGTACTGAACAGCCGCGGCGACAGGCTCTTACCCCCCCCTCAATATTTGCAGTTTTCCACAGAGGATTGGCAGACAATTACTTGCTCTTGTGAAAAGGCCGGATGCGCTCCATCAAAAGGGCGGCGCCTGAACGGCGAGAAATGCGCTCTAATTGGTTGGCGCCGCGTCTCCTGTGTTCTCCGCCGGTTTACCTTTGTCCTGAGCTTTCTTGAGCTTGATGAAGATCGTCTCATCTGCGGCCTTCTGCAAATTACGCGTCTTGTCAAACTCCACCTTTGCCTCGTCTTTCTTCCCCTCTGCCAGGTAAAACCGCGCCAGTCGCCAGTGGATATTCACATCGTTGGGGTTCAGTTTTTCGGCAGTCTTCAACTCCCGCAGCGCCTCAACCTTCCGGCCTCCATCGTCATATACGATGCCCAAATCAAGGTGAGCCAGGGCTATGGACGAGTCGATTCGGATGGCTTTTTCAAGCAGTGGGGGCGCCGCCTCCGGATGGTTCATCCGTATCTCCGAGTCGGCCAGGTACGTCAACGCCTGGGCATGTTCCGGGTCGTTGGCCAGTTCTGCTTTGAACTGCTGCGCGGCCTCATCGTATTGCATCAGACGCCACAACAAGTAGCCCAGACCGAAGTGCACATTGGGCAGTCTTGGGTCGGCCTTTACGGCGGCGCGAAACTGCTGCGTGGCGCCCGCATCGTTCTTCATCTCGTCGTATGCCTCGCCGGCCAGCATGTCGGCTTCAGCCGATTCCGCGTTCAACATAAGAATCTGGTGGTAGACGTCGAGAACGCACTGGTATTGCTTGGCCCAGAGACAACTGTGCGCCAACACCAGGCGGAAAGGCAGATTCTGCGGATCGTGCTCCGTGGCCGCTTTCATAAAAGGAACTGCTGCCGCGTATTCGCCCAACCCATAATGCGCAAGTCCAATCAGCGTAGTCAGTCGCAGCGCTTCAGGTGAGGCTGCGGGCTCGCTCTTGAGCAGCGGCGTAAATGTCTGAATCGCCGCCTTCAGATCACCCGATTTGAATTCCGACAAACCGAGATCCAGCCGCACACCGGGCAATTTCGGATTCAGCGCCAAAGCCTTGCGATAAAGGGGCACGGCCTCCGTATAGCGTTCCTCGCGGGCCGCCAGAAGACCTAGATGGGCGTAGGCCTCGGCGTCGGCTGGATGAACCTTCAACAAGGCACGCCACGCAGTCTCGGCCGCGGTATTGTCCCCCTTTTGCTCCGAGACAATCGCCGTTTGGCGCAGATCTTGCCCGGTCCTTGCTGTCTGGCCCGGACAGCTGACAGCCAGAAAAGCAAGTGTCATCCCGAGTGCGAATCCCTGCCGTGCAAACCGCTTCACGCGCATCTCGATTCACATTTTCGCTTGCCCGGAGCCAAGTACGCAACACCCAGACAGCGCCCATGCCCGCAGAAAAGAATGGGCGTGGCAAGGGTGACCTGCCACGCCCAGGTTAAGGAAGGTTACAGACTAGAATTCGAACTTCCCGCCGAGTTGCAGGGTTCGAGGACCGTAGTCGTTGGTAATGGTTCCAAAATTCCCGTCGTGGGAGCCCGTATCCACCCCTTGGAAATTCGTATGGTTAAAGGTGTTGAAGGACTCGAAGCGCAGTTCAATCTTCGGGCCTTCGCGGCCTGTGAGTTCAATTGTCTTGAACAGGGACAAATTCCAGTTAATAAGTCCCGGCCCCACAACCGAGTCTTTTCCTGCATCACCGAAGCCTTGGTTACTGCCACCGTTCCAGGGGGCAGCGGGGTCAGCAAAGGAACTGGTGCTAAACCAGGCGGCGACCTTCTTCGGGTAGCTCACTTTCGACACACGGTCCGGACGGTTGGTAAAGCAGCAGCCGAGACCAACAACATCGGAGCCGGTATACGTGATGTACAGGGGCAATCCCTTTTCCGCTTCCGTGATGCCAGAGACTTCCCAGCCCCCAAGGATCTCATGGGCTGCCAGGTTTGAGCTCCTCGCAAAGAACGGAAGAGCGTAGATGTAGCTCACGTTGAGAATTTGACGCCTGTCGAAGGATGTGTCCGATCCACGGTCATACTTCGCGTTGAAGGGGTCGGAGAGCCCGTTCAGGTCGTTGGCCACCTCGTCGATATTGTGACCCCAGGTGTAGGCCACAGTCGTGGTAAGCCCATGCCGGTTCTCAACACGCACGCCGGCCTGGAGCGAGTTGTAGCTGAAGTTTGTCTCGTTCTCTTCCTGGTTGATATTGCTGAACCCGGGGAAGATTCGATAGAGGTTTGCGTTCAAAGTACCGTTGGCCACGCCCTCCCGGTTATCGTAAGGATCGGCCGAATTGCTCGCATCGGCCAGGGGCAAGGTGTTAATCTGCCGGTCGTCGTTCTGATCCCACCCTATAGAACCGGCATATTGCACTTGCAAAATGACCGATGGCGCAAGCTCCCGCTGAAATCCCAGGCTGAAATTCCCCGTTCCGGGAGGTGGATAGTTGTACTTGATGTTGGTCATAGTGGAAGGAAAGGACTCGGTCGTTGTTTGACCGGTCAGGGCGCTGGTGTTGGGGTTGGAGAAGTAGACGTTGGTCGCCGAAGGTTGATACGCAAACGGTGGATTCAAGGCGGCGTTGTATACATCGTTGCCCTGAACACGCTCGTAGAACATTCCAAGCCCGCCCCGGATAACCGTCTTTCCATTTCCTGTGAGGTCATAGGCAAAGCCGATTCTTGGCTCGAAAGTGTCGTAGTAGTTTTTGACGTTCCCACGCGGGAAACCATTCGCTCCGGCCTCCTCGATACCGTTCAGATAGAACGGCTCGCCGTTATACATGGTGAGCGCGGAAGGATTCACGGTACCCGCCGCCGTGACCGGATTGCCAAGCGAATAGAGGTAGTCCGCAGGCACGAAATTCGCAAAACTGTTATACCGTTCAAAGGCGTGCGGCAACCCGTCGTAACGGAGACCTATGTTCAAAGTCAAATTCGGAGTTGCGTGCCAGTTGTCGTTGAAATACAACCCATAGTTGTTGTTGACCCAGTGTTTGCCGTAGAGGAATTGCAATTGGGTAAAGCTTGAGGCATCCCCAAGCAGGAAATTGATATACGAGTCCTTCGAAAAGGCGCTCGAGTTGAAAACTGCAGTCCCTTGCGTGTTTGCCTGCAGTTGCTGGTTCTTGTAGTCGTGTAGATAACTGAAGCCAAATTTGAGCTGGTGGTGTCCCTTGGTCCAGGACAAGTCATCCCGGTACTCAAAACCTTCGTACCCGTTCTTCCACGGATAGTAGCTTTCGCTCCAGTTCACGTTCAGCGGCGAGCCCTGCAAATCGATTTCGGGCATATCGTTGATTGCCGCGTCACCTACCGGGAAAAAGCTGGTAGCCGTCCACCCGCTTGGCTGCAGGAAAGTGCCGCCTGGACCGTTGACGGGAGTCAGGGTGATCTTGTTCCCGCTGTAAAAGATTCCCGTTTCATTGAGCAGGTTGGGCGAGTATGTCTGAGTCAGCTTGATGACCGCTGTAAAAGACGGATTCGTCATAGCCGTGCCCACGGTCGGATAGGTGCTGTCGCCCCAAAGCGGCGGGAAATAGTTTTGAGCGAGCGTGTCATGAAGGTAATGGCCCATCAACTGGTATTTGCTGCTGATGGCGTGGTCGATGCGCACCACATCCTCACGGACATCGGTCGGTTGAGGGATGGACGCAATGAATTGCGTGCCGTTGTTGTAATTCGGCTTCGGGAAGGTGCCCGAATTCAGCTCGAGTACTGCGTTCTGGTCGATCAGGTTGGCGGGGATGACGTTACCGGGGAAGGGCATCCCAGCTGTCAAGTGGTCGCCCGCGTAGATCGCCAGTCTGGCTGGATCAGAGGTGAGCGGTACGATCGGGGTCGGGCCGCCGGTTGGAATGGTGTACGCCAACGGTTGGCCGGCTGTGGGGAAGTTGCTCGCCAGGATGTCGTTCTGAATCGAAGGCGAACTCCCTTGAATCAGCCTCCGCCATTCTTCATTCCAGAAGAAGAATGTTCGGTTGCGGTTTTCGTTATACACATGCGGAATCCACAGAGGGCCGCCGATATTGCCGCCGGGAATGTTTAAGTCGAACTCGGGAACCGATTTGCTGAAGTAATCAGCAGCGTCGTAGTCTGTGTTGCGATTGAACTCGTAGAGTTCTCCGTGGTAGTTATGGGTGCCGGATTTGAGCACCATGACGATCGTTCCACCGGAGCCGATGCCATAATCGGGACTGTAGTTGCTGTCGAGCGTCTGGAATTCGGCCAGCGCATCCTGCGAGGGCAGATTCATGAAGCAACCCCCGCATCCGCGATCGTTCTGTTCGGCCCCATCCAACAGGTAGATATTGTGTGTCGAGCGGGTTCCGTTGAAGCTTATTCCATTCGCCGACGTCAGAGCGTTGACGCCGCCGAACGGCGGCAAGTTGTTTGAGACTCCCAGGCCGAGGGCTGCAAGTGAGGTGACGTTGCGGCCGTTGGTTGCCAATTGGGAAACCTGCTGCCCGCTGATCAGGGTGCTTAGCTCGCTGGTTTCCGTTTGCACCTGCAAGGCATCCGCGGCCACGGTCACCGACTGGGACGTGTTGCCAACTGCAAGAGTGACATTTTCTTCCAGCGTTTGAGCGACGTTCATCACAATGCCGGTCTTGCTGTATTTCTGAAAGCCTGACGCGGTCACGCTCAGCGTATAGGTCCCAATACCCAGATTGGCAAACCGATACGCTCCCGTACCATTCGAGACCGTTTGTCTTGTTTGACCCGTTGCCGGGTTGGTGAGTGAAATTGTAGCGTTTGGAACTACCGCCCCGGTAGAATCCAACACCGTTCCATTGATGGTTGCATTCTCCTGACCCCAAACTCCAGGCGCCATCCCGAGCAGCATGGCGACGATTGCGAAGCACACCCCCAGATACCTACATCCCGGTCTCTTCGCCCCGGGCGCCCTGGAAATGTGATGAATATGGATGGTGAGATCATTCATGTTCATGGATTGCCTCCTGAGCAAGCGGCTACTTGATTAGTTGGCTTCCACCCGCACCCAGCCGCATAGGCGGTGGTTTCACCCTTGATCTACGGATCGAACGTCGCAGAATCGCCTGCCCGGCATGGGGAATTCTTGACTCTTCTCGTGCAGAGTTGGTTCCTTCATTGTCGGCAAACCCCGGGGATGCCTCCTGAAGCACCGCGAATTGAACCAGATGAAATTCAAAAAGCGATGTCAGAAAGCGTTTTCTGCAACGACAGGATATTTACTCCTTTCTTGATAAACTTGTCAAGGCAAAATTCTGAAGCTGGAACATTTTCCGATTTACGCCCCTGTTGCCGTGCACCACCCGTCGAAATCGCTTTAGCTTTCGCAAATCGGGACGACTTCGCGCATCCACCATAGGGCTCATTACCCCGGCCTGTTGCACGCTAACCGGAGAATCGGATTATCCAAAAGCGGAAGTAAGCGATTACGAGAAGCTGAGTTTCTTGAGCTTGAATCGTCGATCCCTAGCTTTGCCAACTCCATGGCGCTTCTCCCGTCCCGTTTGGGCGGCAAATGGCCAAATCAGATTTGGTCGCGGATTGGCGGCTGGCCAGCTCGCAAGCATGGCTCATTCCGGAGGGCATCGCCGGGAGCGCGCAAAGTCGGAGACCTCAGGACCGCCGCCTGATCACCTTGCCTAATCACTTTGCCTGCCCCTTGGTTGAGAGGGCCGCATGTGGCCAGCCGTCCTGCCAGGTGAGGCTCGAGACTTGCAGCGCCGGCTTGCCCGTCTCCGCGTCATAGGCATGGAACACGATGATGTCCCCTTCGGGCCGCTGCAGAACCGACGCGCCTCCCGGACCAAGCCAGCGCTGGTTCGCCACCAGTAAAGGCGTACCACCCCCTTGAAGCATGGCCACTCCCGCGCGGTCGACGTAGGGCCCGGTGACCCGTCTTGATCGACCAACCATGGTCCGGTAGGTGCTCTTTACACCGCGGCAGCACAGATCAAATGAAACAAAAAGGTAGTAGAAGCCCTCGTGATGGACGACGAAGGGTGCTTCGATCGCTTCCCAGTCCGGAGGCAGCCCGGCTTTTGCCGGTTCGGGGTGTTCCGGCGCCTTGCGGCTCGCCAATGCATACGTCCGCATGTCCGTCGCAGACAACTTCCCGGTGGCCCGGTCAATCTTTCTCATTTTGATGCCCGACCAGAAACTTCCCAGGCTCAGCCATGGCTGCCCTTTGTCGTCGAGCACAATGTTCGGGTCAATCGCGTTGAAGTCGTCCTGGGCGGTCGAACGCAACACCAGCCCTTCATCTTTCCAGGCGTACTTTGGACTCTTGGGGTCCAGCGTTTCGTTGGTAGCCAATGCGATTCCCGACGTGTTCACGCCAAAGAGAGAGTAGGCGTAATAAAGATGGTATTTTCCGTCGAAGTAAGAGATATCCGGGGCCCACAGGTCTATCGTTCCGGGGCTCGCTTCATGAATCCAGCCGGGTATCCCGTCGAATACATGCCCGCAAAGCTTCCAATCAGTCAAATCGGTGGAACACCTGATCGCGAGCTGGCCTCCGCCCGGAGCGCGGCCCGTCGCAAAAACGTAGTAATTGTTCCCTTCTCGTGCAATCGAAGGGTCATGCGTGCCTGCGTAATCCCCGAGCAACTGAAAGGCGACTGGCTTCTGGGCCGAAACTGTCAAAGAACATGAGATGACGGCGAAAACAACCGCTGCGATCCCTGGATGTTCGCGAAGAAAGCAGCACATGAGTCACTCCGGTAAGATGTTGGCCGGCAAACGTTGATCTCTTCGGTCATCAGACCATACAGCATCGGACTAACCTGCACGGTTGGGCGATCAACCTGAATAACGAGCGACGGCGATGATGCAATCAGGCTCGATGCAGCGGTGAAGACAGCAATCAAAGCGACGGAGATAGAGCGTTTGCGCATGCGGAGCACATATTATCGAAAAAGTCCTTACCGCACAATAAGGATAACGTTTCCCCGGATGTATTATCTTGTTTCAGAAGGGGCGCTCGGCTGCGGCGATGGCGACCCTGAACTGTCTCGACGGCTCAAAACGAGGGCGCATTCGGTTACTTGCCCGGAAAAAGTGCAGGAATGGGGCGACTACCAACGCCGCGTTCCCGTTGATTTGCACACGGAGGATTGCGATGACGAGATTTGGATTGCACGCGCTGGCGGGCGTTGTCGCCGGCGTCATCATCCTGGCGACAGGAGGCGTTGCAGGCCGGGCAGCGGGACAGGACGTTGCGACGTTGCCGTATATGAATACCAATTTGCCTGCGAAGGAACGGGCCGAGGACCTGGTGCACCGTATGACGCTCGAAGAAAAAGCTTCGCAGCTTGTAAACCAGGCGCGCGCGATTCCGCGACTGCACGTTCCGGCGTATGACTGGTGGAGCGAAGCGCTGCATGGCGTGGCAGTCAACGGGACAACGGAGTTTCCTGAGCCCATTGGGCTCGGCGCGACATTTGACCCGGCGACCATTCACCAGATGGCCGTCGACATCAGCACCGAGGCACGCATCAAGCACGAGCAGGCGGTGCGCGCCAATGGCGGGTATAGCAACATTTTTGAAGGCCTGGATTTCTGGGCGCCGAACATCAACATCTTCCGCGATCCACGGTGGGGGCGCGGACAGGAGACCTACGGCGAAGATCCGTTTCTGACCGCCCGCATGGCCGTGGCGTTTGTCACCGGGATGCAGGGAGACGACCCGAAGTATTACCGGGTGATTTCCACGCCCAAACACTTCGATGTGCACAGCGGGCCGGAGCCGACACGGCATTTTGCCGATGTGGATGTCAGCAAGCACGACATGGTCGATACCTATCTGCCGGCCTTTCGTGCGGCGGTGACCGAAGGCAAGGCGGGATCGGTGATGTGCGCTTACAACGCAATCCGAGGTCAGCCGGCCTGCGCAAATGAGTTTCTGCTGCAAAAAGAGCTGCGGGGCGCATGGGGATTCCAGGGCTACGTGGTTTCCGATTGCGATGCAGTCGTCGATATTTACACCGGACATCGTTATCGTGCCACGCAGGCCCAGTCCACGGCGATTTCGATGGAACGGGGTATGGACAATGAGTGCGCGGACTTTTTCGCAAAGGTCAAGGACGACCACGACTACAAGCCCTATATTGATGCGGTGCAGCAGGGCTACCTGAGTCAGAGCGCGATGGACACGGCTTTGGTCCGCCTGTTTACCGCACGGATGAAGCTGGGGATGTTTGATCCGCCGGATATGGTTCCGTACACCAGGATCGACGAGAACGAACTGAACAGTCCGGAGCATCGGGCGCTGGCGCGCAAGCTGGCAGACGAGTCGATGGTACTGCTGAAAAACGACGGCGTGTTGCCGCTGAAGCCGTCGGTAAAGAAGATCGCCGTGGTAGGCCCATTGGCAGACCAGACGCGCGTGCTACTGGGAAACTATACAGGCATTCCAACCCACACGGTGAGCGTGATGGAGGGGATGAAGGCGGAGTTTCCGGATGCCAAAATCACGTTCGTGCCGGGAACTCAATTTTTGCGAAATGATGGCAAGCCGGTGCCTGATGAGGTGCTGACAACTCCCGAAGGCAAGCCGGGGTTGAAGGCGGAGTACGCCTCCGGGGCGGGGTTGGAATTGATCCAGGGCGCATCCCCGAAGCCCCTGGTCACGCGCGTGGAGCCGGGTCTCGATATGACAGAAGACAATTTGCCGGCCGAGGCGCAGGGCAAGCATTCGCTGATTGTGCAGTGGTCGGGCTTCGTTACGCCTCCGGAAACCGGCGACTATCTCTTGGGCATTCTGGCCGACGGGTTCGCCAGAGTGACAGTCAACGACAAGATCGTGGCACAGGAGTTCCGAACCAACGGCGCAGAAGCGAAGCTGGGCAGGGTGCACTTTGAAAAGGGTCAGAAGGTCTCACTGAAAGTGATCTATGGAGCGAGCAACGAGGCCAAGCCGCGGGCACAACTGCTTTGGGCCAAAGTGAATCTGGCGCCTTCTCCAGAGGCTGTGGCTGCAGCCAGAAATGCGGATGTGGTGGTGGCTGTAGTGGGAATCACCAGTGAGCTCGAAGGCGAAGAAATGCCGGTTGATGAGCCCGGCTTTCTGGGCGGCGACCGCACCAGCATCAACCTGCCCGAACCCGAGGAAGAACTGTTGCAGGCGGTGGCTGCAACCGGTAAACCGCTGGTGGTCGTGCTCATGAATGGAAGCGCGCTGGCCGTGAACTGGGCAAAGGCGAACGCCAACGCGATCCTGGAGGCATGGTATTCCGGTGAAGAAGGGGGTGCCGCGGTGGCTGACACGCTGAGCGGGAAGAACAATCCCGGAGGAAGACTGCCGGTAACCTTCTACGAGGATGTTCACCAGTTACCTAATTTTGAAAGCTACTCCATGCAGGGCAGAACCTATCGCTACTTTGAAGGGAAGCCGCTCTATCCTTTCGGATATGGTCTGAGTTACACGAATTTCCGCTACAGCGATCTCACCCTTCCGCAGACAGAGGTGGCGGCCGGCAGTCCACTGTCCGCGGAAGCCACCGTAACCAATACAGGCCACTTGGCGGGCGATGAAGTCGCGCAAGTCTATTTGAAATTCCCTGATATGCCAGGGGCGCCGCGTCTTGCGCTCCGCGGCTTCCAGCGCGTGCACTTAGAAGCAGGAGCCAGCCAGAAAGTGCGGTTTGAACTCAAGCCGCGCGACCTGAGCATGGTCACGGAAGACGGGGATCCAATTGTTGCCCAGGGCGACTACACGATCACCATCGGCGGGGGACAGCCGAATACGGACGCTCCAGGAGTCTCGGGTCACTTCCAGGTGCTGGGGCAGATTATGTTGCCGCAGTAGGCGAATTGGATGCCAATCGTTTCGCCAGCCGCGCCCGCATCTTCGCGGGTTGGGCGAGTCTCCAATTCAACGGCACGTGCAGCGTCAGCGCCATCATGAGATAGATGAGTGAGCCGATCAACCCGACGCTCAAAGCAATGCCATAGGCGGCGGTGATGGCCACGACAATTCGTTCTGACATGGGCTCTTCTGACTTGCTGCGCTGTGTCCGTTCCTCGCTCATATCGCACCTCGCGGTTTCGATAGAGCAAGGATGATCGAGCAATACCTAATCTGAATCGCGGCCCTGTATGTTTACTGTCTGAATTCGGTCAGGATTCTCTCACACTCTGCGATTCACCCATCGAAACGGTAGCCCAGACCACGAACGCTGATGAGGTAACGGGGCACCGAGGGTTCGTCCTCTATCTTTTTGCGCAGCGACACAATGTGGTTGTCGATTACGCGATCGGTGACGGCAATTCCTGGGCCCCAGACCTCATCAAGGAGTCGTTCGCGGGTCAAGAGCCGGCCGCAGTTGCGGACGAATGCAGCCAGCAGCTTGAGTTCGGTGGTGGTAGTGTCGACGCGCTGGCCATTGCGACGCAATTCGAAGCGCGCCATGTCCAGCTCACAGGTTCCAAAGCGATGGATCTCATTGCTGCGGCCTATGGCCTGATTCTCGCTGGGTCCTGAAGCGGAACGACGCAGAAGGGCACGGATGCGGGCGCGCAGTTCGCGGGGGCTGAAGGGTTTGGTTACATAGTCGTCGGCTCCCACATCCAGACCCATGACTTTCTCGGCCTCCTGGACCTTCGCAGTGAGCAGAATGACGGGCGTCGTCAACCCGCGATGCCTCAACTCACGGCATACTTCAAAGCCGTCCTTGTTGGGCAGCATTACGTCCAGGAGAATCAGGTCAAAAGCCTGCGCCAGTGCGCGCGAGACAGCCAATGCTCCGTCTGCGACGACAGCCACTTCGTAGCCCTCAGTTTCCAGGTCTGTCTCGAGGCTGAACGCGATGCCCGGCTCGTCTTCAACTACCAGAATTCTGACCATGCGATCCCTCTCTCAACCATCGGCCAACGGAAGCACAAGTGTGAAAGTGCTGCCAACGCCGACCTTGCTTTGCAAGCGGATCTCTCCGCCCATGGACTCAGATATCTGGCGCACCATTGCGAGTCCGATGCCCGTTCCTTTGATTCCCGCCCTTTTCGCCGCATCTCCACGAACAAACTTTTGGAAGATCGCCTGTTCCTCATCGGCATCGATCCCCATTCCCTGATCACGAACGGAAATGAGCACCTTGTGGTCCTGGACCAAACCATCCACCCATACGGTGCGGCAAACAGGGGAGTACTTCATCGCGTTATCGAGCAGGTTTCTCAAAGCGCGCCGGAATGCTTCTTCATCCACCTGGATCGTAGCCGGTGCCGGACTGCCGGGTGAGCCAAGGTCCGCCTCAAATCGAAAGCCCTGGGCTTCAGCCTGTTCGCCGAATTCGGCCAGGGTAGAGCGCACCAATTTGAAGGCATCGTGAGTTTCCATGCGGTACTGTTTGCGCCCCGACTCCATGCGGCCAAAATCGAGCAAGTCTTCCACCAGGCGATGCAGGCGCGTGGTTTCATGATCGAGAAAGACATAACTCTGATGACGGCGCGAATCGTCGGGGATGCGGTTCTGCACAAGGAGTTCGGTGATGGTGCGCAGCGTTGTCAGTGGAGACCGAAATTCGTGCGAGACCGCAGCGACAAAGTCGGATTGAAGTTGCGCCCGTTTCACGTCCAGGGCAATCATTCGCTGGCGGCGAACCGAGAGCAGCAACCGGCGCAGCAAAAGCAAAGCCAGCACCGCCGCCAGGAGCAAGTTCGCAGTTTGCGCAAGCGTGACCCTGACGCCGAAAGGAAACCAGGCCACCGGGAAGTGGAACGCGTCAAGTTCATTCTGAAATGGTCCTATTCCCAGCAGTACGATCGCAGGCAGAACCAGCCATCCCTCCAAACCTTGCCGTCGAATGCCCTGAATAACAATCCACAGCAGCAACGCGAAAAAGAGCAAACGAAGAAGCACGGAAACAACTCCGAAGGCGGTGGCCACCGGATGCGGAATGAGAGCAAAGAAAAGTTCTTTGGCGATGATGTTGGAGACGATATAGAGGAGGGCGAGAACGGCGGCGGCACGTGGCGACCATGGCGGTCGCTGCCGTCCGAACCACACCCACCACACCATAACCCAACCGGCGTAGGCCAGCGGACCTAAGAAGCCTTCAGTTAACAGGGAATCTGTCAGAATGCTCAGATGCTGTGTCCAGACATCGATCGTCGCAAGGCCGGAATAAGCCGCCGTGAGCAGGAAGACGGCCCCCATCCAAAGATAGACGCGATCGGAACGGTCGAACAGGATGAGGCTGAACGCCACTACGGCCAATAGAGCATAGAGGAGAGCTTCCACTGCGAAAGGCGCGTACGAACGAAACAATTCCAGCCGGCGGATCTGGTAATTGACTGCCACCGCGTCAGCCGCGCCCAGCACCGGTGCAGTGTGGAAGCCGCCCACATCGGCTGCGGCAAGCAGCGAGCTAGGTTCCATCCAGACTCTGAAAGCAAGTACCTGCGTGGACGAGCCTGGATAGCTGGAGTCCTGTTGCGGCAGGGGGAACATCATGGGCTGGTTATAGTACGTAACCGGCCTGCGGCTGGTGAAGTCCCCAAAGCTGCCCAGCATCGCTCCGTTCGCGAAAACCTCGTAGGCATCGTCCATATCGGGCGGCCCAGCAAGAGCCAGCTTTGCTCCTGGCGGCGCATCCAGTTGCACCCGCATGCGGTACCAGGTATATCCCCAGTACCCGGCGTGCCCCTTGACAGTCCAGCCCGGAACGTACTCCGGGTCTCCCATGATTGGGCCGCGCGAACCATTCTTCGGCGTCAGGTCCACCGTTTCCCAGGTCGAGTCATCAAAGCCCGGCTGGGCCCAAAGCACCGAATGAGTAGCCGGATCGACGGGCGAGTCTCCAACCTTGAATTTCCACGGCCCATAGAGTGGAGCAAGCGACTGGCCCAACGTAATATGCGCCGTGTCTTCCGCCCGGCCTCGCGCGGCCTGCGAGGATTCCGCCCGAAGCCCAACGGCCGCGATCCCGCAGGCCAGCGCTGTGAGAAACGGGAGCCAAAGAGGAAGGCGTCGCGCCATGGCAAGATCCTTTTCCCGGTGGAGAGCCGCTGCACGCACTATACCCATTCGCCTGCACAACCGGGAACCATCTTCTTTCCTCGCAATCGAGCGAGCCACCCAATTGGGCGCCTGGGTAACAACCAATATATGCGGCATCGCGGTAGGTATTTCCAGAAAGAAGATTCGCCGATTGGAGAGGTCAATCCTCTCCATCCAATCTTGCGAATCACCAATCCGCAAGTGAATGACTTGGACCACCCGTTCAAATGAGGATCACGTCCTGTCCTGAATCGAAACGTGCAAGGGCCTCATCGCTGGGACGGCGCAGTCCCATCGTTCCCCATGCAAATCAGCGACTCTGAGACCGGCCCGGTAACACACTGCAACGCAGGAATCTCGAAGCTCCCGTCAGCATCCCTTCGACGTACATAGGAACAGCAGCATCAGGATGAGACCAATGAATTTCATGGAACCTCCGTGAGCGGGCGCAGGGGGAGAGGAAGCTGGGATTCCCTCTTGCCTTCCGGGCCATGACGCAATATACCACCTGACTTCTCGATTAGCGATCCTTGTTTTCAATCGTTTCAAGGTGAAGCTTCCGAGCCGTGCGCTTCTTCGCACCGAGGGCCATGATCCGACCATTCTTGAAGCCATGCCGCGGACAGGACGGCGCTCCGAAATGCTCGTATGGCCTTGAGGGAGTCACTCTACATCCGCCCAGTTATCCTCTGGATCGCGGTCAATCAGCTTGCTGTAGGGGTCGATGGCGGCGCGCGTAGGTGGCTCATTCACGATGAACTCGAGCGTCGTGCGCGGTTGGGTGATCCACACCTTTTCGGTGTGCAGCGGCCGTTCGAAATCCTTCTTGCCCTTGAAGACACCCACTTCGATCAGGTCGTGAATGGGAATCTCGGTTTCAGCGCCTTCACCGTTGGCGCGCAGCTTGCGCGCTTCGACGACCATGGTCACCTTGTACTTATGATCGGGCATAGGCTGTACTTTCGCTGAAACCGTCTTGTTGTCGTAGAGCGTGATAGTTTCGAACATGTCGGTGATCATGTACTGCAAGTCGGCCGGCGTTTGCTTGCGAAGCGATTCGACCAGGTCGCGCGTATCCGGATACGGCGGCCCGTTCATCTTCCACTTGTTCAGGAATTCTTTGAGAGCGGCGTTGAGCTTGTCTTCGCCAATGGCGTCGGAGAGCGCATAGAAGGCCATCGCCCCCTTCTGGTACCAGACGTAAGGCTCGTTCTGCACCAGCACCAGCGGGGGTTCGCGGCGCACCTCGCCGGCTCGCCCGCGCAGATAGCCGTCCAACTCATGCTTGAGAAAGCGGCGCATATGATCGTCGCCGTATTTGTGCTGCATAACCCGCAGCGCCGAATATTCAGCCAGGCTTTCGGACATCATATTCGAGCCTTTTTCATAACCGCCCACGAGCTGGTGACCCCACCATTGGTGCGCCAATTCATGCGCGGTGACGAACCATGTGAAATCGATATCCTCCGGGCGTTCAAGGCGCCCGATAAAGCCGATCCCTTCGGAAAACGGAACCGTGTTGGGAAACGACTGCGCAAAAGCGCGATAGCGCGGAAACTCGATCACGCGGAACTGGCTGAATTGATAGGGGCCGTAGTTTTTCGTGTAGTAATCGAGACCAAGTTTGGCCGCGCCCATCATCTTGTCCAGCTCGAAGGTATGCGAACGCAGATAGTAGATCTCCAGATTCACGTTGTTCCATTTATCGCGCTTGATCGCATAGTCGCCCGAGACATAGCTGAAAAAGTTTTGAATGCGTGTTGATCCCATGCTGTATTCGAAGTACATGCGCCCGTTCTGTTGCCATTCGCGAACGAGATAGCCAGGCGAGATCGCAATCTGATTTGGCGATGTACTTACAACGGAGTGATAAGTAATGAAGTTGGAGTCGGGGCCGAATAGATCGGTGTTCATTCCGTATGCATCGCCACGGTCGGGCAGCTCTTCGAGCGGGCCGAGTCCCTCCTCGCGGCGGCGAACGGGATTATCCAGCTCGCGTCCCCGGTCGTAACCGAGCGACGGAAAATAGTCGCGATCGAAAAATGTGCCGTTGTAGGCAAACTCCGCCTGCTCGTTGCTGTTGCGGAAACCGGGATTCTCATACCCGCATCGGAAGTGAATCTGAATTGATGCGCCGGGCTCGAGGGGCGTGCTGAGATGATAGATCCAAAAGCCATTCTTGGCATCGGAGAGAGTCGCCGTTGCTGGGCGGTCAAAGCTGATTGACTTCACTGACCGGCGGCCGTTGGTCACATAGATGTCCTGGATGGGCTTGCCGGTTTGGTTTACCGCGGTATAAGTGCCCGTCGCGTTGAAGCTTCTGTTTTCAGGGTAGATATTGACCGCAGTGTCAACCGCGATAATTTTTGGAATCGGCGCATGCTCATATTTCTTATAGAGCTTTTCGTAGTTGGCCTGGAGGTCTCTTCCATCCTTGTCGGTGAGGAACGGGTTCAATACATGCGTGTTGTAGTAGTACCAGGCGCCGCTCCCAATGGCGGCAAGGAACGGAATAACGAGGAGCAGGGCATACGCCGGAAGCGATTGCCTGGCCGCGCGAAGACGCGTGCGCAGACCTGTTTCGGCGCCGCGCCGCGCAAGCAGGCTGGCCAGCACGCCAAGCAGAACAGCCCATGAAAGCCAATAAAGAGTGGACCAGAGGATCGGCTTGACGTAGTGGCCGTAGCCATTCATGTCAGAGTAGGTATATGGCACGACATCGCCGTACATGTAGAGCCGGTCGCTGAGGCCCGCCGTATCAAGAATGATGGAGAGGAGGAAGATGCCGATGACGACGCCGTGCCCGATGAACTTGTTGGCCACGATGGTTTGCACAAAGAAGGCGAGGAGCGCGAAGATGAGTACCTGCGAAAAGACGACGAGATATAACTCCTCAGCGTATTGACCGAACTCAAATCGGTAATAGCCACCCGCTATCTGCGATGCCACGCCGCTCAAAAGCACCAGCGTGAGCAGGAAGAACTCCGCCGCGGCAAGCGCCGTGAGCTTGCTCAGGACATCAATCCAGCCGCGAAAGGGCAGGGCATCATGTATCTGTTCGAAGTGCGTATCCCGCTCTCGCCAGACTAATTCTCCGGCATACATCGTCGCTACGATATAGAGAAGCAGGGGCGCGATTCCTTCCACCGCCTGCAGCATCAAATACGTGACGGGCCAAACATTTGCGCCGCCCAGATCTCCGGCGAAATGACCGTTCACCAGGCAAGTGACCACCATCAAAAACGTGATGGCCCAGAAGGGAATCTCGCGGAATATGTTGCGGAAGTAAATCCGCGAGAGTGAGAGAAACTGTTGCAGACTTGTGCCAACCGAGAACTGTGTGAATACCGTGGGCAATAAATTGTGGAAGCGTGGAGCAGGAGGCGCCGTTGATTCCTGTTCCGTTCTCTTTTGCTTTCTGCTGCGTCGCGCCGTCAACGTTTCAGCAGACATGGGAAAGAAGATCGCCACAGCCACAAGGGCAGCCAGTCCCACAGAGCACCACACCACGCGGTTCCAAAGAAACATACCATGCAGCGGAATCCACAGCGTGTTTTGTTCGGAAACAGTCCAGTAGCGAGTGATACTACGGAACAAAAGCAATCCCACAGGATCGAGAACCGAAGGCCAGTAGGGATTGAGGCTGCGCGTCTGCTGCACTGCGATAAGACCGATTAAGTAGATGGCGAACAGCGCAACACCCTGCAGGTACACAACAATGATGCGCCGAGTAAGCGCGGCAACCAGAAAGAAGATCGACCCCAGGACGAAAACCTGGGGGACGACAATCAAGGCGTAATGGTAGCCCAGCATTTCCAGGTTGATCGGGGCCAGGCGGGCGTGGTCAACCCACGGAGCGAGAGTGGCAAGTATCTCGCCCATTGGAATGCCGGTAAATACGAACATCGAAATGAGCAGCGATCCCGCCCAGCGCCCGCCAAGGTAGCTAAGTTTACTGATGGGCTTGGTGAAAATCATCTGGTACGTGTCGCGCTGAAAATCGCGCAGGATCGACGTGCCGAAAATGGCGGCCATCACGATGGCGCCGAAAAAGGAGTACTGGAAGTCGAGGAGTTGCGTGATGAATGGCCCATTGACCAGCACCTTACCCGGCGGCATGGTGTAGTTCGACGCGCTCACAATCAGAAAAGTGAGAACCACCCACAGCGCAAAGAAGCACCAGGTGGAAATGCTCTTCAGGCGAAGCTTTAATTCGAAAAGCAGGAATTCCAGAAACATGGGGTTTCTCCTGGCCGATGCCTCAGTTGACACTCTGCGAGTTCAGGGTGAGGAAGTAGACATCTTCAAGAGCCGGATCAACCGGGCGGAAGCCGTCGCCAGGTGCGGTATCGGAGTGAATTCGGATTTCGTGCGCGCCACCCAGCAGCTTGGTGGATACCACCTGGTGCTGGGCAGAGACGGCCGCAAACGCCTCTTCGCTGTTCACCAGGATGCTGTAGATGCCGCCGCGCAACCTCTCCAGCGCCTCCTCCGGCACTCCCTCAAGCACCAGTCGGCCGTTGCTGATGATGGCCATGCGCGGGCACAACTCGCGCACGTCTTCCACGATGTGGGTGGAAAGAATCACGATCACGTCGCGGGCCAGCGAGCTGAGCAAATTGAGGAAGCGGTTGCGCTCTGCCGGATCGAGACCCGCCGTCGGCTCATCCACGATAATCAGCTTTGGATTCGCGAGCAGGGCCTGCGCAATGCCGAACCGCTGCTTCATACCGCCTGAATAGGTGCTTAACGCCTTCTTTCGCGCATCCCACAGGTTGGTCTGGTGCAGCAAAGCGTCCACAATCTCCTTGCGCTCGCCCGCTTTGTGGATGCCCTTCATAACCGCCAAATGGTGCAGCATGTCGAGCGCGGAAATGCGCGGGTAGGCGCCGAACTCCTGCGGAAGGTAGCCGAGTTGGCGCCGCACCGCATCCTTGTTCTCCACCACATCCAGCCCATTGAGCAGAATCTGTCCCTGGTCGGGGTCCTGCAGCGTGGCGATGGTGCGCATCAGCGTGGATTTGCCGGCGCCATTCGGTCCGAGAAGGCCAAACATGTTGTTGCCGATGGTCAGGCTGAGGTTATCCAGGGCTTGAACGCCGTTGGGGTAGCGCTTTGAGAGACCGCGAATCTCAAGAGGCAAGGAGTTTCTCCTTCAGATGATCCATTGAGCCTGCGGGGTAGGGGGAATCGCCGGTATTCGGAATATTAGCGCAGGTAGTAGGAAACAATCATCGAAATTAATCAAAATAGAAGAATTAGAAGTCCCGGGGAGGCGGCAAACTGCGCGTCATGCCTAAACTCTTCTCGGCTTGGCCGATAATTAAACCGCAAAGGCGCAGAATAAAGACGGTCGTACATCTGAATAGGGAGGAAGGGATCTCTTCACGCTGTACCCGCGGCGAAAGTCCTTACCCCCCTCCAAAATTTGCGCTTTTCCACAGCAAACTTGCAGATAATTACATGCTTTTGTGAAACGGCTCTTAGTACGCCCACGAATGAGCCGCTCTGATCCCATCAGTGACGATATAGATGAGGTCGAGGCCAGTTGGCTTGATTGATTCCGTGTCTCCGCTGCGCCAACGGATTTCAACACTTTCCACTATCGTGGCATCCTCTAACCGAAAATGAACTCGAAGACCATTTGAAGACAGTTAGCTGCCGCCGCTCAGCACGTCTCGGCGCTGGCGTATACCATCATTGTTGCAAGGGGCGCCGCTCGCAAACGCGGAAACTGGAGCACCTCGAAAGCATGGTGCCCAGGGCACTCGCAAGCGCACCCCACCTTTTGCTCAAACAGGAATGCAGACCATATATCTGCTTCTTCCGTCGAGCGTACAAGAGAATCGCATTCCACGTATTTAAGTAGTGCTTGCTTGGAGGAAATCGTGATTTCACGTCGCACCTTTCTCGGTCAGACCGTGGCAACCAGCGCGATTGCAGCGACTGGCGTGGCCTCCGGAGCCATGGCCGAGACCACAGGCCTCGCTGGCCGAACATCAGATTTTGTGGACTTGATCCGCACGCCAGATTCCGTCACAGCATTTTCCGGCATTGACAATCCGCTGCCGCTTAGCCGCTCGGCCAATAACTTTACCGCAAAGGACGTGGCCGTTGCGGTGGATGAACAGGCTACCGAGTTGAGTGTGCGTTTGATTGCGCCAACAAGCGCCCTGACGCATTTGCATTTACGCTGGCTCGTCCGTGTCGATCCTGCACTTATCTGCCTTGGAGATCACTGGGAACGTAGCTACGGTGATCTCGCGTGGCGCGGCATTACACCTGAACGGGTCATGCCCTGGTACTTCGCAACCTATGATGAAGCTCATCTCCATGCCTACGGTGTGAAAGCGGGCGCTGGCGCTTTGTGCTTCTGGCAGATTGATCCTGAGGGTGTTTCGCTCTGGATGGATGTCAGCAATGGCGGAGAAGGCGTCCTGCTGGGAAGCCGTCAACTGCTTGTGGCTACGATCGTTTCACGCCGTGGCGTCCCGGATGAACCGCCCGTGGCGGCTTTGCGGGCGTTCTGCCGGCAAATGTCTCCCAACCCGCGCCTGCCCAAAGGCGCCGTCTACGGGGTAAACGACTGGTACACAGCCTATGGCAACAACAACCAGCAAATGCTGCTGGGAATGGCCGATCTTGTCGCGGAACTCGCGCCCGCCGGCGGCATTAGACCCTATACGGTCGTGGACATGGGGTGGAAGGACGGCTCCGCCGCTTTTCCAAGCATGGCCGACTTTGCAGCACAGATCAAGAAGAAGGGCGTGCGTCCGGGCATATGGATTCGCCCCCTTGAAGCCCTGAACGACGCCGACCCGAAGTTGCTGCTTCCGGCGAAGCGTTTCGGTCATCGAACGGAACGCTACGCGGAATTGGCCTTTGATCCCACCATCCCGGAAGCACTTGCTTTGATAAGTCAGAAGATGAAGTACTTAGCCGACTGGGGCTTTGAGTTGGTCAAGCACGATTTTTCAACGTACGATTTGCTCGGTAAGTGGGGTTTTGAAATGGGCGCTCAGCCGACAACGCAAGGCTGGCACCTGAACGATCAAAGCCGCACCAACGCGGAAGTCGTTCTCGACCTATACAGAACAATACGGACTACGCTGGGCGACAGGATTTCGATTCTGGGGTGCAACACGATCGGGCACCTCGGTACCGGAATTTTTGAACTCCAGCGCACGGGCGACGACACCAGCGGAAAGGTATGGGAGCGTACGCGGCGCATGGGCGTAAACACGCTTGCCTACAGACTTCCGCAGCACGGATCGTTTTTTCATCTTGACCCGGATTGCGTCGGCATCACAAAAGCTGTGCCATGGGAGATGAACCGTCAATGGCTCGATGTCGTGGCGAGAAGCAAAACCACGCTGTTCGTCTCTCCTGAAGAGGGACAAGTACACGCCGAGCAACGTGCCGCTCTGCGCGAAGCTTTTGCCATCGTCACGTCGGATGCCGCTGGCGCTGAACCGGTCGATTTCTTCCACGACACCACACCGGAAGAGTGGAAGACGAATCGCGCATCTAAGCGTTACAAATGGTGCGGCGCTGAGGGAGCATACCCATTTACCGTCTGAGCAGATTCGACACCGATTTACAGCGTCACGCGAAGATTGTCGAACTGGATATGATCCCATTCAGTTCCCAACGCGAACATTCCATGCGTATGGGCCGAGTTCTCAACCGAAGCGAGTTGCATTCCATCCAGCGAGGCCACGATCTGGGTCCCATGAAAGCGCAATTCCAGTCGATGCCACTGGCTGCGATCCACCGTGGCTGAACCAGAAGCGAGAGTTACTGTCGGCTTCTTGAACTCCGCGGATAACAGTGCCCAGGCGCCGCCAGGTTCGAGACGCAGCACATAGCCGCTTGGCAAGCGCGCTTTGTCATCCTGGAAAACATCCGCAGAGTCGATGCGGCCCATCACGGTCGCGGGCGCTGCCGTAAGAAAGCGCACATCTGCGCCGACGCTGTAGTCCTTCCACGTCGAGTCGCCTGCAAGCGTGAAGGGATCGGGCATCGGTCCCCAGGGAATAGGTTTGTCAGTAATTACCTGTTCCAGGCACTGGCCTGGCCGTCCATCACATGGATGCACCTCAAAAGCTCCGTCCTGATCGGACAGATACTTTGGCGCGTGCCCCACGGGCGTACTCTCAAAATCATCCTCGTATGGGAGCGGAAACGGCGCTGCGGGTGGCGGCTGCGCCATTCCTTTGCCCTGCCCCGTTGTAGTTGTCAACGAATACAGTGAATCCGGATCGAAGGTGTACTCGAATTGGCCGTCTGTCGGGTTCACGACGGCAATCTGCTCGAAGGTGTGTGAGCTATTCGTCTCCCAAATGTGAACCTTCGTCGCAGCAAGTCCGCCGGACAAACGAAATTCAACAGTCTGCGCTTGTTTAGCGCCGATCGTTTCCAGAATCACACTCCAGTTTTTCCTGTCGGTGGAGCGTAGAGCTACGTAAGTTCCCTTTTCAGGCAGATAGCCCGAAGCGGAGTCCAGATACTGCCATCCCGGTTGGGCAAACTGCGTGGTGTGAGCGGTCACCCAAATGGTGGATTGAACATCGTAGTGCCCGGACCATGGCGTGTTCGCGTACATCAACCCGGAGTGCGGGGCCGCAAGATTGTCATAATAAGAGGTAATTGGGCTCCATATCTCAGTTGACGTCAGCGAGCCCTGCAAGTAGTTCTGATTGTAGAGATGAGCAAGAACGCGTCCGCCTTCGGGCCAATCGCGGCTCACAAAGGGTCCGCCTCCGCCATTCGGCTGATCTTCGCTGGACCATAAAGGTTTGCCTGTCTTGCGTGCCGCATCCGTGGTCGTGATCTTGCCGTCAACCAGCGGATAATGCACCCCGATTACAGCGACTGCAGCAGCCAGTTTCGGATCCTTCAAAATCGCATCGGCAATCGCCCATTGCCCAGTTCCCTCTCCCGGATATTCATCGCAGCAGATGATTTTCGTCGGCAGATGCTCTGTCTTGAATCGCCGCTGCAGCTCTTCGACATAGGAAGCGTCATAGACTTTCTCATTCCACACTCCGGCAATGGCGATATCCAGGGAGTAATCCCGCTTCGCAGTCCGGACAAAGTCCGCCACATACTCCGCCATTTTCGGAGTGTAGAGTGTATCTTTGCCGACCCAGCCCGGCGCCCCCCATGGAAGCACTTCCAGAACGATGTTGGGATTTCGCTTATGCGCCTCGGCCATCAGCCACCACTCGTAGCCGCGCGTTGAGTCGTGATCCGAAGGAGTGCGCATAGGACTGGGCTCGGAACCATCGGTCGAGTTCACATCCGCGCCCAACTCCACCTTGAGATGTTGCAGGGCTGCTCCGTATCCGGGTTTGAACAGGTAATCGAGAATCTGACTGCGTTGCGGTTCCGGGTAGTCAATCAGAAGGCGCGAAGAGGCTCCTGCGCTCGCGGCTCCCAGCCCATCAAACACTCGGCCCGGGCTGTTGCCGTCTAATTTAATTTTGGTCACTTGGCCGTGCGCGACTAAACCCGCAAGCCCCAGCACCAATATGAGCAAGACCGCCGCATTTGCCCTTGCGTTTCCAGCGCTGAATTGTTTCTGCATCCAACGTCCAATTTTCAAATGTCTCTCCTACAACTTTCCCATTCGTATGGAAGTCTCGATCTCTTCGAGAGTCTTTCCTCGTGTCTCCGGCAATCGGAAATAGAGGAACACAAATCCAGCAAGACAAATTGCCGCATAGGTCCAGAACGTTCCGGACGCCCCCAGCGCCGCATTCAGCATTGGAAAGGTATAGGTCAACAGAAAGCACGCCGTCCATAGAGCCGTAACCGCAATCGACACGGCGCTGCTCCGGATGCGATTGGGAAAAATCTCGGCGATCACCACCCACGTTGCCGGCGCCAGCGACATGGCATAACAAGCGATGGCCGCAAGCACCAGCACCAGCATGGGCTTGCCTTGCATATGCAGTCGATAGAGTGCTCCGAGAACCGCGTATAGGATGAAAAGTCCCGAAACGCCGAAGAGGAGCAGGAAGCGTCTGCCATAGCGGTCGATGGTGGCCAAAGCGATCAGCGTGAAGACGACATTGACCGCGCCTGTGATCACGATATTGAAGAGGATGTCGGAAACCCGGTACCCGGCCGCCGCAAAGATCTCCTGCGCATAGTTGAAGATCACGTTGATGCCGCACCACTGTTGAAGAATGGCCAGCAGAACGCCAAGCAAAAGGACTTTCGCCATCCCGGGCGCGGACAACTCCTGCCACACGGAGTGTTCCGGCTGCGCATCGCTTGCAGCGGTGAAATCGTTCATCACCTGGTCTGCATATGCCCCGCCGCCGAGGCGCTCAAGCACTGTGCGGGCCTGCCGGTTGAGGCCCTTTGCCGCCAGCCAGCGCGGACTCTCGGGAACCAGGAAGGTTGCTCCCAGGAAAAGTGATGCGGGAATCGCGGTAACCGCAAACATCCAACGCCATCCCCACTGGCCGTTCCACGAAACAAGAATCTCTTCTGCGGTCGCTCCGGGCGCCACAGGCCGCGCAATAAGCCAGTTCACCACCTGCGCTAAGAGAATTCCAAATACGATGGCCAATTGGTTGAGAGAAACGAGGCGTCCGCGCAAATGCGCAGGAGAGATCTCCGCAATATACATCGGCGAGACGCCGGATGCGAGGCCAATGGCATATCCACCAAGCATTCTCCACGCCACAAAAGCGCCAAAGTGCGCGGCCAGGCCGGTTCCCAAAGACGAAATCGCAAAGATGAGAGCGGCGAGCGTCAGCAGCCTTCTCCTGCCGAAGCGGTTGCTCAGGCCGCCGGAAGTGACCGCGCCAATGAGGCAGCCGATCAGCGCGCAACTCATCGCCCAGCCTTCAAGGGAGGGCGAATCAAGCTGAAAATAGCGTTCGTAGAAGGGCTTTGCGCCGCCGATCACCACCCAGTCGTATCCAAAAAGCAGGCCGCCCAAAGCGCCCGCAGCAGCAGCCAACCATACGTAAGAAGAGCGGAAAGAGCCACCTCGGTCAGCGCGAACTTCAGACATCGGGATGGGCGCAATCATGACGTGGGAGATCCTTCAAGCGCCTCTGAAGCCGCATCGCTGCTCTGCTTTAGCCAGCCCAGCATTTCAATCGCGAAAACGTGATTCGGATCCTCGGCAATCACCTCTCGGAATTGCTCGATTGCTTTCTCACTGTCGCCCAGCCCGTGGTTTGCTAAAGCACTCAACAGCAGCGAGTCAATTCGATTGCGCTTGTCGAGATCATCGTCGAACAGAAGCAAGTTAGGTAATGAAGTGGCGAAGTAATCGATCTTCGGCTTCGCTTCCGCCTGCCTGGCAGCATACTCGGCGAGGTCCGACAAAACCGCACGCGCAGCCTCGTCGCCGCCCAGCGCCCGCAACGCCTGCGCCTGAAAATACGAGTGAGCGCTCAACGCCGGCAGAGGCGCGGCAGCGGCTTTCCAGAAGCGCTGCGCCAGTTGAGAGTCGCCAAGCTGCCTCGCCGCCAATCCCGACAGATAATCCAAATCACGCTCCAGCGTGAGCAAATGCTTGCCTTCACCCAGATTCTCGGGATAGTGTCGCGCCCCTTCGAAGTGCGCAAGTGCCTCGGAGGGCTCTCCCGTCGCAAGCGCCGATCTGCCCAGGGCTCGATGAGCCTGAACATATTGCGCAGACACCAGCCCTTCGCCGCCCTCCCAGGGACTGAAGCGTCGCGCGCTCAACATCTCCAACGCCCTTTGCCAATGCCCGCACTGATTCAGCAAAGTGACGTACTCAACAGTCAAGTCGTCTCTCTGCGCAACAAGTTCCTTATGTTCCTCCAGCGAGATCAGCCGTTCTTCCGGCGTGGCTTGGCCTGCTCTTTTCCTCAACTGATCCCATTCGTAAAGCAAGCGTGCATCCTGCGGGTTGGCAGCAAAGGCGCGCGCATACATTCGTCCAGCGGCATCAGGATTGTGTAGCACATTGAACTCCGCAATCCCCAGGTTTCGCCATGGGATCGAGAACTCGCCATCCAGATCAACCGACCGGCGCCAGCAGCTTATTGCATCTTCATATCGCTGTTTGTCGTAGTAAAGATTTCCAAGATAATAATGAGCCTTGGCGCTCGAAGGGTTGCGTCGCGTCGCATCCTCCAGCACAATCATTTCCTCCAGACGGGCAGGGAAACAATACCGCGAAGTGGCTGCCTCGGCTCTCGCCGCATACTGTTCCGATTCCTGCTCGTGGCCCAGGGAGTGAGCCAGCCACGAAAGCGTGTACCAGAGCATCGGATGCTCGAATTCTCGTTCGCGCGCGCAACCCTGCAATAGAGCGTAACCATCGTCACGGAGTCCGGACGAGGCCAAATCGTAGGCCACGTCCAGTAACGTCTGCACATCTCCTTCAAGCGCAGAAATATATTCCCGAAGATCTTGCTGCTCATGCGTCAGCAGAAAGCGCTCGGCAAGCGCGCGAAAATCCAGACGATCGAACGCCAAAATCTTGTCGACGGCAACTTGCGCATCTTCAACGCCGCCCATCCGGCGCAGTAGAGAAGCCCGCAGTGCCAGCGCTTTCAAATGATTCACGTTGGTCAGCAGGCTCTGTTCTATCTGTTCCAGCGCCAGAGAGAGGTTCCCGCGCTCGATGCTGATGCAGGCGAGTTCGTAGTACCCAGCGCTTTGCCATGCATAATTCCACACCGCCTTGTGAAAAGCATCGTATGCATCCGAGGTCTTGCCTTGATATCTTCGAGCCAGGCCGAGATTGTAGAATGCCTCACCGTCGTTGGGGTTCGGATTTCTGCGGGTCAGGCGACGAACCGCACTGGCAAAGTGGTTTTCAGCCTCGACAAATTGGCCCTTGCGCAAGTGCATCAGTCCCATCGCATTGTTGGTCCGCACGTCCTCGGAATCGCGCTTCAGTCCCTCTTGCCAATAAGGTTCTGGAAACCGCGTCGCATGGCGATACTGTTCAAGGTGCAGGCCGGTCAGATAGAGTTCATCGACACTGGATATCTCCTCCGGCGGAGGTGGCTCCGTGGCGGGCTCCGGAAGCTTTCCATCCACACTCGCTTCGGGCCGGTAGGCAATCAACTCGTTCCCATCCGTATCGAGAACTAACAACCGATATTCCTCGTGCCTTGCTTCGGTCGCTTCCATCGACTTTAAGAATGGCTTGCCCGGAGCCAACACATGTTCTTCATCGAAGACCGCCTGCCCATTCCGCGTGAGCACCACCCGTACCCTTCTACTCGATGTGACGCAAACTCCAGCGCGCAGTTTCGCCGCATCGAATTCCAGATTGACGGCGGCCTGCGTATTCGCGTTCTTTGCCGGCCCTATCTCCTGAATCGGATACCAATATTGACTTACGCTTTTGGTTTCGTATGGTTGAAGCCATGAGAAATCAGGCTGGTTATCCGTGAAGGCGCCCGCCATAAGCTCCACATAAGGGCCATCCTCATCGGTCAGGTTACGGTCCCAGGCGTAACCGAACTCCGCATTGCCCCAGGTCCACAGCTTCTTTCCGGGAGCCACACGATGGTCCGATGTATGCACAAATCCTGCGTGCCGCGCGTGATCGTAACCGCCGAAGAAGTCGTACTTCGACTGCGTGACCATGTAGGAAGTTGGAACCGGGATGTTCTTGTACCAGGAAATATCGGTTCCAGGACGATAGTCCACTCCGTAATAGAGGTTGCGTGCTACTGGAAAGGATGAGATGGCGCGCTTGGCGTGGTCGGCAACAAAGGTAACATCGGGTGGGAAGAAAGCCTGATATCGATCGTGAACCCGCACTGCAACATTGGCCCACCACAGAAAGGTTTGTGGCAGCGGCGTTCGGTTGTACAGCTGAACCTTTGCCTCGACAATCGCCTTTCCCGGCGAGAGACAGATGCCCACCATGCCTTTCATTCTCAACATGGGATCGTGTTCGCTCAGCCACACGGTACGGCTGCCGTCCTGAGACTCCTCTATCGCCGCATGAACGGGCATGTAGGTGGACGGCCGATGATGCTGTGGCCAGTTGAATTCAACCCCCCCCGAGATCCATGGGCCCAACAGTCCGACAAGCGCCGGCTTGATGACATGCTGCCGGTAAAAGAAGTCGTATTGGTTAGTCTTGTCGACGCCCGTGTGAATTCGACCGCCAATTTCGGGAAGGATCATCAACTGTACATATTCGTTTTCGAGGAAGATCGCCCGATACGGCACATCCTTCTTTTTGAGTGCCACGCGATCCGTGAATGGATTCGGATATACCTTCCCGCTGCTTCCCTGGTAGACGCGCTTCTCAAGAAACATGGGATTCGGATCGGCGTTCTGGACCGGATACGTCGGAATGACAATCTGCTGCTCCCAGCATCGAACCGGCTCGGGTACATGAACTTCATTCATCGGATTTGGACCTCAACGCTCCACCATCCATCAACCACAAAAGAAGCAATCCAGCGCAGAGCAACACAGATCAAAGCTCAACACACATGATACCTAGACCGTCTCCCCGCGTGAGCCCGGTGCGTCCTGGTTGTGAGGAATTTGGCAGGCTGATGGGACCGAAAGGACACATGAGAATGATTTGAGGAAGGAAGCAGTTTTTCCGGAAACTGACTTCGCTTTATCAATATGGACTCCGCATGCAGAAGGGACGGCGAATATTCGCCGTCCCTTCTGGTTGAAGTCGGTCATGTGACGTTAGAACGAAATGCGGCCGTAGACCTGCATTGCCCTGCCGCCAACCGTGGTGCTGTTGATGTTGGCGGTGCAGTCACTTGAGTTACCCGCACCGCACCCGACGATGTTGCTGCCGGATTGCGCAAAGCTGGGGTGGTTGAGTGCATTGCTCATATCGGCACGAATCTCGAACTTGACCCCTCTCTCCGGCCAGAGATCGAAAGTCTTGCCAAATGCGAAGTTCACGTTCGTCAGGTCGGGCCCAACGATGACATTCCGGCGGAACGTGCCATAGGTACCCGCAGCCGGAAGCGCGAAAGCATTCACGTTGAACCACTCTGCGAGACTATGGTATTTGTTGCCGGTGACAGAATCGGTAGCTTTATAGCTCCCCGTGAGATTCGCGTACTGCGTGTAGCTCCCGGAGCGGTTGTAGGAGTTGTTGAGGTCTCCAGTCGTAATCCCCATCGGATTTCCGCCCTGGGCCATGAAGGTGGAAGAAAGTTGCCATCCCCCGAGGATTTCATCCAGAATCAGGCTGTTGTTCATGAATTGCGCGCCTTTGCCGAACGGCAGCTTGTAGATCGCTTCTCCCTTGAACATTTGCCGGATGTCGAAGTTGGACTGGCTATAGTTTTGCGCCGGAGCGTAGGCGTTCTGGTAGTTCTGCCAACCTCCGCGGCTGCCCCATCCTGAAGAATCCAGATCGTCGAGGAAGTGCGACCATGTGTAGTTGACGTTGAATTGCAGACCGTAACTTGTCCGCTTGACCAGCACACCCTCCAGAGCGTGGTAGTTGGAGATGGCGTTGTTGGTGCTCCCAGTGATTTGCGCATACAACGGATACGGCTCATAGCTTTGATTGTTCGGCCCGAATTGAAGATCGGTCTCCGGAACCTGGTCGATGTCCACCGGGAAGTTCAGGCCTGTGCCGTGATTGCCCACATAGTCGACCTCGGCCATAAAGTCCCTGGCAAATTCCCGCTGGATGCCCAACGTCCACTGGTAATTCTTGGGCACGGGAGTGTGGTATTCGTTGTAGGTCGCAGACTGGTTCAAGCCTTGACCTGCCCACGGAGTAGTCGGGGACGTCAGGTAGGTGGACTTGATGCTGACTCCGTTCAACGCGCCTGCGCCGCAGCCAGGATCGGTGGTATCCGGAGCCGACCCATCGGCGCCGATCTCCACTACTGGACATAGACCATTGGTGGAGTCGCTGTCGCCTCCCGAACTGCCGAAGGCATTCCCCATTCCACCGCCATAGGTATCTTCGCTCCACGTGGAAGCGTAGACACCTATGCCGCCTTTCAGAACCAGGTTGTTGTGCACTTGCCAACTGAACCCTACGCGTGGCAGCACGATGTCGTACTTGGGCGCCTGAAGAGTGGTGCGGCCGTTCTGGGCAATGAATCCGTACCACATACCGCCCTGGACCAGGTTTCCGTAGCCCATTCCGACTGGGTCAGTCACATCTTCGCTAACTACGGCGGGATCGAACACCTTTTCGTTCCCCTTGACTTCACTCCAACCGGTTTCGATCTCATAGCGTACGCCCAGATTGACAGTCAGATTGTTACGAGCCTTCCAGTCATCCTGAACGAACAACTGCGGCGTCTTCCACCTTCCGCCGAATTCGGGGGTTTCACTTGCGCTCCAATTGTTGGTCTGGCCCATCAGGAAGTCCGCATAGCCGAAGCCGTCGGTCGACAGCGTGTTCTGGCCGCCCGACGAGGTGTATTCGCCGGTATAGCCTACGGTTCCAGCATTCAGATTGCCCCATGCCGTGGAATCCGCTCGATTGATGAGGAATTCGCCGCCGAAGTGCAGAACATGACGGCCCTTGATCAGGGTCACCACGTCCGAGGGATCGAAAACCATCTCCTTGTAAACGGCGTTCGATGAACTGCCCAGGCCATAGTAGTCATTGATGTTGATGTTCGGAAAGTTATCCGCGATGAGCATCGGCATGCTCAGCTTTCCTGGCCAGCCGCTCCCAATCCCGAACGGCGTAAAGTAGTTCAACTGATCCGTAAAACCAATGCGCGCTTCGTTGATGAAGTTGGAACTGAAGGTCCACACATCGGATACCTGCGCGTTGTCGCGGCTCACATCCCCGTTCTGGCAATTAATCGGGCAAATGCCTTGATTCAGGTACACCGCAGGGTTGTCGCTTTCCGTTTCGGAAATTGTGAGCCTGTTGTTCGAGGTAACGTCGTAGTCAAGACGTCCAAACCATTTGATGAACGGATCCGAGTTGGGCACGCTGTAGTGGTAGTTGTTGATGTTATATCCGCCGTTGGGAGTTCCTGTGGCATTCGACGCCGGATAATATTTTTGAATCGCCAGAGCCGTCGGACTGATCAGCGACGTGGGCAGTTTGTTCGTGGCGTGCGTGTGGTCTCCACCATAAATCGTCTCGTCCTGAAAGGCAGTTCGCTGGACGCAGGGATTGGCCGGGGTAGCGATCACGGTGTTCGTTCCTTGCGTGCAGGTGCCCGATGTCTTGATGACTTGCGTGGTGGGATCGTAGATAGTAGGCAATCCCGGAGCGGAAAAGTCACCGCTCAGCACGTTCGAATCCGGCACCGTCTCGAAGCCTCCGGATCCAGCCGAGTGATTGATCGTCCTGTCGTAGTCGAAGTAGAAGAAAACCTTCTTGAACGGCTTGACCGGCCCGCCAATTGCGCCTCCGAAGTTGTTGTAGCGAAGTAACGGGATGGCCCCAACCTGGGAAACCGGCGTGCCGAACTCATACGGATATGCATTCAGCGCATCGTTTTGAAAATACTCGTAGCCCGCGCCGTGAAACTTGTTCGTGCCACCCTTGGTGATCTGGTTGTAGACAATGTCGCCGACTCCGTACTGCGCTGAAAACGCCGAATTGCTGACCTTGACTTCCGCCGTAGTCTCGAAGACGGTGACGTCGGCATTCTGGCTCATCGGCAGCGTGGTCGTGGCGCCGTCAGCCAGCATGCTCTCAAACGGAAGATTGCCGTTGATTGAGGAAATCTGCCCTGGATTGAGGGAATTCGAGGAATTCTCGGGAGTGCCGGCCGCGCCGGGCATCAGGATGACAAAGTTCTCCCAGTCGGCGCCGCCAACCTGCGGCAAGTCCGCCATTGTATCTGCTTCAAGACTCCCCTCCAGCGCGCCGGTTTCTGTCGTAAGCAAGGGCAGGTCTGTGTTCACGACAACCTGCTGAGTGGTTGCCCCGATCTCCAACGCGGCGTTGACGGTATTGATTCCGACGCCAAGCGTAACGGGTCCGCGAACAAGTGTTTTGAATCCATCCCTCGTAAAGGTGAGTAGGTAGTGGTCCGGCACAATCGGGCCTGTATCGTACAGTCCCGCGCCGTCCGTTGTGTACGTGGTAATCACGTTCTTATCTACGTCTTTCACCGTAACGGTTGCGCCGGGAATGACAGCCCCCGTCGGATCCGTTACCGTGCCGCGTAGATCACCTGAGTTTGTGTTCTGTGCAAGGCATACCCCACTTCCACAAACCAGAAGAAAGGGCAGCATCCATCGCGATGTCTGTCTCATGAATTGCCTCCAGAGTTGCTTGCCTGTACCGCCGATCCGATTTTCCCCGAGGAATGGGGCCCCAGAGCGTACCGCGCGCTCTGATTTGCCGGCGGGGAAAGCCGGATATGCGTGTGATTCGTTGATAAAGATTCCGTAGAAAGAACAGGGAGACACTTCCCACAAGGAACCCGCGCATTCTTCTTCACACGCGGGGAAATTAAACAACGGCAAAAGAACCGCTGTCAAGCGTCTTTTTGGTGTTTTTCCGCTAGACAATCGTTTGGTCTGCTACTTTCACTATCTGACGGGAACCGCCTTCAGGCGGCCAGGATGACGAATTTGGTCTGGAAAAAGAACCTGCGGGAAGCGCTCTCCGAAGCTCCCTCCCAACCCCAAAAAACCGGCGCTTGACCACAGTCGCGGTCTTTCGGCGCGAGAGGTACAGGATCCGGGGCCAGGGTCATTTACAGAACTCGGAGGGCGATGCCAGACGGCGCAATTTCCGGATCTCTGATTCCATTCTCAAACCCGATGCTCAAGGGCGTAAGACGCCCTGTCGACACGGAATGCCGGTCGCCGGAGAAGGCCCACGCGCCTCCGATTCCGATTCCAAAATCTGAACTATTCCGCTGGCGTAATGACAATATTGCGAAAGGCTACGTGACCTTTCTCGCTTCCTTGCAGATAAATCGGCCCTGGCAACGCCTCGTTACTATTCAACGCGCCCCCCGTGATGCCGGGAATCTCCTGAGCATCGATGATGGTCTGGCCATTTTGAACCACCGTCACTCTTCGGCCGACGAGCGTAACATCGAACGCCTGCCATTTATCTGGCGTTCGCGGCAGCTCTGGCCTCGGAGCCAGGAACCCATACACTCCACCCGTATGGTGGCTTGGGGGTTCACCCTGCGATTCGGTCTCAATCTGTAATTCGTAGCGGCCGCGCAGGTAGACGCCGCTATTCGCGTTTTGTCCGCAGTTGAACTCGATGTGCAGCTTGAAATCCTGAAACTTGCGATCTCCAATCAACTCGGGACCATTCCCCGGACTCACAAGGGTGCCGTCCTGAACCGTCCACACGGGCGGTCCAGGCTTGTCCATCGTCCATCCGGTCAGGTCCTTTCCGTTGAATAGCCGAATCGGCTTACCCCATTTCGGCGTGCCTGTTCGTTTCAGGGCGGGCGCCTTTTCGCCAACCCATTTCCAGAGCATCCCATCCGGGCCGGTTACGTTCCCCGAAAGAGTCTTTCCATTCAACCGTCCCGTAAAAATCATGTCGGCCTTGCTGTCTTCCTCTTCCTTTGACGACACGAACGTAAGAAGTCCATTCGATACTCCAACTTTGGGGAGCGGCCGCGCGTTGCCCCAGCGCCCCACCATCAACGCTGTTAATTGACCATTCTTTTGCTCGACCTCCAACCATGAAGGATACTCACGGCTTGGGGACTTCAGCGTCAGATCCCAGCGCCCCAGAAACGGCTCGGCTGCAGAGCTCATATCGGCAGCAGAGCCGCTCTTTGCCGAGTCCGTCGTTTGAGAATTGCCCCACACGGAGGCGAACAGGAGCGCGAGGACTAAGTGAAGGACAACCGTTTGCGATTTCACGTAATCAAAACTCCTTTGCTTTTGATTCGATTAGCTCGAATCTGGCTCGAATCCACTCCGGCAACCGCACTCCTGAGTGTCGGGCGGTTTCGTCTTGAGGCCGGGCCGGAATCACCGTCTGGCGCCCCGCGCTTAGCCGATTGATTCAATCGCGCTTGTCGCGGGATTCCACCTCACCGGACTCTTGCGAAAATAGGATTCATTCGCAAGATGACATGCCAAAGCTGCGTTGTGACCGAAGACCGCATCCTGCACAACCGGCTTCCGCGTGCGAACCGCATCGAAGAACTTTGCGAGATGTGGCCGCAAATCGTCATAGTCGTTCCCGTTGTATGTGATCGTCTCCAGAGCGGGCTCTTTGCCGGGCGCCGGATCGTGCTCCTTGTGCCATTGGTTGACGTACGTATCCCTCAAGCGCGCAGGGAATGAGGCACTATAGTAGCTGGGCGAAAGGTCCACCCCCGCTTGCGGCGTAAAGCTCACGCTGAACTCGCGGAGTTCAATGATGCCCTTCGAACCCATAAAGCGGGTGACTTCCGTTGATTCGCACCCCAGTGACAAGCGCATGTAGACAGGCACCCCCTCGTACTCGAATAAGACCGGGTGCACATCGGGCATATTGCGCCCGTCTTTCCATCGGTAGATGCCCCCAAATGCGGACACTCGCGTGGGAACTTCGTTGATGCCCAAAACAAATTGCATACCGCTGATCAGGTGGACGAGCAGGTCTCCTGCAACCCCGGTTCCATACTCCTTCCAGCAGCGCCACCGCGCAAACGTATAGGGATCAAACGCCTTTTTCGGCACCGTTCCCTGCCAGGTATCCCAGTCCAGATTCGATGGCGACAAATCCGGCGGAGGGGGATATTCCCACGCCCCATTGGGGTCGTTGCGGCCATAGGTGGCTTCAATCAGGTTCAGGTCGCCAATGGCACCCTGGGCAAAAAGCTCATTTGCTTTTGCGCATATCACCGAACTTGTTCGCTGCGCACCAATCTGGACAATTCGATCCGCCTTCCTGGCCGCGGCCACCATCGCTAACCCGTCCGCGGGATTGTGCGACATCGGCTTTTCACAATACACATCTTTGCCGGCAGCAAGGGCATCGACCACCACCTGCTTGTGCCAATGATCGGGGACGGCAACAATGATGGCGTCAATATCCTTCGCGTCGAGCAATTCCTGATAGCGGCGAGTCGTCCGAATTGGTTTTCCCACGATTTCCTTTGCCAACTCGTGCCGGCCATCATAAAGATCAGCAGCCGCGACGCACTCCACGCCTGAAAGCTTTACCGCGGTCGTGAGAAGCCCTGAACCTTCCATCCCGACACCAACGATTCCGAAGCGGACCTGATCGCTCGGCGCAGCCATCTGTGCGGCTGCAAGAGCCGGTTCGGCATCGAGAAGCACCGATTTTGCCAGTAGTGAAGCGCCTGCTGCACCGGCCGTTGTATGCAGGAACTCGCGTCGCGACAAAAGTAAGTTCTTCATGGTTTAACTCCTTTGGAATTGCCGCCCACAAGTGTATGCGCGTAATCGCAATCTGCCAATAGGAAGCTGGCCGCCGCGGAAAGGACACCGTG
Organism: uncultured Acidobacteriaceae bacterium; assembly: GCA_963836565.1. Taxonomy (GTDB): domain Bacteria; phylum Acidobacteriota; class Terriglobia; order Terriglobales; family Acidobacteriaceae; genus Telmatobacter. The sequence continues at coordinate 889,315 of CAWIKA010000005.1, read as the reverse complement.
AAAAGGGATGTAAGTGCTGGAGCTGGCGGGCGCGCTGCCATTCCGTTGTCCGTCTGGCCTTGGCGATGAAGCGAGAAGACGCTCAGCCGACTTCGGAATCGCGGTCGCGGAAGGAGAACGAGGGGAATCGCGTTAAGAGTCTTCGAATCGTCAGCTCGTTTGTGTGGCGAAGGAGCGCCAGCCTGCCGACCGAGATAGTTTCTTTCGTCACAAGGTCTCAATCGCGGTTGGATTGCAAACCTGCGTTCCCATAAGACAGAAAATGCCTCGCCCTGTCCGGTTGGGACATGGACAATCTTCGCGACGTCAAAGTTGCAATCGGATCTTTGCCTTGGTCAAAAGCCTTGATAACAAAAGCATGAAGATTGTAAAGACAACTGTCTTTACAACTCCCGGCCAGCCCACGCTGAAGTGGGTGTCGAAAGCAGTGATTCCCATAGCCGCCAGGGCAAAGTACCATAAGTCGGGTAATAGATAAGTCAGGAGCGTATTCGAACCAGCGGGGCGGACCAGGTAAGCCCACCGAGTCCGCTGCTTCACGTCGCAGATCCAGTAGAGAAGGGTGAAGCTCAGGACAGCTGCGCCGATGCTATAAAGTGACCACGTCGGGGTCGCGCGAATCTTTGAAATGCCGAGCGGCGTGAACACTCTGCCTGCCACGAGCATAACGAGACCGAAACCGCAGGCAAGCATCATTGCCCCCTTTGGATCGGGTCTTTTGCCGGTTCCCAGAAAAATCAGAGAAGTGACAACTCCTGCCATGACGATCACGGCCATTGCCCCATTTCCGAATGGCCATATATAGAGGGGAAGGTGCTCTGGGAACGCGAGGATTCTCGCAGTCGAGAATACGCACAAAGAGGCCAGGAGGACGAGCCACACAACAGGCGCCCAGGTCCAGCGACGAGTCGGAATAAACAGGATCGCGACCGCAAGATAGCTGATCCCGATCAGGCCGAGTATCTCCGGATAAGAAAAATCGAGCCATGTTGCGTGCCCGTCAGGAGTCGCTCTGCGAAACATCGCGAGCAGTATCACAACGCCCAAAAGCCCGATAAAGCGAAGCACGTTGGAATATGCTGGAAATCGCTTCGACTCTCCGTACACATTCAAGTAGAGTCCAGCACATATGAGACCGAGCAAAGCCCACACGCTTCCACTGAGGGCCATCCGCGCCGGGTCACACTTCTCCGCATTGGCCAGGATCAGTCCAAGAACAAGCAATCCAAGAACACGAAGGACCACATGAATCCACAGCGCCGGCTGCGATGGATTACGTTCCAGCCTCTTCCGAATCGACAGGGGCATCGACATGCCGACAATAAACAGAAAGAACGGAAAAACCATGTCGACATATGTCATCTCGTCCAATCTGGCTGGCGCGTGATATGTCCACCATGGTAAGCCGCGCACGTCGGAGAGCGCATTCACAAAGATCATGACTGCCATCGTCAAGCCACGAAAGATGTCGATCGAGACGACCCGCGGAGCGGTTTGTGCAGGCGCCGCGATTTTCGAAGAGGCGTTGGCGAGCATACTCATGGCGTACCTTTTTCGTTTGCCATTGTCCGGCCAAGCGACAGGTTGATGGCCCCCAGCAAAGCTCCGTCTGGGTCGCTGAAGTAGTCCCAGAACATGACCCCGCCTAGCTTGCGGTTCAGAACATACCGGCACTTTGCCGCAATCGATTCTGTATCTTCGTAAGAGACGAATATATGCTTCTCCGGGTTATATAAGTAAGGAACCGAAGCAACCGGGTCCCAGTACCGTACATATCCATGGTTCAGCATCGTTGACGCGATGATATTGTAAGGCGCATACGCGTTGGGAATCGGCTTTCCTGGCTGAAATAATCCATGATCGCGTTCCGCGACGTCGCCCCATTGGTGCCCGTAAAACGGCAGACCAAGAAGAATCTTGGCTGCCGGAACGCCGGCTTTCTCAAATGCATGAACGGATGCGTCACCGGATACTCTCTTGGGATCTGATGGATTCGTGAACAGCGGCGCATGATGACCTGTGAGCGGGTCAGAGCCCGGTTCGTAATAGTCGTAAGCCATCAGATTCACGGTATCGACATACTTCTGCACCTTGGCCATCTCGGTGTGTGCAAGAAACTCATCCGAAGCCCCGGCGGCAATTGTGAGATAGAGTCTTCGATGGCCATTCCCCGTCTCATGGTTGAATCGTTTGCGAAGCTCTTTGAGCAGTAATGTGAAGTTATGCTTGTCTTCGGCGCGGAACGGATGCCCGGCGCCTGACATTCCCGGGTACTCCCAATCGATATCTAGCCCGTCAAGGTCATACTTGACAAGAAACTCCATTACGCTTTGGATGAATATCTCCCTGCTCTGCTTCGTAAGCGAAATGTCGGAGAAGTTCGTTGACCAGAGCCATCCACCAACCGATACAAGGACGGTGATTGATGGGTTTTCGCGCCTAAGTGCAGTGAGGTACGCAAAGTTCTGGGCGTCGCCTGCGAACCCTGTAACCATGCGGCCATCTTTGATATTGGCAAAGGCATAATTGACGCGGGTCAGGCTCTTGGCATCAATCTCTCCGGGAACTAACACTGCGTTGCGCGTGAACACATATCCGACCACCATCGGCTCGGCACGCTTCGCAGTGGATGCGCCACAGAGGGCAGGCAGAACAAGTGCAACGCTAACGATTGTGGCGCGGATCCCGAACATAAGGCTTCTTTCTAAATAACAGTACCAAAGATTCGAGTGCTTCTCTAAACTAAATGTCAGTTAAACCTGCCCGTCATCGATCCAACTTATGCGGCAAGGCTCTCTGCGGAAGGACATAAATCATCGACATGAAGAGGTTCCTGTTGTTGGCCATGAGTGCCGCACTGTGCCCTCACGCTTGTTGGGGACAGACGCACATACTTGTTGATCAGGTGGGATACGAAACCCTTGCGCCCAAGCAGGCTATTGTGGCCGCCTCAGCACAGGATCATCTGCAACAATTCGCTCTGATCGATTCGGACTCCGGGGCAACAGTCCTGCAGGGCCGTCTTAGCCGCTCGGGCGAAGTCTATGCGTGGGGCGATACCGTCTTCTGGACAGCCGACTTTTCCGCGTGGCAGAAAGCAGGTCACTACGTACTGCGGGTGGACGAAGGCCGGACCGCTGTAAGTTCGTGTGCGTTCGAGATCGGCGACGACATCATCGAGCGCGACACCCTCTCGAATGTCGTCTTCTACTTCAAGGGCCAGCGGGCCAGCGGGCTTATGAACCAGGCGGATCGCCATTTGCATCTCCCAGGCGGTCAGAGTGGCTTTGTGGATGTACATGGAGGCTGGTATGACGCAACCGGCGACTACGGAATTCATTTCTCGCACCAGAATCCTACTTCCTACTTCAATCCGCAGCAGGTTCCGCTCGTGGTATGGAGCTTGCTGAAAAGCTATCAGGCGCTGGAGTCGAGAAACGACGACAACTTCAGCGAATACGAGCGGCGCATGCTGGACGAGGGCCTCTACGGCGCCGATTTCCTGGTGCGAATGAAGCGGCCAAACGGGTCCTTCTTTGAATCGATCTCTGCTCCCGGCTCGGGCAAACTGGCGCAGGACCGGGCCATCGGGAATCCGAACTGGCGTACCCAGATCAAGGTTAGTACTGCGGACAGTACGGAAAAGATCGGCAAGGCTGAAGGGCCGCATGCCTTCGAGACGAGTTTTCGAGCAGGGGGTGGGATGGCAATTGCCGCGCTTGCTCTGGCAAGCACCATGCCCGTAGAGGGCGACTTCACGCGGTCGGATTATTTGAACGCAGCGGAGGAGGCCTTTCAGTTCCTTGAAGCCCACAACCGTGAACTGACCAATGACGGCGTGGAGAATATTCTGGATGACTATTGTGCGCTGATGGCGTCCACCGAACTTTATCGGGCCACGCAAATGGAAACCTATCGGGACGAGGCTGATCGGCGCGCCGCGCATTTGATGGCACGCCTCACTTCATCAGGAAAATGGCAGGGCTTTTGGAGAGCCGACAATGGGAGCCGTCCTTATTTTCACCCTGTCGATGCCGGCCTGCCTGTCATCAGCTTGCTTGAGTACTTCCAGATTGCATCGCCTGCAAATCGGCAAATGGTCAGGCAAACCGTGGAGCGCTCGCTGCGCTTCGAACTTGCGGTAACCGCGGAAGTGAACAATCCGTTCGGCTATGCGCGGCAGTTGGTACTCACGGAGGGAAAGATGCGGACCGCATTCTTCTTTCCCCACGATACCGAGGCAGCGCCGTGGTGGCAGGGAGAGAATGCGCGTCTTGCTTCATTGGTAGCGGCCGCGCGCATGGCGTTGCCGCTCTTCCGGGATGACCCGGAGTTTCAATCGCAGTTAAGCGCGTATGCGTGGAACCAACTCCACTGGATACTCGGCCGTAATCCATTTGATGCGAGCATGCTCATGGGCAGTGGCCATGGTTACGCGGCGTATATGTTCTTTCGCTCTTATAAGTACACCGGGGCGCCCGGAGGAATTATGAACGGGATAACTTCCAGCTTGACCAATGAAGACGGGATCGCGTTCAACCAGGGCTATGCGGTCACGGGAAAAGATGAAGACTGGCGTTGGACCGAGCAATGGCTACCGCACGCGGCGTGGTACGTCTTTGCCGTCAGCCTGCCGCATTGATGATCCGGACAGTGCGGCCGAGCCTGTCACCCGTAAGATGTTCCCTGTTCGACAACAGATCGACCTTGTGATTGAATTGCGTGCAAACGGCTACCATGACCAATCTCTTTCCAACTCGTCGAATTCGATCCTTCTTTCGCGCACTCGGTATTCTCACCGCCTCAATCCTTTTCGTCTCGGCTTCAACTTGCTCTCTTGAAGGTCAGACATTTTCTGCCGAGAAGCCAATGCAACCGGTATATCAGGATGGAGCCGACTCCCGCTGGCTCCAGAAGAAAGTCCTCGACTCCCGGTTGCTGGATGACATGGAGGATCTGTCCAAGTGGTCTTTCAAAGGCGAAGGTGAGATGACGCTTTCCGACGCACAGGTAAAACATGGAAAGCACTCCATCCGGATTCGCTCAATTGATAACGTGGGTCGCGTTAACGGCAGCGGCGATTGGCAGGACCTGGTCGCTACGCGCCAGTTTCCGTCAGAGGATTGGAGCCACTACAACCGTCTCTCAATCTGGGTCTACCCGGATGTGGACGGGGCGCCTGCGATCTCAGCCAGCCTTGTGCTTCACAACGAAGGCGCGCATTCTCTGCCCGACAACACCAACGAAGGACGCGACGAATCGATCCCTCTCAAAAACCGCCAATGGAACCATGTGGTTTGGGAAATTGCTCCACTCGCGCGGGACAAAGTGACTGCCGTCGACTTCGCCTACAGTATGCCGAAGATGATTCCCGATCCGGGCGACAAGACGATCCTGTACATCGATCAATTCGAATTGCAGACTGTGGTGCCCGATCATGTGGAGGGATGGGATGTCTCGCCCGGAAAGATCGCCTTCAGCCAAGCCGGATATACGGCTGGGTCGACGAAGACAGCCGTTGCAAACGGACTCACTTCCCATGAGTTCTCGCTGGTTGATGTCGACACTGGGAAGCCGGTCTTTACCGGACCGATCGAGCGAACGGAAACCTCCTTGGGAGACTATCAGGTCCTTGATTTCTCAAAGTTTCAGCGGGCAGGGCGGTACGTTCTTCGATCGGGGATGTCAACCACTCGCTCCTTCCGCATTGGCGATGACGCCTGGCGCGAAAGCATTCTGAAAGTCGTCAACTTCATGTACAGCGAGCGTTGCGGAACGGTGATCCCCGGCATTCACGGAATTTGCCACCAGGACGCCTACAGCATCCATGGCGACAAGCGAATTGTTGTCAACGGCGGCTATCACGACGCGGGAGATTTGACGGCGACAGGCAATGTCACCGGCATGTCTTATGCCTTATTCGAATTAGCCGGCCGGCTCAAGCGACAAGGTGAAGATCCCGCGTTGTATGACAGATTAATTGCTGAAGCGGAGTGGGGATTGAACTGGATTCTCAAGACAAGATTCGGCGATGGCTATCGCTCGACTGGACAGTTGATCAGTTACTGGACCGACGGAATCATGGGCGACGCCGACGACCGCTTTGGTCAAGCGGTGAACGACCCAGAGTGGAACTTCCGTGTAACGGCGGTTGAAGCGCTGGCTGCGCGCATCCTTCATGGCTCCAATCCCGAACTCGCCAACCGCAGTCTCGCCACAGCAAAAGAAGACTGGACGTTCGCCATGGAAGGGCTGCGGAAAGCTGAGCCGCTACCAGAAGTCTACGGACAAAAAGATGAATTGGAACGAACTTCCTTCGGCGCAATCGCGTCTATCGAGTTGTTTCAAGCGACCGGCGACCAGAATTACGCGAAAGAGGCGGTCAACTTCGGCGAGCAAATTCTAGCTTCTCAGGAAAGGACGATGCAGCCCTGGAGCATTCCCATGACGGGCTTCTTTTACACCAGCCCGAGACGAGAAAACCTGTTTCATCGTTTTCACATCGGGCAGGAAGAGGAGCCGATCGTCGCTCTGGCTCATCTGTGCAATGCGCTTCCAGATGATCCGCGCTGGATGAAATGGTATTCGGCCATCGTTCTGCACTCAAAGTATTATCAGCAGGCCGCGGCAAAAGTCGATGCGCCCTACAACATGCTACCGTCCGCAGTGTACCGCGAGAGCGAAGTGCGTCTGTTGCCGGAATCGAAAAACTGGACTCCGTTGCGCACCGCCGACCGGAATGTTTATTTGGAAGAGGTTCATCAGGGCGTTCCGCTCGGCGGAGACTACTACCTGCGGCGATTTCCGGTCTGGTTTGATTTCCGCGGTAACTCAAGCGTACTGCTCTCTGAGGCTAAGGCGCTCTCAACATCAGCACAAATCCGGGGAGACGTCGACGCGGAAAACCTCGCGCAACAACAGGCTCAGTGGATCGTGGGAAGAAATCCGTTTGCAGCCAGCATTATGTATGGGGAAGGGTACGACTGGACGCCCCTCTACAGTGTTCGCTCGGGGCAGTTGGTGGGCGCAATCCCGGTTGGGATCGAAACCCGAAGCACGGCCGACGCTCCGTATTGGCCAACACAGATCTGCTGGACATATAAGGAAGTCTGGTCACAGCCCGCGGGCGAATGGATTTGGCTCATGCAGGACTTGAGCGGGCCCGCAACCGTCGATGGAACATCGGAGGCGCATACCAGCGAGCCGGTGCAGCTTGTCAATCGAAAGACAGGCGCAGTAACAAACGCGACACGGGACTTGGCGAGCGGGCGCTTTCACGCCGAGGTTCCACAGGGGAGTTACGCGATTCGACAAGGCTCGGTGCACACTTCCCTGACGGCGTTGTCCGCCGGATCCTACCATGTCGATTTGATGCGCAAAAGCGCTGTCGACTTCACCGTGGATTCCTCGAACTTGTCCGCGAAAGACTTCGTCCTGCACTTATGCGCTGAGGGCGCCGGAACTCATAACTTTTCTGCAAGGGTCGACAACCTCTTATTGACTGAGCCCGCGACCATGCGAGTGGAGTTGGGCAGCCACAGCACGCGAGAGATTCTGTGGCATGCGCAGGTAGTCGATACCCGATCTCCCTGGGTTGCTGTTTTCCTTGCCGACGGCTCGATAGACCAGCACAAGGAGGTTACCGGTGTCGCCGCGGATAAGTGAACTGGGAAAGAACGGCAAACCCATAGTTAGAAGACAGGCACGTGAATCTTATTAAGATCGACGATCGTGGACGATTCGCCATTCGCCTCGTTCGCTACATAAAGCCTTGTAGAGTTTGGAACCACGGCGAGAGCGTAGGGATTCCTTCCGGCAGGAAGTGTGGCGAGAACTTTGTTGCTTGATCCATCGATCACCGTGACGCTATCGCTGTGAGTATTCGCCACGTACACCAGATCGCGTATTGCATCGAGCGCAATCGCCTGGGGGTGATTGCCCACCGAAACGGTGGCGACCGTGCGGCCCTGCTTCGCGTCGATGACCGAAACGGTGTTCTCTCCATAGTTCGCGACATAGAGAGTGTCGGTCTTGGAATTCACAGCGATAGCACATGGGATGGCGCCCGCAGGAAGAATGACGGCAGAAGAAGAGCTGCCGTCGAGTACAGCGACACCGGCAACGCCCAACCTGGCCACGTACAAGATTCCCGTTTTTGTATTCAACGTCATCCCCCAGGCATGCTTCCCCGCTTCCATCGCATGCGTCGTTTCACTTGCGCCGTCGAGCACCGTCACCGTCCCGCCTTCATATCCCAGAAGGTAGACTGTGTTCGTCGCGGGATTGACTGAGATCAGATCGGGTGATGGAGTCTTCAGAGAGGTCGCTGTATTGGTTGCGCCGTCAAGAATACTGAGCTGATCGCTGAAGGTGTGAGAAACGTAAACCTTGCCGGTAACTGAATTGGCCGCGATCGAGTAGGGATGGCTTCCAACGGGAACCGTGGCCAGAACAGCGTCTGACTCTCCGTCGAGAACGCTCACCGTGCCATCTCCGGCATTTGCAACGTACGCTCTGCCCGTTGTGACGTTCACTGCGATCGAAACCGGCGACGCTCCCACTTGCACGCGGCGCGACGTTTGAAGCGCCACGTTGTAGATCTCAACGGCGCCGCGTCCTGTATCCACTGCATAAACCTTCCCCGCTGCCGGATTGAATACGATAGCTTGCGGGTTAATCAGTCCACCACTTGGAGCTGCAGGTTGAATCTGCGCAAGCGCTGGCCGCGCGAGAACAGCGATAATACCGGTCAGCATGCACGCTGCGAAGCATCTTCTGACTTGAGAGGAAGCGGAGGCTGTTCGATGCCAGGAATCCATGAGATACTTCACCTTGATTACTAGAGCGTGTTTCAAAAACAAGTCGTATTTCAAAAACAAATTTTGTAACAAGGGCACGGCTTTAGCCGGGCCGAAAAAGGCAGCAAGTTTATGGGGTTTTAACCCCTAAGGAATAATAACCGGATTCTCGACAACCATTTTTGAAACACGCTCTAAGTATCTTCTCCCGTGGAGGGTTCCGCAAGAATGCGTCTGCTTGTTTCGTTCAACACCGGGCCGAATGCGCGTGAAGTGCCTCCTTCCGAGCGGAATCGGCGAGATGCCGGGTTGGGCGCTCGCCGAGAATTGATAGGAGATGCAGGGATAGTTTATGCGGCGCAATGACAAATCAAAAGTTCGCGCCTTGCCTTTCTTGACCTGGACCGTAGTCGTAATCGCCATCTATCTCGGCATCGGTATCGCCGCAGGCCAGGAATCACCACCCAAATTCAAAGTGCTCGCCATTGCCGAGCAAGGCGGCATTCATAAGCCGTTCGTTGACGCAGCGAAGGTGTGGCTCGCGCGCGAAGCGGTTGCCGACGGATTCACAATTGACTACATCGAGAATACCGACAAAATCGATGATGCGTTTCTCGCGCAATACCAACTCTTCATTCAACTGAATTTTCCTCCTTATGCGTGGACTCCCACAGCAATGGCTGCATTTCAGAGGTACATCGAAGGGGGACAAGGTGGATGGATCGGCTTCCACCACGCAACCCTGCTGGGAGAGTTCGATGGCTACCCGATGTGGCCGTGGTTCTCTACATTCATGGGCGGCATTCGTTTCACAAAATACATTCCGACGTTTGCCACTGCAACGGTCAATGTGGAAGCTCCTTCGCACCCGGTGGTGAGAAATCTCCCCGGGCACTTCGTCATCGAAAACGAGGAATGGTATACCTACGACAAGTCTCCGCGGCCCAATGTGCATGTTCTTGCGAGCGTTGATGAGAGCACCTATTCGCCTCCAAGCCCTATCAAGATGGGCGACCATCCGGTGGTTTGGACCAATGAGCACTTCAAAGCCAGAAATGTGTATATCTTTATGGGCCACCATCCCGAATTGTTTCAAAACAGTGCCTTCACAACCCTCTTTCACAACTCGATTCTCTGGGCGGCTCAAAAATGATTCGACGTTTGCTGTTCGTCATTGCTGTCTTCGCGTTTTTGGCCGCGCCGGCGATTGCCGAGGGCAGGCGTTCTCCGATTCACGTGCTGGCGTTTTATTCCACCGACGTTGAGCGCGATCATGTTGACTTTGCCGAAGACGCTGTGAAGTTCTTCGCCGCCACCGCCGAGAAGGACCACTTTGACTTCCAGTCCACAACAAACTGGAACGACCTGAATGCGCAGCGCCTCAAAGATATTCAGGTCGTTGTTTGGTTCAACGATTCCGCGCATACTCCGCAGCAGCGAAAAGCCTTCGAGCAATACATGGTGCATGGCGGAGGTTGGCTCGGATTTCATTTCGCCGCATACAACGATGAATCTACGCATTGGCCTTGGTTCGTCCATTTCCTCGGCGGTGGTGTCTTCTACGGAAACAACTGGCCTCCTCTGCCTGCAGCGCTAAGTGTCGACGATAGGACGAGTCCGATTACCAGGGATTTGCCGGCGCATTTCGTCTCCCCGGCAAACGAGTGGTATAGCTGGCTGCCCAGTCCGCGCGCGAACAAGGATGTAAAAGTGCTGTTGACGCTCGATGCGTCCAACTATCCTTTAGGGTTCAAGGACACGCTGACCGGCGGCGACATTCCCGTTGTGTGGACAAATACGAAGTTCAGAATGATCTATATAAATATGGGCCACGGCGACAAAATCTTCACCGAAGCGCATCAGAATCGATTATTCGAAGATGCACTGCTGTGGCTGGCGAAGAAACGTTAGCGAAACGGGAGAGCACAAGGCAACACGAAAAGGAGAAGGAGGCGAGTGTTCACCTCCATCTCTTTTTTTGCTTGCAGATTTTTGAGAGCGACCGGTCTCGATCGGAATCCTTCTGCACACTCTGAAAATGCCGCCGCCTGTCTAAATGACTGCATTATCCAATAACGAGCATTTGCATGAGCGAATGTGGATTATTCAATTGACACCATGTAACTTTTGAGTTTAAATCAAGCGCGAAAGCAAAGAGCCGAAAAATCTTGTGCAGCCCCGCGATGCGGACTGTCGTGTTGTGGGCAAATTCGCCCGGCTTTGCCAAAGGGGAGACTCGCATTCATGAAGATTCACTCGCTGGTCCGCCGGTCAGAAACGACCGCCTCGTTCATCCTGGGAACGGTCTGCGTCTGTCTGCTTGTCGCGGTGGTAGTAAATGTGCAGCCTGCCTGGGGGACGACGCACACGGCACTGGATACGAACAAGCCAACGTCTCCGGCTACGACCGCATCGCAGCGGCCATGGATGAATCGCTCCCTCTCGCCCCAGCAGCGCGCCGATCTTCTGATTAAGCAAATGACCCTCGACGAGAAAATCGTAATGATGCACGGCGTGAACGCGATGAAAGGGACCGTCGACACCGGGTTCGATTGGGCCGTTCCTCCCAACGAGTACGTCGGATTGGTGCCTCCCATCCGGCGGCTCGGAATTCCTCCCTTGACCCTCGCAGACGGACGCGCCGGCGTAGGAAATAAGGCAAAGAACGTAACCTTGCTGCCCGCGCCGATCGCCGCCGCGTCAAGTTGGGATACTGCGCTGCTGAATCAGTTCGGACGCGTCCTGGGAGAAGAACAATGGGGCAAGGGAACCAAGGTGGAACTGGGCCCCTCAATTGACGTGGTGCGGGTACCTGAGTGGGGACGAACCTTTGAGAGTTACGGCGAGGACCCCTACCTCAATGGCCAGATGGCCGCGGCCGAGATCAAGGGAATTCAAAGCCAGGGCCCCATCGCCGACGCAAATATGTACCTGACAATGAATCAGGAAGACGACCGGTTCAGAGAAGACTCCATCGTCGATGAAAGGACGCTTCAGGAGATCTATCTTCCTCCGTTTGAGGCATCCGTTCGGGATGGCCACGTAGGCACGTTCATGTGCGCCTACGTGAAAACGAATGGGGTCTACTCGTGCGAAAATGCCCACATTCTGCATGACCTTTTGCGAGACCAGCTGAAATTTGACGGCTGGGTCATGAGCGACTGGGGTGCGACCCACTCCACCGTCGACTGCGCGGACAATGGCCTCGATCAGCAGATGCCCGACGACACGTTCTATGGTGCCGCGTTGAAAAAGGCTGTAGAAGCAGGACAAGTCAGCGTCAGCACCATCGATGAACATGTGCGCCACATTCTTGTTCCCATGTTTCGTTTTGGCCTGTTTGACAAAGTCCAGCCAGGCACGTGGACTTCGAATGTGCGCAGTCCGCAGCACGATGCTTTCTCGCGCATGGTCGCCGAGCAAGGCACAATTCTCCTCAAGAACGATCAGTCGATCCTTCCCATTCCTCTCCATGCATCCATTGCCGTCGTTGGCGAAGCCGGCAATGCCAAGCCTAAGGCCGAAGGCGGAGGTAGTTCGGAAGTTGTTGCGCCTTACGTCGTCACTCCTCTGGACGGAGTCCGCAAGCGTGTCGGCACAGAAGCTGAGGTATCGTACGCAGATGGCAGTGACCTGTCCGCGGCATCGAAGGCTGCGGAAGCGGCACAGATTGCGCTTGTATTCGTTCATACCGACGAAACCGAAGGACGTGATCGCCCCAATCTCGAACTTCCCGGCAATCAGGATCACCTGATCGAGGCAGTAGCGGCGGCCAACAAGCACACCATCGTCGTGCTGGATACAGGTGGCCCCGTGCTTATGCCCTGGGCCGATCAGGTCGCCGGCATCATCGAGGCATGGTATCCGGGCCAGGAAGACGGTAATGCGATCGCCGCGATCCTGTATGGCGACGTCAATCCTTCCGCGAAGCTGCCTCTGACATTCCCGCGGACTGCCGCCGAAATACCCACCGCAAGCAAGGAGCAGTGGCCGGGAATAGGTGGCCGTTCCATTTACAGCGAAGCTCTCAACGTTGGCTATCGCTGGTACGACGCCACTAACACGCAGCCCCTGTTTCCCTTTGGCTTCGGCCTGTCCTACACCACGTTTCGTCTCAGCCATCTGGCCGTCGAGCCGGCAAAGCTGGAATTGAGCTCGAATGGCGCGCCCCGCAAAGTCCTCGTCAAAGTCGATGTAACCAATACGGGTAAACGCAAAGGTGCTGAGGTCGTTCAGGTCTATGTCGGCCAGCCGCCCGCAAATGGCGAGCCGCCGCATGAGCTTCGCGCATTTGCGAAAGTTCAACTGGATCCCGGGGAAACGAGACCCGTAAGCCTCGAGTTGAATGATCGTTCATTCTCCATTTTCGATCCGTCGCAGCATCATTGGATTTCGCCGCCTGGGACCTACGAGATTCTCGTCGGAACATCCTCGCGCGACCTTCCTCTGCATCGCAGCGTCACCGTCGAACACGTCGGCACGTCTCGATAAGCAAATGGGCGAGGGCGATGACACTCTCTTTCACTCAACGAAGTTGGTGCCGTCGACAACAGGACATCATCGACAGGGCTCAATCTGGAAGGTATCCTTAATCGGGACTCAATGGCTGAAGAAAGCGAAAAGCGTTCGAACCGTACTGCGCTCATCCTGCGTGAGCTTCGTCAGGCGGGCGCTGTTTCGGTTGAGGTCCTCCGCGACAAACTGGAAGTCTCGCTGGCAACGGTTCGACGTGATTTGCAGGAACTCGAAGATCGGGGCCTGCTGCGCAGAACGCATGGTGGGGCAATTCCCATCGAGCCCTTGTTTTACGAGGCCTTTCGCCACGACCGTTCATTCCAGGACCAGGTCGGAAGCTTTGCCGACGAGAAACGGAGAATCGCCCTGGCCGCGTCCGAGCAAATCTCTCCCGGAGACACCATCGCTCTTACCGCCGGCACTACCACGACTGAAGTTGTGCGCAGTCTGCACGCTCTTGGCGGAATTACAGTCGTCACCAACACCGTGAATGTGGCCATGGAGTTAAGCAACCGCAAGGATATCCATGTCTTCGTAACGGGTGGCCATTTACGTGGAGACTGGTTCTCCCTGGTCGGGCAGGCAGCAGTTACAACCATGAGCGGAATCTTCGTCGACCTGCTGTTCATTGGTGTAAATGGCATCGATGCCCACAACGGCCTGACTTGCTTTAACGGCGACGAAGTGGAGATTAACCGCAGCATGGTCCGGCAGGCCAAACGCAAGATCGCCGTAGCCGACCACAGCAAGCTTGGCGTTATCGCAAATTGGCTCATCTGTCCCTGCGAAGCTATCGACTTGCTCATTACAGACACCGGCGCGACAGAGCAGATGGTTGCGCCGTTCCTTGAAAAAGGAATTAAAGTTCGCCAGGTCTGATCTCTCTCAAGGGATAAATGTGGGCCAGCGATCCGCTGCTCGCTGCGGATCGGACACGAACATTATCGAATCCGGATCGTGAACAAACTGGCCATAGAGACTGCGCGACGAGTCCAGCCCCAGTTCCGGATAGAGACGCGGCTCACGATGCTCAAGTGTCGATAGCGCATAATGCGGATTCGCCTTCCACGAAATCGCACCGGAACTGGTCAACATGGGAAACCACGCCAACCCGTGGTGAGCGCGCACTCCGGTGTAGTCAAAACCATACTGCCGATCGCACCAAGCCCCAAACGACATGCGACGCTCTGGGTCCGCATTGATCACGCAATGCGCCCACCCGGGCGGCATCACCACTTTGTCGCCCGCCTGCGCCAGAATCGCGATACATCGTCCCGGGTCGTCCTCGGCGCGCTGTTGCGCGTAGACGATTGCCTTTCCGCTCCATATTTCGAAGATTTCTGGCGGTGACCAGCCGCTATGCGCCGCAATGGCGTGAATATGCCCCTGCGAGCGCACCGGCTCGGAACCAAGCGCGCCTGCTGCATATACAACCGCTCCGAACAACAGCATGCGCTCTTCAAGCAAAGGCCGGTCGACCGCGCGTCCAATGTCCATGGCGATGCCGTACACAGGATCAGGCCCGCTGCACTCTGGGTCGAGCAGGCTGGGACGAATCGCGTCCAGACGGCGCATCTCGGGCTCTGGTCCGAAGATGCCGCGCCCGTAAACAAGGGCCAGGTCGGTTTCTGAAAGTCGCAGCGGCAGGTCGGGATAAAACTCAAGCGGCTCCGACATCATGCGCCTTCCCTGACATAGGCCTTGATGGTCGCCAGCGGCTTCTCGACCGCCGAAACAGGACGAACCGTATATGGTCCGACCGCTGCCGGAACGATGAAGGTCTCAGCATAATGCACCGTCAGCGCCGGAAACGCATCCGTAGGGCTTTCCACAATCGCCGCGTCCCCTTCAACCAGGTTCAGCACATTCAGATTGCCTTGCGTGTCATGGTGAACGGCTGCGGTAAACCAGTGCCGACGAGTTTCAAGGAACTCCAGTTCGTGCAGCCCTGTCCGCTCCTCGCACCAGCCCTCGCCTGAAGCCACCAACTCCTTCTGGTCAATCAAGTGCTCGCGTACCCACTTCGTTGTACGGTTCCACTGAATGTTCTTCAAGCCATGTTCCAGATGGATCGGACGTGGCCGTCCATCCAGCCCTAGCCGGCCCCAATCCCACAGCTTGAAAGTGAAAATGTAAGGCGTTGCGCTGATCTCGAGGACCATGCCATTCCGCCCTGAGCAGTGAATGGTCCCTGCCGGAATGAGAAAATGGTCGTGCTTGTGTGCTGGCCATATATTCACATACGCTTCTGCGGGGAAAGGGGCGCCGCCCGCCTGCGCGGCGCGAAGTGCCCGCACCATTGCCCGCTTTTCAATTCCCTCGCGCAAACCCAGCAGCACGGTTGCATCCTGCGCGGCATCCAGCATGTAGTAGCTTTCGTCCTGCGTATAAGACAGCCCGAACTCCTTGCGGATGTAGCTGCGCAGCGGATGGACCTGCAATGAAAGATTGCCGCCCTCCATGGTATCGAGGAAGTCGAAACGAATAGGAAACTCGGCGCCGAATTCACGAACGATTTGTCCACCGAGAAGCGTATCCGCGCATTCGTGAACCAGCGTCAGTGCAGGCAATTCAAACATGCGCGTGCCAAACCGCAGCACCAGGCTATTCTCTTCGGGCACGCAGTTAAAACACCAGGCATAATTCGCGGGACCGTCAGGTAGATCGAAATGGCGGCGCATCCACTGGCCGCCCCATGGGCCGGGATCGAAGAACGGCACCAGGCAGAATGGCCGCCGGCTGACTGCATCGAGCGCCGCGCGCAGTGTTTCCCCGCGAAGCATGGCCGGCTGCTCCGGCAAATTGCCATCAATCCAGAAGTCAACTTGATTGAAGATTTCGTGTCGTTTAACATCAGCGGCTCGCCAATCGACGAAGAACGCGCGCTTGTAAAGCTGTCCTGGCGAAGCGCCTGGATTGGCAAGGCCCAGGCTCGGCGCCATTCCGCGACGCTGCCGCTGTTGAATCTCCCAACGAGCAACATCCACATAAATCAGCAAGTCCCACGCCGGCATCAACAGCGTAGCGCCCGTGCCAATGGCGACTATACGGCCCCTTGTATTCTCAGCAACACGCCGGGCATGGTGAATCTTGTCGGGATCAAAGAACTCATCAAGCACCACTGGAATCATGTGGCCAAACACCGGATCGTCGCCGAGCAATTTTGCAAATTTCGCTTCGATAGCCACCGCCGGCAGCATGGACTGCGCGCTTTCCAGCACCAGTTCCGGCTCAAGCCGCATTACCAGTTCGCGCCGCAATGGCTCAAGCAGCACGCCGGGATAACACTCGATGGCAATCCGCCGCGCATCCCCGTGCGCGTGCAGAAAATCGAGGATCTCGCTCCAGCCAAGAGCGCAGTCGCTCTCTGTCTCAGAGATCGAAACCGCAGGGTGTTTATCGAATTTGGATTGTGACGTCAAAGGCTGGACTCCGCAAGCGCGAGCGCACCGAGAAGTGCTGCATCGGAACCAAGCTCGGCCACTCGCAATGGGACAATCCGCCCTTGAGTCCAGGCGTGCGCATTAACGTACTTCTGCAAGCGCGGCAAAATCTCTCCGGCACGCTTCATCACCGATCCGCCGAAGACCACAACTTCAGGGTCATACGCATGAATCTGCGCGACAGTCAGCACCGACCACACATGCAGGCAATATTCGAGCGCGGCAATTGCGGGTTCATCGCCAGCTTCGGCCGCCTCAAAGAGCTCCGCAAAGCCGATTGCCTTTCTGTCGCTGAGCGCTCCTTTCGCGCCGCGCGCCTCTTGGCCGTAAATCTCAGGCAGAAATGAAGTCGAGGCTTCCGATTCAGCACATCCAAAATTGCCGCATGAGCACCGCCGTCCATTTAGAACTACTGGCAAATGCCCGCCAATCGTACCGGCGAGTCCATGCTTGCTTTCCAGCAGCCGCCCGTTCAGCAAAGCCGCCCCTCCAATGCCGCTGCCCAGGGTCAGCATCACCGCGTCCTCAGTTCCGCGTGCCGCGCCATATTTGAATTCGCCGAGCAGTGCCATCCGCGCATCGTTTTCCATCAGGAACGGCATCCCGAAAGTCCGCTCAAACCACGCGTCCAGGTCCAGTCGTGTCGCGTCGTCAAACTTCTCATTTGTTGCCAGCACGCGCTTCTCCCGCGCGCTCACGATGCCGCAAAATCCAAGTACAACCGCCGAACATTCGCTGCGATTGATTTTCGCGGTCCGCAACAACTCAAACATTGTTTCGCTAAATGCGGGCAGCAGAGACGCCAGACCAGTTGCCCCGTCAGCAAGCAGGTTTTTGCTGGCCAGGATTGCACCCGCGCGCACCACGGCACAGGTCGCATGCGAGCCGCCCAAATCAATGGCCAGTACGGTCAGATCAGACACGGTCTACCGTCCCGCAGCACCATGCGCTTGCTGAATCCGGTGACGCGGATACGGGCGTAGTCATGCCCTGCATCGCTGGGCCAACTGGCAAGGAATACCAGGGGCTCGCTACCTGTATTCACCACCCGGTGCGCGGCATTGCCGGGGATATAGTGTACCGATCCCGGCGCCATGTCCTGGCTCCAGGTATTGCGGTCCTCATCCATAAACAACATCGCCCCGCTCCCCTTTACCGTGGCGTAAAACTCCGCGCGATCACGTAGGGCGTGGAAATGTCCATGGGTCATGAAGTATTCGTCCCCAACCCGGCCGGGCTGCAACACCGTCGCACCCCAGAATAGCCCCCCAGTTGTCCCATCCGGAACCGGCTTCCAGAACCGAACCCTGTACACCTCGGTTTCCGGATCCATGCTGCGCCTGGCCGCTTCATCATGAAACAGTCCCGACATCTGCCCGAGAGTCTTGACCGACTCTTCAACGCCCTCCCCGGTGATCAAGCCGGAGTCCCAATCCACAAACGTCGGACCCGGACTGCCAGGAAGAATTGTGTTCATAGATCTAGATTGTAGTCACTGTAATGCATCTTTTCAATTGAAAGGAGCAAAATAATGATGCTCTGAGCGTACAATCTACAAAACGCGCTATTCTCTCCAAGCGTACCGGTGCGTTCACGCGCGCACCAACCCTAACCTGTACTCTGTTCGAAGTCCTCACTTGGGTTTCACGGATGTGTCGATCATGGAGCAAGGCGGAAAGACATCTCTCTTTGTCATATTGGTAGCCGGCTGCGCAGCGACCGCCGGGTTGATCTTCGGATATGACGTGGCCGTAATCAATGGTGCGCTGGTCTTTCTGCAAGCCGGCTTTAAGCTTGGCCCTGTCGCCACTGAAATGGTCCCTACCGTGATGCTCTTGGGATGTGCGGTCGGTGCAGCCGTCGGCGGATGGGCCAGCGATCGCTACGGACGCCGTGCCGTCCTCTTCGGCGCCGGGATCCTGTTTTGCGCCGCCGCTTTCAGCGCCGCATCCTCCATGCATATGGGTCAACTGCTTGCGTCCCGTGCTTTGGCCGGCATTGCTGCCGGAGCAGCGACGCTGATCGCGCCTCTTTACATTGCCGAGATCGCCCCTGCCCATGTTCGAGGCAGGCTGGTCACCATGAACCAGCTTGCCATTGTCAGCGGAATCCTGATCGGGTTCGTAGTCAATTACGAACTGGCGCGACTTCCTCACGGCAACTGGAGATGGATGTTCGGCGTGGGCGCGTTCCCCGCTATCGCATTGTGCTCCCTGTTGCCCTGGATTCCCGAAAGCCCGCGCTGGCTTCTGCAGCGTGGCCAGCGCCAGCGAGCTCTTGCCGTATTAAGGCAAATTTCACCAGGCGCCAGGGTCGAGAGCACCCTCGATGAGATTTCCATTGCCATCCAGGAGGAGACTGGCACCTACCGCGAACTGCTCGGTCAGGCGCTCCGCAAGCCCCTGATGCTTACCGTCATGCTCGCCATCATTCAACAAGTCACAGGAATCAACACAGTCATGTATTACGGCGCCATCATCTTTGCGGAACACGCAGGCGCCACCGCCTCGCAGGCCATTGGCATGAACGTGATCGTCGGCGTGGTCAATTTGCTCTTCACCATCGTGGGACTCCTGCTCATCGACAAGCTGGGCCGCCGCCCCTTGCTGCTCACGGCTACCGGCGGAATGGGCATTTGCCTGGTCGCATTTAGCGCGCTGCTGCACTACATGCCGGGCCGTTCCGCGCTGTTGCTCGTGCCGGTGCTGGGTTACGTGGCGTTCTTTGCGTTCGGGCTTGGCACTGGTGTATGGGTCTGCCTGGCGGAACTCTTCCCCAACCGCATTCGCGGACGCGCCATGTCCATTGGGACCATGGTCCTGTGGATTTCCGTCTCGTGCGTCACAGCCACGTTCCTCAGTCTCATCAAGATCTTTACGGCATCCGGCGTCTTCCTTGGCTATGCCGTGCTGTGCGCCGCATCGTTCGCCTACATTTTCCTTCGCCTGCCCGAAACCAAGAACCGCACCCTAGAAGAAATCGAAGCGATCTGGGTAAAGGAAACAAGCTGATCAAGAAATCGCTCGCACGCCAATTCATCTGAACCCAAGTACCGGATGTGGCGTATACGGCTCTTCAAGCGATGCAATCTCTTCAGGTGACAACGTCACTGCCGGCGCCGCAACAGCATCCTCAAGATGATTTGGCTTTGTCGCGCCGACAATGGGCGCCGTAATCACCGGCTTGCTCAGCATCCAGGCCAGCGCAAGTTGCGCACGCGGAACGCCTCGCCGTTCGGCAAGCTCGCCCAGACGATCCACAACGCGACGGTCCGCTTCTTCTGTGTGCGAATACATGCTCTTTGCAAATTGGTCGGTTTCAAACCGTTTCGTGTGCTCGCTCTGCCACGGACGAGCAAGTCTGCCCCGCGCCAGCGGGCTCCAGGGAACGACCCCGATACCCTCCGATTCGCAAAGCCCGAGCATCTCGCGTTCCTCTTCCCGATACAACAGATTGTAATGATTCTGCATGGAGACAAAGCGCGTCCAGCCATGCACGTCGGCGAGATAGAGTGCTTTTGCAAACTGCCACGCGTACATCGAGGACGCACCGATGTAGCGCACCTTGCCCGCTTTCACCACGTCATGCAGTGCTTCAAGAGTCTCCTCAATCGGCGTTTCGTAATCCCAGCGGTGAATCTGGTAGAGATCGACGTAATCCGTTTCCAGCCGGCGAAGGCTCTGCTCGAGTTCGTAGAAGATGGCCTTGCGCGAAAGTCCAGAGCCGTTCGGTTCATCGCGCATCACTCCATGCACCTTGGTGGCAACCACTACAGATTCTCGTCGCGTGTTCGCCTTCAGAAACCGTCCCAGCACTTCTTCGCTCGCGCCGCTCGAATACACGTTCGCCGTATCGAAGAAGTTGATGCCAAGATCGAGAGCCTGGCGAAGAAATGGCTGGCTTTCTTCTTCGTTCAGCGCCCACGCATGTCGTCCGCCCTTCAGTTCGCCCGCGGCGGGTGCACCGTAGGTCATGCATCCAAGACAGATGCGCGACACTTTCAGTCCGGTTTTGCCAAGCCTGACGTAGTCCATCAGTCCTCCGATCGAACAGGTTTGAATTCCGTCGGGATTACCTGCGGAAAGAATGAGCCGCCTTCAGAAGTACATTCAATGGCCCACACGATTTGATGCGCTTCGAAGCGCCGCGTCGCAAGCGCGAGAGTACCCGTTCTCGGTCGCGCTATGACCGCCGCTCGCGCAAAACTCCGTCTGATCATCGGTCGTGACCCTTTCATTTATTCCGGTGCAGGCTTTCCGCTCGTCAGATCGCGGATGATCTCCACTTCGCGCTCGCGGTAGGGTGTGCCGTCAGGATGAAAAACATCGTGAAACCAGATCGTTGGCTGTTCCAGAACATAAGGGTGCTGCCACGAGTCCCACGGCAGGTAGGTCTGAGTCTTGCCGGCTACCAAACCCCAGTTAATCGCCGCCACATGGTATTTGTGCGCAATCGGAAGAATCGTGTCGAAAGTGCTGCCCGCGCCGCGCGCCATGTATTCCGTACACAGCACCGGACGGCGAAACAGATCCAACTGCTTAACCTTCTGTTCGAATTCCTCCGGCCAGCCGTAGTTGTGGAAGCTGATCACATCAGATTCCTCAATCTGAACGCGTGCCAACGGCGGCATGGTGGCCAGCGAACTCCAGTCGCCATGCCACAGCCCACTGGTCAGCGGTTGTATGGGATGCTCGCTGCGCGCCCAGGCAAACACTTGCGGCAACAAGCCGAGGATGATTTCGTTCTTGTTCTTCGGCTCGCCTTTCTCATAGGAACTTTCATCGCCGTTGTCCGGTTCGTTCCAAAGGTCCCAGGCCAGGATGCGCGGATCGTTGGCAAACGCGCCAATCACGCCCTTCACATAATCTTCCAGGCGTGGATATTGCGTAGGGTCGGCAAGTACCGCGGCGCCGGGTGCCTGCACCCACCCCGAGTTGTGCACGCCCGGAATGGGAGGATGCTGCGGGCCCAGCTTTGGGAATGGCTCCCAGCAGGAATCGAACAGCACGAACACCGGCCGGATGTGATGCTTCGCAGCGATAGATAGAAATATGTCGATGCGCTTCGCGAAGCCTTTCGGATCCTGTTCCCAGAGCAGGTTGTGCAGGAAGACGCGCATAGTGTTCATGCCAATGCCCTCGGCCCATCCCAGTTCGCGATCGATGGTGGTGGGGTCAAAGGTTTCGGCTTGCCACATTTCCAACTCGTTGACGGCAGTCGAGGGCACAAAATTAGCGCCTACCGGCCACGGTTGCTGTGCGTACCAGGCATTTGCCTGTGCTTCCGTCCAGCGCTGCTGCGCGTGAAGAGCAGGCAGTGCAGCCAACAATAGCGTCAATGCAATCGGCCACGAGATGAACTGGGCAATCTTGCGAGCACGCGGAACGCAGAATTCCCGATGAGAGTCGCTCATAAATGCCTCTGGATTACTTACCAGCATTCTACTTCGACTTTGAAAGCTCTTCAGCCTTGGTGCGCTCTGAGATGGCTTCGTCGCCGCGACCCTGCCGTTCGTACGCGATGGCAAGCTGGTTATGCGGTTCTGCAAAGGTGGGATCGGCTGCTATCGATTCCTGGTACCGGGCGATGGCCGCGGCGATCTGGCCGCGCATCATCAGCTGGTTGCCCGCGTTCATGGCGAAGTCTGCGCGCTGGCGGCTCACGGCACTCTGGGCCAGCACCGCCCCTTCGCGTCGCAGCTCGACCACCTGGCTGCGCAGATCTTTCACCTGTCCCTGTAATTCGGCGGCTTTTTGTTTGTCCCCTGCGCTTTCGGCCGCGGCGGCCTGGGTAGCCCGATCGGCGGCCTCCTCGGCCAGCACGCCCGCCAGCGTCACCCGCGGCCCCGGCTGGCCGGGAAGCAGCGGAATGGCCTTCTTGAGCGCCTCGGCGGCATCCGGTAGACGGGAATCCTGTTTGAGTGTGCTGCCGAGAATCGCCCATGCGTCGCCATTTTCAGGGCGCAACGCCACAGCCTTCTTTAACTCCACAACCGCATCGTCCAGCTTTCCCATCTGCATCAAAAGGATCCCAAGCGTGTAGGGTGGGTCCTGCAGCGTTGGGTCCAACTTGCCGGCCCGAGTCAGCTCGGCAATGGCGTCGTCGAAGCGGTCTTTGAACTTGTACGCCAGGCCAAGGTCGTAATGAAGCTGCGGATCGTTGGGGTCCAGTGCCAGCCCCTTTTCAAAGTCGCCGATGGCCTCGTCGAACGCTGAAAGCTGCAAATGAGCCACTCCCGTATCCTTATATATGGTGGCATCCTTGGGATCCTGCACCGTGGCCTGCTGAAAGTAGTTGAGCGCTTCTTTGGCCTTGCCGGTTAGGGTAAGCGCCAGACCCAGGTTGGTCAGGGCGCTAATGTTCTTGGGTTCTTGTGCGACGGCTTGCCGAAACCACGGAATCGCTTCCTGCTGGCGGCCTAGACGTTGGAGCGCCATGGCCAGTTCCAACCCGGCGCCGGGCAGTTGTGCGTTCACCTTCAGCGCTTCCTCGAATTGCTGCGTTGCCTCGTCGTCTTTCCCCGCCGCCGCCAGCGTTCGCCCATATTCCAGCAGCGCTCCAGCGTCGGGTGGATCGAGTTTCGCCACAGGCTCCAGCGCAGCGAGCGAGTTACCGAGGTCGTGCTGCTGGCGAAGCACAATCCCCAGGTGAATCCTTGCCTGAATGTAGGACTTGTCGAGCGTGATGGCATGTTCGAAGAAACTGCGAGCCTCGTCCCATTTTCCCTGCTGCGCGTAGAGCGAACCAATCGCGTCATCGATATCGGCGCTGCGTCCTGAGAGCTTCTCCTCGGCCATGAACTGGCTGATGGCTCCGTCCGGCTTGCCCACCGCTGCCAGTGCGTGGCCGTAGGCCTCATAGAATGTCGCAGTCATGGGCGACTGCGAAGGCTTGTTCGCCAGCAGAACCGCCAACTCAAAATGCGGAATGGATTTGGACGTCTGCCCGGCCTTCACATAGGCCAGGGCCAGGTTGGCCTGGTTGCCAGAGTCGCTCGGCTCGAGTCGAGCCGCCACCTCAAGCTCAGGAATCGCGTCGTCCGCCTTGCCCATTTCCAACAGAACCGCACCCAGAGCCTCATGTCCCTCCGGGATTCTCGGCTCCAGCCGGATCACCTCCGTAAACTTTGTCCGCGCCAGCTCAAGATCACCTTTCTGCCGAGCCGCGAACCCTTCGTGAAAGGCAGTATCCGCTTTCTTGAGAGAATGCGTGTTCAGTTGCTCCGTCTGCCCTCCGAGCCCGCAAGGCGAAATCAGCAGAACTCCTGCGAGAAAAGCCTGAACCAGGACACCGCCGCGGTGCTTCATCGATTTCCTGCCTGGGTGGAGTCGGCCTGGTGCTGCAATTCCACCACGGTCTTGAATTCGCGATTGGCCGCGGCAAGCTGACCAACAGCCTTGTAAGCCTGGCCCAGCAGATTGTGAGTAATGTAGTTGGAAGGGTCCATCCGAACTGCGTGGTCAAGATAGTGCAGCGCCTGAATCGGATCGTTCAGCTTGAGAAACGTTTCGCCCAGCAGAATGTAGGGACCGGTCGAGTTGGGCTCCAGCAACACGGCCCTGTCGAGCGCCTGCTGGGCGTCCGTGTACTGTCCATTGCGCAGATAGGCGTCGCCTAGCCGGTCGTAAAGGTCCGGGTCCAGCGGATTGAGTTTCCGTTCCACTTCCAACTCGCGGACTGCGCCCGCCACGTCGCCTTTGGCCAGCGCCACTTCGCCCAGCAGTTCATGGGCCAGCGGCAGATTGGGATCGATGGCCAGCGCCTTGGTCGCTTCATTCCCCGCTTCGTCGCGAAGTTCTCGGCGAAGAAAGAGCCGGCCGGCCAGCAGATACGCCTGAGGCGAGTCTGGAGCGAATCCAAATTGGGTGGCAAAAGCATGCCGGGAGTCGTCGTAGCGCTGCACGTCGGCATAGCAGAGCGCCAGTACATAATCCGGATCGATATTTGCGCTTCGTACCGCCGTGCGCGCTTTCTCAAGGAACGGAATTGCCTGCGGAACGCGACCCAGGCGGAACAGGCTCACGCCGTGCATCTCGATCGACTCACGGTCGCCCGAGTCCTGCTTTTCCGCTTTGGTAAACGCCTCGATCGCCTCGGGAAACTTCTCCCGTTGGTAGAGGATGAGGCCCCGCAACCGCTCGATTCCGGCCGGCTCGGGAGATTGAGTGGCAAGCTGGTCAAGCTGGACCATGGCCTGGTCGATCCGCCCTTTGGCCGCCAGCGCCTGGGCCGACTCGAAGGTCGCCGGCGCCAACCCATCTTTGCCAGTCGAGGCTGCGCCAGTACCGGCCGCGGAAGAGCTTTGCGGCTTTTGCGCTTGGCCGGGAATGAAAAGAGATGAGAACGCGAGTGCGGTAGCAATTGCGCGAAACATGGGGATCCTGCTCTTCGCAGTTTAAATCCTCGCGATGCATTTCTCTGCGAGCCGCCGGCAAAGTCGACGCCCGCAATCCCCCAAATTCGCCCCGATTGCAAAAGACGAGGGGAGCCGAAGCTCCCCTCACAGTTTTTGTTGCGGCTCCTTCGCGGAATTAAAACTGGACGCGAAGTGAGAATTCCAGTTGACGCGGCCCGCAACCCTGCCCGCCGGGCCCGCAACCTTGAGCCTCGTTGGTGATGGTGCCCGTGGACTCAATGTTGCCGCTCGGATTGCCGGCATTGATGTGGTTGAAGGCGTTAAAGGCATCCATGCGGAACTGCGTATTAACGCTCTCCCAGATCGTGAATTCTTTCGTGAGGGCCAGGTCGGTATTAAAGTAGCCGGGACCAAAGTAGGTATTGCGTCCCACGTTGCCGATCGTGTCCAGTCCCGGATTCTTGAAGACACCCGTACCCGCATCCGTTAACAGGTTGGTCGTCTGTTGCTGATAGAAGGTGCGTGTTCCCTTGCCTCCGGCAGCTTGGAAGCTGCTCAGGTTCGTTTTCATGTGCGCGCCCCCGTTCGAGCTCGGGTAGGTGGGTGCCGAGCCGATGTTGGGAACACCGGACGGGAGGTTCGTGCTGGCTTCGTTGTAATTGAGGGTGAATGGCAACCCGCCCGACCAGTTCAGAACGGTGCTCAACTGGTAGCCCCCGATCAGCAGGTCGGTGGCTCGGTTGACGCCCGGAGCAAACTGCCTTCCTTTCCCAAAAGGCAGATCGTAGCTTCCGTACATGGTGAATTGCTGGTCGCGCGTGTTGCTGTCTCGCCCATGCGTGTCAACTTTATCCCATGTGTAGTATCCGGTCTGTTCGTCAAACGCGCTCGCCCATTGGTAATTCGCGGTATAGGCAAGACCCTTCCTGATTTGCTGGGCCAGGGTAATTTGCAAGGCGTCGAATTCCGTGTTCTGGTTGTCGCCGTCATACTGAATCGCACTTGTCCAGCCGCACATGCCCGAAGTGATGAACGGTTCGTTGGTAGGCGTCGCATAGTTCGAATCTTTGCAGGCCGCCAGGGAGCCGCCATAGTAGCGTGTTAGGAAGTTGCCGGTGGATGTGCCTCCATCTGCGGCGATGGTATTTGCCGGCACGCTTGGATCCCAGTGCAACGCCTGTCCGTTCACGCTGTAGCTGCCCGGCAGATTGATTGCCGCTTCGTTGGGATCCGTGTTGTTGCCGTCACCGTCACCCAGGGTATGCGAGCCCTTGTTGCCTACGTACGCCAAGGTCACGGAAAGAGTTGGAGTCAGTGCGCGTTGCACGCTCAGATTCCAGGCATCGATGGTCGGGAACTGGAGCGGGTTAGGACGAGCCTTCGACTCAACTGCGTATCCAGGATTCGGCAGCAGGCCATTGGAAGGAACCGTTGGCGGAGTGTAGGCCGTGGGACCCACATTCAGTGCAAACGCAGCCACTGTCGTCGAGGCCTGGTTAAGCTGCTGGTTCGCAAGAACCGGCAGGTTCTGAGTGACGGTATGGCCAAAGATGGAACCAAACACGCCGGTGTCGAAGCTGCGTCCATAACCGGCACGAATCACTGTCTTCGGGTCAAGCTGGTAGGTAATGCCGACGCGTGGTTCGAACTGCTTCTTCATGTCGATCGACCAGCCCATGTCTGACCCGATGCCCCCGACGCCGGCTACATGCAGATAACCGTCGTTCAGGTTCATCAGCGCCCCGTTAGCGACGGCATTCACTGTCTCCGGGAAATAAAGTTCCCAGCGGACGCCCAGGTTCAAGGTCAGATTGTGACTGGCGCGCCACGTGTCCTGCCCATAGAAGAAGGTGCGCTTCTGGAACTCTTTGGCGTTGGTCGAAGTGGAAACATAGCGGTTGTAGCTGGTCACGTCACCCAGCATAAAGGTGGCGTAGCCCAGGCCACCCTGAGTCTTTGCCGCCTGATCTGAGGTAGGGCCGGCGCTGAAGTTCAGCAAGCCGTCACGATCGTTGTCTGAAGGTACGCGCAGGTTCCGCCCGTAACGCAGGTCGGCACCCACCTTGATCGTGTGATTGCCCACGATCTTGGTCCAGTTGTTCACGATCTGGAACTGATCTTCGCGTTCAGTCAGCGGGCAGTTGCAACGGTTGACGCTGAGGCCGTCGCCGTACAGCGGCTGCTGGCTGCCGCCAGGTATGGTCGTCATGAAGAAACCAGGTGAGCCGCCCGTGAGAGGAGCGCCGGTGTTGATGCCCGGAATTCCCAGTGTGGTCGCAAACGTGGCGCTCTGGTCATGCTTCTGGTCGATAATGTTGTAGCGGAGATACCCTAGCCGAAAGTCCGTGAGCAGCGTGGGGTTGAGAGCGATGTCCATGCCGCCCGCCAGACTGTCGTTGGCGCCGGTGGAATTGCCTCCATATGGCGGGCTACCGAGGCCGAATCCAGGACCACCCGCTGCGCCAAACATTACCGCGCCCGTCAAGGTATCGGTAAACCGGGAAAAGCGCTCAAAGGCGTGAATCGTCTCGCTAAGCGTGTAATCGAGACGTTCAGTCCACTGGTCGCTGTTGAACAGCCCCGTGCCGCTGGCCGTGTAGTTTGAATCCAGACCATCGACCTTACCCGCTCCGCCAGGAGCGACGTTCGTGGTGTAAGGCTCAAGGTATGTGAGCAGCGCCAGTGCCGGGGCCGAAGCTGCGCCAAGGTATGACCTCGGGATGATGTTGTTCGGGAACGGCACAGGCGTGCCGCTGGAATTGTCGTAGATTGCGCCTGCGGCACCCAGCACAGTTAGATATTGACTGAAGTCACAGCCTGTTCCGCCCTGAGTGTCGCTCTGATTACCGAGGCAGGTCTCCGTCGTCAAATTCGTGGGCAGAGTGTCGACGCTCGATGTGCCGACCTTCTGGCGCTGCCCTTCGTAGTTGCCAAAGAAGAATGCCCTGTTCTTGATGATCGGGCCCCCGATCGATCCGCCCAGGCGGTTCTTCAGTCCGGGCGGCATCCCGTTCGGATTGGCGAGGCTCACGTTGCCCGGCGTCTGGGTGAACGGATCGTGCGCCAAGTTCGCGTCGCCGGTGCGAAAATCATAGAGGTCCCCGTGAAATTTGTTGGTACCGGACCTGGTCTGCGCCGTCATCACCGCCGAGACAGCTTTGCCCTGCTCGGCATCAAAGTTCTGTGTTGTGATTTTGGTTTCAGTCACCGCGTCTGTCGCGGGATTTACGACGATGATGCCCAGAATAGGATCCTCGTTGTCGGTGCCGTCCAACTCATACGCGACGCCGCCGAATGCCTGACCATCAATCTGAATCTGCTTTGAGCCCTGCGGATTCTCATCGGCCGCGTGCGACCAACCCAGCAATTGCGCGCCCGGAAGCAGCAATTGCAGGTTCGTAAAGTTCTGGTCGCTGACGGGCAAGCTTGAAACTTGTTGCTGGTCAAACACGGTAGAAACGTCCGCAGTGGCCGTCTTCAACTCCGGCTCCTGGTCGGCGTTTACGGTCACCGTGGTATCCGCGGCGCCGATTTCCATCGTGGGATCGATGCGAGGTGCGGTTTCCGCTTCGACCTGGATACCCTTGGCTTCAAACGCCTGGAACCCCTTGGCCGTCGCCTTCAGATCGTATACGTCAGGAATAAGGTGTGGGACGCTGTAGTCCCCGGTACCGTTGGAGGTAGCTGTAACAATGGTGCCCTTGGTCTCGTCTTTCACCGTGATCGTGGCGCCTGGGATGGCTGCCCCGGTCTTATCGGTTACCGTGCCGTATATCGATCCATAGACCGATTGTGAACAGGCCGGTGTGATCAAAAGCAAACTGGCGCAGGAAAATAACGCCAGCACAAGTGCTGTACGCACATTCTTGTTCATGCGGTCTCCTGAAAAGTACAACCTAGTTCAATCTGTCAACTTGTGGGTATTCTGCCGGCTGGCAGGCGTGATTCGGCTAGTCGGCGTGCAAGGCTCTCCCGCCGCGATGGCAGGGTCGCTAAAGATGTCTGGTGGCGCCGCTCTCGAAGTGAAGATGGAGAGAGGGAAAGAGGCAGACTCCAGAACAATTGCAAACCATATCTAAAAATAACCAGTACTGTCAACGGCTTGGAAGAAGATTTATCTTGGGCAAACCGGCAAAAACGACGTATCAATCGTTGGTAACCTTACCATCGATCACCATCTCCCAGCGCTATTCGTTCGATCTTCGGCTGCTGGTAAATCCTCCAGAATTCAGTGTCTCTCCGGTATTTCATTCTTTCTTTGCCCGTGTTCATAGGGAACAAACAAGCTGCCTGTTGACTTGGCGGATGCCTTTGGTCCGTACACTCGTCATTTGTGCCCGCAATTCTGCGTGCCCGATCGAATTCCCGCTTCAAAAGCGCGCGCCCGCTCGTTGTCCGGAGCAAAGACCAACATCCGTTCAAGCGTTGCTTCAGCGGCCTCGCGCTCGCGTTCGGAGCACTCCACGACCGCCAGGTTCATTCCTGCCTCGATCTTCGCAGGATCATGATCAAATACCGAACGCCAAAGCCGCATTGCCTCGGCAAGATTGTGCTGCCGTGCCTCGATGAGGGCCAGGTCGCCCGCCGCTATCGAGTCAAACGCGTCTGATTGCAGCGCCTGCCTATACTCGCCAGCCGCTTCGATTGTCTGTCCGTCCAGTTGCTCCAAAAAGCCGAGTTGAGTATGGAGTTGATGGTCTCTGGCCGCTCCGGCCACCTTCTCGGCACGACGCAGCAACTCAATCGCCCGCATCCCGGCCGCTTGATCGCCGCGTGCGGCCATTTGTGCATAGGCAAGGCCCAGGTCCCGGTCGCTCGCCGCCATTCCGCCCACGGCCACAAGTTCGCCGGTCGTGGCCGGCGGCAACCGCTCCTCGCTCACACTCTTTCTGATCCAGTGATCCGTAATCTGCTCGTGCGCAATGTCATTGGACGGCGGCCGCGCCATGTGGCAGACAGTGCAGTCCGGGTTTTCGGGATGGTGATTTTTCGCGAAGCCTGCCTCGTGATGACATTGCAGGCAGCGCTGCCGGTAAAAGGTCACGCGTTCTTCAGGTGGTGGCGATCCATGCGGATCGTGGCAGGTCGTGCACGTCATCCGGCCGCCCGATTTCTGCATGCATTCACTCTTCAGCAGTGCCTCCCACTGGCTCACCGCCCGCCCCCCCGACCCACTCGCGCTCTTGTATACAAAGAACAGCGCGTAGTCGAACAGGTCGTCCCCCGGCACAAAGTCAGCAAGGTTCTTGCCCTCGCGGACGACCGCAGCCTGACCTTCCAGGTGGCATGTCAGGCAAACCGAATCGCGCCGCACCGGCTTCAGCCTGTCGATATCCAGCATGTGCACTTTGCCGCGCGAGGCGAGATGCGCGTTTGCGTCGCCGTGGCAAGCCGCACAGGTGATTCCCCCATCCGCAAAGGGCGCGGCAGCATAGTGGTTGCGCGCATCGGGAAGTGACGGGGACACGCCCGACGCATGGCAATGCAAACAACCCGGATCGATGGGCAGGGTCAGCGGCATCTCCCGCGCCGAGAGGAAGTTGGGTGTCATGTCCCACATCTGCTTCCTGGCGTACCAGTTGATGGGCGCTTCGAACCAGTAGCCCTGCTGCTCGAACAGGTAAGTGCGTCCGCGCTTTCCAGAGCCGAGGAAGTAGCGCAGCTCCTGACGGCCTTTCAGCTCCCGAGCTGGATCGTCTCGTTCATAGCTCAGCCACACCCGCCCCGCTTGCTCGGTTACCCGGTAGTGAATCCCCGACGCCGCATGAACAAAATCTGCCGGAATGAACCCCTCGTCCGCCGGACCGCTGCCGTTGGCCATCGGCGTTTTACGATAGCGTTCATAAATAGCCCGGTGGCAAGGGGCGCAAGCGGAATTCGGGTCCGCAGATGCGGCCGCCTGCACCCCATCCCCGGTAGCGCCCGGCCGGGTCAGAATCCCAACGGCAAGCAGCCACACAAGAAGAAAACCGAAGGCAGGAAAGCGACCGAGGCGCGCCACCCCAACAGCATACGCCGCCAGAAACGCTTACATTTGCCCCTGCACAGCGGGAAAAGCGGCGCCCGGCTGCTCCGTAATCAAATGCGTGCGACTCCCCCCGCGCATTGAATCCATGGATCTTATGACCCAAATTAACCACCCCGTAACCAGGAAGTATCATTGCATGCATTTCGGGCCTGCCTTACGTTAGTTAGGTAACGGAATAGCTGGTTACTCTGGTTGCTAATTCCGCACTGAAGTTGCACGATGATACTCACTTTTCTCCAAGTCGCCGCAGTTGCCCTGATCGCCGTATTCCTCGGCTATCTCAGGGCTTCTGCTCGCCGCCGCAACGGGCAGTCCTGGGAGTCGATCATCGCCAGGCTCAGGCCCGACTGGAGTGCGCGCCAATTAAGCGAACACTTCCTTTGGAAGGAAGGGCTGAGCTCCACTCCCGACGAGACTTGGCAGCGCATCGAAGGCACGCGCGGCCTCTGGGCCATGTACCAGAATGCCGGAGTCATGCAGGAAATGGCCGAGTTTGCTTCCCGGAACAGCGACGCCATCGACCCAATGCTCCTTCAGACCCTGCGCTCCGATGCCATGCAGATTCGAGTCTGCGTTCTCAAGACGCTTGTCCAGTGCGCGTTCAGTCAGGCTAGCGAGAACGTTCGCTTCAATGCATTCCGAGCCGCATCCATGTATACCGGTATGACAGCTCGCATGACGCAACTCATTCAGGAAAACGCTGCGATGGCCCTACCCGATTTCGTCGCCGCTATGTAACGCGGGAATTCCCCGACCGCTTTACTTCTTCTTCGCAGCCGTCAGAGTTTCGCTTTTCAAAAGCTTCCCACCTTCTTCGATCACGTAGAGCCGGTTCACGTCCAGATCTTTCAGCGTGTCCACCGTACCCGAGGGCCACCGAATCTCCACCACGTCCACCTTCTTCGCCTCGCCCAGCCCAAAGTGAATCCGCAAATCGCTGGATGAGTAGTACCCGTTGCACGAGCGCACTTCGTCAATTTGCGCCAGGGGCGAGCCGAGCTTATCTGTGAGCACTGGACTCCCCGTCTCCGCCACAACCTTGATCCGCGCGCCGATCCCCGTGCGGTTCGACTTCGTTCCCACCACGCGAATCTTGATCCAGCTTCGGTTTAGCGTTGAGTCGCAATGCAGCAGTTGCGGGACAGAGTTCACGCAGTTCACCACCGCGTCCATATTGCCATCGTTGTCGTAGTCGCCGATCGCAAACCCGCGCGCCTTTGCCGGAGTCGTAATACCGCTGCCGCCCATCAGGCTCACGTCCTCAAACTGCCCATTGCGCAGGTTGCGGTAGAGGTACTTGCGTTCCGCGTAAGCCGCATCCACCTGTGTCCCGTCCACCTCGGGATAAACATGCCCATTTGCCACCAGGATGTCGAGCCATCCGTCGTTATCCACGTCCATGAAGCTGACGCCCCAGCCCAGCAACCGCGTATTGATGCCCAGCCCGGCCTGGTAAGTGCGGTCATCGAATGATCCGTCGCCGAGATTCATAAACAAGGAGTCCGTATCGCCGGCAAAGTTGGTCTTCACAATGTCCAGCAGGCCGTCACGGTTATAGTCGCCGATGGACACCCCCATTCCCGCCTGCGGTTTCCCGTCCGGCGAATAGGCAACCCCTGCCTCGACGGCTTGGTCTTTAAACGTTCCGTCCTTCTGGTTCACGTAATAGGTGGCGGCGGTCGAATCATTGGCCACGTAGATATTCGGCCAGCCTGTATTGTCCAGGTCCGCCGCGCCGCAACTCAGCGCATACGATCCCAGCGTCTCAACCATCCCGGCTTTCGCGCTTACATCGGTAAAAGTGCCGTCCCCATTGTTGCGATAGAGAATGTTCTTGCCGCCCTGGAGACCTGGCGGCCCGCATGCCACCAGGATGCCCTTGTACCTGCAGTTCGCGTCCTCGGGCAGCGGCGCCGTCTTGATGTCGAAGTCGATGTAGTTGCCGACAAATAAATCGAGATGCCCGTCCCGGTCATAATCAAGAAACGCGCAGCCGGAGTTCCAGCGCAGCCTGTCCTGCCAAAGGCCTGCCTCCTTCGTCACTTCCTTGAATGTCCCGTTGCCGTTGTTGCGGAAGAGCGCATTCTGCCCGTAGTAGCTGACAAACAGATCGTTCCAGCCATCGTTGTTGTAGTCGCCCACGCAGCAGGCCTGTCCCCATCCCGACCGCGCCAGCCCAGCCTTAAGCGTCACGTCGGTAAACGTGCCGTCGCGATTGTTCTTGAACAGATGGCATGTAGGTTCCTGTCCTTTCTGAAATCCTTCCAGACGCCAGCCATTCACCAGAAAAATGTCAACCCAGTCGTCCTGGTCGTAGTCAAAAAATGCCGCGCCGCACCCCGTGGTTTCCAGCAGATATTTGTTGCGATGTTCGCCGCCGAAGATCGTCTCCACGTTGAGCCCTGCTTCTTTGGCCACGTCCACAAACTCCACTCCCAACGGCGTGCCGGTCACCGGCGAAGGTTCTCCTTTGGGCGCAGGCCGCGCCTCCGCCGAATACGTTTCGCGCGACATGCCTCCCGGCTTTTGTGGTGGCGAAGCCTGGTGACCGGTCTGGTCGCCTCGTAAGCCAAAAGCTGGTCGCGCCAGGCTCAGAACATCCTCCAAAGGCAAAACCAGCGCGGTCCTCGACAGCGACTTCAAAAATCCACGGCGGCTAAGGTGCAACGAAGAAATCTCCCGGAGCGTGACGCATTTCTTCGCGACAATGCCCCTGAAAGCCGAGTATAGACGGAGGCTCACCGAGACGTAGCCGCCACAGAATTGCCTGAGCGTGAGACGGAATCAGGCGCTTCAGCGTCCGATTCCGGACGACAATTGCCGGTTGCGGACAGCGCCCGCCCTAGTGGCGAGGATTAACTCCTTTATTTTCAGAGGTTAGTTTGGTTGCTGAAATGCTTTAAGTAGTCAGAAATCCGTCGCTTCCGTCATCGTTTTACCCGCGCATCCGCAAAAGCGCGGAGAATCTGCTTGATGTGCGACTCCGCAGCCACGCACTTGCGCTCTTTCTCAGGGCAGCAAATGCGATTCGCTGGCCACGGTCGAAGGGAGGAGCAAGATGATCCGCCTCATCCACGACGTACGATTCGCTTTTCGCAGATTCAGGCGCGCCCCCGGCCCGTTTCTTGCGGCCATCATCACGCTGGCACTCGGCATCGGCGCCAACACCGCCATCTTCAGCCTGGTGGATAGCATCTCTCTCCGGCCTCTGCCGATTGCCGATCCCTCCCACCTGGTCGCGATCGAAAGCGTGAAGAACCACGCCGCAGCGCATTCTGAAGAAGACACCACGTCGTCATATGCGGAATTCATGGATGTTCGTGAGCGAGTTCCGGCCTTTGCCGACGTCGCCGCCGCAGACCGCAGAGAATTGCCGTTGGAAACAGCCGACGGGCTTCAACTGCTGTTCGCTGAAGTGGTCAGCGACAACTACTTCACGTTTATGGGTGTGCAGCCCGAACTGGGTCGCTTGCCGGATGAGAACGAACTCCGGCACTCCACTGAACCCATCATCGTGCTCAGCCATGCGGCATGGAAGCGCGTCTTCGCCGGCAATCCGGACGTGATTGGACAGACAGTCAAGGTCAAGGGCGGCTCGGCAACGGTGCTGGCGGTTTTGCCGGCGGGATTCAGGGGAACTGAGCGCCTGATCGATCCTCAGGTCTATGTCCCGCAGTCGAGCTGGGTGACGTGGGTTCCGGAAGAGCGGAACGCCCCGCGCAAGATCCGCGAATTTGGGCTGTATGGGCGGTTGCGGTCCGGCGCGAATCTGAACCAGGCGAGTGCGCAGTTGCATACCCTCAGCGCAGACCTGGCTACGATATATCCGGATGTGAACGGCGGACGCAGCTTCAACGCCGATTGGCAGGCGAAGTCCGACAGCGGGTTGAAGGTCATTGCCATCATGGTGCTCGGCATTGCCGGATGCGTGCTGCTGATCGCCTGCGCGAACGTCGCAAACCTGCTGCTGGCACTAAACGACGCGCGCCGCCGTGAGATTGCCATGCGCGCGGCTCTGGGCGCTTCGCGCGGACGGTTGCTGGGGCAGTTAATGACGGAGTACACGGTGCTCGCAGCAGCGGGCATCGCAGGCGCGTTGGTTCTTGCGCAATGGCTGATTGCGTTGGTCCCGGCGCTAATGCCCGATATCGGATTCCCGCTGGGCTTCGATTTTCGCATTGACCATCGCGTGCTGGCATTTACCGTGGCCGCAGGCGTGGTGTCTGTGCTGGTGTGTGGGCTGTTCCCGGCCATTTCAACCACGCGCACTTCACCCCTTAACGCGATGCGGGCACAGGCATCGCCGGGCGGCAGACTGAAGATGCCGACGCGCAGGATTTTCGTTGTGGCTCAACTGGCTGTCTCAATGGCGCTGCTGATGGCGACCGGCCTGCTGCTGAGAGCCCTGATTCAGATTCAAAACATGAACCTCGGGTTCAGCACGCAACAGAACGCTGTACTCCTCGGAATAGGCGTAGGCCATGAAGGCCTCCGCCGGCAAGCGGAGTTTGATGCCCTGATCGCTCGCATGAAGGCGCTGCCCGGCGTGAAAGACGCGAGCGTGGCCCGGGTGGTCCCGTTCCCTGAAAGCGGAGGCGGCGCTACCAAAGTCGTCCTTGCGCCCAACGAGCTTCCATCCGAAACAACCGGCACCCAGGTTTGGTTCAATTCGGTTGACGATGGATACTTTCGTGTTATGGGCATTCCTTTGGTGCGCGGTCGCACCTTCGGGATGCAGGACACATCGTCCAGCGGCCCGGTCGCAATCATCAATCAAACGTTGGCGAAAAAGCTGTTTGGCAGTGAGGATGTGGTGGGGCTTCGCTTGCGCCTCGGACGAGAGAAACCGGTTGGTGCGGAAATTGTTGGAGTGGCCCGTGACGGCAAGTATGCCGATCTGACCGAGGCGCCTCAGCCTTATTTGTATCTGCCCCTAACGCAGGAACCCTCGTCCGAAGTGACCCTGATTGTGACCACCGCCGGAGATCCAGGCGCATTGTTGCCGGTGGCAAGAAAGGCCCTGCGGCAGGTGAGTCCGAGCACCCTGATTGTGCATGCTGAAACCCTGACGGACCACATGCGGTTCGTCACCTATGCAAACCGTATGGCCGCCTGGCTCTCGGCAGCTCTCGGCGCTCTGGCCCTGCTGCTCACCACCGTCGGACTCTATGGCGTGACTGCCTATACCGTTTCGCGGAGAACCCATGAGATCGGCGTGCGCATGGCCCTGGGAGCGTTGCGCGGTGAGGTTTTCATCTCCGTCTTGAAAGACGGCCTGAAGCTCTCACTGGTTGGCATAGCACTCGGAACGGGACTCGCTCTCCTGATGGGTCGCGAGATGAGTGGCTTCCTATTCGGGGTGAAGCCGCTGGATCCAGCCACCCTGCTGGCGGTCATCGCGGTGGTCCTTGCTACATCGCTCGCCGCATTGATTGCCCCTGCCAGGCGCGCGCTGCACGTCAACCCTGTAGACGCGTTACGCGAAGAGTAGGCTAACCAAGCACCTTGTCGTCCTTGACCTCGACTTCGCCGATCGCCCGCCGCAGAGCCGCCCGCGCCAGCAGCCGCGTCGAGTCCAGCGTCGGCAGCGGCGAGTTTCCATCGTTCATAATCAACGGAATCTCCGTGCACCCCAGCACCACCGCGTCACAGCCCTCCGCTTTCAACCGCCCCATCACTTGCTGGTGATACGCCACACCCTCCAGTTTGAAGATCCCGTACACCAGCTCGTCCATAATGATGCGATTGATCTCCTCGCGATCGGCGGCGTTGGGGCGTACATACTCCAGCCCCCGCTCCCCCAGCTTTCCCGGATACACTTCGCTCTCCACCAGCCATCGCGTTCCCAACAAGCCAATGCGCCGAAACCCGCGCCTTGCGGCTTCCTCGGCCACCACCCCGGCTATATGCAGCCACGGCCGCGGCGAACGCAATTCAACGAAACGCATCGCCTGGTGGATCGTGTTGTCTGGGCATATGAGGAAATCCGCCCCGCACTGGGCAAGCTTGTTGGCCGAGTGGAGCATCAACTCCCCCACGCCCTGCCAATCGCCGCGATAAACGCGCTCCATGTACACGCCCAGCGAGCAGGTGTGCAGCGTAACCTCAGGGTGCAAGTGCGGTCCCAGAAACTGCGCGCCCTCAATGCAAATGGTCCGGTAGCAGAGAGCTGCGCCCTCGGCAGAGCAGCCAACGATTCCAATATGCAGCGGCATGTCTCAATTCTACAAACCCGCAGAGGAAAAAGCGCCAGTCTGCGACGTTGTTGTCGTGATTCCCCAATCTCGGGCGGTGCTCAAGTTCAATCCATCGGCGAAAATCAAAGAATGTCCAAATCGCCCTTTCCCCATCGTCATTGAAGTAGCGGACCAAGGTGCCCGCACAATCTACCAAGGAGGAATCCCCATGCAATACATGCTTCTGCTTCACGCCGACGAATCCCAATGGCCCAAAATGTCCCAGGTCCAGCAGGAACAGGGAATGGCGGCCTACATGGCCTATTCTGAGGCGCTCTCCAAGTCGGGCGCCTTGAAGGCCTCCGGTCGCCTCCGGCCCACTTCTGCCGCTACCACCGTTCGCATCGTGGATGGCAAGTCCCAGGTCCTCGACGGCCCGTTCGCCGACTCGAAAGAGCAACTCGGCGGCTACTTCCTCATCGACGTGGCCGATCTCGATGCCGCCCTCGCATGGGCGGCCCGTTGCCCGGGAGCCAGCCACGGCGTGGTCGAAGTGCGTCCACTCTGGGAAATGTAAAACGCGCGCATCGGGCAGGTGTCTCAGGTCTCATCCGCGGCGGCGGATGAGACCTGGGAAACTTCAAACCTGAAACCACTGTTCTTCATCAAGAGACACGGTTCATGAGCGCAATTGAATCCGGCCAACAGGCCAAATCCACCGCTGACTCAGTCGCGCGGCGCAGCTACGGTAAGCTCGTCGCTTTTCTCGCGGCGCGAACTTATGACGTCGCCGCGGCTGAGGACGCGCTCTCTGAAGCCTTCGCTTCCGCGCTCACCAGTTGGCCGGAAAAAGGTTGTCCTGTAAATCCTGAGGCATGGCTGCTCACGGTCGCTCGCCGAAAGCTGATCGACATGAGCCGCAAGGAGCATCACGATCAAAGCGCAACCGAAGGGTTGCATGTTATGGATGAGATAGTTGCCGCGACCCCGCCTGATGCCGAAATCCCCGACGAACGCCTCGCCATGATGTTTGCCTGCGCTCATCCCGCCATTGACGCCGGCGTTCGCGCACCTTTGATTTTGCAGGTCGTGCTTGGCCTAGATGCCAAGGCCATTGCGTCGGCCTTTCTCACCTCTCCGGCGGCCATGGGCAAACGCCTGGTTCGCGCCAAGGAAAAGATTCGCCAGGCCCGCGTCCCCTTTCGCGTTCCCGGGCGCGCTGAGATGGCCGACCGCCTCGAAACTGTGCTCGATGCCATCTACGCTGCCTTCACCGAGGGCTGGACAGATCCCGCAGGAACCGATCCCGCCCGCCGCGATCTCGCCGAGGAAGCAATCTATCTGGCCAGGTTGGTGACCCTCCTGCTTCCTGAAGAACCGGAAGCGCTCGGCCTCCTCGCTCTGCTCCTTCATGCCGAGGCCCGGCGACGCGCTCGCCGCTCAGCAAGCGGCGATTTTGTTCCCCTCGCCCAGCAGGATACGGGTTTGTGGGACGCGGACTTGATCCTTGAAGCGGAGTCTCTATTGCGGCGGGCCTGTGCGCTGCGCCCCGTGGGCCGTTATCAATTGGAGGCCGCGCTGCAGTCCGCGCACGTCTATCGCTGCCGCACAGGCCGCGACAACTGGGCCGATGTGGTCGATCTCTACGACGCCTATTTCACGTTGACCCACTCACCGGTGGTGGCCATCAATCGCGCAGTTGCCATCGCGGAGCTGCGCGGTCCCGCGCCCGCACTCGAAGCACTCGAGCAAGTAGCCGCCGACCCGCGCGTCGCTGAATATCAACCTTACTGGGCCGCACGCGCCGATCTCCTCGCCCGTGCCGGTGCACACGCCGAAGCCCGCCACGCCTATGAAATCGCCATCGGCCTCGAGCGCGACCCCGCCGTTCGCCGCTTCCTGCAAGAGCGCAAGTCCACGCTGCGAAATTAGAACTGCCCAATTGAATCGAGTTTGAATCAGGCGCTGGAAGACGGCCTCCATCTCGAGCCGTCTTCTTCAGCACAGCGGTTTTCGCCCGGGTAAAATGTGGGTCCATGTCAGGGACATTGGAGATCCGCATCCCCAGAGCCTCAGACCTGCGGCGCTATCCAGCGATCATTCTCCAGTCAACTGCTCCAGCAGCGTGTCAAAGTCGGCCAGATCGGCATACTCGATGATGACTTTTCCCCGGCCGCTGTGGTCTTCAATGCGCACCTTCAGGCCGAGCGCTTGCTGCAACCGTTCCTCCACTTCGTGCACATTGGGGTCGATGGGAGGCTCGGGCTTCGCCTCCTTTTTGTTGCGCCCCGGAAAAAGGAGGCTTTGCACGTAAGTTTCTGTTTGACGAACAGAAAGCGAAAGTGCCGCGATCCGTTGCGCCGCCTTCTCGATCTCTGGATGGTGGTTCAGGCCTAGCAATGCGCGCGCGTGTCCAAAACTCAGCTCTCCCGCCTCCACACGCGTCTGGACACTCCCAGGTAACTTCAACAAACGTAAGAAGTTAGCAACAGTTGCGCGGTCTTTTCCGGTTCGCAGCGCCATCTGTTCCTGCGTCATGTGGAACTCGCGCGAGAGACGCTCGAAGGCACGCGCCTGCTCCATCGCGTTCAGGTCGGCGCGCTGCAGATTCTCGACGATGGTGATCTCCATCGCCTGCTCATCGGATACCTGGCGCAGGATGGCCGGAATGGTGTTCTTGCCGGCAAGTTGCGAGGCCCTCCAGCGGCGTTCGCCGGCAATGAGTTGGAAGCGGCCATTCGCCAGCGGCCGAACCAGCACCGGCTGCACTACACCATTGGCCGTGATGGAGGCTG
Source organism: uncultured Acidobacteriaceae bacterium (assembly GCA_963836565.1). Classification (GTDB taxonomy): domain Bacteria; phylum Acidobacteriota; class Terriglobia; order Terriglobales; family Acidobacteriaceae; genus Telmatobacter. The sequence continues at coordinate 849,204 of CAWIKA010000005.1, read as the reverse complement.
CCAACTCGCCAAGCTGTTCCTCGTTCATCTGCGACCGCGTCTGAAATGGGTTGCGGTCGATCTGGTCCACGGGGATTTCGCGGGGCATCCCGCCCTCCGCCTCCACCACGGCAGGAACAGGGTCTGTGGCGGCATGGATCCGCGGTATCAGAGAATCAAGGCCCTTGCCCAGGGCGCGACGCTTGGTGTCGGTGGCAGTCGTTGTCATTTTTGCGAATCCTTGTTTCCCGGCCAACCAGCCGGGCTTGTCTTTAATTGAATCTGCTTGAGAAAAAGCGTTCTTAAAGCGAATCTCCAATTAGGAGTAAGGCCAGAAACGCACCTCGGGCCTCGGCCTTTCAGCCGCGGCCAGCTTACGCGCGGCGGCTCGGGGGCTCTCGATGTGGTTGCGTGCCAGAAACTCCCCGGCAAGTTCGAAATAGGCCTCCGTCCCCCGCGAGCGCGCATCATAGAGCGCGATCGGTTTCCCATAGCTGGGGGCCTCTGCCAAACGAATATTCCGTGGAATCACGGTGCGGAACAGCCGCTCTCGGAAGTACTCACGCAATGTCTCGGTGACCTGCTGGGCCAGGTTCGTGCGGTCGTCATACATGGTGAGCAGAACGCCCTCAATCGTAATCTCCGGATTGAAGGCCGCGCGGACGCGTTCGAGCGTCGAAATCAGCTCAGAAATGCCTTCCAGCGCAAAATATTCAGCCTGCATGGGGACAATGAGGGAATTTGCCGCGACGAGGACATTGAGGGTGAGCAAATCGAGCGCCGGCGGGCAATCGAGGATCACCAGGTCATATTGGTCCTTGACGGAGGCAAGAGCGCGCCGCAAACGGCTGGCGCGATCTTCTGCTGTCGCGAGTTCGACGTTCGCGCCAGTCAGGTTCTTCGAGCCGGGAAGAAGCCACAAATGCTCAATTTGAGTGGGCAAGATCACTTGTTCTGCCGGGGCATTCCCGACTAGCACGTCGTAGATGGAATGGCGGTTGTCATCGCGTTGCAGTCCGAGGCCGGAAGAGGCGTTGGCCTGGGGATCGCAATCTGCAAGCAGGATCTTGAGGCCCTCGAGCGCCAGGCACGCGGATAGATTGATTGCGGTGGTAGTTTTGCCGACACCACCCTTTTGATTGACAACGCCCAGTATCTTGCCCATGGCATTTCAGACTAAAGCGGCCGGGTAGTTGCGTGCACGCGATTCGGTTGTGGAGAACTCGACCAAGCTGTGGAAAGCTCGCGGACTGAGGCACAATGGATCCGGGCAAGCAATTGAGCCGGAAAGGCTTGCGGGTGGTCGAGTTTGGCGATCGCTGCGGGGACGGAAAAGACTCCCCGGTGGAAAACTGGCACAGAAACCTGCACCAGAATGAGATAATTTCGCGGAGTTGGGTGCACGTCCCGGCCTCCTCCGAGCGCCCTGAATTGGCAATTGTTCCACGTGGAACAGTTGCGAGCCGAATACCCCTGAATAGCTCGAGCTATGTTCCACGTGGAACATCCCAATCGGTTTCAACTCATTAGATCCTTCTGTGCAGCCGAAGAAATCGCCCCCCCGGTGCCCCAGGGAATTCCCGCGTTGTCACTGCGCCATGCAGAATCTTTGCGGTAGAATCGCATCCACTTCAGATGAATCCTGCTGGCGGCATGCTATCGCCCCTGGCGCGGGTTCCCTGAACGGCAAGGTGTACGCCCATGGAAACTCCGAACGCATTCATCGACCACCCCACACAACCCACACTCTCCGAGATTGAATCGGCGCTAGGCCCGGCTGCCGACCTGTGGCACCAATTGATTGGCTGGGTCGAAAAACAGGGCGTTGCGGAGAAACAATGGAAGTCCATCTCTCACAAATACGGATGGTCTCTGCGGTTGAAACGAAGAAACAGGACCATTCTCTACATCGGCCCGTGCGCGGGCTGTTTCCGGGTAGCTTTTGTGCTGGGCGACAGGGCGGTTGAGGCGGCTCGGGAAAGCGACCTGCCCCCGCGTGTGATCGAGGCCATTGAAACTGCAACTCGCTATGCAGAAGGAACGGGTGTGGCATTCTTCGTGAGGCAAGAGAGTGATTTGGGCGCCATCATGAAGCTCGTAAATATCAAGCTGGCGAACTGAGCCCAAACTAGCCAGTTGCCCGCTTAGCCAGGGCGAGGATTCGATCCTTGCCACCAGGGAGGGGGGAGGGGTCGGACCAGGAAAACTCCATCCCGGCGGCAGACTGAAGTGCGGCCAATTCGGTTCGGGTCGTCAACAGGGCAAGCCAACCGCCTGGGCGAACGAGTTTGCCGCCCGCTTCGACCGCACGCCCCATCCGGTCGACAGCGCGGAGGGTGACGCAATCGAATGTAGTTGTGAGAGTTTCGGCCCGGCCGGAGCAGACGGTGGCTTGTAGTCCCAACACGCGCAATACCTCCTGCAGAAACGCGGCCTTTTTGCTTTGTGATTCGGCAAGAATGACCGTGAGTTCAGGACGGCAAAGGGTGATCGGAATGCCGGGAAAGCCTGCGCCGGAACCGAAGTCGAGCAGCGTGGCAATTTCGCGCGGCAGTGCGTGGGCGCAGGCAATGGATTCGACAAAATGGCGCGCGAGAATGCCGTCTTCGTCACGAATCGCGGTCAGATTCATGCGTGTATTCCAGCGAATAATAAGCGAAAAATAAGCTTCAACTTGTTTAGATTGTTCAACTTGCAGAACAGGTAGACCGGCGCCCGCGAGAAGCCGGTTCAGGCGGACCGCAGCGGGTTCCGTCGCCCTGCCGGTGTTCACTCGGCAGCAACCGACACTTCTACCAGCGGCGGCTGCCAGGCGCCGGCAGCCTGCACAAAGGCAGCAAAGATGGCGCGGGAAAAGGAGCTTACGGTGTACGTACGCTCAGGGTGCCACTGAACCGCGACGACAAATTGCTCCGCCGAATCGAGTTCGACGGCCTCGACCACGCCATCTACCGGAGAAATTGCGCTGATCCGCAGGTTATCGCCTACGCGGCAAATGGCCTGATGGTGGCTGGAGTTGACGCGAGGTTCGGCGACCTCTTCTGGCGGAAGCAGCGCCGCCAGCTTCGATCCTGGCGCAATGCGAACCGGATGCGCTTCGATCACCGCGCGACCGGGACTGTGATTGACCGGCGTTTTGAGGTCGGCCGCAAGATCCTGGATGAGTGATCCGTTGCGCCAGACGTTCAGGGTCTGGGCCCCGTGGCAGATGGCCAGAATGGGCTTATGGAGGTTGAATGAGTCCTGCAGCAGAAGCTCGTCAACGGCAGTGCGTCCCGGATCGGCGGGGCCGCACTCGGGAGTGCGCGACTCGCCAAACCTTTCTGGATCAACATCATAGAGGCTACCTGGCAACAGAACTCCGTGCACCGCGGCAAGCAGGCGAGCGACACGGTCCTGGCGCTCGTGCAGCGGAACGATCACAGGCGTTGCCCCGGCGGCGTGCAGGGCAGCAATGTACGGAGGCAGCGAGCGCTGGTTGTATTCCGTGTCAGTGCTGGTGGGCTCAGGAATGGCAATACGGACAGTCATGGAAGCAATAGTGTAAGCCCCGGCGCGGTTGTCGCAACAGCCCCCATCGACGGCCGTCCAGGATACGACAGGGCCACGCACGCGCTGCATGCGCCGGTGGTCGGCATCGACAGTATGGACGCTTCGAGGCGCGAGTTGCATCGAAACCAAGTTGCCTCGAAACATGGATAGACGATTCTGCATCGAGCGAGATTCCTCTAACGCGGTGCGTCAGCCCCGAAGTCCGCGCCAAGCGAGGCAGTTGGCGTAAATTGATCCGTAGCCGCGAAGCGGAATCGAAATGCGCGTTCAGTTCTGCGGCGCGGGCCGGACGGTGAATCCACTACTGGGAATGATGATGGGGAGAATTCGAGATTCGAGAACGCAACCGGGCGCGCCGGCGCTTGTGATCGCGATGGCGGCAATGATTCTGTGCGGCTGTGCAGAACTGCAGGCGCAAGATGCGGTGAAACAGGTTCCGGTTACGCCGCCACCAATGGGATGGTCTTCGTGGAACAGCTTTTCAAACACGGTGGATGCGCAGATCGTGATGGAACAGGCCAAGGCCATGGCCGCGAATGGCATGGCGAAGGCGGGCTATCAATACGTGAATATTGACGAAGGCTGGTGGCTGGGCGAGCGCGATGCCGAGGGTCATTTTGTCGTCGATCCCAAGGCTTGGCCAGCGCTTGCTCCCGGAGAGCGCGCGGGAGATATGGCCAACATCGTCCGCTTCATTCACGGGCTGGGACTGAAAGCGGGCATCTACACCGACGCGGGCAAGGACGGTTGCAGCATGTTTCCCGACCTGGGGCCTGTCTATGAGCACGTGGGCAGCGAGGGCCACTACGAGCAGGACTATCTGCAATTCGCCAAGTGGGGATTCGATTATGTGAAGGTGGACTGGTGCGGCGGCAACAAGGAGAAGCTCGATCCCGCGGTTCAATACGCCGAGATTGCCAGGGCCATTGCCAAAGCCGAGGCAGCGACCGGGCATCGACTCTACTTTTCACTTTGCGAGTGGGGCAACAACAGCCCCTGGACCTGGGCGCCAAACGTAGGCGGCGCACCGGCGGACATCTGGCGCACCAGCGGCGACATTGTTGCTCCCATTGTGCCGCACCACGCGCATAGTGGACGCCTGGCGAGCTTTCCCGGCGTTCTTTCCAACTTCGACCAGGGCATTCATCCCGAGGCGGAACATACAGGCTTCTATAACGATCCCGACATGATGGTGGTAGGGATGCCGGGCCTGACCGACGCGCAAAACCGGGTTCACATGAGCCTTTGGGCCATTTCGGCAGCGCCGCTGCTGGTGGGCGCCGATCTCACTTCGTTGAGCGATGCGACGCTGGCCACACTCACCAACCCCGATGTGCTGGCAGTCGACCAGGATTCTCTGGGCTTGCAGGGGATAAAAGTCGCGTCGTATGGCGATGGGCTTGAGGTGTGGTCGAAGGCGCTCGCGACACCCGGAGAACGCGCAGTGCTGCTGCTGAACCGGACCGGCGATGCCTCCGCGATTACCGTTCATTGGAGCGACCTTGGGTTGGACGACTCCGCCGCCACCGTGAGGGACCTGTGGGCGCGGAAAGATCTTGGGTCGTTCAGCTCTTCCTACTCCGCCACTGTGCAGCCCGATGACGCAGTGATGATTGTCGTCCACGGCACTGAAGGAAAAATGACAACCTACACCCCTGCCGGCGGCGGGGATGTGCGCAAGGGCGCGGAGGTCAGCTTTACCCAGGTGGCTTCGCGCTTTCCCATGGCCCGGGTCCGGATTACGTATGCCAATCCTGACAGCGCGCCGCGCTACGCCGAACTGCGGGTGAACGGACAGATCGCCACCCGCGTCGCATTTCCTTCCACCGGAAGCGGCAACGCCAGCGGCGCGGTGTGGGTTCAGGCGCCTCTTGACCAGTCAGGAGCCGGCAATGTGCTGAGCTTTTCCGCGGTCTGCGATCCGGGGCCGGCGATCGAGTCCATCGCGGTGGAGTAGGGCCGGCACTTCGAACAAGGCCGGCCCTCGCGCGTGGAACCAGGGCGGATTGCGTTGCCGGCCGCATTGGCGGCACGGGTACAATGAAGGCTCCTTATGAGGTTTGCCTGCATGAGGTCTGCCTGTGCCCTGTTTCTCGTGCTCTGCTTCGCCGCCGCCGGCGCGGGGGCACAGCAGGCCGATGCAGGCCAACCCACGTTGACGTTGCGCTCGACGCTGGTGCAGGTGCCCGTCCTGGTGAAGTCGACCGAGGGAGAGGTCATCTTTGAGCTTACGGCGGATGACTTTCTGCTGACCGACGACGGTGTGCCCCAGCATCCCACGCTGGACCGGGACACCGATTGGCAGCCGCTGGCATTGGCAATCGTGGTGGAGACGGGCGGCGCGGGGGCGCGTCATCTCCCTGACTACCGTCAACTCGATGCCATTCTCGACGCGCTGATCGGCAACGTCGAACATCGCGTGGCCGTGATTGGTTTTGACAGCAAGCCGCACCTGCTGGTGCCGTTTACTTCGGACACCGCCGCTGCCTCAGAGCAACTGGCAAACCTGCAGGCTGGCGATCCTGGTGCGGCTATTCTGGACGGCGTTGCCTTCGCTATCGCACAGCTTCGGGCACAGCCCACGCGCTTTCGGAGGGCGATCCTGCTGATGAGCGAAACAGTCGACCAGGGAAGCCACACAACCTTGAATGAAGCTTTGCGCCTGATCAGCGACACCAATACAAGCATGTACAGCTTCGGCTTTTCGAGTACGCGGTCGGCCGTGTCGCATGAGGCGTCAAAGTTCAACCGCCCCGACGAGCCGGGCCCCGCGCACGGCTGCTTCAGCCGCGATGGCGCCGATGCGGAGTACGACGGTCACTACAGCAAGCAGGTGCTCGACTGCCTCAGCGATCTCGCTCCGCCCCTGCGTCTCGCGACCATGTCATTTCTGGCCGCGCGGAATTCACTGCATACCAAAACCGCCGAATCTATTGCCCAGCTCGCGGGAGGCGAGTTCTTTCACTTCACCAACGCGAAAGACTTGAAGGAAGGCCTCGTCGCAGTTACAAACGATGTGCCGAATTACTACGTGCTGAGCTTTCGTCCCACGTCGCTTGCGCCCGGCCTGCATACACTCCATGTGCAAATGAAGGATCGGCCGAAGTTGGTGCTCAAGTCGCGCACCGAGTACTGGATCGACAGCGACACGACGCCTTAGGGCAGTTATGCAAAATGTTATCGAGCGGTAGCTGACGTAGAGCGTCTTTCTGGTTACAAGGGGCCATGGCGACAACGTGTCGCATCAGGCCACGGCGTTTTCTCAAATGCCGTGGAGATGCTGCCTGGCGCTCCTCAGACAATCCACTTTATGAGGCGAGAGATGACATTGAACTGTGACCAATGCGGAAGACGGACGTTGAATTGCGCGGGCATGTTGATTGGGCTCGCGCTGACCCTGACTCCGTTTGCACCCCGCGCAGGCGCCCAAACACAGCCCGCGGACCAAAAGCCTGCCGAACCGAAACCCGCGCCGGAAACCTACCAGACTTTCTATCTGAGCAACATGACCCAGATAAATGACGCCAACGACATTCAAACCGACTTGCGCAATATGCTCCCCAAGTCCCGGCTTTATTACATGCCGTCGCAGGGCGCTATCTCGATGCGCGGTTCTTCTGAGGACTTTCAACTGGCGCAGAAGATACTCGCCGATCTTGACCGGCCGAGGAAGATTTACCGCGTCACCTACACAATCACGGACATGGACAACGGCAAGCGCACCGCGACGCAACACCTGGCTCTGATTGTGGTCTCGGGTGCGAAGACCATCCTGAAGCAGGGTAGCCGCGTGCCCATTGTCACGGGGACGTACGACCAGGCGAGCACGAACCAAAATTCGCAGGTGCAGTATCAGGATATAGGGCTGAGTATCGAAGCTTCGCTCGATGGGTATGCGGATGGCTTGAGACTGCGTTCAAAGGTGGAGCAGTCGAGCCTTGCCGACGAAAAGTCAGGACTAGGCGTGCAAGACCCAGTGATTCGCCAAACCGTCCTGGAGGGAATGTCCACCCTGGCGCCCGGCAAGCCGCTGGTTCTGGGATCGCTCGATGTTCCCGGCACTACGCGGCGGCAGGAAATTGAAGTGGTATCTGAACTGGTTCAGTAGGCGGCGAAGCCGATCTGGCAGGGGTCAGAATCGTACATTGATGCCCTGTTCGCACATGGTTGTCAGCACCGACAAAAGGTTGGTGACTCCAAGCAGCCGGCGAATTCCTTTGCCGAGATTGATGAGCTCAAGACAACAGCCTGCGGACTTGGCAGAGACATAGAGGCGCACCACGGTGCCGAGTCCCATGCTGTCCATGTGGGTGAGATCGGTGAGGTCGAGCACGATGCGGCTGGTTCCAGGAATGAGTTGACTGACGCGGGTGTAGAGAACGTCGGAAACGCCCGCCACCAATTTGCCGTGGCATTTGACGACGGCCACGTTGCCCTTGCGCTCAACCTCAAGGGTGAGAGCACTCACGGTTGCTGCTTCAGACATGCGGCACTTCCTTGTAGAGACAGGTGAAGGGAAGAAGACCCGGGGTGGAGTGATTCTCTCACGGATTGGCCGGAATTGAATCGGCGAATCGGAACGGTGCCGGTACCGGGCAATCGTGGTGGCACACCCTGCCGCAGCGCTGCGATGAAGTGACTAAATGTAGTCTCGGGTGACGAAGCTTCGTCATCCCTGCTTCGTCACCGAGAGTTTTGTGACCGCGCCCCGCGCAGGCGTCATCGCGCCTAACACTCATCTCTTCAATCAGAAACCTTCTCTTGCCGAGAAGCCGACGACTTTGGCATGGAACTTGCCTTTGTCATTGCGTACGCAGGGCGGACCAGTGAGACAGAAATCACTCACGAATCCGGGGCTGGAGGTATTCGCGATGTTCCACTTGGACTATCTTTCCTGTCTTCTTACGGTGCTTGCCACGGTATTGGTCGGACGCAAGTCCTGGACCGGCCTCGTTGTCTCCAGTATCAACAGCCTCATTGTGTGCGTGATTGGCGTGCGAACCGCGCAGTTCGGCTTTATCCCCGCGAACCTCTTCTGCATTTGCATCTACGCGTTCAGTATCCGGTCATGGCTCAAGGACAAGCAGCCGCAGCGGGAACTGGCAGAATCCGAAATGGGCGAGCCAGCTACAGACGGACCGGAGCTGAATTCAATTTGCGGCAACGTGTCGGTAGCTTGATCGAGCTCTCATTCAGTCTCGTCGAGCAGAGATTTGTGGTTTCAATTACCAGCGAACCAGGCCGTTGGGGTCGTCAACCAACACGACATCGTACTTTTCCAGCATCGGCATGAGCACGTGCTCCAGCTCGCGCTTCCATAATTCCCCTTCATAAAATCTGGCCTTCATGGGCTCGCGTGAGGCGAGATCGGGAAAGCCGCGCATGAAGAAGAAGACATCCGGGTCTTCGACGGAAAGGAACGGGCCGAGGATCTTCATGCCGATTTCGTCGTGGGCAGGCATGGACTTGGTGCGGAAGGTTTCAAGGAACTCCGCGCGCTTGCCGGGCTTGGTCTTGTAGGTGCGCATCTCGATGATCATGCACGCCCTCCAGGGAAATTTTCGCGAATCCCGGCGGCGGTGACAAGGGGTTCCGGGGAGTGCCTCGATTTCCGGATGGGGGAGCTTGAGATAGGCGATCTTCGAAACCGCTGGCAAAGATACTCCGACATTCCGGAAAGGCGAAGGGTTTGCAAAGGGAACCATAGGCGGTGACTAAGGAATTACAGCTTCGGGCCTTGGCGAGTCAGTCATTTTCGTCAGGTGATTTGGGGTGCGCCTCCCATTCAGCCTTGAAGCCGTCCCTCCATTGGCGGAGGATATCGTAGAACTCGACATTCAATAACCAGACATCACGCAACGTGTCGGGATCGTACAGACCATCGGGGCTGCTTGCGAAGGCTATCAGTCGGACTCTGCTCTCATCCTCAAATTGCAGCACGTAGCTGCCGTCGTCAAAAGCTTCATCACCATCTGGTGCCCACTCCAGACGATTAGCGATTATCGCGTCGTTGAATTGACGAGCGGCCATTCCAAAGAATGTTTCGCTCTCCTCGCAAATCGCATAGCCGGCACGCCGAAATGCATAAGCGATCTTCTCGGCACTTGCATCAATCGGGAACGTACTACTGTGACTGCCGCGTGCCACCAACCACCTGCTCACCTCATCGAAAGAACAGGCCAGCATCGTCGCATCGGGTTCCCTCACGCCATAGCTTCGGCCTGCGATGTGAATAACGAAATAACCTAATGCCCGAAAGCTCAGCCGCTCATACGCTTTGGTAATCACGGATTCAATTGCAAATTTCTCTGGACTACCAATGATCATGCGCAATCTCGCGATTCGATAAACCATCTTAATGCGTTCCGGGCGGATTGGTGGCCGATTCGGAAGTTTCGTTGGCTTGAAGTGAACAAAAGCAAACGCAGATCCTTCGCTGCGCTCCTCATGAACTAAATTCGGCTGTAGTGATTGGTGTGAGTTGAAGGCCGAGGAGTTTGGCCTGTTTTGAGAGTCGTTTGTGGAGTCGGCGATTTTGCTGTTGCTGTTCTCGGGCGAAGGCGGTTTCGTCGTAGTCAGAGCCGGTGGTGAGCAGATGGTAGAGGATGCGGGCCAGTTTGTGAGCCGTGGCGGTGATGGCCTGCGGGCCTCCGAGGCGTGCGCGCATGGATCGATAAAAGTTGCCGAGATGGGATCGGCTGCGGGCCAGAGTCTGAGCTGCAACCCTGAGAGCGTGATTGAGGCGGTTGTTGGTAGGCCGGGTTTTTGAAGATAGGATTCTGCCTCCGCTCTTTTTGTTGTTGGGGCACAAGGCCAGCCAGTTGGCGAATGCGGCAGCGGAGGGGAAGCGGCTCAGATCGGTTCCCACTTCAGACAGCAGGGTATGAGCGGTGAGCGCGCTGATCCCTGGCACTGCCGTCAGATCGACGCCGAATAGCCTATGCAGTTCCGAGCTCATATTGAAATGGAACTGGTTTTTGCGGCGCTTCTGCCGGCTCGGCCTGGAGTGCGAACCCGGACCATCGATCTTGCCGGAGATGCTGCCGGTGTGACGCTGTATCTCCTGGTCGCATTCGGCCAGCAGGTGCTGATAGTTTTTGTAGGCGGCCAGCGATTGTTTGAGTGTGAACAGGTGCTCGGGGCGGTAGTTGCCGGTCAGCGATTTGATCACGGTGGGGCGGTCGGCGCGCACCCTGGCGTGGCACAGGGAGGCCAATTGGCTGGGATCGCGCTGGCCCGCCACGATGGCTTCGACGATAGCCATGCCACTGATCCCGGTGATGTCCGACAGTACATGGTGAATCTGCAGATTCATTTGGGTGAGGGCCTTGTGCATGTGCTGGATGTGTACCGCGGCGTTCTCCACCAGGCTGGAGCGGTGGCGGCTGAGAGAACGCAGCGCGCAGATGGCGGCATCGGGCCGGAAGGAGGCTTTCAGCAATCCCACCGAATGCAGGTACTGCAACCACTGGCAGTCACTCACATCCGATTTGCGTCCCGGCACATGCCGGACATGATGGGAGTTGACCAGGCAGACACGCAGGCCGGCCTCTTCCAGAACCTCGTACGGCGGAATCCAGTAAACCCCGGTCGACTCCATGGCTACGGTGCTGACCCCGCAGCGTAGCAGCCATGCCGCCATTTCCCGCAAATCGCCGGTGAACGTTTGGAAGCAGCGTACCGGCTCGGCGTCCCGGTCAGGCCGCACTGCAACGTAAATCTCAGTGGCTCCTACATCGATGCCCGCCGCGTTGGGCTCGATGCAGTCCAGACTCAAACTTCTTCCCTTGCCTGACTGTTTTCCCATGACTCCTCCTGCTGCTGGGATCGGGCCAGACTGTGCCTCGGGTAATCTCCTCAACGGGATCGCAGACCGAAAACGGCCCGCGTCACCTAAATCGCCATCACAGAATCTGGAACCATGCTCAGGATCGGGCTCGAAAAGCACCAATGGGCAGCCGGCTTACTTCCGCAATCCGCAGCCTCTCCAGATTACCTGCGCTTGACCCTGTTCATCCCATCGGTAACTCGCTGGAAGCGAGTCGGGCTGCTCAGGATGACACTTCATCTAGCAGGAAAGGTCGCGTTCTATTGCCGAAACCTCTGGTTTGTGGCCATTGCGGAAGTTTCAAACTGAGCCAGATCACGAGCCGCCGCCTGGTCACGTCCCGAAGGCTGTAAAGCCCGTAGTCTTTAGCGAAACGAGAGTTTTCGAAGGCTATGAAGTTGTGCCCTTTCAAAGCCGGGGCTTTGTCGTCGGCATCCACTTAGTCCGAGGTTCGCTGGGCCAGTGCGTCTGCAGGGGCAGAGGCTGTTTGCCGGGCCGTGTGGACGCGCAGCTCGTCGATGGCGGCGCGCAGGCGTTCGGTGAGCTCGTTGGCCTGGCGAAGGTGCATGCCGGTGGTGGGGATGGGTTCGCCTACCGTGAGGGTGAGCCGGCTCGGATAGAAATGGCGGGTGTGAATAGGAAGCAGGTCGTAGACGCCGCTGAGTGCTATGGGCACCAGCGGCACCTGGGCGCGAATGGCGAGGAAGGACGCTCCGGAGAGAAACTCCTGCAATTCGCCGGTGGGTGTCCGCCGGCCTTCAGGGAAGACAAACAGGGGCATTCCGGCGCGTAGGGCCTTGACGCCCGCGCCCAGGCTGGAAAGCGTGGCGTGGGGGTTGGCGGTGTCGATGGGGATTTGCCCCGAACGCTCCAGGTACCATCCGATGAAAGGGAGCGACCACAGTTCCTTTTTCGCGAGGATGCGGAACTGAAGCGGCATCGCGGCGAAGACCACCGGCGTGTCCATATAAGAAGTGTGGTTGGAGGCATAGACGGCGACAGGTTGCTTATGGAAGTTGGCGGCGCCGCGGACGATGAGCGGGCAGCCTGAAATCAGGACGCAGCCGCGGGCCCAGACGCGGGCGATTCGTTGCTGGGCGCGGCCGGTCTTGTCAAACAAAGACACGAGCAGCGAAATGGTGCCGCACAGGGCCGTGTAGAGGAAGAAGGCCGGCGCCTGAATGACATTGGTTCGCCAGCGATAGAGGCGAGGCAGCGGATGGGGCGGCCGACTCATGGCTCGGCACCTACCGGCTGCGGAGACTGCGCGAGGAGCAAGCTGCGTGCTTCGCCGACCAGGTAGACCGAGCCAGAGACGACGATAACCCCGGCGGTTCCATGCTTTCTGGCAAGTTCCTCCCTGGCGAGTTCAAGGGCCTGGCTTACTGTCTCCGCCGCTTTCGCGGGGGTTCCGGTGGCTTGAGCTGCCGCAAGCAGATCCTGCACCGGCGTGGCTCGGGAGCTGTGGATGGGCGCAAACACGACCATATCGAAGAGCGGAAAGAGGATCTGCGCCATCTCTGTCGCGGGCTTGTCGCGCAGGCAACTGAAAACCAGGATGGCCGGTTTTGCGTCCGGCTCGCCGCGCCGCAACAAGCCGTTCAAGCCGGCGCGGAGGGCCCAGGCTCCGGCGGGATTGTGTGCCACGTCGAGAATCCACTGCGTGGGGGCGTCCTTGTGGGGATCGTGCGTGACGATCTCTTCAAGCCGGGCGGGCCATTGGGTCTGGCGAATGCCTGCGGCAATGGATGCAGGGATGACGGGAAAGCCGTGGGTTGCCGCAAGTTCGACCGCCGCTGCGATGGCCAGGGCCACGTTGCGGTGCTGATGGACACCCCTGAGGGGTGAAGCCACCACCACTGGCGCACCGAGCACCTCGACCCGATACGGGGCGGAAATGCCTGAGTCAATAGGCGGCATGTAGGGGACGGCGCTCACGCCACGCACGCCCAGCTCGACGGCAACTTCACCCAGGACCTGATTCGCTTCAGGGTGTTGGGGCAGGGTGACGAGCGTGCCGCCGGGGCGCAGGATGCCCGCCTTCTCACGGGCGATGGCGCCGATGGTCGAGCCGAGCCACTCAGTGTGGTCGAGCGAGATGTCGGTGATGATCGAGAGCAGCGGCTGGACGATGTTGGTGGCGTCGAGGCGGCCGCCCATGCCCACTTCCAGCACGGCGATCTGCACATCCTCGGCGGCAAAGTGGAGAAACGCCATGGCAGTGAGGGTCTCGAAGAAGCTGGGAAGCTGTGCCAGTTTCCGCCCCGGCGACGAATACCGGTCGCTGGGGACGCCGGATTGCGCCTGCATGCTGTTGTCGACCAATTGCCGGGCCGAGTCCATTACGCGAAAGAAGAGGCTGGCGAATGCATCGTCGGCAATCTCCCTGGCACCCACATGGATGCGCTCATTGGGCCGGTTGAGATGGGGCGACGTATAAAGTCCAGTGCGGAGGCCGGAGGCCGTGAGGATGGAGGCCAGTGTAGCGGCCGTGGAGCCTTTGCCGTTCGTGCCGGCGATGAGTACAGAGGGGAACTTCTGGTGGGGATTGCCTAACGCGTCGAGCAGGATGCCGATCTCGTCGAGAGAAAACTTGCGCCTTGGCTGGCCGGGCTTGCTGTAGAGCTCCGGCACCATGGCGTTGAGTTGATCGATGGCCGACTGATAGGACATGGAAACTTCAGTATAGAAGGACTGGACGGAACAGGGACCTACACTCTAATCGTCCCACTGATTTGCGCGCCGGCAGAAGATTTATCTATTGGCGGAGAAGCAGCTGGAGGGCCTGGCGGGCGTTTTGAAGGCAAGCGCGGGCTTCGTCCTCTGAGAGCAGGCCCTGGTGGACGGCTTTTCTGCCCGTGTCGTTGACCTTGTTGGCGACGGCGGGAAAGTCAGGGTCGATTCCGGTCATCTGCAAGTTGTTGTTCACCTCGTGGAGCAGGTTCCCGAGGGTAGCCGTGTTGCGATAACGGGTGCGAATAAGGCGCGCAAGCTGGGCGGGAAGTTTCTGCTTGATAGCCTCTTCCAGCACCGAGCGGCACATGACGGCACAGGCAGTGAAGACGCCGAAGAAATAACAGCGGGTGGCCTCGTCAAGATAGCGGTCAGCTTCTTCTGAACTGGGCGCGACCACCACGCACTCGCGTAATTGGGCCGCACGTTTGACCGCCGGCTCGACCATCTCAAGCAGTTCGAAGGCAAAGGCGGCACGGAGCAGATCATTCTGCTGGGCGTCGAGGGCGCGCTGAATTTCCTGCCAGGCCGGAGTGGAAGCTTCACTGCCTGTCCGTTGCAGGCGGGTCAGCGAAGTAAGGCGCTGGCGGGCATGCTGGACGAATCCCAGGCGCATCTGGTGCCCGAGTTGCTGCCAGCCGGCGACAAAGGCAGCGGAGTCCTGCCGGTAACGGGCTTGCAATTCACCATAGACAACGGGAGGTAGCGCGGGCTGTAACTGGGTAAAGCGGCCTGTGCGGGCGAGTTCGGCGATGGCCTGGCAGAATTCGCGGCCTGGAGCGCCATCGGCGGACATGCTCACGAGCTGTTCTTCAAGACGAACGATGTCGATGGCCATCTCGCGAAACCCCTTCTTACCAGCTTAGGAGTTGTGTAGATTGGTACGGCTTAAACCGGCCATGATTTTCGTTCTCGATATGCAGGAACGGGAAAATTTCCATTCAAGGAAGCGGGTCAGGAATCAGCGTAGCCGATCCTTGCTCGCGGAAGTCGTCGGGATGCAAAACACGGGTTGAAATTTCGTGCGGTGTGCTGTTGTGGAGAACGCGGCGCTGCGAAGACCTTGTTTCATGCACGTCTGGACGCGCTCTGCACAAAAAGCACCGGCTTTGCACAGGGGTTTGGGGCGAGGCTGTGGGAGTGGTGGGAAAAATGGGTCGTGTTGCGCAGGTCCCGGTCTGGTTTTCCAAATCTCCTGAAATGCACAGCCCGGATTTAGAAAACTTGGACCCTGGCTAAACCGCTGCGGGGATAGAAGATGGGCAGTCTTTCCACTTTTCCTGATTGAACTACGGGTACTACTGTCTTTTTTCTTAATTCATAACCCTTTTAACCTCTCCCGTCGCGCATTGGTGGCAGCAGGTGGACGCGGGTTCGTGCAGGCGCAAACCGGCGGCATCAAGAGCGGATGCGAAGTCGTTTGGTGGAGGCCGGAGAATCCAGAGAACAGACCTGTTTTCCACGTACATGGAAGTGTCAAGGTGAATACAATCAAGAGGAAGAACGGACGGCCGTTTCCGCAAGCCAGTAGTGTGTTGTAGAGTGGGGCCAGTGTGGAATGGGCTTGAATTACGGTTTTGGAAGCGTCGCGGTTCGCTGCGGCGGACGAGGGTGGGTATATGTCGATCGTGGAAACTGAGGTAGAGAAGCCGGCCGCGCAGGGGGCAGCGATGGAGATTACCGTAAGCCGCCAGGAACTGGTGAAGGAACTCACTGCCACGCAGAGTGTGGTGGAACGCAAAACGACCATTCCCATTCTGTCGAACTTTTTGATCGAGGCTGACGGAGACCGGCTGAACATTACGGCCACCGACCTGGACCAGGCGATCCGCACCAGCGCGGCGGTGAAGGTGAAGAAGCCGGGATCGTGCACAATTCCTGCGCGCAAACTTTACGACTACATCAAGCTGCTGCCGGATGGCGACATCTCGATCAAGCTGCTCGAAAATCACTGGGTGCAGATTCGCAGCGGCCGTTCGAACACCAAGATGGTCGGCATGGCGCGCGCGAATTATCCCCAGGTGCCGGAGTTTCCCGAGGTTGCGGCGACCAGCATTTCGGCGGCTGCCTTGAAGACGTTAATTGCGCGCACCATTTTTGCGATTTCGAATGAAGAATCGCGCTACACGCTGAATGGCGCGCTGTTGGTGATCAAGGCGGAGTCGCTGGCGATGGTGGCGACCGATGGGCATCGGCTGTCGTTTGTCGAGAAGCCGGGTGAAACGCTGGAAGGGATCAGCGGCGAGAAGCGCGTACTGGTTCCGCGTAAGGCGCTGCAGGAGTTGCAGCAGTTGCTGGCGAATTCCGATGTGGAGAAAGTGGAGTTTGCCGACGATGAGCATACGCTTTTCTTCCGCGTGGGCCATCGCACGCTGAGCACGCGGCGGCTGTCGGGGCAGTTCCCTAACTACGAAGCGGTGATGCCACGCGACAACACCAAGTTTGCGGTGGTGCGGTCGAGCGAACTGTCGGCGGCTATTCAACGCGTTGCACAGTTTGCCGATGAGCGGTCGGGAGCCATCCGGCTGCGGTTGGAAGGCAACGAGCTGAAGATCAGCTCACAATCGACAGAGAGTGGCGAGAGCGAAGATACCATCGACACGCCGTATGCGGGCGATCCCATTGTGGTGGGGTTCAATTCGACGTACATCATCGATTTTCTGAAGGCCCTGGGCAACGAGGGCGAGGTGCGGCTGGAGTTCAAGGACTCGCAGTCGGCTGGGCAAATGCGGCCCGAGGATCCCGATGCGGAGTACAAGTCGCGGTATGTGTTGATGCCGATGAGAATCTGACGGAGGCAAGCTGGTAAAGCACTCACGGCCCGGCAGCAATGCCGGGCCGTGGTGTTTCGAGTCTGTGTTTCTCTCTCTCATGTTCGAAGAGAATGCAGGTGTGTCACAACAGGCATAACCTGGCCGAACGGCCATGCTTTGCCTGTTTCCAGAAGTTGCAAGTCTTGGCAACGACGATGAGCCATTTAGAAATGTTGCTTAGATGGTGATTTTCGATGGAGTGGGCGGTGAGAACGAAGCCGCAGGCGAAGCAGAGTCAATACAGATTTCCCGCAACTTGTTCGGCAAGGAACCGAATATCCGGCGCGGAGACGTCGTCGGGCAACTGATTCCCGGCCGCAGGCTGCGTCGCCATCGTAACCACAAACCAGGCATCCCGCACGCGGCCTGTGACGGTTTGTACCTGTTGGCCGTTCGCGTCGCGATGGGAACAGAACTCAGCCTGGTTGCCGATTCCAGTGAGCGGTGTCGCGTCGGACTTGCAGGAATGGGGGTCCATCTTGCCGACCAGGACTTCAACGGTGCGACCCGGGTCCGTGGTGTCAGTAAAGACGCATCTTCCGCTCCAGTTTGAATCTGAGTGCGCAACGATGGTGACGTTGCGGCCGGCCAAAGCATTCGCCGCCGTTCCCGCGCTGAGCCATGGACATACCTGAGGCGACTGCGCGAACGCAACGGGCGTCGCGAGCACGAGAAGGATCGCGACGCGCAGGCTCATGCCTTGGCCACACCTCTCGGGCGGGCCGGCTGCAGCGCTTCGCTCTTCAAGATTTTTCCGCCTTCCTCAAGAACGTAGAGGCGATTGGGCTCAAGATCGTGGAACTGATCGACCTGGCCGCTCAGCCAACGGACCTCGACAAGGTCAACCTTGCTGGCCTGGTCGAGACCAAAGTGCATGCGCAGATCGTTCTGAGAAAAGTAGCTGCCTCCGCTGCGCAACTCATCTGTCTGGACCAGTGGTTGGGCTGCGTTGGGCAAGGTCATGGCGGTTACAGTAATGCGGCTGCCTATACCCGAGCGATTGGATTTTGTGCCGGCCAGCTTGAACTTGATCCAGTTGCGCTTCAGGGTGGAATCGCAGCGCAACAGTTGCGGCGGGGAGTTGATGCAGTTGACGACGACGTCGATGTCGCCATCGTTATCGTAGTCGCCAAAAGCGCATCCCCGCGCGGGCGCTCTCTCCAGAATGCCTGGACCGCCCTTGTCGGTGACATCCTCAAATCGGCCGTTGCGCAGGTTGCGATAAAGGTACTTGTGTTCGGCGTATTTCAGGTCTTCTTTTGAAAGGTCAACTTCTGGATACACGTGGCCGTTGGACATGAGGATGTCGAGCCAACCGTCGTTGTCCATATCGAAGAAGCCGACGCCCCAGCCGAGGAGGCGCGTGTTGACGCCGAGACCACCCGGATAGGTGCGGTCTTCAAAATTAGCGTCGCCGAGATTTGTATAGAGAGAGTCGGTATCGCCGGCAAAGTTGGTCTTCACCACGTCGAAGCGGCCGTCGTGATTGTAATCGCCGATGGAGACACCCATGCCCGCCTGGGGCTTGGCTTCAGCGGAGAGCGCCGCGCCGGCTTCGATAGCGATGTCGCGGAAGGTGCCATCTTTCTGGTTCTGATAGAGCGTGGCTGGCGCCGAGTCGTTGGCAACATAGATGTCGGGCCAGCCATCGCCATCGAGGTCTGAAGCCGCCACACTCAGCCCATAGGTGCCGATGGCCGTCCACATGCCGGATTTCTGGCTCACGTCGACGAAGGTGCCGTCTCCCTGGTTGTGATAGAGGATGTTCTTTCCCCCGGGCAAACCAGGAGGGCCGCAAGCGACGAGGATGCCTTTGTATGTACAAGGTCCGTCCTGGGGAAGCGGGGCGGTTTTGAGATCGAAATCGACATAGTTGGCGACGAAGAGATCAAGGTGCCCGTCGCGATCGTAGTCGACAAAAGTGCAGCCGGTGTTCCAACGGATCTTGGGGCCGGGCTGAATGAGGCCGGCCTGTGAAGTGACATCGGTGAACGTGCCATCGCCATTGTTGCGGTAAAGCGCATTCTGGCCATAGTACGTGACGAAGAGGTCGTTCCATCCATCGTTGTCGTAGTCGCCAACACAGCACGCCTGGCCCCAGCCGAACTTGTGTTCGAGGCCGGTGCCGAGAGTGACATCGGTGAAGGTGCCGTCGCGATTGTTCTTGAAGAGGCGGCAATGTGGTTCCTGGCCGTGGGGAAAGCCTTCAAGCCGCCAGCCGTTTACCATGAAGAGGTCGAGCCAGCCGTCCTGATCGTAATCGTAGAATGCAAGGCCGCAACCTGTGGTCTCGAGCAAGTACTTATTGTGGAGCTTGCCGCCGTAGATTGTTTCTTCGGTGAGGCCTGCCTGGGGGGCGGCTTCGACGAAGCTGACGCCGAGCGGCGTGCCTTCGATGGGAGACTTGGGACCCGGTGGCGGCGGAATCGGCTTCGCGTCGTAGGTGCGCTCCTGCGGACCGATCTTGATCGGCGCCTCTTGCTGCGGAGTTGCCAGCGCGATGATGTCGGCAAATGGCAGAACCAGCGCCGTGCGGCTGAGGGAACGGATGAATCGGCGGCGGCTCAAGCTGCGATGATCCAAATCGGAATCCTTCCTACGGTTGCGCGGCAATGGCGCGCTGGGTTTGCGGAGCCTCGCTGTGCAGATGCCAGGGAACGCTCTCATTCGAGATTTCAGGATGCTTGCGCAGGTAGTCGAGCGAGTACGTCGGCGCACCCGGATCGATCCGCTTCATCGTATACTGGGCCGCCTGCTGCTGAGCCAGCTCCTTGAGCCCCTTGCGCCGATAGAGGATGGCCAGGTTATAGTGCGCCGCCAGATCGTCGGGGTCGATGGCCTGGAGCGCCTTGAATTGCGCAATGGCGTCATCGGACCGGTGCTGTTGATAGTAGGAGATGCCGAGTTCACGGCGCGCGTCGCGGCAATCGGGATATTGCGCAACCACCTTTTCAAGATCCGCAATCTCCGCGGCGGAGTTGCGCGCACGCCGTTCAACAAGCGCAAGGTAATAGAGAGCACGGGCATCGTCGGGACGCAGTTTCAGGGCCGTCTCGAGAGGCGCGCGGGCGTCCTCGTACTTCTCCCAGTCGATATAGTCGAGGCCGATGTTGATGTAGCCGTCCTTATAGTCGGGATTGAGCCGCACGACCTGCTTGAAAGCATCAAGGGCGTCCTGGTGCTGGAGTTCGTCAAGAAGTCCGATGCCCAGGTTATTCCATCGCATCCAGTCGGGATTGTCGCTGGGTTCAGCGGGCACCGCGCTATTCTGGCCAATGTTCAGAGTTCGAGTGCGCGAGGCGAGCTCGACCAGCGGGTAGAGCGGATGATCGCGCCCGAAGATGTTGTTCAGGTAGCTCTGGCGCAGGTGACGGTAGTTCACGCGCGCATGGAGCGTAATCGGGCCCTTCACATTTTCGGGTAGTTCGAAACGATAACGCACCAGGGTCGAGCGGCCTGACTGGACGGTATTGTCGTACGCCACCGAATGAATCGCCCAAACCATGTGGTTATCGACGAAATCGCCGATGACATTGACAGGACGATTCGTAAAGCTGTGCGCACTTGGATCGAGCATGCCATCGGGCCGCAAATCGCCGCTCGAATAGATGGTGGCCCCACTCGCGTCGGTCACGGTGAATTGGGTCCATGCTTCATAGAGGTCACGGACCTCAGGCACGAGTGAGTGGCCAATGTTCTTGTTCTGAATAACGACCCATGCCTCGACTGTCTGGCCCGCGGAAAGCGTGAAGGGCGTCGAACCGAGCGGCGCGATCAACCGTGGATCGTCCCCGATTTTCAACCCGAAAATATCCACGTTCAGGTAATTGCCGCTGCGCAGGAATCCGATGGTCTTCTTCAGTTGCTCATCAAATCCGTAATAGAACGGGACGGCGGTGTTGCCCGCGAGCCAGCGATGAGACGCAAAGGTGCCGTTCTTCGCGCCCGGTTCAGGCAGGGCGTTGGGCGAGCGAGTCATGTGGCAGCCCTGGCACGTGAGTAGGTCTCCTTGATAGAAGGTAAGCGGATTCTGATGCGAGAACTTCGAGTTCTGCCATTCGTCGTAGGTTGTGAAGGCGCGAATCCATTTGTAGTCGTTCAGCATGGGGGGCAAATTGGCCTTGTGGCAGGCTGCGCAGAACACGGTGGTGTGGTAGATCGGCTGCATCACGGCCTTGGAATGTCGATCGAGGTGCGCGAGAATTTCCGAGTCCGGCACAATCCCGGGGATGCGCCTGCCTTGCTCGTCGACCATGACCGCGGGAACGGCGAGGACAAATCCGCCGTTTCCCAACTTCGAATCGACACTCTGGATCGAGTGGCAGACCATGCAGGTAACTCCATCTGAGTCAAAGGAACGATTGCCGTTGTAGCTCTTGTCGAGTGCCCCCGCGAGCACCCCTACAGGATTGTGGCAGCTGTCGCAGTGGCGAGCGAATTCCACGCCTTTGGTGCGCAGGAGGATGTTGACACTCTGGCGGTAGAACGGGCTTCGAAACGAATTGGAGTGCAGGGCCTGCCGCCACTGGAGATATGCCTCCTGGTGGCAGTGGCCGCAGTAGCGCGCGTCAGGAAATGCGCTGGGAGGCAGAAAGTTGTTGCCTTCGTCGGCCAGATTGCCTGGCAGCGAAAAGTTTCCCTTGGCGAAGGCGAAGTTGTACACGCTGCGGATCCGATCCGCATACGGTTTGCGAGTAGTCTGCTCCTGGGCCTGCGAGTCCTCGCCCGCATGAACGGCGCAAAGACACCGCACGTTGGCGACGATAAGCAGCAGGATGAAGGCGCAGATGGTCCGGGTCTGGCTCTTCAGCACGCTTGGATCCTCGGCAGTCTTCGCTGCAATCGAGGTCGGCTCATCTGGTGCGTCCGATCTCTTGGTCGAGCTCGGCAATCTGTTGGCTTCGGGGGTTACTGCCAACCAAAGTATAGTCCCGACGCAATCGGCTGTACACAGGGACCGCGATGAACACTGCGCTCCGGCGAAGGTTCAGTGTGCCGGGCCGGAATCGCGGTTCTCCTGTTCTAACGCCTTTGCCTGGGCTCGTTCGGCTTCGGCCTCCTGCGTTTTGCCTTGCTTGTCCAAGGCTTCAGCCAGCGCGAGATGTGCCTCAGCGTACTTCGCATCGAAGACAAGTGCATTTCGGAATTCGACGATGGCGCCGTCGATCTTCCCACCCGCCAGAAGAGACTTGCCCGAGTTGGTAGCGACCTCGGCCCGCTGACGGTTCATGTGCGCACGCATCAAGCCGGCTGCGATCTTGCGCTCCTGTACGGCCTCGTCTGTGTTGCCCTGCTTCACCAGGACATTGGCCAATAACAGATGCGGATCAGATTGGCCGGGAAGCTGTTGAATCGCTTTGCGCAGCGCCGATGCCGCCTTAGGCAGCTTATTCAGCTTCATATAGACATTGCCCAGGGTTGACCAGCCATCGCCGTTCTGGCTGTGCAGCTTGAGCGACGTTTCCAGTTGCTGTGCAGCCTCATCATATCGAGCTACCTGGTTGTAGAGCTGGCCCAGGACATATGCAGCTTCGAAGCCAGAGGGGTCGAGTTTTTCAGCAGCTTCCAATTGAGGAATGGCGTCGGCTGCATCATCCTGTAACTTGTATGCGACCCCCAGGTCGTAATGCGCCTTTGGCGAATCGGGAGCGAGCTTGAGGGCAGCGTGCAGTTCCGTGATCGCGTTGGCCACCCGGTCCACCTGGATATATGCCGCCGCAAGATCCTGGTGAGCAATCAGACTGCCTGGATTGAGCGCGATGGCGCGCTGAAGGTAGGGCAACCCTTCCTGTGCGCGGTGCAATTGACTCAACGCCAGGCCTAGATTGACAAGAGCGTCCGCGTTGCGCGGCTCTGCCTGCACAACCTTCTTGAGCAGTTCCACCGCCGCCGGAACCCGATCGGTGCGTTGGTAGACCAGCGCCAGCGCGTACGAAGCAGAACTCGAACGCGGCTCAAGACGCACAGCCCGCTCGAGGATTGGCGCGGCCTCTTCATCCTGCCCGGCATCGCCCAGGGCCTTACCGGCCAGCATAGCAATCTGCCCATCGTTCGGCGCGAGCTTGCAGGCTTCTACCCACTCAGCGGCGGGGTTGCCTTTCTGTTCGGCCCTCAACACAAAGCCAAGGTGCAGGTGAGCCACGGCAAGATCGGGATCCATGCGAAGCGCTCTTTCATACTCTTCCTCCGCATGCGACCAGTCTTGACGCTGCGCATAGAGAGAGCCCAGATCGTCATGGAGTTGCGCGGTCTGACCCATTTGTGCGGCAGCTTCCTTCATGTATTCGATTGCAGACTCGGTGTTTCCCACGGCTGCAAGTGACTTTGCATAGAACCGGAGCACCTGGGGCGGCAGCTTGGCGTTCCGCGCTTTAGCCGCCGAGTCCGCTTGGGCGAACAGGCGCACGGCTTTGGCGTTCGCTCCGCTTTCCGCGTAGGCCATCGCCAGGTTCACCTGGGCAGCGTCGTCCCCTGGCTTGATGGCGAGCGCTTTCTCCAATTCCCTGATTCCGGCGGTCCATTGCCCCTCGCGTACAAAAACGGCTCCCAGAGCGCCGTGGCCTTCCTCAATTCCGGGTTCCAGGCGTACCACTGATTCAAACTTCTGCTGGGCCAACTTCAGATCGTTGCTGTTTAAGGCCGCTACGCCGGCACGGTAGTCGGAATCCGCCTGTTGCAACGTGCTTGATGCCTGTTGGCCGTGGAGAAGTCCGCAAGCTTCAAATACGCAGAGCAACACACAGGCTTTGGTCCGGAACCGCCGTGTCAGAGAACCCATCGAGGTCATTCTATGTGAAAGACGATTTTCGGCCACCTTATGTCACGTTGCGCTCGATTTGTTGAAGCTGCGACCCTCTCAAACAGAGTTTCTCCCCCGGATAACTTTCGGGAAGTCCAGGCAGTGACTCACTCCGAACTCGAGATTCGGGCATTTCGCCGTCTGTCGGGCTCATCTATCTCTCAAGACGGTCGCTCGTCTTCTTGAAAAAGACGGATGTGGTGCCGGCGGCGGGGCCGATTGGGAACATTGCCGACATTCATAGCCGGGTAAAGCCGTCCGGTGTCCACTGCTTCGAGCCGACTCCATTGTGGACGTAGAAGAGGCCGTCGGGATCGTATTTCCTTTTGATTCGGGCGAGGCGGGTGTGGTTTGTGCCCCAGTAGGAATTCTCAAAGTCGGACTCGAAGAAGTTGCTTTCGGAGACGTAGGCTCCGCCATTAGAAGCGACGGCGCGGAGTTCGTTCATGCAGCTGTGCACGGTGTTCGCGGCTTTGCGGCCCCTCGCAACGTCGGGTTCGTGATTAGGAATTCCGGGATACGCGGGGCCTTGGCCGTCGGCGACGATGGCGAGCGCAAAGGCACTGCACACCGAGGGATTCATAGCGGTGTTTTTCGCATCCTCGATGGCATCCGGCGGTGCGCCTGCTAATCCCTTATTGAAATGAAGCTCGACTTCGCTGAAGCGGGAAGCTGAGAACAATGCGTTGACCAATTTCTCTCGTGAGTCGTCTTGCAGCAACGATGCAGGCAACCAAAGCGACTCGAAACCCCAAACAACCCAGCCGACCTGGCCGGCGTCGCCGTTCCACCAGACGTTGTTTGGGTTGGCGCTTGACCGGGAGTCTGCCTTGAAAACGTTTTGGTCGTGCTCCTTGCGCCAGTCAACGTCCCACCAATGCCGGAAAGGCATGCTGCCGATTTCGGGCTGAGATTCGAGTGTGTAGGCGGTGGAAGACTGCGCGAGCCAATTGAAGAACGGCTGCCAGACTCTTCGCGATTGCTCCGTGTCCAGTCCAAGATGAACCATGCTGATTTCGAGTTTGTTGTCCGGAGAGAAGTGCGCTTGTTCGCCCCAATGATCGTTGAAGAGAGCGTCACGGTAGAAACCCATGAAGTGGCTGATCAGGCGGCGATAGGCGTCGTCTGAAGAAGCTTTGACGATGAAGTTGGCGCCACCGGCAAATTCGGGAAGGTCATGCACGCGCAGCGTTAGTTTGCTGACTGCACCGAAGGTACCACCTCCGCCACCTTTCAGCGCCCAGAACAGATCGGGATTGGTGCAGGCGTTTGCGATTCGCACTTTGCCGTCTGCGGTAACGACTTCGGCTTCAAGCAGGCTAGCGGCGGCTGTGCCGTAATGCTTAGAGAAGCTGCCGAAACCTCCGCTTTGAACGAGGCCGGCAACGCCGACGGTGGTGCAACCGCCGCCTTGAACGTATCCGCCGGCCCTGGTGGTAACGGCGTCGTAGGCTCGCAACCAAATTGTTCCTGAGCCGACAGTGACAGCTCGCAGTGGAACGTGAGTTCCCTCGCAACCCCGAGGAACGAAATCATTCTGGATGACGACGTCCTGCATATGACGTGTCCAGATCAGGAGAGAATCGGCCGCGTTCGATGTGCCTTGATAGCTGTGGCCACCGCCCTTTATGACAAGGCGCAAATTGTTTTTGAGGGCAAAAGACACCGCAGCAGCAATGTCGTCAGCATTTCTTGCAGCGACCGCATAGACACTGGGTTTGGAGGTCCAGGCGCCGACCCAGCCCAAGGTTTGGGTTATGCCCGGGTTGTCCCCAATATAGTAGGGGTTTTTCAAATTTGTGAAGAGAGTCTTGCAGTCCGCGCTCAGTGGCGCGGACTTGCATACGTTCATCGGAAAATCGACCTGAATCAGGTTTCCGCCAACCGCCTCGTTGAGGCGCCTCCACGCGTCTTGGGAGGGCCAACCTGGATCAGAGGGGCGCACGCGGTGAATCGCAGGACCTGCGAACGACCCGCGTTCCCACAGTTGCGAAAGCGAGACTGCTCCGGATGCCTTCAAAAACCCGCGTCGGTTCAATGTAGCTCTGTCTCCCTTCTGAAAGTCACCGGGAAAGTCGTCCGCCTCGATGATTGTCAACGAATCTGAATTGTATTGGACCGCTATCGATCCCCGTTCTCGATCGCCGTGATCACCTCGGCAACTTGCCTCGGTTGCTTCAGTGGAAACATGGCCGTCCACGCAACGCCTTTAACGAGAGTATTGCACCTGCCGAGAATAAAGGCTGAGCAATGCCCGTAAGGGCAATAGCCGCGTCCTGCGCACAGGGTTCAACCTCGCGCGATGCCCAGCGGGACGATCACCGCCTAACCGTCAATGGCCGATCCGGCAGTTGCTATTGCGCCAAAATCACAGCACCCAGAGATCATGAAACTCGGCCAGGATTTGGTTGCTTTGTCAGGGTTCTACCAGGTCAGCGTGACGGTGATGGTCTTCCAGCCTTCGCCTTCGGGGAAATGCAAGACGAGAGGCATCCATTTGCAGGCATAGAAATCGGTGTCGCAATCGCGATATGAGATGCTTGCAAACTGCTTCTCAACTGAGGGGCCTGACGGCGGATCGGTTTCCACTTTTGGAATAAAATGGCCGTGGCGAATGAGACGAAGGATGCCGTCACTTCCTGCAAGTCCTTCGATGGTGAGCATCAGTTTGTTATCTCGGTATTCGGAGCGAAGCACGCGGAGCCTGGACGTTCCTGCACCGGGCAATGGACGCCGATTGGGCGTCAGGACGCTCACAGGCCCGATCAGATTCATTCGCTCGTCGACATTATCCACTTCGAGTGCTGGGAACGGGATCCGAAGACCCTGGTGAGGAGGAATGCGGAGCTTTTTGAATAGCTCTGTGTCTAAGGGTCCGAAGGTCACTCCGGGAAGGTCGCTTCTGAGATGCCACTCATCGCCGTCTGTCGGGCTCATATATATCTCAAGACGGTCGCTCGTCTTCTTGAAATAGAGAGATGTGGTGCCGCCGGGAATCTGAAGATTCATCACCGCCGCTTCATTCCAGCTTGCCGGCAAATGCGGATTCACCGTGATGGTCTTCGTCTGCGCATCGATGTCGATACCAAACAACCCGCGCAATGTGGGCGTGATGACCATGGCGCTCGACCAGAGCTGGTGGCTGGTACTGCGGCCAAAAGGAACGAAAAAGTCTCCCGAAAGCAGTTCCGTGACTGCGCCGAGGTCCTGGGCGCGGGTCAGGTTGGCGTTTTCCATCAGCATTTGATAGCCGGCCAGCGGCTGTCCACCGCGGTACTCCGCCAATGCAGCCCAACCCGTAAAGAGCGGCCACACCGAGCCCTGGTGATAGCTCATGCCGTCGTAAAACTTTTCGTTATTGGCTACGTCCCGGAGGCCCCAATCCGTGTTGAGGGTTGCATCGGCCAATTGCGATAAGCAACCATTTGGTTGCATAAGGATCGAGCCGTCGCCATTCGACGTTTTTGTGCCCGGAAGATTGCTCCACCAGGCCAGCGCGGGATAGACAGTAGTGGTTCGGTCGAGCGAAGCGGTTCCATCTTTGGCGATGTTGCGGCTGAAGGCGTAGCAGAATTTCTGCGGATCGTAGTACTCGGCGTTGATGGTTTTGGCGATGGTTTCGGCGCGCCGCTCCGCGGTTTCAGCTTTGGAGGAGTTCTGTAGCAGCTTCTCAATCTGCGCCATTGCGGCGGAGGCCTGCTGGTCGAGCAGCGCGAGGTAGATTTCCTGGTGCGGCATGCCGCCGGGCCAGCTTTCGACCCACCCTGTGCCCTGCGAGTTGTCGTAGATACCGTCGTGATCGGTGTCGTGCGCGGGATCGGTTTCAAAGGCCCAGGCTTTCTCGATGGCGTCGCGGTGCGCAGTGAGGAAGGCGACATCGCCGCTGGAGCGAACATAGTCGGCCACGGCGAGCAGGAAGAGCGGCGTCGAATCGGCTGCGGCGTACATGTAGGGGAAGGCTCGCCAATCGACTGCCTCGGCCGTCTGCGAGTATTCGTGCATAATCTTGCCGTCATCGCGCTGGCGGCGAATGAGGAATTCGAGTTCTGACCTGGAGAGCGCGAAGTCGCCGTAGCCGTTGACGGCGTAGAGAGTGTAGAGCGCGTCGCGGCCGAAGAACCAGCCGAAGCCGGGACGCGCGGAATCCCCCGATTCGTAGTAGCCGGCGACGAGGGCGGTTTCGCCCGAAGGCTCTGCGACGGCCTTCAACTGCTCGATGGAGATTTCGGCCCACTGGAAAGCCTCGTCGAGCGCCCCGTCGGGCGTATCGACAGAGACGGAATTAGCCAGCAGCTTCTTGTAGCTGTCATCGTGGGCCTGGTAGCTGGCGGCGATCCCGTCGTTGAGCTTAGCGAGGGTTTCGCCGAGAGCGGCGTTGGTGGCGGCAGCGGTATTGGTGCCGACGGCCATCAGCAGCGGGAAGAGTCGGCCGTGGTCGCGAACGGGGTCGATGTGCAGCTTGAGCTGGACGGGATAGAAGTGGGGTCGCTCCTGGTAGGGCGCGAGGATGCCGGGCTGCGCCCCTGGAATGGTGACCGCTCCGGCCAGGTCGGGATAGTCGGTATGCAGGACGTAGAAACCGCCCTTGGTATCCCAGTCCGCGTCGGGAACGCCATCGTTGCGCTCAGGCCACATCCAGCGCAGTTCGGGATTGAAGCTGATGGTGAAGTCGGTGGGGTGCAGGCAGTCGAATTCGAACAGGACGACCGGGCCTGTCTGGGCAGCGGTTCCTGCGAGCGCCTTATCGGGCGAGAACATGATCTGGCGGACGGTGAAGCCGATGTGGGAGTAGGTGATGACGGTCCGGTCAGGGCGAACTTCGATCTCCGCAGCCTGCTGATTCACGTCGATGGGGACGGTGTAGCCTTCGATGTTGGCTTCGATCGCGAGGTGCGAGAGCAGCTTGAGGGGCAAGACCCAGGCTTCGAAGCTGCCGTCCTGCTGCCCGAGCAGGACGCCGCGCTCGCCGGCAACCGTGAAGGGCTTTTCCGGTTGGACCTGGGCGCGGATCACGGGGCCAGTGGTGTCGAACTGGATCGCCGGAATCGAGTTGAACACTGGCTCTCGTGCCGGGCTCGCGAAAACGCTTGCGGAAGCCAGTGCAAATAACATGGCTGAAGCCACGCTGACAGGAAGGGTGCGGCTGAGCATCGAGTTGTCCTTTGAGTACGACTCAAAGCCAACAGTCTAGAGCATTTCCGAAAAGGAGTGTATTGCCCTGGCGTGCCAGTACCGCGGCATCGACAGGAGGACGACAAGAGAAGAGTGACCGCAGACCAACAGCTCTGACCTGAGAAGCCCTTTATTCTTTGAAGTCTGCGAGATAGAAATGGATTATCTGAATTTTCATATCTATCTATGATATTTCGAATATTCCGTGCCGGAAAGAGGTACGAGGCCAATAAGGTCCGGCAATGCAAACTACAGGAAAATAACAGGATCCTGCCGTTTTCCCCGTCCGCGGCTTTGGCATCGAAATTGCACAAAACGCTAACTCAGGGAAAAGTCCTCTCCGTCTCGCAGAGGCACGGCACTACTTCTCTTTTCGTCGGCTTGAGAACGGTTCCCGGTTTCCATCCGGCTTTGTCCGGCGCGAGCAATATGGCTTTCCAGCACCCTGGTGAACGGCGCCAGGGGTATGCCGGTTCCAGTGAAGCATCAGACATGGAACTGCTTCTGGGCCAATTGTGGCGCAAGAAAGACAAGTTCGAGAACGCTTGCAAGACACCAAGTTCTGAGGGCCCACCCCGGGCGCCCGGAAAAGGAGCTATCCATGCATCGCATGATGAGGTATTTGCTCGCTCTGACGTTGGTTCTTTGTGGTTTTAATCTGAACGCCTTTGCTGACAATGTGTATGCGGCTCTTCATGGCACCGTCACGGATTCAACGGGCGCGGTGATCCCGGACGCAACAGTAACTGTCGTGAACACCAGCACGGGTATCACGACCGTGCGTCAGGCAGACAAAAAGGGATACTTTATCTTTCCCCAGCTCCAGGTGGGCGGGCCTTACAGCGTGACGATTTCTGCTCCCGGCTTTCAGAGTTTTGTGTCGTCCGGATTGACGCTCAATGTGAACGATAACCGCGAGGTGGTCGACATCAAGCTCCAGGTAGGCGCGGCGTCGCAGACGGTGGAAGTGACCGCGACCGCGGTTCAAGTGGAGACTTCCGACACGCAGCTCAAGCAAATTGCCACGGCGGACCAGCTTGAGGGAATCCCGCTTGAGGGGCGCGATCCGGCAGGTTTGGGGAAACTGAGCCCGGGCGTGGTCGAATCCTCTGACCGCTTCGGTTCCTTCTCGAGCAATGGCAGCCAGACGCCGCAGAACTCCTACCTGGTCAACGGGACGGATATCAACGACGGCCCCCTGCAGAATGAAGGCATCCAGGTAAACCCTGACGCTTTGGAGGAAGAGAACATTGTCACAAGCACGCTGAACCCCGAGTTCGCGCGCAACTCCGGACAAGTGGTCAATCAGATTCTCAAGGCGGGCACCAATCAATTCCACGGCAGCGGATTTGAGTTTTATCGCGACACCTTTCTGAATAACGGCAACTATTTCTCCGCAACCCGGCCTCAGTTTCACCAGAATCTCTATGGCGGCACACTGGGTGGCCCAGTGGTCAAGGGGAAGCTCTTCTTCTTCGCCGCGTACCAGGGGCTGCGAAACAGGACCGGCCAAACGACCGTGCAGCAAACATTAACTTCGGACCAGTTCAACGGAGCATTCAGCGCGAATTCGAACTATTACACGGGTGCGTCTGACAACACACCGACCACCTGGGCAGACGGCAACTCGTACAGCGACGGGCTGACGGAAAACCCGCTTCCCTTTGCATTGGGGAGCTGCCCGGCTGGAGAAACCTGGGCGGCCTGCTTCGACAACGGCGGCACCGGCAGCGCTACGGTCAACGTGGCTACGACCCAGTGGAATTCGATCGCGTCGAAGATGATCACGCAGTTTGTGCCACAGGCCAACTACCTTGACGAGTACTACGACTTTAATGCGGGCGCCAGCAACGCGCAGGATCAGGGTATTCTCAGGGCCGACTTCACGCCCACTTCCAAAGACACAATCTGGGCGTCGAGCATCTTTCAATCCAGTCCCGGAACTTCCGTCCTGACCTTCGGCGGCGGCAGTTTCCCCGGTTTCGGATCGGTATCTACCGAGCACTTCAAGATTTTCAGCGCCTCCTGGACCCACACTTTCGGGGCCAGCATGCTGAACGAATTGCGAGGCGGATACTACCGCCTTCTTTTCCCGTCGGTCATCCCGCAAACGCCGGTCCAGCCGAGCTCCTATGGCTTTGCCATCAATCCGCAACTGTCGCAGGCGGGGTTGCCCTTTATGAGTGTCGGCAACTATTTCAATCTCGGCTTCAGTTATGAGGGCCCGCAACCCAGGCTTGACAGCAATATGAGCTACGCGGATAACTTCTCGTTGATCAGGGGCAATCATTCGCTTAAGTTCGGCGCTTCATTTGAGCAGTTTCGTGTCCATAACCCGTTCGGCTACCTGAACAACGGGTACTACTACAACTCCGGCGGAGGGGAATACAGTTCGGGCGACCCCCTGTTGGATTTCGTGCTTGGCATTCCCGATGGGTACGAACAGACCAGCGACGGTTTCATCGATGCGGTTGCGGCCGAGCGCTACGCATATGCCCAGGACAACTGGAAAGTGACTCCGACGGTCACCATCAACTATGGCATCGCGTGGGATTCAGAAGAGCCCAACCAGAACAGGCAATTTGGAGGGCTTGGCATTATTTGCTGGCAAAATACCAGCGCGACCTCGCAAATCTTTCCGGGCGGGCCTCCGGGACTGTTTTACCCCGGGGATTCAGGATGCAATTCCGCCGGTTCTCCTCCCACCCACTATGACCACTTTGGTCCTCGCGTAGGCTTCGCGTGGTCTCCGGAGTCAGGGCCATCAAAACTCATCGGCGCCGCCGGCGCGCATGACTTCTCGATTCGCGGCGGGTTTGGCGTCTATTACAACCGCGACCAGGAAGAGCAGTCGCTGCAAAACCTCGTAGATCCTCCGTTCCTGTTTACCTCCTATGGCGCGGGCGACTTCGGCGGCAGCCCCTCTTTTGCCAATCCCTACGCGGATGTGGCGGGCAACGGGTCGGAAACGAATCCATTCCCCTTCACTGCACCCGCATCGGGGGGAGCGGTGAACTGGGGACTCTACTACCTGTTGAATCTGTCGGCGTTCGACAAGAGCTACGACGTTCCCTATGTCTATAACTTCAATCTCAATATCGAACGCGCCCTACCAAGCAACATGGTTGCCCAGATCAGCTACGTGGGTTCTCTGGGCCGTCGGCTGGCATCCTGGTATGAAGGCGACCCTATTACCCAGGCCGGCCACGACGCATGTCTTTCCGGCGCCCCCGGTTCCTCATTGCCGGGGATTGGCACCTGCAGCGGGAATCTCAGGACCACTATTCATGAGCATTTTCCGCAGTACACGGCCCAGCCCGCCATTGTGCCCGGCACCGGTGGGGGCGCTATCCCGTCGCTGCCAAACGGGCTGCCCTGGTACACAAGCCTGGGCGTGCAAAACACTGAGGGAACGTCGAATTACAACTCCCTGCAGGCCAGCTTAATCAAATCTCCCACGCACGGACTTCAGTTCACCGCGGCGTATACCTACTCGCACGCGCTCGACGATGGTTCAGGTTACGAAAGCTCAACGGGGGGTGCCGGCCGCGTAAGGAACTGGGTGCCCGGCTACGAATACCTCAACTACGGCGACTCCGATTTTGACGCCCGCCAGCGCCTTGCGCTTTCCTACGTCTACACAGTGCCAGTTGCCGGCATATTGAGGAGCAACACCATTTTGCGCGAGACGCTGTCAGGCTGGGGACTGGCCGGCATCTCCGCCTTCCAAACCGGCTTCCCGGTGGGGATTTCAATGGGGACGGATCGCTCGCTGTGGTGCGACGCAAGTTACTTTGGCTGCCCGGACGTGCCGGAAACCTCAAACTTCAAGATTGCGACTCACGATCCCCGAAGCAGCGCGGACCACATGTGGTTCGACACCAGTTCGTTCTCCTCGGAGCCGGTGGGAACATTCGGCAATACCAAGCGCAACTTCTTTCATGGGCCGGGATTTAATTACACCAATATTCAGGTGTCGAAGAACATCCCCTTCTCTGCCGACGGAAAGCGGTACGTGCAGTTGCGGCTTGAGGCCTTCAATGCTTTCAATCACGCCAACTTCGCCAACCCGGACGGGACCTTCAGCAGTTCCAGCTTCGGACAGATCACCAGCGTGGATCAGTCGGCGGACCCGAACGGCGATCCGTCTCCGGGACGCTCTGTGCAATTGGTCGGCAAGTTCTTTTTCTGATTTTGTTCGGGGCGAAGGCGGAAAGAACCAACACGGCAAAAGGGGCGCTCGATTGAGTGCCCCTTTTACATTTCCTATAGCAAGCGTTGAGAGACGCCCCTCGGCTCCGCGGCCAGGTGATCAGGCGGCAGCCGGGGCCTTCAGAAACTGGAGCGCGCGAACCAGGTAAGCTTTCAAATCGCGGCGCGCTACGACGGCGTCGAGAAATCCCTTTTCGAGCAGGAACTCCGAGCGCTGGAAGCCTTCAGGCAGCTTCTGGCGGATGG
Organism: uncultured Acidobacteriaceae bacterium; assembly: GCA_963836565.1. Classification (GTDB taxonomy): domain Bacteria; phylum Acidobacteriota; class Terriglobia; order Terriglobales; family Acidobacteriaceae; genus Telmatobacter. Next base: position 815,870 of record CAWIKA010000005.1, on the reverse strand, counting down.
TCTGCTCGATGACGCGGGGCCCTGCGAATCCGATGAGGGCGCCGGGCTCGGCAATGTTCAGGTCGCCCAGCATGGCAAAGCTGGCGGTAACGCCGCCAGTGGTGGGGTCAGTGAGCACGCAGATGTAGGGCACCCTGGCATCGTCCAGTTGAGCCAGGGCGGTGGAGACCTTGGCCATCTGCATCAGGCTCACCACCCCTTCCATCATGCGCGCTCCACCCGAGGCGGCCACGATGATGAGCGGCTTGCGGCCCAGGCGGGCGCGGTCAACCGCGCGGGCAATGGTCTCGCCCACCACGGCGCCCATGGAGCCGCCGATGAAGGCGTATTCCATGGCGCTGATGACGACTTCGTGCGGTCCGAGCCGGCCAACGGCGTTGAGGATGGCGTCGTCGAGGCCCGTTTCTTCCTGGGCTTTGCGCAGCCGCTGCCGGTAAGGCTTGACGTCGACAAACTTCAAAGGGTCGGTAGAGCGCAGGCCGCCGTCGACCTGCTCATAGCCGGGCTCGAGCAGCAGGTCGAGACGCTGGCGTGCGCCCATTTTGAAGTGGTACTGGCACTTGGGGCAGACGTTGAGGTTGGCCAGCAGATCCGCCTTGAAAATAGCCTGCCGGCAGCCCGGACACTTGATCCAGAGACCCTCGGTGCGTACGCGCTTTTCAGCCGAGTCCGCGTCGCCCTCGGAGCCGGGGTTGGGTTCGTAATCGCCGTTCTCTCGTTTGAACCAGGACATAAGCCTTAGCCATTGTATATGGATCGCGAGGAGGGCAAACGGCCTTCTGCCGAGATGGGGTTGCGGAGATGCCCGGGTGGTAGTTGGGGACCAGCGGATGCCCGAGGAGAGGGAGAAAATCTGCAAGAAACGCGTAGCAGGTTTGTAGGGGCGATTCGGACGCCAGATGGAATGGAGTGGCTTAGTATTCGATGCCGCGCTGGGCCAGGATCCCCTTCTGATAGGCATGTTTCGTTTCGCGCATCTCGGTAACAGTGTCGGCCAGTTCCACCAGCAACGGATGGGCGTTGCGGCCAGTCAGGATGACGTGGACCATCTCCGGGCGCTGGCGCAGGGTTTCAGCGACGATGGCGGGGTCCAGCATGCCGTAGCCGATCGCGTAATTGATTTCGTCCAGCACGACCATGTCCCACTCGCCGGAGAGAATGGCGTCGCGCGCTTCGTCCCAGGCCGCCTGAACGAGGCGAATGTCTTCGGGATCCGTCTCGGCGCCGCCCACCTTTACGAAACCGCGGCCCATCTGTTTCAGCACGAAGCTTTCTCCGAAGGCCTTGACGGCGTCAAGTTCGCCGTAGTGCCAGGAGCCCTTGAGGAACTGGAGCATCAGCACCCGCATGCCGTTGCCCACTGCGCGCAGCGCCGTTCCCAGGGCAGCGGTGGTCTTGCCTTTGCCGGGCCCGGTGTTGATCAGGATGAGTCCGCGACGAGAATCGGTCATAACGGTGATCAGTTCACAGTTCTCAGTGGTCGGCGATGAGTTAACGTAATCCGAATCCAATTGCGGCAGACACCGCGTCAACTTCGGCAGTCCGCCGCGAACCCGGTCAGTGCCCCGTGGTCAGTGCCCTGTGTGGTAGGGGTGGCCAGTGAGAATTGTAAATGCCCGATAGATCTGCTCGGCCATGACCACACGCGCCAGGGCATGGGCAAGGGTGAAAGAGCCGAGCGAGAGCAGAAGTTGTGCCCGGCCACGCGCTGCGTCAGACCATCCGCTGGCGGGTCCGACAGCGAAGACAATGTGCTGCGCGCCCTCGTCGCGCCGCGCGCCCAGCCATGCGGCAAAGACTTCTGAGGTCATTTGGCGGCCGCGGCTGTCGAGCAACACAGGCACCGCCGGAGATCTGCCCTGCTGGCGGTCGAGCCAGTCGAGCAGCGCATTTTCGTCGCGGAACGATACCGCCTGGCAGCGCGCAAAGGCCGAGCAGCGTTCGAGATAAAGCGAGGTGACGGCTTCAAAATCGTCTTTGGCGCGGGGCCGGGCGCCGATATGGGCGAGCGTAACCTGCATGGGCTGGAGGATAACTCAAACCCGCAGCCGAATTCAGCGATCGAGACAGATTCCCCAAAAATGATAGGAACAACCCATTTTTGGGATACCCTCGGAATTTTATCCATATTTTCATAGAATGTTGATTTCAGGTTCTCACGGGTGTTGTGAATAAACGGTTTATTTTGAAGGACTACGAAAATATTCTGACGTTCGATGAAGATTGGCACTCGCCATGCATTAGTAAGTCCAGATTTCCTAATCTTTCCTTTGGGTGGCAATCGTTTGCCAGCTACCTACGGGGATGAAGCTTCGATCTCATCTCAATCTGGTCTTTTTTGTGCATCTCAAGCGCGGCACGGCTCAACCCTCCCTCATCGAGCCCGGGACGCAAGGCAGAAGAATACACGAATCGCGGAGTTCCCTTCCGGGCCTCCCGGTTCTTATCGATTTGGAGGAGTTCAATGCGATTTTTCAGGTTGCAAGGCGTGGCTCTGGTATTTGCCGTGGCGCTTGCCCTAGGGCTCACGACGGAAGTGCTTCAACAGCCCGCATATAGCCAGGAAACAACGGCCGGATTGCAGGGCACGGTGAAGGATCCCTCGGGCGCTGTGGTACCTGGGGCTACCGTGACAGTTACAACCCCGACGCTGATCGGCTCCAAGGTGGTTGAGACGGATACCGCGGGCTATTACCGGTTCGCCAATTTGCCTCCCGGTTCCTACACGATCACGGTGAAGGCGGCGGGTTTCGACAGCCTGAAGCAGGAAAAGGTGGATCTTGAAGTTGGCCATCTTCCGACCCTGAACCTGACTCTGCGCGTTGGCGCTGTCAACACCGTGGTTCAGGTCACCTCGGAAGCTCCACTCATCGATGCAACCACCACCACCACGCTGACCAACATCCCCGAAGAGACACTACAGAATATTCCGCACGGAACTTCGTTCCAGTCGGTCATCCAGTTTGCTCCTTCCGCACGCAACGAGCCGTTGATGGGCAACACCTCGATGAGCAAAGGAAACGGCGGAGCATCTCCCGGCAGCACGAGCAACGGCGGGGCGGTTGGGTATTCAATCGGCGGCGGCTCCGACTCTGAGAACTCCTACCTCGTTGAGGGCCAGGAGACGGCCAACATTATTGGCGGTTTCTCGCACACCAGCGTCCCCATGGACTTCATCCAGGAAGTACAGATGAAGACTTCGGGCGTTGAGGCAGAGTATGGCGGCGCACTCGGCGGTGTGGTGAACGTGATCATGGAAAAGGGCACCAACCGGTGGCACGGCTCAATCTTCACCGGCTTCCAGGACAGCGCGATGAATGGATCGCCGACCGCGTTCTTGCGCTACAACCCGCTTTCTACCGGGACCCCAACGCCCTGGGGCGGGCTGCTGGATCCTGATGCGCAGGATTACCAGCCGATTCGGCCGCACACGAGCGATCTCTTCCCCGGCTTTACCCTCGGCGGCCCCATTGCAGACCTGTTTCCAAGGATCTACGGTGTACCGGACTCCGCTTATCAGGCAATCAAGAACCACATCTTCGTATTTGGCAGCTACAACCCCGAATTCAATGCCAACGAGGAAACGCTGAACTATGGTCCGGCGGCCGGCGGGTTGATTCCCTTCAGCCAGAACTACCACACAGACTACGGCTACGCCCGCATCGATGCCGAAGTATCGAGCAAGGTTCGCGTTTTCGCATCTTTCCTGACTCAGGGGCAGAGAGAGGCAGGCGAGAATCTGCCCACTGCACCGGACTCGACCCAGGGATACTTCAACGTCGTTACAGGATGCGAGGGCCTGGGGTCATCCTTCGCGTGTCCGTATGCCGGCGAACCTCCATCGACGTTTGCCCACACGCTGGGATATTCCGCGCCCAATCTCACTTTGAATACGGGTGCGGATATCACGCTGAGCAACAGCCTGGTTTCCACAACGCGCTTTGGCTACTACTTTGAGAACTACCACGACTTCGGTTTCCCGACGAACGGCGTTGTATATCAGTGGGAGGTTGACGGTACCTCGGCCGTCGACACGAACGGGATTCCGCTGAGTACGAGTGCTCCAGGCCTGGCTCTGGGTTCCGGTTCCCAAAGCGGTCCATTGGCCGGCACCTTCACCCACTACAACTCCAGTAAGGCCACCCAGTTCGATCAGGATATTGCGTGGTTCCACGCCGGAAGAGGCGGTACCCACAACCTCAAATTCGGTTATCAGTTGCACCGCAACACCAACCTCATCCAGCAGGGCTACAACGAGCCGCTGGTCGAGGTTTACCCCGGTGCCAGCGCTTCGGCAGCCTACTCGCCTATCGGGTCAGTGGGTAAAGGGAACTGCGCGACCGTCGAGGCAGAAACTAAGGATCCTTTATGTGTGGGCACCTACGGCACCGTCAACATTAACGACTACGGCACCGCCGGGACCGCTACGGGCATGAATCATGGATTCTATGCCCAGGATGCATGGACGATCGGCAAGGGCATTACCATCAACGCCGGCCTGCGTGTCGAGCGCGAATATCTGCCGGGCGAGAACCAGCCCGTAACCCAGAAGATCACCCAGCCCATCAACTTCGGATGGGGAAGCAAAGTTGCACCCCGTATTGGAGCGGCTTGGGATGTCTTCAAGAACGGCAAGATGAAGGTCTACGGCGGCTATGGTGAGTTCTACGACCAGATGAAGTTGAATGTCGCCATCAGTTCTTACGGTGGCCAAAACTGGGAGGAGTGCTGGTTTGCCCTCATGGAGCCCACCCTTACAGACGTGACCCCCGCATACAACAGCAGCGGGCGCTACTGCATCGGCACCGGTTCGAGCCCCGTGGTGAATTGGGCTGGCGGAACTGGCCCACCATCCTCAGAGTTGACCTTCCTCGAAGGTCAAAACAACCGCGCCAACCCGACGACCTGCTCCACCTGTAGCGTCACCGAAGAAGGTACGGCTCCGGGCCTCAAGCCTTACGCTCAGCACGACTCCAACTTTGGCGTGGACTACCAGATCGGGCCGAACGTGGCATTTTCGTCACGATGGGATCGAAGGCGTTTGGATCACGTGATCGAGGACTCAGCCATCTTCAACCCGCTCATTGGCGAGACGTTTGTGATCGTCAATCCTGGCCAGGGCGTCAACAGCACCTTCAACGGATTCTGGAACTTCCTGTACGGCGCACCGCCGGATTGCGTGAACAATACTTGCCCGACCAACCAGAAGACCATTCCCGCCGCACGCAGCTACGACGGACTGGAATTCAGAGTTACAAAGGCAGTCACGCATGGCTGGATGGGCATGTTCTCGTATACGTACAGCAACTTCCGCGGTAACTACACAGGCTTGACCAGTTCCGACCTCGGCGACGGCGGCGGCGGCAGAAACGCTCCCAACAACAGCCGCGCCTTCGATGAGCCGTACTTCTCGTGGAACGCCAATGGCGGGTCTTCCAGCGGACTTTTGCCCACCGACCGGCCGAATGCACTCAAGGGCTACGCTTACTACGTGCTGCCGTGGCTGAAGAAGTTCACTACCGGCTTCGGCATCTTCCAGACGGCTTACAGCGGCACACCTTTGACCAGCGAGCTGGATGTAGGCTACTCATACGCCGGCCAGCCCGCCTTCCCGACAGACATTGTCAATCGCGGCAAGTGGATTGACGTGACACAGGATCCGAACACCGGCGTCATCACCACGAGCGCACCCTATACCAAGCGGACGCCGTGGTACACCCAGACGGACTTCAACCTCAAGCAGAGCTTCAATATCGGGGAGTCGAAGACGATCAGTTTCGACGCCACCTTCTCGAACCTGCTCAACCAACACACGGTAGTCGCGTTTTGGGAGAATATCGACTCCGACTATGGCGGGAGCAATTACATTGCGCCTGGCGGTAATGCCATCGGGAACGGCTTGGACTTTTATTCCGCGGTCTTGAGCAAGTACGACTACACTGCGGCTATGAACGCCGGTGCGCTCAATGGCACGGGAGCCCCCGCCGGCCAGGGCGAGACGTACAATGGCCCGATCGTTATTGACAGTCAATACGGCAAACCCTACGAATATCAGCAGGCAAGGAATGTCATTCTGGGAATGCACATCACCTTCTAACCCAACTCGGCTGTAACAACGAAAGGGGACCCGCCTCGGCGGGTCCCCTTTCGTTTGGTTTGATTACGAATGCGTGCTTGCGACTGCATCGAGGTCGCACCAGCGCAATGAAGGCTACTTTTTTGCGGCGGCCTTTTTGGCGGGGGCCTTCTTTGTTGCGGTTTTCCTTGCCGCCGAGCCAGAGGCTCTCTTTGCTGGAACGGCTTTGGCGGTTGTCGCCGGAGCTTTGGACGCGGAGCCATTTTTCGCTGTGGACTTAGCAAGCGCCGGTTTTGCCTTGGTTGCGGCTTTGCCGCGGGCGGCGCGGGTTTTGGCGGCGAGGGCGGCTTTCAGTTCCTCGTCGAACTCCGCGGGCGTAACGGGCCGCGCGGACTTGCGCAACCGTTCGATGTCGTAAAAGGCGCGGCGCTCGGCCAGGAAGACGTGCACCACAAAGTCCACGTAGTCGAGGAGAATCCAATCGCCCTTGCGGCGGCCTTCAACCGAAGTGGGGTATACCCCGAACTCTTTTTTGAGGCGGAATTCAATTTCATCGGCGATGGCGATGGCCTGCCGGTCGTTGCTGGCTGAGGTGATGAGGAAGAAGTCCGACAAGCCGGAGTCGATGGGGTCGAGTTCAAGGATGCGGGTGTCTTCGCCCTTCTTGTCTTCACAGACTTTGGCTGCGGTCTGTACCAGGATGCGGGTGGTTTCGTGCGCCTGCGTCGTCGTCATTCTGCGGATAAGGTCTCCAAGCCCAATCGTAGTCTGTCGCCCCGGCAGCGGCAAGTTTGGATCAGCGATAGAGCCCGTGTGCGGCGATGTATGCGGAGACGGCGTCCGGTAAAAGCTCATGACCTGCGGGCAGGCGGCCAAGGGCGGCGTGCACCTGTCGGCGAATTTCCGAGGCGCTGATGTCGACATGCAGCCCCGGCAGCAGATAAAAGGGCGCGGTGTCTCCGCCCGCGTTGCGCAGCGTGCAGGTGTGCACCTCTGTCGCGGCACAGCGGGCGGTTTCATTCGCTTCGCCATCAAGGGAGAGCCCCGCGGGGAGTACCGCGGTCAAGTCTCCCAGGCGCTGGCCGGGGCGCGAGGCAACAATGAGCGGGGCCACGAAAGGGACTTCGGCGCCGCGATGCCATTGGTTGAGGCTCAGGAACGAGTCGGCGCCCATCAGGCAAAACAAGCTGTCCTGTGCGGGCATTTCCGCGCGCATATGGAGCAGCGTGTTGATGGTGTAATTGGGGATGTCGGGCACGCCGGCAGCGGGTGCGTCGGCGAGCGAGATGGCAAAGGCAGGATCGTTCGCGATGGCGAGCTGCGTCATGGCCAGCCGGTCAGCAAAGCCGGCTGTGGAGCCATGCGGCTTGAGCGGTTGTGCGCCAACGGGGGCGAAGAGAACCTGGTCGAGACCGAGAGCGTCGCGGGCGGCACGGGCCACGGCGAGATGGCCGCAATGAGGCGGGTCGAAGCTTCCGCCAAAGAATGCGACGCGACGGCCCTCAACCGATGGGTGGAGCATGGGTTCATGGTAATGCCTTAGCATCAAAGTCAGGATGCGATACCTGATTGCGATTCTCGCTTTGGCCGGCGCGGTGGTTTCAGCGCTGGCTCTGCAGGTTCACTACTCCACGGCCACCGAGCCCTGCTCAATCAACGAGCGCTGGGACTGTGGCGTCGTGAACCATAGCCCCTTTGCAGTGATCGATCACATTCCAGTGGCGGACTTCGGCATTGCGGGTTACGTGGTGCTGGCGGGGCTGGCGCTGGCAAGGCTGCGCTTTCTTCTATTTCTGGCTTCGTTCGCCGGATTTGATTTTGCTGCCTGGCTCACCTTTATCGAGCACTATGTTTTGCAGGTGTGGTGCCTCTATTGCGTCATCTCGCAGGGGATTATCGCGCTGATGATGTTGCTGAGCCTGGGGTGGCTCACGGCGGAGTATCTGCGGCTGAGGCGCACTGCCCGCGGAGTGGGAAGCACGCCGCACTGATAAAATTGAAATGACAGATGATCAAGGAACGATACGCGCGCTGGATGTATGAGTGGGAAACGCGGCTGACCACGCGCGATGAAAATCGCGTGGTGCGTCCGCTGGAATGGGGCTTCGAGTGGATCGAGCCGTTTCTTGAGGCGCACGGTTTTAGCTCCGCTGTGCCGCGGCCGCAAGACATACGCGACGATACAGCCGCCGAGATGGCGATGGTGCGCATCAACCAGCTGCTCATCCGGCATAGCGACCAGTTCTTCGGCTACGAGCGGCCCACCGATTTCCGCCTGGAAGAGCGGCATCCGGAGCTGTTCCCCACCAACGTGCGCCCGGAAACGCTGGCAAAAGACGCCGCGATCAAGCAGCTTGCGGCCGAGGGCAAGACGCCTACCGCGCAGTTTCTGCGCTTTACTTCGCCTGAGCGGACCCCCTATCCCGAAAACGACCTGGTGAATGCGCGGTGGTATCCGGCGCCGGAGCACAAGGATCCGAAGCGGCCCAGGCAGGCTATTGTGGTGATGCCGCAGTGGAACGCCGATGCCTTCAGCCACAATTCGCTGTGCACCATCTTCAACCGCATGGGGATTTCGGCGCTGCGACTCTCCAAGCCGTATCACGACATTCGGCGGCCCATTGAGCTGGAGCGCTCGGATTATGCCGTGAGCGCCAACGTGGGGCGCACGATTTCAGCGTGCCGGCAGGCGGTGGTGGATATCCGCTGCTGCATCGACTGGCTTGAGGAGCAGGGCTACGAGCATTTTGGGGTGCTGGGAACCAGCCTGGGCTCCTGTTACGCATTTCTTGCCAGTGCGCACGACAAGCGCATCCGGGTAAACGCCTTCAATCACGCATCGACGGCATTCGGCGACGTGGTGTGGGCCGGACAAAGCACCCGCCACGTGCAGCAGGCGCTGGCCGACGCCGGACTGACGCAGGATCGCATCCGCGCCTTGTGGGCGGCCGTGAGCCCGGTGAGCTATTACCCAAGGATTGCAAGCCCCGAGGCCGGCGGACCAGACAAAAAAGTGCTTCTGGTCTACGCCAACTACGACCTGACGTTTCCCAAGCAGTACTCCCTGCAGGTGGTCGAGGCGTTCAAACGCGTTGGCCTGAACTTTGAGCTGCGCGTGCTGCCATGCGGCCACTACACCACGGGTGAAACGCCCTTCCAGTACATCGACGGCTGGTACATGGGGTCATTTGTGCATCGTGCGTTCAAGGCGTTGCGGCAGGAAAAGGCGGAAGCGGCACACGCTGCACCCGCGCAGGAAGCGGAAGAGCAAGCAGTCTCTCGCTAGCGAACGGCGCTCAGATTCATGCGCAGCAGTTTTGCGGGGTCGAGATAAGCTCCCTGCCAGCGGACGGCCCAGTGCAGGTGCGGGCCGGTGACACGGCCCGTGGCGCCGCTGAGACCCAACAGCTCGCCGGTGGCCACATGCTGGCCCTCGTGGACATCGACGCGGCTCAGGTGCATGGAGAGCGTGTATAGCCCCAGTCCGTGGTCAATGATGACGCAGTTGCCCTCGAAGTAGAGCCGTCGCGCCAGCACCACTCGACCGCTATTGCCTGCGCGGACCGGAGTGCCCATGCGGGCGCGAAAATCCATCCCCTTGTGAATGTTGTCGAGCTTGCCGTTGAAGATGCGGCGCGTACCGAAGCTGTCGGTGGGCGCGGCTCTGACTGGCGCGTGAAAGCTGCCGCGCCACAGCGGTTCCGCGGCGCTGGTGGCGAACACCTTTTGCTTCAACTGGACCTCCGCCTCAATCTGCTTCAGCTCTTCCGGGCTGGGTTCGACAAACTTTGGCGGCACGGTGAGCGCGGAGGTGCGATAGTGGGCGGGGCGGATTTCAATGGATTGGACCAGGTCGCGCACGCCATCGCCGACATGAACGTGAATCTCGAGGCTCGATGGTCCCGGGGGCGCTTCCACATCGACGCCGGCTAAAGCGAACCACGAATGGCCATCGCGACTGCGAAAGAATGCCAGCTTGCGGCCCCGCCAATCGCCCTCAACTGTGGAGGCGCCCGCGGCATCCACATGAATCAACTCGGGCGAACCGGATTCAACCATCGCAGGAGTAAGCGTGACCGCCGGCGGCTGCGCGAGAACAGGGATTGCGCTGAAGGCCAGAAGCCATGCGAGGCGCACAAAACGAGAGCCGGTCATGCAGTCAGAATACCGGCTCTCCTTGATCACTTGCTGATTCTCAGCACTGAAGCGCAGTGGACTCCGCCCGCCTATTTGGGGGCGACGCGGTTGTTGTGCTTCTGGCGATAGATTTGACGGCTGGCGCCGTTCTGCTTCTGATTGATCTGGCGCTTTTCCTGGCCGGTCAACTTGCCGCCATTCGCGGCGCGGTCGGCGCGAACCTGCTGGTTAATGCCCTGTTCGCGGTTCTCGGTGCGGGCAGCTTCGCCGGCTGTCATGGAGCCGCTCTTGATGCCGTTGGCGATGCGGTCCTGCTGGTTTTCGCGGCGCTGGCCCACTTCGTTATTGCCGTAGTGTGCCTGCGCGGCGTTGTGCTTATCGGTATAGATCGACTTGCTCATGTTATTTTGCTGCCGGTTGACCTGGCGACGTTCTTGCGGAGTGAGCGTGCCGCCATTGGCAGTGCGGTCCGCATGAACTTCGCGATTTACGTTGGCTTCGCGACCCTCGAGGTTTCTGGTTTCGCCGGCGGTGAGCTGGCCTGACTGCACGCCATTGCCAATGCGTTGTTGCTGATCCTGGCGGCGGTCGTTGACCGAGCCTTCTTTGGGAGCTCCGTTCGCACTCGGTTGCGCCGTGGCAGGCTGCGGTTGCGAGGGCTGGCTCTGCTGCGCGAAGACCGGGGCCGAGGCGACCACGGCTGAGATGGCTAACATCAAGAGTGTCCGGTTCATGACTTTCCTCCAGGGCCTCTTGTTTGGATTCTCGGCCCACGTTCACTCCGAACCCTGACATGGAAGGAAAGTTTTCCGCGCTTCGTTATTTTCCCGGAACCGGGCACACGGAGGTCACCGGCCTCCTTCTTCTGTTTGCTGCCTGCCGCCGTCCGCTGAATGTTTGTAACCAACGCGCACTGCCGGCCGTCAAATCAACATATGGCTTCCCCTTGCCACTGGCCGCTTTTTCGTGCGCGGGTTTTGCTCCTGGCTGCGCTTGCCGCAGGCTTGCCTGGCCCGGCAATCTGCGCACTGGCCGCCCAGCCTGCCACACCCGCACACCGCCAGCCGGTGCTTGTGGAACTGTTCACATCGGAAGGCTGTTCAGATTGCCCACCGGCCGACACGCTGCTGGCTGAGCTGGACGCAAAACAGTTTGTTCCCGACGCGGAGGCTATCGTGCTCAGCGAACACGTGACCTACTGGAACAGGCAAGGCTGGGTTGACCCATTTTCTTCTGAAGAATTTACTTTCCGGCAACAGGAATACGAAACTCGTTTCGGCCTCGACTCAAGCTACACCCCGCAGATGGTTGTGGATGGCGCCGCCCAGTTTGTGGGCAGCAATGAAGCGGCGCTCGAAAGTGCCGTGACACGCGCAGCAGAGACTTCGAAGCAGGAATTAGCGATTGAGAATGCCCACTGGGAAGGCGGCGCCGTTCAATTCTCAGTGAAAAGCCCCGCTGACTCCGGCGCGTCCCTGATGGCGGTGCTGGCGGCGAACGCGACACAGTCCGAGGTTGCGCGTGGCGAAAATGCCGGACGCACTCTGCACCACGTAGCGGTCGCACGCGCGATCAAGGACTTTGGCTCTAGAGCCACGGATGGGCGGCCACTCAAGTTATCCGGCGGAAGCCTGGCCCATGGCAAAGAAGCCTCCGAACCCGTCAGATTGGTCGTATTCCTGACGGATCACAAAACAGGTCATGTCGTGGCCGTGGCCGAGCAGACGCTGACGCGATAACAGCAAACGCCGAGGGCTATGCAGCGCCTGAAGAATATCCAATCAACCCCACCGGTGGCCTTCTATTCCATCCTCAGCGCGGTCATCGGATCGGTTCCCGCGGCGCGCAATGCGGGCAGCGCCGCTGCAAGAGCAGCCGCGATCAACAGGAGCAGCAAGCTGCCGCAGATGGCCAAAGGGTCTACTACCGGCGTCTGGTAGAGGAGGCTGCGCACCCAGCGTAGCGCGACGAAGGCGAACACGAGCCCCGCGGCCGATCCAAAAAGGACGGGAACTGCAGCCTGGCGGAGAACAAGCTGGACGAGGTCGGATCTGCCGGAACCGAGGGCAATGCGAATGCCGAATTCCTGCTGGCGCAGCGAGACCGAGTAGGCGAGCACGCCGTAGACGCCGAGGAGGGCGAGCAGCAGGGCCGCTGCACCGAAACTCGAGAGCACAATGGCCTGGAGGCGCTCGGTGGCGACCGAGTCGCCGACCTGCTCGTCCATCGGCTTGAGCACGGGGATGGCGACCTGGGGATCGACGCTCCAGAGGGCTCGGCGAATCTCGGGGATGAGCGCGTCGGCGGGCTGTGCGCTGCGAACGAGAAAGAATATGCTCCAGGGCGTGAAATCCCAGTAGGGCATGTAGACCATGGCGGCAGTGTCTTTGAGGCCGTTGATGCGGGTGTCCGCGACAACGCCGATGATGGTGACAGAGTGCGGGTCGTCGGGAACGATGTCGGAGATCTGGCGGCCAATGGGATTTTCGCCCGCGAAGGCCTCGCGCGCGGTGCGTTGCGAGATGAGCGCGACGTAGGGATTGGCGCGGTCGGAGGCGGTGATGTTGCGGCCGGCGACGAGCTGCACCTGCATGGTGGCGAGATAATCCGGGTTGATCCAGCGCACGTTGATCGCCGGCTTCTGCGCTTCGGGCACAGGATGGTCGGGGCGGGTGATGTCGTCGACCCAGGTTTCGCCGGCCAGAGGCGCAGCACTGGTGACGGCTACGGATTGCACCGCAGGTAGCTGCTGGAGTGCGGCGACGGCCCTGTCGACAAAGGCGAGCTTCGCGGCTTTCACACCGGGAGCAGTGTCGCTGTATTGCGGCGCGTAAAGATCAACCTGCGCGAGAGTGACGCGGCTGGAATCGAATCCGCGATTCTGATGCAGCAAATGAGAAAAACTGCGCAGTACGAGCGACGTGACAACGAGAAGCACGACGGTGCAGGCCACCTGAGATGCAACTAAAAGGTTGCACGTTTGCTGGCCCTCCTGCGTATTGGCGGAGCGCGTTGAATTCGCCTGGAGCGCAGCCTGGGGCTGCACGCGGAGAGAGCGCAACGCAGGCAGGATGCCGAAGGAGATTGCAGCGGCGATGGAGAGGCCGGCAGCAAAGAGCAGGACAGGCAGATTGACCTGCACCTGGCCGAGGCGCGGGACGCTGGCAGGCACAAGCGCAATGAGAAGGCGCACTCCGGCGAATGCGAGCCCGACGCCTGCTGTGCCTCCCGCGGCGGCGAGCAAGACGCTCTCAGCAAGGCGGGCCGTGACGAGCTGGCTTTTGCTTGCGCCGAGAGCCGCGCGGACCGCGCTTTCACGTTCAGAGGAAACGGCGCGTGCAAGTTGCAGATTGGCGAGATTAACGCAGGCTATGAGAAGCACGCCGGCGACCGCGGCAAGCATGAGCCACAGAGCCCCGCTGATGCCGGAGGTGACATCGACGGCGAGGGGCGTGACCGAGATGCCCAGACGCATCGGCAGATGTGCCGAGCCGGAGTAGGAGTTCTGGAGTGATTCGAGTTCGGCGCGGGCCTGCGCCAGTGCGACGCCGGGCCTGAGGCGCGCAATGACCTTGTAGTCAAAATTGCCGCTGTCGGTCTTGAGATCCCAATCGGTTGGCGCCCGCGTCTCGTAGATCATGGTGTCGGGCGTGGCGCTGAGGTTAGCCTGCGAAGCGAAGCCGGGCCCTTCTTCGATTTGCGGGAAGCGCACGCCGGGCGGCAGCACGCCGATGACGGTGGCGGGATAGCCGCCCAGGCGCACCGACTGTCCGACGACCTTGGGGCTGCCCTGAAAGAGTGCCTGCCAGCCTTCGTAGCTGAGGATAACAACGGATGTCGTCCCCTTGACGGCGTCGGCAGGGACGAAATCGCGGCCCAGGATGGGCTGGACTCCGAGGACGCGGAGCAGATTGGGCGAGCCCCTGACCGCGCCGACAATGTGGGGGCGATCGCCGCCGGGCGAGACGCTTTCACCAGGATTCTCAAAGATGGCGGCGTCTTCGAGGGTCTTTGATTCACTCTTGAGGCGCAGAAAGTGACGGTAATTGTCAGGTTCGACGACACGTTGACTGCCAGCTACCTGCGCAACCTCGCGTATGACGACGAGGCGGGATGGGTCGCGGAATGCGAAGGGTTTGAGGAGGACCGCATTGACGACGCTGAAGACCGACGTGACCGCACCGACACCCAGTGCGAGGGTGAAGATGGCGGTGAGCGCAAAGCCCGGAGACTTGCGGAGCTGGCGAAAGGCGAAGCGGAGGTCGCGGGAAGCGTGCGCGAAGATGGGGACTCCACGCTGCAGGCGGTAGGTCTCCGTGATTTGGGTCATCCCGCCGAATGCGCGCAGGGCCGCGACATGGGCATCGTCGGCAGACATGCCGCGCTGCAGGTTTTCAGCGGTGGCAAGGCCGATGTGGGCGCGCAATTCTTCGTCGAGATCGGCGTCGAGCTTGCGGCGGCCAAAGAGAGCGGCCACATGGCTGAGGAGTATGCGAATCCAGTCCATCGACGGCTCTCCTAACTCGACGGCGCGAGAAAGCGGGCCATGGTTGCGGCGATGCGCTCCCAGCTCTCGGTTTCCATTTCGATTTGCCTGCGGCCAATGCGGCTGAGGGAATAAAACTTGGCGCGGCGGTTGGTCTCCGATGTGCCCCATTCTGACTTGATCCAACCGCGTTGCTGCAAGCGCAGTAGAGCCGGGTAGATGGTTCCCTGGTTCAAGCTCAGGGCGTCGCCGCTCACCTGCTCAATGCGGCGCGCGATGCCATAACCATGCAGTGGGCCCATGGACTCCAGCGTCTTCAGGACCATCAGGTCAAGTGTGCCTTGCAGAACGCCTGCCTTGTTCTCTTTCATCGCAGCTCCCTGTTGTCTTTCTACAGATACATTGGCACCGCATAGGCAGAATGTCAACAGGAAGAGAGCGGACGATCTACCAGGCGGCGCATTTTGGGGAATTAGGCGTTTGTGGCCGTGGGAGGCAGGATATCGGCAGCGATGGAATCCGGGGGCTACCGGACAGGACCCGGCCGTCGATTTGCGGCCAGCCATTTGTCTACACGGTCCTGGATTGCAGCCAGTTCATCCGTGGTGATGCGGGTTCCGATCATCTGTCGGCTCGCGGCGTACTTCTCCTGATTTGGCCCTTTCACAGCGGCTGCCAGGTCGAGCCAGTAAAAGGCTTCGACATCGCTTTGAGGAACGCCCTGCCCGAAGGAGTAAAGGATGCCAAGGGCGGCTTGGGCGCTGGGTTCGCCCTGTTCGGCTGCCTTGCGGTACCACGCTGCCGCCTGCGCCATGTCGCGGGGAAAGCCTTTACCTCCATCGCGAAAGAGCGCGGCAAGGCGCAGTTGCGCACCCAGATCGCCCCGCCACGCAGCTCTCATATACCAATCCGCGGCTTGCTTGTAGTCCTTGGGCACACCTAAGCCGGCCGCATAGATGTCGCCCACCTGAGCTTGCGATGCCGTATCACCGGCGTTGGCCTTGGTGAGCACTGCCGGGTCGATACCCGTAATCTGCGGGCCGGAGGTTTGCGAAAACGCCGGAATCAGTGCCGTTACGAAAATAAGGGCCGAAAGAAGTTGCTTATAAATGATCTTCATAGGGATCTGAAATCATCATCGCCATCGCCGACTGGAAATTCCGTGATTTTGGACACGCCGCAGGCCAGGATGCGGCGAAAATATGCCTCAGTTGCCAACCCTTCCCCTTTGCGAAGCTCAAGCCCGCAACCCTTCCGGCCTGTGAGGGGAGTGAGGAGGGGTTAAAATTTCCTTATGACCGACCGCATGTTGCTTCCCCTCGCCCAGGCCGACCCCGAAGTAGCCGCAGCTATTGACAACGAAACCCTGCGCCAGCACGAAGGGCTGGAGATGATTGCCAGCGAAAACTTTGTCTCTGAAGCGGTGCTGGAGGCTGCCGGCTCGATTTTCACCAACAAGTATGCCGAGGGCTATCCGGGACGCCGCTATTACGGCGGGTGCGAATTCAGCGATGTGGTGGAGAACCTGGCGCGCGACCGCGCAAGGCAGATTTTTGGCGCGGAACATGCGAATGTGCAGCCCCACTCCGGTTCGCAGGCCAATGCCTCGGCGTATATGGCTGTGCTGCAGGCGGGCGACACGATTCTGGGTCTCGACCTGGCGCATGGCGGCCACCTCACCCATGGACATAAGCTGAGCTTCAGCGGCAAGCTTTACCGGCCCACGTTTTACCACGTGCAGCGCGACACAGAGGTGATTGACTACGACGAGCTCGAAACCATTGCCGAGCGCGAGAAGCCGAAAGCCATCATCGGCGGGGCAAGCGCCTATCCGCGGTTGTGGGATTTTGCGCGCATGCGCCAGATTGCCGACAAAGTTGGTGCCGTCTACATCTTTGACATGGCACACATCGCGGGACTGGTGGCGGGAGGTGTGCATCCTTCGCCTGTGCCTTATGCGCACATTACCACGACCACCACGCACAAGACGCTGCGCGGTCCGCGAGCGGGGCTGATCCTTTGCGGCAAGAATTATCAGGTGGGCGAAAAGCCGGAGCAAACCATCGGCAAGGCCATTGACCAGGCAGTGTTTCCCGGCCAGCAGGGCGGCCCGCTGGTGCACATTGTGGCGGCCAAGGCGGTGGCATTTGGCGAGGCGCTGCGGCCCGAGTTTCGTACCTACGCTGCACAAATCGTGGCCAACGCCAAGGCGCTGGCTTTGAGTTTGCAGGAGGCGGGTTACCGCCTGGTTTCCGGCGGTACGGATAATCACTTGCTGCTGGTGGACGTCTTCGAGAAAGGCATTCTGGGCTCAGAGGCCGAGCTGGCGTTGGGCAAAGCCGGCATCACGGTCAACAAAAATGCCATTCCCTACGACACCAATCCGCCGCTGAAACCTTCTGGCATCCGCATCGGCACGCCCGCGCTGACCACCCGGGGCATGAAAGAGACTCAGATGCGGCAGATTGCTTTGTGGATCGCGAAAGCCCTGGAGCAGCGGAGCGACGATGCTGCATTGGAGCGCATTCGCGGCGAAGTGGCAGAGATGGCTAACCACTTCCCGCTGTATGCCTGGCGGCGTGCGCCTGCGGCCGTGGTTGCCTGAGACGCAACAACGACTATTCAAAACACAACTTGCATGCACATACAGGGTTAGGGTAACTGTAGTCAGGATGACCTATGAGGGGTTAGGTGCAGTTTCTTACTTTAGTCGCCATCCCCTGAAGACATCCTGGGAGGAAAGTATGCGCACAGCGCAAATGGTTTTGACAGCTCTGTTGGTCGTCTCTTTGCCGGCAATTGGCCAAGACAATAAGAATCATGGCAGTCGTCCCGCGGCTCCGCCTTCTCACGGGCCGAGCGCGTATCATGGCGCTCCCAAGCAGGCCGCACCGCAACAGAAACAGGAAGAACAGCAGCATAACCAGCCTGCACCGCAACGTAACTACAGCGATAAGCCCGGTCATCCCGATGTTCCTCACGTGGACAAGGGCAACAAATGGGTAGGCCATGACACAGGGAAGAACGATCCCAGCTATCATCTCGACCAGCCCTGGGAGCACGGCCGGTTTAGCGGCGGTTTTGGCCCCTCACATCGCTGGCGGCTGGCTGGCGGAGGTCCTGGCCGCTTCTGGTTCAACAACTGGTACTGGAGCGTTGCTCCGGCAGACGTGGCCTTTTGCGACGGCTGGAACTGGGACTCGGACGACATTATTATTTACGAAGACCCGGATCACGATGGCTGGTACTTAGCCTATGACATGCGCCTCGGCACTTACGTGCATGTAATGTTTCTGGGTGCTTAGTAATCGTAAGGTTCAACGCAAACGTTCAGCAAACAGCAAAAGGGACGGGCCTCAGGCCTGTCCCTTTTGTTGTTTGCGGCATGTTCGAGGGTCATGCGGAATATACAGCCTTGGCCGCGGGGCGATAAGATAGCCAGTTCTTCCAGAGCAGGCTCGCAGCTGTGTCGAACTCCGGCAGCGGCTCTCTGAAAATCCATCTCGAGTAGAAAAGGATTTGGCATGAAGCTCTCCTGTGTTCGCCAGTGTGCGCGCGTCGTTGCATCAATGAGTCGAGCCGTTGTCCTGCCTGCACTTGTTCTTGCTCTCGTTCCCTGTACTGCCGCATGGGCTGAGTCGGGGTCGATCGTGCTCACGGGCGCAGACCGGCGCCCTTCCACCACTCTCAACGGCGAGTGGGCCTCCATTGTCGACCCATACTTCTCGGGGCTCTTCAGTTTTCATCACGAGGAGAAGAAAAACGGCTGGTTCCTGAATCAGAAGGCTAAGCCTGGCGACCCTTTCCCAATCGAATATAACTTTGCCACGGCGCCAAAGTTGAATGTACCAGGCGACTGGAATACGCAGCGCGAAACCCTTTTTTACTACGAGGGACCTATCTGGTATGAGCGCGACTTTACTTATGAGCCCAAAGAGCATACGCATATCTTTCTTCACGTGGGCGCGGCCAATTATCGCAGCTGGTTCTGGGTGAACGGGCAAAAGGTATGCGAACACGAGGGAGGCTTCACCGCAATCAATTGCGACATAACTGCAGCCGTGCATGCGGGCGGCAACTTTGTGGTAGCCGCGGTGGATAACACGCGCCTCGAAGACGGAGTTCCCGGCCTCGAAACCGATTGGTGGAACTATGGCGGCCTTACCCGCGAAGTTTCGCTGATTGAAGTGCCCGAAACATTCATCGATCAGTATGATCTGCACCTGGATCGCGGCAAAGGTTCTGTGATTGAGGGATGGGTGCACGTGGTGGGTGGCCAGCCCGGCGATAAGGTTGAAGTCGACATTCCGGAGTTAGGCGCACACACATCCGCCACAACCGGTGATGATGGGCGAGCCGCAATTCGCTTCGAGGTAAATGGGCTGGTGCGATGGTCGCCGCAAACGCCTAAGCTTTACAAAGTCATGGTGCGGGCCAGCGCGGATTCCATCAGTGAGTTAATGGGATTTCGCACCATCGAAACGCGAGGCACAGAGATTTTGTTGAACGGGAAACCAATCTTCCTGCGCGGGATCGACATCCAGGGCGAGGCGCCGTACCGAACCGGCCGCGCCTGGTCCGACAAGGATGCGGAGACGTTGTTGGGCTGGGCCAAAGAACTTGGATGTAACTACGTGCGCCTCGCGCATTTTCCATACGATGAGACCATGTTGCGCGCAGCCGATCGCATGGGAATCCTGGTGTGGTCGGAGAATCCGGTTTATTGGGCGCTCGAATTCGACAATCCCAAAGTGCTGGCCAAGGCCGAGCAGCAATTGGACGAAGAAATTAATACGTCTCGCAACCATGCGGCCATCATTCTGTGGTCGATGGCCAACGAGACGCCGAATACCCAGGCGCGCACACAGTTTATTGAGACACTGGCCAGCCGCGCGCGCGCACTCGACCCCTCGCGTTTGATTACAGCAGCGTTACTCGTGCGCGGCGAAGGGCATACAAAGATTGTGGATGACCCGCTAGGCAAGGCTTTGGACGTCATCGGCTTCAACGAATACATCGGATGGTACGAGGGGCATCCTGAAACAGCCGATGTAACTCAATGGCAAATCGACTTCCAGAAGCCGCTCATTGTAAGTGAGTTTGGCGCTGCAGCCAAGGCCGGCCTGCATGGCGCCGAGAATCAGCGCTGGACCGAGGAGTATCAGGCGAATGTATATCGCCATCAGTTGCCAATGCTCAGTAAGATCGCGCAACTTAGAGGCATGAGCCCGTGGGTACTGATGGATTTCCGTTCGCCAAACAGGCCGTTGGCAGGCATTCAGAATGAGTTCAATCGCAAGGGACTCATCTCAGAGAAGGGTCAGAAAAAGCAGGCATTCTATGTGCTGCAGAAGGCATACAAGGATGGCACAATCGGAAAAGCTGAATGATGAACACTCGCATTTGTGTCGTTGCGTGTTGGATAACTAGGTTGGAAAAGTAGGCAGGAACGGCGAATTGAGTTATTCTCAGGTTATGGTCATTGAATCAATTCTCGCCCAACTCGACGCCGAGATTGCACGGTTGAACCAGGTTCGCTCCCTGCTCGCCAGTTCCGGTAAAGTCGCTGTCAAGGTAACTGAGCGCAAAACCAAGAAGGCCGCGGCCAAGACGCGCAAGAAGCGGGTACTTAGCGCCGAAGCACGCAAACGTATTGCCGATGCGCAGCGCAAGCGGTGGGCCGCGCAAAAAGCCAAGTCCAAGAAAGAAGCATAGAAAAGCAACCGGCGCTCCTGATGCGCTTGCAGCGATTCAGTATGGATCAGTCGCACGAAATGCGGAATGAGCCGGAGATTGCGCTGCGGAACCAAAACGGCAAGGGGGTGGTGTCACCCAGTAAACGCCACCCGGCCGCAGAGGGCGTGTCAGTGGAGTGCACCACGTCCAGTTAGACGATTAGATTCTTACCGCTTTATTCGTAAACAGAAATACTTCAACAAAATTCAGGCGGCTTCGAGCAATTGGATGATGTTCTGGATGGAGTGATCGGCTTTGTGGTATGCGGCTTCAAGCTTACTTCTGGGGCTTAGGTTTGTGTCGGGTTGATGATGGAAGAGGCTGTTGGCGAGCGGTCCACAGAGCTGCTTGTGGAAGAGGATGAAGAGCAGCGCGACCTTGGTTCCTTTCTCTGTCAGGCGATAAGCGTATCGCTTCCCGTCTCGGGCGAGCAGTCCGTGCGCTTTGAGTTTGCGCAGATCGTATCTGAGTTGGTTGACTCCATAGCGGTTCGCGCCGATGTCGAAGGTGGTCAGGATGGCTTCGTGGATCTGGCAGGTGGTCCAGCCGGATACTACGGTTCCGCCGTGCAGCAGTACTTCCATCAGGCGGATCATGCGCGTGTCGTGGATCTTGATACCGGGATACTTTGCGGATCGAACCGCAATGGGCAAGGCCAGACGCTGTAGCAGAGGGAAGTCTACATGCACGTTTAGCCACTGAGCCTGGAAGGCTGCGAATCGGTTGGTCACCGCGAGCAGCTTTTCGCGC
This sequence comes from uncultured Acidobacteriaceae bacterium, assembly GCA_963836565.1. Classification (GTDB taxonomy): domain Bacteria; phylum Acidobacteriota; class Terriglobia; order Terriglobales; family Acidobacteriaceae; genus Telmatobacter. Next base: position 794,685 of record CAWIKA010000005.1, on the reverse strand, counting down.
ACTTGGGTGAGATGGTCCAGGCCCTTCTTCAGGCCGAAATCGGCCAGGTTGTTGGAGCAGGCCTCGTTGCGCAGATACGTGGAGTACTTCTCGTATTGTTTGATGAAGGCGTTGCGATAGTAGGCACGGAAGATGTGATGGCCATGCTCGAGTTGTTCGACGACCGTGCTCAGCTTACCCTTCAGTTTCCTGGTGACGCGCTGCCCGAATACTTCGGCGATCTTGTTGGCCGTCATGCGCCACAGGCCGACTTCACAGCCGCGTTCGAATATCTTGTGGATTGGAAAGTTGCGCTTGAAGATGAAGTTGCGGCAGTATTCGATCTGACTGACGGCATAGAAGCGGCGCAGGTTCATCGCCGCCCGTTCACGTTTGGAAAACTTCGGCCCCAGTATAAGTGTCCAGTACTCGAGTCGCTTGCGGATCACGTCGGACGTAAAGCGATCCGCGGCTGCTTGCAATGCTTCCGGGTCGGAGACGGCCAGGAAAGCGTTGTCGTTCTTGCGGAATGAAACCTTCTCGCGGTTGAGTTCCTTCTCTATGAAGTTATGGCCGTTCAGATAGTAGGTGGCCTGAAAGGGAAAGAATGAGGCCACGCGTATCACCATCGGCCCCAGCGTTTCGTCGAGGATGTAAAAGTAATAATGCGTGAAGCGGCTGCGTTGGCGGGCAAGGATGCGGTAGTTGGGATCGGTGGTGGCAAAGCGGGGAACCGCAGAGCGAAAGGTCTGGCCCTGCTCCATGCTTTTCAGGATGAAGTAGACGCCGTGTTGCCCGGCCCGTTCCATGCGGCGCAAGGCTGGACGCACATAGTCCTCCTTACGCACCTTGGGCTCAGCCCATTCGATGGCGATAACGTGGTTGCGGGCAAACGCCTCCACCCATGCCTGATACTCGTTGGTCCGCCGCGACAGGACTTCCTTGCCGATCACCGGCTCGCCGACCACGTTCTGAAAGAAATACGCCACCTGCCCCGGACGGGACAGTCCGCTCAGATATCCGTTGATAACCACACGGTCAAAACAGTGGTATACAAAGAGCAGCAGGCTGCCAAACAGCTTTGTGAATGTCTCCACCGGTCGCCCTCCCGTGTTCTCGTCTAGACAACAAGATCATCGGATAGACGACCGGCGGGGGCAAATTTCAAATCTCTTTGGCTAGAAGTTAATGCAAAATAGTTGATGGAATACGATGTAAGTGCATCCGCATAGATCCGTCACGAATAAGGACCTATCGAGGACCGGCTGTTTTTCTCAAGTTTGTTCGGTCGGTTAATTCATTCGATGAAGCACGGTCTTCTGTATCCACAATTATCTCGAACGCACCTACCAGGTTTCAACGGCGAGCACGTTCGGCGGACCTGAATGGCCTTGAATAACCTGCGTCTCGATGACCGCTTCCATATTCTTCTGGTCCCAGTCTGGTGGAGCCTTTGCGAGCAGCGAGTCGAGATAAACGGGATTGTAGAGAATTTCGCCGGCGGCCTCGGTGCCTTCCTCTGAGATGCCGGCCGCGATGATGACGGGCTGCCCGGTTGTGCTGTCGTGAATGCGCGCCACGATGGCGTAATCGCGAGAAAGTTTTTCATAGGGCAGATCCCACGCGGTGGCCCACGAGGTCGGCTTTTGACTTTCGCGATCGACGAGCAAGGCCACTCCATTTTTTGATTCGAAGCCGAAGCGGAGCTTTTGAGTCACGCGGAGCGTCCAGATATTATCGAACGCCCCAATCAGCACAATGGGCCCCTCGCGCAACTGCTCGAAACTTGCCTCAGAGGCAGGGACCACTCGAAATGTTTTGTGGCGCGATTCCAAAGCAGCCGCGGTGCGGGTGAGAGTGATCACGTCGGCCAATGCCAGATTGCCGGCGTAGTGCAGACGGAAGTAAAGGGGTTGACCCGGGGCCGACTTGGAGACCGCGCTGTCGAGCGAGTTAATTGAGCCCACGTCGATGTTCTTGGCGGGCTCGCCCAGGCAGAATGTGGCAGGGTTGGCGCTGGAAGTGACGGGCTGCCAAAACCGGTCGAAGTTCGTCGGCTGCATGACCGGTTGAGTGCGGGGGTACCGCAATCCGATGCCGACGCCCAAGGCGCCAGACAGTACGGCCAAACCAACCACAAGAAGCCAGCGCAGGCGCCAGGGACGGGTCATAGCTCCGGCAGGCTGCCCTTGCGGCGCAGACGGGCTCGCCGGTTCAGGCAAGACCGTCACGGGCTCTTCAACAGGCTCGAGCGCGCGAAACACGGGCACGTAGGAGCCGGTAGGCAGCTCGATCACCAGTTCCCCATCGTGCGTGGAGTCGTAATAATATTGCGAAAGCCGCTTACGCACCTCGCCGGCGGTAATGCGGACCACCGGGTCTGCGTTGGCATCGTAGCTTGGGGCGCGTCCGAAGACTTCGACCCCGATGCTTCGTTCTTTCAATTCGGCGGCGTTGCCCAGCAGTGTTTGCTCAACTGTGTAAGCCAGAAGGGCCGGGTAGCGCTTGCTGTTGGCAAAGAGAGGATGAACCAGAAGGCGATCCAGCTGTTCACGGATCAGGGTGGGATCCGGAACGGACGCTGACTGTTCCATCTCTTGCATGGATTTCGGCGCCAACGCCATCGCAGACTCCTCTTCTCGGCTCTAAGCCCCAGGGGGGCAAATCGCTCATCAGCCGTAATCGGCACGCTGGCCAATTCGGCCCGTGCTCCGTTTGATTTGGATCAAATCCGGGGGAGCGTCACGGCGAGTTGGGTGCCGTCGAAACGACCGGCACCGATCAAGCTGCATGCCCGCGCTTGTCAAAAACTGCACGGGTTGAGGTTCTTACTCGCCCGCAACGCGTATCATACGTCCCTGAAATGCGGTTGTCTACATCGGATTAAGTCTATTTAAAGATGGGTTTAGCCGATGATTTCCGGATTTGGTACCCGATGGAACCTGTGCCGCATCTTTTGCTCTGCATATATTCAAAACCGGTCCAGAAAATGGAGTCGGAAGTGTGTCTCCGCGGGGAGGAACAATCCTGCCTGCAACGGGTACGCCATTCGGCCCGTTTTCTTGTGATTGCGGCTCCTCGCCCCTCCGGTTTGCCAGATCTGGATTGAATCCAGGCGGGACTAACCGGGGGGCGCTTTTTTGGGGGGGGGCAGACTTCCCCGTTGATCCAGCTTCGCGAAATGGCTGACCCAAGACCTCCTGAGCAGCCATCATGGCTGTGAGTAATACACTGTGCGCGTGCGAGCCGTCAGGCGCGGCTTATCCACCTTCACCTCGACGCTGTGATACTCGTTGGGACGGTCGGCCGGAGGCGGATTGAAGGTCAGCACATAGTACGACTCCGCATCGGCAATGCATTGGTCGATGAGGTCAGGCAGGTCGGAACTTCCAGCCAGAACCATGCCACCCGATTGAGTGGCCAGCACCTGCAGCAGCAGGCTGCCGTAATCGGCCCTCTTCGCTTCGGTCGCGCCCTTCATAAAGCGCTCGTAAAACACGTCGAGAACGTGGCCCGGGGCGATCGTGGGGTCGATGCTGTCGACCGTAATGTCCTGCTTGCGCTGGCGCGCAGAGATGGACACGACATTCGCGAAAATGTTTCCCTGTTCCCCCTTGGTGACGTCCCATCCTGGATCCGAAACCTTATCCCACCCAGGGCTGATCCACACCACCAGTTTCCTGCCCGGCTGTTTGCCGGCCTGCGCCAGGACGTAATTGAACGCCTTGTACGAGATTTCATCCCTTTCCATGGCGCCCCAATAGCCAGAAGCCCTCTTGATCGGCCTGAGGCCAATGCGATTTTGATCGAGGTATCGCGACAGAGCCGCGGCATCGCGTGTGGGGTGATCCTGGCACATGAACTGCTGCTCCGTAAGAATGGCGAAGGAAGTCGGCACGGCGACCTGTGCCCCGCCCTTGGCGAGAAACTGATGAAGCCAAAGCAACTCATCCGAAAGGGTCTCGTAGCCCGTATTGATGGCGTCGATGACCAGAATCAGTTCGACCGGAGGATCCGCCTCAGCGCTCAACGCGTTGACCGCTCGAACAGAAGTTACGCCTTGCTGATGCTTGTTGTCGAAAACTGTGAAGTCGCCCGCTTGCAGGCCCTGGACCGGGTGACCGGACTTGTCACTTACCACGACGTCCAGCGTGATCGGACCAGAATCAGCGCGCGCCGCATTGGAAGCCGCCGGGTTCTCCGTCATGGGTGTCACCCTCGCCTGCTGAACAGGACTGGCATGGTCGGAGATGATCTTTCCCTGCCTGATCTGCGCAAGCAACGCGCGCGCTTGTTCTGTTTTGCCTTGCGCGAGGACGAACAGGACCTTGTCTTTCAGCTCTCGGGAGGGGTTGTTCTCTAGAATCTTCTGCATCTCGGGCAGCGCGCGCAGTTCGTCCTTCTGCATCATCGTGTTCAGCGCCAGCAGCTTGACGTCGTCGCTCTCGGCAGGTTTGGGCTGGACGGGTTCGCCTCCCTGGGAGCGAATCTCAATCTCCAGCGCGCCACACTCGTCGATCCAGCGGCTCTTGGGGTAATCGCGGCGTAACTCGACGCAACTGTCGAGCGCGTAGCCAGCCTGCCCCTGTTTGTTTTCCGCATAGGCTTTCCAGTAGAGAGCGCCGTCGGCATGCTCCCCGCGCTGGCCGGCAACCTTGGTGAAGATTGCCACGGCATCAGACCAGCGGCCATCGTTGATGGCCCGCGTCCCGTCCCCATAGAGGCCGCTATCCGCAGCCTGGCCGGCTGCAGGATCGCCCTCCCCAAGCGTGGCGGGGATTGCTCCGGAAAACGCCTGGAACCCGAGAGCGAGCGACTTCACGGCAGGCGCGAGGGTGATGCATGCGACAAGAAGCGTGCAAATCTTGCTTTTGAAATTCATGCCGTGCCTCCCCTGGGCTGGGTTGCGTTGCTCGTCCCGCGGTGGTGCATTCTGGAATGCAGGACGCGCACTTCGAAGAGCAAACCTTCCGCGTTCATCTGGTCCTGCAGCTTTCTTATGGTCTCGGCGTCCAAGCCTCCGGGCTGGCCGGCAAGCCCTGTAAGTACCTGGTCAAGATGACCGAGAGCCGCAGCCAGCGCCGGGTCGTCGATTTGCTTGGCATCCTTTCTGCACACGCGATTCGTCGCGAGCAGATTGATAGCCTCGTCGTGAAGAGGCATGACCACCTGCGGATCGCCGGCGTCGGCATGTTTCAGTTCCACCAGCAACCGCTCAGAGCGGTCCAGGTGGTCATCCAGTACAAACAAAATCACGCGTTGCTGGGCAGCAGTGGGTGTATTCCCAGCGGTGATGCGCGTTTGGCGGTGTTCCCATTGCCGGCCTGCATAGAATGTTCCGGCAAGCAGCAGGGCGCAGGCGGCTGCATAAATCAAACTCCTCCCAAGTCCCGGATGCAGCCAGGCCGTCCTGCGCGGCGGTCGCGCAGTCAGCGATCCCGCAATTGCTTCCCAAACCCGTTCACCATAGCGGTCGTCGCGCGCGGGCGGCTCCAGCGGCTCGATTCTGGCCAAATCGCTTTCGAGCGCAGCAAACGCCGCGGCACATTCAGCACACGCTTCGAGGTGCGCTGTGACAGCTCCATCGCGATTGTCCTCGCGGTAGTAGTAATCCACCAATTCCTCTTCGTTCAAATGCTTCATGTTTTCACCTCGAATTGCGCCAACCGGCGCCTGAGTTTCTGGACCGCGCGGAATACGGCATTTTTGGCCGCATTGGGCGCAATGCCGAGCGCCACGGCGATCTCATCCGTGGTGCAGTGATCCATGTGCCGCAGGATGAAAGCTGTTCGTTCGGTGGGCGTCAGTCCGCGCATTGCCATCTGCTGCCGGGCGCCGATTTCGCCGCTCAGCAAAAGGCGGTCAGGACCAGCGGCTCCGTCGGCCAACTGCAGGATCTCCTGGTCTGGATCCGTCTCCTCGGCAACCCGGTGGGCCTCATCCCTGCGGCGCCCGTCGAGCCTGTCCAGCGCACAGTGAACCGCGATCCGATAAATCCATGTGCCGAACTCCGACCGGGAATCGAATCCATCGAGTTTCCGGTATCCACGGAGGAATGTCTCCTGCACCACATCTTCGGCGTCGCTTTCGTTGCCTGTGATGCGAAAAGCAACCCTGAAAAGCCTGGCACTGTGGCGTAGAACCAACGCCCCATAAGCGTCCTTGTCACCACCGAGAACTGCCTGGATCGTGGCCTGATCGTTCGTGCCCATTCGAACATTAGACAGGATGGTTCCGGTTGCGGTTAGGAGAGATTGCGCGCTTGCATCGCGCCACGCCGTTGCAATTCAATGAAGCAGGCCGGAACCACCGATGTACGATTCACGCCATACGACCAGAGCGTACAATTTTGCTTGGATTACAGCCAAGAATGAGATGAAGTCAAAACCCAGCCGCAAGCGGGAGGAGCCGTCATGAACTTTCCAGTGTGGGACGTAGCCTTTGGTGCTGGTTTGCTCATGGCGCTGGTAGCGGGCCTCCACGTTTTCGTCTCTCACTTTGCGGTGGGCGGCGGGTTGTTCCTGGTGTTGACGGAGCGCAAAGCACGCCAGGATCAGGATGCGGAACTACTCGGCTGGCTAAAGTTCCACACCAGGTTCTTCGTCCTGCTCACGGTCGTTTTCGGAGCTGTTAGCGGAGTGGGAATCTGGTTCACCATCGGCCTGATCAGTCCGACTGCGACCAGCAACCTCATTCACATCTATGTATGGGGCTGGGCCATCGAGTGGGTCTTCTTCTTTCTGGAGATTACCTCCGCGCTCCTCTACCTCTCCGGCTGGGACAAGCTGGAACCGAAGTTGCACCAATGGTACGGGTGGATCTATTTCGTTACCGCGTTTGCCAGCCTGGTCGTGATCAACGGAATCATTACCTTCATGTTGACCCCCGGACACTGGATTGAAAATCACCGGTTCTGGATTGGCTTCTTCAATCCCACATATCTGCCGTCCCTCTTCTTTCGCTTCTGCACCGCCCTGGCGTTGGCCGGAATCTATGCGCTGATCACCGCCAGCGTGCAGAAGAATACCGCCTTGAAAGCACGCATTGTGCGATGGGGTGCGCTCTGGGTCGTGCCATCCCTGCTGCTGCTGCCCGTATTCGCGTGGTGGTATATCCGCAAGATCCCTCCCGACCTCTGGGCCAGCGCTCGCGGAGCCATGCCGACGGGAACCATCTCTGCCTTGCTGGCCTGCGTTCTGCTGGGGGTAACACTCCTGCTGGCGCTTCTGGCCCTTGTGAAGCCAGGCCGTTTACACCTGGCCTACAGCGTGGTGGTCGCGGTAGTTGCTTTTGGGGCCATGGACTCGTTTGAATACGTGCGCGAGTCTGTGCGCAAGCCCTATATCATCGAGAATTATCTGTATGACAACTCGCTTTATGCCGCATCAATGCCGGGGGACGGCGGATTCACCGTCGACAAGATCAACGATGTGGGGGTGCTCAAAACGGCCCGGTGGATCAAGGAACGGGAGCTGACCAAAGACGACCAGGTCGCGGCGGGCAGTGAGATTTTCCGTGTGGAGTGCGAGAGTTGTCACACCGTGAGCGGTTACCGAGGGGTGCATCAATACATCGTCTTGCGCCAATGGGACCAGGACAAGATCCGCGCCATGCTGGGCAGCCTTTATCTGATGCACAACGGCGTGATGCCCCCATTTGCCGGAACCGACGCGGAGCAGAACGCCCTGGCGACCTATCTCGGCACTCTCCAATCGGTTAAAACCGCCGCCTCAGGCGCCGCCGATGGAAAAACGGTGTTCGAGCACGACTGTGTGATGTGCCATCAGGTGCGCCCCGACGACCATCTCTTTGCAAACATGCCCAGGGATCCCCAGGCGGCCGTTGAAGCTCTCAAGGACCTCCCCGGGATGTTCCCGGTCATGCCCGATCTGAAATTGTCAGAGGACGAACGCCGGGCGCTCGTCCAGTGGGTCCACGCACGGTTCCCCGCGCAAGGCGCCGGCGCAGCGGCCAAAGGAGGCAACTGAGATGTTCGACCCCGGCATGGTTCCGACGCCCGATCCCAATCCGCTGCCCGCGCCGTATTGGGTCTTCAAAGTGCTGTTGGTGGTGACATTTTTCCTGCACATTCTTGCCATGAACTTCATGCTGGGCGGCGCCGCGCTGGCATTGGTGGCGCGCTGGCGGCGGGGGAGCAACAAATACGGGAACCGCATCTTCCTCGACGTGGCCAAAAAAGTTCCCGTCCTGATGGCTGCAACCATCAGCCTCGGAATCGCTCCGCTCCTTTTCGTGCAGGTCCTTTACGGACAGTATTTCTACACTTCGTCCATCCTGTTGGCATGGCCGTGGTTCCTGGTGATTCTGTTTCTTGTTGCCGCCTATTACGGCTTCTACTTCGTCTCTTATCACGGCGAGCGACGTCCCCGCGTGGCAGGGAACGTGATGCTGTTCAGCGTCACTCTGGTCCTCATCATCGGTTTCATCTACACCAACAACATTACCCTCGGCCTGGTTCCGTCGCGTTGGGTGCAGAAGTATCTCTCCAGCGCTTCTGGCTGGAACCTCAATCTCTCTGAGCCCACCCTGTTTCCGCGTTATCTGCATTTCATGACCGCGGCAATCGCCGTTGGCGGCATTCTGCTGGTGCTGATCGCCTGGTCGAAATGGAAGCAGGATTCAGAATATGCGCGCTCCATCTTTCAGTTTGGCGGCAAGGCTTTCATGTATGCCACCATGACTCAGTTCATGGTTGGCATCTGGTTCCTGGTCAGTCTGCCGCGCGATCTACGCATGTTGTTCCTGGGTGACAACTCCCTGGCGACATCCCTTCTCGGGTTTGGGGTGACAGGAGCGCTGATCTCAATCTTTGTAATGTCCGATGCGTTGAGAAAGGAAAATGTCCGGCTTGCGTCTATCGCCGTCACCAGCATCATGGGCCTGGTCATCCTGAGCATGTCCGTGATGAGAGACATTCTGCGCGACGCCTATCTCAAGCCGTACTTCCATCCGCAAGAGTTTGCCGTCAAGACGCAATGGTCTCCGTTTCTTCTTTTTCTCGGACTCTTTCTGGCCGGGATTGTCCTCTGGGCTGTCATGTTGAAGCGATACGGGTTTTTCGCGAAGTCAAGGGCGGCAGGTCAGTAGCCACCTTGCTGCGCGCAAGGTGATCACCTCTTGAGCGAGACCACCACCCTGCATCGGCTCACTCGCACAGACACTGAAATTGCCTGAATGCTATTTCTGCAGCGTGCGGATGTAAGCTACCGCGGCCTCGATCTGATCGTCCGAAAGCTTGCCTGCAAAGGCGGGCATCTTGTTCTTGCCGCTCTTCACAATCGCAATCAGCTGAGCGTCCCCAGTCTTCACGATCGTCGGATCCTTGAAAGACGCAGCCTTCAGTACCTTCCCAGCCGGGGTGGCGGCCTTTCCGTCCACGCCGTGGCAGGGAGCGCACTTCGATTTATAGACATCCGCGCCTGCGTTCTGCGCGAATGTTGGAGCGGCGATGGATGCGAAAATACAAAAAATTGCAGCACAATAAAGATTCGATTTCACGCGAATAGCTCCTTGGCGGCGGGATTTCCGTCTGCTTTCCGGCTCGGCGCAAGTATACCGCGCTCGACAAGAAGGACCGGGGTCGGCTCGATATTTACGCAAGCCACGAAACCGCGGGTCCTTCGCGTTTCAGTTCGCCCGCAGCGCAACCATGGGGCTGATGCGCGAGGCGCGGCGGGCAGGCAAGTAGCCGGAGATGGCTGCCACCAACAACAGGGCCACGGCCATTCCGATGTAGGTGACCACGTCGGAGGGCGAGGTGTCGAAGAGCAGCGAGGCGATAAGCCGCGCGAGGGCGAACGAGGCTACAGTTCCCAGCACGACCCCGGCGACAGCAAGGCGCAGCGTTCTGCTGATGACGTCCGCCTGCACGCGGCCCATGGTGGAGCCGAGCGCCATGCGGATGCCAATTTCCTGGGTGCGCTGCGTGACTGAATAAGAGATGACTCCGTAGATGCCGAGTGCGGCCAGCAAAAGCCCGAGCGCGGCAAAGGAAGCGACCAGCAGCATGAAAAAGCGGCGCGGCGAGTTGGCATGATCCACGAGCATCTGGATGGGGCGGAACTCCGCCGCAGGCTGTTTGGGATTCAGATCACGCAGGGTGCGAAGCACACTGGTGGCCAGCGCGGCAGGCGGCAGGGTGGTGCGTATCACGAGTTCCGCGCCGGTTGGACCCTGCTGGGTCGCAGGATAGTAAATCTGCCAGCCTGTTTCTCCTTCGACACTCTCCTCGTGCACGTCGTCGGTAATGCCGATAATGTGCAGATCCTGGCCGCCATTGGTGATCTCGTGTCCTATCGCATCGCCCTTGGGCCATCCGGCGAAGTTGGCAAGATAATGCGCGTACGCCTGGTTGATGATCACCACGTTCTCGCTTTTGGGGCCGTCGTCCCAGGTAAAGTCGCGCCCCCGCAGCCCGGTGCCCATGGCGCGCAGATATCCGGGGGTGATTACATACACCAGTGGGCTGGGCGGCGATTTGTCGGGGCGCCTGAGGCCCTTGGGCAACGGCGTTCCCCAAGCCCGATTCTGGCCCAGCGGCAGGTAGTCGGAGATGCCCACTGCCTCCACGCCGGGAATGGCGCCCACCCGGGAGAGGACCTCTTGAAAGAAGGCCCGCTTCTGAACTCTGGCGTCATTCCTCTGAGCATCGTCGTCGTATTCCACCTTGACGGCGGCGGCATGCTCAGGCTGGAACCCAAGGTCGACGTCGAGGACCTTGAGAAAACTGCGCAGCAGCAGGCCTGCACCCACAAGCAGCACACAAGCCAGAGCCACCTCCGTCACCACGAGAACAGAGCGAAGGCGCTCGTGCCTGCGGCCCATGCCGGCGCCGAGGCCTGAGTCCTTCAGCGATTCCTGCAAGTTGCCGCCGGCCATGCGCAGTCCGGGCACAAGGCCGAAGAGCAAAGCCGCGAACACGGCGATCAGAAGTGTCCACCCGAGAGCTGCGCCGTCAATACGCAGCGTGCTGAGCAGCGGCAGCGCAATTGCACCCTGGTGCGCAAGCCACGAAACAAGAATGACGGCAAGTCCAAGCCCGCACACTGCGCCCACGCCTGAGAGAACGAGGCTCTCGGTGAGCAACTGGCGCACGATCCGCCCGCGGCTGGCGCCGAGCGCACCGCGCATGGCGAATTCCTTGCTGCGCGCCGCGGCACGTGCCAGCAGCAGGTTGGAGAGGTTGACGCAGGCAATCAGCAGAATCATGCCGACCGCGCACCACAACACGACGAGCGCCCGGTGCAGGCGTCCACTCACATAGTCCTTCAGAGGCACCGGGACCACGTCGTCTTTATATGAGCCGCACGATTGCGGCTGTTTGTTATTCCAGCACATGCGCGGCGCCACTCTCACCGCATCTTCCCGCGCCTGCGCGAGGGTCACACCTGGCTTGAGGCGGCCGATGAGGGTGATGATGTTTCCCCAGTCGCGCGGAGGACCATAGAGATCGAGCGGCGTGATGGCGTCCACCTTGGCGCCCGGCGAAAACACCGCGCCGAAGTCGAAACTCTTCGGTAGCACGCCGATGACCGTAGTCTGCTTTCCGTTCATGTCGAACGCCTTGCCCACGATGCCCGGATCGGCGTTGAATTGCCGCCTCCACCAGGCGTCCGTCAGCAGCACAACCGGGGGAGCGCCGTCGCGCGCGTCATCCTGCGTGAACGCCCGTCCCATCGCCGGCTGCACGCCAAGCACCTGGAAGAAATTCGCGATGACATCGATGCTGGTCGCGGGAATGGGGGCTTCGCCCAGGTTGAGGCTGAGGTTGCCGAGAGAGGAAAACGCGAAGTACCCCGTCACATCCTGATACGAACGGCTCTCGACCCGAAACGTATCGTAGGCATCGGTGGAATATGTCGCGCAGGAAAGACCGCACTTGGTCGGCGGCGGAGCGATCCAGACCAATTGCTGCGGCGTCGCGAAGGGCAGCGGGCGCAGCATGAGCGTGTTCACCACGCTGAAGACCGCGATGTTGGCGCCGATACCGAGAGCCAGAATCAGGATGGCCACGGCAGTAAATCCGCGATCGCGGCCCAGGGTGCGGAGAGTGTACTTCAGGTCCTGCAGCAGAATATCGAGCGTCATCAGTCCCCTCGCTTCGCGGTGTTGGTCTTTGGCCTGTTCCATCCCACCAATGCTGACGAGCGCCCGGCGGCGGGCTTCCTCGTGCGACAATCCGCGCTCGAGATTCTCTTCAATGGCGAAATCAAGATGCGCCGCCAGCTCGTCGTCGAGGTCGGCATCCAGGCTTCGCTTGCGGAAGAAGGCAAGCAGGCGGCCCAGAAGACGCTTGAGGCCGCTCATGCAGGGTCAGCCTCGTCATCTGCGGGCCTTTCCATTGAAAGCACACGGTCCATCACGCCGGTCAGGCGCTCCCAGTAACGCGCATCTTCAGCCAGTTGGCGGCGTCCGGCCCTGGTAATCGAATAAAACCTGGCCTTGCGGTTGTTGGTGGAGAGTCCCCAGCTTGAAGCAATCCATCCGCGCTGCTCCAGGCGCACCAGGGATGCGTAAATAGTGCCCTGGTTGAGCAACACCTGGTCGCCGCTCACCTGCTCGATGCGCCGCGCGATGCCATAGCCGTGCAATTGGCCCATAGCGGCCAGGGTCTTCAACACCATCAGGTCGAGGGTTCCCTGCAGCAAGTCGAGTTTGGACATGAAGGTGCATCCCCTCCTGTGGGGATGCCACATCAGAATGCCACAGAATCCTGTGGCAATGCCACAGGAAAAGCGAGTGGGGCCCAAACACGAATAGGTGCGCTGCACTCTCGATTCGATCGGCTCGGGTCTCATTCGAAAGAGCACGGCGCCTTCGTTTCGGCGTGTTGATCCAGGCGCCGGGTCTGCCGTCAGGCGGACTGCGCCTTTGCGGATTCGGCCTCGGCCAGCCAACCGCGACGCAGCTTCCCCGGGGCGATCGAGGACATGTAAGGCTTGATGTCGAGGATCGGCGTGCCGTCCAGCATGTCGACGCCGCGCACGTGCAGCGACCCATTGTCGCGGCGCAAAAGCTCAACCACGGTGAGGCCGATGGGGTTGGGACGTCGGGGTGAGCGCGTGGCAAAGACGCCGTGAGGCCGGTCATCGGCAGGTCCCGCGCCCACCAGATCAAAGTCGGTGGACCGATCGAACACCCAAACCACAAAGAGATGCGAGAAGCCTTCAACGTCCTTCAAGCCGGGCGCGAATTCGGGCAGGATCTCAAGTACGCCTTCGGCATCATGCCTGACGCCGAGTCCTTTGGGAATGGCTTTCGTGTCGGTGTAAGGCGAGCGAACATATCCGATGGGCCGGGGCGTGAACATTGAGACCAAAACCTCTGCACATCATACTAAGACCCCAGAGAGACCTTTGCCACCAATGCGCTCTTGCACGCTGCCAAGCATCCAGCTCCGCTGATGCGGGGACTTGATTGCGGTTCTTGCAGAACGGCGCATGTCACACGAAAACGTCAGGCCTTCCCCACAAAGTAGCATTGACCCACTCTCGCGGCGCCTTTAACGTCAGTAGTAACTGAACAACTGTTGTGCATTCATTTCCCGGTAGCCATGGCGGAGATTGAAATGCTGTTCCCGCAACTTCAAATCGCGGCGTTCATGATGGCGGGGCTCTACCTCGCCTATTCGAGAAACGTGCTGCACGATCGGAACTTGCGGACGTGGGATTCGATGGTTGCAAAGCTGCAGCCTGCGGTCGTCGCGTTGCGCGGACTTTCAACCCCGCAAATCCATGCCGCTATTGCAGAGCGCCATGAACACATCCGAAGCGGGCATGATGTTCGGGCGATGCATCGAAGTTCCGGCGCAATGCTCGAGATGGCCGATTATGCCGAGCGCAACGGAGATTCCGTCGACCCGGCTCTTCTCGGCTCGCTGCGCAGTGATGCCATTCATATTCGGATCGGAACCGCAAAGGCTCTGGCCCTGAATGTGTGCTTCCGATGGAACCGCTAGGGAAACTCTGCGCAAGTTGCTTTGTAACAAGGGCACGACTTCAGTCGGGCCGATAAAGGCTCGAGAATGAACATGGCTTTAGCCACTGCATCTTTTCGTTGATCGAAAATGCGCCTTGTGCAGAGGTTTCCTAGTGCATCTTAAATTCGAATGTGAATAGAGCTTTGGGTGCCCATCGAATACATAACGTCATATTTACAAGTTAAGAGAAGCGACAGAACATACCATGTCAACTGAACAAAGGAAGCATGCACAAAATGCGGCGATCTTTTTGCTTGCGGTGTTACTACCTGCCGCGGCATGTGCCGCACAGAATGACTTCCTGCTGATAGGAACCGGCAACCTTACCAAGCCATCCACCGGGACATTCAATGACGGCTCAACGATTCGGCAATCTTCTCGCGGCGCGGCGGGAATCGGTGTTGGCTATGAGAGCTGGTGGGGGAACTTTGGCGCAGGCGTGCTGTACACGCAGACGCCCACTGATTCGAAGCTGTCGACATTGACAGGCAGAGTGCTGACTATCTGGCCGATTAAGCGTTACGAGTTCGCGTTTCTGGCAGAGAAGAGGTTCGGTGCCACACGTCGGGTTTCACCCTACATCGGCGCAGGGCCAATGGGCACAGCACTATGGGGCGGCAGCTCCTCAGACAAACAGCGAGGCGGGTGTTCCGGTGGAAACGAGCAAATAGGCTTGGCCCTCGCATCTGGAATCAACCTGGCCATCAGGCCAAGGCTTTCGATTCGAAGCGGTGCCGCGCTGGACTTCATCAAGGCCAGCACGTTCAGCGATCGGACCTACCGCGCTTCGCACACTTTGATGGTTGAACCGCAGGGCGTCGGATTAGTAGAGAGATTCTGAAGAAGCGACAACTGACGAAGGGCGAGGAATACAAGTTTGTTGTGGGATATCAATCAGGCCAAGCTGTTTCACATGGGCATTGCCGCGCCGCCTGCACGTTCAACACTTTCCGATGCTCTGAACCTGCGCGACTGGCGCATCTATCACGCACTGGCCCTGCGACTGATCTCGCGTGCAAGAGCACTGTACGCTGAAGATCCCTCGGTGCTGGGACTTGACGCAAGCGTCTATGCTCTGGACTCCACCACCATCGACTTATGCCTGAGCTTGTTCGACTGGGCGCCATTTCGTTCCACCAAGGCGGCTATCAAGTTACATACCTTGCTGGACCTGCGGGGCGCGATTCCAGCATTCATTCACATCAGCGACGGCAAGCTGCACGATGTCAACGTACTGGACATTCTTCTTGTCGAGGCGGGCAGTTTCTACATCATGGATCGGGGATATCTGGACTTCGTGCGGCTGTACGCAATGCATCAGGCCGGAGCCTTCTTCGTCACACGCGCCAAGGAGAACATGGATGCCCGGCGCGTGTATTCGCATCCCGTGGACAAATCATTAATATCTAAAAATATCTAATGACGTGATATATATGAATGTGAGGTATATATCATAGCAAACACACATATTCTACGGCTTCTCTTAATAGGCAAATCGTTCCCATATTTCGACCCTCATTTAACCAGCAGAATGCATTCCAGCTAAGTCAGTGCCCGATCCAGGTGAACGTAGCCGCCATCGACGATAAGATGCTGGCCGGTGGTGTGGCCGGATTGCGTAGGCGACAACAGAAATACCGTCATTGCGGCAATCTCTGAAGACAAGGTCATCCGGCGTCCCAGGGGAATCTTGTCGGTGATGCGCTTCAACTCGGCGTCTGGATCTCCAAGGGTGTCGAGCCAGCGTCGATAGAGCGGCGTCATCACTTCCGCCGGAAGCACCGCGTTGACACGAATGTTATAGGGCAGCAGTTCGGCGGCCCATTCGCGGGTGAGGGCGAGCTGCGCACCTTTGCTGGCCGCGTAGCCCGACGTGCCGCCCTGCCCGGTCAGCGCAACCTTGGAACTGATGTTCACAATGGCTCCCTGCGTGCGCTTGAGGCCGGGCAACGCGTAGTGGGCAAGGGCATAGTAGTGGATGAGATTCTTGTTGATGCTTGCGATGAAGCGCTCGACGCTGCCATGTTCCAAACCCGCGCCATCGTTCACGCCGGCATTGTTCACCAGGCCGTAGATGTCGCCGAAGCGCTCTTCGATCTCGGCCATGGCGGACTTGCAGCGCTCGAGGTCTTCGAGGTGCGCCTCCACAAGCACACAGCGGGCGCCGGCGGATTCCATCTCCGCCATAAAGTTCTGCACATTGTTCGAGCGCCTGCCCACCACCACTACCTGTGCGCCTTCGTCGAGGCACGCACGGGTAATTCCCGCGCCGATGCCGGCGCCTCCACCGGTGACGACGATCAGCTTGTCTTTCAATCCAAGGTCCATCGGTTTCCTCTCTGCAAATCTAACTCAATCCAGCCATGACCAGCATGCGCGGCTCGGTCATTTCTTCCATGGCAGAACGTACTCCTTCGCGTCCCAGACCGGAGTCTTTGACCCCCCCGTAGGGCATGGGATCGAGTCGCCAACTGGGCGTATCGCCCACGATCAGCGCGCCCACTTCGAGCTCGCGATAAGCGGTGAGAATGCGCCCGGCGTCTCGGGTCAACAGGCCGGCCTGCAGGCCATACTTCGAGTGGTTCACGTCCGCCAGCGCCTGCTCAAAGTCTTCGTAGGGCTCAATGGTTGCAACCGGCCCAAAGACTTCTTCGTCGCGCAATTTCATGCCGGGCTTGGTTGCGGTGAGAATGGCCGGAGTGATGACGGAACCCTTGCATTCACCGCCGGCAACCAGTTTGGCGCCGCCCTCGACGGCTTCCTTTATCCAGGACTCGACCCGTTCCGCCTCGCTGAGACGGACCAGCGGGCCCACATCCGTGGCATCATCCGATGGGTCGCCGGGGACCAGCCGTGCCGTGCACTCCACGAACTTCCATAAGAACGACTGGAAGACGCGGCGCTCGACGAAGATGCGCTGCACGCTGATGCACGACTGGCCGGCGTAGCCGAAGGCCGCGTGCGCGGTGCGCAGGGCCGCCTCATCAAGATCGGGCCAGTCGCCGTGGACAATGAGCGCGGCGTTGCCGCCCAGTTCGAGCAGCACGCGCTTGCGGCCCGATTTCGCTTTCAGTTCCCACCCCACTTTGGCAGAGCCGGTAAAGCTGACCAGCTTGATGCGATCTTCCTTCTCGGCAAGCCAGGCCGTGTCGGCATTGCTAAGCGGCAGCACGGCCAGGGCCTCCTGCGGCCAGCCGGCTTTCAGAATCACTTCGCCCAGCGCCAGCGCGGTGAAAGGCGTCTGCGGCGCAGGTTTGAGGATCAGCGGGCAGCCCGCGGCCATGGCCGGCGCAGCCTTGTGCGCGACCAGGTTGAGAGGAAAGTTGAAGGGCGTTATTGCCAGGACCGGGCCAATGGGAAAGCGCTGCACCAGGCCCCACCGGCCTTCATTGCCTTCCGTAAGATCCAGCGGAATGGTTTCTCCGCCCAGGCGCAGAGTTTCCTCGGCGGCGGTCTTGAAGGTGAGTACGGCGCGGTCCACCTCGGCGCGGGCCAGACGCACAGGCTTGCCGGCCTCTGCCACGATGAGCTGCGCGAAGCGCTCCTTCTGCGCAATCAGCGCGGCGGCCACCTCATCCAGAATTTCGCGTCGCTTCCAGCGGGGCAGAGCGCGGGTGCGGCGCAGGCTGGCGACTGCGTGGTTCACGGCCTGGCGTGCGTCGGCGCGGGTGGCTACGGTCACGCGGCCCACCAGGCCCTGGTCCCAGGGTGAACGCACTTCAAGCGCTTCGCCCTCGATCCATTCCTTGCCGCACAGCAGAAATCCCGTTTGCGTTCCCGGCCGCATCTTCATGGTTAAGCGCTCCTGTTATTGCCCTGACCTGAATGTTACTAGGCGAGGTGGAATGCGCGGCGAAATCAAGCCGTGGCATTGAGCCCGGCAGCGGCCTGCCTGAGACTCGGGCGCACATCATTACCATGGATTCCGCAGAGCCTTGTTTAGCCTTGTGCCTTCACAAGAACGGCCGATATAGTGTGAATCACCCATTGACTCTTTTGTTCATGGATGGGGGAGGGTTGTGGCCGATCCTGGTTTGCCGCTCATCCAGTATCACGGGCATGAAATTTCCACCGGTTTTGAGAACTTGCGCGACGATGCGCATCTCACCGGCGAGAGGCGTCTTTGCTGGCTAACTCGTTTCGATTACATATACATCGGCATTCTCATCCTGCTGCTCTTCCCCGCTTTCAAGTTGGCCCATCTGCCATTTCAAGTCGATTACGCCGGAATCGCGACCGCTTTCTGGGGCGGAACAACCGTCGCCGCTGCATTCTTTGCCGTCTTGTTTATTTTCATCGCGCTGCCAATCGAGGAAACCCTTCTGCCCTTCCTGTCCCGCTTGCAAGCGCAGAAGGGACGCATTCCGATCGCGCTCCTGCTGCTAGCCTCGATGTCCTGGTCCCTCGGTTGGTGGTTGGGGATCATGGTCACAACTAGCATCCTGGGCGTAGCCGAACTCCTTGACCGGCGGAACAAGGCTTTCCGTGACGCGCTGTTTGACATCCTGATCCCCGCGCTCTACCTGTTCGTTGTCATCACCCTGGTGCTGGCATTCAATCATGCCATTGCGGGAATACGCTACGCGGGAACCTACGATGCCGCCTTTAGCCACCTGGATTGGGTACTCTTCCATGTCAATGTTTCCAATATTGCCCATTGGAGCCTGAGTCACTTTCCTCATTGGCTCTCTACCCTTTTGGAATTGACTTACTTTGGCTTGTATGGCCGAATTGGAGCGGCTCTTGTGCTTGCCGCGCTCCTCGGAAATCAGCAATATGCCGTGAAGTTCGTGCGCACCATGCTGATCTGCTATTCGATCGCACTTCTGGTGTTCCTTGCATGCCCCGTCAAGGGACCCTATTCCATCTGCACGATGCACCTCTCCAGCTATCCCCGGTCAATGCCGACATTCTGGACCCAGGAGGCGCTCCTCGAAAAAGCACGAGCATTATGGGCACACCAGCTAACGCCCCATATGGCTCAAATCAGCCTCGATGACTATTACGTCGGCTTTCCCAGCCTTCACGTGGCCCTCCCGATTATTGCGATCTGGTTTCTTCGTCCGTGGAAATTGTTGGCAACTATCCTACTGGTCCTCTATGTAACGCTGCTCCTCCCTGCGGTTATTTTGCTGGAGTGGCATTACGTGATCGATGTGTTCGGCGGCATCGCGGTCGCGTTTCTATCCATCTGGATTGCCGATCGAATTTCCAGAGGAAGCGTTCACGAGAGCCTGCACCGGTCATCTGCGGATGTGGAGTCACCACAAAGAGCCGGCCTTGCGGTCGTCACTACGTCTTAGAATCGACACGCAGCCGTGATCGTTCCGCATTTGGTCCACTCATCTAAATCGATTCTCCAGAATCCTGCTCGACGGCATAGAATTGCCGTGAATCTGAGATGGAAGAACAAATTTCCTATTCTCGTATCTTTGACGGGAAACATGGGCCTCTTGCAGCTTCGCAAGTCGGACAAATTGGACGAACATCCCAGCCTCGGCACTGGGCTCGAAGCTCGGCGTCCAGGCGGCGCGCGCCGCTTTTGTGAACTGACTATTTTCGATTACGTATTCGTCGGCGTTCTTTTGCTCCTCCTCTTTCCGGCTTTCAGCGTGGCCCGCCTTCCGTTCCGCGTGGACCTTGCTCGGTTCACCAGCTCTTACTGGGGCGGCACGGCCGTCATTGCCGTATTCTGCGCCATCGTGTATGCGATCGTCGGATTGCCGCTTCGCCAGACCCTGATCCCCTTCTTTTTGCGCTACCGGCGGCAGAAAGGCCGGTTTGTAATAACTCTTCTGCTCGTTGGCTGGATGTTTTTCCTGCTCGGACCTTTGCTGGGTTCCATGGTCGCCGTGGACGCTCTGGGCCTGGCCGAACTTTTGGAGCGAAAGCAGAAAGGATTCGAGTTTGCGCTGCTTGATGTCCTTTTCCCCGCACTTTATCTGTTTGTAGGCATGGTCGTGGTGTATGCGTTCAATCACGCGTTGGCGGGAATCAGATATGTGGGAACCAACGACGCGACCGCTACCCATTTGGATTGGCTGCTCTTCCATGCTAATGTCTCCAGCATCGCGCACTGGGGCTATACTCACCTTCCGCGATGGTTCTACGCGCTTCTGGAATTCGTTTATTACAGCCTCTATGGCCGGCTACTGGGGGTTCTTATCCTGGGCGCTCTCGCCCTCAATCAGAAGTATGCGATCAAGTACGTGCGCACCCTCATGATTTGCTACTCGATCGCGCTCGTCGTATTCCTTATATGGCCCGTCAAGGGCCCCTACACTATTTGCCCGGTACACTTCACAAACCCTGCCCGCTGGCTGCCGACATATTGGACGCAAGAAGCCCTTCTGGCAAAGGCACGGGCGTTATGGGCTCACAATTTAACGGCCAGCGTAGCTTCAGTAAACCTTGTCGACTTCTACGTCGGCTTCCCCAGCATGCATACCGCCATGCCCATCATCGCCCTCTGGTTCCTCCGCCCCTGGAAAAGAATCGCCGTCCCCCTGCTGGTCGTGTACGTAACATTGCTGCTGCCTTCGCTCGTTTTATTGGAGTGGCATTTTATGGTTGATATGTTGGGTGGCCTTGCGACTGCATCTTTGGCTATATGGATCTCGGAGCTCATTTCGAGAGCAAGCGCGACTACCACCAAGGCGGCAGTTCAAGAAGAATGATTGGCAATCAGGACCGGCAATACTGCGCGTTTGATTTCGCCCTTCAGGTTCCAGGTCCGATCGGCATGAGAGCACGGCCCCGCGTCCATAATCCTGACCTGCAAACGGCGCGTTACACTGTTGCCTTATGATTCATGACGGCGGCAGCCGCCGCAAACTTCCCTTCGACCCCGCCGTGGCACTGGCACACCTGCGCGCAAGCGACGCAAAGCTGGCCGCGCTGATTGACAAGGCTGGCCCGTTCACGCTCCGCCTCGATCCCGCGCCTTCGCCCTTCGAGTCGTTGCTTGAATCCATCCTTTATCAGCAATTACATGGCAAGGCAGCGGCCACCATTCACCGGCGGGTACGCGAGTATTTCGGCGGCGATCCTGCCCCGCAGCTTCTCCTCGACACTCCCGACGAACCATTGCGCGCTGCGGGAGTCTCCGGCAATAAGATCAAGGCTCTGCGCGACCTTGCCGCGCGCACGCTGGATGGCACGATCCCCTCCCACGCGGCAATTCGCAGAATGCCGGACGCGGAGATTGTGGAGAGGCTCACGGCGGTCCGCGGCATCGGTCCATGGACGGTTGAAATGCTGCTGATCTTCCGCATGGGCCGGCCCGATGTGCTGCCGGTAACCGATTACGGGGTTCGCAAGGGCTACGCGCTCACCTTCATGCGTTTGCCCAGAACGCGGGCCATTGAAGCGGCCGATTTGCCCCAGCCCGAGGTCTTGATCAAAAGGGGAAAGCGCTGGGCGCCGTTCCGTTCCGTGGCCAGTTGGTACATGTGGCGGGCCTGCGATCTCGCCAAAGGCACTTCGCCCGCGGGGCGGTCAAGCCTACAATAGGCACGACGGCCGCACCACAACCCCGAGTTCCGGCCTACGATTGGATTGTTGATGGCCCCAGGTAAGCGTTTCATTTGCATTCATGGGCACTTTTACCAGCCACCGCGCGAGAACCCGTGGCTGGAGACAGTCGAGACGCAGGACACCGCCGCGCCCTATCACGACTGGAATGAGCGCGTGTGCGCCGAGTGCTACGCCACCAATGGCGCAGCGCGCATCCAAAACAGCAAAAACCAGATCACGCGCATCGTGAACAATTATGCCCGCATCAGCTTCAACTTTGGGCCCACGCTCCTGAGCTGGCTCAAAGAGAATGCGCCGCGCACCTACCGCATGATCCTGGATGGCGAGCGCCGCAGCCGCCGCCACTATAAAGGGCACAGCTCGGCCATGGCGCAGGTATACAACCACGTGATTATGCCGCTGGCCAATGCGCGCGATCGCGTGACCCAGATTCGCTGGGGCATTGTGGACTACCTGACGCATTACGGCATCGCGCCGGAGGGTATGTGGCTGCCGGAGACCGCGGTCGACACCGAATCGATGGAACTGCTGGCCGAACACGGCATCAAGTTCACCCTGCTGGCGCCACATCAATGCAAACGTATTCGGCCGCTGAAAGAAGATGGGTCAGAGGCTGACTGGATAGACACGGCGGGATCGACGGTCAACACCACTCGTCCCTACCTGGTGCGCTTCGCCTCAGGACTCTCGATCGCCGTCTTCTTTTACAACGGGCCCACATCGCGGGCCATCGCGTTCGAAGGGCTGCTGAACTCCGGTGAGAATTTTGCCGCGCGGCTCAAGGGCGGATTCAAAGAAAGCTCCGAGTCGCAGTTGGTCCACGTGGCCACCGATGGCGAGTCCTACGGCCACCACCATCGGCACGGCGAAATGGCATTAGCTTACGCGCTGCGCCTGCTGGAGCAGGATAAAACCGTCAAGCTGACCAACTACGCAAGTTACCTGGCGCAATTCCCGCCGGAGTATGAGTGCGAGATTGTGGACAACACTTCGTGGAGCTGCGTGCACGGAGTGGAGCGCTGGCGCTCCAATTGCGGCTGCAATGGCGGCAGGCCGGGATGGAACCAGGCCTGGCGCAAGCCGCTGCGGCAGGCGCTCGATGAGATGCGCGATGCGATTGCCCCGCTTACCGAGCTGGAAGGCAACAAGCTCTTCAAGGATGTGTGGGCGGCGCGCGACGCGTATATCCAGGTGGTGCTCGATCGCAGCGAGGACCGCACGGATCGCTTCTTTCTGGAGCAGCAGCGCCGTCCCCTCTCCGAAGCGGAGCGGGTGCGCGCGCTCGAGTTGATGGAGATGCAGCGCCACGCGCAGTTGATGTATACCAGCTGCGGCTGGTTCTTCGACGACATTTCGGGCATTGAGACGGTGCAGGTCATTGCGTATGCCGCGCGCGTACTGCAACTGGCCAGGGAGGTGTTTGGCGAGCTGGCCGCGGCATTGGAGCCGGCGTTCCTCGCCCGGCTTGCGGAAGCGCGTTCGAACAATCCTGCCGCGGGCGACGGTGCCCGCATTTACAACGAGAAGATCGGCTCAATGAAGCTGGGGCTTGAAGCCGTGGCCGCTCACTACGCCATCAGCAGCGTGTTCTCGGCGTTTGCCGAGGAGACCGAACTGTTTTGTTATCGCGTGCGGCGCATCTCCTACGACATTCACTCTTCGGGCCGCGGGCGCCTCGCGCTGGGCCGCGTGCACATTGCCTCTGTCATCACCGGGCAGCAGCAGAGCTTCTCTTACGCGGTTCTGCACTTCGGCGACCAGAACATTACCGCCGCTGTAAAGCCTTACGCGGAGAGCGACGCGGAGGAGTTCGAGAAGTTTACCGTGCTGGCCGCTGAGCAGGTGCAGCGCGCTAGCTTCCCCGACGTGATTCGCTTGCTTGACCGCTACTACGGACACGTGGATTACTCGCTCACGTCGCTCTTCTCAGACGAGCAGCGGCGCATTGTGCAGATTATTCTCAACTCCACGCTTTGGGATATCGAGAACTCCCTGACGACCATCTACGAAGACCACGCGAGCCTGCTGCACTTCCTGTCGCAGGCCGGCCTGCCCAAGCCACCCGCGCTTACGCTGGCCGCGGGCTTTGCGGTCAACGCCGGCCTGCGGCGCGCACTTGAGGCCGAACCCATCGACCAGGCCACGCTGCGCTCCTTCCTGCAACTGGCCAAGGCCGACCAGGTGACCCTGGATGCGGTCACGCTCAGCTACATTGCCGACCAGCGCATGAAGCGCGCGATGGTGGAGTTGCAGCTCTCGGCGGGCTCGCTTGAAATGCTCGATCGCGCGCTGACGCTGGCACGCGCGCTGCACGAGCTACCCTTCGAGCAGAACCTCTGGCAGGCGCAGAATATCTGGTACGAAATTCTGCGCACTTCAAGCTACGCCCTCAACGCGCTGGCCGATGAGGACCGCCCGCACTGGGACAAGGACTTCAGCGAACTGGGCAGTTGCTTGTCGATCGATGGCGTCGCGATCATGGCGCAGGAACCAGCCGAGGCCGCGGCGGACTAAGCGCGGAAGCGCCATTTTATGGCGCGAGCAGTCGCTTTGGAGGATAATCGGGGCATGGCGACGTTGCCCAATTCGGAAGAACTCTGGACCGTCCGCGAATACTTGCGGACGAGTTGGAGCCCGGACCGCGAATTTGTGGATGGGCGGATCGAGGAGCGGAGTTGGGGCGAGAAAGAGCACTCCATTATTCAGCGGTATCTCACGGTACTTTTCGCAATCAAGCGTGGAGAATGGGGAGTCGAGGTTTTTCCCGAACTTCGCACGCAAACGCAGTCAATGCGGTTTCGCGTTCCGGATGTGCTCGTGGTACGGGCGGGCGAGAAGTTCGATCGCTTCGTAACACAGCCACCTCTGATTGCCATCGAAATACTTTCGCCAGAAGACTCTCTACGCGCGATGCAAGCCAAAGCCGCCGAATATAGCTCCTTCGGCATCGAGCATGTCTGGATCATTGACCCCGAGCCACGTATCGCCTATCGCTATTCCGAGGCCCGGCTCGAAGAGGTGCGGAATGGTGAGCTTGTCGTGACTGGGACGCAGATCCGCGTGGAGCTGAGCGAATTGTTCGCCGAGCTGGACCGGTCCTGAAAAATCCCACGCAATCAATCCCTCTGTTCTTTCGCATCACCCCGACATACCCCAGCGGATTCTGAGGGTTCCGGTTCGCCATGCTTTCATCAAGCGGTCAATTGCTCCAAGTGCGCAATTGCCTTTTCGAGTTCCTTCTGCAAGCCGGGAATGTCGCGTTCAATCGTTTTCCAGACAGTGTCCCAATCAATGGCGAAGTACCCATGCGAGAGCTGATTGCGCATTCCGTAGATCGCCGCAAAGGGAATACCCGGGTATCGCTGCGCAGCACCGGGAAGCGCATCCAGAAAGTTCCTGGCCGCTTCGCCAAGAATCTCGAAGTTACGTGCGATTCCATCCTGAAGCAACTGGTCCGACAAGAAAAATTCGGCGCTTTTTCCCCGCGTGTAATGCTGAATCCGGCGGACCGCCTCAAGCATGTGGCCCAGGTAATCGCCGGCCCGCAAAGGGTGGCGGCTCATACGGGCTCGGCTTCGGCCAGCACCTTGTTCCGGAAGGACTCGGGCAGGAACTTCGGCGTACGAAGATCTACCTTGATCCCCAGGGTCGATTCAATTTCGGTTTGCAGCTTTGCGATGTCGAGCAAACTGGTCTCCGGTGAGGGATCAACAAGGAGGTCGAGGTCGCTGCCATCCGCATCTTCTCCGCGCACCACGGAGCCAAACAGGCGTGGATTCGCCATGCCCGATTGAAGCACTAATCGGCGAATCACATCGCGATGCTGGGCCAGAACCTCGGAAGGCTTCATGCGGACGATTCTACCGCATACCTCAGCTCTTCAGCGCCACACGGATATGCAGTTCCTTCAACTGCTGCTCGGGGATCGTGGTGGGCGCATCGGCCATCAGGTCGATTGCCTTCGCCGTCTTGGGGAAGACGATCACCTCGCGCAGGCTGGGCGCGCCGGTCAGCAGCATCACGATGCGATCGAGGCCCAATGCAATGCCCCCGTGCGGCGGGGTGCCGTATTCGAGCGCGTCGAGAAAAAAGCCGAAGCGCGCGCGTGCCTCTTCGTCGCTGATGCCCAGCGACTGAAAAATCTGCTGCTGCACATCCTTGCGATGGATACGAATGGACCCGGAGCCCAGTTCGAGCCCATTCATCGCCAGGTCATAGCAGTTGGCGCGCACGCTCGCCGGGTCGCTTATGAGATTTGCCATATCCGCTTCAAAGGGCGCTGTAAAAGGATGATGCGCAGGCATCCACTTCGCCGTGGCCAGGTCGTACTCGAACATGGGAAAGTCGGTGATCCAGATGGGATGAAACGCAGCGCTCCCATCGATCGCGTGCCCACTGCGCGGGTCGGCTTCAAGAACCGCTTTCTCGGTAACGGCAAAACCGGCGTGCCGGTCGGCGTACTTTTTGGCCAATTCGGTGCGGAAGTTTCCCGCGGCGGAGTAGACATTGATTTCGCGTTCGGACAGTCGGCCGGGAAACTTGGTGTCGCTGGCCTTGACCGGATGCGCCGGGTCACCGGCAACAATGATCACGAAATCGGCCTCGCCAGCGCCGGTCAACTCGCGGACCTTGACCGCCGATTCAGGAAAGCCCTTGGCCAGGCGCTTGAAGTCGTCAATGAACTTCGCGCCCTTCTTCTTGTCGAAGAGGGGATGATTGTCTTCCCGCTCTTTGCGGCTCAATTCGCCCACGTTGGGAATGCGCAGCGCCACCACAGGCAGCGCGGGATCGATTTGCAGCGTTGAGAGTGCGGCATCGCTGAAAGCCGAGCGCACATCCGTCAGGCCAGGCAGACGCAGGTCGGGCTTGTCGCTGCCGTGCTGGCGCATCGAGTCGTCGTACGTCATGCGCGGAAAAGGCGTGGGCAGCGTCACCCCGGCCGCTGCAAATCCCGCTTCAAGAAACTGCTCCACAACCGCGAAGACGGTCTCCTGGTGCGGGAAACTCATTTCAAGATCCACCTGGGTGAACTCAAGCTGGCGATCGGCGCGCAAATCTTCGTCGCGAAAACAGCGGGCGATCTGGAAATACCGATCGAAGCCGGAGATCATGAGAATCTGTTTGAAAATCTGCGGCGACTGCGGCAGGGCATAAAACTTGCCGGGATTCACGCGGCTCGGCACCAGAAAATCGCGCGCGCCCTCCGGGGTCGACTTGGTCAGGATGGGCGTCTCGATCTCCAGAAAGCCCTGCTTGCTCAGGCTCTCGCGAATCGCCAGCGTGATCTCGTGCCGCAGCCAGAAGTTGCGCTGCATCTCCGGGCGTCGCAGGTCGATGTAGCGATATTTGAGCCGCGTTTCTTCGTTCTGAATGGCTTCTTCAGACGGCGAGAATGGCGCCAGCCGCGTGTCATTCAGGACCAGGAGTTCAGTGGCTTCAATCTCGATTTCGCCCGTGGGCATTTTGGGATTGATGGCATCGGCGTCGCGCAGGCTCACCTTGCCCACGGCGGCCACCACGTACTCGGGCCGGACCTGCTCGCCCTTGGCGTGGCCCTCGGGAGTCAACTCCTTGTCCAGCACGATCTGGGCGATGCCGCTGCGGTCGCGCAGGTCGAGGAATATCAGGTTGCCGTGGTCGCGGCGCCGGTTCACCCAGCCCATCAGCACCACGTGCTGGCCTGCGTTGGCGGCGCGCAATTCGCCGCAAAGATGTGTCCGTTCGAGGCTTCCTAGAAAATCAAGCACTACTCGTGTCCTTTTATTCGATTGCTCGTTCTCGAGATTGTTGGGTGCCCCATCCTTGCGATTTTTTCCGCCGCAAGGGTGGGAAACCACGGACCCCAAACCTGCACCCGATCATTCTGAGAGATGTGCCGCCAGTTCCGCGCGCGGAACCTTGGTCTGAATGCCAGTGGAGAAGTCCTTCACTGTAAGGATACCGGATTGAAGTTCATCCTCGCCCAGGATGACGATGCGCCGAGCGGTCTTGTCGGCGGTTTCAAAGGACTTTTTGAGCCGAAAACTGCCGTCTCCCAAATCGATACTCAGTCCGGCGCGGCGCAATTCGCGGGCTAACGCGAGCGCTGCGGGGTTGAGATTTTCGCCGAGCGGAGCGATATACGCATCGACCACCTGCGGGGTAGCTGTCTCCAAAGATTGCAAAGTCAATACAAGCCGGTCCTCGCCCATTGCGAAGCCAATGCCCGGCGCTTTGGGTCCGCCAATCGCCTCGCTCAGGCCGTCATAGCGGCCGCCGCCGAGCAGGGCATTCTGCGCCCCAAGACCGTCATGAGTGAACTCAAACGTCGTCCGCGTGTAATAGTCCAGCCCCCGCACCAGGCGGTGATTGCGCGTATAGGGCACCCCAGCCGCATCCAGCGCCGCGAGCACAGCGGCGAAATGGGTCTTCGAGGCCTCGTCAAGTGAGTCGACAATCTTCGGCAACGTCTCGATGATCGGCTGGTCTTCGGGAACCTTGCAGTCCAGCACCCGCAGCGGGTTGGTCACCGCCCGCCGCTGGCAGTCAACGCACATCTGCGGAGCCAGGGGGATGAGTGCTTCGCGAAGTGTCTCGTTGTAGCGAGCACGGTCCGCGGCCGACCCCACGGAATTGATATCCAGCTTCCAGCCCGTGATGCCCAGTTCATCCAGCAGCGTGGCCAGCATCTCCAGCACTTCCGCATCGCGCATGGGGCTTTCGCTCCCAGCGGAAGGCGGCCCGATCACCTCCGCGCCAATCTGCGAGAACTGGCGATAGCGGCCCTTCTGCGGGCGCTCGCGACGGAACTGCGGTCCAATGTAGTAAAGCTTCTGCAGTTGCCCGGTCTCGCCCAGCTTGTGCTCAATATAGGCGCGGACCACCCCGGCCGTGTTTTCAGGCCGCAGGGTCAGGGTCTGGGTCTTTTCCGATTGCGCGCGGGCGCGATCCTCCCATGTGTACATCTCTTTCGAGACAATGTCGGTTTCCTCGCCTACGCCGCGAGCGAAGAGGGCGGTGTCCTCAAAGATGGGCGTCCGGATCTCGCCGAAGTTGTAGCGGGCGAAGACTGCGCGCGCGGTCGCCTCGATGCGGTTCCACAGCGCCGTCTCCGGCGGCAACAGGTCGCGCGTCCCGCGTACGGCTTTCAAGGTGGTCATAACTTCTCTAGTCTAAATGGCGACAGAAACCGGGTGCGCAACCTCGCTATGCATCTTCATCCAGAATAACTTCCAAATTCCGCGCACCATGCAGCACCTGGACGATCAGGACGATCTGCTCCTGCTGCATATACCGATAGAAGACTATGTGCTTTGAGAATCCGGGAATGAGTATCCAGCGCAATCCGGCAAGGTCAGGAGTCCGGAAGCGACAGGGCGCTCCACGCCCGGGCGACCTCAGCAAAGTATTTACCGCCTCGTCTACGGCATCTTCCCACCGCTGCGCGAGGGGTATGTCCGAGGCCTGCCGGTGGTAGTCCGACTGTTCGACGATCGAGAGAGCGGCAGCCTCGGAAACGCGCAATTCGATCAAGGCCGGGCGAGTTTTTCCCGCAGAACCGAAACCAGGCTGCGGCCTTTTAGCTCTTCGGGGGAAATCAACAACTCTTTCGATTGGAGGGCATCCAGCAACTCAGTCTCGACGCGCGAACGCCGAATCTCTTTGTCCTGACGGATGAGTGCGCGGATGAACTCACTGGGCGTGCCGAAGTCCCCGGAGGCGACGCGGTCTTCGACATAAGCCTTCAGCGGGTCGGGCAGCGAGATATTCAGGGAAGTCATGGCCATGTCTTCATTATATGACAGATTTCGCCATCTAATGCGCAGTGGGTGCCAGCTCCCCTCGGACAAATTACCGCGAATTCAAGGGACAAGCCCCGCCCCCCCGATGCGTTCCCCAAAGCGCCGTCCCCGGCGGCAACAGGTCGCGGGTCCCGCGTACGACTTTCAGAGTGGTCATAACCTGTCTAGTCTAAATGGGCTTGCGCCGGGGTCCCGGGTCTACAGCAACTGGGTGACGGCCGACGCATCTCTACGCAGGAGTCACTTGGGGTATAAATGTGTATGCGCGCACAGTTTCGCGCTGGAGTCCGTCCATGATGTTTCATGTGGTCCTGACGAAAGATGAAGAAGGTTGGATTGTGGCGGAATGTCCCGCTCTCCCCGGCTGTCTTTCGCAGGGCAAGACGGAGCAGGAAGCTCTGGCCAACATTAAAGAGGCGATTACTGCTTGGCTCTGGGCTGAAGATCAGAAAGCCGCAGAGGCGTTGCCGGGGGACCAGACTCCTCTAGTCGTTGCCGTTTAGGCACCCGATTTCCACATTCGCACGTCTGTTTCCACTCGCCTCTTGCACATGGATTTGTGCATATGATTGATCCATGAGGCATTCACCGTGAGCAAGCTGGCGAACATCTCCGGAAAAGAGGCGGCGAAGGCCTTTCAAAAAACGGGCTGGCAAGTACGCGGCCAGGTGGGCAGCCATCTGGTGCTGACCAAGCCTGGAATCCGCGCCAACCTAACCGTCCCCCAGCACTCGGAATTGGCGCCAGGAACCCTGCGCGGACTCATCAAGACCGCCGGACTGACGGTGGATGAATTCCTGGAGCTTCTCTAAACGACGTTGTCCAGGTGCGCTACGCCCTCTTCTTGATCGACTTCAACAGTGTGCTATCGATCCGTGTTTGCCAGCCCGGGCCGGTCCCTTTGAAGTGGTCGATTACCTCGGGGGACAGGCGCAGTGAGATCAGCTTCTTCGTCGGAGCTTTTTGCGGGCCGCGCTTGCCGCGACGCACAACCTTGCCGTCCCGAATGAGATCGGCCCGCGCCAACCAGTCGCGTGTCGCCTCCGGGTCGTTGGGGTCGTAGGGGCCGTCTTCCGGATCGAAGGGGATCGGATCGCCCTCTTTGTGGGCCAGAACACGGTTCCAGTCGGATTTACTTTGCGTCTTCTTCATACTGTTTCCGCTCCTCTCGCGAGGCGGGACGGAAGGAGATGATGCGGACGTCTTCCCCACGCCGTGTGTAGATCAAGGCCAGCAGCCTACCGCGGACCACGGCCATCGCCAGGTCCATCCAGCGCCGCACGGCGCCACGATCTGCCGTATAGGTGCGCTTACCCGGGTTGTCATAGACGAGGGAAGCGTCCCTGAAGTCGAGGCCGTGCTTCCTGAGGTTCGATTTTCGCTTTGCCTCGTCCCAAACCTGCACCATTTAATTGTAGATACAATTTATTTAAAACGCAATGCCTATCCCAGAAGTGCCCGCGTGAAATGGAGCCACCACGCGGGACTGCCCTTCCAGAGGTAAACCGCAAAAGCCTGTCCAACAATCACCGCCGGCAGAGCGTACCGATACACCACGTGGATGCGCCGGTTCACGAGAAGGTCGCGCCCAACGCCGAGCAGAATCACCGCGTCCAGGCAGGGAAAAAAGAGAGCGTTGAAGAAGATCACGTCAAATCGGCCAAAGGGTGCGTCGAGCAGCGAACAGGTGGCGACGAAGAGCAGACGCCGATGAAGCTCGGGCTTTTTGCGCCAATAGATGGCCAGCGAAACGAATGTGGCGAAGGCCAGCATGTCGTAAAAGGGAATGCTCAAGAACGCCGGATCGGGCTGATGAAGCACAACCGCATCGAAATGGCCCATGATCACGGCGATGGTAAAGCCCAGCGGGACCATGAGAGCAGCGAGTCCCGCGCCGAACCATCCAAAGAAGCGGTGCCACTTCACATTGTGCGTGCGCACCAACGCCGACTGAAACATGTAAAAGGCCACCCACCCGGAGAATGCGGCGCCATGAATCCAGAGAAGGAAGGGCCGCGGAAGAGCGGGGTGGAAAAGGTTTTGGTTCACCGTGCGACTGAAGCCGATCACGACAATCGCGGCAAACAGCACCGACATGGCGAAATAGAAATACCTGTCCAACAGGCCGTTGCGCCCGGTGATGGAACTGAACGGACGCGGAACGGCGTCCTGAGACAACGAAGCCATAGATTGACCCTCAACTTCGAACTTTCCAGAGCAAGCGGGGACCATGCCGGTAATATCGGCGGGGGAAGTTGCCCGAGTCTAGCACAGCGCGATTGCGGGCTCAACGGCAAAATGCGCGCGTCGACGCGAAGATCGCCGGAACCCGCGCGACGCCCAAGCTGTGTGTCCGGCGTCTGGCCGTCGGCAAGCGCTGCACTCTTGAGCTATCGCTAGATCCCTGCGTACCACGAGTAGCCGTAATCCGGCGAAATGGAGCCCTTGCCATTGCCGATGTTCTTCAGCGAGTCGGTGACGGTAATCCGCGACAGGTATTTCACGCTCTTGTAGCCCAGTTGGCGCGCCACCCGCAGACGCAACGGTGCGCCATACGGCGTGGGCGTTTCGCCCCGGTAAAAATGCGGGTGGGCCAGGATGATGCCGACCCCGCTCACGACCAGGCCGAGAAAGCTGATCGTAAACGTCCAATGTGTGACGCGAACCAGAAACGAGTGACGAGGGCCCTTCGCCGCCTCCCAACCCTGTAGCGCCACCTCGGAGATATAGGCAGAATCGGCCACTCAAGTGCCGGGAGTGTAGCATAGGCAACTTTGTTGACTCAACGGCAAAAATGCATGGCTAATGATTCGTGCCGTCGAAACAAGAATCCGTTCCATTCTTTCTGCGTCAAAGGGTTCATGACACTGCGTTCCTGGTCTCCCAGGGAGTCTTCCGTCCTGCGGGGCGTCTTTCTGCCTCGCAAGCCATTCATTCGATTTGTACTTCGGTCCATGCTGTTTTCCGCGTTTCCGGCTCTCATCGCGATCTCCGCGGTTGTCGCGGTGGCGCAAGACGCTTCAGATGCGCCTCAACCGAGCCACCAGACCATTTCGCGCAGAGATTCGCCGGGGGCATCGACTGGTAGTTCGTCTTCGAGTTCGCTAACGAACACAGATGACGCTCAGAACGAGCCGCAATCGGGGGCAAATGACACCCTGAAAAAGCCTGAGCCGCAGAATCCTGTACCCAGTACGCAACCGCAGCAAACAAAGCGCATCCTGGGCATTATTCCGAATTTCCGCTCCGTGAATACAGACGTGAAGCTGCCGCCGCAATCGGTCAAGGAGAAATTTCTAACCGCCACCGACGATTCGTTCGATTATTCATCCTTCTTCATCCCCGCGGCCCTGGCTGCCTACTCCATGGGAACCAGGGCGACGCCCGAGTTCGGCGAGGGGGCCGTGGGATACGGGCGCTACCTCTGGCATGCCGCCGTTGACCAGACAAGCGAAAACTACATGGTGGAATTCGTGGTGCCTGTGATCACCCGTGAAGACACGCGATTCTACACTCTCGGCCGAGGAGGATTTCTGAAGCGCACCGGCTATGCCCTGAGCCGCGCCGTCATCACCCGGTCCGATTCCGGACATGAGGTCTTCAACCTGAGCGAGGTGGTCGGCGCGGGCGCGTCCGCGGGCATCTCCACCCTCTACTATCCGTCGCGCGAGCGGAGCATCGGCAACGTTGGTACGGAGTGGGGCCTGGACATCGGGATCGACGCGGCCTCGTTTATGGTCAAGGAGTTCTGGCCCGACATCAATCATCGCCTCTTCCACACCAGCAACTCGACAAGCGCATCAACTTCCCAGTGACCGGGCTTCTTCTGCCCGCATTTCGACTGCGCTCCAACTCCACTACGTATGCATCCTGCATCCTTTGCCGGCATCCAATGCGGCATGGAATACCGTCTTCTCGGAGGCTCCGGCCTCAAAGTACCTGCTCTCAGTTTTGGTGCCGGCACGTTTGGCGGCGGGAACGAGTTTTTCAATGCCTGGGGCGCAACCGGCAATCTCGCCGAGGCGCGCCGGCTCATCGACATCTGTTTCGAAGCCGGCGTCAACCTGTTTGACACCGCCGACATTTACTCCGATGGCCGTTCCGAAGAGGTGCTGGGCAGGGCGCTCGAAGGCAGGCGCGACCGCGCCCTGATCTCCACTAAGGCCACGTTTCGCCTTGGCGACGGGCCTAACGATGTGGGCTCCTCGCGCTATCACTTGCGCCGGTCGCTCGAGGGCAGCCTCCGCCGCCTGGGCACCGACTACGTTGACATCTGCCACCTGCACGGTTTTGACGCGATGACGCCCGTCGAAGAGGTGCTCGACACGCTCAACCAGTTTGTCCGCGAAGGCAAGGTACGCTACATTGCCTGCTCCAACTTCTCAGGCTGGCACCTGATGAAGTCGCTCGCCGTGGCCGACCGCTATGGATGGGCGCGCTACGTCGGGCACCAGGTGTATTACTCCCTTGTGGGGCGCGAATACGAGTGGGAGCTGATGCCGCTCGGCCTCGACCAGAAGGTCGGCGCGCTGGTATGGAGTCCGCTGGGCTGGGGAAGGCTCACCGGCAAGATTCGCCGCGGCAAGCCCCTGCCCGAGGTGAGCCGCCTGCACAAGACTGCCGATATGGGGCCGCCGGTAGCGGACGAGTACCTTTATGCCGTTGTGGACGCACTGGACGCGGTAGCCGCCGAGACGGGCAAGACCCTCACCCAGATTGCGCTGAACTGGCTGCTCCAGCGGCCTGCGGTTTCCACCGTCATCGTCGGCGCGCGCAACGAGGAGCAGTTGCGGCAGAACCTCGGCGCGGCAGGCTGGAACCTGACCGGCGAGCAGATAGCCGCGCTCGACAAGGCCAGCGACGTCACCCCGATTTATCCCTATTGGCACCAGCGCCAGTTCACTGAACGGAATCCGCCCCCGGTGGGAACACTTTGAACAGTGGTCAGAAACTCTCAGTGGGCGGCGAGGTAGCGCCAGTGGTAGTGGTGGCGCACGACATAGCGGCCAATCAGCCATCCGGCGGCGCTGCCCACCAGCACGTCGGATGGAAAGTGTTGTTGCCCCAGTACGCGCGTCAGGCTGACGCCTGTTGCTCCGGAATAAACCAGAATCCGCGTCCAGGTACGCGGGTATTCTGTCGCGATAGCCGACGCGGTGGACCACGCGACCACGCTGTGGGAAGAGGGAAACGACGAGTCCCATCCGGCGCTGGTTTGGAAAAACCGGCCGCGCTCGCTGTCGACGTTGGGCCGCTCCCGCCAGAAAATGAATTTCATGCCCTGTTCCACCACCAGTCCGTCGAGCAGGGCCTCGGCGCTCAGAAGACCGGCTTCCCGCGCGTGCTCGCTCTGGTGAAAGTGTCCAAAGCCGTAGATTGCAACGGGGGCTGCAATAAACCCGCCGATCATTACGTTGGAAGTGTTGGTGCTGGCGTTGTTGAAGCTGGGGTCGGTTGAAACCACATCTTTGAGCGCCCTGTGATCCGTGGCAATGGCCGCGCCTGTCGCCAGCGTTAGCGGCGCGAGCCACACCAGGTCATGCGGATGAATGCGGAAAGAGCTCGTCCAGATGCCCTTCTGGTCCTTCACAACGTTCAAAGGTGTATCGCAAACCGTGATTTCGTTGGTTGTCGGGTTCTGAGATTGAGCCTGGGTCTGGGCTTGAGGCGCATCCGGCAACGCCTCGGCCGCGGTCTGCGCTTGGGCGCATCGAGCAAAAGCCAGCACGAACAGCGACGCAAAAAGAATGGATTGAGTCCCGCGGCGCCAGCTCTTTCTCTCGGTATGCACAAATCAGTATGATGCTAACTGATGCAGCAGATAGACTTAGATGAACGAATCGTCATCTTGCCATCATTTACAGGCCCCGCCAAGATAAATTTCAACATAGTCCAGATAATTCCGCGCATATTCGAGAATGAGGGCGCGGTCTTTCTCGCCGAGTTCGCGGCGAAGTTTGGCGGGGACGCCAGCCCAGAGAGTGCGGGGCGGAACAACCGCGTGCTCGGGAACAACAGACCCAGCCGCGATGATCGAGCCCGCGCCGATGCGGCAATCGTTCAGGACCCGTGCGCCGATGCCAATGAGACATTCGTCCTCCACCACGCACCCATGAACGGTGGCGTTGTGGCCGATCGTCACCCAGTCTCCCACCACGACGGGATACAAGTTGCGCTGGCCATGCAGGACTGCGCAGTCCTGCACGTTGGAATTTGCGCCGACCCGGATGGAGTTGACGTCACCGCGCAGTACGGCGCTCATCCACACCGAGGAATGTTCACCGAGGATGACGTCTCCGAGGACCTGGGCTGAGAGATCGACGTAGCAACTGGAAGGGATCTGGGGCATGCGGCCCTGGTAGCTGCGGATCATGGAGTCAAAAGCCTCAACGGAAGTCTAGATCACGACCTTGTATGTCGGCTATTTGACACAGCAAAGCGGCGTGGATGAAGTTTTGTTCATTTTGGCCATAAAACACGCGGAATCGCCTCAAATAAAGGCGGTTTGTCTTGACCGTGCACTCGAGGATTCCTTTATCATTAGATAGCCCCTTTGGCAGGTTTGGAGGTGGATCACTTTTGGCTGAGGTTCGCATTCAAGAAGGCGAGCCGCTCGAAAACGCGCTGCGCCGGTTCAAGCGAAAGGTACAGCAGGAGGACATCATCAAGGAAGTAAAACGTCACTCCTACTACCTCAAACCCGGTGAGAAGCGCCGCGTCAAGGCAGCTTTGGCGCGCAAGCGGAATCGCAAGAAAGCTCGTAAGGAGCAGGACTAGTTTTAGACAACGGAATCGTGATGAGCCGCCATGGCATCCCCGCAGAAAGCAAGCGGGGAACGCCAGAAAGACCGGCTTAGATCGGGGCGGCAAGTCACGGTTCTTTACCATCTATTTGCCTCGTCGCGCCCCCCCCAAGCGCAGCGGGAATCACCTCGGTTCAAACTGGGGCGACACACCCTCAAAATTTGCCGCTGGACTTGTCGCGGCCCGGGCCCTTGTTGTTGAACGAAGTACGAAGACAGGGAAACGGGACCGGCAAATCTCTCGGGATCATGGCCGACTTCGTATTTCCCGTCTTGGGGAAGCCGGCCATGGAGTTTACCGATCGAGTACTGAAGTGCATCGATTGCGGTGCGGAGTTCGTCTTCACTGCGGGTGAGCAGCTATTCTTCCACGATAAACAATTCACCAACGACCCCAAACGCTGCAAACAGTGCAAGGCAAAGCGCGCCAGCGGGGGGGCACGGGTGCGCGCGGAAACGCGGACTACATGTTCAGAGTGTGGCTTGGCGACAACAGTACCCTTCAAGCCGACACAGGGCAGGCCAGTCCTCTGCCGGTCATGCTTCCAGAAACAGCAGGGGGCGCCACCCCCTACCGCAGTGCAGAGGTGAACAGCAGGTCGCCTCTGAATCCCGAGGGAAAGCCTGCCGCTCTGACCAGGGTGGCCAGTTGCGCCCAATGGCGCTGGCTGTGGAAGAGCGCGTGCGCCATGACCTTGCGGCGCGTTGCGGTCCGGGACTCCGGTGGGAGCTGGGGAATATCCAGCGCGTAAGGCTCATCCCAGCTTGCAGTTGGGGCGTCCAGCAGCCCGCGAAACAGCTCCATGGCCTTGACGTGCAGATCGAAGAGCATGTCCAGCGGACCGGTGGGCATTTCGTCGCGTCCCATCACGGGCACGCCGCCCAGGCGCTGTGCCCAGCGCAGTTCCACGCCCCAGATATGACGGACAAACTCCTGCACATTGGCGGTGCCCCCTATACCGCAGGGCAGTTCCAACAGGGCCGGATTAGCGGCCAGGTGCTGCCTCCAGAACGCTGAAGCCTCTTCGTTCCAGGCCAGCAGTTCTTCAAGAGTGATGGCTGGCGTCATGGTTTCCTCCCATCCTTTCCGATTCAATCGCCCTTTTCAGCGCTTCACCGCGCGGTTCCCGATATCGCGGCGATAGTAGATTCCCTCAAACTGGATCTCGGCCATTGCCTGGTAGGCGCGGGCCAGCGCCTGCTCCATCGATTCGCCGGCAGCGGTAACGCCCAGCACGCGGCCGCCACTGGTCACAAGCTGGCTGCCCACCTGCGATGTGCCTGAGTGGAAGACCTGGACCTCGGGAACTTGCGCCGCCGCACTCAGGCCGGAGATGGGGAATCCGGTCATGTAGCTGCCGGGATAGCCCGACGAACTGGCCACCACGCAGGCTGACGCGCCCCGGCTCCAGCGCATCTCGATCTCGGGCAGGCGGCCGTCGATGCAGGCTTCCAGCGCGTCCACCAGGTCGCTCTCAAGGCGCATCAGGATGGCCTGCGTTTCCGGATCGCCGAATCGGGCGTTGTATTCCAGCACCTCGGGCCCGCGCGCGGTCATCATCAGGCCGCAATAAAGCACTCCGCAAAAGGGAGTGCCTTCCTCGGCCATGCCGCGCACCGTGGGACGGGCGATGTGGTGAAGAATCCACTCCGACATGCCGGGGTCGAGCATTTCATCGGTGGAGTAGACGCCCATGCCGCCGGTGTTCGGCCCGGTATCGCCCTCGCCGATCCTCTTGTGGTCCTGCGCCGGCGCCAGCGGCACCACATTTCTGCCATCGGCAAGGCAGAGAAAACTGATCTCGTCGCCTTCGAGGCACTCTTCGATGATGATCTGCTGCTCCGGCTCGCCCAGCAAGGTTCCCTTGAACAGGCTGTGCGCGGCTTCAAAGGCGGTGTTGCGCGATGGGCAGATGACGACGCCCTTCCCAGCCGCCAGCCCGTCAGCCTTCACCACAATCGGCGGATGGAAGAACTCGATCGCCTTTTCAAACTCGGCCGCGCTGGTGCACACCGCGTAGTTCGCCGTGGGAATGTGGTTGCGCTTCATGAACTGCTTGGCGAAAGCTTTGCTCGATTCCAGCCGTGCCGCATCCCTGGTGGGACCAAACACGCGCAGGCCGCGCTCCTGCAGTGCATCCACAATGCCCAGCGAGAGAGGCAGTTCAGGGCCGACAATGGTCAGCCCGGGTTGCTCGGCCTCGGCAAGGCGCACCATGGAATCGCGGTCCTTCAAGTCCACGGGAACGCAGCGCGCGATCTGCGCAATGCCTCCGTTGCCCGGCGCGCACACCAATTCCTTCACGCGAAAGCTGCGCTTTACCGCCCAGGCCAACGCGTGTTCGCGGCCCCCGGAACCCAGGATCAAGACTTTCATTGAATATGTTTTCCCCCGACAGGTTATCCTCGGCAATCGGGGGGCGGCAAGTCAAACGACGCGAAAAATCAGGGCCGGCCATTCGAATTCCGGCACATTCGTGTTCGTTCAGGTCGCCTGGCTTTTCTAAGATTTCAGACGATCCAAATTGCTCCTGGCTTCCACGCGCTGCAAGTCCCCAGTGTCACCGGCCCGTGAGGGATGGGGATTAGGATGTTTCTCGAAGGACGGAGCACTCCATGGAAGAACGTGCAATTGGAAGCAGGCAATCTGGCCGAAAGCCGGTATTCTGCGCGGCTGGTTGGCTGGCGCTCTTTGCGCTGATGCAGCTTGCCTGGTTTGGCCGGCCTGTTGTAGCGCAAACGGCGCAAAACATCGCGGGAACATGGCAGGGCACGATGCAAGTCGGAGATGGAACCCGGATCGTTCTGAAGATCTCCAAAGCGGGCGGCAGCGCAAACCCTGGTGGCTGGAACGGCGTGTATTACAGCATCGACCAGGAGGAGCAGGGACGACTGGTTTCATCCATCACGCTGCAGGAGTCGGTTCTCAGGTTCGCCATAGCCGCGATCGATGGCCGCTACGAGGGAAGGTTGGCAGCCGATGGCGAGTCGATTGAGGGCAAGTGGACTCAGGGCAAGGAATCCTACGCACTCAATTTTGTGCGAGCCGGCGAAGACACGGCGTGGGCAATTCCCGAGCTTGAGAAGGGCATGCCGTTGGATGCCGACCCGGCATACGATGTCGTCACCATCAAGCCGAGCAATCCAACCGATGGGAATCGGGGTTTTCAAACCAGGGGCCGTCGTGTTCTTGAAGTAAACGAGACGATGGACGATCTCCTCTCGTTTGCCTACGGGCTGCATGTCAAACAGATCGTAGGCGGGCCGCCGTGGTTTGCAACCGACCGGTATTACATCGAAGGCATCCCCGACGTGGCCGGCGAACCGAACCTTCAGCAGTTCCGGTCGATCGTTCGCAAGCTGCTGGCAGACCGGTTCAATCTGAAGGTTCACAGCGATAAGAGGGAGCTTTCGGTCTACGCGCTGACAGTTGCCAAAGGTGGGGCGAAGATAGCGAGGAGCCTTGGCAACCCGAACGGACCGCCCGATGACGAGTACTCCACCTCTGCCTGGATGAAAGAAAGAAATACCACCATGGCGGAGTACGCCAAGGCGCTGCAGTACGTACTGGACAAACCGGTGGTGGACCAGACCGGCCTCACGGGAAGATTCGACTTTCTGTTGCG
The DNA here is from genome assembly GCA_963836565.1 of uncultured Acidobacteriaceae bacterium. Classification (GTDB taxonomy): domain Bacteria; phylum Acidobacteriota; class Terriglobia; order Terriglobales; family Acidobacteriaceae; genus Telmatobacter. The sequence continues at coordinate 754,961 of CAWIKA010000005.1, read as the reverse complement.
ATGGACGCCGGACGAGTCACAGTTCGGGGGCAGGATCCCTTCGCCTGCCGACAATCCCAATGCGCCGCCGGGGTTGTTTACGGCCATCCAGGAACAGATCGGTTTAAAGCTGGAACCTGTGAAGACGCCTGCCGAGGTGATCGTGGTGGATCACGTGGAGCGGCCCTCGGCAAATTAGGGAAAGTCTGCACAAGTTGCTTTGTAGCAAGGGCACGACTCGTAACAAGGGCACGACTTGTAGCAAGGCACGACTTTAGTCGGGCCGATAAAGGCTCCAGAATAAACATGGCTTTAGTCACTGAATCGTTTCGCAGATCGAAAATGCGCCTTGTGCAGCGGTTTCTTAGAACCACCCGGCCTCGCACCTATACTACGGATGCGTCCGGTGTCGATGGCGCGCAGCACCGGGGAGTGACAGGCGATGGTTGAAACCCGCATCAAACCGCATCGAGAGCAGGTCGCGGAAAAAGCCCGGCGGGACCTCCAGCGTCGCGCAACCATACGCAACCAGGTCTTCGGCATCCTGATCATCGCCGCGGCGATACTTGCCTGGTGGCTCTTCCACACCAATCCCCGGTGGATCTTTCCCCCCGGCTGGTGGCGCCTGTGAATGGCTCGCCAAACATACCACGGCTCCGCTTCACAGCCCGCGGAACGTTCTTTCCAAAGGTTGCTCAACAAGCTCGAGGTTCTGTATTCCGGAGGGAGCGTGGGGCTTCAGCCCCACGAATAGGTTCAACAGAACCAATGGGCTTTAGCCCCGGACCTTCCCTTCCAAACTGCGATGATGTCTTCTTCCGCAAGCTGTTCACTCGTGCCGCAAAGAGCCGAAAAGAATCGCGGGTTCCGGCCCCAGAGGGAACCATTGCCTGATTCGCCCATCTCCGGTTTGCCGCCAGATCCTCTCGTCGTCCTGCTGCTCGGCCCTACCGGCAGCGGCAAGACGGTGCTTTCGCTCGCCCTGGGCGAGCGCTTCGGCGGAGAGATTGTCAGTTGCGACTCGGTCGCCGTCTATCGCGGCATGAACCTGGGCACCGCCAAGCCCTCCGCCGAAGAACGCGTGCGCCTGCCCCATCACCTGATCGACGTGGCCGATCCCGACCAGCCCTTCACCGCGGGCGAATACAGCCGCCGCGCTCGATCAGTTCTCGCGGACATCGCAGCGCGGGGCAAACTGCCCATCGTCACCGGCGGAACGGGACTCTACCTCCGCGCGCTCACCGAGGGCCTGTTTGCCGGTCCTTCGCGACAGGAGCATCTCCGCAAGCGACTGCGGATAAGCAGTCAAAAGCATGGCGAAGCCTGGCTGCACCGCTTGCTCACCCGCCTCGACCCGGTCTCCGCCGCACGCATCCACGCCAACGACACGCCCAAGCTGATTCGCGCCATCGAAGTATGTCTGACAGGGCGCAAACCCCTCTCGCAGGTGCTGGACTCCGAATCGTTGGCCCGCGATCCTTTAACCGGCTTCCACCTCCTCCGCATCGGCCTCAATCCTCCGCGACAGGCCTTGTATGACCGCCTGAATCGCCGCGCCGCCGCCATGTTTGCCGCCGGCCTTGTCGAAGAGACGCGCGGCCTGCTCGATCGCTACGGGCCCGTCAAGGCGCTCGACTCGCTGGGCTACCGCCAGGCACTGCGCGTGCTGGGGGAGTCGTTGAGCGCGGAAGACGCAACAAGAGAAGCCCAGCAGGGCCATCGCAACTATGCCAAGCGCCAGCTCACCTGGTTTCGCCGCGAACCGGACGTGCATTGGATCGCCGGCTTTGGCGACGAACCTGGCACAGCGAGAGCGGCGGCCGAAATGGTCCAGTTAAATCTCCAGCCTCCTCACTCGCATCATTCCTGATGCGGCTGGGCGCGCGGCGCATCCGTTAGACTGGACGGTGGAATGAGGCGCCATCGGTGTGTCCAGAGCGCCCCGGAACGGAGTTCCCTTGGCAGAGACAATCTATGACGTGGCAATTATCGGCAGTGGCCCGGCGGGCTATACAGCGGCCATTCGCGGAGGCCAGCTTGGACTGAAAGTGGCCCTGATTGAATCGGACAGCGTGCTCGGCGGAACTTGCCTCCACGTCGGCTGCATCCCCACCAAGACGCTTCTCTTCAACGCCGAAATCTGGGACCATCTCAAGCACGCCGCCGAATACGGCATCGATAACGTGACCGCGCCCGCGCTCAACTGGGAAAACGTGCTCAAGCGCAAAACCGCCATCGTCAACAAGCACACCAAGGGCCTTGAGTTCCTGATGAAGAAAAACAAGGTCACCGTCATCTCGGGCTATGGCCGGCTCACCGGGCCCGCGCAAGACGGCGTACACAAAGTAGAACTGACCGGCGCCGACGGCAAAACCAGCGAGGTCACCGCGAAAAACATCATTCTCGCGACAGGGTCTGAAGCCAAAATGATCTTCGGCCTCGCGCCCGACGACCGCATCCTCACCAACATTGAGATTCTCTCCATTCCCCAGGCGCCCAAATCGCTCATCGTCATCGGCGCGGGTGCCGTGGGCGTCGAATTCGCCTCCATCTTCCGCAGCTATGGCGCGGAAGTCACCATCGTTGAGTTTCTGCCCCGTGTTGTGCCGGTCGAGGACGAGGAAATTTCAAAAGAGTTGGCGCGCACATTCAAAAAGCGCGGCATCGATGTGAACACAAGCTGCAAAGTCGAGAAGATTGAGAAGACCGAAACCGGCGTCAAAGTCACCTGGACCGACGCCAACGGCAACGCGCAGATGAAAGAAGCCGAAAAAGTCCTCGTGGCCGTAGGCCGCGCCCCGCGCACTGCAAACGTGGGCGTCGAGAAGACCAAGATCGAGCTCGACCGCGGCTTCGTGAAAGTGAATGAAACACAGGAAACCGCTGAGCCCGGTATTTACGCCATTGGCGACATCGTCGTCGGCATGCCGCAACTGGCCCACGTCGGCGCCATGTCCGGCATTGTGGCCGTGAGCAAAATCGCCGGCCGCAAGTTCCGTCCGGTCCGCCGCGACCGCATACCCGGCGCTACCTACTGCGAGCCGCAGATCGGTTCCGCCGGCCTGACCGAGGCGCAGGCAAAGGAAAAGGGCTACGAGGTCGAGGTGGGCAAATTCCCGTTTGCGGGGAACTCAAAGGCCACCATCGTCGACAGCCACGACGGCTTTGTCAAGATCGTCGCCGATGCCAGATACGGCGAGATTCTCGGCGTGCACATCATCGGCCCCCAGGCCACCGAGCTCATCGCCGAGGCCGTCGCTGTCATGACCCTCGAAGGCACCATCGACGAGCTGATGTTCACCATCCACGCCCACCCCACATTAGCCGAATCCATGCTCGACGCCTATGCCGCCGTCGAAGGCATGGCCATCAACGCATAGGGATTTGCGCCGGAGAACATACTCGCGCTCGAAGCTTGAACCCGCCCCGCATCAACTCGCAGAGCCCGCCACTTCGCGTCACGCTCGGGTAAAGGTCGGCCGCAACGTAAGCGGCTGTCCTATCGAATCCGGCATTCCGAGTGGGTGATCGCGGACGCGTCCCTGATCGTGTTGCCGATGAGACCAGCTTATTGCCCGCCCTTCGCCGAGTCCAGGCGCTGCAGCATCTCCTTTTCGAAATCAGCGTCGCTACCGCCGCTGAATCCGATCTGCGTGGACTGCCAGACTCCTTGCGGACCGACGAGCCATGTTTGCGGAATGGCGAAGCCGTCCAGCAGCCCTACTACCGTGGAATAGGCGGGCAGCACCGGGAAGGTGTAGCCCTTTTCCTTGAGGTATGGCGCCACAACGCCAAGATCCTCATCCAAATCGAAGGTGAGGATCTGGATGTCTTTGCGGTCCTTTACTTTTTCGTAGAGTTTTTCCAGGTGTGGCAGCTCGGCCTGGCAAGGGCCGCACCAGGTGGCCCACAAATTGATCAGCAGCGTCTTGCCGCCGAGTTCCTTCAGCTTCCAGGTCCTTCCCGACATATCGGAAAGCGCGAAATCCGGGATCTGCTTGGTGGCCTTTTCCCAGCGGCCCTCAGCGGCCTGTTCCGCGCCGCCGGCAGGTTTACTCCAGAGAACCCAGGCCGTCTCTGAGCCGCCTTGCTCCTTAAAGAGCGCGCGGGCTTCGTCGGTCAGGTCGTCTTGCAGCTTCCCGCGATACATTTTGGGGGCCGACAGGCGAGTTTGAAGAGCTAGTTGGTAGTATGTCAGCGCATCTTGGGGATGCTTCTCGATGCTTGCAAGCCGGGCGCGGTTGAGCCAATAGTCGGACTGGCGCTTTTTTTCAGACGGAACCGGAGCTTCCAACTCGGCCTTCAGTTTGAGAGCCGGCTCGCTCTGCCCGGCTTCAATGGCAGCGCGCAGGATGAGGCCGTCGAGGTCCTGCTCTTCTCGGAGGCGATAGCTTGCCTGGTCTTTGGCATCCTCGTCGCTGAGGTTGTCTTTCGTCTCTTCAGATGCGCGGTCCCTGGCGGCAATGGCTTTCGCGTCCTCGAGCAGGTCGAGGGCTCGGGCGGGCTGCCATTTCTTTTCCACGAGAAATTCCGCGGCGCCTTCCTCATAGTTGCCGTAGTCTGTGGGCGACTCGTGGTCGCGTGCGGCTTGCAAATACGCATCCAGCGCGGCGATGCCTTCCTTCTCGGTGACGGTCTCATCCTGGCGAATGGTGTAGAACCATGCATTGTGCTGGAAGTAGGAGCTATCGGTAAACTCGCCGACCCAGCCCTTCACGGCTTCTTCGTATTCTTTCTGGTACGTCGTCCAGGCCGCTGTGTCGGTCTGGTCTTCTGGCCTGGGGTGGGCCTTATCCCAGCGATCGTAGGCGACGTCGGAGGCGTCGGTGGAGTGAGGAAAGTCGTGAAGGATACGGTCTTCCATGGCGGTGACGGTCTCTTTTGACGCGCCGCTCTGTTTGTAGCCGGTGAGGAGGAAACTCTCCCACTCGGCATTCCCGTGGGGGTTGAGGGCCTCGAGCCTCTTGAGGTCCAGGGCGACCTGCGCGCGAATGGCATCGTGCTCGCTGGGCGGATGGGTGCGAAATTCGAGGCCCCAAAGAGTGGAATAGGCTTGCAGTTGTTTCGGGTCAGTCTCCATGGCGAGGCGGGCACGCAGTGCCGCGGCAACTTTGGGCTGGGCCGGTTGATCTTTGTTCAACAGCCATTGCACGGTGTTGTCCGTTGACGACGGGCAGGTGGCAAGGAATGTCTCCAGGTTCTGTTTGGTCTTGGCCGGGTCAGCGCGCCGGCCTGAGCCATAGATCGATGCGAGATAAAGAGACGGCCAGGGGAAGTCGGGCGCTTTGGCGCGGGCCGCCTCCAGTAGGCTGATGGCCTGCGGTGTGTCCTTGCCCACAAGCGCTTTGCCGGCAATCACCAGAGCCAGCGGGTCGTCGGGATGATCCTTGGCAGACTGCACCCAGCGATCGCGGACGCTCGCGTACTCCTCGGGAGCGTACTCACTCATCAAATTCGAGTAGCTCACGAAAGGCTTCAATTCCCGCGGATAGCGAGCCATGAGATCTTCGAGCACCTTCCGCCGGTACGCCAGACGATCGGCGAAGTTCATCTTGTCGAGCAGGTTCCAATCGAGTTTCTCGTCCATGATCTTGCCCACTTCCGGCGTGGCTTCGCAGCCCGGAAGAGGCAGCACGGCTTGAGCTTGGGAAACAAGAGAGCAGATAAAGAATGCAACGACTATCGTGGCAACGGATAAGAAAGCACGCATCGGTTCGAGCTCCTTATGGAGAGGGGATATCCATTGCCGAAAATACTACTCCAGATGCGGCAGGCGGGCCCACATCTGTCCCCCCAAGATGCTCGGGTGCCCCATGTCTCGTGTTTTGGAGACATGGGATTCGAGAAACCCAACCGTCGGTCCTCGGCGATTGACCCGCATTGGACATTCCAATCCCAGGTCTGAAAATCCAAACCTGGGGCACACAATTGTTCCCGGCTAGCCAGAAATGGGCCACTCGCCTGAAAGGTAAAACGGTTGTCATCCCGACCGAAGCAACAGAAAATCTGTTTGTCATCCCGACCAGAGCAACAGAAGATCTGCTTGTCATCCCGAGCAGCCCGACTCGCTTCCAGCGAGTTACCGATGGGATGAACAGGGTCAAGCGCAGGTAATCTGGAGAGGCTGCGGATTGCGGAAGTAAGCCGGCTGCCCATTGGTGCTTTTCGAGCCCGATCCTGAGCATGGTTCCAGATTCTGTGATGGCGATTTAGGTGACGCGGGCCGTTTTCGGTCTGCGATCCCGTTGAGGAGATTACCCGAGGCACAGTCTGGCCCGATCCCAGCAGCAGGAGGAGTCATGGGAAAACAGTCAGGCAAGGGAAGAAGTTTGAGTCTGGACTGCATCGAGCCCAACGCGGCGGGCATCGATGTAGGAGCCACTGAGATTTACGTTGCAGTGCGGCCTGACCGGGACGCCGAGCCGGTACGCTGCTTCCAAACGTTCACCGGCGATTTGCGGGAAATGGCGGCATGGCTGCTACGCTGCGGGGTCAGCACCGTAGCCATGGAGTCGACCGGGGTTTACTGGATTCCGCCGTACGAGGTTCTGGAAGAGGCCGGCCTGCGTGTCTGCCTGGTCAACTCCCATCATGTCCGGCATGTGCCGGGACGCAAATCGGATGTGAGTGACTGCCAGTGGTTGCAGTACCTGCATTCGGTGGGATTGCTGAAAGCCTCCTTCCGGCCCGATGCCGCCATCTGCGCGCTGCGTTCTCTCAGCCGCCACCGCTCCAGCCTGGTGGAGAACGCCGCGGTACACATCCAGCACATGCACAAGGCCCTCACCCAAATGAATCTGCAGATTCACCATGTACTGTCGGACATCACCGGGATCAGTGGCATGGCTATCGTCGAAGCCATCGTGGCGGGCCAGCGCGATCCCAGCCAATTGGCCTCCCTGTGCCACGCCAGGGTGCACGCCGACCGCCCCACCGTGATCAAATCGCTGACCGGCAACTACCGCCCCGAGCACCTGTTCACACTCAAACAATCGCTGGCCGCCTACAAAAACTATCAGCACCTGCTGGCCGAATGCGACCAGGAGATACAGCGTCACACCGGCAGCATCTCCGGCAAGATCGATGGTCCGGGTTCGCACTCCAGGCCGAGCCGGCAGAAGCGCCGCAAAAACCAGTTCCATTTCAATATGAGCTCGGAACTGCATAGGCTATTCGGCGTCGATCTGACGGCAGTGCCAGGGATCAGCGCGCTCACCGCTCATACCCTGCTGTCTGAAGTGGGAACCGATCTGAGCCGCTTCCCCTCCGCTGCCGCATTCGCCAACTGGCTGGCCTTGTGCCCCAACAACAAAAAGAGCGGAGGCAGAATCCTATCTTCAAAAACCCGGCCTACCAACAACCGCCTCAATCACGCTCTCAGGGTTGCAGCTCAGACTCTGGCCCGCAGCCGATCCCATCTCGGCAACTTTTATCGATCCATGCGCGCACGCCTCGGAGGCCCGCAGGCCATCACCGCCACGGCTCACAAACTGGCCCGCATCCTCTACCATCTGCTCACCACCGGCTCTGACTACGACGAAACCGCCTTCGCCCGAGAACAGCAACAGCAAAATCGCCGACTCCACAAACGACTCTCAAAACAGGCCAAACTCCTCGGCCTTCAACTCACACCAATCACTACAGCCGAATTTAGTTCATGAGGAGCGCAGTCGAGGGATCTGCGGTTGCTTCCACGGCGTGCGGCCACAACTTAACCCATGATCAAAAAATGGGTAACCAGACCCTCGTTCGCGTGACGGAAGACACCCCGAAGCCGTCGTGCGCGAGGCGTTTCCGATGTAGGCTAGCGGTGACACGCTCGAAACGCAGAGATTCGCCGCGCTGACGCTCGGTTCGAGCCTCGAAGATTTGCGCTGGCCTACGCTGCGGGTCGGCGCCTGTGTAGTGCTTCGGCGATCTTCTCCATTAGCCGTTGATAGACTACGGGCTTCAGTTCGTAGGAATCGATGCCGGCTTCGATCGCTTTGGCGACTTCGCCGGTGAAGGCGTGAGCAGTGAGAGCAATGATGGGAATGCGGGAAGTGTCGGGATCTGCTCGGATGCGCCGCGAAGCCTCCCAGCCATCCATCCCTGGCAGTCCAAGATCCATCAAGATCAAATCGGGAATCTGTTCGCTGGCTTCTTTGACACCAGCGAATCCGTCGAGCGCATTGATCACGCGGTGCCCCTCGCGCCGCAAGAAGCGCGTGACCAATTCTTGATTGTCGGCGTCGTCTTCAACCACTAAGATTCGCGCCATTGATCCTCCATGATTCCCTCCCCTGCTTGCACATTGTTGTTGCTCTCACAGGCCTGAACAGGCTGCATCTCGGCAGAACCAGATTCGCAGGGCAGCCATAGTGTGAATATCGATCCTTTGGCGAAAACGCTCTCGACCGTAATATCGCCTCCCATCATCTGCACCAAGCGGCGACTGATAGACAGTCCGAGGCCGGTTCCGCCATACTTCCTGCTAATGGAGCTGTCAACCTGTGAGAAGTCTTCGAAGATTGTTCCCAGATCTTCGTTTCGAATGCCGATGCCCGTGTCGACGACGCGCACCAAGCACCAGGTTTGGCCGTCGCGCTCGCAGACGGTCTGCTCAACACGCACTTCGCCGTCTTTGGTAAATTTGCAGGCGTTGCCGACGAGGTTAAAAAGGCACTGGCGGAAGCGCATCCGATCGGCTCGGACCTGGACAGACTCATGCTGCACGCGGAGCCGGATCTGATTCTTAGCGGCCAGAGGCTCGACGCTGGACACCACTTCGGCCACCACCGCGGACACATCGAATCGGGAGGGCACGAGCTCCATCTTACCGGCTTCGATCTTGGACATATCCATTATGTCGCTTATCAGGTCGAGGAGGTGACTGCCGGCCTTGCGGATCTTGCGAATGTCGTTGAGCCAGCTCTCTGTTTGCTGTTCTTCCATCTCCAGTTCAAGGAACTCGGCGAACCCCAGGATTACGTTCAAGGGCGTGCGCAGCTCGTGGCTCATGACCGCCAGGAAGCGGCTCTTGGCCAGGTTGGCTGCGTCGGCGCCATCGCGGGCATCTATCAGTTCCGCTTCGTACCGTTTGCGCTCGGTAATCTCTTCAGCGATTCCAACCATCCGAACCACTTCCCCGCGCTCGTCGCGAACGAGAAACGCCCGGTCGCGGATCCATTTTTCTTGTCCGTCCGGGGTTAGAATCCTGTATTCGGAATCAATGGTTTCGCCCTGCATCTGCTTCATAAAGATGAGGTGGGCCCGCTCGCGGTCGTCTGCATGGATGGCATCCAACCAATCCATTGGAGCCTGGTACAGACTGGCGCAGCTCCGGCCCCAGATCTGTTCGTAGGCAGGAGAGACGTAAAGTATCTCAGTGCCCGCTGCATTCATCATCCAAAAAACTTCCCGGATATTTTCCGCCAGCTGGCGAAACTTCTCTTCGCTGCTTTTGAGAGCGAACTCAGCCTGCCTGCGCTCGGTGATGTCCGCACTGGTGCCAACGAACCCTAAGAACTCGCCACCTGCAGAGAAGCGTGGTAAAGCGTTCGATTCCACCCAGCGCCACGCTCCATCCGCGCGAAGGCCGCGCCGTACTGCATGGAAGGAAGCGTGCTCTCTCAGTGCGCGCTCAAGCTCTTTGAAAAACGCCAGCGCATCGTCAGGGTGAACCAGCGATTTCCATTGGTCCTGCTCGACTTGTTCCGCGGTTACATCGCAGAATTCAAGGTAAGTTCGATTGACAAAGCGGTTCCTGCCCTGAGCATCGATTACCCAGATTCCAATCGGACAACCGTCGGCCATTATGCGAAAGCGATGTTCGCTCTCAACCAGGGCCTGCTCAACCCGCCTGCGCTCGGTGATGTCTTCCACATGAACTACAGAGCAAAGTGGGCTCCCGTCGCTGGTCCTTAATAAGGAGACCCGGACCTGACTCCAAACCAAGGCGCCATTTCGATGGATGTAACGCGTTTCTCCGCCCGAATTGTCTACTTCACCCGAGTGCAAATGCTTCTTCTTCTCAAGGGCAATAGCCCCATCGTCGGGATGACACAGTTCGGGCCAGCTTTTGGCGAGCAATTCCTCTCTGGAATATCCCAACATCTGGCAGAATGCCTTGTTGACCTGAATGATTCGCGAGTCGGGCCCCGCGAGGTAGATGCCCACCGGCGCGTCATCAAAGACCCCGCGGAACCGCGCTTCACTCTGGCGAAGTTTCTCCTCTGCCTGCCAGTGCTGGGAAGTGTCGCGGAGAACGGCGCACATAGACACGATCTCGCCGGTAAGGCTCTTCACCGGCGACCCGGAAACGGACACGTGGAATCTCGATCCGTCTTTTCGAAGGCAAAAGCTTTCGTATTGGGAGACGTTGATCCCCTGCAATATCTGGCCGGTAAAATACTTCAAGTCACTTGGCCGCTCCGGCGCCATCAGTATTGATACGTGCTTGCCGATCACTTCATCGGGAGAATAGCCAAATACTCCTTCCGCGGCGCGGTTCCAAGTGTGGATGAGGCCCTCAAGAGTGGTGGCCACAATAGCATCGTCGGAACTCTCCACAATCGCAGCCAGAGTATTGGAGATTCGATGCTGTGCACGCAGCAAAGTCACGTCACGCTTGATGGCAATATAGCCGGTTGTTACACCACTTGAGTCGTGAAGGGGAGAGATCCGCATCTCCTCGCTGTAGAACCGGCCGTCTTTGCGCCGGTTGGCCAATTCGCCGTGCCAGACTTTGCCTGCGACGATAGTGCCCCAAAGCTCTTCATAGAATGCGTCGGACTGCCGGCCCGATTTGAGGAGCCTGGGATTCTGGCCCACAACCTCGTCCCGCGTGTACCCCGTCATTGCGCTAAATGCAGGATTCACATATTGAATCCTCCCGCTTGTGTCGGTAAGGACGATGCCGTCTGCGGCCTGCTCGACTGCCGCAACCAGACCTACATGTTCGATTGCGCCAAACACGCGATCCACCCCTGCCTCAGCGAGAATTGCCCGCAAACGTCTTTATCGGCCTGTTTCCGCTTTTGGTGAGAGCCCGCGTGACCCTCCCGTTCTGCTTTGCCACAAGATTACCTCCAAGCGGGCGACGCACAGGGTTCCAATCCCAAATGTAGTGCTCATTGACCGGATTCCGGTCGGGTCGTGGCCAATACGGAATTGTCGGCTTGCTTGACTGTTTCGCGCCGCCCCTACGGGGCTGCAAAAATCTTCTTCAGTTAACCCAGGACCGCGTTCGCTGACGCGAACTTGTCCTGGGCTAAATTCCGTGGCCCCTACGGGGCCAATGTTGCGGTCGAGTTGTGGGCAATCCGGAAGAAACTCCGAAAAGCAGCCGCAGATCTTTCAACTGCGGTCGCCGCGCGACCTCCGCTCAAGATGACAGGGCTTTATAATTCAGGTTAGAAGGTCGCCTTTTCGGCTGTAACTCTCCCGCCAGCCGAATCCTGTTTCGGTGGTGCTTTTCATAGCTCCGTCGACTGGCTCTCCACCAGCCCCTTCGCCTTCGCAACAAACTCCGCCAGCGCCATCGATCCCTGGTCGCCCTTGCCGCGTGTCCGCACACTCACCGTTCCCGCCGCCTCTTCCTTGTCGCCAAAGACGAGAATGTAGGGCGTCTTCTGGTTGGCCAGGTCGCGAATCTTGGCGTTCATCTTCTCGTTGCGCGCGTCCACTTCCACCCGCAAGCCAGCCGCCTTCAACTCCGCCTCGACCTTCTTCGCGTATTCCAAATGCCGCTCGCTGATGGGCACAAGTCCCACCTGCACCGGCGCAAGCCACATCGGAAACGCGCCCGCATAGTGCTCAATCAACACGCCGAAAAATCTCTCCACCGACCCGAACAGCGCGCGATGCACCATCACCGGCTGATGCCGCTCGCCGTCTTCGCCCACATACTCAAGTTCAAAGCGCGCCGGCAGGTTGAAGTCGAATTGCACCGTCGATAACTGCCACAGGCGGCCAAGAATATCCACTAACTTCACGTCGATCTTGGGTCCGTAAAACGCAGCTTCGCCGGGGATGGTTTTGTAAGGAATTCCCTTGCCCTTCAGCACGTTTTCAAGCGATTGCGTGGCGAATTGCCAATTCTCATCCGAGCCCACGTAATGGGCGCGGTCCTTGGGATCCCAGGTGGAAAGCTCGACCTTGAATTCATTGAAGCCAAAAGTCTTCAGCACCACTTCAGCGAAGTCGATACAGGCGATGACTTCGTCCTCAATCTGGCTCGGCATGCAGAAAATGTGCGCGTCATCCTGCGTAAAGCCACGCACGCGCAGCAGTCCGTGCATGGTGCCCGAGCGCTCATAGCGATAAACGTTGCCTAACTCCGCGTAGCGCGCCGGCAGGTCGCGATAACTCTTCGGCGAATTCTTGTAAATGAGAATGTGCCCCGGGCAGTTCATCGGTTTCAGGCGGTACTCGGCATCGTCCAGCTCCATCGGCGTATACATGTTGTTGGAGTAGAAGCCCTCGTGCCCGCTCACCTTCCATAGTTCGCGGCGCATCACGTGGGGTGTATACACCAGGTTGTAGCCGCGCCGCAGGCACTCGTCCCGCATCCAGTCTTCCATCACCTTGCGGATAATCGCGCCCTTGGGATGCCAGAAGATGAGCCCCGCTCCAGCCAGCTCCTGAATGCTGAAAAGGTCAAGCTGCTTGCCCAGCACGCGATGGTCGCGCTTGGCCGCTTCTTCCAGCCGCGCAAAATGGGCGTCCAAATCCTTCTGCGAGAAGAATGCTGTCCCATGAATCCGCTGCAATTGCGGATTCTTCTCGTCGCCCAGCCAATACGCGCCGGCCAGCGTGGTCAGCTTCACCGCCTTCACACGTCCCGTTGAAGGCACATGCGGCCCGCGGCAAAAATCCACAAAGCTGCCGTTGCGATAAAAGCTCACCTGTTCGCCCGGATGCGTGAACTTCTTCACGAAGTGCATCTTCATGAAGTCGCCGTCTTTGTCGAACTCGGCCAGCGCCTTCTCGCGTGACTCGTATTCCCGCACGAAGCGCTCATCGCGCGCCACCACCTCGGCCATCTTCTTTTCAATAGCCGCCAGGTCCTCCGGCGTAAACGGCCTCTCGCGATAAAAATCGTAAAAGAATCCCGAGTCCGTCGCCGGCCCGTGTCCCAGCTTGGTTTCAGGGAACAGCTCCAGCACCGCCGTCGCCATCACATGCGCGGCAGAGTGGCGCACCACCTTCAGCGCCTCCGGGTCGTTCTCCTTCACCAGCTCCAGCCGCGTGTCGTCGGTCAGCGGCGTGGCCAGGTCCACCAGCCGCGGCGCGGCCGTGTTTTCTGCCGCATACATGGCAGCTTCGGCAGACTCGCCCTCCGGCGATTGGCCGTCGCGGGCAGCGCTTTGGTTCACCGCCGCAGTAACGGGAGTGATCCGCGCCACCACAGACACAGCGGCAAGCCGCGGCGAAATCGAGTTGGCAATCTCAAGGGGCGTTGTGCCGCTCGGCACTTCTTTCACCGCCCCGTCAGGCAGATGTACGGCAATGGTTTGCTTGCTCATAATTTTTTTTTGAAAGTTCTGGGGCTTGCAGGCCGCTGAATCCCGCAGAGACAACCCACAACAACCCTTCAGGATATACCGGCGCGCAAGAACTACCGCTGGCCGCCGCCCATTTCGCCCACTCAGTTTGGCGAAGGCCGTTCCGCCGAATCCACCACCAGCGCCAAGACAGGCCCCCGCGTCGCCACCAGGGTCAGGCCAAGCTCCTGCTGAATCGCCGAAAAAAGCGGTGGGCTTGGCGCATCATCGCTGGCTGGCGGTACCTCCCCGCCGAACTGGCTCTCGTCCGGCGCCCATTCCAGGTCAAAGTCGTACCGGCCTGACAGTCCCGTCTTGTCCACCACCGGGCGATCGAGAATGGCCCGCTGCATCACCGACGCCAAATCACCCATGGTCGCATTGCGCGCCGGCATCACCAGTCGCTGGGGGTAAACCGTGCTGATCAGCTGGGCAGGCTCGTCCGGGGGCGCCGTGCTTGGCCTCAGTTTTGGACCGCCTTTCGCAACTCCCAGCTGGTAGATCGAAAACACCTTTTGCTCGCGATGAAAGGTCAGTTTGAACCTGGCCACCAACAGGTTGCGAAGCATCGACATCAGCTCGTCATGCGTGGGGCGCACATCCCCGGGCGTCAGCGCCAGAATGTCGTAATGGTCCGAATCCATCCACCCCGGCCCGCCCAATATGGTACGGGGGCTCAGGTTATAAGCGGCTGCAATCAGCAATTTAAGGGTATAGTCCTTCCCCACAAACCGGTGGTCACCTTGCATCGTGATAAACCGGCCGCCTTTGGGATCATGCTCCACCGGCTTGATGGTCGCCACCTCAAACGCATCGAATCTGGGGCGCGAAGCAGGCGTCTGCGCCAGCATTCCAGCAGCCGAAATTGCCAGCGTTGCCATCGCAATCTGCCGCAGCATAGGGTTGTACCTCCCAGGGGAAAGCTTCGTGTCGATTCTCTCATCACCCCGGAATCAGCGTCGATTCGCTGCATGGTTTTCAGCAAAATCGCCTGCCGGCTTCGTTGCGATTAACGCCCAATCCGCGCCCCCTCTTGCCATAATCCGCCGCACGGGTCTACGCTATCTGCATGCGTCGATGTCGCTAACGCCGACTTGGTGTCTGCCGCGATGCACTGGTGCGCCCTACTCGCGCACGTTCTTCCCTGTCTGATCTTCCGCGGCGCATACCCACACCCCAGAAACCCTGAGACAACTGTCCGTGTCGTTCCCGGACCCACAAAGGAGAAGATGATGGCGCGTATTGCTGCAAATGTGACTGAATTGATCGGGCACACCCCCCTGGTGCGTCTCAACCGCGTGGCGGCAGGTTTGCCCGCAACCGTCGTGGCCAAGCTGGAAAGCCAGAACCCCCTGGCCAGCGTAAAAGACCGCATCGGTTTTGCCATGATCGACGCCGCCGAAAAGGCCGGCAAGATCAAGCCCGGCGAAACCGTACTCATCGAGCCCACCAGCGGCAACACCGGCATTGCGCTGGCGTTTGTCGCCGCCGTCAAGGGCTACCGTCTCATTCTCACCATGCCGGAGACCATGAGCACCGAGCGCCGCGTGCTGCTCAAGGCGTTTGGCGCCGAAATCGTCCTCACGCCCGGCCCCGGCGGCATGAAGGGCGCGGTCGCCAAGGCCGAGGAGATCCTCGCCGAAACGCGGAACGGGTTCATCCTCCAGCAGTTCAACAATCCGGCCAACCCCGCCGTGCACCTGGCCACCACAGGCCCCGAGATCTGGGACGACACCGACGGCAAGGTCGACATCCTCATCAGCGGCGTCGGCACCGGCGGCACCATTACCGGCGTGTCGCAATACATCAAGCCGCGCAAGCCAGGCTTCAAGGCCATCGCCGTCGAACCGGTCGATAGCCCGGTGCTCAGCGGCGGCAAGCCCGGTCCGCACAAGATTCAGGGCATCGGCGCGGGATTCATCCCCGGCGTCCTCGACACCCATCTCATCGATGAAGTGGTGCAGGTCACCAACGAAGAATCCATCGACCTGGCCCGCCGTCTGCCGCGCGAAGAGGGACTGTTCGTCGGCATCAGTTCAGGAGCAGCCGTGGCTGCCGCACTCAAAGTGGCCGCGCGTCCTGAAAATGCAGGCAAGCTCATCGTCGTGGTGCTGCCCGACTTCGGTGAGCGCTACCTGTCCAGCGTGCTCTTTGACGCCCTCCGCCAGGAAGTGCTCGCCCTCCAACCCGAAGCGGTCGCGGTATAAGCGCAAAAAGCGGCCGGCGCGGCCTTTTCGCTTCGCCGGCCTGTAAGTCAGGACTTGAACGTGTTCGAACGTATTCGTGAAGATGTGAACTCGGTGATGGAGCGCGACCCCGCCGCGCGCTCCCGCCTTGAGGTCCTGCTCTGCTACCCCGGTCTGTGGGCCGTCTGGTATCACCGCGTTGCCTCCAGGCTCTGGCGTTGGCACCTGCGGCTGCCGGCACGCATCATCTCGCAGTTCGCCCGCTTTTTCACTGGCGTCGATATCCATCCTGCCGCCCTCTTGGGCCGCCGCCTGTTCATCGACCACGCTACCGGTGTTGTCATCGGCGAAACCGCCATCGTGGGCAGCGACGTCACCATCTACCAGGGCGTCACCCTGGGCGGAACCGGCAAAGGCCACGGCAAGCGCCACCCCACGGTCTGCGACGGCGTCTTCATCGGCAACAACGCCAATGTCCTCGGCAACATTACCGTGGGCCAGAACTCGCGGGTGGGCGCGGGCTCGGTTGTATTAACTGATGTTCCGCCCAATTCCACCGTCGTGGGCGTCCCGGCGCATATCGTCTACCGCAGCGGCCGCCGCGTCCTCATCACCGATCCCCACGACATCAAAGATCCACTCTCCGATGCCCTCATTGCCCTTGCCGATCGCGTCGAAGAGATGGAAGAAAGGCTCGGCGCCCACGTCCGGCGAGTCACGCCGTTCGCCGCTGAAGAAGCCGAGCGCACCGCCTACCGCGAAGAGCTCGACCGCCTGCAGGACTACGTCTCCATGGGCGAAGGCATCTGAAGCGTTTTGACGACAATTCGATTCTCTGAAGGATAGGGGCTTATAGCCCGCTCGCAAAAAACGATCGTGATCAATTAGGCCTCACCACCCATTTTGTGGTACGGCACGACGACCACTGAAAATCACGCACTTGGCACATATTGAGGACAACTCCGAGATTGCATTGTCGTGACCCGGGAGAAAGCTCTATAGAGTGCACGAGCAAAGGAAGAAAATCGAGCTACGTTAATACAATGGAAACCGCAGATGTAAGGCCCCACTTCAGCACCTAATCACCCTCAGCAACCTTGCCAAATGCCTCTGGCAGAACCTGCTCGTCTAGCTCAAGATTGAGCGCTCTCATACCCACAAGCCCAAATGTATTTGGGCCGGGACGGGTGAAGACAGAGCCTTTCCTCACATACGCACCTAATGAGCCGACAAGGGAAACGCGTGCGTTTTTCGTGTTCTCAATTCCAATTGCCACGAGAAGCGCACTTATGTGCATAGGAGCGCCATTTTTCTGAATCGCTTCTCTAGCTCGCGCCAATAATGTGCCAGGGCGGAGATCAGAGGTAGCGTCTTCCCCATTCGGCTGACTAGAAATCTCTCGTGGCAGGGCCTTGATAGAGTCCTGAATCGCCTGGAGATAGGCACGCGCCATATCTATCTGACGCTCTAGCTCCGCTATCTCTTGCGACTTTCTGTCGGCTAGACGTTGTAGGTTCTCCCTTGCGCCCATTGCTATTCCTCTTCGAAAAAGAGTAGATGGAAAGAATAGAGAATGCAAGGAGAAGTTGTATGGAAAATATAGATATTGGTTTATGCTTGTGATATATGACGGAGGCTGGAAAGTGTCTGACGCCACAAATCTCGTAATTGGAAGGCTCAAATCGCTTCAAAAAACGTCGCCTAATGGAGACTCCTTACTGGATGGCGCGCGACATTATGACGGTGCTAGACTACCGAGAATGGAGAGACTTCCGCGAAGTAATAGAAAGGGGAAAAGCTTCTTGCGAAAGTGCGGGGAACTTCATAGCAAACCATTTTGTGCCAATGCCCGAAATGGTCGAGATTGGGAGTGGGGCGAAAAGGGAAAGAGAGAACTTCGCATTTAGCAAATACGCATGCTATCTGGTTGCGATGAATGGCGATACATCAAAGCCAGAGATCGCTACAGCGCAAGCATACTTCGTAGAGCAGACCTACCGGCAGGAGGCTCAAGAACTAATCAGTGAAGAGGAGAGACGGCTTCTGATTCGAAACCGCGTGAAGGATGCCAACCGCAAGCTGGGCGGTGCTGCTCAAGCCGCGGGTGTCCGGAATAAGATGTTCGGAATCTTTCAAGACGCTGGTTATAAGGGGTTGTACGGTGGTTTAGGATCAACAGCCATCAAGAAGCGAAAGAAAATTCCAGATGCGGACGATTTACTCGATTGCATCGGAAGGGTCGAATTAGCTGCTAACGAATTCAGAATCACCCAGACCGAAGAGAAACTGAGAATTGAAGGTATCAAGGGCGAGCAAAACGCAATTAACACTCATGAATTGGTTGGTAAGAGAATTCGTTAGACCATGAAGGATATGGGGAACACTCTTCCCGAAAATCTTCCCGCAGAGCCGTCTATCAAGAAACTCGCGGCCTCCAAGGCCCGGGAGGCAAAGAGACTACAGCCCAAGAATGAAGCTTGACGAAGACTAATTCGACTAGGTGCTCCATGGGACGAAGTAAGCGTCGCCTCGTCGGGTCTAGACGATAAAGGGGGAAGGGAAAATGATGGAGATTTTACCCGCCATTCCTGCGCCTTCAAAAGCGAGTGCATCATTGACCGACCTGGCCTTTGGCTCCTGCGCGAGTTATCCCTTCGACCTAGCCCATCATCTCTCTAGGCGTGTCACACTTTTGCCCAAACGTGACCCTGTATGTCCCCGCTTTTCACCCAAACGTGCACCTGCATGTCCACGGTTTTCGTGCAAAAAATGCAGAGCCCCAACCGTGCACCCCCTCTGCCACGCTTTCAGTGCGCGGAGACGCTTTCAGCGCACGGACACGCAGAAGCAACACGGAAGTGACACGCAGGAACAACGCGGAAGTCCGCCACGAGCTTCTGGCCTTCGGGCTCCAGATAGGGACTCCGGTGCTAGAGTGGTCTCGTCTTCAACTTTGAGCCGGGGTCCCGCTTCTTGCCTTCTTTTCGCGCCCTGATGGTGGCCGTGCTTGCGCTTCCCTGCGCAGCGTTTGCCGCTCCCCGCGTTCAGCCCGTCCCCGTTCCCTCCGAGATGCGTTCCACCGCTTTTACCGTGAAGGTTGACGGCAAACCCGTCGACGTGGCCCACGCCGCGGCCAGTTACTCCTTTGTCAGCTTCGACATAACCGGCCCAGTCACGGTGGAGATTACCGCCGCCGAGCCCGCCTTCTGGGATCACGGCGTCGACATTCAGCCCTGGCGGCTGGGTCTGAGGCCGTCCCGCAAAGGCCAAACCATCAGTTTCAAACTGGCGGGTCCACAAAAGCTATCCATCGCGCGGCCGGGCGACTTTCTCAACCACGCAACCATGTTGTTCCTCTTCGCAGGCGCTCCGCCGCCACCACCGCCCAGCGGGCCAAACATCCACATCTATAAGCCGGGGATCTACCGCGAGAGCCTGAATCCCAAAAGCGGCGACACCCTCTATTTGGCCCCGGGCGCGTATTTCTTCGGCAGCCTGAACCTGTGGAAAGTGCAGAACGTAAAAGTCTTAGGCCGCGGAACCATCGTGTACGACGGCCCGCAGGATCCCGATGCCGACGAGGGCTGGATGCAGAAGCCGGACTGGCACTGCATCGACGCCATGGACGCCGCGAATATCCAGATCAGCGGCCTCACTTGCGTCGTCCGCTCGCGCACATGGTCCATTCAAATGAAAGATTCAACTGGCTTTCTCTATGACGACCTGCGCGTCATGGGCGGCAATCCCGGCAATGCCAACCAGGACGGCATGGATTGGCTGGGAGGCGGCGACGCCATCGTGCGCAATTCCTTCCTGCGCTCCTCCGACGATGTATTTGCCATGCAGGGCAATTGGGATGGCTACACAGACGAGGAGATCCTGCGCCCGGGTCACGATGTTCAGAACATCCTCATCGAAAACAGCCAGCTTTCCACCAGCATCTCCAACATCTTGCGCGCCGGCTGGCCGCGCAAGACCTTCAATTCACGCAACTTCACCCTGCGCGACTCCGACATTCTGCACGGCGGTATCGGGGCCTGCGGGCAAACCTTCGCGCTGCTGGGGTTCTGGGGTGCAGATGGAGCCAAGGGCGACCATTCCAACTATACGTTTGAGAATTTGTGGCTCGACGACTGGTACTCCCTGGTGCAGATGGAGCAGGAGTACCCCGGGCTGCATGGCTTTACTTTCCACAACATATGGGCGCTTGACCAGCCTCCGCTGGCGGGCTCCGCCATCGGCGGGGACATCGCGGGCGTCACCTTCGACAACGTGAAATACGGCGACATGCGAGTGGCAGGCAACGTCGATCTGCCGCTCGTGACGGCCGAAGGCACACCGCCGGCGCAGTTCGTCGCACCCTCCGGCCCGGTGGCCGCCTTTACGGTCGATCCGACCGTCTTTGCGCCAGGCGATACGGTTTCATTCACCGCTGCGCCCTCCCCGCACTCCAGTTTTACCTGGCTTTTCGGCGACGGAACCGAGGCACACGGCCGCCACGTTCGACACCGTTTTCCCGATGCAAACGGAACCGAACTCGACGGCGCCAACGCCGCCGGCCGATTCAGGGTTTTGCTGCGGGCGGAGGATAACCAGGGTCGCGAGGACTGGGCGGCGCGGGGTTTGGTGGCCGTGGCGCGCTGGCACGATGCTGTCCCGGTCGCGGGCGCGCTTACGCCGGGACTGGCTTGGCGCATCTACCCCGGTGCGTGGACCGAACTCCCCGATCTGAACAACGAGGAGGCCGTTTTCCGGGGCGAGTCGCCGGGAATTCACGCTGATTCACACGGGTTTACGCGATATGCAACAGCGTGGGACGGTTTCATCGACATTCCTGCCGACGGCGGGTACACGTTTCACTTGATGTCGCGCGATGGGGCACGGCTGGTGATTGACGGAATGCAGGTGGCGAAGACCGGGCCGCCGTTCGCCCAGGTTTGCGGTTCGCCGGGGAACGCTGTGCGCTACGATCGTGGATCGTTGGGGCTGCGGGCCGGGTTGCATCTGTTCCATTTGGAGGGGTTGCACTTCGCGAGCCAGGGAGTGCCTCGGCTGCTATGGGAGGGTCCCGGGCTCCATTTGACCGAGGTTCCTCCAGCCGCTTTCAGCCACCCGCACCAGGATGCAGCAGGCAGCCCCTAGCCGGCTTGTCTCGCAAGAAGGGGAAATAATGTGCAAGCTTTTCGTGGAAATCAAAAATAAATAGGGGGGTAGGTGTGCGTTTCTGAGAGGTCCGGACCGGCTAAGTCGCTGACAGATTGGATCTTGGGCATACACGACACTGAAACCAAGTGCCGCTTAACCCCCGTTTAAGTACCACTAATCTCGCCTTGGCATCTTGCGCTTCGGACTTTTCTGTTTCGGAAGTATTCATTTTTTATGTTGCGCCAATCGGCGTTAATTCTCTGCCATGCGTGACTGCAAAGTTTGAAAGGTGACTGCAAAGTTTGAAAGGAATGGCGTTGGACTGTTCTTTGCAATGCGACATCTTTGCAACCAGTGAGAAATGCAGGCTAGCCGTTCCGCGAGTCAGCGACCACGAAGAGCTTATCGGCAGGTTCGAGTTCGCTTGATGGCGTACATCGACTGGTCCGCGGAATCGATGAGCGCCTCGATTTCGGTCCCGTCTTCAGGGCATACTCCGATCCCGATGCTGGCATTGAGGCAAAGGTGGTGGTTCTCAAATTCAAATGGCAGGCGGATCTCTTCGGCGACTCGATCAGCGACGGCCCTTGCGCCGCTACGATCCTTGACGTCTCCGAGGATCACGCCAAATTCGTCTCCGCCGAGGCGGGCAACGGTGTCGGACTGTCTTGAAATCCTGCTGATGCGCGACGCGGTTTCGCGAATCGCTGCATCGCCGGTCCTATGACCGAATTGGTCGTTCACCGGCTTCAGGCCATCCATGTCAATGTTAAGAATGGCAACTGAATCGGATTGGCGGCGAGCCAGGTGAAGGCGCTGGCGAAGCCGATCGTAGAACAAGGCCCGGTTTGCAAGTCCCGTGAGTGCGTCGTGTGTGGCCTGGACATAGAGCGGATTTGTTTCGTTTCTGGCGCAGTGGTACATGGCAGCCGCAATCAGTTCCGACATCAGTTCCAAGACGCGCACGTCGCGGGCATTGAAGGCGTTTGCTGAGGTCGAGACAATCTTCAGCACTCCAACCGTTATTCCGTTGTGATCGAGTGGAGCAACGAGCATGGAGCGCAATCCGACGTTGTGATAAGCTTCCCAGTCGACACGGGCATCCGTTTCAATGTCATCGGATTGCAGAATGTGTCCCTGCTCAACGCATAATCCAGACAGACTGCCACCGCGCGCTTTTCTGAGGCCAAGAAGAGGCTTGGCCACGCCACCCGCACCTCGGTAAACCATCTCCGCACCTTCGGAAAACTCGACGATGGCGCCTCCCGCGTTCGTCAGGGATTGGACTCTGTCGACCACCTGGCTCACGACTCCGCCCAAATCGAGACCGAGCTTGGCAATCTCGGTTTGCATGCGGATGATTTCTCGAAGGATGTAGGGATCCGTGCTCGCGCTGTTATCAACTTCGTTCATGTTTCGCTTCCTCTGGCGGCAAGGTTGCTTCCAGTTAGCATACGGGACCTTGTCGGCAACTGCATCACAGATTTGCTGGATCCCGGGCGGTCAGCGTTTTCGCCCGTCTCCGGTGGGGTCTTCCCCACTACTTAGGAAGCTGCGTCACGTCCCAACCGCCGCCGAGGGCGCGGATGAGCTGGACGCTGGCGGCGAAACGGCGCGTCTGCAGGTCGGTGGCGGTCCGCTGATTCTGCAGCAGCGTGGTCTCGGC
Source organism: uncultured Acidobacteriaceae bacterium (assembly GCA_963836565.1). Taxonomy (GTDB): domain Bacteria; phylum Acidobacteriota; class Terriglobia; order Terriglobales; family Acidobacteriaceae; genus Telmatobacter. Next base: position 732,459 of record CAWIKA010000005.1, on the reverse strand, counting down.
GACCAGTACCTCAAGGTAGCTGGTGGCTCCGCCCTTGTAGCGCCGGTTCGAGAGGTCCAGCGAGTGTTGGGCCGCACTGACGGCACGGTATTCAACGGTCGATTCCTGTTCCAGGACGCGCATGTCAGAGAGTTTGTCCTCCACCTCGTTGAATGCTCCAAGAACCGTGGCCTTGTAGTTGGCTGCCTGCGACTCGTAGTTGTGGCGGGTCTGATCGCTGACGGCGTGGCGCTGGCCGGCGTCAAAAAGCAGCTCGGTTGCCTGCGCGCCAAGGCTCCACAAGGAACTCGGGCCTTGAATCCATGTGCCGCCGTGTGTGCTTTCAAATCCCCCCGTTCCGCCAAGGGTGATGTTCGGATAGAATGCGCTGACGGCGATGCCAATCTGGGCATTAGCAGCCGCCGCGCGGCGTTCGGCAGCCGCAATGTCGGGGCGGCGTTCGATTAGCTGCGAAGGTACGCCAAGCGGAACATTGGGCAGGGAAATATCGAGGGGCGCCGGTTGAAGGCTAAGCTGGCCGGCTTCAAGATTGGCCAGCGTGGCGATGGCGTGCTCGTATTCTGCACGGGACTCGTTAATATCGATAAGTTGCGCGCGCACAGTCTCAAGCTGGGTGAGCGCCTGGGCCACCACGACATCTGTGACCACGCCGCCCTTGAGCAGGCGCTGGTTCAGCTCCAACTGGTGCTCATCGTCGTTAACGGTCGATTGCAGCAGGCGGCTCTGAGAGTCAAGGCCGCGGAGCTCAAAGTAATCCTGGGCCAACTCGGCGTGGAGGCTGAGGTCGACATTGGCCACATCGGCGGCGCTGGCCTGGGCTGTGGCGCCGGCAGCTTCGACGGTGCGTCGGATGCGGCCCCAGAAGTCGGGCTCCCAGCTTGCCTGGCCGGTAAGAACTAGATCGTTGTAGTTCGTCGAGTTGCTCAAATTCGAGAGGGGGCGGTTGGACGAAAGCTTTTGGTGCGTGACAGATGGACCCGCGGAGAGTGTGGGGTAAAAGCTGGAGCGAGCGACGGCCACCTGGTCGCGCGCGGCCAGGTAGGTTTCAACTGCGCTGCGCAAGGTCTGGTTGTCGATGGCGATGCGGTCTTCAAGTTGGTTGAGCTGCGGGTCCTGGTAGATCTCCCACCATTTGCCGCGCAACATACCATCGGATGGCGAGGCAGGCTGCCACGTGCCGCCCGTTGGGTTGGGTGGAGGAACGATGACGGTGGAGGCGCCGGTTTCTTTATAGGCAGCAGGCGCGGTGTAGCCGGGCCGATTGTAGTTGGGTCCCACAGGCTTGCAGCCGGCAAGCAGGGTGAGAGCTACAAGGGACAGTGCGCACGCGGCCGCGCAAAGGGCAGGTCCTTCGACTCGTCTGCTCCGCGGAGTTCGCCCAGGATGACAAGATCGAAGAACGGGCATGGCTACTTGCCTCCTGCTTTCGCGGTGCTGGAGGGAGCTTCAGGAGAGACCTTTTCGCCTTCGATGAGCGAGTCGGGCGGGTCCTGAATCACTTTATCGGCGGCGTTCAGGCCACTCACAATTTGCACAGTCGCTCCGTCGTCCTGGCCGATGATGACAGGCACCAGGTGGGCGACGTTGCTGTTGATCACTGTGCCGAGTTGCAGTCCTTCGCGGCGGAAGATGAGTGCTGCGGCGGGCACGATGAAGGTGAGGCCGGCAGCGGGAGCTTTAAAGTGAACCTGGGCGAGCGAGCCCGGAAACAGCTTACCCTTGCGGTTGTCCACATCAATTTCGACCAACAGGGTTCGGCTCGACGGATCGATTGCGTCGGCCGTCCGGACCAAAGTGCCCTGAAAGGTCTTGCCTGGGTACTCGGGAAAAGTCATGTCAATCTTCACGCCGCGCTTCGCAGTATCGGCATAGAGCTGCGGGACGTTAACGTAGACGCGCAGGGTTTGGATGGCCTGCATGTGAAAGAGTTCCGCTCCCGCACCTTGATTGATCAACTGACCGGTATCGATGTTGCGAGCCGTGACCACGCCGTCAAAGGGCGCGTAGACATTTTCGAATGACACCAGCTCGCGCAGCCGCTGCACATTGGCCTGGGCGGAGCGGACCGCCGCGGATGTGGACGCAGCCTGGTTGACAAAGGTGTCCGTATCCTGGCGCGAGACGGCATTGGACTTGACCAGGTCCGAGTACCGATCGGCCTGTATGTGGGCGTTGTTGGCGGTGGCTTCGGCGGTAGCAAGATCCGCCTGGGCCTGCGCCAACTGCTGATCCACTTCGGGACTTGCGATCTCGCACAGGAGCGCGCCCTTTCTCACGTGTGCACCGATATCGTAATACCAGTGCGTCAGGTAGCCGGAGGTTCGGGCGTAGATGGGCGAATCCGTAAAGGCCGTCACGTTGCCTGGCAGCACAAAGCTGTCTAAAGGCGCTCCCGGCTTCGGTGGCAAGGCGATGACGGTGGGCGCAGCGAGCTCCGTAGTGGTCTTCGCAAGCACGTTGTCGCTATGCTGGCGGCTGAGGATGCCGAAAACAGCTAGCGCCACAAGCGCGACGAGCACAACGACGAGGCCAAAAATGGCCTTCCGTGGCGATACGGCGGCCTGATCGGGTGCATTCTCGTGATCGTGAGCCCCTGGTTGTAGCGGGTTCTGATTGGATTCGTTGGTCATTGAAAGCTACTCCAAAGCATTGAAAGGTCCTATTCGAATTCGTCGGTGGTTGCAGACGTTGCCGTGCCGTGAGTTGTCTTGCGGCGTTCAAGCCAGCCGTGCACAACTGAGAAGAACGAGGGAACAAAGAACAGCGTGGCGAACGTCGCCAGCAGCAGGCCCCCTATGACAGCGCGGCCCAGCGGCGCATTCTGTTCGCCGCCATCGCCGAGGCCAAGAGCCATGGGCACCATGCCGATGATCATGGCAAGAGCGGTCATCAGCACTGGGCGCAGTCGCACAAAACCGGCGTTGAGCGCAGCCTTGCGGGCATCACCCACCAGCACTTCCATTTGATCGCGGGCAAAACTGACCACCAGAATGGAGTTGGCGGTGGCCACGCCCATACACATGATGGCTCCGGTGAGCGCCGGTACGCTGAGCCGGGTGCCCGTGAGGAAAAGGAACCAGACGATGCCGGCCAAGGCCGCTGGGAGCGCGGAGATGATGAGGAAGGGATCGAGCCAGGACTGGAAGTTGATCACGATAAGCAAATAAACGAGCAGGATTGAAAAAGCCAGACCGCTCAGGAGTCCGATGTAGGACTTCTTCATGGTTTCGCTTTGGCCGCGCAGCACAAAGTGCGAACCACGAGGCAGATCCTTCTCATGTTCCTGGATGATCTTTTCCATGGAACGGGTGACGGTGCCCAGATCGGTGCCCTCCACGTTGGTGTAGATATCGATCACGGGCTGGATGTCGTAATGGCTCACCGTGCCCAGTTCGGCGCCGGGTACGATATCGGCAAGGTTGCTGAGCACTTGCACAGGGGCGGCCGCGGCGCCAGGCGCGCCAGTGGAAGCTGCGCCCGGGGTGACGGCGGGGGCTGCACCGGGTGCCTCGGCCATATTGCCCTTCTGCGCGCCGGAAGCACCGGTGACGGGCAGACTGTTGAGTTCGGCAAGCGAGTCCACCTTGTATTGCGGAGCCATGATCGCCACGTTGTAGGTGACTCCGCTTTTCGGGTCCAGATAGAAGTTGGGGCTGGTTTGAAAACTGCCACTGAGAGCCACGAGCAGGCTTTGGGCCACATTCTCCTGCGTGAGCCCAACGGCTTCGGCACGGGTGCGATCCACGTTGACCGTAAGATTGGGGTAGTTGAACGGCTGCTGAATGCGCGCATCCGTGGCGCCGGGAACATAGCGGACCTCATTCAACATGCGCTCGGCGACAGCACGGTCGCCGTAAAGATTGGGGCCGACAATTTGTATATCGATGGGCGCGGAGAGACCGAAGTTGAGAATCTGCGTCACGATATCAACGGGCAGCTCATAAAAGGTGACCCCGGGGTATTGACGGGCCAGAACGAAGCGAAGCTTTTCAACGTAGGCTTCGGTCGGATGGTGTTTTGGACTCAACTGCACCTGGATGTCGGCGTCGGCGGGACCGATGGGAGCCGAGGTGGAGTAGGAAAGGTTCAGGCCGGAGTAGGGCACGCCGATGTTATCGAGGATCGTAACGACCTCGTTGGCCGGTATGTTCTCTCGGATCGTGGCGTCAATGTGATCACAGAGAGCAGCCGTCTCTTCGATCCGGGTGCCGGTCCGAGCGCGGACGTGGATTTTGAACTCGCCTGAGTCCACCGAAGGAAAGAAGTCCTGACCAAGCCAGGGGGCAAGCAGCCCCAGCGATGCGAGGGTGAATGCCAGGAAGAGAATGAGAAAGATGGGGGCATGATCCACGCAGAGCGTAAGCAGGCTGAGGTAAAAGCGGCGAAATCTTTCAAAACTGGATTCGAAGGCAAGCTGAAATCGAGTAAAAGGGTTGCGGCTATGCTGTTTTCTCGAGGCCTCCGCGTCGTCGTGTTCGTGGAGCAGGTACTTGGCCATCGTCGGGACCACCGTACGCGAAAGCAGATAACTGGCCAGCATGGCGAAGACGACAGCCTCGGCAAGCGGAACAAACAGGTATCGGGCCACGCCGCTGAGCAGAAACATGGGCACGAAGACGATGCAGATGGCGAGAGTGGAGACGAGAGCCGGGGTGGCAATCTGCGCGGCGCCGTCGAGGATGGCCTGCTCGATCTCCTTGCCGGATTCAAGGTTGCGGTTGATGTTTTCGATCTCGACGGTGGCGTCGTCAACAAGAATGCCGACCGCCAGCGCCAAACCGCCCAAGGTCATAATGTTGATCGTTTCGTGAAGAGCTGCCAGCATCGCGACCGAGCAGAGAATCGAGAGCGGAATGGAGACCGCGATGATCAGCGTCGAGCGCCAACTGCCGAGGAATACGAGAATCATGATGGCCGTGAGGCACGCGGCCACAATTGCCTCACGCACCACCCCGCTGATTGCGCTGCGGACGAAGATCGATTGATCAGAGAGGGCGTCGATCTTCAGTTGCGGTGGCAACTGTCCTTTGATGCTGGCGAGTTTCTCGTGAACCCCCTTGATGATATCGAGGGTTGAGGCTGAACCGGTCTTGAGCACGTTCATCAGTGTGGCTCGGCGGCCGTCCACTCGCACGATGTTGGTCTGCGGAGGATTTCCGTCGCGTACATGGGCGACGTCCCGGATGTAGATTACGGCTCCGTTCACCGTCTTGATGGGAAGGTTGTTGAGCTGCTCGACCAGGAGGGGCGCGGAGTTGGTTTCAACCTCGTATTCGAAACGATCGATCTTTATTGTGCCGGAAGGTGTAATCAGGTTTTGCGCAGAAATTGCGCTGACTACGTCGGCGGGGGAAAGACCCTTCGCCTGGAGCGCAGTCAGGTCCAGGTCCACCATGATCTCGCGCTGCTTGCCGCCATAGGGGTAGGGCGTCTGCGCGCCTTCGATAGTGGCCAACTGGGTGCGGATCGTAACCGTGCCGAGGTCATTCAACTGCTGCTCGTTCAAGCCTTGGCCAGAGAGTCCCAATTGCAAAACCGGCACGCTGGATGCGTTGTATTGAATGATGAAGGGAGGCGTCGACCCGGGAGGTAGCGAGCGCAACTGCACCTGGCAGATGGCGGTCACCTGTGAGACAGCCTCGCCGATGTTGACGTTCGGCTGGAAGAAAACTTTGATGAGTCCGATGCCGTTGAGCGACTGCGATTCAATGTGCTCGATGTCGTTGACCGTGGTCGTCATTCCGCGCTCGCTGTTGTAAACGATGCGGGTGGACATCTGTTCCGCTGAAAGCCCGGTGAAGTTCCAAACCACGGTCACGACGGGAATATTGATATTCGGAAAAATGTCCGTCGGCATCGTAACGATGCTGTAGGCGCCAAGGATCAGAATCAAAAGCGCAACGACGGCAAAGGTGTAAGGCCGCCGGAGGGCGAGCCGGACAATCCACATCATAGGGCTGGTACTCACTCCTGAGCTGAGTTGCTCGCCACCTGTTCGTCGGTGGAGGAAATGTCAGCCGTAATGCCGGCAAACACCCAGGTTCGGGCAAACCGCAGCTCAACGGATCCCGTGGGCCAAACGGCTTGAGATGACTCTCCGGTCGCCGCCGACCGATCATGTTGCCCCTCAAAAGGCTTGCTAAGCCGGAGAAAGGCGCATTCTCTCAGGGCGGATGGAAACCGCTTGTGTTGGAGCGGGGCTCCAAACCGCCCACATCCGCTCCAACTTCCTGATGAAAGTACAATGGTAGACGAAGACCCGTCCCGGCGTATTGGCGCGTGCTTGCCCCTGCTCTGAGTCTCAATTTTAGGACGTTTCCAATAGCGCGAAAGATTCAATTTGAAGTACGAACTATATCAGCATATGAGCCGCTTAGAGTGGCTTCTAAGGCATTGCTCTCACAATCAATTCACTTCCGCGGGCATATCCTGGGTGGCGACGATCTGCCACTTGCCGTTGCGTTTGAGCCATGCGATCACATTCCTCTCCTCAAGGATCTGTGGTCGCACCCGGGACACCTCCCCGGAATTGCGGCGACTCCATCGATCTTGCCGAACGGCACTTATTCCAATGAGCGAGCCGGCCCGCATCACACTGCGAAGACGGCCAGGGCAACAACCGCGACTCCGACTGCGAGGCTCATCCGGTCACGCATGGCAAACACAACCGGGTCGTCGTCCAACTCGCCGCGCGAAGCCACCAGCCAGACCCGAAACAGCCAATAGATAAGCAACGGCACAATGAGCCAGAGCCTGCCTGAGTGCTTGTAAAGCGCGACGACATCGGGGCGGGAGATATATAGCGCAAAAACAACCACGGCCGCCGTCGCGCTGGAGGTACCGAAGCTGCGAATCTGCTCCAGATCGGCCACCGAGTAGCCACGACCGTGTGTGACCGTAGCGCCGCGCTCGCGCAGGTTTTCAAGCTCGCTGAAGCGCTTGACCATCGCCAGGGAGACAAAGAGAAAGATGGAAAACCCCGCCAGCCAGGGAGAAATCTCGGTTCCCGTAGCCGCGCCGCCGGCCAGGAGGCGAAGGGTATACAGAACCGAAAGCATTAGCACATCCAAAACCGCAATACGCTTCAGGTAGAGCGAGTAGGCTGTGGTGGAGACGATGTAAAGGCCAAGCCACATGGCGAATGCGCTCGACAGCAGGGGCAGAAGCGCCACTGAAGCCAGGCACATTGCCAGCGCCAGCGCCATGCCGCCGGAAACGGAGAGGTCGCCTGCCGCGAAAGGGCGAAGGCGCTTGGCTGGATGCCGCCGGTCGTTTTCGATGTCCAGCATGTCGTTGACCAGGTAGTTGGCCGACGCCATGAAGCTGAAGCAGAAAAAAGCAGCGATAACCGCCGCAATTGAGCCGCCTGAAAACTGGTGCGAGAGCGCCAGCGGCGCCAGCAGCAGGATGTTCTTGGCCCATTGATGCACGCGAGCGGCCTTCAAAAGCGTGCGCGCGGTGGGGCGCTGGTCCATGAAGACCCGGGTAATGGGAATCCGGTTCACGTGCAACAGCAGGCGCAGCGCCGGCGTAGGGTTGGCCAGCATGGCCCTGCGTGCGCTGGCCAGCAGGTTCAGGTCGGCCTGGGAGTTGCCGATATAGTCGAACTCGCTGAACCTTGACTTCAGTGCTCGAAGTTTCCGGGCGCGGGTGAGATTGGTCGTGCGGTCGGTGGCAAATACCTCATCGAAAATGCCGAGGTGCGCAGCCACGCGTTGGGCTAGCCCGCCATCGGCGCCGGTGGTCAAATAAATCGTCCGGCCCTCGCGCCACTGGGCCTGGAGATAACGCAGCAACTCGACGTTATAAGGCAGACGACGAGGATCGAGCGGCGCGCGGCGGGCAACTTCGATTTTGAGGCGGGCCTTGCCGCCGGTCAGCCAGACCGGGATGCGCCACACCTGCCAGGGCTCCCTGCGCACAAGCTGGCAAAAAGCGTCGAACAGGGTATCGGACTTGACCAGGGTGCCATCGAGATCGACACAAAGCGGTCGCGCGAGGTCTGACAGCTCGACAGGTGCGGTGTTCAAGGCCAAAATTCCTCACAAGGCGGTCGAAGCCCCTGCCCGCCGCCGGAGCGCGAGTTAGCTCAAACTTCAGCCCCAAGCACTGCTGTCCGGCGCGTTCACAAGTGTAAACATCCAGGGAAACGATTCGTCCAAATTATAGGTGAGTCTGGTGGATGGACCGCTCCATCCTATATTCCCTTCCCTTAGAATGGTCGAGTCCGGCAATGCGCGATGGATCGTCCGGATCCGGAATTGATCGGCGTCGCTTGATGCGGCACCGGACGCAGGCGAAACCTTTACCGCGACAAAAACGTCGGTAATATCGAGTGCGGGCACCGTTCGCTCTTGCCCTGCCGGATAAAATCCACGTCCATTTTGTGATCACTCACACGAGAGAAAAGACGGAAATAGACGCTATGGCAATCATTGAAGACACACCGCAGTCTCATGTACGCGCAATCGGCGCACCGGAACCCCCGACAAGTCACAAACGAACGGGAGTTCGCATCGTGGTGTATCTGGTGGTTGTGGCGGCAGTGGGCTTTGCTGTGTGGAAAATCTACACCAACCAGCAGCGGGCTGCGGCCAACACCGCCAAGCAGGCGGCAGCACTGCTCAGCCGGCCGGTGCCCGTACAGGTGACAGCCGTCGAGCAAAAACCCATGCCGATCTACCTGACGGCGTTGGGCACGGTAACGCCGTACATGAGCGTGACCATAAAGGCACGCGTCAGCGGGCAGTTGCTTCCGGTCAGGTTCACTGAGGGTCAGGAAGTAAAACAGGGTCAACCGATCCTCGAGATCGACCCCAGTCCGTACAAGGCCGCTCTTGACCAGGCCAAAGGCACACAGGCGCACGATGAGGCTCTCCTCAAGAATGCCCAGGCGGAATACGCCAGGTACATGGCGCTGTTCGATGCGGGTGTTGTCTCCAAGGAGACGCTGGACGCCGATCAGGCCAGCCTCGGTCAATACGAGGGCGCAATCGCCTCAGACAAAGCTGCGGTGGAGAATGCACAACTGCAGTTGAACTGGTGCACGATCGAATCGCCGATCAACGGAAAAATTGGCCTGCGGCTTGTAGACCCCGGCAACATTATCACCGCCAACACGACCAACCTGGTCATCATCAACCAGTTGAGACCCATCGCGGTCTACTTCACTCTGCCCGAGAGTCAGCTTCCCCAGGTGCTGCAAAAGCTGCGCGCTGACAAGCGCATGCCGGTGGATGCCTATGATCGTGGTGACGTGCAGAAGCTGGCCGTAGGGCAGTTGCTGACTGCAGACAACCAGATCGACACGACGACCGGCACCGACAAGTTGAAAGCCGTGTTCGCAAATGAGAATGAAGCGCTGTTCCCCAACCAGTTCGTCAACATCCACCTGGTGATGGAGAACCGGCCCGCCGCTCTTGTCGTGCCATCGGCCGCGATCCAAACCGGCAACCAGGGCGCTTTCGTGTGGGTGATCGACAAAAATGAAAAGGGCCAGGTTGTGGCCAATATGCAGACCGTCAAGGTGGCGCTGGCTGAGGGCCAGGTGACGATTCTCGACAGCGGCCCGGCCGCGGGAGCGAACGTGGTGATCGACGGGGCAGACAGGCTGCGCCCCGGACAGATTGTGGTGGTGAGCAAAACTCGTGCACAGCCGGGCCCGGCGCAAAGCTCCACGGCAACAGAGGGTCAGTCAAAACCGCCTTTGACGGAATCCCCGCTGGCTTCGCAGGCCGCGGCGTCCGCCAACCAGGGCAAACACCAGAAGAAGGCACAGCAGTGAGTTTGAGTCCCTCCCGGCCATTTATTCTGCGCCCGGTAGCCACGTCGCTGCTGATGGCGGCCATCCTGCTTGCAGGCTTTGTAGGCTACCAGCAGTTGCCCGTCTCCGCCCTTCCCGAGGTCGATTATCCGATCATCCAGGTGCTCACTTTCTACCCCGGTGCGGGGCCGGAAGTGATGGCGTCGTCGGTGACCGCCCCCCTCGAGCGCCAATTTGGCCAGATGCCAGGACTGAAGCAGATGACCTCGGTCAGCTCCGGCGGTGGCTCGGTCATCACGCTCGAATTCAACCTGGACGAGAACATTGATGTGGCCGAGCAGGAAGTGCAGGCTGCTATCAATGCGGCCACCAGCTTTCTGCCCACCGATCTGCCCAATCCGCCCATCTACAGCAAAGTGAACCCGGCAGACGCGCCCATCATGACCCTGGCGCTCACTTCGGACTCGCTGCCGCTGGACAAGATTGAGGACGCGGCCGACACCAACCTGGCGCAGAAGATTTCGCAGGTCATGGGCGTGGGCATGGTGTCGATTGCCGGCGGACAAAAGCCGTCGGTGCGCATTCAGGCCAATCCTGCTGAGCTGGCTGCCTACAACCTGAGCCTGGAAGATCTCCGCACAGCCCTGGCCGCGGCCAACGTCGACCAGGCCAAGGGGACGCTCAACGGCAATCGCCAGTCTTACACCATCGGCGCCAACGACCAGCTCATTTCCAGCGGCGATTACAAGCCTGTAATTGTGGCCTATCGCAACGGCGCGGCGGTGCGTGCCTCCGATGTGGCCACAATTGTCAACGCGGCTGAGAACTCGCAGCAAGCCGCGTGGATGGATCGCCAGCCGGCGGTAATCGTCAATGTGCAGCGCCAGCCTGGGGCCAACATCATCGCGGTGGTCGATCGCATCAAGCAGCTTCTGCCTCAGTTGCAGACTGGCATGCCGGCCAGCGTGCAAGTGAAGGTGCTGACCGACCGCACCGTCACCATTCGCGCTTCGGTACGGGACGTGGAATATGAGCTGATGCTCACCGTCGCCTTGGTGGTCATGGTCATCTTCCTGTTCCTGCGCAATCTGGCCGCCACCATCATTCCCTCCGTCGCGGTGCCGCTGTCGATTGTGGGCACCTTTGGCGTGATGTACCTGCTTGGCTACTCGCTGAACAATCTCACCCTGATGGCGCTCACCATTTCGACGGGCTTTGTGGTGGACGATGCCATCGTCATGATCGAGAACATCTCGCGCTATATCGAGGACGGCGACAGTCCCATGCGCGCAGCGCTCAAGGGGAGCGAACAGATTGGCTTCACCATCATGTCGCTGACGGTTTCGCTCATCGCGGTGCTGATTCCGCTGTTGTTCATGAGCGATGTGGTGGGACGCCTGTTCCGCGAGTTCGCCATCACCCTGGCCGTCACCATTCTTGTATCCGCCGTGGTCTCGCTTACCCTGACGCCGATGATGTGCTCGCGCATTCTCAAAGACAAGGCGCACGCGCAGCAGACGCGCTTCTACCACTGGTCTGAGAAAGTCTTCAATTCCATCATCGCCTGGTACGGACGCACCTTGCAGGTGGTGCTGCGCTTCCGCTTCATCACCCTGATGGTGACCATCGGTACCCTGGTGGCCACCATTCTGCTCTTCATCGTCATTCCCAAGGGCTTTTTTCCCGTGCAGGATACAGGCGTGATTCTGGGTATCAGCGAAGCGCCGCAAACGGTGAGCTTTGCCAGCATGGCCCAGCGGCAGCAGAACCTGGTGGACGCCGTCCTCAAAGATCCGGCAGTGGACAACGTCTCGTCTTTCATCGGTGTGGACGGGACAAACACCACGCTGAACTCAGGCCGCATCCAGATCAACCTCAAGCCGCTCAACGTGCGCAAGATTTCAGCCACAGAAGTGATTCAGCGGCTGCAATCCTCGGTGGCGCATGTTGAGGGCATCCAGCTCTTCCTGCAGCCCCTCCAGGACCTGACAGTAGAAGACCGCGTGAGCCGGACCGAATTCCAATATGCGCTCGAAGATCCGGATCAGAACGAACTGGCTACCTATACGCGCAAAATGGTCGCCGAGCTGAGCGAGCAAAATGTCGTAACCGACGTCGCCAGCGACCTCCAGGACCAGGGGCTGGGCGCCGAACTCGTAGTCGACCGCGACACGGCCGCACGCCTCGGCGTGGCCATGGCCGACGTCGACAACACGCTCTATGACGCCTTCGGCCAGCGCCAGGTATCCACCATTTTTACGCAGCTCAATCAATATCACGTGGTGATGGAAGTCAGTCCGAACTTCCAGACTGATCCCGCGACCCTGAACGACCTTTATGTGAAGTCGGCAAACGGCATCCAGGTTCCGCTCAGCGAGCTGGCGCACTGGCAGCAGACCCGGGCGCAACTGTCCATTGGCCACCAGGGGCAGTTTCCTTCCACCGTGGTCAGCTTCAACCTCGCGCCGGGTAAGTCACTCGGCGATGCTGTGTCTGCCGTACGCCGGGTAGAACAGGAAATCCAGATGCCGGCGTCCATTAATGCCAGCTTCGAAGGCACCGCCGCCGCCTTTCAAACTTCGCTCTCGAATGAGCCCATCCTGATACTGGCTGCGCTGGTCACCGTGTATATCGTGCTGGGCGTCCTGTACGAAAGCTACATCCACCCCATCACCATCATTTCCACATTGCCCTCGGCAGGCGTGGGTGCGTTGCTGGCGCTGCTGATTACGCGCTCGGAGTTCAGTGTGATTGCGTTGATCGGCATCATCCTGCTGATCGGCATTGTGCAAAAGAACGCCATCATGATGATCGACTTCGCGCTCGATGCCGAACGCAACCAGGGCAAGCCGGCTGAGGACGCGATCTTCCAGGCCTGCCTCCTGCGCTTCAGGCCCATCCTGATGACGACCATGGCTGCGCTGCTGGGCGGATTGCCTCTGGCCCTGGGCGGAGGCGTGGGCGCCGAGTTGCGCAGGCCGCTGGGCATCGCCATCGTCGGCGGGCTGCTGTTTTCGCAGGTGCTTACCCTTTACACCACGCCGGTCGTCTACCTCTATTTTGACAAGCTGGCGCAGCGGCTGAGCCCACACGCCACGAAGCACAGCCTGCACGAAGAACCGGTCACGGGCGACTAAGGGAGCTGAATCCATGCATCTTTCCGCACCCTTCATCAAGCGACCGGTGGCGACTTCGCTGCTAAGCCTGGCGCTCTTGCTGGCGGGGTCAGTGGCGTACTCCATCCTCCCGGTGGCATCGCTGCCGGATGTGGATTACCCGGTCATCGGCGTAAGCGGGGGACTGCCAGGCGGCAGCCCCGAGACCATGGCTTCGGCGGTGGCCACGCCGCTGGAGCGCCAGTTTGGCCGCATCGCGGGCGTCAACCAGATGACCTCCACCAGTTCGCTGGGCGCGGCGTCGGTTGTTCTGCAATTCGATCTGAGCCGCAACATCGACGACGCTGCCCGCGATGTGCAGGCCGCGATCAATGCGGCGCGCAGCCAATTGCCTTCCTATCTCCCTCAGAATCCGGGGTACCGCAAGGCCAATCCGGCAGATGCCCCAATCCTGATTTTGACTTTGACTTCTGACGTCGTGCCCAAACCGCAAATCTACGACATGGCCGATTCCATCCTGGCCCAGAAGATCGCGCAGATCAACGGCGTGGGCCAGGTGTTTGTCGGCGGCAGCTCCAGCCCCGCGGTGCGCGTGGAACTGAATCCGATGCAGCTCGGCAACAACGGAGTCGGCCTCGATGCTGTGCGCACCGCGCTGGCCAACGCCAACGCCAATCGGCCAAAAGGCAGCTTTCAGGATGCGACTCACCGCTGGACAATCAGCGACAACGATCAGATTTTCAAGGCCAAAGATTACGCGCCCATCATCGTGGGCTATAACCAGACAACCGGAGCGCCGGTGCGCGTGTCGGATGTGGGCACGGTTACCGACAGCATCGCCGATATCCACACCGCCGGTGTGTCGGGCATCAACCCGGACAAGGGACCACCCGCAAAACTCAAGAGCGCGGTGCTGATTATCATCTTCAAGATTCCCGGCGCCAACGTGATTTCGGCCGTGGACAACGTGATGGCCGAAATGCCGCATCTGCAGGCTGCCATCCCGCCCACCATCAAGATTGATGTTGCCGTCGACCGCACCACCACGATTCGCGCCAGCGTGCACGACGTTGAGATTTCGCTCATTATCAGCGTCGTCTTGGTGGTGCTGGTCGTTTTCCTTTTTCTGCGCGAAGTGTGGGCGACGATCATCCCGTCGGTGGCCGTGCCGCTGTCGTTGGTGGGCACTTTCGGCGTGATGTACCTGCTGGGATACAGCGTCGATAACCTCTCCCTGATGGCGCTGACAATTTCTACGGGCTTCGTGGTCGACGACGCCATCGTGGTGATCGAAAATATCACCCGCTACCTCGAAATCGGCATGACGCCGTTTGACGCGGCCATGAGGGGTTCAAAGGAGATCGGGTTTACGGTGCTCTCGATGAGCACTTCTCTCATCGCGGTGTTCATCCCCATTCTGATGATGGGCGGCATCGTCGGCAAACTGTTTCGCGAATTTGCAGTTACGCTCTCCGTGGCGATCGCCGTCTCGCTGCTGGTGTCGCTGACCACCACGCCGATGCTGTGCGCAAGGTTTCTCAAGTCGCGCGATGAAAGCCGCCACGGGCGCATCTATCGGGCCAGTGAACGCGCATTCCAGTGGCTTCATCACGAATACGATTCAGGCCTGCGCTGGGTGCTGCGCCACGAGTGGTTGATCCTCGGCGTGGCTGTCGGCACGGCATTTCTGAATGTTTACCTCTTTATCATTGTGCCCAAGGGGTTCTTTCCGCAGCAGGACACGGGCCGATTGAGCGGGCAAACCATGGCCGCGCAGGACATCAGCTTCCCTGCCATGCGCGACAAGCAGCGCCAACTCGCGCAGATGACGCTCGACGACCCGGCCGTGCGTTCGGTAACGGCGTTTGCAGGCGGCGGCCGCAACAGCAATAACGTGGGCTTCATGTTCATCGACCTCAAAGTTCCGAGCCAGCGCAAGGGCGTAACGGCGGACATGGTGGTGAACAGGCTGCGAAGCAAACTCAGCAGTGTTCCCGGCGCCCGGCTGTTTTTGCAGGCCAACCAGGATATCCAAATTGGCGGGCGCGGCAGTGCGGCGCAATATCAGTACACCCTCTCCGACGAGAATCTCGACGAGCTGAATACCTGGGCGCCCCGGCTGCAGGCGCGCGCCGCCAAGATGCCGGAGCTGCGCGACGTATCTACCGACCAGCAGAACCAGGGCCTGGCGGCCAACCTGGTGATCGACCGCGATACCGCCTCACGACTGGGCATCAGCGCCTCGACCATCGACAACGTGCTCTACGACGCGTTCGGGCAGCGCGAAGTCTCTACCATGTACACGGGACTCAACCAGTATTTTGTGGTGATGGAGGTCGATCCCCAATACCAGCTTAGCCCCGACTCGTTGAATGGCATCTTTATCAAGGCCAGCAATACGACGGGCGCCGCCGCGGCCGTGCCTGAAACTGGTTCGACGGCAGCCACGACCACATCCGCCGCTTCGGCCCCGAGCGCGATGGCGGCGGCGGCCACGCCTTCCTCCTCGAGTGCCGCAGCCGTGTTTCCGACCGCGGGCGGAAGCCTGGTCACCTCCTCCACTGCAGCATCCTCGGTCAACCCGACATTGGCAGGGACGTTAACAGGAATCAACCCGGCTCTGGGCGCTTCCACTTCCAGCAGCACCTCTTCCAGCCCTTCGGCTGCGCCCGTTGCGGCAGCAGCGGGAGGCGCGGCAACGCCAGCGGCGCCCACACCGGCCTCGGGCGGCGCCATGGTTCCGCTCTCGGTGATTGCAAAATACGAAACGCAGCGGACGTCCCTGACCGTCAACCACCAGGGCCAGTATCCCGCGGTCACGCTCACTTTCAACCTGGCGCCAAACGTCTCGCTGGGCCAGGCGGTTACAGCGCTTGACCAGGCTGAGCGCGATATGGGCATGCCAAGCGCCATCCACGCCAGCTTCCAGGGAACCGCACAGGCCTTTCAGGAATCGCTGAAGAACGAGCCTTACCTCATCCTCGCCGCGGTGATCGCGGTCTACATTGTGCTGGGAATTCTTTACGAGAGCCTGATTCACCCACTGACCATTCTCTCCACACTGCCGCCGGCGGGCGTGGGCGCCATCCTCGCGCTCCTGCTCACGGGGACCGACCTCAGCATCATCGCTCTCATCGGCATTCTGCTTCTTATAGGCATTGTGAAAAAGAATGCCATCATGATGATCGACTTTGCTCTGCAGGCCGAGCGGGATGAAGGGTTGCCGCCGCGTGAAGCCATTTACAAGGCCTGCCTGTTGCGCTTCCGGCCCATTATGATGACCACCATGGCGGCCATGTTCGGCGGTCTGCCGCTGGCCATCGGCATGGGCGTGGGCTCGGAACTGCGCAAGCCACTCGGCATCACCATCGTCGGCGGACTGCTGGTTTCGCAGATGCTCACGCTCTTCACCACGCCGGTCGTCTATCTCTTCTTCGACAAGCTGCAATGGCATGTGATGAAGCTGCACAAAGTCGGTTCCGAGCTCGAGGGCGAAGGCGCGCACGGAGACTAATGTCGCCGATCCATATCCAGGCGTTGCAAAGTAATTGCCATCTCCTTCAATTCGTGACCACTCAGAAATGATTGAACAGCGTCCGCAGGTTCTATGCCCGTCGGAATGAGCGAGGGGAAGCCAATCCCGCCAGGCCGGCATTTTTCGTTCGCGGTCGCGGCCGGGTTAATGTTATCTTCACATTTATCCCGCCAAGGCGAAAAACGGGATTTTCTTCCTCAATCAACAACCCTGTTATAGCCGCTTCACGTTTCGGCATTGGGCCGGATGCACCTTTGCATCCCATTTTGAGGCGTAGGGGATGTGTCGACGCAAAAATTCAGAGATGATTTGAGAGGCGAAATGAACCCCATGACCCAGTCCAGCGAAGCTGCTGAAGCCAATCACGTTTTGACTCTGGAAGAGATCACCAACCTGACTGAGGAAGGCGGCAAGCCGGCCGACACCCTCATGAATGTCGTGGCATTGATCGCCTCGCGCTTCAGGACGGATGTATGCTCGGCCTATTTGCTTGAGCCGGATCGGTCGAACCTGGTGCTGGCCGCCACACTCGGGCTTCACCCGCGATCCATCGGAACGTTGCGCATGCCGCTGAATGAAGGCCTGGCCGGGCTGGTGGCCGAGCAAGTCATGCCGGTGGCCGTCGATGACGCGACCAAGCACCCCCGTTTCAAGTACTTCAAAGAATCTGGCGAAGAGATTTACCACTCGTTCCTCGGCGTGCCTCTCATCGATCGCGGAATTCTGCAGGGTGTTCTGATCGTGCAGACCAAGGAGCCGCGGGTTTTTCGCGAAGATGAAATTCGCATGCTTGCCGAAGCGGCAAACGAAGTGGCGCCCGTGGTCAGCGAGGCGCGCACGCTCGATCGCTTCATTGGGCCGGCGCAGGAGCGTCTGTGGGCCCTTGCGCGAAACCTGTGGTGGAGCTGGGACCACGACTGCATTAGCCTGTTTCGCGATCTCAATCCTACCCGCTGGCGACAGCTCAATCAGAATCCAATTTCGCTGCTCAGCGAGATTCCCCTGGGCGAAATCGAGCGGCGCGCAGCGGAACTGGTTCTGCATAGCCGCATCAATTACGTCTACCGCCGCCAGCAGGAATATCTGCATGCGGATCGGACATGGGGCTCGCTGAATGCGGGCGTGTTACGGCCTCGTCCGGTCGCCTATTTTTCCGCTGAGTTCGGACTGCACGAATCGCTGCCGATTTATTCCGGCGGTCTCGGCGTGCTCTCCGGCGACCACATCAAGAGCGCATCGGACCTGGGCATTCCACTCATCGGTATCGGCTTGTTTTACGGGCAGGGATACTTTCTGCAGCGCCTCGACAAAACCGGATGGCAGCGGGAAGAGTACCTGCAAACCGACATCAATCAACTGCCCATGCAGCCGGCGATCGGGCAGAACGGCGAACCCGTGGTGGTGGAGATTCAAACCCGCGGCGGGTCCATTCGCGCCAAGGTGTGGCGCGTCAAGGTGGGACGCTGCGACCTGCTGCTGCTGGACTCGAATGTGGAGGGCAATGCGCCGGAGGATCGTGAGCTGACCTCGCGCCTCTATGGCGGGGACGGGCGCACCCGCATTCGCCAGGAACTGCTGTTGGGTATCGGCGGATTTCGCGCCCTCAAGGCGATGGGCGTCACTCCGGGTGTCCTGCATCTCAACGAGGGACACAGTGGCTTCGCCATCTTTGAAGCCATTCGCAATCGCATGCAGGAAGAAGGCGTGGACTTCAACACGGCCGCGCGGCAAATTCCCCGCGAAGTGATTTTTACCACCCACACGCCCGTGCCCGCGGGGCATGACCGTTTCAACGGCGATCTCATCGAGGAGCACCTGGGGCCGCTGCGCGAAGAACTCGGGTTATCGCAGGAGAACCTCATGGGCTTTGGCCGCGAGCGCTCCACCGACTACCAGGAGCCGTTTTGCATGACCGTCCTCGGGCTCAAGCTTTCCCGCCGCGCCAACGCCGTTTCCTCCCTCCATGGCGAGGTTTCGAGAGCCATGTGGTGGGGCCTGTTTCCCGGCAAGCCTGAAGATGCGGTGCCCATCGGCCACATCACCAATGGCGTCCACGTGCCTTCGTGGCTTGCCCCGCAGATGTGCCGTCTCTACGACCGGCATCTCGGAGTTGGATGGCAGAACCAGAGCGGAAGGGCGCGCACCTGGGAGGCAATCGAAAACGTGGATGACGGCGAATTGTGGGAAACACATCTGAGCCTGAAAGCACAACTCCTTGGCTTTGTACGCCGCCGCGCGCAGGAACAGGCTGCACGTCGCGGGGAATCGGAAGAAGCACTGCAAGGCCTGGGCAAAGTGCTTTCGCCGGATGCGCTCACTATCGGATTCGCGCGCCGGTTTGCCACTTATAAGCGAGCCAACCTGGTGCTGGCCGATATGAAGAGACTGGCATCTATGGTCAACGACCCCAAGCGTCCCGTGCAATTTCTGTTTGCCGGCAAGGCTCACCCCCACGACGAGCCGGGCAAGAGGGTTCTCCAGCAGATCGCGGAGATGATGCGCGATCCGAAATTCGCCGACAAGTTCGTATTCATCGAGGACTACGACATTAACGTTGGCCGCTACCTGGTGCAGGGCGTCGACGTCTGGCTCAACAATCCGCGGCGGCCATTGGAGGCGTCCGGCACGAGCGGACAGAAAGTCGTTCTGAATGGAGGTCTGAATCTCTCCGTACTCGATGGGTGGTGGGCTGAAGCCTACGACGGGCTCAACGGCTTTGCCATCGGCACCGGCAGAACCCACTCCAACATGGATGTGCACGACACCCGCGACGGAGAGGACCTGTACCGCGTGCTACGCGACGAATTGATTCCGCTCTACTATCAACGCGATCGCGACGGGCTGCCGCGCGGATGGATCAAACGCATGAAGCGCACCATTCGCACATTGGGATGGCGATTCAACGCCGATCGCATGGTGATGGATTACACCCAGAAATGCTACATCCCGGCTGCCGGCGGAACTTCAAGCGAGATCCGGCCGGCTTGCTAGTTGCTCCACGCAGACGGTTGCTCAGGAAAGAGCCGCCCGCACATCAGAAAGCGTAACCATCAGCGTCATTGGCTCACGCGGACTCGGCTCGAAGCCAAGCGCGAGATAGAAGTTTTTTGCTTCTTCCGAGATTGCGTGGACAACAATCCCGCGAATTCCGATGACATCGGCCGCATACGCGATGCGGCGCGCAGCGTCGCGGAACAGGGCGCGACCGACGCCTTGCCCCTGCCAATGATCATCGACAGCCAGGCGCGCCAACACGGCGACGGGGATTGGGTCTGGCATATTTCGTCGGAACCTGCCCGGAGAGCTTTCTACTGTGACAATACCGGAAGCCAGCGCATAATAGCCGATCACGCGTTTGTCGACGCAAACCACATAGGTACGCGAAGCACCACTCACCTGATTGGCGCGCGCGCGGCGCCTCAGCCAATTATCAAGCGAGGTTTCTCCAGAGTGGAAATCTCCCGTGTCGTGGTTGTCAGCAAGAGGCGCAGGCTCCGAGATTCCGCTCACTTCTCCCATGGTGCCGGAGTCTGCAGCGAGCGGCGCAGCCGGGCGTTCGAACGCGGCGGCGAATCAAGCCGTGCCAGAAACTCAGCATAGGCTTTGAGGCTGACCGCAAATGCCGTGCGATCCATTAACGCATCCTCGGCGGCATAGCGCGCGGCGTTGAGCACGAAATCTGTTCGATTCTTGCCAGTGAGTTCCGCCGCTCGATCGATAAGCCCGCGCAACTCGGGCTTGATCCGCAGGTTCAGCGTATCGCGCCGGTCTTTTTGTTGAGCCGCGGGCATGTGGATTCTCTCCTGAAAGACCAGCATAACATAAACGTAATGACATTGTCATTACGATGGCCGCCCCGTCCGTAGCGAACTCACGCCCCCAAATGCGCAAGCGCCGCTTCTTCCACCTTGGCCGGCTCAACCAGTTTCACCGGGTAGTAGGCGTTGCGCGTGTACTGCTTCACCATGCGATTGGTGTTGAAGTAGCTGCCGTTGAAGGCCAGAGTGGTGCGCATCATGCGCGCCCATTTATCCTGCGTGTCACGGTAGAGCGGAACAATCGCCCTCTCAAGTTTGTTATAGAGCGAGCCGGCTTCTTCCTGATCGTTGGCGCCGTCTTCGATAGCCCATCCGGTGACGCCCTCGATGCAGCCCTCGATCCACCACCCATCCAGAATCGACAGACTGGGCACGCCGTTCAGCGCGGCCTTCATCCCGCTTGTGCCAGAAGCCTCGTACGGCCTGCGCGGCGTGTTGACCCACACATCCACCCCGGCCGTGAGCAAGGCACCCAGATCCCATGCGTAGTTTTCAAGGTACACAATGCGCAGCAGATCGTTTGAGAGCTTGGCTGCGTCCTCGATTACCTGGTGAATCAGTGCCTTGCCCGGCTGGTCCTGGGGGTGGGCCTTGCCGGCATACAGAATCTGCAAACCGCCCGCGTCGGTGGCAATCTTCAGCAGCCTTTCCGTATCGGTAAACAGGAGCGTGGCGCGTTTGTACGTAGCGGCGCGGCGCGCAAATCCCAACGTCAGCACCTTGGGGCTGAGCACATGGCCACTGCGCGTAGCCACCTCGGTCAGCAGTGCTTCCTTGGTGCGGCCGTGGGCGCTGAGAATCTCCGCTTCCGGCAGGTCGATGGCGTTGCGCAGGCAAAGATTGTCGCGCCGCCACGAGGGAATGTGCTTGTCGAGCATCTGCTGCACCGGTTCTGAGATCCAGGTGGGTGCATGCACGCCGTTGGTGATCGAATCGATCGTAAATTCGGGAAACATGGCGCGCGAAACCTTGCCGTGCTGCATGGCCACGCCGTTGGCGTAGCGCGAAAAGTGCAGCGCCAGCAGCGTCATGTTCAGCAGGCCTTCGCGAAAGCAGCCCAGCTTTTCAAGCCGCGCCGTGCGGTCGCCGCCGAGGATGCGGATGGCCTGCTCCGTCGAGAAACGATCGTGACCGGCGGGAACCGGGGTGTGCGTCGTGAAAACGCACTTCTGGCGAACCTGGGCAATATCGGTTTCAGTCGCCGCGCCCAGCGGCCCTCCGCCCAGTTCGCTCTCCAGCAGCGCCTGGGTCAAAAGCGCGGCGTGGCCTTCGTTCATGTGATAGACGTTTACGTTCAAGCCCAGCGCGTGCGCCATGCGCGCTCCACCCATGCCCAGCACAATTTCCTGCTCCAGGCGATAGTTGGTGTCGCCGCCGTACAAGTGATCAGTCAGGCCGCGGTCCCAGCCCGAGTTGCCTTCGAGGTCTGTGTCGAGAAGATAAATAGGAACCACATGCCCGTAGCGGCCCGCAAGGTCATATCGCCACGCGCGCACCGTGACGATGCGATCTTCCACTGAAACGGTAATCCGCGCTTCCTGTTCAGTACAGAAATCCGCAGGATTCCAAGGTTGCACGTCTTCACTTTGCTCGCCCGAGCCGTTCAGTCGCTGCTGAAAGTATCCTTTGCGGTGCGCCAGCGTGAAGGCCACCAGCGGAACTCCCAGGTCTGCGGCGGAGCGCAAAGTATCTCCGGCCAGTACTCCCAGGCCACCCGAGTAGGTGGGCATGGCAGGGTTGATGGCAATCTCCATCGAGAAGTAGGCGACCAGTCCGGATATGGGAAATGACTCGTAGGAAAATGGTTTAGTTGAGTTTAGTTGCATTACCTTTTTCTCTCTGCGGCGCTCGCAAGCTGTCAAACGACGGCCTGGCTATCTGGAACCCCCGAAAATACCCGCCGGGTGAGACGGATCTCCCCGGCTTTTTTTGAATGGCCAAAACCTTAAGAGATTCTAGCAAGGAAAACAGAAAATGTTTACCCGCGGTCAGACCCCACGTTCGGCGGCGGTAACCGATTTTCACCACACCGTAATGGTCTGCAAAGACCTGATGGGGGATCTCCCGACGATTCCACTTAATGCACCGGGAATCATCCCAGCCTGCGCGCTCCTCCCGAGGCGTGGCAAATGTGAATCTGAGGCACAATGCCAATATCGGTGGCGTAGCGCGCCGCGAGCGCTTCGGCAAAGTTTGCAGCCTCCACGCGCTCCACCAGGTTGATGGTGCACCCGCCAAAGCCGCCGCCCGTAAGCCGGGCGCCGATGAGGCCCGGCAGATCCTGCGCCAGTGCCACCATGGCATCGGCTTCCATGCAGCTTGCTTCAAAGTCGCCGCTGTAACTGGCATGCGCTTCGGCCATCAGCCGTCCCAATTCTGCAAAATCGCTGCGGATCAGCGCCCCGGCAGCGGCCACGGTGCGCAGGTTTTCGGTGATCACGTGGCGGCCGCGCTTCAGCGCATTGGGGCTCATCTCGCAGCCCCACTTCTTCAGGTCGTCCATTGTGGCATCGCGCAGAAAACGTACTTCAGGCCGGTGGCGGGCGATTACCGCGCACGCCTCTTCCACTTCGGCACGGCGAGTGGTGTACTCTCCCCCGGCAACCGAGTGTTTCACCATCGTATTGGCGATCACGAGGGCCACGTTCGGCGGAATGGGCGCCAGCTTGTAACTCAGGTCACGGCAGTCAAGCAGCAAAGCGTGATCTTCGGCGCCGTTGACCGAAATAAACTGGTCCATGATGCCGCAGTTGGCGCCCACAAACTCATTCTCGGCGCGCTGGCACAGCCGGGCGAGCACTGGACCCGGATAACTGACACCAATCAGCGAAGTGACTGCCAGCGCCGTAGCAACCTCGACGGCCGCAGAGCTGGAGAGTCCGGAGCCGACCGGTACATCGCCCCACAGACTCAGGCTGAATCCGGGAATGGCGTGGCCCTCGCCGGCCAGGATGGCGACCACGCCCAGGGGATAGTCGCTCCAATGTTTCTTTGCCTCGGTGGGCAGCGCCGACACATCAAACGCGCGCTCATCGCCAAAATTCTCTGAATAGAGGACGATTTTTCCGTCGGATCGCGGCGAAATCCCCGCCAGCGTAGCAAAATCGATGGCCGCCGGCATCACGAATCCTTCGGCATAGTCGGTATGCTCGCCAATCAGATTCACGCGGCCTGGGGCTGAATAGACAACCGGCTCGGCCTGGAAACGGGCTAAGTGCAGAGAACGCAACGACGCGGGGTCATGCATATCGTCCTAACCTAAATCAATTCAATATCAACAAGCATCGGCCAAGAGTAGGATTCGCCGGGAGAAAGGATGCGTGACCAGGGGCCGGTTTGGGCAAGCGAATCGACCGGCGCCGTGGACGGTTCCAGCGCCACGCAGGTCTGTTTCGGTCCCGGTCCATCTGGCCAGCCGCCATGGCAGATCCAAAGTCCAAGATACGGTGTCGCCACCGGGTCGAAGCCAACTCGGATGCGTACCCCCGCCTTCGGCCTGGACAGAGCGCACCAGTTTTCCGCATCTGACAGAGGGCCGGCGAACACCTTGTCGCCAATGTGCGACTCGGGATGTTGCACCACTCCCAGGTCTGTCCGGCTGCCATTGGCCAGCGTCGCGATCGGCCAATTGACAGTGCTGCCGGCCCCACCAAGCCGGCCCCCGCCGGAGCCTTCAACCCGCAGAGCTGCGATGGAAGCCGGAAGCAGAATCTGGTCGCCCGCCTCCGTTGCAAATAAAGGATGCGCAGACCAGGACCACGGCACGGGATCATTGCCTGTGTTGGTCAGCAGGTAGTCCAACCAGAGCCGCCAGCCTCCGCTGGTTTCAGTCAGCCGGATGCTGCGCTCCAGCGTGAGCG
This sequence comes from uncultured Acidobacteriaceae bacterium, assembly GCA_963836565.1. Classification (GTDB taxonomy): domain Bacteria; phylum Acidobacteriota; class Terriglobia; order Terriglobales; family Acidobacteriaceae; genus Telmatobacter. The sequence continues at coordinate 708,367 of CAWIKA010000005.1, read as the reverse complement.
GCAGAGAAAAGCACTCGGCGCGCAGGGTCGTGGAGCCATCGTCGGCGGTGCACCGCCAGGCTACGCGCCACAGGTCCCCGTGATCGGGAATTTCGGCCGGACCGGCAACGGTTTCCACCGTGCAGGCGGCCACTGACGGAATGCATTCGTCCCATCCGCTCGCATCGCTTTTGTCGAAAGGCATCGTTTGAGTTCGAGGACCCAGCGGGGCCAGCGGGGCCTGCAGCAGCTCGCGATCCTTCACACGGATCGACGCGATTTTGCCTCCAAATTCAGGCAGAATCTTGACGGAGCAGCTCCCCAAACGAATGAGAACGTTTTCTTTTTCCGAATCGACTAAACCCGCCTTTGCCATCTTTTTCAACTCTCCCCAGCTTTTGCGCAGGCCGCGGTCAGCTTCTCCCAGATTATATTCAGCCAGGCCTGATGCTCCGGCTTCATCAGAACAGAGCGCAAGCAAGTCACGTGCCCGCCCGGCCTTCCGCGTATACCGCCGTCTTCCGGAACAAACCAGGATTGCGGCAATTGTACAAGGGCTAGATGCAAATCAGACGAGGCGCAAGCCACAAAAGTTTCCTGTGCCATCCGCGAAGACCCTTCGGCCGTCTCCGCTTTCAACTTCCATACCACGATGTCCAGCTCAGGCGCGCCGCCTGCCAGCGGCTCGAAGGGCGCATAAGTGCGGACCCGCCGGTCCAATTCCACCGCTGCCGCCCGTCCGCGAGCCAGCCCGCAGGCAAATTCCCCTCCCGGCTTGAGGGGCAAAAGCCGCTGCGTGGCCCACAAAGCCACCGCCGCCGCCCCGGCCCGCGAACACTCCAGGCTGATCTCGCCCAGGTGCACGGGGCCCCCGGCGAACGATCCTTGTTCGCTGGGGTGGGGGTGCCGCTCCTTTGAGGTGAAATACGTGTAGGGCGAATCATGCTTGTAAAAGCGGCCCACCGCGGGGTCGCGAAACAGGACGCAACCGCAGCCGTAGGGTTGCAGGCCGTGCTTGTGCGGGTCGATGACGATGGAGTCGGCCCGATCCATTGCGGCGTAGGCGCGGCGGGCCGGTTCGTCGAGGGCTTCGGGTATCAGCCGGAAATAGCCCCCGTAGGCCGCGTCTACGTGGACGCGGAATCCATACCGCTCGCGCAACGCCAGAATCTCTTCCAGAGGATCGACCGCTCCGATGGCCGTGGTCCCCAGCGTAACCACCACCGTGCCCACATCGCCTTTGCCCAGTCTGGCGTCCAGCGCCTCAAGGCTCATGCGCCCGCGGTCGTCCGCCGCGATGGGGGCATAGTCCAGTTTCAGCACCCCGCTGATGCGCTGGTGGGTATAGTGAGCCTGCTCCGACCCGACAATGCGCTTCCCAGGCGCTAACTGCCCGGCCACCCAAAGCGCTTCAAGATTCGCCAGGGTTCCGCTCGAAGTGAGATGCCCCAGGAATTCCGTCCAGCCAAACATGGCGGCAATCTCGCTCACGGCTTCGATTTCCATCTCCGAACTGGCGCGGCCGCCGTCGCGGGCGTGATTGTTCGGGTTGAGCTTCATCGCCAGGGCGTAAGCCGCGCGCGCTATCGGATGCGGCGGCTTCAGCATCTGTCCGGCATACAGAGGATGGAAGTAAGGATAGTTGTCCCCGAGAAGGTGCGCCGCTGTCTCCAGCACCCGTGCCATCGCCTCCTGGTCAGCTACCGCTTCCGGGGCTGGCGCAAAGGCCGGGAGGGAACTGAATTCCCCTTCCAGCACCTCGGTGGCGCGGGCAAGCAAGCCAGGGACAGGATCGTTGGACATGGCGACCTTTTACCCTATCACAACCGAAAGTAACCCCGTATCTCGCTGATTGAACAAGGCATTCAAGGCGCGGAATTCGTGGCCGGACACGAAACGCTCAGTTTCATGCGCGCAATTTTTGCCGGGGATGCTACACTATGGCCAGCGTTAGAGTCGAACCGGGCGTGAGCAGTAACTCGCCCAACCAAGCAAGATTCTGCCAGTGGTCGCTCCGATTCATCCAGCGCAATTCAAATCAGGAAATAAGAAACAAAATGGAACAAGGCACCGTGAAGTGGTTTAATGACGCGAAAGGCTTCGGCTTCATCTCGCGTCAGAACGGCGAAGACGTCTTCGTGCACTACTCTGCAATCAACTCAAGTGGTTTCAAGAGCCTGCAGGAAGGTCAAGCCGTGCAGTTCAACGTGGTGAAGGGGCCCAAGGGCTGGCAAGCGGCAGACGTGCAGCCGCTCTAAAAACCCAGCGGCCGGATTCGGGCAGAATCTGGAAAACAAAATGAGGGCTGGGAGCTAATCCCAGCCCTCATTGTGCTTTTTGGGCGAATTCTCCGCTTTGGGACTCGGGCCAGCAGATCGGAATGCCGAAGAAATCCTGGGAGAGTCAGGAATTGAGAAGCTTGCGGGCCGCCGGCCAAGGTTGGCGGCAGGGCTTTTCCGCCGGCGCGACGGCCGCTTGCACACCGCCTGCCGGCCCTATTTGTTCTCAGCGTTGGCAGATAATTTAATCGGAAAAGCGCAGAATGTTGTCATACCTCTGAATAGGTGAGGCAGAGATATGTCCGGTCAAAAAATGTCAGAATCTGACCTGTCTATACCCCTCGCTCCGATTGCAACCCTTTTGGTTTCGCTTTTTTGCCAGCACTAAAACAGACTGCCAATATTTGTTGAGTGAATGAAACAGGTCCTTCACAAACGGACCTGACTGAAGAGCCTCGGCGACAGGCTCTTACCCCCCCTCAAAATTTGCAGTTTTCCACAGAGGATTGGCAGACAATTACCTGCCCTTGTGAAACGGCCGGAAATGCTCAAGGACAGGGCAGCGCCAGAACGGTGAGGAATGCGGGTCACAACCGTAACGATCTCTGCCCTGTTCTCTTGAGAGGACACACAAACCATCAACTGCGCCGCAACCTCGTCACCCGGTGTTCCTGAGCCCCGCCGAAATCCCGCTGATCGTGGCGGCGATGGCGCGGTTCACCTCCGGCGTGTCTTCGCCCGAGCGTTTGCGCCGCAGCATATCCACCTGGATCAGGTGCATGGGATCGACATAGGGATTGCGCAGCTTGATCGAGCGGGCCAGAACCTGGTTCTTCTCAAGCAATTCGGATTGCTGCGTAACGGCAAGTACGGTGCGCACCGTCCGATGGAACTCCGCCTCGATCTGGTCGTAGACGCGTTCGCGCAATTTCGCGTCGGGCACCAGCGAGGAGTACATTCGTGCGGTGGCCAGATCGGCCTTGCCCAGCGCCATTTCCACGTTGCGCAGCAGGTCGATGAAGAGCGGAAACTCGCGGGCCATCTCCTGCAACAGTTCCAGCGCGCCGGGCTTTTCGACGAATTGGGCTATCGCGAAGCCCACGCCAAACCAGGCTGGCACCAGCAGCCGTGACTGCGTCCATCCGAACACCCAGGGAATAGCACGCAGGTCGGCAATATTCGGCGATGCCTTGCGCCGCGACGGCCGCGACCCGATCATGGCGTGCTCCAGCTCGCCTACCGGGGTGGACTGCTCGAAATAGGTGACGACCTCCGGGTTTTCGAGGATATTCTTGCGATAAAACGCGAATGAAATGGCGGATAGCTCGTCGAGCGCCTCTTCCCATTCGGGCTTGAGCACGCCGGTAAAATGGCCCTCGGGGTCGCGCGCATTGGGGCGGGCGAGAGCGTCGAGCGACGCCGCAATCATCAGTTCGAGATTGCGCTCGGCCAATACCTCGTCGGCGTATTTGAAGTTCAGCACCTCGCCCTGCTCGGTAATGCGCAACTGACCTTCAAACGAATCCATTGGCTGGGCGAAGATGGCGCGGTGCGTGGGACCGCCGCCGCGCCCCACGGTGCCCCCGCGGCCATGAAAGAGGCGCAGCTTGACGCCCGCCTCGCGCGCCACGGTATGCAGATCGCGATGGGCGCGGAAAATCTCCCAGATACTGGTCAGCATGCCGCCATCTTTATTGGAGTCGGAGTAGCCGAGCATGACTTCCTGCCAGTTGTCCCAGGTGGCGAGCAGCTTGCGATAGTCGGGCCGGTTCCACAACTCGCGGCACACCGCCGGGGCCTGGCGCAGATCGTCAATGGATTCGAAGAGTGGCACGGGCATCAGGCCGGGGTCACGCCCGCAGCCCTCGACGCGCACGCCGCCCAGTCGCGCCAGCCTCACCACAGCCAGCACATCTTCAACGGATGCCGCGCCGCTGATGACGTAGTGGCGAACAGCCTCGGGCGAGCAGCCATTCTTCACCTCAGCCACAACCCGCAGAGTTTCCAGCACGCTCGAAGTTTCATCCGAGAGGCTGCCGGGCAGCGACTCCGCGATGGTATCGGCGATCGCCTCTTTCAGCGCCGCTGCATGCACCCGTGCGTGCTGGCGAATGTCGAGGGTGTGCAGATGCAGTCCGAACGTGCGTACCTGCAAAACCAGGGGATCAATGAGCGTGCGCGCGATGCGCAGGCCGTCATGCGCGGCCAGCGAAGCCCGCAGCGTCTCAAGATCGTCGAGGAACTCATCGACAGAGCAGTAGGCGGGCAGCACCTGCGCCAGCTTGTCCTGACCCTGCGCCAATGTCGCCAGCGTGTAGGGCATCACCGGCAACGAGGTGCCGGGGTGCGACGGTTGCTCCATGAATTGGAGAGTCCTCTGCAGCCGTGCTTTGAGGCAGATAACGAAGCGACGATAGTATTCGAACTCATACTGCGCCCCGAAGACCTGGGACTCGGGCGTGTGCACCTGCGCCACGTAGGCTTCAAGCCGTTCCAGCAATGCCTCGCTCACCGGCCGCTGCTGGGCGCTGGTGGTCAGCAGTTCCATGATGGCGTTCAGTTGGCGCTGGTAATAAAGCAGCAGGTGGCCGCGCGCCAGTCGGATGGCGTCGCGCGTGACCTCGGGCGTAACGAAAGGATTGCCGTCGCGGTCGCCGCCGATCCACGAACCGAAACGCAGCACCAGCGGCAGCTCGTGGGCTTCGATCTCGAGCCCGTAAGCGGCGCGCAGGGCTTCAGCAATCTCGCGGTACAAACCGGGCAGCGTGGCAAAGATGGAGACATCGTAGTAGTCGAGGCCCATCTTGATTTCGTCGTAGACGGTGGGCCGTCGCGAGCGAACCTCATCGGTCTGCCACAGGCTCGTGATTTCGGCGAGCACAAGTTCTTCAAGCCGCGCCATGTCCTGTTCGGGCACCGGGATGCGGTCGAGGGTAGTGAGAAACTCGCCAATGCGGCGGCGCTTGAACATCACGGAACGCCGTGCCACCTCGGTAGGATGCGCGGTAAACACCGGTACGATAAGCACGCGCTTGAGCCAGTCCATGGCCTCGTTCCCGCTGATGCCCACGCGGCGCATTTCGCAAAGCGTACCAGCCAGAGAGCCGCGCTGGCGGCCGGCCTCGCCGCTCAACTGCAGGGCGATGCGGCGGCGCTTGCGGTGATTGGTTTCGGCCAGGTTGATCAGTTCAAAGTAGAAAGCGAAGGCGCGCGTGAGCAGGATGGCGCGCTCGACGGGCAACGAGTGTACAAGTTCGAGCGCCTTGGCCGCATGGCGGGCAGCTTCCTCTTCATTGCCACGGGCCTCGGCATCGCGGCGGCGGATGGTGCCCTGGCGCAGCGCTTCGACGTGGGCGAAGAGGTCGTCGCCTGCCTGCTCGCGCAGCACTTCGCCCAGCAGCGTGCCCAACGAGCGCACATCGCGGCGTAAAGGCGCCTCTTTCAAATCGCCTGAGCGCGCTTCCAACTCAGCAAGACGCTGCGACCAGCTTTCGGGGTTCCAGAGTAAAGCCATCGTGTTTTGATTATGCACGACGGCGCTACAGAGCCCGGTAAGCAGCTTCAGCATGGAACGACCCACTCGATTGTTGCCCCGGCGACTGTTAAAATCTGACCCGGATTTTCACAGATTCGGGATGTTTCATTTTTCCGGCGATCAGGGATAATGTCGCCATGAGGAGTCTCGATTCGAGCGAGAAGATCGGAAGAAACGATCGTTGCCCCTGCGGCAGTGGAAAAAAGTACAAGCATTGCTGTCTACGCGCGGCATCAGCCTCGTCTGCACCAGTTGATACACCCTGGAGCCGACAGCGCGAGGCCTCGGACCGGCTTACGCCGGCATTGTTGAAGGTGGCCGGGCGCTTGTTCGGTGACGATCTTGTTCTGGCATGGGCAGAGTTCAACCAGGTTCCATTTCCAAAGCCGCTAGACACGTACCCGAATGAAGAAGCCATCTTCAGTCCCTACCTGATCTTCGACTGGGATCCAGAGAGTCCTCGGCGTCGCCGCTCAGGCAAGCCGAGGGCGGGAGCAGTTTTACGTGCCTACCTGGCAAAGAGCGCAAGCCGATTGTCTGAATTAGAGCTCTTGATTCTGGAGCAGGCGGTCTCGCGGCCGGTCAGCTTCTATGAGATTATCCGTTGCAATCCCGGCCAAAGCGCTGCGCTGCGAGACATTCTGGTTGGCGAAGAAACCGAGGTTGAGGAGCATTCGGGAACGAAAACAATGCGCCCTGGAGACATCGTTTATGGGCAAATCTGGATCTTGCCCGACGTGGCGACCCTGGGCAGGCTTGCGCCTAAGGTGATCCGGCCCGACAGGAAAGTCGAGATCGTCGAGCTTCGCGCCAGACTGCGGCGCAAGATCGCAAAGCAGAACCGGCAACTGACGGTTTCCGACCTGGTCCGCTATTCAGAGGAGATTCGCAGTGTGTATCTCGACATCCGAAATGCCTTGCTCCGGCCAAAAAAGCTGGTGAACACCGACGGCGAACCGTTTATCTTCCATACGCTCACGTTTCGGGTTGGATCCGCCCAGGTGGCATTCGATGCGCTTGCCCCGCTGGCCTGGGGAACGACCAAAGCGGAGCTGCTCGAAGACGCGGAGTGGAACGCCGACGGTTCGCTCCGCATGGTGGAGATCGATTGGATTGTGAAGGGTAACGCGATGCACAAAACCTGGGACAACACCATTCTTGGGCACCTGCGGATTTCCGGACAAACCCTGATTGCGGAAGTGAATTCGGCAAACCGGGCCACGCGGATTCGGCAGGAAGTCGAGAAACGGCTTGGCCTTCATGTGACCCATTTGAGCACCACGACGGAGACGCCTGAGGAAGCGATTGCAAAACGGGAAAAACAGAGCAAGATGGCGTCTCGACAAAATGAGGCGGCACAACCTCTCGATCCCGAAATTCAGAGAGACTTTGCTGCCCACATGCAGGAAGAGGTGGAGGCGTGGGTACACCAGAAAATTCCGTCCCTGGGTGGACGCACTCCGATCGAGGCTGTTGCCGATCCGGACGGAAGAGAGATTGTGGAGGGGTTGCTTCTGAGTTGGCAACGGAGCTTTGAAGGTCAGGAGCGGCCGGGAACGTTTCGTCCTGATATCGATGCCGTGCGCAGGTCGCTGAATCTTCCCGTCGGAATAGGAACCGTCATTCACTAACCAAACCACGGGCGCTGGAACCGAAAGCGGGGCGGGCGCGTAGGACTCTTCGAGGGGCGGTGCTGTCCAGAGGGACGCGCCCTGAAGGAGTCGTACGTATGAAACGGATTCTTTTCGCCACTTTTCTAGGATTGTGCATGGGCGTCCTGTGCTCGAGCATGCTGTTTTCCGCCGGAATTCTGAAGTTCACCCTGGCTATCCTGATTTTTGTGCTGTTGAACCGGGCGGTAATGGGGTTTGCGATTGGAGCGTCGGGGCTCCGGCTGCATTGGGCGTGGAACGGGATCGTGATGGGGTTAGCTGTCGGCTCAGTATTCTCATATTTCCTGTTTCTGTCGACCGGCACGTGGATGCTTCCGGTGATTAACTTCTTTGTGAATGGGTTGTTCGGGTTGCTGATCGAGTTCCTAACGACGAAACCGTTCCGGCTGCCGGTGCCGGCGCACGCCTGACCGGGAATCAGACCCTAAGCTTCCAGCAGCACCATCAGTTCTTCCCATTCAGCCGTGAGCATGGAAAGTTGTTCGCGCAGTTCCGCCGCAAGGTCCGTCAGCCGCTGCGTTTCGGCGGCGGAAACATAGGTGCCTAGCTCCCCTTCCGTGTGCGCGATGGCGGCCTCGATGCGCGGAATCTCCTCTTCGAGGAATGCGCAGCGATCTTCCATCTGCTTCTGCTTGATGGGGTTCAGGCGGCGTTGACGAGCAGAAGGTGATGCGGAACCGTTCGTTGCTTCGGGGCCACCTTCAATGACGATGGTGACTCCGGTGGAAGCGGACTTTGCGGTTGCAGGCGACGGGGTAGCGCCGACCGTGGCTTCGCCTCCGGCGACCTGCGCCTCCTTCCAGCGCAGGTAGTCCTCGTAATTGCCTTCATGGCTGGTGACCGTGCCATCCGCTACTTCCAGCACTCGCGTTGCCAGGCGGTCGATAAAGTAGCGGTCATGCGAAACGAAAACGACGGTGCCCGAGAAGGCAGCGATGGCTTCCAGCAATACGTCTTTGGCCCGCATGTCGAGATGGTTCGTCGGCTCGTCGAGAAGCAGAAAATTCGACGGCGAAACCAGAATGCGCGCCAGGGCATAGCGGTTGCGCTCCCCTCCGGAAAGCACGCCGAGCGGCTTGAAAACATCATCGCCGCTGAAAAGAAAACAGCCAAGCAGTGACCGCAGCGCCTGTTCCGGCACCTTGAGCGCGGCGCGGCTCATGTCGTCCAGCATGCGCGAATCGCCGTCGAGCACCTTGTATTGGTCCTGCGCAAAATACTCGGCCACCACGTTGTGGCCGATTCGAACCTGCCCGGCTGTAGGAGCTTCCTCGCCGGTGAGCAGCTTGATCAGCGTGGACTTGCCGGCTCCGTTCACTCCAACAAGTGCTACGCGGTCGCCGCGCTCAATCGAGAAGCGCACATTGCTCAGCACCTGTTTCGCGCCATAGCTCTTCGAGAGCCCTTCGGCCTCCGCCACCATGCGCCCGGAAGGCGGAGGTTGCGGAAACTTGAAGTGGATGACCGCCTCTTCTTCGGGTATCTCGATGCGCTCTATCTTTTCCAGTTCCTTGATGCGGCTCTGCACCTGTTTGGCCTTGGTGGCCTGCGCGCGGAACCGGTTGATGAACGCCTCAAGGTGCTCGATCTGTTCACGCTGGTTGCGGTACGCGGCCTGCAATTGCGCGCGCCGTTCGTCTTTCTGCGACAGGTATTTGGTGTAATTCCCTTGATAGATCGTGAGCCGCTTGTTCCAAATCTCCACCGTGCGGTCGATGGTGACATCGAGAAAGTAGCGGTCGTGCGAAATAAGGATGTAGCCGAAGGGATAATTCCTCAGATAGTCCTCAAGCCAGTTGCGGGTTTCAAGGTCAAGGTGATTGGTCGGCTCATCCAGCAGCAGCAGGTTGGGCTTGGCCAGCAGCAGCTTGGCCAGCGCAATACGCATCTGCCAGCCGCCGCTGAACTCATCGGTTTGCCGCGTCCAGTCTTCCTTGCTGAAACCCAGGCCGGTAAGAACGCTGCCCACCTGCGCATCGAGCGCATAGCCATCGAGGGCGTGAAAACGATCCTGCAGCATCGAGAAGCGCTCGGCCGCGGCGTCGTATTCAGGGCCCGCGTGGTCCAGTTCGGCCAGTTGGCCGCTAAGCTGCTCGATCTCCTTCTCCATGTCGCGAATTTCGTCGAACACTGTCAGGCATTCTTCGAAAACGCTCCGCCCCGCGAGCCGCAAACCCTCTTGCGGCAGGTAGCCGATGCTCATTCCGCGCGTCTGCTGCATGGTGCCGTAGTCCAGCGATTCGAGACCTGCCAGCACCTTCATCAGGGTGGATTTGCCGGTGCCATTGGCACCCACAAGCGCAGTCTTTTCCTTGCTTCGGATGAGCCAATTGGCTTCAAGAAACAAGATTCGCGGCCCAAACCGCTTGCCCGCATTTTGCAGTGAAAGCATCCAACCCTATTCTCGCAGAGTGATGCCTTGAGGCGTTAAGCCGCACGAAACTGCACACAGAATCCAGAAGCCGCTATCATGTCTTTGAGATGTTGGAGCGTAACCCGGGCAACTTACTTCACTGGTTGTTCGACTCCCGCCATGGTCCGCAGGACCGCCTGGTTCCGCGCTGGATATTCTTGCGCGCGCTCGCGGCCATCTATTTTTCCGCGTTCTTTTCGCTGCTCTTTCAGATCAAGGGACTTATCGGTCCAGAGGGCATTTTGCCCGCGCAGCAGTATCTCGCGGCTGTCGACCAGTCGCTTGCGGGAGTGGCGCGTTATTGGTACGCACCGTCGCTATTCTGGATCTCCTCCAGCTCGCCCATGCTGATGGGTATCATGTGGCTGGGCCTCGCGGCATCCGTGGTAGCCTTCGTGAACCTTTGGCCGAGGCTGAGTTTCTTCGTTTGCTTTGTGTGCTTTTTGGCTTTTGTCAGCGCATCGGGCGAGTTTTCGAGCTATCAATCAGATGGAATGCTGCTGGAGGCGGGCTTTCTCGCCCTGTTCTTTGCGCCGCGCGGGCTCATGCCCGGTTGGGGAGCGAACAGTCCCCCTTCGCGCGCCAGCCTCTTCCTCTTGCAATGGGAATGGTTCCGCATTTACTTCGAATCGGGCATGGTCAAGTTGCTCAGCGGCGATACGGAGTGGCGCAACCTGACGGCCATGGACGAGTACTACCAGAATGGCCCATTGCCTACCTGGATCGGCTGGTATGTCGAGCACTTTCCGCACTGGTTTCAAGTTGCTTCTGCTGCGGGAACGCTCGCGCTCGAACTCGGTGTCGTCCTCATGCTCTTCTTCCCCCGTCGTGTGCGCATGATCTGTTTCTTCATCGTGACGCCGTGGGAAATCGGAGTGATCCTCACCGCGAATTACACCTTTCTCAACTATCTCGTGCTCTCGCTGGGCTTTCTGCTGCTGGATGATGCCGCGTGGATCCGTTTTTTACCGGCGCGTTTTCGTCCGCCTGCACCGGCGCCCACCGCATTTTCCGCAACCAGGGCCGAGATCCCCTTGTCGATCCTTACGGGCAACGAAGCTGGCAACGAAGGTGCGAACCAAGCTGCGAGCGAAGGAGACGCCGCATCCATCGAAACGCGCGACGTCGAATGGGATCGTGCGCCTCGAACTCCGCGTGCAAGGCTCGCAAAGCACCTTGCCGCAGTTCGGCTGGGTCTTGCGGCAGTCATGCTCACATGGGTTGCGTACGACACCACAGCGGAGATGATTCGCCTGCCATTGCGCGGGTTTCCACTGCCCACCACGCCCATCACCGCACTCGAACCATTTCGCATCGCGAACCAATACGGTCTATTCGCCGTCATGACGCGCGGGCGCTACGAGATCGAGTTCCAGGGCTCGAACGATGGAGAAAACTGGACCGCATATCCCTTCCGCTATAAACCGCAGGCGCTCAATGAGCCGCCTCGCATCTACGCGCCCTATCAGCCCCGCTTCGACTGGAATCTCTGGTTCGCCTCGCTCGGTGACTGGCGCCAGAGCGATATCGTTCCGCTGACTGAAGAGCGCTTGCTGGTGAATGACAACGATGTGCTGGCGCTCTTTAGAGGCAATCCCTTTCCGCAGTCGCCGCCTCGTTATGTCCGCGCCGTGTTATGGCAGTACTGGTTTACTTCAAGCGACGAAAAGCGCCGCACCGGAAACTGGTGGCGGCGTGAATTCATCGGACTGTATGCGCCCGAAATCACGCTCGCCCAGGACGGCAAGTTCGCCGTTGTCCAATGGCCAGAGGAACTGCCGCCCCATGATTGAGCGGCCGAAAGTGACGCCATGAAGCGCGCATACGTAATCGGCTCGGGTCCCAACGGACTGGCTGCGGCCATTGTGCTTGCTCAAGCGGGACTCCGCGTCGAAGTCTTTGAAGCCCAGGAGGAACCGGGTGGCGCCACGCGCACATTTCCGCTCACTCTTCCAGGCTTTCTGCATGACTTTGGGTCCGCAGTGCATCCGATGGCCGCAGGGTCACCCTTCTTTTCCACGCTTCCTCTGGCCGACTACGGATTGGAATGGATCCATGGAAACGCGCCGCTGGCGCACCCGCTCGACGATGGCACCGCCGTCGTGCTCGAACGCCAACTGGGCGATGCGGAAAAGGCGTTTGCCGCCGATGGCAAGCGATGGCGAAAATTGATGCGCCCTCTCGTCGACCACTGGAACGACTTTGCGCAGGACAGTCTCGGGCCCGCTCTCCGCATTCCGCATCATCCGTTCCTGATGGCGCGCTTCGGGCTCGTGGGAGTGAAATCAGCGCAGAGCCTCGCCACAAGCCACTTTGCGAGCGTGCCTATGCGGGCGCTATTCGCGGGACTGGCGGCACATTCGTTCCTCAGCTTCGATGAGCCGCTGAGCGCTGCCTTCGGACTGGTACTTGGCGCCGCGGCTCACGCTGTGGGATGGCCCATCCCTCGCAGCGGGTCACGCTGTATCTCCCAGGCGCTGATTTCTTACCTCGAAAGCCTGGGCGGCACAATTCACACGTCGCGCCGCATCGATGCGAGTTCGTTCAACGAGCTGGACGGGGAGCACACGCTGACGCTTTTCGATACAACGCCTCGCCAGTTGCTCGCGATTGCCGGGAGCCGGCTCTCGCCTGGATACCGGCACACGCTGGAGCGATTCGAACATGGGCCAGGCGCGTACAAGATCGACTATGCACTTTCAGAGCCCGTTCCATGGAAGGCGGCGGAGTGTTCTCGCGCCATCAGCCTGCACCTTGGCGGCACATTCGAAGAGATTGCCCGGGCTGAATATGCGGTGGCCCACGGCTGGTGTGCCGAGCGCCCATTCGTGCTGGTGGCGCAGCCCTCCCTGTTCGATCCCTCTCGCGCACCGCTGGACAAACATGTTCTCTGGGCTTATTGCCATGTGCCCAACGGATCGAATTTCGATATGACGGCACGCATCGAAGCGCAGATCGAGCGCTTCGCGCCTGGGTTTCGCGATTGCGTGCTGGCACGCCGGGTTTCGTCGCCCATGGCGCTGGAGCAAATGGATGCGAACCTCGTGGGCGGCGATATCAGCGGCGGAGCGTTCACGGTGCGCCAATTTCTGTTTCGCCCCAGCGCTCGCAGTTACGCAACCGGCGATCCCAACCTTTATCTATGCTCCGCATCGACACCGCCGGGCGGCGGCGTTCACGGCATGTGCGGTTACAACGCAGCCAAACTCGCGCTTCGCCAAATGACGCGGAAATAAGCGGGGGTCCTAACGCACCAGCTTGATCGGGTTTACCCAGAATGCGGCGCGATGGCCCGAAGGATCGAGAACGGTGATCTGGCACTGGTACACGCCGGGTGCAAGGTCACCCAGGCCGACATTGAAGCGCAGCGGCACAACGCCCAGGCGGCTGCCCGCGACGGGAGTCGTGGCGATCGGCGCAGACTCAAACGCCTTCTTCTGATCGCGATAGAGGCTCACAAACGCGATCAACGGCGCGTCTTTTCCGGGCGTTGCTGCCCCGGTTGCCGAAGTCGCCGCACTCGCTGCTGCCGGTCCACCCGCATAAGCCTGCAAATACACGTACATGTCGCGACCCATTTTGAAGACTCGGGTCACGCTCGGTATCAATTTGATACCGTCCGATACGAGCGGGTTGTTCGCAACATCCTTTGCTTCGTCCTTGCCCCTGGTCACGTTATAGAGGGCATCTTTCAGGTTGACACGCTGACTGCTGAGAACTACCGAGCTGATGGGAACGCTCTTTGTCTCCTTGTTCAGGTTCGGGATGACGAATTCATTCTGGTAAGTTCCGATCCTTCCCGTTTCGTCGTCGCGCGCGAGAAACTTGATCGAATATCTTCCAGGCAGGAGCGTGAACCCGGTGTCGTATTCAACGGGACGCTTGGCCAGTTCGGCCGCGGTGGCATCGCTCAGCTTCACGTCGACGTAGTCGCGAACGTTGGAAACAGTGATGCCGCCGACCTCGTCCTTGATCTCGCAAACAAAGTCAATCAGCGTGTGCTCCGCCCCGAACCGCTTGGCCAGCGCGAGTTCGCGACCCGGGATCTTCACGATAATCGGCACGTAATATTCCGCCCGGTTGAGCTGGAAATAATCGATCTCCATCGCGATGGTGAGATCCGTGATGGGATCGCCAAGCATGAGCGCGTCTTCGAGCTGCCGCTCCTTGTCGGCTTCGTTGAAGCGGTTGAACTCCTTGTTCGCGAAGTAGCCTTGCCGGTAGTCGAGACTGGCATCCTGCGCGGGATCGAGCGCAATCTTTACCCGCCTGAAGTGCCCATTCTGCGCATCGTTGGTGGTGTAATAGCCCACGATGTAGTAGTCGGCGATGGCGCGCTGCGCCTGCACGATGCCGCGAGTCAGGTCGTTGTTGTCAAAAAACGCCTTGCCGCCGGTGTCGGACGCCAGCGAATACATCGTGTCCTGCGACTGCTGGAACTTGTCAGTGGCCGCCTGTGCCGCGGTTCCGGAATACATGCCCTCGTTGCCCGGCGAGCCCTGCGTCGCGTCGCCGAGAGGCGCGCTCGCCACCAGGCCGCGCGCATCCACCGTCCAGAACGAAACGCCTGCCCGCACCGCTGCGTCGATGGTCGCATGCAATTGTGCCTGGTTATCGACGCCGTTCAAACGCATCCCACTGGCAAAGTAGATGAGGGACTTCTTCTCGCTCATCTGTCCCAGCATTTTTGCCGCAGTTTCCAGCGCCGAGAGCTGGCGGTCGGTATTGAAGACGTTGAACTCGCTGTCGTCCTGCCCGAAGGCCGCGCCCGTATCGGCGCTGCTGGCGTCGTCGATGGAGTCAACCGAGCCCTGGCCCTCGCCCACAATCAGGGTTTGCAGAATGCTCAGCAGGCGATTTTTGTCAGCCGTGAAGTCCTGCAGAATGTCCACCGATCCGCCCTGGAACCGGAGAATTGCAATCAGGTCAGAAGCCGTCATCTCCCTTCGCACAAATTTTTCCGCGGCAGCCAGCGCGCGCATCTGGTCGTCGGGCGGCATGGCCGACATATCAAAATAAAACGCAAGCAGGCGATGATCGTGGTATTTGGTGCTCCCCGCCGTCTCCGGCGCGATCTGTGTGCGTGAGAGCTTCTTGTAGATGTTGATGTTTTCTTCGTCGGACGGCGTCACCGGCAGCGGGTTTGCCGTGTTGGCAAGCTGCTGGTGTTCGCAAATACGTACGGTCTGCGGCACGCCGTCTTCACTCACCACAAAGTTCTTGGCGGCCAGGCCTTCAATGAAGTTGCCTTCCTTGTCTTTCACCACGACCGTCTCGACGACCAACTGGGAGTTCAACTTGAGAGTGTAAGTTTCGGCTTGCCCTTGCGCAGCATTGGTTCCGATCGCCTGCGCGCGGGCCATCGGCGCTGCGCTCAGCAGGATGAGAATCAGCAATGCCGTCAGCCACTTCATCGTCAAAACCTCAGCCGTCCGGTGATCTGCACGCTGCGCATGGCGTTGGTCGCGGCCGGCAGTCCAAAAGTCGAGCTATTCACAACGGTGTTCCACGCCGAGTAGGCCGCGTGATTCAGCATGTTCGCGGCATCCGCCCTCACATCGAGATTGAATGGAGCGCGTAACCGGAAAGTCCTCGCAAACGACGTATCCAGGCTGAACTGATCTGGCCCGGTAATGGAATCGCGCCGCGCCATGCCCCATTGGCCCAAGGTGGGCGCACTGTATGCCGCCACGTTGAGAAAGTAGCCCGCGGGAGCGTTATGGATGGACGCACCCGTCAGGTCCGGGCGTATGGTACCCGTTGCGCCCGTTCCGGGAACGGCCGCAAGATAAATCGGAGTCTCCGGCAGCCCGCTGCCCGCGGAGATCTGCGTCATGGCGGTCCACTCCTTCAGCATCCTTCCTCTCCAGCCGCTCAGCAGTGTTCCTCCACCCATTCCCATTCCGGTAGTGTATTGAATTTGAAACTTCAGCAGGTGGCGCTGGTCAAACGTCGAGAGGCCGCGCTCGGCCCGCAAATCAAGCCAGTTCTGCGCAACCGACGGTCCCGACATTGAACTCGTTGCGCCCACGCTCAGGGGACCTGTGCTCTGCGACCCCGAACCTTGAGAACCTCCTCCCTGCGAGCCCGAACTCGTCTCCGAGGTCACGGCAACATGCCCTTGCGCGCCCACCTGCGCATCATCGTCAAGGGACTTGGAGTAGGTGTAGTCGATCGACGCGGCCAACCCGCTACGCAGTCGCCGCCTTAGCTGCAGATGCCCCGCCTCTCGGGTTGAATTTCCGTTCGATGTTCTGTACACGAATCCCACGGGGCAGGAGGGGCACGGATTCACCGCGCCAATGGGAAACGTGTTGGGCAGAAACTCCTGCATCCCGCGCGTGCCCTTGGTCCCGAGATAGGTTGCGGTAGCCACCAGCGCTCCCGGAAGATCGCGCTGTGCGGATAATTGCCAAACTTGCGCGTAGCCCACGCGCAAATTTGGATCCAAAGCAAAAGTATCGGCCGTTGTACCGGCGCAGCTGCGAAAACCGTTGGCCAGCGTCAGCGGACAAGTTGCGCTGTTGGCTATGCTGAGGCTGGTGGAAAGAGGCGCCTGCTGCGCCATGTTTTCCATGGCTGAAAGGTACACCGACGTGTCGTCATAGATTCCGTAGCCCGCGCGTACCACCAGCGTGGACGCCGGTATCGGTCGCCACGATATACCGATGCGCGGCTCGAATCCACGCCGGTCCGGACGCACCAGAGAGCTTGGATACTTGGTCCCTGTCAGCGAACCCCTCGGGCTGCTGCCGAGTACCGGCGCCACCGCGCCAAACCCGGACGTAATGTCGAGGTTCACGAGTCTGCCGTAGAGCTCGGTCATCGGCGCGCCGTAGTCCCACCGCACACCGGCATCGATGGTCAACTCCGGCCGCATGCGCCAATCGTCGGTAAAGTAGGCGTCGTAAACCGGCTGCCGGAAGTATTTGTCCGCGTTGCCGAACGCGAGCGCGCTCGTATCGGGAATACCAAGCAGAAAATCTGCGAAGTCGGATCCGCTCGTCGTTGAAGGGCTGCCGGGCGCCTCCGTCGCAGCCCCCGTAAATGTGAACATTCCACGCGGATTCTGTTGGGTATATTCGTTGAACTCCTGCTTGCGAAAGTCGCCGCCAAAGATGAATTCGTGGCGGCGAAACACGGTCGAAACGTTCAGTGACACGGCATCCGTGCGATTGCGATTGAACTCGCTGTCGGCGTCAGAAAGACCGGCGATACCGCTTGAAAACGTGAGGCCCGGCGGCCCCCAATCGGTCGGGTCCTGGTCGTTGCCGCCGATGCCGGCATTGGCGGAGATGTTCTCGCGGTTTTCAAACTGCGGACGCACCTCGGTCCGCAGACGCGTGAAATGATATCCAAGCAGCGCGAAAGTTTGATGTGGGAATCTGTGCGACCAGTTCACATTGGTGTCGATGCCCAGCGAATCCGTCGCATCGAGAAAGTCGAACAGATTCGAGCTGCCCGCCCTGGTGCTTCGAAATCCAAACCCGCCGTACATCTGGTCCTTGCGTCCGATGGTTCTGTTCAACCGCGACTGCAAGGCGTCCATATGGGTATCGTTCAGCACTTCCGTCTGGTAGTTGTACCGCGAGTTGCCTGCGAGGTTCGACTGCGGATACAGATTCAGCAAGGCCGCGGCCTGCGAACTGACCGGTATACTCCCTGTAAATGGTAGCCCGGTCGCGGGATTGTAGATGGTCAGCGGCTGTCCCTGCGCGTTCAACACGCCAGACAGGTCGCCGCTTCTCTCGGCCGCATCCGGTACCAGGCCGGAGAGCGTTGACGCGTCATTATTGCGCATCCATTGGTAGGCCACAAAGAAGTTTGGACCATTGTGAATCAAGTGAGGGATGTTGAGCGGCCCGCCCAGCGTGAAAACCGTCGTGATGCGGCTGTACAGGTCCTTTGGCGTCTGCAGGCCAGTTAACGAGTAGGGCCGCGCATCGAAGACGGAGTTATCGGCGATCGCGCCAATGCTGCCCGTGTAGAGGCTCTTGGCGCCGGGGCGCCGATTGCCGAATGCCGGAGCCAGGCTGAATGGCGAAGTCGCCGCATTGTTTTCGCTGCCGTTGATCAACAATCCATCCGAAGACTTTTCGGCATCCTCGTCGGGCGGTGCATTGGCAGGCGCAGGAACGGCCTCTGTCGGCTTCGGGGTCAGCAGAGGCGGCGCCACTGGCGTTTCACTCGCGGGCGATGGAGTCGATTTGCCCTCCGGCTTGACCACTTGCGCTTGCGCCAGCATCTGGTCAAGGTCGAGCAACTTCAGTTCCCACGTGCCTTGCGGAGCGTTTGCCGCGACCGTCACATCGGCTGTCAGCGTGGAGAAGCCCCGCATCTCAATCTCGATTTTCCATTTACCGTCCGCAAGATCGGGAAACTCATACAGGCCTTGCCGATCGGTAACGGCCGCGAACTGTTTGGATCCCTGCGAAACTGTTACCGTGGCGCCGGGCACCGGCGCACCGTGATAGAAAACCTGCCCGTGATACTCCGTGGCTCGCGCTGAACGCACAGCGCAGAGGAACAGAAGAATGCAGAAGAGCGAGATTTTGGCAATGTGCCGCGCCATCCATTGACTCCGACTGGTGCTAATTCGCTGAAGGCTTCTCTGCGTGATCGATCACGAAAGTTTCTACGGGGCCTTTCCCTGCCTTGAGTGAGAGTCCGATCCCTTCCATTGATCTGAGAAGGAATCCTGTGATGTCTGCATCGTTATCTTCATTGCCGGTTAGATATTCGAAATCGAACGACCCTTGCAGCCCCGTCCGGTCCAGCACAGGACGTTCCAGGAATCGACTCAGGCGAGAGGCCAACTGCGGCATTGAGATGTTCTCGCCTTGAATGCCGCCCCCGAACCAGCCTCTCGCAATTCCGCCGGCCCAGGGATACGCGTTCTTGTCCTTGGGGGTTTGCAGCTTGAGTTCTTTGTCACCCCTGGTCAGTAGATAAACAGTGCCTTCTCTTGTCTCGCGATGAAACTTCAAATGAAATCGATCGATCAGCAGCGACTGCAGCATCTCGCGTTCTTCCGTGTCGGGAGGCAGCTTGGGAGAAGCCGGGTTCGCCTTGCTGGAAGGTGAGGAGTCCGGCGGCTCGACCTGAATGTCGTATCGGGCATCATTGTCATCGATCCGTGACGGGGCGCCGGTGACCTGGAACTGTTGGACATCGAATGCCACCATGACCAGATAAAACAAAGTGCATCCTTTGCCAACGATCCTGCCGCCTGGATAGGTGTAGAGCCCGTTCAGTTCTCGTTGGTTCGGTCCCGAGGGTCTTATTGAGGCGACTTCAAATTCTGGGCGTGTGGACGCTTCATCCGCAGTCCTCGGCGCATCTCCGCTTGGCGTTGCGCTCTGCTGTCGAGGCCAGACTGGCATGGACAGCAGAGCCATCGATCCCGCCAAAACAATCAATCGCCTCGCCATGAAACTCACTTTCCTCACAACAAGTCCGGCCCTCATCCGGCGATCCTTTGGTGCAATCGTCACCCACGACACCCGAGACGCAAAGCTTTCCCCTATTCCCGAGCGCGAGGAGAAATTCACTGATGAGACGCTGGATTTCTCCTCTTCGCTCTGCATTTCCGGCTTCATGCCTGTTAGCGCGTTGTTCTATCCCGCCCGCTGTTAATTCGCCGAAGGCTGCTCGACATGGTCGAGCACGAGCACTTCAACCGGGGTTTTTGCCGCTTCCAGTTTCAGGCCGATCTGTTCCTGGATGGCTGTGAACAGGGGCGGCGGCGCATCGGCGGCATCGCTGGGAGGCGGCACTTTAATGCCCATGCCGCCAAACTGCGATTCATCAGGCGTCCACTTCAGCAGGAAGTCGTATTTGCCGTCGAGACCTGTCTGATCCACCACCGGCCGGTCGAGCACAGCCGACTGCATCAACTGCGCAAAGTCTCCCATAGTGGCATTGCGCACGGTCAGCACGCCCAGTTGCCGGAAAAACAGACCGGGCAGGCCGTTTGGATCGCCCGTATCCTTGGTCATTTTGGGTCCGGTTTTGGCCACGCTCAACACGTAGGCGGAAAGCTCCTTCTTGTCCTTGTGGAACTTAAGCTGGAATCTGTCGGCCAGCAACTTCTGGATCATGCCCTGCAACTGCTTCCGGTTCGGCGAGCCGGGCGTATCGGGTTTTGCTGTGATGTCGAACTTTTGCGAATCCATCCAGGCTGGTCCCCCGACTACCTGCTTTGCATGCACCTGGTAGGCAAAGCTGACCAGATCGGCCAGGGTCGTATTGATGGTGGTGAACTCGGCCCCTCGCACCAGAAATGCCTTGCCCGGCTGATCGGGCTTGCTCGGCTTGATGGTCGCCACTTCGAAGCTCGGATCGGCATCCGCAGCCATGGGCGGCAACCTTGGCGCCGGCTCCGGAATGGCCCACGCCGTCGCAGGTGTCGTCCGCTCCAGCACCAACGGCAGAGGGTTCGGACCGCCTTGTGTCCATGCTCCGACAATCGACTTGCCGTCCGCAGACATCTTGCCTTCATAGCTGCCGTTGATCATGTCGATTGCGTACTTGAACTCCCGGTCCTCAAAGCTCGCTTTGTTGGCCGGAATAGGCTGTCCGCCCTGATCGATGCTGTAGAGCGTCACCTTCAATCCGCCCGCATCCGCCTTGGCGATCTTCACCACGGTGCGCAACTCCTGATTGGGGGCGTGAAGCGTTCCCTGCCAGGTGCCGACGATGTCCTGCGATGATTTCTCATCGGTAGCCTGGGCGCTGACCGGGTTGGCGCGGAGTGCACTGAATACTACCGGGGCCAACACGGCGGTGAAACAGGTGAGGCCAAACAACATCTTCTTACTGAAATTGAGCTTGTACGGAATACGTTGAGTCATCATGCGGGCGATCCTTTTCTGCTGCCGGCTTGCTCAGAGAGGCACGAATGGCGGTGATTTGTTGAACCTGAGAAGGATACACCCATAAGACGGTGGTAACTCGGTTTAGGCTCGCGATTCACCTGCTTTTGATTCCTCTCTGAAAGTGCCGATCGTATCGGCCCGCGCTAATTTGGCGAAGGCTGCTCGATATGATCGATGACGATTACGTCCACCTTCCCCTTGATGGAATCCAACTTCAGTCCGAGCTGTTCCTGCACGGCCGTGAATATCGGCGGCGGCGCGTCTGCGGCCGGCTGGCCATTGTCGGCGGCGCCCATCGGAGGCGCATCGTCTGGCGTCCAGTGCAGCGTAAAATCGTAGTTCCCTTTCAGGCCCGTCTTGTCCTCGACCGTGTGGCCGAGAATAGACGACAACACATGCGCCAGATGACTGAGTGGACTACCCTGCGCCTCCATGTTCCCCATGCCCATCATCATCAGTCTGCGTTGCGGTGGCGCTCCGTTCCCGGGGCCGGGCGGCATGGGAGGTGCTCCGTCCTTAACGGGGCCCTTCATTTCAGGGGTGTCCGTAAGCGATGACTGTTTCAACTTCGGACCGCCCTTCGCAATCACGAGCGCGTACATGGGCAGCTCTCGCATCTCATGGTGGTATTTCAGGTGGAAGCGATCTTCCAGGACCGGCAGCATCATGGCGGATCGCTCGTCGGGCAGGACCTTACGGAATGCTTCAACATCTTCAGGCGCCACCTTTGCCTCAACATCGAATCGATCGGACTTCACCCATCCCGGCGCGCCGATGATCCGGTCATCCTCCACCCCGAACGCCTGCCGGATCATCATTTGTGCGGGGGTGCCGGTGATGTTGATGCCGTCCGGCCTGAGCATGATGCCCATCATCCCGTTAAAGGCTTTGCTGGGCTTGATGCTCACCACGTCAAACTTGGGCAGGTTGAGGGGCGTGCTTTCTGCCTGAGACTGGGCATGCATCGGCGCCGAATGCATCAAGCCGAAGACGATCGGCACGGCCACGGCAACCAATCCCGCCGCGCACAGCAGCAGTTTTCGGCTCAGATCCAGGCGATGTGCCACTTGCTCCGTCATGATGCGCACGATGCGCTTCTTCAGGTCCGACCCACTCACTCCGGAGACGCATACCATGGGCGACTCGACGTAAAACTTGCAGACGTTGAGAATTCCTTCGGCATAGACCGGCGCGGCTCTGCCCGATTGCAGCACGGCTTCATCGCACGCGCGCTCGCGCTCCTCTACTAATCGAGCCCCGATCCACCACACCAGGGGATGAAACCAGAAGAGGCACGTGACCGCCATGTGCATGGCGAAGGTCAGGTTGTCGCGCCGCTCAACATGACACATTTCATGCGCGACAATTGCGTCTAACTGGGCCGGGGTGAGTCGATCGAGAATGCCATCCGGCAAGAGAAGTACGGGCCGGGCAATTCCGAATATCCCGGGCTCCTGCGACAACTGAGACGAAAGCACAGGCACGTCTGCCGCGAGTGCCAGGGGCGCCGCTGCCCTTACGGTGAGCCGAATACGCCGCCATCCTCGCCACCACGATAAAGCGACAGCCACAACGCCGCACGCCCAGAGAGCAAACAGGAGAAGCGGCACCAAATCGGCATTGTGTGGCATCGCCGCAGTCGTTGCGCCGCCTAAAGACTGCGCATCTGGAAATGGCTGAGTCACGCGCTCCATTACAGTTGACAGTGTGGGTTGCGCCAGCGGAACAGCAGCAGTAGGCGCCAGCGAGCTGCCGATGGCAATCAAAAGCGAAAATGGGACGAGGAATTTGAGAGAAGCGACGAGCCATATCCAATAGCGTGTCCGTGCGTGATTCTTTCTCAACGCGACGGCAAGCAGCCACGCGATGGTCGCCACCACCGTGGACTGCCAGAGGTGGTTCGCGAGTTCAGAAGATATATTTGCCGGGATCATAAGCAATCTCCCTACTTCGATAACTTTCGCAGCTCTTTCTCCGCTTGCTTTACGTCTTCGAGTGACAGCTTGCCCGACTCGATCAGGTGCGCCATTACCGGCTGGCTGCGTCCCCCGAAATAGGCCAATAAATCGTCAATGATTCCGCGCTGGGCCGCTTCTCGTGTAATCGCGGCCGCGAAGATATGAAAGTTCCCCACCTTCTTCACTCGACGCACGATCGCCTTGGTCTCCATGCGGTAGATGGTCGTCTGAATGGTGGTATAGGCGGGCAGACGTCTGACCGGAAATGTCTCCTGGATCTCGCGAATGGAGAGTTCGCCGCGAGACCACAGCGCCTCCATAATCTGGAATTCGAGTTTCGAAAGCTTAGTGTCAGCCAAAGCGATCTCCTACAGATGTAATAATCTCTACTACAACAGTTCGCAAAAGGCAAGTCCTGGTTTTTTTGCGCGTCCGCACCGGACAGAATTTGCCCGCCTAATGGCCTGCATAAAATGCGAATATTTCGTATTGAACGGGGCGGTTATGTTCTTTTATCTTCTTGATTGTTCAAGGTAGTCAGGGTCCATCGTGGCAGTACATAGTCCCGCCATCTCCAAGGCTTGAAGAACGAACGAATTCCATGCGAAGACGCGGTGATATCCAAAGAAAGGGTATCTCGGATCGGTCGGCAGGTATTCCTGGCTGGTGGGAAAATTTTCGTCTGTGTGGGTTTCAGCCCAGAGCCGATTTGCAATCGCGTTCTCGGATTGTTTCCATCCATGGAACTTTCCTGTGACGTACCCGCAGACTTCATCCTCATCCAGTTGCCGCCGTTGTAGTAAACGCCATCCGTCGCCTTGTTTGCATAGGTGGCCGCGAAGTCTTCGCTGACCATCGGGTGCCATTTATCTGTAAAGTAACTCCAATCTTTCCCCCTGCGGGCAGTCCAGTAAGAATCGGCCGGACCGCGCCACCCTCGCCGGGGAAAGGGCATGCCCGATTCGGCAACATCACCGGAATGTGATTGAGGTGACTAACCACCATGTCATCTTTCAGGAGCTTCCTCTTGAACAGCCATAGCGAGAGAAACTCGGGGATTAGATCGGCAAAGCCAATTGCATCCTGTATATTCCTGGCTGGACTCGGAAATCCACGCTCCGCATCATAGTAGCCGCCGATCACATCGGGCACGCGCACCGAAGTGAGATCTGATGAGTGTGGCCGCTATTCCACCCCGCTCACCTTTCCAGTGAGCACGGTGATTGATGCTTTTGGTAGTTCGACTTCTTGGCGGTTTTTCCACACGATTTCGCTTCGTCTTGGCGGGCCGTCGGGATCTGCATGGCTTGTCTCTCCCGACGAGTGCCACTTATACTCCGCGGCTCCAAACTGAACCCACTTGACTGGTCCGCTAAATCGAGCCGGTGTTTGTCTGTCGCCGTTTTCGAAGACGATTTTTATCTCGTGTGCATTGCTCGGGTCCTTATTGATAATCAGCAGCGACCACTCTCCATCGGGGCGCTTGACCGCATACGCTGTGATCAAATCGTGATTCGCCTCGTCGCGCAAGTCTCCCGCCGCAGGATATAACTCGTGAATGCCGGCTCCATGTTTGACCCAATCCAGATTCAATATTCGGCTCGCGAAGTATTGTGCCGTGTATTGCCTGATTTCGAGTTTTTCATTGGCCACGAAGTTCCCGTAAGTGCTCCAGGCATGACAGCCCGGCCGCAATGGCTCCGGCTGGATGGGCGAGTGATAGTACGCTGCGCCCGGCCCTGCGTCCGTTAGAAATGCGCCGACGCTATCTGCAAGCCACAAACCCGCAAACAGACCCTGCATGGGGTCGGTCAGGGACCACGACACGTTGCTCTCCGTGTTGATCAGCGGAACTTTTGCGGGCACTCCGTCTTCCCGCCAGGCGTTCAGAATGGTTTTCACGAATTGCGGCTCACGGTATAGATCGGACCAATTGATCACGCAGGGATCCAGCGGATAATGCTCGAATGATACGAATGCCAGGTCATCCATCCGCCCGTGTGCCTTTAAATAATCGAGAAATCGCCCTAGCCACGACGTGCGCCCCTGCGTGTCGGGCCACACCTTGATGTCGTCATTGACTCCCGTAAACACAGGGCCACCGAGTTTCAGCTTCGGATCGACTTTGTGCAGAGCGGTCGCCCATTGCAAGTACAGAGCCGCGTAATCCTCGGGCATCATATAGGCTCCGTCGGGCTCCTCGCTCATCTCCACATACGAAACCGCGTAGCCGCGCTTCACGATATAGGCAATCTCTGCCGCGCTGTCTTCCGGGGTTGTGTAGACCATCGCAATGGGAATGATCGCAGGCAGATGATTCGTATAGCCGCTGGTGAAAAATAGATCGAATCCAGTCTGAATTCTCGAGGACACGACGCCGTCGCCGGTATGCCACGGATCGACTGAAGAGGCCTGGGTAATGGTCTGCGATTGCGAGGGCGCATGACTTACCAGGTCAACAAATTCGCCAAGCGTATTAAAGTTTCCCATGGAAATTTCGGAAATCGCATATCCCACGCAGTTCCGCACGTCTCCGCTTCCATGAGTGTCGCAAGTATTTGAAGACTCCGTCATGAGGATACGGAGAAACCGCGTCACGATCGGATGATCGGCCAGGCGCTGCACCTTGCTTTCGCCGTTCCCCTCAGTCACCCCGCCGTAGGGGAATTCCACCCACAAGCCGTCAGCCGGCTTATTCAGTGCGTCTTCCTTTCCGGTCCAGTACTGCACTTCATAACTCGTCGCATAGGGGTTCGCCCACGCGATTTGAATTGCATCGATCTCTTGCGGGAGCCCGAACTCGATCACCACCCATTGCGGATTCGCGCCATCCGGCTCGTGTGTGAATTTACTGCTCAGATAAGGATTGCTCTTCCAGTAAGTGGCGGGATCTCCGTCTGTCATTCGTGAATACTCGTCCTGCCCAGAATCGCTGCGTGTCGTTCCGCGATGCGGCAGCCGGTATCCAAACGACTCGCGCAGGAATTGATGCGGTTCCGCGTCCCCCACGAAGTAACCGCTTTTGTGCTCCTCGTCGCTCCACTTGCCGCTCGGATTCCAATGCCAGGCATCATAAGTCAGCTCAGTGTTTTGTCGGTACGAGATCGGTCCCCAGCCCGCGGATAGCCCCGCCTTTATGATGGGTTCGGAGTACACCGCATCTAACTCCTTCGCGGAAAGAATGTCCATCGAAGTTCCCATTGCCTTATCAGGATCGAAGAGGATGGCTTTGCCGGGGCTCACATCCACTTGCACAGTTTGTGCCTTCGCGGCGAGAACCCCAACACTCATCGCGCAACCGAAAATGAAAACCGAGATTCCAGCGGCCGGCTGGTACACGACAAACATCCTTCACCTCGCAGAGCGCGCTCCTGCTTACGAGCGAGCTGCAGATAGACAGCGCTCTCCTCCACAACCCTGGCATTGACAACGGCTCATGCTTGCCTGAGGAGACAGTGGACAGCGAGCAGTAGAGCGTCACTTACCGAAGGCTGTCGAAATGACGGGAAGCTCGTCTGCTGATCTGGGGGGCGCGCGGTAGCATCGCGGACGGCCAGAGGATGCGCAGCTTTCACTTAGAAAGTCACTTTCCCCCCGAGTTGTACCTGACGGGGGCTGTTGGATGTGTAACTGATGACCCCGAAGTTCGGGTCGTCAACGGAAGTGTCTGGTGTGCCGAAGACAGGGTGATTGAGCGCATTCTCAGCTTCGAGGCGAAGCTCAAAATTCATCCCTTCATGTAGTTTCGCCAGCGAAAACTCTTTCTCTACCGACATGTTGGTATTGAAGGCTGTAGGCGTCCGGATCATTCCGGTGGCCCGGGGAGCATTGCCGAATGTGTAGATGGGCGGGAGCTGGAAGACTTCGGGATTGGCAAAGTAGTTGTTGATCCACGTGGAGTCGGGCCCCTTGGTCCGCCTGGGCATGCCGACGATGTTGGGCCGTTGTCCTCCATAAGTGGGCAGCGAAGTGCCGTCATAGGTGAACAAAGTAATCGGCCGGCCATAGGAGATCCGCCAGACGCCGTTTGTCTTCCATCCCCCCACAATTGCATTCAGCAGACTCGGCATCTGGCCCAGGAATGCCTTCCCACGGCCGACGGGCAAATCGTATGTGTAACTGAATTGATAGACAAATGGAATGTCGAACGTGGAAAGGCTCCGTTCGAGCCAGGGCTTATTGGGGTCAACAAGGCTCGAGAAGCTGCCCAGCCAGGTGGTGTTATCGTCCGGAGCCGAAGCATCGTCGATCGACTTGGACCACACGAAGCTGGCCAGGAACTGCAGGCCGTTGGAATAACGCTTTTCAGCAGTCAGTTGCATGGCGTGATATTCCGAGTTGGCGATCGGGGGCGGCTCGATTGTGACGCCTCCGGGGAACTGGGGATAGGGAATCTGCAGCATATATTGCGGTATCTGCTGCTCCGAAAGGATGCTGCCCGAGTCCGTGTTGATCCCGTAGAAGGGATTGTTCACCATGGTGGTGAGGTTGTTGATCTGATCGGAAGAGTAACTTTCCACCTCGGGTCCAAGGTGGTTGATGTAATTGTCGCCGGAATAATAGAGATGGGTTCCTTTCTTTCCGACGTACATCATGTTGGTCAGAATCTTGAAAGGAAGCTGCATCTCGAGTCCGAAGCTCCAACTCTGTTCATAGGGCGTGCTGGTCACGTTGCGTAGCGGTCCATTTGCGGCATAGCCATAGTCGTTCAACAAACCGAGGGAGTTTCCCGGCGGCTGGATCAATCCAGTCGGAAAGGGATTGCTCAGGTGCAGATAGGGCGTCGCGCCGTCGTTGTTATAAGTTGTGATTGCACTGGTGTACTGGTTGAATCCCTGCGCGCCATAGGGTGCCACGCCGGTGGCGCCCGACCGCGGCTGCGAATAATAGATGCCATATCCGCCACGAATCACGGTTCTGGGATCGACAAGGTAGGCGAAACCGAAGCGCGGCTGAATGTCTTTCCAGTCGTCATTCACGATGCGGCGCTCACCAGAGCTGGCGAAGACTTCGCCTCCCGTGAGGGTTAGCCCCGGAACGGTGACCGGAAACGGCGCATTCAGGTCCAGCCAGTTCTGGCGGTTGAAGCGATCGGTCCTTGGGATGGATACGTCGTAGCGCAAACCCATGTTCAGAGTCAGTCTGTGGTTCGCCTTCCAGTTTTCCTGAACAAACCACGCGTACTGGCGGTCCTCGGTGGCCGGGCGGTCCTGAATTTCGTAGTACGCACCTCCATCCATATAGCCCATCATGAAGGCTGCCATTCCATCTCCGCCGCAATCGGCAAAATCATTCGGACACTGCGATGTGCCGAAATGATCGAAGTTGAAAATGCCGTTCGGAGCATTGGTCTGAATGTAGTTCATCTGGTGCTGACGACCCTCGAATCCAAATTTCAACTCATGGTCGCCAACCACTTTGTTCAGAGCTACAGTAATCTGCCCGGTATCCTGACCCTGCCGGTAATTGCCATATGGGTCGCCCCCAATGCTGGTATAGCCGGCGGAATAATATGTACCCTGATCGATAAACATCGAGGGCACGCCCTTAAACCCGTTCGAGTTCAGATAGGACGGGAACCCGAGCTTGCTGACCGGGTCGGTGACTCCGCCGGCCCCGTTGTATGCCAGGATCTCCTCCGCACCCCGCGTAAATCCAATTGTTGCGGTCAACAGCAGCGTCTTGGTGAAAGTATGCTCATCGTTGAAAGTAAACAGGTGCGCCGTTGTCTTGTTTGGGCCGCCGGCGCAGGGGTCGGCAAAGTTACCAAAGCAGTTATACGGACTCGAACTGTTCCATTGTTGCGAGTACTTGGCGCTCATCAAGTTGCTTTCGCTGAAACGATGGTCGATCTTGATGTCGAACTGGTCATTGGGATAGCTGCTGGCTCCGGAGGCGATCCAGTTGTCGTAGATGGTTGGATTTTGCATGTTCGGTGTCGGCTCGGGGAACATCTTCATCATCGCCTGAGCTATGGGGTCGATCAGGTCGCCGGCAGCCCCCGACAGCTGATATGGCGTGCCGGCCAGATTTGGGTTTCCCGGACTGGCGTAGGCGCCGACGTTGTTGTAGGGGATGAAAGCGCTCCGATAGGCTCCGGCGGCGGTTGAACCATCGGAGCTGGCGGGTTGATAAACGCCCGAGTATGGATCCCAAATCTGACCCGCTGCAACGGTGCACATGCCGGTTGAATCAAACGTTCCACTCTGCGCGGTGCAAACTTCGCCAAAGTCTCCGTTATTGCGCTCGGCGTCGGTCGGGACCCCGGCCTGATAGGTAGCCATGGAACTCTGTCGCGTGGCGTCGTAGTCGAAGAAGAAGAAGGTTTTGTTCCTGAAGATCGGCCCGCCGACGGTGCCGCCAAAGTTGTTTCGATGCACCGGTGGAATTGGGATTCCATTCAGATTATTGAACCAGTTGTTGGCATCGGTGATGGTGTTGCGGATGAAGTCGTAGCCGCTGCCATGGAAGGTATTCGTTCCGGAGCGCGTGATCATGTTGACCACGGAGGCGCCTGAAAACCCATACTCGGCGCTGAAGTTCGACTGCTCGACCCGAAACTCATCAACCGCCTCAGGCGACGGAGTATAGGTGACCTGGGTGACGCCTCCGTTGGGCTCATAGTTCGTGACCGTTGCTCCATCCATCAGGACGTCGGCGGTGGAATTGCGGCTGCCGTTGGAAACGAAGTTCGTTCCCGTGCAGCCGATCGAACATTGATCGTCCGTCTCGGTCACACCTGGGGTCAGCATGGTCAGGTCCATCACATATCGGTCCACCAGTGGCAGATCGTTGATGAATTTCCTGTCGATGACCAAGCCGGTGGTTGCGTCCTGCGAGTCGAGCGTCTGGGCTTGCGCGTTCACCTGGACTGTTTCTGAGGAACTGGAAACCTTGAGACTCAGGTTGGCCGTCACATTCTGGTTTACGTCGACCCGAATGCCGGTGCGCTCCGTTTTTTCGAAGCCCCGCGTCTCCGCAGTGACCGAGTAAACGCCCGGAGGAATAGAGCGGTAGAGGTAGCGGCCGTCTCCATCCGAAGTCGCATTGAATGTGTAGCCCTTATTCTGGTCGGTCAGGGTTACCTTGACTCCTGGAAGAACGGCTCCGGTCGGGTCAGTCAGCACGCCGGTGATGGTCCCGAAATAGCCTTGGCTAAGGAGCGATACGGGCATCGTGAGCAGGATCGCGACCAGCAGGAACCGTCCACGCCCAGATGAGGATTTTGTTCCGAATCCGAAACTGAAGAGACCCATCATTGTGGTTTCCTCCAACTCCGTCGATCGACACATCACTTCGTTTTGCAGTTCTCTTAATTGAATTCGCCCTCGTCCCTGCAAACGACGTGCGATCTTCGGTCAGCTATCCAATTCGCGCTCTGTTGAAACGTTTGAATCATCAAAACACTGGCCGATGTCAACGTCAAGAAGAATATGGCCACACCGTATCCAGGCCATCGATGCGGCCGGAGTGGGGAAAAGTGCCGTAACCTTCAGATTCAAGAGCGAAGCCGGTCCCAAGCATCACTCAAACTCATAGAGTTCATTCAATTGACCGAAGGCTGGTCGGACCAACGCAAGCTCAGAAGTGCTGAAATGAGCGCACCTGGGATCAGAATCTGCGCTATATTTTGTGCCGCATGTGGGTGAGTCGCGGGACTCCGATCAGTGTAACGGCAAATAAGAAAAAGGAAGCGGCGATAAATTCCATGCGGCCATGGCGAAGGTCTTCAAACAGCAGTTTGGCAGCCTCGAATACCAGGGCGGAGTAAGCAATCCGAGTCATCTCCAGCCGCCCCCACCGGGCTCCTCCAAAGGCCAGCGCGAGGGCCACAGAGCAAATGGCGAGGGTGCGGATAAGTGCTACGTGGAACACATCGGGCGTGACAACGAATGCCGCCAGCCGCAGCAGGCCTTGCGCCATGAGCGCCGTAACGGCGCAGGCCGCCAGGAGAGCTGGAATGAAGTGAAGAAGTTGTTGCCGCCAGTCTTCTCCTTTGCGCTCCTTTCCGGCAGCGTAACTTGAGATGGCGCACGCCGAGATCAGGAAGATGCTCCATGAAGGTTGGGCAGTTGGAGGCCCTGCCAGCGCGCGAAAGGAGTACTCCAGCAGTCCGGACACCACAGCAGCCGCAAACAGGTAAATCACGCCGTGAAAGTCGAGCGCCGTGCATTGCCGGCGGACTCCGAGAACGATCGCCGTCAACGCCGCCAACCCGAGGAACATTCCAGCCCAGGCGGACGGGAGGCTCCAAAGTACACCTGCCAGGAATAGCGCAGCGCCCCACGCAGCAAACACGTTGAAGTTGCGGTGTTCCGAAGCGGGACGGAACGCTGCGAACGCAAGCCAGTAGCACGCCGCCGATAAGAGCAGGCAAGCGATACCCAAAATGACCGTGCCTGTGTTCGGTTCGAAAAACAGCACGCTGGAGATGACCAGTATAAAAGCGATTACGCCCTGGACTATTTCAAAGACGGTGATGGAACGCTCCAGGATTGTGGTTTTGAAGACGAGACTCACCGCATAGATAAGGAACAGCAGGCAAGCAGGAGATAGCAGCACTGCCGGTCCTAGTGCCGGGTAGTCAGTATGCGCGCTCTCTGGGCTGGAGTAAATGAAGATCAGAGCCCAGACTGCAACGTCGGCCACGGCTGCAACCAGCGGTCGAATGGACTGTCCGCGGCCACGCACGACGGCGTACTCACAGAGCAGAACCATCACCAGCAGCGCAAAAAGGAACGGCATCAACTGGTGAGTCGCAATTGCAAGAGCGAGGGAAGTAAGCGCGGCCGCACCGTTGGCAATCCATAAGACCGCCGTAAGATTGTCCTTCCATGCAAGCGCCGTTGCCGCAACCGCAAAGCCGCTGAGAACTACAGCGGTGAGCACGGGAGAGAGGATATTGAAGCGCAGGACGAGTTCCCACAGCATAGGCGCCAGAATCAGGGCAGAAGTGCCCGCGTAGATTGCGCGCGCAAAGGGGGCTGTGGCTCTCGCCTTCGCCGACCACACCAGCCATGCAACGGCGTAGACAATGGCGACAGCCGCAATCGCCTGTCGCGGAACCAGGCCGGACTCTGCCAATGCGCGCAGAACGTAGGCCCCTGCGATGCCGAGCATGGCGCCGCCGAGCACCGGAAATACGCTGCCCACCTGCTCGATTGGAGATTCCTCGGTAATCTCCGGCGCAGGCGGCAAATTGGAAACCTGCGTTGCGGACGACGCGAACGCTTCGGAAGGATGTTCAAGGTCATGGACGCGTTTTTCCAGCGCATCCACTCGGGATGTGAGCTTTTCAAGAGCTTCGGGAAGAACGTTCATGGTCTTCACCCGATTGGCAATGAGGTTGCCAAGCCCCGCTTAGTCTGCGGCAATCCCTTCCGGTGCATGTTCATCGGGCCACGGTGGTAATAGTTTGACCAGGGCCCACAGGATTCCCAAAGGCAGAATGGTCAATGCGATGGCAACCAGCAATCCCTCGCGCGTCACAAGGGTCATCTTGTAGGTCGTGTACCCGAGAAAGCTCTTGCTGAATAACTGTCCGCCGATCACCACGTTCCAGCGCATGGCGAAGATGCCAATCAGCGTCAGGCATCCGGCAACGGAATAAATGCGCTTGCGTGCAATTTCAGACAGCTTGACTACCTGCGTGATGGCCAGCAGGATGAGTGGAACCAGGGTGCCCAGGCATATCTGGATCACGATTTGCGAGAAGTAAAGCCGGGTGTGCACCATGAAGTTGAGGCTGCGGAAAGATTCGTCGGCTTCATAAATGCGATGAATCAGGTCGAGCATCTCAAGGCTGAAGTCGATGATGAAGGTGTAGAACAAGTACATCGCAATGGTGTCGACGCAATGCATGTCGATGATTCTGCCGCGCATTTTTGTCGCCGCCATGTAGATGACCATGACGCAGGCAATGCCCGAAACCATGGCCGAAAAGATAAACACAACAGGCATGAGCGGCGAGTTCCACCATGGGTTCGCCTTGATGGAGCCGAAGATGAATCCGACGTAGCCGTGCAGCAGGAACGCGGAAGGAATGCCGACCAGCGTGATGAACCAGCCTACCCGTTCATCAACGTGGAGCGAGCGCTCGCTGATGTTGTTGGAGCCGAGCGTCATCACCTTGTAAATCAGGCGCAGCAGGCCTTTGCTCTTTTGCGAAAGCAGGACGATGTCGCGCCTGTAGTCGAGCCAGATCTCGAAGGTCAGCACAGCCATCAGGTACCACAGGTAGACGTAGCCGAACATGGCCATCGCCGACGTGCTGTGGGGCGTGAAGTACATTTCAGGCGAGCGCTCGGGATGCCCCAGGTGAAACTGGAGTGGCAGAGGCGCTACCAGGAGAAATGACAGCGCCGTCAACAATGCGAGCCGGTAGGTAGGCTTCACGGCTTCGACGCGAAAGACGCGCTCCAGCGAAGCGAGAATGAATGCGCCGGCCACCAGCCCGGTGATATAGGGATACAAAACGATCAGAACGCTCCAAAAGAGCTCGACCTCGTTTGGATACATGAAGCCTTCAACACCACTCATAAAAACAGCTCCTAGCTTTAAGCTTTTAGCTCTTAGCTCCTTTTCTATTCGCTCCTGCCGTCGTGACTTCCAATCGCACGATCGAGCTGAGAGCTACAGGCCAGAAGCTAATAGCTGCATTTCTCACCGCACGGATCCATCCAACCCGTTGTAGAAGACTTTGGCGCCGGTTGCCATTTGCGGCTTGAGCACCTGCACGCTATGGGTTTTCAGAAATTCATGGATCGGATCATTGGGATTCTTGAGGTCTGCGAGCTGGCGCGCGCCGGTTGGGCAGGCTTCGCAACAGGCGGTCGTCAGGCCCTTGGTGATCCGGTGATAGCAGAGCGTGCATTTGTCCGCGACTTTCTTGACCGGATGGATGTAGCGGCAGCCGTAGGGGCAGGCCTGGACGCAATAGGCGCAACCCAGGCAGTACTTCTGATCCACCAGCACCACGCCATCCGGACTGATGAACGTTGCGCCCACGGGACAGACCTGCGTGCAGGGCGAGTCCGCACAGTGGTTGCACATTTTGGGAACGAAGAAATACTTGCCTCCGTCATCCTTCGCGACTGCCGGGAATCCTTCCTTGCCGCCATCGGGCGAGATGACTTCTGGATTGGTCATGTTCTCGTCCGAGACGTGATAACGCTCCACCCAGGTACGGAAGTGGCCGTCCGGAACATCGTTTTCAGCCTGGCAGGCCCGCACGCAGTTGCCGCAGCCGATGCACTTGGGGATATCGATCAACATGCTCCACCAGTGCTCGGACATTGTGTAGTTGGGCGAGTCTTCCGGAGTACCAGCCAGCACGGACTTCCATGCGATGGCAGCGGCCGGCAGCAGAACCAGAAAATGGCGTCGGGAAGCATTCATTTCGCACCTCCTGCGGCGATGGCCGGGCTGTGCGGCTGGTGGCAGGTCTCACAAGGCAAGCCGTTGGAGTGGTCTGCGGCTTCAACCTGCGGAAAACCCTTGGGCTTGGCTGCGCTGGCGGCGTGGCAGCGAACGCACAACACTACCGTGTCAAGCTTTGGAGGTGTGACAGAAGCGGGGTCGTCGGCATGTTTTGCCAGTGCCCCGTGACAC
The DNA here is from genome assembly GCA_963836565.1 of uncultured Acidobacteriaceae bacterium. Lineage (GTDB taxonomy): Bacteria > Acidobacteriota > Terriglobia > Terriglobales > Acidobacteriaceae > Telmatobacter. The sequence goes on along the minus strand of CAWIKA010000005.1, from coordinate 674,043 downwards.
GCCTCGCAGTTCACATGCGCGTGCTTGCCGTTCTTCTTCACGTCCATCACGTCCGCGTGGCAGGTTTCACATGTCTGGTGGCCGGCAAAGTGAACCGGAAGTGCGGCGATTTCGGAGATCGCAGCGCCGCGGTAGTGGCCATACTCCCCGAAGCTTTTCGGAACGATGAAGTGGCGTATGACCAAAAATGCCACAAAAAGGAGTACGAAGACTCCTGCGAATCGAAAAAGGTGTCCCGCATCCTTGAAGATGCTCATCCAGCGCAGTCTCCTTGACTCTGGAACGAGGAGTCTGAGGAGACCGCCTCATGTGATCCAGATCATTTGTGGGCCAAGCCTACGCGTGCGGTCGCTATGGTTGTATGTGAGTCAAATCACATTCATCTGTGACGTAGAACGCACGACGGGTCGATACCGGCGTTTCTCAGCCAATTCTGCGGCTGCGTCCGGGCTTGTTTCACAAGGAGGGGAAATTATGTGCAAGCCTTTTGTGGAAATCAAAAATAAATAGGGGGGTAGGTTGCGGTTTTTTGGCGGGTATGGGATGGTTAAGTATCTGATAAAGTGTATCTTGCATATGCTTGAGACTGAAACCAAGTGGCGCTTAACCCCCGTTTAAGTACCACTAAGCCGAGCTTGGCATCTTGCGCTCCGGACTTTTCTGTTTCGGAAGAATTCATGTTTTTATGTTGCGCCAATCGGCGTTAATTATCAGCCACGCATGATTGCAAAGCGCGAAAAGAATCGCGTCGGTCTGCTTTTTTGCAATGCGACCTCTCTGCAACCGCTGAGAAATGGAGGCCAGATCGCAGGCGCGGCCGAACTCATGTTGCGCTAGGCAAAATTCAGAGCCAGCGCTTCCTGGCCAGTAGCCAGGCGGGTAAGAGTGAGGACGGTAATGTCGTCGTCCTGGCCGAAGTTGACGGCCGCCTGGGTAGCCTGTGCGGCGCTGGGATGAGAGGCGAAGAGCCTTTCAAGGCGCGCGAAGCTATAGAGCTCACCGGCCTGGTTCCGCGCTTCAAGCAGTCCGTCGGTATAGAGAGAGAAGTGGTCGCCAATCTGCACGTTGAAGACGGTTTCCTCATAATTGACGTCGGGCGAAATGCCGAGCGGAAGAGCGCCGGGTAGATCGAGTTCACGCTCATTGAGGAAGGGAGCCGGATGTCCGGCACTGGCGAGCGCGCACCCGCTGTCGGCGTCGATGCGCAGGATCACGCAGGTAGCGAAGCCTCCTTGGAGCCGGCCGCACAGACGGTGGTTGAGCAGTGTGAGCAATTTTCCCGGGTTAGGATAGTCGTCGGCAAGCGCGCGCACCGCACCCACAATAAGGGAGACGGCCATGGCCGCCATCAGCCCTTTGCCACTGACATCGCCCAGGACAACCATTGTCGAACCGCCTTCGAGCGGAATGATCTGAAAGAAGTCGCCGCCCACCTCCTGAGCCGGGCGATATGCACTGGTCAAGGTGAAGCCTGGAACGACGGGCAACGATGAGGGGACCAGCACACGCTGCAATTCGCGGGCGCTCTGGTACTCCTGTTCCAGGGCGACCGTCCGCTTGCGATGCTCGATGGAATAGCGAATGACCGCATAGAGGATGGAGAAGAACAGCAGGGTCCGGAACAGGGTAATCAGGTTAATTGGATTGTCAGCGAATGTGAACAACGGCGCCGCTATCTTGTTGGCGAGTTCCCAATGCGTGAACCGTATTCCCTGGTCGGAAATGTTCTCGACGAAGAAGATCATGGCATTGCAGAAAGCCACGGCAGCGACAACCCAACGGGCGGAGTCTAGCTGTTTGCGGCGAAGGAACGCATGAGCGACCAGGACCAGGGGAAGAAGTTCAAAGAAGATGACGCAGGGGGTGAAGGCGGCGTCCGCTATCTGCAATCTCGTTTCGTTCAGCACGGAGGGGTAAAAAAAGATCACGATTCCATCGAGCGTGCTTGCAGTGACGCTGATGAGAGCAGCCTTGCGAACGAGTACGACGAGTCTGCGGTTATCTTGAAGTTGAAGGAGCCAGAGCAACAGGAACCATAGAGACATCTCCCTGATGGCTATCTCGATCTGCGTGATACAGATCAAGACGGCATAGGAATCGTGGAGACGGATACCGCCCAGAAAGAGTTCAGCGACCAGGGTGGAGGCAAACATTGCCGTCCAGAACAGCACCCACTCACGGCGATCGCGGAGCCATGCGAACAAGCTGAGGATGGCCACGAGGCCATAGAGCGAGGTGAGGGCGAACTGAAACTGGTGCCGGCGCAGCCACTGAAATTCCAGATTCCCTTTGGCATTGGCGATAGCCTGGGGGCTGCCGACCATGGGTACCGATTCAAAACCGCCTGCGGTGCCATCGTCATTGGAAAGCAGGGGTAACTTCCAAACGCGCACAGCGAGCACGCCACTGCGTGCCTGCCCCAGGCCGAAGGTCTGCGCAGGCACCGTGGAATAAGAGACCCAATGGGGCGGCATTGTGCCAAGATGCCCTACGAGCACTCCATTCCAATAGATTTCGTAGACGTCATCGATTGCGGGAATCAGGAGAGCAATATCCGGCGAGGCCCCAGGGGCAGTGGAGAGCGTAATGTGGCGCCGATACCATGCATAGCCGGTGTAGCTGGTATGACCTTGCAGGCCCCAGGTTTTGTTCGCGGTGATCTGTGGCCAGAAGAAATCGTCGAAGGCAGGCGAAGCCCAGGCGGGGTTGTCACCGAGGTGAAATTGCCAGGGGCCGTCAAGCGGAGCGGAACCCTTCCCCAGACCGTCCAAGACGAGCAAAGAAGCGGGTGGTGCTGTGATGGCAGGCGACTGCTCTCCCTGTGACAGGGTCGAGACCAAGGCACAAAACACGACTGCAGTGAAGCAGGCAAAGCGCAGACAGCGGGGAAGCATGTCGCAAGCATACTCCGGATTCGCGCGGTTGAGAACGGGCAAAATACTCAAAATAAAGGGCGCGCCATCGAGCTATCAGGCCTCGATCTGGGCAAGCGCCGGCGCGACGAGCCGCACGATGGACTTTTCGCCCCTGGCGCCGCGGGTCAGGCTACGAGCGAAACCATAGTTCGTTTGCCCTGATGAGTCCTTGAAGGGTCGCGACTCCCTCCACTCCACTGACGAAGACCTGTCCGTGGGGACCCTGGTGCTGTTGGTCAAGTCGATTTGAATGCTTGCTTTCGGGGCACTGTCACCCTGGTTTCGCTATAGCCCGGTCTCCTTGCCAGTCCCGGCGCGGATCATTTTTTGGGGGGCGCTTTGGGCCGCTTCAGAAGAAGCGGTAATTATGTGCAAGTTCGCTGTGGAAAACTGCAAATAAAGAGGGGGGGTAAGAGATGCCTTGCTCGCTTCGGACCAGGCACCTCCCTGCCTCACCTATAAAGATGGATGACAGTCTTTATTCTGCGCCTTTCCGGTTTAATTATCGGCAAAGCAGATTAGGAATTGTGCTTGCGTGGTGTTCCCGGGGCCACCTACCCCCGGAATCCGGTGAGCGATGCAGCCTAAGAGGCGCTGTTTGCCTGGCTCGCTCTTTGCGAGGCCAGCCGGCTGATGACATCGCTATCTTTCACCATTTCGCAAGCAGAGAAACCTTTCTCGGCAAGCGCCCCCGTGGGGCAAGCCAGGACACATTTGCCGCAGCCGGTGCAGTCCCGAGCATTTCCCCATTCGTCTTTCAAATCGCTCACAACGCGGGAGTGAATGCCGCGCTCGGCGACCTCCCACACGTTCGCACCTTCCACCTCGGCGCAGACCCTTACGCAGCGCGTGCACAGAATGCAGCGATTGTGATCGAGAACGAAGCGCCGGTTGGTCATATCGACCGGGATTCGCGGATTGTTATAGGCGTAACGCACGTGGGTGATGCCCAGAGAGCGAGCGAGCGACTGGAGTTCGCAATGGCCGTTCGATACACACACGGAGCAGATGTGGTTTCGTTCCACCAGCAGCAATTCGACGGCCATGCGCCGGTAAAGCGTGAGCTTCTCAGAAGAGGTCTTGATCGACATCCCGTCCTGGATGGGGGTTGTGCAGGCTGGCAACAGCCGGTCGGTTCCTGCAAGCTCCACAATGCACACACGGCATGCGCCCACCGCACTCAAGCCTTTCAAGTAGCAGAGAGTCGGAATCTGCTTGCCATTGGCGCGGGCTGCTTCCAGAATGGATTGGCCCTGCTGGGCAGTCACCAGTTCGCCATCGATGCGGACTGAAATCGTTTTGTTCGGCAAAGCGGAGCTCCTTTCCCTGTCGCCGGCGTTCAATGTGTGCTGATAGTGGGTTTCAGATCACAGCGGAGGCATCGGCGGCATTCCTCCAGCGCTTCGTTTGGACTCAGGCCGGCGACAACTTCCTGCTGTGAATGGGCGCGGACCGCCGCAGGCACTGCCCGTGCCGTGTGGCGACGGCTAAGGCTTGGCTCTCCCGGCGCTTGCCGGCTGTATTCAAACTGCGGGAAGAGCTGCTCCCAGCGTCCCTCGCCCAAGAGGCGCTCATCCATCTTCCGCGCTGCCTGCTTGCCGCCGCCCATGGCGTTGGACACATTGGATGCGCCCGTGATCACGTCTCCGCCGGCGTAGAAGCCTGGCCGGCTGGTCTCGAGCGTGAAACGATCCGCGACAATGGTGCCTTCTTCCTTGAGTTCAAGCCCCGAGGCCCGGCAGAAATCCAGATCGAAAGTTTCGCCCACAGCCAGGATCACGCTGTCGCAGTCGAAGCGCTGAACCTCGTCCGTGGGAATCGGCCTTCTCCGTCCTGATTTGTCGTATTCGCCCAGGCGCGTCTTGACGATTTCGATGGCCTTCACATTTCCGGCAGCATCACCGAGGATGCGATGCGGCGCGGCCAGGAAGACAAGCTTCACCCCTTCGTCTTCCGCCGCCTGGATCTCCTCATCGATTGCGGGCATGTCCTTGCGTTCGCGTCGATAAAGAATGGTGACCTTGGAGCCCATGCGCAGCACAGTGCGCGCCGAATCGATGGCAGCATTGCCTCCGCCAATGATGGTGACCTTCGCTCCTGGAGACACGCTCTCGTGCCTGGCCACCGACTCAAGAAACGGCAATGCCGGATAGACGCCCTTCAACTCCGTTCCAGGCAGGTAGAGCCAGGATTCCTTCCATGTACCAATCGAAAGAAAGACCGCATCGAACTGGCTCGCGAGGTCGTTCAACGGGATATCGAAACCCACTCTCGTGTTGAAGACCATCTTCACGCCCACGCCTTCGATGAGATCGAGTTCGCGCCGCAATACAGACTTCGGCAGCCGATACTCGGGAATGGCGAAGCGGAGCATACCGCCCGCTTCACTTTTCTCTTCGAAGATGGTGACGTCGTGGCCCAGCATCGCCAAATAGAAGGCAGCCGTCAGGCCGGTCGGGCCCGGAGCCCGCGATTGCAATCTTGCGGCCGGTTGGCTGAAGCTTCCGCGCGACAATCCGCTGCAGCATTGGCTCGAATCGCTCGGTCTGGTAAATCTCGTCCGCGAGGAATCGATGCACCTCGCGCATGTTCACGACTTCATCGAAGGATTGCCTGCGGCAGCGATTGTCGCATGGGTGCTGGCACACCCTCCCCGTTGAAGCGGGTAGAGGATTGTCGAGGACCACGGATTCAAAAGCGTCCTCGAGCCGGCCCTCCTGGTAGAGCTCGAGGAAGCGGGGAATGTTCATGCGCAGCGGGCAGCTGTTTTCGCAGGGAGACAAAGCCAATTCCTGGCAAACTCCGGCGCGGCACCGGTGGGCAACGATGTGGTCTTCATATTCTTCGCGGAAGTGCCGGATGGTCGTGAGCACCGGGTTTGGCGCAGTTTGGCCCAGGCCGCACAGGGAGCACTCGCGAATCATTCGGCCCAGCTCATCGAGCAGGTTCAGGTGTTCCGGGTCTCCGTTGCCCTCGGTGATTGAGTTGAGGATGCGTAGCGCCTTGTTCAGTCCAACCCTGCAAGGCACGCACTTGCCACAGGATTCAGAATGCGTGAACTCGATGAAGTAGCGGGCCACGTCGACCATGCAATTGTCTTCATCCATCACCACCATGCCGCCGGAGCCCATGATGGAGCCGATCTGGGCCAGGCTCTCATAATCCACGGGCGTGTCGAGCATCTCTACCGGGATGCAACCGCCGGAAGGGCCGCCGGTCTGTACGGCCTTGACGCGCCGTCCGCTGACCGCACCTTCGCCAATGTCGTAGATAAAGCTTTTGAGCGGAGTTCCCAGCGGCATCTCGACCAGGCCGGTGTTTTGAATCTTGCCAACGAGCGAAAACACCTTGGTGCCTGGACTCTTGGCGCTCCCGGTTTCAGCGAACCATGCGGGCCCTCTGCTCACAATGGGCGCAATGTTGCACCAGGTTTCAACATTGTTGATATTGGTCGGCTTGCCCCACAACCCTCTTTGTGCGGGAAACGGCGGTCGTGGCCGCGGCCGGCCGGCAAAGCCTTCAAGCGAGGCGATCAAGGCGGTCTCTTCGCCGCACACAAAGGCTCCCGCACCCTGCACGACTTCAATATTGAAATTGAATCCGCGTCCGAGGATATTCGTGCCCAGCAGCCCGTACTCGCGCGCCTGTTCAATGGCTCGATTCAGGCGTCGCACCGCGAGCGGATACTCGGCGCGCACATAGATAATGCCCTCGGTCGCGCCCATCACATAGGCGCCGATAATCATGCCCTCAAGCATCGAGTGCGGATCGCCTTCAATTTCATTGCGGTTCATGTAGGCGCCGGGATCGCCTTCGTCCGCGTTGCAGATGATGTACTTGCAATCCGCCTTCGCTTTGGCCAGGAAGTCCCATTTGTTCCCTGTTAAAAAGCCGGCGCCGCCGCGTCCGCGGAGCCTCGAAGCCTTGATCTGCTCAATCACACTTTCTGGACGCCCGTCGATCAGGACCTTGTAAAGAGCCTGATATCCCCCGACCGCAAGATACTCCTCGATGTCGGAAGGGTTGGTGAGCCCGCAGTTGCGCAGGACAATCTTTTTCTGTCCCTTGAAAAATGGGATTTCCTTCCATGTGGCAATTTCGGGATATCCCTGGCCATATTTCAAATGCGCGGTGATGTGGTCCCAGTCCTCAATCTTGCAAAAGATGAGGTCGGGTGGCATGACATGGGTTGAGAGGCTTTCAAGGATACGTTCCACGTCATTGGTTTGCACACGCCGCAACATCACTAACGGATGTCCCGGATGCAGCACGCTAACCAGCGGCTCCTGAAAGCAGGAACCAAAGCAGCCGACGCCGGTCAGCATCACGTCGAGGCCGCTGCGCTGGATGGCTTCATTCAACGCGTGATACAACTCTTCAGCGCCGTTGCCCCGGCCGCAGGTTCCCATTCCCACGGTCAGGCGAGGAATGGCCGGCATCAGTTTGGCAAGTCCTGACTCCCGTACCGCGTTGAATGCACCAATATCCAGAATTCGCGGCATTACTTCCTCCCCTGCGTGAGCGCCTTCACTTCCCGCTGGAGCGTGCGCTCATTCACGTGGCTAAGGATGTGGTGATTTACTTCGACGACCGGCGCCAGCGCGCACTGTCCGAAGCAGGCGACTGTGCGTATGGTGAATTTCCGGTCGGGTGTGGTGAGCGCCAGCTTATCGGCTTCGCTCGTTTCGCTCAGCGCTTTTCCGCTCAGCCCAAGGTCAAGGCTCAGCTTCTCCAATAGGTCGCGCGAACCTCTCGTGTGGCAGGCTGTTCCGCGGCAAACGCATATCACGTTGTCTCCCTGCGGATCGAGGTTGAACAACGCATAAAAGGTTGCGGCACTATAGATTCTTGCGGAAGGCAGCCCGGTTTCGTCCGCAATGTAGCGCAGCGATTCCATCGACAGGTATTTATGCGGGTTGGCAGCTTGAACCGCTTCGAGAATCCCCAGCAGCGCTCCGGGCCGCCCCTCGTGCTCCGCAATCGTCTGGTCGATGAAGGCCTTTTCCCGAGCATCCAGGGCTTTAACGGCGACACTCTGCATGATCCCTCCCTTTTGGACAGGGCGTGGCGGGCAGCCGCCCTTTTGCGGCTAATTGGATCTGTGCGCGAGAAACGGTGCGCAGCGCCGCGGACTCCGAAGGAATCTCGGGGACACACCATCCGTCGGCGTATTCAGGAAAAACGAGATGAGAGGGCGACACGGGTCCGACCCTCCTCTTCTTCTGGCGCATTTCTCAGGGATAAGGAAGAAAAAGAGCATTCGCCCCAATCGGCCACTTCCTGGCGGAAACAAGACCCTGCACTTCCCGCTTCAGCGCAACACGCAGGGAAACCCCCGGAAATTTGTTCCGTCGGAACTTTGATACCGTCGGGGATCGACTGGATGTGCCATCAGTCACACCCCTGTGTGACATGGCCATTTAGCAGAGACCGTAATTCCGCAGTCTGCTTATTCGTGCCCTCCCACGACCCGAATGGTCACGATTTCGTGCGGATGGATGGTGAAATCAAATTGATGATCTCCCGTCATCGAGACTGCTGATTGGCCACGCTCCACAGAATCGGTTTGCCACACGTGATCCAGATGCATCCAGGGAATCTTCACGGGCACGGTGCGTACATTACCGCCAAAATCGAGAAAACGCAGGATCGTCCCGTCTCCATCTTCGGCGGGCTTCCAGGTTTCAAGCAGAACGTTTGCATCTCCTACGTCCACAAAGCTGCCCTGCTTTCCATCAAGGCTTATCGATGAGTTGTTGTTGGCCACCACGCCTAAAGGCTGTGCTGCGTCGCTGTGTTGCTCCGGTGGGGGCAGACTGACCGCCTTGTCCTGGGTGGTCACAACATCGGTCTCCAGGGGCGTAATCTCTTCCCATCCCAGGCGGCTCAGCTCACTTGCATCGGTTGAAGCCGCACTCGTAATGACATAGTGAAAGTTGAAGTGGCCTCCCTGACCTGCACGGTAGTTTGTATCCCAATAGTTATTCATCACATAGGAAAAGACACTCCCGGTCCGTTGGCCGAATTCCTCCGGCCATTCGCCTCGATTGATATCGCCCAGGGTAACCAGTGGCGCGTCGAGAGGAAGCAGGCTTCCCGAAAGTCCGCCCTGCTCAACTGAAACCCAATGCTGCACCGTAAACCACTCGTGGCCCGCACCGGGGTACGTATCTTTGGCGGGGTCAACGACTCCGTTTTGAATCTCGTATTGAAACTGCGGCTGGCTTACGGCAAAAGGAAACGCAAAGTAAGCGGCCTCCTTTGTTACTACCTCTTTCTTGTCGACACCTTCAACGAATTCGATCTTCTTCTCATGGTCGAACAGGCGAATTTCAGTCCGGATGGAAGGAGTGTTCAGATCTTCGCTTTCCATCGTTGCGAGCTCACCATCGGGAGTGCGCATGATGGAAACAATCCTTCCGTTATGTGAGGGGTGTACCTCCAGATTCGCTTTCGGATACACACGGCTGTATTGCAGAATCGTGTTCGGGCCCTTATCGCCACCGGTAACGTAGAGGAATTCTCCAAATCGATACGGGCTTTCCTGGTTTACGATTTCGCGCTGGAGCTGTTTGTCGTAAATGCTCCGAACCGCGCCCGTGTCTGGATCAAGGGTTACTTTGTAGTAAGGGCTCTCCAGTGAGGATGCCTGCACCGCTTCCGTTGTCGCCGCTGCCTTTTTTGTATGCCGCATTGCATACGCCTTGTATCCGAGGGGTGGCACATCCTGGGCAATAAAGCGGACGTGATTGTAGTTGTTTCCACTCCCAAGTATTTCGAAGGGCACGGGCTGGTTGGTTGCCGCGTCCACAATCTCCTGGTCTTTATCGAGATCGACAAAGGCGGCCCCACTCCGTTTCCAATTCAGGCTGTTGAAGACAATCACGCTCCCGGGTCCGTCGGGGATAGCATCGACAAGTGTCGCCAAACTACGGCGGGCGATAAAGTCCACCTGCGCCTTGGCGTTCACCGCGTACTGGTCCTTTATCGCAAGCTGATCGACTGCTTCCATGGTTCCGGGGTCTGACACGCTGTTGTAGGAGTCCCATGTGTGCTCATCCATCAGCACCATGTCTCTCCACATGCGATTGAGGCTCTCTGAATTTGTCTTCAGCAGCGGATTTACGAAGGATGTGAGTGTTGCCAGCTTTTCCGCGGTTTGTCCGCGCGCCTCGCTCCAGCGCTCCATGCCCAAATAAAAAGCATCGGAGCCTGCACCATCCTCCCAATACGGGCCTCCATCCCCATGGATGGTTGGGATGGTGTCTCCAAACTGCATTTCAATCGCATCGAGTGCGTCATGAAATCCCGAATACTGCAGGTGTGGATAGGCATATATGTGGTTCCACTTCTCGGCAAGCTCTGACTGCTGAGGGAAGAGGTCGGTATTCTCCACCTGGGTGCCATAGAGAATGGTGGCATTCGCATGGTAGCCGGCGCCGCTGTACATCTGAAGGAAGAGTGGCAAAGTTTCGCGTCCGGCCGACAGCACCGGGGGCAGCCCGAAGAGTGCCTGCATCTGCTGGTAGATACGCGAATACCACAGCAGGACTTTCTGGCCGTCGGGACCCACCCACCACGTTGGCGACTTTTCGTTGAGACGGCCCTGCAGCAAGACAGGAGCACGATAGTTGTTGCTGCCGCCGGCCAGGTAATGAATCCCCGCGGAGGCAAGTATGGATGCGTAGGACCATGAATAGGAAGGAACGTCGGTGATGTTTGCGTAGTCGAACGGAGTTTTGTGAATCCGGGCGAAGTTTGCGCTTGGATACAGGCTGCGGATCAGAGTCTCCGTGGTCGGAATGCCGGTGAGCAGGTTGGCATATTGGGCGGGCAGGTAAATCTGCTTGTCTTCAATGGCGCGAATCGCCCGTTGTTGCTGGGCCGCGGAGCGTGATGCAAGAAACTGCTGCAGGTCCCATTCTCCGTCAAGGCTGAAACGAAAGTCCGGATGCTTTGCGATCATGTCCATCGCTTCGTCGATGGTGCGGCTTTGAATGGCAGCAACTTTAGCCTGGTAATCGGAATATCCGACATCGACATGAATATGAGGGACAACATAGATCGTCCATTTTTTCGCGGGATCGATCAATTGCTTGTATCGTTTCTTTCGGCCACTGTTTTCAACGGTAAGTTGGGCCTCGGTTTGAGGCGCAAACTCGTGAACCGCAAAATCGACTTTCTCTTCGCCGAAGTCATCACTACTCTGTAAATTGGCGTGATAACTCTTGTCGCCTATCGTAAGGTTCGCTGTGCCGTTCGGCCCGATTCGCCCGGAATGACGGATGAATGCTTCCACGGTTTCTAAAAGTTCGCCGTTCTGGTTTTGATAAAAGACGGTGGGTTCAACCAGTGCGGAAGAGAGTTGGCGGTCAGCGTTTCGCGGGACGCTATCGAGCTCGATCGCATCGTAGGTCAATCCGGCATCGGGTACCGCTTCGGGCGTTTCCTCGATTACCTGGAACGCGATTTTGTTCTCTCCCTTTCGGAGGAAGCTACCGGGAAACGTGAACTCGACATCAGCGCTGGAATAGGCAGGATAGAACGAATCTCCCTGATCGCCATTGCTGTAGTCGAGCTTCGGATGGAGATAGAACATCCCAAGCTTGCCGTTCATGTCGACTTTCAGAGCCGGCACGCCGGCATTCTCGACCAGCAGCGCCACGTGAAGCCGATACATTTCGGTCGGCGACCCATTCAGCGAAAATGTGATCGCGCGCGGCGCCTGCGCGTTTGCCCCTTGCTGAGGTTGATTGGCCGAGCGTTGCACAGCCGGCTGCCAACCATACCAGTCTTTTTGAGGATCACTATGAGAAACGATGAAATCGACATTCCGGTCAGGCTCTCCGGAGGCGAACTCAACAGAGGAGCGATCGAATTTTCCAATTTGGAAGATCGTGGTCTTCGTTTCTTCCGAGGCATTTGCCGCGTAGAGCAGGGACGTGGCGACAACCGCCAGCAAGAGACCAGGCATCAAGTATTTCTTGCAATTCGAACTCATCGATCAAACCCTCCATCGTTCGCACATGACTACGGCCGTTTGATTGCCGCAAAGCATTGGCAAAGCCGGCTTGAGACGCGCCCCGGTGGGACAACGCTGCGATACGGGGTCGTTCTCCGCGGTCAACCATATCACGCGCGGTCCTTCATCCGGCCGTGTCGCTGGCTTAGCGGCGAAAGCGAGAAAAGAGGTAGAGGATCGCGGACAGCAAAATGCTGATGAGGATGGACGTGCCGAGAGGAAAGAAGATGGAGACGTGCTTCCCTTTATAGGAGATGTCGCCGGGCAACCGTCCCAGGGGCAGGCCGGTTCGCGCCGCGAGCAGCAGCAAGGCTCCTATGACGGCGATCAGGAGCCCGAGGCCGAGAAGCGCTTTTCCAAGTTCGCTCATAGGCAGCCTTTGAATGCCTGTCTCGGCTAGGATACAGGGAGCAGGCAGCGCGCGCGAAGCTGCCTCCCTTTATCCGTGGAAGGAGGATCGATGCGGACTCTTGCTTTGATTGCCGGCGTTGTTTGCCTGTTTGTCGTGCTGCTCGACGCCTTCCAGACCATCATCCTGCCGCGCCGGGCAACAGGACGCTTCCGGCTTACGCGCATCTTCTACGCGGTTTCCTGGAGACCCTGGGTATTCCTCACCAGGTGGCTGCACAATCCACGCAAGCGGGAATCGGCATTCAGCTATTACGGCCCCATGTCTTTGATTTTTCTTTTGGTTGTGTGGGCCAGCGCGATGGTTGTGGGTTTTGCGCTCATTTTCTATTCCCAGGGCAGTCCTTTCAACGATGTTTCCCAGCGGCCGGGTTTCCGGTCGGACCTTTATGTAAGCGGAACGACCATCTTTACGCTGGGCCTCGGGGACGTAACGCCGCAAAGCGCCGGGACCCGCGAGCTGGTAATTCTGGAAGCTGGAACCGGGCTGGGCTTTCTGGCTGTGGTCATGGGATATTTTCCGGTCCTTTACACTGCATTCTCGCGTCGCGAAGTGAGCATCGCATTGCTGGATGCACGGGCCGGATCGCCGCCAACGGCCGCGGAACTCCTGCGGCGCCATTCCTATCAAGGCGCGGAGCAGGCGCTATCGCTATTGCTGGTGGAGTGGGAACGGTGGTCGGCGGAACTGCTGGAGAGCCATATCTCTTATCCTTTGCTATGCTATTTCCGCTCGCAGCATAACAACCAGAGTTGGATCAGCGCATTGACTGCCATCCTCGACACTTCGGCCCTGCTGATTGCGGGCGTCCGGGGACACGAGGCGCGACAGGCCCAGTTGACATTTGCCATGGCCCGCCACGCAATGGTCGATTTGGCGCAGATTCTCTCCCTGTCTCCCATCAATGACGCTCCTGACCGGCTTCCCCCACCGCGGTATGAGCAGCTTTACAACTTGCTCTGCCAGAGTGGGGTCAGTGTATGCCGCGACGATCAATCCATCGAAAGACTTCGCGACATGCGCGCGCTGTACGAGGGCTATGCCGAGGCCCTGAGCAAGTATCTTTCCATGCCCTTGCCGCCATGGATTGCAGACCAGCCGCACAAAGACAACTGGCTGGCCGTTGCCAAATTACGCGCCAAGACCGAGGCGGCCGACACGCCTTCCCGCGAAGGAGCGCAGGCAAGTGCGGAGCCGAAGACCATCGTTACCCTGATTGACCATCACCACGATTTCTGAGGCGCGCGAAGTGGCGGATACGCATGCGGATGAGTTCAGGAAAACGATCGTCTCACCATTAGCTTAACGCCGAAGGTGCGATTGCTTCGGCCCCCCCAGTGTTTATGAGGGATCTGGCGATTTGGCCCGTCTCTGGCGGTTCGCTGGAGACTCAAAAACGGATTTCCCGGAGTCGGAGCGAGTGAACGTGCTATCAGACCGCGCCGCGAAGAAATCTGAACGCCAGGAGTCAGGTCAACTTCGGTAACAGCTTCAGGGCGTTTTCCCGATAGACCTTGCGCAGTACATCCTCAGGAAGGAAGACGCCATAGATGTTCCAGCGGCCCTGTCGTGAGGCGTGCGAGGGATACTCAAAGTACTCATCCGCCGTTTCGAGGAAGCGGTAATAAAGCCGGTACATCTCGACTTCGGGCAGCAGGTCGGTGCCAAAGAGAATGCGGTCGGCATACTTAAGGAAAAAAGCGCGCGCTGTATAAGGCTGCCGCCCCAGTTCGGGCGTACGCGCGCTAATATCGATCAGCAAGTTAGGCAGCGCATCCATCTGCTCGGCGAGAAGGCCGAGGTCTTCGCTACTCTCTGCACAATGCGCGCCCACGAAAGTCGTGGCCGGGTGGCGAGCAATCACGCGGTTGCGCTGCTCCAGCAGGGTCCGTTTGGGAACTGGCGAGAAAGAGAAACCCCAATCCGGATGCGCGGCAAGTTCCTCGTAGCGCTCATTCTCCGCGTCGATGGGATCGAAGAAAGCAGTCGGATCGGCGGTGTGAAACATCACTGTCAGACCTAGCTTCCCGCATTCGTCGAAGATCGGCGCGAACCGCTCATCGTCAATGCGCAGCAGTTCGCCATCGCTGCCGCGCAGCGTGAGGCCGAAGTCCTTCCAGAACTTGATGCCGCAGAAACCGTGCTCGACGAGGCGATGGAGCCGATCAATGGTTGCCTGTACGAAGTCTTCTCGCTCGACGCCGTTCCAATTCATCCAGCCAATAGACGAAAAACGATCAGGCGCAGCCGCATGATAACGATCCATGATGTCGAGTGCTCTGTGCCCCACCTGCATCGTGATATTGACCACGTGTTCCACACCGCAGCGGTCCATGACGGCGAGCACGTCTTTCGGGTTCATGGAGTCCAGGTGGTTGTGATAGTCGATCACCGGGAAACGGGGCTTCTCGATCGTGTGCGCCACGGTCTTGAGCGCTGTGCGAGGATGGAAATCGCTCAGCCGGAGATCGATCTCTGCCGTTGCACTCATCAGATCGACGAACTTATCGTCGACGACCGGGCCTGTCTCTTGACTCATCTGTTTCCTCGCGTCCTAGCACGGTGTTCTTTGGTCCTGGATGATGGCAGATCTTGTCTGTTTGTTTGTGTTTTCTTTCGCTTATTTCCATTACAGTATATTTTTACTTTCAAGTAGTCAACATTGTTTTCGGCTTAGAACAGTTGCGTACCCAGTATGAACGCCTGGGCTGGTCACAGGCGGCTTCGCCGGTGTGGATCGATCAGACGGCGGGTGTCAGACAATCTCCCATGCGCTTTATGGGAAGACTTCGGCCAGCAGGGTCGGCCATCGGCGCGGCTTGACTCGGATGCTTTCCGTGGTAATCCACTTGGCCTTCGATTCCTTACAGACCGGCTTTCGGATTGGCGGTTAGAATAGGCTGGGTTAAACGAGCCCAGTATTTGAGAGCTGATTTTGAGGTGGAGCATGAAAGAAGAGAACGCAACAGAAAATGTCTCCGGCCAAAAAGAACAATCCGGATGGGCGGCTGCGCTTGGAGTGGAGCCGCCCATCGACGGAATGATGGGGGAAGAGCGGCGGACGCAGATACTCCAGATCGTCCGCAGCGCCGGGCGGGTTCGCGTAAATGAGCTTGCCAATCATTTCAGTACTTCTGCCGTTACGATTCGCAATGATTTGAATGCACTGCACCAGCGCGGTTTGGTGTTGCGCTCGCATGGCGGAGCCGTTCTGCCGGATACGATCCTGCGCGAGTCGCCGGTACACGAACGTCTGAAGGCGCATGCAGAAGAAAAGCGGCGCATTGGCGCAATGGCCGCGAAGCTCATCAACGACGGCGAAACCATCATTCTTGACTCGGGCACCACTACATTAGAGATTGCGCGTCAGATCAAGAAGAAGCATGGCCTGCAGATCATCACGAACGGCGTCAACATTGCTGCCGAGCTGCTCGACGCGCGCGATATCCAGTTGTTCATCGTCGGGGGCACCGTGCGCGGCGAGTCGGCTTCAATCAGCGGACGTTTCACTGAGGAGATGTTCGCGCAGTTTTCCGCCGATAAGATGTTTCTGAGCGGCGCCGGATGCGATCTTGATTTTGGCGTCAGTGGCGCTAACCTGGAAGAAACGATGGTAAACCGCGCCATGCTGCGCATCTCGCGCGAGATCATTCTCGTGGCCGATGCGAGCAAATTCTCCAAACGCAGCATGTCGCGCATCACGCACTTCTCTGAAATCGATACGGTAATCAGCGATACCAGTCTCGGCGTGGATATCCAGGAAAAACTGCGTTCGCTGGGCTGCGATTTGATCCTTGTTTAACTTATGACCCGTGAGGCGTCAGGCCTGATCTGCGGGAATATCGATGGTGACGCGATTCGCGCGAAAGCCAAGCGTGCGAATCGCGACCTGCGAGATGCGGCGGTCATCCGCACAACTCCCAGGACAAGGGCCGTGTGGCTCGAAACAAATGTGCTGATAAGGAATGCCGGAGCGGGGACAAGAAAGCAGTTGAGAGTTCTGTCCGTCCCGCCGCGCCATCGGTCTATATGGTCACGAGCAACTAACGTGTTGAGGAGACTGCCTCGTATGGCGTAGCAGGGTGAATCCTGACGCCCTGAACAACGCGGTTGATAATACCGTCTGGACTTGGATTATCCGGATTCAAACCGAGGTTCAAGCTCAGAAGATATCCAAGCAATTGGGGCCCGACGATCTCATAGGGCGTGCGGAAAGCATCGTTCTCATGCGGGGCGATCGCAGGAATAGTCTCGTCAAATAGCCCCTTCGTTTCTTCAGGGTCAGCGATTCCCACCAGGTACCCGATCTTCTTCGCCCGCAGTTCCGTAATCAAATCCATCTCATAGGAGCGGCGCACGGGATCGCTGGACAGCAGACACAGAACCAACGTGTGCGGCTTGACGAAAGACATGGGGCCGTGTCGAAGTCCCAGGAATGTCTCTGTCACTATGGAATAGTGGCCGGCTGTCATCTCCAGGGTCTTGAGTCCCGCCTCACGAGCCCATCCCAATAAAGGAGAAGAGGACAATACGACCATCCGCTCACAGATGCGTCCCGCCGCACGGCGACATGCGTGTTCGATCTCCGGAATCAAGCCTGCGGCACGCTTGCTGTGCTTTTCGACTCCGGCAGCAACAGCATCAGGCTGAGCCAGTACATTACCTGCGAGTACCAGGTTTGAGAAGGCACTTGTCATGACAAGGCTGCGATCGTTGGTGCGGGGGTTCAGAGCGACCAATTCCACGTTTGCCCGTGCCAAGGCACTGTCAGGATCGCAAACAATCGCCAATTGGAAGATCTCCGGGCGCAAACCGCGCACCCGCTCCACCACAGCGACGCTCTCGGGACTCTGACCCGAACGCGCAACCGAAATCAAAACGTCGACCCCGTCCAGGTAGCGTTCGGCGTCGACAAGCAGGTCCGTCGTAGGGACAGAAGCGGCTCCGGGCCATGCCGCTGCAATAGCACTCGATGCATAGGCCGAGGTGCCCGCACCGGTAATCAGCACACGGCGATTCTGAAGTCGCTGCCCGAGACTTCGCTTATCCAAAACGGAACGAATACCTTCATATGTGATTGGCCAAAGTTCCGGCTGGCGAAGAATCTCTCGCAACGTGTATTCGCCCGCGGTTTGCAAAGCGGCGTCCGTGGTCTCAATAGGATTCTGTGACATGCAAACTCCGTTCGAAATTAAGAAAACAGCGAGGAGCCCCCTTGTATTCTTTTAGTTCCGAAATTACTTAAAATAAGAAACTATTCGCAAGTATACAATCACATTTCGTAACCGTCAATTCGCAAATTCGATACATCTCGCCAAGCGGAATTGGGCACCGATTGTACCGGAGCCTCTTATCGGCCTTTATATTCGCCCCTTTTTATGCCCTTTCAATCCTGACAAGTGCCGTTTTTCCTCACAGACAGGCCCATCGGTCGCCTTTCACTTTGGTTTTATAGTTGAGGGTGATGTTAAAATTCGTAATATTGCGAAGTAAAACGATGGTTCTTGCTCTTTCCAGCACCCTCTTCTCGCGGGATTTCCAAGCGGTTTCGTCGGTCCGGCACCTCATGCTTCCGAAGAAGACTTGCCGAAATCGTCTGCCCAGATTTCTTGGTTTCGGTCGGATCATCTCTCAACCAACAAAGTGCATCACGTCGCAGAACCCGTCGTTGACGCTTGCACGCTGACAACATACGCCTGTTCCGGCCACCTGATTCCGCGAAGCCGGCTTGAGGTAATCGAAATATGGCGCGCGTTTCGCTTCAACGTTTAGTTTCGTTTTATTTGTTTCAATGTATACTTTGCTCGTTGTGAGATTTCCATTAGGGGGTGAATTGGCGAGAGCGATGATGAAAAGCCGTTCCATCTATCTTGGCGAACAGGTTTGCCGGGTGCCTTGTTCACTGGCGGCGCGGAGACGCCAGCCCCAGTTTTTGCGTTTGCGTCATTTGGTAAGGGTTATCTGGCACGCTTTGAAGAGGGATTCTTCGAGGGCCCTAATGCTGCCGATTATGCGATCTGTGGAGCTTTCCTTAGCCATCCTGTTTCCTCTCTCTGCGATTCTTGTTGCTGCCCCGATCCCGCCCGCCGGGAACGCTACTGGCGGATATGAATTGCATGGAGACAGCCTCACGGCTGGTTTTCAAGTGATAAATGGCGGCATCAAGATTACGGAAGTCGAGGATCTCAAGAGTGGGGCAAAGCTGCGGCCGAGCGAGCTATTTTCTCTTGTGCTGCGCGATGGGCGTGTGATTACCGCCTCTCAACTAAAGATGGATGCAACGCCAGTGGAGGAGGCCGTGGCGCCAAATCCGTCGGCTTCGCGGCAGGCAGAGCAGATTGCCGGACGGAAAGTTTGTGCCGATCTAAGCGCAAAGGACAATTCGTTTGCGGTGCACTGGTGCGCGATCGTGCGCGACGGCACAAATTATCTACGCCAGGAAGTCACGTTGCGTGCGCTGGGGCAACCTCTGGATATTGCCGAAGTGCGGCTGTTCGACTTTGATGCACAGGGCGCGCGTGTGGTGGGGAAGGTTGCTGGTTCGCCGATCGTGGCGGGTGACTTCTTCTTGGGCTTCGAGTTTCCGTTGTCGGTGAGCGCGGTGAGAGATGAGCGGGCGACGGCGACGCTGACACGCACGCTGCCACTTGCCGCGGGGCAATCCATCACCTATTCTTCGGTGATTGGCGTGACTACGCCAGGCCAACTGCGGCGTGATTTTCTTGCCTATGAAGAAATGGAGCGGGCGCATCCGTACCGAACATTCCTGCATTACAACACCTGGTATGACCTGGGCGAGGGTGGGCGCTACAGCGAAGTTGAGGCGCTGGACCGAGTGCATGCGTTTGGCGAAGAATTGGTGCGCAAGCGCGGCGTTACCATGGACTCATTTCTCTTTGACGACGGCTGGGATAATACGAGCAATCTCTGGTCCTTCGACTCCGGGTTTCCAGACGGCTTCACGAACGTCCGCAATGCCGCGGCGCAATATGGCTTCGGCGTCGGAGTCTGGTTCTCTCCGTGGGGTGGTTATGAGAAGGAGAAGGAGGAGCGCATCGCCGCAGGCGAAAAGGCTGGATTTGAAACGGTGAAAGGCGGCTTCGCGCTTTCTGGACCGCGCTACTACAAACTCTTCGAGACGAAGCTGCTGGAGATGGTCACAAAGTATGGCGTGAACCAGTTCAAGATCGACGGTACGGGAAATGTCAATCAAGTCTTTCCCGGGAGCCTTTTTGACAGCGACTTTTCGGCGGCAATTCATCTCATCGAGCGATTGCGCCAGCAGGACCCGGGAGTCTTCATTAACCTGACGACGGGTACTTGGCCCTCGCCATTCTGGCTACGTTATGCGGACTCAATCTGGCGCGGTGGAGAGGATCACAGCTTTGATGGTGTTGGAAGTTGGCGCCAAAAATGGATTACTTACCGGGATGAACAAACCTATCGCAATGTGGTCGAGGGCGGGCCGCTTTTTCCATTGAATTCGCTCATGCTGCACGGTCTGATCTTTGCGAAGGAAGCGGAACATCTCAGCACGGATCCTAATCACGATTTTCCTGATGAGGTGCATTCTTACTTCGGTAGCGGTACGCAACTGCAGGAGATGTATATCACTCCATCGCTGCTTTCCGCGCAGGATTGGGATGTATTGGCGGAGGCGGCGCGTTGGTCGCGATCCAACGCCGCGACCCTGAAGGACACGCATTGGATCGGCGGCGATCCAGCGAAACTCCAGGTATATGGCTGGGCTTCGTGGAGCCCGCGGAAAGGTATCGTGGTGCTGCGCAATCCGTCGGATCAGGCACAGACGTTCTCACTCGATGTAGGCCGAGCATTTGAATTGCCTCTCCACGCCTCGCACAGCTACCGGGCACACAGTCCGTGGGCCAGCGACCGGGCGACGGCTCCGCTTTACTTGCGTGCCGGGCGAGCGCAAGGCGTAATGCTCCAGCCATTTCAGGTGCTCACACTTGAGGCCATCGGCACAGACTAGGTCCCTGACCGCGAGAATTGGTCTCTTGCGTGATTGCTTTCCCAGGTCTCAACGTCGAGACCTGGGGCACCCACGGTTTATACGAAATTAAGCGGTCAGAGACCTAGCGCGGTAACAGTGGTTCTCTTTCAACAAATCGATGGAATCTATGCTGGCTTCGATTTGAATGCATGAACGTCAACCCGGCTCGCGCTTGCATGCAAGCCCAAAATGGGCCGCTGAATGGAGAAACGCAGTGTCGAATGTTTTGCAGCAGTTAGCAGTTTCGTGGCAACAGGGCCGACCGAAGGGAATCTACTCAGTGTGCTCCGCGCATCCCTGGGTGCTTGAAGCCGCCATTGACCAGGCGAATGAAGATGGGTCGGATTTACTCATCGAGGCTACCTCCAACCAGGTGAATCACGAAGGAGGCTACACGGGCATGCTGCCCGAGGACTTCCGGCGGCGCGTCACCGAAATTGCTGCCAGCAAGGGATTCAGCGAAGGAAGGTTAATCCTCGGCGGAGATCATTTGGGACCGAATCCATGGCAAAAGGAAAATGCGATTGAAGCAATGCGGCAAGGTGCGCGGACAGTGCAGGCTTTTGTCCGGGCCGGGTTCCAGAAGATCCACCTTGACGCAAGCATGTCTTGTGCGGATGATCACGGTCCGCTTTCCGGCGAGACGATTGCCCGCCGTGCCGCGGTGCTTTGCGCCGCCGCAGAACAGGTGAGTGGCGAGCAGAAGCCCGTCTATGTAATTGGCACCGAAGTGCCTGTTCCAGGAGGGGCAACTGAAAGTCTTACAGAACTTGCGGTGACCAGCCGTGAAGCTGCAGCCGAGACTCTCGCCATACACCGGCGAGTCTTCAAGGAGGCGGGGCTTGCCCAGGTGTGGCCGCGAGTGATTGCGCTGGTGGTACAGCCGGGAGTTGAATTCAACCATGACAGTGTGGTCGATTACGATCCTGCGCGTGCCGTACATCTCACCGAACTGCTAAGAGAGGAAAAGGGGCTGGTCTATGAGGCGCACTCCACGGACTACCAGCGACCCGAGGCATATCGCAATTTGGTGCGCGACGGGTTTGCCATTTTGAAGGTCGGTCCGGCGCTCACCTTTGCGATGCGTGAGGCTTTGGCCGCGCTCTCGTCGATTGAGACAGAACTGGTGGGTCCGGCGCGTTCTTCACTCCTCATGGATGTGCTTGAGCGCGTAATGATCCAGGACCCGCGCCACTGGGAGCACCATTACACTGGAGATGAACAAGCTACGCACCTGCTACGGCGCTACAGTTACAGCGACCGGGTTCGCTACTACTGGAACGCTCCGCTGGTGAAGGAAGCGGTGCAGACGCTCATGTCGAATCTGCAGCGGGTCGCCATCCCGGAAACCGTGCTGAGCGCCTTCCTGCCCGAGGAATATCTCGCTGTCCGTGCCGGTGCACAGGTGCCCGATGCGCATTCCATTATTATCCATCGCATCCGACAGGTGCTACGTTCTTACGCGGCCGCCTGTGGCGCGTAGACGGCTCGGAGCATGCACACGGCTCGCGCGGAATCTAGAGCCGTTCCACCATTCAGTTGCCCCAATGTGTGTCGAATAATGTGGGTTTTTCTTGAGGAAAGACCCACTTAACAGTTGCGGTTCCAGGGTACACGCATTGTGAGACCGCTATAACGCTCCCGCATGATCTCAGGTCGTTTATCACCGGGGCGGTGTGATTGCGCTAGACGCGAATCACTTCGATCCCTGCCGACTTTAACGTTTCCGCCTCTTCGTCGTCGAGCTGGTCGTCGGTAATGACAGTGTGGATTGCCGCCGGTGGCACGATTAACGCCAAGCTGCGGCGGCTGAATTTTGTAGAGTCGCAAACGGCCACAACACGCGTGGCTGCATTGACCATGGCGCGGTTCACTCGCGACTCGAGTAAGTTCGGTGTTGAAAGCCCGACTTTCGTATCGAATCCATCGACGCCGAGAAAGAGAATGTCGGCATGCATCGCACTCAGCACGTCTTCGGCCAGAGGACCCACTAAGGAAAAAGAGTTCTTGCGCAGAGTTCCACCGGTCAGGATGACTTCAAAGTCCGTCCCGGCCAATTCGCTGGCAATGTTTACGGCATTGGTGATGATCGTCAGGTGCGAAAAGCGACGCAGCTCACGAGCGATGGCGGTGGTGGTCGTGCCGGAGTCGAGCAATATGCAAAGACCCTCTTCCACCAACGAAGCGGCTGCTACGGCGATACGCTGTTTCTCCTTGAGCTGCTTCTGCTCCTTCTCCCGGAGGGAAGGATCGAGCAGCGCACTTCCCTGCGTGGGGAGTGCACCTCCGTGGGTGCGCTGTAGCAGGCCCTTCGACTCAAGATAGTCGAGGTCTTTGCGAATCGTGATGCGCGAAATCCCCAGTTCCTCAGAGAGTTCCGAGACAAGAGCACGGCCTTCACGCTCAATCTTGGCGAGCATATGCTGGCGGCGCTCATCGATGAGCATATCGCTTCCATTTCTTCTATTTGGTTCCATGTTTCCTGCCCCTGCTAATTGTTCCTTATCATACCGGCACACACTGTTGAAAGGCCCGTAAACAATCATCTGAATAAGCCAAGCCACCGGTTTACCCGGGATTCCTCGCCAGGTATTCGCGTCGGGGGTCGACTGCAGGGCGCAAACATGTGTTTGCCGAGACTGTAGGCGTCTCAATCAATTGGAGACTCCGAGAGTCAGTGAGGGTAGAGGAGGAGCAAGCACAGCTCCTGACGACTGAAGGTGGGCCAGGTCTCCTTCGTTTCAGAATTGGGAGCGGGTCGACGAATGTTCAATAGACCCCCGTCGTGACTACCGCTGGCCGCGGTAGCCCCGGGTGCAATTTTCGGGCGACCCTCGATGTCGGTCAGGCTCGGCGAACGGGCTTCCGGCTATAAATCAAAGCTCTTTGCCTGCTGCAGATGCCGGCAGACCGGAGTTCGGGAGTCCCGGCTGATATTCACCGCTTGTCGGGAAATTTGCCTTTCCTTTCTATTTCGTCTTGGCTTCGCATTTTATTATTTTCTTGACTTTTCGTTTCTTTTGTTTTACCTTTCTCCAGATTTCAAAACCTCTCCAATGCGCAATCTCAAGGGTGTCGTATCGGCAAACGCAAGGGGAGGAAGCAGGCTCTCGATGGTCATCCACGCAGAGCGACTGGATCACTGGACAACTATTGAAAAAGGGGGAAGGGCGCAATGATGAGCAGGTTCAACGGGCTGAGGGAGCGGATATTTCCGCCGAAGGCGCTGGGCGTGGAAGGCATTTTGGCTATGCGCTCAAGCAATAGGGTTCATGACAATAGCAATGGGCTGGTCTGTCTTCCTGGGGTGTTGGGAAGATGGTCTATGACAAAATTCAGCACTTTTCTCCTGGTGACATGCCTTTCCATGCTCTGCATGTCTGCTCCATTAGTGGCTCAGCGCTCTGCGGCAAGCATATCCGGGACGGTGACAGATCAGAGCGGGGCGGTTATTCCCGGAGCGCTCATCACCGTGACCGAGATTACTACAGGAGTCACCACAACAGCCCAATCGAACAGCCAGGGCTTCTATATGGTCACCAACCTGCAGGCGGGCACATACAGGGTGCATGTGGAAAGCGCCGGCTTCGAGAAGTATGAGCGGACCGGAATCGAGATTCAGGTCGGGCAGCCGAGAACCGCGGATGTGGCGATGACGGTGGGAGCGACGAGCCAACAGGTCACAGTGACCGGTGCGCCGCCACTGGTGGATACGAGCAACCAGACAGTGAGTTTTGCGATCACCCCGCAGTTTACAGACGAGATTCCGCTCAATGGACGCAATATTACCCAATTGCTGGCGCTGGCGCCTGATTCGAGCGATCACAATGCTGCGGCAAACAATTACTCCGACCAGACGGCGACGCGACCGGAAACAGGTGCGGCGGGATTTGTTACGGCGAGCGGTGAGGCCCGTGAGAACTCCTCAACGTATTATCTGGACGGTGGACTCGATGAGGACACGTACACCGATGTGGCCAACGTGTTTCCAAACCCGGACGCGGTCGAAGAGTTTACCGTTGACACGAATTCCTATAATGCCAAGTTCGGAGGCCGGGGTGGTGCGGTTGTCAACGCGGTCACTCGGGGCGGCACGAACAGCGTTCATGGTACGGCCTTCGAGTATGTCCGAAATGGAGACCTCAATGCGAGCAATTACTTCTCCACGACTCCGGATACGCTGAAACGAAATCAGTTTGGTTTCAGCCTGGGTGGTCCGCTCAAGAAGGACCGTACTTTCTGGTTCGGCTCGTTTCAGCGCACAACGTTTCGCTACGGCACTACCTCCAACATCGCCTTTGGCCCCACCGCGGCGGAGCTGAACGGTGACTGGTCTACATCTCTGGCGGCAGCGGGCGGCACGTTGACAGATCCTCTAACCGGCCAGGCTTTTACCAATGGCCAGGTTTCCACATCGCTCTACAACCCGATTTCGCTGAAAGTGCTGGCAGAGGTTCCCACCGGAGACCCAATTACGGGCCAATTCAATTACCTGGCGGAACAGTTACAGAACGACAACCAATACGTGGCCCGTGTAGATCATCACCTGGGTGACAGGGTGACCATATCCGCCAGTTACTTGTGGGACCAACTGGCGCAACCGAATATCGCCGACCCCAAAGACATTGTGACCGGCGGGATGAATAATCAATGGACCAGTCAACACGCCGCGCTCAATGTTGTGTATAGGTTCAACAACAACCTGTTGACGACGGTGGGCGGTACGCTGAGCCGGGTGGTGCTTGATTCTACAGGCGCCTCAGAGTTCCAGAGTCTGGCAGACCTTGGAGCGAACTATCCTGTCTGGGATCCCAAAGGTGTCCACGAAGTAGGAATCTATGTTGGCGGCTGGTTCTCGGCGTATTGGATTGGAGCTCAGAACGTCAAGAGGAACCAGGAAGATTTCACCAATAACTGGACCTACATCAAGGGGCGGCATACTCTCGACTTTGGCGGAGAGATCCCGTTTTCCCAAAGCGTTCTTTATCAGGCGTACGTTTCTTCCGGCTATCAGGGCTGGTGGTGCGCAAACTCCGGCTCCGCGCCCCTGGATTTCATGCTTGGGGACAATTGCTTCTTCGAGCAGTACGCGCCATCATATGTTGCTCCCCGTGGATATGGGGTTGGCGTGTATGCAAACGATGCCTGGCGTATCTCGTCTCGTCTGACCATGAATCTCGGGGCACGTTGGGAACCGTGGACTCCGTGGGCGGACAGCAGCAATGGAAAAATCGGCGGACAGATCAATCTGACCGACTATGCCAACGCAGTGCATTCCACACGTTATCCGGGTCTCCCGGCAGGGTTCCTTGTGCGCGGCGATCCGGGCGTTCCCAACGGACTTTCGCCGTCGGATATGTCCATCGTTGATCCCCGTGTAGGACTCGCCTGGGATGTGTTCGGCGATGGAAAGACCAGCCTGCGCGCGGGCTTCGGCATCTATCATGACCAGCCGTTTGGCCGCATGTATAACGAAATGACCAGCACCGAACCGTTCACCGAGGGTGACTCCATCACCGACCCGACAGTGAATGCATACGATCCTTACTCTGCGTCTCCGTACAACGGATCCATACCCGTTCTGCAGAATCCGCCTCCGTCGAACACGGTGTTTGCGTTGCCGTTGACAATGGCCATTGGTTTTTCTCCGAGCTTCAAGCCTCCGGCCACGATGCAGTGGAACTTCACCATCGAGCACCAGTTACCGTGGGGAGTCTTGCTGCGTACGGGATATGAGGCGTCGGAAAGCTACCACATGTTTGACTCGCGGGATATAAACGCCGGGGTAAATGAAGTTCGCCCCATGACCGGGGGTGGTTACGGCGGAAAGGTCATCCTGAACGAGAGCAGCAACACGGCGAGTTACAACGCCCTGGCGGTCTCGGCGGAGAAGCGGATGACTGGAAATCTCTCCTTCCTGGGCGGATTCCGATGGGCAAAGTGCCTCGATGAAGCAGGCTCGAATGCGAGCTTCGCCTTCAACGAATTCACCGATCCGCGCCGTCCATGGCTTGACCGGGGACATTGCGATTCCGACATTGCGGGGCAGTTCAAAATGGCTGCCGTGTGGCGGGCTCCCAAGTTCCAGGGGCTCGGTTTTGCCGGCCGCGAGGTGATCGGAGGATGGACAATGAGCGGAGTTCTGGCGAGATCCGGCGGATTCCCGTTTTCCGTGATGGCCACGGGCGACAGCAACGAGACCGGGGATGACTACAATCGCGCGGATTTGATCGGTGATCCTCACACAACAGGTAAGTCTGGAACGCTTCAGGAGTGGTTCAATACCGCGGCGTTCGCGGTGCCGCAGGACGCAGACGGCAATTCTCCAAGGAATTTCCTCAGAGGGCCGGAATCTGTCAACTTGGACGCAGCTATGATCAAGTCCTTCGCGCTGCCCTTCGGCCCGTTCCGCGATTCGCAAAGGATCGATTTTAGGGCAGAAGCATTCAACCTTTTCAATCATCCGAATTTCGGCGCTCCGGACAATGCAACAGGAGATGCTACATTTGGATCCATTCTTTCAGCAGGGTCGCCTCGTATCATGCAACTTGCGCTGAAGTTCGTCTTCTGAAGTAGTCAACGGATTTCCCGATTGTCTGTGTCAGGGCACAGAAAGCGTGATGCGGCAGTCGGGCTTGTTTGAAAGTTGCATTGGGGTATGGAGAAGCGATGGACGCTTCTCCATGCCCCATTCCTTTTGCACGCATTGCGATTGCATGCGGTGCAGTGGACCCTGCATTTTGTCGGTTAGCTTTACAGAAGGAACTCGATGTTCGAGCTCACGTTGAGGAACGTCGTGATCCAGCTGCCCTCTTCAGGCAATACATGCACACGACGGTGATGATTGTGGAGCGTAATGCCAGACGTCGACCGATCGCCGGCGAAGCACATGGATCGTGACCACCGAATCAGCGGGCTCGGCCGAGGAACTCCTCAACCAGGCTGGAATCGCGGAAGGATTCCGTACCTCCGGGGCGCAAGGTTGAGAGGGCCGCGGTCCGGTTACCGAAAGCTGCGCAGGCATCGGGCGTCTCGCCCCGCAGATATGCTGCCAGGAACCCTGCATCGAAGCTATCCCCGGCGCCGATTGTGTCGATGGGAGTGACGAGTTCCGCGGGAACGTGCCAGTGCCGGTTTCCCGCCTGCACGAGTGCCCCTCGCTTGCCACACTTAACAGCCACAAGCGGGACACGCCTGGCCAGAGCTTCGATGGCGCTTTCTGCGTTTGCCTCACCGCTGATGCGGCAGGCTTCATCCTCATTGGGAAGGAAGATGTCGACGATACCCAGCAGTTGGTCGAGAACGCCGCCCCAGAGATCGTCGGGATCGTCGTTGGTGTCGAGCGAGAGTGTCAGGCCCTCCGCCTTCAGCTCACGGCAAATCCTCGGCAGGTCCGGCTGAAGAGCCTTGTGGAGAAAGAGCGACGAGAGATGGAAATGGCGGCCCGATGCCAGGTACGCCATATCGAGGTCCGTGGCAGCCATCTCGAACATGGTGCCCGGATAGGTAAGAATATGGCGCTTGCCATCGTGGTTCAACAGGATTGTGACCCCTGTGGATGCGCCTTCTGACACTCGTTTGATCCTGGTGAGGTCGACGCCAATCGCATCCAGCCGCTCCAGGGCGATGGATCCTAGCGAATCGCTTCCAAGAAGGGTGATGAAGCCGACGGAAATTCCAAGCGCCGCAAGGTTGTGCGCGAGAATGGCCGAGGAGCTGCCCAAGGTTAGACGAAAGTCGTTGGCCAGCAACTCCCGCTCCAGCGGCATGACTTCAGGGAGTCCGTAGAGTATGAGGTCGAGATTGATCTCGCCGGCTATGGTTACATCGAAGCGTTTCTTCATAGCGTGGTTTCAAACGAAATAATAGCATAAAAAGCGAAATATAAAGCAACATAGAACCTACTTGAGATGTTAGAGCGGTTTCACAATTCACATGCCCTTTCCGGCATCATGCAAGGTGGCATTTTCTTGAGGAAAATGCCACTTGAAGGCGGCGGCTTCGGGGTACAGCAATTGTGAGACCGCTGTAGCCTGTCTCCAGATTGAAATCTCAGACTGGCAGGTTCGTTTCAAACCGCTCATGCGATACCGTAAGGTGTTTCATCGAGTGAGGTTTTGCCGGGAAACGCGGGGCTTTATTGGGAACCGTCCGCTTCCCGGCTGCGGCCACTGAAGCTGAAATGAGCAAGGATTCGTAACTGCGACAGCTATAACAAACCGTTCGGCGGCCATGTCCCATTCGCGGGGTCCTCCGCGAAGCGCAGTGACAATCTACTTTCTCCTGTTGTTGCGAGTCTTGGCGGCTTGCGTACGGGATCGATGTGGGCATCCTTGGCGGCGCCTGTCGGTTTTTGGCCGGGGATCAGAGCAGAATCGCCTTGATCCCGGTGAGTTCGCAGAAATCGGCCAGGGCGGGATAAAGGTCCTCCCCGTAGCCGAGACATGCGTATTCATTTGTCCAGTGCTGGAGCAGCGCATCGATGTCGCAATGCGCTGTCACGAATCCATGCGGCCAAAAGGGAATGCCGCATTCGTCGAGGCGCTGCTGCACGTCTTTGCTGGAAGGCTCGAAGATCGAGGCGCGTGTAATGACCATTTGAAATTCGCCATTGACACGACCGAGCCGCGCCAGCACGCCTTCGCCGGCCTTGCAGATCAACCGCACCGATAGACCGCCCGCGTCTCCTTCGGTCGGAATTCCGTGTTCTGCAAACCCGGCCGGCCCCAGTTTGCTCGCCAGCGAGGGTGGGCAGGCTCCGTCGCCAATGATCTTGATCTCTCGCGTCTGGCGATCGATGTGCTGCAGGTCTCCGTAGTAGATCGGTTCCCGGCTCAGGTGCGTCAGCAGGAAGACCGTGAGCGCGGTATTGAAATCTCCGAGAGTGGAAGTGCCGTGCCCATCCTCAAGCATCATGCTCTGCGCGAAACAGGTGGCCGCGTAATCGTCTGCCAGTCCGGGGAACGACTGAATGGTGTAGAAGGCGTAGCGCTCGTGCTCGACAATCTCTTTCAGCGCCAGATAAAGGCGCATAGACCGATCATTCACCGTGTTTGCTTCGGGAGCCGCGCCGAACAGCTGGCGCAAGCGGGGTTGCAAGGCCTCAATTTGAGCAGCCGGAATACGCTCCGCCGTCCGGATGAGCTCTGTCGTATCGCGGGAATCGATATCGATCCCGAATGTGCGCATCCATTGGGAAGGATCCGCCGCCCCGCAAGTCTGGCCCATTCCCCGACCGCCGAAGGCCCCAATGGTAGAGAGATTGAGGCTATTCTTCAGGTGCGCGGCGCGGGCGTAGCTGACGATGCGTCCCACTGTGTCCGCATCCTTGATGTCTCCATAGACAAACCGGTGTGGAACACCGATTTCCAGAAGCCCGCCGTGCATCACCAGTCCGCCAACCGGCCTCCAGCCCTGTGAGCGCGGATGCGTCCACAATAGAACGGCTTTCCCGCTCATGGCGAAATCACGCACCGCGGCTACCAGATGAGCAGCCCAGACCCATGTACCGCTGAAAAGTACCACTGCATCCACGCGGTCATCCTGCTTCATTTTCTTCAGAGCTTCCGCAGCTTCCTGCTTGCTCGCAATCACGGTGTCGTGCTCGACCAGCTGTAACCCGGCCTTTGTGAGCGTGGCCTTTGCCTCTGCGATCAGGGCATCATCGATAAATGGGGTGCCCATCGGATCTTGCAGGCCATCTTTGTGCACTCCATAGACTATGAATCCGATAGTCGCTTGAATCATGATTCCTCTCCTCTTACGGTTTTTGTTGATTGTGGCGATGCACAAGCATGGAACGCAATTGGCGATAACTCTTGCATTGTTCGGTGTATTGTTCGGCGAGAAGCGGATCGTCAGCGATGCATTCCTGCTCGTGAACCATAGCCTGTGTGGCGGACTTGAGATCAGAATGGATGCCCACCGCAACGCTGGCCAGCATGGCTCCGCCGAGGCAAACCGAATCCTGACAGCTCATGATGTGCAGGCGCTTGTGCGTGAACGCGGCGCGCAGCCGCAGCCCCAGCGAGGAGCTTACTCCGCCGCCGAAGACATTGATATCGCTGAAGGCCGAGCCGGCATTCTCCAGGCACTCGGTAACGATCGCCAGTTCCGCGGCGATGCCTTCGAGAATTCCCTTATACAGATGAGACCGCGTGCTTTCGAAGGTAAGGCCGCTGACAGTTCCGCGCGCCTGCGCGTCGAACTCGGGGTTGCAGCTGCCGATCAGGTGAGGCGTAATCAGCAGCCCTGTTGGACCTGCGGGAGCCGCTG
This sequence comes from uncultured Acidobacteriaceae bacterium, assembly GCA_963836565.1. Classification (GTDB taxonomy): domain Bacteria; phylum Acidobacteriota; class Terriglobia; order Terriglobales; family Acidobacteriaceae; genus Telmatobacter. Next base: position 643,408 of record CAWIKA010000005.1, on the reverse strand, counting down.
ATTCCAGCTCCCCAAAATGGTATTCCTCTTCCCCGTTCCCCGGTTCATGGAGAAGGTTGCCGAGCCACTGCATCATGATGCCGCCCGGGAAGTAGGCGATGGTGACGAACTGGCCGGGAACCGCACCTGGGTACGAGTTGAGGCTGGAATCGAGCGCCGCGTCATTCAGCAGCAAGCGATCGGAGGCGACAGTGATACATTCATACGTCCCCAGTGAGCCCGCGGCTCGTCCCGCTTCAATCACGCCGAGTCCAACGGCTCCAATCACCTGATCGTGTCCACCCACCACCACTGGAGTGCCGGCGGCAACCCCCAGTTTGGCGGCTGCGGCGCTATCTAGCCTTCCCGCCACGGTGCCGGCCTGCACGGGAAGGGGCAGAGCCTGCGGCGATATCCGCGCCAGGTCAAGCAAATCCGTAGACCAGGCAAGGTGGTTCACATCAAAGGCCAAGAAGCGCGATGCGTGCGAATAGTCGACTAGCGGAGGAAGGCCCAACTGGAGCAGCAGAAAACTGGTGACGCTCTGAAAGCTGCTGGCTGCATTGAAAATCTCCGGGGCATGGGTGCGTAACCAAAGGAGCTTGGGGAGGGTATACATAGCGTGGCTGGTATGTCCGATCAGCATAAAAAGCTGCCTGCGCCCAATTTCGTCCTCTATCCAGGCCGCTTCCCTGGTGGCGCGCCCATCCATGTTCAGAATCGCCGGGCTGAGGGCTTGTCCCATCGCGGAAACAGGAATCACGGTCTCTCCATGCGAACTGAAACAGACCGCCTGTACGGCTTCGCTTGCTGGAATGCAGGTCAGTTCCTTTGAGATAGCCATGACGACATCGAGAAAAGTATTGGCCTTCAGTTCGGCGAAGCCTGGCCGGGGACAGTGCGGCGCATAGGCGGCGAAGCGCATGGCCTGCATCTCGCCGGAAGAGGAGAAGATGGCCGCCTTGCAGCGACTCGATCCCACGTCGATGGAGAGAAAACTCATCGCAGTCCGGTAGCGTCTCCTGTCAGGAATGAACCGTCAGCGGGAATGGAATACGTTTTTCGATTGCCGGTCTCGTGGATGACGATCACGGCAGCTTCGACCGAAACGTCCTCGACTCCCTGGAAATCCGCAGAGATGTCGACGAGCAACGTCATATAACGGACCGTGGTTTCGGAGAGAGCCGGAAGCCAGCGGTAGGTCGATTCATTGAAAAGCGGTCCTTGAGAAACCGTTTGACGCTTGGGAGCCGCGAGCGGGGTCGAGCTGAACTCAATGCCCCGGCAAAAGGTTTTACCACTCCAGGGAGCGGTCTTGAGGTAGAAGCGTTCTTCCCAATTACCCACCCAGGGAAAATCCGCCCGCCGGAAGACATAAACGAGCAGTAGTCCAGCGCTGGGATTGGCGATTGCTGTGTACCCCATTGCGCGGCTGGGATCGAGCAGTTGCACCGTGTACCTTAAATAGCAGCCATCGGGAGTGGTTCTCAAATCGTGAAAACCGCCGCCCGGGAGCGGAGCCTGCGGCCACTGGAAGTCGGCGTCCGGGGTAATCATCATGACGTTGCTGTAACTGGCAGGGTTCACCCTGGCCTGCGTCGCCGGCATGTCCACGAGGGTCGCTTCGCACGCCAGAAACGGCGGCCCAACGGTGACGTGCTCGGTCCAGGAGATAGGGCGATCGGCACGGGCCAGATTGCGCGCCTTTTCTTCGCAATACACCGCCGGGTGTACTGGATCGATGCGCAGAGTTCGCCTGAAATCAATCTGCGCGACGGGCAACTCGACGCCGTATTCGACCCCCGGCCGGCCTTCTTGAAACTCACGAAAAATCTGCCACCGTACTGCAGGCGCCTCGCCATGGGTGCTCAGGCCCGCAGCCATCTCTTCCTTTGATGGCGGCCCAAAATAGTCGAAGCTGAGGCTGTGTCCGGCAAGGCCGGCAAGCATCCGCGCATCGGGCGGACCGCCAAACCTGCCTTCGTCGCTAATCGGAGAAAATCGTTCCGGATCGATCGTCTGCCATTGCGGGCGCCACAGCGGATTCAGATCCGGATGGCTCCGCTTGACCAGTTGGCAAATATGTCCTCCGCCCAGAACTGCCGAGAGATGTCCCCACTCTGCATGCAGGCAAAAGCCCGCGCGTCCATCCAGGACGTCCGGCACGTGCTCCACGGGAACGAAGCTCATTTTCCGTCTCCGTTGAGAATGCCGCGGGCCTGCCTCAAAAATCCCGCCATGTCCTGGGACTGGAAAACATTGCGCCCGAAGAAGACGCCCGCGGCTCCCGCCTCCTTGACGCCCCGAACCACGTCCATCGCACCATCGTTCTGGCTTCCGCCGAGAACCAGGATCGGAAGCGGACAGCCCTCTACCACCGCGCGCATGCTTGCAACACTGCCGGCGTAGTCGGTCTTGATGACATCGGCTCCCAGTTCCGTCGCTATCCGCGTGTGCCGCGTGATCCATTGCAGATCGGCAGGGTTCTGCACCTCCTTACCACGCGCCAGCGTCTCGATGACCAAGGGAATGCCTAGCCGTTCGCATTCGCGCGCAAGCCGCGCATTGCGAGCAATCTCGTTCGCTTCGAAATCAGCATCGCCCGTGCCGATTACCAGGTAGCTGAGGACGGCATCCGCGCCGAGCCGCAACGCATCTTCCGCGCTTCCGAGCATGCAACTGCGCATCACGCCATGCTCGCCCTGGCTTAGCGAATTCCAGATGGTCGTCCAATCGATTCTGGCGATAATCCCGGGTGTTGCCGCGCGGGGAAAACAGGCGATGCAGCGTTGAATCAGGCCGAGGTTCAGCAGCAAAGCGTCGACACGGGCTTCCACAAAGCGGGAAATCTGTCCGCACGGATCTTCCGTTCCCGGAATTGGTCCGACTACCAGGGCATGATCAAAAGCCACCGCGAGGGTACCGCGCCCCGGCTCGTTGAGAATCCTATTGAGACGTATCTTCTTTCCAAAATCACTCAATACCCTACCCCACGCCTTTCATTGCGCCTAAGAATATTGGAGTACATTATTCCGTCAAATCGATTATGATCGAAAATGTCTCTTTGTGATCGATTGTATTCGCAATTTGTGTTTGATGCAGCGACTGCCGCATTTTTTTCTGAACTGCATTCAAGTGCAGATTCACAGTTGACAGGTGTGGGGGTTCCAATAAGAAACGGCACCTTGTCGCTGATTGCAAACCCGGTGGTCCGCGCGACGTGACCATTGCGTAACCGATAAGTGAGGCCAATCCTTGCTGGCGGAAGAACGGCGGTTTCGAATTTCCGAACTCCTTTCGCGGCAGCGCACTGTAAGCGCTTCTGACCTTATAGAAATTCTTGGAGTGACGGCGGCGACGGTCAGGCGGGATCTGGCGGATCTCGAACGCAAAGGGTTGCTGGTTCGTTCCCATGGAGGCGCAGTCTCCAAGTCACCCACAACCAGTTTCCAGCCTTCGTATGACCTACAGGGACGCACGAATCGCGAAGAAAAGCAGGCCATCGCGGTCGAGGCGGCGAAGATGATTCTCGATGGCGACACCATCTTTCTAGAGGGGAGTACCACCGTCTCTGAGGTCGCTCTCAGATTGCAGCACCGCAATCGCCTGACGGTCGTCACAAATTCCCCGATTATTCTTTGTCAATTGCAGCGCTATCCAGAGATCAATGTCATGTGTACTGGAGGCGACCTGCAGCGGGATGTGTTCTATTTGTCGGGGGTTTGGGCGCAGCGGTCGCTGAGTGAAATTCGCATGGATAAGGCTTTTCTGGGGGTCAGTGGCATCGATCCAGGGTATGGCATGTCTACGGCGAGCCACGCCGAAGCAACCATTAAGAAGGCCATCATGAAATCCGCAAAAATGCGTATTGCGCTGGTGGATCACAGCAAATTCGGCAAGCAGGGCTTTGCCTACGTGGGGTCTGTTACGGAGTTGACGACGCTCATCACCGATTCGGGTACTTCGCCGGCAGATCTGAAAACCCTCAAAGATCTCGGAGTGCAGGTTATTGTTGCGGGAGCCAAACCCGCCCGCAAATAGCGATGCTTCCGAAGAGAGGGCGGATTTTCTGGGCGGCTCGAATTCAGAGAAATCGCGCGCCTGAATGCAAAAGTCTGCAACACATGCTCATGGTGGGGGACGACGCAATTGAGAAAACTCAGACAGACACAAATCGGCTCACGCGCGCGCTGGGCTATACCCGGAATTGGGGCTGTGGTCACAATCCTGAGCCTGGCGCAGTTGGCTCATGCAACCGACACCACTTTGCGCAATAAGCAGGAATTCGTCATCGTCCACTCCGGCGATGGTTCTTACGAGATCGGGTCGGAGAACCATTCCGCGATCCACGCTCGAGTTGCCCTGAGAGTGGATTACAGCTGGGTCACCTCAAGCGACTATCCACAACACCAGGTCAGCGAGTCCTCATTTGAGGATGTTCTCGGACATGGCCATGAAGCAATCGTCCATTGCAGCGGGCTTCCCTCCCGGCCGGACCTCTCCTATGTGATTCGGCTCTATGACAATATCGATGCCGGGGAAATTCGGGTCGAAGTTCAAAACCATACTGAAAAATCCGTCACCGTGCAATCATTGCGTTCCGTGGACGCGATAGGCGATCAGCCCCTCAACCTGAGTGCGCCTGCGAGCAGCGATCGTGTTCTTTCAGACAGCTTCAGTGAAGACTGGCCCCCGCTGAAAATATTCGATCTGGGCAAGGCCCCCGGCGGGATGCACCGTGCTGTCGGCAGTCAGCTGATTTATAACCGCGAGAGCAAAGAATCTATCTTCTTTGGCGCCCTTACTTCCGACGGCTTTTTAACAATCATGCATCTGAAGGCAAACTTCGACGCTCAGCACTCTGCGGGAGTTGCTTCTTACACAGTCGATTCGACAGGAACTACTGAAATACAGGCGACGGATCCAGAATCAGGCTTGAGGCATGGTGCCGCAAAGAACCTGGTGGAACTCAGCCTGCCCGTTGCACCGGACGCTACGCTCGGCTCTGAGCGCCTCATGTTTGCCCTGGGAAATAACTATTACTCGATTCTCGACACGTACGGCGCCGCCATTCGCGTGCTGCACCACAGCCGCCTCGGCACGGGCCCCGTGCTTGGCTGGTGGAGCTGGACCGCTTTTTATTCCGGCATCACCGAGGGGAACTGCTGGACCAACGCGCAATGGCTTGCAGAGCACATGAAAGACCTGGGATTCGATTATTTTCACCTTGATCTTGGTTACGCTTATGCGCGCGGAGAATACACCACACCCAACATTGCCCAGTTTCCGAACGGACTGGCCCCACTGACGCGCAACGTGACCCGCCTGGGATTGAAAATGGGATTCTGGACAGCTCCGTATGAGGTGAGTGATCGATCATCTGTTTATCAGAACCATAAGGGCTGGCTGGTGCACAACGCACAGGGCGAACCGATTCAAATCGGGGTGGGGACCGAAGCAGGAAGAGAAACTCTGTTTGTATTGGATACAACCAATCCGGAGGCGCAACAGTATCTGCGCAAGACCTATGAAACGCTTGTCAAGGAATGGGGGGCGGCTTACATCAAGCTGGACTTCATGGATAACACCGCCATTGAAGGCCGCTACTATCGTCCGCAGACGACAGCGCTCGAAGCCCAGCGGATTGGTTTGCAAATCATTCGCGAAGCAGTGGGTGAACACGTTCTGCTGGACAAGGATGGAAGCCCCATGCTGAATCCCGTTGGGCTAGTGGATGAAGGACGTCTCTCGCAGGATACCGGTCACTCCTTCCAGCGGAGCAAAGAGGCGGCTCCCGGCATCGCAGCGCGCTACTACATGCAGCATAATTTCTTCCTCAGCGATCCTGATGCTTTGACGATCTCGCGTCAGATGATCGAAGAGCGCCACATTCAGGCGCCGCTAACGCTGAATGAGGCTCGCGTCTCGGTCACGCTGGCAGCAGTTACGGGCGGTATGTTGGAACTCGGCGATGACCTGCCTACTTTGGGCCAGGACCCGGATCGCCTCGCACTGGTCACGAATCCCGATATCTTGCAGATGATTAAACTTGGCAATGCCGCGCTACCTCTCGACTTGCTGACATATCGTACTGAGGACGAGCAGCCGGGAATCTTTCTGCTTCGGGAAGATTCCCGGCAGGCAATGCTGGCTGTATTTAACTGGACGGAGCATCCAAATTCGCATGACTTCAGCTTCTCCGACCTCGGACTCTCGCCTGACCATCACTATCGCGTGGTCGATGTGTTCCAGCCAGGGCAGCAACTCGCTTTCAATTCCACTGGACTGCGCATTGAAGATCAGCCGGCCCATTCTGTAACGTTGCTCAAAATCCTGGATGAGTCGATCGCCCCGCAGACTCCTTCGATCACCGCCAAAGTTCCGGCAACGGGCAAGGTCGGGGAAGATCTCCGCTTTGTTGCGGTCGCCCACGAAGGCCATGTTCCGGCACTGGCCTACCACTGGGACTTCGGAGACGGAGTGACCTCGGATGGCGCCGCACTCACGCATACGTATACGCGTGAAGGAAACTACACGATTCATCTTCGCGTTGAGGGTGCAGACGGGCTCTCCTTCGAGGAAGATTGCCCAGTCACCGTAAAGGGCTCGGCGCCCCTGCCCACGCCGAAACGCGGTCCTGTCGACAAGGGGACCATATAACGGTCCGAATACGCGATGCGGGATGTTCACCTTTCCAGCCGCTGGTTCTGGTCCCTCAATAAGCTTATGCAGTTGGAGACTCGATGGGTGGGCGGATCAATAGAAACAGGAAAGCCGTGGCGAAAAGGGGCATCAACCCCGCGACCAGAAAAGCAGGAGCATAAGAAAAGCGGTCCACCAGTATTCCGACAGCAATGGTGAAGATCGCTCCGACCAGGCCCGCAGCCAGTCCACTGAGTCCAGTCACTGTTGCCACCACATCCTGAGGGAACAGGTCGGAGGGCAGAGTGAGGCCCATGGTGGACCAACTCGCGTAACCCCACAGAGCAAAACAAATCAATCCCATTGCAGCATAAACACTGTGCATGCCGGCAGCGGGAATTCCCGCAAGAATCGGGAGGCAACTGATGGCGCAGACCCAGGTGCGGGCTTTCACAACGGAGACACCGCGGCGAATGCAATAGCCGGAAATCAAGCCTCCTGTGAAGTTGCCGATATCGGCGGCGATAAAAGGCATCCAGGCAAAAAGGGCAATGCGCTTCAGGCTGAATCCGCGCGCGTCGCTCAGGTATTGCGGCAGCCAGAAGACATAGAACCACCATATGGGGTCAGTGAGTGCGCGGCCAAGAACGATGCCCCATACATTTCGATCGCGGGCGAGGCGAAGCCAACGCCTGGGACCGCGCTCCGCGGAGATACTCGGTACTTCCTGGCCAGAGCGAATATGCGCAACCTCCTCCGGGGTCACGCGCGGATGGCGGTCCAGCGGATGATAGACGCGCAACCACACCAGCAGCCATGCAAATCCAAGCAACCCCGAAATGACGAAGGCAGATCGCCAACCAAAAGCCAAAGCGATCAATGGAATCGCCATCGCCGCCACGGCCCCGCCAACGCTGGAGCCACTGTCGAAGATGGCCACAGCGAGACTGCGCTCCTGGCTGGGAAACCACTCGGCAACCGTTTTGCTGGCACCGGGCCAGTTAAAGCCTTCTCCAATTCCAAGGAGAAATCGAAAAGATGCGAAGCCGAAGACCGATGAGGCGAAGCCAGTGAGGATGTTGATGACGGACCAGAAGACGACAGCCAGTGCCAACCCGAGACGCGTCCCCACGGCGTCAAGAAAGATGCCGCCCAGAAGCCAGGTCCCTGCATATGAAATCTGAAACGCGCCGAGAATTTTAGCAAGGTCTGTGTGCGTCAGATGATATTGCGCCGAAATCACTGGCGCTAAAACGGAAAATGTTTGACGGCTGATGTAGTTGGTCACGGTGGAGAAAAACAAAGTCCAGACGATCCACCATCTGACTCGTCCAGTGCCGCGAAGCTTGCTCGATGACTCCACTTGCTGCTTGGCATTCAATGGCTTCATCGCATCCCGCTCTTCAGCCAGCTTTTCTCAGGCCGCGTTCTCCCCGACCGGGCGATCGACGATCTGTTGGTTCTGCGGATCCCAGTACAGTTTTTTGCCGCTCCAGTACGACTGGGCTGCCATGATGCACACCAGCGCATGCGAGAAACCATGATCGACAGTGGCGTTCGGCTGTGTCCGGGTCCGCATAGACTGAAGCCAGTTCATCAGGTGACCCACATCGTCATCGTCCGGGCCGAGTGAGTTAGGCGCAGGCGCCTCCGGAACATGCACGATCTGCTCACCGTCTTGCGCGGGGCCTACAATGGGGAGTTTCGAATAGACCGGCCCTGAATCCCATGGATCGTATTCTTGCCTCCCTCCTTCGCGGGTGACTGTAAACAGCGAGGCCCCCTCGCCGCCATAGTTCTCGATGGTGCCGTCGCGCCCGTGAATTCTGGAAAAGCTTCGATAGCTGTTGCCGAAGAGCGTTTTATAGGTATAGAGAAATCCTTTTGGATAGACGACTGCCGTGACGCAAGTATCGGGATTGTCCCGTCCATCTTTCCAGATGAAGATGCCCCCGTTGGCAACGACACTTTCCGGAAACGCCTCATCTGTCCAAAGATGCACCAGGTCGGAGCCGTGGCTGAGCCACTGATCGAAAATGCCCGAGGAAAAGTCTTTATAGAGCCTGAATTCGAGATACACATGAGGATCGAACGGACGATCCGGCTTCCCCAGCAGCCACCGCTTCCAGTCAGTGTCTTCTTCTCGAAGCTGCGAGGCTTGGCCATCGAGCCATTGCTTCCACTCCATGTGGATGTCCATCAGCCTTTCCTTGCTGATGCCGGTGTCCATCGGAGTGAATCTCCATCGCTCTTCGTTGACATTCCATTCCTGCTCGATATGGACAACCTTGCCGATTCGCCCGGAACGAATGATGTCGCGCACCGCGAGGGGATAGGGCTGGCTGCGGTGTTGCGTACCCATCTGGACAATTTGTTTGGACTGCTTCACCAAGTCGCGAGTCTCGATGGCCTCGGAGAGCACATTGGCAAAGGGTTTCTCGACGTAGCAGTCCTTTCCTGCTCTCACCACCTCGGCACACAACTTGGCGTGCTGGAAATCGCCTGTGGCGATCATCACGCCGTCGAGGTCCTTCAGCGCCAACAACTCTTCAGAGTACTTAAAGCTCTGCGGCTCGGTGTTGAATGCTTTTTTGACCTGGGCGGCCCGGTGCTCCCGCGCCAGGCTCCAGATGTCGCAGACCGCAACCACTTCCACCGGCATCTGCCTGGCGGCGAGCGAAACCATATGCACATGTCCTTGACTGCGATCGCCACAGCCGAGTTGCCCTAAGCGAATTCGATCGTTGGCTCCGAGTACACGGGAATAAGACTTGGCGCTCATGCCTGCCGCGAGCATTGTGCCAGTGGCCTGCTTCATGAATGTTCTACGATCGGTGACGGAAATCGGCTCATTCGTCATAAGACTTCCTATCCCTCCCATAATCGTCGTTCCGTGCAAATGGCTGGTACCGGCTGCTATTACGGGTTCATTGAGAAACCAGAACCCCGTCCAGTTCATTCGCAGATTCCAAGTCCAAATAGACGGTTGCATCCGGATGAGTGCGGAGGATCGTCGCGGGACACGCCGTGGAGATTGGTTCTGTAAATGCACGCCGAACAATTTTCGCCTTGCGCCTTCCCGGCACAGACACAATCAGTTTGGGCGCGCGTAACAAGGCAGGAATTGTAAGCGTAATCGCATTTTGCGGTACCTGCTCAACGCTGCCAAACCAGCCTTCCGCTACTTGCTGCTGCCGGCATGCGGCGTCAAGTTGAACGATTTTCGCATCCACAGGGTCGGTAAAGTCGGCTATCGGGGGATCGTTGAAGGCGAGGTGGCCGTTTTCTCCGATTCCGAGGAGACACAATTGCGGATCGGCGGAACGGACCTTGTCGGCATACTCGCGGGCAGTCCTTTCAGGATTCTCCGAATTTCCATCGATTTCAAGGAAAGTTTTCATCTTCACTTTTTCCGTCAATCTCTCGCGAAGATAGCGACGGAATGAGGCAGGATGATCCGCGGCTAAACCCACGTATTCATCCATATGGAAGCCGCGAATTTTGTCCCATGGAAGGTTGCCTATGCCGGCAAGCTCATTGAGAGTTTCAATCTGCGAAGCCCCCGTAGCGAAAATCACTCCAATCGAATCATGAGTTTTCGCCAACTCTATCAATGCTTTAGCCGCGGCGTGCGCAGCAGCAGCGCCGGCTGCTTTAAGGGTAGGATGGACTTCTACCTTCATACTCCCGACCCGGTAGTACTTCGCTTGAACAATTTCTTCAGTCAATGATGGCTCCTTTGTTACCACACTGGGAGAACGCACAATCACCGATCCTGTATAAAGCGATTCGAGAAATCGAAGGGCTAAGTGGCCTTCATTATTCCTGGAATGGTATAACTTCGCCAAAACGATAACCTGGTTCCAAGAGACACTTCGCCATGATGAACAATCCACAAGCGGGATGTGCGCAAAAGCCTATGGTTCGCACGCCATCCAGATGCCGAGACACAGTTACTGGCTTGAAGGTACGCCTTCGAATGGATGAGCCGGATGAATCCTGACGCCCTGAACTACCCGATTGATTACGCCGTTGGGGCTTGGGTTATCGGGATTTAATCCGATCCGCAGACTCAAGTGATATCCGATCAACTGCGGACCCAATATCTCATAGGGCGTGCGCAGAGCGTCAATCAACCGTGGAGCGGCGGCGGGAATGACCTCATCGAATAAACCTTTCGAAGTGCCCGGGTCCACGATGCCGACCATGTATCCGATCTTTTTCGCACGAAGCTCATCGATCAAATCTTCCTCATAAAGGCGGCGCACCGGATCGCTAGATATCAGGCACAGGACAAGCGTGTCGGGTTTAACAAAAGACATAGGGCCATGCCGCAGCCCCAGATGCGTCTCGGTGACGACCGGGAAGTGACCAGCCGTCATTTCGAGCGTTTTGAGTCCGGCTTCACGCGCCCAGCCAAGCAGGGGGGACGAGGACAGAATCACGATTCGGTCGTGGGTGCGATCCGCCACGCGCCTGCATGCTCGATCGATGTCGGGCAGCAATGCAGTCGCACGCGCGCTGAACTCATCCAAAGTCGCCGCGACCGCATCCGCCTGGGCCAGAATCAGACCGGCCAACACCAGATTGGAAAACGAACCGGTCATCACGAGACCTTGGTCATTGGTACGCGGATCAAGGGTAATGACCCCGTCGAGATTGGAGTGAGACAATGCGCCGTCTTCATTGCAAACAATCGCCAACTGCAGAATGTCAGGCCGGAGGGCGCGAACACGTTCGACAACAGCGGTACTCTCGGGACTATCGCCGGACCGGGCCAGAGAAATCACACAGTCCACATCCACCAGGTATCGTTCCGCATCGACCAGAAGGTCGGTGGTAGGAACGGCACATGCCCGGGGCCACGCTGAAGCTATGGCAGTTGCGGCATAGGCCGAAGTCCCTGCCCCGGTGAGCAGGACACGAGCATGTTGAAGCCTGGCTGTTAGTTGCATACGTTCCGATGCGGAACGAACTGTTTTCAACGTAACCGGCCACAGTAGAGGCTGACGGAGGATCTCCGGCATGGTGTATCGAGGAGCGGTGTCAAGGCCAGCCTCCGCTTGCACGCTGTGATCGTGTGACATCTAATCTCCATCCCTCGTTGGGGGCAACTTCTATTCGCGGAACTCCGCTGTTCCCAATAATTGATCTAATATGAAGCCCTGCGAAATAATATATTCACATTACGTAACCGTCAAGCCTTTCGTTTTCGAAATATTTGGGAAAGAACTTGCGCCTCTGCGTGCCGATAGAGCCTGAAAAGCGTCCCCCCAATGTCGTGGCATCCTGGCTATGCCACGCAATCATGATGACGTCAGTCGCGCGGCCTATCGAATTCGCGGGAAGTTTATCGTTGACACGAATAGCCCTCCGGCAGAATATTACGAAACATACCTATGTGTTTCGTTTGTATTCGACTTTATCCTGCCCGAAAGCAATCGGAGCACGCCGATCAAGGCGTCTGCCATGGCCGCATAGTCATCCTTCATTGAACGGTGCAGCGCCCAAGTCGACGCGACCGGCAGGGAGTGGTGGCGAACCTGCTCGGAACTCCAAAGGACACATTCGCTCTGGTTTCGCTCCAGGTTGGCCGGATCGAACCGGAAAGGTCCATAGAATGCGTTCCTTACAATGCTTGCGGCAAAGAACGAAGGAGACTTTATGAAGCAATGTTGTAAATCCACTATGTGTGCGATCCTCGCTGCCGGCGCCGTCGTTTTGGGATGCTCCGCATATGCAAGCCAATCCGACCAGGCGAAACCCCACGACGGGATGCGCGGATTAGGGTCGATCCAAGGGAAAGACCTGTCTGTCGAAACCAACTCAGACGGGTCCTACTCGATCAACCAGGCCGGCATTCCCGGTACAGTGATGCGTTCCGACGTTGAGGCCGACGCCGATTCAGAGGTACTGCGATCGTCCGCATATCCACAACACAAGACGATGCAGTCTGAATTTCATGATGAATTCGGGTCAGGGTCGATTCTGACCGTCACGCATACCGGGCTTCAGGGCAAACCGGACCTCGTGTGCACCTTGCGTCTATACCACGATCAGCCGTGGGGCGATCTTGAGGTCAAGGTGCTCAATACTACGGGTCGGGCCATTACGGTACAGGCGATCCGGAGTATTCATGTAACGGATGCCCCAGTCATCAACCTGAACGGTTCGGTTTCCGCGGACCGCATCCTGTCAGACAGCTATAGCGAGGACCGGCCTCAGCTCGCGATTCGCGACCTCAGTGACGGCCGAAATGGAATGCACCGTGCCGTGGGAAGCCAGCTTATCTATAACCGCGAGAGCGGACAAAGCTTGTTCATTGGCGCACTAACTTCAGACCGGTTGTTGACGATATTTCACCTGAAGGAGCAATCGACGGGCACCGGCACGCAGATCGTTTCCTATGAAGCCGTGGCCACGGGCACCACTGAGATTTTGAAAGAGGAATCGCTCGGGCATTCGCCAGCCGCTGAACAAGTGAGTCTCAGCCTGCCTGTCAACTCAGGAGGGAGCTTGTCGTCCGAGCGTCTCATGTTTGCCGTGGGGAAGGATTATCATGCCCAACTAGAGCAATATGGCCGCGCAATCAAGCTGCTGCATAAAGCTCGAGTTGATACTCCGAGCCCGATCGGGTGGTGGAGTTGGACTGCCTATTACTTCGGACTCAACCAGGGAGCCGCAATTACAAATGCGGAATGGATGGCAGAGAATCTAAAGCAGAATGGGTATACCTATTTTCATATCGATGAGGGATACCAATACGCTCGCGGCGAATACTCAACGCCCGACGTAAATCTATTCCCTCGCGGACTTGGCTATGTCGGAGACGTGATACGCCACAACGGCCTGACCTTTGGGATCTGGACGGCGCCCTTTGAAGTCTCGGAGCGCGCGTGGGTGTATCAGAATCATAAAGACTGGTTGCTGCACAATGCGGCAGGTCAGCTTATCCACATTGGCAACGTAACCAATCATACTGATCAGTTGTATGTGCTGGACACAACCAACCCTGGCGCCCAGGGTTACCTCAGGCAGACCTACAGCACGCTTTACAATTGGGGCGTCCGTTTTATCAAGATGGATTTCATGGACGACTCGGCTGTCGAAGGCGCCTACTATCGCCCGAACACGACTGCCCTGGAAGCGCAACGGATCGGCCTGAAGATTATCCGCAGCACCGTTGGCGAAGGTGTTGTTCTGGACAAAGACGGCAGTGTGATGCTCAACCCTGTTGGGATTGTGGACACTGGGCGCATCTCTCAAGACACGGGACATACATTCGGATCTTCAAGAGACGCGGCTTCCGGTATCGCCGCACGTTACTACATGAATCGCAATTTCTTTGTCGCCGACCCAGACGCATTCACCGTATCAACTCAGACCGTCTATGACCAGTCATGGCACGGAGGGCAGCGTCAACTCAGCCTGGAGGAGGCAAAAGTTTCGATTGCACTGGCGGCGGTAGCAGGGGGCATGTTTGAGCTTGGAGACGATATGCCCACTCTGGGGGCATCACAGGAGCGGCTGTCATTGGTAAAGAATTCGGATCTTCTTGACATGGCCCGTCTCGGCCGTGCGTCCACACCCACAGATCTGATGACTTACGCAGCAAGCGATGTGCAGCCGAGCATCTTTCTGTTGAAGGAAGACAATCGCCAGTCCATTCTTACCATCTTCAATTGGACTGAGGGAGAACTGAAGCGCGCGATCAATCTAACCTCTCTTGGATTGAAGGAGACAGGCAATTACCAGATCACGGAGGTGTTCGGCGATCAAAGCTGCTGCACTTCAACTTCAGACACGATCAACCTGGTTCAGCCGGCGCACTCGGTTCGCATGTTGAAGCTGATTGACAAGGCCGCGCCTCCGGCTCCGCCTGCATTTGACGTGCGATCGCCAACCGCAGGCAAGGCAGGGGAGACTTTGACCTTCAGCGGCGAGGGGTTGCCCACTGAAGCACCAGTGCTCACGTACCACTGGGACTTTGGTGATGGATCGTCTACGGATGGAATAAAGGTCCATCACACTTATACGCATGCAGGAGAATACGAAGTGCGTGTAACCGGAACCGGTCTTGATGCAAGTGCGAATTCCAAGGCAGTTCAGGTCAAGATATCCGGTAACATTTTTACACGGTTCGTTCCGGCTGATAAGAAGCGTCCTGAGTGAGTTGACGGCGTTTGATGTGATCGCTGCAGGATGACAATCCAACCCTCCACCAATGGAGCATGGCGAAGGCATCCCGCTACGTCCGGTTCCCGGGCGCAAAGAGCGGCCAGGTTTCTCAGGGTACTCTTAGAGAAACGCAGCAAGAAGAGAGGACTTTCCAAGCATGGATGCCGCGGCGGAACGTGATCTGGCTGCTCCGGGACTTCAGCGCACGCTGAAGCTTCACCACCTGATTCTCTACGGCATCATCATCATCCAGCCGACTGCGCCAATGAGCATCTATGGCGTGGTCAGCAATGCCGCCCGGGGGCATGTGGTCACAACCATACTGATCGCGATGGTGGCCATGCTGTTCACCGCCGTGAGCTATGGCCGGATGGCGCGCGTCTATCCCAGCGCAGGATCGGCTTACACCTATGTGGGCAAGGAGATTCATCCGCTCGCCGGTTACGTAGTGGGCTGGTCCATGCTGATGGATTACATGCTCAATCCCATTATCTGTGCGGTGTGGTGCAGCGCAGCGGCACAAAACATACTGCCGCAGATTCCCTATGCGGCCTGGGCCGTGGCTTTTGTTCTTGTGTTCACCGGCCTCAATCTGCGCGGGGTGCAAACATCAAGCCGGGTGAACGCGCTGCTGGCTCTCGGCATGAGCATTGTGGTGGTCATCTTCGTTGCGGATGCAATCCGTTACATTGCCATGGTGGCACGACCGGTGGGAGGGCAGTGGCTGCTGCCGTTTTACGACCCTACGACTTTCACACCTGGCCGCCTGTTCCACGGTGCCTCGATCGCGGTGCTGACCTATATCGGCTTCGACGGCATCTCGACGATGTCGGAAGAAGTGGAAAATCCGCGCCGCAACATTTTGCTGGCCACTGTTTTGACTTGCTTTGCCATTGGAGTGCTGGCGGCCATCGAAGTGTACCTGGCGCAGCTTGCATGGCCGACACGAATTCCATTTCCTGAATCCATGGTCGATACCGCCTATGTGGAAGTTGCACGCCGGGTGGGTGGTAAGTTCCTTTTTCAATTGCTGAATGGAACGCTGATGATCGCGAATATGGGTTCAGGAATTGCAGCCCAGTTTGGCGCGGCCCGTCTGCTCTATGGCATGGGGCGCGCCGATGCCCTGCCGAGAAAGTTCTTCGGGGTGGTCAGTCCCAAGACCAGAATCCCGCGCAACAACGTGCTGTTGCTGGGTGCGGTGACCCTGCTGGGCACCTTTTTGTTGACCTTTGAGCAGGGCGCGGAGCTGCTCAACTTCGGCGCGTTCATCGCCTTCATCGGAGTGAATGCGGCCGCCCTCATTCACTATAAATTCCGCTCGCAGGAGAAGGTGCCGCTCGCGTTCCTCTCGCCGCTATGCGGTATTTTGGTATGCACGTTCATTTGGCTCAACCTCAATCTGAACGCCAAACTGCTCGGCGCCGCATGGATTGGCGTCGGACTGCTTCTCTACGTCATCATGCGGAAAGCAACGGGCCACGCAGCGCCGGAGTTTCCCAATTAATGTAGAGCGCCAGGCCGCAACGCGAAAAGGCCGAGGCCGCAGCAGCGAATTGCGAACGATGTGCGCTGTGCGGGGCTGTCCTCTGGGAGCAGAAGTGGCCTATCGCGTGGTTTCAGTTGACCATGCGCTCATGCCAGACTATCCGTTGGCCCAATCCAGGGCAGCCCCCAGCAATACCTCGGCAGTGCGAAGAATGGAATCGAATTCGACATACTCATCAGGGTTGTGTGCGCCCGCGCCGCAAGGCCCGAAGAGGAGCGTTGGAATACCGAAGTCGCGATGCATCAGACCGGCATCGCACGGATATGGCGCCGCGGTAATCACCGGCTTCCGCTGAAGCACGGTGGTAGCACTTCTGGTCATGCAACGGGTCCAGACATGATCCACAGACAGTTCGTGGCCCAGGAGCGGCGCATCAATCAGGGGTGTCCACTGAATCGGATACTTGCGGAAGAAGAGATCGTTTGTCTCGAATTGCTTCAGCGAATCCTTGATGCCCCGGATCACCGCTGCCACATCTTCTTCCGGCAGGAATTGAAAGTACACCCGCATTGTCGCCCGGGATGGCACACTCAACGGAGTTTCCGGGTCGAGCTGATTCGCCTGTATCGCCAGCACCTGTACCGGCACAGGGTCGGAGAATGTGGCGTATGCGCCGTGCGGCCTAATCCTGGAGCGGGTAATCGCGCAGGACTCGATCCATCCCAGAAGGCGGCCAAAAGGAACCGCGGGGCTCACTACTTCGGCATTGGAGAAATAGGCGGCAGGATCTCCAGCGTCCACCGACAGGTCTACGACGAATCCCCCCCTGGTTGCCCTGTAAATAGATAGTTGCGTCCCCTCAGGAATGATGCAGGCATCGGCGCCGCCGTCGCGGATACGCGCGGCAATGGTCCCGCCGCCTCCACCCCACTCCTCATCCACCACCGACTCGAAGAGAATGTCTCCTCCTGTCCTGATGCCGGCCTTTTTTAGTGCACAGATCACGGCAGCATTGGCCACCAGGCCGCCCTTCATATCGAAGGACCCCAGGCCGTGAACGCGGCCGCCTTGATAGACTCCCGACCAAGGCGGGCGGGACCATGGCGTTTTCCCCGCCGGTACCGTATCCATGTGGGCATTGAGCAGCAGGCTTTTCCCGCGACCTGTGCCGTTAAGCCTTGTGCTCAGGTTCTTTCGTCCGCGATAGGAGCGGTTGTTCCTGACCAGCGGATTCCCTGATTTTTCGATGAACTCCGTGGCATAGAGGTTGGTTCGCACTCCCTGATCGTGGAAGAAGTTTTGCAGCACCAGTTGTGCAGGTGTTTCATCTCCTCCTGGCGGAACGGATACGCTATTCATCCTTATAAGGTGCTGCAGTAACCGCTTTAGATCGCTGTGGAGTGGGTGAATGAGCTTACGAACATCATGCGCGGTACCACGGGTCATTGCGGACCGCCGATGTGTGTCCGATCAGAATTCATGCCGCGAGTATCTCCGATGGCTTGATGAGGACCATGCCCCACAGCGAACGTAATAAAACGAAATATACAGAAAGAGTGTCCGTTTGTCTCCAACGACACTGTGGACCGGCCGTCTGGAGACGTCGGCATCGCGATTCCATGATCGCTTCCGCTGCCATTCGGCGGGCGGGGAAGCTTGGCGCAATGCCCCCGAAGTCCTCATTACCGGGCTTTTCGCGGAAGAATGGGACGGGTAGACGGGCGACGGGATAAGGAGAGTCCTCGTTGACGAAGGAGGTCCGCGTATGATTTCATCCGTTGAATTACTCAACCATCCTGCATTCGCAAGAAAACGAATAAAAGCATCAGCAATACGAAATCAGACAAGAGAGAAATGAGGTCCAAAGGGATGAACCGCAGACAATTGATAGCATTTTCAGCCGCTGCATTTGCTGCGCGGGTAGGGTTTGCTGACCCACAGGCGCAGGCGCAGGAATCGGATGCCCACCTCCCAAGCAAGGATGTCTATTTGCCCGACAAGCTGTTGCTCAAAGACTGGCGGCCCCGATCCATCTATAAAATCCCGGTCACAGAGATTGCCAGGGCCAGATACCCGATCATCGACGCTCATAATCATGGATTTAACTCCGCAGATCAGGCTCGGAAGATCGTGGAAACCATGGACGAAACCGGCGTAGAAAGAGCCGTGGTCTTCGCCGGTACGGGCAGGCCTGAGAGTTTCGCTCAAGCTCGCGCCATTTATTCCGCTTACCCGCAGAGGTTTGATCTCTGGTGCCTCTTTGATCTCCGGGGGGTCAACAATCCAGGCTTCGGACCCGGCGCGGTGCAAGCGCTGGAGGAATGCCATCGCATGGGCGCCCCGTGTCGACCGCGATTTGCCCGGGTGCCTTCTAGGCGGCCAAGGCCAGAATTCCGCAAGCCCCCGATTCCCGCTCTGAAAATCACTCCGCATGACATCCGTAAGAACTTTTCGCTTGACATACGGGCAAAATGACAGTAAAACCATCCTATTTCGGCAGCAAACGAAACCAATGCTGCAGACGTTCACAAATAAAAAGTAAGCACACGCAGCACAGTGCTCTGTTCACTGTACTTTCGACCGGGTGGAGACCAGCGCAAATGAGACCAATTGAAAAAAGCAAGGATACCGGCAACCGCATTCTCAGTCGAGTATGCAATTCGGCTTTTCTTTTCTCATCATTCTTCTTGACGGTCATTTGGGCAACGACGGCATTTGCCCAGTACACCACCGCTCGGTTAAGCGGAAGCGTGGAGGACAAAACCGGTGCGGCGGTGCCTGGGGCGAGTGTGATCGTGGAACAGGCCGGGACTGGATATAAGCAGGAAGTCAAATCGGGCGCAGCGGGCGAATACGTCTTTCCGAGTCTTCCCGTCGGCAGTTATCAACTGACGGTTGAAATGACCGGCTTCAGCACCTATGTGCAAAAAGGTATCGGATTGGAAGTCGGGCAATCCGCCAGCCAGAAGGTCACCTTGGCGGTGGGCGCGATCACGCAACAGGTCACGGTGGAGGGAAGTTCCAACCAGGTGACCACTGACGATTCAGCCATCTCGCAGGTTATCGATGAAAAAAGCATGGAAAGCATGCCGCTGAATGGCCGCGAGGCGCAACAGTTGGTCTTTCTGGTTCCCGGCGCCGTCGATGTCACCGGGCAAAACTGCGGCGCCAATTGTGAAGGCGGCGTCCTGCCTGGTGAGCAATACGCGAAAGTTAATGGCGGCGGCTCCAATGGCGTCTATTACTTGCTGGATGGCGTGGACTACAACGACATGTATATCAATACCAATCTGCCTTTCCCAAGCCCTGACGCGCTGCAGGAATTCAATGTGCAAACCGATAACATGAGCGCCACCTATGGGAACGCGACGGGCGGAGTCGCCAATGTCGTAACCAAGTCCGGAACCGATCAAATCCACGGTGATGTCTTTGAGTATCTTCGCAATTATGCGATGGATGCCAAAAACTACTTTGCCACCTCTCCAAATCCGTTGAAGCAAAATCAGTTTGGAGGCACCATCGGCGGTCCTATTTTGAAAGGCAAATTGTTCTATTTCGGATCCTATCAAGGGACACGTCAAAACACTTCCGAGAATGGCCTTAATTCCCAGGTTCCGACCCAAGCCGAGCTTAACGGAGACTTTTCGGCTCTTCTCCCGGGTACTGTATTAACGAACCCCAATCCGGGTTCGCCCTACCAATTCGACAGCAACAATATGATCAATCCAGCAGCCTTCGACCCCACGGCTCTTTATCTAATGAACCACATTCCCCTTCCCAACGACCCGCAGATGGGACCTAACTATTTGACCTATAACGGCGCTGCCTCTATTCAGGATACCGACGAATATTTGGTCAAAATCGATTACATCATTGGCAAACATCATCTGAGCGGGCACTATTTTCAACTCAAATACACGGTCCCAATCATCATTCCGCCGACAAGCAACATTCTTGAGGGCAATGATGAAGATCCACAAAACCAAAGTCTGAAGAACATCAGCATAGTCGATATCTACACGATCTCGCCCAAGACTCTTCTCAACAGCTACTTCGGACTGACAAGGAAGGTCGGACTGACGGAATCGCCCGCGCCCTTCAATATCGCTACGGCGGGCGCGAACATTCCTCAACCCACCAATTTCCCGGCGACTCTGAATGTCGATGTATCCGGAGAGTTCACAGTAGGCGATCAACCATCTCCCGGGACCTGGAATCACAGTGACATATCGGATCGTGAAATCGCCACCTTCATCAAGGGACCAAATGAGCTGCAGTTCGGGGGCGAATGGGAACACCTGAACCTCCCCATGGGAAACTCATATCAGTCCGATGGCAACTACACCTTCGGCGGCAATCTAAGCGGCAACAATCTCTCCGATTTTTTGCTGGGAGCGGCGTCCGGCTTTGTCCAGGCAGGCGGTTTGTATTTGAATTTTAGCGGAAACGACTGGAGCGCCTTCGTTCAAGATAACTGGCACGCGACCTCGCGGCTCACCCTGACTGGTGGTGTACGCTGGGACCCGTTCTTCCCTTACACAGATAGTGAGGGGCGAGTTGGATGCTTTGTGCCGGGAGCGCAATCGACGCGCTACCCCAATGCACCACAGGATCTGATCTTCGGCGGGAGTAATCATGATGCGGGATGTCCTGCATCGTCGATCTATAACAACTTGAGCAACATTGGCCCACGTGTTGGCTTCGCCTATGAACTGACGTCAGATGGCAAGACCAGCATCCGCGGTGGAGCAGGGTACTATTTCCAGGCGCCCAACGGGGTAGCGTTTGAAGATGTGGTCGGCATCCCTCCCTTCGCTCCTATCGTCAGCATTAATAACACCAATTTCACCAATCCCTATACGGCTGCGGGCGTGGCAGACCCTTTTCCGGGATCTTTTGGGCCCATCAATCCAGGCGCTTCGGTGACATTTCCCCAGAACATCGCTTTTACGCAGATCTTCGACAGACACTTCCGGCTGCCCCAAATCCTCACCTATAACCTGACCATCGAGCACGAATTCGGCTCCGGTTGGTTCACGCGGCTCGAATACGCGGGAAATCATGGTGCTCACCTTGGTGGTACTGGAGATCAAGAGGCAGGACTGCTGCAACTGAATCCCTCGGTTTATATTCCGGGGCAGTCGACGGAGAATAATATTCAGTCGCGTCTCCTCTATCCAAACTACGGGTTCATCGGTTCAATCAACTCGGGCGTGAACAGCAACTACAATTCCGGCCAAATTGAGTTCGAAAAGCGCTTGGGTCACGGCCTCGCCTTCCAAACGAATTTCACGTGGTCGCGTTCTTTGAATGACTTCGGTCCCAATGGACAGGAGTATATTTTTGGAATCGGCGGCATCAATACCTGCGGCTGTGGCCGCTCTCTTGACTACGGTCCCGACGCCGGAGACGACAATAAAGTCTTCAGATTCTCAGGAAACTATGCCTTTCCCCGGATTCCGATTAAAGGGGTCGCAGATAAGGCGATCAACGGATGGAACCTCAGTTCTATCTCAAACTGGCAAACGGGCTTTCCGTTTACGTCATTCGCCGAAGACGATAATTCCTTCTCTGCGATGGGGAATGACCGTCCGGACATCACTGTGGCAAACATAAAGGATACGCAGCTGAGTACAAGCCGTTCCCATTCCGCGCTGATCAATGAGTGGTTCAACACTTCCGATTTTGTTCCAAATGCCATCGGCACTTACGGTAACATCGGCAAGAACTCTCTTCGCGGTCCGAGGCTCTTCACTACGGATTTGGCTCTCTTGAAAACTGGAAAAGTAGTAGAACGCGCTACCTATGAGTTCCGTGCGGAATTCTATAACGCATTCAACAATGTCAACTTTGGCGACCCTGATGCCGGACTTCAAGACAGCAATTTTGGGCAAATCAGCTCTGCCGGTGATCCTCGAATCCTCCAGATGGCGCTGAAAATCAAATTCTGAGAAGGCTTTGGTCAAACGGGGTGCCAGGAGATAGGTAAGTTGGCGGCGACGCCACTTGAATATCTCCTGGCACCCTGATTGCTTGAAGACTATAGCGACGTTCAATCAGGAGATGAATGGACTGCATAGGAGCGAGAAGCAAGCCTAAGATGCGGGAGAAATGCCGGCACAGTCTGCAGATTGCCGGATTATTGCCCTGCCTGCTGGTGGTGGGGGCAGTGTACGGGTATGCCCAGGTCAGCAAGCCTTACGTGCAGGAGGCGCTGGCGCAGCCTTCGCGGGATGTTCCATCGCGGGAGTATCAACTGCAGGAATTCTTGCTGAAGCGTATTCCTCCGTTGCCCACTCCTACGACGGCCGCATCGTGGAGTGCGGAGGAAGAGCGGGTTCGCAAGCATGTTCTCGACGATGTTGCTTATCACGGCTGGCCGCGCGAATGGATTGATGCTGCCCCGAAGTTCGAGGATGTGGGGATCATTGAAAGCGGCCACGGGTACCGGATTCACAAATTGCGCCTTGAAGTTGTGCCGGGCTTCTATTCGACCGCGCTTCTCTATGATCCGGTAAATATCACCGGGCGTATGCCCGCAATTCTTAACTTGCTGGGACATGAGCCGGATGGGATCGGGGTGGAATACGAACAGAAGCGTTGCATTAACTTCGCCAAGCGCGGGATCGTCGCCCTTGACCTGGAGTTTATTGGTTTCGGAGAGCTCGCGAATCCTGAAAACGCACACGATTTCGCTTCCCAGTTGAACCTGGTCGGTTCAAATGCGCTGGGAATCTTTTATCTTTCCATGCGTCGAGGGCTGGATTACCTGAGTGGATTGCAGGAGGTTGACACAACTCGGATCGGCGTCACCGGACTCTCCGGAGGTGGATGGCAGACGGTAATGCTGAGCGCCCTTGATCCACGCGTCGCGGTCGCGGTTGAGGTGGCCGGGATTGGCTCGCGCGAGTCGAACCTCACTCATCCGGTGGATACCGACGAAATTGAAGAGGACGCGCCTGATTTGATGCAGAGTGAAGACTATCCTGAATTGATTGCTGTACGGGCGCCTCGTCCCACGATGGAGATCCATAATGGCACGGATAACTGTTGTTTTAGGGCTCCCTTGGTGAGGCCCTACATATATGACCGGGTAAAACCATTTTTTCAGCTCTACGGAGCCTCAGCTAGCCTGGCCTGGAGCGAGAATCTCTATCCTGGAACACACAATTATCAGTTGGATAATCGCGACCAAGCCTATCGCTTCTTCAGTGAGCACTTCAAATTGCCTGTGTTGGATGGCGAGATTTACAGCGACAATGAGGTCCGGACCCTGCAAGAGCTTTCCATCGGTCTGCCAGCCGATAACTTAACTTTCGTTACCCTGGCGAGAAAACTGGCGCAGCAGATCCATCATGAATCGGCACCGGCCGACGGCAAAGGGCGCCAGGTGTGGGCAAAGAAAGAGCGAGAAAAGTTGGAATCCGTGGTCCGCTATGCGCCGGTATCGATGGCACAGGCCTTGCGTGTGGATAACGGCAGAGCCTTTGATTTTCGCACCGTGTCTTATCGTTTCGATTTTTCTAACGAACTCAGCGCCAATGCGATATTGTTCCGCGAAGAAGCTGCTCCTGAGAACGCGCCGGCGACCATCGTGCTTGATGACGAAGGCTACAAAGCCGCCACAGACATGGTGACCCAGAACCTGGACCGCGGGAAACAGGTGTTGGCACTGGATCTATTCTTCAATGGCGACCTCTTGCCAGATCGCGTACCGTGGGAACTGCTGGCAGACAGCAGCGGCGCTCGTCCGTTGGGCTTGGAAACCGCGCAATTGGTAGCTATTGCAAGCTGGCTCCATTCCACCACCGGTCAGCCTGTGCAGGTGGAAACAGACGGTATTCGCAACCAGGTAATTGCCTTGACTGCCGCGGCGATCGCGCCAGAAGACTTCTCTACCGTGGTGAGCCGGAATGGCATGAAGAGCCTGAGCTACCTGATCGATACGCCAGTTCCGTTTCGCTCCGCACCTGAGCTTTTTTGCCTCGATCTTTACCGATATTTCGACATCGATACGCTCGCGGCTCTTGCTGCTCCTGCGAAGGTCGCGGCACTCAGCTCTCCTCGGACATCTTCGAATGCCTCCGGGCAATAAATTATTCATTTTCAAAACGGCGTTGAGATTTGGCGGATATGCCGAGATGTCCTTGGATGTCGAATTATTTTCCGATGCAGGAGGTTAGAATGCGTCCGGATACGGCATGAACGGCAATGGTTATGCGGGTTCGAGCGTATCGTCTGAAGCCGCGCGGACTTCCTGGAGACTTACTGGAGACTATAACTGCCGCTCCGGGACAAGGGCATCCACGCGGACCGTCCCACACGATTTCTCCGATCCGCCTTGCATTTTTCGGGCGACACACCGAGTTTGCAGTATCGATCCCTAGACTAGATGAGTTCAATGGCTGTTCACCGCTCGCGAGAGAATCGCAGCAAATGCTGGGCAGTGATCACTTGTCCGAGCAGCCGGTTATACCGCAACTTGCCAGAGGCATAGCCGATCCGACCGGGTCAATGAGTGACTTGGCGGAGATAAGCGGCCAATCTTTTAGACCAGCATTATCTGAGCAACGCCAGGTATGGCGCGGCTGGGACAGACGCTGTATTATTTTTCAGCCGGATTTCTTACTTTCAAACAGGGTGTTTTCACTTCTTGTTTGAGCACGGGTCGGTCGTTGCTGAGACTTGAGTGCCGCGTAGCGGCACGAGTTGCGCTCATGACGGCCTCTGATACCTGGAATCCATGCAGTGCGTTGCAGAGGAGCAAATGAGAGTTGGCATTCTCGTTCTATCGCGGAGTATCGGCTGGTGAAGATATAGCCTGATCGGCCTCGCAACGTGCAATATTTTCCACACCTCAAAATGGGAACTGATTGGCCGCTTATGGCCTGTACGCAAACAGCTGACAGCAACATTTGCGGATTTACGCGTCTATGAAGTGAGCGCATGAGCATTGGCCTGATGCCGTTTCGACTTCGGAGTTCAAAAGCTGGACAAAAGGAAATCTCTGGAGGCGGACAGGACCTTCTCCCGTAACGCCGGCTCCGGCAGCATGCGGGCGATTTCTATGGTCCCG
Organism: uncultured Acidobacteriaceae bacterium; assembly: GCA_963836565.1. Taxonomy (GTDB): domain Bacteria; phylum Acidobacteriota; class Terriglobia; order Terriglobales; family Acidobacteriaceae; genus Telmatobacter. The sequence goes on along the minus strand of CAWIKA010000005.1, from coordinate 618,044 downwards.
GCCATGGTCGCAAAGATCACGAAGAAAGCGCGCTCTTTGTCCGCAATTCGCGTGCCCGGCATAAAGGGAAGCATTCGATCTTTATAGTTCACGAGTTGGGGAAGAATCCGCTTCCTCATCTTCTGGTCTATCCGCGACAATTCGGGAGCAAGCGCCGGCAGCGGGCAACCGCGTTCGGGGTGATCGCAGAATTCGAGACTTAGATAGGTCTTCACAATGGCCTTCCACGCGGACTCGGGGTGCGACCGCTCAGCCGCGCGGACCAGGGTGTCGCCGATGTCGCGGAAAGCGTCGCTCAGCGACTCCAGGAGCAGTTCATCCTTGTTCTTGAAGTGTTTGTAAAAGCCACCGTGGGTCAGCCCGGTGTCGCGCATAACTGCTGCAACCGCCGCGCCATTCAAGCCCTCGGCGCGTACGCGTCGCGACGCGTCCTTCACAATCCTTCGGTGGACTTCAGCTTTATGTTCGGGTCGATATCGCATGCCTGATTGTAGGATGCTCGAGATCATCCCACAATGCAGTCGGCAGGGCGTCAGAAGAAAAGCGAATCCGTTAGATGATATGAATCATCCTATAGCCATAAAAGGAGAATCTCCCATGCCTCACCCGATTCTGGTCACAGGCGCCGCCGGCGGTACACAGGGATCCACGGGCCGCATCATCGCAAAGCTTCTTCTAGAACGAGGCATTCCCGTTCGCGCCTTCGTCCGTAAGCTCGATGACCGATCTGATGAACTCCGCCGGCAAGGTGCGGAACTCATTGAGGGCGATCTTCTCAACGCAGCCTCTCTCGCGGCGGCGATGAGAGAAGTGAAACGTGCTTACTTTACCTATCCAGTGGCCGATGGGCTGCTGGAGGCAGCCACCATCTTTGCTGCAGCAGCCCGCGATGCACAGTTGGAAGTGGTGGTAAACAACTCGCAGTATCAGGGCAAGCCAGGGGCTCCCGGCTTCGGCGACCTCCAGACCGCTCCTTCTTTTCGCAATCTGCAGCATCGCCTGGCGGATCGTATCTTCGACTGGGCGCAAGTGGGGGCCGTTCATCTTCAGGCGCCCCCCTATTACGAAAATGTACGCGCTCTTGCCAGCCGCAGCGTGGCCGACCAAAGCACCGTCTTTCTGCCGTGGGGCGATGGCAGTGCCGTGATCCCTCTCACCGGCGCCGAAGACGTGGCCCGCGTAGCCGCAACTCTTTTGGCCAACCCTGGCTTGCCCCCGCAAACCATATACCCTCTGGTCAGCGAAACTCTAACGGTGCGGGAGATCGTTGAAACTCTGGGCAGGGCGGTCGGTCGGCCGATTCGTTATACGCCCATCACCGACCAGCAGTGGGCTGACGCAGTGAAGGAGCGCATGAATCCGCACGCGCTCGATCATCTCAGCCATCTCTGGCAATCCTTCCGGAATAGCAAGGAAGAGCGCCAGACAACCGATACGGTCCGTGCAGTTACCGGCCGGAATCCGCAAACGCTGGAGCAGTTCTTCCGCGCGAATGCCGGATCCTTCGTTGCCAGTGTGGCCGGTTCGGAGTCCATTTGAGTTCATCCGGGAATCTTGTAATCCCGATCTACAAGGAGGTTCTATGTCCACGCAATTAATCTTCCCAACGCAACTCGTACTCGGCTATGTCGCAGCCCTGCTTCTCTTCGGCACGTACATCATGCCCAGGCTTCGGTCGATGGATCGCTTCAGCGCACAACGCGCAATCGCGACCCTGCACAGTTTTCGCTTCTTCGGGCTCGTCTTTCTTCTTCCTGGCGTCGTCGGTCCTCACCTGCCGGCTGGTTTCGCCACGTTCTCCGCTTACGGCGACTTCGCAACCGGTGTCCTGGCTATACTTGCACTTCTCACGACGAGGATACGTCCACTGTTCTGGTCATTCGTCGTCGCCTTCAACGTTGTGGGTGCGACCGACATTTTCGTCGACTACTACAACGCGATCCGGTCGGGTCTTCCCTATGTCGCAGGGCAGTTGGGCGCCGCATACGTCATCCCGATCATCTACGTGCCTTTGCTGATGATCACGCACTTCGTCGCTTTCTATTGGCTGGTGCGTCCCCAATCCAAAGTAGCCCATGGCCTCACCCGCAACGCAGTTGCGTCTTAGTTGGGATCAGCCACCCCCAATCAACGACTCTTCCAGGACAACCGTCATGACCGACACGAACACCAAAGTACGCGAGCACTACAGCGCCACGGGCTTTACCAACCGGATCAAGTCGGCACTCGCCACGCTCGCACTTGAAAGTCAGAGGATGAACTGGCTCCGAGCTGTCCTGGGAGACTGCTCAGTACTCAAGAGATTGCATCGCAACCCCTGCTCAACCATCTACTGAGTAACCCATACAGTGGGTTCAAAGGAGGGACCTATGGCCGCCTTCCCGGCCGTCGCTCAGGATCGCCGTGCCGTCTCACCGCGCATCCATTCCTCGGGCGAATTCGTTCAAGTTCTCATGAAGCTGCAACGGGCCACGAATCTGATCGCCTCCACCCTCGATCTCGACGCCCTGCTCGATCGCGTTGTCAATGACATCGCCGACTCTGTTGGAAATGTGGAGGTTGCGGTATGGCTCCGCGCGAGCGATACAGGCGAGATGGTCCTACACGGAGTGCGTGGCTGCGCACAGTACCGCAAGGGAGACCGGCTGCAAATTGGCCGACAAGGCATGGTCGGCCATGTGGCAGCTACGGGCAAGATGCGCTACGCCCGCGACGTCCGCCAAGACCCCTACTATATTGTCTGCGAACCAGCCACTCGCTCTGAAGTCAGCATCCCCCTCAAAACCCACGGTCAGGTCATCGGCGTTCTTTTGATTGACCATCACCAGACGGACGCCTTCTCGGATGATCAACTGAAGGTGCTTCAGGCGCTAGCCGGACACATCGCTATCGCCATTGAGAACGCCCGCCTCTTCCGGCTCGAGCGCTCTGAGCGCGAACGAATGCAGCGGGAGTCCGCTGAGGCCCGCGCTATCCAGCAAGCGCTTTTTCTGAAGCCGGTGCCGCTCATCCCGGGCTTCGCCTTTGAAACGGCCTGGCATCCCGCGGGATCCGTCGCAGGCGACTGGTTCGATTTCATCGATCTTGGTGACCAGCGCTACGGCATAGCCCTGGCCGATGTTTCCGGAAAGGGCATGTCGGCCGCGCTCCTGATGTCGGCTACCCGGGCCATCCTGCGCTCGCTGGCTCCCCTCTATTCCTCGCCCGCGCAGACCCTTGAACATCTGAACCGAGTACTCATGGAAGATCTTCCAACTGGAAAGTTCGTCACCATGGTCTACGGTGTGCTCGATGCCGGCTCTCGCACGCTCACCCTAGCCAGCGCCGGACACCTTCCTCCCCTGCTCATCAATCATCATTCTTCGTTTCTGGAATTAGACACCGGCCTGCCGCTTGGCCTGGGAGTGTCCTTGTATCCACAGTGCACCATCACGCTCACCCCCGGCACTCAATTGCTGCTGTATACCGACGGCATCACAGAAGCCACGGATAGCACTGAGGAAGAATATGGGCCGGCTCGCCTCATCGACCACTTTCTGCAGCCCACAGCCGGCGTGGACGGCCTTATCGCCGCAGTCCGGCGTTTCGGGGCTGGAGCGGAACTAGCTGACGATGCAACAGCCGTCCTCATCCGCAGCCGCTAAAAGCGACAGAGACTATCGTGGAGAAGACGCGGGTACGTTAGATCCCGGTGCGTCGGCTGCTCGTCCACATGGTTTCCAATGCTTACTCAACATCGGAAGTCACTTCTCTCCGTAGCCGGTTTTACGGCCACTTGCCGAGAACACCGATCGACTTGAATGGCTCAATGAGCCCTTTGGCCTGATATGGAGTGACCGTGTCAATTCCACTGGATCGGTGGGGTTGTTTTTGTAGTTGCCTTTGCCGTTCTCCGAGCACAAAGCGAGCAGCAGCCTGGGCAGGTTTTAGCGACGATTGATCAGTCTGATATTCGCGGGTCGGAACCGCATAATCATGATCCGTCGGGAGCTGCCTCTGACTGTTATCGCGAGTCCGGTCGAGCCTGTCGCATAGGCCAAGCGAGGGTTCTCCTTCGTGCTTGCCCAGCCTGCTGCTGGCTCTGTGTTCGAGTTGTGTGGCGCGATTCATCGATGAACTGTCTTTGCTTTTTCCTTCTTAGAAAAGTTTTTGTCTTTCGGTAGATCTTGTCATGCTGCGGCTGGCTGGTTGGCGATCGTCTCTGCTCTGATTCCGATGGCCCAGATGAATCCCAGCAACTCACGAGCAACCGCGGTAATGATCTTGCCTTGTGGCTTTCCGGCTGCACCCAGCTTCATGTACCGTTTGTGCAAGCGGTGTTGGGCTTTCCACGCGATTTCTTTGGCCTCTTCCGAAATGCTCTCTTGCCACCTCCGCAAGCCATACCAGATGCACGGTGGCCGGCGATAGCTCCATGCTGCTTCGCCAACAATTCGTCGAAGATGCGCATTCCCAGTTTTAGTGATGCCCCCACGCCTGATTCGCTTGCCGCTTGAGTCTTCGCTCGGCACCGCGCCGCAATAGCCCATCAACTCCCGAGCACTGCCAAAGCGGGACACCTGGCCCAGCTCGGCCGCAATGGTCACAGCCGAGATATCAGCGATACCCCGAAGTGCCTGCAGATCGTTGATGACTTGTTGTAACGCGGGAGAGGCCAGCTTCACTGCTTCCATGATGGCTTGCTCCAGACGTGCCACTCGTGCCCGCATGTGCTCGACCTCGTGTAGATAATCCTGCCGCGTGGACTCCTGAGCTGACTGTGTGAACCGTAGCTGTGCAACCCAGATTAGATAAGGCCGGGTCCACGGCCTCACACCGGTTGGTGGACGCTGGCCTGAGCGCAAAAGGAACTTGCTCAACCGATGCCGCGCTCGCATCTGATCCTGCTTGGCGGCCTCACGAGCACGCACCAGATCTCGTAGAGCCTCGGAACCTTCATCAGGAACCCATACTGCCGTCAAATCGCCGGATCGGTAGCAACGCGCCAACTTCTCCGCATCCCGCCGATCTGTCTTCACCCGATCGCCCGCCTTGATCGGTACCAGCGTGGGCGCCACAACCTCGCACGGAATACCCATCTCAGCTAGCTGCCAGTACACAACAATTAACGGTTGACCCAGCGCAAAATCCTCGGACGCTGGCCAAAGGAGCGCGGCGATCGCTGTGCTGGTGTCCCCCACAATCATCGTCGCGCCGGCTCGCGCCGCAAGATCGGCTTGGTCAAATATTTCGAGCTTTGTGTGTCTTCTCCAAAAGGGAACGGTCCGAATGCCCGTTCCGAAGGTGCTCTATGAAAAGAATCAGTTCGTTAACAGGATTTCCCAATAAACCTTGGATTATCCTCTTCCGCCATCATCGGGCTATGCCATCCTCCATCGGGTGAAACTATCTGATCTACCTCACTCGGACCCCAGGTTCCTGGCTCGTATTTGTAAACAGGCGTTTCGGCCTTCAGAGCCGGATCCACGATTCGCCAGGCCTCCTCTACGTAATCCTGTCGTGCAAACAGCGTGGAGTCTCCCGCCATGGCGTCGCCCAGGACCCGCTCGTATGCATCCATTTCGTTTGGGCAGGGATGACGCAGGCCTCGATCTCAACGTGCTCGCCTTGCAGGAAGTCGCCGGCAGCCATAACAGTTGTGCCCAAGGCGATTGTCATCTCAGGACTGATCCGGAACCGCAGATGATTCTGAGCCAACGCACCCGCTCTGAAGGCGGATGGAGGCTTTCGAAACCTGGCAAAGACCTCGGTGCAGGTCATAGGCAGACACTTTCCAGCGCGGATACGCATGCTGAAACCCAGAGATGAACAAATGCTTATCGGGTCAATTCCCCGAAAGAAGATATAAGCTGCCCTACACACTTTGCAGTGGCAGCAGCTCTTAGCGGCCACTGCTCAAATGCATCCGCAACCTGGTGCGAAAGGCTCCCCGGCGCCGTTTGCCGGCGGCGGTGCCCGTTGGGTGGGGTGTGTCACGAACGCGAGCGCAAGCTCGCGGTGCTGTACCAAAGATGGGAGTAGGCCTCCCGAAGTCGGCTTGCAGGAGCAGGCTTCAAACCGCCCAGTGCTGCTGCGTTCAAAAGGCGCGGTAGTGAACAACTGGGGAAAAGACTTCCGATCAGGAGGTCAGGTACGTGTTGAGGAGATGAGCGAAAGCAAACCGGCCGATGACGCATCGTTACGGGTTAAGGAACTGCCAAAAGTGGGGAGCCCACCTGCTCCATGATTAGCCGGGAAGGAACCTGCTTACGGTCCCGGTGGCAGTCGGTGTAAAGGCGGCATGAACTCAACACAGGCTTTGGTACGGAACGTGAGAACTTTGCTCTGGATGAGAAGGGAAATGACAAATGGCAAACACCATGAGGAAGAATACCGATGCCAGAGCAAGGGACGGAGCTGCTCGTAGTAGCCATGAAGCTCTTGTAATGAGGGTGGAGCGAAGGGGCAGCGTTATCCAGTTGACGAGTATCGCCAACCTGTTTCATGGGGATGAGTGATATGACATCAACGAAACCGTATGTTATTGCGAAGCGCGCAGTATGGGAGGCATACCAGCAGGTCAAGGCCAATCGGGGCGCTGCCGGCATCGATGGGGAAACCCTTGCGATGTTCGAGCAGAACCTGTCGAGGAATTTGTACAAACTGTGGAACCGGATGTCGTCGGGGTCGTACTTCCCGCCTCCGGTGAAACAGGTTGAAATTCCGAAGGCAAAGGGCGGCACGAGAAAGCTCGGTATTCCGACTGTATCTGATCGCATTGCGCAGACCGTGGTCAAGCGCATCATCGAACCGACATTGGACCCGTTATTCCATCAGGATTCCTATGGGTATCGGCCTGGTAAGTCGGCGAAACAGGCGGTGGCAGTCACCAGAAAACGGTGCTGGCAATACGCATGGGTGGTGGAGTTTGACATCAAGTCAGCCTTCGATCAAATCGATCATGGCCTCTTGTTGAAAGCGGTCCGCAGCCACATCAAGGAGGACTGGATACTGCTGTATATCGAACGGTGGCTAACCGCTCCGTTCGAGACCACAGACGGCGAACGGGTGTCGCGGCAACGAGGCACACCGCAAGGCGGAGTCGTCAGTCCGATTTTGATGAACCTGTTCATGCACTACGCGTTCGATGTCTGGATGCAACGCACCAATCCATCATGTCCGTTTGCCCGTTACGCCGATGACGCTGTGGTTCACTGCCGAAATCGGAAACAGGCAGAACAAGTAATGCGGTCCATCGCATTGCGACTGACGGAATGCGGGTTGACGATGCACCCGGAGAAATCGCGAATTGTGTACTGCAAGAGCAGTGGCCGCAATGCCTCTTATCCGCATGTTCAGTTCACATTCCTTGGATTTACATTTCGTCCAAGGCGTGCTGTCAACAGACAAGGCCGGAGATTCACAAGCTTTACGCCGGGCGTGAGTGTTGATGCTCTGAAGCGAATGCGGAAGGAGGTGCGGGGCTGGCGCATCCATCGCCGGACAGCAACGACACTTGCTGAACTGGCGAAGCAATACAATCCGGTACTACGTGGCTGGTGGAATTACTTCGGGGAGTTCTACCCATCGGCGATGCACAGCTTCGCCATGTATTTCGATGGCAAGCTGATGCAATGGGCCAGACGCAAATACCAGACACTGGAGCGGCGAGAGCAGGCCAGTGTGCAATGGCTCATCAAGATGAAGAACTGCTTCCCTCAGATGTTTTTCTACTGGAACGTTACCAGATATTCGGTTGGATAATGGGAGCCGTGTAAATCGAGAGATTTACGCACGGTTCTGCGAGGGGCTTGGGGTGAAAGTCCTCAGGCCTACTCACCTTGAGAATGCTGCTCCTGCCAGATGGCAGGAGCCACGCATGAGGGAGGGCAAACGGGCAGGCGAACATAAAAAATACGGAGCCTATCTTGCAGGCTCCGCACAGTGTTCTGGTCGGGTGGATAATTATGCCGCTGCCGACTTTGTGGCTGGCTTCGTCTGCGCTTTGACGGGGGGCTTCGCCGTGGCCTTCTTCGCGGCTTTTTCTTTCGCGGCGAACTCCTGCTTGACAGTTGCGGCGATGGCGTCGGTGTCCACCTTGTAAGCCGCGGCCGCATCGCGCAAAGCCTGCGAGGCGTTGCCACGCGAGGCGGTGAGAAGAACGATCGACTGAACCACGGCACGTCCGAGGGTGCTTTCGTCGGCGCGGCGAAGAAAGGCCGCAAGGGTCTTGGCAACTCCGCCATCATCCCGTTTTTGCCGGATGCCGTGCTGCTTTGCAAGAATGGCGAGACGGTTGTCGTCCAGCATGTTCGCCAGATGTTCCGCCACAAACAAGAGGTCACGTTTCATGAGCCGCACCGGAACCGCAGCGCCAATCGCCGTGAGAACGCGAAGGCCGGTCGAATTGGCGATGGCTTCCTCCCTGCGCCGCTTCTCCTCGTCGGCCTTGATCTGCGCGTCGTTTTCACCCGCACGGGTCTGCTTCTTCGTGTGGTGAATGGGGCAGGCGGGATTCGCGCAGACTTTGTGGACCGTGCCCACATCGCTCCCCTCGGTGATGATGGCGTCGGCGGCGTACTTGCACACCTTGAATTCGGGACGCTTGGCCTCGTCTTTCGATTTCGGCTGTTCGTCGCGGATCGCGGTGTACTTGTTGCGGGGCAGAGCTGCGCCGCCTGCATCCCGGCCTGCTGCAACTGCTCGAAGGGCTTCCCGGAATCGACGCCCTGGTGCTGACGGGAATCCCCGATAAGCAGCACCTTTTCCTGGGGGCCGATCCGCCGAAGAAACTCCCGCATTTGTTGCGTCGATGCCAGCGAGGATTCATCGACCATGTAGAGATGTTTCACTGCCGGGTCCGTCTTTCCGGTCCGGGCAAGAAAGCCCTGCAAGGTGTCGGCGGCAATGCCCGCGTCGCGGAGCCGGCGGGCGGCGCGGCTGGTCGGAGCGAAGCCCTCGACCACATAGCCGCTCTGCTCCGCGCCCTGGCGGATGCTGACCAGCGTTGTCGTCTTCCCGGCGCCGGCGACACCCTGTAATCCCTGTATCCGGTCGCGTGATGTAAGCACCTGTTCGATGGCCCTGCGCTGTGCCTGGTTGAGCAGCGGGCGTGCCTCGGTAAGCGGTATGGCCTGTTGAATGGATACGAGTTGGGGAGTGCGGCCCCGGCCATCCTGCATCGTCTTTACGACTTCACGCTCCGCTCGAATTGTCTCCGCCGTGGTGAACTGGCGGCCCGTACCGTGTTTTTCACTGGCAACGATGCGGAACTCGCTGGAGGCGATACGTGCCTCGAAGCTGGCCCGCACCTCCGGGTATGTCGTTTCTCCCATCCCGCGGCGCATGGCATCGACGAAGATAGCACGCTCATCCATGACGGCCTCGCGCTCAAAGCTGCGGTCGCGGGCAAAGGTCACGGCGGAATGTGCCTTCTGGGTCCGCTCCGCTGCCGGTGTCTCATGCGTCTGGCTCTGCCGGCGTTCATGCGCTGCGGCCACGACAGTATCGGCCTGATTGCCGAACTCGGCGGCAATCTAGCGGTGCGCCTCCATGACCTCGGCGGGAGACAGAATTTGCTTGCCATCGCGGGTGTTGTGCGCCGCAATCTGCGCGGCATCCGGCCCGCTGAATCCGCTTCGCGCGACGGCCTCCACGATCTGCTGACGGCGCGGGCTGGACGCATCAAGATACTCCTGCGAGTAGCCCTTGATCTCCGGCGCTCCGCTTTTGCCGGACTCGATCTCATAGCCGAGAGAGCGCAGTTTGTATGTGAGATGGGACTGATAGACGGCCGTAGCAAACTGCTGGCTCTCAAAGAGGCTTTTCGGTTGCGATGCGCGCATGGTTCCGTTCTCGCGCTCCGTCATATTGAAAACAACCGCGTGCGTGTGGAACTGTGGCGCGGCGTAGCCGTCCACCGGACGAGCGGTGTCATGCTCGAAGGTGGCGGCGATAAACTGCCCGGTGGTTTCGGCAGCATGATTACCGCCGATGCGGGCCTGTGTGTACCGCTCCAATTCATTCAAGGCGACAGCGACAGCCTCCCGGTGGGCCTCGCGCACACGGTCATCGCCGCCGACAAGCGCCGTCAGCGAGACAGACTTGGGTGCGCTGAACGTTGCGTCCCAGCCGGCGCGATGCTCAACCGGAGCTACGGTCCGGCCGTCTTCGGTCTGATATTGATGCACGGCGCGATGGCGTACCAACTGCTCGCCGGTCTGCGGATGCCGGCCTTCGGAAAGACGAGTGAACTCCTCGGCTCCCACCGCACCGGCAAGGCCGAACTTTTCGGCCAGCCTGCCGCGCCATTCCCCTTGAATGGTATCGTGCTCCTTCCAATAATTTTGCTCGGCGGCAGTAAACTCCTTGGCATGATAGGTCTGTGCCTGGGTTGCAGAGAGCGGTTTTGAGATCGTCAGCATGGCACTCCATTACCCCCGCAAAATGAGATTCTGTGTGTCGTCGGCATCGGGAGCGATGGCTGGTGCGGGCTCGATTTGTTCGACCGTCGCAATCCCAACGGACTGTGCGGAGGCGGAGGGCTCCGGCGCCTGCCGCAGTTCCGCAGGGGATGCCTCCGCAGCCCGCATCCGTTTCGGATCATACGGCAGTTTGTCGTCGGGCCGCTCGCGCAGCTCAAAGCCATTGGCGACGACCTGCATATCGAAGTACGGGAACGAAAAGCGAGTCACGAAATTCTGGAATTTCATGTACGCGTGGAGATCGGCCAAGCCGGAGATTTCGGACTCCAGCACCAGCGGCTCAACCTGCCTGTCCAGAGCGAAATTTCTACCTGAGCGCGTGCCATCGAAATGCGTCTCGCGCAGCCGTTCCACTTCGACTTTGCCGATGAACTCGCTGACCCATTGGCCGGCCTTCGGCTCCTTGGTCGTGAGCCAGACGCTTGTTGCTGGCTGCGACAGCATCACCTCGGCCAGATGCTCATACAGGTACTCAAGCTGGGCTTTGCCCTGGAAGCCCAGCACGACAGGGTTCCGGCTCTTGCGCGCTTCCACGATCGCAGTGTGAAGCTGCGGGAATTTCTGCAAACTCGCCAGCTCGTCGATTACGAACCACACGCGCCGCTGCGCTTCGGTCGCCGCATTGGGCAGGAACCGCGCCCCGCTTGAAATCGCGCGGAGCTCGCAGTTGATGCCAAATTGCCGGGTATCGAATCGAACGCTCATTCGGATACCCTTCGTCTCGACCAGCGCTAGGCCTGTTGGCGATCAATTTGAAGCTCGAATCTGCTTTCTGAGTTCCAGATAGAGCGAGTCAGCGAATGGCCCCGACGTGATCCATTGGATATGGCCGCCAGGACCAAGCACAATCACGCAGGCGTATCTTTCGTCCGTGACGTGCAATCTCTGCTCCCAGAAGCTCTGTTGCTGATAAAGGAGCAGCGTGCGGTCCTGCATGGCCTGGGGCATTCCGCTTCGGATTCCGGAAATCGCCATTGAGCGAAAGAGGCGAGGAACCGACTCGAGAAAAATCGCCGTGTATAAGGGCAGATGCGGGTCATCCTTCGATAGGCGTTGGGCCCAGTTCTGCGCATCGCGTCCACCGGCGCGGCTGAAGGAGAAGATAAGGACAGCCTGGGTGTCGTTAGCCGCCGAGGGGAGATTGAGCTGGTTGCCAGTGACCGTATTGCCGGTAAGCGGCGGCAAAGTGTCGCCAGGCTTGAAAGGTGGCTGAACCGGTTCGCCGCGAGCGGACGCCAGACAGAACATCACCAAAACCAGTGCGCCGATGGCGCGTGTGTTCGAGTGGAGGATGGCTATGCTCCTTTCATGGGAGTTGCTCCGCGCCCGGTCCCTGTCGACGCCGGTGAAACCAGGGCAGGACCTTTTCACGGAAGAATCGGCGATCATCGGGACCGAATTCGATGCCCATATTGATTCCGATATCCATGCCAAGCATGGCGGCAGAGCGTTTCAGCGAGTCCGCCGTGGTGTTTGCACTCGGCGGCAACCACGTGGCAGGGAAAAATCCGGCTCCCAGCGCCCCGGCGAAGTTTCCGAATGCAGGCTCCCGTCCTCCCCGGTCGGTGCGGGCAGCCACGGTGTGCATCACGACATACTCGGTGCGACGCCACAGTCCGTGTTTCCCAGAGGGGGGAAAGCGCGGATCTTCGTGGAGCGCGGAGCCGATTGCGAAAGTGCAAAAGGCGCCGACTTGAAACTGCCCACGTTGTGTTCCCAGGCGATTGAGGTAGCCTTGTCCGCTTTGACCCCACTCTTTCGGCGAGTCTGCCGCTTGATCGAGTGCGGCAAATGCGGCTGGAACCAGCGCGCTGGGCACGGAATAGGTCTGTCGAAAGTAGAGTTGAAACTTGTCGCGCAAAGGCAGTGGAGACACTGCCGACGGGCCCGGGGTCTGCGCCGATGCGCCCGCCGCAGACAGGTACACCGCGATCGTTACCGCGAGCAAGGCCTTCCTCATGAGCGGATCTCCACAATGCCGAAAAGAAGCGTAACTGAAAGGGCTGCGCAATGTTCAAGATCGCAGGCGCAATTGCGCTCACTTCGCCCGACAACTTTTTACGGCACTCTTTTCAGGTTGTTCGACAGGTCCTGAACAACCATCCAGAACACGACGAACCCGCTGAGGGTAATCAGGGTTGCGCGAATCCAGTGGGTGCTCATCGAGCGTAGATACATCGGGTCGAGTGCCCCGTCCGGCAGTCGAGCGAAATGGGTTTGCGCTTGCCAGCGGCCCCAGAAAGCTGCCGTGAGAGCGTAGATCAGAACCTGGATTCCCGCGTTCAGCCAGACAGGAATAGAGGTCACTCCTGCCGGTCGCCACCAGATCAAAGCAAAAGCTCCGAAGAAAGCGACGCCCGCGACCGGGAAGACGACGGGCTTGATCATGGCCCACCAGGCGTTGTGGTATGCGCCAAAGTCGGCGGGCGCGACATACGGCCACAGCCACCAGCCAAACTGCGTCATCCAGATGTTGCCGACACCGTAGAAGGTGGCTGCGAACGTCGTGATCAGCACCCATTGAGCGCGGTTCATTGCTTTATCTCCTCGTCTTCCGCGTTAATGCGTCTTGTCCATTCGCTGAAGTTGCTTTTGGCCCTTCAACCTCTTCAGATCCAGCACGGAGGTAAAGCCGTTCTGAATCGTTGAGACCGTTCAGTAATTCATTCAGCAGAGCCAGCAATTCGCTTCGCCTGGGTTCCCGCATGCGCTCCAGGCTTCTCACGAGCGAACTGCCGGCATCCATCTTCGAGAACCGGGCGAACAAATCGGCCCCCTTCTTTTCGAGCTGCAGGGGCCCGCGGCGCCGATCCTTAGGGTCCTTGCCGCGCTTCACGAGCTTCTTCTTTGTCAGACCGTCCACCACGTACACCAGGGTCGAAGGCGCGACTCCCATCAGTCGGCTGATCTCGGCCATCGAGGTAATCCCGTGAGACAGGTGACGAAGGACACCATGCTCGATCGAACTGATGCCGGAATCATGGACCTTCAGGTGCGACTCGAGATCTGCACGGGCGAACTTTGTGATGACGGAGCAGAGAGCTCTTATCTGATCCGCCATAGCGATGGTCTCGGCAGCCTTTGCAGTTTTAAGATGATCGTTTCGCATGATTCATTGTGAATCGTTCAATATGAACTATATTTCTAAACGGGTGATCCGTCAGGAGGGCATGCTCCCGCTCAATCCTTTAGCCTCTTTCTGTCAGAAACTGTTGCTTGACGCCAAATCGTCATAGCCGCCCAATCGGTACCCGTTTTCCATTCGGGTGGTGCGGACCAGAATTCTTGCGGTGATTATGCGGCGTGAGTGGTTATCAGTGCCGCGACAATGCATTCCAGGCCGCGTGAGAGTCCATATAGTCTCTCCAATGCGAGATTTTCCGATTCTCAAGCTGAATGATGGAGCAAAATCGGTTGTCGTATTTCCCGCCTGTCGCGAGGACAGTCCCATGGACCTCATACTCAATGACGATGACATGACCAGCGTCCGTTGTGTGGACCACCAGGTTATCTGCGGAGCGCAGCTTGATGATGTCGACATACCCCCTGAACGCATTCATCAGGTCGGTTCGTCCCCGAATGATGCGAGGCCAGCCCAGATCATAGAGAACCTCGTAAATGGTGTCGTCGGTAACGATGTCAAAGAAGTGTTCGCCATCGACACGGTCACCCAGCGCCTGTCGAACCACATTGAAGTAAGGGTCGGCGGCTTTATAGGCAGCATATTTCGAAGCAGGCATTCTGAATTCTCCACTCGCTTTATGGCGTTCAACGAAGTGACTATAAAATAGTAAGCTACTATCGAACAAGAAGGCACTTCGAGAGTAGTAGCTAACACCAAGGTAAGCCATGAAGAAGCAACGCAGGACTGAACCCCTGGATCCCGCAGCAGTTTGCAAAAGCTCAGACCCGATGGCGGTCAGGGAGCTGCTGACGAAAATTGGCGACAAGTGGAGTATATTCTTGATTCTTTCGCTCGATCTCCTCGGCGGACGGGCGCGATTCTCCGAGCTCGACCGTGCGATTCCAGGAATCTCACAGCGGATGCTATCGGTGACGCTCAAGAATCTCGAACGTGACGGGTTGGTAATACGCGAACTCTTTCCCGAAGTGCCGCCACGCGTGGAGTACGAAATTACTGATCTTGGAAAGAGCCTGATTCGCCCCACCCAAGGATTGGTCGATTGGGCCAAGGCAAATTGGGAGCGGGTTAGGAAGTCGCAGGTCAGGTACGACTCCAAATGATCTCCACAGACTGAGTTGTCCGAAGCTTCCTGACAAGGCGGTTTTCCAGAAAGGTTGCAGATCCGCCCCGTGCGTCTCGCTACTAAGAAGTGTGTTTCGCTTTGATGAGATTTCGCTCGACGGATGACAAATCCGCCATAACCGGCCAATCGGTGCCCATTTTCATTCAGGTGGTGTGGAGTTTTCTTATCTCGGTCAGGATTTTGATGAGGCGTTTGGAGAGCCGGAGGAGCCGATTGCGAGCGCTGCCGTTTGTGAGCGATCGACGGAACATCTCCATAAGGTGTTGAGCGGCGACTAAGGCATCGATGAGGCCGTCGAGGCCTGCCCTTGCGGGTGCGGTCGAAGTTTTGGGTTGTGGAGCCAGATGCCTGGGTTTGGAACGAGCCAACTGGAACTCGCGTTCGAGATCGGTGAGGGCGACATCGACGTAACGCATGGTCATGGCCGGATCGACGTGGCCGAGTAATTTCATCAGGACGGGGAAGCTGACCCCGGAGCGAAGCATCTCCGTGGCGTAAGTGTGTCTGAACTGATGGGGGACGATGCGAGTAGAGAGTCCGAGGGAGTGGCAGACCTGATGCAGGTAATCGCGGAGCTGAACCAGGATAGCTATTTTGCTTCCGGGCCGCGCCAGTAGGCGACCATCCGCAGGCAGAGGGTCGAGAGAGCGGAAGAAGCGCAGGCGGTGCACGAGATCGCGGCCGAAGATATCGACCGGGACCATGCGCTCGGTCTTGAGTTTGCCGAGGGGAACATGGATGGCCCATTGGTTCGGCCCCGTGGAGCGCAGACAGTCGTAGGAGAGATCGACGCACTCGCCGATACGCATGCCGGTCGAGCGGAGCAGGAGGAAGACATTTCCGCCGAGATCGTTGCGGCGCATGAACTCCTGCTGGAGGATTTGATCCTGCTCGGGGGTAAGCGGTCGTGGCAGAGTATGGGGCGAGCGCGGGATATCCTCGCGCAGCAGCAAGTGGGCCAGTTCAGCGAGATGGCTGGTGCGAGCGAGCTCATGGAAGATAGTGCGCAGCGCGAAGAGCCGTCCGATGCAGGTTGCCGTGGCCAGAGGCGGATTCTGGGCGCGCAGGTGCGCCATCCATCCGAGGATATGAGGATCGCGGCGCAGTTGTTCGAGACGAGTAATCTTCGGATATTCTGCGCCCAGATAAACGAGGAAGCTGCGCACCGCGATGTCGTAATTGCGTTTGCTGGAAGGAGTGAGTGCGGTGCACAGAGACTCGACCGCGTGCGCGAAGGCCAGTGCCAGGGGATGCTGAAGTGGAGGACGGCGCCAGCGCATCAGGAGATCCTCGGTTGCGGATGGATACATTGCGCCGCCGCGCGGGCGTACTGGAGATAGACATCCTGCGGTGAGACCTTCACGTAGTGCATGGTGGTCTCGATGTCGGCATGACCCATCAACTGCATCAGCGCGGGCAGGCTGATGCCGGCGCGCACCATGTCCGAGGCGAAGGTATGTCTGAACCGGTGGGGATTGGCTAGTTGAACGCCGGAGGTGCGGCGATGATGACGGAACAGGGAGCGTAATCCCGCCGGTGTCATGCGTTGGCCGCGAGCGGACCCTTTCAAGACCACGAACAGTGCCGCCGAACAGGGATCGGGGCGCTCGACGCGGAGATAGTGATCGAGCAGTTGCGTGGTTTCCGGCGCCAGGGGCAGCAAGCGTAGCTTGTTCCCCTTGCCGCGCACCCGAAGCTGCCCTTCGGAGAGCAGCACATCGTCACGGTTCAAGGCCATCACTTCGGCGGAGCGGAGCCCCTGCATCAGCATCAGGCCGACGATGGCCAGGTCGCGAGCGTTTCGAAAACTGGACCAGAAGCGCGCCACTTCATCGACCGAGAGAGGAACGACGTTGAGCCTGGGTTCCCGCACTCTGAGTCTGCTCAGCTCGAACCTGGGCCGTCCCAGGCCCATCGGCCTGCGGTGCAGGAAGGGCTGATGGAAGCCGTGCGCGACCTGACATGGAGCATCGGGGAACTGATTACGGATAGCGCGATCGGCAGTGGCGGTGCGGTCGTTGATGGTGGAGGCAGAAGGCGGAGGTCGGAGGCTCGATTGGAAGCGTACGTAATCGAACAGAGTCGACTCGGTAAGGTCAGCAGCAGAGATTTCACCAGTGTGATGGACACTCTCCCACCAGCGTACGAAGTGCAACAGGCTGTGCGCGTAGCTGTAGAGGGACTTGTCTGCGAGGCGGCGGACGTACTCGCGGTCGAGGTACCGATTAATCCACGCAACGCCCTTGCCGGTGGATTGCTGCACCACCTGAATCGGACTATGCGCGCCCGTAGAGGTCTTTTTCGAGATCACGTGGAACTTCATGGCTGCGCAGCCTCCAGCAGAGACTGGAACTGAGGTGCGTCTCCTCCTTCAACGAAGAAGGAGTTAGGATCATGACCATCAGGCAGGAGAACGCGACGTGCCGAGATACCTTGCATGACAAGACGCTGAGCCAGTTGCTCTGCAGCTTGCTGGCCGCTCTGGTTCCGATCGACATCGAAGGTGAGATAGACGGTGCGTTGGCCTTCGCACAACTGGCGGAACTGGTCTTGGTTGAGCTGTGTACCCAGCGAGCAGGTCACGTTATGGAACCCAGCCTGCCGCAGGGCGGCATAGTCGAACAGCCCTTCGACCAGAACCACCTCGGAGCAGTTGCGAACCTTCTCCCATGCATACAGGCCGCCCTTGCTCCCGGGCAGGAAGCGATGGGCGAACGCAGAACCGATGCTGCGGCCGTAGAGGTTGACGATGTGCTCGCTCTGCTGCAACGGAAACACGATGCGCTGATAGAGAGCATCCGCGCCACGAGCGTCGATGAGGCCGAGCCTTTGCAACACATCGAACGAATAGCCTTGCGCGGTCAGATATCGGCGCAGGGTTCCACCTGGTGCGTAGCCGATGCCGAGTTCCCGGAACAGTGCCGGATCATGCACTCCGCGCCGGTGGAGATAGTCGAGCGCCTCGGAGCAGCGATCCAGTTGCTGCTGATAGAACGCCGCGGCATCCTCAAGCACAGCGTTGGAATCAGCTTGCGGAGCGATCTCCGGATCGAGGCTGGCCACGCTCTGGCGGAAGGATAAGCCGCGCGATAACTGGACGAAGCGGATGAGATCGCCGCCCTGTCCGCAGCCGTGACAGTAGAAGACATCTTTGCGCGCGTTCACATAGAACGACGGCTGACTCTCCTTGTGTAGTGGACAGAGTCCGACATACTCGAATCGGCCTGCGGGCCGCCCTGCCCAGTCGTGCTGTCGCAGGTACTCCAGCAGCGGCGTTCGCCGCTTTAGTCTTTCGACGTCTTCACCCACAGCGCCTTTTCGCCTCCGGAGCCCAGCGTAGGAGAACCATGCTGGAGTTCCCAGGCAAGGATGGTGGGGAAAAGGATTTTTTCTCAGCGGCGCATAGGGCAGATGACTTCGAGAACCGGAGTCAGCCAGGATAAGAACGCTGCCTCGTCCTGATCCGAGTAAGCAGATTCCAGCCACTTAGCCGCTCGCGCAGCCACCTTGCGCAGAAAAGACAGGGCCGGCTGTGACTCGTCCACACCTTGCGACCAGCGGCGCACAGTGGAAGAATCGGGTACGCGGTCAGGATCCTTCAACTTCGGCGCTGCCTTCTCCCACGAACAGTGCTCCACAAAGCGACGCAGCAATGCCTGGCAGCGCGCCAGCAGGCTGTAATGCGTATAGGGCAGAGAGAACACCGGCAGAAACGTGAATGTCTTTCCGCATCGGATACAGCGGCCCCGGCGAATCCCGATCCAATCGTGATGCTCGTCGTGCGCCTGCTTGCGCCGTCGCCCATGGCCAACAATCGAATCCTGTTCGCAAACCGGGCATCGGCGTAAAATACTCTCGTCCGAGTCTTCGGCCCAGCCGGCAGCAAGCCGCTCCAGCGGGACCGACACTGGGACAAAGAGGATCGTTACCTCACACGGGTCCCGCTTCCCGCTGCGATCCGCCAAGATGCTTGGCAGGAAGCGGGGCTCCGCCTCCTGAAGAAAATCCAACTGAAAGAAAATATAACTTCTTACTGCAACCCACGATCACGTGGCCCAGCTTATTGGCCGCTTATCTCCGCCAACTCACTCTCGGACGAGTCGATAGGAATCGAAACTGGTTCGCAGGAGGCCGTGACCGATTATTGATCTCTGGTCGTTTGCACCAGAGGTCAAACCGGCGTGCGCCTGACCTATGTTGTGCCTGAGCAGTGGTCATCGCATAGCCGCGCGCGTAAATCTCAAAGCTCCAGTGACCTGCGGAGATAGATGAAACGACGAGGGCGCCGGTCGGGTGCAGAAGCGCAGCGATTGCCGTCCAGAAGCTGATTCCAGTCACGTGCGCCCTCGTCAATGAGCGCGTTTGCCTGTACGAATCAGCGGAGTGTCTCCACCAAACTTTCGGTTGATCTCGCCGGTGCCGCGGGGCCACTCCTTCTACCCAAGCGCGCCGACCAGCTTTGTGAGGCACAGGATCAGCAAAAAGCCGACGAGTCCAAGGGAGAGCACCAGACTGCGGCTTGCGCGTCGCCAAGTATCGGGAAGCAGACCGAAGAATGCGGTAAAGAGAAAGGATCCTGCCGCAAGGCTAAGAAAGACCATGACCAGCGCATCGGAGACCCGGAAGAGATGGGCTGCGATCAGGCCGCCGGCGATGGGCGCCAGGGCATCGAGCGCCAGAAACCCGTAATCGGTCCATCCAGGTTTTTCTGCGCCGGTGGCCAGCAGGATCGTGTTCAATCCGTCGCATATATCGTGCGCTACGACTCCGAGTCCCACAATCAGCCCCAACTGCAGCGATATGGTGGACGCAGCGAAGATAGCCGTTCCGTCGAGAGTGCTGTGCACAATGAGGAAAGAGGCACTGACCCTTCCGGCCGATCGATTACCGACCCTGTTTGCTCGATAACGGCTCGCTACTTCCCCGATGCAGAAGATAAGCAGGCCGCCGAAGGCAGCGATGGGAAAAACCAGTGCCTTCGATGAACCTGAGCTTTCCGCGGCCGACAATGCGGAGGGGAGCAAATCCAGCAGGGCAGCGCCAACGAGCACTCCGGTGCCGAAGGACATGAGCAGATGGACTCTCCGCTGCAGCAGGACGGCACAATAGCCGCCCACAGAAGTTGAAACGGCCGCCATCGAGGTGAGAAGCAGAGGGTTCATTGTGTGACTCCATGATTCTTCCAAAGGTCATTCGTGACCTGTTGTTGTCGCTGCATAGGGCAATAAGGTTTAGTCGCATCCGGCGGCGCTCGTTGTTTTTCCCACCCCAACCGAGTGCACTCTGTACCACAGAAGCCACGAGAGCCCGGCAACAATCACCGGGATCGTCAAGAGCTGCCCCTTGCTCATCCATCCCCAATAGACGGGTTGACCCATATCCGGCTGCCTCCAAAACTCGTCGATGAATCGTCCTACGCCGTAGACCGTCAGCACAGTAGCCGTGGTGAGTCCGGGCCGGGAGGATTTGCCGTACACCGTGAGACCCACGAAGAAGACCAGGAACCCTTCGATTCCGGCAGCGTAAAGCTGGCTGGGATGACGCGGCACCTGATGGCCGCCCACCAGAGGCGCATCAGGGAAAATGACCGCCCAGGGGACAAGGGCCGGTCTGCCCCACAGTTCTCCATTCACAAAGTTCGCGATGCGGCCCAGAGCGATGCCGAGCGGCCCGGTTGCCGCTGCTGCATCCAGCAGCGAGAGAGTATTCAGACCCCGGCGGCGCGCGAAAAACCAGATGGCGACGATCAGGCCAGCCATTCCGCCGTGGCTTGCCATGCCGCCATGCCAGACCTTCAGAATCTCAAGAGGGCGATGTACGACCTCGTGTAGGTTGTACAGGAGGCAGTAGCCGAGTCGGCCGCCAATCATCACGCCCAGCGCAGCATAGAGGATGAAGCTGGCTACTTCCTTCTCCGGAATCGGCAGTTTCCCTCTGCGAGCCCAACGTGCAAGAATCCATCCGGCGAGCAGGAATCCTGCCAGGTACGCGAGCCCGTACCAGCGAACTCCAAATCCGCTGCCGAAATGGACTAGCCACGGATTGAGCCGATCGACCCAGTAGTGGTGTGCCGGAATCAGGAAAGTAACGGCGGTAGCCATAATGGTAATGGTATATCATTATCACGATTGCGCGATCGGCGCATTCCGATGACGCTTCATTTCGAGTCGGGGTTTAACGCCGGATTCCGGATCAAGAGGAGTCGTTAATCTTGCACAGAGGAGGTTCGATTGAGCACCAGAGAGATTCGAAACACCAGACAAAAGACTGCCATTCGAGAGGCTTTTGCAGGAGCCAACCGGCCGCTGTCTCCTGAAGAAGTTCTCCAATCGGCACAGCAGCACCATCCGGGTGTTGGGATTGCCACGGTGTACCGAAACATCCAGACGCTGGTTGAGGAAGGATGGCTGCAGCCGGTCGAAGTACCTGGAGATTCCAAGCGGTACGAAGTGGCGGGCAAAGAACATCATCACCACTTTCAATGCAACGACTGCGGGAAGCTGTACGACCTGCAAGGGTGTGTTGCCCAGAGCAGGCCGAAATTGCCCAAGGGTTTTCGCGCATCCGGGCACGACTTTTACGTTTACGGCACATGTGCGGCGTGTATCCCCGCCAAGTCGTAACGCGGCGTCCACACCATCGGTTTCAACCATCAAGAGCGAGCATTGAAACTTAGCGCCAGGGTTCGATCCGATGGTCCTTGAATTCGCGCGGCAACTCCAGCAGATGTCCAGCATCAACGGATCGCACCGCCCACTCAATCAGCGAGCGATATTGGTTGAAATGGGTGATATTACCCAGCCATTGCGAACCGGCCTCCGAATTCACCACCACGACATTTGGAACGTCGCAGGGGCCGACACAGCCGCTCACGGTGAGTTGAAACCGCTTTAAGAGGCCACGCTTTCGCCACTCATCCTTCAGCCACTTGACCGGTACCTCGGGGCGGTCTTTCTGGGTCGCCCCGCAGCAGCAGCCGTGGCAGACAATCATTTGGCCAATCACGAGGCGTTTGGTCTCCAGCATGGTTTCGCTCCTTGCTACCCATTTCCTCTTATAGTATAGGGGAGTATATTACTAGCAAAGAGGGAGAACGAATTGTCACATATTTCGAAGAACAAGACGAAGACTCTAACACGCGTCCGGCGTATCAAGGGCCAGGTGGAGGCCATCGAACGGGCTCTTGAAGGGGAAGGTGAATGCGAGGAGATTCTGCAACTGGTTGCTTCCTGCCGCGGCGCTCTTAACGGATTGATGGCGGAGCTGATCGAAGGCCACCTGCGTTTCCATGTGCTCGACCCCGAGCAGAAAACACGCCCGGCGCAGCAATCGGCGGCGGACGACCTCATCGCTGTCGTGAAGCGCTATTTCAACTGAAAAGTCAGGAGATCTCATGGCCGCCACCCACGAAACCGTAACTCACCTCGACGAGGACGAACTGCATTCGAACCATTCCCATCCGCATCACGAGCAAGGCCACGGTGCTGAACACGATCATGAGCACCCATTCGAACTCGTCGAGGTGCTCCGTGTTCTATTCGTGGCATTGGCGGCGGCAGCAGTCTGGTTTCATCTGTGGGAGCCATTCCATCGCGTTAGCGTGATCGGACTGGCGGCCACTCTGATCGGCGGCTATCCAATTTTCAAGGAGGCGGTTGAGAACATCGTCGAGCGCCGCATGACAATGGAGCTGTCGATGATGATAGCGCTCGTCTCCGCTCTGGCCATCGGCGAGTTCTTCACAGCTTTGGTCATAACCGCATTTGTTCTGGCGGCCGAGATTCTGGAGGGATTGACCGTCGGCCGGGGCCGGCGAGCCATCCAGGACATGCTGGACTTCCTCCCTCAAGTGGCAAGTGTGCTGCGGAACGGCCAGATTGTCGAGGTGCGCACGCAGACAATCCTTCCCGGCGAAATCGTTGTCATTCGTCCTGGCAGCCGAATTCCCGTCGATGGCCAGGTTGTAAGTGGCCACTCGTTTGTTGAAGAGGCTGCAATTACCGGCGAACCGATGCCGAGCGAAAAGGCCGCGGGCAAGGAAGTGTATGCAGGCACGATCAACCAGGCAGGCAGCCTTCAGGTGCGCGCTGACCGGCTCGGAAAAGAGACCACATTCGGCAAGATCATAGAAGCCGTGGAAAAGGCGGAGCATTCGCGGGCGCCTATTCAGAAGATGGCCGACCGCCTGGCCGGCTACCTGGTCTACTTCGCGCTAGGCGCCGCAATCCTCACGTTTCTTATCACGCACAATATCCGCTCCACGATCTCGGTCATCATTGTCGCCGGAGCCTGCGGCATCGCCGCCGGTACTCCGCTGGCCATCCTTGGCGCCATCGGACGCGCGGCACGGCACGGCTCCATCATCAAGGGCGGAATCTACCTTGAGGCGCTTGGGCAACTCAATACCGTCTTCCTCGACAAGACGGGAACTCTCACCTTCGGCACTCCGTCAGTCACAGAAGTCAACCCTGCGCCGGGCGTTACCGAGAGTTCGCTCATTGAAGTGGCTGCCAGTGCTGAAAGCAATTCGGAGCATCCGCTGGGTCGCGCGATCGTTCGTCTCGCGGAGCAGCGAAGCATTCCTGTCTCCCAACCAACTCATTTCGAATACCGGATTGGACGGGGAGTGCGGGCTGAAGCGGAGGGCGAAGAAACTGTTGCCGGCAATCGGCCGCTCTTCACTGAATTGGGACTGAAGCTGCCCGAGCGCCCCGCCGCTGAGGGCACGGAGATCTTTGTTGCACACAACGGAAAGTACGTTGGATCGGTGGTCGTTGCGGATCAGTTGCGGCCCGGCTCCGCGTCAGCCGTCAAGGCCCTCCGGGAGATGAAAATCGATGTTGTCTTGCTGACAGGAGATACCAGGCAAACCGCGCAAGCGCTAGCTGGCCATCTTGGCATCCGCAATGTTCACGCGGAACTTCTTCCTGAGCAGAAAACGCATCAAATCGCAGAACAGGTGTGGGAAGGGCGAGTCGTGGCCATGCTCGGCGACGGCATCAACGACGCACCCGCGCTGAGCGAAGCCACCGTCGGTGTTGCCATGGGTGCTGGAACCGATGTCGCCCGCGAAAGTGCGGATGTAGTGCTGATCGGAAACGACCTCATGAAATTCGTCGAAACCGTTCGCGTTGCAAAAAGTTGCCGCGCCATCATCCTACAGAATTTCTATGGCACTCTGATCGTCGATACCATCGGAATAGGCTTGGCCGCGGCTGGCTATCTCAATCCGCTGCTGGCCGCGTTCATCCACGTCGCGTCCGAGTTGACGTTCATCCTCAATTCGACCCGCCTGCTTCCGCCCAGAGAATCGCAACATATTTCGAACCGGGACGAGGCGCCAATCGCAATTTAAAGGCCGCGTACAAGAAGCAGTCAGAGGGTTCGCCTACCCTCATCAGTTCCAGAAGACTCGATTTTTGAATGTTTCTTCCGATACTTTCGGCGCTGTCATCATTGCCTCGCCGCAAACCGTCCTCGATAGCTACTCGGTGCAATCCCGAAGGACCGTTCGAAGGCTCGCCGGAAATTATCGCTGTCGCTGAATCCCACCGAGCGCGCGACGCCCTCCACCGTACACTCTGGCGCGGAGAGACGCAGCCGCGCTTCGTCCAGACGCAGTCGACGCACAAATGAAGCCGGGCTGCTACCAAACTCTTGGGTAAAGCGCCGCGAAAACTGCCGTGGACACAACGAAACTCGATCTGCAAGTGCCTCGACCGAAAGATCCTGTTCCAGGTGCGCCGGCATCCACGCCAAAAGATCCGCAAAGCGACTGCGCGATTGTACTTGAAACTGGAGCGGCTCTGAGTACTGCTCCTGCCCTCCAGATCTCTTCATGTATACGACCAGTTCGCGCGCGACCGAAAGCGCTACCTCCGAGCCGAAATCGTCTTCGATTAGGGCCAGCGAGAGATCGATCCCCGCGGTCACTCCTGCAGCGGTCCAGAATTTCCCGTCCCTAATGTAAAGCGAGCCGGAATTAACCTTTAGCGCCGGATAACGCTTCGCCAAATCTGCAATGAACCTCCAGTGCGTCGCGACCTTTCGGCCGTTCAACAATCCCGAAGGTGCAAGGCCATAGATCCCCGTGCAAACCGATGCGATCCGCCGTATCGAGCCAGCGTTCTTCTGCAACCACTCTGTAAGCTTCAGTTGGCCATCGGACTCGCGCAGGCCTCGGCCGCCGGGGATGAGAAATGTGTCCACATCGCGAATGCCGGAGAGGCTACAATCCGCCGTGATAGCAAGCCCGAATTCGGAGCGAAATGTCTTTTCCTCCAGCGCTGCTACGGTGATTCGATAACATACTTCCGTGCCCGCCTTTGACGATTTCGCGTGCGCGCACGCAAACGCCTCCATCGGCCCAACGAGGTCGAGGCCCATAATTCCGTCATATCCCAGGATCACGATGTGTCTTGGTTTCATTTGTGTGCCAGGACGAAGCGGTAAATCGCCCGGTTGTACCTCATCCTAGAAATGTCTCGAAAAGCCGGATAATTGTCATTTGAGACATTTCAGTGTAGCCGTAAGCTGGTGCTGTTCGCAAATTCTTCATGCAGGAGGTCAACCAATGACCAAAGGAATCTACACAGTTTTCGGTCTCATCGCGCTGTGCGGCGCGCTCGCCGCGGCTAGCCACCTCCACCAAGCAAATGCGCAATCTGGCTCCGCCCAGTTGCGCATCCTCAAGCCGCCCGCAAACGGGGTCATCAATGTCGCGTTCATCGTTTCCGACCAGACCGCCCTGGTCGATCTCGCGGGGCCCTGGGAAGTATTTGGCGATACTATGCTCGCTCCCCATGGTGGGCCTTGGCGCGGTGGTGACGACATGATCATGCCGTTCAACCTGTACACCGTCTCCGACTCGCAGAAATCGATCTCGGTCGCCGGTCTTCAAATCGTTCCCAACTTCACCTTCGATAATGCCCCTAGACCCCAGGTGATCGTCGTCCCTGCGCAAGGCGGGCGAAGTGAGGCGCAGAAGAGATGGTTGCTGGAAAACGCCAGGACTGCGGACATAACCATGTCGGTATGCACGGGCGCTTCTATGCTCGCTGCTTATGGTCTGCTGGACCATCAAAGAGCAACCACCCATCACATGTTCATGGATGATATGCAAAAGAAATATCCTGCGGTGCAATTCGTCACCGGACTGCGCTACGTCGACAATGACAAAGTTGCTACCGCGGGCGGCCTGAGTTCCGGAATCGATCTCGCGTTGCATGTGGTCGAACGGTATTACGGAAGCGAAATCGCGCAGGCCACCGCTGACTACATGGAATACAAAGGTGAACTGTGGAAGAACCCGCAATATGGAGGTCTCAAGTATGTCTCTGGTCAGTGAAGAACCTGTAAACCCAAACCTCGAGCCGAGTGCGCATTCCGGAGGGCCACATGCACGATAAGACAATCAGGATCGCTGTGCTGGCATTCATTATCCAGTTTGTCTTGGCCAGCTCAACATGTCAGACACCTGCGCTGGCGGAGAAGACTCCGTATCCGGCCATGGCTGCTTTAAATGAGTACCTGATGCCCGATGAGAACTCAGAGATCGCATTGGCGCGCAATGCTGCGCCAGCATCCGTTTCGGACGGAGCCGAAGTGTTGGTGCTGGGGCGGAAGGGATACACGACCGCAGTGAAAGGCAAGAATGGCTTTGTCTGTATCGTGGAACGATCCTGGGGGGCTGCCACCGATCACCCGGAATTCTGGAATCCCAATGTCCGCGCCGCCATATGCTTCAATCCGGCGGCCGCAAAGATCTTTTTGCCCATCTACCTGATGAAAACCAAACTGGTGCTGGAGGGCAAATCAAAGTCTGAGATCGTCGCGGCGACCGAGTCGTCATTCGATAACAAAGAACTGCCTGCTTTGGAACCGGGCGCGATGTGCTACATGATGTCAAAGAAACAGTACCTAAGCGACCACGACATGAACTGGCATCCGCACCTGATGTTTTTTGTTGCGGGCGACGCGGCGAAAAGCTGGGGAGCCAACCTCCCGGGCTCGCCGGGGATGGCGGCAAATGACCCTGAAGAACGGGTTACTATCTTTCTTATCTGGGCCGGAGAGTGGTCCGATGGGACGCCAGCTCCGCCGCTGAAAGATTGAATTCAATTCGATTTTCTACGAGCGGTTATCTCCGCCTAGGCACTCATGGACGCGTCGATAGGAATCGAAACTGGTTCGCAGGAGGCCGTGACCAATTATTGATCTCTGGTCGTTTGCGCCAGAGATCAAAACGGCCTGCGCCCGACCTGTGTTGAACATAGGCAGAGGTCAAGGGGTTTCTGAGCCGTGAAAAGTCGAGGGTGCTGGAGAGGGTGTTGAAAACTGAAATTGGCGATTTTCCCGGTGTTTTTGAATGCTCAAGGGTGCTGAACTTAGCCATCAACGCCCATGAAATCATTTGTTTTCAATCGTTTACTTGTGCTGTCACGGCAGAGGTCAAGAACCATATGGACGTATAGTTGGCTTTCCGGACAGATGAACGAGTGGCGGTTGGCTCACTTCTGCAGAAATTTGGATCTGTTAAGTGTTATGCAAGTTGTTTATAAAAAACAACTTATACCTATTTTCCGATGCAGAAGGTTGAAAAGATCAAATTAAGAATGTCGTCGGGAGTGGTCTGGCCAGTGAGTGAGTCGAGAGCCCAAAGGCCGCGGTAGAGGTCAATCAGGATCATCTCGTGGGGAATCTTGTTCTGATTGGCCCCCGCGGCATCCGCAAGCGCCGACTGCGCGTTGGCGATTGCCTGCTGATGGCGCAAGCTGGTCAGCAGGCCGGGCTCTGCAGCCGCGCCGCCAGTAGCCAGGGCAAGAATGCGGTCGCGCAACGCGCCAATCCCCTCGCCGGTGAGCGCCGATGTAGCCAGCGCGGCTATCCCAGCGGATTCGGCTGCGGAAAAATCTGCCCCTACTCCAGCGTTCCCCGCCAGATCGCTCTTGTTGATCGCGACGATTGCAGAACGGCCCTCAAGCGCGGCCAGCAAATTCCGTTCCTCTTCATTGAGCGGCTGAGTCGAATCCAGCACCACCAGCACCAGCGCGGCATCGGCCAGTGCTTCGCGGCTGCGGGCAATACCCAGTTGCTCGACTTCCTCGAAGGACTCGCGAAGGCCGGCCGTATCCACCAGCTCCAGAGGAATGCCATCCAGTGAAATCCGTTCCGTCACCAGGTCGCGCGTGGTTCCGGGAGTCGCGGTGACAATCGCCCGGTCACGCTCTACCAGGCGATTGAACAGCGAGCTCTTGCCCGCGTTCGGGCGGCCCACTATGGCAAGCGTCAACCCGTCATGAACGATACGGCCGCGCGCAAACGAAGCCTCCAACGAGGCGAGCGACAGCGCCAGTTCACCGATGCGGCGCGCGATCTCGGATTGCGGAGTCACGTCCACATCGTCCTCGGCAAAATCAATCCCGGCCTCAAGCAGCGCGATCAACTCCACCAGCGATTGCTTCAGGGGCTGTACCCGCCGGCTCAGCGCGCCTCCCATCTGGCTCGCGGCCTGCCGCGCCTGTGTCAACGTTTGCGCATCGATTAAATCGCGCACTGCCTCAGCTTGCGTAAGATCCAGCTTGCCGGCCAGAAACGCTCGCTGCGTAAACTCGCCCGGTTCGGCCAGCCGCGCGCCCAGGTCCATGGCCCTGCGCAGCAGTAGTTCCAACACCACGGGCGACCCATGCGCCGCAATTTCCACCACATCTTCCGCGGTGTAGGAGTTCGGCGCGCCAAACCATGTAACGACCGCTTCGTCGATGTGCCTACCGCCCGATTCCGGTGCATCCAGTACATCGGCCAATCTTGCTCGCGCATGTTCCATCGACTGGCGCAGGCTTACCAACTGCGCCGCGATCGATCCGGCCTCAGGGCCGCTCAGTCGCACGATGCCGATCCCGCCGCGACCCGGAGGTGTGGAGATGGCAGCAATAGTATCCGTGGCTATCGAGGATTCCGTCATGGCTTGGAACAGTGTAGAGGTTGCGCAAGAATTGCGCTGCGACAAGTTTGTGGATTCGATCTACAAAAAGCTTTTAGTAAATGGTTTAAAGGTATAATTCCCTTTAACAATGTGATGCCAATTTGCTTCCGCCGGAACTATCTTGGCGGCGTCGCGTACAGTACAGGATGAAGGCCTCATTTAAGTGAATACTAACTTCCGAAATGGATGCGGGACAGGTTGCGGATTATCGGGCACGATTCGGCGTGGATTCTGTGCTCTGGTGTTGATAACATCGCTCTCTTGCGTCGTGTCAGGTGCACAACCTGCGACCCGGGTGCACTGGCAAGGTGTGCTGCGGAATGTCGCGGGCGCTCCCATTGCTGGGGCCACGATTGTCTTGGGAGCCGGGAGTGCTGCGGCCAAGGCCGTCACCAGCGCAGATGGCCACTTCCTTTTAACTGCGTTGCCTGTTGGACAATACCACCTCACCGTGGAAGCCAATACCCGCAAATTCGAATTGCCGGAATCTATCGTGCTATCGTCCTCCGCTTCCGCGGTGGTTTTGACCTTGTCGAGTCGCGGAGAAATCACCGTGTCCGCTCTCCAGGAAAAGGAGCAGTCTGCGACCGGCGGCGAAGAGCTTTCAAGCCAGGCCGTGAGCGAACTGCCGCTGAATAAGCGCGACTTCAGTTCGCTGCTTTTGCTGGCTGCCGGCACCATGACCGATGCCAACGGCGCAACCAACTTCACCGCCCAGTTCGCCATCAATGGGCAGCGCGGCGTTGAGGCTACCTTCGCCATGGACGGCGCCGACATCAGCGATCCGGAGATGGGTGGCTCCACTTTCTCCAACTTCAACGTCGACGCTGTCGAATCGATCGATTCGAGTTCCGGCTGGATGCCTGCCGAGATCGGTCGCGGCGCTTCGGGGTTCACCAACATCATTACCCGCTCCGGCGCCAGCGGCTTTCACGGATCGGTTTTTGAGTTTGTGCGCAACTCGGCCTTCGATGCCCGCAACTACTTCGACCACGCCACGCTCGCTTATCCGGGCCGGATTCCACCCTTCCGCCGCAACGAGTTCGGATTCACCAACGGCGGCCCCGTCTACATTCCCCACCTGTACGATGGCCGCAAACGCACGTTCTACTTCACGGAGTATCAAGGCTTTCGTCAGGTGCTGGGAACCACTCAGGTGATGCCCGTGCCCACTGCCGACCAGCGCCCAACGGGCGGTAGCTCTCTCGTCAACGATACGGTTGCTTATCCTGATAAGTCCGTCGATACTCTCGCAGTCCCTGTCGATCCTGGAATTGCGGCAGTGCTGGCCCGGTATCCGATGCCCAATCTTCCCACCGGCTCGTACGGTGCCAACACTTACGCCACCGCGTCGAAGGTGGTCACGAATGCTGATCAGTTTTCACTGCGCATCGACCACGATTTTTCTCCGAAAGACCGGTTCTTTGCGCGTTTCACCATGGACAACCTGACGGGGCCCACGACCAATCCCGACCAGACGGCCGTCGATCCCTCGTTTGGCGTTCAGTACATCGACCGGCAACGTAACGTGGTAGGGATCTACACACGCACCGTGTCGCCGCGGCTCATTCTGGAATCGCTGATCAGCATTACGCGTTCCACGCCGGGTTTCCCCACCACCAACTACACCGACCCCGCCGTCAAGTTCAACGATGGTCTTTTCGAAGCTTTCAACGGAGCGGCCGGATCGGTAATGCAGGCGTATGGAAACCTTTTCCAGGGCCGGCAAACCGTGGCGTTTACAACCGGCCGCCATGCTTTCAAAGCCGGGTTCGAGGCGCGCCTCAACCGCGACACAACTTATTTCGGCATCAGCCCCAATGGCGAATACGACTTTGGCGGCGGCACTGCCTATTCCACTGAAACCATTGCATCGCAGAGTGGCACTCACAACATCGCTATCGGCGACCCGCTGCCCGACACCTTTTCCGGCTTCCTCTCCGGCAGTCCGTTTGCCTACACTGTGGCCATCGCACCCCCTTACTTCTCCAATGGCGAGCACATCGGTCCCGCGGCCATCAATCGCAACAACTTTGACGTCTGGGCGCAGGACACGTGGAAGGTGACGCCACGCTTTACCCTCGACTATGGCTTGCGCTGGGAACTTTATACGCCCATCACCGAGCGGGCACGACGTACCGGCGGGTTCCTGACTGTGAACGGCACGCAGGAATATGTAGTCAACCCCCAACCCGGCTACGAGACGAATAAGAACGGCTTTGGTCCGCGCGTACAAGCCTCGTGGCAAGTTTCAAGCAAGATAACGGCGCATGCCGGCGGCGGCATCACCGTCATTCCACCGAATATCTGGCAGGATAACTTTCTCACCGGTCAAGCTCCTTTTGCGGTGTATCCACGCCTGCTTTCGGCTTCCAATGCACCCATCCAATACGGATTCAAGATCACGCCTGCGCAGCTTCCCAATGCCTATACGCCGGCTGGCGTCAACATCTTCGCCTCAGGAAAAACCACCACCGTCGCGCCCAACACCGTGATGGATGTGGATCGATATGAGAAAGACGTGGCGGCTCTCACTCCAGGCAACGTTGTCAGCGCGCTCAATCTCGCCGGCATCGACCGCTCCTTCGGCAATGCCACTCTGTTTACGTGGACCGCGGGGCTGGAGCGCAAATTAGGAAACCTTACAGCCGACGCAAGCTATGTGGGCACTGCCGCCGAAAGGCTGCCCCGCTACGGCTTTCCGAACGCTTATCCCGGCGCCTATCCAGGCTTCGCGCCCCACACGCAATTTGATAGTGCGGGCAACGTCATTGGCGGGTTCGGCGTTGAAAACGTCATCTACGCAGATGCTCACTCCACTTATCATGCATTGCAGACTTCGCTTTCTGGAACTGTAGGTCACGGCGGTCCCGGCATCCAGGCAAGTTACACCTGGAGCAAGTCGATCGACGATACCAGTTATGTGCTCGGTGGCACGGGTTCCACCGGAGCCGTGGCGTCCGGCTTTTCGCAGAACCCATATGACACGCATCCCGAGAAAGGCCCGTCAGCGTTTGATGTGACTCATGGCTTCGGCCTGAGCCTGGCCCAGGATTTGCATCTGGAGAGTGCAGACTTTCTGCATCCCGTCAGCAGAAGGGTTACAGACGGATGGGAGTTGCTGAGTATCTCCAGCATCAGCTCAGGTTCACCGTTCACCGTCTTCTCCGGCATTCAGCAGACCGGGTACGGTTCCAACGGCGTGGACCGTCCCGACCAGATCGCCAAGCCGAATCTCTCCACGGCCCGCAAAAACCGCCAGGATTATTTTGGCGAGGGTGCAAACAACGCCACAGATTTTTTCTCGATCCCCATTCATCTTCCTGGTGGTACAGGGCCGAACCAAGGGCGCTTCGGCACACTTGGCCGCAACTCTTTCCGCGGGCCTGCCTTCTACAACTTTGACTTCGCCCTCATTAAAGACACGCCTTTCGGCCACCGTAAAAGCGGGGCCGAACGCGTTGACCTGCAATTTCGCTCGGAGTTCTTCAACCTCTTCAATATCGTCACCATGGGCCTGCCAGCCAATATCCTCAACGGTTCCGGCTTTGGCGAAATAAGCAAAACCGCCGGCAACTCGCGCCAGATTCAGTTTTCGCTGAAGCTGATCTACTGATCGCGGCCTAGCATGTTTGCTTCCGGCTCGCCTGCCGCCGCATCCTGCTTCTGCTATAAAGGGTGCGGCATTCCGGCCCGTTTTCTGTGCGCCGCAAACCTCCGCATTTCCCGGCGGTGATGTCCGCGGCAGCGCCGTGGGCCCTTGGGAGACATTCATGAGGTTCAATGGATTCGCGATGGTTGCGCGCGCGGCCTTCGCAGCCGCCGTGCTTGGCTTGGCAGCAATTCCCTCCAATGCGCAACAGTCGCGCGCAGCACAACCGGCACACCACACACTCGACCTCACCGTGGTCAAGCCGGAAACAGTCGGCTTCTCCTCCGAGCGGCTTGAACACCTGCACGCAAGCATGCAGAAGGCTGTGGATCAGAAGCAGATCGCGGGCATCGTCACTATCCTTGCGCGGCACGGCAAGGTTGTGGACTATCGCACTTATGGCGTCTCCGACTTGGCCACCGGTGAGCCCATCAGGAAGGACGCCATCTTCCGAGACTTCTCGATGACCAAGCCGGTCACCGGCGTGGCCATGATGATTCTCTACGAAGAAGGCAAGTGGCTGCCCTCTGACCCCATCGCCCAATACATTCCCGAGTTCGCTCATCTCAAGGTCTACAAAGGCTTGGATGTCGACGGCAAGATGGTTCTCGTCGATCCCGACCATCCACCTACCATGCGCGAGCTCATGTCGCATACCGCCGGCTTCACCTACGGCTTCTTCGGTAACACGCCTGTCGACCGGATGTACCGCGACGCGCACCTGCTC
Organism: uncultured Acidobacteriaceae bacterium; assembly: GCA_963836565.1. GTDB lineage: Bacteria > Acidobacteriota > Terriglobia > Terriglobales > Acidobacteriaceae > Telmatobacter. Next base: position 584,950 of record CAWIKA010000005.1, on the reverse strand, counting down.
GAATCGAAGAACCTTCAGGACTTCATCGACGCGCTGGCCAAGATTCCGCTGCTCTATCAACCCGGCAAGGGTTGGACATACAGCGTGTCCATGGACATCGAAGGCTACATTGTCGAAAGGCTTTCTGGACAATCGTTGCCCGACTTCACGCGCGACCACATCTTCAGGCCGCTAGGCATGCGGGACGCAGGCTTCTACGTGGCCGCCGACAAGCGCAGCCGTTTCGTAACGCTCTATCGCACAGGCCCCAACGGTGAGCTGATGTCCGACACCACCGGTGGCAACGTGCCGCGCGACTACGCCACCGAGCCCGCCATGCCCTCCGGCGGAGGCGGCCTGGTCTCCACGGCCGAAGATTATTACCGCTTCGCGCAGATGCTTGATGACGGTGGCGAGCTTAACGGCAAGCGCATTATTGCTCCGTCGACCGTCAGGCTGATGACCTCGAATCATGTGCCTTCCGAACTCCTCACCGGCCAGTTCGGCATCGGCCTCCAAGTCATGCGGCCCGGCCTCGGCTACGGCTACAACTGTGCCGTTGAATTCGATCCGCCTGAGGCCAATCTCTCCGACGGCAAAGGCACTTTCTACTGGGATGGTGCGGCGGGCACGTGGTTTTGGGTCGATCCCACCAACGACGTTGTCTTCGTCGGCATGATCCAGCGCATGCTCGGTCCGGCGAGCCCCAATCTCGAATTTGAGAGTCGTGCTGCGGTTTACGGAGCACTTGTCGACCCCTCCAAATAACCCGCGATTCAACGGAACACCAGTTGACGGCCGGTCCTCGAATCGACCTATTGCATTCCCATAGGGACATGTGTATGCTGCTTCTATTGGTTGGCAAGAGGAGAGGCAATGGGCGAAAAGACCGACGTATGGCAGGGAACGCTGGCTCTCATGGTTCTGCGCACGCTTGAAACCATGGGCCCGCAGCACGGCTACGGCCTGGCACGGCGCATCGAGCAGACGAGCGGCGATCTTCTTGAATTAAACTACGGCACGCTCTATCCCGCGCTGTTGCGGCTCGAACAGGAAGGCTACATTCGTTCGCGCTGGGGCACGTCTGAAAACAATCGGCGGGCCAAGTTTTATGAGTTAACCAAAGCAGGCCAACGCCAGGTGCGCAAGGCCGCCGCGGAGTGGGAGCAGACCACCGAGATCCTGGCGCGCTTCCTCACCCCCGCAGAGGAGGCCTGAGATGGACTCGCTGCGAGCCAGACTTCGTGCGTTGGGTATGCGCATCATCGGCCTCTTACGCCCCAGCCGCGCCGACGAAGATTTTCGCGCCGAACTTGAATTCCACGTCGCCTTGCACACGGATGAAGGCATCCGCGCCGGCCTCACGCCCCGAGAAGCCCGGCGTCAAGCCCTTATCCGTCTCGGCGGCGCAGAGCAGACCCGCCAGCGACACCGCGAACGGCGCACAGTTCCGTCACTTGAAATGCTGATCCGCGATCTTGCCTATAGCACGCGCACTTTGGCAAAGCGTCCCGCCGTCACGGCCATCGCCATGCTTTCCATCGGGCTCGGCATTGGCGCCAACGCCACGATCTTTTCCATGGTCAGCCGGTTCGTGCTGCGCCCCGCGCCAGTCGGAGATCCCTCGACCCTGCTGGCCTTGCATATGACTGAAGATGGCGACCGGTGCTGCAACAACTTCTCATTGCCGGTCTACAACGACGTACGCGAACAGGCCAGATCCTTCTCCGCGATTGCCGCATACGACGAGCTGCTCCCCGCCTCGATCGGCGGAATCGGGGAGCCGGAGCGCGCCTGGGGCCAGGCCGTCACCACGAACTTTTTTGACGTAACGCAGCTTCACATGATTCTCGGCCGTGGATTCCTTGCCGGTGAAAAGAACGCTCCGGAAGTCGTGCTGGGCGCAAGTCTATGGCAACGCGGATTCAATAGTGATCCGGCGATCGTCGGTAAGTCTGTAACCCTCTCTGGCCACGCATTTACTGTTGTCGGGATTGCCCCGCCGGCATTTCATGGAGTTGAACAGATTCTCTACTCACAGTTCTGGGTGCCGCTCGGCACTGTCGATCAGTTGGTTCTCCCCGGCCTTTCGAATGATGTCGGGTCGCGTACCTCTCATTGGCTCGCTGTCGTCGCGCGCCTCGAGCCTGGCGTTTCCCGCGCGCAGGTTGCCGCTGAGTTGAACACGCTCTCAAAGCGCTTTGCCCTCGCCTATCCGAAAACCGACAAGGGTAGCGGCTTCGTATTCGAGCGGGCGGGCTCCCTGCCGCCATCAGAACGCGACAGCGTCCTGATCTTCCTCGCGGCGCTCTCAGTGGTCGCCTTGCTGGTGTTGGCCATTGCGGGCGCGAATGTTGCCAACCTGCTGTTTGCGCAGGCGGTTACCCGCCAAAGGGATATGGCAGTGCGCCTCGCCCTTGGGGCCACGCGCTTTCGTTTGCAGCGTCAGTTGCTGATGGAAAGCACGCTGCTGGGACTTGGCGGCGGTGCACTGGGGCTCCTTTTGTCTTCGTGGGCCACCAAGGGACTCTCGACCTTCCAACTTCCTACCCCTGTTCCGCTCGATGTGCAGATCGCAGTCGACTGGCGGGTGCAATTCTTTTTATTTGTCATCAGCGTTGTCAGCGGCCTGCTGCTTGGATCGGCACCGGCATGGGCGGCCTCGCGTCCCATGCTTGCCAACGCGCTCAAGGGCGAAGATGCCCTCGCTCGCCGCGGACGTCGCTTCAGTCTGCGCAACCTTCTCGTCGTCTCGCAGATTTCGATGTCTGTGATTCTGCTTTGCATCACAGGGCTTTTCCTACGCAGCCTGCAAAGCGCATCCAGCATCAACATCGGCTTTCGTTCGCAGAATCTGCTGATGATGTCAGTTGATCCCAGAGTTCACGGCTATACCCCGCAGCGCACAATTGACTTCTTCACTCAGCTGCGGCAGCAGGTGGCAACTCTGCCCGGAGTCGAATCCGTGGTCGTTACGGACGTGGCACCTCTCTCGGGAGGCGACCGCAGCGACGGCTTCAGCGTTGTCGGCCGGAAGGATAACAGCACAGCTGATTCTCAGACAGAACTCTACATGGCAACGCCCGGATACTTTGAAACCATGGGAATCCCGCTGCTGGCAGGACGCGACTTCGGCGGAGAGACCCCGGACAGTCCAATGACTGCCGTCGTCAACCGCGCTTTTGTTCAGCGTTTCTTTGATGGCGAGAATCCCATCGGCCAGCAAGTGACGGGGGGCGGAGCGACCTATAAGATCATTGGCGTTGTCGGTAACATCAAGGCACGATCCCTGGGCGAGGACTTCAGGCCGGTCCTGTTTCGGTCGTTCATACAAGCCGTCGCTGCGGATCCATCCTTGTTTCTGGGCTACACGCTGGTGGTTCACACCGCTGGCAATCCATCGAGCTTGGGTCAAGCTGTACGCGGGCAAATCCATCTTCTCGATCCTTCGATGGCCATCTTCAACGAGGAAACGATGCAGCAACATCTTCGCGATGCCTTCTTCCTGCCGCGCCTGGCCGCCACGCTCTTCGGAATTTTCGGTTGCGTCGGCCTTGTGCTCGCTGCCGTCGGTCTCTATGGAGTCATGAGTTACGCGGTCAGCCGGCGTACGCGCGAAATCGGCATCCGCGTGGCGATGGGCGCACAGCCCGGCGCAGTCGAACGTCTTGTCCTACGCCAGGGCATGGTGCTGACCGTGATTGCCGTCGCGTTGGGCTGGCCTGCAGCATGGATGTTATCGAAATTTGCAGCGAGCTTTCTCTATGGCATTCAGCCGCACGACATGCTTACCTTTGCGGCCGTGCCGCCATTCCTTGTTGCCATCGCATTGGCTGCATGCTGGATCCCCGCCCGCCGCGCGGCCAAGGTTGATCCCATGCAAGCACTAAGAACGGAGTAGGAGGTCAGAGTGCGAAATCTGAGAGCGATGATGATGCGGCTTCGCGGACTCTTCCACGCGCGCCTCGTTGACCGTGACTTCGAGGCTGAACTTGAATCCCACGTCGCTCTGCACACTGAGGAAGGCATTCGGGCAGGTCTCACGCCCCGAGAAGCCCGCCGCCAAGCCCTGATTCGTCTCGGCGGAGTTGAGCAAGCCCGCCAGGCCCATCGCGAGACGCGCACATTTCCCTGGCTCGAAAGCCTTCTGCAGGACGTGCGCTATGGCCTGCGTACGCTGCGCAGAAGCCCCGGTTTCACCATCACCGCCGTGCTGACGCTCGCCCTCGGCATCGGTGCCTGCACAGCCATCTTCAGCCTGGTCAACGCCGTCCTCATTCGCTCATTGCCCTATGGAGATCCTCAGCGTCTCGTCTATCTCTTCACACCTAACCTCAACCTCAAGATTCCCGACGAAGTGGTCTGCCCCGGTTACGCCGATCTCTATGACATGAAGCGCGATAGCAAATCGTTTGCCGACGTCACTGCCTACGAGCAGGCAAGATTCAGCCTGTCGGCGCAAGGTTCCGTGCAGCGAATCGGCGGCGCCCGCGTCGACGAGGATTTCTTCTCGACCCTGCAATCCACGCCGGAACTCGGCCGCGCACTCGACCCCGAAGACAATCAGCCCGCCCACCCCAAAGTCGCCGTCATCAGCCATTCCCTATGGGTATCGATGTTCGGCGGAAACACCGATGTCCTCAAACATGCTCTCCAACTCGACGGCGTCGACTATCAAATCGTCGGCGTGATGCCGCCCGAATTCGAATACCCGTTCAAAACCGATCTTCCTTATGGCGATTCACACATTCAGTCCACAAACATTTGGGTTCCGCTCGCTCTCACTCCTAAGCAAAAGGCGAATCGAGACATTGCAAACAATGTAGCCGTGGCGCGCTTGCGCCCTGGCGTCTCCATCCCTCAAGCGCAGGCGGAAATGAGCACCATGATGGCTCGCTTTGACCGCCTCTATCCCAGCGAAATGGGCGAATGGGGCGCGCTCGTTGAGAGCTTCACCGGCATCTCGATTGGTCCGGTACGGCCGCTGATGGAACTGCTGATTGCCACGGTCCTGCTCGTTCTTCTCATCGCGTCTGGCAATGCAGCAAACCTGCTGCTCGCGCGTGCCACTGGGCGCGCCCGGGAACTGGGCGTGCGTGCAGCCTTAGGCGCAGGCCGCGGTCGCATGATCCGCCAGCTGCTTACCGAGTGTTTGCTGATTGCCTTCGCGGGGGGAGCCGTGGGCCTCGTCCTGACCTTCCTTTTCCTGCGGATTTTGCCACACCTCGATCCAGGTAATATTCCGCGGCTCAACGAATCGACGCTCGATGTGCGCGTGCTGTTCGTCGCTTTGACAGTATCCATACTCACGAGCGTATTCAGCGGAGTGCTTCCGGCAGTCGCGGTGTCGCGCATGCACCTCACCGACTTTCTAAGGACCCATGACGTCTCCGGAAGAGGCGCAGCGCATAGCCGATTGCATGGCATCCTCATCGTCGCGCAAACAGCTATGGTCGTGGTGTTATTGGCAGGCGCGGGACTGCTGATCCGCAGCTACATCAATGTTGTGACCGTCGACACTGGATTCTCGCAGTCTACGTTGAGCATGAACGTCTCCCTCGGCGACCGCTATCGCCAGCCACAAGCCGGTACCGCAGCATACTTCAAAAATCTCATCGGCAAAATCAGCGCACTCCCCGGTGTCAACACGGTTGGAGCAGTCAGCGATCTGCCTCTCAGCCAAACTGAAAGCCTCTCCACAATCTGGATCGATGGATTCGCAAATCAGCAGTATCAGACAACCGAAGCTCGCACGATTACGCCTGAGTATTTTGCCGCGATGAATATTCCACTCATCGCAGGCCGCAACTTCACCGATGACGATGCTTCCGGCGGCGCGACGGGGCCTGTGATTGTGAACCAGAAATTCGCGAAAACTTATTTAGCAAATCGCAATCCCATCGGAGGACGGATCAACGCGGACGACAAGCACACGCAGTGGCACACCATCGTCGGCGTCGTTGCCGATGTGCGGCATACCAGTCTTGAAGAGGAACCGCAACCGCAGATGTACTCTCCGAGTTACGATTTCGGCGGCGCTTTCATCGCCGTTCGTTCATCGCTTCCGCCCGCGACCGTCGCTAATGAAATTCGCGTCACATTGAAGTCCATCGATCCGGATATCGCAGTCACCGACATTCACACCATGGGTGACCTGGTTTCCATCGCCAGCGCCCGCCGCAGGTTCCAAACCTCGCTTCTCACTGCCTTTGCAGCGATCGCCCTGCTGCTCGCGCTCGTTGGTCTTTACGGGCTCATGGCCTACTCCGTCAATCGCCGTACGCGCGAAGTAGGCATTCGCATGGCTCTCGGAGCGCAACGCGTCGATGTCCTGTTGCTCATCCTGAGGAATGCCGCCGTTCTTGTCGGCACGGGTCTCGCTATCGGCCTCGCATGTACATGGGCTGCAACGCGGACCCTCAAATCATTTCTTTTCGGAGTCAGCGAGCATGATCCCGTCACGGTTGTCATAGTTTGCGCATTGCTCATTGTGTGCGGTCTCATTGCGGCGCTTGTCCCCGCGCGCCGTGCGGCTTCCATCGATCCCATGCAGGCATTGCGCACAGAATAGGAGGTTGAAATGCGGAAGATGAGAGCGCTGTGGATGAGAATGCTTGGTCTCTTCGGCCGCGCTCGCGCGGAAGAAGAATTTTCCGCCGAGTTGGAAAGCCACGTGGACATGGACACGGAAACGGGCTTGCGGGCTGGTCTCGCACCCGAGGAGGCTCGCCGTCAGGCCCTCCTTCGCGTCGGGGGCGCCGAGCAGACACGGCAGGCCTACCGCGAGCGTTCCACGGTGCCACTTGTTGAGAGCGCGGCACAGGATATCCGCTTCGCTCTGCGGCAAATGCGCAAAGCGCCTGGCTTCACGCTCACCGCAGTGCTCACTTTGGCGCTCGGCATCGGCGCCAATACGATCATTTATACATTGGTCGATTCCATCCTGCTTCGTCCCCTGCCCTATGCGCGCCAGGACCGCCTCATGCTCATTTCCGGCACCACCTCGCCGGCCTTCCCCAAGGGATGGATACGTGCATTGGGCGAGCACTCCAGGGCCTTCGCGTCCATCGCCGGCTTCGGTGACGACATCGAGTCGAATCTCTCCGACTCCGACACTCCAGATCGCGTCTTCGGTGCAGCCGTTACCGTCAATGCATTCGATACCTTGGGCATTCAGCCTGAAATCGGCGATTTTTTCACTCCCGATGATGCTATCGCTGGCCGGGATCACGACGTCGTGCTGAGCTATGGCTACTGGCATGAGCACTTCGCAGGCCAACCCGCTGCTCTCGGTCGATCGCTCCGCGTCGACGGAGTCTCGCGCCGCATCATCGGCGTCATGCCTGCCGGCGTGCACTTTCCCTACGCCGACACGCAGTTCGTGATTCCGGTTTCGTACCACCTCGACAATCCGCTCGATCCGTGGAATGTATTCGACCTGCATGTCTTTGGCCGCCTTGCTGATGGCGTTACAGCGGCTCAGGCACAGGCCGATCTGCGCCGCCTGCACGGCATCCTCTTGCCGCTCTTTCCCTGGCGAATGCCCGACATCTGGGCTTCCGACACGACGGTTGTTCCGCTGCTGGAATCCGAAACTGGCGCCATGCGTCCGCGGCTCTTATTGCTCTTCGGCGCCGTCGGTCTTATCCTGCTCATCGCCTGCGCCAACGTCGCGAACCTCATGCTCGCCCGGGCAACTGCGCGCGAACGCGAACTGGCCATTCGCGGCGCGTTGGGTGCTTCAGGCCGGCGCCTCATTCAACAATTGCTTTCTGAAAGCGTGGTGCTGGGCCTGGCTGCCGGCGCGGTCGGCCTGGCAACTGCCGCTGCCAGCTTGCGTGTTTTCGTACGTCTTCTGCCCGCCGATACACCGCGCATTCACAATGTCTCGCTGCACGCGGGAGACATTCTCTTCACGCTCGGCGCATCGGTGCTTGCCGGAATCCTCTTCGGACTCATCCCTTCGTTCAAAATGGCCTCCATCGGTCTGCTCGCAACGCTGCGTGTCGGCAGTCGCGGCCTCGCCGGCCGAGGATCGCGCTTCGGTCTTTCGATGGCCCTGGTTATGGCGCAGATCGGCCTTTCCGTCATGGTGATTACCACGGCCGGACTCATGCTGCACAGCCTCTACAAACTTTCCCGCGTCGATCCTGGCTTTCGCACTGACCACACTGTGACTGCAGAAGTCGCGCTGGACGCGGCGGCCTGCAGAGACAAAGGCCGTTGCCAGTCCTTCTTTGAGACCCTGCTCGACCGTGCGCAGGGTTCTGCGGACGTCGAAAGCCTGGCCCTGACTGATTCCCTCCCGCTCAGCGGGCGCAACAACAACTATGTTTACGACGCTGAAGGTCATCCGCGTTCTCCACGCCAGGGAGCGCTGCTGGCCACAGGGAGAACTGTCTCGCCCGGCTACTTCGATGTGCTGGGCCTGCAACTGGTCCGCGGCCGGCTGCTCAACTCGCAAGACGCCAGCGGCGCCAGCCACGCCGTGGTTGTGAACCAGCGTATGGCCGCGAGGCTCTGGCCCAACCAGGATCCGATTGGCAAGCGTCTTCTCGATGTCAACGACGCTCCCGCACCTGCCGTGTGGGATCCGGCGCGCGCTTCCATCATCGTCGGCATAGTGCGCAATGCGCGCGAAGGCAGCCTTGAAGGCGGATTTAACGATGAAGTCTACTTACCCATGACTGCCTCGCGCGAGCAGCCTGTAATGTATGTCCTGCTCCGGACCCGCATCCCTCCAGCTGAAACAGCGGCCGGGTTCCGCCGCGCCGTCGCCGGCATTGACTCGCTGGTTCCGGTCACGCGCGTCCGCACGCTCAATCAAGTTGTCGCCACGTCCGTCAGCCGCGCCGCGCGCTCGCTCGCCATGCTACTGCTTGGATTCGGTACGACTGGCCGTCGTCATCGGAGCGATCGGCGTCTACAGCCTCATTGCCTACATTGTCAGTTGGCGGACACGCGAGATCGGCCTTCGACTCGCGCTCGGAGCGCAGCGCTGGCAAATTGTGTCTGCTGTCGTGCGCCAGAGCCTCCTACTCGCGGCGGGGGGCTGTGCCGCCGGCCTTCTGGGCGCACTCGCTCTCAGCCGTTTGTTGCGCAGTTTCCTGTTCGAGGTCAGCTCGCTTGACCCCATTACCTATTGCGGGGTGGCGCTGCTGATACTCGTCGTCGCACTCGCCGCGTCATGGATTCCCGCGCGCCGCGCTGCCGCTATCGATCCCATGCAGGCTCTGCGCGCGGATTAGGAGCAATAGATGCCCAAACTCAGAGCGCTGATCCGTCGACTGTCGAGTTTTCTGCATCTGCGGAACGACAGCGATTTCGACGCCGAGCTTTCCTCCCACATCGATCTGCACGTCGAAGCCGGCATCCGCGAAGGCCTTTGCGAGGAAGAAGCACGCCGCCAGGCCCTTATCCGTCTTGGCGGCGCGGAGCAAGCCCGGCAGGCCTACCGCGAGCGCACCACGCTCCCATGGCTTGAGAGCTTGCTGCGCGATGTGCGCTATGCCCTGCGCGGCTTTCGTCGCAATCCGGTATTCACGGTCACAGTGATCGCGACGCTTGCGCTGGGCATCGGCGCCACCACCGGTGTCTTCAGCGTCGTAGACCGCATCCTCTTTCGCAGCCTTCCGTACGCTCACGCCGACCAGATCGTCTCCATCGGAATGGTGCATTCGCTGGAGCGGCGGGAATTTATGATGGGCGGTTTCTACTTTGATTGGCGTGACAATCAGAAGCCGTTTGAGGCCATGGCAATTCAGGGTACGGGGACGCATCCCTGCGATTTGGTAGAGAACAATCCGGCACAGCTCGACTGCCTCACCTTCGGCGCCGGGTTTCTACCTCTGTTCGGAGTCTCGCCCGCGCTGGGCCGCAACTTCCTGCCGGAGGAAGACCGGCCCAATGGACCGCGCGTGGTCCTTATCTCCTACGGATTGTGGCAGGGCCATTACAACCGGGATCCCGGTATCCTGAACCGGCTGATTAATGTGGACGGCAGCCCCGCGCGCGTCGTTGGCGTGCTGCCCAGGGATTTTCAGTTTCCCACGCTGCAGTCAGCAGACGTGATTTTCCCGATGGCACTGAATCGCGCGGACCAGAAAACTGCGAACGGAGGCTACGGCAATCCCATGCGCACTTTTGCCCGCCTCAAGCCGGGAGTAAGCATTGAGCAGGCAAGAGCAGAGATGGAGCCCTTGTTCCTCCATACCCGCAACACATTCATTCCGTCGGATGTTCGCAAGGACATTCATCTCATCATTCGTTCGCTGCGCGACCGCGAGACCCAGGATGTGCAGTTAACCGCCTGGATCCTTTTGGGGTCGGTACTCGCTGTGCTGTTGATTGCCTGCGCGAACGTGGCCAGCCTCATGATGGCGCGCGGCGAGGCTCGTGAGCGCGAGTTGGCGGTGCGCTCGATGTTGGGCGCCTCCCGTGGCCGGCTTATTCGGCAAACGCTCGTTGAGGCCGTCCTGCTCTCGTTTGCCGGAGCCGCGATGGGAATGGCGCTGGCAGAGGGCCTCTTGCGAGTCTTCAAGAGCCTTGCTCCCACAGGCATCCCATTCCTCGCCAGAGACGGGCTGGATCTCCGCATCGCTTTGTTCACCGTGCTGCTATCTCTGTTATGTGGCGTGCTGTTCGGTCTGCTGCCCGCTTTGCAAACGCCACGCGCGATCGCGCTGGCCGCTCGCGCCGCGAAATTCCGAAAACGCTCTGCGCTTCGTCGAAGCCTGGTTGCGGGACAAATTGCGATCAGTGTGGTCCTGCTCTCCGGCGCAGCACTGCTGCTCAAGAGCTTTCAGAATATGCAAGATCAGAGCCTCGGCATGCAGACCGGCGGAGTCTCTACGGTGCAGATTGCTCTTCCCCGATTCCGCTACGACACAGGCCAGAAACAGATGGAGTTCTATCTTCAGGCAGAGGCGGCGCTTCGTCGTTTGCCTGGAATGCGTGCTGTGGCAATCAGCGATTCGGTGCCCCCTGGGGGCTGGCAGAACGGTATGCGCTGGTCGGAGATGGCAGCTGAAGGGAAACCCCATCCGGCGCAGGGAACGGGCGAGATGGTGGCCGATCGCAAGGTCACGCCCGATTACTTTCCCGCCCTGAATATCCCCATTGTGCGCGGCCGCAACTTTACTGAACAAGACCGGCATTCCAACATACCGATGGTGGTCATCAGCAGACTTCTGGCCGCTCGCCTTTTTCCGGGCGAGGACCCGGTCGGCAAGCGTTTGCAGACGGAAAAGAACGGGCCTTGGTCTACGGTGATAGGCGTGGCTGAAAACGTAAAGAATGGTGGACTCATTGAGCCGGACCAGCCAGAGATTTATTTCCTCAGAAGGAACAGCGCGAGCGACTGGGAAGGTCGGGCGCCAATCGTGATCATCGATTCGTTTCTTTCGCCGAGAGCAGTTGCGCCTTGGGTACGGTCGCAGATCGCCCAGCTCGATCCTACCGTTCCTGTAGAGATTGAGACTCTGAAGCAACAAGTCAATTCGCTCGCCGACCGTCCCCGCTTTGAAACGGCTCTGCTCGGCTTCTTCGCCTTCACGGGCCTCGTCGTGGCTATCATCGGCCTCTATGGCGTTATCGCGTTCATGGCCGTCCAGCGCACTCAGGAGATCGGTGTGCGCATGGCCCTTGGCGCGAGCCGGCTCGACATCATGCGGCTCATTCTCCGCGAAGGCTTGCGCCTCGTTGCGCTCGGCGGCGCTATTGGGCTAGTGTGCGCGCTTGCCCTTTCGCGCGTGCTCAAGAGCCTCCTTTTTGGCGTCGGCCCTCACGACCCAGCGAGCTTCGCTGCCGTCACATTGCTGCTGGCCCTGGTGGCTCTCGCGGCCACGCTCATTCCCGCCCGCTCCGCCATGAAGACCGACCCCATGGCCGCGCTGCGCTGCGAATAGCAGTCCGCAATTCGCCGTGCTTCGGGTGTTAAACGCCCTCCTGCGGGAGCGTAAATGCGCGCGACAAAATTGGAGTTTCGTCTGCGGATGGCCATCAATACGGCGATCATCATTCTGGGCTTTTGGGCACCGTGGATCGAGGCCTGGGGGCCTCGTGCTCAATTTGCCCATCGCATCCCACTGCTTGAGTGGCTGCCGCTCGAATTGAGCCGGGCGCGTGTTCTGAGCTTCACTCTTGGTTCGCCCATAGTCATTGTCGCGGCTGCAATCATCGCCGGCGTGGGCGCGATTCTGCGTGTCTGGGGCTCGTCCTATCTTGGCCCAGCCACCGTGCACAATCTGAAAATGAAAGCCGGCGCGGTCATGGCGGACGGCCCCTACCGCTACGTCCGCAACCCGCTCTATCTCGGCTTGTGGTGCATGGTGGCAGCCGTGGCCTTCCTTATGCCTCCCACGGGCGCTCTCTGCACCATGACAGTCCTCACTTTTTTTCTAATGAGGCTCATCCTCGGTGAAGAAGCGTTCCTCTCTGCTCAACTCGGCGAGCCCTACCACGCCTACACGCGCGCCGTTCCGCGCCTCATTCCCCGGCTGCATAGCACTCTGCCGCGTACCGGCGCCGCGCCGCAATGGCTCCCCGGTGTGCTGACGGAGATCACGCCCATCGGCGTCTTCGTTGCGCTGGCCTTTCTGTCGTGGAGCTATGACAACCGCCTCATGGTGAAAGCCATCATCGTGTCGCTGGGCCTGTCGCTCGTGGCGCGAGCGCTCACACCCGGTGTGCTTCCTGGCGCTAACCCAGCTGACTAGGTCCCTGACCGCATGAATTGGTCCCTTGAGTGATTGCTTTCCCAGGTTTCAACATCGAAACCTGGGGCACCCATGGTTCATACAAAATTAAACGGTCAGAAACCTAACTTCGCGCATTCCAGGTTTGTTCAGATGCGTCCACTTGAATCCGTTCGCATACTTCAGCCCGTATCCCAGCAGCCGATCCACCCCAATGTGGTTCACCCAGATCAGCGCAAAGGGCACCAGCCCGTGCGCATGCAGCAACAACGCACACAACGCCAGCACCAACGGCGCCACATACGCGTGCACTGCATTGTAAATCCGCGCTCCCCGGCACGCTCCGCCAAGATACCCCAGCATCGAGAGGTCAGGTATAAGCCATAGCGCCACAAAGAGCCACCAGCTGGCTCCCGTGCGCGCGTAAAGACTCGCGGAGACGGCCGCAACTGCCAGCCCCTCAAGGCGCAGAAGCAGGACAACAGTAGCCGGAGTAGCCGCCCTCGACACAGTCGAGGAGTTCGTCGAAGAAGTCTTTGCCATGCCCATTGGATGTGGGACAACAAACGACGACAGAACAAAATCGCAGAACCTAGGCGCAAACGGTAAAGGGGAGAAGCTCTAGAGCTTCTCCCCTTCGGTCCGCAGTCCGGAAAACTACTTCTTCGCAGGAGCGATCACGTCCTTGGCGGCCTTGGCCACGCGGAACTTGACCACCGTCTTGGCCTTGATCTTGATGGCCGCGCCGGTTTGGGGGTTACGGCCGATGCGGGCCTTGCGTTCCGCCTTTACCAGGCGGCCGATGCCGGGGATTACGAATACGCCGTTCTTCTTGGTTTCCTTGATGGCGGTCTCCGCCAGCATGTCCAGGAAGGCAGCGGATTGCTTGTTGGTCAGTTGAAGCTTCTCGGCCATGTGCCGCGTCAATGCGGTCTTGGTCATTCCAGTTGCCATGTGATGTTCTCCTTCTGGGCGTGCCCTCGGGGCAGCCGTTGTTGCCTGGGCTTCCGTCGCTGAATTGCGTACCGCATGGAGGGGGTGCGACTGAGGCAACGTTTGCACGAAACCCCTGTATTCATGCGGGTTCTTCAGAACCCCGTCGTTGGTTACCATGCCCCCTCAGGGCAGGCAAAGTCAATGGGAAAACGACCGATTTCCACAATTTTCTTGGGTTTTTGTGCATATATCACCTATTTTTGCCTGAATTTGCCCGTATTCAGCGGAATTTGTCGGTCGGCCCAGCCTCGCAACCCGCAAAATACGCCCTCTCCGCAATGTCTCAATGCAGCCCGAAAAGTACCTTTTTCTTTGGAGAGAGAGCCGCGGCAATGGGCGTATTCAAGGCATCCACCATTGGCGCCAGAAGCTTGAAATGCCGGATTAGTGTCTGCGCAAAGTTTGCTTCAAGCGCAGTCTCCACCGGCAATGTTGTGCTCAATCCCCATTGCTTGCACTTGATCAGGTCCATCGCCGGGTGCTCGCAGGGGAATCCCTTCGGCGGCCGTGTCAGCGCCTCTCCCTCAAATTCGGTAAATGCCCTTCGCACCGCCGGCTTGTCAATCAGTTTTCTGAAGGCCGCATGGTTGTCCAGCAGCCAATGTCGAATCGCCGCTAACTGCTCCTTCTCTGGCATATAAGACCCAGCGGCAATCACCACGCCCTTAGGGCTCACCTGGAAGTAGTAGCCCGCCCCCGAAGTCTTCTCCATTCCCATGTGCGACCACCACGCCGCAACGTGCGTTTTGTACGGCAGCTTGTTGTTGCTGAAGCGCGTGTCGCGATAAATCCTGAACAGGCTTTTCTCCGCTGGCCGCACGTGATTTGGCGCAAACTCCGCCATGGCATCCGTCACCTTGCGGACGATGGCCAGCATCGGCTGCTTCAGCTCCGCTTCAAAGACAGCTTTCCGGGGCGTGAACCACTCGCGATCGTTGTGCTTCGCCAAGCTGCGCAGAAAGGTAATTGCCTGGGGACGAAAATAAGCGGCGGACGTTGATGAAGCAGCTTGAATTGTTGGGGATTTCTTAGTGCGTGGCATACCTCAGTAAGGTTAACAAAAATAATTGAACTGGGTACCTCAGCGAGCAGGAGCAGCATTCTGTATGGCGAGCCGAGCCACCTTTGCGCGATGCTTGCGAATATAGTGCGCGGCGATATCGGGATAAAACTCGCGAATGGAGGAAAACATTACGTCGCGCATGACGGAATAGCCGAACTTGCTGGCAAGGACGCCAAAGCTTGTCGCACTCGGGGGGTAATAGTACCGCGAGACCACCTGGGTCAGCACCTTGCCGCCAAGTCCGGCGAAATTAGGTGTCTGCCTGCCCCCATAGGTCCGGGCTACGGCTTGGCGGCTTATCACATAAAGAGAGCGGACCAGGATGCTGTGGCCTGTGCCAAGGGCATAAAATCGTGTGTCCTCGTGCAGAAGACTCGGCAACAGCCAGGCCGAAAGATACGTGCCGTCGGTTTTATCCAGAAAACCGCGCCAGGTGTAGGCGTAGAATCCGTCAACACCCTTGCCGAGGGAAGGGTGCATGTTCATCCCTTCAGCGGTGATGGACGTCAGCCCAAGAAATATGAAGGTGGAATAGTCAGTAGCCTGATGGGTAGCAACGATGAAGTTGTATTTCCAGCCTGGGGGTGGCGGCGCGGCTCCGCCTGAAACGGAGCGGAAGTTGGGCATGAAGCCAAGGATGCGTCGCGGCTGCTGGCGTTCGAGGGGTATCACATTCCCGTTAGCGTCGACCGGAACATTGGAACCAGGCTTGGGACGCGCGCCACCCGGATCGGTTTCCGGCACAGGCTGGCCCGCCTGCCGGGAGTCCGGAGCGTAAGTCGAGTCAGTTTGCCATGAGAAATCCGCCACGGAAGAGGATTCGCCGGAATCAGGCGCCGAAGCGCTTGCCGCCGCGAGGCTGGCCGAGGGCTGCGGTGAATCAGGAAGTTGTACTGACTGGGCGTGACTGCCGGCGGCCAGGCCCAGGCACAGAAGAGCAACGATAAAACGCAAACAAACCATCCTTGAGGTGCCCGGGAACCTGACACTCGGAAATTGAGGTCCAGCCGCCCTTGTCAGTTAGAACGGACAAAGCGAACAGAGTGTTACCGACCCGGCTTGAAAAATTGAATTAGGTGCAACTAATTCCGCGGTAAGGAATCCCTAAAATCGCGATCTTTTTAGAAGGGGCTCTACCAGTTTACCGGATAACTTTCAGCGCGCCGCGAAATAGCCCGTCAAAATCGCCTGCGAGCGCCTTTTCCTTGGCGACAGCCTGTGCAATCGCCTTCTCGGCTGCGAGGCGCTGGTAACCCAGATTCACCAGCGCCGATAGCACATCTTCCACCGCTGGCCCCGCTACGGACGAGGGCGCTGGCGCGACTGCAAAATCGTCCAGTTTGTCTTTCAACTCCACCACAAGCCGCTCCGCCAACTTCTTGCCCACCCCGGGAATCCGCGTCAGCATTGCGTGGTCCTGCCCGCGAATCGCCTGCACGGTGCGCTCCGATGAAAGCCCGCTCAGCATCTTGATGGCCAGCTTGGGACCGACCCCGCTCACCGTAATCAGTCGCTCGAAGAGCCGCTTCTCGTCGCGCTCGAGAAAGCCGAACAGCGCAATCTGATCCTCGCTCACCTGGGTGTGAATGTGCAGCGAAGCTTCCGCGCCCAACGACGGCAGCGCCGTAAATGTCGGCACCGAAATGACGACGTCATATCCCACCCCGGCGGCCTCAACAATGGCCTGGCCAGGTTCTTTGTGAATCAGCTTGCCACGCAGGTGAGCGATCATTGCGTCCTATTGTAGAATCCCCATCCGCTTCGCTACGCGCTCCAAGGTTTCCAGCGCCCGGTCCAGTTGCGCTTTGGTGTGTTCGCTTGTCAGGATGAGCCGAATGCGCGCCTTACCTTCCGGCACCGTGGGAAACGCAATCCCCGTTCCCATCACGCCCTCGTCAAACAGCGCACGGCTGAAGTCCATCGCTGCCCGCCCCTCACCCACAATAATCGGCGTGATCGGCGTCTGGGTCGCAGGCGTCGTCACCCCACCGATGTTAAAGCCCATGCGGTGCAGTTCTCCCTGGAAGTAGTGCGTGTTATCCCACAGCCGCTGAATGCGCTCCGGCTCGTTCTCCAGAATGTCGAAGGCCGCAATGCACGTTGCCGCTACTGACGGCGGATGGGACGTAGAGAACAGAAATGGCCGCGCGCGGTGGTAGAGGTAATCAATCAGATCCCGCGATCCGCAGACATATCCACCCAGGGCGCCGATGGCCTTTGACAGCGTGCCCACCTGCACATCTACGCGCCCGTGCATGCCAAAATGGTCAATTGACCCGCGCCCGTTGCGTCCCAGCACCCCCGAAGCGTGCGCGTCGTCCACCATCATGATGGCGCGGTACTTTTCCGCCAGCGCGGCCAGTTTGTCCACGGGCCCAATGTCGCCGTCCATCGAAAAAACACCATCCGTAATCACCAGCTTGTGCCCCGGCTCGCTGGCAATCTCCTTCAGCAATTCCTCGCAATGGGCCGTGTCCTTGTGCCTGAAAACCTTGATCTTTGCCCGCGAGAGCCGCGCCCCGTCGATGATGCTGGCGTGGTTCAATTCATCGGAGAGGATGAAATCCTCCTTGCCCAGAATTGCGCTCACCGTCCCCGCGTTGGCAGCAAATCCGCTCTGGAAGACCACGCACGCCTCCACATTCTTGAATCGCGCAATCTTCTCTTCCAACTCCATGTGAATGCGCATCGTCCCCGCGATCGTCCGCACCGCCCCCGACCCCACGCCGAAGGTCCGCGTCGCCGCCAGCGCGGCCTCAATTAGCTTCGGATGGTTGGCCAGGCCAAGGTAGTTGTTGCTGGCCAGGTTGATCACTTCGCGCCCGTCATAGTGGCATACCGGCGCCTGCTGGTCATCAAGGACGCGCAGTTTGAAGTGGGTCCCTTTCGCCCGCAATTCATCGAGTATCCCTGTCAGGTAAGCAAGCTGGGTACGCGTAGCCGTCTCCGTCATCGCAATTCTCCTCAACCCAAAAGAATAAAGCAGGGACGAGGGAACAGGGAGCAGGGAAGAGTAAATGCAAAGCAAATGCGAATGTTTCAGTCAATTCCGCCAATCGATCCTTGCGGCGGATCAGCTTAACCAAAGACAGGCGCCAAGACACAAAGTTGGTTCCCTCGTCCCTATTCCCTCGTCCCTGTTCCCTCGTCCCTCGTCCCTGTTCCTGTTCCCTGGTCCCTGGTCTCCAGTCCCCGCCTTCTTGACTTCCCTAGCCCTCTATGCCTAGACTTCTTTATACAAAGTTAGCTAGGGGTAGAAAACATGGCCAAGAACGATCTCCAGGGTACCCTCGATCTGCTGGTCCTCAAGACCCTCGCCCACAACGGCGCATTGCACGGATACGGCATTGTGCTCCACATCCAGAACGCTTCAGGCGAGATGCTGCGCGTTGAAGAGGGCTCGCTTTACCCGGCCCTCCATCGCATGGAGCAGAGCGGGTGGATCGCCTCGGAATGGGCGATGACCGAGACCAACCGCCGCGCCAAGTATTACAAGCTCACCGCCCAGGGTCGCCGCCAGCTCGATATCGCCCAGGAAAGCTTCGACCAACTCGTCAAGGGTGTCCGCGCCGTTTTGCGCTTTGCTTAGAGTCCTGGGTTACGCCCGAGGGAGGGAATTGCCATGGCCGTTATGCGCCGCATCGCCAACCTCTTTCGCCGCTCCCGCGTAGACCGCGAGATCGACGCCGAGTTGCAGTCTCACATCGGCCTGCGCATTGACGATAATCTGGCGCGCGGCATGTCGTCCGCAGATGCCCGCCGAGACGCGCTTCTCCGTTTCGGCAATCCCGCTGCAACCAAAGAACGTGTTACCGCCGCGGACGCAACCCTGAGCCTCGATGGCCTCGCCCGCGATATCCGCTATGCCGTGCGCCAGTTGCGCCGCTCGCCCGGTTTTGCGCTCACTGCCATCGTCACTTTGGCCGTAGCTATTGGCGCCAATGCCGTCGTCTTCAGTGTTCTCAATGCGCTCGTCCTGCGTCCGCTCAATCTGCCCGATGCGCAAAAACTTTACAACGTGATCGCGGACGGCCAGTCACTGAATTCTTATCCCGATTACCGCGATCTGCGCGATCGCAACCGGATCTTCGATGGCGTGGCTGCCTACAACTTCGCCACCGTGGGGCTGGATACCGGCGGCAACCCGGAGACCGTCTGGATCTTCGAAGCCAGCGGGAATTACTTCGATGTACTGGGAGCAAGTCCCTACCTCGGCAGGTTCTTCCACAGCTCCGACGAACACGGACCCGATAGCGTCCCCTACATCGTTTTGAGCTATGCATATTGGCGGAGCCAGTTCCACTCCGACGCTGGAGTCATTGGCCATGCAGTTGAGATAAATCGGCATACCTTCACTATTCTTGGCGTGGCGCAACCGCAATTTCGCGGCACGGAACTGTTCTTTTCCCCTGCGTTCTGGACGCCGCTCGTCGATCAGGCGCAGATCGAAGGAACAAACAATCTCGAGGAACGCCGCGCGGGGAATCTCTGGGTCATCGGGCGAATGAAGCCGGGCGTTTCTCCGGCCCTTGCTGCGACAGACCTGGATGCGGTTGCCACCTATCTCAGGAAATCCTATCCCAAGGATGACGACGGGTTGAGTTTCATGCTTACGCGTCCAGGCCTGGTCGGCAATATGCTCGGACCGGCGGTGCGTGCGTTCGTGGCCGGGTTGATGCTGCTGGCGGGGCTCATTCTGCTTGCAGCCTGTGCCAACCTGGGCAGCCTGTTCGCCGCCCGCGCCACGGACCGCTCGCGCGAAATTGCCTTGCGTGTTGCGCTGGGTTCCACGCGCGGCCGCATTTTGCGCCAGCTTCTCACCGAGGCCGTTCTGGTTTCGCTCGCCGGTGGAGTGGCGGGCATCGCAGGCGGCGTGGCCCTTTTGCGCGCCCTTAGCGTCTGGCAGCCGCTTCCGCACATTCCCATCAATGTGCCGGTCAACCCTGACCTGCGCACCTATGCCGTTGCATTGTTGCTGGCCCTGGCCAGCGGGCTTCTTTGCGGATTGGCGCCGGTTAAGCAGATCTTCGCTACATCTCCGTGGCACGTGGTCAAAACCGGCGTGAAGGCAACGCCAGAAGGCCGCTGGTTCTCCGCGCGCGATGTGCTGTTGGTGATTCAGGTCGCGGCCTGCGCCGTTCTCATGACGTCCTCACTGGTGGCAGTGCGCGGGTTGGCGCGGTCACTGCACAGCAATTTCGGCTTCCTTCCGCAAAATGCGGTACTGGTCAACACCGACCTCAACATGGCCGGGTACCGGGCCGACCAGGTTCCCGCCATGCAGAGGCGCATGCTCGACGCTGTCACGGCCCTTCCCGGTGTCGCCTCCACTGGCCTTATCGATAACATCCCGCTGGGCCTCGGCTGGAACACCACCTTTGTCTTTCCTAGTGGTTCCACCGATTTCAGGCAGTCGCATTCCCTTGCCGAAGCCACCACCTACGAAATCTCTCCTGACTACTTTAAGGCTGCCGGAACAGCGCTCCTGGCCGGCCGGCCTTTCACGTGGCAGGACGACATGAAAGCGCCGCAGGTGACCGTCGTGAACCGCAAATTTGCGCGCAAAGTGTTTGGCTCCGTGTCCCAAGCCATTGGCGGGCATTTCACCCTCGCCACAAAAGCGCGCCTCGAGGTGGTCGGCGTGGTGGAAGATGGCAAGTATAAGACCCTGACTGAAGATGCGGAGCCGGTATTCTTTCAGCCGCTCCTGCAGTCTCCTTCCACTTCCACGTGGCAGGTGGTACGCACCACGCGCGATCCTCAACAAGTGGCGACTGCGCTCCACGACACCTTGCATCAGCTTGATCGCGGGCTTCCGTTCACGGTGGTTACCTGGCAGCAGCAGATGGACAGCGCTTTATTCGCCGCGCGCATGGCCACCCTATCGCTGGGCGCGCTGGGCATTCTGGGTGCAATGCTGGCCGTCACGGGAATCTTTGGCATGGCAAGCTATTCGGTAGGCAAGCGCCTCAAAGAGATGGGAATCCGCATCGCATTGGGTGCGAGTCACGGCCAGGTGCTGCACGCCGCGCTCGGGAGCGCATTCCGCCTGCTTGCGGTGGGTTCCGTAGCCGGCCTGGTTCTTGGCATGGCGGCCACCCGCGTGCTTTCGTTCATCGTGTACCAGGCTACGCCGAGGGATCCGATCGTGCTCGCCGGAACAGTCCTCGCCATGCTGCTACTCGGCCTGGTGGCGACATGGGCGCCGGCGCAGCGTGCGCTCCACGTCGATCCTTCAAAGCTTATGCGCGAAGAATAAGGGGCCTTGGCCGGCAATCCGCGGCGTATCCAACCCCGCGCAACTCCTTCGCGAAGATTAGTCCTGCCGGGGGCCGGCCCAAAACAGCCTTTCGCACCCCGTTGCGTCCAATCCTCATCGGAGTGAACGGCGTGCAATCCCTGGCCCTCCGGTCGTACCGGCGGGCCAGGGATTGGCTCGTCTGTGCTCCCGCCGGATACAATGGATGCACGCTGCCATATTCGGGCGATAAACGACTTTTTCTTGAGATTTGGAGCAGGCGCACGTGAGAAGTCTGATCGGCCGCTTTCTGCGGCTTGAGTTGGTTACAACAATCGGCATCGCTCTGGCATTGCCCGCGCTGGCATTGCCCACCGCAGAGACCGGGTCGAACTCGCGGGCCCTGGCCACAGAAACCACGGTGACCGCGGAATACCATGATCAAGGCGGCCGCACATACGCCACCCTTTCGGTCGCCGTGACCGGTCAGGAAGCCCAACCTGCCACCGGCGCTGTCGTCATTCAGGATGCGGGCAAGCCGCTGGCTGGTGTGGCGCTCAATGCCCAGGGTGAAGCCACCGTTGTCGTTTCACTGCTCCCCGGAGAACATCGCCTCACCGCCGTTTACTCCGGAGATTTCGCGCATCAGGGCTCCGTTTCGCAGCTCTCCACGGTGCGGGCCGTCTCCAGCAGCACGCCCGATTTCGGGATCGCCGTTGCCCCGGCCACGCTCTCGCTCGCCGCGGGCCAATCAGGCGCCGTAATCGCTTCGATTACTCCGATCAACGCCGCGTCGCTCACGGCTCCGATGTTTGTTACGCTCTCCTGCGCCGGCCTGCCCGACCAGTCTTCCTGCACCTTTACTCCGGAAAATCTCGAAATCCTACCCAACGCGACCGCGGCCGTCACCAGCTCCATGGTGCTCACCACTGCC
This sequence comes from uncultured Acidobacteriaceae bacterium, assembly GCA_963836565.1. Taxonomy (GTDB): domain Bacteria; phylum Acidobacteriota; class Terriglobia; order Terriglobales; family Acidobacteriaceae; genus Telmatobacter. The sequence continues at coordinate 563,045 of CAWIKA010000005.1, read as the reverse complement.
GCGGGGTCCTCGGCGCACTCCACGACGCCGGTTACGCGAAGCTCCAGCCCCGTTGCCTGGGCAGTGCTGTTGCCCGGTGTTCTCGGCCTCGCCGGATTGGCCTTCGGCACCCGCCGCCGTCGCTGGCTCAGCCGGTTCTCGCTGCTGGCCTTGGTAGGTCTGGTTTCCGTGCTCGGCACCACGGCCTGCAACCCCCTCTATTACTACAAGAATCACGGCCCGCCTCAGAATCTGCCCACCCCCACCGGCACGTACACGGTAAGTATCAATGCGCAGTCCAGCAACGGCATCGTCGCCACTACCCACTCCACCACCTTCGTGCTCACGGTCAAGTAGGCGCCTCCTCGTCAGGGACGTGTGACGTGAAAATGCCGTGGCATCCCCTTCCTGCGGAGGTCTGCGCGCTGGTCGAGCACACGCCGGCGACTGTGCTCCTTGAGTGCTCAAACACCAGGGCAGCTGAGCCCGTCAGCCGGCTCTTCGTTTCTCCGCTGCGCGTGCTGGTCGCCAGTGTAGCCGGAGATCTGTCAGACCTCTTCGCACAAATTGAGAGCGCAACCGCAGAAGGCCTTTTCGCTGCGGGTTTCTTCACATACGAATGCGGCCAGGCCTTCGAGCCCAAAGCGAAAATTCAGACCTGTCAATTGGGTAGACCAGGTGGCAGAGCCCCGTCGCAGGAGCAGGAGTCACGTATTCCCGGCCAGCCGCTGGCCTGGTTCGGCATCTACGCACAGTGCCATCTCTTCAATCACGCAGCGGGAGTTTTCGTTGACGGCGATCCGCCGGAACTTGGCCGGGCCTACCCCTGCCCGGCAGATGCAGGCGAAACATCAAACGACACCTCGGAACCCGACCATCCCTTCCTCAACTTCGGCCTGACTGGGCTTGAATATGTTGCACGCATCGAAGCGATCCGCGAATGGATTCGTGCCGGCGATGTCTATCAGCTCAATTTCACTTTCCCCCTCCGTAACCGCATGGCCGGCAGCCCTGCAGCGCTTTACAACCGCTTGCGCACCCGCCAGCCGGTGGAGTACGGCGCTTATCTCCATTGGCAGTCCGGCTATCACATTCTCAGTTTCTCGCCGGAGCTGTTCTTCGATCTCGAACAACACCACGCGACCCGTTGCATGACCACCCGGCCCATGAAGGGAACCGCCCCTCGTGGCCGCACCACTGTTGAAGATCGTACGATTGCCGAGTGGCTACGAAACGATGCGAAGAACCGCAGCGAGAACGTCATGATCGTCGATCTGCTTCGCAACGACCTGGGCCGGTTGTGCGCCTATGGCAGTGTCCATGTTGAAAACCTCTTCGTGGTGCAGCGCTACCCGTCGCTGTGGCAAATGACCTCAACCGTAACCGGTGAGCTGCGTCCTGGGGTTGGCTACGAAGAAATCTTCCGGGCGCTCTTTCCCTGTGGTTCCATTACCGGCGCGCCCAAGGTGCGCGCCATGCAATTGCTCGCCGAAATCGAAGCCGAGCCCCGAGGCATTTACACCGGGGCAATCGGTTTCTTCTCGCGTGCTCGCACCGTATTCAACGTGGCCATCCGGACGCTGGAATTGCAAAGCGAGAGTGGGGAACTCGGCGCGAAGGACCTGAAGATGGGCGTGGGCAGCGGCATCGTCATCGACTCCAATGCCGCCGAGGAGTTCCGCGAGTGCCAGGTGAAAGCGGAATTCCTCACCGGGCGCGATGAATCCTTCTCCCTGGTCGAAACGTTGCTATGGCAGGGCGGCTTTCCGCTCATCGAGTTGCATCTCGACCGGCTTGAAGACTCCGCAAATTACTTCGGATTCGATTGCGATCGCGCCATCGTCAAATCAGCGCTGATTGCGTCGGCTGTAGCGTTCCATGACCTGGCCGCTCGCAAGGTCAGGTTACTCAATCATTCCGATGGCAGCCTGCACATCGAGCATGAAATCTTGCCGGCTGAAACCGCAGCGAACGCACTGCCCGGCCTCGTTTGTATTGCGCCGCAGCGCACCGACTCCACTGACCGCAAGCTCTTCCACAAAACGACCCCCCGAGAGCTTTACGCCAGCGCCTTCAAAGCGGCATGCGATGCAGGTTTCATTGATGTGCTCTTCCTCAACCAATGTGGGCAGGTCACCGAAGGCGCTATCAGCAATGTATTTATTCAAAAGCAGGGTCGCTGGCTCACGCCGCCGGTCGAGTGCGGACTGCTTGCCGGCGTCTACCGCCGACACTTGCTCGAGACCGTGCCCGGTATAGAACAGCGGATTCTCTACCCCCAGGACCTCAAATCTGCCGATGCCGTTTACCTCACAAACGCCGTGCGCGGCCTGCGCCGCGTCGTCGTCGATTGGGAAGGCTGAAACGGCCAGGGCGTCGATGCGCCGACATAGCACCGCCAACACAAAGACGCCTAAGGCAGTTGGAATTCCCCGTCTAGAAGGACCGGGACAAGCCTGTAATTACCGTGTAGTCGGCAAAAGCCGCATCCCCGTGCGTGCCGTTCTCCAGGTCTGTCACGCTGATCTTGCGGTTGCGTTCCATGGCCCAAGGTCCGCTGCCATAGAACGTGTACCGGCCGCGCTCGTACATCATGCCCGGCTCGATTGAGATGACATAGCCGGGGCGCCGGAAGCCATCGCTCTTGCCGAATGCGTCCCGCACCGGCACGCCTTCCATGCGGCCGCCGACACTCAAAGCGAGCCCGCGCAGCAGGCGCGCGCCCGTCACAGGCCGCGAAAATCCGCCGCGCCATAAATACTGGTCCGTGGCAGAAACCACGCCCTCGCCGGGGGCGAGTCGAAAAGTTGCCACTCCGGTCGTATCTTGCGGACTGAAGAGCCATGAGCCGGTAAAGTATGCCGACGTCCTCCAAATTACCGGGTGGTAGGCTTCTGTGGCCAGGCTAAAACCCCAGGTGCCGTCTCCCGGCTGAATCGATTCGTCGAAGGGCTCAAGCGTTTCGGTCCCGTCTGGGTTGATCTTGTACCCCTTGGCGTCATTAATCCCCGTGGGCAGTTTCAACTGGGCAGAGATGTTCACGTTCCCGTGGCTCTCTGTCGGCGGCCGAAAAATCCAGGACTGCACACCCACCGTCACGTCGCCAATGCCGCCCGAGCGAAAAACATTCAGGGGACTGCTCTGTCCGTGACGCGTCGCTTCCATCCCCGGCACCGTGGCAACCAGGCTCAGTCGCGGAGTCAGCTGGTAGTTCACATCAAGTTCGAACAGGTCCACATGGTTAACAACCGCCGTGTGTTGAAGCTGCCTCTGAACCTGGTAAACCGTGCCGATGTAGTGCCGGAACGAGTTGTAAACGCGATAGCCGGTCGTGATCGTGAGCCCGTGAAGCAGGTTGGTATTCGCATATTGATGCGCGCTGGCTTCTGAGGTGGGGTCGAGCCCTGAGATGACAGGCTGTGGTGAGTGGGCGGCCACGCAGCCTTGTGCGTGAGCGGTGGGATGCATCCACACGATTGCGGTGACAAGCGCGGCGCAGATGGCCGCTCGTGGTGAAGGGAAGCTTTTCATCTTCTTGTTCTCCGGTGGTTCGGTTGTGATCTGACCTCGAAATCCCGGTGCGGGTCGTGCAGCACGGCGGGGAAGACGCCTGCGTTGAGCAATGTGTCAGAACCTACCAGCCCGCGCACGCGAAAATCGACCCTCATGCGGATGAGGTAGACATCAACCTTTCGATTGGGGCCAAGCTCCACGCGGGTGGGTAGAGTCGGAAGGTAATGCTCGAACCTTCCCCTCGAATCAGCAGAATCACGCTCGCCTTCGCACTTTTGGCCGCCGCCGTGCCTCTGCCGGCAAAGCGCGCGCCGGACCCGGCCTTCAAAACGCTCGACGGCCAGTCGCGTAAGCTTTCGGCGCTCCATGGGCAAATTGTCGTGGTGAACTTCTGGGCTACGTGGTGTGGGCCGTGCCAGGAAGAGCTGCCGCGGCTATCGGAGATGGCCGCCTCCTACGCATCCAAGTCCGTCCGCTTCGTGTTCATCTCCATCGACGCGCCGAAAAATTACGTCAAGATCCCTGCAACACTCAGCAGACTCCACGTTACCCTGGAAAGCTGGGTCGGCGGGGACACCGACATGCTCGACCGCTTTGGCCTTGGAACCATCGTCCCCGGTACAGCCGTGCTCGACGATCAAGGGGAGATCGTCGCCCGCATCACGGGCGAAGCCAAAGAGGCTGATGTGCGCGGTCCCGTCGATTGGCTCCGCGCCGGCAAAGTCGGACCACCTCCGCCCGCGCTCACCAAGCGCTATTAGAACCGTTTTTGAATCGGCGCAGCGTCCGGCGCGGCGCAACCTGCGCCTTCACAACCTCCTGCATACTCTTTGACATAACTTGAACGATCCTGTCCGGACCAGGCGAACTTCCCGGTCTACAGCCGCATCCAGATAATAGAAGGTTGTGCAGCCGAGAGCCGGGACCAGAGGCAACATAGGGGGTTGAAAGTGGAGCAGAGCAAGATTCGGATCAGAAAATCAATTCAGGCAGACGCGCCCTGTTCGTGCCGCAGTTTTCGATTCGCATTGGGCCTCCTTTCAGCCGCTCTGCGTTGGCGGGTTCATCCGGTTTTCGCTTTGAGAGTTGGGTTTATGCAGGCTTGCAGCGCCTTTTTAGTGGCAATCATGCTTGCGGGCGGGCACCTTGCCCATGCTCAGGCATCCGATCTGGCTTGGCTTGGTTACCGGTGGGTGCGAACACCGCGCAGTGTGCCCGTGCGAATCAGAAGTCTCGGGTCAAGCCTGCTCGAGCAGACCGCCAGTTCCGAATTGAAGCAGGGCATTTCCGGCCTCTTTGGCATCTACGATTCAGCGGTTGGGCAAAATGTAATTGTGCTGGCCACGGTAAGGGAGCTGCAATCTCTCAAGAATCAACAGATTCCAGTCCCGGCATCCCTTGGACCCGAAGACTTCAAAATCTACTGGAATCGAGTCCCCGGCGCTCCGCGAGAAATGTACATTGTTGGCGGCAGCCCGCGTGGTGTGCTCTATGGCGCCTTTGCCTTGCTTCGCAACCTGGCACAGGGTACCGATCTCCAAGAGGTCGAACTGAGCGGACACCCTGCGATGCCCATCCGCTGGGTCGACGACTGGGACAACCCCGACGGCTCCGTCGAGCGCGGCTACGCAGGTCCGTCGATATTCTTCCAGGGAGGGGAAGTCCGGAAGGACCTTGCTCCCGTATCCGCGTACGCCCGCCTGCTCGCATCCGTCGGCATCAACGGCTGCAACATCAACAACGTGAATGGGGCTTCGCCCTTTTTAACTTCGGATTGGCTCCATGGCCTGGCAAGAATCGCCGCCGCCTTTCGACCCTGGGGCGTCCGTCTCGCCATGAGCGTTGACGTCGCCAGCCCCCAGAAAATCGGCGGAATGTCCACCTACGACCCCGATAACCCTGACGTCAAAGCCTGGTGGACAGCCAAGGTCAATGAAATCTACTCTCTCATCCCCGACTTCGCCGGCTTCACCGTCAAAGCCGACTCTGAGGGCCAACCCGGGCCTTCCAGCTATGGCCGCACCCCAGCCGACGCCGCCAATACCCTGGCCCTCGCGCTCGCGCCCCACGGTGGCGTAGTCCTCTACCGCGCCTTCGTCTACAACCACCACCTCGACTGGCGAGACCCCAAAGCCGACCGCGCACGTGCCGCATACGATATCTTCCATCCCCTCGACGGCAAGTTCGCTCCCAACGTCATTATTCAGACCAAGGAAGGTCCTATCGACTTTCAGGCGCAGGAGCCTGTTTCGCCCCTCTTCGGCGGCCTTACCAAAACCAACCAGGCCCTCGAGGTCGAAGTCACGCAGGAATACACCGGACAGCAGCGGCATCTCGTCTACCTCGCCCCCATGTGGAAGGGTGTGCTGGACTTCGACATGCGGGTTGGAGGCGCCAAGACACCCGTCCAAAACATAGTGGCCGGGCAGGCCTTCGGGCGTCCTTTGGGCGGGATGGTTGCGGTCTCCGGCGTCGGCCGCGACAACTGGCTCAACTCCCCGCTTGCCATGGCCAATCTCTACGCCTTCGGCCGCCTCGCGTGGAATCCGAACCTGACCGCCGAGCAGATTGCCCAGGAGTGGACCCGCCAGACGATCAGCAACGACCCCGAAGTGCTTCGCATCATAACCGGGATGCTCATGCAATCCTGGCCGGCCTATGTCAACTACACGGGCCCCCTCGGCATGCAAACCCTCACCGACATCACCGGCAGCCATTACGGCCCCAACATCGAGTCTAGTGAGCGCAATGGTTGGGGCCAGTGGCATCGCGCCGACCACCTCGGCGTCGGCATGGACCGCACCGTCGCCACCGGTACAGGCTTTGTAGGTCAATATCCGCCTGAAGTGGCGAAGATGTACGAGTCCGCCGCCACCACACCTGATAACCTGCTCCTTTTCTTCCACCACGTGCCCTATACCTACAAGCTCCATGACGGCAAAACCGTAATCCAATACATTTACGACAGTCATTATCAGGGCGCCGAGCAGGCAGCGCATCTCGTTACCAAATGGAAATCCCTCAAAGGCCGCGTCGATCCTGCGCTTTATTCCGACGTTCTCGCCCGCCTCCAGTACCAGGCTGGCCATGCCATCGTCTGGCGTGACGCCATTGTGCAGTACTTCCTCAAGCTCAGCGGAATCCCTGACGACAAAGGCCGCGCCGGCCACTACCCTGGCCGCCTCGAAGCTGAAGACGCAAAACTGACCGGCTACCGTGTCATCGATGTGACCCCGTGGGAAGATGCTTCCGGCGGCAAAGCTGTCTCGTGCGAGGGGCACCAAACTTGCGCCGCCGAATGGACTTACAACGGCCAACCCGGCATCTACAGCATCGCTGTCCAGTACTTCGATCTGCCGGGCGGAGTCGCGCACTTCACGCTCAGCGTCAACGGCAAGCCCGTCGCAAAATGGGCCGCCGACGCAAATCTACCCTCGAATCGACCCAACGGTGACAACTCCACCCGCCAAACAGGCTACGATGTCACCCTCAAACCCGGTGAGGTGATCCGCGTAGAGGGCACACCCGATAAGGACGACCCGGCTGTTTTGGACTACATCGAAATCCGTCCGTCCTCCCCAAACCCGTAACCCCGGGTGCCCCAATTCCTGCCGCAGCCTCATCGCGACAATGGCGGGATACCGCAAAGGTCCACAGCGTTATCCTATGCAGCGTGAAGATCTCATTGTTCATGCTCCATTACTACCCCACCCTTCCCGTCCTGGCTCTGCTCGCCTTTGCCGGCGTGTCCACCGCCGCCCCACCTTCAGACCAAACTCTCCTGGCCGCCCTTACCGCCGACTTCACCCGCCTCGCACCCCAGACCGTTCGCCCCGCCGACGGATACATCCGCTACCCCTACCTCATCCCCGCCGGTTACTACGCCCAGATGTGGGACTGGGACGGCTTCTTCATCGGCCTCCACTGGGCCAGCCAGAACCCCGCCGACGCCAAATACCTCCGCGACTGGGTCCTCGGCTTCGCATCCTCCGCTGACAAGAACGGCTACGTTGCCGGATGCATCACACCCAGAGGCCCGCGCCCACTCTTTGGCAAATTCGCCATGAAGCCATTCCTCGCCCAGGGCGCGCTCTTTGCCTCCAGGCAGCTTCACAACTACTCCTGGATTCGCCCTGTCTGGCCTGCGATGCAGCGCGTTCTTGCCTATCGCCGCCGTACCCAGTTCGACCCCCGCTGGGGCCTTTGGTTCTGGGATAACGCCATGCAGTCCGGAGCCGACAATAACCCCGCCCTCACCAACGATCCCAAAGATCGCAGCGCTATTCTGGCCGTCGATGCCTCTGTCTGGGCCATGCGAGAAGACCTCGCCATGGCCGCGCTCGCCGATCATCTCGGCGACTCCACCGACGCGCACATCTACCGCAAGCAGGCAGAGGCTACGCGCAGCGCCATCCTCGCCAAACTCTGGTCGCCTTCAGATGCTATGTTTTTCAATCGACGCCGCGACACCGGCGCATGGGTGCGCGTCATCAGCTGGAGCAATTTCTTATCGCTGGTCGACGGCTTACTGTCGCCCACCGATGGGCGCCGCATGATTCGCTGTCATCTGCTCAACCCCGATGAGATACAGTCGCCGTATGGCTTTCGCAGCCTCGCCAAAAGCGACTCAGCCTATAACAACCAGGCCATCATCGTCCCCTATTCCAACTGGCGCGGACCTATCTGGATCAACGCCAACTTCCTTGATTGGATCGCCCTGCGCCGCTACGGCTTCCACGCCGAGTCGCACCAGCTCGCCGTCACGCTCGCCGCCATGCTCCATCGCGACATAACCAGGTGGGGCTCCATGCATGAGGACTACAGTGCCGAAACGGGCGACGGTCTGGCGCCCACACCCGCGCAATCACCGGGAGGCCACTTTGCTGGTTTTGTCGGCTGGAATCTCCTCGCCCAGGACATGCTCCAGTGTGAAACCGCCCACGGCCATTGCATGACGCTATCGATCACCGAAGCGCGTTGAGGCTCACCCTGTTCCCTGTCTCTTTCACCCCACCGCCGGCAGTCCTGCAAGCGCCATCGCAATCTCCTCCGCCGGATAGTCGTAGTTTTCGAGCTTGCCGGCCTGGTAGTCGATATACGACTGCATGTCGAAATGTCCATGCCCGCAGAGATTGAATAGAATCGTTCGCGGTTTTCCTTCTTTCTTTGCTTCGAGCGCTTCGCGAATCGCTCCTGCCACGGCATGATTCGCTTCCGGTGCAGGAATAATCCCTTCCGCCCGCGCGAATTGAATTCCCGCTGCAAATGCATCCAGTTGCTGCACGCTCGTTGCCTCAATCAGCCCCAGTTCCAGCACGTGCGATACCAGCGGCGCCATGCCGTGATAGCGCAGCCCGCCTGCATGAATCCCAGGCGGAATAAACGTCGATCCCAGCGTGTGCATCTTCACCAGCGGTGTCAGATGCCCTGTGTCGCCAAAGTCGTACGCGAAGGGTCCCTTCGTCAGGCTGGGGCACGCAGCCGGTTCCACGGCCACCACGCGCGCATGACATTGACCTTTGATTTTGCGGCCGAGGTAAGGCATCACCAGCCCCGCGAAGTTCGACCCGCCCCCCGTGCAGCCCACAATCACATCGGGCTCGTCTCCGGCCAGCGCCATCTGCTCCATTGCTTCCTGTCCAATCACGGTCTGGTGCAACAGCACGTGATTGAGCACACTGCCCAGCGCGTACTTGGTGTCCGGGTCTTTCGCGGCCACCTCCACGGCCTCTGAAATCGCAATTCCCAGTGAGCCGTTCGTCTCTGGAAACTCCGCCAGAATCGCGCGTCCCGACTCCGTCTCGGTGCTCGGGCTCGCCGTGACCGATGCGCCGAGGGCTTCCATCAGCGCCCGCCGATACGGCTTCTGGTTGTAGCTAACGCGGACCATGTAGACCTTGCATTCCAGTCCGAAGAACGCGCACGCCATCGCCAGCGAAGACCCCCACTGACCCGCACCCGTCTCCGTCGCGAGCCGCCTGGTGCCTTCCATTTTGTTGTAATAGGCCTGCGCCACCGCCGTGTTCGGCTTGTGCGATCCGGCCGGACTCACTCCCTCGTACTTGTAGTAAATCTTCGCCGGAGTATCCAGCGCCTTTTCCAGTCGCCGCGCCCGGAACAGCGGTGAGGGCCGCCACTGCGCATAAGCCTGACGCACCGGGTCGGGAATCTCGATCTCCCGCTCCGTGCTTACCTCCTGCACGATAAGCGCCATCGGAAATAGCGGTGCCAGGTCTTCCGGTCCAATCGGTTTCAGAGTCCCCGGATGCAGCGGCGGGGCCATAGGTACCGGCAGATCGGCAGCGATGTTGTACCAGGCGCGGGGAATGCGGTCTTGCGGCAGATTGTATTGGATGGGATCCATGGCAGAAATTCTATCAGTGGTAGAGCATGGAAGGTGCACCGGAGCCGTAACCTCATTCCGGAGGAGTTGGTCCCACCGCAGCCGGTTTCACCATCTTCACCACCGGCAGTGCTTCGCCGTTGTGTAGCGGCACCGCGATCCGCTCGATCTCAACGTAACCCCTGAGCCGGTAGAGCGGCACGCCCGTCAGAGTTGATCCCATCTCAAACCGCCTGAAGCCGGCCGCCACCGCTTCTGCCTCCACACGCGCCAGGATCAGCGAGCCCAGTCCCCGCCGGGCAAAATCAGGATGGACAAAATTGGCGCGCACCCTGGCCGCATCGTTCGCAGGGTCAAGCAGTTCAGGCTCGCGCCCCGGCCCGTGATCCGCGCCAAATAGCGTCCGGCGTTTCGACCAACCTCCGCACCCCACAAGTGGCATCCGTGCATTGGCATTTCGGTCCAGAGTCTCAGCCACAAAGTAGGTTCCGTCGCGGATCAGTTGCGTATCCAGCCCCAGCACCGTCCCCAGTGCGCCCTCAATCTGTGCCGCCGTATAGTCGCCGGCCTGCAAACCGCGCACCGATGCTTCAATCAGTTCGTGCAGTGCCGGAATGTCGTGATGAGTCGCCAGGCGAAGATGGAACGCGGGCGTCATTCAGGTTCCAGGTTAAAGACTTCTGCCGCTCACAATCCGAAAAGCCCGCTCGTAAGAACCGAGATTGTATGCGTTGTTATACCCGATTTCTGCCAGCCTCTTCACCGCTTTGTTACTTCGCATCCCGCTCTGACAGTGCAGCAATAGAACTTTATTCTTGTCCTTTACCTTGTTCGGCAGCACCATCGTAATTTCTTCTACCGGCATGTTGATTGCCTGCGTCAAATGCCCCCCGCTGAACTCCTTGGCAGTTCGCACGTCGATGACCAGGGCGCCGTTTCTCAAATGCTCCGCCGCGGCTTTTTTCGAGATTTGTCCAGCACGTCTCATCACGATAAAGAGGATGAGGATGCCGAACAAAACGAAATAAACGGTCCAATACGTGGGTGTCACGTTACTTCCTTTCCTTTCGCGCGGCCCGATTCACACAGCGTAGCCCTATACCTTTTCCACTTCCACCAGCGTGGAGTAGAAAGTAGCCCCTGCGCCCAGATCCGTCAAACGCTCGCTTGTGAGCGCGTTCACATTTTCCCCATCCGCGTGCATCTTGGCCCAGTCCAGCCGCGCTGCTACCACCCCTGCCGGCACGCTGCCATTCACCAGCGCCGTCAACCGCAGTGATCCGCGCTCGTTCCATACCCGCACTTGATCGTCCTCCGCAATTCCCCTTGCTTCCGCATCCCTGGGATGCATCTCTAGCCGCTGGCTGGTTCGCGCCTCCATCTTGCGATGCCCATCCAGGTTGGCGAAAGTTGAATTCATATAATTGTCCGCCTTGCGGCTTAGGAACTCCAAAGGAAAGCGAGCCGCCGCCTCACCCCACCTCGATTCCGCGGGAGGGACAAAACCCGGGAGAGCGTCAAGCCTCTGCGCCGCAAGCGTCGCTGAAAAAAACTCGATCTTTCCCGACGGCGTCGGCAACGGTTCGCCAGTATACGGCAGGAACGGTGCACTATCCGGCTCGCGGTGAAACGCCAACGGAATGTGTCCCTGCTCCTTCAGATCTTCAAAGCTGATGTGCTCCATTCCCGCGTTGGTCGAAAGCCCATTGAGCCCCACCGCCAGAGCCTGCCTGATCAACTGCTCCTCCGAATCGCTGAAGCATGCCTCGCTGAAGCCCATGTAATGTGCGAGATGGCCAAAAAGCCACACGTTCGACTTCGCCTCGCCCGGCGCCTCAATCGCCTGGTTCGACAACTGCACAAAGTAGTGCCCGTACGCTCCTTGGATGTCGGTATGCTCCAGAAATGTTGTCGCCGGTAAAACGTAGTCGGCGTAATCCGTGGTGTCGTTGAAAAACAGCTCGTGCACCACGGCGAACAGGTCGGCCCGCGCCATTCCGCGACGCACCGCGTTTTGGTTCGGCGCTACAGCTCCCGGGTTCGAGTTGTACACAAACAACGCATGCACCGCAGGTCCGTCCTCCGGTTTCGCGCTTGGTCCCTGGCCCAACTCGGTCAACGCGTGGCCCAGCGTTGACATATTCACCACGCGCGCCGGGCGACCCAGGGGCGAATCCAGCGCCAGATCGAGTCTCTCCAGTTCCCGCCTGTTCCACTTGAATGCGCCCGAGGTGGACAACTGCCCGCCGCCCCCGCGGTATTTCCACGCTCCCGTCAGCGCCGGCAGCATCGCGATCGCCCGCACAGCCGTGCCCCCGTTCTCGCTCCGCTGAACGCCATAATTCAAGCGCAGCGCCGCGGGTCGCGTGGTCGCATATTCGCGTGCCAGTTGCTCCACTTCACCGGCCGTCATCCCCGTCCACGCCGCCACGCGCTCCGGGGTATACTCGCTCGCTCGCTCGGCCAGTTGCTCAAACCCATGCGTCTTCTCGGCAATATAAGCGCGATCCTCCAGTCCCTCGCGCAAAATCACGTGCATCATCCCCAGCGCCAGCGCCCCATCCGTGCCCGGCCTGATGCTGATGTGCCAATCCGCCAACGCCGCGGTTCTGGTTTTGTAGGGATCGATGACAATCAGCCGCGCCCCATTGCGCCGCGCCTGTTCAACAAACGGCCACAAATGAACGTTGTTCCCGTGGATGTTCGCGCCCCACGCCAAAATCAGCTTGGCCAGCTTGAAATCTTCCGTCGGCGTCCCCAGCTTCTTCCCGTAAACCAGGTTCCACGCCACCCCACCAGCCTCCGAGCAGATCGTCCGGTCCAGTTGGCTCGCCCCAAGCCTGTGAAAGAACCGCCGGTCCATCGACCCATACCCCAGCACGCCGATCGTCCCCGCATAGCTGTATGGCAGAATCGACTCCGGCCCATACTCGTCGCCAATCTCCTTGAGCCGCGCTGCAATCGCGCTCAGCGCCTCATCCCAGCTCACCCGTTCAAACGCCTCATGCTCGCGCCCCCGCAACAGCGGCGCCTTTGCCGCGCCCGGCTTACGCCTCAGCGGATACAAAATCCGGTCCGGCGCATACACGCGATCCAGGTACTTGGCCACCTTGCCGCACAGGAATCCCTGCGTCACCGGCTGCGAAGGATCGCCCTGAACTTTGATCGCACGGCCATTTCGGTCCACGGTAACCAGAACCGCGCAACTGTCCGGGCAGTCATGTGAACAGACCGTATGCACCACACGAAACGGGGAGGTTTCGGCAACCGCAGCCATGTAGTCATTGTAAGCTGAACCCGTACATCCGCACCCCGGAGGTCCGCCAATGAAACGCGCTTTCCCGCTCCTCGCTCTGCTCCTGCTTTGCGCCGCGCCCGCCGCACCGCAGACGAATTCCAGCAGGGCCACTCTTCCTTCGGGTGCGCAAGCGCAGTCTGCCCAACCCCAGGTGGCCGCCATCCGTGCTGTCATCGCCGCGCAGGTCGCCGCATGGAACCGCGGCAGTATCCCCGCCTTCATGCAAGCCTATGAGGATTCCCCCGATACCACCTTCATCGGCCTTACCCTCCGCAAGGGCTTCCAGCCCATCCGCGAGCGCTACATGCTCAGCTACACCACCCCCGAACAGATGGGCACGCTCACTTTCAGCGACCTCGACGTTCGCCTGCTCCCCAGCTCCTGCGGCCAGGCAGAATATGCCGTCGTTACGGGCCGGTTTCATCTCGACCGCAAAGCCAAAGGCGAAGCCAAGAAAGACGACGGCATCTTTTCCCTGGTTTGGCGCAAAGGCCCCAATGGCTGGAAGATCATCGTCGACCACACCAGCTAACCCATCCGCAGCGAAAACCGCTCACGAATTTCGTGACGCGGGCTACCAGTCCCAAGGAAGCTTTCATAAAGGATAAAATCTTCCGCTACAAATCGCGTGAAGCGTGGCTGTTCATGCAGTTTCGTTTTCAACAAACTCAGTTCGTTCCGCTTTCCTCCCCCCTTGCTGCGTGCCAGGGTGATATGCGGTTGGAAGCGACGTTCCTCACGCACAAAACCGCAAGGTTCCGTAGCCGCCGTCACGCGCTGTTGCAGCAGAACCAACTCCGGTGTCAACCGCACTCCGGCAAAGAAGACCCCGGCGCGATCGAAGCAGTCCAGTCCCTCCAGCACAATCTCGACTGGCGCCGACCGCACGCCACGCAATCGGTCCACGACGGACGCGCATTGCTCCTGGCCGGTGTTCCCCAGAAACTGCAGAGTAATGTGCCACGACTCCGCCGCCGTCCAGCGCAGTCCATCCCCGCCGGATTGAAGCCGTCTCCGAATCGCCGCAAGCTCTTCGACGACCGTGACAGCCAGCGGAATCGCAACGAACAGGCGCATACGCCGATAGTCTAGTGCAGTTTCGGAATTCACGCAGACTTTTTCAGCAAAGTGAAGGGTGGGTTTTTCTTGATGGGAAAGCCACTTGAGTGCGTGCTTTCGGTATACACCAATTCAGAATCTGCTATAAGTCGCGCGCAGACCTAATCGCCGTTCAGCGGGCGATTCGAGCAAAAAGTTGCCTCGTGTTCAGAACGATGTATACACTGTATACATGCAAGCCAGACCCACCGCGCAAAAGATCGCCATCGCCGCCCGCCGCCTTCTCGATAAGGAAGGCGCTGACGCCGTGACCATGCGCCGCGTTGCCAGGGCCGTCGGCATCTCACCCATGGCGCTCTATCGCCACTACCCTGACCGTGCCGGCCTTCTCAACGCTCTCGCCGACGAGGGCTTCGAGGCATTGGCCGCCCAGCTCTCCGCCCAGCGCGGTTCCGGCGACATTGAAAAGCGCTTGATGAAGATCCTCGACATCTATCTCGATCACGCTCTCACGAATCCGCGCCTCTTCGAACTGATGTTCCTCATGCCGCGCGCGGGCGCTCGCCGCTATCCCCGGGACTTCAAGGCCGGCGCTTCTCCGACTGCCAATTTTGCTGCCGAGCTTTTTCGGGAAGGCATGCAGAGCGGTCATTTCCGCAAGGATGATCCGTGGGCAATCACGTTCGAAACGGGCGCCCTGTTGCAGGGCCTCGTCATGCTCTATCTCGGTGGCCGCATGTCCATGTCGCCCGCCCGTTTTCGCGCTTTTTGCCGGCGCTCGTTCAGGAGGTACTTTGATGGCATTCGCAATTGACTACCGGCGCATCCCCGTCGCGCTGCTCGTCATCGCATCCACATCTTTATTGGTCTTTTTCGGTAACGGTCTTAATCCCTTGTGGCCGCTGCTCTGGGTCGCGCCGCTCCCAGTCCTGCTCTTCGCCACACGCAGCAGGGGGTGGGCCTCGGCGTCCACAGCCTTCCTCTCCTGGCTCATCGGATGCCTCAACATGCACCACTATTTCAGCCTCCTGCAGATCCTCTGGATATCCGTCTACGCTTTCGTGGCCCTGGTATTCACTGCTGCGGTCATGCTCTTCCGGACTTTGCTTCTGCGCGGCGCACCGTGGAGCGCGCTCGTAGCCTTTCCCGCAATGTGGGTCTCGTTTGAATACGCGCTTGACCGCTTTACATCCGGAGGCACCGCGGGCAGCCTCGCTTATTCTCAGTTGCATTTTCTTCCCTTTCTTCAACTCGCCTCCATCACGGGCCCATGGGGGATGAGCTTTCTGCTCTTGATGTTTCCCGCCGCCCTCGCCATTGGCCTGCACCTGCGCAACACCGCGCCGAAGCAAGCATTCCGCCTCGTCGCCACGAGCCTCGGCATCATTGCCCTCGTTCTGATCTTCGGCTTCACCCGTCTTGCGCAGCCTTCGCCGCGTCAGCAGGTGAAGGTGGGCCTCATCGCCTCCGACACATCGGCCAACGATGAGGTGGCATCCGCGGGGGCCGATACAGTGCGCCTCTTCCACGACTACGCAGCCGCCGCGAGGACACTTGCCGCCCAGGGAGCGCAGATCATCGTGCTACCGGAAAAAATCGGTGTCGCTGTTGACCCCAATTCCGTGGCATCAGACACCATCTTCCAGTCCCTCGCTGACCAGACAGGTGCCACCATCGTCGCCGGCATGGTCCGCGTGGCGCTCCCGTTGAAATACAACGAGGCGCGCGTCTACGGTCCCGGCGCGCTTCCTTTGCGTTATGACAAGCACCACATGCTCCCGCCATTTGAATCGAATCTGAAACCCGGCACTTCGCTCGCTTTCCTGCACAAGCCCTCCGCGACCTGGGGTGTGGCCATCTGCAAGGACATGGACTTTACGCAGCTCTCCCGCAAGTACGGCGAGGCCGGTACGGGCCTGATGCTGGTGCCGGCATGGGATTTTAATCTCGACCGTTCGTGGCATGGCCATATCGCCGTCATGCGCGGTGTCGAAGATGGCTTCAGCATCGTGCGCGCCGCAAAGAACGGCTATCTCACGGTGAGCGATGATCGCGGCCGCATTCTGGCCGAAACGCGCAGTGACTCCGCGCCCTTCGCAACTCTCATCGCTAAAGTGCCGGCGGTGCACGACGACACGCTTTATTCATTGTTGGGAGACTGGTTCGCCTGGCTTACGCTGGCTCTCATGATCTTCACGCTGGTGCGGTACTTCCTGGCCCGACGATGAAAACCCTTCGCCGTTTTTAAAGCGTCAGATGCCCAACGTCAGTTAATCGCAATGACTGCCAAACCCCAGTGCGCGGACCGTTTGATAGCATTCGCAGGCTGCTCCTTGGAGGCTTTCCCGGTCCAAAATCCGAATGTGCCCGCGATGGTAGTTGATCAGACCGCTTTTCTGTAGAGCGCCCGCCGCCAGCGTCACGGTCGTACGCCGTGCGCCCAGCATGTCGGCCAGGAACTCCTGAGTCAATGAGAATGAGTCTCCTCCGACCCGGTCCCCGACCATCAGCAGCCAGCGCGCCAGCCGCTCCTCAGCTTCGTGCAGCCGGTTGCAGGCCGCCAGTTGTCCAAGGGCGAGCCCTTGAACCTGAATGAGCTCAAGCACTGCCTTACGGAACGGTTCCGAACCGAGGAATAGCTCCTGCAAGTCGCTGAATCGCGTCCTGAGAGCTGTTCCTCCAACCTGGATAAAACAGTTGTTCGGTACCTTGGCGGGTCCAAGCAGATGCATGCTTTCCACCAGACCCTCACGCCCCCAGATGCCTACTTCTGCCGAGCCGCCGTCCACCATTGAAGTCACGACCGACGCCAGGCCCGATGTCATGAAGTGTCCATATTTCGGGGTTTCACCGGCCCGATACAGGAATGTGCCCGCCGGCAATGAGACCGGCTCAAGCTTTGGCCTAAGCGAGTCTTGAAGGTCTTTGGGAAGGCACTCAATCAATCGATTGAAAACCGTGGCGGCCAAGGAGGCTCCTTTGCGGTCAGTTCGCAAAGGACGCTCGCGTTTAGTTGGGAGAGAATCTTGCGGCTAACGATTCGTCGGAGATCGATTCCGGCTGAATCAAATCTTACAAGCAAACATTTGGAGTTCTGTCCGGTAGCAGACAGATGGCCTAAAAAGAACCGATTATTCTTTGCGCCTGTCAGTCGTCATTTCTCTCGCTCAGAAAGGCGGCGATCGGCCATGTCTCCCAAGGCCCGCGTACTTTGTATTGGACATGATCGGATGCTCCTGCAAACCCGCAAATGGATGCTGGATGCTGAATTTGAGGTGGAAATCGCCGATAACATTCCCGAGGCTGTCGCGAATCTCGGCGCGCGCCACTTCGATCTTGTCCTGCTATGTCACACGCTCAACGACCAGGAATGCAGATCCATCTGCGACGAAGTCTTCAGCAAGACTCCAGCTACACGGGTGCTCCAGCTAAACGAGGGATGGCGCGATTTCCGATCCCTGATCGGCCCGGAGGAACAGGCTTCTGCCGCCAGGCCGCAGACCCTCATCGAGAAGATCACCGAGATGGCTCAGAAAGCGCAGAACGCCCGGTCCGGTTCGCCCGAACTCAGCGACGCCCAATGAATGCGCTTCCAGATGGCCATCCCGCCCCGTCCCGCCTCATAATCCGTGATGAAAGCGCTGCTGTACACTGTTGGCGTCATGAGTTGTCTTTTTTGCAAGATTATTGAAGGAAGCATCCCCTCCACCACCGTCTATCAGGACGAGCAATGCTACGCTTTCGCCGATATCCACCCGCAGGCGCCGGTTCACGTCCTCATTGCCCCGCGCGAACACATCGTCTCGCTTGCTGAAGGCAAGGCGGACCATCGCGCCCTGTTTGGCCACCTTCTGTGGGCCGCGGCGGAGATCGCGCGCGCCAAAAACCTGCCCAAAGGCTACCGCATGGTGATCAATACTGGCGAAGACGGCGGCCAGACCGTCGATCATCTCCACGTCCACCTTCTCGGCGGCCGCCCACTCACCTGGCCTCCCGGATAAATGAAAACAGGGCCTGGGATCAGAGATCCGGGAATCGAAGGTCAGGGTTCCATGGCTCAGAAGAAGGATTTCTCAATCTCTTTTCGAGCGCAAAGAGAAAGAGCGCGCCAGATTATGACGCGCTCACTTTGACTCACGGTCCAATTTACTGATCCCTGACCCTGATCCCTGTTCTTTCTATACCGGCTGCGGAGCGTAATCTTCTTCCTCTTCCAGGCCATAGCGGCGCAACAAATTCGGCAAGCTCTGCGAAAATGCCGAACGCGGCATAACCGTGTCGCAGCCTGCTTCCACCGCCTTCATCTTCAAGTCGCCCTGCAGATGATTGAGAAAGCCAACGATGGATGTGGCCTTCTTGAACTTCGCCTTGAACTTGGGAATCAGTGTCATCGGCTTGGCGTTCAGGTTATTCAAATCGAAGACCACAAGTGTCGGCCGCTCGCCTTCAGGCGCATCCGTCAGCCGCGCCACGGCCTCCTTGTCGCCCTTCACAAACTCCACCTTCACGCCCAGCTTGCGCGCCGTCTCCTGGATTTTGGCCTGGAAAAACAGGTCATCGATAAAGCAGAAAATGCGCGTCTTCGCGTCCTCGCGCACCGGAGCCGCCGTCGGCGACTGGTACACATCAGGGTAATAGGTGCCATGCCCGTTGCCTGACGTCGGGATCGTCGAGCCCGGCCCGTCGGAAACGTTGCCGTTTACGGCGCGGTAGCTGTGGTCCATCGGACCCACAAACGTCCGCGGTCCCCGCTGCTTTTCCCTATGTCGGCCATGTGGAGGAGAAGACACACTGTTGCCCGGCTGCGCAGGTGGTGCCGAACCCTTCTGGAAGAACTTTTTCTTCTTCCTTCCCTGGTTCTGGCGGGTCTGGGGCGCCTTGCTCTGCACGGCCTGCGGCTGCGGCGGAGCTTGTGGTGGCGGCGCCTGGGCCTGCTGCGCTTGTGGCGCGCCCAGCTGGCTGGATTTATTCTTGCGGCGGCGCCGGCGGCGCCGATGCCCCTGCGACTGTCCCTGGCCGTTGGCCTGGGGTGACCCCAGCTCGGGCTGAGGTTGCGTCGGTTCTGTCGTCATGCGTGCACTTCCTGGCACATTGCTTTATTGTGCATTGCTCTGTTTAATTCAGCTTTCCCTCGCCGGGCGCTGAATACCTCGTGCTCGCCGTACGCATCCGGATCAGGACGGGGACTCTCGACGGCAAACAAATCTTTCTATTTCCTGCACGGGTCAAATTGGCGCGGAGCGGAGCTCCCACGCAATCTACCACGATTTCCTTGAGCCCATGGTTGCTTTACAGCGCGGGTGCCTGGTTCGCCAATTATGCAGCGGTCTTTTCTCCTGGACAATACCACTCAAGTTAGGCGCTCCAAGGTACTAAAGCTCTGAAAACGCTCCAGTCGCCTTGTACACAGAACCCAAAAACAACTTTATCCGGTAATCGGGATCGGTACGGTGCGGCCGGCTCTCTCTATTCGGGTGTTGCCTACCTATGGGAACTCCCGCCGCACGCGATGAGTAAGATGCTGGCAGCCTGGCGAAGGTTCTCTTTTCAGCGGCGAGCTTTCACTACCCAGCTTTAGGTGGTTCGCATCAGCCGCCTGATAGGCAACTCTGATACTACAGCCTGCCGCGCCGGCTGGCAAGTCAGGTCGTAGAAGGAATCAAACTCAATAGTACCCAGAGGAAGCCGGCGCCAGCTCACCTTTAGTTTCAATAGACGGCCAGACGCACAAAACGCCACCCCGTCAAGGAGTGGCGTTTTGCGTTCCCGTGCTGGTCACTGGCCTCCCAGCAAATGATGGCGGGTGGTTTTCTCCACCGCGCCCTTCGCAGGCTCTCCCGGCCGGTCTCCCCTTTGCGGGGCCGCTTCGTTGGCGGATGCTCTTGCCGGACGCCTGCTGCGTTTGTGGGCTGGCCGGATTTCTCCAGCAGCCGGTACATCACTGGCGCCCTTTAACTAGCAATCAACGTGCCGTTCTAACCATCATTTATTTTCAGTCACTTGCGCCAGGTGATTCCAAGAACGAGTCTGGATTCCAATAGTTAAGCTGTCCTGAATATTCTAAAAACCATACATTCGTGGCTACCGCTGGCAGTGCGGACAATAATGTGTACTTCGTCCGCCGACGATGATTCGCCGAATCGGCGTCCCGCACACAAGGCATGGCTGGCCTGTCCGTTGGTACACCCTGTGCTCCAGTTGAAAAAAGCCTCTTACCCCGTCTGCATCCACATAATCCGAAACCGACGAGCCGCCTCGCCCGATCGCCTGATGCAGCACTTCACGCAACGCCAGCCGCAGCCGCTCCAATTCGACCTTCGTTAGCCGGGCCGTCCTCCGGCGCGGACGCACCCCAGCGCGGAAAAGGCTCTCGTCGGCATAGATATTGCCTACCCCAGCCAGCAGTTTCTGGTTCAGCAGTGCCGCTTTAATGGCCAGCCGGCGCCCATGAAACAGTGCCACAAACGCCTCTGGGCCAATAGTCAGTGGTTCCGCGCCCGGTGCGTCGAAGGCATCAACCCGATGCAGGTCGCGAAACTCGAGCCGCCCGAACCGTCGCGCGTCCACAAACCGCAGTTCCCGCCCGCTGGCCAGGGTGAGACGCGCATGAGTATGTGTCGCCACGGGGCCCTCGGGAGCCGTTACCAGCAGGCGCCCCGTCATGCCAAGATGCACAATCCACTGGGCGCTGGGATCGGTTTTACTCTCGTCCAGAGCCCCGCCGGATTTAGTGCCCAGCTCGCAGACGATGTGCTTTCCTGCGCGGTGCACCGCCAGAATCGTACGGCCTTCAAGGCCCTTTGCTTGCCGCGCGGGCGGCGTCTTGAACGGTTCCGGATGCGAACCGAACCACGCATCCAAAATCCGGTCTCCGCGCACCCGCGCGTCCACCCCCCGGGCAATCGTCTCCACCTCAGGCAACTCAGGCATCGTTTTATTGTATGGGCGTCGAAGCGGGGAGCGTCACCCTCGCGTCCTCCCCGATGGTCGGGGCTTACTCGTGGTCGCGAATGCGGCTCGCCTCAAAGCTCACAATCTGCCACTTACCCTGCCCATCTCGCACGTACACCCTGGTATAGCGGTAGCTTCCCGTGATGTCTCCTTCGGGGCCGGTACCGCTCACCTCCGCGCGCGAGGTCACCAGGGCCGTCTTCCCGTAGAAGCGCACTTTGCGGTCTGAGAATTCAATCGAATTAAAGTGCACCGCACCGCTGCGGACATTGGCCAGCGTTTCGTCCTTCGACTGCAACATGCCGTTGGCCGTGATGGCAATGTAATCGTCCGACAGCAGGGAATCCAAGGCGGCGATGTTCCGGTGCACAATCGCGTCGCGCCAGTTATCCTCAAGCTGGTCAATTTCGTGCCGGCTCTCATGCTTTTCCCCGCGCCGCATCCCGCCCTGCTGTGCAGCGGAACTCACCGCCAGCAGGAACACAAGTCCAGCCACCAGGCAGCGATTCCAGCCCATGACTGATTTAGACTTAGCTCTCCACATAAACGTAACGGATGGTAGACCCCGACCCGCGCGACGGTCAATGCAGCAGCAAAATGTTCACATTTCCCGTCGCGGCCGACGTTTCATAATTCATAATGCCTCAAGGCCTTCCCTTTTTCCGGAGGGTGCCCGACAGCCATGCCTCAGGCCAGCGCAACCAGGTCTTCGCGGTTTCGCTCTAGCATCTTTTGATAAAGTCCGCCCACCGCGTACTTCTTGAAGTGTGCGGTCTGGCGGTGAGCAGCCTCCGCAGTTGCGTCCGCATACTGCTCGTAGATCAGCACCGTATCAGGGTCGCCCTCCAACCGGTGCGGAATGAAGCTCATGCAACCCGGCTCCTCGCGCGAGGCCGATGTCAGGCCACGAAGGATCTCGGTAATGTCTGCCCGGTCTTCCTGGGCAAATTTCATCCTGACAGTGAAGCTGATCATAAGCGGCAGTTTCCTTCTTGCCTGGGGGTGAAAGACGCAGGTCGCTCTCCAGTTTACCTGTGAATCTCGTTCAGCGCAGCCTCAAATTCTGGCAGCACCATCGTCTGGTCCCGGTCCGGCCCCGTCGATACCATTCCGATCTTTGCCCCACTCTCTCGCTCTTGAAAGCGCAAGTACTCCTTTGCCGCTGCCGGAAGTTCTTCAAAATCCGTAATCCCCTCGGTCGACGTCCGCCACCCCTTCAGCGTCGCATAGTGCGGCTTGATCTTCCCCAGCCCTTCCACATCCGCCGGAATTTCATCCGTCACTTTGCCGTCAATCTCGTAGCCGATGCAGATGGGAATCTCTTCCAGTTCATCCAGCACATCCATCTTGGTAATCACCAGCCACTCCGCGCCGTTCACCTGGTTCGAATACCGCAGCAGCGGAATGTCAAGCCATCCGCACCGCCGCGGCCGACCCGTCACCGCGCCGTACTCGTTTCCGCGCGCCCGCAGATGGTCGCCCACGGCATCGTGAATTTCCGTCGGAAACGGACCTTCGCCCACCCGCGTCACATACGCCTTGGTCACCGCGATTACCGTTCCAATCGCCGTCGGACCGACGCCTGTCCCCGTCGCCGCTCCGCCAGCCGTCGCACTTGACGAAGTCACAAACGGATAGGTGCCGTGGTCGATGTCCAGCATCGTTCCCTGCGCACCTTCAAACATCACGCTTCCGCCGCCGGCCAGAACCCCGTGCAGCAGCCTGCCGGTATCCGTCACAAATGGCCTTACCTGCTCCGCCGCCGCCGCATACTCCTCGTACATCTTCTGCGGGTCTAAGGGGTCCGTCCCAAACAGAGCATGGGCAATCGCGTTCTTCTCTCCGCAAGCCGCCTCGATGTGTGTCTTCAGCAATTCCGGCCGCAGCAGGTCGACAACCCGCAGGCCCGAGCGGGCCATCTTGTCCTCATACGCCGGCCCGATTCCCCGGCTCGTGGTCCCGATCTTCTTGCGTCCCGGGGCGCTCTCCGCCGCCAGCTCAATCATGCGGTGATAGGGCAGGATCACCTGGGCGCGGTTTGAGACATGGAGCTGCCCGTCAACATCGACACCCAGCCCGCGCAGCTTGGCCACTTCCTTCAGAAACGCAATCGGGTCCAGCACCACGCCGTTGCCGATGACGCCTTTGCATCCCGGTCGCAGCACTCCGCACGGAATCAGTTGCAGCACAAACTTCTGTCCGCTGTGGATGACCGTATGCCCGGCGTTGTGCCCGCCCGCATACCGCGCCACCGCGCTGAACCGTTCGCTCAGCACGTCCACAATCTTGCCCTTGCCCTCGTCGCCCCACTGGGCTCCCAGTACTACCGCCGTCTTCGCTCGCATCGCTTTCCGTTTCTCACAGGTTAACCCGCCGCAGCTCCAGGCTACGCGGATAAAAACTATTGACGCGATCAACGTGCCGCGCCACGTCCGATTTTAAACCCTGCGTCTTGCTGAGAATGTGAGCTTCGTAAGACTGTGAAACCGGGTGGGGTAGAGCGAAAAGACCAGGAAGGTCTATCGGGGTGCGTTCGTTTCACTACCAGGATTGTGCGACAACCGAGGGTAATTATGTGCCATGGGAAGTTTCACATTGGAATGGCGCTCACCGTAATCCCCGTGATCCAGGCCTCTGGACGTTCGCGACGTTGATCGAAACGATTCCACCCCGTTAAACCAGTACCACTTTTGAAGTGGGGTAGCAGAGTCTCTAATGCGATTCAAGCGACATCCGCTTCCCCAACCGCGGCTGTCATGGGAATGAATGTGTCTACTTTGGTGATTTTAAAAAGTTCCAAAGCGCGCGGGGTCACTCCGGCGGCAACCATGTGGACGCCTTTGGCCTGGCAGCGGACATAATGGCTGACGATGATGCCCAGGCCCGCTAGGGGACGTTGGTCATGTCCAGGATGTTCAGGGATGGCGGTGCCCCGCTGGCCGTCGATTCGAATTCGAACAGGTTGCGCAGGTTGATGGGCGCCAAGGCACTGAACATGTCACGCGCTGTGAAAGGGCCTGAGAAACGGAAGATCACCGTGCCGGTAGCCTTGCCTGCGCCGCGTTCGATGGTGAAAGTTGAACCCTTCCAGACCTTGGCTTAAATGATTGGCATCGTTTATTCGCTCATTTGAAGTGGGTCGGCTTTCCTGTCAATACCCACCTGGAATCTCGCTTTTTGGCGTTGATTTCCTCGGATTGTATCCTTCGTAAGGCAAATGGCAAGATGAATACAGCGCTTGTGAACCTTCAGGGAGGTGATCGAACACTGAAAGCGACGCATAAGCCGCCCCGGTGCGCGACAATTCAAAAGACATGAAACCTGCAATTTTGATTGCCATATCCGCTCTCCTGGCGTGCGGCGCGCTCGCCGTTCCATCCCCAGCCCAGCAATCCAAAGAGCCAGTGGATTACGTTTCTCCCAACATCGGCGGCATCGGCCAGTTGCTGACTGCGACCATCCCTTACGTCCAATATCCGCATGGCATGGCGCGCCTGGCTCCCATCACTACTCCGGGGATCACCGACCGCTATCTTGCCGACAAGATCTACGGCTTTCCTGCCGGACCTGCCATTCTGATGGCTTCAACGGGTGCAACCGGCACAAGGCCCGCCGCTTACGCCTCCGATTTCGATCACGACTTTGAGACCGCGACGCCGTATTACTACGGCGCGCGCCTCCTCACCTGGGGCATTGAAGCGGAACTCACCTCGACGCAGCAAGCCGCGTATTATCGCTTCACCTTTCCCGCCGGCCCACACGGCCATCTGGTGTTGAGCCTCGACGAAAACGCCGAACTCACCGTCGTCGGCCGTAACGCCGTCGAAGGAAGCCAGCGCATCGAAGGCATGGTCGGCAAGACTGCCCCCACGGATAGGGAAACAAGAGAATATTTTTACGCTGAATTATCCGTACCCTTCGCTTCCTGCCAAACGTGGCAAAACGACCAACTCACCAGCGCTCCAAAAGAAACCGGCAACCAGATAGGATTTGTCAGCGACTTCTCCACCACTGCCGGCCAGAGGATCGAGGTACGCGTCGGCATCTCCTACATCAGCGCCGAACAAGCCCGCCGCAATCTAACCCGCGAAATCCCCGCCTGGAATTTCGAGCAGGTAAAATCCAACGCACGCGCTGTCTGGAACCGCGCCCTTGGAGCGATCCACGTTGAGGGCGGCACCGAGGCGCAGCGCACCATCTTCTACACCGCGCTCTACCGCTCCCTTGGCCGCATGACCGATATCACCGAAGACGGCCGCTATTTTAGCGGCTACGATCACGCGGTTCATGATGCCGATGGCCACGATTTCTACATCGACGACGGCCTTTGGGACACCTTCCGCTCGCTTCACCCGCTGCAGCTTCTGCTCGATGCCAATCAGCAGCAGGACATGATTCGCTCCTATCTCCGCATGTATGAGCAAAGCGGCTGGCTACCCTCGTTCCCCTCTGTCGCCGGCGAGCAAGCCGTGATGATCGGCCACCATGCAGCCGAGTTCATCCTCGATACCTATGCCAAGGGCTACCGCGATTTCGATGTCGACGAGGCCTACGCGGCCATGCGCAAGAACGCGACCCAGACGACAATGTTGCCCTGGAGCCGCGCTCCGCTCACCGATCTCGATCGCGTTTATTTCGATAAGGGATTTTTCCCCGCACTCGCCGTCGGAGAAAAGGAAACCGTCCCGCAGGTTACCGGAGAGAAACGCCAGGCCGTCTCCGTCACCATTGAAAACAGCTACGACGACTGGTCTGTCGCGCAACTCGCGAAGGCGCTCAACAAGCCGCAGGACGCAGCCTACTTCACCAAGCTCGCGCATAATTACGAAAACCTGTTCAACCCCGCCATCGGGTTCATGGCTCCCAAAAGCGCGGACGGCGCGTGGGTTGAACCCTTCGACCCGAAACTTGGCGGCGGACAGGGCGGCCGCGACTACTTCACTGAAGTCGATTCGTGGCTCTACACCTTTGGCGTGCAGCACGACGTTGCAGGATTGATCCGCCTCTTCGGCGGCCGCGACCAGTTCAACGCAAAACTCGACCAGTTATTCGTCGAACAATACGGCACTTCAAAATACGAGTTCCTGGGTCAGTTTCCCGATGCAACGGGCCTGGTTGGCCTCTACGCACAGGGCAACGAGCCCAGCTTCCACATTCCATATCTTTACGATTTCAGCGGTCAGCCATGGAAAACCCAGCGGCGAGTGCGCCAGTTGATGGATGTCTGGTACGGCGACGGACCGCTCGGCATTCCCGGTGACGACGACGGAGGCGAAACCTCCTCCTGGTACGTTCTCAGCGCCATGGGCTTCTATCCGGTCTGTCCCGGCAGCCCGGTCTACGAGATCGGCAGTCCCATCTTTGCCCGAACCGTGCTCCGCATGGGTAACGGCAAGGAGTTCACCATCGTCGCTCCTCGCGCATCGGCCCAAAACAAATACATCCAATCCGTCACGTTGAATGGACAGCCGCTCAACAAGCCCTGGTTCCGCCATGAAGACATGGCCAACGGCGGCACCCTGGTGCTGGAAATGGGCGACAAGCCGAACACGAACTGGGGCAGCGCGGCAGAAGACGCGCCACCGTCCATGTCGGCGGAGACAATGTAATCTCCCGGAACGCACCGGGGTGTTTGGTTGCCCCAGGTCCCGTCCGCTCCGCATGCCCGCAGTGGCGGTGCGGATGAGACCTGGGATCCCTCCCAAAATCTCTATTTGTTAACCAACGTCCCCGTCATCCGTTGTATGTGCAGAAGAGCCCTTAAACCCTCTTCCAAGTAAGGGGAACTCATTATGCGCATTCAGAGCCGCAATCTACGCCGGCTTCTTGGTTCCATCGCCATCCCGGTTCTGCTCGTTGCTACCATCAGCGCCGCGCAAACCCGGCCCGCGCCGCCCGCTCGGCCCGCAGCACAGGTGCAACAGGATAACGCGCCCATTCCCACTGACCGGGATGTGGCCGCCACGCAGAGCGAACTCATCAAGCTTCTGCGCCTGAGCCCCACGCTGACTACCGTCGTCTCCCACGACCCGTCGCTGCTCTCCAATCAGGATTACGTGGCTCACAACAACCCCCAGTTGGCCGAGTTCCTCACCACCCATCCCGAGGTGGCCCGCAACCCTGAGTTCTACCTCTTTTCGCATCTGAATCACGAGGACGGAAGCCCCGACGAAGCTCTCGAACGCGCCGTCTGGCCGCGTCTGTATCAAAGGAACGATTCCTGGTCCGCCAACGATGTGCTCGGGCCCATCGCGGCCCTGTTGGCCTTCGCCTGCTTCCTCGTTGCGCTCACGTGGCTGGTACGCGTCTTTCTTGAAAACCGCCGCTGGGGCCGCATCTTCAAGCTGCAAAGCGAAGTGCACGGCCGCCTGATCGATAAGTTCAGTTCCAACCAGGAGCTCGCCTCTTACATGGAGACCGAAGCGGGCAAACGATTCCTTGAAGCATCGCCCATTCCCGTTGCCTTTGAGCCGTCGCAGCGCGTCCCCAACGTCGTGGCCCGCGTTCTCACCCCCATCCAGATTGGAGTGGTGCTGGTCCTGCTCGGCATCGGCATCCTGCTTTTGCGCCACGCCCGTCCCGAACTGGAGATCCCCATGCTCGTCTTCGGCACCGTGGTCCTGATGCCCGGTATTGGATTTATCATCTCGGCGGGGATCACGTGGGTATTGGCTGCTCGTCTTGGCCTCATGCCCGACAGCCCCGCAGAACCCGGCAAGTTCGACGCACCCTTCGCCTCATCCTTCACACCTAAGGACAGGCAGTGAGCCGGAAGGGTTCCGAACCCCGTGAGGAAGCAAAAGCCCATGCCCTGGGAATCAGTCATTCCGAACGTGCTGGCAGGCGACGCCCAAACGCTCGCCTCCCAGCTTCCCGCCTGTCCCACCATGGATAGCGACGACTTCGCCGCCTTCTATGAACGCTCAGCCCGTTCGCTGTGGGCCTACCTGGCGCGCGTCTCCGCTGACGCGGCCCTGGCCGACGACCTCATGCAGGAGAGCTACGTCCGCTTCCTCTGTGCGGCACGAGCAGATGAGGGCGAAGTAGCTGCTCGCCGCTATCTCTTCCGCATTGCCACTAACCTCTTGCGCGACCATTGGCGCCGCCCGCGCTCTGCCTCGATTGAAGAGATTCCGGAAGAATTCTTTGCCGTCACCGTCAGTTCCGCGCAAGCTGACTCGCAGGCTATGCTCGGTCCGGCAATGGCGCAAATGCGTCCGCGCGACCGGCAACTGCTTTGGCTCGCCTACGCCGAGGGCTACTCCCACCGCGAAATCGCCGAGGTCACAGGCCTCGCCTCGGCCAGCATCCGCCTGCTCCTCTTTCGCGCCCGGCGCAAAATTGCCCGCTTCCTGCGGGAACAGCCGTCAAACCATGGGAGGCAGCGATGACCCTCGGCTCCTGCATGCGTGAGAAAGAAGTTGCTGACCTGCTTCATCGCGGCCATTGGCCCCAGGCCTGCCCGGCTGACCTGCGTGCCCACGTTGACGCCTGCCGCTCCTGTTCTGAACTCGTCCTGGTCACGCAAGCCTTCCAGAGGGCGCGTGCGAACGCCGCTGGCGCTGCCCATCTTGAGTCTCCCGGCGTGCTCTGGTGGCGTGCCCAACTCCGCCGCCGCAATGCCGCGATCGAGCGCATCGGCAAGCCCATCCTCGGCGCGCAAATCTTCGCCCTCGCCATTGCACTGGTCGTCGCCGCGGGATTCCTCGCGTCCCAGGCCAAGCACGGCCTTCGCTGGATGTCGTGGCTGGCCGATCTTCCCGGCTCGCTCCACCTGGATACCCTGTGGCCCGCCGCGCCCTCCAGTCTCGACGGCAGCCTTCTGCTCCTCGTGCCCATCCTGGCTACCGTCGCCCTGGTCAGCGGCGTAGTCGTATACTTGGCCTCAGAAAAACAATAACAAAAGCCCGACCATGAAAGGTTTGGTCCGAACGATGACCGAACGTGCTTTCCGTCCGCTAAAATACCGCAGAATAATCTCGCTCCTTACAACCGGGTCAATCCTTTTGTGCGTGGCCGGTTTTGGGCAAACCGGTGGGGGTTCTCAAGTCATGAGCGAGGCTCCTGCACGGGACATTGTGGGTGCGTGGCAGGGCACGTTCCAGGCCGGTGTCGACCTGCACACAGTAGTCCTGATCTCGAAGTCGGGCGATGGAGCGTTCAAGGCGCTCTTCTACGGCATTGATCCGAGTGACCAGGCCGTTTCCGCCAACTCAATCACCTTCCTGGGTGACACCGTGAAATGGACCATCACCGGTGAAGGTTCATTTGAGGGCGAACTAAGTGCAGACGGAAAGACGATCGAGGGAAAATGGAGCGACCTTGGCCCCTCGCCGCTGCCTCTTGCCCTGACTCGCGTAACAGGGGAGACGGCGAAGAAAATGATCGAGGCTTTATCTCGACCCGCGCCGCCGGTGGCTAATGCGAACTTCGCCTATGAGGTGGCCTCCGTCAGGCCGAGCAGATCCGACGAAGGCATGTCGATTGAACCGACCGAAGATGGAATTTCGATTACCCATGCGTCACTATGGCAACTGATCTTTGATGCGTTCAACGTTTACGGAACGTCGCGCATTACCACCGACGAGCAGGTTTCAGGATTGCCCGGCTGGGCGCGGTCGGACCGATTCGATATTCACGCCAAGATTGACGACGAGACCCTGGCCGCGTTGCGCAAGCTCCCGATGAAGGAGCAGTGGAGGCAGCGCCAGTTCATGCTTCAGGGGCTTCTTGCGGACCGCTTCAAGCTGAAGATTCGCCATGAGACTAAAGACCTGCCCATCTACGCGCTGGTGGTTGCGAAGAAAGGATTCAAATTGAGCGAATCGCAATCGACGAAGAGCGGAGGATGGGCAGGAGGCGGGCAGATCAATTTCACCGCGTCACGAATCGACAACTTCGCCTTCACCTTGTCGGGCGAAGTGGGCCGCATCGTCGTGGACAAAACCGGACTCGCGGGGAAGTACGACATCATTCTCAAATGGACGCCGGAAGAACAGCAAGGGTCCCCTGATGCCGGGCCTTCGATCCTTACCGCGCTTCAGGAGCAGCTCGGGCTAAAGCTTGAATCGACCAAAGGCCCGGTGGACACATTCGTCGTCGATTCCGTCGAGAAGCCCTCAGAAAACTGACAGAACGCTCCGGCACGTCCACCATCTGGAGTTCCGCCTGCTAACGGGGCGGCCTGCTATATTTTCTAACGCGCAATCTTGCTCGCTTTGCGCCAAATCCGATTTGGAGAAGGAAACCGTCATGGATTGGAGCGAAAGTTCGAGGCGATCGTTTTTAAAGCAGCTTGGCGCAGCCGGAGCACTGGCACTTTCCGCGTCAAATTCCCCCGCATCGGGCCTTGCCCCGGGCGCCGCCGCACCCGCGCAAGTTCCAGATTCGCCCTCGCAGCAAAAACAAGCTGCCACGCGCGAGGAGCGCATGGCCTGGTGGCACGAGGCCAAGTTCGGCATGTTCATCCATTGGGGCCTTTACTCGGTCATCGGCCAGCACGAGTGGGCGCTCGAAGTCGAAGGCGTCCCCATTCCGCAATATGAATTGCTCGCCAAAAACTTCAAGCCTCATCCCAATGCCGCTCGCGACTGGGCGAGACTCGCCAAACGCGCCGGCCAGAAATATATGGTCATGACCACCAAGCACCACGAAGGCTTTTGCCAATGGGACACGAAGCTGACCGACTACAACGCCAAAAAACAGGGGCCGGGCCGCGACCTGGTCCGCGAATATGTTGAGGCCGCACGCGCCGAAGGCCTCCGCGTCGGCTTCTATTACTCCCTCATGGACTGGCACCACCCGGACGGCGCCAAATGCAAGACCGACGAAGACGCCCGCAAGCGCTTCGTCGAATACACACACGGCCTCATCCGCGAACTGATGACCAACTACGGCAAAATCGACGTCCTCTGGTACGACGTTGACTGGCCCCTCACCGCCGAGGGGTGGGAGTCTGATCGCATGAACCAGATGGTTTTCGAACTCCAGCCGGAGATCATCGTCAACAACCGTAACGGTCTCGAAGGCGACTTTTCCACTCCCGAGCAGCACATCCAGGCCGCACAGGCCGGACGCGCCTGGGAAACCTGCATGACGCTCAACGACAGTTGGGGATTCAACCGCGCCGATGACGCCTGGAAAACTCCCAAAGTGATCGTGGACAATCTAGCCACCTGTGCGCGGGGCGGCGGCAATTACCTGCTCAACATCGGCCCGGAACCGGATGGATCGATTCCGCCTGAGACCGTTGCCGTGTTGGAGACGGTGGGCAAATGGCTCGACACCAACGGCAAGGCGTTTTACGGTACTGACCGCGGACAATTGGGCGGCAACGTCAATGCCAACTACACACGCCGCGGCAATACCCTTTACATTCACCAGCATTTCTGGCCCGGCCACACCCCCGCCGCCGACTGGCTCAACTTCTATCAGCCGCAGGCGGTTATCGCCATCGGCGGACTCAAGCCCAATGTCGTGTCTGCCCGCATCTTGAAGACCGGCCAGAAAGTCGAGTTCACGCAGACCGAGTTTTCCCTGCGTCTCACCGGCCTTCCCATCGATGCTCCGGATCAACCGGCAACCGTCATTGAAGTGGAGTGCGACGGAGAACCCGTCATCAATCACGAAGCCAACCGCCCGCTCTGGCCCCGGTACAAGGTGGGGGTGAGTTAGCCGGCTTGTCTCACAAGAAGCAGAAATAATGTGCAAGCTTTTTGTGGAAATCAAGAATAAATAAGGGGGTAGGTGCGCGTTTTTGGGAGGTACGCACAGGCTAAGTCGCTGAAAGATTGGATCTTGCACACACCGGCCACTGAAACCAAGTGCCGCCTAACCCCCGTTTAAGTACCACTAAGCTCGCCTTGGCATCTCCGGTTCCGGATTTTTCTGTTCCGAAAGTATTCATGTTTTTATGTTGCGCCAATCGGCGCTAATTCTAAGCCATACGTGACTGCAAAGTTTGAAAGGAATGTCGTCGGTTTGTATTTTTGCAATGCGACGTCTCTGCAACCAGGGAGAAATGCAGGCTGGGATGTAGATCCCTTAATCTGTAAAGCCGGGCGCCTCATGTCTCGATGCTGAGACATGAGGCTGATGATTCCAGGAGCGCCTATGCCCACCTACATTGCACTCCTTCGCGCAGTGAACGTCGGCGGCACCGGCAAGCTTTCCATGTCCGACTTCCGCAAACTTCTTGCCGATCTTGGCTACCGCAACGTCGAAACCTACATTCAGAGCGGCAACGCTGTCTTTGATGGCACGGGCTCGGCGGCCAATGTGGCCAAGGCCATCGCGGCCGCACTTGAAAGACTGACCGGCGCTCCGGCAGGCGTAATCGTCCGCACCCACGACGACCTTGAACGCGCCATCGCCGCCAATCCCTTCGCCACCGAAGCTGCAGCCGACGGCTCCAGGGTGCACGCGGTTTTTCTCACTGGATCTCCCGCAGCGGCTTTAGCTGCCGGTCTTGACCGCATCCTCACCCAATACCCCACGCGCCGCGACCGGTATCTTCTCGCCGGCGACACGCTCTACCTCCATCTGCCCGACGGTGCCGCCGAATCCAAGTTCACCGCCAAAGCTATCGACCGCATTCTCAATGTGACCGGCACGGCCCGCAACTGGAACACCGTCCTCAAACTCCAAGCCATGTCGAAGAGATAAAGATCTGGAGAGAAAAACGTTAACTTCCCCTCGCCGGATTCTCGGTGCCAACAAAGCCTTGATGGCAGGTCTGGATATGGGCAATCGCCACGAATTATAGTGCGCGTAGCGAATGGGTAGGGCAGAACCCCACCACGGCGGGTAGGCGTTCGAATACGCTCGGGATAACAAATGCCTTTTCTCAATTGTCGGCAGATGGGGTGTGTTTTCGTCTTTTGGGGGCCCTTTTCGCGCCCCTCGCTGCTATCGTGAAGTCGCTGGTATTCCGGGCCACAGTGCGGGTGCAAGTGCCGCGGCGGGGGGGACGGAAAAATGATGATTCGAATAGCTGGTGTTTGCGGGATCAACCTGGTTTTGCTTGCGGGCATGAACGGGGCGCATGGGGCGCAGAGCGCGACTGCTCCCACGGCATACACCGTGACGACGAACAACGCGATGCTGGGCGGACGAGGGGTAACGAAGATCTATCGGCTGGGCTCGAAGGCGCTGGTGGATCAGAGCGGCTCTCCAGCGGAGGTGACGGGGCCTTCCCGTACCGTTTACTTGCGAACCCTTTACGACCTGAACACCCACGAGAGCCTGACCTGGGACCCGGTGAATAACTCGGCGACGTGTGTGAAAGGGAGCATTACAGGAGATTGGGGCGATCCGTTTGGAGGCGCGGCGGGGCTTTTGAAGCAGGGCGCACGGCAGGTGGGAGCGGAGACGATTGACGGGTTCGCGACGAGGATTCTGGAGACGCCGGCGGGGCCCAAAGGAACGGTGAGGGCGTGGGTGGACCCCGGGACCGGCCTGGTGGTGAAGGAGCAGATCACTCCGCCGGGGGAGACGCCGCAAACGGTGCTGGAGGTGACAAATGTGAACCTGGGCGCGCCAGCGGCTTCGGTGTTCCTTGTTCCGGAGGGTTGCGCGGAGGCGGCCGGGGTGGTGCAAGCGCCGAGCGCGAGCCCGCAAGGTGCGATGGACGAGATATCCGCATTGACGGGGGGCAACGCGAAGAACTATGTGAACGGGACGGTTGGACCTGGCTCGAAGAATTCGTGCACCATGTCGTTCAGGGTGGTACGCGCGGGAACGATGGAGCCGATTGCAGACCCGTTTCAGGTCGCGGTGGACCTGAAAGTGGCGTCCGAGACCAACCCGCATTACACGATCGGCGTGAACGAGGAGGGCAAGGCGACCTTTACAGGCGGAGCTTTGCATGAGATTGCGGCGCAGGGGCGCGACGGGAGTTTCCAGGTGGAGAATGTTCCGGCGGAGTTTGAAATGGATCTCGAATTTGGGGGTGCCGGATCGGCGGCGGCGAGCGTCTACCGCCAGTGTTCTGCAGCGCGAACGGTGCTGCTCTACGTGGTGAAGGATCCCACGAATATCGCGGCGGGCGGCGGATGGGTGTGGGTCAAGGCGGGGAAGTACGCCAGTTCGCCACGCTAAAGTCGGAATGACGTCCGGCAGATTGCGCTCCTTTTGCAAGGTGCAAAAAAGGGATGAAGCACTCGGAATGCACGCGATTGGAAATCGCGAGATTGTAGCTTGCGCATCATAGTCATGGAGATGGGCCGGCACCCCGGAAAGATCATTCTGCCGCCCGTCTCAGGGTGATGCTCATGCCTACGGTTCAAACAGTGACGGCGGAAGGTCTTCTGGACCTGCTCAAGAAGAGCTGGAATCACCATGACATGGTGACATATGCTTCGCAGTTTGCCGCGGACGCTTTCTATGTGAATGCGCTCGGCCAGGAGTGGCACGGACACGCGGAGATTGAGCGCGGGCACATCGCGATGCACAAGACCATCTTCAGAGACAGCCAGATGACCCGCATGACGAACAGGATGCAGACGATCGCGGAGGGGGTCATGCTTGCGGTATCTGACTGGGAAATGGTTGGCGCTCAGCCGCCGGACGGCTGGATCATGCACCATCCGCGGCAGGGAATCATGACACTGGTGATGGTTGAGCGAGAGGGCCGGTGGTGGATTGTGGCGGGCCAGAATACGCAGAAGACGCCAGTGGAAGTCTAGTTGGTGGTGAAAATCTCGATCCCATGCCGTAGTCTGCGGCAGCACTGAAAGCTGGCTGTCCTCGGACGTTGAGATTCTGAAATTTCCAGCTTGACCACTGGCCGCATACATAATATATTTATGCCTATGTCTGATAGGCCTAAGTCTGTTACTCCTTCGAGAGCCCTCCCGATGCTGATTCTGAGGGTGCTGCAATCCGGCTCTGTTCATGGATATGCAATTGCGCAAAGGATTCACGTGCTCTCAAGCGAAGTTTTGGGAGTGGAAGAAGGACTGCTGTATCCGACACTGCAGAAGATGCTGATGAAGGGTTGGGTGGTCGCCGAATGGGGTATCTCCGAAACCAATCGCAAAGTGCGTTTTTATCGGCTGACGCCCGCGGGTCACCAACAACTGGAAGCCGAGCTGTCAGGGTATGAGCGCACGACCCGAGCCATCCAGGAAATTCTTCGCACGGCATGAGAAGCAATGTAGCGCCGACGGGGGGATAACATGGGCGAGTTTTTTCGACGTATTCACTATTTGATTAACCGGCGCCGCCTTGATGCAGAACTTGAGAGCGACATGGAATTCCACCGCGAAATGGCCGCTCGACAGGGCTGCAACAACTTTGGCAACACGCTGAGGATGCGCGAGCAGGCGCGCGAGGCCTGGGGATGGACGTGGCTCGACCGGCTCGCGCAGGATTTGCGCTATGCCTTGCGCATTCTGACCAAATCGCCCGGCTTCACATTCACGGCGGTGGTGATCCTGACCATTGGGATCGGGGTGAATGTGTCGGCGTTCAGCTTGTTTGATATGGTGGCGCTGAAATCGCTCCCGGTGCGAGATCCGGATAGGATCGTCCGGCTCGAACGCCGCTCGCCGCAGAGTTACACAAGCGAAATGCCCTACACCTCAGCGCTCTTTTACGGAAGTCATGCGAAGTCCCTGTCCGCGACGATGGCGGTGTTGGGCGTGCCTCCGATGCAGATAGATGAAGATGTGCAGCCAACCAGCGCATCCTTTGTGACGCCCAATTACTTTAGCGAGTTGGGAACGCCCGCGGTATATGGCCGGCTCATGGATCCTTCGCGAGAAGGTGCTGCGGGTGCCGCACCCACCGTGGTGCTGAGTTACCGGATTTGGCAACGGCGCTTCGGCTCCGATCCCTCAGTGATTGGGCGAGTCATTCATTTGAACAAGAAGCC
The DNA here is from genome assembly GCA_963836565.1 of uncultured Acidobacteriaceae bacterium. Classification (GTDB taxonomy): domain Bacteria; phylum Acidobacteriota; class Terriglobia; order Terriglobales; family Acidobacteriaceae; genus Telmatobacter. The sequence continues at coordinate 527,027 of CAWIKA010000005.1, read as the reverse complement.
GGTAACCATCGTTGGCGTGACGCCGTATGACTTCGCGACCCTTGGCGGTCAGGACCCCGATATCTGGCTGCCGATGGCGCAGCAGCCGTACTTCATTGAAGGAAGTAAGGTGCTTACCGACCCGTCGGCCGGCAGCGTGAGAATGTGGGGCAGGCTGGCGCCGGGAGTGTCTCGTGAGGCTGCCGCTCAGGAGTTGCTGGCGCTTACGAATCAATTACGCAAAGAACATCCAAAGGAGATATGGGACAACGAATACATTGACGTTCAGCCGGGCGGCCATATGCAGGTGATGCAGGCCGACATGTACCGCGTGGCGGCGATGGTCGGGGTGCTGACCCTGCTGATTCTGGCGGTAGCCTGCGCAAACCTGGGAGGGTTGTTGCTGGCCCGTGCCGTGACGCGGGAGCACGAAATGGGAATTCGCGTGGCGATCGGCGCCACCAGGGCACGCATTTTCAGGCAGCTTTGCACGGAGAGCGTTTTGCTGGCAATGCTGGGTGCGGCGGGAAGCCTGGCCCTGAGCTACTTGATTCTGCGTGTGACCCTGAGCCGGACGAGCGCTCCCAGGTGGCTCACGGCGGCCCCGGATTGGCGGGTCGTGCTGTTCACCGTGGGCATGGCGCTGGTGGCGACCCTCTTTTTTGGGTTGACGCCGGCCTTGCAACTCGCCCGGCAACGGCAGCGGAAGACGATAGCCAGGCAGATACTCGTAGGCTTGCAGGTAGCGGCAAGTTGCGTGTTGCTCATCGTAGCAGGCTTGCTGGTGCGCGCCACGCAGCATGTGCTGTTTACCAGTCCGGGCTTCGGGTATGAGCGGTTGGTATCGATCGACCCGCAGTTGGGGCAGCACGGTTATGCGCCGGGCGCTGCCCAGGCATACCTGAACCAGATGCAAAGCAGGCTGCTCGCAGTACCTGGGATGAAGTCGGTTTCGCTTGTGAAACTGCCGCCGATGGGCCATACCATCTCGCGAATGGATACGGAAATTGATGGCCACCCCGTGGCCATTTATCCAAACTGGGTTGAGCCGGGGTTCTTTCAGACCATGAGCATACCCATGCTGTTGGGGAGAAGTTTTTTCCCTGGAGAAAAGAACTCCGTGATCGTGAGCGAGTCGCTGGCGCGGAAACAATGGCCGGGACAGAATCCGTTGGGCCAGCAGTTCAAGAACGGGGACCAGGGATTCACGGTGGTGGGCGTGGTGGGAAATGCAAGGGTAAACGCCATCAATGATGACGATGCGGTGGAGTTGTACTGGCCGGCCCAGGCGCAGGATATGCCGGATATGGTGGTATTGGCGAGGATGGCGGGTTCCCCTGACAGCTTGCCGGCAGTGGCCAAATCCATTAGTGAAAGCCTCGATCCCAAGCTATTCCCCGAGATAAGAAAATTGAAGCTTCTGTACCACGAGAATGTGCTGGGAGTGGAACGCGTGGCGATGGTCGTGAGCCTGATCGGCATGGTGGCGGTTTCGCTGGCAGGAGTCGGCATCATTGGCCTGGTGGCTTTCACAGTTTCGCAGCGGACCAAGGAGATTGCTATCCGCATTGCGTTAGGAGCGGAACGAGCTCAAGTACTTGCGACTGTATTGCGCCAGTTTGCCTGGCCAATCGCGATCGGGCTTGTGTCTGGTGCGGGGATTGCGGCAGCGATATCGAAGGTACTGCGCAAGGTGCTCTATGGGGTGAGCAATCTTGATCCGATGAGCTATGCCGGGGCGGTTGCCGTTTTGGTGGCGATTGTCGCCTTGGCGGCGTTGTTGCCAGCGCGACGCGCGCTTCGACTGGACCTGGCGAAGACGCTGCACTACGAATAGAGGGCACGACTGCGAAGCCATGAGGGCTCTCTGACGCTTCAGCTCTCGATGTAATCCCAGAAGGTGTCGGCCAGTTCGGCGCCGTGTTCGTTGGCAATGCGGCGGGCGGCGCGTTCTACTTCTTCGACGAGGCCATGGAGGTAGTCGCGGGAGCGAGAGATGGCTACGATGCCCAGGGTTGCCGACTGCCATGTGACAGCTTCGTCCAGTTCGGCTATGGAGACGTTGAAGCCCTGACGCAACTGGTCCTTGAGGGAACGGACGACCTGGCGGCGGTCTTTGAGCGACTGCGCGTGCTCGATGCGGAGTTCGAGGGTCAGATGAGCGACGGGCATGGCGTCACTTGGGCAACTACCGGAACTGCTTCGGCAGATTGATCATTCTATGCCTGATTGAGGGCTGGTTTGACAAGAACTTATTGATTTCACGGCAGAAGCGCAAAGGCCACCACCGTTTCACCTTCCTGGGCTGTGGCGGCAACCAGGCGAGCCTCGAGGGCGTGCGGGACGGGCATTTCGCAGGCGGCGACTTCGGCTTCGTTAGCGCCGACGAAGCAAAGGTCGCAGCAGGCGAGTGCGTCACCGGCTCTGGTTGGCGGGCCGAAGACGCGGCAGGTCATGGGACGCCAGGCGTAGACGCTGCAGAGGCCGGTAGCAGGGTCGAGGGCCGGACAAGCGGTCTCATTAGCGAAATCGTCGAAGCTGGCCTGGTCGGCATCTGAAGTGCCGAGAATGCCGGTGGCGGGGTTGCCGGGAAAAGCGGGCAGATGCTCGGAGAGCCACGCGTGGGCGCGGGCTTCGATAGCTTCCGCGGTAGAGGGGTCCGCCGTGCGAAGTTCGTCCATGCCGCTGCGGAGGCGAAGGGTATCGAGCGCATTGATGGCGAAGGCTCCATGGCAGCATTGGGTGCAGCCGGGTCGGCAGGCCAGCCACTCGCCGGCACGATGGGCGGCTTCAGCCAGCGAGGCATCCATGATTTGCACGAGTTCGGTGTCACCGGCGGGGAGGGCCATGCCGCCAAGGATACCGGATGCGTTCGGCGGTGACACTGCGCTCTTGGGCTTACGGTGGTTTCAGGCAATGAATCGTGCTATAAGGAGCACGAGGTCATTGTGCTTTACCTGGAGCGTAATCCCCGCGCGCCGCTTGCCCGTTTTGTTCGCGCGCTTTGGTATGCGCGGGCACCGGATGCCGCCTACAGGCGCGAGCGCATCCTGCCCAACGGCTGCGTGCAGGTGATCCTGAACCTGGCGCGCGATTTTCTTCTCGACTGCCCGGAGGGCGAATGCGATCGCCGGATGGCTCCGTCGTTGATTGTGGGTGCGCGCTCGGTCTACGAGATTGTGGACAGCTCCGACATGGCGGACCTGATAGGCGTGGTATTTGAGCCGGGCGGGTTCGCTGCGTTCGCGACGGACGCCGTCGATCTTTTCAGCAACCGCAGCGTGCCTCTGGAAGATGTGTGGGGCGCGCCTGCACGGGATGTGCGCGACAGGCTGCGGGAGATTCCTTCGCCGCAGTGCAGGCTTGACTGCCTGGAGGAATTTCTGGGCTTTCGGATTGCCGCGCGGCCTGCGCGGCACAGAATGGTGCAGTTTGCGGTGAGCAAGCTGGGAGGCGCGGCGGGCGTGGCAACGGTAAGTGAAGTGGCAAGGAGCACGGGTTGGAGCGAGCGGCGTTTCTCGCAGGTTTTTCGCGAAGAGGTGGGCTTGCCGCCCAAGGTGTGGTGCCGGATTCAGCGCTTTCAGCGGGCGGTGCAGCAGTTACATGCGGGAGCGGGCATGCAGTGGGCGGACCTGGCGCTGGATTGCGGCTTCTACGATCAATCGCATTTCGCCAATGAATTCAAGGCGTTTTCTGGAATTGACGCCACGACTTACTCCGCACTGCGCAGCCGGTGGGCCAATCACATTGTGGTGGAGTGAGAACAATCAAAGAGGCCGGGGATTTCCGATTTTTCCAAGATATCCGCTGAGCGAGACTGCCATATTGATGCCGTAGTCTTTCGACGACAGAGGAGGATATATGACAGACACCGCGACCAATTCCAAATCCACCATCATGCCCACGCTGCGCTATCGCAACGCCCCCGCAGCGATTGACTGGCTGTGCAACGTCTTCGGCTTTACGCGCCACGCCGTTTACTCCAACCCGGATGGCACCATTGGCCACGCGGAATTGTCGCTGGGCGGCGGCATGATCATGCTGGGCTCGGTGAAGGACGATGAATATGGGCGCGGCTTCAAATCGCCACTGGAATTAGGCGGCGCAGAGACCCGCAGCGCTTACATCGTGGTGGCGGACGCCGACACAGTTCATGCAAGCGCCGTGGCCGCGGGGGGAACCATCGTCCGCGTGTTGCAGAACACGGATTACGGCAGCCGCGAGTTCAGCGTGAAAGACCCGGAAGGCCATTCGTGGAGCGTAGGGACGTACGATCCGTGGGCGGCGCATGGGTAGAACGGCCCCGCCTGGAACACGAACGCAGGATTGCCGTCTCCTCTTTGCGGAGGGCTGGGATATAGTCAGTGCGTGGTGCGGAGGGGGTCGTCGATGGGCATTCGTGGAGTTGTGTTCCTGATGCTGTTGGGGTTGGTGGTGCCATTGGGATACGCGCAGGGACGGCTGCTGGTGGCACAAAAGGGATCGGGCAGCCTCGGGATCGTCGATCCTGTCGCGGGAAAGTTGATCGTATCCGTGGCCGAGGGCGGGGTTACCGGGCACGAGGTGGCCGCCTCGCCGGATGGGCGGCTAGCTTATGTGCCCATCTACGGGAACTCCGGCGTGGGAAAACCGGGGACCAATGGGCGCAACATGGTGGTGATCGATGTTGCCGCCGGGAAAGTGGTGGGCAATCTCGATTTCGGCCATGAGGTCCGGCCACATCTGCCCGTGGTCGGGCCGAAGGATGGTCTGCTTTATGTAACGACGGAGCTGGACCACGCGGTGACGATCGTCGATCCCAAGACGCTGAAGGTGGTGGGGTCGATTCCGACGGGGCAGCCGGAAAGCCACATGCTTGCGATTTCGCACGATGGGCGCCGCGGCTACACGGCCAACGTGGGGCCGGGCACGGTGTCGGTGCTGGACATGCAGGCACGGAAGCTGCTGAAGATTATTCCCATCTCGGGGAATACGCAGCGGATTGCGGTGTCGATGGATGACAAGTGGGTGTTCACAGCCGACCAGACACAGCCGCGTATGGCGGTGATCGATACCACGACGGATACGGTGGCGAAGTGGGTGCCGCTGGAGGGAATCGGCTACGGCAGCGCGCCGACGCTGGATGGGCGCTGGCTGCTGATGACGCAGCCCGACCAGAACAAAATCGCAGTTGTGGACCTGAATACCATGAAGGTTGCGCGGTATGTCGCGGTTGGCGCGTATCCGCAGGCGGTGGTGATGCGGCCGGATGGCAAGGTGGCGTACGTGAGCTGCGAGCACGCCGGACAGGTGGCGGAGATTGATCTGGGTGCGTGGAAGATGACGCGGCTGATGGATACGGGGAAAGGTTCGGACGGGCTGGCCTGGGCGAAGTAATGGTTGCGCCGATTTCCGGGGCACAGGTGAACTGAGATGATCGTCTTCGCTGAAACTTCCGGTTTGGCTACAAGAACGAAGCCGCAGGCGCCGCGGCCGCTGCGGTAGTGGCTGGCGAGTAGTTTTGAGGCCGGGATAGGTTGAGTCACAGGAGGTAATCCACTGTGACTCATCTTCGCCAGATGATGCTCGAAGAACTCGAGCGTCGCAACTACTCAGCGGGCACCTCGCGGCGCTATCTGCGTTACGTCGAGCTGTTCGCACAACACTTTGGCAAGTCACCAGACAAGCTGGGCCCGGATCATATTCGCATCTATCAGGCCTATCTGCTCAAGGTTAGGAAGCTGGATCCCGGAACCGTCGAGAACCATGTGTCTGCGCTGCGGTTCTTATTCATACGCACGCTCGGCCGGCATGAGTTCCGCCAGTTTTTGCCCTATCCCAAGGTTCGCAAGAAGCTACCCAAGATCCTGAGCCGGGAAGAAGCAGGACGTCTGATCGATGCCAGCAGCGGCCTATTCGAGCGCACGTTGCTGATGGTCCTGTATGGCACGGGCATGCGCCGCGCTGAGATCGCACGGCTGAAGATCGCCGACATCGACAGCCAGCGCATGGTCATTCACGTAGTGAACGGCAAGGGAGGCAAGGACCGCGACCTGCCGCTGAGCCCGAAGCTGCTGGAGACGCTGCGGGCCTACTGGCGGTGGCTCAAGCCGGAGACCTACCTGTTCCCCTCGCGCATGCATCGCGACTCGGAGCAGCCGATCACGGACAAGATCGTGTGGCGCGCCTGCGTCGAAGCTGCCAGGAGGGCCGGCATCTGCAAGCCAGTTACGCCCCACCTGGTACGTCACAGCTGGGCAACGCATCTGCTTGAAGCCGGAACCGACCTGCGCACCATCCAGCTTTTGCCCGGTCATGAGGATCTGGAAGTAACAGCCAGGTATCTGCATCTGTCCGAGCATCATCTGCACCAGGTTGCCAACCCCATCGAAGAACTGAAGCTCTCCGACGTCGACCAGAGCCGCCGTTTCTATCATCGTCCGCGCTCATGACGCGTCCGGCCATCGAAGTGGCCGACATCGTCCGCGCAAAGGGCAGGCAGTATCTCGAACTCTACCAGTCCAGTGTCAGCTATCAGCAGCTGAAGGCTTACCGGGCTGTGGAGCGCTGCCGTACCGCTGCTCTGGGCGGACATAAGGACAAGTGTGTCAACTGCCCGTACCAGGCGCCGCACTCGTATAACTCCTGCCGATCACGATGCTGCCCCAAGTGCCAGGGGCGGGAGCGCCGGCGATGGCTCCAGGCCCAGCAGCAGGATCTGCTCAACACCAACTACTTCCACGTTGTCTTCACCCTGCCCCACGAACTGAACCCCCTGGCGCTGACTTCTCCCCGGCCATTTCTCGACTTGCTGTTCGAGGCCAGCTCCCAGACCCTGCTCGAAGTGGCTGCCGATCCTAAATGGCTCGGCGCTGAGATCGGCTTCCTCTCCATCCTGCATACCTGGAGTCAGAACCTGCTGGGCCCTTACCACGTCCATTGCGTGGTCCCCGGCGGCGGACTGTCCCCCGATCATCGGAGATGGATATCCACCAGCCACCCGCTGTTTTTGCTGCCCATTCCCGTTCTGCACAACCTCTTCCGCAAGAAGTTCCTTGCCGGGCTTGGCCAGCTCTATCGCAAAAACCTGCTCGACTGCCGCGGTCCCGCCGCTGATTTCCGCGATTCCGCATGGTTCGAACAACTGATCGCTGCACTGGCCGGCAAGGACTGGTACGTCTACGCCAAGCCGCCCTTCGGCGGCCCCCAACAGGTCCTCGGCTATCTCCGCCGTTACACCCACCGCATGGCCATCTCCAACCACCGCATCACCGCCTTCGACGGGGAACACGTCCACTTCCGCTGGCGCGATCATCGCCACGGCGGAAAACAGAGCGTCATGCCTCTCCACGCCGTCGAGTTCCTGCGTCGCTTCTTCCTCCATGTGCTGCCCAGGGGTTTCGTCCGCATCCGTCACTACGGCCTGCTGTCGAACCGCTTCCGAAAACAACTCCTGCCCCTGGCACGCACCCTGCTCGCCGCCCAGGGACGCCAGCCCGTGCCGCTCCCGCCGCCACCAGATTGCGATCTCTGGCACTGTCCCCGTTGCGGCGCACCCATGCGAGTCGTCGAACGCTTCTCCGCCGCACAACTCTATTTCGCAGGCCTGGACTCTTCATGACCGTTGATGCCAACCCGCTCTGCCTGCTTGCTTCTGGCACGCGTTTGCCGGCGTGTGTTCTCTGCATCCGATTACGCTTCAACGCCACCATAAACAGCTTGCCGCTCAGGCAAAATCAAAGATCGTATACGCAATGCTCCGCCGTTTGCAGCACCAGCCGCTTCAACCACCGATCACAGAAACATCCGCGCCACAAGGAAATGGCATTCAATCGCCATAATCCCAGCCTCGATCACCGCGGCCGCTAAGTACCCCTGCGGCTTCCTTCTCGTGTCCAAAGCGAAAGCGCCTCGCGGAGAAAATTAACACCCCACCATCAGCCCTTCTCCGCGACGCGCTTCCGATCTTGGCTAGCTACGACTCGCCCGGAACCCACAGTTCTGATCCGCTGGTCCCATGATCTCGGATATGGCAAACTCTGAATCGTGAAGCTACCTGCGGAGGAACGCGTGTCGACAAAACCCAGGACGAGTGAAGTAGACGAATACATAGCAAGCTGTCCAAATGAGGCGCAAGACAATTTGGCGAAGATGAGGGCCGCGATACTGGCGGCCGCGCCGGGGGCGACCGAGCGCACCGATTACTTCCAGATGCCCGGATACTCCTATCCAGGCTTTGACTATGATGGGATGTTTGTCTGGTTCAGCTTCAAGAAACCATACATACGCCTGCATGTACGCCCGCCAGTAATCCAGGAACATAGCAAGGAACTTGCGGGTTACCTCACAACGAAGGCGATTGTCAGCTTTCCAATGGATACGCGGATTCCAGTGACCCTGCTGAAGAAACTAGTGAAGGCAAGTCTGAAGACAATGAGAGACAAAGAGCGCTGACACGTGCTTCGGTTGTCTCACCTCCAAAACGAGACGTGTTCCCAAAAAAAGGCGAAGGAATAGAAAAGGAAGGGTTGGCCACGACACGACAGTTGTATTCTGGCTCTGCTAACCTGCAGCATCTGATGAGCATTGTTTTCACCATCTGCGAAACGTTCAGTCCTGGCGAATCCTCCGTTGCCGGCCGAGTGTGCGAACTTCTCGATGGGTTGGATTTGGCGACTCCTTACACCACACGACAACCCCGGAGTGCCGAAGATGACGGGTTTGTTTTCACAACTCAAAACGTCTTCGAGCGCATGATTGCGAAGAAGAGTTCCTCGAATTCGTAAATGTCCTTGGCAATTACTATGGGACGCCGCGTCAGTGTCTTCAGGAAGCCCGAGACAAAGGCAACGACATGCTCATCAAAGTCGATGAGCGCGGAGTCGCGCAGATAAAGCAGAAGCTGCCCGATGCGGTCAACATTCTGGTCTTGCATTCTTCGTCTGAGCAGCACGAACAAGTTACAGGTTCAATTGTCGATGAGCGTCCGCTTTATCGTCTTCAGGAAGCATCGAGGCTCTCTCAGATGCAGAATCCTGACAAGTTCGACCACGTCGTGGCTAATGATCGACTTGAAGAGAATGCCAATCAGGTGGTTGCAATCATCCGCTCGGAACGTTCAAGGAGATACTGAAATCGTGCGCTGCGGTCGAGTCACCGCGAGCCACGGAAATTACATTCAAAAGCAGGTACTTCCCACCATCTTCTTAGACGTTCGTTGATCTACCCGATCTCCCGGTCCCACGTTTCAAGCACCTTCTTGAACTCCAGCATGAACTTGCCGGCGTCGGCGCCATCGATGAGGCGGTGGTCGAAGCCGAGGCAGAAAGTCTGCATGGAGCGGATCGCAATCGTGTCGTTGCCCTCGACATCAGTGAGAACAACCGCCTCCTTGCGCAGGCCACCGATGGCAAGAATGGCCGACTCGGGCTGATTGAGGATCGGTGTGCCGAACTCGCCGCCGAAGACGCCGGAGTTGGTGAGGGTGAAGGTGGAACCCTGCACTTCGTCGGGCAGGAGCTTTTTGGAGCGGGCGCGCGCGGCAAGGTCATTGATAGCGCGGGCCAGGGTGACGAAGCTGGCAGTCTCAGCCTGCCTCACCACCGGCACAATCAGGCCCCACTCGAGGGCTACGGCGATGCCGAGGTTGATGTTGGCGTGATAGTGGATGGAAGACTCGATGAGCGAGGCGTTGACGATGGGGAAGCGGCGGAGCGCCTCAACCGCCGCGGCGGCAATGAATGGCATGTAAGTAAGCTTGACGCCGTTGCGCTGCTCAAACGCGGCCCGCTGGCGCTCGCGGAGGCGGGCGATGCGGGTCATGTCGATCTTGTAGACGGAGTAGACATGGGGGCTGATGCGCTTGCTCTCAGACATGCGCTGGGCGATGATGGCGCGCATGCGGGTCAACGGGACCACTTCATCTTTCAACCCCGGTGCGGGCACCTGCGTGGGGGCCAACTGCGCCACCTGCGGTGGGGCCAACTGCGCGTGCGACGCCGAAGGCTGGCTGAGGTAGCAGAGAATGTCTTCCTTGGTGATGCGGCCGTTGGAGCCGGTGCCGGCAATCTGATGCAGGTCAAGGTTGTGTTCTTTGGCAATGCGGCGTACCAGCGGCGAGGACCGGAGCGCCTGCTGCTGCACCTGCGCCACCGGCGGTGGGGCCAATTGCGGCCTCTCCGCCTCCTGGGATGCAGCGGCCGATGCCGTGGGGACGGAAGCGCCGCCAATAACTGCGACAACGGTGTTGACCTGGACAGTGGCGCCTTCGGGAACTTTGATCTCGCTGAGGACGCCCGCGATGGGCGAGGGAATTTCGGCATCCACCTTGTCAGTCGAGATTTCAAAAAGCGGCTCGTCTTTCTCGACTTTGTCGCCCGCCTTTTTAAGCCACCGGGTGATGGTGCCTTCAAAGATGGATTCGCCCATCTGGGGCATGACCACTTCGGTGCCGCCAACCACCTGCGGCGGGGCCGGCTGCGCTTGCGCCGCCTCCGGTGCGGGTGACTGCGGCTTCGCCTCCAGCGGTTGCGCCGACTTGGTCTTCGAGGCGGAGGAGGGCTTTGTGAAGGGGCCATCGAGGATTGCGACGACCGTGTTGACCTGGACGGTGGCGCCTTCGGGGAATTTGATTTCGCTGAGAACGCCGGCCACGGGCGAGGGAATCTCGGCGTCGACCTTGTCGGTGGAGATTTCGAAGAGCGGCTCGTCCTTCTGAACGGCGTCACCGGGCTGCTTGAGCCAGCGGGTAATGGTGCCTTCGAAGATCGACTCGCCCATCTGGGGCATGATGACGTCGGTTGGCATGGATCGTTCTCTCCGCGATGCGGGACTCTCGGCTAGCTCTGGGCAGGTCTTACGGCGCACCTGGGTCCTGCCGGATTATAAATCGCCGAACTTTGTGACGGGCCAGGGCTGCACGGATTGCGTTCAGGCGCGGACGGGGCGGTTGGGGGCGTGGCGCAGGCGTTCGACCTCAGGGGGAACCTGGAGGGGCGTGTCTTCCGTCATCTGCGGTGAGGCCAACTCCGCCTTCTGTGGCTTCTCCGGTGCCGGTGACTGGGTCTTCGGCGGCAAAGCTTGAACACGCAATGCATCAAGGCTTTCGATGGCCAGGATTTGATCGTGAAAGACATGGCCGAACTGGCGGGTCGCTTCGTGCGCGATGGCTTCGAGGCTCGGCAATGCGGCGGGGTCGGGAACTTCCCTCTCAAGGCTCGTCACCGGCTTGTCGGTGATGCCGCAAGGGTTGATCAGTTGGAAGTCGCGCAGATCGGTGGTGACATTAAAGGCGAAGCCGTGAGAAGTGATGCCGCGCGAGACATGAATCCCGATGGCCCCGATCTTGCGGCCCTTGCGGGAGGGCAGATCTTTGGATGAGATTTCTGACTCATGAAGACCGCACCAGACGCCCGTGAGGCCGGCGATGCGGCCGGCGCGGACGCCGTAGACGCCGCAGAGGCGGATGAGGGCTTCTTCCATCATGCGCACAAAATCGACTGGCCCCAGACGGCCTCCGGCCGGCCTGAGTAGGCTGCGCAGGTCGAAGATGGGGTAGCCAACCAGTTGTCCGGGGCCGTGGTAGGTGACGTCGCCGCCGCGATTGATCTCATGAAGCGTGACGCCGCGCTGGGCGAGCAATTCGTCAGAGGCGAGGACGTTGGAGCGGTGGGCGTTTCGGCCGAGGGTCAGGACGGGCGGGTGCTCGAGCAGGAGCAGCACATTTTCGACACGGCCCTGGTAGCGCAGTTCGGCGATCTCTGCCTGGAGGCGTAGCCCCTCGTCGTAAGCCACGCGTCCGAGATAGAGATACTGGATCATCGTCCCCCGTTAATCGTCCCGCTTCAATTGTAGAGACTGTTTGCGCTCGCAGTCGGGAAGCTCAGTCCGCGATGCGCTCCTGAAAGATGCCGGTGAAGGCAGAGCGCATCCGGTAAAAGACCAGCAGCCACAGGATGGTCAGGAGGATGCTCATGGGCAGCGCGATGCGGGATATAAGGATGCCGACGAGAAGGATATTGAAGATAATTGGGCCGAGCAATGTGAGGGCCAGCGGGACATAACGGTTGACGAGCAGCAGGATTGCCGGGGCAACCTCGAAGAAAGCCACCACATAGAAATAGTGCGATTGCATCAGCGCACCCAGGAACTGGCCCGCCAATCCGGTGGGCATCGGCCCCGTGGGAATGAGGCTCAGGTAGTGGTTGAGGCCGAAAACGAGGAAGATGAGGCCCAGCAGGTAGCGAGCGATTGTGGAGGCAATCTTCATAGCGTTCTCCTTGGATTTGAGGTCTTAGGGGAGTCGGACTGGCGGCCGGTCCGCGCCTTTCGGGATAGGAGGAGATTTCCCTCCGTGGCAACATGGATGGTTTTGAGTGGGATCTCGATTCAAATGCTGAAACAAATGGGAATACCTTCGCTCTATCGGCGCAATCCGCGTGCGGTTTGAACGCGGCAGACGAACCGCGTTTCGGGGTACACTAGGCACTGGCAGGAGGACCGGGCGGTCGCTGCCGGAAGGCTCTCGCGCAAGCGATGCCAACCGGGGGAGGAAAGTCCGAACTCCGCAGGGCAGTGTGCCGGATAACGTCCGGGACGTGGGCCTCAAAACCCATGGACGGCCAGTGCCACAGAAAAGATACCGCCTCGGCTACCCCTCTTTCGGGAGGGCCTCCCTGGAAACGCAATACCCGAGTTGGCCCGCCACGGCGGGTTCGCTTGTCGTCGCGGAAACTCCAGCGCCGGGGTAAGGGTGAAATGGTGCGGTAAGAGCGCACCGCTCGGCCTGTAAAGGCCGGGGCAGGGTAAACCCCACACGGAGCAAGACCAAATAGGGAGGGAAGTTTCCGCCAAGAGCCAGGCGGGGCTGCGCATCGGCCCGATGCGCCCAGGCGGCTCGAGCGGGGTTCCCGGCGACAGGTCTTCGTCGCTGGGGTAATCGCGCAATTGCCGAAACCTCCGGGTAGGTCGCTGATGAGCGTCCGCGGCAACGCGGCGCCTAGAGGAATGACCGCACACGACAGAATTCGGCTTACAGGTCTTCTTGCCGAATGAAAAGCAGTCCCGGTTGGGAGAACCCCAGCCGGGGCTGACCACTTATAGGGCGGATCTGCCCTGAAAACCGCCTTCGCCAACCCCTGAACCCTGTCATCCTGAACGTAGTGAAGGATCCGCGGTTGCATTTTCATGATTTCGGGTGGAACGCCGTTCCATGCTCAACTGCGGTCCCTTATTCTGGATGTTCAAATGGTTGCTCTGTTGTGGGTCCCTTCTCCCTGTCTGGCCAGGCGTAGGCGACGAGAGCGAGTGCACCGAGGACAGTAGTCTGCCAGATAGAGTTGTTCATTCGCCGATGGAAGAAGTACATCGAGGAAGCCGGAAGCGACAAGTACAGCAGACTCGCAGCGATCCCCCAAGCTCGCTCCGAGGGCTTCGCTTTCCATGTGGTCCAACAAGCCATGGCGTACACGAAAGCCATGGAAACAAAAACGCAGAATACGATGAGCGTGGCCAACGCTCCTCGGCTGCTGAGACGCAACATTGTGCCCTGAATGATGGCCCCCGAACAAACAAGAATGGATACACCAAGGCAAATGACGGAGACAAGCCCGAAGAGCCCGCCGAAGAACTTCCTCATTGTTTGCATCTCTGCTCGCTTTTGGATTGCGGAATCATCATACCGCCGCTGCCAGTGAGCCCTGGCCATAAAGGGTCGTGGCGGTCGGCCAGGGTCTGGCGGGCTTGTTGGCGGGGCTAGCTTCTGACTGCGCTGCTACCATCGACTCATGTTGCGAGTGAGGCTGCTTGAAGCGGGTGCCCGGCTGCCGGTGGTGGCTCATCCTGGCGAGGACCTGGGCTACGATCTGTTTGCGTTGGAGGGGGTTCGACTGGAGCCGCAGGCTACTGCGCGGGTTCGAACGGGCATTGCGGTAGAAGCCCGCCACCCCGAGACGGGCGTTCCGCTAGGGTTGCTGGTGCGGGACCGGTCATCAATGGCGGCGCGGGGCATTGCCACCACGGCCGGTGTGATCGATGCGGGCTATCGGGGCGAAATCCTGGTGCTGATGACGAACCTGGGCGATGCGGCCGTGGAGCTGAAGGCCGGGGAGAAGATCGCGCAGATGATTCCTGTACCGGTTCTCACGGGACTCGTCCAAGAAGTAGAAACACTGGAAGTGTCGGCGCGGGCGCAGAAGGGGTTTGGGAGCTCTGGACGATAAGAATCGGGACGATAAGAAGAGGAGAAATCCTGCATGATTACGATTCTTGGAGCGGGTGGCGTCACCAGTAACGAAGTGGCGAAACTGCTTGCGGCGCGCAAACAACCTTTCCGGCTTGTGGGGCGCCATCCTGTTTCAATGCCGGGCGCGGCGGAAGTCATCGTCGCCGACCTTTCTGACAAAGAACAGACGCTGCGGGCGGTGGAAGGCTCCAGCGCGGTGTATCTGCTGGCCGGTCTGAAATACGACCACAAGCTCTGGGCGGAGATGTGGCCGCGCATCATGGCCAACACCATCGAGGCGTGCAAACGCGCAGGGGCAAAGCTGATCTTTTTCGACAATGCCTACATGTACGGAAAAGTAAACGGCGCAATGACGGAAGAGACGCCCTTCAACCCGTCGAGCAGGAAAGGCGAGGTACGCGCGAAGATTGCATCGTCGCTGATTGACGCGTGGAAGGCGGGAAACTTGACCGCGATGATTGCGCGTTCGGCCGATTTCTACGGGCCGGGGGCGCAATATGGAATTCCGAATGCGCTGGTCTTCGAGCCTTTCAGCAAGAATCAGAAGGCATCCTGGCTGGTGAACGATTCCCTGCCGCACTCGTACACCTATACCCCGGATGCGGCACAAGGCTTGGTGGCGCTTGCGGAAAGCACGTCTGCGTGGAACCAAACCTGGCACCTGCCTACCACGGCGAGCGCACCAGCCGGGAGAGAGTTGATCGCCCGCGCCGCACAGGAAATGGGCGTCGCGGCAAAATACCGTGTCTTAAGCAAGCCGATGGTGCGCGTGGTGGGGTGGTTCAATCCGCTGGTTGGCGAAATCTACGAGATGCTCTACCAGAACGATTCGCCGTACCTCTTCGATTCTTCGAAGTTCGCGCGAGCCTTCGGCTTTGCGGGAACGCCGTATGCCGAGGGGATTCGCGTGACTGCGGCTTCTTACAGAAAAGGGCCTTGATGAGGTGTGTTCCATCCTTGAATCGTTCGCTGATTCAAGGATGGAACACACCGCAACCTTTCTTCCCCGCCCAAATCACAAGGTCGAATAGCCCTAGTTTTTCCCCAGGCCGTCGGTTTTGTGGTAATTCGGATAGGGCGGAATCGGAATCTCCGGGATGGGGTTGGCTTTCAGTTCGTCCAGAACCAGCTTGACGCCGGTTTCAAGCTGCTCGTCATGGCCTGCGGCCACATCCTTGGGCAGCAGATCGACGGTGACGTCAGGCGGAATACCGCGGTTCTCTACCTCCCACTCGCCGTGCAGGCCGTAGATGGCGTAGCGCGGGGCCATTACATAGCCGCCGTCGATGAGCGGCGGATAGCCGCCGATGCCCACCAGTCCACCCCATGTGCGTGTACCGACGAGCTTGCCAATGCCGGCCTTGCGGAAGTACCAGGGCATGGCGTCGCCGCCGGAGCCGGAGTTCTGATTGATCAGCATGACCTTGGGGCCAAAGATGGCACCCACCGGGTCGTGGATGGGCAGACCGTCGCGCTCCTTTGCGCCGGAAAGCGGGAACCGCTTGAGCACGTCAACAACGTAGTCGGCGATGAAGCCGCCCTCGTTCCAGCGCTCGTCGAGCACCAGGGCCTGCTTGTTGAGCTGTGAATAGAAGTAGCGGTTGAAGCTGTCGTAGCCGGAGCCGCCCGTATTGGGCATGTAGACGTAGGCCACCTTTCCGCCGGAGAGCTCGTCGACCTTGCGCCGGTTGGACTCGACCCAGTCGATATTGCGCAGGCCGTCTTCGTCGTCGATGGGGATGACGGTGACGTCGCGAGCGTCTTTGCCATCGGGGTTGGGTCCAACGTGGAGCACGGTCTGCTTGCCGGCTGTTCCCTCGAAGAACTCGTAGAGGTTGTCATTGCCGTGCAACTCGCGGCCGTTGACGGCGAGCAGGTACTCACCCTCCTTGACGTAGACGCCGGGCAGGGTGAGCGGCGAGGCGAGGCCAGGAGTCCAGTTCTGGCCGCCGAGGATCTTCGCAATGCGGTAGCGGCCGTTCTCGATTTTGTAGTCGGCACCAAGAAGACCGGTCTTGGGAACGGTATCGTGGGGCCGCGGGCCGCCGACAAACATGTGGCCGATGGTGATTTCGCCCAGCATCTCGATGTTGAGGTAGGTGAATTCTTCGCGAGAGGCGAGGCCGGCGAGGTAGGGCTGGTATTTGGCCTCGATCTTGGGAATGCTGAGGCCGTGGGTGTTGGGATCGTAGAGGAAGTCGCGCTCGATGCGCCAGGTTTCATGGTAGATCTGATGCCACTCGGCGCGGGGATCGATGGTGGTTTCCATGGCGCCGAGGTTCAGCGGCTTACCCGGGCCGTTGTTGCCGGGCTTCAAGTCGTCGGCTGGAGCGATCGTCCATCCTCCCTTGCGGGCGTAGAGCACCTTCGAGCCGTCCTGCGAAACGATGAAAGCGTCCAGGTCGCCAAGCACCTGCTCCGGTTCACGCTTCTCCAGGGTGAAACGCCAGACAGCGCGGATTCCGGGGCCTTCATCTTCGGAGGGCCGGCCGATGGGCGAACCCTCTTCGAGGTAGAGGACGCCTGCCTTGCCGGTGAGGACTTGACCGTAGTTGCGCCGAGGAATGGGCAGCGAAAGGATGCGGTTGCCGATGCCGTCGAGATCGATGGTGACTTTGACAGGCTTATCTTTATCTTTGTCGGCCTCCTTGTCCTTATCTTTGTCTTTGTCGGCTGACTTGTCCTTGTCGGCGGCTTTGTCGTCCTTGGCATCCTTCTTGGAATCGTCGGCGGACTTATCGGGCTCAGGCTTCTTTTCATCCTTGATCTTTTCGTCGTCGCTCTGGGGCGGAATAGGCGAAGCGCCGTCCTTGGCCAGCACCACGACATAGGGGGCGCTGGATTCGGCGCGGTCGAGCGAGGAGAGATCGATGCCCGCGTTGCTGGGCCCGTCGTTGGTTGACTCAATGAAGTAGAGGTACTTGCCGTTGGCATCGAAGGCGGGGCTGGTGGCATCGCTCATGCCGTCGGTGACCTGGGTGAACTTGTGGGTGTCGATCGAGTAAAGGAAGATGGCGTGCAATTGGTTGTCGAGGTCGCGATCGTAGGCTATCCACTTGGAGTCAGGTGACCAGACCTGGCCGAAGTTGGAGCCGAAGGTCCCGTAGATTCCATGATCCACTTCCACCGGCTTGCCTGGCGCGGCAGACGGGGCCGAAGGCACGTCGACCACCCACAGGCGCTGGTGCTTGTCGGCATAGGAGATGTGCTTTGAATCCGGCGACCAGGTGGGGCCATAGAAGTAGCTTGGCTCGGGTCCAAGGTCGATCACCGTGGGCGGCTTGAAGCCGGTCTGATCGTGAATGAAGAGCTGATATTCACCGGACGCGTCGGAGAAATAGGCGATGGATTTGCCATCAGGGCTCCACGAAGGGTCGCGCTCGGCCACGCCAGAAGTGTTGGTGAGGTTGCGGGTGTCGCCTTTCTCGGCGGGAACGGTGAAGATTTCGCCGTGGGCCTCAAAGACAGCGCGGGCACCCGTGGGCGACAGGGTGGCATTCCTGATTTCGTCCGGTCTGACCGCGGCCAGGTGGGGCTCAAGGTTGGGCAGTTCGCCGTGAATCTGGATGGAGAGGGTGTGATCGGCGTTGGTTGCGGTGTCAACCAGATGGAGAGAGCCAAATTGTTCGTAGACGAGGCCGCCGGGGCCGGCCTGAAACGTTTTGAGGTCGAAGCTCTTGTTGGGCTCAACCTGGCTGACTTCCTTCGTGCCGGTGTCGTAGCGGAAGAGCGAGACAGGGCCATTACGATCGGAGAGGAAGTAGACCGAATTGCCAACCCACACGGGGTTGGAGTCGTTGGAGTTGTCGCGGGGCACCTTGACCAGGTCGAGGGTCTTGAGATTCACGATCCAGATGGGGGTTGTCTGTCCGCCGGCATAACGCTTCCAGGCCTGCTCCCACCTGGTGATGGGCTGGTAGGCCAGAGACTGCCCATCGGGCGAGAAGGACGCCTGCGCGCCTGCGGGCAGGGGCAGCGGCTCAGGCATGCCGGAACCGTCGGCGTGGACGAGAAAGAGCTTGAGGAAGTGGCGATAGCTGAGCGCGCCACTGGCGATGAGGACATCTTTGCCATCGGGCGACCAGCCAACGACCTCGCTGCCGGCCGGATGCCAGGTGATGCGTCGGGGCACGCCGCCCTCGGCGGGAGCGATGTAGACATCGGTATTGCCGAGAAGGTGGGCAGAGTAGGCAATCTGAGTGCCGTCGGGAGAGTAGAACGGGCCGGCCACAACATGCCCGTTGGAAGTTAGGCGCTCGGCTTCACCGCCCTGGCGGCTCACCGTCCAGATATCGTCCGCATAGAGGAAGGCGACTTTGTCCTGGGAGAGCGAAGGGTTCCGCAGCAGGAGCGGCGGAGCGGCTTGGGTTTGGGCGGATGAGAGAACCGGGAAGAGAACAGCAAGCAGAAGCGCAAAAAGCGCAAGCCGAGAATGGACGCGGATCATCGAGCCTCCGAAGCGGGATTGGGTGGGTTGAAGACCGGCAATCAAGCGGCCGGCGTGTTGTACGACCAAGTCTGCAATCGTATGGTACGCCGGTGAGGCGCGGTAAGTTCTCAAAAAACACAAACCGCGGTGCGGGTGAATGGATACTCGGCCAAAGGAGCGGCCGGGCAGCCGAGGCTACGGGATAGTATCGCTGTGTGGGTGTTGAGGCGGAATGTGACGAACGGTGGAGGGGGAATGCGGGATTTTGCTTTGGGATTGTGCTTCGGGGTCCTGGTAACCGCGGGGGCTTGGGGCCAGCAAGCAGGCGGAAACAGGCAAGCATGCGCGGATCTCGCAAAGGTTAGCCTGGCGCATACGACGATTATGACGGCGGAAGCTGTTGAGGCTGGAAGACTGACGCCGCCAGATAAGAGGGATGATCCTATCTACGGCACGTTGCCGGCATTTTGCCGGGTGATTGCGGAGTCACACCCGAGCGCGGATTCGCAGATCAAAATCGAGGTGTGGCTGCCCTTGAACGGGTGGAACGGAAAGTTTCTGGGTCAGGGGAATGGCGGCTTTGCCGGGTACATCGACTACGTGGGCCTGGCGCACGCAGTTCAGCGTGGATATGCCAGCGGGGCCACCGATACGGGCCATTCGACGGAGGGCGCTGAGTGGGCGCTGGGGCATCCTGAAAAGATCATCGACTACGGCTATCGCGGCATCCATGTGATGAGCCTGTCGGGTGAGGCGCTTGCGCAGGCGTTTTATGGCCGCGCACCGGGACACCGGTATTTTGCGAGCTGCTCGAACGGGGGGCGTGAGGCGCTGATGGAAGCGCAGCGTTTTCCTGGGGATTACGACGGCATCCTGGCGGGCGCGCCGGCCTATAACTGGACACATTTGATCAGCAGCGGAGTTGCAGTTTACAAGGCTCTCTACGGAGACCCAGCGAGTTACATCCCGGCGAGCAAGATTCATGCGATTGGCGCGGCGGTACTGGCGCAGTGCAATCCAGGTAACCCGCAGGGCTTTCTGGACGATCCGCGAACGTGTCACTTCGACCCCGGCACGCTTTTGTGCAAGGGCACGGATACCGACGAGTGCCTGACCGCACCGCAGGTGAAGGCGCTGAAGGCCCTCTATGCCGGGGCACATACCGCTGATGGGAAACAGGTTTGGCCCGGTTATCTTCCGGGCGGCGAGGAGGGTCACGGAGGCTGGGCGGACTGGATTACCGGCCCCGAGCGCGGCAAAAGCTCAGGCGAGGGTTTTGTGAAGGGCTATTTCGCGGACATGGTCTATGACAAGCCGGACCTGGATATTAAGTCGTTGAATGAGGACGACGCGCTCAAGGAGGCGATGGCCAAAACGGGAAGCCAACTGGATGCCGTGAATCCGGACCTGGCGCCGTTTCATGCGCGCGGAGGCAAGCTGATTCTCTACCACGGATGGAATGATCCTGCAATCTCCGCTCTCGGAACAGTGGACTACTACAACAACGTGCTCGCTACGGATGGAACGCAGGAATCGGCGGAATTTGTGCGCCTGTTCATGGTGCCGGGGATGCAACACTGCTCGGGCGGTCCGGGGCCAGTGGGTTTCGGGCAGATTTGGTCGGGCGACGGAGTGCTGGCAAACGATCCGGAACACAATATTTACCTGGCGCTGGAGGACTGGGTTGAACACGGCGCGGCGCCGGAGAAGATCATCGCCGGGAAGATCGCGGAACAGGACGGAAAGCGCAAGGTGATCATGTCCAGACCGCTGTGCGCCTATCCCAAAGCGGCCCGCTATCAAGGATCGGGGTCCAGGGCCGATGCGGCGAACTACGTTTGCGCGCCCGAGGAGTGACGAAAAGCTGGTTCACGCGGGCACGCAGACGAGGCTCGAATAAAAGTGCTGCATTCTCGCTCGGGCTGAGGCTGCACTGGAACCAGCGAGCCAGCGCTCGCGTATCCTGAAAGCAGAGGAATGGGGTCGGTTTGCGTTTGGAACAAGGGAAGCTGTGATGGGTCCCTACCAGCGGTTCATTCGTCAAATATGGGTATTCGCCCGTTAAGAAACCGCACCCAGGGGCTGATCCCCGACAGGCGAAGTTGAATCCCTGCCAGCGTCTCGGGCCCGAACTCCGAGGGAAAAGCGAAACTATGAAGCTCATCGAGGCCTTTAAACTCGCGCTGCAATCTCTCTGGGGCAACAAGCTGCGCTCCATCCTGACGCTGATCGGCGTGGTGATGGGAGTGGCCTCGGTGATCATGGTGCTGACGCTTGTGCAAGGCGCCAAGAGATATGTGAGCACCAAGCTGTCGGGCTATGGAGCCGACGTTTTCACGGTGACGCGGATGTCGAGCGTGATCTTCTCTGCCGAGGAATACCTGAAGTTTCAAAAGCGCAAGATCATTCACATTGACGACTACGACGCAGTGAAAGAAGCTTGCGCGGATTGCAGCGAAGTGGGAGCTTTGCTGAGCAAGTCGACCAACGTGGTGGCCAACGGGCATTCCAGCAACAACACCGAGGTGCGCGGTTATACGTGGACGATGCTCGGGCTGAACAACATTGACATTGCGCTGGGCCGCGGCTTTACTCCTGCCGATGACGAGCACGCCACGAAGGACGTGGTTGTCGGTTACGACATTGTGGACAACCTGCTGGGCGAGGGCGACCCAATCGGCAAAGAAATCCGCGTGGACGGCATCCCCTACACGATTGTGGGCGTGGGCGACCGCCAGGGCAAGACGCTGGGCCAGTCGCAGGACAATTGGGTGGCGATACCGATTACAACTTACCAGCAGGTTTACGGCTACAACGATTCGGTGGACATCTATGCCCGCGCCAGCGGTGGCGCCGCAGTGATGGAGCGAGCCGAGGACGAAGTGCGGGTGCTGATGCGAACGCGCCGCCACGATGCGCCGGGCGCGCCTGACGACTTCGAGATCGAAACCAACGACACCTTTCTCGACATCGCCAACCAGTTGCTTGGTGTATTTGCCTGGGTGGTTCTGGGACTGGGCTCGATCGCGCTGGTCGTCGGTGGCGTGGTCATTATGAACATCATGCTGGTGAGCGTAACCGAACGAACGCGCGAGATCGGCGTGCGCAAGGCGCTGGGCGCGAAACAGCGCGACGTTCTGATGCAGTTTCTGATCGAAAGCGCATCGCTGTCGCTGATTGGCGGATTCTTCGGCGTCATGGGTGGCGTTCTGGTGGGCAAGCTGATCACGATTTTTGTTGGCTTTCCGACCGCCGTGCCGCTGTGGGCTATCTTCCTGGGGCTGTTTTTGGCCGGTGCGGTGGGGATTTTCTTCGGCGTGTATCCGGCCAGCAAGGCTGCCCGGCTCGATCCGGTAGTGGCGCTGAGATCGGAAATGTAAGGAAAGCCGTGATCACGGATAACGGGTTAGTGGTCAGGAGAAAAACTGCCGCATGAAGCCGAAAGAGTGAACTTCAACGGAGTGGAGTAAATATGGGATCTGACCAGACAAGACTGACAACTGAGAACTGACAACTGTTGCGGAGCAACCATGGCTCAAGGACAAACGCGGGAATCGGTGAAGATGGCCCTCGACACGCTGAGGACGAACAAACTGCGTTCAGGCTTGACTGTGTTGGGCATCGTGATTGGCGTAACCACCGTCATCACCATCTCGTCGGTGATCAACGGTCTCAACAATCGCGTTTCAGACTGGGTGGCTTCGCTCGGCACCAACGTCATCTGGGTGTTTCACCTGCCCGTGATCGGCGTGCGGCCTACGGCGGAGATGCTGGCGCGGAAGAAACTCACACTCGACGATGTAATGGCGCTGCGCAAGCTGCCGCACGTGGTCGCCGCGGACGGGGGATACCAGCACGTCGGGCAGTTCCGCGTGGGCCAGGTGAGCGTGAAGTACGGCAAGATGAAGGTTGCGGGCACCATCCTGCAAGGCTCCACGGCCGAGGTGGGCGACGTAACCGACCTGACTCTTCTGCAGGGCCGCCTGTTCACGGACGACGAGGATCACCGGGCGGCCCATGTATGTGTGCTGGGCCATGACACGTGGGAGCAGTTGTTTGGCGATCAGCAAGCGGTGGGCAAACAGGTCAACATTGAAACTGGCCTCTATACCGTGATTGGCGTGCTGGCAAAACGCAAGCAGCCCTTCGGCGGCGGTACGAACCCCAACGACAACATGGTCTATTTCCCGATGGGGACCTTCCACAACCTGCATCCTGAGGATAAAGACCTGTGGGTCAGCGTGAAGTACGACGACCCGAAGAACAAGGCGCTGGTGCAGGAAGAGGTCCGTGAATTGCTGCGCATCCGGCGCAAGGTCCGCGTGGAGGCGCCGGACGACTTTGAGATCTTTGGGCCAGACTCGCTCTCGAAGCTGTGGAGCCAGCTAACGGGCGGGCTGGTGCTGTTCATGATCGCGGTATCCAGCGTGGGACTGATGGTGGGCGGTGTCGGGGTAATGAACATCATGCTGGTGAGCGTGACGGAACGCACGCGTGAGATTGGGGTGCGCAAAGCGATCGGCGCCACCAAGCGGACGCTGTTGACGCAGTTCACCGTGGAGGCCGTGACTTTGTGCGCGGTCGGTGGCATCATCGGCATCCTGGTGGGCGCCGTGCTGACGTGGATTGTGTATTTATTGCCGATTGGCCTGCCTGCCTCCATGTCCACTTTATGGGTGGTGACCGGCTTCGGAGTTTCGTGCCTCATCGGCCTGGTGTTTGGCATTTATCCAGCATGGAAGGCGGCCAACCTTGATCCCATTGAGGCGCTGCGGTACGAGTAGGACAGGGAATAGGGGATAGGGAATAGGGAATAAGAAAACCCTTTTTTGCGCCTTGCGCAGCTTTTTTATCTATTCCGCGACCAAGTTGACGATGACGATAAAGCGCCGATGCGAGTCGATGTTCTCCAACCCCTAATCCCTGTTCCCTCGTCCCTGTTCCCCATTCCCAGCCTTTCACCTGTCGGCGGCGTCACAGACGAGTGCGGCCAGAAACTGATAGCCAAGAGCTGAAGGCTGCTCATATGGCGAGAGGGCAAACCCGCGAATCAATCAAGCTGGCACTCGATACGCTGAAGACAAACAAGTTGCGCTCGGGGCTCACCATCCTGGGTATCGTCATCGGCGTGACTACCGTCATCACCATCTCTTCGGTCATCAACGGTCTGAACAACCGCGTCTCCGATTGGGTGACGTCGATGGGATCGAACGTCTTCTGGATATTCCACATGCCCCTGATTGGCGTGCAGCCCACCACGGAGATGCTCACGCGCAAAAAGCTGAACCTGGACGACGTGATCGCCTTGCGCGCTCTGCCGCACGTAGTGGCCACGGACGGAACCTACCGGCACGTAAATGAAACATTCCACGTAGGCGATGTGAGCGTAAAGTACAACGGCAGGAAAGTGGCTGGGGCGTTCCTGGCAGGATCAACGGCACAGCTCGAAATTGTGTCGGAATTGACCATGCAGGAAGGCCGGTTCTGGAACGACGGCGAAGACCAGCGGCACGCGCATGTGTGTGTAATGGGACACGACACGGCGGAAGAACTCTTTGGCGACGAGGACCCCATTGGAAAAGATGTGAATGTCGCCAGCGGGCTTTTTACGGTGATCGGGGTGGTGGAAAAGCGCAAGCAGCCCTTCGGATCCGGAAAGAATCCGTCGGACAATGGAGTCTATTTTCCGCTGGGCACCTTCCACAACCTGTATCCGGAAATCAAGGACATGTATATCAGCGTGAAGTATGACGACGCCCGCAACAAGGCGCTGGTGGAGGAAGAGATTCGCGAAATGCTGCGCATTCGCCGCAAGGTGAAGGTGGAGGCGCCGGACAATTTCGATATCTTTGGTCCCGACTCGCTGACCAAGTTGTGGAGCCAGTTGACCGGCGGGCTGGTGTTGTTCATGATCGCGGTTTCAAGCGTGGGACTGATGGTGGGGGGCGTGGGAGTTATGAACATCATGCTGGTGTCGGTAACAGAACGCACACGCGAGATCGGCGTACGCAAGGCCCTGGGCGCGACGAAACGGGCCCTCCTGACGCAGTTCACCACGGAAGCGGTTACGTTGTCGGCAGTGGGTGGCATAGTGGGGTTATTATTGGGCGCAGTGATTACCTGGATTATTTACTTTCTCCCCATTGGACTGCCGGCGGCACTTTCGACCATGTGGGTGCTGGTCGGTTTCGGAGTTTCCTGCGCCATCGGACTGCTTTTCGGGATTTATCCAGCCTGGAAAGCGGCCAATCTGGACCCGATTGAAGCTTTGCGGTATGAATAGTTGAGCCGCAGGCCTGGAGTATGGCAATTGGGGAATTCCCTATGTCGCTGAAAGCGTAACCATGAACCTGATTGAGGCCGTTAAACTCGCTTTACAGTCCCTGTGGGCCAACAAGATGCGCAGCATCCTCACGCTGCTGGGGGTGATGATCGGGGTGGCCTCGGTCATCATGGTCGTCACTCTGACCAACGGCGCCAAACAGTTTGTAACGACCAAGATCAACACTTATGGCGCCAGCGTGGTGACGGTAAGCAAGATGCCGCAGACGTTTATCACGCTGGATGAGTATCTGAATTTTCAGAAGCGTAAAAACGTCACGTACGACGACTACAAAGCCATCGTCTCCGAATGCATGGCCTGCGTATCCGTCGGTGCGCGCCGCGACGCGACGGGCAGCGTTGTCTACGGAAAGAATTCGAGCACGGACACGAACATACGCGGTTTTACCTGGGCCATGCCCGCGATTTCAAACCTCAACATCGCCCTCGGGCGCTCGTTTACTGAAGTCGAAGACGCGCACAGCGCACACGTTGCCATCGTCGGTTCAGACGTTGTGGACAATCTTCTGGGGCCGGGCGACCCGCTGGGCAAAGAGATTCGCGTGGATGGCGCTCCTTATACGGTGATTGGCGTCGGCGAAGCACAAGGCAAGATGCTGGGAATGAGCATGGACAACTGGGTTGCTGTCCCGTTGACGGCCTTTCTTGAGGCGTACGGATCTCACGACTCGTTGGAAATCTATGTGGATGCGGGCGGCGGCGGCGAAGTGACTGACGTGGTGTCTGACGAACTGCGGGCGATCATGCGCGTGCGTCGCCATCTGGCTCCGGATGCCGCGGACACCTTCACTGTGGACACCAGCGCGACATTTCAGAACCTGCTAGGCAAAATCCTTAATGGTTTCGGAGCCGTGGTGGCTGCCATCGCCAGCATCTCGCTGGTAGTCGGCGGGATTGTGATCATGAATATCATGCTGGTGTCGGTTACCGAACGAACGCGCGAGATCGGGGTCCGCAAGGCGCTTGGCGCCCGACGCAACGACATCCTGCTTCAGTTTCTGATCGAGTCGGCAACCATGTCGATGGTGGGAGGCGTTATTGGGGTTATCGCAGGCATCAGCGTAGCCAAAGGAATCACTCTGATCATCGCATTTCCATCGTCGGTCCAGGTATGGTCGATCCTGGTCAGCTTGTTTGTGGCAACTGCGGTCGGCTTGTTCTTTGGAGTTTACCCGGCGCACAAGGCCGCGCAACTCGATCCCATAGCCGCGCTGAGAGCGGAGTTATAGAGATGCGCATCGCTGACTCGAAAGAATCCGTGCGGCTGGCGCTCGACACTCTTCGCAAGAACAAGCTGCGCTCGGCCCTGACCATTCTGGGAATCTCGATCGGCATCTCGACTGTGATACTGATCTCTTCGGCTATTAACGGGCTCAATACCAATATCGACCAGTTTGTCAGGACGCTGGGCACCAACGATTTGTGGATCTATCGCTTTGAGCCGTTTGCCAAGCGTCCCACAACGGAGGAACTCAATCGCAAACAGCTCACCTTCGATGACGGAATCGCGATGCGCGACCTGCCGCACGTTGTCGCGGTCGATCCCGAGCTGACTTACCAGAATTTTCAACTCGGCATCGGCAACGTCTCGCTAAAGCACGGGACACACAAGATTCAGAACACGATTCTCTACGGAACCACGTCGGCATTGAAGGACGTACAGGAGATAGACCTTCTGGAGGGCCGCATGTGGTCGGACCCGGAAGAGAAGAGCAGGGCAAGAGTCGTCGTACTCGGCCATGATGCTGCCGAAGATCTGTTTCCCCATGAGTCCCCCCTGGGCCAGGACGTGGAATGCGGGGGCGATGTCTTCACGGTCATCGGTGTTCTGGACGTGCAGCCACAGCCCTTTGGCAGCGGGCGAAACACGGCGGATAACTCCGCTTACTTTCCCCTGGAGATCTTCCGCATGCTCCATCCTGAGATCCAGGACTTCTGGACTGTTGTGAAGTATGACGACCCAGTGAACAAAGCCACAGTGATTGAAGAGGTTCGCGAGCTTCTTCGTGTCCGCCGCGGGGTTCGTCTGGAACAGGATGACAACTTTGCCATCTTTGGACCCGATTCGTTGACGCGTCTTTGGAATTCGCTTACCGGGGGACTGTTTCTGTTCATGGTCGCCGTTTCTTCTGTGGGCCTGATGGTGGGCGGCGTGGGCGTAATGAACATCATGCTGGTGTCGGTTACTGAACGGACACGGGAGATTGGGATTCGCAAGGCCATTGGCGCGACAAAGAAAAACATTCTTCTGCAATTCACGCTGGAAGCGGTAACTCTTTGCGCGGTGGGAGGGCTGCTGGGAATTCTGGCTGGATCATTGTTTACCTTGATCCTGCATTATGCCGTGTCGTTTCTGCATGCGGCGCTCTCGCCTGCATGGGTTGTGATCGCCTTTGGCGTCTCCTGCGCAATAGGCCTGCTGTTTGGCATCTACCCAGCGTGGAAGGCCGCTTCAATGGACCCCATTGAAGCGCTGCGATACGAGTAAGACGGCCGGTAGCTTCGAGCTTCGGCTTCTCTTCCTCGCCCGTCCTTTCAATCGAAACCCCTGCCGGAGCAGAAAGCTGGGAACTGGCGGCTAGAAGCTGTCGTTCGTTACACTAACACCAATGATGCCCCACGCTTTGGCCCTGGCCGTGGAAGTGGCGACGACGGCCCTGGCCGTGGCCGCGATGGGCTATTTTGTTGCGGCAATCATTGCGGCGCGCATGTTTGCGGCGGCGCGGCGCATAAAGCTGGCGGATTTTGCGCCGGGCGTGAGCATCCTGAAGTCGTTGAAGGGTCTCGATCCCGGCATGATGGATGCCTTTCGGAGTCACTGCCGGCAAAGCTACACGGGCGAGTTCGAGTTGCTGTTTGGTGTTTCGTCGGCGGATGACCCTGCCGCTGCGGCAGTGAAGCAATTGCAGCGCGAATTTCCGGAACGGAACATCCGGCTGATCGAGTGCCCGGCGCGGCTGGGAACCAACGGCAAGGTGAGCGCGCTGGCCCAGGTTGTGCCGCATGCGCGCTACGAGTTTCTGCTCATCAACGACTCCGACATTACGGTTGGGCCAAGGTACCTGGAACGGGTGATGGCCTCGTTTGGGCAGGATCCGACCGCTCGCCCGCACAACCCGCGCCCCGTGGGACTGGTGACAGCGCTTTATCGCGGACGCGCGCACGATACGCTCGCATCGCGGCTCGAGGCGGTGGGTATTGCCACCGACTTTCAGGCCGGAGTGCTGCTTTCAAAGATGATTGAAGATGGGCTGCACTATGGTCTCGGCTCCACGCTGGCGGTGCGACGCGAGGCCCTTGAGCGCATTGGGGGCCTGGTTTCACTGGTGGACTACCTGGCCGATGACTACGAACTGGGCGCGCGGGTGGCCGGGGCCGGATACGGCGTGGAACTCTGCCCTGAGGTGGTGGAAACCGCCATCGCGGCTTACGGCTGGCGCGGCTTCATCGACCATCAGTTGCGCTGGGCGCGGACCGTGCGCGACGCGCGGCCATGGGGATATGCCGGCCTCGTCTTTACCCATGGTCTGGGCTGGGCGCTCCTGAATGTGCTGGCCAGCGGGCTGAGCCCATTGAGCTTTTGGCTGCTGGGGATGAGCTTCTTTCTGCGGCTCGCGCTCGCGATGACGGTGGGCGCGCAAGTGCTGGGCGATCACCAGGTGCTGCCGAACCTGTGGCTGCTGCCGATGCGTGACGTGGTGGCGATGGGCACTTGGGTGGCGGGATTCGCCGGGAATACGATCGTATGGCGCGGCGAGCGATTCGCACTGAAAGACGGCAGGCTCTTCAGAGCGGATTGAACGGGGATCTGTTTCTGCCCCCGCGGAGTCAATAAGGTGAGCCACCGTGGCCGGGGGACATCTCGAGCTTGCACCTGCCCCCAATTCTCTGAGCACAATCCACCATAGATTCACGGAATGGTGCTACCGGAAATCGACACAGTCTGGTAGATTTCGTTCACGCGGCCCCAGGCCGCTGGAGGAGATCGTTCATGTCGAAACATCCGCGTTTTGCGAGGCACATTTTCGGTTGCTGTCTGCTGGCGGCCGCCTCCACACTTGCATTTCCCCAGGCAGCCGCCCCTGCCAAACCGGCTGTCGGCACGCTGATGACTCCCGCACAGACTTACGGAAAACTGCTTAGCGGCATAGAGCAGGAGTTCGTGTCTGCCGCCGAAGCGATGCCGGAGAACAAATTTGACTTTGCGCCAGCGACAACGCTGGGCGAGTTCAAAGGCGTGCGCAGTTTTGGCGCGCAGGTCAAACATGTAGCTGAATCCAACTACTACTTTTTTGGCGGCCCAAACTCCAATGCGGCCGACGTCAAAGCCAAGGGCGAAGCCATTGAAAAGCTGACCAGCAAGGCCGACATCATCAAGGCGCTGAAGGACTCGCTTGCGCAGGCGCACGCCTACGTCGATGGCATCACGCCGGAGAATGCATTTGTGATGACCGCCAACGGTACGCGGGGCGGCATGGCGGCATTCGGCATGGCGCACATGATGGACCACTACGGTCAAATGGTGGTGTACCTGCGGATGAACGGGATTGTTCCTCCGGCCAGCCGCCCCAGTAAGTAAGGGCTCGAAAGAGGGCGGGTCTTGCCGCAGACCCGCCTTTACGCATTACTGGACTCGCATGGCTGCCACTGGGTCTGTGCGCATGGCTCTGAGCGCCGGCAGGTAGCATGCCAGTGCGGCGATAACGGCCAACAAAGCAGTCACGCAGACTACCGTCAGAGGGTCATTGGCGCTGACACCGTAAAGCAGTCCGCCGAGGAATCGGGTGAGCCCGAGCGCCAGCACAAGGCCCAGAGTGATGCCAAGAGCCGTAAGCCGCAAGCCTTGATCAAGCACCAGTCGCAGCACGTCGGACCGCGAAGCGCCCAGGGCGACACGGATGCCGATTTCGTGGGTGCGCAACTGCGTGCGGTAAGCCACCACTCCATAGATGCCCGAAGCCGCCAACACCAGGGCAAGGATCGCGAATGCGGAGGCGAATGTGGTCTCAATTACTGCGAACATGTTGCCCATCCGGATGCTTTCTTCAAGTGTCCGCACATCGAATACGGGGAGTAACGAGTTGAGCTGATGGATGGTCTGCTCCACAGGCGAAGCCAGCTGTGCAGGATCGCCGGCGGTGCGCACATGAATGATTGTCTGCGGACCTCCGAACTGGAACAGAGAAAGATAGACCAGCGGCTCAGGCGGCTCGTTCATCTGCTGGTGTTTGCTGTTCTTTGCCACGCCGACGACGGTAAACAACTCGCCATACATCCTGAACCGTTTGCCCACGGCATTTTGTGCCGGCCAGAAATGATTGGCCATGGTCTGGTCGACGATCGCCACACGCGGCGATTTTTCGCCATCGTCAGCCGTGAAAGCGCGACCATCAAGCAGCGGAATCCGCATTGTCTGAAAGTATCCGGCGGAGACCGATGCTCGCCGCACCTCCATCGATTCGTGCGGTCTGGGGACATAACCCTCTGGAAAGGCATCGCCGGATCCGCGGGTGAAGCTCAGGGGAACCCAGTCAGACAAGGCGACAGAAGATGCTCCTGGAATGACTTCCAGCCTGTCCAGCAGCTTGTGCCGGAATGAATTGGCGTCGTCCCACGAGTATCCGGTCGACTCCAGTTCGACGGAAGTTAGCAGCACATGCGTCCGGTCAAAGCCCGGATCAGCTTCGCTGGCGTTGCGGAGCGTGCGCAGAAACAGTCCCGCGGTAACCAGCAGCGCGAGGGAGAGAGCAATCTGGGCAACAACAAGGCCG
The DNA here is from genome assembly GCA_963836565.1 of uncultured Acidobacteriaceae bacterium. Classification (GTDB taxonomy): domain Bacteria; phylum Acidobacteriota; class Terriglobia; order Terriglobales; family Acidobacteriaceae; genus Telmatobacter. The sequence goes on along the minus strand of CAWIKA010000005.1, from coordinate 496,285 downwards.
CTCAGCAGATTGCGGTTATGCGCCCCGCCGGAAACGCTGGCCGCTTCGTCCTTGAGCACCTCGGCCGGAGATACGTGCGACGATCTCCAGGCAGGCAGCGCTCCGCAAATCACGCTGGCAAGAACGACCATCAGCAGAATCGCCAGGATCACATTATTGTCAACAAGCCCATTCAGCTCGATGGGGTTGGAATTGGGCGGTATGAAACGGGCAAACATCTTTGCCGTCCATGAAGTCAGAAGGAATGCTACCGCGCCTCCGCCGAGCGCAACCAACAGGCCTTCCAGGATCATCTGGCGCATGAACTGGAGGCGATTTGCGCCCAGCGACTGCCGAATGGCAATCTCGCGCCTCCGGGCCACAAATCGCACCAGGGCCAGCGTGGCCACGTTGGCGCAGGTCAGCAGAAGTACCACACCGGCAATCGCCAGCAGAATCGGCAGAGACTCCGCGAGGTACCCATTGGCGCCAAAGGGGGCACGCCACAGGGGATCGAGCGTAATGGTGTTCACCCCCAGGTGGTCATTGGGATAGGCAGCTGCCAGTCGCCGCATCCGGCCTTCCAACTCCTGCGTGGCGCTGGCTCGACTCACGCCGGGACGCAGCCTCCCCATCACGTTCAGCCAGCTGTTAGCGCGCTCAAGCATCCGCGACGAACTCCCCATCGGGTCGAGCGTCAGCCACGCATCTTCGCGAATCCCCGGCATGCAACCGATAAAACCTTTCGGCGCCACGCCGATCACGGTCACTGGATGCTGTGCCATTTCAATCGACTTGCCCACAATTTCCGGGTCAGCATTGAAACGTGTCTGCCAGAGCGAATAGCTCAAAATCGTGTAAGGAATGCTGCTCTGCGTCGCTTCCTCATCCGGCCGCAAGAAGCGGCCCATGAATGGCTGGACGCCCAGCACGTCAAAGTAGTTCGCCGACACGTTGGAGACGTAGATGCGCTCGGGAATCGCGGTTCCTCCCGTCAGCGCCAGCCAGTCGTGGTGATAGGCCAGGATGCCGGTAAAACTTTGGTTCGTCTCCCGCAGATCCCTGTAATCGGGATAGGAAAGCGGCGGCGAGGGCGAAGTGCTCCAGGCGCCGCGCATGACGGTCACCAGATCCCCGGTATCCCTTGCGCCAGGGACAGGATTAAGCATCGTTCCATCGATCCAACTGAAAACTGTGCTGTTGGCACAGATTCCGAGCGCCAGCATGATGACGGCGGTAATTGTGAAACCCGGGCTCTTGCGAAGCTGCCGCAATGCGTAGCGGAAATCTTGGAGCAGTCCAGCCATACGGGCGCCTCCCCCATCTCTCAACTTTCGTTTGAAAGAGTTATTATTCTCAAATATCTGCATGTAGTGCGCCAAAGTCGATCTTTGAAGCAAGTCGCTGAACAAATGGGACTTGCCCCCGTGATCTCCGTAGCTGGGCTTGGTCTGGCGGTGTTCGCGGCCGCACAGGATGTCCGGTTTCGTACACCTGCGCTGCGCGATTTGGCAGCTGATCGGGTTTGGTGGAACCCATACCGCGCAAGTTATTCGGAACCATTTAACACGGCGAGCGTATTATGCTCTGTGGCTATCCGCGTGGATTGCAAACCTGCGCGTTCGATGGCGGAAAGAGCCGTGGGATGCAAGTTCCCACTCAATCTGACTGGCAGCCGGAGCCTGCGCGGGGCGCGGAAGTTGCTGGCTCCCCAGAGTCTCAGTCCCCCCGGGTACATATTTATGATTTGCGGCTGGAAGATGGCAGCTCCGATCTGTTCTTTGACGATATTGCTCGTTTTTGTAAGCAGCTTATGGCCGGCATCGAAGAGCGTGCCGGTTCTGCCCTCGATGGCTTCAGCCGCTACGTGCAGACAGAGATGTCAGAGGCTCCGCGCAGCCGCAACGAATATGCTCTGGATCTGCTCACGCTGGGAATGGCGCTGTGCATTTACGATTCGAGGTCGAAGAGGACGCCGCGATGGGTGGTTGCGCTGGCGCGGGAACTTCTTTGGCTACGTAACCACCTTGGATGGGCAAAGCCCCCGGTAGATCGCGTCCGAGGCTTCCTTTTCAAGGCGTTTCTGGCGGTTAAACCCACCACGGAAAGCGGCATCGATCCAAGCCCGTATGAAGCCCCTGAAGGCGCACAACTGCTGCAGCGGCTGCCAAGCCTCATCAGGTGGCTGCGGGCCACGGGCGATTTGGCGCAGGAGGCCACCCGCGTAGCCAATTGGCGGAATTATCTGGACACCCTCGAGTTTTGGGGGGCTGCGCGCTGGCTCGAGGTGGCCGGCGAACTCTTTTCGAGTTTTGAGCTCAATGCCGCCGGGGCACTGGGAGTGTACACAGGGGGCGTGAAGAAATACCTGGCCACGGAATATTCACAGGGCGGATGCCGGGAAGACCAGATTTTTTGCGGTAGAACTCAAGCGGAGTATCACCTGAACATGGTGGCCGCCGAAGTGATGAATGAAGGTCTTAAGCAGGCATTCGAACGTGCTCCGGAAAAGGTAGTGTTGGTGCCGACATGCATGAGGGGCGCACAGGCCGACACATGCCGTGCGCGGGTAAACGGCGTCGACATGACCTGCACTGCCTGCGATCCGGAATGCGCTGTGAATCGGATTACGCGCCGGATGCGCAATCTGGGCACGAGTGTTTACCTGGTGCCTCACACCAGCGGGTTCAGCCGCTGGCTTGACCGCTGGCAGCGCGAACCGGGAGTGGGCGTGATCGCTGTGGCCTGCTTGTTGAATATTCTGCCCGGCGGGTACGAGATGCGGGCGCGCAGGATTGCTTCGCAGTGTGTGCCGCTGGACTATCCGGGATGCAGGAAACACTGGGACCGCGAAGGCATACCCACCTCCGTGAACGAGGACCGGCTGGTGCAGATTCTCGCCAGCATTCCGCGATGAGCGAAGGACCGGCGCTCAGGAATGCACCCGGGGACTCGGCTGCAATTCTAACGACAAGCTTGAAGATCGTGCACGGCGCGGGCGAGGTGCAGCGCGGGCGAGGTGCAGCGCGGGCGAGGCACTGCGCTTGATTAATGTACCCTGTCCTGAGAACATGACGGACGTGCTCCGAGCCCGCATGGAAAGTACTTGGAATCTCACTGCCTGGAGGGCGGCTCTGCGGAATAGCGTGCTCGCGGCAGGCAGTGTCGCCTGTGCCCTGGGCGCGAATGCCATTTCACCCCCGCCGCCCGCGATTCTGTCAAACTCCAGCGTTCAACTCGCATTCATCGGCGGCTGGCAAGCGCCTAAGCTTGCCTGGGTCAGCGGCGCTTCAGGATTTCATTTCAGCATTGCGGCTGAAGAACCTTTGCCCGCAAGCGTCGAAGTCAACGGAGCTTCTGTTTCTGTCGCCTGGCATCTCAACCATCAGCTCTCGCACGCCGACGGGCGCCACGTCGTCTTCATCTACGAAACCGCCAGTCCTCACCTTCGTTTGCAATGGCTGTGGGAGGCGCGCGCGGCCTTTGGACCCATGGAGCATTTCATCACGATTGAGAACCTGGGCGGACAGGAAGTGTGGCTGCCCCTGGTTGATTCTTTTCGACTCGAAATGATCTGTTCGCCGGGAAGGCAGCTGCAAAACTTCTACGTGGAAAAGGGAGCGGACGCTCCCTCGCCCCAAGGCACGCACCAGGAGAGCGTTGGCGAGGGCTACCACTGGATCGGAAAGTCGTCGACCTACGCTCGTCCTGTGCCCGGCGAAGCGCGTGAGATCATTCCGGCGGAGTTTGTCTTTAACGCAAACCAGCCCCAGGCTGGTTGGTTTGCGGGGATCGAGTTCAGCGGCAGGACGCGGATTTTGCTCGAACGGCGCGGGAACAGAGTGAGAACGGTGCTGGGTTTGAATCCTGATCCGGGGCCGTTCCGCACCCGCGTGATGCCGGGAGGGAGTTTCACGACGCCGACGGTTTTTTTCGGCGCTTTTACTGGCGGCCCCGACGGCGCCGGGAATCAACTGCGGCCCTGGGTGCGCGCAGTTCTCGGCAACCCCCTCACCTGGAACGATCCCCAATACCCGCTGACGGTAAACAACAGCTGGGGCAGCGGGATGCAGGTGGATGAGAAGCTCGCGCTGCAAATGATCGATGAATCCAAGGAATTGGGACTGGAAATGTTTCACCTGGATGCCGGCTGGTTTCGCGGTGTCGGTGACTGGTATTCCGACCCAAAGAAATTTCCGCACGGATTGGGGTTTATTGCAGACGCCGCGCACAAACAGGGACTGCGGTTCGGCCTTTGGGTCGACTGGACCCAGGCCGGAACCGATACCGAACCGGGCGCCTTGAACGTACGCGACCCGAAGGTGCGCGACTGGCTGGTGGCCGATGTGCCGGCAAACTGGAAACCGGAGGAGTTCAAGGGACAGACGGTGGATGTGGGCGTTCCGGCTGCACGCGACTATTTTGCGAAAGAATTAAAGCGCATTGTGTATGACGATCATCTTGACATGCTGGAGCACGACGGCTACCTGGTGGCACAGGGTTGCACCCGCGACGACCATCCGCACGCCGCGCCCGACCGAAGCACGATGAAGATCACTCATGACTGGGGGTCGGATTTTGTGCTGGCCTCGAACTCCACAGACGTCAGCTACCACGCTGTTCGCGCATACTACGGCATCTATGAACAGACACGCCGGGAACATCCGGGGCTGCTGTTTGAGATTTGCAACGACGGCGGCCGCATGGTGGATTTCGGCTCCGCGGCGCACGGGGATTATTTCTCGATCACCGACGTTTACGATCCGCTTTCGAATCGCAGGGCCTTCTACGACGCGAGCCATGTTTTGCCGGCCGCCATGCTGGAGAGCTATGTGGAGAAATGGCCGGCGCCGCGCCCCGAAAACTTCCTCTACATGTTGCGCAGCGGCATGATGGGCTGGGTGACTCTGATGGCAGACACGGCGGCCTGGTCTGCGGAGCAGCATGAGACAGCACGGCAGGCCATCGCGCTTTACAAGTCGAGGCTGCGGCCGCTGATCCGGGATGCGCAGTTGTTTCACATTTCGGCCCGGCCTGACGGCGTGCACTGGGATGCGATGGAGTATTGGGATCCGGCGAAGGAGAATGGCGTGGTCTACGTGTTCCGCGGGAGCGTTGCAGACGAGGAGCGCCATACAGTTGTACTGGCAGGGCTAGATCCTTCGAAGCGATATGCGCTGCACTTTCAGGATGGAACCGCGCCCGACACGCAAGCGACAGGAAGTCAACTGATGGAACAGGGGCTCAATGTTCATTTGGCGCTTCCGCTGAGTTCCGAATTGGTATTTTTTCAAGAGGCCGGGACCGCACGCGATGAATGACGAATGCGCGGATAGGCGGGCCGTTGGCACCGCAGACGCCGGGGATGCTATGGTGGGTGCCAAATGCCGTTTCTGACCACAACGGAAGCCGGCGTCCCCATCCAGGGACCGAGCGCCACGCTGATCTACGACGACTGGTACCCGGCACTGCGTACGGCATCGCTGCGCAAGGGCAAGCTGGCAAAGGCGATGCTGCTGGGCATTCCGCTGGTGCTGGGGCGGCGCGACGATGGGCGCGTGTTTGCAATGCGCGACAATTGTCCGCACCGCGGAATTCCGCTGAGCGAGGGCTGGTTTGACGGCCAGCGCGTGACGTGCCGGTACCACGGCTGGGAGTTCGAGCCATGCAGCGGCCAGTGCGCCCTGATTCCCTCTCTCACCGGGAAAGATCATCTGGATGCGACGCGCATTTATGCGACAGCGTATCCCTGCGAAGAGCGGGACGGGCATGCGTGGGTGTATGTGCCGGGAATTGGAAGCGGCAAGAAGAGTGGAAGCGCGGAGCGCAGGCCGGTGCCGGAACTGGCAAAGTTTGGACCGCGCTACCGTACCGCGTTTCTCACTGCCGATCTGCCCTGCAACGTGGATCACGGCATCATTGGCCTGATGGATCCGGCACATGGGCCGTTTGTGCACCAGGCGTGGTGGTGGCGTTCGCACGCCAGCATTCGCGAAAAGACCAAGCGCTTCGAGCCGATTCCCGAGGGCTTTCGCATGAGCGCGCACGCGCCCAGCGGGAACTCGGCGCCCTACAAGCTGCTGGGCGTTTACGGGCAGCCGGTGGAGACGACGATCGATTTTGTTCTGCCCAATCGGCGTACGGAGATGATTCGCTGCGGCGACAAGTGGTTCAGCAGCTTGACGACGGTCACGCCGGTGACCGCATCCACCTGCCGGATTGACGTGGTGGCGGCGTGGAACGTCTTTTATCATATTCCGCTGATCACTCCGATTGCAAAGTTCTTTGGCGCGAAGTTTGTGCGCCAGGATCAAGTCACCATGATTCAGCAGGCCGAGGGCCTCAAGCACAATCCGAGCCTGATGCTGATCGACGACGCGGACAAACCGGCCAAGTGGTATTTCGCGCTGAAACAGGCGCGGCTGGATGCGGCCGCAAATTCCCAGGTCTCAGATGCGGGACCTCCACCCCAGCGACAAAGACCAGTCGCTGGGGACGCCGGATCTGGGGCACCTGCGGCAAAGCATCCGATGGAGGGGCCCGTGGAGTTGCATTGGCGGAGCTGAAGTTTGGGTGCGTCACTCACCAAAAAGCGAAGCTAAAGCGAAGCATAGGGGGGAGTGTGCCCTCCGGCAGGTGGAACTCATTCGTGCTAAAGGCTTTGTTGTCCAAAAACGTGCGCATTAGGTGCGGTCTAAGCGCCACTTTGGGCACGAATGGGAGCAAGAAGCGAAGGCTGTCTATTTCGATGGTACACAGATTGAGGAAATAATCTGCACCGCGGATCAAGGCTGGTTTGATTTGTGTTTTCCCGGGTTCGAAGACCCGGATGTGGAGCGCTCGGCATCCTCATAGGCGTGAGGGGCGGTGTCTGTGAGGCGGAAACGTCCGTCCCGCCCTAGCGGAGCAAGGGCGGGGCACCCATTTCTGGTGCGAGGTTTGAGGTGGCCCCCCGTCAATCGCCGACGGCGACCGCTACGCGCGCTACGGTGAGCACGGTAATGTCGTCTTGCTGGCCGAAGTCCTGCGCGGCGGCGGCGAGAGTGGTGGTGGACGCGCGCTGGCTTAGCATCTCGCAGATGCGATCAAAGCCGAAAAGTTCGCCGTGAGCATCCTGCGCCTCGGCGATGCCGTCGGTCATGAGCATCAGGGTGTCTCCTTCAGCGAGTTGAAGGTGCGAAACGGGAAACTCCGCGTCCGCGATCACTCCCAGCGGGAGCGCGCCCTCAATCGGCAGTTCCCTTCCGTTGAGGTAGGGCGGAAGATGGCCGGCGTTGGCCAGGGTTGCGGCACCGTCGGCCTGGATGCGCAGCGCGAGACATGTAGCCAGGGCATGGTGTTGCGCCGTGAGCTGCGCATTCAATGCCGCAAGAATCCGCACCGGATCGGTTGAATGGGAAGACTCATTGCGGACGGTGCCGACGATGTGCGCCACCAGCATTCCAGCCTGCAAACCCTTGCCCGCCACGTCGCCCACGACGATCAGAACGCTGCCGTCGGAGGGGTTGGGAATGACCTGGAAAAAGTCGCCGCCCACTTCGCGCGCCGGACGGTATTCGCTTTCGATGAGAAAGCCCGGAGTGAGCGGGCGTTCCACCGGAATCAGGAGTTGCTGCACATTACGCGCCGCATCAAATTCGATTGCGTATTTCTCCTCCTGCCCCCGGGTGCGCGTAAAGCGAAGGATCAGGATGGCAAGGATAGCCAGGAGGAACAGGGCATCCGCCGCCTGGAGAAGCTCAATCTGAAACGGCTCGTCGACGATGGCGATATCGTAGCCGAACCTCTGTTGCCAGCCGAGATTGAAGGTCATGATGGCGCCGCGCTGAAAAAGCTCCGCCAACTCCTGCAAAAGCACAGGCGCCAACAGCAGCCGGGCATCAAGCCAGTTCTGGCGCGCGCGCGAAAACAGAAGCAGCAGAATCCATATATCCAGCGGAAACTGCAGCAGGGTTTCGAGCAAATTGACGGTGGTGCTGCTCAAGCCGGTTTGAAACGACGGATCGAAAATAGCCCAGGACTCGACGAGCAGAAATAGCAAAGTAAGAAGAATGCACCCGACCGCCGCTTTGAACAGCGGAGTTCGCCTGCCCTTCAACAGATGACGGTAAAAGGCGGCTTCAGCAAGACTGACGCCGACCAGTGGCAGCGCGTCAGTGAGCGGGCCCGTCAGCAACTGATTCCAAACATCGAAGACAAACGACAGCGCGAGCCATCCTGAGGCCGCGCTGACGAGCATCATGACGCCGAACCAGAGATATTCGCGCTCTGAGCGGCGCAGCAGGAACAGGGCGAACGCACCTACGCCGGCAAGGGTTTCAAGCAGCGCAAGAATCATGGTGCTGGCCAGATCCCAATGGTGGGCGCCGCGGGAGAGCGCATCCCGTGCAGCGATCTGATCGGCGTCGCCCATAAGCGCACCGCCAAAGCTCGGCCCTCCACCGAAGTTCGCCGCCCAGCCCGGCCAATGCCAGACACGGATGGCGATTTCAACTGACCTTGTGGCGCTGATCGAATCGGGAATCGCATAGGTGCGAAACCAGCCGCCGCCCCAGTAGGGAACCCCATGCGGCGGCATCTTGCCGTAGGCGCCAATCTGCCGGCCATTGGCGTAGACCTGGTAACTGGTAAGGATGTAAGGGAGATAGAGCGACACGTGACTGAGTCCCGCGGGCAGAGTCACATGGAAGCGGTACCATGCGAAGCCGCTGTAGCCGTCGTAGCCCTGCTGCGCCCAGTTTTCGTCGGTCATCAGGAGGGGCCAGTGGGTGTCGTCGAAGCCCTGCTGCGCCCATGCGGGGTTGTCTCCCGTATGAAACCGCCAGTACCCGTCCAGCGACAACACGGGGATATAGGCATTGGACAGATCGAATTCATGGGCGTGCAGCAGGCCGCCGGTGCACAAGAAAAGGAGCAAAAGCGGCAAGTGAGATCTCTTCATGCCATTGCCGATTTTAAGTTAGCGCTCGAAATGACGATTCGCGGCTGGAATCACTCTTCGTCCTGCAACTCGTCGCCTTCAGTCTCGCCCTCGATAGAGATGCGCAGGGAGCGAAGGAAGTGAAGGTCATTGGGAGTGAACGGGCCGCCTTCGCCGGATTGTTCCGCACCTGCCTCGGCGTCTTCAGACTCCTTGGCTGCGACTTCGTTCAGGCCGATGGTGGCCTCAAGCATCAGCAGTACGTCGAAGCCGTGCCGCCGGATATCCTGCACCACCCCGGCAATCTGCTCACTCTCTATGACCGACTCATGGATAGCCTCGCCGAGTTGTTGAATGAGTTCGCGCAGGCGGGATGTCACGGGTACCTCCAGTGCGGCGGCCGGCGCGAGATGAGCGCAGGAAGCGTTAAGGATTTATATACCTTACTTGCGCAGCGGACCAAGGGCAACTGGCAATTACCGAAACTTGCTGACAAGCAGCGCCCCAACCGTCGCTGCTACCATCATATCGAAGTGAGACCCCAAACCATTGGCCGAGTGCTGGGTATCGGGCTGCGCGTGGCCGGACGCGTGGCTGGCCAGCACCTCAACGGCAGCACCCAGGCAGCCGGCACCCAGGCAGTTGGCGCGCCCGCGGGCCCGCAGGCGGATATTGCTGCACGGGGCCGACTTGCAGGAGAGTCCGCAGGCCGGGTGAGCGGGAGCCTGACTCGCGGTGTGGCCGGGTTTCTTCGTCCGTTTGGCCGCGTGGGCGGCATTTTATGGCTTGAGGTGACGGGCGTTTTCTTTTTGCTTCCGGTGGTTGTGTTTGGGCCCACGCTTTGGCGCACCCGGGCCAGTTGGGCTCACGGCCCCGATCACAGGACGTTTCTGGCATCGGCGATCGTGATCGTGGTCTTTCTCTACTTGAGCGTGAGTTCGTTCTGGCGTGCGCGACGGAAATAGCAAGGTCTGCATGCGGCGATGGTTATGCGGTTTTCCTGGGGATGCGCGGGACCGTCCAGACGAGCACGCCGAAGAACGCCAGACCTGTAAGAAGCCATACGAATCCTTCGTCCCGTTGATTGCCGTGCAGAATCCGGTGAACGCCAAGTCGCATGAGAGCAAGCGCGTTTGCGAACATGATCAACATCAAAATCCCTCCACGGGCCAGACCCGAGCGCCCGATCGTTGCAAAGAGTAAGAACCCCTGAACGGCGGGGCAGGTTGCTTTGGAGAAACTCGCGAGGTACGGCTTAGGCTCGCTTTCTCCACCACATGCGGGGCGCGATGGCGTAGTTCAATTGCACCAGCACGATCGCGGCGATGCTGACCCAGGTATTGATGAAGCAGAGCGCGGCGCCGGCTGCGTAAAGCGACTGCGCGATGCGAATGCGCCGGCAGATGCTGCCACGGACTTCATCGGGTGTGTCGGATTTGATGAGGTTGGCGTGCGTGGCGTGGGCCCAACTCCAATAGAGCATGGCGCCGGGAGCGAAGATGTTGAGCCAGTAAATGCCGAGCGCCGCGCGATAGGTGATGAACTCAGCCAGCAGGCGCGTTGAGAGCGGCATGAAAGTGATGGTGAAGAGAAAGCCAAGATGGATCCACGTAAGGTCGCGGGTGCCTTCGCCGATGTGGTTGAGCTGGGTCTGCTGGCCAGCCCAGAAGATGCCCAGGGTGAGAAAACTCATGCCATAGGCAATCCACTGCGGGCCAAGCGCGCCGAGGGCCATGAATAATTCGCGTTCCGAGTGCACCTGGGCGGCGGTGGGAATGTGCAGGTCGAGCACCAACAGGGTCATGGCCACGGCAAAGATGCCATCGCTGAGCGCGGCCAGGCGTTCGAGGTTGCGGCCCTGAATCCGGTTGTAAAGGGTGGGCATGGGAGTTGAGATTCCTCCTGGTGCAAACTCTCCTGGTGCACGGCCCCGCGCTTATACCCGTGGCTGGGGCGGCTTGCGCGTCAGGTGCCAGACGGCGAGCCCCAATGCCAGAACCCCCAATCCATACCCGAGCAGGGCGGTATGGCCAGTGTGGATCTTCCAGCCGCGATAAAAGGCGATACCTGCGGCCACCAGCATGAGGATTCCGCGAACCCGATTCATCGTACTTCCCTTCACTGCGAGACGGTTCTATTGATCGTAAGCCCAGGTTTTGGGTTTGACCCGGCCGCGGCATCGTCCCTATCGTGGTTAGGGTAGATTACGTCCTCTGAAAGGATCACCCATGGCTACTCCCACTGCACCCGTCGCACCTGCGCTGAAGAAAACCGCACTCAACGCAACCCATCGCATGCTGAAGGCCAAGATGGTGGATTTCGGCGGATGGGACATGCCGGTGGAATATCCATGCCCGGGGGGAGGGTTAATTGCGGAGCATATGGCCGTGCGCACCGCGGTGGGGCTGTTCGACGTGAGCCACATGGGCGAAATTCAATTTCGCGGGCCGGGCGCACTGGCCGCCGTGCAGCACATCACCATGAACGACGCCTCGCGGCTGAAAGATGGCCAGGCGCACTACTCCGCGCTGTTGACGCCGGAGGGGACATTTGTGGACGACATCCTGGTGCATCGGCTGGGCGAGAACGACTACCTGCTGGTGGTGAATGCGGGCACAAAAGACAAGGATTATGCGTGGATTCGGCAGCAGGTTGGCGGTTGGCCCGGGATCCACATCAACGACTACTCGGCCTATTACTCGCAACTGGCGTTGCAGGGGCCGAGAGCGCTGGAAACGCTGCAGAAGCTCACCAAGGTTGACCTGGGGGCGATCAAAAACTACTGGTTCACCTGGGGGCAGGTGGCCGGAGTGAACAATGTGCTGATTGCGCGCACGGGCTATTCAGGCGAGGACGGTTTCGAGGTGTACATCCCTTCTGACGAAGCGACGACGGTGAAGGTGTGGAACGCGCTGCTGGATGCGGGGGGGGAGTTTGGGATACGGCCGTGTGGATTGGGAGCGCGGAATACGCTGCGGTTAGAGGCAGGCATGAGCCTCTATGGGCACGAAATATCCGATGAGATTAATGTGCTGGAGGCCGGGCTGACGCACTGGCTCAAACTGGACAAGGGCGAGTTCATTGGCCGGGCGGCGCTGCTGGCGGTGCAGGAGGCAGGCGGACCGAAGCGGAAGATCGTCGGGCTGGAGATGGTGGAACGCGGCATTGGGCGGGACGGGTACCAAGTACTCTCACCCTCCGGACAAGAGATTGGCCGGATTACGTCCGGGTCGCCGGCGCCGTTTCTCAAGACGAATGTTGCATTTGCGCTGGTGCTGGCGGATGTGGCGGCAGGAGGCGGAGACGTGCTGGTGCAGTGCAGAGCCAATCCGGTGCGCGCAAAGCAGGTGCCCATACCGTTCTACAAGCGGGCGAAAAAGTAGGGACTGCGCGTCCTGCGAATGGCGCTTCGAGCGGTGAGGCTGCGGGAGGATGGGCAGCCTTATCGGTGGAAATTCGAAGGGTGAGCCGCGGGCCGAAAAGGTGGCCTAAAACCGTGGCCCTATGGGTGCACGGTTGATAGCGCGCACACTTGATGCAAAAGCGTGGACATCCAGGTCCACGGTTGGGCCAAAAGCGTGACCCTATAGGGTCACGGATGGGTGAAGGTGTGGCCGACGATCGACCTGGCGGATTCGGTTTCGGAAGGTGAAGTGATTCCGGGCCTCGGAATCGAGACCTGGGGCACCCGGCATCTCGTGCGTCCCTGCTCCCGTGAGAAAGAGTTGCAGAGCGGGAATAATCGGGTGACCGGAGATGGCAATGATCGAACTTTCGTCGTCAAGAATCGTGAAGCGCGTGTTTGTGCTGACCATGACGGCCGCATAGAGGACGACGATGGCGAGGGTTCCGAGAACGGGTCTCATAAGAATGCTCATCAACTCGCCGGAGTTGTGGGAGCCGCCTCATTGTTGGGTCCCATACACGTCCACACAGCGGCCCAGGCATTTATGAGACCGGTTGTGGTCGCGATCGCGGGTGCATGCGGCTCCGAATCCGAATTTGCTTAACAGGCGTTCACACCTGCATGACTTCGGCTTCTTTGCGGCGCGACATCTCTTCCATCTTGCGGATCTCTTCGTCGGTCATTTTCTGGACTTCTTCAAGAGAGCGCTTCTCCTCGTCCTCGCTGATCTTCTTTTCTTTGGCGAGCTTCTTGAGGGCGTCGTTGCCGTCGCGGCGGACATTGCGAACGGCGGTGCGGTGCTCTTCAAGCACCTTGTTGAGGTGCTTGCAGACATCGCGGCGGCGCTCCTCGGTCATGGGCGGAACGGGCACGCGAATGATCTTGCCATCGGTCTGGGGGTTAAAGCCAAGATCGGAGGCCTGGATGGCCTTGTCGATCTCCCGCACGATGGAGGGGTCATAGGGCGAGATGAGGATCAATTGCGCTTCGGGCGTGGAAACCTGCGCAAGCTGGGTGATGGGCATGTGGGTGCCGTAACACTCCACCTTGACCTGGTCGAGCATGTGCACGCTGGCACGGCCGGTGCGCGTGGAGGCAAGGTTGGCCTGGAAGGTTGAAACTGCCTGATCCATGCGCCGCTTGAGATCGGCTGAAAGTTCTTTAAGCGCCGGAATTCCGGCCATTGTCGAGCCTGCCATCTTGAACTCCCTCGATGAGGCGGTTGCCAACGGCTATTTTACAACCATCTACCGATGGATCCGGCGATCGCCAGGAGTTATGCAATCACCGAAAGCCCGGTTGACGCCGCCTGCTCGTGGGCGTGGTAGCTGGAGCGGACGAGCGGGCCTGATTCGACGTGGCGAAAGCCCATCTTGAGTGCTTCGGTCTTGAGTTCGGCGAATTCGCGCGGTGTATACAGGCGGGCCATGGGAAGGTGGTCGCGCGAGGGGCGCAGATATTGGCCGATGGTGAGAATGTCGCAGTGGACGGCGGCGAGATCGCGGAAGACCTGAAGCAATTCATGCGTCTCTTCGCCAAGTCCCACCATGACGCCGGACTTTGTAAGCCCTGCGGGCCGCAGTTCCTTGGAAAGGCGCAACAGCTCAATAGAGCGCTCGTAGCGCGCGCCGGAGCGGACCACGCGATAGAGGCGCGGGACGGATTCGGTGTTGTGATTGAGGACTTCAGGGTGCGCCTCGACGACGGTGCGGATGGCTTGAGGGTTGCCCTGGAAGTCGGGAATGAGCACTTCAACGCGGCAGCCGGGGGCCTGGCGGCGAATCTCTTCGATGACCATGGCAAAGGCGCGCGCTCCGCCTACTAGGTTGTCGTCGCGGTTGACGCTGGTGATGACGGCGTGTTGCAGGCCGAGGGTGGCGACGGCTTCGGCTACGCGGCGGGGCTCGTCAAAATCGATAGGCTCCGGGCGGCCCTTGGGGACGGCGCAGAATCCGCAGCGGCGGGTGCACAGGTTGCCCAGCATCATGAAGGTGGCGGTCTTGTGATGCCAGCACTCGCCGATGTTGGGGCATTGGGCGCTTTCGCAGACGGTGTGCAGGCCGAGAGAGCGGGCGAGGCGCTTGAGGTCGTGATAGTTCTCGCCCACGGGGGCGCGGGCCTTGAGCCACTCCGGCTTGGGAAGCGGGACCTTGCGCACGGATTCAATCTGGACGAGGTCAATCACGCTTTCATTGTAACGGCAGCGGAATCGGAAGGGTGCTGGATGAACCGGAATGGGGATCCAATATAGCGCTGATCAGCACTCCGCAGGTTCGGTGAAAAGATTTTGCCCTGATGCGGGCAACCCCTTTGCCGGCGCGGGGACTCAGACGCATCAATGGGGGAAGTTTGCATCGCGACGTATGAATTAAGGAGGGGAAGGCGATGGGATCCGGCCGTGTCCTGATTGGATGCGTCTTGTGCCTGGCAGTCGGGCTGGGGCTGATCTTAGGGTTTTGCAGCGGCACCACGGGCTTTTCGTTCGCTTACCCATTTTCGGCGGCGTCAATTCACATCGACATCACGACAACGGGATTACCAGCCGTTGCCGGTGTTGTGCTAACAGGGATTGGATGTTTGCTGCTGGTCCTCGCGTTGATCATGTCGATGGCGGGACAGATGGCATCGAGCGAGACGCCGGTGAGGCGCGAGGAGCCTTTTCAGGAGTAACTCCTCGCGATTCGAATCCGACGCCCTATTTTCGGGTCGCGGGTGGAGGGGATGACGGTTTGAGGTACTTATCCCACCAGGCGAGCCAGCGCTCATAGCGATCGCGAATGTAACTCGGGCGCGTGAAGCCGTGAAACTGGTCGGGGTAGACGACTAACTCCGTGGGCCTGCCCAGTGAGCGCAGCGCCTGGTACATTTGCTCACCGCCAATGAGGGGTACATTCATGTCGGCGGTGCCCCCCATGAATAACATGGGCGTGTGGATGCGCTTATCAACTTCAAGGAAGGGATAACTAATCTTGAGATAGAGCGGAAGGCTCTTCCACGGCGGCCCTAATTCGTTGTCGTACTGAAGGATGTACTGGTCTACGCCATAAAAGGACATGGGTGCGGCAACCCCTGCGCCACTAATGGCAGCCTTGAAACGATCGGTGCTGGCGGTGGTGTAATCGGTGAGGATGCCGCCGTAACTCCAGCCGGTAACAGCGAGGTGGTTGGGATCGGCAACGCCCATGGCGACGGCTTTGTCGACGCCGGCGAGCAAGTCTTTCACTTCAAGGTCGCCCCAGTTGGCGAAGATGGCTTTGGCGTAGTCCTGGCCGCGGCCGGAGCTGCCGCGATAGTTGACGTTGAGCTCGGCGTAACCCTTGGCGGCGAGCCACTGGCGCAGGAAATCGAAGCTGTGCTCGTCCTGGCCGTTGGGGCCTCCGTGGATGAAGAGAATCATGGGAACGGGTGAGCCCGTCTTGAAATCGGCAGGCTTGGTGAGGAGGCCGTGCACGTCAGTGCCGTCGCTGCTTTTGAACTCGATATCCTCAGTGGGAACAATGTTCAGCTCGGCGATCAGAGCGTCGTTGTGAGTGGTGAGTTTGCGCAATACGCCGTCTTCGAGGGCATATAACTCGGGCGGAGCGGCGTCATTGGTGTAAAGGACGGCGGTATGTCCGGCGGCCGACTCCCATGCCAGTACAGTTCCCTGCTGGGCGAGGAGGCGCTTGTCTCCATTGCCGGATAACTCCACTTCAGCGGGATATTGGTTGCGGTCGTCGGCGACAAGGTAACTCAGTCGGCCCTCAGGTGAGTAAACAGGCTCGCGGACGCTGCGGTCGAGCGTAGCGGCGGGGTAACTCACTTTGCCGTCGAGTGTAACTACCGCTGGCTTGTCCTGCGAGTATTCCATTAGCGCGAGTTTGGCACCTTGCGTGTAGGCGATGGATTTTGAGTCGGGCGACCAGGCGAGATGGCCTCCGTCGGGGCCTTGCCACGTCGTGAGCTTGCGGGCGGCGGAGCCGGGTTTGGGTTCGACGACAAAAACGTCGGTGTTGTCGGAGCGGTCGGGATCGGGGTCGTGGTTGCTGACGAACGCGATCCATGCGCCGTCGGGCGACCATTGCGGTTCTTCCTCGTTCACGTTTTTGGCGGTGGTCAGCTTTTCGGCTTTTTTGGTGGCGATGTCATAGAGGTAGAGGGCGTCCCAATCGTTGTCGCGGAGATATCCCTGGATGTCCTGCTTGAAGTGGTAGCGGTCAATGACAATGGGTTTGGGCGCGGCCGGCGGTTTGCCTTCTTCAGGCTCCGGTTCGTGTTTGGGATGGAGGGTGAGCAGAAGTTTCTTCGAGTCCGGCGACCAGCTGTAGTCCTTGATGTTCTGATCGGTGATGGCGGTGAACTGTTCGGCTTCGCCGCCGCGGCGGTCCATGACCCACACCTGGTCGCCTTTGGCTGCGCCGGGCCGGGACGACATGAAGCTGATGTAGCGGCCGTCAGGGCTGAACTTCGGAGACGAGGCGCTCTCTTTGCCGTAGGTGAGCTGGAGGTGGACGGAGCCATCCCACTTCACCATCCAGAGGTGAGTGATGCTCTTATCTTCCTTGGTATCGACCTGGCTGACGGTGTAAAGGACCCACCGGCCATCGGGCGAAACGACAGGCGGACCCACGCGTTGAAGGCGCGCCAGATCGTCGAGGGTGATCCCGCGCTTTGCCGGGGTGTCGGCAGCATGGGCCGGGGCGAGGAGAAGAGGCAGGAGTCCAAGGCAGAGGAAGGTCTTTAGGAAGCCACTCAACATGGGCAGAAGATTATCATTGCGGGGCAGAAACGCCGATGGAGTTTTCCGGCGTGGCGCTACCGCAGCTTGGCGCGGACTTCGGGCCTGATGAGGTAGAGAAAGAACACGAGGTTCAGCAGGCCCTGCACCAGGGTGGGCGCCTGGTGCTGGCTGGAAAATATCCAGAGGTTGTAACAGGCCAGCAGGAAGACTGCGGAGAGCGTGAGTGCCCAGGCCCAGCGGAGCAGCAGAACAAGCCCCGCGCTGGCTGTCATAAAAGCGGCGGCGAGAACGAGAAACAAGGGTGGATAGTGGCCTCCGCCAACCACGCCCAGAATGATGACCCCGGCCAGCACCAGCAGGTAAAGACCGATGGCGGCGAGACCCGGCAGGGACAGGAGGTCGCGGGACGGAAGCTGTGGAACGGGTTTCTCACCGGCCTGGTCGCGATGAGTGCGGGGTTCGTCGGTCATAGGGTGCGGAGATAGGCCAGCAAAACGTGGAGTTGCTCGTCGTCGAGTTGCGTTGCGGGCATCATGCCGCGTCCATGGAGGATGACGTCGGTGAGCCGCTCGTCGGTGGGCGGCGCTCCCGAGGGCATCGCTTTTTCTTTCGTGATGGCCTGCAACCCCGGCCCGTGCAGCCCCGCGGTGGTGGTGGGGTAGTGGCAGCGGGCACATTTTTCCTGGTACACGCGGGCTCCCTGCGCCTCTTCGGGGGTCCATTCGGATGCGGGCTTGGACGGCGGCAGAGTGCGGCAGCCGGCGATGGCGATGGCCGCGCAAGTGAAGAAGGCAAGAGAAGAAAAAGTGCGAGTAGGCATTTTCGTATCAATGATACAGAGTCAATCTGCCGCGGCGATGGCTTCACAAATGCGTTCGATGGCTTCTGACTCGACTTCGCTGCCGGGGCGATGGCCGTTGACGAGGATGGAAAAGACAACGGTTCTGCCGCTGGCGGCGGCCAGGTAGCCGGAGAGGGCGTTGGTTTCGTTGAGTGTGCCGGTCTTGGCCCAGAGGTGGCCTTTGAGCGGCGAAGTCTTGAAGCGGTTGGTGAGTGTGCCGTCCACGCCGGCCACGGGCAGGGTGGCGCGCCAGCCCGCGCCCCAGGGCTGGCGTGAGGCGTAGGCAAGCAGTTCGGTATAGGCGCGGGGAGTGATGCGGTCGTCCATGCTCATGCCGGAACCGTCGTAGAAGAAGAAGTCGTTGTCGCTGACGCCGGCGTCGATGAGAAACTGGCGGACCACGCGGGTGCCCTGCTCGAGGCTTCCGTCTTTGGCGCAGAGCTTGCCCAGCAGGCGCAGAAGCAGCTCGGCATGCAGGTTCTGGCTGATTTTGTTGGTGACGGTGATGTCCTCAACCAAGGGGACGGAGATGTGAGTACCGAGCACGCGGCGGCCGGTCACGGGAGCCTCGACAGTGGATAGCTGGACGGGCGCGAGACGGAGCGACTGAGAGCGTTCCACCGCAAAATCGCCGATGCCATTCGGAAAACGATGCGCGGAGATCGCCGAGCCGGTGACCTGGATGCCACGGGAGAGCAGCGCCTGTTCGAAGGCCGCCGCGGTGAACTGGGCGGGGTCGTCAACGGCCAGATCGGCGCGAAGCCCCTGCGGGGGCACGGTGCCCCACGCGCGTACCAGCAAGCTGCCCGGCATGCGCTGCAGACCCGGGTGGGCCGCTTCGCCTGCGGGGGCCAGGGTCATGTTGTTTTCCAGGGTGTAGAAGTCCACATTGGGATTCCACGCGGTGCTGACGCCACTGGGAGTGGATGGATCCGCATTCACATCGAGCTCAATGGTGTTCTCGTTGAAGGTAAGGGCGGATGCGGGCGCGCCATAGTCCCATTGCAGGTCGTCCCATGCCCATGAAATGCCGTAGGGCTCGTCAAGGAAGAAGCTGTCGTCGCCCACCACATTGCCATCCACGGTGCGAACGCCGGCTTGTTCCACCTGCTCGGCCAGCAGGTCGAGCACGGTCATGGCCGTGGGCAGGGGCTTTGCCTCGGGGACCGTGGTTTCCGCGGCCGGCGGCGTGGTGGCAGGCGGAGGCTTGGTTGGAGCCTGGGGCATGGTTGCGGCCGGCGGCGGCGTGGGAGGCGGCGCGCTGAGAGGCGGGGGCTGGTAGGGATAATGGCGCGCGCTGAGCGTGGGATCGCCTACGCCCACCAGCATCAGGTCGCCATGCAGGGTTCCGCCCGCATCCACATCGCCGGTGGCAACAATATTGGTGGTGAAGGTGAGGGTGTCGACGGGCAGCAGGGCGAATGCCGCGGCCGTGGTGGCGAGCTTGGCGTTTGACGCCGGGGTGAACAAGCGGCCTTCGTTGAGGCCGTAGAGCGGGTGGCCGTCGAGGGTGGCGACGCTGATGCCGAACTCTGCGTGGCTCAGGGCCGGTTCGGCGAGAATCGCGTTGATGCGCTCGGCAAGCGTGCCCTTTGTGGGGACGGCGCGGGACGCGGAACGATTCGTGGCTCGCACAATGTGGCGCGTTTGAGCCGTGATTGAAGGGGTAGGAAGCAGAAAGCCTGACAGCAGCAGCACCAAGACTTGCCGATTCATCGCCATGGCCGGAGTTTAGCAGGAGAGAAAGCGGATGGCATTCCCCGGGCGCGGTTCGGCGCTCATAGAATCGAAGAATGATTCACCCGAGGCGTTTCAGCCCGGAAGGCGGCGGCGCATGACCGCCTTGACTCGCACCGTGCTTCCTTGGCGCTTGCGAACGTGCACGCTGGAGTTGGGGCGGCGGACATGGGTGATGGGGGTGGTGAATATTACGCCGGATTCGTTCAGCGACGGAGGCTCGTTTCTTGATCCGGAAGCGGCTGTGGCGCAGGGGTTGCGGCTGCTGGACGAAGGCGCCGATTTGCTTGACCTGGGAGCGGAAAGTACGCGGCCGGGATCGCGGGCGGGCGGCACGGCACATACCGGCCTGGCTCCGGCGGTGAGTGCAGAGCAGGAACAGGCGCGGCTTCTTCCCGTGCTTGAAGGGATTCTGGCGGCACGGCCGAGAGCGGTTGTCTCGGTGGATACGTACAAGGCGGCAACGGCGCGAGCGGCCTTGGCGGCGGGGGCGGAAATCATCAACGACGTGAGCGGCCTAGGTTGGGACGCGGAGATGGCCGGGGTTTGCGCCGGGGCAAAGTGCGGCATGGTGCTGATGCACACGCGCGGGCGGCCCGAGCAGTGGCGGGCACAGGCGCAACTCGCCGGGGATGAACTGCTGGCGATGGTGCGAACGGGGCTGGCGGCGAGCATGGCAGCGGCGGCACATGCGGGGATTGACGCGGAGTCCATTGTGCTGGACCCCGGGTACGGATTTGGCAAGCGGTTCGAGGAGAACTATGCCTTGCTGGCGCGGCAGCAGGAGTTGCTTGGGCTGGGACGGCCGCTGCTGGCCGGGCTCTCGCGCAAATCATTCCTGGGGAAGACGCTGGCGCCCCTGTTTGGCGGGCAGAGTGCGCCGGTCGAGGCGCGCGAGACGGCCAGCCTGGCGGCTTTGGTGGCAGCGATTCTGCACGGAGCGTCGCTGGTGCGTGTGCATGAGGCGCGGCCGGCGGTGGAAGCAGCGCGGATTGCGGATGCGGTGCTGGCGGGGTGAACCCAGGATCGTAATTACGTGGCGGGGGCGATTGGCGGTTTTCACCCTTCTGGATTGCGTGGCTCGTGTTGGTCACCAGGTCATTGATACAGGCCCTTGCAGCTTCGTCCGCCACCCCATCTATTCCAGCCTCACCCTTGCCGCGTTGAAAACCGCCATCGACAAAGGAACTTTTTCCGCGCTGTTGGGGGTCGCCGCTTTAGCCTTCGCCTTCTGCACAAGGGCGCGGCGGGCAAAACGCTTTCTGCGGGCCGAACTCGGCGAGGGCGCCGATGACACGTGCGCACGCAAGACCGCCATGCTGTTCCCATTTACACGCCGGCCGGCAGGTCAGGACACCGCCCGTCTCTACAACCCAGCCGTAGTGCCCGAGGCATTCGCTTCAAAATCTTCCTGATTGGAGGTGTCGACTTGAATGGCCTGATGCAGCGAGCCGTAGAGTAGAAGCGCTGGATAGAGGGCAGACTTGCCGTCATCGAATTCGATGAAAATGCCGCCGCCCATTCTTTCTGCGGCTACGATTTGCGGAGTGGAGGTCGTTTCCATGCAACATTTTGTAATTGCGCCAAAAAAGCTGTCTGCCTGATACAAGACCCTTCGGCCCTTTGTGCAGCGACGCAGCAGAGGAATAGGACACCACCGGTCGCGGCCTGATCACAGACGCTGGTCTCTAGGATCTGCCCCCATCGCTCACATCGCTTTCCTTGGCCCCAGACGACAACGGATAAAGGGATAAAGAGTCTTCCCGCCACCGTCAAGGTCAAACAGACGATCTAATTCTTCCCGGTGGGTGGAACACGGGCGGTGGCCCACATCTTGACCGCCGCCAAGAATGGGTGCCCCAGGTCTCGAATTTGAGACCTGGGATCAATCCATCCCGACCTGCCTCGCTCGCCATCATCCTATACCCTTGCTCAGAAGCGAGACATGGGGCACCCAGACTTATGACGGATCAGACCTAGGCCACCCGCCACGTTGAACTATACTTACGACGCGGCGGGTCACGTGGCTACCATTGCTTCCTCCAATGCGAACGGCGCTTCGGCCAGCTACACCTACGACAGCCTGAACCGTCTCGGCACCGTGGTGGATAATCGCCTTGCCGGGGGAGGCACCACCTCCTACGCCTATGATCCGGCCAGCAACCTGGTCAAGGTTACCTACTCCAACGGCGTGCAGACCGTCATCCAATATGACAAGCTGAACCGTATTACCGGGCTTGCCACGCAGGCCAGCGGATACACCTACCAACTGGGTCCCACTGGCAACCGCACCAGCGCATTGGAGCTGAACGGCCGCTCCTTGACCTGGAACTACGACGGCATCTACCGCCTGACCAGCGAGGCCATCAGCTCGGACCCCAACCACGAGAACGGCAACGTCAGTTACAGCCTGGACCCGGTGGGCAACAGGCTGTCGGATACTTCGTCGCTCACCGGAGTGAACTCCGGATCGTTCGGATACAACGCTGACGACCAGCTCTCAACAGAGACTTACGACCAGAACGGCAACACCGTTACCACCGGCGGCAAGACATTCGCCTACGACGCGGAGAACCATCTCACTTCCATGACCGCAAGCGGGACGGCGGTGACGATGGTCTACGACGCCTTTGGCAACCGCGTGACCAAGACGGTGAACGGCGTGACGACCCGGTATCTGGTCGATGACCTCAACCCCACCGGATATGCCCAGGTGATGGACGAGCTGACCAGCGGAGCAGTCACGCGGACTTATACCTACGGTCTGCAGCGGATCAGCGAAAACCAGGTCATCTCGAACACCTGGACACCGAGTTTCTACGGGTACGATGGCGCGGGAAGCGTGCGCCAGTTGACGAGCACGGCAGGCGCCATTACGGACACCTACGATTACGACGCCTTCGGAAACCAGATCACTACAACCGGCACGACGCCGAACACTATGCTGTATCAGCGGTGAGCAGTTCGATCCGGATCTCTGGCTCTACTACCTACGCGCCAGGTATTACAACTTCGTCACCGGACGGTTCATGAGCAGGGATCCTAAGGATCAGAATCTCCAGGATAAGAACGGTGTGCCCATCGATCCGAAGAGGCTGCATAAGTACCTGTACGCGGGTGGAGATCCGGTGAATGCGAAGGACCCAACTGGACAGGATGATCTTGTGGAGACCGGGAATCTCGACTTTGAAGACGAAAATACGACTGCTAAAGCTGCGGCGGAAATGGGAGAAGAGGATAGATTCGCAGCATGCTTTGCGGCACTTCAGGGAGACCTTGTGTGGTGCAGCGTCTATTCCCGAAGCGAACTGGGTTACTGGGCATGTACACAGAGGGCCCATCTTAACTTCTCCCGCTGCTTAGCAGGCTTGGAAACGCGTTAGGTGCCCACTGAGGCCGAGTGGATTGTTGATTTCAGTTGAAGGAGGCTAAGAATGGCTGCGCTTGACGACCTGAAAGACGCTGTAAATGAGAGCACAGAGCTTTGGAAGAACGGTCAGAAGGGAGAAGCTTTGGAACTGCTTGACCAAAGAATTACGAAGGCACGGCGTGAAAACTTAGATGTGTGGGTGAAGGTATTGGCGATGCACGCATCAGGGCTTTCACAGTCTACGGGTGACTTTGAGTCCGCGAGTCGCTACTGCAAGCAGGTGCTCTCGTTTGAGCCAGAGAACGCCTTGGCGCTCTTTAGAATGGCTGATGTTCTTCGTAAACAGGGCAAGAGCGACGAAGCCGAAGCGTACGCTAAGAGATCGCATTCACTCGTCGCCGCATCGGACACCAAGGAAGGCAAAGACCTTCTTGAGCTGCTCATCAAAGAATGGCCACAGTTCGGTCAGTTGGGCGCATGATCTGCCGCTGCGGGTAATTGATTTCCAAGAGAGTGATCTCGCTTTTACGCTGCTCTCGCAGCGGCAGTAGGAGGACACTCCACCCCTTTTAGGTAACTGCCGAGGAACCGAAGTTCCTCGTTGCGAACTACGTGAAGGTGTGGAGTTTATGCAAATCCGGTCTCTCACGAGATACCGCAGGTTCCTTGTTGCGAACTTGTTGAGGAAAAAGGATCGAGGCTGAACAGGCGTCCCGGCGCGCTTCGCGCGTACCCTTCGCTGCGGTGTCGGTCAAGGGTCTCCGCTTCGCTGCGATGAACGCGCAGAGATCGCGCGCCCTTGACCGCCATCCTCGCTGCGGGTGGTTCGCAGCTATGAGAAGAATGTCTTCTTCTCATGTTCCACATGCGTGCACGAGTGCGGCAATCCGGCGGCTTCCGTGGCGCTCGTGGCCGCGTGTTGGAGGAAGACACCATCCCTTGCGCCGACGCGCAAGGCGGGCCGGAGAGTGGCCTGGAGCCGAACGGAAATCGAACGCATCTCGCACGGCATCCGGCGTTGTTCGAGCCAGGTCCGGGCATCGTCCGGGGCCGGATCGAGCGCCGTTCAGCGGTAGGCTTCGCGACGATGCGTGGCGGCCGGGTGCCCCAGGTCTCGAATTTGAGACCTGGGATCGATCAATCCATCCCGACCTGCCTCGCTCGCCATCATCCTATACCCTTGCTCAGAAGCGAGAAATGGGGCACCCAGACTTATGACGGATCAGACCTAGGCCACCCGCCCTGCTCCATCAGATCGACGATCCAGTACCAGTGCCCGGTCGATTCGATGGCGATTTCGGTGCTGTCCGGAAGTGTGTCGAGATAGCGGCGATAGGCCGCCACGTTGTGCTCGATGCGTACTGATCTGGAAGCCTGGCCGTGTTCATCGACCGCGACGAAGACCGAGTAATGCTTGTGCGCATCGCATCCCAGGAATGACTGCATGCAGGTTCCTCCTTGCGGAGACCGTATCGCACTGGGCCGAAGCCACAAGCGCCGTCATGCGATCATCCCACCGACCCATCCTCGCCCTTCTGCTATCCTGAATGGTTTACCCGCGGAGGAATTGGGGAGCCATGCCGGAGCACAGGGGACGCAAACACCATCAGGACCGGGTAGCCGAAACTTTGCGCGAGGAGATTGGGGCCATGATCGAGGGCGAGCTCGTCGATCCGCGCATCGCTTTCTGCTACGTCAGCGAAGTGGTGCTCAACCCCGGCGGCAAATCGGCCCGCGTCTACGTCGCTCTCGACAGCGCGGTTCCCGACATCGCCAAGGCCGAAGAAGACACCGTTGCCGGGCTTGAAGCCGCCAAAGGCTACATCCGCTATGAGCTGAAGGAACGCATGGGTGTGCGCCACGTGCCCGACCTCGCCTTTTTTGCCGACCGCTCGGGTCGCTTCCAGGCACGCATTGACGAACTCATGACCCGCTCCCGCAAGCGCCAGAAGGCACCGGTCGAGTAGCCCCGCATGGACGAAGCCGCTCCCATTCTCGCAAGCCCCGAAGCTGCCGTGACGGCCGACCCCGTCCAGGCCATCCTCAAGGTGTTGCGCGAAGGCGAGCGCTTTCTCGTCTGTTCCCACTCCCATCCCGACGGCGACGCGGTGGGAAGCGTCCTGGCGATGGGCATGCTGCTCGAGCAGATGGGCAAGCGCGCCGATCTGGTCACGGCCGACCGCATCCCCGTCGTTTACCGCACCCTGCCCCAGGCCGATTCCATCCGCACCGCCCTCCGCGTTCATGGGCCCTATGACGCAGCCATTCTGCTGGAGTGCGATGGTCTGGGACGTACCCGCCTGCGCGGCCTCGACCGGTTTCTCGTCGTGAACATCGACCACCACGCCACCGGCCACCCCTGGGCCCAACTGAATTGGATTGACCGCGGAGCCGCCAGCGTGGGGGAACTCGTTTACCGCCTGGTCAAGGCCGAGGGCGTTCCCATCACTCCCGCGATGGCCACCTGCCTCTATACCACCGTGCTAACCGATACAGGGGGCTTCTGTTACGGCGCTACAAGCGCTTCCACCTTTGCCCTGGTGCAGGAACTCGTCGAGGCCGGCGCCGATCCCATCGGCGTTGCCCGGAATGTCTACTTCTCCACGCCCGCCTCCAAGCTGCTGTTGCTCGGAGCCGCGCTCAACAACCTCCACCGCGACGGCCGCCTCGCCTGGCTGTGGATCACGCACAAAGACATTGTCAGGACCTGTGCTGCCGAGGAGGACTGCGAAGGCATCGTAAATTATGCGGTCTCCATTGCCGGCGTCGAGGCCGCGGTCTTTCTGCGCGAGCTGCCCGAACGGGGTATCCGCCTCAGCCTGCGCAGCAAAGGCAGGGTCAACGTCGCCGCCATCGCCGAACGCATGGGAGGCGGAGGACACGAAAATGCCGCTGGCTGCACGCTGGAGGGGCCGCTTGGACGCGCCCTCGATCAGATCCTGGCTGAGCTGCGCCCCGTCGTGACCGCTCTGGCTTCCGGACCGGGTTGAGGTGTTGCCGCTCACTTGGCCGTTCCGGACAGCTCGAATCTGTTAGCCTTGTCCGTATCGAAACGCACCGGAGTTTGCTCGATTTTCTTGTACTTGGAACGACACTAAACCGGTCAAAAAGTGTAGCTCCAGCTCCAATTAACAGGCCGGAAGGGCCGTCTTTTCGCAACGTTCGCGCCGTCGGCTCCCTGGAGAACCGCTGAAATTGGCAACCGCTGAACCATCTGCCCCGGATTTGCCTGAGTCCTTGCGCAAGCGCCTCCCTAGCTGGCCCACCGCCTGCGAAGCGGCCGTCTTTTTGGTCTTCGCCGTTTTCTTCATCATCTATGGAGTCACTCCCTTGCTGGGCGGCGACGGCCTCGGCCTCGTCGGTGCCGACGAACCCCGTTACGCGCAGATTGCACACGAGATGCTGGTCCGGTTTGACTCGGCTCATACCCTCAAAGGCCGCCTCAGCGCCTGCGTTACACCCTACCTTTATGGCCATCCATGGCTCGAAAAACCAGCCCTTTACTACTGGCGCGCCATGTTCGTTTTCCAGGATTTCGGCGTCCACGACTGGAGCGCCCGCCTGCCTTCCGCCACCTTTGCCTTCATCATGGCGGCCCTCATTTACCTCCATATGCGACGATTTCGCCGCGGCGGGCACCTCGATGCCGCCCTCATTACCGTCGCCTGCGCCGGCATCATCGGTTTTGCACGTGGAGCTTCAACCGATATGCAGATGGCCGCCCCCCTCTCCATCGGCCTCCTCGGCTGGTATGCCTGGTACGAAACCGACTCCAAGTTCTGGCTCTTCGATATCTACTTTTTCACCGGCGTAGCCACGCTGGCAAAGGGGCCGGTGGCGCCGCTTCTGGCCATTTTGATTGTTGCAGCATTCGCCTTTTTGCGCCGCGAGTGGTCCATTGTCCAGCGGTCGTTCTGGTGGCCCGGTGTCCTGCTCTACTTCGCCATCGTCCTGCCGTGGTTCATCGCCGTCCAGCATCAGAACCCCACGTTCTTCCGCGAATTTTTCCTCGAACACAATCTGGAACGTTTTGCCACCAACCGCTACCAGCATGAGCAGCCATTCTGGTACTACCTTGTTGTTGTCCTGCTGGCCGTGATGCCCTGGACAGTCATTGCCATCCGTGCCCTGGTGGACGGGATACAGACCTCGGTGGCCGAATGGCGTTTGCGCCGTTCCAAGCCTTCCAAGCCCAAGCCGAGCCGCCCCGGAGATGCATTCCCTGAGTTTCTGGTCCTTTGGGCGCTCATCCCCATCGTCTTCTTCTCGCTTTCCAAGTCCAAGCTGCCCGGCTACATCCTGCCCTCTATTCCACCCATTACGATCCTTACCGGCGATTATCTGTTCCGCTGCCGGCAGCGCGGTCTCAATCGCTGGGTGCTGCTGGGCCACTCTGTGCTCTGCGGCGTCATGACCATGTTTGCCATGCTCCTGCCCTGGTTTGTGATACACGGCGCGGAAATACCGCCGCTCCATGCTTTGAGCGCCGCGGTGCTTGCCTCCACCGGCGCGGTGCTGCTCATCCTGGTTGTAGTCCACGGATTTGGCGTAGCCCGCTTGCGACTGGCCACCACAGGCGTGCTCATCGTGCTCATGTTTTTCCTCTATGGCGTGGGCCCGTTCTTTGGTATTCCGGCCGTCGACGCCACCAAGCGGGTTATCCACCTGCTAGACCGCACGTACTCCGCGCGTCCACTGGCCGCTCGGCTGGCGGAGGTTGCCCCCGCCAATGAGACGATCGCCGTCTTTCGTGTGCGCCGCGACATGGAGTACGGCCTCGCCTTCTATCGCAACCATCCGGTGGTGAACTACGAAGAAACAGGCGTTCCAGAGGATGAGCACTTGCTGGTGGCACGGGTAGCTGGCCGCGGCGGCAAGGATCTGCATACCCAGGAAGCCCTCGAAGAGTACCTGGAAGGCCGCCAATACGAGCCGCTTTTCAGTTGGCCCGAACGAGGAATCGAAGTCTTCATGGTGGGTCCTGAAGTTACCGAAAAGGCAAGTCCGCAAAGATAAGTCCGACTTCAACTTGCAGTCTTGGGCGCTTCGTGGCACAGTGACCGAGAGGCCTGTTGGATGTGCGCGTTCAGGGTGCCGCGCACTCCGGACCCTGGCTCTTT
Organism: uncultured Acidobacteriaceae bacterium; assembly: GCA_963836565.1. Lineage (GTDB taxonomy): Bacteria > Acidobacteriota > Terriglobia > Terriglobales > Acidobacteriaceae > Telmatobacter. The sequence continues at coordinate 468,192 of CAWIKA010000005.1, read as the reverse complement.
GCCATGCCGCGGCCGAAACGCATCCGAGAGAAGCCCCATGGCATCAAGCGTTTCCATCGAGATTCTCGACTTGCGGCACTTCGGTGCGCCGCTCCTTCGCCATGTGCTCGACGCCGAGAGCGATCTCTGGATGGAGCGCCTCCATTGGGATTACCGCTCCTCATCCAAACTCTTGATGCAATACCTCGACAACCACATGCTGCCTGGCTACGCCGCACTGGAGACAGGCCAGGTTACGGGCTACACCTTCTGCGTCTACGAAGAGACGAAGGCTGTCATTGGCGATGTATTTGCGATTCCGGGGACCAATCCCGACCTTCCTGCGGTTCAGAATGGCGCCTCGGGGCCGGCTCATGCCATTGAAGAGACGCTGCTCCGGCACTTGTTTGAAACGCTGCTCAATTCGCCCCACGTCGATCGCATCGAGTCGCAACTGCTGCTGCATCCCGCGGGAGCGCACGCGGCCACCTTTCGCGAAGCCGGATTTGAACTCTTCCATCGTCTGTTCATGGTGCAGCAACTGGCCGGACGCTGGAGCCGCCCGCGCGCAAACCTCCTCAACGGTCTGGAACTGCGACCTTGGCGTGACGAGGACCTGAGCTCCGCTGCGCGCCTCATCTCCCAGGCCTATAGCGACCACACCGACGGCCTCATCAACGACCAGTACCGATCAGTTCATGGCTCGCTGCGGTTTCTGCATAACATCGTGCGCTACGCCGGCTGCGGAGTTTTTTCAGCGCTCGCCTCGCACGTGGTGGTCGATCGGTCGAGCCGCGAACTGGTGGCCCTTGTGCTGGGCTCGCGCGTCAGCCCTCAGAGCGGCCACATCACTCAGCTTTGCGTCCATCCGGGTTACCGCCGCCAGGGCATGGCCCGGCTGCTGCTCTCCGTTGCCGCATCGCAGTTCATGCGTCAGGGGGTCAGCGAAATCTCACTCACCGTGACCGAAGCCAACGCCGACGCCATCGAACTTTACAAGTCTGAGGGCTACGAGTGCCTGCATAAATTCGACGCGGCCGTCTGGCAGCGGTAAAGTGCCGGAGGAGGCAGTCGTGCCGAAGGTTTCGTCCTTGTGTGTTGCGATGAATCTGGTAAAGAAAATCGAGATGGCGTTTGCACGCCGATGCATGCCTACCGAAGTTATCGAACCTGAACAGTACATTCAGTTCGATTCTGACGTGGAAGAGGCTCTGTGGTTTGCAGGTCGGGACTGGCGTGAAATTACATCCAAGGATTGGCAGGATCATAGTGACGCCGTGCATTTTCTGTCCCCAGAAGCATTCGCTTACTACCTCCCGAGTCTTCTGATACTTACTATTCAGAATCCGAAAGGCTATCCGGACATGGCTGTTGATCCACTGATCGGGAAACTGGATCGAAGCCCAAGTGTGGAAGGCTGGAACGACAGCTTCTCCCGTCGATTTCTTGGGCTGTCCTCAGAGGAATACGAGGCGATAAAGGAGTGGCTTCTCTTCGCGTGCGAGAATATTCCGCAGGCCTTTTGGGGAGCCGCGGCCTCGGGTCCTGGTGATGGGTTCGGCCGAACGTTTGATACGGTCGATCTTCTCCAGAAAGAGACCGAATTGCGGAGAATGATCGATCAGGAAGGCTCGGGCATCGAATCGAGGTGACCTGCACAGGACTGGGAGAGGTTAATATCCTAGTTTTTATTAGTTTTCATTCTGGACAAGAGATTCTTCGGCGCTTCCCGGCACGCGCAATGTTCCTGATGATCGCGATGCCACTGGATTCGCTGTGCCAGCGTCGCTTTCGCCGGCATCTTGTTCTGTGCATGCCAAAGCTTATTCATGCGGCCAATCCATCCGCTCGAAATGCTATCGCGCGATCAGATACATCACCCAGCTCAGCACGATCGCCGAACCGACAAACAGCACGAAACAGTAAGCCCCATAACGAACCATCCGTCGCGGAGTCTCGCGCTGGGTGATGCCGAAGACCACCGATGCACAAAGCGCAAACAGCAATACCGCCGTAAAGTGAGAGGGGCTGAACATTACGCCTTCCTCCCCGTGCGCAGGTTGTGGGCATCGACGGCGGATATGACGTTCAGCAGGCCGGCCACGACGATGAACCGCGTGCCATAGTCGGCCGTGGTTACCTGCACCGTGGTTGCGCCCAGGCTCAGGGCCCGGCTCACGAAATACAGCAGACCGTTGCCCAGATCGCCCGCAAGTCCGAGCATGTCCAGAATATCGCTCGCGCTGGTGTAGACCTTGCCCTGCATGGCGATTCCCAAAGCAAACATGCTCAGGATCGACACCATCAGCAGTGCCCCGCGGCCCCACTTGCGCAGCAGAAAGTGACCCGCTCCCGGCACCAGCCAGCCGGCGATGAGCGGCAAGTAAATAAAGCCCTGGCCCGCCGCGGCATTCTTGTTTTCAGTTGCAGCCATTCCTTTTTGACTATATCGCACCGGGCCGGGGCGTTATGGCCCGCCCGCATCCCTTAGAACATCCGGTCACGTCCCTATCCCCTGTGCTTCAGATCCTCACCAGCTCCCGCTGCATCTTGCCGGTCACCCACGCCTTCGTCGCTGAAGTCATCATGTCCACTTCGCTGCGCACGCCGAACTCGGGCAGATAAATTCCCGGCTCCACTGAGAAACAGGTGCCTGGCAACAGGCGGCGTTCGTCGTGCGTTTCAAGATTGTCGAGATGCGCCCCCGGCCCGTGAATTTCGTGGGCGATATTGTGCCCGGTGCGATGGGTAAAATACGCGCCGAATCCGGCAGCGCTGATCACCCCGCGCGCCGCGTCGTCGGCCTCATATCCACGAATCGTCCGGCCCGCCGCAAAGGCAGTCTCCACGGCGGCAATGGCCGCATCGCGCGCGTTCCGCACCGTCTGAAACACAAGCTGCTCGCGTTCCGACGGCTCCCGGCCCACCACGCCCGTCCACGTAATGTCGTAGTAAACACTGTCCGCCTTGTCCATCCGCCCCCAGATATCGATGAGCACAAAATCGCCTTCGCGAATTGGCGCGGTATGGTCAGCGGTCGGCTCGTAATGCGAGTCGGAACTGTTGGCGTTCGCGCTCACGTTGGGACCGTTCTCCCATACCAACCCCGCGCGCCGCATCCCCTCACTCAGCCACTGCACCATGTCGAATTCCGTCACCTCGCCTGTGCCGCCGGACGGAGGCTGCAGTCGCCGTCGAATTTCCTTCCAGCCCTCGGCCAGAATCTCGTCGATTGCACGCTGCGCGACCACATGGCTCGCGTGCTGCCGTTCGCTGAGCACCGCTTCAAACTGACTCACCAGGTCAGCCGAACTCACAATCTCCTTGCCCACACCGCGCAAAAACTCAACCGTGCCCGCGTCCACCATCGACACATACATGATGGCGTTGTTGGGTGAGTACTGCATGGCGATCCGCCGCGCATCGCCCAGCATTGCCTCCAGTCCTGCGCCGAGCTCCTGCCAGCTTGAATACTGTCCTTTCGAGCCAGGCAGCGAATCCAGCCTTGACTGCTCGATGCGGTGCACCAGCTTGCGCGGTTCACCCGCGGCGGGAACAAAATAGTACCAGCGCCGCGTGATGTGTGCCTTCTCGTCGAGCCCCAGAATGCGCCCGCCGATGGGGTCGCGATGATGATGGTCATAAAACAGCCAGCCATCGTGGCCGGCCTCTCGCAGCGCCGCCTGAATCGCCTCTAAGTTCATACCGGAGATTCTATCGCTTCGTGAACGGAGTCATCCCGGACCGCCAACGGCAAGCCTTCGTTGCTGAACAACGCGCTTCTCCGCGGAGCCGAAAGATCTGTTTTTCGCAGTTACTTCCGAATTGGCCACGATGCGGCCCGGATCGTTTTGCAGGCTCGTCCAAAGGGGGATGGAGGCGCTAGAGTTGAGTCATGAGCGAATCGAGCAACGGCCCTCCGATTGTGCGTCTAACGGTCACGGCAGAGGACGGTGACGATGACAAGCGTCTTCAAGCGGTGCTCGTTGAGATTGCCGGTCAAGACCCCGCCCTCAGGATAGATGCAGAACCAAGAGGAATCGCCCATCCTCTTTCTGGAGCGAGTGCGTCACACCTTGAATCGATCTGCAATCGCCTTCGCGACGAATATCACCTTACGATCAATGTCAGTCCGTTAGAGGCTGTCTTGGTCGAGACGATTCGCAAGTCTGGGGAAGCGGAAGGAAAGTTCATCCGCCAGGTCGGCGGTCTTGGTAATTATGGACACTGCAAGCTGCACATTGAGCCAATCAAGTCCGGTCAAGGCTACGTGTTCGCCAGCGAGGTCAGCGACAACGTGTTGCCTCACGAATATCTCAGCTCAATCGAACGCGGCGTGCAGCGCGCAATGCGGGTAGGTGTCCTGTCTGGTCATCCTCTAGTCGATCTCAAGGTGACCGTAGTTGATGGAAGTTATCACGCTTTGGATTCAAACCCCATGGCTTTCGAAATGGCAGCAACAGTTGCATTCAAAAATGCCGTAAGGAACGCTGCCCCCGTTCTGCTAGAGCCGATGATGGCAGTTGAAATCGAGGAGGTACCTCAGGAGTTGGCAGCCACGATCCGCGAAGATGTCTCGATGCACCGGGGGCGCATCGAGCGCGATCTGACTGTAAATGGTTGGAGTGAATTCCGGGCGATCGTGCCGCTCTCGGAACTTCTCCTGTCAAGCTCTCGCCTTCTCGCCGAATTCCCAAGAGAGTTTGCTGGCTATGAACCTGCTTCTGACGGCGGAGTATCGGGCGATGACGGTATAGGCGTCCCTGCAATTAAGCCGAACTTCCCGCGACAGGGGAGAAGCTTCCAAGCGGATACACCGGATCAAGAAGAGGCATGAGCGTTGCCCATTTTGGTGTTATGGGCCAATCACCGCCAACCCGGACAGAACTATCCCTGGGCTTTTCAGGTTCACTTATTCCTGCAAATTTCCTCTCCGCGGTCCCCAGCGACAGGTCTTGGTCGCTGGGGTGGAAGTAAATGGCACCTTGCACCATGCTGGATAGGGCACGTAAATTGTGGAACCGCTCTAGCGTTTCGGGAAAGTCAAACGAGGTCGCAACTTTCCCTGCTTGCGAATCATGGGTGTTCCGGTACTGGTACTGAAAGACTGCGAGAAGAAATTGCTCGGCCCCGCCGTCATCGCGCCATAGAAGCTATTGGCAGTCTCCGCCGTGATGTAGCCCACCTCCGCACACGAGGGGGTGGCACTTAACACGCTGAGGATGCTCGAGGCTTCATAGAGGATCGACCCCGCGCCAGTCGAAAGCACCGCGCTCTCACTATTCCCCGGTCCCACAAGGTTCACTTCGAACGCAATAATCGGCGACAGATCCACTGAAGTCACCCCGGATAGCGAGCTCAGCACCGTCGAGCTGTTTCCTAAATCGCTCCCTTGATTGTCGGCGGCGCTGAAGGTAGCGGCGGTAATGTTGCCACTACTGTCGTTCTGCAGCGTGATTCTCAACTGATATCCGGCGGGGATCTTCGAGGTTGGCAGCGAAGCAAGGTGATTGCTCTGGTTGATGAGGAAGGTAGTTAGAGACTGCCAGTTATTGATCTGGCATCGAATCTCACTTCCATACAGCCCAATCACATACTGCTGCCATGCGCTCGTTTCGTTCTTCGGAGAGTAACAGTTCAATTGAAAGGTAAAGCCCGAGAGCGAACTCGACCCTGGCTGTGGTTGAGAGTTGGACTGAAGAACGATGTCCTGTGTCACAACGATCGTGATAGCAACGTCTGTCAGCGAGTTACAGCCACTGTCCAGTAAGTAGTTGGAGTTACTCCCCAGTCCCGAACTCGGCGTAGACACGGAACCGCCCGCAGCATCCGTCCACCCTCCGCCGGGAACATTTTGCCAATTGTGATAGAGACCAGTGTTCAGCCCGACGTAGAAGACTTCCAGCCGGCCGTCTTTGTTCTGCCCTACCGCGACCTGCTGCGCACCGACATTGGTGAATCCAAACTCACCAGCCCAACCGCCATTCGGCGTCACCTGCCAGTTATGGTAGAGAGCGTTGTCTCTTCCCACATAAAAGATCTCCAGGCGGCCATCCGCATTGCGCCCCACCACGACCTGGTTAGCGCTGCACCCAGGAAATCTGGTCTCGCCTGCCCAGCCCCCGCCCGGCGACACCTGCCAGTTGTGGTAAAGACCGTAGTTTGTCCCTACATAAAAGATCTCCAGCCGCCCATCCGCGTTCTGCGCCACGGCGATCTGCAAGGCGCTATCACCAACGAACTCGAACTCACCTGCCCACCCCTGGCCCGGAGCCACTTGCCAGTTATGGTAGAGCTTGTTGTTGGTGCCGACATAGAACATCTCCAGCCGGCCATCCGCGTTGCGCCCCACCGCAATCTGCTGAGCACTATCCCCCGGAAACTCGAACTCGCCCGCCCATCCTTGGTTCGGCGCCGTCTGCCAGTTGTGGTAGATGTTGCTATTGGTGCCGACATAAAAAATCTCCAGCCGGCCATCCGCGTTTTGAACCACCGTAATCTGCTTGGCACTGTCCCCCGGAAACTCGAACTCGCCCGCCCACCCTTGGCCCGGCGCCGTCTGCCAGTTGTGGTAGAGGTTGTTATTGGTGCCGACATAGAACATCTCCAGCCGACCATCCGCGTTTTGCCCCACCGTAATCTGCTTGGCGCTGTCGCCGGAGAACGGAGTTTCACCCGCCCAGCCGCTGTTTGGCGCCGTCTGCCAGTTGTGGTAAAGGCCATCGTTCGTGCCAATGTAAAACATTTCCAGGCGGCCATCCGTGTTTTGTGCCACGGTGACCTGGTTAGCCGCATTGTCGGCAAAGCGGCTTTCGCCAGCCCAATTCCAATCTCGTAGGATAGTCGCCATCCCGCTCTCCTTCTCCGAGCTCCGGAGTGATTCACTGCTCCGCAATCTCGCTGGAATTCTCAAACCTCGAACCTGAGTGAATCGCAAATCAGGACTGATGGGACCCGGAGGATCGTTTCAACGGGCCATCCTGTTCGCTGCAGGCTCTCCGCAAAATTGACCATGCGTCTGCGTGCCTGGAAATACTACAGGTCAACGCGGCTGTTGCCCAGCACTTAAATTCCGATTTTTGAGTTAGGAGGGGGAGGCACCGGTCCGTGAATTGGGTGCAGTGACGCTTTAGTCGGGGAATAGCAACGATTCGCGACAAAAATGGGCCATTCGCGCGATCGCGAATTCATTTCCAGCTTTGAGAATTGAGCGCGGATAGCCCCGTGACGTGAGGATTGCCAGGTTGGGGATTTGCGATGGCTAAGCGCTCGGCCTGCTCAAGCAAGGCTGCGGCGCCTGCTTACAGCGCCGCCATGGCCGCCGACTCATTGGCAAACAGGCCCGCGTATTTGGTGATGCCCACCATGGTAAATACCTTGGTGAAATGGGGAGACAAGCCGAAGGCATACACCTTCTGGCCGGAGTTGGCCGCCTCAATCAGCATCTGGATCACCAGCGCGATGCCGCTCGAGTTGATGTAATCCACCTTGGTAAAGTCGAGCAGCACGAGCTTGTTGGCCTGTTTTGGCAATGCCTGATAGGTGCCGAGAACCGCATCTTTCGATGTGCTGGCGATATCGCCCTCATAGCGGAGGACAGCGACCGGATGTCCGGCTGGGGAAGTGAGCTGATCGACGCGCGCTTTCGTTTCTGTCTGCACGATCTTTTGTCTCCGTATTCTCTGTTTTATTCGGCTTCTTTATCCAGCCGGATGACCAGCCTGACATAGCTGCTTTTGCCGTTGGAACCCTTGACCCATTCTGCTTCGTCCACCAGCGCCTGAATGAGAAACATGCCCATGCCCCGCGGGTCTTCTTCACCGTGAATCTTGCGGTCGATGTCCGGTTTGGGGGGCAGCCTCTTCAGGCCTTTGCCGTCATCGATGACTTTCACTTCCAGACCGTCTGCGCCCGCAGAAAGCACCACTCCCACGGAGAGGCCCTCATTCAGCATATTTCCGTGCTCAATGGCGTTGATGCAAGCCTCGGCCACCGCCGTCTTGAGGTCTTCTACGCGGTCTTCGCGGAAACCCATCAGTTTGGCCACCGCAGCCGCGGTACTCATAGCCACTTTCTCATAGCCGAGCCGCGAGGGCAGCCGAACCTCCACGCTGGTGGATTTCACATCGCTCATTCCGTCGTCTCCGTCATACCGCTCCCCGACATAGAGCCAGAGCGGTCATGTCGTCCCCCTGCGGGCCGCCTTCTGCAAATTCCTCAATAGCCGTCCATATTGCACCGAGAATATCATCTGCCTTATCTACCCGGCACTTAGAAAACACATCGATCAACCGTTCCGGCCCAAATTCTTCTTCGCCGCGGAAGACTTCTGTCAGCCCGTCTGTATAGAAGAGCAGACGCGCTCCGGGTGTAAACCCGGTTTTCTGGCTGGTGTAGCGCATTCCCGGCAACAATCCCAGGGGCGTGCCGGTCGACTCAAACTCGCAAATCCTGCCATCCGGTTCCACCATGAACCCCGGATTGTGCCCCGCATTTACCACTTCCACTTCGCCCGTCTCCGTGTGCAAGCGAAGGAAAATGGCCGTTACGTAGCGGCGCCTGGCTTCCTCGCCCTCGGTCCAGTGGTGCTGATTCATGCGCGTGGCCAATTCTTCCAGCGGCATCTCCTGCACCGCCATGGCGCGAAAGGCCGCTCTGAAGCTGGTTGCCATGATCGCCGAGGCCAGCCCCTTGCCTGCCACATCAGCCACCGCGACCAGCAGGCTGCCATCGGGCTGTTCCACGATATCGAGATAATCGCCGCCTACCTCGTAGCAGGTAATGGAGCGGAAGGCCATCGAATAGCCGGCAATCTGGGGCAGCGTCTGGGGCAAAAGCGACCGCTGAATGTTGCGCGCCGCATCCAGATCCTGCTGGACCCGGGCAAACTCCACGTTGCGCTTGTGATTGCGCGCGTTTTCCAGCGCCACAGCCGCCTGCAGTGTTAACCCTTCCAGAAAGTCAGCTTCGTAAAGCGTCAGTTCGCGCCCTTCGGGAGGTGCGACTACCAACTCCGCCATTCGGTGCCCATCGCGGTCCTGCAACAGATAGATCGGCAGCGCCGCACCACTCCCGCTCGTCTGGTTTTGGTCCGGCACATCGCCGTAGGTCAAGCCGGAGTCGGGAAATGCCGCTCCGGCCATCTCCAACTCACGAACGACGATGCGCAGCACCTGCTCCAGGACTTCTTCTTCGCGAATGGTCGAGTGCACTTGCCGCGAAGCCTCGAGCAGGGCCTGTAGCCGTGCTACCTGCTGTTGCAGATCAATCGTCTCGTCATTGCCTGGAAGCTGGATTCCCGCCGCCATTCCGCCCGACCCCCGTGGGATTTCAATGTACCATGCCCGCTGCCGCGCTGGCCGCAATGAAATGCCGAGGCTTGAGTGACATGCGCTCCACTTACTCCGCAACCACCGGGAACCTGGCTGCCTCCCATGCCGTTATGCCGCCTGCCAGTTCGATCAAATTGGTGATGCCGTATTGGTTCAGGATGCTGGCGGCAATGGAAGACCGGTATCCTCCTGCACAGTGGACCGCGATCCTGCGGGTGCGTGGAACTTCGTCAATGCGCGCTTGCAGGTGGGAGAGCGGGAGATTGAGGCTGTCTTTCAGGTGTTTTGCACGCCATTCGCCGGACGTTCGGATGTCGATTACCAGGGGCGGATTTTCGGCGGCGAGCTCCTCGGCCAGGGTTAGCGCGCTCACCCTTTCTGTGGCCCAGACCAGATCCTGCCGTTCCGCAAGCGCCTCCATTCCGCCCTTCAGGTAACCCTTCACGTGATCGAAGCCAATTCTTCCAAGGCGCATAGCGGCCTCCTGTTCGCGTCCTGGTTCGGCGATGATCACGATGGGCCGGGAGCGGTCGAGGACCGTGCCGGCCCAGGTTGCATATTGGCCACCCAGCGCAATGTTGATGCTGCCGGCAATGTGCCCCTTGGCGTACTCCGCAGCATCGCGGACATCCAGGATCTGCGATCCGGCGTCTCCTAATTCGAGGACCTGATCGAGCTCGACGGGTTGCAGGACCTGCTCCAGTGTCTTATCGAGGGTGAGCCGTTCTCGCGTGTTGAGGATAGCGTCATAAGTAAAGTACGCCGGCGCTTCCGGCTGATCGGCAGTTACAAGCCGCGTGAATTCCTGCTTCGACATCGGCTGCAGCGCGTAATTGAAGCGCCGCTGCTCGCCCAGCGAAGACACCGTATCCGACGAGAGATTCTTTCCGCACAGAGAGCCAGCGCCATGCGCAGGATATACAAGCGTTTCATCCGGAAGCCGCAACAGCTTGTCGTGCAATGAGTCGTACAGGTGGCTGCTGAGTTTCTGAGCTGTCCAGCCGAGAGAGGCACGCAGGTCCGGCCGTCCCACGTCGCCAATAAAGAGGGTGTCCCCGGTGAGGACGGCATGTGGTTTGTCAGGGGCCTTCGCGAGATCGAACACCAGAATCGAGATGGATTCGATGGTGTGTCCCGGAGTCTCCAACACCTGGAGGCGCAGTCCGGGGAATTCGAGTGCATCGCCGTCCTTCATTGGGACGAACGCGTACTCCGCCTTGCCTTTGGCACCCAGCCGGATGTCCGCGCCGCAGCGATCACGCAACTCCAAATGCCCGGCGATGAAGTCGGCATGGAAGTGAGTCAGGAAGACGTGGCGAATCTGCACTCCCAAGCGTTCGGCATCGTTCAGGTACTGCTGGATATCGCGCTGCGGATCAACCACGATGGCGCAGGCGCTGGTTTCGTCAGCGACTAAGTAGGAAGCGTGGGCAAGGCATCCCAGGTAGTACTGTTTCAGAAACATGGTGACGATTCTAGTACAGAGACGAATTAAGCGCCTTAAAAACCAGAGGTATCCACCTCAACGACCTGAGGCGCACTCGTCAAGACGAACGCCCGGACGGCCGCATCGAATCGATGTCTCACGAGAGTGGCATTACGAACTTAACTTGCCTTGGTGAGGGCGAATCCGTTCAGCGTAGCTCCGCCGAAGTACGCTGCCGGGAACTGCTCATACTCAATCACGGACTCGCCGTTTGCCGGGTCGCAGATCAGCAACTGGTCGTTGAGCACACCCGCGATGGCGACCACGTGCGAACCGATGCCGGAATTCCACGAGATGTCGACCGCGATCGGCCGGCCTGCATTGATTTCCGAGGTAATTGCATCAAGGCTCATCGAGCCCTGATCGGAGGCATGGTTCCCGTTCACATTCAAAGCGTCGCCGACTCCGCCGCTCTTGATGCAGACACCCGGGATCCCTATATTCTGCAGCGCATTTTCGGCCGATGCGTCATAGGGGTTCAGCATCTTGGCGACAACGTCTGGGTGCGCCTGCAGCATGGCCGCGGTGGGACAGCAAATCGTGGTACTTGGCCAGTTGTTGATGCTCTGACCAATGCCCGTCATCATGTTGCATTGGGTAATCCAGTTGGTGGCGCCGTAAAAGTGAGCGATGCTGGTCGCGACAGCAATCCAGCACCATTCACTAGTCTGCTGAAACTGCATGCGCAGGCCCATGTTTTGAGGGACGTCCTGTCCCGTGTTGCCCGGACCGCGCTGCTGAGCCGCCCACTGTTGACCGTCAAACGACGAGTAATAGAGGCCTTCGTCGTCGTTCATGCCCTTCCACATGGCATACAACCTGCCGTTATATGGGGCAAGTGCGGGTCCAATACTGCTGGCTACGTTGGGGATCAGTTGTTGCGGCGCCCACTGGGAGCCGTCGAAAGACGAATACCACAACCCCTGGTCCCCGGTGACTCCCTTCCATGCTGCGTAGAGTTTGCCTGCGAAGACCGCGAGGGAGGGTCCCACCGAGCTGGCTACCCCCGGTATCGTGGTCTGCGTGGACCAACTGCTGCCGTCAAAGCTGGAATACCAGATCGCCTGGTCGTTATTCATGCCTCGCCAGGCCGCGTAGAGGCGACCGTTGTAGGTGCACAGGGAAGGTCCAACACTGGTGGCGACGCCCGGGATGAGCGACTGAGCCGACCAGTTGTTTCCGTCGAAGTGTGCGTAGTAGATTCCCTGGTCGGTTCCCATACCTTTCCACGCCGCGTAGAGGACGCCGCCGAACTGGGCCAGGGTTGGCCCCACGCTGCTGGCAACGTTGGGAATTTGAGCCTGTGGAGACCATCCGCTGCTGTTAACGCGCAGGTAGAAGAGACGCTCGTCGGCGAATTCGCCCTTCCAGGCGATAATGAGCTCGTCGTTGAATGTCGCCAGTGCGGGTCCCGCGCTGCTGTTGCCGCCGAACGTTTGCTGATTCGTCCAGGCCTGACCGCTGTCCGGACCCGCGAGGAAGGCCGAATGGAACAGCCGGTCGTCCCCAGTTACACCCTTCCAACCCGCGTAGAGGAAGTTTTCGAAACTGCACAAACCTTGCAAGATTCCCATGGCAGAGTAGTCTATTGCGAGTTCTGTTTTGAAGTCGAGGCAAATCTACATGAATTTGCAGGGCTATTGCAGGATTCCATTTCGTAAGCACGCACAATTCTGCCCGGACCTCGCGGAATCTCAGCCTCTATGACCGCGTCAGCACTCGGCCGTCCAAGCTTGTAAGAGCGTTGAGGAACAGAGGCGCGCCTCTTGCGCCGCCTGATTGCGCCCAGGATGCAGGATAGGAAAGTGCGCCTCTTACCGAAGCCACTAAATATTTTCAGCGCGGATGACACTCGATCAACGAATTCGCTCCGGCAGGAATTACTTGCGTCAGGGTGAATCCGCTTGACTCAAGCGGCAACCGGAACTCGGTCTGCGTGCGGTCGCGTCCTCCAATTACGAGCATCAACAGGTCTCCCAGGCCGGATGGTCGCTCCGCACAATCGGCAAGCGTCTCCACCAACAGCAGGGTGCCGCCTGCTTGCATCGCGCGTCGTATGTTTTCTAGAATTCTGGCCGCATCCTCGTCCGCCCAATCGTGAATCACACCTTTCAGAATGTAGGCATCCGCGCCCTCGGGAACATAATCGAAGAAGTTTCCGCCAATTACCTCTATGCGCCTGGCGACATCTCCAAGGAGAATCTCGTTAGCCCCGGCCACCGCTGCCGGCAGGTCGAACAGAACTCCCTCCAACTTCGGCGTGGCTGCAAGAATATCGTGCAGCAGCGCACCCTGGCCGCCTCCCACATCCACCAACCGCGTAAACCCTGAGAAGTCGTAAGCCTTCAAAAGAGCCGGGCTGGTCCACGCAACCCCCTGGGTCATCACGCGATTAAAGAGCGCGGCCTCCTCCTTGTGCTCGGACAAGAACTCGAAGAAGCTCTGGCCGAAAATCCGATTAAAGGCTGGTTTGCCAGTTTGCACAGACTCTGTAAGCTCTCCAAGAGGCAGCCAGAGCATGGGAGCCGTCAGGAACATTGCGCCGTCGCGCTGCGTCTTCGGATGATCCGAACGCAGTACATCGGTTGATGGCGTATTCCTGTAGCTGCCATCCGGCGTGCGCTCAAAGATTGCAAGACTGGTGAGCGCGCGCAGCAACCTCTCCAGTGTGGGCTCATCCGCACCGCAACCAGACGCCAGATCTGCAACCGTCTTTGGTCCGGCCGCAAGCAAGTCGGGAATGCCCAGCTTCGTGGCCGCATAGATCGCCTGCGCGGCAATCGCACCGGGGAAAATATATTCGAGTGGATTTGCAGCCATTGTGGTCGCCTCGATGATCTCGACCAAAAGGATAAAGGCAAGGCTTCAGCTTCTCAACTGGAAGGGTCAGGAGCCTCTATGCGCCGGAGTATTGCTGCCGGCGCTCGATCACCCGCTTACCACCGCCCGAATGTCTTTCGTCTCGAGTATCCGCTTCGCATATCCTTGCCTGGCCACATTCAGCATCGCCTGCCCAATCTCCCGTGTTGAGAGAATCTGGTCGGGCAGTGTCCTGCGCAGCAGCGGAAACAGGGGCTTGGCGACCTTATAAAACCTCCGATACATGGGGGTCTTCGACTGGATCCCATCCAGTGGTTCGATGAATCCCGGACGAAACATGTACGCATTCAGGGGCAGCCGCAGCAGGGCATTCTCAGCGCGTCCTTTAACGCGCGCCCACATGGTCCATCCCTTCTCCGAGCTGTCGGTACCAGAGCCGGAGACATAAATAAAGGTCATTCCAGGGTTGACCCGGCTCAACATCTCCGCAGCGGCCAGCGGAAAACCATAGGTTACACGCTCGTAGTCGGCCTCTTTCATGCCGCTCGACGCCACGCCCAGGCAGAAGAAGCAGGCGTCAAGGCCTGAGAGACTGTCTTCCATTCCCGCGTAGTCCAGCAGATTCCGGTGCACGATCTCACGCAGCTTCTCGTCGTGCACGCCGGTGGCAGTCCGGCCAATCGTCACCACTAGTTCTACTTCGGGGTCCCGCAGGCACTCCAGCATTACCCCCTGGCCTACCATCCCCGTCGCGCCAAAGATCAATACCTTCATCAACCAGACCTCTTCGCCTTGTTTCGTCCAGCATACTCGGGGACGTCCCGCTCCCTGTCAAACGATTTGAGCCTGGCGACCCGGAAACCGCGAGCAGGGGGCCTTTTCAAAGCCTTCTCACGATGCAGTTGGGAGGGCATGAACCTGCTGATTTATCCTTCCTTCGATGCGCAAGACCCTGTCCGTTGCCATGATCGCCATGAACGAGGAGGCGAATCTGCCTCACACCCTCGAGAGCGTTCGCTGGGCTGACGAAATTATCGTTGTCGATTCGGGCTCCCGGGACCGCACCCTCGAGATTGCTCAATCCTTCGGCGCAAAGACGAGCTACCATGCGTTTGGCGGCCACGGCGAACAGAAGAACGTTGCTCTTGACCTTTGCACTTCCGATTGGTCTTTGCTGCTCGACGCCGATGAGGTTCTTACCCCTGAACTGCAAGCCGAGATTCAAAAGCTGCTCAGCGGAGAGCCGGAATTCGGCGCCTACTGGATTCCGCGGCTTAACCTCTACTTCGGCCGCTGGATTCGGCACGGCGGATTCTACCCAGACCGCAAATTGCGTCTCTTCCGGCGCGGCGCGGCACGTCTTAGCGAAGGGGTTGGTCCGCATAGCACTCCGCAGTTCCGTGGTCCCCGAGGCAAGCTCAAGCACGACATGCTTCACTATGCCTATCCGACGCTGGGCATTTATCTGGAGCACATGAACCGTTACAGCAGCGAGATCGCCCAACTGCTCCACAACAGCGGCCGCGACAGCAAGTCGATCGCCGCATTTCTGTGCAATGCAGTCCTCAACCCTGCCGGGACATTTATCTATAACTACTTCATTCGTTTGGGCTTTCTCGATGGCAGGGAGGGGCTGCTGCTGCACCTGAATCACTCGGTTTATATCCACTGGAAATTTGTCAAAGCGTGGCGGCTGGGACAAGGCAAAGAGTAGACGAAATCCGACTGAACCCTGGCTCCCGATTCCTGAACCCGCCGAGGTGGCTAGATGTGACAGCTTGCCTGCCCACGTTTCTCGAGATAGCGCTGGTGGTACTCTTCGGCGCGCCAAAAGGTCTGGGCGGGTTCGACCCGGGTGACGATGCGTTTGGGTTTGAAGCGGCCTTCGGCGTTGAGCTGTTCAATCCTGGCCCGAGCCGCGTTCTCCTGGTCCGGCGAATGGAAGAAGATGGCTGAGCGGTACTGTGTACCCCAGTCGGGCCCCTGACGGTTGAGAGTGGTGGGATCGTGCAACGAAAAGAATGCGTCAAGTAGCTGATCGTAGGTCACTTGTTCGGGGTCAAAGTCGAGCTCAACCACCTCGGCGTGTCCGGTCTGGTCGGTGCATACGTCTTTGTAACTGGGCCTCTGCAGCGCTCCGCCCTCGTATCCCACAGCAGTAGCCGTAACGCCGGAAATGGCGGCAAAAGCTGCCTCCACGCCCCAGAAACATCCTGCACCAAATGTCGCTTTTTCCTGGCTCATGCCAATTAAGATGCCGCGGGCACGATTTAGTAACAGATTTCGCGCGACACGGGATTCTCGAAGAGGAAGGGCGACTGAGCAACCGGTTCGAACCGAATGAAGACCTGCGACGGTGCTGAAAAGCGTGGCCATTTGGAGCCACGGTTGAGGGTTGTCGCATTCGAGGCAAAAGCGTGGACATAGAGGTCCACGGTTGAGGGAAAAGCGTGACCATATAGGGTCACGCTTTGCGCAAAGCGTGGCAGTGCCTGCACGCCGAGGACCCAGGTTTACAGATTGCTGATTATCTTCCGCATTGGATCGTCGGACTCGAACGGCAAGATTGCCTTGATCGGGTCCAGACCAATGTCCCGCCGCATAGGCAACAATCCAAGGGTCTGCAGCAATTCGACACTTGCCTCGTCCTGGGAGCTTATCGCCGGAAGCTCGGGAGGATGGTACTGATACCAGTTGTCGGTAAGGTTCGAAACGATCGTTTCCGAGTCGGAATAATCGCTTGCAATCAAAAGCATTTTGAGCAGACCCAGCTCACGATTCGTCAACCGAACGGCGGGAGAACCGTTTCGCAACTCCTGTGCAAGTGTCGGGAGACGGCGCTCGAACCTGGCCTTCATTTCGGTCCAAATCCCATAGCCAAGCCATGTTGGGGGAGCTTCAGGAACAGGAATGATCAGGCGATGCAGTTCGCCGACGAGCAAAGGAACTCCGCAAGTAAGCCTGTAGATGTCGTTCACTTGCGGTTCAGAGAGTGCGATTTTAAAGAATTCGACGAACCATGCTCTGAGCTGATCCACATTCAAGCGTCGCAGCGAGGCAATGCCATCGCGTGTTTCCGCAGGGGATTGAAGCAGGCTCCATCGAAGCAGGTCGGCGCCGCCGGTGAAGAGCAGTAATCCTTCCTTAGCTTCAATGGCTTTGGTCGCTTCCTCCGGGGTGACCGGGAGGAGGTCAGAGGTGCCTGCATAGCCGAGTTGCGCGTGGATACCGCAGCGAGGATGCAGTACGGGGTTCTGGTCGCGCGGGAGGAGCCACTGAGAGATTGCGAGAAGGGCGCGCACCTTTCTCGATTTCTTCGGAATGCCCTTTGTTTCTTCTAAATCGCGTGAGAAGCTTTCGAGTTCATCCGCAGGGAAAAAGGACAGCTCCCCGGTTTCAATTGAATTCAGAGCACGGGGCGGGATGAATTTCGATTCCTGCTCAACCTCGACCGCGGGAGCCTCAGTCACGCAGATTGATGATGACGACTCTTCCAGGTCTTGAGCCGTGCTGGACTGGAGATGGGAGTTGAAGGCCTTGTTGTCAGCAGCGGCTTCGCCATCGGAAGGAGCTGCGGAAGCAATGCCAGGCTGAGAGGCGCCGGCAGGAATCGAATCACTCAATTGGGCAGGGATCGAAACGGGTCCATCCTGCCAGAGTTCGATTTCCAATTGGCGAATGAAGTCATCTACGCGAGGAAAATTGGCTTTGAGATTCTGGAGTTCCGTGTCATCGGTGCCGTCCTCGAGGCTGCACGCCCAGTCGAGCCACTCCTCAACCGCGGGGCCGGGAAGATCCGGAGGCGAGTTGAGCGCCGAGATTTCCATTAGCTCAGATACGGCAGCATCGCGCAGGGCCAACCTCTCCTGCTTTGTCCGTTCGCGGCGGTGCGCGACCGTTCCAGCGGCAAGCAATTGGGCCAAATCCAGGTACCGGCGCCGCTTCACAGCAGCGTCGTCTAATCGGCCCACGAGCGCATGCAGTTCTTCTTTCGTTGTCCAGGTGGCCGCACTATCCTCTGAAAGGATTGCGTCCCTGAGATTCTGGCAGGCGTCGAGAAGCGTGCCCAGGTCGGCAATAGCCTCTGCTTTAATCAACTGCTGCCCTGCTTCAAGGAAGTCAATTTTTTCACGCAACAGTTTGGCTTGACCCATCACGCACTGCAGCGTATCCGAGACTACGCTCCGACTGCATTTGGTATCTTCAAATGCTTTCACGTCTTGGCCCCACCTCATTGAAGGAAGTATTTCTCCAGCATCGGTACATCGTACCTTGATTCGGTTGGGTGATTCCGAACTCGTAACGTAGCACCGCGACACGCAGGTCACGTTACTTTGGAATTTGTCAGACGGGCATCCTGATCGGATTGCAAAGGCTTGATTCGCCGGGTAAGTAAAGTCAGTGCCAGCGCGGCCGGTCAGCATAACTCTCAAACGAAGTCAGCAGGAATTCTGCAATCAACCCATCCCAAGTGACCGATGATTTCACTCTGAATCAAACTTCGCGCAATTCAAACGCAAACGATTGTCTTTTGGGTAGACTGAGACCGCCTGAGATGAATTCCGCATCGGTTTTTGGAACGCCCGTGATTTCTATCACATGCTTTCCCTCTGTCAAAGTGGAAGACTTGGGTCTTTAAAAATCATGAGCCGCCAGGATTCGTATTTGGGTTGAAGGGTGTTCACCGCCGATTCGCCAAATGAATTCGTCGTTTCAGCACGGGAGCTGGATTGGTTTTCGGGGGATGGCGGAAACTCACCTCTGAACCAGCAGCAGAAGGATTGTTCAACCGCTTCGTGGGCATGTTGCCGCGCCCCGGAGTTTCTGGTCATCGTGGAAGGGCGTCGGCCCTGCCAGGTTCAGGGTCAAGCGCGGCACGATGAGGAGTTATCAGGGCCATGCGCAGATTGTTTCTTGCAATTTCGTTGACTGCCATTTATTTCTGCGGTTGCAGCGGCGGAGGTGGCAGCGCCACAACGCCGCCTGTAACCCCAACCGCAGCCACACCCATACTTAGCCCGGCATCGGGAACCTTTACCTCGGCGCAGTCGGTGACTCTGGCCGACTCCACGGCGGGGGCTTCAATTTACTACACCGTCGACGGATCAACCCCCACGACAGGATCCACGCTCTACTCGAAAGCGATTGCAGTTTCATCAACCATGACGATCAAGGCAATCGCCGCGGCTTCGGGATACTTGAATAGCGCGAGTGCTTCCGGCACGTACACCATCAATCTACCGGTCGCCGCGACTCCGTCATTCTCTCCGGCGCCGGGTTCCTATACGTCGGCGCAGTCAGTTATGCTGAGCGACTCCACCGCCGGCACTTCGATTTATTACACCACCGATGGATCGACACCCACGGCGGGATCAACGCTCTACTCGTCGGCGATTGAAGTTTCATCGAGCACGATCATCAGGGCAATGGCCGTCGCCTCGGACTATTCGAGCAGCGAAGTCGCCACGGGCGTTTATACATTTCCAGGGTCTGCGTCGCCGGTATCCGTGGTCCTGAGCACACATGATCAAAGCCAGCTTATGAAAGCGCAGCCGAACGTCAACTTCACTACCAGCACTGCGGACGCTGGCACGAACACGGTTGTGATCGATCCGACGCAGCAGTATCAGACCATGGAGGGTTTCGGCGCTGCATTTACGGATTCGGCAGCCTATCTTCTGGACCAGGTGGTCCCGTCGAGTCAACTGCCAGTCACCATGAACGATCTCTTTACCTTAAACGGTAATGGGATTGGGCTCAGCTTCATGCGCATCCCGATGGGCGCATCGGACATTGCGCGGTCTGTCTACTCATTTGACGACCAGCCCGCAGGCCAGACGGATTTCAACCTCACCGGTTTCTCGATTTCCCATGATCAGACCTATGTCTTGCCGATCATTCAGCAAGCCAAAACACTGAACCCGCAGATGAAGCTGATGGCGAATCCCTGGAGTCCGCCGGGATGGATGAAGGACAGCGGGACCATGATGGGCGGAAACCTGTTAATGAATTCGAACAATGAAGCGGCGTTCGCAAATTACTTCGTCAAGTACATTCAGGCTTATCAGGCCGCAGGCGTGCCTCTCGATTACATTAGTCTGCAGAATGAGCCGGAGAACAACACCACTTCGTATCCGAGCATGCTGATGGCGGACACCGCGCAGTTGGCTCTGCTGCAGGGATATGTTCTGCCGGCGCTGTCCTCAGCCAATCTATCGACCAAGGTTTTTGTCTGGGACCACAACTGGGATACTCCATCCTATCCGGAGTACGTTCTTGGGAATCTGACGAGCCAGCAGTTGACGCAGGTGGCCGGCACGGCGTGGCACGGGTACGGCGGAACGCCTGGCGCGCAGCAGACTGTGCAGAACGAATTCCCGAGCCTGGGCACCTGGGAGACCGAGCACTCCGGAGGAACATGGGTCACGGATCAATTCTCTTCAGATTTTATGGAAATCACACAGGTGCTGCGAAATTCTGCGAAGGCCTATGTGAAGTGGAGTCTTGCGCTGGACCAGAACCTGGGGCCTAACCTGACGCTGGATGCCGGGCTTGGAGGATGCAACACGTGTACACCGATTGTGACGGTGAACAGCCAAACCGGCACAGTGACCAAGGATATTGAATATTACACGCTTGGACACTACAGCAAATATGTATTGCCGGGTGCGGTGCGCATCTACTCCTCCAACACGCCTGCGATCGCAAGCGTGGCCTTCGAGAATCCAGATGGCTCGACAGCGTTGATTGCCTATAACGACTCCGGAACCAGCCAGGCTTTCCAGGTGCAATGGGGCACGGAATCGTTTTCCTACACATTGCCCGCTCTCGCCGCCGCCACGTTTACGTGGAGCGGAACGGTGAACGGGACTGCGACGACTGCGGCGACGGCGCAGATTCAAGGCTCGAGCTACAGCAGCGAGAACGGGCTGGAAACCGAAAACACCGGGGACACGACTGGGGAATATGACCTCGGCTACATCACGCCCGGAGCCTACGCCGTGTACAAGAACGTCGACTTCGGCGCCTCGGTGAGCAAAGTGACGGTGCGGACGGCAAGCGACGGCAACGGCGGAGCAGCTACGTTTTACCTCGATCATATGGCCGGGACGCCGATAGGCACGGTCACGCTGCCCGTAACGGGAGGATGGCAAACGTGGTCGGATGTGGCCGCAACGGTAACCGGTGCTTCGGGCGTGCATGACCTCTACGTTGTCTATAGCGGGGGCGGGGCGAGCCAAAGCCTTTCGAACGTGAACTGGTTCCAATTCCAATAACCTTCGTGTTCTTGCGTAGGAAAAAACGCTAAACCAGAATGGCCGCAGAGATCAACGATCTCCCGCGGCCATTCTGGATTTGGATGGCGCAATGGGCCGGGGGCGCGATTCATCTCCGCGGTTGGTGGAATTCGATGCTGTGACACGCAGTTCACGGACCCGCGAAGACAATCCATTTGCCTATGGCAGAGGCCGCTAAGACAAGCGTTCTCTCCTGGTTGTGCAATCTTCTGAATCGCGGACGGGCGGGCCGAAACTTTGGCTTGGCTGATTGTGCGCTGTGTCACAGACAGTGATTCCTGCTACACGATGTAATCGGCTTCGCGCATCAATGTCATATTGGCGATTGTGCTTAAAACAAGCGATTGTCTTAATCAGTATCTCGGGTTTGAGTCAATCAGGGGATGCGCTTCCGGCGAAGGGCTGGAAAGGATGCAGATTATCTGTCTGAAGCCGATCTTAAATCTCTTTTCGGGAGGCCCATGCAAACGAATGGGTCTTACGGGAGAGTTTTGCGTCGGAGTGCAGGCGGATTTTGCGTTTTCGCAATATGTACCAACACCCAAAACTATTCGAAGGCTGGGTGCGGGAAAGGCGTTACCGCTTCCGGGATTGGGTTGGACTCAAAACCAGTTTCAAAAAGGCTGGGTTGAACCGGTCAATCACGATGGCGTATACGCTACGTCGCAATTCGGAGAACCCTGAAGTTGCACCAAAGCAAGCTCTTGCGGAGCCATTACAAGAATTGAAGGTGCGCTGAAGGCTGTCTTTTCAGGAGGCAATAGATGGGGAAAACGAGAGTTTTTCTTAGTGGCCTAGTGATCGCTGGATGCTTATCGGCTGTCACAGGCTTTGCGCAGAACACAAATTCTGCAGATCTTCGAGGTTCGGTAACGGACCCGAAGGGCGATCTGGTATCGGGCGCAACGGTCACGGTGCTGGACGTGGACAAAAACCTTACGAGGACGTTCGTTACCGACAAGTCCGGCCTCTATGACACCGGCTCAATCGTGCCGGATCATTACCTTGTTACCATCTCGGCCCCGGGGTTCAAGACCCTGGTGCGCGGTCCCATTACGTTGAATGTGGGCACGGAGACTTTGAACGGAGAGCTTACGGTCGGCGAAGTCCACGAGCAAGTCGTGGTCACCACCGAGCTGCCTCTGCTGGAAACCGAAAGCGGCTCGCAGACAGAAAGCCTTGAAGCCAATACCATGTCCGAGCTGCCGCAGTATGGATCGGACTGGCAGAATTTCGTGTTCCTGATTCCTGGCTCCCAGTTCAGCTACCGCTCGGGACAGGTGGCTTCAATCAACGGAAACCTGCCATACAATTCTGTGCTTTCAGACGGCGCGACGACGACCCTGCCGATGAGCACCAACTCGGACGTCACGGTCTTCGAGTCCACTGCCGAAGTGAAGGTCGACAGCAACTCTTTCTCTGCCCAGTACGGTCTTGGCGGCATCATCTTCAACCAGATCACCAAGGGCGGTGGAGACAAATTCCACGGTTCCGCTTATGAGTATTTTCAGAACGACGACCTGAACGCGGCCGACTACAGCCTCACGACGACCAAGAATGGCGTAGCATTTCAGCGCTATGACAACTACGGCTTCTCGGTGGGCGGCCCAGTATTGATTCCGCACATGAAGAAGAACGTCTTCTTCTATTTTGACTACGACAAGACTTACAGCAACGGCGGCTCGGGCAACACGACGTTGAGCGTGCCGACCGACGCAATGAAGTCCGGCGACTTTACCGGTCTGCCCACAGTCTTCGACTACAGCACGCAGCAGCTCAGCTACACCAGCAACGGCACTCCGATTACCGTGCGTGAATCCTATGCGGATGAATACGGAAACGGCAACAAGCTTCCGGCCAACGCCCAGCTCTCGGCAGTGAACCAGCAGTTCCAGAAGTTCTATCCGGAGCCCAATGTCACCTCGGGCGTGATCACATCTCCGAACGGCTTGCCGCTCAACAACTACACCACCAACGTACCCAACCTTGGTCCTTTCACCAAGTTCTTTGGCCGTTTGGACTACACTCCGGTTGCCAATCATCGCTTCACCATCTCCGAGACGGAAAGCGACAATCCGGCGATCAGCTACGGCAATGGCAAATATCTTTGCCCCATCAACTGCCAGAACCAAGATGTAAGCCGCGACAACGCCCAGATTTCCGACGTATGGACGGTCAACGCCAACATGGTCAACGAGGCGCGCATCGGCTTCACCGATCAGCTCAACTTCTTCTCTCCGTTTTCGCAGGGTGAAGGTTACCCGGCAAAGATGGGAATCAAGTGGGCTGTGGCCGACGCGATCCCGCCGGTTGACATGATGTCTCTGAGTTCTCTTTCTGAGCCCAGCAACTCGATTTACAAGGAGTTCGTCTTCGATCCGACGGACGTGTTCACCCTGGTTCATGGGCGTCATATCCTGCACTTCGGCGGCGAGTTCCTGATCAGCCGAGCCGACTCCACCGCGTGGGGCAATGAAAACCCAGGCGAAACCTACTTCGGCGGCTATTATTCCGATGGATGCCTGCCTGACCAAACCCAAGCGGGCGGTTGCTGGAATAACGGCAAGAGCTCGATTGGCCAGCAAAACAACGACGATGCGGAATACGCCGACTTCCTTCTCGGCTACAGCGCCATGTGGTGGGGTAACGAGACGCCAGAATTCGGGGCGCGCATCAAGAATCCACAGGCTTTCGTTCAGGACGACATCAAACTGCGTCCGAACCTGACCGTCAACCTTGGCCTTCGCTGGTTCGGCACCACGGGCTTTTCTGAAGTCAAGGGCAACATGACCACTTTCGACCCGAAGGTCGTCAATGGCGCACCGGCAGGCTGGGTTGATCGCAACGGCAATCCTTCGTCAGGTCAACTCGGCGGCATGTGGTATGGCTTCAGCCATGCCAATAACCGCACAACGCTTCAGGCTCCGATCTATACCACGTTCCTGCCCCGCGTTGGCGTTTCCTGGTCCTACGACCCGAAGACAGTGGTTCGCGGCGGCTTCGGTCTGTACAACTATTCCTGGTCAGAAGACACCTACGGCGGCGGCATGGGCGGCGCAGCCGGATTGAGCGGTGGTGCCTGGGATCCCTCCAACGGCATCTACTACCAGTTGCAGATGGATTCGGACGGCACTGTCGACTCTGAACAAGGCTACGGAAAGAGCGTGAAGAATCTTATCGTAAGCAATCCGACCACACCGTATGCCCAGAACGGAAACAGCCCGGGCTACAACCAATACCACACGCCGGTTCCGAAGATCTGGCAGTACAACCTCACGGTTGAGCGCCAGATTGGCAACACCATGATGGGCTCAGTGGCCTATGTGGGAAGCAGGGCCTGGAACCTCAACTTCGGCGTGGATATCAACCAGGTACCGGCGGCGTCGCTGTCGGCGATCGACAATGCTCCTGGCACGGTAGCGCGTCCTTATCCCATCTATCAGGGAATCGGCGGCAGCACGAACAACGCTATTTCCAACTACAACTCGCTTCAAATAGTTTTCCAGAAGCGTGTGTCTCATGGCCTGGAATTCAATACCAACTACACCTGGTCGAAATTCCTCGATGACATGGACTCGGCCGGTTGGGGAAGCAGCGTTGGTACGCAAACATACCAGAACTCCTATTGCGTGAAATGCAACTGGGGTCCGTCAAACTTTGACCAGCGCCAGGTATTCAGCTTCTCTGGCGTTTACACTTTGCCCTTCGGCAAGGGAGCACAGTTCCTCAACAACAACCTGATTGCGGATGAAGTTCTGGGTGGTTGGAGACTGGCAGCGACCTCGCGTGAGAACACGGGCGCTCCATTTACCCCAACCATGGCAGCCGGCGACAACAATACTTATGCTCAAGCCGGCACTCAGTACCCGAACCTTGTCGGCAATCCGATTCCGAAAAACAGGACGATCGACAACTGGTTCAACAAGGAAGCCTATGCCTTCCCGGGTTATGGCGTATACGGCAACGTGCACCGGAACTCGGTTTCCGGACCGCCCTACAGCAACCTTGATCTCTCCTTTGGCAAGACCTTCGATCTGGCTGAGAAAATGAAGTTTGAAGTTCGTGCCGACGCGAGAAACTCTCTGAACCATGCCAGCTTCTCAGGGCCTGATTCGAGCATCGAGAATGATCCCACACAAAGCAACCCGGCGAAGGTTGGGGGCGTGACCGACGGCGGGCGCCACATCCAGCTTTATGGCAAATTCACCTTCTAATCAAACATAATCTTCAACCGAAAGGGACGGCGGTGATCGCCGCCCCTTTCGCATTCAGGGCCCTTCGCACCTCACCTGCGATATCATTGGATGCCATGTTTCTCAAGCCAATTTCATACACTCTTTTAATTTTCACCTGCGCATTGAGCGCGTTGTGCCAGGTTGCGACCAGCACGAGCGACGCGGTTCAGCAGTATCTACGGAATGCACAACAGTACCTGCATCAGAATCGGCCCGATCTGGCCATCCCCCAATTTGAAAGTGCTCTTGCACTCGACCCCGCCAATCTGGATGCACAAGCGAATCTTGGTGTTCTCTTCTACTTCAAGGGGGACCTGGAAAAAGCGGTTCCGCATCTGCGCGCGGCGGTCAACGCGAAGCCGGATATATGGAAAATTCGAGCTTTGCTGGGCTTGGCCGAGTATCGCCTGAAGGATACTGGCAACGCCCGCACCGATCTTGAAGCTGCGCTGCCACAACTCAAGGGAGAAAAGGTGCAACTCGAGGTTGGCAATGCACTGATCGACAGCTACTCTTCCACGGGAGACCTGGACAAGGCAGCGAGCACCGTTTCGGTCCTGCTCGAGGCTCAGCCGACCGATCCAAGGCTGCTGCTGATGTCGTATCGCCTCTATGGCGATCTTGCCAACAATGCCCTCATTACCATGGCACTTGTTGCGCCGGACAGCGCTGAAATGCATCAAGTGATGGCGCGTGAGTTGACTCGTCGTGGGGATGAAGCCGCTGCTGTTACCCACTATCGCGAGGCCATCCGGCTCAATCCCAAACTGCCCGGCCTGTACTTCGATTATGGCAATCTCCTTTACAACTCGACAGATGAAAAGCTTCAGTCGGAGGCCGAAGCGCAGTTCCAGGCCGCCCTTGCGACGAATCCTTCTGACGAGAAAGCTCAGTTGATGCTGGGCGAGATCGCCGCACGCCGCGGAGACATGAAAGCCGCGTTTGATGACGATTCTCACGCAGTGGAGATGCAGCCTAATGACCCGGATGCCTGTTCGGAGTTGGCGAAGATTCTCATGTCGATGAATCAGCGGGACAAGGCGCGCACGCTGCTTGAACATGCGCTTGCCATCGACCCGACGGACTATACTGCCCACTACCGTCTGGGCACTCTCGACCGCCAGCAGGGAAAGCCGGAAGATGCCAAGCGGGAGATCGCGGAGTATCAAAAATATAAAGACATGAAGGCCAAGCTGGGAACAATCTTCCACGACATGCACATGCATGTAGATGACAAGCCGGAGGACGATGGTGGGATGGGAAAATAGACGGCGCGGCATTGCGCCGGCTTTATCCTTTATCGCTCCCTTCGCGCAGTGTATTTTGCATTCAAGGCTGAAGCAGAATCGGCGGACTGGCTTTACGCGGGCGTGGCTCTTGCTTGCGTTCTTTGCGATGACAATGTTCCTCACGCATGTGGCATGTCCGCAGTCCAAGACTACCCCGGGCGCCTCGACGGAAGCCGCTTCGACAGCATTCCCGCAACTGGTAGATATCATCGCATCGACGGGAATCAAGTTCAGTCACCTCTCGACGCCGGAACAGCGGTACATCGTTGAGTCAATGAGTGCCGGCGTGGCGCTGATCGACTACGACCGCGACGGATATCCGGATATCTACTTCACCAGTGCGCAGAGCGTTGAAATGGCCTTAGCCGGAAAGAAGGCCAGGGCCGGCCTCTACCATAACAATCACGATGGAACCTTTACCGATGTAACGGACAAGGCCGGCGTCGGATACCCTTGCTGGGCCCAGGGCGCGGTGGTTGGCGACTACAACAACGATGGCTGGCCGGACCTTCTGGTGACCTGCTTCGGAGGCGTGGTGCTCTACCGTAACAACGGCGACGGCACCTTTACCGACGTGACCAAACAGGCCGGTCTTGCTGTCGATACCGGTTGGGCCATGGGCGCTTCTTTCGGAGACTACGACGGCGATGGATGGGACGATCTTTTCGTTGCGGATTACGTTGATTTTCATCTGGACGATCTGCCGACATTCGGTTCCAGCAAGACTTGCCAGTATCACGGGGTGGCAGTGCAGTGCGGTCCGGCGGGGCTAAAGGGCTATCGCGACTACCTCTTTCACAATAACGGCGACGGAACCTTTTCGGACGTCTCGAAGCAAGCCGGCGTGGAGGACGCGATCGGCCGTTTCGGCCTGACTTCTGTTTTTACGGACATTGAAGGCAAAGGGCGGCCGGATCTGTTTGTCACGAATGACGGCGAGCCTAACTATCTGTATCGCAACGACGGCAATGGCCATTTTACCGACGTGGCCGAAGAGGCAGGTGTTGCCGTCAACCAGGATGGTCTTGAACAGGCGAACATGGGCGTGGCCATAGGCGACTACGAACACAAGGGCCGGCTCTCGATTCTGATTGCGCACTTCAGCGATCAGTACGCAACCCTGTTTCGAAACGACGGCGATCTGAACTTTACCGATGCCTCCTACACGGCGGGGATTGCGCCCTTTACGCGCCCGTACGTGGGCTGGGGAAACGCTTTTGTTGATCTCGACAACGATGGATGGGTTGACTACTTCATGGTCGACGGACACGTTTATCCGCAGGTGAATGTGCCCGGCACCGGGACCAAATATCGTGAGCCGAAACTGGTATTTCAAAACATGCACGACGGTACTTTCCGCAACGTAAGCGACCTGGTCGGTCCTGCCGTTCAGATTCCTCAGGTGAGCCGCGGCCTTGCTGTCGGGGATCTCTTCAACGACGGACACATGGAACTGGTGGTGGAGAACCTTGAGGGCGGGCCGATGATTCTGCGCACTGAAGGCGGCCCGCAGAATCATTGGGTGAGCCTTTCGCTGGTAGGCACCAAGAGCAATCGCCTGGCGTTGAATGCGCGTATCCGTATAACCGCAGGCGACCTGGTGCAGACGGATGAAGTGCGCAGTGGCGGCAGCTATCTTTCGCAGCATGATCTTCGCTTGCATTTCGGTTTGGGAAAGCATGACCACATTGACGACCTGGAGATTTTCTGGCCGTCGGGAGCGAAACAAACGCTCACTCAAATGGCAGCAGATCGTTTTTACACGATTACGGAAGGACAGGGAATCACGAGCTCAAAGCCGCCGAACCTGGATACCCATTTCAAGACTCAGTCATCCAGATGAGAGATGAATCTTTGAGGTCGACTCAGCGTATAATAACTATACAGCTTCCACAATTGCCGATTCGCCGTTGCGGGTTTTCAGGCCGCAGAGTTGGGCGATTTTGTCGCTTCCTTAGAGGCATTGGTTGGCTGGATTGAATCAATGGCCTGGCATCTATGAACAGGGCTACTACTCATCTGCTGACCGCCGGAACCTGCATCACTGCGGCTTTTCTGCTTCTTGCAATCGCTCGGCGGCAGACCGTGGCTCCCGTCCACGCGGACGAGCACATCCCTGTGGCTGTCACGATCGACTATCCTCGCTCCAGCTCGATCTTTCCGCCTGAGATTACGCCGCCAACTTTTCTTTGGCACGACGCTTCAGCATCGGCCGATCGTTGGCGCATCGATATCTCCTTTTCCGACGGATCTACGCCTCTGCATTTTGAGTCTCGCGGTGAACGGCCGAGCATCGGCGAGATCGACCAGCGCTGCATTTCGAACACGAATGAGCTGCCGAAACTGACCCCGGAGTTGGCTGGCGCGCACAGTTGGATTCCTGATGCCCTTGTCTGGGAAAAGATAAAGAAGCACTCAGCGAGCGGCCCGGCTGAAGTGATTATTACGGGTATTCGCGTGGGCGATCCGCGACGCGCATTGTCGAGCGGGCAAGTTACGATTTCGACATCGGCAGATCCAGTCGGTGCGCCCATCTTTTATCGCGACGTGCCGCTGATGCCTTCGGAGACGGAAAAGGGCATCATCAAGCCGCTGGCTGAAAACGCGGTTCAGTTGATTCAATGGCGGCTGCGCAGCATCGCTCAACCGCGAAGCAGGGTGGTTTTGGAAGGCATGCACACCTGTGCCAACTGCCACTCCTTCTCGAGCGACGGCAAGACGATGGGCATGGATATGGACGGCCCGCGCAATGACAAAGGGCTGTATGCCCTGGTTTCGGTTCGGCCGCAAATGAACATTCGCAGTGAAGATATGGTCAACTGGAACCCGAGCCAGGCGCATCAGTTTGCTTCCAGCCGGGTCGCGTTCATGTCACAGGTGTCGCCCGACGGCAAGCGAGTACTGACCATGGTCACCAGAGCCGACCGCGCTCCTGAAAACAACTACTACGTTTCCAACTTCAAGGATTATCGTTTTCTGCAGGTTTTCTATCCCACGCGCGGAATTCTCGCCTGGTATGACCGCGCCACTGGCCAACGCCAACCTCTGCCAGGCGCCGACGACCCGCAATTTGTGCAGACAGACGGCGTTTGGAGTCCTGACGGCAAATATGTGGTTTTTGCCCGAGCGCAGGCAAGAGATCCCTATCCGCCCGACGGCAAAATGGCCATGCGCGCCAACGATCCAAACGAACTTCAGATTCAGTACGATCTATATCGGGTTCCGTTCAATGATGGTCGCGGCGGCAAAGCGGAACCGATTGCGGGCGCATCGGCCAACGGCATGAGCAACTCGTTTCCCAAGGTTTCTCCCGACGGACGGTGGATTGTGTTCGTGCAGTGCCGAAACGGCCAGCTCATGCGGCCCGACAGCCAGTTGTATATCGTTCCGGCCGAAGGTGGTGTAGCGCGGCGGCTGAATGCCAACATGTCACCCATGAACTCGTGGCACAGTTGGTCGCCCAATGGGCGGTGGCTGGTGTTCTCATCAAAGAGTCGCGGGCCCTATACGAAGATGTTTCTCACTCACATCGACAATCAGGGCAATGACAGCCCTGCGATATTGATCGACAACACGACGGCGGCCAATCGCGCTGTGAACATCCCGGAATTCGTGAACATTCCTCCCGAAGGAATCGTCAAGATCGCGACCCCCGCCGTGGATATGTACAAACAGTTCGACCATGCAACCGAACTGGGCGAGAAGGGGCAGGATGCGGCCGCAATTGTGGAGTGGAAGGCGTTGGAGGTTGGGCATCCTGACGATGCTCGCGTCCAGAGCAGCCTTGGCCAGGAACTAGCGCGAACGGGCAAGTACGAAGAAGCCATTCAGCATTATAAGAAGGCTCTGGAGCTGAACCCGGAGTACAACGCTGTGCACGGATCGCTTGCCACCGCCCTGGTAAAGGCAGGCCGCATCGACGAAGCACTGCCAGAATTTCAGATAGCGCTGGAGACGGCTCCAGCATTCCCCGACCTTCACAACAGCTATGGCAACGCGTTGGCCAGGGAGGGCCGGCTCGCTGAAGCTACCGAACAGTTTGTGACGGCGACGGAGTTAAATCCCCGCTTTGCAGAGGCGCATAACAATCTGGGTATTGCCTTGGCCAGGCAAGGACGCCTCGATGATGCGACCCAGCAATTTGCGAAAGCGATTGAGCTCAATCCGCGCTTTGCAGAGGCGCACAACAACCTGGGTATTGCCCTTGTCTCCAATGCTCAACAACCGCAGAACGAGCGCGCCGAACAGGAGTTCAAGGCAGCCATTGCTATCAATCCCCGCTATGCGGATGCAGAGAACAACCTCGGCACCCTCTATCGCCAGGAAGGAAACAATGCCGACGCCGAAAAGTTCTTTCGCGCGGCAATCGAAAGCAATCCAACATTCATCCGGGCATTTGTCAGTCTCGGCGATGCGCTGGCCAGCGAGTCGCGTTTTACCGAGGCCGACGCAGTGCTGCAAAGGGCGCTGCAAATCGATCCCGCGAACCAGGACGTCCTGAGCCTTCGCGCCATGATCAAGGCGCATGGTACTCGATAAGCGATGAGGTCTTGAGGCGGCGTGCTGTGGGGGAATCCTTCTCGCAGTTACGGCAAGAATCGAAA
The DNA here is from genome assembly GCA_963836565.1 of uncultured Acidobacteriaceae bacterium. Lineage (GTDB taxonomy): Bacteria > Acidobacteriota > Terriglobia > Terriglobales > Acidobacteriaceae > Telmatobacter. The sequence goes on along the minus strand of CAWIKA010000005.1, from coordinate 437,149 downwards.
ACCAAAGATGGAGGCCGATAGTTGGCCTCCATCTTCGTTTGTCGATTTAGATGGCCTTCATCATGGTTTCAATTGGCGTAGATGCGTACGTAATCAACCTGAATCTGGGCAGGAAAGACCGCAGTTCCATCCGGAGATCCGGGCCAATTGCCGCCCACCGCCAGATTCATGATGATGAACTGTGGGCCTGCGTCGAAAGGCCACACACCCGCCTCCGAGGTAGAGGTAAAGGTGGCATAGATATTCGATGGATCATCGATATAGTACTCAATCTGCCCCTTGCTCCAGATCATGCCGTATGTGTGCCAGTCGGTAGCGGAAAAGCCCGTCGGATGATATTGGGTTCCATCGTTCAGGCTGGTTCCGTGAATCGAACCTTGCACCCAGTCGTAGCCTTCGTTTGCCGGATTACTGCCGTCGATGTGCTCCATGACGTCCAGTTCTCCGCAGGCGGGCCAAGGAACCATGTTAATGTTTGCGCCGAGAAGCCAGAATGCCGGCCACAGTCCGGATCCCTCAGGCAGCTTCATGCTTGCCTCTATGCGGCCGTACTGAAAACTGAACAGACCTTCCGTCTTCATACGGGCCGAGTTATACCCGCCGGCCGCGGGTTGCGTTGCCACGATGTGCAGGTAACCATCGGTTCCCACGTAAGAGTTAGGGTTTGTCGGGTCGCAGGGAGAAACGGAGGAGTTCCACGCACAATAATTCTCAAGCTCAGCGTTGCCCCAACCGCCGGCGCCGGTGTCGTACGTCCAGATCAGCGGGTTCGGCTGGGCGTTGGCGCTGGTCGTATTCGCGAATTCGTCGGACCACACCAGCGTCCCCGACGGGATATTCGCCGAAAAGGCTTGGCTGGCGATGCTGCTGGCCGAATAGCCTGATGCCGTTGCAAAGGCTTTAATGGTCAGATTTGAGGCCACTAGGAATGGCGCCTGGTAAAGTTCTGCGGAGGTAGTGGGTGTAGTGCCGTCTATCGTGTAATAGATAGTCGCACCGGATGTGGTCGTGGCCAGACTCACCACAACGGAGCCGTTCTGGGTGCCGTTCTGGGTGGCTGTTGAGGTGATGGTGGGTGTGGCCGCGGTTTGAGGTGTGACGGGCGGGGTAACGGCCCCGCTTCCGCCACCGCAACCAGCGATGTAAAGGGCAGTCGTTCCAAGAGCAACAATCCATCTGCGCATGGCCGTAAGACTCCTCATCTTGCCGCATCTAAGCCTGAACCCGCAAGGGCCAACAGCCAGCCCATGTAGAGCAGGGCTCCAGAGCGCGGCAATATGCTCCGGAGCAGGTAAATTATTTCCTCTGCAGCAAGCTGGTTGGAGAGAGGATTCCGGTCCCTTCAGAAACCGAACAAGCAGAGCACTTAACCTTTTTCAGGGCGAGCTGTGGCAATTTCCGTTTAATCGCAAACAGTCCCCACCCGGCCCTGATCTTGAAGACTTCAGTCTCCGCTTCATCATGTCCACACTCAGTGACGGGAATCACGCTCATACTCGTGAGCGGCGCCGGTCCCGAAAGGCCGCAAGTGGATTATCCCACGAAGACAATCGTTTGTGTTCGAGATAGGCTGGTCTCAGTATTTGAGCGCGATCGTCAACTCTAGACGAAAGGCTGCGAATCGCAGTCTCTCATCTTTGGAACATAATCGGCCACTCAATCGAGTCGCGATCTGAAGGAATTTCGTGCCGGAAAGGGCAGACGCCGCGATCCAAATACGAATTCACAGGGGCACTGCAGCAAGGTGCTCGTGGGCCCTGGCCGGACCTGTGGACTCGCGAACGATAAGTCTAGGTTCGACAACGATCTCATCACGCGGGGCGCCGTTGCCATGGATATAACTGAGCAGGGTCTGTGTTGCGATTCTTCCAATCTCCTCGAGCGGCTGGTTAATCGTAGTGAGACGCGGCAGAGTGTATGCTGCGGCCTTGATATCGTCGAACCCGATCACCGAAACATCAGCCGGGACACGCAGTCCGAAGTCCTGCAAGGCGCGGATGGCGCCCATCGCCGAGATATCGTTAAATGTGACGATCGCTGTGAAGGGTTGCTTGGTCGCCAGCAGCTTTTGCACGACCGGATAGCCGAGTTCAGGTGAAGTCAGGGAGCGATCGAGGCTTACAACCAGCTCCGGGTTAATCTCAAGGTTCAGCGTCTTGGCAACTGCTACTAACCCTTTCCAGCGCTCATCGGAATCGGAACTGAACGGCTGTCCGCGCATAAATGCGATCTTCCGGTGACGGAGCGAATAGAGGTGCGTGAGCACAAGCTCGGCGGCACGCGCATGATCGAGCACCACGTTCGTGACGCCCTCGATGTGCCGATGACCTGCCACCGCGACCACGGGAACGGGGATAGGATGCTCCAGAAGAGTGTCAATGGCGATGATGCCCTGTGCGCCTCGCCCGATGAACATCCGCGTATATTCCTCGACCAGGCTCTTCTGGTGGCGGTGATGCGCGGTGAAGTAGAAATATCCGGCCGAAATGAGCTGGTCGCCTATACCGCTCATCACCTGGGAATGATAGCCTTCGCCCAGTTCGGGCAAAAGGATGCCGATGGTCAGGGTTCGCCGGTTTCGCAGTGATCGAGCCAAAAGGCTCGGGTGGTAATTCATTTTCTTGGCAGCCGCCTTGATGCGGTCGCGCGTGGCCTGGGGAATCGATCGGCCTGGGACGTCGTTGAGGACGACGGACACAGTCGCAGGGTTTAGCCCCAGGTGCTCGGCCAGTTGCTTGAGGCTGACCGGCTGATGGGGCGTTGGCTTTGCGGCAGACTTCTGTCGCTTATCGGCTGCGGAGTCTTTCATTGACAAGTCTCACTCGGTTTCTCTTTTTCATTGCGATGCGTGTCCCACCCAATCTTACATTGATAGCGAACGGCCGTATCTGTTCACGCTCGAGCAGCATCTACCGCTGAGCAATCCGGGCGGAATAAAGGGACGTCCGCGCCAGGATAAACAGTGTTCGTCCGTCTTTGCCTCCGAAGACCAGATCTATCGGTCGTTCCGGGACTTCGATGGTTCCTATCCTTCCTCCATGCGGGTCATACACAAAAATATTTCCCGCCGCAATATACACGTTCCCCTGTGCATCGGTGGCCACGCTCTCTCCACCTTGCTCTGCGAAAAGCTTGAGACCGGTTAGTGTCCCATTCGCGTCCACGTTGGCGGAATAAGTCTTCTCCTCAGACTCGTCCGTTACGTAGAACGGTTTCCCTGGAACCGCCTTGCCCAGTCCAAATGCGCGCAATACATCAGCCATCTTTGTTCCGTAGTAGAGTTCCCCTTTCACGAAGTCCTCGCCTGCCGGGACAATCGTGGTTCCATCAGGAGAGATGTATTGAAAAGGCTTCGCCAGTGGGACTGCCTGCAGGAAGTCATTCTCGTTTCTCCAATAATCAACGGGCAAAACAGCGGTCGCGCCGGGATGCGGACCCGCTGGTGCAGGCTTGAGAAGAGTCAATTCATACTCGGGTGAATCCGGTCGGAAGCTATACACGGTTCCGTCGCCCGCGTAGGAGAAGACCATCAGGTTTCCTGACCGATCAAATGCCAAATTCACCGGATCGAGCGGATTGTCGCGAATGGTCTCTATCCGACGCGTTTCCGGCGACCAACGGTAGATTCGCTGCCAGTGCGCATCGACAAAATAGAGCTGCCCATCGCCATCAACCGCGCCCCCGGAGACATTGAAGAATCCTCCGGCCAGCTTCTGCACTTTCGCACCGGGCTCCAATAGAGCGCGCGTTTCGATGGGCAAGGCCGTTGCCGGCTTACCGGAGAACGTGAGAGAGCCGATTTCCCGCTGCCGGATTTCGATGGCATGCGTCTGGTCATCCACAGAGTTGTCAAACGATGCCTTGCAGTCGCTGTAAACATGCAGATTCCGGAAGCGAATGTTTCGAGAATTCGAAATTCTCACCGTGTAGGGGAAAGGCTGGTATGTGCTGACGACGCGATAGGAGTGGTAGTTTGCGATGAGTACATTTCTTGAGTTGTCGATCTCCAATGGAAGTGCGAATGGGCCCTCGCCGCGCTCCTCCTCTGTCTGCAAGGCGAAGATTTCCCAATTCGAAACGTGGTTGAGTTTGACCTCGTTGCGAACATGATGTTCGCTGGATAACTCATACACGTGCCCCTTTGTGTCTGTGTTGGATATGTACATGCCAGCCTGGGCAAATGTATCCGGAGTCCAGATGTTTGCAAAAGTTCCACCGCCTCCATTCGTTATCCAAAGGCTTGGATACTGCCCATCCCAGCGGCGACTAAGGTCGGGGTCGGCAGTATGCGTATTGTTATAGGGATTGCTGCGCGTGCCATCGGGATTGTTTGTGCCGTGTCCGCCGAGAAAACGGACATCATCCAGCAGAGAATCTTCTCCCGCCATCCACATCGCGCCAACCGCGCGGCTGTTCTTGCCTCCTGTAAAGATTCCGATACCCGTCACAATGTTTCGCCCGTTCGGCGGAACTTCCAACAACGGCTTGGGTGCGCCGGGGCCCTGAAATTCCGGCGATTCGTCGGCGAGGTCAAACTGGGTCGCGCTTGGGTGGAGGCCGATCAAAACCGTATCCGGCTTGAGCCGTATCGTATCGCTGACCAGGTAGCGCCCCATGGGGACATAGATTGTGGAATGCTCGTCGATCGCCTTCTGAATAGCGGCGGTGTCGTCTGTAGTGCCGTCGCCCTTTGCTCCCAGGCTACGCAGGTTTACCCAGGTGTCGCGCGCGGGCAAGTCGCGAATGGCAGGTGCTTCGCTATGCGGGAGTTGCTCAAGTGGCGTGGTATGAAAGGCCGTTTCAATCGCCGAGTGCACTTCGGTATCCAGCATGGTCAGGCCGTGCGAAAAGGTATCCACTCGATACATTCCCGCCGGGCCTGTCACCTTCTTACCACTCTCACGAAAGAAAGCGAACGAAGGTACGTCGTTACACAGAATGCTTTCGAGATTGATCTCTGTGCGGGCATTCTTTTCATTGCTGATTGTGATCGCCGGACCGCTTACATGCTCGAAGCGCGCATCTTTGATCCATAACTCGTCGGAATAACCAGCATCAATCGCAACCACTTCGGGAACGTTCAAAAAGCGATCGCGAATCAATGTGAGGCCGGCCTCATGTTCCTTGATCGCTGCTACGCTTTGGCCTTCAAACGTAGAATCGAGCAACGTGAACTGCCATCCCGGCGAGGGCTTGCGTGTCATGATGCCGTATTGTCCGCCGTAGAAATGCAAATCTTCGGCTTCATTGCCCACGTCATGTAGCGCTGCAAGACCCGAGCCCACGTGGAAGTCCATATGGGCAAGGTAACAATGCTGCGCCACGTGAAAGCGGATCGCGACCGCAGCGGGATTGCCGTCCCCGATTTCAAAGTCAATGTTGCTCATTGCCGAATAGAACGTGCCGGGATTCGCGTCGATTACCGGCGCGGTGGGGGGCACGGTTCCCGGGAACGGAAGATTCATCGCGCTGGTCATGCGGCGACGCGCGGGTGCGTTGGCTCCCGACCTGGCTCCGCGTGGCATACCCGACCATGCACGTTCGTGCCCCGGCCTTCCTCCCGCGTAGAACACCATGTAACCAATGCCATCCTGAAAGCCCGGAGTATCCTTTGCAAGGTAAAAAACCGGCCGCGTTGGGCCATAACCAATGATCCGAATGCCGGGCCACACGTAGATGGTTTTGCTGATACGATATCGTCCCGAGGAGATAAATACGATGCCCTCTCCGTAGGTATCTTGAACCTGGTCGATCGCATTCTGAATCGCCGCACTATCATCAGCGACTCCGTCTCCACTTACGTCAGAACTGTTGTGCGCAAGATACACAGCCTTAGGGTCGTCCAGCCGAACGGGATAATAAGAGGAAGATCCCATCAGGGACAGCGCCGTCGGGAAAAAGACACAAACGAGCGCGACTCCGCGGATTAGAGATTTGCCTGACGTCGGCAGGTCGGACAAGGACAACGACATCGGTCTTTCCTTCTTTCCTTCGACGCATCCAATTTTCTCATATAACAATCGTTTGTCTAGCTCAGTTTTTGCCACGCTGCCCGGACGCTTAAGCGGCCTGAAATCTCTGTCAATTAAGAATGCGCGAGCAGCACGCCACGTCTCCGAATCCGGTCTGAGTAAGCGGGAATCTGATGGTCTCGAGGCATGCAATCAGGCATTTTCGCCAACCCTCGTTTCATGTGAAGCTGATCTGAGACGAAGGACATAAATCCTTAATGATTCAGAGTCATCGGGCTTAGTTTGGAGATAGGATTAAGGGTGCGCGAAAACCATGGAATGGAGCCGGGAACGTGACAACCCACGGAGATGACGGGGGCCCTGGTCTGACGAAGCTTTGGCCGGACGCGCGCAGCGCCCTGGAGGGCATTGTTCGCGACGGGATGTTGCTGGCAATTGGAGGTTTTGGCCTTTGCGGGATCCCCGAGGCTCTGATCCTTGCGCTGCGCGACACGGGGGTTCGCCGGCTGACCATTGCCAGCAATAACGCCGGGGTGGATGGCTGGGGCCTTGGAGTGCTGCTCCAAACCCGGCAAGTAACGAAGATGATCTCGAGTTACGTAGGCGAAAATGTTGAATTTGAACGGCAATACCTTGCCGGCGAATTGGAAGTGGAATTTTGTCCGCAAGGCACGCTTGCGGAGCGCATGAGGGCTGGGGGCGCGGGTATACCGGGCTTCTATACACGAACCGGCATTGGCACCATGGTCGCGGAAGGGAAAGAACACAAAGATTTCGATGGACTGACTTACATCCTCGAACGCGGCATTCAGGCTGATGTAGCTCTTGTGAAAGCCTGGAAGGCGGACCTCCGTGGGAACCTCGTCTATCGACGAACCGCGCGCAACTTCAATCCCGACGCTGCATCTTGCGGAAAGATCACTGTGGCCGAAGCAGAAATCGTTGTCCAGCCAGGGGAGCTTGATCCAGACGAGATTCATACGCCGGGTATCTATGTTCACCGGCTTGTGCATAATCCCGATCCCGATAAGCGCATTGAAAAGAGAACCATTCGAGGGGAATAATCCTGTGGCATGGACTCGTCATCAAATGGCTGCCCGCGCGGCACGCGAGTTAGAAGACGGCTTCTATGTCAATCTCGGCATTGGCATTCCCACCCTGGTCGCCAACTATATTCCGGCCGGAATGACGGTGACTTTGCAGTCGGAAAACGGGCTGCTTGGGATGGGACCGTTCCCGCGCGAGGAGGAAGTGGATGCCGATCTGATCAATGCAGGAAAACAGACCGTGACCTTTGTGCCGGGTGCTTCGACCTTTTCGAGCTCCGATTCATTTGCCATGATCCGCGGAGGCCACATTGATTTGGCGATTCTTGGCGCGATGCAAGTCTCCGAGCGGGGCGACCTGGCTAATTGGATGATCCCGGGCAAGCGCGTCAAAGGGATGGGTGGCGCCATGGACCTGGTATCCGGCGTGCGGCGCGTGCTGGTGTTGATGGAGCATGCAACTCCTGATGGCAGCGCCAAGCTCATGCGCAAATGCTCCCTGCCTCTGACAGGAACGGGGGTTGTTCATCGTGTAATTACGGATCTTTGCGTATTCGACGTCACGGCCGGTGGATTCGAAGTGATTGAGATGGCCGACGGGGTCACCCGTTCACAAGTAGAGGAGCGAACAGAAGCTTCGGTGCGCTTTAGACTATCCGCAACGTCATAGAAATACACCGCAATCATGTTCCCCACACAGGCCTGCGTTTTTCAAGAAACGCGGCAATGCCTTCGCGAAAATCGGCCGTGTCTCGAGCGTGCACGTTTGCCTCAATTGCACTGTCAATCGCCGCATCCAGCCATGCTTTGTTCTGTTCAGCCAGCAGCCGTTTTGTTGCTCGCAACGATTCCGGACTATTCGCGACCAGAATCTCCGCCAGCGCTTTTACACGATGCGCTAGTTCATCCGGCGGCACAACTTCATTTACGAGCCCGAGGTGCAAAGCTTCCGCCGCATCGAAGAGCCGGGCGGTCAAGAGCAAATCACGGCTGCGTTTGTCTCCAATTTGCAGAGTCAGAAAGGCCGATACCAGCGCCGGCACAAAGCCGATCCGCGCTTCGGTAAACCCGAACCTTGCCGCTGGCGTCGCCAAGGTAAAGTCACAGACCATTGCCAAGCCCGTTCCGCCCGCAATCGCCGGGCCCTGCACGGCGGCGATGGTCGGAATCTCGAGTTCATAGAGGGTCCGAAAGAGCTTTGCGATTCGTTCGCCATCCACGCGATGCTCGGCGGGGGTCTTCTCTTTTGTTCCTTGCAACGCCGACAAATCCAGGCCGGAACAAAACGCCTCACCCGCTCCGGTCACCACAAGGACGCGGCAGGGGTCGCCGGCGGCATCCTTCATCGCGGCGAGCAGCTCCTCTTGCATTTCCGCAGTCATGGCATTGCGGCGTTCAGGCCGGTTCAGGGTAATCGTCCGGATCAAAGCGTCATCCGCAACGACGATCGTCGAATAGCTCAATCTCTCCTCCAATCCGAAAGCACGGAAATGCATCAAGGAAACCTCTATACAAGGCGCGTTTTCGATCAGCGAAAAGATGCAGTGGCTAAAGCCATGTTCGTTCTCGATCCTTTATCGGCCCGACTGAAGTCGTGCCCTTGTCACAAAGCAACTTGTGCAGAGTTTCCCCAGGTCCCCGACCGCATGAATTGGTCTCTTGAGTGATTGCTTTCCGAGGTTTCAACATCGAAACCTGGGCACCCACGGTTCATACAAAATTAAACAGTCAGAGACCTATAACTGAAAAGCCGCTCATTCTTTCGCAAGTACTTCAGTGCTCCTGGCGATCTCCGCACTTGCGCGCGTCAATTCATCCAGAGGGCGGAGTCTCGGTAAGCTTGCGCCACATTCCGTCAAAGTCGCAACCAATGTTTCTGTCGGAATGTTCCCCACAAGCTCATCCTGAGCAAACGGACATCCGCCCAGCCCACCTATCGCCGAATCAAATCGTCTGCACCCTGCCTCAAATGCGGCAAGAATGCGGGCACGGGCTTCATTTCGCCGCGCGTGCAAATGCACACCAATCTCGAAGTCAGGATTTGCCTCGCGCACTGCCCGTACGGCTTCTGCGATTTCCCCAGGCGTTGCCAGCCCCACAGTATCGGCAAGCGAGACCTGCCGCACTCCTGCATGGATCAACCGTTCGCATGCGTCCAACACAGCATCGATGCTCCATGCGTCGCCATAGGGGTTTCCGAAGGCCATGGAGATATACGCGACCACATCCAAACCCGCATCGCGGGCTAATGTTACCACCGCATCCAGCGCCTCGATGGCTTCTTGTGGCGTTTGATGTTGATTGCGTTGCAGAAACCGGGGAGAGATGGAATACGGAAACCCGAGGGTCTGCACCGCGCTAGTGCGAATGGCTCGCTCCGCTCCTTTTTCATTCACCACGATCCCGATGATCTCGACTTCCTTCGGGGCCATCAGGTTCGCGAGCACCTGCTCCGAGTCCGCCATTTGCGGAACTGCCGTCGTCGAGACGAAACTCACCGCATCGATATGCGTGAAGCCTGCGGTAATCAACTTGCCCAGATAGCCGGCCTTGACCTCGGCCGGAATCTGCGCAGGAAGGCCCTGCCAGGCATCCCGTGGACATTCGATAATTTTGATCACATCAGGCATCCGTCTTCCTCAGTTCGCTGGTCACTTCTCAACCGCGGGATGGATGAACCTTCAGAATCTCTCTGGCAATGACCATGCGTTGAATTTCGCTTGTGCCCTCGCCGATGGTGCACAGTTTCACGTCGCGATAATACTTCTCCGCGGGATAATCCTTGATGAAGCCGTAGCCGCCGAACAATTGAACTGCTTCATCGCAGATCCGCACTGCGACTTCGCTTGCGAAGAGCTTTGCCATCGACGATTCGCGGGTGACGGTGCGCCCGGCGTCCTTCAGCACTGCGGCGCGCTGCGTAAGGAGACGTGCCGCATCGAGTTCCGTTGCCATATCGGCGAGTTTCCATTGGATGCCTTGAAACTCCGCGATGGCCTTTCCGAACTGCCTGCGTTCCTTTACGTACTTTAACGCGGCATCCAGCGCGCCGCGCGCTATTCCCAGCGCCAAGGCCGCGATTGAGATCCTGCCGCCATCGAGCACGCGCATCGCGTCAATGAACCCCTCGCCTTCAGCGCCGAGCAGATTCTCTACCGGAACTTCGCAGTCTTCAAAGATCAGTTCGCTGGTATCGCTGGCCCTGAGGCCCAACTTGTTCTCTTTCTTTCCCGGACGGAATCCTCGAGTCCCCTTCTCCACTACGAACGCTGACAGGCCATGCGTGCCCTTGGTCTTGTCAGTCACCGCAATCACCACGGCAACGTCGGCATAGTGTCCATTGGTGATGAATGTCTTATTCCCGTTCAGCACAAACCTGTCGCCCTTTTTCACGGCGGTCATGCGCGCACTGCCTGCGTCGGAGCCGGAGCCTGGTTCCGTGAGACCCCATGCGGCGAGCCACTCGCCACTTGCGAGTCTTGGTACGTACATTCTCTTTTGCTTTTCGTTCCCGGCGAGAAAAATATGATTCGTTCCCAATGAGTTGTGCGCCGCAACCGTGATTCCCACCGATCCATCAACGGCGGAGAGTTCCTCGATGGCGAGCACATAGTCCACGTAGCCGAGACCCGCTCCACCGTACTCCGCCGGGAAAATCACGCCCAATAGCCCCATCATGCCCAGTTTCTTCACTACTTCGGCGGGGAACTGGCAGGCCTCATCCCAAACCATGACGTTGGGTGCAATCTCCTGCGAAGCGAATTTGCGAATCTCCCGCCTGAGATGTTCCTGGTCTTCCGTCAGCACGAACGGATACAAACTCTCTACTGTCTCCAGCGCAACATCCATGACTACGCTCCTTCGCCCAGCTTGCAATGCCTTGCCTCTTTGTTAAGATGCGGCGATTCAAACCAGCGCATTGAACGAGCACGCATCGGATACAGGTAACGTCTTACGCTTGCCAAAACGGCCTTCAGATCAGGTCTGCAATACTCCGGGATTAAATTTTGGCACCTCGGGATTCAAAGCGCAGGCCTCGAGAGAAGTGATCAGAACTTCTCTCGTTTTTGCCGGATCGATGATTGCGTCGATCCAGAGCCGCGCTGCTCCATAACGGGGATCAGCTTGCGCATCATACGTGGCCTTGATTTCGTCAAAGAGGGTTTTCCTTTCCGCTTCAGACAAGACTTTTCCGCCGCGCTCCATCTGTTTGGCGCGAACTTCAGCCAGCGTGTTTGCCGCCGAAGATCCACTCATGACCGCGTAGCGCGCCGTAGGCCACGCAAAAAGGAAGCGTGGATCGTAGGCTTTACCGCACATGGCGTAGTGCCCCGCGCCGAAGCTTCCGCCGATGATCACTGCGATCTTGGGTACGACGCTTGTGCTCACCGCCGACACCATCTTTGCTCCGGCACGAATGATCCCCGACCACTCCGCATCCTTGCCTACCATGAACCCGTTAACGTCGTGCAGAAACACGAGCGGAACCAAAGCCTGATTGCAATCCATGATGAAGCGGGCCGCCTTTTGCGCGCTCTCTGTGTAGATCACGCCGCCAACTTCAAGCAGCCTTGCTCCCGCGGCGGGTCCCATGGCCACGGTCTGGTTCTGGTTCGTCTTTTGATTGGCAACAATTCCAACAGCCCTGCCACCGATTCGCGCGTATCCGCACAGCACGGTTCTTCCAAAATCCGCCTTGTACTCATCGAACTCGCTGCGGTCTGTTATGCGCGCAATCACCTCGCGCATGTCATAGATGTTGCTCGCTCCAGGAGCAGGATTCAGCAATCCGTACACATCCTCCGAAGCAAACTTCGGCACATCCGTGGCCGGATCGTAGTCGACGCGGGAAAAGACATCCGACGCGGAATCGCCTGTTTGCCGCTGGCCCATCTTTTCCACCAAAGAACGCAGCCGCGCCAGGCACAAGTGATCGTTCGGCTCTTTGAAATCGACTGTTCCCGAAATCTCCGCGTGCATTGTTGCCCCGCCCAAGTCTTCCGCATCTGTCTTTTGCCCAATGGCAGCCTGCACCAGCGAGGGGCCGGCGAGAAACAACCCCGATCCTTCTGTCATCAGCACGGTATCGGTCATGACGGGAAGATAGGCGCCACCGGCAACACACATGCCCATGATTGCGGTGATCTGAGGAATTCCGAGAGAACTCATGACCGCGTTGTTGCGAAATACCCTTCCAAAATCGTCGGTATCGGGAAACACATCTTCCTGCAGCGGCAGAAACACCCCGGCGGAGTCCACAAGATAGATGGTTGGAATGCGATTCTCGAGGGCGATGGTCTGGGCGCGCAGCACCTTCTTGGCCGTCATGGGGAAAAAGGCGCCTGCCTTCACCCCGGCGTCGTTGGCTATGATCATGCAGAGTCGCCCGCACACGCGGCCAAGCCCGGTCACTACGCCCGCACCGGGCGCACCGCCATATTCACCATACATTTCATATGCCGCCCAAAGGCCCAACTCGAGGAATTCGGTTCCTTCATCGAGCAGCAGTTTCAGGCGTTCTCTTACCGTGAGCCTTCCCTTTGCGTGTTGGGCCTCCGCGGCCTTCGCTCCGCCACCAAGGCGAATCGAATTCTCCTCCGCCCGAAGAGCCGCCATAAACGCCTGGAGCGCCTTCAGGTTTGTTCTCGCCCGCGGAGTCTGCATATCCAGCTTTGATCCGAGGCTGTTGTCAAACCTTACGTTTTCAGCCATTTCACCATCCAGGGAAACTCGAAGACTATAGCATGTCAGAAATATTCGATGCATCAAGCTGGAAACATCCACGATTTAATGGCGAGGATTTGCCGGCGAATCCGGCGCGCCCTCCGTGGCAACGCAAGCCGGGCCCCAAATTGATTGGAAGATTTCCGGGACGTAAATGATTCCGTGCGCCCTACGCCGGAACGTTGAGCCGCGGAGGCATTGCGCCGGTCAATCGTCAAGGCGCGATCCGCGATTGATGCGGGCTTCTAACGTGTGCATTGCCTCGTAGATCTGGTCGAAGCTCTCGATCGCGAACAGTAAGTGGTGCATCTCGTCGACCTTGACCGGCGTTCGCAGCACTTCATTGAGGACGAATGGCTGGACCGCGCAGCCCGAGTGGAGCACGTTGGAGCACTCGCCGTTTGAGCTGATCAAGCCGCTTCCGTAGACCTTCACGCAGTTGTCCTGGCGGATGAGCCCGAACTCGACGGTATACCAGAAAACGCGGCCGATGCGCTCCAGAATCGCCTCGTCGTCCAGGCGCGCACAGAGTTGACCGTAGTGGGCAAGAAAGTCCGCGAAGACCGGGTGCGCATGCATCGGGACATGGCCGAAGACATCGTGAAATATATCTGGTTCAGGGGTGTATTCGAGCGAATTGCGGCTGCGCAGCCAGGTGGTGGTGGGAAATCGGCGCGCTGCCAGCATCTCAAAGAAAGCCGGCGCGGGCATGAACCCGCTGACCGGAGTTGCATTCCAGCCGGTGCGGCGTTGCAGTTTGGACGAGACCGCGGTCAGGTTGGGCAGCCTGTCATAGGGCAGGCAGAGAGACTCGAAGCCGTCAAGGTATTCTCGCGCGGCGTGCTGTTCGAGCTGCGGCATGCGTCGGCGGACCAGTTCGGCCCAAACCGCATGTTGATCGGTGGTGTACGCCTCATAGTCCTGCTCGATCAGGAATGGCGCGGCTTTGGGCAATTCGAGAACGGCCGTCATCACAGGTTGCCCCTGAGCGCCTGTTCGCGCTCGATTGCTTCGAACAGCGCCTTGAAGTTGCCCTTGCCAAAGCTGCGGCTGCCTTTGCGCTGAATGATCTCGTAGAACAAGGTAGGCCGGTCTTCAACGGGCCGCGTGAATATCTGCAGCATGTAACCCTCATCGTCGCGATCGACGAGGATGCCGAGCCGTTCCAATTCTTCAATGGGTTCGTCGATGGGCCCGACGCGTCCGGTGAGTTCGGTGTAGTAGGTGTGCGGAACGCTCAGGAACTCCACACCCTGCGCCTGCATTCGCGCGACGGTGGCGAGAATATCATCGGTGGCCAGCGCGATGTGCTGCACTCCGGGGCCCTGATAAAAGTCGAGATACTCTTCTATCTGCGACTTTCTGCGCCCCTCGGCCGGCTCGTTGATGGGGAACTTCACATAGCCGTTGCCGTTGGCCATCACTTTCGACATCAGCGCCGAGTACTCGGTGGAGATGTCCTTGTCGTCAAAGTGCTGGTAAAGCTGAAAACCCATCACGTTTGCGTAGAATTCGACCCACTCGTCCATGGCGTGCCAACCCACGTTGCCCACCATGTGATCGACGTGCTTGAGGCCGGTGGGGCGAGCTACGGTGTCTGCCTGTTCTGAGCGGAAGCCAGGAAGAAACGCTCCGTTGTAATGGCCACGCTCGACGAAAGTGTGGATCGTGTCGCCATAGGCGGCGATAGAGGCCGTGATTACGCGGCCGTGTTCGTCGGCCGTTTCGGCAGGCTGCGCCATGCTGCGCGCGCCACGGGCTGTGGTCTCCAGCCAAGCTGCACGAGCGTCGTCGACCTCCAGGGCAATTACGTGGACGCCGTCACCGTGCCGCGCGACGTGGTCGGCGATGGGAGAGCCGGGGCGCAACGAGGTTGTGAAGACAAACCGGATTTTGCCTTGCTGAACGACGTAGGAAGCGCGGTCGCGTTGGCAAGTTTCGGGTCCGGCATAGGCCACAAGGCTCATGCCGAAAGCGGCACGGTAGTAGTAGGCCGCCTGGCGTGCGTTGCCGACGTAGAACTCCACATGGTCGGTGCCTTTGAGGGGCAGAAAATCCTGCTCTGCCTTTACGGTGCTGGGTGCAAAGGATGCCATCCGGGACCTCCAATTGTGATGTGATGGGGCCAAAAATCAGGGGTGATCCGAATCACATCTGAACAAGAGCATAGGCCGCTCTGTATAGGACTTTGAATAGTGGTTAGAAGGAAGATCGGGCTGGTTGTTAATCGTTGCAGTGGTGAAATAGCGATTTAACTTAACAATCGAAAGACCCGGTCAGTCGGCGGCCAGCACGATTCCGCGACACTCCCCGAGTGAAAGTTGCGGGAATCCTTCACGGAGGCAAAGCCCGCGGAGGATGACTTCGTCGCCGTCTTCAAGAGCTGTGCGACATTCGCCGTTGGGCAGCAGAATCGGCTTCGCGCGGCCGCTTGTGAGTTCGAGGAGACAGCCGGCTGCGTCATCTGGTGCGCCGGACACAGTGCCGGTGGCGAGCAGGTCGCCGGGCTGAGAGGTTGCAGCCGTTACTTGTGTGATGGGCAACAAGTTGCGCTGGAGTCCAATAGAGGTCGCGAAGATTTGCCCGGCTGAGCCGATGGGGCGCATGACCTGCGGAGCGCATAGAAGAGGTTAGCAGCAAAGCTTCCAGCGTCAGGTCAATCGCGCCGGACTCCTGATCGACGGCGTCATGCAAATACGGCAGGGCCGCGGGGTCCTCAGGGGGACGCTTTGAGGCCGGCACGCGAAACGGCGCAAGAGCCGCCATCGGCACCACCCAGGGTGAAACACTGGTGGCGAAGCTTTTGGCAAGGAATGGGCCCAGGGGCTGGTATTCCCAGGTCTGAATGTCGCGGGCCGACCAGTCGTTTAAGAGCGAGAGGCCAAAGACCTGGGCCGCGGCGCTGCTTATGGGTACGGGCTCGCCAAGCGGGTTGCCGGCGGCGATATACATGCCAACCTCGACCTCGTAATCGAGGAATTGCGAAGGGCCGAATCCGGGAGGGCCGCCTGTGGCGGGTTTGGTTTGACCACGCGGCCGGCGGATACCTGTTCCGCTGACCACCAGCGAAGAAGCGCGCCCGTGATAGCCAATGGGCACGTATTTGTAATTTGGAAGGAGCGGCTGGTCAGGGCGGAAGAGCTTTCCGACACGGGTGGCATGGTGAATCGAAGCGTAGAAGTCGGTGTAGTTGGGTGATTCTACTGGCTTCAGCAGTGCGACGCTTTCGATGGGCGCGAGTAAATGGACGACCGTTTGGCGCGTAGGTTCGTCCGCCTCTGCATCCAGCAGGTCCATGAGCCGGCTGCGCAACGCTATGTGGGCGGGCCTTTCGCAGGCCATGAGGGGATTCAGCACCGGTGCCTCGCAGGCTGATCGAACCGAGGCCGGCAGGTCTGCAAAAAGGCCGTTCTGGTTGCATCGTTGCAAGTCGAGCACGAATGTGCCGATACCGACGCCGGGCCGTGCCTGCCCTTTTTCGTCGGCAAATATGCAATAGGGAAGGCTTTGCAGGGGAAAGCCGCAGGCCGCGTCGTTGGCTGACTCAAGCCAACTGTTGCGGCTCCATTCCTCTGTTGAAAACTGATCCATTAATTTGTGCCTTCCGAGCAATTTGAAGAGGGATCAAAGAGAGCAACCGCAGGTCCCCGCCGCGGCGTGCAGGTTTTCGACTCGTCCGCCGCGGCGGACTTGCTCCTCATGAACTAAATTCGGCTGTAGTGATTGGTGTGAGTTGAAGGCCGAGGAGTTTGGCCTGTTTTGAGAGTCGTTTGTGGAGTCGGCGATTTTGCTGTTGCTGTTCTCGGGCGAAGGCGGTTTCGTCGTAGTCAGAGCCGGTGGTGAGCAGATGGTAGAGGATGCGGGCCAGTTTGTGAGCCGTGGCGGTGATGGCCTGCGGGCCTCCGAGGCGTGCGCGCATGGATCGATAAAAGTTGCCGAGATGGGATCGGCTGCGGGCCAGAGTCTGAGCTGCAACCCTGAGAGCGTGATTGAGGCGGTTGTTGGTAGGCCGGGTTTTTGAAGATAGGATTCTGCCTCCGCTCTTTTTGTTGTTGGGGCACAAGGCCAGCCAGTTGGCGAATGCGGCAGCGGAGGGGAAGCGGCTCAGATCGGTTCCCACTTCAGACAGCAGGGTATGAGCGGTGAGCGCGCTGATCCCTGGCACTGCCGTCAGATCGACGCCGAATAGCCTATGCAGTTCCGAGCTCATATTGAAATGGAACTGGTTTTTGCGGCGCTTCTGCCGGCTCGGCCTGGAGTGCGAACCCGGACCATCGATCTTGCCGGAGATGCTGCCGGTGTGACGCTGTATCTCCTGGTCGCATTCGGCCAGCAGGTGCTGATAGTTTTTGTAGGCGGCCAGCGATTGTTTGAGTGTGAACAGGTGCTCGGGGCGGTAGTTGCCGGTCAGCGATTTGATCACGGTGGGGCGGTCGGCGTGCACCCTGGCGTGGCACAGGGAGGCCAATTGGCTGGGATCGCGCTGGCCCGCCACGATGGCTTCGACGATAGCCATGCCACTGATCCCGGTGATGTCCGACAGTACATGGTGAATCTGCAGATTCATTTGGGTGAGGGCCTTGTGCATGTGCTGGATGTGTACCGCGGCGTTCTCCACCAGGCTGGAGCGGTGGCGGCTGAGAGAACGCAGCGCGCAGATGGCGGCATCGGGCCGGAAGGAGGCTTTCAGCAATCCCACCGAATGCAGGTACTGCAACCACTGGCAGTCACTCACATCCGATTTGCGTCCCGGCACATGCCGGACATGATGGGAGTTGACCAGGCAGACACGCAGGCCGGCCTCTTCCAGAACCTCGTACGGCGGAATCCAGTAAACCCCGGTCGACTCCATGGCTACGGTGCTGACCCCGCAGCGTAGCAGCCATGCCGCCATTTCCCGCAAATCGCCGGTGAACGTTTGGAAGCAGCGTACCGGCTCGGCGTCCCGGTCAGGCCGCACTGCAACGTAAATCTCAGTGGCTCCTACATCGATGCCCGCCGCGTTGGGCTCGATGCAGTCCAGACTCAAACTTCTTCCCTTGCCTGACTGTTTTCCCATGACTCCTCCTGCTGCTGGGATCGGGCCAGACTGTGCCTCGGGTAATCTCCTCAACGGGATCGCAGACCGAAAACGGCCCGCGTCACCTAAATCGCCATCACAGAATCTGGAACCATGCTCAGGATCGGGCTCGAAAAGCACCAATGGGCAGCCGGCTTACTTCCGCAATCCGCAGCCTCTCCAGATTACCTGCGCTTGACCCTGTTCATCCCATCGGTAACTCGCTGGAAGCGAGTCGGGCTGCTCAGGATGACAGAGTTAGAAGTTAGCTACGAGTTGCATTATTCCTGTGCTCCGGGGAAGTTCTTCTTCAGGCTTTGCCAGCACTCGTAGTATTCGTGCTGCAGGATCTTCTCTTCGAGAGCAAAACGAGTGGGTCTGACAGGTAGTCGCGTCTCAAACATGAAGGCCAGGGTACCGTCGATGTAATGGGGCTTCAGCTCGTCTTTGCTGGCGCGCTCAAAGGTCTCGGCGTCCGGTCCGTGGCCCGACATGCAGTTGTGCAGACTAGCGCCTCCGGGCAGGAATCCCTCCGCCTTGGCATCGTATTGGCCCGTGATCAGGCCCATGAACTCGTTCATCATGTTGCGGTGGAACCAGGGCGGGCGGAAGGTGTGTTCGGCGACCATCCAGCGCGGCGGAAAGATGGCGAAGTCGACGTTAGCCGTACCCGGCAGGCCTGAAGGGGCGGTCAGCACGGTGTAGATGGACGGATCGGGATGGTCGAAGCTCACCGTATTGATGCAGTTGAAGCGCGCCATGTCGTACTTGCAAGGCGCATAGTTGCCGTGCCACGCAACCACATCCAGAGGCGAGTGGTCGATTTCCGCACGCCACAGCCGTCCCAGGAATTTGGAGATGACCTCGAATTTGCCTTCTCGATCCTCAAAGGCTGCCACAGGCGTGAGGAAGTCACGAGAATTCGCCAGGCCGTTGGCGCCGATGGGCCCCAGTTCGGGCAAACGGAAACTTTGCCCGTAGTTCTCGCAGATATAACCGCGGGCTGAGCCATCGGGCAACTCTGCGCGAAACTTGATGCCCCGCGGAATCAAAGCAAGCTCTCCCGGTTCCACATCCAAGACGCCCAGTTCTGTGCGAAGCGACAGCCTGCCTTGCTGGGGCAGAATCAGCATTTCGCCGTCGGCGTTGTAGAAGAAGCGGTCAAGCATCGCGGTGTTGGCCACGTAGAGATGAATGCCAACGCCGTCTTGCATTGCGGGGTCGCCGTTCCCGCCCAGGGTTACAAACCCGTCCACAAAGTCCGTCTTCTCCGACGGAACGGGCATGGGATTCCAGCGCATCTGGTTGGGCGGCGTAGGCACCTCGTTGAAGGGGCCGCTGCGCAGGAGCGAACTGCGGGAATACTCGGCATAAGGCTCGTGCATCACCGAGGGCCGAATGCGATAGCTCCAGGTGCGGCGGTTGAGGGCGCGCGGCGTGGTGAAGGACGTGCCGCTGATTTGTTCGGTGTAAAGGCCAAGCGGGGCATGCTGCGGGGCGTTCTGCCCCTTAGGCAACGCACCGGCGTGGGCCTCTGTGGCAAACTCATTGCCGAACCCGGATTGATACCCGGCCTGATTTTTGTGTTGAGCCATTGGGGAAGCTCCGCGATTGTTTGACGTCGGGAAGTATCGCATTGGTTCGCAATGGCTGACAATCGCGATCTATCGTCAATTGACCAAGACCGATTTACTTTCGTAAGAAAAAGGTGCTAATGTCCTTTCAATCGAAGGGAAGGGCCTATGTCCACGAGCCGTTACAGCCATCGCTATGAGCCAGCCGAAATGGATCACATTGCCTGGAAGATCGTTGAGGAGCTACAGCAGGATGCGCGAATCTCGTGGGCGGAACTGGGCCGGCGGGTTGGGCTGACCACTCCGGCGGTGGCAGAAAGGGTGCACCGGCTGGAGAAGCTGGGCGTGATCCGCGGCTTCCACGCCGATATCAGCCTGGAGCGGCTGGGCCTGCCCATCCTGATTTTTGTGAGGTTGTCGATGGCCGGCCCGGAAGCGCTGGTGCGCACATTTCAGCAGCAGGTGAAGATGTGGGACGAAGTGATCGAGTGCCACCGTGTTACCGGCTCGGACTCGTTTATCGTGAAGGCGCGCGTGGTCTCGGTCGAACATCTCGAGCGCTTTCTTGACAAACTGGGCCACTACGGGAGCACTTCAACCGCAACGGTTCTCTCGTCGCCGGTGCTGCAAAGAACGATTACCGGGAAGGTGATCGAACAGTTTCATGACGGGAAGTAGGCGGGACCCGCGAATCAGCCCGTAAGCTATTCCGATTCAGTTGCTTATGCGCATTTCAGAAGCGACAGTGAAGATCCTGTTTCACAAGGGCAGGTAATTATGTGCACGCTTTTTGTGGAAAACGAAAATATAAAGAGGGGGTAGGTCACCCTTTTTTGAGGGATATGGACAGGTCAAGTCTCTGATAAATTGGATGTTACCCATTCCATACGATGTATCCAAGTGGCGCTTAACCCCCGGTTAAGTACCACTTAGCTCGCCTGGAGCATCTTCGGGGATTTCCTTTTTGGGAGTGTTCATGCTTTTATGATGCGCGCATCCTGCCTAATTATGTGCAATCGGTATCCATGTCGCTCATGTAACCCAAAAAGGCTGAGGATTCAGGATTTGTCACGAGGGTGGGCAAAGGGCAGAGATTGCGTTCCTCAGGGCTTTTGTCTAAAAGGTGGACAAAACGGCTTCTAGCCCCAAAAGGCAGATTCCTGCCCAAAACGCTTGTTCCGGCTTCATCGGCTTCCAGAAGCTTCGAGCGCAAATCAATTGAACAGGGCTGCGCCGTTCGGCCGTCATCCCGCAATTCGCCACCCCGAACTTACAGCACACTGGAAATCAGGGATAGTGCAATTTCGGTTGCGCTCTGAGAAACCTCTGCACAAGGCGCATTTTCGATCAGCGAAAAGATGCAGTGGCTAAAGCCATGCCCATTGTGGAGCCTTTATCGGCCCGACTGAAGTCGTGCCCTTGTTACAAGTCGTGCCCTTGTTACAAGTCGTGCCCCTGTTACAAGTCGTGCCCCTGTTACAAGTCGTGCCCCTGTTACAAGTCGTGCCCCTGTTACAAGTCGTGCCCTTGTTACGAGTCGTGCCCCTGTTACAAGTCGTGCCCTTGTCACAGGTCGTGCACTTGTTACGAGTCGTGCTCCTGCTACAAAGGAACTTGTGCAGAGTTTCCCTAAATCTCAAGCAGCGAGACTTCCTGAATTTCGGCGGGGCGGCCTTTCTGAGGCTTGATCCGCAGCGTTTTCAATTCCCACGGCGACAACTCGACGGTGTGGTCGAGACCAAACAACGAGCTCTTGAGCGTTGCATGGGTTGCGTTGCCTGAGCGCTCCTGTATGCGAATGATTGTCGCCCCCTGGCCATTTTCTGCCTGTTTGACGGCCAATACCCACACATTGGGTGGCATGACTTCGAGGAAGGAATTCTCCCGGGGTTCAGTTCCGCTGTGCGCGGAATCCATGACATACTCCGCCGGCGTTTGAAGCTCTTCAGCGCGGCGATCGAGGTTGAATTCAGAATACGCACCGCGTCCTCCCATCAGCCAGAACGTGCGCTCCTGCCTCCCTTGGTCCTGCCACGCATTGTTGTCGTTGTGCGGCACCTGTCCGGGGTTATGACGCGCGTAAGGAGCGGACCGAATCAGGACGGTGCGAAAGAGCGAGTTCAGGCAGTCGTAGCTGTAGGTTGAATTGTTCAAGAGCGCCACGGTGTAGTCGGTGCTTCCGACCTTCCCCTGCACCGCTCCCCAATCCTGATATGGCTCCTCTTCCCCATTGGGATGGCGTTCGAGCACCTGGCCGGGAACTTTCGCGAAGATCCTGGGCTGGACAAGCGCAGTTGGAATTTCGAGCTTGAGGATTTGCTCATGCTCGTGCCAATCGATCACAAATCGAAGTTCGACGAAATCAAGCCCGGCGAACTGGGCAATATCGAGAACAATCTCCGAATCCTGCCATCGGGCACGCTGGCGCGTGACGCGGGTGACGGGGCCGCTCTCAACCACGGTGGACGAGACCAGCGTGGGCCGCCCCATCTCCTGACGGAACTCGTCGATGCCGTGGGCCCAGGTGTCGCCGGTGTCGCTGATTGCGACCAACCCAACCGAGCCGGAAAGCAACTCTGTGCCGTCCTGCGCCTTCAGCGAAGAAATCCCGAAGCCGGAATCCGAAACCTTGGCGAAGTCGCCGTAGGGTTCAGAAGCGGGCTCTTCGCCATGTACCAGTTCAAAAACCTTGTAACCGCATGGCGGCAGGTCGACCCATGCCGAGATGCGCGGAACAAAAGTGGACATGCTCGCCGAAGGCCTCCACTGGACGGGGATCTTACTCGAATCTTTCGACAGGAGATGCGTGATGGGCGCTTTGCCGGATGGATTCTTCTCGGTGTAGAACTCGACCAGCGCCTTTCGCTGCCACGGGAGCGGATTGAAAAGAAAGACCGCGCCTTCTTCGACCGCACTCAGGTCGACGCGTTTGGCCATGGTTTCGAGGGCCTCGACCTTTGACGTTTGCGCAACCTCGCAGGCGTATCCAACGCTGTCACGGACGTCCTGGTAATCGGAGTAGAGCGACGTTCCGGCCATCATGTCGTGGAATTGGCAGAACAGCACCTTCCACCAACTCTCCGCGAATTGTTCTGCGGGATACTTATGCCCAGCGCTCAAGTTGGCGACCAGCGAAACAGTTTCTGACTCGCCGAGCCATCGTTCCGCGCGCCGGTTGAGAAATTTTCCCTCGCCGTTTGCGGAGTAGCATCCTCGCG
The DNA here is from genome assembly GCA_963836565.1 of uncultured Acidobacteriaceae bacterium. Lineage (GTDB taxonomy): Bacteria > Acidobacteriota > Terriglobia > Terriglobales > Acidobacteriaceae > Telmatobacter. The sequence goes on along the minus strand of CAWIKA010000005.1, from coordinate 414,556 downwards.
AATGGTGTTGCAGCTCGCTCCTCACCACGGGCAACGAAGCGAATGCGGAGGAACGTTCCGCCGCTTGAAAGAAGTCGTGGAGCGTGCTGAAGCGAAGTTCGGGAAGACTCGGATCTTTGCGCATTTCGAGGACTTCGCGGATCTGTTCTTTTGTGACAGCGCCGCCGTGGTCGCCCACGCCGAGGAAGAAGGCACCGTGATCGAAGCCGGATGCGAATGCGCCCGTTGCGGCCGCACGGATGAGGTCGGCGCCGGCATCGTAATCCTTCCAAATCCTCAGCGCGAGAACCCGCGATCCATCCGCAGCTTCCCACCAAAAGAGAAGCGGGAGGTTCATCTCATGTTCCTGCGGACGCATGAAGACGTAATAGCCGTAGCCTGCGCGTTTCAGGACTGCCGGCAGGCCGGCCGCGTGGCCGAAGGAGTCGGGATTGAAACCGATCTTGACATCGGTTCCCAGCACCCGCCGGCAATAGGCCTTGCCATAGAGTGAGTGGCGAACAAAGCTCTCGGTTGCCGGAATGTTGCAGTCGGGTTCAACCGGCCAGCCGCCCACGACTTCCCATCGGCCCTCATGAATCCTCTGTTGAATCTCGGCAAGCATCGCAGGGTCGGCGCGTTCGACCCAGCGGTAGTGAGCAGAAGACGAGTGGCTGTAACAGAAATCCGGAGTCTCGTTCATTCGATTCAGAGCGCTTCGAAACGTCGTAAGCGCCGTATCCGCTCCATCACGCCAGGGCCATAGCCAGGCGGCGTCGATGTGGGAATGTCCGATAATATGCAGGACCTTTTTTTGACTGGGATCACGGTCAGCGGCTTGCTGCGCGATGGCCGGGGTGACGGCGATCGCACCGAGGGAAGCTGCGCCTCTGACGAGAAAGTCACGCCTCGAAATTTCCTTGAACATTGCTTGTCTCCCCTTGTCTTGTCTGTCTATTTCCCTTCAAGCGCGAGACGCACTGAAGGCTCTGTGAGCGCGGCCATCAGCGCGGCTACATCTCCAATTTGACTTCCCAGAACGGAAGGCACAAATTCGCAGGCTGCGACGGCCTGGGGCAACGCCTCTTGCGCGATCACTTTTCTGGCAGGCGCCAATATCCGCTCTCCAAGCGCCACGCCTAGAGAGCCGAACACAATCATCTGCGGGTTCAGCGCATCGAGGAGGAGCGCCAATCCGCGCCCCATCCAGGTTCCAACCACATCGGCAACATTTAAAGCTTCAGGTTCATTCCGGATCATGGCTTCGACTAAGTCGCGAATGGGCGTATCGGAATTCCAGCATGAAGGATACATTTGGGAGGCGAGTTGCACCATTCCGGCGCCTGAAGCAAATGACTCCCAGGATCCTCGTTTTCCGAAACCGAGCGGACCATCTTCCGCGAGGCGCCAGTGGCCGATTTCGCCGGCCGTATCACTCGCCCCGCGTAATATCTGACCATTGACAATGAAACCTGCGCCGATTCCGGTGCCGAAGGTCAAAAAGATCAGATGCCGCAGGTTATGCCGGCCCTTGCCAACGCCGAAATGAAACTCTGCCAGCGCCCCGGCATTTCCGTCGTGCTCAACGTAGACGGGGATCCCAGGGAAAGCTTCCGTGAGGCGTTCTTTCAAAGGAACATGATGCCAGCCGGGCAGGTGAGGCGGGTCGATCAGGAACCCTTCCGCGATTTTGAGAGGTCCGCCGACAGAAACGCTGATGGCGACGATGTTTCGACCCTTGCTCTGCGCAACGGCGATCAGGGTTTTGAGATGGTCCACGACCTCCGGAAAAATCTCGCCGAATGGTCTTGCGGCTCGCGTCGACATGGCAATTCGCTGCAAGATTTCGCCATGGAACGAACCTTCGATGCAGGCCGTCTTGGTGCCGCCGATGTCGAGACCGGCCACTGAAAAACGGCCGGGTTGTGTTGCTTCCATTTGAATGCTCGCGATCTGACAGGAGCTTGCCCAATGGGAATGATATTCGCTGATTTCGCCTCATTGTCACACGCTGAACCTTTTCCGGGCACCAATTTCAAGGGGGGCCGAAAACGGAAAGCCCATTCTCATGCCAATCGATTTGAGTTGCGGGCGGCGCGATTGCCTGGGCGGGTCAGGAATCTTGAAATCGACATGGGTGCCTGATCTGGCCCCCATCAGTCCGAGCGGTGTTGCGCTGAAATCCGGCACATCTTGCAAACCGGGCGCTTAGGCAAGCCGCGCAAGGCTTTGTTTCATAAGTAGTCAACGATAGATATTGCTTCCTCAAGCGAAACAGGCTTAGAATGCCTGCCTCTATGGTCCGATTCGCCATTTTTCATGTACAATCTCGACGCATCCAGGGGGAACTTTGGCTAAGGCTATTCACCTCCGTGTTGTGCCGTTTGTGGCTGGCGACGGGTTCGCGTGCAACCTGATCCATGCAGAAGGCAGGAAGCCGCCGTCGAGGGGCCCGGTACTGCTGGTTCATGGCGCCGGGGTGCGCGCGAACGTATTTTGTGCCCCGGTGGAAACGACGCTTGTAGACCATCTGACCGATCTTGGTTACGATGTGTGGCTCGAGAATTGGCGGGCCAGCATCGATTTGCTTCCGAACAAATGGACGCTGGATCAGGCCGCCATTTTCGACCATCCTCAAGCGGTAAAGAAGGTGGTTGCAGAAACAGGGTGGAACCAGATCAAGGCGGTAATTCACTGCCAGGGTTCGACCAGCTTCATGATGTCCGCGGTGGCCGGATTGCTTCCCGAGGTCAACGTGATCGTCAGCAACGCGGTCTCGCTTCATCCCGTTGTGCCGGACTTCAGCAGGTTCAAGATCACGAAGCTGGTGCCGGTTCTCAAGCGGATGACGTCGTACCTCAACCCACAGTGGGGCCTGCACGCGCCCACCGTGACTGCGAAGATGGTTGCTTCTCTCGTCTGGCTCACGCATCATGAGTGCCACAATCCTGTGTGCAAGGGAGTGAGCTTTACCTACGGCAGCGGCTTTCCGGCATTGTGGAGCCATACCAACCTGAACGACGAAACGCACGAATGGATCAAGCAGGAATTCGCACAGGTGCCCATCACCTTCTTTGAACAAATGGCTTTATGTATTGAGAAGGGACATCTGGTTTCGGTGGACGGGAGGCCGGAGCTGCCAGCCGACTTTGTTGCGCACGAGCCCAGTACAACCGCGCGCTTTGCCTTTTTCGCCGGCCTGAACAACCATTGTTTTCTCGCTGAGAGCCAGCGGCGGACTTTTGATTTCTTCAATTCCTGGCGAAAGAGTTATCACACGCTGACCATGCTGCCTAATTACGGCCACCTCGATGTCTTCTTTGGAAAGAGCGCGGCGCAAGACGTGTTTCCATTGATGAGCCGGGAGTTGGAACGAACGAATTGAAGACAAGATAGCCAGGATTGCAGGGATCAACATAAGCGATATGCGAGGAGGTCGCCATGGGAAAACCCGCACGTCTTGATGAGCAGGCCGGCCGATGGGCTTTGGTCGACAGCATACCTTTTCAAATGCCCGTGTATTGCAAGAACTCCCCAGCCCTGTTCGCCGTGTTCAAGATCAATGCCGACAAGGCGCGCAAGCTGATTCCCGGAAACGAGATTCACCCTTTCCGCCTCTGGAACAAGGGGTTGCTTGTGGTCAGCGTCATCGACTACCTCAACACCAATATCGGCCGGTATATCGAGTTCAGCATCGCAATCGCATGCACGCACGGATCAAAGCCGGCGCCGCGGCTGCTGCCTGCGCTTTTCATGGGCCACTACGGTACCGGCCAGTGGGTTTTCGATCTCCCGGTAAGCACGGAGGTTTCAGTGAAGGGCGGAAAAGGCATCTGGGGCATGCCAAAGCATCAGGGCAATCTGAACTACATTGTCGGCGATAAGGTTGTCAGCAGCCAGTATGACCAGGGGGGCATGTTCGCAGTAAAAATCGAGATCGATCGACCGAAGAGCGCATGGCTGCCGATGAATATGGGCGGCATCAACTATTGCGCGTTCCGCGGTATGCTCTTCAAATCCGGAGTGTTTTTCAAAGGCAAGCTTGGTTTCAACCTGATGAAGAAGGGATCGGCGCGACTGTTGATTGGCGACCATCCGCGCGTGCAGGCGCTTAAGGATCTTGAAATCGAACCCGATCCACTGCTTGCCGCTTTTCTGCCTGAGGCGAACGGCGTGCTCGACGATCACTTCGAGTGCTGGTTCGTCAGCGAAACGCAGCTTCCCAAACAGGTCCCTGAAGGGATGGAGAGTGTCGTGAACCTGGGCCAAAGCCAGGAATGGCTTGCACCGCCGGCACCGGTTCCGGGCGATGCCGCCGAACCAACCGAAGTCGCACGCAGTTGACCTAAGCGTTCAAATGCATTGCGTTGTAATGGAGGTCCCCGCCCATGAACCTGCAACGGCTGCTGTACTGGCTGCTGGTCATCATCTCGGTTGCCACGCTTATCTCGGGAATCGTGCAAGTATTCGCGCCGGGCTTCATTCTTGGCATGATCTCGGCCGAAATCACGGCGACGACCCAACAATGTTTTGGCATTGTGGGCATGTTTATGGCGTTGTTTGGCGGAATGCTTCTCCAGGTTCTGCTCAGCCGCCAGATTCTGATGCCCGTTTTCCTATGGGCCGGTTTGCAAAAAATCGGTGCGTCTGCGGCAGTCACTCTAGGAGTCGCACGCCACCTCTTTAGTCCGTTGGCACTCGGGATCGCCAGCTTCGACCTTCTCTCCGGCATTCTCGTTTTCGTCTACATGATGCAGGTGAAGAATCAAAGGAGCCTGACATGACTGGTCCAAGACGTTCGCTCATTCTGGCGGGTGGCGGCATGCGGGTTGCCTATCAGGCGGGAGTCTTGAAGGCTCTGGCCGAGGCAGGCATCGAGTTCAACCATGCGGACGGGGCCTCCGGCGGCACAATCAATCTGGCCATGATGCTCTCGGGCCTTTCGCCGGACGAGATGATCGCTCGCTGGGAGTCGCTGGATGTGCACAAATTCGTATCGCTGATGCCGTTCGCCAAGTACACCTCGCCGCAAGGGCTGCAGGCGATGGGCGATGCGCGCGGCCTTGTCGATGACGTATTTCCGCATCTCGGCATCGATATCGAAAAGGTACGCGCGTGCGTAACTCCGGCCGGCACGTTTAACGTGTGCAACTTCACGCGCAAGACCGGCGAAGTCATTCCGAACTCCGAGATGACCATGGATCATTTGGTTGCCGGCGTTTCCCTGCCCATCTTTATGCCTGCTGTTGCGATCAACGGTATGCTCTATCTGGATGCCGTGTGGATTCGCGATGCGAATCTGATGGAAGGCGTGCGGCGCGGCGCCGACGAGCTTTGGGTTATCTGGTGCATCGGGAATACAGGCGAGTACCACGATGGGGTGTTCCGGCAGTATGTGCACATGATCGAAATCGCCGCCAACGGCGCCCTCTTCAAGGATTTCGACGAGATCAATGAGATCAACGCACGAATCAGCAAGGGAGAGACAGTTTACGGTCGCACCAGTCCCATCCGCCTGCATCTTATTCGACCCGAATTTCCGCTACCTCTCGATCCAGATTTCTACCTGGGAAGAATCGATGCCGCCACGCTTGTGGGCCGCGGCTACGCAGACGCAACGAAATATTTGTCCAATCGCAACGAAGAAGGATTACCGTTTTCCCCCGAGGTGACCAAGATGGCCAACGAAACATTGGGCTTTACTTTCCGCGAAAAAATGTCGGGCGGCTTCGCTTTGGGCGAAACCGATCCGCAGACCGGCGCAAACGTGGGTCGCGACGCCGGAAACACTTTTACCATGCATGGCACAATCGACATTGAGGACCTGAATTCATTCATCAACGACCCCGGCCACGCCGGATCCATCACCGGAAGTATCGATTTTGCGCCGCTTGGCCTGAATCTTCCTTCCACGACCGGTGTGTTCAACCTGTTCTCTCCCACAAATGATCCGACCATGAAGTACATGGTTTACGAATTGGGCTTCAACGCCAACGGAGCCAGTTATTACATGGCCGGCAAAAAAGAAGTGCAGCAGGCGCCAATGACCGACATGTGGAAGGCGACGACCACGCTCTACACGCAGCTTTACCAGGGTACGGACAAGACCGGACCGGTTGTGGGCGCGGGCATTCTGACGCTGGGGATGACCGACTTGTTGGCGATGATTCCCACCATGCACGCCACCAATGCCAACTCACCGGAGCAGGCTGCAGCCGCCACCGAGCAGTTCGGCAAATTCTTTCTCGGCGAGATGTGGGAAACCTACGTTCAGAAAGCGGGAGCGTGAAGGATGGATTACGACGCGATCGTCATCGGCAGCGGGTTTGGCGGCGCAATCACCGCGTGCCGCCTCGCGGAAGCGAATTACAAGGTACTGATCCTCGAGCGCGGACGCCGGTGGGACAAAACCAATTATCCCCGGACGCCCGAAGACCAGTGGGTCTGGAACAACGTGCATCCGGAGCGGGAACAGGGCTGGCTCGACCTGCACATGTTTCCGCATATGTCAGTCGCGACCGGCGCTGCCGTCGGCGGTGGGTCTCTGATTTACGCGAACATCTCCTGCGAGGCGCCGCAGAGCGCCTTCCAGTCCGGTTGGCCGCAGGAGGTGACTTATGCGGAGTTGAAGCCCTTCTACGACAAGGTTGCGAAATTCATGAACGTGCAACCGGTCCCGGCGAACCAGTGGACGAATCGCATGAAGCTGATGCAGGAGGGGGCGCAAAAGACCGGAAACGGTGCGCGGTTCAAGCAATTGGAGCTTGCCGTCACGTTCGACCCTGACTGGACTTACGACCAGCCGGACCCCTTCAACATTCTGCAAAGCAAGCGCTTCACCAATGCGCAGGGAGTGGAGCAAGGCACCTGCGTGCATCTCGGCAACTGCGATATCGGATGCGATGCGGACGCCAAGAACACGCTCGATCGCAATTACATACCGTGGGCAGAAAAGCATGGAGCCGAGGTAAGGCCGCTGCACCTGGTTACCGACATTCAGCCGGTGGACGGCGGCTACAAAGTTTCGTTCGATCAGTTGGACCAGGGACAGCGCATCGCCGGCAGCCAGACCGCGCGCATCGTAATTGTCGCCGCCGGATCGCTGGGTTCAACCGAACTGCTGCTGCGCTGTCGCGAAGTCAACAAGACACTGCCGAATATCAGCCCGTTTCTGGGGAGCAACTGGAGTTCAAATGGCGACTTTCTCACGCCCGCGTTTTACGATGGGCGCGACGTGAGCCCCTCACATGGACCCACGATCACGTGCGCCATCGACTTTCTGGATCGCGGCTTTCAGGGTCAAAGTTTTTGGATTGAAGATGGCGGCTTCCCCAATCTGCTGCTCGACTACTTTAATCGCATCGACTCGGCGCCGATGGAAAACGCTGCCGCGAAATTGCTGCTGGATGCTTTTCGCCACATGCTGAGCGGAACGGAGACTTTTCGAAATGTTATGCCCTGGTTTGCACAAGGGGTCGATGCAGCCAACGGCACACTATCGATTCAACACTCCCTACTAACGGGTGAACCTTGCCTCTCACTGAATTGGGATATCGGAAAGTCGAAGGAAGTGATCGATGCGATTGTCGCGATGCACCTGAATCTTTCAGCAGCAACCGGCGGTCATCCGGTGGTGCCTCCTACGTGGTCACTGCTGCATTCGCTCGTGACGCCGCACCCTCTCGGGGGATGCGGCATGGGAACCACGCAGGTGAATGGCGTTGTGAATCATGCGGGCGAGGTGTTCAATTACAAGAACCTTTATGTGATTGATGGAGCAATCGTGCCGGAAGCGCTCGGCGTGAATCCGTCGCGCACAATCGGAGCCCTTGCGGAGCGGGCGGCATCGATTCTCTGCGCGGAGGGCCGATGAGACTCGGGTAACCGCTACTGCAACCGCTACCAGGACGGGGGAACAAGTTCGCCCTTGGAAGCGGTTACCGGCGCGGTCATGATCAGTATGCCCGTGACACACTCGAGTGCCGCAAACGCCAGGAACTCCCATGCGGGCATTCCATCCATAAACACCGACAGCACGCGCGCGCTGACGCCGAGAAATACCGCGATCACAAATAGCTTTCGCACCGATCCGCCGGCGAAGATCGCATTGCGAAAGAAGAAGCTGAACAGGCCGTAGCTCAGCTCCGCGCTTTTCAAGAAGCGGTACTGCGTAAGCATCGTTGCCCTGACGTCCGGAGTGAGGCTGCTCATGGGCATATTGAAGATGTGCGGCAATTCCCACGCGGCAATGAAGATTCCCGACGCTCCTACGCAGATGAACATCCAGACATACCCATAGAAAAAAGCTTTTCGCAGGAAATTCAACATCTTCGCCTCCGATTGAGAAAATTGCGAATCGCTCTAAGAAACCTCTGCACAAGGCGCATTTTCGATCAGCGAAAAGATGCAGTGGCTAAAGCGTGTTTCAAAAATGGTTGTCCAGAATCCGGTTGTTATTCCTCAGGGGTTAAAACCCCACATACTTGCTGCCTTTTTCGGCCCGGCTAAAGCCGTGCCCTTGTTACAGAATTTGTTTGTGAAATACGACTTGTTTTTGAAACACGCTTTAAAGCCATTCTCATTCTCGAGCCTTTTTCGGCCCGGCTAAAGCCGTGCCCTTGTTACAAAGCAACCCGTGCAGAGTTTCCCTAAGTGCCCGCGGGCCGGATTGCGTCATACGCACGCCGGCCGAAATAGTACATCATCGATGCCCATTGAACTGTCCACAAGAGAACCCGCACGCGATTCAGATCGATCCAATGCGCGAGGATGGATTGCAACTGGGTCTGGTCGTGAATTCCCGCGCTCATCGCGTTGTTATACGGGAATATCAGCCACACGGTAAGTCCCGTGGCCACTAACACCGACAGCAACACAACGATGGGCACCCAGCGGATGCCGCCCTTCCACTCCAGCCAAAGCATGATGATTGCCGAAAGCATCATCAGCGAGGTCATCCAAGTGAAGAAAGTGGTGGCCGAAGCGACCTGTGGGACAAAGACCCAAAAGTAGCTTTCAGTGGTGAGATGGGGAGCCACGGGAAACTGAAAGAGCCACATCGACCAGCCGGTTCCCAGATACATGGCCGTGGTCAGGAAGAGGAACGAGGCGTTGAGGACCGTAAACGCTGCTTTCACTTTCTATCTCCAATCAAGTGGCCGCGAGCGGTCTCGCGATACTTTCCTTGTACAGGGGACCGGTCAGTGGCGGAGGGTTTCCAGGACTTGCATCCGTACTGTCCACCTGGTAGTAGGTAATGGTGAGGTTTGGGCCATTCAATTGAATGATGGCGTAGCAATAATTGAAGACCGTTCCGTTGTCGCCGAGCGAAGTGCCGGGAACCACCTGCGGCGGACCTGCCGCTCCGGGGGGCACAACCAGGTCTGGCGGCGGAACCGGCTTCTGCGACAAATACATTGGTACGGCACTTGCTCCCACGCAGCGGCCCTTGGGCATGGGCTGCCCGGGACCATTTGAATAGGGTTCAAAGATGCACAGCGCGTGCTCGTGACCCCATAGCCATAGATCGATGAGATTGAAGACTGGTGAAAATGCCGCGACCAGGTTAGGGTTCACGGCCATCTGGCTGCCATTCGCCGCTTTGCCGACGCCAGTAAAGGAATACAGCTGATGGTGCGACAGCAGCACCGTGCCCCGCACCGCGCGCGGGTTTGCGGACGTATCGACGTTCGCGCCGGAATTCCTGATCTTATCCAGGTGCCAGGGTATTTCCTGCGGGTCAAGATATGTGACGTTTCCGGCTACCGTGTTGGGATCGGAATCATTCAATCCCGTATCCATCGCCACAAATTGCCAGAAGTTGTTGCGCAGCGCAAAGTAGCTGTTGGGCTGCGGTTTGCCGGCGACCTTATTCAGTCCTGCGATCATGCCGTAGTAGCCGCCGTTCGACCCGGCGTACCGGTCGTGATTGCCGCTCATCGTAAACACGAGAGGCTTAAAGCCGCCGTCCGGCCAAACCTGGTCAATGAAGCCGGTGAAGTGCGCCGAGCACTCCGATGGGAGCCCGGAATAGTAAACGTCGCCGAGATGCAGCAGAACGTCCGGCTTGAAGTTGTTTGCGATCTGCTGCAGAAGCACCAGCGCATCGTTCATCCCCGTTCCCCAGTCGCCAATTACTGCAATGGTGGCGTTGTCGGGAAAGCATTGTTCCTGGACAAAATCACCAATGTTCTGATAGTTGATGTAGGGCTGCTGCTGATTCTCGGTGCGCCAGGCATCGTACTGCACCAGGCATTCGGCCCATAGGGGGTCGCAGGTACTTTCCTGCAACTCCTGGCGAAGGGTTTCCGCCCTGGCCGGGTCAGTGACCGCGTAGAGAGCGATCTGCGCCGCGAGTTTCGCGCACTCCAATGCAACCGGCGCAGTCGCGGCCACAGCTCCGCCAGCAGTCGGCGCTCCAGATCCAGGGGCCGCGACACCGGTGCTCGGTGAAGCCGCCGGTGCAACGTCGAAGTTACCCGTTTGATCGAAATGCTTCACGACGGACATGGTGGCCTGCATGGCGGGCGCCAGCGCGGTAATGCCAAGTCCCTGGTGGCTCGAGTTCTCCAACTCCTGTTTTTGTGCCAGCACGCTGTGCATTGCCGATTGCCAAAGAGAGAGAGCCGTAGTGTGTGAGGAATAGATGGGAACGCTCATGGACCGGGATTCTAGCAATACATGCGCGATTCACGAAAGACTTAATTGTCGACATTCGTTGCCACCCATCCAGATCGGCCGATCGCCGCCTGCCGGTTACGGAGAATGGTGCGCGGTATTGACCCGCCGGTCGGACCCGGGAATCAGAATCCTGAGCATCTGTTGGGAAACCTCTGCACAAGGCGCATTTTCGATCAGCGAAACGATGCAGTGGCTAAAGCCATGTTTATTCTGGAGCCTTTATCGGCCCGACTGAAGTCGTGCCCTTGTTACAAAGCAACTTGTGGAGAGTTTCCTTAGGTAATCTGGAACGCGCATAAGCGATCATCCAGCCGGCATTCGGCGAAGACTCGGCCGTTATCTTGAATTGAATATCTGGCGATCAGGGGATTGCTATTCAGTAAATAGAAATCTATCTCAGGAACCTATCCATTCGAAATCCGCCGCAAGCGGGTTACTGAAAATGGTTAGTAAAGAACAATAAGAAGCCGGAAGCACATTCTTCGACGCTCAACCTTTGAGGAACACGGCACACGCATTCGCAGCATTGTGAGCGCCGAGTGACAATCCGATATCGAGCGAAATTTCGCGGTCTCGCACGCATGTAAACCCTTTCAAACGAGCGCAAAAATAATTTCTGTTGAGTGATAAGATTCTTGTTGACATGTGACACACGTCGCAGTAAAACTCCTTCCTACTGGCCTCCTCCCTCTTACTGTAACGTCTGGCCAGAATCCTCATTTCACCTGTTGGGCCGCAGCGATCGGTTAGCGGCATGCATATTTTGCGCAGTGCGTATACTCCGGAGGCATGTGCCTTCAGGACAACGCATCCGTGTTTCGGTGTGGGCCTGAAGCGTCCGCCGGAACGATGATCGGAGGACGAGATTTATGGGTACATCGCTCAGTTATCCCGGTGTCTACATTGAAGAGCTTCCAAGCGGGCAACACACAATTACGGGAGTTGCCACCTCGATCGCGGCATTCATCGGATGGGCTCCGCAAGGTCCGGTTACAGGCCCCGTCCTGGTTGAAAGCTGGCCGGAGTATCAGACGCTCTTCGGCGGCCTCGATTCGCGCAGCTATCTTGGCTACGCGGTCAGCCAGTTTTTCGGAAACGGCGGAACCCAGGCGTACATCCTTCGCCTGGTGGCAAACGCCGACAGCGGAGCCGTGGCAGTTGCGACGACCGCGCACAACACCGTCAACGGGCTTTCGCTCTATGCCAGTAGCCCGGGGATGTGGGCAAATACTCTTTCGATCACGGTAACCCAACCGACGCTGGCCGGTGCGGGAATCACGATTACGGTTTCGCAAGTTACCGGCGGCAGAACAATACTGCTGGAAAGCTACGCGAATTTGTCGGTCTCGCCGACCAGTTCCCAATACGTGGTCGCGGTAATCGACAGCGATTCCGAATACATCACGTTTGTCGATCCGTTAAACCCGAGCGCCGCGATCCCTGCGCCCACGGCACCTGTTGGGACGGTTACAGCGAGCCTGGGATCGGGCGGAGGATCGACGGCTGCGGTGGATGGCGACGTGCTGGATCCAACCGACGCCATCAATCCTGGGGAGTTCACCGCAACGCTCTTTCCCACCAGCGCAACCCCTGCATCGCCGGGCTACAAGCTCCTCGAAAACGTGGAGATATTCAACCTGCTGTGCGTACCGGCTTACAGCAGCGCGCCGAATCTTGAAACGCTGCAGCAGTACTGCAGCCTGCGCCGCGCATTTTTGATTGTGGATCCTCCGCAAACCATGACGGAGGCGACGCTAGCGCAGCAGCAGCAGCCACTCGGCGCCGGCAATGTTGCGTTTTCAGGCCAGTATCTGGGCAACGCGGCGTACTACTTCCCGTGGGTTTCAGCCCCGGACCCACTCTTTGGCGGACGTCCGAAGCTTTCTCCGCCGTGTGGTTTTGTTGCCGGTATTTACGCTTCGACAGACGCCAGTCGCGGAGTGTGGAAGGCGCCGGCGGGCATTAATGCCAGCCTGAGCGGACTGCTTGGATTGCAGTACGCCCTGAGCGACACACAGAATGGCAATCTGAATCCTTACGCGATCAACTGTCTGCGGCAGTTTGCAACCTACGGTGAGGTAGTTTGGGGATCGCGCACCATGGCCGGAGCCGACATCATGGGTTCGCAGTGGAAATACGTTCCCATCCGCAGACTGGCGCTCTACCTGGAGTCGAGCCTTTATGACGGCACTCAATGGGTGGTTTTCGAGCCCAACGACGAAACGTTGTGGGGACAGATCCGGCTCAGCGTGGGCACATTCCTCCAGGGACTCTTTCTGCAGGGAGCGTTCGCCGGGACGACACCGGCGCAGGCGTACTTCGTCAAGTGCGACGCCGAAAACAATCCGGGCTCCAGCGTGGCGCTGGGCGTCGTGAACATCTTGGTTGGATTTGCGCCGTTGTATCCGGCAGAGTTTGTCGTGATCCAGATTCAGCAAATCGTCAACCAGAACTAAGCCCCAGATCACCGCCGCGATGCGCGCAATCAAGGAGACGAACCATGGCTATGTTCCCCGCAAACCCGACGCGGCTGGATCCCTACAAAAACTTCAAGTTCCGTCTGAAATGGGACGGGCAATATGTGGCAGCGGTGAGCAAGATGAGCAGCCTGAAGCGCACCACCGAAGTGGTGGAGCACCGCAGCGGCGGCGACCCATCCACAGCGCACAAATCGCCGGGCCGCAACAAGTACGACGCCATCACGCTGGAGCGCGGACTGACCCAGGACCTGAATTTCCACGACTGGGCGGGCCTGGTTTGGAACTACGGTTCGGGGCTGGGCTCGGAGGTGTCGCTGGCCAACTTCCGCAAGGACATTTACCTGGAGTTCTACAACGAAGCCGGACAGCTAGTGATGGCCTACAAGATATTCCGCTGCTGGGTCTCGGAGTACCAGGCAATGCCGGACCTGGATGCGAATGCGAACGCCATCGCCATCGAGCACATCAAGTTGGAAAACGAGGGTTGGGAGCGCGACACTTCTGTGACCGAGCCGGTGGAACCGACCCTGAGCAGCGTCGCCACGTAAGATGCGCTCCCTTACCCAAGCCGATTTTCTTGCTCTATGGGAGACCGGCCGTTCGTTGCATCCGCTTGACCAGGGTGTTCTGGCCGTGCAGACGGCGTTCCCATCGGAGCGAATGAACGTTGCCGACTGGCCGCTCGGGCGGCGCAATCGCGCGCTTGCGGAGCTGCGCTGCGCGTCTTTCGGCGCGCCTCTGCGCGGCTGGACCGCGTGCCGTCGCTGCACTGAGCAACTGGAGTTCCAGATCGACAGCAGATCGTTGGCTGAGGGCGAAGCGCCGGAATGCGATGCGCGCGTGACGGTGAACGGGCGGAGTTTCCGGCTGCCGACGAGCCGGGACCTCGCGGCGGTCGTGCACGAGAGGGATAGCGAGGCTGCAGCGCGACGCCTGCTGCGGCAATGTTGTGCTGACGAGGAATTAACCGGGCACAACTGGAGCGAAGACGAGATGGAGGCGGTGGGCGAACATATGTCGGCCGCCGATCCTCTGGCGGAGATTCTGTTGAGCTTCGATTGTCCCAGTTGCGGCGTGCACTTTGAGGACAGCCTGGACCTGCCGTCGTTTCTGTGGGCAGAGATCGAAGGGCGCGCGAAGCGTGCCCTGATGGAAGTGCATTTGTTGGCATCGGCATACGGGTGGGGCGAGGAAGAGATTCTCTCGCTGAGCCCCGCACGGAGAGCCTTCTACCTGGAAATGGTGGGCTCATGAAGGGGTTTCTGCAGCGAATCGCGGCAAGCGCGGTGCGGCCGGAGCGCACGCTGCATCCGTTTGTCGGCGCGATCTTTCAGCGTGGAGCGCAGGAACATTTTGCAGATGAGCCGCGCCCACCTGGGCGGGGTTCGCTGGGAGCGGTTGATCGGGTCGACGCAGCGAACGAGACAAAGGAGCTTGCAGAGCGAGGGAAACCCGGGGCGGAGATTCCAACCATCAAGCAGCCGACGGTTCACACTGCCGCATTTGAACTTCATCGAGCTGAATTACTGATTCCGCACGAGTCGAATGAGGAAAATACTCTGGTCTCTGGAAAGGAGTCGCAGCGCGAAAGGGAAGAGACCCCTCAGTTTCTGCCTGCGCAGATGTCGCGCGTAGGAGAAACGGAGCGCGAAGAAGAAAGCACGAAGAGCCTGCCGGACTTGACGCCGCTTGTGCCGCAACTGCTGGTGACGGCAGTGGCGCCTCGATCGGATCGAGACGCGCAGGATGGAGGACTCGCGGAACCCCGTATGGACGCGGCGCAAGGAGCACTGTCTGCGCGCGCGACGAGACGCGAGAGCCTGGAACGCGGCGCACCTATGCCGCCACGGGAAGCTGCAATCGAAGACATACAGATTCACATTGGCCGCATTGAGGTAGTCGCTGTGCCGCCGCCGGTTCCGCGGGCCGCTGCGTCAGCGCGCAGGGGCATGACCCTGGACGAGTATTTGCAGCGACATGGACGTGGGCGATGAGCAACGCGCTTGCGATTTCAGGAGTGACTGCCATTTTGCAGTACTACCTGAACAAGTTGTATGTGAGCGAGAGCGCGCAGTTTCCCTCGCAGGTCACGGTTTCGTGCCTGGCGCCCGACCAGGTGCAGAAGCAGTTGGCCGGCTCACAGAATGTTGAGAACCAGGTGAATCTGTTTTTGCACCAGGTGACCCACAACGCGTCGTGGCGCAACGTTGATCTGGCGTCGATGAGCGCGGATGGAACGCAGAGATTGAAGAGTCCACCGCTGGCGCTGAACCTGCACTACCTGTTGACGGCCTATGGTTCTGAATTCTGGCAATCGGAAGCGCTGCTGGGATACGCGCTGATGATGCTGCACGAGGCCCCTGTGCTGACCCGCAACGATATTGCCAACGCGTTGACCATGCTGACAAATCCGCCGTTTCCGATTCCAGTGCCGTATCCGAGCAACCCGCTCACGAAGTTCATCGGCTTCTCCGGCCTGGCAGACCAGATCGAGATGATCAAAATTGTGCCTGAAACATTGGGCCGCGAAGAGATGGCGTGGCTGTGGACGGCGCTGAAGGCCGATTATCGCACGACGTTTCCGTTTCAAGTTTCAGTGGTGTTGATGCAGCCAGACCTGCAAACCAGTTTTGCGCTGCCGGTGCTTTACCGTAATCTTGCGGCGATTCCGGTGCAGCCAGCTCGGATCATCGAGGTGCAGCCGCCAGCCAACCAAAGCGCCGCGCAACCAGGCGACACCGTGACGGTGACAGGAGAATTCCTGGCTGGAGCGACGCGGGTTTTGCTTGGCAATGCGCGCTACGGAGTGCAACTGACCCCGAGTGTTGCCACGGCGACGGGAAGCTGGGTCACGTTTGTGCTGCCGCCGGATATCTCGCAGTATCCCGCGGGCATGTATGAACTGACCGTGCAGTTTCTCGATTCGACGTTGACGATTGTGCAGCAGTCGACCAACAGCCTGCCCATCGCAGTGTCGCCGATGATGCCCACGCAAGTAGCAACGACAGCGACCAACCCGAGCGGCACTCTGGTGACCATCAACACCTTCTCGCCGCAGGCGTGGGAGGGGCAGAGCATCTCATTGGCGTTGAGTACCCAGGTGGCCCCGATAGTGAATGTTTCAGCATCCGCGCAGCCCTTCACGGGCCTCGCCACCACGCTCAGTTTTCAGTTTGGCCCGGGGCTGCCTGCCGGAGCATTGCTGGGCAGGCTGATTTTTGACGGGGTTCCGAGCCAGGTGCAGGTGAACTGGGATGTATTTCCTCCGGTGTTTCAAGGCCCGTTGGTGACGGTATGACGACAATCTCCAGTTCGTGGGTGGAACAGAACCAGGCCGTGCTGGTGCGTGAATTTGGCGCGCTGCGGCAAGCGCTTGGCGATTCGCAGGCAGTTGCTGAGTCTTCTTTCGACGTGGAAGAAATGGAGCGGCCATCGGCGATAGATGAGCTGACATCGATTTTTGGGCTCAGCACTTTTGAGCGCGCGCTGCTGACGCTTTTGGCCGGTGTGGAGATGGAACCGGCGCTGGCGGAGCGGTGCCGTGCGCTTGCCGGCGGACGGGAGCGGGCGCAAGTCACTTTTGCGCTGGCGATGGGAGTTCTGTGCGATCCGCACTGGAGCGCGTTGTCACCTGCGGCGCCCCTGCGCCGTTATCGGCTGATCGAAATGGAGAGCGGCTATGGGTTGACCTTGGCGCCGCAGCGAATCGACGAGCGAATTCTGCACTACCTGGCGGGCAGCAACCTCATGGATCAGCGTTTGGCTTCAATGCTCCATCGGAAAGACGGACCAGATTGGTTGGCTCCGGAACACTGGACACTGGCCACGGAGACCATCGTGTCTGAGGAAGGCGAACTTCTCCTGTCGACTGCATTGCATTTCTTCGGCGACGATCCGGCGGGGCAGGAGAGCGTGGCCGCGCTGATCGCGCACCGTGCCGGGCGCGAGCTTTTTGTGCTCCGGATGGAAGATACCCCTCAGGCTGGTGCAGAGATGGATCAGTTTCTTGCGTTGTGGGCTCGCGAAGCGCTCCTGCTGCCCGCGCTTCTTCTCTTGCAGTGGGAGAGCGAAACGCCCAACGCCGCGGCGAAACAGCTGGCAGAGCGGCTTCCGGGAGCATTGATGATCGCCAGCCGCGAACCGCTAAGAATGCATCGCCTGATGGTGCCATACGAGGTAAACAAGGTGGCGCCGGCAGGCCAGAGACAACTTTGGGAGATTGCGCTGGGATCGAAGGCGCCGCAGCTTGACGATGCCATTGATCAGTTGGCGGAGCAGTTCCGCTTGAGCGCGGAGACGATCATGACGCTGGGCAAGTCGGCAGTGTCGCGCCAAGACGGCGAGAATTCCCGCGACGCAGAACGGCTGCGGAGCGCGTGCCGAACCGTGGCGCGGCCTCGTCTGGATATGCTGGCGGAGCGCATTGTGCCTGCCTCGGGATGGGATGACCTCATCCTGCCTGAGATGCAGAAGCAGACGCTGAGACAATTGGCGGCGCAGGCCCGCAACCGCATGACGGTGAATGAGCGTTGGGGATTCGCCGCCAGGGGACGACGCGGACTGGGACTGAGTGCGCTGTTTTCAGGACCGAGCGGAACCGGCAAGACGCTGGCTGCCGAAGTGCTGGCCGCCGAGCTAAACCTGGACCTGTATCGCATCGACCTTTCAGCCGTAGTGAGCAAGTACATCGGCGAGACCGAGAAGAACCTGAAACAGGTGTTCGATGCCGCGGAAACGGGGGGCGTGCTGCTGCTGTTCGACGAGGCCGATGCCCTCTTTGGCAAGCGTGCGGAAGTCAAGGACAGCCACGACCGCTACGCCAACATTGAAGTGGGCTATCTGCTGCAGCGCATGGAGAGTTTCCAGGGTCTCGCGATTCTGACCACCAATGTGAAGAGCGCGCTGGACAAGTCTTTCCAGCGCAGGCTGCGCTTCATCGTAGATTTCCCTTTTCCTGACGCAGCGCAGCGCGAGGCTATCTGGGCCCACGCTTTCCCCGCGCAAACACCGACGAAAAGTCTGGATCCGGCTCGACTCGCGCACCTGAATATGGCGGGCGGAAACATTCGCAACATCGCTGTCAATGCGGCATTTCTCGCGGCGGAATCGCACAGCCCGGTGACGATGCGGCACATTCTGGAGGCGGCACAGTTGGAGGCAGCCAAGGTGGAACGGCCCATCTCCGAAGTCGAGATCAGGGAGTGGGTATGAGCGGAGCGCGCCTGAACCTGCACATTGACCGGGTTGTGCTGCGCGGGATCGACCCCGCGGACCGCCAGGCGTTTGCCAACGGACTGAAGAGCGAGTTGGCGAAGGTGCTTCGCGATCCGTCGTTGCGCGCCGCTTTGACGCGCTCGCGAAGAACTCCCATGATGCGGCTGGGGAGAATTTCGCTGGAACCGGGATTAGCCGGCGCACGCAAGTTGGGTGGCGGCGTTGCGCGCGCTATCGGAAAGGGGATGAAGCCATGAGCTCGGCAGCGTTTGCTCATGCGGTGAAGTCTGCGGAAGGGGCGCAGGCCGGGCGCACGTCCCGAACCCGAGAGGGTGCGCTGCGCATCAACCAGCCCGGGGACCGCTTTGAGCGTGAGGCGGATCGCGCCGCGGAGCAGGTAGTTTCTGGTGCAGGGCGCGAGGCGGCGTGGTCGCTTTCAAAGATCAGCATGGCGACTCCATTGCAACGAGAGTGCTCGTGCGGCGGCGAGTGCGAGGAGTGCAAGAAAGACAAGATGCTGCAGCGCCATTCGCATGCCGATGCAAATTCGGCAGCGGCGCCCGCAGTGGTCCACGATGTGCTGCGCGGGCCGGGAAGGCCACTGGACCACTCCACACGCGGATTCATGGAATCGCGCTTTGGACACGACTTTAGCGGAGTGCGCGTCTTCAATGACGACACTGCGTCTCAATCGGCGCGAGCGGTTTCAGCCAACGCTTACACGGTGGGAGAAAAGATTGTCTTCAATCAGGGTCGCTACGCGCCGGATTCTCACAGCGGTCGCCGGCTGTTGGCCCACGAACTGGCACATGTGGTGCAGCAGTCGCGCGGAGCGCCAAGGGAAGCGGATATCTCCGTCGGGCCGCCCAACGAGGCGCGGGAGATCGAGGCCAATACTGCCGCGGCAATACTCACTGGCGCTTCCCTGTCGGCGTTTCAGCCGCGTCCGAGGCTGACGCCTGCCCGAACCGGATTGATACAGCGCCAGACGGATGAGAGTTCGGGGCCAACCGGGATATTTGGAAAAGCGAAGTACCTTATCAAGGATTTGAGCAACCTGGCGAGACCCTCGCGCTGGGCGAACGCACGCCATTGTCTCGAGGGTTTGTTCCCAGCCATGAAATCAGGCACTTTCGATCGCTGGATACCCATCGCATGCGCAAGAACCAAGAGTGGAATCCTGCATAACCGCGAGTGGGACGCTTTCGGACACTGTTGGATTGCCTGCGAGGGGACGCGCCAGTGCGGTGGGCCTCAGACCTGGACGCTTGGTTTGGGGCGGGAGGTGTCCCGCGAATGGGAGAGCCGCCACGGAGGGCCACCGCATGACAGTCTTACCCAGGACATTTCCAACCAGGTGATAGGCCGTGTCGCCTCCGTTAAGCAGGGAACCTGCTTTGAAATTTGTGATGGACTTCACAAGGACGGTCATCTCAACCTGACGGCCCCCGAGGCAACTTGCGTCGATTGCAAGACCTACCCGGCATCGGGCGAGGGCCCTTGCCCTGGGGCTGCGGCGGCGGCATCGGGCGGGATAGCAGGTAGCCCGTGATTTCCGCATTCGAAGAGCGGTGCCGGGTTGGATCGCATACCGCAAGTACGGGACCACGTGGACCCGCCGTAACCGCAGGAAGACCGCTTTTCAGGTCTTTGAGATGGGAATCATTCTGACGCCGCCATTGAACGGTCAATGTGAAGCACTTCAGTTGAACAAGTGAGGTTAGAGAGAGAATGAGTTTCGCGCCGCTCTTGAAGCAACGAGCATCCACCCGCAACACCGGGTTCCAGCCAAGTCTTGGTCGATCCGAGGCGGTAGACCAGACTCCGCACTTGAATTGCTCGCGCGAAACCGCTGCCCGCCAAACGCCGTCTATTGTGCACCAGGTCCTGAATTCGTCAGGACAATCGCTGGACGGTGAAATACAAAGCGCTTTTGGGCCGCGCTTCGGCTACGACTTCAGCAAGGTAAAGATCCATACGAATGCGGAGGCTGCAGCGTCAGCCAGAGCCGTCAGTGCAGCCGCCTACACGGCCGGAAATCATGTTGTATTTGGGCACGGTCGATACGCCCCGTCCACAATCAAGGGAATTTCCCTTCTCGCACACGAACTCGCGCATGTAACGCAACAGGCGGGATCGGAACCGGCTGAAAAGGCTGGCCGCGGCTTTATGCGCGCCGGAGTTTCCCAGGAAAGGGAAGCAGTCGAATTGTCCTTCAGTGTGTTGAGGGGGCAAAGTGTCTCCCCTCCTCAGAGGGCAAGCCTAGCGCTGGCGTGTTTCGGCGACGCGACCCACCACGTCATCGAGGAAGCTGCGCTTTCCGATGAGTACAAACCGGAACAGCTCCGCGCCATTGAACGCGGCAATGTACAGCGCGATTACAGCCAGATCGGCGCCCTCGGAAACGCCGCGCTCCTCGGTCAGGCCAAGGGTTTCGGAGGATATGCCCCGGAGGAGCATTTTGACAATTTCATTTTTGACGCGGTGACCAATCGCTGGCGTACGCGCGGTTCAGGCCAGCAGAAGTTCCTGCACCTCGACCCGAAGGAACCCGACACATCTCCGATCGATTACATCTCGAGCCAGCTTTCGGAATTGGCTACTGCGGGCATGACCGATGCCGGCCTGGTGCATCTGGGCAACGCCTTTCACACCGTGGAGGATTTCTTCGCCCATTCCAATTTCATAGAGCTTACCCAGCATGATGAACGTTTCGGACACGACCTGTTGACTGGGAGCTTCGGGGATAACCCGGCCAACTCTGCCGTATCGATGGCGCACACTCTCGGAGCTGTCAGCACACCGCAGATGCGAAGTTATTACGAGCACCAGGCCGAAGCGCAGACGCAGTTAACCGAGCCCGCTTCTCATTCGCGGCTGGCCAAAGATACCCTGTCAGCCGCGGGATTCGCCGAGGCGCGGCGTATAGCAGCGTTGGTTATACAGGAACTGGGCGCGGACATCATCGTCGTCATGCGCGAACGTGATCCGGGCGTGAGGGCTCGACTCATGAACCAGATGGTGATGGCCAAGATTCGCCACTACCTGAGGCCTCCCGACCCGAAAGACGCGTGGTGGAAGACGCTTCTCGTTCAGGGTGGTCCCAAGATAGACGAGCAGCTTGCCAAGGCAGAACGGCGCACTCCGGTGACGGTCAACCAGGCCGTGTTCAGCCCGCTACGCAATCTGGAAGCGTCAAAGGATTCCAACATGGCCATTCCCCTGGGTGTGGCCGTACCACTGGGCGGACAAACGTGGCTCCAGACCGGAGCCGGTGTCACTCGGCCTTCCGTTATGGACCCACGACTTCCGGGGCCAGAAGAACGGAACGATGAGAAGGCAATGCCCTTCGCCGGGGTGCAGCTTACAGGGCATTTTTAGAGGCGTTGAAAGGTTCAGAGCGATCTTCGCGGCGGTTTGAAAGGAAAGTCAGGAGCGTGATGCCATGAGCACTTCTCTAATTTCACCTCGCCTGGTCAGTGGCGGCATTGTCACGATGGACCCGGATACCTCCGTGGTGCAGAGTGTGATCTCGTTGCAATATAACCCTGACTCGCTCTCGCGCAGTTTGCAGATTCAGGCGGCACCGGGCGGTACCGACGGTGTGCGCGTGGATGCGCTGCGGCTGCGCGGGCCCGCGGTGGAGACGATCAAGCTCGAAGCCGAACTCGATGCGACAGATCAGCTCCAGTTCCCCTCGCAATATCCCCTGGCTGTGCAGTATGGTCTGCATCCGCAGCTCGCGCAGCTTGAGATGCTGATCAACCCAACCGTCGAGACGCTGATGGCCGATGATGCGATGGCCAACGCGGGCACCCTGGAGATCATTCCGCTGGAGCAGCCGCTGACGCTGTTCGTCTGGAGCAGCAGCCGCGTGGTTCCGGTGCGGCTCACCGAATTCAGCATTACCGAAGAGGCCTTCGACCCAAATCTCAATCCCATTCGCGCCAAAATCAGCCTCGGGATGCGGGTTTTGAGCGTGGACGATCTTGGTTTCGAGAACCCAGGCGGACGCTTGTTCATGTCGTACCTGACAACCAAGGAAACGTTGGCGTCGAAGGTGGCGTCTGCGGCCTTGAGCACTTTAGGACTGGGGAGCATATGAATTATCCGCTGGCAGCAATGGTGAATCTGGGCGTAGTACCCCCGGTCACGTTTCCTACCGACAGCCGGTACTACGGTTTTGGCGTGCAACAGTACACTGCGCCGAACGGACAAGTGATTCCATATCTTGTGCGGCGCATCGTTCCTCAGCCGGGCTCGCCAAACTACGCGACCATCAACCAATACACCGTGAAGCAGGGTGATCGCCTGGACCTGATTGCGGCAAAGTATCTTGGCGACCCGCTGATGGTGTGGCTGATCTGCGATGCCAATGGCGCGATGAAGCCGCATGACCTGGTGGCGACACCGGGCCGCGTCCTGGCCATCACTCTGCCCCAGGGCATTCCTGGAGGGATGAATGCTCAGTAGCGTCCAGCTCACGCTGATGATGGGACCCATCATCCCGGTGACGGTACCGCGGCCGGTGCTGGATGCCCTGGCGGAAGTCGAGGTGCGCGTCGAGGACGTGGGACCGAGCGGATTTCAGCTGACCTTCCAAATAGACAAGGAGTCGCCATTGCAGATCCTCTTTCTGCTGACCGGCGGATTGCCGATTCTCTTCATGCGCTGTGTGCTGGTGGCCACGGTGAACGGCCAGGCCAACGTACTCATCGATGGAGTGATCACCAACAACCAGATTGCGCCTGGAGACAAGGGCTCGAACTGGACTTTGACGCTCACGGGCCGTGACCTGACAGCGCTGATGGATCAATCGAAGTGGAGCGGGTTTCCATTTCCTGCCTGCCCGCGCGAGGCGCGCGTGGCGATGATGCTTTTGAAATACGCTTTCTTCGGCGTGCTTCCGCTCATCATTCCGAGTGTCTTGATTGACATTTCGCTGCCCATCGAATCGATTCCCGGCCAACAGGGCACCGACCTTCAATACATCCGCCGGATGGCTGAAGAGGTCGGCTACGTGTTTTACATCGACCCCGGTCCGGTACCCGGCGCGAGCATCGCGTACTGGGGTCCGCAGATCAAGGTTGGTCCGGTGCAGCCTGCGCTGAGCGGCGATATGGACGCCTACACCAACACCGAGAGTATGCGCTTCAGCTTTGATCAGGAGAAGAACAAGATTCCGCTGGTCTATGTGTACAACCAGGAGACGGGAGTCAGCATTCCGATTCCCATGCCACCAATCACGCCGTTGAATCCTCCCCTGGGCTTGATTCCGCCGCTGCCTACGAACCTGCTGCCGCCCGACCTTTCGCCGCTGCGCGACGACCTCTCCAAGCTGCCCATTCCGCAGGCCATCATGATGGGCCTGGCGGCCGCGGCCCAGAATGCCGAGGTAGTTTCCTGCGAGGGATCGCTCGACGTGACGCGGTACGGCGGCGTGCTGATGGCCCGCAAACTGGTGGGCGTGCGCGGCGCGGGTCCCGCGTTCGACGGCCTTTACTACGTAAAAAGCGTGACCCACAAAATCAAGCGCGGCGAGTACAAGCAGAACTTCACGCTGACGCGGAACGGGCTGGTATCCACGGTGCCGACGGTGAACCTATGAGCACGTCAGTTACAGGAGCGAATCCGGGACCGCAGCGCTTCTATGGGAAGTACCGCGGCCTGGTGATCGACAACATCGATCCAATGCAGATTGGACGCATCATGGCGCAGGTGCCGGATGTGCTCGGCGAACTTCCTTCGAGTTGGGCCATGCCGTGCGTGCCCGCAGCGGGAGTTCAATCAGGTTGTTTTATTGTGCCTGCGATCGGCTCGCAGGTGTGGATGGAGTTCGAGCAGGGCAATCCCGACTACCCGATATGGACGGGCGGGTTCTGGGGTCTCGTTGCCGATGTGCCAATCCTGGCAACCGCTCCTCCCGCTATTCCACCGGGAGAGAACATCGTGTTGCAAACGCCGGGCCAGACAACGTTGGTGTTGAGCGATTCAGTGCCCACGCCTGCGACCGGCGGAATCATTTTGAAGTCGGGCGCTTCAATGCTGGTGGTGAACGCGACCGGAATCTATATCACCGCGCCGATTGTAGCCATCAACCAGACCGCGCTGGTGGTGATGGGGCCGTAGAAAATTCTCGCGCGCAGAGTTTGACAAGGAGGATGGATCGATGCCGGGACCAATTCTTCACATGGGTGCAGTGGTGACGTGCGCACACGGCGGGCAGGCCGTGCCGACCGCGCCAAATCCAATGGTCCTGGTATCGGGCATGCCGATTGCGACCATCGCAGCGCCGTATGCAGTGGCTGGATGCGCATTCGTTCCCCCCGCCGGCAATGGGCCGTGCCTGACGGGGATGTGGGTTCTGGGAGCGCTGCAGGTGACCTCGAACGGACAGCCGGTGGCAATCATGACCGGAGTCTCAATCTGCGCACCGACAGGAACGCCGCTGTTGCCGATCTCCGCGCAAACGCTCGTGGTGGCCACATAGAGTCGAGGACAATCAAATGAACGTCAACTTCCCCTACGAGTTCGATGGCCGTGGCCGCACGCTGGATCCAATGGATGACTACGTGCGCCAATTGGTTGAACAGGTGTTGTTCACCTCACCAGGCGAACGCGTTAATCTTCCCGACTTCGGCAGCGGCCTTCTGCAACTGACGTTCGCGCCAAACAGCGTGGAGATGGCTGCGGCAACGCAGTTTACCGTGCAGGCCGCATTGCAGAAATGGCTCAGCGGGTACGTGAAGGTGCAGTCGGTTGTGGCCACCGCGGTCGAATCCACGCTGCAGGTGACAGTGACCTATGCGCCTCTCAATACCGGCGTCACGCAGGTGCAGACGTTTGTTTACGGAGGCAACGGATGATCTTCAATTGCTGCGAAGAGAATCGCAAAGCCGCCGTTGCCGGTAATCCGACGATCAACGGGATCGACTACCTGGAAGTGCTGGACCACGCGGCGATTCCGCTAGGAAGCCCGCGGCAGCAGACGCTGCTGGTGCATTGCCTGAAGCCCGCGCCTCCGACCCTGACCGCAAATAACGTGCTGATTGTTGGCGGCGAAAGCATCACGGGAATTACGGCGGAGTGGATTGGAACGGCTGCGGCGCCGCCCGCACAGGCCACTGCGGCCGAGAGCGCATATTTCATTGCGCTGCCCAACGCGGTCAACATCCTGGTCGTACGCACCAGTTCATGGGGAGACTTTTCGCCGTATACCTTTCGCCTGGTCAACGATGCATCCGCTGCCGCCCAGGACAACTTCGATCTCACTGAAGCGCTCACCGGATTTGATCCCCAGCTTGCCGAAGTGACCTTCTCGTTCAAGGTCGAATGCGGACCGGAGTTCGATTGCGCGCCGGTTGCTCCCGACTGTCCGCCGGACCTGCCCGCGCCACCGCCCATTAATTATCTTGCGAAGGATTACAGTTCATTTCGCCAGGTGATGCTGGACCGGCTGAACCAACTGCTGCCTTCGTGGAACGCCGCCACCGAGGCGGACATCGGCGTGATGATGGCGGAGCTGGTTGCGTACGCAGGGGACCAAATGAGCTATCGGCAGGATGCGGTGACCACCGAGGCGTATCTCGGGACCGCGCGCAGCCGTATCTCACTGCGACGACATGCGCTGCTGGTGGATTATCACGTGCACGAGGGATGCAACGCGCGTGTGTGGATGCAGATCGACGTGTCTGCGCAGGTCTTTCTCGATCACACAAAAACGTGCTTCTACACTTACGAGCCGGCGATGACGGGATCGCTCGAAGCAGGCGCGGGGAATGAAGAGGCGGCATTAATCGCGGGCGTCGTGGTCTTTGAGCCCATGCAGGATGCGAATCTTTTTCCCGAAAAAAATTTGATCAAGTTCTACACCTGGGGTGACGGGAACTGCTGCCTGCCTGAGGGCGCCACGGAAGCCACGCTTGCCACCACGCTGCCGAACTTGCAGGTAGGCGATGTGCTCATCTTTCAGGAGGTTCTTGGGCCACAGACCGGATTTGCCGCGGACGCCGACATACGGCATCGCTGCGCGGTGAGGCTGACCGCCGTCACCACGACCAACGCGAAGGGGCAGGCACTGATCGATCCTCTTTTCGACATCAACGGCGCCCCTATTACCTCCGCCGCGCAGACGCCGATGGCGGTGACCGAGATTCAGTGGTCCAGCGATGATGCGCTGCCCTTTGCGGTGTGCGTCTCGTCGAAGTTTCTCGATTCCAACGGAGTGGAACAATCTCTGACCGACGTCAGCGTGGTGTACGGCAACGTCGTGCTGGCCGATCAAGGAATCTCGATGCCAAGCGTGCCGCTGGGAACGGTACCAGCGCCGACGCTGTTTTATCCCCCGAACGTTGCCGGCAATCGTTGCCAGCCAACGGCCAAGGTTCCGTTCCCGGTGCGCTATCGCCCCCGGTTGCCCGACAGCCCGATCACGGAAGCAGTACCGCTGCCACTGGCCGGAAGTCCCGCAACAGCAAGCGCTGTGCCGCTCAAGGCCAGCGGTTACGTGAGCCTGAACGACAGCAACGGCTTTGTGTCGATGATGATCGCGGCCGATGCTCCCTTGAGCTGGCCGCAGTTTTTCGGTGTGACGGCCAATGTGAATGGGAGCAATCCATCCGAGTTCGATCTGGAAGTCGTGTTCAATCCTCCGGGCGGTCCGGCCGGAGTCACCGGGCCCGTGGTGCTGGAGCAATTCCTGGCGCTGTCGCTGGTTCCAGCAGACCCCAACTACGCGCCCACGGTACTGAATGCATCTTCGCGCTTCGTGCTGGTGCCCTCCGGATTCACACCTCCGGCGACTGCGCCAACCGCGTTCCCGGCACCGCCAACGATGCTTTCAGCGAGTGGAACGACCGACCTGAAGGACGCGAGCAGCAACGTCTATTTGACCGTCGAGCCCACGAATCCACTGGGGTGGCCGCCGCTGTTCTCGGTCGTTGCCCAAGGCGAGTTGCTCAATCCGGATGTGTTCAACCTGATCTTGCTGTACTCACCGCCGTCGGGCGCGGTTGGCGTGTCGCTGCCGATCATAGTGGAAGAGTTCGATTCGCTCTCGCTTGCGAATGTTGCGGCAACGTTCAGCGTCGCTTCAGATCTTTTGACCGTGAAGACATTTGAAGAAGGTCCCAACCCCAGCCTTTCGGCCCATTCGCTGATGGACTTCGACGCCAGTCAGGCGGTACCGGTGATCGCTTTGACGGGCACGCTGAATGGCGTAACCACTACTTGGACCGCGGCACCGGACTTGCTTGCGGATTCCGCCGATGACACGCAATTTGTAGTCGAAGTGGATACGGACGGCACGGCAACTCTGCGCTTTGGTGACGACACCAACGGCAAACGGCCGGAGACCGCGACTGTATTCACGGCCACGTACCGCATCGGCAATGGAACCGCGGGTAATGTGGGCGCAAACAGTTTGACGCAGTATGCGGCCGGTGTGCTAGCAGACTCTCTCATTACTGGTTGCACGAATCCGCTTCCTGCTTCAGGCGGCATCGACCCGGAAACCAATGCCCAGATATGCCGGCGCGCGCCGCAGGCGTTTCTGACCCAGGAACGCGCAGTGACCATGACCGACTACGTCAACATCGCGGAGCAGAATCCGCAAGTCGAAGATGCCGCCGCCGCGCTCCGCTGGACGGGAAGCTGGTACACGGTCTTCATCACGGCGGAACCGCAAGGGGCCGGTGGGTTAAGCAAGACACTGCGGCGCGGGTTAACGCAGTATGTGAACCAATACCGGCTGGCGGGGCAAGACATTCTGATTGAGCCGCCTCAATACGTGTCGCTGAGTATCGCTCTGACCATTTGCGTGGATTCGGATTATTTTCAGCGCGATGTGCAACAGATGCTGATGCAGGTCCTCGGCAGCGGCACTTTGCCAGACGGCCAGCCGGCGCTGTTTGCCGGAGAAAACTTCAAGCTGGGTCAGACGGTATATCTCAGTCCCATCTATGCGGCGGCGCGCGCTGTTGCGGGCGTGCAGACCGTCACCGCAACGGTCTTTGAGCCGCAAGGACAAAACACCAAGGTCTATCTACAACAGGGATTCATCCCCATGGGGCCGTTCCAGGTAGCGCACATGGATAACGATCCGAGCCTGCCCGGAAATGGCCGCTTGCGCTTGACGATGCAAGGCGGGAGGTAAGAGGCGCATGAGCTGCAACGGAGATCCAAATTGCACTTGCGGCTGCTGCTCTGGCATTGCCGTGGAAACGCCGCAGGGCGAGACGAACCTGCCCGGACTTTCTGCAATCGCCTATCGCACCGGCACGTGGGCCACCTTCAAAGATTCCATGCTCGCGCGCCTGTCGAGTTCCGACTACCCGGCGCTGCAAGGGCTGAGGACTCGCGACGACGACGATTTCAGCATTGCGCTGCTGGATGCAAGCGCCGTGGTGCTTGACATTCTGACCTTTTACCAGGAGCGGCTTGCAAACGAGAGCTATCTGCGCACGGCAACGCAGTTGGCTTCATTAACGCAGCTTAGCCAACTGATCGGATATCAGCCCTCGCCGGGCGTCTCCGCGTCCACTTATCTCGCGTTCACCCTGACTTCCGCGCCGGGCTTGCCCACCAATCCAAACACAACCGCGATTACAATTCCCGTGGGCACGCAGGCGCAGAGCGTCCCCGCGCAAGGGCAGCTGCCGCAGACGTTTCAGACATCAGCCGCCATTCTCGCGAAACCGGATTGGAACGCACTGCCGGTTCAAACCGGTATTCCGTGGGAGCCTGCCAACGGACAGACCAGCGTTTACCTCGCCGGAACCTCGACGCAGTTGCAGGCCGGCGACGCGTTTCTCATTGTGGGGGATGAGCGTCTCAACGCCCCGGGCAGCAATCAATGGGATGTGCGACTTGTAAGTTCCGTTGTGACCGACACCATTAATCAACGGACGCTCATCACGTGGATTGAGCCGCTGGGCGGCGGCCCTGGTCCCGCGCAGATGAACCCGAAATTCCATGCCTTGCGCCAGCGCGCCGCGCTCTTCGGGTACAACGCCGTCAATCCGCTGATGTTGGCGAGAGCGACGTTGAAGGCCCTCACCAACGCAAATCTTGTGGGCACCAGCATCTTCAACTCCACCGACTGGGAGTTTGGCTGGGACGTCGTGAACCAGACGCCGTTAGGAACCGAGAGCCTGGTCGATCTCGACGCTGTCTACGCGAAGGTTGTGCCGGGAGGCTGGCTTGCCCTCATCAATCCCGACACCGATACGACCAGAACTCCGGCTGGATACGTGAGCCTTTACAGGATCGACTCGGTCACGACAAACACGCGTTCCGACTACGGCATGAGTGCAAAGATCACGCGCGTGGCCACGGATACCGATTATCTCCTCAAGCTCTACTACGCCATGTCGCGCGTAACTTCGGTCTTAACGCAGAGCGATGAACTTGCCGTTGCAGAGCAGCCGCTTGACCATCCGCTCTATGGCACGCTGCTCGATCTTGAAGTGGTACGGCAGGACCTGGTTGGCGTTACCGCAGTGGCCATCATCGGCAAGCGCCAGAAGATCACCATCAACACCGGCGTTACGGGTTTGAAATTTACGCCCGACGATGGCACTGCAAAGGTTCCGCTCAATCAGGGAGACATGCTTACGCTGCTGCAGCCGCCCCAAGACGCGCTTAACAAGACGGGAACGATTCCGAACTGGGCGACTTATTCGAAGGACCTTGTTCTCTACGTTGCGGATTCCAGTGGCAGATCGGGGACGGTAACGGCAAAGCTCTCGCAGTTCACACTTGCGCTCGCGGCCAGCAGCGATCCGGTGGTGCAGGAGTTTGCGCTGGTGTCGTCCGTGACGCTGGTTTCGCAGCCGTTCACGTTTACCCGCATCGTCCTCGCGAACCCGCTGGTGAACTGCTACGACCGGACGGTAACCACAGTAAACGCAAACGTTGGCCCCGCGACCGCGGGCAGGCCGGTGACAGAACTGCTTGGCAACGGCGCCACGGCGACGCCGAACCAGGTATTCACCCTGAAGCAATCGCCGCTGACGTATGTGCAGGCGCCGACACCCAGCGGGAGCCAGAGTTCTTTGCAGGTCACCGCGAACGGCGCGGCATGGACTGAGGTGCCGACCCTCTATAACCAGGGCCCCACCGCTCAGGTGTACGAGGTCAATAACCTGTCCAATGGCTCGGCGCAGGTGCAGACGGGTGACGGAGTGGAGGGCGCCACGCTGCCCACGGGACAGAACAACATCATCGCCAACTATCGTGTGGGCCTGGGCTCGGCAGGCAACGTGGGCGCCGCCACCATCACCACCCTGGTCGACCGGCCGGTTGGAGTGAGCGGCGTCAACAATCCCATGCCAGCAACCGGCGGCCAGGATGCGCAATCCATCGACGACATCCGCGCCAATGCGCCGCAATCGGTCCTCACCCTGGGTCGTGCCGTATCGATTACCGACTATCAGAATTTTGCCGCGACCTTCGCGGGCATTGCAAAGGCCTATGCAATCTGGATTCCCAATGGGGTGAACTGCGGCGTCTTTCTCACGGTGGCGGGCGTAGGAGGAGCAGCGCTTCCCGCCGGTAACCCCACGCTCATGAACCTGGTAACTTCGCTCCACAACTACGGCAATCCGAACGTCACGGTCTATGCGCAAAGCTTCTATGAAACGATCTTCCGTCTCAGCGCAAACATCAACTACGATCCCGCGTACGATGCCGCGGCCGTGCAGGCGGCGGTGCAGGCTTTGCTCGTCGCGACGTACAGCTTCGCATCCCGCACCTTTGGCCAGGGAGTTTCCGCGGACGAGGTTGCCGCGCTGATTCAGGGCGTGCCCGGGGTGGTTGCGGTCAATGTGACTCAATTGAAAGTGGTGGCCACCAGCGCGGCCGGCGATCTGGGCAGCGCCGCGTACTCCGTCTCGGCCTACAACAACTGGATCGCGCAGAAGAAGACGTTGAAGCGCCGCTATGCCGGTCCGACGCGTATCTGCCCGTATATTCCAGTGGCTTCAGTGGGCGCATTGCCCGCGCCCGCTGAGATTCTGGTGCTCGATCCCGATCCCAACGCAGTTGTGCTGGGGGTGATGGCATGAGCTTCGATCTTTTCCAACTTGTGCCGGCGGTCTACCGGTTGCGCGATGCGCAGATTGCGCAGTCAATGCAACTGCTCACACCCGCGGAGCAGGCGGCGCTTGCCGCGCTGCAGGCTCTAGTGCCACCTCTTTCAGCCGATCAACAGGCGGAACTCGATGTGCTCACAGCAAAAGCTGCACGAGGGCCGCTCGAATCGCTGTTGATGGTAATCGATGAACAGTTGGCAGCAATGGCGGGGGATCTTGACCAACTCTACGACGATCAGTTCATCGAAACCTGCGCGCCATGGGTCATTCCCTATATCGGCGACCTCATCGGCTATCAGTCGATACAGGGAATCACGGCTGCTGTGGACAATCCGCGCTCCGAGGTTGCGAACACGATCTCGATGCGCCGCCGCAAGGGAACGGTACTGGTGCTGGAGCAGTTGGCGCGCGACGTCACCGGTTGGGGCGCTCATGCCGTAGAGTTCTTTCGCATCCTCGGCGACACCGAATACATGAAGCACGTCCGTGGCGAGAATTTTTACACTCCCAATTTGCGCCGCTGGGAGCCGCGGCTTTATATGAATACAGGTTTCGACAAAACGGCGCACAAGGCGGATGTCCACAGCATCACGAATGGACTCGGCCCGTACAACATCCAGAATATCGGGATCTTTCTTTGGTCTTTGGGGGCGTACAGCATTACGCAGGGCACGCCCACGCCGGCATCAACCAATACCCCGGGCGCAGCATTCTGCTATCGCTTCAGTTCGCTGGGCATGGACATGCCGCTTTTTCATCGCGCCGTTTCACAAGGCGAGCAAATCACCACTGCCGCGACGCCATCCAATGTTCCAGCGCCGCTGCGCCGCCTGGTGTTGTGCGCCGATATGCAGAAGGGAGTCGGCTCGCAATACTACGGGCCGGGCTCAAGCCTCGCACTCTACCTTGATAACCAATTACTGAATCCCTATCAGGTTCAGGTGGCCGACCTGTCAGGAGCCGACGGATCGTGGGCCAATGTGCCTGCGGCCGGGTCGACCTATGGCGCGCTGGTGGATCCCGAACTTGGCAGGATTGCGTTGCCGCCGGTTGCGGCCGGTGATTCATCTCCGATTGTGACGGCTTCGTATTACTACGGATTCAATGCGGAGATGGGAGGCGGAGAGTACGCGCGCGGAGATGGCTTCACCGTCACCAATGAAGAATGGGTCTTTCCATATCCTGACACTGCCACCGTGCCCCGCTACACCGATTTGCGGGGTGCACTGAATTTTGTGATCGGCGAGATCGCTCTCGAAGGCGAAGTCGCGCTGGAGATTACAAGCAGCGAAACGTTGACGCTGGCCGGTGGCGCACCGATAAGTATCGACCTTCCGGCTGGCGCCACACTTGAATTACGCGCGGCGGACGGGACGCGTCCAACCCTGCTGCTGGATGCGGAGATGGTCGCGACCGGTGATGCTTCAAGCACCCTGATTGTGAATGGCCTGGTGATTGGCGGAATTGCCGCGATGGCACCTGGAAGCCCCGCACCGGCTGCCCTGGTGCATGTGCCCATGTTGCGGCCCGATGGCAGCGCCAACCTTTTGAGTGAACTTAATTTTCTTCACTGCACGCTGGTTCCCGGCTGGTCGGTCACTACGGCGGGCCAGCCGGTTTACGGGACATCGCCCGCGCTCATTGCGGAGCCTGCCGGAGTTGAGATCGTGGGCAGTTGTTCGATTCTCGGCTCGGTACGTGCCGCGGAACTGGTGACGGTGAGTTTCTCTGACAGCATTGTCGACGCAACGGACCGTACGAACGTGGCCTATGCTGCGCTCGACGGGGAGAGCGGCGGCGGCGCCCTCACGCTGACGGGATGCACGGTGGTCGGCAAGGTTCATGCCGAGGAGCTCACGCTGGTGTCGGACAGCATTGTCTGGGCGGCGCTTTCGGCAACGGATACCTGGGCCTCGGGCCTGGTCGCCGACCGCAAACAGGTGGGATGCGTGCGCTTCAGCTTTCTGCCAGTAAATGCAATTACGCCGCGCCGGTTCAAATGCGTAGAGGAGGCGCTGGCCTCTGCGCAGCCCATTTTTTTTACGTTGGAATACGGGCGCCCGGGATACCTGAAAATGCTTGCCTGCACTGCCAACAGCATCCGCCGCGGGGCCGATGATGGCGGCGAGATGGGCGCCTTTCACTTTGTGCTGGGTCCGCTCAGAGAAAGCGACCTGAACGTGAGACTGCAGGAGTATCTCCCCGTCGGTCTCGACGTGGGCCTGGCTTACCAGAGTTAGTTGCTGAGCGTTGACGAGAGGAAGAGGAGTCTACCGTGAGCTTCGATAACAGCCGTTTCACCTTCAACCCCTTCAACGATTACGCCGGGGTTGTTATGGAGCAGGGACGAGTGCAGTTGGACTCGGATTGGAATGAGTGGCTTGCCGAGATCGTGCGCCGCATCCAGGCAGGGACGCTCGACACCCTTGGCCGTGCCGTGTATCCGGCAACCACCCCCTATGCATTTCAAATCGCCGCGGCTACTTCCGGCAGCACCAACACAATCAGCATCGGCCTTGGTCGCATGTACGTGGATGGATTGCTCGCGGAGAATCACGGCCTCCCGGGTAATGCCCTCTGGGACCCGGCGCTGGCAGAGCTATCCGGATCACCGCAACCACCTCCCGCCAGCCCTGTTTCGATTGATTTCACCCAGCAACCGTATTACCCCGGCGCCACTGTGCCTCAGACCAGCGGGCAATATCTCGCATATCTGGATGTGTGGGTTCGGCCTGTTACTTATCTCGAGGACTCAGGGCTGGTCGACGTGGCCGTCGGTGTCGATACCACCGGGCGATTGCAGACGGTGTGGCAGGTGAGGCTGATGCCCGTCCCCTCGGGCAGCAGTTGGAGCTGCGGTACTTCGGACTCCGACATTGGATATCCGAGTTCCTCAGGCCAACTGACCAACGGAACAATTACGAGCGGGCCATCGGGTCCATGCTGCCTTACAACAGGCACCGGCTACACAGGCGTTGAGAATCAGTTTTACCGGGTGGAAATTCATTCGCCGGGCAGCAGCGGCGGAGCCAGCGCAACCTTCAAGTGGTCGCGTGAAAACGCATCGGTGCAGACAGGTGTAACCGCAATCGCCAACGGAGCCAACTCGCTGGGTGCGCCTGCCAGCGTACTGACGGTCATGAGCCTGGGTCGCGATCAGGTGCTCGGCTTCAATCCGGGCAACTGGATCGAGATTACCAACGACACGTTGCAGTTGAACTGCCTTCCGGGGGAGCTGTATCAGATTGACAGTGTCAGTGTTTCCAGCAAGACCCTCACGCTGACAACGTTGCTCTCCGGCAGCTTCCCCTCAACCACATTGACCGACAACAAGAACACGCGCATCATCCGCTGGGACCAGGCCGGCAAAGTCTACAGGAGCGACAACACGCTCTACTATGACCTGGACGTCGTGACCGGCGGCGTGCCGAACGGTTTCAGCGGAATCCCCGTGCCCACCGACGGCTCCACGCTGGTGCTTGAGAACGGCATTACCGTTCAGCTCAGCTTGAGCTCTTCCACTGGAAATTATTTGAGCGGGGATTTCTGGACCTTTTCCGCGCGCACGGCAGACGGCTCGATCGATCCGCTCACCATTACGCCGCCGCGAGGGATTCATCATCACTTCACAAAGCTCTCCATCGTCACTTTTGGCGCGTCGACAGGCGCTACCGACTGCCGCACTGAGTGGCCGCCGTCAGGGTCCGGAGCCTGTGGCTGCTGCACGTACACGGTGGGCGATGGAAAAGAAAGCTTCGGAATGTACACCTCGATCCAGGCAGCGATCAACGCCCTGCCCGCAAATGGAGGCGAGGTGTGCATTCTGCCGGGCACCTATTATGAGTACGTCCTGCTGAACGGCTTGTCGGATGTGGTCATTCACGGCTGTGGCTGGCAAACACACGTGTACTCACCCGCATTGCAGACCGGCGCAAGCCCCATGGCCAGCTCTACATCGCCCACAGAGAGCGGATTAACTGCCGTGTTCACGGTGGTTGCCTCGAAGCATATTGAGTTGCGGGGATTCTCAGTTCACGCTGCCGATAACGAAGTGGGCATCCTGCTCGATCGCAGCCCGGACACGTGGCAATCGCCGGCGCCTGGTCAGAATGGAATCCAATCGGACGTGCTTTACCTTGTGAAGGGCACGGGCGACACAGACGTAACCATCGAAAAACTTTTCGTCACCGCGTCCACTCTTCCCGCGCTCATCGCGGTCACTCAAACGGGATTGAAGATCGCCGACAATCGCTTCAAGATGAAGAACGTGGCCGGCCTATGGGCCGCGGTTTACCTGAGCGGTAACGAGATGTTTTTCGAGCGCAACCGGGTGGGTTTGCTGCACGACGCCAGTTCGCCCAATCAGCCAGTCCCGGGAGGGACCGGCGACAGTGCCGCGGATTCCGTCGCTTTGGCTTCTGGTGGAATTCACATTGCCGGACCGTCGAAGAATGTTTTTGTGCTTGAGAACGACATCGACAACGGACGGCGCAACGGAATCACGCTGGGAAACTTCATCATTCTCAACTCGGACGGGGCGGATACCGGGCAGCTCACAGGCTTGATTTACGAGCAGGAAAGCCCGTGCAGTTCCGGCGGCTCGAGCCAGATTCCGGGAACCACTTCAGGATCCAATCCCACCGGAATCGCGGCAGGTGGAATCATTCAGAACCTGCACATCGACCGCAATCGCATCCATCACATGGGAATGTGCGGCATCGGACCCGTAGGCTTCTTCAATCTCAAGGAAACGCTTGAAGTGATCAGCCTGGTGAATGTCAGCATCACGTCGAACATCATTTCGCGCACCCTCCTGCGCGCGGTAATCGCAGCCGATGAGAACGCGTCGAGCTTTGGCTATGGCGCAATCTGCGTACCGGATGTGGAGAATCTGATTATTCGCGACAACATCATTACCGACTTCGGCGAGACGCCCGGCGCCCAGGTGTGCGGCATCTTCGCGCTGCATGCGCAAATGGTCGAGATCAGCCGCAACCAGATCAGGGAAACCCGCGATTGGTCGGAGTTGCCGGCGAGCGTGGACGAATCGGCCGGCGGTCTGCAGGCTGGGATCCTGATGTTGCTGGTTACGGCGCCGACGATGGATCCATCCAGTTCAGGGTCGCCATGGGGCAATGCGATCTCAGAGCAGAACATCGATTGGACCACTGAATCGAGCGTCGGAGTAAAGCCGGCGGCGCCAATTTACGAGCCGGGACTGCCCGCTTTGCGGATCCAGGAAAACGTCGTGCGCGTGGCTCTCGGCCTTGCGTTGGAGGTTGTCGGCTACGGCCCATTCGCGATTATCGGCAACCACTTCAGCTCCGGCGGAACCGTGAGCGCGAACACAGATGCGCTGCGTACGTATGCCTACGAGGCGCCCGCCGCTTCAAACCGGACCCAGGTCGCCGGCGCTCTTACGGTAGCCATTTTGAACCTTGGATTGGCCATCGAGGATGCGAATCCGGGCTATGGATACGCCAGAATGTATGCCGCGAATCTAACAGACTTGAATGACGAAGTGGGCCTGGCGGATTCATCAAATGGCACCGTACTTTTTACCAACAATATCTGTCAGTTGGAAGCTTGGGTGAGCGGCGTGGAAGGGATCGCGTCGGTGGCGATTCTCAGTCTCGACCACGTTCTGTTTGCCAATAACCAGTTATGGCTGGACGGCCCCACGCTTACGGCGTTAGTGGATGCGATGATCCTGGGCTTTACCATCCAGGTCTGCGCCAATCGCCTGCAGGAGTCGAAGAGATATCCAGTGCTGGCCTCCGGCCTCACTTACGGGTTTGTGAACGTCACATCCCAGAACATCTCCACCTACTGTTTGGGAGCCAAGGCACTGCCCACGTACCTTGTCGATGCGCAGAACCTGCTCCTATTCCCCGCATTATGCCCCAAGCTACGCGTGGGAGCGGCGAAGGCTAAACAGGCAAAATCCACAACCGGAGCAGAGGTGTAATCATGACGGCAACTTCTCTACCCAGCGGCGTCACGGCGTCTTCAGCCGCAGATCAAATCGACAGTGGAGTTGGTACGGCGCTGACCGCCGCGGACGGCACAGCGGCGGATAGGATTCAGAGCATGAGCCTCGTGCACCAGGCGCGAGCGTCGCGACTGACGCGAACGGCCACGGCCCTTACGGCGCAATACGGCGCGAGTTCGCCGCAGGCCACGGCGGCACAAGCAGCCGTAACGGCCACGCAAGCCACTGTCGCGCGCGTTCAGCTTGTACAACAACAGGCCTCCACCACGGAACCTGTAGTCGCCAGCGACGGGTGGGTGCTGCATGGGCGGGTCTACGACGCGCAGTTGAATCCGGCGATTCGCCATACTGTCTTTCTTGTTGACGCCCAGAAAAACTACCTCAACGCTTACGGCTTTGCCTACACCGACAGCACGGGTTATTTCCTCATCAGCTATGGCGGAAGCAATGCAGGAAATGCGGCGAGCAACCCGGCGCCGGCCCAAGGCGCAACGGAGTTATTCGTCGAGATCGCAAACCCAAAGGCGCAACCGGTGTATTTGAGTACCGTCGCCTTTCAACCCACCCTGGGGAACGCGACTTATCAGAACATCACTCTGCCTGCGGGAGAACCGGCTTTGGGCGATCCTCCGCCAGAAATCCGAAGGGTCGCCTTGCCTCCAAACAAGAGATCGTAGAGAGCCGAAAGCTCGGAGCAGCATGTGATGAGCCATGCTCGCAGGCATAGTCGTGATGAAGATGCCGCCGGGGAACGATGGTTTCGCAAGTTTGAAATTGCGCAAGCTACGCAACCATTTTTAGCTGTGCGATAGTCTCGTAACCGCAGCGTCAACTGAATCTTTCATCGAGCCTGGTTGACTCTTCAGCTGCTGCTGCAGCAGGCGAAATTTCTCGAGCGACTCCTGCTGATTGCCGGAGAGCTCCAACAGACTAGCTTTGACAAAGTCATGATCCAGGAGTTGATTTTGATTGTCCTCCGGCTTGTTGTCCAGCCAAAGATAAGTATTCCAGGCGTCATCGGGAGGGACGGCGGTAAGGGCCTCGGAGAGTTCCTCATGATGGGTGACGCTGGGATTGAAGCAGGTAGTCAGGATCCGCGTCCTGCTCCATTCGTCGATAGGCTCGCCGGATTTGCGCATTTCGTTTGCAACTTTGATCAGCTCGGCTCTTGCTCCCTTCTTGTCAAGGTAGATGAGGCCGCCAAACTGCAGCTTTCTTACATAGGGACGTGCCTTGCCGGTCGAAACAGCGATGCTGAAGTGCTGAATTGCTTCTGTGAAGGTTCCATTATTCTGAAGCAGCCAATTACCCAGCATTGCGTTCGCATACACATTGGTTGGATCGGATGCCAAGGCGGCCCGAAGGTTCTGCTCGGCGGATGCACCAACCTCTCTTTCGGCGATTTGCTGGTTGAGCCAGTGGGCCCAGCCGATGTGGGCCTGCACGTCAGCGGCCTGCGGTCCTTTTACGCGGGTAAAGCCCGAGTCGAGAATGGCCATGATCTGGTCCAACGCGGGGCCGGCAAGGTCGGCGGCGTTCTGGTCGTCGCGCGCGAGAATGTGGAAGTTCTCAACCCATTCCATGGTTGCGTCCAGTTGCTCATCGAGGGCAGGACGATAAAACGGATCGGCCTTCAGGATCTCCCCATAAGTTTGGATGGATGCCTGATACTCGCCTTGCTTTCTTTGCGCTTCGGCGAGCACCATTTTCGCCTGGCGCTCGGTTTGCTGCCTATGGTGGTTCACAAACCAGGTAACACCCCCGGCCACGCTGGCGAAAAATCCGATCAGCGCAGAGATGCCGGCAACCCATTTCATAACCGCTGGCCATGCCTTTTTGGCGCCCAATTCTATCTTTTGAACTTCGTCGTCCATCAATTCATCCCGCAATATCCGGCCTTCGGATTTCACAAGGATACGCGCAAACGCGCCGATTCCACACACCTTTCTGCATGGAAACGAAAGTGGCGCCGAGGACCTGACGCAGCGAAGATTCGGCCGGGCATCTTTCGGCGTTCGACAGGCCGAAGCCCTTTTTCTAACTGCTTGCTTTGCCGACTGGAAACGGGAGTAGAATTTGCCAATTGCAGCAGAAACCAACTACCGGTTGCGACGAATGCAAGTTGACTCACCCAACCCGCGAACCAGCGCATGGATGGTTGCGGCCATGCTCGCGATCATCGCGGTCCCCGTGGGAATCACACTGCACACCGTGCGCGTTCCGGCGGTGGCGCAAATCTCCAGCTCGAATCCCACGCCCTACGGCTATAGCTGGAGCTTACTGCTGTTTGTGGTTCCTATTCTGGTCATTGGAGCGTGGTTCCTTCCCAGCGAGCGCGTACGGATTCCGAAGCGAGCTTTCTGGCGTACGATCTGGATTCTGGTGCCCATCGGATTTGGGCTTGATTTCTTCTTCGCCAGCCGCTTTTTCCTGTTTCCAAATGCGGGAGCGACCCTCGGAATCGGCGCTCCGGCGATCGGAGGCAACGTTCCCGTCGAGGAATATTTCTTTTACTTCACCGGGTTCCTTGCAGTCCTTTTGATTTACGTCTGGCTCGATGAATACTGGCTGGCTGCTTACAATGTTTCCGATTACCAGGGCGAATCGAGACAAATCGCCCGGCTGCTCAAGTTCCATCCGGCTTCATTGCTGGCCGGTGTAGCAATAATTGCGGTAGCCTTTCTATATAAGAAGATGCGTACTCCCATTCCTGAAGGATTCCCCGGTTACTTTACGGTACTTGTCCTCGGTGGCATGGTCCCGTCGGCGTGCCTCTTCCACACTGCCCGGCGATTCATCAACTGGCGTGCATTCAGCCTGACGATCTTCATGATTCTGCTGATCAGCCTGTTCTGGGAGGCGACACTGGCCGTGCCTTACGGGTGGTGGGGTTACCAGCAGAAAGAGATGATGGGCATCTTCATCGGAGCGTGGGCAGGATTGCCAATCGAAGCTGTTGCCGTGTGGATCGCTGTGACGTATGGCACCACGATCGTTTATGAAACGGTGAAGGTGTGGCAGGCTTCGGGCAAGCGCGCCAGGTTGGCTTTTCTGGGAGAACCGGCGAAGACGATGGATCGATAGGCGTCCGCAGCCTCGCCGGAAGCGTGCTTTTTAGTTCTGAGAAGACTTTTCTCCGTGGCATTAAAGCAAACGGAAGAGCAGACGAATACTGGGGCTGAAACGGCAAGATTAGTCATTGACAATACACAATTTAGATTCGATCCGATACCACTGCAAATTCCCCGGGCAACGGTACAATTTCAGCCCTCCTTCCAACCCGCAGCCAGTCCAATTCATCGCTGCGGGATTGTACGATAGACACAGGAGATCCAACCCCACATTCATGAAGCAGTTTTTCCAAAAACAGTCAGTTGGCGTGCGCATCATCGTACTGCTTGTCTTGAGCGGAATTGGTTTCCTTGTCATGGGATATCACCCTGGAGCCGAGGATGACGCCTTCTATCTGACCGCTGTCAAGGCCGATCTGAACCCGGCGTTGTTTCCTCACGACTCGGATTTCTTCAAGCTACAGGTCAAGGAAACAGTCTTCGACACGTGGATGGCGGCGTTTGTGCGCGGAACGGGGATTTCGGTGAGCTGGGCCGAATTGCTGTGGCAGTTCCTTTCCCTCTTCCTTATCGTGCTGGCCTGCTGGTCCATCGTGAGCCAGCTCTTTCAAGAAGCCGCGGCCCGATGGGCAAGCGTCGCATTGGTGACAGCCATGTTCACGCTTCCGGTGGCGGGGACCGCGCTCTACATTGTCGATCAGTACATGCATCCGCGGAATCTGGCGACGGCGCTGATTCTCATCGGCGTTTCGCGCATCATGGCCGGAAAGAGTTGGCAGGCGGTGCCGTTGGCGGGGATGGCATTTCTCCTTCATCCGCTGATGAGCGCATTTGGCATTTCATTCTGTTGCGTGCTGGCTTTGACGCTTCATGATCCCTTGCGGCTTCGCCATCGTTCTCTGCGCGGACACCTGGCCCACGATGCCGCTACACCCGTCGCAGCCCTCATTCCGTTCGGATGGATTTTCCGGCCTCCCCAACAGGATTGGCTGGCGGCGATCCAGACCAGGCATCTTTACCACCTTTATGAGTGGACCTGGTACGAGTGGCTGGGAGCTATTGGGCCGCTCGTTCTGTTTTGGCTGGTGGCTCGCGTTGCCCGCACACGTGGCGAGGTGAAGCTGTCCAGGTTTGCGATGGCCGTTCTGATTTACGGCATCTTCCAGCAAGTTGTTGCGATGGTGATCCTGAGCCCGATGGCGCCAATTGGTTTCACGACTTTGGAACCGATGCGCTATCTGCACCTGGTCTACATCTTCCTGGTTCTCATCGGCGGCGCCTATCTGGGCAAGTACATTCTGAAGGCACGCGCGTGGCGCTGGGCGGTCTTTTTTCTGGCGGCTTACACAAGCATGTTCGTTGTGCAGCGGCAGTTGTTCGCGGGCACGGCGCACATTGAATTGCCAGGCATTCGGTCCGCAAATCCATGGCTCCAGGCATTCGACTGGATCAGGCTGAACACGCCCACGGACGCCTATTTCGCAGTCGATCCGAATTACATGGCGGCTCCGGGCGAGGACTACCACAGCTTTCGCGCATTCGCCGAACGCAGCGTCCTCGCCGACGGCGACAAGGATACTGCCGTGGTGACAAAGGTGCCTGTCCTGGGCCCGGAGTGGCATCGACAGCTTGCGGCCCAAGCCGGCTGGCCGAAATTCAAAGTCGCGAATTTCGAACGGCTGAAGTCGCAGTTTGGTGTGAGCTGGGTTCTGGTTTCCTATCCTCCGCCTGCAGGGCTGCGCTGCGCATGGCATAACGATGTCCTTGCGGTTTGCCGGATTCCGTAGTCACCTCAAGCGATGCAGAGTCCCCGGATTGAGGAGCATATCCTAGAACAATCTGGTTGATGGAGCGAGCCGGAAGCGCGGCTCGTGTCCCAAGTAGGCTCGACCGCGGTCATTTGAGATCTGACTTAGGCAAAGCGCAAAGAGAGCCTGCCGATTCCAGAGGCAGGCAGGCGCCGCGCGCTGGTGCCGTCGCCGCTCGCGAACCATGAGGACGCGGGACAAGTTCGCCGCCAGGACGAATGAGGATGAATATGCTGCAACCCTGGAAGACGTTCCGGCCTGGCCGGAAAACTCTGTTTTTGTTGCCGATGCTTTTCGCATTCTGCGGCCAACGTCAGGGAGCTGCACAACAGCAAGGCGCAGCGGCTCGCGACGCCACTTCGCTGGCCGGCTTCGCGGCCATCGATTCCATCATGCAGGAAGCGGTCGACAAAGGAAACATTCCCGGCGGCGTTGTCCTCGTCGGACACAACGGCGAGGTGGTCTACCGCAAAGCATTCGGATGGCGTTCGCTGGAACCGTCGCGGGAGCGAATGACCGTTGACACCATCTTCGACCTGGCGTCGTTGACCAAGTGCATTGCAACCACGACGGCGATGATGCAACTGATTCAGCAAGGCCGGGTGAGACTGAACGACCCGGTGGCCGCCTACCTGCCGGAGTTCGCGCAGAACGGAAAAGCAAATATAACGGTCAGGGAACTGATGACCCACTTTTCCGGTCTGGCTCCCGATCTCGATCTGACGCAGCCGTGGAAGGGGCGCGCCGCCGCATATTCCATGGCGATGGAACAGAAGCCTGCGATTCCCCCAGGCACGCGCTTTGTCTATAGCGACATCAATTTTGAGACGCTCGGCTTTCTGGTGGAAAAGGTTTCGGGCGTGCCGTTGAACGAATACGCCAGCACTCATATTTTTGGTCCGCTCGGCATGCATGACACGCGCTTTCTTCCTCCGAACGATTGGATACCGCGCATCGCGCCGACACAATACGACGAGAACGGAAAAATGCTGCGCGGAGTCGTTCACGATCCCACGGCGCGACGGATGGGTGGCGTAGCAGGACATGCGGGCCTGTTCTCCACCGCCGACGATCTGGCAAAGTTTGCGCAGGAGTTGCTGAGCGGCTCGAAGATCATGAGCCGTTTGATGATCGAGAAAATGAGCACTCCGCAGCAGCCCGCATCGGCGGCGAGCCTGCGCGGACTGGGCTGGGACATCGATTCACCCTTTGCCACCAATCGCGGTGTATTGCTTCCCGTGGGATCGTATGGACACACGGGATTCACGGGCACGTCGCTGTGGATCGATCCGGTAACCGATACGTACATCATCATTCTCACCAACCGGGTTCATCCCAACGGAGGGCATTCTGTTGTGTCGCTGCGTTCGCGCATCGCCACGGCAGTCGTGCAGTCGCTGGCGCTCACAGAGAGCGAAAGCGAGAAGCTTCGGATGGCCCGCATCACCGGATACAACGAGTCTCTAATGGCCGAGCGGCGGCTCACCGTGCGCAATGGTGATGTGAAGACGGGCATCGATGTGCTCGAAGCTGATGGCTTCCGCGAGCTTCATCCGGATCCGAGCCATCCAGTGCGCGTTGGGCTGGTGACTAACCAGACGGCCGTCGATTCGCATGGGCAGCGCACCGCGGACATCCTGGCCCACGCGCCCGGCATTCAGTTGGTCGCGATCTTCAGTCCGGAACATGGTATTGCCGGCAAACTCGACACAACCGATATCGGGAATTCTCATGACGCTGCCACGGGTGCGCCCATCTACAGCGTCTATGGAGACACCGATACAAAGCGACACCCCACGGCAGCGGAGATGGCGGGGCTCGATGCGGTCGTCTACGACATCCAGGATATTGGCGTGCGCTTCTATACCTACGAGAGCACGCTGGGCTATTTTCTTGAAGCGGCAGCAACGGCAGGCAAGAGGATCATCGTGCTTGACCGCCCTGATCCCCTTGGCGGCGTGTATGTCCAGGGCCCCATGGCCGACCCCGGCCGCGAAGCCTTTGTCAGTTACTGGCAGACCCCCGTGCGCCATGGAATGACGGTGGGAGAGCTGGCAAGAATGTTCAACGCAGAGCGGGGAATTGGGGCGAAATTGACGGTCGTTGCGATGGAAGGCTGGATGCGCGGCGACTGGTTCGACTCTACCGGCAAGCTCTGGATTGATCCCTCGCCGAATATGCGCAGCCTTACCGAGGCGACGCTCTATCCCGGCATCGGCATGATCGAGGGCACAAATATTTCGGTCGGCCGCGGCACCGACACACCCTTTGAACTTGTGGGCGCGCCCTGGATTGATGCTTCGGCACTGGCTGGGTATCTTAACGCCCGCGAGATCGA
This sequence comes from uncultured Acidobacteriaceae bacterium, assembly GCA_963836565.1. Lineage (GTDB taxonomy): Bacteria > Acidobacteriota > Terriglobia > Terriglobales > Acidobacteriaceae > Telmatobacter. The sequence goes on along the minus strand of CAWIKA010000005.1, from coordinate 369,903 downwards.
CGGCGCGCGTTTTGTCCCGGTTACCTTCACGCCTAATGCATCAGTCTATGCTGATCAAAAGTGCGGCGGAGTCAATATCGTCCTTACCGACCGCGACGCCCTCGACGCGCCGGAACTTGGGCTGGAAGTCGCCGCCGCCTTGCATCATCTTTATTCCGGGGAATACAAGATTGACGCACTTGATGGCCTGATGCGCAACAAAAATACCCTTGAGGCTGTGGACGCCGGGGAGGACCCGCGCCGTATTGCGGAAACCTGGCAGGACGCCATCGACCGCTTCGAGACCGTGCGCGCAAAGTATCTTCTGTATTGAACAAAGGCAACTCGGCGAAGGCTGCCTCGCGCCTCGATTCGGCGCAAATTATGAGCATTTGATTCCGAAGTGGTCATTGTAGACTGGATGTGCGTGTTTCCTCTCAACCTGATGGCAGGGCCTCGCCCGAAGACGCTTGTTCTCCGGCCAGCCTTTGCCGTGCCACCGCCGCGAAGCATAACCTGCGCAAGGGGCCTCATTCGTGACAACGTATGCTGACGGTTCCGCGAACCTCCTTTCCGATTCATCCGCCAAACGCGGCTACAACCTTTTTCTGCTTCTTGTGGCGGGGCTGGGCGGCCTGCTTTACGGAATTGACGTAGGCATCATTGGCGGCGCGTTGCCTTACCTTGAAGCGACCTCGCACCTGACAGCTGCCGAACTCTCCGTTATTGTCGCGGCGGTGCTTCTTGGCAGCGTCTTCTCCACGCTGTTCGCCGGGCTGCTGGCTGACTGGATGGGCCGCAAGCCGCTGATGATTCTCAGCGGGCTGGCATTCATCGCGAGCATTCCGGTGATCGCTCTTTCGCACGGATATGAGCCGTTGTTCTTCGGCCGTCTTTTGCAGGGCATGAGTGGCGGATTCATCGGAGTCGTCGTTCCCCTGTATCTTGCCGAGTGCCTTTCGGCGTCGAGCCGCGGCAAAGGCACCGGAATCTTTCAGTGGCTGCTGACGCTGGGAATTGTTGTGGCCGCGCTCATCGGCATCTACTATAGCTACCGCGTTGAAGCCGTCGCCAGGATCGCCGATGCAGCCTCTCTCTTCGCTTTCAAGGATCAGGCCTGGCGACGCATCTTCTGGGTTTCGCTTCCGCCCGCAGTGCTGTTTGTAGCCGGCAGCCTGCTGGTCAGCGAGTCACCACGCTGGCTTTTTCGCCGTGGAAATTCAGCCGGCGCCCTCGCGGCACTGCTGCGCTCGCGGACGCCCGATCAGGCCGCGACGGAACTGCGCGAAATGGAAGAGATCGCGCACGTGCTCTCATCGCAGCGCACCACGGGCGAGAAGGTGCGCGAACCGCTGCTGCGCCGGAAATATGTGATTCCTTTCCTGCTCGCCTGCCTCATCCTTTCCTGCAACACCGCTACAGGTGTCAACTCCCTGGTTGGATATAACACGGGCATTCTGCTGCAAAGCGGACTGTCGGATCTTCAGGCTCACTGGGGCTATGTCGTTTTTACCTTTGTCAATTTCCTCATGACCATGGTGGGCATGTCGCTGGTCGACCGCAAGGGTCGCAGGTTCCTCATGATCCTGGGCACCAGCGGCATCATCATTTCCATGATTACTGTCGGCGTCATGTTCCTGCGGACTGAAAAGCTGGGCGTCGATTGCCGCAACGTGCTGCAGGCGCACGTTGGCGCGGATCAGGCGCTGACCATTGAGTTTGACCGGGCCGAGGCCAACCGGCTGCTGGCCGCCGAGGGATATGCGGGCGGCGACATTCGTGCCGATCGCGCCTCGTTCGCGATCATTTATTCTTACGGCGATTTCACAGCCAGCACCAGCTATGTCCGCTCGGATGATCCGGCGGCCGCGCAACTCACCATCACACGCGCAAGCTGCGTTCCTGCCAACAAAGTGGATGCCTTTTTCAAGAATCCGTTTGGAAATCTCGATGCCGCTCAAACCGCGCCGTTGACCATCAAGAAGGCGTTGATTGGCGCTGTGCCGAACCCCGGCCACGGTTGGCTGGTGGCGCTCGGCCTCTACGCATTCATCGCCTTTTACGCGTCAGGACCCGGCGTGTGCGTTTGGCTGGCGCTGTCTGAGCTGATGCCCACGCGCATCCGGTCGAACGGCATGAGCGTCGCCCTGGTGCTGAATCAGTTGGTTTCGAGCACCCTGGCCGCCATCTTTCTGCCCTTTGTCAGCAAGTATGGCTATTCGTCGATGTTCTTTCTCTTTGCCAGCTTTACGTTCATCTACTTTCTCACCGTAACCTTCTTGCTGCCGGAGACAAAGGGCAAGACGCTGGAAGAGATCGAGGCGCATTTCGCTGGACAAACGGTGGGGTAGATGAAGTTTTAGATCGCCGGCGCGCTATCTCTCCACCACAGCTTTGGAGAGATTTCTGGGCCGGTCCACGTCCACGCCGTGCTCCAGCGCCATGAAGTACGCGAACAGTTGCAGAGGCACAACCTCGGCGATGGGGAACAGGTACTCCGTGGTCGGATGCACCTCGACACAATCATTGACCAGGGCCGCGACGTTCTCGTCTCCGGTGTTGGCAATGGCAATTACTCGTGCGCCTTGCACCTTCATGTCTTCGAGCAGTTGCAGCGTCTTTTCATAGCGCACCACTGACGCCTCAAGTTCCCGGTCGACCGTGGCCAGAACCACCAGCGGCACGCTATCGCTGACCAGCGCATTCGGCCCGTGCTTCAGTTCGCCTGCCGGGTAGCCTTCAGCGTGCACATAGGACGCCTCTTTCAGCTTCAACGCGCCTTCTCGCGCGATGGCGTAGTGAATGCCGCGGCCCAGGTAGAGAAACGTACTGGCAGCGCTGTATCTGTGCGCCAGGCTTGCCATCTGCGAACGCCAGCCGTCGAGTTGCGCCTCGATTGCGCCGGGTAACGCAAGCAGTTTGCCGATATTCGCTTCCAAAGCGGAGTGGTTCATCTGCCCAACTCGCCTGGCCTCATAGAGCCCCAGCAGGAAAAGCACCGACAATTGGCAGGTGAAGCTTTTGGTGGCCGGAATCGCCTTCTCTTTACCCGCCGAAAGGGGCATGGAAACTTGCGCCTCACGCGCCATGGTGGAATTAGCCGCGTTGGTGATGGCGAGGGTGGCCTGCCCGCGGAGCCGCACTTCCCGCAGAGCCGCCAATGTATCCGACGTCTCACCCGACTGTGAAATCACGATCACCGCGGGGCGCCGAAGATCAGAACCGCCGCGGCAACTGTATTCGCTTGCATATTCGACATCGACCGCGAATCCGCATAAGTCTTCGAGCAGGATTTCCCCGGCCAGGCCGCTGTGGCGGCTGGAACCGCTGGCGGCGATGAGAACCTCACCCGCGGGGTTCGCCCAGCCCGCTACAAGGGTCGCCACCTCGGATTTCAGATTCCCATTCTCCAGATACGCCGCCAAGGTGCGGTTGAGCGCCTCAGGCTGTTCATAAATCTCACGCAACATCTCATGCGGAAAGCTCGGCATTCTTCCTCATCCTTGCCGCCGGCTCAGAGCCATGGCTAAGCCAGCCTATAAATCGATCATATACCTGTCAATTAATCAAATAAATGGCCATATCGCGAGATTCTCATCTGCATTGCTCAATAAATGCGGCCTGGTATTGCCTCCCTACCGAACCGAGCGGTTAGAATCGGTGCGGTATGACTGACACTCTAGACCGCCGCTCCGAATTGATCATTAAATTTCTTCTTCGCGTCGGAACGGCGACCATTGAGGAGATTCTCGCCGTTGCCGGCTCGTCTGCGCCCAGCATCCGTCGTGACCTGGCACGGCTTGAAAGCCGGGGCCTTATTCGCCGCACCCATGGGGGCGCGACGCTGGTCGAGCCGTTGCTTTACGAGCCTTTCCGCTACGACAGCTCATTTCTGGCGCGGGAACAGCGATTCGCCGAAGAAAAGCGGCGCATCGGCCTGGCCGCCGCCGACCTGGTCAAAGCCAATGAGACCGTGGGATTGACCGCAGGTACAACGACAACGCACATTGGCCGCAGCCTGCGCCATCGGGGCAATCTTCAAGTGGTCACCAACGCGATCAATATTGGCATGGAATTGTGCAACCAGCCCGGCATCCGAACTTATCTCACAGGCGGCGTGGTCCCCTGGGCGTGGTCATTTTCCCTCACCGGCAACGCGGCACTCGCGTTCCTCGACGATGTGTATATGGACAAGGTCTTTCTCAGTGTGACCGGACTTGATCCGGAGCGTGGAGCAACCACTCTTGAGACGGATGAGGCGCTGGTGTACCGCAAGATGCTCAAGCAGTCCAAAGAAATCGTGGTGGTCGCCGATTCAAGCAAACTGGGCAAGGTGAGCCCGGCGTTCATTTGCCCGGCGAGTGAAATTAACCTGCTCATTACCGACGCGGGCGCATCATCGGAAGCCCTGTCGCCTTTCGAGCGGCAGGGTATCCGCATCATTCGTGCCTGAACCGGCAGCTTCTGACCGGGTGAGGCTGGTGTTTGATCACCTGCCAACGACAAGGATCTGGAACGATCCCGGAATCATCGGCGGACGCGGGCCGCGCATCCAGGCAGGGGCACCTGGTGGTGGACCACCTGTTGCCGGAGCCGCACCCGCAGCCTGAGGCGCTGCAGCAGGGACCGGACCATACTCGGCCGTGATCAGCAGGATATGGTTGGTCTTTGTATCCAGAGTCAGCGTCTTCGCCCGCGCCGGCGTGGGAACCGTCTGCTCAACCGAGAAGTCTGTGGGCGAATTCTCTTTGATCACCGTAAGCGTACCGTCTCCCTGCGAGCTGAACGTCTCCATCGTCTCCGGGTCGAAGGTGGCGCCGTCGCACCCGTTTCCAATGGGCAGATCGGTGATGATGTGCCCGTCCGTAGCCGACAGGATCACCATGTTCTTGTTTTCGCGGCACGCGGCAAACAGGATGCTGTTCTTCGCGTCGAGGGCCAGGCCGGCGCATCCAGCGCCCTTGCTTGATACGTCGTACTTGCCGACCATCTTCATGGTGTTCGCATCGATCACGGCAATGGCCGCCTTGTCTTCGATGTCTACATATATCTTGCCCTGTCCGTCGGTAGCGGCCTGCTCAGGTGCGCCGCCAATGTCGATGGTGCCGAGAATCGAGCCGTCCTTATCGTCGAGGACCGTAATATTCGGCTCGGCATGGCTGAGGATGTAGAAGTGGTGATTGTAAGCGTCGTTCAGATAGCCATCGGGATGGCCCTGCACATCGATCTTCTTCAGAATTGCAAAGGTCTTCGCGTCGAACATCGTCACGGGGTTTGAGGTCGCGAAGCCGTGCCCTGTCGAGGTGTCCACCGCTCCGCCGTGCGCGCTTGTGCCTGGAATGTCCCCCACCTGGGCCAGCGTGTCGAGGTTAAATACGCCGATGTGACCGGCAGGGCCGGAACGCGCAACATAAAGGTTGCGGCCGTCCGGGTCGGCAGTCACATAGTCGAATCCGCCTTCGCCCCCAACCAGTTGGATCTTGAGCACCTTGTAAGGGCCGCTCTCCTGTGCGTGGGAGGGTCCCGCAAACGAAAGCATGACAGCGAGTATTGCAACGACGAGCGACTTACAGGCCATGACGGCATCTCCAGGCAGGGATATCGTGGGTCCAAGCCGGACCCGGATCGTTAAGTCTGAACGGATCCCCGCCTCTTCTTGCAATCGAGAATACACTCGGCAACCTTAAGGATGGGTGAATCGGCGGAATTCGAAATTCAGTTCTGTTCCGACTAGTCGTCGGCGTTGTGCACGTAGCACTCGTGAATAGCGTCGAGCGGTGCGTTGGGCCATTTGTGCTCGATCAGATCGTTCTCTGAGAGCTCATGCAGCGTAAAGTCGATGGTCCCGTCGGCATGAACCGTTCCCTGCATGTAGCCGTAGATATGGGTTCGGGCTGCGGTGTTGGCGGTTTTAGGAAGCCGATAACGATGGGCCCCCGCGGCACCGATGATCCAGCCGGGTACCACGGTCTTGGAACGCTCTCTCCAATACGGTGTATTGAAGACGTCGGGCGAGTAGTAATGCGAGTGACTGGCAATGAGATAGACGTGCTTGCCGGCCGCCTGCGCGTCGTAGAACCAGGTATAGACCAGTTCTCCCGTGCGTTGACCGAGGTCCCAGTCGTCCATAGCGTGCTCAGAGCCGGTGGAGTGGGGCAACGCCTCGTGCATTCCGGCGACGATGGCGCGAATGCCCGATTGCGGTTCCAGATCGCGGTCAAGCACTCCGCGCAGCCAATGGAGTTGGGCGTCGGTGAACTCATCGTGGCTGGAGTTGTCCAGCGTGATGAAGTCCACGCCGTTGTGCGTCCAGTGATACCAGGGACCGAGCGGTGCGGCCTCGGTGCCGTCGGCTTTGCGCTGCGCGGCAATTTCAGGGCGATCGAGGAAGCTGGAGAATTTCTCGATGTAGCCTTCGCGAGTCATGGGTGGGACGTCCTCGTGATTACCCCGGCCAAGGAAAACCGGGAACGAGCCGAAGGGCGCCATTTGATGCGTCAGGAAGTCGTCCCAGGCGCGTTGCTGGTAATCCGATTTGGAAAGCGGTATTCCGGGCGGCTCCATCGCCATCAGGTCCTGGTCGGGCTGTGACATCCAGCGAAAGTCGCCAAGGTGCCAGTAGAAATCGTCGTTCTCCGCTTTCACTTTGGACGCAATGGCGGGCATGACGAAGTCTCCGCAGTTGCGACTATCGCCGGAGACCGCAAACGACCAGTTGGACGCGCCTGCCTGCGCGGAGATGGCCGCGGGCGCGAGAGCGATCGCTGCGAATACGGTGACTGGAAACAAGAGTCGGGGAAGAGCAGACCTGACCATGCAAACAGCATAAACCGCCGCGAGCGCACGCAATGTCAATGCTCGGCGATTTACGAGCCATGCCGAAAGTGCTTGTTGCAACACGGAGAGCGCAAAGCGCACATCGGGCGCGAATTGACTGGGCCAGCCCTACGTTCCTTGGGCAGTCTCGGATGCGGCTGCGCGCTGTAATAAGGAACACTTATCCGGCACTGTGATTCAAGTCACGGAGGCCGGAAGGCAAAACTGGGTAGGCTCAACATGCGGGGCGTTTGCAATCCACGCGCCCATTCATAAGGAGCGAACACTTCATGGCTTACGTAATTACTGATGCCTGCACCAAGGATTTTGTCTGCGCGGCGGAGTGCGCCACTGCCGCTATCTCGCCTCAGGCGGGGGATGCCGCAGCGGAGGCCGTGCCTCATCTTTTTATCAATCCCGACGAATGCATCGACTGCGGTAACTGCGCCGATATCTGCCCGCAGCATGCAATCTTTGCCATAGACGATCTACCGCCAGAGAAGGCACATTTTGCCGAAGAGAACCGGGCACACTTCCAATAGGCTTTGCAGCCATTAAGGTTTACGGGAAAAACAGACCGCTATCGATAGAGAAACAGACGGGAGCTCCAGCCCGCGGATGATTCCGGACCGGAGTGTCTGCGCGGCCCGGCAGGTTCCCCAATGGAAAAGCGCCATTTCCCATGGACGGCGGCCAATGGCATCAGCTCGAAGAAGGCGACTATCCCTTCCGCTCCGCCTTTACCTGCGCGCCCGGCACGGGGGTGTCCGGCTCCGGGTTGGGTGCAGCCGGCTGAGACGCAGGAACCGCCGGCGTTTGGGCGGGGGGCTCGGTTTCCTCGGTAGGCAAAGCAGCCGGCTGCGGTGGTTGTGCCTTTGAGGGCGTCAACGCCCACGAGGACATCGACAGAACCGGCAGCGACAGGGTTTGCACTGTCGCCGGATCGTCCCGGAGCTTGAGGTAAAGCATCCCGCCGGTGGGGTGAGGGACACTCAGCTGCATTCCTGTGAAGTCCGCTGGTACTTCCGTCGGATTATCGAACTCCGGCGTAGCCGCAATCGATTCAGCCAGAAAGAGATTGCTGCCGACCAGCGTGCATGGCTTCGAGACGGCCCGTGGGCAGTGCAGCTCCTTGAACCCGGGCAGTCGCACCAGCGTCCCCAGGGGCAGCCAGTCTCCCGTAACATCGTCAGCTGAAATCGCGCGCGCCTCCACCGGGCCAAAGGCCGACGAGCCGAAGCGGGACAGCGGCTCCACCACGGCCAGGGCGGTCTTTGAATCCTCCAGCATCAGGCTTCCATCCGTCAGCGACAGCACCGTGTGGAAGCTGCCATCTACCGCGGCCACCTCGATCTTTTCGCTGCGGGGAAAATTCGCCGGGGTCTTTGACTTGAGAAAGAAAACGAGCCGCCTTTGGACAGGCAAGTCGTCCGGATTTCCCAATTGCACGGGCGAAGGCGCGTCGGATGTCTCGTCCTGCGTGCCTTTACTCAGGAGCGTAAGTTGAGGGCGCGGCGAGTCTACGATGACCGGTGTGCGTAGCTGTCGGCCATCACGGAGCTGCACACTGGCAAAATAACGGCTCCCTGGTTGCAGGGTCGCCGTCGAGCTATTGGCGTTCATCGCCAGCTTGTCCGAATCCTGCACACGGCTTAACACCGCGGGTGACCAGGTGATTCCATCCAGAGTGGCTTTGGCTACCTCATCGAGCCGGGTTCCGGTCAAAACCGCCGTGGCATCTCCGGCACTCAGCGAGAGCCGGGTCAGCGAAGCAGCCTCGGCATAAGCCGTCAGGTTCAGCGTATCGGGCTTTTTCAGCCCGTATTGCCGAATCTGGATCTTTACCGGTCCTGGGGCTGAATCCTTCATGGGCACCGCCACCTCAAGCATGTCCGCCTTGGGCGATTTCCAGGTGAGCGGAAGTTCATTGCCCGCGGCCGGCTCTTCCTCCACCTTTTCCACGCATAAGGTGTTCTCGCCCTCGATGTGAAGCGTATCTTCGCGGCCCACCACCAGGGCCAACTGGTCGCCAGGCGCCACGATCCACTTGCCCGGTTCGGCCGAACTCACCTGGAAGTGCGGCCCCTCCCAATCGTCGAAGCCCCACTTGCCGTGCACCACTCCTGTCAGCTCGCCCACGGGCAATAGTGGAGCTGAATCCTCCAGCACAAGACCGCCTTCCGCCGGATCGGCATGCAGGGGGAGATCGACCGGTCCAGTCTTGGTCTCGATATGCAGGCTCAAGTCGTGAGCCAACTCGGTAGCAAGCACCAGCGGCGCGCCCTCGGCGGCCAGCACCAGGTCAGGCTTTTGCATGCATTCGGTCGCGCTGGGATTTACCGGGTGCAGGGGCGGCATTTTCGCCGGGCCTATCGGCGGCAGCGCCACCACCACGACCGACTTCGGGTCGCGAAACGACGGCGGCACATTCAGTCGAAGGTTCAAAGTATCTTTTGTAGGCAGCGCCAGCGCGGGAATGTATTGGTAATGTGCCGTGTGGAGCGAAGAGAGAATCTTTGCCGTATCCACGATCGCGCCCACGTAGGGGCTGTAAGCGCCCGCCCCGCCCATGGGAGAATAGCTGAGCTGGTTCATCAGGTCGCCGGCCGAGCCGCTGGTCAACTGCGCCACGCGGGTTTGCGTGTTGCTGTCATCCATCACCAGCCCTTCAGGTTGTTGCGCCAGGCAGGAAGCCTGCTGCTCCAACGGCTTGTAGAAGCAGTCCTGGTTGACCTTGATGCCCAGGCTTCGCGCCGTTGTCTCGGCGCGCTCCTTCAATGATTTTGGATCGGTTTGGGACGTTACTTTGACCTCGGCGAGATAGGAATCCAGCCGCATCCTGTCCCAGCTTGCCGCCTGCAGGTCTTGATTGGCGCGCACAAACATGCCGGGGCGACCGCGGACGGTATTGCGCAGCGTGCTGAAATCGCCGCCAGTGGCCGGGGCCAGAAAGACGAGCGCCTGCTGCGCCTCTTCAGGCACGGTTACGAATACGCCTTCTTCCCGCGCCTCGCGCGTCCATGTCTCAACCCTGGTAAACCACTCGGGGGGTGGCGGATTGGTGGCTCCCCGCAGGAATGCCACAACCAGCACGTAGTGCGCAGATTGGCTCTCGGGCAGGTCCGGATGAATCCACAACCGGTCTCCGGGAAGCAGATTAGGCACTTCGCCGATGGGTAGAGTAATGTCTCCCCGCTTTACGTGGACATCGACCTTGGGACCCGCAAGATCAAAAGCCTGGGCATTGGCATGCAGCCCGGGCTCACAGATCAGCCCGAGCAACAATAAAAGAAAACAGCGCCGCATAGATCTATTGTACGAACTCTGGCGCTCGCTGAGAATCACCTCGGTAACGCAACTTTTCCTCCGGTTCCGTGTTGACCGCGGGCAAATGCTCCAGCGCCCCTCGGAGCGCCGCCCCAATGAGGCCTTTTCATTTACACTAAACGGGGTTAGCCTTGAGAGTTGAATAGTTAATTTTTCGAATCCCGGTGCGAATCAAAAGAGAAACGGCATCAATATGCCAGGATTAAGCGCCCACGCTGGCGTGGAAGCGGGCTCCGTCATGGCATCGGCAAGCCACAGGGGGGCGTCGCGATCGCGGCAGTCTAAAGAAACGCTATACGGAGAAGAAAGATGAAATCGACAAAAGCTGCGCAAAGCAGCGTAGATGTAAGCAATTTGAGTATCCCCGATGCTGAAGAAATTATCGAAGAAGCCCTGAACGAACTGGCATTTTCCACTGACCCCGGACTAGCACGCGCTTTACATTTCCTTGCGCCGCCCGGATACCAGGCGATTGTCGAATTGTGCAGCGAAAACGGCCGCAGCAAGCGCCGCAATGCCGCAGCCGACGCCTGGTCACCCGAAGAAGACGAAGTCCGCATCTATTTTGAGCGAACTGACGGTTCCGATCCCGCTCCCCGCCAGCGCTCGGCACGCGCTGCTTCCGAGCACTCCTACGACGATGATGAGGACAGCCAGGAAGCTGTTATTCCCGCCGACCTGGATGCTCGCGTGAAGGAGCTTTGTGCTGCACTGGCCGAAGCTGAGCGGGGCGGGCACGCCTTCATCGCGCTCAAGTGGTTCCGCGACTCGTTTCTGCCGCGCAAAGCTTTCCGCTGGAACCAGCACCCCGAGTCGCGCCAGGCAGTGCTGGCTGAAGCTATACAGCGGGGGGTCGTTCTCACCAGCAAGATTGCGAACCCAAAGACTCCGGCTTATCCCACCACAACCATCCGCCTTAACCGCACCGAGGCCGGCATTCCAGAGGAGGCGCAACGCTTTCACCCGGTCGCCGTTCACAATGGTTCTATCGCCGAGGCCATTGAAGAAGAACGAGGGAATCTTTGAGCTGCTACTTCCTGGAATCCACCGCCTTCGCCAAGCTGTTTGTGCAGGAACGGGGCACCGACGCCCTGATCCGCCTGATGGAGGCCGTCGAAGACAATCGCAAACTGATCGCCGCCTCGGCGCCCTTGGAGGTCTACGCAGCCATCCGACGGCGCGAGCGGGCAGGCGACATCAGCCCTGACGATGCCTCCGCAGCGCTGGAGATTCTGCGTCTTGAGGCTGCGCGCATGGTGCAGGAGCCGCTGAACCCCGCGGTGCTTGAAGCCGCGCGCCAGTTGTTGGACCGCACCAGCCTACGGTGGCCCGACGCCCTGCAGCTGGGTGCGGCGATGGTGGCCCGCGACATGTTTCAGGACACGGAGATCATCTTTGTCTCCGCTTCCGGGCAGTTGCTCGAAATCGCCCAGAACGAGGGATTCAACACGCTCGACCCAGCGAAGGAAGCTACCGAACCCGAAGTCGCTCCGCTGAGCTCCGACGCATTCTCGACTTAGCGCGCTATTTGTATCAAACCCTTCTGAAGCCGTATCCTGACAGCCTTCCGCATTGACCTTCAGGCCGCCGCGCTCAATCGCGGTCCTGTGTGGAGTGCAATCGAGGCCGCTCATCATGAAGATGCTCAAATCTATGGGGTCACACCGTGTGTTGGCAGCGTTCCTCCCGGTCCTGCTCATGCTGGTAGCAGCTGGACAAACCCAGGCGCCTCCATTGCTGCCGCCGGACGCCCGATACAAGGCGGATGTGCTGCTTGTGGTTGCCCACCCCGATGACGACGTTGTAATCGGCGGCTACCTGGCGCGTATAAGCCTTGACGAACACAAACGAATTGCCGTTGTCTATTGCACCAATGGGGATGGGGGCGGCAATAGTGTCGGCAACGAAGCAGGTGCGGCGCTGGGGCAGATGCGTGAAATTGAAGCGCGTCGCGCGCTGGGTGCGTGGGGCATTCAGAACGTCTGGTTTCTGAATGGACACGATACCCCCGGCCAGAATGTCTTGCGTTCGCTCGATCGCTGGAACCATGGCCTGGCGCTCGACGATGTTGTGCGCCTCGTCAGAATTACAAGGCCGGACGTGATCCTTACCTGGCTGCCCGACCAGGTGGTTGGCGAGAATCACGACGACCATCAGGCCTCTTCCGTGTTGGCCACCGAGGCTTTCGACATGGCGGGCGATCCGACATGGTTTCCTGAACAGGTTTCACCGTCGCGCGACCGCACCGGCATGGCGAATCTGACAGAAGGCCTGCTGCCCTGGCAGCCAAAGAAACTCTATTTCTTTACCGACGCGTTTGAGAACTTCGGCCCCTATTGGCATGATCCGGCAGACCTGTCGCCCTTTCGCAAAAACATGCTGGACGGCACTGGTCCCAGCTACGATACGAAGGCCATTTCTCCCTCGCGCCACGAATCCTATGCCCAGCTCACCGCGGAACAGCAGGCGTTCTATGGAACCCAGGAAGGCGACATAGGCGACCAAGCCCTGAAAAGCGGCAAGTTCACGGCCTTCGAATATCCCATGCGCCTGATCTTCGGCAAATCTCTGGTAGGCGGTTCGGTAACGGGGGACGTTTTCGAGGGAATTACACCGGAGCCCGCCCATTTTGTGCGTGTGCGCGGATACGAGCCGGAGCCTCGAAATGGGTTGTCATTCGAGATGGGCGATCCATGGCATTTTTATTCGCTGTTTTGGAAGGCACACAATCTCGATCACATCGCCGGCCTGATTCCAGTGCCCGAAACCGCGGCTGATCCAGGAGAAAAGCTGGTGATTCCCCTGCTGGCGTGTAATGAGACGCCCGCTTCGGCCGCGATCGCGGTGACGAGTTCTCTGCCGGTGGGGTGGACAGATCAGACGGCGTATGCGGAGTATCCGGTGCGCCCCGGAGAGTGCTATCCAATCCAGGCACAGATCGTCGCGCCGGCATCGGGCAGGACGCATTGGGAGCAGCTCACCTGGACTGCGACCTCCCGGTCGCAACCGGTCGGTAGCGTTACGGTGCGGGTTCACGTTGGCAAAGGCGGCGGCCTGCCGCAATAACAATTGCAGCCACTTGAAGTCCGCATTTCCATCGGCTGAAAATCTCGATTTTCTCAAACCCGCTTGGCGACGCCGTCATCAGCAAGTTGCCGTTGATTGCGTTTCCCATATCACGATGCGAGAAATTCGCATCTCAGCACACGATGGCATTTGCGGCCAGATCACGAATGGCGGGTCTAGTGGTTTTCGCCCTGCTTTGCGCGCCCGCGGGCTCTGAAAAGCAGGCCGGTCCGCAGTCTCTTCCCGCTCAGCCAAAGGTGAAGGCGCCGCCACCCACGCCGATTGCCGAAGAAAAGGATGACCTGGGCAAGCCGTCGTGGGATCCGGAGTGGAACAAGATCGTCGAAGATGCGCTTCCACCGGAGCTGCTTTCGTCGCGGGTGGCGCGGGATGTCAGACCATTCTGCCCGCGCTTCAAAAGAATGAGCACGCTGGATAAGCGCGCCTTCTGGGCCTATTTCTTTCAGGCCCTGGCCGGTGCGGAGGCCAGCCTGGTACCGACCACCGATGTGCGCCATGCCGAGATGGATGAAAAAGATACCGTGACCTTGCGCATGGTGCGTGCCGAGGGACTGCTGCAGTTGACCTATATGGATGCCGATCGTTATGGCTGTAATTTCGATTGGGAAAAAGACAGGGATTTGCCGGAAAGAGATCCTAGAAAGACGATCCTGCAGCCGGCCAACAATCTGACCTGCGGTGTGAAGATTCTCGATGACCAGCTTATCGTGAAGCACAAGCGGCTGTTGAGCCCTTCAAGCTACTGGGGCACGCTGCGACCAGGGACAGCGGGGTACCAGGTTTTCGCGAAGCAGATGACGAATGTTCCTGCTTATTGCCGTTCGACCTCAAGATTCCATAGGTGGAGGAGGAGAAAAGCGATCCCAGGTGCGCCCGCATCGGAAGCCGCCCGCAAAACATCGACCTCAGCGCAGTGAATGATCGCGCCCAATGATGGATGTATCACTCCCGCCGGAAGCGATTCGCCTTGTCGAACTCCTCGCGCAACGCGGGAGCGCCCAAGTTTTCACGGACATGCGCGAGGCGCTGCTCCAGCGCGCAGAGCGCTGATTGAATCGCATCCGTGTTCGTGTGAGCAATGTCGCGCCACATGCTGAAGGGGCTCGCGCCCAGCCGCGTCATCTCGCGCAGGCCGCGGCCGCCCACGTCTTTCAACTCCGGCGCATCGCCCACTTCATCTTCAAGCAGCGCACTGAGGGCAGTGGCCACAAACTGCGGCAGATGGCTCACCCACGCCACCAGCTCATCGTGGCGCACCGGGTCCAGGTCGACGATCTTGCAGCCGAGCGCAACCACCCACTCGCGCCAGCCCTTGACCAAAGCAACTGAGTGCGGCGAGCGCTGCCACGTGGGATCGTCGGTAAACAGCCACACCGCGCCGCGAAACAGCTCCGCATCGGCAAGGGCTGCGCCACCCCGTTCCTTGCCGGCCATGGGGTGGCCAGGCAAAAACGCCGCGCGCTCGGGAGAATTGAAGAGGCGTCCGGCAGCTTCAGTGATGTGCGCCTTGGTGCTGCCTACGTCCGTGACAAGATGCTCGGATCCGAGAACGCCGGAAAGCTGCTCCATATAGTCAAGGGTCGCGTAAATTGGCACCGACAGCAGCACGACCTGGCTCATACGCGCTGCCTGCAACGCGTCAGCGGCAATCGAGTCGATGGCGCCCATCGCAAGTGCAGTTTGCGCCGGCTCCGGACTTCGGTTCCAGCCCGTGATGGTGCCGCGAAAGCCCGCCGCACGCAGCGCCAATCCCGCCGAAGTACCCAGCAGCCCCGTGCCCAGGATGGCAATGCGCTCGATCATGGTTGCGTTCCTCGCTTCAAGTGCGCTAACACCGCTAATCCCGCTACAACGTTCTTCCCACCGCCGTGGCAATCACGCGCAGTTGGCCCATCAGTTCTTCAAATTGCTCAAGGTACAACGTCTGCGCCGCGTCGGAGGCGGCCTTGTCCGCGTTCGGATGCACTTCGACAATGATTGCGTCAGCCCCCGCGGCCACTGCGGCGCGGGCCATCGGGCCAACCATGTCGCGCCGGCCGGTACCGTGCGATGGATCGGCGACGATGGGCATATGCGAGAGCTTGTGCACCACGGGTATTGCGGATATGTCCATCGTGTTGCGCGTCGCCGTCTCATAGGTGCGAATGCCGCGCTCACACAGAATCACTTCGTAATTGCCGCCGGAGAGTATGTACTCGCTTGAAAGCAGCAGCTCTTCGATGGTGGCTGCAATGCCGCGCTTCAGCAGCACCGGCTTGCGTATTTGCCCCAGCTCGCGTAGCAGATTGAAGTTCTGCATGTTGCGCGCGCCCACCTGGAAGAGATCCACATAAGGCAGCATGGGCTCAATCTGCGAAATCTCCATGACCTCGCTTACCGCCAGCAGGCCGTTCGCTTGGGCCGCTTCGTACAACAGCTTCAGACCCGGAATGCCCATTCCCTGAAAGGCGTACGGCGAGCTGCGCGGCTTGAAGGCTCCTCCGCGGAGAAAGCTTCCGCCGGCAGCCTTGACGCTCGCCGCGGTCTCAAAGATCTGTTCGCGGTTCTCAATCGAGCACGGCCCGGCCATGATGACAACCTGCTCGCCGCCGATCTTGATGCCGTTGCTGAACTCGACTACCGTGCCTTCGGGGCGAAAGCCTCGGCCCGCCAGCTTGTAGGGTGAACTGATGCGATGCACATGAAGCACGCCCGGCAGCAGTTCAAACTTGCTCAGGTCCAGGCTGGCTGTGGGTCCCACGCCGGCCAGAATGGTTTGCGTTGCGCCGGTGGTTCGATGCACACCGACTCCGGCTTCCACCATGGCGTCGATGACTGCATCGATCTGCTCCTCGGTGGCCCTCTCCTGCATGGCTACGATCATTGCTTGTTCCCTGTCTCGGGCGCATCCGCGCCAGTGCCTTGCCCAGGCAGGTCGCCGTGGCGACCCAGGGCATTTCTCTCCGATGCCAACTCGTTCCTCTGCAGTGCCCGCATCACGTCGATGATGCGCTCGTAGATATGCGTCAATTCAATGTCGGGCAACGGGCCTTTGTTCGCCGCACGCACGTTGGCGTAAATCACCTTCTCCCGCGCTGGCTCGTACACCGGCAGCGAAGTGGAGACTTTCAAGTGGCCGATCATCAGCGCGGCGCGGGCCCGCTCGCTCAGCAATTCCACGAGCTGGCGGTCCAGAACATCAATTTGGTTTCGCAATTCTTCCAGCGTCATTCCATCCTCGTGTTGCGCCCTTCAGCCTGCCTTCTTTTTGTTGGAGCGGAAAGCCCGGCGTGCGAGGTGCATAGGAGTTAGAGTTGAATCCAATCTACGCGGCGAAAGCGCCGCCTGCGGGGGTCTGCTTCGGGCCGGTCCCATCCGCTGCGGCGGAGAGGTGCAGGCCCTTGATAAATCGTGCCACTGCGCCGGGCGCCGTCTCAGGGGTTGACCGCTCGATCAATTCCACAATCGCGCTGCCGACGACCGCCGCATCCGCGAACTCCGCCACTTGCGCAACGTGCTCCGCGTTGGAGATGCCGAACCCCACAGCCACCGGCAGCCCCGTCTCTTCGGGCCCGGACCATCGCCGGATACGCGCCACCAGCCCTGCCGCATCGGAAGTCAAACTCTGCTGTTTGCCCGTGATGCCTACCCGGGAAATGGCGTATACGAATCCCTTTGAGTGTGTCGCGATGGCCTTCAGCCGCTCGTCTGTGCTGGTAGGCGCGGCCAGAAAAATGGGTGCGAGCTTCGCGCGCTCCATTTCGGCCAGATATTCGTCTGCCTCTTCGACAATCAGGTCGGTCACCAGCACACCGTCAGCACCCGCGGCGGCCGCATCGCCGGCGAAGCGGGAAAGTCCATAACGCAGAACGGGATTGAAGTAAGTGAAGATCACGAGTCCCGCGCTGGGCCGCGCCGCGTGAATTTCGCTAGCAAGCGCCAGCACGTCTTTCAATCGCGTTCCACGCGCCAAGGCCCGCTCGCTGGCCCGCTGGATCACCGGACCGTCAGCCAGCGGATCGCTGAAAGGCACACCCAGCTCGAGCACGTCCGCACCCGCGTCGATGGCCTCAAGCGCAATCGCGCGCGTGGCGTCGAGACTAGGGTCCCCGGCAGTCAAATACACCACCAGCCCGGGTTTGTGATTGAAATGAATCGCCATCGGGGTCTGCGGTCACGCTCCCTGAATATTCAGCTCACGCGCCAAAATGCCCATGTCCTTGTCGCCGCGTCCAGAGAGGTTCACCACCAGTATGTCATGTGCCTCCATCGACCTCGCAATGCGCAAGCATTCGGCAACGGCATGTGCGCTCTCAAGGGCAGGCAAAATGCCTTCAGTCCGCGCCAGTTTCACCACAGCATCCAGAGCCGCCGTATCGTCTTGTGAGACATACTCAGCGCGTCCCGAATCGTGCAGCGCCGCGTGCTCGGGACCGATCGACGCATAGTCGAGTCCCGCCGAAACCGAGTGCGTGGCCGCGATCTGGCCATTCTCGTCCTGCAGCACATAGGAGAAAGTGCCCTGCAACACGCCCGGCTCCCCGCCGCGAAACCGCGCCGCATGCTGGCCCAATTCCGTTCCGCACCCTCCCGCTTCCACGCCAATCAAACGAACTTGCCGATCGGGAATGAACTCGTAGAATGCGCCGATCGCGTTGGATCCGCCGCCCACGCAGGCAATCACCGCAGTGGGCAGCCGGCCCTCCTTCTCCAGAATCTGCTGCTTCATTTCGATACTGATGCAGCGATGAAAATCCCGCACCATGGTCGGATAAGGATGCGCACCCAGCGCGCTGCCCAACAGATAATAGGTGGTGCGCACATTGGTGACCCAGTCCCTCATAGCCTCGCTGATCGCATCCTTCAGCGTCTTCGATCCCGACGAAACCCCGCGCACCTCGGCGCCCAGCAGCCTCATGCGAAGCACGTTCAGTTCCTGGCGCTCCATGTCCACGTCGCCCATGTAGATCACGCACTCCATGCCCAGCAGCGCGCAGACAGTAGCCGTAGCCACCCCGTGCTGGCCCGCGCCGGTTTCGGCAATGATGCGCTTCTTCCCCATCCGCTGCGCCAGCAACCCCTGCCCCAGCGCGTTGTTGATCTTGTGCGCGCCGGTGTGCAGCAGGTCCTCGCGCTTCAAATAGATCTTTGCTCCGCCCAGCTCCTCGGTCAGTCGCTTGGCGAAGTAAAGAGGCGTGGGCCTACCGGCGAAGTCCTTCAGCAGCGCGGCCAGCTCGGCTTGGAACGCCGCATCGGCCTTCGCCAGGTCGTACTCGTGCTCCAACTCGACCAAAGCCGCCATCAGTGTCTCGGGCACATAGCGGCCACCGTAAATGCCAAACCGCCCGGGCCGCGACTCCGACGGAGTTGATGGAAGAATGATCGATGCCATGGGGCCTCCCGCTCATGTTGCCCATGCGATGGGGAACATTCCAGTGTACTAGTCAGTTGATCACCTGCATCTCTCACTGCGGGAGAGGATAGCGAGTGGGAAAGAATGGCAAAACAATATCTCCAGCCCTCGGCACATAATTAGTCGATCCTGAAAAACCAATAAAAGATGCATGAAAGCTGATGAAAGTCGTTGTTTTTCGGTCTAGAATTTCCCTGAAGTTGAGCCGAATAGCCAGAAAACTGGGGAAATCAATGCGACCACATCGGGAGCCGAAGCAAACACAGCGAGAGATGTTCCAGGTTGATCTGGAACAGTTGATCGACATGCACCACCCGCTTGTACTTCTTGGGCAGTGCATCGACTGGAGTTCCTTCGAAGCCACTCTGGGAGCGACCTATCATCCCAGCCAAGGTGCTCCGGGGATATCGACTCGACTGATGGTGGCGCTTCATTACTTGAAGTATCAGCATGACCTGAGCGACGAGGATGTGGTTGCTATGTGGGTTGAAAATCCTTACTGGCAGCACTTCAGCGGCGAGCGGTGTTTTCAGCATCGTCTTCCGATCGATCCGTCGAGCATGACGCGGTGGCGCAATCGTCTGGGCGAGGCCGGCGCCGAACAGATGCTGCGCGCCACGATCGAGGCGGGTATGCGCATGGGCGTGGTTCGCCCCACGGAGTTGAAGCGGATCAACGTGGATACGACCGTGCAGACCAAGGCGATTCGTTTTCCGACCGATGCACGGCTCTACAACCGCATGCGCGAACGGCTGGTGAAGGTCGCTCGCGCCGAGGGCTTGACGATCAAGCAGAGTTACCGGCATGTAGGGCGGCGCTTGCTGATGCAGTCGAGCCGCTACGCCCATGCGCGACAGATGCAGCGCGCTCGGGCTTGCACCCGCAAGCTGCGCACGCAACTGGGGCGGGTGCTGCGCGAGATCGAGCGGCAGCAACGGACGCCGTCGACTGAGTTAGCGAAGTTACTGGAGACGGCGCGCCGCATCCATGCCCAGCAAAGGCATGACAAGAACAAGATCTACAGTGTGCATGAGCCTGCGGTCGAATGCATCGCCAAGGGCAAGGCGGGCAAGCCGTACGAGTTTGGCAACAAGGTCAGCGTAGCGGTCAGCAGTCGTGGCGGATGGTTCGTCGGAGCAAGGAGCTTTACAGAAAGTCCCTATGACGGCCACACTCTGGCAGCACAGATGAAGCAGGTGGAAAGGATGATCGGCGACTCGGTCGGCGAGGTGCACGTGGACATGGGTTATCGCGGCCATGATTATGAAGGCCCGGCAAAAGTGCACATCGACAAGCGGCAACGAGGCCGAACACCTCGCGCACTCTGGCGATGGATGAAACGCCGCGCCGCAGTCGAACCCAGCATCGGACATCTGAAGAACGAACACCGCTTAGAGCGCAATCGACTGAAGGGTGTCGCAGGAGACGCGATCAATGCTGTCCTGGCGGCTGCCGCCCTGAACTTCCAGAAGCTCCTCGGAGCTTTTTGGCGCGTTTTCCTAAGCTGCCTGCTGCGCTTATGCAGCTGCATCTTCAGCCAACAAGGCCCCACAACTCGCCAAGTGCAATTCCAGAATGCATGAAGACGACTTTTTCAGGATCGACTAATTAGGCCTGGTTGACGCAGGATAAAAACCGGGATACATCCGAACAGGAGGAGCCGGAAGGCCGGATGCACAGGAAGAATGCCATGTTCTCCCGCGCAAGGTGATTGCCGATGAGTGCCGAATGCCACTCCCCCCTCACCGGCAGCAACCATCGATGTTTATAAGTTAGGAAACCTCTGCACAAGGCGCATTTTCGATCAGCGAAAAGATGCAGTGGCTAAAGCCATGTTCATTGTGGGGCCTTTATCGGACTTGTTACAAAGCGACTTGTGCAGAGTTTCCCTAGGCATTGGCGTATTAGTAAATATACTCGGACCGTAATCGCCGCATCTCCAGAGCGAAAGATCCTAGCCGCATCGGCAGGGCCTTGATTACAGCGCCGTTCCGCACACCGAGCAGAACCGTGCCCCCGGAGCATTCGTCGTCTGACAACGGCTGCAAGCCACAAGGGTTCCCTGCTGCGCGGCCGCCGGATTGCCCGTCGGCGGCATATTCACGGTCAGATTGACCGGCCATCCCCATGCCGGCACGCTCATTCCCAGCGCCGCCGCAATCCCCGCCGCCTGGATGGCATTGAACTCCCGCACCCGGCCCGGCATGAAGAAGCACTCCACGAAACCAAGGAAGGTCGTAATGCCCGTCCAGCAGAAGCAGCAATAGAGGATCCCCAGGCCGGTCCGGCGCAGATAGAAGTGATGAATTCCAAATGTGCCCAGAAACAGCGCCAGCAGAATGCCTACCACCTCGTCGCGGCGCACTGCCTCATATTGCTGGTAGAAAACGGCTTGCGCATTCGGATACGGTACGCTGCTCATTGATCCTCCTTGCGTGATCTGCATTAAAACATACGCTTTCGGCGAGTGGAAGGTTCCAGCATCCTTCGCCCGTGTCCCCCCTTTAGGGCCGTCACCCTCGGTAGCCGGGGTCCAGCGTTTCAGGATGCCCGACATTATCTCGAAGCTCGGCTCCGCATCCTTGCCGCGTTCTTGTATCCGCGGCAATGGGAAACCTCGAACCTCGACCCGCCGGGCGCGAAATTGCCGTAGCATCTAATCGATCATGGAAGCACCAAATGCCTCGGCCAGCGGCATTTTTCTCATCGGCGGCGACCTGCCTGTCCACCGCCTCGGCTATGGAACCATGCGTTTAGTGGGCGATGGCGCATGGGGCGAGCCGGCAAACCCCACCGAAGCCCGCCGCGTCCTGCGCCGAGCCGTCGAATTGGGCGTAACCCTGATCGACACCGCCGATGCCTATGGCCCGGAGATTGCCGAGCGCCTCATCGCCGAAGCCCTGCACCCCTATCCGGCCGGTCTGGTCATCGCCACGAAAGGCGGCATCACCCGCCAGGGTCCGGCCAAAACGGAGTACGTGGGCCGTGCGGGCTACCTCATCCAATGCGTCGAAATGAGCCTGCGCCGCCTCAGGTTGGAGCGCATCGAACTTTACCAACTCCACCGCATCGACCCCCGCACCCCGCTTGAAGAGAGCCTCGGCGCGCTTCACCAGATGCAGGAACAAGGCAAGATCCGCCACATCGGCCTCAGCGAAGTCACCCGGTCAGAGATCGAAGAGGCGCGGAAGATCCTCCCCATCGTCTCTGTCCAGAATCGATACAGTCTCTCCGACCGGCGCCACGAGGAGACCCTCGCGTGGTGCGAGCAGCAAGGCATCGCCTTCTTACCCTGGTATCCCATGGCTGCCGGCAAACTCCTCAAGCCCGACCACCCTTCCGCGCAAACCCTCGCCCGCATTGCTCTGCGCCACGGCACCGCTTCAGCCCAGCTCTCAATCGCCTGGCTCCTTCACCGCTCCCGGGTTATGCTGCCTATACCCGGCACGTCCAAAGTCGCGCATTTAGAAGAGAACATCGCCGCCGCCACCCTGAACCTCAACCCGGATGAGCGGGCGGAACTGGAGAAAACAGCCCAGGTCTGAATCTGGACTGGTGCCTGGACCCACGCGTCCGGCTTCAACGCCATTGATCAACCGGGGCACCAACAAAAGAACCGCAACCTCTGCGGATTGCGGCTCCATGCGATATGGCCTTCGTTGGCCGGTTACTCTACCGCGTTATTCGCAATCACGTCCTTGTACCACGCCGCACTCAGTTTCGGCGTGCGTTTCTCGGTCTTGAAATCCACATAGTGAATGCCGAACCGCTTGCTGTAACCATCGGCCCACTCGAAGTTATCCAACAGGCTCCAAAGGAAGTAGCCCTTGATGGGATAGCCTTCTGCCGCAGCGCGATGCAGGTGAGTCAGGTGGTTGCGCAGGTACATCACGCGATCCACGTCGTCTACGCGCCCCTCGGGCGTCAGTACATCATCGGATGACGTCCCGTTTTCCGTGATGTAGAGTGCTTTCGGTTTCCATACCTCCGAGACGTTGCGAACCCCCCAATAAATGCACTCCGGCCCCAACGTAATCCATGGCGAATACATATGCGGATACGAATCCGGCATCGGCTCGATCGCATAGCCCTTCGGGGATCCATCGGCGCGCACATACTGCGGCGTATAGATGTTCAGGCCCACAAAGTCCAGCGGGCTTCCAATTGCCTTCATGTCTCCCGGTTCCACCCTGGGCGCATTGGCTCCTTGCTCTTCAAGATAGCTATCGGGATATTTGCCTTCCATCACAGTCGTGAGGAACGGGGCGTTCTCCTCGCGCGTGGCGCGGTGAGCTGCTTCCAAGTCTTCAGCGCTTTCCATCACCGGCACGCAGACGTTGGCATTCTCCGCGAGGCCCACCTCGGTTCCACTCGGCGCGTTAGCGCGAATAGCCTCCACCGCCAGCCCATGTGCCAGAATCCCGTTATGGCGAACCTGGTTGGCCGCCGCATCGGAAAGCTTGAGGCCCGGCGCGAACCGGCCGGTGCGGTAGCCGAGGTCGGTGAAGCAGGTAAATTCATTCGTGGTCATGAAATGATGCACGCGATCGCCGAGGCGTTTGGCGATGTATGCTGCATAGTCGGCAAAGGCCTTCGGCGTATTGCGCGATTGCCACCCGCCCGGCAGTGCCTGTGGCAGATCCCAGTGGAAGAGCGTGATGTAGGGCTTTATGTTGTTGGCCAGCAGTTCGTCCACCACGCGCTCGTAGTAGTCAATACCTTTTGGGTTTGGCGCGCCCGTGCCCGCAGGGAAGACGCGCGACCACGAAATCGACATCCGGTAGCCGCTCACTCCGAGGGCCTTCAGCAGTTTCACGTCCTCTTTGTACAGGTGGTAGGAATCGTCCGCCACATCGCCTGTTTCGCCATGGAAGGTCTTGCCCGGAGTGTGTGAGAAAGTGTCCCAAACCGAGGGGCCACGGCCGTCATCCTTTGCGCCGCCTTCAATCTGATAAGCGGCAGTCGCGCAGCCCCACAGAAATCCCTCGGGGTAGTGAAGGGTTGCGGGCTCAGGCTCGCCGAGTGCAAGCTTCGGCAGCGAAACTCCGGCATACGAAACCGCGGCGGTTGCCGCCACGGCTTTGCCAAATTGGCGGCGAGTAAAGCTTTTCATTTTGAATTCCCTTTCCCCTGAAAAATGCGGACACCCCAAACAAAAACGTTTTAGCAATCAACTGGGGTGAGAAACAAGCGGAATTCTAACAGAACCGGGCGCGACGCGCGCAACAGCGGGAACCAGGGCAGCGCCAACCCCAAAACAGCAAGAGCCGCGACCCTGAGGCCGCGGCTCTTTTGTTGCCTGTATTCAACCAGAACTACATCTCTTTCACGCCTTCAACAAACGCCTTTAGCTTGCGGCTGCGCGACGGATGACGCAGCTTGCGCAGCGCTTTGGCTTCGATCTGGCGAATGCGTTCGCGAGTCACCTGGAAGCTCTGCCCTACCTCTTCCAGCGTGTGCTCCGAACCATCTTCCAGGCCAAACCGCATCTTGATCACGCGTTCTTCGCGAGGCGTGAGAGTCCGAAGGACCTGCGAGGTGTACTCCTTCAGGTTCACGCTGATCACCGCTTCAGAAGGCGACACCGCCTGGCGATCCTCGATAAAGTCGCCCAGGTGTGAGTCTTCCTCTTCGCCGATCGGCGTCTCCAGCGAAATCGGCTCCTGTGCGATCTTCAGCACCTTGCGCACCTTGGCCACGGGAATATCCATGCGCCGCGCAATCTCTTCGCTCGAAGGCTCGCGGCCCAACTCCTGCACAAGCTGGCGGCTGGTGCGGATGAGCTTGTTGATCGTCTCGATCATGTGCACGGGAATACGAATCGTGCGCGCCTGGTCTGCAATGGCACGCGTAATCGCCTGCCTGATCCACCACGTCGCATACGTAGAAAACTTGTAGCCGCGCCGGTATTCGAACTTGTCCACCGCCTTCATCAGGCCGATGTTGCCTTCCTGAATCAGGTCGAGGAACTGCAATCCACGGTTGGTGTACTTCTTGGCAATTGAAACGACCAGTCGCAAGTTGGCTTCAATTAACTCGCGCTTGGCCTGCTCGGCGTCCATGTCGCCCTGGATCATCTCGCGCTGCGTGCGCTTCAGTTCCGCGATCGCCACGCCCGCATCGGCCTCGATCTTTTCCAGGTCCGCCCGGCAATTCTTCTGCTGCCGCCTGTACTCCTTCTTCAGTTCCTCACTCTTGCTGGCTTCATGCTTCTGTTCCAGCGACCGAACCTGCCGCTCCAGCGTGCGCATGGTGTCCACGGTCTTGTTGACCTTGTCCAGCAGGCGCTTGCGCTCCAGACCGGTGTACTTCAGTTCGCGCACAATCCGCGATACGTAGACTTTCTCCCGCGCAATCAGCCAGCGGGTACGGCGCGTTTCGCGGGCGCTGGTCTTGCTGGTGGCCGCGGCTTGCTTCTCTTCAAGCTGCGCAATGCGCTTCTGGTGCTTTACCAGCGCGTCAATCCGCGACACGGTTGAACGGACGCGTGCCTGCACCACGTCTTCGGTGAGTTCTTCCTCGTCGAAGATCACCACTTCCTTTACGTTGCGCACGCCGCGCTTCAAATCCTCGCCCAGCGCCACGATCTCGCGAATCACAATGGGTGACCGTGAAATCGCCTTCAGCACGCGCATTTGCCCGCGCTCGATGCGTTTGGCAATTTCCACTTCGCCTTCGCGCGTCAACAGCGGTACTGTGCCCATCTCGCGCAGATACATGCGCACCGGGTCATTGGTTTTTTCCAGAGTGCCGGGGGTCAGATCGAGCTCGACGTCTTCGCCCTCTTCCAGGTCGAAATCCTTGTCGTGCCCGAATTTCGGACCGTCCAGCAGGTCGATGCCCTGCGTACCGATCGTCGTGATCAGGTCGTCCAGGTCGTCGGCCGAGCCAATCTCCTCCGGCAGCATGTCATTCACATCGCCGTAGGTCAGATAACCCTTCTCTTTGCCTACTTCGATGAGGTTGTCAATGTCGTGTTCAAATTTTTCGTCAATAGCCAAAATTCTCCTGCTCTCCAGCGCGAACGAGTTTCAGCACCGGTTCGCGCACCGGTGCGTGGTTCAGTCCAGTGCGCTCGAAAAAAGATTTACTTATGTAAATCTCAGCGCGCGTACAGACGCAAACCAGCGGTCTTCCGCAAAAAGCGGTCAGAGGTAATTGCTCGGAACAGGATGACAGCGCTTCAGGTTTCGCCTGGGTCGCCCGCGAGCCGCAGCTCATGTATGGGGCAAAGGGGGCGCGCATCCTCACAGAGATCAATAGATTACCACAGTCCACCCGGCTCTTGCCAAGGCAAAATTCGAGGTCCGACTCAACGTGCTTAATATGACTTCCGAGTCGGCCAACGACCGGGTCGGGCAGACTTACCTTTTCCGCCCGCTCTGTTCCTACTGGATTAGACGCTGGAAGCGCCGATTGGACGCAAGGAATGAAGGGTTTGAGCCGGCCCGTCAGCCTGCCCTCGCTACTGCGGAGGCCGCTGCCGGTGTAACTGCCGCAGCGCCCGGTCCAGCTCCAGCTTGCGCTGCGTCAGCAGAGCAAGTTCGCCAAAATCCCCCCGGCGCTCCGCCTCCGCAATCTGTGCCCGCAAGTCGCGCAATTGGCTTTCGAACTGTCTTTGTTGCAGGCTTACAATCGCGCCCTGTACGGTGTCTGCCCCCGGCGGCTCCATCTCCGCCAGCAGCGCCTCGGCCAGCAGCGCCTTCTGCGCCGGATCTTCCACCACGTCCATCGGGTCGCGAGCCCCGCGTCCCGCCAGCGCCTGCAGCGCCCCAAACACCCCAAGCCCCTCAAAAAGCAGCGGCTCTTTCGTCACCGCCTCCACCGCCAGCCGCCGCGCCTCTGCAAACTCCGGATCCGTCACCGCCAGCGCGCGCAGCAGCACCCGCTCCACCTCGCTCAACGTCGTGGCTCGCGCCTCAATATGGTCCCGCCGCCGCAGCGCAGCCTGCCGCAATTCCTCCCGCAGCACGGCCGAATCGATGCCCAACTTTTGCGCCGCGTCGTGGGCAAACTGGTCTCGCGCCAGCTTTTCCGGCATGCGCCGGATGTGCGGCAGCAGGTAATTCATCGCCTTCACCTTTTGCTCCGCGCTGGCCCCCGGAAACATCTGCCGCGCCCGCTCGATCAGGTAATCGGCCTGCCTGCGCGCCCCGCGCACCGCCGCCGTATAGGCCTCCACCCCTCGCTCACGGATAAAACGGTCCGGGTCGAGCCCATCGTCCAAAGTGACGATCTTGATGTTGAACCCCTCTTCCGTCAGCAGGGAAATCGATTTCTCCGCCGCATTCGCCCCCGCCGCGTCCGGGTCGAAGTTCACTGCCACGTTCGAGGTGTGCCGCTTCAGAATCGCCACCTGCTGCTCGGTAAAGGCCGTCCCGCTGGTCGCAATCACGTTCTGAATCCCGCGTAAAAACACGCTGATGCAGTCCATCTGCCCCTCAACGAGCAGCGCAAACTCTGCCTGCCGGATCGCCGTCTTCGCCTTGTCCAGGTTGAACAGCACCTGCCCCTTTGTATACAGCGGCGTCTCCGGCGAGTTGATGTATTTCGCGCCCGCCTTGTCGCCGGTTTCCAGCGTACGTGCCGTGAACGCGATCACCCGCCCACTCTCGTTCGCGATGGGAAACATGACGCGCTTTCTGAACCGGTCATAAATCGGCCCCTGCGTTCCGTCCCCCTGCTCCTTCGCGCTGAACAGTCCACTCGCCCGCAGCGTCTCCTGGTCGGCCATTCCGCTCAGCCGCTCTTCCAGAGCGTGAAAGCTGTCCGGCGCATACCCAATACGAAACGTCTTGATCCCTTCCGGCGTCAGCCCCCGTCCCGCCAGGTATTCACGCGCCACGGCGCCCTCCGGCCCGCGCAATTGCTCTTCAAACCATGCCGCTGCTACTTCGTGCAGGTCCAGGAGCTTGGCCCGCATGCGTGCCCCAGCGGCTTCTTCCGGCGATGAAAACTCCCGCTTCGGCAGCGGAATCCCGCATTTCCCCGCCACAATCCGAACCGCCTCGGGAAAGCCCACGCTCTCGATTTTGCCCACAAAGCTGAACACGTCGCCCGAAACGCCGCACCCAAAACAGTGATAGAACTGCCGCACCGCATGCACGCTGAATGAGGGCGATTTCTCCTTGTGAAACGGGCAAAGCCCCGAATAATTCTGTGCCCCCGCCTTGCGTAGACGAATGTAGCCCTCGATCACTTTCACTATGTCGGCTTGCTGTTTCACGGTTTGGGCAAAATCGCTCACTTGGTCTTTATTGAGCATAAGGCCCGCACGCTGCATCGATTGTGGAAGACCGGGAAGGCTGGCCGCCTTCCGTCGCCCGCAAATCGCCGCATCCTCACCCCGGCGCAATGGGCATTCCAGCCAGCCGGCGCGCGGGCAGTACAATTCCAACGAATCGGTTTTCGAAAAGAGGATTCCCTCCGAAATGATCGTTCAAGCCGAATACACTTCTATGCCACTGTTCGCAAAGGCTGCTCCCACACTCGCTTTCTTCACGATTCGCCTCCGCCGCAGTTTGTCCCGTTCAACCCCGCTCGCATGCCTCGCATTGTTCCTTGCCGTCGCCGCGGCCTCTGCGCAAAGTTCGGCTCCGCCCGCATCCACTACCGTCCATGGCATCGCCGTCGCCAATATGGACCCCTCTGTCAAGCCGGGAGACAACTTCTATCTCTACGCGAACGGCGCCTGGATCAAGCGCACCGAGATTCCGCCGGACCGTGCCGGTATCGGCGTCTTTTCCACCCTCGACGACGTAAGCCGCAAGCGAACCGCCGCCATCATCCAGGAAGCATCAAAGTCCAGCGCTCCCGCGGGCTCCAATGAGCGCAAAATCGCCGACCTCTACAACGCGTTTATGGACGAGTCCGCAATCGAGGCGCAGGGCCTGAACCCTCTCAAGCCACATCTTGCCGAAATCGCCGCCATTCAAGATCGCCGCGAGCTTTCCCTCGCGCTGGGAAAAACACTGCGCGCCGACGTCGACCTGCTCAACACCGCTGTCTTCTCCACCCCAAATCTTTTCGGCCTCTGGGTCGCGCCCGGTTTCAGCGATTCGGATCATTACACGCCCTACCTTCTGCAGG
Organism: uncultured Acidobacteriaceae bacterium; assembly: GCA_963836565.1. Lineage (GTDB taxonomy): Bacteria > Acidobacteriota > Terriglobia > Terriglobales > Acidobacteriaceae > Telmatobacter. Next base: position 341,213 of record CAWIKA010000005.1, on the reverse strand, counting down.
GCGGCCTCGAACTGCCCAGTCGCGGCTATTATCTTGGCGATAACGAGCACATGCAGCAGATTCGCATGCAATATGCCGCCCATGTCGCCGCCATGTTCCGGCTCGCCGGCTTCAGCGATGCCGATGCCCGCGCCGCCCGTGTCGTCGCCCTCGAGCACTCCATCGCCGAAGCGCACATCAGCCTGGCTGAAATTGAAGACATCGCCAAAGCCAACAATCCCTGGAAGCGTAGTGACTTCTCCGTTAAGGCTCCCGGCCTCGATTGGGACGCCTACTTTGAGGGTGCGGGCCTTGCCCATCAGCAGGAGTTCATTGTGTGGACGCCCACTGCCTTCACAGGCGAATCCGCCCTTGTCGCCTCCACCCCGCTCGAAACATGGAAAGACTGGCTTTCCTTCCACCTCATCGAGTCCTACGCGTCCTTCCTGCCCAGCGCAATTCAGAAGGAACAATTCGATTTCTTCGGCAAAGTCCTCGGCGGGGTCCAGCTGCAGCGGCCCCGGCCGCAGCGCGGAATCGGCGTAGTCAACGCCTACCTCGGCGACGCGGTTGGCCAAATCTACGTGCAGAAGTATTTCCCTCCTGAAGCCAAAGCCCAGGCGCAGGCCATGGTCGCCAACCTCATTGCGGCTTACCATAAGCGCATCGCCGCCCTGCCCTGGCTTGCGGAGTCCACGCGCTCTGAGGCGCAGGCCAAGCTCGACACTCTTTACGTCGGCATCGGCTATCCCGAAACCTGGATGGATTACTCCGCCTACGACGTCCGCCCCGACGACGCATTCGGCAACTCATGGCGTGCCGGGCTTTGGAAACTCCATCGGGAGATCGCGCGCATCGGCTCGCCGGTCGACCGCCACGAATGGTGCATGACCCCGCAGACAGTGAACGCAGTCAACCTACCGCTCCAGAACGCGCTCAATTTTCCCGCCGCCATCCTGCAGCCGCCCTTCTTCGATCCCGACCGCCCGGCCGCCGTCAACTACGGCGCAATCGGCTCCATCATTGGACACGAGATCAGCCATACCTTCGACCAGGAAGGCAGCGCCTTCGACTCTAAAGGCCGCGTCCGCAACTGGTGGACTCCCGCCGACAGCGCTCATTTCAACGAGGCTGCCGTCAAACTCGAAAAGCAGTACGACGCCTACGAGTTATTCCCCGGCGTACACGTCAACGGCAAACAGACCATCGACGAAAACATCGCCGACCTCGGAGGCGTCGCCGCCGCATACGACGGCTACCGCGCCTCCCTTCACGGCGCCGAACCGCCCAGTCAGGATGGCTTCAGCGGCGACCAGCAGTTCTACATTGCCTTCGCGCAGAACTGGGGCTCCAAGGCCCGCGAAGCCGCGCTCCGCGCCCAGGTTCTCACCGACCCGCACGCCCCCGCGCAGTTCCGTGCCGACATCGTCCGCAACTCCGACGCCTGGTACAACGCCTTCAACATCAAACCAGGAGAGACTCTTTACCTCGCGCCCGAGGAGCGCGTGCGCATCTGGTAATTCGTCACCGAGTTGACGCAGCTTCACGCTCGGCCTGCAAAACGACCGCCGCCACGGACACAGTCGAAAGCCTGCCCGCCGTGGCGGAGACCTGCGCTTTGCTGATCGCGCCCCGAATCTTCCCCTTGGCCTGAATACCTCTTCGGTTCGTCCTTCCCGGTGAATCTGTAGATAGGGAAATGAATAGGCAAATAGGTCTGGGGATCGCGTTCGCACTCTCAAAAATTCACAGTCCTGCGAAATAGTTGTTGCAACGAATACCAACCGGCTGCATCGAACTTTGTGAAAGGATCAAATACCCATGACCACGACCCCCGTCACCCCTACCGCTCCCGCCACCGTCTCCACCTGGAACATCGATCCGGCCCACTCCGCCGCCGAGTTCAAGGTGAAGCACATGATGATCTCCAACGTAAAAGGCAAGTTCTGCGGAATCAATGGCGTACTCACCCTGAACGAAGCCGATCCGACCCAGTCCAGCATCGAAGCATCCATCCCTATAGCTACTCTGAGCACCGCCGACGACCAGCGCGATGGCCACCTCAAGAGCGCCGACTTCTTCGACGCTGAAAAATTCCCCACCCTGACCTTCAAGTCCCTTTCGGTGCGTCTTACCGGCCCTGGGGAGCACGAAGTCACAGGCGAGCTGACCATGCACGGCGTCACCAAGGTAGTCACTTTCGCCGTGGATGGCCCAAGTGCGCCGGGCAAGGACCCCTGGGGCAACATGCGCATCGGCCTCTCCGCCACGGCCAAGATCAATCGCAAGGACTTCGGACTCAACTGGAACTCAGCTCTTGAGACCGGGGGCGTCCTTGTCGGTGAAGAAGTGACGATCACCCTCGACGTACAGTTCATCAAGGCTTGAACCGCCTGATTCTGGCTACCCCAGGTTTCGATCTTGAGACCTGGGAGAGCGAAGATTCAAGCTGTTCCTTTACCAGTTTGCGGAAAAACCCCTTTCAGCAACATTTCGTGAAGGTTCTGATTCAGGATACGGCTTCAGTCGTGCTGAAAGCACAGCAGAAGGAGTGCGGGCTTTAGCTCCTGAAGGAACCCGCTGCTGCCAGATAGTTGTTGCAACGAATATCTCCCTCGTGAATCTAATCTGGTGTAAGGCAGAGGAGGTCAAACATGTCGCTTCGCGCGGTGAAGCAGGTACTAGAAACAAAACCAACCATTGAGGGTGCGGGCGTCAAACTGCAGCGCGCCTTCGGTTTCGGAAAGACCAAGGAATTCGATCCATTCCTGTTGCTGGACGATTTTCGCAACGAGAATCCCGCCGATTACCTGGCCGGATTTCCCTGGCATCCCCACCGGGGAATCGAGACCATTACATACGTGCTGGCGGGCGAAGTGGCCCATGGCGACAGCCTTGGCAACAAGGGCCGCATGACAGCAGGCGACGTGCAGTGGATGACCGCCGGCAGCGGCATCCTGCACCAGGAGATGCCCAAAGGTGATGCGTCGGGCCGTATGCACGGCTTCCAGTTGTGGGCTAACCTGCCCGCTTCGCTGAAGATGACCGACCCGCGATACCAGGACATCCCGGCCAGCGCCATCCCCGAGGTGACTGAGGACGACGGCACCCGCGCCCGCATTATCTGCGGCACGTTCTGGGGCAAAACCGGCCCCGTTGAGGGCGTGGCAGCCGACCCAAGCTATGTTGACATTTCGGTTCCGCCGAACAAGCGCCGCCGCATCCAGATTGAGACGACGCGGAACGCGTTCGCCTATGTGTTTGCAGGCGCGGGAACCTTCCGCGACGCTTCAGACCCGCGTGCGGTGCTGACAGAGTCGGCCGTGGACCCGAACGCGGATCCGGTGTACGACGCGAAAAATCACTCGCTGGTGCTCTTCGACCGAGGCGATGAAATCGTGGTCGAGGCCGGCCCTGAGGGCATTCGCTTCTTGCTGGTTTCAGGCAAGCCGCTCGAGGAGCCGGTCGCATGGTACGGGCCGATCGTGATGAACACGCAGGCCGAGTTGCAGACCGCCATGCGCGAATTGCAGAACGGCACCTTCATCCACCACAAATGATGCGGGCGGCGGTACCCTTGAACCATGGCTAGCGCCAAATCTGCTTTTCTTCCGGGAGCAATCCGCTTGGCCGCAGTGCTCTTGCTTTGTCAGCTATTGCAGTCCTCGTGCGCAGCCCAGCGCCAATCCCCTCCAACTGAAGACGGCAACACCGATTTGCAAGCTACTTCCTGGCCGCAGGCGGATCGGCTCTTTCGTTCCGATCCGCGCTGGCTGGGCGGCGACGCGGCATTCTCAGTTGATCTTGGCAGCGGGCGCGTCTTGTGGCTGTTCGGCGACTCCTTCGTTGCCACACACGCAGGCGCGACCCGCAGGCAGTCCACATTTATCCGCAACAGCGTTGCCATCCAGACCGGCTACGACCCCTCTCAAGCAACATTCGATTCTTACGCACGAAACCGGCACGGCCAGCCCGTCGAATTCGCTCCATCCAACGACTCCACCTGGCTTTGGCCCCTCGATGGCATCAAGCTGGGCAATCGCCTTCTTCTTTTCTACATGCGCATGGCCTCCGATCCGGACAAGAATTCGCTGGGCTTTCAATCCGTGGGCTGGAGCGCATTCATGGTCGACAATCCTGATGCAGAGCCCTCGCGATGGAAACCCCGCCTATTGGAAGGACCTGAAACTCAAAGCAAGATGCTCATCGGCATGTCGATTATTCACGAGCGCGGGTTCGTGTATGCCTTCGTCCTGAACGATGTGAGCCATGATGCTTATCTTCTGCGTTGGCCATCCGACGAAGCGGTAGCGGGCAATCTCTCTTCTCCACAGTGGTGGTGCGGCGAGGAAAACGGCTGGCGGACGAGCTCGGCTAACCGTCGGGTGGTTATTCATAATGCCGGCAGTGAATTCAGCGTGCAACGAGATCCGTGCGGAGGGTTCCTCGAAGTCAACAGCGTCGGCTTTGGCGCAACCACCATCGTCTTTCGCCACGCTGTGCGCCTTGAGGGAGTATGGAGCAAGCCGCAAAGGCTCTATCGCCCACCCGAATCCGACGAACCGCATGCGTTCGTTTACGACGGGAAAGGCCATCCTGAGCTTGCTGGAGCAGACCTGGTGATTACCTACACGGCAAACGGCACAGACGAACGGCTGGCCACGGACATGAGTATCTACTTCCCGCGTTTTGTGCGCGTGACGTTCAACACCCGGCAGAAGAACCCGTGAAACTCGCGCCAGCTTGAATTGTGCTCACACATCTGGGAAAACGTCGCCCGACAGAACATCGGCTGGCGCCATCCCCTGCTCGCGCAGCTCGCGAATGCTCAGCGCGTCGTGGCGCTTGGCCAGGCGGCGACCATTGTGATCGACCACCAGATCGCAGTGGAACCAGCCAGGATTGCTGAAGCCTAAAGCCCGGTTGAGCAGAATCTGGCGGGCGGTCGACTTGAGCAAGTCCGCGCCGCGTACCACTTCCGTGATACCCATGGCCGCGTCGTCGGCCACGCTGGCAAGTTGGTAGCTTGGCACATTATCGCGCCGCCACACCACAAAGTCCCCAAAGTCCAACCCGGCAACAAAGCGCTGCGGGCCGAGGTTCAGGTCGTTGAATTCGATAGCTTCGCCATCGGGAACACTGAAGCGCCAATGCGCGCCTGCGGGGGAGTCGAGCTCAAGCCGGGCTGAATTGGACCGGTTTGGCATCTTTCCAGGGAGTGGCCGGCAGGTGCCTGGATAAACCGGCTCGTCATCGACCGGATCCTGCTGTGTATTCGAGCTTTCGTGCGGGGCGCTAAGTGCCGCAGCCAGGTCTTTCCGCGAACAGAGGCAGGGATAAATGAAGCCGCCGCCGAGCAGCTTTCGCCAGGCAGCTAGATAGATTGGGTGTCGCTGGCTCTGCACGTAAGGCGCAAAGGGACCGCCGACATCCGGGCCTTCGTGCCAGCGAATGCCGAGCCAGCGCAGATCATCAAGCGCGGCATCGGCGAATTCGGGGCGGCTGCGGTCAGGGTCCAGGTCTTCCATGCGCATTACGAGGGTTCCACCTGCGGCCTGTGCACGCTGGGATGCGGCCCAGAATGTGCGCGCGTGGCCGATATGCAAGTAGCCCGTCGGTGAGGGCGCAAGTCTTCCACGATAACTCGATGCCGAATCTCGATCTAAATTGGCCACGCTGTAGACCAGTGTAGCCAGCCTTGGAGGAAAGCAAATGCGGAACAGCTCAATCGGATGCGTCGGGGTCGTGATCGTTGTCGTCGCGGTGATGGCTGTAGTGGCCGATGCTGTCGTTGAGGTGGTCGGGGTCCACCGAGACTTGAACCACATCCATCTCCTGGCCGTCGAGGTCGACCACGAACAGGCCCATGCGATTTCCTTCCGGGCGCATGAAAATGAGGGTTTCCTCGTCGGCATTTTCCCCAGAGCGGCCTGTCGCTTCGGATGACGGATGGCGGCTGGTTTCGCGGATGATCCGCTCCCAGCCGTTTCCGAGTTTGTCTTCGACCATGCGATTCAATTCTTCGCCGTCGACCTGCGCGGAGAAATGGCCGAACTCCGCAACATGCAAATTGCCGACGCCATCCTGCGTGGCTCTTTGCGAGATGAGGCTGATGAGCCCGAGGAAGGGAATGCGCGTGGCCTGCACGTGGTAACGGCTCTCGATGGAGTTGACCACGCTGTCAAAGCCTCCCTGGCCACCGCCGGCCAAAACCGCGATCGGAACCACCAGAGCCACAAAGCAGATGGGGATCAACAGGAGTTTTCTCATTGGCTGCCTCCGGTCTTGTCCTTTTCCTTGCCCTTCTCCTTGTCTTTGCTCTTGGCATTCTTTTCAATGTCACCCAAGGCGCTCAATCCGCCAAGACCCTTCAGCTCGCCCAACTCGTCCATGCGAATGGGGCCGAGAATAAGCACGATGGTCAGCTCTTTGGGCTCTGCTTCAAGAATGAACATACCGCGGGTTTCGCCGTTGACCATCTTCATCATCACGTCGGTGGTCTCGCCGCTGTTGCGCTCGTGCTCGCGCACAATCGGCGACCACTCGCTGGTTTCGAAATACTTGCGGAGCTGGTCGATCTGCTCTATCGAGTACTCGCCTTCTTTATCGAACTCGTATTCGCGGACGTAGATGCCGTCGAGGCCCTCGATAAGCTGGCGGATAGAGGCCTGGTCTTTGTCTTTGCCGTTCATGAATTTTGCGGCAAACGCGAGCATGCTCTTGCCCAGGGTGACCTCGGTGACATTGGAAGCGCGCGCAGCCAACTCCTTTTCGACAGGGGGCGGCAAGGGCAGTGGCGATGTCTGCTGCGCCACAGCCGGCGCCGCGAGCACGGCCGCTGAAAGCACGAAAATTGCGATGCGGTTTTTCATCGAGGGTCTCCTTACTCCCGGTTCTTCATCCTTGTGCCGAATTCCGGTTCTTATTCTTGGTTGGGGCGGCCACGGGTGTTGAGCCGCTCATTCATCTCGTTCAGTGCGTGGTTGGTGATGCGAAGCGCCTTCAATACTTCCTGGCGAGCCGCCTCGCCTTTTCGTTCGTCCTGCGTATGGCGCCAGACAAGACCACCACCGATGACCGCGGTCAGCACAAGCGATGCGGCCAGGCGCTGCCAAAAGACAACTTGGCTGTGCGATCGCTGAGTGCGGCGGAATTGCCGCTTTTCCATCAGCTTGCGCTTCAGGCTGGGCGGCGCCGGCCGGCGCTCGAATGCCTGGCGCAATTCGCGTTCAAAGTTGTCCGTCGGTTCATGTTCCACTGATTTGCTCCCGGGTTCTGATGTACTCCTTCAAATGATTCGTGGCCTTTGCCCGCAGCAGCTTCAAGCCTCGCTGCAGGTGGCTCTTCACCGTGGCCAGCGGCGCATCCAATGTTGCCGCAATCTCTTCCGGCGTCAGGTCTTCCTGGTAGCGAAGAACCAGCGCCGCGCGCTGCGGCTCGGGCAGCGTAGCCAGCAGTTGTTCCAAACGCGCACCGAGCTGAGAATTACGCTCCTCCGCAGGTGCGCCGTGATTCTCGTCAATCTCAACCCACAGGTCCACGCCGCGAACCCGCCGTCGCCGCAGCGCATCAGCCGAACGGCTCATCCCTACCCGGCGCAACCAGTAGAGAGCGTGGAGGGGCGATTCGATTTTTCCCAGGTGCTTGTCTAATTCCAGAAACACATCCTGAGCAATCTCCTCGGCCAGCCCACGGTCGCCGGTCATGCGCCAAGCCAGCGAAAACACCATGGACTGGTGCTCGTCCACGAGTTGTTCGAAGTCCGGCTGCCAGTCGCGGGCCATAGGGTTCGCTTCTACTCTCTTATCCGCACCGGGGCGTGCGTGGGGATGCAGAGAATACGTGAACGACCGGAAAAAGTTCAGGCGGGTGCGGACCGGGATTATGGGACAGGAGAAAGGGGTGCCTGTGCGGCTGATTTCAGATCCGAGCAGGCAGCGGCGGATTTCATCCAACCTGTAAATGACGGAGATACGGGACGCTGGCCTTCATCATCGGGAAGTCCATCTCCACGAAGTAATTCCTGATGCCTCCGGTTTTGGCCGCGGCAAAGATTCTTCTCCAATCGAGAGTGCCCTCGCCCACCGGCGTTATCTCGCGAGTCTTCGCCGACCAACCCTGAACGTGCATGGAAATAAAGCGGCCCGGGTACCTGGTAAAGTAGTCAGCGGCATCGTAGCCCTCGCTGATTGTGGACACCTGGAACTGGAACTTGACGTACTTCGGGTCGAGAAGTTGAAACAGCAGGTCATAGGTACGCTTGCCGTCGACCTCGGTGAGTTCGAAGTCCTCGTTGTGCAGGCCCTGCACGATCCCGGCTGCGGCCGCTCGCTCGCCCATCCGGTTGTATTCGTCGGCTGCGCGCTTCACATCATCCAGGGTGGGATTCTTCGGGCCGCTCAGGCTGGGCACAAGCATTTGAGTCAGACCGACGTCTTTGGCCCAGGCAATTCGGTCTTCCTGATTCTTCCTCAATTCATTGATAGAGAAGTGACTGCTGATGCAGGTAAGGCCGGCGTCGTGGAGGATGCTGCGGAGATCGGCCCCTGTGTACTTCGCTAGCCCTGCGAATCCGGAGTCGGCGTAGCCCACGGGCGAGCATAGTTCGATGGTCTGGAATCCCGCCGCCGCAAGCTCCTTGAGCGTGCCGGGGAAGTCTTTGGCAATCATTGCTCGCACAGGCCATGTTTGACACCCGATGGGCAACCCAAGAGGATCGGCGTGAAGCGCGCGGCCGCCTGTACAAAGGACCGCGCCCATCACCGCGCTGGACGAAGTCGTCTTGATGAACTCTCTTCTCGATATTGGCGGCATGCTTGTCCCCTTTTTCTGTAACCTGGGTCCCAATTCTAAACTCCCAAATGGCCGGCAGGCCTCAGGCGAGCCAGGTGGCCATCGAAGGGGTACTTCTCATCCCAGTGGAAGCCGAGACTTTGATTTGTCTTTTATTGCAAAGGTGCGGATACTCTGTCCGGACTCACATAGAATCGGCGTGTGACGCAGGGGGCCAGAATGATCCACGACACACTTCATCAACTGTTTCAGGTGCACTATATCCACGAAATCCTCCATCTGTTGAGCGGGTGTGTGGGCTCGTTCTTTGGCACCTGGGGCTACTTCGCGATGGTCCAAAGGCGCGAAGCGAACAAACGAAACACGGGATAGGGGGATTTGGGGGAGAAATGTCTGCCGGCACGGATGTAAGAAGGGGTGCCTGCCGTGACGGGCAGGCGTTTCGCAGTTCGTTGAGGGCGACATGCCGAGGTGCGTTCAGAAGAGGTCGGGAATGTTGTGAAACGCGATGCGCGTAGGCGCGGCTTTGAAGGCGGTAAGCATGGCCGCCGGCGCGAGTGCGCTGGTGCCGTATTTCTTGTTCACCTCGTCCATGGTGGCCAGAAGACGCGCACGGCTGCGGGAATCGTCGAGCGCGTCGAAGAGATTGAGCGAGTGCAGCCGTTCGGGCACAAGTCCGTTGAGATGCACGCCAATGAAGTAAGGCTGATCGTACTCGGCTCCCCCTGGCCGGCTGGCCCACAGCCGGCTGAGCGCGGCAATAAGGGTCTGGTTATCCTGGCATTCGCTCAGGCGCAGCTCGTCGTGCCATCCACGGGTGGGCACGCCGAAGCGGCTCACGGGAGCGTTCTGCCCTCGCGGGACGGCGAAACCAACAGCAAGTCCGATGCTGCCCGCCCACAGTCCGCCCGCCCGCAACCGCATCGCGGCTTTGTGGAGCAGCTTGTGCGCCACCGCCCAGGCCTTTTCTGCGGTGCGCATCTCCGGGGCCAGCACATGCGAGTGGCTGATGGACTTGAGGTGCTCCGTCTCCGACATGTCGAAGTCTTCTCCGTGCAGCCAGTGCCAGAGCCGCTCGCCCCACACCGATCCCCACAACTCGCCGGACTGCTCGCAATCCAGGCTAAGGAGCTGATCCATCGTGGTGATGCCCTTTGCATTCAACCGCTTCTCAGTGCGCGCGCCAATGCCGGGCAGGTCGCGCAAAGTAAGCTGGCTCAAGGCGGTTGGCAGTATGTCGAGGGGCAGGGCGACCAGGCCGTCGGGCTTTTCCATGTCGCTTGCCACCTTGGCCAGATACCTGTTGGTGGCCAGGCCTACGGAACTGCGCAGCATGGGGCCAACCCGCTCGCGGATGCGCGCCTTGACCTTGCGGCCCAGTTCAAGCGCCGCCAGCAAGGGCCGTTCGCGCCCCATGAGCCGGCAGGCCATTTCATCAATAGAAAGCACGGCCGTCACCGGAAGGCAGCTTTCCACAGCTTCAACGATGCGATGGTGATAGTCGACATAAAGCTCGTGGCGCGCTTCAATGAGGATGATGCCGGGGCACATCCGCTTAGCGTCGCCCACGATCGTGCCTGTCTTGACGCCATGAGCCTTGGCCTCGTAACTGGCCGCGATGCAACAGGTCGTGTCGGCCATCATGGGCACTACGCCGACCGGGCGGTCGCGCAGTTCAGGGCGCGCCTCCTGCTCCACCGAGGCAAAGTAGGAGTTCAAATCGACGAAGAGCCAGTTGAGGCAGGGTCCGGGAACGGCTTCGCGCGGCGCAGGCTGAGACCGCAGCTCCGGCATCTGGAGACCTTCGCTCCACTCCTGGGGAAGGTGTGCCGCCGGCGGAAAGGGGCCGTTCGCCATAGGAATTATTTTCGCCTTCTATTCTCTTCAGCGCAAGCGGAATTCACCATGGCGGGGGGGCTCGGATAATGCTAAACTTAGGGCCACCCAGGCGCACTCTGAGCTTCGCAATGCAACCCGTTGAGGCTGGGGGTACGTCAAATCAAAGGGGAGAGCAGGTGTAGCGCACTATGCACAGCATTGCCCATTGGTTTGCATCGTATGCGAATCTCCTGGCCATTCTGGCCACGGTGGGGGTTGCGGTGCTGCTTGTTTGCTGCCTGGAATGCACGAAATGCCCGTGTCGCGAAAAGGACGATCTCTTTAAACGTCACGAAGTGTAAGCGCTCGGGCTGGCTTTTTAGACCATGCGCGTTCCCTGGTGGAAGCGCACCCGCCACACGCCGGACCCCTTTGACCAAATAGAGCTGCGCAGCGTCACGGAGCGCTTGCCCGTTGCCGCATCGGTGAGCACGGTGCGATAGCTTACCAGCGCGATACCTGGCGCGATTTCCCGGCACTCGAAACCCTCCATCAGCGGCGGCTGATAACCCTCCGTTGCCAGCAGATCCAACACTTCATCGCGCGACCAAACTCTGCCAGACGAGCCAAACTCCACGAAATCTTCCGCCAGGAATCCTGACACGCGCGCGCGGTCGCGGCGCACGGCGGCATCGAGCAACGTTTCCTCGAGGGCGCGAAGTTGTTCTTTCAGCGGATTGCCTGGATCGCCGGTCATCATTTTGGACTCTTTGGCCGGGCTCAATGCACAGGGGGCATCAGGTACTGCTCAAAGTGCGCCACGATGCGATTGAACAGATGGGTCCGTGCATCGGCTCCTGAAATGGAGTGGGTTTTGCGCGGATAGATCTGCAGGCTGTAAGGAATATCGGCTTCGATCAGCTTCTGGATAAACTGCACGGTGTTCTGGATGTGCACGTTGTCGTCGCCGGTACCGTGGACCAACAATAGACGGCCCTTCAGATTGGCCGCCGTGTTTACCACCGAGAAGTCCTTGTATCCCTCGGGGAAATCCGAGGGCAGGCTCATATAGCGCTCGGTATAGATGGAGTCGTAGTTGCGCCAGTCCGTCACAGGAGCGACGGCAACCCCCGCACGAAAGCGGTCCGAATGAGTCATCGCATAGAGGGTGAAAGTGCCACCCCAACTCCATCCCCACCAGCCCAGGCGCTTCGAGTCCAGTTGCGGATACTTGGCCAGCGCCGCATCGAGCACAGTCAGCTGATCTTCAAGTTGCACCGGGCCGAAGTTGTGATATGCAGCCTGCGCAAAGTCCCTTCCGCGCATCCCGGTGCCTCGGTTGTCGGCGTGGAGGACCGCAAAACCGTGCTCCGCCAACAGTTCGTCAAACATCAGAGAGTCGCTCCAGCGATTCGCCACCTCCTGCGGCCCCGGGCCTCCGTAGGGATTGACAATCAGAGGCACACTTGCCGGGCTCGTTGCTCCCGCGGGCAGCAGCAGCGTGGCGTAGAGCGTGGCGCCGTCGTGGGCCTTCACTTCAAGCTGCTGCGGAGGTTGCAGGCCGTAGGCATCCAGTGCTTGGGTTGTCCAAAAGATGTTGCACTTGCCACCGGCGCGGCAAAGCTGGAATGTTGGCGGATTCATGCGTGATGAGAATTTATCCACGAAGGTGGCACTGGTGGGCGCAAAGTCCGCATGATGATTTCCGTCTCCATTGCTCAATTGCTTGCGGTCACCATCGAAGCTGACCTGCCAAACCTGCTGCTCGAGCGGGTTTCCTTCGTTTGAGGCATAGTAGACCAGCTTGTGCGCATGATCCACGCGGGATATCCCTGATACCTCAAAGTCACCTTTTGTGAGTTGTCGTTCGAGCTTGGCGGTTGTCGAACCGAGATCTCCCTGCCTGTAGCTATAGAGATAAACATGGTTATGGCCGTCGCTCCAGTTGGTAAGGACGATTTCTCCGTCGGCCACCGAAACGTCGTAGTTTTCGTCGAGGAACTTGTCGTCGGTAATCTCCAGCACCGAATGCGACTCGCCGTTGGCGGCGTCGGCAAAGTAGATCGTCCTGTGCTTGTGGTCGCGCGTGAGGGTCTCGATCCAAAGCGTCTTGTGGTCTACCCAGCCGAAGCGAGGAATGTAATCCTGGCCGGGCTGGATGGGAAGCCTGACCCACACCGTCTTGCCGCCTCCCGCGCTAACGACGCCGACGCGAACATTGGGATTCGGATCGCCGGGCTGCGGGTAGCGCTGGAGATATATCAAAGCGTGCGTCGGAATCCAGTCCGTAATCGGGTAGAGCGGAACCTCGGCTTCGTTCATTTGCAGATAGGCCAGGCTCTTTGAATCGGGAGACCAGAAGTAGTTGCTGCGCGTATCCAGCTCTTCTTCGTAGACCCAGTCCACCTGGCCGTTGAGAATGGCATCATTGGGCGCTTGCGCCACCATCGTCGTCGGCGTTCCCGGCACACGCAGGTGCAAAACGGCAAGGCCGTGATCGCGCACAAATGAGATGGATTCTCCATTCGGCGAAAACTTCGGATTATCGCCGGAACCCTCACCGGTGAAGCCGATTTCCAGTCCAGTGCCGTTGCTAAGGTCGTACATCCACAATCGTCCATTGGAGTCGAAGAGCAGATGTCTCGAGTCCGGCGCCCACAGGTAGCTGGCCTCTCCGTACCGGGCCCGATGGTCGCGGTCACGCTCGGTGCCGCGAGCCTCATCCAGGGGCGCCATCTTGGCGTGACTCACCAGCACGTGCGGCTTGCCTGAGCCAGGATCCAGGTCAATCAGTTCCCCGCCATCCATATAACTCAGGTGTTGACCGTCAGGTGACCAGGCAATCCCCTCGGGCGGTTTTCCGACGATCGACCCGTGGCCAAAGATGGCTTCGACAGTCAGCGGCTTTGCAGGGGGTTGGGCGGGAAGAGGAACAGTTGAGAGCGGAAAGGCAAGAATTGCTGGAAGCAGGAAGGCGGCTGAGCGCGTCAAAGAATGTTCCTCCGGGGTCAAAGCCCGTCGTGAGGCTTCGGGCGGGGCGAGAGAACTGGGGGCTTACACGAAGCAGTGTAAATCATGGAGTGAGCCAACCCGCTTTCCACCTGCGTGGCGTCACTCATTCAGAGTGCAGAGCGATCGTTCCAGTATCTTCTCGATTGATTCGCGCAGGCAGAACGAGTATGGTGCGGGCTATGCAATGGGCGACCCCGGAAGAACGGCGCAAACTTGGCCAGGCGCGCCGCAAGCAGGTTGGCCGACAGAAACACGACGAACTCAACATCAAAGCCCGACAGTCACCGGCATTGTCTTTGCTTGAGCGGGTGGAACGCGGCCGCGTTCCGGCTCTCCTCAAACTCAAACACCAAATGATGGCGCAGTCGCCGTTCCTTTACTTTCGTGGCGCCGCTCCAGTCATCGCCGCGGACCTCGCCGTGGTGCCCAACACGGGCATCATCAGCCAACTCTGCGGCGACGCCCATGTACGCAATTTGGGCGCATTTGCCGCGCCCGATGGCCGGCTGGTCTTCGACATCAACGACTTCGACGAGACGATTCGCGGCCCGTTCGAGTGGGACCTGAAGCGGATGGCAGCCTCGCTGGTGCTGGCCGGACGCGAATCCCGGCACAAGGAAGCCTCGGCTCGCGGTGCTGTCGAAGCGTGCATCGTGCGCTACTGCGCGCAGATGCGTGCTTTGTCACACATGACACTTCTTGAGGTGGGCCGTTTCCAGGTGCATCGCCTCGGCTCTGTCGAGCCCGTGCACGACGCACTGCTGAAGGCCGAGCGCGCTACGCCGATGCATTCGCTGGAGCAGCTTACCGAGCCCGCCGGCGGCAAGCCAGGCGCAACCCGCCGATTCAGGGAATCCAAGCCGATGTTGACCCGCGTAACGGGTTCGCAGGCGGCGACTGTGCTGGCCGCTCTTAAACCGTACAACGAGATGCTTGAGCCGCAGCGCAGGCACCTTTTGTCGCTTTACCGTCCCCTGGATGTAGCTTTCAAAGTGGTGGGAACGGGGTCGGTGGGACTGCGCGACTACTGTATCTACTTTGAAGGCAACGGGCCCAAAGATCCCCTGTTCCTGCAGATCAAGGAAGAAGCGGTTTCTGCTTATTCGTCTTATTTGCCTGACGCGCATCCGGCTCATCAAAACGGCCAACGCACAGTGGAAGGCCAGAAGGCCATGCAGGTGCAGTCCGATCCGTTTCTGGGCTGGACACATATGGCCGGGCGCGACTATCTGGTCAGGCAACTTAACGACCATAAAGGCTCGATTGAGATTGAGGACCTGGTTGGCGGAGGATTGACGGCCTTCGCTGAGATCTGCGGTGAGTTGCTCGCACGCGGCCACGCCCGCTCCGGTGACCCGCTGGTGATTGCCGCCTATCTGGGCTCCGGCGACGGCTTTGCCGAGGCGCTGGGCAGGTTTGGCTCACTCTACGCCGACCAGACCGAAAAAGACTGGCAGGCCCTGCGGCGTTCCGGCAAGGCGAAAGCCAAATAGCAGGCAGAATCAAAGGAGACCCACATGAATCGCCGCACGTTTACGCAAGTCCTGGCCGGCACGGCTTTGAGTGTCGCTGCGTCGCCGCTCCCGTCTCGAGCCGGCAATGCTGCCGACGGACCCGATACCTCCTCCACGCCCTTTCCGCTTTCCGTGATGCTTTGGACAGTCTTTACTGACCTGCCCTTCGAAGAGCGGCTGGCCAAGGTAGCCGAAGCGGGCTACAGCAACATTGAGCTGGTAGGTGAGTACAACGCGCAGCATTGGTCGGCCACGGATTTTGCTAACGCCAATGCGGCGCGCAAAAAACTCGGCATTCAATTTGACGCGACCGCGGGGTTGCATAACGGGGTTGCGGATCCGTCGGTGCGGGATGCATTTCTGTCGGAGTTGAAGCAGGCGTTTGTCCCGATGGAGACGCTCAGTTGTCCGGCGATGATTGTGCTTTCGGGCAATGTTGTGCCGGGACTTCCGCGCGAAGCACAACACCAGGCGGCGATCGAAACACTCAAGCAGGCGGCGGCAATGGTTGAGGGACGCCAGATCGACGGCCAGCCCGTGCGGCTGCTGCTTGAATGCATTCACCTCGAGGAGAATCCGCACTACTATCTCACTTCGGCCATCGAGGCGATTGAGATCGTACGGGCAGTGAATCACCCGCAGGTGCAGTTTCTTTACGACATCTATCACGAGCAGATGAGCTTTGGACAGCTGATCGAGAAGATCGACAAACACATCGATGTGATTGGGTTGATTCACATTGCTGATGTGCCGGGGCGGCATGAACCGGGCACGGGCGAAATCAATTACGGCAACATCTATCGCAAGCTCGCCGAGCTCAATTATCGCCACAACGTCGCGATGGAGTTCCGACCTGTTGGCGAACCCGTAGCCACGCTGCGGGCGGCGAAAGAAATGGTAGGGCGCACGGCGCGGGTCTGAGTGCGCTCACCGCACGAGGTTTGGGGCGCTAGCTTGCGAAAGGCGACGGCCCGAGCAGCTTCATCTCATATCTGCTGAAAAAAGCGGCGTCCTGATTGGGCGGATTGGGAATTGCCGTGTCACGGAAAAACTGTTCCATTTTGCGGGCAGGTATGAAGGCGATGAGCATCTTGCCCGGCGTTTCGCCCACCATCGAGAAGGCATGTGGAATACTGCGTGGACCGAGGATGGAATCTCCTGCATGAAGCTTTATGCGGCCGTCGCCGACCTGAAAGAGGACTTCGCTTTTCAGGACGCAGAACCACTCTTCCTGGTGCAGGTGAAGATGAAGCGGCGGGCCGCCTTTTACCAAGTTGTCATGTTCAATGATGAAGAGGCCGCCGCTTGTCTCGCGAGAAGCAACTTTGAAGAGAATGGAGCTGAAACCGCGCGAGTGGGATTCTCCGAACCTGTCTTGCCCGGCCGCCACCATGTGAATCTCTTCAGCGGACGAGGACGCGGCAAGCTGGGCGATTGCGAAGGTCGGAAATCCCGCGCCGGGGAGGACTGCCGCTGCGAATTTGAGGAAGGAACGACGCTTCATCGGTTCTCCGATTGTGAAGAGAGCACGGGGTCATACGTCATCGAGCGGTACTGAGGGGAAACTGTGCGGGGGAAAGATCGAATGCAGATCTATCTTAGTAAAGAGGGAATCTGCAAACGGTTTACCGAAAGCAAAGCTGGATTTTTTGCGGCCGAGGACATAAGTCGATGGGTCTTAGCCAACCGGCACGAGGCCGGGTTCGGACTTTGCGGAGGGAGCATTCCGCAGGCGCGTCGTGGTGGGCAGCGTGTCGAGATGGAAGACCTTGTGCCGCGCTTCGAGCCGCATCAGCAGGCTTTTCTGGTCGAAGGTGACGGCGAAATTCTGCAATGCGAAGCCGCCAAAATTGGCCAGGGGAAACGCAGGATTGATTTCGACGTACGGGTGCTGAAAGGTGTAGCGGCCAAGTCGCACATCCCCACCGAGTTTCGCCACCTTGACCTGGAATCGCGTGGAAAGGGATTCTCCTTTCCCGAAGGGCACAGGGTCGGCAGCAAACTTCAGGTGAGGCACGAGAGGCTCCGGCAGGCTAAGGCCGGCGCCGCCAGAGTCAATCTGGGCATCGACGCGCACGTTGCCAATCCGAAGAGAAGCGATGGGAATTCCGTCGGGCATACGGAATGGCATTACGAGCCGCTCACCATCCGGTGTCAGCGAGCCGGACGCGAGCGTGATTTGCCGGTTTGGATAATCGAGCTTCAGCAGGTAATCGCGGAAAAGAGTGAATCCCAACAAGCCCTGGCAAGTGTCGTCTTCGGCGGCGAGGCTGTGTTGGATGGCCTTCACCCCAATGAATTCAACTCCGGCCACACTCAGGGACTGAAGCAGCACGATCTGGGCCCGCTGTTCTCCCTGTCCGCTCGGGTCGATGAGCCGGGCGTGGCCCACCACGGGCAGTTGCAGCTTGTCGGCAAGCGCGGAGGTGACCAGCGCCTGGCCGCCGGTCCCGGTATCGACCACGAAGCGGAACGGGCCCTGGCCGTTGACCATCACCATTACGTAGGGTTTTCCGTTCACCAACTCCATCCGAGCCGAGTGCGCCGGAATCTGTGCGGATGCAGATGTTGCAAAGACGGCGAGGAGGATCGCGCAAGAGCAGCAAGACTGAATCAGGGAAGGCATCACGTCCTCCTTTCACGCCTTTGGGGACTGCAGATTGCAGGCGCGTAGAGCTCTGCACTCCTCTGGCCTTGCATTCTACGGCGCGATCAATCGATTTGTTCCTTCAAATCAGTATTTTGTGCGATGGGGGTGGGGAAGCGTCAGGGCTTGCCGGCTCTACAATGAACCGGTATGCCAACTGTCGTCCGTTCGCACGCGAAGATCAATCTAGGCCTGTATGTAGGTGCTCCCCGCGCCGACGGGTTTCACGCGCTGACGACGGTTTACCAGACGCTGGCGCTGTATGACGTGGTGACGGTTACGGCCCGGCGCGCCTCAGAGAGCGCAATACGCCTCTCTTCTAATGACCGGCGGGTCCCGACTGACAGCCGCAACACCGCGTGGAAGATGGTTGAACTGGCGTTGGAGGCGCTCGGCATTACCGCCGAGGTGGAGATCGCCATCGACAAACGGCTGCCGGTGCAGGGCGGCCTTGGAGCGGGTTCAGCCAACGCGGTGGCAGCTCTTGTGGGGCTCGAATTGGAACTGGGGATTGGCGGTGGTCCGAGTCAATCCTGCGTTGGAAATGCTGGACTCCGTCAAGGCGGGCACGCTTCCGAATCCCTCCTTTCCGCTCCGGATGGCGGTTCGGAATGGTTCGCGCGCCGTCTCGAAATCGCAGCCCATGTGGGCTCGGATGTGCCGCTGTTTCTTATCGGCGGAACGGTGCTGGGGACGGACCGCGGCCAGGAAGTTCATCCGCTGCCGGATATAGGGCCAGTGTGGTGCGTGGTGGCCACACCGTCGATTGGCGTCTCGACCCCGATGGCCTTTCGCAACTGGGACGCGCTTTGCGCCTCAGAGGGTTTGACCGAGAAGGCAAGTGCAGATAAACTAAATGAGTTGAGCCGCGCCTATGCCAGCGCCTTCGCGGGAGCGATCCCCGGAGGACAGCAAGGATCAGGCTCCTCCGGTGTCTTCCCAAATGGAGAAGACCTGGCCGGACCACAAGAGTCCGTGCTTGTCCGCACCGGGATCACGAGCTGGATTCAGAACGACTTCGAACGTGTCGTCTTTCCCCAGTATCCCTCCCTTGCTGAGATCAAGCGTATTCTTGCGGCTTCGGGCACTCCGGAGGCAGCCCTCTTTGCTTCGTTGTCGGGGTCCGGCTCGGCGCTCTTCGGGTTGTACCTGACCCGCGGAGATGCAGAGGCAGCCCGGGAACGGCTGCGGGCAGCCGGTGTCGAAAGTCACTTGACACGGACGCTGCCGCGAGCTGATTACTGGAGTGAAATGCTTTTGCCTCAGGTATATTGACAGGCGGCCTTTGCGGTTGAGAGACTCGCGAACGGCTGTCAAAAGCGGCTTTTGATGAGGAGTCAAGACCGCAAGTTGGGCGATCGTCTAATGGTAGGACAGTGCCCTTTGGAGGCACTTGTCCAGGTTCGAATCCTGGTCGCCCAGCCAAGTTTTTCGAACGTTTGGAAACCGGTAGCAGCCAAAGCCAACCAGCTTGGAGGTACTCGGAAATGGAAGCAGGAACAGTGACGGTGACGGCGGAAGACAAGCAACAGGAAGGCGGACTGAAAGAGGTCCGCGAAGTCGCGGCACTGGACGGCGCTCTGAAAGCGAAGGACGCCAAACCGGCCGCCGAACGTAAGCGGACCCGCAACCTGAGCGAGGACAAGCGCTTCAAGCTCTTCAGTGGCTCGGCCAACAAACCGCTGGCCGAAGAGATCGGCCAGCACATCGGCGTCAAGGTGGGCGAGGCCAAGCTGCAGCGCTTTGCAGACGGCGAAGTCTACTTCCAGCTTCTCGAAAACGTGCGGGGAGTGGATGTGTTCGTGGTGCAGCCTACCTGCTATCCGGTGGACCAGCACCTGGTGGAGCTTTTGGTGATGATTGACGCGCTCAAGCGGGCCTCGGCGGCCAGGATCACGGTGGTGGTGCCCTACTACGGGTACGCGCGCCAGGACCGCAAAGATCGTCCCCGGGTAGCCATCAGTGCCAAACTCATCGCCGACCTGCTGACCACTGCGGGGGCAAACCGGGCTTTATTCGTCGACCTGCACGCCGCGCAGATTCAGGGCTTCTTCAACATTCCCGTCGATCACCTTTTTGCCAGCCCAGTGCTGGTGAGCTACTTCCGCGAGCTGAACCTGCCCAACCTGACCGTGGTATCGCCGGATGCGGGCGGCGTGGAGCGGGCACGCTTTTTCGCACAAAAGATGGGTGCGCCACTTGCCATCGTGGACAAGCGCCGCACTGACCTCAATGTTGCCGAAGTGATGAACGTCGTCGGCGATGTGGAGGACAAGAACTGCCTCATCATCGACGACATCATTGATACCGCGGGCACCCTGGTAAAGACCGTGGACGCGCTTTTTGACAACGGTGCAGCCGCGGTTTACGCCTGCGCCAGCCACGCCGTGCTTTCGGGTCCGGCCATCGATCGCATTGCCAACTCGCGCCTGGGGCAACTGGTGGTGACCAACACCATCCCTCTGCGCGACGCGGCCCAGAAGTTGCCCAAGATCAAGGTGCTTTCCATCGCCGGCCTGCTGGGCGCGGCCATCGAGAGCATTCACATGGAGACCAGCGTGAGCACGCTGTTCAGCTAGAAACATCCTTCAGCTTTTAGCGGTCAGCTTTAAGCTGGAGCGTCGAAGAGATTGGCCTTTGCAATCGGTCAGGGAGAAAAGAAGACGGTGCATCTTCGACTATTGAGTCGATTCTGTGCGTAACGGTAACGAGGCGGCTGAAAGCTGCTTAACAAAGGGAGCGGAGCGAATCAGTTCGAATCAGCTAGACCAGGCTGACGACTGATAGCTGACGGCTGGAAATCGCCTTCCGTGCCCGAAAATGAGAAACGAGAGAAAAATGCCTGAAGTTGTCGTAGCCAAGCCCCGTGAGGGCAAGTTCAACAAGAATGCAGCTCGCCGTGTGCGCGTTGCGGGCAAGATTCCTGCGGTGCTGTATGGCGCCGGTCATGAAGCGGTCGCCGTCGAGGTTGATCCCAAGCAGATTTCCCGGATTCTTTTTTCCGAGACGGGCCACAACACGATTTTCGATGTCGAGGTTGTCGGAAAGCCTGCGGCCAAGGCCATGATTGTCGACTGGCAGCGCGAACCGCTCAAGGATCAGCTTATCCATATCGACCTTAAGCGTATTGCACTGGACAAGCTTCTTCGAGTCAGCGTGCGGGTCAAGCTTCTGGGCATCCCGGTCGGCGTCAAGACAGCCGGCGGCATCCTGGACCAGGTGATGCGCGAGGTCGAGATCGAGTGCCTCCCCGCCAACATCCCCACCCACATCGACCTGGACGTGAGTGCGCTGGAGATGCATGGGGTATTGCGCGTCAGCGATCTGCCTCACTCGGACAAGATCAAGTTTTTGAATTCTGAAGACGCGACCGTGGCCCATGTGGTCTCGATCCGCGAAGAAGCGCCTACCGCTGCTGAAGTGGAAGCGGCCGCGAGTGCCGAAGCGGCTGCTGCTTCTGCTGCAGCGGAGCCCGAGGTGGCGAAGAAGGGTAAGGCGGAGCCCGAAGCCGGGGCCAAGAAGGCCGACGCAGGGGCGAAAAAGTAAGCATTGGCCGAGGCAAGCGAGTTCGACAGGAGCCGCAGTTCAGTTTCGCTCGGCCCCTTTCTTGTGGTGGGGCTTGGCAATCCCGGCCCCGATTACATATGGACACCGCATAACGCGGGGTTCATGGCCATCGACCGCATCGCCCAGCAAGAGGGCGTTGTGGTCCAGAACCGGCGCTGCCGGGCTACCACCGCAACCTGCCGCATCGCTGGGCGGATGGTGGTCCTGGCCAAGCCGGAGACCTTTATGAACCTGAGCGGGCTGGCAGTAGCCGCTCTGGTCAAAGAGTTTGAGGCGGACCCGATGCGGGACCTGCTCGTGGTTTACGACGAGCTTGACCTGGTGATGGGGACCTTCAAGATCAGGGAACGCGGTTCGCCGGCGGGCCACAACGGAGCCCGCAGCGTGACCTCGGCCCTGGGCAGCCAGGAATGGCTACGATTGCGGATTGGCGTGGGACCTGATTTGCCGCCCGAAGCCATCGCGGCGGTTGGGGCCAGGCGGCCCGGAAGGGATTATCTGCTATCGCCGATGCGCAAGGCGGATTTGACGGTGATTGACGAGGTGCTTGACCGGGTGGCAAAAGCCACGCGGCGCATCATCGAAGAAGGCCCCGGGCCCGCGATGAACGAGTTTAACCGTCGTGATGATAAGGGCGGAGATCAGGGAACAGGAACCCGGAATGGGGAGAACAAACCCAAACCGGGATCTTAGGTAGAGGAAGCAGTCAAGGTTCGGCGAAGCAACAAGGAATGATATTGCCGCTATGGCGTATGCGCCGGTGGCAGCGGCTGAGGCCAGGGGGCTTCAGCGGAAAAGGAAATCGGATGTCCCGTTTGTATGAGGTTATGTTTATCGTTCGGCCCGACGCGGTCGAAGAAGATGTCGACAAGCTGATTGCCGGCTTCACCACCTCCATCTCCAATGGCGGCGGAGTGGTGAAGAATGTCGAAAAGATGGGCCGGCGCAAACTTGCCTACACGGTGCGCAAGTTCAATGACGGCAATTACATTCTGCTTACTGTTGAGGCCAACGGTGCGGTGGTGCTCGAGCTGGAGCGCCGTTTGCGCGTTTCAGAGCCGGTGATCAAGTTCATCACCGTGCGCATCGACGAGGAAGAGAAACGGCTTGCCAAGGTGAAGGCGCTGCGCGGTGTGCGCAGAAAACTGAGCGCGGAGCCTGCCGCAGCCGCTGCGCCCGTTCCGGCGCCGGCGGAAGCATCCGAGACGGTTCAGGCCGGCGCCTGAGTGTCTGTTACCCAACACCGCCGCCCGCTCCGCACGGTTGAGCCAGGCTTCGGCACGATTTTGCCTTCCGCTCCCCTGACGGGCCTCGGAAGCAAAGAGAGTAAAAGAGGGAATACCAATGTCTGAAGAGACCACAGGAAAGGCGCCCGAGACGGGCGCATCGGCAGCACCGCAAGAATCCAGCTCTGGCCCCAGCACGGGGCCCAGTTCAGCCCCACCCCGCTCCGGCGGCCGGCCCGGCGGAGGCCCCGGCGGCCGCCCCTCGGGTGGGCCAGGTGGCCGCGGCAAGTTCTTCCGCCGCAAGAAGGTGTGCAAGTTCTGCACCGAGAAGATCGACGCCATTCCTTTCCGCGATGTCCGGCTGTTGCAAGGCTTTGTGGCCGAGCGTGGCAAGATCGTGCCGCGTCGGCTCACCGGGGTGTGCACTACGCACCAGCGCCGCCTGACCCGCGCCATTAAGCAGGCCCGGAATATCGCCCTGCTGCCGTTCGCCACCCGGCACTAGACAGGCGGCTGTCGCCTTTTCACCCTGTGATAACACGTAAGTTGTATATGTTGACGGGGTTAAAAACGATCATAGTGGCGACAATGCTCCTAGGGCCGATGTAGAATCCTGCGCGGTGCAACTCATGGCGAGTGTTTGTGTCTAACTCAAAAGACGACCGATCCTGAGTGCCGCCTGCAACACTGGAGAGTTTGAAATGGAAGTAATCCTGAAGGAAGACGTAGCTAATCTCGGCCACCGCGGTGATGTCGTGAAGGTGGCTGATGGCTACGGCCGCAATTTCCTGCTGCCCCGCAAGCTGGCGCTGCAGGCCACACTGGCCAACAAAGCTGTCATCGAACAAATGAAAGCTGCCGCTGCCCGCCGATCCGCCACGGAGAAGGCTCAGGCGGAGGAACTGGTCGTCAAGCTCGATCCCATCGTGCTGAGCTTTACCCGCAAGTCCGGCGAGAACGGACAGCTTTTCGGCTCCGTCACGTCCGCCGATATCGCCAGCGGGCTTGAAGCCAAGGGCTTTGAGGTGGATCGCCGCAAGATTCAACTGAGTGAACCGCTCAAGACCTTGGGCGAATACACGGTCGCGATCAGGCTGCATCGCGAAGTTACTGCACACGTCAAGGTGCAGGTAGCGGCTGATGCGCATGAAGAAGCCCCTGCCGCCGAGCCCCTGGCAGCCGTCGCCGAGTAGTTCGAAGCCATCCCTGCCACATCGCCTCCGGGTTTGCCCCTGGAGGCGGTCGTGTCTCTGGGCGCATCGCAACGCGTGCACCCGAATCGGAGAGTGGTCAGCTGATTGTAGCGAGAGGCTTTTTGCGGTCGGTCCGCAGCGTCGGCACCGCGGCCAGCAGACTGCGCGTATAAGGGTGCTCGGGGGACGTGAGCAAGCGGCCGCTTGGGCCGGTTTCTACCACTTGTCCGGCACGCATCACGGCCACGCGGCCAGCCACTTGGCCTACCACCGCCAAATCATGCGAGATGAAGACCATGGCCAGGCTGTGCTGGCGCTGCAAATCGGCGAGGAGAGCCAGAATCTGCGCCTGAACAGTAACATCCAGCGCGGTTGTTGGCTCGTCTGCAACAAGCAGCCGCGGCCCGTTGATGAGCGCCATCGCAATGAGAATACGTTGGCGTTGCCCACCAGAAAACTGGTGCGGATAATCGCCATATCGACGTGCCGCTTCAGGAATCGCGACCGCTTCCAACGCGGCAATCGCCCGCTGTTTTGCTTCACGACCTGTCCATGATGGCGAGTGCGCTTCTGCGCATTCAGCCACCTGGCGGCCAATGGACATCACCGGGTTCAGTGCGGTCATCGGCTCCTGAAAAATCATCGCAATTTGCCGGCCGCGCAACTTGCGCAATGCACCCGGCGGCTGACGGAGCAAGTCGATGGCATCGTCCGTAGCCGATCCATTTCGCCACAGAATCTGCCCCGTAACCCGCGCCGCCGGACCCAGGAGGCCGAGAATTGCGAGTGCGGTCGCACTCTTCCCTGAGCCCGACTCGCCTACCAAACCCAGCACCTCGCCCTCGTCAAGCTGCAGGCTCACACCGCGCACTGCCTCGGTCGCTCCAAACCGAATCTGCAAGTCGCGGATGTCGAGCAACGGGGCCATAAGACAATCCTAGCGGATTTATTCCCGCGCATTATGAACCTCTTGCGCGATAACAACTTGTGGTATCGGTCATCGCCCCGTGAGGGTGGCGAATCTCCATCCTGTCCACTGCCGGGCAACACGCGGCTTGATCGCCACATCTGAACGGCTTGGAACGGAGGTTCACTTGATGAAGTTCAAATGGATTGCTCTTTCAGCCCTCGCCGGTGCGCTGACACTGCTAAGTCCTGTCATGTTGAAGGCGAACGCCGCGCCCACCGGCACACCCGCCATTGGCGCGGTACAAGATCACGGTGATTGGGATGCGCCACCACAGGAATTCCGCGAAGTGCAGCGCCAGGGGTTTCATGATGGAATTGAAGCCGCTCGCAAAGACTTTGAGCACCATCGCCATGCGGATGCGGACGATCACGATCAATACCGTCATCCCCATGTCCCCCACGACCAGCGCGATGATTATCGCGACGGTTTCCGCCGCGGCTATCAGCGGGCGATGGCGCACCTTTCGGGCGACCACGACCACAATTAATCATCATGGTCACTAGAAATAGGCCGTGTCTGGAGGCGGCCTCAAGAACGCGCTCTGAACAAAAGCCGACGCAACTTCGTTCAACAATCCGTTTAGCCGAACTGCCGGTTGCCGTATACAATCGACTTGCCTGTTCGACTGCCGGATCCCGGAGAGTAAGGCGGGCGAATCTATGCGTCACCGACAGTCCGGTGAAAGTTACAAGAAAGGGAGATCGAACGATGAGTCTCAATCGTTATGCAATTGCGGCACTCGCGTTGTGCGTGGGCACCACGGGTCTGGTTACCGCCAGGGCGTATGGTGCACCGCCTGCTCCACCCTCGCCAGGAATTGGTATTGGTCAGGATCGGGGATGGGACGTGCCTCCGGGTGAGTTGAACGAATATCAGCGCCGTGGGTTTCACGATGGGATTGAGGGGGCTCGGAAGGATTTTCTGAACCACCGTCGGCCTGACGTGGACAACCGCGATGAATATCGGCACCCGCATCTTCCACCCGAGCAGCGTGAAGCGTATCGCGATGGCTTCCGGCGCGGATATGACCGGGCAATGCGCCACCTGATGGGCGAACCCGACCGACGTTGATAAGGTTCTTACCAGGTTGAATACCCGGCGTGCTTGAGCCGGGTATTCATGTTTATGCGTCAGAGCCTGGGTAGGATCATGTTCCCGCGTCCTGCGCAGGGCAGGAGACAACGCTGCACATCGTGCCGGAAAACTCCAAAGTGTGATCCATTCGGCGCGGATCACCCATGCGGGTGGGTGCCTTCAGTTTTTCGGCGAGAACCCGATCGCTTCTTCCACAGCTTCGGGTGTTCGGCATTGCAGCAGTTCCGCCGCTCGGATCAATTCAGATCGCATCGCAGGAGGCTCAGGGCAGGTCCACTATAAACTTTCGCGTGCTTCCAGGGTCTGCCAGAGCGCCATCTCCGCAAGCGATGCGCCCATTCCTAAGAAATATTATGGCGCGCGGACCCGGTCCATCAGGCGCGGTGAAATTGAGAATTTCCATTCGAGGATGGGCAGGCGACTGCCAAGAGGCTTAGAATTTGCCCATTGGTGGAGGCGGCTTCGAGGCGGGTGCTTCCTACTTGTCCCGACTTTTAAATTTGCTTCTCTTCACGCAGGAGGACTCATGAATCGGAGAAAATTCATCGCCGGCGCCGCGGCTGGTTTTGGCGCGGCCTATCTCGCTCCGGGCACGCTTGCCGCGGTTCCCGATGTGCCCGTCGGCCAGGGCAAGTCCGAAGCAACTGACACAGTTGTGCTGGGAAAGACCGGCATTCGCACCAGCCGCCTGGCCATGGGCACCGGGACAATGGGCTCCGGCGGCTCGTCAAACCAGACGCGCAATGGCGGCCTGCTCCGCGTGCTGCGCACCGGCTACGATCGCGGCCTCACGTTCTTTGACACGGCCGACTCCTACGGGTCGCACCCCGAAGTGGCAGAGGCCATTAGCCACCTTCCGCGCGAGAAAGTTGTCATCATGACCAAGTGCGACTCGCGCGATCCGAAGGAGGCCAAGGCCGACATCGACCGCTATCGGCGCGAATTGAAGACTGAGTACATCGACATTCTGCTGATGCACTATCTCCGCGATGGTGACTGGACGGAACGATACAAGGGCGTGATGGATGTGTTTTCAGAGGCGAAGGAGAAAGGCATTATCCGCGCGCACGGCTGTTCATGCCACACCATTGAGGCGCTGCGCGCAGCCGCCGCGTCGCCGTGGGTAGATGTGGACCTGGTACGCCTGAATCCCATTGGCGCATACATGGACGCCGACCCGAAGACGGTCATCAGTGTGATCCAACAGATGCGCGCCCAGGGCAAGGGCATTGTTGGCATGAAGATTCTGGGCCAGGGAACGATGCGCACGCGCCAGGATGAGGCGATTCGCTTTGCACTGGGCACCGGTGTTCTAGACGCCTTCACCATTGGCGCGGAGAATGATGACGAACAGTCCGACCTGATCAGGAGAATTGCAGCGGCCTAAGAGGTTCGGTGCGCCTCGGCGAAAGCAGTTTCGGAATACATGTAGACGATGGCGCCTTGCCTTCGCGAAGATCACGTCTTGCCCGTTCAAGTGTCTGTTTCTCCGGCATCGCCTTTTCCTCCTGGCCGTAAATCAACTCATCGTTTCGGATGCCAGTCCGGGCTGCACGGATGCCTTGCCCCTTTTCGCTCGGCGGTGAAGGCACGGCTACGGAAAGAAAAGGAGGCTGTTTCTATCTGCACGAAGCCTTCGCGATGAAGTATGATCAGCAACCTTTCAGTTGCATATGGTCAATGTTTCTTGAAGTACTGCACTTCGCGTTCGTGCTTCTTTGCTTTCTCTAAAGTGGAAAACGTTCCGAGGTTGCGGCGCTTGCCGGTTGACGCATCTATTTTTCGCGAATAGAGACGATATTCACCAGACTTCAGTTTGCGTATCATGCCGGATGTAGATGCGCGAGAAGACATCTATGTCGCCTTGCAACAATCCGTTCTCGAATCTATTTGGCAGTGGCAGGAAGCCTTGATTCCCGGGCCATTCTGTTCGCCGCACGAATCGCCTGATCGCACTCGAATGCAATCTGTAGAGTCTCTTCGACGGGGATGACGTAGGCCTGAATTGGAGACCTTTCTGTCGAGAGTCGGCCCTCGACATCGATGACCCGGCGATTCTGCTCGTCATCAATTTCGAGCCCGCACCAGCGAAGGCCTTCACATACTCTCTGGCGGACCAAGGGCGTGTTTTCGGCGATGCCGCCTCCAAAAATGACGGCATCTGCGCCATGCAGGGCGCCAAGATACGCACCAACAGCCTTAAGGACACGGTAGGAAAACATCTCCATCGCAAGCTTGACTCGTTCGTCGGTGTCGTAAGAACGCATCAGAATTCGGGTGTCGAGAGATTTTCCAGAGACTCCAAGCAGCCCCGATTGCTTCTCGAGGACGTTCATGATTTCGGGAATCTCCATACGCTCCATTTGCGCCAGAAAGGGAATGAGCGATGGATCAACATCGCCGGAGCGTGTCCCCATCATGACTCCTTCCAGCGGAGTCAGCCCCATGGTGTTGTCAACGGATTTGCCCTTTGCAATCGCAGTGACCGAACAGCCGCTTTCCAAATGCATCGTAACCAGGTTCAGCTCTTCGGGTTTTTTCTGGACGATCATGGCATAGCGTTCGAGGAGATATCGGTGCGATATACCATGAAATCCGTACCGGCGAATGTTGTGTTTCCGCGAGAGTTCTAGGGGAATTGCATACAAGCTCGCGACCGGTGGGATAGTGCAGTGAAATGCGGTGTCGAACACAGCGTAAAACGGAATGCCGGCGAAACGGCGACGTATCGGCGCTAAAATTTCGACGGAACGAGGGTTGTGAAGCGGAGCCCATTTAGCCAACTCGGAGATTTCCCGCTCAACTTTCCCAGTGATCTGCACCGGTCGTGTGAACCTCGAACCGCCGTGCACTACGCGAATGCCGACGCAATTCACCTGCTTCGTCGGCCAGCTCGAACCGTGCCCGGCGCTGTCAAACCAGAGAAGAATACCGGCAGCAGTCTCGCCGAAATTGCGAGCCTGAATGGGCTCTGAGTGAGCGATGCTCTTTCCGCGGTATACGGAAAGCTTGGGGTCCTTCCCGATCCCTTCGACGATGACTTCCACGAGCTTTATGCCGGTAGAGGCTGACCCCTGCGCTCCCTCACAGGAGACGATCCCCGCCTTCAAAGAATTGCTGCCTGGGTTAAAGACAAGTACATTCACGGAGTATCCCTTCGGAAGGGTCCTGAATCCCAACGCCCATGCGGGGATCTGACAAGAGGTTGGAAGCGCAGCCGCGATTTTGAGTTTTCTGCATTCATTCACGATCCGCGACGGGGCAACCCACCCTGCGGGAGAGACCCGGAAATTGGAAGAGACAACTCTCCCCAACGGCGCAGCATCACACAAGGGCATCGGGATGAGGGAAGTCGTTTGCTTCTTTGAAAGCTGCTTGCTGGAGGAGGAAATGGTTGGTCGTCCGTATTGGTCGGGTCAATTAAAGATTTCGCTTGTCGCTTTCGGCATTCAACTGTTTCCGGCGGCCTCTTCTTACGCCGGAGTAACATTTCATCAAATCGATCGAGGAAGCGGACAGAGAATACGGCATTTGAACGTAATCGACGAAGATAAGCCGATCGATAACTCCGATATTGTTAAAGGATACGAATACAGCAAGGGCGAGTATCTTATTCTCGAACCCGAAGAAATCTCAAAATTGCGAATTGAGACGAACAAGGTCATTGAGATAAGCCAGTTCGTCGATCTTGATCAGCTGTTTCCTTCTCTCTTTGAGAAGCCTTACTTTGTTGTGCCGCAGCCCAAGGAATCTCCCGATGCCTTCGCCGTGATGCGGAAGGCAATGGAGCAGACTCATAAGGCGGCGCTCGGAGAAATCGCGTTTGGGGGCAGAGAGCATCTTATTGCCATCGTAGTGCCGCCGGATAAGCTGTCCCGTGGAATGATGGCTTATTCGCTTCGCTACAGCGAAGAACTCCGCAAACCGGAAGAATACTTCTCCGAGATTCCCCAACCTCTAATCGACAAGAAGCAGCTGGCGATGGCTAGCGAACTGATCCGCGCCTATTCGGCTCCGTTTCATCTCGATGAATTCAAAGACGACTATGAGGCAGCTTTGCGCAAACTGATTGAAGCAAAGCAGAAGCACCTGCCTTTGCCACTTGAGGAAGAAAAACGGCAGAGGCCTAAAGTGGTGAGCCTCATGGATGCTTTGCGCCGCAGCGTGACGGAGGCAAAGCGGCCTCCTGCCAGGGAGAGGCGAGGAACCGAGCGTGCATCGACGAAAGGCCCGATGCTCGTGAAAGGAAGCAAGCGCAAACATAGGGCCGCGTGACCATGGCTACCCGGACAAAATCTGCATCCAAGGCTTCTCAGGCCGTTGATCGACAGCTTGAACGCTACCGGTCCATGCGCGACTTCGGAGTTACACAGGAGCCAAGCGGACGCAGGAAGGGTCGAATAACTTCACAAAACGGCGACAAGCTTCCATTCGTTGTGCAAAAGCACGCGGCGTCGCGATTGCATTATGACTTTCGGCTGGGATGGCGGGGCGTGTTGAAGAGCTGGGCAGTTGCAAAAGGGCCCAGCAACTATCCAGGGGACAAGCGGTTGGCAGTGCAAGTTGAAGACCATCCAATCGAATATGGAGGGTTTGAAGGCACCATCCCGATGGGGCAATACGGCGGCGGAACCGTAATGGTTTGGGACTTCGGCGATTGGGAGCCACATGGCGACGTGGATCAGGGCTTGGAAAAGGGCCATCTCAAATTTGAACTGCATGGCTCGAAGCTCAAAGGGGGTTGGGCTTTGGTTCGCATGCATGGGCACGGCGAGCGTCCCGAAAAGCCAAATTGGCTCTTGATCAAAGAGAGTGATTCCTTTGCGCGGTCGGCAGAGGAATCCGCGGTTACAAACGAAGCTCCTGAAAGCGCAATAACAAACCGGAGCATGGCACAGATTGCCGCCAGTGAAGACCACTCCTGGAATTCCAAACATGCAGAGCGCAACGGTTCCGCGAAAGTCGCGGAGAAAAGCTCGCCCACGCAAATTCCACATGCGGCATCGGCGGCGAATCAATCGCATAGCCGGCGAACAAATCGGTCCTCAATTCTTAAACTCGCTCCCCGCGAGGCTTTTCCGCATTTCATCGCGCCGCAGTTGGCGCAGCAAGCCACAAAGCCTCCAAATGGGAAGGATTGGATCCACGAATTAAAGCTGGACGGTTACAGGATTCAAATTCATGTGACATCGACAGTCAACCGAGCGCGACACGATCGGAAAGCAAAACTGTTCACCCGCAAGGGCCTGGATTGGACGGCGCGTATGCCGGACATTGCACATGGCGCCGCACAACTTCAGGTGAAGAATGCCGTTCTCGACGGCGAGGTCGTTGCCCAGGATGAGAGGGGCAATGCCAGCTTTGCTGACTTGCAGTCCGCATTCCATGACGGCAAATCAAGTTACCTGACTTACTTCGCCTTCGATCTTCTTCATCTGGACGGACACAATTTGCGCAACCTTTCACTGGTCCAGCGGAAGGAGTTACTTGGGGAGTTACTCAGCCACACCGACAGCGATTCCCCTTTGCGGTTGAGCGAGCATCTGCAAGCCAAAGGCGACGAGGTTTTCGCAAAGGCTTGCGCGCTGGGAGCCGAGGGCATTGTTTCAAAGCTCGCGTCCGCAAACTATACGTCGGGCCGGAGAAACTCCTGGATTAAGGTGAAGTGCACTCAGGAACAAGAGTTTGTGATTGGCGGATTTACGTATCCCTCGAAGGGTGAACGTGGAGTGGGCGCAATATTGCTTGGTTATTACGAGGGCGGCAAACTCCGATATGCGGGACGCAGCGGAACCGGGTTTACACAACAGACCCAGCGAACGCTTCGCGCACAATTGGATGCCTTGGCCCGAAAGCAGTCTCCGTTTGTCGAAACTCCACGGGAGGCACGCAAAAATGCGCATTGGGTCAGACCGGAATTGGTAGCGCAAATCGCGTTCGCCACATGGACACGGGAAAACCTGGTGCGGCAGGCAGCCTTCAAAGGGTTGCGAGAAGATAAGCCGCCCAGCGAAGTTGTACGTGAAGTCGCGGTCGATCAGGGTAAGTCCTCGCGTGTCACGTACGAGGCGGAAAAGAGGTCCACGCACCGGTCGCGCACGATCGGGAAGGAGAAGACAAGAATGGCCGATCTGCCAATCACGCATCCCAACAAAGTCCTCGACGAAGAAAGCGGGATGACAAAGCAGGCGCTTGCCGAATACTACCTGGCTGTGGCGCAAAGGATGCTGCCGCATGTCGCAGACCGGCCGCTGAGCGTGGTCCGCTGTCCTGAGGGGAGTGGCAAGCCTTGCTTTTTTCAGAAGCACGTCGGTCGTGGATTGCCGACCGGCGTGAACAGTGTTTCGATCCCAAATCGAAAGACCGGAGAGAGCGAAGATTTCCTCACACTGAATACGCCCGAAGGGCTGGTAGGTTTGGCGCAGATGGGCGTGCTTGAAATTCACCCCTGGGGTTCTCGAAACGAATCACTCGACAAGCCGGACCGCATCGTGTTTGACTTGGATCCCGATTCGGCAATTGATTGGCGAACCTTGGCAGGGAGTGCGCAGGAGCTGAGGGCGCGCTTGCGAAAGGTTCAGCTCGAAACCTTCTTGAAGAGTACCGGCGGTAAAGGTCTGCACGTTGTGGTTCCAATTGAGGCCGCGCACGACTGGCCGGTCATTAAGCAGTTCGCACATAACATGGTTCAAAGCATGGAAAAGGAAGAGCCGGACTTATATATAACCAGGATGACCAAATCCGCGCGCAAGGGCCGCATCTATCTCGACTACTTGCGCAATGACCGCGAAGCGACTTCAATCGCGCCTTTTTCTCCAAGGGCGCGGAGCGGAGCGCCGGTTGCGATGACATTGGATTGGAAAGAATTGAGCGCCAAAAGTGCTCCCGTGTTTCACGTATCAGACTTTGAGAAATGGAAAGAACGGTTGCGGCGCGATCCATGGAAAGCGATGGAAACGGGCCGGCAGCGTCTGTCACTGAGCGCCCTGCGCACGTTGGGCGCGCAGAACCATGCCCATGCACGCTAAAGAGCGCGGCGCGAATCACTTTAATGGCGTTCTTCTTCTTTTCGAGCCCGCTCGACGCGCACCGATAGAAGCTTCTTTGCCTTCTCAAGATTGCGCTTTCTAGAAGCGCTGATTCCTCGGCCCGCGCGATTGATATAGAAGGTGAGCATTCTCATTCCCGAGGCAGGACCCTTGGGCGAGACTTCTTTTGACGCGAGCGACTCGGCGATCGTCTCAGGGTCCTTGGTGAAGAGAGAGACCGGTAGGTGGGTGGAATCCGTCTTAACGTCCTTGCTCCATTTTCTCTTGCGCGTAGGCATCCGATTCTCTCGATTCTGATCTGCGTCGTAATTTGGTTAAAAGTGAAAATCCCGATAGACAATGAGCATGCGTTTCGTTCCGAGAACCTTCCTGAGTTTCGTCGTTCGAGTTCTCCTCTCGACGCCGGTTGAGCGAATCCTTTGGATGAACCGGCTTGGCGAGAATCGCGAAATCATGGCCTTCAGCCCCGGTTTTCTCAAGCAGAAAGGCGGCTGCGGCCTGACCTCGGAACATTGGTATTTGATCTTCGGCAGCAAAGCGCGAATGCCGATTGCCGTATCAGTGCCGTTCCGATCCTCGACATACACTCGCACACACTTCCTTACGACTCCGAGGTTGGGGTCTGGATCGGAGTGACTCACTGACTTATCTCGATGTCGTGATTCTTCGCGAGGTGTTCAGATTTATGTGGTCTGATTCGCCTACAGCCGTTGTCCGTGTGATGCCATCCCGATGCGGCGCGGTTGCTTGTTTCCCATGGATTTCAGGGGTTTACTCGAGTGCTGCTCGTTCGAGGCAGATGTGACAGAACGTTGGTATCGAATGGCGCCTCCTTCGCTCTGCCGCTTGCGCGCAAGCGTTGAGATTGATGCTGGGATAGGCGGATGGAGGTCGCGAACGTTATCTTCGCGTGGAGACGAGCTGCGGCCGCTTCGCCCGAAATTGCGCCCGCTGGCCGTCCTAATTTACAGGGCATCCAGCGATGCCGGGAGCATTCGGTACGGCCCCAGCCAACTGGAAAGCCCTTGAATTCGGGCTAGCCACTTTTGCCCTGTCAGAGGAAGGCAGAAGGACCGATCGGCGATCATTCAGACCCTTTGCGATCAATTTTTTGGATAAACTTCCGTAATTTTTCGCAAAATCATCAAAGAATGCGCACACTGACCCCAAATTTGCAACCCAAAGGGGTTAGAATCGGTTTCAACATGTCCGAGCAACTTAATCTCCGCTCCGAACAGATCATCAAGTTTCTTTTGCGTGTGGGAGCCGCGACGATCGAGGAGATCCTCGCTGTGGCTGGTTCCTCGGCGCCCAGCATTCGCCGCGATCTGGCGCGGCTCGAGAATCGAGGGTTGATCCGCCGCACGCACGGTGGCGCGGCGCTGGTCGAGCCACTCCTCTATGAGCCATTTCGCTACGACAGTTCCTTCCTGGCGCGGGAGCAGCGCTACGCTGTCGAAAAGCGCCGGATTGGTCTGGCCGCCGCGGAACTGATACAAGCCAATGAAACTGTTGGGCTTACAGCGGGAACCACAACAACGCACATCGGCCGCAGTCTACGCCACCGCGAGAAGATTCAGGTCATTACCAATGCCATCAATATTGGAATGGAACTGTGCAACCAACCCGGAATCCGCACCTATCTGACCGGGGGCGTGATTCCCTGGGCGTGGTCGTTCTCGCTCACCGGGAACGCAGCGCTCACGTTCCTGGACGACGTGTATATGGACAGGGTGTTTTTGAGCGTGACAGGACTGGATCCGGAACGGGGAGCCACGACGCTGGAGACCGACGAGGCGCTGATCTACCGTAAGATGCTCAAGCAATCGAAGCAGGTGATTGTCGTGACGGATGCCAGCAAACTGGGAAACGTGAGCCCCGCCTTCATCTGCCCGGCCAGCGACATCCACGTTCTCATCACCAGCACCGGCGCAACGCAGGAAGCCCTGGCCCCGTTTGAGCGGCAGGGAATCCGCATTATCCGCGCCTGAAAATTTGCCTCGCGGGGGCGCAATCTGCGCCAAACCCTTGATATGAGATGAACGGTCGGCCCCATTCGGCGATCGGCAAAATTGGATCATGACAGTCCGTTTAAAATGATCATTTTGCCTGCCTCTATTCATGGCGCTTTTCAGAGGTGAATTCGCTTTCTTTGAAAGGCCCGAGCAGGCTCGCCGAAAAATGGCAGTCTCACCGCCGTTCTCCAACAGTGACGGGCAGACTTTTGAGCACCGCAAGGAACAACGTGGTCCGCTCCCTGGGTCACACGAAAAGGGAGACCACCCGGCTATGGAATCAGATTTCTGTGTCCACACAGTTCCGGAAAAAGGGTCAATATCCGATCCAATGAGGCCATTTCAATGCTCTTCAAAGGCCTTATGTTGTTAATAAGACAAGACTAAATTAGGGCTTAATGGGAAGAATCTCCTTTCTGTTCGCCTTGCCCTTCCTGCCCGCCCGATCACAAGCGGCAGGCAATCACCAACGCACGAATGGTCCCAAGTTCAGGAGCCCCCGGCGCATCCTGGCACCATCAGGAGGTAAGATTGGCATTGATATGACGCCACTTAAGCGAAAGGCCATGCATCCTTATACGATCTTTGTGCGCCCTGTGCATTCATTAAGGTACAAGTTGTCAAAATCCTTGCGACGCGGCCTGAATTAGTAATTCTGATCATTTTGTGCCGTTTTGTTCATTTTACACTTGAAATTGACGAACATTCGTCCTATTGTTCCTATCAAAGACAATCGCGGGTTCCGGCTCGGATCGATCACAACGCCAAATAGACGGTTCGATCGCAGTCATCGAGAACCCGGCGGCTGACGTGTACAAAGGCACTCGTCGATCGCAACTGAACCACCTTGGGAGAACGTGATGCAAAAACAGAAAAGTCCATTGCCGAGTCCTGGCTTTGCAACCTCTCCGTCTGGAGAGAAGGCCGGCTTCAGAAAGACCGCTTCGGACCATTGCTTTTCTGCAAATCCCACGGTGAATCTATTCCCGGCAAAGCCGCTACCCCATTGGCTCTGAATTCACCCGTCGATACGTGCCTGCGTATGGACTTCACAGGATTTCAAAGAAAGGTGCGATGGCAATGATTGATGTTGAGCGGGTTTTCGATCACAAGCTTTCATCACAAAGTCTCAACCCCGCCCTGGAGGGCTCTGCCAAGAGGAAGAGTTCCATCAAAGGGCCTCCACCCATCATTTGGATGTTGGCGGCGCTGCTTCTGTTCTGTCCGCTGATGGTACGCGCGCAGGAATTGACGGCGACTCTCGTCGGCACTGTCACTGACACCAGCGGGGCCGTGATTCCGAATGCCGCCATCACCATCACACTCAACGGCGTCAACGGGACCGCTCGCGTTATCCAATCGGATGGCTCCGGTAACTACGTCGCCCCCAACCTCACCGCGGGGACCTATTCAGTCACTGTGACGGCTACAGGCTTTGAGACGTTTAAGGGCAAAAACATCGTCCTCAACGTCGCTGAGAAACATGCTTTCAACATTCAACTGAAGGCAGGATCCGTCACCACGACAGTTACGGTGGAAGACAATCCGGTTTCTGTCGATACAGAAACTAGCGGTCAGGCCGGCACCATCTCGGGAATCCAGATTCGGGAACTCGAGATCAGCAGCCGCAACTTTGAGCAGTTGCTCACCTTGCAGCCGGGTGTTGTAAGCCAGTTGGGCGACGAGCCTTCGGCCAGTGGCACTGCCATGTCGGTTAATGGCGCGCGCACCACGGCCAATAACTGGACAGTCGACGGCGCCGACATCAACGACTCCGGCTCGAACGGCACCGTGGTCAGCCAACCCAGCATGGATGCTATTCAAGAGATCACTCTGGAGCGAGGCAACTACGACGCCGGCTACGGTCGATCGGGTGGCGGCCAGATTTTGGTTGCAACGCGCAACGGCGGCAGTTCCTTCCATGGCGAAGGATATGAGTACGTCCGCAATACCATGTTCGACGCCAATGACTGGCTCAACAAGGAAAGCCAGGTGGCGGCGGGTCTGCCGAATGAAGCCGGCGTGAACCATCACAATGTCTACGGTTTTACGATTGGCGGCCCCATCTACATTCCTAACCACTACAACACAAGCAGGAACAAGACCTTCTTCTTCTGGTCGGAGGATTGGCACAAGATTACCTCCGCTGCCTCCAGCCAGACGATCACCACGCCAACCACGAGCGAAGTTGGGGGGGTCTTCGCGGGCGATATCACGGCCAAGTATCCTCAAGCCACATACGACCCGAGCACCGGCATGTCGACGATTCCTTCCAGCGCCTTCAGCCAGAACTCCCAGGTATATCTGACCAGCCTCTTTGTCAAGAATGCGACCAGCTCTGGTTCTGAGACCATCAACCTCCCGTCTGAGAACAGCTATCGCGACGACATCGTCCGCATCGACCACTACTTCAGCGACAAGGTTCACTTCTACGCGCGCGGCATGAACGATGTGATGCCGGTCACCGAGCCATTAGGCCTTTGGGCCAGCGGCAACTACCCTGACACAGCGGCTGCTGCGGTCGATTCTCCAGGCAAGAATGTGGTGGGCAACCTGACGTGGACAATCTCGCCCAAGATCGTCAATGAGCTGGAGTTTGTCTACTCTCAGGGCACTTATCACTCGAGCTTTATCGGCACTCCCTTCGCCAATTCGGCGACTGTGCTCAGCGCGCTGCAGCCAAACACCGAGGAGTTCAACGATCCTTACGGGCGCCTTCCCGCAATCGGCATTACCGGCATCACAGGCTTCTCGGCAGGCTCCACACCGTGGAAAGAGCGCAACCTGGACCGCAGCTATTTCGACAACCTGGCTCTGACCTACGGCAAGCACACCCTGCGCTTCGGCTTCGAACTGCAGCAGATGCTGAAGAGTGAGAATGCAGTTGCTGGCGAGGCCAGCTTCAGCTTCGGCACCGGCGCCTCGGGCGATGTTCCCTTTGCCGATTTCCTGGTGGGCAACGTCAACCAATATACCCAGCAGAACAAGGACACCATCCCCGATCTCCAGTACTTCAACAGCGAAGCCTACGTCCAGGACGACTGGAAGCTAAGTCATAAGCTGACTCTCAACCTGGGTGTCCGCTGGAGCAACCTGCCTTCGCCCGAAGACAAGGCCAACATTCTGGCCAACTTCGATCCAGCGCTCTACAGCCCGCAACTGGCGCCAACAATTGACGCTGTGTCGGGCAACTTCAACCCCGGGCAGAGCGTTGGCGGCTTCGCCCTGAACCCAGCCACCTATGCCAACGGCATCATCTTCCCGCAGGGCTCGGCCTGCAGGACGGCGCAGACCTACTCCTCGCAGGTGCAGTGCTCGCCTTACGGCAAGACCATCGACCCAACCTACAGCGCCAACTTCGGTCCGCGCGTGGGCTTTGCGTACAACCCAGACGGCCGTGGTGTCACCTCCATCCGTGGCGGCTTCGGCATTTTCTATGATCGCGTGCTGAACGGCATCTTCGAGCAGAGCGCCTTCTACGATCCACCCGAGGTGCAGTCCGTTACCGTTAACAACACCTCCTTCGATAAGCCGCTCGCCGTGGCCGGCGCCGCGAACTACGGGCCCAACTTGTTGTGGACGACCGGAACCCCGGCGTTCAAGGTTCCCAACTACGCTGACTATAACCTCACCGTCGAGCGCCAACTTCTGCCCAGCACCGTTCTCTCAGCGGCCTACGTGGGCAGCAAAGCACGGCACCTGATCGGCGAGTTCGATATGAACCAGCCCACGATCGGTTCCCGCGTTGCCGCGGATCCCAACACCGATGTCAATGCGCTGCGACCCTACGCGGGATACAGCTACTTTGATACCAAGGGCACGATCTTTACCAGCAACTACAACGCGCTGCAGATCTCTCTGAACCATCGCTCTTCAAGAGGGCTGACAGTGGGCGCGGCGTATACCTGGGCGAAGACTCTGACCACGAACTCCAATGACCGCGGCACGGCGTCCACTGACACCTACAACCTGAAGGAGGATTACGGTCCGTCCACATTCAATCAACCACAGACGCTGATGGTGAACTACGTCTACGACCTGCCCTTCTTCAAAGGACAGAGTGGCCTGGAAGGCAAGTTCCTGGGAGGCTGGGAATTGTCAGGAATCACCCAGGCGCTCTCAGGCTCATCCTTCTCCGTGGTTCAGGCGTCGGATCCATACGCCTGCCCCACACTTGCGAGCACGGGGCTTTGCAACC
This sequence comes from uncultured Acidobacteriaceae bacterium, assembly GCA_963836565.1. Lineage (GTDB taxonomy): Bacteria > Acidobacteriota > Terriglobia > Terriglobales > Acidobacteriaceae > Telmatobacter. The sequence goes on along the minus strand of CAWIKA010000005.1, from coordinate 302,137 downwards.
CGGCGACAACTCTGCCTGGACAGGGTCTGAGAGGCATAGGTATCGGTAGCCCCGATGGACATATCGCTGCCCGCGTGGACGAGATTGCCCCAGTTCACATGAGCAAGACAGTAGCCCAATGGTTCACCACCTCTTCCTACCAGGCGGCTGCCGGTCATTTCGGTAACACAAGCGCGGGCTCGCTCCTTGGTCCCGGACTCGATAGATGGGATATGGCCCTGGCCAAGAACACCAAGGCTGGCGAATATGTCAATATCCAGCTACGCGCCGAGGCTTTCGACGTGTTCAACCACCCGAACTTCAGCGGTGTCGACGCCAGCATCAGCGACGGAACCAGCTTTGGAACGGTTAACAGCGACCACGAGCCGCGCATCCTGCAGCTGGGTGCAAAGGTCACATTCTAATTCTGTACGATTCAACGCAGCATAACCGAAGGCCGGGGCGAGACTCCGGCCTTCGCTTCTTTCAACTCTGATTATCGCGGCGCCGATCTTGCGTGAAGGCGGGTCGTCTCAGCAGTTACTTGACCCCCGGCGCAGTTACCGCACCTGTCGGCGCGTTGTCCGGATGTGGGGCTCTGGACATGACCTTAATGAGTCCTTCATCGGCTGCCTTGTTGAGGCTTTTGGATTTGTCGAATTCAGCTTTGGCTTCGGCGGTTCTGCCCATGGAGCGGTAGAGCCGGCCCAGGTGGTAATGTGCGCTGACATCGCCGGGCTTGAGGGCGGCGGCCTGCTTTAACTCGCGGAGAGCGTCCTCATTGCGGCCAGCTTCAGTGTAGACAATGCCCAGATCGAGATGTCCCATGGCGTTGGCGGGGTTGATGCTCACCACTTTCTCCAAGAGCGGGCGGGCGTCTTCCAGCCGATTCATCTGGATCAGGGAATCCGCCAGGTAAAGCATGGCCTGGGCGTGTCCCGGATCGTTGTCGAGCTCGGCCTGAAACTCGCGGGCGGCGTCCTGGGTCTGGCCCTGGGTCCACAACAAATAACCCAGGCCGAAGTGAACATTTGGCTCTTTGGGATTAGCTGCGACCGCGGCGCGAAGTTCCCTTATGGCGCCAGCCGTATCTTTCATTTGGTCCAACGCCTCGCCGGCCAGCATATGGGCCTCGGCTGACTCTGCATTCAAAGCGACAATCCGATGAAACTCATCCAGAACGCATTGATATTGGTTCGACAGCAGGCAACTGTGCGCCAGCGTGAGCAGGAGCGGCAGATTGGTCGAATCGTGGGCCGCCGCCTGCTTCAGAAACGGAACTGCGTTGGCGAATTCGCCGAGTCCATAGTGCGACATCCCGAGCAGGATGGTGAGACGTTGATCTCCAGGGTGGGCTTTTAGCAGCGGGTTGAATTCCTGAATGGCCTGGTGGTAGTCGCCGGCCTTGAAAAGCGCGAGGCCGAAATTCAAACGCAAGCCGGGCATCGAGGGATTCAGTGCCATCGCTCTTTCATAGAATGCAATGGCCTCCGGATAGTGCTCCTGACGCGCTTCAAGAAGCCCGAGATGAGCGAGGGGTTCAGAACTTGTCGGGCGCTCTTTTGAGAGCGCATTCCAGGCTGCTTCAGCCTCTACGGTTTTTCCCTGCCGTTCAAGGGAGATCGCCGTCTGACTTTGATCGTCCTGCGCCATCGCGGGCAACACCCAACTGGCAAGCAAGAAAACCAGCCAAATAGCCAGGCTGCGCTCCACTCTATGTCTCAAAATATGTCTCCATTCGGATTCTCGCTCCCGGATGCAGCAACGCGCAACCCACATTCTTGCCAACTTTCAAGCAGCAAATGGCCTCGCCATTCGTCAGGCGGCGCGATGTCCAATGATGGCATGGGATGATGGATTGAACATTGATTGGGTCAGCGGGTAAAACACAGCCAATGACGAATCCGTTAGACCGTGTCGCGGCATCTGTCGCAACCGCAAGACCACATTGAGAGGAACGATTTATGGGGCTGAACACGCTCGATCTTGCGGTCATCGTCGCATATCTGGCTGGGGTCACGCTCTTTGGACTGCGTTTCCGCGGAAAGCAACGAACTCTGAAGGATTACTTCCTGGCGGATAATGCTGCGCCCTGGTGGGCTATCTCGCTATCGATCGTGGCGGCAGAAACCAGTACCCTCACGGTCATCAGCGTTCCCGCATTGGCCTATGAAAAAGACTTCCGTTTCCTGCAATTGATTATTGGCTACCTGGTGGGACGCATCGTAGTAGCTTTTCTCTTCATCCCTCAGTATTTCCGTGGCGAATTGGTCACAGCTTATCAACTCATCGATCGCCGCTTCGGTCACAGGCTGAGATCCCTCACGGCCGGACTCTTTCTCATAACTCGTGCGGCTGCCGAAGGAGTCCGCGTATTTGCGGTTGCGATTGTGGTCCGAGCCGCCTTCGGAAACCTTCTTTCTGGAATGAGTAACTCTGGTCGAGACGTCTCCGCGATCGCGATCGTGACATTGCTGACCCTTGTCTACACCTTCAAAGGAGGAATGGCCGCGGTGATCTGGACCGACGTGGTGCAGTTGACGATCTATTTGACCGGAACCGTGATCGCACTCTTCGTGATTCTCCAATTGGTGCCGGGCGGGTGGGTGACGGCCCATACGATGGCTGCTCATGCAGGCAAGTTTCGCGTGTTTGACACTTCGTGGAACCTCTCAACTACCTATACCTTATGGTCGGGTGTAATCGGGGGCGCATTTCTGACCACCGCCAGTCATGGGACCGATCAACTGATTGTTCAGCGGCTGCTCTCCGCGCGGAGCGAGCGTCAGGCTCAGGCCGCGCTGCTTGCCAGCGGTGCAGCGATCTTTTTTCAGTTCTCGCTGTTTCTTCTTGTTGGCGTGATGCTCTTTGTCTTCTACAAACTCTGCTCGCCGTCACTGGTCTTCGCCAGAACCGACACGATCTTCCCAACCTTCATCGTGACGCGCATGCCCCATGGGGTAAGCGGGCTGCTCATCGCCGCCATCGTTGCGGCGGCCATGTCGAATCTGAGCGCCGCGCTGAATTCTCTCTCGTCGACGACTATCGTCGATTTTTATATGCGAATTTCGCCGCAATCGACGGAGCAGCGGCAAGTACAACTTTCCCGAGTGGCGACAATCGGCTGGGGAGCCGTTCTTTTCGGATTGGCGATCATTGCAATGCATGGAGGCAAGGTGCTTGAAATGGGATTATCCATCGCTTCGGTCGCATACGGGTCGTTGCTCGGCGTCTTTCTGCTGGGCGTACTCACCCGGCGCTCCTCAGAGCGCGGCGCAATGATCGGTATGTTAGTCGGACTTGTCTTCAATCTGTATTTATGGCGATTCACTGCGGTTCCGTTCACCTGGTACGTTGTTTTCGGAAGCACCGCAACGTTTCTGACAGGATATGGCGTCAGCCTTTTGCTGCCACCTTCAGAAGTGTCGCTCTCACCATTGAGGCCACTGCTGGATGAATAGACGTCAGGAAATACATTCGACTGAAGATCATATTGCCACTTTACCAAAGCCTCAAGCACAAGGAGTGAAGCGGTGTGTCCGCGAAATAGCCGTCGCTACGTTTCTCGGCATGAGCGTTGTTACACTAAGAGGCTGGCGGAGCGAGAGGTCGCCCGCAGGCCCCCCGGTCACCGGAATCGACAGGATTGTGTTGTATTCGCTGAAGCAGTTGGAGCAATTCATGGAACAGCGAACCATTGAGAAGCGATAACGGAGGAAGCCAGAATCAGTTCTATAATGTCTCGGATTTGAGGAGGAGAGATGATTCCTCGCTTTGCTGTAATCAGTCCTGCAATTCCAACGAAACACGGAAGTGTCAATCGCGTATCGGGCGGTCACACTGCATGGTCAGACGCGCACTCAAGTTTCGCATTCGGCATGACGCAGTTCCAGAGTGGAGAAAAATCTGCATGAACATACTCAGCCGTGCGGCGTTCATCTCCCTTCTCTCACACGCCTTCATTTGCGCTGCATGGGCCGCCGGCCCCGTCTCCGGCGCACCCGCAAGCGGATGGGCCATCGCCATCCACGGCGGTGCCGGCGAAGATGAGTGGGAGCACATGACTCCCGCCACAGCTGCGGCATATCGCCAGTCCCTGGCCATGGCGCTCGCCGCTGGAGTCGCCGTTCTCAAGCGCAACGGCACGGCTCTCGATTCCGTTCAGGCTGCCGTCGAAGTGCTGGAGGACGATCCGCTCTTCAATGCAGGCCGCGGCGCCGCCTTCGCCGCCGACGGCACCAATGAAATGGACGCCGCCCTCATGGACGGATCCACGCTTGCTGCCGGAGCCGTCGCCGATGTGCACTTCACTCGCCATCCCATCGCACTGGCCCGCGCCGTGATGGATCACACTCCCTATGTTTTGATGGTCGGCTCGGGCGCCGACGCCTTTGCGCGCCTGCAGCACATCGAGCAGGAACCGCCCGCCTACTTCTTCACGGAGATGCGCTGGCAAGAGTTCGTTTCCATCATGCGGGCCAATGGCAGGCCGATTCCCTCGCGGCCAGCCGGCGTCCCGCCCGCCGGCAACCCGACCGGCCCAACCTCATTCGCGCCGCCCATCTTCCTGCACCGATTTGGAACCGTCGGAGCCGTTGCCCGCGACAGCGCCGGCCATCTGGCCGCGGCCACTTCCACCGGCGGCATGCAAGGCAAGCTCCCGGGCCGCGTCGGCGACTCCCCTCTTATCGGCGCCGGCACTTATGCCAGCGACCGCTCTTGCGCCGTCTCCGGAACCGGCGTCGGCGAGTATTTCATCCGCCTCACGCTGGCCCGCCAAGTCTGCACGCTGGTCGAGGAAGGCCGCACGCCGCAACTGGCTGCCGATCATATGATTCATGTCGAACTGCCCGCTCTAAAGGGTGGAGAAGGTGGCGTCATCGTGATCGCTCCTACCGGAGGCCCCGTGTGGAGCTCGAATACGCTGGGTATGTTTCGCGCCCGTCAGCAAGCCGGCAAGGCTCCTGAAATTCATGTCCAATAGAGCAGCACGATCCGCCCGAGTCTCCGAACTATTCCGCGGAGCTTTCGCCACTGAATCCTTATTGGCGAACCCGCTCATGAGTGTCATCGCGAAATGGCCGACGTTCTTCAAATGAAGCGATATCCGCTGGAATAGCACATCGTCCGCACTCTGGAGCGCGGGCTCGATCAGCAGTCTGTAGCCTGAGAAACCCTTCGTGCCGCTGAAAACATAGTCCGTGCCCACAATCAGGTTGGAGAGCGAGCAACCCATCTGTTGCGCCAGAGGGTCGTAGTCGAGTGTCAACGAGGCACTACTTCACTGCGGCCCGGAGAGAGTGAACGGCATGACGTGGATCGCGCTCATCGAATTGCGGCTCACTTTCAATGCCGCAAGCTCTGCTTCCAGTGCCTCAAGTTGCTGTTCCTCTCTTGTGCACTTGATCCCGCAATGCCAACCCGATCAATCACTCACGGCATGAGATAGCAGAAATATGCCGTTGCCGATAGGCACTAAATCACCATGCAAAAAGGCAAGCGTTCCCGATGTGCGCCGAAACAGATTTGGGTTATTCATAATGAGGAACGCCGTCGTCCTACGGGACAACGACACGAAATGAATACTTGATATGCGGCTCATCGTATCCGCAGAGCCAGATAGAGACTTTCGACGCTGAGGAGTGATCCGTAGCCTATGCAGAGTCTTCCAGGAAACTCGGTCGGCATTCAAGAGAGTGGTTCCCTTCGACCAATCGTGGCGGCGGGGTTCCGCTTTCACCGCTTGTGGTACCTAATTGTGCTGGGGGTCGTTGGCATAACCGCACTCTACATAACCCTTGCGCCCCGGAAATACCTCTCCGAAATGGATATTCTCGTCCAGAACAAACGCGGCGATGAACAAATTACACCGAGCCGCATCAATGGCGAAATCACGATTAATGGAGTTACTGAGGAACAAATCAACTCGGAGATCCAGTTATTGATCAGCAGGGGCCTGGCAAACGAGGTTGTGGATCCCGGATGGAACAGCCGCTCCGAAGTGGGGATGACACACGATCAGCTAAAGTCGCACGACAAAGCCGTGACCGAATTTGAGAAGCATCTCTCCGTTAGCATGGTGAGAAAGTCGAACGTGATCCACGTAGCCTTTACGTCGTCTGACCCTAAAACTGCGACGGATACCTTGAATAGGCTTTTAGCGGCGTTCTTGAAAAAACAGCAGGAGATCGCGCAGCCCCCTGGCACCACCAAATTCTTCGCAGATCAAGCAGCTAGTTACAAGCAGCAACTTGAGCAGGCACAACAGCAGCTTGCCGAATACCAGCAACAAAACAAGATTGTTTCGCTGCCGGATTCAGAGCAAGCGCTTGATCGCGAGATCAATGACGAACAAACCGATCTGCGCGCCACCGACGCACAGATCGGCGAACTCACTCAGCAACTTGGCTCGCAAACGCTCCATCTGCGATCGATTCCTGCACGCCAGATGACTGAGGTGCGCACGCTCCCGAACGATTACTCAGTTGAACGTTTAAACACGATGCTCGCCGAACTCGAAAACAAGCGAACGTCCCTGCTGACCAAGTTCACTGAAAACGATCGCCTTGTGCAGGAAGTAGAACGTCAGATCGCGGAAACAAAAGGCGCACTCGCCAAAGCGCAGCAAATGACATCGCAGGAACATGACTCGGATGTAAACCCCGTTTGGCAGTCCGTAACCGGATCGATCATCCAGAACGAGACGCAGCGCGAGGCGCTGAAGGCAAAACATGTTGCGCTCGCGAAGCAAATCGGAACTCTGCAAAGCCAGTTATCAGGTGTTGAGGGGTCCACCGTGGCGTTCAACACCCTTCGCCAAAAAGTGGCAGACCTCCAAAACAACTATCAACTCTATACGCAGAAAAGGGATGAGGCGCAAATTGCAGATTCGATGAACGCGAACAGGCTGCTGAATGTTGCCGTGGCGCAGAGTCCCACCTACGGTGTGACCCCCTATCGCCCCAAGCCTCTGGTCGACACAGTTCTGGGCACATTCACCGCGTTGTTCTTCGCCAGCTTTCTCGTGTTCTTCGCCGAGATCGGCCGGAACACGTTTGCATCCTCAGCCGAAGTGGAAGGGATGCTGCAATTACCGGTCCTTGCCGAGGTTCCTCTTATTCGCGAGGGAAAACGCGCAGAAAGACATGCGGAGTTTGAGCCGGTCTTCGTTGGTATGGCCTCATCCGGACCATCTTCAGCCGAAAAGCGGGCGCCAGCTCCGACGATCGTCCCATATCGAAGGGAGTCTCCCATCTTATGAAAGCAACGCTGAATCTATCGCCAGTTGGTAATGTGCAGCCCCGAGTTGAAGGTGTGCAAGGTGCTGTCTTTCATACCTTGCTATACACGGTCTTTCAAAAGCCCCGCGATGCTGACTCAGGCGGAATCGTCGTCGCGACCGCCTCTCTCAATCCGGGCGAGGGAGTAACCTTTGTGACGCGGGCGCTGCTTCTCGAGCTGGGCAAATGCGAATTCAATTCCGTTGCCGGGGTAAACATGAGTTTTCTCCGCAAGCTGCATGAGCCCACACTCGACGCATTGAAGAGCTCCCTTCGTACCGCCCATGTCGCTTCCGGCGGAGATAAACAATCCATTTCGAGTAGAGCTGGATCATTAGTCTCCGGAGAGTACCGGGGCCCATGGGAGGGGAGTTGGCAATACAGGCGCGATTGCATCGACCTGCTTCGTTCGGAATTCGATTACAGCATTGTCGAATGCCCATCGCTCAAGGTCTCCGGAGATTTGCTCAGCATCGCTCCCTTCGTTGACGGCGTGCTCCTCGTAATCGAAGCAAACCGCACGCGACGTGATGAGCCGCGTCAGGCAGTACAGAGTATTGAAGCCGCTGGCGGAACACTCCTTGGTTTCATCCTGAACAAGCGAACGTATGAAATACCGCAATGGCTCGATCGCATGCTTTAGGTGAATCGCATCTAAGTAAGTAAGTAAGACTGACGCTGAGGAGGTATGACTCATGAAACATCTTGCCATTGTCATCTTGGCACTTTGTGCGCTTCAGCCCAGCGCCTGGGGAGATCAGCAGCTCCATCAGAGACCGATCTACAAGCTGCACATCGGAGATGTTATTGCCTTGAGCTACCGCCTCACTCCTGAATTCAACCAGACTGTTACCGTGCAACCCGACGGAAATGTAGATTTGGAAGTCGTGGGAAACGTAAAAGTCGCGGGCCTGACGCTGGATCAGGTGCATGACGAGATCGTCGGGGTTGCCTCAAGCCAGCTAAATCATCCCGAACTCGCTATCACGCTCAAGGAGTTTCAGCAACCTTACGTGGTCGTAGCCGGCGAGGTGGCCAGGCCGGGCAAAATCGAGATACACGAGGACACGACCGCGCTGCAGGCGGTCATGCTTGCTGGTGGATTTATGCCTTCGGCGCGGGACACCCAGGTCATTCTCTTTCGCCACATAAATGGAGATATGGCTGAAGTTCGCCGTCTCGACTTACATAACATCAAAAAACGGTCGCAGTTAGAGCAGGACACCGAGCTCGAACCCGGAGATATGCTGCTCGTTACACGTAATAAGCTGGAGCACTTGTCCCGCTTTATGAAAGCAACAAACCTGGGAGTGTACTTCAACCCATTTCCAGCTGTTCCCTAAGACCGAAGCTCTGGGAGTAGCAAACCAACGACGTGCTGAAGGCACGCCTTGAGGTAAGTTGCACTCAATTTTCCGACGAGGAGTAGACGAGCGCATGCGGTCTGAATTGCAATCCGAGTTTGAAGGAACGGCCAGTCTTAAATTGATCACCTCTCCATGGGCTCAGCCGGACGCCCCGATGTCCGCTTTGCGGCTTCGCTCGTCTGTTGCTCGCGGCATTGCCAGCCACCTTTCTGGAATTGCTGATCTCCTGTTTCTAAGCCTGACTCTGATCTACTTCGCGCTTTGGGCGGTAAACGCCCGGCCCGCTGTTGATCCCTTTGCACTCCTTTCCATGAGGATGTCGATCGGTCATTTTTGCATGCTGGCGTTCTGCTGGATGATCTGGCGGTCCATCTTTTTCTATTGTGGTCTTTATACCTGGCAACATATTCGGTCGGTACAAGGCATTCTGGGGCGCGTGCTCCTTGCCACGGGAATCTGTGCACTCGTCGAGGCTCAGGTTATCGCCTCGCAATGGCATCACGGACATTTCCTCCGGCTCGTGCTTTACGTTTGGATCGCTTCGGCGCTCTGCGCGCTGACTTCGCGTGTTTTGATGGGCGCCTTTCATGCTTACGTGCGGCCACATCTTCGGCGGACCAGAAATGCAGTGATAGTCGGCGGTGGCACAAGTGCGATGCGCGCAAGCCGGGAATTAAGGTCGCACGCGGAATGGGATTACAACATTCTAGGGGTAGTCGATTCTCTGCCTGGTGAGATTGATCGTTTGCCGCTTCGTGTTTTGGGGAGGATTGGCGATCTTGAAGAGATACTCATGCGCGAGGTTGTAGACGAAGTCATTGTCACACTGGCCGTGAAATCCTACTACGCCACCATTGAGCGAGTCATCGCTGTGTGTGAACGGGTCGGAGTGCAGGTGCAGTACTCCGAAGACCTGTTTGACATCTCCTGGTCAAGCCACTGCCACCGTGCCGACCGCGATCGCCCTGAGGTGGTGCTGAAAATGGTGTCGGAAGATTATCGTCATCGAATCAAACGGGCAGTGGATATCGCCGGAGCGCTCTTCGGATTGATCTCTTGTGCTCCGCTCTTTCTCGTTGTGGCCATCCTCATCAAAAGCACAAGCAAAGGCCCGATCCTGTTCAGGCAGGAGCGGTATGGCCTGGGCAAGCGCACCTTCCGTATCTATAAGTTCCGCACGATGGTCGAGAACGCTGAGGCGGCACAGGCGGCACTGGAACACATGAATCAGAACAGCGGGCCAGTGTTCAAGATATTCAGTGACCCGCGCGTAACCAAGGTCGGCGCCTTTCTGCGCAAGACATCGATTGATGAACTCCCTCAATTAATCAACGTTCTCAAGGGTGAAATGTCCCTTGTCGGCCCCCGGCCTCTGAACATGCGCGATGTAGGCAGGTTTTCAGAACCCTGGTTGATGCGTCGATTCAGCGTAAAACCCGGATTGACCTGCCTCTGGCAGATAAGCGGGCGAAGTAATGTGAGTTTCGAACGTTGGATCGCACTCGATCTTCATTACATCGACCATTGGTCGCTGCAATTGGATTTCAGGATTCTCGCCATGACTCTCCCGGCGGTCATTAAAGGAACGGGTGCCGCATGAGCGCATTTAGAAAAACCCGGATTCTCTACGTAAATCACACTGCGGAAGTGAGCGGTGCAGAAAAGGTATTAACGAACATTCTGCGAGGGTTAGATCGAGCACGTTACGAGCCCTATGTGCTCTGCCCCGTACAAGGTGATCTTGTCGAAGAGATAAAAACGATAGGCGTCGAGTGGCTTCCACTCCGGCCAATCCATGCAAGGTTCGCATGGCGGCCTGATCGCTTACTTCGCTCGATTGGGTCGATTCTCAAGGCTGTGATCATCATGCGGAAACAGATTCGCGTCGTTGACCCAGACCTCATCCACGCCAACTCGGTCAGGGCTGGGATCGCGGCGTCCCTTGCGGCAATGGGATGGGGCAAACCTGTGATCTGGCACGTCCACGATACGTTGCCACGGCATCCTGTCAGTTCTGCGATACGCATGTTTGTATGGATGGCGCGAGGCATTCGAGTGATCGCTGTATCGGACGCAACCGCGAGGCGCATGCGCGGTCGTCTTCCGCTCGGGACGAAGGTGCGGACGATTCGCAACGGCACGGACTTGGCCAGATTTCCATGCAAGCAGCCAGGCAACTCCGCCTTTAGAGCAAGCATTGGTCTCTCCGAAAAAGAGTTCCTGGTCTGCGCTGTCGGCCAGATCTGCGCCAGAAAAGGTCTTCTCGAACTGATCGAAGCATTCAGGCAAATTCTTCCGGAAGCGCCTCACATGCACCTTGCGATTGTGGGCAAGGTGGTCTTTCAGCACGAGGAGCAGTATCTCGACGCGCTCTATGCCGCTGTGAAGCAATCGCGGCTCGAAGGTCGCGTGCATTTCACAGGCGAGCTTTGCAATGTGTCTCCCGCGCTCAGGGCTGCCGATCTTCTTGTTTTGAATTCACGAGATGAGCCTTTCGGACTTGTGTTGATCGAAGCGATGGCCAGCGGAACACCCGTGCTGGCGACTCGAGTCGGCGGTATACCCGAGATCGTCACCGATCCTGAAAACGGCTGGTTAGTCGAGAGTGGCGACACAGCCGCTCTCTCCTCCAGGCTGCTTGAGTTGTCGCGAAATAGGAGTCTCCTGGTGCAAGTCGCGCAGACAGCACTACGCGCAACATGTCCGAAATTTTCATGCCAGCGATTTCAGAACGAGCTTTTGAGGTTCTATGCCGAGGTGGACCCGAACTCAGACCTCCGGTGGGACGTGCGCAAGCGCCCAGCCCTTGCACGAAGCGGCAACAACTAAGGAGTCCCTTATGCCCAAAATCGCACTTTTTCAGGACTATCTCGCACAGTACGGCGGCGCGGAACGAGTGACGGAATCGATACACCAGGCGCTGCCCGAAGCAGACCTTCACACGACGCTGTTAGTGCCGGAGAAGATGTCTCCGTACCTTCGCGGTCTTGACACAAAGACAACCTGGATGCAGTTCTTGCCGGCGAAATCGAAGCTTTACCGCCATTACTTTCTCTTCTACCCATTCGCGGTGGAGTCAGCACATCTGGAAAGTTACGACCTTATCGTGAGCAGTTGCTGCGGATATGCGAAAGGCGTGAAACGAGGCCGGAATGCAATTCATGTCTGTTACTGTCACAATCCGATGCGGTGGGTATGGCGTTTTCAGGAGTACATGGCAAAAGAGAAATTCAACAAGCCAACGAAGTTTGTACTGCGGACGATGGTTCACGGGTTGAAGCAATGGGAGATGAAGGCCGCCCAAAGGCCCGATTACTTTATTGCTAACTCCCACATTGTTGCTCGCAGGCTTAAATCCGCGTTCGGGATCGACGCCGCGGTAATCGAGCCGCCCATCGAGACTGCGCGCTTTCGGATCAGCAAGAGCGTAGACGACTACTACCTGATCGTTTCGCGGCTTGTCGCCTATAAGAGGATTGACCTCGCAGTGGAAGCATGCACGCAGACTGGGCGTCGACTAGTTGTCATTGGTGACGGCCCCGATCGGCAAAGACTCATGGCGATGGCGGGGCCGACGGTCACCTTTCTCGGACGCCAACCCGATAGCGCGGTGAACCGGTACGCAAGCCGATGCCGCGCTCTGATCTTTCCCGGCGAAGAGGACTTTGGAATGGCGCCCCTCGAGATCAATGCGGCAGGTCGGCCTGTCGTCGCGTATGGCGCGGGAGGTGCCACGGAGACGGTAATCGAACAGGTGAACGGGCTCTTGTTTCGGGAGCAGTCGCGGGAAGCGCTGATGGAGGCTTTGGACAGATGTGAGAATTGGGGGTGGGATCCACCAACGATCAGAAGGATTGCCCAGCGCTACGATGTCCAGCTCTTTCAAGAGCGACTTCTTGACTTCCTTTGCGAAGTTTTCCCATCGATGCGCGATTACCGGATGCTTCGCAGGAGAGCAGGATGAGTTCTTCACTGATGGAGCCCGCCAGTGAGAATAGTGGAACGCCGGCCGGCCCGCGTCATGGCTTTCGAGCAGTGGTGCAATCGATCGGAAGCAAGTCGCTGATACTTGGCTTGCAGGCGGCCACGGGTGTTCTGACGGCAAGAGCGCTGGGGCCCGCGGGGCGTGGTGAGTTGGCCGCCATGATTCTATGGCCCCTGTTCGTGGCAAGCGTAACCACCCTCGGCGTCCCGAGCTCTCTCATCTACCAGCTTCGCAATCGACGTGATGAACGGGAACACCTTGTTGCAAGCGGATTCGCAATGGCGGCCGTGTTAGGCTGCATCGCTGCGGCTACTGCTGCCGCAGTCCTGCCATGGTGGCTGCGACAATATTCGCCAGAGACTATTCGAGCGGCACAGTGGTTCCTGATTACGGTGCCGCTGTGTTCGGTAACCCTTGCGGGCCGGGCTGTGCTCGAAGCAGCGCACGACTTCGCGGCTTCCAATGCGATTCAAATACTCACCCCATTTGCCACCCTGGTGGCCTTGTTGCTCTTCCTGTTGAGGCAACATATGAATCCTTACACAGCGGCTGTCGCTTACATCGCGGCATCGCTTCCGTCATTCTGCTTGATGCTTTTGCGTGTCAGGCGCACTGGCATTCGAACTGCCCGGATTCAACTTGCAGTGGTGAAACGAATTCTGCATTACGGGTTACGGTCATATGGAGTCGATTTGCTGGGAACACTGGCGCTGCAAGTGGATCAGGTGCTCGTGGTGAGCCTTTTGAGCGCGGACGCAATGGGCTCTTACGTAGTGGTGCTGAGCCTTTCGCGCATGCTGAATGTCTTTCAAACCTCTGTTGTAATGGTGCTGTTCCCAAAAGCCGCCGGCCACAGCGCACACAAAGTTTTGGCCATGACCGGCGATTCGGTGCGAATCAGTACCCTGGTGACGGCCGCCTGCGGTGCGATGGTTTGCCTCACTGGATCAGCGCTGCTTCGCGTGGTGTATGGCGCGGAATATGCGGCAGCGGCCGGTGCGTTGCGCATCCTGGTTCTGGAAGCGGTCCTTTCCGGAATCACGTTTGTCCTGGCGCAGGCATTTATGGCTCTCAATCGGCCTGGCGTGGTCACGGTATTACAGGGAATCGGCCTATCGCTTAGCGTTCCCATGATGTTGTGGTTGATTCCGCGTTACGGCATCTACGGAGCTGCAATATCACTGCTCGTATCCACGAGCGCGCGCCTGCTCTTTGTCTGTGCCGGTTTCAAGGTATTTCTCAAGATCGCTCCACCGCGCCTGTTGCCCGCGTGGCGGGATATACAGATGTTGCGGGGCGCCTGCTCTTTTCTGTTACGGGAGCGTGCGGCATGATTGCCAAGGTCCTGAACGGTCGCGATGCCTTCTCCAGACCGGCTACATCCTCGGTTGGGAATAGGCTACAGATCGTTGCCGCCTTCGCGGTGATGATTGGCATTCCAGCACTTTGCATTGCGGGAGGGCAAGCGGGCCTCCTGAGGATTGTCTTCCCCGCATTAAGCGTGGTGGTCGGGGGCTTTCTGCTCTGGCGCTCGAAACCTGCCTATATGGGCCTCGTATGTTGGCTTTGGTTCCTCACGCCTTTTCTGGGCCGCATGGCAGATTTTCAAGGTGGGTGGACTCCCACGAGTGCGGTGGAACTGGCGCCCTACATTACTGCTGGCCTCTCTGGCCTCCCACTGTTGGCTTCCTTGCGAAGCCTCGGCAACCGCAGGGCGCTCCCGTATGTTTGCGGCCTCGTTGCCACCCTGTATGGCTTCATCCTCGGCCTCGTAAGCATGCCCCTATTCAATGTGTTGCGTGCGCTGCTGAATTGGGCAGTCCCGGTGATCTTCGGACTGTTTATCTATGAGTACCGTGAACTGTATCCCGAATTCAAAAGGGTCATGGAAAGGTCCTTTCTTCTGGGAGTGCTGCTCACGGGAGCCTACGGCATCTACCAGTTCTTCGCTTTGCCGGACTGGGACCGCATTTGGATGCTGAACGTACAGTTGAATTCATTCGGGACTGTCGAAGCGATGAAGGTGAGAGTTTTCAGCACAATGAACGCGCCCGCGATCTTTGCTGCAGTCACCACGTGCGGCCTGCTGCTGCTCTTCAACATGAAGGGAAAGCTGCGCCTGCTCGCGGCGGCCTGCGGATTCCTGGCGCTGATGCTGACGATGAGCCGGTCCTCGTGGCTGAGCCTCGCGGCCGGAACCATCTATCTGATGATCCGGGCAGAAATGCGCCAGCGCGTGCGGCTAGTCATAGCTGGATTTGCCTGCGGCTTCTTTCTACTGGGACTCACCCAGATCCCTGTCGTTCAGGACCAGCTCATGCACAGGATGGAGACCTTCTCAGACCCAAGCCAGGACGTGAGCTTCTCTGCACGCCTTCTTGGCCACGAACAGGCGTTTCGCGAGATTGCGCATGAGCCGTTCGGCGAGGGACTCGGCAGTACGGACACCAAGCACAATACCGAAGGAGATGACGACATTATCGGGCCGCACGACAGCACCGTGCTTGAATTTCTGTACTCTCTTGGATGGACCGGAACGGTAACCTACGCGCTGGGCCTGGTATCGCTCGCATTTCAATTGAAAAAGGTTGGAAATCACGATTCGTTCGTTGTCTCGGCCAAGGCAATTCTCGTCGGTTTTGTTGCGCAATGCCTCTTGAACAGCGTAATGATCGGAGTCCTTGGATTCATGGTGTGGACCTTTGCATCCATGAGTATTGCGGCTGCGGACCATGCGAAGGCTGCGGAAGATGCCGGCGAGCGGAAGGATTACCAGTCAGCCGGCTATGCGGCCGCATAGGAGATTTCGATGCGCGTTCTTCACATCCTCAATGATGTAACAGACCGTGGAAACGGAATTGTGAACACCGCCGTAGATCTGGCAATGGAACAGGCGCACCAGGGTCTTGAGGTCGCAGTGGCCTCGTCGGGAGGCGCATATCTGCCCCTTCTCGAGCGTGCGGGCGTTTCGCATTTGACTCTCGATCAGTCGCGGGATCCGGTTCATCTGTTCCGAGCGCTCCGAACATTCACGAGCCACCTTCGCGAGTTTCAACCGGATGTGGTGCACGCGCACATGCGGACTGGATTGCTGCTGGCGTGGTTCTTCAAGCGCTTTCATCGCTACGCCCTGGTTGGCCACGTGCACAACGTGCATGATCGCGAATCCATTGCGATGGGCCTGGCGGACAGCGTGATTGCGGTCAGCGAATCAGTGGCTGCAACCATGGCGGCGCGCGGCATTCCAAAGCGCAAGATCCGAGTGGTGCTGAACCGCACCCTTGGAAGCAGGCGCGTCCCAGCGCTTGCGGAAATCCATCCGGCTTTCCTCCAACGGCCATCGATCGTCACCGTCTGCGGCATGAGTAAGAGGAAAGGCGTCGAGGAGCTTATCAACTCGTTCGATCTGATTGGGCAGGAATTTCAGGATGCGCATCTATATTTGGTAGGTGACGGACCAGATAGTCAGCAATTCGAACGGCAGGCGGCCCGGTCCCTTTGGCCAAACCGAATTCATTTTGAGGGCTATCAAGCAACGCCACAGGCCTATATGCTGAGCGCCGACGTCTTTGTGCTGGCCTCACGGCGTGAGTCGTTTGGCCTGGTATTGATTGAGGCTCGCGAAGCAGGTTGTGCAATTGTCGCAAACGACGTGGACGGAGTCCCCGAGGCTCTCGACGGGGGCATCGCCGGCGCGCTTGTTCCGCAAAAGACTGTGCATGCCCTTGCGCAAGCGCTGCGACAGATGCTGAGCAGCAGGGTTGAGCGAGAGCAATGGCAAAGCCGGGCGAGACAAGGCATTGCCAGATTTCGCGTCGAGCGCATGGCCTCTGAAATCAAGACAGTCTACGACGAACTCGCCCAATGCAAAACCTTGCAATCTGCGTCCGATGTCGGTCCGCAGCAATTTGCGGCAACCGGCGTCAAAATGAGATCTGCACAACCAATGGATGATCGGGAATCTCAAGCGGCACACTCTTGACGTCGTTCCATGTGCGAAGCGTCTCGGACTGTGTCACCGGCTCGTACAGGGCGATGCGACGCGCCTGCCGTCCAAGCGTCAGCAAAGTGACCGCCGCGGGGTTACCGATATCCGCATGGCGTCGAAGGTCATAGCTTGTGACCTCCTGCCAAAAGATGAGATCAAATGTTCCATTCGATTTCTCGAGCAGAAGGTGATGAATCTTCGCGTCATTCGAATTGAGCGCCCAAGCCAACCCCTTCATGCTTCTTGACTCAGTTGAGTCGTTCAATTCTTCGATCAGGTTCTTCAGCGCAATGAAGGCGGGCTTCTCAGATCCATCCGCGCGAATCAATCCCCAGTGCATTTGAGGATGCGTCAGATCCGGATCTGTCGCCTCATCCATGAATTCGTACAAATAAGTGCGCGGAATGCCATGCGCGAAGTCTTCGAGAAAAAGGCGAGGAATGTACTTTGCGGCAGCAGCCTCTGAAACGCCCGGCTGATCGTTGCGCTCATTGATCGCATTGTGATAGCCGCTCTCGGTGAAGACAATCCGTTTGTCGTCGCACATGATCTTCTCCAGATTGATTTGGTCAGGGAAAATGATGGACGGCGTTTTTCCCGCCGGATACGGGTGGAGGTTGCCCTCGTCCATCTGATTGCTGATGTCGCCTACCTTCGAGCTGTTTGATGCGGACGCCAATGACGGGCCGATCACCCTTACTGAAACCCCATCCTTCATCGACCTCGCTGCAGTGAAGAGTGCACCCTGATAGCTGCGATCGAGAATGGGCCAATCGCCCTCTTTGCTGGCATCCAGCTCATTTGGTCCCTCAAAGGACTCGATCGTGCGCCCGGCCAGGGTCTCGACCTCGTCAAGCATCACGCCGTTGAGTGGCCCAAGATTGCTGCGCGGGTCCAGAACCGCGTCGAAGCGAATGCCGAGGTTGCCCAACTGCATCCATCGTCCATAGAGCGCCGCATTGTAATCAGAATTCTGGAGATGAATTCCGTCGCGTAGATGAAGGACTCCAATGGATTTCAATTCGCGCTCCACGAGCGGAAAATCTCCGTAGAGGCGATCGAAATAGTTCAAATGCGTGTTCACTCCGATGCTATTGACAAAATCAAATGCACTTCGCGGCATTTCGTTGATAGCTCCAGAATTGGCCGATGAGGCGTTCTCGTACTTGGTCGAATCATGACAAACCACTACCGGAAAGAGCAGCGACGATGCCAGCGCCAAACGGAACAGAGAGGCAATTGAAATGAAAGGGTTTGTTGAAGTCATCGCGGTGAACCCAACCAATTGGAACTCCAAGGCGTCTAATTAGAGTCGAGCAAGTTTGTTGATCAAACCAAGAGTAAATCTGGCGGCCATAACCGCCAATGTATGTTCCTTAGACTCATGAACGGCGTCTCGGATGTTCATTTAATTATCCCGTGCAGGCAATTTGCGACTGATCATTGATTCACTCTGCGTTGCCTTGAGTTCGACCCGTTTTTGGTTCGGCAGCGTTGGCCGGGCCATCTGTCCTGGATCCAACACGGGAGGTTTATGAGCGATATTCAGGTCGTAATTGCCGATAATCAGCCTCTCGCGCTCTCCGGACTGCGGCAAGCAGTGGCGGATCATGCCGACATTCAGGTGTTGGCGGAATGCCAGAATTGGGACAGGCTGATAGATGCAGTGCGCAAGCACTCCCCAGATGTATTGCTCGTCAGCATGGACATCATGGAGGAAGAGCTTGATACGCTGGGACGTCTTGTCAATGAAATCGATGAAACGCGCGTGATTGTTTTGACAGGAAGAAAGGACCTTGATTTCCTCGAAGGGGCGCTGCGGTGTGGAGCGAAAGGCGTGATTCAACGAGAGTGGCCCGTCCAGCAGATTCCGGTTGCGATTCGCAAAGTGACGAATGGCGGCGTTTGGATTGAGCGATTGACTGCTGAGCGAGTTCTTGAGAACCTGCTGAGCGGGCGCGATGCAGGGGATCCTGAAGACCGAAAGATCGCTGCCCTTACGCCACGCGAACATGAAGTAATCGAACTCATTTGTCAAGGCTTCAAGAACAAGACCATATCTGACAGACTGCATATCAGCGAAGCAACCGTTTCGCACCATCTGACCTCAATCTATCGCAAGCTCGAAGTTGACGATCGAACCTCGCTTGTCATCTATTCAGCAAAGCGCAACCTTGTGACCTTTTGATCCGGCCAAACTGTGGTCTCTGTGCGCTTCTGGATGCCTTCTGCGCGATGGCGGTTCTCAAATCGTTGTAGTGCGAAAGGGAGATCGCAAAGCGGCTTTCCCATCAGGAAAGCGTCGTCTTGAATATCGACCGAAACGCCGCATAGAAATCGGAGAATCGTCTTAAAACCTTCCGTGGCCCGCACCGATCAGTTCATGAAACGCATAAAATGCAATCTTTCTCACTGAATCGAAGTTTGTCGCGAACAGGAATAAGCACAGATAGAAGCAGAAGTAGAAGGAGGCCCTCGAGTAATTGAGGAGGTGGAGCGGTTTGCGGGCAACAGAAGCACGCAGCCTTGCGATTTTGGAGAAACAGCCAAAGCCAACGCCAAGCAAAGCGCCTGCCAGAATATCGGTCGGGTAGTGCTCGCCCAGATACACCAAGGGCAAACATACAACGAAGAGAGCGTGGCAGTATGCCAGAATTCCGATCCGCCACGAAACGAGAAAAATGCATGTGGCGAGTGAGAAGTACAGTACTGCATGGTCGCTCGGAAATGAACTCCAGTGAATCAAGTCGAAATAATACTGTGCGGTCCCATGTGGAGAGCGGAAATGCAGATCCGCATTGAGGTACGGCCGTGCCCGGAAGGGTAACAAGGCCGCCAGACTTCTTGCCGCAAACAATGCCGCAAAAGACGCCGCCAGCCCACAAAGGATGGTCTCTCGCACCTTTTCCTTTGTTCTGCACTCCGCAAACCACGCCCACCAGAAGAAACTTGTGGCCACGCCGCCCGTGACAAATGGATCAGTCGAGAAGAAAACCATGGTCTTATCGAGCAGCCAGTATCTCTGAGCGAATTGATTCATAAAATGCAGAATGCTTGAATCGAATGCGTTCGTCATGGCGACCCTCTGTGTTCAGAACTCGTCAGGTTCAAAATGGTTGGTTGCTGATGCACCTTCTTCCGGGCCGAACGACCTCCTTTGGCAGCAAATAGGATTGCGCAAGGGCTCTTCGACCTTTTTTCTCGCTGCTCACGCAACCACAAGGCCGTAACGATGGACTGGATTGAGGGTGTGTGCCAACGGGAGCCAGCAGAAGCTGATTCAAGGCCACAAATAGTAAAACGGACCTCGCGATCCGCTCTAAGTCACTGATTTTAAAGTATTTGGTGCCGAAGAAGGGACTCGAACCCCCACACCCTTGCGAGTACGTGGACCTGAACCACGCGCGTCTGCCAATTCCGCCACTTCGGCACAGGACACGAGTCCAGCCTTCTCGGCCAGACCGGCAGCATCTCTGAGTCTCGCAAATGCAGCCTACCGTGTCAAATTCCGCGGTCCTGGGTTATTGGTCGCTGATTGGGACCCGGGATCGCCCAACTTTCAACAATAGGAATCACGATATTGGGTGGTCGTTCAGCGAATAACTACAGTCATCACCTCCGCTTCAGCGCCTCAAGTTCTTCGAGAGTGCGAGGCCAGTCGGAACCAAGCAGCCGCGACAGGCTGCGGTCCGCCAAAACCTTGCCACCTGTCTGGCACTTCGCGCAGTAATTGGTTTCATTGTCCGCATAGCGAATACGCTGCACTTTCTCTCCGCAGCGCGGGCATGCCAGGTCGAATCGGCCATGCACGGCCATCTCCGGGCGAAAAGCGGTGACCTTCTCCGGAAAGCTTCCGCCTGCTTCAACCCTGAGCCGTTCTATCCACAACGAAAGGACCGAGCGCGTTGCGGCAAACAAGCGTTCCCATTCTTCTGTTTTCAGCTTGTGCGTGAGTGCGATAGGAGAAAGTTGCGCCGCATGAAGAATCTCGTCGGAGTACGCATTTCCCACGCCGCTGATCAGTCGGGGATCAGTCAGCGCGCGCTTCAGCGTGCGGTTCTCGAGTGTCAGCGCCGCGCGAAACCCCGCAAAGTCCGTCTGAAAAATCTCCACGCCGCCAGGGTCGATCGACCGCAACGCCTCCTCGCCGCGCAACACATGCAACGAAGCCCGCCGTTTTGAGCCCGCCTCGGTCAGTACCAGCGATCCATTCGGAAAATCAATCGCAAGCAGTGCGTTTCTCCCGGCGAGCTTCGCCTGTCGAGCCTTCCAATGCAGGCGCCCCGCAATCATCAGGTGCAGCACCAGCCATAGTTCGCCATCCACGCCAATCGCGATGCGCTTCCCAATCCGTCGTACCGCACGCACCGTTCTTCCATCCACCAATGCAATCGGAGGATCCGCCGTGCGCAGGACAAACACTGACAACAGCCGCACGCGCTCGAGCGGCTGACCGAGGATACGCGCTTCGAGAGCGGTGATGTAGGCCGAAATGTCGGGGAGTTCCGGCATGGCTCTCAGATTGCAGCCAGAAGATGCACTTGCGCAATGAACTTCTTGCGTTGGCCTACAGAATGATCGTGTTGTCGATGAGCCGGGTGGCACCAACCCATGCAGCCACCGCGAAAAGCGTGCCTGGGGCCGCAGTCTCCGCAGGGTCCAGCGTTGCCCAATCTACCAGTTCAATGTAGTCAACGCGAATCACGGGTTCCGCGGTCAACATCGTCCGTGCAGCTTCGTTCAAGGCACTCGCACGTCGTTCCCCCTGCGCCACCTGTGCCTCAATCCATAGAACCGCGCGGCTCAGCGCCAGCGCCTGCCTCCGTTCGTCTGCACTCAAATACGCATTACGCGAACTCAGTGCGAGCCCATCCGCCTCGCGCACAATTGGGCACACAACAAGTTCGGTCCCTATCCGCAGGTCATTCATCATCCGACGCAGCACGGCCACCTGGGCCGCGTCCTTCTGCCCGAAAAATGCCTTGTCCGGCTCAGCCGCTATCAACAGCTTGGTGACCACCGTTGCCACGCCGCGAAAGTGACCCGGGCGCGACTTGCCGTCCAGGCGATCGCTGAGGCCTTCTACTTGAACAAATGTGACCGCGCCTGGTGGGTAGAGGTCTTCGACCGCAGGCGCGAAGATCACGTTCGCGCCCTTGGCCTCGGCAAGTGCGCAGTCAGCCTCAAAGGTGCGTGGATAGCGCGCATAATCCTCGTTCGGCCCGAACTGGGTTGGGTTGACAAAGATGCTGACCGCGACCTGGCCGCAGGAAGCGCGGGCTGCTTGAATCAACGACGCGTGGCCAGCGTGAAGCGCACCCATGGTGGGGACGAGGCCAATGCCGCCGCCGTTATTGTGGGATGCAAGCCGGATTGCGCGGGACCACTCGCGTAATTCGGCTACGGTACGAATGATTTCCATCAAGCTTTGCGCAACACGTGCGGTTTAGTTTCTTCCGGTTTGGGGTTTAACGCGCTGCGCGCCGATTCAGGTAAGTGGTAGCTCTCTTCATCAGACGGAAAGGTGCGATGCTCAACATCTTCGCGATAATGCTCCACTGCTTCGCGAATGAGCGCGGCGGCGTCCCCGTAGCGGCGAACAAATTTTGCCGGAGGCGCGAAAGTCAGGCTCACCAAGTCGTGGAATACGAGTATCTGCCCATCGCAATCGGGTCCGGCGCCAATGCCGATGGTTGGGATGGCCAATTCGGCAGTAATGGCTGCGGCAGCCTCGCGCGGAATTCCCTCAAGCACCAGCGCCCCGGCTCCGGCGTCGGCGAGGGCTTGCGCGTCGGCCTTCAGTCGCAGTACGGTTTCGGCGGTGCGGGCCTGTACACGATAACCACCCATGCGGTTCACGCTCTGCGGCGTAAGCCCCAAATGGCCCACCACAGGGATTTCCGCTTCCGTGAGCGCGCGAACCAGTTCAACGCGCGGCCCTTCAATCTTCACCGCCTCGGCTCCTGCCTCTTTCACAAAGCGAACGGCGTTCGCTAGTCCCTCTGCCGTCGTGCCGTGATAGCTGCCGAATGGCATATCGGCTACCACCAGCGCGCGGCGCACTGCCCGGCGCACGGCCCGCGTGTGGTGCAGCATCTCGTCCACAGTGACGGCCAGCGTATTATCGTGGCCCAAAACCACCATGGCGAGCGAGTCGCCCACCAGCACAAGATCGATGCCGGCTTCATCAACGAGGCGCGATGTAGCGTAGTCGTATGCGGTCAGCGCGGAAATGGGCTTGCCCTGCCGCTTCATTTCGGCAAGTGCGGGCATCGTGACTTTTGTGATGGGAGTGCCGGCAGCCGAAAGACCACCGTGGGGGAAGTTCGTCAGGCTCATGTTGTCTCCAGTGCCGCTCCGGTTAGTCAGGATGCGACCCGAACAAGGGAGAGTATACGCCCAATGCCGGGGCGAAATGCAACGTACCGTCCCATTTTTCGCGCCGCCGCCCGCCATCCGAATCGGACAAAAGCTTGCGGTGCACCCCCCCGCCGCAGCACACTTGTAGGCGCAATGCTTTCTCCATTAGCTACAGCGATTTCCGCGGGGCTCGGCGCGGCCGGCGCAGTCGGGCTGGTGGCGGGGGGCTGCGCGTATGCAGCCATGTGGCCCACCTCGCAACTCTTTGGTCCGGCGCTGATTGCGCCGCCGCGCCCCGGCGAGTTGGCCCTCACCTTCGACGATGGACCTAATCCTGCCTGGACTCCGCGCCTGCTTGACATTCTGGCCGCTCACGACGTGCGAGCAACATTCTTCCTTGTAGGCCGGTATGCGCAGGCCGAGCCCGAATTGGTCCGGCGTATCGCCGATGCCGGGCACTTGATCGGCAACCACTCCTGGAGCCACCCCAACCTGGCTCTTATTGCGCCGAGACGGGTCAACGACGAACTCGTACGAACCAGCGACACAATCGCTCAAATCACGAGCCAACCAGTTAGCTTTTTCCGTCCGCCTTTTGGCGCGCGCAGGCCGGATGTACTCAGCACCGCACGACGACTCGGAATGACGCCAGTATTATGGAACGCCATCACCACGGACTGGAGCGAGCCCTCGGGGGACCGGATCGCGGAGCGGTTACAGCGGAAAATTGACAATCTTGAGCAGGATGGATGGGCAACCAACATTGTGCTCCACGACGGCGGCCATCTGGTCTTGGGCGCGGATCGCGGGCCGTCCGTAGCGGCCGCAGGGCAGCTTATCGCCCATTACATGACGTATCATCGCTTTGTAACTCTGGATTACTGGAGTTAGAGCCGTTCTCCAATTTGTATGTGGCGTTTTGAGTGTCGAGCAAGGTGGCTTTTTCTTGGGGAGAAAGCCACTTAGCTGACGTGCCTTCGCTCTACAGCAATTGGTGAACAGCTATAGTCGCCCGATTTCATTCAAGTTAGATGGTTAGTGCTATGTAGTCTGGAACACTGCGCGCGCAGCTTCAATCGTCGCCTGTACTTCTGCCTTCCCGTGTGCCGTGCCTAGAAACGCCGCTTCGAATTGCGAAGGCGGCAGCCACACTCCCCGCCCTAACATCGCGCGGTGAAAGCGGCCAAACGCAGCCGTATCGGACAGAGCGGCCTCATCATAGTTAGTAACTGGTTCGGGATTAAAGAACCAGGTCCACATGGCCCCCACGCGATTGAGCGTAAGCGGTACTCCAACTCTGGCAGCCGCCTCGGCTACCCCCTCGGCAACAGCCCTTGCCGTCGCTTCAAGGCGCGGGTAGACCTGGTCGGCATGCTCCTGTAAGTAACTGATCGTCGCGATGCCTGCGGCCATGGCCAACGGGTTGCCGCTCAGCGTTCCAGCCTGGTAGACCGGTCCAAGCGGGGCCAGCAAGTCCATCAACGCGCGCTTGCCCCCAAAGACGCCCACGGGCAGGCCGCCGCCAACAATCTTGCCCAGCGTGACGAGGTCGGCGTCGATGTCGTAAAGTTCCAGCGCCCCGCCCAGCGCCACGCGGAAGCCGGTCATCACCTCGTCGACGATCAGCAGGGCTCCCTCGCGGTTGGTCAGTTCGCGCAGCCCGGCCAGGTATCCCGGAGCGGGCGGAATGCAACCCGCATTGCCAACCACCGGTTCCAGAATCACTGCCGCAATCGCATCGGGATGCGCGTCAAATGCCGATTCCACAGCGGCAAGATCGTTATAGGGCAACGCGTGGGTAAGTTGTGCGATCTCCTCGGGAACCCCTGCCGAGCCGGGAATACCGAAGGTCGCAACGCCTGAGCCTGCTTTCACCAGCAATCCGTCCGCGTGTCCGTGATAGCAGCCTTCGAACTTGACGATGATTTTGCGCCCCGTGGCGGCCCGGGCCAGCCGGATCGCGGACATCGTCGCTTCCGTGCCTGAACTCACAAAGCGCATCTTCTCGATAGCCGGAAAGCAGGCAACGACACGCTCCGCAAGATCAGCCTCCGCGGCCGTCGACGCGCCGAAACTGGCGGAGTCGCGCGCCGCCCGTTCGATTGCCTCGACTGCTGGAGGAAAGGCATGTCCAAGGATCATGGGACCCCACGAGCCGAAGTAGTCGATATACCGGTTCCCATCTACATCCGTGAGCCAGGCACCCTCGGCCCGCTCGATAAAGGGCGGTGCTCCGCCGACTGCGCGAAATGCCCGCACTGGCGAATTCACGCCGCCGGGGAAAAAGCGTTCAGCGCGCTCCTGGAGGGCATCGGAACGCACGCGGCCTGAGGTTGGAATCTGCGAATTCATCGTGGGTTCAGTATAGAGGGCAACGCGTGCGTTCAACCGCTGAATTGAATCGCCGAGCGCAGCCCTGGCATCCCGTTCATGGTGGATGACTTTGAAGAACTCGACGACCGCCTGCTGGTCATCTTTGACGGCCACTGCGGCTTTTGCAACCGATCGGTTCGGTGGTTTTTGCGTCGCGACCGCCTGGACCGCCTGCGCTTTGTCCCTTCCGAGTCGCCGAGGATGGCTGAGCTTCTCCATCGGCACGGCATGTGCGGCACGGATTTTGCATCCGGTCCAACGACCATTCTCGTCGTGCATTACCCCGGGACCTCGTCGGAGCAAGTGCTCATTCGTTCCGATGCGGCGGTTGCGCTGCTTGCTGCTTTGCCGAGCCCATGGCCTGCTGTCGGGACGGTGTTCGCCTGGATTCCCCGCCCCCTGCGCGACATCGGCTATCGTCTCATCGCGCGCTGGCGTTACCGCATCTGGGGCAGTCTTAAGAGTTGCCCGATCCCTACTGCGGCGGAACGGAGCCATTTCCTGAACGAGGCGTCGCATCAAACCAGTAGCTCGAGCGCCCTCTAACGTCAAGGCGGCCTTTTTGTCCGTCCACCTGAATCGAGAGAGCGTGGAAGCCTGGTTCATGCGAGTTGGGCTGGAACGCAAGTTCGTAGCGGTTGCGAATTTCGTCTGCCAGATACAATATGTCGGAGTTGAATTCACGCTCGTTGGTGAATCCCGCGTGCTCGCCGCCAGATAAGAGGGCGATTTCTGCCGCAGTGTTTTTCCCCATTGCCCTGACTGCCGCTGCAAACGACGCTGAAAGATGATCCGGTTCGGCGGACCCAGATCGGGTGCTCCTGTGTTTCGACCCGGATTTGGTGGAAGGGAATGTCAAGCTATAGACGGCGGTACTCCCTTGTCCCAGTTTTCGTATGACTTCTGCGGGCGATGACGTGCTTCCTTCATCCTCCGTTTGGCTCAGCAGCAGAACGATTCGCCGGAATCTTCCCGGCTCTTGTTGAAGTTGATCGACGGCAAAACTGACCGCGTCCATGATTGCGGCGCCCTGGCCCCCTGCGTGGGGATGAGTCAAGGCCCAAACCACTCCATCAGATCGGGCAGGGAAATGCCAGATTGCCCGGGGTTGGCCATCGAATGTGACCAGCGTGATTTCGTGCGTTGATTTACCAATGATGCGGTCGAGCGTTATGGGGAGATTCATGTAGTTCTGAAACTCGCGCGCGCCTGCGCCGCCGGTCTGCATGAGGACCACGAGAGCGATTGGCAGATTTTCCGCGTTCTCTTCAGCCACGGTTTGCCTGCTGCCGTTATCGAAGAGTTGAAACTGATCGGCGTTGAGGCTTCCCTCGAACTCGCCCGTCGGAAGCCGAACCACCGCCGGAACCGTGACCAGGGTTGAGGTGGAACGGATGAGTGGCGCCGCATCATCCTGGCGGGGAAAAGAATCCTGGGCTCGGGCAGATTGTGCGCCAAGAAGCATGGCTATCAGGATCAATGTTTTCATCGCCATACTCTCAAGTCTCCACGATTGGGATTTTGTCTACAAGTTTTGAACAGATGACTGCTCCCAGACTGAACAGTCACCCTGCCCTAATCCTGCTAGAATCTACCTTTCCAGCCAAAAAGGCTGCTTGCAATCACCTCCCCGGAAAGTCGCACCGTGCCTGACGAAACCAAGTCCAAATCCGTAACTTACGCCGATGCTGGCGTCGACATCAGCAGCGGGGACCGTGCCAAGGACCGCATCAAGTATCTGGCCCAGAAGACCTTCAACCGAAACGTGCTGGGCGGAATCGGCGGCTTTGGCGCGCTCTTCCGGCTCGACCTGCAGCGCTGGAAGAGCCCCATTCTTGTCAGTTCGGCTGACGGCGTCGGCACCAAGCTCAAGGTCGCTTTCGAGCTTGGCCTCCACCAGAGCGTAGGCGTAGACCTGGTGAACCACTGCGTGAACGACATCGCCGTGCAGGGAGCCACACCCCTGTTCTTTCTGGACTATCTGGCCAGCAGCAAGCTCGATCCCGAAGTGACAGAGAGCGTGGTTACCGGGCTGGCCGAAGCATGCAAAGCCAATGGCTGCGCACTCATCGGTGGTGAGACGGCGCAGATGCCCGGCTTCTACACCGACGGCGAATACGATCTGGCCGGCTTCATCGTCGGTGTGGTGGACCGCGACAAGATGGTGACAGGCGCGGATATCAGGCCCGGCGATGTGCTCATCGGGATGCCCTCCACCGGGCTGCACACGAATGGCTACTCGCTGGCCCGCAAACTGATGTTTGAGGTCGCGGGCTACAAGCCCACCCAATATGTCACCGCCATCAAGGAGAAGGCTGGCACGGCGCTGATGAAGACTCACCGCAGCTATCTTCACGTCATTCAAAAGCTGGTGGCGGCGGGGATGACGACCGGCTTGGCCCACATCACCGGCGGCGGAATCACGGAGAATCTGCCTCGCGTCCTCCCTAAGAACACCGGCGCGCAAATAGAACTGGGGTCCTGGCCGGTGCTGCCCATCTTCGAGCACCTGCGCCAGTTAGGGCAGGTGTCGCAGGAAGAGATGATGCGCATCTTCAACATGGGTGTGGGACTCATTGCCGCTATCCCTGCCGCCAAGTTCACGCGCGCCAAAACCCTGCTCGATCGCGCTGAAGAGAAGTTTTACGTGATTGGCCGCGTCGTCAAAGGCGAGCGCCGGGTGCAGTACACATGAAATCCGGTAACGCGGAAACCGCAGTACTCAATCAAGGAACGAAATCGCAGGACGTAGGATTGC
Organism: uncultured Acidobacteriaceae bacterium; assembly: GCA_963836565.1. Classification (GTDB taxonomy): domain Bacteria; phylum Acidobacteriota; class Terriglobia; order Terriglobales; family Acidobacteriaceae; genus Telmatobacter. Next base: position 274,047 of record CAWIKA010000005.1, on the reverse strand, counting down.
CGAAGCGCCTGGGAATCCTGCTTTCCGGCCGCGGATCGAACTTCCAGGCCATCGCCGATGCCATTCGCGACGGCCGCCTGCCTGGCGTAGAAATCGCCATCGTTATCTCCAATGTCGCCGATGCGGGAGGGCTGGCGATCGCCCGCGAAATGGGCTTACCCAACGCGGTCTTCGTCTCCAAAGGCCGCCCCCGCGCTGAGCATGACGCCGAAGTAACTGCCTGTCTGCGGGAAAACCGGGTCGACTTTGTTTGCCTCGCTGGCTACATGCGCCTGCTCTCACCGGAATTCATCGCCGCGTTTCCCAACCGTATCCTCAACATCCATCCCTCGTTACTCCCGGCCTTTCCCGGCCTCGATGCGCAACAGCAGGCCTTCGATTATGGAGTCAAAATCGCCGGCTGCACGGTCCATTTTGTAGATGAACACCTGGACCACGGTGCGATCATCCTGCAACGAGCCATTCCCGTGCTCGAAACCGACGATGCTCACTCGTTGGCAAACCGCATCCTCGTCGAGGAACATCAGGTCTACCCCGAAGCCATCGCCCGGGTTGCTGGCGGAGAGTACGAGATTCGCGGGCGACGCTACCTGAAAAACGGAACCGTCGTGTGATTTAAATCACATGCAGTCGGCCGGATTCTTGCCAGAATGTTTTTGACATGGGGCGGCAGATTTCGCTGGGCCCATCTTTTGAGTTGTAATTCTGCTGTCCCATGTCGCTGATTTCAGGCTCCAGCACCCCTGTTCCGCTCCGCGTTGATGCAATAAGGTACGATCCATAGCGATGAATTTGGAACGGGACAAAGAAGGTTTTCAAGTTGGAGCCGGTTGAGTCTGCTTTTCACCAGGCAGACCACCAGAGGGGCTCCGTCATGGCAACAACACAGGCAGTACCCGTACCCGTCCGCATTAGCCGCAGAATCCGACGAATTCACAGGCGACGGCGCGAGATTGGATCTGTTCACCTGGTCATGGGCTTCGATCGCTTCCGGTTGTTCCTTCAGTGCCCGCAGCATGAATGGACCTGGCCGCGCACCAATGAAGAGGTCCGGGTCGATGGTTTCGACGCGCACCAGACATGTTCCAAATGCACCTCACAGCGCCTCTTTGATTCAAGAAAATGGCAGGCGGGGCCGATCTATCGAAATCGCCGCCGCCTCTCCGATTAGTCGTTCGCTTATATGAGAATCTAGCTTTTTAAGCAAGCACCAGCCCTTTCCAAAATCATGTCAAGTCCTTCGCAGGACGACTCCCGGTCAGATGCTTGAAAAAGAAGAACTTAACCGCGTACGTCAATTTGCGGAGTATTTCTCCGAAATCCATACCCTTAAAGAGTAGCCAGACAACGAGCGGAAATGCCGCGCCCGGCGAATGAGTACGCCTTCTCTTCGCAGAAGGTGCCGGGGCGCGGGGCCGTCGCTGTCTGTGCGCTCGCGGCTCTCTTCTCTTGTAACCGCCGGAACCACGGCACGCCAAGCTTCGAGAGCCGCCTCAACATGGGTCAAAGGCCGGCGAAAGATAAAGCCGGCCACCGACCAGAAAAGGACCAATCGCGATGGCCAATATCCTTGTAAATATCGAGAAGGGCGTTGAAATCGGAGCCGAAGATGCATTGAAATGGCTTACCGGCGCCGACAAAGCTCTCCATGCCGCTCCCGCCGTGGTTGCGGCGCTTGCCACCCTGGTGAGCGCGTTCGAAAAGCCCCTGTCGGAGCTTGCCGGCGCGGCCGCCAACCCCCTGAACATTGCCCTCGACATCCAGACTGTGACCGACCTGAAGGCCGCCTGGCCCGACGTCAAGGCATTTCTAGGCACTCTGGGCGTCAAATTCTAAATCAAGACGCAACGGGCCGCCCCGAATCCGGAGCGGCCCATACAAAATGCAGATATTCGAACGGTGCTCAGTAACTCGGCCTAAACTTGTCCGGGGAACCAGGCTGGATGCCCGTAACGGCGGCAGACATGGCTAACCCAGGTGAATGAAGCTGAATTCCTCTCCTGAAGGAGAGACATCAAAAAGCCGATAGCCGGATGAGCGAAGGTGTTCGATGGCCATATCCGTCTTGCGGTGCCCTATCTCGGGCCATCGGTGGTGAAACTCCACACAAATCTGCGGAACAGCAATTTGCTCACTCAACAGATTCTCGATCGCATCGTATTCGCATCCTTCGATATCCATCTTCAGCAAGTCAATTTGGTCATGTCCGAGCATGCGCATAATTGTCGAAAGCTTGTAAACCGGACAGACGACTTTTTCTCCAGGGCGTTCAACCAGCGAATAAGAGACATGAGTCGGATCGGCGGGCGGATGCAGCGTGATCGTGCCGTCAACGCTCGACAAGCCATAAGCATGAACATGAAATTTTGAAGGAACACGCTGGCCGCTTATCCACGCAATACTTCTCGGTGTGGGGTCAAATGCATAAACATCCGCCGAGAATCGCTCAATACATTCCAAATCAAACGAAATATCAGTTCCAATACCGAAGGAGTAAATCACGCTGTCTTTTGCCAGCCGCTGGGGATTGATTGTGAATCCCGCATTCGTGCTCCCAAGCCTGAGACGCGGCGTGCGGACTTCAGCGCGATAGAACTTCTCTTTCCGGACGATACTCCTTGCCAGGCGGCGAACTTTACGCGCAACTTCCCGAATCATGACGAAAAGCATACCATCGCAGTCGCGTGATCCAGCGCTTTCAGAACCCCCGCTTAGGTGTTCACGTCCTGCGCTTCTCCCAAAATCAGCTTGAGCGTCATCTGCCTGCGACCACGCAGGACGGTGACGCTGATCGAGTCGCCGGCCTGATGCTTGTCCATAATCGCGCTGATGTCCTGCGGGTCTGTGACCTGCTGCCCGTTAATGGCCACAATCAAGTCCCCACCCAGCATGATGGCCGTGTTCCCCACGTATGCCTGCTCATTTCCGCCGCGCAAACCAGCCCTTTCAGCCGCGCCCCCGGGAATCACTTTCTGAATCAATACACCGTAGTCCGCAGCCAGGCCCATCTGCTGGGCCAGGTCTGGCCCAATGGCATAGGAAACGATGCCCAGCGATGGCCGCTTGACCCGCCCGTAGCGAGTCAGGTCGCCCAGCACCGCTTTCGCCGTATTGATAGGAATGGCGAAGCCGATTCCCGAACTCTGGTCCGCGCCGTTTGAAGCGATCATGGTATTGATGCCGATCACATCGCCGTGTGAGTTCAGCAGCGGTCCGCCGGAGTTCCCTGGATTGATGGCTGCGTCGGTCTGAATCGCGTCTTCAATTCGCGCGCCATTGGCGTTGCGAATTGGCCGGATGGCGCTGATGATGCCGCGGGTCATCGTACCGTTTAGCCCAAAGGGGTTGCCAATGGCATAAACCTCTTGGCCCACCGAGAGATCGGTGGAGTTGGCCAGCGTCACCGGTTGCAAGTTCGGCGCATTGATCTGTAAAAGCGCCAGATCATGGACCTTGTCGCTGCCCACTACCCTGGCGGAGTACGTGGCCTTGTTGCTGAGCGTAACCTGAATTCCCCGGTTGGCGCCTTCGACGACGTGGTAATTGGTCAGCACATGGCCAGATTTGTCGAGGATGAACCCGGATCCCTGGCCTTCCTGCGGCACGACGCCGTAAAAAAAGTCAAACACCACCTGCCTCGAGGTGATGTTCACCACCGAGGGCAGGACGCGCTTGTAAACGGCGATATTGTTCAGTTCGTCGGCGTTGTACGCGGGTGCGGCCTCCGCTTCTGTCAGTTCCAGCGGGGAGCCGGAACCGTCTGCTCCAACCAGCGAAAAGTGACTAAGCGAGAAGTCGTTCAGGTGCGAGGGAAGGTGCGATGTGAGAAACCAGAATCCACCCACCAGCAGGACAACCAGAACAAGACGGCGCAATTTCATAGCTCGTAAACCTTCCGACCTTTCTCTTCTCTACAGATGCGGCTCGGGCGCAACACAATTCCAGCGGGTGCGGCCGCCTCTTCTTATTCTAATAACTCAGCTTGTTGAGGTTTGTTGCTCTCAACCCTGAGTCGCCGCCACAAATCCTCTACCTGTGCGCGGAGACTGGAAATATCTCCTGTATTTTCAAGCAAATAATCGGCTTTTGCTGCCTTAATGCCATCGGGAACCTGGTGTGCCAGCCGGGAGCGAGCATCCGCCTCAGCCGCTACGCGCCCAGCCCCGGCAAGACCCAGCCGTCCCACGTAGCGTGCGATTTTGACTTCGTCCGGCGCTGTGACCACCACGACCCGGTCAATGCGCCGGCGCCAGTCGGCCAGCACGCTTTCCTTTTCGCCACGGGCGCGGGCATCCCGCTCCACCTCAAAGATGAGCGCCGATACCACCACCACCACCGCCGCCGCCGCCGGATCGCGCTTGAAAACTTCGTTCATCCAGCGCCGCTGCGCCTCGATCACCGCCGGATGGACAATGGCGTTCAGCTCTGCCAGCCGCCCCCCACGAAATGCCAGTTCGGCCAGCCGCGCCCGATTGAGGCTTCCATCGGCTCCAGCAACTTCCGATCCAAACACCCGCAGAATCTCCGCGTAGACAGGCTGACCCGGTTCCATGAGTGCGCGACCCAATTCATCGGCCTCGATAACCTCAGCGCCCAACTCGCGCAGGATCTTTGCGACCGTGCTTTTGCCGCTGCCGAGCCCTCCCGTAAGGCCGACCCTCAACATGCAATCGCCTGATTCATGAATCGCATTTGCTCATTCATCCTGGCATCCTGTCACGAGGTAGTCACTCGAAAGGGCTGTAATCCGAGTTAGACATGTCGGGCTCCACAGGAAGTGTGGGAGTACACCGGTCTTTGATGGTAGAGCCGTTATGGCCTCGCGGGCCGCCCAAAGCTCTCGCCTCGTCTTCCGACAGCTTCTCTTCGCAGTAGAACCACGCGTTGCTGTTCCCCGTGTACCGGTAGAGTGCGGCCTCGGAAGCGACGCTGTCCGGGGGTTGCCCTTCCTCGGTCGCGTGCGATGCGTCGCGATGGACGGTGAAGACGAAGGTGCCGTGCCCATCGACTCCAAGGAAATCGATGTCCTCGTCGTAAAGCTCAGGCTCGCATGGGTCGTTGAACTTCTCACACGTTGCTTGCGGAGGCATGTGCTTCGCGTGCTCACGGGCGAATTCAGCCCTCAATACGTCCCCCTTGGGCGGATATAGCTCTGTCTTTTTACCGCTGCGAAGATCGGCAAACTGGAGCCGTTCCGGATGGGCGGGCGCAAAATGAATCATGTTTTCGATAAACACAATTTGATCCGGCGCGACCTCGTGCACGTCGAAGCCATAGAGAGTTGTGACCAGGTTCAATTCCTTTCCCAGGACCATCATCGCCGATGCAGAGGGATTGATGTGAAAAGACAAAATCGCGAAATCACCAATAAACTCGATGCTGTTGGGTGAACCGCAACATTTATCCTCGTCCTCCGGTTTGATTTCCGAACGACGGATAGCTCCTGAATGCCGGTCGTATCGCACCAGCTGCGGGTACCCGGTCAAGAGATCGCCAATCACGCGTACATACACGACAAGTACATACGCCTCCTCGTTCGCAGCCGCTCCATTCACGTTCTCATCCAGGTCGACCTTGCTAAATGAAACCTCCGGGATTCCATTGCTCTTTAAAACATCCCGCAGAGTCTCGGCTCGACTGGAAAGTGCAATCAGGAGTGCGGCGATCAACACGAACATGCGCATAGGAATTGCGAACAAGTATAAGTCACACCCGGAGACCGGACATGGAGAGCCTGCCTACAGTCCTCGCCGCATTTTCGCGGCGCGCACCGTGTTCGACATCAACATGGCAATGGTGAGCGGTCCAACCCCTCCGGGCACAGGCGTGTACGCTCCTGCCACTTCGAATGCTTTCGGATGCACATCGCCAACGATGGTCGAACCGCGCTTGGCAAATGCAGCCTCGCGCTTGGCGTCGCCCAGGAAATAGCGATCAAATTCTTCGTGCGTGGTCAGTCGGTTGATGCCCACATCAATGATTGTGGCGCCGGGCTTGACCATTTCAGGCGTAATGAACCCGGGCCTGCCGATGGCCGCAACCAGGATGTCGGCCTCACGGGTCACCGCACCCAGGTCACGTGTCTTCGAGTGACAGATTGTGACCGTCGCGTTCTGATGCAGCAACAGCGTAGCCACCGGCTTGCCCACAATGTCGCTGCGTCCTACCACCACCGCGTGCGCGCCGGCGATGGGAATGCCGCTGCGCTTGAGGATTTCGATGATTCCCGCCGGCGTGCAGGGTGCCAACGCTGGCCGCCCCGCCTGCAAACGGCCCGCGTTTACGGGATGAAAACCGTCCACGTCCTTGGCGGGCGAAACAGCATCGAGCAGAGCCTTGGTATCTACCTGTTTGGGCAGTGGCAACTGGATCAGGATGCCATCAATCTCGTCGCGCTCATTCAGCGCTCCCACCACGTCCATCATCTCTTCCGTAGTGACGGTGGCGGGGGGCGTAATCAAGTCACTGTAAAGGCCCAGGTCGGCGCAAGTTTGCACTTTGCTGCGGACATAAATCTCCGACGCAGCCATGTTGCCCACCAGCACCGCGGCCAGCCCCGGCCGCACACCCTGGCCCGCCAGCGTGCGCACTTCTTCTCCCACTTCCTTCTTGATTGCCGCGGCAATTGCTACGCCATCGAGGATCCTTGGCATCGTTCGCTCCAAACTTCCATCCTAATCGCTTTGCGCCTCGCCGCGACACCAATGCAACTCCCCCGCCAGGGATGGAATGCCGTCTTTCCCCTCGGAGGTTTCCATCGGCATGCAATTGCGCCGATGTTTTCCCGGGCTTGCCTGCCGCCGTTCCGCTTGAGCACTCGCGATCGAGGGACCGATCGGAATCTCGGATTGATTCAGTGACCCTTGGCATCGGACGATCAGGATCGTCTTCGTGAGGAAACAGGTATATGCCTTTGCGAGAAGCGGTGCGCCTTTCAACAATGCTTTTGGCAAGCCTGGTGAGCTTTATGCGGCGTTTCGCTGCCTTTGTTTTCCCATAGGGATTGAACAGATAACCCTGGTCCAGATGAAGATCTTCAGGCCGAATCCCGAAACACTTCTTCAGGCCGCATCCCGGTTTCAAGCATGAGCGTTGCCACGTCCCGAAGCACGGAGTTGAAATCGCCAGATACTTAGCCTGTTCATCGTACGTACCCCGCAATAACACCGCTAGCATTCGCCGATGAAATGCTTGCGTTCTTGAATCCTGGAGGCCATGCCAGAACAAGAGTAGGCGATATATGGCGAAAGTCTATCGGGCACGTCGAGAGCGGTATGGTCAGACATGGTTGATTTGGTCAGACAAATGGCACCTATGGGACCGAATTGGGCTGTTCTGGCGAACCAAATGAACGAAGTCGGTTTGGGATTAACCTTAGTGTTATCTGCATTTTATCTTTAGATTCAGTCAGATAGGCAAAGCGCTGGCGGAGAGAGGGGGATTCGAACCTTAAATCCAGAATTCCCAATAAATAATAGGTGTTTATGTGTCACATTGGGCCTTGCTATAGTTTTGCTATAGTATTTGTCATCGAGGACCTCGTGGCGAACATAAAAGTAGCCTTAATGAGGCGAGTCAAAACCGATGCAGGCTGGAGGTATTACCCAGCTGCGTACTCGGGCAATGGCAGGGTCAAACCGGAATTCGCTGTTGTTGCAGGCGAGGATGTGAAGCACCAAATCGGCTACTACGCACTCAGGTACTGCAAAGGATCCAGCCCGGTCTTTGAGCCGCTGAAAGGCGTGAGCCCTGCGGAGGCGGAAGCGAGGCGCAAGAAGAAGGAATCACAATTGTCGGTCACAGTTGCGGCTCAAAAGGCCGACCTCAAAGTTGAGCCGGTGGATCCTCAACGCAAACTCCTCAGGACGCAGCTAGAGCAATTTCTTGCAGACACCAAGTCGAGGGGGTCGTTTGAGGCCGCCGAAGTCTATGAGCTCGCCTGCGAAGAGTTCCTTCTGGTCACTGGCCGCCGTTATGCGGACGAGCTCGATCCACAAGATGTAATCGTCTTTCAGAAGGCGCTCGCCGAGCGCGGAATGGGCACGCGGACTGTAAGCAACCGGCATGCGAACGTCAAAGCATTCCTCAAATACTGCGGCATGGACACGAAGGAATTGCCGAGGCCTCCGAAGTATGACAAGACCATGCCTGAGATCTATACAGACAAAGAGCTCACTGCCTTTTTCGAGACGGTGACCTCGCCGAAAGAGAATTTGCTCTTTCGAATCTTCGTTCAAACCGGAGTCAGAGAGCAGGAGGCGATGCACCTCGAGTGGACGGACATCGATGAAGATCGAAAAATACTGCGCCTCAAATCCAAGGTAAAGAGATATGGCTTCCGCTTGAAGGACTTCGAAGAGCGAGAGCTGCCCCTGAATGACGATCTTCTGGCGCGACTCGTAGCCTATAAGAAAGATCATGCAGGGCGTGACACGCTCATTTTCCCTGAGCACGGTAAGCCGGATGGACACATGCTCAGGACCCTGAAGCGACTTGTTCGGGTTGCCAAACTAAATTGTGGCAAATGCGATCACTGTCTGAGTAAATCTAAAGAATGCGAAATCTGGTATCTACACAAATTCCGGGCGACTTACTGCACAAAGCTTCTTCGCTCAGGAGTGGATATTCGTACGGTCCAGGCCATGATGGGCCACAGCGATCTAGACTCCACAATGCGATACCTGCGACCGGCAGAGAACGAGCACACGCAAGCGCGCATCAACATAATGAGCTGGTGGTAAGAACGGCTCGGCGCTGCAGTCGCCGAGCCGTCGGTTAGGCCGCTATCCTATGGGTGTCGAGCCAATCGGCAATCTCTTGCGGATCGAATCGTACAGAGCCATTGATGCGGTAGTGAAGTATCTGGCGCTGCTGCGCCAACCGATAAACATGCTGCACAGACCAACTCGTTACTTCCGAAATGATCTCGGCGGAGACGAGCTTCCGCAAGCATGCTGGCATTTGAATTACTTTCGGTTGCTTCTTACGTTGCGTAATGCAGTCCCTTTATTCAGGATCGCCTGATGGCCACGCGCTTTGGTGCTCCCCGTTGGGTTGACTTTCTCAACAGGGCGTACATAAACTACGTTGCCCCCAAACATTGTAGATCGGTATTTCGGGTTGATTCAGTGATCATCATCAAATCACCTCATTCATTTATCTAGTAAAGAGAACCACCTAAATCGGATTTCCGGAAAGACGGGCGGGATAGGCCGTGATTCATTGAGAAGCCTGTGCCCAGATCGAGTCGAGATTGCTCTTGAAACCGGAATGAACCAGAGCACCCGCTTCCAGGGGCCGATCGATCTCTGCGCCGGCCGCTTCGTCATTGTTGTCCTGTCGGTTTCAGAAAGGGCAACTCGGATTGTTGATGTGAATCCTTTACCATTAGGCAAACCTTGCGATCTGACCGAATCAAGCGAACCTCGACATTCCTTGCTTCCCAATGTTTGGCGGCATTGCCGAGTGCTTCCGAGCGATGCGGTAGAAACACAGCGCGGTACCGGAGACAAATCTTTCACACTCTCGTTTGTTTCGCACGACACAGTGATGCCGCGTATTTTGCTGAACTCCTCGCAATAGGCACACAGGGCCGCCGGTAGGCCAGCTTCTCGCAGCAAGCTTTCATCATTTGTTCGTTCAACGCGGGGACTTCGACCTGGTGCGCTCCAGCAATCCCCCTTGGGCTCCATCCGAACTCATGCCGGAGGAGATGACGCCCGTCCCGTTCGGTTCAGCAGCTTGCGCCACGGAATGGAATAGGGGAGAGCAGCTTCTCAAATGCGGCTGGCAGCGGAGGCACCAGACGAGTGGAAACCGGAGTGAATCGTTCCGGTGTCCCAATCGTCGCCCGCGAAACGCCGGGATGAATCTGTCTCCAGGCGGACGAGATACGTGTCGCGGGAACCGCGGCTTCGGCGCCAAGCATACGGTAAAGCCCCGCTGCAATTGCTGTTGCCGCGAGACCGTTGGCAAGCGTACGTCGGGAGCTTTTTTGCTTCGGCGTTCAATCGCATTCTCCGAATGGGCACCTGCTCCATCAATTTCAGGGCTTTCACAAACTCGGTCAAGGCGGCAGAGACGCGGGATGAATGTCGAGTCGCTTCTATTGGCACACCTTGCCGTTGCACAGGGCGGATGTGATGCCCTTTCCCTCAGTCACCGTATAGATACGATCAAGAGCTGGCAGTTTGATGGACTCTCTATTTCCGCTGGGCCAGCGAATCTCCACACTATCGACTCGTTCGGCATCGCCCAGCCCAAAATGGACGCGCAAGTCGTTCGAAGAGAGATAGCTGCCCCCGCTCAGCACATCTCCGCGTTGGCGAATTCCGCCCGCCGTCAGGTAGACAGTGGCGCCCACCGCATCGCGCGGACTCCTGGGCCCCCCGATGAGCTTCAACTCTACCCAATGGTGGTGATCTGGATTCACATTGCGAAGCAGCACGGGAACCCGGTCGACGTTATTGATGACGACGTCGATTTTACCGTCGTTGAAGATATCTCCAAAAGCAGCGCCGCGTCCCACGCTGAGTTCGGCAAGTCCGGTTCCCTCGACAGCGGGCACTAACTGGAATTTTCCGTTCTTCAAATTGCGAAAAAGCAGTGGGCGTTGTGCATAAGTGGTGCCCCACTCAGGGTGCTGATCCACACTTGGATAGACATGGCCATTCGCAATCAGCAGGTCTTTCCATCCATCATTGTCGTAGTCAAGGAAACCATCGCCAAAGCCAACAAAGGGAATGGTGGCTTGCGCAACATCACTTTCGTAGCTGACGTCGGTGAAGGTTCCCGTTCCATCATTTTTGTAGACCACATCGTTGTCGTCTGAAAACGCGGTGTTCACCAGGTCCATGTGCCCATTGTTCTCATAGTCGCCGGCCGCGATGCCCATGTTCGCCTTCTCGTGTCCGTCGCCGTCCAGGGCATAGCCTCCCAGCAGGCTCTGGTCCTCAAATCCACCCTTTCCGTTGTTGATGTAAAGATAGTTCGGCGTCGAATCATTGGCGACAACGAGGTCGGGCTTTCCGTCGTTGTTGACATCGACAAAGAGCGCGCCAAGTCCGTAATACCGGTTGGGATCACTGACGCCGAGCTTTTCACTCACGTCGGTAAATGTTCCGTCTCCGTTGTTGTGAAAGAGATGGTCGCTCTCTCCTGGGAGACCAGCCGGTCCGCACATCACCAAAGCGCCGCGGTATCTGCAAGAACTGGAACCCACGTTCGAAGAGCCTGGAACAGGCGGATTCTTGACGTCAACGTGGAGATAGCCGGCCACAAAGAGGTCTAGCCGGCCGTCGCCATCGTAGTCGCCAAACGTTGCGCCTGTAGACCATGTGCCGAGTGCTACCCCGGCCTTCTCCGCAACATCGGTAAAGGTCCCGTCATGGTTATTGTGGTAGAGTCTATTCTTTCCGAAATTCGTTACATAGATGTCTGGCCAGCCATCATTGTCGAAGTCTCCCACCACCACGCCATAGCCCCATCGATCATTTGTAACCCCGGCCTGAACGGCGACATTGGTGAAAGTACCGTCGTGATTGTTATGAAACAGCGCCGCTTGCGGGGGAGCTTGCTTGCCATCGAGGGCATTGTAGGTGGAGCCGTTCACAAGGTAGATGTCGAGCCAGCCATCGTTGTCATAGTCCAACAGCGCAACACCCGCTCCTTTTGCGTCGAGGATGAAGCGTTTCTGAGGGGTGCCCGCGGTGTGATGCCAACTGGTAAGGCCAGCCTGTTTTGCGACATCCACGAAAATGACAGGGCCGGTCTTGACCGTTCCGCCTGCAGTTATCGGACGATTCGCCGAGTCGTAAACTGCTCTGAAGGCACCGCCTGTGGTCATCCCGGCCGAATGAGCGTTCTGATTTTGAGCTGCTTGTGGCCATGCGAGAGGTGTGGCTATAGAAGCCAAAATCAGGAAGCTCAACGAGAGCAAACGGCCAAACAAAAGGGCTCCTCCGCTTCGAACGAGTCTACTATAACGACTCGATTGGCATGGCGATTGCATTTTGATTCTCGAGCGCCTCATTCAGCGGGCGCGCACTCACACGTTCGAAGCCATCATGGGGAAAACTCCAAGGGGACCATTTGCGCGCCGGCTCCGGCTGCAGATGCAAGTCTGGCTAGAATCCTGGAAATTGCTTGACTGCGACGCGCAAGAGCACGACTCCGTGCGGAGGAACGGCAGCGGTATAGGTTTCGCCGGTGACGGCCACATCCTCATGCTTCCAAAGGTCACGGGCTTCGAGCGTCTTGCCCCCGAGATTGACGTCCAGACCCAGACTGTCCCAGCGAAAGCCGATCTCGGCCGGAGAGGAACCGCGGTTAAACAGTCCGACCGCTACAGCTTCGTTGGCGAGCGGGCGGATGAGGACTTCGGATGAGCCTTGCGGCGCAGTGCGCTTGACAGGCAATGCCATCGGATCCTGGTCAATTGCAATCACTTCAGTGTTCATCAGAATCGACTTGGTTTCGTCGGACATGGTGCGCAAGTCGTTCCCGGCAATTAAGGGCGCACGCAATAGAGCCCAAAGGCTCATATGAGTGCGATACTCGTCGGCAGTCATCCCTCCGTTGCCAACCTCCAGCATATCCGGGTCGTTCCAGTGTCCGGGTTCCGCATCCTGCGTGATGGCGAGTTGCGCGAAGCCGATTCGATCCATCGATACCCAGTTGTCGGCAATATCGCCTGTAGTTCGCCAAAGATTGCCTCCGGCCCTGGCGCCCCAGTTCCACACCTCGCCCATTCCGTATTCGCAAAGGCTGTAGACAATAGGTCTTCCAGTCTTTTGAAGGGCCTCGCTCATTTTCTGGTAAGCACCCTGGAGGTCGGCGGGGTTGCGCTCATAGATTCTGTTGGCACCGCACCAGTCGTACTTCAAATAGTCATAGCCCCAAGCGGCAAACGTCTTTGCATCCTGCTCTTCGTGGCCGTAGCTACCTTGGTAACCGCCGCAGACCTGCGGGCCTGGCGAGGAATAGATACCGATCTTGAGACCCTTGGAATGGACATAGTCGGCGAGCGCCTTCATGTCCGGGAATCGAGCATTTCCAACGATATTACCGTTTGCGTCGCGAAAACTCGACCATCCCTCATCGACGATGATGTATTTGTACCCAGCTGCAGCCATTCCGCTGGAGACCATCGCATCCGCCATTTGGCGCACCGTAGCGTCGTCAAAATGGTCATGAAAATGGTTCCAGCTATTCCAGCCCATCGGCGGGGTGCGCACCAGGCCGTTATCAGGTTGATTGGCCAGCGGAGGAAGGGGCAGCCGTTCCGGATAAACGACGTCGCGGCTGACTCTCTCCAACACACCCTTGTCTTCGAAGGTTTGACCCGGACGGACCCCTGGCCTCTTTTCATCGAGGTCAAACTTGTCGTCGGACAATCGCGTACCGTCCAGGACAAACTCGAAGGTCTCACTCCCGCGTTTGAAGATGGCGGAAAGGTGAAGCTTGCCATCGAGAATATTGCCCGTGAGGGAAGTCCTCCTGCCTACCGGAGTTGCAGTGACAACCTGGCCTGTTTGCTTCAACTCAAAGAAGTTAACGCCGCCATTTGGTACGTTGTACTCCCAATAGCCATCGAGGTTCGATTTGTGCTGGGCGAAGCCGTGAAGAGACCAGCCGAGAATCAGGACAGAGAGCAGGACCTGCAGCGCGGCAACAGGGATACCAATGAACTTCCATCGCATGGTTTGGCAAACGACAGGCGAGAATCGAGCAAACGCTTTCTCAAGAAGGCAGCAAAGTTTCATGGGTGCGTCTCCAAACTTGATGAGCTTAACCGGACGGCATTTGTCAGGGAAGCAACGGAACTACGAGCGCCTCCGAAATCACTTTCTGAGCTAGAGCACGAGCGTACGAACGACGTACTACTTCCTACTTCGGATTCAGATGACGCTTTTTCATACGCTGTCTATGCGTCCAGGATGTGCGTTCCGAATACGGCAAGATGCTAACCAGCAGGCGGGCGAGTGTCAAGGAGCGGGTGCATCACAGGCCGGTTGCGCGCCGCTATCCACGAGGACAAGCATAAACGCCAGTCGACGATAAAGCGAGCGCCAGTCGAAACGCCTGAGGCCTCCGTCATGGGTTGAAATTGGAGGAGGGAACTGCTGAAAGTCTCGAGTCAATGTTGTAGTTCCACCTCGCAACGTGTAGATTTGCTCCCGAATTATCTAGCGAATTCAATGAGTCACGAAATGGAGAAATGAAATGCCTGGAATGGATCGGAGAACCTTCTTGCAGGGAACTGGAATGCTTACGGGTGGCGCTTTAACGTCGAATTTGCAAGCGTATGCTTCGGAATGGGCCGCTCAAGGCAAAGAAGTGGATCGCGACGACCCGCCACCTCCGCCGGTTTATGAGCCATTTGAGTGGTCGGCGCCGGGGATCGTGTTTGCCTTCGAGTTTCTTGACAAGAGGCTTCGATCCAGAACGCTTCTGCCCGCAGACGTTGCGCCTCCCAATGACATTCCACTCCCGACCGCAGTTTCGGGCGTCGAAACCTCCCTCCACTGCACAGGCGAAAATCCAGACGATCATCACGGATTGAAACTGACGGGCGGGAGTCCAGGTTCGCGCCTGCTTTACATGGGGCGGCGCGAAGTTCCGACGAAAACGGGAAAACGTTTGATCATCTATCAGTCCGACCCAGTTCTCGGGTTGAATGTCCAGTCGATCTATGAAACCTTCGCAGATCTGCCAGTCGTTCGGAGAAGCACGCGCGTCACAAACGTTGGACCAAACAGTGTCGGCATTGAATACCTTAGTTCCGCGATGCTCTACAATCTCGCACCACCGCGACGATTTGAGCAGGAACTTCGAATTCATTTTGCGCGCAATACGTGGCAGGCAGAGGCACAGTGGAGGTCGGTCAAGCCCTCGCAGGCCGGCTTCATCGACAATGGAAACTTCACCGTTTCGCCAGCGGCATTTGACAGCATTGGGACCTGGTCGACGCAGCGATATTTGCCCATGGGAGTGGTAGAGAACACCGAATTCGGCGTTACCTGGTTCTGGCAGATCGAACACAACGGCACCTGGCATTGGGAAATCGCAAATACCGAAGCGAAAGCTGTTTATGCCTACATTGGCGGTCCGGATGAACTCCATGGCCATGCGTGGAAAAGCCTGAAGCCTGGCGAAGCCATACTCGACAGTTCCCGCAGCGGTGGGTTGTGTTCGCGGAGGATTTGAACATGCCATCGAAGCCCTGACGAAGTATCGGCGTACGGCCTGCCTGCGTCCTCGCAGCGACACGCGCAAACTCCCAGTCATTTTTAAC
The DNA here is from genome assembly GCA_963836565.1 of uncultured Acidobacteriaceae bacterium. Lineage (GTDB taxonomy): Bacteria > Acidobacteriota > Terriglobia > Terriglobales > Acidobacteriaceae > Telmatobacter. The sequence goes on along the minus strand of CAWIKA010000005.1, from coordinate 258,752 downwards.
GACTATATGAATTGTTTGAAGGGCGATCCAACGACCGCCAAAGAATTGCCGCTGATCGATGCGGCAGCTGCGGCAGGCTGCGAATATTTTGTGATCGACGCGGGCTGGTATGCAGAGCTGAATGAGAATTGGTGGGGCTCCGTCGGTGCCTGGCAGCCCTCAAAGACACGATGGCCAGGAGGCCTTCAACAGGTTTTGGATCGGATCCGCGCCAAGGGCATGATGCCTGGATTATGGCTGGAACCGGAAGTTGTGGGCATCAATTCGCCGCTCAAGGATAAGCCTGATGCGTGGTTTTTCCAGCGGCACGACAAACGAGTCATCGATCACGCGCGTTATCTGCTCGACCTTCGCAACCCCGAAGTTCGTTCCTACCTCCATCGTGTTGTCGACCGCCTGGTAGGCGAGTACAAAGTGGGGTACATCAAAATGGATTACAACGTCGACGGCCTCGAGGGAACGGAGTATCTGGCGGATAGTCCCGGCGCAGGGCTTGCTGGAGCACAACAGGGCGCACCTTTGCTCAGTTGGCTCGACGAGGTACTGGCGCGCTATCCCGATCTCACCATCGAAAACTGCGGTAGCGGCGGAGGGAGCATGGAGTATGCCATGCTCTCGCATTTGCAACTTCAGTCCTCAAGCGATCAGGAAGACTACCGCCTTTACCCAGCAATCGAAGTTGGCGAGTCCGCAGGCGTTTTACCGGAACAACTCGCGATCTGGTCGTATCAACTGGCGCACGGTGACGCCGATGCCGCCGCATTTAATCACGTCAACGCCATGCTGTTCCGAATTCATCAGAGCGGTCAGATCGCCGAGCTGAGCCCGGAGAGCTTTGCACAATTGAAAGGCGGTCTGCAGATCTACAAAGACACGATTCGTCCCCATATTGGCAAAGCAGTTCCGTATTATCCGCTCGGAATGCCGGATATGACTGACTCGGTCTCTCCAATTTCTCTCGGTATGCGTTCATCTTCCAAGCAACTTCGTCGCGGTATGGCGCCTGCGGGGCGACTCTCGAGTTCATCTGCCTCTCGGAGATACGAAAATGAGAATCCTGTACCCTGCTGATTTGGGAATACAGGTCGAAATGAAAGGGGATGGAATGAATGTGATCTTCCCTCGCCAAATGATGGCTTGCATCCTGATGGAAAACCATTCGGACGACCGTTAGAACGCGAATCAGCAGAAGCGCCCAGCTCAATTGCTGCCCTGTCCGGGCGGCGAAAGGGAAGCCAAAGGAGAATTGCCACGCAATTATCCCACTCTGGATTCCCGCTGGATCGCGCCGAGGTCGGCGAATGGCGGCTTCATTTGGTATATCCAAAGAATTCAAGAACTTCTGCTCGATGAGCTGAATGACGGATTCAGCTTTTCAGTGAAAAGGCTTGACAGCCCCTTTAGGCAAGGTTAGGATTTTCCCGACCTTTTAGAAAGCGCTTTCCTGACCCTGAATTGATGTGTTCATATTTGGTTGGGCGAGGTAGAGGGTCATCTGAAGTGATCCAGCACGATGCTCGCAACTGAGAAGCGAAAACCTCAGCGTTAAGAGCGATCAAGACAAAATCACAAGTGTGCCACCGAGCCTGTTTTCTGGAATAGAGCTTTTCGATTCGCTGCAAACGTTTTCTAGCGAGCGGAAACTCAAGAGGCTGGGTAGGCTTGCCGTGGCAGAAACGAAGAAACGCACGAACTTCTTTTAGGAGACAACCATGAAGAGGTTTTTGACGCACTTGGCTGCTTGGGCCTTTGTGGCATTTCTGGCCCTGGTATGCAGCTCCATTTCATCGCGCGCCGTTGGACCCACGGGCAAGATCGTCGGTACTGTAACTCGACCCTTCCGGGGCTCCGGTCGCGGAGCCAAGTAACGGTCACTAACGAAGGCACCAGACGAAGCACGCCGCGGTCATCAGATGGTAGCGGCAACTTCACTTTTCCAATTCTCCACTGTCGGCAACTACTCATTAAGGTAACCGCCACCGGGGTTTCAGAGCTACGTGCAGAAAGGCATTGTTCTTCGACGTCGACCAGAACATCACGGTCGGCCCATATGGAAGTCGGCTCAAATACTGAAGTTGTAGAGGTCTCGGCCGGTGAGGGACAGACCGTCGATCTGGTCGATGCAACCATCAGCCAGGTCGTTGACCAACAGCGCGTTGTCGACCTTCCGCTCAATGGCCGCGATACTCTGCAGTTGCAGTACATCATGCCCGGCGTTTCCTATGACAACGACGGCGTGGCGCACGGACAAGGCCAGCATGAAGGTGTAGTCGTAAACGGAAATCGTCCCGGGATCGAACTACTATCTGTTTGACGGCGTCGATATGACGGACTCCTATCTTTCCGTGGCGCTCCGGTCTTCCCGGCCCCCGACGCGCTCCAGGAATTCGACATTCAAACCAGTAACTTCACCGCTCAATATGGGCGCAGCTCAGGCGGATTGGTCAATGCCGTCTCCAGCGCAGGCACAAACCATTCCATGGCGGCGTCTTCGAATTCTTCCGCAATACGGTGCTTGACACGCACAACTATTTCGACGTTCCCGGGGAAGCAAAACCCGCTCTGAAGCTGAACCAATACGGCGGAGACCTTGGTGGACCCATCCAGAAGGGAAAAACCTTTTTCTTTGGCTATTGGCAGGGAACACGCCAGCGCAAGGATGAGACCGTCACCATTGGAACTGTTCTGACAGCCGCTGAAAACCCCAACATGACGAGCGACGGCAGCGCCCAGTTCCCGGCAAACACGATCGTTGATCCGCTGACCGGACATCCGTTTGCTACAGACGGACTGATTCCGGCAAATCGGATCGATCCTGTTGCCAAAGCAGTCGTCGATAAGTTGATGTATTACACGCCAAATAACGGTACTGGTGGCTACACCTATCACGCGCCTTCCGCTGACAACGAGGACAGCCTCAACGAAAACCAGTACATGGCGCGTATCGACCACAACTTTGGAGCGAAGGATCTCTTCTTCGGCCGCTACTTCTTCAATCAGGATCTGGCAACCGGATATGGTGCGGGCAACATGGACCTCCCGCATGACAAGTACTTCCGCAACCAGAACGTTGCCCTCGACTGGAACCACACCTTCAATCCGCGGCTGATCAACACCGCAGTCGTTGGCTTTACCCGCGTGGCTCATCACCGCGGTACTACGGTTTCGGACGGCTGGGATACCTTCGGCAGCATGCCGGGACAGGTGTCCTCCGGAATCCCAACCGAGTTTTACACATCGGTAAGCGGCGGCTACAACAATGGCGGCGACGGTACCTTCATTCAGAACCGTCAGACCTGGCAGTACACCGACTTCCTCAGCTACATTCACGGGAACCACTCCATTGCAGTCGGCGGCGATTTCCGCAAAGAGGCAGTGAACCGGATCGAAGATTATTACACCGATCCGATCTTTAACTTCAACGGAACCTATTCCGGTCCTGGGGGGAATGGAAACTCGACGACCGCCCTTGCCGACCTGTTGCTCGGGCTTCCAAATTACTTCAACCTGCAGACTGAAGTGAGAAGTGATCTCCGGCATAGTGCGATGGATATGTATGTCCAGGACACTTATAAGGTAACCAAGCGCCTGACCATCGATGCAGGTTTCCGGTGGGAGCCGTTCCTGCCTCCAGTGGATAACCTCAACGATCAGATATGCTTCGACCCGACATTCAAGACGCAATCGACTTTCTATCCCACGGCGCCTCCCGGATTCACGTTTCCAGGACCACCGTTATCTTTGAAAGCAGATGGCCAGGGCGATGCCGGCTGCCCGCGGGCCATGGTTCCCAACCGCTGGAAGAACGTAGCTCCGCGCCTTGGCTTCAACATCGATCCTTTTGCGAACGGAAAAACTTCGATTCGCGCAGCCTATGGCATCTTCTGGGATCAGGCTCGACTGATCGCCTGGAACCGCTACTCAACAGCGCAACCGTTTGATGAGAACTTCGAATTGACCGGCTTGGCTTCGATTCCGTCCCAGGGGGCTCTGACTGGTTTCGGAGTCTTCGCCGCCAACCCACATCGGTGTCGTCAACCCATTCCCATTTGTCATCCCGCGGACGCCGGCGCAACGCGCGGCTTTCAGTCCGTCTTATACGATCGACGGAGTACCTTACTGGCCCACTTCCGCTGAAGGAACGGTGTTGCCGCCCAACTTCAACGAGGGTTATGCCGGGCAGTGGAACCTCTCGATTGACCAGGAGTTTGTGAAGAACTGGGTGCTGACCGTTTCCTATATTGGAAATCACGGGACCCACTTGTTCTTGTCGCGCGATATCAACTATGCTCCGATTTCGACATACAATCCCAACCTGACCCTTGCACAGAATCAACTCGACGAGAACTACCGTCGATTGTTTGCTTATGACGGAAACTGCGGCGTCGGTCCAATTACTCTCCCCGTCGCCGGCGGTGGCACCACAACTCAAAATGGCCCGCTTCCCTGCCTCGGACAAACACAAGAGGAAGCCAATCAGGGCTGGTCGAATTTCGACGCCCTGGAAGTCTCGGTCAACCACCGCTTTTCAAACGGCTTCAGCTTGCTAGGTTCCTACGTCTGGGGCAAATACCTTGACCTAGTTTCCTATGGTGCTGAAGGGGGTCTCGGTCCGCGGAATCCATTGAACTTCAGAATGAACTACGGTCCGAGTGACAGCGATGTACGTAACCGGGTCACGTCCTCCTACATCTACCAACTGCCCAAGTTGAAGTCGGCGCACGGTATTCTGGCCGGAATCATCAACGACTGGCAAAACCAGGGCGTTCTCATTGCCCAGACCGGCTCGCCCTACACCGTTACCAGTTACACGGATACCGGGGCTACCGGTATCGGCGGCGACTTCGCCGACCTTGTGCCGGGCGCGTCCACAAAACCTGCGCATCGGGGCGTGTCGTCCTACTTCAACACGGCTGCATTTACCGAGGCTGCCGATGGAACCTACGGCACTTCCTCACGGGGCATGTTGTTTGGTCCCAGCAGGGTGAACATGGACTTCTCCCTGTTCAAGGAGTTCCCGATCCGGGAGACTGGGAAGATCCAGTTCCGAAGCGAATTCTTCAATCTTTTCAACCATCCGAACTTCGGCAACCCGGATAGTGGTGTTGGCGATGGAACGTTCGGACAACTGACCGGTGCAAGTGATGGCCGCATCACACAATTCGCGCTGAAGTATTTGTTCTGATAGCGAATTGATCAACCAGACGATGCCCCGTCGCGCCTTGGCGGGGCATCGATGCAAAGCGAAGAGGAGTCAATTGCTCCCGCGTTGTTGGATACGCTAGAATGAGCCCCTAAGCGGAGTTGGCGTGTGCGAACACGATGGTTGCACCGAAATCTTGTAGTGAGCTTTACAGCGTTCCTAACCGCTTCTTCCGTTCTTCTGGGACAAAGCTCTGCTGGAAATTCCGTTCAGCAACATATTGAGAAGGCGGAGCAGTCTCTGCATGCGGGCGACATGGCGGCGGCAGAGCGCGAATATCGCGCGATTCTGGCGATTGACCCACTGAATAGCGGCGCGTGGACCGGACTGGGCATTCTCCTGTATGGATCGGGTAGGGTGGAAGAGGCCAGCACGGCGCTCCAGACGGCTCTAAAGATCAATCCGTCCGCGAAGCACGCAGAGCTTTTTCTGGGGTTAAGCGAGGCAGATCTGCGCGAATGCGCGCAAGCAAATCCGATCCTGACGAAATACTTCGACAGCGAACCCGTCGGCAAGTTGCAGCGGTTGACCGGATTAGCTCTCTTAAGCTGTGAAGCAGGGACTTCGGATCCTTTGCCCGCAGTTCGGGCAGCCATGCGGCTCAAGCAGATTTATCCAGGAGACCCCGATGTCTTGTACGAGTCTGCCGAATTCTATACGCGACTTTGGAACGATGATGCTGGGGAGTTAATCACTAGACATCCCGATTCTTACCGGGTTCATCAGCTTGCTGGCGAGGTTTACGAGGCACAGCATAACTACAACCAGGCAATACGCGAGTACTCGCTAGCTCTCAAAGAGAATCCGAAGTTACCCGAGATGCACTACCGCATTGGCCAACTTTACCTCCATCAGGGCTCGGAGGAAGTTGACGAGAAAGCAATGGATGAGTTCCGCCTTGAGAAAGCAATCGATCCGGATTCCGCGGTTACCGATTTAGCGATGGCGGATATCGAAATGCATCGGCACAACCTCGATCAAGCAAAGCCGCTGTATGAGGAGGCAGCCAATCTTGACCCAAGTCTGGTGGATGCTAGCGTGGGTCTGGCTCAGATCTTACTTGAGCAGCACGAGACAGACGCGGCCGTGCAACAGTTGCGCGTCGTAGTTGCAGCCCACCCCGATGATGCCCAGGCACACTATGTCTTAATGATGGCTTATCGCGGACAAAGAAAGATGCAGGAGGCTGCGGCAGAAATGGCAATCTATAGTCGGCTGCAGGCCCAAAAGGCTGAGACATTTCAAAGTAAGCTTGATGCCTTGCTGAACGAAAAACAACCTTCTTCAGTGGAGGCAACTCCAAAGTGACCAATGGCAGGCGCCGCGTCGATCTCTCTGGACAGGTGCCATCATGCATTGAAGGTACCTCGTGGCTGCGTCGGCGCGAATTTCTTCAATTAGCAGGATCAAGCTTGCTGTTTGCGGCGGGATCAAATCTGGGAATCGCGCAGTCGAGGGCCTCTTCAACTTCGCGTGAACCAGGGAAAAGACCAGGTGCTCCGCTCGGGTATTCGATTCAGGATGTGACTCGCGAAGCGGGCATCAATTTCATCGAAACCTGCGGCGGAGACCAGACCAAGAAGTACATCATCGAGACAACCGGCTCATGTGTCGCATTCATCGACTATGACAATGATGGATGGCTGGATATCTTTCTCGTAAACGGCTCAAGCCTAAATTTGCCGGCGTCTGATCCTCGGCCTGCCAATAAGTTGTTTCGCAACAACCGCGACGGCACATTTACCGACGTCACAGAGAAAGCAGGATTAACACACTCAGGCTGGGGGCAAGGTGTCTGCATTGGCGATTACGACAACGACGGCTTTGATGATATTTTCGTTACCTACTGGGGCGAAGACTTGCTGTACCACAACAACGGCAACGGTACTTTCACAGAGGTCGGCCGCATGGCGATGGTGGCCGGTGACCCAACGCGATGGAGTACCGGTTGTGCGTTTCTCGACTACGACCGAGACGGCAAACTTGATCTCTTCGTAACGCATTACGTAAAGTTTTCACTGGAAACAGCCTTAGATCCAGGCACAAACCCGTATTGCATGTTTCGCGGACTGGCGGTGAATTGCGGTCCCAGGGGTCTGATCGGAGAAACCAGTACGCTCTACCATAACAACGGAGATGGTTCCTTCACAGATGTTTCGGCGCGGGCCGGGATACTGCAGCATGGCGGATTCTACGGATTGGGCGTATTGGTTGCGGACTTCGACAATGACGGCTGGCCGGACATCTATATGGCCAGTGATACGACACCGGCGTTGTTATTTATGAATAACCATGATGGAACCTTCCGGGAGGAAGGTCTTCTTCGTGGGGTAAGCGTTAGTGAGAACGGGACGACCCAGGCAGGAATGGGCGTGGCCGCGGCCGACTATGACAACGATGGCTGGCTGGATATCTTCAAGACGAACTTTTCAGATGAAGGTGTGGACCTCTTCCACAACGATGGTGACGCAAATTTTACCAACGTGACCGGGGCCGCTGGTCTGGGAAAGGAGACTCATCTCGTTTGCTGGGGGTGCGGTTTCTTTGATCCGGATAACGACGGGTTTCTCGATCTGCTGTACGTTGCCGGGCACGTCTATCCTGAATTACAGCGTATCCATTCTGATACGACTTACAAAGAGCCTCGGGTACTTAACAGGAATCTTGGCAATGGCACGTTTGAAGAAGTTTCGCAACTGGCGGGCCCTGCTATCACCACGCCTTCAACCGGTCGCGGTTGCGCATTTGGCGACTTCAACAACGATGGATGTGTGGACGTTGTGATCAATAACCAGAATGCGAGTGCGGCACTGCTCAAAGTCACGCGGCAAAATCAGAACCATTGGATCAACATCAAGCTTGTGGGCACAAAATCCAATCGAAGCGCAATTGGAGCCAGAATAAGGTGCGTGGCGGGATCGCTTTCACAGATCGATGAAGTGCGAAGCGGTGGGAGTTATATATCGCAGAACGATCTTAGGAAACACTTCGGGCTGGGGGAGAGAACGAGCGTCGATCTGCTTGAGATTCGATGGCCAAGTGGAGACTCTCGATGAATTGCATAATATCGCCGCTGACCAGTTCATTCTCGTGCAGGAAGGAGGGAAAGTTACGACGCTGCGCCGGGCGACGTAAGTCAAATCCTATGCACAGAGAGCAAATGAGTCGTTTGTGCGGCATGAGAGTCTCCACACAGGACTGGTGTTTTCCGGGGCTCGTGATGGCTGTGATTTTGCTTGCGACGCCAGTTTGCCGGGCTTCGGCCCAAGTCGGCATGGATGCCAAATCAACCTCTACAGCAGAGATAGTAAGCGGCATCCGGCTCCTCAGCGGTAGAGATCCAGCGGGAGCAAAGCAGCGCTTTACCGAGGCCGTAAAGGCTGATCCGAAGTCGGCTGATGCGCTCACGTGGCGAGGAATCGCGGAAAACGAGCTGAGTCAATATGCTGAGGCTGAAAGAGACTTTGAAACGGCCCTGCGCATCGATCCCACTCAATTGCCCGCGCATTATAACCTGGGACTGACTTTAATCCGTACTGGGCAAACAGATCGTGCCATTGAAGAGTTGAAAATCGTCGTTGAGGCTCGACCCGGCGTTTTGGAACCAGAGTACAATTTGGCCATTCTTTTCGAGCAAAAGCATGCAACTGCTGATGCGGTTGAGCATCTGAAAGCTGCCTACCAGGCGCAACAGAACGACATCGGTGTAATCCAGCACCTGGTGGTCGACTTGCTCACACTCGGAAGAACAGAGGAAGCCGAGCCTATCTTGGAGCGATTGCAGGCCACCGCTCCTGCTCAAGCCCAACTGCAGGTCGGCACAGCACTGCTCGAAGCAGGATTCTTTCCTCAGGCTGGTAAGTTGATTGAAGGCGCAGACACACAAAAGGGTAAAAACCTGCAGTTAGACCTTCTTCTTGCGCGCACTTACTTAGGAACCCGGGAAGACTTCAAGGCCATCGACTTATTAAAGTCGGAAAGTTCACCAGACAACACTGGAGAGGTCGCCTATTTGCTTGGCTTGGCCTATGCTGACGCGGGCGCGACTCAGGAGGCTAAGAACGAGTTCGAGCGCGCGATCACGGCAAATCTGACGAATGCACGCGCCCTTTTTCATCTTGGAATGCTCGAATCTGAAGATCCAAGTGAGTTGCCTGCGGCCATAGGACATCTGCGCACCGCGATTAAATTGGAGCCAGGCAATTCTGCTTACGGCATTCTGTTAGGCCGGATACTGCTTCAACATGATGATCCTCGCGAAGCGTTGTCTCTGCTTCAGAGTGTCCACGCTGAAGGACAAGAAGCAGGTGAACGAGACTTGTTGCTAGGGATTGCGCAGATCACTGTGAGCGGCCCAAGCCAGGCAGTGCCAACCCTGGAGAGGTCAGTTGAAGAGGATTCGACTCTGCCCCTGTCCCATAACATGCTGGGGTTTTGCTATTTTGCGCAGGGCGACATGGCAAAAGCCGCTGCTTCCTATGGAAGAGCGTCGGACTTGAATCCCAAGAGTCGAATCTTCGCACATGGCGCGGCAGTTGCTTTCGACCGTTCCAACGATCCGGCACGCGCAATGGTTTACGCTGCCAGGGCGGCAGCACTTCCCGGTGTGAATGGCGAAGACGATTATCTTATCGGCAAACTATTGGCCAAGGCCGGTCAAAACGCGGATGCAATTCGGGAATTGAACAAGGCTATTGCGCTCAATCCGGATACGGAAGAGCCGTATTACCTGTTGGCTCGGACTTACATGCAAGCGGGTGATACAGCGCAGGCAAAGGAATCGATTGCAAAACTGCAGAGCCTGAAGCTAAAGCACGCGCATAGCGAGACGGAAGCAAGAAAAAGCGCAATGCGAATCACTTCATCAACTCTTTTGCAAGGCGCGCCAACGGAAAATCTGGAGACAGGTGCACCCTGAGAGATCTCATCGGATATTAGTGAGATCACCGCGCTACGGCTCGTCGCGCGCCACCGCAGATAGTGCGCCCGAAGTGTTAATCGTGCGCAATTCCTATTGCGCATGAAATGGAGGAATTTGAGCGAGGCCTTGGAATGATACTGGAGAACGCAATGCCTTGGATTCGCGCAGTTGTCTTGCTCCTAACATGCAGTTTGCCGTCGGTTCCGGTCCGGGCTGAGATCAAATACAGCAAAACGACCGCTTGCTGGAGCCTCGCAAGCGGAAATGTGGAGTATGTACTTCACGATCAGAATGGCATGGTGTCGTTTCAGTATTTCGGACCGAGCGGCTACACCGAGCAGAGGTCAGCCAGTCCCTCCCGGGACGCCTCCGCTGGTAGCTACGACATCAACTGCCAGGCAGATGGGGAGGGAATCTCGCCGTCTGATCTCAAGCTCGTCTCCCAAAAGATTTCCTCCGTCAAGCCAGGCGTGGATCAATTGCAGTTAGTCTTTGAGCACCGGCGTCTACCTCTTCGAATTCAGGCAACTTACACGACCTGGGGTGACACAGGAGTTATTACGCGAGATCTTGTATTGGACAACACAGGAACTCGAATCCTCAGCGTGATGCGTCTTCCATCGCTAAGTTGGAGCTTACCTCCGGGAGATTACGGTCTGACATACCTTTATGCAGGATGGAGTCAGGAGAGGCAGGTTGCCACTGAGAAGTTGGGTCCTGGAGAGCGGAGATTCACTTCGACAAGCGGACGCTCGACGAACGACTATTCACCTTGGTTTTGCCTTCATAATCACAGCAATGGAATACGCTACCTCGCACAGCTTGCATACTCTGGAAACTGGGAGATGGGCTTTGCACGTAAGCCCTTGACCGAGGTGCATCCCTTTGCTGAAGACATTCTCAACGTCGACCTCGGTATGCGGTTTGACTTCGGGGGCGCCCTGATTCTTAATCCGGGTCAATCGTTTCCACTGCCATTGGTCGCGTTTACGAGTTCATCTGGAAGCTTGGATGATGCCGCCAATCAGATGCACCGCTACCAATGGGAATACGCGTTTCCAAAGAATCCAGCAAACAATCCTCCTTTAGTCCAGTTCAACTCGTGGTATCCGTTTCCAGGAAAGATGACCATCGCGGAGATGAAGCGATGTGCAGCGCTGGCAGCAAAAATGGGAGCAGAAGTTTTTGTTCTCGATGCAGGTTGGTACAACAAGAAGGATTGGAGCAAAGAACTTGGGGACTACCAGGCAGACCCTGTTGCTTTTCCGAACGGAATTCAGGAACTCGCAAATTATGCGCGACAGCTTAGGATGAAGTTTGGGATTTGGGTTGAAATCGAGAATGTGGGCGTGGACTCGGAGATCTTTCGCGAGCATCCTGGTTGGTGCCTGAAATACAACGGTGAGCCCATCAGGCAAGGCGATCGGCTGCAACTTGATTTTTCGAAGCCAGAGGTTCGAAATTGGGCGCGGAACGTAATAGGAAGGCTTGTTCACGACTGCGGGATTCAATGGCTGAAGATCGATTATAACATCGAGATAGGTGAGCGCTTTGATCCTGCAGCGACCGACTCACGACATGGCGATGTTCTTTATCAACAGGTAATGAACTATTACGCGTGGCTGGACGAAATTCGTTCCGCATTCCCGGATGTGATTATCGAAAACTGCTCCAGTGGCGGCCTTCGCTTTGATTCTGGAGTCATGGCGCACGCGAACACAACATGGCTTTCGGATGAAGTCCGACCGAAGCCGTCTCTACAGTTGGCTTATGGCTGCACCCTTGAGTTCACACCTGGAGTCTGCAATCACTGGATGGTAGGAGACACCACCAGGGGCGATGTTTTGCCCGGGGATTCGCAAGCATGGTGGGATTTCATGTTTCGTGTTCCGATGAATGGACAGTTCGGAATATCCAGCAAGGTGTTTGATTGGCCTCCTGATTTGCTGGTTACCGCCGCAAACAATGTGGCTCTCTACAAGAGAATACGAAGCACGATCGCACAGGCGGACGTCTATCACCTTACCGAGCTACCTTCGCATAATGCACCTCAAGACTGGATGGCAATTCAATATGTAGCGCCCGGCGGGGAGAAGAGCGTTGTTCTCGCCTACCGGTTAGAGGGAGGCCGGGCATCACAGACTTTAAAGCTGCACGGACTGAATCCCGATACGAGCTTTTTTGTTACCAGCGAGGGAAGAGATTTTGGGAGCATGTCTGGCAGGGCATTAATGGAGAGAGGAATATCCGTCAACCTGGACACTCCGTGGCGCGGAACAGTATTTGAGCTTAGGGCAGAGCTTGTGAATGAGCGTTGAGGCGCAAACCGATGGCAAATGAATCCCGACAGGGTGTTGCGGGACTTCGCAAGCTCTGCCAAGAAGAGATCGAATCGATGATTTGCCTGATGAAAATCGAAGGCGGAACTCTCGATGATTGCGCCGCTGAGTTGCAGTTGCTGGCCGACTTCGTCCGTTCCCAGGCAGAGGGCATAAGAGAGGCGTGGCGAGATCCGCTAAAGGGCACCATCCACGAAATTCACGAGCGCTGTCTCGATTTTGATGAGGTCTGGAACCAATCGCGCAAGCGCGAGCCTTAGTCAAGCTCTCTGACTCCTTGGTGCATTCTGGGTTACCCGACCCTGCGCGATGACTTTGTAACCGTATGAGCCGTTGCACAGAGATCCGGAAGCGAGTGCGCAACGCGCAGCGGGGTTCCAAGGTGTTGCGCAGCCGCGCAACGGATTAGCCAGCGATGCTTGTAGCGCCGGCGTGGCGGGGAAGAGAAGATTGGCCGGATCAGCTTCCTTCCCTGGTCCAGAGAAGCAATGTGACCGCAAAGAGGCGATTCGGATCCGTCCGCGGCGAAAAAACAGAGAGACACGAGAACAGACAAGGTCAAAAGCGATCTCCGGAGGCTCAAGGACCGCCGTGCAGGCTTCTGATTCGGCCCGGAAGGGGTGTCGGATTGAAGAGGGGAGATGGGCAGGGGAGCCGGGCGGGGAGAGCGTGGTCTGAATTTAGTTGTTTACACGATTGTGTACTGATGAGTAACTACCAAATCTTCAGACTTTGCCCTGCGGCCCTATACTGCGGGAAGAATTCGCCGAAAAGTCGCATTTAAGAGCGAAAAGTCACGGTGCTACGTAGGGAAACCCGGGGTCCCCCTACCTTTTCGCTGCAAAAATCCTACACAAATCGGCGCGGCGATTTGAAGTCAGAATCAACTATTTTTGATAACTACAAAGGCACTAGTTTTGAGGTCAATCGGGCCGGGTTTTCGTCGCCGGCCGCGGCAGAGAAAACCGGCAAGCTGACCAGAAGCCAGAAAGAGCCATCACCCAGATGATGGATCCCGTTCTCAGCCCTGAGATGCGTGATGGATTCGTGCCCACGGCAGAACGAAGAGAACCACCGCCTTCCATGAACAGGGAACAGGGTAAGAAAACCCCTGAAGGACAAACACCGACGCAGGGATAGGACCCCTCCAACTCGTTGGGACACGGAAGACCAAGAACCACTACAACCAGCTCTCCATATATAGAGAGAGAATGACGAAGCCAGAAAGAGCCTACGCCCGCAGATCATGGACCGGGCTTCGATCGCGCGTGCGCGAGGGTTTTTGTGTGCGGCAGGACGGAGAGACCGTACGGATCCCGCCCGCTCTGATCAAAGCGGAAAACTGATGAGAAGCGACAGCGAATCGAGGAGAGGGCTTCGGTCTGGCGCGTGCGCGAGGGTTTTGGTGTCCGGCAGGACGGAGACACCTGGTTGTACTCCCTGGAGTAGGGAGCGACATCGGCCAGGATGGCCATCTTGTGGATGTCGGGATAATCTTCTGGATTTACTCCTTCGAGTTCCAGATGCAGGGCTTCGTATCCGGCGCCGGGCAGGCGGGCATATCCTTCCGGCACCTTGGTGAATGGATCTCCTTTATGGAAGTTGGTGTAGTAATCATCTCCTGGGAGCCAGCTTGCTGCCTGGTTGGGTATTTCGTTGGCCTGGGCACTGAGGAGCTCGTTCTGAACGAAGCGTCTGAATGGTTCTGTATATCCGAAGTGTTCTGTCCCTGAGAGGGATGGTCCTACCCCTGCACCCAGTTCCTTCTCGTAATAACGTCTCTGTCTGGCCTAGCTTTGGTTCCTGAGCCTATGGGCACATACTCATGAAGTAGTCCAATTCAGCGGGCCTTGAGTTTTACTTGACAAGGCGCGCATATCAGGAGTAATGAGTATATGAGCATGATGTTTTATGGACAAAACGGTTTCCGCCCCGTTCGCCGCCGGGCCTGGGGCAAGATGTTCGGCCTGTTTATCCAGAGCGGCCGCAGGAAGATAGGCTATTCGGTCGAGGAGGCGGCCGGCCTGGCCGCCATGGAACCGTCTGCCTGGGAGGCTGTCGAGGGCGGCCGGGTTCCGGAGACGGCGGCACAGTTGCGCTTGATGGCCGATGTCCTTCAGTTCAGCAAGGAGCAACTGGGAGCGATCGTCTTCCTCTGCCAGGGGGCCTGGGAGCAGTAAAACTCGCCCTGCCGCCGCCCCGGACCTTCCGGGGCACTGGCGGCGGGTACTCACACTCACATATGCTCACTTCCAGGGAAGGAGGTGAGATCGATCAAGAAAAAGGAAGGAACAGGGATAAAACGCGTGAATATCAACATCCCATCGGAGCTCCACAACTCGTTCAAGGCCGCAACTGCAGCGCAGGGCCTCGAAATGACCGTCGTACTTCTCGAGTTCATCGAAAATTACGTGGCCAAGTCCGGATACGCTCCCAAGCCGAAGAGCAGGCGCGCATGAAGCGCGCCGGGCTCTACCTGCGCGTCTCAACCGTCGATCAGCATCCGGAGACCCAGTTACTTGATCTACGACAGATGGCTGCTCAGCGCGGCTATGAGATCGTCCAGGAGTACGCCGACAAAATCAGCGGTACGAAGGCCAAACGCCCCGGCCTCGATCAGATGATGACCGATGCCCGCCGCGGCCGGTTCGATGTGGTTTTGGTCTGGGCTTCGGACCGAATCGCCCGGTCCGTGAAGCACTTCCTCGATGTTTTGGACGAGTTGAATCGGATCGGGGTCGAATACGTCTCGTTCCGGGAAAATATCGACACCGGCGGCCCCCTGGGCCGCGCCATCATCATCATCGTGGGCGCCGTCGCCGAACTGGAAAGATCCTTGATCGTCGAGCGGGTCCGCGCCGGTATGCGGCGCGCCCGCCAGGACGGCCAACGAATCGGCCGGGCTCCGCTGGTACTGGACACCGCCGCCATCCAGCAAGACCGGCTGCGTGGACAAAGTATTAGACAGATCGCCAAAGAACATCGCATCTCGACGGCCACCGTACAGCGCGTGCTCCATAGGCACGCGCCAACCAATCGGGAGCATGCCGCATGATCGAACAAGCACAGGACTTCATCCCAATATGGATGCTGCTGTCGGCCGCCTTCGGCTTCCTCGCCGGCGAGGCCTACGGCGATCAGGCCCGTCATCGCAAGTACCTCGAGCAAGCCAATGCCGATCTTCGCGATCAGCTCCACGCGGCCCGCACTTGCTCGCCAACGATGCAAAGCGAACTCGATCAGCAGCGCCGAGTCATCAACGACATACACAAGCGCATCGTCGCTGTGACAAAATGGCTCGAAGAACGCCTCTCGTAAACCCAACTAAATCAATGGCCGGATCTCGTCAATCCGGCCGTGTCAAAAGGTATACCTTCAGGCACACCTTAACCGCTTAAAGACTTCAATGAATGCCTTGGCGGAGATAAGCGGCCAATAAGCTGGGCCACGTGATCGCGGCTTGCAGTAAGAAGTTATATTTTCTTTCAGTTGGATTTTCTTCAGGAGGCGGAGCCCCGCTTCCTGCCAAGCATCTTGGCGGATCGCAGCGGGAAGCGGGACTCGTGTGAGGTAACGATCCTCTTTGTCCCAGTGTCGGTCCCGCTGGAGCGGCTTGCTGCCGGCTGGGCCGAAGACTCGGACGAGATTATTTTACGCCGATGCCCGGTTTGCGAACAGGATTCGATTGTTGGCCATGGGCGACGGCGCAAGCAGGCGCACGACGAGCATCACGATTGGATCGGGATTCGCCGGGGCCGCTGTATCCGATGCGGAAAGACTTTTACGTTTCTACCAGTGTTTTCTCTGCCCTACACGCATTACAGCCTGCTGGCGCGCTGCCAGGCATTGCTGCGTCGCTTTGTGGAGCACTGTTCGTGGGAGAAGGCAGCGCCGAAGTTGAAGGATCCTGACCGCGTACCCGATTCTTCCACTGTGCGCCGCTGGTCGCAAGGTGTGGACGAGTCACAGCCGGCCCTGTCTTTTCTGCGCAAGGTGGCTGCGCGAGCGGCTCAGTGGCTGGAATCTGCTTACTCGGATCAGGACGAGGCAGCGTTCTTATCCTGGCTGACTCCGGTTCTCGAAGTCATCTGCCCTATGCGCCGCTGAGAAAAAATCCTTTTCCCCACCATCCTTGCCTGGGAACTCGGGCGCGGTTCTCCTACGCTGGGCTCCGGAGGCGAAAAGGCGCTGTGGGTGAAGACGTCGAAAGACTAAAGCGGCGAACGCCGCTGCTTGAGTACCTGCGGCAGCAGAACTGGGCAGGGCGGCCCGCAGGCCGATTCGAGTATGTCGGACTCTGTCCGCTACACAAGGAGAGTCAGCCGTCGTTCTATGTGAACGTGCGCAAAGATGTCTTCTACTGTCACGGCTGCGGACAGGGCGGCGATCTCATCCGCTTCGTCCAGTTATCGCGCGGCTTATCCTTCCGCCAGAGCGTAGCCAGCCTCGATCCGGAGATCGTTCCGGAAGCTGATTCCAGCACTGTGCTTGAGGATGCCGCGGCGTTCTATCAGCAGCAACTGGGTCGTTGCCCCGAGGCGCTCGACTATCTCCACCGGCGCGGAGTGCATGATCCGGCACTGATCCGGGAACTCGGCATCTCCTGATGCGCTGGCGCCGTCCTCCACTTCAGCATCCCCTGGCACTGGCCTTCGCGCACGCGGTCGAGTCTCTGTGCACCGCACTCACTCCTTCCAGCAAACGCAATTACGACATCGCGGTGCGCAGCTTCCTCGTCTATCTCGGAACGAAATACCCGAAGATTACTCGTCTCGAACAACTGCGCCGCGATCCTCATATCCTCGGATGGATGGCGCATCTGCGCGCCCAGAATCCGCCTCTGACCACGGCAACCTGCATCGGACGGCTCTTCGCGCTGCGCACTATCTTCCATGAGCTCGCTCGCACCAGCCATCTCGCTGAACTGGCCCACTTGCTGCTGCGCGAGGATATCCCGCGCTCGCCTCACACTCTGCCACGACCGCTCACCCCCGAGCAGGATCAACTCCTCCAGCAGGAGTTCATGCGCCGCAACGATCTCGGCGGAAATGTGTTCCTCCTGCTCCGCTCGACCGGCATGCGCATCGGCGAGTGCGTCGATCTCTCCTACGACTGTCTGCGCTCCACGGGGCCGAACCAATGGGCCATCCATGTTCCCCTCGGCAAACTCAAGACCGAGCGCATGGTCCCCGTCGATGCCTTCGGCCGTGATCTCGTCCAACGTCTGCGCTTCTTCCGCTCTCTCGACCCTCTGCCTGCGGATGGTCGCCTACTGGCGCGGCCCGGAAGCAAAATAGCTATCCTGGTTCAGCTCCGCGATTACCTGCATCGGGTCTGCCACTCCCTCGGACTCTCTACTCGCATCGTCCCCCATCAGTTCAGACACACTTACGCCACGGAGATGCTTCGCTCCGGGGTCAGCTTCCCCGTCCTGATGAAATTACTTGGCCACGTCGATCCGGGTATGACCATGCGTTACGTCGATGTCGCCCTCACCGATCTCGAACGCGAGTTCCAGTTAGCTCGCTCCAAACCAAGGCATCTGGCTCCACAGCCCAAAACCTCCACCGCACCAGTTCGGGCAGGCCTCGACGGCCTCATCGATGCCTTAGTCGCCGCTCAACACCTTATGGAGATGTTCCGTCGATCGCTAACAAACGGCAGCGCTCGCAATCGGCTCCTCCGGCTCTCCAAACGCCTCATCAAAATCCTGACCGAGATAAGAAAACTCCACACCACCTGAATGAAAATGGGCACCGATTGGCCGCTTATGGCGGAGACGCACTCATTGGTTGATGTACCATCGCCGATTATGCGTCCAGGAACCTGATCCCGAATGTTCGCCTCGACTTTTGTTGGATGTAATCCAGACGCACGGTGCCGGGCCCTTTCGAATTGCTCCAGCATACCTGGGAATAATGCAATCGCCGTTTAAGCAGGTACCGGTAAGTATTCCCGGGGGTCTCCCGTGTTTACCTAGAAGTTTGCATTGCTCATCAACACCCGTGATTGTTCAATCTTGCTGTATTTCAAAATGCTTTTGGCAATCCGTTCGACGGGACGGACTGTAGGACTAACCTCTTTTGCCTCCCATTGTTTAGGCGCTTCCCTCCAAGAGTCCATCCAGTGTTTGTAGCTCACGCTTGGGGTTTTTGAGTCTAATTTTTGCACATAACTGCACGGAAACGTGCTCTATTCCCAACTCCTCGAAGGAGCCAATAACATAAATGGCACCCAATCATTTCGCCAATGGCGAGAAAGGTTGGTGCGGTCGACTCGGGTCCACTTTCATCGCAGAGCTGCGGCGGTGGCCAGGTCTAAGTTCGCACCATTTATGTCCCCTTTGGCGCGCTTCGCATTGGCGCGCGCTGTGTATGGGGCCGCGTAGTTCGGTTTGAGTTGGATGGCTCTGGTGAAGTCCTCGATTGCTCCGTCGATATCGCCTTTAGCCAGCTTCGCAGAGCCGCGATTGTAGAAGGGAACCGCGAAATCATCTCCTAATTGCTTTTCTATTCCGGGAGAGAACTTGCACGCGGTGATGTAGTCCTCGATCGACCCATCCGTATCGCCTTCCTGTAACTTCACATCTGCGCGCGCGATATAGGCCATCCCAGCCATCGAATTGTGCGGTCCGAGTTGAATCGCTTTGTTAAAGTCCTCGAGGGCGCTTTTAAGATCGTGCATTTCTGCTTTTAATATGCCACGAGCGATGTAGGCCTTCGGCAGGTCCGGCTTGAGTTGGATTGCCTTTGCCATATCCTCGTTGGCCTTGTCAGTTTTTCCCATGGATTGCTCCGCAGAGGAGCGAAGAATGTAGGCGTCAACAAAGTCCGGTCGACGTTCGATAGCTTTCGTCAGATCAGCAACCGCGCCCTTGAAGTCATTCCTGGTCGCCTCGGCATAAGCTTTGGCGTAGTATCCATCTGCCTTGTCGGATAAGGCTGGAGTAACCGTTGTTAGAAACACAGCCGCGAGGAGCAAGCGTTGAATCACGCGCCTCATGTTACATCCCTCTCAATTCAAGTTGCCGTGGTCATCTCCATGTGTGAGGTATTTTGAGCAAGCCTTGGCTGGAAAGATGACGGCAGGTCTACCGCATATTCCGCAGCGCCACATCCAAGAAACCAAGCTTTGACTCGTCTGCCTGCTGTAAAGCGAATTTGCCTTTTCCGGGGACTATCAACCACATTGCCGCCCCGAACCTGGCTCCTTGCACACTAAACCGGAAACTCTCGCATTTCTTATCGCTTTTACCGTTTGAGGACGGCGCGAAGCTCAGGGTGCCGGAATCAAACGAAAGCTGCCCATTGCACTCAGTAAAGCTGTGATACTTGTAGAGGCGGGCCGAAAACGAGATGGGCTGCCACATCGTGGCCGGCGAACGTGGTGAGGGCTTCTTCTGCTTTTCAAATTTGGCCAACACCGATCCGAAGCCACTTTCGACCAGGCTGTCCGTGCTGCTACCAAGCAAGCTGCTCGCGAAGCGCCCTCCGTATCCTGTCTTCGCAGTATCCCGCCATACTTCCTTTTCCGCTTGGTTATCGAAGAGAGATGCAGTCAAATACGATCCCAACCCTATGTTTGGCGCGGCCTTTGAGACCTCGAAGTTATCCAGTCTTACTGTCAGCATCCATCGTGACTTAGCCCCTTGAGCAGCATTCGCTCCGGAGTCGCGGGAGCAACTGGGGTCCGACAGGCGATAACCTCTCTCTTGCACTTTAGCCATTAGGGCCGGCCTCAATCCGCTGAGATCGATATGCTGTGAGCTATTCCTGGCGTCAATCGGAGGCATGACGCACAATGCATCAATTTGATTGAACTGGAAGCCAGGCGCCATGAGTATCGGGTGTTGATCTTGAGCACGGGTGAGTAACTTGCTACCTGGCATGATAACAAGCACTGCCAAGCCGGCCACAAGATAGTTGCAGCTCCGACGCAACTTCACGGGAATCTCCTTCGATGCTTATCCTCATGCTGCAAGCTCTGCTACGTTGACAGGGTGGGCCACCTTCGCCCTATTTGACGGTCAGGCTGACTACCCCCGAACTTGTCGCCTGGTAGGTCTGATTTGTTTTAGAGGCTCCCCCACCGCAGCCGGTGCTGAAAGCCGTCGCAACTAACATGAGTAGCCCCACACAAGCAGAAAGCCAGATGCCTCGCGCAGCTAATCTTCTCCTCAGAAGCAAAAGAGGCAGCAGAAGGATTGGCAGTAGAATTCCGGCGGTGGCCGCACCGGGTACAGCCTCAGTAAAGACAACTGTAACCTGATAAGTTCCCGAGGGTGTCGTCGTCAATGTAGCAATTGTCACCGCATTGTTTGTCGAGGAATAGCTGCAAGTTGCTCCAGTGGGAAGATTCAGACATGTTACGGAGTCGATCGTCACACCAGCAGGCGCGGTCACCGCATAGCTTGCTGTGGAACCAGCGGCCACTGTCGCGGTCAATGAGGTAAATGTCGGCGAGGTTGATGTTCCAGACCCCGCGGAATCCACCTCAAACTGCATTGAATTGGAAGTGCCACCGCCTGGTGTTGGAGTTTGCACCGTAATTGCGGTGATTCCCGCATTTGCAATATCGGCGGCAGTGACCTGTGCCGTGAGTTGCGTAGCACTCCCGTACTTCGTGGCGAGAGCGGAGGTGCCCCAATAAGCCGTCGAACTTGCCGCAAATCCAGATCCGGTGATTGTAAGCGTGAAGGCTGCACTGCCGGCGCTGCTGTATGCCGGTGACATGCTACTCATGACCGGCACGGGATTCGCTGGAACATTGATGACGTAGGCGGCTGTTGCCACGGCACTGTTGGAATAACCGCTGGCTGTCGCTATCGCCTTAAGCGTTTCTGATGACGAGACAGTGATTGCGCCCGTGAACTTGGTAGACGAAGTCGTCGGCGTGGTTCCATCGGTCGTGTAATAGAAGGTTGCGCCAGCCGTTGCATCGCTGATCGTCACCGATTGCGCCGAAGTGTAGGTTCCTGCCGGAACGCTGAAAGTCGGGGTCGCGGCGGGAGGTGGAGTGTTCACCACCTGGCTCACCGTGTTTGACGTGCTCCCGGTAAAGTTCGAGTCGCCGTTGTACGCCGCTGTGATTGAGTCAGTGCCCGCCGGCAACGCCGTTGTCGTTAGGACTGCCGAATCTCCGCTCAGGGACGCCGTCCCCAGACTCGTACTCCCGTTGTGGAACGTCACCGTGCCGGTAGCGACGCCGCTGAACTGTCCCGATACGTTGACCGTAAAAGTCACGGATTGCCCGAAGGTAGAAGGATTGAGGGACGACTTCAATGTTGTAGAAGAACTGGCTTTGTTGACCGTCTGGCTGACTGCTGCCGATGTGCTGCCGGCAAACTCTGAATCGCCGCTGTAGGACGCGGTAATCGAGTCCGTGCCAGTCGGTAGCGCCGTGGTGGTCAGACTGGCTGTGCCGCTCGCTAACTGCGCTGTTCCCAGTGTTGTGGTGCCGCTTAGGAACGTGACGTTCTCGCCGTTCGGAGGCGCGCTGCCGCTCGAAGAGACGGATGCAGTCAAAGTGACGGGCTCTTGATAAATCGACGGATTCGGCGTGGGAGCCGGCGTGAGCCTCGTCGTTGTTGCGGTCAGAGCTGGCGTGTAGATAAAGCCATGAAATACGGAATTGGCGTCAATATAGCCTCCGGCGATTTCGATCCCGCTGGTCTGCGAGCTGATTGCGATGCCAAGAGTTCCGTTCAAAGCGCCGCTGGTGTATGCGTTGGGATCGTCAAAGGAGGTAAAGGTCCCGGTTGCAGCGGGGCGTAGGAAGCTGTGGATTGTTCCGTTGGTGTCTATGTAACCGCCGGTTAGATCGCCCACCGCGTCCGACACAACAAAAAATGTGCCGCAGATTTTTTCGCCGCTTCCTCCACTCGTGGGGCACGGGTTTGTGTCTGCTCCAGGCGCGTCGAATGAAGTTATGGTTCCATTCGCGTTCCGGATGAAGCCATGCTGTGCGCAGCTTGTGTCGAGGTAAGTTCCCGCCACATCGCCCGCGGCGTCGATGCCCGAAGCAGTGGTGCCACCGAAGTTCGAGCCGTTGTTTTGGTTGACGCAGGTTCCTGCGCCCGAAGGGTCAATCGAAGTATACGTGCCGCTGGCCGAGCGCACGAAACCATGTTGCACGGTATTGGAGTCGATATAGTAGCCGGTAATTGCTCCGGAAGCATTCATGGCAACCGGTATCGTACCCTGTTTCTTGCTATTCGTGCCCTCGCCGGTTCCCGCATTTGGGTCGCTAATGAGGGTGTACGTCGATCCATCGGCGGAGCGCATAAATCCGCCGTAAACGGAATTCGTCGAATAGGTCCCTGTGGTATAGGTTCCGATGATCACACCCGAGTCATTGATGCTAAGAACCGTCGTTCCACGGTTTTTAGATTGGCTTGCGGCCGGAGCGTCGAACTTCGTGATTGTGCCATTGACGGCGCGCACAAAGCCGTGAGAAACCTGGCTTCCGTCAATATATGATCCAGCGACCACGCCGGAAGTATTGATGGTCGTAGGAACTGTTCCTTCCCCCAAACTGGAGCCCGCACCAGAAACGTCGCAGTTTGAAATCGAGCCCCCGGCAGGGCGCACAAAGCAATGCAGCACGTTGTTCGAGTCGATATAGACGCCCGCGATGTCGCCAGCTGCGTCGACGGCGGTGACGGCGGTTCCTTGCTGCGCCCCCGTTCCTGCGCCTTGATCGTCGATGGTGGTAATGGTCGAGTTCTGCGACGCGGCAGGCGTGGTTAAGCTGAGAGGCAACCAAAAGAGGGAAACAACAACTAGAGCACGACGAAAACTGACAGTCTTACCGTTCCCGTACATTTTGACTCCTTGCGCCCTGTTGAGGTGTGAGCCATAGCACCATCTATCCGACTACAGAATCGTGGATTGACTGGGCAAAGACGACTTATCATCGCCCTCGTGCGCTGCAATGGGACTTCTCCGAACAGGATTCACGTATGCGGTGAAACTAGCATGGAATCGCACGTATGGGCTCTAAATCAAGTGGAGTTGATATCGATTTGGTATGTAATCTGACGGGCGACGGCGCAGGAACCGGCAATCGGCAACTTTAGTCATACATGATGATTACTAAGTCAGATGGGCATGCGGGGAATTCTAGCCGACGTGGAAGGTTCTTGGGTCAGGGAAGTTGATGTTCCGCCTCTCATCGCAAGGGGTGTTTCCGCAGATAGGACTGCTTCAACAGGGATCTGTCGGGGTCAAGGAATCTCGACAGAAACGAACGCGGTCTTGCAGCCAACCAGGCATCGGACTTTTTGGAATTCAGCCTCTTCCTTGGCGCTAAACGGATGACCATCTTTGCGGTTTAGATAGAACTGCTTATGAGCGCTTAGAAAGAAGTCAGCCGGCGTGACGGCGCGCAGATGAAAGCTCCTGTCGAATTCATACAGTATCTCGCAATCCGGGTTGAGCGCACATTCCGAGACGAGCAATCGAATCCGGCCCTTGTCAATGGTCATATCTCTACCCTCGTTATAGACTGCCAAATTCTTGTTCAAATCGCTGCGAGGAAAGAGAAGGCGAACCCGCTCCTGCGCTGCGCCCATGCCGTGAAGTTGAACCTCAGGCCGGGCAGTTTCCGTCGAAGCACCAAAGACCTTGTCCGAATCGAGAACGATCAATGTGGCTTGATGGTATCCATTGCTGATTCCGGAGGCGATGATCTCTTCCCGCCCGTCGCCATTAAGGTCGGCCAAGGCAAGGTGGTTGAGAATTCCAGAATGCCAATACTCAGAAACTGTTTTGCCGTTTGAATCGACGATGGCTATCTGATCGGGGTAAAAAGGGTGGCATTGGCTTGAAACGACAGTTCGCCGACGACCGAATTGATCTGCCTTCAGAACCACAAAGCCAAACGTCAGGTACTTCACCGGGGTGCCATCGAATTCGGGCAGAGCTCTTCCAGGAGTCCAACGCCATTTCTCTTGGCCCCGGTC
Source organism: uncultured Acidobacteriaceae bacterium (assembly GCA_963836565.1). Taxonomy (GTDB): domain Bacteria; phylum Acidobacteriota; class Terriglobia; order Terriglobales; family Acidobacteriaceae; genus Telmatobacter. The sequence goes on along the minus strand of CAWIKA010000005.1, from coordinate 234,327 downwards.
CGAAAAGCAGATCAACGTCGTCGAGTGAGAATAGGGATTGCCAGCGGGGTGGTAAAGGAAAAGAACCTCTGCGCGGCCATCACCGTCCAAATCCCCAATCCATAGGCGCTGCGCCAGACCGTGGTCGTAGTATTCAGACCAGAATTCGTCAGAAAAGGTCTTGTGCCAAAGTTCCTTTCCCTCCGCATTGAAAACTGTAAGTGTTGTACCGTCCAGACGCCCAGATTGAGGTCGACGGTCTGCCGACTCGATTCGGATGACGATGTACGCCATAATGCAAATGGAAACTACGGCAGCAGCGATCGTCAGCCATCTGTTGGATCTTGGCGGCGGAACAGGCAGCGGTTTCGGAGAATCTGGATCCCGGGTAAAATCCCGAGGTTCCACGGCGATCCAGCGCTTTTCCCTGGTGCCACCTGGAGCGGGCGCAGAACGATTGGGAAGAGAAATCAGGATGGGATCGGTCTGGCCTTCCGTTTCGTAGTAGGCTTTCAGCGCTTTTCGCAGCCTGTTCATCTCGGTCGCTACATCGGCAGATCGCTTTGTCCTTGTCTCCTCCGGCCACAGTTCCTTTATTACCCGGTCCGGCTTGAGGGTGGTTTGAGAGTCCATGTTATTGAACAGGACTTCAAGCAGCTTGTTGAGCTGGTTCTTGTCAGTGAAGCTCTCACTATGGAGGATTCTGTCGATCTGTCCCCAGATATCTTTACGATCCATAGTCGTGACGATCTCCCGTTTTTCGGGCTTCGGGATTAGCACTGCAACCAGATGTCAACCGATGATAAGGTCAATTACTGCATAGCACAAGGCCGTCGCCCCGAAGGGTGACCCCGCTAATTCGTATATGCTGCAAGTGCGGTCTTGGCGCCACGCTCTGCAGCCATAGGCCAGGCGGCAGAAATGGGTTGACCTCTCGGCGCGGAGGATATTAGTTTCTCGCTCGCTTTAAAGCGCATACGAACGTCGTTTGAATAGGGTAATCTGAAACCCCAACGGAGCGAGACTGCTGGACTGGCCGGCTTATCACTCGACGAGCGACATGCTCATGGAAGAAACGATTGGATTTGACAGAACGGATCGTCCCTCAGCAAAAGGTACAGTAAGCTTACGCGTTCTTCGCAAGTTGGCCAGTCCAAGGATGGATGCACAAACGCAGACCGTCGAATATCGCTGACAGCCAGAGTCACTCATTGAAGTCTTTAAGCGGTTAAGGTGTGCCTGAAGGTATACCTTTTGACACGGCCGGATTGACGAGATCCGGCCATTGATTTAGTTGGGTTTACGAGAGGCGTTCTTCGAGCCATTTTGTCACAGCGACGATGCGCTTGTGTATGTCGTTGATGACTCGGCGCTGCTGATCGAGTTCGCTTTGCATCGTTGGCGAGCAAGTGCGGGCCGCGTGGAGCTGATCGCGAAGATCGGCATTGGCTTGCTCGAGGTACTTGCGATGACGGGCCTGATCGCCGTAGGCCTCGCCGGCGAGGAAGCCGAAGGCGGCCGACAGCAGCATCCATATTGGGATGAAGTCCTGTGCTTGTTCGATCATGCGGCATGCTCCCGATTGGTTGGCGCGTGCCTATGGAGCACGCGCTGTACGGTGGCCGTCGAGATGCGATGTTCTTTGGCGATCTGTCTAATACTTTGTCCACGCAGCCGGTCTTGCTGGATGGCGGCGGTGTCCAGTACCAGCGGAGCCCGGCCGATTCGTTGGCCGTCCTGGCGGGCGCGCCGCATACCGGCGCGGACCCGCTCGACGATCAAGGATCTTTCCAGTTCGGCGACGGCGCCCACGATGATGATGATGGCGCGGCCCAGGGGGCCGCCGGTGTCGATATTTTCCCGGAACGAGACGTATTCGACCCCGATCCGATTCAACTCGTCCAAAACATCGAGGAAGTGCTTCACGGACCGGGCGATTCGGTCCGAAGCCCAGACCAAAACCACATCGAACCGGCCGCGGCGGGCATCGGTCATCATCTGATCGAGGCCGGGGCGTTTGGCCTTCGTACCGCTGATTTTGTCGGCGTACTCCTGGACGATCTCATAGCCGCGCTGAGCAGCCATCTGTCGTAGATCAAGTAACTGGGTCTCCGGATGCTGATCGACGGTTGAGACGCGCAGGTAGAGCCCGGCGCGCTTCATGCGCGCCTGCTCTTCGGCTTGGGAGCGTATCCGGACTTGGCCACGTAATTTTCGATGAACTCGAGAAGTACGACGGTCATTTCGAGGCCCTGCGCTGCAGTTGCGGCCTTGAACGAGTTGTGGAGCTCCGATGGGATGTTGATATTCACGCGTTTTATCCCTGTTCCTTCCTTTTTCTTGATCGATCTCACCTCCTTCCCTGGAAGTGAGCATATGTGAGTGTGAGTACCCGCCGCCAGTGCCCCGGAAGGTCCGGGGCGGCGGCAGGGCGAGTTTTACTGCTCCCAGGCCCCCTGGCAGAGGAAGACGATCGCTCCCAGTTGCTCCTTGCTGAACTGAAGGACATCGGCCATCAAGCGCAACTGTGCCGCCGTCTCCGGAACCCGGCCGCCCTCGACAGCCTCCCAGGCAGACGGTTCCATGGCGGCCAGGCCGGCCGCCTCCTCGACCGAATAGCCTATCTTCCTGCGGCCGCTCTGGATAAACAGGCCGAACATCTTGCCCCAGGCCCGGCGGCGAACGGGGCGGAAACCGTTTTGTCCATAAAACATCATGCTCATATACTCATTACTCCTGATATGCGCGCCTTGTCAAGTAAAACTCAAGGCCCGCTGAATTGGACTACTTCATGAGTATGTGCCCATAGGCTCAGGAACCAAAGCTAGGCCAGACAGAGACGTTATTACGAGAAGGAACTGGGTGCAGGGGTAGGACCATCCCTCTCAGGGACAGAACACTTCGGATATACAGAACCATTCAGACGCTTCGTTCAGAACGAGCTCCTCAGTGCCCAGGCCAACGAAATACCCAACCAGGCAGCAAGCTGGCTCCCAGGAGATGATTACTACACCAACTTCCATAAAGGAGATCCATTCACCAAGGTGCCGGAAGGATATGCCCGCCTGCCCGGCGCCGGATACGAAGCCCTGCATCTGGAACTCGAAGGAGTAAATCCAGAAGATTATCCCGACATCCACAAGATGGCCATCCTGGCCGATGTCGCTCCCTACTCCAGGGAGTACAACCAGGTGTCTCCGTCCTGCCGGACACCAAAACCCTCGCGCACGCGCCAGACCGAAGCCCTCTCCTCGATTCGCTGTCGCTTCTCATCAGTTTTCCGCTTTGATCAGAGCGGGCGGGATCCGTACGGTCTCTCCGTCCTGCCGCACACAAAAACCCTCGCGCACGCGCGATCGAAGCCCGGTCCATGATCTGCGGGCGTAGGCTCTTTCTGGCTTCGTCATTCTCTCTCTATATATGGAGAGCTGGTTGTAGTGGTTCTTGGTCTTCCGTGTCCCAACGAGTTGGAGGGGTCCTATCCCTGCGTCGGTGTTTGTCCTTCAGGGGTTTTCTTACCCTGTTCCCTGTTCATGGAAGGCGGTGGTTCTCTTCGTTCTGCCGTGGGCACGAATCCATCACGCATCTCAGGGCTGAGAACGGGATCCATCATCTGGGTGATGGCTCTTTCTGGCTTCTGGTCAGCTTGCCGGTTTTCTCTGCCGCGGCCGGCGACGAAAACCCGGCCCGATTGACCTCAAAACTAGTGCCTTTGTAGTTATCAAAAATAGTTGATTCTGACTTCAAATCGCCGCGCCGATTTGTGTAGGATTTTTGCAGCGAAAAGGTAGGGGGACCCCGGGTTTCCCTACGTAGCACCGTGACTTTTCGCTCTTAAATGCGACTTTTCGGCGAATTCTTCCCGCAGTATAGGGCCGCAGGGCAAAGTCTGAAGATTTGGTAGTTACTCATCAGTACACAATCGTGTAAACAACTAAATTCAGACCACGCTCTCCCCGCCCGGCTCCCCTGCCCATCTCCCCTCTTCAATCCGACACCCCTTCCGGGCCGAATCAGAAGCCTGCACGGCGGTCCTTGAGCCTCCGGAGATCGCTTTTGACCTTGTCTGTTCTCGTGTCTCTCTGTTTTTTCGCCGCGGACGGATCCGAATCGCCTCTTTGCGGTCACATTGCTTCTCTGGACCAGGGAAGGAAGCTGATCCGGCCAATCTTCTCTTCCCCGCCACGCCGGCGCTACAAGCATCGCTGGCTAAATCCGATTGCGCGGCTGCGCAACACCTCGGACCCCTGCTGCGCGTTGCGCACTCGCTTCCAGATCGCTGCGCAATGGCACGTATGATTTCCAGATCATTGCGCACCGTCAGGTTGCCCAGACTGAGGAACATAATTGTCAGCTTTTTCGAGACATTTTCACTTTTCATTGCGCTGCCCAATACTAGTCAAAAGGGAAGGCCCACTCCGGACCATCAGACAGGACCATCCTCCATGACCAACACTCCATCTATCGCCCAGCTTCAGTCAGACTGGTTCAAATTCTCGGATCTCGAGCGCGCCGGCGCCGTCCTCGCAATCAACCAGACCGGTATCTCTACCCGCAAGATCGCCGCCCATCTTCATTTCAGCGAATCTCTCCTTCGCCATCTTCTTATGACGCTCCGGGCTCCGGCTAGCGACCAGCATCTTGCCCAGCAGGGCAAGATCACCACAAACGAGCTCGTCCGGCGCGCGAAAGCTAGCCTGGGGACCGCCGAACACCATAAAACGCTCACCATCGATCGTGAGATTCGTATCGCAGCTGATCTCATCTGTGATTGGCTTCTTCATATCCAACTGTTCGAGCCTGCACGGAAGATGATCGTCGAGGAAGTGCGGCGGAAATTTCGCATTATGAAGGAAGCCGGCCTGCACCCTTCAGCTGTTGCGCCTCCGGCTAGGCCGGTTGCCCGGATCATCGACATTACCAGGCCTGCTCCCGACGACCGCATCCACATCGTTGCATGGTTTGCTCGGTGGCTCTGCAGGTGGTCCTTCTTCGCTTTTCCTGACGTAGAGATCAGGGATAATGCCCTGCAGTTGGCGCGGGAGATGCTGCGAGGAAGCCGATTGGCACCGGAACTGGGAGCGGAGTGCCTTGCTATTTGACCCTGCTCCATTCTGATGCCCGAGAACATCATTTTCAGAGTGCCACAAGTTGGCGTTTGCAAGTGATGCTGCCCGGATCCATTAAGAAGTGAGGTCGGGTCAGTTTAGTGAAACCCAGACTGGCTTGTCATCCGGACCCTTTTTCCGATGCCCGGGAATTGGCTCAGATTGGTCTACGCGCAGGGTGGTTTATCGTGGAGTGCGGCAGTATAGGATGTTTAACAAATGCCGCACACTTCTTATTGGGCACATTCGGCGTCAAGCTCACAGCCACGTTCCGACTCGAGAGAAGGGTGGCAGCTCTTGGCGGTGCATCTAGAGGCTGTTGCTCGGATAACCCGCGAATTAGCTTCTGTTGCTCGGCCACAGGATGTCAACTTTGCGGATCTCGCTGGTTTGACTGGGGTGTTGCATGACTTCGGCAAATACAGTGACTGTTTCCAACAGATGCTGCAAACTGGCCAGGGACGATGTCAACATGCGATTCACGGAGCAATGCTCGCGTACTTTGGGACAGGGGAAGCGGCAAAGAAGCCTGGGCTGAATACAGTGATGGCGGCCATCGCCGGTCATCACGCCGGACTTGCGGATTGGAGCAACTTTCGGGAGAAGCTCAGCGAGCCTCGGTATCGGCGCGAGGTTGAGGAGATTCTTACAAGGGCCTCCACAGACTGCCCGGAGTTGGGCCGCATGATGCTCCGACTGGCCAGTCAACAAGATACTCTCCCTCGTGCAAGGAAAGCACGCTTCGATTTATTTGTGCGGATGCTCTTCAGTTGTCTAGTGGATGCGGACCGGTTGGACTCTGGCGGTCGTACTCCGTTACAGGGGGAGTTGCGCGCCGCCGAGCGTCTCGATACGCTGCTCAAACACATCGGGGCGCTACAGCAGGGCTCGCCAGACGGAGTGGTGAAACAAATGCGCGCGAAGGTGCTGGAGGACTGCCTAAATGCGGCTTCTTCAGCTGAGCAGAGGCTCTTCTCGCTTTCTGTACCAACGGGTGGCGGCAAGACGCTGGCGGCGATGGCCTTTGCTCTACGGCGAGCCGCACTTTATCCGCAGCGGTTTCGCAGAGTAATCGTAGTCATTCCTTATCTGTCGATAATTGAGCAGAATGCCGAGGTATATTCCAAAGTCTTTGGACCGAACGGACTGCTGGAGCACCACTCTGGAATCACTTATAAACTGGTGAAATGCGACGAAGACCATTTCATTCCCGCTGTTGACACGGAAGGCGAGGAAGAAAGGCAATTCCAGGAGACAGGATTGCGTCCGGAGACGGAGAACTGGGACGCTCCGCTTATCGTGACTACATCGGTTCGATTCTTTGAGAGTCTCTTTTCAAACCGACCTTCGGACCTGCGGCGTGTACACAACATCGCACGCTCCATCGTGATTCTCGACGAAGTGCAAACGCTGCCGCGCAGACTGCTCGGGCCGCTTCTGGACATGATGAAAGAACTTGCCGAGGACTGGGACACGAACTTTGTGTTTTCGACGGCAACGCAGCCTGCGTTTGAGCGTCCGCAACACAAAAGAGACCTCCGCTGGGGTCCGGGAACGCTCACCGAAATTGTGCGTGACACTGCCTCGTTGCATAAGGCGCTCAAGCGTGTGGAGATTCACTGGGAAATCAATCATTCAGTTCGCTGGCCGGAGGTAGCCCAGCGTATGACCGCCGCGCCCCAATGCCTGGCCATCGTGAACCTGCGCGACCACGCCAGCCAACTCTACGAAGAGGTGTTGCGGGTTGCGGAGGAACAGGCCCTGCAAAGGCAGGGAGTGTTTCATCTTTCTACGCGCATGTGCGCGGCACATCGGCTGCGAGTGCTCGGCGAGATTCGCGAGAAACTGAAGGCAGGAAAGCCTTGTCATGTGGTATCGACGCAACTGGTCGAAGCTGGCGTGGATGTCGACTTTCCTCTGGTGCTCCGTGCGCTGGCTCCGCTCGATTCCATCGTCCAAGCCGCGGGACGCGCTGACCGTGAGGGAAAGAAAACTGCGGAGTTAGGCGGCAGGCCTGGCGGCAAGGTCGTGGTCTTTCTTCCTGAAGATCACAAGCTGCCTCCAAATGAGTACAAGGAGGCGGCTGGAATTACAGAAGCCATTGCGAAGGAAGAAATTGAAAGCGGCGGCAGCGTGCAGGTGGATTCCGCGGATCTCATTTACCTTTACTTCGAGCGGTATTACGGGGTAAGTGGAGCGGATCTCGGCGAGAAGCTAGCGGAGCATCGAGAGCATGAACGATTTGCAACGTTGGCACGGGAGTTTGAGATGATCTCAAACCGCACGCGAGAAGTGTTTGTCCCAGACGATGAGGAAGCGCGGAAGGCACTCGAGCAGTTACGCTATTTAGGGGAACTTACACCATTCCTGCAGCGAACCCTTCAGCGCCACATTGTTGGACTGAGTCCATCGGAGTTTCAAAAGGCAAGCGGTGTTGTAGAGCGGGTGCCAACGGCAACCGGATTTGAGATTTGGGTGGCCGTGGATCATGCTTACGACAAGCAACTTGGGCTTATTTTCAATCCAGGCCCGGAACAGTTAGTCCTATAGTTGAGTGTAATAGAGGTCTTTCCAATATTGGCACGGAATGTACCTATCCTTCTGGCGCTGATTCCAGCGCATAGAATCTCCTCATCAACCATTTCTAGGTTCCCATCGCGGTAAATTTCCGCAAGAAAGCAAGGAGTTCGAAATCCATGCCCATTCCTACCATTCGCGTCAGGGTCTCCGGAGAGTTTGCGTGCTTCACGCGACCAGAGGCCAAGGTGGAACGATTCTCGTACCCGGTGATGACGCCCTCCGCAGCGCGCAACATACTGGATGCGATCTGCTGGCGCCCGCAGATGCGCTGGATAATCACAAGCATTACGGTGCTGAAGCCGATTCGCCTGATGAGTGTGCTCCGCAATGAGGTGCAGAGCAAGGTGTCGCCGCTTGCAATCAAGAAATGGATGCGCGATGCATCTACGTTTGAGCCCCTTGTCGCCGGAGCAGGCAACGGCACCGATGGAACGCCGCGCAATACCACGCTGCTACGTGAAGTTGCCTACTGGATCGATGCTTATCCGCATGTCTTCGACACTTCCGGCGACAACACGCCCGTAAAGTATGTCGAGATGATTCGGCGACGTGTAGAGAAGGGGCAATGTTTCCAGCGGCCTTATCTTGGCTGCCGCGAGTTTGCGGCTGATTTTGGCCCTGCGCGCGAGGAGGACCAGCCCATTCCCGACTCGATGGAGATTGGCCGGATGCTCTATGACATTGCCTTTCTGCCGGAGGGTAATCGCGCGGCATTCTTTGAGGCGCGCCTTCAAAGTGGTGTGATGGAGACCGCGCCGGAGATGGTTCTGACCGCTGGAAGCCGGCGCCAGGAGGTGCTCGAATGCTCGTACAAGCACTAACCGCATACGCGGACAACTATCTGGCTGATGAGCTGAACGACGCGGCATGGGAGATGAAGCCAGTGCCGTGGTTGCTTGAAATCTCTAGGCAGGGAACGTTTCTGAATGCCACGCCACGCATGGCGACGGAGACACGCGGCAAGAAGCAGGTGCAGGTTGCGATGCAGATGAGCATGCCCCGTTCTCCAGTGAACCGTAACAGCGGGGAACATCCATTGTTGGGAACGGATGACATTGCCTACGTCCTCGGCATTGGTCCGTGGACGCCCGACAAATCCGCCGACAAAGAGAAAGCCGGAAGGCATCACGAAGCCTTTGTAGCTCTCATCGGCAGAGTTGCGGCAGACACCGGGGACGAAGCGCTGCGGGCTTGCGCCCGCTTCTATGCCAACACGGAACAGGTGGAAAGGGCACGAAACGCCTTGAAGGATGCGAAGCCCGGCACGCTCGTTGCTCTTTCAGTGGGTGAACCAGTGGTGGAACGCGAAGCTGTGCGACAGTTCTGGCGCAAGCATTATCAGGCGGCGTTTGCCGAGCGTATGCAAGGCAGCGACGGCGAGTGCATGATCTCCGGCAAGTTCGGCCCAATTGCGCCAACACACGAAAAAATCAAAGGTGTATCGAGTCTTGGGGGGCAGGCTGCTGGCGTCGCACTAATGTCGTTCGACAAAGAAGCCTTCCGCTCCTACGGATGGGAACAGAACCGGAACAGCCCCGTCTGCCCGGATCGCGCGCTGGCTTACGTGCTTGCGTTCAACGATTTGCTCAAGCAGGACAAGGGCCGTCGCAAGGACATTGCGGGCATCGGCTTCTTGTACTGGCTCAGGAACTCCTCGGACCTGGATGCGCTTGACCTGATGGACCGGGCTGATCCAGAGCAGGTAAAAAGACTCCTCAGCTTCGATCCTCGGAGTGAGCCTGACGCGAACCGCTTCTACATGGTTGCCGTCTCCGGCAATGGCGGCCGGCTGCGTGTACATCACTGGACGGACCTTGCGCTCACGCAGGTAAAAGAGAACCTTAAGAACTGGCACGAACAACTGCGCGTCGAGTTTCCCTGGGACGAACCCGCTCCCGTGCGGCTATGGCAATTGCTGTATGCCCTGGACCGGGAAGGGAAGCCCGATGACCACACGGTGTTGGCCTTGCTGCGCCGGGGCATTGAAGGTGTTCCGCTCGGCTACTCGGTACTCTCGACAGCGCTCACGCGCCTCCGACACCCAGGCGGGACCGGCGCAATGGAAAAGGCGGGAGATAAGAAGAGCGACCCCATGTCACTGGCCCGGCTGCGCGTGCCCATCGGACTGATTCGCATGTGCGTCAACGATCTGTTGCTACAACAGGAAGGAGTAACAAAAATGAGTGAAGGACTTGATCCCACCTGCCCATTTCCGGCGTATGTTTGTGGCCGACTGATGGCGGAGTTTGAAAACCTGCAACGCTCATCGAGTGAGAGCGAAGTGAATTCATCGATTCTGGATCGCTACTTTGCTTTGGCATCTACGTATCCCGCCGTCGCCTTCCCGAAGATTGAGAGCCTTGCGCAAAAGCATTTGCGCAAGCTGCGCAGGGACAAGCCCTCCGCTGCGTATGCCATCGACGGTCGGCTTCAAGAGTTGCACAACCTCCTTCAACCATCAGCGAGCGGTGGCTATCCGGGCAAGCTCGGGCTCGATGGCCAGGGGCTCTTTGCCCTCGGCTACTACCACCAGAAGGCCCGGTCTCGTTCTCAGGCGCAGGATCGCAAGCAAGCCAACGATATCGCTAACGAATCCCTTAACGAATCTACCGATCAGGAGAAGAACTAATGAGCACGATTGAGAACCGATACGACTTCATCTTCTTGTTTGACTGCGAGGACGGCAACCCGAATGGAGACCCGGACTCCGACAACAGTCCACGCTTTGATCCTGAGACGTTTCAAGGGCTCGTCTCCGACGTTTGCCTGAAGCGCAAGATTCGGGACTTTGTTTCGTACTCCACTACCGCAGGCGCAATTGCCGAAAAGGGAAACGGCATCTTTGTCTTGAGCGGCAACACGCTTGAAAGTCGCCAGCGTGAACCATTCGAGAAATGGGAGGGCGAGGATAAACCTGTAGCCCGCGGTAAGGACACTCAGCCAACAGACATCGAAAAGGCTCGCCAGTGGATGTGCAGGAACTTCTTCGATGTGCGCGCCTTTGGCGCAGTGATGAGCACGACAGAATTCAATTGTGGACAGGTGCGCGGCCCGGTGCAGATCACGTTTGCACGCTCCATCGACCGTATCCTCCCTACCGAACACACCATCTCACGCCAAGCATTTACGGGCGAGAAGGACATAAAATCCGGCACTGGAACGCTAGGGCGCAAATACACCATCCCTTACGGCTTGTATCTCGCGCATGGCTACATCAATCCGGTCTTTGCCACAAAGACCGGATTCAGCGAAGACGATCTCTCGCTCTTGTGGAAGGCGCTCGCCAATCTGTTTGAGTTGGACCGCTCCGCGGCTCGCGGCACAATGGCGACGCGCGGCCTTTACATCTTCAAGCACGACAGCAAACTCGGCAATGCGCAGGCACAGCGGCTATTTGAGTCCATCCAAGTACGGAAGAAGCCGGACGTTGAAAGCCCGCGGGCTTTCACGGACTACACCGTGGCGGCTCCGGTTTCAGGCTCACTGCCAGAAGGCATCACCCTCATCGACGGGCTCGCATAGATCCGTTGCAACCGAGGTGAAACATAATGTACACAGAAGAGGATCTTCTCCCGCTCTCCGGTCTGCAGCATCTCGCCTTCTGCGAACGGCGCTGGGCGCTGATTCACTTGGAGCAGCAGTGGGAGGAGAACCTCTTCACCGCCGAGGGCAAACTTCTCCACGAGAAGGCACACTCGGCCGAAATTGAATCCCGACCCGAGGTGGTGGTCCGACGAACTCTCCCCCTGCGGTCGTTTCGCCTCGGTCTTTCCGGCCAAGCTGATATTGTCGAGTTCTTGCCTTGTGAAACTTTAGAGCCTGGCGTTCCCATGGCGCGCCGCAAGGGGCTCTGGAAACCGTATCCAGTGGAGTACAAGCGGACCCGTGACAAATACGGCAGCATGGCCTATCACATTCAGCTTTGTGCGCAGGCGCTTTGTCTGGAAGAAATGTTGCAGGTGCCCGTTCCCGCAGGCGCTGTATTTGACGGCAAGGCGAAACGCCGCGATGTGGTGAACTTCGCCGAACCGCTTCGTCAAGAGGTTGAACGCCTCGCCGCCCGCATGCATCAGGTTCTTCAGTCTGGCAGAACGCCACAGGCCGTCTTCGCAAAGAAGTGCGAAGGTTGCTCCATGAAGCCGGTTTGCCTGCCCTCGATCGCCAAGTCCGCCAGTGCATCCCATTATCTAAGTCGTGCAATTGACGCCAACCTCAGACAGTCTGGCTGCGAGTACCCCAGCAAAGATGAGGGCCAGTCAGGATGAGAAAGCTCCTCAATACCTTGTATGTGACGATTCCGAATGCCTACCTCAGCAAGGATGGTGAAACGGTTCTCGTTCGTGTCGAGCAGGAAACCCGTCTACGTGTGCCGATCCACACGCTGGAAGGAATCGTCTGCGTGGGAGTGGTATCGATGAGTCCTCCTCTGATGGGTTTCTGCGCCGAGCGGAACGTCGGCGTGAGTTTCCTCAACGAGCACGGCCGCTTTCTGGCCCGCATCCAGGGACCGATCCATGGCAACGTCCTGCTGCGCCGGGAGCAGTACCGCCGCGCCGACCTGGACGCCGATTCCGCCTCCATCGCAAAGTCCATTCTGTTGGCAAAGATCGCTAACAGCCGTACTTCGCTCTTGCGTGCTGGCCGTGAGCACTCTTCAGAGACCCTTGATCGTGCCTCTACGCAACTTGGCCAATCCCTGCGCCTGCTCGCTTCTGCAACTTCGCTAGATGGACTGCGTGGGGTTGAAGGAGATGCCGCGCAGACGTATTTCGGCGTCTTCGATGAACTCATCCTGCACCAGAAGGAGGAGTTTTTCTTTCATGGGCGAAGCCGGCGTCCCCCACTTGACAATGTCAATGCATTGCTGTCGTTCCTCTATGTTCTGTTGGCGCACGATATTGCGTCTGCTTTGGAAACAACCGGCCTCGACCCCGCAGTAGGATTTCTGCATCGCGACCGTCCCGGCCGCGCCGGCCTCGCTCTGGACCTAATGGAGGAGTTGCGCCCGGTATTGGCCGACAGACTTGCACTTACCCTCATCAACCGCCGCCAGGTTGCCGGAAATGGATTCTCCCGCAGCGAGTCAGGCGGGGTGACTATGAACGATGCCACACGCAAAGAGGTTCTAGTCGCATGGCAGTTGCGCAAGCAGGAAGAGGTTCTCCATCCATTTCTGAACGAACGCATTCCCTTTGGCCTGGTTCCCCACGTACAGGCTCTTCTGCTGGCGCGTTGCCTGCGCGGCGATCTCGACGCCTACCCTTCCTTTATCTGGAGATGACAAGGCATGATGGTGCTTGTGACTTACGACATGGGCACGCAGTCCGAAAACGGAAAGCGCCGCCTGCGGCAAATAGCCAAACTGTGTCAGAATCATGGTCAGCGGGTACAGTTCTCGGTCTTTGAGTGTCTAGTTGAACCTGCCCTGTGGGTTGAGTTTCGCGCCAAGCTAATTGCAATTATCGAACCCTCCACCGACAGCCTCCGCTTCTACTTCCTGGGAACCAACTGGCAACGGCGCGTGGAACACACTGGAGCCAAGCCGGGCTACAACCCAGAAGGACCCCTGATTCTCTAGCGCGAACATCTAGTGCGCAGGCCAAGTCTGGAGGACTCGCGATTTCGCCATCTCATTGAATCCACAGATACTTTCTCGTCCTTCGTCTAGCCAGGTCGGCTCTGTGTCTCCGCGATCTGTCGGGTTCGCGCAAACTCCCGCCCAGGCCATAGAAACCAAGGATGTTAGAGTAAAGCCGTCGCGCCCCTCGCGGGCGCGTGGATTGAAACATGGCACTCGGGAAGGGTCGCGGAACGCATTAGTCGCGCCCCTCGCGGGCGCGTGGATTGAAACTCTCCCCGGGTAATGGGCACCACCGCGTACGTCTGTCGCGCCCCTCGCGGGCGCGTGGATTGAAACATTACCGCATCGTAGGCATCCGTGCCGGCCTTGGTCGCGCCCCTCGCGGGCGCGTGGATTGAAACCTCGCTAGGCGAATCAAAGACCGCGCCGTAGCCAGGTCGCGCCCCTCGCGGGCGCGTGGATTGAAACAACGATTCTGAAAGCAGGTTCGGGTCGATGCCCGGTCGCGCCCCTCGCGGGCGCGTGGATTGAAACGACTTCATTCTGCGCCTGCTGGATCCGCTTTTGGTCGCGCCCCTCGCGGGCGCGTGGATTGAAACTATCGACTGCCCTAAATCCGCAGAGGTAAATGCGTCGCGCCCCTCGCGGGCGCGTGGATTGAAACACAGTGGAGCGCGGTCCTCTGTCGTCTGCCGTGGTCGCGCCCCTCGCGGGCGCGTGGATTGAAACGTCGTCGGCGATGATACCGGGATGGGTTGGTTCGGTCGCGCCCCTCGCGGGCGCGTGGATTGAAACTTTGCTTTTGCTGTTGTTCTTGTTTTGGCCTCGCCGGTCGCGCCCCTCGCGGGCGCGTGGATTGAAACTGCGTCGGCCTGTAGGCACTCGGCCTGCTCGGTTGTCGCGCCCCTCGCGGGCGCGTGGATTGAAACCCAAAGCATGCGTGTGCACTGACCGCGATCACCGGGCGTCGCGCCCCTCGCGGGCGCGTGGATTGAAACTCAGGTCCAGGCCATGACTTCATCAGGCAAGACCAGTCGCGCCCCTCGCGGGCGCGTGGATTGAAACGGGTTCATGCGGATGTCGTCAATCTGCGAGATGTCGCGCCCCTCGCGGGCGCGTGGATTGAAACTGATTCAGCTTCGGCCCATTCGTGAAGTTGTTCGTCGCGCCCCTCGCGGGCGCGTGGATTGAAACAACTGGGCTCTCGATATGGGAACCAAGGTTCATCGTCGCGCCCCTCGCGGGCGCGTGGATTGAAACCATGTTGGCCGCGGGCATGCGCTGGTACGTTGCGTCGCGCCCCTCGCGGGCGCGTGGATTGAAACATCGTCGAAGATGTGCTGCCGTTCACCTGGATCGTCGCGCCCCTCGCGGGCGCGTGGATTGAAACACTTGCATGAGCGGGCTGGTCGCGCCCTGGTCGTGTCGCGCCCCTCGCGGGCGCGTGGATTGAAACAACCTATCCCGGTTTGGCTAATCCGTCTACAACGTCGCGCCCCTCGCGGGCGCGTGGATTGAAACTACGATGATGGCTTCGATGCAACCAATGCGACCGTCGCGCCCCTCGCGGGCGCGTGGATTGAAACATCGTGTTTTTCACTTCGTTCCCTCAGCTTTCGTTGTCGCGCCCCTCGCGGGCGCGTGGATTGAAACACCCTCACCGGCAAGTAACCGCCACTCAACCTTGTCGCGCCCCTCGCGGGCGCGTGGATTGAAACAGTTTTCTGGTGAAGGAGTATGCGGCGTTTTACAGTCGCGCCCCTCGCGGGCGCGTGGATTGAAACACCTGGCCGGCCGCCATCCGCACCGAATTCAGCGGTCGCGCCCCTCGCGGGCGCGTGGATTGAAACATTCCGAGTTTCAGCTCTATGCTCCGCTGCCCTGGGTCGCGCCCCTCGCGGGCGCGTGGATTGAAACAATAACTGCGCCTACAATCTTCCGACGACGACGGGGTCGCGCCCCTCGCGGGCGCGTGGATTGAAACAAACCAGCCTTTGGCCCTCAGCTTCCGGCTTCGTCGCGCCCCTCGCGGGCGCGTGGATTGAAACCCGAAGGCGGCGACACGGTACACAGTCGAAGAGGTCGCGCCCCTCGCGGGCGCGTGGATTGAAACCTCGAGCCCATTCGACTGGCCGCCCTGGGTGGGCGGTCGCGCCCCTCGCGGGCGCGTGGATTGAAACACCTGAAGCGCCAGGCCGGCCATGCCGATCAATCCGGTCGCGCCCCTCGCGGGCGCGTGGATTGAAACCAGATCAAGATGCCGCAGAGCTGGCTGGTAACGAGGTCGCGCCCCTCGCGGGCGCGTGGATTGAAACACCAACGACGGCAATTTTCCGCAGACCGCTTCCGGTCGCGCCCCTCGCGGGCGCGTGGATTGAAACGTCAAGCGCCCGCTCCATGGTTGCCGGAATCAGGTCGCGCCCCTCGCGGGCGCGTGGATTGAAACTTGACTGTGGCGTCCGCCTTCATGCGGGCGTCATGGTCGCGCCCCTCGCGGGCGCGTGGATTGAAACACATTGGAATCCTGCCGAAAACAGACGGCACTGAAGTCGCGCCCCTCGCGGGCGCGTGGATTGAAACGCGGACCTACTCAAGAACATGATCACGGGCCAGGTCGCGCCCCTCGCGGGCGCGTGGATTGAAACCCAAAATTATCTACTCGGCTCTACTCTGGACCGCGTCGCGCCCCTCGCGGGCGCGTGGATTGAAACATCCATCGCCGCGATCACCATCGCCGGCGCGTCTCGTCGCGCCCCTCGCGGGCGCGTGGATTGAAACACGTTGCCGTATTCGGCCTTCACGTAGAAGGTGGTCGCGCCCCTCGCGGGCGCGTGGATTGAAACCGTGGTTCTATGCTCCCAAGACTAAAAAAGCTGCGTCGCGCCCCTCGCGGGCGCGTGGATTGAAACTGAGGGGGGAGCGGGATTAAGGACGGGGAGCGCCGTCGCGCCCCTCGCGGGCGCGTGGATTGAAACAAGCAGGCTTGCGACGTGCGGCTTTATGAACTGACGTCGCGCCCCTCGCGGGCGCGTGGATTGAAACTTCGTTATCGAGCGCTGGATCACCTAGTGGCCACTCGTCGCGCCCCTCGCGGGCGCGTGGATTGAAACACTTACACGAGCGCAACATTGGGCCACCCGGGCCTGTCGCGCCCCTCGCGGGCGCGTGGATTGAAACAAAATAGATGTTCGGCCCGTAGCCTGGCTGCCAGCGTCGCGCCCCTCGCGGGCGCGTGGATTGAAACAATTCCAACGACCGCCATGTGCTGTATGGCCACTGTCGCGCCCCTCGCGGGCGCGTGGATTGAAACACTTGAGAGGTGCAGGCATAAGGACCCATGTAGAGGTCGCGCCCCTCGCGGGCGCGTGGATTGAAACAAGTAAGGGGACGCGATGAAGGCATCTAGGTTCGTCGCGCCCCTCGCGGGCGCGTGGATTGAAACATCAGTGTCTGCTGGCCTGTGTCGGAGTACAGCCACGTCGCGCCCCTCGCGGGCGCGTGGATTGAAACACGTTCATCGCCCAGGCTATCGCATCGCTGCCTTGTCGCGCCCCTCGCGGGCGCGTGGATTGAAACGATCGCGCACGCATCGCACGAACAAGTGCAGCCGTCGCGCCCCTCGCGGGCGCGTGGATTGAAACCTTGTCGGATCAGCGCGGTGTCGGCATCACCACGCGTCGCGCCCCTCGCGGGCGCGTGGATTGAAACATTTCGATTGTGCAGGCGCAGCGGCTCGCGAAGGTCGCGCCCCTCGCGGGCGCGTGGATTGAAACCACCATGGCGTCACGCCACTTCAGTGGATACAAGTCGCGCCCCTCGCGGGCGCGTGGATTGAAACTCGCCGTTGAGACCGGGGATTCTCCTTGATTCCAATGTCGCGCCCCTCGCGGGCGCGTGGATTGAAACTTTAACATCCGTGCGAAAACCTTCCACAGCAACGTCGCGCCCCTCGCGGGCGCGTGGATTGAAACTTTAACATCCGTGCGAAAACCTTCCACAGCAACGTCGCGCCCCTCGCGGGCGCGTGGATTGAAACAATGGCGAAAGCAATCATCGGCGCGGCTATGCTGGTCGCGCCCCTCGCGGGCGCGTGGATTGAAACATCATCCTTAAACTCCGCGGCACGGTGGCTTCCCGGTCGCGCCCCTCGCGGGCGCGTGGATTGAAACCTGGTCGCGTGGCGGTTTGTGAGTGGAGTTCTCGGTCGCGCCCCTCGCGGGCGCGTGGAATGGAACGTTACATCCGCCGCATTGGCCTTGACCAACTGCGGCAGGTGTTCCGGTCTGACTGCAACGCAATCGTCTATGTTGGGACCAGCAACCCAGCCAACGCTTCCTTTCAGCAGTCAAGATGGAGCCCAAAGCAGATGCTCGACGCAGGTGGGTGGATTCCGGCGGCGAGCCGGGAAGTGCACCGTACTCGATCTTTGACGTCGACGAACTGGCGAGGTACCAGGAATCATTCGGCACGCCCTTAGACCCGTGACAAAAGGCTTTCGATGGTTTTCTAACCATTAGCTCGCCTAGCGATTTCAATCTAATCGGGCAAGTTGGCAAATCGAGAGACAACTAGGCTCTCCGGTCACTAGTGCTTCTGCTCAGGAAATAATCGTTGGATCCCGTGCTATAGCGATTTCGCCGTGCTATAGTTTTTGGCCGGAATCTGGTCCACAAATGTAGATTCATGCGACAAATGCGACACATGAGAATTCATCTAAGCCTATTGCTATCTGTTGTTTGGCTTTAGATTCAGACAGATAGGCAAAGCGCTGGCGGAGAGAGGGGGATTCGAACCCCCGATAGAGCTTTTGACCCTATAACGGTTTAGCAAACCGCCGCCTTCAGCCACTCGGCCATCTCTCCGGTTCTGAGTCGGATTATACCGGAAGTCGAGCTCGCGGGGTCGCGCGGCAACAAAGATGCTTCAGATCGCCATCCTTCGCGCATCGAGCCTCGACAGAAATTCTCTCCTGCCGCTGCCGACGGTAACGCTTGAACTGTCCTCCCTGGCGTCCATGTCTTTCATCCCGATTCGCTCAACGCCAAAAAAATGGTCCAACCACGCCTGGTAAGCTCGACAACTCTTCATCTCCATTCGCGCCAGGCACACAAATCGGCGCTTCTCGAAAATCCGCCGCCGCGCGCACTTTTCCCTTTGTGCACGTAGGCAAAGTTGTTAGATTCACAGTTATGCTTTTTGCCCTCAAGCCGGTACGGCGAAAGATGCTCTTTTCGTCGCTGATCGCTGCCACCTACTTCATGGTGTCGGGCGGTCCTTACGGGATTGAGGACATACTCGGCGGAGCAGGTTTTGCCAGGGCGATCGTCATACTTTTAGTGTTGCCAATCCTCTGGTCCTTGCCCACGGCCCTCATGATCGGCGAACTGGCCAGCGCCATCCCAGCCGAGGGCGGATTCTATATCTGGGTACGGCGCGCGCTCGGGCCCTTCTGGGGATATCAGGAAGGCTGGCTTTCGCTTTCGGCCAGCATCTTCGACATGGCCATCTATCCGGCCATCTTTGTGCTTTATCTTGGCAAGTTCAACCCGGCGCTCACCTCCGGCTGGTATGGCTTTGCGTGGTCGCTCGCCGTCGTGGCGCTGTGTTGCGTGTGGAACCTGCGCGGCGCACCTGCCGTCGGCGAAGGATCCATCGGCATGTTTGTTCTCCTGCTCGCGCCTTTCGCCGTCTTCGTGGTGCTTGGAGCCTGGCGCGGCCTGACGCTGCACCCGGCTGTGCAATGGGGCCAGGCCGGCTCTGAAACCGCGCTCTCCACTGCGGTCCTCGTCGCCATGTGGAACTACATGGGTTGGGACAACGCCTCTACCGTGGCCCAGGAGGTCGAGAACCCGCAACGCAACTATCCCCGCGCAATGATTGGCGCCACCGTCCTCGTGGCCGTCACCTATATTCTTCCCCTCGTGGGCATGGCGCTCGCCGGCCTTTCTGTGGATAGCTTCTCCACCGGCGATTGGATGACTGCCGCCACGTCCATTGGCGGACCGCTTCTGGGGCTCGCCGTAGTCGCCGGAGGCATGATCACCGGGGTCGGCATGTTCAACGCACTGGTGATGAGTTACACCCGCTTGCCCATGGCCATGGCTGAAGACGGCATGCTGCCGCGCGTCATCGCCCGGCGCAACAAACGCGATGTGCCGTGGGTAAGTGTGCTGTTGTGCGGCCTGGCATGGGCCCTGGCGCTCAAGCTGCCCTTTGAGCGTCTCATTTCCATCGACCTCATCCTCTATGGATCGAGCCTTTTGCTGGAATTCGTGGCCCTGATTGTTTTGCGCATCCGCGAGCCTCACATGGATCGCCCGTTCAAGGCGGGCAATCTGGCCTTTGCCTGCTCCCTGGCAGTCGGGCCAACGGCGCTCATCGGCTACGCGCTCTACGCATCCCGCTCTGAAAAGCTCATGGGTTCCACCTCCGCGCTTCTCTTCGCGGCCATTGTGGCTTTGCTGGGTCCAGTGCTTTACTGGCTCACCGCTGCACCTCTCGCGCGCCGGCGCCTGGCAGCCGCTTCGGCTACAGACTAGGGCCCGTCAACAAGGGCAGGCCGTTTCCAATTCTGAACGCAGCCTGCTTTCCTTCCTGTCTCCGCATCCCAGGCTTACTTCGCTGCCTTTTGTTTCGCTGTCGGCGCTTTCACCTTGTTGTCTTCAAACATCTTCATGGCGCGCAATACGTGGTCGCGCGCATAAGCCGCGTCGTGCCATCCCTTCACTTCCACGCGCTTGCCTTCCAGGTCTTTATAGATAGAGAAAAAGTGGGTAATCTCCTTCAGCAAGTGGGGATAAGTATCCGTGTAGTTCCACACGTTGGTATAGCGCGGATTGTTCTTGCCCACCGCCAGCACCTTCTCGTCCAGCGTCCCCTGGTCCAGCATCTCCAGCAGTCCGATTGGCCTCACTTCCTGCACACAGCCAGGAAAACTGGGTCCCGGAACCAGCACCAGCACGTCCAGCGGATCGCCGTCATCGCTCAGCGTCGAGGGAATGAACCCGTAGTCTCCGGGATAATGCACCGGAGAGTGCAGATTGCGATCCAGTTTGAAGACGTGCAACTGCTTGTCATATTCAAACTTTTGGGTCCCATCCTTGGGAATCTCGATAACCGCCCGAAAGACCTCGGGCGCGCGGTCGCCGATCGGCAACTCCAGATAATTAATCATCTCTTCTTGCTTCTCCTTAAGCATTGGGCGAAGGGTAGTCCGGCGCGGGGAATCCTTCCGGAAAATAGGAAATCGCCGGCGATCCGCCGGAACGGGGCTCTGCTCGGGCTGCCGGGGTCAATCGCACTCAGGCGCCGTGAGCGGACCCCTATATAATCACGGATAATGAAGGCGCATGTCTATGTCACGTTGAAAACGTCGGTCCTCGACCCACAGGGCCAGACCATCCAGAATGCCCTGCACAAGATCGGCTTCGCGGATGTCACCGCCGTGCGCCAGGGCAAGTATTTCGCGCTTTCGCTCGCCGACGGCCTGCCTGCGGAGACAGCGCGCACCGAGGTCGAGCGCATCGCCCGCGAAGTGCTCACCAACCCCGTGATCGAAGAGTTTACATACCGCATTGAGGAATAGACCGTAACCAGCACGCCGTCGATCTGCTTCACCATAGAGGCCCAGGTCCATGAGCCCGGCTCCCAGGCGTTTGTCGCCGTCGCGGAACCATCGGCCTATAATCCCCGTACTGCCCCATGGAGGAATTGGATCATGGTCAAAAGATCGACTTGGTGGGCCACTGCTGTCGGCACCGCCGTCGGCACTGGCGGTTGGTTATTGGGAATTGGCAAGTACGTCTCGCCCACCCATCCGGGCTGGGCCCTGTTCTGGATCACCCTCGCAGCCACCATCATCACCCAGATCATCGTCGAGCAAGAAATCCGTCACAGGATCGCCCGCGCGCAAGCTACGCAGCCTTCAGGCTCCCCACAGACTCCGCAGCGCTAAAACACCAAATCAGGGTGCCCCGTCCTTGCTCCGCTAGGGCGGGATGGATGCTCACCCGCCCGAATCTTGTCGGCCCAGAAAACCGCAGCCTCGCCACGCTTCCCGATTCTCATTCCACCGTTTGCAGATAATTACGCGCTTCTGTCGCACAATGGTCCTAGTCACCCTTCAACGGATAGGGAAATAGCGGCCGGGTTACGCGCCGTAACGGGCTGTCGCTTGCCCCAAAACCTCCACATCGTGACCAAAATATGCCGTAACTCCTTTCAAATCTAATTTCTGCGGGTAACTTCTTTAGAATCTAATTTTTGCGGCGAGCGTCGCCGCCCAAACCAATGAAAACAAGCCACTTCTCTACAGAATAGGGAGGGGGGAGGGTCCGCAATGTATCAGGAATGCCGTCACATCATGACCAACGGAACCAAGTGCCGTTCGTACGCCTTGAAAGACAAGCCGTATTGCTATTTCCACACGCGTCTCCACCAGCAAGTCATGGGGCAAAACATCTCTGCCAAAGAGCCCCTTTACCTCCCGGTCCTTGAAGATCGCAGCGCCATCCAGCTCGCCCTCTCTCAGGTCCTCAACGCGCTCGGCTCTTCTCGGCTCGACACCCGCCATGCCCGCCTGTTCCTCTACGGCCTGCAGATCGCGTCGCAGAATGTCGAGCGCCACTCCGATATCGTGCCCAGATACAGCGTCGACTCCGTCAGCTCCACCAGCGACGGCGAAGAGCTCGGGCCGGAGATATGCATATGCGAACCTCCCGATGAATGTCCCTCCTGCGACAGGCGCGCTACCTGCGAGGATTGCGGATTCGATGAGGAGGGGGAAATGCGGAATTGATTGCGTCGACTCCCCAACCGGCCTCGGCCTCCCCTGTATGTGTCATATGCCGCCGTACAACTTCGCTTAAAATCCTTGCATGTGCGGCATCGTCGGTTATGTAGGACCCAGGAAAGTCGTCCCTGTCATCATCGAGGGGTTGAGGCGTCTCGAATACCGCGGTTATGACTCGGCAGGGATTGCCGTCGGCAGTCCATCCAGTCCCACGCTCGACCTGCGCCGCGCTCCGGGAAAACTCGCCAATCTGGAACAAGTGCTGCGCGAGCACCCGCTCGATGGCACCTTCGGCATCGGTCACACTCGCTGGGCCACCCATGGCCGCCCCACCGAGGAGAACGCCCACCCCCACCGCGATTGCTCTGGCCGCATCGTCGTCGTCCACAACGGCATCGTCGAAAACTACCTCGACCTGAAACGCGAACTCACCGCCCAAGGTCACAAATTCGTCACTGAAACCGATACCGAAATCATCGCCCACCTCATCGAGCAGGTGCAGAATGAAGCCGAGGCCTCCGGCTCCCCCATCTCTCTCGAGGTTGCCGTCCGTCGCGCGGTCAAGCGCCTTACCGGTGCGTTTGCCCTCGGCGTTCTGTCGGCCGCCGAGCCCGATAAGATCATCGCAGCGCGCCTCGGTCCCCCGGTCGTCATCGGCGTCGGCGAGGGCGAGTCCTTCGTTGCCTCGGATGTCCCCGGCATCCTCCACCACACCCGCAACATCTACTTCCTCGCCGACGGCGACATGGCCATCCTCACCCTCGCTGGCGTTGAGCTCACCGACTTTAGTGGCAACCCCATCCAGCGCGCCATCACCCGCATTCATTGGGATCCCATTCAGGCGGAAAAGGGCGGCTACAAGCACTTCATGCTCAAGGAAATCTGGGAGCAGCCGCGCGCCATTCGTGACACAACCCTGGGCCGCGTCTCACTCGATTCCGGCAAAGTCTTCCTCGCCGAAATGGAGATCGGCGACGAAGAACTGGCCGGCGCGTCCAGCATCAACATCGCCGCCTGCGGCACCAGTTGGCACGCCGCTCAAGCCGGCAAGTACATGATCGAACGGCTCGCCCGCCTCCCTGTCGATGTCGATTACGCCAGCGAATACCGTTATCGCAATCCCATCCCCGACCGCAACGCCCTCGGATTGCTCATCACGCAATCCGGCGAAACGGCCGATACCCTGGCCGCGCAGAGAGAGATGATCGCCCTCGGTTCAAAGACCGTGGCCATCTGCAACGTCGTCGGTGCCATGGTGGCCCGCGAGGCCCATGGCGCCATTTACACCCATGCCGGTCCCGAAATCGGCGTCGCATCCACCAAGGCATTCACGTCGCAGCTTACCGCGCTGTTTCTGTTGGCGCTCAAGCTCGGGCAACTCCGCGGCAGGCTCGACAAAGCTCGATCCGTCGAACTCATTGAAGAGCTGAGCCGCATCCCCGCCAAGATTGAAGAGTTGCTGGGCGCCTGCTCGGCCCAGTGCGAAGAACTGGCAAAGGATTTCTCCACCGTGCGCGATTTCCTTTACCTCGGCCGCGGCATTCATTTCCCCATCGCTCTCGAAGGCGCGCTCAAGCTCAAGGAAATCTCCTATATTCACGCCGAAGGCTATCCGGCCGGTGAAATGAAACACGGCCCCAACGCCCTCATCGACGAAACGCTGCCCGTCGTAGTGCTGGCCACGCGCGACGAGTCCGACCCTGCCT
Organism: uncultured Acidobacteriaceae bacterium; assembly: GCA_963836565.1. Classification (GTDB taxonomy): domain Bacteria; phylum Acidobacteriota; class Terriglobia; order Terriglobales; family Acidobacteriaceae; genus Telmatobacter. Next base: position 210,582 of record CAWIKA010000005.1, on the reverse strand, counting down.
CAAAGCTGCGCTACGAAAAAACCCTCTCCAACATTCAGGAAGTCACAGCCCGAAGCGGCCGCGTGATTGCCGTGGCCACTGAAGGCGACACCACCATCGGCGGTCTGGTCGAGCACGTCATCTTTATACCGCCGGCCATCGAAATGCTATCTCCATTGATTGAGATCGTCCCCTTGCAGCTCTTGGCTTACTACATCGCCGTCCGCCGCGGATGCGACGTCGATCAGCCCAGAAATCTCGCCAAGTCAGTCACCGTTGAGTAAGCAAGTTCTTTGCCAAAGCGCATATGCTGAAACGACATCAGTCCCATGCCCGGGCGCATTCCTCTCCCGGTGCAACTTGGGAGAAAACCGTCGCATCACACCCCAAGGCAAGCGACAAAACCAGTGGAGGAATGCGATGAACGTTGATACGATTGAGAAGTTGTTCGTCGAAGAATTGAAGGATCTGTATTCGGCTGAGAATCAGATCACGAAGGCCCTTCCGAAGATGGCCAAAGCGGCTGCGTCCAGTGAGTTGAGAGGCGCGTTCGAGAAGCACCTGAAGGAGACCGAAGGGCAGATCCAGCGCCTCGATAAGGTCTTCGAAATCCTCGGCACGAGTCCCAGGGGTAAGACCTGCGACGGCATGAAAGGCGTGCTTGACGAGGGATCTCAGATGCTTCATGAGACCGCGGAAGGCGATATCAGAGATGCCGCGTTGATCTCGGCCGCACAGCGCGTAGAGCACTATGAAATGGCAGGATACGGCACGGTTCGTTCTTACGCCGAGCGATTGGGCAAGGCGCAGATCGTTCAGCTCTTGGAACAAACGCTGGCGGAAGAGAAGGCGGCAGACAGGAAATTGACCGAGATTTCCCAGAAAGTGAATTTTCACTGAAGGCACGCTGCGTAAGGAACGGCAAGTTGCAAAACAAAAGCGCGCGGGATCTGGAGTCTCCATTCCCGCGCGCTTTTTTAAGCGCGTAAACCCCTGGGTATTTCCTCGCCGCCCGAAACGTGTTTGTGCAACCGTTTCTAAACTACAGGTCGCCTGCCAGTGAAGAGCTGAATCAGCAAGACAATCAGCGCAACCACGAGTAAAAGATGGATGTACCAGCCAATCACGTGAAAGCCGATAAATCCGATCAGCCAAAGTACCAACAGAATTACAAAAATCGTCCACAACATCGCTTGTAGCTCCTGCACAAATAAGGTCAACCGCTCCCGGATGGGATGGTAGTGTCACGATTTGGGTTGTCCGTCGGCACCCGATTCAATCTGAGCCATCAGGTTCGAAACCTGAAATAGTTCAAATCAGTTCGCCCGCCGCTCAACTCATCGCCTGATCCGACCAGATCCAACTGCAAACCTCTCACAATGACTTCTCGTTGAGCACCACTTCAGGATGGCGCTTGTCGAAGTCACGCCGCCGGAGATTGCCTGATTTTCCCTCTGTCGCCCGTGTCAGCACATGCACAGTGTGCGTGCCGTGACACGGTCCTCGCCTTAAGCATCGACAATAACTACCTTGTTATCAATCGCATCCGATTGGCTCTCAGCTTGCACTTGTGGAGTGCGCAGGCAATTGACCAATGGAATCGAGGGATGCGATGACGGCTTTCAATTACAGCAAATTGGCAATGACAGTGACGATGATGGCGATTCTCTCCGCGCACGCAGTTGCGCAGAGTGTGGCAAAGCGCGTGATCGTTGTCAGCCTCGAAGACCACAAGCTGGCCCTGGTTGAAGACGGTCAGGTGAAGAAGGTGTACCCCGTCGCGGTGGGCAAGCCGTCCACGCCCAGCCCGGTGGGAACCTTCACCATCGAGCGGCGCGTCATGAACCCCACCTACCATCACGACGGCCGAACCGTTCTGCCGGGGCCGAACAATCCGGTGGGCACGCGCTGGATGGGATTGAGTATTCGCGGTTACGGAATTCACGGAACCAACGAGCCCAAATCCATCGGCAAAGCTGCCTCGCATGGATGCATTCGCATGGCTAAGGCCGACCTGGAAGATCTCTTTCCCCTTGTTTCCGTGGGTGACACCGTGGAACTCGTCGGCCAGCGCAATGAGGAGACCGCGCAACTCTTTGGTGACGGCCAGAAGCCTGTCGCGGTTACGGCTCAGCAGCCTGTTGAACTCACGGTCAACACTTCGGCGCCGAAAGCTTCGGCTGACCAGTCCGCGGCTTCAACCAATGCATCGAGCGCGGCTGCGAAGACTGAGCCTGCGTCGGCCTCCGGAGTAGCAGTTGCGGGTTCCTGGTAAAGGAGTACGGCGATGACGTTGCTCGTGGATGCGCTGAACGGTTTGGGAGTAGTGCTGCTGCCGGTGGCGGCGGGACTGCTGTTTGAGGAGATGACGTTTGGTGGATTGGTCCGGCTGCTGTTCGCCCCATGGCCGGGCACCGGGAAAACAACGAAGCACAACCGAAAGGAAGAAGGAAAATGCTCGCATTGAAGCTGTTGCTGACGGTTGCGGGAGTGCTGATGCTGGCTGCCGCGTTGACGATTCCGCTCTATGGATTGTGGCTTCGCATCCAGTATGCGCGCCGCAAGAATAGCGGAGACGAAACAGTTGTTGAACCGGAGCAGATCGCATGGCGCGCTCCAGTCGCGCTGGCGATGGTTGCCTGCCTCCCACTGCTCGTGGCATCCAGCATCGTGGTTGTCCCCAGCGGCATGGGCGGTGTGCGCATTAGTCAAATCGACGGTACGCTGCCGGGAACCCTCTATCCCGGCGTACATTTCATCACGCCGCTCGTGGATAGCGTGCAAATCTTTGATCTGCGCGATCACCTTTTCACCGCCGGCTTGGTTCAGGAGGGCGTAAAGTCCACCGTGCAAAGAACCGGCCTGGATGTGCAAACGCGTGAGGGGCTCAACATCGGCCTCGGAGTCACCGTGCGCTACCGTCTCGACCCCAACAAACTGGCCAGCGTGCAGACGCACTTGCCGCAACCCGCTGACAAGGAGCTGGTGCCGCCGGTCGTGGCCAGCGCCTGGCGCGAACTTGCGCCACAGTACACCGTGCGCGAAATCTTCTCGACCAAACGCGAGGAGGTGCGTTCAAAAGCTGCCGCAATCATCACCCGCAAGCTCGATAAGGACGGCATCATGGTAGAAGAAGTGATGCTTTCTGACGTTCAACTGCCCGCCGAGTACGCAAAAGGGTTGGAAGGCCTGTTGCTCAAAGAGCAGCAGGATGACCAGATGAGCGTAGACACCGACATCCAGCAGAAACAGGTGAAAATCGCCGAGTTGCAGGCTGAGGCCGAGGCTGTGCAGAAGGTCAAGGAAGCCGAGGGCGACGCCCAATCCAAGGTGGTAGAGGCCAAGGGCGAGTCCGATGCCATGCAATACACGCTGCCCCTCAAGCAGAAGCAGATTGAGCAGAGCAAGCTTGAGGCCGAGGCGCGCAAAGAGGCAACCATCCAGAACGCTGAAGCCGACGCGGAAGCAAAAGTCATCGACAGCAAGGCCGAACTGCAGCGGCGCAACCTGCTGGCCGACGCTGAAGCCAGCCGCATCAAGCTCATCGCCGCTGCCAACGCTGATCGCATGACCAGCGAAGCCGCATTGCTCAACAAATCGCCGCTCCTCATCAATAAGATCATCGCCGAACGTCTCTCAGACAAGATTCAGGTGGTGATGGTTCCATCGGACGGAAAGTTCTTCTTCGCCAACGATGTTTTCAAAAGCATGGCGAACACTCCCGTCATGAAGCAGGAGATGGACAACGAGTCGGAGCCCGATGCGAAGAGCGGCCACTGAAGACTTCCGCGGTACGCCGGACCAATCTTGTGTCCCGCGGTCTCTTCCTTCCTTTGTGTCTCTTTAGGGAAACTGCACGAGTTGCTTTGTAACAAGGGCACGACTTCAGTCGGGCCGATAAGGGCTCCACAATGAACATGGCTTTAGCCACTGCATCTTTTCGCTGATCGAAAATGCGCCTTGTGCAGAGGTTTCCTCGAATCCGCAGCACATTCTGTCGCTTTGAAAGGGCACGACTTCACAGATTGCGGAAGAACTCAATCCGGAGGGAGGCGGGGGTTTCAACCCCCGCATAAAGCCGACAGAATCGTAGGGGCTTCAGCCCCGGAAGGACGCTTCCTGTCAACTTTACCGAGAATCCCCGAGTTTCTCCGCGGCCTGTTTAACCCCTGAGGCATTCAAGCCTCAGCCACATCGGCCATTATTCAAGCACGCTCTATGCAACCCTATGCTTGCTGACTCCGGCGCCCACCGCCCCGGCTCAGCCAGCGCCAGACGATATAATCCGCGCAAACGAAGAATACGCAGAAATGATGAAGCGAATGAAGCTGATCCTGATAGCCGCGGCAGCGATGAGTGTGCAGATGGGACTCGCAGCAAATGCCGCGCCCCCGGCAAGTCAATGGGACCAGCCCGCCGCTGCGCTCGCCGGGCAGATCGCCGAGATCCTCGGGCCGGGACAGGCCCGCCTGACGATTCGCAATCTCTCCAGCATCTCGGCAGATGAGATTCCCGCCATTCGCCTGCTGATGGAGCAGGACCTGAAAGCGCGCGGCGTCACAGCCTTTGATGCCGAAAGTGCCAACGCCATTCGCGTCACCTTGAGCGAGAATGCACGAGAACGCCTTTGGATAGCCGAAGTCGTTGAAGGAAGCGAAACAAAGGTGGCAATGGTCGATCTACCATTCGACAGCCCAAAACCTTCGCAGGCCGCAAGCGGAATGACGCTGCGAAGGCAGGCGATCTTGACCTCTCGCGATCCGGTGCTCGCAGCCCTTGAAACACCAGGGGTCCTCGTTGTCCTTGAACCAGAGCAGATCGTGGTTTACGCACGCGTCCCGGATGGTTGGAAGGAACAAGACCGGGTGCGCGTCGATCAGAGACGTCCTCTTGCCCGCGATCCGCGCGGCATTCTGCTGCCGGCGAGCGGCGAGGGCTTCGAGGCTTGGCTTCCTGGAGTGCACTGCACAGGGAACCCGACAGTGACTCAATCCGCCGGCGCTTCGCAAGTGCAATGCAGCCAGAGCGACGATCCCTGGACAATCATGCAGACCGCATCTGTGCAGCCGTCCGCTGTACCAACGGCCCCTGCAAACACCCCGGAAGATGCGAGCGCAAACTCGCTTAAAGCCTTCTTTAACGCAGCGCGCAACTATTTTACCGGCGTTGTTACTCCCAGCCTCGGCGTTGATTTGCCTCCGTTCTATTCCGCCGCCTTGATTCCGCGCCCCGCTGGCGGAGCGGCTCTGCTCGTCAACGGCATCGATGGCAAAGTGCAGATGATCGACAACGGTACGCTGAAGACAGTGAGCGGCACCCGTGACTGGGGCAGCGATCTCGCTGCGCTTCAATCCGGCTGCGGCGCGGGCACGCAGATCATCGCCTCCAGCTCCGGTGAGGCAGCCAGCGACAGCTTGCGCGCCTATGAACTTCCCGCGCTTGAGGCTGTCCCGGCCAGCCCGCCGCTGACGGTGGAGGGAACCACGACTGCGCTCTGGACCGCGCCCGACAACAAGAGCGTCTTCGCCGTGGTCCGCAACGCGGCAAATGAATACGAGGTGGACCGTGTTACGGCAAGTTGCAATTAGTTGCCTGCTCGCCGCGCTGGCTCTGCCGGCTGTCGCGCGCACCCGCCCCCATTACGGCGGCACACTGCATGTCGAAATCGAAGGCGACCCATGGCAGCGACCCGACGGTCTGCCGCGCCGCCTGGTCTTCGATGGACTCACCGTCCTCGACACCAATGGAACCGTGCGTCCTGCTCTCGCAACTGAATGGGAATCGGAGAGCGGCGACCATCGCTGGCAATTCCGGCTGCGCCCCGGCGTTCATTTCCATGACGGCTCCCCGTTGACTTCAGTCGTCGTGGTCGCGTCGTTGACCGCATCGTGCAGCACCGGCTGCCCGTGGACTTCCGTTCACGCCGTTGGCTCCTCGGTCGTCTTTACCGACGAGTCGCCCATGCCCAACCTGCCCGCATTACTTGCCGCCGGAGATTATCTCATTTCGCTCACCATCACGGCGGACGGCAAAACACCCAGCACCGCCATCGGTACAGGCCCTTTTCAACTCACAGGCTTCAACAATGGCATCCTGACGTTGGCCGCAAACGAGAATTGCTGGCAGGGGCGGCCGTTTGCCGATGCGGTAGAAATTCGCGTGCACCGCCTCGTCCGCGACCAATGGCTCGACCTTGGCGTAGGGCGCGCCGACGTCGTCGAGGTTCCTGCTGAGCAAATGCGGCAGGCCCTGCAGCAGCGGCTCTCCGTCATTGCATCGCCGCCTGTTGCGCTGCTGGCGTTGCAACTCGCAGACACCGGCGCTCTTCAGAATCCCTCCCTGCGCGCGTCCGTCGCGCAGGCCGTGGACCGCAATGCACTCTTTAATGTCATCTTCCAAAAACAGGGCGAAGTTACCGCGAGCCTTTTGCCGCAGGCGCTCACAGGCTACGCATTTTTGTTTCCCGTCAACCGTGACCTGAACAAGGCGCATGAGCTCCGCGGCGGGCTGACACCCTCGCCTCTCATGCTGAGCGTCGATGGCAACGGCGCGATGCAGCTTGCCGCGCAGCGCATCGCCCTGAATCTGCGCGAAGCCGGATTGAACGTGCAGGTGGTTGGCGCCGGTAATGCCCAGCATGCTGATCTGGCGCTACGCAAACTGCCGCTCGAAGGCGCCGGACCGGCAGCGGCACTGGAGTCGATCCAGCGAATTGCAGGAGAGAACCAGCCTGCGACAGGGCAAACACCGTCGGCGCTTTTCAAATCGGAGCGCGATTTTCTTGATCGCTACACCCTGATTCCCTTGCTTGATCTTCCGCAGGCCTACGCGATCGGTGCGCGAGTCCGCGATTTCAAATTGCGTGCAGATGGCACGCCCGATCTCGCCGGAACTTCGCTGGAGGACGCGCCTTGAACTTGCGTCAAAAGCTTCTCCTGCTGTTTTCGCTCACCGTTGCTGCCGCCGTTGCTGCCGTGTCCTGGACCGTCCTGGTGCGCATTCGCCAGGTCTTCGAGCAGCGTGATCAGGAGGAGACAGCGCTGTTTGTCAGCCAGTTCCAGCGCGAATTTCAGCACCGCTCCGCCGAGGTGGCCGCCGCCGTCGATCATCTGGCCGCCAGCGAGCGTGCCCGCGGCATGGCCTTCGAACTGGTTCAGTCCGGCGACTCCGCGCCCTATTTGACCGAAGCGCAGACCATGGCTCAGGATGCGCAACTCGACTTCCTTGAGATCGTCGGCCCCGACGGCAATGTCGTCAGCTCATCGCAGTGGCCCGCTCGCTTCGGCTATCCCGAGCCCGCCGCCGCGACCGCGACGCAATCATCCTTCCTCAAACGCGAAGGCTTGCCCGACGGCTCTACCGCTCTCGGCCTCTTCGCGGTGCGCGCCATCGGGGGAGCCGAGCCTGCGGTCAAGCTCGTGGGCGGTAAGCGGCTAGATCAGAGCTTCCTCGCCGATATGCCGGTTGCGTCCGGCATGACGGCGGGCCTTTACAGTGATGCCGGGCCCAGCGCCAACTCCAATTCTGACGGCAGCCCTGACGCGAATGGAACCGCGACCACTTCCGATGCCGTGGCCTTCGATCCCCAGCGCCTGATCGGGGCAAATGGCGATGTTCCCGGTGCAGTTCGCTATGCCACCCTGATCGATGCCGCGCGCAAGACCGGCCAACAAACCAGGGCAATCCTCTACCTTACTGACAAGCGTGAGGACAGCGTGAATGCCACGGCGATTCCGTTGAAGAACGAAGCGGGCAACGTGCTCGCCGTCCTCACTGTGGCAATTTCGCGCGGCGGCATGGTCGAGGCGCAACAGCGCATCCGCGCCATCGCATACGGAGTCGCGGCGGGAGGCATTCTGCTGGCCATCGCCTTCAGCCTTTGGATTGCCGCGCGGGTTTCGCGGCCCATCGAGCAGCTGGCACGCGCCGCCGAAGAAGTTGCCGGCGGCAACTGGGATGCCCGTGTTCCCGAACGAGGGCGCGACGAAGTCAGCGTGCTCGCGCGCAGCTTCAATCACATGACCGGCCAGCTTGCCAGCCAGCGCGAGCGCCTCGTCCAAAGCGAGCGCGTCGCGGCCTGGCGCGAGTTGGCGCGTCGCCTCGCCCACGAGCTCAAGAATCCGCTCTTTCCCCTGCAGCTCACGGTTGAAAATCTCGTGCGCGCACGTCAGCTCACAGAAGCGGAATTCGATGAAGTCTTTCGCGAAAGCACCGCGACCCTGGGTATGGAGATCGCCAATCTCAAAACGATCATTGCCCGCTTCAGCGACTTCAGCAAAATGCCCAAGCCCGAGCTTGAACGGATTGACGCTAAAGATTTAGTGGCGCGCGTGCGTTCGCTTTACGCAACCGGCGCCGCCGGCGAAGGCATGAAGATTCGCTTCGAGACCGACATTGCCGATGAACCAATGCCCTTGTTGGTTGATCCCGAGCTGCTCCATCGAGCTCTCTCAAATCTCGTTCTCAATGCAATGGACGCCATGCCCGAAGGCGGCACGCTCACCATCTCCGCCCACCCAAAGCGTGAAGCAGTGGAACTCCGCGTAGCCGATACCGGCGAAGGCCTCACCCCCGAGGAGTGCGAGCGGCTCTTCACTCCGTACTACACCACCAGGCAGCACGGCACCGGCCTCGGCCTTGCCATCGTGCAATCGGTGGTGGCCGACCACGCAGGCACCATCGCGGTTGAAAGCCGCGCAGGCAGCGGCGCAACGTTTATCATCACCCTGCCGAAGGCGGAATCATGAGCACCAAAGCCAACATTCTCATCGTCGATGACGAAGCCAACACGCTGGCCTCGCTCGCCCGTGCCTTCCGGCTTGCGGGACACGAGGCCGTCGTGTGCGACAACGCCGCCCGCGCGCTGGAACTGGCCCGAACCCAGCCCTTCGACCTCATCTTGAGCGATGTAGTCATGCCGCGCCGCGATGGCCTTGCGCTGCTTGAAGATCTGAAGCTGGCGGGCGTCACTGCACCGGTCGTCATGATGAGCGGACAGGCGCACATCGAAATGGCGGTGCGCGCAACGCGCCTGGGCGCCCTTGATTTTCTTGAGAAGCCGCTCTCCACTGAAAAGCTTCTCGTAACCGTTGAGAATGCGCTCAAGCTCACCCGCCTTGAAACCGAGAACCGCGACCTTCGTACCCGCGTGGGCAAACACACCCTGGTGTTCGCCGGCGAAACCATGCGTCGCGTCATGGCGCAGATTGAGCGCGTAGCGGCCAGCGAATCCCGCGTCTGCATCTATGGCGAAACCGGAACTGGAAAAGAGCTTGTAGCTCGCACCCTGCATGAAAAAAGCCACCGGTCCGCGGGGCCATTCGTGACCCTCAACTGTGCCGCGATTCCGGCCGAGCTCATCGAAAGCGAACTCTTCGGCCACGAGAAAGGTTCATTCACCGGCGCGGCCCAGCGCCATACAGGGAAGTTCGAGCAGGCCCATCGCGGTACGCTCTTTCTCGATGAAATCGGCGATATGCCCACCGCCATGCAAGCCAAACTGTTGCGCGTGCTTGAAGAAGGTGAAGTGGAACGTATCGGCGCCGACAAACCCATTACCGTCGATGTGCGGGTTGTCGTGGCCACGCATCGCAATCTTGAGCAGCTTGTCGAGTCCGGAAGCTTCCGCCGCGATCTTTACCATCGCGTAGTCGTTTTTCCCGTGGAATTGCCGCCGTTACGGCAGCGGTGTGAAGACCTGCCGGCGCTCGTCGACCACTTCGCCCGCCAGGTCAGCGCGCAGAACGGCTGGAAGCCCGTGCCCTTTACTGCGGCGGCCATCGAGGCTCTCAAGCAGTATGCATGGCCCGGAAATATCCGCGAGCTGCGCAACGTTGTGGAGCGGCTCCTGTTGTTGGCCGGGAATGAAGTGGACGCCGAGGCCGTGTACTTGGCGCTTCCTGCGGCGACTTCGCAATCGAATGCGGCAGCGGGCATTTCGCCAGCAGAGACAACCGGCCCGCTGGCGCAGCGCGTTCTGGCCTTCGAGCGCGAAGCCGTTCTGGCGGAACTCGAACGGAACGACCGGCACATCACCCCAACCGCGAAGGCCCTCGGCCTTGAACGCAGCCATCTCTACAAGAAGTGCCAGCAGTTGGGCATCGACCTGCAAAATCTGCCGCGCCGGGATTAACGGCCTGCGGAAAAACTCATTCCGACGGGGGATAGGGGCTATAGGCAGTGTTTGGTGAATCCGAAAATGAATGCTTTTGAGTCAGGGCAAGACTTATCAAGGGCCATTGAAAACACGTAAGGTATTGATTTTTTCAATGTTCTAAATGTCCCGATATCCAAAAAGTCCGCTTCGTTAGCGCAAGCTAGCACAGAATTAGCAAGCAGGTGGCACATCAAACCTCGGACGCAGAAGGAAGACTAATGTCTCGGTAAGCGCGGCGAACTTGGACCAGAGGGTGGGGGTCGAAGGGTCGGGTGCTCCGATGGCGGCGCTTGCGCGTCCGGCCTGTTCGCCGGTCGGGAAGACAGAAACATCAGGAGCGCCCCGAGGGAACCCAGCAAAGCCGGAACCGGAAGAATGAACATCATGTAAACGTCGGCGCCAAAAGCTTCGTTCCAACGAGCCGATCCCTGGGGCGCGTTGCCATTACGCAGGGATACCTCGATGCTCCACAGGAGGAGGAAATGCGGCACAAGCAGCAAAAGGCCAGCAATCCATTTCCAGGTTGCGATCTTGCGCCACGATCGGGCTGCGAGATAGAGCAGCGCGCAGAACGCGAGAACGATCACGCCTACCACCGACAACACAATTACTCGCATGCGGGCACTATACGAAGTCCTCGCATCGCCCCACAAGATGTTTTTGTGCCCGATCTCGCTAATCGCCAAATTGCATAGGTGGTGATCGGCCCCGGTCACATGCCGCGGATTATCAAGTTGAGGGTGGCGGGTGGCCACGGTCTAGGTGATTTGTCCCACCCCAGATGAGGGTGCCACCGGTCCCTCGCAGTTGGGGACCGGTGATGACAGTACGATGATGTGGTTTTAAGCATCGCTGTCGAGTCACCGCCCATCCAGAAATTTCAACTGAACAAACCTACGAGAGACGGTTCCTCCGATCTCCAGTAGCACAAAGATCGCCGTGCGTTTTGTTCGCCTGTGAATTCGCGGCGGTTTCGGACCACTCTTCTGTAGCGGGGCACGACTTAAGTCTTGCCGCAAGCACAGCCGGATAGACGCGGCTCTAAAACCGCATCCTCATCCCGAACTGCATCTGCCGCTCGCGATAAAAATTGGTCGCATTGATGTTCAACGGCTGCCCAAACTCCGTCTGTCCCGTCTTCAGTCCGGTCAGGAAATTCAACGTGGGCAGGGTCCCGTTTACGCTCCCCGACTCGATCGAGTAGCCTGTCGTCTCCAACTCGGTCACGTTTTGATGATTGAAAAGATTAAAGCTTTCGGCCAGCAACTCTAACTCGCGCATCTCGCCAAGTTTGAAGTTTTTCCCCAGTCGCACGTCGGCTTTCCACGTTGCCGGATAGCGATAGGAGTTGCGTCCCACGCTATACACCCTGCTTTCGCCGCCGTAACCATTCATTCCCGGAGCGAGCGCAACGATTGCAACTCCCGTTGTTTCGAACTCTTCGGCCAGCGAACCCCCTGCGCGCATCGTATACGGTAGGCCGCTGCGAAAGGACCCAACCGTCGACATCATCCATCCGTTCACGAGTCGGCCAACCAGGTCGTGCAGCTTCCACCTGGGCTCCCAGATTGCAGAAACGGACGCGGAGTGCCGTATGTCCAGGTTGCCCGTTCCGTATTCTGCACGAAAGTCAGTCGGGTCGAATACGCTCGGGCCGGTCACCTGCGCACTCTCGTTCGGGTTCCAATCCATCGCGTGCGCGTAGGTATAGCGTGCATTCAATTCAAGCCCGCCGCGCCCATTGCGCGTAACCCGCAACATCGCCGCCTCATAGGTTGAGTTGGCGCGGTCGAAGATCTCCGCAATCTGCTGGTAGTTCGAGTTCAGCCGTCCCGTCACTCCCGTCGCAGACGGCCACGATGCAAAAAAGGGAACGGTGATTTGCCGCGCCTTGATAGGCCCTCCGTTGTTGCCGTCCACCACCGCATACGTAATGGTCTGCGGATTCACCGTGGGGTCGATATTCGCGTCCAGCGTCACAGGCAGGCGGCGTCCCAGGCTTGCCTCGGCGCTTGCTTCCATATGAATGTGTTGCGGCAGCGACTCCTCCACGGATGCAACCGCCTGGTGCACTTCGCCGTTGCGAAAATCAGGTGCGAACTCCACCGCTCCGGGCTTCACCACGCTTGCCGGCTCCCCGGCCAGCACATAAGGAAACGGCGGAGCGCCGCCTGCATTGAGATTGTCTGTAGGCCGCATGAAAAAATTCAGATCGCCCTTCAACGATCCAGTCTGTGTCAGCGCGTTCTCCAGCGTGGCATTTTCGGTGCGTCCAAAGTACATGCCGTAGCCCAGCCGCAATACCGGCCAGCGGCCTTCGCCCGTGCCCCACGCGAGGCTTGCCCGTGGGCCCCAGTCATTGCCCAGGCTGGGCAGCCTCTCCGTGAGCGGAAGATCGGGGTTGTTCAGCATCGCCATGGGAGGCGGCAACTGCTCCCGTTCCCAGCGCATTGCCATCGACAACGCCAACCGCTTCTGCGGCTGCCACTGCGCAGTGACATAACTGGCCCAGTCGTTGGTGCTGAGCCACCAGTTAGTTGGACCCATTGTTTGCGAGTAATAGGAGTAACACGGTAGATATCCCAATCCATGTAGCGTGCCGGCCGAGTCGCGCCACACCTTGCCGGTCTGATCGCAGTTATGCTGATCCGTCGGATTTAACTGCCCATTCAATCCGAAATTCGCAAACGCCAGCGCGTCCGAAGCAAAATTCTCCACGCTCGCGTAGTAATAAGTCCCCGTCTCATTCCGCAGCAGGCTGGTTTCATCCGTGTTATGTCCCACGTCGAAGCCCGCCTTCACCATGATTCCGCCGTGCACCCAGTCCACCTGTTCCTGCGCATGATAGAGGTGCTCATCCGGATAGTCGCCCGGCCCGAACCGCGAAGGATTTCCGATCGTGAAGCCGTAACGCGAATCCACAATCATCTGCGGCAACTGGCCCCAGTCGTTGATGTTCAGCGTTTGCTCGTACGCTGAAGGATTCTCATGCGGCGCAGTCATCATCTCGCGCCCCACCGAACCCTGTGCCACCGCCAGCAGGTTCGCGGTGATAAAAGATTGCAAACGGGCCTGGATCCACTCTTCATTGGCATAGCTTGACCCGTAACTGTGGTTGCCGTATGCCTCGGAGGCGCGCGTCATTCCGCCTCCGGGTGAGTCCCAATTCGCCCCGGTCCCCTCCAGCGTGAAGTGATGCCGTTCCGCTGCCGCCCAATCCAGTCGGCCAAAGCCGGTCCATTGCGCAGCCGTGCGCGCCGCCGGCCCAAGCAAACCATCCAGCGTTTCCAGCATGTTGGAGTAAGCTGCCACTCCCGCTGCTACAGGATTCGCGCTGCTCAATCCCAGCCGGGCGCTCAGCACCTGCATCTGGTCATTCGAGGGCTGCGCAAAAAAGCTGTCGGGATGCTTGACCATCGACACTCCCGGGTCATTGCGCCGGTAACTGTCGAGCGCTGCAAACCAGAAGAGTTTGTTGCGCCGCATCTCACCGCCGGCGCCGAAACCCCAGGTCAATTCGTGGTCGCCAGGTGTGTAAGACTCGGGCGTAAAGTTGGGCACGGCGCTCAACGTTGCCGGCGAAGTCTCCTTGGTCCACTGGGTAAATGGATTCTGCGCCCCCCAAAGGTTTTGGCGGCTCAACAGCGACCCTTGACCGTGCAGCCCGTGAGAGCCGCGCTGGGTTTCAATATTCAAGCGTTCTCCACCGGCGCGGCCTGCGGACACATCCACGTTGCCACCCGCCGCCTGCACTTCGCGGATAGCCTCCTCGCTCGCTCCGGGTCCAAGCAGAGAAGCACCGCGTCCGTTCATCCGTCCCACGCCCGCGCCGCCAAACGCCAACCGTGTGCTGGAGCCTTCCACGGAAACTGAGCCTGTTTGAACGCCCCCGCGCAGGCCTTCACCTTCGCTCTCCATCTGCGTTGCTGTGTCCGGCGTATCCATCAAAAAGTTCTGCCAGTTTCGCCCCGTCAAAGGCAGCGCCTGCAACTGGCCCACAGCAACCGTGTCGGCATTCGCCGCAGCTCCGGTGTTCGCGGTTCCATCAGAGGCCAACGCTGGTTCCGGTACCGGCGCCACATACTGGATCGTCGCCAACGCCGCATGGACCGCGAATTCGATCATCGCAGCTCCGTGCTCACCAGCAACACTTCCGGGGAGTCCTTCAAGCCCCGCAGCGCCCGCACCGTCGCCTCTGTTTCCCTCAATCCCACTTCCCGGGCGCACAGCCCCACCGCGAACTTCAGCCTCCAATGTTTCGCTGCTGCGCAATTGCGTTTCAGACGCCTCTGCCTTTGCTGAAACTGCTGGACGACTCTGACGCGGCAACGGTTTCTGAATCTCCCCCGCGGAAACCGGCAGCGCCTCCAATTGTTCTGCCTCCAGCGCCACGTTCACAGGTGCTGCATCGGGTTCCAGCGAAACATGCTTACCCACCAGGATGCCCAATTCGGCGGAAGACAGCTCTTCCGGCTGCACCCCAACGGCCTCGCTGTTCAACTTTGCCGGCTGCGCTCCAATATCATGCGTCTCAAGCAAATCTGATTTGGTCTGAAGCGGCTCAAATTCCAATGCCGACTGCACACGCGATTCGTGGCCCGCATCCACTTCAATCCCATCCACGCGGCCCCATCCCAGGCCAGGGCTTTCAGCCTCCAGAATGTAGGTGCCCGACCCCAGTTCCTTGAACCGGTAGGTTCCGCTCGCGGACGTAATGCTCTGTGCCTCTGCCCCTGTGTCCTCGTTGCGCACTGTCACCGTGACGCCGCTCAAAGGCTTCGAATCGAGATCGGTGAGCCTGCCGGAAAGTGACCCGCTTGCCGATTGCGTAAACCCAGCCGTGCCCCCGCCGGAAATCAGCAGCAGCGCGGTCAAGGCCAGCGTATTCGTCCAACTGCGTTCTGCCATCGACAGACCAGCTCGCGGCAGACTCTGAGAAAAGCGACAATTCTCTACCCGGCCCGCTCTGCCGGCGGGTCCAGGTTGAACAACGCCGCACTGCGCTCCAGGAGACACAACTCTCCCGTCTCCCGCAGTGTCGGTTTGCCCTTGCAGTAAAGTTGCATGGAATTCTACGGCATGTTCCAAAGGTAATTAGGTGATCCTAAGCACGTATGCGGCCTGGCCTTGCCTGCATCCCCCGGAACGCGGTCAGCCGCATCCGATAAACTAAAGGGACGGCATACAGGATTCTCCCTGATGAGCAGCCATTCCCGAGCCGATCCCTGTTCCCCTGGTTACCCATGTTTATCGATCAAGCTAAAATTCGCGTAAAAGCCGGCGACGGCGGCAATGGCTGCATGGCCTTCCGGCGCGAGAAGTTCGTGCCCCGCGGCGGACCTTCCGGCGGCGACGGCGGCCGTGGCGGCGACGTCATCATGGAGTCCTCGCAGCGTCACAACACGCTCATCCACTTCCGCTACAACCCCGAGCACAAGGCGCAGCGCGGCCAGCACGGCATGGGTTCCAATTGCAGCGGCCTCGACGGCAATTCCATCATCCTGCAAGTCCCTGTCGGCACAGCGCTTTACGATCAAGAGACAGGCGAACTCATCCACGACTTCCAGGAGCCCGACGAGCAGTTCGTCATCGCCAAAGGCGGCCGCGGCGGCCGTGGCAACCAGCACTTTGCCACCAGCACTCACCAGGCTCCCCGCGAGCACGAGCTTGGCCGTGCCGGCGAGGAGCGCACCTATCGGCTGGAATTGAAGTTGCTGGCCGACGTGGGCCTGGTCGGCTACCCCAACGCCGGCAAGTCCACGCTGATCTCGCGCATCTCCGCCGCCAAGCCCAAAATCGCCGACTACCCCTTCACCACTCTGGAGCCCAACCTGGGCGTGGTCACGGTGGGCGAGGAACCCCATCAGGAATCCTTCGTCGTCGCCGACATGCCCGGTCTCATCG
This sequence comes from uncultured Acidobacteriaceae bacterium, assembly GCA_963836565.1. Lineage (GTDB taxonomy): Bacteria > Acidobacteriota > Terriglobia > Terriglobales > Acidobacteriaceae > Telmatobacter. The sequence goes on along the minus strand of CAWIKA010000005.1, from coordinate 194,543 downwards.
CCGGCGCGCACCTCGGCCAGGGCCTCGGCGTCCAGTTTCTGCGCCATATCGAGCGCACCCGCCTGTTAGTTCACCTTGTCGATGTGTCAGACGCGTCTGGCCGCCCCGATCCGGTCGAAGACTTCAAGGTGATCAATAAAGAACTGGCCGGTTTTGGCCACGGACTCGACGAAAAGCCGATGATCGTCGCCGCCACCAAGATCGACAGCGCCAACCCTGACAAGCTCAAAAAGCTCGCCGCCCACGCCAAGCGCCGCAAGCTCGAGTTCCACGCCATCTCCGCCGTCACCGGCCAGGGGATCGAAGAGCTCAAGTGGGCCCTCGCCAAGCGCCTCCGCCCCGTAGAAGTCGAAGCCTGACGCTAGTATTCTGTCCCCAAGTTCACAACACAAATACAGTTGTCATCCTGAGCAGCCCGACTCGCTTCCAGCGAGTTACCGATGGGATGAACAGGGTCAAGCGCAGGTAATCTGGAGAGGCTGCGGATTGCGGAAGTAAGCCGGCTGCCCATTGGTGCTTTTCGAGCCCGATCCTGAGCATGGTTCCAGATTCTGTGATGGCGATTTAGGTGACGCGGGCCGTTTTCGGTCTGCGATCCCGTTGAGGAGATTACCCGAGGCACAGTCTGGCCCGATCCCAGCAGCAGGAGGAGTCATGGGAAAACAGTCAGGCAAGGGAAGAAGTTTGAGTCTGGACTGCATCGAGCCCAACGCGGCGGGCATCGATGTAGGAGCCACTGAGATTTACGTTGCAGTGCGGCCTGACCGGGACGCCGAGCCGGTACGCTGCTTCCAAACGTTCACCGGCGATTTGCGGGAAATGGCGGCATGGCTGCTACGCTGCGGGGTCAGCACCGTAGCCATGGAGTCGACCGGGGTTTACTGGATTCCGCCGTACGAGGTTCTGGAAGAGGCCGGCCTGCGTGTCTGCCTGGTCAACTCCCATCATGTCCGGCATGTGCCGGGACGCAAATCGGATGTGAGTGACTGCCAGTGGTTGCAGTACCTGCATTCGGTGGGATTGCTGAAAGCCTCCTTCCGGCCCGATGCCGCCATCTGCGCGCTGCGTTCTCTCAGCCGCCACCGCTCCAGCCTGGTGGAGAACGCCGCGGTACACATCCAGCACATGCACAAGGCCCTCACCCAAATGAATCTGCAGATTCACCATGTACTGTCGGACATCACCGGGATCAGTGGCATGGCTATCGTCGAAGCCATCGTGGCGGGCCAGCGCGATCCCAGCCAATTGGCCTCCCTGTGCCACGCCAGGGTGCACGCCGACCGCCCCACCGTGATCAAATCGCTGACCGGCAACTACCGCCCCGAGCACCTGTTCACACTCAAACAATCGCTGGCCGCCTACAAAAACTATCAGCACCTGCTGGCCGAATGCGACCAGGAGATACAGCGTCACACCGGCAGCATCTCCGGCAAGATCGATGGTCCGGGTTCGCACTCCAGGCCGAGCCGGCAGAAGCGCCGCAAAAACCAGTTCCATTTCAATATGAGCTCGGAACTGCATAGGCTATTCGGCGTCGATCTGACGGCAGTGCCAGGGATCAGCGCGCTCACCGCTCATACCCTGCTGTCTGAAGTGGGAACCGATCTGAGCCGCTTCCCCTCCGCTGCCGCATTCGCCAACTGGCTGGCCTTGTGCCCCAACAACAAAAAGAGCGGAGGCAGAATCCTATCTTCAAAAACCCGGCCTACCAACAACCGCCTCAATCACGCTCTCAGGGTTGCAGCTCAGACTCTGGCCCGCAGCCGATCCCATCTCGGCAACTTTTATCGATCCATGCGCGCACGCCTCGGAGGCCCGCAGGCCATCACCGCCACGGCTCACAAACTGGCCCGCATCCTCTACCATCTGCTCACCACCGGCTCTGACTACGACGAAACCGCCTTCGCCCGAGAACAGCAACAGCAAAATCGCCGACTCCACAAACGACTCTCAAAACAGGCCAAACTCCTCGGCCTTCAACTCACACCAATCACTACAGCCGAATTTAGTTCATGAGGAGCGGCGTCCGCCGCGGCGGACAGAGTCGAAAGCCTGCCCGCCGTGGCGGGGCCCTGCGGTTCGGGGCTTCGACTTATGCAGGGAACTTCCGGGACACCACACCACCCATCCAGCGTTCAATAGTCCGCGCACTTCGTCTCCGCTAACCTCGCACCGATGTCAAAGTGGTACCTTCGGAGTTTGCGCCCATCCGCCCCTGAATAGCACCCCACTGACAGTAAACCCCGCCACAAAGCGACTCGTTAGAAATGCGCTCCTCGATAAGTTGCTTGGCGAGTTCTCGACAACGGAGGACAGAACAGATCAAATTGTCTTCGTTCTGCCTTCGAGCCCCTCTCTCTAAACGTGTCGTGAATCCGGATTCCGTATCCCAGTTGATCTTGATGTAATCGGCGACCCTGTTTAATCCAGCTAGAGCAAGCGGCCCCAGAAGCCCCTTGATCTTCTGGATCTCTAGCTCAGTAAAGAACGCTCCATCCTTCCCAACCAGCGCTAAATCTCAGGCCGACTTTGACTTATCTCCGCTTGAACCCAAGGCTCTTACGAAGGTCGTCCCCTCAAGGTGAGCTCCATCGAAGCTCGTTCCTTCCAGATTAGCGGTATCGAACATCGCACCTTCTAGATACGCTAAATCGAAATGCGCCTCCCTAACATCCGATCTGTAGAAGCTCGCTCCCTCAGCGCGCGCCCCAAGGAAGTTCGCTCTCCTTATGTTCGTCCGACCGAACCTTGCATCTCTCACATATGCATGGAAGAAATGCGCTCCTTCTGCATGTGAGTCGTCGAAACGAGCTCCTTCCAAATGCGCCCATTCGAAATGCGCCCCGCGAAAATCGCTATGTCTTAAATCGAGTCTGTGGACTCGGTAAAAGTTGCGTTCACGCCCGCCGCCGCGCGGCCGTCGTCCTAATACCGTCAAGACAGCTTGTATCTCTGTTGATGGCCCGCTCGCAATTGCCTCTACGTTCTCCTCTTCGCTTGGCTGCTCTTTCGGTGCCGGCGCATTTTGGCGTAAGTAAGCAGTAAGCACTTCCATAATGGTCCAGTGGTCGCGGGCAGAGTCGATGGCAATTCTCTCTAAGGAGTAGATCGCTCCAAGCCTGACCTCTATATTCGGTTTGTTCTCTGCGGTCATCGCCCCGAGCTGTTCAATCGCCTTCGTGTACCGATCTGTTATGTGTCCCTGCTCGGTGACCTTCACTCTGCGATAGGTGAGATACAGCGCGAAGAGGGCAAAGGCCCCACCCACCACTTGGATAAAGGTCTTTCGCATCTCGTTCTGCAGGGTCGCAACATCGGCAACCGACATCTTCCAATTCGGATTTGCCGATGTGGACTCGGAGCCCACCCTCTTGACCTGCCATTCCGGGACAATCTGCACGGCTGCTACGAGGCCAACCAGTATCGCCAACAAGAACACAAAACTCGCCCATCTCCTCAAAAACGAGGCCGCATTTGCCGTGTCAAGTTCATCGAATCTCATAATGAACCGGCTAAGTTTTCGCATTTCGCAACAGTGTAACCGACGATCAACCAAAGTAGCCAGACGCCGATCTCCGCCGATCTTTCCCTTGTCTCAGACCAAAGTGCTTCCAAACTGCCGTGCGCAATTCCGCGTGGCCGAGCCTGTCAACGCTTACAAGACAAACTGCTCACCCAGCAAAGTCGGGGGTCCTCGGAATGTACGATCCGTTGATCCGTCCTCAAAAACGTCCCAGCTCAGGAAAACGGCAATGCCCGCTTGATCGCCCATCCGTCACTTTCCAATCCAGCGTTCCCTCCCAACCGGAACTCTCGACTCCGCCCCTAAGCCATCAACTTCCCTGATCGTCATCCGAAACGCCGCGTGCATCTTCCCTACCAAAATTTCTTGCCCCCGATTGGCGTATTAATTCCCCAAGACGCACACACTCAATTCAGGGCTTGCGGAGACGGCTGGCCTAACCTCCACCGCCCCTTTTTCCTGCCCATTTCTTTTTGCCCGGAGACATCCGGGAGAACCGGGGAAATAGCCGCATCGCCAGCCTAATTTGCGCGCTTAAGTCCCTCAAATGTGTACTGAATGCGCCGTTTCAGAAGTACAAAACCAATCACATCAATACCTTACGGCAATTTTTGCAGCACCTGCCCCCCTGGATTCTATTTTCCTTCGCCTAATTCGGCGGCGCTTGTCGGTAAGGCACCGTCTGGGACCGCAAAAAGTCCGGCGGCGTCCCAAAGACCAGAATGGTCGTGCGAAGAGGCCCTACACCATTGCGCGTTCCTTCACAGTCAGGTACTGGTTGAGTACCGACGAAGTCAGCGCCTCGGGGTTCAGGTCGAGGGTGAGCGCGCCCTGATCGTGCAGCCGGGCAAGCAGCAACTCGCGGCGTCCGGCCATCTCCTGCGCAGCCGTGGTGCGGAACATCTGTTCCACATTTTTCGGCCGCGCCCGGGCAATCAGATCCACCTCCGGCTGGGCCATGGCCACAAACAGCAGCACATGGCGCCGCAGCAGTTGCACTGCGCCGTCAATCACCTCCGGGCGCATGGCCGACTCCGCCAGGTCGGTGATCCAAAGAATGAGCGAGCGTCGTGGTTGCAGCCGGTTGAGCGTCGCCGTCGCGCGCAGGTGGTCCGCCTCGCTGCCTTCCGCGCGTACCAGCGCCAGCGATTCGATCAGTTGTCGCAGGTGAGCCGCGCCGCGCCCCGGCAAAACCCGCTGTTGAATCCCCTGCCCATAGGCCAGCAAGCCAACCCGGTCGCCGGAGTAAAGCGCAAGCTGGGCCAGAGAAACCGCCGTGGTGCAGGCATGGTCCAGTTTGGAGTGGATCCGTGCGCGCGGTCCTTCCGCCGGCAACGAAGCCCTGCCCGGAGGTACGATCGCCACCCGCGAGCGCATCAGCCGCCCGCAATCCAGCACAATCCACACCGGCTGGCTGCGCTCGGTCTGGTATTGGCGGGTGATGAGGCTCCCGCGCCGCGCTGTCGCGGTCCAGCAAATGTCGCGAAGGTCGTCGCCCTCGCGATATTCGCGCAGACTCTCAAAATCGCGGCCCAGCCCTCGCAGCCTTGTCAGGCGCAATTGCAGGTCGATCTGGCGGCTGCGTGCGAGAAATATCTGCTGCTCCTCGCCGGTACGCAGCGCCGGATAAACACGGACTGTCTGAGTCAGGGGCGCTCTCGCCCAGCGCTCCGCCAGACCCAGTGACGAACGGTACCGCATGTAGAGCCAGCCGGTTTCCGCGTCGCCCCGCTCCTGGGGCTCTACCCGGTAGCGGACGGAGGCAGGCACGCGGGGATATGCAATGACTCGATGTGTGGCCGGTTCTGCCATAAGAGCCGTCGGAAGGTCGTCCACCAGCCGGCATTCGATGATCACGCGGCTCTGATTCTCGATCGTCAGCTCAATCTCTGTCTCGCTATCCAGGGCTGGTGCATTTGTCCAGGAGCGGCTCGCAACAAGCTCCGCAACACGCGGCAGGCGCAGACCGTCCAGCAGCGCGGCCAGCAAAACCAGCCCGTCCCACACCAGCATCGTGTAGCTCAGACTTCCATCCCAGAATCCCGGAATCAGGCAGAGAAATCCGGCTATGAGCAGGACAATCGAGCGGCCTGTCAGACCGAATGCCCAACGGCGGCGCTGCTCAAAGGCGGCGCGCACCGGCGCCGGATGAAGCGAGGCAGCGATCATTGCCGCGGCACCGGCACCGCCGCAATCATGTCCGCCAGGACGCGGTCGGCGTCAAAACCTTCCAGTTCCGCTTCGGGCTTCAGAATCACGCGATGGCGCAGAACCGGCTGCACGGCCCTCTTCACGTCGTCGGGAACCAGAAAATCACGGCCGTCAAAGGCCGCGACAGCCTGTGCCACACGCATCACGCTCAGTGCCGCGCGGGGGCTCGCACCCAGCAGCAATGTGGGCCACTCGCGGGTGCGCCGCGCCAGGGCAAGAATGTAGCCGTAGAGTTCCGGCTCGATCCGAATAGATCGCACTTCCGCACGTGCCACGGCCAGCAACTCTTCGGGAATCGGAGTAATCGCGGCATCCTCAAGCGGTCCGGCGGCCGTGCCCGCATGGTGCCGCTCCAGAATCTGCAGCTCTTCTGCCTCAGAGGGGTAAGCGACGCGTATCTTCATCAGAAAGCGGTCCAGTTGTGCCTCGGGCAGGGGATAGGTGCCTTCGAAATCCACCGGGTTCTGGGTGGCGAAGACGGTGAACCACCCGGGCAGCGGGCGGCACACGCCATCGATCGTCACTTGGCGTTCTTCCATGCATTCCAAAAGCGCAGCCTGGGTGCGCGGTGGCATGCGGTTGATTTCATCCACCAGCAGCAGGTCGGTAAACACCGGGCCGGCGTGAAAGATAAAGGACTCTGCGCCAGGACGCAGGATGGTGGTCCCAAGAATGTCGGCGGGCATCAGGTCAGGCGTGGCCTGCACGCGCTGGAATTTGAGGCCAAGCAGCCGGCCCAGCGCCTTCACCATCAGAGTCTTCGCGATCCCCGGCACCCCTTCGAGCAGCGCGTGACCCTGGCACAGCACGGCTATGAGCACTTCCTCGATCGCGCCGCCCTGGCCGGAGATCACCCGCCCCAGTTCGCTTTGGGCATGGGCAATGAGTCGGCTTGTGGCCTGAAGCGGCTCTGCGGTTTTGGCGTTTGCGTTTGCGTCTTGAATCGGGTCCTGGTTGATTTCCTGGCTCATGAGGCCCTTTCTTGCGAGTGGGAATGATTGTCTTCAGATTGCGTGGTCTCGCCACCCGGCTTTGCCGCGGCCGCGAGTCTTTCCTGGTGCATGTGCAATTTCTGGATCAGTTTCAGCGCCTCGCGCGGATCGAGGGTGTCGCTCAAAGAAGTCTCTTCGCAGGCAAGCAAATCCGTTTCAAGACTGGAGTCCGTTTGCGGGAATCGCCTGCGAATTGCGGCTGCAAGTTCCGAGGCGTTCATCGAACTTGGGCGCAGCCCGCACAGCCGCAAACTGGAACGCCGGAACCGCTCCAATGCAACGGCGACCGCCGTGGGTGCGGCGCCCGCATTGCGGTAGAGCGAGCCAAGCGCCTCAAGAAACTCGACGGGCGCGGTCCTTGCCGGCTGCCGCAGGTCACGCACCGGGCCGCTGCGGCGGCTGAAGCTGAACACGATCAGCAAGCCCAGCACCGGCAAACCAATACGCAGCAGGTTCAGCGCGGGGCCGGCGGCATAGGTCCACTCCGAGCGAACATCGCCGTGGAGCGACTCGTCCCAGTAGAAATGGTGGCCCTCGCGCGGCCCGAGGGAATTGATCAGGAGATCAAGGTCGTTGGCGCGGGCAAGGGAGCCATTTTCAAGAGGTGTTGAGCTGGCCCACCAGACCACATGGCCCTTGCCGTAGTCGTACTCCACAACCGCGGGTTGGCCCGCGCAACTGTACTCGATGCGCCGGGTGGGATTTCCCACTTGCCAGGTAGCCTCCGGAACCATCCACACTTCGCCGGAGTCTGCCAGCGCATCCAGGCCCTCGGGCTCCAGATGGCAGGCGGCGAAGCTGAATTCCTTTGGCGTGTCAGGCTCGCCGCCGGGAAGGAGGAATCCGCCCCAGAATCCAGTAGAGAGTACCCGTCCGCCGCGCTCCACAATCTGCCGCACAGCTTTGATGTCACTGACCTCGCGGCTGAAGGGCTCGGCAAAAATCACTACCGTATCGGGCCCGGCGGTGGCCGCCAGTTCGCTCAGCGGATGCTCCCAGCGTTCGATTGGATAATTGGCGCGAAGCAGTGTTTCGTAGGCCGCGCGAGCGCCATGCTGGGTGGCAAGGTACGACGTCGGCAGCGCATTATCATTGCCGTTCCCGCTGGGTAGCAGAAAGGCGATCAGGACAGCCAGTGAGACAGCGATGCCCAGGCACCAGACAAGCAAGCGACGGTCCGTGGGGTCGAGCGAAGAGAAGAATCTCATCCCGCACCACCCTGCGCCACACCGGGCATATCCGCGAAGCCGGATATGCCTGGAGTCGGAGCGGGCGCGGTCCCGGCAATCAACGTCCTCGCCAGTTCCTCGGCCCGCCTGTAATCTCTCTCGTTGGCGGCGCGCCCACCGTACCAGGTGCGCTCAAAGCTGCCGGTAAGCTGGGCCAGCCAGGCCTTTCTTGGGTCGTCGGGAGCGACCAGCGCCAAGTATTCGCGCGGAGTGCGCGCCCTGTCCGCCGGCCAAAGCCGCCTTGATTCCAGGCGCGAGATGGACGCCCAGTAGACAAAGTGGATCGCTTCCCGCCATAGTCCGGATGCGGCGGCGCGGCGCGCGTCTTCAAGCCAGATCTGCCAGTCGCGAGCTGAAACGGTTCCAACGGCCGGCCCAGCGTTGTCCGGCACAAGGCGGACGCGCCAACGGCGTTCCAATTGCAACAGCCCCCACACCAGCCCAACACAAATAGCAAGAATGAATCCCCACACAATCACGCGGCCCACCCATGCCGAGCGTGCGCGAAGCCTGGCGGCGCGCTCAAAGAGCCGGTTCAGCCAGTTGTTGACCTTCTCCAGCATGGAGTCCTCTACCGAGGGCTGCTTCAGGTTGCTAAAGTCGCGGCCGTCCAGCACCTGCTGCATGGTGTTGCGCAACTGCGTGTGCGCGGGCACAGTCATCGGGGCCGCGTTGGCCTGGGCCAGGTCGCCGGCCAGGCGCTTCTCGGCGTCCTGCAAAAGCTGGCTGGTGGTGGGTTGAACCGTTTGCGCACCCGCCGGTCCGGTACCCTTCTGCTTCCTGCCGGCAGAACTAGGTTCGGGCTGATCTGGCTCTTCGGCCGTTGAAAACAGCACGCGCAGCCATCCGTAGCGCACCAGTCGCCGCTCGGCACTCGGTGCATTGCCCAGCGGAACGCGGTCATCCTGTCCCACCAGTAAGGGGTCGCAGTTCTTCAGATCCCGCGCTTTCGCGCAAGCTTCAACCAGCGTCGTCAAGGCCATCAAGTGCTTGCGGTAGTCGTCCATCGACGCCTCACGCCAGTGCCCTGAAGTCTGCGCTGCCGGAACAGAAGGAAGCTGTGCCGCCGCGAGAGCCGGTGCCGGAGCAAGGATGACGGTAATACCCACGGCCAGGGCTGCGGCCCGGATTGAACCCGCGAATTTGTTCCGGACGGTCAAGCGATCGGATCCTCGATCTGAGCCGGCGCGAAGGGATGGTCTTCAGAGATCGGAGTGGCAGGCGCATTCATTCCGGCGGCGTTCATCATCCTCTCGTTGTCAAACCCTTCATGGCGTATGCGCTGATCATAGTAGAAGAGGGTGAGAGAGATGGAAAAAACAGGGTTTCCGCGGGGCGAAGCCGCGTTCGGCGCGACAAAGTTGATTCCGATGTATCGACTGAAGAGAATCCATTGCGCTGCGAAACCGTCCCCGCAAACCGCAAGGCGTGGCCGCAGGTCTTTCTCAGAGTCAGCGAGTGTGGCTGCTCACTCATGCACGCTTCCCGGTTCCGGTAAGGCGGCGGGAGCGGGTGGCGTCTCGACCGGAGTCTCCGTCTCGGCCGGTGTCTGCACCTCAATCATCGGCGCCGGAGGTGTCAGTCCGGCGGCCTTCATCATCCATTCGATATCGAAGCCCTCTTTGCGAATCCGCTGGTCATAGTAGAAGAGCGTAAGCCCAGTGGCGTAAATCGGACCAACAAAGGTATTGGTGAAGAAAGCCACAATCTGTTGCGATGCGCGGATTCCGACAGGCAGCACGCCATGATGTTTGAAGGTGGCGACGATAAAGAACATCTGGGTAATAAGCACCAGCCCCATCTGGACGGCGAGGGCCAGTAGTCCCAGAAGGAAGATTCTGCCCCGCGACCCTTTGCTGAGATCGATGCTGCGGCGGATTGACTCGCGGGCTTTCAAATCTTCCACCACGCAGGCCGGCACCGCGAGGGCATAGCGAAGGCCCATCAGTACCGCGTAAACGATGGCGGCAAGAAACAGCAGTCCAAACGCCAGAGATCCCAATCCAAAGACGAGCAAAGCCTGGGGGTCTCTTTGAGTTGTCGATTGGGTAAGTATGCCCTTGGGGCGGACATAGAAGAAAAGGAGCGCGAGATAGCCCACGTAAAGCACCACGCAGGGCAGCCAGATTCTGAAAGTCGTGATGGTCATGAGCCACAAGTAGCGGCCAAGCCGGGGCAGGATGGTGGAGTAAGCGCCGCGGATCGTGGCGCGCTCGCCGAGATGAACCCAGGCGACCGCGCGATTGTTGGCCGCAACCGCCAGCCCGCCAAAGATGAAGATGGCGATCCACAGGACCAGAATTCCGATTCCGGTGGCCCACGCCAGTTGGCGAGTCAGATGCTCCACTCGCAGCAGTTCCTGGACTCCGATTTGAACCAGGCTCAGGACCAGTAATACGCCGGCATAAACGGCGGCGATGCCCGCGAACAGGAGAAAGTTCTCGCGATAAAGCTGGGCGGTTCGGTCCAGAATCTCGCCTAGGGTGAGCGGGCGCAGGTTTATTTCCATGTAAGGTTCCTTTGGAATTAGCAGCTGACGCTTGCCGGGATACTAGCACAGCGCGAATTTCCTTCGCTGTGAGGTCCTTCCGGCGAAGGAGCCGCAATATGCAAATAAGTAACTCAGTAACGTGTTTGCGGTAAACTGGATTCCCTCGCGATGGATGATTTAAAGGTACCGGTGAACGAATTAGCCAGGGTCTGTGCCGGTTCCGCCGATGCGGCGGAGTGGGCAGAGCTTCTGCGCCGGTGCGCGCCCGTCGTATCCGTGGTTGCGGCGCGCGTTTCCCGCATGTGGCTTGGCCGTGCAACCCCATCAGTCGTCGACGATATCGTACAGGAAGTCTTTCTCAAGCTGTGCGACCAGCAGCGCCGCATCTTGCGGGAATTCAAGCCTCGAGGTGAAGACTCGTTTCTCGGCCTTGTGCGCGTCGTCTCCGCGTCGGTGGCTAACGATTACTTTCGCCGTCAGCACTCCACAAAGCGGGGCGGCAAGGTGGTAACGATTGCACTGGAAGACGGAACAGGGGCGAACGTTCCGCCAGGACCGAATGATAGCGCTGAAATGCAGAAGGCTGTGCTTTTCTCAGAGCTTGACAGCAGAATACGCGCCGCGCCCGAGCTGATCGCCGAGCGGGACCGGGCTATCTTCTGGTTGTATTATCTTCAAGGACTTACAGCTGAGGAGATTGCGGGATTGCCTGCTATTGAATTGTCTGCCAAAGGTGTTGAGAGCGTGCTGCGCCGGGTGATCACATGGCTGCGCAAAGAACTGGAATCCCGAAAACCGGATGGTCCGGCGCAAGCGGTTCAGGAGCCGGGTTAGCTTTGTCAAAGGAAAATGGCCGCAGTTTCCGGTAGGTTAAGTGCCACGATGACTGATGATTTGAATCCGAGCCAGCGAGCCAACCCCGAAACAGGCAAGTCCAGAGATGGATTTGTCCCAAGCCTTGAGGATTTGTTCGCATTGGGCTCTTCCGGCGCCGAAACGCGGCCCACTGACCGGCCTGGTTTCTCGCTCAAAGGTGCGGGTCCTTGTCCGGAACCGGGCGAGTGGCTTCGCCTTGCGAGGGGAGAAACGCTCGCCGGTGAAACAGAAGCTCTGCTTTCTCATGCGGCAATGTGTGCTGCCTGCGTCACGCGGTTGCGCCAGGGCCAGCGAGTCCTTTCACAAGTTGCCTCGCCGGAAGAGTCAGAGGAACTGGGCCAGTTCGCCTCGGCATCCCCGCAGTGGCGACACCGATTCGCCGTCGAGCTTGCACATACGCCCCATCTGGGCGCACGCAAGAAGACGCAATGGTTTCTTGTGTGGGCAAGCACCGGCGCGGCCACGGCTTTGATCCTGATTTCCGGCTTCGTCGTCTGGTGGCGGTATGAGAACGCTCCCGCTAGGCTTTTGGCCGAAGCCTATACTCATTCCCGCATCTTCGACTTGCGGATCCCCGGCGCCGGCTTTGCCGCGGTAACACCGGAAACTCATCTTCGCGGCGGCTCAGCAGATCGTGAGCCGGCACAACTTCTCACCGCGCGCGCCGAGATCCAACGCAAGCTTGAGGCAGCGCCCGCAGACCCCCATTGGCTCCAATTGGAAGCCCGCGCAGACCTGATCGAGGAGAAATACGATCCCGCCATCGACATCCTCGACCGGCTTTTGGCCGCCGGACCCGTGACTCCTGAGCTCTTGACAGACGATGCTTCAGCCTACTTCCAGCGGGGAACGGCAACCGGCAGCGAAAACGATCGCGCCACGGCTCTCGACTACCTGCGCCGCGCCGACGAACTGGCTCCCGGCGACCCTGTGGTCCTGTTCAATGAAGCCGTCGTGATGGAAGACCGCGGCCAGGTGATGAATGCCGTCGAGACCTGGAACCGCTACCTGAATTTTGAACACGATCCCCGCTGGCAGCAGGAGGGGCGAGAGCGGCTGAAAGCGCTTGAAGAGAAGCTGAATCGGCTCAAATCCCACCAGAGCCGCATGCAACAGCGCCTGGCTACTCCACAGGCCATGCGCGCCCTTGCAGCGGATCCCACTGCGTTGGCGGGTATCGACGAGGAACTCTCGTCCACAATGCTTCCACATTTGCTCGACTCCGCTTTTCCGCTGCCGGTTGACCGCTCCCGTGGCTCGCCATGCGAAGCGAGATGCCAGGCCGCCCAAACTCTTCTCCGCTCCCTTGCCGCTTCCCTCCAAAACAATCATCAGGATCCCTGGCTCGCCGAATTTCTTCCACCCGCTTTATCCTCTCCCAGCGATGACTATTTGTGCGCTTCCCACGCGCTGAGCCGGGCCATTCACGAGAACACGCAGGGGGATTACTCCAGCGCGGAACGCTGGGCGGTCGAGAGCAGCCTGCTGTTTCACCGCCTGAACATTCCGGCGGGCGAAGATCGCGCCGAGATGGAGCGTGTTTATGCAATGGGGCGCGCGTTCACTTTGGATGCCTGCCATCAGGCTGACAAGAAGCTGATGGCTAGTTCGGCCCGCTTTCCCTGGATCAAAACGAATGCAACCATCGAGGATGTCACCTGCGATTTAGACCCCGGTGACGCAGCGGCGAATAACCCCCTGATTCAAGCCGGTCTTCACCTGGCCGAAACTCATCACTACACGCTGCTCGATCTTCGAGCGAGAAACGCCCTCGGTGAGGCGGCGGTGGAGTCGGGGGATATTGAAACTGGCTGGCGCATCAACATCGAGAGCCTTCGCCGCTTTTATGCGGGAGACTATCCCCCATTTCGTGCGGCCACGATCCTGGCCGGCATTGCATACATCGAAGATGCAACGCCGCGGGTTCAACTGGATCTGCTGATAAATCGGGAAACCTTTCAGCTTTTTTCATTGGCACAGAACCGCACTGACCTCGCAGCTCAGCGGTTTGCCCTGATTCGTGCGGCGATCCGCGCCGGGTCACTGCGGGAAGCAGACGAGCAGATGGCCATTGCGAAAAAAGAAATTACGCTGGCTCCCGGGCAAAAGGGTTTGAAAGCCAGCCAGGCCGAGAGCGAAATTGCGATGTCGGAGCTTTACCTTGACCGGCGCGATCTGAAAGATGCTGGTCGCATGCTCGATGATGCGAACAACCACATGATTGGCGAGGACAACCCCCTTCAACTGAGGAGATACGCGACTGCGCTTGGAGAATTGGAACTGGCGCTGGGTCACCCCGAATCGGCGGAATCCACGCTGCGCGCCGCCGTTCTGAAAGAAGAACTCCAGGCCAGGGGAGCGGGCACTGAGAACGTGGTCTACGCCCGTGAGGACCGAGAGCTTTATGCCGCGCTTGCCGGCGTCTGGCTGGCACAGAAACGTCCCGGCGACGAAATTCTGGCCCTGTGGGAACGGTACAGACTGCGCATCCTCGGAAAGCCTGTTCCAGCTTGCCGGAAAAACCAGCTTGACTGCCTGAAGCCGCAACTGCAGCGCGCGCTCGACCGCGAACTGGTCGGCAACGATCAGGACCGGTTGATGGGGCAGGTCGTCCTGCGCGATCGCGTCCTGCGCTATCGCGCTGATGCCCACCATGTCGAGTGGACTCAGGTTCATTTTCAGATGGCAGACCTGCTCGCCGCCGCGGCATCGCTTGAACGCGTCGCGGACTCTCCCTCCACTTCTCTCGCGTCTGTCGATCAGGCGGCTCGGCGCCTCGGCGACGTCCTCATGGGCGGCCTGCGGGCTCCATCGGCTCCGAATGGTTTGCTGGTGCTTGAGCCTGATCCCTTGCTGGGCAATGTTCCCTGGCCGTCTGTCGAGATTGCCGATGGGCCCATCGGACTGCGCTTCAATCTGGAAGAATCGCCGTCGGTGCTGCTCGATGATCGACGTGCCAATCGCGGGGAGCCACACGGTTTGGTAGGCAGGCCACTCGTTGTAGGCGCGTCCGTGGGCGCGGGAGAAAGCCAGCTTCTGCCTGAGGTGCTGAACGAAGCGCGAACTGTAGCGCGCCTTGGGGCCGGTTCCAACCTGTTGCTCGCGGACCAGGCGACGGAGACCAGGGTGGTTGCGCACTTGGCTTCAGCGTCGATCATTCATTTTGCGGGTCACGCGGCGGAACATAACGGCGCCACGCGCCTGCTGCTCGCCCCATCTGGCGCGGTTGGAGATCACCCCTATCTTGACCGCACCCTGTTTCTCAGAGATCCACCCACTGCCGCTCGACTCGTGGTCTTCTCCGCATGTTCCTCCGGGAAAAATGAAGAAGGCTGGAATCACGGCATGGGGGATATAGTGGACACCCTGGCCTCGCTGGGAGTGCCTGAGGTGGTCGCCACGCGCTGGCAAATCGATTCCGCCTCGGCCGTTCCCATGATGGACTCCTTCTATCGTGGCCTGGCGGGTGGCCTCAGCGTTCCGCAAGCACTCACTGCAGCGCGGCAATCCTTATTCCGCGATGCTCGATACCGGCACCCCTACTACTGGGCGGCTTACTACGCCTCCGGTGTGGGAAACCCCGATTTGCACGAGGTCTTTCATGACAGCAGCAAGTAGCTCCGTAGCCCCTTCCTCACAGCTGGACGTTGTTTTCGATGGAACCTGGGTCATTGCTCCCAGCGTCGACGCGACCGGTAACATCGTCGCCGTCAATGTCTATTCACCAGCCTGCGGTCATCCGCATGGCGCAACCTTCAGGAACCAGCTCAACCCCAACCCATGGCCAACACCGCCCGATTTCTACATGCTCGACGAACATGGCCATGTGCTGATCATCCAACGCGGGTCAGCCCCGCACAGCGGTATGAGCATCACCGGCATCCAGCAAGGCATCAATCACTGCGTCACCAGTGCCCGGCACATGGGAAACAACTGGGACCTGATGATCTCGATTCCCGCCGGTCCCGACGCGTGGGTCTCGGGCGACACGGTGGTTCCGGAGTCGACGGACCCCACGGGCAGGACTGTGCCTTGTTTCAGTGGGAAGGACGCACCCCTCGGCAAAGTGTCGTCGTTACAAACGCTGAGCTTCAAAGGCGTTACGGAAGTCGAGCTGTGCGGAGCGCCTGCCAGGGTTCAGGGGCTGTTTCTTTCGCCGTGGAGCGGCAACGGCACGTTGATTTTCGAAGGCGAAATTCCGTATGTCCCTACTCTGCAACATGAACGATCGGCGATTTCCGCGATGGCCAACCTGGCGGGGCTGGATCTGGCACTGGACTATCCCTTGCCTTCCAGCATGAGCCAGCAACCGGCTCCGCCGGTACTTCAGCCCATGCTGCGGACGGGCGGCTACTGTGGCCATGGCCTGATCTTGATGCCTTCCTAAAAGCAGAATTGCGATTTGTGCCTCCTGATCCGGCAACGTGCTTCGTGGCATTTCCTTGAGCGAGATGCCACTGGCTCCCCGGTGACCTCGGAGCGCTTCGATCCTGGAGCCGCTGTCGCGCCCGATTTACAAATCCGGAGATTCGCCGACAACCTTTTTCCCACTCCATAATTCTTACTTATGCGCGTGTGCCCGGGGATTGCCTGGCGTCGATCTCCGTAGCCCCCCTGGGTGCTGATGACAGGCGCGGACCAGGACGGTTCCCGCCTTGTCATTCCAGAGCCCCGGGCGGAGAGCATCGGAGAAGTACCCGGCTCAGCCAATGGAGGCAAATCGATGAAGGCCTCGAAGATCTCCCTGGTCCTCGGCGTTTCAACCGGCCTGTTTGCAGCCACTGGCATTTGTGCCGGCGCGTCGCATCTGCCCGTGGCCCTCGACATTCTGATGCCCTTGATGCAAGCCGCACAAACGCCTCCTGCGGCACAGCCTCCGCAGAAGCCGGCCAGATCAATGACTTTCAAGGGTACGGTGGTCATGGAAGGCAAGAGATATGTGCTCAGAGACTCATCGGGTAAAGTCTTCCAACTCGATAATTCTGCGCGAGCCAGGCAATTCCAGGGCAAGAGGGTCAAGGTGACCGGCCGTGTCGACGCCAACGCAAAGATGATTCACATTGACCGCATCGAACGCGCCGGAGTCTGAAAAGCGGTGCGGCAGCCCTTCCAAAAGCGCACTTGAATTGTGGACCCGGTTTAATGCAGGTGCTGAATCTTGGTGTCGTCGGGCAGCTTGATCTGGAATTGGTCGTCGCTCAGCTTCATGTTCGGAACCACCTTTTCCACCGTCAGCACAATCTGGTACTCCTCGAGTGGCCTCTTGATGACCACGGTTGTAGGGTACTGTTCCGTGCCAAAGTTCCGGTAGTTCGCATACGTGACCTGCGTCTCCATGTTCCCATTGCTGTCATACAGGTCCTGCTCATAGGGCAGCAGATCGTCGCGGTGGAACGTCACCACCCGCACCGGCGTAAGCTCCCTGGTTCCCGGCTTGGCTCGGACGATATTGAGCACGTATTCCGGAATCAGGATCAGATGCTTCTTCTTGATGTCTTCGATGGTATCGGTATCCGCCGTCACCGCGTACTCGTCGTCCGGCTCCAGACCGCGCACCACCATGGCATCGAAAAAGAATCCCGGCCGCATATTTTCGATTGCATTGGGCGACCTTTTGTTGAGGGAATTAGGCCCCTCGTAGGCCATGTCCTTCGACGGAATATAAAGGGTAAAGTTCTTGCCGTCGCTCACCATGTCGAACATGCGCGATCCAATCACCGGCACCCGGCCATATACGCGCAGCAACTCGGGCTTGCGCATCATGATGATTCCGGGAAATGTGGTGTAGTCCTTCTCCACGCCCTCCTTCGTCTTGAGGGCGCGGGCTTGGATTTCGACGGTCGTGTACAGCGTGTCGAGCGCGTCCCAGCGCTGGTTGAGGCGCTGTACCAGTTCTTCCGGCGTCACCGTTTGCATGATCGTCGGCGCCTTGGGCACAGGCAGTCTGCGCGTGGTAAACAGGCACCCTGAAAGCAGGAGGAGCGGCAGCGTGAGAACGGCAGTAGCACATCGACGGGATTTCTTCACCGGCCACCTGCCTTCTTCAGGGCATGCCGGTATCCAGCCACATTGCGAGAGTGCTCTTCGAGCGTGCTGGCAAACAGCGATCGGCCCTGCGGATTAACGCCGGCAGCCACAAAGTAGAGGTAATTGGTGTGGGCTGGATCCATCGCCGCACGCAGCGAGCGGACGCCGGGATTCGCTATGGGGCCTGGCGGCAAGCCGGTGTGCAAATAGGTGTTGTAGGAGGTGTTGCGCTTTAAATCGCTCTGGTGGATGGTGCCCTGCCACGACCTTTCGAGCTCAAGCCCGTAGATTACCGAGGGATCGGTCATCAGCGGCATGTGCTGTGCGAGCCGGTTCTCAAAGACGCTGGCCACCAGCGGCCTTTCCGCGTCCACTGCCGTCTCTCGCTCAATCAGCGATGCCATCGTAACCACTTCGTGCACATTCTTCTTCAACCCGATCTGCGCGGCCACTTGCCTGAAGCGCCTCACCATCGCAGTGATAATTTGCGCCGGCGTGGCCCTGCGAGCGAAATGATATGTATCCGGGAACAGATAGCCCTCCAGGCTCTTTGCGCTGGGGTCGAGATCGGCTATTAGCGACGTCTCTCGCGCTTGCTCGTCCAAAAACTCCTGCTGCGTGCCAAAACCCCCCTGCTCCAGGCGCGCTCCAATGTCAAAAATGTTTGAACCCTCCGGCACTATGACTGTTTTCGTGTAGACATCCCCGCGCTCGATCCGCGAATACACCTCAGTCACCATCGCAGGTTGGTCAAACCGGTACTCCCCTGCCTGCAGGGTTCCGCGCTTCCACAACCGGACCAGGTCAAACGCAAACTGGCTCCGCACCACCCCAGCCGACTCCAGTTGCTGTCCGATGCGGATCGTTGAAGAACCCGATGCCAATTCAACAAACGTCTCTGTCTGAGGCCCAAACGGCGTGAAAATCAGCCACGCCGCGGCACCAGCCGCACCCAGCACTACGAGAAACAGTGCCAGCAGGGTTCCCAAAGCGCCAAAACCGCGTTTCCTTCTGCTTTTCCTTCTTTGGCGCACCATTCCCCGCTTAGTTCCTTCTCTCACTTAAGACGCGACTTACGCCCCTGCGGATTCTCTACCTTTGATGATTGTATCGGGGGTGAATCCGAGAGAGGACATTTACCAGGCAGGAGGGCGCTATAAGCTGGTTTTGGGGGAGCTGCATGCCCGAATCGGCCCGGACACCCCGGTATCTCGCTCTGGACGTGGGATCGAAGCGCATCGGCGTAGCTGTTTCGGACGAACTGGGACTAACGGCACAGCCGGTGATGACGCTGGAGAGGCGGCGCAATCCACGCGAAGACCTCCGTTCGCTGGCCCGCCTGGCCCGCCGATACGAAGTGGCAGGCATTGTCGTGGGCAACCCGTTGCACCTCTCGGGCGAACTGAGCCCTCGTGCCGCCAATACCCAGGCATTCGCTTCCGAATTGGGCGCTCTGGCCGGCCTGCCCATCCATCTGTGGGACGAGCGGCTGACTACCCAAGAAGCTCACAACATGCTCTACGAGGCCGGCCATGCCCGTCAGCAGCACCGCCGCGTGGTAGACCAGGTGGCGGCCACCCTCATTCTGCAATCCTTTCTCGACGAACGTAATTACGACAAGCGCGAAAAAGGCGCCGAAGGTGAGTGATCGGCACTGGAATCCCGGCTCCTGAGATCCCTACCCGTCCCCCGCCGCGTATAATTGAGTTTCTAGTTCTTCTATTTCTCGCGGTTTGAGCAAGGCAGCTCCCCGCCACGGAACATGGATGCCAGATCACATAAAAAGACAGCTTCTCAAAGAGATTCAACTCCTTGAGCATGAGCTTGCCCACGAGTTGCCGGCGGAAATCAAGAAGGCAGTGGCCATGGGCGACTTGTCTGAAAACGCCGAATACCACATGGCGAAGCAACGCCAGGACTTTGTGAATGCGCGTCTTGGTCAACTCAAGAAGCGCATGGCCGAGCTCTCGCTGGTCAATCTGTCCAACATTCCCAGGGACAAAGCGGGCTTCGGGTCCACGGTGGTGGTTTACGACTCCACCAAGGACGAGGAAATTGTCTATCGTCTCGTTACCAGCGAAGAGTCCGACGTGACCAAAGGGTTGATCTCGACCACTTCACCCATCGGGCGCGGACTGGTGGGCACGCGGGTGGGCGATATAGCCACCATCACCACGCCCAACGGCAAGCGCGAACTCGAAGTTTTGAAATTATCCACCATTCACGACGAAGCCGAAGAAGCCGAAGAGGACGAAGAGGTCCCCGGCAACGGCACCGAATCGTAGTTGCGGCTATCCTCGCTTTACTGTGGTTTGTTGAATTGCATGGGATTTTGTTACGCCTGATGTTCGCGTCGAATTGAGTTATTCGGCCTCGCGGTACATCAACCCTGGAGATTTGTTAGGAAGATTGGCATGACCTGGACCAGCGCTTTCGGCCGCGCCTGCGGCTGGCTTCTCGATCGAATTGTTTACGGCCTGGCGCTCACCCGCATCTCCCCCAATGTATTGACTTTCATCGGGCTGGTGATCAACATCGCCGCGGCGTTTCTGTTTGGGCATGCCGACGCCGCCAACGCCGGCCGCATGTTCTTCTACGCGGGCCTGGTCATCATCGGCGCCGGAATCTTCGACATGGTCGACGGCCGCGTAGCCCGGCGCAATAACCAGGTCACGGTCTTCGGTTCTTTTTTCGACTCGGTCATCGACCGCTACTCAGACGTGGTGCTGTTCTTTGGCCTGCTGGTCTACTATGGGCGCATCAACCGCTTTCGGTATGTGGTCCTGGTAGCGTTTGTCATGGTCACTTCGCTCATGGTCAGCTACACGCGTGCCCGCGCCGAGGCCCTCATCGGCCAATGCAAAGTGGGGTTCATGGAGCGTCCGGAGCGCATTGTGCTGGTCATCCTGGGTGCGCTGTTCAACCATTGGGATGTCATGGCTCCGGTGCTTTGGATCCTGGCCCTGCTCTCCACCATCACCGTGATCCACCGCATCACCTACACCTACCAGAACACCAAGCATCTGGCGCCGTTGAGCTGACGAGGGGTACTCAGGAGAACACATTCTATTTGCGCTTCCGGAACGTTCAAGCGTGGGAACCTCTGCATTCTCTTGCAGTTGGGATAAAGTGATACCGTAATGGCAGACTCCCAGAGGAAGGAGGTGCGACCATGTCTCAACATCCATTTCTCAAGTCAATCCGTCCGGTCAACCAGCTCTCCTTCGGTCCGAATACGGAAGAGATCGAACTCCGCCCTCTGAACATCTTGATCGGACCGAACGGCTCGGGGAAGCCGAATTTTATAGAAGTTGTTCGTCTTCTGCATTACTTGCCCGATAAGGATCCGTGGAGCGTAGTGCTGGCCACTGGAGGTGCCAGTGAATGGATCTGGAAAGGGGTACAGAATGGGAATTCCCAGTCCAACCTTCGCACAACTTTCTATCTGGGCGATATAACCGGCGGCCATTCAGCCTCCGACCCACGTCAATTCGACCACACTATAGTCCTCGAGAAGTATCAGGCTTCATTTCGAGTCAGTAGTGAGACGATCGGTACAACCAGTAGCGAAGGCGGAAGGAACAAGCTCTTTAGCTGGTTCGAGCGGAGCGGGTCGCAAGGCGAAATCCACATGCGCTCCGGGCGCTCTGATGCAGGTCCGGTTCGATTTGATTTGAATCTCGACCGTTCAGTCCTTTCTCAGCTGTCCTCTCCTCAATTACAGCCTTTCGGGATTGGCCAAGCTCTTCCGGAGCTTTTCGAAATGGTCGCCCGCTCATCATCTTCGTGTTCGCGATGGCTGGGACGCGCCGGCGCTCAAACGAAATCATATCTTCCTGATGGTTCAAGCAATGGAAGCATGGTTCCTGGCGGACCGGGAGGTGCTTGCTGAATATTATGGCGATGGCTTTCTGGCGAACAGCCTGCGCGGGAGTTCGAGCAATATCAAAGCGGTGCTCAAAGACGACCTTGAGCGCTGCTTGAAACACGCTTCAAAACCAACCACGAAAGGCGAGTACCACAAGACCAAACACGGTTTTGCGCTTCTCGCATTAATTAATCCCCTCAAGGTTGAAGCGGGCTCTCCGAACGCAGCGAGATTTCACGCATTCCTTCGTTCCCTGTAAGCTCACGTCCCTCAGCAGGTGACCATCACCGCCGAGCAGCCCGGCTTCACCGGCTTCCACTGCACCAGGAACTGGGTCACGGAAGATGACTCCATGTGGCGCATGGCCTCGAATTGGCCGGTCCTCTGGCTGTAGAGCAGCTTGCCCTTGTCCGATAAGACAGCCAGCGCAGGCACTCCCTTTTCCAGCGGAACGTCGTAACGTCTCGCGATATCGACGTTTTCATCCATATGCCCGATGTTCACGTGGACAAGGACAAAATTGGCATCCAGTATGGGCAGGTTGGCGGCATTATGAAAATAGATGTCCAGCACCTGGCAGTCGCCGCACCAGTTGCCGCCGAAGTCAATGAGAATGCGCTTGTGCGTCGCAGCGGCAGCCTTGAAGGCGGAGGCAAGATCGGCTTTAGCCTGCGACGGATCGGGATAAATCTCTCGCGATGCGGAGCGGGCGGTTCCGGCAGCCAGAGCCAGTGCAGCGGCAAGGACAAGGATCTTGATGGTCTTCACGGGGCGGGGAAGCCTCCAATCGCTGATTCCAGTTTGCCACAAACCGGCGCCCGCGCACCATACTTGACTCCTCGGCTCCCGGTGCGCGGCGTGTAGTCTGGAGAGAATGAGCGACCTGCGAAAACAGCTCGAGTCGCAAGCGTTCCCCGACCTGGAGTCCATGATGGAGGGCTACGCGCGGGCCGCGTCGGAGTTGGGCAGCGATGCCTTCCAGCAAAAGCTGGACTTCAGCTCTGAGTCGATTGACCCACTCGATGAGATTCTGGTGCGGGTCGGCGAAAGTCCCGAACTTGACCTGGATTTCGAAGTGCGCCTCTGGGGCAGCTACTTGGGCGAGGTGTTGCGGCGGCGTTACGCCGGCACTTGGGAAATGACCCAGTATCCCGGCGGGGTGGCGGCGGTTCCGGCTGTCGAGGTGCGCGGGTCGCGCCTGTTCCCGCTGATGAAGGTTTACCGCCGCCTGACCATGGGGGATGAGGAAGATCTGCGCAGCTTTTTCACCATGGTCACTGAGCGCCTGGGTAACCCGGCCCACGTAAACTAGAGTGCTGTGTGACTGAGCAACCCGCGCCAGCGTGCCAACCCGCCTTTGTGCGACAATAGTCATTGGTAGAAGTGCGCCGGTCAAGTGCGGCGTGCGGAGGATATAACAATGGGCGATCTATTACAGCCGTGGCACCTGATCGTGCTTCTCGTCGTGGCGTTCCTGCTCTTCGGGGCCAAGCGGTTGCCGGAATTGGGCAAGGGATTGGGCGAGGGTCTCAAGGGTTTTAAAGAAGGTTTGAAGGGCATCACCGATCCCGCTGCACCCCCACCCAACGTGCAGCACAACGCCGCTCCTCCTCCGCCACCACCCAGCCCGACCGCGCCGACCGAACAGAAGTAAGCCGCGGGCTTGCTTTGTGCTTCGTGCAGAGCGCACGGACGGTTCTAAAGCGCTTTTGTCGAGCGGTGGTTCATTGATGCGGATGAATAATTGAAAGGCCTGTGCCGGGTGGCACAGGCCTTTTGTATTTCTCTCCTCGTTCCATCAAGTTGACGAGAGCCGTTGCGTTTTGACGAGAATCGCGCAGATTGGGTTCAGCGCCCAGGGAGTGCCGGCTACTGAGCCTCCTCTGCTGACGGGTAATAGCCCTTCTTTGCGGTGACATCGAGACCGGGCCGATCAACACGAACATCGATCGGGCGGAACTTGCTGTCGTAGATTGACTCGTGAGAGGCGTAAACCAGCGTGTACTGGTTGCGAGCCTCCTCCGCAATCTTGGCATAACTGGTTTCAATCCCGTTCACACCGCGTTCCGAATCCAGCGTACCGCCGGTTGCGAAGGTGTACTTGGCCAGGATGTTGCCATACATCGTGAAGGGAAGGTGGAACTTGCTCAGATAGCCTTCGCCCCAGCGCGCGGAGTCGCCCACCAGCGTGGCATAAACGGCGATGTTGTTGGTTTCAAGATAGCGAAGCACGTCGCGATAGGTGGCCTTGCTGCCGTACTCCTTGCCGTCAGAGACAACGTAGATAATGCGGCGGCGGCCCTTCGGACGGGTCGAGAGTTCTTTCGCGGCGGCCAGGATCGCGTCGTTGAGGGTGTGGATTTCCTTGGGTATGGTGATGAACGGGCCGCTGCCGGTCGAGCGTCCCGGCTGCAGATTGGGGTCGGCGCAATTGCCGTTGACATGCACGTTGCAGCCCGCCATCGGACCGCTGTTGAACGGTACCATCTCTTCGCTGCCGGTTGCCTTGGTCAGGGCCAGCACAGCGGGCAAACGGGCGCTCTGCGCTCCAGTAAAGCCGGTGCGCTCCTGAAACCCATTGTTGTAGGAGAAAACCGCCGCCTCGTCGTAAGGCGTGAGCGCGCCTTGAATCGCGCCCAGAGAGTCGTTCACCTTGTCCATTACATCCGACGTCAGGCTCTGGTCGATGACAAAGGCAATCGACAGCGGGGCAGCATCCACGGTAAAGATCTTCAGAGGCTCGTATTTGCCGTTCTCATACACTCTGAAGTCGCGCCAGGTGAGCCCGGGGACATCCTTCCCCTTTGAATCCTTTACTGTTACCGGCACTTCGACATAGGTCACGTTCAGCCGGAGAAGGGTGGTCGTCTTTTGAATGCCTTCTCCTGCTTCGGGGAGCTCCGGAGGGGTGGCCTGGATCGGTTCTTTCGGTTGATTTGAAGGAGGCTGGGCTTCAGGGTTCGCCTGGCCCGAAGAGGTGGACGACGTGCCGTTCGCGGCAGGTGCCTGGCCGGCGCCACTTCCGGGGGTGATCGGGCCGCTGATATCACTCAGCGGAGGAGGGGTTTGGGGCGCAGGGGCATCCGGAACCGCGGGCTGCTGCTGTTGCTGGGCCAAAGCCGCTGTACTCAGAATCACGCTCGAACTCAAACATACGGCCAGCGCCCTTGCCGTCAAACCAAGCTTCACAGGTATACCGTCCTCCTGAACATTGCACCCGGCCGCGCATCGGCCGCGACACTCTCGCGGCGGTTAAACCCGCCCAACAGTGCCGCACTCGTCAGAGTATCAGACGCGCCAGAGCCGCGCAGGTTGCCCGACGGCAAAGGAAGAGTTCAGGTATGCTCTCTTCGAGGCGCAAGTTTCGTCTATCTGACCAGTATGCGGATTCACTGGAGAGTTGTCGCCCTTCTGTTTGCCCTGCCGGTTCTTTCGATTGCGGGATGGGCTCAGCTCGCCCCTTCGCCAGACGCTCCCCCGGTGAGCACAGCCCCGCCTCCGCCGCCCGATAGTCGATCGGTGGCAACCTTCAAGCTTGAAGTCAACCTCGTGAACCTGTTTTTCAGCGTCAAGGACAAGAACGGCGAACTCGTCCCGCACCTCACAAAAGACGATTGCTCAGTCTCAGAAGACAAGGTGCCGCAAACCCTCAAAAACTTTGTGGCCGAGACCAACCAGCCGCTCACCCTGGGCATTATGCTGGATACCTCAGGCAGCCAGTACCGTGTGCTGCCGCTGGAGCAAGAAGCCGGCAGCCGGTTCCTGGAACAGGTACTCAGGTCAAAGGATGAGGCTTTTCTCATTTCATTCGATGTAAATATCGACCTGCTGCAGGATTTCACCAATAGCCCCCGCCTGCTGTCGCGGGCAATGGACAAGGCGGAAATCAATACTGCCGGCGGCAACGGCGCTGGCGGAATTCCAGGATTGGGCGGCGGCCCCGTCCCTGTGCATGGAACGCCCAAAGGAACGCTTCTCTATGACGCCGTTTACCAGGCTTCAAACGATAAGTTGAACCAGGAAACGGGCCGCAAGGCGATGATCATTCTCACCGATGGCGAGGACGAGGGCAGCGAGACCAAGATCGGCGATGCGATCGCCGCCGCGCAACGATCCAACGTCATCATTTATGTGATCCTGATTGCCGACACCGAATTCTACGGAGGCTTCAACTTCGGTTACAGCGGGTACTCCGCTGCCAAGAAGATGGCCGATGAGACGGGCGGCCGCGTCATTAACGTAGGCAACAACGGCAAAAAGCTTGAGGCCGCCTTCCAGCAGATTCAAGACGAGTTACGCACTCAATACGTGGCAAGTTACACGCCGACCAACGCCAAGCTCGATGGCACCTTCCGGCATATCGCCGTCGAGTGCCGAGGCGACGGATTGAAGGTGCAGGTCCGGAAGGGCTATTTTGCGCCCGCCGCGGGGAACTAACCCCCTGCGACGTTCTCGCATTTCCCAGAGGCCCCCGGAACACAAAGTTGAACACTCTCAACCCCGATAAAATTTACACGATACCCATAAAATGTTCCGGCTAACACGGAATCGGAAAACCGCCGAAGGAAATCTCCCTGGCGCCATTCACCTTTGAATCAGCCTCTTCCGGCAGCCCTTGGACACAACGCCCCGGTTTGGCAGTGCGCTTGCGAGCACTCCCACAATGCCCGTAGCCGCAATGCGGACCTGAGGCAGCGGGAGAGGCAGTGGATGGAGGATAAATCGATGAAAACAGCCCTAATGTTCGCAGCGACAGTGGTCGCGCTTTCCAGTTTTCCCCTGATATCGCAGCAGGCAGGCTCGAGTCCTCAACAACAGAGCAATCAACCC
Source organism: uncultured Acidobacteriaceae bacterium (assembly GCA_963836565.1). Classification (GTDB taxonomy): domain Bacteria; phylum Acidobacteriota; class Terriglobia; order Terriglobales; family Acidobacteriaceae; genus Telmatobacter. The sequence goes on along the minus strand of CAWIKA010000005.1, from coordinate 168,496 downwards.
AGCGCGCATGCGGCCAGCCCTGCGCCGTCCACCCCAGTCGCACCCGCCGCAGACATGCGTCCTGTCAAAGGCGCACTGGTAGGCAAGCTGGACTCAGAAACGGCCAAGCCCGGCGACAGCGTCATTGTGAAGACCGAGACGTCCGTGAAAACCGCCGACGGCACTCTAATTCCCAAAGGCTCAAAGCTCGTGGGCCATGTCACCGGCGTTGCGGCGCAGGGCCAGGGCAGCCAGAACTCCCAGGTCTCGATCCAATTCGATCGAGCCGAAGTAAAGGGCGGTCAGACCGTCCCGATTCAAACGGTGATCAAGTCCGTCGCGCCTGCTGAGAGCGAAAATGCGCCCAGCAGCGCCGATATACCGTCTGCCGCCCCGGCGGGTGGAGGTGCCCCAGGCGCGCCCGCAGGAGGCGGCATGGCAGGCAGCAGTCCTCGCACCGGAACAGCGCCCAGCGCACCTCAGGGTGCGGGAGAGACGCCATCTACCCCGGCTCCCTCTGCGAACGCCGGAACCAACGCACCTTCGCCCGGCACAGTCGTAGCCCGGACCGGAAACATAGCGATTCGCACCACATCGATTCCCGGCGTCTTGATCGCGAACAACGACAATGGACAGGATCCCAGGATGGGCAAGTCATCCGGCATTCTTCTCGGTGCAAAGCAAAACATTGATTTGAGCGGCGGCACGAAGATGGAACTCGCCATCGCCACTACGGGTGCAGGCGCGCAGTAACCAGATAGATTCTGCCGTTTCAAAACTCTGGGAGAAAGTGCTCGCTGGAGGCAGTGCAGGGCCGGTGTCGATTCCGGCCCTGTTCTGTTTTTGGACACTCAGTTACGCAAGTATCGTTACTTGGTAATCTGGCGCAAAATACTCCCCTTCGTTAGCATCGACTCAAATAAGAAATACTTGAGGTGGTCGCGAGATTTTATTTACGCCTCAGGAGTATTTCCGAAGGAGCCCGCAATGTTCACCGGATGCGCCATGCAGGATAGCTTCGAAATAAGTCCTCGATTTCGCCACACCATTGAACAGCGCATCGCGCGGCTCGAACGAGACGCTGCCTATGACGAAGCGCAGGTGTGTAATCTCGAAAACGCCGATCACATACGCCGCCAGATGCGGCTCGTGGCAATCGAGCGTGCCGAGGCGCTGCGTATGAGGCTCTTCCTCGATAAGGCCCGGGCTCGCGCGGTCCGGCCGCTCACCGCACTCTAAAACGCCTGGTCACGCAGCAACAAGGCTGCTGCAACCCAAAGAGGCCGCCGCCACTCTCCAACGCGCGGCCCATCGTCTTCGATTGAAAAATTTGGAGCACCGGGCGGGGATCGAACCCGCGTATACAGGTTTTGCAGACCTGCGCGTTAGCCACTTCGCCACCGATGCTTATCATTCATTTCTCAGTTCACAGGGATTACTGACCGCTGGAAACTGAAAAACCCACCATGCCATCTGGCGCGGTGGGTCGTCGGGATTCGAGACTCTTGCTTTCGAATCTAGCCCAGTGAACACGCCCGCGCGACGATGCTCTGACAACAGCATGTACACATTGCGGGTGTGAACTTACGAGCCATGAAATCCCTTGTCGGTCGACTTGTATCCATGCCGACGAAATACTATTCGTAGACTAGAGTTTGATCGGAGGAGTGTCAAGCGTGCCCGAGTTGGAATATTTCGTTGTAGACGTTTTTACCGGCATCGCGCTGGCCGGCAACCCGCTCGCAGTCGTGATCGACTCCGTCGGATTAGAAACGGAGCGGATGCAGGCCATCGCGCGCGAGTTCAACTTGTCTGAGACCACCTTTGTCCAGCGCCGGTCCGCAGCTGTAGAAGAGACTGATGGCGTGCGGGTGCGCATTTTCACTACGCAGGAAGAACTCCCTTTTGCTGGCCATCCAACCCTTGGCACAGCGAGCGTGATCAGGCTCTACGCGCCTCAGACCGTGCAGAATGGCATCGTCACGCTGGCCCTCAACGTCGGCCCCATTCGCGTGCGCTTTGAAGGCGAGGGCCTTTTCGCCGAGATGACACAGCGAAACCCGGAGTTCGGCGCGGAGTTGGATGCAATGGAAGTGGCACAACTCACGGGGCTCGATCGCGACGATCTCGACCCCATTCTTCCGCCTCAGATCGTTTCCACTGGAAATGCTTTCGCCATCGTACCCCTGCGCTCGGCGATCCCGTTGGCGCGGCTGAAGGTCAAACAGCAGGAGGCCACGGCCTGGCTGCGTGAGCGCGGAGCACGCTGGTTCTATGTCCTGGGGCCTGCATCGGAGCAAACGGAAGCAGGTGCCCCGTCCGAGTATCGCGCGCGCATGCAGTTCAATGGCGGCGAGGATCCGGCTACCGGTTCAGCGGCGGGCTGCGCGATCAGCTATCTGGTAGCCCGCGGCGCCGTCGCTTCGGGCCAGCGGATCACCCTGTCTCAGGGTATCGAGATGCGCCGCCCCAGCGAGTTGACTCTCAGCGCGAAACTGGATTCTGCGAGGGTCACCGATGTGCGCGTCGCAGGCAGCACTGTTCTTGTTGCAAAGGGACACCTTTTCCTGTGGTAATGCACACTCTTTCAACAGACTTTCATCATTGCAAGTGGCATTACGTGTTAGTCCTACCGGATTTCCACTTGTTTCAGGCGGGTTTTCAGAGCGGGTTTCGCTTGTCGTTCCCTCTTTGCACGAACTCGATTTTGCTCGTACTCTTGCCAAGCATTGAACCAATTTAGTCGGCGTCGTGCCGGCCTTGCCCGCGGCAACAGATTCAGTCTGGTCACAGGCAAAGGCTTTCTCATCATCGATTGATTGCCGGAACGCGCTGGCCGCCAGCGCAGCACCCAAACGGGGCTGCGCATGCCGGCCGGTAAAGTATCGATCAGGTGAGCGCCGTTGTTGTGGCCGCCGTCAAAAACAACTCATTGCGCCAGCTCGCTGTGAAAGCAGGGCAGGACAGGTGCGCCCGTAGGGTGAGCCAAAAAATTGAATGAAGGAGCAAATTCTGAAACCATGCGTCCCAAGAAAGTGATTCTCTGTGTCGACGACAACGAACAAGACCTTTCGGTACTCAAGTTCATGCTGGCAACGAACGGCTACCGCGTACTATCGGCCTCCAACGGCCAGGAGGCAGTCGGCTTATTTGCCGAAAACATTGTCGACCTGGTATTAGCCGACTTTTCAATGCCGCAGATGGACGGCAATCAGCTGGTGGGAAAGCTGAAGCAGATTGCGGCCCACGTGCCGATGATTCTGATGGGCGATCCGCAGAGAATGAACGGCCAGATGCACGGGGCAGACGCCTTGCTGGCCAAGAAAACCTGCTCACCACAGGAGTTGCTGGAGCGCATCAAGGTGATGAGTGCCCGCAAGCGCGGCCCGCGCAAAGGCATGCAACGGATGGTGTCGAGCCCCGCGGAGTTGGCCGTCGCCTCATAAAGGCTGGGGGATAGCCACCCCGCGGGCTATAGCAGTTTCGGAATGGGTGTAGACCGAAAGCACGCACTTAAGTGGCATTTTCAACAAGAAAAAGCCATCTTTTCACTTCGCTTGAAAAGTCTGCGTGTATTCCGAAACTGCTCTGAGACCTGTCCGCGGGGTTCCGGTAATAGATCAGCGAGCCAGGGGGTCGAGGCACTTCCGAGATCGAGTTCACAGGCCCACGGATTTTCTACCTGCTCTTCGTTCGTCCTCACACGACGGCCTGGATGCTCAGATTGTCGGGGCGTTTTTCGTGTCCTGTTCCGTCGGCCGGTGCGCGCTATCCTCCGCGCTTGCTGGCGGGCTCTCATTCTCGAGATGCGTGACCATAAACGAATGCCTCTTGCTTTCGGGCGCATTTCCAGTTAAATTCCAATCCAATCCCCGCCCCCTTGACGACTGAGTGCGCCGATATGCATACTCCCCATCTAGGCCGGCTGGAGTATCGTTCTTCGTGCCAGCGGAAGCAGGCTTTTATGGATCTCATTCTTGTACGTCTCCTTTTTGTTGCCCTCTTGTCCGTTGTTTGCTATTTCCTTCATCCCTTTGGCTTGAGCGGCCCAATCGGCGCCTTGGCTGGCGCAATCGCGGCCGCAGCCGTCATCGTATTTGAACTGCGAGTGCGGGCGCTCACCTTGCGACGGCTCATCGGCGCGGTCACTGGCAGCGTGCTGGGTATATTTGGCGCGGCGCTGTTTTGCCTTGTGCTCCGCTCCGCACCCTTGCCCGCCTCCACATCGGCCGTGCTCCAGTTATTTGTGCTGCTGCTGATGACTTATGTGGGCCTTTTGGTGGGCGCCACCAAGGGCGACCTGCTGAACCCGGCGGCGCTGGGCGTGGTCTTCAGCGGAGAGCGCCCCACGCGCCGCACCGCCAAGGTTCTCGACACCAGCGTGATCATCGACGGGCGCATCGCCGATATTGCCGAGGCAGGCTTTATCGACGGCATGATGGTGGTTCCCGAGTTCGTGCTCCGCGAGTTGCAGGTCGTGGCCGACTCGACCGATAGTTCCAAGCGCCAGCGCGGGCGCCGCGGACTGGACATGCTCCAGCGCATGCAGTCCAACGCGAACATTCAGGTGCAGATCGTTCCGGATGACTTTCCGTCCATCCGTGAGGTAGACCTCAAGCTGCTGGAGTTGGCAAAGAAATGGGAAGCCAAGGTGGTGACCAACGACTTCAATCTGAACAAGGTCGCCCATCTGCACCACGTCGATGTGCTCAATATCAATGACCTCGCCAACGCGCTCAAGCCCGTCGTGCTTCCCGGCGAACGAATGACCGTGCTCATTCTGAAGGAAGGCAAGGAGTACAACCAGGGCGTGGGTTATCTCGATGACGGAACCATGGTGGTGGTGGACCACGCTCGCAAGATGATTGGCCGGTCGGTGGAGATTTCCGTTACCAGCGTGCTACAGACCGCCAGCGGGAAAATGATCTTCGGCAAAATGGAAGAGAATCCGAAGACCGGCGAGATGTCCCGGCCCGGGCCAGTGGAACTGGCACAGTAGGGCGATAGTCCGCGCCGGACGCCATTCATTTTCCAGGGTTGGCAGATAATTAAGCCCGCTTGGCGCAGTATGAAAACAGAGAAAGATCAGGCCGCGAAGGATCCGTAACGCCGGATACCCAGACGGAGATCCCGGGCCATTTGTCCGCCGTGGCGGGGCCTTTGCCGGCGGGGTTTGCAAGGGCCTCTTACCCCCCCTCAAAATTTGCGGTTATCCACAGCGGATTGGCAGAGAATTATCGCTTCTTGTGAAACAAGCGAGGGCGCAATCGCGAAAGAGCTTCGCAGAAACCGGTGAGAAACCGAGTTCCTGGCGATCGTCTTCAGTTCGGTAGAGTGGAAATCTGAACCGGCCAGGCCCTGAATGTTAAGGCTTGCTAGGCAATAACTCCGACATACAAGAATCAAACAACTCGGGATGATACGCCTGATATTTTGGTCAAAATTGCTGATAAGTTCTAACTAATCCAGTTACTACGGTGTACAACCGTGCTCGCACAGTCGGCATCCCAATTGCTGTAGGTAAGTTGACTCAAGCGGTTCCGCAATTGCTTTATCGCGAAGCCGCCTCTGTTCCGTTTTCTCTTAAAGCGTGTTTCAAAAACAAGTCGTATTTCAAAGACAGATTTTGTAACAAGGGCACGGCTTTAGCCGGGCCGAAAAAGGCAGCAAGTATGTGGGGTTTCAACCCCTGAGGAATAACAACCGGATTCTGGACAACCATTTTTGAAACACGCTCTAGGGAAAAGCCACCACAAACTGGGTTAGATTTCGAGGTATCAAGGAGATGACTAAATGAAACTTACACGTTCACAATTCAAGTTCATGCCGGGCGCGGCGGCCCTTCTGGCCGGCGGTCTGGTCATTGCCGGCTGTCACAATCAGGCTTCTCATCCCGATGAAAAATCGGCAGTTACAAACTCCCTCAAGAACAATAACTTGAGTTCTGTGGACGTGTCTCAAGACCGGGACAAGGGAGTCATGACCCTGACGGGGAACGTCAATTCAGACGACATGAAAACACAGGCCGAGACGCTTGCGAAGCAGGCCGCTCCCGACTACACGATCGCTGATGAATTAGGGGTTCGTCCTGCCGGCGAAAGCAATGCGGGATCGATCGCTTCCAATCGCGATAGCGCCATTGAAGACAATTTCAAGGCATCGTTGAAAGAGCATAAGGCCTTGGACGAACAGAGCATTCATTGCTCCGCGAAGAACGGCACTCTGGTTCTGAAAGGAACAGTGAAGACAGCGGCACAGAAAAGGGAAGCTGCGGCTCTTGCCAAGCGCGTGCCTGACGTTCAGCAGGTTGTGAACGAAATCGAAGTGAAGCCCGGAAAGCACTCAACCAGCAATTCCTAAGTGGAAGGTATGTTAGTAAGCATGGGAGCTATCATGGCTCTCATGCTTTCACCAGGCTATTATTTCTACTGCGTCGTCGGAGTTGAGCCGGAGGGTAAACTAGTACTACTGTGTCATAAACGGTGGACGCCGCAGAACGGGCATTGGCGGAGCTGTTGGAGCAGAGAGCGGGCCAGTAGGATGCGGAGAGTAGCGATGGAATGCGGGTTATGCCGTTCCGGTCGAATGCGCGCCGCGGGGCCGGAAGCCTGCCGGGGGTTGGGGGGCTGATAGTCCAAGATTGCCGCTGCGGGCCGAGGGGGAAAATCGACTCCGTTCGGCCACCAGGAAGCCATAGGCGGCGATCGAGAGTGTCGCATGATGATGGAAGCCACGCCAGCCGCGTCCTTCAAAGTGTCCCAGGCCCAGTTCCTGTTTCAGTTCTTGATAATCGCGTTCGATGATCCAGCGCTGTTTGCCCAGGGCGACCAGATCGCGTAGCTTGCTGTTTTCAGCCAGATTGGACAACCAGTATTTCGTGGGTTCGGCTTCGCCACGGGGCCACTCGATCAACAGCCATTCCTCTTCTCGCGGCTGGTGGAGTTTGTGATCGCGATGTGCGGGGCGGATGCGCACGGCGGCAAAACGGGAACGCAAGGGATGGCGCGTGCCTTCTCGCCACATCACGGTCTTCCATGCTTTGGCCGGCAAGTTCAGCGCCAGTTGTTTGGCTGCTACCGGCGCATGTTCCGGATCGCGGCGCAGTCGGCTCGCCGGTCGACCGCGCCCGGGGTACTTGGGTGCGGAGAGCGGCTGAGTTCCCGGCGGCCAGATGGTGGTGCTGCTCTGGACGCCCAGCACATAGCTCAATTCCATTCCTGCCAGCGCCTGACGGAAGCCCGTATCGTTGCCGTAAGCCGGATCAGCCAGTACGGTTCCTTGGGCAATTCCGTCGGCCAAGGCTTGGCGGATCTGGCTGAGCGCGATCTCCAGCTTGGTCTCGAACAGGACCTGCTGGGGAATCCCGGCCTGTTGCCTGCGCTCAGCATCGTTGGTCCAAGCCTCAGGCAGATACAAACGGTAGGCGACAGGCAAGCTCGCACTCCACGTGGCGACCGACAGGCTAACGGCTACTTGGCAGTTATCTTGCTTCCCAGTCTGGCCACAATACTGACGCGCTACCCCGACGGAATGAGTTCCCTTCTTCGGAAGCCCGGTGTCATCGACAATCCAGGCCACGATGGGGCTGGTCTTGGTCATCGCAGGGAGCACGTAGTCGCGAACGCTGCCGAGCAGAAACTCATCGCTCCACGGAGCATCGGCCACAACATGGTGAAGCGACTGGTGCATCCGCCGGACGTTGTCCGGGGCCAGACGAGCTGCCATCGGCTCAATCGACTTGCGTTCCCCGGGCAGCAGCAGCCCGGTGCAATACGACTTCAGAGGAACAGCGCGATCCGCGTGCCCAGCCGCTTCCGCCAGACGGTCAAGATAGCTCGTCAGGCGTTGTTGCCGGGCGCCTGAAGTACCGATGTTGGCGCTCATGCAGCCAAGGTACAACCATACCCGCCTCCATACGCCTGAATACTTGCAGACGGGTATCTAGTTTATAACACAGTAGTACTAGGTCTCTGACCGTTTAATTTTGTATGAACCATGGGTGCCCCAGGTTTCGATGTCGAAACCTGGGAAAGCAATCACTCAAGAGACCAATTCATGCGGTCAGGGACCCAGGGAAACTCTGCACGAGTTGCTTCGTAACAAGGGCACGACTTCAGTCGGGCCGATAAAGGCTCGAGAATGAGCATGGCTTTAGCCACTGCATCTTTTCGCTGATCGAAAAATGCACCTTGTGCAGAGGTTTCCTGGTAGTTTAATAAATTCCCGATTCAGCGCGCGACCAGTTATGGCCGCGCGCTCAGGCTAGTTAGTCGTACCTTCACTTCCGGCCACTCCGCCGCAATAATCGAATAGCGAACCGAATCGCGAGGCGTGTTATCGGCCGCCATGCGATGGGCGCGGAGGATTCCCTCTCGTTTTCCGCCCATGCGTTCAATGGCTGCTTGCGAGCGCAGGTTGCGTACATCGGTGTGCAGGCACACACGGAGCACTCCCCATTCTTCAAACGCATGCGTCAGCATCAGGAGTTTGGCCTCAGTATTCGCTGCGGTGCGGATCGCCGATCGGGTGAGCCACGTATAACCAATCTCGCAGCCGTCGGGAAGCCCGCGCCCGCGCCGCATATGACCCTGCGGCCAAGCCCAGTGTTCAATGTTCCAGAAACGTGTTGACCCGATCACGGCACCGTCTTCCCTGCGGATGATCGCACACGGCAAAGCGGTCCCAGCATCCCGCCAGCTCAGTGCGATCGCGATGTAATTTGTTGCCTGTTCACGGCCCTGGGGTACGGGGCTCCACTGGTAAAGGGCCGGATCAGCAGCCGCGGCAGCCACAAGTCCGTCCACATGAGAAGGCTCAAGTGGTTCGAGGCGAATAGAGCCGCCTTCCAGGGTCAGACTTGAACCGCTCGCGAGATCTGAAGTTCGCTCAGGCATCGATCGATTTCTTCCCTGCACGATTGGACGGCAATCCCTTCCGCCACTCCATCAGTACTTCGGCACCGAGGGGTCAATCTCTTCGCTCCAGGCACGAATGCCGCCCGCAAGATTGGCGACGTTGGCGTACCCCGACTGCTTGAGGAACTCGGCAATGCGCTGGCTTCGCCCTCCTGAAAGGCAGTGCACCACGACCTCGCGATCACGATCGATTTCCGCCAGCCGCTGCGGCACGTCGTTCTGCGGAATCAGCTTTCCTCCGATATTGGCGATCTGGTATTCATAGGGCTCGCGGACGTCAAGAATGAATACCTTCTCGCCCGCATCGAGCCGCTGTTTCAGTTCCTTCACCGTAATCTGCGGAATACCGTTCTTCAATTTCCTCTCCTCTTTGGTTTCGGGGACAATACCGCAAAACTGCTGATAATCGATAAGCTCGGTCACGGTGGGGTTGGGGCCGCAAACGGGGCACTCGGGGTTCTTGCGCAGTTTGAGTTCGCGGAAGCGCATGTTCAGTGCATCCACCAGCAACAGGCGCCCGGCCAGTGAACTGCCCTTGCCCAGGATCAGCTTGATCACTTCCGTAGCCTGGATCACGCCGACAAGGCCAGGGAGAATTCCCAGCACGCCGCCCTCTGCACAACTGGGCACCATCCCCGGCGGTGGGGGTTCGGGATAAAGGCAGCGGTAGCAAGGCCCGTCCTCGGTGGCAAACACGCTGGCCTGTCCTTCAAAGCGAAAGATGGATCCGTAGACGTTCGGCTTGCCCAGCAGCACGCAGGCATCGTTCACCAGGTAGCGGGTAGGGAAGTTATCCGTGCCATCGGCGACGATATCGTAATCCTTCAAAATCTCAAGAGCATTGGCGCTGGTCAGCATGGTTTCGTGCTTTACGACATTCAGCGCGGGATTCAAAGCGATGAGCTTTTCTTCGGCCGAGTCCAGCTTCTTGCGTCCGATGTCCTTAGTGGAGTGGATGATCTGACGCTGAAGATTGCTCGCGTCAACCACGTCAAAGTCGACGAGGCCCAGGGTTCCAACGCCCGCGGCGGCCAAGTAGAAGGTCAGCGGCGAACCCAGCCCGCCGGTGCCCACGCAAAGCACACGCGCGGCCTTCAGTTTTTGTTGGCCCTCCATGCCGACCTCCGGAAGGATCAGGTGGCGCGAGTAGCGCGAAAGGTCATCGGTGGTCAATTCGGGCAAAACGGCGGGTTCAATCGTAGTTGGCATTGTCGAATTCTCGTGTCGGATGATGCGCATGGTTGCTTCAATGGAATTCCGCGCAAAGTGTTTGCCGCGGCGATCTAGCGCGCTTGGTATCCACCGGCAATCGAGGGGATAATCGAGAGCGTGTCGGTGGCGGCGACGGCCGTGGACTCCTTCGCAGGGAGATAGCGCACATCTTCGTCGTTCAAATACAGGTTAACAAAGGCGCGCAGTTTGCCTTCGCCCGTGAACAGGTGCTTGCGAAGGTCCGGATGGGCCTGGGTCAACCCCGCAAGCGCTTCGGCGATCGTTGCGGCGCCAATTTCTACGGCGTCAAGCCCGCCCGCAAATGGGCGTAAAGGTGTGGGGATGAAGATCGTCATGTAAGCGGTTCCTCGGCTGCATTCCATTAGATGGCATAGGGGGCCGATTGGATGATGTTCCTGCCGACAGCCACCCTGGCAATCCTACCAAGAACCGACCGCAGAATGCGCGATTCGGCAGCCCGGCCAACGTCTTCGCAATCAGCAAAAAAGCGGCTCCGGCAGTGCCGAAGCCGCTTCCAGTCGAGGGTCGCACAAAAACAGCTTTGCCTACTGAGTCGACGCCATGCTGTCGGACGCTGGTTTCGGCTTCCAGAAATCCGGATCGGCCTTGATCCACTCCTCGGGCACGTAGCTCTGCTTGGGGTTGACTGAGAACAATTCGCTCCGCGACGAATCTACGGCTGCTCCGAAAAGCGCGTCGAATTTGCCCATCGCTTCTTCGCCGCCCATGGCCTCGACAAACTTCTTGTCATTGGCATAATCCTCATCGATTACCGACATGTGCGGGTCCCCGGTGATGGCGATATAGGTGCCATTCTCAGTTCCAAAAGCGGCCTCATACATGCCCCAATGGGCATTGTCGGCCATTTTGTCGTGCGCGGCTTTCACCATGTTCACCAAATCCATCCAATCCTTGTGGTGACCGGGACGGACGTGGAAGACCATGATCTGGTAGAAACGATGATTCATCAGATCACGATGAGAGTGATAGCTGAGGTCTTCATCGAACGTGTAGACGACCGAATCCACGCCTTCCAGCAGTTCGCCATCGGCGAGACTGGCGCTTTCAAGGTCAGCGTTGAGCGAGGAATTCATGGCGACGAGCTTGTTGTCCTTTTCCCACTCGTCAAAAGAGGAATACCGCGTCATGAACAACGCCCGCGACTTGCCCGACATCGAGTCCATGCCGACGTAGTACGCAGGGAATTTTGCCTTGGTCATGGCAGCGACGAAAGCGCTCTCGGTCTTGTCATGCGCCATGCCGCTTTTGTAAGGTTTAATGAATTCCCGCGTGATCTGCAGGACTTTGGGAACTGAAGTGGTGGTTGCATCTTGCGCTGCGGCCAGCGAAATTCCAGTGACCGCAAGGGACAATCCCAACAGAATGGGGCTGATTTTCATGAATAACCTCCGTGACGTGCTCAGAGATCACTGGCGGTAGGGAGAGTTGGAACCAGGGAAGAACGCGCGTGCTCTGGGACTTGCCGAATGGTATTCCGCGATTCCACGGCTGTAAAGTGAATTGTCGTCCAGAGTCTGCGGAGCCGGTTAATCACCAACCTGGATCGACTCCTGCTCGAAGCGCTTGTCCTCCTCGGTGGCTCCCGCCAGCAAAAAGGAATTGGTCACCGCAGCCTTGCCATGCCCCACTTCGGTAATGACATACGAACACCCAAGCCAGTGCGCTTCGGCAAAATCGGTGGTCGACCATTGCGCCGGGTGATCAGGGTGCGAGTGGTAAAAACCGGCAATCTCCAACCCTCTGCTGCGCGCCTCGCGCTCAATCTTGACCAGCTCGACCGGAGCGATCTGGTAGCGGTTGTGCGCCGAGTCGGTGCGCGTGTTACCGGCCCGCATTGCGGCTGTCACCGCCCATCCGTCCGCGGTGGGCCGTCCCAGCAGGGCGCCACAGCACTCATGCGGATACGTCTCTTCTCCGTGGCGTCGGATGGCCTCGTAAACCTCCCGCGGCAGGCGCAGAATGCTCATGCCTGCTCCCAGAATCGCTCGCTCAGGTACTTGTCCGCGGAGTCCGGCAGCACGGTCACGATAATGGCCCGCCGCCCCGCTGCTGCCTCCTCGCGGGCAATCTTCAGGCAGGCAACAATTGCCGCGGCAGCCGACACGCCCACCAGCACCCCTTCGTCGCGCGGAAGCCGTACGGCCATTTCGTACGCCGCTTCGGTTTCCACTTCCAACTCGCGATCGGCCAGGTGTGGGTTATAGATAGCCGGGACCATCGAAGATCCCAGGTGCTTGAGGCCTTCAATTCCGTGGAACGGCGAGTCCGGCTGCACGCTGATGACCTGGATCTGCGGCTTGTGCTCCTTGAGCCGGCGCGCTGTCCCCATAAAAGTGCCGCAGGTGCCGAGTCCGGCTACAAAATGAGTCAGCTTTCCGGCTGTCTGAGTCAGGATTTCGGGGCCGGTGGTGTGGTAGTGCGCCAGCCAGTTGGCGTCGTTTGAATACTGGTCGACATAGCAAAAGCGCTGCGGATCGTTGCCGGCCATCTCGCGTGCGCGGCGAATGGCGCCGTCCGAGCCAAGGTCCGGGTCAGTCCATTCCACCCTGGCGCCATAGGCCTGCACAATCCGTTTCCGCTCCGGCGACACATTCGCAGGCATGGCCAGTTGGACCGGGAATCCGAGCGCCGCGCCCAGCATGGCCAGGGCAATGCCCGTATTCCCGCTGCTGGCGTCCAGCAGGGTTTTGCCCGGCACGAGCAGGCCGCGTGTCCGCGCATCGCGCACCATGGCCGCCGCGGCGCGGTCCTTGACGCTGCCGCCCGGATTGGCCCACTCGGCTTTGCCCAGTAGCGTGATGCCATCCAGGCCGAAGACGACCTGGTCCAGACGCAGCAACGGCGTGGAGCCGATGCGGTCGGCCAGGGACGAGCCCAGTGCGGTTTGTGCAACCGTGGTTTCCATCGGTGAATTAAAGGCAATGCCCGGGGTGTGCGAAACTGAAGATGGGGAAAATTCCGCATGCCCCTCGTTCCATCTTCGCAGACAGGCGGCCAACCGTGACTCAAAAAATCCGAATTCCCAGCTTCGATCAGTTGCTTGAAATTCTGCGCGCCCATTCGTTCGATGTGGCGCCATTTGCCCGTATCCCGGGAGGAATGCTGGCCAGCAAGCACGGTGTCGGCACAGTGCTGGTTCCCGCGAAAGAGAAGGATACCCCGCCCGCTTTCGCGATTCCACCGGGCGCGCTGGTCAAAGGCGAGGTCAGTGAGTTGCTCGATCGGGGTTACCAGAAATTCATTAAGACAAGCCAATTTGAGCTGCCCGCTACGGCCAGCCAATTGCATGCCATTCATCTGTTCACTGAGGAATTGAAGCAGTTGAGCGGTGGCACCAGCCTTTATAACCAGTCGCTGGGCACCACCAGCGATGTGTATCAATATGACCGTTTAGAGGGCCGGGAAGTCCCCCAGCCCGCGCCCGCTCAACCCTGGCAGCTGGCCGGGGGACACTGAGCCATCCCGCGGATGGGCGGGGAGAACGATGGAACTGCCAGACAGTCCGAGTCGCACCCCGAAGCCGTACCTGGAGCGCCGATTGCAGCCCCGGCACCCGGTTGAATCAAGCGCTGTAATTCATCTCATCGACCTGGCGGCGGTGGTCCATGGGCACATTCTCGACGTGAGCCTGGGCGGCTGCTGCATTCATACCGACCTGCGCTTTCCCCTCGGCATCTTCAGAAAAGTGGAGACGGAGTTTCGCATCGATGGCCTGCCCTTCCGCCTCGGCGGAGTTACCCAGGCCATCTACGACCGATGCACCGTGGGTATCCGCTTCCTCAATGTCAGCGAGCGCAAGAAGGAACAACTGGCACAGCTCATCGAAGAGGTCGAGGAAATGCGAGAGCGCGAGAAAGCCGCAGCCGCAACCGGCAGTCTGCTCCCGAAAGTCCCGGCAGACGAACCTTCCGCAACCTGAGCCCTCAGGCCATGGGTTCCGCGTTCCGGTATGAGTAGTCGGGAGCGCGGACGATGCGCATCAGTTTGCCGTGGTCAAGCCAATTCAGCTCGCACACATCACAATCTTCGATGATCACGTTGCCCGCACCGGAATAGAAATGTGTGTCCATCGGCTTGTGGCAATGGGGACAGTCCAGCTTGCGATGCAGTTCATTGGGATCGGGCGGCGGTGGAATGAGCGAACCCGGCTGTCCGGCACGCAGCTCCTCCACCAGCGTAATGAATACATCCATTGGGACAAGCATGCCGCGACAGCGCGTACAATAGAGAATTCGTACCTTCGCAAGAGACGCGTTCATGAGCGGAACGGCGCACACCGGACACGAGTCACCCGATGCTTCCGGAAAGATGGATACGCCCTCATCATCCTTTTCAGGAAAATAGAAGTTCCGGCAGTATTCGCAGGCGAGGCCGTCTTTGGCGGCTTCCAGGCGCACCGGGGCACCGCACGAAGGACAGTTCATTGTGGCTTTCCACACTCCGGACAAAATTTTGCGCGCTCAGGGATTGTTTTCCCGCATTCGATACAGAACCTTGTGCCGGTAGCGGCTGAAGAAGCCACTGCATCGGCTGGTGACTTCGCCGCGGCCATCATGGTCTGAGCCATGGCCACACCGGTTCCGAGACCCACACCCATGCCGGCAACTCCACCCGGGTTTGCGGCCGCTAAGGGCAAGGCCTGTGCCGCTTCGAATTGCGTATAGCGGCCAAGATCGCCTGCCATGCTCGTCCCGATGCGTTGGTCCATTACCTTCTGCAGTTCATCCGGCAGAGAGATGTTTTCCACCACAAACTGGTTCAGCTCGAGCCCCAGCGCGGCGAAGGCCGGCTTCATCTGGTCGGCAATCTTCTCCCCAAGGGCGTCCTGGTTCGCCGCCATATCAACGAAGGAGACATCGCTCGCCGCGAGAATATCCGTCATGCGCGCGACAATTGTGTTGCGCAACTGTCCTTCGAGTTCCGACACAAAGTAGGTCTGGCGCGTTCCGCTCACCTGGTTGAAGAAGATGCGAGCATCGGTGATGCGATAGGAGTAGATGCCGTAGCCCCGCAGCCGCACAGCTCCAAACTCCTTGTCGCGAATCGTGATGGGCGTGGCCGTTCCCCATTTCTGATCGATCTGCAGGCGGGTCGAAAAAAAGTAGACATCCGACTTGAAAGGAGATTCGAAGCCCTTATCCCAGTTCAGCAGATCGGTTAGCAGGGGTAGATTGCGGGTAGTGAGCGTGTGCAGTCCGGGCGCGAAGACGTCGGCAATCTTGCCTTCGTTCACAAAAGCGGCGATCTGGGACTCGCGAACGGTCAGTTGACCGCCGTTCTGAATCTCCATGTCTTCCATGGGATAGCGGAAAGCGAGCATTCCGTCTTCCGCCTCATTCCATTGAATGACGTCAATGAGCTGTTTTCCCAGGAACTCTCTGAGGGTCACGCGCATCCTCCTGGAGTGCAACTCTACCATCTGTGGCGACAACCGAAAATAAAAAGACCTATCGAGAGGAGCACCAAAGATTGGGCTGGTGTGGTGAGTTGTTAATTCGTCACCCTAAAGCTTGTCTTGCTGAACGAGCGGAGCGAGTCGAAGGATCTGCGTTTCGGGCGATTTGCGCGGAGTTATCGCTTTTCCATACTCCAGCGAACTTCAGACTCACCACACTGGCTGAGGTGCCCCGGCGTCGCCGATTGCCTGCGCAGGCTAGTTCGGCGTGCCCTCGGTTGGCGTCGCGGCAAAGGTACATTCGGCGCATTGGCAATTCCGGCGCAGGTATTCCCAGGAGTAGATTCCGCCCGAGTGGCCGTCAAGCCAGTTGAACTGCAGCGCGTAACGGCCCACGGCGTGGGCGCTGGCTGGCTTCGATGGCGGCTTGTACATGGGTAGCAGATCGGCCGCCTTCGGTTTGGGCTGGCCGAGTTTGCGGCCCTCGTTCTTTCGCTCATCGACGCACGTGGCGCAAGGGCACGCATCGCGCAGCCAGGCGAAGGTCCAGGCGCTTCTGTGGCCGTCGACCCAATCGATTTCCAGGCCTTTACCCTCAGTGAGCAGGACTCTCACTTTTTGCGGCGTGACGGCGATGCGCGGCAGCGGGTGGTTGTCTTCGCTCTCGTGCGCCTGCTCATCTTTTGCGACGATGCGGATGCCTTCGTGGCTCATGCTTCCATCTTATCGTTGATCGACTGGTGCCGGGTTGACGCAACACGAAGGTCAGAGCCTACCCGGGACGCCGGGACGGCGCGAGTCTGCACGGCGGCCCGTTGCGCGAAGCCGTCTCTATCGGCCCTTCCAAAAGAACCATGCCGCCATGGACAGGCCAATGAAGACGACGATGGCGCGCAACATGGGCTGCGGAACCCGGCGTGCCATGCTGGCGGAGGTGTAGCCGCCGATCGCGCAGGTGATCATGGCGAGCAGGCAGTAGCGCCATACGACTTGCCCGTCTACGACAAAGATGAGGAAGGCGATGCCGTTGGCCATGGTGGTGGATACCACCTTCAGGGCGTTGATCTCATTCAAGTCCTGGAAAGCCGAACAGCGAAAGCAGAGTGATGATGAGGAACCCGGCCCCGGCGCCAAAGTAGCCGATATAGAAGCAAACTGCCATTGTTGCGAAAAACACCGGCAGGCGGCGCGCTGGGCGAATAGGCGTCACGGCATCTCCGCGCCGGGCGGGATTCAGGTTGGCCGGACGTCGGCGTTCCAGCCATCGGGAGACAGGTCCGCTTGCGGCAAAAATCAATGCAGCCACCAACAGCAGCCAGGGCACGAGATGCATGAATGTCGTCTGCGGCGTATTCAGAAGCACAATCGCCCCGGCGGTGCCGCCCAGCAGGCCAGCCAGGGCCATGGGAAAGACGAGTCGAAGGTTCTTGCGGATGTCCTGGCGGTAAGCCGCAATCGAGGTAAGTTGTCCTGGCCAAAGAGCCACGGTGTTGGTGGCATTTGCCTGAATCGGCAGCATCTTCATGTTCAGCATGGCAGGAAAGAGGAGAAAAGATCCCCCGCCGGCCACGGCGTTGAGAACCCCAGCCAGAAAGGCGGCCACGGTGAGCCAAAGCCAGTGCCAATCCATGTAGGGGGGAAGACCAGAGATCGCTATCATCTGACCGATATTGTAGAGGTCGTCCCGGATTGGCAGGCCCACGGCGGTCCCAGCTACGGCCTCAGCCGGCTTTGAATACGCTGAAAAATCGCTATCGCCAGCAGAAACAGCGGAGTATGCTCTTCACATGTTTCTGTTTGGCCTTCGTTTGCCTCTTTCTGTGGGGCTGTGTTGTTGTGCCTTGGCAAGCTTCACGTCACTGACTGCTGCGCAGTCCGTGGCCCCCGTGCTGGTGGTCGACGGCCTTGGTAAAGGGGTCGCGCCTCTTGATGGCCCCTGGCAATTCCATCTCGGTGACAATCCCGCCTGGGCGTTGCCCCAGACCGGCGATGATGCGGGGAATGTGGGCTGGGAGCAAATCAGCGCCGACAAGACTTGGGGAGCGCAGGGCCATCCCGCCTACACGGGCTATGCGTGGTACAGGAAACACGTTCATCTCGCGCCGGCCCCCGGTGCTTCACCAGACTTCGCCCTGTTGATCAGGCATATCGACGATGCCTACGAAATCTACTGGAACGGCACACTCGTCGGGCACAACGGAAATCTCCCGCCACATCCCTCTTATCCTTATGCGCCGCCCGCTCAGACTTTCGGTCTTGGCCCTGTGCGCGACGGAGTGCTCGCTCTGCGTGTGTGGAAAGCCCCGCTGACTTCGTTTGACTCCGACCAGCTCGGCGGCTTCTACGCGGCTCCTCAGGTGGGTAGCCCCTCGGCCATCGCGGCCCAGAAGGCAGAGCTGGACTATTCATGGCTGCGCAGCCGCCAATATAACTTCGGGCTGCAGTCGCTGAACGCACTTGTCATGCTTCTCAGCCTGTTGGCCTGGTTCCGCCACCGGTCCCGCCGGGTTTTCCTCTGGATGGCCGTTTTTACCGGTGGCTCTGTAATCTCGCTCATTCTTGTCGGGCTGCGTATTCCATTCTCGTTCAGCTTTGCCCTCGGGTGGCTTCAGCCAGTGCTCAGTTTGTCCGACATCGGACTCTGGTTCCTTTTGCTCTACCTGCTCAAGCTGGACGAGAATCCGCGACTGGCGCGCCTGACCCGCCAGCTGGCCATTATCAGCATTACAGCCACTTCGCTCGACGGTCTCATTACGCTCTTCGACTGGAGCAACCCTCTGCTTGCACCCTGGGTGCAAACCGCCGATGCCGTATTGACCGTGGTCTTTACGGCCGCCGAAATTTATCCCCTTATCCTGGTTGCTTACGCGCTCCGCAAGCGCCTCGATGCCGCACGCTGGTTTGTGGCCATTACCGCTTTTCTTGCCGGCATGATTTCCGTCATTCGCATCGCCGTGCAGCAGGGCAGCCGGTTCACCCACTGGACGCTCGGAGACAAGATCGCCGCACCTCTGTTCACCCTCAATGGCAATGTCTTCAACGCGCAAACCGTCGCCAACACGTTGCTGCTGCTGGCCATCATTTATGCCGTATACCGCTATATGCAGGACTCGGCCGCCCGCCAAAGTTCGCTGGAACAGGAGTTCAAGAGCGCTCGCGAACTTCAGCAGGTCCTGATCCCCGAATCGCTGCCTGCATTGCCAGGATTCGCGTTTACCAGCGCCTATCGTCCCGCACAGGAAGTCGGCGGAGATTTCTTCCAGGTCATTCCGCTGGAGGGCGAGTACGAGGGTTCCACAATGATCCTGCTCGGCGACGTCAGCGGCAAAGGATTGAAAGCAGCAATGACCGTTTCTCTGATCGTGGGCGCCGCGCGTACCCTGGCCCGATTCGCTCCCAATCCTGGCGAGATGCTCGCCGAGTTGAACCTGCGGCTCTTCGGACGCCTGCAAGGCGGCTTCGTCACCTGTCTGGCACTGCGCCTGGACGCCGCAGGCCACTGCGTGATGGCCACTGCGGGTCACCCCGCACCTTTTCTGAACAAGCGGGAAGTCGATCTCCCGGGCACGTTGCCACTGGGTATTCTTCCCGCGGCGAATTACGAAGAGGAGGCAATCGAGCTTCGCGAAGGTGACCACTTTGCGCTCTACACCGACGGCCTGCTCGAAGCACGCAGCTCAAACGGAGAAATCTTCAGCTTCGAGCGCCTCGATGCCCTCTTCGCCACCCGCCCCGATGCCGCCAAGGCGACTCAAGCCGCCGTCAATTTTGGCCAGGACGACGACATTACCGTCCTTACCCTCACCCGGCTTGGCAAAGGCCAGCAGTCCTCCTCGCACCTGTCCGCGCCTCATTTCGTCCAGGTCTAGTCGCTCTCAAAGAATAGAAACCCGACGCAGCTCACTCATATCCTGCTGAAAAATAATAGCTTATAAGAATATCCAGAATATGAGTTAAATGCGCTCATATTTTATGAATCGTTTGTGCTATAGTGGAGTCAAATTGGTTGGGTGGCTGGGACCAGGCTCCCAACCCCATCACTACCGAAACCATCTGGAGGTAAACAATCATGGCAATTACTCGTTGGGACCCGTACCGGGAAGTGGCAGCTCTACAGAACCGCGTCAACTCGCTTTTCCGCGATATGAACGGCGACAACGATCCGCTCGCGGCAGCAAGTTTTGTGCCGGCGGTCGATATCTATGAGGATGCGCAGAAAGTCGTGCTGAAGCTTGAAGTTCCGGGCATTGAAGAGAAGGATCTCGATGTGCGCGTCGAAAATCACACCCTGACGGTCAAGGGCGAGCGTAAGTTCGAGAAGGAAGAAAAGGAAGAGAACTTTCATCGCATTGAGCGGCGCTATGGCAACTTCTATCGCGCTTTCACTCTGCCGTCCACTGTCGACACGGAAAACGTTGGGGCCAGCTACAATGCCGGCGTTCTGAAGCTGGAGTTGAAGAAGAAGCCCGAAGCGCAACCCAAGCAGATCAAAATCAATGTCGACAAGAACCAGACAGCTGCAGCGTAATTGCGGCGTCTGGCAGCCTGCTTCGCGTCTCAAGGTTCTTGCGGCAGGTCAAGGACTCGCCAGGGCACAACAACTCTGGTTTCGCTCTTAACGCCGGGGAGTGGACACAAATTTACTCCTCGGCGCTAAGTTTTTTGTGCATCAGCCAAAGAATGAAGAAAGTCTAGTAAATTGCAGTCTGAGTTCTGGCTCAACGCCGGAAACTGGCGCTACAGCAATTTCGGAATTGGTGTAGACCGAAAGCACGCACTTAAGTGGCTTATTCAACAAGAAAAAGCCACCTTGCACTCCTCTTGAAAAGTCTACGTGTATTCCGAAGCTGCTCTAAGGAGTTGAGATATGGCCATTCGTTGGGAAAAACTGACCGTCAAATCGCAGCAGGCAATGCAAAAGGCGCAGGAGCGGGCCACTGAACTTGGTAATCCCGAGATGCTGCCCGTCCATTTGTTGCTGGCGTTGATCGAGGATCGCGAAGGCGTGATTCCCGCGGTGCTCGAGAAGATTGGTGTTCCCACCGAACGGCTTGAAAGCGACCTGCACGGCATCGAGGAGAAACTGCCTCGCGTGGCCGGCGCGTCGACGCAACCCGGGGTGAGCCAGGCCCTCAACAAAGTTGTGGACCAGGCCTTCCGCGAGGCTGCAAACTTCAAAGACGAGTACGTTTCGACAGAGCATCTGTTGCTGGGCGCGGCACACCTCAAAGGCGACCCGGCGCGAGAGGCCCTGGTGGCGCTGGGCGCTGCCCACGAAGCGATCCTGAAAGCGCTCACCGCGGTGCGCGGGTCGCAACGTGTCACCGATCAGAATCCCGAAGGCAAGTTCCAGGCGCTTGAAAAATACGCCAAGGATCTCACTGAACTGGCTCGGCGCGGAAAGCTTGACCCGGTCATCGGCCGCGACGAAGAAATACGCCGCGTAATTCAGGTTCTGAGCCGCCGAACGAAGAACAATCCCGTTTTGATCGGCGAGCCAGGTGTGGGCAAGACAGCCATTGTCGAAGGCCTCGCACGACGCATCGTTTCCGGCGACGTGCCAGAGAGCCTGCGCGACAAACGAGTCATCTCGCTCGATCTTGGCTCCATGCTGGCGGGCGCAAAGTATCGTGGCGAATTCGAAGACCGTCTCAAAGCGGTTCTGAAAGAAATTGAAGAATCGAACGGACAGGTTGTGCTCTTCATCGACGAACTGCACACGCTGGTTGGCGCGGGCGCCGCTGAAGGCGCCATCGATGCAAGCAACATGCTGAAGCCGGCGCTGGCGCGCGGCGAATTGCGGGCCATTGGTGCAACTACGCTGAATGAGTATCGCAAATACATCGAGAAAGATGCCGCTCTGGAGCGGCGATTCCAGATTGTCTACGTCGGAGAGCCCAACGTCGAAGACACGATCGCCATTCTTCGCGGTCTGAAGGACCGCTACGAAGCGCACCACAACGTCCGCATCAAGGACGCGGCGATTGTGGCGGCCGCGACGCTTTCCCACCGTTACATCAGCGACCGCTTCCTGCCCGACAAAGCCATTGACCTGGTGGATGAGGCCGCGGCTTCGCTGGCTATTCAAATCGGTTCGGTTCCGACTGAGATTGACCAACTGGAGCGCGAGGCGACGTCGCTCGAAATTGAACGCGCAGCCCTGAAACGCGAGACAGATTCCAACAGCCGCGACCGTTTGCAGCAAGTGGAGCGCGAGTTAGCAACTTTGAAAGAACAGATCACGGCTCTCCGTGCGCGCTGGACGAAGGAACGCGATGCCATTACCCGGGTCAGCGAGATCAAGAAGCGGATCGAGGCGCTGAAGTTCGAAGCCGAGGAGCAGACGCGCAAGGGCATGCTCGACCGCGCGGCGCAGATCCAGTATGGCGAATTGCCCAAGCTGGAGGCCGAACTCAAGCAGTTGAACGCGCTCCAGGATGGGAACTCCGGCGCCACGCGCATGTTGAAGGAAGAAGTGGATGAAGAGGATATCGCGAAAATCGTGAGCAAGTGGACGGGAATTCCCGTCTCGCGCATGTTGGAAGGCGAAGTGAAGAAACTCGTCCAGATGGAAGAGCGCCTGCGCGAGCGGGTAGTTGGCCAGGACGCCGCGCTCAATGTTGTGGCCAATGCAATTCGCCGCTCACGTGCAGGGCTCAGTGATCCAAAGCGGCCGATCGGGAGCTTCATTTTCCTTGGGCCCACAGGTGTGGGAAAGACCGAGACCGCGCGCGCGCTGGCTGAGTTTTTGTTCGACGACGAGCAGGCGATGGTGCGCATCGACATGAGCGAGTACATGGAGAAGCACGCCGTGGCGAGGCTGATTGGCGCGCCTCCAGGCTATGTGGGTTACGACGAGGGCGGACAGTTGACCGAAGCCGTGCGCCGCAGGCCCTACGCTGTACTTCTTTTCGATGAAATCGAGAAGGCACACCCGGATGTATTCAACATCCTGCTGCAGGTGATGGACGATGGCCGTCTGACCGACGCCAAAGGCCGCACGGTGGATTTCAAGAATACCGTGCTCATTATGACCTCAAACCTGGGGGCGCCGATGTTGACCGGCGATGCGCTCAAGAGCGATCACGATTTAGAGATGGCGCGTGAGTCGGTAATGCGCGTGCTTCGCGAGCATTTCCGGCCTGAGTTCTTGAACCGCGTCGATGATATTGTGATTTTCCATTCGCTGGGACAGGCGCACTTGAGCCAGATCCTTGACCTGCGGCTGGACGAAGTGCGGAAGCTGCTCGAAGACCGGCAAATTTCGCTCGAACTGACCGAGCCCGCGCGTCAGTTGATTCTCGCAGCGGGTTCGGATGCTGCGTATGGCGCGCGTCCGTTGAAGAGGGCACTGCAGCGCATGGTGCAGGATCCGCTCGCCATCAAAATATTGAATGGCGAGGTGCTGCACGGCGCCCATGTGCGCATTGATGTGGACCGCAAGACGAACGAGTTGCATTTTGAGCCGATGGGGCGCGAAGCAATGGCTTAAAACTGGGTGTGTTGCTCAAACTCGTTCGATTCGCATCTTTGAATCACCCCAGTCAATTGTGCGGAGGAGAAGACCGCCTGCGTAACGGCTTGCGGCCTCCGCGCCGCCTTAAGGTTTTCGCGGATCAAGGGTGAAATAAAATGTGGCTCCCTTTTCAATTGCACCCTCTGCCCAGACTTCTCCTCCATGCCGATGAATGATCCTCTGTACCGTTGCCAGTCCAATCCCGGTGCCGGGAAATTCGCTTGAGGCGTGCAGCCTTTGGAAGGGCGTGAAGAGACGGTCGGCCAAACGCTGATCAAATCCCGCGCCGTTGTCTCGAACATAGAAAACAGTCGCCCCATTTTGTTGTGTGCTGCCAAATTCGATCCGGGCCGGATTGTTTCTTCCAGTGAATTTCCAGGCGTTACGCAGCAGATTTTGCAAGACGATTTGCATCAGACCCGGGTCACCGTTGATCTGCAATCGCGGCTGCACAACCGCCTCGACCTGCCTGTCCGGATCCGCCTTGGCGAGAACTTCAAGGATTGAACTGGCCAGCAGGCTCAGGTCAAGATGGGCCAGGTGCAGCGCCGCACTTGTAGAACGCGAAAGATCGAGCAAATCGTCGATCGTGTTCGACATGGCAGCGACGGAAGCACTGAGTTGGGCCAGCATCGGCGTCTTGGCTTCCAGGGGCTTTGCGCGGTCTGACTCGACAATGAGGTGACATATATTGTGAATGGCTTGGAGCGGACCACGTAAATCGTGGGCAACCGTATACGAAAAGGCTTCCAGTTCGCGATTTGCCGCCTGCAACTGGGCGGTACGCTCTTCGACGCGGATTTCCAGTTCCGCCTTGGCTTTTTCCAGCGCGCCATCTCGATGTTGAATCTCGGCCAGCATCTCGTTGAATGCTTCGGTGAGCGATACGAGTTCATCGTAACGGTGGCTGGGCGTAAACCGGATACTGTAATCGCGATACCGCGTAACCAGGTGCGCAGTTTCGGCAAAGGAAACGATAGGCTGGGCCAGAATCCGCCTGAAGATGGCACCTACGATCAAAGCCGCCAAAAGACAAAGAAAAAGGATGCCGCCGGCAATCGAGCCATAGCGGATGGCTTGTGTCCGCATGTTATGCAGCCGTGCCCAAATGTAGACAGTGCCGACCGCCTTTCCCTGCATCATGATCCGCGATCCCGTGAGTATGTTCAGCCCGTCCACCCAGTTACTCTGGATTGCGCCTTTGGGTAAGTCTCTGGGTTGGAGAAGTGCTGACCCGGAGCGCACATACTGAGCAAATGGAGTGTCGGAATCGGTATAAATCGCGGCGCCAATTACGTCGTTGGAACTGGTCAATGCCGACAGCGTCTTTTGCGCCGCCGCCGGGTCGTTGAAGATGATTGCAGAAACACTGTTCGCCCCGATGATCTGCGCCTCCCCTGAAAGACTATTCACAGCAGCCTGACGGTAGGCAAACAAGTTATAGGCAAGAAATGAAACATAAGCCAGAATCAGTGCGATGCCGCTGACCAGTACGTTCATCCAGGTCAGCATGGATGCTATGGAGCGCCGGCGGGGGGATTTACTCATTACTCCACCTCCTGCGTCGCTGGTCTGTTCACATAGATCGCTACTTTAAGAAGTTCGGAACTCATTGAAAGGTGAGTTTGCTCCGCGGCGGACAAGTTCACTGCGAAGCGGACTCGCCTGTTCTGCTGGAGAAACTGGATCATGCCCCCGCGCTCCAGAAAATGAGGGAGGTTGCTGACCGTCAGGATCGGCCGCTTTTCCAGAGCATCGATATCCTTTTTGAGATGCGCATCTTCAGAGAGCCCTATAAAAACAATCTGGCAGTTATCCGCGGAATCGGGAGAAGATAGACGCCTCGCAACGATCTTGCGGCCCTGAATGGTGTCATCTGCGATCAGGTCATCCAGTTTCCGGCCGAAGTTATCCTCTCCCAGGATGCAAATGGAAAATGGTTGCGAACTCGATGCCGAATCCACAGGCCACTGCACAAATTTTCCGAAATTATAGAGATACGCTGCTTCCACATCGTAGGGAGTTAGTTCAGGGTCGGATTGCGCCAAACATGCAAGGGAAAAGAACAAGAGGATAAGAGGGCAGACAAGTGACGGGGCGCTCAACAGCCACCCGCTGCAAGGACGATTCAGTTTGATTCGTGCGCTCATCGGCCTATCGGAGTTCATCTGCAACTAACGCGTCCAGGTGATGCCGGCGTAAACGCTGCGGCGAATTCCCACCGGGAGATCGTTGTCCCCTTGAAACTCATGATGGTGCGGCTGCAAAAGGTTGCGGCCGTCTAAGCTGAATTGAAGCGATTTGCCAAGCCTCCAGCTTGCATGCGCATCCATTGTCTGGTAGCTCTGAACCCGTTGTGCGGGCAGGCGGCTCACGAAGCGATAGTCGAGATCCACATCCACGCCGTGCGGCAGATCGAGAAGCGACTGCAGCGTGGCAATGCGATGAGGAGTGGAACCCTCGTAACTGGCCGCAGTCGTGGTGTCGTTGAAGCCTGGCCTGGGGGCTGCATTAATGTGAACATGAGAGAAGTTGCCCTTGAGTTCCCACCAGCTTGCCGGTTTCCAATCTGGCGCAATCTCGAATCCGTCAGTTGTGCTGTCGATGCCGTTCGCAAACGGGATATTCAGCACCGTCGCGGTAATGGGCGTGGTGATGGAGGTATAAGAACGCGTACCGTAACTCTCCAGATGGTCGTAGTGGTTCTGAAACGCAGCAATGTCGGCGTAGAGCGCGCGGGTGAAAAGCTGACGGTAGCCAGCCTCATAGCCGAGCATATCTTCCGACTTGAAGTTTGGATCCCCCTCAATACGGACGAGCACAGCAGGGGCGGTTGAAAGAACGTCGGTCACCTGCAAATCGCGATCGAGACGGCCCGGGACGCGGACGGCGCGCGAGATGGCTGTCCATAACGTCGCATGGCGCGCCGGATTCCAAAGCAAGCGCGCATTAGGTTGTATTTCAAAACCCGTGTAATTGTTGTTTTCGAATTTCGATCCAAGCGTGAAGGTCAGGATGCGCGGAAGCAGGTCAATGGCATCCTGAACGAAGGCGCTATAGATGTAATCGGTTTGTTCATGTGGCTCGAAATCAACAGTCGGTTGAGTTTGAATAACATTGTCAGGGCTGAGGCGGGCTCCTGCGCCCCAGATAACGTCCTGCCGGCGGAGCAGGGTGAGGTGATCGATGAAGTCAACGTCAAAAGTGCTGCGTGTCTCGCCGAATTCCGTTCCTTGACGATTGGTGCGATCAAAGTAGGCGCGAGCCAGAAAGTCCGATCCTCCCCGATATCGATGTCGCCAGTTGAGGACGATATCTCCTCCAGAGACGTTGAAGGTGTCGTCGATCACGAGCTGCTCAAGCGGAGCATAACTGCCGATGCTTATCTTCTGGCCGGATGCGCCCGTATACAGGTCGGCATCCCCGGTCAGAGTGTCTCTTGGCGTGAAGTCCCAATCGACGCGCGCGCCGCCGTGAGCAAGATGCCATCGGTCGTAGGGATCGTAGCCGGGGTTCTGCTCGTCTTCGCGAATAAAACCATGGGCGAAGAGACGGAACTGCAGATTGGCGCCCTTATGCAGACCCTGTCGGATGCTGCCGTTGAAGCGGTCCACATGGCCGCCCAATCCGGTGGCAAGTGTACCTTGCGTATCCCTGGCGTGTTTCGTAATGATGTTGATGACTCCGTTGACCGCGTTCGCGCCCCAGATGGTTCCACCGGGCCCTCGGACGATCTCAATCCGCTCCACATCTTCGAGCAGAACATCCTGAACATCCCAATAGACACCTTCAAAGAGCGGAGTGTAAGTGCTGCGGCCATCGATCAGCAGCAGAACATCTTTTGAGAACGCGCTGCCAAATCCCCTCATTCCGACAGCCCATTGATTGCTCTGCAACTCGCCGACTTCGATGCCCGGAACCATCCGCAGCAGATCCGGAATCGTGGTGGCACCAGATCTGCGAATATCGTCCTGCGTCAGCACGTAGATTGCCGCGGGCGTATGCCAAACCTCTTCCGGTTCCTTTGATACCGTCGTAACTTCAATGTTTCCAAGCTCTTCCAATGAGAGACTCTTCAGCTTGGTCTGCGCCGGAGGGGCATCGGCGATGGCCCTCAGCGGGACGATGTCAAATAGAAGGGCCACGCAAACCGCGAACACTTCCAGGACCCGTCGAGTAACGGTCGTTGCACGTACCATCCAGGAACTCCAGAGTCGGAATCGGCGGGGGGACAGATCGTGATTCTGGAGGAGTTCGATGACAAATAGTCTGGATTAGTTGTACCGGCGCCTATGCTCTTAAGCTGATTGCCCAATGACATGATGGAGCGCCGAAAGCAGCTTCCCGGGGTCGCCTTTGCGTACAAAGCCCTGGACAAAAGGCGCAGTATCGGCAGGTGCGTCGTACAAATCCGACAGAATCAGAATCGGGGCAGTCGGATAGCGTTCCTTCACCCTTTGCACCGCGCTGACGGCTGATATGCTCGGGCCGAGACGGTAGTCCAGAAGCACCGCATCCACGGTTTCCGCGTCAGGGAATTCCAACCCTTCGTAAGATACGAGTGCCGGCAGGCCTTTGAACCCGGCCCCGTCCAGAATCATTCCATAAATTTGCAGGTGCAACGGGTCGTCGTCGACTATCAGGACTGTGGTCTTCGAATCCATTTCAAGGTCTCAACGAAAAAGGCTGTTCGACATTATCCCATCATGTTTTTGACCTGACAAGCTGGAAAATCGAAGCAGGAATCCGCCGCTTCGGTTCAGAAAATTGAACACATACCAGCCCACCAAGGGAGTGCGTAGCCCGCTGAAAAATGCTGGAGTCGCGCGCCTTTTTCCCCCTCATAGATCCGCGATCCGACGAAGTCCGTCTGGTCCCGTTTACCAAACCCTGCACGGTTTGGGGTTCACCATCGGCGCCGTCTTTTTGCAGCTGAAGCTCTTCCCAAATTCCGGCAAATCCGTCAGCACGGTATTGGCTCGGTACTCGTCGGGGGCGTGCGGATCTGTCTCCGCCTGGGTCCGCAGTTGCTGCGGCCGGGTCTGGGTACACCACTGCTGCGCATAGGCGATCCAGAAACGCTGATCGGGAGTGAATCCATCCATTTTGGCGGCCATGTCGAGATGTGCTGCTTCGGCCTTTTCCTGCCACGCCATCCATGCCAGCCACAACCCGCCGAGATCGGCCAGGTTCTCGCCCAGTGTGAGTTTGCCGTTCAGGTGAACGCCGGGCACTGCCTCAATGGAGTCATATTGCTTAACCATGCACTCAGCTCGGTCGTTGAACTTCTGTTCGTCGTCCTTGGTCCACCAATCCTTCAGGTTGCCGTCCTTGTCGTACTGGCGGCCTTGGTCGTCGAAGCCGTGCGTCAGTTCGTGACCAATCGTGGAGCCCATATCCCCATAGTTGGCCGCGTCGTCTTCCTTGCCGCTGAAAAAGGGAGCCTGAAAATAGCCTGCCGGAAAATTCACGTTGTTCTGTTGCGGATCGTAGTAGGCGTTCACCGTGGGTGGCGACATGTACCATTCGCTCTTGTCCAGCGGCTTGCCAATTTTTGCCAGATCGCGCGCAAAGTCGAACTCGTGCACTCGCTCTTCGTTCCCCAGGTCGTCGCCCCGCACGATTTCCAGTTTGGAATAGTCACGCCATTTATCCGGATACCCGATCTTGTTCATCACCGCGTGCAATTTTTCCTTGGCCTTGACCTTGGTTTCGGCACTCATCCAATCCAGCCCGTCGATGTCCTTATCCATCGCCTGCTCGATGGTCAGCGTCATTTCCTGTGCCTGCTGTTTCTCTTCGGGCGGAAAATACCTGGCCACGTAAACCTGCCCCAGCGCCTCGCCCATCTCGCTGTCTACCCGACTCGTGCAGCGTTTCCAGCGCTCCTGTTGCTTTTCAGCTCCGTTGAGAATGTGTGCGTAAAAATGCCATGACTCCTCGTCGAAGCTTTCCGGCATGCTGGTACCCGCGTAGGCGTTCAACAGATGCCAGCGCAGGTACGCCTTGATCTGATTCAGCGGGGTATTCGCGAGCAAGGTGTTGAACTCCGCGAAGAACTTCGGTTGAGCGTCATTGATTCTGCCGCTCGCCTGCGCGTGCGCATCGGCAACGTATTCCGGCAGCGAAAAGTGCGTCAGCTCCTTTGCAAAATTTGCCACGTCGGTGGGGTGGTTCAGGTTCTGAGGATCCCGCTGTTCGGTAATTGTCAGCGAGGCCTTGGCCAGGCGGGTTTCCATGGTGAGCACGGTGGCTGCATCCTTCGCGGATTGTGCTTCGGGCTCCCCGGCCAGAACAAACATCCTGCGAACGTGATCTGCGTACTGGTTTCGCTGCTCCACTGACTTGGCATCGGTGCGTGTGTAGTAATCGCGTTCCGGCAGGCCCAGGCCACCCGCGTCATAAAAGGAGATCACGGAATTTGCGTTCGCGAAGTCCGGGTTGGAACTGAATTGAAAGAATGCGTTCACCCCGATGGCGTGCAGGTGAGCCAGCAAGGCGGGCAACTCGGCAGTTGTGTTCAATGCAGCAATGCGCTCGAGTTCCGGCTTCAGCGGAGTGATGCCAAGCCTGTCTACGGCCGCCGTGTCCATGCAACTGGCGTATTCGTCGCCAATTTTCTGCTCGTTGGCGGTGCGTGTGGGCGAGGGCACTTCAGCCTGTTCAAGGATCTGCTTCAAATGCAGTCGATTCAGCTCATAAAGCTCGGTAAATCGGCCATAGGAAGTCTGATCGGGCGGCAACGGATTGCGCTTGAACCAGCCGTTGCAACTGTATCGATAGAAGTTCTCGCAGGGGTCAATGGTTTTGTCCACGAGCGACGGGTCGAAGACACGCAGCTCAGTGGTGGCGGGTCGGGCCGAGGATGCGCCTGTCTGACAAAGCACCGGGGCGGCGGCTAGAACGGGAATGAAGACGAAACATCTGTGTGCGGCAGGGAACCGGAACATGGCGTCACTCTATCAGATTCGCAGACCATTCGGCCCGCTGTGCGGCCTTTACAATAAGAGACGGGCAAAAGCCCTGCAAGGAGTAAATCGAGTGGCGCAGCGCACCTTCAGCATTATCAAGCCCGACGCAGTTCGCAAGGGCTACATGGGAGCCATCCTGTCGGAGATTAACCTGGCCGGCTTTCAGATCGTCGCCATCAAGAAGGCGTCCATTTCAAAAGAGCAGGCCAAGGGCTTCTACCATGTGCACGCCGAACGGCCGTTTTTCAACGATCTCACCACCTTTATGTCGTCGGGACCACTGTTCCTGATGGTGCTGGAGAAGGAAAACGCAATTGCCGACCTGCGTATGCTCATGGGCGCTACTAACCCCGCCAACGCCGCTGAAGGAACCATTCGCAGGAAATATGCAGGGTCGATTCAGGAGAACGCGATTCATGGCTCCGACGCCGAGGACACTGCGGCTTTTGAAATCGGATACTGGTTCGCGGGTTACGAACTGATTTAGGGAAACTCTGCACAAGTTGCATTGTAACAAGGGCACGACTTCAGTCGGGCCGATAAAGGCTCGAGAATGAGCATGGCTTTAGCCACTGCATCTTTTCGCTGATCGAAAATGCGCCTTGTGCAGAGGCTTCTTAGAGCAGTTTCGGAATACACGGTGACTTTTTAATCGATTTAAAGGGTGGCTTTTTCGTGATGAAAAAGCCGCTTAGGTGCGTGCATTCGATCCACACCAATTCCGAGACTGCTATAGCCCGGCAGGTTGCGCTCAGCCGAATAAGGAATCGATCTTCTGCCGCAGTGCAGCGACTTCCCCGCGAAGCTCTGTCACAGTCGTTTCCAAACGCTCAATGCGCTGTTCCTGCTCTGAGCTGTTCCCCGCGCCGATAGGCGAAGAACTGGCAGGCGCAATCTCCACTTCCCCCGAAAGCAGATGCGCATAGCGTGCCTCTTTCGTCCCCGGTTGTCGCGGCAACAGGGCTGCCAGCGGCGGCTCGCGTTCCATCAGCTTTTGCAGCCCGGCCAGCACATCTGTGATCTCATCGAAGCGGTGCAGGCGCTCGGTGCGGCCACGCAATTCACCCGGCGTTTGCGGGCCGCGCAAAAGCAATACGCAAAGCAGAGCTGTCTCCGCGCGGCTGAAGTTGAAGGCTTCGCCCAGCCAATGTTCGTACTTGGTTACCCGCCCATCGGCGCTGCGCGCGCGGCCGGCCACGCCCAGGTCTTCAAGGCCGTGCAATGCCTGCCGCACATCGTCCTCATCCAGGTCCATCACCGGTTCGCGGTTCGAGCGTTGATTGCAGGCGTTGAGCAATGCATTCAACGAAAGCGGATAATAATCCGGCGTGGTCACTTCCTTTTCGACCAGCGCGCCAAGGACGCGGGACTGTGCGGCGGTAAGCAGAAGCGGTGCGGACAGCATAAATCCATTTTCCCATTGTCCGTCCGGCCTGTGCCGATTCAGTTCACTTTGAAAGTTTCATTCTTGCTACCCAGACCGCCAGTTTGATAGGCTCTTGCCAATCGTACGAGATTCCCTATGCCATTCATCCCCAAGACCTTCCCTTTATTTTCTTTGCCTTGATCATTCAACCTTTCCTGACGTGGCTGCATCGGCTATTGATAGCAGGAGCACATGATCGGAGCGTTGCAAATGACGTATCCCCCGTCTTGTCCGCGATCGAAACGGGTCTTTTTCAACTTCATTCGTATGCTCGTTCTTGTTGCGTCAATTCCAGGCGGAATCGCATGCGCTCAAAGCTCTGACAAGCCGTTGCCGCCGGAGACGTCCAAAGTCGCAGCGCAGCCTTCCGGGCAACCGCCTGCTTCTGCGAATCAGCCCGCAGCCGAGTTGCCGGATGCTCCGGATGTAGCCTTGGAGACAGCGGCCGCACCCGAGAAGGATTATTCCTCTTCGCTCGCAGGAGGAATTGATTCCCCCTCGCCAGAGCCGTCGACCGGGCTTGGAGTTTCACCCGGAGAAATAAACCATGTGCCGCTGAGCGAGTGCCCGGACGATGAAACACATGCCCGTGAATGCCGCGTCCACTGGCACCAGTTGATCATCACTTCGTCGGTCTTCAATGCCTTCCAGAACGCGGGGAATCTCTATACGGGCTACTGGTACCGATACGAGACCACCACCGGCGCATGGTTCCAGCGCTGGTTCAATAGCGACCTGGGGTGGCGCTGGGGGCAGTGGAGTGACGGCAACCCATTCCTGGATGATTACATCGGCCATCCAATGATGGGCAGCATCACCAACTACATGTGGATCCAGAACGACCCCAAGGGAATGACGGTGGACTTCGGCAATAACCGCGAATATTGGAACAGCCGTTTGCGCGCCACGCTTTTCTCCACGGCATATAGCTTTGAATGGAAGTTTGGACCGTTTGGCGAAGCCGGGGTCGGCCACAATGGCGACCACACAACGGACGTCGTTAACGGGCAACTTCAGAACGATACGGGCGATGTCGAGTTGGTGACCACGCCACTGGGCGGCTTGGGCTGGAATGTCGCCGAGGACATCCTCGACAAGTATGTGGTGCAGAAGTTCGAGGCGCGGCCACACGGCACGTTTGCCCTGGTCGCTATCAGCTTCCTTACCCCGTCGCGTGCCACCGCCAACATCTTCCGTTTCCGTCCGCCATGGTATCGGGACGGACGGCAGGTGAAGTCATCCAATTACTTCAGTGATCCGCCGGGAACCTACGAGGAAGGCGAAAATTCCCAGCCGGCATCTGAAACCGCGACCGCGACGACTCCCGCATCCGGAGAACCCGGCCTCGTACAGCCTGCGCGCGCCGCTCAATTGCTGCCGGAGTGGCCACACTACGGGGGCGTGCATGAATTCGGCGCATGGTGGGGTGTGTCGCTGATGACCGGTCACATCTGGGGCTCAGCCAAAGACATCAAGTACATGCCGGTCGATGTGACCTACTCCTATCTTCTCTCTGAGCACCCGAAGTGGAGCTTTCGCTATGCGCCGGAGTTGACCGCTCTGGCAATGCTGGACCAGCCCAACCCCGAGGCGGGACCGCCGACGAAGTACGACCAGTCGCTGCGTCAGCGCATCTATGGCAGCGGTATCAGTCCGGTTGGCTTTCGCGCCTCGTTCTATCCCGATAGCCGGGTGCAGCCATTTCTATCCACCGACGGCGGTTTCATTTACTTCGCGCAGCGCGTTCTTTCGCCGGAAGGTTCGCAATTCATGTACACCATCGATTATGGCTGTGGATTGACGTTTTTCCGCAAGCGGCGACAAACGGTGAGCATCGGCTATCGCTACCAGCACCTCTCCAATGGAGATATCAGTATGCATAACCCGGGAACCGACGCAAACACCTTCTACGTGTCCGTTTCACGCTTCAGAACCCGCGGTTATCGCTGAGCATTGCAATTCATCAAGGCCCGCATTCGATTCCACCACGGCTGTGCGTCCTTACGCGCCGTATTCAGGCTGCGCCTGACGGTTGCGCGTCAGCAGAAAGTACACCACCGGCGTGACCACCAGGCTCAGAACCATTGAGATGGTCAGGCCGCCGATGACCGCGATTGCCAATGGCTGCAGCATCTGCGATCCCGCGCCCAACGCAAAGGCCAGCGGCAACATGCCGCATACCGCGGCAATGGCTGTCATCACAATGGGCCGCAGCCTGCGCTGCGCTGCGTGGATCATGGCATCCGCTGCTGATGCGCCCTCGGCGCGAAACTTTTCATCGGCGTCGAGAAGCAGAATGCCGTTCTTGGCTACAATGCCGATTACCATGATGAGCCCCATGAACGACGCCACGTTGAAAGTAGTGTGAGTGACCAGCAGCGCCAGAATGACGCCCGAAATGGAAAGCACCGACGAGGTGAGAATGGCGATGGGCGCAGGGAAGTTGCGAAATTCCGTCAGCAACACTCCGAAGACCAGCGCCAGCGCGAGCAGCAGCACGCGAAGGAGTTCGCGAAATGACTGCTGCTGCACCTCGTAAGTCCCGCCGTACTCCACGCGCACCGTGGGAGGCAGATGCAGTCCAGCCACGGTGCGGCGAACCCTCGCGATAGCGCTGCCCAGATCCGACCCTTCCAACTGGGCGGTTACCACCACAAGCCGTTGCAGGTTCTCCCGGTGAATTTCGTTCTGAGGTGGCAATTGCTCGATTGATGCCAGGGATCCCAGCGTCGCCGTGTGGCCCGTGCTGCTGTTGAAGACGGTGTTCTCAATCGCCTCCAGCGAGGCCCGATGCTCGTCGCTCAGGCGTAAGCGAATGGTATAAGGGCGCCCGTTCGCGATCAGTGGATCGTTCGTCGGCAGCCCGTCAAGAATTGCGGTTGCATCCTCTGAAACCTCGGTCGGTGTGAAGCCGAAGCGAGCCGCGACGACAGGATCGACCTGAAAATTGGTGGCCGGCCCGCTTAGCGTATTCTCAATGCCATTCTCCACGTCGACAACGCCTTTGATTCCTGAGATGGCGTCCCCAACCCGCGGACCAAGTTGCGCCAGCAGAGTGGGATCATCGGAGAATATCTTGATCTGGATTGGCTCCGGAGCATTCGACAAATCGTTGATGTTGTCCTGCAAGATCTGCGTCAGTTCCACGTCCAGTTCCGGCTCGGCTGCTTTGATCTTCGCGCGCGCCTCATCCATCACTTCCCATACTGATCGGCTGCGCTTGGCCTTCAGCTTCACCGTAAAGTCGCCAGTATTGGCCTCAGTCACCGCGGCCAATCCCATTTGCAGCCCTGTACGCCGCGAGGTGCTTTCCACTTCGGGCGTCGCGTGCAAAATGCGATAAACATGTTCCAGCACGCGATTCGTCTCCGCAAGCGAGCTTCCCGCCGGCATAATGTAGTCGAGAATAAAACCGCCCTCGTCCATCTCCGGCAACAGGTCGGAACCCAGTGCCTGGTAGCCTGCCCAGGTTGCCACCACCAGCAGAAGACATGCGCCGCCGAGCCACAACGGCTTGGCCAGTGACCAGTCCAGCACGCGGCGATGAACGCGAAGAACCCGGCTGAGAAAGCCGCCGGCTGTCTGGTGGCTGCTTGTGGCCTCACCCTTGTGCTCGCGTAAGAGCGTCAAGCTCAGGCCCGGCGTCCAGGTAAGCGCCAGCGCAAGAGAAGTGAGCAAAGCCGCGGTCATGGTGATGGCCAGCGCGCGAAAGAAGGTTCCAGTCACCCCGCTCACCGCAACCAGCGGCAAAAAGACGACGACGGGCGTGATGGTGGAACCGATGAGCGGCGTGGTGATTTCGCCCAGCGCCTTGCGCACGGCATTCACACGGCCCTCGCCCGAATCGCGGTGCAGAACGATGTTCTCCACCACCACAATGGCATCGTCAATCACCAGGCCGATGGCGGCGGCGAGACCGCCGAGCGTCATCAGGTTGAAGCTTTGCCCGATGAGCCACAACACCAGCACGGTCACCGCGACAGTGACCGGAATAACGAGGCCGGCCACAAGCGATGAGGTCCAGTCGCGTAGAAAAAGGTAAAGCACGATGCAGGCCAGAACCAGCCCGATAAAGATTGCGTCGCGGACGCTGGCGATGGCGTTGCGAACCAGTTGCGATTGATCGTAGAAGGGTTCGAGCCTCACATCCCGAGGCAGTTTTTCGCGAAGCTGATCCACTTCGGCGGCCACGGCGTCGGCCACCGCAACCGTATTGCTCGACGGTTGCCGCGCAATGTTCAGGAGCACCGCGCTTTTTCCGTTGGCGGTCACTGTGGTGTAGACGGGCATCGTCGCCGGCACTACTGTGGCCACGTCTGCCACCCGCACAGGGGCGCCGGCCGGCGTGGCTTTTACAACCAGTTGCCGCAATTCATCGGCATTGTGCGCCTGCGCGCCCACCAGGCCCAGAATCAACTCGTGGTTTGCCTGGTACAAGCCGGGAGATTCCACAATGTTTGAAGCCTGGATGCTATTCACCAGGTCGGAGATAGTGACCCCGGAGGCCGCCAGCAGCGCCAGGTTTGGAACCACGTGAAACTCCGGCACCTGGCCGCCTTGCACAACCACCGTGCTCACGCCCGATACGCGATTCAGCGGCGGCTTCAGATCGTAGGTCGCAATCTCCCACAAGCGCGTCTGCGGAATGCTGTCGGATGTCAGGCTGTAGCCGAGAATCGGAAAAGTCGCGAACGTCAGCCGGTTGGTCGTGATCCTGGCGGTGGAAGGCAATGTCTGCTCCACCTTGCTCAGCGCTGCATCCACCAGTTGCAGTGAGCGGTACATATCCACGTTCCAGTCGAAGAACAGGCTCACTTCGGCGGAGCCGCGGCTGGTAGTGGAGCGTACCGTCACGAGGCCCGGCACGGAATTCACCGCGTCTTCGATGGGCTTGGTGATCGTCACCTCCATCTGCTCCACGGGCATCACGCCGTTGTCTACACCGATGACGACGCGCGGAAAATTCGTATCCGGAAAGACAGAAATAGGCACCTGGAGAGCAAGGTATGCGCCCGCCACGGTCAAGACCGTCGCAAAGAAAAAAACCGTGCGCGTAGTGCGGGCCAGCCAGAAAGATTTTTCGCCGGAAGCCGCGCCGGAGGGCGGTGTGGACATTATTTGTCCTCCGCCGCGGGGCCGACCTTTACTTTGGTGCCCTCGTCCAGCCCATACGCGCCCGCGGTGATCACCGTGTCGGTTGACGACAAACCGCCGGTCACCTGCACATCCCCATCGTCCTCGATCCCAAGTGTTACAGGCTTGCGGTGGGCCGCGCCTTCTGCGCCCACGATCATCACAGACTTGCTTCCGTCCTGCGCGGTCAGAATCGCCGATGCGGGAATCTTCCACGCCAGCGCAACGGTCTTACCCGTGACGTTCACCTTCACCGGGGTTCCTACTTTCAAAGTTCCGGCCTTGTTGTTGATGCGCAGCCACACTTCCACCGTCGTGCTCCCTGGATCGAGCGCGGGACTGATCAGCGCAACTTTGGCCGGGACAGCGTCGTCGACACCCGGCACGCGGACCGATGCTTCATCGCCCACCTTCATCTGCTGCGCGAGACTCTGTGCCACGTGAGCTTTCGCGATCAGTGCGCTCGTCTCCATTACGGTGAGCAGCGGCGCGCCGGCAGCGGCTGTTTCGCCGGCATAGAGTGGCCGATCTGTCACCACTCCGTCAATGGGGCTGCGAATTTCAGAGTAGTTGAGCTGCGCTTCCGCGCCCTTGTATCTACCTTCCGCCGAAGTCAATTGCCCCTGCGCGGATTTGAGTGCGGCTTGCCGGCTCACATTGCGCATCGATTCAAGATGCTTTGCGGCGGAGTCGTATGCGGCCTGTGCCTGCACAAGCGCGGCCAGCGCCGTATCCAGATCGCGCCCGGGAATGGCGCCCTCGGCAAAGAGTTGCTTGCGGCTCTTCACAATGCTCAGGTTCAGGTCGAGGTTGGCTTTGGCTTGCGCCGCGTCCAGTTCGGCCTTCTGCGTGTCCTCCGGCACTTGTGCCTTGGTTGCCGCGGCAAACGCCGCCTCGGCCGCCATGTAGGAACCCTTGTTGTCCTGCGCCGCCGCGGCCAGATCAGTGTTCTCCAGGGTCGCCAGCAACTGGCCCTCTTTCACTCGTGCGCCGCGCTGCACGTAAAACTTCTTCACCGGCGCACTGATCCTGGGCGCAATGGCAGCCTGCGCCAGTGGTGAAAGAATGGCATCCGCGGTGATGTGTTCTGAAATTGTGCCCTGCTCGGGATGCTCGGCTTGCACCGTGACTTCCGGTTCCGGCGCGGCCTCTTTCTTGCAGCCAGGAAGGAAAAACATGGGGAGCGCAAGAGCACTTGCCAGAATCCAGCGAATCCCCGGCACTCCGTGATCCTTGCTCGCGGTTCCGTTCACTTTCTGTTTCATCATCGGCTCACATTGTCCCTGTCAGGGTTTGTAAATCCGCCAGCGCCATCTCATAGCGCACGCGCCCATCCTCGCGGGCATTTTCGGCCATCAGAAATGAATTCTGTGCGTCCACAACCTCCAGCACGCTGGCCTCTCCGCCCGTGTAACGCAGCTTGGTGAGGCGCAGGCTCTCGCCGGCCGTGGCCACGCTTGCGTCGAGCGAAGCAAGCTGGTCGCGCGCAGCGACTGCCTCGGCATAAACCTCGTCAAGCCGGGCGATCAGTTGCCGTTGTGTCGCGGTCAGGGCCACTTTCACGGCATCGCGGCGTATCTCACTCTGCTTCACTTTATGTTCCGTCGCTAACCAATCCCACACCGGAATGTTGAGAGTCACGACGGCTGAGTATCCGAGATTGCGCACGTGGTCAGGTCCGTTGACCGCGATTTGCGGGGAGTCGATGCCGTAGTTGAAATTCAGTCCCAGGTCGGGCAGATAGGCCCCGCGCGCCGCCATCACATCGGCATTACTCACGCTCATCGCTGCCAGCGCGCTCTTCAATTCCGCGTTGTTTCTGGCAGCGGCCTGGTCGACATCCTCGCGAGAAGCAAGCGGCGCAACAGCCGCGGTGATCGCGAGAACATAGGGCGTTCGCGGGTCGGGGAAGAGCAGTACACCCAATTCCAGCCGCGACTTGTCGGCTGCCAGCTTCGCATCAGTAAAGTCCCGCTCCCGCTGCTGCTGCTGCAGTTGCGCCTTCAACACGTCAGCGTGCGCGGCTTCGCGCGCTTGTTCGCGTTCAGTTGTCAGGTTTGTAAAGTCCGCCGCCTCGGCCAGTGCCTGCTGCGCATTCGCGAGTTTGTGGTCGGCAGACGCCAACCCGTAGTAGAGCCCGGTAACCGCCGCCACCAGTCCGCGGCGAGAGATTTCCAACTCCGCTGCTGCCTGTGCCGCGGCAGCATCGGCGTGCCGCTCGGCAGCCAACGGACCCATGCCCAGTGTTTCGTTGACCGCGGCCTGGCTCACATACTCCCGGACTCCATTATTGGCGATGAATTTGGGCAAAGGCTGCGGGCTCGTCCCTTCGGCAACCACGCCGTATTGCCCGTTGGGCGCCGTATAAATCACCTGGTTGTTATAGACAACGCTGGGCAGCAAGCCCGCGCGCGCAATCGAGCGGTCCAGCGCCGAAGTCCGGCTTGCCGCGGAAGCCGCGGCATACGAGGGCTCATTGGCCTCCGCACGCCGGATTGCCTCATCGAGCGTAATCGTGACCGGTGGATTGGAAGCTGTTGCAGGCTGGGGCGCAGCCTCGCTTGCCGTCTGTCCCAAGACCGCCGCTGTCGAAGCAATTAGGTTCATCAGAACGATGGTTGCGCCGGGCAGAAATCTTAGCCATTGCCGTGTCTGGCACAGCCGGATTTGGTTCCTCATAGTCAACCTCAGCATACGAATTGAACCTTAATTTCTCCTGAGTCTTAAATCGATTTCGCGCACCAGGGTCCCATGCGAATCGTACAGTGTTCGCGCCCGTCCCGATGCGGTGCTTAAGATAGGGTTCATGGAAACCACAACAATCGCGGGCGCGAAGGTCTCCCGGGTCGGATTGGGCACGTGGGCCATTGGCGGAATGGAATGGGGCTCAGTGCCCGATGACGCGGCTGTCGCCACATGCCTGAGCGCTCTCGAACACGACATCAATCTCATCGACACCGCGCCCATCTATGGCCATGGGCACGCGGAAGAAATCGTCGGCAAAGCCATCCGCGCTCATGGCAGCCGTGAAGCATTCTTCATCGCCACCAAGGCAGGACTTGAATGGAGCGATTCCGGCGTGGTCGCCAACTCCACCGCGCCCCGCATGCGCCGGGAACTCGAAGACAGTCTGCGCCGCCTTGGCACCGACTATATCGACCTCTACCAGGTGCACTGGCCTGACACGCGCACTCCCATTGCCGAAGTCGCCGCGCTTCTCGCAGCATTCCAGCGCGAAGGCAAGGTGCGCGCCCTGGGAGTAAGCAATTTCTCCGTCGCTGAGATGGAAGATTTCCGCGACATTGCCCCCTTGGCCTCCAATCAGCCGCCCTACAACATCTTTGAGCGCCAAATCGATGACTCCGTTCTGCCTTGGTGCGCTGCCAACGGGTTGGCCGTGCTCACCTATAGCTCCTTGTGCCGCAGCTTGCTCGGCGGTCGTGTGCGTCGCGGCATGACCTTCAGCGCAGGCGATATTCGCAGCGTCGATCCCAAGTTTCAGGAGCCGCGCTTCAGCCAATACTTGAATGCGGTCGATCAGCTCGCACTGTTTGCCCGCGCGCAGTTCGGCAAAAGCATCGTGGAGTTGGCGGCGCGCTGGGTGCTTGACCGGCCCGGTGT
The DNA here is from genome assembly GCA_963836565.1 of uncultured Acidobacteriaceae bacterium. Taxonomy (GTDB): domain Bacteria; phylum Acidobacteriota; class Terriglobia; order Terriglobales; family Acidobacteriaceae; genus Telmatobacter. Next base: position 128,286 of record CAWIKA010000005.1, on the reverse strand, counting down.
CTCGGTGGCGTTGTGGGGCGCCAAACGTCCCGATCAACTGGATGCCGTTGCGGGTGTCATGGGATGGAAGCTTGACGCAAACGCAATGGCCGGGATCGACCGCATCGTGGCGGAGTCGGTCTCCGATCCCGTGGGGCCGGAATATTTGACTCCCGGAATGCGGGGCGACTAAGAAAAGCATTTCACGTGCCGGCGAGGACCCGATTTTCGGTTGCGCGGTAGAGGCTCCTCCTTAATCGGCTCCTAATTCGCGCTTACCCCGCCCTGTTCTGCGATACTGATGAGTTATGCCGATCGCCGACCTGCAAGAAGCTGCACAGAAAATCGCCGGATTCCTCGCCACCCTGAACAAGCTGGGGGGCATGCGCCTCAAGTACCGCATCACTGCCGGCGATGGCGCCCGCGACCCTGAGGGCCTTGAGGCCCGTGTCATCTACGTGGAACTGGGTGGGCCCGACGTACCGCTCGTCACCCAGCACAATGGCGAACTGCTGCGCGCCCTTGAGACCATCGCCGCGCAGATGCTACGCCTAGACCAGCGCGAGCACGATCTGGTCAGCTTCGATGCCGGCAACTTCAAGGCCCTGCGCGCACAGGAATTGCGCATGGCCGCCGAAACCGCCGCGGATAAGGTGCGCAAATCCGGCGTGCCGTATGCCTTTCCACCCATGAACAGCCGCGAACGCCGCCTGCTGCACCTGGCATTTCGAAGCATGGATGGCGTTGAAACGGCCAGTTCCGGCGAAGGGCAAGACCGCTTTCTCGCGGTCTATCCCGCCGGCAAGACAAATCTGCCTGTCACCCCGCCGGTCAAGCCAAGGGGATTCAGCCGAAGGTAACCCCGTCCCCGAGGCTATGCCACAATACCCTGAATGAGAAACACAGCCTTATCGGTCCTGTTCGCTCTTGCCGTGACGCTCTGTCCGGCGCAGAAACGCCTCGTGCTCATCGACGAGGACGGCTCCGGCCCTGGCGGTTCAAACCAGATGGCTATGCTGGCGCTGTTGCAATCGCCGCAGGTTCAGGTGCTGGGCATCACCATGGTCACCGGCAACGCCTGGCGCGACGAAGAAACCCTGCACACCCTGCGCATGCTGGAACTCACCGGCCACGCCTCCGTGCCGGTGGCAAAGGGTGCGGTATTTCCGCTGATTCGCACCCAGCAGGAGACGCGTCTCGATGCCGCGATCGACGGAAAGGTAGCGTGGCTCGGCGCCTGGGGGCAAGGCCCCATGATGCTGGTTGAAAACCAGGGCCGCGTCACCCCGGCTGCGCCCCGGAAACCCCAAATGCATGGCCCGCACGATATTCCGCACATGCCGGAAGGATTGCCCACCATCAAGGCCATTGACGAGGATGCCGCCCACTTCCTCATTCGACAGGTGCATGCTCATCCGCACCAGGTGACGATCTACGCCGCTGGGCCGTTGACCAACATTGCGCTCGCCATTTCGATTGATCCCGAGTTTGCCGCGCTCACCAAAGGCATCGTCCTCATGGGCGGCAGCCTGAACCCGCAGACCGACGATCCTGAATTCGCCACCAGCCCGCGCCACGAGTTCAACTTCTGGTTCGATCCCGAGGCCGCCCACATTGCCCTGCGCGCCGCCTGGCCGCGAATCGACGTAACCACCGTCGATGTCTCCATCAAGGCTCCCTACACGCAAGAGATGCTGGACGAAATAGCAAAGTCCCAGGCCCCCGCCGCGCGCTACATTGCCGCGTGGAGCCAGGACCGCTACTACATGTGGGATGAGCTTGCCGCCTGCGCCTGGCTCGATCCCGCATTGATCACGAAGCAGAAACTGCTTTACATGGACGTGGACTTGAGCCAAGGACCGAGCTACGGCGATACCCTGACCTGGGACGAGAACTTCAAGCCGGCAACGGGTGTGCGGCTCGTTCATGCGCAGGTGGACCTCGACCTGCCGCGCTTCCAAAAAATGTTTGTAGAGCTGATAACTCACTAACGAAACTCTGCACAAGTTGCTTTGTAACAAGTGCACGACTTCAGTCGGGCCGATAAAGGCTCCACAATGAACATGGCTTTAGCCTCTGCATCTTTTCGCTGATCGAAAATGCGCCTTGTGCAGAGGTTTCCTAAAGGTATTCTGAGAAGGGCGAGGTCCACCATGACGCCACCATCTATTCTCGGCGCGGCCAAGCTTGTAGCCTTTGTTCCCACCACCGACCCAGCGAAAGCGCGGGCCTTTTACGAAGACGTCCTCGGTCTCCGTCTGGTCGAAGATGCGAAGCCCTTCGCCCTGGTCTTCGATGCCAACGGAACCATGTTGCGCGTGACCACCGTGCACGAGCATCATCCTGACCCGTTCACGGTGTTGGGTTGGCAAGTTGAAGGGGTCGAAGACACCGTCGCAAGACTCACTGCGGCAGGAGTTGAGTTCATGCGCTATCCGGGACTCAATGACAGCGATCCGCATGGCATCTGGACCGCGCCCAGCGGCGCTCGCATTGCCTGGTTTCGCGATCCCGACGGAAATGTGCTGAGTGTGACCGAGTTCTAAAGACACGATCAGGGAAAAGAAGAAGCCCACGCCGAATGATTCAGGCGTGGGCTTCTTCTCTTGCGCGGGCGAGCCGAAGGCAGTCGGCCCCACCGCAGATGGCTAGCCGTTCAGCAGCTCCTGCAATTTGTTCAGCGTGCGGTGCAGGTCCTTGTCCGTGCGTCTCAATTCGTCAATCTTGCCGATGGAGTGCATCACCGTGGTGTGGTGCTTGTTGCCGAACTGGCGGCCGATCTCAGGCAAGCTGGCCTCGGTCATCTGCTTGGCCAGGTACATGGCGATCTGGCGCGGCACCACGACATTCCGCGAATTGTTCTTTTGCTTCAAATCCGCGACTTTCATGCCGAACTGCTCAGCAACGGCGCGCTGAATGGCCTCGATCGTAATCTTCCGCACCTGCATGTCAATGAACTGCTTGAGGCACTGCTGCGTTGTGGCCAGCGTAATCTCCATGCGGTTCAGCTGGCACCACGCAATCAGCCGTGTCATGGCGCCTTCCAACTCGCGCACGTTGGTGCGCACGTTGGAGGCGATAAACAGCGCCACATCGATGGGCAGTGTGACCTGCTCGCTCTCGGCCTTCTTCTGCAGAATGGCCACCTTCGTTTCCAGATCGGGTGGCTGAATATCCGCGATCAGGCCCCATTCAAAACGCGACCGCAAGCGGTCTTCAATCTCCGCAAGCTCCTTGGGCGGACGATCCGAGGCGATGACAATCTGGCGCATGCTCTCGTGCAGCGCGTTGAAGGTGTGGAAGAACTCCTCCTGCGTGCGTTCCTTCTGCGCGATGAATTGAATGTCGTCAATGAGCAGCACGTCGACTGAACGGAAGCGGTCGCGGAAACTGGTCATGCGGTCGTTGCGCAGCGAGGTGATCATCTCGTTGGTGAACTTTTCCGCCGAAACGTAGCAGATGCTCGACGTCGGTTGGCGGCGCTTCACTTCGTGCCCGATGGCGTGCATCAGGTGGGTCTTGCCCATCCCAACTCCGCCGTAAAGAAACAGGGGGTTATAAGCCCGGGAAGGCCGCTCGGCGACGGCCAGAGAAGCCGCGCGCGCAAACTGGTTGCCATTCCCGATGACAAAGTTGTCAAAGGTGTAGCGGGAGTTGAGCTGCGCCGCCGTGGACCAGTCAAAACGACCCTGCTCTGGCGTGCGGTGATTCAGCGCCGGGGCTGGAGCCGACGGCGCGTGCGCCGGTACCGGACCAAAGCCGCCGTCCTTGCGCTGGGGCGGTATCGAAGGATCCTCGACAGCGGTCACGAAACACACATCGTCAAATTCCAGCGACTGCAGATCGATTGCTTCCTGAATCAGGTCGCCGTACTTGTCACCGATGTGCTGGAACTCTGGCGAAGGCACGCGCACATAGAGCGTGCGGCCTGCCGCGTGGCTGTAGCGAGTGGGCTTGAGCCAGGTTTCATAGGACTGGCGTATCACCTTTTTTTCTAAGGCTGAGAGAATCTGAAGCCATGGATTGAGAGCCGAAGCCGGCGAAACTGCGAATGCCATCGAGCGAATCCTTGCCTGCGCCGCCTATGTACTGCCGGACTAGTTTATCCAATCGCTTTAGACAACAGCTCTCCTGACCGGCTTAGCTTTTGCTTGCCGTCCAATCCTGCTTAGAGCCTGCCTGACCGCCGTTGATCTGTCCGGATGCGCGCATCGGGACACGGGATGAAACTTGTTCCGTGGGACGCTGGGAAACTTTCTTGAACGGTCCCGATAGTAGCACATTTGGAGGTCGATGCAATCCCCCATTCATATAACTTTGCCGAATCTTCCGCGGGTTGCACCATCGATGGTGAAAGGCGTCAAAAAAGTTACCACGGTCATCGTAGAAAGCAGGATGCATGCAAAATTTTCGCCGCTCACCGCAGCCATTTTTCCACGAATGAAGTACGCTGAATCAGGCCGCCCAAACCTGCGGCACTGGATTCCTGGCCCAACCTAAGGTACACTTAAAGCTTGCCGTCAAGGCACAGATTTTCAAGAGGAAACAGGAGCGCATTTCCATGCCCAAGCGCACATTTCAACCTAACCGCCGCAGCCGCGTGAAGACGCATGGCTTCCGCGCGCGCATGAAGACCAAGAGCGGCGCAGCCGTGTTGAGCCGCCGCCGCGCCATCGGCCGCAAACGTGTATCGGTCAGCGCCGGCTTTCGCGACTAATCCCGATCCTGCCGGCCAGCCTTCACCGCAACCGGTCGCCGCTGTAATTCGATCGGCTTCGGCACTGCCATGACCACCCGTCCCAATGCTGATTCGAACTGCACTGCAACTGCGCCGCGGCCCCAGTCCCTCACAGGTGCGCGTCTGCGCAAACACGCTGACTATCAGCGCGCCTATGCGGCGAGCCGCAAGCGCCAGTCAGCATCCATGAGTTGGTTTCTCGCCCCGCAGATCGAACCCGCTGCCGGCCCGCGCGTAGGCCTCACCGCCGGAAAAGTGCTCGGCAAGGCTCACGAACGTAACCGCATCAAGCGTCGCATGCGCGACATCCTGCGCCGTCACCTGGACCTGTTGCCCAAAGGCTTCGACCTGATCCTCCACCCGCGCCGCAACGTGCTCACCGCGGAATTCACGAAACTCGAAGCCGAAGTTATGCGTATCCTTCGACAGGCGAATGCCGAGGCGGCCCGCACCGCTCAGTCCGCCCAGGCAAAGCCGATTGTATGACCCGTATTCTGCTTGCAGCTCTCGCTTTTTACCGTCGCTGGCTTTCGCCGGCCCTGCATTCGCTCAGCCACGGCGGCTGCCGCTTTGTGCCTACGTGCTCGGAGTATGCCGAGGTAGCGATCGCCACCCACGGCCCCCTGCGCGGTATCGCGCTGGCAACATGGCGCTTGTTGCGCTGTCATCCCTTCAGTCGTGGCGGACTTGACCCCGTGCCGCCGGCCGCCGCAAGACCTTTTCCTCACGAACCATTACCATAGAAAGAGCGGCGCCCGGTGGCGCGGCGCTTCTCAAACGACAGGAAGTTTCATTTGCCCGAAATTCGCAATCCAAATCTTGAGTCGCACGGTTCCGGCGGCGGTGGCAACAGCGGCGGCGATTCCCGCAGCCTGATGACCTTCATCTTCGTGGCGCTTGCCCTCGTCCTGGCATTCCAGTATTTCAAGCCCAAGCCGGAAGCCCCTCCCGAGCCCCAGGCCCAGCAGCAGACGCAGCAGGGATCGCAGCCCGTCGCCCCAAGCCCATCTCCATCCAATGCTGCGGCCTCACCCGCATCGAAGGCTTCGTCGGCAACTCCGGCTATTGCCGCTGCGTCCGAGACTGAAACCACCATCGAGAACGAGCTCTACAAGATTGTCTTCACCAATCGCGGCGCCCAGGTGAAGCATTGGATTCTCAAGAAGTACACCGACACCGCCGGCAAGCCGCTGGACATGGTGCAGCCCCAACTCGCTGAAAAGTTCGGGCTTCCGCTCTCGCTCTACACTTATGAGCCCGCCCTCACCACGCAGTTGAATCAGGCGCTCTATCAGGTCACGGTCTCAGGCGCGCATTCATCGGCGACAGGCCCGCTTCTCGCGCCCTGTACCCTCACTTTTCACTACGCTCAGAATGACCTGGACGTCGTGAAAACCTTCCACTTCGATTCAAGCTACGTCATTGGCGTTGACACCCAGGTTCGCCGCAACGGCTCGCCCGTGCGCGCACTGATCGCATGGCCTGCCGGACTCGGCGATATGGAGGAGTTCCTTCCTTCATCGCAGACCCGCAGCCCCTTGCCCACACCTTCCCAGATTGTCTGGTCACTCGACGGCAAGCAGGACACAACCGCCGCCGCTAAAGTCAGCGGGAACGCCACGTTCGACCAGCCGTACGAATACGCTGCCCTCACCGATCTCTACTTTGCCGCGGTCTTTCTGCCTGACAAACCCGCGGATGCCACGCTGGTTACCTTGCGTAACACCGTCGATCTGCCCAGCGACCTGAGCAACCCCAATAGTCAAAAAAAGCCCAACAGCGTCGTCGGTTTGGCCATGGGCGAAACCAATGGCGACAATCTCTTGCGCCTGTACGCCGGACCCAAACAGCTGGATGTGCTCAAAACCATCCACACCATCGGCGCCGATGGCAAACCCGACGGCCCGTCACTCGAACCGCTCATCCAGTTTGGCTGGTGGACTGTCATCGCCAAGCCTCTTTATCTGGCATTGCGTTTTCTCCGCAACCTGCTTGGGCCCGGACCGAACAACTGGGGCTGGGCCATCATCATCATCACCGTCATCTTCAACCTGGTGCTGCTGCCTACCCGGTTCATGATGATGAAATCTTCGTTGAAAATGATGCGCATTCAGCCCAAGGTTGAGGCCCTCAAGAAGCGCTACTCCCATCTCAAAATGAACGACCCCAAGCGGACCGAAATGAACACCGAGATGATGGCGCTCTATAAAACCGAAGGCGTGAACATGTACGGCGGCTGCCTGCCTATGCTCTTACAGATGCCGCTGTTTTTCGCCTACTACCGCGTCCTGCTCAATGCGGTTGAGCTGCGCCAGGCGCACTGGTTCTGGCTCACCGATCTCTCCATGCCCGACCCGCTGCACATCCTCCCGGCCCTCATTATCGTCACCATGTTTCTGGTCCAGTTCATTACGCCTTCACCGGGTATGGACCCCACCCAGCGCCGCATGATGGCCATCGTCATGCCGATCTTCATGGGTTTCATCCTGTGGCACTACGCCTCCGGGTTAGCGCTCTACTGGATCACCGGCAACATCATCAATCTCAGCATCCAGATCGGCATTAACCAATCCAGCATGGGCAAGGAGATGCACGCCATCGCCGCCCGGCGCGCGGCAAAAAAGAACGCCAGCAACGGCCCCAAGGTCGTTCAGGGCCGCCGGTAAAGTGACGCCCTCTCAGCCAGGTGTTCTTCGCAACCGTTCTTTTGCCTGAAGGGTCGAGAAGCTGAATCCGTTCTCTTCAGGTCAGCGCGGCGGCAAGTGCCTCTTCCACCGAAGGGTGCGTGAACCGGAAACCAGCGGCCGTGAGGCGTCCGGGAACGGCACGCGCGCTGGCCAAAAGTGCTTCATCGGCCATCTGTCCAAGAGCCAGCCGCAGGGCAAACGCGGGCACAGGCAAGACCGCCGGTCGTCCAAGCTGACGTGCCAATGCGCGTGTGAATTCGGCATTCCTCACCGGATTGGGGCTCGTCATGTTCACCGCACCGGCCAGTGCCGCCGTATCCATGGCAAATAGAATGGCATTGATCGCGTCCCCAAGACTGATCCAGCTCATCCATTGACGACCGGTGCCAAGCCTGCCGCCCAGCCCCATGCGGAATACCGGAAGCATCCGCGCGAGCGCCCCGGGACCACGCCCCAGCACCACGCCAAAGCGCAGGTTCACGACACGGATACCAACTTCGACAGCAGGCTGCGCGGCGGCTTCCCATTGCTTGCACAGCGCGGCCAGAAAGCCTGTTCCGGGCGCAGATTCCTCATCCAGCAATTCTTCGCCGCGGTCGCCGTAAAACCCCACGGCAGAAGCCACCAGCAACACCCGCGGAGGCCGGTGCAGGCCGGCTAGCAGGCCTGCGAGGGATTGCGTCGACCTCACCCGGCTCACCGCTATTTCGCGGCGATACGCGGCCGTCCACCGCCCGCCGGCCACGCTGGCCCCTGAAAGATGAATGGCTGCCGCAAGGCCTTCCAGGGCGGCCGGGTCCGCCAAAGGAGGCTCAGCGGCCGGGTTCCACCCGAGTTGGCTGCTCGTTGCAGGCGCGCCCCGCACCAGTTGCAATGTCTCATTCCGGCGGGTGGATAGAGCGTGGCGCAAGGCCGTGCCCAGCATTCCCGACGCGCCGCTTAGCGCAACCCGCAGTGGTTCTTCGTTCATCTTCTTATTTACAGGATGGATTTGTTTTTCCTTTTGGTGAATCCGCTACGCTTTGCTCAGTGAAGGTGGATTTAGTAGCATGAGAATAGCTTTTGATCGGGGCAACAATCGCCCGGAGCATCTGGGAGGGGAGCCGATGACAGAACTGGCGTCAGTTCGAAGCGAAGAAACGCAAAAATCGCAGGTGGATACAGAAACCACCGAACGGTTTATTGCGGAAAAACATATCGGCGAGCGCATCAAACGCCTCCGGCTAAAGAAGTCAATGGGCCTCGTGGAACTGGGTAAACATACCGGACTTTCGGCCAGCTTTCTGTCCCAACTTGAAACCGGCCGCGTCGTCCCTACGTTGCGCAACCTGGCGCGCATCGCCATGGTCTTCTCAAAAGATCTTTCCTATTTTTTTGAAACCGAGCCACAGGCCATGTTTCGCGTGCATCGGCGCAAAGACCGCGTGCGTCTGCCCCAGACCGGCGTCGATGAGCCGACCTACTTTTTCGAGAGCCTGGGCTACATGGTGCCCGACCGCCATATGGACCCTTACTTCGCCGAGTTCATTCCGCTCGAAAAAAGCCATGAGCCAAGGGCGCACATGCACCCGGGCTTCGAGTTTCTCTATGTGCTCGACGGTGCGCTCGATCTGCGCCACGGCGAACATCATTGTACGTTGGAGCCGGGCGACGCGGTCTACTTCGACGCAAGTACCCCGCACTCCTATGTCTGTGCTGGCAAACGCCCGGCCGACGCGCTCATTGTGACCATGCACCAGCCTCCGCCGGCGCAACCGGTCACGCTCCTGCGCCCCTCCGTCCCGCGCGTTCTGCCCGGCAATCCTGTCTCAACCCCAGGGGCAACCGGTCGATAGCCGGCAATCATCCCTAAAGCGTGTTTCAAAAACATGTCGTGTTTCAAAAACAGATTCTGTAACAAGGGCACGGCTTTAGCCGGGCCGAAAAAGGCAGCAAGTATATGGGGTTTTAACCCCTGAGGAATAACAACCGGATCCTGGACAACCATTTTTGAAACACGCTCTGAGCTCCTGCCCCCGGTCGCAAAGCGCGTCGCCGGCGGGCGAGTCCGAGTTGCGCCTGATCAGCTTTGAACTGAAAACCTGAAAACGGGCCTGGTCCGCCAGGTGCAGAGCGTGACCTTACTCTTTGACGCCCGCGAAATACTCTGCCACTTCCAGCCAATTGTTCACGCGGATGAATCCTGCGGCGGTCAGATTGTGGGGTGCGGTGTAAAGCAGTCCCTGGCCCTCGAAACGAAGAAGATTTCGCGGCAGATCGTCAATCAGGTAGTCTGCCCGCAGAATGCTCTTGTTGCCGCAGAAAACATAGTGCGTCGGCGGAATGAAAGGAAAGTGCCTCTGTAGCCACCGATACTTGGGACCCAGCGAATTCGGCACGGTCATCGCCTGGGTGGCGATAAAAATCTCAAAGCGCGCTGAGAGATCCTTCAGCACGTCTTGCGCGCCCGGCATCAGCGCCAGGTCTTCAAAAAAGTCTTCGGCATCAAGAAAGGCGCGCAACTGTGTCTGGCGATCGACTGGCGCCACCTCCCACAACCCCTTGCCCGCCAAATCGTCGGGGGTTACGTCCTCATCGAAGGTCTGGTTGTAGCGTCGCAGGTGCTCTGCCAGCGTATCCGCCATCACCTCATCCATGTCCACGCAAATGCGCCGCACTGCCCGCTCCTCGGTTGGGAAAGGAATCGATGGGTCGTTGTCTTAATAAAAGGTTAGCAGGGAAGAGTGGCCTTGCCTAAGCTCCTGCTTGATGCGGTTTGCGGATAGCGCGGCCCGCACCAGCGGCCGCTTCCGGCTGCGGCGATTTGGGCGCGGGAGCCATGGCCGGATCCCAATAGAGCAAGCGTCCGCAACTGTCGCAGGTCAGCAGTTCGCCCTCACGCAACTGGTTCCACATCTGCGGGCGCACTCCCATGCGGCATCCGAAGCACTGTTGATTCTCCACGCGGGCCAGGCCGGTGCCGCGGCTGGCGGCAATGCGGTCAAAGCGCGTCAGCCACTCCGGCTCAATCGCCTGGCGAAGAATGTCGCGCTCACACTGGAGCGCGGCCTGCTCGCGGCTAAGCTCCTGCTGGCAAAGCGCAATGCGCTCGCGCGTCTTGTCCACTGCCATGGCAAGCTGCTCCACCTGGGCTCGCGCGGCAGCCAGCGCGACCTCCTGCGCTTCAGAGCGCTCCAGGCTTGCATACTCTTCGTTTTCCAGGCGTTCAATTTCCTGCTCGGCGAAGTGCAATTCATGTTCGATGGCCTCAGCCTGCGCCGGAGTCTTCACTGAATCCAATTGCGCGCGTACATGGGCAACCTTCTTGCGATGCCCATCGGCTTCCCGCTCCATCCGCGTGCGCAGCGAATCTTCGCGGCTCAGCGCGGACGAGGCCTCGGCGGCCTGGCGTTCCACCGCGGCCAATGCGGCTTCTGCCTGCGCGATTTCGGTTGGCAGAGTTTTAGCCACCTGCGCCAAACGGGCCCGCTCCAGGTCAACAGTTTGAAGCTTTACGAGATTTTCAATATAAGCTTGCATCCGTGACTAGAAGTCTAAGCCATGTACCGTCTATTCAGAAAACGAAGACAATACAATCATGCGATCGATGCATCCAATTTAGAGGTGGAATTGACCAACGTGCGGGCATCTTTCTGGCGAAGACATAAGGTTCTGGGGTGGGTTGCGGGCATTGCGCTGGCTGCATTCATCGTGCTGGTCGTCGTGGTGTCCATCGTGGCGCGCCGGACCGAGCCTTTTCTGCGTGCCCGCATCGTGGATGCGCTCTCAGAGCATTTCCATGCCCGCGTCGAGCTTGACAGCTTTCACCTGAGGTTCGGTAACGGGTTGCGCGGCGAATGGGGCGTGTGGGCCGACGGGCGTGGGCTGCGTATCTGGCCGCCAGCCGGGGATGCTGCCCCTGGCTGGTCGGGTACCCCGCTGATTCGACTGGATGAATTCCGGTTCCACGCGCCTCTTCGATACACGCCCGGTATGCCGGTCCACATTTCCGAGGTGCGGCTCAACGGACTCGATATTGACTTGCCGCCCAAGTCGCACGCGCCGCACGAGGCAGCTTCGCCATCTGAAACACCCAAACCTTCCAATGGCAAGTCATCCCCCGTCAGCTTCCGCGTGGACAGGATTATTTGTACCGGGGCTCATCTCGTGCACGAAACCGATAAGCCCGGCAAGCTGCCGTTGGAGTTCGACATCCAGTCCCTCAAGCTCACTGACGTCACCTCGCACGCGGCCATGAGCTTTGAGGCCCAACTGACCAACCCGCGCCCCGTCGGCACCATTCACACCACGGGGAAGTTTGGACCCTGGCTGGTGGACGACCCTGACGAGTCGCCGGTTGAGGGCGACTACAGCTTTGATCACGCCGACCTGGCAAGTTTCAAAGGGATCGCGGGCATTCTCACCTCCACAGGCCATTACCAGGGCACGCTGCGCAACATCAACGTAGATGGCGAAACCGAGACCCCCGACTTTCAACTTCCAGACTTTGGCAATGCGATGGCCCTGCACACGCAATTTCATGCCACAGTGGACGGCACCGACGGCGATACCTGGCTCGATCCGGTCAACGCCACGCTGGGACACTCGCATTTCGTCGTGCAGGGTCAAATTGTCCGCGTCCTGGCAGCGGATGCTGATGGCCCGCCGCATAGCATCGGCCACGACATCGCACTCGAAGTGAACGTGGACCAGGGCCACATTGAAGACTTCGTCCGTCTTGCCAGCCACGAGTCCACTCCGATGCTTACCGGCAGCATCAACGTGAAGGCCAGCCTCCATATTCCGCCCGGAACGGAGCCAGTGCACCAGCGAATGACGCTGAACGGCAGTTTTCTCCTCGATCAGGCGCAATTCACCGACCCAAAGATACAGGACCGCATCATGGATTTGAGCGTGCGCGGCCAGGGCAGGCCCGGCGACGTCAAGTCCACCGATCCGGTCGACATCCAGGCGCAAATTCAGAGCGACTTTCAGATGGCTCACGGTATCATTACGTTTCCCAACCTTAACTTCACCGTCCCGGGAGCCGACGTCCAGTTGAAAGGCACTTACCGCCTCCAGGGTAGCGCGCTCGACTTTATCGGAGCCGCCAACATGCAGGCCAGCATTTCAAAAATGGTGGGCGGATGGAAGGGCTTCTTGCTCAAGCCGGCCGACCGATTCTTCAAGAAGGATGGAGCGGGCGCGAGAATCCCCATCCACATTGGCGGCACTGGCGCGAGCCCCAAAATCGGCATCGACTTCAACGGGATGAAGGCCACCACACCCGAGAGGCCCGACCAGAAACAGTAGCCGCAACGCGCGTTCTTCTCCGCTGCACAATCACTCGGAGTATGTAGACTCGCCCAAAAGGCAATCCTGTACAATTCGCTGTTGCCCGATGCGAAGGGCAGCGGAGGAAGCATATGGATCTAATGTTCCTGATTCCCGTCGTAATTCTTGCAGTTATTCTTCTTTCCTTGGCTCTTGGAAGTTTCTTCACGGTCAATACGGCCCAGGTCGCTGTCATCACACGCTTCGGCAAGTTTCTTCGTGTCGCCGAGGCTGGGCTCAACTGGAAGGCCCCCTATCTCGATTCCGTGTCCGGCATGGTAAGCCTGCGCGTCAATCAGATCACTCTTACTATGGAGACCAAGACCAAAGACAACGTCTTCGTCACCATTCCCATCTCGGTGCAGAATCGTGTGCGCCCCGAGAAAGTCTATGACGCCTTCTACAAACTCTCCGATCCGGTGGCGCAGATCAAGTCTTATGTCGAGCAGGTAATTCTCGGACACGTTCCAGGCATGACGCTCGATGAAGTCTTCGCTTCGCAATCCAGCATCGCCGCCGCCGTCAAGCAGGAACTCGACGCGGATATGGCAGCCTTCGGCTACGAGATCGTAAATGTGCTGGTCACTGATATTGTTCCCGATTCAAAGGTGAAATCGGCCATGAACGACATCAACGCCGCACAGCGCGAGCAGGTGGCCGCCAGCGCCAGGGGCGAAGCGGACAAGATTCTCGTGGTCAAGAAAGCTGAAGCCGAAGCGGAAAGCAAGGCCCTCCAGGGACAGGGCATCGCGAATCAAAGAAAAGCAATCATCGAGGGCTTGCAGACCTCCGTCGAACAATTCCAGAAGGCCGTTGAAGGGGCCACCTCCAAGGAGGTCATGCAACTGGTTCTGGTCACGCAATACTTCGACACCCTCAAGTCCATCGGCGAAAGCGACAAGACCAACACCCTGTTTCTTACCCATTCGCCGGCCGCCGTCAAAGAAGTCTCGGATCAGATTCTTGAGTCGATGCTGGTGGCCCAGCGGGCCAACATCTGACATCGCCACCGGTCTCGCCTCCGTGAAGGGTGACAAGGTGTTTCAGCATTCCGGGTCAGCGGCCCTGCATCCCGCCGCTGCCGCCTCAACCGGCTTTTGCCCCCTTATCCACCCTCCACGATCTGTTCGCGATCAACTCACGCGCGAACTGCGGAGCCCCGTCGCATCACCCGCGGCAGAGCTCCGCATTCCACATAGGGGTCAAATCTTGTGCTTTGGCGCGGGCGGCGGCACCGCGGTCGTCGCGATGTCCTCCACCGCTTTCCACGATCCGTCGGCCTGCTTTGCGATAGACCGTCACGTAGCTTCCATGGTCGTTCACGGTCCCCTTGCCGGCCGGGTTGCTCATCGTCAATTGGTAAGTGCCCCACGAGTAGCCCACGTCACCCGACTTCGCCACGTCCACCTTCGACGTCTTGAACTGCAGAGAAAACGCAGGATCTTTCGCGAATACCTCCTTCATGGAACTGGCGATGGCGTCCTTTCCACTGGTGGCTTCCGAGCCCGGTGTCATCAACACCGCATCATCCGCATAGTATGCCGCGATCTTGCCGGCATCCCTTGCTGCATAGTCCTTACTCCACTGGGCTTCGAGGTCGCTGATAGCTTTCACATCGGCATCGTGCGTATCGGGCGCGGCCGGGGGCGCCTGGTTGCAGGCCGCCATAGACAACGCAATCAATGTTGCACCGCAGAGAGTTGCAATCGCTTTCATGTTGCCTTTCCTTCTCCAGGGATCCTCTGAATATGTAGGAACCATGGCTGCACCCGATCGATGCGAATGATGACGATATGAAACCTGGCAGGAAGGAAATCTGCGGACTGCTCTCGGACGGCCAGTATATCCCCGCGAGGATTGTGAGAATCAAGCCCTTCCGTAATTTATTTCCGGACCCGCGAGTGCAGTCAGGCGATGTGGGAAGCGCGTCGCTCCTCCAGGTACGCCAGCCACTCCGCCATGCCCGCGCCCGTCTTCGCCGACGTCTCAAACACCCGAATCCCCGGCCGAATCTCGTTGATGTTGTGCAGCGCCGTCTCACGGTCAAATCCGCACGCCTCCGCGATATCCTTCTTGGTAATCACCGCCGCGTCAGCCGAGTTGAACAGCGTCGGATACTTCAGCGGCTTGTCCTCGCCTTCCGTCACCGACAGCAGGGCCACGCGGATGCGCTCCCCCAGGTCATAGCTCGAAGGGCACACCAGGTTGCCGACGTTCTCTATAAATAAATAATCAAGCGCCCCCAGTTCCCAGCCTTCCAGGTGTTTGCCCACCATCTCCGCTTCAAGATGGCAAATGCCATGCGTATTGATCTGTCGTACCGGCGCGCCGCTGGCTGCCAGCCGCCGTGCGTCGTTGTCCGTCTCAAGATCGCCCACCAGCGCCGCCACCCTCGCTCCGCCCGCTCGCAAATCCCGCAACGTCCGCTCCAGAAAGGCCGTCTTCCCCGTCCCCGGGCTCGACACCAGGTTCAGCACCAGCACGCCCGCCGTCGTAAACCGCTCCCGCAGCCCCGCGGCCAACTCATCATTCTTTTTCAAGATCCCGCGCCGCAGCTCCACAATCCGGGTCGTCATACCCTTTCCTCAACCTCGTCTTCAATCTCAATCGAATCTATTTCCAGCTCCCGCCCTTGCCGCAGGTCGCCAACCAATGCACCGCATCGCGGGCACCTGAAACTCTGCAAGCTCTCCAACTCCACGTCCGCGTTGCATGGCTCGCAGTGCATTACCACCGGCAATATCTTGACCACCAGCGCGGACCCCGCCAGCGGCGTATCCTCCGTCGCTATGCCATAGCAAAACTGCAGCGAGTCCTCCACCACCGCCGACAACGCGCCTACGCGCAGACGTACTTCCTTTACCCGCGCGCCCGGATAAGCGGCCAGCGATTCAATCACCGAGTCGACAACGCTTGAAACGATGGAAAGCTCGTGCATATCAACTGGATTCTACGCCCGCGCTCTACGCTTCCCGTGCTCAACCCCAGTCCGCCTTGTCTCAGTTCGCCAAATCCCAAGCGCCGTAAATGTAAAATGGCAATAGGTCGGAGACCCTTCCCTGTGATTCAAACCCTTGCGCACCACCCCTCTGCCACATCCCGTCTCGCCTTGAGCGAACTGGCCCCCGGAGTCATGCAGTCTGAAATCCGCGCCATGACCACCGAGTGCGATCGCATCGGTGGCATTAACCTGGCCCAGGGCGTTTGCGATACGCCCGTTCCCGCGCCCGTTGAAGCAGAGGCCCACGCCGCCATCCATGCCGGCCACAACATCTACACCCGTCTCGATGGCATCACCCGCCTGCGCAACGCCATCGCTGAAAAGCAGCAGCGCGACTACGGCCTCAACTACGACCCGGAAACCGAGGTGCTCGTCGCCAGCGGAGCTACCGGAGGCCTGCACGCCGCGGCCATGGCTCTGCTTAATCCCGGCGACGAAGTCCTGCTCTTCGAACCCTTTTACGGCTACCACGTCGCCACGCTCAAATCCATGCGCGTCAAGCCTGTCCTCGTCGCGCTGGCCGAGCCTGACTGGGCACTTGACGCCGATGCCCTCAAGGCAGCCATCACCCCGCGCACCCGCGCCATCCTGCTCAACACCCCCGCCAATCCCAGCGGCAAAGTGTTTTCTGCCGCTGAAATTGAAACCATCGCCGCCGCCTGCAACACCCACGACCTGTTCCTCTTTACCGATGAAATTTACGAGTACTTCATCTACGACGGCCACCGGCACATCTGCCCCGCTGCGCTTGACGGCATGAGAGAACGCACCATCGTCATGTCGGGATTCAGCAAGACCTTCAGCGTCACGGGATGGCGTCTCGGCTACGTCACCGCGGATGCCAAATGGATGGCTGCCATGGCCTACTTCCACGACCTGACCTACGTCTGCGCGCCCTCCGCGTTTCAGCACGCCGCCGCTGCCGGATTGGAACAGTTGCCGCCGGAGTTCTACACCCAACTCGCGCAAGATCACCAATCGAAAAGGGAAAGAATGGTGGCCGCCCTGCGCGACGCCGGCATGGAGCCCGGCATTCCTGCCGGAGCCTACTATGTGCTCGCCAGGGCTGCTCACCTGCCCGGCAAAACCGCCGCTCTCAAAGCCCGCCACCTGCTAGCTGCTACCGGGGTCGCTTCGGTTGCCGGCTCGGCGTTCTTCCGCCCCGGCCGCGGCGAAGATTTGCTCCGATTCTGCTTCGCCAAAAAGGATGAAGACCTTGACGCAGCCTGCGAACGCCTGCGCAATCTCTAGGTCTCTGACCGCTTAATTTTGCAGGAACCATGGCTGCCCCAGGTCTCCAATGCGCTCCAGGTTCAATCACATGAACGCGCTGGAAATCTCGCTGGATTTTTGCGCTAATTCTGTGTTTGGACCGTTGGCGGCAATTCTGTTTACCCCCAGGTAGCATCAGAGTTGAGCGTCAACTCTCCGCCGGACCAGAAGCCCATGGCGTTCCCTTGATCGAAGTGCCAAAGGGGCTCAATGCAACGGTTTTAAGCGGACCCAAGCCCGCGAATAAGAGGAGATTCCTTCAGGATCGCTGGGCGAGTAAGCAGCTGGACACGTCGGGTTCGCGATCACCCTGGAAGTAGATCACGTCATAGTAAGACCAGTCGTAGTCCCGTCCCACCGGTCCGCCCGTCTCGCTGGATTCCACTGCGACTTCGGGATAGACCCATTTCCCTGGAGCTCCGGCCGTGTCGTTTCTCGGCTCGCAGAGCAGGCGGACATAGGCAAGTCGCGGTGCTTCGCCGCATACGGGGCATTGCCGCTCCACTTCGCCTTCATGGCTCTGGCTGGACGACCTCACCGCTGAAAAACTGCCGCACTCGCATACCCAGGCAAACGAGAATCCAATCATGTTATGCGGTCTTTTGGAAAACTTCACTGACGGTGCGACCGATGCACGGGCGCTCCCATCGGAATGGTTTTGCTTGCTTGCAACCCGCTCCAGTGACTGCCTGATCGGCAAGTTGCGCACGCCGTTCAGTGCGGACCGCAAGCGCTCCCTGCAGCGTGTCCAGACTTTCGCCGCTTCATTCCGGCCATTCGGAAGAATGATCGACAACGAGCTTCCCGCATTTGCAGGAGGTACCGGAACAGTCTGGGAATTAGCTGCCACGCCCCAACCGTAGCATCGCTGCGAGCATTTCGGAACTCCCCTTTGGTGTCATTACCTAGGAGAGGGCATCCTATGGCTAATAAACGCGTCAGGCTTACGGGGTGGTCGGATCCTGGGCGCACTCTGGCGCGCTTTGTCCACGAGGGATCCTTGGGTGAAACTGAATAGAGTGAGCTAGCCTCGTTGCCGGTGAGGTCACCGGCCACCCTTCCCTAGCCCGCCTAGGGAAGAGTGGCCCACCACACTCCCAAGATTCTACTTTTCGGTGTCTAAATCTACGGTGTCCAAATCTAATATGACCGCTCGGCAGCCGAGTATTTGGGTGTTCGCGGTTCCGGTCGTATCACCGCTGATGTTGAGTTCAAGCGAGATTGAAGCTTGCGGATCTGTCCCCGGCGTGACTCCACAGCGGTCACCGATCTGACGACGCGAAACTTCATGCATTCCAAAACAACGAGAGTAGAATTCAGAGATAAGGTAAGGAGCCGGTCCGAAGATGCCCCAGGCGACCACTCACCTAAACACAAAGCAAGAACGCCGCACCCTAATAGAGCCTACTCGAGAGCGAACCGGCCGGGCTTGCGCAGATTATAAAGCGACTTCAGCCGCACAAAGGCTGCCAGCCACTCTCAGTCGCGCTCAATCGAACACAGCGCAGCTTACGCCCTCTGACATTGTGCTTCTGCAACGCACCCTCGGTAATAGATCGACCGCTTGGCTTCTAACCAACTCGTCCCGTAATCGGGGAAAATGCGAGGATTCGAAGTCGATGTCCGGCTTGCAGGGGACTGACCTTTCCGCTGTGCAAGCGCCAGAGTCTGCAGCCGCTAACACGGACTCGAACTATACCCAGAAACCTGCTGAGGAACTTGCCCATGTCCTGCAACAAACCGGAGGCCAGATCCTCAGCAGGGCGCCTGACTCGGCTCCGGCAACAGCGCCTCAGGTCAAATTCGGGCCGCTCGTCGTGGGCGGCCCGCACGAATCCTGGCAAAGCATCCATGATCGCCTGCAGATTAAGATAAATGCCCGTGCGCGGCTTCCATCCGTGGCCCGGCAGTTCATCGATGAAGCCTTCATCGCGGCACAGAACGGTGCACGTACCGCCGCTCGGCCGACCGATCCGGTTGTGAAGGAGAACTTCGAGCGTGCGCTCGCCGGCAACCTCCTCTGGGCAGCCACCTCCCTCTTCGCCGAGTGGAATCCCATCGTCATCCCCATGTCCTTCCTCGGCTCCCTCGTGGGCTCCGGCGGAGGTGCGGCCGCATCGCCCGATTTCGGGTGGGGAGAAAAGGTGATCGCCGACCGCATGGCCCAGGAAACCGATCACGCTCATTCCCTGGCTATCGGCTACGCGGAGGCCGCCGCAGATGAGTGTGGAGAGAAATCCATTCGGGATGCTGAAGAGCAGGATCAGCTCATGTGGCGCAGAATGTTTCCGCCCAGCTCAACCACACCGGGCATCCCCTACGAGACACGCTTCCTCACCATCACAACAAGGTCCCGCCTGCGTGTCGAAGCCGCGCTGGCTGACTTCGTCAAACAGTGGACTGCATGGCGCGAGCGCGTCGAACGCTGTAAGAGCACCCCCATCTTCTCCCCGCCACCGTCGGAGGAATTCGCCGAGGGCCCATCCAACCGGCAAACCGGTGGCGTTGTGCAAACCATGCGCTCCGACGTGGTGCAGCGTCAGGTTTTCATCCCCGTTGTGCCCTTCATGACGACCGAAGAATGTGAGAGGAGGAACCCCTTCTCCCCTGTTCTGCACTTCTGATCTACACGTCTCGCCGGGTGCCCCAGGTCTCGATGTTGAGACCTGGGAAAGCAATCACTCAAGAGACCAACCCACCCGGTCAGGGCCCTAACTCCGTCGCGCCTCACATCCCGGCTTCTCTTGTGCTCCAGGCTCCCACCCGAGACATGGAGCACCCATCCTTGCATTCCGCCGGCAAAATAGAGAGGTGGCCACCCTCCGCTATCAGGCCGGCTCGTTGCTTTCGTCCGCAGGCGCACCGAATCCGCCACACCGGTTCCGCATCCGTTCGCGGAACTTCTCCCCCTCCTCTGAAGTCATCCGCCCCCAGTTTTCGGGCCTTTCCCGCCGGCCATGCGAGCGGTCCGAGCCATGCCCCGTCCAGCTTCCAAAGAGAATCCTGCAAAGAACCAGCAACCCGAGACTCTGCCAGAAGGTAATCGGGTGCCATCCAAACAGCATCGGCAAAAGCCAGTTCCACAAATGCATCACCACCTCGCCGCAGAGCCAGATAAACAACACCAGCGCCGGCGGCGCTACCAAGAAAATCCACCACTTCTTTCTCATACTTTCAACCTCACTTCCTCATAAACTCGTTGTGAATGCTCTGCAAACGTTGCCGCAGATAGAGCACCGCGTAGCGCTTGCGCGAGAGCAAAGTGTTGACGCTCACGCCGCTCTCCGCCGACATTTCTTTGAAGCTGCGCCCATCCAGTTCGTGCGCAACAAAAACCTCACGCTGCTCGTCCGGCAGCTCGCGCAGCGCAAGCTCCAACTCGTCCAGCAGCATGCTGCGCAGGTAGAGCGCCTCTGGTCCGGCATCCCGCGAAGGCAACATATCTTCAATTTGCAGCAGCTCGCCCTCATCGTCTTCCATCGATGCGTCGGCGAAATTTTCCGGCCGTTTCTTGCGGAACAGGTCAGTGATGCGATTGCGCGCAACCCGAAAAAGCCACCCGCTTACGTACTCAATGGGCATCAGGAGTCGATTTGCCACCACCAGTTCGTAAAAGACCTCCTGGAGAAGGTCCTCCACGTCGGCTTCATTCGGAACCCGCTTGCGGATGAAATTACGCAGCCGCGATCGCTCTTCCTCGATGACTTCGGAGATGCGGCGGTCTTGCTCAACCATCGAGGCCACGCTCATTGGCTCTTCCATCCAGTCCTGTAGACGAACGGCGGCCCGCAAATATTGTAGTGACTTGAATTCGCTGAAACTCGGCGCTCTCTTCAGCCAACAGGCAATCGCATTTGGATTCAGGGTCGCGAACAGGGTCGGCTTTGAAAGGGCTCGGCTTCAGCCGTGCCGGTTGATAGGTCAAAAACGGCCTTCGCTTTGGCCGCTGAGGGGTGTATTTGCCGGCTCAACCCCGCCCCTCAGGGCCTGAAGGCCAGGCATTTTCCCCAAAGATTCTTACGGCACCGCTGAAGCCGTACCCTGACTTAAGGGGCGGCCGCAAACTACTTCAGATTCATAGTTCGACAGAACGCTCGGCATTTCTTGTGCTAATTCTGTGCTTCGAGTATCCGCAAAGATCGTGAGTCCGAGTTCCTTGCAATCGAAACTTCCGCATCCGCGGTCATTCGACAACAACCCGGAGCTATGCAACAATTCGGCTCAAATGACTTACGAACATTGGCTCGTAACGACGGCAACGATCGATAGTTGCGAGTGGAATGATGCTGCATCAGACAATCCAAGCAGCCTATTCGTGGGCTACTTCACAGTTGCCTTCTCCTATGCGGTTGACGGCAAGAAATACTGCGGCAAATTCCATTCCTCACACCCGTGGGGAAAAGAGACCGAAATGGGGATGCTGTATAACCCTCAAGACCCCGTGGAGAGCTGTGTTTGCGATGAGGATGAATCGCAAATTATTCCGGTTCTCGAATGCGTCTTCGCGTTGCTCGGCGATTTATAGTCGAAATCAAAAAGCGGGTCGCGAGTGAATTGTGGGCATTGCGGAAGTTTCAAACTGAGCATGCAGCACTTCGGTGCCAGGTTTTTTGTGCTAATTTGCGCGTGTGGAGTGGACTTTGTGGACTTCTTGGCTATCTAGAGCATTGAAGAATAAGTAGCTTATTTGTTTTCAATATGCTCTTGATCCGTGCCCTTTTAAAACAAATCCTTCTCATATCTTGAAGTGCGATTGCCCTGCTCCAGCGACCGGGAGAAATGGCCAAAGGCCGGGCACCCGGTCTCGTTCAACGTTGCGAAAGGACTGGGAGTCCATCACGTCTTTTCCATGGCTCGATTCCATGTCCACTGGCGCCTGGTCCTTTCGCTTCCCCTGCCCGATCACCTCCCCATAAAACGGCGCAAAACCTCGAGTTCGCTTTGCAGACGCGCGTTTTTCTCTCCCTCCGTCTCCAGCGGCGGTCCGCCCACACGCTCCCTCCTGAGTTCCTCGATCTTTTTCAAAATCTGCTGCCTCAGATTCTCGCTCGCCGCTGGCCCTTTTGCTTCATGGTTGGCCAGCATCCTCCGATAGCTCTTCTCCTCCTCCGTCCACTCCTCCTCGTCTGTCTGCTCCGGTGCGGCAGCTTTTCCGCCCCGCTCCGCCATCTCCATGAGCTTCTGCACCATGTCCAGATGCTCGTCCGGTGTCTCTTGCCGCGCCGCTGCCGCCTTCGGTACTTTTGTCCCCGGCGTCGCAGCTTGCCGTCTCTTCCGCGGCTCGGCAAGCGCTCCCTTTTCCCCCTTCAACCGCCTTTTCCATGCCTCCGCTTCCGCCAGTTCAGCCAACGTTCCCTTCTGCGGCACAACCGAATAGGCCAGCTTGCATCCCATCGCGTGCGCCATCAGATCCAACAGTTCGAGAGACGTGCTCATCTCCCGCTCCCGCCGTTCGAATCGGAAAATCGTCTCCCGCCCCACTTTCAGTCGGCGAGCCATCTCCACTGCCGTGATTCCCAGCGCCTGCCGCACTTCGCGCAGCCATGGCCCGTGGTTGCGGTTCAACTTGCTCGCCCGCCGATAGAGTTTCTGCTTCGTATCCAGTTCGCCAACCATCAACAACCGCCTCGCCGCTCGCATTCCTGCCTCCCAAAATGCGGATGGCCCGGCAATCGCCGGGCCATCCGCCGGAACCCCGTCAGGAGTTCCATCCTTCTTCCACCCTACCCAAAAGACCCAAAATGATCTGCCAACCATGCTGCGACAATCTCACTTTTCGCAAAACGTGGACCTGGATGTCCACGCTTTAGGGCCAACCGTGGATCTGGATGTCCACGCTTTCGCTTGAAAAGCGGCACCCTCAACCGTGCACCCATCCTGCCACGCTTTTTAACGCCCCTACCGCAGCGCGGCCATAATGGCGACGTTCAAACCAATCATCAGCACGGCGAAACCGGGGATGAGCAGCAGCGCCTTCTTCAGCCGCAACGGGTCGCCGCCCGCGATGGCTCCGATGAGACGCGAACTGACCGCTAAACCCGCCCATCCACAGGTGATAACAAAGCCGATGGCGGTCCCCGTCATGCGCGGAAAAGTGTTGCCCACGATCGCCAGTGTGGTCGGAAATACCGGCGCCATCGAGAGCCCGGCGATAAAGACCAGGGCGAATGCCGCCGCAGGCTTGTTGGTGCGCAGCATCAGGAATGTAGTCGCCGCCATGGCGATCGAAGCGGCCAGGGTGACGCTCGTTTCCGGCACGCGAATCAGAATCGGCGAGACCCCGAGGCGGCCAATCAGCAGGCCGAGCGCGAATCCCAGCGAAAGAATGTTGAGTGCGCGCGACTCCGGAATGCCCTGGGCAATCAGGTGGCGTGGCAGCCAGTTCCACACGCCTACCTCGCAGGAGACATAGAGAAACAGGAATAGCCCCAGCATGAACAGCAGAGGCCGTCCCAGCACCGGCCCCGCGTCCGCCAGGACGAAGCTTGCCACTCCGCTCGGTGCGGGCATTTTCGCCACCGCCTGGACGGCCAGTGTAAGTACCGTAAGCGAGGCAACCGTATAGCACAGTCGCACCCAATTCCGCTTGAAAAGATTAGCCGAAATGAACGGTGTCGCCCACCCCCCGAGACCGAAGAAGAGATTGACAAGGTTGAGCGCAGTAGCGCGATGTGCCTCGCTTACCCCGCTGACCAGCGCATTGGCGCCAGTCACCACGATTCCGCCGCCGACTCCGAGCAGAAACAGTAAGAAGACGATGTTGCGGAATCCGGGAGACCTCGGCAGCACAAAGAGCGCAATGGCGATCAGCGCCAGGCCAAGAACGAGGCCTATTTTGTCGCCTTCGTTATCCAGCAGTGGCCCCACACAAAGCGAGGCAACCATCAGCCCCAGTGCCTGCATAAAAGCAATGGTTCCGTTCTGCGCCGGCGTCAACCGAAACCGATCAGACAGGTCGGGTAGGATGGTGCCCAGCATGGCGGCAATCATCCCATAGACAAAAATGGCCAGTATCGCGGCAAAGATCAGCACGGTGCAGGCTTCCTTTCAATACCGTAGGCAAGGATACGGCATGAACGGGATAAACTGTGCATAATGCTGCCACCTGCTCACAGCTGATTTATGATCGCGTCTGCAACAGGACGCGCGCCGTTTGCGCTGGATGACCCGGAACTGGGACCGAGGATTGCCGAGGCATGCCGGTGGGCCGCGTAACGGGCGTCGGCGGCGCGATGGGGCTCACGCGTCTGATCATGAGCTTCCTCTTCGATATAAAGTTGTGGGGTCCCCTTAGTGTTTGTCGTCGTGCCGCTGATTCTGAGCGCGGTGGCGCTGCTTGCAGCGTGGCTGCCCGCAAATCGCGCTGCTCGACCTGATGCAGGCGCTGCGGGGTTGAGTGAACAGGATTCTGTCGAGGCTCTCGGTCGTAGACGAATACTCCCCTCTGCACTGCTCCAGTAGACTGGTAGGGCAATGAGTGCGCAAAGACGATGTGTGTGGACCGTGTTTGCGGGGGTGCTGGCCGCGGCACTGGCTGGGTGCGGGACGCCGGGCGCGCCGCAGCCTCCTTCGCTCAATTTGCCAGACCGCGTGACAGATCTTTCTGCAACACGCACTGGCAATCAGGTTTCGCTCACGTGGACCATGCCCAAGAGGAACACTGACAAGTTGTTGCTCAAAGGCGACGTCGGCGTGCAGTTCTGCCGCCAGGAAGAGCGTGCACCGTGTGCTCCAATAGGCAAGCTGAAACTTGCTCCGGGTACCGATGGGACATTCGCTGATACGCTATCTCCGGCGCTGGCTTCAGGCATGCCGCGGTTGCTGAGTTATTCTGTGGAATTGAAGAATCACAACGGCCGCTCGGCAGGGGTATCAAATGCTGCAATTGTGTTGGCGGGCGAGGCGCCAGCAGCGATCAAGGGCCTGACCGCCGAGGTGCGCAAATCCGGCGTAGTGCTGCATTGGATGCCCGACAGTGAGAACGCGGCCGTGCGCTTGCAACGCAAACTGCTCACCCCCCCCCCAGTGGCCAAGCCGAAACAAGGCCTGTTCGCGCCACCTCCAGAACCCGTTGAGGAAAATCTGCTCGTAGAAGCCAAGCCGCAGTCTGATCGGGCATTGGACAAAAGCATTCGTTTCGGCGAGACCTACGAATACAGAGCTCAGCGCGTGGCACGAATCACAGCGGATGGAAAAACGCTGGAATTGGCCGGAGAGCTTTCAGCGCCGGTGCGTGTAGAAGCCCTGGATGTGTTTCCGCCTGCCGTCCCGACGGGGCTGGCGGCTATCGCCACTGGGGGCGAAAACGGCGCCGCGCCAGGGATCGATCTGAGTTGGCAGCCGAATACCGAAACCGACCTTGCCGGATACGTCGTCTATCGCCGCCAGAACGAGGGTCCGTGGCAACGAATTTCGCCCGCACAACCACTGGTTGGGCCGGCCTTTCACGATGGGCAGGTACAACCCAGGCACACCTATTACTACGCCATCAGCGCAGTTGACCAAGGCGGCCATGAGAGCGCACGGTCTGCCGAGGTGCAGGAGACAGTGCCGAGTCCCTGACGACACACAGGCACGAGGGGGAGACTTCCAATGAAATATTGCCGCTTCCTGTTCGAAAGCCAGGTTCATTACGGTGCCGTTGAAGTCCGCGGCGGTGAGTTGTGGATTGTGGACCTGGCGTCTGCGCCAGAAGAGGACCTTGCGTACAAGTTGGTCCACGCGCGCGCTACTTCGTGGAGTTTCGACTTCGAGCCGATGCCGTTGAGCGCGGCCGAGTTGCTGCCGCCAGTTACACCATCGAAGATCATTTGTGTGGGGCGCAACTATCGCGACCACGCCAACGAATTGGGCAATGAAGTTCCAGTTGAGCCCCTTCTCTTTTTCAAGCCGCCTTCATCGCTGCTCGGTCCGGGCGGTGTGGTGCGCATGCCAAAGGCTTCGGCCCGGGTGGACTTCGAAGGCGAACTGGCAATAGTTGTCGCCCATCGGGCCAGCCAACTGAAGCCCGATGCGGACTGGCGTAGCATTATTCGTGGATATACCCTCGCTAACGATGTGACCGCCCGCGATTTGCAGAAAAAAGACGGCCAATGGACCCGCGCCAAGGGCTTTGATACATTTTGTCCGGTCGGTCCTTTTGTGAGTGATGAGATAAGCCCCGAAGCAGGGTTGACGGTGGAAACCCGCGTGAACGGAGATTTGCGACAGCACGGTTCGACAGCGGATTTTATCTTTTCGATACCCGCCTTGCTCAGCTATATCACTGCGGCTATTACGCTTGAGCCCGGAGACTTGTTGCTGACCGGCACTCCCGCCGGGGTGGGACCGCTGACGTCAGGGGATCGCGTCGAGGTGTCGGTTGCCGGTCTGGGGGTGCTGAGCAATACCTTCGCGGCCGAGGCGGGTTGACCGGGTTTTTATCCCTCTGCAACCATCACTGCGCCGCGGGAATCCAAAAGAGCGTTACACTGGAGCCGAAAGCGCTTCCGAGCGCGAACGCCCCTTCCCCAGGAGGAATCATGTCGCATAATTTGCTTCAGCAGTTGCGGAAGTACACCGTAGTTGTGGCCGACACTGGCGACATTGAGGCGATGGAACAGTTTCGCCCGACCGACGCCACGACTAACCCTTCTCTGATTGCCACCGCGGCACAAATGCCGCAGTATCAGCCCATCGTCGACGGCGTACTACTCGATGCACGCAAGGAACTTGGTGAAAGCGCCACTGATCCAGATGTGGCCAACCTCGCCTTCAAGCGATTGGCTGTAGCTTTTGGCAAGAAGATCCTGGCCATCGTGCCCGGTCGGGTCTCTACAGAGGTAGATGCGCGCCTTTCTTACGATACGCACGCCACTATCGAACAGGCACGCGAGATCATTGCGCAATATGACGAATCGGGAGTTGGGCGTGAGCATGTTCTCATCAAAATCGCGTCCACCTGGGAAGGCATCCGGGCGGCGGAGGTCCTTGAGAACGAGGGCATCCACTGCAATCTGACGCTGCTTTTCGGGTTGCATCAGGCCATTGCCGCGGCGGATGCTGGCGTGACGCTGGTCTCGCCGTTCGTCGGGCGCATCCTCGATTGGTACAAGAAAGACACTGGCAAGGACTATCACGGGGCTGACGATCCTGGCGTGCAGTCCGTGACACGGATTTACAACTACTTCAAGAAATTCGGCTACAAGACCGTGGTGATGGGCGCGAGTTTCCGTAACATTGGCGAGATTACGGAACTGGCCGGCTGCGACTTGCTTACGATCTCGCCGCAATTGCTGGGCGAGCTCGAATCCACTGAAGGCGATCTGCCGCGCAAGCTCGACCCCAAAGCGGCGTCGGCATTGCCAATTGAAAGGATCGTGGTGGACAAGGCGGAGTTTGATCGCATGCATGCGGAAGACCGCATGGCTACCGATAAGTTGAAAGAAGGCATTGAAGGCTTCTCGGCCGCACTGGTGAAGCTGGAGACATTGCTGGCCAAGCGACTAGCGGAACTGGAATCGCGCACGCCGGCGACAGTTTGACCGATCGCTCGAATCATAAGAGTAAAGGGCAGCCGCTTCGGTTGCCCTTTATTTTTCTACCGGTTGAGCACAATTGGCCGCAACATCCTCCAATCGATGTGATTTAAATCACGCACAAACGCAACAATCCGGGTAAACTCTGTGTTACAGCGAGCAAGTTAAGCGATGACCGGGCATAAGCTCCGGACTGCGCACGATGCACCGGGCCAATGCCATCGATCCCGGCCAGGTGCGCGGTCAGTGGAGGTGTGTGTGCAGGCAGAGGCTCATTCGCTCGAATTCTTCTTTCATGAGGCGGTTCGTAACAGCTATGACGGCAAGTTGCGGCTGAACGATCCGGAAATCACCCGCTATGTAGCGCGGTTGCTCTGTGATTTTTCAGAACCAGACAACCTGTTCAGGCTACGGGAAGCGACAGAGAGCACCGTCGAAACGTTTCGTGTGATGGTGCGCGCCGCTGATCCGGTAAATGGCACTGCGGCATCATTCGACGTAGAGCGATCGATCCGCAAATATATTGGAGATTACGCACTCTTCATCTCCGGCATGTACTTGGACGTGGTGGAGTCCGGTCCGAACTCCGAGGCCGATCGCGCCATCCTTAGCGAACTGATTCAAGTTGGCAAGGAGAGCTACTTCATCGTGAGCCAATTCAACCTGTTTGAGTACAAGGAGGATGCGCCGTTGTTTGCGCGACTTGCCGAGAGATTCGAGCACTGCATTCTCGGCCTTGCGCTGATTCGCGAACAGCTTGGCGATTTCAAGGCTCCGCCGTCGACCGTGAATTAGTGCAGAGATTCTCTAAGATTGCTGCGAAATCAGCGTCGTTCTGAAGGCTTTTCATCTCGCAGCTTCTCCTGATGATTCGAATGCCATTTGCACTCGGGTCACCTCAGTGCCAGAAAAGTTGCATGCCCCTCTTGGCAAACGCAACATTTCCGGTATTCTCGATGTCAAAGCTATCTAAACAGGCAGTGGCTGGCGTCCCCGGCTGCACGCAATGAGCAACCGGCCATGGCCTCAAGGCAGACCGGCTGCACGCGAGCAGCCGCAGGAGGTGTGTATGCAGCCACAGGTTCACCCGCTCGAACCTTTCTTTCACCAGGCGGTTCGCAACAGTTATGAGGGCAAGCTGGGGCTGAACGATCCAGACGTGACCGGTTATGTGGCACACCTTCTCTGCGAGTTCTCAGAGGCGAAAAATCTCTACAAGGTGCGCGACCGGAGTGGTCATCCGATTGAGGAACTTGAAGCGATGGTGTATGCAGCCGACCCTGTGAATGGAAGCGCATCCTCATTCGATGCCGAGCGCTCCGTGCGCAAACATATTGGCGATTACGCGCTGTTTGTAAGCGGAATGTATCCGGAAGCCGTGACGCAGGGACGCAGGCGCCGCGGCCCTCATCCGAGCCTTGGTGAATTGATCCGCGCAGGCAAGGAGAGCTACTTCATTGTGAGCCAGTTCAATCTGTTCGAGTACGAGCAGGAGGCGCCACTATTTGCGCGTCTCTCCGACTGGTTCGAACGATGCATTCTGGGCCTTGCGCTGGTCCGGGAAGAGCTCGACAAGCGCAAGGCCTTGCCGCCGCAAGTGAACTAGCTTCGCTCCGACCACACAGCCAGCACGTGGCCGGCCCCGTCGTCAAAGCGGAAACGGCGTCCGCCCGGAAACTCAACCATCGGCACCACAATCGCTCCGCCCGCGGCAACGATTGCGGCCTCAGTAGCTTTCAGGTCGGCTGAGTCGAGTACAACGAGGGGCGCGAATTTGGGAAGTGTCGATGCCGCGAATCGTGTCGAAGTCTGCCAGAGAAACGATCATTGAATCTTGACGCAGCATTGGGAGAAGCAGACGCACTGTCTCAATCGCATCGATCTGTCCAAAAAGCATTGCACTCGCGATATAGAAAGCGTGCGTTTCTGGGCTCTCGTTCGGCGTAAATCGATTAAAGGATGTACCGGCTGAGGTCCTGGTCCTTCACGATGGTGGCAACCATCTGTCTCACATAATCGGGAGTAATGGTAAATACCTTCTCAGGGCCGGAGGCGGTCATGCGCTCCGCGTACGGCAGCGGGGTAGATGCCTCGTTTCGAATCGCCTCAGACAGCGCGGCTTGCTCCTCGTCCGGGGCGCGACGGGCCACGTCGGGCGCAAGGAAGCTGACGTCTTCAAGCACTCGTTCCATGATGGTATGGAGGCGGCGCGCACCGATGTTCTCGGTAGTTTCATTCACTTTGAAAGCGAACTCCGCCATCTCACGCAAGGCCTCGGGTGCGAATTCCAGGCGCACGCCCTCCGTCTCAAGTAGCGCAGTATATTGCTTCGTGAGCGAAGACTTTGGTTCGGTGAGGATGCGCAGAAAATCCTCGACGGTGAGTGACTTCAACTCGACGCGGATGGGAAAGCGCCCTTGCAACTCCGGGATGAGATCGCTGGGTTTCGAGACATGGAAGGCACCGGCGGCGATGAAGAGAATGTGGTCGGTGCGCACCATGCCATAGCGCGTATTGACGGTGGTTCCCTCAACGATGGGCAGAATGTCGCGCTGGACACCTTCACGGGAAACATCGGGGCCGTGGCCGCCTTCGCGTCCGGCAATCTTGTCAATCTCGTCGAGGAAAATGATGCCGTTGGACTCGACCCGCTCCGTGGCCGTGCGATTCACCTGGTCCATGTCGATGAGACGGCCTTCTTCTTCCTGCACCAGGTAGTCGAAGGCATCGCCGACTTTCATCTTCCGTTTCTTGGTGCTGCCTCCGAAGATATTGGGGAGCATGTCCTTGAGGTTCATCTCCATGTCTTCGAGGTTCTGGTTGCTGATGATGCCGAACTGCGGCGTACCGCGCTCGCGCACATCGAGCTCGACCATGCGGTCGTCAAGCTTGCCTTCGCGGAATTGCTGGCGCAGCTTTTCACGGGAGCGCTGGTGGCTCTCAGTCCCAGGAAGCGAAAGCTGGCCTTCCTGGGCCGGGGGCGTCGCCGGTGGAGGCGGCAACAATACGTCGAGCAATCGTTCCTCGGCGTTCATCTCCGCACGGTCTTCCACTTCCTCCAGGCGCTCCTCACGCACCATATCTATGGCGATCTCGACCAGGTCGCGGATCATCGACTCGACGTCGCGCCCCACGTAGCCCACTTCAGTGAACTTCGAGGCTTCCACCTTGAGAAACGGCGAATTGGTGAGCTTGGCGAGGCGGCGCGCGATCTCTGTTTTGCCCACGCCCGTCGGCCCGATCATGATGATGTTCTTAGGCATGATGTCGTCTGCAATGTCGGGCGGCAGCTTTTGGCGACGCTGGCGGTTGCGGAGTGCAATCGCGACCGCGCGCTTGGCGGCTTTCTGACCCACGACGTGCTTGTCGAGCTCGGCGACAATCTCGCGTGGCGTCATCTCGTCAAGCGAGAGATCTTGTTCTTCGGCGGAAGCAGGAAGGTAAATGGCCATAAGTAAAGCGGCTAGCGGAGGATAGCCCGCTAGCTCTTCAACTCCTCGATGGTGACGCGGTCATTGGTGTAGATGCAGATTTCGCCGGCAATTTTCATGGCTTTCTCGGCAATTTCGCGGGCGCCCATGTCGGTGTTCTCAATCAGAGCGCGTGCGGCAGCGGTGGCGTAGCTGCCTCCTGAACCGATTGCGGCAATTTGCTCGTCGGGATCGATCACATCACCCGACCCGGAAATAAGAAAAGTCTGTCCCTCGTCGGCCACTAC
Source organism: uncultured Acidobacteriaceae bacterium (assembly GCA_963836565.1). GTDB lineage: Bacteria > Acidobacteriota > Terriglobia > Terriglobales > Acidobacteriaceae > Telmatobacter. Next base: position 97,061 of record CAWIKA010000005.1, on the reverse strand, counting down.
AAGTAGGGCCTCTAGGTTGCGCAGCATCTTGTCGGTTCGCCAATCCTTCGCTAGCTCGACAGCAGAGCGATTCAGGTTGCCCGCGTACTGTTCCAGCTTGGTCTCAAAGCGCGCAAAGAGCGAAAAGGCGTCGGCGGTTGAACCGGCAAATCCGGCCAGAATCTTGTCCTGGTAAAGACGGCGGATCTTTTTGGCCGAGTGCTTTAACACATGGTCGCCCAATGTGACCTGACCATCAGCGGCCATGACCACTTGGCCGTTGCGCCGTACGCAAATCACGGTGGTAGAGCGAATCCCAGAATTCCGTGCCGAACTGGAACCCCTGTCCAAAGCCAAAAGAAAAACCTCCGAAGTTGCAACGTCACGCAGGACGGAAATCGTGCGAGACGCAGTCCCCAGTATAGGGCAACTTGCCGGGCCAGCCTTGTTTTCAGGGGCAACCCCTGTGAGCCGTGCATGGTCCAGCAGCGAGTGGCATCAGCGGTGTCGCTGTTTGACGCCCCCACTCAGGCACAATAGCTTTGAAGAGTGCGGGGCCCGCGTTTGAGTCCCTCGCCAAGGAGAATGGATGCAAAGCAGAACTTTTTTCTGGTCCTGGAGCGGATTTTTGACCATCGCGCTATTGCTCGCGACCTGGCAAGGCGCGCGGGCCCAGGATTTGAAGAGCTTCGAGCAGAAAATCACTACAAAAGTGTTGCCCAACGGGCTGACGCTCATCGTCTGCGACCGGCCGGAGGCGCCGGTTTTCAGCTACACGACCTTTATTGATGCCGGGGACGTAAATGACCCGTCGGGCGAGAGCGGCCTGGCGCATATGTTCGAGCATCTCGCTTTCAAGGGCACAACCGAGATTGGCACTACCGACTACATAGATGAAAAGGTGGCGCTGGCCAAAGTAGAGGCAGCCAACAACGCTTACGAGGCCGAATACCTGCTGCCCTTTGGCCGCGATCCAGAGAAACTGGCCGAGTTGAAAAAGGCGTTCCTTGCAGCGCAGGCGGAGGCGCATAGGTACGTCATCCCCAACCAGTTCACCGAGGTGGCCGAGCGCAATGGCGCCAATGACCTGAACGCTGAAACCGGGCTGGACCAGACTATGTACTACTGGTCGATGCCCGAGAATCGGTTGCAGCTTTGGGCATGGCTCGAAAGCGGACGTTTGTCGGACGTCGTGCCGCGCGAATTTTATAAGGAGCGCGACGTGGTGCTGGAAGAGCGGCGCATGCGGACCGACTCCAACCCCATCGGCCGGCTAGTCGAACAGTTCCTCGCGACGGCTTATGTAGCCCACAACTACGGTCGCAGCAGTATCGGCTGGCCGAGCGAGGTCAGCCAGCTTTCTGCTACTGAAGCCATGGCATTCCACAAGAGGTATTACGTCGGTTCGAACATCGTGGTGGCGGTGGTGGGCGACGTGAAAGCGTCAGACGCGCTACCGATGCTGGAGAAATACTTCAGCAAGGTTCCCGGCGGACCCAAACCCGAAGATTCAACCACCGTTGAGCCGAAACAGTTTGCCGAGAAGTCGGTCGTGATTCGCGAACAAACGCAGCCGTTTTACATCGAGGGCTATCACCGGCCGAGCTATCGCGACCCTGACGATGCGGTATATGACGCAATCAGCGACATCATGTCGAATGGGAGAGTGTCGCGGCTTTATCGCAGCTTGGTGCGCGACCAGCAGATTGCCGCGGAAGCGGAGGGTTTCAGCCCATTTCCCGGCGACAAGTATCCCAGCCTGTTTGCGTTCTATGCAGTGCCCTTGCCGGGCCACACGCCGGCACAGATGCGCGATGCCATCCACAAAGAAATCGACAAGCTCAAGACCACGGATGTCACCGACGAAGAACTGGCCATGTACAAGACGCGCACCCGTGCCGACCTGCTGCGCGGACTGGCCGACAACCAGGGGCTGGCGAACGCGTTGGCGGAGTACCAGACCCGCTACGGCGATTGGCGGGAGCTGTTTCTGCAACTGGACCGCGTCGATAAGGTGACCAAGGCCGATATCCGGCGCGTGGCCAACAAGGTATTCGTGGCGTCGAACCGCACCAGCGCGGAGATTGATACCGAGACTCCCGCAGCCACGGCAAAGAACGATGGAGGCGTGCAATGAAGGTCCTTTCGCAGAAGCGCGTTGCCATAATGTTGGCGGGACCCGCTCTTGCCGCTTTGATGCTTCCGGCCAATTCGACTGCACAGCAGAATAAGCCGTGGGAGCAGATTCCCGTTCCACGCCTGCATGACTTCAAGCCTCACCAGCCAAAACGGATTGAATTGAAGAATGGGATCGTCCTGTTCCTGCAAGAAGATCACGAGTTGCCTTTCATCAGCGGATCGGTGCTGATTCCAGGCGGCGCGCGGGACGAGGATCTGGCCAAGACAGGTCTGGTGGATCTGTATGGCCAGACCTGGCGCACGAGCGGTTCAGGGAAGATGAGCGGCGACGCCATGGACGATCTGTTGGCATCGAAGGCCGCGCACATCGAGACTGGGGGAGACGTCGATTCCACAGCCCTGTCGTGGGACTCCCTCAAGGGCGACTCCGACCAGGTTTATGCGCTCGCCATGGACCTGCTGTTCCATCCCAAGTTCGACGCGGCGAAGCTGGAGCTTGCGAAGGAGCAGGATGCGACGGGAATTGTCCGGCGCAACGATGATGAGGGCGAAATCGCCGGGCGCGAGGCGGCCAAGCTGGTCTACGGCAAAGACAGCCCCTATACCCGCCAACCGGAGCTTGCAACCATCGCGGCGGTCAAGCTGGACGACCTCCAGGCCTGGCACGACCGCACCATAGTCGGGAAGTTGATTGTGAGTGTCAGCGGCGACTTCGACGCCGATGCCATGGAAGCCAGGTTGCGCGCGACATTTGAAGGGCTGCCCGATGCCAAGCCCCTGCCGGCTCGGGTTGATGAGTTTCACGACACGCGGAGCGGCGTATTTTTCATCGACAAGGAAGACGTAAATCAGTCGAATGTGGAGATTGTGGGAGTGGGCACCGATCGTCGCAATCCCGATGTGCCCACTCTGGCGGTGATGAACGACATCCTCGGCGGCGGGTTTGGGAGCCGGCTCTTTCAGAAAGTCCGTACCGAACTTGGCCTGGCATATGCGGTGGGCGGCGGCTACGGATTTGACTACGATCACCCGGGCTCCTTCCGTGTGATGGTGATGACCAAGAGTGAATCGACCGTGGACGCGACGAAGGCAGCGATGGCGGAGATTGCTGGGCTCAACACAACCCCCTTTACTGAAGAAGAACTGAGGCGTGCCAAGGACGACATCCTGAACTCTTTCCTCTTTCGATACGACACCAGGGATAAGGTGCTGACCGAACGGGTGCGGCTGGAGTTCTACGGTTATCCGGCAGATTACCTTGAAACCTATAAGGCAGCCTTGGAAAAGGTGACCGTGTCTGACCTGGGCAGGGTGGCAAGGAAGTACATCCACCCCGACAAACTCGCCGTGTTGGTGGTGGGTAACGGGCCGGAGATCAAGCCGGGGCTGGATGCTCTGAATCTGGGTACGGTTCATCGGGTGGACATCAGCATTCCGCAGCCTAAACAAGTGGCAGCGGAGGAGAGAAAGCAGTGAGCGAGGAACGAAGCATCAGCCGGCAGCCCGGTTCGAGGCTAGCCGTCGTGATCATGGTAGCGGGCAAGGGAACGCGGCTCAAGTCGCGCCGCGCCAAGGTACTCCATGAGATCGGTGGAAAGCCATTGTTGGGCCATGTGATTGGCGCGGCCAGCGGTCTTGTGGCGCCAGCCGATATTTACGTTGTGATCGGCTACCAGGCAAAGCAGGTGCGGGAGGCCGTGGCTGCCAGCGGCGTTCAATTCATTGAGCAGCCAGACCAGCGCGGCACGGGACATGCAATCCAGTTCGCGCGGACGGCCATTGCAAGATACGAAAACATCGTCGTACTCTCGGGCGACGTGCCACTGATCAGGTGCGAGACAATTGAGAGGCTTTGGGGTTTCCATCAGACCGAGCAGGCGGCCATGACCATTCTCACCGCGAAGCCCGAGAATCCGACGGGTTACGGAAGAGTGCTGCGTACGAGCGCGGGGTCTGCGGAGGTCGAGGCCATTGTTGAGCAGAATGCGCTGTCGCCAGAACAGCAATCGTTAAGCGAAATCAACTCGGGGATCTACGCGTTCAAGACGGAGTCGTTGCTGGCGCACCTTGACGAATTAACCATAAACGATGTCCACGCAGAGTTGTATTTGACTGATATGGCCGGATTGCTGCGCGCGGCGGGCGAGCGTGTGGTCGCCGTCCAGACGCCGCATGCAGCCGAGGTGCTGGGCGCCAACACCATTGCCGACCTGGTGGCGCTGGACGATGCTCTTAGGACTGCCACTGCCAAGAGGCTGCTCGCTGCCGGGGTTACGATCTTCCGGCCGGGCACCTGCGTCATCGACGACGAGGTTGAGATCGGGGCCGACACGATCATTGAGCCTTTTGTGCAATTGCTGGGGCGCACGCGGATCGGCGCAGAATGTCACATTCGATCCTACTCCGTGATCGAGAACTGCACGTTGGGCAACGATGTCCTGATTCGCCAAAGCTGCGTACTGGACGACAGCAAAGTGGCCGATGGCGCAAGAATCGGACCCTTTGCGCACCTGCGCCCCGGCAGCGAGATCGGCGAGGATGCCCATGTGGGCAACTTTGTCGAGATCAAGAAAGCCATATTGGGCAAGGGTTCCAAGGCCAGCCACCTTACTTACCTGGGAGACGCTGAGATCGGTGCGAAGACCAACATCGGCGCCGGCGTGATTACCTGTAACTATGACGGCGTCCTAAAGCACACCACGCGCATCGGAGAGGGAGCATTCGTGGGCAGCGACTCCACCCTCGTGGCCCCTGTGACGATTGGAGATGGCGCTTACGTCGGCGCCGGTTCCTGCATAACGAAAGACGTGCCGGCTGGTGCGCTGGCAGTAGGCCGCGCTCATCAGGTCACCAAGGAAGGCTGGGCGGCTACACGGCGCAATCGACAAAAGGCCCAGGAATAGGCTTGACTGTTGATCTGTTGAGGAATAGCGAACGCTTGCGCGTCACCAGAACGCTCACAAGAAGTCGCTCGTATCGCTGCATAAAAAAGAGCCTGATGGTCTTGCTGCCTCCGACAGGAAGGCCTAGTAAGTCGCTTGGTATGTTATCTGCCGGCTGGACAAATCCGGCTCGTCCCGTTTAATAATTTGGTACTTGTATCGGAAACCCTTGCGCGGCTCTCCTTGCTGGCGTAAGTTCTTCATAAACCCCGCTTTAATTGCGGGATTTAAAAAGGACGCACCGTTCGACCAAATACGGATCGGTTCGATTTAAAATGACCGGCCGCAACTGATCAGCGATTTTGACCCATGCCCAAACGGGATTTCCTTCCCTTTCTTGCGTTGGATGTACACAAGAATATGGTCCGGAATTAATGGACAAGAGCTTCAACACCTGGGTGATGCGGTAATAATCATTTGAGAGTTACCCTCAACCCGAATGGAGCTGTGGTTGCCGGAGCGCAGGAAAGGAAGGGGCTTGGCAGCGAATTTGGCAGACCTGAGTGGAATGAACCCCACGATGCCTCAAGCCGCTAACGCGGAAACGCGCGCGAATGTGCGAACGCGAAGGTCTGCGCGCATTCTGGTCGTTGATGACGAAGCTCCCGTCCGGTCCATGATTGGCGCCACACTCGAGCGCCAGGGATATGATGTACAGTTGGCGGTCAGCGGATCCCAGGCCGTGGAAATGCTGGTTCAGAATTCATTCGACCTGATCCTGACCGACATTGTGATGCAGGATGGGAACGGCATTGCATTGTTGGAGCGCATCCACACCGAACAACCGCATCTTCCCGTCGTCATGGTCAGTGCGATCCATGACATCAGTGTGGCCATTGACTCGATGCGGCGGGGTGCATACGACTATCTCCTCAAACCTTTTGAGCGCGAACACCTGGTTGCCACGGTGCAGCGTGCGCTCGACCATCGTCAGGCACTTCAAGAGAGCCACAATTACCAACAGAACCTTGAGCAGGTTGTTCGTGCCCGTACAGAGATGCTGCGTCAGGCCATGGAAGATCTGGAACATTCCTACGACGTCACGCTTGAGGCGCTGGGCGACGCGCTCGATCTGAAGGATTCCGAAACCGAGGGACATTCGAAGAGGGTGACTGCGTATACCATTCTTCTGGCGCGCAACATGGGGATATCCCCCGCAGAAATCAAGGTCATCGCTCGCGGTGCTTTTTTGCATGACATAGGGAAGATGGCCATACCCGACTTTATTTTGCGCAAGCCAGGCAAGCTGACTCCGGAAGAGGAAGGGAAAATGCGCGATCATTGCACGCTTGGTTACCACATTTTGCGCAAGATTCCCTTTCTTAGCGAGGCGGCTGCCATTGTTTACACACACCAGGAGCACTTTGACGGCAGCGGCTATCCGAGTAAGTTGCGTGGTAACGAGATCCCCATTGGCGCGCGTATTTTTGCAATTGCTGATGCTCTGGACGCCATCACCAGTGACCGCCCCTATCGCGAAGCGCGGACCTTCGATGCCGCGCGCGAAGAGATTCTTCGCTGCTCCGGCACACAGTTCGATCCGGCGGTCGTCGAGGTCTTCCTGAGGATTCCCAACGAAGTTTGGCACGAGTTGCGTGCGGAGCTTAAAGGTGAGAGCCGCCATTTTTCAAGCTTTGACCTATCGCCTACCGCCAGACCGATGGCTAGTTAGACCGGTGCATCCACTCGATAGTGTTTCGAGCCGTAGGGAAACGCTAAGAACTGATTTGAACCGATTGAGAATCCTGGCTGGGCTGCGCCCTCTTTTTGTTCGATTGGCCCGCTTGGTCCAGGGGATTCTCACGTGAGGCCGGAACACCTAGAATTGTGATATCTGGCTTGGTAGCGACTCGTTGCCGGCCGGTCTGAATTCCGCGGGAGCGCCGAAGGATCGAACGCATGAGTGTGGCAGCAGTAGTATCTCAACAACGTAAGCACGAAGAGAAACTGGACCTTCTTGCCGAAGTTGCGGTGCGGGTCGGGCTCGGACTGCGGGCAGGCCAAGAACTTCTGATGACGGCCTCGCTGGATGCACTGCCGTTGGCGCGGCGCATCACCGAGCAAGCATACCGCGCAGGCGCTTCGCTGGTCACCACCCTGTACAGCGACGATGAAGCCGCACTGATGCGCTACCGTTTCGCTCCTGATGAGAGTTTCGATCACGCGGCAAAGTGGTTGTACGACGGAATGGGCGCAGCGTTCAAGAGCGGTGCCGCGCGGCTGGCGATCGCGGGGGGAAATCCGACATTGCTCTCCAACGAAGATGCGACGAAGGTGGGTCGTGCGAATCGTGCTGTGTCGCAGGCATATCGCCCGGCGCTTGAGCTGATTACGCGGCACGAGATCAATTGGACCATCGTGGCGAGCGCTGCACCTGCGTGGGCCACAGCGATGTTTCCCGAGGATCCCGCGGACGGGGCGATGACCAGGCTGTGGGACGCGATCTTCCAAACCACGCGCATCAACACAGGCGATCCCATTGCGGCTTGGAAGACACATGATGCAGATTTACAAAGACGAGCGAAGCAACTGAATGAAAAGCGCTACACGGCATTGCGTTATCGCGGGCCTGGAACCGATTTTCGGCTGGGGCTCGCGGACGATCACCTTTGGCTGGGAGGTGGGACGACGGCGGGAAACGGCATCTACTGCATTCCTAATATGCCCACGGAAGAAGTGTTCACCACCCCTCACAAAGATCGCGCCGATGGCACGGTCACGGCCACCAAACCACTTTCGCATCAGGGGACGATGATTGAAGGCATTCGCGTGCGGTTTGAAAAGGGCCGGATTGTGGAAGCGCGTGCAAATAAGGGACAAGAAGTGCTGCAAAGGCTGATCGACACGGACGAAGGCTCACGGCGCCTAGGCGAAGTGGCCCTCGTCCCGCATTCGTCGCCGATCGCCGCGAGCGGAATGCTCTTCTTGAATACGCTGTTTGACGAGAACGCCGCATCGCATATCGCGCTAGGGCAGGCTTACACTTCATGCTTGCGCGACGGCGATAAATTGACTCCGGTGGAACTTGCGGCACGGGGAGCGAACGACAGCCTGATCCACGTGGACTGGATGATTGGATCGGGCGAACTGGACATAGATGGCATTACCACTGCGGATGTTGCCGAACCTCTGATGCGGCAGGGCGAATGGATCTGATATTCGTGGGTGCGGCGGCAGCCGAACCTGCCATTCACGTTGAAAACACTAAACTTAGTCGATCCTGAAAAAGTCGTCTTCATGCATTCTGGAATTGCACTTGGCGAGTTGTGGGGCCTTGTTGGCTGAAGATGCAGCTGCATAAGCGCAGCAGGCAGCTTAGGAAAACGCGCCAAAAAGCTCCGAGGAGCTTCTGGAAGTTCAGGGCGGCAGCCGCCAGGACAGCATTGATCGCGTCTCCTGCGACACCCTTCAGTCGATTGCGCTCTAAGCGGTGTTCGTTCTTCAGATGTCCGATGCTGGGTTCGACTGCGGCGCGGCGTTTCATCCATCGCCAGAGTGCGCGAGGTGTTCGGCCTCGTTGCCGCTTGTCGATGTGCACTTTTGCCGGGCCTTCATAATCATGGCCGCGATAACCCATGTCCACGTGCACCTCGCCGACCGAGTCGCCGATCATCCTTTCCACCTGCTTCATCTGTGCTGCCAGAGTGTGGCCGTCATAGGGACTTTCTGTAAAGCTCCTTGCTCCGACGAACCATCCGCCACGACTGCTGACCGCTACGCTGACCTTGTTGCCAAACTCGTACGGCTTGCCCGCCTTGCCCTTGGCGATGCATTCGACCGCAGGCTCATGCACACTGTAGATCTTGTTCTTGTCATGCCTTTGCTGGGCATGGATGCGGCGCGCCGTCTCCAGTAACTTCGCTAACTCAGTCGACGGCGTCCGTTGCTGCCGCTCGATCTCGCGCAGCACCCGCCCCAGTTGCGTGCGCAGCTTGCGGGTGCAAGCCCGAGCGCGCTGCATCTGTCGCGCATGGGCGTAGCGGCTCGACTGCATCAGCAAGCGCCGCCCTACATGCCGGTAACTCTGCTTGATCGTCAAGCCCTCGGCGCGAGCGACCTTCACCAGCCGTTCGCGCATGCGGTTGTAGAGCCGTGCATCGGTCGGAAAACGAATCGCCTTGGTCTGCACGGTCGTATCCACGTTGATCCGCTTCAACTCCGTGGGGCGAACCACGCCCATGCGCATACCCGCCTCGATCGTGGCGCGCAGCATCTGTTCGGCGCCGGCCTCGCCCAGACGATTGCGCCACCGCGTCATGCTCGACGGATCGATCGGAAGACGATGCTGAAAACACCGCTCGCCGCTGAAGTGCTGCCAGTAAGGATTTTCAACCCACATAGCAACCACATCCTCGTCGCTCAGGTCATGCTGATACTTCAAGTAATGAAGCGCCACCATCAGTCGAGTCGATATCCCCGGAGCACCTTGGCTGGGATGATAGGTCGCTCCCAGAGTGGCTTCGAAGGAACTCCAGTCGATGCACTGCCCAAGAAGTACAAGCGGGTGGTGCATGTCGATCAACTGTTCCAGATCAACCTGGAACATCTCTCGCTGTGTTTGCTTCGGCTCCCGATGTGGTCGCATTGATTTCCCCAGTTTTCTGGCTATTCGGCTCAACTTCAGGGAAATTCTAGACCGAAAAACAACGACTTTCATCAGCTTTCATGCATCTTTTATTGGTTTTTCAGGATCGACTAATAAGAATTCGGCGCCGATTCCTCGGGCGCCGTAGCGCGCTCTTTCATCAGGGCGACACTGGCGAGCAGCATCCAGATGAAGCCGAGGAATCGGGTGATAGGTATGAAGAAGTTGGCTGGATAGGCGACCAGGCTGAACCATGAAAGCTCACCGGTGATGGCGAGGATCATTCCAAGTGCGACCAGCCAGCGCGGAAGAAGGCGCGTGAAGTAGCTTGTCACGGAGACTCCGGCGACCATGAGACCGAATCCAACCGCGAAGAAAACTCCGCCACACAGGAAATTGAAGAAGTCGATGGCTTTGACCACGGCGTCGGAGGCGGTGACTTCAGGGACTGACAGAATCCAGCCCGCGATCCCAGAAAGGAACAGCGCAATGGAGGCTGACAATCCGCCGAACAGCGCGATACCCGTGCCGGCGGCGCGGACGCCAAGGTAGCGCAACCGGCCGACGACTGTGACAACGAAGATCCCAAGAGGGACGGCCGAGCCGAAGAGGAAGAAACTGCTTAGGCGGACGGCCATTGGCGTCTGCGAGAAGAAAAGGCGTAATTGTTCGGCGGGAGCGAATGGAGTTGCATAAGACGCTCCATGCCGGAGCGCTAACGCCGTCGCGAGACCGGCAGCGAAAAGCAAGATGTGAACGGTCGCGAGCGGAATCAGTGATGGACCATGGAATCGGGAAATAGGTTCTCTCATGTAATCATTTATACTATAAATGACTAAAATATGCAATAATTTTTCTGAGATGGGCAACAACCAGATGGGAATAGGGCAACCGGCATTCCTCCTCGCACAGGTTGGAGCGCATGCTGCGTCGCAATTTGCTGAGAGGTTAGGGGTTATCGAACTCACGCCCCCGGATGCGGGAATCCTGCGGCTACTGCGCGTCGCGGCCGGTTTGAGTCAGCAGGAGCTCGCGGCAAAGCTGAATATTCATCCGAGCCGGATGGTGGCGATTGTGGACAACCTCGAAAAAAGGAACCTTTTAGAGCGCAGAGCCAACCCGGATGACCGCCGCTTGTATTCTCTGTATTTGACACAAGCGGGTGGGGAAGCCCTGGAAAAAATTGGCAAAGTCGCCCGTGAGCACCAAGAAGCTTTGTTGTCAGTTCTCAGCATCGAGGACCGCGATACCCTCGCCATTCTTTTATTGCGTATCGCGGATCAGCAGGGACTTGTCCGAGGGGTTCATCCGGGGTATCAGCGCATGGGGAGACCTAGGCGTTCTGACTCCAACAATATGCAGAGCGACAACCCTCCCACTAACGAAAATCGCGATTGCTGAGTTTGCGGAGCTGAGCTTGAACATGCGCAGAGGCGGCTCTCAGTGTCATGCATCCGGCTTTCCCCGCGAGATCAATGTCGCAAAACTTCAGCCGCGAGGATGCACGGAGATCTTCATGCGGGCGGCGATCCCTTTGGAAGTGCTGCGAGCGAAGCAATGAACATCGCAATCAGAGCCAGAATTGGAACGAACCATGCAGCGATCCGGCGACCACTGGATGGTTCAGGATTCGGTAGACTCCGTGCAGGCGAACGCAGTGCCCATGACGCGAAAGTTAGACCAGCGATGACCAGAGGGGCGACCCGCTTCCGCGCAGGGCCGCTTACGAATCGTGCCACTGCTGGCGAGGGGAAGTACCTGCGACTTCCCTGGTGGTTGCACGTACGTGACCTCAGTTCAAGTGGTTTTGGCGAGGACTTGCGCATTGTCAACAAACTCAACTTTTGTGCTCCAAGCACGCTGATCATCCGTCCTCGTCTTGCCAGTCCAGGCTCCTTCTGGCTTATCTTGCGTTGGATAAGAGTGAGATCCGCAGTTTCATCAGTAGTCTGCCCGCCCTGCAAGTGCCGTTCGCAGAAGGTTGTATCTTCTCATTGCATCACCATTGAAAGCTGGCCAGATGTCCCTCGATTCGGCTCGGCTTGAAATCACCGAATACCGGATCCGGTGCACTCACGCGGCAAGCGCTATTGCGCGGCCGGAGGACGGTGCGATCAACGCGAGCTAAGGCGGGGCCGGCGGACCACTCTCACCTTCCCGCTCCGCTGTCCTCCGCAGAAAAACTGTTCGCTGCCGTCGGACTCGAGCCCCGACACGTTCGTTCCTGGCGGCATGTCCAGCCTTTCCAAGACCTTTCCTGTTCCTGGATCGACTCGCCTTAATTCGCTCTCCTCACCTTCCGAGGTGGCGTGCCAGAGTTCCCCCTCGACCCATGTGACCCCAGTTACAAAGCGGTTGGACTCTATAGTACGAAGGATTGCCCCAGTCTCGGGATCGATTTGATGGATCTTCCGATCGCGGTACTGTCCGACCCACAGCGTTCCTTCGGCCCATGCGAGCCCCGAGTCGCGGCCGCCGCCCGGCGCCGGGATGGTGGCAAGCAATTGGCCGCTCTTCGGATCGATTTTCTGAATGCGATCCTCTGCGATCTGGAATAGATGCTCGCCGTCAAATGCTGTTCCGGCGTGAGCGGCGACATCGATCGAGCGGACCGCCTCGCCGCTGGCGGGGTTGAATGCGTTCAATTTGTCTCCGGACGCAAACCAAACCTGCTGACCATCGTAGGTGACTCCGTTCACGCGGTCGGCGCCGGGAAAGGGGCCATACTCGCATACGATTTCGGCTTTTGATTCTCTCATGCGTCTACCTTAATCAATTGGGAGTGGAGTGGGGAGTAACAAAGTTGTCGTGAATCCAGGCACCGGAGGCGTGATCCAACGGCGAGCCCGCGCCCGACCGAAAGACTGCACCTTTCCCGCCGCCGCCAGCGCATCAAGCGACCGCTGCACTGTACGCTGGCTCGTGCCGAGCGCAATGGCCAGCGCGGAACTCGACCACGATTCACCGTCGGCGAGAAAAGCGAGCACGGTGCCATTCTCATCTTCGACCGGCTGAGCCAGCACAACCACTTCCCGCGCGCGATGAGGCGCTAGCGCAAACCCTCGCTTCGTCGCACGGATATCGGCCAGTGACCGAAGCATCTTGCGAAGTCGCCCGATTTCGACTCGCAGCCGCATGCGATGCGATTCATCGACGAATCTCGCTCCGAATGCACGGGCAAGGAGCTGGTTTCGCGCAACGTCGCTGGGCCACGCCTCGCCCAGCGCGCGTGCAAGCGTGAACAATACTGGACGCGTCACGAGCGAAACCACCACGCGTGTATCACGCACGACATTTCGGCATGCGTCTACGACAAGCGCCTTGGACGCGAACAAAGCTTCGACTTCCTCTAATAGAAGCAGTCGCTCGTCACCGTGTGCAATCAGGCGCGCCGCCGGCGTGTGCAGGAGGCGGAAGGCGCTCTCTACCTCCGCCGTCAACGCAGGGATATTGACTTGCCGCGCGGCAAGTTCGGCCCGAGCGAGCGCCGCAAGCGCGACTTTCGTGCGTATGCGACGCGTTGCGATCCCAGCAACCACAAGTTCGTGGGCCGTCCTCAGCGCAGGAGGCAAGGGCGCCGGGTCAAAATTAGCGAGCATGCGTTCCGCCTCATCCAAATGCCCTATTAGGAGAAAGCGCCGGATCTCAAGACATCGTGCATGTGCAGCGTTCAGCCTGTCGCCGTGTTCTTCGAGCGTCGCCCGCACACCGGCGAGTGCTTTTGCAGGCCAGCCCAGATCGCGCGACGCAAGCGCGACCTCAGCTTCGGCGACAATGCACCTCGCTCGTGCCACGGATTCTTTTGGGCTGAAGGCGCGCACCGCTCTTCGCAGGAGCTCTTTTGCACGCGCGAAATCGCCGAGCTGCGCCATCGCGATGCCTCGAAGGGCAAGCGCGGGCGCATCATCGCGCAGCGCTACTCGCTTCAACGCGCCGAGAGGATCACCCGAAGCAAGCGCCCGAGCTGCGGCTGTGATCAGCGAATCCATCAAAATCCCGCCACACTTGTCACTCCCAGGTTGTTCGAACCCTGCATCAATATTTGTACATGGCCGCGAAGCACTCGGTCACATCGAGAGCACAGCGAACGGCCAGGGAGAAATATATCGAGAGACAAGAAGGGCAAACAAGTGTTCAGCCCTGAAACTCAAAGAGGAGATCACAATGAACATCGCACAGAAAACAGTCTTGGTCACGGGCGCCAACCGCGGCATCGGCTTGGCGCTGGTCAACGAGGCCCTGCGCCGTGGCGCCAGGAAGATCTATGCCGGAACCCACGGGGCGCTCAACATTGCCGATGAACGCGTGACGCCCATAAGCTTGGATGTAACCGGCGATTCGCAGATCGATCAGGCTCTGCGCCAGATCGGTGGCCTCGACGTGCTCATCAACAACTCCGGCATCGCACCCCGTGACGATCTGGGCGATCGCACTATCATTGAGCGGGCTCTCGCAGTCAATTTCTTCGGCATGTATAGAGTTTCGCGGGCGTTCCTGCCTCTGCTCAAGCGCTCGAAAGGAGCGATCGTCAACAACCTGTCATTGATGGCGCTTGCGCCCCACCCACTCACGCCCAGCTACGCCATTTCGAAAGTGGCCGCGCTGAGCATGACGCAGTCACTCAGAGCGCTGCTGGCGAGCCAGGATGTAACCGTCCATGGCGTCTTTCTGGGGCCTGTCGACACCCACATGACCCGCCGATTCGAGATTCCGAAAGCCTCGACCGAAGCTGCGGCGGCCGGCATCTTCGACGGATTGGAGAATGGAGAAGAGGACATCTTCCCCGATCCCATGTCCCGCTCGATCGCTGGTGGTTGGCGCAACGGCGCAGCCAACCAGCTCGAACGTCAGTACGCGGCTTTCGTCCCGGAGAGCGTGGCTCTCTGAAACAGCGCTGCGCTCAATTCATGGCAAACCCTGAAACATAATCGAGAACACGGAGGATGTCCTATGAAACAGCAGAACTTTACCGCATCAATCACCGTCGATCAAACTCCCGACGAAGTCTTCAGCGCCATAAACAACGTGCGCGGCTGGTGGTCAGGGGAGATCGATGGCAATACTGACAAACTGGGTGGCGAGTTCACATACCGCTACAAAGACATGCACCGTTCGAAACAGAAGATAACGGAATTCATTCCTGGAAAGAGAATCGTGTGGCACGTGACAGACGCCGATCTTGGCTTTGTCAAGAACAAGGCCGAATGGAAGGGCACCGACATCATCTTTGAGATGGCCAGGAAGGGCGGCAAGACCGAGCTTCGATTCACGCATGCTGGTCTGGTCCCTGCCTTCGAGTGTTACGGAGGCTGCTCGGGTGCTTGGGGCGCCCTGGTAGAAACCAATCTGCGCAAGTTGATTGCCACGGGCAAGAATCAGCCGGACTTGTTCGCGTAGGCGGCCTGTCTCAATGCACCTGAAAGTTATCCGAAGTAAGTGCACGGTGATCGACAAGTGCCAGGAATTCGCGCCGCACTTGTCGCGCCCAGGTTGTTCGAATCCTGCATCAGAATGAGCACATGACAGCCAGATACCCAGTCATATTCAGGACGAAACGAAAGGCCAAAATCCGACGAAGGGAGAAAAAGACGATGACGAATACGACAACAACCCACCAAACCGAACTTCCAAAGAACAGGCCCCCGATCGTGTCGCAGCAGGAGTGGGAGGCTGCGTGCCAGCAGCTTCTCGTAAAGGAGAAGGCGCTAACCCACTCCCGCGACGCACTGGCCGCCGAACGCAGGCGGATGCCGTGGACGGCGGTGGAGAAGAAGTACGAATTCGACGGGCCCAAGGGCAAGGTTAGCCTGCTGGACTTGTTCGAGGGCCGCCGGCAGTTGATCGTCTATCGCGCCTTCTTCGAACCCGGGGTGTTCGGCTGGCCCGACCACGCCTGTCGCGGCTGCTCCCTGGGAGCTGATCAGGTCGCCCACCTAGCCCATCTGAATGCTCGCGACACGACCCTCGCCTACGCTTCACGCGCGCCGCAGGTGGACATCGCGCGCCTGAAGGCGCGGATGGGCTGGGAGATGCCCTGGTACACCATGACCGACAACTTCGACACGGACTTTGGCGTGGATCAGTGGCACGGCCACAATGCATTCATCCGCGACGGCGACAGGGTGTTCCGCACCTACCTCATCAACGGCCGTGGCGACGAGGCGATGGGAACCACCTGGAGCTACCTCGACATGACGGCGCTTGGCCGCCAGGAGGCCTGGGAAGATTCACCTGAGGGTTATCCGCAGACGCCGCCGTACAAGTGGTGGAACTGGCACGAAAACTACGAAGTCGAGACCTCGCCGCACCCGCTATGGGTCGATATCTTAACCGACCCTGAAGGAGCCGCCATTCGAAGGCGAGACGCAGAGGCGAAAGCCTGCAACTGCGAATGAGCGCGACATTTCCACCCAAGGCCAATGCAGCAGAGGAGACGACCAGGACAAACATCACGTCGAGAGGAACTTGCAGCGCCCAAAATCGTCGATCACGCCGCGTCTCAGGCGGAGGTGGACGCACTGCGCATTCGAGAGAAAGCACACACCCACGGGGGCGACGCGATCGCGGCAGCCTGCCGCCGCCTCCGATGGTGGAAGTGGATTTAAAGCATCACGCCGATTGGCCCGCGCCGCTCAGTCACGCTTCTCGAAGTGTTCGAGGGCCGCCTGCAGCTCGAAAGAGGCAGTTTATGATTGCAAGAGCTAATGCCGACCAGGAGACATTCGGGGCGTGTAGAGCAACTAGATGGAGGACGGGAGTGCGACCAAAGGCCAAGGTGGCGCAAGCTTTGAGCAACCGGTCCTGACCGTCACACACGCAGGAGCCCGAGCTCGCCCACAGCTAGCTCGATCTTGATCTCCGGCGGCGTCAGTAGTGTGTTATGCACCAGACAGTGGTTCACGGAACGCATGAGTCCCTCCGTCTGGTCCTCCGTCAAAGACACAGGGCACATAACATGAATGCAGAAGTTGCCAAGCCGGGCAGGCTGTTTCAACTTGTCTGCAGTCACAGAGACCTCCACGCCGCGGTCGTTGAGGTCGCGGGTCTTCAGATATTGCACAGCGTAAAAAGCAGCGCAGGATCCTAATGACGCGAGCAGAAGCTCGGGGGGCGTCATCCCGCTGTCTTCGCCGCCGTTTTCTGTCGGCTGATCGCAAAGAATGGAATGAGACCGCGTATGAATGGCGAATTTAACCTGGTCAAGATGCGTAACCTTCACTTCCATGGTGCTTCTCCTCTTCATTAGAAGAAAGACACAAAGGGAGAATTGCGTTACAAGTTCGCAGATATTTATTTTGCGGCTGGCATGACCAGCATGCGCAGGTATTCTCGAGTCAGGATGGCGCGTAATCGAGGTGCGACAGCCGAGTCACACGGAACAGCCAGAGAGCGGCAGCGGTCGATGGCGGCGCGCAGGTCGCGCAGAAATGCGATGCAGGATGGGCATGCCTCGATATGCCCTCGCATCTGGTCGCACGTAACAGGGTCCACTCTGCCATCCAGATATTCAGAGATGTTGGCAAACAAATCGCGGCATTCATCGGGGCGCCGTCCGCCTCCGGATCGTGCGCTTCTGGACCTCTTCAGGAAGGTTTTTGAGTTCTCCATGTTCTGGGTGGCACCACTGAGGAACTGATTCATCTCCTTGCGAACACTGAGACGTGCCCGATGAAGCCGAATCCTGACCGTCCCCTGCTGCAGTTCGAGAACCTGCGCGACCTGCTTGGTGGTCAACTCCTCCATGTCGTGGAGAACAAGAACAATGCGCAAGGTGGCCGGAATGCGCAGGATCGCCTGATGCAACATATGGTCCTGCTCGGCCTGGAGCAGGCGCAATTCCGCGCTTTTGCCGGCATCCTGGAGCAACAACCCCAACTCTTCATCGCTTGGCATTAACTCGTCGAGCGAGAGCATGTTTGCCGGAGCGTGGGCAGGTTTGCGGCGCATGCGCCAGCAGCGGTTTCTGGTGACGGTGTAAAGCCACACCGCCAGTTCCTGCGGATCCTGAATCTTGGCCAGGTGCTCAAGAGAACGGGAAAGCACCTCCTGCGTGGTGTCTTCCGCGTCTTCGGGATGCCCGCAGACTTTCATGCTGAAGGAATAGACCGTGTTCTGAAGCAACCCGATCGCCTCTTCAACCGCTTCAGGGGTGTTGAGGCGTAACAAATCTGTGGCTTGTATCAGTTCAGGTCGCATCGCATATCGTCGTCGAGATCAACACCAGTATATCCTCGCATTCGTATGCGGTAGCCGATCCTCCTCAAGGTCTGCAGGCTCACCACGAAAAGTACTCCGATAAACTCACTGCCCGCAGGAATGCGCAGTGCCGCCCGCTTGCAGTGCTGCCTCAATCATTTCCAGGCAGATCGGGGATATCTTCTTCAGCCAATCTCGTTCCTCGTCGCTTGCAGGTTTTGAGTCATCGGCCAGCCATGCGCGCAACAGCGCCAAAGCGAGCCCCATCTCAGCCCCAGGACGACATTCTTCCAGACGAAACATCTGCCGATATACTTCATCCTTGATCCGCTCGCCGACAATATGCCGCGGACTGGCGGTCTGGGTACCACCCTTTCGGACCCTCATTGCACTTTCTCCCCTTGTACGAGCCAGGAATAATATCCGACTTCGGCGGATGCGGGCTGTTCGAAACCCGTAAGCCGAATCTCCTCCAAGGTAGCAGCGGATGTAATTCGACGCGCTAACGGAGGTCCCGCAACGGGTTCGACATCTATGCGCCAGTCCAGGATCGCAATTCGCCCACCGCATTTGAGAACCCGACGTGCTTCCAATAAAACTGCAACTCGATCCTCGATTTCGTGCCACAGATTTCCGAGAAAGAAGAGATCGCAACTTGATGCAGGCAGGCCGCATTGCTCGGCTTCAGCGTGAATCAATTCGACGTTGGTGAATTCTGCTCGATCCAACTTTAATCTGACCTGGATGAGCATTTCGCTTTGTCCATCGATCGCGTATACCTTTCCCGCCGCGCCGACAGCAACGGATAGGGGCAATGAAAAGTATCCCGTGCCCGCACCCACGTCGGCGACATGGTCGCCGGTGTGCACCGCCAAAGCGCCGATCACGTCGGCGGGGGGAAGCCAAAGCAGGCGCTTCGGATCGTCAAGCCGCTCGGCCTGGGACGCTGGGAAACGCTCATTGTGCATCGTGGCCCTGATTCTTGGGGCTGCAGTTGGAGTCCTTGAAACCAACGGCGCGCAGCATGAGCATAGCCGGGCACCAGTTCGTAAACGCTGATTGCAGCAGATTGAGCCCCACAAAAGCAGTCAGCCACAGCCAATAAGCGGAAACATAATGCGCAAGCAGCAGCGAAATCAGGACCATTGCGCCTCCCAACAGGCGCACACCGCGTTCGACCGTCATAGCGAATCTCCTTGTTTGGATTCCGGTTGACCTGTGAGCCAGGCTTGGCGCCCGGAGTGAACCATGTAATAAAGCACTGGAATGGTTGGCCACGAGAGAAACGTCGATGCTACCGCTCCCGCGATCAGCGACAATGCAAGCCCCTGAAAGATCGGGTCAGTTAGAATCACACTTGCGCCAACCACAACCGCAGCAGCCGTTAACAACATGGGACGGAAGCGTGTCGCGCCCGCATCAATCACAGCTTCGGCCAGTGGCATGCCCTCGCGAATCCTGAGTTCGATGAAGTCGACCAAGATGATCGAATTCCGGACGATAATGCCGGCTCCGGCTATGAACCCGATCATTGAGGTCGCCGTGAAGAATGCGCCCATCATCGCGTGCGCGGGCATAATCCCAACCAGGGTCAGCGGAATCGGGGCCATGATAATCAGCGGCACGATGAAGGAACGGAACCAGCCCACCACGAGTACATAGATAAGTACGAGTACCGCGGCGAACGCCAGGCCCATGTCGCGGAAAACCTCGATCGTGATGTGCCACTCGCCGTCCCACTTCATTGAATAGTGATCTGTCGACTCCGGCATCGACGCGTTGTAGCGGGCCAGCGTGTATCCGGCCGGAAGGGTGAGATGATCGAGTTCTTTATCCATCTTCAGGATCGCGTAGACCGGGCTTTCAATTGCACCAGCCACGTTGCCGGTAACATAAACTACGCGGCGCAGATTCTTGTGATAGATGCTGCGCTCGATCGTCTTATGCTCGACAACGACCAGTTCGCGCAACGAAACCATGCCGCCGTCCGCACCGGGCAGCCGAATATTGTCAAGCGCTTGTTCAGAGGAGCGATCGGCGCGGTCAAGCTCGACAATTGCCGGCACTGGCTCTCTTGCAGTCTGATCGTGCAGCAGGCCGACCTGGGTTCCCGAAATGGCGAGCGCCATGGCGTGCACTACGTCGGAGACTGCAATGCCATGCTGCGCCGCCTTCACTTCGTCCACACGCATGACAAGGCGTGGTTGAGGGTCTTCGACATACCAGTCCGTATCGACCACGCCGGGGGTCTGCTGAAAGATCGACTTGATCTGCTGCGCCACCTGAGTCTGTCCATTGAGATCTGGACCGTAAACCTCTGCCACCAGCGTTTGGATCACTGGCGGCCCCGGCGGCACTTCGCTGACTTGGATGCGCGCGCCATACGCTTTGCCAATCGCGTCCAGCAACGGACGAAGCCGCGTGGCGATGGCATGACTCTGGACGCTGCGCTGCTTTGCCGGCAACAGGTTCACTTCAATGTCGGCCTGGTTCGCCTGGCGGCGCATGTAGTAGTGGCGCACCAGCCCGTTGAAGTTATACGGTCCCGACGTTCCCGTGTAAGTCTGGTAGTTCAGGACGTCCGGTTGCTGCGCGAGCTCATCGCCAAGTGCCTGCGCGACACGCGCAGTTTGTTCGAGCGGCGTGCCGTCGGGCATATTGATGACCACCTGCAACTCGCTCTTGTTGTCAAACGGCAGCATCTTCACTTTCACGAGACCCAGAGGCACCAGCGCGACCGAGAGCAGAAGCAATACTGCCACTCCGATGAAAAACAGAATGCGATTGCGCGGAGACCGGATCAGCGGCGTCATGATGCGGCGATAGAGCCTCGTTCGCCAGTTCTCCGTTTCCGGTTCCAGCAGCTTGGCTCCTTGAAGATGCCTGCCCAAGAGGCGAAGAGCAGCCCAGGGAGAAACTACAAATGCAACCATCAGCGAGAAGAGCATTGCTGCTGAAGCACCGACGGGTATGGGCCTCATGTACGGGCCCATTAACCCGCGTACAAAAGCCATTGGCAGTACCGCGGCGATCACGGCAAAGGTGGCAAGAATAGTAGGGTTGCCCACCTCGGCCACTGCTTCGACAGCGACAGCGCTCATGGGCCGGCCGTGATTCTCCGGCAGCCGGAAGTGCCGCACCATATTCTCGACGACGACGATGGCGTCGTCTACGAGAATGCCGATCGAGAAAATTAGAGCGAAGAGTGTGACGCGGTTGATGGTATAACCCAGAAAGTAGAACACCGACATGGTCAGTGCCAGCGTAACGGGAATAGCCAGCAGTACAACGCCCGACTCGCGCCACCCCAGAAAAAGAGCGACGAGAAGGGTCACGGATAACGTCGCCAGTAACAAGTGTTCCAGCAGTTCGTCCGACTTGTTCTTCGCCGTCTCTCCATAATTCCGTGTGGTTGTGACCGTCACGTCGTTGGGGATAGTGACGCCCTGCATCTCCTGCACGCGCTTGAGCACAGCGTTCGAAATGTCGGTCGCGTTGGTCCCTTTGCGCTTGGCCACTGTAATCGTTACGGCCGGATACTGGCGAGCTCCTTGTTGCGCACCCGCGCCTGCGTTCGTTGTGCCGTAGACCACATAGTCCGACGGCTCCGCAGCGCCATCCACGATCTTGTCGGCTACATCCCGAAGATACACAGGATGCCCGCGAACCACGCCTAACACAACCGACTCCAAATCCTCGCGTCGGGTGAACAGGTTGCCGGCATCGACGCGGACTTCCTGGTTGTCATCGGAGAAGCTCCCGGCTTGCACGCTCGCATTGGCAGCTTGCAAATGTCCAACAATCGCCATGGGCGAGAACCCGTAAGCACTTAGCTTTTCCGTGCTCAGGATGATGCGCATGGTGCGCGGAAGGCCGCCGATGATCGCCGTCTCCGATACATCGCCAATCTGCGCGATGTTGTGTTGCATCTCGTCTGCAATGGCACGTAGCTGGTAGCCGTTGTAATGTTCACCCCACAGCGTCATGGCCAGAATTGGAACGTCGTCGATCGACCGAGCTTTGATCAGGGGCTGCGAAACTCCCGACGACATGCGGTCGAAGTTGGAGTAGAGCTTGCTATAGACCTTGATCAGCGCATCCTCCTGCGGCGTGCCGACAAGAAACCGCACAATCACCAGGCTCTGCCCCGGCGCCGACGTCGAGTAAACATATTCGACGCCCGAGATCTGATGAACCAGATTCTCGATAGGCAGCGTCACGCGCTCTTCCACCTCGGCCGGGGATGCGCCGGGCATGGCGGTGGCGATGTCCAGCATCGGAACAAGAATCTGCGGCTCTTCTTCGCGGGGAATGATTGCGACTGCGAAGATTCCGACGCCGAGTGACGCGGCGATGAAGAGCAGCGTCAACTTGGAATTGATAAACGCGTGTGCCAGTCGCCCGGCAATTCCGAGATCTTGCTTCATGGCCGGTCCCCTGTGCTGGTCTCGATGCGCTTCCCGGTCAGTTCGCGGTCCGAGGGATTGTCGACGAACCTCTCGCTGCCGGAAATACCCGACAGTACTTCGATGAGATTGCCCTGTGCCGCGCCCAGCGTAATGTAGCGAAGTTGTGCAATGCCCTGGCCGTCGATAACATACGCGCAATTGAGCGAGCCGCGCGCGACTACAGCGGAGCGCGGAATGAGAATCGCCTGCCTTGTGCCAGTGGTGAACTCGGTCGTTCCATACATGCCAGCACGCGCCTGGCTTGAGGACGGCAGGTCGATCTTGACGAGAAAACTGTGGCTCGATGGATCGGCCGCAGGAACAATTTCGGCAACTTTCCCCGCCACTTTCGCGGATGCTCCGCCATCGATTGTCACTTGCACTTTCATCCCTTTGTGAATCACGCCGATCACTGACTCATCTACCGTGGCTTGAAGTTGCAAGGCCGCGGCTTGGTCCACCTGAAGGAGAGGCATGCCCGGTGCCGCCATCGTCCCCGGATCGGCCATACGTGCCGTCACCACACCGGCGAATGGGGCAACCAGGTGCGAGAATCCGAGCATTGTGCGCGCGCCGCTCTCCTGGGCGCGCGCTGCGTCGGTCTGCGCACGCACCGCCTCAAGGCCTGCGGCTGCCGCTTCGGCCCGCTGGGACACTTCATCCATCTCCTGGGGGCTTACGCTCTTTTGCGACTCGAGCTGCTTGTACCGGTTCAGCGTGCTCGTTGCCAGGGCGGAGTTTGTCTGCGCGGCGGCTTGCGCATTCTCGGCCGCCTTCACTCCGGCCTGCGCTTGCTCCACCTGGGAGCGCAGTGCCCCATCGTCCAGAACTACCAGCGTCTGTCCGGCCCGCACATGGTCTCCCTCGTGCACCAGCACCCGCTGGATGCGACCCATCACCTGCGCCGAAACGAACGCGGTTTCCCTGGAGTGAACAGTGCCCGTGGATCGAACGGTCACAGGCAACTGTTGTTGCTGGCTTTCAACCACCCGCGCGGGCATGGTTTGTACGGTCCCCGGCGCTGCGGCAGATTTGCCGCCATGACAGCCCGCAATCATCGCCGCGGATGCGGCAAGCAGAATTGCGCACAAGACATTCTTCATTGAAGTTCCTCCGCAGCGTCGGGAGTCAGAGTCCCAGTTACGTATAAAAGTTCGCTATAGGCCATGGCATTTCCGTATACGGCATGCCAGTAATTGGATTGGCTCTGCCGCTCGGCATCCTCGGCCCGCAGGAGATCGGTGATGGTGGCAAGACCTGCATCGTAACGATTCTTCAAAATGCGCAGGCTCTCGGCCGATTGGCCCATCGCTGCCTGCGCCGTATCAAGTTGCAGTGCCGCGGTCCGCCGGTGAATGTGCGCCTGGCTCACTTCGAGCCGTAAATGCTGCTCGGTGGCAATCACCTGCGCGTCAACTCTCTGCTTGGCCGCGCTCTCACGTGCCAATTGCATGCGCTTGGTCAATGGCAGAATATCCACGCTGATTTGAACGCCGGCCAACCAATTGTTACCGCCCGAGCCGGCGAATGACGTGCGGTCTTCTTCCCAGTTCCCGAATGCGCTCACGCGTGGGCCGAAGTCGGACTTCGCAGCCCCCACCGCGGAGGCCTGCGCCGATTGCGCCTGTCCCAGCGCCATCACATCGGGACGCGTCTTCTGGGCAGTAGCCATCTCCTCTTCCAGCACGCCCTGCGGAAACGTATGCGGCTCAATTGGTTTCAACTCGGTTGCCTTCAGTTCCGGTGCGCCCATCGCCTCGCGCAACGCCGCCCACGCCAGTTCCAGATCGCCTTCGGCCGCAATCAACTCCTCTCTGCGCGCGGCTACGTTTACCTGAGCCGACATCCGGTCAGACTCGACCGCAAGACCCGCTTTCACATGATCGTCCACCGAACTCAGCAGCGCCGCCGCCGTCTCTTGCTCATGCTGGGTTACAAAGGTCTCCCGCTGCGCATACAGCACCTGCTGGTAGGCCCCGACAACACGGAACACGATCTGTTGGTCTACCGCTCGGGCTGACGAGGCCGCGCTCTGCTTGAAGAGATCGGCCTTGTGGATCTCCTTCTGCGTCTTGAACGAATCGAATGCCAGCCACTGCCCCGAAAAGCGCGTAGAGAAATTGCCAATCGGTTGCGGAGAGTTCAGAGCGTTCAGCGCAAAATCGGCCTGCGTGAATTGCCTCTGTCGCAGCCGCGTTCCAAACGCGTACACCGGGTCGTTGCCGCGCGAGATGTCCTCAGTAAATCCAAGCTGCGGCAGCAACCGGGTTCGGGCCATGCCGGCCTCCAATTTCGCGTCCAGAGTGCCGGTGCGCGCAATCGTTGCCTCGGGGCTCTGCCCCAGGGCCTCGTTGATAGCTTGCCGCAGCGTCAGTGGTTCCTGCGCGCCGGCGGCCAATCTCCCCATCGAGAACAGGAGAAAAAGGCCCAGAGATCGATAAAGGTGTGAACTCATTGGGTCAGATGTCCTTGGATAGTGCTTTCATTGGAATAAAGTCACGAGACAGGAAATCCGTTACAAAGCGCGTCGAGTTCATTCCTTTAGGTTGAAATCAAGCCTGTTCCGGCACGCGTTCCAGAGGAAATATCGAAGCGATTGACGGGCAGGCGCACAGACTTACCTGTTCACATATGCGCGGTCTGTCGTGAAATCCCGGACAAGCTAGCCCAAATAAAGCCGCTTTTATGGAGTTTGAGTTTGGCACGCATTGGGAACCGGTCTTGCCACTCTCGGGCGGAGCGATTCAGAGATTGAGGAGTCTGATCACGATTTGTGATCCGGCGCACTTACTCGGTTTTCTTCTTCTCATAGAGTAAATTGGCTTGTAGGTCTGCCTTGGAGTTCGTATTGCGAGGCGAGCCAACAGAGTGCTTGAGTTTTCAACATGGCCATCTTTACCGAAACTCCTGATGTAGCAGAATCCGACCCCTCGATTGGCCCATTGACACGGGCCGCTTTGCATGGAATCACGCGCGCACTTGCTTCGGTGGGCCGCGCATTCGTGTGCCTCGATCCCTCGTTTCACATTGTTCATGCCTCGCACCTTCTCGATGGGCTGTTGGGAGTCGGTACATCCAGTAACCTCCGCGGCCGGCCTGTGGATGAATTGCTCGGAGTTGAACTGTTCGGCCCGTGCGGGCCTCTGCGCCAGGCGCTTCTGAATGGACAGATGCGGGAAGGCTGGCGCGCCACCCTCCAGTTCGGGAGTTCGCCTGCGCGCCTGGTTTCGATAACCGCGGCTCCCATGCTGCGTGAAGGATCCGAAATATGTGATCCCCGCGTTATGTATCTCGTTCTGCTTCGTCCGGCTGAGGAAGAAGAAGCGTGCCCCGATGCTCCAGCATTCTGCTCGGGCACAGTTGCTTGCTCACCGGCCATGCAGCGCATTTTTCGGCTGGTGGAGACGCTGCAGCATAGCGAAGCTACTGTACTGATCACAGGGGAAAGCGGAACCGGCAAGGAAGTGGTTGCGCGTGCCATTCACCAGCGCTCAGTGCGTGGCGGCGGCCCGTTCATTGCGGTAAACTGCGGAGCCTTGCCGGCGGAGTTGCTGGAGGCAGAACTTTTCGGGCATGTACGCGGTGCCTTTACCGGCGCGGTGCGCGACCGCGTTGGGCGATTTGAACTCGCCTCGCGTGGCACGCTTTTCCTGGACGAAATCGGCGACCTACCCCCGCAATTGCAGGTAAAGCTTCTGCGGGTTTTGCAGGAACGGCAATACGAGCGGGTGGGCGAAAGTACTTCGCGGACCACCGACGCGCGTATCATCGCGGCCACAAACATTGACCTGCGCGTTGCGCTGCGCGAAGGGCGCCTGCGTGAGGACCTTTACTACAGGCTGTGCGTTGTCCCTATCGAGGTGCCCCCTCTGCGCGAGCGGCGCGAAGATATTGCCCAACTGACTCTGAATCTGCTCAAACGAATCAGCGGACAATTACAGAGGGTACACAGAATGTCGCCGCAAGCCATGCGCGCGTTGCTGGATTATTCCTGGCCAGGCAATGTCCGCGAACTGGCAAACGCGATTGAATATGCGATTGCGGTGGCGCGGATGGAGACGATTCTTCCCGAAGACCTTCCGGACGAGATTGGCCAAAATCGACCGAAAGGTGATGTTCTCCGTGCGGTGCCGGCCCTATCGTCCTGTGTGCGCGCGGATGAAGCTGTACCGCCCGCCGAAACAGAGATCGAACTAGATTCTCTGAAGGAGGCGCTGGAAAAGCACCATTGGCGAAGGGAAGACACGGCAAGGGCACTGGGTCTCAGCCGGTCTACTTTGTGGCGTCGCATGCGGGAATTACATCTCTCGCAATAGTTCCCCTCTTGCGACAAATTGTTGCGGCATGAAACATATCGTTGCGACATTCTGTTGCGTCCAAGAACTGCAGCCTTCCTATCTTTCTCATTCTGAACACATTTAATTTGGCCACCAACGTGCCGGTATCTCTACGTCGAGGTCTGATCCAGCCGTGGGCACCAACTGCGGCACTCCGGGAACGGCCTCGCAGGACGTCCTAACGATGAGAACGCTCAATCACTGGAACCGCCTTGGCTCTCACTTTCTGCTTGCGGTCGCTGCTTCGCTGCTGTGCTCTCCTGCCCTCTTTGCAACCGATGGACATTTTCTGCACGGCGCCGGCCCAGTAAACGAAGCCATGGGTGGAGCCGATACCGGGATTTGCCTCGATGCAACCGGCTCCATCGCTTGGAATCCGGCATGTACGGTAAGGTTCTCCGGGCGGCGATTCGAGTTTCATGCCACGATTTTTGCTTCTTGGCGCTCACTCTCCAGCACGGTTGATGCTAATGCGTTTGGCCTGGGTATGCCAGGCATGACACTGAGCGGGACAACAGTCAGCCACCGCGATTTGTCGCTCATGCCAGGTTTCGCGTTTGTATACCATCGCTTGGGTAGTTCCACTGCCTATCACGCCGCCATGCTGGCGGTAAGCGGGTTTGGCGTGGACTACAACGAAAATACAGATTTTTCCAATCCCATCCTGACTCCGCAGGCTCCCAACGGCTTCGGATTCGGGCGTATCCGGTCCAACTACATGCTTGTCACCTTACCGGTTGGCTTCTCTCGGCAATTGACTGAGCGGCTTTCGGCAGGTGCTTCAGTGGTCCCAGCATTGTCGATGCTTCAGGTGATCCCGGCGCCCTTCAGCGCTCCCGTGACCGGTGGCAGCACGATGCCGTATTACCTCTCAGCCGGCAATCAGGCGCCCGCGTTTGGTATGGGCATGAACGTTGGATTGCAGTACGCCATCAAGGTGGTAAGCGTCGGAGTTTCGTATCACTCGCCGGTATGGTTTCAGAAGTTCAACTGGAATCGGCAAGATCTCAGCGGCGCCGCTCACGCACTCGACTTCCGGATGAATTTGCCACAGCTCGTTTCCATGGGCGCGGGAGTCGCGGTCACCAAGAGCACTCGCGTCGGTGTCGACGCCCGTTGGTTTGACTATGCCAACACCGCCGGCTTCAGCAAAGTGGGGTATAACCCTGACGGCTCAGTCGCCGGTTTCGGCTGGCGCAACATTTGGGCGGTCGGAGGCGGTGTGCAGCAGATCGTTACCAAGTCGACGAAGCTCATGGCCGGTTATAACTATTCCGGCAATCCCGTGCCTGCGGAGTACACCTTCTTCAACACGCCCGCACCCGCCATCGTGCGGCATCACGTTTCCGGAGGCATTGTGCAGACCGTTCACAACATGGAAGTGAATGTGACGTACTACCATGCATTCCAGAACTCGATCACCGGACCATGGATTTCGAGCCAGGGTCCAATTCTCGGCACCAGCGTGACCAGCAAAATGTCAGAGAACTCACTGACGATCGGACTTGCGAAAAGCTTCTAATGCTGTCCAGAAAAGGCGGCGGAGTGAATGCCCAGGCGAATTGCGGCGATCCGGTCATTCCGGATGCCCAACACCTGTGGCGCGTGCTGACGCGGCGACTGGAGGCTGATTTCACACATGGGCGTGACCGCCATCACGGAAGGCAGAACTTTTGCCGCTCTAGACTATGTTCTTAGTTGCGAAATTACGCAAATACGCAGAGAACGGTGAAGGGGAACCCGAAATGAATCGAGCCATGAAAGAAGCATCGTGCGAGATATTAGGCGACTTCTTCGCCACGCTCTCGCACGCCACGCGGATGCGGATCTTCTGTGCGTTACAGCGCGAGTCGAAGACGGTCACTGAGATCGCCGATGAGGCCGGCATATCCATCACGAATGCCTCGCAGCATCTTCGCCTGATGCGGGACCGCGGCGCGGTGATCGCGGAGAAGCGCGCCCAGAGCGTCTATTACAAGATTGCCGATCAGAGATTTGTGGAGGCCGCGATTCTAATACGCGACGCGCTGTCTCAGCGATTCCGCGAGAGTGCAGTTCAGGCCTCGGCGAGCGCGCCGCGGCGAAAAACAATAAAAGTTCTTCAACCCGCGTAATCGTGCGATTCACGGACGCGCAAACATTCGGGAGTCATTTCATGAGCGAAGCAGTTGAAACAGTAACAGCCGACAAAGTAATTGACGCACGAGGAACCGCATGCCCCGGTCCTCTACTCGAAGCTAAAAAGAGCATGGGCCAGATAAAGGTTGGCCAGGTCATCGAGGTCAAGTCGAACGACAAGGGATCGCGGAAGGATATCGCCGCATGGTCCGCAAAGATGGGCCACGAGTTTTTAGGCATCATCGAGGCCGAAGGCCACGATCGCATCCTGGTGCGCCGCAAGAAGTAAGCTCCTTCGCGAACCGTGAACAAGAACGTGCTGGCTGATCCGGGCCGGCAGGAATGCCATTGTCCGGTGCGAGAGTGATGTTCTTTTGAGGTGCAAAATGAGTGAGCCGTTCGTTCCAAAGATCCTGGTTTTGGCAACGGAGAAATGCGCCTATCCGGGAGCGGACGCCGTGGGCAAGGCGCATCAGGAGTATCCCTCCAATGTGTACATCCTGCGCGTACTTTCGCCGGTACTGTTCCCCGAAGATTTCTATCTGCGCACCTACAGTCGAGGAATTGATGGGATCCTGATAGCCGCGTGCGGATCCGATTGCCCCTACCACGGCGCCTATGACCGCCTGGCTGCGCACATCGATCAGCTGACTTCCCGCATGAACGCCGGCGGATTGGGCATCGAACGCATTCGCCTCACTGCCATCTGCACCGTCTGCATCAAGGCCTTCCTGAAAGAAACCGCGCTGATGAGTGACCATCTTCACCAGCTCGGCCCGGTGGATCGTAGGCTTGCCGAGCAGCTTCGGCGCGAGTCGCTCGAGCGTCTTCAGGCTTCGGCCCGCTTTCCGCGCCTCGCTCCGATGATGCAGGGAGGCTTGGGATGAATACGCAGATTGACTCGAATTATTCACCGGATGCGCTCATCGTTGGAGGCGGCATCGCCGGCTTGCAATCGGCACTCGATCTTGCGGACCAGGGATTGCAGGTTCTTGTTGTCGAGCGAAACGCAAGCATCGGCGGCCACATGATCGGCCTCAGCAAGGTCTATCCTACGTTGGATTGCGCGAGCTGCATCACGACTCCGAAGATGTCCGCGGCAGCGCATCACGCAAATATCCAAATACTCACGAACACTGAAGTCGAGGGAATAGAGTCAGTAGACGGAGTGCATCGGGTCTGCCTCCTGCAAAAGCCCACCTACGTCAACTTCGACAAGTGCATCGGATGTAGGCTTTGCGAGTACGCTTGCGACACCGAATACCCCGATCCCTTCGAAGAAGGATTGGGTACTGTGCGCGCCATTGCTATTCCCTTCACAAATGCCATTCCGCAAAAGGCAGTGCTCGATGCCGAGCATTGTGGTACGTGCGGCACCTGCGCACGCGTTTGTCCCACGGACGCCATCGAATTCGATCAACAACCGCGCAACCTGACGATCCGTACCGGCGCGGTGATCGTCGCGTCCGGCTTTCGGTTGAATGCTATGACCGTGAAGCCGCAATACAATGCTCCACACAGCAGGAACATCATTTCTCCGCTGACGCTGGAGCGCCTTCTGGCTCCCCATGGTCCGTATGGGCGAGTGCTTCGGCCCTCCGATGGCAAGATTCCATCGTCGGTCGCCTTTGTCCAGTGCGCGGGTTCGCGAGATGAATCAATTGGGGTGCCTTACTGTTCGCGGGTTTGCTGTATGTATTCGATCAAGCAGGCGATGCTTCTGTCTGGCTCGCTTCCGCTGGCCGACATCACGATTTACTACATGGACATTCGCGCCTTCGGCAAAGGCTACGAGCAATTCTTCCAGAATGCGAAGGCCATGGGCATCAGCTTTGTGCGCGGCAAAGTCGCACGCATAAACCCCGTAGACGGTGGAGATCTCTCAGTGCAGGTCGAGAGCACGGAGGATGCCGATAATCCACTCCAGGAACGTCGGCACGACCTGGTAGTTCTGGCGCAGGGAATGGTTCCGGGATGGAAGCCTGCAGACTCGACGCCGGTCGCGTGCGCAAGCGATGGCTTTGTAGCAACGCCTACGCTGGCTGCTCCCACAATGACCACGGCGCCGGGGATTTTTGTAGCGGGCACGGCGGCAGGACCGAAAGATATTGTCGACACCATTGCAGAGGCGGGCGCGGCGGCCATGCAGGCAAGCCAGTACCTCTTCCAGAGGCAGGCTAAACAGGACCACACCGAGGTACTCGCCGGATGAGCGCGCACGGGCAACGGCTTTGAAGAAGGAATGGGATGAGCAATAAGGACGAACGGCGAGACCCCGACGAACTTGAGCCGGAACTGGAATGTGGTGAGCTTGGGGAGTATGAAGCGGCGCATGTCCAGCAGCAGATCGAGGCTGGGCAACGGCGGGCGGAACAAGCCCAGGCACAACCGGAGAACATCGCGCAGCCAAGGATCGGCGTCTACATCTGCCGCTGTGGAGGAAATATCTCCGATGTAGTCGACGTGGAACACTTGGCAGAAACCGCGCGCCTGATTCCCGGAGTCGCGATCGCAAAGGTCCACACCTTTGTGTGTTCAGATCCCGGCCAGCAAACGATCAGCAACGACATTCTTCATGAGAATCTCGACCGCGTCGTTGTCGCTTCGTGTTCGCCATTTTTGCATGAGACGACCTTTCGTGGTGCCGTCTCACGCGGCGGCATGAATCCGTATCTCTACGAACATGTCAACATTCGCGAGCAGGCGTCCTGGGCGCACAAGCACGATCCGGCCGGCGCAACATTGAAGTCCATTCGCATGATTGCCGCGGCAGTCGGTAAGTTGCGCCATGCTGTGCCTCTCGAACAGATCAAACTGCCGAACCACCGCCGTGCACTTGTGATTGGCGGAGGGATCGCAGGCATGAAGGCGGCTGCCGATCTGGCTGGCCGCGGAATCAAGGTAATTCTTGTCGAGATCTCAGACCAACTCGGAGGCCACCTGAATGATCGGGGCCGAATCTATCCGAGCGAATCCTCCGCCGAGGATTTGGTTGCGGAATTGCAGCACGCAGTGTGCCAGAACGCCAACATCGATGTACTACTTAGCAGTAAGGTAACCGCTGTAAGCGGATTTATTGGGAACTTCAAAATAGCGCTTGAATCTGCGCGATCAGCCGAGGCTGCCACTCCTACGTTGGAGGCTGTTGTCGGCGCCATCATCATGGCGACAGGATTCCGTCCCTATGTGCCTCAGGATGGAGAATTCCTCTATCGAACTGAACCGTGCGTTGTAACGATGCCGGAGTTCATCCAACTGATGCGATCCGCGAGCCCGGGGGCAAAGCGCCTCACCTATCGTGCCCAGCCGATCCGCAATATCGCATTCCTGCATTGTGTTGGCAGCCGGCAACTGGACGGCGTCCACGAACCTGGGCCGAATCGAACGCTGAATACATATTGCTCGCGCACGTGCTGCACGACAATCATGCAGCAGGCTCTCGCCGTGCGCAAGCGGTTTCCAGAGGTTGGCGTCTTCGATTTTAATCGGGACATCCGCACCTATGGACGCGGCGAAGAGAGCTACTACACCGAGGCGAGCAAAGCCGGTGTTACCTTCTTTCGCTACAACGGCGAGGAACCTCCAAAGGTAGAACCGACTCCACCGAATCGAACAAGGGATGGAGCGCTCTCCGTTACCGTGAAAGACGCGCTGACATGGGGCGAAGAGCTGACGCTCGACGTGGACATGGTCGTGCTGGGAACCGGAATGATGCCAGGGCAGATTGAAGACCTGATCGAGCAGATAAAACTGTCGACCGGGGAAGACGGCTTCTTGCAGGAAGTTCATCCCAAGCTGCGACCGGTTGAGGTCGCCGTCAATGGTGTTCTGCTGGCAGGCACGGCGCAGGGTCCAATGAACATCCAGGAAACATTGGCTGCAGCGGGTGCGGCCGCCGTAAAGGCCGCAGCAATGTTTGCCACGGAAGACGTTGAGTTGAATCCGTATGTCGCGCAAGTTGATCTCTTGCTTTGTTGCGGAGAGGCTCAGTGCGTTACGCAATGCGATTATGAGGGCGCTCTCAAGATTGTTCAGATGGAAATAGACGGCGCCGTGGTGGAACGCGCACGGGTGAACGCGGGACTGTGCGTCGGTTGTGGAGCTTGCGTCGCCGTCTGTCCTCATCGCGCCATCGATCTAAACGGCTGGCGGATCGAGCAGTTCGAGGCCATGGTAGACGGCCTGGCTGCGGACATTCCCAGCCACGAATGCTCTGCTGATCTGATCAGCATCGGATGACGGCTCACTGCGGCGGAGAGGACACGAATCATGGCGATGAAACCACTGACAACAGAGCAAAAGCAGGCTCTGGCGGCGCTGCGGGCGAGTCTTGGCGGCGTGAGCGAGGTGAAGCGGAATGCACAGAAGCATCTTCTCGCCGCGCGAAAGGCAATTCTAAAGTTGCTTGAGACGCAACCGGCGACTATCCCGCAAATTGCGGAGGCGCTGAACATGCCCAGCGATGAGGCACTCTGGCATGTGACTGGGATGCGTAAGTACGGCAAGGTTGCAGAGGCCGGTGAAGACGGCGACTATCTGCTTTACGCACCGGTAGCCTATGAGGAAAAGCCGGCGGTCAGTCACTAGCATCGGGAGAGGTATTTGTGTGACACACGTTGTGGATGTCAACCTGTTGCGAAAAATCAAACACCACGGAGCGGGCGAGACCCTCGACGTGAGCGCCTGCTTCAACTGCGGTAACTGCACTGCGGTTTGCCCATTGGCGCAGGGCTCGACGGGTTTTCCCCGGCGCATAATCCGCATGGCCCAGGTAGGCATGGAGAAAGAACTGCTGGCGAGTGAAGACTTATGGCGCTGCTACGCCTGCGGCGAGTGCACGCAGACCTGTCCGCGCCAGGCCGGGCCGGCCGAGTTTATGGCCGCCGCGCGTGGTTATGCGATTTCGCGCTATGATTTCATGGGTCTTGCCGGATTGGCAAACCGTTCAATCATCGGCAACCTGCTGGTCTTCGTTATCTTCTCCACCGTCTTCAGCTTGCTCTTGCTTAGCAAGGAGGCTGCAGGCGGACCCAGCCTGCCGCTCTTCGACTTTCTTCCCGGCGCGTGGATTCACGATATCGGGATTGTTCTGTTCGGAGTTGTTGGGCTTAGCGCCTTCTTCGGAATCGCTTCGATGACCGTGCGTTTCTGGAGCCAGCGTCGCAGCGAAGGCGCTGCGTTTAGCTTCGCCGCCCTGCCTGGAGCTGCTTTCTCTGCGCTCTCTGACGCTTTGCTTCATCGCCGCTTCCGCCAATGCGACAGCGAGTCGATCGACACAGCCTCCACAGCACAGCCCTGGTATCTACGTCCATGGGTTGTGCATGCTGCCGTGATGGGTGGATTTCTTGCCATGCTGCTTGCCACCACGCTCGACTTCCTGCTCAAGCCCATCGGCTCTCCAGTTCCTCCCTGGTATCCAATGCGGATTCTCGGTGCGGTAGGCGGCGCTGTCTGTCTTTATGGTCTTGCCATTGTTCTTTTCCGCCGCGCGCAAGGCAAGGAGACGCCCTACACCAAGAGCAACGCTGCCGACTGGTTCTTTCCCTTGCTTCTGACAGCCACTGTTCTCACTGGCCTGTTCTGCGAAGTCATTGTTTATCTGCCCGCGCCCACCGCGGCCGGCCACATCTTCTTCTTCGCGCATGTTGTCTTGGCAATGGACCTGGTCGCCATGCTGCCACTCACAAAATTCGCGCACGTTCTCTATCGGACGCTGGCTCTTGTTCTCTTTGCCTGGCGTCATGCCCCAGCGAAAGCCGCCGCTTCCATTGAGGCGGAGATTTAGCCGAACAATCTTTGCCTCGAAAGGAAAGCCAACCATGACAGCCGGAACCCAGGAACTGGAACTTCAGGACACCATCAAGCAGTTGAAGGAGCGCGTTGACGCGCTCGAAAAATCCGCAGGCAACGACCGACTCTCGATCGGCGTGATGAGCGGCAATCTCGACACAACCATCGCGGCATTCATCATCGCTCTGGGCGCAGTGGCCTATGACATGGAGGTGGATATGTTCTTCACGTTTTGGGCGACCGCGGCACTGCGCGACCCCAAAAGGTCGGCGCGCAAGGGCTTCCTCGACAAGATGTTCGGCTGGATGTTGCCGCGCAGTTCCTACTCTCTGCCGCTCTCGAAAATGCAAATGGCCGGAGTCGGGCCGAGGATGATTCGTTCCGTGATGAAGGCACGCGGAGTCAAATCGCTCGAACAATTGATGAAGGATGCAGCCGAGTTCGGCGTGCGGATCCATGTCTGCGAGATGTCAATGGGCGTGATGGGGCTGAAGGAAGACGAGATGATCGACTATCCGGGCATCGACTACGTGGGTGTAGGTTCATTTATCCAGATGATCAGTGAATCGAAGCAGGTTGTGTTCCTGTAGCAAGGGCGTCTGAGAACGGCGGCTCCGAGAAGTAATAGGGGAGAACGCTCCAAGTCGCGCTATTCGAGTTAATTTGCGTGCAATTTGCAAAAAACCGAGAGCCTCACTGGCCTCCCCGGCACGAACGACAGACCCGGATAGGTCTCCTGTCACGACGTCATCCTCGGACTCTACCAGTTATCGCCCGTAGAAACTGGAACGGCTCCATGCGATACTTGGATGCTTTGCGCCCGTCGATCAAAACCACCGGCACCTCATCGTTGTACTTTCGCTGCAGTTCGGGGTCGAGATCGATGTCCACCTCGTGCCATTGAAATTCAGCGGCGCCCTCGAGTCGCGTCAGATCTTGTTTAACGATGTCACAGAGATGACATCCCTTGCGCGAATACACCACTACCTCGTGCATATAGCGATTGCAATCTCCTCTCGGAAGTTCATTGACGCTAGGTCCCTAAAGACAACCCATATCAAACCCGCAACCTCTGTCCTATAAACCCCTGCCTAACGTCGCATGCTCCACTTGGCTAGTTGTCTGATCTTCAGTCGAGGCCCTGCGGCCAGCATTTTCATTTTCTAGCAGTGATCATCGCATAGCCAAGTTTGCCTTCTCTCACTGCCTTCAAAGCAGCTTGAGCAAATTGCTTTCCCGTTGCGAAGTCCACGCCGGGAAGATCGATCTTCCTCAGGCCAACCATGATCTCTGCTCCAAGCAGCTTTACCTGGACTTGACGCACCGTCTCAAGGAGCGTGTCGCTGTGGTCTTCGGAATGCTGGATTTCAAAGCCAGACTCTTCGAAGATCACGGAATATCGTTCGATAGGCAGAGCATCGCCAATGCAGGCAATCCGGGAGAGCAGCCCTTCGAGATCCGGAATTCTCTCCGTGGCCCGAGTCAGATCGCTAAGGCCTACTTGTCCGGACTTTTTGAGCACACGATGGAATTGCTGCGCTGCAATCGGCTTGCAGGGGAAGGTGCAGAATGCGCATTCACACACGATTGCATCAAACGCTCCAGCGTCAAACGGCAGGAACTCCGCATCTCCGAGTTGAAAACTAACTATTTCGCCAAGTCCGCGTCGTTGAGCTTCGGCTGTTGCGAAATGCACATTCTCTTCACTCAAATTGAGGCCCGTAACTTTGCAGCCGAAAGAGACTCATTCCGGGCGCTCCGTAATCAGCAGCCATCGTCGAAAGATTTACCATTGCCCCTTTGCCTCTCTTGGCCATCAACGGGGCAAGCTCTGCGTCGAGAAAATACGGCGCCTTCACGTTTGTAGAAAAAACGCGGTCAAACTGCTCTTCCGTCATTTCATGCGTTGGCTCGAACGGATAGATCCCGCCATTATTGATGAGAATATCGATATGGCCATTTCCGAGTTCGATCGCTTTCCTAGCCACTTCGCTGGCACTGGCTGCGTCTCGAAGATCGGAGGAAATAAAATCTGCATTGCCTCCTGCGGCGCGAATTTCGTCGACCCCCTTTTTCCCGCGGTCCGCATTTCGCCCCACAACCAAGACATGTATGCCAAGCTGAGCGAGTTTCTTGGCTGTCGCGAGGCCGATTCCGCTCGTTCCTCCCGTGAAAAGCGCTGTCGGAGTGCCGTCAGTCATCTTTAATCCCGCGGACGTTAGTCGCAGCACATTGGATGCTCGCGCGCGTGTGCGGGTTTCACGGAACTCGTTGCATCTGGTGCTCCTTAGACCGCTTCTAATAGGACATGCGGTCCAACGCCGGCGCGAGCAATTCCCCAACAGTTTTTCTTCACTCCACCTCAATCTGCTCAAAATATGCCGCGAGAGCGCCGCTAAACCTCTCTTTTGCGATTAGCGATTGTTCGAACGTAAGAAGCGATCGCCGAAATGTCGAGCTCGCCTTGGTCGGCAACTGCTTTCCCGAAAGTCTGTATCGTCGCCGAAGCCGCGGGTAGAGCAGCGACCGTGCGATTGGCGGCACTCTGAACAAGGTTCAGGTCCTTGTTCATCAAGTGGAGTGGAAACTGAGGGGAGTAATCTTCAGTTTTGATTTTCGAAAACTTTCCCGCGAATGCCGGCCCAATGACGGCTGTTTTTGGCAGCACATCGAGCAGAGCAGTTCGATCCAAGTTCAGGTGTTCGCCGAGCGAAACGGCCTCGGCAATCGCCTCCATATTGATGCCCAACAGAAGATTGACGATGAGCTTCATACGGATCCCCGCAGTTGCCGGCCCCATCAGGTACCACTGCTTCGCAATCGACAGGAATATGGGAACACAGCGGCTGAAGGTCTCCGGCTCACCTCCGCCGAACAACGTGACCGTACCGGCCTCCACTGCCGGAGTCGAGCCGGAAACTGGAAGATCGATGAGGTTCGCCCCATGCTTTGCAGCTTCCTTGTGGAGAAGAGCCGACAGTTCAGGAGAAATCGTGCTCATCTCGAGAATGACTGTATGCGGCCGTAGGTGTGCGAACACCCCGTTGTCACCCAGGTAGACTGCCCTCACAGCGTTGTCGTCTGCGAGAGAAGAGAGCAGCACGTCAGAGCCATGAACGAGGCTGGGCAGCGTCTCTTCAATCTGAAATCCATAATTCCTGAGGGCAAGAGTTGTCGTTTGGCTGCGATTCCAACCTCGGATGCTCCATCCGTCGGCATGCAATCTTCGGAGAAATCGGCTCCCCATCAATCCCAGGCCGATGAAACCCAGTTTTGTGTTTTTCTTGCGTAGTATGCTGCTCATTTTGCCTCTCTCCTTGCCTGATCGTGGATGGTGCGAGCTACCAATCCGTCTTCTGAATCATCTCGTTTCAATCGCGCAAACTTACGTAAACTGGGCGGACTGCAGACAACGTCTCAAATTCCCTCTGCGAAAGTTCCAGCTCGGCGGCGACGATATTCTCTTCAAGGTGCTCGACTGAAACGGTTCCGGGGATCGGCACGATGACCCTTGAGCGTTTGAGCAGCCACGCCAGCGCGACCTGCAAGGGGGTTGCGAAGAACTCATTGGCGATCCGCTGGAGCGCATCGTGTGCTTCTTTCGCCTGGCCGATTGGAGCCCAGGGGAAGAATGCGATCTTGTTCTCCTCGCAATAATCGACAATGAAGTCTGACTCACGATCAGAAAAGTTGTAGCGATTCTGTACTGAGACGATCGGCGCAATCTTGCGGGCGCGCTCGATGTGTTCTCGCGTGACATTAGAAAGTCCTACGTGACGGATCTTGCCTTGCTCGCGCAATTTGGCCAGCGCTTCCACTGAAGCCTCAAATGAGACCACATTGTCGGGCGCATGGAGTTGATAAATATCGATGCAATCCAAACGCAGTCTCTTGAGGCTCCCTTCCAGCGCTTCGGTGAGGTGTCTGGGACTGGCATTGTGCGTCCATTGATCGGGACCGGGACGTTCCCATCCGCCTTTGGTTGCGATCACCAGATCCGCGGGATACGGATATAGAGCCTCGGCGATGAGTTCCTCTGAAGTGCCTGGTCCGTATGAATCTGCGGTATCAATGAGGTCTACACCAAGCTCGATTGCCTTCCGTAGAGTTGCGAGCGCTGCCTTCTTGTCGGCAGGCGGACCCCAGACTCCAGATCCTGTGATGCGCATCGCGCCATAGCCCATCCGATTCACTGTGAGATCGCCGCCGATAGTGAACTGCCCCGCAGCCGCATCGAGCGTCCCAGT
Source organism: uncultured Acidobacteriaceae bacterium (assembly GCA_963836565.1). Classification (GTDB taxonomy): domain Bacteria; phylum Acidobacteriota; class Terriglobia; order Terriglobales; family Acidobacteriaceae; genus Telmatobacter. The sequence continues at coordinate 58,280 of CAWIKA010000005.1, read as the reverse complement.
CATGCAACTCGCTCTATAGGGGAGGGGTTAACTGAGCAGCAATTAAACGATTACGGATTGACCTTCATTCGCACGCAACTCATTACTGTGCCGGGAACGGCGGTTCCGTATCCCTATGGCGGCAAGCAGCACCAGGTTCAGTTTGATCTCAATCCCGCCGAGTTGCAGTCGAAGGGTCTGTCGGCGCTGGATGTGGTGAATGAACGAAATCCGTTCCCAGATCGAGAAGAGCACCTCTGACTACGACAAGGAGAAGCTCCAGGAACGGCTGGCTAAGCTGGTGGGCGGCGTTGCCATCATCCAGGTGGGCGTTGCAACCGAGACCGAGCCGAAAGAAAAGAACGCTCGCGTCGAGAATGCTCTACATGCAACCCGCGCGGCAGTCGAGGAAGGTATCGTCCCCGGCAGAGGCGTAGCGCTGCTCCGTGCGATTCCAGCGGTCGACGACCTCATCAAGACGCCTGAAGGTGACGAGAAGATCGGTGCCCAGATCGTTCGCCGCTCCCGCTGCGGCAAATCATCGCCAATGCCTGCGAAGAAGGCGCTGTCGTAGTAGCCAAAGTCCTCGCATCCAAGGATCAGAACTACGGCTATAACGCATTTACCAGCGTCTTCGAGGACTTGGTGAAGGCCGGCGTCATCGACCCGACCAAGGTGACCCGCACGGCACTCGAGAACGCAGCCTCGATCGCCGGTCTCCTTCTCACCACTGAAGCCATGGTTGCTGAGAATCCCCAGCCCAAGGCCGCAGCCCCAGCCGGCGGCTACGGTGGCATGGACGGCGGATACTAGGCAGCCAAAAGCGGGTATCCAACGCCAGCGTTTGCGTTAGAAGACCTGAAAGACCTCCAGCTTCGGCTTAGGGGCTTCTTAGGAAATGGGATGAAGAATGGTCAGCATTCGACCCGATTACATGGAGTTGGAATCACGTTGAAGAGTAGGAGGCGTCATTTCTGGCCGCCCGTCCCGGAAGGCTGACGCTCTCCCATTGCCGAAGGCGACGTCGGCACCTCCACAGCCCTGGACAGCTTCTGGGTCATAACCTGGAAGTGATAACCCATTACCGCCAGGGTCATGGCCGCACCCACGCAATGGCGATAGCGCGTAACCACTGTCAGCAGAAACTTCCAATAGCTCCAGCGCTGCCGGTCGAAGACTCCCTGGCGCACGAGGGAAGTGAGAAAGGCGCGTACATTGGCGCGGGTCAACCACCTTTACCTCGACAACCGTCCACCAGACCGCGGCTGAGTGCGGCTCAGATACAGCTTGACGCGATCATAGTAGGCCTCGCAGGAGTAAATACTCTTGAGCACCGAGCGGTAGCCCTCTACCAGCCTTGCCGCGTCCATCCGCGGAAGAAAGTTCAGCTTGTCGCCAGTGTTGTCACCGTGGCCCGCATCCAGAATTCTGCCCTCCCGCCACAGCCGTCGAAATAGTTGTGTTCCGGGCATAGCCTGAAGCAGGCCAACCATCGCAATGGGAATTCCACTGCTCTGAATAAAGTCCACCATGCGCTTAAAGATGTCTTCGCGATCCGTGTCGAACCCAAGAATGAAGCCGCCCATCACCTGCATGCCGAAACTCTGGATTCTCGCCACGCTGTCCAGCAGGCTGCGTCTTGTGTTTTGGAGCTTCTTGCTGGCGATCAGTCCCGACTCATCCGGTGTCTCGATGCCAAGAAACACCGAGACAAAGCCGGCGTCTTTCATCAATTGCATCAAGTCCGGATCGTCCGCTAGGTTAAGGGAAGCCTCGGTATTGAAATCGAAGCTGGTCTTGTATTTGCTTCGCCATTCGGCCAAGGCGACGCATAGTTCTTTCGCGCGCGTCTTATTGCCTATGAAGTTGTCGTCGACGATAAAAACGGCTTCGCGCCAGCCCGCCGCGCGCAGCTGGTCCAGTTCGGCAAGCACCTGGACAACGGCCTTGGTGCGCGGGCGCCGGCCGTAGATCTCGATGATGTCGCAAAACTCACAGTTAAAGGGGCAGCCCCGCGAATATTGCACGGCCATGGTGGAGTAACGGCGCATTTTGATGAGGCTCAAATCGGGAAGGGGACTGGTCTCCATCGCCGGGCGTTCGGCGGCTTCATAGACAGCTTTGGCGATGCCTTGCTCCAGGTCCCGCGCCAGATTGGCGATCAGACTCTCGGCCTCGCCGATTACCACGTGGTCCGCATTCAATTCAGTCGCCGGTACGCTGCTGGCGATGGGGCCGCCCACAACGGTCCGCAAGCCACGCGCGCGGCAACGGTCCACGATGGCCGTCAACGACTGACGCTGAATGTGCATGCCGCTCAAGAGCACCACATCGGCCCAGTCCAGATCGCGGTCGCGTAGTCGCTCCACATTCGTGTCTACCAGCCGCTTGTTCCAGGTCGTCGGCAGCAGCGCTGCCACGGTCATCAACCCCAGCGGAGGCTGCGCTGCCCGCTTGCCCACAAATTTAAGCGCGTGTTTGAAACTCCAATAAGTTTCGGGGAACTCCGGGCAGATCAACAGGGCATTCATGGGCCACTCCTCCCAGAAGAAGGGCTCCCGGCGACCATGGATCTACGGAAAGCGTTCGGCGTCTCGTCCCGGCGCATATTGATTTATCGCTGCTGCGCTCGAGGCTGCACACTTCTTCCCAAACAGAATGTTCTACTGGGCCGCCGAAAGCTGGACAAAAGTGACCACTTTTCGGGTAATGAACAAGCTTTCTGGCGTCAGACTCTCGCGCCATTGAAGGCTTTCGATGCTCCTGCACCTCTGCCGGCCTCAGAGAACGCGGCGGCGTCCGGACACAAGATTGAAGACGAGCACGATTAATGCGACCACTAGCAGAAGGTGAATCAGGCCGCCAGCGACGTGGAAACCGAATCCAAGTGCCCACAAAACGAGAATGACCACAAAAACTGTCCAGAGCATAATGTCCTTCCTGTGCATCGCGGACGTCTGGACCAGAGGAGTGGCCCTGACGTCCGCAATACCGTTGCAAATGGTGGTTAGTTCGATGCGACAGCCTGTTGCTTTGCATCCCTGACTGCATCGAGGAACGAAAGCGCCGAAGCCGGCATAGCTACTTCTCCGCTCAGAATCCGGTGATTCGAGACGTCATGGCCGTAGATCGCCTTTGTGGAATCGTCGTCGCGGCGAATCGAAGCGCCGTTCAGCGTGAGTCCGGCAAAGGCTCCCCTGGCGCGTGAATAGGTGAGAATCTCAGCGTCCATTTTCCAATCGGTATCGGCGGAAGCGTGGCGTCCCACAGGGCCCGCTGCCGCTGAGGCATCCGCACCCAGCTCAAACTTGCTCGAGAGAAGCTGTTTCATTCCCCGTTCATTCTGGATAATCATGACCAGGTCAACGCCCTCGACACCAATCTGCAATCCCCAGCTGCCGCCGGTAATGGCGAAGAAGATAGGCGCGCTCCAGCCGTCCGCAGTCCTGCATGTGGCCACGCCCCTGCCATTTTCTCCGCCGAAGACGAAGCCGCCCTTCAGCAGATGGGGCACAACGGCCACGCATTTGGCGTGTTCCAGAACTTCGTCCGGAATGCCTTTATCCGGCGCTGACATGATCTCGTGCAGCACGCTGCCCGCATGATCCATCCGGTCCACTGTTGCTTCACGATTGGTTCCCGCCCAGCCGATGCTTGTCAAACTGAGTAACGCCACTAACGTCATAACTTTCTTCATGCAGCTCACCATTTTCTACCCATGCGCAGCGTCACTTGCTTTCCGCGCACTGAGGCGCACAAGGTAGTTCTCACAATAGGGCGATTGCGAGGCAAGGTCTGAGCAATAACGCTCTAAGTAGGAGATTGCGTCCCACTTATTCGGGAACAATGTTCAACTTTGCCGCAGGCATCCTTGCGAGTGAGGCATTCGGCAGGCGTGCGGGATTGGCTCTAACGTGGTTCATCCGGCTGAGGATACGTTGAGCCTGTTCCATCTATCCCTGAACGGGTTCTACTGGCGAGTTCGTCTGGCTTTTCGAGGCTAATCTCTGTTCTCCAGTTGGGGTATCGTAGCCAGATCTGGGGATTGAAAAGATTCCAAAATAGTGCGCAAAATTGAGCAGAATACTCTCCTCGGTGCGAAACTGGATATACGCGAAGCTGTTTGCGATCCTTGGATCCTCACTTGAATGGGCACATTCCGGCTCTACGGTGCCCGGATGGTCGTTCATGATTCTTGATTGGCAGCGGCATTTTTGCTGTTATTCCTAATCGGCAGAGAAACCTGCGTACCCTTCGCCACACCCTTGCCTTGATCGCACCGGGAAAGAAGACGTCGCCATGGTTGAGCCAGAAAAACCCGCATTTGATGCCGCGGCCTTTTTGATGAACGCCGGCCTGGGACGAAGAATCGTCCACCTGGCACCAAAGGAGCCGTTCTTTTCGCAGGGCGATCCCGCCGACGCTGTCTTCTATCTTCAAAAGGGCCGAGCCAAGGTTACGGTCGTTTCGCAAGCTGGCAAGGAAGCTACCATCACGCTCGTCTTCGCGGGCGACTTTGTGGGTGAAAGCGCGCTGGCGGCGATACCTGGGCTGCGTTTGTCCACGGCCACGGCCGTCACCGCCTGTACCGCCCTGAAGATCAAACGGGAAGAAATGATTCGCGTAATGCACGAGGAGCATGATCTCTCCGACGTGTTCTTGAAGTTCCTGCTGGACCGCAGTATGCGTATCCAGGCCGATCTTGTCGACCAACTCTTCAACTCCAGCGAAAAGCGCTTGGCGCGCATTCTGCTGTTGATGGCGGAATTTGGCAAGCCGGGTGAGCCGGAGCAGTTTATCCCCAAGATCTCACAGGAGACTCTGGCGGAGATGATCGGTACGACCCGCTCCCGGGTAAGTTTCTTTATGAACCGCTTTCGCAAACTCGGCCTTATTGAATACAACGGGCGTATCCGGGTTCACAGGTCACTACTCAACGTAGTCCTGCATGATCAACTGCCTGACGACCGCGCCGAAAAGCCGTCTGCTCGCCACAACCCATCCGAATAGCTCGAAACCAGCCAATGCCAGCCTGGTGGAACTGTTCAAAACTGAACAGCTTGGCAATTGCGTTCATGGCGCACTCGCTCCAGATCTGAAATCTATCTGGTAGGCGAGGTGGGCCATGCCCAACCCTGAAAAACGCATTCTTGTTGTAGACGATAAGGAATGTATTCGAACATCCATGTCGCTCGTGTTGACTGAGATGGGGTATCAAGTGCGTTCCGTCGACGACGGCTTCGCAGCACTGCGCGCAATTCGCCAGGATACTCCCGAGGTTCTTCTTTCCGATCTCAATATGCCGGGTATGTCGGGATTTGAATTGCTGCCGGTTGTCCGGCGCCGGTTCCCCGCAATTCTTGTGATCGCCATGAGCGGCGCGTTCTCCGGTAACGAGGTGCCGTCCGGCGTTCCCGCGGATGCCTTCTTTCAAAAGGGCAGCAGCCCGACCGCTCTCTCTTGCAGATATTGAAAGCACTGCCCCGTATGAAACGGCCTGTTACCCAACCTTGTCGCGCACCGGCCCCTCTCTGGATTCAGCGAAACGGAAACGAAGCGTCGGGGAACGCAAAAGTCGCGATTACGTGCCCGGACTGCCTTCGAGCCTTTTCCCATGTTCTCGAGAGTTTTGAAAACCTCATGCGCGAAGTGGTCTGTATTCATTGCGGCAGTTCGATTCAGTACGAGATGATCGAGCCGTCAGGTCCAATGCCTCAACAGGCTTTTCGCCGGGGAGACAGCGCTCCTTTGGCGGCACCGGGTATGTCCAACCCTATCAATTGAATGCAACGTGGAGGAGCTCGACCGATGCGCACGATAGCTGAACTGAACCTGCTCTTACGGGTGCAAGTTGAATTGCCGCGAGGTCTCAGGCTCGCGACCGATGAATTCCGCGAAGGCTGGCGTTTTGCGCGGTCGGTCGATGCCCACCGCCTGAAGAGAAGGATTCTGAAGCGGGGATGGAACTTCATCAAGATTGACTCTGGATTCCTGAGAAGTGGTGTGGGAGACACAGCACAGGAAGCGATCGCAAATGGGCTCAAACTGGTTCTGCGCAAAATCGATGGACACATGAATGCCGTCGAAGTAAAGCACATCGAATTGACTCAATATCCATGGTTCTTTCTGGCTAGGGTAGGCGTCTCTCCTTATTGCATTCAGGAAGGCGCTTCCTTGTCCCAGCTAAATGATGCCGCCGCTCGACCGATCACCCCACGGCGGGGGCGGGTGTCGCGCCAGTCAAACGCACTTCTTCCGCAATTTGCCAGCGCACTACCCCAGTTCAGGCATATCCTGATTTCCTCCCGCGGATCGGAGAATTGTTCATTGTGACGACACTGCGAATAGCCTGTATGTTGTCGCTGTTTCTGCAAGGCTTGGTCCTTTACCCAGCACTGATTCGCCGCCTTGCTTGCGTTCCAGTTCGCCGTGGAGTTGGTTCTTGAACCAAAACCTGCCTCAGCATGCGCACAGCGCGTTGCAGCAGCATCCCCTGGCAGGGATGTTTTGACCGCATCGCAGAATGGCGGGGTAATTCTAACTTATGACCGGTAACTGGAGATTGATCCTCGCACGTGCGGTACCAATTATTCTGGTCGCGCTCTTATCGAGCGGACACCTGCTTGCCTACTCTGTTTTAACGCACGAAGAGATTGTCGATCTGGCGTGGACATCCGAGATTCAGCCTCTCCTGCTGCATCGCTTCCCGGGCCTGACGAAAGACCAGGTGAAGGAAGCGCACGCCTACGCCTATGGAGGCTCAGTCATTCAGGACCTGGGCTACTATCCCTTCGGCAGCAAGGAATTCAGCGACTTGGTACATTACGTCCGCAGCGGAGATTTTGTTCTTGAATTGCTTCGTCAAAGCCAAGATGCCGACGAGTACGCCTTCGCACTGGGTGCGCTGTCACACTATACGGCAGACATTGACGGTCACCCGGCGGTGAATGAGGCCGTCGCTCTCCGCTATCCAAAGCTGCGCGCGAAATACGGCAAGTCCGTTCGCTATGCGCAGGACACAACCGCGCATTTGAAGACCGAGTTTGGATTCGACACTCTGCAAGTGGCCAAAAATCGATACCCGTCGGACCAGTACCACGACTTCATAGGGTTCAAGGTCGCACAGCCATTGTTGGAGCGGGCCTTTCCAGTCGTATACGGACTGCAATTGAAAGACGTGCTCCCGCACGAGGACCTGGCGATTGGTTCTTATCGCTTTTCAGTCAGCCGGCTCATTCCACAAATGACCAAGGTCGCGCTTCAGACACACAAGAAGGATCTGATGCGCGAGACTCCAAACTTTGCGAAGAAGAAGTTTCTCTATCGCTTATCTCGCTCAGATTACGAGCGGGAATGGGGAAAAACTTACACGAAGCCGGACTTCGGCACTCTGGTCTTATCGGCGCTCTTGCGCTTCATTCCAAAGGTTGGTCCCTTTAAAGGATTGGGATTCAATAACCCTACGCCCAAAACGGAAGACCTGTATATCAAGAGCATCAATACCACGGTTGATCAATACCGCGTCTATCTCGAAGAAGTGCGCACAGGAACGCCGGTGCTGCCCAACCGTGATCTTGATGACGGTGAAATGACCGCCGCTGCGGAATACACGCTGGCTGACAAAACCTACGCAAACCTACTGGCCAAGCTGGCCGAAGGAAAGTTCCAAGGCACTTCCCCGGAGCTTCGCGACAATATTCTCGCGTTCTATTCCAATCTCTCACTGCCGATCGAAACGAAGATGGATCCGGTCCGCTGGCAGGCCGTATTGACCAATCTTAACGCTTTGGTCACCGCAACGCCATCGCCGGTCGCTGAACACCCAGCGGCCTTATCCATCGCGCAATGACGAGGGTCGATTTCAACCCTCCGCCGTCTTGTACTTTGTATTCTCCTCACGTCGCTTCGGGAATGCATGATTGAATGCCCTACCGGATCGTGTCTCAGGAATACCAATTCCGATACTCCTGTGGCAATGGTCTCTATTGCTCAGACTTCGACAACTCAGACATCTAGAGTGAAGATTGTAGGGATAGATAGATGACAGACCAGAAGTTCTGGGCATCGAGGAACAGTTGCAAAAATCCTTATGGTAGCTGCTGTTGCTGGGTTGTTCTTTACGGCCACACACAGCGTCCCACGCAATCTCAGGAACCGCAGACACCTTAAGGGGGTCACACATGCGCGGATTCAAGACTCTACTTTCAACGACGGCACTGCTCGCGGGCATCGCCATGGCGCCAGTGGCTCGTGCGCAGATTTCCATCAACATCGGCGTTCAACCCGCCTGCTCTTACGGGTATTACGGGTATGCGCCTTACTCCTGCGCACCCATGGGCTATTACGGGCCGGGCTACTTCTACAATGGTATCTTCGTGGGCATGGGTCCATGGGCCGGGTGGGGCTATAACCACGGCTGGGGCAGCCATCGTTTCGTGAATGACGGCGGAGGAAGATATCACGGCGGAGTCGGCCGTGTCGCCTATCGCGGAAACGCGGGCGGGGGACAAGCGGTGCGCGGTGGGGGTGGATCTCATGCCCGGCCCGCTGCTCGGCCTTCGCATTCTAGTGGAGGAAGGCCAACTGCAGCCCATGCCACACAGCACACCACGGCGCCTCGCGGCGGATCATCGCATGGCGGCGGACAAGACCACGGCGGTGGCGACCACAAGTAACCCGGAACTGCAGCAGCATGTGGCGGAGCATACCAGCTCCGCCGCATCGCGTTTTGGGGAACCATCCCTCCTCCTAAAAATTCTGCAGGTAATAATCACCTCTAGCCTTGGGCGCGAAGGCATATTCATGCATATCGATTTGTCAAAGCAACGCGACTGGTTCGGATTTTTGGCTGCCTTTCTTTTCATATTCCTCGGAACGATAACGGCACCGGGTCAATAACTCGATACGGCCCATGTGATCCAGCAGGTGGACTCGGCGGTCAGAACCAGAATTGAAAATGTTGCAAAATACACAGACATCGAGCACTATGCCGTTTACAGGTACAAAGACGAAATCCATCCTGTAGCCGAAATGACGGTCAGAACTACCTATCAGAAGGATTCAGGTAAGAGTTACATGATCGTGTCGCAAACTGGATCGGAAATCATCCAGAAGCTGGTATTAGACGCGATTCTGGACAATGAGAAGCATCTGAACGAGCCTGGCATCCGGGAGGGTGCGTGGATCAATTCCCAGAATTACGGGATGAAACTTGAGCCTCGCGGAATTCAACTCCTGGACGGACGGCACTGTCTCGTTCTAACCCTGATCCCAAAGCGCAAGGCATCTTATCTTATCAATGGAACTCTGTGGGTGGACTCGGCAGATGGTTCGATAGTTCAACTTCAAGGAACAGCGTCCAGGAGTTCGTCAATTTTGACGGGGCCCACGCAGGTTCTGCGACAATATGCAAACGTGAACGGCTTTTCGCAGGCCACGCATGTTCGAGCGGTGTCAAACAGCTCCATGTTTGGCCAGACAATCGTAAAGATCGACTACCGGGATTACCATATCCAGCTTCGCCCACCCTTATAGGCAACTCTTGCCCTCTGCCCACGGCGAGAATTGATGTTCAGCCCGGTCCATTCCGTGGCCGAGTATCCCTTACCCAGCCGCTGCTTTTGCTTTCGAGTGTGCGTGCGGCACAACCTGCAACGCGCGTTGCGCCCTCGAAACGGGCTTCCGCAAACGACGGAGCTTCCAGATACCGAAGCAGACGCCAACTACCAGCAATCCGACGAACACACCAAGCAGCGGCGTCGACCATTTCTGGAGTGTTCCCGACCAGATGCGGATTACATGGCGTCCGTAGGCGACGCCGAGCCAGGCAATGAAGGAATAGCGCAGAGTGCGAGCCGCGCCGTACACGAAGAGGAACCGAATGCGCGAAACGCCCAGCGCGCCGGAAGCGAGCGCAAACGGCAGCAAGGGAATGGGTGGTGGAAGGACTGCGGGGAGAAACACCGCGAGCACAGGATGATGCTTGACCCATGCGACGATCCGTTTCAGAATTCTCGCCGGCACATGGTGGCGCAGAGCCGCTTCTCCACCTTTGCGCCCAACGGCCCAAGTTGTGTAGCCACCTATGAGGCTGCCGGCGATGGCGAGCGAGCCAAAAAGCCATGGATTTCCGCTGTGCGCCACAAGCCAAAGCAGCAGCAGGTCGGTGCTGCCGGGCAGAGGCAAAGGAATCACCGAGGAATCGATTACCGCAACGGAGAAAAGCCCGAACGCTCCCATGTGCGTGAGCCAATGCGGCATCGAAGAATGATGCGTCAGTGTCGCGAGACACTGAACGGGCTGCCGAAAAAGGCTAGTCATGCAAAGCTGAACCGCGAACTCAGTTTCGGCTTCGGGGCGACTTGCATCCCATTTTCCTTTCCTTGCCTACGAGAGTCGTTCGACGTGCTCATCCAAAGCAGACGAGTGAGCCAATTGGCCAATCCCATCTTGCGCTCTACCTTCTCTCGTGTCTGCGATGCCGTGCAAATTAAACTGCAGTTTTCCCTGCTGGATTCGAATTCGCGTCCAGCCAGGAAAGCAGACAGCGAATGCTGCCTGTGGCCAATGCCACGCAAGAATCGCCCGCCCCATAGTACAAATGAATTGTGTCTCCATCTGTGCCAATTGTTTGACCGCATGGGAACACCACATCCTTTACATCTCCACCGCACTCATACGGCGGTTCCGGCCCGAACATCCAGGAATGTCCGCGCTGCAGGCAGATCTCCGGTTGTTCCAAATCGAAGAGAGCTAAGCCGAGGCGGTAGATGCTTCCCGAGGCCGTTTGCCGAACTCTGTGATAGATCATCAACCAACCCTTGGCGGTTTCAATCGGGGGCGAGCACAGTCCAATCTTGTTCGCATCCCACCACCCGCCACGCCGCGCTTCGAGGATGATTTTGTGACTGCCCCAATGGCGTAGATCGGGAGAGTAGGAGATCCACATATGGGCACCCAGGGTCGTGACGGGCCGATGGATGAGAGCCCAACGGCCCCCTATCTTCCGGGGCAAAAGCGCTGCATCTTTATCCTCGGGAGACATGATTACGCCGAAACGTTCAAAGCTCCGAAAGTCCTTCGTCAGTGCCAATGAAACTCCCGGTCCGCCGCGCGCAAAGGAGGTGTAGGCAACCGCGTATTGCTCAAGTTCCGGCACGTAGGTGATGCGCGGATCTTCGATGCCCCAGATTTCTTCGGGATACTCCGCCGGATTTGCGGTCAGCGTTGGTTGGGAGTCGATTCGCCAAGCATCGATGCCGTTGCTGGAACGGGCGGCGCAAAGGTGCGACAGACCACTTCTGTCTTCGACGCGGCAAAGCAACAAGGTATCCCCGTCGGGCAGGCGTACAGCTCCAGCGTTGAAGACGCTGTTAATCGGATAGGGCCAGTTCTTCCTACTGAGAATAGGGTTAGCTGCATACCGCGTGAACAACGGTTGATCGACGCAGGCCTGAAGCTTTGCCGCTTCGAGGGCGATAGATTCCGGCGATTCAGCCGGTAAGATGGTCTGATTCAAGGGCAGCACTCGTTTCCTGATGAAGTTGTTCTGCGTTCGCTACGTTGACGGCTCGCATTCCAAGCAGAGCCATCAGGAACGAAAGAGTTGATTCAGCTCCTTCGTTTTCATTTACGCGGTCCGGATGAAGCCCATCCCTGCATCCGCCTGTCACTGCATCATAGAGCGGCGCTTGCAGGTCATTCTTGCCAAGGAACCAACCGAATACCCGCCTGGCTTCCTCAAGCCATTGGCTCTCCTCGGTTAATCTGTAGACCTCAAGGCACGCGGAAACTGTCGCACAAGCCTCCACAGGCTGCTGATCGAAGCGCGCCTTCTCATATCCCTCAATGAAGAATCCGCTAGATCCAATGGGTTCGAATATCTCCGCATCGTCACGATGTTGCTGGACCACCAGCCACTTTAGTGATTCCATGCCTGCTTCGATCATTCTGTGGTTGTTGCTCCGCCATCCGGCAAGGATGAGCGCCTGCGGCAACCTCGCGTTCGAATATGAGGGACGTTTCTCCAACCAATGCCAGGTTTCAGAGCGACTACGCTCGTAGATGTCCAGCAATCGGTTGGCAAGCGTATTGCGAACGCCTTGAATGGTCCTGTCACCTGGGAACCAGTCCAGATAAGCTTGCAGACCCAGAACGCTGAATGCCCAAGCACGCAGGCTGCTAAACGTCAAAGCCGCTGGCACGGCAGCCTCAAAGAGCCTCCCCGCCGCCCCGCGCAATCCTGCATTGTTTGAGTGGCCAAACACCGTTCCCAAAGCCCACAGTGCCCTCCCGTGACTGTCTTCCGAGCCGACTTGTTCAAGCCATTTGCGATCGTAACCGAGAAAGTTTCTGAACCGTCCACCGTCGGAATTGAAGGCAAACCAGAGAAAGGCCAGGCATCGGCGAGAGAGATCGGAATGCTCCGTCTCATTCTCGAACGACTTGCTTTCGTCCAGAAGAGTGGACACAATAAGAGCGCGCACGTTGTCGTCGGTCGTATAGCCCCCGCGCGTGTTGGGCACTGAAAAAATAGCATGCTGCAACATGCCTGTGTCATCCGTCATATTCGAGAGGTGAGCTGCAGTAAGCAGTGGAAGACTATCAACCGTGTTCGCTGCGAGATCATCGTGCAGAGCAGGTTTCGGCCGAAGTGTGCGTTCAAACCGTGCACGTTGAAAGCTCGCCATATACGCTCGCGCGGTCTTCGGCCACGTCGTTCCACGCGAATAAAGATAGGCGCGCTTCCGCATAGCGTGGCGCTCCGCATCGTTCTCCAGCAGTTTGATCACAGATTCTGCGATCGAATCGGGGGCATCAAAGGGAACGATTACACCTCGTTTATCTGCGAGCAACTCCTTGGCATGCCAATACGGCGTCGAGACAATCGCCTTTCCGGCACCGAGTGCGATGGCGAGAGTGCCCGAGACCACTTGCGCTTCCTGTCGGTAGGGCGTGATGTAAATGTCCGCCGAGCCAACATGCTCGATCAGTTCCGCCTCGCTCACGAAGCGATTGTTCAGAATCAGATGCGTGGACACGCCAAGCTGCTCGGCCAGCGCTCGCAACCCGTCGCGATACCGTTCGCCTTCGCGCTTCCTGATATGTGGATGCGTGACTCCAGAAACCACATACACAACGTTCGGGTGCTTTGCCAGGATTGCAGGAAGGGCCCGGATTACGTTCTCAATTCCTTTGTTCGGAGACAGAAGCCCGAATGTGAGAAGAACCGACTTCCCTTCTGTACCGAACAGGTCTTTAAAATAGTTGGGGTCCATGAAGTGCATATCCGGCACCCCATGAGGAATGATATCGATCTTTTCACCCGGGACTGCATATACCTCGCGCAGCAGTTGCGCCGCCAACTCGCTCATCACAACAAGACGATCCGAGAGCCCTGCAATCTTTTCAAGAACTGTGCGCTGATTCGCGTCCGGCTCACGCAACACCCTATGCAGCGTGGTAATGGGTGTGAGCGTCAAGATGGTCACGGGCGATCAATTGGCAATCGCAAGAGAAACGGCAAAGCAACTCGGGATGGGCACCAACATCCTTGATGCCAGCGGATTGGATGACGACAAAAAGGACGCGACTACGCAGCAGGAAGAGGCAATCGAAAGAGCGGATGGCTTCGCGCAGGTATTCCCCGAGCACAAGTTTCACATTATTGATGTTCTCCAAAAGCGCGGCCATTTCGTTGGCATGACCGGCGACGGTGTGAACGATGCTCCCGCCCTGAAACAAGCAGACTGCGACATCGCTGTTTCGGGAGCAACAGGCGCGGCCCGCGCCGCGGCATCCATTGTGCTGCTCGCATCCGGATTGTCGGTTATCATCGATGCAATCAAGGAGAGCCGCAGAATTGTCCAGCGGATGAACAGCTATTGGCTCGGCGGCGCGCGATAGCGAGTTGGCGCAGCTGAGGGTTCGTCAACTCAACGACAACCAGGTCGTCGTTGCCCACGAGCTCGCTATGGCTTGAATCTTTGAGGCTGATCCGAGGGAAGGTCGGTGATGGAATGTGCTTCACGGCGTGGAAGATGCTTTCGAGGGCCGCCGCAGTGAGGTTGTCGGCAGCGTATAGCGTAGGCACATTGGCGGCCGGAGCCCCAGGAAACGGATTGAATCGAGCGCCTTGCTCCTCGATCTCGATGCGTTTGCCGGTGTTCGGGTTATAGATATTGCCCGCACGCGATTTGCTATGGAAGCGCGTCAATGCCGAGCCCGCGTTCAGGATCGCGGTCTGGATGACGAGTGCGGGATTTGCCGCGACAGACGCGGGCGGGCATTTAATAGGCATCGGCGGGATTGGCCGCGGCGCGAGCAAGCGAGAGAACACGTTGGGGATCGGACTTCAGTAGTTCCAGAGGCTTCCGCCCTCGGATGTTCGCGTTGGGAGTAGCAAAGAAGTAAGCGAAGTCCCACCCATTGGCGTGGCTCGGATACGCATGGATGACCTGCCCAATTGTGGTCAGAGGCTCTCCATCCTGAAACTGGAAGCGCGGATACCAGAGCTGCCCCTCGTATTTCACCGCGAAGATCTTTCCTTCTTGAGCCCAGCGCGAGGCGAGCGCAGCTCGATTCTTCGCAGTGCTGGTACTTTGATCCGCAACATCCTTCGCGGTCCAGCTCGGATTGTTCTTCATGAACTGGCTTCGCCATTCCACCGTATCGCGGTCGATCGTTTCCTGAGCTGCAATCTCATCGAAGGTGGCTTTGACGAAGTTCTCCCATTCGGGCAACGGTTCATCGTTCTTTTGTTCTTTCTCTTCTACCTGCATGACGAGAGGCATGTTTCGGAATCGCTCGGGAAGGTGAGGCAGCCTGAGATCATCAAGCAAAAGCGTGTCGAGATGGGCCGTGTTGATGTAGACGCCAGGCGATGGCTGCGCTTCTTTTTTTAGAGCGCTCACCGCTGCCTTGCCCGCGAATACCTTTACGATGTAGCGGACATTGCTGTGTTCGAGCACACCGATAAGATCGTTCCCTTTTTCTCCAGCGTCCACCACTCCGACTTCCATCTTCGAGAGTGCGGTCCATCCTTTCAGATAGGCTTGGACGAACCAACCGGCCGCACTCAGGATGTTGGGCACCGGGACCCTCTTCGCGGCATGGTAGATCACGACACCGTAAGCCGCGTTGGCATGGCTTTGCTCGGGAGAGACTGCTGCAATGAGTTTGTCCATGGCATGGCGAACATCGAGCGTATGAATGCCGGTAGGCTCAAGGAGGGCTGCAGAAGCTGTTAGAGACTTCTGACATGACCGCACTGTCCATGATTTCCATGATACTAATGATCTCCATGATTGTCAAGCGCTCCTTTGACTTTAATCTCTGCTCTCGACCCCATCACGAGGTGGGTTCCCAAGCTAAGTTCTTCCGGGGACAAGCGAATGGTGGGCGACTCAAGTCGTATGGCCACCTCATGGAAGTTGCTCATTTTAAACCTCGCCGCAGCGCCAAAGCCCGAAATTGGGGGACCCGAATAAGGCGGAATTCTCCCTTCACTGGTTGGGGATTTGTTGATCCGCAACAATTGCGGAAGATGAAGTTGTTCCGGGTTGAGTTGTTTTCGAGCGATACTGCACTACGGTAGTCGTGCCGGTGCGAGGTTTAGAATGAAGTCCATCCTTTGTACCGCTGCGCCTGTATTTGTGTGCTCCTCGATGAGCCCGGTCCCCGCAAAACGGCGATAGCTATTCATCTCTCCTTTGCGCGCGATCGTCACGAACTCAACAGATTGCGGCGCGTCGGGAATGCGCGCGCCAAACCAATGCGGGTCATCGCGCTGTGCCCAGGTTACCAACACCAGCACCGCGCCCGAAGGATACGATGGTCCTTTTGCGTCAGCGCCGGTGGCGCCGCGAGCATGCACGGCCTGCATGGCCGTGGCATTTCCATAAAGCGTGGCCATTGTATGGGTCTTTGTGTCCACGTACATCGTAATTGCATTCCAGCCGAGCGGCTGGTAGGGCAGATCTGCCGGCAGAGCGGCGGCGCGATTGTTCACGACCTCCTCGCCGCTAACGCTGGCGGGCGTGATTGGCAACGTATAAACATAGTCGTTGCCGCGCATCGGCATGTGGCAACTGGTGCACTCGTTCACAAAGCGCGCGTCCTGGCCGTAGGGCTTCAGGTCCAAGCCGCGCCAGCGGCCCCAACCCCAGCCATCCGTCTCTTTGTATTGCCGCGCATCTTTCAACATCAACTCCACTTGCACCAATCTTCCGGGATACACCAAACCATCAGGGCCAGCCTCCTGTTGCCAGGCGATTTTGGCGAAGCGTACTCCATCCGGCCAGGGTGAGATGTTGCCTGACTGCGCAGCCTTCACCGCGATGTCGTTGCCGAGAACGAATCGGAAGGTATTGTTGTCCCCACGATCGGTGAAACTGAGCGGTTTCCAGTCTTCGAAGTTTGGGTCAAACGGAAATCCATCGAGTTCCGGCTGCACACTTGCAAGCGAGATGAGCGGTGGAGTTGCGCCAGGAACGGCAGCAAGCGCGGCCCCGGTATTCATATGGCCGACTGGGGGCGCAATGCCGGATTGGCTTGCTGCAGGTGCCCAGGGAGAAAGATAGGCCTTCAACACGGCCAGCTCCTCAGGCGTGACCTTCGCTTCAGGATGCAGGCTGACGAAGCTTGGCAAGGGCATTGCACCGAGCTGGATCATGTTCACAGACTCGTAGAGGGTTGCCTTCTGCGCGGCGGGGGGCTTGGAGCCGAGTGTCGAGAAATCCAGGCGCCCGCGTGCAGTGAGGATGTCGTGACGCACCAGCCAATAGACGGGGACAATCTGGTCGAACCACGCGAGTCGCCGTTGATCCGAGTGGCAGCTATAGCAGCTTTTTTCCAGAATCTGCCTGACCTGGGGCGGGGCCTGCACTTCGGCTGTCGCCGGCCTCGCCGGAACGCTTGGCCGGACGAGCTGCAGCAGTCCAAATAAAACCGCACCGGCTATGACGAGTTTGCCAAAGATCCTCATCCACTTCGCTCCTGTAGTTCGAAGGATTCAATGCCGCGTACGATGAGGCTCGCGCATGCCGAACGGCCTGTCATTGAATAGGTGGCTGAGGGGGACGGATCATGCCGCCTGTTTCACCTCGATGTTGGCAGGGTTTGACGAGCGATGCTCGGCCCGTGAAACATTGTGCGCAGCTCTGAGTATATTGAGAGGCCCAACCCCGGCAGCGAGTCTCTCCTAACTCTGAGTGCCTAGAGTGCGAACGTAGGAAGCAACCGCGGAGATATCGAGTTCACCTCGATCAGCGAGCGCTTCTTCGAAGATTCGTCCCGTCGCCGAACCCGCTGGCAACTCAGCGTCCAATTGACCGGCAACGCTCTGGACAAGGTTCAGGTCCTTGCTCATCAGGTGAAGTGGAAACTGCGGAGAGTAGTCATTCGACTTGATCTTCGAAAACTTCCCCGCGAATGCCGGTGCAATCACGGCTGTTTTTGGAAGGACATCAAGCAGAACATTGCGGTTCAATTGCAGATGTTCGCCCAGCGATACGGCTTCGGCGATGGCCTCCATATTGATGCCAAGCAAAAGATTGACAACGAGCTTCATTCGGATTCCGGCTGTGGCCGGTCCCATCAGGTACCACTGCTTCGCGATGGACTGAAATATGGGAACACAGCGGCTGAAGGTCTCCGGTTCGCCTCCGCCGAACAATGTGACTGTACCCGCCTCCACTGCCGGGGTCGACCCGGAAACGGGAAGATCAATCAGTTTTGCCCCGCGTTTTGCGGCTTCCCGGTGGAGGAGAGCCGACAGATCGGGGGAAATCGTGCTCATCTCGAGGATGACTGTCTGCGGCTGTACGTGTGCGAACAACCCGTCGTCACCCAGATAGACTGCCCGTACAGCGTCGTCGTTTGCGAGAGAAGACAGCAATACGTCAGATCCTTGAACGAGGCTCGGCAGCGTCTCTTCAATCTGAAATCCATCTTCCCTCAGGGCAAGAGTTGCGGTTCGGCTGCGATTCCAACCTCGGACGCGCCAGCCCTCAGCGTGCAATCTTCGGAGAAAACGGCTTCCCATCAGTCCCAAGCCGATAAATCCCAGGTTTGTGTTTTCCTTGCGAAGTATCGTGTCATTCATTTCTGTGCTCCTTTCAGTCGCGCAGGCTCACGTAGGCGGGCTGTACCGCAGACAATGTCTCAAATGCAGTCTGCGGAAGCTCGAGCATGGCAGCGACGATGTTTTCCTCAAGGTGCTCGACAGAACTGGTTCCCGGGATTGGCACGATAACCTTTGACCGCTTGAGGAGCCAAGCCAGCGCCACCTGCAGCGGAGAAGCATAAAGCTGCACGGCGACGTGCCTGACCACATCACTCAACGACCTTGCTTGACCGATAGGCGCCCAGGGAAAGAAAGCGATCTCGTTTTCTTCACAGTAGTCGACAATGAAATCGGATTCGCGGTCGGCAAAGCTGTAGCGATTCTGCACGGATGCGATCGGTACAATCTTGCGGGCGCGCTCGATGTGCTCGCGAGTTACATTCGAAAGTCCGACATGGCGGATCTTTCCTTGCTCCTGTAACCTGGCGAGCGCCTCAATGGATGCTTCGAAAGAGACGACATTATCGGGCGCATGGAGTTGATAGACGTCGATGCACTCCAGACGCAGCCTTTTGAGGCTTCCTTCCAGCGCTTCGGCGAGATGCCTGGGGCTCGCATTGTGCGTCCATTGATTGGGACCGGGACGTTCCCAGCCGCCTTTGGTCGCGATCACCAGGTCCGCAGGATATGGATATAGGGACTCGGCGATAAGTTCCTCCGATGTGCCGGGTCCGTATGAATCCGCGGTATCAATCAGGTTTACTCCAAGCTCGATTGCCTTCCGTAGAGTTGCGAGCGCTGCCTTCTTGTCGGCAGGCGGACCCCAAATTCCGGGTCCCGTGATGCGCATTGCGCCGTACCCCATGCGATTGACTCTAAGATCACCGCCGATTGTGAACGTTCCCGCGGCCGCGGCTGACACCGTCACTAGTTGATTCATTTCTGCTCCTTTTCATTTTGAAGAACGACGCGATGAATACTCCTCGCCATCGTCCGTTCATCGAAGTTATGCTTCAGGTGAAATGACGCCGGCTGATCATGAGAATTCGGGGATTCTCGGAACTCTCGTGACCTGGCCGCTCCTCCCCTCGATTCAATTTCCGGCAGCAGGCGCACCATTTTCGAATTGAAGCGTCATGTTCTTCAAGTCGATTGCCCTCAGCACCGTCGTGTGATCAGCCGCTGTGGACGTTTCAACTGCTTCTTCGTCCATTGAATTACCCACAAGCTTAGCGGTAGCGGTTGCAATCGTTTTCTTGTCCTTTGTGAAATTCACCGTCACATCTGGACCGCTTCCCTCCCAGGTCACCTTGTACTGACCGGATGGGAGTTGAGCGCCGGCAACTTCGACGGGTTGATCCAGGTCAACATTCGCAGAATCCTTCGTCTTGGCAAACGCCAGGACCGGGGTGAGCATGATCGCAGCAACCAATAAATACTTCGATTTCATTTTTCCCATTCCTTTGTGAGCAAGTTGCTCAGACTGGGATAAGGCACGGAGAATGCCAAATGAGAGTTGCGGGATAACTCAATGTTTTTCAGGGCTATGTCCGGTTGCAATGATGCGCGTCGTTTTCGAAAACTGGGAAATTTCCGAAGCTTCGGGATCAATTCCGAATCGAAATAGCAGGAAGCGGCGACGAAACGCCTCAGGCCTCGTTAGGATTTTCCACCACATTGATGGAGGGCGAACGTGTCGAGTACCGACCCTCGATTCGAAAATCGTGAGATACGGACGATTCGTGCATATGCAATCGCGGTGCTCTCCGTCTTTGCGGTGCTGTTGATTGCGCATTGGCCGCTCATCCATTTGGAATCCGCGCCCGTGTCACTGTTTCTCTGCGCAGTCATGGTGAGCGCGTGGTTTGGCGGCACAGGTCCCGGATGCCTCGCGATCGGGTTATCGAGCTTGGGTTTCTATTACAGCTTCCTTCCCCCAACGGACTTGTTCATCGCAAAACCTGGCCAGTCGGCACGATTCGTTGTGTTCATCCTGTCAGCGCTGCTCGTCGGCGCGGTGAGTGCGGCACAGCGGCGAGCTACCGAATCGCTTCGCCGGGCTCGTGATGATCTGCGCGGAACCGTTCAAGAGCTGAAGAAGACCAACGAAGCTCTTCGGAGAAGCGAGGCTTATCTGGCCGAGGCGCAGACCCTGAGTCATACAGGCAGTTTCGGTTGGAATATCTCCAGCGGGGAACAATTCTGGTCGGAAGAAACCTATCGAATCTTCGAATACGACCGAACGGTTAAACCCACATTTCAACTGGCTTTCGAACGAGTCCATCCCGAAGATCTTCGACTCGTTCAGCAGGTAGCGGACGGCGCCTCTCAGGATGGGCGCGATGTCGATGTCGAACATCGATTGTTGATGCCGAACGGTACCGTCAAGACAATTCGGGTTCTTGGTCACACCTGCGCGGATCCGGATGGCAAGTCGGTTTTTCTCGGAGCCATCACAGACATCTCGGTTGTGAAGAATGCCTTCGAGGAGATTCGAAAGCTGAGAGATCAGTTGTATAAGGAGAACCTGGCTCTTCGCGAGGAAATCGATATCACTCGAATGTTCGAGGAGATCGTAGGTTCATCTCCCGCTCTGCAAGCGGTACTTGCAAACGTAGCTAAGGTTGCGCCCACCGACTCGACTGTTCTCATAACGGGAGAAACGGGCACTGGAAAAGAACTGATTGCCCGCGCCATTCACAAGCGCTCGCCGCGGTCCAACCGCGCGTTCGTCAGTGTTAACTGCGCCGCGATTCCCCGCGATTTGATTGCATCCGAATTGTTTGGACATGAGAAAGGGGCCTTCACTGGCGCGACCCAGCGGCGCCTGGGCCGTTTTGAATCTGCTGATGGCGGAACGATCTTTCTGGACGAGGTAGGAGAACTGCCCCTGGAAACACAAATATCCTTGTTGCGAGTCCTTCAGGAGCGTGAGTTCCAGCGCGTAGGTTCGAATCAATCCTTGCAAATCGACGTTCGGGTCGTGACGGCCACAAATCGCAACCTGGAGGCTGCCATCGCCGCAGGCGGGTTCCGCGAGGATCTCTTTTATAGGCTGAACGTGTTCCCAATCGAGGTTCCCGCGCTTCGCCAGCGAAGAGAGGACATCCCTCTGCTCGTGGAATACTTCGTCGATCGCTTTGCCGGCAAAGCCGGGAAAAAGATAACGGGAATTGATAAGAGGAGCATGGATCTCCTCCAATCGTATGCATGGCCGGGCAACATTCGAGAATTGCAAAACGTGATTGAACGGTCCGTCA
This sequence comes from uncultured Acidobacteriaceae bacterium, assembly GCA_963836565.1. Classification (GTDB taxonomy): domain Bacteria; phylum Acidobacteriota; class Terriglobia; order Terriglobales; family Acidobacteriaceae; genus Telmatobacter. The sequence continues at coordinate 36,977 of CAWIKA010000005.1, read as the reverse complement.
TCGTGTGCGATACCGAGAATCTCTCGGTGGATGAAAGTTGGCTCGGGCGCGCGGCACGCACCGGTGGATCGCCGGCTCAACCGCTTTCTAAAAAACTCGCTGCCGAGGAGAGAGAGTTGATAGAGGCTGCCCTCGCCGAAAGCCACGGAAGGGTCTCGGGTCCCTCAGGAGCCGCGGCGCGACTCGGCATCCCGCAATCCACGCTGGACTCCAAAATCAAGTCACTCAAGATTAACAAGCATCAGTTCAGAAAGCCTTAGTTGGCCTCCAGCTCCAGCTGAAGCTTTGCGCCCTCCCACCCTCACTGCCCAGTTCTCGAGAGTCTTCTGAACTTACTCAGGACCTCTTCCGCCTTCCCGGGAATTCGAAAATTTCCGAATTATCGAGGACACCTGCCTCGCGTAAACACTGTATTTGCAGCCGCATACGATTGGCGTCCGCATTGCTCTTGTCTTATGCGGAAGGCTGCACTCGATGACCTTGCGAATTCAGAGATCGGTCGAACGCGAATCGGTGGTTTTCAACCTCACGGGCCGAATCCAGGCGGCACAAGTACCCGAACTTCTTGACTTGGTAAGGTCGGAATCGGCGGCGGGGGGAATCATCTTTGATTTGGAACAGGTAAAACTCGTCGGCCGGGATGCCGTGCTCTTCCTGTTGCTGAGCGAGGCGCTCGGCGCCAGGCTGCGAAACTGCTCTGCCTACATCCGGGAGTGGATCAACCAGGAAAGAAACGCGCGTCAAAACGGATCCAAAGGCCTAAGGGAATCGGAAGGATAAGGGGAACACCTATGTGGATTAGCTTTGCGCCGGCCCTACACGTTCGTAGTGTTGGCCATTCTGATCCTGGCAGCGGGAATCGTCTCGATTGAGCGCACGCCCACAGATATTTTCCCGAATATCGACATCCCCGTTGTGAGCATTATCTGGAACTACAACGGCCTTGTGCCGGAACAGATGGCTGACCGGATCGTCAGCATCACAGAGCGCAACCTCACGACTCTCGTTGACAATATCCAGCACGTAGAATCCCAGTCCTTGTACGGCATTGCAGTAGTCAAGGTATTTCTGCAGCCAAATGCGAGCGTCGACCGCGCAATCGCGCAGATCACGGCAAGCTCCCAAACGCAGCTTAAACTACTGCCCGCGGGCACGACTCCACCGCTCATCATCGCGTACAGCGCATCGAGTGTTCCAGTCATGCAATTGGCCTTGTCAGGGCAAGGGCTAACAGAACAGCAATTAAATGATTACGGATTGAACTTCATTCGCACGCAACTCATTACGATGCCGGGAACGGCGGTTCCATATCCCTATGGCGGCAAGCAGCGCCAGGTTCAGGTTGATCTCAATCCAGCCGAGTTACAGTCGAAGGGTTTGTCCGCGCAGGATGTTGTGAATGCGATCTCGGCTCAGAACCTGATTCTGCCGACCGGCACATCGAAGATCGGCAACAGAGAATATGACGTCGATGTCCCCAACGCAGCGCCGATCACCATTGCGGATCTGAACCGAATTCCGATCAAGACGGTCGGCAATACCACAATCTACATGAAAGACGTGGCATGGGTGCGCGATGGCTTTCCTCCGCAGACCAATATCGTGCGCGTGAATGGCCAGCGGTCGGTACTTTTGACGATTCAGAAGGCCGGCGACGCCTCCACACTGAAAGTGATCTCCGGGATCAAGGCGTTGCTCCCGCAAATTGCCACCACACTTCCCATGCAGCTCAAGATCAAGCCGCTCGCAGATCAATCTGTATTCGTTCTCGGAGCAATCAACGGTGTTGTCCGCGAGGCTCTGATTGCCGCGTGTCTGACCGCTTTGATGATTCTGATTTTCCTTGGGAGCTGGCGTAGCACGCTCATCATCGCTACTTCAATTCCGCTTGCCATTCTCACGTCGATCATAGTGCTCAGCGTCATCGGCCAGACGATCAACATCATGACGCTTGGCGGGTTGGCGCTCGCGGTGGGCATTCTTGTGGATGACGCCACCGTTGAGGTCGAAAACATCAACCGCAATCACGAGGAAGAACCCGATAAGCCTCTCGATGAAGTGATTCTTGACAGCGCCATGCAGATTGCCACTCCCGCCTTCGTGTCAACGCTTTCCATCTGCATCGTTTTTGCACCCATGTTCCTGTTGTCCGGTGTGGCTCGCTATTTGTTCCTGCCTCTCGCCGAGGCAGTTGTCTTCGCCATGCTTGCCTCCTATTTCTTGTCCCGAACCATTGTTCCGACCATGGCGAAGTACTTATTGCGGGGACAGAAGGTTGGCAATGACGCTTCGCACAGCCGTAACGTACTGGTCAGGCTTCAGAAGAGATTCGAATCCGCATTTGAAGGCTTTCGGTGCTCGTACCGCGGTGTGCTGGAGAGTTGCCTCCATCATCGCCGTACCTTCCTGCTGGCATTCTTCGCAGCGTGTCTCGGATCGCTCGCGGTAATTGTTCCGTGGCTCGGTCAGGATTTCTTTCCAGCTGTTGACGCCGGCAGCTTCAAGCTGCACATGCGTGGGCCAATCGGCATGCGCATTGAGGACACAGCCTTCATGTGCGATCTCGTGGAGGATTCGATCAGAAAGCAAATCCCGGCTTCGGAAATCGACAGCATCATCGACAATATTGGCTTGCCATACAGCGGTATCAACCTCTCGTACAGCAACTCTGCGCCGATCGGGACTTCGGATGCAGACATCATGGTGACACTGTCGCCGAAACACCATCCGACTGAGAACTACGTAAGGCAGCTCCGGATGTCTCTGGCGAAAGACTTCCCCGGTGTGACATTCGCGTTCCTGCCTTCTGACATGACCACGCAGATTCTGAACTTCGGACTGCCCGCTCCGATCGATATCCAGGTGATCGGTCACAATCTCGAAGGCGACCGTGTCTGGGCAGACCAGGTCCTCGAAAAGGTCCGCTCTGTGCCCGGCGGCGGGCAGACCGTGCGCAACGCAAGGAGGGACGCTTTCTGGGATTCGCGTGCGACCGGCTACGCGCTTCGGGTCCCCGACGCTGAGCAGGCGCAGGGCCCTCCCGTCGATCATCTGGAAATGGGCTTACCGGACACTGCCTGCGTCGCGTTCCGACTTTCCACCGCTGGGTACAGGCCTCTCTTTGAAGAGGTCTGGGGGCAAGGCTCGTTCGACATTAAGTTTCCGCGCGAGACTGAGAAAATCTGCGATACCCCCGGAGGAGCTGCCGTGTTCAAAGGGAGCGCGACCCCGATTCCTTTAAGCCCGGAAGATCGCACCCGCGCAAACACGGTCTATGACCTCTGGGCCCGGTCCATTGACTCATACGAGCAGTCCCTGCAGGTCAGTGCCTTCTCCTCAAGGTTCGATGCCTTCCTGGCCGGAAAATACAAGCTCACTGCCGACGAGATGACAGGTTACAAGTTGTTCGACGGCAAGGGCAATTGCAATTCATGCCACCTCGACGGGCGAGGGACTACGGTGAAGCCGGGAGAGATGGATACCAGCGCGACCGCTCAGGTGAATCCTCTGTTCACCTGTTTCGGCTCGGCAAATGAGGGCGCACCGCTGAATCCGAGGGTCGCTCTGTATTACGAAACCAAGCCGGATTCCTACGGATTCGTTCCCAACCCTTACGGCTTTGGCTACAGAGATTTGGGGTTGGGAACTTTTCTAAGAAGCGGCTTCGGTTCCGGCCCTAACCCGAATGCGAGTTGGAGGCAATACGCATCAACCGTCGACGGCCAGATGCAGGTTCCCAGCTTGCGTGACGTTGCGTTGACGCCGGCGCAATGCCCGACCACCGAGGCTCCCGGTCCCTACTTTCAAAAAGAGTTCTTCCACAACGGGTACCTTAAGAGCTTGAAGCAGGTAGTGCACTTTTACAACACACGCGACAAGTATGCGTACCCTGTGACTTCCGGACATTGCCCGGCGGGAACTACAGAAAAAGTAGACTGCTGGCCGATGCCGGAGGTGCCAAACAATATCGATATGACGAGCGGCAATCTGGGCCTGACGGATAAGGAAGAGGACCAGATCGTCGCCTTCCTGCAGACGTTGTCGGACGGTTTCACCAGGCCATACCCAAACATCGATATATTTACAGGTTCCTGCATGAGGGGTGGGCGGGCTGCGACTCAGGGCAACGAGCTTCTCATCCCGACTCCGCCTCTTCCGCCCTGCGCTTCGGCGATCTGCGGTGTCGCGCCCATCCCCGGCCCCAAGTCGATCAGTGATAATCGGCGCGTCCTGGAAAATTTAACGATCCCGAAAGTCGCGCGGCTACAGATCTTACACGGCCCTGTGATCGAGCTGGCGATGGCGCATTTGACGGTGATTCGCTGGACAACGAACAATCCGGGTGGCTCTCCCGGGCATTACGCAGTGGTGCACTACGGTACGGACCCGATGGACCTTGACCAGACTGTGAAATCTCCAATCCGGCTGAACCCGGACCATTCCAATACTGTGTTTCGCGTGCGCATGAACGGACTGAAACCCGAGACAACCTACTACTACTACACGGTCGATTCGATGGGAGCTGATGGCGACGACGACGGAGTCAAGGGCAGTGTGGAGCATTTCACCACTCCCTGATGGTAGGAGGCTCGACAGAGCTCCTTTTGGGGGGTTCATGCCTTACAAGTCCGCATGGCAACCGGGAAACTTCAACCTCGCCTCTCGGATCTACATCAAAAGTACGCGCGCCCAGGGCCGGCATGAGGTATTTGTACCTGATCGACTCGAGCTGCTCGCACGCAGCGCTTTTCCGCGTAGGCAGGGGCCGCTTCGATTCGAGATTCACGAATTCGCTTCTAACCGCCAAGGAGGAAAGCTCGCGCGACACCCATGATCTCTGGCGCCACGGTCACGAGATCGTTTTCCCTCATGAGCCAAAGCGGGACGCGGTCACCGGAACAAATCTGATCCGTGAATAGCTAGATAGCTGAAAAATAACGGGTTGCGTTTTTCGGACGCGGGTTCATCAGGTTTAAAAGTCGATGAATCTATCGGCATAAATATAGTTGACGCACCATGTTCCTTATGGGATAATGGTTTTGCTATGAAGAAAGCATTTCCTCAAAGTCTCCTTGAAGCCAGCCGCTATTTCGCTAATCCCGATGTATGCGTTGACTTCGTCGCGTCGATGCGCTGGCCTAACGGCGTTACCTGCCCACACTGCGAGAGTAAGCGAGTTTCCTATTTATCCTCACGCCGCATCTGGAAATGCATGGCAAAGGAATGCCATAAACAATTCAGTGTGAAGACTCAAAGCGTATTTGAGGATTCTCCTATCGCGCTCGATAAATGGTTGACCGCCGTTTGGCTGGTAGTGAATTGCAAAAACGGCATTAGCTCTTACGAAATTGCCCGCGATCTGAAAGTTACTCAAAAATCAGCATGGTTTATGCTTCATCGGATTCGCCTTGCGCTCAAAGATGGCAATTGGAGCAAGATGGGAGGCTCTGAGGGCGGTCCGGTGGAAGTCGATGAAACCTTTGTTGGTCCTGATCCGCGCAAGATGCACAGAGCGCGGAGACTCCGCTCTGTCGAATTAAATGGTTCTCACGGCAAAGCGATTGTTATGGGAATGCTGGAACGCGATGCGCGGAAAGTCCGCGCCAAGGTGATTCCCAACGTCAAACGGGAAGCTTTACAAAATGCCATCCTTGAGAACGTGGAAAAGAAATCCACCGTCTACACCGATAGATGGGTTGGTTACGATTCCTTGGCCGCTAAGGATTTCGTACACGAAACCGTGACCCATATCGACGAATACGTTCGTGGGCAAGTCCATACGCAAGGCATTGATAATTTCTGGAGTGATTTCGGTATCTTGGTCTGGCCCACCTTCGGAAGTTAACTTTGGCCCACCTGGGGCATAGCTGAGTAGGCTTCGTGGATGGAGCAACGGAAGCGGAGCTGGCTGACCAGGAGAGACAAGGTGGAGTTGTTTGAGCAGATACGTCGTGAGCATGAGTTCGGTGTAGGCACGATTTCCGGCGTTTCGCGGAAGTTGGGCGTTCATCGGCGATTGGTCCGCGAAGCGCTTTCGAGTGCAGTTCCAGCAGCGAGCAAGCCGCAAGAGCGGCGTCTGCGCAAGCTGGAGGCCGCGGTTCCTTTCATTGACAGGGTTCTACGTGAGGATCAGCACGCACCGCCGAAGCAGCGGCATACTGCGCACAGGATCTGGCAGCGATTGTGCGCGGAGCAGCCTGGCTTCGCGGTCAGCGAACGATCGGTATGCGGCTATGTGAGGCGCCGGCGGCAACAGTTGGGGCTGATTGCCCGCGAGTCGTTCGTGCCGCAGAGTTACAACTTGGGCGTCGAAGGTCAGGTCGATTGGTACGAAGCCTGGGCATTGATTGCCGGTGAGCGCATCAAGCTGCAGGTATTTGAGATGCGTTCGATGGCCAGCGGCGGCGCCTTTCATCGGGCGTTTACGCATGCAACACAGCAGGCGTTTCTTGAGGCTCATGAGATGGCATTCCGCTATTTCGGCGGCGTCTTCAAGCAGCTTCGCTACGATAACCTGAAGAGCGCGGTGAAGCGCATCCTGCGCGGCCATCAGCGCGAAGAGACCAGCCGCTTCATCGCCTTCCGTTCCCACTGGCGTTTTCAGAGCGAGTTCTGCAACCCGGCTCGCGGCAACGAGAAGGGCGGGGTTGAGGGCGAAGGCGGATACTTCCGCCGCAACCACTGGGTGCCCCTTCCAGAAGTACGCGACCTGGCGGAACTGAACGCCTATCTGAACCTGTGCTGTCACAAGGACCAGCAACGCATCCTCAGCAGTCGCACAGATGCCGTGGGCACGGCCATGTTGCAGGAGCAGCCTCATCTGCTGCCGCTGTCTACCGAGCCGTTTGACCTGACGGAGAAGAGCTTCCCCACGGTCGATGGATTGCGCTGTGTGCGAGTGCGGACCAACCGCTACTCGATCCCTCTGCCGCCAGGCACTGTGATCGAGGCACGCCTGCTGGCTGACTATATTGAACTCTGGCATCAGGGCAAGCGTGTCGCGAGGCATGAACGCTGCTACAGCCGGCTGCAGCAGATACTCGATCTCGAACACTACCTCGATGTGCTGCGCAAGAAGCCCGGGGCGCTGGCCGGTTCAACGCCGCTGGCCCAGTGGCGGCTGGCGGGGCGGTGGCCCGATTCGTTTGACCGCCTATGGCAGGCACTGAACACGCGGCACGGCCGACAACAAGGCACTCGGCAGATGATCGAGCTGCTGTCTATCGGCGCCAGCGAAGGCTGGGATCAACTGCACGGTGCAGTCGATCAAGCTCTCTCCCTCGGCTGCCAGGATGTAGCCGCGATCCGGCACCTCATGATAAGCGCACAACTGGACAGGCCCGCAGTCGAAGCCATCGAAGTCGGCCTGCTGGCCCGTTACGAACGGCCGATGCCTGTGATGAGCGGCTATGACCAGCTTCTTCGTGAGGTGCCGGCATGAAGGCTGTTATAGAGAACCTGGAGAAGGCCGCGGTCGAACAACAGTGCCGTGTCCTGCGACTGCCAGCGGTCGCCGAGCAGTGCGCTCCACTGGCTGAGGAGGCCGTCAAGCAGCGGCAGACATATCTGCGATACCTGGAGGCGTTGCTGGCGGTTGAGTTGGAAGAGCGCGAGCGCAACACCATCGCACGCCGCATCAAGGATGCACGCCTGCCACGGACCAAGACTCTGGACGAGTTCGACTTCTCCAAGGCGCCTCAGATCCGTGCCACGGAGATCAGTGAACTGGCCCAGGGCGGCTATATCGAACGCGCTGAACCGGTAATCCTGATAGGTGACTGCGGCACTGGCAAGACGCATCTGTTGACCGGGCTCTGTGTGGCTGCCTGTCGTCAGAAACGACGAGTGCGCTTCGCCACAGCAGCCGCCTTGGTCAACGAACTGGTCGAGGCCAAGCAGCAGTTGCAACTGCGTCGCGTGCTTGCCCGCTGGGATCGCTACGACTTGATCGCCATCGACGAAGTGGGCTATGTACCCATGGCAGACCTCGGCGCCGAGTTCCTCTTCCAGGTCATCGCTGAACGTGCGGAAAAGGCTGCCGTCATCATCACCACCAACTTGCCCTTTTCCGAATGGACCCAGGTGATCCCCAACGCCCGGCTCTGCAAAGCCCTTCTCGATCGAATCACCGACCGAGCCCACATCATCGAGACCGGAACTGACAGCTATCGCTTCCGAAGAACCATGGAGAAAGGCAGGAGCAAACCGACAGGCTGATAGATCTCACTCGATGGGGCCGGGCTTCCGCTACGCTCCAGCCCGGCCCCATCGAACCTCCTCAACACCACAATGGCCCACTAAGCTTCTACAGGTGGGCCAGAGTTAACTTCCGAAGATGGGCCAAGGTTAGTTGCCAAACGCATGGAGCCTACTCAAGCGCGGGTTGCGCGGCACATATGTAGCGGTCGAACCATTTCACCTTGACCGCTACTTGGATGAGCAGGTTTTCAGGTACAACAATCGTGCAACCAAAGAAAATCCGCTCACAGATGCCGATAGATTCGTCCTAGCGGTCTCACAGATCGCTGGCAAGCGTCTCACCTATTCAGAACTCACGGGTAAGGACGCAGAGGAGCAGGCGAGGCCATTCTAAGAACGTGGCAAAGTGGATGAGGAGACAAGGACGGGGGAAACGGGTTTAATCCGCTTTCCCTTTTCTTTTTTCTCTGCCTCTTCCCGTTCTCGAATTGTGGCTTTTGACACTCCCATGATGTGCCGCATGGCTTCGGTAAATTTGGCAAATTCGGGATTGTCGGGAGGCTTCTTCATAGGTTTTATGATATATCCTCGGCTATTCCCGCCAGCGCTTTTGAAATGGCGCTCTTTGCTCTGTCACACCCTGCGCCCATCTCTGATGCTAAAATCCTCGCACTCGCTTGCAGTCGAAAATGGAGGCGGAAAAAATACATGGTCTCTTCTTCGGAAGCATTTGCAAAGTTCTCTATATGGAAGAATCTTAAGACTTCGCTTAATGTGACCGTGATTGAACGCGGCCAGCCAGAGGATGTGTACTCGGGACGCGTCGATACCGTTGATCCTGACGCATCGCTAGTAGGAATTTGCGTGGGAATTAAGGAATACCGAACATTTGACGTGGGAAAGGCTGTATTCTCACTCGAACCCGATAGACTCGTCGTAGAGCGGGACGAAGTAGAGTGGTTGATATTTGAAGTAGAATTGTGATCTTGCATTTGGCACACTCCTGCTGTATCTTGAATTTGCCAAACACAAGATCGAAAGAAACCCGCCCCGCGAAGGCGGGTTTCTTCTTTGCTGCTTATAATAGCGTGAATCGGGGAAAGACAGATGGAAAAGTGGGCAATCATCATAGCGGCGATTGCTGCTTTCGTTTTACTCACTCGCTCGATCTACCATGCAGCCAGCGTTCTCGGCTATCGGCTGGATGAATTGCACGAGAAAGTGGATGAACTGAAAGAGAAAATCGAAGCGATTGAAGAGAAACTAGACGAGATCGAAGCCAACCAAAACGGCAAGCGATACGCCAACCCAATTGACATTGACTAAACTTTGATTGGTCCCTCTGTCGCAAGCAAGAGCATAAATCCGTGACACGCTGAGATAATCTTCTCTGCGACTTGTGGCTTGAAATCTGAAGTCAGAACAAAAAGATTGTTCGCCGCATGGTTGACTTTGTTTCGCCATGCTAATTTCATGCTGTGCATATCTTTGTTAACGAGTTCCAGAAATGCATAATGCTTGCGAATGCGTGGCGGTGCTGCGGCACGTCCACCCGGTCCAAGAATTCTGTCTAGTGCCTTGCTGCTTGCATCCCATCCTGGCTTTGGGTCTCTACTTCCCAAAAACTTTCCAAGTTTTATCAAGCCGAATTCCACCACGAGTAAGGCATGAAACACTGCGGCAGAATGGCATCCAAACACGACGCAGCGGTTCATCTGCTCTATGTCATCCTGAGCCTCGGGGAAGACTTCGAGAATTCTTTCCCATCCCTCTGTCGGTGATTCGTAAAGCGTCTGCGATATAGGCGGAAAAATCAGACAGATTTTACCCCTAAGTTCATCGTCTAGAACCATGAGAATATGGGTGCATAGAGGACCTATTGCTTTGGAGTTTGGATACCGCTCCCATTTAGCTAGAGTCCTATCTAGAGCCTTACAGGTCGCTTCTAGTCCAATACGCTTGCTCTCTTCTTTCATCTCTGTCAGGCACGGTATGAGCGTATGCGCCATTACCTCTGCGTCTACACGCGCCTTAACATCTCCGTCTTCCATTGCTTGTACGAAAAGAGCGACACTCTGAGCATGGGTAGCCAAGTGGCAATATTTCTCCGCGTAGAGGCGCAAAATTTCCATGAGGTTTACGATTTTCCACTCTGCCCGCCACCACTGTCCACTAGCGAGAATTTCCGAATTGTCGTTGAGGTAAGTCTCTGTCTGTGTCATAGCGAGGCAGAGCATAACACGGGTTTTCAAATGTAACGTGTTTCAGAGTTTTAACAAGTAGGGCATTTAAGGCACCTCATACACCATACTATAATGGTGCGTTAAGTATATTTATGCCAATCTATCTAGTTGATTAGGAAAGACTTAGCAATGGCAATGTTCTTCGCTTTTCTTGTGCTTTTCGTCTGTAAACTATTGAAAATAAACATGTTACTGGTGGAGGCGGCGGGAGTCGGTCGGACTCCGGTACCTCAATCCACGTAACTTATTGACTCTGTGAAGTGCAAATCTGTCATGATTGTCATCATTTTCAGATCTTGGCACAATCCGGTCACAAAATGGGTTCAACTCGGACCCTGCTCACTTCTCAGCACCTTCCCACACTTCCCAATCCGCTTTCATCATTCGAGCACTCTGAAGTGCTCTGGGACCCTTTATACATGATTCGCCCCCAATCAGTATCGACCGGAAGCTAATGCGGCGCTTCGGATCTACCCGATGATCTTGATGTTTGCCGACTGAGCAATCGCAAATACTTTGACAAAACCGCTTCCCGAATCGATGTCGGTCGGACCGGAGGTGACAGTGAGGGCTCCCGGGGCGCAGCGATCCCCGAAGAGCATGTACGCCAGCCCGGCACCGCCGAGACGTGGGCGCCAGCAGAGACCCTGAAGCGAGGGGAGACTGTCGTGCAGGAAGCGAGCCCAGGTGCGAGTGTGCGGGTATTGGCTCGGCGGAGTGTGAATCAGTTCTTCCTCCTTCAAGGAGGTGCGGCGGCGCGCGATAGCGAGTTGGCGCAGCTGAGGGTTCGTCAACTCAACGACAACCAGGCCGCCGTTGACCACGAGCTCGCTATAGCTTGAATCTTTGAGGCCGATCCGAGGGAAGGTCGGTGATGGAATGTGCTTCACGCCGTGGAAGATGCTTTCGAGTGCCGCCGCGGTGAGGTTGTCGGCAGCGTATAGCGTAGGCACATTGGCAGCCGGAGCTCCAGGAAACGGATTGAATCGAGCGCCTTCCTCCTCGATCTCGATGCGTTTGCCGGTGTTCGGGTTATAGATATTGCCCGCACGCGATTTGCTATGGAAGCGCGTCAATGCCGAGCCCGCCTTTAGGATCGCGGTCTGGATGACGAGTGCGGGATTTGCCGCGACAGGCGCGGGCGGGCATTTAATAGGCATCGGCGGGACTGGCCGCGGCGCGAGCAAGCGAGAGAACACGTTGGGGATCAGACTTCAGTAGTTCGAGAGGCTTCCGCCCTCCGATGTTCGCGTTGGGAGTAGCAAAGAAGTAAGCGAAGTCCCACCCATTGGCGTGGCTCGGATACGCCTGGATGACCTGCCCAATTGTGGTCAGAGGCTCTCCATCCTGAAACTGGAAGCGCGGATACCAGAGCTGCCCCTCGTATTTCACCGCGAAGATCTTTCCTTCTTGAGCCCAGCGCGAGGCGAGCGCAGCTCGATTCTTCGCAGTACTGGTACTTTGATCCGCAACATCCTTCGCGGTCCAGCTCGGATTTTTCTTCATGAATTGGCTTCGCCATTCCACCGTATCGCGGTCGATCGTTTCCTGGGCTGCAATCTCATCGAAGGTGGCTTTGACGAAGTTCTCCCATCCGGGCAACGTTTCATCGTTCTTTTGTTCTTTCTCTTCTACCTGCATGACGAGAGGCATGTTTCGGAATCGCTCGGGAAGGTGAGGCAGCCTGAGATCGTCAAGCAAAAGCGTGTCGAGATGGGCCGTGTTGATGTAGACGCCAGGCGATGGCTTCGCTTCTTTTTTTAGTGCGCTCACCGCTGCCTTGCCCGCGAATACCTTTACGATGTAGCGGACATTGCTGTGTTCGAGCACACCGATAAGAGCGTTCCCTTTTTCTCCAGCTCCCACCACTCCGACTTCCATCTTCGAGAGAGCGGTCCATCCTTTCAGATAGGCTTGGACGAACCAACCGGTCGCACTCAGGATGTTGGGTGCCGGGGCCCTCTTCGCGGCAAAGTAGATCACGACACCGTAAGCCGCGTTGGCATGGCTTTGCTCGGGAGAGACTGCTGCAATGAGTTTGTCCATGGCATGGCGAACATCGAGCGTATGAATGCCGGTAGGCTCAAGGAGGGCTGCAGAAGCTGTTAGAGACTCTGACATGACCGCACGATCCATGATTTCCATGATACTAATGATCTCCGTGATAGTCAAGCCTCCCTTGGCATGATCTTTGCTCGCAACCCTAATCGCGAGGCGGGTCCCCCAAAGCTAAGTTCTTCCAGGACAAGCGAATAGTGGGCGACTCAAGTCGTATGGCCACTTCATGGAAGTTGCTCATTTTAAACCTCGCCGCAGCGCCAAACCCCGAAGATGGGGGACCCGAATAAGGCGGTCGAATAAGGCGGAATAAGGCGGAATAAGGTGGCCGACCGCAACCAAGTGAATGAATTGCTCACAGATTCCAACTATCGAGCGGCTCGTGCCAGACCATTCGATCAACGAATCTGTGGCCTGCATCCTCTAATCAGGGTTCGGTTACCGTAGACAATCCAGAACGCGCTAGTCGGTGAGTGCTTTGGCGGAGATAAGCGGCCAATAAGCTGGGCCACGTGATCGCGGCTTGCAGTAAGAAGTTATATTTTCTTTCAGTTGGATTTTCTTCAGGAGGCGGAGCCCCGCTTCCTGCCAAGCATCTTGGCGGATCGCAGCGGGAAGCGGGACCCGTGTGAGGTAACGATCCTCTTTGTCCCAGTGTCGGTCCCGCTGGAGCGGCTTGCTGCCGGCTGGGAAAAACCCCTGCGCGATCGCGAATGGCCTCGCAGTAGGCTTTGGCGGTCCTCGCATCAAGCTCCGTCAGGGAGTCCACATTCAGCACAAGGTCATATGTCTCTTTGGCTTCCAAAAAAGCCGATGGAGGCAGTATTGAGATTCCCGGTCCTTCCTCGCCAAATAGACGAACAGCGTCGTCGCCAAGCGTGCGGCCAAGGAAATACGCCTGCGCCACACAACTCATCGGCAGATCGACAATGGTGTAGTTGTGGAGTCCGAAGCGCCACGCGTACAAGGCGGTTCGGCCCAATCCCGCCCCGATCTCGCATACACGCGCTTCGCGATCCATGTTCACCAAGGCAAAGATACGCCACGCCTGATAGAGCGCCTGAATGGCGCGATAACTTATAACTCCCCGCGAGGTCGCCAATCCCAGCTCGCCGGGGAAGGGGTTGGGAAAAACTGTCGGCAGTCCCAAGCCCTGATCTATAAGGCCCAGCAACTCCTCGACCTGCGGCAGCGGAGGAATCGGCCTCGCGTCCTCCGGGTTCCACAGTCTCCTCGCTCCGACCACTTCGGCAAGAAGCAATAAGTCCTGATAGATCTTTATTCTGATCGCCTCAATTTGAGCCTCCTCGGTTTTCACACTCACTGCAAGATAGTCAAATCCGTAGAAAAGGTCGGTCTTGCCGGGGTCGCGCAGCAGACGTTGAACCACGCCAACATCACCGAGAATTAGAGCTTCATGCACGTCGTGTTTCTGTTCGGCGAATATCCCGTCCCAAAAAGACCCGGACGGTTCGGCGGGCTTCATAGTGCACGCCCTATACGCTGCGATAATCCTTCTGACGAGCTCGCTATCGTCGATGGGCCCTGGCTCCAATGTTATGCCGAAGGGCGCGGCTGGAAGGTCGCCCCTGGACACCTCGCCCCTAGAAACCTCAATGAACAGCTTTCGCATATGATCCCGGTCGGCGATCGCCGCGTCCCGTTCGGCCTTGAGACGATCAACGCCCGCGATCGCCGCGTCTCGGCGACTAAGTTCCGCGATCGCCGCGTCTCGCTCGGATCTCGCTTGGTCCCGCTGATCGTACAGCCGGCGCAAAAAGGGAATGCGGTGATGACCCTGCAAACAACTCAACTGCAGAATTCCCGGATATGTTAATTACGCGGGACATATACCGCCAATTCAAGGTCCGCGCGATAACCTACGGCTTCCTAAAAACCTCTTCGACATATCCTGTCCTCATCCAGTAGGGCGCTCGAACTCACGGGCGCCATCCCCACGGCGCTGCACATCTCCCGAGCCGTGAACGGGTTGACCTCGTGGTTTATCGACAGCAAGACACCCGAACGATCGCGGATAGCCATGCAATAGGCTTTGGCGGTCCGAGGATCGAGTTCCGTCAGAGAATCCACATTCAGAACAAGGTCATATCTATCTTGGGCAGCCAAAAATGCCGATGGGGGCAATATCGAGATCCCTGACCCTTCCTCTCCGAAGAGACGAACCGCGTCATCGCCTAGCGTGCGGCCAAGAAAATATGCCTGCGCTACGGAACTCATCGGCAGATCGACAATGGTGTAATTGCGGAGCCCAAATTTTCTGGCGTAAAAGGCGGTTCGGCCCAACCCCGCCCCAATCTCGACGACGTTCGCTCCTCGATCCCCATTGACAAAGGTGAAGACACGCCACGCCTGATAGAGCGCCTGAACGGCGCGATGGCTTATAACTCCGCGCGAGGTCGCCAATCCGATCTCTCCTGGAAAAGGATTTGGAAAAACCGTGCGAAGGCCCAGGCCCTGATCAATAAGGTCCAGCAACTCATCGACCTGCGGCAGCGCAGGAACGGGCCTCGGGTCCTCCGGATTCCACAGCCTCCTGGTTGCGACCGCCTCGGCAAGAAGCAGTAGGTATTGGTAGATGACTATTGCCTCGAATCCGACCCCACTGCGAACGAGGTTATCAAACCCGTAGAAAAGATCCGTCTTGCCAGGGTCGCGCAGTAGACATTGAACCGTGCAAAGATCACCCTAAATCAGAGCTTCATGCACGTCGCGCTTTTGTTCAGCAAATGCACCGTCCCAGAAAGATTCAGACGGCTGGTCCGTCGTCGAAAGAGACGTCTTATAGGCTGCGATAATGCGGGCAACGAGTTGGCTATCGTCGATGGACGCGGGCTCCGAGGTCCTGCCGAATGGCGTGGTTGGAAGCTCGCCCTTGGAGACCTCAATGAACATCGTTCGCAGATGATCCCGCTCCGCGACCGCCGCCTCCCTTTCGCCGATGCTCCGGTCCCGTTCTGCGATTACCGCGTCCCTTTCGGCGATGCGACAGTCCCGTTCCGCGATTGCCGCCTCTCGCTCGAACTCTCGCTTGGTTCCGCTGATCGTACAGCCGGCGCAAAAAGGGAATGCGGTGATGACCTTGGAAACGACTCAATGACAGCCCCTCACTCTTTATGTCCGCGTCACTGCCCGAACTCGAACTCCAAGATCAACACCGCTGCAGAGCGGTCCCAAGCCGATCGTCAACAATGAGCCCCACAGTCATAGAACAGACCCAAAGGCGATTTCCCGGCGCGAATTCTTCAGCGGCGTGCTAATGAGGAGGCCACATATCATCGTGAATTTTGATGACCCCGGCATCGGTGTGCGTGGCCAAGTGGCGCACGCCATATGTGAGATGGTCAATGATATGAGGCGGCTCGCTCGTCGCCCAGGCGCCAGTCGCCGGCCGACGGTTCATGTTGAATCTGAAGCCGAGCGGATAGCCGTATGAGACGTCGGCAACGGCATCCCCCCACGTCATCAGTACATGTGTGGCGCGTTCGGCGGCCGACATTTGTTCGAATCCGCGCGTCTGATTGTCCGCTAGCATCATGTCCTCCTGATTTCCCAGCCGAAACGTCCTACTCAGTGGCCACTCTTCGCGATCATAGCGGCGACCCTTCCTGTCGACCAGGACGAGCCTCTTGCCCGAACGAAGAACAGTTGCCGACAAGTTGTTGGGCCCGCTCTCGAATGCGTAGGCGGACCGTTTCGTCGGCTGCACTTTGTTCAGAAACGAGAGAAACAACGCCCTTCTGAGCATGAATCCGTTGGTGCGGATATGCGGGTTCGGAAACCGCGGGAAGCCGTCCAGGAAATCCATCGCCTGGCCGGGTTCGCAAAGCGAACGCCAGTAGGAGTTCCACCTTGCCTCCAGGTCCCGCTCGTGGAACTGCCCGTGTTTGAACCAGTAGGTTGCATTCCCGCGCTTCTGCGCAAGCCATTCCCTCGCGTGAACCTTGAGCGTGAAGCGGTAATGCTCCGCAAGGAGGGGGTCATACGGAATGTTTGCTCCGGCGGCCAGCCAGACCGCCTTACCTATCAAGGCCAGCGAGTTGTGCAGGCTTTCGCAAGATGCCGACGCCCCGGCAACTCCGACATTTGTCTCGTCGATCGCGGCGCGCAAATACGCTAGCCAGTTCGGCGCCAGGATCTCGGTGTGCGTATTGACGAAGCACACGTAATCGGCTTCGACCATGGCGGCGGCCTGCAGGTACGCGCCGATGTCGTACTGATCGTCTGTTACCTGAATTTTGCGGTGAGGACACTTACCGAACACCGCGCGCGCCGCGGCCAAATCCCGGTCCCGCTCGAACCCCTTGTAGATGACAACCAAGCTGTGATCGACGCCCGCGCCATTCGCCTTGTACGAATCAACGAATCGCTCGAATGATCTGAGCCCCTCCGCTCTGCGGGCAAGATAAAAGAGCGCTAGGTCTATACCGGCCATTTTTGCTCCTTGTTTTGCTAGCTGTAAGGTAATCCGACTTGGAAGCCAATAATCCCCGGCGCACCCACGCTGTCGCTCTTCACCAGAGCGAATTGGAACGCATCGATTCTTCATCAGCCTGCTAAACGCTTCGATGTCCAGGTCCCCTCGGCTCGCGAGCAACTCCGCAGCCCAATCACCCCTCCTTGCTCACGCCTAACGTCCTTTAATGCCTGGCAGCGGGTGAAATGCGGAAGCAGGCGGTGACAAGATGCTGAGGATTTCGTCGCCTCCTCTGCAACCGGCAGCCGCAAAGGCAGTCTGCTTCCGGACGGACAGCGCCTCGGTGCACGTCGTTGCGGCCATCTCTTGAGAGCTCTCATTTCTTGGCCGCCGACGGTTTTGGGCAGTGATGGTTCTGACGGACAACGGCCTACCCGAATGATGGCATCCAGGAAAGGCTGCGCGTTCCGGCGCAAGCCCGACATGCCTTTGTGCCGCGCTCCCGCCGGATATCCCTCGATCGCAATGGATAAGAATGATGCTGCATCACGCCTACTGGCGAAGTTTTCGCCTGACCTGGATCGACACCGCCGCGGCCAAGTTGCCGAGGGCAAGTCAGGGTTGGACCGTTCTGCAGGAGCCGTTACGGCGCCAGATGCGAAAGGTGACATTGGTGGATGATCAATTTTCTGGTATCGGGCACCGCCAGTCCATCTGCGAAAATCCCGTGGATCAAGGCAAAAGACGGTGCGACGCTGGTGGGATGCGACGCTGGCGGGTGTTCCTAACCACCGAGCGACGTGTGTCGTGCGAAACCTCTTAATTCGGCTCGTGGAACGCATATTTTTCGATGATTGGTAAGCTTATCGTCGCAAAGGGACCTATGAATGGCGAGAACTCTTAGTCGCGTTGCAAGATATATTCGCCGGGGACCACTAAGAGACGCGTACCATGCAGTCCGTAACCGGGTATGGCGTCGACGTAGCAAATCACGGCATGAGCAAACATCACCCTCAGAAGTAGCCGAATTATCGGGTACAGAAGCGACAGCGGAGAACAATGCCGAGGTCTATCATGGCAGTGAGACCGAGATTGATCTCGAGCCTATTGATAGTGCGATCAAACGTTATGAGGCGGTTGGCGCGATTTCAGCTGCGACGCTCCTCAGATTGAGAAGGGATAAACTTACCAAAATACAACAATATTTTTTGCCGAACGAACCGATCAACATAGAGATAGTACAAAGTCTGGCTGTTCGGCCGTCACTCAATATATTGATTCCTAGTGTTCGAGCGAGTCATGCGACGGGGGGTCCAAATACTGCATATATACTTGGATTATTGCTTGCAGAAAACGGGATAAGCGTTAGATTTATTGCTACAGATTTGCCTCCAGATGGAGATATTAGTTTAATTAAAACGCATATTAATTCGCTAACCGGCCTCGATCCTGATGAATTAGGTGTCGAATTCATGGACGCGAGCAATCGTGGCATATCTATTTGCCTTGGCCCAAAGGATAGCTTTATGGCTACCGCTTGGTGGACTGCGCACATTGGGTACGCTGCTTCTAAACTTACAGGCGATAAGAAGCTTTATTATTTAATTCAAGATTACGAAACTCTTTTCTATGGGGCTGCCGAGAATTATGCTGATGCTGAAGCCAGTTATCGGTTTAACCATTTCCCAATAATCAATACCTCTCTTTTGCGAGACCATTTAATAGAACATCGAATTGGACGTTTTGCAGATGCTCTATTTGCAGACGCCGCTTGTGTCTTCGAGCCCGCGATAGATAGACTGCGATTTTTCCCAACCGATCGTCGCCAGAACACTCCGCGGCGGCTCCTTTTTTATGCTCGTCCGACTGTAGCGCGCCGCAATCTATTCGGAATGGGGATTGCGGCGCTACGCGCCGCAATCGAGATGGGCGTTTTTGATGACGACCACTGGGAATTCGTAGGAATGGGAGAGACGTTTTCCCCTATTCCACTAGGCCGGGGCTATGAACTGAAATCCGCGCCGTGGCTCGATTTTGACGCGTATGCAGAACAGATGCGCGGCGCCGATGTATTGCTGGCGCTCATGTTATCGCCCCATCCGAGTTATCCGCCGTTGGAGATGGCGGCGTGTGGCGGAGCGACGGTTACAACCACCTTCGGAAGCAAGACTGCTGAGCGCCTCGAGCAGCTTTCTCCACGCATCATCGGGGTCGAGCCCAGTATCGACAAATTGGTGACGGGGCTGATCCGCGCGATTAGAACGTGCAATAGAGACCGTCTGAGCCGGCGTACCAATGAAGTTCTCGACCTCCCTGGAACCTGGATCGACAGCCTCTCATCCATATTGAACAGCCTCTTCGCGCAGCTTGCCAACGATGGGATTGTCCCAGACGAATGCGCTGTCCAACTGCCGGGTCCGGGTGCAGTTGCGCGGGTGTCCGCGACGGTTGAACACCAAGAGTCTCCCGGCCAAACGCCTCCGGTTAAATTGAGTGTCGTAACGACAGTCTACAATACAGATCCGCTCTTTGTCGCCGAATTGGCCCGCACGATCTTCGGGCAGATGGCGGAACCTGAATTTGAGTGGGTCATTCTGGATAACGGCTCCTCGGACCAAAATACGATTCAGATCTTGGTCGAGTTGAGCAAACATCCTAGAGTGCGTTATGCGCGAACTGAATCGAATCTTGGTATCATCGGAGGAATGCGCTGGTGTCTCGAGAATGCAACTGGGAAATATATCCTCCCCGTTGACAGCGATGACCTACTTTATCCCCATGCGTTGCAGACGGTTGCAAAATTTCTGGCGCTAGCTGGAATGCCTGCTCTTCTATATACGGACGAGGATAAGACTGACGGGCGGGAACATTGCGATGCCTACTTAAAGCCTGATTGGGATCCAGTTTTATTCATCCATTCCTGTTATATTGCTCACTTAACTGCTCTTGAGCGGGAGACCGCATTGGAGCTCGGATGTTATACGGACTTAAACGCTGAGGGCTCTCACGACTGGGACTCGTTTGTTCGCTTTACTTCTTCAGGCTTAATTCCGGTTCACATTCCGGAGGTCCTGTATTCATGGCGATTACACTCTGCGTCAACCTCCAGTAATATTGGTTCAAAGCCCTATGTTATTCGGTCACATCGCGCTGTTTTGGAGCGGTTTCTTAGGCACAAAGGACTTTCGGACGATTTCGAGGTGGTCCAGGCGCCGCTATTTGTCGGCACTCCTGATTGGCGCTTCCGCCCACGCTCAATCGACGAGGCGGACAACATAGCTGGGCCGATTCCAAAAGCGATCGCCGGAATCCTCGATCTAGTCTTGTCAGACACGATCACTCGTGCCGAACTCGAGCGCGCCCTACTTCAACGACCGGAGTGCTCTCATGTACACTTGGTCGGCGCCGACTCCGAGGCGCAAGGCGGTTTATCCGAAGAGGAGGCTATTACTCTCTTTACCCTCTTCGAAGACACGGTCATCGTTGGGGGCCGCATCCACGACGGAAGGCACATTCAGGAAGCGGGTTTTGCATTTGGATACATGGGGGCGATCGGATCACCAGATTTTGGTCGTAATATCAGTGATCCCGGTTTCTTCGCCCAAATGTGGAAACCGCACAGCGTCGGCGCGGTTTCAGCGCGTCACTGCTATGTTACTCGATCTTTTCTCAATGAGAGCTTGAAGGATATCCCGCCGTCGATAGGCCTGTCTTTGCTGGGACCATGGCTTGGCGGCTTAGCGACGCGCGCTGGGAAGCGCGTTATCTACTCACCTTACGTGGAAGCCACTTGTGAAAGAAGCGTGCCGCTCACGGAGACAGATCTCGAATGTTTTAATTCGATATTCGGGGATCTAACAGACGACGGCGTGGGATACCCGCTTAGCCTCGATCGCGGTGGAACTAAGCCTTACTCTCCCAGCGGCGATGATTCCAATCGGAAAAGACCTTTTTTGCCTTATTCCCTTTATCTAGAGCAACATGTAATCCGTCGTAGGCGACACGAACGCTGTGATCTCCCAGAGAAACCATCACTATCTCTTTTAACAACCGTATATAGCAAAACAGATACTGGCTTACTGCACGAGGTTGCGGAAGCCGTGCGAGCGCAAACTATGCCGCCAATCGAGTGGATCGTGCTTGCGCACGGGCCCATTTCTTGCGAATTGGACGGACTTGTTTCGGAGCTCGCTGAGCAGGGTTCCATAACCTTGCATAGGCACCCTGTCAATTTGGGTATTCACGGTGGATTACGATACTGTCTCGAGCGCGCTAAGGGAGATTTTGCATTAGCGTTGGACGCCGACGACTTGCTTACCGAAGATGCCGTGGCTCTCCTATGTGAGACGGCCGCAGCTAAGCCCGAAGCTGGGATTATTTATACTGATGAGGATTTATTGATTGATGGTAAATATTGCCATCCATATTTAAGGCCGGACTTCGATCCAGCGCTGCTGCTAGCTCATTCTTATATTTGGCACGCTATAGCGTTTCGACGGGAAATTGGCCTCGAATTGGGCGTTTTCTCAAGTGGAAAAGCAGAATATGCTTTAGATTGGGACCTCTTGGTGCGCTTTTACAAAGCCGGTTATCAGCCGATCCATCTCCCTGAGATTATCTATCACTGGCGACAGCATAAACGATCCACGTCTCATAGTGGAAAGACATTTGAAGGGACTCTTGAATCTATTAGAGCGATGCTAGAAATGATCATCGACTATTCGGGCAGGAGGGAACTATATGCGGTTGCTCCGTATCCTTTGGACACCGGTATTTCCGATTTTTACATCAAACGTTCAAGCGATTTTGTTCCTCCAATCGAACTGATAAATTTTGGCGTGGGTTCAACAAGGGGGCTAACATTCCCGTTTTCCGCCTTGACTTGGATACCCAGCTCACGTGATCAGTCGGGATGTGTAGCTTTGCTGGACGCTTTGGAAATCGGTAACAGCGAAGTCGTGGCTATTGTTAGTTCTTGCCTCGATGAAATCGAGGAGGAGGGGATTTGGCAGTCCTTGAAGCAGTTGGAACTGGTTGAAACCGCTGTTGCCGTAGGGGGTCCGCTTATTGGGCCAAACGGGCGTCTTCTTGTGGGGCCGATGGTGTCATTGGGTAATGCAAACCTCACGGATCCCGCTCGGGGTCGCAGCGCTAAGGATCCCGGTCCGTTTTCTTTATGTCTAAAACCGCACTGTGTGAGTGCTTTGCCTATCGATTTGGTTGTAGCTAAGCGGACTTTCTTGCTTGAGGCGCTTCGCGACCGTCCCCGCTTTCTCGCGCTTCGGAGTTCTGGGTGCCTGGCTAGGCTGTTATGCGGAGGCCAAGAGATTTCGACTTGCCTATGAGCCGCTGCTGCGCGGATATGTGATCGATCAAACGAAGGTTATTACCGACGGAATTGAGGGGCTCAATTTGGCCTGGAGAACTCAATTCGCGGTCGCAGCGCCTGTGCTGAGCAGCCAGCCGATCCGAGGATTGTCCGCTTTTGAACGACACCGGAAGCTCCATGAGATGTAAACCGACGATTGTTTGAACATCATATGTCTTGTTTATGAGGCTCGATTGCCAATGCCGGCCACGGAGCTCGAGGTTCCCCTCCAACGCGATCGGCGAGACCGGCGTAGCAGTCTTTCTCAGCTGCCGATGCGCGCTGATGTCGCGAGCTCGAAGAAGCCTGCGGCCCACATGGCTTCGGCAAAGCGTATTAAACGATCGGGCGGCGCTTGCTGTCCGAAAAATGGAGGCGCTTGTGGCCATCTCTCCGGGGTTCGATCACGCGAAGCGTAGAATAGCCCTTCCCGCGGGGCCTGGTGACCCCCGGCGCAACCAGATCGTCCGGTAAAGAATATCATTCCAGTCGACAATCGGGATCATCGCCGCGCCAACGTTCTTATCACGCGCCAGCGCGGTCGCCGTCGGTGAAGATTCGCTCCAGGCTGGAAAGCGCGCGGTCTCCATCCATCCGATCGGTTCCGTGGTCGCGACAAGGGCAACCGTGGCGCCTCATGACCAACACTGGTGCAGCTTGATTAGGCGCGCACGGCCGTTCGCGTTCCTGCTCCTGACGCATCAACTGCTGGCGGCTACATATGACGATCTATCGAAAACGGTCGGCCGGCCAAGCATCTCCGATCCCTCGGGAAGCTTAAGTCACCCTCAGCCCCTTCGGGAAGTCCAAGTTCGGCCGCCCAATATCTTCTCTTCTCGTCCCCGTATTCGTCCCCTCCGATGACGCAAAGATTTCCGATAATCCGGCGGGCATCGCGATCAGCGAGTTACTGAGCTTCAGTATTAGTTATCCCGTCTACGGCGCAGAAATCCAGGGGGAGAGCTGGCGCGTCGAGCTATCAAATGACCGGCCTGAACCAAAAACGTGCGAAACGGCTTTCTCTCGAAACGCTCTAACTGTGTACGAAGCTGATTAAGCTCTGTATTATACACCTCTACATTGATCCTGAGATCCTCAAGTGATCTATCGCGTTTCGAAAGAGCGGTCGTAAGCTGCTCGATCGCTGTGCCGCGCTCCGCTGCAGTAGCCGTTAGGTCAGCAATTAACTTGTCTCGTTCTGCGAGACTGGCCGCGAATTCCGCCAGTGCTCCGTCACGTTCGGTTAGGGCTGTCTTCAGTTCCCTGGCCAGCGCGATGAGCCCAGGGATTTGAACGTCTTTCGGCGCACTTTCGGAATTAGGCATAGCGCTTGCGTCCTTTCTCGTCGACTTACCCTCCAATGTCGACTCACCCTCCAATAGGGCGTCAACACCTCCCCCGTTCTGGGAACGAGGAGGCTTGAGCCAACTCACAGCGTCCATTATATTTCGATGTAAGCCGATGTCGATCATGTATATCTTGGGCGTATGATATATTCGAAGAAGAGCGGATAAATGGCTAGCAAGAGAAATGTCATTGACCGCCTTCGTACGGTTAATAATCGTGAATAGCCAAAGCAATTTCCTTCCATATTCCCTTTCAATTTCGTCCGACATCGCTGAATTTCGCCAGAATTGTGAACGTCCCAGTGGAGCCTTACTCGCCGCGCGACTCGCGAGTTCAAACGTTTGAATCCGACAATACCGCCTCAAATCGATATCTACGTCACAGGAGTTACCTAGGGCGCGCTTTGCGAAAAGCGATGCAACAAGCCAATTTCGAATGTGCGCCGACCCCAAATGCTCCAACGCGCGTCGGGTCGGGGCGTCACCCGCGCTTAAGTCATCAAAATCCAGTTCATCACCGTGAAATTCTTTTAATCCCTCCGCCTCTTTGTCTTTGGCAAGATAAAAGCCGAAAGACTTCTTAGAAATACCGATGATGATCTCCGGCGACGGAACCACAACAATGCGTTCCGCCGTCATGAAAGTGACAAAGCATGCAAAGTAATCTGGATATGGGGATTGGTAAAAAGGCTTCACGCCCAACTTTTCGACAAAGAGGCGTCGATAAATAAAGTGTTGGGCGTTGAAGCTGACTCGATGCCTGAAATTTAACGCTTGACGACCCAACTCTCGGGCCCAGGCAGGCTCGAGAAGGAACGGCTCAGAATCGGTGTCGAAGAGAGGACTATTATTAACGACACAAAAGTAACCGTCCTGTTGTGTGTCAAAAACATCAGGATATGCGTAATGATAAGCCATCAAGTATATTACATCAGGCCTTTCGAATTTTACAATAATGGTGGCCAATCTCCCGAGCAGTCCAGGTGTAAGCGCATCGTCGTCACCAAGCATTATGACATATTCTCCCATCGCAGCCTCGATGGCTTTATTCCAATTGTCTGTGACCGAAAGTGGCTCTTCTGAACGCAGGAATCGAACGTTAAAGTCATTGAAATCCGTGAACAAGTCTCTATAGTCACTCTCTGACGCATTATCTGATACAATTATCTCGAAATCACAATAATCTTGAGTTACCACGGACAGCAATGCTTGTCTCAACAGTGTCGCGCGATTGCGACTAGGTATAATTACAGAGAAGCGAGGATTATGCATGGATCGTACGTTTTCCACAAAACAGATCAAAGCGGTCTTGTATACTTTACGTCATCCGCCGAAGATAACCAGCGGGCTCATAGTTAGCATCGATGGCGCATGGGGTGGGGTTCTGGTAGAATGTCGAATCCCCGCGGGAGAGGGAACCCCAGGGCCGTCCCGCGGAGTGCTGGCGATTCTGACCGACGCGCATGCGACTGGCCCTTACCGGTGAACAAGCGGCGGCCGACGATGGGACGCTAGCCAGAGCATGTCGACAAAATTCGGGCAACGATACCTATTGTTCCGTTCGATTTCGGAGAGGCCGAGTTCAATCATTCGGGCAATTTACGAGCGGCAACTGGTCGATTCTTCGCCTAACTGCTGGTGTTCGTTCGGATCCGCACGGTCAAACGGAAATATAGAGCCGTCATGCTGGACCCCGGCGCGCCCAGATGGCGATTTCCCGGCTTAGGCGAGCGCGTGGATTCGATGCCTCTCGAAAACACATCGCGGGTGCGAGCGAATCAATAAGATCGGCACGGGCCGATTGTCAGATCACCCGAAACTGCATTTCCACCGCATGTTAACTTCATGTTTCTGGCCCTACACGGAGGAGGGCCGGAGATTGACGCTCGCATTCAAAACTGCTAGCTGCACTTTACCTTGGAATACGAGGATTGGAATGAAAGCTGTGATCCTAGCGGGAGGGCTCGGAACAAGAATATCCGAAGAAACACAGACAAAACCTAAACCTATGATCGAAGTAGGCGGTAAACCTATACTGTGGCACATTCTAAAGATATACTCGCACTATGGAATCAACGAGTTTGTTATCTGCTGTGGATACAAAGGATATGTTATAAAGGAGTATTTCTCTAACTACTTTCTTCATATGTCGGACGTTACATTCGACATGAAGAAGAACGCCATGCACGTCCACCAGCGGAACGCTGAGCCCTGGATGGTCACGCTGGTCGACACTGGCGATGAGACGATGACGGGCGGACGTCTCAAGCGGGTGGGCCGGTACGTCGAAAATGACGAAGCCTTTTGCTTCACCTACGGCGATGGCCTAGCAGATGTCGATATCCGCAAGCTGATCGCTTTTCACCAAAATCACGGCAAAATGGCCACGATCACGGCGGTTCAACCGCCCGGCCGCTACGGCGCCCTTAATCTCGAAGGGTACAAGGTCCTAAGCTTCATGGAGAAACCGCGTGGGGACGGCGCCTTGATCAACGGCGGGTTCTTTGTTCTCTCGCCCAAGGTTCTCGACGAGATCGAGGGCGATGCCACGTCGTGGGAGAAGGAGCCGCTGCAGCAACTCGCCGCGCAAGGCCAGCTCATGGCCTATGAGCACGACGGCTTCTGGCAGCCAATGGACACGCTGCGTGAGAAGAATTTGCTCGAAGCCGAATGGGCCACTGGCGCGGCACGGTGGAAAGTCTGGTCTTGACGTCGGCGAGTCCTGATCCGGCCTTCTGGCGCGGCCGGCGGGTGCTCGTGACCGGCCACACGGGATTCAAGGGATCGTGGCTCTGCTATTGGCTTACGCGCATGGGCGCGCGCGTCGTGGGGCTGGCTCTGCCGCCCAACACCGATCCGAACCTCTTCTCGGAAGCGGCGATCGGCTCGCGCGTCGAGAGTCTCATCACCGACATTCGCGATCTCGAGGCGACGCGCGGCGCGATCGGCGGGGCGAAGCCGGAGATCGTCTTTCACCTCGCCGCTCAGCCCCTAGTCCTGCGCAGCTACAAGGCGCCGGTCGAGACATTCTCGACCAACGTCCTCGGCACGGCGCATGTGCTCGAATCCCTGCGCGACCTCTCCGACGTGAAGGTCGCGGTCATGATCACGACCGACAAGGTCTACGTGAACCGCGAATGGGTCTATCCCTACCGGGAGGAGGATCCGCTCGGCGGCCACGATCCTTATTCGGCGAGCAAGGCGGCAAGCGAGATCGTCATCTCGTCCTACCGGAGTTCGTTCTTGCGCGAGCAGGGCGTGGCGGTCGCCAGCGCCCGGGCGGGAAACGTGATCGGCGGCGGCGACTGGTCGGCCGACCGGCTGATCCCTGACATCGCGCGCGCGTGGGAGCGCGGCGATTCCGTTCGGATTCGCCGTCCGGACTCGGTCCGCCCCTGGCAGCATGTGCTTGAGCCGCTATGCGGCTATCTGGTCCTCGCCGAGCATCTTGCGGCCGACCCCAATCTCGCGGACGCCTATAACTTCGGCCCTGAAGGCCAGGACCTCGCGTCCGTCCGCTCGATCGTCGAATGCGCCAGGAGAACCTATCCAGAGGCTCGCGTGGAGCTCGACGCGAATCCCTCCGCCCCGCATGAAGCGGGGCTCCTTTCGCTTGAAATCGCCAAGGCGAAGGCGGCGCTCGGCGTGGCCCCGCGCTGGGGTCTCAATGAAGCCATCAAACGGACGATGGAGTGGTATCGCTCTTTCTCCGCTGGCCAAGCGGCAAAGGCGCTTTGCGAGCGCGACGTCGTAGCCTTTCTTGGTGACGCATGAGCGGCGACTTCAGCGTCGCCGCGACGGCGCTCCCGGAGGTCTTCACGATCGAGCGCTCTCGGCGCGGCGATGACCGCGGCTTTCTGTCGAGGCTGTTCTCGGCTGACACGCTCTCGCGATGGGGCTGGGACAAGCCGATCGCGCAGATCAATCACACCTACACCGCCGCGAGAGGAACGATCCGTGGAATGCACTTCCAGTTCGCCCCCAAGGCCGAGAAGAAAATCATCTTTTGCCTGAGGGGCGCCGTCTGCGACGTCGCGGTCGATCTTCGCCGCGCTTCGCCGACTTTGTTGCGGCATCATATGGAGACTTTGTCGGCCGACAATCGCCGGGCGCTCCTTATCCCCGAAGGTTGCGGGCACGGGTTTCAAACGCTGACGGACGACGTCGAATTGATCTATCTCCACAGCGAATATTATGCGCCTGATCATGAAGGCGGCGTCTCCGCGCTCGATCCGATGCTGGCGATTCCCTGGCCGGAGCCGGTTGGCGTCATGTCGGAGCGCGACCGTCGTCATCCGCCGCTCACGTCCAGTTATGAAGGACTTCGCATTTGAAATGTCGCCATTGCGGCTCGCCGCTCACAGTTGCAATTTCTCGACCTGGGGGTCGCGCCGCCGTCGAACGCTTATCTGACGGCTGAGCAGGTGCAGGCCCCAGAGGTCTGGCTGCCGTTGCGCCTCATGGTCTGCCAGTCCTGCTGGCTGGTGCAGACCCTCGACTATGCGCGCAGCGAGGCGCTTTTCACTGGAGACTATGCTTATTTCAGCTCGTTCTCGTCCTCGTGGCTCGTTCATTCGCGCGCCTATGCGACGGAGATGACCGCGCGATTTAAGCTCGATGCGCGTTCGATGGTCTGCGAGGTCGCCGCCAACGACGGCTATCTCTTGCAATATTTCAAGGCGGATGGCGTTCCCTGTTATGGGGTCGAGCCGACCGCGAGCACGGCAAAAGCCGCGAGAGCGAAGGGGATCGAGATCGTCGAGGCGTTCTTCGGCCGCGAGCTCGCCGGAAAAATTGTCGAGGAGGGGCGCTCTGCGGATCTGACTGCCGCCAACAACGTGCTCGCGCATGTGCCAGACATCAACGATTTCGTCGGCGGCTTCGCGGCACTTCTCAAGCCGAACGGCGTGTCGACCTTCGAGTTTCCGCATCTTCTCGAGATGGCCCGCAACAATCAGTTCGATACGGCCTATCACGAACACTATTCCTATCTCTCGCTCACCGCCGTTGCGAAGATCTTCGCCGACAACGGTCTCTCCGTCTTCGACGTCCAGAAGCTGCCTACGCATGGCGGAAGCCTCCGGGTGTTCGCACAAAGACGGGACAGCGGCGCGTGGCCGGTCGAATCGACCGTCGCGGCGCTCCTCGCGGAGGAAGAGGCGGCAGGCATGAGGGGCGCGGACTTCTATCGCTCCTTCCAGAAACGGGCCGAGAAGATCAAAGACGACGCCCTGACGTTCCTGATCGAGGCGAAGCGCAAGGGACAGAGGATCGGCGCCTACGGCGCCGCAGCCAAGGGCAACACGCTTCTCAACTTCAGCGGCGTCAAGCCGGATCTCATCCCCTATGTCGTGGACAGGAACCCGGCGAAGCAGACCCAGTTCACGCCCGGCAGCCGCATTCCCATTGTCCCGGAGAGCCGGCTGATCGAAGACCGGCCCGACATCGTCGTCATTCTTCCCTGGAACTTGCGCGACGAGCTGACGAAGCAGCTCGGATACGTGAAGGACTGGGGCGGCCGGTTCGTGACGTTCGTCCCGGGACTGACCGTGTGGTGAGGATGGGAGCGCTGTCGGTTGTCGTCACAGGCGCGAGCGGCTTTGTCGGCCGTGCGGTCCTCTCCGCGCTAGCGGCGCGCGGCATCCGACCGACCGCCGTCACCCGAGACCGACGACGCCTCTCTGATCTTGAGCTCGATTCCGCGATTGTCGAGGGCGACATCGGCGCGCCAGACCCGGCGTTCATTGCAGAGATCGCGCGCCACGACACCCTCCTTCATCTCGCGTGGGACGGACTGCCGAACTACAAGTCACTTCACCATTTCGAGACGGAGCTCCCAGCGCAATATCGTTTCTTGAACGCGGTGGCGACGGCGGGATTGCGCTCGATGGTCGTCACCGGAACATGCTTTGAGTACGGGATGCAGGAGGGCCGCCTCGTCGAGACCGCTCCGGCTCAGCCGACCAATCCTTATGGCTACGCCAAGGACGCGCTTCGGCGGCAACTCACGTTCCTGAAGCAGGAGACGCCCTTCGCGCTGACCTGGACCCGCCTCTTCTACATGTACGGAACGGGGCAGAACCCGAAATCGATCTACAGCCAGCTTGCCGCCGCCGTGGCTCGCGGGGACGACCATTTTGACATGTCGGCAGGCGAGCAGATCCGCGACTACCTTCCGATCGAAGCGATCGCCGATCGTTTGGCGCGACTGGCGTTGCTGGGAAGGGGGGCGGGAATCGTCAACATCTGTTCGGGCGAAGCGCGGTCGATGCGCGGCATTGTCGAAAGCTGGCTGCGCGACAACGGCTGGCGGATCACATTGCGACTGGGCAAGTATCCCTATCCAGACTACGAGCCCTTCGCTTTTTGGGGTAGCGCCGAGAAACTGCGCGAGGTTTTAAACGACAAGGCCGTTTGAATCAGCCGAGGTTATCGAACACGGCGAAGAGGTTTCGGCGCCTTTAAGACGCCTCTGTTGGCGAACGAGCGTAGGGTGGACAAAATCGCCCCGGCACTATCGTTCGGACAGCGTGGGTCCACCTGGCTTGCGGCACGGACTGCCCTCATGACAGCGTTGCTGCGATCGACGCGCACACCAGACGCATCACAAAGCCCTCGGTGGCTTGCCGTCGATTCATGTCTCGCCGTACCGCTTACGGGATTTTCAAATCGGACAGCCCGGATCTCCTAACCGGTTTAAAAAATCACGGAAATCAGCGGAATTACCGGGTTCTGCCCGGATGTCTGGTTGAGGAGGGGGTGAAGGGGATATACTAGGAGAAACAGCCTTCTCGTGAGGTGTAGCCTCCTGTCCGTCCCTTGGGCCGCCGACCCGACCTCGACCACACCATGAGGGCGCGCCCCGTTGCCCGCCCGCCAGGTTCTGGGCCCGGCCTCTCCGATCGGCGCGCGATGCGGCCTGTGCGGCGAGGGGACCATCGTGATGAGCATCCAATGCAAAGGGCCAAATCCGCAATTGGCGTGAAGTCTGCGCCATGTAGCGTCTCGCAGGGGCGGCGGTGAGGCTGCCAGACACGACGCTGAAAACCCGCGATTGCAACAATTGTAGATCGTCGTCGGCGGCCCATAAACGGACGGAACGTCGCGCCATCGACAGCCGTCTTTAAAACATGCAGGATGCCCGAAATGACCGCGCGATCGTCGACGCGTGGCTTGCCCAGCCTGTCGCGTCGTAGGTGCGGGTTGAGCGCCCTCCAGGCCTCATCCGACAGCAAGAACAAACTCTTCGCCATGACGATCGCCCCCAGCGACTCAAATCAGGCGCAAATATATAATCAAAATCAACCAACTGTATGACCTCTCAACCTAAACTAGATCTTGAGGCGGAGGCGAGGGCGCGCGCGAAGGCGGCCCAGGGTCTGCGACCGCCGAGGGTGGACGCCTCGTGGGAGGCTAGATTCGAGAGCCTGACGCGCTGCGCCCGCTTTGGAACCAAGCGAAGGCGAACAAGACGAGCGCTATGATGAGCGAACCGATCGCGTGCTTGATAGCAATGTGAGCGGAGCCCGCCTTGAACCCGGGGAAAAGCGAAGGAAGGCCACCCGCTGGAACGAACCAGTACATGGCCGCGACGGCAAGGAACAGGATGCCAAGAAGTCCGGCGATCAGCGGCAGCGGTCGGTTCATAGGGCGGATGTACGCGAGGACTGCAAATTTTCCGTTACGCTGCTCGGTGAGGTAACTCGCCCCGGTGCTTTCGTCCGCCCGAATGGGCCTACGCTGGTCGACCGTCCGCCCGCCGCGCTCGGCTGGCTCCATGAAGCGGTTTCCGGCTTCGTGTCCGCAAACAGGACGAGCCGCCGCGGCCCGGATTTCACGGATCGGCTCTTGGCCTCCGCCCTGAGACTGGTCGCGCACTGACGGTCAACGCCATATGATTTTGGAGTCCCCGATGCGGGATCCGGAAACCCCAGGCCTTCAGGCGTTCTTGGGCGAATCCCGGCCCGAGTGGTGCCTCCGCTCGTCAACTGGGCCCGGAAATCGCCGACCGGCCCACCGCCGGGTATCGCGGTTCATTTCCCGGATCCGCAGCTGGGCTCAATCCAGCTTCCAGCCGATAAGCGAAGCTCGCATGGGCAGGCCTAACGTCATTTGATGAGCGATTAACTGGGTGTTTCAAGAGATAGCCGCTCTCCCGGGAGAACGCGCGAGGCTCGCCAAAGTCCGAGGGCGATTGGCAGCGGGTCGATGCTAACCCCGGCCCACCATGAGAGTTCATCACCGTAACTGTGCAGTTCGCGATGGTGCAAGCGACAGACTGGAATGGTGTACTCATCACTAACCTTCCGACCCAACGCGCGAGGTTGCGCGAAGCGAAGGTGGTGGGCCTCGCTTGGGGCGCGCCCGCAAACGACGCAGGGCTGCGACGCGAGGTACTTGCAGTGCTCTTTGTCGCGCAGGCGAATTGTTTTCGCGGCCACCCGGCGGCGTTGAGTTCGGGCCCTTCTCGGGTATGGCTGCCACGATGTCGGTTGGAGCCGACGACGGGCTTGCGCCTTCGGTTGACGCGTTGTCAGCAATCGCCACTATGACGCGGTCGTCTGTACTGTGAGAGTGCGTTTCGATCCCAGATGCCGCCTCAAACGCTGCAAGCTTTTTTCGAAAGCCGACCTCGACCAGGTCAGCATCGTCCGTAATAAGTGTGTTCTTGGGGGGTAGATTTTTATGCACCCAATCGGCGGCCTCATCGGCCGATGAGAGAAGGGCGATCTCCGCCAGCATCCGATCACCCAGGTCCCTCGATTGAGCAGGCGCCAAAATCGTTCTCGCGGAGACCGTCCTGTCCCTGCGTTCAGCAGCAGCAGTCGAAGATCGTGATTGACGTTTGCTAGGAGACGATGGGGCTTGGGGCCACCTCGTCGCAATTTGCCGGTCTGCGCCGACGTTCGCTTGCGTCATACCGTCGCCTTGCAGCTCCGCTGCGCTCCCCAATGCTCCCGAGTGCGAGCCAGTTGGTCGCATTGACTCCGTCCAAGCGCTCGCTTCGCGTTGCCCGGATATCAACTCGACCTTCGCATTGACGTCCGGCGCGTCGAGATCGTCCTCGCCGGCGATGCCGACAAGGGTGAACAGCGCGTAACGCCTCGCATACGTGAGCGCCGCCCCCATTCGCCGCGGCGCCGCCGTCTCCGCTATCGCGCACACTGGCCATTCCGAGGATAGCCACTCCCCCGACGAATGGGCCAGGGTGGTGGTCAGC
Source organism: uncultured Acidobacteriaceae bacterium (assembly GCA_963836565.1). Classification (GTDB taxonomy): domain Bacteria; phylum Acidobacteriota; class Terriglobia; order Terriglobales; family Acidobacteriaceae; genus Telmatobacter. Next base: position 4,108 of record CAWIKA010000005.1, on the reverse strand, counting down.
CGAATGAGGCCCGCATCGTTGTCGATCGTGGTCGTTTGGATGGTCGCGATCTCATGACCGCCGAGAGCCTTACGCACGATGTCGAGACCGCTCGACAGCGCGGCGTAGCGAAACGTCTGATCGTTCTCCCTCGGATTCGAGGCGCGAATGGTGGCTATGAGAGACTTTTCCGGATTGTTGAGCTCCGCCTGCGCCTTGGCCAGCGCGGCGGCGATCGTCCCGATCGATTTCGCTAGAGCGCTGCACGGTTCTCCTCCGTCGCAAGGAGATCGAAACTGACCGCGCCCGACTTTGAGCGTTTCGCCCGGACACCGTGGCCGGTTGCTTCTTTCACGTCTTCCGGCATCAGGGCCTTGAGTTCGGCCTTGGCGCGCTCATGGTCCAGGAACGCCGAGCGGGTTGCGCAGAAGAGACCGGCGAACTGCGCCCATGAATTCGAGCCGCTCATGTCGACTACCCGAACCGCTTCGACGCGAGGCCGCGGCGGTTCGATCCCATAGGGCCTCGGGGTCTCGCCGGTTTGGACACAGCGCCAAAATCGACGCTCCGCAGTGATAAGAAAATGCTGGTAGAGCGCGTCGGCGGGGATGGTCACCTCAACCCATTTGCCCCCGCCGGTGATGATCGACAGCGCCGCCGACCGGGCGTTGGTCACCCACATGTTGTGCTGGAGCTGGGCCATGTGCTTCTCGATGGCGGCCTCTTCGGAGAACGACCAGGGCAGCATGAATTTGGCTTCGAACACGGCGTCGACGGCGTTGACGAACCCGTCCAGCGTCGCGGCCAGATATCGATGGACGGGGTGTTGGACCCATCGCTGGACGTCGGTGATGGATCGGCCAGTATTGCGTTCGTACCAGTTCCGGTTCAGCGTCTCGGTGGCGACGCCAAGTTGGACAATGAGGTCGCCGCTTAGGTCAGCAGGCTCGGCTTCGCCGCGCTTTTCCCGCCACAGGCGGATCAGCGCCGCTTCGTCCGGGCTCATAATGATCCGCGCGTCCGAGCCGCCGATGAATTGCCGGCGGTTTGGTTCTTGCGATCGGCGCGCTGTGATAGGCTTAGAGCAGAATCCGATCACGCTGCATCGTAGCCTGCGGCGGCGAAGAGGTTTTGGATTTCCTGCGGGATGATGAGATCGATGAGTTGGCCGATGGCGCTCCAGAGGCCTTCGACGGTCCGCTCGGCGGCCTTTCGCAGAAGCGCCTTGAGTTTGGCGAAGGCATTTTCGATGGGATTGAAATCGGGACTGTAGGGCGGGAGGTAGAGAAGGCTTGCGCCCACGGCTTCGATCAGCTGACGCACTTTCGACCCTTTGTGGCCGGGCAGATTGTCCATGATGACGACGTCGCCCTGGCGCAGTTCCGGGACGAGGACCTTGTCGACGTAAGTCTCGAAAGCGAGACGGTCGACGGCTCCGTCGATGACAAACGGCGCGATGAAGCCGCGCAGCGTCAAGGCTCCAATGAAGGTCGTGGTTTTCCAATGTCCGTACGGAACGCCGACCCGCAGGCGTTGACCGCGCGGAGCGCGACCGTGACGGCGCGCCATGTTGGTGGAGGCCCAGGTCCTCGTCGATGAAGATCAGGCGCTCGGGGTCGAGATCGAGTTGCCCTTCGAACCAGGCCTCGCGCTGCTCCGCGACGTCGGGGCGGCTTTGCTCGGAAGCGTGCGCGGTCTTTTTTTGCGCGTGATGGCGTGACGAGCGAAGAAGCGCTGGATCGTGCCGAAGCCGAAGCTGAACCCTTGTGCGGCAAGCGTGCGGCGCACTTCCTCTATGGTCGCGTCGCCGTCGGGTCCAAGCGCCGAAAGAACGGCTTCGCCGCAGGCTTCGATGCGCTTCGACCGGCGGTCGCCGCCAAGCGCCTTGGGACGCGCGTCCCCCTGCTCGCGTTCACGCGCGCGCCAGCGGCTCACGCTGGCGGCGCTGACGCCAAACCGTTCGGCGGCCTGGCGATGCGTCGCCCCGGCCTGAACCGCCGCCAAAACCCGAACCCGAAGATCAAGAGACAGCGCCTTTGACATGCCCGCCGGCCTCCGATCCGGCAGACAGCCTGAATCAGAACTTACCCGATTCGGCGAATTCCCTCCCGATTCTCTCAGCTCGGGTGCCGCTCTAGATGAGCTGAAGTTCACTGGATCCCCCCTTGATTTGGCGACGTGGCCAAAGTGGTTGTGGCTTTGTCACATATGAGGTGGGCGCACTTTCGTGCCCGTGGCAGCTGCACAAGGTCGGGTCGCCCGCGGCGCTCCATTGGATTGTTCGGGATCGAGCTAAGGCGACCGTGCTCCATCAAAACACGATCATGAATTCTTGAGGTGGGTCGCTACGCGGGAAACCGGGACTGGATTGCCTTGACCGAAAGCATGTTCTGAAAAGCGGGCGTAGAGTTTTTGCCCCAGAACGGCGGAAGCTTTCATGATTGTCCGGATACCAGTCATGAAGCTCATTAATTTTGCGGCGGATTGCCGTTGTCTGTTGCTAGCTCGCAAGTACTTGCCATCAATCGGCTGCAAACGCTGAGGCTGCGGCGTTGGCGATTTGGCCGCGTGAGGACAACTCGACAACTGGATCAGCTCCGCCTCGTGACAACTCACAATGATCCTCATGCCGGAGTCGCCGTGAAACAGCTGCGGTTCCCGCTGCTGCACACGACGCTCTGCAATGTGCTTGCCCTCCATCTGACCCTCCAATGCATCGAAAAAGATCATTTACATTCATATTAGACAGATATTTTCTTGTCAATCGTTTTTCGACGCAATTGTCGAAATCGTTCCCTTGTGCAATCCGAGGGTGATGATGTCTGCTGCACAGTGTCGAGCTGCCCGTGGTCTGCTCGATTGGAGCCAACAGAAACTCGCAGACGAAGCCGGAGTTGGCGTTGTGACCGTTCGTCAGCTGGAGGCCGGCGCGCATCAACCCCGTCATGCGACGCTTCAGGTCGTGCGACGATGCCTAGAAGATGCGGGCGTGGAATTCATTAACGAGAATGGCGGAGGAGCCGGCGTTCGCTTTCGACAGCCCGAGCGATGAAAGCGATGAATCGCTCCACACTTAAGGGGTGCAGCACGGCAAACGCCTCGCTGCCTGGAAAGGCCTATTCAGCTCCTCTCATCGCCGCTGACGGACTATGTAATTTACATATCGTCGCACATGCGGTTCGAATTCGACCCTAAGAAACACAATGCCAACCGCGGCAAGCACGGTGTCTCACTCTCCTTTGGCGCCCGCGTCTTCGAGGACGCCGATTATCTTCTGATCCCGACGTTCCGCGAAAAGGACGGCGAGGATCGTTACAAGGTGATCGGGATGGTCGATAGAAAGTTCTGGACGGCGGTGCATGTCCGTCATGGCGATACGGTGCGTTTCATTTCGGTCAGGAGAAGCAACGATGGCGAAGAAAAGCAGTATCTTGCTTGAGGCCGACCCGGGCGACCCTGAAGATTTTCCGATCGACCGGGCGGCGCTGGACCGTGCTCACATGGGGCGGCGGATCAGGCGTCTGCGGAACTGCCTCGGCCTCACTCAAGAGGGCTTTGCCGAGCGATACGGCATCCCGCTAAGCGCGATTCGCCAGTACGAGATCGCACGGACCATGCCGCCCCCAGCGGTGCGTGCCTATCTCACCGTCATTGAGCGCGAGCCGGAGATGGCGGCGCGGGCGCTCCATCCCGACGCCGTATGAGGGCTGACGCCGCTGCGCCGATTTCAGCGTCGCACCACACCTCGTCCGCCTGGTCGGTCGTGGCTAAGTTCCGCGACATCAAACGTCAGATCGAGCTGAAACCTCTTAAGGACGAGGAGAAGTTCCCGACCATAGTAGAAGACCGTATTCAGGAACTGGCAGCGCTTGATCGCTACGAACGCCGAGCGCTCTCCAAACGCAAATCCGCGATTTGCGCATTTGATGCTGCGGGCATCTCGCGGAGCAAAAGGGGCCCAGATCCTCGTTAAATACCCAAAGTTGAATAATAAACTACCCGTTCTAATTACCATTCACACCCGTTAGATATCTCATTTTGGCAAAACGAACCCAATTGTCCGCCTTCAGTTCCAGCGGTCAGGTTCAGCGAGAAGAGCCGGATGCAGCAACTCCGCATCCGTCGATGT
>CAWIKA010000004.1:0-775433 GCA_963836565.1 uncultured Acidobacteriaceae bacterium | reverse complement strand
TATTCCTGCGTGTATCCCTTAATCTCTGGCTGGCCGTGCTTGCCGATTTCAATCTCATCACCGAGCTTCTGTAACCTCATGGCAAGCTCAGAGCGATAAACGCTGGTGGCGTAGTGCTGTGACTGAAACGAACTGCGTTCTTGCGGGCATCAGATTGGCCGTTCTCGCACACTGTCATGTTGAAGACCACAGCGTGAGTGTGAAGCTGTGGCGCTGCATAACCATCGACAGGTAGTGCCGTATCATGCTCAAACGTCGCCGCAAGAAACTTGCCTGTATTCTCCGGCGCATGAATTTGCCGATGCGCGCCTGTGTGTACCGTTCCAATTCTCCAAGCGCGACACGCACGCTCTCACGATGAGCTTCTCGCACATGAACATCACCGCCCACAAGCGCGGTAAACGAAACGGACTCGGCGCGGAAAAGGTACATTCCGTCCTGCCCGGTGTTCGACGCTCGTTACCTGCTTGCCGTATTCGTTCTCGTAGGTCCTCGCGGGCTGATGTTTGACGAGCTGCGCTCCGTTCTAGGATGTTGACCATCGCTCAGGTTTGCGAAGTGTTCTGCGTAGACGGCGCCGTGGAGATTCCAGTCTTCGGCAAGCGCACCACGCCATTCGCTGTATGCCTGTCGATCTTGGCTCCAGTCATTTTGCTGTTCTGAGGCGAACTCGCGCGAGTGGTAGGTCTGCGCCTGTTTTGCTGAAAGAGCTTTTGAGATTGTCGGCATCGCGAAGACTCCTACGTAAGTGCCGCAGCATTTCACAAATGCCGTGCTGTTTAGCGTAACTCCGAATTGGCGCAAATAGTCGCGTTATGATGAAAATATTTTCTATAATTATGCGCTTTGACCGCATGGATATTGATGTTTCGAGTTATGGCTGTCGATTATGCATGTAATTCGCTTCTGATTCATGAACAGATTACGAGGGCAATTACTGTGCGATTCAATCCGTAATATCGCACTCAATGCGGGCAGGATTCTCTTCTCATCAAGTAGCTAATCGCTGCCGGTGAACACCTCTTGCCGTTGTCGTTGCAGCCTGGCAAATGATTCGCTTTGAGCGGAAGTAAGGTTGGGGTCAGACAGGGCAAAACTAACGCGGAAACTATCAACGATGACGACCGTATAGCGATGAACTTGGAGAAAGGGAACCCAGATGGATGAGAGGTCCTTCCGTGTTCCTTTCATCCATGCGAAAGAAGCGTCGCAAGCATTTGTTTCTTGGATGAATCACGGGCATTGCGCAGGCAGTCGGCTCAGTCAATCCACTGCGATTCATCCCAGGTAATCGGCTCTTGTGGTGCACCGTTCACTTTCCGCGCTCCGGGAAATATGGACTGGCCTTGTGTAGGGTTCTTCGGTTCGGCTTGAGAGGGCGACTCCAAAGAATGTTCTGTACGAGAATCAGCAAGCAGAATATTCGCTGGACTGGAGAGTGATTGACTCTGCAAAGCGGGTGGGATCGCAACCTTTTCCAAAGTCGGTTTACCGACACTTCTGCTGGTCCAATCGGCCAGCTCAGAGCGGACCTTTCCCAACCATTCCCGAAGCGTGATAGGGCGGCTGATTCCATGTCGATTCGGAGACACATCTCGCCACTCATCCCGGGATGAATCCGCAGCGATCACCTCACACCAAAGACGCTTCCATTCCCGCCACAACTCTGCCCTCGTTGTGAAGACGATGAATGCCACAATCGTCAGCGCAAAGGTGCAGCCTTCGAGCAGTGGAAGAGCGATGAAATTCGAGTAAGAACGGTCATGATAAATGTTCGTCCCCAGAGCATCTTTCAGTTCGCCGGAATAGACCAAGTCGGGGGCAGATTTCTCCAGACCAATCCAGCCGCTTTTGATTGCCGCAGAGGAGAGATGAAGGGACAGGTTTCCGGCTTTCCCGGTGGTCACATCGGAAGGAATTGCAGGCAAGCTCCTGCGTCCTGGGGCTGTCTTCATCAGCCATCGAATTTCGGTTGCCGATCCAGCCTTTTCCGCTGCCTTGCTGCACTGCCAATAGTCGAGCAAATAATAACTTTGAAGCGGCTCGATCTCGCATACAAACCATGCTGCGAACGCCAGCACAGGCACACCGAGGAGCACGGCCAGAAGCGCCGCAGTTCGCCACGGAAATGCACGGCGAATCCGCTGCAATCTCATGGCTATTTCTCCTCTGATTCGGGTGCCGATTGGCTGCGCTTTCGGGCAAGCAATTCCACGGCTTTCTGGTCCTTGATCGCGTCAGCATACGTGCTGATTCTGCGCAAGGTTTCGTCGCTCAATGGCCCCTTGGAAGCAACCGCGAATAGGTTGACGATCAGGCTGCGCAAAGCCATCACTTCCGCCAGCAGAACAGTGTCCGTTGTCTTCTCTTCACCTGTGGCGCGGGCCTGGGCGAGCGCGGCCTCACGGAGCCGCTCTGCCACCTTCTTCCCGGCGCTGGCCGCCGCAGATTCAATCTCGGCAAACTCGGCGTCGGTAAGCCGCGTCGCAATAGACTTGGTGCGATTGCTTTCGCTTGTCGGCACAGCAGGAGCTGCAGACGGAGCGGTGACGGGCGTTTTGCCATTGGCGGAGGTCATCGGCGGATACCTCAGTAGAGGCATTGTAGCGCCACTCCAAGGACGGCGCTATTTGCTCGAATTCTATAACCCTTTACGAGAGAATGAGTTTACGCGCAGAGCGCATTGGAACCATTCGACCGATTGCCGCGTTTACACGTGTAAACACAAAACGCTAAATGGTTGAATATGCGCATGTTAACAAAAGCGCTCAATAGGTATACTTACAGCAACCCCACTGGGGATGACGTGTCAACGTTCATCCGCTGCGCAAGCAGCGCGCACAATGGCTCCTGGCAAGCCTTTGCCCTTGAAAGCGCGGGGCAGCGGTCGTGGGGCAAAGCTTACTCCTTGTGGCTCAAAGTTTCGCATGGACAATAATGGCTGTAGTTCCCTGGGCGCTCGCTGATTCCATCGGCAGATCATGCGATCATTGACACAGCCATCCGCTGAATATTTGTCCGGACAAATTACGTTGAAAGATGGAAGGTCAGACGTGGCAACATTCGGCAGTTTGTTTGCGCCTCGCGTATGGGCACCACTCTCCATGGGAGCAGTCGCACTCGGAGCAGGGTCAGCTTATGTTTTCTATTCGCAAGCGAGACCGATGGTGTCGCTGGACAACGGGAGAACCCTTGTCTTCGATCCGATAGCCCTCGTGGATGCAACATTGATCATGATGCTGATCGGTATCATTTCTTGGATACCTGTATATCGATTCATTCGAAGAACAGCATTTGCGAGGTCTGCCACGCTCGCAACGGTCTCGACATGGCTGCTTTCTAGCGTGTTGATCTACTGGGTTGACAACATGGATGGCCGTCTTCCCTGCCGGTGCGAGATTGCCGAGAGGGCAAGTCGCGTTCTGTCGGACGGGCAAGATCTCCTATTTTTGCCACTTGTAATTCCCATTCTCTCCGTCCTATCAGGGGCCACCTATTGTGGGGCGCTCTGGTTATCGAATCGGCTGGTCGGAAAACACGACTGACGAATGTCAGAGTATAGTTTTCCCATCTATCACTCCTTCTCACATCGGAGCATTAAATGTATTTGAAGGCAGTTAGTCATCTTGTTCTGCTAACCACCGCGTTATGCCTGTCATATTCCGTTGATGCTCAGACAAAGGCGCAAACCAGCATCCAGAGTACAGAGATCGTACAAGTTCCCCAGACTACGCAGAGAGAGATTGCGTCCAGGCCCCTGGTCGGACATGTAAGGGTGTGGGATACGGCTCCAACGCTCTCGCTCATTCCGCATTCACCGCAGGCACATACCGGAAAGGTCTGGCTGGAGTCTACCGATGAGGGCCTGCACATTTGGGGCAAGGTTCAGGCTGATGAGCAGGGTTTTCACTGGCCTAAAGAAAAGTCCGAGATGCTTTCCAGCGATCACGTTGAAGTTTGGCTTACAGGTTCACCTGACGTTTCCATGCCTGCTATTGGTTGGGGAAACCAGTTCGGCCAAGAGGAACTCGCTGGCCCCACGGAATGCAAGCAACAGGGTGACGTGCAAAGAACCGATACCACCGCCACCGAACAAATTCAAAGCTGTGAGCGTTGGTACAACGAGCAGGTCCGCTACCGCCAGTATCTCCCCCGCTTGTTCGTTCGCCAATGGCTTCTTGCTGGAGCCGGGCGCTACGCTGGCGGCGGAAATGGTGGAACCTTAGCCGCTGGACACTCATTTGAGGACTTCGCTTCTACGGCCTGGGCCGGGCTCTCGGCTACTCTTTTTCCTGAAGACTTGCCGACCGCACTCAAACCAAGACAGGACGACGGTTTTGTCGCTGAGACCGATGACGAAATGCGTGAAACGACCAGAACGGATGGCTCAGGTAAGCCCTACGGTTGGTCCGTGCGATCAGGCTACTTCTTCCACGTCTTTATCCCTTACTCCGCTTTTCCGCCCGTACAACAACTCAAGCTCACGGATCTCTACCTGGCTGTTGATGTATTCAGTGGGGCCACTGCCGGTCACAAGATGGGCGAATACAGCAGCACAGCGCCCGCGCGCCAATGGGGCAAACCGGAAACCTTCAATCACCTCCAGTTGACCGTCCCGCACACCTTTTCGTTTACACCCTGCGATTACAAGGTTGAGCAAGATGACCTTTACGGCAACAAACATGCCGCGTGGTTTTTCCCTACCGTTCCTGGCATAGACGCTGATTTGCACTCGACTGTCGCCCTTGTCAATCCGGCAGGCGGCTATATGTACGAACCTGCAGGCATGTCGCCAGAGGCCTCTCAAGCAACATACTTCTGGAAACAACTCACAAACGGGGCAACCGTCTGCGGGCCCAATCTCGCATGGCGCAACGGTGCAGAAATCAAACGATCCAAATTCGTCGTTGGTCAGAATTACCTCGAAGCAAAATCCCTGCCCGATGGCTGGAACTTGCTCCGGTCCGGTCCCTCCACGCATACGCATAGCCAATTTGGTTCGGGTATGTGCGGCTCCTGCGAGATCGTAGACTTTGACATCTTTGCTGTCTCTCCACAAGGGGAGATAACCTCAGCGCTTCATATTGATCAGGACCTCAGCGGAGAAAGGGAATCGCCCAGTGGTGCTGACCTATCCATAGCCCCCGACTGGACGAGAATTACTCTCTACCGTGAGTTTGAAGAACCTACCCACAATTGGACTTCTGTTACGTATTGCCTTAATGGACACGTCTTTGAGCAATGTGGTGAATCCAAGAAAGCCACACCTCCTGATCCCGCCAACTTCAAAGAACTTCGAGTAAACGATTGAACAAGCTCATCTTTGAAACTGTTTCAAGCTTTAACCTGATAGGTTCCCTCGCTGGTTGCTCGGCCAGCGAAAAACGGGCGGTGTTTCGGACCGCACGAGAGGGCATTCTGACTTCGCGGCGAGTGTCCGGGGCGGGCCGGACCGGAGCCTGTCGCTACGCGGTCGCAGGGCCTTGACGCGGACCGCGCCTCGGCTGCGCTACTGGCATCCGGGGAACATCAGCGGGAAGAATCATTCATAAAATTCTGATGGCCGCGTTATCGGATTTGATGCTATTCTTAGTCCGACAGAACAGCCATTGGAGGTTTTCAATGCGCGGAGTATACGAAAACCCGGCGGATAGCGGCATTTGGTGGATTCACTATTACGCGGATGGAAAGCGGCACCGCGAGAAGGTCGGGCGTAAATCGGATGCGATCAAGCTGTACCAGTCGCGCAAGGCCGATGCCGTGGCAGGCCGCAAATTGCCCGAGTTACGCAACAGCAAAGTGGTAACGGTTGGTGACCTGATCGACGACGCTTTGGAGTTTGTGGCGAATCACAAGGACAACCGAAACTACAAAAGCAAGGCGGCTATCGTCCGTGAGGATATGGGGGCTCGCCATGCGGCTGAAGTGACGCCGCAAGAGTTGGAGCGCTGGCTCCGCGAGCACTGCAAAACGGCGGCGACGGCCAACCGCTATAAGGCGTTTATCTCGCTCTGCTACCGGGAAGGGGTTCGCAACGGCAAGGTGGCCATCAATCCAGCCCGGCTCGTTCGCCAACGGAAGGAAGGCGGAGGCCGTCTGCGCTTCCTCAGCCGCGAGGAATATGACAGGCTGTGCGAAGTGATCACCAAACGATTCCCCGAGCATCTGGCGGAATTCGTGGTGTGTGTTCATACCGGAATGCGCCTCGGCGAGCAATACTCCTGTACGTGGTCACAGGTTAACCTTGATCGCCGGACCATCGAACTGACCAAGACAAAAAACGGGTCGGCCCGGACGGTCCACTTGAATTCGGATGTGGTGGCAGCGATTGAATCGCTTCGCCGCCCGATCCTGCGGGCGGGCGATCCGGTCTTCCCCCGCCAAGGCAAGAGCTTCGATACTCGCTCATGGTTCCATCCCTGCCTTGAGGAGGCTGGCATCACGGGGTATGTCTGGCACTCAAACCGGCACACATTTTGTTCCTGGCTAGCAATGGCTGGCGCGTCCATCAAAGAGATTCAGGAAGCGGCGGGCCACAAGTCGATCATCATGTCCGCCCGCTACAGCCACCTTTCCCCTGCGCATAAGCTGTCTGTGGTGGAGCGGATCGCGTCTGCTTCCGAATAAGCCGTTCAGAGGAGCTGACATTCCCCCGATATTGGAAGATGTGCCGAGGCACGAGGGCCGGTGTCAAGGCTCTACGACCGCGAAGCGGCGCGCTTCAGCGCGGCCTTGACTCCGGTCCGGCCTCGGCTATGCTCTCTCTACACGGGGAATGTCATTATCCGCTCTGGCGCTACAAGCCCCAATCCGAGTTCCTAGGCAATCTCTTCGATGTGAACAGATTGCGGCGCGATTCTCTGCGTAGTGGCTTCCGGTTCGATTGCTGGCGTATAACCTAGATACAGAAAACACTTGCCTATGCACAGCAAAATATACTTGCCCCATCGCGTCGCAATAGACTTGCAATGGCGCGGCATAATAAACTTGTAATCGAACGTCACAATAAACGTGCAGAGGCACAGAAGGCTATGGCCACTCCGAATGAAAAACTCGCCGCTTCCTTGGGGGTTCTCCGCGAACTGCAACAGAACAGACAGCGCGTCTTTCAAGGCGGGCAGATGAGTCGCGTTCACCGTGACCGGCTGGTGAAGAATGGTTTTCTGCAGCCAGTCGTCAAAGGGTGGCTTATGTCGACCAGCCCTGGTGCTCGTCCTGGAGACAGTACCGCATGGTTTGCGTCATTCTGGGAGTTCTGCGCAGCGTATTGCAATGAACGATTCGGCACAGACTGGCATCTTTCGCCGGAACAGTCGCTGCTGCTTCATGCCGAAAACACAGTTGTTCCAGCTCAGGCCACGGTCTACAGTCGCAAAGGGCACAACAATACAATTACGCTTCCTTTTCGCACTGCGCTCTACGATCTGAAGCAGGCGAAAATGCCGCCGCAAAACCAATTGACGCTTCGTGATGCCCTGCGGCTCTTTACGCCCGAAGCTGCGCTTGTGCGTGTCCCGGAATCGTTCTTCCGTCATCATTCCTTGGAAGCCCAAGTCGTTCTTGCGCGCATCACAGACGCTTCGAATCTTCTGCGCGTTCTATTGGATGGCGGTCATTCAGCTATCGCGGGCCGTCTGGCTGGCGCGCTGCGCCGTGCCGGTCGCGCGGAACAGGCAGACGAGATTCTCTCCACGATGAAGCGCGCCGGATACGATGTACGCGAGTCTGATCCATACGCGAATGGACAAACCATCTTTGCCACGAATCAATTCACGGAGGCTCCAATTGTCAGCCGAATTCAGGCTCTATGGACCTCTACGCGTGATGCCGTGCTGGAAATCTTTCCGACGCCGCCGGGATTGCCAGATAAGGCCGAGGCATATCTCGCGCATGTAGATGACATTTATAAAAATGACGCCTATCACTCGTTGTCAATTGAGGGTTATCGCGTAAGCCCGGAATTGATTGAGCGTGTAATGTCCGGCCAATGGGATCCCAGGCACAATGAAGCCGACAAACACAATCGCGATGCACTTGCAGCGCGTGGCTACTGGCAGGCATTCCAACAGGTCAAGGCAAGCGTACTCAAAGTTCTTGAAGGCAAAAATGCGGGTGCCGTAGTCAGAACAGACCACCGCGAATGGCACGGAGAACTGTTTGAACCGTGCGTCGCCGCCGGTCTGATTCCTGCCTCAGCTTTAGCGGGCTATCGGAATGATGCCGTTTACTTGCGCAATTCCCGCTATGTTCCACCACGCTGGGAAGCGGTCAGAGATGCGATGCCTGCTTTGTTGGATTTGATCGAAAGTGAACAAGAGCCGTGTGTGCGCGCAGTCCTTGGGCACTGGCTCTTTGGCTATATTCATCCGTATCCTGACGGCAATGGCCGCATGGCTCGTTTTCTGATGAATGTACTGCTGGCATCGGGCGGCTATCCCTGGACAGTGATCCGTGTCGATGATCGAACAGAGTATCTAAGCGCGCTCGATCATGCCAGCATCGAAAGCGATGTGCGTCCCTTCGCAAACTTCATTGCCGGACAAGTGCAGTGGTCGATGGGAAAGGAAAAATCATAGGCCTACACCTATCTATCAAGCACAGAAATTTCGCGCCGACCTATTTGGAGGAAAGCAATTTTAATCCTCGTCTTTACCGAACTTCCGCAGTGAATGCACGCTGCCACTCGTGCCCCTTTAATATGAATTCCTTCGCAACTGACGGATCTGCAGAACCAATATCCTTAACAGTTATGCGCATCCCTATTTTTCCATCTTTCAAGACATCAATTTGCCGTGCTACCTGTACGTTGTCGTAGTCCTCTTGACTCGATGGGCGGACCTCTAGACCAGCGGTGTAGCACTGAACAAGATGCCCGGCTTCGTCAAACCAGAATCCCTGCGATTTGCCCGGCTCAAGTTCCCCGTTTGGCCCCTCCGGTCCGCGGAAAACGCGAATCGTCTTTACACCAACGGCAGCATCGCGGCGGATGCGCCAGTCGGATTCCGTCATGGTGTCCTCTGCAGGAATAGGTTCCAATAGTTGCATGACCAGCCGGAGCATTTGTGCTTGAGGACCTTCGGCGAGTACATAATGCTTATCGCCACTTTGCGATTTGATGAGATGACTGGAGGCTAACCATGCTTCGCGCTTCCACTCCGTCGCGCTGATCCACGTGTCTTCGTAACGCCCGGTTTGAACGCCACCGGCTGCTCCTACTTGAAATTCTGCTAGGAGCTTATACGGTGCGGTTGCACCTGCAGCCAGAAAACTTGCTTTGCGTCCAAGGTTAAAGTAATTGCGTGCACTGTCAAAAGTCTCGGTTCCTGCTGGACGTACTGCTTTGAAGCGAACAGAAATACGCCCAGTCGCCTGGACAGGAACGCCATTGCGAAGGATAGGCTGGAACTGCATCGATTTGAAGCCAGCCTCAGCGGCATCTTGCACGCCAGGGTTGTCGGCAATGGGCGGAATCATCTCCTTAATTCTGCCGGTTCTATCCAAGACTACTTCCGTCCAAACGACTCCCTCAAGCGGGCCATTGGCGAGTGTAGGCCAATTAAAGTTTGTACCGAGGATTAGATTTTTGCGCAGGTCCTCCTCACTTAGAACGAGGGTGTCGATTGGATGCGCATCTCCACTGGGCAAGTTCGTGTCAAAGAAGCTGTCCGGTACAGCGCCGAGGTCTTCCAACACACTGACCTTGGCTGTTACCTCCACATAGCCTGAAGCCACGGTGTAGGCAATCATCCTTCCATGAAAATCTTTGAAATCGTGATAATTCCCATCAAACCCAGGCCCATCAGTAAAGGAAAGTAGTCCGGTCTTATCTATCAGGGCAATATCGCCTTTTCCATTTGCCTGCTCGTTGTCGAAATTAGTGGTGACATTCCAATCGATATTCGTCTGGAGTCCCATCAGATGCTTTACCTCGCCCGTCTTCACGCGTTTGGCCAAAACATCCACCGGTAGGGGAATAGGCCGAATGATGGCTTGTTCCAGTTCTTGCAACCAGAACGGGAAGTAGTCGCCGTCATTCTTCTCCCAATGCCGGTCGCCATTCTGAACTGCTATCTGGCGAAACTCGGGAGAACTCACCTCGCGTCGCCATTTAGTAGGAGATTGCCACCAAATCTCTATCTCGCCTACACGATTTGTACCCTTATCACGCTCCCGACTGGGTGCAAACGTTGCCTTGAGATGAAAGGGCCTCGTTCCTGGCTGATCTAGAGTGCTCTTCTCCACGGCTTTCTTTACTTGACCTGACAAGTCTTCAGCCGGAAGATGCACTATACAGAGCGCATTCAAGCTCAGCGCCACGACGATCATCTGCAACGCCCCTTTATGTGGGGCCATCCACTGACTCAGTCTCATATTGTTTTTCTGGCTACCAGAGCAGTGTAAACGATAAAAAGCAGTATTGAGTAATTGGCCTGCGATGGGGCTCAAGGAGTAGCGAGTAAATGACATTCCACGGATATTCAGCAAATGGCCGAGGCTTGAGGCCCGGGTCAAGGCCGGGCGAAGCCCGCCGCGTAGCGGTCATAGAGCCTTGACTCGGGCCGCGCCTCGGCTGTGCTCTGTCTATCCGGGGAATATCACTCGATATTCCCCGGACCGAAACTGAACAGCCATCAAACAGCCATTGACTTGGCTCCTTTGCGAGTCGCGTTCCTCTGTCAGAATCAACAGCCATCAAAACAGCCATCAAATAAAAGTGGCCACCTGCTGTCGGCGGCCTATTTAACTGTAAATAGTTGATTATATTGGTGCCCGGAGGGGGACTTGAACCCCCACAACCTTGCGGTCTGCGGATTTTAAGTCCGCTGCGTCTGCCAATTTCGCCATCCGGGCACATCTTTCAAGGCACTCATTCTACTATATTTATTGCTCTCTCCTCGTTTGCCCCAAAAGCAGCTAATGTGAGACTGTGTAAGAAAATGTGAAAATTTCTCGGATTTTGCACGGTTCTTTTCACTCCCCGATGAGACGCTTTGACCCGTTCTCGGGCCAAGATACTTTCACAAGTTCTAAGAGCGCGCTATGCGACATTTTACTATCCATCGCGCAGACGATCCCATCTCGGTTACGGTCCTGCGTTGCGTCGGTTGCCGTGTGTTGAGGTTGTAATGGTCTGCCTAACCTTGATTCTGCTTGCCAAGCCTCGGTGTGTCACGCATGCCAAGCTGCTGGCGAGCACTCCTCAGCCCACGCTCAAGCCTTGCGCGGCTTGTATGCTTACCGATTGCGGCTCAATTTTCTGTGTTGCCGCTGGCTCCTGCTGGATTGCGGTCGGGTGCGAGACGTCGCGGCTCAAATCGTATCCCAGCGCCTTCGCGTCGTTCGTGTACATCTGCACGTCAAACTGAGCGCGCGACACCGACACATAGGCCATGCGGCTGTTGACGAGTTCGCCGGGAGCCTGTTCCGTGTCCACGTGGATCAGCACGCGGTCTGCGGTCTGGCCCTGGCTGCTGTGGCTCGTCACCGCATAACCGTAATCGAGATGCGGATGCTGCCTCGCGTTGAACTCGACCTCGCGCCCCGAGTCCGTGCGGAGTTTCAGATTGCCGTCGCCCTCGATCCGCTCGATGGTCGCCAGTTCGCGGTTAGCGAGTTTCTGTTCGTGGTACGGAGCCGTGAGTTGCACGCGGTCGCCCTGCGCGAACTTGCGCTCGCTGTCGCGGTAGACCGTCACACCCTGCAAGCGGCGCGGATCGTAGCTCAGCTCTTCGCCGCCGTGCCGCTTCACCGTGAGCGTGTTGCTTTCGCGATCCACGTGTGACACGCGCGCGTATTCTCCCGGCTCGATGCCGAGAGGCTTGCTACCTTTCGAGTAGCGCAGTACGTCGCCGCACTCGTAGTTCTGCGCGTGCTGCCGGTCTGCGCCGGTCACGTCCTGCCGTGCGTAGAGCACATGCACGCGCTGCTCGTTATTGCTGACCTTGCCCTCGCTTTGCATCGTGCGATGGATGGCCTCGTTGATCTCGCGACGTGACGCATTGTCCGGCGACACAACCAACGTCCGCTCGGGCGAGCGCACGTACTCGCGGGCGATTTCGCTGATGCGTTCCTGCCGGTCGCCGATTTCATGCACGCGGCCCTGGCTGTTGAGATTGCCGATGGCTTCGCGTACTTCGCCGCGCGCAAGCTGCTCCACGGCCTCTTTGAGCGCCGGGTCTTTCTGCCGGATGATCTCGTCCAGTCTGGCCGTGCGCATTCCCGCTTCCTGCAACTGCGCATAGGGCCGTCCTGCTTCGACCGCCTCATGCTGGCGCACGTCGCCAACGAACAGCACGCGGTCGTTTTCTCTCAGCCGCTCGACGAACGTATGTATCTGCTTCGTGCTTGCCATGCTCGATTCATCGACCACATAGAGCCGCTTCTGTCCGTCGTCTTGCTGCTCGCCCCGTGCAAGATGCCTTTGCAATGTTTGCGTCTCGATGCCCGCTTCGGCGAGTTTCTGCGCGGCCCTCGATGTAGGCGCGAGTCCTTCCACTTGATAGCCCGCACGCTCGGCCCCTTCACGGACAGCCGCTAAGGAAGTCGTTTTTCCGCCCCCGGCTACGCCTTCAAGCGCCATCATGCGGTCGCGGCTCGTCAGCACATCCTCGACCGCGTTCCGCTGGCTCAAGCTCAAGTGCGGATGCTGCTCCATCGTCTGCTGCCGTACCTGACCGTCTGCCAATACCTCGCGCGTGCCTTGGCCCAGTTTCATCCGCTCGATTAGCTCGCGCTCGAAACCCTGCATTTCGCCGGTCGTGAACGCGCGGCCTGCGAGTCCTGGCCTGCGCTCCACTTCGATCAGATCTTGCGACTGCACACGCCGCTCGAACTCGGCGCGCACCTCCGGCAACCTTGCCTCGCCCATAGTGTGCTTGAGGGCATCGCGCATCAGCGTTCTTTCATCGGCTACGGCCTCGCGCTCCATGCCGCGCTCGCGCGCATAGCTCACGCCCTCGTGCGCGGCAACTCCCGCTTGCTCCGGCTTCAGCTCCACACTGGGCCGCTGCGCCGCCTCTTTGACAACGTACTGCGGCTGATGGCCGTGTTCGGCTGCGAGTCGCTGATGCTGCGCTCGCACATCTTCATGCGATAACGGCTGCTTGGCGTCGCGCGTCTGATGCGCCGCGATCTGCGCGGCGCCAGCCCCGCGCACTCCTGCCTTCTCCATGTGCTCTTCGATCTGCTGCCGCCTCGGACTCGACGCATCCAAATACTCGCGCGTGTAACCCTTGATCTCCGGCTGCCCGTGCGCGCCGCGTTCGATTTCGTAACCAAGCTCCTGCAACCGCGCCGCCAGTTCCGAGCGGTACACCGCTGTCGCGTACTGCTGTGTCCTGTAAAGCTCATGCGGTTGCAGCGCCCGCGTCTGGCCCTCCGCCGTCTCGGTCATATTGAAGATCACCGCGTGCGTGTGCAACTGCGGCGCGGCGTAGCCGTCCACGGGCCTGCTACTGTCATGCTCGAACTTGGCGACCGCCCACGCACCCGTTGTCTGCGCTGGGATGTTGCCGCCCATCCGCGCCTGCGCGTACTTCTCCATCTCGTCAAGCGCCGTGCGCACGCTTTCCCTGTGAGCCTCGCGCACGCGGTCGTCGCCGCCGACAAGCGCAGTCAGCGAAGCGGACTTCGGTGCGCTGAACGTCGCATCCCATCCGGCCCGGTGCTCCATCGTGCGTACCGTCTCGCCGCTGGCATTGACGTACTCGCGCGCTGTCTGATGCCGTACCAACTGCTCGCCCGTCTCCGGGTGCTGGCCCTCGGCCAACCGCGCGAACTGCTGCTCCTGAACCTCACCCTGCAAACCCCAACGCGCTGCAAGCTGGCCCTGCCACTCGCCATGCACACGCTCTCCCTCTGTGTAATAGTTCTCCCGCGCATTGGCGAACTCTTCTTTGTGGTACGCCTGCGCCTGGCCGCTGCTGATGGGTTTCGACAGAGTAATCATGTATCACTCGAAGAACGGCGTCTGCTCGTTCACGGCTGCGGGCCGCTGCTCTTGTTCCTGTTTCTTTTGGACGGAGCGCACCGGCTTTCGTGCCGCTGGCTGCGCGACAGCTTGCGGCTCCGGCTCCGTCGCCGGCATTAATGCCGGCGTCGTCATCTTCCGCCCGATGAACTTCTCCGCTGGCTCCTCCAGCTTGAGATACGGTATCCGCATCCGCACAACCAGGTTGCCGTGCTTCAGATACCCATGCAGCGGCTCAAGCCCGCCGATCTCCGAAGCCATGACCAGCGGCTCGCGCGTAATCTCCCGCTGCTCATTTTCCCGCTGATGCGGGAACACGCCCCGCGTCCGGCTCTCCCGGAACCGCTCCACCTCCACTTCACCGATGGATTTCGAGATCCACTCCGACGCATGAGGCTCGCTGGTTTTGAAGAAGAACTTCGTCGCGGGCTGCGACAGCATGGCCTCGGCGATGTGCCCGTACAGCGCCTCCACCTGCGCTTTGCCCTGGAAGCCTAGGACCATCGGGTTATTCGATTTCCGGCCCTCCGTGATTGCCGTCGTCAACTGCGGCAACCGTTGCAGCGTCGCCAGCTCGTCTAGCACAAACCAGGTCTTCCGCGCCCCGCTCCCGCCCTCGTTCATCAGCCGCAACACTAACAGGTCCAGCCACAGGCTCATCAGCGGGCGCAGCCTTTCTCGCATGGTCGGCTTCGATGTAAGGAACAGCCATCCGCGCCGCTCCTTCGCCCACGCATAAGCACTCCAGCGCTGCTTCGTCTCCCGCTCCACAGGCAGCAGCTTGAACGCGTCAGCGACCATATTCAGTGACCCCAGCACGCCCGACCGCTGCGGCGGAGCCGTCGCGTGGATCATCGCCGCCAGCTCCGTGCCATGCACCCGCTTTTCGATCTCCTCCTCGTGGCACATCCAGTAAGTCAACTGCTCCGGCGTGGGCTTCAGATTGATCAGGTGCGCGAAGATTTTCCTCGGCGCATCGACGAAGAACTGGTTCTCCCGGCCACGGTCCGGAAAGAGAGATGCCGCTACCGTCAGAGCCTCGGCCTCATGCGGAACTTCGTCGCCCGGCGTCCAGAACGGGCAGCGCGCATCCAGGGGATTCAGCACCATGTCGCCCCGCGAAGCCGCTACCGTCAGCGCTTCCGCTTCGTGCGGCACTTCGTCGCCCGGCGTCCAGAACGGGCAGCGCGCGTCCAGAGGATTCAGCACCATGTCGCCCCGCGATTCCGAGTAAAACTGCGGCAGGTATTCGAGCGCCGGGTCGTACACGATGGCAGTCTCTCCCCGGTCGGCGATCTGCGCGAGCACCTGCCGGATGGCCGCGCTCTTGCCCGTCCCCGAGTCGCCCACGATCAGCACGTGCATTGCCTCGCGCTCCTTCGGGATGCGGACCCACGGCCCCGTCCCGACGCATCTCCGGTCAACCCATGTCTGCTCCAATTGATTACGCATTCCGTCCTATATCTCACCATTTCTTCCCTCCCTCCCTCCTTCTCCCCCCGGCCCCGGTCCCGGCGTATCAGCCGGTCAACCCACGTCTGCTCCAAATTGATTAGCGCGATTCCGTCCGGGTAGTAAGTCGTCAGCCATTTCTTCCGGCCTAGCTTCTCGTTGAACTCCGCCGTCGTGACTAACACCGGCCCACGCAGCCGCCGCCCGAACTTCCAGACCATCCGCCGCGCACGGTCCTTCGGCACGGCCATGAACGACAGTACGGCGAAGAACGCCAGCGTCCAGTACGTGGGCCGCTTCACGAAGTCCCACAGCGTTTGGTTCTGGAAGACGTAACTTCCCATCAGCTCATGCAGCCCACGGTCGTTGAACACCCCCGTCGTCCACTGCAACCGCGTCAGTCCATCCTTGATTCCCAGGTCGGTCAGCACGTACCCGTAGCGCCCGTCCTGGCCCTTCACCGCCGCGATCTCATCGCCGGTAACGAACAGCCGCCCGCCCTTCGCTGTCACTCCTTCGAGCAGCGTGTACCGCCCGCTGGCTCCCGGCAGCTTCTCCCGCGCCCCGCTCCTGAGATAGTCCGACAGGTACAGCCGCTCCGCCGCCGTCCAGTTCACCCGCCCGTCCTGCCAGACCGCGAACACGAAAAACATGCAGCTAAGGAAAAAAGCTCCCCACGTCCATACATGCGTCCGGCTCGGCCACGGTTTTGCGTACTGCTTCCTGCCCCACTCCGCCATCTTGTAAATATCCCCCGGCAGAGCCGGGGGCTTTACGTTGTGAGCCGCTCAAAGCGGCTTGAGCGGGGTCGCTAACGCGGCCCCGACGTGATTGGGGCCGCCTTTCGGCGGCTACTTCCACATCTTCAGTTGGTCTAGCCGCTTGTCCTCCACTTCCTGATTACGGATGTACTCGCGGATCGCCGTTTCGTCGCGCCCCACGGTCGACACGAAATAGCCGCGCGCCCAGAAATGTTGACCCGCGAAATTCTGCTTGTGCTCACCATAGGTCCGAGCCAGATGAATCGCGCTCTTGCCTTTGATGAAGCCCACTACTTCCGACACCGCATACTTGGGCGGAATCGAAAGCAACATATGCACATGGTCAGGCATCAGATGGCTTTCCAAAACCCGGCTCTCCTTCTGCTCGGCCAAACGCCGGAACACTTCGCCCAAATGCTGCCGAAGACCTTCATAAAGTACGCGGCGCCGGCATTTGGGGATGAATGATACGTGGTATTTGCACTCCCATACGGAGTGACTTAGACTCTCCAATTGGTCCATCCGGATTCTCCTTGACGTGTGCTTTGGTCGGCTCACGTCTGGAGTTTCTTGGATGGACTCCCGCAAATGTCAAACTGCTACTGCCACCCCGGCAGAGCCGGGGGATCTCCTCACGCTTTAGACCTCCTCTGCCTGTGGCTTACCAGCCTCCGGTTTTTCAGCCGAAACACCGGCCTGCTTCCGGGCCTGGCTCCGCGCCGCCTCGATCCGCTCCCGTGCCCGGTCTCCCTTCACTGCGTCGGCCCGCTCGATCAGCCCGCGCATCTCGGCTTCGGTCAGCGGACCTTGTGTCTGCCTGAACTGGAGATTCAGGAACAGCGTCCGCAATGCCAGTACCTCGGCCAGCGTCACCCGCCCGGCAAGCGCCGCGTCGTCGTCGGGAAGCTCCACCCCCGGCGCGGCCAGCAACACCGCCCGAACCCATTCCGAGAGCGTCATGTCGGCCCGACGAGCGCACTCCTCCAGCGCCGCGAACTCCTCCTCGCTCACTTTCGTGCCTATGGATTTGGTGCGCAGCGGAGCCTTCATCGCGCACCGCCGGATGGATTGGGTTGGAAATAGGAACCGGGATTTGGGCCGCACGCCACCAGCGCGCCACAACGTACAGGACACGGGGCCGTGCCAAGCCGCTTTCTTGCTAAAGGGAGGGGAGTCATCGGGTTACCCCTTCAGCAACTTCAGGTTGCTACCAGAGTAACCCTATTTGAGAGATTTTGCCTCATCGCTACCGAGCTATTGCCGCTGCGGGTGCTTCACGAACATATCCTTATAGTTGATGGCCCGTCCCAGAGCCGTGGCCCTTGTCATGTGGAACATGAGAAGAAGACATTCTTCTCATAGCTGCAAACCAGCCGTAGCGGAGCCGTCAGTCAAGGCCATGCACAGCACGCCGCGCAGCGGTCGGAGCGAAGCGGAGAGCCTTTACGGACGGCGGAGCGGAGGCTACGCGCGTGAGCGCGCCGGGATGCCGGTTCCACGTCTCGCCTTGTGCTTTCAAGAGGTTCCCCGACGGGCAGCAGCGCGTTACTCCCGCAGTAACCCTGGCCAGTCCATTTTGCGGTCAACCGCCGCACTCTAAACAAGTTCCCGCCGCAGTAACCTCCAGCAACCTTGCAGCACCCGAGCCGGGGTGACGTGTCGCCACTCCTGCCGATGCCGTAGGCAGCGCCGTTCTTGGGATGCTCGTCCTGACACGGAACTTGGCCTCGGGTGCGTCTCTAATTCTCTGAGTCGCCACTGTGCCCAGGCATATGTCACCGAAGCTCAATAAAGCCTGCAACTGGTCCGCGCGCGGCATGGCGTGATGGCAGCGGACCGCGATTACCCAGAAGTATTACCATGTTTTCACCATCAGATTGTTGAGGGACCAATGGGAAAGAACATTCTCCGTCTTGGACTAAGCTATCCTGCGGGGACATTAGCCGCTCTCGCTTTTGCTGCAATCGCGCTCTGCGCGTCCCGGTCGCTCTATGCGCAGAGCGAATTGTCCGCAAACGTGTCCGGCGATTGGATCGCCGTCTTTGGAGATTCAGTTTCGGCGGGGACACTGGCTCTGCATCTGAATCAGGACGCCAGTGGAAACGTCTCTGGACAATACCAGACTACGCTTGGTGGGCAGGGTATAGCCGTAGGGCGGATTGGGGGCAACCAGCTCTCTTTGACTCTCGCTCAAACTCAGGCGCAATGCCCCGGCTCCTATCGAGGCTCTGTCACGCTTTCCAACAGGGTCGGTGCAGGAACTTTTACCGGCCAAGACTGCCTAGGGGCCCACAACGATGGCACGATTTCTATCCAGCGCAAAGGCACGGTTGCAGCACCGCCTGCCGCAGTCCCACACGACGATCAGGGCAACGTGATACCTTACACCGTGCTTTACGAGAACGGTCAGGCGTTTTGGATTTGCCGCTCGGAATCGGCGTTTCTCGCAGTGGCGGGGAGTGAAATCGGAGGATACTTCCGGCTGACGGTCCTTGTGGGCAATGCAACCGCAGAGCCGGTAACTTTCTTCCCGGAAGCCATACAGGTTACGGACCTAAATACCGGAAAGGCTCTCCCCTACACGTCACCGGAAAAGATCGCACAACGAATCGAGCATCGGCTGGCGGTCGCCTCCGCTCTCATGGCTTTTGGCAACGGACTGCAAGCCTATTCCAATTCGATGGTTACGGTTCACACAACCGGAACTCTTTCGATGTTCGACAACCACGGGAGCTGGGCGCAGGGAAATTTCTACGGCACCGCGACGGCGCGAGTGCCTGTTGACAGCACCCGCCTCCGCGCTGAGAACGCGGAGAATAGCGCAATGATCGCGGCGCGTGCGAATCGCACCGTAGCAGCCTTGACGAGTAGCGCGTTGCGGTTACAGACGCTTGCGCCGGGCAGCTACCTAGTGGGGAACGTGATGTTTCCACGCGCCAAGATAGAGAACATGAAGAAATTTGCAGGAAGGGATTTGAAAAGCTATTACGTCAAGGTTCTGGTTCCGGTCGGAGCGGACAATTTCGTCTTTCTGTTCCCCGTGGAGTTGCTTCGAGCACGCACACAGCAGTTGGGCACGAGATAGCTAAGGTTGGAAACTGCCTATCAACCCTGGTCGGCCTCATACCCGCACTCGCGCAAGAAGCTTTTTAGCAACGTGTCAAAACGCGGCCCAAGAAAAACGCACGGTTGCGAGGCTTTGATAGTAAAAGATCGCCCCGACGACCGATCTCGAATTCGAAACCAGTTCCGCGCAGAAAATCCGTCCATGCCGCTTGATTCGATCACAAGGCGCGAAAACGGTGCCAACCTCGAGACTAGGCCGCGTGACTCCTCTTCCAACCTGACTCGTTGCATTTGCTCCTCCGATGTTGACTCGCGAAGATGCACGGGGCTGAGTGTGCTAACCACCCAATGCCGTGATTCACATATCAATGCCGCCCTCTTGATTCAATCGTCTTGCCTCCTCCAGATCAATGCGAAACTTCTTCCCGTGGCGTCGCAGCATCACCAGCAGATTTGAACCGTCCACCAACGAGATCGGTTTATCTTTTGCAAATGCATAAGAATCCGGTCCATATGAGCTTGTCGTGATGAGTATTCCCCGATTTGCTCCCTCATTCATCACTGTGCCGAATAGGTCTCTCACGGCGGCGACATCAACCGGTTTCGTGTAACGTTTCGCTTGAAGTACGTATTTGCCGCCTCGCAGGGGATCGGGGTCGAAAAGCACGGCATCAACTCCTCGATCACGCGATACCCTCGTCACCCGAACCTCAACGCCCTCTTTTACGAATTCCCACTCAAATAGTTGGGCAACCAACTGCTCAAAATCTTCCCACGGCATCGCCGCCAAGTTGGCTTCCGGCGCGAGGAGCGAATCGATCTCCCTGGTTTCGATGAACCTGTCGTCGCTCTTGTTTAGAACGAAGATTGGTCTCACCGGGGAAATCGAATCGAACGAAGGGACAGCGATTCCCTTAAGGTGCCTGAAGCAAGCCTCGGGATTCACTTGGTCCAATTGCAACGCCGTGAACTCGCAGACCTGAGCCTGCAATGAGCAGATGATCCCTGTGCGCGGAGTGCCAGTAGCCGGATCGAACCAATTTTGAGACACATTTATGGCGACTGTCTTGTAGCTTGTGGGCTCAAGCACTCTTGATGCGATGTACCCGGCGCGAATGACGACTGAGTACAAGCATTGTCGAACAATCTTCTTCCTCTGAGTCTCGGATGCATACTTGGGGAGCCCTTTAGCGGTCGTGTCGATTTGAAAGCTATGGTTCGCGAAGTCTGGGAATTGAATTTCTACGAGCACGACCTTGGCGTCGGGATCGACAAAGGCGTGAAAGCCATTCCGGAAGCGGCGACCGATCGGATGGCGTCTATTTGCAAGCTCGATCACCGTAGCGATAGTTTCCCGTTCTTCGTTCAAATACTTCTCTCGAAGATGAAGCTTGTTGAGCCTTTCGACCTCGGAAGCAAAGGTTTGCTCAAATACGGCTCTCTTTGCTTCAATCTGCTCCAACAGCACTTTCCTTTCGGCGGGTCGATACGATTGTTCACGAATGGTCGGAAGCGCGGGAATCGGAAGGGGCTCAAATAGCGCATCAATACTCAACCATTCTGGCCGCTGCGGTAACAAATAGCGATCAGAATCTGTATACGCGACAAAGCCTCGCCATCTATCTTGGTGCAGAGGGCCCGGCCAATCGGCGATCTGTGAAAAGTTTTTGTTATTCAGCAGGGCGGTCAGTCCGTCGTATTCCATGTCTACGACCCACGCCAGAAGCCGCTTTGTGCGACGCCCAAAACTCTGCCACTCTTTGTCGTACCGATTGGGTTTCACTTCCGAAATGCTGCCCATCTTCTCTCCCTATCGAAACCTATCAAGGCGAGCTACGCTAAGTGAATTTCCTGCTGTCCGCGCCTTATAAAGTGCTCCTGCCTGAAGTTATCATTGTTCTTATCCCGATAGATCACGGTCCAACGCTCTTGTCCATCGATTCCTTTGTACTGAGCAGTCCATGTAGGCCAACCAGGGGGAATTGGCACATAACTAGGTATGCCGGGCGCAAGTGTGGACGGCTGCGTTGGTGTGCTCTGGGCCTTCCCCTGACCCTTCGCTTCACGTTCCCCCTGCCAGTAACAGACCTGAAATGCCATCCCCTGTCCGCGGTTGACGAGTTTGAAATTCTTCATATTTGGTCTGTCATCCGGCTCTGCGACGAGCATAGGCGCGACACCCAATTCGAGTTGACCGGACAAAAGGTCGCATTGTGTTTTCGCTGCTGTTGCAGCGTCCTTTGCAGCTTTTGTCTGCTCTTCTGCGACTTGGGTCAGTGCACGTGCAGCATCCGCTTGTAATTCTGACGCGAGAGCCTGTCTCTTGATTGCGCGCCACGTTACGGTCAGGACGAAAATGCTTGCTAGGGTGAGAAGCATAGCAATGATCGCGAAGAGCCCCTGCAATGCCCCTGTGTTTGCGTTCAGCCAGTTCCAAGCATTCATCATGGTTCCCAAAACCTGCTCCCTGCCTACCGGTTTATGGCTTCCGGTCGAATGGCGATTAGCTCTTGGATACTCTGGACGCGCTCTAAGTCCGATGCGATCTTACTTGCAACGCTATGCTTAACCCCGCGCGCTTCGAGGAATGCGACTAATTGCTGCTCCTGAACGTAGAGCGGGCTCCCATTACCGCCCTTCGTTCCTACTGGAGCGAACATGACCATTAGGTTTGAGCTGTTCGGTTCGGAACGAATGACGTGCACATAAGCGTTCATTGGTTTTACCTTTTCACGAAGAAATTCAGCAAATAGGGCGGATAGACTCTGGCCCAACTGTGCCTGCGCCAAGTCCCACAGTGGAAGATCAGTTTCGCGAACATAAAGCGTCTTATTGGGCATACACGTATATTCTGCACGTATGCGTGTATTGTGTCAAGTCGGTTAGATTTTTGCCCGCGACCGTTCGACAATAGGTAGGAATGTGAGGTCTCCATGAGCATCCGTGTCGAACTCAACCCGGAGATGGAAAGACAGCTTGCCGCTGAGGCCTTGGCTCGCGGCATTGCGCTGGAAGTGTATACGCAGCGACTGCTCCGGGAAGCGATTGCTTCCAGAAGTAAAGGCCATACGCGCGCAAACCAGGAAGAATTTCGCGCCTTTCTGGATGCCCTTGCGAGCAAAGCGCCAAATGTTCCCCAACTGCGATCCGAGACCTTTTCGCGCGAAATGATCTATGGTGAGCGCGCCTGATGCCCGGCTGGTCCTACTTGGTGGACACGAACATTTTGCTGCGCCTCGTTCCCCGCAAAGAGGACTGGTCCCGAGTGGTTTTTGCACTGGTTCCGTGCTACGCTCAGAGCTATGCAGATCACTGTGCAGCTTCCCGATGATCTCGCTCAGCGCCCCGATCCGGCGCGCGAAGCCCTAGAGGCGTTCGCCATCGAAGGGTATCGTTCCGGCGCGCTTTCCGCATATCAGACGCGTGTGCTTCTAGGCTTTGAGACCCGCTATGAGTTGGATGGCTTTCTCAAGGAGCATGGAGTTTGGGAGCGTTCTTACAGCGTCGAGGACCTTGAGAAGGATGCCGAGGCATTTGAGCGGACGGCATGATCGTTGTTGCCGATACCTCCCCATTGAATTACCTGGTGCTGATTGACGAAGTGGATTTGTTGCCCGCCCTTTTTGGTGAGGTCCTGATTCCACAGGCCGTCTTTCAGGAATTGAAACACCCCAAAACTCCCGCCAAAGTGCAACAGTGGACCAACCAATTCCCGGCGTGGCTGGAAGTGCGCACAGTTACATCCATACCAAGTCCTGCGTTGATGAAACTAGATGTCGGCGAACGCGAAGCCATTCAATTGGCGCTGGAGCTTGGAATTAGCACCGTGCTTCTCGATGAAACGGATGGGCGGCAGGAGGCGAAAAACCTCCATCTGGAGGTTCGCGGAACGCTTGGGATTCTGGAGCGCGGGGCCAAATTGGGCAAGATCAATTTCCGCCACGCACTGAGCAAGCTGGAACAAAGTAACTTCCGAATATCCCCGGACCTACGAGCAGCTTTCCTAAAGCGAAATCCATAGGGAAATGCCCGACCAATTTCTGGGGAGGCGATGCCGTCCAATAGCAATAACTGCGCTGACTAACCCACTTGCTGTGGCTCTGCTTACGCAAACGCTCGCGGTAAGGGTGATTCGGGTGTATAAGATTCTTGCGCGCCACATGCGCTGCAGGAGACAAGACGATGCCTGAATTGCGAGAATTTTGCGAAAATGCCCTCCAAGAGCTTGCAGCACCGACGTTCTCTCTATCCGCATATGATGCCCTACCCAGCACCACGTATTTCTGGAAGATCATAAAGAGAGGAGAGACGCCGGAACAGGTTGGAATGATCCCATTGACGGCACCTGAATACTTGTACATGAGCACGTTGAGTGACAGCCAAAAGAGACAATACTTGCGCGATAGGTTTGGGCTATATTTCGATCAATTGCACCGAGGTTCAGGCTTGGGTCAGTCAGCGTAATTATTGCCCGTCCAATTCATTCCATTCTATTAACAACCGCGTTGCGGCCATCAAAGCGCAGCGGAAAGCGTTGACGGGTCCTGACCGGCTCCGGTCAGTCAGCGGGAATTTCAACCTGCGCGATTGAGAGCAGATTCTCGCCCTTGTGCTCTTTGAGGATTGCAGCGATCTTCTTGGCTGTGATCGCATCCGGCACGAAGAAGCTGCACGTGACGGTTTGATCCCCATACCCGCAACTAAAGAATACATTGTCAGCAAGTGTATTCAGCACATCCCCTATCGTCACCTGCTGCGCGTGCGTGGGTATGGTGCCGCCAATTCCTTTTGAGCCAAAGTTCGACGGAGGCCACCCCGAGAGGTCCTTCACCTTCATGTCCGATTGCTCCTTGGTGCGATTCTACGCTGAGCCTCATCGCGCATGTTGCTTGCGGCAGAATCGATGGCCGCTCGCTTCCTCGGCGCGTTCATCGGCCCGGTTCCGGGCCGGAGTGGGGCCGGTTCCGGCCCTATACCCCGCCAGGATGGTTCCATCCTGGCTCGCCGAATTGCAATGTGTTTACGGTTATCAGGAGCAAAGCAAGGCGCGTCTACGCTTCCTCGGCCAAACGGATGGGCTCCACTCGTCCGGGCCCTTTCCTGGGAGCTGTCTTTTTCTTCGACCGTGGCCTCATGATGTTGATCGCGGAAGCATCGAGCTGCGTCTTCAAATGCGCCGCATAGTATTTCTCGATCATCTCCACGCTTGTCCGGCAGTTCTTCGCAATCTGATAAATGTCGGCACCTTCAAGCAGGCGCAGACAGATGTACGTGTGGCGCAGGCTATACGCCGTTCGCGGCCTTCCGTCACGGTCGGTGCGAAGCTTTTCTTCCTCAAGGATTGCGTTGAACAACTCGCGTGGCCATTTCGGGAACAGAAGATCAGTGGGTCCGGGCGCGTGCCACTCACCGTTGGCTATTGATGCGGTACGGCTGCCCGATCTTCCCGGCCCTCCATCTGGACGTGGGCGGGCTTTCAGCCGCTCGAACGGATGCACGGCACCTGTTGTGCTCTTGCAATAACCAACGCCCCGCTTTCCACGTACTTCGATCTCAAGGATGGTTTGGCCGCTCCCCTCGTCTTCGGTCACCGTGACATCGCGGAACTGAAGACGCCTTGCCTCGTCGGGCCGGAGTCCAGTGTTGGCAGAGAACAGAACGTAATCGTGAAGTTGTTCCGCTTCCCAACGAAAACGGGGCTGCTTTGGGTCTTGCGCGCGTTTGCGCGTTGCCTCATAAAGCTGCCTGTACTCTTCCGGTGAGAACCATGCTCGATGGGAAATCTTTCCGGACGCACGATATGGCGCTGAACAATCCGGGAGATGATCGACCCATCCGTGCCGCAGAGCCGTTTTGAAAATCTGGCGTAGCGTCACGGTCTCCTGGTGCATGGTGCTATGCGCTGGAGGCTTGCCGCGCATCGCCTTACTTTCCTCAAGGCGATGGATACGATATTCATTGACTTTGCCAGCCGTGATCTCGGGAAGGACCATGCTGCCGAAGAACGGAATCAAGTAGCCGTTTGTCCTCGCGTGCTGTCCGCGCGCATAGGTTGGGCTGCGCTGCCCCTGCGTCATGATGTCGAATTCGCGCAGGTACAACTTCGCAGCTTCGCGGAAGAGTTTGCCGCTTTTCAACTGACCCTCGCGGAGCTTGCCCCGTAACTGCAAATACCAGTCTTCTGCGAACTCCTTCGCTTTCGAGAGACTGTCTTCTTTGGTGGTGGTGCGCCGGTTCTTTCCGGCCAGATAGGTCGCGCATTGCCAACTCGAACTATTCGGACGCTTGTAGACGTGGACCTTGCCACCGAGGATGGTGTGATGCTCGGCCATGCGGCTGCACCTCCTGCTTCCTCTATAGAAGCACAAAAGTGTGCAAGAGTTGCGCAAGGCTTACGCAGTGTTCGGCATTAATGCAAGCTATTTAGTTTCAATAATATATAGCAACGCTGCGACTTTATAAGCCGATTTTAAGTCCGCTGCGTCTGCCAATTTCGCCATCCGGGCATGGATATGTGAACTGACCAACCGGCTAAAAGCCGGTGGCTTCGGAATTACGGCTGAAAGCCGGATTGATCGGCCATGCAGCCGATATTGCTGCGTCAGCTTCGTTGCCCTAAACGCCTTTGTGCTCACTCCGTCCGTGGTGGCCTGGAGAGGGCTGAAAGGCAAGAACAAGTGCTACCGCCGCCTGAAGGCGTGGGGTTTACCCATCCCCGATAGGCGACTCTAAATCATTGTAGTTTAGTTTTTTATCCTGCCATCGATCCAGGACCACCAAAGATAATTTCGCGCGGCAGGCGCTCATCCCCCTTACCTCATTCCTTCTCATCAATCGGGAGCGGGCAGGCCCCAAGGCAATCCGATGCTCCCTCTGACGAGGGTCTTGCCCGCAGTTCAGCTCTGCGGATGGCATCGCCTTGAAAATGAATCCCGGCAGGAGTAGACTGAATCTAGATATAGGACTGAATTAGTCCTATATGTTGGGAACGCGGCGTTTTGCACACTGGATCGTGAATCCGAGCAAAAAGCCAGACCCACGGCGATGCTGGTCGGGCATGCACCTCCTGAGGGTCTTCGGCTAATTCGGCCAAATCCTGCGGAGAGTGTAATGAGCACCAATGTCGACACAATTCGGGACCTTGCCAAACAGGACTATAAGTGGGGATTTATCACCGCGATCGATGAAGATCGCGTCCCCAAAGGGTTGAACGAGAATATCGTTCGCCTTATCTCCGCCAGAAAGGGTGAGCCGGAATTCATGCTTCAGTGGCGCTTGAAAGCACTGCGCCATTGGTTCTCGCTTGACCAGGCGAAAGGCGAGCCGAAGTGGGCAAACATCATCTATGGCCCCATTGATTATCAAGACATTGTTTATTACTCCGCTCCAAAACAGAAGGTAGCTCTCGACAGCCTGGATAGCCTCGATCCAGAGATTTTGCGCACCTACGAGAAACTCGGCATCCCCCTTGAGGAACAAAAACTCCTCGCCGGCGTCGCCGTGGATGCTGTGTTCGATAGCGTCTCGGTGGCAACCACCTTTAAGGATAAGCTGGCGGAACTGGGAGTCATTTTCTGTTCCTTCTCCGAGGCGGTGCAAAAGCATCCCGACTTGGTACAGAAGTATCTCGGTTCGGTGGTTCCGTATACCGACAACTTTTTCGCCTCGCTCAATGCGGCGGTATTCACCGATGGCTCGTTTGTCTATGTTCCCAAAGGCGTTCGTTGTCCCATGGAGCTTTCCACCTACTTCCGCATCAACGCCGCAGAGACAGGCCAGTTCGAGCGGACCCTCATTGTCGCGGATGAAGGCTCGTATGTGAGTTATCTCGAAGGATGCACGGCACCGATTCGCGACCAGAACCAGTTACACGCCGCAGTGGTGGAGTTGGTTGCGCTTGACAACGCGCAGATCAAATACTCCACCGTCCAGAACTGGTATCCAGGAGACAAGCAGGGTCGTGGTGGTATCTACAACTTTGTTACCAAGCGCGGCAAATGCGTGGGCGTGAACTCCAGGATTTCCTGGACCCAAGTCGAGACCGGCTCTGCAATTACTTGGAAGTATCCGGGATGCATCCTTCAGGGCGACAACTCAATCGGCGAATTCTATTCCGTCGCACTCACCAACAACCATCAACAAGCCGACACTGGCACAAAGATGATCCACATCGGCAAGAACACCCGCAGCACCATCGTGTCGAAGGGTATCTCAGCGGGATACGGGCAGAACACATATCGGGGCCTGGTGAAGATTATGAAGGGAGCAACCGGCGCACGCAATTACACGCAATGCGATTCACTGCTGATCGGCGATCGGTGCGGCGCCCACACCTTCCCCTATATTGACGTGCGAAATTCCACTGCGCGTATGGAACATGAAGCGTCGACTTCGAAGATCGGTGAGAACCAGCTCTTCTACCTGCAACAGCGCGGCCTCAAACCCGAAGATGCTGTCTCCATGATCGTCAACGGTTTTTGTAAGCGCGTGTTTCGCGAGCTTCCCATGGAGTTTGCAGTCGAAGCGCAGAAGCTTCTCGGCGTCAGTCTCGAAGGCAGCGTGGGCTGAAATCGGCCCTTCAAAAATGGAATCGGAGGAATCAGTTAATGAGTTTGCTCGAAATCAAGCACCTGCATGCGTCTGTGGACGGCAAGGAAATTCTCAAGGGTGTCGACTTGACCATCAATGCCGGCGAGGTGCATTCCATCATGGGACCTAACGGTTCGGGCAAGAGTACCCTTGCGCAGGTGCTTACCCGCCGTGACACGTATCAGGTCACGGGCGGTGAGATTCTTTATGACGGCAAAGATCTGCTGCAAATGAAACCAGAAGAAGCTGCATGTGAAGGCATCTTTATGGCTTTTCAATATCCGGTTGAAATTCCGGGAATTGGCAACGCCTATTTTCTCCGGTCCGCGATGAATGCGATCCGCCGCCATCGTGGCGAAGAGGAATTGGATGCCATGGACTTCCTGCCTCTCTTCCGCGAGCGGCTGAAGCTTCTTGACATGGACGAGAAGCTCATGAATCGCTCAGTGAACGAAGGCTTCTCGGGCGGCGAGAAGAAACGCAACGAAATCCTGCAAATGGCGATGCTTGAACCTCGACTCGCCATCCTCGATGAAACCGATTCCGGTCTCGATATCGATGCGTTGAAAATCGTGGCCAAAGGCATCAACACCATGCGCGGTAAAGACCGCGCCATGCTCGTAGTCACCCACTATCAGCGATTGCTCGATTACATTGTTCCCGACTTCGTGCATGTGCTGGTAGATGGAATAATCGTGCGCTCCGGCGGCCCGGAACTGGCATTGGAACTCGAAGAAAGAGGATACGGTTCCATGGAAGACGAAAGGCGACAGGCGTTGCCTGTCTAGGATGGACGAACATGGCTACTGCAGAAGAGCGGTTGGGAAATTACCTCGAAGTCTTCGACGACTTGCAGAAGCACGCTTCTGCGCCTGATCCCCCGTGGCTCAGGCGACTTCGTGAGGATGCGCATGCGCGGTTCTTCGAAGTTGGATTCCCTACGACACGCGATGAAGACTGGCGATTCACCAATGTCGCTGCCATCGCGCAGACTCCGTTCCGCCTGGCCGCGAAGGGCGATGTAGCCCTTTCGCTCGAAGACATCGAGCCTTTTCGTCTTGAAGAACCGGCTTGCTTGCTCGTTTTTATTAACGGCATTTTTTCACCGCGGCATTCAAAGCGAACCAATCTTCCGTCTGGCCTCGAAGTCGGCAGCTTGGCAGGCATTCTTGTGCATGATCCCAAGATTCTTGAGGAGCATTTCGGGCGCTACGCGGATACCCGCCGCGACGCATTCATTGCATTGAATACAGCCCTTTGGCAGGATGGCGCCTATGTCCGCATCAAGCGCCGGGCCGTCATTCATCAGCCCGTACACATCTTGAACGTGTCGGCCCGCGGCGATGGCCCGCTCATGATGCATCCGCGCACTCTTATCGTCGCCGAACCGGAGTCTCACGTCTCTGTGATCGAAGATTATGTGTCATCGGCAGACGATGCCGCACTCTGCAACTCCGTCACGGAACTCGTGGTCGGCAGCGATGCAGCGGTTTCGCATTGCATGATTGAACGCGAAAATGCCGAGTCTTTCAACATCTCCACTTTGCGGATCGAACAAGGCCGGGGAGCAAACGTAAAATCTCATTCCATTCTTCTCGGTGGTGGCCTGGTGCGCAACAACGTGCATCCTGTGCTCGACGGCGAAGGCGCCGAATGCCTGATCAACGGGCTCTTCATCGGCGGAGGCCATCAGCATCTCGATAACTACATGCTCGTCGAGCACGCCAGTCCGCATGGCAGCAGCCGCCAATTCTACAACGGGATTCTCGATGATCGGGCACGCGGCGTTTTCCACGGCCGCATCATTGTCCACAAAGATGCGCAGAAGACCGACGCGAAGCAGACCAATCGCAATCTGCTGCTCTCAGACGATGCGCGGATCGACACCAAGCCCCAGCTTGAGATTCACGCAGATGACGTCAAATGCACGCATGGCGCAACCATCGGTCAACTCGATGAGGATGCCCTGTTTTACCTGCGTTCGCGCGGATTCGATGAAGTCGCTGCGCGGAAGACATTACTCTACGCCTTCGCGAGCGAATGCCTCGATCGCATCCCGCAGCAAACCGTTCGGTCTTTCGTCGAGGGTCTCATTCAACATCGTCTCCTGGATATCGCGCTGGCCACACCGCCAACGTCACTTCACCGCTCGGAGACTTCGAGCGAAGAAGCTCGACATCACATGGAGGAAGTTGGATGACTATGCTGGTCCATCACGCGCCTGTTCTCCCTGCGAACGAAGCACCTCACACTCGTGGAGATCTTGACATTCACAACGTTCGCGGGGACTTTCCTATTCTTGAGCGGCGTATCAACGGCCGCAGACTTATCTATCTTGACAATGCGGCCACATCGCAGAAACCGAACGCGGTCATTCAGGCAGTGTCGCAATACTACGAACAGAAGAACGCCAACATCCATCGTGGTGTCCACGCACTCTCAGTGATTGCCACTGAAGCGCATGAGAACGCGCGTGAAGCTGTCCGGCGCTTTTTCAATGCCTCCGATGTGCGCGAAATCATCTTCGTTCGCGGGGCCACCGAAGCCATCAATCTTGTGGCGCAAACCTACGGCCGCGCGCATGTTGCTCCCGGCGATGAGGTCCTGATCACCGCCATGGAGCATCACTCCAACATCGTGCCCTGGCAGATTCTTTGCGATGAAAAGCAGGCCCATCTCCGTGTCGCGCCGATCAACGACGAGGGCGAGTTGCTGCTCGATGAGTTTCAGAAGCTTCTTGGTCCGCGAACCAAACTCGTCGCACTAACCCACGTCTCAAACGCACTCGGGACAGTGAACCCGGTCCACCGTGTAATCGAACTCGCACACGCCGTCGGCGTCCCTGTGCTTATCGATGGCGCGCAAGCGGTGCCGCATGTGGCAGTGGATTTGCAGGCACTCGATTGCGATTTCTATGCGTTCTCTGGCCACAAGGTTTATGGTCCCACCGGAATCGGTGTTCTTTACGGAAAAGCGGCTTTGCTTGAGGCCATGCCTCCCTACCAGAGCGGCGGCGAGATGATCAGTTCCGTGACCTTTGAGAAGACAACGTACAACAAACTTCCTTTTAAGTTTGAGGCTGGCACTCCCAACATCGCGGGTGCCATCGGACTTCATGCGGCGCTCGAATACCTCAATCGGCTTGGCATGAGCAACGTCGCAGTTCACGAACACGATCTGCTCGCTTATGCCACGGAGGCTGTCGCTGCAATCCCCGGCGTGCGCCTCATCGGCACTGCAAGGGAGAAGGCCGGCGTGCTCTCCTTTATCCTCGATGGCGTTCATCCGCATGACATTGGAACCGTTCTCGATCAAGAGGGAATTGCAGTTCGCACAGGGCATCACTGTGCGCAGCCTGTGATGGAGCGCTTCGGCATCCCCGCCACTGCACGCGCATCCTTCGCTGTTTACAACAGCAGAGATGACGTTGACGCTCTGGCAGAAGGAATCCGAAAGGTAAGAGAGGTATTTGCCTGATGGCAGAACTGCGCGAACTCTACCAGGAAGTCATTCTCGAGCACAGCAAGGCTCCGCGCAATTATCGGCAGCCGCCCACGGCAAACTGCTCCGCCGAAGGATACAACCCGCTCTGTGGCGATCACTTCAAGGTATTTCTCGACGTCGAGGGTGATACGATTCGCGATATTGGCTTTCAGGGTTCGGGCTGTGCTATCTCAAAAGCGTCTGCATCCATGATGACGCAAAGTGTCAAAGGGAAATCCAAAGCACAGGCAGCTAGCTTATTCCGGCAATTCCTCAATCTGGTAACTGGCCGCGTTGCGCCCGGGGCTCAGCCATCTGAGATGGGCAAACTGACAGTATTCTCGGGGGTTTCCGAGTTCCCTGCACGAGTCAAGTGTGCAACGCTCGCATGGCACGCTTTGGAAACAGCATTGGAAGGTACGCAGGAAGTGGTATCCACCGAATAACTCCCTCGTAACTGGAAAAGTTATACACGATGCTTCCAACTAATCCAATCGAGTTAGAGCGTGACTGCGAAGTAATTGAGATTCCCAGCGGAGCACGGAGCCGGCTCACAGCAGGCACTCGTGTAAGAGTAATTCAGCTTCTCGGAAGCAGCTACACGATCTCGGACAGCCGCGGAATCCTGTTCAGGATCGATGCCTCCGATGCCGATGCGCTGGGGCTCTCCGCGCAGGCGACGGAAGATACGCCTCACACGGAGGCTTTCCAAGAGAAGATGATTTGGGATCAATTGAAGAAAATCTTTGATCCGGAAATTCCGGTCAACATCGTAGATCTCGGCCTCATCTATGAGGCTCGTGCCACGCCTCTTGAAAGCGGCGGCAAGAGAGTCGAGATTAAGATGTCGATGACTGCGCCCGGATGCGGTATGGCCAATGTACTCAAGGCTGATGTCGAAACCAGGCTTGCGCGGCTGCCTGAGGTCAGGGAGGTTC
Source organism: uncultured Acidobacteriaceae bacterium (assembly GCA_963836565.1). Lineage (GTDB taxonomy): Bacteria > Acidobacteriota > Terriglobia > Terriglobales > Acidobacteriaceae > Telmatobacter. Next base: position 743,175 of record CAWIKA010000004.1, on the reverse strand, counting down.
AGGTCGACGTGGTATTCGATCCGCCCTGGCAGCCCGGGATGATGTCGGATGCGGCGAAACTGGAGCTTGGATTCGATTCGGATTTTGGCTCGCCTTCTGCCGATTCGTCAGCCTTCAAGATCATCCATTAAGTCCACAATCAGCACGGCGAAATCTTCCATATTCGTGATGTTCCGGGCATTTGCTCCGGCCCAGCTAAAGCATAATGTTGAAAGCATGTCACTGGATTGGAATTGCGGAGAGCTTGCTGAAGGCCTGCGGTGCTATCGGGCCGAGGAGTTCTTCCTTGCACACGAACATTGGGAGAGCGTGTGGCTGAAGTCCCAGGAACCGGAAAAGGCTTTCCTCCAGTCGCTGATTCAGGTGGCCGCGGCATTTCACCACCTCCAGCGCGAAAACCATGTGGGAACCGCATCGTTGCTGCGTGCCGCGCTACGCAGGCTCGAAGCTTTCCCCGATATCTTTGGTGGAATTGCAGTAGCTTCTCTTCGAGATCACATTGACCGATGGGTTCAAGCGCTCGGATTGCGTGATTACACCTCGGTTCCTGCCTACCCTGAGATTCGATGCGTCGAGTCCATTCCGTCAGACCAATCAGCAAAACCATGAGCCTCTGCCCCCCGCATAATTGCTCATGCCTGAATTCTTCGCCGGCGTAATCTTGTACTTGGAGGACGTGCGATGAGAGCAGCCGTTTTCGATTCGAGATTGAACAAGCCCGGAGACTGGCTTTCCATTGAAGATTTCCCCAAGCCTCAACTTCAACCTGGCGAGATATTGGTCAAGGTCATCGCCTGTGGCGTCTGCCGCACTGATCTTCACATCGTCGAAGGCGATCTACCGCCAATCCAGCCGCGGGTCATTCCCGGTCATCAAATCGTCGGCAGAGTCGTTGACGGCGCAACTGAAAATCTTCCGATCGGTGCGCGCGTTGGCGTTTCCTGGATGGGCGGTGTGGACGGCGATTGCTGGTTCTGTCGCCACACGATGGAAAACCTCTGCGACCATCCCACCTTTACCGGCTACTCCGTCAACGGGGGCTATGCGGAATATGCGTCCGTGCGCGCCGACTTCACGATTCCGCTGCCGCCAGGCCTCGACGACTGCTACGCCGCACCTTTGCTTTGCGCAGGCATCATCGGCTTTCGCAGCCTGCGCGTTGCAGGAGTGGAGCGCGGAGAACGCGTCGGCCTGTTTGGTTTTGGCAGCTCCGCATCACTCGCCATTCGCATCCTCCAGCACTGGGATTGCGAAGTCTACGTGGTCACCCGTGGCGAGTCGCACCGCAGAGCTGCTCAGTCGCTCGGCGCTACGTGGGTCGGCGACGAATACGCAAAAGCCCCCGTAGAACTTGATCGCGCCATCACTTTCGCGCCCAGCGGAAACGTCGTGGTCAGCGCTCTGTCAGCCCTGCGCAAAGGTGGAGTGGTCGCGATCAACGCCATTCACCTCGATCAAATGCCAGCCTTCGACTATGACAAGCATCTTTGGGGCGAGCGCCAGATCCGCAGCGTTGCTAACATGACCAGAGAGGATGCGCGCGACTTCCTCGCCATCGCTCACGAGCTCAATTTCCGTCCACGTGTCGTCGCGTTCCCACTCGAAGATGCGAACAAGGCCATCAGGGCTGTCAAGCATGAAACTGAAGACGGATCAGCAGTGATCGTGCCTTAGGAAAAACTCCTTCAACCCGATCCGCAACAACTTACACCACTGCCTGCACTGCTCCCTTACCAACCAGTTCCTCTATACGCTCGACCCATCCTCGGTCAGCGGCCACGTTCATCTGTTCCGGCTCAAGAATCACCGCGTATTCGCCCTTCTTTTCCAAATGAAGCATCACTCTTCCCGGCCCCGGAGCAGCGTCCGCTGCGGTCTTCAAAGCAGCCAACAATTCATCGGTCACGCGGTCCAGATTGATACGGATGCGTATGCCTGTAGGCAGCTTCACCTGAACCTCCTCAAGCGCCTGAATCGCACTTACTGAAATCTTCGGCGCCGCGTCCTCATCACCCGACAGCACGCCGCGAATGAGCACCGGCGCTTCAATCTTCAACTGCGCGGACAACTTCTCATAGTCGCGCGGGAACGCAATCACGTCAATCTTTCCACTGGCGTCCTCCAGCGTCGCTTGCGCATAGAGTTTCTGTTCACGCCGCGTCTTCTGCACGCGCAAACCGTGCATCATGCCCGCCACGTAGATTTCGTCCGCAGGATCGGATTGTCCTCCCCAGCGTCTCTCCGGCGGCCTCCGTTCAAGCGCTTCGGCAATCGAAATCACATTGGTCAGGTTGCGCAGCTTTTCCGCGTATTTGTCCAACGGATGCCCGGACACAAAGAAGCCCAGCACCTCTTTCTCATTTGCCAGCCGCTCGCCTTCCTCCCAATCCGCCACACGGGGCAGGTCGTCTCCATTGCGGCCACCGTCGCGCCCATGGGCGGGCGCCTCGTTGAAAAGACCAAACAGTCCGGTCTGCCCTTGCGCCGCATCGCGCTGCACCTTCATCGCGCGCTCCATCGCCTTGTCCACTGCATTGAAGAGTTGACCGCGCGTGCCCAGCGAATCCATCGCGCCAGCCTTGATAAGGGATTGGATGACTCGCGAATTCATCACCCGCAAATCGACCTTCTCGCAAAACTCCCAGAAGCTCTTGAAGCGCCCGCCCACCTCTTCGCGCGCCTTCAAGATCGATTCAATCGCGTTGCCGCCCACGTTTTTCACCGCGGCAAGTCCAAACCGAATCGCTTCTCCCGCATCTGACAAGTGCGGCGTAAACTGCGCACCGCTCACCTGCACATCCGGCGGCTCCACGCTGATTCCAATCTCCCTGCACTCGCTGATGTACTTGACTACATTCTCTGGCTTCGACGTTTCTGAGGTCAGCAGCGCCGCCATAAACTCCACTGGATAATGCGTCTTCAAATACGCGGTCTGATACGCCACCAGCGCATAGGCTGCCGAGTGCGACTTGTTGAATCCGTATCCTGAAAACTTGGCCATCTGGTCAAAAATCTCGCTCACCGGGCCCTTCGGATGTCCCAGCGCAGCCGCGCCGCTCATAAAGCGATCGTGCTGCTCAGCCATCGCCTTGGGATCCTTCTTTCCCATCGCCCGACGCAACAGATCCGCCTCGCCCAGCGAATAGCTCGCCAGCACGTTGGCAATCCGCATCACTTGCTCCTGGTAGACAATGACTCCCAGCGAATCCTTCAGGATCCCTTCGAGTTCCGGCAGCGTATACTCCACCTTGCGCCGCCCCCACTTGCGCTCGATAAAGTCGTCGATCATGCTCATCGGACCCGGCCGATAAAGCGCATTCAGCGCCGTCAATTCCTCCACCGTGTCCGGCTTGTACCGCCGCAGAATGTCGCGCATCCCGCTCGACTCAAACTGGAAAATGCCCGACGTCAGCGCCGTGTGGAACACCCGCTTGAACGTCTCCGGATCGTCCAGCGGAATCATCTCGATATCCAGCGTTTCTCCGCGGCTCTTCTCAATCAACTTCACGCAATCGTCGATCACGGTCAGCGTGGCCAGGCCCAGGAAGTCCATCTTCAGAAGGCCCATCTTCTCCACCGCCTTCATGTCGTAGGCGGTCACAATTTCGTCGTTCTTGGTACGGTTCAGAGGAACAAGCTCCGTCAGCGGCCGCGGCGCAATCACCACCGCCGACGCGTGAACACCTGCTCCGCGAACCAGTCCCTCCAGCTTCTTCGCCGTGTCGATCAGCTCCCGCACTTGCTTGTCGTTGTCATACGCCTTGCGCAGGTCGGGAGACTCCTCCAGCGCCTTCTCCAGCGTCATCCCCACCGTAGGAGGCACCAGCTTGGCAATGCGATCCACATCCCCATACGGCATATCCATCGCGCGTCCGCAGTCCTTGATCGAGGCCTTCGCCGCCATCGTATTGAAGGTGATAATCTGCGCCACCTGCCCGCGCCCGTACTTGCGCGTCACATAATCAATCACCTCGCCGCGCCGGTTCATGCAGAAGTCCACATCGATATCCGGCATCGACACACGCTCCGGATTCAGGAACCGCTCAAACAGCAGCACATTCTGCATGGGATCGATGTTCGTGATCTCCATCGCATACGCCACAAGCGATCCCGTCGCCGAACCGCGCCCAGGCCCCACCGGAATCCCATTGTCCCGCGCGTACTTGATAAAGTCCCACACGATCAGGAAATATCCCGAGTAACTCATCTGCTTGATAATCCCGATCTCGTAGTTCAGCCGCGATTCATACTCCGCCGCCGTCGAACGCTGCACCCCGCGCAGCTCAAGCTGCCGCACCGCCGTTTCCAGCCGCTTCTTCAGCCCCTGCCGGCATACCTCCTCAAAGTAGCTGTCGATCGTGTGCCCCTGCGGCACCACGAATTCCGGAAACGGATTGTCCACCGGGTGCAGCTTGAAATTGCAGCGCTCGGCAATCTCCATCGTTCGCTGCGCCACTCCCGGCGAGTCGGGAAAAATCCGTCCCATCTCCTCCGCGCTCTTCACAAAAAACTGGTCCGAGTCAAAACGAAAGCGCTCCGCATCGTGCACCTTCGAACCCGTCTGTACGCACAGCATCACGTCGTGCGCGTGCGAGTCTTCGCCGCACAGGTAATGCGAGTCGTTGGTCAGGACCATCGGAATGTCGAGTTCCTTTTCGAGCCGGAAAAGGTCACTCTGGATTTTGCGCTCCTGCTCCAGCCCCTGGTCCTGAATTTCAAGATAGAAGTTGCCTCGCCCAAAAATGTCCTGATACTGAAGCGCCGCGCCCTTGGCCTTCTCGTAGTGCCCCGCCATCAGTTCTTCGCACAACTCCCCGCTCAGGCAGCCTGAAAACCCGATCAGCCCCTTTGAGTTTTCTGCCAGGTACTTCTTGCTCACCCGCGGCTTGCGATAGAAACCGTGCAGCGACGCCTCCGACGTGAGCCGGATCAGGTTACGATAGCCCTCTTCGTTCTCCGCCAGCACCAGCAGGTGGTTGTATTCGGAGTAGTTCCGCGGGGTCCCCAACGACGGGTCCTTGTCGTTGGGGTGCTTGGGCGTATCGGCGCGATGGTCTGCGGACTTGCATACGTAGAGTTCGCACCCCAGGATGGGCTTGATGCCCTTCTCCTTCGCGGCATTGAAAAAGTGCACCGCTCCGTAAATGTTTCCGTGGTCGGTCATTGCGACCGACGTCTGCCCCAGCGCCGCCACCCGGTCCACGAGTTTTTGAACGTCGCAAGCCCCATCGAGGAGCGAATATTCCGTATGCAAATGAAGATGAGTAAATTCAGCCATGGCTAAGATTCATTCTAGTGACTACCCCCATTTCCGTAACCGCCCTTTGTGGAAATGCAGCCACGATTAAGGTTGGCGTCAATCTGGGCGTGAGGTTAAATACCAATCTGGGTGCCCCATGTCCGGATTCTCGGACATGGGAAAGCACGAACTCCACAAAATCAAGCTAGAATTGCGAATGGCGCGCATCTGGAAACAGCCTAATCACGGCCGACGGTTTGGTGATCTCCATTGGGAACTACGTCAGGAATACGCGCGTTCGCTTATCAAACGAGACAACATTTGCGTGAATGTCTGTTCCTTTACTTTTTACTTCGAGACAAAAGAAGAAATAGAGAACTACATCTCATTCTTTGAGAAGCGGACTCATCCAAGCAGCCGGCTTCCGATTGCTGAAGGGACGGACCGATTCGACCGCTGGCATTCCCAGTGCTGGTTCGAGCGTTTGCCTCTGTATTTACAAGAAGAACCAAAACGCGAAAAGGTCCTTAAAGCGCTCCGCAAAGCTGTGAATCTCCTCGAATCAGGAAGACTCTAGGTTGGAATACAATCCGAGCAAGGCCGATGGCTCACCCTACCCAGGCACGACGTCGGGTGCCCCATCCTTCGCGCATCTTGCGAAGGGTGGAAAAGCACGAACCGCACGTTACCTCCGAGCGTAAACCCCTCATTCTCCGCTCTGAGTTTCCTCAAAATACACGTAGACTCAGAAAAACAGCTACATAAAGGAAACGCGCATGAGCAAGCCCAATTGGGTAGCTATCGCTATAGCATTTTGTTGTTTAGCGCCCTGCATTCGTCCGGTCTCCGCGCAAAAACTGAAAGCAACCGTACTTTACCGGCAGAACAGCGACTCCGATTACAGCGCCTTGATCCCGGGCTATTCCAACCCGGCCAGCCCGGACTGTGCCGCCGACCTGGGAAACGCCGAGTGCTACGACCCGCCCCCCGCCACAGAAACCGGCTCGACCCCGGCCACCGTCTCCTACAACGTCGTTGGCACCACGTTGTCGCTCCTGTTGCCTGACGGAAAAGTTGCGGTCGTTAACTGCCTCAACAAGTATTCGTCAAGAGGGACTTACATTGTCCGCCGCAACTGCGGCATGCCTCTCGTTCAGCACGTTCAGGCCGAATTCAAAGGCAAGAGCGCCAAGCTCGAGTGGCCCGTCGGCCCGGACGGCAAGAAAACCGAATCCGAAACATACAAGATCGTGGCCGTACTCGATAAACGATAGAACCAGAGCGCGAAAGCATAAACCCGCTCGCCTTATCCGGGCACCGGCACGCCGCCGGCGCGATTCCAGGGTGCTTTACCCTTCATCATTCCCTTCATCGTTTTCTTCTTTCTTTTCTGCTTCCGGTCCCTCTCCTTCGTCCCCTCCCTTACCATTCATCTTCCAGATCAGGCCAATGACAGCGACCACCGTGCTCACCAGCGTGAGCCACGCGCCCCAGTGGTCCACGAATATTCTCTTTGCCTCGTAAACCCGGTCGGACTGCACGGTTATGATTCGTGGCGGCTGGGCAAACGCCTCAGGCGGCAGAGGCTCACTGCCATCATCCACGCGAAGCCGCGGCGATACGAAGAGACGAAGATGAAGCGTACCGCTCCTCTTCGGCATCACGTGCCAATCCCATTCTGTGTAATTATTCTTGTCGACGAAAAGTTCGTCCGGCCGGTTGGGCGGAGATTTCTGGATATCAAAGGCGTTTTCTTCCTCGCTGTCCAACCGCATTGACACGAGGCAGGACACTTCGGCCCGCTCAATCCGCACCGTTGACGAGTCCAGGTCTCGAGCAATATTCACTCCCGGGTTGCGGCTGATTCGCGCGAATACCGGATACGATTCACCTTCGGTCATCTCCTTATTCGGCTCAAAAAGAAGTTGACCTTTGACAAACTGCTCGCAATCCTTCTTCAGGCTTTCCGCAAGCGGAGTGCCGTGAATTCTGGTCTGTTTAGGCGGATGGGGACGAGCCGGGCTGACGTGGGTCGGGCTCTGCTGATTGAGTTGCGCTGACACTGCCTCAAAGGCGCTATTGATTTCGACCGATAGGCTGTTGAAGGCCGCAATCGCCACAAGTGCGACTAAGCCAACCACCAGGGCGTACTCAACAAGGTCCTGGCCCTCTGCCGATCTCATGCGCAAATCCTCTTCATGTCGAACAACTCGTGCCCTGGTTTTTGAATAGAGATCAATATACCGTGAATTATCGATCTGAGGAATTTCGAGATTGGGCCCGGGTCGGCTGGGCACGACGACGGACGCGCCAGGGCACGTTCATCTGCCGGTCTGCCAGCCGCGCCTCTTCCCTCTCGATCAGGCCGTCAGGCAATCAAATAATGCGTCACGCGCCGCCGCCGCGAGCGCCCTTTCGGCCCAAATCGGTATTACGAATTCAACGCGATTTGCCGACCATCCCGCAAAAAGCCATTTCACAGTCTTCCAGATGGTCTGCTATCTTGTCGCGAGAGGTTCCCCCAAATGAAGATTCGCAACCTGGCTTTAGGCACAACCCTGTGCCTCGCACTTGTCACTGGCGGCGTCACCATCGCGCAGGACGTCAATGGTCACCGCCATCCGAACCTGGCCCAGGCACAGCGCCTCATCGACCAGGCCATCGGCCGCATCGATGCAGCCCAGCAGGCCAACGAGTTCGACATGAATGGCCACGCTGCTCGCGCCAAAGAATTGCTGGCGCAGGCAAACCAGGAAATCAAACAGGCAGCCGAGGCCGCAAACCACCGGTAACCTCTCGCTGTAAGCAGCCCGAGGTCTCAATTCGGTGAGAGCAATCCGGTTGAGTCTCAGGATTCGCCAGGCTCAGGCTGCTCAAGAACCGAGCTGGGCGTCCCATCCCTCCCGCGGCATCCTCGCGGGAAGGAAAAGCACGGCTGCGTCTTGCTCGGATCCCAGCTCTCCGCTTCACCACCCGCTGCCCAGCCTGCCGCGGAACCAACAAAATGAAAGCCATTTTTCAACACAACAGCAACCTGTCGAAAATACAAACTGTCTCACCCAAGGGGTTCACCTCACTTTTCTGTCAACCCCAAACGTCCGGCATTCCCACCCAAACCCCTCATTCCATTCCGCAATCTCTACGCCCCAATTTGCTTGTTAATTCGCGCAACAGCGCACACTAGGAATTGAAGGACCAAATCCCGGGCAAAGACCCAGGAGCCCCTTCGATCTGTGGCTCGCAGAGCGGGGTCGAGGAGGTGGCAAAGGAGAAGCCGATATGCCCGAACAGCTCGAAAACTCATCCACACCGATCCCTGCCGAGACCCTTATTACCCCGGTCAATCCTGCTGTCGCTCATTGTCGCGAAGTATGGGAACGAACCTATAAAGCTACCCTGGAAACCGGCGCGCACCGCGTTGCCGCCCTCTTCGATGCCAGCAGTGCCTACTGCCGGGCCATTCCCCCGCTCTCCGGCGCCCAGAATATCCGCGACTTCATCGCCTGTGTCGCAAACGGGATGATCACCAACGTGATCGGCGAATCGAAAGCCACCAAGCTCCTTTATGCTGCACAAGTGGCGCATAACACGCTCCCAAAGCGCGCTCCAAGACCCACAAAGCCTGCCGCATGAATAACTTGCACTCTTTTTGCCCGCACCTACCCCCTATCTTCTCTTTTTTTTCGCCAAAAAGACGCAAGCCAACACCCATTTTTGTAAGAAAATGGGTGCTTCGGGTCCTTACCCGTGAGATCCGGAATGTAACAACCCGGATTCTCTCCTTCGGCTCTGGCCATAACCTTGACGTACAGGAGTCTTGATGCTCTCCAACCGTTCCGTACCGCCGTGCACCGTCATCCCGGTCCTCTACTATCCCGATCCCGGCGCCGCCGCTGAATGGCTTTGCGCCGCCTTCGGATTCACCGTCCGCCTGCGCATCGGCAACCACCGCATCCAGATGAAGGCCGGCGAAGGATGCTTCATCGTTGCCGAGAGAAAAGCGACCGCTGATGGCAGCGAGCCTGTCGACAACACACACCTCGTCATGGTGCGCGTTCCCAATGCACACAGCCACTGCGAGCGAGCCCGCCAACACGGTGCTCGCATCCTCCAGCCTCCCGTCGACCAGGTCTACGGCGAGCGCCAATACAATGCCGAAGACTTTGCCGCACACCGCTGGACCTTCACGCAATCCATCGCCGATGTCGCCCCTGAGGATTGGGGCGGGACATCGGTCGATCTCTAGCCTTCGGGCCGTTCATCCGGCTTTCACCAGCCGCGCCACAATCTCCACCCCGCCCGGTACCTAAGTGGCACCTGTTTTGCTCGAAGTTGTATTTACAGTTTTGTACCCTGCGCGTCTACTGGTGCCACTGCGAGCCTCATGGCCGCGGGTCGCATTCCGTGATAGCTGGTTTCCCTCGTTTAATTCGCGCAAAAGGCCATGCGAAACGGAGGACAGTCAATGAACATGAAAATGGTTGGCAAAGTGCTCCTTTATGCCGGAGCTTTTCTGCTCTTCGGAGCACTGGCCCTGGCTCAATCCGCTATAGTAGCAAACCCGCCGCAGCCCAAAAAGAACCTGCGCAACGTTCCCAGTAACCGGGCCTCGGGCGGGCACGACCAACTCGGCCACGCACCCGGTACTGCCGCGAGCCACCTGGCCCCCCAGCCGCCCGCATTTCCAGGTTTCAAGTCGATGGGCTCTGCGCACGCCACGGAATCGCTCGCTGCCACCCCGGCTCCCGGCAAGAATGAAATAAATCAGAATCAGCCGGCGAAACCGAATCCGACCAACCTGTCTGAAGAAAAGTCCGGCGAGAATCCATTGTTCCAAGCGAGTAACAAGGATGCACAGCCTCACGTCCCCAGCCTGAATGTCGACAGTCTCGAGCACGCCCACGAGACGGTCGAGTACAAGGACCCCGAGGACATGACCACCCGCTACCGGCCCGGAAATAACAAGACATTCAAGGTCGTGAACAGGACGAAAAACACCCCGCCTTTGCCCCACGAATAAACCTGCGCCTCTAAGGAAACTCTGCACAACTTGCTTTGTAACAAGGGCACGACTTCAGTCGTGCCGATAAAGACTCCAGAGTGAACATGGCTTTAGTCACTGCATCTTTTCGCTGATCGAAAATGCGCCTTGTGCAGAGGTTTCCTAACTTCGCCGCCGATCCAGCTAGGGAAACTGCGTAAAGAAACCACTCAGATCCGTTTGCTTCGCCGCATCGTGCGCTCAATTGCACCTCCAAATCCCACCTTCAAATAAACTTGAAACCCGCGGGAAAAGGATTAGGCTTTGAGGAACAATCACAAACGAGGTGCTGGCGATGTTCAATCTCGGTCAGGAAGTAATGGTTATCACGGACAAAGGAATCGCCTACGACGGCTATGTCCTCGCCCGTGCCACCGGGGACGATGGCTTGAAAGCCTACAAGATCGCCATCGACGGAGGCGGCATGGACCAGATGGGGCAGTGGCACAAGGCCTCAGAGGTTTTTGTCCTGGACCCGCGAGAGCCCGCCGAGACCGAAGAAGCGACCTCCCTTGAGCGTTTCAGTAACGGGTAATCGAGCCCGCTGCGCCCGATGCCGCAGCCCCGCTCCGAGAAACAACTCTTCATCAGTTCAGAATGATCCTCCGCGTTCGGTTATTGCGGCTGGCATAGGTATGCAGTTTTGAAATGATTTTCACCACAACTTGCTCCCACAAAAGACGTCTCTACCTACAACCGATCCGCGTCGCGCACCATCCCGGCATCTTTTTGGTTCAGGAGAGCAACCGATGCAGTTCATGCAGGCACCGATCACCGCCCTCCTCAGCTTCAGTCTCCTCAGTTCAACCATCCCTGGCACATCTCAAGCGCCTTATGAGCCCGCCAGCCACGCCAAAACCCGGGCCGCCTACCAATCTGGGCAATTGCGTGGCGACGACCGCATCCTCCACGCCCTCAATCGCTTCACCTTCGGTCCCCGGCCAGGCGATCTTGATGTCGTTCGCGCCATTGGCCTGGAGAAATGGTTCGACCAGCAATTGCATCCCGCAAGCCTCGATGAGTCCGTACTCGACGCCCGGCTTGCCCAATACCCCGCCATGCAACTCAGCGTCGAAGATCTGCTCTACCGCCTCCCCAGCAATGCCGTCATCCGTCAGACCATCAACGCCGGACTGCCCGTTCCGCAGGGCGAAATTCTGCACGCTGTCTATGAGAATCAGATCGACCGCGTCGCCGCCCGCCGCCAGCAGCAGGAGTTGAAGAAGACCGCCGATCAGAACGCTTCGGAAATGGCTAAGGCCGTGCCTGGAACCTCGCCGTCTGTCCGAGGCATGGCTGCCGAAGTCACCATGGACGGCGGTGCCGAAAAGGCCGAGTCTCCAACGCCCATGGCCAAAGAGCCTGCTCCAGCGCAGCGTAATGAAAATCAGTCTGCTCAAATGGCGATGCCCGACCCCGATTCCCCCCACGCCGAGACGCCGCCTGACGAGTCCCTCTTCAACAGCGTCGTTGCGCTCTTACCCCAGCAGCGCGTGGCGCGCCTCGCAGCCATGCCCCGGCAGCAACTCGACAACTTCCTCAAGTCGCTCCGGCCTGCACAGCGCGTGCAACTGGCCGCCGGCCTCGACCCCAGCCAGAAAGAACAATTCGCGGCTCTCGAAGGCCCTGAGCGCCTCGTCGTCGAAGAGCTCATCGCCGAGCGCCTCACTCACGACATCTATTCCAGCGCCCAGTTGCAGGAAGTGATGACTGACTTCTGGCTCAATCACTTCAACGTCTACCTGCGCAAGAACGAAGCCACCCCATACTATCTCGTGAGTTATGAGCGCGACGTGATTCGCCCCCTCGCACTCGGCAAGTTTGAAAACCTCCTCGAAGCCACCGCCCACAGCCCCGCCATGCTGCTCTACCTCGACAACGCCGAGAGCATCGGCCCCGATTCCATCGCTGCGGAGCGGGCGAAGCAGAATGCATGGCGCCGTCCCAACGCAAAAAACAAAGCCCCGGAGGGCATCAACGAAAACTACGCGCGCGAACTCATGGAACTCCATGCTCTTGGCGTCAACGGCGGCTACACGCAGGCCGACGTGACCCAGGTGGCGCGCATTCTTTCGGGATGGACCGTCGACCGCCCTCAGCGTGGCGGCGGATTCGAATTCAATCCCAATCGCCACCAGCCCGGCACCGAGAAGGTGATGGGTCAGAAATTCAAAGACAATGGCGAACAGCAGGGCCGCGCGCTTCTTCACTTTCTCGCCACGCGCCCCACCACTGCCCACTTCATCTCCCGCGAGCTTGCCGTGCGCTTCGTCAGCGACGATCCTCCGCAAAGCCTGGTGGATCGCATGGCCAGATCGTACATGTCCAGCGGCGGCGACATCCCCGCGGTTCTCAAAACCCTCTTTCATTCCCCCGAGTTCTGGTCCACCAGCGTCTACCGCGCCAAGGTCAAAACGCCCATCGAATTTGTCGTGTCGGCGGTCCGCGCCAGCGATGCAAACATCGACAACCTGCGTTCCGTCGCCAACGCCTTGCGCCAGATGGGAATGCCCGTCTACGGCTGCGTGCCTCCCACCGGCTACAGTTGGCAGTCCTCCACCTGGGTAAGCACCGGCGCGCTGGTCGACCGCATGAACTTCGCGCTGGCCCTCGCCGCCAATCGCCTGCCGGGCATCACGGCCAACTGGACTCCGCAGCAGAGTCACGACACCCCAGCCACCGGCGCGAACAACACGAACTCCGACGCCCTCACCCCAGAATCGGAAGAAGCGCGCCTCGAGTCATTGCTGGTCGGGGGCGGGGTCAGCATCTCCACCCGATCCGCCGTGCTCCAGCAGTTCCAGCAGCAAAACACGCAACTGGGCGCCGTTTCCGACAGACCCGTCTCCGAAGAGATCTGGTCCATGTATCGTGTTCGTGCGTCCTCGCCACTCGAACGGCAAGACCAGTTACTGGCCGGGCTCCTGCTCGGTTCGCCGGAGTTCCAGCGGCGCTAAAGGAGAGACACATGCCGACAACCCGCCGATTCTTCCTTCTCAACGGCGCCTTTGCCCTCGCGGGCACCACGGCCATCCCAAGTTTCCTCGTGCGTTCCGTCATGGCACAGACTGCGGCCGTTCCCAACCGCCGCCTGGTCGTCATCTTTCAGCGCGGTGCCGCCGACGGTCTCAATATCATCGTCCCCTATCGCGAAAAAAATTACTACGCCATGCGCCCCAGCATCGCCATTCCGCAGAACCAGGTTATCGACCTCGACGGATTCTTCGGCCTCCATCCGTCTCTCGCCCCGTTCAAGCCGCTCTATGATCAGGGCCATCTCGCCATCGTCCACGCAGCCGGATCGCCCGACATGTCGCGTTCCCACTTCGACGCGCAAGACTACATGGAATCCGGCACTCCAGGCGTCAAAAGCACCCAGGACGGCTGGCTCAATCGCGCCTTGCAAGCCGAGGACCTTCGCCGTCGCCAGCAGCACACCGCCTTCCGCGCCCTCGCCCTCGGCGCCGAAGTCCCCCTCACCCTTGCCGGAAAAATCCCCGCCATTGCGCTCAACAACCTCAACAGCTTTGCCATCGGAGGAGCGAACGCGCGCCAGAGCCGAACCTCTTCGCCCGCTGCCTCCGCGTTCGAAGCTATGTATGGCGACAGCGGCGACCAAATCTTTCACACAGCCGGCGAAGAGACATTTGAAGCCGTAAAGATGCTGCGCTCCGCCAACCCCGCGCAATATACGCCCGGCCCTGGCGTCGATTATCCCCAAACCGAATTCGGCAACAGCCTGCGCCAGATCGCCCAACTGCTCAAGGCCAACCTTGGCGTCGAGGCCGCATTCACCGACGTCAGTGGATGGGACACGCATCACGACCAGGGCGGCGTCAACGGCCAGCTTTCGAACCGCCTCCGCGACTTCTCCGCCGCCATCGCCGCCTTCTGGCGCGACCTTGGCGATGATGCCGCAAACGTCACCCTGGTCACCACGTCGGAATTCGGCCGCACCGCCCGCGAAAACGGAACCGGCGGCACTGACCATGGTCACGCCAACGCGATGTTTGTTCTGGGCGGCGATGTGAAAGGTGGCAAGGTCTATGGCCGCTGGCCCGGCCTCGACAACGACCAGCTCAACGAAGGCCGTGATCTGACCCTCACCACCGACTACCGCCAGGTCCTCGGCGAGGTGGTCAACAAAACTCTAGGCGCCGGTAACCTCGATCTCGTCTTCCCTGGCGCAAGCCTGGCCCCTAAGAGCTTTCTCCGCCTCGTTTAATCAGGCCGCGTCCAACTCCCATCATCGTCGCAGGTGGAGCACCAGGAACCCCACGGACAGGTCTTCACCTGTGGATTAGCTATTCCGCTCGCAACGCATCCGTCGGATTCACTGAAGCAGCGCGCCAGGCCGGCAAGAAACTGGCCGCCATCGACGCCATGCCCAGTACCAGCCCCACTGCCGCCAGCGTTGGGACATCCCAGGCATGTACGCCAAACAACAACTTCTTCATCAGCAGCGAGGCTCCCAAAGAACACAACAGCCCGACACCTAGTCCGATTGACGTGAGCCATCCCGCCTGGAGCATCACCAGTTTGTACACCGCACCGCGCTGCGCGCCAAGGGCCATGCGCACGCCGATCTCCCGCGTGCGCCAGCTGACCGAATACGCAATCACGCCATAGAGGCCAACTACGCCCAAGACTAGCGACATGGCCGCAAAGCCGCCAACCAGCCACGTTGAAAAACGATGCAACAGCGCTGTTTGCGAAGCGTCGATCTGGTCTGTCATGGTGATTTCGCCGTACACACCAAGGTTGGGATCGATCTGGCGAAGCGTGTTCGCCATGATCGGGAGCACTGACTTTTCATCCTGGGCGGAACGCACTGCAACCGCGAAATCGCTGTCCGGTCCGTAGTAGATCGCCTGGTACTCCGCGGGCCATATGTCCACATCGAGCGCGCCTTCGCGCACATCCGCCACCACGCCGACAATCTCGCGAATTGATTTCGGCGCCAGATCTCCGCTCCCGATCTTCTTGCCTATGGGATCTTCCCCGGGAAAGTATTTCCGCGCGAGTGCCTCATTGATGACAATCACCTGCGGTTTTGACGTATCGTCGTCTTCAGTAAACAGCCGTCCCTCCACTAACCGGGCTTTGAGTGTCGGCAAATAGCCGGGGCTGATGTCGCGCTCGAGCACTTCATTGTGTTCGCCGTGGAAAGGCTTGCCCACAATGCGAATCCAATCCGTATCGCAGTTGCATTGAACTGGCAAATCGCTGGTGATGCCCACCGATTGCACACCCGGTAATGCGCCCAAACGGCCCTCGATCTCGCGATAAAGAGCCACTTTCTGCGCATCCTTGGTGTAGATTTTGTCCGGCGCCATCACCTGCACCGTCGCCAGGTGCGCTGTGTCGAAGCCCATCTCCACGTGCAGCAGGCGATAAAAGCTCTGTCCCAGCAGCCCCGCTCCAACCAGCAGCACCATGGCCACCGCCAGTTCCACAACCACCAGGTTCGCTCCCATGCGCCGCCAGAGTCTTCCAGACGAGCCGCGGTCCCCGTCAACCAACCCATCGCGAAGTTCCTGGAACGAAAGCCGCAGTACTGGCGCCGCCGCTAGCAGCAACGCTGCCAGTAGCGCAATTCCGGCGGCAAATGCGCCCGTGTGCGAATTCAATCCCACACCGGATAGAAATGGCATGCTCTCAGCCATGTCTTTCGGAACAAGGTGCGTGAGCAGCCTCATCATCCAGTTGGCAACCGCAAATCCGCCCAGGCAGCCCGCAACGGCTAGCAGCAGCCCTTCGGTCACGAACTGCCGCACCAGCCGCATCCTGGTCGCACCCAGCGCGCCGCGCACCGCAATCTCGCGCCTGCGGCTCTCTGAGCGCACCAGCAACAAGCTCGCCACATTCACGCAGGCAATCAGCACCAGCAAACCCGCTCCTGCCAAAAGCGTAAGCAGGATGCGCCGCACATCGCCCACGATGATCTCGGCAAGCGGCTGAAGGCTTACACCCTGGCCCTGGTTCGAGCCCGGATATTCCCTCTCCAGTTGCGCCGCAATGGCTTTCAGGTCAGCCTTCGCCGCTTGCATCGTGACTCCATCGCGCAACCTGCCAATTGCATATAGGTTGTGGCAACTGCGCCGTTGCTCGCATCCGTTCTTGTCGAGCAGCGGCGTCCAGAACTCCGCATTGCCTCGCGGAGCGAACGCAAACTCAGGCGGCAGCACGCCGACGATGGTGTAGGAATCTTCGTTAAGGTTGACCGCCTGGCCAACTACATCGCGACTCCCGCCATAACGCTTCAGCCATGTACCGTAGCTCAGCATCACGATTTTCGCGCCGCCAGGCCTGTCTTCACCCGGAAAAAAGTCCCGCCCCAGCATCGGCTTCACACCCAGTGTGCGAAAGAGGCCATCGCTTACGCGCGCTGCCGGCACAGGAACCGCGCCGGAAGACGTGTGCAACAGATAACCAGTGCCCCCATACGCTTCGAGCGAAGTGAACGAACGATTCAACCGCTTCCAATCGTCGAAGTCGTCTCGCGACAGATTGGATCGCGGAAACGCCGTGCCACTTTCAGCCACATCCATGAGCCTGTCGGGGCTCGCATAGGGCAACGGCTGCAGCAGAGCCGCATCCACAAACCCAAAAATCGCCACGCTCACGCCCATGCCCAGCGCCAAAATCAAAATGGCGGTCAGCGCAAAGCCTGGGTTCTTGCGCATTTGCCGCAGCGCGAAGCGAACGTCCTGCGCCACTGTCTCCGCACGAAACGCCACCACTCCGTGGCTTTGCTCTTTAAGCCGGGTTGTATTGCCCAACTGCCTCATCGCCGCGTACCGGGCTGCTTCGGGCTTCATCCCAGCGGCTACAAATTCCTTCTCAGCCTGCGCACGATGAAACGCCATCTCCTCATCCAGTTCACCATTGAAGCGCTTGCGGCCAAACAGAATCGAAAGCTTCCGAAAGAAACGGCTCACTGGATTCACCCCTACCTCCACCTCGTACAGTCGTGTTCCATGTGCTACCTGTCTGCGTGAGTCATTCCGCCCGAAGAGCATCCATTGGATCTGCCTGAGTTGCGCGGCGCGCCGGAATGTAACAGGCAACGAGCGCCACTACGACAACAATCAAGCCAACTGCCGCAAAAGTCGCTGGATCTTCTGGACTGACATTGAAGACGAGGCTCTTTAAGACGCGCGCGAGTCCAAACGAAGCGACGATGCCGAGGACTGTGCCTGCGAGGGTGACGTTCGCGGCTTGTGTCAAGACAAGGCGCAGCACATCCGCTGACTGCGCGCCCAACGCCATGCGTAATCCGAACTCGGCGGTTCGCTGGCTTACTGAATACGAAATCACTCCGTAGATTCCGATCGCGGCAAGCACAATTGCCAGGCCTGCGAATGTACCCACCAGAACGAACGCGAATCGGGGCGTGGAGATGGATGCATCTACGATTCGATCCATCACCTGTATGTCCGCAACCGCCAGCGCCGGATTGAGCCGCCTGACTTCGTTCCTCAACGCATCGGCAAGTAATTCCGGATTATTGCCACTGCGAATCGCAATCGACATGTCACGGTTCGCGGCCAGAAGTTCCGGAAACCAGAATCCGGGTTCGGCCTGGGGACTGTTGGGCTGGTCTTTGACGTCGCCCACAACTCCTACGATAGTCATCCAGTCCTTTTCCTTAGGCGTATCTTCAAACGTCATTCGCTTGCCCACAACGTTTTCGCCCGGCCAATAGCGATCTGCCATTGCGCGATTGATGATGATCACGGGCGGTGAGGTTCCAGTATCGCCTTCGTTAAAGAAACGGCCGCTAATCAGCGGTACACCAAGCGCGCGGAAGTAGTTGGGTGTTGCCATGTGATAGCGAGCGTGGAATTCCTTGCCCGGCGGCGGCTTCTTACCTTCGATATTGAATCCCCCGGCATTTTCGTCCCAGCCCGTCCACGGCAGATCGCTGCCCGCGCCCACACTTTCTACTCCGGGGAGTGAAGCAAGATCGGAAACGAGCTGATCGTAAAACCGCCCCGTTTCAGCATTTGTCTTGTACTGCTCATGCGGAAGAGAAATGCTCGCTGTCAACAAATGCCCCTGCTGAAAGCCGGGATCGAGATGGAGTTGATTCAACAAGCTGCGCATCATCAGTCCGGCTCCAATCAGCAGCACGCAGGCGAGGCTCACCTCCGAAACGACGAGCGCGCTCCGCATCCTGCTTTGGTGGCCGGTTCCAGTACTTGTGCGGCCACCCTTTTGCAAGCCTTGTTTCGGATCGGTTCGCGCGGCCTGCAGTGCGGGCGCCATACCAAACAGAATGCCGGTAAGGAGACTCACGACAAAAGTGAATGCAAAGACCGGGCCGCTGACGTGAATGTCGTGCGCGCGCGGAAAACCCGAAGGCAAAAGGGCGACCAGTCCTTTCACCGCCATCAGTGCTAATGCAAGGCCCAGGGCGCCGCCGGCAAATGAGATCACCAGGCTCTCTGTCAACAGCTGGCGCATCACGCGGGAGCGCGGAGCACCCAAGGCCATGCGCACTGCGAGTTCCCTTTGCCGTGCGCAGGCACGCGCCAACAGCAGGTTTGCGGCGTTCGCGCAGGCAATCAGCAGCACCATTCCAACCGCGCCCAAAAGAACGAGCAGCATCTCGCGGCTGCCGCCAACGATTTCTGTATAAAGGGGAGTGACGAGAACCGTCCATCCAGCGTCGCCGTTTGGATGTTCACGGCCAAGCTGCGTCATGATCGCATTCATCTCGGCACGCGCCTGTTCGACACTGACTCCAACTTTGAGGCGCCCAATTCCCTCGACGAAATGTGAGCCGCGCTGATTAGGATCACCGGCGAACGAAAAAGGCCACCACACATCGACACTCTCGCCGTAGGCCACCGCGTGGTATTCGTTACCGGGGTGTTCGGTGCCCGGAGGCATCACGCCGATGACGGTGAAGGGCTGCATGTTGAGCGTGATCTTGCGCCCAACGATGGCAGGGTCGGAATCGAATCGCGTACGCCACAAGCGGTCGCTGAGAATCACCTCGAGCCCATTGCCCGGAATCTCTGCCTTCTCATCAAATTCGCGCCCAAGTTCGGGACGCAGGCCGAGAACATGAAAGTAACCGGCTGTGATGCCGAATCCATTGAGCCGTATCGGCGCGCCGGAACCGGAAAGCTGCATGTCGCCGCGAGTGAATGCGGCGATCGATTCGAACGAATGATTGCGAGCCCGGTAATCACGGAAATCAAAGGGGTTCAACGGGAATTTTGGATAGATCGAACTGGAAAGGAAAATCCTCACCAGGCGGTCGGCACGCGGATAAGGCAACTTTTTTAGCAACACTCCATCGATGACACTAAAAATTGCGGTATTTGCGCCGATGCTCAGAGCGAGGGTAAGGAGCATGACAACCGTGAAAGCGGGGCTGTTCCACAACTGGCGAACAGCATAGCGAAGATCGCAAAGTACGCTTTCAAACTTGAATCCGACAACTTCGCGACTGCGTTCTTTCAACTGCGTTGCATTGCCGAATGCCCGCTTCGCCCGGTACCGCGCGGCTTCCGGCGTCATCCCGGCAGAAGTGAAGTCCTTCTCCGCCTGCTCGCGGTGAAAGTCCATTTCTTCATCCAATTCGCCGTTGTACCTGTTGCGCCGGATCAACAGGGTCAGCTTCTTCATGAACCGGAAGAGTGGATTCATCTAAGCCTCCTGAGCATCGCTCATCACTCGCCCAATCGCCGCGATCATCTGTTCGAACTGCGAAACCTCGAGTCCAAGCTGCTTGCGCCCCGCCGCAGTGAGCGTGTAGAACCGAGCCCGCCGGTTGGTCTCCGTCATCTTCCACTCCGCCTTGACCCAACCCTGCAACAGCAACCGCTGCAGCGCGGGATAGAGCGAGCCTTCTTCCACCGTGAGCACATCGTCGGAGAGCCGCTTGATTGAGAGCGCAATTCCATAGCCGTGCAGCGGCGCACGCGTGAGAGTCTTGAGGATCAGCATGTCGAGAGTGCCCGGAAGCAAATCGGGTTTCTTGGCCATGGGCGTATGTATAGCTTGTCTATGGGTAGGATGTCAATGGTCTAGTGACGAACAGTCCGATTCAGAGGCTCACTTTGAACCCAATGAAAGTCGCAAAGAGCACTGCGTCAGATCTAACGAACCTTGGCGTCCGTCTCTGCCCGAAGAGCCTCAAGAAGTTTCCTTCCATCGGGACTTCCCCATCCGCTTGCCGCGTCCCATCCCGGCCCTGCGGGATATCCCTTCACGTCCTTTGTGCCGTTATCTCCCTGGACGATGTCGCGGAAGACACCCATCGGTCCGAACTTCTGATATAGAACCGGATTGAAGTAGCCGAGATTTCGGTCAACTCCGTCATTTCGGTCGAGCCCCTGGTTGATCCTCGCAATCAGCCCGGCCCAAAGCGGAGTCGTCGCCGACGTCCCTCCCGCAATCACCTTGTTTCCACGATGAATGATCGAATATCCGGGAGTCGTGCTCGCGTGAGCCGCGACATCGGGAATCGCTCTTCCCGGCGCGCCGGCTGGGCTCACAGGCGCACTGACCCAGCTTTGCCAATCCGGCTTAACGAACGTTTCGCTGACTCCTCCGCCCGTTGCCACGCCATCGCCGTCGTTCCACACTGTCTCCGACGCAATCGTTTCACCGGACCTCAGCAAACGCGTCCCGCCGCAGGCCAGCACCCAGGGACTTGAAGCTGGAAAATCGACGTGCGGTTGAGCATCTTGGTGCCCATCGGTGACACCCCCATCTCCGGCGGCACAAAGGACGGTTATGCCCGACAAGGCCGCGTCCTGAAACGCGCGGTTCAATGCCGCCAACCCTCGTTTGTCCCATGAGTCTTCTGAGGCTCCCCACGCTATCGAAAGGATGGTAGGCCGGTTTTCCTTATCGTTCGTTGCCGTGGTAATCGCGTTGATGAATCCGTTCGTGGTATTAGGAGCGAGATACACCACGAGGCGAGCGCCCGGTGCGCAGGCCCCGGCAACTTCGATGTCCAGGGTGACCTGGCTGGCCCCCGGGCCTTCGGGATCATTCACTGCGCCATCCACTGGAACCAAACTGATTTGAGGCTTGGGGATATTCAATTCATCGAAGTAAGTATCCATATCCGAATCCAGATAACCACCGCCCAGTTCAATCAGGCCGATGCATTGCTTCTGTCCATCAAACTCCTGAGGAAAGTTATAGAGTCGGACTAATTCGGATACTGTATAAGCCTCATCACGGCCTTTCTTTGTTCGCCCAGGCTTCTCCTTGCGTTCCGCGGACTTATTCTTCTGCGCCGCCGACTCGTAGCTTCGATCAATCGCCTGCGTCTTCGCCAAAGCGCTCTCAAGAAGACTCTGCATCTCTTGATTCGTGGTTTGAATCATGGTCTTCGTAATTTGGACTTCACTCTGCAGCGTTTGAATCTGTTGGCGCACATCCACCAGCGTCTTTTCGATCTCGTCCTTGGCTGACTGGGTTCGTTCTCTTGCCGACGCAATCAGTTGCTCGGTCTGTTCCAGCAATTGTTTCGATTGTTCCTGGTCTTTCGCCATTTCATCTTTGGCCTTGCCGACGTCATAGCGTGCCTGCCGAGTGCTGTCAGCCGAATCACGTGCCTCTCTCGCGGCCCGCTTGATCTCGAAGCCATACAGGAAAACACCCACCGTAAAAAAAATGGCAAGGACCGAAGCCGCGAACTTCGCAAACCGAACCAGGTCTGCATCGAGTATGAACGAGTACGTAACTTGATCGGGCTTTGGGGGAAGCTTGCTTATATGAAAGCCATAGAGATACAACACGATCCCGACAACTAACAACACCAATAGACACACGCCTGCGTATTTTGCAAACCGCAGCAAATCGCGATCGATGCTATATACGACCTTGTCTTCGGACACAGGTGCGGCCCCCGTGCTTTGGTATTCTCGGCCTTCAAGTTCGAGCAGCACTACCGGCACTTGACCGCCGCGTCACGCGCATTTTTCAAAGCAAAGCGGGCGCAGCAACATCGCAGCACCTGCTGACGTGAGAGTGACAGGTTAACAGAAAGCGACAAACAGATGCGCTCAAAATTCACATGAAGAGTGCGAAAGACGCGCTCGCGGCTTAATGCTTCGCGAACATCTCCATCACATCCTTGCGCAATTCCATCCGGCTTGATTCACGTGTGTAAAACATGTGTCCGCCCGGATACTCGTGCACAGCAACGCGCGTGGGATCGCCCATGACCGGCATCTGGTCCACGGTGAGAATCGAACCCATGAACGGGCACGAAAGATCGTTCCATCCATGCGCAATCAGCACCCGCAATTTGGGATCGGCTGCAACCGCCCTGCGCAATTGTGGAACGGAGCCCTTGCGCAAATCGTCGCCGCCCTGCCACAGGCGATTCACGTCGTAAGACAATGCGTTGTAGCGCGCATCCACCTTCCAACCCACGGTCTGGGTTATGAAATTCACCATTGCGGTGGTTACCGGCGCAACGATGCTGGCCAGGATGGGATCGTTTGCCTCCTGCGTTGGAGAATAGGGAAAGGGATCGAATGAGGTCACGTTCGAGTCATAGACCGAGGCCAGTTTTCCTTCTTCCCGGTAGACCTCGCGGAGATAAGCGCCCGTCTCCAACCGCCCGCCGGAAAACTTGACGAACTCCGGATCCAGGCCCGTCATCTCCGTCACGTGTTGAATCATCTTCGTCGTGGCATCGGGATCGGAACGACCCTTCAGCAGCGCCTCTGCGTAATCCCCCCGTGTGTATGCAATCACCTGGGCCATTGCGTCGGGCGTGAGCTTCTTTTCGCGCTCCAGGTGGGCCGCGGTAATCGAGGGCAGCGTGATCATCCAAGGCAAGGGAGACAGGTCGCCATCATCCTCAATCGTAGGATTGAGATACGGCGATACCAGCACCACGCCGTTCATCGCCACCCCCAGTTGCGATTGCAGATAGTAGGTAATCCGAGGGCCGCGGAAACCTCCATAGCTTTCGCCCACCAGGTACTTCCGTGAATCGAGCCGCTCGTTCTTCACCAGCCAGTCGTAGATAACGCGGGAAAGATACTCAATGTCAGGAGTGGTGCTGTAGAAGAGTTTCTTGGCATCCGCCTCGGGCACCGTGGCCCGGCTGAAGCCTGTTCCCACGGGATCAATGAACACCAGGTCGGTAAAGTCCAGCCACGTTCCCGGATTGTCGCTCAGCACCGGCGAATCAGAAGGACTGTCGCCTTCGTTGCCTACATTCAAATGCTTCGGCCCGATAGCGCCGAAATTCAAATACACCGACGACGCCCCCGGTCCGCCATTCAAGGCAAACGTCACAGGCCGGTCTTTGCCGTCCACGGTGTATGCGGTCACCACCACTTCGCCGGCGATCTTTCCATCCTTGTCGCGCACCGGCAAAGCACCCACGGTGACGGTGTAATGCAGGGTCTTGCCGCCGATCTCGATCGACTGCTGTGTATGCGCGTCGGCGGGCAATGGCGGCAGCGCCGACTTGTCGGCTGCTGCCTTCTCTGGATTCGCCGTCTTCTCGGCTGTCTTCTCAGGGGCTGGAGTTGCCTTGTCATCTTGAGGCCACGCACGCTGAACCGGCATCGCAAGGCAGCACAGAGCGCAGGCTGCAATCGCGCTGCGCCCAAAGGAAAGTTTCAGGCTCAAAACACTCATTGAATTACGATACATGGCCCCCGCGGCGCGCTGGCAGGCCCAGCGCCTGATGATTTACCCTCTAACACGGCATGAGATTTCAGCATTACCTTTTGATTCCCGCCCTGACCGCGGCCTTTGCTGCGGCGGCATGTGCTCAGGACACGCCCAAACCCGCCGAGGAAATCCCCGATGCGCCGCAAGCCACCGCCGCGGCTCTGACCAGCCCCAACGGACCTACCGTCGTGATGGATACTTCCATGGGCCGCATTACCTGCCAGTTTTTCCAAAAGCAGGCACCCAAGGCTGTGGCCAACTTCATCGAACTTGCGAACGGCACCAAGGACTGGACCGACCCCACTACAAAAAAGGTTCAACACCATAAGCGGCTGTACGACGGCACAACCTTTCACCGCGTTATTCCTGAATTCATGATTCAAGGGGGCGACCCCACCGGTACCGGAATGGGCGATCCCGGCTACACTTTCGATGATGAGCTCGATCCCAATCTGAACTTCGACGTTGCCGGCCGTCTTGCCATGGCGAATAGCGGCCCCAACACAAATGGCAGCCAGTTCTTTATCACCGAACAGGCCTACGACACACTCGACCAGCACTACACCATCTTCGGCCAATGCGACGAGCCGAGCGTGCTCGTCGTGAAGACCATCGCCCGCGTTCAGCGAGACAGCAACGACAAACCCCTCGCGCCCGTCACTCTGAACAAAGTAACCATCGTTCCCGAAGGCGGGGCACTACCGCCCGTTCCGGCCGGCGAGCCTCAGCCTGCTGCGCCAGCACCTGCGCCTGCGCCCGCCGCCGCCGCGCCCCAACCGTAAGCCGCTACTCGACCCGGAACCGGGATTCCCCTTCTTGCGATACTTTTTCTCGCTGGGATTGGGAAAAGAAACCTTTCAATTCCAAGGAATTTCAAGATTTAGGAGCTTTCATGGCACTCACACCAGGAACTTACGCAGTCTTCTCCACCAGCGAAGGCAAAATCACTGTCCGTCTCTTCGAGGCCGACGCGCCCATTACCGTCAAGAACTTCCTCGACCTGGCCGAAGGCAAAAAGGAGTGGACCCACCCCGCTACTCACGCCAAGTCGACCAGCAAGCTGTTTGACGGAACCATCTTCCATCGCGTGATTCCCGACTTCATGATTCAGGGTGGCGATCCTGCCGGCAACGGGACGGGGGGTCCCGGCTACCGCTTCCAGGACGAAACCAAGGGTTCGCCTCACAAGTTCGACAAGCCCGGCAAACTCGCCATGGCCAACTCCGGCCCCAACACAAACGGCTGCCAGTTCTTTATAACCGTAGCCCCCACGCCGTGGCTCACCGGCAACCACACCATCTTTGGTGAAGTCGTCGATGGACAGGGGATCGCCGACAAGATTTCGAAAGTCTCCCGCGGCGGGCAGGACAAGCCCAAGACCCCGGTAATCCTGGAATCCGTAGTCATCGAGCGCGTGGCGTAGCAATTCCGCTCGCCCCAATCCGGGTGCCCATCCTCGCGACGCTGTTTGTCGCAAGGGTGGGAGCCCGTAGATCAGTCTTTCCCGCACATCGCCAGAATCGCCGCCCCAAACTTCTCCACCTTCGCCGGGCCGATCCCATCAATATCCAGAAGATCCCTCGGATTCCTGGGCCGCATGTGCGCGACCTCTGTCAGCGTCCGGTCGTGCAGGACTACGTACGCCGGAACCCGCAGCCGTTTCGCTTCTGCCGCGCGCCATTCCCGCAAGCGCGTCGCCAGCGCCTCCACTTCAGCCGTAGGCTGTGCGCTCCCTGTTTCCGCCGGCTTTCGCACGCCGGACTTTGCTCCCGTCTTCGCTGGGGCGTTGTGCCTTTTCGCCCGCACCGGCAGTGCTTGCTCGCCAAACTCCTCCACCACTCCATCGCTGATCAATAATGCAAGTGGTGTGCCCGCCCGAACGGCCAACCCAGCCTCAGTTAGCCGAACCTTCCTGAAGCGCCGAACTTCGCCATCCTTTTCGTACTCGGCCTCTTCAATCGAGATCAGCCCCGCCCGCACCATGGCGTCCAAAAGGCCGTCAAACTCGTTGCGGTTCAACCGTCCCGCTGCATCCACCTCGCGCTGCAATGTCCCAGCCGCCTTATAGCTCGCACCGCGCAGGCTCTCTGCAATCGTCTGAGCAAGTCCGTGCTCGGCCGCCGTTGCTCGCCGAAACAGCCTCAGTACCGCGCCTCCGGGATCGCACACGTCGCATATTCCGCACGGCGTGCTCGCATCTTCTATGTCACCAAAGTGGCCGACCAACGCGGACATTCGGCATTCGCTGGATGTGGTGAACCGCAGCACCTTCTCAAACTGCTCCGCCCTATACTGCGCCTGCACTCCGTAGGTCTTCTTCCATCCTGAGCCGCCCAGCGTAACATGCCCTCCAAAATCGACGCGTGCACCACCATGAATCTGCAGCTTTTCCAATGCTTTATCAAACTCTTCTTCATCCAGTTTCGAGATAATCCGCAACTCCTCCACCGCCTGCGGCTCTTCTCCCAACAGCTTGAAAACCTGATCCAGGTGCCCAACAGGCGGATAATCGCGATTCAGAAAAAAGTCATGGGTCCTTCGGTCGGCATAGGAGTGCATCAGAAAAGTCCGGCTCGGCGCACCGTCGCGGCCCGCTCGCCCAATCTCCTGGTAATAGCCTTCGAGCGTCGCAGGCAGCCCTGCATGAACCACCGTCCGTATATCTGCCTTGTCGATTCCCATC
Source organism: uncultured Acidobacteriaceae bacterium (assembly GCA_963836565.1). Lineage (GTDB taxonomy): Bacteria > Acidobacteriota > Terriglobia > Terriglobales > Acidobacteriaceae > Telmatobacter. Next base: position 716,541 of record CAWIKA010000004.1, on the reverse strand, counting down.
CCGAAAGCGATTGTTGCTACCACCACTTCGAGATCGCCTGCCTGGAAAGCTGTCTGTACCCTATCCCGCGTCTCCGCATCCAACCCCGCGTGGTAGGCCGCCGCGCGCCAAGTGTGTCCTCCAGGTCGCGAACCGCATGAAAGAGTTTCGGCCAGGCTTTCCGCCTGCTTCCGCGAAGTGGCATACACAATCGCCGGGCGCCGGTCCGGCATTGACAGCATGTTGCAGATGATTCCCGCGCGCTGCGGCATCGGAACCTCAACCACCTCGATGCCCAGGTTCTCCCGCCTGAAGCCGTGAATGAATCGCCTGGGGTTCACCATCGCCAATTGCGCCACAATGTCGGCCTGCACCGTGGGAGTCGCCGTAGCTGTCAACGCCAGAACTGGCGGCTGAACCTCGCCTTTCCTCAGGCCGGGCAAATGCTGCCCTAACATCCGGTAATCCGGCCGGAAGTCGTGCCCCCATTGCGAAATGCAGTGCGCTTCGTCCACCGCGATCAGTGACAAAGGCCGCTTAGCCAGCATCTCGGCGAATCCCGGCACCCGCAGCCGTTCCGGCGCAATGAACAGAAAATTCAGTGTTCCTTGCAGGTAATCCACGCAGGCCTGCCGCGAGGCCTGCCGCTCCAACCCCGAGTGAATTCGCGCCACTCGCAGACCTAGCGCGGACAGCTTCGCCACCTGGTCTTCCATCAGCGCAATCAGCGGAGAAATCACCAGCGCCGTGCCTCCGCGCGCAATCGCAGGCAACTGGTAGCACAGACTCTTCCCCGATCCCGTCGGCATGACAAGCAGAAGATCGCGCCCCTCAATTGCAGCTCTGCAGACCGGCTCCTGGTTCACCCTGAAGCGTGCGAAGCCAAACACCCGCCGCAGCAAATCAGCCAGTTCTTCCGAATTGGAAAGAGTAGTCAAAAAAAGAGAGTCAAATGGCCGACAATCCTGCACTCGAATTGCCGGTCGCCCTTTCCAACTTTACAGGACGAGTAAGCCAGAGAGGATTTGTTGCGATAAGACCGGGTGTCCCGCCTTCAGCGCTTCTTCATCGCGCCTGACCTGGAATCTCCATGTTTCGCGCTGAGCCCACCAGCCCTCGCTTTTGCGAGCGCAGACAAATCCATATCTGGCCCTTTCACCGGGGGGGCACAATCACAACTCAGATGGCAATTCCAAATCTCAATGCGGGCTTCCGGGCAGCACAAAATGTTCCGCGCATCGGGGCTCGTAAGAGTCGCCCGGCATCTTGATCGGACTATCGAAAGGTGCGGGTTTCCCCGCAATCAGCCGCTGAGAGTACAGGGCCCGGTTCCCGCACGAACAGTACGCAATGCATTCCGTAATGTTGCCGCCGTAGGCATTCACAAGCCACGTCAGATTTAGCATCTCTCCAAACGGAATCGCCCTGAAGTCCAGGTCCAGTCCTGCAACGAGAATGTCGTGGTTCGCGTCCAGCAGATTCTTCGCGAACACAAACAGCCCTTCCACAAACTGCCCTTCATCAATCGCAATGCACTCCACTCTTTTTCCAATTTCCTTTTGCTTTTCCGCAATCGACTCCAATACCTCCCACGGGTCGTGGGAATTGAATTCCAGCGCGTCCATCTTCCCGTGCCCATTCGGATTGCGGCTCTCTACCATCCCCGGTCCGCCCTTGGTATCGTCGCTCGGCTTCAGCACCATGACGTATTGGCCCGCGTAATGCCGCCTCATTTCCGCGCGCCGCAGAAGTTCCGCGGTCTTGTTGCTCCTCATTGGTCCCAGCAGTAGTTCCAGTTTTCCCGCCACTTTCGCGCCTTTCAACTCAATCAGGTGTCCACTTCCGTCCATCGCCGTAAACCCAGGATTATACTTCTCCAGAGCCCTGACCATGAATGTTGCTGGGACCCCGCGGCCTGGTCTCTTTGCTACTGCGTAACATCCCAGCGACACGCATCACCGGAGAAAGTATCGCTTGAAAAACTCTCTCGCTCTCTGTGCTTTGCTTGGCATCATCTTCCCTGTCAATGTTTCCGCGCAAACAAGTGACTTCCTCTCCCACTACGAAGGAATTCCGTACCACGACAACGTCTACAGCGGCGGCCCACAGAAGATTCCCGGCAAGATCTTCTGCGCCTATTACGACCTTGGCGGCGAAGGCGTCGCCTATCACGACTCTGACGCCAAAAACAACGGCAGCGGCGCGCTGAACCCTGCCGATGGAACCTACCTCCACGAGTTCCGCATGCACGAGGGCGTCGATACCTCCTTCACCAAATTTGGCCTCGACCCGCAAATCGACGACAATCCCTTCGAGGCCGTCAAGCCTCCGGCGAACCTGTTCTATGTCGGATGGACGGAGCCCGGAGAGTGGTTCAACGTTACGGTTGACGTGGCCAGGGCAGGCGACTACTCCGCCGACTTGCTTTACACCTCGAACCGCGGGGGATCCATTTCGTTCGATGTGAACGGAAAGCCCGCCGCCGGACCGCTGGCCATTGTCTCTACCTACAACGCTGCCGACCCCATCGCATGGCGCCAGTGGCATCACTGGAACATCGCGCACAACATCACCACGCTTCACCTGGGAGCAGGCAAAAATGTTCTCACGGTTCATATCGTCACGGGTGGCCAGATGAATCTGGCCTCCTTTGACTTCAGGAGGACGCGCCGGGGAAGTCCTGAATAGGTCGAGTGCTTGAAATGGCGGGAGCGCGTCCAGGTCTGGTGTCGTGACCTCGGATATCGCTCGCTACAGTTTTCTACAGTTTTCCGTCGCGACTGTGGGCCGCACCCTTACTTCGCACACATCGGAATGCTCAGATCGCCGGTGGCGTCTGTATCCACGCGGTTTCCATCGCTGTCGACCGGGTAGCCGGCTTCCTGGCTCAGTGCGTCATCTATCGGCTTAGGCTTGGTGGCATAACAAGCCTTCCCTGTCGTCGTATCCAGAACCAGCGGATAGCCGACATAGGGCACGTAATGATGCCGCGGCATCTGGCGTCCCGACGCAAAGCCGTAGAGCCCGGCAAACGCCACGAGAGCGACCACGGACCACGCCGGAATCTTGAGTGGCGCACGAATCGCCCGCAATATGGCGAATGCAGGCCCTGCTTCTAGTCTTTGGGTTAACACAGGCATTCTCAGTCCTTCAATTTTCCCGGCTCGTGGACAAACTCCACAGCTTACACGCACGATTCCGCTCATTCAACGTATTCACCACACGGCGGATCGTGATTCACTCCGGCTTTTCTAAAATAATATTCGACGGCTTGCGGACCGCTGTGTCGAATAGCACAAAAGAGAACTCTGAAGTACCGTCCTGAACGGCCGAGCCTCCGGTTTGAAATGTCTGTTCCAGGAATCCTTTCGGACCTGAACTGGCTCATTCTACTGCGCAACCCGATCTGCTGGCCAGTTCTCAAGCGTCGTCCGGGTTCGCCTTCGCCCGTGCGGACGTCCTGCTTTCGACAAGTGCTCTAATCTCCTGTATTGCAATAGACAATTCGTATCTCTATCGAATACCATACCCTTTCTAAGCCGCTCTGCAACAATGAGTGCAAGCTATGCGCACATCACTGTTCATCACCTGCTATAACGACACCTTGTTTCCCGAGACCGGACGGGCGGTCGTTCGGCTGCTGGAACGGCTTGGCGTCGAACTGGATTTTCATCCCCAGCAAACGTGTTGCGGACAAATGCACGCCAACACCGGGTTCCGCGCAGAAGCTTTCTCTCAGGCCAAACGTTTTGTTCATCTTTATCGAGACGACGAGACCGTCGTCATTCCATCGTCCTCTTGTGTGGCGATGATCCGAGATCAGTATCCTGGCCTCTTTGAGGAGTTGGGCAACGAGGACCTTCGCCGGCAATTCACAGCATTGCTGCCCAGGGTGTGTGAACTGAGCGAATTCCTGACTGACCGCCTGGGAGTGGAGGATGTAGGCGCATACTTTCCGCATCGAGTGACCTACCACGCGAGTTGCCATGGGCTGCGCGGGTTGCATTTGGGCGACCGGCCTTTCCGTCTTTTGGGCAAGGTGCGCGGGCTTGAATTGGCGCCGCTCGAAAATCTGGACCGCTGCTGCGGATTCGGCGGCACTTTTTCCATCAAGAATTCAGAAGTCTCTTCGGCGATGATGACGGCCAAACTGCGCGACGTGCTCTCCACACGCGCCGAATATTGCACCGCCCTCGACAACAGCTGCCTCATGCACCTCGGCGGAGCCCTTCATCGCCAGTACGCGGGCGTGCGCACCATTCATCTGGCGCAGATTCTCGCCAGCACTGAGAGCACACCGGCTGAGGAGGCAGCATGAGCCCCGCAATTGCCGGCCGTCCAATTCTCGATCCGCGACTCGCGCCTCCCTTCCCTAAGGCAGCACTGCCCATGCTGCGGAATGCGCAACTGCGCAAAAACGTAGCTCACGCCATTGACGTAATCCAGGACAAGCGCGCCCATCTCGTGGCGGAGAAGACTGACTGGCAGGAGCTACGGTCCGCGGCATCCGCTATTCGTGCTCATGCTCTTGAAAACCTGGGATCCTATCTTGAGCAGTTCGAAGCGCACTGCGTTGCTGCCGGCGGAATAGTTCACTGGGCCGGCGATGCAGCCGAGGCGCGCGCCATTATCCTCGACATTCTGCGCGAGGAGAAGGCCGGAGAAGTGATCAAGATCAAAACAATGACTTCGGCGGAAATCGAATTGAACCCGGCGCTCGAGGCGGCCGGAATTCATGCCATCGAGACCGATCTGGCCGAATTGATTTTGCAATTGGGCGAAGACGAGCCTTCCCACATCGTCGTCCCCGCCCTGCATGTCAATCGCAGCCAGGTGCGCGAGATTTTCGCCCGGCGCATGGGGCTCAAAGATTTATCCGACGACCCGCAAGTGCTTACCGCTGCGGCCCGCACTTATCTGCGCAACAAATTTCTGAGCGTACCAACGGCCATCAGCGGCGCTAATTTTCTGGTGGCCGAAACCGGCTCCGTCGCCATCGTCGAATCGGAAGGCAATGGCCGCATGTGCCTGACTCTGCCGCGCACGTTGATCACGCTGGCAGGCATCGAAAAGGTGCTGCCGCGATTCAAGGACCTTGAGGTGATGCTGCAAGTGCTGGCGCGATCGGCGACGGGCGAGCGGATGAACCCCTATACGTCGCTGTGGACCGGCGTCACTGCCGGCGATGGGCCGCAGCGATTCCATGTCGTTCTTCTCGACAACGGCCGGTCTTCGATCCTGGCGCACCACACCGAACGGCAGACGCTGAAGTGCATTCGGTGCGCCGCCTGCCAGAACACCTGCCCCGTCTACCGGCAAACCGGCGGCCACGCCTACGGATCGGTCTACGGCGGGCCCATCGGCGCGATTCTCACGCCGCAACTGATGCACATGGAACATGCGCAATCGCTGCCCTTCGCGTCTTCTCTGTGCGGGGCGTGCTACGAGGTGTGTCCCGTCAAAATCAACATCCCCGAGGTACTCATTGAATTGCGCGCCCAGGTCGTGGACCTGGAACGCAAAGAGTCAGGCCGTGTTTTCGACCCTATGTATCTCGGCATGAGAATGGCGAACGGCATCTTCGCCAGCGCGCGACGCTTTCGTGCCGCACAGCGGATGGGCCGCATCGCCTTGCGCCCGTTCACCGGAAAAGACGGATGGATTCATAGCCTTCCGAATCTTGGCGCGCGCTGGACTGTCACACGCGATCTGCGCGGCCTGCCCAGCCAGACCTTCCGCGAGTGGTGGGCGACACGCGCAAAGGAGGGACGATGACCACCTCGACGCCTTCCCGCGCATTCATTCTCGAACGCATTCGTAAAGCGACTCATGGATCCACTAATAATTCCTATGCAGACCTGCAACGGGGTTATATCCAGCGTGGCGCCCTTGACGGCGAAGCGCGTCTGCAACTCATGATCGAGCGCCTGCGCGAGTACGGTGCCGACGTGGTTGAGTGCGCACCGGGAGAACTGCCCGCCGTAATTGTGGCGCGGCTGACGGCCAGCAAGAGGCATCGGTTCGTCGCCCCCTCCGGATTGAGCCCGGAATGGCTCGCTCCCGGATTCGACTGGAAGATTGACCACGGACTGGAACATGCCGAGATCGAACAATGTGAGGGCGTCGTCACAGCGGCCTTCGCCGGTGTTGCGGACTCGGGAACCATTGTGCTGCATCACTCTGATGGTGAAGGCAGACGCGTGATTACGCTGCTGCCTGACTGGCACCTTTGCATTTTGCGCGCCAGCCAGGTTGTGGAGACGCTGCCCGAGTACTTTGCACACTGCGCTCAGCCACCGGTGCTGGCCACTTATATTTCCGGTCCCAGTGCCACGGCAGACATTGAAATGACCCGCATCAAAGGCGTACATGGACCGCGCTTTTTGAACGTGATCCTGGTGCGCGATGAAGATCAGACACCGGCCGGGACAGACCATCCCGGCGGAATCCAGGCAGGTAACCATGGAATACTCTGAATCCGCGATATTCGACCAGGCAGTTCAGGCTCTGGACTCGTTCCAGATTGAGATTCCCTCCTGGGGATTCGCCAACACCGGCACACGGTTCGGCAAGTTCGTTCAGGCCGGAGCCGCATCCACTCTGGAAGAAAAATTCGCCGACGCAGCCGAAGTGAAGCGCCTCACCGGTGCCACGCCATCGCTCGCGCTCCATGTACTCTGGGATCTGCCGGAAGGCATCCGCGATGTGGCCGACGTGCAGAACCTTGAGAGACAATTTGGCGTCCGCGCCGGATCCATTAACCCCAATCTTTTTCAGGATCAGGAGTACAAGTACGGCTCACTGTGCAACCCCTCGGCAGAGGTGCGCGGCCACGCGGTGAAGCACATGCTGGATTCGGTCGAGATCGCGAAATGCCTGGGCGCGCGCGACCTTTCTCTATGGCTGCCCGACGGATCAAACTATCCCGGCACACAAAGCATCCGCAAGCGAATTGCATGGCTTGAGGAGGCCTTGCGCACGACGCACGACCACCTCGCGCCAGACCAGCGTCTGCTGATTGAATACAAACCCTTCGAGCCGGCTTTCTATCACACCGACATCGGCGACTGGGGTATGTCATCGCATCTGGCGCGCCATGCCGGACCGCAGGCACGCGTGCTGGTCGACACCGGCCACCACTATGCAACGCAAAATATCGAGCAGATTGTGGCCTGGCTCCTGCACACCGGCCTGCTGGGAGGCTTCCACTTCAACGACCGCCGCTATGCCGACGACGATCTGACCCTCGGCTCCATCGATCCGTATCAGATCTTCCGCATCTTCCACGAGATTCATGCGGCCGAAGAGGATGGCCTGACGCTTGACATCGCATTCATGATCGACCAGAGCCACAACCTGAAAGGCAAGATCGAAGCGACCGTTCAGACCATTGTGACCGCGCAGGAACTCTGGCTGAAGGCGGCGCTCGTCGATCGCAAGCAGTTGTCGCGGCTGCAACAATCATGCGACCTGGTCGCGGCCGAAGAACTTTTCCGCGGCGCCTTCTGGCGCGATGTGCGCCCCCTTGCCGCGGAATGGCGCAAAGCGCGCGGGCTACCGGCGTCCCCACTCGCCGCCCTGCGCGAAAGCGGTTATGTCGACCACATCATCCGCCAGCGCGGCGGTCGGACCTCTGTAGTCAACAGCTACGCTTGAGACAGGTTATGCTTGTTGACAGCGTTTCGCTATTGAAACTGCGGCGGGGGAGACAATCCGTTGCCCAAGACTAAGATCAAGCGGCTGTATCTCATCCCAATTCTGTCCAAAGCCCTCGACGTCATCGAGTTGCTGGAGCAGAACAATGCCCCGGTTGCGCTCGAAGACGTTTTCCAAAAGACGCACATCTCCAAAACCAGCGTCTACCGAATCCTGAAGACATTGGTGCATAGGGGCTACGTGGCCCAATCGCAAAGCGGCCAGTACAGGCTGGTTTCGCGCCCCCGGCGGCTGCGTTTCGGGTTTGCCGCCCAGAGCGGGGAAATGCCCTTTTCGGTTGCCGTGGCTGAAAGCGTGACGGCTGCCGCGGCGGCTGCAGGAGTGGAACTGATTGCGCTCGATAACCGCCAGGATGCAGACGTGGCGCTCCGCAACGCCGAGGTGTTTGTCAGCAAGCATGTTGACCTCGTGCTTGAGTTTCAAGTGGAAGAGCAAGTGGCCCCGCATGTGGCCCACATCTTCAAGAAGGCTGACATCCCCATGGTCGCTATTGATGTACCCCACCCCAACTCCACTTACTTTGGCGTTGATAATTTCGACGTTGGCTTTGAAGCCGGTTCGCTGCTCGGCCAATATGCGCAACGTAAATGGAAGGGCAAGGTCGACTGGGTGCTCGGCGTGGGGTTCTCAGAGGCTGGAAGCTTTGTTCAAAGCCGCATTACCGGCGCGTTTGAGGGCATACGCGAACGGCTCAAAGATCTGCCGGCAGACCGCTACGTTCGTTTGGAAGGCCGCGGCATGCGCGAACCCAGCCGATTGGCCGTGGCTGAATTCCTTCGCGGACATCGCAAAGGGCAGCGCATCCTGGTGGCTGCCGCCACTGACTCAAGCGCTTTGGGCGTGCTGGATGCAACGCGTCAGAGCGGCCGGGAAGAAGATGTTGCCATCGCCGGACAAGATTGTATTCCCGAGGTGCTTGACGAGTTGCGGACCGGCAAAGGCGCCATGATCGGCTCCATTTCTCACGAGGCGGATACCTACGGGCCGCGCCTGATCCAGTTGGGAATCGCACTTCTGCGCGGATACACCGTGCCGCCCTACAATTACGTCCGCCATAAGGCGGTAACTCCGGAGTCTCTGATTACCGAAGAGAAATAGACGCACCTTATGGCACGGCCCTGACGATTTAGGATGCCGAAAGAACTGCCGTCGGGCGCGCGCTCAAACTCACGGCCTGCCGGCAGAGTGAGAGAAGAAATGGACAGGAGAGCATTCAACAAGATGGCCGGAATTGCAGATTCCGCCCCGCTCCGCGCTGGTCGTGATGGAACCATGGTTTGATCGCTTCATACACGTGACTCACAAGGATTTTGTTTCGAAATAAGTTCTCTATTGATTTGAGGTATGATAAATGAGGCCCTTCAATCTTCCCCTTCGGTGGTATCTATGACTACGGCATCCGTCGCTTCCCCAACCCTCAAGTTTCTTCAAGACCGCTGGGATCCCAGCTTGGCCGCAACGCTCGACGAGCCCGAGTTGCTGCGCTACCGCTCCAACCTCCTTGGATCTGACCTGCGTATTACCAACTTTGCCGGCGGCAATACGAGTTCAAAGATCGTGGAAGTCGATCCGCTCACTGGAGAGCCCGTCGAAGTGCTTTGGGTCAAGGGGTCCGGAGGCGACCTGGGGAGCATGAAGCGCGCGGGCTTCGCCACTCTCTATCAGAAAAAACTACTCGCCCTCGAACGCAGCTACAAGGGCGTGGATGCGGAAGACGACATGCTCGCGATGTATCCGCTTTGCACCTTCCGCAACAACCCTGTCGCCGCGTCCATCGATACGCCTCTGCATGGCTTCCTTCCCTTCCCGCATGTCGACCACCTCCATCCCGATTGGGGCATCGCCCTGGCAGCGTCGGCCAACGGCAAGTCTAAAATGGAGGAGTTCAACCGTGAATTCGGCCAGTCGCTGGTGTGGCTGCCCTGGCAGCGGCCCGGCTTTCAGCTGGGCCTGATGCAGCGGAAAGCGGTGCGCGAACATCCGGGCTGCGACGGCATCGTGCTGGGTGGTCATGGTCTTTTCACTTGGGGCCAGACGCAGCGCGAGTGCTACCTGAACACCCTGAGCGTGATCGATCAGATCGGACAGTTTATCCTGCGCCACGCCAAAAGCACGGTGCGCTTCGGGGGCCAAGCCATCCCAGCGCGCGCAGACCGAAAAGAGCTGGCGCTTGAGATCGCACCCTACCTGCGTGGCCGCGTCAGCACGCAGAACCGCTGGATCGCAAGTTTCACCGACGCCGCGGATGTCCTGCAATTCATCAACTCGGCGAACGCCAAAGAGTTGGCATTTCTGGGCACCAGTTGTCCCGATCACTTTATTCGCACCAAGATTCGTCCGCTGTTTGTGCCCTGGGGGGAAAATGCCAGTCTCGACACGCTCAGAGCCCAGATCGAGACTTCGCTCGCGGAGTATCGCGAGCAATACCGCGCCTATTATCACCAATTTGCCACGGCCGATTCGCCCGCCCTGCGCGACACCAGTCCCACCGTCGTGCTCATCCCGGGCCTGGGCATGTTCAGCTTCGGCAAGAACAAGACGGAGGCGCGCATCGTTGGGGAGTTCTACACCAACGCGATTCATGTCATGGAAGGAGCCAGCCTCCTCGGCGAAGGCGAGGTCAAAGGTACATTGCCACAGTGCGGTGAAGGAGTGGACCCCGCAAGTTTCAAGGTCCATAGCAACTACGTGGCCCTTCCCGCCCTTGAAGCATTTCGCATCGAATACTGGGCCATGGAAGAGGCGAAGATTCGCCGCCAGCCACCTGAAAAGGAACTAAGCCGCCGCATTGCCCTTATCGTTGGCGGCGGCAGCGGCATTGGCCGCGAGGTGGCGCTGCTGGCCGCCGCCCGCGGAGCCCACGTGATGATAGCCGACCGCGACGAGCCGGCGGCGGCGCGAGTCGCTGACGAGTTGAAGTCTGTTACGCAAGAGGAATTTGTCGCCTCCACCACCGTCGACATTCGCAACCGCGACGCGATTGCGAAAGCGCTCAAGGCCACGGTGGCGGCCTTTGGCGGCGTCGACATTCTCATTAACACCGCTGCTATGTTCCCGTCCTCGCCGGACGGCGCGATCAGCGACTCGATGTGGACCACCACGCTCGACATCAATGTCACGGCCAACTACCTGCTCGCCGACGAGGCCGACAAGCTGTTTAACGATCAGGCTCTCGACGGATCGATCGTCCTCACCAGCTCCGCGAATGCCGTGGTGGCCAAGCGCGGCAGCGAAGCCTATGACGTGAGCAAGGCCGCCCTTTCGCACTTGGTGCGCGAGTTGGCTGTCGCACTCTCGCCGCGGGTGCGCGTCAACGGTATCAGCCCGGCGACGGTGGTAAAGGGCTCCACGATGTTTCCGCGCGACCGCGTACGCGCATCGCTTACCAAGTACAACATTCCGTTCGACGATTCGCTGAGCGACGAGGATCTGCGCGGACTCCTGGCCGCTTTCTATGCCAAGCGAACACTGACACACCAGCCCATTGATCCGGCGGATTGCGCTGAAGCGATTCTTTTCCTTGCGAGTCCCCGCGCGCGCTGCACCTCGGGCCACATCTTTCCTGTTGACGGCGGACTTACCGAGGCGTTTCTGCGGTGATCTCACCCGTCGTCTTGCCTGTCGATGAACACGCGCGTGTGGCCATCGACCTGGGAGCGGAGAGTTGCCGCGTCTCCTTACTCCGCTGGCACAATGGTCGGCCTTCAATCGAGCTGATTCATCGCATCGCAAACGGACCGGTGCATCGCGGCGCGTCGCTGCGCTGGCCGTTAGACACCATACTGGCCGGCTTGGAAGAAGGCCTGCGTAAAGCTGCAATCAAAGCGCCCGAAGGTATTGGTTCCATTGCCGTGGACGGCTGGGCAGTGGATTATGTTCGCCTGCGCGCGAATGGCAAACCGCTCGCCGACCCCTTCTGCTATCGCGACGAGCGCAACATCGCAGCCAAGGCCGTAGTCGACGCCGCCGCATCTCCGCAAAAGCTGTTCGAGCAAACGGGAGCACAGCCTTTGCGCATCAACACCGTCTATCAGCTTCTGGCTGACCCCGAATCCGGCATTGACGCTCGCGCGCCGTGGGTTTGCCTCCCGGAGTACGTGCTTCATTGGCTGGGCGGCCGGCGCGTCGCGGAGTACACCAACGCCACGCACACAGGCCTCGTCGATCTTAAAACCCGCATCTGGTCTCGCGAGCTGTTCGAAGTGCTCGGCATCCCCTTCGAAGCGGCTCCGCCCATCGTACCGGCGGGTTCCGTCATAGGACGAGTGCAGGGGCCGCTGGCCGCCCTCGATGCCTTCAGCGAAACACAGCTCATTGCCCCGGCATGCCACGACACTGCGTCGGCTATCGCCGGCATTCCTGCCGACCTGAGCTCGACGGCCTACATATGCTCCGGCACATGGTCGCTCGTGGGCGCGCTGACCGCAACGCCGATCACACGGCTTGAAGCAATGGAGGCGCGCTACACAAATCAGGGTGCGGCCGCAGGAGGCTTCTGCTTCCATACCAACGTCAACGGCATGTGGCTCATCAAGCAATGCATCGACAATTGGGCCAGCCAGGGACGCCGCTGGAGCATAGAAAATCTTGTCGAACAGGCCGCTGCCTCCAAGACAAACAAAGGCATCATCGACGTCGATGCCGAGCCCCTGCTGCTCGACAGCAATATGCCCGAGCGAATCAACCACGAACTGCGACTGCGCAACCTGGAGCCCATTCCCGAATCCGCGGGCAATGAGCCGGCCTTCGCGCGTCTTATTTTCGAAAGCCTGGCGAGCCGCTACGCTACGGCGCTCGTTCATCTTGAGCAGATGCTTGGACGCAAGCTCGACCGCATCCATGTGCTGGGCGGAGGCAGCCGCAATAAGCTTTTGCTCGCTCTGACCGCGGAACGTACCGGTCTTCCCGTCGAGCCAGGGGAACCGGAAAGTTCCACCATCGGCAACTTCGCGGTGCAGATGGCAACCTGCGAAGCTGGGGGCAAGCCACTCGCTCTCGATGCCGTACGCAGGTGGGCCGCACTGCTTTGTCAAAACTAGCATGGATCGTCGTGCTTTGTCCGATGATCTGACCTGAGAATCCACAGCTGAAATTTTCGGCAACCGCAAATTCATCTTGCCCGTGCATACTGGAAGTCATGATCCCCGCATCAATCAAGATATTGACTCTCTCTTGTGTTGCAGTGCTTACCGGCGCGCCGTTGGTCGCCCAGACCGGAGTGACCGCCGTGCTACCCAATGGCCGCGAGATTCACCCGGTGGGTAACTGGATTCCGTTGGCTCCTTATCCGTTTGCGCTGGCTGTGCGTCCCGACGGCGCACAAATCGCGGCGCCATCGATCGGGTTTCCATTTGCACTCAATGTGATCGACCAGCCGGCCGGCGCCGCTCCCACGGTACGGCGCTTCCCGGTCGGAGAAAGCAACGATCCGGCTATCGAGGTGCATGCCGGTCTCGGCTATTCGCCAGACGGCGCGCTGCTCTACGAGGCCACCGGCGACTCGGGCAAGATTCGCGCCTACCGCACCGGCGATTGGCAACTTGCAGCCGAGGTGTCGCTGGACGGGCCAGTGGCGGGTAAGGAATACAGCGGCAGTTTTGCGGCCACTCTTGTCGTTTCCGCCGATGGAAAGACGATCTACGCGCTCGATCAGGGCAATTGGCGCATCGTGATTCTCGATGCGGCGAACATGACGCGCATCGCCTCGGTTTCCACCGGTTCGTATCCCTTCGGGCTCACCCTGTCGCCTGACGGTGCGCGGCTTTACGTGACCAACACAGGCCTGTTCGAGTACTCGACCATTCCCGGCGCCGACCCCAATGACTCTTTGAAAACGGGGCTCCACTTTCCGCCCTTCGCCTACCCGTCAAAGGCTGCGCGCGAGGGTGCGGTTGTCGAAGGCAAGAAGATTCCAGGACTGGGCGACGAAAATTCGGTTCGCGGCAGTTCGCTATGGACCTACAACGTGCACGATCGTGAGCTTCCCGTCGTAACTGCAAAGCTGCGGTTGGGCGCAAAGATCACCGATGTGCGCGGCCAGACCGTCGGCGGCTCCGCTCCCACCGGCGTTGCCGCCGAGGCAGACGCTGTCTACGTCTCGCTTGCCCACGATGATGCCATCGCTAAGGTCAGCGCGGACGGGACACGTTTGCTGGCTCAGACCGGGCTCTCACCTTTCTCGGGGCCACGATTCCAGGATGCCGCAGGACGACCGTTGCGCGGCGTCATGCCGAGCGGCCTGGCGGTCCGCGACGGACGAGTCTACGTCGCCGAGTCGGGCATCGACGCAGTTGGAGTGCTGGATGCGGCCACGCTCCATGTTGTAGAACACATTCCGGTGGGATGGAACCCCTCGGCATTGACGTTCTCACCCGACGGCAAAACGCTCTATGTTGTGAATACCAAGGGCATAGGAGCTGGGCCCAATGCGGGAACCGGGCACGACCCCAAAATGCCGACCTACGTAGGCTCGCTCGAGCTAGGCAGCCTGAGCGTCATCTCCCTTGAGGCCCTGGCGGCTCCGGCTACTTTAACCCAGACCGTGATTGCAGGGAACACCGCAGCCATCGCCAATCGCCCGCCATTGCCACAGCTCAAGCACTGCTTTCTGGTGGTGCGCGAAAACCGCACCTACGACGAGGTGCTCGGCGACGTGGCAGGGGCCAACGGCGATCCCACCCTCGCCCGATACGGAATCGACGGCTGGGCCGCGGAACAGAAGTCGGCGACGCACCTGAAGGTGACGCCCAACCTGCACGCATTGGTGGGCCAGTTCGCGATGAGCGACAACTTTTATGTGGACTCGGATGTTTCGGCGGACGGGCACCGGTGGGTGGTCGGTATCAATCCCACGCCGTTCTTCAATACCGCATGGACCTCTGGATACGGCGGCCGGCGCCGTAGCTCTGCCTCAGCAGCGCAGCCCGGCCGGCGAGCCCTTTTCGGTGGGGCGGACGCGCCCATGCCCGAGGACGAACCGCAGTTCGGCTCGCTCTGGGAGCACATCGCAGCCAGCGGCAAAGGACTGTTCAACTATGGCGAAGGCCTGGAGATCGAAGGCAATGACGAACTGCCCGGCTCCCAGCCCGAAGGACAGAGGCTCTTTCTGAATGCGCCCTTGCTCCGGCCCATCTTTGAGGCCAGCGATCGCCGCTATCCCACGTTCAACCTGGGCATCCCAGACCAGTTCCGCGCCTCGGAATTCGAGCGCGACTTCAAACTGAAACTCGCGGCCGGCAAAGTCCCTGCGCTCATTGTCATTCGCCTCCCCGACGACCACACCGCCGATCCCCGCCCCGGCGACGGCTACCCCTACCGGGCTTCTTACGTGGCCGACAACGACCTCGCCCTGGGCCGCATCGTGGCGTTCTTGTCCAGAACGCCTATATGGAAAGATTCAGCATTCTTTGTCACCGAGGACGACGCGCAGAACGGCGTGGATCACGTGGACGCGCATCGAAGTATCCTGCTGATCGCGAGCCCCTGGGTCAAGCCCGGCTCGGTTTCGCATGAACACACCAGCATGGGCTCCATCACCCGCACCATCGACGAACTTCTGGGGCTGGGGCCGTTGAACCTTGAAGACGCGCTGGCAGGCGAAATCACCGGCATCTTCGACAGCCAGCCGCACCTTGAGCCATTTACCGTGCGACCGGCCGACCCGCGAGTCTTTGCTCCCGCCAAAGCTCGATTTGCCAAGCCAAAAACGAAGGAAGAAGCTGCGGAATTACGCGACGTGGATGACGCCAATGCAATTCGCAAGGAGATGGAAAAGTCAGCAGGCAAACTGCGCAAGCCAAAGAGTGACGACTGATCGGTCGGAATCTCCACTTCGACTAAAAGAGAGATCGAGCCTGCATTTTGGCGTTGGCGTTCTTCCCATTAATGTTCTGAGGAGATAATGCAATGGAACAACGCATCAGCGTCGTGACACTCGGCGTGAAGAGCCTGGCAACCTCAAGGCAATTCTACGTAGACGGACTTGGCTGGAAGCCCGTCTACGAAGATGCGGAAATCGTCTTCTTTCAGGCAGGGGGAACGGTTTTCGCGCTGTTCCTGCGGGATAAGCTCGCCGAAGATTTTCAAGCCGATCCGGCAACGCTCGGACGTGCGGCGATGGCGCTGGCCTACAACGTGCGGTCGAAAGACGAGGTCGATCCCCTGATGCTGCGGGCGCAGGAATCCGGAGCCACAATATTGAAGCCCGCGCGCGAGGCTCCCTGGGGCGGCTATTCAGGCTACTTTGCCGACCCGGACGGCTTCGCTTGAGAGATTGCCTGGAATCCGGGCTGGCTATTGAATCCTGATGGCAGCACCACGTTTCGCTAGCCGCGATATCTCACGGAGCTATTGATTAATGAAGTGGGGATCAAAAAATAAATAGCAAAAGGCCGCTGTTTTTGTGGCATAACTGCGTTGTCTAGTCGTAGTTGAATGCCAAAAAAGGAGCGGCCTTTGATGACAGAGTGTATCCAAGAATCGTTCACATTTACAGCCCATTTTTCACGACGTGTACAGGCCGAGTTCACAGCAGGTCGGGTTTCGAGTGACGGCGGCGCGCTTCTTTTGCGTGAGGCAGACCGCAGGATCAACCTTTTGGGCCGGCTGGCGAGTTGTTTTCTTGATGGGCGTGCACCGTTGCTGATCAAGCACCGCTTGTCGGAGATGCTTTCGCAGCGCATCTATGGTCTGGTGCTGGGCTACGAGGACCTTTGCGATCACGAGCAGTTGCGTTCCGATCCGTTGCTGGGAGTGTTGAGCGGCAAGCGGGAACTGGATGAGCCGCTGGCGGGCAAGAGCACGCTGAACCGGCTGGAACTGACGGGGCGCAGCCGGCGATATCACAAGATCTCCTATTCAGGAGAAGCCATCGATCGCCTGCTGGCCGATCTGTACATCGATTCGCACCCGACGATGCCCGATCAGATCGTGCTCGATCTGGATGCCACCGACATCCCGTTGTATGGCCATCAGCCGGAGCGGTTCTTCCACGGTTATTACGACAGCTACTGCTATTTGCCGCTGTACATCTTCGCCGGTGACCAGTTGCTGTGCGCGCGGCTCCGGCCGGCCAATCAGGATGCGGCGAAGGGCTCGGTCGAAGAGGTCAGCCGCATCGTGGCGCAACTGCGGCAGCGCTGGGCTGGCGTGAAGATCGTGCTCCGCGCCGACTCCGGCTTCTGCCGCGAAGACCTGATGGGCTGGTGCGAACAGAACCACGTCGATTATGTCTTCGGCCTGGCGCGGAACAAGCGGCTGGCAAAGATCATCGGCGCCCAGATGCATCAGGCTCAGATGCTGCATCAGAGCAGCGGCAAGGCGGCCCGGGTCTTCGCCGAGTTCAGCTACCAGACCCGCAAGAGCTGGTCCTGCGCGCGCCGCGTAGTGGCCAAGGCCGAATATCTCGACAAGGGCGAGAACCCGCGCTTCGTAGTCACTTCGTTAACCGCTGAGCAGTGGGCCGCGCAGAACTTATACGAAAAGTTCTACTGCGCAAGAGGAGAGATGGAGAACCGCATCAAGGAACAGATGTGCCTGTTCGCCGACCGGCTCTCCACCGACGAGATGAAAGGCAATCAGTTGCGTCTCTACTTCTCCGCCCTGGCTTACACCTTGATGGAAGCGCTGCGCCGGCTGGGACTGAAAGGCACTGCCTGGGCCGAGGCGCAAGTAGATACGATCCGCCTAAAGCTGCTCAAAATCGGCGCCATCGTGCGGCTCAGCGTGCGCCGCGTGCTCCTCCAGCTCAGCTCCGCCTACCCTTGGAAAGACATCTACGCCCACGCCTTCCACTCACTGAGATGCTGAACGCATCCTCTGACCAAAGAAAACTACACTTCCACCTTCGGCCACAGGCAGAGCCATGCTCCAAATACGCGCAACAACATCCAACCCACTGCGCCAGTGAGCCAAACCTGTTCTTGAAGGATCGCCTCGGCTCGAAAAATGACCCCAAGACTCAAATCTTGAATCCGATCACTCTGAAATCAGAGCCTGTGAGAAATCGCGGCTAGGCTGGCCCCGAGACTTGGCAAGCGACTCAGCCCGACAGCCATTCACAGAACGTCAAGCCTGGGTACCCGGATTCGCGTGCCCGGCTTGTCGGAAGTCGATACTCTCCGTTCTCTTCATAAGACCCCCTCGGCTTGCCCGACCCCCTGGGCCGGAACCTGCTGACCGGGCAAAGCCCTGAGAGGAAGAGCGACGCCCAGGATCTGGGCGCAATCTTGTTAAAAAAGAACTGGACTTGGGCCCAACGTATTTCGTATTGTACTAGTCAATTCACTCCGTTTCCCCGGCTCTGGTACCTCGAATTTTCAACAATCTGTAACGTGATACGCCTGGCTTTGTAATACAGTCCCATTAGCCTCGATATGTCACACAGCTCAGAGAATGATCAAAACGGTGCGGTCGGCCGAAGGCAAATTTGCCCCTAATGCAAAGAGGCTCAATGCCCCCGGTCAATTGCCATTTGAGGTTCAACACGGCTGAACCAGACATGCTTCATTGCTGAATTCTGCATTGATCATCTTGTGCACTCACTCTTCTTTGTGCGTTTCAGCCAATTCGTCCCCTTCATCCTTGTAGCTTTTCCACCCAATCCAACAATGCCTTACCCAAGCTGCACCTTCAGGAGACAGTGATCCATGTTTTCAAGAATCAGCAATTTGTGGCAACGTTCCCAAAAGCGGTCCCTGGTAGTGTTCGGACTGCTCATGGTGCTCGCACTGGCTTGTGTTGAAGGCCGGGCGCAATCCACACAAGGAGCCGTTGTCGGCTCCGTCAAGGACGCGGGCGGCGCGGTTGTTCCGGGCGCTAACGTGACCCTGACGAATACTGCGGAAGGTACCTTCCGCACCGCAAAATCAAATGGAGTCGGAGATTACCGCTTCCTTGATGTGAAAGCGGGCACCTATTCCCTGGCCGTCGTAGCTCCCGGTTTCGAAAAATGGTCGGTTTCCGACGTAGCGCTGGCCGTCCGCCAGGAACTCCGCGTGGACGTCCAGTTGTCCGTGGGAGCTGTTCAGCAGTCGGTTCAGGTCACGGGCGACTCCGTAAGCGCCATTGAGACCGATTCGCCAACTGTGAGCGGCACGTTCACAGCCGATGACACTACCAACTTGCCTGTGAACACGCGCGCCAGCTTCAACGGCACAAGTGCAGCCAACATTCTGGGTACTCTCCCGGGAGTGCAGGACGACAGTTCCGGCATTTCGGTGCAGGGCGCACTGCCTTATCAGACCGACGTCACAGTGGACGGTGTTACGCTCAAAGACCCGAGCGGCAGCGGATATCTCAAGGATTCCTTTCCCTCGACCGAGTCAATCGCCGAGATTCGGGCCGACGGCGTGCTTGCCAATGCCGAGTTCGGCGATCCCGCCCAGATCGTGGTCACCACCAAGGGCGGCACCAACACCCTGCACGGCGCGGGTTTCTGGTATTACCAGAGTTCCGCTTTCGATGCGATCCCTTACACCTTTCCCACCACTACGACCAAGATCAGCCAAACCGGAAACACTTTCGGCGGTAGCGTGGGCGGTCCTGTCGTCTTCCCCCACCTCTATAACGGCCACAATAAGACCTTCTTCTACGGGGCCTACGAGGGCTGGCGCCATCCGGCTCAGAAGACCTTGAACGAAGTGGTTCCCAGTACCCTGATGAAGAGCGGCGACTTCTCAAATTATGTCGAGCCGGACGGTAATGGCGGAAACCTGTTCACCGGTTTGCGCGACCCATATACAGGAGCCAACTACGGCACGACGCTTCCTTCAGGAGCGATCAGCCAGATCGCCGCGAGTACACTCAAACAGTTCTATCCCGACCCGAATATTGGCGATCCCACGGCCTACACCGACAATGGGGTGGCGAACTACCAGGAAAACGTGGACGATAGTGGCCACTCCAACCAGTTCGATCTGCGCGGCGACCAGTACTTCGGTTCGAACCAGAAGTTCCTGGTGTGGGGTCGCTTTACCTGGAAGAACTACCCCACCAGCAATCCTGAAATTCTGCTCGTGCCTTCGGGGTTGAGCAACAGCCAAAGCCGTGTGCTCAAAGTCGATACCAACTGGAGCTTGAGACCCAACCTGATCAACGAAGGCGGCTTTGGATTTGCCCGCTACACTTCGGGAAGTACCAACGGTTTTGACGGTTTGGCATGGACCAATTCTCAGGGATGGCAGGGATTGCAGAACCTGTTCTACAACGGCATTCCAGAGATGGACTTCAACCATATTCAGTCTCTCAACGCCGACCGCCTGACCGGTTTGAACAAGTCAATCACCTACGAATACAGCGACACCCTGATCTGGACAAAGGGAAACCACACCTTCAAATTCGGTGGAGACATCGAGCAGCTGGAGGCGATCACACCACTGGGCTTTAACGGCTCAGATAACTACGGCACCTACCAGTTCAACACGCAAGGCAGCGCCAGCTTGTTCACCGGTGTCGATTTCGCTGACTTCCTGCTCGGCTTGCCCGACCAGACTTTCTACGACGTGGTAAAGCAGGACAACGACGGCATCTCGGCGCACTACCAGTTTTTCGGGCAGGACGAGTGGCGCATCAACTCGCAGTTGACGCTCTCCTACGGCGTCCGCTACGAATTGCACCCTGGCTACTATGACAAGTATGGTGACATCGGCAACTTCGATCCCAGTGTCCCGTTGGCCGGGCGCGCCATTTATCCGCAGGGCAAGCAGGACCTGCTGGCGCAAGGCTTCCTCGCCAGCGCCAACGCCTGCGATCCTGACGGTTCGACGGCAAGCAACTCGGCCACTGTCAACGGTGCCCCGTGCATGCAAGTGCAGGGCAACAGCACCGCGGGATACCCATCGGGCCTCAAAAAGTATCCGCACCTCCGCTTTATGCCGCGCTTCGGCTTTGCCTATCGCCCCTTCGGAGACGACAAATGGGCAATTCGCGGCGGAGTCGGCTTGTACAACATCAACATCATGGGCTCCACGTTCTATTCTCTGACCGGCACCTTGCAGGCCTACACCCAGCAGTTTTCCAACACCTATAACGCGACAACCCACGCCATCGGTTACCAGTGGCCGCAGATCGACCCTGGCTCCGGCGGCGCCGGCTGCACCAATTGCTATGGCACCGACTACTTTGGCACCGCCAACAGCACCAACTGGAAAGACCCCTACACGGAACAGTGGGCGCTCAGCGTCGACCATGACTTCGGCTCTGGCTATGCATCGCGAATCACCTATATCGGCTCCGAAACTCACCAGTTGGTCTGGGCGCCGGATGAGAACACGCTGCCCTATTCCAGCACCGTCTCCGCATTCAACGCACCCATCAGTTCGCGTCTCTTCCCCAACTGGGGACGCATCAACACTCGTGCCACCGGCGCTTCGGCGAGTTACAACTCGTTGCAGATTGAGGCCAGCCATCGTCTCCAGCAGGGCCTTGAATTCCACTCCGGCATGACATGGGCCAAGAATCTCGCGGACGACCAGGGACCGGCGGGAACCGGGTTTGCCGGAGAGACCGGCGGACAGCGCGCCACATCAATCCTCAACCGCCATGTAGACTTCGGAAATGCCTATGGCACCCGCAGACTGCGCTGGAACACCACCGCGCTCTACGACCTCCCGTTCGGCCGCGGCAAGATGTTCGGTTCTGCCATGAGCAGAGCCGCCGACCTCATCGCGGGCGGCTGGCGCCTGTCTTCCATCCTCACTGTCCAGACGGGCCCGTATGAGACACCGTACTTCCCTAACGGCCAGGGCGATCCCTCGGGCACCGGCTCAGGCCTCAATGGCTCCTATGGCGACGGCACCGGCAGCTTCGATGGCGGCCACCGCAATCAGCACCCCGATCAAATGGCGGGCATAAGCGTAAGTCCCCATGGAAAGAACCGCTTTAACTGGACCAATCCGTCCGCGTTCGCCTGCCCCGGCGATTCCATCTGGACTCCTGGCAATCCGTGCACGACCGGCTCGGGTTTCACCCCCCAGCCCGACGGATCCTTTGTCCCCAATGGGCCGGCACCCTTACCTATCGGCCGCTTTGGCAACAGTGAAGTAGGCTCTGTGGAAGGTCCGGGCCTGTTCAACCTCTCAGCCGGTATGAGCAAATCCTTTCCCATCACCGAGCGTCTTCAGCTCAAACTCGAAGGCACATTTACCAACGTCCTCAATCACACCAACCTGGGCGATCCGACGATGGATCTCAGCACATCCAGCTTCGGCCTGGTTAGCAACACGATCGGGTCGGACTTCGGTGGCGCGCGCACCGGCCAGGTGTCTGCGCGAATCGAATTCTAGGCTGAAACCGGACCTCAATCAGCGGCGTGGATCTCCTGATCCACGCCGCCATCCTTTGGCCGCTCTAAATCTGCAATTCTCCCCAAATTCAGGAGTTGGACATACTGAAATGGGACACGCTGAAAACCGCGACCCGGCACAATCTCTTCTCAGCTCTGGCAGATAATTAAATCGCAAAAGCGCAGAATAAAGACTGTCGTACATCTGAATCGCTGAGGCAGGTATACACCCGGTTCAAAATGTCAGAATTTGACCGGACTGTATCTCTTCCCCGGATTGCAGTCCTTTTCTTTCGCCCTTTTGCCAACACTGAACCGGCGACCAATATTTGTTGAGCAGATGAAACAGGCCCTACACGCGTGGCCCTGTCCTGAAGAGCCTCGGCAACAGGCTCTTACCCCCCCTCAAAATTTGCAGTTTTCCACAGAGGATTGGCAGACAATTACCTGCTCTTGTGAAAAGGCCGGAAACGTTCCATGAAGACGCAGCGCCGGATCGGCGAGAAATGCAGGTTGATTAGCTTCATTCCAAAAGAGATTGCGCCCATCCAAGTACGAGGATGAAGAGGGGAACGATCGACGCAGGAATCTTGCAGCGCGCGGTTCGCCGCACAGCAACGAATCCAATCCTGTTCTTATTGGGGACTGCGGTAACAGATGCTTTCGCCGTCAAGCCGATATTCGGCCGAGCAGGCCTCGCCTCCGCAAATCATCGTGTCTCCGGCGCAAAGCTGACGGCGCGTGATGAGCCCCATGGTGCCGCAGCGCGGGCAAGACATCACGGCAACGTAAGGGTTCTGCGCATGTCCCAGCTTGGCCTGATTTTCGAGGACGAATACCGTTCCCGGATCCATTCTTTCGGGAATCCATTCTTCCAGAAACTGCAAGTCGGTTGACATCCTGCCCTCCTGAGGGTCGAGGTCACCGAGCAGCGTTCCATCGTTCCCGCTGCTCCGTGGTGCAACTGTCGCAATCACCAGAGATTCTCTTTCGCTGAGCCGAAATCCTCAAGTCGACGCGAACATCAGGAAGCGGCGACCTGTCGCGAAATTGAATTGGACTCATCATCTCTGGCAATTGCTCTAAAGCAGGCTGCGAATGGCTTTCCAGAGACGTAATGTCTCCGGTTGAGATGTAGTGTTGCTGGCCGCGGGTTGGCCCGTCAATCGGAATCGAAAGTGAGCAAGTATCGAAAGGGGTACATCCTCTGCACAGAAAGTCGTATTTATTTTTCGGCTGTTTCCCCGCCCCGCGAAGCAGCAGCCGCGTCAATGGCCTTATACGTTTCAACGTTGCGCAGGATCGCCTGTACATACTCACGGGTCTGGGTGAAGGGAATGGATTCAACAAACTCGTCCATGCCATGGTAGGGTCCGGCATCTTCCCAATCCGTCACGCGGCTATCGCCGGCGTTATACGCCGCAAGCGCGTACTCCTGTACATCGCCGAACCGGTCCAGCATCTGTCGCAGGTAGCGCGTTCCCAGCCTGATGTTGATTTCAGGATTGAGAAGTTGAAAGGTCTCAAAGTGCGCTAAACCTTCCTCGCGTGCCATTGCCCTCCCTACAGAAGGCAACAACTGCATCAGGCCCCAAGCGTTGGCATACGAAACCGCGGACGGATTGAACTCCGACTCCTGGCGGATGAGCGAGGCAACAAGGTAGGGGTTGAGATTGTTCTTTGCCGACTCGGTCTTGATGGTTTCCCAATACGGCTCGGGAAAAAGGATGCGCCAGTACACCAACGGAATCGAATCGATCGATGCCGTCGCGGCATAGGGTAGGGCCCGTTTCAGCGCACGCATGGCCCGAAACGTATCGCCATCGGAAGCGTAAATCTGCGCCTCAGCCAGTGCGCTCCATGAACCCGAGTCCGGATCAGCGGCAATCTCCTGCGGGATATAGTCGCTCAGTCCCGCATTGGCCAGCAGCTTGGCTTTTGCCAGATGCTCGCTGTCATCGGGAAAGCTGTCGTCGAGCTGAGGCACTTCGGGCGCCTTGAAACGATCCAGGTCCGGTTCCTCTGCCGGAACGGTCGAGCCCAATGCCAGCAGCCGTTCACGAGCCATCTGCCCATAAAAGTAGTGCTGATAGGCGCGGATGATCGTACGGTAATTGGCCGCGGCCAGCGCAGGTTTGCCGTCCTGCAATTCGTAAAGCCGCGCGCGCCAGTAGAGAGCTGCCGCGGTTTCCGTCGCGTCAGGATAAAGGTGAATCTGCTCGTCGAACAGGTGCGCCGCATCCCCATACAGACCCTGCCGGTAACTCAGCCAGCCTGCGCGCCAGTGTGCTGCCGCGGCGTCCTTGTCCTCGGGAAAATGCGTGGCCAGGTAGCTGTAGTACTCCACCGCCTTTGGATAGTCGCGACTCAAAAGATACATGTTGCCGCTGGAATAAAGCGCCCTGGCAAGCCACTCGCTTTGCGGGAAACGGGTTTCCATGGCCGACACGATGCGCTGCTGATCCTCGGTGTCGTTGCGGTTCCGGGCCAGTTCCATCAGCAGATAAAGCCGCCTGGCGCCGTTGTCGTCATCCGTGTCGGGCAGCGACTGCACCTGCGCCGGAGTCAGCACCTTCAAATTCAGATCGCAGCTTGCCGCGGCCACGGCAAAGGCATCGCGGCTCTTCTCATCCAAATCGGTGCGCCGCGCCAAAGCATGATATTGCTCACTGGCCTCCGCATAGCGATGCCCCTTGTAGTAGGCATCCGCCAGGCTCTGCAGCTCCGTGACGGTCAATGCCGCTTCGGCGCCCTCGGCCGTCAGCCGGGCTCGGGCAATCTCTGCTTCCGGGCTCAGGGGATGGTCCAGAAGAACTTCCTTGAAAATACGATCGGCATCCTCTGTTTTCCCCAGGGCCAAAGCAACCTGTGCGGACGCAAGCTGGTAGCCGGTTCGGTCCGCCGCGGGCCCGTCAGCGGCTGCGGCAAGTGCACGTTGCGCCCCGGCCGCGTCGTTCATTGCCAGCAGGACGTTCGCCTCCAACTCCGGTGATTGGGCGTCGAAGATGCTATCCGGATGACGCTGCACAAATCCGTGCAGCAGCAACTCGGCTGCCGCTTCGTTTCCAGACTCGTGATCCGCCTTCGCAGCCAGAAAATCCGCATAGTCCGCCAGCACATCCCCGTTTTGCCGGGCCTCGCGCAGGTACGTCAACGCCTCGGCATAGCGCTTGTCGAGCAAGTAGGCGTGACCCAGCGCCAGATCGGCCGTAGCGGCCGCGTCTCCCGTGTGACTGTGCGCATACGCCGTTACTCCCGCGTAGGCTGCCGGCGTGCGCATGGTGGCAAGCTGCTGGGCCATGGGCCGCAATTCCGTTGAAGCCACAAACGCCAATCTGATTCGCCGCGCCTTCGCCGACGGCCGCCGATGTCTCCGGCTCGCCGTCCGGCTGGTTGCCCTGGCCCGCCCTTTCAGCTTGGAGAGGGGCGCCTTGCCGCTCGCCTTATGCGATGCAGACGATGAAGTTTTATGGATTGGCGAAGACGAAGTCTTGCGCGAAGCGGAAGACGAGCCTTTGTGCGAAGCGGAAGACGAGCTTTTGTGCGAAGCGGAAGACGAGCTTTTGTGTGAAGCGGAAGACGAGCTTTTGTGTGAAGCGGAAGACGAGGCCTTGTGCGAAGAAGCGTGTGAATGGTGCGGCGTAGTATCGCTGGAGGATTGCCCATGCACGGGCACGATCGTCATCAAGGCGGCAAGAAAACAAGCCATAAGTTGAGCAAGTGCGGTGTTGTTGGGGATCGTGGCCCTCATAGTTTCAATGTAAGCTGGTTTCGTTGTGCTGGACAGCCCGGAATCACTATCGTTACGTTACTCGTGTGACCATGTGGGACAGACGGCCGAAGACTCCTTTTCGTTAGCGCCCCGGCGCCCCTTGGTACCCCGGCCCGCCATCCGTTACACTCATCTTTTACCAACCCGGCAGATTGACCGCCCGAACCCCCAACGAATTCCGCAACCAACGCTCATGTCGACCATCCAACCTATTGCAGGAGAGAACGAGCAGCATCCCGACGTGGCCCTGGTTGAACGGGTCCGCGGCGGTGATGTTTCGGCTTACGATGAGCTCGTCCGCAAGTATGATCGTCAGGTCTTCAGGATTGCGCAGCATATTACGCAAAACCGTGAGGATGCTGAAGATGTCATGCAGGATGCGTTCCTCAAAGCGTACGAAAAACTCGATCAATTTCAAGGAAACTCGAAATTTTACACATGGTTAGTGCGGATCGCGGTAAACGAGAGCCTGATGCGCCTGCGCAAACGGCGCACCGGCAAAATGGTTTCGATCGACGAGGATATCGAGACAGAGGAAGGCAGCGTTCCGCGCGACCTGGCCGATTGGGCTCCCGATCCGGAACAGAACTATTCACAATCCGAACTTGCCGAAATTCTGCGCAAAACCATCCAGGGTTTACCGCAGGGATTCCGTATCGTGTTTGTTCTGCGCGATGTGGAAGGACTTTCCACCGAGGAGACGGCGGAAACGCTCGGCTTGAGCGTTCCGGCCGTGAAGTCGCGCCTCCTACGCGCCCGGTTGCAGCTGCGCGAACGCCTCAGCCGTTACTTCCGCAGGAAAAAGGGAGTTGAAAAGTGACGTGCACTGAGTTTCTCGCCCTGCTCGACGACCTTATCGACGATTCGGTTTCCCCCGAGACGCGCGCCGATCTCCAGACTCATCTTCACGGCTGCGAGCATTGCGAGGTCACCCTCAACACCACCCGCAAGACCATCGAGATCTACCGCTCCCACGAAATCTACGATTTGCCCTCCGATCTTCGCGAACGTCTCCACGCAGCCATCATGGCCCGCTGCAAAAAGGGCTGCTGATCTCGACCTCCTGGTCCAGGCGCCAGACATCCCGTAGACAATCACAGGCTCATGAGCGCTCCCCTGATGGACCTATTCGAGGCTGCCGTCCGGCGCGACCCGCGTTATACACTCATCCCAAGCCTATGCGGACCCCTGTCTTGATCATTCTGCCTGCTTCCCTGCTCTTCGCCTTGCCTGCGCTGCTATTCGCCCAGAGCACGGCCCAACCCTCATCCAGGCCTGCAACTAAAATGACCAGGAAACTCACGCCTCAGGATGTACAGCACTCCGCTATCGTCATCGACACCCACGCCGATACCCCACAACGTTTTGTGGATGAAGGGTTTGACCTGGGCGATCCCCTAGGCGGCGGCAACTTCAACCTGGAATCGGCCCGCAAGGGTAACCTGGGCGCCGAGTTCTTCTCCATCTGGGTCGATCCCGTCCCCAATGCAGGGCACTTCGCCCGCCGCACGCTCATTCTCATCGATTCTGTGAAGCAGCAGGTGGCCAAACATCCTGACCAGATGATGCTCGTCACCTCACCCGAAGGCATCGAGCAGGCCCATCGCGAGCACAAACTCGCCACCTTGATGGGCATCGAAGGTGGCCACTCCATCGAGGACTCCCTGGCGCTTCTTCGCCAGTATTACGACCTCGGCGTTCGCTACATGACGCTGACATGGGCCAATTCAAACGGCTGGGCCGACAGCTCCGGCGACATCGACGACCCCTCGGTGCCGCACACAAAAGAAGGGCTGAGCGAGTTTGGCAAGGATGTGGTTTACGAGATGAACCGCCTGGGAATGATGGTGGACATTTCGCACGTTTCAGACCGCACCTTCTACCGGACATTGATCATCACCCGCGCGCCTGTGATCGCCTCGCACTCAGCCGCGCGAGCACTGTGCGACGCGCCTCGCAACATGACCGATGACATGTTGCGCGCCGTTGCCAACTCCGGCGGCCCGGACTCAAAAGGCGGTGTGGTGCAGGTGAATTTCTACTCTGGATTCATCTCGCAGGCCTACCGCAATGCCCAGAAGGCACAGAAGCCTGAAGTGGATAAGGCCGTGCAGGAACTGAAAGACAAGTACAAAGCGGAAGGCAAAGAAGCTCCCGATACCGAAATTGAAAAACTGCAACGGCAGTTTGCCGACCGCATTCCGCGCCCGCCGCTTTCTGACCTTATCGACAACATCGACCACATCGCCAAAGTTGCTGGAGTGGACCACGTCGGACTGGGTTCAGATTTCGACGGCGTCGACGGTCAACTTCCGCAGGGGATCGATTCGCCCGCCGACCTGCCTGAGATCACCGCGGCACTGATGGAGCGCGGATATTCCGCCGAGGACTGCCGCAAAATTCTGGGCGGTAATCTGCTTCGAGTCTTCCGGGAAGTGGAGCAGGTAAGCAAACAGCTTCAGGCGGAGAACCGGCCTCGCATCACCGTGAAACAGCCCTTCGACAAACCGCAGAAGTAGGAATCAGGGATCAGAGACGATTACATCTCAGGAATACCCGCGCGGCTGGTGAGCGCTTCAGCTCGCCAACTCTTCCGGCTGCGTCTCATGCAGTTCTTTGGCCCGGTCTAGCGCTGCCTGAATGTTGGGCATGATGTTTTCGATGCCAAGGTTCTCGACGAAGCGTGGGCCTTGAAGCAACTTGGATGGCTGTTGCATGGCGCCGCACAAAATCAGGATCCGTCCCGACGCGCGCAGACGCTTGGCAAACGTCTCAATGGCGTGAATGCCCGTCGCATCAATGGCCGTCATGTTGCGCAGGCGCAGTATGACGATCGGCGCAAAAGCTTCAAGATTCACTGTTGCTTCAACCAGCTTCTCGGTGGTGCCCCAAAGAAACGGACCGTGAATGCGCAGAAGCGTGACGTAAGGCGGCAGGATGCGGCCTTGCAGTACGTGGGGTAGCCCGTCGCGAATATAGTCGTCCGTAACCGGAACAACGGTTGTGGTGTCGGCCACGCGGTAGATGTAGAGCAGGGCGGCCAGTGTCAGACCAACGCCGACTGCCACGGTGAGATCGGCAAATACTGTGAGCCCAAACGTCACCAGCCAGACCGAAATGGCGGTCGCATCCATTTGCAGAATCGCGCCAATTTCGTTCCACTCGCCCATATTGTAGGCCACAACAAACAGCACCGCCGCCAGCGTAGTGAGGGGGATATAGCTGGCAAGCGGGGCCGCCACAAGAAGAATCGCAAGCAGCGTAAACGCATGCACAATGCCGGAGACCGGTGAACGCGCTCCGGAGCGGATGTTCGTCGCAGTGCGAGCGATGGCTCCGGTAGCCGGAATGCCTCCGAACAGCGGCGAAGTCATGTTGGCAATTCCTTGCGCAACCAGTTCCACATTTGGATTGTGCCGGTCGCCGGTCATGCCATCAGCGACAACGGCAGACAGCATGCTCTCAAGCGCCGCCAACAAGGCCACCGTGAACGCCGAAGGGATAAGAGGAAGAATGTGCTCTGCGTGAAAATCAGGTATTGCAAATGGAGGCAGGCCCTGTGGAATTCCGCCGAACCGCGACCCGATCGTTTCCACCGGCACATGCAACAGAAAACTAACCCCAGTGCAAACCAGCACAGCCACGATCGACGCCGGTACGCGTTTTGAGAAGCGCGGAAGCACCAGCATGATTGCCAGTGCCGCTAGGCCAAGCCCCAGGGCGTCCCAATTCACAGTGGCGAAGTGCGTCGCCAGCACCTTCATTCGCGGCAAAAACTCGCTGGGCACCGGGCCTGTACGCAGGCCAAAGAAATCCTTGATCTGCGTGGAGGCGATGAGTATCGCGATGCCGTTGGTGAAACCGATGACGACCATCCGTGGGATAAACCGAACTGCCGCGCCGAGGCCGGTAAGGCCCATGGCAATGAGAATGATGCCGGCCATAAGTGTCACCATGGCCAGGCCGCTCATACCGAAACGAGCCACGATACCGGCCACAATCACGACAAAAGCGCCGGTGGGCCCGCCGATCTGAGTGCGCGAACCGCCGAGGGCGGAGATCAGGAAGCCTGCAACGACGGCCGTGTAAAGCCCCGCCTGCGGGGTCACTCCTGAGGCGATACCAAAAGCCATTGCCAGAGGCAATGCGACCAGGCCAACTGTGATTCCGGCCAGCAAATCGTGCAGAAATGTCTGCGCGCTATAAGACCGCAGCGCCAAGATTGACTTGGGGAGGTTCGGGTTGCTAATTGACATGACTTTCTTTAATTGTACGCAAAATTGAGATTTTTTTGCGTCGCAGAGCAAATTGGGTGATCAGCATCCAGGCTTCGGCACCAATAATTTCCAGTAAATAAGCGCCGCGCGACCCGGTGCATAATAGTCCGGTTCAAGGCCTTCGCACGAATAACCGTTCGCCGAGTAGAGTCGCACCGCGCGGTTGTTCCGTTCGTCCGCGTGCAGCCAGATCCCTATCGCTCCTGCAGCACACGCGGAACCCTCCACCCGCCGAAGCAATTCTCCACCAACACCGCGGCCGCGATATTCCGGGGTCACTTCAATGGTCTGAATATAGGCAATCAATTCGCCCGAATCGTTCCTCCAATCGACGATGGCAAAACCGGCCATCCGG
Source organism: uncultured Acidobacteriaceae bacterium (assembly GCA_963836565.1). Classification (GTDB taxonomy): domain Bacteria; phylum Acidobacteriota; class Terriglobia; order Terriglobales; family Acidobacteriaceae; genus Telmatobacter. The sequence goes on along the minus strand of CAWIKA010000004.1, from coordinate 686,161 downwards.
CAATCGTCTTCGGCAATCCATGTAGCCGTATGCCGGGCATCCACGAGCGATCGCATATAACGGCGGCTAAATCGGAATGGCGGCTGAAAGCAGACCTCCTCAATCGCATAGAGGGCCTCAAATTCCTCTGGATAATAGAGGTGGTAAAGCATGTTCTTACTCTACGCAGGGTCCAGGCAAAAGAGCCATCCTCGTTTTCAAGGATGGCTCTGTGCATGCTGGGCGGAACTGTGAAAGGCTACACCTTCGCTTCCAGGTCGCGGATCACGCTGAAGAAGCGCTCGTCCAGACGGCGATTGCTGGCAATGGCTTCTTTGATGGTGATGTCGGTAATGTCGAGGCCCTTCAACACGGCGATCCGGCCCCATTTCTTCTGATGGACCATGTCGATGGCGTGCAGCCCGTAGCGCTGGCCCAGAAGGCGGTCGTAAGCCGTGGGAACACCGCCCCGCTGCGTGTGGCCCAAATTCACCGAGCGGGTTTCAAACCCGGTCTTCCTTTCGATCAGATCGGCCAGTGCTTCCCCAATGCCAGACAGGCGCGCATGACCGAACGAATCCACCTCGGTTGAGCCGGTTACCTGGCCCACCTCGGGAAGATGGCAGCCCTCGGCCACCACCACCACACCGTAGTGCTTGCCGTGATCGTAGTTGTACTTCAGCAGCGCGCAAACGTGATCGATATCGATCTCCTGCTCCGGCACCAGCACTACGTGCGCCCCGCCCGCGATTCCTGAAGCATAGGCAATCCAGCCGGCATCGCGGCCCATCACCTCGACCACAATAACGCGGTTGTGCGAGTCGGCCGTGGTATGGATGCGATCAATCGCTTCGGTCGCAATTGAAACGGCGGTGTCGAATCCGAACGTGACGTCGGTGCCGCTTATGTCGTTGTCAATGGTCTTGGGCACGCCCACGCTGGGCACGCCGTTCTCGCTCAAAAACAGCGTAACTGACTGCGTATCGTCGCCTCCAAGTGCGATCAGGGCATCGATCTTGTTGATCTTCAGCACCTCTTGAACCTTGTCGATGCCGCCTGGGATTTTCTTCACATTGGTGCGTGAAGAATGGAGGATTGTTCCACCTTTCAACTGGATGCCGTCCGTGCTCTCCAGGGTCAGAGGAATCCAATTGTTGTCGAGTACGCCGCGCCAGCCGTTCAGAAAGCCGAGGAACTCATCGCCATAGGTCTGAATTCCTTTTCTCACGGCGGCATAGATCACCGCATTCAAGCCGGGGCAATCGCCGCCACCGGTCAACAAAGCAACTCGCATCGTAAAAGTCTCCTGATGGAATTGACCCGGCCGCTGAGGGCCGTGCCGGAAAAATGTCTCTGGGATCAAGACGCTTCTGTTGGCCGTTCTCGACGCCTTAAACAGTTTACTCCGAGTCTGTAAAGGGGAATCGTGACCGCGCTCACGCGGTCAGAATTTGTCGTCCCTCCACAATTCCTTCATTGGAACAACGCGCTGGAATGTTTCAATAAGGTATGCCCGGAACCGGTGCAATTTTACTGTTGGTCTTTGCCAGCGTGGTTGTTGTTGTGTTGCTGGTGCTGCTGCAATTAACCCGTCTTGGCTTCCTGGTGCGCACCACCATCCCCGACCGGCCGCGCCGGCGCATGTTCATCGCCTCGGTCTCGTTCCTGATCACTTTTCTGGGAATACGACTCCTGGTTAGACTTGTCATCCGCAATGAAGGGCCGTTCCAGTGGGTGATGGTGCGCGGCCTCCACATTCACCACCTGGTCTGGGGAATCCTGATCCTGCTGCTGGTGGGTTATGGATGGCTCTTGGACCTGGGCCGGTCGCACTCACCCCTTTCCATTTTTTTCAGCCGGTTGATGGCAGTGAGCTACGGAGTGGGCGCCGCGTTGACGCTTGATGAGTTTGCCCTGTGGCTGAATCTCGAACCTGACGCCTACTGGTCCCGCGCCGGACGCCTCAACATCGACGCGATTATTCTGTTCGGCAGCGCCCTGGCAGTCGGAACGTGGGGTGCGCCGTTCTTTCGCGGCCTTCACTTGATGTGGGATAACCGCGCCCTGTTTCGCAGGGGATTGGGCCGAGGTCTGAGTTTCCCTATTCGCCGCGCGAGGTTGCTTCGTCCGCGTAAAGTGCGTCGACCACCGCCGCGTATCGCCCCGTAATTACGCGCCGCTTGAGCTTCATCGACGGCGTCAACTCGCCGGAATCCTGGCTCCACTCCTCCGCCACAAGCCGAAAACGCTTAATGGTTTCAAAGTTAGCCAGGCCGCTGTTTGCTTCGCGAACAACCTCTCCATAGAGTGCGACGACGCGGCTGTCGGCCACCAATTCTGCGCGCGACTTTGCGTCGATCTGATGATGGCGCGCCCACTCTTCCAGTGCCGCAAAGTTGGGCGAAATAAGCGCGGAAATGAACTTATGCTTGTCTCCCACCAATGCCGCCTGCGCTACCAGCAAATGGGTCTTCAACTTGTTTTCAATCGGTTGAGGCGCCACAAGTTTGCCACCCGAAGTCTTCAGCAACTCCTTCTTGCGGTCGGTAATATAAAGGAATCCGTCCTGGTCCAGGTGACCGATGTCGCCGGTGCGAAACCAGCCCTCCGCATCGAAACACTCCGCATTGGCAGCAGGTTTGTGCCAGTAGCCCGAAAAAACAGCTGGTCCGCGCACCAGCAGTTCACCGTCCCCTGCAAACTTCAATTCCACGTTGGCAATGGGTTTGCCCACGGCGCCCATTCGCTGGCTTACGGGCGTGTTGAGTGCAATTACGGGCGATGTCTCTGTAAGGCCGTATCCCTCCCAAACCGCTATTCCCACCGAGGCGAACCATTTTGCGGTGTCGATGCCCAGCGGTGCGCCGCCCGAGACAAAAATTCTAACCCGGCCCCCAAACGCCTCACGCACTTTCGAAAAGGCCAGCTTATTCGCCAGTTTCCAGGCAAGCGAGGCCGGCCTGCCGGCGCGGTACACCACGTCACGATGGCGCGCTCCTACGCGGATTGCCCAGGCCAGAATCCGCCTCTTGACTGGAGAGAGCGCTGCACGGCGCTCCACTTCCTGGCGAATCTTCTCGTAAACACGCGGCACGCCCACAAATACGGTAGGCCTGATTTCGCGCATGGATTGGGGAAGCTTGTCGAACTGCGAGCAGTAACAGACCTGTGCGCCAGAGGTGTACATCACGTAGTCGAGCGCTCGCGCAGTGATGTGAGAGAGCGGCAGGAACGAGATACAGGCGTCCGTCGCATTGAAGGAAAAGTCGACGGCTGCCAGGTTCTGGTTGGCGGCAATGTTGCCGTGGGTGAGCATAACGCCCTTGGGCTCGCCGGTCGTTCCGGAAGTGTAAATTAGCGTAGCCAGATCCTTGGGTTGTACAGAGCGCACCAGTGCGTCGAAGACCGGGTCGCGCTCGGCGCCTTTCGCATCTGCGTCATTCAACACCGTGCTGAATGCGATGGCGCCTTCGGGTGGCTTCGCGGAATCCATGATGAGAATCCGCTCCAGCGGTGTCTGGTCCCGAACGGCATTCAGCTTGTCAAACTGCTGCCGGGTTGAAACCACGGCAATGCGACAGCCTGCATCCTGGATCAGGACCGCGATCTGCTCGCCCGTGAGCGTGGGATAGATAGGCACGTTGACGGCGCCGATAGCGAGCGAGGCAAAGTCCGTTACTGCCCACTCCCAGCGGTTCTCGCTGATCAGGGCGATGCGTTCGCCTTTTTGCGCGCCCCAACTGAGAAAGGCCTCAGACAGCACGCGGACACGCTGGTAGATTTGATCAGAGGAGATTGGCTGCCACTGGCCAAACTCGTCCTGCCATAATACCGCGCGTGAATTGGCGACTGCAGCAATGCGGCAAAAAAGGTCATTGATTGTAAGAAGCGGGGCGGTAGATGTCATTTCTGAGTTGGACTGAACACTTTCGGGCTTAAAAACTCGGCCAGTGGAGAGTGTACCAGCGTTGAGGTGTGACGTGGCGTCTCCATCGCCTGCCGGGTGTCGATCGAACCGAAATTGGAAATCAGATGCCGGTCCCCGTAAATATCATCATTCCAACCAAAGTTGCATACCGCGATACTCCCATGGCCTGCTATAAATGAGCCAGCCCCCAGTGTATGGTCTCGCGTCCTATTCTCTACCCGGTCGCCCTTGAATAATGCGCAATCGAACCGTAGCCCTGCTTTCCGATCAGCCTGACCCGGCCCTGCTTCACAGGCTCTTTTTTGCTCAGCAGGTCTGCCTGGCCCTGGTGGTCGAGGTTGCAGGAATGGCCTTGGCAGCCCAGCTTTTCGCTCCATTGGCCCGGCTCCTTCCCATCGCTTTGACTGATATGAGCGTGCCACTCGCAACGGCAGCGCTGCTGTGCGCACTCGGCTTGTTCCTTTCCGAGCCCGGGCGATCTGCACGGATGATCCAAGTCAGTCGCTTCTTAGCCGGTTTAGCTGTCCTGATAGCTGCGGCGCTATTGCTGGCGCCGGCGTTTCCTGCTTCCTTCGGCCTGGAAGCTTTTCTGAAAACCGGTCAGACGGCGTTGAACCGCGGAGGCACGCCTCTCCGGCCTGCCTCCGCATTCGTTTTTCTGGCAGTCATCACGGTTCTAGTCCGCGCCAGCAGGTCTCTCGCCAGCCACATTGCCGACGTAATTGCATCTGTTCTCTGCTTTCTGGTGCTCGTTCTTGTCTCCGAATGTATTTTCGGATCCTTCCATATCCTCGGACCTTCCGTTACCGGCCTCACCTCACCGCCGACACTAGTTTGCCTCATGTTGCTGACCGCCGTGGCCGTTTTTCGCCGAGCCGAGTACGGCATGTTCTCAATCTTCCTCGGACACGGCATCGGAAGCAGAATCGCCCGCTTTCTTTCACCCTTCCTCCTTGTGATGCCGCTCTTGCGCGAGGCCCTCAGGGCTCGCCTGATCAATTCGCACGTAATTCCAGTCCACTATGCCACGGCAATCCTTTCTTCAACCGCCACTTTAGTTTCGTTTGCCCTGCTCCTTTTTCTTGGCTGGCGCATCAATGGCATGGAAAAGGAGATTCACGCCCTCACCCTGCGGGACGAATTAACCGGCCTCTACAACCTCAGGGGATTTCAACTGCTTGCCGGACAATCTCTGCGGCTGGCACAGCGGGCACAACTGGCGTTTTCTGTGCTGTTCATCGACCTCGACAACCTGAAAGTGATCAATGACGAAATGGGGCACGGGGCTGGGTCCGCGCTTCTGGCAGAGACGGGCGAACTCCTGAATTCGCTCTTCCGCGAAACCGATGTCATAGGGCGAATTGGCGGCGATGAATTTGCCGTGGCGGGACAATTCAACCAGGCTGAAATCTCAATGATCGCAAAAGGTCTCGATGAGGCTTCCGCTCTGCGAAACTCCAAGAACAGCCAACAATTCCCTTTGAGCTTCAGCATTGGCCACGTCACAAGCCTCGGAAACTCGCGGGAGACCCTGAAGGACCTGGTGAGCAAAGCGGACAAGGCTATGTATCAGGAAAAGCGGCGCAAAAAGCTTCACCCGAGATGACTCCGTTTTCAGCCAAACCGTTGCATCCTGCTTACCCATTGGTCTTAGGGCTAAGCCGCACAAACCTGGCAGCTTCAGAATTCCAATTCGTCAGCAGCCAACGGGCGCGCGTGCTGGCAGTCTTGGCGGCGTGCAACTCTACAAGTTCGCGGATCGATTCGCGGGTCGCCTGGTCGAGGTCAACCCAAGTCTCTGCAGTCAGAAAGCTCTTGTGGTAGAGCTCCCGCGCAAGGAAAGACCCGTCCTCGTCAAGGACCCAGGCCACTCCGCCCGTCATGCCGGCGCCAAAGTTAATACCAGTTGATCCCAGCACCACGGCCAGTCCCCCGGTCATGTACTCGCACGCGTGGTCCCCTACACCTTCGACAATTGCGAGCGCCCCGGAATTTCGCACCGCGAACCGCTCCCCCGCGCGCCCCGCTGCGAAAAGCCAGCCACCCGTCGCTCCGTAGAGAGCTACGTTGCCCAGAAGCGTATGTTTTTCGCTCTCTCGCGCGGCCCGGCCTTGCCCGCGAAGCACCAGTTCTCCACCGCAGAGTCCCTTACCGACAAAGTCGTTAGCCAGGCCCTCCAGTTGCAGCGTCATTCCGCCCACAGCAAAAGCGCCAAATGACTGACCGGCAATTCCCCTCATATTGAAGGTGAGGCTCGACCCGGTCGCAGAGGGGTTCTGCGTCTTGTAGAGCGCAATTTGGCCTGCTAGGCGTGCACCCAGCGTTCGGTCTGCATTCGTGACGCGCGCTTCAAGCCGATAAGGACGGCCTGCCTTGTAGGCTGCAATCGCCGGTTCAACCCACGCATCGTCGATGGGCGCATGCTCTTCTGGGCGGTCGTTTCGACCACCTTGCCAACGAACCGGGCCACGGGTCTGCTCCGCAATCGCTGTCGCGGCGAGCAACGGCTTCAGGTCCAGCTTCGCATCCCACCGCACCTGCTCAAGCAGATCGGTGCGCCCCGTAGCCGCGGCCAACGACGGCAGCCCGAGCTTGGCGAGCAATTGCCGCACTTCACCCGAGAGTTCGTCAAAGAAGCGCATCACGTGCTCCGGCTTGCCACGAAACTTTGCGCGCAGTTCCGGCCTTTGCGTGGCGATGCCAGTGGGGCATGTGTTCAGGTGACATTGCCGAGCCATATCACAGCCCAACGACACCAGCACCGCGGTGCCGAATGCGAACTCGTCGGCGCCCAGCAGCGCAGCCATCACAATGTCGCGAGCTGTACGCAATCCGCCATCGGTGCGCAGGCGCACGCGGCCCCGTAGGCCGTTGTGAATCAGCACTTGCTGGGCTTCGGCCAGCCCCAACTCCCATGGATTTCCCGCATACTTGATGCTCGACAGCGGTGAAGCCCCCGTGCCACCGGATTGACCAGCAATCACGATGTAATCGGCATACGCCTTGGCCACACCCGCCGCGATGGTGCCTACACCGCAGCCGGAGACGAGCTTGACGCCGACCCGCGCCTGCGGGTTCATGCGCTTCAGGTCGTAGATCAGTTGCGCCAGATCCTCAATGGAATAAATGTCGTGGTGCGGCGGCGGCGAGATGAGTTGCATTCCGGGCTGCGCATGGCGCAGGCGGGCAATCAGCTCCGTCACCTTGTGCCCGGGTAGCTGGCCACCTTCGCCTGGCTTGGCGCCTTGGGCAATCTTGATTTCCAATTCCTCGGCGTGGATCAGGTATTGGGCCGTGACGCCAAAACGCGCGCTCGCCACTTGCTTGATCTTGTTGTTCAACAGCGATGGAGCGCCGTCAATCGGCGCGTAGACTGCCGGATCCTCTCCGCCCTCGCCTGTGTTCGAGCGCGCGCCCAGCAGATTCATTGCCTGCGTAATGGTCTGGTGCGCCTCCGGGGATAGCGAGCCGAACGACATGGCGCTGGCCACAAATGCCTTCGTAATGTTGCTCGCTGGTTCCACATCGCCAAGCGCCAACTCCGGCCCCGCCGGACGTATCTCCAACAGGTCGCGAAGATTGGCCGTCTCCGACTCGACTACCTGCGCAACAAAATTTGAGAACGGCGCGAGAGCCACGGCTGTCCCCTGCTTGGTTGAGCCCACCACGGTTTGCAATGCGCGCACCGTCAGTGGTTGCCAGGAATGCGACTCCGCCTCTTCAGCCTTGCGAAAGCGGACAAATCCGTAGTCGGGCAATTCGCTTACCTGGGTTGCGGCACCCAAACCTTCAGTGCCGTCCGCAAGGTTCTCAGCATGGATTCCTCCACACCAAAGCTGGCGCACGTATTGTTCAATCTCGGCAAATCCAAAGCCGCCGATCGGCGCCGGTACACCGGCAAAGCACTTGTCCACGACGGCGGACGAGACACCAATCGCGTCGAACAAATGTGCCGCGCAGTAACTATCAAGAACGCTGATGCCCATTTTCGACATGACCTTAGCCAGGCCGAGTTCGAGTGCATGCAGCAGATTTTCCTCCCCCTTCTCCGGATTCAGCTTGCGCGCGGTTTCCAGCGCCAGCCATGGACAGACCGCGCCAGCGCCCATCCCGAGAAGCACTGCGACGTGATGGATTTCCCGGCAGTCGCCAGCCTCGGCAGCGACGCCCACCTCCGCACGCACCCCAGCCCTGGTAAGCGCCATGTGCACTGCCCCTGCGGCCATCGCCATTGGAATGGGAATCTCTTCAGGCGTGGCCCCGCGATCGGTAAGGAGCAGAAGGGACGCGCCCGCGGCCACCAGGTCCACCGCACGGCGCGCCAGGATGTCCACCGCGATCTCCAACGACGTGTCGGGCGAATAGAGGCAGTTCAGTACGGCATGGGGCATCTTTCCTGCCTGCCCGTGATGCGCATGCCTGAGCGCGTGAATCTGGCCGAGCGTGAGCAACGGGGATCGCAGCGAAAGCCCGGGCAGCGGCTCCCTCAGTTCCAACAGATGAGGCCACGGACCAAGGCGGGTGTGCATTTGCAGCACCACGGCCTCGCGCAAAGGATCGATGGGCGGATTGGTGACCTGTGCAAAGCGCTGCCGGAAAAATGCGTAAAGCGGGCGCGGCGCGCGTGCCAGTGGCGCCACGGCGGTGTCGTCGCCCATGGACCACACGGCGTCCTTCCCTTCGGTGGCCATGGGCTGCAAGATCATGCGCACATCTTCGCGTGTGAATCCGAATCGATGCTGCAGGCGATTGAGTTCGGCCGCATCGAGTGGTGGAGGCGCCTCCAGCGAATCTTCGAGCGGCGTATCGAGTTGAATCAGGTCCTGGTAGTGGCGCTTGTGATCGTAGATACGCAGGATTTCGTCGTTTTCGAAAAAACGATGAAAGTCGAGATCGGCCACAATCATCTGCCCTGGACCCAACCGGCCACTGTGCACAATATGGGCCGGATCCATATCCACCAGGCCGGCTTCAGAGCCGGCAACCACGAGTCCCTGGTCATCGAGCGCGAACCGGCACGGGCGCAGCCCGTTGCGATCGAGAATCGCGCCCACCTGGTGGCCGTCGGTAAATGCCAGCGCTGCCGGGCCGTCCCACGGTTCAATACAGTCGCCGCTGAACTGCAGAAACGACGAGCGGTTGCCGGGATTGGCAGGCGGCACGACCATGCGCACTGCCTCGCCAACGGTGCGGCCATTGTGTGCCAGCAACTCCACAATCTCATCGAGCGACGTCGAGTCAGATCCGCCTTCAGTCAGCACCGGATGCAGATCCAGCGGCATTGTGGCGGCACGAGCTTCCATGTTGGAGCGATTGCCCCAGATGGTGTTGATCTCACCGTTATGCGCCAGCGTGCGAAACGGCTGCGCCCGATCCCACGAAGGCAGGACGTTCGTAGCGTAGCGCTGATGGAAAAGCGCAAGCGGGGTCTTGAACTCCGGGTCCGCCAGGTCAGGATAGAACTCGGCCAGCAACCGTCCCGCGCACAGGGCTTTGTAAATCATCGTGGCGGACGAAATGCTGACAACATAACCGGGTAACTCGGAGCGCTCAAACTGCTTGCGCGCCAGAAAAAGCCTGCGGTCAAAGCTGCCCGGATCTCGGCTGGTGACCAGCAAATGCCAAATCGCAGGTCGCGTGGACGCCGCAATTTCCCCAAGCACTTCGGTGCGCACGGGAACCGGTCGCCAGGCAAGGACTTCGATGTTCTGCGCTAAAAGGGCCGCCTCGATCTCCGCCCGTTGCGCCGCGTCGTCGTCAGGCAGGAAGACGACGGCTACACCAAAGGGCTTTTCCGCAGGCAAACTCAATCCCATCTGTCCCAGAAGCCACGCGCGCGGAACCACCGTGGTAACGCCGACTCCGTCACTCGATTTGCCGTCCGCTGCCACTGCGCCGCGGTGCTCCAGACGCGCCAGCGCAGTGAGCGCGTGGGCAAGAATCGCGTGCGATGGCTCCGCGGAGAGTTGTGCCACAAATCCAACACCGCAGGAGTCCGAGTCGAAACGCGGGTCTAGTAAGCTGTTCTTTATGTAGGTGGGAAGGCGCGCACCTGCGTTGCTTCCTGCTTTTCTGGCTTGCAAGAGACGGTTAGGCCGGGATGAAAAGCGGGAGGGGATGCCCATGAGTAACTATACGACTTTTGTTGTTGAAATGCCGGTTCCGTGCAGCATTTTGGCGATCTTGCTATGGGAATTCCGGGTCAAAAGCCTGAACTCCGAATCTCGGTTCCGGCTATGAACTGCATGTAGCTTTGCGTTGGTCTCGCTATGTCCGGGCAAGTCCGGAGGCCATGTCGGCAAGACAGCAGAAGCGCGCTTGCATAGTTATACACCAGCGTTGTATATTTATGCAAGCGCGGCCGCCCACTGCGAGCCGCGCTTTCACTTTGCGCGGAAACACTCATGAAGTACCAAAGACACAATGCGATACGGGAACTGGTGGCTCACTCGCTGGTGGCTAACCAGGATGAGTTGCGGCGCAAACTGCGCCGCCGCGGATTTGAAGTCACGCAGGCAACGCTTTCTCGCGATATTCACGAGATGCGTCTCTCCAAAGGCCCTGGCGGCTACGTGCTTCCCAACGGAAACGGGAATGGTGCAGCCACAGACGTGGATGATGACAGCCCGCCTTCCGTGGCGGAGATGATTGAAAGCTTTGGCCTTCGTGTGCGTCAGGCGATGAACCAGGTTGTTGTAGGCACCGTGATGGGCGGAGCGCAGCCCGTAGCGGCGGCCTTGGATCACGAGGGATGGCCGGACGTAGTGGGCACCGTCGCCGGCGATGACACGGTGCTGGTGATTTGTCCCGATTCACGCCGCGCAGGCGAGGTGGAATCCCGGCTGAGGACGATGTTGGAGTCATGACGGACACGGTACAAACGGCAGTTGTGGGAGTGACTGGATACGCTGGCGCGGAACTGGCCCGGCTCTTGCTGCGCCATCCCCGGCTCAAGAAAACGCCCCCTGTTTTTGCCGGACGCATGGACGAAAAGGATGCGGCCCGCGGTGGCATTCCATTGGCCGAGATACACCCCCAATTGGCCGACAACAACGGCACAGGCACGCTGCGGCTCGAGCCGTTTTCATGGGAACTGCTTGCGCAACGCGGCGTGAAAGTCCTTTTCCTTGCCACCCCGCATGAACAATCGCGGGCTTGGGTCCCGGAAGCACTGGCCCGCGGCTTGCGCGTCATTGACCTGAGCGGTGCTTGGCGCTTGAACGAAGCAGAACACCGCGCCGTCTATGCTTTCGAGGACGACGGCTCTGCACACGCAGTGGCCACGCAGGCGCAGGCGGTCTATGGCATGCCGGAGTTGCATCGAGCGCAGATTGCGGGCGCGCAACTCGTCGCCAATCCCGGCTGTTACGCCACGTCCGTCATCCTTCCGCTTCGGCCTCTTGTCGCGGCGGGACTTGTCGACCTCGGGTGCGGCATTGTTGCCGATTCAAAAAGCGGCGTAAGCGGCGCGGGTAAAGCGCCAACCGCGAAGACGCATTACATGTACGCGGCCGATAACCTCTCCGCATATGGCGTATTCACGCATCGCCACACGGGTGAACTGCTTGAGCAGATCGGAGTGAGTGCGAGCGATATTATGTTTACGCCCCACCTGCTGCCGATTCCGCGCGGGATTCTTTCTACCATCTACGTTCATTTTCGCGGAACCCAAACGCGCGAAAGCATCGCCCACGTCTACCGCGAGTTTTTTGCCGACAGTCCGATGGTCCGGTTTTACGACAATTTGTTGCCGCAGATCCAGTACTCGCTTCGCACCAACTACGCGGACATCGGATTCCAACTCGCCGCCGACGGTCGCCGCGCGGTCATCGTCAGTTGTCTTGATAACTTGCTCAAAGGTGCATCCGGACAGGCTGTGCAGAATCTAAATGTGATGCTCGGTTGGGGCGAATCGGAGGGGCTCGAATGAAGTACGTTGTCAAGCTCGGTGGTGCGGGCCTTGAAACTCCGTCGCTGCTCGCAGGCTGCACGCGCGCCATTGCGGACCTTGTGCGCGACGGCCATCAAGTCGTAGTTGTGCACGGCGGGGGCGCGCAGTTGACGCGCATGCTCAAGTCTCTTGGAAAGCAAAGTGAGTTTGTCGCGGGCCTGCGCATCACCGATGCGGAGACGCGCGATGTGGCTTTGATGGTCCTGGCCGGCAAGGTCAATAAGGGACTCGTTGCTGCTCTCGGCGCCCTCGGCCAGCCCGCAGTTGGGCTTTCCGGTGGCGACGGTCTTCTGTTTCGTGCCCGCAAAAAGCGTACCGCGCCGGATCTCGGCTTTGTCGGCGAGATTGCATCGAGCGATCCGCGCTGGATTGAGGCCATCTGGAAGTTGAATGGCGTGCCGGTCATTTCGTCCATGGCCCTTGGATTTGACGGCGAATACTACAACATCAACGCCGATGAAATGGCCGCTGCTTGTGCCACCGCATGCCACGCCGACGCGTTGGTTTTTCTCACCGACGTACCGGGTGTGAAAGGCGCGAACGGCGAAGTGTTGCGATGGCTCAGCATCGACCAGATTGCCGAGATGGCCAAGAACGCCATCATTTCCGGCGGGATGTTGCCGAAACTCAGCGCCTGTCGCGAAGCCCTCTTGAACGGCGTCAAGCGCGTAAGAATTTTGCCTGCTGAAGCTGCCGCTTCCCTGCCCGACTTGTGCAGCTCTCGCGTAGCCCACGGCACCGAAGTGATGGTGGCCTGAGGAGAAATGGAATTGACCAAACTCGATCAAATACGTGCCGCCGAATCACGGCTGCTGCTTTCAACCTACGAACGCAATCCCATCCTCTTCGTTGGCGGCGAGGGTGTGCACATTGTGGACGAGGACGGTACGAAGTACCTCGACCTGCTCAGCGGCATTGGCGTCAACGCGCTTGGCTACGGCCACCCCGTAATTGAAGAAGCCATCGCCCGCCAGAGCCGCGCACTCATCCACACATCGAACCTCTTTTATCACGAAGGCCAGGCAGAACTCGCGTTGCGCCTTACTGAACGCACCGGCCTCGATCGCGTGTTTTTCTCGAACACCGGTACCGAAGCATGGGAAGGCGCGCTGAAGCTGGCTCGCGCGCACGCCGGCCTGTTGCGGAGCGAAGGCAAACAGATCGGCACGAAGTTTCTTGCGCTGGAGCAAAGCTTTCACGGTCGCACATATGGCTCCATGTCGACGACGTACAAGGCTAAGTACCGCGAGCCCTTCGGGCCTGTTGTGCCGGGCGTGGAGTTTGTTCGCTTCAACGATGTGGCTGACCTGCGCGCCAAATTCTCCAAGGAGGTCTGCGCCATTCTCGTCGAGGCCATCCAGGGCGAAGGCGGCATTCGCCCCCTCACCCACGAGTTCTTCGCCGACGCGCGAGCGCTTGCAAGTTCCACCGGCGCGCTGCTTATCGTTGATGAGATTCAGGCCGGAATGGGCCGCACTGGGAAATGGTGCGCGTATCAGCACTACGGAATCCAGCCTGATGTGACCACTCTTGCCAAACCGCTCGCCGGCGGCATTCCTCTTGGTGCGATCCTATGCACAGAAGAAGCGGCGCGCGCGATTCATGCCGGCATGCATGGGACAACATTCGGCGGCGGCCCGCTGGCATGTGCCGTTGCGGTCGCAGTCATCGACACCATCGAGAAAGAAGGTCTGCTGGCCAATGCAAGTGAAGTTGGCAGCTACTTCCAGCAGCAGCTTCGCTCGCTCGCCGCGCGGCATGAAGCCATTATTGACGTGCGCGGCAAAGGGCTGATGGTTGCGGCGGAACTGGACTCGGCGGACCTTGCCAAACTGACGGTCGCGGAGATGCTCAAGAAGCACATCCTTATTAACTGCACCAGCGACACGGTGCTGCGTTTTCTGCCCCCTTATATCCTTAAGCGCGCCCATGTGGACACCGCCATCGAAGCGCTCAACGAAATCTTCACCGTACACGCCGCACAGGCAGCAACCCCATCCGCAGGAGGACACAATCGTGGCTAGCAGAGCAACCATCGAACGCCGGGAGCCCGCGATTCCCGTGCAAAAAGACTCCGACATTCTCGCTGCCGCAGCGCGACTCGCCGGCGAAGACATGTGCTCCATTTCCGATCTGTCCAGCTCTGAAGTGCGTGCGATTCTCAAGCTCGGCCACGACGTGAAACAGAATCCGCGCGAATATCGGCATGCACTCGACGCCAAGCAGATGGTGCTGATGTTCGAGAAGGCAAGCTTGCGTACGCGCCTTGCCTTTGAAACCGGCATCAACACCATGGGCGGCAACGCAATCTTCGTTGACCAGACCAATTCGCCGCTCGGCGAGCGTGAGTCTATCGCCGACATTGCCCGCAACGTGGAGCGCTGGGTGGACGTGATCGTGCTGCGTACGTATGCGCATGACACCATCACGGAGATGGCCGCCAACTCGCGTGTTCCAGTCATCAACGCGCTCTCCGACTTCGAGCATCCATGCCAGGCACTGGCTGATTTCATGACTCTTGAAGAGCACTTTGGCCACTCCGCTGGATTGAACTTTACCTATGTTGGCGACGGCAACAATGTATGCCACTCGTTGATGCTCACGGGCGCCCAACTTGGCGTAAATGTCACCGTGGCAACTCCGCGCGGCTACTCGCCCGACATTGAAATTGTCACCATCGCGCGCGACATTGCCCAGGTCAATAATTGCGAACTCCGCTTGCTGCAGGATCCGCAGGCTGCTGTCGAAGGCGCGGACGCCGTCTACACCGACGTGTGCGTCAGCATGGGCTTTGAGCACGAGTCCATGAAGCGCGCGCCGATCTTCCGGCCGTTCCAGGTGAACGAGGCGCTGATGCAGAAAGCCGCTCCTCATGCGGTTTTTATGCATTGCCTGCCCGCCCGGCGCAACGATGAAGTGACCGACGCGGTCATCGACGGCCCGCAGTCCATTGTTTTTGATCAGGCAGAGAATCGCCTTCACGTGCAGAAGGCGCTGCTTCTGCTACTGCTCGGCGGCCTGGCAAACGTACAAGCTTTTAGCTGCTAGCCTCTAGCTTTCCAGTGCAACCCAAAACGCATGGGTTGTTAACAAGTTTTTTGGCTGGCAGCTAGAAGCTGGCGGCTAGAAGCTCATCTTTCTGAGGTTTCGCAAGTTATGTCCGTAATTCTCGAATCCCTGCCCGTCGGCCAAAAGGTCGGCATCGCCTTCTCCGGCGGGCTCGACACCTCCGCCGCCCTGCACTGGATGAAGCAGAAGGGCGCCATCCCTTACGCCTATACAGCCAACCTCGGCCAGCCCGACGAAACCGACTACGACGCCATTCCGCGCGCGGCCCTCGAATACGGCGCCGAAAAGGCTCGCCTCATCGACTGCCGTGGCCCGCTTGTTCGCGAAGGCATTGCCGCGCTCCAGGCCGGTGCGTTCCACATCAGCACCGCCGGCGTTACCTACTTCAACACCACTCCGATCGGCCGTGCTGTTACCGGCACGATGCTCGTCGCCGCAATGCAGGAAGACGACGTACACATCTGGGGCGACGGCTCAACCTTCAAAGGCAATGACATCGAGCGCTTCTACCGCTACGGCCTGCTGGTAAATCCCAGCCTCAAGGTCTACAAGCCCTGGTTAGACGCTGCTTTCATCGATGAGCTCGGCGGCCGCGCAGAGATGTCCGCCTTCATGAACCACAACGGCTTCGCCTACAAGATGTCCGCCGAGAAGGCCTACTCAACCGACTCCAACATCCTCGGCGCAACCCATGAAGCAAAAGACCTGGAACACCTTTCCACCTCGATGAAGATCGTCGCCCCCATCATGGGCACCGCCTTCTGGCGCGACGATGTCGAAATAGAGCGCGAACAGGTCGCCATCCGCTTCGAAGAGGGTTTGCCGGTCGCACTAAACGGTCAACAATTCGACGACTCGGTCGCTCTCCTACTCGAAGCCAACCGCATCGGCGGCCGCCATGGCCTCGGCATGTCCGATCAGATCGAGAACAGAATCATTGAAGCCAAATCCCGCGGCATCTATGAAGCCCCAGGCCTTGCCCTGCTCTTCATCGCCTACGAGCGCCTCATCACCGGCATTCACAACGAGGACACCATCGAGCAGTACCGCGACAATGGCCGCAAGCTCGGCCGCCTGCTCTATCAAGGACGCTGGTTCGATTCCCAGTCCATCATGCTCCGCGAATCCGCCCAGCGTTGGGTCGCTAAACCCATAACTGGCGAAGTCACCCTGGACCTGCGCCGCGGCAACGACTACTCCATCCTCAACACCGAGTCGCCCAACCTCACCTTCCATCCCGAGCGCCTCAGCATGGAGAAGACCGAATCCACCTTTTCCCCGCGTGACCGCATCGGACAACTCACCATGCGCAATCTCGACATCTCCGACACCCGCGATAAGCTCCTCACCTACGCCGCGGTCGGCCTTCTCACCCTCAGCAAAGGCAGCGAAATGCCCAGATTGAATAGTGCCAAAGAAAAGGAATAGCGTGAGGTACGCCTGAATCAATGTCAAACGAACACCAATCCGGGAAGATGTGGTCGGGACGCTTTCGAGCCACCGCCCATCCATTCTTCGATTTCTGGCAGCGGTCAATCCGTTTTGATTGCGTCTTGCTCGGCGAGGAACTCTCCGCCAGCAAGGCGCATGCACTTGCTTTGCAGGCCGCTGGAATCCTCACGCAAGACGAGTGTGCCCGGATCACGGGTGCGCTCGACGATCTCGGAAAGAGATATGCCACGAGCAATGATGAAGTCCGTGCGGATGCTGAAGCCGAGGACATTCATCACTTCGTCGAGCGGCGCCTGACCGAGTCCGTCGGCGGCCTGGGCCTTAAGCTGCACACCGGCCGCAGCCGCAACGAACAGATTGCCACCGACCTGCGGCTCTTCGTCCGCTCTCGTATCCGCGTGCTTCTGGCTCATCTCGGTGCCTGGGCCGGGCAGCTTATCGAGCAGGCCAAAAATGCCGGCGATGCCGCGATGCCGTCCTATACGCATCTGCAGCGCGCTGAGCCGGTGCTCGTGGCCCACTGGCTACTGGCCTACGTCGAAATGATCCTTCGTGACGCCTCGCGCCTCGAAGACTGCCTCGCTCGCCTGAACTATTGCCCGCTCGGCTCAGGAGCCGTGGCGGGAGCCACGCTGGCGCTCGACCGCACCATCGCTGCCCGCGAGCTTCATTTCACCGCGCCCACCGCAAATTCGATGGACGCCACCAGCGACCGCGATTTCGTCCTCGAATATCTGCAGGCGCTTACGCTGCTCGCTCTCCATGCCAGCCGCTTTGCCGAAGAGATAACCCTGTTCGCGACCGCGGAGTTCGGCTTCGTCGATCTGCCCGAAGAGTTCTCCACCGGGTCGAGCGCCATGCCGCAAAAGAAAAATCCTGACCTCACCGAGCTGGTGCGCGCCAAGGTAGGACGCATTCACGGCGCTGCCGAAACGGTGACGCTGTTGCTCAAAGGGCTTCCGCTGGCCTACAACAAAGACATGCAGGAAACGCAGGAGCCGGTCTTCGCCGCCACCAGCGAGACGCACAAGATGACCTGGCTGCTGGCCGCATTCACGCGCGCGCTCCGATTCCGCACCGACCGGATGCGCGCCGCCTGCGAAGCCGGATTCCTGAATGCCATGGCCGCCGCCACTTACCTCGTCCACAAAGGCGTTCCATTCCGCAAAGCGCACGAAAAAATCGGCAATGCAGTTCGTTATTGCATCGATAAAGGCTGCGAACTCGGCGATCTGACGCTCGAAGAGCTGCGTCAATTCGGCGACGAGTTTGACACCGACTTTTTTGCCGCCGTTACGATCGACGCTACCCTCGATTGCCACGACGTCATCGGGGGGACCGCCCGCCATCGCGTGCGGCAAGCGCTCGCCGAGGCCGCCAACCATATCCACGCCTTGACTGAAAAGTACGGCCAAGTGAGCCTCGACCCATCGGACCCCAAGGAGGTCGCCCATGCTGGTGCGTAAGGCCCGGCTCCAGGACGCCTCCAACGTCTACGACCTGGTGAACTCGCTCTCCACCGACGGCACGCTGCTCAAGCGCGCATTCGCGGAAATCTGTGAGAACATCCGCGACTTCACGGTGGCTGAATCGGATAGCGGCGTGTTTCTTGGCTGCGGTGCGCTGCATCTTTACGGACCACATCTGTCTGAGGTGCGGTCCATCGTGGTGAAGCCGGAAGCCAAGGGCCAGGGCGCAGGCGGCCGCATTCTCGGCACCCTGATTGAAGAAGCCGAAGAGCATGGCATCCAGTCGGTCTGCCTCTTCACGCGCATTCCTGACTTCTTTTTCAAGTTTGGATTTCGCACCGTGGAAGACAAGTCCGAACTGCCCGACAAGATTTTCAAGGATTGCCAGATCTGTCCCCGCCTCCACCGCTGCGATGAAGTGGCGATGGTGCGCGGCCGCATTCCTCGGATGTCGATCCTCGGACCTCGGGAAGAAGCGCGGCAGTTAGTGCGGCTGTCCGGCTAAAGCTTCGCCTGAATCCTCTTCGCTTCGTACTGCCCGGGCGGGCGCTTCGCTTTCAAAATCAACAGTGCAAGATTCAGAACGGCAACTGCAAAGACGGCCCGCACCCGCAACACCGTCGAAGTTTCCAGCACCGTCGCCAGCACTCCCTGGCAATATCCCAACTCAGAGCAGGTTCTCCAATCCAGAATGGAGTAGACCCCTAGATATCCAACAGCCAGCGCCCAGTGCAACGCGACGGACCACCGCAATGAGCGGAAGGAAACAAGAGTCACTGGAAAACTTAGAATGGGCAAAATACCATAAAACCCCATCAACACGGTGTCTCGTCGAAAGTCTCCCATTGCGAAAAAAACCAGACAATACATTGAGACTGCGAAGCTAAGTAAGCGCGCAACCCTTTGACATATCGATGTAACCAACGATAAAGCTTGCATTTCCCCATCCCGAACGATTTATCTATCTTCGTACAGCGTGTTTCATCAATGGCCGCTGTCGCTGGGGCCGAATCCTTCAAAGGTTACAAATTCCGTGTCTTTCAACCGCCTTTCAGCCCGATTCAAGTAGTGCCCTGATACAAAGTGCGGTTATGAAACATCCAGTGAATTCGATAACGACAACTAACTCTGTCGTGTTAATGTGGCCGTGGCAACCGCTGCCTGACCATAGCTAAGCCCGCCGTCTCCGGGGCTCACGCGGCGATGCTGAAACACCGCAAATCCCTCCACCTCCAACCCTTCACGCAACAACCTCGCCAGCCGCCGGTTATGCATGCATCCGCCGCTCAATACCACGTCCGCAACGCCTGTCGCGGCACGAGCGCGCATGGCCGCCTGTACAAAACCGCAAGCCAGTCCCGCATGGAACCGCGCTGCGATCCGCGACGCGCTCACACCTGCTTGCAGATCCTCCAATAAGGCGTGCCACAGCGTTCGCGCGCTCATGCGAACTGGCTCCTGCTTCGACCAATCTCCGCCTGACAACTCAAATTCATATGCACAATTTGAGTGTAAGTCGTACGGTTCATCCACGGCGATCCCTTCGAGTTCAATGGCGGCCTGTGCCTCATAATCCACGGCCCGGCGCTTGAGAACCACCGCCGCAACTGCATCAAACAGCCTTCCGCAACTCGAAGTAAGCGGCGAATTCAACCCGCGTTCCATCGTGCGCACGAGCACACGCGCGTCTCGTTCCGTCGCACCCAGCAATCCAAGAACGGTGTCATCCGCGACATTGAAACCTGCTGCATGCAGATGACCCAGCGCCATGCGCCATGGCTCGCGAATCGACGCCTCGCCACCGGGCATGGGCACATAATCCAGGTGCGCAAAGCGCTCAAATCCATCGAGGCGGCAAAGCAGCACTTCTCCGCCCCAGATGCGTCCGTCCAATCCATAGCCAGTGCCATCCAGACTCAGACCGATTGCGGGTCCTTTGAGACCGTGCTCGGCCATGCATCCCGCCACGTGCGCATGATGATGTTGCACAGCCAGCAGTGGCAGCCCGCGTTCACCGGCCCACTCTTTGGCCCAGGATGTGGAAAGATATCCGGGATGCAGGTCGTGAACCACCGTCTCCGGCTCAATTTCGAATGTGCGCATCAAATGGTCGAGAGATTCCTTGAAGAACTCAAGGCCGGTCAAATTTTCGAGGTCGCCGAGATGCTGGCTCTGGTAAGCAAAATGGCCGCGCGCCAATACAAACACATTTTTGAGGTGCCCGCCGACGGCCAGCAGCGGGGGCGCATTCATCGGCAGTTCCAATCCCAAAGGCACAAACCCGCGCGCGCGACGGATCAGTTGTGGCGCACCATCCACAACCGCAGTCACCGAGTCGTCACACCGTTGCAGAATTTCCCGGTCATGCATGAGGAAAGCATCGGCAATCGCATCCAGGCGCGCGCGCGCCTCATCATTGTCGATTGCGATGGGCTCTTCGCTCAAATTGGCCGACGTCATCACTAAGGCATTCACCCGCGCATCGGCGAAAAGCAGGTGCTGCAGCGGCGCGTAAGGAAGAAAAATGCCCAGCCACGGAATCCCCGGAGCCACTGCCGGCGCAATGCCATTGTCGTCGCGTGAGCGCGCCAGCACGATCGGGCGTGGAGACGTTTGCAGCAGCGCTTCCTCTTCCTCGGTCATCGCGCAGAAACGTCGCGCCGCGTCCAGATCGCGCACCATTACCGCCAACGGCTTTCCATAGCGATGCTTGCGCTCGCGCAATCGCATCACCGCTGCCTCGCTGGTGGCATCCACACTGAGGTGGAACCCGCCAATGCCTTTAATGGCCACCACCTTGCCCGCAAGCAGGTGCTCGATCGTTTCCGCAACTGGGTCCTCCGCGTAAATCCGGGCACCATCCGGTGCTTCCAGCCAAACTCGTGGCCCACACTTCCAGCATGCATTTGGTTGCGCATGAAAGCGCCGATTCAGCGGGTCATCGTACTCCGCCTGGCACGCAGGACACATTGGGAATTCGGCCATCGACGTCTGCGGACGGTCATACGGAATTCGCCGCGTGATGGTGAAGCGCGGACCGCAGTTGGTGCAGTTGAGAAACGGATAGCGATAGCGCCGGTCAGCGCGATCAAGCAACTCGCGAAGGCAGTCGGGACACGTAGCCGCGTCGGCAGGAATGCCCGTGCTGACCTGGCCTTTCACCTGGCTGGAAACAATATGGAATTCATTCTGCCCAATAGCAGTGAGTTCGCGAACCACAACCGAATCAATTCGCGCCAAAGGCGGCGTTTCCGCGCGCAGACGCAGAAGGAATGTTTCGACCCGCGCCGCCGCCCCTTCGATCTCGATCGTCACGCCGTCCGTGTCGTTGCCGATGAACCCGGCCAGAGCCTCCTCCGCGGCCAGCCGGTAGACAAATGGCCTGAACCCCACTCCCTGCACAACACCGCAAACCAGCAATCCCTTCCGCTGCACTTCGTGGTGTTCTCGCGTTGAAAGAGTCTCTTCAGCCACAAACGTGCCTCATGTCGCACACAAGAATAGCCTATGCGTTCTGCTGCATGTTGGCATCAAATGATCTGCGGGTACTTCCGTCTTCGCCCGTTCTGCGGAGAGAGGCGCGGACAGGCATAATCGAAGAGTGGGTATGGCGCTCAGGGAGGCATCTATCAGCGTAGTCCGTTTCAAGGTTTTTGCCCTGGCACGGTCAGCCCTTGTCATTTCCATCCTGGCACCGATCGCTGCCGCTTCTCTCACTGCCCAGCAAATCGACCAGGCATCCGTGATTCGAGGGATTGACGCTGCGGTGCGGGCCCGGGTAAACAGCATTGCCGGATACGCCGTCACCGAGCACTATGCCGTATACCGCGGCGAAGACGAAACCCATTCAGTCGCCGACATGACCGTAAAAACGGTCTATCGCAAAGAGACCGGGAAAAGCTACAAAATCATCTCCCAGGGTGGCTCCGCCATGATCCGATCACTCGGCCTGGATCCGATTCTGCAAAGGGAGAAGGAAATCAACCTGCCTGGCAACGTCGAGCACTCGTGGATTACGTCGGCCAACTATGAAATGACCTTGAAGCCCGGCAGCATTCAACTGCTCGATGGACGCAACTGCCTTGTTCTCGCGATCAATCCCAAGCGTAAAGCCCCCAACCTCATCATCGGGACCATCTGGGTAGACGCAAAAGACTACACGATCGTGCGGCTCGAGGGAATTGCCTCAAAGGCCCCTTCGGTGTTCGCCGGGGCTACCCACATGATGCGTCAGTACGCCAACATCGATGGTTTCGCGATGGCCACGCACGCGCGTGCCGAATCAAGCACGTTTCTGTATGGCCGAACGGTCGTAAAGATTGACTACTCGGGCTACAGCATCCAGTTCCGGCAGCCTGATTCCACACCACCGGAATCCCTCGGCCCCCAGCCAACGACAAATGCCACTCGCGACAAGCCTTAACTGCCTTATACTTGACACTGTGACACCGATTTTCGGCGACTGGAAACTCGACGCCGCCCTCGGCTCCTGCCTGGTGCTGGGGCTGCGTCACGGCTTCGACTACGACCACCTGGCCGCCATTTCAGACATTACAGCCGTCCAGCGCAACTGGTGGAGCGGCTTGCGGTTAGGTATGACGTACGCCCTTGGCCATGCTTTTACCGTGGTGGCGCTGGGCGTGGCGGTGCTTGAACTGCACATGGGCCTGCCTCAGGGCCTCGACCACTGGACGGAACGTCTCATCGGGCTCACCCTCATCGTGCTCGGCATCGGAGTCGTCGCAGGCATTCTTCGCAAGGACGCGCACGGGCACACTCACAGCCGCGTCGAAAGCCGGCTTGCAATCGCCATCAACGGCGTGCTCTGGCTGGCCTGGAAGTTCCGGCGCATCTGGAACCCTGATGCGCCGCGGCCGGAGCGCTTCCAGTGGATGTACAACGGGAAATCGGTATTCCTGATTGGAGTGCTGCACGGGGTCGGAGCGGAAACTCCAAGCCAGCTGGCGCTCTTCTTCCTTACCGCCAACCTGGGCGGAACCTCGCGCGGAATGATGGGATTGGCGGCTTTCGCAGTTGGCCTGGTGGCCATGAATGCGCTCATGACTGCCTCCCTCGGCGGGGCGTTCAGAACCAGCGGTCATCACCCCCGCTTCTTCTACGCCATCGCGTGGACGGGCGCGATTTACAGCTTCGTAATCGGGCTCATCTTCCTCTTCGGGATTTCCGACCACCTGCCAGCGCTCGGCTAGCTGATGCAGCCTTCGAATTCTTCTCGGAGGAATCTACGCGCTTACTGCCGTTTGCCCCTCCCGAACATCGGAAGAATATTGATGCTCCGCGGCTGAACCCTCCACAAACGGCCTGCCGTAGTAGGAATCCAGAAGAATCGATCGCAATTCGCTCATCAGCGGATAGCGTGGATTGGCTCCGGAGCATTGGTCGTCGAATGAGTCGACTGCGAGCGCGTCAAGGCGGGCAAGAAAATCGGCCTCTGGAACGCCGGCGGCCTGAATCGACACAGGAATTTCAATGTCCCTTTTGAGCCGCTCAATCCATGAAATCAGATTGTTGACACTCTCGTCGTTATTCTGTCCCCCAAGACCGAGGGCACGGGCAATCTCAGCATAGCGGCAGCGCGCCTTGGGTCGGTCATACTGTGAAAATGCCGATTGCTTGGTGGGATTGTCGTTGGCGTTATAGCGGACCACATTCGCCACCAGCAACGCATTGGCCAGCCCGTGCGGCAGGTGGAAATACGCCCCGAGTTTGTGGGCCATGGAGTGGCAAACGCCGAGGAAAGCATTCGCAAACGCCATTCCAGCCAGCGTGGCCGCATAGTGCACCTTTTCGCGGGCCTGCGGGTCAGCAGCGCCGCGCTGATAAGCCTGGGGCAGGTAATCTTTCAGCAACATCAGCGCCTGCAGCGCCTGGCCGTCGGTGAACTCGGTAGCCATGATGGAGACATAAGCTTCCAGCGCGTGTGTCACTGCATCGATTCCGCCAAATGCAGTGAGCGGTTTGGGCATGCTCATCACTAAGTTGGGGTCGACAATGGCCATGCGCGGGGTGAGCTCATAGTCCGCCAGCGGATACTTTTTGCCCGTGGTCTCGTCCGTGACCACGGCAAAGGGCGTGACCTCGCTGCCGGTGCCGGATGTGGTGGGAATCGCGACCAGCGTGGCTTTCCTGCCCAGCTTGGGAAAAGCATAGATCCGCTTGCGAATATCCATGAAACGCATGGCCAGGGAATGGAAGTCCGCCTCCGGATGCTCGTACAGGACCCAGGCGATCTTGGCCGCGTCCATGGGCGAGCCTCCGCCAAACGCCACGATCACGTCGGGACGGAACGCCGCCGCTACCTCAGTGCATTTACGTACGGTGGCGAGAGTCGGGTCCGGTTCAACCTGGAAGAAAGTCTCCACTTCAAGACCCTGGCGCTTCAATTGCGCAATCAGGTCGTCGACATGGCCGTGGTTGAAGAGATACGGGTCGGTAACAATCAGTGCGCGCTTGCGGCCGGTCAGCTCCTTCAGCGCTTCGGCCATGCAACCACGGCGAAAGTAAATGGACTGCGGCAGCTTGTGCCAAAGCATATTCTCGGCCCTCTTGGCTACGGTCTTAATGTTAAGCAGATGCTGCGGACCTACGTTGGCTGAAACGGAGTTGCCGCCCCACGATCCGCAACCCAGGGTGAGTGATGGCGCCAGGCTGAAGTTGTACAGGTCGCCGATGCCGCCATGCGAAGACGGCGTATTGATGAGGATGCGCGAAGTCTTCATGCGAGCGCTGAAGTAGTTCACGCGCTCCTGCTGGGCGTCCTGATCGGTGTAGAGAACGGAGGTGTGCCCGATGCCTTCCAATGCAACAAGGGCCGAGGCTTTGGCGACGGCATCGTTGAAGTCCGCAGCTCGGTAAAGTGCCAGCACCGGGGAAAGCTTTTCATGTGCAAAAGGCTCACTCGATTCGATTTCGGTCGCCTCGCCAATCAGCACCTGGGTACCGTCGGGCACTTCAAAGCCAGCCATCGCCGCAATGCGGGTCGCGGTCTGGCCCACGATCTCCGCATTGACCTTGCCGTCGGATATGAGCACACCCCGCACCGCATCGGCCTCCATTGGGCTGAGAATGTATCCACAGTGGCGGCGGAAACGGTCGCGCAGATCGTCGTATATGGCATCGACCGCGATCACTGCCTGCTCGGAAGCGCAAACCACGCCGTTATCGAAGGTCTTTGACATGAGGATGGAAGCTACCGCTCGTTTCAGATCGGCGGTTTCGTCAATCACCACGGGCGTGTTGCCCGGACCAACGCCGATAGCCGGCGTCCCCGACGAGTAGGCCGCGCGCACCATGCCCGGCCCCCCGGTGGCCAGAATCAGCTTGACTGAAGCATGCCGCATGAGCGCGTTCGAAAGCTCGATCGTCGGATTCTCGATCCATCCAATAATGTCCTTGGGCGCACCCGCTGCCACCGCGGCCTCCAGCACGATGCGCGCCGCCGCACAGGTAGAACGCCGCGCGCGCGGATGCGGACTGAATACAATACCGTTGCGCGTCTTGAGAGCGATAAGAGCCTTGAAGATCGCCGTCGATGTGGGATTCGTAGTGGGGATGATTCCGCAAATGACGCCGACCGGTTCCGCCACCGTCATAGTGCCGGCCTCGTCGTCCTGGCTGAGGACTCCGCAAGTTTTTTCGTCCTTGTATTTATTGAAGATGTACTCCGAGGCGAAGTGATTCTTGATCACCTTGTCTTCCACAACGCCCATGCCCGTCTCTTCGACAGCCATTTGCGCCAGTGAGATGCGCTCACCGGCAGCGGCCAGCGCCGCGTGGCAAAAAATGCGATCAACCTGCTCCTGTGTAAAAGTTGCAAATTGACGCTGCGCCTTGGCCACGCGGCCAACCAGCGCATTCAACTCGGCAAACGATGTGACGCTCATGACAACAGCCTCCGCAGAGAGACGATGACGACAAGTACAACCATGCCTTACTGCATGAAAAACTGCCCAAAAGTCGAAACCACCTCGATACAATTATGGAGAGCAATCGACACGGCGCGATGTGACGCGAGACACGGCAATTCCAATGAACGCCGATACTTGTCGCACGTGGAGCTGGGCTTGCCTGGACCAACTGTCGCCGCAATATGCCACTGGCTGGGATCGCTTACCAGGCCCCGTGACCGTTGTCACGGAGAAGAAAGGACTTGGCCGAGTAAAACAAAACTAGACGAGGAACAGAGCTTGGCCCACAATCGGTCTTAATGTCCTCATCTGCACCCTGGAGGAAACGTGCCAGCATTCACACCCCCGCCCCTGCCCAGCGACGATAAACGTTGGAAGATCGTGAACGGCACCATGCGCAAGAATGGGTTTGCCCGCCACGCGCTGATTGAAACACTCCACACCGTGCAGTCGTCATTCGGTTACCTCGATGACGATTCCATCCGCTTTGTAGCACGCTCGCTGCGCGTGCCTCTGAGCCAGGCTTATGGGGTGGTGACTTTCTACCACTACTTCAGCCTCAAGCCTCCGGGCAAGCACACCATGACCATTTGCACCGGCACGGCATGCTACATCAAGGGAACGGATAAGCTGCTTGCCTCCGCTGAAAAACGGCTTGGCATTCCGCAAGGTCAGACCACCAAAGACGGACAGATCAGCCTCATGACGGCCCGCTGCGTGGGCGCTTGCGGCCGCGCGCCCGTTGTGCTGACCGACGGAGAACTGCAGGGCCAGATGAATGCCGAGCAAATGCTGGAACAACTGGAAAGGTGGGCCGTGGAATGAACCTCGAAGAGCTCGAACAAATATCTGAGTCCGTTCGCGCGGAATATGCGAAGTTTGACCACGAGATCAATGTTTGCATGGGAACCGGGTGCCTGAGCCAGCACTCTGACAAGTTGAAGGATGCGCTGGCAGCCGCAGTGGCTGCGCAAGGTAAGAACGCTTTCGTCCGCCGCACCGGATGCATGGGACTGTGCGCTGCCGGGCCGCTTGTGCTTGTGGATCCCGAAGAGACCCTCTACCAGCATGTCAAGGCGACAAACGCAGACGCAATTGCAACCAGCCTGGGCGGAGAGCCGATCGCCGAACTGCAATGCGACCTGCGGGAACACTTCGATCAGCAAGTGCATATCGTTCTTGAAAACTCCGGTCACATCGACCCCGAAAAGATCGACGACTACATCGCGCGCGACGGCTACAAGGCGCTGTTGACTGCTCTTACCGAAATGACACCGAACGGCGTGGTCCACCGCATCACTGAAAGCGGGCTGCGGGGACGCGGAGGCGGCGGCTATCCCACGGGATTGAAATGGGGCACCGTTGCCAAAGCCGGGGGGGACGTCAAATATGTCATCTGCAATGGCGACGAGGGTGATCCCGGTGCATTCATGGATCGCAGCGTGCTCGAAAGCGATCCACAGCGCGTGCTGGAAGGTATGGCGATCGCAGCTTACGCCGTAGGTGCCAGCAAGGGCTTTATCTATGTCCGGGCCGAGTATCCGCTGGCGGTAAGCCGCCTGGCCGCGAGCCTGCGCGACGCGCGGCGACGGGGCCTGCTGGGAAACAACATCTGCAATACGCCATTCAGCTTCGATGTCGAAATCCGCCTTGGCGCTGGAGCCTTTGTCTGTGGAGAAGAGACGGCGTTGATTGCATCCATCGAGGGCAAACGTGGAGCGCCCCGGCCGCGTCCGCCCTACCCGGCGGTCAGCGGACTGTGGGGCAGGCCCACGCTGATCAACAACGTGGAAACCTTTGCTAACATTGCTCCCATCATTCGCAAAGGCGGCAAATGGTTTGCCTCCATCGGCTCGGAAAGGAGCAAGGGCACCAAGGTCTTCGCGCTCACGGGCAAGATCACCAACACCGGCCTCGTTGAAGTGCCTATGGGCATCAGCCTGCGCCAGATCATCGAAGGCATCGGCGGCGGGGTCCCGGACGGACACAAATTCAAGGCAGTGCAGACCGGCGGCCCGTCGGGGGGCTGCATTCCCGAGGAGTTGCTCGACATCGGCGTCAGCTACGATGCGCTGCTCAAGATCGGATCGATCATGGGCTCCGGCGGCATGATTGTCATGGACGATACATCTTGCATGGTCAATGTCGCGCGCTTTTTTGTGGAATTCTGCATGACCGAGTCCTGTGGCAAATGCATCCCCTGCCGTGCAGGCACGGCCCAGATGTTCACGCTTCTCACCCGGATCTGTAACGGCTCCGGGACCATGGATGATCTGGATCTGTTGGTGGATCTCTGCGGCACAATCAAGGAGACCAGCTTGTGCGGATTGGGACAGACCGCACCCAACCCGGTTCTCAGCACGCTCAGGTACTTCAAAGATGAGTACATCGAACACATCGTGCACAAACGCTGCCCGGCTGGCGTCTGCAACATCAACGCGCCCGTGGAGGTGCTGGCATGAATGACAACGTAGACGTCAAAACTCTGGTAATCGATGGTGAGGAAGTGAGCGCCCGCGCTGGCCAGACCATTCTTGAAGTGGCGCGCGAGAACGACATTGACATTCCCACACTCTGCCACCTTGAGGGCCTGAGCGATGTGGGCGCCTGCCGCTTGTGCCTGGTGGAGATCGCGGGTAGTAATAAGCTGCTCCCTGCCTGCGTGGCCACCGTCGCAGAAGGCATGGAGGTAAGTACCAACACCGAGAGGCTGCGGAAACATCGCCGCACCATCCTCGAAATGCTTTTTGCCGAACGCAATCACATCTGTTCAGTCTGCGTGGCCAACGGCCATTGCGAACTGCAGTCACTTGGCCAGTCACAGGGCCTTACCCACATTCGCCTGCCCTATCGCAACCCTGAATTGCCCGTGGATGCCTCCCACGAACGCTTCACCGTCGATCACAACCGCTGCATTCTGTGCACGCGCTGCGTCCGGGTCTGCGCAGAGATTGAAGGCGCTCATGTCTGGGATGTGATGGGCCGAGGCATCAACTCCATCGTCATCACCGATCTCCATGAAGACTGGGGAAGCTCCAGTTGCACCCGCTGCGGCAAATGCGTGCAGGTATGTCCCACGGGGGCCCTCTTCGACAAAAGCAAAGTCGGCGACGCCCATCCCAAGTATCCCGATTTTCTTCCTTACCTGAATCTTATGAGGGAAGCGCAATGAGCAAACTCAAACTGGCAACGGTGTGGCTGGATGGTTGTTCCGGCTGCCACATGTCGTTTCTCGACATGGACGAACGGCTTCTCGCCATCGCAGAACTGGTCGATGTGGTCTATAGCCCCCTTGTCGACGCCAAGGAGTTCCCCGAAGAGGTAGACATCGCCCTCGTCGAGGGAGCGGTAGCATCAGTCGACGACGAGAAGAAGATCAGAAAGATTCGCACCCATTCCAAGCTCCTGGTCGCAATGGGCGACTGCGCCGTCGCCGGCAACGTACCCTCGATGCGCAATCCCATCGGCCCGGAAGCAATACTCGACCGTGCGTACATTGAGAATGCAGACGCGCAGCCGCAGATTCCCTGTGTCGTTGTGCCCAAGTTGCTGAAGGTGGTGCGTCCCATCCACGAATTCGTGAAGGTGGATGTTTTCCTGCCCGGCTGCCCGCCTTCGGCCGACACATTTCATGCGGCGCTGACTGCGCTGGTAACCGGTGAAACGCTGGACGTGCCAGCTCTCACCCGCTTTGGAGCCTAACCCGCCCGGAGATTGCCCAATGAGCCAGACCATCACCATCGATCCCGTTACCCGCCTCGAGGGACACGGCAAGATCACCATTCAACTCAACGGCCAGGGTGAAGTAGAAGACGCGCACTTTCATGTGACCCAGGTGCGCGGATTCGAACGCTTCTCTGAAGGCCGGCCTTTCTACGAGATGCCGAGCCTGATGGCGCGCATCTGCGGCATCTGCCCCGTATCGCACCTCATTGCCTCGGCCAAAGCATGCGAAGCCATCATGTCGGTGAGGATTCCCCATACCGCTGCCCAGTTGCGCCGCATGCTGAACCTGGCCCAGATGGTGCAGTCCCACGCGCTGAGCTTTTTCTATCTTGCCTCGCCCGACCTGTTGCTGGGCATGGAGTCCGATCCCGCAACACGCAACATCTTTGGCGTGGTGGGCGCGAAGCCCGAACTGGGCCGCGCGGGCATCGCGCTGCGACGCTTCGGCCAGCACATCATCGAGTTGCTCGGCGACAAGCGCATCCATCCCGGGTGGGTAGTGCCCGGCGGCGTCACCGAGCCCCTGGCTCAGGCCAAGCGCGACGAAATCCTTGCCATGATTCCCGAGGCCTATGTTAACGTCAAGCTGGCGCTGGCAGCGTACAAACAGATTGCCGACTCTTTTAAACCTGAGATCGAAGTCTTCGCGAATTTCCCCTCGCTCTACATGGGCCTGATCAACGAGGACGAGTCGATTGAGTTTACTGACGGCGCTCTACGATTGATCGATGCCAAGGGCAATCTCCTTGATGATGGCATTACCGCCAGCAAGTTCAATGAAGTGATCGGCGAAGCCGTAGAACCCTACAGCTATACCAAGTTCGCCTACTACAAGCCCCTCGGCTATCCCGAAGGAAGCTATCGCGTTGGCCCCCTGGCACGGCTGAACATCGTGAAATCGATGGGAACGCCGCAGGCAGACGTCGAGTTGGCCGAATTCAAGCAGTTGGCAAGCGGACCCGTGGAGGGTTCGTTCTACTACCACCACGCGCGACTTGTCGATATGCTTTACGGCATTGAAAAGATCGAGCAGATTCTTTCCGATCCGCTCATCCTCGACAAGCATGTGCGCGCAGTTGCCGGCGTGAACCGGTTAGAGGGCGCAGGCCAGGCCGAAGCACCGCGCGGTACCCTGAATCACCACTACAAGGTGGACGAAAACGGCCTCATCACCTGGGCCAATCTCGTCATCGCGACGGGCCAGAACAACAACGCCATGAACAAGGGCGTGCTCCAGGCCGCAAAGCACTATGTGAAGGATGGTAAGTTCACCGAAGGCATTCTCAACCGTGTCGAAGCCGTTGTCCGCACCTTCGATCCGTGCCTTAGCTGCTCGACGCACGCCTTTGGGCAGATGCCTCTCGTTCTCTCGCTCCTCTCTGTTGATGGCGAAGTTGTCGACCAGGTAATTCGATAACTACTTTGGCAGCATTACAATTCTTATTCCCACTGTTCGCGATTCTTACGAACGGTGGGAATCAGATTTCATTTCCGCCCCGGAGCATCCATGCCCCTCGCCAAGCCCTGCTGCCTCATCCTCGCCTGCGGCAATACGCTGCGCGAGGATGACGGGGTCGGTCCATGGCTCGCTGAATGGGCCAAGAGCCGATTCCGCACGGAGCAAGGCGTCCGCGTTCTGGCGCGGCAGCAGTGGACTCCCGAGTTGGTGGAAGAAATCATCCAGGCGCAGTCAGTGATCTTCATTGATTGCGCCACAAACTTTGCTCCGGGCGAAATCCATCTTGCTGCCGTTGAACCTTCTGCCGAACTGCCAAGGCTCCTCACGCATCAATTGAGCGCGTCAGAACTGCTGGCTCTTTGCCGCGAATACTACAATTCCCTACCCCGCTGTGCGATGCTGCTTACTGTCGGCGCCGGCTCGCTGGAACTGCGTGAGGGTTTCAGTCGCCCGGTACAAGCTATCCTTCCCGAAGCCGCCAATGCACTCGAACGCACCGTATTGCACCTGCTCTCCGTTACGGCTGATACGGATCCCGCCGACAGCGCCTAGAAGCGGTTTCGGAACACACGCAGATATTTTGAGCGTAGTGAAGGGAGGCTCTTTCTTGATGAAAAAGCCACTTATGTGCGCGCTTTCGACTTACAGCGATTCCGAAACTGCAATTCTCTTTGGATCACAAACGTCCCCCCCAAAAGCAGCGGCTGCACCATTCAGGCGCAGCCGCTGGACAGATACCCGGAGACTCGATGCGGTTGCCCGCCTAGAACGCAGCTACCGTCTGACGCAGACTATAAGAACTCAGCGTCTTGATGTAGTTGCCACGGTCGAACGGCGAGGTGTCAGGAACGGAACGGCGGCTAAGGCATCCACGCGTTTCCCAAAGCGACGTGTACTCGTGCTTTTCCAGCCAGTAACGCATATCAGAGAGCACTCTGCCGATGTGTTCAATGCCGTGAATGTGGAGCGCCGAAGCCATCATGGTCATGCTGGCGCCCGCCATGATGCACTTCATCACGTCCTCGGCCGAGTGAACACCGCCCGTAATCGCGAGATCAATATTGAGATGGCCGTAAAGGATCGCCGCCCAGTGCAGCCGCGGCAACAACTCAGAAGGCGTTGAGAAGTGCAACGTGGGCCGTACCTCAAGCGTCTCGATATCAAAGTCGGCCTGATAAAATCGGTTAAATAGAACGACACCGCCAACACCCACATCTTCCAAACGCGCTACCAGGTGCGGAAGGCTGGTGAAGGACTGCGATAGCTTGACCGAGACGGGCACCTTGACCGCCTGGCAGACGCTCTCGACCAACTCGAGCAGTTGTAATTCAAGTTCTGTCGAAGTCTGGCTGCGATCCGTTGCAAGCGCATACGTGTTCAGCTCAATCGCGTCCGCCCCGGCTTCTTCCATTTCCTTGGAGAACCGCACCCATCCGCCCGCCGTGGCGCCATTCAAACTGGCCAGAATGGGAATGTTCACTGCCGCCTTGGCGCGGCGCAGGTACTCAAGATACACCTCCTGCGTCATGCGATAGTCCGCCAGCTCAGGTAGATAGCCAAGCGACTCAGCAAAGGACTCTGTGCCCCGCGAAAGGTCCTCGTCGAGGGCGCGCGACTCCAGCGCCAACTGCTCCTCGAACAGCGAAGTCAGCACGATGGCTGCAGCGCCGGCGTCTTCCATGCGACGAATGTTGTCCAGCGACTCGGCCAAAGGCGTGGAAGAGACCACGATCGGCCCACTCAGCTTGAGGCCCAGGTATTGAGTTGAAAAATCGATCATTTTGTTCCTCCGGCAGTCACGGCTGCCAGTTTCTCTTCGGGCTTTTCTTCAGGCGCGATGTGCGGTGTCTCGCCGCGGCCAGGCATTGTGGCCCGCGCCGAGTATACTCGCCACTGGCGTTCCACGTCGTCCTGTGCATCCTTCAGTAACTCCGCCGCCAGTTCTGGATTGCTCCTTGCCAGCATGGTGTAGCGGGCTTCCCGGTAGGTGTATTCCTTCAGCCGGATCGACGGGGCCTTGGAGTCGAGCTGGAAGGGGTTCTTGCCCTCTTCGCGCAGGCTCGGGTTGTAGCGCATCAGCGGCCAATAACCGGACTGCACAGCCAGTTTCTGCTGCTCAAGGCCATGCACCAGGTCGTAGCCGTGCGCAATGCAGCTTGCGTAGGCGATGATGATAGACGGCCCGTCGTGAGCCTCAGCCTCCTGGAAGGCTTTGACCACGTGTGTGTCGTTCCCGCCCAACGCGACCTGTGCAACGTAGACCGATCCGTAGCTGACAGCTTCCATTGCCAGGTCTTTTCTGCTGTTCTTTTTGCCGCTGGCGGCAAACTTCGCCACCGCGCCGCGCGGAGTGGCCTTGGACATCTGCCCACCCGTATTCGAGTACACCTCAGTGTCCAGCACCAACACATTCACGTTCTTGCCGGAACCGAGCACGTGGTCCAGGCCACCGAACCCGATGTCGAATGCCCACCCGTCGCCGCCCAAAATCCAGACGCTCTTGCGCACGAGAGAATCGGCGATGGCCAGCAGGTTCCGCGCATCGGATGAATCGTGGCCTGCAAGCTGCTCCCGGAGCGATTTCACGCGTTCCCGCTGCGCATTGATTTCAGTTTCGGTCTTCTGCGGCGCGTCCAACAGGGCTGCCGCCAAATCAACTCCGATGGAGGGCGTCAGCCGCGTCACCAGCATTTCAGCAAAAGCTTTCTGCTGATCGAGCGCGGTTCTCATGCCAAAGCCGAATTCCGCGTTGTCTTCAAAAAGCGAGTTGGCCCACGTCGGCCCGCGGCCCTGCGCATTCGAACTATAAGGCGTGGTTGGTAGGTTGCCGCCGTAAATGGACGAGCAGCCAGTAGCGTTGGCAATGTACAGCCGGTCGCCGAAGAGTTGCGTAAGCAGCTTGATATAAGCCGTCTCGCCGCAACCTGCGCATGCGCCCGAGAACTCAAAGAGCGGTTGCAACAACTGCAGGTCCTTCACCTGGCCGTGCGAAAGCTTGTTGCGATCCACTTCAGGCAGACCGAGGAAGAACTCCCAGTTTTCACGCTCTGTCTCGCGGAGCGGCGCCTGCGGCGCCATGTTGATTGCTTTATGGCTGGCATCGCTCTTGCTCTTTACGGGGCAAACCTCAACGCAAACCGCGCAGCCGGTGCAATCTTCCGGCGCCACCTGCAAGGTGTAGTGGTCCTGCTCCATCGCACGCCACTTGGGTTTGGCCCACTGGAAGGTCGCCGGAGCCTTATCGGCCAGGTCCGGGCTGTACACCTTGGAACGAATCACCGCGTGCGGGCAGACCATCACGCACTTGCCGCACTGGATGCACAGGTCCTTGTCCCACACAGGAATGAATTGCGCGATATTGCGCTTCTCCCACTGCGAAGTGCCGGTGGGGAACGCACCACCCGCTGGAATCGCACTCACCGGAAGCAGGTCACCCTGTCCGCCTGCGATCTGACCCAATACGTCGTGCACAAACTTTGGCGCTTTGTCTGAGATTGAAGGAACAAGATCGAAAGTGGAAGAAATAGCAGTCGGCAGTTCAACTTTTTCCAGATGAGCCAGCGCGTGGTCTACGGCCGCAAAATTCTTCTGCACCACCGCTTCGCCGCGCTTGCCATAGGTCTTCTTGATCGCTTTCTTGATCTGCTCAATCGCCTCTTCACGCGGCAGCACGCCGCTGATGGCAAAGAAGCAGGTCTGCATGATGGTGTTGATGCGGGTACCCATGCCGGCCTCGCGCGCCACCTTGTATCCGTCAATTACATAAAACTCGATCTTCTTCCGCAGCATCTCCTCCTGCATCGTCCGCGGCAGCTTATCCCAGACTTCCGCCGCAGAGAAGGGCGAGTTCAGCAGGAAGACCGCGCCCGGCATGGCCGCCTCAAGCACATTCATCTTCTCCAGGAAGCTGAAGTTGTGGCAGGCAACAAAGCTGGCGCGCGTAATCAGGTAAGTCGAATGAATCGGATTCGGCCCGAAACGCAGATGCGAGGTGGTCATGGATCCCGACTTCTTCGAGTCGTAAACGAAATAACCCTGTGCGTAGTTTGGCGTCTCGCTGCCGATGATCTTGATGGAGTTTTTGTTCGCGCCAACCGTGCCGTCTGAGCCCAGGCCATAGAAAAGTGCGCGCACCGTCTTCGGATCTTCTGTGGAGAAGGTTGGATCGTAGCTCAAGCTGGTGTAAGTAACGTCATCTTCAATGCCAATCGTGAAGTGATTCTTCGGCTGCGTCTTAGCCAACTCGTCAAAGATGCCTTTGACCATGGCCGGCGTGAATTCCTTTGAAGACAGGCCATACCGTCCGCCAATCACGCGGGGCTTGGCGGCGAAAGGCAGGCTTGCTTCATGCTCGGCCAGAGCCGTCACAATGTCCTGATAGAGGGGTTCGCCCGTGGCGCCCGGTTCCTTCGTGCGGTCGAGGACAGCGATCGACTTGACGGTTGTGGGCAACGATGCCAAAAAGGCGCTGGCATCGAAAGGCCGATAGAGCCGAACCTTGAGCAGGCCGATCTTCTCGCCCTGTTTGACCAGCAAGTCAACAGCCTCTTCCGCTGCCTCGGCGCCTGAGCCCATCATCACGATCACGTGCTCGGCATCGGGTGCCCCTGCGTAGTCGAACAGATGATAGGCACGGCCGGTCTGCGCGGCGAACCGCTCCATGACGGACTGCACAATCCCCGGAACAGCGTTGTGGAACACATTGCAAGCCT
This sequence comes from uncultured Acidobacteriaceae bacterium, assembly GCA_963836565.1. Taxonomy (GTDB): domain Bacteria; phylum Acidobacteriota; class Terriglobia; order Terriglobales; family Acidobacteriaceae; genus Telmatobacter. Next base: position 650,488 of record CAWIKA010000004.1, on the reverse strand, counting down.
CGCGGGCCTGGAAGAATACGTCCGGATTTTGCGCCGACCCGCGAATGATGGGGCGATCGGGGCTGAGCGCGTTCTGCCGGTACTGGATAATGAACTTGTCGTCGAGCAGCGCGCGGATGGTCTCGTCGCTGATGGGGACAATCTTGCCCACTTCATGTGAAGTGCGGAAACCATCGAAGAAATGAATGAAAGGAATCCGTGACTCGAGTGTGGCGATCTGCGCCACCAGGGCCAGGTCCGCCGCTTCCTGCACAGAATTCGACGACAGCATCGCCCACCCCGTCGAACGGCAAGCCATCACGTCGGAATGATCGCCAAAAATCGACAGCGCATGGGTGGCCAGGGTACGGGCCGTCACGTGCATCGTTGCCGGGGTCAACTCACCAGCAATCTTGAACATGTTGGGAATCATCAGCAGCAGGCCTTGCGACGCCGTGAACGTGGTCGCAAACGCGCCTGCCTGCAACGCGCCATGCAATGCACCGGCCGCGCCCCCCTCGCTCTGCAGTTCTTCCACAACGGGCAACGCGCCCCAAATGTTCTTCTTTCCCTCCGAGCGCCACTGATCTGCCCACTCAGCCATCGGAGAAGAGGGGGTAATCGGGTAGATTGCAACAACTTCGGAGAGACGATAGGCAACCGAGGCAGCTGCCTCGTTCCCATCCATAATCACCATTTTCTGTTCACTCATTTGCTTTGCCTCACAGCGCGGCCGGAGGAGAAAAAACCGCTATGGTGAGTCTCTTCGCTGAGGTTCTGGGTCGCTGTGATGAGAGACACATGGACCCAGCGCCAATTCACATTGCGGTACGCATTTGCACATTGCACCACAACTTTAAATCCCGCCCACAAGCTACACCCCTTTCGCTTGCTGCGAGCAATTTTTCAACCGATTCCGAAGCTCCCAACGGTCTAATACAGAAATGGAGCCGGAACCTAGCTCAGAATCGCCTGCCGTCGTCACAAGCAGCGACCTCGAATCCCTGCTCGCAGCCGTCGAGCACAAGGTCGCCTACCCTCTCGGAGGCATCTTCGGCGCGGACTCGATCTCCTGGACCATCAACCGCGAATCGGCTCTCTTTCTAGCCGCGGGCCGCGCTGCCCTTCTGCAACTCGCGCATCCCTGGGTTGCCGTGGCGCTCGCCCAGCATTCATCGCTGCTCCGGGACCCGATCGCCCGATTTCACAACACCTTCCGCATCGTTTTCACCATGATTTTCGGCACCTCGTCGCAGGCCTTTGCGGCTTCGCGTTCTCTTCATCAGTTGCACACGCGGATTCGAGGCCAGATTCCTGCGTCGGTCGCCGGGTATCCGCAGGGCTCCCACTATGAGGCCAACCAGATCGACGCATTGCGCTGGGTATACGCGACGTTGGTTGAAAGCGCCATCTTTGCTTACGAATGCGTTCTGTCGCCCCTGAATCCGGCTGCACGCGACGCCTACTACGCAGAAAGCAGAACGCTTGCGTCCCTTTTTGGGATTCCTCCAACCGCACTCCCGCCTGACTGGGCATCGTTTACCGCCTACATCTCCGCCATGTGCGAATCGCAGGCTCTCGGGGTCGATGAGCTGTCGCGTTCCATGGCGCAAAACCTGCTCGCAGGTTCGGGTTCCTGGATTCATCCGCCAACCTGGTACGGCGCCCTGACTACTGCCTGGATACCGCCCCGTTTTCGTGAGGAATTCCGGCTCACTTTCGGTCCCGCCGAACAGCGCGCCGCGCAAACCGCGCGACACTGGCTGCCCCGCCTCTATCGCTGTCTTCCCTCTGCCATCCGGTACGTCGGCCCCTATCAAGAAGCATGCGCACGCCTCGATCATCGCCCGCCTGGACCACTCACCCGCCGCAGCAATCGCTTCTGGTTCGGCCAGACGAGACTTCCCTTCGGCGACTGAAATGGCCGTTGCATCAACCGGAGCGAGAATAGGAGCACGATGGTTTACGCTCCAATCGCTCTTTGTGATTCCAGTCACTGCGAGCAATGTTGCGAAGGATTCATCTTGATGGCGTGAATCCTGCAAGTAGAATCCTGTGTCAAACTCTCGCCTTATCCCTCCTGGTCTGGAACAGTGCAGCCTACGCACAACATAAGCTCAAGGACGAAGATTGCCTTACCTGCCACTCCGACCCCACTTTGACTGCCGAAATAAACGGCAAGACGGTCAGCCTGTTTGTGGATGGGAAGAAGCTGAAGCACTCGATTCACGGCACCATGTTTGGCTGCGTGGATTGCCACAAGGATGTGAAAAGCCTCGTACACGACTCAACACCACAAAAGGTCACGTGTGCCCAGTGTCACGCCGACGCACAGGAGGCCTACTCGCACAGTACCCACGCAAAAGCGAGCAAGACTGGAAAAATGCCGGCGGCGAATTGCGAAGATTGCCACGGAGGCGTACACGAGATTCTGGCCGCCGACGATGCCAAGTCGCCTGTGAACCACGCCAATATTCCTTTCACGTGCGGCAGGTGCCATGGGCAGAAGTTTCTGATGGAGTCGAACGGCGAAACTACCCAACCCTTCCTCTCCTACCAGGACAGCGTGCATGGCCGCGCTGTCGAAAAAGGGTCATCGAAAGCCGCTGTATGCACTGATTGCCACGGCTCGCATCAAATCTCCCCTGCCAACGACGCCAAGTCGTCCATCTCCAAGTTCAACGTTCCGGCTACCTGCGGCAAGTGCCACACCGACATCGAAAAGACCTTCAACCAGAGCGTCCACGGGCAGGCTATTGCGCGCGGCAATGGGATGTCGCCGGTATGCACGGACTGCCACGGAATTCACTCGATCAAGTCGCATGCCGATCCCAACTCGCCGGTTTCAGAGCAGAACGTTTCACGAGACACCTGCGCCCGATGCCACGAAGGCGTGCGTCTTTCGCGAGAGTTCGGCGTCCCAGGGAACCGCGTTTCGAGTTACATGGATAGTTATCACGGACTGGCCGCGGAAGGCGGTTCCGTAATCGCCGCCAACTGTTCCAGTTGCCATGGCGTCCATAACATCCTGCCTTCGAGCGATCCCCACTCGACCATCAATCGCGCCAACCTCGACGCCACCTGCGGCAAGTGCCATAAAGGCGTCACGCAGAAATTCACACTCACCCGCGTGCATCTGGAAGATGGAGTTCATCCCCACGACATCGGTTCTGTTGTCGTGCGATGGGTGCGGCTGATTTACGTGCTCTTGATTTTGCTTGTGATTGGAGCGATGTTCCTTCACAACGCGATCATCTGGCGCAGCAAGGCGGCGGCGCGGCGCAAAATGCAGAATCCGATGATGACGCGCATGACGGCCAATCAGCGCTGGCAGCACCTCATTCTGTTTTCAAGCTTCATCATTCTGGTCATCACGGGATTTGCCCTCAAGTTCCCCGACTCGTGGTTTGCTGAACTGCTGGGCATGGGCGAACACTTGCGTAGTATCGTCCACCGCGTGGCGGGTGTGGTTCTGATCAGCGCGGGGATTTATCACGTTTTCTATCTCGCGGCCACAAGAGAAGGCCGTCGGCTGATTCGCGACCTGGCCCCGGGGCCGAAGGATGCTTTCGATGTCTGGAAGACGATGCTCTATTACCTTGGCCTCAGCACCGAGAAACCCCGGTTCGGCCGTTTCACCTATGGCGAAAAGGCGGAGTACTGGGCCCTGGTCTGGGGTACGGCGTTGATGGGCCTTACCGGCATCATGCTGTGGGCGAAAGTATGGGTCGGCGACCTGCTGGCGCGCTGGTGGGTCGATGTAGCCACGGCGGTGCACTTCTACGAGGCGATTCTTGCCACGCTTGCGATTCTCGTGTGGCACTTCTACCAGGTCTTTTTCGATCCCGATGTGTACCCCATGAACTGGGCATGGTGGGATGGCAAGATGCCGGTTGAGCACTATCGCCACGAACATGAATTGGATGCCGAATCACTGGCGGATCCTGGGGAACCGCATCTCAGCACCGGGAAGGAATCGCCGAGCCGTGCAACTGACGGAAAGGCCTATCCAGAGCCGCCCAAGGAATAGGGGAACCCATACTAGCGACTCGGGGTGTTCGGGGGCATCTCAGCGGAGATGCCCCTTTTACAGCGAAAGCAGAGTGACTGCACCCCAAAACCACAGCATTCGAGTCGATGCGACCCTCAGGGAGCGGCGACCCTGAACAAGACCAAACAGGGCACCCCAACTCTGGTTCCGCTCTAGCCGCGACGGCCTGACGATATGAGTTGCCCCTCAAGCAGTGTCTCAATCCGGCTAGGGGGTGAGGGCTTCGCAAAAAGAAAGCCTTGCATCATATCGCAATTCAGACGCCTGAGAAGATCGGCTTGCTTCTCAACCTCGATTCCTTCGCCGATGACGTCAAGGTGAAGCGTATGCGCCAGCGCAATGATGGTTGCAACAATCGCCATGTCATTTGGGAAATCCGCTATGCGGGAAACGAACGACCGGTCGATCTTCAGCGAATCCACGGGCAATCGCGCCAGGTATTGAAGCGAACTGTAACCGGTCCCAAAGTCATCAATTGCGATTCCGATCTTCATCTTTTTCACGGCATTGAGCTTTTCAATATTCTCTTCAACATTGGTCATGATCACACTTTCCGTGATCTCCAGATTGAGCCCGTGATCCGGGCTCGCGAGAATACCAATGGCGTTCTCCAACGAAGACACAAAGTCTTTTCGCCGCAATTGCACTGCAGAAACATTGACGGCGATCCGAGGCGGATTCAACCCTTGGCTCCGCCAACGTTGATAGTCGGCCAACGCCTTTTGAATCGTCCAATCGCCAACCTGGAGAATGAGTCCGGTCTCTTCGAGAATTGGAATGAATTCTCCAGGCAGGATCAAACCCCGTTCTGGATCCTGCCACCGGATGAGCGCTTCAAGGCCCGCAACCGCGCCGGTTACCGAATCGATGACCGGTTGATAATAGAGAACGAACTGCTCTTCTGCGATGGCTTTTCGAAGGCGGGTCTCCAGTTCCATGGCTTCGGCCGCCCGGGCATTCATCTCGTGCGAATAAAAGACGGCCTGCTCCTTGGCTTCCTTCGCCCTGAACACGGCGGATTCCGCGTTCTTGTAAAGCGCCTCGGCACTTATCCCGTCGCGCGGAAACACCGATATTCCAAGCCGCACAGAAATGCGAAGGTCCTGGCCGTCAATATGGAACGGGCGCGCGAAGCACCCAACGATGTTCTGCGATATAAACTGGGCCACATCGATTTCTTCGATTTGATCGAGAATAAAAGCGAAAATATCAGCCCCGATGCGCGCAACGGTTCTGTCTTCTCCACAGGCCTCCGCGAGGAGGTCAGCCACTTGTTTCAAAAGAGCATCGCCAAAACTCCTGCTGAACATTCCGTTCAAATATCGGAACCGCTCGATATCGAGCACCGCGACGGCAAACTTTCTCTCAGAGTGTTTCGAGAGCCGCAGGCGTTCGCTCAACCGCTCGGCGAAAAGAGCACGGTTCGGCAAGCCGGTCAAAGCATCGTAATAGGCCAGGATGTTGACCTGCTCCTGCTTTTCGATGTGGTTGAGTGCGAATGAAATGTCACCCGCAATTTCATTCATAAGCTGCAGTTCAGTATCGTCGAAAAAGTTCGCGTCATAACCGCACAGCACAAACACGCCGACCGTGGTGCCGTTTACCACCAAAGGCAACGCAATCGCGGACCCGTAACCCCTTCTGATCGCTCTCTTCCGAAATTCGCTCCCTGTGACGGCACCGGATGCAAAGTCATTGTTGAAGACTGCGCGCTGTTCTCGAATCGCACACAGAATTTCATCTGTTCCATGAGGCGAATCGCCATCCATCGGTACCAGAACAAGAAAGGGTTCGGTCTCCAATCCCGCACAAGCCATCGGTACGATCTGAGTTCGCCGTGGTTCAATCATCCCAATCCACGCCATGCCGAACCCGCCTTGCTCCACCGCCGTCCTGCAAACCTCACGAAACAACACACCCCGGTCGGCAATGCGCACAATCGCGGAGTTGATTCCGCTGAGCACGGTATGGATGCGCGCAAGGCGGGCGATTCGATTCTCACTCTGCTTGCGCTCCGTGATGTCGCGGAAATACCAGATGCGGCCGCTATAAGAGCCGTCTCGGCTCACAACCGGAGCGGAGTATCTGTCGATCACTCGTCCATCGATTAATTCGATCTCATCGTGACTTGTCGCTTCCTTGCTCGTATAAAGATCGCGGACTTTGCCCAAAAATGCATCCGCCTTTGCTGTACGTCTCGCGACCACTTCAAGAACTGCCACGTCGTCGCCCGCGTTAGCGAGGCATTCCGGTATGTTCCAAAGTTCGATAAACCGTCGATTAAACGAAACGATCTTCGCATGTTCATCCACGACAAGGATGCCATCGAGCGAGGTTTCCTGTTGGGTGAGAAGGACGGTATTTTTGAACTCCAGTTCTTTCATCGCCCGTTCACGTTCGATGCGCGTATGCAGGGCGGCGATCCCGAACGAGAGATTGTCAACCAGGTTTTGCAACAGCTTCGTTTCACCGGGTTCGAAAGCATCTATCTCGGCCGCATATACGGTCAGCACCCATCGCATTCCACCATCCGCGATAAACGGGAGAGCAATGCTTGACTGATATCCCCGCTTGACCGCGTCGGCGCGCCAGGGAGTCATTTTGGGATTTACCAGCACATTCTGATTTACCTGTGCCTGGCCGGTCCTGACGGCCGTACCGGTCGGACCATATCCCAGGCTGGATTCATCCCAGGTAATGGTTATCGTTTCGAGATAGCCGTCTTCAAACCCGCTTTGGGCAATAGGCCGTACGCGCTTCCCGGCATCCATTTCCGCTACCCCGACCCAGGCCATGCGGTATGCGCCAGAAGACACAACGATCCTGCAAATGTCCTCAAAGATCTGCTGCTCTGATTCCGCATTCACCAGGGTTGACGTGCAGTCCCCTAACACCTTGAGTGCTCGGCTTAGCTTCAGCGTCGTTCTGCCGGACGTTGCCTGTTTGGCCATCTCAAAGCCCACATAACTCAAGATTCCTAAGTGACGGACCGACGCAGTTGCGAACAGCCAGACACCTCGTAATGGTCAGAATGAGGTATGAATACGCACTCTTATCATATCGTGAGTTACACGTAATAGCTTTAGGCCGCGGCAGAATTGACTCTGAAGTAACTAGCACTTTGGTGGGAAGGAGTTAGCGGAACTCAGTTGCTTAACCGCACCGTAGCTCAACAGGCTCAGACCCGCCAGTCGTCAGCTCGCCAATTCCTGATGCGCTCCTTGATCTGCTTGCGATTGAGATTGTATTCCAGCGCCTGCTTGGCCAGTTCAACCACCTCGTCATCGCCGGCAAACCGCAGACCGATCAATTGATCGCAGGTAAGGCGGTAAATCTGCGCATGCCATTCGGCAGGCGCGAGAGTTTGCAGCCGCAGACGCTCTTCAAGGCGGATGACGCGATCCTGGACCTTCAAGGGGTACTGGCGGAGCCTGAAAAGTGCGACAAATGCAATCAGGGAGAGGAAGAGGTACCAGAGCGAGGAATCGCGGCTTTCAGGCCAATGGTGAACGAGGTGGACAATCGCAAAAACAAGGTTGGCGATCAGCGTCACGGCGAGAACCATGTGGAATTGTGGGTCGAATCTGGCGTGATTCTTGAAGCTTTGTGGGGCTTTACTCATGTACGGCCATGATTTCTTTCAGGCCAGAATTGGCTGACGCGGCCGGCTCCGTCGCCGAGTTTCCGTTCGCAGCGGCGCGTTCGGCCTGGGTGCTCGCGCTTTCAGAATTCTGCTCGGGGACGGGAGGGGATGTCAATGCTGCAATATGATCCGGATTCAGGAGCGCCGGATCCTTGGGGATGAGATGATAGCGTCCTCGTACCAGGTAATCGACAAACAGTCCTCCCGCAAGGTACGGATTCACAATCGCAATCGGGATGGCATAGGCGGTCGTAATGAGCGATTCGCTGATGCTCTTGTTGGACCGGCTCATGCGCCGATAGCCGGGAATCTGCGGAATTTCAAATACTGCAAGTTGTGTCTCAGGGTGCTTCCGCCCATAACGAACCAGTTTGTAGGTGATCTGTTTGGGCGTCGTCATACCCGCATCCGGAAAAATGCTGCGTTTGAACGTACGGGGAAAGTATTCGTTAAGAATCACACGCGCAAAATCCGCGCAATTGTTAAAGAGCAAATGGAAATGCGAGCGATTGGCAGCGGAATTCATCCGCGCAATAAACGCGTCGTCTTCCTCCTCCGATGTTTCAAATCGAAACGCATAGATCCGTCGTTCGTAGGCCACGCCAATCAGTTGCGACCATCCGCCTCGCACAAGGTTGCCGGCAGGAATATCTTCGCCCAGGCTCAGAAGGTGAGCCTCGTGATACCGCTGTCGCATGCGCGTCACGGCTTCGCGATCAGCTCGCGTCGGAACTTCGTATAAGCTCTCGACTGAATAAAGGTAAGGTACGAGGGGAATGGCGACCCAGTCGTAACCGTCTATGCCCTCGTAGCGAGCAATCACCGCACCCATCTCGCCCGGATGACACCGGCGCACTTTTACCGGTGTCTCGGCACACACGCGGTCGAAATAGATTGCAGTATGGCCGGTAGGGTTCAGAGTTCCGAAGAAGCCGTACGGCTCCTCCATCAAAAGCGCCGCCTGCGCATGGCAGCGCGGACAGATGAACGACAAAAGCGCTAGGGCCATGAGAGCGAATGCAGTTTTGCGCGAGGTACGCAGAGAAGGCATCGGTCCTCCTTGGTCGAGTTGTCGATCTCCTATAAGTAGGATGCCCTGCGGCTGATGAAACGTATGTGCCTCGTACCAAATACCGGTGTAATGGGAACCTGACGTCAAACTTCTATCTTGCTGCCTCGCTTCCCCATGGAACAAATCAAAGGAAACTCTGGCTCCCTGTGTTCAATTTGACCCGGTATGCGGGAAATTGTCGCGGTGGAAACAAGCAGAAGGTCCGAACCGTGTTGGCTGACGAGGTGCGCCCAACTCTGGTAGCGTTAACTTTTCGGAAACTTGATCTTCCAGAAACACTTGGAAAATGATCCAACAATCCGCACGGCGAGGATTCCATTGAAACTTCGTTTGCTTTTTCTTCTTGTTCTATTGCCGGGAGCGGTGCTGCTGGGGCAGGTGACGCTTCCCACGATTCTTACAAGTCACATGGTCATTCAGCGCGATCTGCCCGTTCACGTCTGGGGCATCGCAGCGCCCGGCCAGGAAGTCGCCGTGACCTTTCGCGGTGAAACAGCGACCACCACCGCAGGCGAACTGGGGCGCTGGAGCGTTTACCTGAAACCCGGATCGGCAGGGGGCCCGTTTCAGTTGACGGTTCAGGGAAAGCCCGCAGCCTCCGGTGCAGGCGGCGCAGCTGCGCAGAGCATCACGCTGGACGATGTGTTGGTGGGCGATGTTTGGGTGGCTTCGGGCCAATCCAACATGGAATTCGAAATGCGCAAGGCGGCCACGGCAGCCGAGGACTTGCCCCATGCTGCGATTTCAAATATTCGCCTGCTGATGGTAAAAAAGAACGCGGCCAACTATGCGCTCGATAATGCCGACACCGATGGGTGGACCTTATCCTCCCCTGAGACCGCCCGGGATTTCTCCGCCGTTGCATGGTATTTTGCGCGCGAGATCGAGCAGCACGAAAACGTGCCGGTGGGAGTGATCGACTCCACCTGGGGCGGAACGGTCGCTGAGTCCTGGACGAGGCTCGCGGCTCTTGGCGAAGATGCCTCCCTGTCTCCTCTTTTTGTCGCGCGCGGAAAAATGACGGACCGTGAAGCCGATGGATTGCTCAAGCAGAAGCAAGAGCAGCGCCGGCGCGACGAAGACCTTGCGCAGGGAAAGACTCCGCCACCATTCCCATGGCATCCGCCGCTCGAGAGTTGGGGCCCTGGCTTGCTGTGGAACGGCATGATCGCACCGCTGACTCCGCTTCCCATTCGCGGGGTGATCTGGTATCAAGGCGAGAGCAACAGCGCTTTGGAACGCTTTCCTCTTTACGACCGCATCATGCGCACGCTGATTGAAGACTGGCGCCGCCAGTGGGGCGTCGGCGACTTCCCTTTCCTCTACGTGCAGATTTCGAACTTCAAATCAACCCCGGCTGAAGACTGGGCCAACCTGCGTGAACAGCAATTGAAGACCCTGGGACTGCGCAACACTGCCATGGCCGTAACCATCGATATCGGCAATCCCGACGACGTGCACCCTACCGACAAGGTGGACGTGGGTCATCGCCTGGCTCTCGCAGCCCGGGCTCTCACTTATGGCGAATCGGTCGAGTTCTCCGGGCCGCTTTTCCGCCAGGCGACGCCGGAAGGCGCATCGATCCGAGTGTGGTTCAACCATGCCGGCGGGCTGATGGCCAAGGGCGGCGAATTGACCGGATTTGAGGTCGCCGGAGTTGACGGTAAGTTTGCGCCGGCCACTGCTCGAATTGATGGCGCATCCGTGTTGGCAAGCAGTCCTTCGGTCGCGCTGCCGGTCTTTGTGCGCTACGGCTGGGCCAACAGCCCGCAGTGCAACCTGTTCAATGGCGATGGGTTGCCGGCGTCACCCTTCACTTCGGTGCACTAACCGGCATTTCTCGCTGAATTCGCCGGCCGATCACACCAGGAGCAGGGCAACCGGACGATTTGCCGTCGGTTGGCAGATAATTAAGCTGCAACCGCGCAAAATAAAGACATTCCTGCATCTGAATAGGGGAGGTAGAGATGTCCACGGCCCGAGTCCGGCCCGATGCCTCTTACCCCCCCTCAAAATTTGCAGTTTTCCACAGTCAACTTGCACATAATTACTCGCTCTTGTGAAACGGCCAAAAGCACACCAAAAGACCGAGTCGGGCTCGACGAGAAATGCCGGTTAACGCCTTTGACGGCAGGCCAAACAACAGCGCCTTGAGGCGGGAGCGTGTTGCTTTTGACTGAAACAGGCTTAACGAATGGTCTCTAACCGCTCGGAGGGGTAGTTGCAGATGGTGCAGTTGTCATCCTCCCGCACCTTCGAGGTGCAGGCGCAGACCGGGCAGACGAAGAAGTCGCATGTGGTCCCGATCCAGGCCCCCGGCTGCACAGATTCCACCAGTCCGATCGATTCGCTGTAGAGACGATCATGCGTCTTTTCGGCCTCAATGGCCCAATTGAATGCACGCGTGGCAGTGGCGTTGATGTGAGCTGTGGCCTCCGCGATAAAGCCCGGATACATCACTTCAATCTCGTACTTCTCACCAGCGAGAGCCGCCTTCAGGTTCTCCAACGTGCTCCGCACCTTGAAGGGAGTTACTTCCGCCCTGGCCTCGGCGCCCAACTGCCTGAGAACACGTGCCTGGTTGTTGGCGTGAATCTGCTCCGCGCGGGCGGCGGCCCGAAACAAGCTGGCGATCCCTGAAAATCCTTCGGCATCTGCCTTGGTGGCATACGCCTGATAGCGCGCGCGGGTGTTCAATTCTCCCTCATACGCGACAAGGAGATTCTTGATCGTGGTTTCGTATCCAGTTGAGCCCATCGTCGCTTGCATCGATCCTACTCCGTCACTTCGCTATCAGCGTACGGGCCGGAATGAACTTCAAGATGTGATTTACTTCACACAGTCTACAGGGAAACAGCATCTCCCTTGAGAAGATTCTGCGGCCGGTCGGTGTGCTGGTTCTACGAAGTGCTGTTTGAGGCCGCCTGGGGGCGGGGACCGATTCGGATAGGACTCCGCAACCGGATTCGCTGTCAGGAGTCATCATCTGTCAAGCCTATCGGAGGACAGCGGTTAAGGGTGAACTCCATTGCCACTCACGATCATTCAACGGTCGCCTCAATTGGTTATCAATTGTGACCACCTTTGACCGGGGCAATCAAACCCGACACGCTGCGCCGTCGCTTCATATAAGGTGCTCTTGCCTGACGGCGCACAGGACTATTCAAGAAAGCCAGGCAGAACAAACTCGAAACCACCGCCTTGTTCGTCCCAATTGACCACCCTCGAATGCAAAGTGAGCGAATCCTCCGGGTTTGAACCGTCCGTGTCCACCATTTGCAGCGTCACGCGGATCACCGTGCCGGGCAGCCATCGCTCATCCGTCTTCATATAAAATCCGGTGATGCTAAAGTTCCTGATCTCATGTGGTTCCGCTTTTCCTGAGCTATAGAAGTAACCGACCAAACCTGGGTTGGGGATTCGCGGGGCACGGCGATGTTCGCGTTGTCTCTTCTCTACGGTTTCCAGTTCGAGTTCAGGATAAAGCCATGACAGAAGCTGGATCTTCTTTGAAAGCTTGCCATCTTCTTCGGACATTACCTGCTTCAGAGGATCGATGCTGGGCATCTGCAGTTCCGGCCTGTAAGAGGGATGAAGTTCCGGAAACAAACTGTAGAGAAGTTGGACGTCCCAGCGCTTGACCAGGTCCATGGCTTCCCGTTTTCGCTGGTTGTCAATCTCGCCAGTCTGAACTTCCGGGTCGCCTGCAGGGATATCACTCGAAGAGACCGCCTGAAGCGCCTCTCCGGGGATTGGCTCTCCGAGTGGCGCCTCGTTCGTCGTGCCGGTGTCTGTGGCTGCGGGGAACTCGGATTGCGTTTCTTTCGGCTCGTAGAGAGGGACTGCCGATGCCTCGCCATTGGCAAGCGGGATCTCATCCGATTCGATTGCAACTACATCCTTATCTTCTACGGGAGCATCGCTCAGCCCGACGAGGTCTGGATCCTGAGAAACAGGCGCCTCGGAAACTGATGCACTTGGATCGGCAGCAACCGGCTCGAAGACAGTGGGCGCTGAAGGATCCGGCTCGTTAGCAATCGGTTCTTGAGAATTGGGGGCGGAGGTTTCCTGGTCGAAATCGGCTGTTGTGGATGCGACGAGGTTGGAGATATTTGCAGCTGGCGCAGATGCAGCCGAATTTCCTGCAGCGGCTGCAATTGAGGGTTCAACGTTCGGAGCCAGGCCTGGCGGACGTTTTGCGGGTCTCAACACGGCGTCAGGTTGAGTTGAGACCGGGGTGGCGGGGCCCTGTACGTGCTCGAAGGTGATATTTACGCGTCTTGTCGCGGCGTCCGTAGCGTTTCCAGCCGGGGTGATCCCGACTTTTGCAGCAAGCGGTGGAAGTTGCGTGGGTTCGAGTTGAGGCGCCGCATTCTCGTCGGCGCGAAACGCGATGCGATCTCTTGTGAAGATCCTTGAGGAGACAATGGTGCCGGCCGGCAGAACGAGCGCGCTGGTGGGCAGGCCCTTAAAGGGCACGAAGCTGCTGTCTTGAGTTATCTCCACATGATGAACGACCCGATATTCATCGTCGAGATAGACAAGGTCAAAAGGAGAGTAGGATCGCGCGATCGGAAGGCCATGGAAACGTGCAATCCAGACTCCCGCTCCGGCAGTGGGGGTGAGCCCCTCCATCAGGATCTTGAGAACCTTGATTGGCTCATTGATCGAGTCGACAGTTGTGATTCCCGAGGCGAGGCGTCTCTTGCTGGACTCGTTGTAAGCACTGAATACCGTGGTGTTCACAGTCCCTCATCGACGAGGCAAAGTCGGTTGGAAGAGCGCGACGCGCACACTTATTGGGTGCAGTTTTTCACTGCACGAGAGCTAACGTCAAGCTGGAATTGGGTTTCGGCAGTCTCCAGAGTACCGGGAAGGCTACGGCGTGTTTCAAAAACAAGTCGTATTTCAAAAACAGGTCGCATTTCAAAAACAGGTCGTATTTCAAAAACAAATTCTGTAACAAGGGCACGGCTTCAGCCGGGCCGAAAAAGACAGCAAATATATGGGGTTTTAACCCCTGAGGAATAACAACCGGATTCTGGACAACCATTTTTGAAACACGCTCTAAGGAAACTCAGCACAAGTTGCTTTGTAACAAGGGCACGACTTCAGTCGGGCCGATAAAGGCTCCACAATGAACATGGCTTTAGCCACTGCATTTTTTCGCTGTTCGAAAATGCGCCTTGTGCAGAGGCTTCCTAAGCAGCACCCAATGCTCACGATGAAGCGCCTTCTCGGTTCGGTTCGGAAGTGTGCGCTAATTATGCTTGCCCTTCCACTCTTCGTAAGGTCCCTGGAAATCCTCGATGCCGTTCTCATGAAAGACCCAGAGCCGCGTGGCGACTTCGTCGATGAGGTCGTGATCGTGCGTCACCAGCAAGACCGTGCCTTCGTAACGCTGGAGCGCGATGTTGAGTGCGTTGATGGCTTCGAGGTCGAGATGGTTCGTTGGCTCATCGAAGATGAGTATGTTGGGCTTGGTCAGGATGAGTTTGCAGAAAGCAAGGCGCGCCTGCTCGCCGCCGGAGAGCGCCCTGGTCTGTTTTTCACCTTCTTCGCCGGAGAAAAGCATCTGACCGAGAATGCCGCGAATCTCTTCGACGTGGGCCTGGGGACTCCATCGATGCAACCACTCCGACACGGTGAGGCCATGCTCGATGGTGGCGCCCACATCCTGAGGGAAATAACCGATCTGCGCTTCGTGGCCCCAGAATACTGCGCCCGAATCGAGCGTGAACTCCTTGTCGGCAAGGCCCGGATAGTTGGCAAGCAGACTTTTGAGCAGCGTGGTCTTGCCGGCGCCGTTGCGGCCCATGAGGCACACCTTTTCTCCGCGCAGCACGTTGGCCGTGAAGCCGTCGATTGCCTTCAGTTCACCGTAGATCTTGGTGATGTGCTTGAATTCCAGCACGTGTTTGCCGCTGGGGCGCACCTGGTCAAATCGAATGTAAGGCCGTTGGATATTGGAGCGGGCCAGTTCGTTGGTTTGCAGTCGTTCCACTTCTTTGCGGCGGCTGGTCACCTGGCTTGAGCGCGTGCCGGCTGCAAAGCGAGCGATGAACTCGTTGAGTTGCGCGATTTTCTTGTCACGCTGCGCGTTCTGCGATTCCAATGTGGAGCGAATCTGGGTCTTGGCCATCACCATTTCATCGTATCCGCCGGTGTAAGTAATGATCGTCTGGTAGTCGATGTCGGCGGTATGCGTGGTCACGGTGTTGAGAAAGTGCCGGTCGTGGGAGATGGCGATAAGAGTGCCATCGTAGCCGTTGAGGAAATCCTGCAGCCAGTGAACCGAGTCCAGATCAAGGTAGTTGGTGGGCTCGTCGAGCAGCAGGGCCTCAGGCTTGCCGAACAGCGCCTGAGCAAGGAGCACACGGACTTTCTGCCCGCCTTGCAGTTCCCCCATCTTGCGCTCGTGCAGCGATTCGGAAATATCGAGGCCATCGAGGAGAACCGCGGCATCGCTCTCGGCGGTATAGCCATCTTCGTCGCCAATGATGCCTTCGAGCTCGCCCAGGCGCATTCCATCGGCGTCAGACAACTCCGGTTTCTCATAGATGCGGTCACGCTCTTCGAGGGCGGCCCACAGCGGCGCATTGCCCATGATCACCGTATCGATGACGCGATAGGCGTCGAAGGCGAACTGGTCCTGGCGCAGTACGCCGAACTTGCGCGGACGCACGACCGTACCCTTTTGCGCATCCAACTCGCCGGTGAGTATCTTCATAAAAGTTGATTTGCCCGACCCGTTGGGGCCGGTGAGTCCGTAGCGGCGGCCGGGCACAAAGGCAACGCTGACCTCTTCGAAGAGTACCTTCGAGCCGTAGCGCATGGTGACGTTGCTGACACTGAGCATGGTTGTACTTGTTCCTATTCGTATATGCAGGCCGCAGTTTGGTATCGGCTGCGGGGGCCGGAGGTGGCTTGGTTGGTTCGCTGTTTGGGCGCGCACATATGGGCAGCGCCGGAGAAATTGCCGTACTCTCAGTTTCTCACACGGGCGGCATAGCCCGGGCGCGGTTCGCGGTCGGCGAGTCGTCCGTTTTTCGGCTGGGGGTTGCGAAGGAGAGTGGGAGAATTGCGGTATTCAAAATAATCTGCAAGGAAACTGTGGAAAACAAAAATAAAGTAGGGGGGGAGGGGGTACCTTTTTGCCCCCGGGATACTTGGCTGTAAGCAATCTCTCCGCTCGTTGCCCTAATCATTACCCTAAAGAGATTGTGCTACAGCGGCGGGTTATTTTCTGCAAACTGATTTTTTAGGGGGGCCGGCTGCGTTAAAGGTCCGTTCGGGGTGGTGGCTTCGGAATGACTGCCGGGCTAGCGGTGATCCGCTCGGAACTGACAGATTCGCCTCTTTACAATGCTATGCTTTCAGGTTAAAGGCAGAAAGGGAGCCTACTATGGTCGCCATCTTCTTTCCGGAGGCACTGAATCAGGGGCACGCGACACTCTTTGACGTGGTGAGGGGCGGAACCGTAATTCTGGGAGTTTGCCTAACTTTTGGCTTCTCAGGTTATGCCCTGACAATCGTTCCGCTCGGCTTCTTTACGGCGTTTGCGAAGCATCTTCCTTTTCGGGTGATCCACAAAGCATCGATGATCGTGGCAGTCGCTTTCTTGGCGATCATCCCTCTCTATCTGATTCCGTTTTTTATTTTCAAAAGGTCAAATCTCATAGCTATCCTGGGAATCGGCTTGGCACTCTTGGTTTTGGTTTCCGCGATAGTGACGGCCGTTCGAATTGTTTGGTGCGCCGCAACCTCTCCTGAGACGCACTAGCCTGGATTGAATCCCGCAAAGGATCAATGTCGGAATCGTCGAGTGCGTCACGACTTCTCCATAGTTGAAGGAGTTTGTCATTGCTCCTACTGCTGAACTTTTTGTGAAACCGGGCATCAAGGAATTATGGCATGACACACAACGGGTGCACGGCTCGTGGTCTCCCACCCTTTTCGCAAAGAACGCGAAAAGGATGGGGCACCCAGATTCTATGCGGATGGAGGAAGCGACCGAAAGACTAGCCGAGAAGCGCCATCACAACATGGTTGACTACGAAGGCAGCGCTCCAGGCCAGCACCAGCATGTAGCCGAATTGAAGGGCGGGCCATTTCCAGCTATTGGTTTCGCGGCGAACCACGGCCATGGTTGAAGTGCATTGCATGGCGAAAGCGAAGAAAATCATCAGCGCCATCGCACCGCCCAGGGTCATGTCGTGGTGCAGGGCGGTTTGCAGATGCATGGCCTGGGTGGCGGGGTCAGCGCCGTAGAGAGTGCCCATGGTGCTGACCATGACTTCGCGGGCCAACACGCTCGACAGCAGTCCAATTCCGATCTTCCAATTGAAGCCGAGTGGCGCAATGACCGGCTCGATGAAGTGTCCCAGGCGGCCGATGATGCTGTTGGCAAGTTCAGGCGCCGCGTAGGTTCCGCCGTGCAAGGAGATGGGTGGAATGTGGGCTAGCACCCACAATGCCAAGGTGACACACAGGATGATGGTGCCGGCCTGACGCAGAAAAATGCGCGCACGGTCGACAAGTCGCATGGCAAGCGAACGAAGCGTGGGCATGCGATACTGCGGCAGTTCCAGAATGAACGGCGTTTCACTCGACTTGAGAATCGAGCTCTTGAGCAGCCATGCGGTGGTCATTGCGGCCACAAAGCCAGCCAGGTAAAGCCCCAGCATCACAATCGTGCGCATTCCCAGAAAACCGTGGAGGTAGGCGATGTTGGGGATAAACGCGGCAATCAGCAGCATGTACACAGGCAAGCGCGCCGAGCAGGTCATGAACGGCGCAACCAGAATCGTCGCGAAACGGTCGCGCTTGTTTTCGATAGTGCGCGTCGCCATGATGGCAGGAACGGCACAGGCATAGGCAGAGAGCAACGGGATGAACGCCTTGCCGTTCAGCCCGATGGTGCGCATGACCCGGTCGGCAATCAGTGCGGCACGAGCCAGGTAGCCCGAGTCCTCCAGAATCCCGATAAACAGAAACAGCAGAAGAATCTGTGGCAGGAAGACGAGGACCGACGAAATACCTTTCCATGCTCCATCGAGGATGAGGGATTGGATCCAGCCAGAAGGAATGAGTGGCCGCACCAACTCGCCCATGCGGGCAAGGATGTCGCCGAATCCGTCAGAAAGCGGCTGGCCGATAGAGAAGACCACCTCAAAGACGCCCACCACCACGACGAGAAACAGCAACGGTCCCCAGACCCGATGGAGCAGGATGTTGTCGATCTTGCGGCTATTTTCAGCGGAAAGGGGTGCGTGGTAGCCGGTCCGGCGGCTGATCTGGGCCGCCCAGGTGTGCGTGCTCGCTGCGTTGCCCAGTACAGGCAGCGTCAGCGGCTTGGCGGTCTCCCGCTGGGAGTGTTGGTTAAGGAAGAGCGGTACGGCGTCCAGGCCGGTTCCATGCACGGCGCTGATCTGAGCTACCGGGGCGCCCAGTTCCCGTGCCAATTTGAGCGCATCAATCGCACCGCCCCGGGACTCCATCAGGTCACTCATGTTGAGCAAAACCAGGGTTGGCAGCCCCAGCGCCAGCACCGGCGCGGCCAGCATCAGCTGGCGCGTAAGATGCAGGGAATCAAGCACCAGCAACACTGCGTCCGGTTTCGGCGTGCCGGGCATCTTGCCCTTGAGCACGTCGATGGAAACACGCGCGTCTTCAGAATAAGGACTGAGCGAATATACGCCGGGCAGATCAATAAGGGTCAGGTCGTCGCGACCCACGCCAGCCATCAGCCCCATGCGCTGTTCTACGGTTACTCCGGGGTAGTTGGCCACCTTTTGGCGCAAACCGGTCAAGCGATTGAAAAGCGTGGACTTGCCGGAATTTGGCGGGCCAATGAGGACGACGGTCCGAAGTGCGCTCTCCGACGGCGCGGCAGGCGGCTCAAATGCCGGAGTTTCGCAGCAGACGTTCATCGCGCGGCCTCAGCGAGCTCCTGCACATCCTCGCTGACAGTATTCTCAAGGTCGCTCGCCTCGGCATTCCGCATCCGAATGGCCCCGGCAGTTTCAATCCGAAGAGCGATTTCCATGCCGTCGATTCCATACACGGTGGGATCGCCTGCAGGGGCACGGCGCAGCGCGGTGACAAGTGCATCGGGCACGAAACCCATATGCATCAGATGATTCTGGACGGATTCGGGCAGGTCAAGGGCCACGAGGACCCCGCTCTCGCCAATCTTCAGTTCACTCAGCACGCTCAACCGCCGGACTCCCGAGGACCACCGAAAGGGCAGCACTCTAAAACTACGACCGGAAAAGTCGGATTTCAGTATACGACCAATTCGGTCTGAGTTGCAAACACCGGTTGGCAAAATCTCAGCTTGGCGCTCGACCATGCCCTGCCCCCCCTGGGGAAAGGAACCCCCGGCTGGTATCTTCGCCAGCCGGTCCTTCTCTTGACCCGCTGACGGACCCCGTTAATGCTCATATCGGAACGCTGTCCACTTTTTATCAGCGGTTAGCCCGCTAAAGATGTGACCTAAATCACTCGGCAGAAGAAAAATTCTGCGAAGAGAGTAAAAATGGAGTGCGGGAGGCGTCATGGACCCACGGCAATTCCGCGAATCACTCAAATTGCAAATGCCACCTGACGGCTTGAGCGCGCCCCTTGCAGCCCTGTGGTGGGATGCAAACGGCGACTGGACTCAGGCGCACAAACTGGTGGACGAACTTGAGACGCGCGAGGGGATGGCTGTTCATGCCTACCTGCACCGCAAAGAGGGTGCGGCATCAAACGCCGACTACTGGTACCAACGCGCAGGGCGCAGTTTCCATCGACCCACCCTCGAAGCGGAGTGGGAAGCGCTCGCAGAAGGGCTACTCCGCCCTTCGTAGCCGGCTGATCTGTGCATGATTTCCCACATGCCGCAGAAGGTAGCGGATATCGTCCCGTTGAGTTTAACGGGCGATCCCTGGCAATTCAATGCGGCATGCGCTTGTCGCCCACGGCAATTCCGCGTCAGCTGAAATAAGCGCTCAGCGTCAGCACCAACAGGGTCAGGCCGATAAAAATAGCCGTGAATCCGATCACCTTCGAGAAATTGATCTGCCAGGTTTGCGGCGCCTCTCCGATTCTCGATTCCAGCTTTCCCTGGCTCGCAAGCCGCTTATATTCCAGTGGGCGCTTGGTCTTGAATTCCTCTTCGCTCTCCACGCCCGTAAAGACCACCATATCCATGGGGAAACTGTCAGGCCGCAGATGCGTGTTCACAAAATGGATGGAAAAGATAAACAGAATGGCGAGCAGACCTTCTTCGCTGTGAATCACCAACGCCGCATTCAAGGCCCAGCCGGGCAAGAACCGCGCGAAGAACGGAGCAAACCACATCGCGTAGCCCGAAAAACCGATGACGATCATTCCCCAGAAGACCGCCCAGTAGTCGAACTTCTCCCAATAGGCGTAGCGCTCGAACTGTGGCTTCGGTCCCAGTCCCACAAACCAGCGAAGGTGCCCGAACAGATCCTTCACATCCTTCCAGTTGGCCACCATCGAGGTCGATCCCCAGAAGATTCCCTTTTCATGATGGACAACCGCGCGCGTAAAGAGATCTTTCACATGAATGAGGAACGCCACTGTCAACACCAGGGCACAGAATTTATGAAAAAAGAGAATCGCGCCGAATCCGCCCACGCCCTTCGCCAGGCCGCGTGCCCAGATGCTCTCGCTGAAGCGCAGCGGCAACCCGGTCCCCGCCAGTCCAAGAAAGCTGGTGAACAGGGCGCCATGCAGGTACCTCTGCTCCCGCGTGAAGCGCATGAAAAACCGCTCTCCGTGGGATTTCTCGATAGCTTTTTCTTCGGCTACCTCCAAATCAGGCATTTTTGCCTCCTTCTGCCGACTTCTTTTTGAGCTGGTCATATCGCGAGCGGATCAGCCACAAAATGGTGTGAATCACAAAGAACGTCAACGTGCCGGCCAGCAGCAGATTCATAAACAACCGCACGAAGTAGAGTGCTGGATTCAGCTTGCGATCGTGCGCATTGGCATGTGGCTGATATTGAACGAAACTGAGGTTCGCCCCAGCGTGACACCTGCCGCACGTCTTGACCAGGTTCGCCTTGTTGATGGGCGACCGGGGGTCGGATGCGGGCAGTATCTCGTGCGCTCCGTGGCAATCCCAGCACCGCGCCGTCTCAACATAACCGCCAAGAGAGCCAAGCTGCGAGTGGAAGGTGTCTCGGTAAGTGGACAACTTATCCTTGTGGCACGAACCGCAAATCGGCGTGGACTGCATGCGGAAAGCCGCTTCAGTGGGTTGCAGAATGGCGTGCGCTGTGTGGCAGTCAGTGCATACCGGCGCTTTCAGATTGCCCCTGGCAACCGCGTGTCCATGTGCGCCGCCTTGATAATCGTCGTTGATTTTCGCGTGGCAGCTTCCGCATGTTTTAGGAATATTGGCCTTGTAGGTGGGACTCAACGGATCGGTATGGCTCAGAATATGATGCGATCCGTGGCAGCTTTGACAGTTCGCCGCCACCAGCAGCCCTTCCTTGCTCAGCGCAAATCCGTGAATGGAGTCCATGTACGACGGATAAACGCTTGCCAGCCCATGCTTCTTTGCCATCCCATCGGTGCTGTGGCAGTTGCCGCAGGTGCGCGGCACATTCAACGGATAAACAGCGGATCGTGAATCAGTCTTGGGAAAAATCGAGTGCGCGTCTCCATGGCAACTGGTGCAGGGGTGTTCTTTACCATCCGCATGCACGCTCCCCACCAGCCCTGAAGCTTCTTCCGTATGACACGTCTTGCACTGTACCGGTGCAATGTGGTCCGGATGCGGATAGTCCTTGATATCCGCGTGGCAATCGTTGCATTTCATGCTCCCGTGAATGCTCGCGCTGAACGTGTTCCCATCCACAGCGATGCTGTGCCCGGCCGCGTCCTGCATCGTCTTGTCCGCATGGCACGACAGGCAATCCGTTTGTGCGTAAAGATGGCTGGGAGCAATCCATATCAGCAGCGCCACAAGGCTGACTATTGGAACTCGGGAATGGACAAGCCCGTTCAGCCGGCGTGGCAGCCACGCAACCAGGCGCAGCGGAATTGCGATGATGAATGCGGCGATTCGTGCGGCTTCATTCATTCTGCCGTCTTCTTTCTCCAAGTTAGATAAGAGGCCCAGCCCCTATTTACACGCAGCTTCCCTACAGCAGATTTCTCCGCGTGTTTTGAAAACCTTCTCGTGGGGAATGCACCTTTGAGGAAAGACCTTTGCGAAAAAAACCGCAGTGATAGGGGTCACAAATGCACAATGAGCGGTAAGCCAACTTCCCTTCCCTCAGGTGACCTGCCACACTTCGTGCTTCCAAACTCTTACCCCGCATTAACCTTCCGCCCCGCCATGACCAAAACTCCAATCAACCCCTTTGCCAATGCTCAATGAGAATCTCGAATTCGCGCGGAGGTGATGTGAGTCACATGCCGCGCCATGCCTGATCAAGGACAATATGGCCGCTGCTTGAGGAACCTTTATGTCCACGGCTGCCGTAACCGAAGCAACGACCATGCTCACTCTTCCTGGCGACTCAATACGCCAGATCCAATGGCGCTTTGCCGACCGATTCGACCTGCAAATGCTGGTTCAGTCCGCACGCGGCGTGGCGCGAGGCACCGTGGCACACCTGGTAGCAGCCGGAGAACGCAACAACCACGAGTGGACTCCGGCGAAGAATGAGATGATCGAGGCATTCGACCGAGCTGGCCTCACCGCGATCTTCATGGAGCCGGAAGAGGGCGGTTTCATCTCCGGACCAAAGAACCTGGCGCTCGCCCTCTCGGCATTCGAGCTCGCCTGGGTCGACGGTGGCGCGGCCACAGCCAGCCTCGCGGGGTTTCTGGCTCTTTCTCCCATTCACGAGCGCGGCACCGCGGAGCAGTCATATCACTACAAGAGCTTGTCTGCGCCACCCCAGCCGGGTGAAAGCCGCAGACCCTGGCGTGGCGCTTTCGTGCTCACAGAACCCATCCCCTACGTCGGCGTGGACACTGGCATGCTCAGCGGCAAAGTTCGCATCGCGGAGTGGAAGGATGGCGAAGAGCCCTGGCTTCAAGTGGACAAGCGCGGCCGCTTCATTACCAACATCGCCTTCGCCAACTTCGTTACCGCCGCAGTCAACTCCGACGACCCCTCTATCAAGGGCAGTTGCGTCATCATTCTCGAGGAAACGGACGAGGGCACATTCGACCACGGAACCCCGACCAAAAAGCTGGTGCACCAGCTTTCTTCCACCGGCGACCCTATCTTCAATTTGAAGGTCCCCGCCAGCCGGATCGTGGGCGGATACACCGTCAAGGATGGTGTGATCGTCCCCAATTTCAACCATGGCGAAATCATCGAGGCCGTTTTCCGCCGCACTCGCGTGACCGTCGGCCTGATGACCGCGGCCAAACTCCTGTCCGCGATCGAACCCGTCATTCGCTACCAGCGTGGACGCTTCCGCGGAGCCGAGAGCGCCAAGCCCGGCTCAATCCGATACGAACAAGGCATTCAGCAAAGAGAAGACGCGTTGCACCGCCTGGTCGATGTATGGGCCACAGGCGAAGCTGCTGCTTCACTCGGATTCGCCGCCGCTCGCCTCTTCGACGAGCTTGACCCGATCGAGAAACAGAAGACTGCCCTCCTGAAGGCGCGCGGCATTCAAGGTGGACGCGCGGAAATGAAGGCGTTGCGCGAATGCGAACCACGCGCCATCGAGTTGCTCACCATCCAATCAGTTGACGAGCGAAATGCAGCGCTTGCCGCCGATCCACTGCTCGATTTTGTGCTAAAGGATGCGGAAGCCAATGTGCTATGTCCCGCTACAAAGCTGTGGAACACCGGCCATGGCGCCAACATGATGCGCGAGGCCGTCAGCCTCATGGGAGGATACGGCATTACGGAGGATTGTCCCGGGTTTCTGGCCAGCAAGTGGATGGACGCGCAACTTGAAGCCACGTACGAGGGCCCCGAAGCCGTACAGCGCCGTCAGTTGACGGTCACCATGGCCTCTGAAGTCTTCCTCGCCCAATTCCGCGCCTGGATA
Organism: uncultured Acidobacteriaceae bacterium; assembly: GCA_963836565.1. Taxonomy (GTDB): domain Bacteria; phylum Acidobacteriota; class Terriglobia; order Terriglobales; family Acidobacteriaceae; genus Telmatobacter. The sequence continues at coordinate 626,702 of CAWIKA010000004.1, read as the reverse complement.
TCCGAAATGCGCAGCATCGCTTCCACCCGGCCCGGTAGCGGAGCCTGCACCCTCGCTTCCGCCATGCAGATGTGGCATTGGACGCTGAATCATTTGCGGAAGGCCACCGACCCTGACGGCGACAAGCTTTATCACGGGCAACGCCAGGGAGTGACGTTCCCCCTGGCCGATGCACTTTGCTGGCTGCTGGCCTCGCGCTGCCAGATTCTCGATGTGCTGGAACTGGAGAAGCGCGGTGCAGACGATGCTGTCGCCGCCCAAGGCCTGGCCGGGACCGTGCAGTTCCTCAGCGATCTGTGCCACACGCAAGCGGCACAGGCAGCAGGTGAAGTCGCGCGCATCTGCGCCGAACTGGTCTTCGGTTACAACCAGCATCCATCGTGGAGCGAAGAGGGCCATACCCACTGCTTCCTGGCGGGCGAACTCGAAGAGTATGAGGAGACCATGGCGGGCATCTCGGCTTTCGCCGTGGACGTACTGGCCGCCGATGGCACCCATCCGCACAAAGCGGGCCCTTGCGCGGGTTGTGCCGGAAACAGCGATTTCCTCCGCCTGCAGAACAAGTTGTGCAGTTGCCTCAGCGGCTCGCGCCTGGCTAAGGACCGCGCCGCGGAAACCGTAAGCAAGGTCATGATTCCCGAAGCGCTGGATTATCCCGCATGAGCACAGACCCGACCAATTCAACCTTTGGTGCCCCAAATCTCGCTTCTGAGACCTGGGATACAGCGGATACAGCGGTGGCTACTTCGCCGATGCCCGATTTCGACCGCCCGTCCATGGAAGTCGACATCGCGTGCGCCGGCTTTGGTCCGGCGGCAGGCGGTTTTCTCACCACGCTCACCAAGGCGTGGAACGAGAATCCAGCCGATCCTGCATTCGAGAGCAAGGTCGCTCCTGGAATGCCCTTGCAAGTCGTCTGCTACGAGCGCGCCGATGACATCTCTGCCGGCGTCAGCGGCGTTGTCACACGTGCCCAGGGCATTCGCGCCAGCTTTCCTGGCCTCAACATGGACGACATTCCGATGGCGACAAAGGTCACGCAGGAGCGGATGCTCTACCTGCTGGACCCCATCGGCGCCAGCCGTCGGTCCATCGTGTTGCGTGCAGCCGACGCAGCTTTGCGCAAGCTGGGACCAATTCTCGGCGTTCGCAACAATGCGTTTTATCTTCCCTGGACTCCGGCCTTTCTGCGCAAGCACGGCGGAATCGTGCTTTCGATTGGCCAGTTCAATCAATGGGTAGGCTCGCAGTTGATGGCGTCCGGACTGGTCCAAATCTGGCCGGGCACGCCTGTCAGTTGCCCTCTGACATCAGGCAACGCGGTTGAAGGCCTTCGTCTCGCCGATCAGGGTGTCGACAAGCAAGGCGAGCCCGCCGACGGTTTCATGGCAGCAATGGATGTGCGCGCGCGACTCACCGTTGTGGGCGATGGACCGGTGGGCGCCGTCGGCCGGGCGCTCAATCAAAAGTTCGGAACCCCAGAAGGCCGTGAGTGGGCCCTGGGCATGAAGATGGTGATCGAACTGCCCGAGGAAAGCACGCTTGAACCCGGAACCGTGTGGCACACCTTCGGCTATCCCGAACCCGAAATCTTCGGCTTCCTCTACGTGCATCCCGAAAGGCTCGTCTCCGTCGGAATCTTCGTTCCCTCGTGGATGAGCGACCCTTCGCGCACCGCGTACCGCTATTTGCAGCATTACATCCAGCACCCGGCTTTGTGGAAGTTTCTGAAAGACGGAACACTCCGCTCCTGGGGCGCCAAGACACTCGAAGAATCAGGCCGCCGCGGCGAACCCATTCTCACCGGCGACGGTTTTGCGCGCATTGGCGAGGGTTCAGGCAGCACCAACATGCTTACTGGCTCCGGCGTGGATGAAGCGTGGACCACTGGCGTACAGCTAGGTGAAGCGGTCCTCGAACTGCTCCGGGCGGGAAGGCCTTTTACGAATGAAAACCTGACAGCCACCTATCTAAAGCGTCGCCGCGCAAGCTGGGTCGAGCATGGAGCGCACGAAGCGGAAAACGCACGCAACGGATTCCATGGGGGGGTCGTCAAGGGCCTGATCGGGATGGCGCTGGCTGGGTTGACAGGAGGACGCCTGTCCCTCGGCGCGCATATTCCGCCGCCGCACAAGCAAATCCTGCGTCGTGCATCGCAAGCAGAGGACCTGAACAGAAAGGCTGCCGCCGCACTGGCTATCCAGGATGGACGCCCCCTGCACGATGCAATGTTGACCGCGCGCGGTTGGCCGGAGATTCCCTTTGACGGCCGACTTCTTGTCACCCAGCAGGACGCGCTGCTCATGGGCGGCAAAGTGCAGGCGATGCCCGGCTTTGCGGATCACGTGGTCTTTCGCGATGCAGGGCTCTGCATTGCCTGCGAAGACAAGACCTGCGTTGCCATGTGTTCAGGACAGGCCATCACGCTCGATGAGGACGGCCTGCCAAATTTCGAGCGCGAAAAATGCGTGCATTGCGGCGCATGCCTCTGGAACTGTTCCCAATCGCCCGACGGCGAGCGCTCCAACATCGACTTTCGCGCCGGCGCGGGCGGCCTGCACTCAGCGGAAAACTAAACATCGCAAATAAGTTCATTCATCAGAGGAAGTTTCCATGGCAAATGCGCTCCATATCGTGGTTTGTGCCGGCATCGCGCCGGACCCTTTGCAAACCCTCGAGCCTGTCTCCGGCCCCAACAACCCCGGCCTGAAAAACGAGATGGTTCTCCCCGCCGTGCTCGATCCATGGGCTGCCAGTGCACTCTACGAAGCGGCAAACCTCGCCGCCCGGTACCCTGGGAGCAAAGTCTGGCTCGTGTCGCTCGGTCCCAAGGCCAAGCTGCAACAGGTCATGATGACCGTAGCCCAGAAGGTCCCCTTCGAATTGGTTCCCATTGATGGTCCTATCGGCGGTTTCACTGACGCACACGCCACGGCTTTCATCCTCGCAGAAACCATCGCCGCCCTCCCCGGCCTCGACCGCAATCAACTGCTGCTCTTCGGGGGCTGGGAATCCGCTACGCGCGGCGCCGGCGTCACTCTGCAGTTGATTGGCGAGCGCCTCGGGATTAACGACCAGTTCCAGGGCGTCGATCGGATTGCCCTCCGCGACGACAGCTCTTTTGAAGTGTTGGAGCGCGTAGAAGGCGGCAAGCATCAAGTCTCAGTCTGCGCGGGTACGCCCGCTGTGCTTGGCTGGGCCACTGGCAATCTGCCTGAGCCGCGCAACAATCCCCAGATCGGTATGGCTAACATGCGCAGCCTGATGCCTGCGCTGCAAAAGGCCAAACTCGCGACCTTGCCCGCCAACGGCCTCCGCTACGCTTCCGTCAGCCTTCCCAAGCAGCAGCGCACCACCCGCGTCGCAAAAGACATGACTCCGGACGAAATTGCCGGTGAACTCATCGAGTGGATCGGAGCGGAGTAACCATGGAAACAATTCTCGTATTGACCCATACATCCTCAAGCGAAGAATCTTCAAGCGAAGCCGGCTCCGCTCTCACGCGCGCTTCACTTGAGGCCGTAACCGTCGGCAAAGAGCTCGCCGGCCGCCTCCATGCTTCTCTTGCCATCGGCATTGTCAGCGCAGACGCTACCACCGCAGCCGGCGTTCTCGCATCGTCCGGAGCACGTCTGCTGGCCGTCTCCGGCGAGCCCTTCGCGCATGCGCGTTACGCCAGCGATGCAGCCGCCTGCGAAGCCCTCTGCCGCATCGTCCAACCATCAATCGTGCTTGCCCCAGCCAGTTCGCGCTTCGCGCGCGTTGCCGCGGGAGTCGCACACCGGCTCGGCGGAGTCATCGATACCCACATCACCGCCGTCGGCGGTTCGGCATCTGTTGAAGCCACACGCTGGTTCTATCGTCAGCGAATTGAAGCGGTCATCAGCCGGGACGCTCGTCCCTGGTTTCTACTGCTCGATGGAGGCACTCATGCGGCTTTCGCTGCCGCGCCTGCGCCCGTGCAGATCGAGCATGTTCTCGTCGAATTGCCGGCAATCCGTACAACAATCGTTGGCATCCGCACTCCCGGGACCGCTTCCAGCGATGGGTCTTCGCCCCATGGGCAGGACTCCCAGACCATCCGGCCCGACGCGCGCATGCTTTTCGTTGCCGGCGCCGGCTGGACAAAGAAGCAGCCCGACGGACAGATTCACTCCACTGAAGCAGGTGATTTGATTCTCGGCTTCCTGCGTGAGACCGGCGCGTCGCTTGGCAGCAGCAAGTCGCTTGTCGATCAAGGCAGCGAGAATCAGCCCGTGCTTCCCTTCCTCACCCACATGAACCAGATCGGCCAGACCGGCGCTACGCCGCGCCATGCCAAGGGGCTCTCGACCTGCTGCCACGGCGAAGAACCGCACGTGGTAGGCTGGCGATTCATTGGCGAGCGCCGCGCCATCAGCCTCGATCCCAACTGCGGCTGGACGCGAGGCAAAGCGGACGTGGTCTACGTCGCCGATGCATTCCAGGTCATCGCCAGGCTGAATGCTTTACTCGAAGCCTCAAAAACGTAAAGTCAATTTGCTGGGTCCGGCCGCCAAACCTGAAAAGTGCTGGCGGCCCGCGCAGACATTCGCGATCGCGTTGAGAGCGCCGTGCTCCCCCGGTCTGGTGCATTGTCGATTAAAGTGTTAACAGACCAATGGACCCACCCTCATTCTGGGGTCCGGTCAAAGGTGAGGCGACCGCCATTCTCGGTCCATTGCAACTCGCTACCTCTTCTGCAGAGAAGTCACCTTTTTTCATTGGTTTGGACGACGACTTCCGCCGCAGAGCTTAGGCCGGGACAGCCTGCGTCCTAAGCGGTGCCCTCTGAACCCTGCCCTTACCAGCCAAGCACGTAAGCGAAGATCAGCGGCGCCACGATCGACGCATCCGACTCGATGATGAACTTCGGCGTGTTCTCGCCTAGTTTGCCCCAGGTGATTTTCTCATTCGGCACGGCGCCGGAATAGGACCCGTAGCTCGTAGTGGAGTCGCTGATCTGGCAGAAATACGCCCAGAGCGGAACATGCTCGCGCCGCAGATCCTGATGGAGCATGGGGACCACGCAGATGGGGAAGTCGCCGGCGATGCCGCCCGCAATCTGGAAGAATCCTAGCGGTGTGGTCGCGGTGGTTTCGGTGTACCACTCGGCCAGTTCCATCATGTATTCGATGCCGGTGCGGACCGTGTGCACCTTTTCGACGTCGCGTGAGATGCAGTGGCCCGCATACATATTGCCCAGTGTCGAATCTTCCCAACCGGGGACGAACATGGGCAGATTTTTTTGGGCGGCGGCGAGCAGCCAGCTATTCTTCGGGTCGATCTGGTAGGACTTTTCAAGGTCGCCGGAGAGCAGGATTTTGTACATGAACTGGTGGGGGAAAAAGCGCTCGCCGGCCTGGTCGGCGCGCACCCACTCCTTGAGCACCTCGTTCTCGATTCGCCGCATCGCTTCCATTTCGGGGATGCAGGTGTCCGTGACACGGTTCATGTGCCGGTGCAATAGTTTAGCTTCGTCGGCGGGGGTGAGATCGCGATAATGGGGAACGCGCTCGTAGAAGTCGTGGGCGACAAGATTGAATACGTCCTCCTCAAGGTTCGCGCCGGTGCAGGTAATGGCGTGAATCTTGTCCTGGCGGATCATTTCCGCAAGGGAAAGGCCGAGTTCCGCAGTGCTCATGGCACCGCCGATGGTAACGAACATTTTGCCGCCGGAGGCCAGCAGATCGTTGTAACCATTCGCCGCATCGACCAGGGCGGCAGCATTGAAATGACGGTAGTGGTGCTTGATAAACGATGTAATGGATGGCATTGTGCTTTCGTTACTCCCGTAAACCAAACTACCACAGCCGAATCAACACAGAATGAACCTGCGGAGGGCGGTAAGAGCGCGGATGACGACAGCGTACTCGGTAAGCCGCGACGGAATCGCCGTTGAAATCCAAGGCCAGAAATCAATTCGGTTTCAAAGACGCTATTCGGTGCGGAGAGCTGTCAATGGGTCGACATTTGCCGCGCGTCCCGCGGGCACCGCACTCGCCGTCAGCGCGACCACGGCCACTCCAACCACTGCGATGAAATAGCTCATCGCATCGAGCGGCTTCACGCCATAGAGAGACGATGTCAACACGTGTCCCATCAGCATCGCGAGAGGAACTCCCATCGTCACACCGACGGCAGTGAGTTGGAGACTGCTCTTCAAGATCAACCAGACCACCTGCCCGCGGCGGGCGCCCACAGCCATGCGCACGCCAATCTCGGCGGTCCGGAGGTTCACGCGATACGCCAGCGTTCCATACAGCCCAGTCGCCACGAGAACGACCGCAAGCAAGCCGAAGAACCCGGCGAGCCGCGCGAAGAATATCTGACTGGAGATGGTTGTATCGAATTGCGCGCGCTGTGTCATCGGCTCGATCAGCGGCAGGTTCGGGTCCAACTGCTGCACCACCTTGCGCGCCGCGGGCAGAATCGCGAGCGGGTCACCGTGCACACGCAGCTCAACGTTCATCGGCCCCAGGTAGGGAATCTGCGCATACATGTACCAGGCCATGGGAATTGGATCTTCGTTGATGCTGCGGTATTTGTGGTCTTTCACGACGCCGACGATCGTCATCGTATAGCGCCGATCATCGGTTCCGATCTTGTGGCCGAGCGGGTTCTGATGGGGCAGGAATCGCTGGGCAAACAGCTCATTGATGATTCCCACGTGGGGCGACGACACGGTATCAGAATCGGCGAAGTCGCGGCCGGCCAGCACCGGCACGCCAAGAGTGTGAAAGAAATCCGGTCCCGCCACATTACTGCGAACCGTTCTTGAAGCGCCGTTGGCTACGTCTGGCAGTTTGCCGTCCACCATCATGTCGCTGTTGTCTGACGACCATGATCCAAGACGTTCCTCCATGATGGTCGCCGATTCCACGCCCGGCAGAGCGCGCAGTCTGCCGATCAGACTGACGTAGAAGCTCCTGCCGGCCTCAAGCGACGGAATGTTCGGCTTCACCCCGAAGACCACCAGGCCGTCTACCCTCATTCCAAGAGGGGTATTCTCCAGATTGCGAAGTGTCCGAATCAGCAGGCCTGCGCCCACTAACAACACGACGCACAGCGTCACCTGCAGCGCGACGATCATCCTGCCCATGCGCGATTTACCCGCATCGGTGTGCGACGCTGCCGCCGAAGTCCTGATCGCGAGTTCGGCTCTTCCGGCCAGCGCCACACGCAGCGGCGCCAATCCAAACAGCAATCCGGCCAAAGCCAGCACGCCCAGCGTGAACAGCAACACATTCCTGTCCGGTGCCAGGCTCGATTCAATCTGCGCCCATCGACCCAACAGGCGCGCGGCCATCTCCGCAAAGCCCCACGCCAGCGCGCCGCCCGCCGATACTAGGATCAAGCTCTCCGTCAGCAGTTGACGAAGCAGTTCTCCGCGGCCCGCGCCCAGGACCTGCCGCATCGAGAACTCCCGCTGCCGCGCCGCATTGCGCGCCAACAGAAGCATTACGATATTCGCCAGCGCGATCAGGAGCACAAAACTCACCATGGCCATCAATATGCGCAAAGGATTGCCATACTGCTGGTCGTATCCGGGAAAGTTCTTGGCGTCGGCCAGGCTGAGAACCGGAGGCTTCTCCCCCTGCACGGGCGAGCCGCCCAGGCCTACGTAAGCTGCTTTTTGAAACGCCGGCTGCAGACCTGCCAGGGCCTGCGATCTGCTGACACCGGGAGCAAGCCGGCCAATAAGGCGCAGGCACCACCATGTGGAGTTGGCGATATACAGCTTGCCGTCCTGCGGAGGATTGCCCCACGCATTTAACTCCCTTCGGTTCTGCAGCGGAATCCAGAAATCGGCGGAGCCTCCCGGCTCAAGGCCTTCAAACCCCGACGTTGCAACACCGACAATCGTCATGGGCACCGCATTCACATACAGCGTTTTTCCCAGCACGTCCCGATCCCGCGCAAAGCGCCGTGTCCAGTAGTTGTAGCTGATCACGGCAAGAGGCGCGTGACGAGTTTCGTCGTCCTCGGTGAAGCCTCGGCCCAGCGGCAGGTTTACGCCGAGTCCCGAGAAGAAGGTTCCGCTCACCATGTCGCCTTCAGCCTCTTCGGGCTCCGCTCCATATCGCACGGCGACCTTGCTGCCGGACAGTGGCACATACGCCATCAACGGTGAAAGAGCCGCATTTTGATGCCGCAGTGCGTCGTAAATGGGATAGGAGAAGGTCTCGTTGGAATCGATCGTCCCCGTTCCGGGCGGAGGATTGGACGTCCTTAAATACACCAGGCGATCTGGATCGGCGACTGGCAGCGAGCGTAAAAGCACTGCGTTCATCACGCTGAACACAGCCGTGTTGGCGCCAACCCCCAGCGCTAGAGTTAAGATCGCCGTCAACGCGAATCCTGGGCTATGTCGCAGCGACCGCAACCCAAATCGCAGATCGCGCAACGTTTTATCCAGCCACACCCATCGGCCCCTCAAGTAGAAACGCTCCTGCGCCACGCCAACGTTGCCGAACTCGCGTCGCGCCTGCGAACGCGCTTCGACATCGCTGAAGCCCTCTTGCCGCAGCTCGTCTGCTTCCAGCTCAAGATGCGCTTTGATCTCTTCCGCAAAATCCTTTGCACTGCGCTTGTGCCGGAACATGCTCAGGCCTCCTCGCGGCGCGGACCGTGACTGGAGTCCAGAATCAATCCCATTGCCCGCGCCAGCCGCCGCCATTCACCGGTCTTCTCGACAAGCAGTTCGCGCCCTTTGGGGGTGAGCGAATAAAACCGCGCCTTGCGGTTGTTCTCACTCACACCCCATTTGGCGCGGATCCACTTCTTGTCCTCGAGCCGCTGAAGAGCTACATAAAGCGACCCATGATCGACAAGAAACACCTCTTCGGACTGGCGTTGAATCAACCGGGCTACGCCCTGGCCGTGACACGGCCCAAATACAAGCGTCTTTAGAATCAGAAGGTCCAGCGTGCCCTGCAACAGGGCGATGCGCTCGTCATTGCTCTCTTGGGTAGTCATTCGACCTAAGTATTGACCTGTTCGGGTAGAATGTCAACCCAAATAAAAACACCGCGAACGAAACCCATGAACTTACTCCGCGCATTGTCCGGAATCGTTTGGCCAATCGAGGAAATGAGAAATCAGTCTCGGGGCGGACTCACGAAAGAATCCTTTGCCCCCGATGGGCCACCAAGCCCGCGATTGTGTTGCATATCACAGCGGGGAACCATCCCGATGAATCAGGCGTATGCAATAACGGGGGCTCACCAATGAGAACGTTGCGTCAGGATGTCCTATACGCTCTGCGGCAGATGCGCTTATCTCCGATTTTTACTTTGACAGCCATGCTTACGCTTGCGCTGGGAATTGGCGCGACCACGGCAATCTTCTCGCTCATTGATAGCGTCATGCTCAAGTCACTCCCGGTCAGCGATCCGGCCAGCCTTTACCGGGTAGGCACGGGCAACGACTGCTGCGTCGATGGCGGTCCGCAGGACAACTGGGGCATGTTTCCCTACCGGCTCTATCTGCGCTTCAAAGCGGACGCGCCCGAGTTCGAGCAAATGACGGCCTTTCAGGCCGGGGGAACTCAGTTCAGCGTGCGGCGGGGCGAAACCAGCCAACTGGCGAAACCGCTGCACGGCGAGTTCGTCTCGGGCAACTACTTTGCGACCTTCGGCCTGCACGCCTTTGCCGGACGGACACTTGCGCCCATAGATGATGAGCCCTCCGCCGCTCCGGCCGCCATGCTCAGCCATCGGGTGTGGCAGCAGGAGTATGCAGCCGATCCCAGAATCGTCGGCTCGACCTTCATGCTGGACGGGCGACCATTCACAATCGTGGGCATTACGCCTCCGGGGTTCTACGGCGAAACGCTGCGCAGCGACCCGCCGGAGATCTTTGTGCCCCTGCAGCAGGAACCCCTGCTGATGGGAAAGAACTCCATTTTGAAGCAGTCGAATTCCTGGCTGCGGATTATTGGCCGCTTGCGGCCGGGCGCCAAACCGGATGGCCTTGCCGCTCGCTTCACGACCATCATGCGGAACTGGCTGGTGACAGATATGGGTGCGGAGTTCCCGCAGTTCCTGTCGCAGATCAAGACCGTGCTGCCCAAGCAGAGCATCGGCGTGATTCCGGCAGGGGCCGGCGTCGCTGAGATGAAGGATGGATACAAGAGCAGCCTGCACATCCTCTTCACGGTGTGCTGCCTGGTGCTACTGATTGCCTGCGCGAACATTGCGAACCTGCTGCTGGCGCGGGGATCGGCCCGCCGCTCTCAAACCGCCGTCCGCCTCGCGCTGGGAGCTTCAAGAATGCGCCTCATCCGCCAAACGCTCACCGAAAGCCTGGCCCTCGCCGTGATGGGCGGCACGGCGGGCATCGTGGTTGCCTGCCTGGGCGTCAAGCTCGTGGTCGCGCTGGCCTTCCATTCCGCGCGCTTCGTGCCCATCGACGCGTCTCCTTCGCTATCCGTTCTGGCCTTCGCTTTCGGTGTATCGTTGCTCACCGGACTGCTGTTCGGCTCCGCGCCCGCCTGGTTCGCCTCGCACGCTCAACCCGCCGAGGCTCTGCGCGGCGCCAACCGGAGCACGCGGGATAGTTCGTCTCTGTCGCAGAAGTCCCTGGTCGTGGTGCAGGCTACCCTGTCTGTCGTTCTGCTCGCCGGAGCCGGCCTGCTGACCCGCAGCATGCAGAAAATGGAGCACCAGGACTTCGGCTTTGAGACCGATCATCGCATCAATCTCAGCGTCAACGCTCCCTTTTCGTCCTATTCCCCGGAAAAGCTGGATGCCACTTATCGGGCCTTGCAACAGCGCCTTGCCCGCATCCCCGGAGTACAGAGCGCGACACTTGCCCAATACACGCCATTCACTGATAACTGGGGCGAGTTGGTCGTCCGTCAGGGAAAAGGACAACCGAACGTAACCGACGACAGCAATAACGCGTCCTGGGATCACGTTGGTCCCGGCTACCTGGAGGCGATGGGCCAGACCATCCTGCGCGGCCGTGGCATCACGGACCAGGACACGGCGGAAACGCGGAAGGTGGCGGTGGTGGACGAATCGTTCGTGCGCAAGTTCTTCAAGACGGGCGAAGATCCGATCGGCACGCGCTTCGGAATCACCGATGTGAAGAACAGCGGAACCTACGAGATCGTCGGCGTTGCGCGCACCGCCAACTATACCGATCCGAGCGGCCACTGGAGACCGCCCTTGTTCTTTGTGCCGCTGGCGCAACATGTGCACTATGACGACCCAATGGCGCAGATGATTGAAGACCGCACGCACCTGATCGAAAGCGTCGTGCTGCAACTGCGCGGCAGTATGGCAGGGCTGGAGCCGGAGGTGCGCCAGGCTTTCGCCGAGGTCGATCCCAATCTGACCCTCATCCGCATGAGGACGATGCAGGAGCAGGTTGCAGACCGGCTCGACCAGGAACGCACGGTGGCGCAATTGACGGGACTATTCGGCATCCTCGCATTGGTTCTGGCAGCCGTGGGTCTTTACGGGGTAACAGCTTACAGCGTGGAGCGGCGCACCAATGAAATTGGAGTCAGGATCGCCATGGGCGCGAATCGGGCCAGCGTCATGCGCATGGTTTTGCGCGGGGCCTTTGTGCAGATTCTCATTGGACTGCTGATTGGGATTCCGGCCTCGATTGGATGCGCGCGGTTGATCGCATCCCAGCTATACGAAGTGAAGGGCTGGGACCCAATCGTGCTCGGGGGTTCGGTCGCAGCACTCGCGCTCTGCGCATTGGTCGCCAGCATTGTTCCCGCACGACGGGCCGCCTCAATCAATCCAGTGATCGCGTTGCGTGTGGAATGAGGCGGGAAGCCGATGCTTGATCGTGATGCTCAGACCGTTTTCAGCTTGATACTTTGCGGTCGAGAGGCATATCTGTGGTCCCCATCCTTGACGCGTTCTTTGCGGCAAGGATGGGCCTCGTGAAGCTCTATCGCTTGTTTCCGTTCCCCGGTTGGGTCCCGGGCGGGATGGAAGTCAGGCAGGGTGCGCCAATCTGGCGATGCAAATTCAGCGCGAAAATGGGTCCATCAGATCTCGTCCGCCGCGGAGGAAGGACTGGGAAAGCACAACCCCGATCACGCCCGTGCAAAGCCTGGCCGAGCTTTCCCATGCTCAGTTTTTAGAGATCCTGACGAACGGTCCTGCCATCTCGTGCCCGTCGCCGCCATCAAAAGCCGGCCGCCCCACCCCGCTCAACCCAATCTCCCACTCGGGCGAAGGAAGTTCCGGCATTGGCTTCGCCTTGAAGAGTCTCTTGCACTGCCGGGCTGTCCATCGCGCCCACGCCTTCGACTTCTTGCGGCGCGCGCTGTCGGTTGAGATTCCCGTGCCCGCGTACATCTGACGGTAGAGCTTGGATAGAAAAATGAACGCGACGCGCGCGCTTAGGTTGGGCGTGCATGCCGATCGTTCCCAGATCGCGCTCCAGTTATAGAAGCGGTCCCACACCTTCTGCGTCCGCTCCCTGATTTCATCGCAACTCATGGTAGGGTGCGGCGTAAACATCTTGGGTCGAACTTCGGTCGGAATCAGCCAGTACCGGGTGATCGGCACATCGCCCACCATTGTCGGGTCCTTGGATTGCTCTTTTTCCCAGCGCCCGAAATCCACTGTGCCGGGGAACGGCGTCATCATCACGAATTGCGCAAAGGTGACCCCTGCCTTCAGCGCCATCTCCACCGTGGCATCAAACGTCGCCGGCTTATCCGTCGGCAATCCGAAAATAAAGGAACCGAGCACATGAACGCCATGCTCCTTGAAAGTCTGCAATTGCCTGGCCAGCGCTTCGCCGGAATAGTTCCAGTCCTTGAACACGGCCTTGAGCCCCTCAGGCGTTACGGCCTCCACGCCCACCAGCGCGCCTTTGATATTGGCCTTCCGCATGGCATCCAGATAGTCGCCGTCCTCACCCGCTTCCATTGTGATCTGGGTAAAGAAGACCATGTCGCTCGGCAACTTCGCGAGTTCTTCCATCAATTGATAGCGCTCGTGGCGGATGGCCGTCAGTTCTTCAAACTTGGCCATGTTGTTTTGCTCTTTGGCCAGGCGGAGGTCGGTCAACGTAACCGGATAGAAGTTGTCATCGGCGAGAGCTACGAAGCGAAAGCCGATACGCCGCAACTCGACAATTTCGTCAATCACTCTCTGATGATTTCGTTGCCGTGGCTTTTGCCCATCCGTCCGCCACACGCTGCAGAAAGAGCAATGCTTCGGGCATCCGCGAATCGTTTGCACCGAGGCCCACATGTACTTCTCCGGATTCATCAGGTCCCATCGCGCCGGCAGGAATTCGCTGCCTTCAATGCGCCCGCCTTCATACACTCTCTGCGGCTTGCCCGCAAGGCAATCGTTGACCGCCCTGCTCCAGGCGATGTCCCCGTCTCCCTTGACCACCGCATGCCCCTGCCCGCGGTCCAGGGCCTCTTCCGGGAACAGCGTAGCGTGAATGCCGCCGTACACGACCCACGCGCCGCGGCTGCGCGCAATTCTGCCTACCTGATAGCCGCGCAGCGCATTGCCGGTATGAACACTGATTCCGACAATGTCCCCAGGCTGAATCGTTTCCGGCACAACTTGCTCCAGAGACTCATCAACAAGAATGGGGTCACCCACGCTTTTCGGCGTTGCCGCTGCAAGGACAAAAAGCCATCTTGGTGTGATGACGGCTGTACCAAACGAATTATCGCTGGGATTAACCAGATGAACGCTCATTGAATCCAACCTTTCTCGCACGAACTTGGTGGCTTCAGAGAGCGTCTACGTGTTCGGACGTGTCAATCGTCGGAGAGCATATCCGCGCGACTTCCGTTGGCGGGACATCCCGCCCGACTTTTCCCTTAGCTTGTTTCACTCATCCTACAAGCTTTTACCGCGACTGGGCACAGAATATTCGTCACTTTTAAGAATCGGAAGCCGGAATTCGTGGAATCCCGGCATTATTCCCTTGCGGAGGGGTTCAAATTACCCGGCTGCATTCTTCCACTGGAATCGGAACCTGCTCTACAATCTCCAGCCCAAATCCCTCCAGAGCGGGAATGTGCATCGGTGTGTTTGAGAGCAGGCGAATGCGCTGGATGCCCAAATCCGACAATATCTGGCCGCCGAGTCCAATGGCGCGCAGAATCCGCCCACTACGGTCCTGCGAACCCTCGCGCGACCGCAGTTCCTGGTGCAGGATCAGACGGGAGACGTGGCCTTCAGGCATACCGGGGGGAATCGCGGCACCACCCGGCTCGAAGGGAGACGCATCATCGGGCGTATGGTCGATAGCAAATCCTCGCGATGTGTTGTGTAGATAAAGGATCGCTCCGCAACCCTCCTCGGCAATCATGCGCATTGACTCGTCGAGAATCTCACGGCAATGGCAGTCCGCAGAGAACACATCGCCCGCGGTACAGCGCGTGTGAACCCTGACCAGGACCGCGTGGGTGCAAGCCGCCCGGGACGCACCATTCTCCCCCGTCAACCCAACGGGTCCATCGTAGAATGCCGGGCAACCAGGGCAAAGGTCGCCGCGCACCAGCGCAATGTGGCTCTCACCGCCGTTCACTTCACTCTCATAGGCGATCATGCGAAATTCGCCGTAGCGGGTCTGAATGCGGCTCTCGCCGGCGCGGACGATATAGCGTTCGTGTCGCAGGCGATAGCGAATCAGCTCCGCCACGGTGAGAATCAGCATGCCGTGCTCTTTGCAAAAGGGAATGAGGTCGGGAATTCGCGCCATCTCCCCGTCATCGCGCATGATTTCGCAGATCACGCCGGAAGGATTGAGGCCGGCCATCCGCGCCAGGTCAACCGACGCCTCAGTCTGCCCTGCCCGCACCAGCACTCCGCCTTTGCGGGCCCGCAGCGGAAAAATGTGCCCCGGTCGGGCCAGGTCGCTGTAGGTCGATGCCGGCGCAATCGCGGCGCGAATTGTGTGCGACCGGTCGGCGGCTGAGATACCCGTGGTCACCCCTTCGCGCGCCTCGATCGTCTCAGTAAACGCCGTGCCGAAACGCGAAGAGTTCTGTTGCGTCATGGGGAAAAGCCGCAGATAGTCCGCACGGTCTTCCGTGAGGGTGAGGCAGATGAGGCCCCTGCCATACCGGGCCATGAAGTTGATAGCCTCGGGGGTCACATGCTCGGCGGCCAATGTCAGGTCGCCCTCATTCTCCCGATCCTCGTCATCGACCACCACCACCATGCGGCCGGCGCGAATCTCCGCCAGCGCTCCCGGAACGTCGGTGAAAGGCGCATCGAAGGTGCGTGCGTTGTCCGGCATAACAATCATCTTATTCTCGCCCATGGCCTCCTAAACAGCAAAAGCGCCGCTCGAGAGCGGCGCTTTTGCTGAACAGATGAGAAAATGCCTACAACGTCGATTCAATCTCAAAGCCCCAGGCCTCGAGAAGAGCCTCTGGGATATACTTTGAGTTCTTGTTCCGGCGAGCCCACTCCCGCAGGCGGGTAGACCGGATGTACTGATCCGGAGTGAGCTTGAACTCCTTCACGATCTGCTCGAAGGAGGTCACGGTGGGCACAACTGGGCCGATGGGCTCAGGCTTGCCCCAATTCGGATTTCCACGACGCTTTGCCATTGATTTGCAGTCCTCAAGAAAGGTTTTGATTTACGGTTACATCCTCGGACACAGGCTGGGGATCCCAATGGCCCTGAGGTGACTCTAGGTTTCTATTTTAAGTATTTTTTCTTCAAAAATCAATAGTAAAACGCCATTTGGCTGTAGAAAATCCCATCGCCTTATTTGCCAATTACAACATGCTCATCTTATTGATATATTGACTCTTACATCGCCAACCTCTCCTCGTAATCGCGAAAAGGCGAACAGAAAAGACCGAATAAAACTAGTGGCTGACCGCCCTTGGATGGCACGATAGTCATAGATACTCTTATGACAACAAACAGTCGATTTCTCGTATGCGGCCTTCTCTTCCTGGCCCTGGGGTCGCATTTTTGCCGGGCCGTCGAACTGAAAGTTAGCCGCGACGCGCTTCAGCGCACTCTTAAGGAACAGCTCTTCAGCGGTCCCAACGGCCGCTATTTTCTAAAGGGAAATGCCCAGTCCGCCTGCTCGGTGTATGCCGAGGACGCTCAACTCAGCTTCGTCCAGGACCGGATTCTGGTGCGCGTGAAAACCCGCGCGCGGCTTGGCAAGTCAATCGGCGGAGCCTGCCTGGGCATTTCGCTCGCACCCACCGCTGAAGTTTCCCTTGAGCCCTTCGGCGAAGGTGAAACCATCGGCTTCCGCAACGCCCAGGTAATGAAGGTGAGCGACCAGCGGGAACTCAACTTCCTGCTCACGCCGTTCCTCAGCCACCAGGTTCCTTCCAGCATGAAAGTCAATGCGGCCGACCTGCTGCGCAAAGCTCTCGAAGGATCAACGGGCTCCTCCGGCTACAAAGTTACCCTCGACCGTCTCAAGATTCACTCCGTCGAGATTCAAGGCGACTCGTTGCTGGTGGATGCGGATGGCGATCTCAGCGTGAAGTAAAGAGCCAGGCTCACGCAACGGCGATGCCGCGTGAGCCTTGCCCGGCTGCTCATTCGCCTGCCAGCGTTCCTGCGCCTACCACCATTCCATTGAGCGGCCAAAAGGAACCTTCGCACTTGACTCCGGCTTTGGTGTGCGTAGCAGCAGAAGAGGACACTGCACGAGTTTTACGATCTTCTCGGCGATCGACCCAAACACCTGCGGATACCAACCGGAGAGCCCGTGCGTCGTGATCACAACCAGGTCGATATTCTCGCGTTCAATTGCGTCGAGAATCGCGCCGGCTACGTCGTTTCCAACTTCAACATTTGAGGTAACCTTGATTCCCTTTGCGCCCAGGGCCGCCTGAGAAACGGCAAAGCGGCCTTCGGCGTCCTTCTTTCCCTTTTCGACGATGGCGCTCTCGGTAATTGAATCCGGAAGCGAAACGCTGGGAAACTCTGGGATCACGTTGAGAAGATAGATTTCCGCGTCAAATTTCGCGGCAAGCTCGGTTGCGGCATCAAGAGCTGCGTGGGAAGAAGGGCTGAAGTCGATCGGAACCAGGATTTTGGTAGGGATTGCGCTGAATGTCATTGATTCGGACATCTATATCTCCTCTGGGTCAGCGCCGGTAGCGCGCCTCATATTTTCCGCAAACCATCTTAACAAGCCTATCCACACTTTCATGCGTGACCATCAACACACCTATGCTGCCACAGCGAAATACCGGCTTTGCGACTGCTCGACATACATCTCTTGCAGTGAATCGAAAGATGCTACCGTAATACGCGTATGACCTCACCAACCGCTGCCGCCTTGGGCGAAATCGGACTGCCCGTTCCCATCCGCGAATTGGCAGCTCAGTACTGGGACGTAATCGTCGTCGGCGCGGGACATAACGGACTGGCCTGTGCGGCTTACCTGGCGCGCGCCGGGCAGCGCGTTCTTGTGATTGAGGGCCGCGCGCGTGTTGGCGGGGCTTGCACCATCGAGGAGCCATTCCCCGGCGTGCGGATGTCTCCCTGCGCTTATCTTGCGGGCCTGCTGCATCCGTTGGTTGTGGAGGAACTCGAGCTTCCGCGCCGTGGCTACCAATGGACGCCGGCGGTCAATGGCCTGTTCGTTCCCTTCCTCGACGGCTCCAGCATCCAGCTATGGGACGATGACGCGCGCTGCGAAGCCGAGGTGCGTGCCCTGGCTCCTGGCGACGTGGCCGGCTGGAACGCCATGTGCGACGTGATCAGCCGCCTGCGCGATGCGTTGCGTCCGCCCGGCCCTCGCGACATGTGGATCGGCGACGCGCCGAACAGTGAGCAGCTTGAAGAGCGGCTCGGCAATGATAGCGAAGCACGCTCGGTCCTCTTCAACTGGTCGATGGCTGAGTTTGTTGAGCGCTACCTTCGCGACGAGCGATTACAGATCGCCTATCTCGGCCAGGGTGTCATCGGCACCAACGCCAGCCCCTTCGACCCGGGAACGGCTTCCATCCGCTTTCATCACGCATCGGGCCGGCTCGGCGGAATGCCCGGCATGTGGGGCTACGTGCGCGGCGGCATGGGAATGGTTTCCTTCTATTTTTGTGATGCGGCACGCGAGGCCGGAGCGACTGTGATCTCCGGCGTTCCCGTTGCCAGGATTCTGCCGGGTGAAGGCGTCCTACTCGAAGGCGGCGAGCGCATCTCCGCGCGAATTATCGTCGCGAACGCCGACCCGCGCCAGACCTTGCGCATGTTGGATGGGGCGGCCGACCCTTCATGGCGAGCACAAGTGGAGCGGGTTCCCATCGAAGGCTGCACCGTTAAACTCAATGTGCACTTGCGCGAACTGCCCAACTTTTCCGCGCGCCCCGGAACCGATGAGCCCCACCATTACGGGCAGATCAACGCTCCGCTAACCAAACAGGAGTGGAGGACCAGCTTTGCCGCCGCGCGCCGAGGCGAACTGCCCGCACATCTGTGGTGCGAGCTTTACTTCCAAAGCGTCCACGACTCCTCCGTCGTTCCACCGGGTACGCACACGATGAGCGTGTTTGCTCAATATGTTCCCTACAAATTTGCTCACGGCACCTGGGACGAACGCCGCGAAGAAGTGCGCCGCCTCGCGCTCAATTCGCTGGCGCGCTTTTCCTCCAACATCGACACCGCGGTCATTGACGCTCAAGTGCTGGGCCCACCGGACATCGAGCAAAAAGTCGGACTCACCGGGGGACATATCTTTCAGGGCGAGTGCCTCCCGCCGTACATGTGGGCCAATCGTCTCTCCGCACGCACCCCCATGCCCGGTCTCTATCTCTGCGGAGCCTGCATTCATCCAGGCGGCAGCGTCATCGGCATCAATGGTCGCAACGCGGCCATGGCTGTGTTGCAGGACCTCAAAATGATTTAAGTGTCCGGGTAAAATATAGCTTCTCCGCCGCTTGTGGCTCTGGTATCCTCCGCCCTACATGTCCACGGTTCCCGCACTCAAGCGAGGCATCCGGTTTCGCGATCTGGTGCTGTTCTACGTAGTGCTGGTCCTCAGCGTGCGCTGGACGGCGACCGCCGCTACCGCTGGTCCCAGCATCCTGATTGTCTGGCTGGCCGCGCTGACCTGCTTCTTCATCCCTCTGGCCGCCAGCGTCATGGAACTGTCGTCGCGCCATCCTCAAGAGGGCGGCATCTATGTCTGGACCAGCGAGGCTTTCGGAGATTTCTCAGGGTTCATCTGCGCCTGGACCTACTGGATGAGCAATCTCCCCTTCTTCGCCGGCGTGCTCTACTTCGGCGCAGCCTCGGCTCTGTTTGCCTTCGGCGCGCGCGCACAGAGGCTGAACGGGAATCCGCTATACTACGTGGCCTTCGCCGTATTCTGGCTAACTATCATCACCCTGCTCAACATTCGCGGAGTGGACGCGGGAAAGTGGCTTAATAACATTGGAGCGCTTGGCAGCATTGTGCCGCTGACCGTGCTGATCCTGTTGGCCGCCGTCTCCTATGTCCGCTTTGGCCCTGCTACGCATTTCACTGCCGCCGGCCTGGTCCCGCATTGGTCTCTCGACAATGCTGTCTTCTGGTCCAGCGTCTTCTTCGCCTTCAGCGCACTTGAAGCCGCCTCCGCCATGGGCGACGAGATTCAGAATCCACGCCGCGCCATCCCCTGGGCACTGCTCGTAGCCGGCTGCATTCTGGTTGTCGGCTACATCGGCGGAACATTCGCGCTGCTCTCAGCGCTTCCCAGCGATGCTGTAGGAGGCCCCGACGGTTTCGTCAATGGCATCCACATGCTTGCCGCGCGCTTGGGGATCGGCTGGCTGCTCGGCCCCATGGCCCTGCTTGTCGCGCTCAATGCCGTTGGCGGTGCGGCGGCAAACCTCTCTTCTACAGCACGGCTGCCCTTTGTCGCTGGCGTCGATCGCTATCTTCCTCCCGCCTTCGGATGGATTCATCCGCGTTATCGCACTCCCTGGGTGGCCATAGCGGTATACGGCGCAGCCGGCATTGTTGTGGCGTTGCTCGGCCAGGCCGGAACCACTGTCCGCGGCGCCTACGACGTGCTGGTCAGCATGTCGGTTATTTCTCTCTTTCTCCCCTATCTCTTTCTCTTCGCCGCGATGATTCGTCTCCAGAGCGAGCCGGCAGGGCCTGCGGTTCGCCGCGTCCCGGGTGGAAAGCCGGTGGCCATCGGCCTGGCCACGATCGGCCTGATTAGCACTTCGATCACGATTGTGCTGTCGCTCATACCCGGCGCCGACGAGATAAACAAAGCGCTGGCGGTCACCAAGGTCGCAGGAGGAACGATCGCCCTCATCGGAATTGGAGTGGCCGTGTTTCTTGTGGAAAGAAGACGGTCGCGCGCGCGGCCTGCAGGCAACTTGATATCGAAAACATGAAGGGCTCCTAGTACTACTGTGTTATAAACTAGATACCCGTCTGCAAGTATTCAGGCGTATGGAGGCGGGTATGGTTGTACCTTGGCTGCATGAGCGCCAACATCGGTACTTCAGGCGCCCGGCAACAACGCCTGACGAGCTATCTTGACCGTCTGGCGGAAGCGGCTGGGCACGCGGATCGCGCTGTTCCTCTGAAGTCGTATTGCACCGGGCTGCTGCTGCCCGGGGAACGCAAGTCGATTGAGCCGATGGCAGCTCGTCTGGCCCCGGACAACGTCCGGCGGATGCACCAGTCGCTTCACCATGTTGTGGCCGATGCTCCGTGGAGCGATGAGTTTCTGCTCGGCAGCGTTCGCGACTACGTGCTCCCTGCGATGACCAAGACCAGCCCCATCGTGGCCTGGATTGTCGATGACACCGGGCTTCCGAAGAAGGGAACTCATTCCGTCGGGGTAGCGCGTCAGTATTGTGGCCAGACTGGGAAGCAAGATAACTGCCAAGTAGCCGTTAGCCTGTCGGTCGCCACGTGGAGTGCGAGCTTGCCTGTCGCCTACCGTTTGTATCTGCCTGAGGCTTGGACCAACGATGCTGAGCGCAGGCAACAGGCCGGGATTCCCCAGCAGGTCCTGTTCGAGACCAAGCTGGAGATCGCGCTCAGCCAGATCCGCCAAGCCTTGGCCGACGGAATTGCCCAAGGAACCGTACTGGCTGATCCGGCTTACGGCAACGATACGGGCTTCCGTCAGGCGCTGGCAGGAATGGAATTGAGCTATGTGCTGGGCGTCCAGAGCAGCACCACCATCTGGCCGCCGGGAACTCAGCCGCTCTCCGCACCCAAGTACCCCGGGCGCGGTCGACCGGCGAGCCGACTGCGCCGCGATCCGGAACATGCGCCGGTAGCAGCCAAACAACTGGCGCTGAACTTGCCGGCCAAAGCATGGAAGACCGTGATGTGGCGAGAAGGCACGCGCCATCCCTTGCGTTCCCGTTTTGCCGCCGTGCGCATCCGCCCCGCACATCGCGATCACAAACTCCACCAGCCGCGAGAAGAGGAATGGCTGTTGATCGAGTGGCCCCGTGGCGAAGCCGAACCCACGAAATACTGGTTGTCCAATCTGGCTGAAAACAGCAAGCTACGCGATCTGGTCGCCCTGGGCAAACAGCGCTGGATCATCGAACGCGATTATCAAGAACTGAAACAGGAACTGGGCCTGGGACACTTTGAAGGACGCGGCTGGCGTGGCTTCCATCATCATGCGACACTCTCGATCGCCGCCTATGGCTTCCTGGTGGCCGAACGGAGTCGATTTTCCCCCTCGGCCCGCAGCGGCAATCTTGGACTATCAGCCCCCCAACCCCCGGCAGGCTTCCGGCCCCGCGGCGCGCATTCGACCGGAACGGCATAACCCGCATTCCATCGCTACTCTCCGCATCCTACTGGCCCGCTCTCTGCTCCAACAGCTCCGCCAATGCCCGTTCTGCGGCGTCCACCGTTTATGACACAGTAGTACTAGTGTGGTGAGTTGTTAATTTGTCACACCAAAGCTTGTCTTCCTGAGCGAGCGGAGCGAGTCGAAGGATCTGCGTTTCGGGCGATTTGCGTGAGTTATCGCTTTTCCATACTGCAGCGAACTTCAGACTCACCTCACTAAGCCGTTACTTCCCTGCCCGCAATCCACACGCGCGGCCTTGCTGCAGCGGCGACGAAGTAGGCGAGTTCCCGATAGTCGTCAAACTCATGAATCAAAAAATCGGCTTGCTTACCCGTCTCGAGAGAGCCGATTTGATCGCCAAGCCCAAGGCTCCATGCGGCATTCACCGTGCCTGCCGTCAATGCCTCCGCCGGGGACATCCGCATCTGCAGACAAGCCAACGAAAAGATGAACGGCATCGAAGCAATCGGCGACGACCCAGGATTGAAGTCCGTCGCCAGCACAACCGCCAATCCCTTCTCGATCATCTTGCGTGCCGGTGGATAGTTGGTGCGGCCCAGCGCAAACACCGAGCCCGGCAGCAGCACCGGCTGAGTACCCGCCGTCCACAGATGGTGAATATCCTCATCTTCAATCGCTTCAAGGTGGTCAGCGGTAGCCGCACCAAGGCAAGACGCCATTACAGCGCCAGTGCCTGATCTGAACTGCTCTGCATGCACGCGCAACCCAAGGCCATTCCGTACGGCAGCCGTCATCACCGTGCGCGTTTCCTCCACGGTAAACGCGTGATCATCACAGAACGCGTCGCAGAATCGCGCCAGCCCCGCAGCGCTCACCTCGGGAATCAACTCGTCCGTAATCCAGCGAACATACTCCTCGCGTCGATCCGCGAACTCCGGTGGCACCGTGTGCGCAGCAAGCAATGTGGGAACAATCCGCGTCGGGCCTTCCTCATTCAGCCGCGCCAGCACGCGCAGCATGCGCAGTTCCGTATCGTGATCGAGCCCGTAGCCTGACTTGGCTTCAATGGTCGTCGTGCCCGCGCGCAACATCCAGTCGCGATGCAACCGCGCCGAAGCAAGCAACTCGTCCTCACCGGCTGCACGGGTCAGTGCCACCGTACGAAGAATGCCCCCGCCGGTCGCCGCAATCTCCTGGTAGGTCGCGCCGCCGATGCGTTGCTCGAACTCCGCCGCCCGGTTGCCCGCAAACACCAGGTGCGTGTGCGCGTCCACAAATCCGGGGGTGACGCAGCGCCCGCCCGCGTCGATCACTATGGCCGCCGCAGTAAGCTCCGAGCGCAGTTCGGAATATCTCCCAGTCGCCGCAATGCGCCCTTCTTCAATCAGTAGAGCAGCATTTTCGATGATGCCGAGTTCGCGGGGTTCAGCTCCGATGCGCGGACGCGCGGGACCGGCGAGGGTGACAAGCTGCCCGATGTTGACGATGGAAAGATTCATCGGAGGTTCAAAGAACTGTGAAAGGGGCCTCACTGCGTATCTCGGAGAGATCACATTTAGTCGGACGGGTACAGTTTCTCGAGAAGGTGCGGACTCATCTTTTGCTCTACCTCAAAGCCCTCAATCTTCTTGTCAGGAATGTACCAATTCGACGGGCGTCTCGGATCGTATTGAATCTCAATTTCGTGCCCAATCATTTTCTTGGCCATTGACTCACCTTCCAGTTCCCCATCGGTGAAAAGCGAGAATCGCCCCGAGCAATTCTCTCCAGCAGCCACATACGAAAATGTGAAGCACGGCAACATGATGTCGGTTTTCTCGTTCAGTTCCTTCATTTCCATGTCAGCGGAATGAATCGTGGCCCAGGTTTTTGGCCAAGTGCGGGTGCGTCTCTCGAGCAGCTTGGCCAAACCAAAGCCTGCGAGTAGAACAAGGAGCACGGACCCCGAAGCTAACATTCTTGCTTCTCCACGATTCATGGGCTACTTCCCCGCCATCGGGATATGAATCCCCTTCTCGTGCGCCGTCTGTCGCGCCAGGTCATACCCCGCATCCACATGCCGTGCCACGCCAATCCCCGGATCGTTATTCAGCACCCGCGCAATTTTTCTCCCAGCCATTTCCGTTCCATCCGCCACGGTTACCTGTCCCGCGTGCAGCGAATAGCCCATCCCCACGCCGCCGCCGTGATGGAAGCTCACCCACGTCGCGCCGGAAGCCGTGTTGAGTAGCGCGTTCAGAATCGGCCAGTCGGCAACAGCGTCCGACCCATCCAGCATCTTCTCCGTCTCGCGGTAGGGACTGGCCACCGATCCCGCGTCCAGGTGATCCCGTCCCATCGCAATGGGCGCGGATATCTCGCCCTTGCGCACAAGCTCGTTGATCGCCTCGCCCATACGCTGGCGCTCGCCGTAACCCAGCCAGCAAATGCGCGCCGGCAATCCCTGAAAGGCAAAGCGCCCACGCGCAAGCTTCAGCCATCGCGTCAGAATCTCGTTCTCCGGAAACAGTTCCAGCGCCAGTTCATCCGTGCGGTCGATGTCTTTTGGATCTCCTGAAAGCGCAACCCACCGAAACGGCCCCGTCCCCGTACAGAACAGCGGACGAATGTACTCCGGCACGAATCCCGGAATCAGAAACGCATCCGCGCAGCCCGCATCGAAAGCGAAGCGGCGAATGTTGTTGCCGTAGTCAAACGCCACCGCGCCCGCGCGTTGCAGCGCAAGCATGGCATTGACGTGAACCACCATCGACGCCGTTGACCGGCGCACATACTCTTCCGGATCGTGTCGGCGCAACTCCGCCGCTGCCGCCAGCGGATCGCGGCGGCGGCGGCGGGCTGCATCAGGCAGTGTGTCGAAATGCGGAATGTAGCCGTTGAGAGGATCGTGGGCGCTGGTCTGGTCCGTCACTACATCCACCTGCACGCCGCGGCGCACAATCTCGGGCAGCACATCGGCGCAATTGCCCACCAGGCCCACAGAAAGCGCGCGTCCGTCGCGGCGCGCCGACTCACAGAGCGAGAGAGCTTCGTCCAGGTCCTCCGAGAGCATGTCGCAATAGCGCGTGTCGACGCGGCGCTGAATCCGGCTGCGGTCCACATCAATGGCTAGCACGGCGCCACCGTTCAGCGTCACCGACAGCGGCTGTGCTCCACCCATGCCGCCCATGCCGCCCGTCACCACCAACTTGCCCTTCAGCGTTCCCGAAAAGTGCCTCTCCGCCAGCGCTGCAAATGTCTGAAACGTGCCTTGCAAAATCCCTTGCGTGCCGATGTAAATCCAACTCCCCGCCGTCATTTGCCCATACATCATCAGCCCTTTGCGGTCGAGTTCATTAAAGTGTTCCCAGGTAGCCCATTTTCCCACCAGGTTCGAATTGGCGATGATCACCCGAGGTGCCATGTCATGCGTTGGAAACACGGCGACCGGCTTCCCTGACTGCACCAGCAGTGTTTCATCGTTTCCCAGATGCTCCAATTCCCGCACGATGGCGTGAAAGCACTCCCAGTTGCGCGCTGCCTTGCCGATGCCCCCGTAGACGACCAGGTCGGAAGGCCGCTCGGCAACCTCCGGATCAAGATTGTTCATCAGGCAGCGCAGCGCCGCCTCCTGTTGCCAGCCTTTGCAACGCAGTTGGTTACCGCGAGGCGCGCGGATGGCGGAATTCGCGACGGTCATGGGGTCTAGGTCTCCTGCCATTGACGATAACGCCGGACGCCTTTCTTCGGCCAGCATGAACGCAGAATTTGATCAGTCGTAACTCACAAAAAGCCGGCACCCTGCATCGAACCAAATATGAAGCGCGCCCTGTTCTCCACCTTCGCTCTGCTTTTTCTTATTGGCTGCTCCCCGGCCAATCGCAGCCCCGAAGCAATAAGGCAAGATACGGCACAAGCTACCAGAACAGCTGTTCGTGACGGCAAAGCTGTTGCCAAGGGCGTAGTCGACGGGCTCAAGGCAAAGGGGTCGGTGAATATTAATAAGGCCACGCCAGGCGACCTTGAAACTCTGCCTGGAATCGACGCTGCCGCAGCGCACAGAATCATCGCACACCGTCCCTATGAGGACTCCGGCGACTTGTTGAAGCGGCATGTCGTCACAAGAGCGGAGTATGACCGAATCGCCAACCAGATCGTAGCCCAATAGGATGCGACCACGGACCTCTTCGCTGTCGCGGGGGTTGCTGATTTATCCTCATTGGCGTGCCAAACACGCTCGTTGAATGTGTTCCCAATTTTTCCGAAGGCCGCGATGCAGTCAAGGTCGACGCCATCGTCGACGCCATGAAGATTTCCGGCGTCTATCTTCTCGACCGGGAGATGGATGCCGACCACAATCGCTGCGTTATCACCCTGGTCGGCGAACGCGAGGCCATTCAGGAAGCCGCCATTCGCGGTGCCGGCAAGGCCGCGGAATTGATCGACCTTACCAGGCACCAGGGCGCGCATCCGCGCATGGGCGCAGCCGACGTCATCCCCTTCATTCCAATTGACGGCGTGACGCTCGAAGATTGCGTCGCCATGGCCCGCCATGTCGGGGCGGAAATCGCAAAGCGCTTCCAAATACCCGTGTATCTTTACGAAGCCGCCGCGACCACCCCCGAACGCCAGAATCTCGAAAACATTCGCCGGGGCCAGTTCGAGGGAATTCGCGACGAAATCGCCACGAACCCGGCGCGCAAGCCCGATTTCGGCGACCCGCGCGTGCACCCCACCGCGGGAGCCACCGTTGTCGGCGCGCGCAAGGCACTCATCGCCTACAACATCTACCTGAATACGCCCGACGTTGCCATCGCGAAGAAGATTGCCAAGGCCGTGCGCTTTTCCACCGGCGGCCTGCGCTTCGTCAAGGCAGCGGGGTTCCTGGTGCGCGGCATGGCCCAGGTTTCGATGAACCTGACTGACTTCGAGCAAACTCCCATCCACCGCGTCTTCGAGTTTGTAAAGCGAGAGGCCGCGCGCTATGGCGTGGCTCCGGTTTCGAGCGAGATCGTCGGACTGATTCCGAAACTAGCTTTGGAGCAGGCCGCGGAGTGGTTTCTGCAAGTCGAAAACTTCCACTCATCCCTGATTCTTGAAAACCGTCTCGCTGCTGTAATGTCCGGCAAAGCGGCAGTGGACGGATTGCGCGCAGGAGTCGAGCCCTTCATCGAACAACTGGCCGCACCCACCGCGACTCCCGGAGGAGGCAGTGCTGCCGCCGCCAGCGGCGCAATGGCTGCGGGACTGGCCGGCATGGTTGCCTCCATGTCGCGCGGCAAAAAGGCCTACCTGCAACACGAAAGCCAACTGAGCGATGCCATCGCCCGGCTCGCACAACTTCGCGAAGAACTGAAGTCGGCGATTGACGCTGACGCCGAAGCCTACAACGTGGTGCTTAAGGCTTACAAGTTCGCAAAGGAATCCCCCGACGGCGGCCGGGCAATCAACGCTGCGCTTCAACAGGCGACCAGCGTACCTCTCGGTGTGGCCGAGCACGCAGTCGAAGTTGAGCAAATCGCCACCGTGCTGAGGCCGATCACCAACCCCAACATGAACTCCGACCTCACCACCGCCATCGCGCTCGCAAGAGCCGCTCTAACCGGAGCGCTCTCGAACGTTGATATTAACCTTGACTCCATCAAGCCGACCGCCCCCGAGGATGAAGCCTTCGTGAGCCGGGCCCGCGAGCGTGCGGCGGTTCTGAAAGCGAAAGCTTGATCGTATTCGGGTGAAGCTCTGCAAGGTGGGGCTCTCAACAGGGAGAGGCGACCCTTCAAGGACTCGCCGGAGCACACCAACTCTGGTGTCGCTCAACCTCGAGCCAACTTCCCTTGCAAGATGCGCCGGCCTTCCACCGTTCAGGCTCCGAGGGGAACCCGAACCTGCGCCATCTGCGAGATGGAAAAGAGCTGTTCGAATTCCTCCAATGGAAGCGGTTTGCTAAAGAGATAACCCTGAAACAAATGGCAACCGAGTCCTATCAAGTAATCCCGTTGCGCTTCGGTCTCCACCCCCTCCGCCATTACTGGCAACCCCATTGCCTTGCCCAATGAAACAATCGTCTGCGCAATTGCCCCGCTTGTGGTGTCCTCTAGAATGTTTTCGACGAAAGACCTGTCGATCTTCAATTGGTTTAAAGGCAGATGCCTTAGATAATTCAGCGACGAATAACCAGTGCCAAAATCGTCGAGAGCGAATCGCAGTCCGTAAGTTTGGAGGCGCGTCATCTTGGCAACGATTTCATCGATGTTCTCGACTAACAAACTCTCCGTCAGTTCCAGTCTGAGATTTTGCGGATTGGCTCCGGTACGACAAACAATATCGACCACTTGTTCCACGAAGTTTGGTTGGCGGAACTGTCGCGCGCTGATATTCACGGCCATCATCAAATGGGCCGTTTCGAGACATGCCCCCCATGCCGCAATCTGCTTGCACGCGGCTTCAAGAACCCACTCTCCCAACGGCAGAATCAACCCGGTTTGCTCCGCCAGCGATATGAACTCGCCCGGGGCCAGGAGGCCTCGTTTAGGATGCGTCCAACGGACCAGGGCCTCCGCACCAATAATTTGATTGGGGTTCACCTGCGGCTGATAGTAGAGCAGGAATTGATTGGCCCTTATGGCCTGCCTGAGTTCCTCCTCCATTGCCGCGCGTGCAGTGACTGCGCTCTGGAGCGCCGGTTCGAAAAAGCGCAATGTGTTGCGGCCGGCCGCTTTGGACTGGTACATCGCAATATCTGCCTGCTGCAACAATTCACTGGTGTTTTCCCGCTTGTCTCCAAACACCGTAATTCCAATGCTCGAAGAGCTGAAACATTCTCGGCCCGATAGCCAGAATGACTCACCGATAGCATCAAGTATCTTCTCACCGACGGTCTTGGCCTGGGTCGCGGCCTCCTCAGCGGAGTTACTCAGGTCTTCGAGCATCACCACAAACTCGTCACCACCCAATCGCGCCACAGTATCGCTTTCACGAACGCAGGCAGACAGGCGGCCTGCAACCTCCTGAAGCATCAGGTCGCCCGTTTGATGACCCAGGCTATCGTTCAAATCCTTGAAGTTATCCAGATCGACAAACAGGAGCGCTCGTTTGCGATCACTCCGGGAACTGGATGCAAGGGAGTGGCGCAAGCGGTCCAGCAACATGCGCCGGTTCGGCAGTCCCGTCAACTGGTCGAAGAATGCGAGATTTCTAATCTCCTTTTCGGCCGCTTTGGCATCGGAGATATCCCGCGTGATCGAGATAAGACAGGGGATTCCGTCAATCTCCGACAGGGTTGCCGACAACATTCCCCAGAGAATTCCACCGTCCTTCTTTCTAAAGCGAGCTTCAAATCCGTGGCAACTTGGAGTCTTGCCCAAAACCTCAAACAAATTTGCCCTGTCTTTGGTATCCGCCCAAATGCCTAGTTCCGCAGTGGTCTTCCCAATCACCTCGTCTCGCTCGAATCCCATGCAATTGAGGAACATTTGATTCACGTCAAGGCACTTCCCATTGTCGAGGCGATTGATCAGAATGCCGTCGAAACAGGTCTGGAAAACGGTGCGATAGCGCTCTTCGCTCGCCCGGAGTGCATCCACCGCCGCAGCCAGCCGCTTCTCTGATGCTTTGGCGTCGGAGATGTCCCGCGAAACCGAGAGCACGCATGCGACGCCGTTAACCTCAATCAAGGATGCCGACATCAAGCCCCAGAATGTTGCCCCGTTCTTTCTCCTGAACATCGTCTCCAGGTTAGGGCGAACCGAGTGTACCCGCAGTCCTTCAATGACTCTCCGCCTGTCGTCCGGATCGGCCCAGATGCCAAGGTCAAGCGATGAATGCCCAATGATTTCGGGCCTCTCGTAACCAACAATCTGCAGGAAGGCCTGGTTTGCATCGATGTAGACTCCATCGCTCAGGCGATTGATGCACACGGCGTCAGTGCTCATCTCGAATGTAGTGCGATAACGCTGCTCACTGATGCGAAGAGCTTCCTGAGCCCTACCAAGCCGCTCCTCCGCCGTCTTGCGCTCATTTATGTCTTCGACAACGGTAATGTAATGAACTGCTCGCCCCTCGTTGTCTCGTTGAATCGAAATCGTCAGCTTGACCCAGGTCAGGCTGCCGTCCTTGCGCACATAACGCTTCTCCCAAGACGAGGGGCCCGTAGTGGCGGCTGAGCCGGGAGTCATTCTGTTAAGCACTTCGTTGCTTTTGAACAAGTCATCCGGGGCAGTGATTTGCTGAAATCTCATTCCGGAAATTTCATCGACTCGATAGCCAATCATCCTCGCGAAGCGCTCGTTGCACCTTATGATCCGTCCATCCATCGAGGTGTGCAGCATGCCCACCGCCGCCTGCTCAAAGGTGGCACGATAGCGTTCTTCACTTTCGCGCAGTTGGAATTCGGTCTGCTTGCGATCAGTAATATCTGTGATGAAGCCCTCATGGACGATTGCCTGTCCATCCGCCCCACCGACGAATCTGCCGTTGAGCGAAACCCACGCAATCGTTCCATCCTTGCGCCTGAGCCCGCATTCGTACCCGAGAAGGGCCCCGCATTCTTTGGCTTTCTGCAGATATATGGAACGCTCCCCAGGGTCGGCCCAGATCTGTTGACCTACATCTCTGACGAGAGACATGATCTCTTCCGGCGAGCTATAACCCAATATCCTGGCAATGGCGGGATTTACAGACAGAATGCGGCCATCCATTGTCGTTTGAAAAATCCCCTCAAGGGCGCCGTTAAAAATGGAATGAAAGTTTCTCTCTGCTTCCTGCCGTGCTTTCTCCGCAACCTTCAGTTCGGTCGTGTCTCTTCCGAAAACTGAAACACCTGTCACCAATCCATCGACCATTACCCTGTTGAAGGTCAATTGGGTCGTGCGGCCATCGGCTCTGGACGACTCCACTTGAAAAAAGCCTTCACGCAGAGCACGGTCGTAGCGCTGCTTCCATTCGGCAGCACGCTCGGCGGGGAGCAGCTCTTCCGGACGCATACCCAGCGCGGCCTTTGTTCCAAAATTTGCCTCGTAGTATTTCCGCAGGGCTGCGTTGAACGCCAGCAATCGATAATTCAGGTCCACCGACCAGATAAAGTCTTCAGTGCTATCGATTAAGGCCGATAGTCCGGCGGATGATTGACTGGCCATCTCAACTCTTCTCGACCTCGCCGATCTCCCATTTTGTTGATCGCCGAGATGCTTATGAACGACGAAATTTGATCGAACTAACAATAGAGGCTGCTTATCAAATCGTTTCCAGATTGCGGCACTGCCCTGAAAAACACTCTTGCTTATGTCTATCGGCAAAAACGATGCAAAGTTAAGTCGGAGCGCTAATCAAAGAATAACCCTCGCGAACATATCGGCTGGGGTACGAAAGTGGCAGTCCTTCGCACTTTCGCAGTTCAGGGTCTATCAGTCCACCCTGCGCTGGGTCTCCAACTCACACACCCGGTACCCAAAACGAACCGCAATCGCGCTTCGAGACACGTAAACCGGAATGTCTGCGAGTCGGCTGCGTTGCGTGTGTCCCTTGTCACAAATTCGCCCCTTCGGAATCACTCCCAATGCCTGAACTGAATCCTGCCCCAAAAGACAAGGTTTCCCATTGAGTCGGCTACAGGTTATCCTTCTCGACGTCCACCAAATCGACTCGCCCGAGGTGCAGAGTGCAGAAAGCAGGACGTTTCCTGTTTGTTGTATTTGCAGTTTTGTTCTTAGCCGCAACGTCAAAAGCGAATTCAACCGGCGAGGCCCAGCAGGATTCCAGCTTCGTTCGGCTTGACCGGGTCACCGCTTCCCGTGCAACCGCCAATGGGATTGAGATCCGTTCCGGCGCCGCCCTGATGCAAATCTCGGCCCTGCGCGAGGATGTGCTGCGGGTGCGTGTGGGCCCCAACGGCCAGCTTCCCGAGGACGCATCCTGGGCCGTACTCCCTTCGTCGCGCACCGCTTCGGTCGCCGTTACTCCGGAGTCGACCTCCGCTTCCGTGGGTTTCAAGACGGCCAAGCTCCGTTTGATTGTCCAAAAAGATCCGCTGCGATTGACGGTCACCGATTTGGAGGGCCACGTGATCGCCGAGGAACTCCACGGGCGGCCCATCGAATACAACGGCGCGTCTTTCCGCGTCTACATGAAGTCGCCTGAAGATGAGCACTACTTCGGGCTGGGCGACAAGCCCGGACCCCTCGACCGTCGCAATGAGGCCTTTACCGACTGGAACACCGATGCTTTCGGTTGGCAGGAGTCAACCGACCCCATCTACAAGTCGATTCCTTACTTCCTCACCTTCCACCAGGGAGTTGCAGCGGGCATCTTCCTCGACAACACATGGCGCGCCAGTTTCGACTTCAACAAGGAATATCGCGATGGTTACTCATTCGGATCGGAGGGCGGGCCGCTGGACTTTTACATCCTCTACGGTCCGGAACCGAAGACCGTGGTCGAATCCTGGGCATGGCTCACGGGAACGGTGCCAATTCCTCCGCTTTGGTCGCTTGGCTACCAGCAATCCCGCTACAGCTACTATCCCGAGTCCGAGGTGCGGCGCATTGCGTCCAAACTGCGCAGTGAGAGGATTCCTGCAGATGTGATCTGGCTCGACATCGATTACCAATTCAAAAACCGTCCTTTTACCGTAGACCCGGAGCGCTTTCCCCACTTCGATCAGATGATCAAGGATTTGAAGGCCGAGCATCTGCGCACCATCCTCATCACCGACCTGCATATCGCCGACCAGCCCAACATCGGCTATAAGCCATACGATGAGGGTGTCGCGGGCGACCATTTCGTCAAGAATCCCGATGGCTCCACTTATGTAGGCATCGTCTGGCCTGGGAAATCCGTGTTCCCTGACTTCACGCAAAAGTCGTCGCGCGACTGGTGGGGCACGCTTTACAAGGATTTCGTCAACCGTGGCGCGGCCGGCTTCTGGAACGACATGAACGAGCCGGCCATCTTTCTGGTTCCCTCAAAAACCATGCCCGACAATGTCCAGCACCGCATCGAGGAGCCGGGATTCAAAACCCGCGTCACTAGTCATCTTGAAGTTCATAACATCTTCGGCATGCAAAACAGCCGCGGAACCTACGAGGGCCTGCTGAAACTCCGCCCCAATATGCGCCCCTTCGTCATGACCCGTGCCAGCTTTGCAGGTGGTCAGCGTTATGCCGTCACATGGACGGGTGACAACTCCAGCACCTGGAATCACCTTCGCCAGACCGTACCGCAATTGCTCAATCTCGGCCTCAGCGGCTTCGCCATGGCCGGCGCCGATGTGGGCGGATTCGCCGCTTCGCCTCAGCCTGCACTCCTCACTCGCTGGCTTGAGGTGGCTGCTTTCCAACCCATTGATCGCGACCACACCGCTACCGGCACTAACCCCCAGGAACCCTGGGAAAACGGGACACCCGATGACGTCAACCTGCGCCGCCGCTACATTGAAGAGCGTTACCGGCTCATGCCTTATCTCTATACAACGGCCGAGGAGATGAGCCGTACCGGGCTGCCGATCGTCCGTCCGCTTTTTCTGGAGTTTCCCCATGGCGCCGTGGATGGCCAGCCACTTGACCTGACCGACAGCGGCAGCTTCCTTCTGGGTCACGACCTGCTCGTCGCGCAGAGCCCTTATCCCGACGAAGTGGATGACTACTCCGTTGCGCTGCCGCCGGTAGGCTGGTATGACTACTGGACCGGCGCGCGTGTCGAGGGCAGCACCGGCAGAAAGGCCATCGACAATACGCAAGTTGTCCAGCCTGAGGTCCACCTGCACAACACCATCGAAACGCTGCCTGTGTTTGTCCGCGCGGGGGCCATTGTGCCCGAACAGCCGCTGGTTCAAAGCACGGACGAAAAGCCCAGCGGCCCGCTCACCTTGCGCGTCTACCCGCCGACCGCAATCGGAAAGGAATGCGCCGGAAGCCTCTACCTCGATGATGGCGTCACGTACGACTTCAGGAAGGGAGATTTCCTGCGCGTGGACTTCGCCTGCAAGCTTACCGATAAGGGAATCAGCGTTTCGGTGGCTCCGCGCCAGGGCAGTTTCGCGCCCTGGTGGAAGCAGCTTTCGATCGAGGTATTCGGCGAAACCGGGCCGGCAGCCAGCGCCACCACTTCGGCTTTGGATGGCTCCGCGGCAACCCCCGTCTCCACGTCATTTGACGCGGAACATCGGCGCATTACCGCCGTGGTCGCGGACGACGGCAAGGGACTGGAACTGCACCTGGCAAACTAAGGACGGTTTCCGTCCGGATGTCCAACTGGCTGCTTTCGCATGGGCCAGCCAGTTGGCTCCGGCAACGCCCGGATCAGCGTTTACTTCCCGTTACCTTCGCCCCTATGTTGCCGCTTGACACGCCCTCCGAGCTGATACCCTAAATGCATGAAATTCGGCGTTCTGGTCTTCCCGGGGTCCAACTGTGACCACGATACGTACAACGTGGTTGCCGAAATTGCCCACCAGCCAGTCACGTTTCTCTGGCATGATTCCGAAGATCTGGCCGGAGTAGACGCCGTCCTCGTGCCCGGCGGATTTGCCTATGGCGATTACCTCCGCACCGGAGCTATTGCGCGGTTTTCGCCGGTGATGCAGGCTGTGCAGCGGTTTGCCGCCGCGGGAGGCCTTGTTCTGGGCATTTGCAACGGATTCCAGATTCTGACCGAGGCCGGTTTACTGCCCGGAGCGCTTATGCGCAATGCAGGACTCAAATACATCTGCAAACAGGTACATCTCCGCGTCGAAACCACCGACAGCCCGTTCACCAGCCAGCTGTCCAGGGGCGAAGTGCTGCAGATCCCGATTGGCCACATGGAAGGCAATTACTTCTGCACTCCTGATGATTTGCGACGGCTCGAGGCTGAAGATCGCATTGCGTTTCGCTACGCGTCACCCGCTGGAGAGATCACAAATGAGGCGAATCCCAACGGGTCCCTTGCCAACATCGCCGGCATTCTGAACGAGAAACGTAATGTCCTGGGCATGATGCCTCATCCCGACCGATCGAGCGAAAAACTGCTCGGCTCCGCGGATGGCTGGAAGATTTTCGCCTCCATGATCGAGGCGCTGGCAGCGCATTGAGGTTTTGCTTGCACGAACGTGAAAGCGGAAATGAATGATTGACATCCATGCACACCTGATCTACGGGGTGGACGATGGGTCTCCTGACCTTAAAACGTCCCTGGAAATGGCGCAGGTTGCAGCCGACGAGGGCATAACCCGAATTGTTTGCACGCCGCACGCTAGCGACGAGCATCCCTACCAGGAATCCCTGATCTATGAGCGTTTAGCTGAGTTGCGCGAAGAACTGAGGGATGTCATCCAACTGAGCCTGGGATGCGATTTCCACATGAACGCGGCCAACATCATGGAAGCTGTGGCCAATCCGCTGCGCTACTCCATCGACGGAAAAGGCTATCTGCTCATCGAGTTTCCCGACATGCTGATCCCGGCCCCGTTGTCAGATGCCATGCAACGGTTGCATTCGGCAGGTTATACGCTCATCATCACCCATCCCGAACGCAACTCGGTATTGCAGCGAACCCCCGATTTGCTCGCCGAATGGATGCGCGAGGGACACCTTGTCCAGGTGACCTCCGCGTCTCTCTACGGGCGCTTCGGGAAGGTTGCCGAGGCCTTCGCAAACGCCCTTCTCGATCGCAACTGGATTCACTTCCTGGCCAGCGACGCGCATCATCCGGAATGGCGGCCGCCGCACTTGAAAAAGGGATTTGAGTATGTCGCGCACCACACCGGAATCGAGAACGCCCAGAGGCTCTACGTAACCAATCCGCGTGCAGCCGTACAGGGAGCGAAGCTGCCGCCTCAGCCCGAACCGATAGGCCTGTGGGAAAATGTGCCTCTCAAGTATGACCCGAGGACACTGGGCAAACTCCGCCATTCCAACAAGACAGCCAGCATGACCGAAGAGACCGAAAAGAAGGGTTTCTGGAGTCGCCTGCTGTCTCACTGAAGGCCGGGGGGGTTTGACTAAAGCGTGTTTCAAAAACAAGTCGTATTTTAAAAACAGATACTGTAACAAGGGCACGGCTTTAGCCGGGCCGAAAAAGGCAGCAAGTACATGGGGTTTTAACCCCTGAGAAATAACAACCGGATTCTGGATAACCATTTTTGAAACACGCTCTACAGGCCGAGCCCGCCATCCACAGTCAATATCTGGCCGGTCACAAAGCCCGTATTTGAAGCGAAAAAGAGCACAGCCTCTGCCACATCGACGGGTGTCCCATTGCGCCTCATCGGAGTCTTTGCCGCAAAGCGGGCTCCGTCCTCGCTGGAGTTATCCGCCAGCTGAATCCAGCCCGGCGCTACGCAATTCACGCTGACGTCCGGGGCAAATGCCTTGGCCATGGCCTGTGTCAGCATATGCAGCGCGGCCTTTGAGGCGCAGTAGTGGGCGTGTCCTGCCCAGGCGTGGATTCCGCCCAACGAGCCAATGTTGATCACCCTGCCTTGTGCCGCGCGCAAATGAGCCAGCGCCTCACGCGTCACCAGAAACGGCCCGCGCGCATTCGTCTCGAAAACCCTGTCCCATTGCTCCAGGGTCATTCCATCGAGCGCAGCGGATTCGAACACGGCCGCATTGTTCACCAGTACATCGATCCGTCCATGGAACGCAGTGGTCGCCGCGATCGCCTCGCGAACTGAAGTCTCCGAGCGCACGTCGCACTCCACCGCTTGTGCGCGGCGGCCGAGAACCTCGATGTCATAGACAGTTTGTGCGGCTTGAGCCTTTGAAGTCCGGTAGGTGATGCTCACATCAGCGCCGGCTCGTGCAAGAGAAAGGGCAATCTCGCGGCCCAGGCGCCGCGCACCCCCGGTAACCAGTGCTGACTTGCCGCTACAGCCGTTCCACAATCGCTGTACCCCCAGAGCCAAAGAACTGCAGTGAAATTCGCCTCATGCGAATGCCGCCTCGTGCAAGCCCCTGAAGCCCATCTGCATTTCGAATCCGCTTCGAGAGATTGGGGTGTTGGGTCACAATCAGGCGGCAACCGGCGCGCGGGGCGCAACGGCGTTACTGGGGCTGCGGTTGGCTGTCGGGTTTGTCGTCGTTTTGCTTGGCAGACTCGGCCGATTTGTCCTTGCTCCCATTTTTCGCGGCCCCATCTTTATTCACGTCCTTATCGGATGTGTCCGCGGTCTTATCCGGGCTCTTACCCGCGTCCGCCGCCTGTTCGTGCATCTTGTAGATGGAATACTGCTGGCCCGGCCGCTTCAGCTTCACTTCAATCGCCATCTGCGACTTGTCAACCTGGTAATCCTGGCCATACGTCTGGTAGCCCTTGGCAATCACCTGCAACAGAACCTTGGAGCCGGTCGGAAGCACATCAATCACTGTCTTCCCATCCTCGTTGGTCTTCAACTCCATGTTGCCCTTGTCCCCTATCAGTTGAAACACAACGGCTGCGTTTTCAATAGGCTTCCCGTCGTCGTTGCGCAGGATAGTCACCTCGACTCGAGAGGTCGGCGGCGGCGCTTTGTATTTGCGTCCACGACGAGTTGAGTCCTGCGCTGAAACAGCGATACTGGCTGCCAGCCCGAACACGGCTGCAAGCACGGCAAATCGGGATATGCGACGCGACAACATGGCTTGTATTGTACCTGTTTGGCAGGTCCACAAGCGAGGAGGAAACCTGGGCCCTTCGGTCGCCTCAATTTGCCTCTCGACGAAGCCGCGGCCCGTCAAAATCCCTCCGAAACAGGTTCACGGACACTCCGGGCCCGGAAATTTCGTCTAAATCCAGGGAAAAGGTAAACTAATCGAGAGGTCGCTATGCCGGAAATTCAGCGCAGGAAGACAGGTACGGTTAAAATCGGGCAGGTTCGTGTGGGCTGGGAGGTGCCGGTCGTCGTCCAGTCGATGACCAACACTGACACGGCAGACATTGCCGCCACCGTCGAACAGGTGGCCGCCCTGGCCATGGCAGGGTCCGAAATTGTTCGCGTCACGGTGAACAACGAAGACGCCGCGGCAGCCGTCCCATACATCGTTGAGGACCTGGACAAGCGCGGTCTCCGCGTGCCCATCGTCGGCGACTTCCATTACAACGGGCATCTTCTCCTCAAGAAGTTCCCTGCCGCAGCCCGTGCGCTGGCCAAGTACCGCATCAACCCCGGTAATGCATCCATCGGCAAAAAGGACAATGACAATTTTCAGGTCATGGTCGAGTGCGCTGCAGAGAACCAGAAGCCCGTGCGCATCGGCGTCAACTGGGGCTCGCTCGACCAGGCACTTCTAACCCGCATGATGGACGAAAACAGCCGCCGCCCTGATCCCCTGCCGGCCCGCGAAGTCATGATGGAAGCCATGGTGGTCAGCGCGCTTCAATCCGCCAAGGCCGCCGAACACTTTGGACTCCGACCTGACCAGATCATTCTCTCCGCCAAGGTAAGCGGCGTGCGCGACCTCATCGACGTCTACACCAACCTGGCCGCCCGGTGCGAATACCCCCTCCATTTGGGCCTCACCGAAGCCGGCATGGGTTCCAAGGGTCTGATTGCCTCTACCGCTGCCCTGGCGCCGCTGCTGCTCGCGGGCATCGGCGACACCATCCGCGTGAGCCTTACGCCCAAACCCGGCGGTGACCGTACTGAGGAGGTTCTGGCGGCGCAGCAGATTCTGCAGTCCCTCTCCATTCGCAGCTTCATGCCCCAGGTCACCAGTTGCCCCGGCTGTGGACGCACCACCAGCACCTACTTTCAGGAACTCGCCGAGCAGATTCAGAGCTATCTCCGCACCTCCATGCCGGAATGGCGCAAGCAGTATCCCGGCGTGGAAGAGCTGAAACTGGCCGTGATGGGCTGCGTCGTCAACGGCCCCGGCGAGTCAAAGCACGCCAATCTAGGCATCAGCCTTCCCGGCACCTTCGAGGAGCCCAAAGCCCCCGTCTACGTGGATGGCAAGCTTTACACCACCCTGCGCGGCGACACCATCGTGGCCGAGTTCAAGCAAATCCTCGACAACTATGTCCAAAGCCATTACGGCCAGGATGCGAAACGCAGTGAGCTTGTCGGCACCCACTAGGGAAACTCTGCACAAGTTGCTTTGTAACAAGGGCACGACTTGAAGCAAGTGCACGACTCGTAACAAGGGCACGACTTGTAGCAAGTGCACGACTTGTAGCAGGGGAACGACTTGTAACAGGGGAACGACTTGTAACAAGGGCACGACTCGTAACAAGGGCACGACTCGTAACAAGGGCACGACTTGTAACAAGGGCACGACTTCAGTCGGGCCGATATAGGCTCCACAATGAACATGGCTTTAGCCACTGCATCTTTTCGCTGTTCGAAAATGCGCCTTGTGCAGAGGTTTCCTAGACTGCATCTCTAACTGGTCGCAGAGAAGTCGCATTGCAAAAAACAGACCGGCACCCTTCCTTTCAAGCTTTGCAGTCACGCACGGCTTAGAATTAACGCCGATTAGCGCAACATAGAAACATGAATACTTATGAAACAGAAAAGTCCGGAGCGCGAGATGCCACGGGCACAATCGTGGCAACACGCATCACCACGAGTACGCCATTCAGCAGTTTGCTCTGAAAGAGTGTCGTTTCGGCGATGTTGGCGGGCGGCGGGAATCGCGACCTGCTGCCCTGTCGCTTTCTCTGTTGCGCCAACGTTGCGATCATCTGCCCTCTTCGACTGACAATCCCTTCGCCGGCAAGCGCAGTCGGAATTCAGAACTAATCCTCAGAACGCCCATTGGACCACCCCTGTCGAATCCCAGCCTCGGTCATGAGATTTCCTGGCCCTGGCCGACATTTGGGGACCTATCTCTCTTCACTGAGCGCTTATGGCGATTTACCGTAAATCGACACTTGAAGGGTCAATTTTCGATCTGGCGTTAACGTGTTTCAGACAGCGAATGCATCAGAGATTTGCCGCAGTGCGCTCGGTATCCCCAAGAGCTTCACAACCAGCGCCCTCGGAAGTGTGGAACGGAGGTCGCCCCTACCCAAACGTTATTTTCCTTTGGACATTCCAAATAAGCCGTGCTATCTTCTTTGCGATGGCCAAAGGAGTGATTTTGACCGCCGATAAATCTGAAGTTTTGCAGGGCACGCTGGACATGATGATCCTGAAGACCCTTCATGCTCTGGGTCCGTTGCACGGATTCGGGATTGCACGCCGCATTGAGCAGGTGAGCGAGGATGTTCTCACTCTGAATGAGGGTACGGTGTATACCTCGCTACTGAGGCTGCAACAGCAGGGATGGATCGAATCGGAGTGGGGAACATCGGAGAACAACCGCAAAGCCAGGTTTTACTCCATCACCCGGCAGGGACGGAAACAACTTGCGGTCGAGACGGAAAACTGGGAGCGGATCTCCGGGGTGATCGGCCGCGTTCTGCGTCTGGAGGGGAAATAGACATGACTTCCTGGATGTTTCGGCTTGCGTCGAGAATACGCGGTCTCTTCGGACAAAAAGAGGCGGATTCGGAATTCGACCTTGAGACACAGACGCATCTTCAACTGTTGACGGAGCAGTTCATCCGGAAGGGTATGGACGCAAAGGATGCCTGGTCTGCCGCCCGCCGTCAATTCGGCAACACGACCCTGCTGCGGCAGCGTCATCGCGAATCACGCGCATTCTTTTCTTTCCCCAATCTCTTTGACGATCTCCGCTACGGCGTTCGCATGTTTTGGAAGAGCCCCGCATTTTCATTAGTCGCAGCGCTGACGCTGGCCCTGGGGATTGGAGCCACTGCGGCCGTCTTCAGTTTGATTCAGGGTGTGCTGCTCACCCCGCCGCCCTACCAGAAACCGCAACAACTCATGCTCATTCAAACCGTACGCACCGACGGACAAAAGATGGACAGTCCGCGAGGCTGGGCAGCGCAGCAGTGGATGGAATGGAACCAGCATGTGGGATCGTTTCAGGGAATGGCGGGCTATGGCTGGACCTTCAATTTCTTGATTCGCAACGACGGCAGCCAGTCGATGCAGGGCATGGAGATAAGCAAAGATTATTTTCGATTGATGGGCCTGAAGACGGTGCTGGGGCATGGTTTTGACGACTCGGATTTTGGACAGGGACACGTGAAGTCGATTGTGCTCGGATACGAATTCTGGAAACGCGCCTTTGGCGGCGATCCGCAGATTATCGGGAAGACGGTGCGCATCAGCCGCTGGGATTCGTCGCCGGTCGTGGTCGGAATCATGGAACCGGGAGTGCGATTTCTGCCCTCGCCGGGAGCCGCGAAGGAACCGAATTACGACGTCGACGCGACGGTGGATCTGTGGGTGCCTGCGGATCCGGACCCGAAGAGTCTGAAGGACCCCGATTGGTACGTGGTCGGGCGGCTGAGAGATGGAGTGACTCCCCAGCGCGGCCAACAGGAACTCGCCGCACTCGCCACAAGAGAGGCCAGCGCAGAGAAACAGTTTGAAGGGTTCGCGCCGCAACTCGAGCCGTTGATGGACGAAATGAACGGGGATGGCAGACGGATTCTGCTTCCGCTGCTCGGTGCCGCGGGCTTGGTGCTCCTCATCGCCTGCGGAAACGCCGCTGCTTTGCTGCTTGTACGCGGACTCCAGCGCCAACAGGAATATGCAGTACGGATCGCAATGGGCATGGGCCGCATCGGCCTTCTGCGGCAGATTTTGTCGGAGAGTTTGCTCCTGGCGCTCTTTGGCGGAGCGTTGGGAGTCTTGTTAGCGATCTTCGCCGTAAATCTGTTCAAGGTGATTGCCGTGCATGCCGTTCCACGCCTCGATGGAGTAACAACTGGCTGGGCAGTTTTGGGGTGGGGATTTGGGGCGGCTTTGGTCGCTGCATTTTTTGCGGGGGCGATTCCGGCACTGCGCGCTTTCCGATTGAATCCGATGGAAGTGCTGAAAGATAACGGGCCGAGGGGAACGGCTGGAGTGGGCGAGAGACGGCTGCTGCGTGGGGTCGCGATGCTGCAAACCTCGTTGACGTTGGCGTTGCTCGTGGGTGCGGGACTCCTGATTCGCACCATGATGAGAATCGCGCAGGTTCCATCAGGCTATAACGTAAGCAGAATTCTCACCATGAGCGTCACTGATGTGCAAGGCCACGAAAGCTGGGCTCCTTTTCACCGTCAGGCGTTGGAGCGTGTTGCAGCAATTCCAGGGGTCCAGTACGCTGCGTTTGCCTGGGGTGTGCCGCTGACGGGAAACAATTGGCCGGCGACGATGGATATCGAGGGTCAGCTGCCGCCAGCAAAAGAGAGCGACAAAATAGCGCTCCCGTTGCGCGCGGCCACACCAGACTACTTCAAGTTGATGGGATTGGCCCTGATCGACGGAAGGGAATTTCGATCGTCGGATGATGGTAATGCGCCAAACGTAGCGATCGTGAACGAGGCGTTTACGCGCCGCTTCTTTCCCAACAGCAATTCAGTTGGACGAAAAATATGGTTCGGCCCACGAGATAAACCTGGCATCCAGATTGTTGGCGAGATCGCGAACGGGCGCACAGACGATCTCACCCAGGCGCCGACCCCGGAGGTTTATTTGCCTCTCTGGCAGGCGAACGCATACTCAAAGCACCTGGTTGTTCGCACAGCTGCCGATCCGCGCACGGTGGTAGTTGCGGTCGAGCGCGCGCTGCGTTCCGTGGACCCCACGGCGGCCATTGAGAGCGTGAAGACGCTCGAGCAGATTCGCGACGATTCGCTGGCATCGCGAACCTTTGTGATGCACTTGTTGACAGGGTTCTCGGTGCTGGGAGGTGTGCTCACGCTGGTGGGAATCTACGGCGTCATCTCGCTGTCCGTGGCCTCGCGCCGCCGCGAGTTAGCCATCCGCAGCGCGGTGGGCGCACAACAAAAAGACATTCGCAGGCTGATCTTCGGTGAAGGGTTCCGGCTGATCGCCGGAGGCGTGCTCGGGGGTATAGCGTTGGCGGTCATTGTGTCGCGCGTGCTGCGAACTTTCCTGTTCGAGGTGCAGCCGGGTGATCCGGCGACATTCATCGTTGTAGGATCGTTATTTGTGGGTGTTGGGCTTCTGGCGTGCTGGGCGCCGGCGCGGCGCGCCGGGAAGGTCGATCCTCTGGAGGCGCTGCGCTACGAGTAAATCTTGGCGGCTGCGATACAAAGGCGTACATCGACAGTGCCCAAGTCACGAGCTGGTCGAAAGTTAATTTCAGTTGACGCTTTCAGGGCTTACCGCTCATTGGACGCTGGTGAGGCGGCGAGCCGCGGAATAGTCCTTGGAGACCCCCTATAGCCCGA
This sequence comes from uncultured Acidobacteriaceae bacterium, assembly GCA_963836565.1. Lineage (GTDB taxonomy): Bacteria > Acidobacteriota > Terriglobia > Terriglobales > Acidobacteriaceae > Telmatobacter. Next base: position 583,774 of record CAWIKA010000004.1, on the reverse strand, counting down.
TTCTCGGGTTACCGCGGGTGGCCCAAGTCTCGCGCCGCTGGTCCAGCATGGAACTGTGGGTGCCCCGGGTCTCGACTTTGAGACCGGGGATACCACGAACCCTGCCTCGCCACCGATTACTCCTCAAAACGCACATGTTGCCCGATTCTCGGGTTACGCCAAACCGCCCAATCACCCCTCGGGAGATTCAGACTGGCCCTCAGCGCCTTTCCCAGCTTTCTGCCAGTGTTCTTCGTCTCCGGCTTGAGGATCCGCCTCTGGACCCGAGTGGCATGTACTCTCATGCTGTCTCACTTTTTACCGAACGAGGACCTCTATGTCCCCGCTTTTCGCCCAACCGTGCACCTGGATGTCCCCGCTTTCGTTCGAAAAGCGATGCCTTCAACCGTGCACCCATCCTGCCACGCTTTTCGCCCTTTACAGCCCCGCTTTCCAGCGCTGTCAATTCAGCGTAAGCTCAATCCATTCCCCTAAGAGATCTCAGATGCGGCGAATTGTGCTGATTCTCGTGTTGTGCCCGGCGTTGGCCTTCGGCGGCCGCGTGAAACCCTGCTTGTCTACCGAAGAAGCTTCGAAGAACTTGAACAAAGACATTTGCATTACGGCACATATCTATGAAGTGGTGGAACTTAAAGATGGAACACGCTATTTGGATGTGTGCGCGCCCGACACTCCGGATGAACAGTGCCGATTCACCATCGTGAGCTTTGGCGAAGACCGCGCAGACGTGGGCGAACTGGGAAAATATCGCGATATGGACGTAAAGATTCGAGGTATCGTGCGGCCCATGCATGGCCGGGCCGGAATCGAATTGAGCCACGCGCGCCAGTTCTTCGGCGGTCCCCCGAAATTCAAACCCAATCCCAGGCTCATGCGCGGATTCAACGGCGAGCAAAGCCGCCCTCCGGTCAACGACCCGAATCTGCGTTCGCAGGGCGGGCGCCGCGCCTTCATGAACTCCCGCGACCAGGAGCCAGTCGGCCAAAAAGCGCAATCCTCCAGGTAATTGGTGCCCTCGATCAACCGACAGGGGCGGGCGTTTCTTCCAGAGGCGGCGCAAAGCGCGATCCAGCCCAAAGAATGGCGCCCGAGACGATCAGGGAGATGAGGGTGAAACCCAGGCCGAGGCGCAGGCTCCTGGTGCGGTCGGAGATGGCGCCAATAATCGTGGGAGAAAAAGTGTCGCCAAATGCATGAATAATAAACAAGTTGAGCCCTATCGCGGTAGCGCGGACCGGTGCTGAAACTGAGTTGACGATGGCCGCATTCAACGGACCGGTGTTGAGAAACAGGAAAAACTCGGCCGCAAAGAGCGATGGAACTGCCCACGACGGAGGGCCGAAAAACACCAGAGCCCCACAGGGCAGCGTGAGAGTGACGCTCCAAAACGAAAGAAGATAGAGCGCGCGGTGATCGGTTCGCAGCCAGCGCTGCGCGATCCAGCCCCCCACCATCGTCCCGGCGATACCGTCCACCACCGTAATTCCCCCAACCACAAGGCTCGCGTTTCCCACCGAAAGGCCGCCGAAACGGTGAAGGAAAGTGGGTACCCAGTTGGAAATACCGCCCATGGCAAAGGTAAGAGCGGCCAGGCCGAAGGTGGCTGTGAGATACGCCGGATTGCTGAACAGTCCCCGGAAGGTGGTGCGGCTGAGGGTGGGCTTGATGTGGTCGCTGCCGCCACGCGCAGGTTCCTTCCCAATCCACGCGTAAAGCGTGGCAACCAGCAGCCCCGGTATGGCGCAAAAGAAGAAGGGCGATCTCCATCCCCACATCGTCCCGATCCCCCCCCCGCCGCATAACCCAATGCCGCGCCGACAGGAATCGCCAGGTAGAAAATCGACAGAATGCGGTTGCGTTCCCGCTCGGGATAGAAGTCAGACAGTACGGCGGGTGCGAAGATGCCGAACGTGGCTTCGCCAACCCCAACAAGGGCATGGCGGGCAAAAAGCGTCCAGTAATCGTGGACCCAGGCCGTGCCCAACGTAGCCAGGCTCCATAGGATCGCGCCCGCAATGATAAGCGGCTTGCGCGAAAAACGGTCTCCCAGCCAACCGGTCAGCGGCGCCACCAGCATGTAGGTCACAAACAAGGCGGTTGTGAGCAGGCCCATCTGCTGGTCGGTCGAGTGGAATTCGCGTTGGATGAGCGATACCTCACCGGGCAGAATGTAGCGGTCGATGTAGTTGAGCAGGTTGAGTCCGATGAGCAGCACAAGCGTCCCCTGTGCGGGGCTCATGAACGCGCGAGCAGGTTGGGTCGGTTTAGACAAAGTGTTTGGGTCCTGAAGAAACAGCGAGAGGAGTCACGAATATCACAGTCGGCAGGCAGCGGCCCAACTTTGAATGGGGATTTCCGCGACTCTCAAGTCTGGAGACGCGGCCACCGCGCCTCGACGATGGTGCCGATTCCACCACGGGGGCGGAATTCTCCTCGCACGACTGCCCATACCGGATCACACGCTTTCACGACGTCATCCAGAACCTGGTTCACGATATTTTCCTGAAAAATTCCGAGATTCCGATAACTGAAGAGATACTCCTTCAGCGATTTCAGTTCAAGGCATCGTTGACGGGGCATGTAGCGGATGGTCAGGACACCGAAGTCGGGCAGGCCCGTTTTGGGACAGACCGAGGTTAGTTCTGGGTCATCGATAGATATCTCGTAGCCGGGAAACTGGTTTTGCCAAGTTTCGATCGCGGGAAATGCAAAGTCGAGACCGGCTTTGGCGTGGTCATCGGTATAGCGGGGTTCCGGAGCCATATCGATATTGTACGAGGCTACAATTCCAGATCCCAGGTCTGTCCCACCAAGTCTTTGCCGAAACTGTGATGAGGTTTTTCGGCGGTGAGTTTGAACCCGGCTTGTTGATAGATCCGATGCGCTGCGGACAGAACGCTTTGTGTCCAGAGTGTCACATTCGTGTAGCCCGTTAAGCGGGCAAATTGAATACATTCTCCCACCAGCGCTTTACCCAGCCCCATGCCCCGGGCATTGGGCTCGACCAGCAAGAGCCGCAGTTTGGCCGTTTGCTCGTGCTCCGGATGCCTTACAAGAAAAATGCAACCCATCGGCTCACCGTCGCGCTCGGCGATCCAGCAGCGTTCGCGTCGTGCATCAAGGTCGAAAATGAAATCGGCGGCGATGCGCGCCACCAAAGCCTCGAATCGCTCGTCCCAGCCATACTCCTGCGCATAAAGAACACCATGTCGTTGCACGACCCAGCCCATATCTCCATTACGGTGCGGGCGCAAAACGAACGGAGACAGGCTAGGCTCCCCTTTGGCGAGAGACCTCCGAATAACGTACTGAGATCGGACGAGTGCTGAGCGCGTCGCGGGAGAGAGCCCCTCGAGAACACCACGCGCTTGTTCAGCGGAACGGCGATCTAGATTAGCGAAGGCTGCTTTGCCCTTCCTGGTCAAATGTAGAACGCTGTAACGCGCGTCGCTCGCCAGCGGGGATCGAGTCAATAGCCGTGCGCGCCAGAACTTCCGGAGGATTCGGCTCAGATATCCGGGATTCAATTTCAGTTCGCCGGCAATCTCGCTGGCGCCGCACCCAGTGCGCGTTGCGAGTTCGAATAGAACTCGCGCCTCAGTCAACGAGAAGCCGCTTTTGACCAGTTGTTCATCGAGCAGGCCAATTACGCGAGTATAGAACCGGTTGAAACTTCGGAAGGCACTGACATCCTGGTCCATTTGCGAAGGAATGTTTGTCACGATTCCGGGTCCATCCCCAGGCAATCAATATAGTTGCTTATGTCATCTATTGCAATCGTTCGCTCCAGCCACCATTGATTTTCATTGACCGGGAACACAATTTCCTGATTCCTGAGGGCAGGTTAGGGAGTCCTATATACTGGCTCAGGTTTAAAGAATGGCTGAAGCTCGAAAGCAACTGGATCGACGCTGGCTCTGGCTCGGCGCGATCATCTTATTGGTAATTGTATTTTTCTTGGTGCGCTCCCTCACGAGGGAGCGTTTGCAGGTGCGCGTAGCAATGGTGGCATACGAGCCCTTGGCGAGCACCTCCTCCACCAACGGCCGTGTGGAACCGGAAGCAAATATCGAAATCCACAGCCCGATTGCCACCAACGTCAAGGCAGTGTACGTACAACCCGGAGACCAAGTGCCGGCGGGGAAGCTGTTGATGGTCTTAGACGACGTACAAGCGCGTGCCCGGGTAGCGGCCGCCGAGAGCGGCGTAAAATCTGCGCAGGCTGCGCTGGATGCGGTGACCCACAACGGGACCCAAGAACAGCGCCAGGTGGCCGAGGCTGATGTGGCACGTAGCCGCATCGACCGAAACCAGGCGCAGCATGATCTGCAAGCGCTCATTAAACTCAACGCTTCGGGCGCAGCTTCAACCAGCGAAGTAGCCGCAGCCCGGGAGCGTCTTGACTCTTCCCAAAGCAGCCTTGATGCAGCTGAAGAGAGCATACGTAGTCGCTACTCTCAAGCGGACGTGGTGCGGACTCAGGCAGCTCTTACAGAGGCGGAAGCCAATCTTTCTGCGGCAAATGCAGTAGAGGCGCAAACCTCTGTGCGCGCCCCTATAGCGGGAACAGTCTATAGCCTAAACACCGGCCGAACGCAATTCGTGGAGCAAGGCGCTCTTCTGCTTCAGATGGCAGACCTGCACCATGAGCGCGTGAGGGCCTATTTTGACGAACCGGAAATCGGGCGCCTTGCTGTTGGCCAACCGGTTCTGATCAAGTGGGACGCCATGCCGGGCCGCGAATGGCACGGGCACATTGAGCGAACACCGGTCACGGTGATTAACCTTGGCCCGCGGACTGTAGGCGAGGTCCTGGTCGAGATTGACGGCGGTGATGGTGGGTTGCTACCGGATACGAATGTTACGGTTACAGTAACCACATCGAGCGAATCGGATGTGCTGAGTATTCCCCGTGAGGCCCTTTACTCAGAGAACGGCAAGTCTTACGTCTTTAAGGTAGTAAACGATGACCTTCACAGAACCCCAGTCGTCACCGGAGTCTTCAACCTGACCCGGATCGCCATTCTCTCCGGACTCAAGGCAGGCGATTCGGTGGCCACCGGAACAACCTCGGGACAGCCTTTGCAGCAAGGCATACCGATCAAGGTTGTGCAGTGAAGAAGATACTTGAGGCCGGATTCCTGGCGGCAGTCTTTGCTTTTTCGGCGTCCGCGCAAGCTGCGGTGGAACCATCGACTCAGGCCGCCTATGCGGCACTGGAGGCAGGCGAGGCAGATAGGGCCCTTGCGCTGCTCAGTTCCCTTCCTCCAACCGCTGAGTCCCACAATCTTCGGTGCAGAGTGTTCTTTGCATTGGAGCAGTGGGATGCGGCCGCGAGCGAATGTGATCTGGCTGTGAGAATGGATGGACAGAGTTCCGATGACCACTTATGGCTTGGACGGGCTCTTGGTGAAAAGGCAGACAATGCTTCGTTCCTCAACGCCTATTCGCTAGGGAAGAGGGTGCGTGAGGAATTCGAAAAAGCAGTCCGCCTCGATCCCCGCAATGCGAACGCTCTCGCAGACCTCGGAGAGTTTTACTATGATGCACCCGCGATCGTGGGCGGCGGCATTGACAAAGCCGAAGGAATCGCCTCGCAACTGGACAAAGTCGATCCGGCACGTGCCCACGAACTGCGAGCCAGAATTGCCTCGGAGCGCAGGGACTATGACACCGCAGAACGCGAATTCAAACAGGCGATCGCGGTGAGCGAACATCCAGCCTTTCAATGGATGAGCCTGGCAAGTTTCTATCGCCACCGGCAGCGCTGGACAGACATGGAAGGGGCCGTGCAAAGTGGCGTGAAAGCGGCGCAACCCGACCGGCATGCCGGTGTTGCGCTGTTTAATGGAGCTTCAGTGCTGAGCCAGGCCGGCAGAAACCTGGAACTGGCCGCAAGAATGCTCGAGGAATACCTGGCGGGCCCGTCAAAGACGGAAGAGGCGCCGGCCTTTGTGGCGCATACGCGGCTGGCGCGTCTCGATGCTCAACTTGGCGACATCGCCGGCGCGCGGCGCGAGCGTGCCGCCGCGCTGAACTTGGCGCACGATTACAGGCCCGCGCAGGATTTGAAAGTTTGATTGGATCAGAGCAAGTGAGGATGAGAAACACATCACGCGCGTGCTGGATTGCGATTCTTATCGGGATCGTCGCGGCGGCCGCCCCCCCGCTGGTTTCGGCGCAGGTATCTCTGGCCACGGTGGTTGACCTGGCCCAGCACAATTCTAGCGCAGTCAAGTTGGCCGAAGCGGATCTGCAAAAGGCACAGGCAGTCCTCTCTCAGAGTCAGGATGCATATATCCCGAATTTCGTGATCGGCTCCAATGTTGGTTATTCTCACGGCTTTCCTACAGGCCAGCCGTCGGTTGGAAGCGCAACGATGCAGTCTCTGGTGTTCAGCTATTCCCAGCGCCAATATCTCAAAGCCGCGCACGCCGGGATTGACGCGGCCAATCTGAGACTCAAGGATGCCCGCGAGCAAGTTACCCTCGATGCATCCACCACTTACATCGAGTTGGATACAGTCGACCGCGAGCTTCAGACGGCCAAACAGCAGGAGTCCTTCGCCGCCAATCTCGTCCAAATCGAGCAACAACGTGTCGAGGCTGGCGTTGACCCTACAGTCGAAATTTTGCAAGCCCGCCTCACCGCCGCACAGATCAAACTGAAACGGCTTCACCTCGAAACCCGCGCCGCCACACTTGCCAAGCAGATTGCCGTTCTCACTGCCCTGCCCGTCGGTTCCATCCTCCCAGACCGCTCCAGTATCCCCGAGATTCCCGCCGTCACGGCGGATGAAACGCCCCGCGACCTTCCGGGAATAGTGGCAGCAGGTTCTATCGCGCGCTCCAAGCAATACCAAGCGAAAGGAGATGACTTGTTGTGGCGACGGCCACAGATCGGATTCGGAGCCGTCTACAACTACGACTCCAACGAGCTCAACAGCTACAGCACGTATTACAAGAACTTCACCCCGAACAACGTGAGTTTTGGCCTCCAGATCACGATCCCCTTTTTTGACTTTGCTCTTCGCGCCAAGGCCAAGGAGACCGCGGCTGAAGCCCTGCGCGCCAAGGCAGAGGTTGAACAGGCCCAGCGGCAAAACGATGTGGAGATTGCCACTCTTACCGGGAGCATCCGTGAACTGGACACCCAAGCTGATGTTGCCAGCCTGCAGCAACAGATCGCGGGCCAACAGTTGCGGAGCGTGCTGACGCAATTGGAGTTGGGTAACGGTGCTGGAAACGCGCCCGGAGCCCCACCGCAACTGTCGCCCAAGGCAGAGCAGTTGGCGCGAATCGATGAAAGCCAGAAGGTTGTGGACGCGTTGGACGCCGAGTTCGAACTGGCTAAAGCGCGGCTGAGCTTGCTGAGAGCGCTGGGCCACATGGAAGACTGGTTAAACGAGTTGCATTCCAAATAGCGCGGATTTCCCCATTAGGCGCTCAAGAAATGTCCGAAAATGATAGAATTGAAGGGATGTGTATGCCTTTGAAAACGCTGTTTCTGAACCCGCCCTCGTTTGAGAATTTCGACGGCGGAGCGAGTTCGCGCTGGCCGGCGACGCGCGAGATTGAATCCTACTGGTACCCGGTGTGGCTGACCTACCCAGCCGGACTGCTGGAAGGTTCGCGCCTGCTTGACGCACCTCCCCACCACGTTTCTGCGCAGGAAACCATTAACATTTGCAAGGACTATGATTTCCTGGTCCTCTTCACTTCCACTGTGGGCTGGGAGGGCGACCAGCGACTGGCTGAAACAATCAAAGCAGCCAATCCCTCCATTCGTATTGCTTTCGTCGGACCTCCGGTGACCACTTCTCCTGATCGCGCCCTGAACGAATGCTCAGCGCTGGACTTTATCTGTCGTCGTGAGTTCGATTATTCGGTGGTCGAATTTGCCCAAGGGAAGCCGCTCAACGAGATTCTCGGCATCACCTACAAACAGGACGGGAAGATTGTTCACAACCCGGATCGCCCCCAGGTGGAAGACCTGGACGCGATGCCTTGGGCTACGAAGATTTACAAGCGCGACATGGACGTAACGCGCTATAACGTGCCCTTTTTGCTGCATCCGTACATCGCGCTTTACTCTACCCGCGGCTGCCCGGCGCAGTGCACCTTCTGCCTGTGGCCGCAAACCCTCAGCGGGCACGCGTGGCGCAAGCGGTCCACGGACGATGTTGCGGCGGAACTGGCATGGGCCAAGCAGAATTTTCCTGAAGTCAAGGAGTACTTCTTTGACGACGATACCTTCAACATTCAGAAGGTTCGCACCATTGAGCTGTGCGAAAAACTGAAGCCACTCGGCCTGACTTGGAGCTGCACTTCGCGCGTGACTACCGACTACGACACGCTGAAGGCGATGAAGGAAGCCGGTTGCCGTCTGCTGATCGTGGGATTCGAATCCGGTGATCCACAGATCCTGAAGAACATCAAGAAGGGCGCCACTGTTGAGCGGGCCCGGGCTTTCGCTAAAGACTGCCACGACCTCGGCCTCACCATTCACGGCGACTTCATTCTCGGACTGCCAGGCGAGACCAAGGAATCGATACGCAACACGATCAATTTCGCCAAGACGCTGGATGTTGAAACCATCCAGGTTTCGATCGCGCATGCATATCCAGGCACCGAGTTTTACGACTACGCAAAGGCCAACGGATTCATTGTGAACACGGCGGCGATGAGTGATGAGGGCGGCCACCAGATGGCTCACATTGAATATCCCGGCCTTCCAACCGATTACGTTCTGGAAATGGTGCACCGTTTTTACGACGAATATTATTTCCGGCCTAAGGCGGCCTTCCGCGTCATCTGGAAGGCAATCATCAATCGCGATGTGCCAAGGCTCTACGTGGAAGCGAAGGCCTTTCTCAAGCTGCGTGCACAGCGCAACAAGATGGTGAAAGAAGCTCGCAGCCATCAGCCTGACCCTCCGGCTCCGGTAGGCGCCGGCGCCTAGGCAAACCGGCACAGTACGCATTGAGGGCGGTACTCAAGAAGAGTCCGCCCTCGTTTTCTTGCATCTGTTCAGGGGGGGCGGGCAAGTCAAAGATGACGCATCACAAACTCACGCCTCGACAATACCTCATTCTGGGACTGGTTTCAGTGTGCGCACCCCTCGGCGATACGTTCCTGTCGCGCGGGATGACTGCGCTGCCGCCGATTACGCTGGCACATCCAGGCTCCCTGATCGCCGCGGTTTTCACGCCGTGGATTGCCGCCGGCATTGTCCTGCTAATCGGATTCTTCGCGAGCTATCTCACGGCGCTGTCGTGGGCGGACCTCACCTTCGTGCTTCCCGCTACCGCCTTTGGCAACGTGATAGTTGCATTCCTTTCTCGCTTCTGGCTTCACGAACCAATTTCAGTCCAGCGCTGGGCGGGAATTGTGCTCATCACCGTCGGCGTTGGTTTTGTGGCGCAGGGACCGTCATTGACTGAGATACCAGCACCCGACGTTGAAGTGGAGGAGGAGCAGGTGCGATGATGATTCCCTCCCCTGCGCCACAACCAGGCCCCTGGATTGCGACAGCCATGATCGCCGCAATCGTATTGAGTTCCACAACAGGGGAGGTGCTCACTGCCGCGGCCATGAAGTCCATTGGCGACCTGGATGATATTCGCGCTCGCGCGGGTATCAAGGGCGCCATTCGCGCAGTTGTAACCTGTCCAATGTTTTTTTCCGGCGTAAGCTTTCTGGCTCTGGCCTTCTTCGCGCTTCTCTTCGCGCTTAACCATCTAAACCTGAGCCTCGTGGCGCCCGCCTCGGCATCGCTCACGCTGGTTACCAACGCCATCGCGGCCAGGCTCTTTCTCAAGGAGAATGTCGACCGCCGGCGCTGGACGGCAGCGGTGCTGGTCTGCATCGGAGTTTACTTCCTGGCGCACTAAAGTGACAGCCGGTCAGAACGCGAACTTTCCGGATTCAACTTATGAAGCGCATCAGGCCCCGCGGCTTCAAGTCGGGAATGAGGAATGCGCGTGGCTGGCCAAGGGCTTTGCAAATTGCTTCCGCGGCCAAGTGGCCTGAACGCGCGGCGCTTTCCATCGTGGAAGGCCAGCCCGTTGCGATCCAATCGCCGGCGAGAAAGCAATTCGGCCACGGCGCCGCCGAGGCCGGTCTTGAACGATCGATTCCTGGCGGTACACCAAATGTGGCACGGACTTCTTTCACCAGTGCTGCTTTTTCCAATTTTGCTGAGGCCGCAGCGGGAAAGAATTCGGCCAGTTCGCTCGTGGCCTGATCGATGGCATGCTCGCGGCTGAGTGCGGCAAAACTGCGAGATGCGCTGACCACCAACTCCAGATAGCTCCCCTGCAGTTTGCGCCATGGCTGGAGGCGGCTCTTGTTGTACATCCAATGAAGCTCGCGGTCGAGCAGCACGGCATGATCAAGCGTGGTGATCTCGCGGTCGAACCAGAGATGCACGCTGCAGATAGGCCAATGCTCGTGATGCTCGATCTTTCCAATGAGCGTATCCACACCCTCGACTGGCGGCATCTGCGGAATAAGTTTTGCAGTAGCTTCAAACGGCAGCGCAAGCACCAGAATCGTCGACCTGAAGTCCCCCGCACGGGTCACCAGAGCCCACTCGGAAGTCTCTTCGTCCCACTCCGCCGACTCGACATTCGCGTTGAAGTGAACGCTCGAACCGCGCTGTGCAAGAAATTCCACTGCACCTTCATAGAGTTCGCTCAGCGGCACTGAGCTCATCCCCATGCTCCCCGCCTGGGCGGAGTTCATAAAGAGCTCGCGGACCACCTTGGCCGCGTAGGGCAGAGCGATATCGTCAAGGTTGGCATTCAGCGCGCTTGCAATCACCAACCGCCAGAAGCGTTCAATTGCACCCTTCGTCTGCCCGTTGCGCTTGAGCCATGCGCCCAGAGACTCGGTGGAATCGGCGGGAACCCGCTTCATCAACGCGCTAAATGCGCGACTCAGAGCAACCTTGTCGGCAAGCGAAAAGGCACTGGCAGTAAGAAGTTTTGGCAACCCATGCAGCGGAGCGGGCAGCCACGATGGGCCGAGCGGCGAGCGGCGTCCTCCCGGCTCGATCATAACCATTTCGCTGGTCCAGTGAATCTTGTCGGCGACGCCGATGCGCTTGTAGAAACCGATCACGTTTGTACAACAGCCGAAAAGCACGTGCTGGCAGTTGTCGATGACCTCATCAACGCCGGGATGCGGATACGAAGACGCGCGCCCGCCAAGGTAACCACGCCTCTCGAGCAGTTGAACGCGAAAGCCCGCGTCAGCGAGCGCGCAGGCGGCGCTCATGCCGGCGACACCACCGCCTATGACGGTCACGGTTTTCGCGAGTTCCAGTTGCATACGGCCTGACGTTTCTTGCCGCGAAGTTTGCGCCTTATCCAACAAGTCTCGCCCAGCCCATGCGCGACAACCCTGCGACCAGTATGGCGACCTTTTCTGCCAGCGGCACACTGGCCCGGCAGGAAAACACATCGTAATCGGCACCGCGAATGCGCTTCAACAATGCATGGTAGATAGAAACCAGCACCCACAGCGCAGGCCTGCTTTCGCTGTCGATCAAGGGCATCAGTTTCATGCCGGATTGAAAGAAGTCTTCGGCACGCTGGCCAATGGCTTCAAGCAACGCCCGCTCGCTGGCGGATGGTGGACTGCCGGCCACTCGGCGAAGCAGAGAATCCAGTGAAACATCGTGGGCGGCCATGTCTTCCAGCGGCAGGTACACGCGATTGCGCCCAGCGTCCTCGGCCACGTCGCGCAGAATGTTGGTGAGCTGAAATGCGATGCCCGTCTCCTCGGCGAGTTTCTCGGCTCGCGGGTCGGTGTACCCAAAGATACGAATGCAGACCAGTCCCACGACCGAGGCAACGAGATAGCAATAGTTATAGAGATCGGCAAAGGTTGCGTAAGTATCCGGCGCTTCTTTGCCGCTCTGCTTCAGGTCCATAGTGGTTCCTGCAACGAGCTCATCAAGCAAGTCGAGGCGGATTCCGAACCGCTTCGTCGCATCGCGCACGGCCAGGAAGACCGGGTCGGCTGTATTGTCGCCGTGGCAAACAGCATGCCATTCTTTCAGCCATGCGTCGAGACGACGGCGGCGCTCCTCGCGGGAAAGGCTCTCATCGTCGGCGAGGTCGTCGGCGCGGCGCATAAAAGCGTAGATCGCGCAGATCGCGTTCTTTCGTGGCGCGGGCAGTGCCAGAAAGGCGTAGTAGAAATTCTTCGCTTCGCGTTTGGCGATTTTCCGGCATGCCGCATAGGCGTCGTCCAATGTAAGTGCGTGCGTCAAGCCGCCTTCCCTGTGGAACGTGCGCCCAGGCGGAGAAACGGCAGCGCCTTGCCGCTCAGAGCGCGCAGTGCAAGCGCCATCTTTGTGCGCTTTGAAATAGCGGGCCTTGATGTCAGCACATCATATTCCTGAAGCTCGATGGCGCGCAGGATCTCAAGCCCGCCGCGGCTGAAAAGATCAATATCCAATGCAAGATCGCGGCGGACCATGGCGATAAGAGGAAGTCCTTCCTCGAAGAGCTTGCGTGCAAAATCAACTTCGTAAGCGAGCAGAGAGCGGAAATCGGGAGTAGCGATTCCCTGCGCGATGACTTCGTCGCTCACCCCAAAGTGCTGCATGTCGTCTTGCGGCAAATAGACGCGGTTCTTTGCAAAGTCTACGCGCACATCCTGCCAGAAGTTGGCTAATTGAAGCGCAGAGCATGTTGCATCGGAAAGCCTGAAACGCTCCTCGTCTGTGTAGCCGCAGACATATAACACCAAGCGGCCCACAGGATTTGCCGAGTAGGTGCAATAGTCCAAGACCTGCTGCATGGTGCGATAGCGGGTGACTACCTGATCCTGGCGAAAGGCCGACAGCAGGTCGGCAAATGGCTCCTTTGGAATCGAGCAGGCGCGAATCGTTTCAGACAGTGCAACAAATACAGGATGGCGCGCGTGGCCATCGTAACAGGCATCGAGTTCTCTTCCCCAAAAGTCCAGGAGCGCCAAGGCCTGCGCCGTATCTCCCACCTCGTCACCCAGGTCGTCGGAGACACGGCAATATGCATAGATGGCGTGAAAATGCGGGCGCAAGGCTTCCGGCAGAAACCAGGATGCAACATGAAAATTCTCGTAGTGCGACTCGGCCAGACGTTTGCACCACGCGCGGGCCCCGTCGAGCGATGGCACAGCATCGGGCATGCGATACGAAGCCGGCAACGCCGCCCAGGCCCGGGCGATCAATTCGTCTTTGGGCAGCGTATTGTTATCCGGGTGCAGAGTCGTCGTGTTCATTCAGGTTGCCTCAGGGCACGATTGCAGTCTTGATCTCGTGACTGCGGTTCATCAACTTTTTGAACACGCGATTCAATTCGTATAGATGAGCATGACCGGTGATGAACGCGCTCGCCTGGAATCGGCCGCCTGCAATCAGGTCAAGCGACTTGCGGCAGATTGCCGGCGTGTGATGAAAAGTGGCGCGGAGCGTGATGTCGCTATAGTGGATGCGATTGGTGTCGAGATTTACGTGAGTACCTATAGCACATCCTCCAAAGAAATTGACTGTTCCACCCTTGCGTACCATATCAACGGCTTCTTCCCATGCATCCGGTGAACCCACGGCTTCAATCGCAATATCGACTCCGCGGTTCTTGGGAGTGAGGGCGCGCGTTTCGCGTACGGCCTTGCGAATGGTGCTGGCCTGGACTACGTGTGTGGCTCCCAATTGCCGAGCCGCTTCAACCTGGCCATCGTGCTTGACGATCGCAATCGCTTCGCACCCGGCCAGGGCTGCCACATGGAGCATCATCAATCCCAGCGGACCACCGCCGATCACGGCTACCGTATCGCCTGGTCGAGGGCGGGAATCTTCAAAGCCGTGCACAGCGCAGGCCAGCGGCTCAGTCAGTGCTGCGTGTTCCAGCGGGACGTGATCGGGAACGTGGAGTGTATTCTTGGCCACAATGCGAGCCGGAATACGGATGAATTCCGCATAGGCGCCGTTATTGAAGAGCAGGTCATCGCAGAGGTTTTCCTGATTTCGCTCGCAAAAGTAGCACTTTCCGCATGGAGCGGAGTTGAGCGCCACCACGCGATCGCCGGGAGAAAAATCAGCGACGCCCGCACCGGCCTCGACGACAGTCCCGGCAAGTTCATGACCGAACAGGGCCGGAGGCACGATCATGCGCGCGTGATATCCGCGGCGAAACACCTTCAAGTCCGTCCCGCAAGTGAGCGCCGCGCCGACGCGAACAATCAGCTCTCCCGGCGCCGCTTTTGGAACGGGCACACTCTCGATGCGGACGTCTTCGCGTCCGTGCAGAACCGCGGCCCTCATGGTTGTCGCCATCAGGTGCCTCCTAATCTGTTCCCGCTCCCAAGACCGGCTCAATCATAATCTTCATCGAGTCTGCTTTCGGATGCGAAGCCACTTCAATCGCCGCCACAGCTTCTTCGATCGGGAAGCGATGCGAAATCAACCGGGTGAGGTCAAATCCATTGCGATAGCCATCAAAGACCAGGCTGGTCACCTCATCGAGAATTGGGAATGAGGATGAGTAGGAGCCGAGCAACGTTTTTTCGTCCATGCATACCGCTGCCGGATCAATGGTGACTTCGCCGTGCTGGGTTTGAGCAAACAACATTACCTTGCCCCCCGGCCGGGCCGCGTCCATCGCGGTGCGGATGAGGGCCGTACCACCGACGGCCAGAATCACGGCGTCAGCGCCTCGACCATCCGTCTCGGCGAAGACTCTTTCGACCACGTTTTCTGTCCCGGCGTGAATTGGATGCCGCAAACCGAACTTCGCGGCAATGGCGTGGCGCTCCGGATAGAGGTCAGAAGTGAGCACCGTTGCACCGGTACGGCTTGAGAGCACGGCATGCATGAGCCCGATGGGCCCCTGGCCAATGACCAGAACGGTGTCGTCCAGGGCCAGATTGAGCAGCTTTACCCCCTTGAGGACGGTGTTGACCGGCTCGACAAATGCCGCTTGCTCGAAGGGCACGCCATCCGGAATCCGGACAACACCGCTGCTTCCGGCAATCCAGTCCATAACGCGGACGTACTCAGCAAAGCCGCCGCCCGAGGGCTCAAAGCCGGCCGTGACACCCACCTTTTTGTAGAGTGGGCATTGCGAGGGAGTTTGCTTACGGCAGTAATAGCACTCGCCGCAGGGAACATGGTGGAAGACCATGACGCGTTCGCCCTCGCGGAAACGCGTGGCTCCCTCACCCATGGCCACGATTGTTCCGGCGATCTCGTGGCCGAAGATGCGCGGCGCGGAGTGGGAGCCGGTATGAATCTTTTTCAGATCCGTTCCGCAGATGCCGCAGGTGGCCACTTTGACCAGCAGTTCGCCGGGGCCGATACGGGGTACCGGAACGGTTTCGACGCGCATATCGTTGACGCCGCGGTAGACCACGGCGCGCATGGTGGCGGGGATTCTGGTTTCCGCCAGGTTTTCACGGTTTGAGATTTGAGTAGCCATTCCGCTCTTCGACGTGACCTCGATCATCCAGGAAATTAAGCAGGGACTCCGCAATGGATTGCGAAGCCCTCCTGCTATTCTCGCCCATTCTTATCAATGCGGGCCAGTACCAAGGTTTGAGAAGCGCATAAAGTGCAAACTGTACGGTCTGGAACTCTCCACTGGGGGCAATGAAACGATTGAAATCGGGCAATTTGTCGTTGAAATCGTCGCTTACGCCCTTGATGCAATAGAACGGGATTCCCCGCATGTGGGCAAGGCGGGCGATGGCGGCGGCTTCCATATCGACGAGGCTAGCGTTGTAGGTGGAGGCAAGGCGTTTCTTTTCTGTTTCGTCGGCGACTTTAGGGCTGGTGGCCAGCCAATGTTCGCCGGCGCCTGCGTCGCAACGGAAACGCTCGCCGGTTTGGACGTCGATAACACCGGCGACGTTGTAGGCGTTGCCTGTGGCGACGTCGCTGGTGAGGGCGCCGGCCCAGCCAATGGAAAAGGCAAGGTCGATGGGGGCATCTTTTTCGATGGCGGCGAATGCGCGAGTGGCAGCGGCCTGACCGGCTCCGGCACAGGCGGCGACGTAGAGGTTTTCGTCGCGGTGGGCCCAGAGTTTCACGGTTTCAGAGCGACTTGGATGCCAGCCTCGGACCATGGGTTTGAGTTCGCCGGACATGGCGGCGACGATGGCGGTGCGGGTGACGCCGGCGCTCATCAATTCATCCAAATTCTTGCGTTCCCTCAAAGGCTTAAGCCCCATTTCAAAGAGAGCGGTTGCGGCGCGGCTAAGCCGTGCCCTTTCAAAGGTGAAGACAAACCCAGGTCTTTCGACTCCCTACGCTACGCTCCGGTCGCTCAGGAGGACAATGGTTGGTTTGGGTTCTTGTTTTCGACCCAAGCAGAGCTTGGATGGGGCACCCATGTCCGTGCTCAAGGATGATCCCCCAATGCACCGATTTCTTGATGCGTGACACCTCCCTCCTATGGTGCGTAGCCGTTGGTGCGAAACCATTCTATGGCGGCGCGCATGGCGGGGTAGACGGGAACGATGCGGAAGCCCAGTTCCTGCTGCGCGCGGGCAGAGGAGGCGAACATTTTTTTGCGGCCCATGCGGACTTCTTCGAGGGTGGCGCGGGGCTCTTTGCCACGGATGCGGCCGGTGATCCACTCCTCAAAGAAGGCATAGGTGGCGGGAATGGCGAAAGGAATCCTTGTAGTGGGAGACGGGATGCCGGTGATGGCAGACATTTTGTCGAGGATCTGCTTGAGGGTCAGGTTCTCTCCGCCGAGGATGTAGCGGCGGCCCGGTTGGCCCTTTGTAAGGGCGGTGACATGGGTGCGCGCAACTTCGGCTACGTCGACGAGATTGAGGCCGGTGTCGACGTAGGCCGGGAACTTGCGGTTGAGAAAATCCACGAAGATGCGGCCAGTGGGGGTGGGCTTGGCATCGTTGGGACCGATGGGGGTCGTCGGGTTGAGGACGATGACCTGCTGGCCATCCTGGGCGGCAGCAATGGCTTGTTGCTCAGCCATGAACTTGGAGCGCTTGTAGTGGCCGACCATGTCGGCAAGGGAGACGGGCGTGTCCTCGTTGATGACGATGCCGTCGGTGCGAAAGTGCATCGTGGCGACACTGCTGGTGTAGACGACGCGCGGGACGCCTGCTTCGCGGGCCAGTTTCAGGAGTTCGCGGGTACCGTCGACGTTGGCGCGGTACATGGCGTCTGGATTGGGGATCCATAGGCGGTAGTCAGCGGCGACATGGACAACGGCGTCGCAGCCTCGGAGCGCGGGGGCGAAGGATTCTGGCTTAGCGAGGTCGCCGGCAACGGTTTCGCCGGGAATGCCTTCAAGGTTTTTGAGGTTGCTGGTCTTGCGGACCAACATACGCAAGCTAGCGCCTTCGGCAACGAGGGCTTTCGCAACGTGATGACCAACGAAGCCGGTAGCGCCTGTAAGGAAAACTTTCATGCTTTAGCAGGTTAGCAAGTTAGCCGCCCATCGCACGTATCAGCGAGTCAGCGTCTCCGGTTTCAGCCGGCGGAAGGCGAAGGAAAAGAGAATATAGGGGGTAGGTGCGCCGTTTTCGGCTGCAAGTCGTTACAGGGCATGCATTTAGCCGCAACTAATGTGTCGTTAAGGCCAGGTTAAGGCGCATATTACTCCAGCTTCTCGGGGTGGAGGGCGATGTTTTTTTCGCCAGCGGCTTTCCTTTCGTTGTAAGCTTTGACCCAGTCTTCCCAGTGCTTGCCGGCGGCGCGGTCCTTTCCGCTGAACTCGAGGCGAGCGATTTCGGCATAACTGACTTTGCGCTTCTCGGGCGCTGAGGGCGTGAAGTACTGCACATAGGAATCCACCAGAGTTGCCCCGGTGTGGCGATTGAAGATGAAAGCCTCGATGCGTTCCCCGTTCTTGAGGGTGAGGCCCACATCACCGCGATAGTCGAAGGCCCTTTCGAGGGCTTGGCGCAGGTCTTCGTCGCTGGCCAGATCGGGAACCCAGCCTTCAAGGTTCTGGTGTTCAGTGCCGGGAGCGAGTTCCAGCGCTTCAACCTGCTCCATTGAGTATTTGAGGACTTCGGCGGTCATGCGTTGGTCTCCTCAAGGGAATGGGTTGGCCGCTCGATCTGGATGAGGGGCGATGGGCCGTGCGGGGCGGGTTCATTGAGCAGATTCAGTGCGTGCTGGTCACGATATTTCTTGAACGTGCCGCGCACCATGCCCCAGAAGCCCGACAAGGAACCAAACCCGTCCATAACCGCAGTGGGCTCGTAGCCGCAACTGACCATGCAGTTGGCGCATTTGGGATTGCCGCTGGCGACGCCATACTCTTCCCACCTGGTGGTTTCGAGTAACTCCTTGAAGGTCTCAGCGTATCCATCCTGAAGCAGGTAGCAGGGGCGCTGCCAACCGAAGATGTTGTAGGCCGGCGAACCCCAGGGGGTGCATTCGTATTTGCGGTCGCCCATCAGAAACTCCAGGAACAAGGGCGACATATTGAATTTCCAGGTCGGCTTGCGATTGGAAAGGATGGCGCGGAAGAGTTTGCGCACGCGTGCGCGACCGAGGAAGCGGTGCTGGTCCGGGGCCATTTCATAGCTATAGCCGGGGGAGAGCACGATGCCCTCGACGCCCATCTCCATCACATCGTCAAAGAAGGCGCGGACATTATTGGGATCGGTACCATCGAAAAAGGTGGCGTTGGTGGTGACGCGGAAGCCGCGTTTGACGGCCTCCTTGATGCCTTCGACGGCGATGTCGTATCCACCTTCGCGGCAGACGGAGAAGTCGTGATGCTCGCGGTCGCCGTCAAGGTGTACGGAGAAGGTGAGGTACTTGGAGGGCGTGAACTCCGGCAGGCGGCGCTTCAATTCGAGCGCGTTGGTGCACAGGTAAATGTACTTTTTGCGCGCGATGAGGCCGTTGACGATTTCGACGATCTGGGGATGGAGCAACGGTTCGCCACCGGGGATGGAAACCATGGGAGCGCCGCACTCTTCAACGGCGGCGAAACACTCCGAGGGGGTGAGCTGCTTTTTGAGGATGTGGGGCGGATATTGCACCTTGCCGCAACCGGCGCAGGCCAGGTTGCAGCGGAAGAGCGGCTCAAGCATCAGCACCAGCGGATAGCGTTTGTTGCCGGCCAGCTTCTTTTTCAGTACGTAAGTGGCAACCGTCCACATCTGAGACATTGGAACTGCCATATTCGGGTCAATCCTCCGGGCGATTCGCCACTCTCTCAAGGATAGAGCGAAACGCGGTAATCATGTGCCATGCCGACGTACTACGGAAGGTTCGCTCGGATTCCGCGCGATTCATGACCTTCGGGCCGGCTTATCCTGGGTCTTGCCTCAGCCAGAGTTTCTTCGGGCACTAAAGCCCGAGTTCACTTTGGATGCACTTGCGGCACAACCGAAGTCGTGCGTTTTCAACGAGCTAAGACGCACACTCCATGGTCCGCTTGTAGCCGGTGAGGGCCAGGAGCGGGAAGTAGTTTCGATACATGTCATAAGCCAGGTAAAAGACTCTCGGGAAGCCTGTACCTGTGTACATAGCCTGCCGCTGAGTTCCTTCCCCGGTTGACTCGTCCCATCCGCCGTCGGGACGTTGGCGGGTCAGCAGCCAGCGAACGCCCTTGGCGAGCGAGTCAGAGCGGTCGTCACCAGCCGAGAGCAGACCCAGCAGGGCCCAGGCCGTCTGGGACGGGGTGCTGGGGCCCACGCCGCGGGTGTCGGGGTCGTCGTAGCTGCCGCAGGATTCGCCCCACCCACCGTCGGGATTTTGCACCATGCGAATCCACTCGGCTGCCTGTTGCACCTGCGGCTCATGCTGGTCGAATCCAATGGCTTCAAGGCCGCGAAGGACGAGGAATGTGCCGTAGATGTAGTTGACGCCCCAGCGTCCAAACCAGCTTCCATCCGGTTCCTGCTCGCGAAGGATGAACTTGATGGCCCTTTCGACGCGCTTGTCAGCGCGGGTGTAGCCATAGGACGCCAGCATTTCGAGCATGCGCCCGGTGATGTCGACCGTAGGCGGATCAAGCATGGCGTTGTGATCGGCAAAGGGGATGTACTGGAAGATCATCTTGGTGTTGTCTTTGTCGAAGCTTCCCCAGCCGCCGCTACGGCATTGCATGGCAAACTGCCACTGGATGGCCCGTTCAGCCACTTCGTGCTGATAGCGCTCGCGCGGATTGTCGACCTTATTCAGAGCCAGCAGGACTTGAGCAGTGTCATCGGTGTCGGGATAGTACTCGTTGTTGTACTCGAAATACCATCCGCCGGGTTCGGTCTTGGATACCTTGACGGCCCAGTCGCCCTTGTGGCGAACTTCCTTGGAGAGAAGCCAGTCGGCTGCGTTGATCATGCGGGGATCGGTGCGCGAAACGCCCGCCTCGCCCAAGGCATAGACCACTTGTGCCGTATCCCAGACAGGGGAGGCACAAGGCTGCATGCGGAAGGTCGGCTCGGGCATATCAGCGGTGGCTGCCTGCTCAATGCCGAGCTTTTCGAACTCGTCCCGTGCGCGAATGACCTGGGGATCGTCCTCGGAATAACCCAGGCAGCGCAGCGCGATAATGGCGTTGAGCATGGCCGGATAGATGGCGCCCAGGCCGTCGGTCATCTCGAGCCGCTCGAGCATCCATTTCTCAGCCTTGCGGAGGGCAATCGTGCGCAGGGGACGGATGTGGACGGCCTCAGAGAGATGCATCAGGCGGTCGAGAATGAGAAAGAAATTGCGCCAGGAAATGGGGGACTTGCGGTTAATGCGCAAGCGGAGGATCGAGTTAGCTCGACCGCTCACGAAGAGCTCGTCAATTCCCTGCTCGGGCGCGATCTTCTTGTACGGTTTCTTAGCGTAGATGATCGCCAGGGGCACGAGAATCGAGCGGGACCAGGAGGAAATTTCGTAGATATTGAAATAGAACCAGTTGGGAAAGAGGACGATCTCAGGGGGAATGGCGGGGACCGCATCGTAGTCATACTGTCCGAGCGCGCAGAGATACATCTTGGTAAAGGTGTTGCACGCGACCACCCCGCCATGGGCGAGGACCCAGGCACGGCATTTGACGAGGCGCGGGTCGCCGGCACCGATACCCATCAGCTTGGCTGAAAAGTAACATTTGACGGAGAGCGAGATGTTGCCGGGCCCGCCGGGATAAATGCTCCAGCTTCCATCTTCGTTTTGGTAGCGCATCATTTCAGTGAGTGCGCGCTTGAGCCTTTCGGGATCGCCGCTCTCAAGCAAGGTATGCAGGAAGATGTAATCGGCCTCGAGCATTGAATCGGCTTCGAGTTCGCCGCACCAATATCCTTCGGAGTGCTGCTGGGAGAGCAGGAAGTCGCGGGAATGGAGGATGGCGGATTCGACGTCGGCCAGATCCGCATCCAAGCGCCCGAATTTAAGTGCTACGGCGTGTGACTTTTCCTGCTGCAGTTTCATGAGATTTTGCATGCCTCAGCTACGCTTCAACGAGACCGGACGAGCATACTCTAACGGATTGTCTTGAAGGAAGATATGATTCAATTCCTCTGATCCGCGATGTCCGGAGAACTTGGCGCTGGATTCGCGCCGGACCCGTGACTGATCTAGCGCACGGGAACCGGCTCAGCGCCGCTTGCATTTCCGATGGCCTGAATGATCTCAGGCGGAAGGCCGAAACGGACGTTCTCCGGCATCACCTCAACTTCTTCGACGCTGGAAAAGCCGCTTTGACGCAGATAATTCACGACATCTTCGACGAGGATTTCGGGGGCCGAGGCACCGGCCGTGACGGCGACGGTGGAGATATCCTTGAGCCAGGCGGGGTCGATTGCCTGAGAGTTATCAATCAGATACCCCACGGTGCCGAGATTCCGGGAAACCTCGACCAGGCGGTTGGAGTTGGAACTATTGGTTGATCCAACGACGAGAACGAGACCCGCATCGTGGGCCACGTTGCGGACGGCAACCTGGCGGTTTTCAGTGGCGTAGCAGATGTCCTGCGAGTGGGGACCAACGATGTTGGGAAATTTGAGTTTGAGAGCGTGTATGATGTCGCGTGCCTCATCGAGCGAAAGCGTGGTCTGCGTGAGATAGGCGACGTGGTCGGGATCGGGAACCTTGAGGGCGTCCACTTCTGCCACATTCGAAACAACTTGTGTGGCCTCGGGGGCTTCGCCCAGGGTACCTTCGATTTCATCGTGATCGCGGTGGCCGATGAGGACCAGCGAATAACCCTGCTTGGCGAACTTGACGGCCTCGATATGAACCTTGGTAACGAGGGGGCAGGTGGCGTCGATGACTTTGAGGTTGCGGGACTTGCTCATTTCGCGGACGGCGGGTGAAACTCCGTGGGCACTATAGATAACGCGCTCGCCATCGGGGACCTCTTCGATTTCATGGACAAAGATCGCGCCCTTCTCGGCTAACTCATTCACAACATATCGGTTATGGACGATTTCGCGGCGAACATAGATGGGAGCGCCAAAGGTTTCGAGGGCGATTTTGACAATGTCGATGGCGCGCACCACACCGGCGCAGAAGCCACGCGGCTTGAGCAGCAACACCCTCTTCTGACTGGGGAAGTTTCCGGTTTCGCTACAGTTGGGGGTGGGGTAGAGGACAGTTGTAGTCACTGAAACAGTATACCAATATGGGGCATTTCCGGGTGAACTCAGTTGGGGCTAAACCGTGGACATAGAGGGTCACGCTTGCGCAGAAAGCGGGGACATGGAGGGTCACGGTTGGGCAAGAGCGAGGCCGGGCGCCCGACCGGCAGCGAAAGGCTCCGGTGCCCGCACAGAGAATTTTTCATTTTTCATTTGACATTGTACTATTACACTAATACACTAGTTCTGCGATGAAACAAGACACATCAATTGAAACGTTCGGATTCGCATTCCGCCTCGATGCGCATAGCGGCGTTCCCGTTTACAGGCAGTTGATCGACCAGGTGCAGGGCGCGATTGCGACAGGAGCGCTGAGCCCTGGGGATCAGCTACCGACGGTGCGCCATGTGGCAGTCGAGCTGGCGATCAATCCCAACACCGTTCTGCGGGCGTATCGCGAGATGGAGATCCGAGGCATTCTCGACACGCAGCAGGGGACGGGAACGTTTATTGCGGAGAGGCAGACGGAACCCTCACAAGAAGAGCGGGACCGGCAACTGGCGCAGTTGGTCGGTGAGTTTGTTTCCAGGGCCGGGTCAGCGGGGTTGACGGTTGTTGAACTTATCGACGCGTTGCAAAAGCTATCAAATGAAGGTCAAACAAGGAGCTAGCCATGTTCCAGGTAAATGCATTGCGAACCAACCCAATCCAACGGAGACAGGTAAACGGCGTAGGGATCCTGGTATTCATCGTCTGCGTGCTTAGCGGAGCCTGGCTTACATCGCAGACCAAGGCACAATCGTTCGTCATTGCCGGGGCGATTATCGGCGTCTACTTTCTGCTCGCGATCAAGGTGGTGGATCAATGGGAGAAGGTGGCGGTATTGCGCTTCGGGCGCTTTCGCGGACTGCGCGGCCCGGGGATTTTCTTCATTATTCCTATCGTGGACACGCTAAGCCGGTACGTGGATCAACGGGTACGAGTGACCACGGTGAGCGCGGAGTCGACACTTACACGGGATACCGTGCCGGTGAACGTGGACGCGATTGTGTTCTGGCTGGTGTGGAACGCGGAGAAGGCGATATTTGAA
Organism: uncultured Acidobacteriaceae bacterium; assembly: GCA_963836565.1. Taxonomy (GTDB): domain Bacteria; phylum Acidobacteriota; class Terriglobia; order Terriglobales; family Acidobacteriaceae; genus Telmatobacter. The sequence goes on along the minus strand of CAWIKA010000004.1, from coordinate 560,134 downwards.
GTGGAAGACTTTATCGAGGCCATCACGCTGGGCTCGCAAACGGCGCTGCGGGAGTCGATTGGCCGGCACCAACTGGCGCAGATGATTACGGAGCGGGAGACGCTGGGGCATGAACTGCAAAAGATTCTCGATGAGAAGACCACGCCCTGGGGCATCACCGTGCAGTCTGTGGAGATTCGAGATGTGCGCATTCCGCAGGCGCTTGAGAATGCGATGTCGCAACAGGCGCAGGCGGATCGGGAGCGGCAGGCGCGGGTGATTCTGGGTGACGCCGAGGTGCAGGTTTCAGAGCAATTCGCGCAGGCTGCCCAAGTGTATTCGGACAATCCAGTGGCCTTGCATCTGCGCGGCATGAACATGCTTTTTGAAGCGATGCGGGACAAGGGTTCGATGGTCATTGTGCCTTCGTCGGCCATTGAATCGATGAACCTGGGCGGAACGCTGGCGATGACCGCGATTGGGAAACAGCAGAAATGATGCTGAGTGGAGGAACTGGATATGAAAGGCACAGCGATCCTTGTGTGCGCGCTGGCGATGTGGGCGACGGCCGGATTGGCGCCAACAAGCCGGCCGAGCACGGCGACGGATAAGGCTTCAATCACAGGCATCTGGCGGGCAGATTTGGATGGTTTGCCCTACGTGACGCTCAACATTACAAACGAGACGGGAAGCTTATCGGGAGCAGTTCTGTTCTATTTGCACCGACACGATAAAGGAGAACCCGTGACTGCGACGCCGGGGGTTCCGGAGCCGCTTTTCAATTTGACGTTCGATGGAAGGACGCTGACCTTCCAGGTAAGTCATCGGCGGGCGCACCCACCGGGCTCGTTGAATGACTCTCCGGTGAGTTTTCGCTTTACGCTGAATGGCCTGGGCAAGGGGGAGTTGGTGAATGAGAACGAAGGTTCCTCCGGACTTGTGTTTGTGAGGGCGGATTACTAATACTACTGTGTTATAAACTAGATACCCGTCTGCAAGTATTCAGGCGTATGGAGGCGGGTATGGTTGTACCTTGGCTGCATGAGCGCCAACATCGGTACTTCAGGCGCCCGGCAACAACGCCTGACGAGCTATCTTGACCGTCTGGCGGAAGCGGCTGGGCACGCGGATCGCGCTGTTCCTCTGAAGTCGTATTGCACCGGGCTGCTGCTGCCCGGGGAACGCAAGTCGATTGAGCCGATGGCAGCTCGTCTGGCCCCGGACAACGTCCGGCGGATGCACCAGTCGCTTCACCATGTTGTGGCCGATGCTCCGTGGAGCGATGAGTTTCTGCTCGGCAGCGTTCGCGACTACGTGCTCCCTGCGATGACCAAGACCAGCCCCATCGTGGCCTGGATTGTCGATGACACCGGGCTTCCGAAGAAGGGAACTCATTCCGTCGGGGTAGCGCGTCAGTATTGTGGCCAGACTGGGAAGCAAGATAACTGCCAAGTAGCCGTTAGCCTGTCGGTCGCCACGTGGAGTGCGAGCTTGCCTGTCGCCTACCGTTTGTATCTGCCTGAGGCTTGGACCAACGATGCTGAGCGCAGGCAACAGGCCGGGATTCCCCAGCAGGTCCTGTTCGAGACCAAGCTGGAGATCGCGCTCAGCCAGATCCGCCAAGCCTTGGCCGACGGAATTGCCCAAGGAACCGTACTGGCTGATCCGGCTTACGGCAACGATACGGGCTTCCGTCAGGCGCTGGCAGGAATGGAATTGAGCTATGTGCTGGGCGTCCAGAGCAGCACCACCATCTGGCCGCCGGGAACTCAGCCGCTCTCCGCACCCAAGTACCCCGGGCGCGGTCGACCGGCGAGCCGACTGCGCCGCGATCCGGAACATGCGCCGGTAGCAGCCAAACAACTGGCGCTGAACTTGCCGGCCAAAGCATGGAAGACCGTGATGTGGCGAGAAGGCACGCGCCATCCCTTGCGTTCCCGTTTTGCCGCCGTGCGCATCCGCCCCGCACATCGCGATCACAAACTCCACCAGCCGCGAGAAGAGGAATGGCTGTTGATCGAGTGGCCCCGTGGCGAAGCCGAACCCACGAAATACTGGTTGTCCAATCTGGCTGAAAACAGCAAGCTACGCGATCTGGTCGCCCTGGGCAAACAGCGCTGGATCATCGAACGCGATTATCAAGAACTGAAACAGGAACTGGGCCTGGGACACTTTGAAGGACGCGGCTGGCGTGGCTTCCATCATCATGCGACACTCTCGATCGCCGCCTATGGCTTCCTGGTGGCCGAACGGAGTCGATTTTCCCCCTCGGCCCGCAGCGGCAATCTTGGACTATCAGCCCCCCAACCCCCGGCAGGCTTCCGGCCCCGCGGCGCGCATTCGACCGGAACGGCATAACCCGCATTCCATCGCTACTCTCCGCATCCTACTGGCCCGCTCTCTGCTCCAACAGCTCCGCCAATGCCCGTTCTGCGGCGTCCACCGTTTATGACACAGTAGTACTAAGGTGGTGTCTCTGAAGTTCATTGCGTATGTTGAGCTCCCGAATCGCAGATCTGCGCCACAGCGGGCAGGCTTTCGCCCCCTTCGCATCGCTCCTCATGAACAAGCTCAGGATTACAGCTCACTTTTGACGCGGACTTTAGAGACGGGACGCTAGCGGCTGGATGCGATCATCTGGGCGGCGTGCTGAAGGCTGGTATCGGTAACCTTGGCGCCGGATAACATGCGAGCGACTTCGTGGGTACGGGAGCGGTCATCCAGAAGGCGGATCTGCATTTTTGTGCGGCCGTGATCTTCGCGCTTGTCGATGAGGAAATGCTGGTCAGCGAAGGAGGCGATCTGGGGCAGGTGGGTAACGCAGAGGACCTGCTGGCCGCGGCTGAGGGCTTTGAGTTTCTGGCCGACCGCTTCGGCAGCGCGGCCCCCGATGCCGATGTCGATTTCGTCGAAGACGAGAGTGCGGGGCGCAGGGATTTTCGTTTTGGGTTTGACGGCGCCCTCTTCGACGCTGACTTTGAGGGCCAGCATGACGCGGGACATTTCGCCGCCGGAGGCGATTTCGTGGAGGGGCTTGAGCGGTTCTCCGGGGTTGGTGGCGATGCGGTATTCGACCTCGTCCCATCCGTGGGCTGTCCAGTTAGCCTCGGGGGCTAGAACCTCTTCGCTTGTTGCCTCGTTTGCGCCACGACTGGAGTCGTGCCCTGATACAAGACGCTGATCTTTCGGATAGGGCTTGAACGACTCGGTGGACTGGACGGAGATTTCAAAGCGGACTTTCATGGCGAGGGAGTTGATCTGGGATTCGGCCAGTCTGGCTAGTTTGGAGGCGGCGTATTTGCGCTCGGCAGTCAAGGAGGAGGCGGCTTTGCGATAGGCTGACGCGGCCTCTTCGAGCGCGGCCCTGAGCGCTTTGAGGATTTCGTCGCGGTCCTCAACTTCAGCAAGCTGGCGGGCTACGTCTTCGCCGAATGCGATGACTTCAGCAACGGTTTTGCCATACTTGTGTTTCAGACGGTCGAGGAGGGCAAGGCGATCTTCAATTTCGGCAAGGCGCTCAGGAGAGGCGTTGATGGCGGCGGCGTAGTCGCGGAGACTGGCACCCACATCACCGACCGTTGCGCGGGCGGATTGAAGTTGCTGGACAGCCTCAGTGAATCGGTCGTCATAGCGGGCCAGTTCTTCAACGTTGCGCAAGGCAGCACGGAGAGAGACTTCAGCGGACGAGCTGCCTTCATAGAGCTGGTCGAAGGCGTTCATGGCAGCGGCGTAGAGCTTTTCAGCGTTGGCGAGAACGCGCTTTTCTGTTTCGAGAGCCTCGTCTTCGCCAGCCTCAAGGCGGGCGGATTCGATTTCCTTACGTTGGTAGGCCCAAAGGTCGACCATGCGGAGGCGGTCCTGCTCGCCCAGAAGAAGGTCTTCGAGGTTGCCGGCGGCGGCGCGCCAGCGGACGTGGGCTTCGGCGACGGCGTCGGTGGAAATGCCTCCGAAACGGTCGAGGAGGATGCGCTGCTGGGCCTGGTCGAAGCTCGACAGCGTTTCAGTCTGGGCGTGGACGAGGGCCAGTTCCGGAGCGAGTTGACGAAGGACGGCGACGGTGGCGGGCTGGTTGTTGACAAAGACGCGCCCCTTGCCGGTGGAGAGGATCTCGCGGCGAAGGATAATTTCGTTGCCATCGGAATCGATGCCGTTTTCTTCGAGTATGGCGTCGGCACCGGGAGTGGACTCGAAAACACAGGCGACTACAGCCTTTTCGGCACCGTGGCGGACAACTTCCGCCGATGCTTTGCCACCCATCAGGAGGGCTAGAGCATCTACAAGGATAGATTTGCCCGCGCCAGTCTCGCCGGTAAGGAGGTTGAGCCCAGGGCCGAAGACGGCGATGGCGTGATCGATAACGGCGTAGTTTTCAGCGCGCAGCTCTACGAGCATGGATTAGGTTCCGCGAATTCCGAACTTTGTCTGGTTCATTTTCCCCGGTTCCAAAACAAGGACCTGGAGCCAACCGATTTCTCGGTCACAAGGTTGCGGTAAAGCTTAGGCCGCAACGGGTTTCCGAGCGCAGCATAGCATGAACGGGGTGACTGAAGAGGCGCCGGGCCGACGAAGAAGCAGCCCGGGGGACCACATCGATAACTTGGAAGTGCGAATCGCGTCTGATACCGTGAATATTGAGGTGAATGCCGATTCTTACCGCTGCCTTTGTCTTCGCATTGCAGGCTGAAAGTGGCGCCGCACCCGCGGGGTCACCATTGACGCAGGGTTCGAGCGCACTGGTGGACTTGTTCAGCAACATCGGCTCGATTGCAATTGGAGTGCTGCTGCTGTTGCTATTTGCCAGCCTTTACTCTTGGACCGTGATTTTAGGAAAGACTTCCACGTTTGGCAAGGCTACTCGAGAGAGCCGCAACTTTATCAGGGCGTTTCGCAGTGCCAACCGGCTGCAGGAGATATCGGCCCTGGCGGATAACTATAAATCGAGCCCGTTGGCGCAGGTCTTCGTAGAGGTCTACACGACCTACAAGCGACAGACGGGCGGATCGGGCCCGCCAAGGAATCTGACCCCGCTGGAGCGCTCGGCGCAGACTGCTGCGAGCGAATCGATTACCAATCTGGAACGCAGGATGACATGGCTGGCGACAATCGCTGCGACCAGCCCGTTTGTGGGACTGTTCGGCACGGTGATGGGGGTTGTGGATGCGTTCCACGGCCTGGGCACGGCGGGAGCGGCAACCCTGAGGGCTGTGGCGCCGGGCATCTCCGAAGCATTGATCACGACAGCGGCGGGCCTGTTTGTGGCCGTACCCGCGGTGGTTGCCTACAACCAATTCACAGCACGAATCAGGGTGTTTGCGTCGGCGACCGACGATTTTTGCCGCGAGCTTTTGAATGCGCTCGAGGAGATGCCTGTGCGTGCGCCGCGGAGCGCTCCGCAGGAACCGGACCAGGAGCTTGAACGCGGCCTTTACAAGTAACCGCAGGCAGACTCGTGGATGCGCTGGCGAGGTTGCCAGACTTTATCGAGGGATTGAAGAACGTGGCATTTACAAGCAGTTCCGGCCAGACCCGCTCGTCGCTCGCGGACATTAACATCACGCCACTGGTGGATGTGGTGCTGGTGCTGCTGGTGATCTTCATGATTACGGCACCGGTGCTGCAGTCGGGCATTGAAGTCTCGGTGCCGAAGACGCGCACGGTGAAAGAGATTACCGAGCAGCGGCAGGTGTTGACGATTGACCGCGATTCGCAGATTTTTTTGGGCGACAAGCCGGTGAACCTGCACGAACTGCCGCAAAAACTGCGCCAGCCGGGCGTTGATCCGTCAAAACAGGTGATTTATCTGCGTGCCGATGAGCGAGTGCCGTTTGGGGCGTTCGCAACGCTGATGGACGCGGTAAAACAGGCGGGCATCACCAAGATTTCGATCGTGACTCAACCGCTGAACACCAAGGGGCGGGCGGGGAGCGGGGAATAGGGACCGGGGAATGACGGCCGATTCGCGCGATTGAGACTGGTAGATTCCCAGGTCCCAAAGACGGGACCTGGGGCACCCAGAGCTTATCAGTCGAGTGGAACCGGGTTTGAAAGCAGTAGAAATGAGCGATCTGCTGGAAGGCGGCGAGCAACTGGAGCAGGAACTGACGCCGGATCCGGTGGTGGCGCCGGCCGCGGGCTCGATTGCGCTTCATTTCGGTCTCGGGGCCGCCATTGTGCTTTATGGCATACTGGGCGGATTTTTTCATCACAACTTATGGGGTAACGCGGGAACGGGTGGGGCGGTCCAGGTAAACATCGTGAGCAGCGCAATCCCCCTGCCCTCGACGCAGCCGGTGAACCAGAACGTGCTGGCGACGGAAACGCCGAGCCCGGCACCGGCCCCGCCGGAACCGAAGGCCAAGCAGGCGGTGGACGAAACCGCGATTCCAATCCAAGGGAAGCAAAAGAAACCTCAGCAGCAGACGACGCCGAGGACACCTCCGCGGCAGCCGCAACCGGTGGAGAACAATCGCGCCAACTATGGCGAACAGGCCGGATCGTCGATGCCGCACGCAATGCAGACGCAAAACTTCACAAACGGTCCGACATCGGTAAGCAACGGCGATTTTGGCAGCCGGTTCGGCTGGTATGTGGAGCAAATCAACAGGACGATGGGCGCCAATTGGTACAAGGCAATGGTGGATCAGAATACGCCGAGGGGCGCGAAGGCCTATATCGAATTCAAGATTGCGAAGGACGGTTCGGTGGGCGATGTGCGCCTGGACAGGAGCAGCGGGAGTCCTACGTTGGACAACTCCTGCATGCGCGCCGCGGAGCGCGTGAGCACATTTGGACCGCTGCCGTCAGGTTACAACGAGAGCACACTACTGGTTTCCTATTACTGTGAGTACTAGAACGATGAGGGGGCAAAGAATTAGAATGGGAGGCGGCGGATGGGTACAACCTACGCGTCCGGTATCGACGCCAAGGACATTTCACAGGGCTAAAGCCCGGATCAATCTGCTGCTTTTACGGTTCGACTGAAGTCGTGCACTGACACGGACGACGGATTTTCCGGTTCTGTCATGCACGAATCGCAAGACTCCACCGAGGAAGGATTGCGCACTGCATGAAGTTTCATTCCCGGTTTTCGTTTCCGGCATTTCTCATTCTGGCAAGCCTGATTTCCATTCCATCGATGGCACAGGACTGGGTCCGCACGGGATCCAACCTGGGCCAGGCGAAGATCCGCATTGCTGCAGCCGACTTCAAGCCGGTTGGCGCTGATCCACAGACGCCGGCGTTGAAGGCGGTTTTTGACGCGACGCTCTACAGCGATCTGGGCAATGCGGGAATCTTCGACCTGGTTTCGAAGAGCTTTGCGCCGCAGGTGATGCCGGGCTCGCCGCAGGAGATGAACCTGGCGCAGTGGTCGGCAGCCCCGGCCAGCGCAATGATGGTGGCATTTGGCGCACTGTCTGCAACCAACGGCAGGCTAGTGGTTTACGGATGGCTGTTCGACACCAGCAACACGGCCAATCCGCAGGTGCTGGGCAAGCAGTACAACGAAGTGGCCAGCGAGGAAATGGCGCGTACGGTTGCGCATCGATTTGCGGATGAGATCATCAATCGGCTAGGTGGCGGCATCAACGGTATTGCAGAAACCAAAATATATTTTGTAAGTTCAAGGACCGGGTCAAAAGAGATCTGGGTGATGGACTACGACGGGCAGAATCAACATCAGGTTACACACATAGGAACAATCTCGCTCTCTCCGCGCGTCTCACCGGATAATTCGCGGCTGGCCTTTTCATCGCTCGGCCATGATGGCTGGTCGATCAGGATGTTCTCGTTGGAGCTGAATCGACTCGTAACCTTCCCCGCGGGGGTACCGGGCGGATCGAACCTGTCGCCGGCCTGGTCTGGCGACCAAAGCAAGATTGCGTTTTCTTCATCGCGATCGGGCGACTCGGAAATCTGGGTGGTGAACGCCGACGGCAGCAATCTGCACAGAATCACGTTTTTCAAGGGGCCGGACGTGGCGCCGACGTGGAATCCGCGCACTAACGCACAGATTGCATTTGTGGGCGGGCGCACGGGCCTGCCGCAGATTTACATCATGGATCAGGACGGCTCGAACGTGCACCGCATGACCGATGGCGGATACGCGGTTTCGCCTTCATGGTCGTCAAGCGGCCAGCTTCTGACCTTCAGTTGGAATCGCAAATACGGGCCTGGAGCGCCCGGCGGACAGGACATCTACGTGATGGACGTTGCGACCATGCGATGGGAGCAACTGACGCATGACGCGGGGAGCAACGACTTCCCATCGTGGTCTCCGGATGTGCGGCACATTGTATTTCAGCGCCAGGTTGGCGGGCATACGCAGATATGGACGATGCTCTCCGACGGCACCGACCAGCACGAGCTTACGCACACGGGCAATAACCAAATGCCGAACTGGAGTTGGAAGTGATCCCCGGAAGTACGCAGGATGCCCCCGCGCACGACTGCGGCGGGGAGCATCCCGATTCCTCGTATTCTCATTCTTATCATTCCCCAGGGCCCTTGCGCGATGGATGCGCGAGGGAGAGGACAAATCGGCGCGCCGGTGCTGGATTTGCATTCCGAAATGAATCCGGAACCGGCCCTAACCCTGACGCATTCCCGAACAATCAAAGCCATCACCGAAGTGGACTGACGGTGCAAACTCGAAAGGTGGCGCGCGGCGGCTGGTCTCAGGAATAAAATGGTTGAGTTACCGGGAAAATTGCGCTTGAATCTTGGAAGGAGTCAGCATTGAATCGACGTACTAGAATACTCGCCCCTGTGGCTCTGCTTGTCGCTTTGGTTGCCATTGGAGGTTGCAAGAAGAAGCAACCGCCGCCACCCGCCCAGACGGCCCCGCCGGTAACGGCGCCTGCGCCAACCGCGCAGATTACGGCCACGCCGACTTCTATCTCGGCAGGAGACCAGGTAGTGCTGAATTGGCGCACAACGGATGCCACGAGTGTTTCCATCGACGGCATCGGCGATGTCCCCACGACAGGAGTGAAGACGGTTACGCCGTCCGAGTCGACAACTTACCACCTTGTTGCGCGCGGTGACGGCGGGACGGCGGATGCCTCGGCGCATGTAACGGTGAATGCACCGCCGGCTGTTGCGGTTCCGTCGAATACGATGTCGGCGGAAGAAGAGTTCAAGGCGAATGTCCAGGACATCTTCTTCGATTACGACTCGTACGACATTCGCAGCGACGCGCAGGCCACACTTTCGCACGATGCTTCGTATCTGGCGAGCCATCCGAATATCAAGGTCGTGATTGGCGGTTATTGCGATGAGCGCGGCTCAGACGAATACAACCTTGCACTTGGCCAGAATCGTGCTAATGCAGCGAAAACTGCGCTGGTGACGGCGGGGGTTGCGGCCGATCGTATCCGCGTAATCAGCTACGGCAAGGAGAAACCGTTCTGCACGGAGTCGACCGAGGCGTGCTGGCAACAGAATCGCCGCGCCGGCTTCACGATCGACCAGTAGAGCGCAAGAGGCATTCGACAGCGAAGAGCGTCCCCGGTGATCCGCCGTCTCTGCCCCGCCACGGCGGGCAGAGACGGCGGAAGACCTGGGACGCTCAGGTTTTGCGGGGCCCCGGCGGCTGTAAAATATCTGATGTACGTTGTTTTTCATAGGTGAAAGATGCAGATAACCAGAACATATCGGAATCGTTTTTTTGCCGCAACGGCGTTGGCTATTTTCCTGGGCGCCATGCCGGTACGCGCGCATGCCGCGTCGAAGGAAATAATTCAACTGCAAACGCAGGTTCAGCAACTGCTGGACATGGTGCAGCGGCTACAGACCACAATGGATACGCGTTTTGCCGTGCTGCAGAACCTTGCCCAACAGACCTCAGATCAGGCAGTGCAGATGAATTCGAGCGTGAACGCGCTGCAACAGAAGCTGAACGTGGAGAACGAGGCGATCAGCGGCAAGCTCGACACCAACTCCGGCCAGGTTCAGTCGCTGAACGACTCGGTTGACGAGTTGAAGACGCGCATCGCCAAGCTGGAGAAGACGATCGGAGACATGCAAAGCCAGTTGCAGAATATCCAGAACCCGCCGCAGAGTGCACCTCCGGCGGGAGGGATGGCTCCGGCGCAGGGTGATGGAACTCCCGGAGGCGCCGGGTCGGGAATGCCGGGCGCGCCTGCTCCGATCGTGAACCAGACGCCACCCCTGCAGCAGACATTTCAAGCTGCCATGAGCGACTACAACGGCGCCCGGTATAAGCTGGCAAGCGGAGAATTCCAGGATGTAATTCACTACTATCCGATGGATGACATGGCGGGCAGCGCGCAGTTCTACCTGGGCGAAATCGCCTACCGCGAGGGAAACTACGACGAAGCGGTGAAGGACTACAACGCGGTGCTGGAGGGATTCAGCGGCAACGCAAAGGCGCCTGCGGCGCAACTTCACAAGGGGCTCGCCCTGCTGAAGTTGAACAAACGCGAAGCGGGGATTCATGAGTTACGCGCGCTGATCCAGCGGCATCCGCAGACGCCCGAGGCTCAGCAGGCACGGGAAAAGCTGAACGGCATGGGTGTGCGGATCAGTCCGCGCTAGGCGCAAAGGATGCTGCACCAACAAAAAGCCCCGCAACGTGCGGGGCTTTTTGCTGGCTTGCAGTGGATGGACGACGCTATTTCAGGTTGGACATCAGAGCGTCCAGAGCGGATTTGGGCGGTCGGGTGAGCGATTCGGGCAGCGTGGCCAACGGATCGTCCACCAAGTTCAGGTGGTCAATGAATGTGGGCTTTCCGGTGTTGATGTAGAAGACGCCGGTGAGGATCTCGTCGTTCTCCTGCGACTCCATGAGGGTACGAACAGCATTGGCCTTGTCTGTGGGATCGTAGTCCTCGTGAAGCTTGCGCAGGCGCAGATTGGAGCCGTCGTGCATCTCCACCTCGTAGACTTCTCCAGAGTTGTAATCCACGTCGATTTCATCGAAGCTGGCCACGAAGCCAATTTCGTTGATGGGCTCGTCGTTCTCCTGCATGAACTTGTAGCTCTTGGTTGAGCCTTCGTGGTCGTTGAAGGTGACACAAGGGCTGATCACGTCGAGCATCACCGTTCCCTTGTGGGCGATGGCAGCTTTGAGCATCGCGAGGAGCTGTTTCTTGTCGCCGGAAAACGAACGGCCCACGAAGGTGGCGCCCAACTGGATGGCGAGAGCACACGTGTCAATGGCGGGAAGCTCGTTGACGACACCGGTCTTGAGTTTGGAGCCGATGTCGGCGGTGGCGGAGAACTGGCCCTTCGTTAGCCCGTATACGCCATTGTCTTCGATGATGTAGATCATCGGCAGGTTACGGCGCATGAGGTGAACGAACTGGCCCATGCCGATGGAGGCGGTGTCCCCATCGCCGGAAACGCCCAACATACTCATTGTGTGATTGGCGAGGATAGCCCCGGTGGAGACCGACGGCATGCGCCCATGCACACTGTTAAAGCTGAAGGAGCGATTCATGAAATAGGCAGGGCTCTTGGAGGAGCAGCCGATGCCGCTCATCTTCATCACGCGCTCAGGTACGACGCCCATTTCGAACATGGCGTCGATGATGCGTTCTGAGATGGCGTTGTGACCGCAGCCGGCACAGAGCGTCGACTTGCCGCCGCGATATTCGATAACCGGAAGGCCGATTCGGTTGACCTTAGGGCCTGGTGTTGCGTTTGCTGTTGCGGTTGCCATGATTTACAGGCCCTCCCTGGTGACAAATTCTTCCGTGATGGTGCGGGCGTCCATCGGCAGGCCGTTATAGAACAGGATGTTGCGGAGCTTTACAACCTGGTCTGCGGGCAGATCGAGCTTGAGCAGACTGCCCAGCTGCGCGTCGCGGTCCTGCTCAACGATGTAGACGCGCTCGTGCGAAGCCACAAAGTCGTGAATCTCGTGCGCGAACGGAAAGGCGCAGATGCGCAGGTAATCCACGTCCTTGCCATACTCCTTCTTAATTTGGTCGAGGCTCTCGCGGAGCGCGAAGTCGGTGGTCCCGTAGGCAATGAAGCCGACCTTCGACTTCCCATCTTTGAATATCACCGGCGCAGGAACAAGTTTGCGCGCGTTCTCAAACTTGCGGCTGAGGCGGTCCATCACTTCCTGGTACTCGGCGGGATTCTCAGTATAGCCAGCAGCGTCGTTGTGGCCCGAGCCGCGAGTAAAGTAAGCGGCCTTGGGGTGAGGCGTGCCGGGCAGGGTGCGCCATCCGATGGCGTCGCCGTCCACGTCGCGGTAGCGGGCGAAGCCGCCAAGGCGATTGAGGTCTTCGGCGGTGAGCACCTTGCCGCGATCGAGCGGTTTATCAGGATAGATAAACGGCTCGGACATCCAATTATTCATGCCCAGGTCGAGATCGCTGAGCACGAAGACCGGTGTTTGCAGGCGCTCTGCCAGGTCGAAGGCAGCGTAACCCATTTCGAAACATTCCTTTACCGAACCCGGCAACAGAACGACATGCTTGGTGTCGCCGTGGGAAAGGAATGCAGTCGAAAGCAGGTCAGCTTGGGAGGTGCGCGTGGGCATGCCGGTGGAAGGACCGGAACGCTGCACGTCGAAGATGACGCCGGGAATCTCGGCAAAGTAGCCGAGGCCGGCGAACTCAGACATGAGTGAGATGCCGGGGCCCGAGGTCGAGGTCATGGAGCGCGCTCCGGCCCAGCCTGCGCCGAGCACCATGCCGATGGCAGCCAACTCATCCTCGGCCTGTACGACGGCAAAGGTGGCCTTGCCTTCAGGGGTTACGCGGAACTTTTTGAGCAGATCGGTGGTGGCTTCAACCAGCGATGTGGAAGGCGTGATGGGATACCACGCGACGACGGTGACGCCCGCAAAGACCGCACCCATGCCGCAGGCCGCGTTGCCATCGATGATAATTTTGCCGGCCGTCTGATTCATCCGCTCGATAAAGTAGGGGTCCTGCTTGGGAAGCGTCTCCTGCGCGTAATCAAAGCCCGCCTTGACAGCGCCGAAGTTGAGGTCGAAGACCTTCTGTTTCTTGGCGAACTGCTTGCGGAGACTGTTCTCGACGACCTCGAGGTCAACGGAAAGCAAGCGGGCCATCACACCCACATAGACCATGTTCTTGACGAGCTTGCGGAGTTTGGCCTCGGGGCAGACAGATGCAGTGATCTTGTCAAAAGGGACCGGATAGCAATGCACATCGTCGCGGTACTGCTTGAGGTTCTGGCTCACTTCGTAGACGGCGACGCCGCCGGAGTCCAGTTCCAGCATGTCTTGTCTTGCGGTTTCAGGGTTCAGTGCCACCAGGATTTGCGAGCCTCGTTTGCGGGCCACATAACCATCTTTGCTGGCGCGGATGGTGTACCAGGTGGGAAGTCCGGCGATGTTAGAGGGGAAGAGGTTTTTCCCGCTGACGGGGACACCCATTCCGAAGATGCTTTTCAGCAGCACGCTATTGGCGGATTGCGAGCCGGACCCGTTCACCGTTGCTACGATTATGCTGAAGTCGTTAATGACGCGCTCTTGCGAGCTTAGTGCGCCCCGTTCTTGACCCAGGGCTAGGTCTCCTGTCGCCATTTGGCGGGATTCCCTTCAGGTAAATTCTTGAAAGAGCCAATCTTTCACTCATATGTGATTATAGTCACCTTGAAGAGTTTGCGTCCTGCAATGGGACACGCGGTCTAGTCCCATAAGTACCGAGAGATACAACAGATGTTGATGAGTTCAACAGCGGACGAAGTAGCAATCTGTGATTTACCGGACGGAAGGGCAGCGGGCACAGGTCTGGCGTTCAAATGGTTCAACTCACAGCCTCCATGCAATCCGCCGAGGTTGATCGCGGGTCCTGATTATTAACTTCAATGAATTCAGCTCACAAGCGCCGGCTTAACCGAATCGACGCGCCAGCGCGCAAGCAGCGTAAGGGAGATTACGATAAGCGCCAGCGTGAGCCCGATCCACATGCCGTAAATGCCCCAATGTAAAACGAAACAGAGGATGAGTCCGAGAGGAAGTCCGAGGACCCAATAGCCGACGAAATTGGCGAACATGGGGACTCGCGTCTCTCCTAGACCGCGCAGGGCACCGGTGCACACTGTCTGGATGCCGTCGAAAATCTGAAAAGCCGCGGCCAGCCACAGGAGGGCTGGGCCCAAGGCGAGGACACGCGGATCGTGAGTGTAGAGTTCGATGAGCGGTTTTGGGGCAACCAGAAACACGACTGCCGCAAGAAGCATAAAGCTCGTGCCCAGACCGAGGGCCAGCCATCCGGCGCGACGAGCTCGCTCGGGATCGCCTGCGCCCACGGCGTGACCAACGGAAACCGCGGCGGCGGCCGAGACGCCAAGGGGCACCATGTACGTCATGCTGGCATAGCTAAGGGCGATGGTGTGGGTGGCGAGGGCCACGGGCGTCAGCCAGCCGGCGGAGAGCGTGGCAAGGTTCCATGCACCCACTTCGAGCAGAATTTGTCCGGCGGCGGGCGCGCCCAAGCGGAGAAGGCGCCTCACTCTGTCAAGACTCGGCCCTGCCCAGCGACGGAAAAGCGGGTGTCCGCGCTGGCGTTCATAGCGCCACGCAAAGCCAAACAGCGCCACGGCCATCCCGAGACGCGCAATGCAGGTGGAGATGGCAGAACCGTTGACTCCTAGCGCCGGGAATCCAAGTTTGCCATAGATGAGGACCCAGTTTCCGCCCCAGTTGAGCAGGTTGGCGAGAACGTAGGTAACTGTAATGACGCGAACCTGGCCGACACCTTGAAGATAGCGCCGCGTGCCGCCGTAGAGCAGAAGTGGAAGAGTACTCCAGTTCAGGATCCGCAGATAGGAGCTGGCCGGCGCCGCAACCGCAGGATTGATGCCAAAGCGCGTGAAGCCGAAGCTGGCAGCCGCGCAAAGGAGCATCAAAGGCGGCGTAACGATGCACGCGAGGTAAACGCCCTGGGCCAACCAGCGGTGACACTCGTCGTGATCTTTGCGGCCATAGGCTTGCGCAACCAGCGTGTCAAGACCGAGGAGCAGGCCAATTCCGAAGAGCGAAGGGGTGTAGAAAACAGCGTTGCCAAGCGCCACGGCGCCGATGGCCACGGGGCCGAGCTTGCCAACCATAATGGTGTCTACGATGCCCTGAGCCACCCAGCCCAGCTCGCTGAGGACAACGGGAACGGCAAGCACAATCATTGCGCGAAGTTCCGGCTTCCACTTGGCCTGCGGCTGACCCATCTACTCAATCTAACCGCAAGGCGGGCGGCCGGCCAACGGGACCGTACCGGAGCTGGATGGGTTGGCAATTGCGATCCGCGGGGGCGGGCTGATTACCTGCCGCCGGCCATGAGGTCGGAAACGTCGAAGTCCGCCTTGGCAACGCCACTTTCTGCGTGCGCCGGACTCTGCGTAGCGATATGAATCCATTCATGCAGGATTACGCGCGCGATGGCACCGGCCATGACCTGGGTGCGCTGGTCTCGCTTCATCACTCTCGCTTCTGGTCCCAGCATGTTTCCGATGCGAGTGCAATCCACATGCGCGAAGGGCTCGATGCGTCCACGATGACGATGCACCCAGCCGAGGGGCACTCCGTATACGGTCCTCATAGGTAGCGGGTCGAGGTTGCAATCGCCGTGCAAATACACCACGATTGCCGAATTCACGCGGATGCCTGGCCGAACAGCGTCGCCACGAATGATTTCAGAGTTTCCCGCAATCGGCTGGGTTTCCGCGCCACCCTGCTTCACCCCCGAGCGCAGCGCGGTGAAAAGAGCACTCCATTGGGCGTCTCGCATGGGGCGATCGGCAAACACGACGACCGTGGTGGCGGTTGGTGAAGCGGACAGGTCCTGGGCCTGCGCGGCTCCGCAGGTGGACAACATTGCGAGGAACGACAGCGTCAAAACGACTCCCGTCAAGTCGTAATCGCGACGAAGACGCCGCGCTCGCGCATCATGAATTTTCGATTGCACGGCAGCCATATTGCCCCCATTCAAGGGTGACAAGCTATGAGCTACATCACATCCCGTTTCTTGCTCGGAATCTCGATTTATCGAGGTCCACGGCAGTGGTGCATGCAAAGAAAAAGGCGGCTATTGAGCCGCCAATTCCCTTTCCAGTCTTAAAACTCGAGTCGCCCGCGAGGTTCACTCACGGTTACGGATGACGGGAACCTGAGGGCGAAGCGGGACCTGCCTGGTGGTGATGGAGAGCTTGGCTGGGGCCAGCTCCGCACCATCCCAGCCCTCTTTCACGGCTTCAATGTGAATCGCGCCCGGCCGCCTGGCGGATAGCAGAATTACCTGGGCGAAACCATTAAACAGCGAACGTTTGGGCTCCTTGTCGCTCTGCTGGCAGTTCGGATC
This sequence comes from uncultured Acidobacteriaceae bacterium, assembly GCA_963836565.1. Lineage (GTDB taxonomy): Bacteria > Acidobacteriota > Terriglobia > Terriglobales > Acidobacteriaceae > Telmatobacter. Next base: position 543,854 of record CAWIKA010000004.1, on the reverse strand, counting down.
GCCGTTGCCTACGCCGATGAGCGTGCCCTCGCCGGAGATATTAAAGCCGATGAAATTGTTCGCGGTAGGCACGAGGCGGCCCTCTTTATCAAGTGCCGAGACGGTGAGGACCGCGATGTCTTCTCCATCGGCGTTGATCTCGGAGCGGTCGGCGGTGAGCTTGATGGCTACGGCCGGGCCGGTGGTCTCGCGCTTCTCGGTCATGACCACCTTGCCGTCTTTGCTGCCGCGGGCTTCAATGGCGCCGGGCTCGAATTTGACCTTCCACTGAACGTGGCCGAGATGAGGAACTTTCTGGCTTCCCTGACTCTGGCCGTTGAGGAATAGCTCGACCTCATCGAGGTTGGAGTAGACCCAGACAGCAATCTCGTCGCCTTCCCTGCCCTCAAAGTTCCAATGCGGGAAAAGGTGGAGCATCGGTTCCTTGCCCCACCACGCCTTGTAATAAAAGAACATGTCCTTGGGGAATCCGCACATATCGACGATGCCGAATTGCGAATTGATGGAGGGCCAGCCGTAAGGCGTGGGCTCGCCGCGATAGTCGAAGCCGGTCCACGCAAAGCCCCCCGCTTCCCACTCGCGAGTACCGTAGAATGTCCACCACTCCTCAGCAGTTTCGCCCCATGGAACGACGGAGTTATACGCATTCACCGTGTTGCGAAGCGGGTCTGTGGTGTAGACGCCGCGCGTGGAAATGGCACTGGAGGTTTCAGAACCGTAGATGGGGCGCTTGGGAAAATCCTTGTGAAAACCGTCGGGGCGATTGAGGCCGTAGTTGAAACCAATGATGTCCAAGGCATCGGAGACACCCTGCCTGTTGTCGCCATTGACCGCAGCAGAAACAACGCGTGTGGGATCCAGTTCGTGACAGCGCTGCACCATCTCCGCGCCAATCTTCGCCCCCTGTTCGGCCATTTGGCTCTGGAGTTGCCCCTCTTCGTTACCGATGGACCAGATGATGATGGACGGCGAGTTGCGATAGCGCTTGACCATGGCTTCAAGTTGCGCCAAACCCTCGGGACTTGAACTCATCTGGCGGGTTTCGCACATCATCATCATGCCCATGCGATCGCAGGCATCAACCCACTCGGGCGTGGGCATATTGTGTGATGTGCGCACGGCATTGCATCCCATTTGGCGCAGAACGGCGAGGCGATACCATTGCAGCCGGTCGGGCAACGCGGCTCCGACCCCGGCATGATCCTGATGGTTGCAGGTGCCCTGGATCTTGATGGACTTGCCGTTGAGGAAGAAGCCTTTTTCCGCATCAAAGACCGCAGTCCGCACGCCAAAACTTACGCGCTCCGCGTCGCGCGGCTTTCCACCGGACTCGACGGTCACGATAGCTGAATAGAGATTGGACTCGTCGACAGACCACAGTTTGGGATCGGCCAGCGAGGCGGTTGCATTGAATTCCGCGGAGGCGTCAATCTGGATCGCTTGCGCGGGTGATTCGGCAGTCGCTACAGTCTTTCCCGCAGCGTCGAGAATCCGCCATGTAACCTTGGCACTCTCATCCTGCTTGCCCTCGTTCCGCACAACGGTGGCCAGCGAGAGAGTAGCGGAGTTGCCGCTGATGGTGGAGCGCACCGTGCTGTCCCATTTGGCCAAATGCAGCGGGTCGGTTTTGGAGAGCCACACGTGGCGATAAATGCCTGCGCCCTCGTAGAACCATCCATCGCCGAAGCTGGCGTCGACACGGGCCACAATGTAGTTTTTGGCGCCGATGGCAAGAAAGTCAGTCAGGTCGAAACGGAAAGGCACGTAGCCATTGTCATTGCGGCCAATAAAGCACCCGTTGACAAAGATGAGCACGTCGCGGAAGGCACCATCGAATTCAACCCAGATTCGGCGGCCCTGGTCAGTGGCTGGAATGTCGAATTCGCGGCGATACCAACCTACGCTGGTTTCAGGGTATCGGCGGCCGAGGGGCTTGAACCCATGGGACCGCTGCTCATCGTCGTTGACAAAAGGCAGTTCGACTGCCCAATCGTGGGGCAGGCTGAGCTCGCGCCATTTGGAGTCGTCAAACTTGGCCTTGGCGAAGTCGAAGTCACCGGTCTTGGCAAAATCGCTCTGACTGAAACCAAAATTGAGGTCGCGGGCCGGGTCATTGCCGTTGCCGAAAAGGAATTTCCAACCGAAGTCGAAGAGCAATTGCTCGCGCGGCGCAACGGCAGCCAGGGCTTCTGCCGAAGCAGCTTGAGGGTAATTCGAAAGCGCAAGCTCACTGTGCGCCCATGCCGAGCGGGCAACCAATGAAGAAGCGGAGAGAGCCAATCCGGAATAGAGCAGTTCGCGACGCGTGATATCAGGCACGGAAATCCTCTTTCAAATAGAATCTCGCCGCACAGTGGAGCGAACAGACTTGCGGAGAGCAAAGCGGAACTATAAACCACGCGGCGACATGAAGTAAACGATTTCATTCTTTAATTACACGGAGTCTGAACGGCCGTGATTCGGTCCGCAAGGTCACGGAAAAGTTGGCTTCCTATGGTAAATTGGGGAAGTTAGACCAGCATTTAGGGAGAGATGGCCGAGTGGCTGAAGGCGCACGCTTGGAAAGCGTGTTTAGGGGTAACTCTAACGTGGGTTCGAATCCCACTCTCTCCGCCAATTAAATCAACTACTTATGGAATTTGCTTCCTGCCTACAACCTACCACAAATCTTCAAGGCGTGCGCCTTTTTAGCGCAAGGATTTTCCGGCTGCCTTCATCAAGGAGAACGTCACAATGACCGTCCGGGCTTTAGTGACGGCCTTGGCTGGAATGGGCATTGACCGGAAGAAGACTTGGGTGACCAAGGCGCGGTTGGGAGGCGCGTGGCGCGGGGACTACTTTACAAGGGGAATGACCGTCGCGCTATAGGAAAGAGGATGATGACGGTCAGTCACTCTCTATTCGTCATCCACACCACCGTGGGGACCCCTTAATAAATTAAAGGGTCCTCCCCGAACGGTTTGGATTGGGGCCGCTCCAAAGACGGTCATCGCGGTGCATGTAGGTTCGATGTTACCGGCCCTCGCCTTGGCCGCCTAGCCGCGTAGGTCCTCCAGGCGGTAGAGACGTTCAAGCCATTGGCGCACACGGCGTGTCGCGGCGGCTTTGACGGCTCGATCATGGTTTGCCTGACGTATCATTTCGCCAGCTTCCTTTTCAGTACACATTCTGATTTCCATACTCCAGCCCTCCCAAGGCTGTGAAGTGACCATACGCCCGCCGGAATGATTACGCAAGTCATTGATTATACGTACATTTAGCACGTCCATCTAAGGCGTCAATCTAGCGGGTACTCCAGGCCGCGCAGCCGCTCCAGGAAGGTCGCCCGAAACATCCCGGCCCCCCACCTCAGCCTGTTTCTTTGCGTCACGCGACCGGGCCGTCCGATGTGCCCCGCCATGCGCAGCGCGGCAATACTCTTGATTGTCTTTCTTTGGCTCGAAAGGGCGATTGCATTTGGGACACAAGCGGATGCCCCCCACAAAGAGCGTGGCGAAAGCGGCGGTCTCCCAATCCGGGCAATACACAGCGGGGGCTAGCAGACGCTCCCGGCCCTCAGTCCACCATACGACCATCCGGGCACGTTCAAGCGAATTACTCATCAAGCTGGAATAATCCCATCGCGCCCTTTCGCGTGTCATTTCGTCCGGCTCATCACGGACTTCCCCCCAAGTAATCCAGGGACGCAGCATCTCAGTGGCCTCTTTGAGTTTTCCGTTATCCAAACGCCTGTACGCGGTCCTCATCGATTCAAGGCCGTCCCATAGATTCCGCTCTTTGCCCCGAAAAATCTTTCCGCTCTTTAGCTTTTGGATGATTTCTCCCGGCTCCACTGCCCGGAGGGCGCGGGATAGTGTGCCGCGCGGGAATCCGCCATACCCATCGGTGTTTTCCTCAGTTTCAGCCTCAACGAGAATCGGAAAATGTAACGGTTTTTGACGGTCACGTTTCATGTACCAAGTATAGCAGTACCTTTAAGGAGTAGCCACAAACGGGATGGCTTATCCGTTAACGGCAAAGGGAGTCAGCATGAGGACGCTAAGAATCGCCACGGAAGACCGGTTGCACAACGCGGAATCCGCCGCTGAGTTGCTCGGGGTCCGGCCATCCACAATCCGTTGGTGGTGGACGCTTGGCAAATTGCACCGCGTCAAAATCGGACGCCTTACGCGGGTCCGTGAATCCGAGTTGCTGGCACTGATTCAGCCGGAGCAGAGGGAAACGAAATGACCCCGGACAAAAACGGTGAGCAAATCGAGCAGCTATGGCTACGCGTTGAAACGCTGAGGCCCGGTGTGAGCAACCGTACCGCGCTCGGAGCGGCCTTCCATGAATTGCGTCAACTCTACTCGGATAGGACTCCGGCGGATGTCCGCCGCACTAGTGGGCACGGCACTTTTGAGGCAGAGATTGTCCAGCGCGGCTACAAACCACGCACTGTACGCGGCTGGATTGAAGACTTTGAATCGGCACACAAAGGGGAGCCATCGTCCGCCGCAAAGCGCAAGGCCCGGCGATTGATTGTCTCGACTGACCCGCTTCTCGAATTTGCAAGAATGCTTCCCTTCAAGGCCGCACAAGCCGCATACCGTGAGGCGGCGAAGATGTTTCACCCGGACCACGGTGGCAGTAATCGCAAAATGCAACGGCTTAACGCGGCTTTGGAGCGGGCGCAAGAGTGTTTTACCAAGTAGTAAACATTAACCATGTAGTTACTAGGAGCCACTATGGACAGGTTTGAGCAGATAACGAACGTGGCAAGCTATGCCGTAGCGGTTTTCGGGAATCCCGCACAGGGCGAATTTTCGCTTTTCGATCTAACTAAGGGCACACCGTTTCCGGTTGATGATATTCAGCGCGAAATAGCGGAGCGCTCACTGGTCTTTTGTGGAGTGCTAGGCATTGTCCAGGGCATCCCATGCACCGCATTTGCGGAGCCGTTGGACGGTTGCACAATCCGGGCATTGTCCCATGCGTTCAATGAGCGCGTAGAGGCCACATCGAAGGCAGCCTTAGCCACTCCGGCGGATGACTCAATCGGGTGGTGTGAGCGCCTCTATTGGCTACCAGACACGCAGGACTAGCCCGCACAGTTTTGCTACCGGGGGAAAAAGCGCCCGGCTATCGCTGGCACCCCTGTACAGGGGAAGGGAGGCGATTCGGCAAGGCTCCAAGGCGGAGCTGAAGGCCGTGAAAGTTGTACCACCACTCCCGGCTAAAAAGGGCCGGGTGCTGATGCGGCGATAGCTCCCACTCCGAGAGCTAGGGACCGCTTGCACGTTGCGGGGAGGCGGCGTGCTCAACCTAGAAACGGAGAATTCACCATGAAACTGTTCGATATGAAAGCCCGGCACCAAGAGGCAATGGACGCAGCCCAAACGGTTCTTGCTACTGCTGAACGCGCTAATCGGAAAATGACTCCAGCGGAGCAGAGTTTGTTTGACTCGAATATGGCTGAGGCCGCAGACCTCTCGCCACGCATTGAGGCATCCATGGCCGTGAATACTCTCGCACCGCAGCTCACACGGAATGGATTCTTTCCCGCGCCGGGGCAGCCCTCAGCGCAGACAAGCGCTTTCGGAACGCCACTCCGTTTAGGTGAGGCCCTTTCACCCGAGTACGCAAGGTCCCTCCATGCGTTTCTCAGCACGGGAGGCAAAGCGCATGACGAAGAGCTGACGGCGGGCGCGGACGGAGCGGGAGGCTATCACATTCCCGGCTCGGAGATGTACACAAGACAGCGCCGCGCCAATGGTCTTTTTGCTCCGATGAACGCGGCAACGTATGAAGGTACGTTGGGCAGCTCCAATTCGGCGGGCGGCTACGCGGTTTCTGTCCCGACGGATCAGCTTATCGTGCCTCTCGGATTACCCGATTTGGGAATTTTTGACGCATCGATGGTCGTACCTACGTCCACCGATGTAAAAATCCCCCAAGCCGCATCCTTTGGGACATCAGCGCTCAAGGCTGAGTCCACTGGCACCATTGCCACTTTTGGAGGTACAGACCCTTCTTTGGGTCAGGTTACTTTGTCCGCGTTCATGAGTGGCGCTCTGAGACTTTGTAGCTGGGAATTGATTCAAGATGTTGAAGCCTTCAACGCTTTTATCGTGGACGACTTGATTAAGGGGCAGCGCATCCTTGAGGGCAGCTTGCTTGCATCAGGCACCGGCACCGGCCAAGCACAAGGCGTCTTCGGGAATACGGGGACAGGCACCGGCACCACGTATAACCTTGCGGGAACGGCGGCGGACAGCACAACGCTTCTTAACTCACTGTTTGATGTCGTCTCGACCCTAAAGGGCGTGTATCAGGCTAACGCGGTATGGGTCTTGGCCCGCTCAACCGGCTTGGCGATACGCCGCGCTCAAATGCAATCCAATCTGTTTGCAGCCATTGCCACCGTGGACGCGGACGGGACGGAGCGCATCCTTGGTAAGCCCGTCTTCTATGACGTGAATGCACCGGCACTACCGACCACAACCACAGCCGGGGTGCTGCCAATTCTTTACGGGGACTTCAAGGCCGGATACGTCGTGGGCGTGCGCGGTGGAGCTGGAATCAACATCAAGATACTTGACCAGCCGTGGGCCAACCAAGGGCAGTTGGGAATTCTGGCTTACCGCCGTCTTGATGGCCGTGTGCGCCGGAGTGAGGCGATTCAAAGTGTGAAAATTTCACATACCTAGCTGACAAGTGGTGCGCAGTCAAACAGCCCGTGGCCGGGTCACTTAAGGTGCGCACGGAGGGCCGTCCAAGCCTTCTCTTTAAGCCTTGAGCCTAAAGCCAACTTGATACCGGACTCGTAGGGAGAACGGGTCCGGCTATCAAGACTCCAACCAATTTTTGCGGGAAGGTCTACAGCTCACGGACCCGCTCGGGTTAGTGCTCCGCCTTCTCCGTGGGTCTTCTACCCGGCTCTGACTTCGCGGGACATCGGAATCAGGGCCGGTCTTTTTTCGACTTGAAAGGGGAGAGTATGCCAAAGGTATCCATCAAGCTGTCCACGGAGCTTTACAGGGAACTGCAATCGGCAGCGGCGTCCATGCGGGAGCCGGGCTACTCCGCCGTCAATTTCATCACGGATGTACTGACAAGCGATCTGGCCTCTAGGCGGTTGCCCCGCATGGTGCTAGGACGGCTTGGCGGGCGCCTCACGGTGCCCAAGCCCGCTGAGGCAGGGCTGAAGGCGTACCCTTTGCTGTTACCGGATATGGAGGCACTATGATTGACGCGATTGACATTTTGCTCCAAGACAAACCGCAGCCGGACGCCCAAAAGCTGCTCGCCTTTCATCACGCCAATCCTGAATTTCTGCCCCGGATCGTTGCGGAGTTTCGACTGCTCAAACGGCTAGGCCGGAAAGCGGGCGGGGCCAAGTCACTGATTCACTTTCTCCGTTGGGACCGGCATTGGCAAGGAATTGATGACTTTGAAATCAATGACCATTTGAGACCGCTTGCTATCCGTGTTTGCGCTCTTCTATGGCCCGACATAAACGGCATAATGCAGTTCCGTCATTGCAGGGCCGATGACATCTTAGGTGCTCGCATTGCCCGACGGGGCAAGAGATATGGAAACTTTCTCTACCCAGGCAAGGGCACGTTGAGCGCAGCGTCATTCCTTCCGCCAGAAAAGAACGGCGCGGGCTTGGTGCGTCCGATTCGATGGGGTGGCTTTCCGACTGTCACAACGCTTCCGCCTGAAGTGCCAGCATTGGACCGCCCTGCTACTTTCCACAGCTTGATTACTGAAGCAGAGGCCGCGTCGATTGCTGCTCCGTTGCGTGGCATCGTGGAGAATTCGCCAAATCCCAGGCATCCGATATTCCTCGCTTGGCTCCGTCACGTGGAAGCGCAGCCCGAAATCTTCGCCTTCATGGGGAAGACACTGCTAGAGCGCAATCCCGAACGGTTTTCAGCCAACAGCCTTTTGGAGTATGCCCGATGGTCCATTCGGCGGGCGGCTGAAAGTCATAAGCGGTTTACGCTCCCCAATAATCTTGGCGGAATGTACTGTCGTGCGCTCATCATGCTAAATCCGCAGTTCAATGGTCTATGTGAGTTTCGGGAGGATAGCAAAGGACTAAACAGAGCGGGAAACTCTAACCGGCTTCTTGGCTGCTCCCTCGCATCGGAGCCAATCAACGGTGAGCCGTACCGCCGTCTGCTTTGGAACGTGACGAAATGACCATGCTTGAAATTGCTGTAGCTTGTATCCAACGCGGTTGGTTCGTCTTCCCGTGCAAGCCTAAGACCAAGACGCCTCAAATCTATGGGGCCTTCCACATTGCCAGTGACGATGAAGACCAAATCCGGGCGTGGTGGACGAAGTTTCCCAACGCCAACGTGGCGATAGCCCTCCGCAAGAGCGGGCTTGCTGTGTTTGACTGTGACCACGGCAACGCCACGGAGGCGGACTTCACTCTTTGGGCCGCGCTCAAGGATCTACCACGGACGTACACGGTGAGGACGGGGCGGCGCGTCAACGCCGTGAGCGGGGAGCCGGAATTCGGCACTCAGATGTACTTCGCCGCCGATGATTTGAAGACATACCCATGGGTGGACGGCAAGCACGGTGGAGAAGTCCGGTGTGAGACGGGGCACGTCATGGCCGCCGGTAGCATTCACCCGGACAGCGGTGAGCTATATGCCGTCCTGATAGACGCGCCAATTGTCCCGGCACCGGAGTACGTTCGCGCCATGAAGGGCTTTAGGTTGCACGTGAAAGCGTCCGGGCCAATGGAGAAAATCCCGGAGGGTGGTGGACGCCACGACCAGCTCACGTCTTTGGCCGGTAAACTCCGCAATTCCGGGCTAGACCGTGACGCCATTTATGACATGCTTGTCCCGGCTAACGTTGCTATGTGCGCCGTCCCGGTGGCTGATGAGGACTTAGCCCACATTGCCGGGAGCGTGTCCAGGTATGCGGTCCCGGAGCCGGAGCCAAAAGTCAACATCGGCAAAGTCCATGAGCAGCCGGAAGCCGCTCAGCTCCCGGAGCGAGTGCGGCCCATTTATCCCGTCTCAGCTTGGGATGGCACCGTGATTGCAGAATTTGCCAAGCTGTGCGCGAATGACAACAACATCCCGATGAAGCTGTATGCGGAGGCGTTCCGTTGTGTGCTCGGGGCCGTAGTTGGTGACCGGCTTTCGTGTCCCGGTGTAGACGGCGCGTTGCCAAGGACGTACACCGTCATCGTGGCTCCGAAGGGCAAGGGTAAAGGGACTTGCATCCGGCGGGCTGTCCGCTTCTTCAATCAGACTTGGGATGGTTGCAGCGGCAACGGTAGCGGTAGCGGAGTCCGTTTGTCTTTCACTCCCGGTCTGCTTTCAGGCGAGCGTGATTTTGATTGGAAGCCCAAGGGTATCGGAGCGTGGATGGCCGCCGCGTCAAGTGTGCCCGGTATGGCGCGATTGACCAAGGATCTGGATTCAACCACAAAGACCAAGCCGCACATGACATGGGGAAGCACATTGCCGCGCATCCTCAGCGTCCATGAGGAAATGAAGACGTTTCTCTCTACGCTGTTTATCGAGGGCGGCGTTGGCAGCGGCATGGAGGGCGTTGTTTGTCAGCTTTGGGATGATGTCAGCTTTCACGGCACGGCTACCGGGACCCGCGATGCCGTCTATGGGGAAATGATGTTTTCAATGCTGTGCGGCGTCACAGAGCAAGATTGGTTTGACTTGCTGAGCCGTGGCAACGCGGTGGGCGGTGGGTTAATGTCCCGGTTCAATATGTGCGGCACTGAAGGCGGCTATGAGAACGTGGCCCGGATGAACCCGCCGGACTTCACAGCGTTGCAAGAAACGTTCTTGCCCCATGTCATGCAACTTGAGGACGCACACACGCACATCTTACCCACGGAGGCCGCCGACAGGATCATCAGCGAATGGTCAGACAACTTGCCGGAAGGTTCGGAACGCATGAACGTCCACGCATGGCGGGCGGCGTTGCTGCTTGCGTGGCTCCGTCACGAAGAGTCCATCTCAGCTAAGACGGCAGAGGACGCCGTTAGTCTTGGTGACTATCAGGTTGCGTCCCATGACTACTACCGCACCAAGTCCGCCGATACTGCCAACGCTCGCGTCCAGGGAAAGCTGTTACGGGCGTTGGAACTCAAGGGGTCGTTGAGCAAGCGCCAACTCCAGCAATGCACCAACGCTCACCGTGACGGTACAGAGCTATGGAGCAAAGCGCTTGACGGTCTTCTACGGGACAAGGCAATTGGCAAGGGGGAGGACGGAATGTACTATCTGGCGGACTAGCCCGCCGTAGTCATGTAGTCAGGGGTGCCTATGTTCTTACGTTTCTTGTTTATTATGTATGTATGTTATTGATAGTAAAGGGATATTAAGATTGAGTCACACAGGGACCCCTGACTACACGACTACATTGACTACACCGGGACGTGCAAGGGTGGGGGTACCCTGAATCTTAAAGGGGTGCCCAAGGAGAGCACCCAAGTAGTGTTTTTTAACCACAAACGCGGATAAATCCGAAAAACCATTCGCTTCTTATTCGCTTTACGTTGGAAGATCCCGGCGTACTTACAGCAGATTGCGTGACCACTCCCGCAAGGCGGCCTCGCAATCATTCTTTGCGCGGGGATGCTGCAAGTAAAGCAGGATGTGGCCCAGGTGGTCCCGCATGTTATCCGCGTCTCCCTCACACAGTTTCTCGCTAATCACCAAGAGCACGCGGGCGGAGGGCCGTAGCGAAATGCCGTCGTCCGATAGCTGTCTGACAATCCTCCGGTTCTTGTGGACCGGGAAGTATGCCCAAACGCTGAAGTCAGCCTCCGGGCGAATGGTGACTTGCAACGATGGGGCGTGCAGCAATAGGAGATGTGCGCTAGGGCTTAGCTCCCCGAGTACGCGGCGAATACATGCTTTGAACCTTGGCGGCTGTTTATCCGCGCCCCACTCGTCTAGCAGAAAATCAGAGTAATTCATACGCCCTTTCATCGTGTAGGATACTCCGCAATCGCGCTCATAGCCCCGTACAGCGGCCCGCACGGGGCATGGGCGGCTAGCGGCCATTTGAGAGCAACGATATGCGCTCATGCACGGCCTGTAGGTCCGCCGTCACAAGGTTCGCATATCGCCGGGTCATCTCCAGCGAGCTGTGACCCAAAACCTTTTGGAGATGGAACACGGACCCGCCGCGCCGGAGATAGTTCACCGCGAAAGTATGCCGGAATGCGTGCAACGTGCGGGGCGGCGGGTCAAACCCAAGATGCTCGCACAGTAGCTTGATGCTGCGGAGTGCCGTCATTCGGCGGACGGGCGCACCCTCTTGAGTGGCGAACAGCAAGGAATCCTGTTTCAGATTGAAGTCCGCAATGTAGTGGTGCAGGGCTTTCCGCAGCGCGAACGACACGGGGACAATCCTCTGCTTTCTGCCTTTCCCATCAAGTGTGACGAGCAGGTTGTCCAAGTCAATGTCAGAGACTCGCACCGTGAGGGCCTCTGTGATGCGGCACCCGGTGTCCAACAACAAAAGTGAAAGCAGATGCCAACGTTGCTGATGCAAGTTTTTCGGCTTTGGCTTCCAGTTCACAAGCAGCTTGATTTGGGTCTCTGTGAGAGTGGGCAGGATGATTTGTGGCTCTTTCAATTGCTGGATTCTTGGGTGCGTACAGCCCGCCCCGCATTTCCGCTCGGAGCCGGTACTCCAGTGCAGGTAGGCATTGATTGCCCGGATTGCGGCGTTGCATCCGGTCTCTTTCAATCCTGCTTCCCTCATACGCAACACCGTGCCCTTCAACTCGCCTTGTGTGGGTGATTCCGAAGGCAGCCATTTGAAAGCGTGCGTGTACCAAGACACGGTTGCGGGCGATACGTTACAGAGGTACTTCCTCTCTCGGGTAAAATCGGTAAAGCGACTCATGCGGCCCTCCCAGGCGTGTTCCCTTTTGGAGAGCAATTCCGCGTAAGTTGTTGATTTTAGGGAGAGATGGCCGAGTGGCTGAAGGCGCACGCTTGGAAAGCGTGTTTAGGGGTAACTCTAACGTGGGTTCGAATCCCACTCTCTCCGCCAGATTTGCCCCACCCTCCTCAATAAAAAGATAAATAATAGATAACAATAAGCTTATACAAATTCTCATGAGTCGCATTTGTCGCGTGAATCCGCACTTGTATACCAGATTCTGGCCAAAACTAAAGCACGGCAAAATCGCTATAGCACAGGAGTCGGGTGACCGTTTGCGGAATAGAGGGCACCTGTATCGGAGTGTCAGGCCGTCGCTCGATTTAGCGATGTGCCCGATTGAATCAATGCGCACATGCGGTTTAATGGCTAGAAACCTATCGAGAGCCTTTTGTCACGGGCGTGAGGGCGCGCCGAACCATCGCTTCTCAGCGGGTTGTTGGTTCCTATCGAGATTGAACAGCGACGAGAACGCGGCCACATCGCCCTGGCCCGTCGCAAATACCGAACAGCGCGCGCAACGCGCAGGGAAGCGAGCTTTCCTACTCCGGCCGAACCAGGATCTTCACGTGATGTTCCTTCTCATGAAGCAGGCCGTGGTATCCCTTGCTCACCAGGTCGTCCAGGCCAATGCGATCTGAGATCAGCACGTCCGCACGGAACCGCGGATCGCTCATGATGCGGATCGTCTCATCGTAAAACCCGTAGCCGCTCATGCTGCCGGTAATGGTCTTTTCGCGGAAAACGATGTCAGTCAGATCGAGAGCCGCAGGCCTTTCAAAGACACCCATGACGACCAGCTTGCCGCGAGTTCGAGTAAGCTTTGCAGCCATGAGGACAGTGGCCGGCTGGCCGGCGCATTCGATGACGACGTCAAGGCCTTCGCCGCCGGTGGCCTCGAGCGCGGCGCTTTCAGGATCTTCTTTCAGCGGATTGACGACCGCTTCCGCACCGCATAGTCTGGCTGCGTTAATGCGTGCTTCTGCAACTTCAAAAGCAATTACGCGCTTCACTCCTTGAATGCGCGCGGCCATGAGCGACATGAGCCCGATGGGACCAGCGCCCACGATGGCCACGTTATCGCCGCCGCCGGCGCCGCTTTGCGCAAGTGCCCGCACCGTGGCCGAGAATGGCTCAACCAGCGCCCCGGCCTCATCGGTGATCGAATCGGCCAGGTGAAAACACTGGAAGGCGTGGAGATTGAGCCGCCCGGCCAGCGCGCCGCCTGACCAGGATGTACCCAGAAATGCCACGCGGTCGCATTGAGCCATGGAACCGCTCCGGCACCAGCGACATTCGCCGCAACCGATGATAGGACAGGCCGCAATGCGATCGCCGGGGACAAAATTCTCGATCCCTTCTCCTACGGCAAGCACCACGCCAGACATCTCGTGACCGATGATCACCGGGGCCTGCACACCGGTCAGCGGGTGAGGGTGATGAAGCGGGATGTAGAGAGGGCCGCCTTCATACTCATGCAGGTCCGTGCCACAGATTCCGCACCACGCCACCTTGACCTGGACCTGGCCGGCAGGAGGCGGAGGAGGTTCGGTTACGTCTTCAATCCGCACGTCGCGCCGTCCATGCCACACTGCAGCTTTCATTGGGGCTCCTTTTCGTTTAAGCAGCCGCTCTGGGTTATCGTTCATCCTCCGGGCGGCGTGAATGCTTATTGCCAGCCGGACTGACGTTGAAGCAGCTCAGACCGCAGTGACTCCGCCGTCGCACATGTATATCCCCCCGGTGCAATAAGCCGATTCGTCTGAAGCCAGAAAAACGGCTATCCCTTCCATATCTGAAGCAATTCCCAGCCTTCCCAGCGGGATGGCGGACCTGTATCGTTGCCTGGCTGCCTCCTGGGCGAACAGGTACTCGTTCATTGGCGTGTCCATGGTACCGGGAATGATTGAATTTGCCCTGATGTTGTTTCGCGCGTAAGCAGCGGCAATCGCACGGGTCAATCCGATCACTCCGGCTTTGCTGGTGCTGTAGGCGGTGAGCTTTGGAGCGCAGCCATAGAGCCCGGTTCTCGAAGCTACGTTCACAATCGTTCCTCCGCCCTGCGTCAGCATCCGCTGGATGGCGTGCTTGGCGCAGAGGAAGGGGCCGCGCAAGTTGACGGTCATCACGGCATCCCAGGTTTCCATGCTGATTTCGTGCGCAGGAAGATCGCGGCCATCCAGCAGAATCCCAGCGTTGTTATACAACAGGTCAATGCGGCCATAGCGATCTGCCGCCACGCGCATGAGATTGGCAACCGAATCTTCGCTGGCAATATCGGTTTCGACGAAGAGCGCTTCACAGCTTTCTTCCTGAAGGCCGGCGACAAGCTCTTCGCCGCGCAGCCGGTCCTGGTCTGCTGCAACTAGAATGGCTCCTTCGCGCGCAAACCTCTGGGCAACGGCCGCCCCCAAACCGCTGCCGGCCCCGGTCACAATCGCCACTTTTTGAGAGAGCCGCATTGAGTTTCCTTGTATCAACCGCGCCAAGCGGATAATTCTTTGACCGGCGAGCTCAATGCGCCGCCGGCGCCTCGCCTCCGGTTCGATCCGCAACCAGCAGCACGGCATCGCCGGTGAATGGAGGGGTGAATGCCTGCCGGGATGACCCGCCAGTCACCACCGCCCCTTGGCTTTCAGATCCGGTGGACGGATTGAGCCACTGCACCGAAAGCTGTCTGGAAGCCGGAAGCGCGGAGAGATCCACGGTGAAAGCGCCGCCCGCTGGAGCATAAACCAGGTACTCGGCTCCCGGGGTGGAAGTGTATGCCAGGCAAAAACCGGTGGAACTAAGCTCATCGCGGGGATACATCAGCGCCAGGTGAACCTGGCGCGAGATCTTAAGCATGAACCCCAGGTTGTCGCGGACATTGTCCCAGCGCGCATCCGGTGCGGTGCAGATGCCGTTCACGGGAGCGACGCAACGGTTCCGGTTCTGACGCGGGTAGTCCACCGTGTAAGGGTCCATGAAGAGAGCCTGGTTCCCCGAGGTGAAATTCTCCCACGCCCAATTGCGATTCTCGCGGGGCGTGCTGTTCCACATTCCAAAATAAGAGTGGTCACTGTCGTTCACGTTTACCTTGCAGGGCGGAGTTCCGGTTCCACAGGATGCGGCAGGGGAGACTTCGACCTGGGGCGCGACCCAATCGGCATCCGAGTCGTAGACCACCGTGTCGGGCACCCCGACAGGGGCGGCGTAACCGATTGGATGGTGATGGGGTTTTGAAGCTTCATAGGTTCTCAGGTGCGCAATAAGGAATTTGTTCCACCACCTGGATTGAGGCGGGGCCTCTTCAGAAACGATCCACAGCACATTGGGCAGATCGTTGAGCGTGTCCACCATCTTGTCCATGAACGCGGTCTGATATGAAGTGATGGCGTTGGGCGCAGTCATGGATACGGCGCCGATTCCACGCCTGCTGCCGGTGTATCCGTCATCCACGCCGTTCACATTGTTTACTCCCGTGAACGGGTAGCCGTCGTCCTGGCAGCGGTAAAGATTGAGGAACTCGCCCGTGAACATGTACACGCCTACATAGACACCGGCGTTATCAAGCGCCTCTACCCTTGCGCGGAGCCGGGAGAAATAGATTGGGTCAAACTGAGTCAGGTCAAACTTCGGCAGTCCGTCGCTCGCATTTCCGGGGCCGGTTCTCTTCCAGGGAAACGGACTCACGGTGAATTGCGGCGCCACGCCCGCCACCACCGGCAGATTGCAGAACCTGGGTGTTTCAACCGTCCACAAGAGCGTGAAATTCTGGCCATGAGCGGTGAGAAACTTTACAAATTGCGCAAAATCGAGCGGCTGGACGGCGCCTCCCGTGCCCCAATCCTGGAGGGTGTTCCAGGTTTGGGAACCAGCCAGTAGAACGGCGCGGCCCCGCTCGTCGCTGAAGTAGTGATGGTTGGCAGAAGGGGCCAGTTCTCCTGTAATAGGCGGATTCGGTTTCCACGCGTATTGAGCTGCCGCCGGATTTGCCAGGAGTAGCGCAATGGCGAAACATAGAAAATACGCCGGGCAAGCATGGCCGCCAAAGGTACGGCTGAAACTCTGCCACGAGAGAAGCGCCCTGCTCATCTGTTTGGCCTCCCATCAAAGCCCGGCAAGGGTTAAGCTACATAGCCCGCAGCAGCAGAGCCCAGTCATTGAGGTCCGGTGGTTGCGGTGAAGTCCACACCGGGCCGTCGACGGGCGGCAGCTCGATTTTTTCCCCGGTGGCACCGCTGAACCAAGTGGCGCGATAGTGTCCGGGTTGGAGCTGAACAGTCACGGTGCCACCGTGGGGAATATAGATGGCGTAGGTTTTTCCGGGATCCGCCAGGCAGTAAGCGCCGTTATTCACCAACTCGTCATGCGGATTTGTCTTCCACCATTCGAAGCTGGTGAAGAAGTCTACGATATGGCCATAGCCGATGAACATGGTCTCGGTGTCGTCGCCGCGTCCGTTGAGCCATCCCCCGCCCATGTCGGGCCGGATGTTGGTTCCGCGCCGCGCCGACTCGCCCGCCGTCTGATAGCCGCCAGCCATGTAAATGGACCACGCGGTTCGCCTCAACACATCAGCCGATTCGGAGTTGGGGAGCGCCCAGAAGGGATAGTGATCCTCGTAGCCGTATTCCTCATTGGTTTGCGGGATAATGCGGCCGGTTTTCTCCTGCAATGCTCTCGACGCGAGGATCAGCGCATGCTGGTTGCGGGACCACTCCTGATAGGACGTGAATCCGAACCAGGAGGAGGCCCGGTCCTGGTGAGCATTGCTCACGGCTGGGTGGCTGGTTTCAAGGTGTTTATAAGGATCGAGCCCCTGGATCATCATGCCTGTTTCATGAGTCCATTTCTCATCCCGGTAGGTATCAAGATCGTCTCCCAGATCCCATGTGATGTTTGAGAAGGCGGCGAACCGGTTGATCGCATAGCGAATGAAACGGTGCTCGTCCTCTCCGCCCGCCACGGGATGAACTTTGCTGTCGCCCATATCGAGCACTAAGGAGATGATCATGTCGCGATCGCGGGCGTAGCGCAGCATGCGATCAAATTTCTGCCAGTAAGGCAAATTGAAGCGGGAGTAATCGAAGCCGGGATGAAGAGGATCGTCGGCGCTTCTCGCCGGCCAGGCCGCAATGAGAGCGGTCCAGTTGGCCCCGTACATGACCGGCTCGCCGAAGAGTGTGACGGCCTCGCGGCCGGAGATGGTGACCCGCAAGCGATTTACTTTCAGGCGATGCAGGCGATCGATGCTGTATTGGATCACGTGATCGTCGCGCCAACCCGCCAGCCAGTAAGCCGTGGTTCCATTGAAGAAGTAGTGCTCTCCGGTGCCCGTCCAGATGAAGTGCCAGGGGAAAGCGGGATCGTCGGCCAAAATGCCGCTTAGGTGAGCCTCGACGGCCGAAAAGGTCCCGCTCGATTTCTTGGTAAAGCCGCCCTGCCGATAGGTGACGGAGTATTTGTAATCGCCGGCGAAGGGGGCCATGAAGCGGATGCGGAATACACTTCCGTCATCCGCATCGCAAAATCCATCCACGTTCCAATGCTGGCTGCCGTCGGCGGTTTCAAGCACTCCGGTTAAAGACGCGTCTTCAAATGGATTGGCAGCATCCGGCTTCTGGATGTTTGCGGCGATCTCGACAAAGTCGAAGCGGTTGATCTGGGTTGCAGGCTGGGAGAAGGTGACATCGGCCGGGCTGGCCGCCAGCATGGAAGGCGAAATCGCAGCGAGGGCAACAAAAAACAGCCGGAATGGGCGCATTGGGAGATTACCTCAGCGTGAAGAAGTTAGATTGCGGTCAGGCCGCCGTCACACATGTAAAGCCCGCCGGTGCAGTAAGACGACTCGTCGGAGGCCAGGAAGACGGCGATGCCCTCCATGTCGGCGGGAGTTCCCAGCCGGCCAAGGGGAACGGCTTCACGGAACTGCTCGCGGACCTCGTCGTTGGCCAGGATATAGCTGTTCATGGGAGTGTCCATGGTTCCCGGAATGATCGAATTGACGCGGATGGAGTTGCGGGCATACGCAGCGGCCATCACCCTGTTCAATCCCATGATGCCTGCCTTGCTGGTGCTGTATGCAGTGAGCTGGGGAGCGCACCCCACCAGGCCAGTCGGCGAACCGACGAATACGATGGAGCCCTGCCCCTGTTTCAACATTGAAGGCACTACGGTCCGGGCGCAAAGAAAAGCGCCACGGAGATTTACGCCCATCACGCAGTCCCAGGTTTCCACGCTGAGTTCGTGGACCGGGCGATCGCGTTCGCTCAACAGGATGGCCGCGTTGTTGTAGAGCA
Source organism: uncultured Acidobacteriaceae bacterium (assembly GCA_963836565.1). Taxonomy (GTDB): domain Bacteria; phylum Acidobacteriota; class Terriglobia; order Terriglobales; family Acidobacteriaceae; genus Telmatobacter. The sequence continues at coordinate 525,636 of CAWIKA010000004.1, read as the reverse complement.
CATCGATGCGGCCGTAGCGAGCCAGGGTGGCGTCGACAAGGACTTGCACGTCGTTTTCGCGCGAGACATCGGTGCGGACAAAGATTGCCTCCCGTCCCTGCGAAACCAGCCCTTCGGCAAGTGCGGCGCCTTCGGCGGCGTTGATATCCGCGGCAACCACCGACGCACCCTCATGAGCAAAGCGAGCCGCCACGGCACGTCCCAGGCCAACCGCTGCCCCAGTCACAATCGCTACTTTTCCAGAGAGCCTCATGCGCACCGTCCTGTTGGGGGTTTTCAGGTAATGCAGTTTCGAGCTACAAAGGTTAGCAGGTTTCCAAAGTCGAAACACCATCGTAGCCGCGAAAAATCGGTTCGGTCTCTTAGGATTGCGGAAAGTTTTGTTGGAGTAGCACGATCCTGGGAGGCGGCAGGCGGTTGGAGAATAGTTTTACAACATTCATTAGGTGCTTCTTTATAGATGGGCGTTATGGTTTTGTAGCAGTATTGGGCAACGCTCAACCCGGCTTCTCCAATTTCCGGGGTCAAACCGGAGGAACACTTGAGACTTCCCTCCCAGGTTGCAATCGTAACTGGCGCCGCTTCGGGGATATCGCTGGCTGTGGCCAGGCGTTATGCCGCGGAAGGCGCATCCGTGATGCTGGCCGATACCAGCGAAAGCGCCGGAACGGAAGCCGCGGAGGAGATTCGCGCGGCCGGCGGCCGGGCTCAGTTTGCGCACCTGGATGTTTCAAAGGCAGACGAAGTCAGGCAGGTGGTGGAGCGCACGATCGCTGAATTTGGGGATCTGCACATTCTATTCAACGGGGCCGGCATACTGAGGTATGGAACCGTCCTCGAAACCACGGAAGAGGCATGGAATCGGCTGATCGCGGTGAATCTGACCGGGACCTTCCTCTGCTCCAAAGCGGCTCTTTCGCACATGGTGGGGAAGGGGCGCGGAGTCATTATCAACGTGTCTTCTACAACCGGCTCCCACGATGCCGGCGCTCATGCGGCCGCCTACGTAAGTTCCAAGGGCGGTGTAACTCTGCTCACCCGGTCCATGGCAATCGACTTCGCAAAATTCGGTATCCGGGTGAATGCGATCTGCCCCGGCCCCACGGATACGCCCATGCTGCGCAAGTCGCGTACTCCGGATCAGCTGGAGGCGTTTGCCGCAACTTTCCCCATGGGCCGGCTGGGAAGGCCGGAAGAGATTGCCGGAGCAGCGGTGTTTCTGGCCTCGGACGATGCCACGTTCGTGACCGGAGAAATGCTGCACGTGGACGGCGGCCAGACCGCCGAGGTATAGGAGTTTCACCACAAAGAAGGGAGGAGTTTATGGTTTTCGCTGACGGACTTCAGAATCCGGAAGGTCCCGTGGCCCTGGCCGATGCGAGCTGGTTGATTGTGGAAGGCGGAGCCGAGCGTGGGTGCGTTACGCGCCTCAGCCCTGAAGGTGTCAGGCACGAAATCAAGAAGACGGGACGGCCCAACGGGCTGGCCCTGGACGCGGACGGAGTCATCTGGGTTGCCGAGTCGAAGTTCCCCTCGCTGCTGCGGCTCACCATGGACGGCCATTGTGAAGAAGTAGCCACCGGATGCGACGGTGAACCCTTCATGTTTCCCAATGACCTCTGCTTCGGGCCCGATGGCGCGATCTATATGACGGATTCGGGCGTGGACATTGCGACATTCTGCCCGAATAACCAAGTTTGCGCCGGCTACATGGACTTGAAGTACGATGGCCGCGTGTACCGCATCGATCCCGCGAACGGGCGCGTGGAGTTGCTGGACCGGGGAATCCAATTTACCAATGGCATCGCTTTTGGCCCGGACAGGACGCTCTATGCAAACGAAACGCTGACCGGAAATATCTATCGGTACGCGCGGCAGGGCGGCGGAGTTGCAATGAAGCGCGAGCTTTATGGGAACGTGATCCGGCCGGATGCGGCGCCGGGTTGGAAAGGCCCGGACGGGATGGCCTTCGACGCCAACGGCCTGCTCTATGTCGCGGTCTTCGCACAGGGCGATGTGACGGTTCTGGGTCTCGATGGACAGGTGGTACGGCGGCTGCCGACCTTGGGAATGTTGCCCACCAACGTGGCCTTTGCCCTGCCTGGCCGCCATTGCATTTATGTAACCGAGTACGAAAAGGGGCAGATGGAGACGTTCGACGTGGATGCGGACGGCTTACCGCTTTGGGACGGGCGCAGGCTTGAGATTCGCGAGGAGGTGCATGAGCCTGCCTGACGAACCACAGAAGCTTCGCCGGGTGTTATCGCTCCGCGACCTTATTTTCTACGGGATTGTGGCGGTTACTCCGAGCGCCCCGGCGACGATCTTCGGGCTCGCGGAAGAGAAGTCGCGGGGTCATGTTGTAGTCACGATCCTCGCGGCCATGGTGGCGATGGTATTAACAGCCATCAGTTACGGACGCATGGCGGCCGTTTATCCCTCGGCTGGTTCTGCCTATGCTTACGTGAGCCGCGGGATTCATCCCTACCTGGGCTTTTTTGCGGGCTGGGCCATGCTTCTCGATTATGTTTTCATTCCCCTGTTCTGCGTGATCTACGGAACTCTTTCGCTGCAGCGAGCGGCGCCGTGGATGCCCTTCTGGTTAGGTTCTCTCCTGTTTGCGGGCGGCATCACGCTGGTGAACCTCAGAGGCATCCGGTACACGGCCCGGGCCAACGACGTGATGCTGGTGTTTATGTTTGCGGTGTTGATCAGCTTTATTGTGCTGGCCATCAAGTACCTGGTAGTCCGGCACGGGATCAGCGGGCTCTTTTCGACGCAGCCTTTTTACAATCCGGCCACGTTCAACGTGCGCGATATTGCCTCAGCCACTTCATTCGCGGCTCTTACGTACCTGGGCTTTGACGCGGTGACCACCTTGGCTGAAGATGTGAAGAACCCGCGCCGGAATGTGCTGCTGGCCGCAGTCACGGTTTGCTTGTTTACGGGAATCTTTGGAGGGCTGCTGGTGTACCTGGCGCACCTGGCATGGCCGAACTACAGCACATTTCCCAACGTGGACACGGCGTTCATCGATGTAACCGGGCGAGTGGGCGGACCCGTGCTGTTTGAATCGATGGCGATTCTGCTGGTAGTGGCGAATATTGGCGCAGGACTCACTTCACAGGTGGGCGCAGCGCGGCTGCTGTTTGGAATGGGAAGAGAGAATGTGATTCCGCGGCGCATCTTCACCCGGCTTGACCCGGTGCGCAATACACCGTGGATCAACATTCTGCTGTTGGGAGTACTGGCCTTTTGCGGAGCGCAGGTTCTGAGCTACGAGTTGACCGCGGAGTTGCTGAATTTCGGTGCGTTTCTAGGCTTCATGGGCGTCAATGCGGCAGTGATCTGGAATTTCTGGCTTCGAAGTACACATCCGCGGGCCAGGAATCTGCTGCTTGATTTGCTGCTGCCGGCGGCAGGATTTCTGTTTTGTTTAGTGATCTGGGTGGGGTTGAGCTGGCCAGCCAAAATCGCGGGCAGCATCTGGCTGGTGATTGGTTTCCTGGTGCTGGCCGCGCACACGCGGCGGTTCCGCGAGCCGATGGTGATGACAGACCCGTCGGTCTACGAATAAGGGGGAGTGGCGCAAGATGAGGATGAAGAAGTTCATTAACGATCCCAAGCATCTGGTGACGGAGTTGCTGGAAGGCTATGCGTTGGCTTTTCCCGGCAAGGTAAAGCTGCAGGCAGCCGGAACCATTGTGCGCGCCACGCCCAAGCCGGCGCGCAAGGTGCGGCTGGTGACTCTGGGTGGCAGCGGTCACGAGCCGGGGCTGAGCGGATTTGTGGGCAGGGGGATGCTGGATGTAAGCGTGGCGGGAGATATTTTCGCCGCCCCGGGGACAGTGAAGTGCATCGAGGCCCTGCGCTATGCCTGCGCAGGCGGCGAGAGCGCGCTGCTGGTGGTGCTGAATCACGCCGGAGATGTGCTGGCGGGGAACCTTGCCATGCAGGCGGCCGAGCGCGAAGGGTTGAAAGTAAAGCTGGTGCTGACGCAAGAAGATATATCCGGCCCTGACCCGGCAGATCGCCGCGGATTGGTGGGCTGTGTTGCGGTCTATAAAGTCGCTGGCGCCGCGGCGGAAAATGGCGCTTCGATGGATGCCTGCCTGGAAGTGGCACAGCGCATGGAACAAAACATGCGCACGCTCGCAGTTGCGGTGCGGACCGCTACGCATCCGGCCACTGGACAACCGATCTTCGATCTCGGCGAAGACGAGATGGAGATCGGCATGGGCCAGCACGGCGAAGCGGGAACCGGCCGCATGCAGTTGAAATCTGCCGATGAAACGGCGGAAATCATGCTTGAAAAATTGCTTGCGGACCTGGGTGCGCGCGAGGGAGAAGAATTACTGGTAATCCTGAACGGCGCGGGAGCAACCACGCTGATGGAACTCTACCTGATTTTCCGCAAGGTGGCGCAGGTGCTCGAGGCAAAGAAGATCCGGCTGGTGCGCAGTGCGATCGGAGAGTTCATCACCACCCAGGAGCAGGCGGGCTTTCAAATGATGATTGCGCGCATGGATCCGGAATTGATTGAGTTGTGGGACGCGCCGGCCGACTCGCCGTTTTTCAAAATGCTATGAGAGACGCGATACGCATCGCCGGAATGAAGCAGATGTTCGCCGCAGCGGCTGACCAGATCAGGCGGGAGCACGAGAATCTGTCGCGCCTGGATTCAGTTGGAGGCGACGGAGATCACGGGACCGCGATGCTGCGCGGCTTTGAAGCACTTAATGCGGCAATGGAGACAGATGGAGCCAACTCGGTGAGCGCCTGGCTGAAGAATGCCGGATGGAGCATGCTCAGCGTGGATGGAGGCGCATCGACGGCGATTCTGGGCACGTTTATTGCCGGCATGGGAGACGCGGAGGCCGGCGAGGAGTGCGACTGCGAGCAGTTGGCGGCAAGTCTTGCGGCGGGCTTGCGCGCCCTGGCAAGGCAGACCAGGGCGCAGCCCGGAGATAAGACAATGATGGATGCCCTGGTTCCGGCCGTGGAAGCGTTCAAAGCCGCGGCCAGTGCGAACAAGACGATTACCGAGGCGATGGAAGACGCGGCCCGGGCGGCCCAGTCGGGAGCCGAGACCACCAGCCAGATGATTGCCCGCTACGGGCGCGCGAAGTTCCTGGGCGAGAAGACGCGAGGGTCGCCCGACGCTGGTGCGACCTCGATTGCGCTGATGTTTCGCGGATTCAGCACAGGATTGACATACGCAAAGGAGGCTTGAAGTGGCCGATACACAGGACCTGCAGGACGGAAAGAATTTTTATTTGGATGTGGCGCAGAAGGGCACGCTGTTTCCGCTCAAAGGCAGCAACTCGCTCGACTGGGGAATGAAGAACCGTCTGGCGCGGGTGTTTTCGCCCGAGGATGGGCACACGGTGATGCTGGCTGTGGATCATGGGTATTTTCAGGGACCGACCACCGGCCTGGAGCGTATCGACATTTCCATCGTGCCGCTCATTCCCTACGCGGACGCGCTGATGATTACGCGCGGCGCGTTGCGCAGTTCCATTCCGCCGGAGATGTCGAAGCCGGTGGTGCTGCGCTCCAGCGGAGGGCAGAGCATTCTGAAGGAGTTGTCCAACGAGCGCATCGCGGTGGACATTGAAGATGCGGTGCGGCTGAACGCGTCGGCCCTGGCCGTGCAGGTATATATCGGCGGCGTGCACGAGCACCAGTCGATCGGCAACCTGGTGGAGATTGTGGACGCCGGCAACCGCCACGGCATTCCTACCATGGCCGTGACCGGGGTGGGCAAGGAACTGGTGCGCGACGCGAAGTACCTGGGATTGGCGACGCGGATGTGCGCAGAACTGGGCGCGCACTTTGTAAAGACCTACTACTGCGAAACAGGATTTGCGCGCGTGGCTGCGGGCTGCCCGGTGCCGCTGGTCATTGCCGGCGGCAAGAAACTGCCTGAGGCGGAGGCACTGGAAATGGCGTACCGTGCAGTTAACGAAGGCGCGGCAGGGGTAGATATGGGGCGCAACATCTTCCAGTGCGATGCGCCCAAAGCGATGATCCAGGCGGTGCGCGCCGTGGTGCATGGCGAGGAGACCGCGCAAAAAGCCATGGACCTGTACCTGTCGTTGAAAACCGTTGAGGAAGGAAGCGAGTATGCCAAATAAGAATACGACCCAGGTGGTATGCGTTGCCGAGTTTTTTGCCAAGCCCGGCAAGACAGAAGAACTCATCGAAGTGCTGCATGCGCTGATCAAACCCACGCACGCCGAGCCGGGCTGCGTGCGCTATGAGTTGAACCAGCGCGCCGATGATCCAAGCGGCATCACGTTCATTGAGAAGTGGAAAGACCACAAGGTATTCGACGAGCACTGCGCTACGCCGTACATCTCGCACTTTTTTAATGACCTGCGGCCGGGACTGGTGGAGCGTTTCGAAGTGAAGCTCTACGAGGAGATTCTGCCGTAACCGATGATCGTCCGGCCGCGGCAAGCGGAAGGGCCTCGATACGAGTGCATCTATCTCACGCGCAGGAATGGAATGCCATGAAGGTGGAACAGATCAAAACTCCGGCGCTGTTGGTGGACCTGGACGCCATGGAGGCGAACCTGCGCGACATGGCCGCGTTCTTTGCTCCGCGCAAGGCCAGGCTGCGGCCACACTTCAAGAATCACAAATCGCCATTGTTGGCCCATCAACAATTGCGCGCCGGGGCCATCGGGATGACCTGCGCGACCATTCGGGAAGCTGAGATCCTGGTGGAGCACGGAGTAGGCAGCATCCTGGTCGCCAACGAGATTGCAGGCGAGGAGAAACCGGAACGGCTGGCCGAATTGACACGCCGAGCGCAGGTCATGGTGGGAGCCGACAATCGCAACGCGATTTGCGATCTGGCGCGGGCGCAGCGGAATCGAAACACGCAGGTTGAGATCCTGGTGGATGTGAACATCGGCATGAACCGGTGTGGCGTGGACTCTGTCGATGCGGCGCTCGATTTGGCCGGTTTTGCCATCGAGAGCGGTCTCGCTGTCCGGGGTGTGATGGGCTACGATGGACACCTGCAGGGACTGCCACGCGGTCCCGAAAACGATGAGATCATACGCAGAGGCAGTCGCAAACTGGTGGAGACTGCGGCTCTGTTTGAAGGCGCGGGTATCCCGGCGCCGATTGTCTCCACGGGGGGCACTGGCACTTATTCGGTCTCTGGAGAATTTCCCGGCATCACAGAAATCCAGGCCGGATCGTACCTGCTGATGGACAACATTTACCTCGGCCGTGGAGCGCCCTTCCAGCGCTCGCTCACGGTGCTGGCAACCGTCATCAGCACGCGGGGGCCGGGGCACGCGGTATTGGATTGCGGAGTGAAGGTAATCAGCGGCGAGAGAGGTCTGCCAACACTCAAAGAAGTGCCTGGCGCGCGGCTGACGGCGCTCCATGCCGAGCACGCGCTGGTCGAGCTCGATCCTCAAACTTCACCGGGTCTGACGCCCGGACAAAAGGTTCACGTGTGGGTAGAGTACAGCGACGCGACAGTCAATCTGAATTCGTGCATGTATGGAGTCCGCGATGGCCATTTCGAAGAGATCTTCCCTATCGAGCATTGAAATCGGAAGCCGGCATTCCCTCGCAATCCAACCGCCGGCGCGCCGGGGCAAAACTCTGCCCAGCACCATTCAACTGCCCAGAAGCTCCTATCGCGACCACTTCGAACTGGTGGAACCGCACATTAATGCGGAGGGAGTGCACATCTGGCAGTTCGACGCACCGTGTCCTGTGGACGTGCTGTTTCTGACTGTGGACAACCGGCACAAAGTACGTATGAACCGGCACGGATATTTTGAGATTCTGTATCTCTGTTCGGGCTCGGCCAACTGCCACATCCAGGACAGGCTTCTCCCCTTCAACGAAGGCGACCTGGCCATCATCGGCAGCACTCTCTACCACCGCATCGAGTGCCAGTCTTCGGCTCCCATTACCGTGGCGGCAATGTTCTTCGAGCCGGACCTGATTCGCTGCGACGGCGGCAGCGACAGCGCCGAGTACCTGGTTCCCTTCCTGCTCCAGGACGAGGGATTCCCCCACATCATTCCCGCCGAGACCGGCATTCCCCGCCAGGTGCTGGACCAGATGCTGCTCGTTCGCTCGGAGCTGCCGGCTACATCTGCGCGCGGCCGTTTGGCCGTCAAGACTTACATGAAGATGGTGCTGATGCACCTGGTGAATCACTACGCCCCTTATGCCGGCAGTGCGGAGACTTACCTGCGCCAGCAGCACAATCTCGAACGCTTGCGCCCATTGTTCCGCTACCTGGGCCCGAATTGCGGCGAACAGATTCAGGTTCGTGAGGCTTCGCGCATTTGCGGCATGAGCGAATCGCATTTCATGAGCCTGTTCAAGCGGGTGACTGGATTGTCGTTTGTGACCTATGTCAATCACTTCAGGATCGAGCGGGCGCAGGCGCTACTGGCAAAGACCGAGGAGTCAATGGCCGCCATCAGCCAGCAGGTTGGCTTCTGCGATCAAAGCTACTTCGGCACGGTCTTTCGCCGCATCGTGGGCATGACTCCGGCCACTTATCGCAGACGCGTTCGCACGAACACGCTGGGAGATTGTGGCCAGCCGTATCATATGCCGCGTTTATACGGCGCTCACGCGGAGGGCCTTGCTGCTCAGGGAAGCCATTCGCTTGTGAGTTCTTCGCCTGGGGACGCGCTCCTCCGCAAGGCGCGAGCCTGAACAGCAGCCCCATGAAAGAAAGAGAAACGAACAGGTTCTGCCTTCAGCGCGTCCAGGCGCGCGCTTCTACGTGCTGCTGCGCTTCTGGCGCCATGGAGACCGCGCTTTCATAGCTTTGCACAAAAATTTCATGGGAATTCACTATACCGTGATCCCTGATTCAAGGGACGATGTGGACACTCCGGGGCCAGATCCATGCGCGGAGTCAATGCACGCAGCGTTCGTTGGGGTGCTGCTGCTGTTCTTCTCCAGCACGTCATGAAATGGATCAACGGTAGACAAGCTTCTAACGCGCGCCGCCTTTGGCTGCGGTTCAGCTTTGCCAGGCGGACGATCTTGGAGGTCAAAGTGACACAGAGAGTGGGTAATCCCAATTACCGCGTCCGAACCTGGCAAAAAGGCTTCCTGGCGATTGCCGCTTGTGTGGCCATGCTGCTCTCCATCACACAGGCGCGCGCACAAACACAAACCGGCATCAGCGGAACCGTGACGGATCGGAGCCAGGCGGTGGTGGTGGGAGCCAAGATTACCCTGACCAGCACTTCAACTGGAGTTGTGTCGTCGGCTGTGAGCTCTTCGGCAGGTACCTTCACCGTCGTTGGTCTGCTCCCAGGCGCCTACTCGTTGACTGCAGACGCACCGGGTTTCAAAAAAGTCGTGACCACGGTCCTGGTCGAAATCGCCAAGATGTCGACAGTTACTCTCAGGCTGGTTCCCGGCGCCGTCTCGGAGACGGTGAAAGTAACCGGCAGTGAAATCACGCTGAACACGACATCTCCGGACCTGGGAACAACGCTGGAGCCGGAGCTGGTAAGCGTCGCTCCTATCGAAATCAGCGGGATGGCGCGGCAGATCGATTCCTTCAGCTATCTTGCTCCCGGTGTGCAGGGAACCGCCTCGTACCACAACATTAACGGCGGCGATACCTTCGAGAACGAAGTGCAGTTCAACGGAGTACCGGTTGCATTCGTGCAGTATCAAGGCAACCAGACCAACATCAATCCGCCCTATGAAGCGGTGAACGAGTTCCGCGTGAGCGGCGCCACGTTCGACGCTCAATATGGACTTGGACAGGGCGCGGTCACCTTCAACATGGCTTCCGGCACCAATAACTTGCATGGCGATGCATTTGAAATCGTTCGTAACCAGCTTTTCGATTCCGACGGATTTTTCCCCACCCGTCTCTCTTCATCGGGAGCGCCTCTGCCGCCTATCAACCAGGAGAACAACTACGGATTCTCACTGGGCGGTCCGGTCATTATTCCGCATCTTTATCATGGCAGGAATCGAACGTTCTTTCATTTCAGCGCCGATTGGTTCCGGCAGAACCAGGCCCAGAACGGCATCGGCACAGTGCCGACCCCTGCCGAAAAGGGTGGCGATTTCAGTAATTACACAGATTCTTCGGGCAGCGTTATTCCCATCTACGATCCGACGACCGGCCAGCAATTCCAGTGCAACGGCGTGCTGAATGTTATCTGCCCCACCCGCATCAGCGCGTTGGCGACTTCCCTTTTGCCCGACATCCCCAATCCGGATTCGGGCGTCGGGGTCAACAATGGGCAGGTCAGTAACAAGCTTCCTACCATTCCCTCGATTCCCATTCGGCAGACCCTGTGGGCCTACACGCTGGACGAGACCCTTACGAGTTCGCAAAGTATCCACTTCAGCCAGTGGCGTGATCGGGTGAACTCGCCAACCTTCAGCTATGCGCCAATTGTGCCAATTTCGAATCCGTTACAGAGCGAGGCGACCAACGACAACCTCGGCTCAGGGTTCTTGCTGAATTATGTGAAGACCATTAACCCGAATCTCGTGCTGACGGCCGGCGCGGACTGGATCGGCGACATCATTTCCCAGTTCAACGCCAACATGAACGTGAACTTCGCCGGCGTGCAAAACGGAGATACCCTTCCACTGATCACCTTTGATGGTCAGAACGCACCCACCGGATGGGGCGTGGGTGGAAACGAATTCCTGGAGTGCTGTGAAGGCGGCCTTACGCTGACCAACAATCGCCAGCTGGGCCTGGTGGGAGTGGCCAATATGCTGTGGACCAAAGGACGGCATACCACCAACTTTGGATTCCAGGTGCGGCACGATTTCCAGGACATAGTCGACTGCGTCTTCTGCAGCGGCACCTTTAACTTCACCCAGAGAACCACCTCCACGCCAGATTCGAGCAATCCTAACTTTGGCACCTACGGCAGCTCGTTCGCCAGTTTCCTGCTCGGCGAGGTTGACGCGTCGGAGCGCATCTTCGCGAGCGAGGACAAATTGCGAAACAAGGCCTTTGCGCTCTATGCACAAGATGACTTCAAGGTAAGCAAGCGTCTGACGGTAAGTGCCGGAATGCGGTGGGATGTGCTGGTGCCCTTCACCGAAGATAATAACAACATCGTCTATGTGGATCGCACAGAACCGAACCCCGCTGCCGGCGGCCTTCTAGGTGCCGCAACCAAGTTTGGAAACTGCACCGGGTGCTCCGGAATCACGCGCGCCGCCATTCACTGGAAGGACCTTCAGCCGCGGCTGGGCATCTCCTACCAGATTTCTCCCAAGACCGTGCTGGAGGCAGGAGCCTACATGTCCTACCTGAATGGCGGCGCTTATGAGTTCGGCACAGCTTTTACAGCGTCCTTCATGTCTTCGCCGTTGCAGGGAACATTCCTGCGTTCGTCAACCGGCAGCAGCACTCCCGGCTACGGAAGTTGGGACACGCAGGCGCTTCCGGCCCCGTCGCCCCTGCCGTTCAGTCCTACGGTTGCGAACGGCGCCCAAATTTTCGACTTCCCGGCCGAACATCGCAATCCTGTCACGGACTTGGATAACACGACTACGGTAGGCACCGCTCCTTACGACGAAGCGTGGAACGTCGGGGTGCAGCGCGAGTTGCCGTGGGGCACATTTGTCACAGTGTCCTATGTGGGTAACCGCGCCATTCACCTGCCCACCACGCTCGAACTGTCGAACCAGCCGAACCCTTCCGTGCTCCAGTACGGAGATCTGCTTGGCGACAACATCCTCGATCCGGCCGTTGTGGCGGCCGGTTTCACGCCGCCTTATCCTGGGTACGTTGCGCAATACGGTGCTGCGGCAACCCTGGAACAAGCGCTGACCCCCTATCCGCAGTTCGGCGCCTATTTCCCAGCCTACGAGATGGACGGCACGGCGTTTTACAACGCGCTGCAGGCGCAAGGCGAGAAGCGCTTCTCGAACGGAGTAAGCTATCTTGCGGACATCACTCTTTCAAAAAATACTGCCAATACCGCAGTCGCCTCCACACCCGATACTTTCAACGGGATGAACGCGTACAACCCGCGGCCGGAGTATGCACCGTCGCCTCTCGATCAGGTGTATAACTTCAAGTTCGTGGGAACATATGCCTTGCCCTTCGGGCCGCACCAGAAGTTTCTGAACTCCGGAAATACAGCACTCGCCGAATTGGTGGCAGGGTGGCAGTTCAGCGGCATTCTGCAATACGAGGGCGGCAATCCCTTCGGAGCCCAGAACAGCTTCAACCCCGTGCTGGTGAACGGCTTCGACCGGCCGAATATCGTCCCCGGGGTACCGCTGACCACCTACAGCTATAGCCGTTCCAAAGCGTACTTCACCGGGAAAACTCCAACCCAACCAGTGCAGTTCCCCACCAATGCATTCCAGAACACGGGCCCGTGGGCACTGGGCAGTGCGGTGCGCTCCTATGCGGCCCTGCGTACCCCGCCACTGCGCATCGAGAACTTCGACGCCGTCAAGAGCTTCAGTATTGGCGAACATGCGAAGGCCCTCTTGCGGCTCGATTACTTCAACGCCTTCAACCGCACCCAACTGCAGGCTCCGGATAACAACTCGCTGGATTCCACGTTTGGGCAAATCACCAACCTCAGTTCGCAGATCAGCAACCGCCAGGGCCAGGTGACATTCCGCGTGGAGTTTTAGGCGTCACTTCAGTCACTCCCGCGCACTCCATCATTGTTTACACCAGCCTCGCCCCAATTGGCGAGGCTCTCCGTCGGACTCATTTCCGGCGGACTCATCAAGGAGATCACCGTGTTGAATCAGGCAAGCAGAATCCTGCGCTTCGGAGCAGGCGTTGTGCTGTTGGCCACTCTGGCCACGACCGCCATTGCCGCGCAGGATGCGGCGGCAGCAGAGGCTTCTGCAACCCCGGCGTATCCGTTGAAGCTCAGTGCCAATCACCGATACCTGGTGGATCAAAATGGAAAGCCGTTCCTCATCGTGGGCGACACCCCGCAGGGGCTCATCGGCCGCCTTAGCGAGAAAGACGCGGAATACTATTTCGCCGACCGTGAGGCACACGGGTTCAACACCCTGGGCTGGATGGACGTGGAATGCGCCGGCCGCGATTACCCAACCAATATCAATGCGACTACGCCCGATGGAATTAAACCGTTCACGGGATATGTGGCCGGCGGAACAGACTTTGAGCACTACGACCTGAACACGCCCAACGAGGTCTACTTCGAGCGCCTGGATCACATAGTCCAACTGGCGACCAATCATCATCTGCTGGTGTTCCTCGATCCCATGGAGACCATCGGCTGGCTGCCCGCGCTGCGCAATAACGGCATGGACGCCGCCTATGCCTACGGACAGTTTCTGGGCAAGAGATATCGCAGTTTCAAGAACCTGATGTGGATCAGCGGCAACGACTTCGATTTGTGGACCGTGCCCCACGATGACGATCTTGTGCAGGCCGTCGCCAAGGGAATTCGATCGGTTGCTCCGGAGCAAATGCAAACGGTGGAGCTTCATGTGCGGACCAGTTCATCGTTCGATGACCCCCGTTGGGCTTTGCTGGGCGACTTGAATGCGAGCTATACGTATTCGCCGACCTATATTCAGGTACTGCACAGCTACAACCAGAAGCCTGTGGCGCCTGATTTTCTAGTGGAGGCACACTACGACCTGGAAAGAGTGGGCGATCCGATTGATTTCGGATCGCCGCTGATCCTGCGCAAACAGGATTACTGGACCATGCTCTCCGGAGGAGTTGGGCAGTTTTACGGGAACGGATTTTCATGGTCCTTCAGAGATGGATGGAAAGAGCAGATTGACACACCCGGCGTGGAGCAGCTCGGGATCTGGGCGAGATTCTTTTCGTCTTTGCCTTGGCAGGACCTGGTTCCCGATCAGGCGCATACAGTTGTCACCGACGGATTGGGAACCTACGGAAACGTGGAAACGAAAGTGAGCGCCAGCGATTACCTGACCGCTGCCCGCAGCGGCGATGGCTCCCTTGTGGTGGCCTACATGCCAACCAGCCGCACCATCACTGTAAACATGGCCAGCCTGAGCGGGCCCGTGCGCGGAAGATGGTTCGACCCGTCAAACGGAAGCTACCAGGATGTCGCCGGTGGAGCGCTGGCCAACAGCGGCTCGCGGGAATTCACCCCGCCGGGCAAAAATCACGATGGCGATGGAGACTGGGTGTTGCTGCTGGAGGTTCCCGCAACAAATCATTGACCATTGACGCAACGCTCAACAAGACTGATCGCCTTCTCACGCCGCACTTGATTGAGCACCGCTTTCCGGTCATGGTGTTCCATTGCGGACCTATCCGTAGGAACTCTTCCGCCTGCTCAACAACCTGTGTTTGTGCGCTGCGCCTTTCCGGCCGTCTCATCCATAAGCTCTGCGGCGTGAACGCCGATGCGGAGATGAACGGGCAATCTGGGCCGCGTTGGCGCATGGCGCCTGCTTGGCGTGCCGGCGTATCTTCAAAACCGCATGCACAGAGTTCATGAGCGGGTTAGTCCTCCTCGTAAAACTCTCTACTTTCTCCCTGGTAGCCGGTTTTTATACTCCTTTCTCCCCCTTTTTCGAGCCCAATCTAACTAAGCTTGCCGAGTTAGCAGGCCCGAGCTGAACAATGCTGTCCCAGGCCGATCAGTGAATTTCCTTGGCGTCCCTTGCGGCCAATCGTCATCAGGTCTCTCGAATGACTTTCCTGGCGTCCTTGTCGCCCCGCAATCCAACGAATAATGCATGCCGCAGCCGTTTGTCCGGGGTCCACGCAGCAAACTCGATCTCGGCAACCTCGAGCGGCTTCAGCCACCTGCAGACCGCCATTTCCTCTTTCGTTACGCGCAGCCCTTGCTCCGAAGCTGCGGCAAACACCTGCGCCATTTACGTAGACTGCTTCATCCACTCCCTTGTCCCGTGGAACCGGCACGACTCTGATGCCACTCTGGCCGCGCTTCTCAGGGCTTTCGCAAAGACGCTGCCGTTCGAGGCGAAATAGCAGAAGGCTCCGTGAAGGATATCCCCCGCTCCCATCGTGTCCACCAGTCGAACCTGAGGCACTGGTACGACCCCAGTGCATCCATCCGATATAAAACGTATCGGCTCGGCTCCCTTCGTGAGGGCGATGTTCTTAACGCCGCGGTCCAGAAGAAACCTGAGCACCTGGCCTTCGGTCAGACATCCGGGCGGCATGAAGTCAGCTGAGCAGATTGCGGTATCAACGGTCTTCAGGAGTTCGTCCGTGCCAGCCTTCCAGCTCCCGCCGTCCAGAACGACTTGGATACCCCGCGAATGTGCTGCCCCGGACCACACCTGGCATGCCTGCATGTAATGACCATCGACTAACACAACAGAGGCTTCTTCGAGAATGGCCTCATTGACCTGCGCCGGTTGCGCGGTCACTCGGGTCGCGTTGGCTGAAACAACATTGCGTTCTCCGGTTCTGTTAACCGTAACGCAGGATATGGCCGGCGCCTGGTCGAATTCAGGGCTGAGGTCTATGAGCTGGACTGAATATCGCTGAAGTTCTTCGATGATCACGCTGGCCAGCGGGTGTTGCCCGACAGCCGTAACCAGAGTTGACCTCCCTCCAAGGTGGCCAAACGCGATGGATGCGTTGGTGGCCGGTCCTCCAGAGAACACATCCTGGCTGCGAGCCACGATCTTTGAGTTCGCGGGCGGGAACTCATTCACGCCGTATACAACATCGACCGTCGAGAGTCCCACAAAAATCCCGTTCGCCACAGTTCCTCTGTCCTCATTCGCTGATGGCAACTATTCTAGGCTCGGAACCGTGGGGCAAAAGCGGAGGCCGTTGCGGGCTGACCTATGCGGCGTTTACGCTGGGAATCTTTGCGACGGCGTGGGTAGCGTGCTGGCTGCCTTCGCGCAGAGCTGCAGCCGTTGAACCGATGAATGCGTTAAGGGCGGAATAAGTTGGGGGTTGCCCTCCCAAAGGAAATGAGTTCCGGATGATTTTTCGCCTACCCTGACGTTATTGAGCAGTAACAGAAGAGTTGCGCACAATACACTCGGAGTCAATCATCCGGAGTCATCTCTTCTCCTTTGGATTGCAAAGTAGATCCAGCATCCCACCATGGAGCCGACCACGCCGGAAAGGAAGTGAAGAACCTCATGCGAATACATATGTTGCCACCTCAATGCGTTCCAAATACGCCACAGATGATGAGCCTGAAAAAACTGAACGAGTGCAAGTGGGGTTGGCGCGCGCCACAATTCGTCGATCAGACTCAGAGTTCCAAGCAGCGCGAGGACGACGATCAATGAGTCTGGGAAAACGCGTACCTTCATGATGAGCCTGCAGAGATTTTAGGCTAACTGGTCGTCCCCGGCACAGCACCTGCGGTTTTCGTTCTGACCGGATCACAAATCCGACTGGCTCAAAAGCGTGAGTCGAAGTTCGCATCCGGGGTGTATCACCGCCTTCACCGCCAGGCCGCTACTTCCACGAGCATTCTTAGCGGAGAGATTTGGTCTTCAACTCAAGTTCGCCGCAAAGCCCAACATAGGATCGTTTGCGTACACATGGTCCACATTCTGTGCTGTCAGCAGTTTGTGGTGTGTGAGTATGGCGGGCGCCACGAAACGACGATTTAGAATATCCAGGGCCAAACGCACCAATCCTTCGCCGTACGTCTCTGGAAAGTAGGCAACGGAGCCCACGAGACGGCTATTCCCCTTGCGAAGTTCCTGCCTCGCTTCTGGTGAACCGTTTTGCCCGAGGATGGCACACTGTTCGGACCGTCCGGCCTCTTCGAAGGCACGTAACGAACCTAGCGCGGAGTTGTCATTCATCGCAACAACTAAGATTCTGGCGCAGTTTACGGACCGCAAGTGTCTACGCACGACCCGCCAACTCGCATCAAAATTTCCATCCCCATCCAAACAGACCACTGGAATCTTGTCTGAGGCCGGCCCCAGAATCTCCCGAATTCCCTGCACCATGCCAGTCAATCGAGTCTTGGGAACCACCCCTGCTCGCAGAAGCTCCAGCTTTATGATCTGATCCACTTCCCCGTGCCAATGCATTCGCGCCCACTTGCCCAGATACCGTCCTCCCAGCAAACCGGCTTCGTAGTTGTTGGCGCCGAAGTAGGTAGCACCGGGCTGCGGATTATTCACGGCTATTACTGGAATATGAGCATCGCGATAGGCGTGGGCAAGCATGGCACCTACCTCTTCATCTATTTGGTACTCGATCACGAGACTTACTCGCTCTCGAATGAATTGTTCAGCATTTCGCAGAGTGACCGCGGGTTTGTAACGGTGGTCGAGGGTCAGCATCTCCAGTTCACCACAGCGATCCACTGCCACCCGAAGACTTTCCGCTACCGTCCGAGTGAAGAGGGTGTCGATGCCTGGCGCGCCGTAACCGATTTTCCAGTGGCGGTTGGCCGTTCTGCGATAAAGCGATCGATACAGCTTATTCTCAAGCTTCTCGATCATTTGCTCGCCCTCTAGCGTATACAACAGGCGATGCACAATACCGCGACTCAAACCGGTTCGGGTGACAATCTCTCCTGGACTCAGGATCTCTCCGGGAGCCTCAAAAGAGGCGAGGAGCCGCGCCGCGTGGGCGACCGATTTGATCAAATAGACGTCTCGCATCGCGCTGACTCGACGTGGTGACTATACCCGATAATGCTCAAGATGCAAACATGATATTCATCCGAGCCCAATCAATTGCTTAGCCATCAATGCGAACAAATGTTTGCGTTTCTGATAGATGAAAGATCTTTTTATCCATTTGCCTTTTTGCATTGCAAACATTCACCGAATTCGACTATTTGCTTGACAGGCTCAGAACCGGAAGATGATTCTCCTCCAGTCATCGCTAGGCCGGTTCAACTAAGCGGACGACGATCGGCTGAAGAACCGCAGGCAGAGGCTAAACAACTGAAGGCGGTCTTCAAATGCGAGGATGCGAAATCATGGAGGCTAAGGAACATGATCTATCGGATAAAAGGAACTGTTCCGCTCGTTTTGAGTTTGGTATGCATGTGTTTCCTCACTCTGGCGCAAGCGGGCGCACAAGTTACCACCGCAGATATCGTGGGAACTGCGACCGATCCAAGTGGGGCAGCGGTGGTTACCGGAACCGCGACTCTAACCAGTATGGCAACCGGCGTGACGCAAAAGGTAACACTTAGCAGCACGGGTGGTTTTGAGTTCACACTTTTGCCGGCTGGAACCTACCGAGTAATGGTCCAGTCAGCAGGCTTCAAGACGTTCGAAACGCAGGTTACCGTAGCAATCGGTGACCGGGCGCGAGTGGCTGCGCAATTAGCCGTGGGGCAGGCAGAGCAGACGGTCACCGTTGAGTCGACCACGCCCGCTTTGCAGACCGACGAATCCTCGATCGGCACGCTGATTACCAGTCAAGCGACCCAGGATCTTCCGCTGAACGGACGCAACGTCCTGAATCTGGTCACGCTTTCTGCCGGCGTAACTCTCGGACTGAGCAACGCGATGAACAGCGGTACGCGGCCGGACGATCGACGCCAGGGCTCGAACTTCTCGGCCAACGGTCAGAGCGATGAGATCAACAACAACATGATCGATGGCATGGACAACAATGAGCGTTTCATTGGCAGTGTTGGGGCCAAACCTGCCATTGATGCGATTGAGGAGGTCAAGGTCCTCACGAATTTGTACACAGCTGAAGTCACTCGGACGGGCGGTGGAGTCGTTGATCTGATTACCAAGTCGGGCACCAATAAATTTCATGGGACGGCCTACGAGTTCCTGCGCAACGACAAACTCGATGCGAGGGACTATTTTGATACGGTCGGACCCAAACCAGAACTCCGCCAGAACCAATTCGGCGGAAGCATCGGCGGACCCATCCACAGAGACAAGACCTTCTTCTTCTTCGACATTGAAGAACTCCGGCTCATCAAGGGAGTCACCAACGATTCGACGGTGCCGACTCTTTATGAAGAACAGAATCCCGGAGACTTCAGTGACCTGCAATTGTCCACGGACACCTGCACCGGGACGAATATTTCGGCGACCGGACCCAAGGGGAGTTTGCTCGCCGCGGACAATGGCGGCATCGGTATCGGAATGAATTACTTCAAGCTGTATCCTGCGCCGAATCTCTCAGTACCCCTGCCGGGCGGCTGTTCCCCGCCGTCAAACAACTACAGCTTTACCGGTGGAGAGACGCAGTTTACCAAGACCTGGGATCTGAAGATTGATCACCGCATCACACCCAAGGACTCAATCTTCGGCCGATACACGTTCAACAATGCCAACGTTTTCATCCCCGGCAATTATCCCATCGTGTCCGTTGCCGGCGTTACGGTGAATCCAGGCCAAGGTCCTTACGGAAACTTTGCGGGTCCCGCAGTCGATCAGGACCAGAGCGTGGCATTAGGCTACACGCGAGTGCTCTCCTCCAACCTTATCCTGGATCTTAAAGCCCAATACATGCGTCTGAACCACGACTCGACTCCGGTCAACGTCGGCCAGGACACGGCCAACGCGTTCGGCTTTCCCTGCATTGCGGGCGCCTGCGTCAACATCTCAGGATTCGTGGCTACCACCGGGTTGCCGAATATGAACTTTAACCAGGGTTACGGTGGATTGGGAGACGCCGACTACGTACCGCTGCTCAACCAGAACAACAGCTTCGAGTACGTGGGTTCGTTTTCATGGGTCAAGCATGGACACAGCACCAAGTTCGGTGGGAGCGTAATCCGGCGCCAGGGATCATTGGACCAGAGCGCTCACCCGCGCGGTCAGATTTTCGATACTGGCTACTTGTCCGCTTTGCAGACCAACAGCATCGGTAATTCTCTTGCCGATATGCTCGAGGACTATGGAGAGGCCACCGACAGAATCGAAACCCTGGTGCCGCCCTCGTTGCGCACCTCGGAATTCGGCGCCTACTTCCAGGATGACTGGCGGGCGACCCCAAAGCTCACTCTTAATCTCGGCGTTCGCTGGGACCTCTATACTCCGTTCTCAGCGGCCAATGGAGCCTGGGATAATTGGAATCCTGCCCTTGGAATCATCGTCGGACCTGACCTGGTCGGAGTGCAGCACACGGGCCCGACACAGGATGTCACGCGCGACTATAACGACTGGGCTCCGCGCATTGGGATGGCCTATTCGGTGACTCCAAATTTGGTAGTCCGCGCCGGCTATGGCATCGGCTACTTTCCCGGAAACGACGCCAACGGTGGCGTGGCCGCGAACGCCCCCTGGGAATATGGATTTGGTTGCGGCACCACTCTCGGCGGTTACACAACCGAGGGTTCTTGCCAGACAGCCACTTCCAATTTTGGGAACCTTGCTCTCGACCCCCTCGGCGGTTATTACATGGACAAGTCCATGCCGATTCCCGTGGTCAATACGCTGCTTGCCACCGACCCGTACAACTACCAGGGAACCACG
The DNA here is from genome assembly GCA_963836565.1 of uncultured Acidobacteriaceae bacterium. Taxonomy (GTDB): domain Bacteria; phylum Acidobacteriota; class Terriglobia; order Terriglobales; family Acidobacteriaceae; genus Telmatobacter. The sequence goes on along the minus strand of CAWIKA010000004.1, from coordinate 505,242 downwards.
GTGTATGCAAGAGGATTTAACTACCGGAATCCCTATCTGCAGCAGTTCAGCCTCAACGTCGAAAAAGACTTCTTCCACGGCAATGTACTTACGGTCGCCTATGTGGGTAACCGCGGGCAACGGTTGCCGCTGAACGGCACCAACCAGAACCAACTCCCTTACCCGATAGCAGACGGCGGACAGTTCCCATACAACGGTATTGTTCCCGCTACGTGTTCGCAATATGCTGACTGCGACTCCTATTACACGAGCGGCCCAGGGGCTGCTGGAACGGGGATCCTTGATACGGTCAACGTCCAGATACGCGAGACCATCCTGAAGTCCAACTACAACGCCGGGCAGGCTTCTCTTCAGCGACGTTTTAAGAACGGAATCTCAGCCAACATCAATTACACGTTCTCGAGGAACCTGACCAACGCGCAAGTCATCGACGAAGGCCAGGGCGTGGGCAATTGCGTGGGGCCCTGCCATGTCGATAACGGCCACGGCCAGGCAGTTACCGAGAACAGCTACTTCCGTTACGACTACGGTAATGCGGACCTGGATACACGGCACAGCTTCTCGTTGACGGGCTCGTACGATCTGCCCTGGGGCAAGGGCGTCACTGGACCCCTTGCGTACGGTGCAAAGGGTTGGTCGTTCAACGTGATCTACTACGCGCACACGGGCGAGCCTTTCACGGTCAGCAACGCTAACGGTTCTCTAAGCGGAATCGGTCTCGGAAACGATCGGCCGAACTATGTGCCTTCATCGCAGCATGGTTTCCACAAAACCGTTCGCCAATGGTTCGATGTCACGCGTTTCGAGGCACAAGGTGTGGGCCTGCAAGGCAATGAGGAACGGAACGAGGTCTATGCACCGGGAGTCCAGTCTCTGGACCTCTCGCTCTTCAAGACCTTCCCGATCTACGAATCGCTCAAGCTCGAGTTCCGGGCTGAGTCGTTCAATCTTCTGAACACGGCGCCGCTGGGTACTCCCGGGTCGGGAATCAGCGATTACCTTCTGCCCGACGGCTCAACTACAGGCAACCCAACCCCGGGTGGAATTGCGGTACCGAATACCGGTGTCGGAGAGATCAGCGGCACGAATCCTCTGCTGGCTCCGCGGCAGCTCCAGTTTGCTCTGAAACTGATTTTCTGAAGGGCAGACCGCAACCGATGAAACAGGGCGGGAGAAGCCAACAGTTTGCCTCCTGCCCTTGAATGGGCCTGATGGGCTAAGGACAACGAAAAGACGACCAAACTGTATCGCGTTTGTCTTTCGAAAACGTTAGGGGGTTGTGTCGTGTTTCGGAGTGGGCCCAGTGGGGTGTGCAATTCAGCGGATTAATGTGCTTGGCTGCCGGTGCGGCCCGTCCACAAAAATCCCAAACATCGACATCAACCAAAAGAGGACAGTCATGCATTGGAATGGCACAGCCTCACGGCGGAGAATAGCTCAAATCTTGCTGTGGGCCAGTCTGGAAATGTTGGTTTCGACGGCTCGCGCCCAGCATGTCACAATCTCACTCGACGGCGCCTGGGCGATTGGCGACAGCGTCGAACCGGATGCTCCACCCTCCGCTTTCGAGCACACAGTGCCTGTGCCGGGATTGGTACATTCGGCAATGCCGGCGTTTCCTGACGTGGATCAATACCAGACCCAGGAATTCATCGGTACGATGATTCGGGACAAGGTATTTCCACCTTCAGAGGCAATCGAGACGTTGGGCAGGACCCCTCAAAAGCGGATGTTCTTCTGGTATCGGCGTTCGTTTCGGGCGCCAGGTCGCAAGCAGCGTGCGTTGCTAGTGGTGAACAAGGCTCAGTTCGGTACCGCGGTCTGGCTGAACGGGATCAAGGTGGGTGAGCATATGGGTTGCTTCACCGCGGGCCGCTTCGACATTACATCGGCGATCCATTGGGATTCTGACAATGTGATCCTGATCCGGATTGGGGCTCATCCCGGAGCGTTACCATCCACCGTAATTTACGGCGGCGACGGCGAAAAGGAGTTTTGGACCCCGGGGATCTATGACGATGTATCTGTGATTCTCTCCGATGCGGCCGCCATCGAAAGCGTTCAAGTGGCGCCCAAGATCCAGTCGTCGGATGTTGTCGTCGAAACACTGCTAACCAACGTGGGACCCGCGCGCCAAGTGACGCTGCGCCAACAAGTGAAGACATGGAAGGGTGGGCGTGAAGTTGGTCAACCGGTCATCGAACATTTTCCGATGGCCGCGGGCGAAACCAAAGTCGTCAGGGAGACGATTCACGTGCCTGACGAAATCCTCTGGAGCCCCGACAATCCGTTCCTTTATACCCTCCGTACCACCACCGATGGGGACGATTCCACAGTCCGGTTTGGCATGCGCGAATTGCACTTCGATGCGGACCGCGCGATTCTGAATGGCAAACCCATCTATCTGCGGGGCGCAAGCATTACCCTGCACCGGTTCTTTGGCGACCCAAACTCCGCGGAGTTGCCATGGGACGATGCCTGGGTGCGGAAATTCCTGATCGACATCCCCAAACGAATGCATTGGAATGCGTTTCGTCTTTGCATCGGGCCGCCGCCACAACACTGGCTGGATGTAGCCGACGAAGCCGGATTGCTGCTGCAATACGAGTTTCCTATCTGGGACGACCGTAAGCCGCTTCACCAGAATCTCTGGGACAAGAATGAGATCCTGACGGAATTCAAGGAATTCGTGCGCGATAATTGGAACCACCCCAGCGTCGTGCTGTGGGATGCGTCAAACGAGACTCATTGGTCCTACCTCGGGGACGTAGTCATTCCAACAGTCAGACCCATGGACCTATCCAACCGGCCCTGGGAGAATGGCTACAACGGACCTCAGGGCCCGCACGACCCCTACGAGATCCATCCTTACAAGTTCGTCGATTACCACTTCAAGAGACATCCAGAGCATAACTTTGAAATGTCGGACCTGGAGAAGCCTGACGAGACGAAGCCACAGTGGCCCGGCCATGCAACAATCATCAACGAATACGACTGGCTTTGGTTGCACCGGGATGGACAACCCACAATCCTCACCAAAGAAGTTTTCGATCACCTTCTCGGACCGGATGCGACGGCGGATGAGCGATTCTCGACTGCTGCTTATCTACTGGCGGGTCTTACCGAATATCACCGGGCATTCCGGAAACATGCCGCGGTAATGTATCTGGCATATCTGGACGGAGAAGGCCCGCATATCTTTACCTGCGATAACTTCCGCGACGTACGCACACTCGAATTCCAACCGTATTTCGAAGATTACATGAAAGAGGCGTTCAAGCCGCTGGGGGTATATATCGACTTCTGGGAGCCGAAGCTGGAAGCGGGGGCTAAGCACACGTTCCGCGTGATGATGGTCAACGACACACAAAAAACCATGGCAGGCAAACTGACTCTGACTCTGGAGCCGTCCACAGGTGGCGAAGCGGTAGTTCGCACCGAGACCAGGTTTGACATTCCCGCACTCGGTCAAGGGCACTATGACATCGAACTGCCGATACCGCAAGTCGAGGGCCAGTTCCTGCTGAAAGCGAGTGCGGACGCCGGCAATGCAGACGGCCCCACGCTTAGCCGACGCAAAGTGACGCTAACGGAGGCGCCGCGCTGACGCGGATGAAGAATCATGCTGAACTCACTTCTCATTGACGAATTGAGTAGTGTGCAGATCCGTCGCTTGATCCACGATGGCTGGGGTACCGTGATCGTTCCACTGGGCGCGACAGAACAACATGGCCCGGCTTTGCCGCTTTGCGTTGACAACGTCCACGGAGTCGAGACTGCGCTGCGCGCTGCGCGTCTTCTCGGTAAGACTCTGGTCGGTCCGATTGTCACGCTGGGTCACTCGCGCGAGCACGCCCGGTTTGCCGGTACGGTTTCTATTTCGCAGACGACACTGGCTGGAATCCTGCACGACGTCGCGGAGAGTCACGCACGTACTGGTTTCAGGCTTGTTTACTTCTGGCTCGGACACGGAGGCGACAACCCCGTACTTCAAGCTATGCTTCCCCGTCTTGAGTCGAAATGGCCGGGCTGTTATGTGACGGGCCTCAGAGATCTGGCACGGTATGTGTCTGAGACTTGGGACAAAGTCCCGCTCGAGTCGGGCATCGCACTCTCCGCATCGGGATCACATGCCGGCGAATTCGAGACTTCGATGATGCTGGCAGCGCGCCCGGAACTGGTTCAAATGGAGGCGGCCGAGCAGGGGAATGCCGCGCCATTTGAATCGATCGAGGAAACCATGATGAACGCGGGGATAGACGCAGTCTCTGCTAACGGTGTGTTGGGTGACCAGCGGCCCGGGAATGCGGAACGCGGCCGATTTTATTTGGATACGCTGGCCCGATACCTGGCTGCGGACCTGGAACGCGCCCGAACGCGCATAGAGGAAGGACGTTCCGAATGAAGCGTTATCGTCTCGCTTTCGTGGGCGCAGGCCGCATTGCCGATGTGCATTACGGTTCGATCCAAGCCATGCCGGAACGTGCCCAACTCGTGGCCATCTGTGACAGGCGGCCGGAGGCACTGGATCAACGGCAATCGCAATGGGGCGTCCCAGGCTTTGAATCCTTCGATCGCATGTTGCGTGAAGTCGATCCCGATGCGGTGTGCCTGTTTTTGCCGCATAACGTCCACTTGCAATACGTGACCGCCGCGGCTCGCGCCAATAAGCCGGTGTTCATGGAAAAACCCGTAGCCGGCACGAGAGAGGATGCGCGAAAGATTGTCGAGGTCGTGGCGGAGACTGGCATCCAGTTGCTGGTGACGCACACGGGCTTGTTCCATCCGGCGTTCGAGCGAATTCTCGAATTCGTCCGCAAAGGCTGGCTGGGCCGTCCGCTCTTTGCCAAGGGGACATCTGCCGGCTGGCTCAGCTTCCGGCCGTGGGATTTCCGGTTAAGCCGGGAACAGACTGGTGGAGGCTGTTGGGTGGATGCCGGCGGTCACCTTGTTTATTGTCTGCGCGAGATCTTCGGAGAAGTCGAATCGGTAACCGGCTACATCGCCAACCTTAGCCGCCCTGAGATGGAGGGCGAAGACCATGCTGCTGCTACTCTGCGATACCGCTCCGGGGCTCTTGCACAACTCTTCGTAAGTTACGGCCACAAGTTGCCGGGATATCAACACGACTGGCCAATCGGGTATCTGAACTCGATCGAGATCTCTGGTGACAAGGGCGCGGTTCAGTACGTTATCAGCCCGGAGCCCCGCGTCAGTTACTTCTCTGAAGTGGCCGAGGCAATGCCTGAGGAATGGCAAGGCTGGCTTACACACCAACCCCCGGAAGGATACGGCTACAGCTTCCAGGCCGCGCTTGCTCACTTTCTGGACTGCCTCGACACCGGTGCAAAACCAAGAGTGACGGCGGAGGATGGCTTGGCGACTCTCGATACGCTTCTCCGCTTATATGAACACTGCCAAGTTGAGGCACCGTCTTTATGAATACCGCTACGCCATTTTTCTCAACCGACTCCACGGTAGTTGAGGAGATTCGAATAATCGCCGTGGAGCCGTTTCTGTTGCACGTTCCGGTGACCGGCGACCATATCGCCGATAGCATGCATAGCCTCACGCATTGGGGCATGCCGGGCGTCGTCATTCGTACCGATTCCGGGTTAAGCGGCTATGGCTACACTGGCACACATGCTCATCGGGAGTCCGATTTGCTGATCACCGACTGCATCTCCAACGTCTATGCACCGTTGCTCCTCGGGGCGCCGGTTCACGACGTACTTGCACTTTGGAAGAAGGTGTATCACTTTCCACCCGCTCAATGGGTGGGCCGCGCCGGTATAACGCAGTTGGCACTGGCCGCAGTGGATATCGCGCTCTGGGATTTGAAAGCGAAGGCCGCAGGTCTACCGTTATGGCAGCTGATGGGTGGCAACGGGCCGAAGAACATTGAAGCATATAACACCGATGGCGGCTGGCTGAGCTTGAGTCAGGAACAACTGGTGGATAATTGCCGGCGATCAGTCGAAGAGCAAGGCTTCCACGGTGTGAAGGTCAAGGTCGGCCTACAGTCCGCTCGTGACGATATTGAACGCGTGCAGGCGGTGCGTCGCGCGATCGGCTCAAGTGCCCGGCTGATGGTCGACGCAAATGGATGCTGCGATCTGTCGTCTGCAATCGAGTTGGGTCGCCACTTCGAGGAGTTCGACATAGGCTGGTTTGAGGAACCCTTGTGGTACGAGGATGTGGAAAGCCACCGGCGCCTCGCGCAGACCATCCGGACTCCGATCGCCCTGGGCGAGCAGCTTTATTCGCTCGATGCTTTCGCTGTTTTCGTTTTGGCCGGGGCTGTACACTTCCCGCAGCCAGACGCCACGCGGCTAGGTGGTATCTCAGAATGGTGGCGCGTCGCTGACCTGGCACATGCGCACGGGCTCCCCGTTGCGCCACATGTCGGAGACATGATGCAGGTGCACCTGCAATTGGCATTGGCGCACCCCTCCTGCGTCATACTCGAGTACATTCCGTGGACGCTCCACTGCTTCAGAGAACCGGCTAAGGTGATCGATGGACGATTTGCACCTCCTGAGCTGGCGGGCGCGGGCACGGAGCTGCGCTCTGACGCGATCGACCGCTTCGGGGTAAGACTTACATGATGAGCTGGCTGGGAATCGCCGCTGCCGGGATATTGAACGGCACCTTCGCGGTTCCGATGAAGAGAGCGTCGGGCTGGAAGTTCAATCACATCTGGGGCGTCTTCTCGATCCTCGCCATGATGGTGATTCCCTGGATTTCTGTGCAGTTGGCAGTGCCGGGTTGGAAACTCATATTTGCTTCACTTCCACCCGGAGGGCTTGCGGGATTGATCGCACTCGGGCTGCTGTGGGGCGTCGCTTCGCTTCTTTATGGACTCGCTATTGATCTGCTCGGCATCGCCCTGGGCTTCTCAATTCAGCTAGGGCTCTCGATCGTGATCGGGGCATTGATTCCCTTCGCCAATATTCGCGGATTCGCCGTTAGGACAGAATCCGATGCCGTATTTTTGGCGGGTGTAGTCGGAATGGTGGCCGGCGTGATTGTGTGTGCGCGTGCTGGACGCCGCACACCGACGCCTGCCGATAGCAAGAAGTTCCGCCTGGGACTAATCATCGCCATCATTGGCGGCATTGGCTCACCGCTTTTGAACATCGGAATTGGGTACGGAATATCGCTGCTGCCCCAGACCGCTCAAAACTCTCGCATGGGGCAGTGGGTGGCCTGGGCTGTCTTTCTCACAGCGGCTTCCGTTTCCCAGGCCGCAATTTGTTTCTACCGGATCTCGAAAGCCGGCGAGTGGGCCCTGTTCGGCGCATCAGGAAAGAGCCGGAATACGTGGCTTGTGATGGGGATGAGCATTGTTTGGGCGGCCAGCATCTTTCTCTACGGCGTAAGTGCCGCCAGCCTCGGTCAGTTGGGTACAAGCGTCGGCTGGCCCGTATTCATCGGCATCATCGTGATTACATCCAATGCTTGGGGCGTCGCCTTGGGAGAATGGAAAGAGCGATCGAGGTCCGACTTGCGCACGATGCTGGCAGGCAGCGCGATGTTGATCGTCGCCGCATTCGTGATCGGTAAGGCTCGAACAGGTTGGTAGATGGGCTGCTTGGGATTCTGACCAGGCACAAAGTAAACGCGATTCTCAATTCTCTCCTGCTACTGGCAGCACGCGGTCCAAGGTGGAGGACTTTAGGTATTGCTGGATTACGTCCGCGATGCGGCGATTTCCCAAATCGCTGGGATGGAGGTTGTCTTTGGAGAAATAGCCGCGATCTGCCGCGGCCGCAGGTGGGCCAAAGGCCTCGTACGGAGAGATGTAGCCCACTGCAAACTGCGAAGCCAGCAGCCGCTCCTGGACACGAATGGCGCTTTGCGGCAGTATCGTAGCGGATTCCCCGAGGCGAGTGGGAATCTCATCGAAAATCACGATGGGCATCGCCGGATCCAGCGTACGAAGATGATTGATAATCGTGGCCATATGTTCTCTGTATTCGTCCGCTGTGGTACCGGTTCCATTGATCGAGTCGTTCACGCCGAGCGATAAGATCGCCAGTTGAATGCCGCCGCGTATCTGGGAGAGAAAAGCCAGTTGCGCCTCGGGGTCTGCTCCCCATGCCTCCGAACGGGCATATCCATGTGCGAGATTGTGCAGCGAAATACCTGTTTTGCCATAAGTGAATTCGACGCCATAAATGTAAGCGCAGCCCGAGTCGGAAGCCGCCGAAAAGGATAAGGTCGAGGAGCCGATCTTGTCGGAAGGGAGGTTGACTCTTTGTGCCTTCAGCGTCGTTGAGGCCAGTTGTCCGACGGTGATGCTAGATCGATCATCGTAGCTCACCCGAATCCCCGCTTTCGAATCAGCCGCGGAAGCGTAATACAAAGTGACTCCGTCAGGAGGCTTGACGGGAAGAAGCACAGTAACCTGGGCCGCGCCCTTCAATCGAAAGACGCCGCCAAAAGCGCCCTTCGCCCCCTGGTACGGACCAAACGGCACGGTGTCAATATTGCCTCCCTGAGGATGAAGTGACCACTGAGGGTTTGTGGACAAACCGAAGTCGTTGCCAATCGGGATGATGCCGGTTCCGTGATTTCCATACCGCAGAGCTTCGGCCTGCCGTAGAACATTGGTCCAAATGTTCTCGTAATCCGTCGGTCCGAAGCAACAGGCAATTGAGTCTCCGAGAACGACGATATTTACCGGGCGAACTTTAGCCTGAGAGACTTTGTGGCGCCAGGCCACTAGCACGCTGTCTTGCGCAACGACTGCCTTCGATTGTGAATCGCCTGCTATTTCGTTCCGAAGTGGTTTAGAAACCACACAAGTCGGGGCAGCAGCATGGGCCAACATGACCGATGTGCACACCAGGACCAACGCCTTCGACGCTGGCGATGCGACATTGGTAAACATAAAAGCTGATCTCCTCGATTGAAGGTAGATTCCGTTCGTATTCTATTTTGAATGATAGCCAGAAAGCACTACATGCTTTGGTCCCGATGGGTTTGCTGGCTCGAGAATTGGACGGAGCCCGATTTGCCCAGGGACTTGCGGCGCTGCCGGTGCTATGCGCGCCTGGATTTCTGGGCATGAATAACCCTGCTATCCATGAACGCCTTTGAGCCGCACTTCTGGCTCGGCTGTGCCTACTTGGTCATCCGAATCATTTGCATGGGATTCACTACTCAGTGACCTTTGAATTACATGCATGCGATCCCTCGAACCAGATAACCCCGCTGTTTGCCGAGGTGCCGACGGCGGCACGAATGACCAGGAGTACGACTGAAGATAGTCTGGACCGAGAAAGAGCGGATCGAGCTTCGACGGGGCAGCGGAGATTTGAGATCTGCCCCCGGTCGCTTTCTCTGTGGGTCAAGGTGGCGATGGACGGCGCGTCATTGCCAGGCTTCCACACGTGCCAACGAGCATCTGGAATCAGAATAAGGTAGGAAGCGGGCAGCGCCTGATTTTCAGTAAGATGCAGGCGCGATGGATCCCGCCTCAGTGATTCGCCCTCCGGGAGAATGTCGGCATTAGTTTCTGCTGCGCAACTTCGATAGCAGCCGAAGAATCTCAAGATAGAGCCACACCAGTGTGACCATGATTCCGAAGGCGCCATACCACTCCATATACTTGGGCGCTCCGAAGTGGACACCCTGCTCGATGAAGTCGAAATCGAGCACGAGGTTCAGGGCCGCAATCCCCACCACTAACAAGCTGAAGCCGATGCCGATGGGCCCGGAGCCGTTAATTGCTGCGAAATGAATACCAAAGAAGCCCAGAACCATCTCAAGCAGGTAGAAGACCATGATTCCACCCGTTGCCGCGATGATTCCGAGACGAAACTTCTGCGTCACCTGAATCATTCCCGAACGATAGGCGAGCAACAAGACAAAGAGCGTGCCAAAAGTCAGGCTCACCGCCTGGATGGCAATACCTGGATAGCGCAGGTCGAGAACGGCCGACAAACCACCGAGCACGAGGCCCTCGAGGAGAGCGTAAATCGGCGCCGTGACCGGAGACCATTCCTTCTTAAAGACGGTAACCATCGCGCAGATGAATCCGCCAATCAATCCTCCAAGCATCAAAGGGGATATATCCCCAATGCTGCGCGACTGAAGAAACAGGTGCCACGTCCATCCCGCGGTCGCAATTGCACAGACCAGCAAAATGCCGGTTTTGTTCACAGTGCCGTTGAGCGTCATACGGCTGGCTTCGTCGACCAAGCCTCCATATTGCGGGCCGGAAAGGTCGCGAAATGTCTTCTCGCTCAAAGCTGGATTGGACGTCTTGATCAGTGCCATTGTGTTCTCTCCCTTTGAAAGCCGGAGTTGCGCTGTTGTCGCAAAGAGTGCGCAGACTCGCCCCACCTACAATCTTACCCTGCAAACATGCGAGGGAATTGGAACACGGCAGTTCAAGGTGTCAAGATAACGATGAACAGAGGATGCGCGCCCCCTGAAAACTGAGATGAACCATGCCGCGTCCAAGGGCGTGTTGCAAGGTTGAGACGACTACGAAGCATTCTTCTGCCAGGCGCATGGATATCCTGATGTTTGAAGCGCGACGGGGCTGGACTTGCGAAAGCCAGCCCGAGCGGCTAGATTTGGCAGTCGGGGCAGATAGCCGATAATGAAGTCCAGCAGGTCGCCCTCAAAGAAAGGAAAACACATGGACCGGCGTACGTTTCTCGGAGTTGCATCCGCTGCCATTCTCGCAGAAGGGCTCTACCCTTCCTCAACTCTCGCCGATGAAAGGCCAGAGCCTTTGAAGCCGATGGCCCTGGGGTTGTTGATCACTCCATTTGGCGCTCCAGAGGCAACGATTCGCCGTGTTCATGACCTTGGATTTTCAAATTGCTTTCTTTCGCTGGACGGATACATTAACGGCTTCACGCCGGCGTTGGCGACACAACTTCAGGATCTGCTTTCGAGGTACGAAGTGACGGCTACCACCGTCGAAGTCGTTGGGCCTCCTCCCCTGGTGTGGAATTTCATGCAAGGCCCTTCCACGATTGGCCTGGTGCCGCCCAAGACCCGCGCCGCCCGCATCGATGCTCTTCGCCAGGTTTCTGACTTTGCCAAGTTACTCGGCATTCCCCAGGTACAGACGCACTGCGGTTTTATACCGGAGGACCCGGCCGATCCGCTGTACCCCGGAGCCGTTGAAGCCGTTCGCACTGTCGCACAGCATTGCCAGGGCAATGGGCAATATTTCCTGATGGAAACCGGCCAGGAGACTCCGACCACGATGTCTCGGATGATTCGCGACGTGGCGATGCCCAACCTTTCTGTTGGACTTGACACGGCGAACCTCATTCTTTACGGCAAGGCCAATCCAGTGGACGCGGTCGACATCCTTGGGCAGCACGTTCGCAGCGTCCATGCGAAAGACGGGCGCTGGCCCACCGACCCCAATGAACTCGGCGAAGAGGTGCTGATTGGAAAAGGACTCGTCGATTTCAAGGCGGTCTTCACAAAGCTTCATCGTCTCGGGTATACGGGCGCGATCACCATCGAGCGCGAAACCTCCGGACCGCAACAGATCGAGGATGTTCGCCGGGAAAAACTCTATCTGGAGCGAATACTCCGCGAAGTGCTCGCCTGATCGCGATGGGTCGTTGCGGTATATTCAGAGGCCACGGCATGAAACATAAGGACGCGAGGTAAAATGAACCGTCGTCAATTTCTCCAGACCGGATCCGAAGCCATTTCAGGCATGCTATTACTCAAAGAACGTACCGCATTTGGCTACCAGGCCAACTCCGCCATTCGACATGGCCTGCTCGGTTGCGGGAACCGCGGCACCGCCGTGGCTACTTCCTTCTCCAATTCCACTTCCGCACAAGTGGTAGCGCTGGCAGACATATTCGCCGATCAACTTGCGGCCGGACGAGACCACTTTGACAAGCTGAACGCGAGTCTTGGCCGAGCGACAATCGACAGCAAGCTTCTTTTCCGTGGCCCGCACGCATTCCAGCAACTTGCCGCGTCGCCGGACGTGGATCTGATTCAGATTTCGACGCCCCCGTTTTTTCATGTCCAACACCTTGACGCCGCCGTAGCTTCAGGCAAGCACGTCTACTGCGAGAAGCCTGTGGGCATTGACATCCGACAGGCGAACCAGGCACTCGAAATTGCGAAGCGCGTGAAAGCCACGCAAAGCGTCGATGTGGGTTTCCAATGCCGCAGCGCACCGCCAATCGCCGCCATTGCAGAGAAGATCAAAGCGGGAGATTTGGGAAAAATTGCCACTGTGGCCGGCAACTATAACGCACCGGCATCGACCGAAAAGACGCATCCGGGCGCCTCTCGTGATGAGTATCGACTGCGCAACTGGCTATGGGATCGCGTTCTCTCTGGAGATATTCTTGTTGAGCAGAACATCCACATCATCGATCTGTGCAACTGGCTTCTTCGCGCCCGTCCGCTGAAGGCATCCGCTACCGGTGGGCGTAACATCCTTACCCATTGGGGCGACATCTGGGATAACTACCAGGTCGACTTCACTTATCCCGGCGATGTGCACTTCTCCTTTGCTTCAACGCAGTTTGGCAACTATGGCTTTTTCGATGCCGGCCTGAAACTGTTTGGCGCTGACGGTTCGGCGTCAGTACCGTACTCAGGTCCGGTTCAGATTACAGGCGCACACGCATGGGCGTGGCAGGATTCGACCAGCACGGCGCCCGGTTCTGGGCAATTTGCTGCCAACGGCGCGTTCACGGACAACCTGGCCTTTGCCGATCGCGACAAGGAGCGCACGTTTATCGACAGCATCACATCGGGACGAACTCACAATCAGATCGCCGCAGGTGTGGAGACTGCTCTTAGCTGCATGCTCGGCCGTATGGCGGGATACCATCATCGCGAGGTGACCTGGGAAGACCTGCTCGCCCATGGGGAGAATTACCAACTCGGATTCAGCCTGGAGGAGTTTGCCTGAGAATCGCGGGGAAGCCGCAAGACGCACTTCCAGAGAGATAAGACGATCAACGCTACCTGAAGCCGAAAACTGCGGATAGAATTGCTAGCTCGAGAGTGACCGGAGCTTGCAGTTGGGGTTGAGGCGAACGCCGAATCCAGGCGCATCAGATAGTTTCAGGTGTCCGTTTTGAGGGACAGGCTCATCGAGCAATAGTGGCGAGAACATGGGAATCACTGTTTCCGCGGCGGGCGCCATCATCAAGAACTCCGCAAAGGGGCTGTTGTGGCGCGTGATGGAAAAATGATAGCTGTAAACGCTGGAGCCGTGCGGTACAACCAGCACGCCGTGTGAGTCGGTCAGCGCTGATATCTTGAGCAACTCGGTGATTCCGCCACACCAGCCAACGTCGGGTTGCAAGATGTCGGCACACTCCATGTCAAGGAGCATGCGGAAGCCCCAACGTCCCGCCTCATGTTCGCCGGTAGTTACAAGCATGCCGGGTGGCACTCTTTTCTTCAACTCCGCATATCCCCAGTAATCGTCGGGTATCAAAGCTTCCTCGATCCACTTCAAGTTATATTCGGCTGAGGCATGGGCCAGGCGTACGGCATAGTCGAGATCCAGACTCATCCAGCAGTCGTACATAAGCCAGAATTCTTCGCCGACGCGCGATCGCATTGCAGCCAGCAACTCAAGATTCTTCCTCATGCCCTCGCCGCCTTCAGATGGGCCGTGATGCAGAGGCAGTTTTCCGCCGATGAAACCCAGTTGTCGAGCTATGTCGGGACGGGGGCCCGTGGCATAGAAGGCTAGCTCGTCCCGAACTGTACCACCGAGGAGTTGATAGACCGGCTCCTGGCGAAGCTTTCCGAGCAAGTCCCATAAGGCGAGATCGACACAACTGATTGCATTCAGCGCCAACCCCTTGCGGCCATAAAAGAGAGTAGAGAGATACATCTGGTCCCAAATCTGCTCGATATCTGCAGGGTCTGCCCCGATGAGAAACCGGGAGAGATGGCGCTCGACGATCCAGGCTGCCGGTTCACCGCCAGTGGTCACGGCGAAGCCTGTCACGCCGTTTTCCGCTTCGATCTCTACAACCAGAGTGCCAAGGACATTGAGACCGAAGGATTGCCGGCTGGCGCGATAGGCAGGATACTTCGCCATCGGCGTGGCGATATGGTCATCGATCCAATGGCCGCGACCTTGGTCGTGATAGTCGGCGCCTCCGCCCTGGACGAAAGATGCGCGTACTTGACGAATTCTGGTTTCTGTCATCGATTTCGATCCCGTCCGGGTAAGTGGTAAACGCTTTCGAACTTATTCCGAGTTAGTGCGAGGGTGGCGGGTTTTGGTCAATGCAATCAACGCGGCATTCAGAACCGTAATTCCCGCCAGCAGATACAAACCTGCGCGCGGCGATCGGAAATACTCATCGGCCCACACCTTCACATTGGGCGCAAGGAACCCACCCAGATTGCCCGTTCCAATCAAGGCGATTCCACCGGCGGCTGCGCGGTCGGAAAGGTAGCCCGTTGGAAACGTCCAGAAAAGCGGCTGTACGGCAATGAAGCCGGAAACGGCGATCGAAAGGGTTATCAGCCCCATGCGCGGTCCGGCTGTCGGGAATGCAAAACTGGCACAACCCGCGATCAACAGCGTGAGAGCAGCCATTTGCCGATGATTCTCCCATTTATCGGCGGCGTGGGGCAGAACGTAAACGGCCACCAGCGCGCACAGCCATGGGATGGCCGACACCAGGCCGACCTCAAGACCCGCAGGCTTGTGAATGAGCGCTGATATTTCAGTCGGAAGATAGAAGATGGCTCCATAGGTGCTCATCTGAATAAGGGCATAGATCAGCACGAAGCGCATAACTCGAAGATCGTGAAGCATGGGCAGAAGCTGCGCGGGGCCGATCGATCGCCGGACGGTCTCTTCGGCTGCCAGCGCGTCGGCCAGGGCTCGTTTCTCATTGGCGGGGAGCCAGGAGGCATTGGAAGGCCTGTTGTCGAGATACCAGACGGCTGAAAGCCCGAGGGCCACCGCCATGAACCCTTCCACCAGAAACATCCACTGCCAATTCTGCAATTTTCCCCAGGGATGCATGTCGAGCAGCAAGCCCGACAGCGGTCCACCTACGATGAGAGCAACCGGCACACCGAGATAGAACAGGCCGAGAATCCGGCCTCGAACGCGATTCGGAAACCAATATGTCAGATAGAGAATTGCGCCCGGGAAGAAACCAGCTTCAGTGATGCCCAGCAAGAAGCGCAAGAGATAGAACGATGTGCTTCCTCTCACAAACATCGTCGCCATTGAAACCAATCCCCAACTCACCATGAGGACAGCAAGCCACACCTTAGCGCCGATCTTGTGAAGGATCAGGTTACTGGGAAATCCGCACAGCGAGTAGCTGATGAAGAAAATACCCGCGGCAAGCGCATAGGCATTCTCTGAAATGCCAACCGAAGTATGGAGAGCCTGCTTGGCGAAGCTAATGTTGGCCCTGTCAAGAAATGAAACCACATACATCAGCATCAAAAAGGGTGCCAGTCGCTTGAGTGCTCGCGCGACGGCCCGGTCCGATTCGCCCGGCGTCGAGCCGGAGAGAGGTGCGGCGTTCTCGCGAGGTGCGGGTCCGGTGGTATGGATTCGAATTGAAGAACTCCTGATCAATTCCTTGACCTTCTACCAAGCGGACGACGCAAACTGGAGATATGAAGGCGCGCCGCCATTCGGATGAGTCGTGACTCTACGAAAACGGATTGAAGTTACAAAGTGGGCTGGTCCGGCCTCCTCGGACGCCACCTATATGCGGCGATCGAGTTCTTCCAGAAGTACTTTTCCCTGACCTCCGCAGGTTTTGTCGAGATATAAGCGCGGACGATCGAAAGCGTTTCAGCGAAGGGCGCAACGTGGTCACTGTTTGGCCAATCGCTGCCGAAAAGAATACGATCGTCTCCGAAGACATCCCAAATGGCATCGAGCGGGCCCTGATAGAGGCCGGGATCTTTCACCAGCTTTCCATTTACAACAAGGGGAATCTCTGAGAGTTTGACAAAGACGTCAGGATTCTCCGCGAGCCGATGGAGATTGGACTCGTACTCCTGCCGGATAGGCTGCTCTGTAGGCACCGACGCATGCGGAAGATGATCGACCACGATTCGCAGTCCTGGAACCCGCTCAGAAACCCCGAGAATTGCGCGGATCAGTCGCGGGTCGGGATTTGCACTTTCGAAAACCAATCCGGCGTGAGATAGAGCTTTGAGTCCGTCTACAAATCCTGGCTTATCGAGGTCGGATGCAAGATCGCGGTTCCAAAGATTGCCATAGCGAATGCCGAGGAACAAGGGATTGGCATGGAGACGGTCCAATTCGTTGTGGTAGGTTGAGGAGCCGGGAACAAGATCTCCGACGACGCCGACAATGACGGAATGATTGGCGGCGACATTCAGCAACCATTGATTGTCACTTGCCAGCGGGCTGGCCTCAATCGCGATGGCACCGACGACTCCGAAGGGGGCAGCCAGGGCCATGTAGCGCTCCGGCGTGGATGGCTTGTAGAGAACCGTGTCACTCTTCTCCGGCCAGGGAACGCCGCCTGGACGGGTAGGATCGAAAAGGTGAATGTGCGCGTCTATCACCGGATGGGAGACGTGTTCACGCTGAGGGATGGCACTCGCGTGCCGGCCGATGGCGAGCCCTCCTGCGCCGTAGGCAGCGAGTTTAAGCAAGTCACGGCGCCGCATAAGAACCTCAGCTTTGGGGAACGGGCGGGAAGCGAGTCCAAGCACACCCCAATATACAATTTGGACATCCGGATGCAAGAATCTCCTGAATTGTATGCCGGATTCCATTTCACCGAGGGAACGAGGAACCTTCATGCTCCGTCTTCTGAGCATCGCGTTTTTGATCGGCGTGCTTGCCGGCGCAGGCCCGGCCATGGCCCAGGCGCCGGCTGCGCCTGCTGCGGGAGCGCGCCCTGCGGGTCCAACTCCGCCCACCCGCGATCCTCACACACCGGGTTATGTCACGGCGAAGGAGTTACCGAACGGCGCAAATCCTCCGTCGAATGCCGACGGAAACTTTATCATCGGTCCCACACACGACCCTGCTCCCGAGATGGCTGTGCAGGAAGGCGTGCCGCAAGGATCTGTCTACGAGTTCACCATGGATTCAGCCGACAGCAAAATCTATCCCGGCATCGCGCGGGAGGTCAATACATTTGGTACGCCCGACCCCAATGACCCCGCGAAGCTTGTGGTGACCACCAGCCGCCCCGCACCGTACACGCGCCGGGTCGCAGTCTACGTCCCCAAACAATACGTCCCCGGCACAGTTGCGCCATTTATCATCGGAGCGGACGGACCCGATAAGGGGTTGTTCACCGCTCTGGACAACCTGATCGCCGAGCACCGGGTGCCTGTGATGATTGCTATTTCTATCGGCAATGGAGGTGGCGACGCACAGGGCAGCGAGCGCGGCTTGGAATACGACACGATGTCAGGCAGGTATGCGGAGTTTGTAGAAACAGAAGTGCTGCCTCGCGTCGAGGCTCAATACCACGTGAAGTTGACCAAGGATCCCGACGGTCGGGCAACAATGGGCGGCAGTTCAGGCGGCTCGTGCGCTTTGATCATGGCATGGTATCACCCTGAGTTATACCACCGCGTTCTGACTTACTCGGGAACTTATGTGAATCAGCAATGGCCCTATAACCCGCAGACACCCCACGGCGCATGGGAGTTTCATGAACACTTCATCCCAGAGAGTCCGCGCAAGCCGCTGCGGCTTTGGATGGAAGTGGGTGACAGAGATCTTCTCAATCCGAATGTGATGCGTGATGATATGCATGATTGGGTTGTTGCCAATGAGGACATGGCAAAAGTCCTGGCCACAAAGGGTTATCACTATCAATTCGTTTTTGCCATGAACGCCGGGCATGTGGACCACGCCGTGAAACAACAAACTCTGCCCGAGGCCCTGGAATATGTTTGGCAAGGTTATCCCATCGCGGGAGCGAAGAATTGATCGGTGGATGATCGCATCGGGAAAAGAGAGGTAGCTTTCGAGGATGATGAGCGCAGCTATCGAATTCCGAGATCTTTCCTTTGCGATTCCGAAAGGCCGGCGGCTGCTCGACAATATTTCGTTCGCGATTGAAAAAGGAACTACAGCCGCAGTGCTCGGACGCAGCGGCTCAGGGAAAACTACGCTGCTGCGGACGGTCAATCGCATGGTCGAACCGACAAGCGGCGAGCTTCTGCTTCACGGCGAGAGCGTCCGCTGTTCCAACCTTATCTCCCTGCGTCGCAGCATGGGTTATGTGATTCAGGAGACGGGCCTTTTTCCGCATTTCAACGTCGAGCGCAATGTGGGACTTGTATTGGAAGCGGAAGGCCGACCTCGACCGGAGCGTATCCGCCGCAGCCATGAACTGCTGAAAGCGGTGGGGCTGGACCCGGTCACTTTTTCACGCCGCTTTCCGCACCAATTATCGGGAGGCCAGCGGCAGCGTGTTGGCCTCGCTCGCGCCCTTGCAAGCGAGCCAGGCATTTTGCTCATGGATGAACCTTTCGGCGCGCTCGATCCGCTGACCCGAACTGAAATGCAGGACATGCTCCGCGACCTGCTGAAAGGACTGAAGAAGACCGTAATCCTGGTGACACACGATCTGGATGAGGCGCTCTATCTTGCTGATCGCATCGTACTGCTGGGTGAGGGCAAGCTGCTCGCCAATCTTACGCCGAACGAGTTCCTGGCATCATGTCTCCCGGAGATCCAGGCATACGTGCGTGCCTTTCATCGCGGCGAGCGAAATGCTGCTCCCGAAGACGCAATCTCGGAGCGACGCGGATGAGCACCGGCTTCCTCACAGAATATGGCGGCGAAATCGCGGAGCTTACTGTCGAGCACCTCTGGCTCACCTCTGCGGCCATGTTGTTTGCCGCCGCCATTGCCATACCGGCAGGCATTTGGCTCACCCGCTCGCCGCGATGGGCAAAGCCGGTGATCGGTGTCGCCAATATTCTGCAAACCATTCCATCGCTCGCCATGTTTGGTTTCCTGCTGCCACTGCCGTGGCTGGGAGAGCGCGCCGCGCGCATCGCGATCGTCGCTCTCACAGCGTATGCACTGCTGCCCATCCTGCGCAACACCTATGCGGGGATTCGCAGCATCGACCTCTCGATTATTGAAGTTTCACGCGCCCTTGGACTCACCAATTCGCAACGACTCATCAAAGTCGAACTGCCTCTCGCAGCGCCTTTCATTCTTGCGGGCCTCAGAACTGCAACGGTCACCTGCATCGGCATTGCGACCATCGCGGCAGCCGTCGGCGCAGGTGGACTCGGCGAATTGATCTTCCGCGGAGTCGCCTCGGTTGATAATCGCCTGGTTCTTGCCGGCGCCATTCCTGCAGCGCTTCTGGCTCTGGCGGCTGATGGAGCACTGGGATTGCTCGAACGCTGGTTCAGAGTCCCAGCCCAATGAAGCGGCGCATCTCGATTGCCACTTTGGGAGCGCTTTGCATTCTGCTTGCGGCATGCTCCCCACCGCGACCCAATCACCCCGTCGTTGGCGCAAAGAACTTTACTGAGCAGGTGGTGCTCGGTGAGCTTTTGGCGCAGGAGATTGAAGCCAAGACTCATCTGAAAGTCGAACGCCGGTTCTATCTCGCAGGCAGTTACATTTGCCAGCAGGCCCTGGTTTCGGGGCGAATCGATGCTTATGTGGAATACACCGGCACGGCGCTGACGGCTATCTTAAAGCAGCCACTTGATCGCGACCCCAGGTCCGTACTCGATACGGTCCGCCGGCTTTACGCTTCGCGATACGCCATTACAGTCGGCAAACCACTCGGGTTCGAGAACACGTTCGCCATGGTGATTCGCGGCGACGACGCACGTAGCTTGCACCTGACCACATTGAGCCAAGCTGCGCAATACACACCGCGGTGGCGTCTTGGAGTGGGCTACGAATTTGAGCAGCGCCCTGACGGCCTGCCGGGCCTGAGCAAAGCCTATGGACTCAGATTTGCGAGTGCACCGCGCGTCATGGACCTTGGTCTGCTTTATCGCGCGCTCAACGCTCACCAGGTGGATATGATTGCCGCCAACTCGACCGATGGGCCCATCCAGGCCTTCGGTCTCACGATCCTCGAGGACGACAAGCATTATTTCCCGCCTTATCAAGCTGTCCCCCTCGTGCGCGATGAAGCGATCAGGCGTTGGCCGCAGATTCAAGATGCCCTCGACGCTCTCGCTGGAAAAATCACCGCAGAAGATATGCGGACAATGAATGAGGCAGTCGACGGTCAGCACCGAGATCCGGCCGACGTGGTTCGGGAATTTCGGATGAAGAATGGACTGTGAGGGTGACTCCTGGAACTTGCAGCAGTTCCCTCACCCGATAGGAACCGGAATCGATCGCTTGACAGAGGATGACCGGGGACCTACGATTGGGGCGTTGGAAACGATACCAACCCGGCTCGTGTCCACGATCTACCACTCACAATCGACTGGTATTCACCCGACCTTTGAGATCCGGTCAAATGGAGACTCCATGTCTTGCTTCGCAAAGATATTTCTGTTAGCTGCCGCCACGGTTTTGGTGCTGCCGGCCGAGGGGCAAACAATGACGGCCCCGGACATCACAAAGCAACCCACGCTTTACGTGGTTCCCTATGCTCATCTTGATACGCAATGGCGCTGGGAGTTTCCGCAGGTGATCAGCGAGTATCTCTTGAAGACGATGCGGGTGAACTTCGACTACATCGACAAGTATCCTCACTATGTTTTCAACTGGACAGGATCGAATCGCTACCGGCTCATGAAGGAGTATTATCCCGACGACTATGCAAAGCTGAAGGAATACGTGGCAAAGGGCAACTGGTATCCGGCGGGTTCGTCAGTAGAAGAGGGCGACGTGAACCTGCCCAGCGCGGAATCGATCGTCCGCCAGGTTCTCTACGGCAACACCTTCTTCCGGAAAGAATTCGGCAAGGCCAGCGCCGAGTATATGCTGCCCGATTGTTTCGGGTTTCCCGCTTCGCTTCCGACGATCCTGGCACATGCCGGCGTGAAGGGATTCTCGACGCAGAAGCTGAACGCCGCATGGCAACCCGCGGCGCAAGTGGGTGGACCTGATTCGCCAGAGAAGACGCCGGAAGGCATTCCGTTCAACGTCGGAATCTGGGAAGGTCCGGATGGCGAGACCGTACTGGCGGCGTTGAATCCTGGGGGCTACGGAAGCCGAATTCGCACGGACCTGAGCAAAACGCCCCCGCCGTCTCCAGAACCAGGCCCCAATGCTTCGCCGAGAGAGCGCCGTTTCTACCGGATGATGCAGGAACAGGACTGGCCCGCCCGCATCGATCTCGACGGAAAGGTCACAGGCGTATATGCCGATTACCACTACATCGGTACCGGAGACATTGGCGGCGCGGTGGATGAGGAATCGGTAAAGCTGCTCGAAGCCATGGTCACGCAGGGCGAGGCCGTGCTGCCGTCCATGGTTCCACCGAGCAGTAACAACCCGCCATCCGAGTCGACGCAAGCAGGCACGCCAGTTCGCATGGGCGATGGGCCAGTACGCGTGATTTCATCGGCTGCCGACCAGATGTTTCTGGACATCAAGCCGGACATGCAGGCCCGGATGCCGCGATACAAAGGTGATCTTGAGTTGATCAATCACTCGGCCGGTTCGCTGACTTCAGAGGCGTACCACAAGCGCTGGAATCGCAAGAACGAGATTCTTGCCGATGCAGCCGAGAGAGCTTCGGTTGCAGCCGCTTGGATGGGAGGACGCACATACCCGCAGCAACGCCTGAACGATGCGTGGACGCTGGTGATGAGCGGACAGTTTCACGATACGGGCGCAGGCACGGCGACTCCGCGATCGTATGAGTTCACGCAGAACGACGATGTAATTGCGATGAATCAATTCGCGGATGTGCTGACCAGCGCCACGCAATCTATCGCCTCGGGACTGGACACGCAGGTGAGCGGAATTCCAGTTGTGGTCTATAACCCGCTCAACATTGCACGCGAAGACGTAGTGGAAGCCGGGGTCTCGTTTCCGGGCGGAATGCCGAAGGCGGTTGAGGTGATCGGCCCCGACGGAAAACAGGCTCCAGCGCAGGTGGAAGACGGAAGGGTGCTATTTGTCGCCAAGACGCCTTCGGTCGGCTATGCCGTTTACGAGATTCGCCGGGCGAAATCGCAGGCGGCCTCAACGAGCCTGAAAGTGAGCGAGTCATCCCTGGAGAATGCGCGGTATCGCGTCTCGCTCAATACGGATGGGGATGTGACGAGCATTTTCGACAAGTCACTGAACAAGGAATTGCTCTCGGCGCCTATCCGGCTGGCCATCTCACACGATGCACCCAAACAGTGGCCGGCGTGGAACATGGACTTTGACCAGGAGCAGGCGGCGCCACGAGCATACGTGGGCGGTCCGGCAAAGATTCGTGTTGTTGAAGACGGTCCGGTGCGGGTCGCGGTTGAAGTTTCTCGCGAGGAAGAAGGGTCGAAATTTGTGCAGACGGTTCGGCTGTCGGCCGGCGATGCGGGCAATCGTGTCAATTTTGGCGAGTCGATTGACTGGCGGATGCTGGCTTCAAACCTGAAGGTGGTTTTCCCGCTTTCGGCTGCCAACAAGGTTGCGACCTATAACTGGGAAGTCGGGACGATCGAACGGCCGGTCGAGAACGAACGGCAATTTGAAGTTGCCTCGCACTACTGGATCGATCAGACGGACGAGGGCGGATCCTACGGCGCGACCATTCTTACCGATGTCAAGAACGGCTCGGACAAGCGCGATGACAACACGATTCGGCTGACGCTGCTGCGCACTCCCGGCGAGGCGTCGCAGATGAAGGGCGCGTATCTCGATCAATTGAACCAGGATTGGGGACATCACGAAGTTTTATTCGGAATTGCCGGGCATGCGGGCGATTGGCGGGAGGCCAGGACGGATTGGCAGGCCTATCGGTTGAGCACACCACTTATTGCTTTTGAGACGGAAAAGCACGAGGGGGCGCTTGGACGGAGTTTCTCGCTGATCAACATCGACGCTCCGGACATTCGGGTCCTGGCTCTCAAGAAGGCCGAGATGAGCGACGAGGTTGTGCTCCGCCTGGTGGAGATGGATGGAAAGCCGGCTCCGCAGGTCAAGGTGAAGTTCGCAGGCCCAATTGAGGGGGCACGCGAAGTGAACGGGCAGGAGTTGCCAGTTGGACCGGCGACGATTGAAGACGGTGCACTTGAAACCTCATTCAGGCCGTACCAACCGCGTACATTTGCCCTGCGGCTCGGTGCGGCCCCCGCGCATCTGAACGAGGTGGAGTCGCACCCGGTTGACCTGAAGTATGACCTTGCCGCCGCCAGCGAGGATGACACCAAATCAACAGGCGGGTTCGATGCCCGAGGAGACGCTCTGCCAGCCGAAATGCTGCCCTCCGAGTTGAACGTGAACGGTGTGGGCTTTCATCTGGCGCCCGGCGGAGCCGACAAGCCGGATGCCGTGGTTGCAAATGGTCAGGAGATCGAGTTACCTGCCGGGAACTTCAACAAGGTCTATGTGATCGCAGCTTCAGATGATGGCGATCAACAAGCGGTATTCCATGTCGGCAAGCGTGCCGATGAGTTGACCGTCGAGAATTGGGGAGGATTCGTCGGGCAATGGGATACGCGCCTCTGGAAACCAAGGCCGGACACGGTGACGGTGGGCGGTGGACCATACAGTCGAGGTCCTGCGCATCAGGTTGCACTCAGGAAGGATTGGGCGGTGTCGGCGCATCACGCCACATGGGATCTGGCGAATCAAGGTTCGCCGGATTGGTCGCCCAAGTATCCTGAAGATTATCTGGGATTGCAGCCTGGCTACATCAAGCGAGCCACTCTGGCCTGGTACGTCTCGCATCATCACACGCCGGACGGACTGAACGAGCCGTACCAGTACAGTTATCTCTTCGTTTACGGGATGGAGTTACCCGCGCACGCGAGAACGCTGACATTGCCGAAGAATGACAAGATTAGGATTCTGGCAATTTCAGTGGCGAAGGAAGGTCCCGATGTGAAGCCAGCGCAGCCACTCTACGATACTCTTGGCGGTGCGCCGAGCGGCCTGGAAGAACAGGCCATTGCGAAGGAATGATTGGTAAGAACAGGCGCGCACCGATGTTCTTCACATGTTCCAGTGAAGCTCATTCGCGTGCGCGCTTCGGTTGTTTCACGAGAAATGAGTAATTCCCGGCAAACTTTCATTAGAATGTCGCAGATAAAGCAAGATTTCCCTGACGGACCACCCGCTACCTTGCGAGCGCCTGTATCTGGGCGGCGATAAAATCATGCACATACATCTCACTTGTGGGCTTTGTCACGGTTTGCTCATCCTGCTGTCCGGCAGAGTGAATCATGAGGAGCGGGCGGGGATCCCACTGGCCTCCATGTGAAATGCGCTCGTCCTCGGCACTCCAACCGGGCAGCGGTCGCCACATGTGCGTACGCCAGGAGTGATCACCCTGGATGATGAGCGTCGTCTCCGTCCAACGCGGCTGCGCCTGAAGGAGATCGAGTATCTGGCCCAGCAGGCGGTCGGTATAGTCCAGCGAATCCAGGTAGGATCCGCCCAGCGCAAAGCTGGCTGTACGCCGGTCCCACACCGCGGGCGGATGCGGCGCGGGCACGTGCAGATAGAGGATATCGGCCTGGCTGGCGGCAATGGTTGCGAGGGCGTGTTGCTGCACATGCTTCACGGACGCTTCGTGACCCTCGGCGTTCAAGTGGGCGTCATCCGTCCAGGCTCGCCGAGGAGCGAAGGCTTGCTCGACCATGCTGCGTAATGGGAACCACACATTCTTTGCATAGCCGGCACTTAACAGGGTGGGTCCCCGATCCTGCGCATCGTCGTTATTCCAGTAACAATCCGCTACAACACCGACGAAGTCGGGGCAGTATGCAATGTACCAACCCACGATGGAAGTGGAGAGACCATGCCGCCTCGCCATGCCAAAAAGGGAGGCGTTGACGTCGAACTGTGTCCAATGCGGATTGACTTCGGTTTTCACAAGGTAGCGGTTGTCGGAGGTAAAAGCGACGTCGGTCACCATGCGACCCAGCAACAGGCTCGGAACCGCGCGTGTTGTCCTGTACGCAATCGGTATCACGTCGGTATAGAGCGTGCTCTCACGGCGCAAGCGGTCAAAATTGGGGAGTTTTAGCGAAGGGTCACGTGCTTCAAAGGTGGGCTTGTAAGCAAGTTCATCAAACAGTATCCAGACCAGGCGCGGTTTGTTCGGGCCTGCGGCGGCAATTGGGGATGCGAAGGCCTGCGGGCCCGGACGCCAAAATGTTGCCCTGCCAAGCTGCCAGGTCATCACCAGTGCAAAGACTGCAAAGCCGGCCAGAAGACTGCTGCCGGCGTTTCGAAGCTTGATGGCAGCTTCGGGTGCCCGAAGAAGAAGAAATGTCAACAAGCCACCCCACATCAGGCTCAGTGCAAGCACCGCATACCACGGCACATCGAACGGGAACACATCCAGATTGCGTACAAACAGGAGCACGGGCAGCAGGGCCATCAACCCCCAACGCACTTTCGGCCATCCCGACAAGCTGCTCAACCACGCCATCAATCCGACGAAGAGCAACGCCACCAGCGCCATATCTGTAAGGTGCGCCAGCGCAATGCATGTGAGCGGAAGCGGGGAGCGCATGCGCGCATCGCCAGCGCTCGAAGTCAGGTCAATGTAGTTGGGCAAGAGCAATATGGAGGCGAAAGCCCAGGCCTGGGCCATCCGTTTTGTCATGCCGGGCTAGTCTCCCGGTACGGTTCGCCCGCTTGATTGCTCTCAAAGAGCAGAAGAACCCGCTGATTTGCAAGCTCCGTCCGATTCACAACGCTGAAAAAGGGAGCAAAGGCCTGCCTGAGGTCACCTTCGGACAAACTCCCATAGAGATCGTCGCGGCCGCGAAGCCAGGACTGAAACATCGGGTCAGATGGCGGAATCCACTCCAGCACAAGCCACCTGCGTGTGAGGCAGGCAGTGAGTTCGGCGATTTGTTCAATCGGCAATTGCTCACGAAGGATCAGGTGATGAATCACAGCCAGCATCATCACCAGTTCAAACTTTCCCCTGAGGCGTTCAATCAGGGATAACTGCTCCTGGTTCCTCCATCCCACCGCAGGCGTGGGGCGGGCGATATTCGCCACGAGGGCCGTTACCGCCTTGTTCTCCTTTGTTGCCGTCTGCCACAGAGCCTCGATTGCTGCCGGGTCGCTGTCCAGCGCCACGACTTCCGCGCCAGCCTCGGTCGCGATGAGCGAATAGGTTCCGGTGTTCGCCCCGATATCGAGCACCCGCGCCGGCCGGCAACGCTCCAGCGCGCTTTTCACAAACTGGTGCTTGACCTCAGTGTCGTCGGAACGGTAGTGGGTCGCAGATTTTGAGTAACCGCTCCATTGGCTCTTGCGCTCGGAGCAGGCAGCGTGGCGAATCTGTTTCCCAAGGCGAGCGATGCGCTTGTGGAGAATATGCCGCGCCAACTCCGGGTCTGAATCCGAAGGCAACGTTCGAGGTTTGTGGGCCGATCCGCTGGAGTTCGCAAGAAGTGTTGCCAGTGTAACCACATCCAGCAAATCGGGGTAGAGCCTCTGCCACGGTTGCAACGCCCGGTAAACCGAACAGGGCTCATACCCGTCACGCGAGAATATTGTGGCCTGCAAAGGCCAGTCGAGATACTTCGCCGCCACCATGGGGAGCAGAAAGGTCCGAACGAATTGTCCGTAGGCGAGCCAAGCACTCGACGCCGGATTCCGACGCTCGAGAGACAGCACATCCACCAGGACCGGCCGTGCGCCTGCGAACAGGATATTCAGGGGGGTTGCATCCTTCAGCGTCCAGCCTGCGTCGATGGCCTGGTCGGCGAGCCGCAACGTGAGTTCAGCGGCGGAGCGCCACTGTGCGGTTGTCCACTCCCACGGGTAAGAAATCGGGTCGATCCGCGGATGCTGCAGCCAGAGTTCTTCTGCAATCAGGCCTGGGTGCGTTGCGGAACTCGCAATTTCGGTGGGAACCAGGTCGCCGTTGCGTTCGAGGCTCTTTCGCAACGGAGACGCAAGAAATGCCAGCGTCTCTGCCTCAGCCTTGGGGTAAATGCGGCGCAGGGCGTGAGTTTCGGTCAGGTAAAGGCGGCCTGCAGGGTCGCGGAACGTCGATCCCAATTCGCCTCGCTGGAATGTGGCCTGGGAATCGCGCTGTGAAGAAGCAACCTGACTGTTCACCGGAGAGGTGCGCCCTCCTCGTCCCTGGTGGCAGAGATTTCCTCCGGTTCGCGTTTTGTTCCCGGGTTCAAATGCAGGAAGGCAGAGATCTTCCGGCGCAAATACCACCCGGTAGCAACCATCGCTGAGCCAACAACCTGAACAGCCAGCAGTCCAGTGCCGGGATCAACATAGGCGTATGCGGGTCGCTCAAAAAAAAGCGCGACACCTGCGGACAGTAACACGACAGGGACAATTCGAAGCAATCTTCTCATTTTGTCAGTCTGCGACCTCGTGGAATGGACCGGCGTTCCAGTTTTCGTACAACGCAATTCTGTCTGCTCGTTTGATGCAGACGGGGAATCAAGGGGGAAGATTACATCCGTATGAACGAAGGTTACATCCTCATGAGTTAAGTTCCCGCAAACTTGCCCGCTTGGGCTGCTCCACATTCCCGGTTCCGCAACCACTCCGCAGTTGTCCTTCCCGGAGGGCATCGTCCTTGAGTTGTCCGCGTTTTCCGGTTAATTGGCCGACGTCACCGAATCCTCAAGACTCGCCCAAGAATTCCCTATTCGTAATCGCTCAATCAGGGATCGTCGAACTTGAGGCCGCTCCAACTTCGATGTCGGTTCTACCGCAATATGGTGTGACGCAGATCACTGCAAATAATACGGACTTAATTTGTCGTATATTAAAGGAGACCAAATTGGTCGCATATCGAGCCAATTGTCTGCAATTGAATTCGATTCATCCTCAAGGAGTCGCAAGAAATACTGAAAGGATTCCTCGCTTGAAGGCCCGTATAGCTCTTATTCCATTACTTTTCTCGCTTTTTCTTCCCGCTTTGCATTCCTGGGGCTTGGAAAGCTTCTCGGCGGGTGGAATCGTTCATGACGCAACCGGGGCGCTGATTCCAGGCGCTCTCGTGACCCTCCGGCAACCCGGTACGGAGATGGTTCTGTCAACTCAAACTGACGCCGCGGGCGGCTTTCATTTTGTGATTTCCGCCGCCGGAACGTACGAGTTGGAAGTCCAGATCGAAAGATTTGCCCGATACAGCGAGCAGGTAATTGTGTCCTCGACAAAGCCCATCGCCAACATTGATATCGCCTTGACGGTGGACGGAAACGTCCAGACCGTCGAGGTAACTGCGGACGCGCTGGCGGCCGAAACCACCAGCACTCAACTCGGTGAAACTCTCGATAGGAAAAAAATTGAAAGTGTCCCGTTAAACGGGCGCAGCTTTACCGACCTGATGGCGGTGCAGCCGGGAATTGTTCCGCAGAATACGGCGCAGTCCGGCGCGGTCATCATGACAGGTGTTGCCTCGACGCCGCCCTCCGGGGATGCCAACCCCGGCAATCTTTCCATCAGCGGACAACGCGAGTCCTCGAATGGCTTCCGCGTCAACGGCAGTGATGTGGAAGAGGACGTGAATATGGGCACCTCGATCGTTCCCAACCTGGATTCGATCGGCAGCTTTCGTGTGCTCACGTCGAACTTCGACGCTGAGTATGGCAATTCCAGTGGCGGCCAGGTGCTGGTGGCAACCAAGTCCGGCGAAGCTCAGATACATGGCTCGGCCTTCGAATTCCTGCGCAACACGGCTCTGGATGCACGCAATTACTTTTCGCAGGACCGGGCCGCGTATCGTCAGAACCAATTCGGCGGCACTCTGGGCGGTGCGCCATTCCACAAGGGTGTAATGCTGTTTGGCGATTTTCAAGGCACACGCCTGACCGAGGGCATCGATACCGGCGATATTTCCGTCCCGTCCGCGGCCGAGCGCAGCGGCGACTTCAGCCAGAACCCGCTCATTGGCACCGTCAGCGGGGAATACTTGGCAACCTTGCTTTCAAGCCGGCTGGGTCGAACGGTGACTGCGGGCGAACCTTACACCTCAGTGTTTCCCGATGGCGACATTCCTGAATCCGCGTGGTCTGTCCCGGCCAAATACCTGCTGGCCTCCGTTCCCCGCCCCAACGCGGGCGACGCACTCTTCGCCACTTCGGCCGAAGCCGAGACTTTGCAGGACAATAAGGGCGCACTCCGGCTGGATTGGTCCAAGGGCAAAGGCACACTGACCGGCTATTACTTCCTCGATGATTACTCGCTCTTGAATCCGTATCCTACCGGCACTGGCGGGGCCAGTGTCCCCGGCTTTAGCGCAACCAGCAATGGCCGAGCTCAACTGGCAAGTCTCGCCCATGTCATCACCTTCGGCGCTGCCTCGCTCAACGAGTTCCACCTGAGCTATATGCGCAATGCCAACGCCGTAGGCCAGCCGCGGGGTGGCGTAGGGCCATCGCTCACAACGCAGGGATTCACCGGGATCGTCCCGCTGAAGCCTTCAATTGAAGGCATCGAGAATATTGCCTTCAATGACTTCACCCTGGGCGTGGATACAACCGCCCTGGTGCAGGCCGAGAATATCGGCGAAGTGAGCGACACGTTCTCTCGCATCGTGGGCCAACATGGCTTCAAGGCAGGCGGCGAGATCCATGCGAACCAGATCAACACCCATCCAGACGTCATCTTCAACGGCAGCTTCGCTTTCAACGGATCAGAAACAGGCCTGGACTTCGCCGACTTTCTGCTCGGTGTGCCTTCGAGCTTTACACAGGGTCAGGCCAGTAACTTCTACAACCGCAACCTCTATATAGCCGCCTTTGCACAGGACAGCTGGAAGGCGACTAGCCGGCTCACCGTCAACTACGGCGCGCGCTGGGACCGCATCCGCCCCTGGCAGGAAAAGTTCAACCAGTTGCAGACGCTGGTCAAAGGCGAGCAATCCCAGGTTTTTCCCGGCGCACCGCAAGGATTGGTATTCCCCGGCGATCCCGGAGTGCCCGCATCCCTGGCCGCTGCGCGGAACAACGTTGCCCCCCGAGTGGGCGTGGCCTGGACTCCCTCGTTTGTCACACCGTGGCTGCACAAACTGTCGGGGACGGCTGGACAGACGAGCGTCCGGCTTGGATACGGCATTTTTTACACCGCATACGAGGGTCTGTCGGCCGGCATCATGAGCGCCAACCCGCCCTATGGCTATACCTACACAAGCGCCGCGCCACCGCTCTTCGAGTCGCCCTTCACTGTGGCCGCAAGCGGCACCGACGCCGGACAGCGATTCCCGTTGCAAAAGGTAGCCTACGGCGCCAGCCGCGCCCATCCGAATTGGACGGTGGACTGGAATCAGTTCGAGCCCCTTGTGGGCATTCCAGCCGTCGATCCGAGGGACGTAACACCCTATGCGGAGCACTGGATGGCCAGTATCGAACGGCAATTTGGCTCCTCCACCCTGGCGACCATCAGCTATGTGGGAACCGCGTCACACCACCAACTGGTGCTGGAAGAAGTCAATCCCGCCGATCCTGCGCTGTGCCTGAGCATGGGTTCTGCTTGCGGCCCTTTCAACGAACAGGCCGCACGCACCCAGTTCAGCCCGGCATTCGGAAGCGTTGAATTGCAGCGGACAATCGCCAATGCGAGCTACAACGCTCTGGAAGCCAGTCTCAACCACAGATCCCACGGCCTGGAACTACTGGCCAGCTACACCTACTCGAAGTCCCTCGATCAGTCCGATGGGCTGCCCGAGCCTGTGAACCCCGTCAATCCGGCACTGAGCCGCGGGCTTTCAGCCTTTGACCTCCGCCATAACGTGGTGACGAGCTTTCACTACGAACTTCCGGATTTGAGAACTAAAGCGCGTCTTCACGCCCTGGCTTCAGGATGGGCGGTTGCCGGGATCGCGCGCTTTACTTCGGGTTTACCCGTGACGCTGCTCAACAACAATGACACATCGCTGTTGGGAACCATTCCCAACGGCATCAATAACAACGGCGTTGACACGCCGGACTGGAATGGAAAGCCGCTGGGCCTGAACACGGATCCCCGAGGCGGCAAGCCGGTTTTTGACTCCGGCGATTTCGCACTGCCGTCACTTGGGACTATGGGAAATGCGCGCCGACGCTTCTTCTCAGGCCCGGGGATGGAGAATTTCGACGCGACTCTTTCACGGAATTACCTCGTGAAAGACAATCGGGCATTCGAGGTGCGCGCGGAAGCCTTCAATCTCTTCAACCATGCGCAGTTTTTCGGTGCAGGTGCGGTTGAGGGCAACATCTCAAGCGGCAGTTTTGGCAGCGCTGTCAGCTCCATGCCTCCTCGATTAGTGCAACTGGCGTTGCGCTACCGATTTTGATCGGGCTTTTTTACTTCTGTCGGCTAGTTTCTTTTTGAGGGGCATCAACTCCGCAGGCAACAGGCGGGTCCGAACCGATGTGTGCCTCAATCCATCGCCGAACTTACAAATCCGCATAAGTAGTCCAGCCAAAAGAGTGGGTGCAAAGAAATGGCTCGCTGCAAGAAATATCGCGAGTCTGATGGTGACTCTAGAGAGGGTTTTGAGAGAATCTATGGATTGATATTTTCGTTACCAACACCCCCCGACTTTCTGGGAGCGTATGGCGGGGACGACGGGCTCGAACCCGCGACCTCTGCCGTGACAGGGCGGGCAGTGACCTATTGAAACTAAGCGTCACGGATGGCTTCTTCTGGCGCTCTGAGGTACCCCCGGCAGCCGCTATTGGACCCTTATCGGACCCCCGACCTCTGCCCTGCAAACCTCCGCCCGGAAGGCCCCGTTCCTCTGGTCGCTGCCATTCGGTGATATTTGGAATTCTTGTGGAAGCGACGTAGTTGGAAGGTTGCTATTCGGCTCCCTCCACGGCGACACTGAGTTGAACAGGATTGCCGCGCGGCAGCTTAATTGAGAGGACAGCAGCTAAGAAGACCATCGCAGCTGATCCCCAAAGACACCCTTGAAAGCCAGCCCATTGGAAGATGAGGCCGGAGAGCAGCGTGCCTAGCAGGCGTCCCCCAGCATTCGCCATGTAGTAAAACCCGACGTTGATGGCCACGCTGTCTTCATCGGTATATGCAAGCACCAGGTAGGAATGAATCGCGGAGTTGATTGCAAACAGGGCTCCAAAGGCAGCCAGCCCGACCATCAATGCAACGCTTGGATTGAGACCGGCACGGAGTGCGAAAACCAACCCAACGGGCACAATCAACAAGATGAATGCCCAATGCTGCGCAGCCGGTCCGTCGACTTTCTCCCTGCCGACAGATCGCAGGATATCTGGGACAAATGCCTGGATGATGCCGTAGCCAATGAACCAGAGTGCAATGAAAGCGCCCACGCCGGCGAACGTCCACCCGAGTTCCGAAAGAAATACGGGAAGTCCCACCACGAACCAGACATCGCGGGCTCCAAAGAGGAATAGCCTCGCAGCAGAGAGCCAGTTGATTGCCGCGCTCTTTGAAAACAGGGCGGTGAAGTTAACCTTCTTCTTCGAACGGCCAATCTCAGGCGGCAAGGCAACGACTGTACCGAGCAGCACGACCAAAAGCCCGGCGGCCATTGCGATCAAGGCTCCGATGAAGCCGAGGGTGGAAAGAAGCACACTACCGACGAAGAATCCTGCCCCCTTCAGCGCGTTCTTCGAACCCGTGAGTCGAGAGACCCACTTGAAGAGGGTGTTTTCGGTATCGTCCGGCACGACCAACTTGATGGCACTCTTCGCGCTCATTTTCGTCAGGTCTTTTGCAATACCGGAGAGGGCCTGTGCCGCCATGACATATGCGACGGATAAGACGCGAGCCCAGGAGGGTTGTAACAATCCCAGCATGAGCAACGCGAAAATCTGGAGCGCCAAGCCGCCGTATAGCGTGGTCTTCAGACCTGATCTTGACGCGATCCATCCTCCAAGTAGATTTGTAACGATGCCAAAGAACTCATAAAACAAAAACAGGAAGGCGATCGTGATGTCGCTGTATCCAAGCTTGTAGAAATGCAGCACGACGAGCATGCGAAGAGCGCCGTCGGTGAGCGTAAAGCCCCAGTAAGCACCGGTAACAAGGGCATAGCTGCGGATGCCTTTCACGTAATCGTCCTCACGCCCTAACCGGGAGTAACGCGGCGACCTTCGCTGCGAGTTCCACCAGCCGGTTGGCGTAGCCCCATTCGTTGTCGTACCAGGCCAGAATTTTGACTTGAGTGCCATCGATGACCATCGTCGAAAGCGCGTCGATGATGGATGAGCGTGGGTCATTAAGAAAGTCCACTGAAACCAACGGCCGTCCCTCATACCCCAGGATGCCGGCGAGTTCACCTTCTGCCGCTTTTTTTAGTAATCCGTTGACTTCCTCAACTGTCGTGGGCCGCTCCACCTCAAAAACGCAGTCGGTGAGGGATGCATTCAACAACGGCACCCTAACAGCGATTCCGTTCAATTTGCCCTGAAGCTCTGGATAAATGAGCGTGATTGCTGTGGCCGAACCGGTAGTGGTGGGAACAAGCGATGTGATCGCAGAACGGGCGCGACGAAGATCCTTATGGGGAGCATCGACAATCGTCTGCGTGTTGGTCACGTCATGAATCGTGGTGATGAGACCGTGGCGTATGCCCAGTCCCTGATGGATCACCTTCACAACTGGAGCAAGGCAGTTGGTCGTACACGACGCCGCGGTAATGATGTCGTGCACCTGAGGGTCGTAGAGATGATCGTTGACTCCCATTACGATATTCAGCGCACCCTGCTTGACCGGCGCTGCGACGACAACCTTCTTAACGCCGCGTTCGAAATAGGGCTTCAATGTCTCGGGCGTCAGCATCTTTCCGCTGCACTCAAGGACGAGATCGACGGAAGATCCGTCCCACGGAACATCGCCGGGCTGAGACGCCTCGGAAAACGCAATGTCTTGTCCCTCAACAGAAAGACCGTTCTCGTTCGCTTCGATTCGTTTCGGCCACTTTCCATGCACACTGTCAAACTCCAGCAAGTGTGCAGAGGTGTGCGAGCCACCTTTCACCTCGTTGATATGCACAACTGAAAGATCATCACGATCCCACACGGCGCGAAATGCCAATCTTCCTATACGGCCAAATCCGTTGATACCTATTCGCGTCATATCACTTCACCATCGAGACTTTCGAAATGCGCCAAGGTGAACCTCGACTGCAGGCCACGAACCAGTGAGCACCTGAGGCGGGCCGAGAGAACGAGGCTAACTGCACTGAGTGGTGGATCAACCAGGGACATCGGAGAAGTTCGTGCATTCAGCGCACACTGGGATCACCTTCGAATCCTGCCCCTCAACTCTTTCCGATGTTGTCCAGTTCCTTCTGCAAAGCGAATGTATCGAGACTGGCAAGCGGCAAGCACAGGAAGAGGCTGATACGGCGGTCGAGCGTTAGGAATGCATTGGAGAACGCCTTCTTGATTTCCTCGGGTGTACCCTGCGTGCCCACTGGATCAGGGATTCCCCAATGCGCTGTCATCGGCTGTCCTGGCCAAAAGGGGCAGACCTCGCGAGCAGCTTTGTCGCAGACGGTGAATACGAAGTGAAGCGGGGGCGCTTCGGGTCCCGAAAATTCGTCCCAGGATTTGCTGCGAAGGTTCTCAGTACTCAGGTGCGCCGCTTCGATCTGACGAAGCGCTTCCGGTTGCACGAATCCCGCAGGGTGGCTTCCTGCGCTGTACGCAGCAAAGTTCGGAAAACCTTTGCGTTTCATGATTGCTTCAGCCATGATGGACCGGGCTGAGTTTCCAGTGCAAAGAAACAGCACGTTATAGCGGGCCATATCGAGCATCCTTCCGGGAAGCAGTCAGCGGTGAGTTAACGTTGTTTGTGTGTTCTCTTACGAGCAGCAGGTGGCTACACAGCAACTTTTCGATGCCTTGACTTGTGGCTTGACGGCGTACACTTTGACGCTCGCCGCCGCTGCGTTGACGTCGTAATTTGAGAGCAGCGTCTTCAACTCGTCGTGCAGAGGCTCCGATGCATTGGGAGATGGAGAGCAGCAGGACTGTTCAATGACCTGCAGCGGGCTAGGGGCATCCATCTTCGGAGAGCAGCAGCCGGCCTGATTCTCGACCTTGGCATACGCATTTAGATCTGCTCCGCTGTCCACGATCTCGACGTGCTCGAAACCGGCTGCGAGCAAGCCATTCCGGTAGTCGTCGATCAAGATTGCTCCTGCAATGCAGCCGACGTAGGCGGCGACGCTCTTTGCAACGGCTTCGGGGAGTTCGTGCCTCAATGCGATGTCGCTCACTGCCAAGCGGCCACCAGGTTTCAGAACGCGGGTGATCTCACGAAAAACAGCCGGTTTATCGGGCGCCAGGTTGAGTACGCAGTTCGAAATGACGCAATCAACCGACGCATCCGGCAGTGGAATCTGATCGATGGTTGACTGGTAAAACTCAACGTTGCTGTACCCACCTGCTTGGGCATTTGCACGCGCTCGTTCGAGCATAGCCGGAGTCATATCAATTCCAATTGCGCGGCCTTCCGGACCAACCATCTTCGATGCGAGGAAGACGTCGAGACCACCTCCCGACCCAAGATCGACTACAACCTCCCCGGGGCGAATGTGAGCAGTGGCTGTCGGATTTCCGCAAGACAGTCCCATATTCGCGTCTGCAGGAATCGACGCGAGTTCCTCTGCGGAATAGCCAAAGGCTTCTGCGACTTCCTGAACGCCCGCGTGGTTGCTCGATAAAGTGCTCTCGGCCACAGCTCCATACTTCGATTTGACCGACTCAAGTACGCTCTTCGTCATATAAGGGCCTTTCTGAGAAAACATATCTGCCAAAACGACTATATGTCTTGCCATCACATTCGTCAAGGCGTATAAGTAAGGGATGGTGCTAAAAACATCGGGCTTTAACATTGAACTGTTCTTTCAAGCCCTTGGCGACAATACCCGGCTCCGCCTTCTCAACCTCATGGGAGAACGGGAGATTTGCGTCTGCTACTTCGTTGAGATTCTCGGGCAGGGGCAGCCGAAGATTTCCAGGCATCTCGCATATCTCCGCCGGGCCGGGATTGTTGAGGCTAGGCGTGATGGCAAGTGGATGCATTATCGGATCGTGATGCCGCAGAACATAGGCGCAACTCAGGTTCTGCGCCAGACGCTTGCATGGCTTAAAGAAGATCGTGCGATGCAGGCAGACCGGGCGCGTCTTTCAAAGGCCTGCTGTAGCCCGGCAAAGTCCTCCGCTCTTCAGGGTGCTCCCTTGCCTGTACCTGTTGATTGCCCGATCGTGCTCGAGGCCAAATAGCTATGTCCAGCACACCCTATACGCGAGGCCAGGTCTGCGCTCCGTTGCAGCGAAAGAAGCTCTCATTCCTGGATCGCCTCCTGACCCTATGGATCTTTCTCGCAATGGCCATTGGAGTCGGGGTAGGTCACTTCATCCCAAGCTCTGCCGGTTTCGTCAATCGGTTCCAGAGCGGAACCACCAACATCCCCATCGCCATTGGCCTGATCATCATGATGTTTCCGCCGCTGGCCAAGGTTCGATATGAGAAGCTCGGTGAAGTCTTCCGGAAAAAACGGGTCCTCGGATTGTCGCTCATCCAGAACTGGGTTATCGGGCCGGCACTGATGTTTTTGCTCGCCATCGTTTTCCTGCGCGGAGAGCCAGCCTACATGCGCGGCCTGATCCTCATAGGCATTGCGCGCTGCATCGCGATGGTGCTGGTCTGGAATGAACTGGCGAACGGAGATACGGATTACGCTGCGGGGCTCGTTGCTATTAACAGCGTATTTCAGGTGCTGTTTTATAGCCTGTATGCATGGGTCTTCATCACTGTGCTTCCCAGGTGGTTTGGCCTTCAGGGCAGCGTTGTGGATGTGAGTATCGGACAGATTGCGAAAAGCGTTGGGATTTATCTTGGAATTCCCTTCGTCTCCGGCATGATTACCCGCTTCGTGCTAATCCGGATGAAAGGTGAGCCGTGGTACCGGACGCACTTCATTCCTCGCATCAGTCCGCTCACTTTGGTCGCGTTGTTGTTCACGATCCTGGTGATGTTCTCACTCAAAGGCGACCTGATCGTGCGCCTGCCGCTTGATGTGCTTCGCATCGCACTCCCGCTGGTCGTCTATTTCCTCATCATGTTCCTGGTGAGCTTCTGGATGGGTAAGCGGCTCGGTGCAAACTATGCGCAATCGGCCACCCTCTCGTTCACAGCCGCGGGCAACAACTTTGAATTGGCCATCGCTGTCTCGGTCGCTGTCTTCGGCTTGAATTCCGGCGAGGCGTTTGTTGGCGTTGTCGGCCCACTCATTGAAGTACCGGCGCTCATCGGGCTTGTGAATGTCGCTTTCTGGATGCGTCGGCGCTATTTCGCGGCGGATAATCGAGAGTTCACAGTACATGCGGTGGAGGACACTCCGTAGGCCACTTCCGTTCGGTGCTTCGGTCACCTAAGGGGATCCCAGCTTGTCGCCTAAGGTGCTCAGCGGATCATCCCTTGACCGCGGCCCTCTTCGATCGCCGAGAATGGATTCCACTCACTCAAAGTGCAGGATCCGCTAGCGATGGCCTCTTTCAGCCGCTTAGTGTCTTGCGTCAACTGTTTTTCGCCTTCGAATAGTACCCGAAGGAAGTCGAAGAGTCGCCTTTTACCGGCCGCCTTCGCATTTGCCAGGCGATAGAAGAAAGCAGCCCTATTGGCCGGACAATCTGATGAAGCGCCATATCCGTCTGCTTGCACAAGCAAACGGCATTCACAAGCTCATCGGTTGGCACACTTTCCGCCACTCCTTCGGCACTTTGCTGAAGGCAAACGGGGAGGATGTCAAAACCGTTCAGGAGCTTTTACGACACGCGAACAGCAGAATTACGCTGGACGTTTACACACAAGCCGTGAACTCTAACAAGCGAGCCGCACAAATCAAGGTTGTAAAGATGATTGTTTGGAGCGCGGGAACAAAAGTGGCGAACGTGGGCACCACTGATTCAACAAAACAAGCTCAAAATGCAGGATAAGAACCTTATTGTGCCCGTATTGTGCCCGGATTGTGCCCGGATTTCGTTGTCACATTAGGTCCATACGTCCCGTAAGTCATTTGGAATGTATGGCGGGGACGACGGGGCTCGAACCCGCGACCTCTGCCGTGACAGTCTTGCACTCTGAGGTTTTTCAACGACTTACAAACCCGTGGGGAACGCCTAAGACCACCGAAGTCGTATAAGACCTAGCTTTTTGTGGATCAGATTGTGGATCAGGTTTCTCAGCCTTCCTACGCTTCCTCGTCGGTGAGCGGGTTGCTCCGTTGGCAGCAGTTGAGCCCAGTGCCACTTGTCCAGAAAGCCGACTTCCATGTAAGTTGAGTAGGGCCTCCGGCCCGCGAAATCCCATGAAAATCGCTTCGATCCCAGTAATAATCGAGAACGGCTGGGAGTGGTGAGATCGAAAGGACAGTGGAGCTGCTAAAGCCGAATGTAAGTTTGATCGGGAGCGTGCGTGATCGAGCGAATAAATGGTGCGTTGTCTCTCCCCTGTGGGTGCGGCGATAGCCCGAGACCCAGGTTAATGTAAGCCCGGCACGTTCTCCATTCCCGCCAGGAGGAAACCTATGGCTTATAGGATGGCGGGAATCGATGTCCATAAGAAGAGGCTGGCCGTGGTTGTGGCTGACATCGAAGTGGACGACGAGTATCAATTTGAGCGGCGCCGGTACGGCAGCAACCCTGAACAGTTGCGCGTGCTGTCGGAATGGCTCATCGAGCAGCAGGTCGAGGAAGTGGTGATGGAATCGACCGCGCAATACTGGAAGCCTGTATGGGAAGCACTGGAGCGATTTTGGAAGGCGATGTGCCAGAGTCGGGAAGGTGCAAGACGGATGTCGGGGACACTGCATTTGGCGCAGGCGTTGTCTAACCGCGGGCGGCGCGGGCGCAAGTCAGATTTTCGAGACGCCGAACGTTTGGTGAAGCGGCTCGTATCAGAAGAGCTAGTCTTGAGCTTCGTGCCCGATGCCGAACAACGCCTGTGGCGGACACTAACCCGCACAAGGTATCAACGAACGCGTGACAAGGTTCGTCTGCAAAACCAACTGGAAGCACTGCTGGAAGAAGCCCATATCAAATTGTCCAGTTTGGTTTCAGATCTGTTGGGTGCCAGTGCACGCCGTATGCTCTGGGCGCTGGCGGACGGAGAGACCGATCCTGCGTCTC
Source organism: uncultured Acidobacteriaceae bacterium (assembly GCA_963836565.1). Lineage (GTDB taxonomy): Bacteria > Acidobacteriota > Terriglobia > Terriglobales > Acidobacteriaceae > Telmatobacter. Next base: position 466,032 of record CAWIKA010000004.1, on the reverse strand, counting down.
TGGCCGCCTTGGCCGATCAGCGCTTGCGCGCCACGCCGGCGCAACTGCATGACGCGCTGGGTGCCTGCACGGAGATCAACCCGGTCTATCGCCGGCTGGTAAAGATGACGCTTGACGACTTGCAATTCGTTGAGCAGCAGATCAGTCAATTGGACCAGGAGATCGCGAGTCTGCTCCAACGGAACCAGGATGCAGTCGAGAGACTGGCGGTAATTCCCGGGCTCGGAGTGGCTTCGGCGCAACAGATTATTGCCGAAGTGGGTGCCAAAGCAGCCACCTTCGCCTCCGCCAAAAAGCTCTCCTCGTGGGTGGGGGCATGCCCGGGAAAGGAGGAGAGCGCCGGCGTGAACCGCAGCCGGCACTCGCCGAAGGGCAACCGTCAGATGCGCCGTATTCTCAATCAAGCTGCGAATGCAGCAATCAAACGCAAGGGGAGCATCTTCGAGATCATGTATCGTCGTCTCGTTTCGCGCCTGGGACATAACCAAACCATCGGCGTTGTTGCCAATCGCCTCTGCCACTTGATCTGGATCATTCTGCATAACGGCGTTCCGTATGAAGAACGCGGCCCTGCAGTGTCGAAAGAGTCCCAACAACGCCATACGGCAAAAATGATCCGGAAACTCAGAGTGCTCGGCTACCGAGTCGAACCTGTAGGAACCCCGGCCTGAAGAACGCGATTTTCGACCCAGTCGTCTGTCAAGAGAAAACGCGAGGTCTGAGGTGCGCTCGTGAGAGCGCACGCTGAAATGATCAGGTCTCTGTCTGTTGCGCACCTATGCCTCTCGGCTGATAGCCCTGCATCCCTGCAGAACCAGACATCCATTTGCGGTCTCGAGCTCCGAAGAGCCATCACCGAAGATTGAGTTTGTGTTCACTGCCAGTCCCGAAACAATTCGGAGAGAGTCTCCGGAGTTTGATCTCCTTCGCTCAGTCGGCTAACGGCAGGACCTGGCAGCCTGCGCATTGAAGATCCCGAGGTTTTTGTTTTTCCCTTATCAGGAAAGGTTTTTCACGCAGCCGCGGTGGCTCTGAATTCCTCGGCAGGCACGAAATCCTGCTTCCTGCGCTCCACAGCCAGCGTAGCCCGGTTCGGATTACCTCGCTCCAGTTCCCGCTCTCGGACCACCGCCAGTTCGTGGCACTCTCTGGGCGCAAGCTTGGCGGCTTCGACCAGCACCCGCTGGATACGCTTGTTGCGCTGCTTGGACAATGGCATGCGCATCACCTTGTCAGCTGAGCTGTTCTCATCACCGCACAGGCCACAGTAGCTGATTGCTTCTTTGATCGAGCGGAAGCGAGTAAAGTCACCGATCTCCAGAGCCCAGGTCAGCGCCGTGATCGGTCCTACTCCGGGAACTGTCCGCGGCCGGCGTTACCGACCAGCTTAACGACGTCACACTTGGTTCAATTGAGAGTCGTACGGCAATCTTTTCGACCACTTCATTCTGCCGTCCGTGCGTGCTAATCTCTGTGCGCAATCGGGCAAGGTCTTTTTCTCGCTCTTCTGCACTATGAATAGCCTGCAGAGTAGCTGCCGTCCCGCAGATAGTTGAGAGTAATAGCGCCCGCAGATGCATTTCATATGCGCTTCTACAGATGATGACGATCTCATATCGTGCGTCGACTGATTCAGTGGCGGGTGTCGCACGATGGAACAAGTCAAGTAACGGCCGAAGGGTGATGTTCGCCACGATCACGGTCGCGGCAAGCATTAAAGCAAGGTTCATAGAATTAAGGCCCGCCAAGACTCCTATCGCGGCCGAACACCAAACCGTTGCCGCGGTATTGAGACCATGCACACTGGCTCCATCTTTGAAGATTACGCCCGCACCGAGAAAACCTATGCCGGAAACAACAACTGAAGCCATACGGCCGCTGGATGCGGGATCTCCGCCGATGAGAGAGCCTGCCATAACGAAGGCAGACGCTCCAGCTGCTACCAGGGCGTTGGTTCTCGTACCTGCCATGCGCTGATGCCACTGTCGTTCAAGTCCGACGAGCGCACCGAGAGTGCATGCGCTCGCCAGGTGAAGGAAAAACTGAATTGTCGTAACTGGGATCATTGCCCATGCCTCGTGAGATGTTCATCCTCGAATTCCGGATGAATGCGCGCCATTCATATACCAGCGTCCTCGATTGTGGGAAGCTACCGGTTTCGTTTGATCGAATTACCATGACGACCTCAATTCGTGCTCTCGATTTGCGTTTATGGTCTTGCAAATCGTCCAATCGTTCGGCAAGCTCGCCATCGGCTTTTGGAGCTGTGTCTTCGCGTTCCTTTAGCTAACAGATTGAATACCTATCAGTCCGAACACGCAGAATCCGGAAGTCGGTGATCAACAATCTCAGGAACTGGCCGCTCGAATCTGCTCGGTCCGAGAGACTTCTACGGTCGGAATGCAACTCCGGATGCAATCCGAATGCCATTTCTCAGCACTTGAAAGGCAGTTTGGCGGAAGCTGATTTGCGATCGGGATTTCGTGGGGTTTGCCGAAACGTGATGCGTTACTCCACAATGAGGGCTTTTGTATGGTTCACTGCCTGCGTGACACCGTTTGTTGTTGTCGGAATCAAGAGTCGATGGCAGAACGGGTAGCCTCGCCGCAGGTCCATTGGCAGCATTCGAACGCCAAGCGGCCGTTCAACTTACGATCACTGTAGTTCAGCTAAAGCAAAGGTGACGAATCGTCATACAAAATGTCGAGTCAGACTGTAGCGCGTCCAGTACACCGCCTCTCCTGACGCTAGCGCAGCCACACGCGATAACTCCCGAAAGGAAATCCTCTAAACAGTTTCCCTTGCAGTCTCTGACCACTTCTTGTGCATTCAATTGGCGGTTTGGAAGCGCACTTGCTTCTTACGAGCATGTGATGGCCACGCTTTCGGAGTTAGAAACTAGCCGGACTTGGTCCTGAGAAACAAGGAGTGCATCGTCATATGGCAAATAAGAAAGTAGCGGATTTGGTTGTGGATGTACTCGTGTAATGCGATGGTGGCGCAACGCAATTTTTGATGGCCGATGCGAAGAGCAGTATGAATCGCGACATGCTCCTCAATCTCCCACTCGGGCAGTCGGTAGCACAGCCAGATGAGAAGCTCGTGTGTGCAGCAGATCAAGCGACGCTAAAGGCGCCGAGTTCGTGGCGTTTGAGTCGAAACTTTGCAGGGTTGTCGAATTTAGGAGTATGCCAACCATGAGCAGACACCAAACGTTGTACGCCGCTATACTGGCGGGCGCACTTTTTATTCCGTCGTTTGCGCAGCAGCGTGCTTCACCAGTCGCTCAAGCTGGAGCAGTAAATGGCACCGTTACCGACTTGAATGACGGTATTATTCCGGGCGCTGATGTCATCCTTGAGAGTCCTGTCGCCGGGGAAAAGCGCTCAGTGTTGACAGATGATAATGGATCTTATACTTTCGACAATCTGCGGGCAGGAATTGCCTACCAGGTCACGATAATTGCCGTAGGCTTTGTCACTTGGACATCGCCTGCCATCATGGTCGGTCCAGGCCAGGTTCACACTGTGACTGGGAGTAAGCTTCAGTTCGCGGCAGACGCAGCCTCCGTAACGGTGTACGCATCCTTCGAACAGATTGCTGCCGAGCAAGTAAAGATAGAAGAACGACAGCGTGTTTTTGGCGTCTTCCCCAATTTTTATGTCGTCTATGATCACAACGCCGTGCCACTCACCGCGAAGTTAAAATTTAAGCTGGCATTGAAAGCCAGCACCGATCCACTAATGTTCGCTGGAGTGGCCTTTCTCGCCGGGGCAGAGCAGGCCGGAGATACACCCAACTTCGGACAGGGCGCGAAGGGCTACGGCCAGCGCCTGGGGGCTCTATACGCGAACGGTGTCACCGATGTCATGGCGGGTGAGGCAATTCTGCCCTCGCTCCTACACCAGGATCCTCGCTACTTCTATCAAGGAACAGGTACAAAGCGGTCTCGAGCATTTCATGCGCTATCGAGCGCCTTCATAAGTAAGGGAGACAGCGGGAGGTGGGAGCCAAACTATTCGAACATCGGGGGTGACTTGGCTGCCGGCGCACTCTCAAATATCTACTATCCTCGATCGAATCGTGGCGCGGGAATTTTATTCGAGAATGCGCTAATCACATCGAGCGGCAGGATGGTCAATGGGCTCGCACAGGAATTTCTCTTGCGGAGATTCACGCCGAGTGCAAGAGCTCGAGCACAGTGATGCGAAAGCACGGTCCACCTCGATTTGGGCTTTGGAACTTGTCGAGCGGCTGCGAAGGTTTCTGGCCCATCAGTGAAAACTGTGCCTAGAAGGAGTCTCCTGAATCCTACGCAGTCTTACAGGTGGTATGGCTATGACAACTCGAAGGGGATTGACGATTGCACTTAATCTTCTGAGTACGGCCTTGTCTCTGGCGGCAGAACCTCGACAAGATACGGTTCGGGCTTGGGATGATTACATTCTGACCTTCAACTTGAACATGGCAGAGCGTGCCGCCGGGGAGAAGCCATTCTTGTGGGCCGACGATTCGCCGGAGATACGGGAGCGGGTGCGACACGATCAAGTGGTCATAGCAAACTGACCCCCGCAAAATGCCTCACGGCATGATCCATCACTAGATCGGTGCCATGTTCGTTCCGAATGTGACGCTCGACCAGGTGATGAGCGTGCTAGCAGTTACGACCGCTACAGCGAGTTGTATAAAGCTCTTATCCCGAAAACCGTGGTTCTTGAGCGAGGCCAGGACCAGGTTGAGTTGATCGTAGTTGCGGTGCAGAAGGCCTTTTCCGTGACTGCCGCAGTGGAGACGGACGACGATGTAAAGATTGTGAGGCCGGCCCCAAACAAGGCGCTGATCACCTGCAACGCTGTACGCGTGCAGGAGATCGCTGACTATGGCAACCCCAGCGAGCATCCGTTTGTAGAGGCCCGGCGGCCAGGATACGTCTGGCGCGCAGTTGTGGTGCAGAGACTCGAGCAGCGCGACGGCGGAGTGTATGTCGAATTGGAGACTGTTTCTTTGAGCCGAGGTATACCACTCGAAGTCCGTTGGCTGATCAAGCCGCTGACGGACGACCTGCCGCGAAAGCTGATCTTCGAAATGCTCAATGAGACGCGCGCGGCGGTGCAGCAAGAAGGCAACGTGAGCCAGCTCAACACGCTTGACCCGGCAGGAGCTCATGGACCGCGCGGTCATTGAGTTGGCTCAGCCAGTGTTCGCATGCAACCATATGCCTCGACGGATTACTTCACCACGCCGCGATTCGCCGGCAGCGCTGCTTACCCCACTCTTGATCCACAGAGTCGACAGCGTAGCTAGATGCATAAGGAATCAGACACTTTGACTTAATTATCCCTGCCGCACGGTGTTATTTCGCAGTGAGTATACGGGTCTTACGCCGCCGATTACTGGCGATTAACGGCGTCAGGCCGGATAACGCCGAGCTCTCCCTCACCCCAAGCAAGATATTCTGTCAGCATAGACGAGTCTCAGCGTGACGAATACGAGCGATTCCAATTAGCCGCGGGCAGGCCAGTCGAGGCCAGTCGCTTGCGCCTCAGCGACCGCAATCTCTAGCGAACCGCCGCGATAGTATCTTGCGGCTGGAAGAAGAAAGCACGCTCAATTCTTGGAGGTGCTTTTGCTACGTACCTGTGATCCGCGATCCCCAGCGCCGCCACGCTGCCAATCCCGATAGGATCAAGCACGGCCGCAGGCAGGAGAAAGGGTTTCGATTTCACTAACGACTCCGTCACCCCATATAAATGGCCGCTGCGCGGGATGTTCCCCGGTACCTGCGGCAACTCGCGAACTTCGAACTCCAACTCGGGATGCCGCATTGCGTAATGGTGAAGACTGGATTCAAGTTGCTTCGGCGTCGTCATCCCAAGGTCAAAAAAGAGGTTGCGATGCACCGCTCCCGGGAAGAGAACATCCAACATCTCTCGGGCGAAGTCCGCGCAGTTCGAGAAGAAGAAATTGAAGTGTGTCAGGTCCGGACGATCGTTCAGCCATTTCATGAGCCGCTCATCCTGAGCAGTGCTCGTTTGCACATGAATGCAAATAATCTTGCGACGGTATGAAGCAGCGAGCAGTTGTACCCAGCCATCTTCCGGCGGATCTTTCACGAACGTGCGTGCGTGCTCGGCACGATAGGCGTCGCGCAAGCGGCCGACTTCCGCGGCCGTAGCCCAGGCCGGAATCTCGCCGGACGAATCCACCGCGAACAGGTAAGGCCCAGGCGGCATCGCCAGCCAATCATAGCCATTGATCCCTTTATAACGACTGACCACCGTTCCCGGCTCGCCCGGCCGACACAAACGTATGTAAATGTGGTCGTCCGAGCACAAACTATCGATCAGTATCGCCGCATGCCCGGTAGAGCTGACATGACCCAGGAAGTTGATCGGCGATTCAATGAACAGGGTCGCGCCGGCGTGGGCCCTCACACCGGACGCAAAGAGCAGGACCAACAGAGTAAACCGAACTGCGGACGCCCGGCACCCCCACCGCTCTAAACTCTTGCCAGGCATTTTCCCGGCGTCCTTCGTGTGCTGGTCAGACACTTCTTTGTCTCCTATTGCGTGATCTGGACCTGATCGCTGATCCGGCGGCGCGTCGATCAACGTAAAGGCGTCTTGCTCGACATTCTCCCGATCAGCGGAATGTTTCCTTCAGGACGTTTTGCGGCGTAATTGCAAGCGTGTGGAGTTGATAACGCTCGTACGCAGCCACGTTGCTATATGGAAAGCGTCTTGCACCCGCAAAGCAGTTGTATAAGCGAAAGCATTTATGCTGCCAAACTGCGTCAAGGCTCCATCTACTTCCGAACAACACGTTTGTTCAAGCTGCCTGCTTGACGCTGTTTATTGACCTTGGAATCAAGAGTCGATGGCAGAACGGGTAGCCTCGCCGCAGGTCCATTGGCAGCATTCGAATGCCAAGCGGCCGTTCCACTTGCGATCACTGTGGTTCAGCTAAAGCAAAGGTGACGAATCGTCGTACAAAATGTCGATTCAGACTGTAGCGCGTCCAGTACACCGCCTCTCCTCACGGTAGCGCAGCCACACGCGATAACTCCCGAAAGGAAATCCTCTAAACAGTTTCCCTTGCAGTCTCTGACCACTTCTTGTGCATTCAATTGGCGGTTTGGAAGCGCACTTGCTTCTTACGAGCATGTGATCGCCAGATTTTCTGAGTTAGAAATCTGCCGCGCTCGGGTCTGAGAAACAAGGAGTGCATCGTCATATGGCAAATAAGAAAGTAGCGGATTTGGTTGTGGATGTACTCGTGGAAGCGGGCGTTGAGCGCATTTATGGAGTGGCCGGCGACTCGCTGAACGGGATCATCGATACCATCCACGCGGGTGGGCGCCTGAAGTGGGTCCACATGAGGCACGAGGAAGCCGGTGCGTTCGCTGCGGGCGCCGAAGCTCATATCACGGGAAAATTGGCAGTCTGTGCCGGAAGTTGCGGGCCAGGAAATATGCACTTGATTAATGGCCTGTACGACTGCCATCGCAGCCGCGTTCCTGTAGTAGCGATTGCTGCCCAGATTCCGAGTCATGAAATCGGTAGCGGATATTTTCAGGAGACGCATCCCGAACACATCTTTGCGCAGTGCAGCCATTATTGCGAGTTGGTGTCCCAGCCCGAGCAGATGCCGCGCGTGCTCGAGATCGCCATTCAGACAGCCCTAGCGCGCCGGGGTGTTTCGGTGGTGGCTATCCCTGGCGATATTGCGCTCAAGGAAGCGACAATACAGGGTCCGCGGTTGCACTTCCCCGAGCCCCAGCCAACGGTGTGCCCCTCGGAAGAGGAAATCAAGATCATGGCGGAGGTTTTGAACCGCTCAGAGAGAATTACCATCCTCGGCGGTGCTGGCTGCGCTGGGGCCCATGCGGAGTTGATTCAACTCGCAGGAAAGCTAAACGCTCCCATCGTCCACGCCATGCGTGGAAAAGAATTCATCGAGTACGACAACCCCTTTGATGTGGGAATGACTGGGTTGCTCGGATTCTCCTCCGGTTATCACGCAATGATGAATTGCGAAACGCTTGTGATGCTAGGCACAGATTTTCCCTATCAGCAGTTCTTCCCCGAGAACGCGACAGTGATCCAAATCGATCTCCGAGGGGAACAGATAGGCCGTCGCAGCAAGGTTGACTTTGGTTTTGTCGGGGATGCTCGAACAACGCTCCGCGCGCTTTTGCCGAACCTGGAGCAAAACCGTTACGAGGAACATCTCAAGGAATCGCTCGAACACTACCGCAAGGCACGCGCTGGCTTAGTTGATATGGCAACCGCCGATTCGGGCAAAAAGCTAATTCATCCGCAGTATGTCGCCCGAGTCCTCGACGAGCTTGCCACCGAGGACGCGGTCTTTTCCTGTGATGTGGGCACTCCGACCATCTGGGCAGCCCGCTATCTGACGATGAACGGAAAGCGGCGTCTCCTTGGCTCCTTCACTCACGGCTCCATGGCGAATGCTCTGCCGCAGGCGATCGGAGCGCAGGCGACCTACCCAAGCCGGCAAGTGATCTCAATGTCTGGCGACGGGGGTTTCTCAATGCTCATGGGGGATCTACTCACACTTCGCCAACACGAGCTACCGGTGAAGATTATTGTCTTTAAGAACAATTCGCTGGCGTTTGTCGAACTGGAGATGAAGGCCGCAGGCATCCTCGATTTTGCTACGGATCTGCACGGTCCGAATTTCGCAAAGATCGCGGAGGGAGCAGGCCTGCTGGGGCTGGCCGCCGAAACTCCAGACCAAGTTGCTCCCATGATTGCGCAGGCACTCGAATTTGACGGCCCGGCGCTGGTCGAGATCCCCGTTTCGCGCCAGGAATTATCCATGCCGCCGTCAATTACCTACGAACAAGCTAAGGGTTTCAGCCTGTTCATGCTCAAGGCCGTGCTCAACGGGCGCGCCGACGAAGTCGTCGATCTCGCCAAGGTCAACCTGCTTCGTTAAGCGCCAGAAAGTCCAAGTTTCCGATGTCTACCAAAGCAATCGCTGCGGCCATCACCTCCGAAGCAACGACCGGTTCGCGAACTCGCGCTTTCCAGATCGCTTGGGCGCTTGGCCTGGCTTTCTATTTTCTCGAATATGCGTCGAGATCTGCGCCGGCGGTGATGATCCAAAACCTCTCGTTAGCCTTTGGCGTCAACGCCGTCGGTGTCAGCGCGATTCTCGGCACCTACTATTACACGTACTCGACGACCAGCCTCATTGCGGGCGCGGCGCTGGACCGCGTAGGAGCGAAAAAAACCGTGCCGGTTGGTATTTTCATTTTGGCCATTGGCTGCCTCTTGTTCAGCGTGCCAATGGTGACCGCCGGATACACCGGAAGGCTGCTTCAGGGTGCGGGTTCGGCGTTTGCCTTCACAGGTGCAGTCTATTTGGCAGCGCACGGCTTCTCCGCGCGTTGGCTGGCCACCGCCATCGGTGTAACCCAATGTCTCGGGATGCTCGGAGGTTCCGCAGGGCAATTTGTGGTGGGACCCTGGCTCGAACACGGCATGGGATGGCAAACGGTCTGGCATTGGCTCGCAATCGCCAGTTTCGTAGTGGGTGTGCTGCTGCTGTTGATCACTCCTTCCGAAACTCGCCCGGCCACGGCGCGTTCAGGCTGGGCGTCAATAATACGGCCATACTCGATCGTATTCCGCAACCCGCAATCGTACCTGTGTGGCGCGATCGCCGGGCTCCTGTTTGTGCCCACCACTATTGGCGACATGACTTGGGGCGTGGCTTTCTTTCAACGCGACCGGATGTTCAGTTATCACGATGCGGTGGTCACCGGTTCGCTGATTCCGTTTGGATGGGTAATTGGTTGTCCGCTGCTCGGCTGGCTGGCCGATTTTGTTGGTCGGCGCAAACCAGTTCTGATCGGCGGCGCCATTGCCATGTTGTTGTCCATTGTTGAAATCACCTTCAGCACCGGCCACAAGGCCGCGGCGATAGGATGTTTGATCTTTGGCATCGCCTCGGGGGCCGCCATGATTCCGTACAGCATTATCAAGGAAGTCAATCCAGACGAGGTCAAAGGAAGCGCGACAGGCGGCATTAACTTCCTCACCTTTGGCGTGACCGCGCTCATTGGCCCGATCTTCGCCGATTTGCTTGGCAAAGGTTTCGCCAGCACAGAAAATCACGTGGCCCATTTTCGTGCGAATGGCGTCTTTTGGATGATCGGCATTGTCATTGCCATTCTCTTGAGTCAACTTCTGCGCGAGACCGGGCACGCGCGAAAGCCCGCATAAGCCAGGGATACGAGCCCCCACAAGCACGGCGAGTAAGCACCTTCTAAGTGGACAAGAGAGTTATACGGTCCATGCGAAGTGAACTTTGCGGAGAGCGTTATGTCTACCAAACTAATGCTGTTATTATTTCTGCTATCGACATCACCCCTCTTGGCTCAGATGCCAAAAGCAGAGAATTCAATACCGCCGTCGGATGCCGTCGTGGAATCCGAAGCAACTAAAGCTCCGGAACAATTGCAGCATTGGGGTTCGGTGAACCCGGAAATGTTGCCTGAATTGTTCTCCTCAACGAACGTCGGTAGTTGGATCAACCAGCATCGCGTGCGCTACTACGGTTGGGTCGATGGCAGCGGACAATATATCTCGACTGGTTCTGGTGAACTCCCGGTTGGGTTCCCCGTGCCCAGCCGTTTCGCAGATGGCCTTATCGTAGATGCCGGATGGATCATTGTCGACCGACCGCTTGCCGAAGATCGTGAAGGATGGGACTGGGGTTTTCGGGTCGATTTCTATGCAGGCCAAGATGCCGCATTATTGCGCCCCATGAATAGCTTTGGCCCGCAAGGTCCACGTTTTGGAACCGACTTCAGACAGGTCTTCCTCTCGCTGCACATTCCCATCATCGCCAAGGGAGGCTTGGACCTGCAGCTGGGCCGGCAAAACGTTCCGATCGGTTATGAGACTCTCATGGGACCTTACCGTCCGCTGTATACAGAAACGTACTATTGGATATTCCATCAAGTCGCCGCGACCGGGGTATTCGGGACTCTGCACGCCACTAGGAAGTTAGACCTGGTAGCAGGGGCCGACCTGAATTACAACACTGCTTTTGAACTTCGTGGGCGGGCGCCATCTTACCTCGCGAAGGCGATTTACTCACCCAGCGTAAGTCATAAGACGACATTCATCGGGGACGTATACACCGGACCGCAACCAGTTCCCACCTTGGCTGGCCATATCGGCTCATGGCAAACACTATCCGAAGTTGAAGTGCGCCATGACTGGTCGCCCAGAGTGTTTCAGGTTGTACAAGGCAGTTATGAGTGGGATTTCAATGATCCGGCCACCAAAGGGAAAACATCCACCGCCCAAGGGGCCTTTTCGATGGTTACCGTCCATCTGACACGGCAGACTGTCGACCTGAACTTGCGCGGCGAGTGGATGCACGATGTGAACGGTATCCGGACGCATTTTCCGGGAACGTTTGGCGAATCGACAGTCGGTCTCAACTTTATGCCGAAACCGTGGATTAATTTTCGCCCTGAAATACGCGGCGATTTTGCGTCAGCTCCTATTTTGGGTCCCATAGACGCCACCATTCACCGGAAGAGCCAACTGACGGCCGGGGGGGATCTCATTTTCAAGTTTTGAGATGGTGACAAATCTCGGCCGCTCAAAGTATCAACGAAAACTGCAAACCTGATCGGCGCATAATCCCGCCGGCACTTAAAGCCCCGATGCGAAGCCACCGGGTAGGACATCGCGACGGCCGAAAAGGGATTCGCGGTAACGTTGTCCGAATTGATCGATCTCACTGAGCACTGTCGCACAGCGCTCGACGCCGCCTGGTAGCATCTCATCGAAAATCGGGCGGAAAGCCGAGACGGCGCGGTTGACGCGCGGCGCCCAGTTCTCGATCCAGCCCTCAATCACCCGCGCCGATTCCGGGGTGTCCCGAAGGGCGGTCAGTATGAGCGACCCACTCCAGGCGCGATGCCATGCGCAGTCTTCGTTCAGAGAAAAGAAAATGCGATCCAATACGTCGTCGCCGGCTGCGCGAGCGAACCGCCCGAACTGGGTCATGAACAGCTCGTCGAAGGCCGGCTTCAGCACGAACTGGAGCACGACGAGGGCTTCGCCCCAGTCCCATGTAACCAGGAGCGTTTCGATGATTTCGCGGAGCGGCTGCCAAATCGGGTCGTCCTGCCATGTCTGTTGCGCCTTGCCCCCGAACTCGGGATGGGTTATCTGCAACTGACGCATCCGGTACGCGATCCGCTGGACGCGCCGCATTTCGTCCGCGGCCTGGAATGTGACGGCGATGGTGATATGTGTGCTCGGGGCCATACTACCGATGTAGGCAGCGACCATTTGCAAACCGTGACCTGGATATCGAAGTGGGGCGAGTACGCGGTCAAGCACGGCCACCCATTGCGTCGAAAGACCCCGGTCGTAGTCATCGCTGATCGAGTCCAGGAGCCCACTGACAAACGCTTCGCGCGTGCGCTGCATCGTTGTGTAGGTTGTGTATGTCGTTTGCCGCGGATCACCCCACAGATCCCAATCACGGCAGCGGAGAGCCGACCCCCTTAGATAGCGCTCGTACCACTCGCTGACCGGCGCCTTCACCTCGAAGCCGCGAGCCGTCCAGTAATGCATCCGGGACGTAGCAATGTCGTAGTCTGTCGGCTTACGGCCCAGATCACTCAGGTGCCAGTACGTCCTCTTCGGGGTCAGTTCCTTTTGCCCGCGCCCTGTCTGGCTGGCAGTCGCCCCGGTGACGGCGCCGGCCTCGAACGTACTGATCGCCTCGTCGCCGCCGCGCAGTCTGTCTTTGAAGGATGGCATCGCATAAGCAATCTTTTCGCGACGGAGGCGCTCCGTCGGGCTGGCATTTGCATCGCTGATGGCGCCGGTCGCGACTGTACTGACCGACCCGTCGTCGCCCCGGCGCGAACCGTCTTCGAACGATGGCATCGCATTTAGAATCATTTCCGGATGGCTGCGCGCCGTCTTGTTGGCTTCCGCCCCGCCCGTGGCGTCATCAGCGAATGTCCAGACCGCCTCGTCATCATCGAGGTGCATTCTGCCCTTGAAGGAGGGCATCATGATTTCCAGCTCGGCCCGAAAGTCGAATGACCGCCCGAGGATATCTTCGATAGCCCCGCGGGTCACAATGCAGCGGCGCGGTGCGAGTACACGGGTATAAGAACCGCGCTCGTGGATTTCGACGGACGGGTTCAGCCGGCGAATCGCTTCGAGCACGGCGCCGCTGCCAGGTCGGCCGATCAAAACCGGTCCCACGCCATCACCGACATCCTCACTATCGGGGAGGTTAGGGCTGGGCGCGTTGACATCCACGAATACGGACCCGTCCTCGACCTTCACTTCGAAGCGCCTGAGGCACGCAGTCGCGGGGTTGATGCCGCTGCCGACACGGACATCATATTGCCAGTGGTGGGCCCGGCAGGTAAGTACGTGTCCGTCCAGCCGACCCTCGCTCAAGGCCACGCCCTGATGTGCACAGCGATTCTCGTAGGCGTAAACAACTCCGTTGAGCCGGACTAAAAGGACGTCCAGGCCATCGACGCGGCGGGCGATCATGTCGCCGTCCCAAAGTTCAGCAGCCGCGATTATGGGCCTGAACGCCATTATTTCTGCTCCTCTGGAACCACGTCGACGCGGTCCAGCGGCGTGAGGCCTGCCTCCGATACAGTAAGCTCTGGATCAAGTCGCTGACCTCGGAAGTACACTTGCGCGTGCGCTCGCGGCGCGACCCGAACGCACGCGGCCAACTGGAGTTGCTCGGCGATTGCATGGACCCGCTCATCGTCGTGGACCAGCACGACGAGCCCGAGCGTATCACCCTCGAGAAAGCCGTAAAGCGGAACGAGCAATGCGTTATACCTCCGAACCCGGCTCATTTCGATGTGTCCGCAGCCACGGGTACTGCCCGATCAACGTGTCCTTGCCCCGCACATCTGCGGTCACCTCGAAGTATTCTCGTGTGAGCTTAACCACGTTGGCGGGCGCCTCGCCCGCCAGGACACGCTCCACGACGCCTTTGTGATCTGCGTAGCGTTCCGGCTCGCGCGAGAATATCCAGGCACATGGTTCGGAGCAGAAAATGTATTTCCGGCCCCCGTGCTCGACGACGCGCGCCGCATTCGCGCGCGGGGTACCATTCGACATCGGGAGCTGGCACAGATTGCAGAACCCGGGCAATGTGGCCCCCTGCGTGGACCATTCAATGCCTGGCCCGCTCGTCCGCCAGCGTTCTGTAATTCGCTCCCATACCGGGTCGAGCATATCCCACGTGCGCGGATACTTTTCGCGAAGCCACGCGCGTTCCTCCGGACCTGGAAGCGCGAAGTCGAACCACACCGTTGCACGGTAGGTGTAGGTGCTCGCATAGACCATGTGGTGATAAATGTCGATCGCTTCGATGAAGAAGTCCCAGTACCACGGACGCTTCAATCCGAACGCTTCCAACGTCTTTTGAAACTGGTCGGTAATCCACTCCACCATGAACTCCTTGAACGACGTGCGCCGAGCTGCGAGCGGCGTTAGATAGTCCATGCTGAATCCGGTGACCACGGCGAACACGCACCAGCTCCGCCAAAACCATTTGTCGACGAGATACTGGGCCCGTTCGGGGTCATGACGGATCAGTGTCGCGATCACCGGATGACCGATCTGGGCGTGGCGCGCCTCGTCGGTCTGGATGCTCGTGACCATTTTCTCGAACATCCGGTCGCCGACGTCGTGGGCCACCGCCGACAACCCGATGAACTGCAGGTTGGTAAAGCCCGTCTCGAGCACGAGATTAGTAGCGATGGCGAATTCTAGAGGGTCCGTCCCAACGCACATCTCGTCGACGAGGTGTCGCATTGCTATTGCAATCCAGTTGTTGGTGTGGAACAACCGGTGCGTCCAGTCGAACTGGGGGTCCCAGCCGACCAACTCGTGCATGAGCAGCAAGGGGATCTGGGTATGGCGGAACTCATCGAGCGCGCCGAATAGTGCCATCGTACGCCAGGCGCTGTCCCGCCCAAAACGGGCAGCGCGGATGTCACCCATCCCCGCCCCAAACTCTGTGAACGCCATCGTTGCTGCGTGAAGCTTCAAGCCGTTGAGCCACGACCGATCCAGTTTCGCGAAGTCCTCGATGCGGCCGACAGCCTCTCGTACACCATGGAAGATAGCGTCTTTGTCGGACTGGGTGTTCACGTAATCTTCATAGCTGGTGCGATAGGGCTCGTCCCAGTGCTGCCACGCAGCGTGCGGAAGCCACGGACGACCGCTCAGGATTTCGGGGAATACCTCTTCCTCGCGAACGTACGAGTAGTCCCAGTCCAGCTTTCTGGCCAGATCAATCCAGTCGTCGCGCTTGAGAGTAGGCATTCGCGTGTCACCAGGCCATTCATAACAAACAGGTACGGTCCACTAGGTTCGCCATCGGCGAAATGAGCGTATTCCTGATCGACTGACTTTGCAGATTGTTGAGCGGCTGATCTCGGCCGACGAGGGGGGAACTTCAAGTTGCGTTTCTGCCAGAGTCCGCTCGGACACGAACGAGTAGCAACAATACTCGACAATAAGCTAACATATTTTCGTAAGACAATACCAGTCGGACCATCGAATTCAGCGTCGACTAAGTGTAGGTGAACGTGGCCCAAGAGGCAGACGACCGCCGCGCTGAAGATGGCGCTCTCCACGAAAGCCGGTCCCGACATGGAGTTGGCGAATCCCCCGCCGAACCCGAGCCAGCGCGAAGCGGAAATTGATCGGGTCTCGGGCACGATTACCGCCTTACCCAAGCTGAGGACGACAGGCGCGCGCCTCGATGCGGGGTTCGACGTGTAACAGACCGGGCTTTTCGCTCTTACGCAAGTCTAGACCCGCCGAATCAAGGAGGTCAGCCAATGAGTCCGGAAGTAGCCAACGCCTCGCCGACGCTGCTTGCAGCGATCGTCGAATCATCCGGTGACGCGATCGTCAGCACGACAGTGGACGGAATCGTAACCCTTTGGAACCCTGCAGCCGAGCGGATGTTCGGATACACGGCAGCCGAAATCATGAGCCGCTCAATCTTCACGATCATTCCGCCCCCGGTCGTCGATAAGGAGCGCGCATTAATGAGGCGCATCGCAGAGGACGGGCGGATGCTCCGACACCGAACGGTGCGCATGGGCAAGGGCGGTCGGCAACTCAACGTAGCACTAACATTCTCTCCCCTGCGCGATGGGGCGGGAACGATTGTTGAGATCCTGAGTATTGCTCACGACGTTGCGGAGGCGCAAACTGGGGACCTCGTTCGACGTGAATCGCAAGAGCGTTTCCGCGATATGGCGGACTCCACACCTGTGATGATCAAATCCGCTGGTCTCGATGGCGAGTTGGATTTCGTCAACAAGGCCTTTCTCAAGTTCACGGGGCGCCGGATCGACGAGACGCTAGGGATCGGCTGGGCCGAGGACATCCACCCCGAGGATTTGCAAGGCTGCTTCGAATTCCGGACCACTGCCTTCTGTGAGCGGCGGCTGTTTCAGCACGAGTATCGGCTCCGCCGCCATGACGGCGAGTATCGATGGATTGTCGACACCGACGTGCCGCGCTTCGACGCCGATGGTAAATTCATTGGCTACGTCGGCTCAAACGTAGATATAACGGACCGCAAGCGTGCCGAAGAGCTAGAAGCCCGCGTTAACGAGCGAACACGCATCGCGCGCGAACTTCACGACACTTTGCTGCAAAGTTTCCACGGGCTGTTAATCCGCTTTCAAAGGGCTTACAGCTTTCTTCCGTCGCGTCCGGATGAGGCACGAGAAAAACTAGAGGAGGCGATCAACGCGGCCACTCAGGCGATCATAGAAGGCCGGGATGCAGTGCAAGCGTTACGCTCCTCGACGGCCGAGACTAATGATCTTGCCACGGCCATAAAGACGGTCGGCGAAGAACTCATGGCCCGCGAAAGCAACTCGATCTCTCCCGCCTTCCGCGTAGAGGTTGAAGGCAAGCCTCGGGATCTGCATCCGATCCGGCGAGATGAAGTTCACCGCATTGCTGCCGAGGCCTTGGGAAACGCCTTCCGGCACGCGCAGGCGCGGAACATCGAAGTGGAAATTCGATATGAGGAAAAGCAATTCCGCCTTCGCATTCGGGATGATGGAAAGGGCATCGATCCGGAAGTCCTTACCGCAGGCGGGCGCGATGGACACTTCGGCTTGCATAGCATGAAAGAGCGTGCCGAAGTCGCGGATGGCAAGTTTGAAATCTGGAGTCGACACGGGTCGGGCACAGAAATCGAGTTGACCATTCCCGCCTCCAGCGCCTACATCGGGGCCAACGCCGATCTCGGGTTCGCTCCGAGGTTCTTGAGCACGGCCACCGAGGTGGAATAAGACAGGATCGCATGGCGAGTGCAGGTCGTCCCCAAATTCGGATTCTCGTTGCTGACGACCACCCAATTGTCCGCGAAGGAGTGTGTGGGCTCATTGCTGATCAACCGGACATGGTGGTCGTCGCCGATGCGTCGAACGGACGCGAAGCCATTCAGCAGTTTCGTATTCATCGCCCGGACGTCACAGTGATGGACTTGCAGATGCCCGAGATGAATGGTGTCGACGCGGTTTCCGCGATCCGTGTCGAGTTCCCCGGTGCAAAAATCATCGTGCTGACGACGTACGCTGGTGACGTACAGATTCTCCGCGCTCTCAAAGCCGGAGCGCAGGGCTACCTCCTCAAAGCTCTATTGCACAAGGAACTGCCGGACAACATCCGCGCTGTTTATGCGGGGCGCAAGGTTATGGCTCCGGAGGCCGCCTCCCAGGTTGCCGAGCACAGCGGCGAAGAAGCGTTAACACCCAAGGAACTCGAGGTCCTGCGGCTGGTTGCTCTGGGCAATGCCAACAAATTGATTGCGGCGCAGCTCTCAATTTCGGAAGAAACAGTCAAGAGCCGTGTAAAGAACATCCTTGACAAGTTGGGGGCAAACGACCGGACGCATGCCGTCACCATCGGACTGAAGCGCGGAATCATCGAACTGTAATCACTCGAAAGAGTGACAGTCCAGCCGCTTATTAGGGTTTCGACTCCCCGACCGAGTGCCTATATTCGAAGAGGGAGTTGCGGTGCAGCGCCTGTATTCAACTTTTGCCCGTGGGTGGCCCGGGGTGGGACTCCTGTTCCTCCGACTGAGCGCGGCAATCATCGCTTTCCACATTAGCGGAGAGGCACTGGCTTTACACCAGCGCTTGTCTAGCTCGGTGATGGAGGACGCTGTCGCCTTACTCCTTTGCGCCGGTCTGTGGACACCCATTGCGGGCGGCGTGCTGGCTGTGCTGGCAGTCTGGACCGCCTGTTCTCGAAATGACGACCCTTGGGCCCTAATCCTTCTGGCCGCGGTAGGCATTGCACTGGCTATGCTCGGGCCTGGCGCCTGGTCGATCGATGCCCGCCTGTTCGGAAGAAGACGTCTGATGCTCGAGCGGTAAGCCCTTCGCTCCCTCCCCCTAAAGAGTGAATCGATTCCAACTATCAAGTCAGCCCGTAGAACCCATTTAGTGGTGCGGGTCTGGCGTGACGTGGCGCAGTATCCGGAAATGCCGATGAAGGTTCAGCAACGCTTCATTGACTACCCTGACGCTTCAAACGATTTTGCATTGGAGATATTATGTGTGACCGCCAGCATCGAGAGTCTCTCCCCCACCCCCCGCCTGCAGCGCTACGGCACAACGCCAGACTGCTGTGGAGCCCAGGATGCAATACGAGGAACCGCGCCAGAAACGAGAAGAAGATTAGCGTCGGAGTTTGCACAGCTTATCGGCAGGTTTGTGCGTTTTTCAGTTTGAGAACGTGCTTCTGCTTGGTCCTGTCATTTTCTCTGCTCGCAGCATGCGCGTGGCCGCAGAGCGAGCTCGCAACCGTTTTCGGCACTGTCACCGACCAAAGTGGGGCAGTTATTCCGGCAGCCCAGATTTCTATCGTCAACCAAAGCACTGGATTGAAGCGAAACGCAGTTACTGACACGACGGGTCAATATCATCTCGCCGGATTGCCCACAGGGAATTATGTTGTTCGCGCAGAGAGAAAAGGCTTCCAAACGCAGGTTCGAGAAGGAGTTGCGCTCACCTCGGCGTCCGGAGTCATGATTAACTTTCCCCTAAATGTGGGCAGCAAGCCGCAGCAGGTCACGGTACGCGGGGACGTCAACGTAATCGACAGTACTACCTCGACAGTCGGTGGCCTCGTTTCAGAGCAAAGTCTCAGCGAACTTCCCCTCGACGGCCGCGATCTGTTCAAGGCGGCTATGTTGGAGCCTGGAGTTGCTCCAACAACCAGCAGTGCTCCATCGTTGCTTTCGAGTGGCAAGGCCGGGCAGGTCTCGATTGATGGCATGCGCCCCAGTTGGACGGACGTTCGCATCGATGGTATGGATGCAAATGATCCGCTCTTCGGCTATTCGCCGGCAGGCGCCTCTGGGCTCTTTCTGGGATTAAGCGAATTCACGGAGGTCCGCGTCCTGATGCAAAGCTTCGATGTGGAGTACGGCAGGAATGGTGGCGGCGTGATCGACGCCGTAACCAAGTCCGGAACCAATCAATTCCATGGATCGCTGTTCGAACTCTACCGAGATGCCGCGCTTGATTCAAAGAACTACTTTGATTTGGCCAACGCCCCAATACCCCCATTTGTTCGGAACCAGTTCGGTGCCGGAGTCGGCGGGCCGTTGGTACACGACCGTACTTTCCTTTATGCAGACTATGAGGGGTTTCGTGAAGTACAAGCATCAACGGCAATCGCGACGGTGCCCGATGTGCTTGCCCATCAAGGACTGTTGCCTTCTGCCACCAATCCAGGAAGCTGCAGTAGCGCCACGCCAAACGGGTGCGTTATTGTCGCAATCAATCCTCGCGTACCACAGTTTCTCTCACTATTTCCTCTTCCAAACGGAACAGACAATGGGGACGGAACCGCGGACCTGACGACCGATGAAAAGGGCAACGCTTATGCGGACCACGGCATGGTCCGTGTTGACCACAGCTTCTCCAACACTCATTCGTTGTTCGGACGCTACATCATCGACGACAGTTCTTCCCTGGTCCCCTATTTCGGGACGCCGCCGGGAACTTACGTCCCAGGCTTTCCAGTCGATCATGCGGCCCGTAACCAGTACTTCACCGTGCAGGACCGCAGCAATTTCGGACGTGAATTGTTCAACGAATTGCGATTCGGGGTTAACCGCACAACCGCGTCAACTTCGATCGTCAATACGCATCCGGGACTTTCGATTTCTTTGGTGCCTGGCCGACCATTCGGAATGCTCGACATTGCAGGTGTGAGTTTGTTCGGCAACAGCGTTGAAATTCCCGTGGGCGATTTGTCGACCGTTTACCAAGTTCAAGATCAACTTTCACGTACAACTGGCGGCCACACGGTGACATTCGGCGGGGAATTTCAGAGGATCCAGTCCAATGGACCGCTCGATTTTGGCGTGAATGGGTTGTACACATTCCAGGATCTGAGTCCCTTTGGGATTCCAGCACAAACTAATAACCCGCCGCTGGAATTCTTCCTTCAAGCTCTGCCTCTGTCTTACGTGGGCGTTGATCCCTCCAACTCCTATTCAAACCGCGACTATCGACAGAGTGTAGCGTCAGGGTTCGTGCAGGACTTTTGGCGAGTGACCAGCCGGCTCACAGTGAATGCCGGGTTGCGGTACGATTTCTACTCGAATCCGACTGAGACACACGGGCATCTTTCGGTTATTCGTAATCCAGCGACGGATTCTGGACCGACAGTCGGCAGTTTATTTGCTGGAACGCCTTTGGATCTTTTGTCTCCACGGGCCGGCTTTGCATGGGACATCTTGGGTGGTGGCAAAACTGTGCTGCGGGGCGGAGCCGGTATCTTCCGCGATCAACTCCCCATGTACCTGTTTGGTACCGATCGGTTTCTATCTCCTTTTTTCAGCATAGATTCCTTTGTGTTTCCTACCTTTCTCAACCCACAGAATGCTCTCTTAACGGATCCGTTAGATCTTTATTCAATGACGTATCACCCGAAGTTCCCGTACGCATTGCAATACAATCTCAACCTGGAACGGGAAATCGCGCCGGAAACTATTCTCAGCGCGGGGTATTTCGGTGCACGCGGGAATCATCTCCCTCGCGAAGTGGAAGGGAATCCCTTCGAACCAGCCTTAGGGCATCGCTATAATCCAAATTTGCCTTCACCGCTGTTGGAGGATCTAACCGACGCACAGTCTTTCTATAATTCATTCCAACTGTCCGTTTCGCAACGCCACGTCCACAACGTCTCCTGGCAGGCCTTCTATACGTTTTCTCATTCGATAGATGATGGTTCTAGCGATATCTCAATAGAGGCCGTAAACGAGCCCCCCACGACTCAGGACCCCTTCAATCGCAAGGGCGACCGAGGCCGGTCAGGATTCGACATCCGGCACAATTTCGTCGCTAATGTTGTTTACGAACTGCCTCTTGGGCATGGAAGCCGCCTCGGAGGCTGGCAGATCTCGGGAACTGCCAGCGTTCACAGCAACGTCCCATTTACTCCAGTGCTCGCGTTCGATAATGCAGATCTGCAGTCTTTGGTCATATCGGAGCGGCCTGATGTGGCGGGCAATCCTTACACGGGTGTTTGCCCGAACAGCGCCAGAGTGGGAAGTCCATTATGCTGGTTTAATCCTAGCGCGTTTTCTGTACCCGCTCCCGGTCAGTTCGGCGATGCTGGACGAAATAGCCTACGTGGTCCCGCGTTCGCGGAATTTGATTGGGCGCTGCAAAAGAACTTCCAATTGTTTGAAGGCATGAAAATTACGTTTGGAGCGGAAGCCTACAACCTGTTTAATCATCCGAATTTTGCAGTCCCCAGTAACACGCAGAGTCCCCTTACGTTGGGAGGGAACGGAGATGCCGTGTTCGCGGGTCCCACGGGCAATTTCGCTGACAATGTGGGACGAATATTCACCACCGTAGGTAGTGGCCGTCAGCTTCAACTTGACGCACGGTTGACTTTCTAAGGCGGCTTGTCGTTGCGATTGGCCGTGACGCGTATTGAACGCTGCAGCCGAATCGAGGGATCTCGGTATGGAGCTCAGCAAGGCGCTGTTGATTGAATCGGTCTTTGCCGGAGGCCACGACGTGGCCGCACATATGCGCGCGCTCGACTGGTCGACTACGACACTTGGCCCCGTGGAGCAATGGCCGCAGGCTCTGCGAACCGCCGTGCGAATCGTGCTGGGCTCCGGCTATCCGATGACGATCTGCTGGGGGTCGGATTACGCCCTCTTATACAACGATGCCTTGCTGCCCGTGCTGGGTACAAAGCACCCATGGGCCCTAGGTCGTCTCGGCCGCGAGGTGTATCCCGAGGCATGGGATTTCATTGGGCCGTTGTACGACGCGGTGTTGACACGAGGTCAGGAAGCAAGCTTCCTGGCCGATCAGCTAGTTCCTATTATCCGCAACAACTACCTCGAAGAGACCTACTTCGCATTTTCGTGCAGTCCGATTCCGGATGACAGCGGCCAGGTGGGCGGCGTGTTGACCGCGATGCTGGAGACGACGGAACGGGTGCTCGAGGAGCGACGTCGGCATATGCTACGCGATTTAGCGTCGAGAACGGCGGGAGCGCGAAACGAAGAAGAAGTGTGGCGCATCAGCGCGGAGACCCTTGGCCAGGATCGCTTGAGTCTTCCGTTCGCGTTTATATACGAATATCGGGCTTCCGAACATCAAGCGTATCTGGCAGGAGCCAGCGTAGAAACTGACAAAGCTTTGCGTCCGCCGGTCATCAACTGCCAAAGCGAGAACCTCTGGCGGTTCGACTCCGGACTGACAAGGGATGGTGTGGTCGTAGAACTCGCGAATCGCGCATCGAGTGTGTCCGTGCCCAATTGGCCGGCCTCTCCGAGAGAAGCGAACGTCGTGCCTATACGGCTGGGCGAATATGGCGAAGCGCTGGGTTTCCTAGTAGTGGGAATCCATCCGGGCCGGGTCTTCGATGACGCGTACCGCCAATTCGTCCATCGGATCACGGAACAGATCACTATCGGACTGGCAAGCGCCCGCGCATATGAGCAGGAACGCCAGCGGGCAGAGGCGTTAGCAGAGATCGATCGCGCCAAGACAATGTTTTTTAGCAACGTAAGCCATGAGTTCCGTACTCCTCTGGCGCTGATGCTGGGCCCCCTTGAGGAGGTGCTATCTGAAGCGCGCGAGCGACTCGGTCCCGAGCGTCACGAACAGTTGGTTGCGGTGCGGCGCAACGGGCTCAGGTTACTCAAGCTCGTTAATACACTCCTGGACTTTTCGCGTATCGAGGCCGGACGCGCGCAGGCGACCTATCAGCCGACTGACTTGGCCAAGTTCACGTCGGAAATCGCAAGCGCGTTCAGTTCGGCGATGGAGAATGCCGGACTGCGCTTCTCAGTGGAATGCCAACCAATCGCAGAGCCGGTGTACGTGGATCGCGAAATGTGGGAGAAGGTCGTTTTGAATCTGCTCTCCAACGCTTTGAAGTTCACGTTCGAGGGTGAGGTTGCGCTCACACTTAAGAATGTGGAGGGCGTAGTGGAATTGCAGGTCCGTGACACAGGAGTCGGAATTCCCGAGGAGCATCTCGACCGGGTGTTCGAGCGGTTTCACCGTATCGAGGGCGTCCACGCGAGGACTTACGAAGGCACAGGGATCGGACTGGCACTCGTTCAAGAACTGGTCAAACTGCATGGCGGCAGCGTGCGTGTGGAGAGCGCGCTCGGTCAAGGCAGCACGTTCACGGTGACGATTGCTAGCGGCAAGGACCATCTACCAGCGGAGCGCATTCAGGCCGCACAATTATTCGCGTCCACCAAAATTCGACCCGAAGCTTATGTCGAAGAGGCACAACAGTGGTTGGGAGATGAGTCGGGCGTGGCGGTCGATGTGGCGATGCTTGGCAAACTACCATTGCTCACTTCCTCGCCGGAGCCCAAATCGACGGCAAAACGCGAACTGATAGTCTTGGCCGATGACAACGCAGACATGCGTCGATACCTCCTGCGCCTGCTCGCGGACCGATATGAGGTGCACGCGGTTGCCGACGGAAGCCAGGCCCTGGAAGCCACACGACGGTTACGCCCTTCCCTGGTGCTAGCCGACGTCATGATGCCGCGGCTGGATGGGTTTGGTTTGCTGCGAGCCATTCGCGACGACTCAGCCCTCGCCGACACGCCAGTGATCCTGCTGTCAGCACGAGCTGGCGAAGAGTCGCGCGTGGAAGGGCTGCAGGCCGACGCCGACGACTATCTAGTCAAGCCGTTTTCGGCGCGGGAGTTGCTGGCGCGTGTGGCGACACACGTCAAAATGGCCAATCTTCGGCGCGATACTGCAGAACGCGTGGAACGACTACGTAGCGAGACGGAACTCGAACGCGAAAAACTGCGCGCTAGCGAAGAACGGTTGGTGGAGACCAGCCGGCTTTATCGTGAGCTGGAAGACCGCGAAGCGAAGATCCGGCGTCTGGTTGACGCCAACATTCTGGGTATCACGACCTGGAATGTCGAGGGCGCCGTCCTGGAATCCAATGAAGCCTTTCTTCGCATGGTGCAATACGATCACGAAGATGTCACTGCGGGTCGCGTGCGATGGTGGGACATGACACCGGCGGACTGGCGCGATCGCGCTGAACGCGCTTTGGCAGAAGTAATCCAGACCGGGACCGTACAACCCTTCGAGTCAGAGTTCATCAGGAAAGACGGCAGCCGTGTGCCCGTGCAGATTGGAGCCACATTGTTCCAGGCAGGAGGGAACGAGGGCGTCGCATTCGTTCTCGACTTGAGCGAGCAAAAGCGGGCCGAGGCAGAGATCAGGGCGCTAAGAGACCAGCTCTACAAAGAGAATCTGGCGCTTCGCGACGAGGTCGAGCGGACCTTGATGTTCGATGAAATTGTTGGCGCTTCGAATCCGTTGAAGGTTGTTCTTTCCCGGATCGCCAAAGTGGCTCCCACCGACTCCACGGTTTTAATCACCGGGGAGACGGGTACGGGCAAGGAACTCGTCGCCCGCGCAATCCACAGAAAGTCCGCGAGAGCCGAGCGAGCCTTCGTAAGCGTCAACTGCGCTGCAATCCCCCGTGACTTGATCCCTTCGGAGTTATTCGGCCATGAGAAGGGGGCCTTCACGGGAGCTACGCAAAGGCGACTTGGCCGTTTTGAACTCGCCGACGGTGGGACGATTTTTCTCGACGAAGTGGGCGAACTTCTGCCCGATACCCAAGTCGCGTTACTGCGGGTATTGCAGGAACGGGAATTGGAACGCGTCGGTGGAGGACAAACTATCCATGTCGACGTTCGCGTTATCACAGCGACGAACCGTGATCTGGAAGCGGGGGTAGCCAATGGAACCTTCCGCCAGGACCTCTTCTATCGACTCAATGTGTTCCCTATTGAGGTGCCGCCTCTCCGCGAACGAAAGGACGATCTCCTGCTCCTGGTCGAGTATTTTGTGCAACGCTACGGTGTCAAGGCAGGCAAGGAGATCCGCTCGATCGACAAAAAGACGCTGGATATGCTGCAGTCCTACGATTGGCCAGGCAACATCCGCGAGTTGCAGAACGTAATTGAGAGGTCTGTGATTCTGTGTTCTGGTAACGTTTTTTCGGTGGACGAATTGTGGCTTTCCAAAAAGTTCGTTTCTCCCATACCTCCCGTGAAAGCTTCGCCACTCGCCAAGGGCCGGGTCGAATCCCGCAGCGAGCGGGAAATTATCGAGGCGGCACTGGCCGCGACTAGGGGCCGGGTTTCTGGACCATCCGGAGCGGCAGCAAAACTCGGAATTCAACCATCGACTCTTGAGGCCCGCATCAAGATTTTGAAAATCAACAAACTTCAATTCAAATTTCGCTGAACGAAATTCCCGATTGCGAAATCTGCAAAATTCGCATGATTCGCAAAATTCGCATAATCCGCTAAATGGGTAGCATCTCCAAACGTCATTTGTTCAAGACGTTACGATTGGCAAGAAAATTGCCACTACAGAGATGCGAGCGCAGCAAGATGCCGCCAGGACGTTCAGAGTGACCTGCAAAATCCAACGCCAAGTAATTGGAAAGGATCGCGTGGTTTTGCGCGTCAGTGGACGGCTCACAGGGGACGAGGTTCAAACGCTTAGGGCCTTGCTCGAAGAAGACAAAAGCAGCGCACTGATTCTCGACCTCAAAGAGCTGCGCTTGGTGGACGTAGAGGCTGTGAAGCTTCTCGCGATCCAAGAATCGAACGGGGCCAAAATCAACAACTGCCCCCGGTATATCCGTGAGTGGATCAGAGGTGAAAGAGAAGCGACACAATAGCAAATTGCAATTCCCTAGCGGTCGATCGTCAACAGGTTAAAACACCCGAACCAGGAGTCAGTCATGGAAAGCGTAATGTTTCCGGCCCCGACTGTACTGCGAGGGCTTAACGGTTTGATCCTGAACAATACGAAGCCGAGTGACGGTCGAACGCAGGATCCTCTGAAACACGAACCCACGCCCTTCGCTCCTTCCCCTCGAAATAGTGAATCAATTCCAACTATTCAGTCGGTCAGCAGAACCGATTTAGGGATGCGTTTTGGCATGACGCGGCGCAGAATCCCGAAATGCCGGTGAAGGTTCAGCAAGGCTTCATTGACTGCCCCGGCGCTCCAAACGATTTTGCATTGGAGATGTTATGTGTACCCCCCAACATCTCGAGTCTCTCGTGCCATCGCCTGCCTGCACCATTTCGGCACAGCGCCAGACCGATTCCGTGGAGCCGAGGATGCAATACGAGGAGCCGAGCCAGGAACGAGAAGAAGATTGGCGTCGGAGGTTGCACAGCTTACAGGAATGTATCTGCGAACTTCTGATCCGGAATCAAGAACTCAGAATGATGTTGCAGGACTCAGCAACTAACTACCAATCCTGGGAGGCTGACCAATGAAGACCTCAAATTCATCTGAAAACATCGATCACAACCACCGGCGCTTTTTTGGGACCGACACCGTGACCATCATCTCAGGGCACTCGGGCACCTTCAGCTTCGCAAACGCAGAAACCACACGACCTGAAACCACCAAAGAGGAGGAGCCCATGACGACAGCAGGTGATGCGGGTAAACCTGGATGGGCCTGAAATCGAAATCCTCGTGGACACGAGCCTGGGCGATTAGCGGCCGGACCGGATCAGAGGAAATGGTGCCTCGGCATTGCGGTGGACACTGACAGCGGCAAGTTCTATTGGGCGCAGAAATCCAGTGAGGTAGGTTATGACAGCTTTGGTGACATCTTCTTTCAGAGAAGAGTGCAGTAATGATCGCAGACGCAATCAAATAATAGGCGAAAGCCCCGCAATCGAATCAGTCCTCGGCAAGGTCGAGTGCGTGGCTTCGACGGACGCTACAGTACTAGTTCGCGGTGAGACGGGCACGGGCAAGGAACTGATCGCGAACGCTATCCACGATCTGAGTTCACGGCGTGAACGCCCGTTCATCAAGTTGAACTGTGCGGCGATCCCTTTTGACCTTCTCGAGAGCGAACTCTTTGGACACGAGAAGGGCTCATTCACCGGTGCTATAGCCCAAAAGATCGGCCGCTTCGAGATGGCCGACAAAGGCACACTGTTTCTGGATGAGATTGGGGACATACCGCTCGGGTTGCAACCCAAGTTGCTGCGAGTCCTACAGGAGAAGGAGTTCGAACGCGTTGGGAGCGGACAAACACATGAACTGGACGTGCGGCTCGTCGCTGCTACCCACCGGAACCTTGAGGACATGGTAAAGCGCAATGAGTTTCGCAGCGATCTTTATTATCGTCTGAATGTCTTCCCGGTTGAGCTGCCGCCCTTGCGCGAGCGGCGAGAAGACATTGTGCCCTTGATGAGACATTTTGTGGATATGTATGGTCGCAGGTTGCGCAAGATCATTGAGCACATTCCGCCCGAAACTGTTTCTTCTTTCGTCTCTTACTCATGGCCAGGAAACATTCGTGAACTTCAGAACCTGGTCGAACGCGCGGTAATCCTTTCCAACGATAGGGTACTTCACAACCCGCTCCACAAGGCGGAAGTACGACCCATCGCGTCCTTTTCTGAGACGTTGCGGGACTCCGAACGTGCTCTACTGGTTGAGACCCTGGAATCGGTGGGATGGGTGATCGCAGGAGCTAATGGCGCCGCAGCGAAGATGGGCTTGGCGAGGACTACACTGCTGTCCAAAATGAAGAGGCTGAGCATTTCCAAGAGGCAGAGATTCGGAATCTCCAATGGTCCGGAACTTACAGGGGCGTCTCATTTCACGCTCAGCTAATCTAGTATCACCTCATCCGGATGCGATTGACTGTTATCAGAGGAAGATGCAAGCTCTGGAAGCACATTGTACTCGCTGCCATCATTCCTGAGATCATCGGATGACGGAACAACATGCTCTCCGAGTCGTTTGAGCCCACTGAGGATGAACATCTCAGGCAATGCGAGGAAACACCAGGCGATCGTCAATAGCCCGTAGAGAAACTCCAGCAAGAATGTGCGCCAATCATATGTCTGCGTCCGCGATCGTGGGAAGCGGCCAGATCCGTCTGATGGCATTACCAAGATGGCCTCCAAGCATTCTGTAAGTCCGAGTCAAATACATCGAAATTTGCAAACTCTTGGCCAGCGCAAATGAGCTCTAGCCCGAATCTCAAGCGACAGCGATATAAGGGCGTGCCCGCGTAAAGCCAAAGGCGGAGATGTAGATACCGTCGAAGAATAGGAATTCGCCGGAGCCCATTCCATTTTCCCCAGCCACCGGTGGAGCCAGCGTGGACAAGCCGGGCACAAATTTGGCGACCATCAGCGTGACGGTACGGTGGCGGCCAAGCGAGTCCTGCGTGCGGCGGACGCATATAGCGGGCTCGAGCGATAACTTGCACAGAAGGCGAAGTGCTTGGTGGCCGTAGCGGCGGCCGATGAGGAACCAGGCGCCGTCGGCCACAAGCGATGCGGCGAGCCCGGTTAGCAGCGCCAAAGAAAAGCGGATCTGGCCTTCGGCGGAAAGCGCTCCGGCAGCTACCAGCAACGGCGTGGAGGGCAAAGGTACTCCAAATTGCTCCGCCAAGACCCAGACAAGGAGCACCAGGCACCCATGCGTTACCAAAATGTGTGTCGGCAATGCCATTGGGAAGTCAACGGCTCCCTGCTAAGGCCGGTCCTTGGGGCGGGGTCAACTCTGCTTCCTGCCTGACGGCACTCCGCATGTCATCAAGCATGTCGGTCATCATTTTTCGCGGCAGATCGTCTGTCAGCGGCTTGATCAGCCAACGCACTTCCACCGGTATGCCACGACTCAAGGAGATCGTCTCCAACTCGACGTATACCCCCCCGTTGCGCTGTTCAAGCCGGTCCACAATCAGAGCTCGCCAGACGTATCCCGGCGTCCGAGCCTCCGGGAAAGCATGCTCACTGGGCTGGCCATAATCGGCGATTTCCTGTATGCGGACGGAGTTTGCCGTAATACTTACCCGGTCGGGGGCTGGCCTCGCAATCTGGATCTCCTCGTCTGTCTCCACGGCCGCAGTCACCGAAAGGGCTTTCTGCACCGCAAGTACATTCAGCTTGACGGTGTCTCCAGCCTGCTCGATCACCGAAGTCTTCCTGATCAGCGGTTTGTAAATATCGCTGTAGCGGTCGTAACTATTCAGCACCTGCATCACTTGATCGAGTGACACATTCGGAACGAACATGACGCCGATCCAATGATGAATCAGACCCTGAGGCACTTTGCGCGGGTCGTGTTTGGTTATTACCAATTCCCCGTTCTGCACGCGCCGCCGTGCCTCTGGCGACTCATCTACCCACAAGAATGGCATGCTCCCGGCGTTGCGCGCTGCCTCGCTCGTATTGACGCTGCCAATGTAATCGTCCCAGGCCCGAAGAGCATCTTGTTTCGGTTGTGCCGCTTGCGTGAGAGTCGCACTCAAAAGAAGCAGTAGGATCGTCAATCCCGTTCTGGTTTTCATCGCCAAACCACGCGAAACTAGGATTTCGATACAGAGGCAAGGAGACATTCTTCGTGCTACTCGGACAAGGCTTAGTGAACGATTCATTGTTGTGCCCTCTCGTGAATTGATGTGCGCTTCAAACAATGGCTCTCGCCACGACTCCCTCCACATGCAGCGCAGGGCCGCTTGTGGCCGAGGAGAGCTCGCTGGGTAGGTATGTCACCATTGCTGCGAGTTCATCTACGGAGATGAAACGCTTCAGCAACGACGAAGGCCGAACATGCTCGAAGAATTCTTTCTCTAGTTCCCCCTTGGATTTGCTCTCCTGTGGGCCTTCATGCGACCCAGACGATTGTTCTTCCCGATCGAGCTGTGCAAAGCTCTCCTTGCACGCAGTAGCCGGGATTTTGTTGCGCCAACCGTTATCCCCGCTTCGTGAGCAATTTCTTTCATCGAGCCGTCCGATCGTTGACGAATCTCAAAAACCCGCTTATAAGTTGTCGGCAGCTTTGAGATTGCCGACTGTAGACGCCGGCGGTTCTCAGATTGAATGTAGTATTGTTCCGGATTCGGACGCTGATCCGCAATTTCCCACTGAGGAGGCTTCGCGCCTTCATCAATTGCTTCGTCCATCAAAAACTCTGGGCGAACACGTCGCTTGCGAAGGACCATCAGAGCAGAGTTGATGGCGATCCGCGTGAGCCAGGAGTAAATACTAGACCTGCCTTCAAAAGTCTCGCGAGCCAAATGGGCCCGTAAGAACGTATCTTGCAGCGCATCCTCGGCATCTTCCGGATTCTTTGTAATCGCAACAATTGTTCTATAAAGGCGTTGGGAATAGATTGCATGAAGTTCTTCGAATGCCACAGGCCACTCTGCATGGGGTCCCGACACGATCTTGTGAAGGTCCAAAGAAGCGGTCTGTGCTGCGCTATTCATGGTTGAACTCCTGGTTCCCACTTCGACCTGTCTTGGTCTTCCTCACAGATTGCGTACGCTTCCGTCCGAAGACACGCAGAATTGGGAAGCCGGTAATCTGCCCTTTCACGAATTGGCCACTCGAATCTCCTCGGTCCGAATGACCTTCGCGGTCGGAACGCAACTGAGTATGCAATCCGAATGCCATCTCAACTTATTTGAAAAGCAGTTTGGAAGAAGCTGACTTGTGATAGGGGAATCCGCGGACTCCGGGGAATCGCCATGTGTTACTTCGAAAATGGAGGCTCTTGGATAATTGGAGTCAATTGCTTATCTGGAGATTGTTGATCTTGAAATAAAGATCAACCGCGGCATTCGTGGCTTCGCCGCAGCTCTGTTGGCGGCCCCCGCATGCCGAGCTGCCGTTCAACCTGTGACCATCGCGGTTAATTTAACCGAGGTGACGAATCGTCGTACAAAGTGTCGAGTCAAACTGTAGCGTCTCCAGCACACTGTCTGTCCACGGCTGCGCAGCTGCATGTGGGAAATTCGAAGAGACTTTCTCTAAATACTGCCGCATGTTGTTCTTGTTAGCTCTTTGTGCACTCGTTCGCAAGTTTGGAATCGCAGTTGCTTCCACTGAGCCTGTAGTCGCCAGATTTGCACGAGCGAGCCGGGCATCCCAATCCAACTCACGTCGTGGAGGTCGTGAAACAAACTGACATTCGGTCGCGTCGCCGCTTTCTCAAGACGAGCTCAATATTGGGTGCCCGACGCTCCAGATGATTTTGCGTTGGAGATGTTATGTGCGACCGCCAACATCGAGAGTCTCACTCCCCATTGCTTGGCTGCACCGCTTCAGCACAGCACCAGACCGATGCCGTCGAGCCGAGGATGCAATACGAGGAGCTAGGCCAGGAACGAGAAGAAGATTTGCGTCGGAATTTGCGCTGCTTACAGGAATGTATCTGCGAACTTCTAATCCAGAATCAAGAACTCAGAATGTCGTTGCTGCACTCAGCAACTAACCACAAACCCGCGGAGACTGACCAATGAATACCGCCAGTTCAACCGAAAACATCGATCACAACCGGAGGCGCTTTCTTGGGTCCGCCACGATGACCGTCGCTCTGCCCACCTGTGCTTCTTCAGCTCCGCAAACGCATAAACCACACAACCTGAAACCACCAAAAAGGATGGATCCATGACCACAACAGTTGCTTTACATGAGAAAACCACGCAGTCAGCTGATACGGGCGCAATTCGTCCGTTTAAAGTCCATGTTCCGGAAACGGAACTTACCGAATTGCGCAGACGCATCAACAGCACAAAGTGGCCGGAACGGGAAACGGTCACAGATGCAACTCAAGGCGTGCAGCTCGCCACAACTCAGGCGCTCGCGCGCTATTGGGGCACAGAATACGACTGGCGCAAGTGCGAGGCTAGGTTAAACGCCTTACCGCAATTCATCACCGAGATCGATGGGCTGGACATTCATTTCATTCACGTTCGTTCGAAACATGAAAATGCATTGCCGCTCATTGTTACGCACGGATGGCCTGGCTCGATCACCGAACAGTTGAAGATTATCGATCCGCTAACCAATCCCACCGCACACGGCGCGAGCGCATCGGACGCTTTCCACCTGGTGATTCCGTCGATACCAGGCTACGGGTATTCAGGCAAGCCAACCACCACAGGCTGGGACCCCGCGCACATCGCACGAGCATGGGTCGCGCTCATGAAGCGCCTGGGATACACGCAATTTGTGGCGCAAGGCGGTGATTGGGGCGCGATCATTACCGATCAGATGGGCGTGCAGGCGCCGCCCGAACTTCTAGGCATTCACACCAACATGCCCGGCGCGGTTCCGCCTGAAATTGACAAGGCGGCATTCACCGGTGCTCCAATGCCAGATGGTCTCTCACCTGAGGAAAAACTCACTTTCGAGCGGCTGCAATTCGTCTACAGCAAAGGCGTCGCCTACGGCTACCAGATGGGGTTGCGACCGCAGACGTTGTACGGAATTGCGGATTCCCCCGTCGGCCTGGCCGCCTATTTTCTGGACCACGATGCGTGGAGCTACGCGCTGATCTCACGTGTCTTTCAGGGAGAATCCGAAGGCCTCACGCGTGACGACATTCTCGATAACGTCACGATCACCTGGCTGACGAACACTGCGCTTTCTGGAGCACGGCTCTACTGGGAAAATAAATTTGCCTATCTTCGGCGTCAAGGGCGTGTCCGTCCCAGTTGCTGTAAGCGCGTTCCCTGACGAGCTCTATCAATGTCCGCGGAATTGGGCAGAGAGCGCGTATCCCAAACTGATCCATTACAACAAGCTCCCCAAGGGCGGGCACTTTGCGGCCTGGGAACAGCCGAAACTCTTTTCAGAAGAGGTTCGCGCGGGCTTCAGGTCATTACGATCGGGCGTGGCAGCGTCTGCCGCATAACTTGATCGCGGCGGAGACTAGCTTTGTGTGCACATTGCACCAGGAGAGTGCAGATGACCGCGCTCTCCGGTCTTCGACTCAACTATAGCGAAAAAACAAATGCGAAACGCAAATGGAGGAAACAACATGGCAAATCCGACGCATGAGGTCCACGCCAACAACGCCGCGAGCGAGGCCAGCGTGGCACAGTTCAACATCGACCGCACCTATCCGGGGCGGTGGACGATCACCTTCAACAACCCGCCGATCAACATGTTTGTCCCCTCGACGATCGACGAATTGGGAGCGTTAATGGCCGACATTGAGGCGGACCCCGTCGTGAAGGTCGTAGTGTTCCAGTCGGCGAATCCCGATTTTTTCATCGCTCATCTCGACGTAACCAAGGCAGCTGATCGGCCAGATGCACTGGGTCTTTGGCGCAAATTCGTACTGCGTCTCTCGTCCACGCCAGTCGTGAGCATCGCCAAGATTCGCGGTCGCACGCGCGGCATCGGTAACGAGTTCGTGCTGGCCTGCGACATGCGCTTCGCCAGCCGGCAAAGCGCCCTGTTCGGCCAACCCGAGGTCGGCACCGGACTGGTCCCGGGTGGCGGAGCGCTGGAATGGCTCCCGCGCCTGGTCGGCCGCTCGCGGGCACTTGAGATCGTGCTCAGCGCGGATGATTTCGACGCTGATATCGCCGAGCGCTATGGCTGGGTGAACCGCACGCTGGATGAAAACGAACTCGACTCGTTTGTCGATACGCTCGCCCGGCGTCTGGCCTCGTTCGATCATGAAACGCTGGCCGCGGCGAAGGCCCAGATCAATCGCTTCGGGACGCCGACAGCTGCCGAGCTCCAGTCGAGCAACGAAATGATCTTCCCAATGCTGGCCTTGCCCGGTACACAGGCGCGCTGGGACAAGATCTGCAGTTTGGGTTACGGCGTTCCGAGCGACTTCGAATTGAACTTCGGTAGGTACCACCCCGCGCTCGGGCGGGCGGACGGCGATGACACGGTCACGCAGCCTGGCTGATCGTCGCCCTGGATTTCTGAACTCGGCACCGACGTTCGACGTCCGCCGCCTCCACATTAGGATTTGTGAGTCGCAGCGAGTCGCTGATCGTTGAGCAAGATTCCAAGTCCTGGTAAGTCGTGCCGGCTCGGGATGGGAGAGGTAGACATGAAAATCTGGAAAGTAGTTTCGCTAATTCTGGTTGCTCTTGCGGTTGCGGCCGCGGGGTACGGGCTGATTCTCGTGCGACGAGGCTTTAGCGCACTTGCGACACCATCGGCGATTGAGGAGTTCGCGGCCACAACGGCACGCAAATTGGCGGTGCCATCCACGTATCGCGAACTTCACAATCCCATCATGCCTTCAACGGAGAACATTCGGGGAGGCATGGAGCATTTCTCCTATCATTGCTCCGAGTGCCATGGGAATGACGGAAGGGCCCAGACGGTATTCGGCAGGGGCCTCTATCCGAAACCGCCCGACTTGCGCGCAGCCGGGACGCAGAACAAGAGCGATGGTGAGCTCTACTACACAATTGAAAATGGCGTTCGTTTGAGCGGCATGCCCGCCTTCCACGGAACGCACACTGTTCCGCAAACCTGGCGCCTGGTTTTGTTCATCCGGCACTTGCCTCACATCACGCCCGAGGAACTCGATGAAATGAAAGGGTGGGACCCGAAGAATGAGGCGGATCCAGCGCATTTCTGAAGGGCGTGGACACTCGTCATTCCGATGGGAAACTCATCACCGACGCGAGGACACGATCATGCAAGCTACTGCGACACGACAGGACAGCATGCGGGCGACTGATACCGACGTTCCCCGTGAGACCACTCGTGCGTCAACAACATTCGGATTTACTCGGCGCAGCTTTTGCGGCGTAGCAGCGGCAACCATTTCTGCGAACTTGCTAGAGATTCCCGGTTTTTGCAGGGGAGATGAAACTATGACCGAAGGTATGGCTGCAATCGCACAACAGACGGGTAGAAGCAACTCCGATATTCGTCCGTTTCATGTGAATGTTCCAAAAGCGGAACTTACGGAATTACGTAGGCGGATCAATTCGACAAGGTGGCCTGATCGTGAAACGGTCACGGACGAGTCGCAAGGCGTGCCGCTGGCGACGATGCAGGAACTAGTGCGCTATTGGGCGACCGACTACGATTGGCGCAAGATCGAGGCGAAACTGAACGCCCTGCCGCAGTTCATCACCGAGATCGATGGGCTGGACATCCATTTCCTCCACGTTCGCTCGAAACATGAAAATGCGTTACCGCTGATCGTCACGCACGGATGGCCGGGCTCAGTCATCGAGCAGCTGAAGATCATCGATCCACTTACCAATCCTACGGCATATGGCGGGAGTGCATCGGACGCCTTTCATCTGGTGATTCCGTCGCTACCTGGATTCGGGTTTTCAGCAAGGCCCACCACTTCCGGCTGGGGCCCGGAGCGCACTGCAAGTGCCTGGGTCGTGCTGATGAAGCGTCTTGGATACGCGCAATTTGTGGCGCAAGGCGGCGATTTGGGCGCGGGTGTCTGCACTGTTATGGCCAAACACGCACCTCCAGAATTGCTGGGAATTCACACCAACTTCCCTGGGACTATTCCATCCGAAATTGCGAGGGCGCTCCAGTGTGGCGATCCTCCGCCATCCGGCCTATCCGCCGACGAAGGACGTGCTTACGAGCAGCTGAACAATCTCTTTACGAAGAAACGTGCCTATGCACAAATGATGGCGACTCGCCCGCAAACGCTGTACGGATTGGCGGATTCGCCCGTCTGCCTGGCAGCTTGGCTATTTGACCACGGTGACGGTTATGGCCAGCCGGCGGCGCCGATCACCTCGGCCGTGCTCGGGCGCACGATCAATGGATACTCCGCAGGTGACCTGACACGTGACGATGTACTCGATGACTTCACACTCTACTGGTTGACGAACACGGCGATTTCCGCGGCTCGTTTCTATTGGGAACTTCACCTCAATCTTTATAACGCAGCCAATGTCTCCATCCCAGCTGCTGTGAGCGTCTTTCCCGGCGAGAACTATCAAGCCCCGCGAAGTTGGACAGAGCGGGCGTACGACAAACTCATTTACTACAACAAGGTCGACAAAGGCGGGCACTATGCGGCATGGGAACAGCCGCAACTGTTTTCAGAAGAGGTTCGCGCGGGCTTCAGATCGCTGCGATCCTAAACGGCGAAATTGGCAGCCTGATCGCCAGTTATCAAGGAGGAATCATGAAACTCACAGGCAAGAAGGCTCTTATTACCGGCGGAAACAGCGGCATCGGCCTGGCCACTGCCCGCCTTTTCATTGCAGAAGGCGCGGAAGTCGCGATTACCGGCCGGGATCAGAAGACGCTGGATGAGGCAGTCGCCGAACTGGGACCCAACGCGCGCGGCTATCGCGCCGACGTTACCGTGGCGGACGACCGGAAGCAGCTCTTCGCGGATCTTGCCAGGGATTTCGGCAAGCTGGACATCGTCTTCGCCAATGCCGGGATCAGCGGCAGGACGCCGACCGGCGCGACGGACGAAGCAGCGTTTGAGAACGTCATCCACACCAACCTGAATGGCGCTTTCTTCACCGTCAACTCCGCCGCTCCTCTGTTGAACGACAACGCCAGCATCATCTTCAACGGATCGGTGCACAACTATCTGGGTCAGGCCGGCCTGGCCGCCTATGCGGCCACCAAGGGAGGGGTGGTCTCCATGGCGCGTGCGATCGCTGCCGACTTTGCGCCGCGCAACATTCGCGTCAATGTCGTCGCGCCCGGAGCGACCAAAACTCCCATCTGGAAGCGCGGATCTCGCGCCAATGCCTCTCAAGAACAGTCCGCCAAGCTGGCAGACTTCTTCTCTTCCACGATTCCTCTGGGCCGATGGGGCGAACCGGAAGAACTCGCGAAGGCTGTGCTTTTCCTCGCTTCTGAGGATTCGTCGTACATCAATGCGGTCGAGTTGATGGTTGACGGCGGATTGACGGGTGCTCCCTTCGGAGCCTCAATTCTTCGCGGCTAGATCAAGCCCCGCGAAGTTGGACGGAGCGGGCGTACGACAAACTCATTTATTACGACAAGGTCGACAAAGGCGGGCACTATGCCGCGTGGGAACAGCCGCAACTGTTTTGAGAAGAGCTTCGTGCGGGATTCAGATCACTGCGGTCACACCCGGCAAAGTCGGCAGCATGAGTTGCGTTCAGATGTTCTTAAAGCGTTAGCGAGGAGATACGTTACATGAGCGCGATAACTTCCACACCGATAGACGCAGAGGCGAAAACCGCACCTGCGCCCGGTAGGCTCTTCTTCCTGGACCTCAGCGGCGGCCGCATATTGTCCGCAAACCCTGATGGCTCCGATTTGAAGACCATCATCAACGAAGGCCGGAAGTTGCCCGATGGCCTGGCGCTCGATGTCACTGCTGGGTACATCTACTGGACCAATATGGGTGATCCCATGAGCAATGATGGCTCGATCATGCGGTCGGATCTCAATGGCAAGAACATGATCACCATCGTTCCACCCGGCGGCACGTTCACGCCGAAGCAGCTCCAGCTGGAGAAGAGAAGCGGCAAGCTTTACTGGTCGGACCGGGAAGGCATGCGAGTGATGCGGGCAAACCTTGACGGGTCGGAAATCGAGACTCTCGTGGATACGAGCCTGGGCGATTCGCGGCCGGGATCAGATCCGAGGAAATGGTGCGTCGGCATTGCGGTGGACACAGACGGCGGCAAGTTCTATTGGACGCAGAAGGGTAGTCACGACGCGGGTTTGGGTCGAATTTGTCGGGCCAACATCCAGGTTCCGCATGGTCAGTCGGCCGAGAACCGCAGGGACATTGAGATTCTTTATGACAATCTTCCGGAACCGATCGATCTGGATCTCGATCCGGTGAACCGGACGCTGTATTGGACCGATCGCGGGGACCCGCCGCGCGGCAACACGGTGAGCCGTGCGCCCATGGACTGGGAGGCCGAAAATGCCAAGGAGCCTGAGATCCTTTTCACCCATTTGATGGAAGCCATCGGCCTGGCTTTGGATCTGAAGGGCGCCCGAATGTTCATTACCGACTTGGGCGGCTCGGTCTACAGCGCCAATCTCGATGGGTCGAACCGGAAGACGTTGCTGTCTGCGGAAGGAAACCTCACCGGCATTGCATACGCGGAGGTGCCGTCCGGATATTGACCAACGCCGCCGGATCAATACGGCGATATTAGCACCCTTCCAGATCGGAAGCTCTTTACACAAAAACCGAAAAGGAGCCATCCACATGTTTGATATGAGTAATCTCACTCGGCTCAAGAAGCTCGATGAGAATGCACCTGACACAATGAAAGCCTTCTGGGCTTTCAATGAAGAGACGTTCAAAGCCGGTGCCATCGATGTCCTGCACAAGCAGTTGATGGCGGTGGCGGTCGCGCTGACAACGCAGTGTCCTTACTGTATTGAGTTGCATATGAAAGCGGCGCGTAAGGCCGGAGCAAATGACACGATGCTGACGGAAGCGGCCATAGTCTCCGCGGTAATGCGGGCGAACGCGACTGTCACCCACGCGACGCACCTGTTCAAAGAATGAGGAGAGCAATTTTCGGCGGCTTGGTCTACAGCGCCAATCTCGATGGGCAGTCTGGCCGCTTCCTCGCGGATTGAATGCTGTGAAGTGCAACTCGAAATGAGGGAGAAAGGATAGGCGATGAGCGCACCTTCGCGCAAACAGGTTTTGATTCTCGGTGGTGGGTTCGGGGGACTCTATGCTGCGCTCGGGCTGGAAAGAACGCTCGCCCGTAAACACGACGTGCAGGTGACCCTCGTTAATCGGGAGAACTTCTCCCTCTTCACCCCGATGCTGCATGAGGTCGCGGCTGGCGATCTCGACATGACACACATTGTCAACCCGCTTCGGAAGCTGCTGAGCAACGGTCAGTTTTTTCATGGGGATGTCGAGCACATTGACCTCATCTCGAAAACCGTGACCGTCGTCCACGGTGCGAAGCGCCATGGTCACGAACTTAAATACGACTATCTCATCCTCGCTTTGGGATCGATGACGAATTTCTTCGGCCTGCCCGAGCTTGAGCACAAGGCCATGACAATGAAATCGCTGAGCGATGCAATTCATTTGAGAGATCAACTCATCGATCTTTTGGAGGAGGCCGATTTTGAGTGTGCGGCCGGCTCTCGGCCCAATTTATTGACGATCGTTGTTGCGGGCGGCGGGTTTGCAGGTGCGGAGACCGTGGCTGCGGTTAACGATTTCTTGCGCGAATCGCTCCGCTTTTACCCACACCTTGAAGAGGACATGATTCGGGTGCTTCTGGTTCATTCCGGCGATGTAATCCTGCCGGAGCTAGGCCCAAAACTGGGCGCATACGCTCAAAAGAAACTGGCGGAACGAAAAGTCGAGATTAGAGTTGGCACAAGAGTGGTCCGTGTATTCGAGGATGCTGTTGAACTGAGCGACGGGTCTCGTATTCCGGCGAATACCGTGATTTGGACCGCCGGAACCTCCCCGAATCCTCTGATTGCCACGTTGCCATGCAAATTGGACCGCGGCCGCATTGTGACGGACGACTACCTAGAAGTGCTGGGTTGGCCGGGCGTATGGGCGCTGGGGGACTGCGCTTGCATTGCGGATCGAAGGACCGGACAGCCGTACCCGCCGACGGCTCAGCACGCGCTGCGAGAGGGTAAAACTGTAGCCAAGAACGTGACTGCGGCCCTTTGTGGCGGCTCGAAGCGGCCGTTCTCATTTTCCACCCTGGGTTTGCTCGCATCCATCGGCCGGAGGACGGGCGTAGCGAACATTCTTGGGATTAACTTCTCTGGCTTCCTTGCGTGGTTTCTGTGGCGCACGATTTATCTGAGCAAGTTGCCTCGTTTGGAGAAAAAGGTCCGTGTGGCCCTGGATTGGACGTTTGATCTGCTCTTCAGCAAGGATCTCGTCCAAATCCATGACCTCCGCGCTCCAACTGTATCCCGCGTCGAGGAAGAGACAGACACTGTTGTCATGGCGTCAGACGAAGGCCGAAAAGAGGTTCATTGCGGACCTGCAGGAGCAATTTGAATGATCCGCCGCCGGAATCGAAAGAGCCGAGTCAGGCAACGTATTTAGTTTGGACAGAATCCGCGTTCGAAGCGCGGCAACATTGAAACTGCAATCACGCTTGCGTAACTCAGAAGGCCCGCAAGCTCCATTCAAAAGGAGATGAAGATGGACGACAACACCCTAGTCAACTCAAGCTTTTCAGCCATTGTGAATGCACCCATCGAGAAGATCGATATCGCCCGGGGGATTTCGAGACGTGGAGGTACATCGCGCCAATTCAGAAAGGGGCATAGGGAGAAAGACGTTTGAATACGGCACGTGGGGAGGCGAACTTCGTTCCGAATTCACTCCGCTGCCGGGTGAGGCTGTAGCTCAGGAGAACTGGTGCTCGAGCGGCTTCGCCGATACAGACCTTGATCTGCTGCTTAAGAGACACGGCGTACAGAAACTGATCGTCATCGGCCTCATAGCGCACACCTGCGTGGAAGCAACTGTCCGATACGCCGCTGAACTTGGTTATGAGATCACAGTGATAAAAGACGCGACGGCAGACTATTCAGATGGAATGATGCATGCCGCTTTGGAAATCAATTTACCGGATTATGCGAACGCGATTGTGACCACAAGCGAGATCCTCCAGTCGATCTCTTTGGTGGCGGGGCAGTCGGGCAAAGAGCGGCGGCAATAAACGACTCGGCGGGACCGACATCGCTCCCGGCAGTACTTCGAGACTCTCGAACTACGTGGGTTCCTGGAGGAATTATGAGCACCGCAACAACCCCTGTCTCCGTCCGGCGCGAACCGGAACTGCTTGGGCAAACCGTCGTAGTCATCGGCGGTAGCGCCGGCATAGGGCTCGAAACGGCCCGACGAGCACGCGCTGAGGGGGCCAGGCTGATTCTCACCGGCCGGAATTCCGAGCGCCTTCAACTCGCCGCCCGCGAGTTCGAAGCGCAGAGCATAGCGGCCTTCGATGCCG
Organism: uncultured Acidobacteriaceae bacterium; assembly: GCA_963836565.1. GTDB lineage: Bacteria > Acidobacteriota > Terriglobia > Terriglobales > Acidobacteriaceae > Telmatobacter. The sequence continues at coordinate 424,673 of CAWIKA010000004.1, read as the reverse complement.
ATGACCCTGCTCAACTCGAGCGATTCTTCGGCGACCTCCCGGACGCGATCGACCACGTGATGGTGACAGCTGGCCGGCCGCACTACGGACGCCTCCTTGACATGGACTTCGAACAGGCACGCCGCGCCCTCGACACGCATCTCTTGCTGATGCTCCAGGTCGCTCGCAACGCCACCTCCAAGGTAAGACCGGGAGGCACGCTGCTGTTTATGGGAGGCACGGGCGGCCGCCGTCCCCGCATTGGATTGGGGGTCGTGTCGACGGTCACCGCTGCGCTTCCCGCCCTCGCCGCCAGCCTCGCGCTCGAAGTCGCGCCCGTCCGAGTCAACCTGATCGCGGCGGGCTTCGTCGACACACCATTGTCAGCATCGCTCCTTGGCGATGAACTCGACAACCGCCGGAATCAGCTTCGCGCCACGCTTCCCATCGGGCGCGTCGTCACACCGGCCGATGTCGCCGCGCTCGCCGTACACATCATGACTAATACAGCCCTTACCGGCGGGACCTACGACATCGACGGCGGGCAACAACTGGTCGCCGGTTAGCTGAAGGGGGTTGCATGATCGTGACTGGCGACGTTTCGACTGGCGAGAACTGCATCCGTACGCTGGCCAAAGTTGGCAAGGATCTTTTCCAATGGAGGTGCTTCGTGTCGCAGCATTTTGATGCCGGTCATGAAACGCCTTTCGGTATCCCCATGGCGTCTCCCGCGGCCGCCGAGAACCACGCGATGAAATGGCGAACGATTCTGAGACTGCGTTCGGCCGCCCTATTTCAACAACGTGAGGAGCAGATCTTTCTTCTCCTGTCCTTGTTGATAGGAGCACTGACCGGGCTCGTCGTTGTCGGCTTTATCGTGGTGACAGAGCGGTTGGCGATGCGCCTCTATCCGGTGGGCAGCGCCGCGTGGAGACGCGTACTTATACCCGTCGCAGGATCGCTGGCCATGGGCTTCCTGCTCTACCGCTATTTTCCTAGCGCCAGGGGCAGCGGTGTACCCCAGACGAAGGCCGCCCTTTTCGCACGCGATGGATTCATATCGCTACGGACCATCCTAGGCAAATTCTTCTGCACAGCTACGACTCTGGCGAGCGGGATTCCACTCGGCCGCGAAGGGCCATCCGTTCAGGTAGGTGCTGGCATCGGCTCCGTTCTCGGTCGCTGGCTCGGATTGCGCCCGGAAAAGGTCAAGGCTCTGATTCCTGTGGGAGCCGCCGCCGCGATTGCCGCGGCCTTCAATACTCCAATGGCGGCTGTGTTGTTCTCCCTCGAAGAGGTAGTAGGCGATATGAACGCGCCGATTCTAGGTTCGGTCGTGCTTGCTTCTGCTACCTCGTGGGCGGTCTTGCGCATTTTGCTTGGCGATAACCCTCTGTTTCAGGTACCGCAATACGAATTGGTCCATCCGCTCGAACTCGCCATCTACGCCCTGTTGGGCATCGCTGGTGGGTTCCTGTCCGTAGCCTTTACGCGACTCCTGCTCGAGATGCGCAAGTTCTTTCTGAAACTACCGAAGGGTACGCAGTGGTGGCACCCCATGGTGGGAGGCGTGACGGTTGGCCTGATGGGATTGTTTGTGCCTCAGGTGTTGGGCGTCGGGTATGTCTATGTCGGTAGTGCCCTGCACGGCACCATGGCGCTCAAGTTGATGCTGCTGCTTGTCGTGCTCAAGCTGCTTGGAGTCACCACCAGTTATGCCTGTGGAAATGCAGGAGGAATCTTTGGCCCCGCCCTATTTCTCGGCGCAATGCTGGGAGGGGCCATCGGGACGGTGGCTCATAATTTGTTGCCTGTATACACCGCCACTCCCGGCGCTTACGCGCTGGTCGGCATGGGTGCGCTCTTTGCGGGTATCGTGAGAGCCCCTATGACGTCAGTGCTCATGATCTTTGAAATGACGCGGGATTACGCTGTCATCGTGCCGCTGATGACAGCGAATTTGACGAGTTTCTTCATCTCGTCCCAGTTTCAGAAGCAGCCCATTTACGATGCTTTGGCCGATCAGGATGGAATTCATTTGCCCCACCATCACACTCAAGACGAATTCAGCCAACGCACAGTCGCTCAGGTCATGCGGAACTCTCCGCAAACACTCTCCGGTGAGATGTCCGTTGAAGATGCAGTCAAACAGACTCGCTCCGATCATTTCCGCATCTGGCCGGTGGCTGACAAGGGATCCTTTCTAGGAATCCTGAACAGAGAGGACATGGAGTGTGCCTTAGTAGATGGTAGAAAAGAGCAGCCATTGACAAGCCTTGTGGATACCGTTCATATACCGCACGCCCACAAGGATCAGCCCTTGTATCTGGCGCTCGAACACATGAGCATGTACCGTCTCGATGTCTTGCCTGTCGTTCACCGGGCGGATCTTCGCAAGTTGGAAGGCGTCGTAACCCTGTCGGACGTACTGGATGCGTATGGCATCGAGCGCGTCGGCCCGGAGTAGTGCAAGGTTTCAGTTGGCTCTTCAAGTTGTTTGGTCCCTATATCGGTTCCGATCTGATCGGTCTTACCGATATCACGATCCTGCTTTAGCAGATAAAGCGCGACGGCTGGAGGAACCGCATCTTCATCAGAATTGTGATCGTCGTGCGAAGGATATATCCAATCTCTTTCATCTGTCTTCAATGAAAGGAGCCCCATGCCAAACGCGAAAAATGCTTTCCCATCGCCAACCAAGAGGACCTCAGCGGAAGAGTACGACATTGTGATCATCGGCAGCGGCTCAGGAGGAAAGTTGATTGCCTGGACGTTCGCCTCGAAGGGACAGCGTGTCGCAATGATCGAACGGAAATACATAGGCGGATCGTGCCCGAATATTGCGTGCCTCCCGAGCAAGAACATCATTCACACCGCCCAGGTTGCATCCTACGTGCGCAGGAGCGAAGAGTTTGGGATTGCCGGGGGCAGTTTCAAGCTCGACATGTCTGCTGTCCGCGAACGCAAACGCAAGATGGTATCGAGCCTCATAGATACCCATCTGGCCGCGTACAAAGATAGCGGGGCGGAACTCATCACGGGTTCCGGCCGCTTCATCGGACCAAGAACCGTGGAGGTGACGCTAAACGATGGAACCACGCGCCAACTCCGGGGCACAAACGTAGTTATCGATACAGGCACCCACGCCGCTATCGATTCAATACCAGGGCTCACCGAAGCGCGACCCCTCACACATATCGAAGCGCTCGAACTCGATGAGGTTCCCGAGCATCTAGTTGTGATTGGCGGTGGCTATGTAGGAGTCGAGCTAGCCCAGGCGATACGCCGATTTGGAAGCAAAGTATCGATAATTGATCGGAATGGCAGGTTGCTCCATCTGGAGGACGACGATATCACCGAAGCTATCGGTGGTCTCTTCCAGGATGAGGGAATCGAACTGATCCTGAATGCGCGGATCAAAAGGGTATCTGGACGGTCCGGTCAATGGGTGAAAGTTATCGCCGAGCAAAACGGAGTTGAGAATACCATAGAGGGCACACACATATTGGTTGCAACGGGTCGCATCCCAAACACGAAAGATCTGGGACTCGAAGTAGCAGGCGTTCAAGTCACCGATCGCGGCTACGTGAGGGTGAACGAGCGCCTAGAAACCACTGCACCAGGTATCTGGGCTGTCGGTGAAGTGGCCGGAAGCCCCCAGTTCACTCACATCAGTGAAGACGATTTCCATGTCTTCCATGACAACGTCACTGGCGGCAATCATGTCACCACCGGAAGGTTGGTTCCATTCTGCGTGTTCACCGACCCGGAGTTCGCTCGAGTTGGGCTCAGCGAGAGGGAGGCTAGGACCAAAGGCATTCCGTACCGACTATTCAAGGTTCCGATGGCAACAGTGCTCCGTGCGCGCTCGCTCGTTGAGACGCGCGGATTCATGAAGGCCCTTGTTGCGACAGATAGTGATCGGATCATTGGCTTCATGAACTTCGGTGTTGGGGCAGGCGAGGTCATGTCGGCGGTTCAGATCGCGATGATGGGAGAACTACCTTACATAGCACTAAGGGATGCGATTCTGGCCCACCCGACGCTTGTCGAAGGGCTTCACATGCTATTCGCGTCGGTCCCCTCCGTACCGAGTGAGTCGATAGCGGAGGAAATGGCAGTTGTATGAACTGCCGTCGGACACTTTGGGGCCTCCTCATGAAGACTATTCCGGTCAAATTCTTTGCGCGCTCGCTGAACATTCCCGATTTTGCAGACCCTGCCGGCCCTAGAGGAACGATGGAGGCTCAAGGCGAGCTTAGGGTCAAGATGCGTCAAGAACTCAATTTTCGGGTTTCGCGGAGTCAAGGTTTCGGCGAATTCGAGAACTTAACTGATTCACCGTAAGCGTGTGGTCTTCCCCTCTGGCATTTGTGCGGGCTTGAGCCTGACCATGTGGTCATGGAACAGGCATCGGGATCGGAACGTCGGATTCGCAGATTTCGGTCGGTTGCAGAGAAGCGGCAGATCGTAAATCTGACGCTGGAGCCAGGCGCGAGCGTGGCGCTGGTTGCACGTGCGCATGGGCTGAACGCGAACCAGGTGTTTAAGTGGCGACGTGCATTCGAGCGCGGCGAGTTGGTTGAGTCCACGGCCGCGTGCACAGCTTTGCTTCCGGTTACAGTGGCTGCTTCGAGTGAGGCGGAGACACGGGAGCCTACCAACAAGCATCAGTCTGCCAGCTCCGGCTCGATCCACATCGAGTTTCCAGGACGGGCGATGATCAGTGTCGAGAGCGGCGCTGATGCCGCGTTGTTGCGTTCGATTCTTGAGAGTTTGCGCAAGTGATTGAACTTCGTACCGGGACGAAGATCTGGCTGGCAGCCGGCGTGACCGACATGCGTCGCGGCTTCGACGGTTTGAGTGCGAAGGTGCAGACCGTGCTCAACGAGCAGCCGTTCTCCGGCCATGTCTTCGTTTTCAGGGGACGCCGCGGGGATATCGTAAAGGTTCTCTGGTTCGATGGCGACGGATTATGTCTGTTTTCCAAGCGTCTTGAACGAGGACGATTCATTTGGCCTCAGGCTACGGAAGGAACCGTTTGTCTGACGCGTGCGCAGTTGTCGATGTTACTCGAAGGCATCGATTGGCGAAGGCCGCAGAGAACATTGCACACCGCAGATCGCAGTCTGATTAATTAGTGTGATTCCTCTTTATTCATGCGGCTTTTGTGGATGCTTTCCATCGTGTTTCATGGCATACTGCGGTCATGATTCCTGCTTCCTTGCCTGACCTCGACAGGCTCGATCCAGAAGCGTTGAAGGCGCTGGTGATCGCCAAGCATTCCGAGTCGCTGGAACAGCACAAGGAACTCACTTCAAGCACACATGAGATCGAACATCTGAAGCTGGTCATCGAAAAATACCGGCGGATGATTTTCGGCCGGAAGAGCGAGAAGCTGAGCGGAGAACTGGAACAGCTTGAGTTCCGGCTCGAAGAACTGGAGACTGCTCAAGCTGCCGAGGAAGCTCGGCAAGCGGCAACCGAAGCAACACAACCTTCTTCCACTCGGACTGATTCGAAGCGCCGGTCGCGCCCTGCGCGCAAGCCTCTTCCCGAAGATCTTCCGCGTGAAGTGGTCACTCATCTTCCCGCGCACAACTGCTGCCCCGATTGCGGCGGTGCGTTGCGGCAGTTCGGCGAAGATGTTTCCGAACAACTGGAACGCATTCCGGCAAGCTTCAAGGTGATTCGTCACGTGCGGCCGAAGTTCGCATGCGCAGGTTGCGAGAGCGTCGTTGAAGCGCCTGCTCCTGCGCGGCCCATCGACCGCGGACTGCCTGGTCCGGGACTGCTGGCTCATGTGCTGGTTTCGAAGTACGCTGATCACCTACCGCTTTATCGCCAGTCTCAGATCTATGCCCGCGAAGGTGTTGATCTTGATCGTTCAACCCTGGCCGGTTGGGTGGGCGCGGCCAGCGAGTTATTAACTCCGCTGGTCGATGAGATCAGGAAGCATGTTCTCGCAGCAGCCAAGATCCACGCCGACGACACGCCGGTCCCAGTGCTTGCTCCCGGCAACGGCAAGACTAAGACCGGCAGACTCTGGACCTATGTGCGCGATGATCGACCAGCAGGTTATTCAACCGCTCCAGCTGTGTGGTTCACTTACTCGGAAGATCGCAAGGGAGAACACCCGCGACGACATCTGAAGGACTTCAAGGGTGCGCTGCAGGCCGACGCGTACGCGGGCTTTCATCATCTCTACGGTGACGGCGCCATCTACGAAGTAGCATGCTGGGCGCACACCCGGCGCAAGTTCCATGACATCCATGTGTCCCACGCATCGCCAACGACTACCGAGGCACTCGCCCGTATCGGTGCCCTGTACGGCATCGAGGAGCAGATCCGCGGAAAGCCGGCGGAACTTCGCTGCTCGATCCGTCAGACCCACGCCAGGCCGCTGCTCGATGAGCTGCGTCAGTGGATGGATAAGACGCTTCGCTCACTCTCAACCAAGAGCGAGACCGCCGAGGCGATCCGCTATGCGCTCTCACGCTGGCGTGCGCTGACACGCTACGTGGACGATGGGCTTTTGGAAATCGATAACAACGCCGCCGAGCGGGCGCTGCGAGCTGTTGCCATCGGTCGGAAGAATTATCTCTTCATGGGAGCTGATTCCGGTGGCCAACGCGCTGCATCGCTCTACTCTCTCATCGGAACAGCCAAGCTTAATGGACTCGATCCGGCGTTTTATCTGCGAAGTGTATTGACCACGATCACCGAACATCCGATCAACCGCATCGGCGAACTCCTGCCCTGGAATGTCGCGGCCTCACTGCAGACTGACTCTTCCCAAGCTGCATAGACACACTCATCAGGTGTCCGCTTATTTTTAAGCGGACACCTGTTGGACACTCGCTTTCAGTCAAGATGGGAACTTCGAACGCTTACGATTCACCTGCTTGCAAAAAAGATCTTTCCACATGACTACAGCGACAGTCATTGGCTCGGGACCTAATGGACTCTCCGCTGCTATTGTTCTCGCCGCCGCAGGTATCGATGTAAAGGTCTTGGAGCTGAACGGCCGCATCGGCGGAGCATGCTCGACAGCCGAGACTACGCTGCCTGGATTTCGTCAAGACTTGGGATCATCCGCCTATCCGATGGGATTTGCGAGTCCTTTCTTTCTGTCGTTGCCTGTCTCGATCCCTTGGATAATCCCTCCTGCTCAATGCGCACATCCTCTTGACGATGGAACAGCCGTGCTGCTCGAACACTCGATTGAGGAAACCGTTGCAACGCTCGATTCATGCGACCGTCGGGCATACCATTCTCTGCTAAAACCTCTGACCGGACAATTCGATCAGCTGGTTGAAGAAGTTCTGAGTCCGATGTTGCATTTTCCCCGGCATCCGCTACTCCTTGCCCGCTTCGGGCCTCTGGCACTGCTCTCCGGAGTGCGTCTTGCGAAGTCCTTCTTCCGCGGTCAGCGAGCCCGGGCATTCTTTGCAAGCATGACCACTCACTCGATCCTCCCGCTAGAACAACCAACATCGGCCGCGGTCGCTCTTGTCCTTATGGCTGCCGGGCACGCGCGTGGATGGCCTATTCTACGGGGAGGAGCCCAAACCCTGTCTGACATCCTCGCTTGCCATCTCCAAAGTTTAGGTGGCGATATCGAAACAGAACATGAAGTCACTAGCCTTCCAGAGACTGACCTAGTACTTGCGGACCTAACTCCGCGCCAACTGGTTCGGATTGCCGGCTCTAGTCTTCCGGCGAGATTCCAGAAGCGACTGGAGCGATTTCAATATGGCGCCGGCGCTTTCAAGATCGACTACGCTCTCAACGCTCCCATTCCTTGGAGAGCCCGAGAATGTTCACGGGCCGCAACCGTTCACCTTGGAGGAACCTTCGAAGAGATAGTTGCCTCCGAACGCACATTCTCGTCTGATATGCCATTTGTTCTTTTGGGTCAGCCTTCGCTTTTTGATTCCAGCAGGGCTCCTAACGGTCGTCACACTGCTTGGGCATATTGTCATGTACCAAACGGGAGCACAAAAGATGTCACGAATTTGATCGAACGACAAATCACCCGATTTGCTCCAGAATTTCGAGACTGCATTCTGTCGAAATCTGTCTCATCACCCGCAAGCCTCGAACGATGGAATCCAAACCTGGTGGGCGGTGATATTTTAGGTGGTGCGATGAATATTGGCCAGCTGCTTTTTAGGCCAACTGCATTGCTGCACAGAACTCCCAAACGTGGTCTCTATCTTTGCGGAGCATCGACGCCACCAGGCGGTGGCGTCCACGGAATGTGTGGATATCACGCTGCCCGTACAGCTCTCAGAGATCTTCGGCATCTCTAGGATCAAAAAACTAACCTGCTCACTAGGTTCGACAGAATCCGCGGAAGTCTTGAGCCGTAAGGGAATCTCTTGCTGTCACATCACTCGGTGTGTAAGTGTCCGCTTCTAGACGCATGGACAGCGGGTGTGATCAGGCCTACGAACCCGCGGCCCTCCTGCTTGGAATTCCGAGTGGCCGTAAACCGGCTGATCGGACAAGTTCTGCACCAGCCCAACACGCCGAAGTGCTCTTTAAAGTTTATTCATCAATCGTGCATTGGTGGGCATCAGTCCGAGTTTTTCCCGGTGGGAGAATCCGCAGACATTGTCTGCGCATTCGGGCGCGGAATCGGATTATTTGGCCTAAGGTAGGACTCGAACCTACAACCCTTCGGTTAACAGCCGAATGCTCTGGCCTTCCTACCTTCTTTTGATGGGCTATCCAGGAGCCAAAGCCATCATTCTAAGGCACAATATCTTCATACGGCACATCCAGTAGGAATCTGGCTGGCTATCAAGCTGGCGTCCCCAACAAGTATGCGATAGCGAAGATTTTCTATCCCCATCAATTGATCGAATCCATGCAGGCTCAGGCTACGAGAGCGCGCCTTTAGCTGTAGCACAACTTCTTTTTTAGGCCATGTTGCCCAGTCAATTGCAGTAGAGAATGCTCTTCCCTGTTCTTCCGCCAAATGCCGACGACGGTCACACTGCCGTTTAAATCTGGCGGAATCCGAGATACGACGCTGCAAATCAATGGCGACATCAACATCACCCAACCTATCCGCACATGACAGCATGCTGCCAAACAAAACGGCGCTCTTAACTTTAAATGCATATTCTTTCGAAGTGTTTACAGCATTCACGCGATCCATGAACTCTCTTAGGACCCGTTCTGCTGTTCCTCTAGAAATTGGCTTCGCAGCGGTTGCATTCGCGAATGCATGACCTCGCGTCGCAACCTGGAAGGCTCCTTTATCCCGAAAGGGCATTGTAGGCTCTATGAGTTCGAGCGCGACCATATCGTTGATAAACTCTGCCGCCTGCCGTGATTTGAGTTGCATAAAGCCCTCAGCAGCAGAGAGCGTGAAAAAACCACGCTCAAACCTCCTGAGAAACCCACGCACCCGCATTGCAGAATGACCCGCGACAACTTCTTCCTTCGTGATTCGCATTCCGTTCACTCTTCGCTCAAGCCATGATTTGATGAAGCCCGTAGTTTCTTCTCGGGGCATACACTATCGCGGTTACAAACCCGGTCAAATTTAGACACCTTCAAATCCCCGACTCTAGCTACGTTCACCCGCCGTTCCAGAGCGACATCCGGAACAATAGTTCTGCAGTATTGAGATTTGGTCAAATTCGTGCGAAGCGCAGGGATATAGAAAGCTGCCAGATTTGACCGAAATTCGAATTCCGCCTAAACAAATCCCAAGAGAGGTGACTACAGGCCTCACATCCGGACAGAGGAATGCAAATCGCACACTGGAGCAGGGGCTGCGAGCCCACTTAACGGAGGAATTGTCATGGCGCCCGAACCGTTCGTATCCGCTCAGGAAGCCGCCAAGTTTATCGGAATTAGCAGACGTTTTCTCATTGAACTAGCCCGTCGCGGGATTATCGGGGCGTATCCGATTGGGACTGGCGAGTTGCGCAAAACATGGGTCTTCCGTCTTTCGGAACTCGCCGCTGCCATCGGTCGGAAAGGCGATGGAGTTCAGCGACGACCGCCGGAAAGTGAGCGAGCGTATCATCCAATCATTAGGCGTTCCCTACTGAAATGAGACGTTATGGCATATCAGAGGGGATCACTCAGACTTGTGTTCCGCAAGAGCGGAGATGTTTGGATGCTTCGGTACAGGCTCAACGGTTCGGACGGTAGCCGCAAAGAAAACACCTTGCCTGTCGGCCTTCTCAGGGATTTTCCGACTGAGAAGGCGGCATGGCGCGAGGTGGACAGGCTTGGGCTGCTCGTTCGAATCAATAGTGAAGAATCTGGTACTCGCATCCGCTTCGACGCCCTTGCGGAATATTATTTGAAGGCCGATTTTGGCGCCGATGCAGTGCGCCCGAAATCGGTGAACACCATCCCGATCGTCGAACATTACGTCCGGGATTACCTCATTGCCCGCTGGGGCAACGAACTCGCTGGCGATATCGGGCCGCTGGAAATTCAGCGTTGGCTGAAGTCGCTTCACGTCGTTAACGGACTGGCCTGGACGACGGTCTCGAAGATCCGCGGCATCATGCACCGGGTCTATAAGGTCGGCATCCTTCATGAGCGCGTCGACAAGAATCCGGTGCAGCATGTCGAGACGCGGTCGCGGTCCCTTTACAAGGCAGTCGTCATCACGCCGCCTCAAACCCTCGCCATCCTCAATAAGCTGACGAACCCGCTGCATTACACACTGGTCTTGACCTGCGCCGCCACGGCGCTTCGCGCATCTGAGATCGTTTCGTTGCGCTGGTCGGACATCCTCTGGAGCGACGGGCAAATCCGCATATCGAAACGATGGGCCAAGGGGCAGGACGGCGAGACCAAGACGGAGGCCTCGAACGGCTATGTGCCGATGCATCCGGTGCTGGCGGAATATCTGAAGGGGTGGCGCGCGCAGAGTCCATATTCGAAAGTCAACGATTTCGTCTTTCCGTCGCTGGTCAAGGACGGCAAGGTGCCTCTCTCGGCGTCGGTTTTCGTTCAGGACCATCTGCGGCCAGCGGCAGTAAGCGCTGGCGTCGTTCTTGCGAAGGGGCAACGCTTCGGTCTTCACAACCTGCGGCACAGCTTAAGTACCTGGCTGGTGAACAAGGGGAAGGTTGATCCGAAGACGGTACAGGGGATGTTGCGGCATAGCGATATCCGCACGACCATGAACCTCTACACGCAGGATGACCGCGACGAAAAGCAGGCAGCACAAGGCGCATTCCTAAGCGCGGTAGGACTTAGAAGTCGTCTAGTGCAGTGAATTGTGGATCGGATTGTGGATTGTCACTTTAGGTGCCATACAAGCTTAAGTGCTTTGCTTTGTATGGCGGGGACGACGGGGCTCGAACCCGCGACCTCTGCCGTGACAGGGCAGCGCTCTGACCAACTGAGCTACGTCCCCAGATTGTTTTTCAACAACTTAGGTTTATGTCACATAGAATCAAGCGGTTCGCAGCTTTCGCTATTTTCGCTCTCTTCTACCATTTCGCTGCTGTGGACTCGATTTCGGGCTTCCGTGGACACCACGTGGACACCAAGGTGGACACCAAAATCAGCGAACCCAACAACGAAATTTAGTTTACCAGATGAGTCGGCGATTTGGTGTCCACCACCCCGGTCACCGATGCGAAAGTTCATACGGTGTCCTTTGGTTCCGGGGTTTTTCCTTCCCGGCCGGTCATCGGGAAGATCAAGGTGAACGCCGTTCCGCTCGCCCCAACCGTGTTTTTGCTGCGAAGATGCATGCTTCCGAAGTGCTTGGCTAGGATTCGCACTTCGTCCAGGTAGCCTGTGTCCGCAGTGCATGGGCAGCCGCCCTCAAGAACGGCATTCAAGGGGACCTCGCAAATGGGGCATGGCGAGTGCTCAGCCAGAACAACACCGCGATTGTCTCTGGCAAGCTGTCCTTTATACGTCGTAAGCAATTCCTCGTGACTGGCAATCCGCGAACTTGTGCCGGGAGAGATAGAAGGGAGCGTGTTGATCGATGGTAAAGGAATCACGCTGAAGGTCTCACAAGGTGGAGAACGTTCAACTGCCGCAATTGAATCGCTCAAGGTCGTGGCCTTTGACATTGCCGTGCTAATCCTCGCTCTGGAAGGCGCCGCGAGTCTTCCGACGTTTCTTCTGCACGACAGCCCGCGGGAAGCTGATTTGGGCCAGTCGATTTATGATCGCCTTTTCCGGTTCATCCAGAGTCTTGAAGACAAGGCTCGCGTAACACTATATGAGCCGGTAGCGACTAACGCACAATTATTCGCCGACAATCTTTCGTGTCATTGGAGCCCATCAATGCACACGTACCAGCTCACGGACAAGGATTTTCAGAAGGCGGACATCGTACGCATTCTCGAAGTATTCATCCCGAGGATCTAAACTAATTTCATTTCCTCGATTGTCCTTGTCGATGAATCGACTCCTCTCCGAAAGCCTTCTCGACTTCTTCATTGCGACCCGGGTGATCAGAGACCAATCGCAAAACCTTCACGATCGAGTTCCGTCGTTCTACCAGTGCCATCGGGACTGGGAATAGAACGCAAAAGCTGCTCGTTTAGGTCTGGTTTAGCAAGGTCTACTGCGGCAGTTTTACCAGTGTCTGAGGCCAATCGTTTGCCGAGACTATCAGCGCTGTTGGTGTAAATGCGCACGTCTTCCGAAGCTCGGGAGACGGAGACGTAGGCGAGCCGGTTGTTGATGAGGCTGCGGGACGAATCCGTATCAATATGAGCGAGGACTCGGCGTGCGGTAAGCCCCTGTGAACTGTGCGAGGTCACAGCATAGCCGTGATCGAACTGGCGGAAAATTTCGGGATCGATTTGCACAACGCGTGCGGATCTGCCATCCATCCGCAAGGAGAGTTTGCCATGATCGAAGCTGACCAGGGTTCCAAGATCGCGGTTGGCGATACCGAGACCTTTGTTGGTCGCGGTGAATTGAATCCGGTCTCCTTTGGCGAACTCCCTCTCTCCCTCGCGAAAAACATTGACTCCTCGCAGACGGCGAGGGTCGTAGCTGTCCTATATGAGGGGCGAATACAGAGGAGAGGCGTGCATGGTGATCCTCTGCCAGCCACATAGGGAAGACATTGAACTTGTGATTGCCAGGGAACATCGCGTAGAACGCCGATAGGTTCCCAAGGGTTTCCTCCATCACTTGCGCGCGGGCGTCCACAAAAACCCGGTGCACAGCGGGAGCGATGCCGCGAAGCTGCTCTGGGCTGCGCGCCGCCAGCAGAAGCCGAAGGGAGAACTCGCCCTGGGCTTTCTTGTCGAGCGAACGAATGACATCGCTGAGATCGTCAACATTGTTATTGGCAGCTCTGGCCCCAGCCCTCGACTCCAAAGAGGCTGTGTCTCGCCCGCTCATTACGCGGGTCAAGACGCCGACTTTGAAGAACGAGATGAACTTCTCCTGGGCGTCGATCTCGCTGCGTGCGGCGGACGTAGACTTGACGCGCCATGTCGTGCACAGCACACTGTCGCAATCGAGTGTTAGCAAATTCGAGAAGAGGCACGGGCGCGATGCATCAGGTGTGGTCTTCAAAGAAAACATCTGGACATGCCGCTTACCGACCTGTACGTGGTCGCGGTGCCACGCCACCGGGCACTTTACAATCTGCCGATCCACGCCAGTGTCGCCGCGGAGCTCGTCCTGGCCGGCCCACTCTTCCAGATTGAACAGATAGCTGAAGAACTGAAAGGCCGCGTTCTTTCCGAGCATCCTGAGTCCCAGCGAACTGCCGAGGTGTCCTTCTAGGAGGCTTGCAGTCTTCTCCAAGTCGGAAAGCATCCGGGATGTTTCCAGAGCGTTGTCCTTCGGTGTTCGCTCGAAGGCCTTGACCTTCGACGGCTCCAGCGTGAGGCACCAATGAAGATCGATTCTCCGAAAGGCCGCGTTCTGCTCCAGGAAGCCGAGACGATTACTTGCGAAGTTTTCTGTGACCTCGTTTGCATACCGTTTCTGGCGAGGAAGCGTGAATCCGAGCCGAAATGGTCGCAGTGCGGCCTGATGAATAGCCTGTACAGCGTTCACGATGTCGATACGAGTCTGGAGCAGTTCGCGAGCGAATTTTAGAAGCGATTCACCGGCGGCAGTCAAAGTAGTTCCGGCTCGATCACGTTCAAAGATCTGAATCTTGAAAGCATCTTCGAGGTCGCTGATCTGGCGGCTTAGGGCAGATTGGGCAACATGCAGTCGGTGTGCCGCCGCCGTGATGGTGCCTTCCTCGGCGATCGCGACAATACTCTTGAAATGCTTGAATTCGAGATGATCGTAGTTGCTCATGGACATGCCCCCCGATCCTCAGCAAAGCGGTGGTGCTGTCGTGACAGAAACTCCGAGCCGTAACTTCTTTCTCATCAGTTAGAACCAAAATCGGCAACAAAAGTTGCTACCCGCAGGGCAACCATTTTCGGGGCGCCATCTCGCCTGAGCATGGATTGCCATCGCCATAAAGCATTGGACGGGGCACCATCGCCTGTTGGAATCTTGACGAACAAGAGATGCGCGAGAGCGTCGTCGGAGGGAACTGCGTGAGCCAAAATCTGATACAAGAGCTGGAAGGCCGGCACGGAGCAATGAAGGTCTCCGAACTCACTGAGCTTCTAGGCGTGGATGATAAACACATCTATCGAATGGCTGCACGAGGTCAGCTGCCGAGTTTCCGAGTTGGAGGCGCTGTCCGGTTCGATCCCCAAGAGGTGGCGAACTGGTTACGGCTGAAGTATGGCGGTCCGCAGCTCTCGGCAAAAAAAGAGCCACGCGGAGAGCACACACAGACGCGCGGGGCATCGAATGCTGCGTAGATTCTCGCTTTGCCGTTAATGGAGAAATCCTGCCGTCCGTTCACCGCTTCTGCCCGCGAGCGTGCTCTTCATATCGACCACTTGTTTGCGCGCATGCAGCGTCTTAATACATACGAAGCAAAGACGAACACCATGACGAGAATCGGATCGAATTTCTCCCAAGTACTACCACCGCCATTCAGCTGTGAATAGAACGCGAGTAAAAGATTGATCGTGAGACCGGCATAAACCCACTCAGTCAATCGAGGCACATTGGGAATCAGAAGGCCCACGCCACCAAGGATGTGGGTCACGCCAAGCAGAGGGATGATATAGAGCGGGTATCCGAGTTGCTGATTGGCAATCCTCCATTCGCCGGGATCGTGAGTTAGATATAACCTTCCGAAGTATACAAAGCTGACGACGACAGGGCCGGTTATTGCCATCGCGGCTATTTGAGTTGCTCGACCTGCCCGCGCCCGCGCGGGTTTATCTGTTGTCTGTTCCGTTTTCATATTCAAAGCGATCCTCCTGTTGCGGTCTAAATGGTATAAATCGTTCTGCGATAAGCCGGCTATTAGGCGCGACTGCAATCAACGCGCCGCATGGGTGGGACGGCCTCCGGAATGGCCTTTCGCAAGGACGCAACCGCACGATCAGCCGTCCGGTTCCGCCCGTTGCACCCGAACAAGGACTTTCATAGTCGAGTTCAATCTTTCCTGACGATAACGCCGCAGTTTTAAGGGAACCGGACTGATTCAGTTTGCCGGGCTCACGCCTTGACGGCGTTCTTTGCAGCCGCAAACACATCGCGTGCGGACGTCGTACCCTCTACGTGCTCCGTACCCGCGATTTCGAGGCCCATCCATCCCTCGTTAATGCCGTCATACATTTCTTCGGCAGGTCCCGTGTGGCCCTTCGGGATGCCGAACTGCTCGAACGCTTCAGCCCACCCTGCGCGCGGGACTGCAAAGGCATTTACGTCGAGTTTCAGGACTTCGCCCAACTGTGCGGCGACTTCATCCGCGCTTACCATCGAACCGAGCTCGATGACCCGATGCCCTGACCACGCCGGCCCGGTCAGAAGCGTTGCCACCTCTGCGCCGATGTCGTCTGACGCGACCATCATCGATTTCCGGTTTGTAGGATTGTAGAAGACCGGTAGTGTTCCGCCCTGGGCAGCCTGTAAGCCGAAAAGAAAGTTTTCGAAAAAGCCGCCTGCACGCACAAATGCGACCGGAGATGGCAGGCTGCGAAAACCTTGCTCCATGAGCGATAAGGCCGTGATCATCCCCAGCCCGCTTGTCCTATTCGCGCCCGTCGAGGAGAGCGCTACCACCCGCGGTGGCACTACCCTGGTCAGCGCCTCGACTAAGTTCGCAATCACGCCCCTTGCTTCTCTGAAATCAGGCGAGGGAGCCCATACAGCCGGCAACATAACAAATGCGCCCTCAACACCTTTGAGCGCCGCCACTATGGCTGTCCCATCGTTCCAGTCTCCATCCACCAACTCCACGCCCAGGTCTGCCCACTTCGCCGCTTTGTCGCGATTGCGTACAAGTGCTCGCACCTGTTTGCCTTGCTTCAGCAAATGCCGCGCGGTGGCGCCGCCAACTTTTCCAGTAATGCCCATGACTAAATACATGTTCGTTTTCTCCTTGTTAGAACGAAAGTGATGCTCCGATGCGAACGCCAGAGCTTGTGAGTTGCGCAGCTAGCACTCCGCTAGTCCCATGAGTTTCCACAGTGATCTGCGCATGAGTCGTGAAAGACCTTTACACAGCCGATCGGATCGCCTCGATGATTGAAGTGGTTGATCCTCGCGGAGGCCATGCTATGTGGTTGTGACCGTCACGGCCTGACGCACATATTGGCTGCTTTCTAGTTGCCGCACCATGAAGGCTGCCAGATCGGGCCGCCCGATCTTGTGCGCCTTCTCGCCGCCTTCCGTGCTCAGCACCCTGGCAACGCCGGTCTTCTCGACGTCAGTCAACATCGGTGGCCGCACCAGCGTCCAGTCCAGGTTGCTGCCTTCGATCTCGGCCTCCATGCCCGCCTTGTCTACCAGCAGACCCCGCAGAAACGTCTTCATAAGCAGGTGCTCGTTGAAAAAGCCGGCGTTCTTGACGCTCTCGCCCGCACCCACCACTGAAATCTTCAGCAACCGCTGCACGCCATTGCGCCGCATCGCGGCCACAATGTTGTGTGCCGCGGTGGTTTCCATCGTCGTAACTTTCCACGGCGTCTTGCCGCCCAGCGCGTCGATCACCGCATCCTGTCCGGCTACCGCAGCGTCCACCGCATCCGCGTCCAGCACGTCGCCCGCTACGACTCTTACGTTCGCCTTCTTATACGGCGCGGCGCCACGCACGAAAGCCGTCACCTTATGCCCGGCCGCCAGCGCCTCATTTACCAGCGCTTCTCCGCTCTTGCCCGCTGCTCCAATTACTAGAACTTTCATCGCTTCCTCCTTGTGCCTAGTTTTTGACCGCCCATCCAACGAGCGATCTGACTATTAGAGGATCGACGTAACCAATGGTTGCAAAATAATCGCTGGTTTTCAACCAACGGTCATAAAATGACAGGTGGTTGCACAAATCGCAAAATGGAATTAGGCTATTGAAATGACATCCATCTCACCAAGTCGTCGGCTGGAGCGCAAGGAGAGGTTGCGGGGCGAAATCCTTGCGGCTGCAGGCAAAATGTTCGCCGATCGCGGTTACGAAGCCGTGACGCTTCGTGAGATCGCTAAAGAGATCGGCTATACGCACGCCGTGATCTACCAGCATTTTCCTGACAAATCACACATTCTTGCCGAGTTGAGCCGCGAGACGATCGGACTGATGATTCAGAACTTCGACGCGATTGCCGCTCAATATCTTGCACCGAAAGAGCGCCTTTTTGCGACTTCGCGCGGCTTGATTCAATTCTGTATTGCCCATCCACAGCAGTTCCGCAACGTCTTCTTCGGACCTGAGAACAGAAACGGCGTCCGCGCTGGACAATACATCGACGACCTTGGCGCGCCGTTGTTCGCGCGTTTCGTGCAACTCTTCTTCGATGTTGCCAAGGTTGAGGGATTGCCAAACAGGGATGACATCGTAATAGCGCACACCTGGTGGTTTACGATCTTTGGCCTCGCCACACTCTTTGTTATCCAAGGAGTTGTGCCTGGATTGTCTGACCAGACTCTCGTGATCGAGCAGACTATCGCAACGCTTTGGGCGGGCGTCCAGGCTGTTCCGCGGTTGCCGAAGAGTGCAATCCCTAAGCGATCCGGACGATCCTGTACCTCAAAGCAATAACGGCTTCTGTCTATTTAGGTCGATGGAGTATGCCAGAGGCTCTGATTTCAACGTTGCGGCGACGACCGCAGGTTGTGCCGTTTCGCGTTCGTCCAACGGCCCGTTGGACAAATCGAACCCGCTTCTCCATCTACTTCTGCGCTTTGTTTTTCTTGAGTTCTGCTTCGAGCTCTTTGATAGTTGGCAGGTTCCCGCGCAACTTCGTAGGCAAGCTTGTCGTCAGCCTGTAAGCCGATACACCGATCGGTCTTGTCGCTTCGCGAAGTGCGTACTCAGCGATAATCGCGTTCTTTGATTTGCAGAGAATGATACCGATACTGGGTTGGTCGTCCTGATGGCGCATAAGGTCGTCTATCGCCGCCAGATAGAAGTTCATCTTGCCGGCGTGCTCAGGCTTGAAGGGTCCCATCTTCAGGTCGATGACGACAAAGCAACGCAGTCTTATATGGTAAAAAAGCAGGTCGAGCTTGTAATCTTCACCGCCTACTTCGAGCGGATACTGGCTGCCAACGAAAGCGAAGCCGACACCAAGCTCAAGGAGGAATTTGCGAAGGTGCTCCAGTAAACCGCCTTCAAGTTCCTTTTCCCGCGCGTCCTCAGCGAGAGTGAGGAAGTCGAAGTTATAGGGGTCCTTCAGTGCCTGTTGTGCGAGTTCCGATTGCTGTGCCGGCAGTGTTGCACGGAAATTTGTCTGTGCCTTCCCCTGCCGCCGATAGAGACCGCTCTCAATCTGATGGACGAGCACGTTGCGGCTCCAGCCATGTTCAACCGCCCGATGAATGTACCACTCGCGTTCTGTCGCGGTTTTCACGAGGTCGAGAAGTCGAACGTTGTGCCCCCACGGGATTTGTCCAACAACCTGTTGGACAATTTGCTCGTCTGGCCACGCCTCTGCAAACGCACGCATATAGAGCAGATTCGTTCTAGAAAACCCTGTCATTCCCGGAAACTCACGATGCAGGTCGGCGGCGAGATGTTCAACAACCTTTGCGCCCCAACCCGCCGCGCTCTGGCGCTTCAGGATCTCGCGGCCAACCTGCCAGTAGAGCAGGATGAGTTCGCGGTTCACGGCGAAGACTGCTTTTATTTGGGCAGTCCGAATCCGCTGCTTTAGGTCTTGCAGGAATTCGTCGTATCCGACCGGGCGCGTAATGAGAGAGCGGGCTACCATTCGATTCGCTTGATCCTAGCACTGTGCCCAACTCTACCGGAGTTGGGGATGTTTGAAAAAGCCACCAGCAACGGTGGCTTTTTACATTCGAGGGAAGACTCAGGCGACCAGCGAGGCCAACTCGCCGCTGTTGACTTTCATGGCGGCGTCCTTCGACCGAACGCCCTTCAGGTACACCATCGTCGATTGGATGTCACGGTGGCCCAGCCAGGACTGCACCGTGCGGATATCTACGCCGTCGCGTAGATGATTGGTCGCGAAGGTGTGCCGGAACTTATGCAGGAAGAAATTCATGCAATACGGACCCTCGGCGCACTTGTTGCCATGCTCGGTCACGCACTGTCCGCAGTTCAGACCGGCACGCTCCGCGACCCGCTTGACGACCATATCCATTTCGCTGTCCGGGCGGCCCTTCGTATTGCCGAAGACAAAATCGTGCGGCCTCGCCGCCTTGCGTTCTTTCCGCTTGCGCAGGCGTTCTATCAACCCGGCGGGGAGCGGCACAGTGCGCTCCTCCCAGTTCTTCGGCGTAAAGCCCCACTTCGTTTTGGCGGTCACGCGCGCGATCTGATGCCGAAAGTCGAGGTCCAGATATTCCAAATATCGAATCTCCTGGTCGCGGAAACCAGAGCCCAGGATGAACTTCAGCATGTCCGCCTCATCCTCGGTTGCGACCTTGAACATCGCTGTCAGCTCTTCGGCCTCGTACATCGGACGGATGGCATCGACGTACTTGGGCCAGTCGCCCTTTTCCATCAACCCTGACCGTCCATGCTTCTTGAACAGTTGCAGCACCGTTACGACCTTGTCGTAGACAGTCCGGGCACCCAGCCCAAGCTCATAGCAGTAGGTCATGAAGTCGAGCACGTCTTCTCGCGTCGCGTCCTCGACATACTTCTTTTTGTAAGCGGCGCGGAGCAGGGTGTCGAGCGTGTAGCGGTAGGTCAGATGGGTACGTGGCTTGCGCTGCATCTTCACATACCGGAGGTAGGTATCGATGGCATCGCCGATTGTCGTCTTGGCCGCAACCTCCGGCTCAGGCTCAGGACCGGCAATGAGGCCATCGCGAATGGCGCGCAACTCGATGGCTTTGCGGCGGGCCTGGTCGATGGCCTCGTCCCTGGCGACGGCGGTGCGATAGCGGCGGCCACTTCGACCACCGACCCGCCACTCGATGTAATAGGCGCCTTCAGGGTGGACTTCAATCTGGCCGTTGATGCGCACCCGATCCTTGAGCCGTCCGTTGGCTTCAGGGACGACGGGCGCAAATCGCCATCCATCGGCGGTTTTGATTTTCTTGATGAGATTGACGCGGTCGGCGTAGTCGGGGGCGTTGAGAAGTGTGCCGAGTGGCTTGGGAGTGGGCATCCAAAATGTCCTCCTCTGGGCCATAGCTTATCAAAGCGTGGACACCAACGTGGACACCAAGGAGTTATGTTACTGATTCCAAAGGTAGCCGGTTAGAAGGCAGCGCTCTGACCAACTGAGCTACGTCCCCTCTGCAATTTCAATCGTTTGGCGCAAATCGCAGGATTCACTGTCTTTTGTTTAATGTCCACTCCTTCGCCTGTTTCCATAATCTCCACCGGACATAACTGAATTCCGAGAGAAATGGACAACATGGACAGGAAACTGAAGCCTCAAATCCCTATCCACTGCCGAGTAAAAGCGAACCGCGAAGTTGTCACCACTCCGTTGTTCAAATTGTACCAAACAAATCGGACTAGCAGGCGGGAGCCGACTTTGCCCTCAAAATAGTTATCCCTTAGGTCCATTGGTTTGGGCAGGTGCTGTTGGAACCGAGCGTTGGTGCGTTCGCTGAGACCCCCTCCCATCGAGCGTGCGGATGGGCGAACTAGACATCGACTCTGGTATTTGGGTCAGGGTTTTGTGGTGTCTCATCTCCGAGCCCTGGTCGAAAAGGTCATGGAACGGCGCAATTGGCTATCGAAACCGTTGAGGATCTTGCTGAAGGCCTAGGCCGCTACGTCGACCTGCTGATGTCCAGCGTGAGAAAGCGCCACTCCACCGCTGATTAGCTCGCTTCCCTAAAAAATTTCATCCTGGGCGGACCGAGAGGAGTTGAAAGCCTGCCCGCTGTGGCGGGGACCTGCGGTTGGACCCTGGATTTACGCGATGATCTTCAAGGACACCACATCAAGGGAACCTCCAGGCCACCTCAAATCTTTGATGCTCTGCGGCTTCAAATCCAGACAGCTTCAAGCGTCGGCGGGCAGTTCCTCGCTGGGACCAAGCAACTCGGCCACCGTCTCCAGCAGAAACGTTGGGGGAAGAGGCTTCGCGAGAATTTCGAATTTGTGCCCCTTCCTCAAGGCTTCTTCGACAAGCCTGCTCGTGTCCGGTTGGCCAGAAAACAGCAATGTCCGGCAGCGGGGATAATTAGCATTGAGAACAATGGCTAAGTCGATTCCATTCATATGGGGAAGCATGACGTCAACGATCGCGACGTCTGGCGGCCATTTCGCAATCAATTCAATCGCGTCTTCCGCCGAATAGGCAACCCGCGCGGCATAGTTGTGCGTCGAGAAGATCAAGGCCAGGGTATCTGCGATGCCTGCGTCGTCGTCGATAATCAGAACTTTGTGACTCCCGGCAATCCCCGGCATATGCAGGTTCCCCAAAGCTGACCTTGGATCTCGAATAAAAGAATCGAACGTCCGCGAAGCAGAATTGCTTTTTCCGAATCGGCGCCCCATTGATCGATCCGCCTCGCTGGACCATTTCCCCTTCTTCACTTCGAGGAGATCAGGGCCCTACAAGTTGCCCTACCTTCACATACGATGCGCAAAAGTTCCTGCTAGTATACGTGGCAGGTCGGTAAATGATTGATTTCATTAGCGCAATTTCGCCAATGAAATAAAGGGCCTGATCCAGTTCGGAGCCCCAGATGGTCGCACAGAGCTCAACTTCTTCAGAGTGGTCCGATCGAATCCGCCAACTCCTCAGCGACCTGAAGCTTACCCAGGCCGGTCTCGCGGACCGTCTTGGCATCTCGCCGGCCACTGTCTCACGCTGGGTGCAAGGCAGGCACGAGCCAACCGCCGAAAGCTACATCGCACTTGGCAACCTGGCTCACAGTCCGGATGGGGTCTATTTCTGGGAACGCGCCGGTATGAACACCGCAGGTTTTTCGGGCGCCGGCTTCCTCCAGGCAGTCTCCTCGTTGCGCGTAAGTCTTAAGGATTTCAAGCTCGTCACCAGCAGAAAGCTCTTTAAGCAACTCGCCGGCAATGAAAATGCCGTTGCTATTCCGCTACTGAGCGTCACTGCCTACGGTGATCGGATCCCGCCCCATGAGAATGTCAGCATGTCTCTGGTCGAAGTGGAAGAAGTCTTGCTCGCGCCCCTTTCCTGGTGCCCCCATCCTGACAAAATGGTCAGCATGCACTTCGAAGGCGAATCCATGATCCCGACCATCGCTCCTGACTCCATCCTCTTTGTCGATACCGCGGTCACCGACCGCGGCAGCCTTCATCAGCGACTCGCCGTTGTCGCTCATCGGGATCTGGGTTTCAAGGTTGCCCGGTTCCAGAGGATTTCCGGGTCGGACCTGCTGGTCTCTGCGAATCACCGATTTGTCCCTGTCGATGTCACCAATGCTTCAAAATGGAAAGTCTTCGGAGAGGTCTTGTGGTGGGTGTCGAGAGACTCGGCGCCCAACTCCTGATTCCGCTCCGTCCCTCACCCAAAATATCTCTTTTGCGATGTCACCCCGTCCCACAAAGCCCGTTGCCTGTGGGACGGAGACTTATTCGAACCACAGCTTACTCGGTTTCAATGAAGCAGTTTTTCTTAGGGAAACTCTGCACAAGTTGTTTTGTAACAAGGGCACGACTTCAGTCGGGCCGATAAAGGCTCCACAATGAACATTGCTTTAGCCACTGCATCTTTTCGCTGATCGAAAATGCGCCTTGTGCAGAGGTTTCTTAGTGCTTGTCCGCGTGCCCGTGCTCTTCCCTAACCGCATGTCCCTTGAAGTGCTCAACTGTTCCATGGTGACTTCCCCAGTCGGCTTTCCCGCCGCGGCTCGGCAAATGACCATGGTAGCCATGGTGCGGATCGAAGTGTTCATCTACATGTCCGCGAAAGTGTGCCGGGCCATGAAACCACGGGCCCGCGCCAATGAACACGCCCCCCTGAAACCATTCAGGGCCGTAGTAGCCATACGGAGCGCATGCATAGGGTGGATAATCGAAATAACCATAAGGGCACACCGGCTCAACTCCGATGCTGACGCTGACTTGGGCCTGCGCTTTGGGTGCACTCACGGCAAAGCAGAGTCCGGCAATGGCTGCCAGAACAACAAGCTTCATTTTCTTCCCTTCCATAAGTCCTCCTCGTTGATTGGTCAGGGCCGCCATGATGCTGCCCTGCCGGTTGTCCGGTGCATACAAAGCGACACCGGGAAGTGATCGAAACCGAAGACAACGAAGGGAACAAAGATATCGCGCGGACTCTCTTCAAGTCCCGTTTCTTCAGACTCCGCTTTAAATTGTGATGAAGGTAGAAACCGAATGGATGTCAGGGCAGCGGCGTTATGCCTCTAAGCCCTTTGCTTAGTATTCCTGACTCTTCAACATGCATGCACCATACAAATTGTGCCGAGGGTCCTGTCCCGAGCCTTCGACGAGTCATCTGTCCGCTCCAACTATTCCTCGCTTGAGCGTCTATACCTGTCAGCGCCGCGTCCCTGAATGAAACGTAAATGACAATGCTGTCATCTTGAACGGTTTTCGCCGCGCAGTCCTTCCCTTCGTGCGGCTAACTGCGGCATACTCGTTCCCGTCTGATGTAACACGGACTTCAACTCCCGCACGCGCCTCTTAGGAGATTTCCTGATGAAGTTGTTAATGGCGAAGCGCGCCTTTGCAGTCGCGTTGTTATCCGCCTCCTGCGCAGCGCCGTCAATTTCGCACGCCCAGTCCGCCACGCTTTCCGGTACCATCTCTGACTCTTCAGGCAATCCAATCGAAAAAGCGGCGATCAAGGTACACAATGCGGCCACCGGAGTTGTGCTTAGCACTGCCTCCAACTCCGATGGAAAATACACATTGTCCTATCTCGAACCGGGCGATTACACATTGTCAGTCAACGCCAAAGGTTTCACCGGCAAGTCGGCTCACATCACACTCGCTGCGGGTGATACGCAAACGCTGGACTTTACCCTGACCGGTGCCTCAGCTCAACAGCAGAGCCCTTCAAGCCCGCCAAGCGCTGCTCCTTCGTCTGAATTGCCCAATGCGCCCGCGGGTCAGTCAACATCTCCATCGCTCAGTGACCTCGGCTTCACTCCGCAACAGACCCAGTCGAATCCGCAATTACAGGCCATGCTTCAAAAGCGCACAGAGATGCTCAAGGTCCACCAGCGCCTCGGCCTCATCACCACCATTCCCATGGTCGCAGCCTTGATCACCGGGCCCATGGCCAAAGCGAAAGGCAGAAACGGCCAGACCATCACCGAGCCGACCTCCGCCAATCTCGACACCCATTTCGCGCTCGGCGCAGCCACGACCGGCCTTTACTTTTCCACCGCGTACTTTGCCATCTTCGCCCCCCGCGTGCCCGGCACCACCAAGCACGGCGCCATTCGCGTGCATGAGGCCCTTGCCTTCATTCACGTTCCCGGAATGTTCCTCACGCCCGCCCTCGGCATCATGGCATACAAGCAGGAGAACTCCGGCGAGAAGGTCCACGGACTTGCATCCGCGCATGGCACTGTCGCCTATGTCACCGCAGCTGCTTACGGCGCATCCATCATCGCTGTCTCGTGGCCCATTCACTTGAAATTCTGGGAGAAAAAATGAATCGCAGGCTCGCGCTCGCCTTTTTGTTCGGCGCACTCCCCATCTTTATCCAGCCCATCTTTGCGCAGACCGATACGCAATGGATCCTGGAGCAATCCACCCTCTCCTATCACATGTCTCATCCCATGCACGAGGTCGACGGGGTAAGCCGCGCTGCCAAAGGGAAGGGGATTTGCCACGCCGGCCAATGCGATTTCCTCATCGCCGCTCCGGTCAAGTCATTCGATTCGGGCGACACCAATCGCGACCTCCACATGCTTGAGGCCACCCGCGGCGCGCAGTACCCCATGGTCGTCGTACGCACAACGTTTCCTCAAACTGAAACTGCGTCCTCCACCATCTATGCCGATCTTGAAGTCCAGTTTGCCGGCCAGACCGCCCACTATGCGCACGTGCCTTTTCAGCGAGCCGCTGAGGGAAACCAGGTGCGCATCACGGGAACCATTCCCGCCACCTGTTTCGATTTCAAGATCGACCGCCCCTCGTTCCTCACCGTGCCCATCAAAAACGAAATCCCCGTCCGCGTTGACATGACCTGGCGCCGGAATTGACCGTGGATATGCGCGTCAAAGACCACCCCCTGCAGAAAAGGTGACAATCCGTAACCTCATTTCATCCCGACCTGGACTTCAGCAGGAGAAAAAAATGCCCTACTTCACTCGCGTCCTTTCCAAAGACGAAGAATTCCCGCCATTCGACGAACTCGCGCAATGGATTCGTACCGAGCACCCGGAATTCAAGCTCACCGTCGAAGACGGCGAAGAAGAAGAATGGGAAACCCTCCTGCTCTCTGGAAACGACGAAGTCGAGGTCGCCCTGTTAGAACGCATCCCCGCTTACGACGATCTGGGCGAAGTCGCCGAATTCATCGAAGACCTCGAAGACTGCAAACCCGAAACCGGTGTCGCCTGGCTCAAAGAGTATCTTGCCTCTGTCAAAACCATCTACGCATTCCAGCACCTGCAAGGTTCGGAGACTGAAGACGGTGGCAACGCGCTCCACGCCTTGCGCTCGCATTTGTGGGAGCGTGGCGACGCAATCCTGCAAGCCGACCATGAAGGCTTCACCAACGAAGAGGGCTTCCACATCATCTGGCAATTTTCTGACTCCGTCTCAGGCCCTTGGAACATGGGCGTTTTCCAGGACGGCAACTGGCACCATTTCAAAATGGATCTCGGCGATCCCGATCATCGCGCCGCCTTTCTCAACGGCGAAATGCCGTCAGATTTATCGGCGACACGTGTATCCGGCCCCCAACCCTAAGGTTCCTGGTCCCTAGTCCCTAGTCCCTAGTCCCTAGTCCCCGCTTCGTGTGCTGCCCGTCACCCGGCCCCACAAATCCATCCGATAAAATTGCCTTGAGGAACCCCAAGACATGTCCCGTAAGAAACTCATCGCCGCCAATTGGAAGATGTACAAGACTCCTGCCGAAGCCAAGGCGTTTGTCGATGCCTTTTTGCCGCTCGTTGCTGGCCATACCCGCGACGAAATCGCCCTGTTCCCCTCCCCGGTATTGCTGCCAACGGTCACCGCTGCGTGCAATGCCTCCAACGTTGCCATCGGTGCGCAAAACATCCACTTTGCTGAAGAAGGCGCCTACACCGGCGAAACCTCGGTCGGCCAGCTCATTGCCGTCGGCGGAACTCACACCCTCATCGGGCACTCAGAACGCCGCCAGTACTTCGCCGAGACCGACGAGATTGTCAACAAGAAGCTCCACACCGCGCTCAAGCACGGCATCATTCCCGTCGTCTGCATTGGTGAAGTTCTCGCCGAGCGCGAAGCCGGCAAGACGGAATCCGTGCTCAAAACCCAGGTCACGGGTGCATTCGCGGGTATTACGCCCGAAGCCGCGGCTCCGGTTGTCATCGCCTACGAGCCGGTATGGGCCATCGGCACCGGCAAGACGGCGACCCCTGAGATGGCCGTTGAAGCACATAAGATCATCCGCGCAGAAGTGGCAAAACTTCTCGGCGCAGTCGTCGCCGAAAATATGCGCATACTCTACGGTGGCAGCGTCAAGCCCGATAATGCGACCGCCCTCGTCGGCCAGGAAGAGATTGACGGCGCCCTTGTTGGCGGGGCCAGCCTCAAGCCCGACTCCTTCACCGCCATCGTCAAGTACTAACCGCCATCAAACCGGTCGCCCCATGTCCCGACTCTGGGACGTGGGAGACCACGCAGCAATGAACCAAAGCTCACCACTTCCCGTATCATGGCTCATGCCCGGAATTATCGATGCCGCATCCGTCGAATCGGCTGAGCGTCCGGCAGCTCAAACGCGCATAGTTCCGCCTCGTGACTTCTACATTGACCGGCTGCGCAGCGTGATGACCGCGCTGGTCATCCTGCATCACACCTCCATCACCTATGGCGCCCCCGGCGGCTGGTTCTGGAACGAGCTCAAACCCTCTGCATCGCTAACGGGTCTGGTATTCATCCTCTTTGTCGCTACCAACCAGGCCTATTTCATGGGCTTCTTTTTTCTGCTGGCGGGTTATTTCACGCCTGCTTCGCTGGAGCGCAAAGGCTACGCCCGCTTCATCGGCGACCGGTTCATCCGCCTTGGCATACCGCTGCTGGCTTTCGGCCTTTTGCTTGGTCCGCTGACCGACGCGATGGTTTCCGCCGCGGAAGGCCGTGGCTTCTGGTCCACCTTCGTCCGGCTTTGGAACCACAGGGTGTTCGGCAATGGCCCACTCTGGTTTGCACAAGCCCTTCTCATTTTCTGCCTCGCCTACTGCCTTTGGAGGGCCTGCCTTGGCGCTCCGCTGGCACATGCGGAACGCGCGCCAAAGCCCGTTCCCACATACCGCTGGTGGCTGTTCAGCGCCCTGGGAGTGGGTGCTGCCTCGCTCGCGATTCGCCTGTTCGTGCCCACCGGCAAAAACGTCTTTGGCCTCCAGCTCGGCTACTTCGCCAGCTACGTTTTCCTCTTCGCGCTGGGCATTGCCGCCTGGCGCTACGATTGGCTGCGTCAGTTAAGCTGGAAAAACGCGCGGCCATGGGTTGTTGGCCTGGCCATCACGTGGACCTTGTTTCCAATCGGCATCGTGATGGCTGCCGCGCACAATGGTCCGGGAAAATCCAACTTCTCCGGTGGCCTCTCTTGGCCCGCAATTTTTTATGCTTTCTGGGAACCCTTCGTTGCCTGGGGCCTGATCGCTGCGTGGCTGCTCTTTTTCCGCGCACGGATGAACCATCCATCGCCCTTCTGGAACTGGCTCAATCGGCGCGCCTACGCCGTCTACATCATCCATCCGCCGGTGCTCGTGGGCATCTCGCTTCTGCTCCACGGGTGGGTCGCACCCGCGCTGGTCAAATTCGGCGTCGTCGGCGCGTCAGCGTGCGCCGCCACATGGCTCGCCGCCGATCCGCTGGTTCGCCTGCCCGGGGTGCGACGCGTTGTGTGAAAAAGCCGCTGGCTTTCGTGCCTTCAATTCGCCATGGCGCGGCTAGACCTTGGCCCGCAGTTCGCCCTTCTCCACCGCCGCTTCAAACACCTCGGCCCTGACATCGGGATCCTGTTCCGATGCCCCGGTACGTGGATCGAACGAATAGCCGTGCCAAGGGCACACGACACGGCCATCTTCGATCAGTCCCTCTCCCAGCGGCCCTCCTTCATGCGGACACTCGCCGTTCAGCACACAAATCGTCTCATTCACATTGGCCACACAAAAGGCGCGTCCTCCAGAGGTGAATTCTCGAATCTCGCCCGCGCCGGGCAATTCGGATTGCGAACAGATGCGCACAAAGTCAGACATGATCGTCACTCCCTGAGGCGAATTGGTGCTCTTCGCCGGATTGAATCGTGCAATTAGCATAAAGGAGTGCCTTCACTCGTAGGGAGATGCACACTTGAGCGATAGAATGCCAGGCAGGAAAGCCCACTCCAACCCCCCGCGGCCCACCGCTTCCCCGAATCAGGGAAGAACGAGCGCAGCATCCGCTCAGCCGCCGACTGTCTCCCTCCGCTGGCTGGCCGCCGCAATCGGTGTGACGATCGTGGCTGCGGCGGTTTGCGCGTGGGGCGCTCTTTGCCTGATGGTCTGGCAAGGAAGCTGGCAACTGCTTTACCACCCGACCGCAGCCGTGACCCGCACGCCCGCCGGCGCGGGGCTGCCTTTCGACAGCATCGGCTTCGCCACTACCGAGGCTGGGTTGCCTAGATTGAAAGGCTGGTGGATTCCCGCCCCGCCGGGAGCCGTCAACAGCCGGTACACTGCGCTCTACCTGCACGGCGCAACCGGCAACCTGGGCGACTCCGTTGACGAATTGTACCGGCTGCACGCGGCGGGGCTGAACGTGCTGGCTTTCGACTATCGTGGTTACGGAGGGAGCCAGTTCGTCCATCCCAGCGAAGACCGCTGGCGCCAGGATGCGGAGTGGGCGCTCCAATATCTCACCGGTACCCGGCATGTAGCAGCGAAGTCGATTGTGCTGGTAGGAAGCGGCCTGGGCGCGAACCTCGCCCTGGAGGTTGCCGCTGCACATTCCAACTTGGCTGGCGTGGTCCTGGATGAACCGCTCGCGGCCCCGGCAAACGCCATCTTTGCCGACCCGCGCACTCGCCTCGTTCCGGCCCGTGCTCTGGTGAGGGACCGTTGGAATTCCAATGCGTCGGCAGTCGCCCTGCACATTCCTTCGCTGTGGTTTTACTTCACTGCCGCGCCGGGAATCGTTAGTTTGTCAGCGAAGCCGGAGCTCTTTCAGAAGGCTCCTTCACCCAAGATGCTCTTCTGGCTCATTTCCACTCGCGAGAGCAATGCCGATTTTGCGAATGCGCTTTCCAGGTGGCTAAGCGATCTGCCCAATCACGGCCGCGACCTGCCTGTCTGTCAGCTTAGCGACGGGTTAACCTGCTAGCAGCGTGACCTCATGATGTTGTAATCGTGCCCATGAATCCGGGCGCACAATGTGTCGTCCGCCGCGGCGAATGAGACCTGGAAAGTCACGTCTCCACAAGGTCGCAGCAATAGCCATCGGTTAGTCGAATAAATCATTAGACGAGTTACCTGGGAATGTCGCGATGCAGAGCCTTCACCTTGTAGCCGCTCTTCCTGAGCCTCTTGCTCATTTCCTCAGCCATCATTACGCTACGGTGCTGACCGCCAGTGCAGCCAAAGGCAACAGTCAAGTAACTCTTGCCTTCTTCAACATAGTGCGGCAGTAGATAAAGCATAAGTTCCGTTACCTTGCACAGAAACTCTTTGGTCTGCGGAAATCCGCTGACATAGGCGGCCACTTTGGGATCCTTGCCGGTCTTCTTGCGGAACTCCGGCACGAAATGGGGATTGGGTAGAAAGCGCACGTCAAAGACTAAATCCGCGTCAAGAGGCACGCCATTCTTGAAGCCGAAGCTCAGACAGGAAACGAGCAGTTGATTGGCCTGATCTTCATGGCCGAACCGGGATTGTATCTTGGCGCGCAATTCGTGCACGTTGAAATTCGAGGTATCAATGATCGTATCCGCCACGTTTCGGATGGGCTCCAGCAGTTGCCGCTCTTCCACAATGGAACGTTCTACTGTTTCCGATCTGCGCAGCGGATGCGGCCGCCTTGTTTCCGAGTAGCGCCGCACCAGCACCGCGTCCTGCGCATCAAGAAAGACAACGCGCGTGGGCAGTACTTCCTTCACCTGCTTGAGAATATCGGGAAGACGGTCCAGGGTCTGCCCTTCGCGAATATCAACCACGATGGCTGCGCGCTCTATCTCCTGGGATTTACCCACAAGTCCCGCAAACTCGGTAAGAAGCTCCAGTGGAAGAT
The DNA here is from genome assembly GCA_963836565.1 of uncultured Acidobacteriaceae bacterium. Taxonomy (GTDB): domain Bacteria; phylum Acidobacteriota; class Terriglobia; order Terriglobales; family Acidobacteriaceae; genus Telmatobacter. The sequence goes on along the minus strand of CAWIKA010000004.1, from coordinate 393,841 downwards.
TGTCGACCGCGTGATAACCCAAATCTTCAAATGCTTTCAGAGCCGAGGCCTTCCCCGCACCGGAAATACCGGTCACGATGACTATTTCTCTCCCTGGCTTCTTCATTGCTCTCGAGGGCTTGGCGGCCGCCCGCCGCGAGTGCGCCCCGGTCTTCGGTCTTGATGCCGTCATGGGCCCATCCTACACTGGATGACGGCAAACGTGGCGTTTGGGATCAGAAGAGCAGCGCTCACAAAAGTGATTGCTCGCACTCTGAGACTCTGCCTCTCGCACGTTATCTCTTCGCGCGACACAACTCAGGCCAAGCGCCGCACTGCAATCCGGCCAGGATATCAGGGTATTTCCACAAGTTCCATCTGGCCGTCGCGCCGACGGTGCAACACGTACAATTCTCCCGCCGGATTACGGAAGATCAACAGATCCCGGTCACGGAACTCTGCGTCTTTGACAGCCTCTTCCATTGTCATCGGCTTCATGGCAATTGCCTCGCCGCTCTTGAGAATATGCGGCTCTACAACTGCAGTGCGGGCCGGAAACGAATGAACCGCAATCGAGGCGCGAGCTTTGGCGCGAGCCGGTTTCCCGTTCTCCGTCATGTCCTCAGGTTGCGGGCCGCGAGTCTTGGGCCGGGCCACGGGCGGCGCTGTCAGCACCTTTTCCTCTTTGGGCAGCCGCTTGCGCTCGTACTGCCTGTCGCGATAGCGCTGCGCCTGAAGCTCGGCATGCGCCAGTGCCTGCCGCAGTGCCGATTCAAGGGTGGCCGCCTTGCCTGCGGCCACGATCGTCTGCAGCCGCGCTTGCACGGTCAACTCTGCAATTTGCAAATGCCTTTGCGCGCGAAAAGTAATGCTTGCGCGGGCAGTTTTGCCCAGAATGCGGGCTATTCGATCCATTCCCTCTTCGGCCTGCGCACGCAGCGCCTTCGGGACACTCACTTGCCTGGCGGTGAACTCCACATCCATGGTCAGCCTCCGCTCTTTGTTCTTCCCGCCTGTGATTCCGGCTGGAGAACTTTGGATTTTATAGCATTTTGCCCTCATCGGGCAGCTTCCTGGAATCAGCGGTCACTGAATCAGCCATCCAATGATCAAGCAAATCGGATCTACGCGTCCCGCCGGCGGCGCTGGTGAGTTGACGGTATATTCATGTCTTCCCGGTATTTAGCCACAGTGCGTCGGGTCAGCTGGATACCTTGCGCGTGCAACATCGCCGTAAGCTGGTCGTCGGTCAGCGGATGGCGCGGGTCCTCGTCCTCAATGAGCTTGCGGACCTTGCGTTTCAGAACCAGAAGCGGCGTGTCGGCGCCTTCCGGTCCATTTGAGCCCTCCGAGAAAAAGAAACGCAATTCGATGACGCCCTGCGGCGTATGAGCATATTTATTCGCCACCGCGCGACTCACCGTCGAAGGGTGAACCCCGATCTCTTCGGCCACTTCCTTAATCATCATGGGGCGCAGCGCCTCGATACCCAACTCGAGAAAGTCCTGCTGGCGGCGGACAATGACCTCGCACGTGCGCAGGATGGTGCTTTTCCGCTGAGCGATATTGCGCATCAACTGCATCGCAGAGCGGAAGCGCTCCTTCACATAATCCTTTACTTCCTTGTCGGTGTTTTCAGCAACCAGCATGCGCCGGTAACTCTGGCTGAGGCGGAGGCTGGGCAGATCCTCCTCGTTCATTGAGACCACCCATTCGCCGCCACGCTTGATAAACACTACATCGGGTTCAATCAGCCGCGTTTGTTCGCGGTTGTAGACCCGCCCTGGGCGCGGATCGAGGGTACGGATAAACTCGACCCCCGCGTGGGCCTCTGCAGGCGTCACCTGGGCTGCTCGTGCCAGGTCTTTCATGTCCCGCTTCTGTACAAGGTGCAAATGGCGATCCACGATCAGTGCCGCCGTTTCCATGCTGTGGCGCCGTTCCTCCAGTTTTTCCTCGGCCTCTTCACGGAAGTCCCGATGTGGGTCTTCTGCTTCTGCTTCTGCTGGATCGGAGGACCGCCGGGAATAAACCTGCGCAAACTCCTGCTGCTGGGCTGCAATCTGAATCATCAGGCACTCGCGCAGATCCCGTGCGGCCACGCCAGCCGGATCCAGATGTTGCACCAGTTCGATACCGCGTTTTACCAGGTCAATCGCCGCTTCCTTGTTCAGGTCGCGACATTCTGGGAACTGCATCAAGGCTTCTGCCAACTCATCGTCGCCGACGGTAAGGTACCCATCTTCGTCCAGGTTGCCGATGACGAACTCCGCTGCTTCACGCAGCATCGCATCCAGCTTCAGAGAGCCCAGTTGCCACGCCATGTGATCAGCCAGGGTCGTAGGCTGGGAAAGAAAATTCTCAAACGAGGGCTTGTCACTCTCTTCAAACTCCGGTTGGGTGCGGTAGCCCGGATCTAGATAATCCTGAAAGTAGGAGCCGAAATCAATTTCGTTGAAGGAATCCTTGGGTGGGGTCGCAGGCTCCGCCGTTCCGGCTTCCAGATGCTCCAGCCTTTCCGCCCGCTCCTGACGTTCGATTCGGCCTGCCACCTCGTCCAGCATCGGAACTGATTCGTCAATCTCTTCCAATACGGGATTTTCCACCATCTCGGCGTCAATCATTTCCTTCAATTCGAGCTTGTTGAGGGCGAGAACGCTCACCATCTGCATCAGGCCCGGAGTGAGGACCTGCCGTTGCGCGACTCTCAGGCTCAATTTGGGCTGCAACAGCGCCATAAAAGCGGCTCGATTCCCGTTCGGACTCCCGTTTGAACTTAATGCAAGTGTAATCGGATGGGAAAAAGTCTACAGTGCAAAATTCCATCCTCGAATTCTATTGTCCCGGATTAGGGCAACTGCCCATCCAAAGTCTATGTCCGAATTGACATGAGCGGCCTTCAACCTTTGAGGGATTGACTTGGCAGGCCGCCCGCCTTCTCCTGAAACGACTTAGCGCCGAGAGCGCCGCATCAGCCCAGCGAGAAGCCTTCTCCCAGGTAGACGCGCCGCACTTCCACATCGTTTCCAAGTTCGTGCGGGGTCCCGGCTCTGAAGATCCGCCCCTCTGCAATGATATATGCCCGGTCGGTCACGCTCAGAGTCTCACGGACATTATGGTCGGTAATGAGAACTCCGATGCCGCTTGCCTTCAGATCGAAGATGATCTTTTGCAGTTCCAGCACGGCGATGGGATCGATACCGCTGAATGGTTCATCAAGCAGAATGAAGTTCGGCTGGATGCACAGCGCTCGCGCAATCTCGACCCGTCGCCTCTCGCCTCCTGAAAGCGCATAGCCGCGCGTGGTGCGGATATGCGCAACGTTGAGCTGGTTGATGAGCCGGTCCGCCCGTGTCCGCCGTTCGCGATTGCCCAGCGGTTGTGCTTCAAGCACAGCCAGAATATTCTCTTCGACTGTGAGTTTGCGAAAAACCGAGGGCTCCTGCGGCAAGTAACTGATGCCGTAAGTGCGGGCGCGCAGGTACATGGGCACGTGCGTAATCTCGGTATCGTCTACCAGCACTCGCCCAGTCTCAGGCAACACCAGGCCCACGATCATGTAGAAGCAGGTAGTCTTGCCGGCGCCGTTCGGCCCCAGCAGCCCCACCACCTCGCCGCGGGAGATACTCAGATTCACTCCGCGGACGACCTGCCGTCCTTTGTACGACTTGCCGATTCCCTCAGCGATCAGTTTTTCCATCTAGCCTTCATGAGCGTTTGCTGGCTCGCCTTCGCCGTCACTTCGGCGCAGTCGTTTCCGTCATGGTCTTGCGTCCACCGCCTTCGATACTGACGCTATCATCGCGGCTATTGAAAATCAAAGCCTCACCGGTTGTCGTACCGCGCCCAGGGTCTGTCAGCCGGGGCGGCGCGGCCGCCGTTCCCGTCAGCACGTAATCGCCCGTCTCGCCTGTATATACAAGCTGTTCCCCCGTTCCACGACGGCCCTGCGAGCTCACAACAACATGACCGCGCGCCGTCAGCCGGTCTACCTGCGCCGAGGCGCCGTCCTTGCCCGCATGATTGCCCGGTGGCAGCAGAGTCAGTTCCACTTCCTTCGAAGTTGTGGTCGCTTCTCCCATTTCGGCTTCCACCTCGCCAACGGTGCCGCCCTGCATTATCGCCTTGTGCTCGGCCGCAGAATACCTCAGGTCGCCTCCGCGAACCCGAATCACGGCGAGCGCGCCCGAATTGGCCTTTTTCCCCGGCGCGGTGCCCGCTGCGCTCAGCAGCACCACCCGCACCGGTTCGGCAGCGCTCGTCGCGCGCGCCACCAGCGTCTGCCTTGTCCGATTCAGCACAATTACAGGTGCCGCGATAGAGTTGGCCTGCTGCCATAGTCGCGCCTGGCCTCGAAATGTGGCTTCGCCCGTTGCCTGGTGCAACTGCGCTTCGGCAGCAATCGCGTGTGCGGGCCCTTCGCCGCCCAGCGTCGCATTTCCCTGATCATTTGTGTTCCGGCGCTGTCCGGCGGTCTTATCCGTCTCGTTTCCGAACCAGGTAGCTTTCACATTTCCGTGGGCAAAAGCGTCGCCGGAATCCTGAGACACATCGATCTTGTCCGCAGTCAGTTCCAGGCCGCCGTCTTCCACGCGCGGGCTTCCCGTCAAGTGCAGCCGCTCCCCGGCCCCTTCATAGACTGCCTGGTCCGCAGAGGCCCGGAGGATCGATGGTTCCGGTGCCCCCGGCTTGGCCGCCGGTTGCTCTGTGAGCAGGACATGCCCTTCGACCGTAGCCGACTGGATTTGCGTGGAGCCGGCGGCCCCGTGCCCAACCTCGCCTTTAACAGCCGCCTTGGTCCCGGAGACCGGCCCTGTCTTAAAATGCGCCACGAGGCGGTCGCCGTTCGTGCTCTGCCGAGTTCCCGCCGCGGTAGTCTGCACAATGCCGGCGTTGCCCACTCCGATCAGTTGAGTCAGCGACGAGACAGCGCCGAATGCCCCTGTCACATCGTCGGCGGTCATGCGGAAGGGCGTCACGGGGCTGCTACCATGCTGGTCTTCGTCCGTTACAAGCACACCGCCAGTACCATGAATCGAGGCCAGTTCCACCCGCCCGTGCCCGAAATCGTGAAACTGCAAGTCCGCCACGAGAGAGGTCCAGGACCGGTGTGTTCGCGATACCCCCGCGGCCGAGTTGCTTTGCTCATCGCTGACGAACTTGACCCCTCGCTCAAGATGCGCGCTGCGCAGAACGCCTGCAGCGGTAAAATCAATTTCCATCGTCGGCGCGGTTCCATTTATTGTTCGGCCGTCTCTGTTCGAGTCGATGGTTACGCCGCCCTCCAGATGCCCATGCCGTGGCTGATTATGCTCATCGAATTCGAGCCTCCCAATGGGCGCCGTCAGCCGTCCGCCCGTGGTGGTTGTCAGCGTAAACCCTTGGGTCGCGTCTAATTTCGACGCCGAACCATCATCGCGAAACTGAATGATCGCTTCCGTCCCTCTGGCCTCGCCGCCAGAGTAACTGGCCTCGGCACCTGTCAGCCGGCAAACCTGATCCCCACGCTCCAACTCAGCATGCTGCGCGTGCAGCTCAACCGCCTGGGCGCCGCGATGCGTATTCAACTGCACCGCGCGATCCAGCACCAGCCAGCCCTTTTGTGAATCGTAGGAAGCGCCCACGGAGCTGCCGGTACCCTGGACCATTGAAAAATCTACGCGCTGTTCAGTCGTTGCGACCCCGCTCTTCCAGTTAAACGTAAGCCCGCTGGTCTTCACGTGGATTTCGCCTGAAGCCGCCGTCGCTGCCGCTGCGGCCAGCGGCTTGGCCTTAGCTCCCGCCGGTTGCGTTGTAGTCGCCTTCGGAGCAACGACCGGAGCCACTCCCGGCCGCATCAGCGTAATCTCTACCGCCCCGGCGGCTTTGGCCAACTCGTCCTTGGCGTCATACTCAAATTCGTTGCCTTCGATGCGGTCTACGCTTTTGCCGTCGGCCCCGTACAGTTCAATCTTCACGTCGTGCAGCAGCGCGTTTCCCTGCTTCAACTGGACTGCTCTGGACGCATGAATCTTGAACAGCGTATGCCCGCCATGCGCCTGGGTGTAAGTAACGCCGTTGGATTCCTGTTCAATGTCGATGCCCAGGCGTTTGGGAATATCCTGCCGGTTGAATGGATTTCTCCATTTGCCAATGGCCAGGAACACGGCCAGCATCGCAATCAGCAGCACTCCCGCCGCCAATACCAGGGTCCGCATCCGCTCAATTGTGAGTCGCACGCGTCAATTCCCCTTGCCGAGCCGGGACGCCAGCCTCTGGGCAAGACTCTCCCCCAGTTCACTCCACAAAAGGCGCGCCGTGGCTCCTGAACCCTTTTCAACTGCCGCCGTCAGTTCCACGAGTTGACGCACATTCTCATCAACGTGCCGGGCGGCCACAGAGTCCAGTTCCAGTTCCTCTTCGAGAAACGGCCCGTCCGAACCGAAGTCCAGCCGGATGTGCCCATCTTGTTCATAGGAGCCCTCGTCGAAGAGCGGCCCAAACCCCGTTACTCGAATCAGCCGCGGCTCTCGAACCCAGCGCGGATCGAGTTGAACGCCCGTTTCCAGTTCCCAAAGGCTCCAGCCAATCTGGAACTCGTAGGCATAATCGTCATGGAGCAGTTCAAGCGTCTCTTCCACCGCCGCCCGGGGCTCCGCACCGCGTTCACCGCGGCCATACACCCGCTGAAATACCGGGGATTCGCTCCAGTTCATCGGCCACACCGTGGCTGCGTAGACCTTCGCCTCGCCGCCATGCTCGGCAAACTCCCCCAACACTGAGGTCAGCTTGTCAGGAAGCGCGGCAAGACGCAGATTGGGATACCACAAACTCAGATAGAGCGTGTCGGACATCTGTCTAGATTGTAGACGCGCGAAAGGAATGGAAGATGCGTGGAGGTGGTTGAATAAGGAAGCAGCTGAGCCTCACAACAGCATGCGGGTGCGCAGCCAGGGTTGCAGAATGTGCAACTGCCGATCTGGGATCTTTTATCCGGTCACGATCTCGCTAAAATCCGCAATGCCCGAGAAACCGCGCAGCACTCCATCGATCAGCCCAAGATGCGCGCCGCGAATGGCCGGGTCGGGATCGAGCACCATCACCTTGTCAAAGAAAGCGTCCACCGCGGGCCGCAGCGTGGCGATCAACGCCAGCGCCTCGCTATAAGCCCGCTCCTGGCGCAGCCTTGCCACCTCGGGCACCAGCGCGTCTGCATCGTCCGCAAGTTTCTGTGCTTCCGCGGCAAGCTTGATGTTCGCAGCCGAACCAATTTCGAAACCCTTTTCCCCGGCCTGGCGCAGAATGTTTTTAATACGCTTGAATGCCGCGGAGATCGCCGCGAAATCAGCCGATTCACGAGCCGCCGTTAAAGCCTCAGCCCGGGCCATCGCATCGCGCACATCCTCCGCGCCCGCGGCCAGCACCGCGTTCACCACGTCGTAGGCGAAGCCCTTGTAGTCCTTCAAATAGAAGTTCAACCGCTCGAGCAGAAACGCTGAGACCGCTGTCATCGTTTGGTCGGAATCGATGTCTCTCGGTAGAGATGTAATAACACCATTCTGATTAATCTGTACTTCTGCGGTATACGCCTCCAACACATCCCTTAGAGTTAGTGGGAGCTTCGATTCTGCAAGTATCTTTACAATCGCATTCGCAGAACGGCGAAGCGCAAATGGATCCTTTGATCCCGTAGGCGCCTGCCCGATTCCAAACATTGACACGATTGTCTGAATGCGATCCGCGAGACCAAGCAACTGGCCTTCCACACCAGCAGGAATCGCATCTTCCATCGAGGCCGGAATGTACTGAGAATAGATTGCATCGGCAATGGCGGCATTGTGTTCTGTGTATCCTTTCTGCTGCCATTGTGCGCGTACATATAACCCGCCAATGATGCCCTGAAGTTCCGTGAACTCTTTTACTAACTCCGTCGTCAGATCGGTTTTAGCATACTTCGCGGCTATTTCCGCAAGACCCCTCTTAACAGTCCCTCCCTTCAAGAAGACATTATCGTCAAGCCGCCGGGCTACTACTACGTTCTGTTCAGTTTTCCAGTAGTAGCTCCAGGGCTCGCCCTTCGGTGGACGGAAGAAGGTAACATTCTTCAGGCTTTCTACGCGGTCAATAAGCGGCGTCTTCTGATCAAAGTCCCAGAAGAACCGCGCGTCCTTGAACCGCGCCGTAAGCACGCGCGCATTGCCATGGCGAATAATGGCCGTGCCCTCGTCGTCAACCTGGGTATTGAGTACTGCCAGAAAATGCGGAGCCAGTTTGCCGTCCGCATCCTCCATGGCAAAATATTTCTGGTGGTCGCGCATCACCGTGACCAGCACTTCCTCCGGTAGATTCAGATACTCCTGCTCAAAGTCGCCCAAGATCACCGTCGGCCACTCCGTCAGATGTACCACTGTCTCGACGAGTGGTTCATCCTCGCGCCAGCGCGCGCCGGCCACCGTGCGGGTCGCCGCATCCAAGGCCTTGCGAATTGAATGCCTGCGCTCCGCCACTTCCACCAAAACCTTTGCGGCGCGCAGCTTTTCCGCATAACTCTTTGCGCAGTCCAGCACCACCGGGGCCTCGCCGTACAGCACGCGATGACCTCGGCTTGCATTACTGGCGGAGATCCCCGCGATCTCCAGCGGAACAATTGCCGAATCCAGCAGGGCCACTACCCAGCGGACCGGCCTCACAAAGCGCTCCGGCTTGCCCGCGCGCCAATACATATTCTTCGCCCAGTAGATTCCCGCAACTTCCTTGGGTAGCTCACTGCCCAGCAACTCCGCCGCCGCCCGGCCCGTCCGCTTCACCTTCGCGCCCACGTAATCGCCTTTGGCGGTAGTCACCTTTTCGAGCGCAGCGACAGCAACACTGGCCTTTCGCGCAAAGGCCTCGGCCGCCGGGGTCGGCGCATCGCCTTTGAACGCGACTTTCCACGATGGGCCGATAAGCTGCTCCTCGGTATCGGCCTGGCTTGGCAACACGCCCTGCACAAGCGCGGCCAGCCTTCGCGGAGTGGAGTAGGTCGTAAGTTTGGCCCCAGGCGCAAGCAGCCGCTCCCGCGTAAGCAGTTCATTTACGCGGCGGCCCAGCTCGGCCTCAGCCCCGGCAATCATGCGGGCCGGAACTTCTTCCAGCCCAATTTCCAACAAAAAATCCGCCATAACCCTGTTACTTTCTCGCTAACTCATCGACATTGGATAACTCACGCTGCCTGCTGCACCGCATAAGCTTTCGCTACTCCCACTGCGAGCGTGCGAATGCGCCCAATGACGCCGACGCGCTCGGTGACGCTGATAGCTCCGCGCGCATCGAGGATGTTGAATAGGTTGGAGCACTTGAGCGCCAGTTCATAGGTCGCAAGCAGCGGAAAGCGCCTCTTCTCCGCCGCGCTCGCAGTTTCGCCGCTAAGTAATGCGTCGGCCTGCGCAAGCAAGGCCTTTGCCTCGGCTTCGTAAAGATTAAAGTGCTCCCAAAGTTTGGCCACGTCAGCAACCTCGAAGTTATACACCGAAAACTGCAGCTCCTCGGCGAATCTAACCTCGCCATAAGTGACCGGCGCACCCGTTTCAGGGTCGCGCGCCCACACGATGTCATAAATCGAGTCCACATCCTGCAGGAAGGCAGCGATGCGCTCCAACCCATAAGTCAGCTCCGCGCAGATGGGGTCTAAGTCCATCCCGCCGCATTGCTGGAAGTAAGTGAACTGGGTAATCTCAAGACCATCCAGCATCACCTGCCAGCCCACGCCCCACGCGCCACCTGCGGGCCACTCCCAATTGTCCTCTTCAAATTTCAAGTCGTGCTTGCTCAGGTCGATGCCGATGGCCTCGAGCGATTCCAGATAGAGTTCCTGCACGTTGACCGGCGGCGGCTTCAGAATCAACTGAAACTGCGTGTGTTTGAAGAGCCGGTTCGGATTCTCGCCATAACGCCCGTCGGCCGGTCGCCGCGAAGGCTGCGCATAACCAACCCGAAACGGCTTGGGGCCCAACACCCGCAGAAATGTCTCCGGCGCCATGGTGCCCGCGCCCACCTCCACGTCATAAGGTTGCTGCAGCACGCAACCACGCTCCGCCCAAAAGGCCTGCAGGCGGAACAACAGTTCTTGAAACGTAAGGGCGGTCGGCTTTAAAGAAGATGCTACCGGGGCTGAAGACACAGGCATTTCTCTCTTTACGGGACTAAAGACCATCTTATCAGCCGATCTATTGACTATCCCGAAAGCCGTCCCAGCGCTTCGGCCGTGCGCAGTTTGCGCTCCAGGTGCCGTTCAAGTGCCTGCAAAGTGAACCGGCGCAAGTCCTGTCCCCGTCTGCGCGGCCAAGGCTCCGCCGCAAAGGTCGCTACCGGTGCCCGCAGCATCCGTTGTGCCAATTGCCAGGAGTCCGGCGAGAGATCGTTCGCGTTGCCGTTGCGATGGATGTCGCAAAAGAGTCCATCTCCCAGCGTGTTGAAGCTCACTTCGCCGCCCTTGAGCGCCTCGCCGCATGCCGTGCAGTGGGCAACGTCGGGCAGCAGGCCCATGAGCCGCGTCATCCACAGTTGGAAGTAGGTCAGCGGCATCCACGCATGCTCCACGGTCGTCCGCTCCAATACCGATACCAGAAGCCGGAAAATCGTCTCCTGGGGGTCGTGCTCCGGCAGCGCCTCGTCCAGAACCTCGGCAAAGAAGCTCAGCACCGCCATACGCAAATGATCGACTGGCGCCGACAGCGGCGAGCGGACCATTTCAAGCTGGTCCAACCGCACCAGTTCCTGCCCTGGCCTCTCGGCAAACCAGGCCCGCGCCTCGGTCATCGGCTCCAGCGCTCCCCCAAACCGTTTGCGGCTCTTGAGCGCCGATTTGGCCACGCCTCTTACCCGGCCAAAATCGCGCGTGAAAAGGCTCACGATCAGGTCTGCCTCGTGCACCGGCCAGGTGCGCAAAACCACGGCTTCTGAAGTGAGCACGCCCATGCGTTCTCATCATCGCATTGTTGAATGCCCTTTGTTGACGTGCCCACAAACACAAACGTCCGCCGCGGCGAACCGTGGCGGACGCGTTCATTGACAACTTCAGACGTGACTAGCGGCCGAAATGGGTGGCATTCTTTTCGGTAAAGTGAGCCCACTTCTCCGGCAGATCGTCCTGCGCAAAGATGGCCGATACAGGACAAGCCGGGACACATGCCCCACAATCGATGCACTCAACCGGGTCGATGAACAACTGGTCGGTCTCCGCGAAGCCGCCTTCGTCTTTCTTGGGGTGGATGCAATCGACGGGACAGGCGTCCACACAGGCGGTGTCCTTCGTGCCGATACAGGGTTCTGCAATGATGTATGCCATCTTCGAGTTCTCCAGGAGGGTATCTTCTCGACGCTGATAGTAGCACACGAACCCGGCGCGTGACTCGCCCGCCATTCCGGGCGTTTTGCGATGCGGGAATCAAAAGAATCAGACTCATCCTGCGGTTCGACGGCGGCCACGCAACTGAAAACAGCGCAAGGTCAGCATCTCGCCCATGATCTAACGCGCCGCTCTATGCGCCGCGAATTCCTGTGGCGTCGGGATAGGCGTAAGATCTCGTCCCGCGAACAAATCGCCGAAAAGACCCAGCAATTCCTCGTGAATCAGGCCGTTCGAGGCCAATATCTCCCGGCTTTCCAGCCGGAAATGATTCCCCGAGAACTCGGTCACGCGCCCGCCCGCCTCTTCCACCAGCAGAATTCCGGCTGCCGTGTCCCACGGATTCAGGTTGAACTCCCAGAAAGCTTCCATACGGCCGGCCGCAACATAGGCCAGGTCCAGTGCGGCCGAACCCGCCCGGCGCACCCCGTGCGAGCGCAACGTGAATTCCTGATAAAAGTGAACGTTGGGGCTCATGTGCCGCTTGCGGCTGGGAAACCCCGTTGCCACCAGCGACTCGGCAAGCTCAGGTATGCGCGAAACGTGCAACGGCTTGCCGTCCAATTGCGCGCCACGCCCCCGCTCGGCGGTAAAAAGCTCATCGCGCATGGGATCATAGATGACGGCCGCCACCAGCGATCCATCCTCGTCCGGTTTCAGACCAGCGGGGCGCCGCTCCAAACCCATCGAAACGCAAAACTGCGGAAATCCATGCGCGAAGTTGGTCGTCCCATCCAGCGGGTCAACATACCACCGAAACTCGCGCTCCAGCCGTTCGCGCGTGCCCTCTTCGCCATACACCCCATGCTCCGGAAATATCTCGCCGAGCCGGTCGCGAATCAGTTTTTCCGCAGTCCGGTCCGCCACCGTGACCACGTCTACATCGCCCTTGTACTCCGTCACCACGCCGCGGGAAAAGAACTCGCGCAAGCATGCTCCCGCCTCACGAGCTATCTCCGCTGCCTTCTCAACCCACACGAATCCCCGCTCAGATCTTGCCACATCGTTCACGAAACTGCCCCTTGTGTGGTTGAACTGCCTGCCGTACGCGGCCCTCGCCGCTTGCCCGCTTCGGAAATCGTCTGGATCTGGTTTTTATAAATAAACAGATTAGGCTTGCCGTCGCGCGTAAGCCGCAGCATGCCGTCGTCAAAATACTCGATCCAGCCCCGAACCGTCTCACCATCATGCAGCTTGATGATCACGTTGATCTGGCGTTCGCTCAGGGAGCGCAGATAGAGCGCCTCTTGACCGGTTTCTCCCGGCGGGGGCGTTTTGGAACGGCGGCGAGAGGACAATGGCGGAGTCATCATCCCATCTTAGATGCAAATAGGATTGAGGGTCGAAAGAATATCGTTTCACCATGCAGGAATGGCCTCAGGTAAAGCAAAGTCAATTGCTCTTGACTGGCGAGTCGGCATAGTACCCGGTGCGGCAGCGAATATTGAAAGCTTGCGTCGCGGCCCTCGGAATCGTTACCTGCACGTGATGAAAACTGACGCCCGGCTCCTGGTGCTGCGGGTAATAGCCCAGCACGTATTGCGTGCGCAAGTCCTCGCTTACGCGCGCGAATGCTTTGTCGAGGCCGCCGTCGCTCACGTAGAAGCTCTTGCCTCCGGTCTGCTCGGCCAGGGTAATCAGTGCATGTTCGCCGCCGATGTCGCGGCCGGCACTCGCTTCGATGGGCACATCGATGATGCTGTAAATCATTACTTCGTTGCGCAGAGCCTGCTCCAGCGCCTGCGCATAAGTGGTGTTCTTGGCGGTATCGTCCCCATCGGAGACGATAATCAGCACCTTGCGCCCCTGTTTCGAGCCCAGACGCTGCGAAGCCAGGTAGATTGCGTCGTAAAGCGCCGTCGCATCGCCGCCGCGCATCCTGTCAAGCCCGCGGTCGATCTGAGCGGGCTTGTTGGTAAAGGGCGTCAGTTCGCTCACGTAAGTGGCAAACTCGATCAGGCTCATCTGGTCCTGCGGACGCATCAACGCATGCACAAACCGCTTGGCCGCGTCCTGCTCCAGCGCCCTGTCCTTGTACACACTTCCGCTCGTGTCGATGGCCAGCGTCAGGTTCAGCGGCAGTTCCGACTGGCGCTCGAAAACGGCGATCTGTTGCGGTCGTCCGTCCTCTGAGATGGCAAAATCATTGCGCGTAAGCTCGCCCACAATGGAGCCATTCTGGTCCGTCACGTTCACAAACATGCTCACCAGCTTTACGTCCATGCGGAAAGTGACGTCCTGGGCAGCAACCCTCATCACCGTGCACACCGCCAGCGTAGCCGGCAAAAGCCACGCCATCCGTCGAGTGGGCGCGCGTCGCATTGCCTTAGGAGGCATCCGCAGCCTCCACGCCAAGCCCCTCGGGAAACGGCTCGCCATCCGCCCACACGGCGCCATCCACAAAGGTTTCCTTTTTCCAAATGGGAACGGTTTTCTTGAGCGTGTCGATCAACCAGCGACACGCATCGAAAGCCTGCGCGCGATGCGCGGACGCCACCACGATCAGCACACTCGTCTCTCCAACGTGCAGACGGCCGAGGCGGTGGATGATCGTTACCTGCCTTACGCCGTACTTGGTTCGGGCCTCGCGTGCGAGCTCGTTCATCTGTTTCGCCGCCATCTCTTCGTACGCTTCGTAATCAAGATGCAGCGTCCGCCGCCCGCGGGAATTGTTGCGCACAATTCCATCGAAGACCACTACGGCCCCGTCTTCCCCCCGCTTGGCCGCGCCAACCAGCTTTTCCGCGTCGATCGGCTCGCGCGTCAATGCAATCAAAATCTGCGACCCGTCCGCACTCTCATCCGGGCGATCGGTTCTGGGCGCACCCTCAGTGCCGCCGGAAACGGGCGGCAGCAAACCCACCTCATCGCCATTCCGCAGCACTTGGGACGCGTTGGCGTACTCGGCATTCACGCCCACGGCAATCCCGCGATGCCTTAGGTCGGCATCACGTTTGCCGAGTTCCGCGAGCAGATCTGCGACCGTCGCGCCATCCGGCAAGTCGATCGCAACCGCATCCGGACCAATGGATTCTTTCAGCATGCCAAAAGCAAGCACTCGCACTTGGATCATTAGAAGCAGCATACCGCCTGCTACTTAGACGCAACGGGCGAAAATCTGGAGATGAAGCTGAAGGCGTTGTTCCAACGCTCAAACAGAAAAGGCTGGCAGGTATGCCAGCCTTTCTCTGAATGCGAAGGCCATTACGCAGCCGCGCTGGCGCCCCGTTCAGCTTCAATTCGAGGACCGGTCGCGCGCGCCGCCTTCATCAGCGGCAACGCCACCGCCAGCACATCCTCAATTCGGCTGGCGTAATGCACCTGGACACCGTCGATCATCTCCGGGGTCAGGTCTTCTTCCACGTCCTGGCGGTTTTCTGCGGGCAGGATGATGATCTCCACCCCGGCCCTGCGCGCGGCCAGGAATTTCTCCTTGATGCCGCCCACCGGCAGAACATTGCCGCTCAGCGTGATTTCGCCCGTCATGGCGGTCAAGGGCCGCACCGGCGTGTTGGTCAGCAGCGACGCAAGAACCGTGGCCATCGTCACGCCCGCCGAGGGACCATCCTTCGGAATAGCGCCAGCCGGCACGTGTATGTGCAGGTCGATCTCCTTGGTAAAGTCCTCGTCCAGCCCCAGTTTGTCTGCGTTCGATCGGACCCAGGTCAGCGCGGCCTGCATCGACTCCTGCATCACCTCGCCAATTTGACCGGTCATCCTGAAGCCGCCATTCCCCTTCATCTTGTTCGCTTCGATAAAGAGGATGTCGCCGCCGGCAGGCGTCCAGGCCAGCCCCACAGCCACTCCGGGGCGCTTCACCCGCTCGGCCACTTCCGTTTCCACGCGAACCTGAATGTTGCCGAGGAACTCTCTCAGTACCTCGCGTGTCACCACCAGCTTGTCCGTCTTGCCCTCTACCACGCGACGCGCCTGTTTGCGGCAAACTGTGCCAATCACCTGCTCAAGTTTGCGAACGCCGGCTTCCCGCGTATAGTGGCGCACAATGTGCCGTACCGCCGCCTCGGGAAACTCGATCTGCTCCGCCGTAATCCCGTTCTCCCTGATCTGCCGCGGGATGAGGTAGCGATTGGCAATGTGCACCTTCTCCTCTTCGCTGTATCCCTGTAGCGGAATCAGTTCCATACGATCCAGCAGCGGCGGAGGCACAGTATCCAACATGTTCGCCGTGCAAATGAACAACACCTTCGACAAGTCGAACTGAACGTCAAGGTAGTTGTCGCGGAACGTATTGTTTTGCTCCGGATCCAGTGTCTCCAGCAGCGCCGATGCCGGATCGCCGCGAAAATCCCTGCCCAGCTTATCGATCTCGTCCAGCATGATCACCGGGTCGTTCACCTCGGCGCGACGAATGCTCTGGATAATCTGTCCCGGCAGCGCACCAATGTACGTACGCCGGTGGCCGCGAATCTCCGCCTCGTCGTGCATGCCGCCCAGCGAGATGCGCTGGAATTTGCGTCCCAGTGCGCGGGCAATCGACCGGCCCAGGCTCGTCTTGCCTACCCCCGGAGGTCCGACAAAGCACAGGATAGGCCCCTTCATATCCGGCTTCAGTTCCAGCACGCTCAGATAGTCGAGAATGCGGTCCTTCACCTTTTTCAGCTCGTAGTGATCCTCGTCCAGAATCTCTTTCGCCTTCGCAATGTCGATCTTGGAGCCCGAACTCTTTGACCACGGCAGCACTGCCAGCCACTCGATATAGTTGCGCGTGAGCGAATAATCGGCAGCCATGGGAGACATCCGCGAAAGCCGCGAAAGCTCCTTCAACGCCTCTTTCTTCACATCCTCCGGCATCCCGGCGGCTTCGATCTTCTCCCGCAGTTCGTCCGTCTCGCGCTGGCCCTCATCCTGCTCGCCCAGTTCCTTTTGGATAGCCTTCATCTGCTCGCGCAGGTAATAGTCCCGCTGCGATTGCTGCACCTGGTCCTGCACTTCGCTCTGGATCTTGGTACGCAGTTGCTGCACCTCGATCTCTTTGGCCAGGTGTTTATTCAACTGCTCCAGACGGCCGGGAACAGAGGGTGTTTCCAGCAGCTTTTGCTTGTCGTCCGTGGTCAGGAACGGCAGGGACGATGCCACAAAATCCACCAGCCGCCCCGGATCCTCAATGTTTGCGGCAATGGTTCTCAGTTCATCCGACAGCGTGGGCGATTCCGCCACAATCTGCTGGAACTGACCAATCACATTGCGGACCAGTGCTTCCGTGCCGGAAGTGGTTTCCTGCTCCGCGTCCTCCAACGTCTCAACTTCCGCCACCATGAACGGTTCAGTCTGGACGTAGCGCAGAACGCGCACCCGCTCCACGCCTTCGGTGAACACAAACCGACTCTGATTGGGCATGCGCACAATCTTGTGAACTGTGGCCAGCGTCCCCACATCGTGCAGGTCGGCCGGCTTGGGCGCATCCAGCCTGGGGTCCAGTTGTGCAGCTACCACGATCGAGCGCTCCTCGCCCAACGACTCGATTAACTGGATGGAGCTTTCCCGTCCAACTGTAAGCGGTAGAACAGCATGCGGAAACAAGACGGTGTCGCGGACCGGCAGCACAGAAATGCGGCGAGATCCTGAATTCTGTCCCTCGGGAAGGTTCGTGGGGGGCTTGTTGGACGGCAAATTTACCATTGAGTGTCCTCGTATCAACTTTTCTTCATTAGACAACGCAGAAACCGAAAAGTTTCAGGAATGTCTCCGCCTGATCCCCGCATCCGTTTCTCCCTGTCCGAGACCACCCTGTTGCCTACGCTGATTCTCCAATCATAGTTCCGGCGCCCGAGGTAAGAAGGTCTCAGCTCTGCGGGCCAGTTCCGCTCACATCAGGTCATTCGCGAATCAATCCAGAATGGATGAGTCAGGAAACGCCTCGCCCTCGAAATATGTATCGGCCAAAGGCGCGACAAAGGTGAGCGCCGGCGCATTGACAAAGTGGGCAGTTCGCGACCGGACCGTGCGGAAAAATCATTCCGCGTTCGCTGAGCCTTCTTCTTTCTTGATGGCGGACTCAATCCGATCCCACAAGTCCTCTTTCGGCTGTTGGATGGGAAGTAGTTGGCGCGCGGCCTCTGCAATCGTTTCAAGATCGGCCAATAGCGCCCGGCAGCGCTCACAGTTCTGAAGATGAGGGTGGGTTGAGGCATCCTCGCCGGATCCGATCAGATCTGCCAACTGGGCCTGGAACTCCTGGCAGCTCATGTTGTTGGGATCCCCCGTCATCGCGGACCTTCCCTTCGCAGAGATGTGCGCAGCGCATCGCGCAACTTCAATCTTGCCTTGTGCAATTGCGACTTGCTGTTGCCGATGGAACAGTCGAGCATGCTGGCAATCTCATTATGCTCGTAGCCCTCAATGTCGTGAAGAACAAAGACCAGACGATAGCCGGCCGGTAAATCCCCCACTGCCCGCTCCAGGGCCAGGCGATCGATCGATCCTGCAAGAGAGAGATCGGGAGCGCCGAAACTGCGCCCGGGTCCGTCGTCATACGAAGGCTCCATCGCTTCATCCAGTGACATCAGGGGCAAACCCTTCTTGCGCAGATGCATCAACACCACGTTGATCGCCAGGCGGTGCAACCAGGTGGAAAAGGCCGAGTCACCGCGAAATGTGGCGATCTTCCGGTGCAGTTGAAGAAAAGCCTCCTGGGTCAGATCTTCAGCTTCTGCAACATTGCTTACCATGCGCAGACATAGGGAATAGATGCGCCTTTTGTTAAGTGAGTAGAGTTGCGCGAACGCGATGTGATCACCCGCCTGCGCGCGGGCCAGCACATCTGCATCTGAAGATGGGGGCGAAACCTGGACTGAAGGCGCCGGGGGCCCGGGCTTGGCCGTGCCTTGCGTTTTCTTGTCGGGCACGCCGGGTGGGGCCGATGGAGCTTGTTTCGGGGAACTCGAACGTGGCATACGCTTCCTTCTGGGGATGTCGGTTGTTCCGCAAGTCGGTGTTGCTGCGTCGAGCTTCGTTCCTCGTTAGTATAAGGTGCAGCGTCAATGATAGGCGGGACCTGGGCGGAAATGACCGAAGCCGAGCCGCCTGAATTTATGATCTGATGCAGACTTTCTTTGCGAGGTTGTGCTATTCCTTGTGTTTTTAAGGAGATATGGTTTTGAGGTCAATGCGGACCGGGTGGCAGAGCAATCGATGCAAGTTCGCCGTTCTGCTGACGGGCTGTCTTTTCATCCTTGCGGGCGTATTGACCTGCTTCGCCCAGGCACAAACCGCTGGGAACGCTGCGCAAACTGACACCGGGGGCCGGCAAGGTGCCCAAGCACTCTCCGGGGAGAGACACAATCCCCTCGCGCTCTGGGTAGGCCTGCCGGTGCTCAGAATTGTCTTTGAAGGAGTGGAGGCCGACCGTCTTGCTCCACTCCCCGGCCATCTGGCCCAGGCCGTGGGAACTCCGCTGACCCAGGAAGACTTGGCCAAAAGCCTTCGACAGTTGTATGCGACCGGGTTGTTCGAAACCATCGAAGCGGAAGGCCTGCGCGAACGCGATGGCATCGATCTTGTGTTCAAAGGAAGGCCGCGTACCTTTATCGGTACGGTCACTGTGGAGGGAGCCAAAGGCGCCACCATCAACACCCAGCTTGTACGTGCAAGTCGCTTGTCGGCGGGAACCCGCTTCACACAAGCCAAACTGGATCAGGCCGTCGATCTGATGAGCCAGGCCCTGGCAGACAACGGGTTTCACAAGCCCGTCATTACCCACAGCCTCACCCCCCATCCCGGTCAGCAGCTTGTCGATATCTCATTCCATGTGAACTCGGGCTCGCAGGCACGGGTGGGCGCGGTCGAAGTAACCGGTGATTCCGGCATGAGCACAGCCACTTTTCGCCGCTACGCACATTTAAAGGCTGGCATGCGCGTCGACCACGACACGGTCAACCACGCCCTTTCCGGAGTGTTGAAACACTACCAGAAACAGGAACGTCTCGAAGCTGAAATCAAGCTTGAATCGCAGGAATACTCCCCCAAAACAGACAAATCCAACTTTCACTTTACGGCCAATCGAGGACCGATTGTGAAAGTGCATGTCGAAGGTGCCAGCATCGAACAGGACGATGTCAAACGCATGGTTCCTATCTTTGAAGAAGGCAGCGTCGACGAGGATCTGCTCAATGAAGGCAACCGCCGCCTGCGAGACTATTACCAGCGCCAGGGTTACTTCGACGTGAAGGTCGAGCACCAGAGGCAAACCCCACAGCCCGACGAAGTGCAGATCGTCTATCACGTCACACTGGGTCAGCGTCGCCGCGTGGAGCGCGTATCGGTATCTGGGAATCATTACTTCGACACGGCAACCCTCAAGGATCTGCTCAGCGTTCACGCCGCCGACGTCACGGACCATCACGGCGTCTATAGCCAGGCGCTTATCGCAGCGGACGTAAGCGCCCTCGAAGCCGTCTATCAGAACAATGGATTTTCCAAGGTGAAAGTAACTCCCGATGTCAGCACGGTCGAGACGACGGATGCAAACACCCAGGCCACGTCCAGCACATCCAGTTCATCTGGGATCGCTGTCGATTACCACGTTGACGAAGGCGATCAGCAACGCGTGGGAACCGTGAAACTGGAAGGCAACGACCACGTCGATACTGCGAAACTGGTCCCTTTGCTGAACACGGCGGCGGGACAGTTGCTCTCGCAGCAGAATCTTGCCGGCGACAGGGATGCTCTGAGGACCTACTACCTCAGCCGAGGCTTCGATCAGGCGCGCATTGAGGTCGAAGAAGAGCCTGATAAGGCAGATAGCGGAAAGGAAAATGTTGCCTTTCTGATTACAGAAGGCCCTCAGACTTTCGTGAACGATGTTCTCATCACGGGCCTGCACTACACACGGCCCGACACCGTGGCCAAGGCGATTACGCTGCACCCTGGCGATCCACTCAACCAGACCGCAATGCTTGAAACACAGCGGAACCTGTATGATTTTGCCCTCTTCAACGAGGTCAATACGGCCGTCGAGAATCCGAACGGCGGTGAAACTCGCAAGACTGTCTTGGTGCAATTGACTGAGGCCAGGCGTTGGGCCTTGACCTACGGCCTTGGCTTTGAGACCCAGACCGGAACCCCGCAAAACAATTGCAAGGGCGCTATCGCCAACGGGGTCAGTTGCAATCCCAACGGCAAAACCGGCATAAGCCCGCGCGTGCTCCTGGATATTACCCGCAACAACCTTTTTGGACGGGAACAGTCAGCTTCGATTCAAGGCACCTACGGATTGCTGGAGCAGAAAGTCGATCTGATTTACCAGAATCCTCACTTCCACGGCGACCGGAACTTCGGCCTCACATTTACTGGCGGCTACGCCAACAGTCAGGACGTGACCACGTACGTTGCTTCCAAGCTGGATGCCGGACTGCGATGGACAGAAAACCTCAACAGGCCCAGTTCCGGCATCAACAGGGCAAACCAGTTCATCTACGAGTTCGACTTCCGGCGCGTCAAGGTGGCAGAGGACAGCCTGCAGGTCGGCAAGGAGGAAATTCCGGAGTTGGCGGCGGCGGTTCGCGTGGGCGGCCCTGGAGCCACATGGATTCGCGATACCCGTGACTCGCCGCTGGATTCACACCGGGGCACTTACACCAGCTTTCAGGAGTTTTTCTCCGGCCACGCTTTCGGGTCGCAGGCGCAATTCAATCGCCTCGACTTGTCGAACTCGAGTTACTACGGCTTCGACAAGAACAAGTTCGTCATAGCCCGCAACACCCGTTACGCCGAGGAGCGCGCTTACGGGCCCGCTTCAGATGAGCTCATTCCGCTTCCTGAGCGCCTTTATGCCGGCGGCCCCACTTCTCTGCGCGGGTTCTCCATCAACGCTGCGGGGCCGCGCGACGCATACACCGGCTTTCCCATCGGCGGAGCCGGCGCTCTGATCAACAGCACCGAATTGCGCTTTCCTCCACCCACACTGCCGTGGCTTGCCGACTCGGTCAGCTTTGTCCTGTTTGAGGACATGGGAAACGTCTTTCGCAATGCGGGCGATGCCTGGGCCAGCGCCTTGCGCATCCGCCAACCGAACATTAGTACGTGCAAAACATTGGCTTCCCCAACGCTCAGCGGTTACACGCCGTCAGGGCCTACCACCTCGATCGGCCCCCAGGGTGAATGCAGCTTCAACTACTTCTCCCATGCTCCTGGCCTGGGTTTGCGCTACCATACGCCGGTTGGACCTATTCGGCTGGACTTCAGCTATAACCTGAACCCGCCGTATTATCCCATCTACGAGGACTATTCACACCCCTCGTACAGCCCCTTTATCGGACACGCCGGTCACTTTAACTTCTTCTTCAGCCTCGGGCAGACCTTCTGATGAGCCTTCGTCGCACATACCGTTTCGCGGTTGCTTCCGGCGCAGGCTGGCGGGCATGGGCGGCAGTGTGCCTTGCGGCTGTCGTTGCTCCTGCCCTCTCGCAGACGCCGCAGCCATCCACCCCTGTGGTACTGGATCGCGTAGTGGCAGTCGTCAACAATCAGGCCATCCTCTCCAGCGACTTGAACGAAGAGATGCACATCTCCGTTCTGGAGCCAAACTCGGCGGACCGCAGCCCTGAAACGCCCCAGCGGGCCTTGCAGCGGTTGATCAGCCGTGCCCTCATTCGCCAGCAGATTCGCGAAGAAGATGCGCAGGCTACCGAACTCACCGCCGAGGAAATTGCGGCACGGCTGGACAATATTCGCAAGGAACTGCCGGTTTGCGTACGCCAGGACTGCGCGACGGATGCCGGGTGGAAGGCGTTTCTTGAGAATCACGATCTGACCCAGAAGCAGGTGGTGTCGTATCTCCGCAATCGCCTTGAGATTCTGCACTTCATCGAAATGCGCTTTCGCCAGGGCATCAGCATCTCCCACCAGGAGATCGAGACCTACTATCACGACACGCTGCTGCCGCAATATCCTTCCGGCGAAACGGTCCCGCCGCTGGAGCAGGTCGCGCCGCGCATTGAAGAGATCCTGCTGCAACAAAAAGTCAATGCTCTCTTTAGCGGCTGGCTCCACAACCTCAGGCAACAGGGGGACATTGAAGTCTTCGATCCGGTGCTTGAAGCCGATGAGACAAAGGAACCGCGAGGAGCAGGAACGCAATGAGCGAGCATGAGCCCATGTTGCCTGTCCCACCCGAGCCACCGAATCCGCCGCGGAGGCCACTTCTGCGCCGCATCGTCCGCATCGGCGCCATAGCGGCAGTCTTGCTGATCGTGGCCGCCCTGGGCCTCTATTTCTGGGCCAATTCCTCGCAGTGCGAAAATCTGGTTCGCGAGCATCTGGCAGTCAGAATCGAAGCGGCGACCGGCGGACGCGTACAGATCGCCTCTTTCCGCTGGCAACCCTTGAACCTCGAGGCTGAAGCCGGCGGGCTCGTGATTAACGGCCGTGAATCTGCCGGCGAAGCGCCTTATGCGCAAGTGGGACAACTCCGCGTGAGGCTAAGCCTGCTCGGTTTCTGGAGCCCGCGCATCCTCCTGCGCGACCTCGAAGTCGTGCACCCCGCGCTTCACCTGATTGTTTATCCCGACGGCTCGACCAACCAGCCACATCCCCAACGGCCCGTAACCCAGGGCAAATCAGCGCTCGACACGCTCTTTGACCTGAAAGCCGGCCATGTCGCGGTCGAAGAGGGGATACTGCACTATGAAAACCGAGCCGCGGCCTTCGACTTCCAGAATCGCCTCACACAGCTCGACTTTGCCGCCGATGACGTCTCCGTGCGCATGGTCTATGTTCCGCCCCAAGGCAGAGATCCCGAAAGCTATCGGATCGACGCCGGCGCCCGCGATTTCAAGCTTTCGCGGGGCGCCCCCTCGCATCGCCTTGCAAATCCGGTCGAGGGACGCATGCAGGCCACGGTCGACCTGACGCGCTCAGCGGCTTATTTGCGTTCGCTTGTGGTTACCGCCCGCAGCAAGGGCATTCCCGATCGCACCTTGAATATCTCGGGCACACTGGTTGACTTCGCCCACCCCCGTTGGCAGGCAAAAGCCAATGGCGAATTGGATATGCGTCTCCTGGAGCCCGTTACCGGCTACCCCAATGCTCCACAAGGCATCGCCCACATCGACCTCACGGCAGAGGGACGTGCCGGCCAATTTCGCGTCGACGGCCCAATTCACGTCGAAGATGGCGCATATATCGCGCCCGGCGTGAACGCCCGGGGCGTCCGGCTGGATGCACGCGTCCATGCGGATGCGCAGCAGTTGGTCATTACGTCTATCATTGCGCGCTTGCACCAGGGCGGACAACTGGAAGGACAGCTCACTCTCGATCATTGGCTGCCCTCCATTCCCGGCTCCAACGTGCTCGAAGCCGCCGCCGCGCCTCCGGTCAAGCACTCCAGGTTCGGCCGCAGGCAACCCGCCATCAGCGCCACGCCCGCTCCGCCACGGATCGCTCCGAACACGCCCCCAATCAACGGCAAAGTGAATGCGCAACTCAAAAATGTGCCGCTTGATGCGGTATTGGATATTGTCGGCCAGGCGCCATTCCAGCGTTTGGGGTTGAATGCCCAACTGAACGGCCCCGCCACCGCAACCTGGACCGACGGAGACACGCGGACCCTTGTCGTAACCTCTGCTCTCAACGTAAGCCCATCAGCGCAATCCGTCGCACAAGAAGTTCCCGCGAACGGCACGATTGACGGCACCTATTTCCAGCGCGACGGGTCGGTGGATCTGCGCACGCTCTCTATCACTCTTCCCGCTAGCCAATTGGAAGCGCACGGCCGGCTCGGCGCCTATCCCCTCTCAAGCCCGTCGACGATTTCAGTCGATTTCCATTCGCACGACCTCGGAGAATTCGACCGTGTCCTGCGCGACCTCGGCATGCAACGCGAAGGGAAATCAGGAACCGCGGCCTTACCGGTGTCCCTCGGCGGGCAGGCCGATTTCGACGGTACATGGTCCGGCTCCCTCGCCGATCCCCACCTTGCCGGCACCGTCAAAGCCTCCAACCTCTCCATCGAAGTGCCGGCAGGTTCCAATCCCGAAACTCCTCGCTCCGTCCATTGGGATTCACTGGAGGCAACCGGCACCTACTCAGCGACCCGAATTTCCATTGCCCACAGCCAGTTAATCCAAGGTCCGGCGTCTATCAGCCTGCAAGGATCGCTGGCCGCCGCCGGATCTCCGCCCAGGGAACCGGGAATCCCGAACTTTGATTCCAATTCCCTGCTCCACCTCCACCTTGGCGCCAGCAAGGTTGGCCTCGACGAATTACTGCCGCTGGTTGGAAAGGAATTGCCGGTAACAGGCCAGATCAACGCCCAGCTCCAGGCCGACGGTCCCATCCATGTCCTCGACGGCTCAGGCTGGGTTGAACTCGATGGCGGCGTCGTGTATGGCGAGCCCATTTCGCGCATCCGCGCCCAGGGAAAGATCACCGGACAGGTTCTGCAACTCGCATCCGTTACCGTGAACGATCAAGCCGGGAAGGTATCCGCCTCAGGGAGCTACGATCTCAGGTCCCGCCACTTCCAAATTGAAGCCAGAGGGGCAGGCATCGACATCAGCCGGATTCAGCGCCTCCAAAACACGGGTCTCGCTGTCACCGGCAAGCTCGGGTTCTCGGTCACTGGCTCCGGTACGCCCGACGACCCGCGCATGGAAGGACAAGGCATGCTAACGGCTGTCACGGTCAGCGGAGAGCCGTTGGGCAGTGTGGAAATCGCAGTTCGCACCGCAAATCGCACCGCAACCTACAACCTGACCACCCGGTTCGAATCTGCCTCGCTTTCCGCACACGGTCAAACCTCTCTCAGCGGCGAGTATGCCACCCAGGCCAAGCTGGATTTTTCGCAGTTCAACATTGGCGCTCTTCTCAAAATGGCCCACGTCCAGGGGCTTACCGGAGAGTCGGCGCTTGCCGGCACCGTCACCGTTGAAGGTCCGCTCTCGCATCCGGATGAGTTGCGAGGCGATGCCCGGCTGCAGAATCTCGCAGTCACAATCGTTGGCGTCCACCTGCAAAGCGAAGGACCAGTCCATGCCACCCTGGCCAACTCGCGCATCAATCTTGACCCGCTGCATGTTACTGGCGAAGAGACCGACCTCCACGCTCAGGGAAACCTGAATCTCAAAGACAAGCGGCAACTTGATTTTGCCTCCAACGGCTCCATCAACTTGAAGCTCGCGGAAACGCTGGACCCCGACCTGACCGCGAGCGGCACAACCACCTTCAAGGTCGAGGCGCACGGCACCCTTCAGAATCCCGACTTGCGCGGCCGCATCGACTTCCAGAATGCTTCCCTGGCGCTTGAAGACCTGCCCAACAGCCTCAGCCAGTTGCAGGGCACCTTGGAGTTCAACCAGAACCGTCTTGAAGTTAAGTCGCTGACCGCGAGAACAGGCGGCGGGCTTCTGAGCGTCTCCGGTTACCTGGCTTACCAACACGGCATTTTTGCCGACCTGTCAGTCTCCGGCAAAGATGTTCGCATTCGCTATCCCCAGGGAGTCAGTTCCCTCGCCGATGCCAATCTAAAACTGCAAGGGACGCAAAAAAGCCTGCTGTTCAGCGGCAGCGTCATGATCACGCGCTTCACGGTCAGCCCCGACCTGGACATTGCGGCGCTGGCGACCCAGGCAAGCCGAGTGCAGCCCGTCGTTCCGCCGGATGCGCCCTCGAACCACGTCCGCCTCGACGTACACGTCCTTTCCTCTCCCCAATTGAACTTCCAGAATGCCTACGCCAAGCTTGCCGGTGACGTGGACCTGCATTTGAGAGGCACCCTGGCCTCACCCTCGCTGCTGGGACGCATTTCCATCATTGAAGGCAGCGCCACCATTGCCGGAACTCGCTACGAGTTGCAGCGCGGCGAAATCACCTTCACCAACCCTGTACGAATTGAACCCTCCATCGATCTGAACGCCACCGCCCGTGTGCAGGACTACGACATTACCCTGGGCATTCACGGCTCACCCGATAAAATGTCGGTCACCTACCGCAGCGACCCTCCCCTCCCGGAGGCCGACGTGGTGGCTTTGCTGGCGCTGGGGCGTACCCAGGATCAGGAACGCATCTATACCCAGCAACAGGAACAGGTCACGTCCAATCCCACCACCGACGCACTGCTCGGCGGCGCGTTGAATGCCACCGTCAGCAGCCGCGTGCAAAAACTCTTCGGTGCCGGCTCGGTGAAAGTGGATCCCAACTACCTCGGCGTGCTGGGCAACTCCACCACCCGTATCACCGTCGCGGAACAGCTGGGCAGGTACGTCACCTTTACCTACGCTACTGACGTGGACACCACTGCGCAGCAACTTCTCCAGGCTGAAATCTCCATCAATCGCCATGTTTCCCTGCTGGTATCGCGGGACGAGTCCGACGTGTTCTCGGTTGTTATCAAGGCTACCCGCCGCTACCGCTAGTCTGCATCCGGAAGTAGGGTCAGGATCGAGGAACCTTCGACAACCCGCGCGGACAGGTTCCGATGGATGCCGTACTTCTGCGCGTCAATCGAAAACCTTGCCACGGTCTCCGGGTGCGGCGAAGAATGGTATCTAACGCAAATCGCTCGGAGGGCGGCTTTTCGCGTCCTTCACTTCACTTTCCATACAACTCCGCAACCCTCTCTCCGAATCTGTGTCTCTAGAGAACGAAGAGTTGAGCGAGGCGATGCCCGTCACCTTCCAATCAATCCATCTCGTGAAACACCTCATGCGATTTGAAAGAGGAGGAGTTATGAAAGCAAACCGTTATTCCTGGATTCCGCTCGGTGCGGTCCTGCTCGTCGGGATTCTCTTTAGCCACCCCCAAACGTCCCAAGCGGCAACCGGAAGCCCTGTGGCTGTGGCACAGGGGGAACAGAACGATGCTGCCCAGAGCGCGGCCATGTCCAAGCTGAATAAATCGCAGTTCAAGGACATCAAGGTAAGCGTGGATAGCAACGGGATCGCCACCCTTACCGGATCGGTCAGCCTTTATGAGTACAAAGCCGACGCTGAAAGGCGTCTTCGCAAGGTCAAAGGCATAACAGCCGTGCGGAACGAGATTGAGGTCTCCGGTCCCGCGATCTCCGACCACGATCTTCAGGCCAAGCTTGGCGAAGAACTCGCCTATGACCGCGTCGGCTACGGCAATGTCTTCAATGCCGTAACGCTCAACGTGCAGGATGGCGTCGTGACCCTGGGCGGCCATGCCAAGGACTATCCCGATCGGGATTCCGCCGTAGCCCTCGCTTCTACTACTCCCGGCGTCAAGGACGTTGTAGACAACATTGAAGTCGATCCCGTTTCCACCATGGACTGGCAGACGCGCCTGGCAGTGGCCCGAGCCATCTACGGATACCCGTCGCTGAACAAGTATGCGATCGATCCCGCGAAGCCCATCCGCATCTCGGTGCAGAACGGAAACGTCGAACTCTATGGCACGGTGGATTCGCAAGCCGACAAGGACACAGCATACTTGCGGGCCAATGGAGTTCCCGGCGTCTTCAGCGTAAAGAACTACCTCCAGGTGGCCAACCAGCCCCCAGAATCGAACAAATAGCCGCTGGGAATCCGGAACCCTCGTCCGGCGTGAAAAAACGCTCCCGGGTCCCTCTTTGGGACCCGGAAACCACGATCCCATGCCGTCATCAGGTGAGCAAGGTTGGAATCGCGACCACGCTAATCCGGGCGTTGGCCTGCAAGTAGGCCGGGGAAAAAAGCTGACCCCCACCCCCCTCGCCTGCAGTCACCATTTAATGGGTGCTTTTGGATTATCAGTGGCGGAGCAGGCGTCTTTCTCTGACCACCATGACAAGCCCGGGCATCTTGCTCACCGACATTCACACAACTGTAATCATAAAATTCGTTTCATTCCTTACACTTGTCTCGCTATGCTCCCAGACGGACCCCTCACGATCGACCGCACAGCCGGCAAGGCTGCCGATACGCTGATCTACCATCTCAGCGGCCCTTTAACCCTTCGCAATATGTTCGACTTCCAGTCGCAACTGCGCAGCGGAACACCTGCCCGCTTGACGATCCTTGACCTTACCCAGGTGCCTTACATGGATTCGGCCGGCATGGGTCTGGTGATGAACCAATACGTCCATTGCAAGACCAATGGCCTTAAACTTGTTGTCGCCGGGGCGAACCGTCGCGTGATGGACCTCTTCGAGGTCACAAAGGTCAGTACCATCCTTCCCTTGGCCGCTACTGTCGAAGAAGCCGAAGCCTAGCCGGCGCCGGCGCGCTGCGCCCTCAGTTACACTGCTAGATGGAACTGGGCGCAATGGGCTTGCTCAAAAAAACACGCACAACACTGGAAATGATCAAGTGGGAGCACTCCATCTTCGCGCTCCCCTTTGCCCTGACCGCAACGCTCCTCGCCGCTCATGGCGTGCCCGGTTGGCGCACACTGGGATGGATTCTGGTGGCCATGGTCACCGCCCGCTCTTGCGCCATGTCCTTCAACCGCTGGGCCGATGCCGATCTGGACGCCGCAAATCCCCGCACCAGCAGCCGTGCCATCCCCGCAGGCCTTCTCTCGCGACGATTCGTACTCGGCTTCACCGCGCTCATGGCTCTCGCATTTGTGGCAGCCTCTGCGGAGCTGAACCGGCTCACGCTTTACCTTTCGCCCCTGGTGCTCCTCGTGCTGCTCGGATACAGCTACATGAAACGCGTCACGCGTTGGTCGCACCTGGTACTCGGCCTCGCATTGGGGCTTGCCCCCTCGGCTGCCTGGATCGCCGTCTGCGGCAGCCTCGACCCGCGCATCCTGGTTCTCACCGCCGCCGTAACGCTCTGGGTGGGTGGATTTGACGTGCTCTACGCCTGCCAGGACTACGAACACGACCGAATGGCCGGACTGCACAGCCTGCCCCAGGCCATCGGCATTCCCGCCGCCTTCTGGGCCGCGCGTTTCATGCACCTCGCCGTGCTGGGTCTGCTCGCATGGTTCGGCTGGCTCTTCGCTTTCGGCCTCGCTGGTTGGCTCGGCATCGCGGCCGTAGGACTGTTGCTGGCCTATGAACACTCCCTGGTTTCGCCGCGCGACCTGCGCCGCCTGAATGCCGCATTCTTTACCATGAATGGCGTCATTGCCATGGTCTTCCTGGGCTTTGTGGCCACGGATCTCTGGCTGCGGAGGTAAATCCCGATGTCCCCGCTCGAAATGCCCAGGGAAGCCGCTGTGAAGCTGTGGTATGGTGCCAGAGGACGTGCCTCGCAGGACGATTCCAAGGTCTACGCCGCAAATATGGAGACTGGAAGGCTTGGCACCGGAATGAAAGTTGCAATCCAGGGTGAACCCGGCTCGTTCAGCCACGAAGCGGCAATGAAATTGGATGCCGAAGCGCTGATCGTTCCCTTTTCACTTTCGGCCGATGCCTTCGCCGCGCTCAGCCGTGGAGATGTCGACGCCGCGGCCATCCCCATTGAAAACAGCCTGGCCGGTTCGGTACTGGAGCACTTCGACCTGTTGCTGGCGCATGAAGTCACAGTGGAGCGTGAAACCCTTCTTCGCATCCGGCACAATCTCATCGCCATCTCGGGAACGGCTATCGACGACATCGATCGCGTTTTCTCGCACCCGGTAGCCCTGGCTCAATGCAGGCGTTTCCTCGCCCAACATCCAAGGATGGAGGCTTTCGCCTTCTACGACACCGCCGGAAGCGTGAAACAGTTGGTCGAGTTGCGCGACAGGCACGCGGCAGCCATCGCCAGCGAAGCCGCCGCGCACTACTATGGAGCGAACATTCTCGAGACCGGCATCGAAGACAATCCTGAGAACTTCACCCGCTTTTTTCTTGTGCGTCGGAACCAAGACGCCGTCACCGACCCGCTTTCAAATAAGATCAGCCTGGCATTTTCGGTTGAGAATCGACCCGGCTCGCTGGTCGCTGCGCTTTCCGAGTTTTCGGCCATCGGCACAAATCTGACCAAGATCGAGTCGCGCCCGGTCCACGGCAAGCCCTGGGAATACATCTTCTATGTGGATTGCCAGATTCAATCCGCCGACGAGGGTGGACGCGTGCTCGACGCGCTCAAGCCGCATTGTGCCATGGTCAAGGAACTCGGCCGCTACCAGGAAGCGCAAAAGTAGGAACCGCTCATTTCCTTCCGCACACGGCTCCGCATCCATTCAACTGGGCATACGAAAGGGGATGAACTTCAGTCCATCCCCTCCGCATTCCGCCGTAATGCCGCAACCTAGAAGTGATACGCCACGCCAATCGCCGGGTAGTAAATGTTGTACCACCTCTTCGTATCCAATTCGCTATAGCCGAAAGTTGGCACTTTCGTCACATATCCACGAAACTCGGCGCGGATGTCAAAGCTGGGACTGATCTCATAGGCGATGCCCGCTCCGTAGATGCCGCCGACACCAGCCTGCTGCTTCACGTCAAGATCCGTAGTGGTAGCGTCGCGAATGGGAAGGAAGATGAGTACTCCGGGTCCCGCTTCGACGAATGGATTGAATTTGCGGAAATTGAAACTCCGCACATACGCGAACGACATCTCCTGGGTACGCGTATTCACGTTGTAGTTGTTTGTATTGCTGATGAGGTAGCGAATCTTGTTTTCGTAGTCAATGCCGTAATTGGCTTCGAGAGCGCTCGAAGGCGTGAGCATGAACCGGTAGCTGAGCATGGCGCCATACCCGGCGTTTGAATGGACCTGGACGTCTGTTGATGAGGCTATGAACGGTTCAATAATCCCCGTTCCACTGAGGCTGATGTCTTGCCTGCTCTCTTGAGCGCGACCCGTGGCAACACCTGCGGCCACCAGAAATGCAATAAGGGCGATCTTCTTCATTCGGTGTAGAACCTCACGACTGCACAACCGTCCGGCTGGCAACCAGCTTGTCGATTCCGGTGCGCCGGTTCGTGCCGGGCCCCGCTCTCAGCATTGTAAATGGCCAGAACGGTTCGCGGCTGAAGAGGTTGCCTCGGAATGATCCAAGGCTTTAGACGCAGCAAACCGCAAAGCGGTACCTGGAGCGGCGCCACGCCCTTTCCGCGTTTCAATCAAGCGGAGATTGCTTGCCGCCAGGATGAAAAGAGAAAGGCAATCTCATCCCGCCCGCTCGCGCTCCACGTGGTAGTAAAACGGCGGACCCTGTTCCTGCGCCAATGACCGCACCGTGCGCAGAAAAGCTCGGGCTGCATAGCTGAGGGTACCCTGCCGCCTGTGCACCAGGCGCAGCACCCGCTTCATCTCCAGTTCGTCCACGGGCACCCGTACCAGGTGGCCCGTTTCAAGCTCGCGCGCGACGGTCAAATGCGGTACCAGCGCCACCCCGTTGCCCATGGCCACAAATCGCTTGATGGCCTCGATGGTCGGCAATTCAATGCCCATGTTCAAAGGCGTTCGATAGCGCTGGAAGGTCTCAATCACCTTTCTGCGCAGGGGCGAAGTGACATGATGAGCAATGAAATTCTCCTGCCCGAGATCGTTGATTGACACTCGCGTCGCGCCGGCCAATGGGTGGCTCGGACTCACCACAAACGCCAGGCTGTCGCCATACACTGCAATGGTCCGAAATTGCGCGGGGTCAGGCCGAAACGATACGACGCCGATCTCAAAGGTGCGCAGATTGAGTTCGTCGGGAATGCGGCTCGCCAACATGCGATGAACCGTGACATTCACGTGCGGAAACGCGCGGCGGAACTGGTCAATGGCCGGCAACAGGTACATGCATGTGTACTCGTTCGCCGCCAATTGAAGGCTTCCGCGCTCCAGGCTCTTCAGCTCGTCCAGCGCGCTGCTGGCTTCACGTCGCAGGGCCAGCAGCCGCAATGCGTAGTCGCGCAGCAGAGTTCCCGCCGCGGTCAATGAGCCATCTCGCGCCGCGCGATCAAAGAGCGTTTCGCCCACCCCCGCCTCCAGCTTGCGGATCACCTGGCTCACCGCAGGCTGCGTTCGGTGCAGGCGCAGCGCCGCCCGTGAGAAGCTGCGCTCCTCCGCCACCGCAAGAAACGTTTCCAATTGACTTAGTTCCATTTCGCGTTTCCAGCCTCCAGTTTCCAGCCTTCAATGCACCTCACCGCGCCTCTGCGTCAATCCCCAAGATTACACACGACCAGAAACGCGAGCCCCGTGACAGTCCGTAGTTCGCAATTCAAAGCTGGCGGCTCGAAGCCAACGGCTGGAAGCTGCATTTCACCATAAGCAATTGTAATCGCTTACCCAAAAAGAATAACTTTGCCTTATATAGGCCCAATGGGAGAAAATTGGAGTGTTAAAAGTGGTTTCCCCCGGCAGGCGAATCGATGACTTCAGATAATTCAAATCACGTTGCGTTCTTCGACACCACTCTGCGCGACGGCGAGCAGTCGCCCGGTTGTAGTATGACTACGCAGGAAAAACTCACCATGGCGCACGCGCTCGAGGACCTGGGCGTGGACATCATCGAGGCCGGCTTTGCCATGGCTTCAGAGGGCGACTTCGCAGCCATCGCCACTATTACCCAGGCCGTGCGCAAGCCGCGCATCGCCTCGCTGGCCCGCGCCAAGACTGAAGACATTGAGATGGCCGCCCGCGCCGTGCACTTCGCAGACCGCGCGCGCATCCACGTCTTTCTCGCGTCGAGCGACCTGCATCTTGAGTACAAACTGAAAATCGGCCGCCAAGAGGCGCTCGACCTCACCGGCGAGTCCGTCCGTCTGGCGCGCTCGCTCGTCGACGACGTCGAGTTCTCCCCCGAAGACGCAACCCGCTCCGACCGCGACTTCCTCGTCGAGATGGTGCGCATTGCCGTCGAGGCAGGCGCGACCACCATCAACATGCCTGATACCGTGGGCTACACCACGCCCGAAGAATATGCTCAGATGTTCCGCGAGGTCCGCGAGCGCATCCCGGCCATCGACGCGCAAGGCATCATCCTTTCCTCGCACTGCCACGACGATCTGGGTCTGGCGGTCGCTAATTCTCTCGCCGCCATCTCGGCTGGCGCGCGCCAGGTGGAGTGCACCATCAATGGCATCGGCGAACGCGCAGGCAACGCCGCTCTTGAAGAGATCGCCGCTGCCCTGTATGTGCGCGGCGACCGCTATGGCGTCTCCACCGGCATCAAGCTGGACCATCTCTACACCACCAGCGAAGTGCTCGGACAGATCATTACTTTCAAGCCTTCACCCAACAAAGCGATTGTTGGCGCAAATGCTTTTGCGCACGAATCGGGAATCCACCAGCACGGCATGTTGGCCAACCCGCTCTGCTACGAGATCATGACACCCGCGCTGGTCGGTGTCGCCAAGACGCATCTGGTCCTCGGCAAGCATTCCGGCCGCGCGGCCTTACGCCACCGGCTCGAACAATTGGGCTTTGCGCTTACACGCGAAGAGTTGCAGCAGACCTATTACCGTTTTGTGGCCATGGCCGACCGCAAGAAGAACATTTACGACCAGGACCTGATCGGCATCCTGCCCGATCAGATTCGCGAGCGCCGCTCCGAGCCGGTCTCCGAACTCGACTAGCATGCCGCATTCGACTTGCAGCGACGAGCATGCCGAATTCGAGTCGCAGTTTTGAAAGGGCACGACTTTAGTCGTGCCGCCAACGCAGCAAAACGAGCGGGCTTTAGCCCCTGAGGGAAATAACGGCAAATGCACCTCAAGATTCTAGTCACCGCCGGCGACGGCATAGGCCCCGAAGTAACCAACGAAGCAGTTTCCGTGTTGCGCG
Source organism: uncultured Acidobacteriaceae bacterium (assembly GCA_963836565.1). Classification (GTDB taxonomy): domain Bacteria; phylum Acidobacteriota; class Terriglobia; order Terriglobales; family Acidobacteriaceae; genus Telmatobacter. Next base: position 359,878 of record CAWIKA010000004.1, on the reverse strand, counting down.
ATGTGGCGGAACTCGGCGGCCACACCCTTGAGTTCGACGCCAAGCGCATCGGCGGCGTCGCCATCGTCAACGACGGCACTCCCCTTCCCGCCGACACGCTCCAGGCCGCTCTGACCTCCGATGCCGTGCTCCTCGGCGCGGTCGGCGGCAATGAGTTCAATTCCCTCCCTCCCGACAAGCGCCCCGAAGCCGGCTTGCTGCAAATTCGCGCGGCGCTCGGCGGATTCGCCAACCTGCGTCCCGCATTCGCATTCAAGGAACTCGCCATCAACAGCCCGCTGCGGCCCGAAATCATCGATGGCGCCGACATTCTCTTCGTTCGCGAGTTGCTCGGCGGCCTTTACTTCGGCAAGCCCCGCGAATGGAATCGCGCGACAGGCGAGGCATGGAACACCATGCGCTACACCCGCGATGAAGTGGCGCGCGTGGCTCGCATCGCCTTCCAACTCGCAATGAAGCGCCGCAAAAAACTCACCAGCGTCGACAAGGCCAACGTGCTTGAAGTTTCGCAACTTTGGCGCGCCACCGTAAACGAGGTTGCAGCCGAATTCCCCGACGTGGCCGTCGAGCACCAATACGTCGATGCCATGTCGATGCACCTCATGAATCAACCGCGCAATTACGATGTAGTGCTCACTGAAAACCTGTTCGGCGACATTCTTTCCGATGAATCCGCCGTCATCACCGGTTCGCTGGGCATGTTGCCCTCGGCCACCATCGGCGGCAAGGTCAACTTGTACGAGCCGGTGCACGGCTCCGCACCCGACATCGCCGGCAAGGGCCTCGCCAACCCGCTCGGCGCGATTCTCACCGGGGCCCTGATTCTGCGCCACTCCGGCGGGCTTGAAGCCGAAGCCGCGGCCATTGAGAGCGCGGTTCGCAAGGTGCTCGAACAAGGCTTCCGCACGCCAGACCTTGCCCGCACCAACCCGCAAGGCTTCACCGTTTTATCGACTACGGAGATGGGCGCAAAAGTTCGCGAAACCGTAAAAACTCTGCTCGTCAACGCATAACAGCGGGTGCCCCAGGTCTCGATTTTGAGACCTGGGAAAGCACGAACCACAACATTCCGAACAAATGGAGTTCCATGAATACCGCACCGAAAACGCTTTTTGAAAAGGTCTGGGAGCAACACATCGTGGTCGACCCCGAGGGCGAGCCCACCGTGCTCTACATCGACCTGCAGCTGGTCCACGAAGTTACCTCGCCGCAAGCCTTCGAGGGCCTTCGACTCGCCGGCCGCAAGGTCCGCCGTCCCGACCGCACCATCGCCACCGTCGACCACAACGTGCCCACCACCGTCGAAGGCCGTCTTCACATCGTCGATCAAATCGCCGCCAGGCAGATCGCGACGCTACGCCAGAACTGCGCTGACTTCGGCGTCGAGCTTTACGACGTGAACTCGCGCGAGCAAGGCATCGTGCACGTCATCGGCCCCGAACTCGGCATCACCAAGCCCGGAATGACCATTGTCTGCGGCGACTCCCACACATCCACCCACGGCGCATTCGGAGCTTTGGCATTTGGCATCGGCACCAGTGAAGTGGAGCATGTGCTTGCCACGCAGACCCTTCCTCAATCCAAGCCGAAGACGTTTCGCATTGCGGTCGAAGGCGAATTGCCCACCGGCGTCACAGCCAAGGACATCATTCTTGCCATCATCGGCCAAATCGGCACCGACGGCGCTACCGGCTGCGTGATTGAATACGCGGGCTCTGCCATTCGAGCGCTTTCCATGGAAGGCCGCATGACCGTCTGCAACATGAGCATCGAGGCTGGTGCGCGCGCCGGCATGATCGCTCCCGATGAAACCACCTTCGCCTACTTGGAAGGCCGGAGATTTAGTCCAAAGGGAGAAGCGTGGAAACGCGCGGTTCGCGAATGGAGCAAGCTGCCCACCGATCCGGGCGCAAAGTTCGACCGCGAACTGGTCATCGATGCCGCGGCGCTGGTTCCCTATGTAAGTTGGGGCACCAGTCCCGGTATGGTCGCGCCAGTCACTGCCTCTGTGCCCGATCCGGGCGCCGCGTCCACCGAGCAGGAGCGCAAATCGTTCGAGCGCGCCCTCGAATACATGGACCTAAAAGCCGGTACGCCGCTTGAAGACGTCGTCATCGACCGCGTCTTTATTGGCTCCTGCACCAATGGGCGCCTCGAAGACCTGCGCGCAGCCGCCCGCATCGCCGCAGGCTACAAAGTCTCAACGCACGTAAACGCGATGGTCGTTCCCGGTTCGCAGCAAGTCAAAGCGCAAGCTGAAAAGGAAGGACTCGACCGCGTATTCCTTGAAGCTGGATTTGACTGGCGCGAACCCGGCTGTTCCATGTGCCTGGGCATGAATCCCGACATTCTTTCGCCCGGTGAACGCTGCGCGTCAACATCGAACCGCAACTTCGAAGGCCGTCAGGGACGCGGCGGTCGCACCCACCTGGTCTCACCCGAGATGGCCGCGGCAGCCGCGATTGCCGGCCACTTTGTTGATATTCGCAACTGGCCCGTTCGCGAGCCCGCACTCCATGGAGGGAAGGCCTGATGCAACCCTTTCGCACACTCACCGCGCTGGCCGCGCCGCTCGATCGCACCAATGTCGATACCGACCAGATCATTCCCAAGCAGTTTCTGAAACGCATCGAGCGCACCGGCTACGGCGAGTTCCTCTTCTTCGATTGGAGCCGCACACCTTCCGGCGAGCCCAATCCGGATTTCGAGTTGAACGCCCCCCGCTACAAAGGCGCGCAAATACTCATCGCCGGAAAGAACTTCGCCTGTGGTTCCAGTCGTGAACACGCCGCATGGGCGCTGTCCGACCACGGCTTCCGCGCCGTGATTGCGCCTACTTTCGCCGACATCTTTTTTTCCAACGCCGGCAAGAATGGCATCGTGCTGGTCCGCCTTGGTGAAGAGCAGGTGGCCCAACTGCTCGCCAACGCCAAGACCATTTCGAATTACCAACTCACCGTCTCGCTGGAAGATCAAACCGTAACTGACAACCATGGCTTCAAAGCCTCGTTTGAGGTAGACCCTTTCCGCAAGTTCTGCCTGATTGAAGGACTCGACGACATCGGACTCACTCTGCGTCATGAGGCAGCGCTCGACGCATATGAAGCAAAGCACGAAGAAGAAACCTGGCTGAAAGCGAAGTGAATCGGGGAATCAAGAATGAGGTTGCCCCATCCTTGACGCGTTTTTTGCGGCAAGGGTGGGATAGCAATAATTCGAATCGCAGCAGGAACAAGCTAGCAGCTAGAGGCTAGGAGCTAGAAGCTCAACAAAGGTATCAGCGACCACAATGACCATCGAAGGCAAGCGCCAAAGCATCCCGTTGACTGAAGGACCGAGCCGCGCGGCAGCGCGTTCTTATTTGCGTGGGTCCGGTTTCAGCAAAGACGATCTACATAAGCCCATCATCGGCATCGCCAACACCTGGACCGAAATCGGCACCTGCAACGTGCACCTGCATGAAATTGCCGAAGCGCTGAAGCAAGGCATTCGCGAAGCCGGTGGCACGCCGATGGAATTCAACACCGTCACCATCTCCGACGGCATCACCATGGGCACCCAGGGAATGAAAGCCTCGCTGGTTAGTCGCGAAGTCATCGCCGATTCCATCGAGTTAGTTGCGCGCGGCAATCTCTTCGACGGCCTCGTTGGCATCGGCGGGTGCGACAAGAACATGCCCGGCATCATCATGGCGCTCTGCCGTCTCGACATCCCCGGCCTCATGCTCTACGGCGGATCCATCGCGCCCGGCAAGTTGAACGGCCCCAAAGGCGAAAAGATAGACATTACCATCCAGAATGTTTTTGAAGGCATCGGCTCGCACGCTGCCGGCCGCATCGACGATGCCGGTCTTGAAGCCCTTGAAGCCAACGCCTGCCCCGGTGCCGGCGCATGCGGCGGCCAGTTCACCGCCAACACCATGGCCATGTCCGGCGAAATTCTTGGCATCTCGCCCATTCAGCTTTCCGGCGTTCCAGCCACCTCCAAAGACAAGCACGCCGCCACCCGCGAAGCCGGCCACATCCTCATGGATGCCGTCCGCGCCAACCGCCGCCCTTCGCAGATCATTACCCGCAAATCCATCGAAAACACCATCGCCAGCGTGGCTGCCAGCGGAGGCTCTACCAACGCCGTGCTTCATCTCCTGGCCATCGCGCGCGAAATGGGCATCGAGCTTTCCATCGATGACTTCGATGTGATCAGCAAGTGCACGCCGTTCATTTGCGACCTTGTGCCTGCAGGCGAATACATGGCCTCGCACTTCCAGGCCGCCGGCGGCTCGCGCCTCCTCGCCAGGCGCCTCATCGACGCAGGACATGCCGACGGCAGCACCCTCACCATCAGCGGCCGCACGCTCGCTGAAGAAGCCGCGCTCGCCGAAGAAACCCCGGGTCAGGTTGTCATCCATACCTTTGACAATCCCATCAAGCCCAACGGCGGCCTGGTGATTCTCAAAGGCAATCTCGCGCCCGAGGGCTGCGTGATGAAAGTTGCCGCCGCCGATCGCTACGAGCATCGAGGCCCAGCTCGCGTCTTCGACAGCGAAGAGGATTGCTTTGCCGTTGTGCAGGCCGGAGGAATCAAGCCGGGCGATGTGGTCGTGATCCGCTATGAGGGACCAAAGGGCGGTCCCGGCATGCGCGAAATGCTTCAGGTCACCGCGGCCATCTCGTCCAACGCCGAGCTCAGTGCGCACGTTGCCCTGCTCACCGACGGCCGTTTCTCCGGCGCGACGCGCGGATTCACCGCCGGCCACGTTGCTCCCGAAGCTTTCGTTGGCGGGCCGATTGCCGCCGTCCGCGAAGGCGACATCATCCACTTCGACATCCCTAATCGCAAGCTCACGCTCGAAATCAGCGACGAAGAAATGGCCAAGCGCCTCAAGAGTTTCACGCCGCCCAAACTTCGCTGGCCCTCAGGCGTCTTCCGCAAATATGTCGATCGCGTAACCTCCGCCTCCACCGGCGCCACGACGTAGAAGCAGCTTCTAGCTACCAGCTTTCAGCTAGAGGCCGGTAACTGTAGTAGCCGAATTCAGCATGCACCACCCGAAATGCAGCTAGAAGCTAGTAGCTGGCAGCTAACAAAGGAGTCACCCATGGGAAGCAATGCAACCACGCAAGCATCGAATGCCCACCTCACCACACCCACCCGCCTCACAGGTGCTGAAATCGTGTGGGCCACGATGGTGGGCGAGGGCGTCACCGACGTCTTCGGCTATCCCGGCGGAGCCATTCTTCCCGTGTATGACGCGCTGCGCAAGTTTCCAATCCACCACGTCCTCGTGCGCCACGAACAAGGCGCGGCACACATGGCCGATGGTTACTCGCGCGCCTCGGGCAAGGTGGGAGTGGCCATTGCCACCAGCGGCCCCGGCGCTACGAATCTGATCACCGGTATCGCCACGGCCATGCTGGACTCCGTTCCGATGGTCTGCATTACCGGCAACGTCTCCAGCAAGGTGCTCGGCACCGATGCCTTTCAGGAAGTTGATATCACCGGCATCACCCTGCCCGTAACCAAGCACAACTTCCTTGTCAATCGCGCTGAAGACATCGCACCGGCCATCCGTCACGCCTTCCAAATCGCCGTCTCGGGTCGACCCGGCCCCGTGCTGGTAGACATTACGAAGGACGCGCAGCAGGGCACGGCCATCTTCGACTTTGCCGCCGCCAAGCCGCGCGCTTACCGACCGCACCCGATGCTGCGTGTCGAAGAATCCGGCCTCGCGCAGGCCGCCGCGCTCATCCTCAATGCCAAGCGTCCCATCATCCTCGCGGGCCACGGCGTAACCGAGTCAGAGGCGATGGAACAGATCCGCACCCTGGCCGAGCGTGCGCAGATCCCCGTGGCCCTCACGCTGCTCGGCCTCGGTGGCTTTCCTGCCTCCCACCCGCTCAACCTCGGCATGATGGGCATGCACGGCGAGGCCTGGGTAAACCACGCCATTCAGGAGGCCGACCTGCTCATCGCCTGCGGCATGAGGTTCGACGATCGCGTCACCGGCTCAACGTCGACCTACGCCCTCAAGGCTAAAAAGATCCACATCGAGGTAGACCCCGCCGAGATCAACAAGAACATCAAGGTCGATGTGGCTCTGGTCGGCGATCTCCGCGCGGTGCTTGAAGAATTGCTCCCACGCATCCCCCATCGTGACGGCGCTGCCTGGCTTAAGACCATTGAATCGAGCAAGGGCGCAGTGGCCGTGCGCGACATCAAGAACCTGCCCGACTCCGGCCACCTTTACGCTGCGCATGTGGTGCACGACCTGTGGCGCATCACCGGCGGCGACGCAATTGTCGTCACCGATGTGGGCCAGCATCAAATGTGGGAAGCGCAGTACTTTCACCACGAGCACCCGCGCACGCTCATCACTTCCGGCGGCCTTGGAACAATGGGCTTTGCACTGCCCGCGGCCATCGGTGCAAAATTCGCTTGCCCGGATAAGGAAGTCTGGGTGATCGCCGGCGATGGCGGATTCCAGATGACTGCTGCCGAACTCTCGACCATCGTCCAGGAAAAAATCAAGATCAACATTGCGGTCATCAACAATGGCTACCTCGGTATGGTCCGCCAGTGGCAGGAATTCTTCTACGAGCGCAACTACGAAGCCACGCCGCTGGTCAGTCCCGATTTCGTCAAGCTGGCCGGTGCCCACGGCATTGCGGGTCGCGCCGTCCACACCCGTGCCGAGGTCGAGGCCGCCGTCAACCATGCACGCTCTGCGCCCGGCGCATTCCTTATCAACTTCCTGGTCGAAAAGGAAGACTCGGTTTACCCCATGATTCCAGCCGGCTCCGCATTGCACGAGATGATCCGCCGTCCAGGCAAGAATCCGCTGGACGAGTCACCGGACGACATTTAAATCAGCTTCCAGCTGCTAGCTCTTAGCTGCTGGCTTTTGGATCCTCGCCTCTGAATTTTATTGCTGACTGCAAAAGCATGGTCAGGCAATTTAAAGCTGAAGGCTGGATGCTAAAAGCTAAAAGCTGAAGTAAGAAGCTGGAGGCTAGAGGCTAGAGGCTCTTTTTATGCTGCATACCTTCGTCGCTTACGTTGAAGATTTGCCAGGCGTGCTCACGCGCGTGGCGTCGCTCTTCCGCCGCCTCAATATCAACATCAGCTCACTCACCGTCGGCCGCAGCGAGCGCGTCGGGCTGTCGCGCCTCACGCTGGTCTGCGAAGCATCGGCAGAAGCGGGCCACCGCATCCGCGCCAGCCTGTTCAAGCTTGAAAACGTGGTCGACGTGGACGACATCGCCAAAGATCCAGCCGTCACGCGGGAACTGGCACTCATCAAGGTGGCAGCCACTCCACAAACGCGCTCCAATATTTTCGAGCTGGTCGAAGTCTTTCGCGCACGTATCGTCGACCTCGCGCCGGAATCCCTGATGATCGAGATGACCGGCGTCGAAAGCAAAATCGAGGGACTGATTCAGGTGCTCAACGAGAGTGAGGACCGCGTCCTCGAAATCTGCCGCAGCGGCAAAATGACCATGCGCCGCGGACATCACACCAGCAGCGTCCTCAAGGCCATGCACACAGGCATCGACGAGAAACCCGAGCCGCAAGACCAGTCCACCGAGGCCGCTGAAGAAAGCGCGGACATCGAACCCGCATAGATAAATTGGCTGCCTTGGGCTGGCTGGAGCCGGCATTGTTATCCTGATGGGGAAAGAAGGAATCATGGACGGAGACACCAAAGCCTGCCCAGTTTGCGGAGAAACCATCAAGGCTGTCGCGATCAAATGCCGCTTCTGCAATACCGACCTCTCCAACTACACCGCGGCCAGGGAAGTCGAATCCGAACGCGATCTGTTCGTGGGTCACCCGGCCATGATCTACAGCATCGGACAGTTGCTGCCGTTCCTGGTCCTCATTGCCGTTGCAATTGCTGCCGGCTATGCAATGGCCCAGGGGTACATTGAGGATTCCAATCAAAATATCATGTACGCAGTCCTCTTTTTCTTCGCGGTGTTCACTGTAATCTGCTTCTCCTTTTACAGCAAAAGCAGGCGCGTCTTTTACCGCATCACCACGCAGCGGATCAAGCTAGAACGGGGCCTTCTGTCCAAGGTTCAGGAATCCCTCGAGTTGTTCCGCATCGATCATTTTGAGCTGCGTAAACCGCTGGGGATGCGGCTGCTCGGTCAGGCTTCATTGCACCTTTTCTCTTCGGATGCAGAGCTTGAGAATTTCTCAGTTTACGGAGTCCCTGACCTGGAATCTCTTGCAGATACGCTGCGGGACTGCCAGTTGCGCGAACGTGACCGGCGCAGTCTCACCACATTCGTCAAGGCCTAGGAGCGAATCTTCGTCCCCTGAGCTCTGTACCCCAACTCCATACTCGTGCAAAGGAAAATCAAGAAAATCATGGCCAAGACTTACTACGATCACGACGCCGACCTCACTCTTATCCAAGCCAAAAAGGTTGCCATCATCGGCTACGGCTCCCAGGGGCATGCCCATGCTCTAAACCTCAAGGACTCAGGCGTGCAGGTGAAAGTGGGCCTTGCGCCCAATTCCAAGTCCATCGCCAAGGCCCAGAAGGCCGGACTTGAAGTGACCACCGTTCCCGAGGCCACAAAATGGGCCGACGTGGTGATGGTCCTGGTCCCCGATCAGACCGCGGCCAAGCTGTACGCCGAGGAGATCGCACCCCATCTCACCGCGGGCAAGATGTTGCTTTTCGCACACGGCTTCAACATCCATTACAAGACCATCGTCCCGGCGGCGGGCATCGATGTGGGCATGGCTGCGCCCAAGGGCCCCGGCCATCGCGTTCGCGAGGTCTTCACTGAAGGCGGCGGCATTCCCGGCCTCATCGCCATTCACCAGGATGCCACCGGCACAGCCCATGCACTCAATCTCAGCTATCTCAAAGGCATTGGCTGCACTCGCGCCGGAGTGCTCGAAACCACCTTCAAAGAAGAAACCGAAACGGACCTCTTCGGCGAACAGGCCGTGCTCTGCGGCGGCGTAAGCGCGCTCATTAAGGCGGGATATGAAACGCTCGTCGAGGCCGGCTATCAGCCCGAGAGCGCTTACTTCGAAGTGCTGCACGAGCTCAAACTGATCGTCGACCTCATCTATCGCGGCGGCCTCGCTTACATGCGCTACTCGATATCCGACACCGCCGAGTGGGGCGACTACGTCAGCGGTCCGCGCGTCATCAACGCCGAGAGCCGCAAAGCCATGAAACAGATCCTCGCCGAAATTCAGGACGGCAGCTTTGCCAAGCGCTTCCTTGCCGACCAGAACTCCGGCCGCAAGGAGTTCCTCGCCTTCCGCGAAGCCGAAGCCAAACACCCGGTCGAAATCGTCGGCAAAAAGCTCCGTGCCTCCATGCCCTTCCTCGACCCCGTCACCGTCGAAGAGTTCGCGAAGAACCGGTAGTTTCGCCAACCCACCAAAAAGTGCCGCACAGGGCGTGCCCTATGCGGCACTTTTCCATTTACCGATCGTTCGAGTGAGTCTTTCGGATAGAGCCGAACGAGCGCGGCCTAATCTTCCCGTCGAATTAAATCATGGTGAGATGATAGCTGCGAGGCGCCCAGTCTCGGATTTTGATGGCGAAGCATCAAGGTCCTCACAACGCCAAATCGGTAGCCCAGTTCTCCCTCGAAAGTCCCTCCACGTAACTGAAGACCTTGTCTGCGGTCACGAGAATCGCCCCGGCGGCAATCGCATGAGCTGCGATCAGCATATCCATACTCTCAAGTGGCCGCCCTGCCGCTTCCTGCTTCATCCGCAGTTGCCCGTACGCGCGTGCCTCTGCCGACCCCAGCGGAAGCACCTGAATCCGGGCCAGAAACCAGCGCAGCGCGTGGCGAAGATTTGCGGTGTTTGGGTTCTTGGCAAGGCCAAACTCAAGTTCGAACTCCGTAACGATGGAAATGCAGGCCGATTCGTCTTCTCCCAGTCCCGCCAGTTTGGCCCTCGCTGCGGGAGACTTGCCTTTGAGGATGTAGCTGACGGTATTGGTGTCAAGCATGTAGAGCCGGCTCATAGCTCGTCGCGCTCTTGAGACGGACCCTGGTTGCGGTCCGCAAGAAAGTCGTCGGGGAACCCCGCCTTGTCGAGCGCGGCGTAGACCTCATCCCAACTGCCCGGAACCTGGGAGAGAATTACATCGCCGCTCTGCGGGTCCCGGCGAATATAGACCTCCTTCGCCGTAAACCGGTACCCAGCCGGAATCCGGACAGCCTGGCTCCGGCCGCTCATAAAAACACGCGCCTTCTCAACCTCTGCCATCGTTTCTCCTTGTGCTATATATCATGTCATATATCACAATGGACGGCAAGAGCCCAACTGAAATGCCGGGTACCCAAGGTCTCGTCGGCCGCGTTCGAAACCAATCTAAGCTTCTCCGTGTGCCTTACTTCCGGTCCAGCCGAAACGCCGCGGCCTGAAAATCCCCCTTGAAGCTCTCGTCCATATCCAGCCCGTCCTTCATCCACCACGCCCCGCTAGCCGTTTCCGGCGTTCCCGTCTGCGCCTTGCCTTCAACGGATGTCAGCGCATATTCCGCCGCTGGATCCAGCCCCATCAGCTTCAGGCGCGGGAACCCTCGCCCCTCCTGCGTCGAGTGGATGAACAGGAACACCACCGACTGGCTCTTGTCCTTATTCACCGTCTGCGTAGCCGAGAACTCGCTGCCATTCCGTGGCGAAATCAGCCGGTACAGGTCGCCCTGCACAATCGTCGGCTGCACCTGGTGGTACGCGGCAATCAGCCGCTTCGCCGTAGCCATCTCCTCATCGTTCCATTTCGTGATGTTGGCTCCAATCCCCAGCGAGCCCTGCATCGAACTCAGCATGCGGTACGGGATTGAAGTCACACGAACCTGGTGCTCGAGGTCATGCGGCGAGTCTGTCACCCAGGCCATCATGATCTGGGGAGTGTATGCATAAGTGAATCCGTCCTGAATCGTCAGCCGGTCGAAGGGATCGGTATTGTCCGAGGGCCACACTTCATCCACATATTTCAGAATGCCCAGGTCCACGCGCCCACCGCCACCAGAGCACGACTCAATCTCCAACTTGGGATGCCTGCGCTCCAGTTCCGCCAGAATGCCGTAAAGGCTGCGCGTGTACTCGACGTAGACTTTCTTCTGCTCGACCGGCGGCAACTGATCCCAGCCCGGCTCACTCCAGTTCCGGTTGTAGTCCCATTTCAGAAATGCAATATCATTCTCCGTCACCAGCTTGTCAAGAAAACCAAGCACGTACGCTCTCACGTCCGGTCGAGCCAGGTTCAGCACAAGTTGATTCCGCTCCTCCGACCGCGGCCGCCCCGGAAAGTTCAAAACCCAGTCAGGATGTTTGCGATACAAGTCCGAATCCGGGTTCACCATCTCCGGCTCCACCCACAAACCGAAATCCATCCCCAGCGCGTGAACCTTGTCGATAAGCGGCTTCAGCCCGTGAGGAAATTTCTGCGGATTCACATACCAATCGCCCAGCCCCGCGTGGTCGTCCTTGCGCTGGCCAAACCAGCCATCGTCCATCACAAAGCGGTCCACACCCAGCGCGGCTGCCCTTTCCGCCAGGGCCATCTGCCCCGCCTCGTTCACGTTGAACTCTGTGGCCTCCCACGAGTTGTAGATGACCGGCCTCGGCTTGGGCGCCGCGTTTTCGCCCGTCCCAATCCGATGTGGCAACACGTGGGCGATTTCGAAGTGGTGCAGCATTCGCGAAGCTCCGCCCAGCCCGTTCGCGGCATATCCGCCATAAAATACGGGCGTATCGAGCGACTGGCCAGGATGCAGCACGTACCCAAAATCAAAAGGATTGAAGCCGCCGGTCACGCGCACTGCGTCCAGTTGGTCCTTTTCCACCGTGATGCGCCACGACCCGCTCCATGCCAGCGCGCCGAACCACACTTCACCATGATTCTCATCCGAATCGCCGGCCTGAATCGCAAACCACGGATTGGCCTGGTGGCTTGTTGAGCCGCGGCGGCTCTCAATCACCCGCGCACCCGGTCCCAGTTTCTCCTGATTCAGCGTCCACTCGCCCGCCCAGCGGCCGGTCAGATAATTCAGCGTGTAGCGGCCTGGGGGCAGGGCCCACGCTGCGGCAGCCGCCTGCTCCAGCGTGACCGGCTGCGCTTCCCGATTCTCGATGGTCGCCGACCGCGCCAGGATCCCGCTGTCCGGATCAATGGAGTAATGCAACGTCACAAAAATGTTGCGCTGGATGTCCTTGAGAACCACGTCAAAGCCGTTTGCCGTCATCGTGTGGCTCTCGTAATGCAACACCAGGTCGCGGTTGCCGTCGGCGAACGTAACTTTCAGCGCGGGTTCCACAAACAGCCCCGCGCCCCACCCCGCATACTCCTGCGGTGTATTCGTGTACGACGAGTCAAACGACGCCCATTCGCGCATCGGCACGGCTTGGGGAAAGTGGTCCTCGGCACCCAACCTCCCACCCCAATAAAGCTGCTGAAGCTCGCCTCGTGGGTTCACGCCGAAGACATACGAGACATCCCCTCCATCCATCCGGAAAACCTTGGTGGAAGGGTCAAAGGTGGCAGCAGGCTCGGCAATGCCCATCAAACAGGCAGTCGCCAACATAGCGGCGCATGAAAAGGTTTTCAGCATCGAAGATTCCCCTGACTCGTTTTCAAAACGGACTCATCATACCATCCAGTCCGTCCTCCCCTCGCACCGAAAACGGGCCGCAACCGCAAGAGTTGCAAGTCCGGGACTCGTTAACCGCGCCCTCTGCATAACTTCGTCACCGGATCGGCTATCCTATAGCTGCACCCCGGAGGTCCCCGGATGCTCGCCCCCACCGCTACCACCCCGGCTTGTCCCACGCCTGCCGAAGAAATCGCAGAGGCCCTCGATAGCGTCGGCCCCCTTCACGGCCTCTCCTTTGAGGACCGGCTCTGGCTGGCCCGCCATGGAGAGGAGGTCGTCGCTCAGCCAGGAAACGTCCTGTTTGAAGAGGGCTCGCCTGCCGACCGGATGATTCTGCTCCTCAAGGGCGAGATTCACGTGCGCCGTCAACAAGGCGGCCCCATGGCGCTGTTCATTGGCCGTGCAGGCGCAATGACCGGCCTTTTGCCATTTTCGCGGATGAAGACCGCAGGCGGCCAGGGCTTTGCCGTATCTCCCGTCTGGGCCTTGCTGATACACCGCTCACAGTTTCCAGCAATGCTCGAGGCCATCCCCACCATGACGCAGCGGGTCGTATCCACGCTGCTTGACCGCGTGCGCGAAGTGACCCGCATCGAGCAGCAAGCCGAAAAACTGACTGCCCTGGGCAAGCTGGCAGGTAATCTGGCGCATGAACTCAACAACCCCGCTTCCGCCGCCCAGCGCTCCGCCTCCAGCCTGGTCACGGAGCTCCGCGCCAACCGCCAGAACCGGTTCAAGCTCGTCAACCTGTGCCTGAGCGACGAACAGATTCGAGGCATCGAAGATTGGGAGCAGCGAATTCTGAGCCGGCCGGCCCTCCATGAGTCGCTCGATGCGGGTGCCCTGATTGCGGGTGACGAGTCGCTGCGCACCTGGCTCACCGAATTGCCCTGCGAAGGCGCCTGGGAGGTTGCCGCGCAGCTCGCGGAGCAAGGTGTCGCCGTGGCCGACCTCGACGCGCTGCGGGCGCTTCTTGAGCCGCGAGAGACCTGTGTGGTTCTGCAATATTTCGCCCGTTACCTGCGCGCTACCCGGTCGGTGGATACGCTGCTCAATTCGACGGACCGCATTTTCGATTTGATCAGCGCCATCAAGGCCTACTCCTATATGGACCGCGCGCCTATTCTGGAAGTGGATGTGCCGGCCGGGCTCGACGCGACGGTGCAGATGCTGCAGTCGCGCATGAGCCATGTCACGGTGGAGCGTGATTATGAGCCTGGTCTTCCCCGCATCAGCGCCTATGGCAGCGAGCTGAACCAGGTGTGGACGGCCCTCATCGAAAACGCCCTCGACGCGCTCGGAAACCGGGGCATATTGAAGCTGACCTGCCGCCTCGAGGGGGAGATGCTACTGGTCGAGATCTGGGACACCGGTCCCGGCATCCCTCCAGAGCTGCAGGACCGGATTTTTGAGCCGTTCTTCACCACCAAGGCTCCCGGGCAGGGCCTCGGCCTCGGTCTTGATAACGCAATGCGCATCGTACGCAAGCACCGCGGGCACCTGAGTGTCCGTTCCGAGCCGGGCTCTACCTGCTTCCGCGTCCGCCTCCCGCTGGATCAGTTGCAGGCCTATTGACCGCATGCTGCCGCCCGCATCTGTTCTCGCGGCAACACCAATGGAGGATTCAGATGACAGAACCCTCAGCAGAGCACGTAAACGACAAAACCACCATCGCCGCCTTGCTCGGGGTGCGAAACGGCGTCAGCGCGATTGAGTTCTACAAAGCGGCTTTCGACGCTGTCGAACTGTTTCGCATCGACAACGACGATGGAGCCGTGGTCGCGCACCTGTCCGTGGGAACGTCCGATTTCTGGATCGCCGACGAGGCCCCGGAGCACCAGAACTTCAGTCCCGTCACTCTGGGCGGAAGCACGGTGCGCATGGTGATGGTGGTTGACGATCCGGATGCGGTCTTCGACCGGGCCGTCGCGGCCGGCGCCAATCCGTTGTGGCCCGTGGTCGACCAGCCTTACGGCTGGCGCATCGGCCGCCTCGTCGATCCCTTCGGTCATCACTGGGAGATCGGCAAACCGCTTATCGACCCTTTTTGAATTCCGGTTGCAAATCGATGAAAGCATCAGAAGTGATTCAGACAACACGATTGTTGTTGCGCAAGCCCGTCCCGGCAGACGCTGAGGCCATTTTTCGCCGCTATGCCGCCGATCCGGTAGTCACCCGCTACCTGAGCTGGCCCACCCACCGCAACGTGGCCGACACCCAGGCATTTCTCACCTGGAGCGACGAAGAGTGGGATCGATGGCCGGCGGGACCCTACGTCGTGTTTTCGCGAGACGGTCGCAGACCCACCCTGCTCGGAAGCACCGGCCTCGCATTCAAGAGCAAATCGCGCGCCGTGACCGGCTATGTGTTTGCACAGGATGCCTGGGAGCAGGGCTTCGCCACCGAATCCCTCCAGGCCATGGTCGATCTCGCCCGCGAAACCGGCGTTCAGCGGCTTGAGGCCATCTGCCACATAGAACACAAAGCCTCAGCGCACGTCCTTGAGAAATGCGGATTCCAGCAGGAAGAGGTCCGGCGCAATCACTTTGCCTTCCCCAACCTCGCCCCGCAAAAGCCCTCGGACGTCCTCAGCTACGCCCAACTCTTCGAGTAGCGTCCGCATGGGCGGTAATCCCCCCGCTTCGAACTCCACTCTGCGCTGTCATCCTGACGCGCAGCGGAAGGATCTGCGGTTGTCGTTCGGATCTTTCCGAGCGTAACTTCCCCATAGGCGGTTAATCAGGCACAACGAAATAAGTGGGCTGTTCGCGGATAGCTTGTGAGGGCACGCAACTCAGCCGTCTATTCGTGGCCGCCGTGCTGACGTAGCATCTTCGCCAAGTCCTTGTGGCCATCCTGCATCGCCCATCTCAAAGGCGTGATCCCATTTTTATCCCTTGCGTTGATATCGGCTCCGTGGGCCAGCAGGAACTCCGCTTCGCTTTCATAGCCCATCATCGCTGCGAGGTCCAAGGGCGTGGTGCCGTCAAACTGCCTTGCATTGATATCAGCCCCCTTGGCCAGCAGCAGCCCTGTCACATCTTTGCAGCCCTGCGCCGCGGAGAGCAATGGCGTATCCCCGAAGAAATGGTCCCTGGCGTTGACATCGGCCCCGTGGGCCAGCAGCGACTCCGCCTTCGATTTATCGCACCCAGCCGCCGCCGAGTGCAATGGTGTGCTGCCCAAGTTGTCCCTGACATTGACATTGGCTCCATGCGCCAGAAGCAGTTCCACCACGTTTGATTTTGCCGAGAACAAGGTCGTATCGCCGCGGTTGTTCGTGGCATCGATATCGGCTCCGTGGGTCAGCAACAGCTCCGTCGTCTCCTCGTCGCCGAGATACGCCGCGGTGTGCAATAGCGGCCACGTGTTGTCGTCCCTGGCATTGACGTCGGCCTTGTTGGCCAGCAGGAACTCCGCAACGTCCCTATGGCCGGAAACCACGGCCCAATACAAAGGTGTCCAGCCTCGATTGCTTTTGCTAAAAACCAAATTGGGACGGTCCTTAAGCAGCCACTTGACTCTGGGTAGATTACCGTTCTCTGCCGCATCGCGAAGAACGAAGCCAAGCACATCATCTAAGCTCTGGAAGCCAACGGCGAAGGCAGCACAGCCCAATGCTAGTAATCCTGCGGACGCGAAGATGAGAATCCTGGTGTAGACCCGGCGATTTAAGAAAGAGCGCACCTTGCTCGCTCCTCAAAGCTTCCACAAAGTATATCCAAGTCTCGCGAGTGAAAGAGGGGGCACGGTGGAGTCCGACCTGATTGTTCAAAATTTGCTGTTGGCGGATCGTGGCCAACTCTTCCCTTTGACGGATGTTCGCCCTTCCCCGTAAGCCGCCCTCTCTAGTATGTTGTCACCCGATTTTGAGACATGGGAGACCTGAAACCTTAACCGGCGTCTCCTCCAAAAAATAGTGGTGGCCGAAATGCCCCTTCTTCCAACGCTCTGCTCGAAGGGTGTGAAGCCTCCGACCCGGCAAGCCGATTTTCTTCAATCCGACTGGCAGATTAATTTCTCTCTTCGGCGCACAATGGAAACAGTCAGGGACTCCGGCGCGCCAACCGACCGCCCTGCAGTGTGCTCCTTCTGCGTCGTAAGTGGTCTCTAAAGCTCTCCCGGAGTGCTCTACTCTGCGCATAAAACTTTTAGAATGAGTACTTAAGGCTCCCAAGTGTAGGGGGGTACCCCCTGGATATTTTTCTTTTCCACAGAAACCTTGGCAGAGAATTACGCCCACTTGTGAAGCAAGCGAAGACGCAACACCGAAAGTTCCGAGTCGAAACCAGGCAAGAACGCGAACGAAGCCCTAAAAAGACACTTCCGCAGGCTCTGTCACGCGCAAAACCGACTGATCGCCGGTTTGCTGCTTCCACGCCGCGCGGATTGCTTCGATCTTGTCCCGGTTTTCCTGTGTATCAGGGTAGTCGATGATCAGCATCTTCGATCGCAGCCGCTCCGGCGCGGTTTGGCCTTTGCCCTGCCACTGCCCATACACGTCCAGCACGCTGAGTCCGTCGGAAAACCGCGGCGTGACTTGCCTGTCGAGGAACTCCCGCCACTTCGCCTCGCTGACGCCCTGATCGGGGTGATCCGCCGGCCCCAGCCCGAAGTAGAGCTTCGTGTCCACCCAGCCCTTTGTCTCGCCGGGATGCGCGGAATCGCCTGCAAGAGTCGGAGCAAGCGCCGCCGGGGCCGTGGAAACAGGCTGATGAACACAGCCGGCCAGTGCGAACGCCAGCACGGGGGCCAGCAAGACAGAGCGAATGCGCATCCGTTCTCCGCTAGGTTGATGGAAACAGTTCTATTTTTCCACTTCCACGCCCCGCCAGAAGGCCACGTAGCCCTTGATCTTGCGGGCGGCCGGTTTCGGGTCAGGATAGTACCAGGCCGCGTCCGGATTGTCCTGCCCGTCGATCAGCAAGCTCATGTAGCGCGCCTGTCCCTTCCAGGGGCAGGTGGATGTGGTTGAACTGGGTCGAAAATACTCCCGCTTGAGGCTGGTTTCAGGAAAATATACATTTCCCTCTACCGTCTCCGTTACATCGCTTTCGGCAATCACCTTGCCGCTCCAAATCGCTCTTGCCATGAGTTTTACCGGTCGAATCCAAGTCACACTGCAGCGCCGGAACGCAATACGCGTCCGGCAAAGGGGCGACGGATAAGACACTAGCAGAGATTGCCCCGCTTTGCGAGCCCGATGCAGGCGGGCGAAGCGCTCAGGAATCTACTTGGCCGCTGCGATCGAGTCGATGTGGACGCTCTTCTTTGACGAATCCGCTGTCGCGGTAATGGTCACATGGTCGCCATAATACCCCTTCACCGCGTCGGGGTTGTCGATGGTCCATACCGCCTTCTTCTCTGCATCGACGAATACCGGCGCCATGCCGCCCTCGATGCATTTCTTCACGCAGGCCGCGCCCGATCCCGCGTGCTTGGCTCCGCACATCGAGTCGGAAATCCAGCCATCGATTTTGGCTGAGTCAGCTGCACTCGCCGCAATGGCGGCAGAGGTGACCATCAGAACCAGCAAAGCTACGATACGTTTCATTTCAACCTCCGGGGATTTTCCAGTCTTTGTGCCGAAGTCCATCATGCTCCCGCGACGACAGATTGCACAAGTCTCAGATAGCGCACAGTTTTGTTCGATGAAAAACTAGGCTGTCGTTCCTTGATTCTGCGATAAGCTCCGCCGCCTGGCTTCAACGTTTTTCAGCACGCCCTCGTAACGCGCCGAGGCTGCCGTGAAACGGTTCACAAGTTCAGAAGTCTTGATCATGAAGGTGGGGATTCTCTCCCGGATTTTGTCGAGAATATGCGCAAACTTGGCCAGCAGGAAAAAGCCTTCGGCGTTGCAATCCACAAACAGCTCCGCTGAAACCGCGCCGTGCAACACCATTGCCGAAGCCATTTCCCAATAGGTAATCACCTGCCGGAACCAGGCATTATGAGGATCGGCGGGGTTCCCGTAGACGGCAAAGAAGTCCTCGGCAGTATCGGGCCAGAACTCGCCCGTGATCCAGGCGCGAGCCTGCCGCATCACCGTTTCGGTGCGCAATTCATAAAGTCTGAGAATGATTTCGGCATCCGCCGGGGTTGCAAGCATTCTTTCCATTGGGTTTCTCCGCTGCCCCATACTAACGGATTCAGCGGAAGCGTGCCGTGCGGCAGCCTTTGGGCATTGCAAAAGCGTCCAATGTGCTTCCCGGCTCTCTAAGCCGGCTGCAGTTCCTTCTGGCTGTCCCTTTTCTCTGCAACGGGCCCATGCGTTTCGGCAGTGGGCGGAGGTGGCGCATTGCCGATGCGCTTTGAATAGGTGCACACCACTGCGCTGCCTGCTGCCACTTCGGTCGTCTTTTTGCCGCGCTTCTTTGGCGCGCCTGTTTCTTCAACCGCCCTCTTCTTGTTCGGGCATTCCAGGAAGACACCGGAGCGCAGCGTCTTTTCAACCAGGTACGGGCTCCCGCACTCAGGGCATTTTTTTGCCACAGGCTTGTAGTTCGAAGTGAAATCGCATTTGGGATAGTTAGTGCAGCCCCAGAAGACGTTACCGCGCCGGGCTTTGCGTTCAGCCAGGTCGCCTTCGCCGCACTTGGGGCACTTCATCCCTTCAATCAGATTCTGCTTCACGTACTTGCACTTGGGATAACCCGAGCACGAAACGAACTCGCCATACGCTCCCTGCCGCAGCACCAGCGGCTTGCCGCACACCGGGCATTCTTCGCCGGTTGGCTGCGGCGGCTTCTGCTGCTGCTTCTGGCTTAGCTTGCGGATGGTCTTGCACGGCGGGTCCTCGTTATATCCCGGACAAGACATGAACATGCCGAACGGTCCGCGCCTCAACACCATCACCCGGCCGCAGTTCTCGCAGTATTCCTCGGTTTCGCCTGCTTCCTGCGCTTCCGGCGTATTCAGATCCGGCTTCGCAGCGGTGTTCTCCTTGGTAAAAGTGCAGCTCGTCGGATCCTTCTTGTTGTAAGCCGAGCACGCATAAAAGCTGCCGAACTTGCCCCACTTCAATAGCAGCGGAGACCCGCACAAATCGCATTTCTCGTTGGTCACCTGCTCCATGCGCTTGATGTCACGCATCTTCTTGCCGGCATCCTTCAACTCTTCTTCAAAGTAGCCGTAAAAGCCATTGAGCAGGTCGGTCCATTTCTCCTTACCTTCCTCGATGTCGTCCAGCTCTTCTTCCAGCCGCGCCGTATATTTGGTGTCGAAGATGTACGGGAAACTCTCTACAAGAAGATCGCAAACCACCACTCCGATCTCGGTGGGATAAAAGCGTCCTCGCGAACCTCCATGTTTCACTACGTACTCGCGATCCTGGATGGTGCTGATAATCGATGCATAGGTCGACGGCCGCCCGATGCCCCGTTCCTCAAGCTCTTTCACCAGCGACGCTTCGTTATAGCGCGGCGGCGGCTCTGTGAAGTGCCGCTCGTTGTCGAGCTTTTCCAACTGCAGCGTCTGTACCCCGTCCAAATTGGGCAGCTTGTTGCCCGACTCGTCATCGTCGTCCTTCTTCTCTTCAGAGACTTCGTAGAGCTTCAGGAATCCGTCAAAGCGCACAACCGATCCGCTCACGCGGAAGTCATACGTCTTGCCGGTCTTTGAAGAGACGGCGGCAATTTTTGCTGTCGTTACATCGAAAATGGCTGGCATCATCTGCGAGGCCACAAAACGCCTCCAGATTAGCGTGTAAAGTTTCAATTGCTCGTCGCTCAAATAGCGTGCGATTGATTCCGGAGTCCGCGAAGCATCTGTCGGGCGAATTGCTTCATGCGCGTCTTGCGCATCCTTCTTGCCGCGATATTCATTGGGCGTCTCGGGCAAATATTTCGACCCCAATTGCTTGAGGATCCAGTCGCGAGCGCTCACCTTCGCCTCGGGCGCGACACGCGGTGAATCGGTACGCATGTAGGTGATCAGGCCGACCGTGCCCTCAGCGCCCACATCAATGCCCTCGTAGAGTCGCTGGGCTACGCCCATGGTGCGTCGCACGTTAAAGCCCAGCTTGCTCGATGCATCCCTTTGCAATTGGCTGGTGATGAAGGGCGGCAGCGGCTTTCTCTGTTGCTCCCTCGATTGAACCGATGTGACTGACCACCTCGCTCTTTCAAGCGCTGCGATCACTTCATTCATCGCCTTCTCATCCGGAAGGGCATTGGAAATAAACTGATCTTTGCCGTCCTTGTCCTGTCCGTTGGCGACCCGCGCCGCCTCTCCGTCAATCCCCACAAAACGCGCTTTAAAGCTCTTGCCCGCCTGTTCTTCCGGATGAAGCATCGCATCGAGCGTCCAGTATTCCACCGGCTTGAACTCGCCAATCTCCCGCTCGCGCTCCACAATCAACCGCACGGCCACGGTCTGCACGCGCCCCGCGGAAAGCCCCCGGCGGACCTTGTCCCACAGCAGTGGCGAAATCTGGTAGCCTACCAGCCGGTCGAGCACACGCCGTGTCTGCTGCGCGTCAACCAGGTTCTGGTCCACGTCTCGCGCATGCTTGAACGCATCCTGCACAGCCTTCTTCGTAATCTCGTTGAAGGTGACGCGGCGAATCTTCTTTCGCTCCTTGGCCGACGTACCGAGTTGAATCGCGAGGTGATATGCAATCGCCTCCCCTTCGCGGTCCGGGTCGGGCGCCAGATAAATATCGTCAGCCTTAGCCGCGGCTTTCTTCAACTGCGCAACCACCTTCTCCTTGCCGGGAGACACAATCAGTGTTGGCTCGAAGGTGCGATTTTCCAGCTCTACGCCAATATCGTTTTTAGGCAGATCCATAATGTGTCCGACCGATGCCAGCACTTCGAATCCGCTGCCCAGATATTTCTCGATCGTCTTTGCCTTGGCAGGCGATTCAACGATCACTAGTGATTTGCTCATTGCCATCCTTAATAACAGATACTCAATCCTGCCCGGCCTTTTTGACTCGGATACAGGTCTTTCCGTTTCATTCGCGCCACGTTCAATCTCCGCCGCGCGCAAAAATGTGTTTCTCTCGCGGAGAATGATCAGCCACAAGTCTTGGAAACTAACACGGAAGACGGCTCGGTTTCCACTCGCGAACGAATTTTTTTCGCCCGGCGCTCCTCCAACATTACGCGCAAATGCATTTCGAAGTGCGAACTAATGCGCGAAACAATTGTGTCGAATAAGACGCAGTATGTGCGGCCGTCACATCGTGCGCACATAATTCTTTCCTGGCAATTGCCGAATGCGCCCCGTCATTTCCAATTCAAACAGCGCCGTAAACACCTCGGAAGAAGTCAGTTGTGTCTCCAGCAGTTCGAGAATCTCGTCAATCTGCAGCGACTCGTCAGCCCGCAATATCTCCAGCACCATCACTTCCTGCGGCCTCAGCACGGGGTCAGGCAGTAAAGATGCGGCTTCTTCCGGTTTGGATTCATCGCCCGCCGCGGTTTCGAGTTCCAACCGCACCTGCGAAGGCAGGTCTTCCCACACATCTTCCCACGTGGCCACAAGCGTAGCGCCCTGCTTAATGAGCGTGTTAGGGGTCCACGAATTCTTATTGGTCACGTTGCCGGGCACCGCATACAAATCGCGATTCTGTTCCGCGGCGCAGCGAGCGGTTACCCGCGTACCCGAGTTCTCGCTCGCCTCCACCACCAATACACCCACGCTCAGCCCACTCAGAATGCGATTACGCCGTGGAAAATTCTGCGGCGCAGGGAACGTCCCCATCGGCACCTCGCTGACGATGGCCCCGCCGGTCGCCAGAATTTCCTCGGCAAGCTTCTTGTTTTCCTTGGGATAAATGACGTCGATACCCGTGCCCCACACTGCCACCGTCGGCATGCGCGCCGCCAGTGCGCCCCGGTGTGCACAGGTGTCGATGCCCCGCGCCATCCCGCTCACAATCAGCAGGCGGCGTACCGCCAGATCTCGCGCAAGCATTTCCGCTACACCTGACCCGTAAGGTGACGGGTGTCGCGTGCCGACGATTGCGATTGACGGCCGCGCCAGAAGACTTGCCGCTCCACGCAACCACAATACCGGGGGCGGGTCGTAAATCTCCTTCAGCCGCTCTGGATATTCCGGGCAGCCAAACGTAAGCAATGTTGCACCTTGCGCCGCCACGCGCGTCCACTCTTCTTCCGCGACATGGCGCGCTTTACCGTCAAAAATGAACTGCGCGGTCTGCGCCGGAAGCCGGAGTGCTTCGAGAGAAGTCAGCGACATTCTGAAGATTTCACTCGGTGCATCCAGCATTCTCACAGCATCAAGGATGCGCTTCGGACCCAGCCCCGGCGCCAGCGTCAGAGCCAGCCAGGCCAGCCGGTCTTCATCGAGTCGCGTTCCAGCCGGACTCCCTGTTTCTTGAAGCAAATCTTTCATCACTGGGTATGCATACGCGAACGCACACACCACTTTCCTTAAGAGTAATCAGCAAAAATTTCTTTGGTAATTGCGCTCACAGTAACCCGCTGTGCAGCGGAAGTCAAGCTGGCGCGTCACCTCGCCGAACGTTTTCGCGCATTCCCGCCCCCGGTATTGATAGTCTAAGAGAGCGTGAGTTCGACTTCTCAACCTCGTTTGCGTATCGCCGCCATTCGTTTCCTCAATCCAGCTCCCCTCATGTGGGACTTCGAGCATCCACCACTGAATGCCAGGCTCGCCAATCGCTACCAGATCGACTGGATGCTGCCTTCAGAATGTGCCGACCGCCTCGCATCGGGCGAAGCCGATATCGGCCTCGTTCCCATCGCGTCACTGGCAACAACGCCCGGGCTGCGCATACTGCCCGGCTGCACCATCGCTTCCAAGCGCAGCGTACGCTCCCTGTTGCTGGTTCGGCGCGCCGGCAGGGCGCTGAAAGATCTGCGCAGTGTCGCCGCCGACACTGCGAGCCGTACCACGCTGGCCTACGCGCGCATCCTCTTCCATAAATGGGGCAACCCTGAAGTTCCTTTCCTGCCCATGGCCGCGGACCTCGATGCCATGCTTGACCGCGCCGACGCCGCCATCGTCATCGGCGATCCCGCGCTACTGGCTCTTGAAGAGCGCGCCAATCGTTTCGAGCGCACCGGCGAGGAACTCGTCTATCACGACCTGGCCGAGGAATGGTACAAGCTCACCGGCTTGTCCTTCGTCTCTGCCGTGTGGGCGGCCGCGCCGGGCAGCCTTTTGGATGACGGTATCGAGTCGGATTTCATCGGCTCTCGCGATCACGGGTTGCGGAACATTGAAGCGCTCGTCGCTGAGTGGTCGCGCAAACTTCCGCTGCCTGCCGCAACCATTCATTCCTACCTGACAACCAATATTCACTACATCCTCGATGAGGAATGCATAGAAGGAATGAAGGGGTTTTTCCGCATGGCCGCCGAATCGGGCGTCCTGCCGGAATATGACATGGCCATCGACGAATTGGCCGTCTAGTATCCCGGCCGCTTCGAGCGCGAATTCCGCGGCGAAGTTGAAAGCTGAAAGTTAGAGACTGAAAGCTAAAGGCTAGGAGCTAATAGCTAGCCGCTGACTCGTCAGATTTCCCACCTGAGCAATACGGTCCCCACCGTGAACCCCGCGCCCACTGCGGCCAGCAGCACCAGGTCGCCCTTGTTCAGCTTGCCCTCTTCGATGGCCGTTTCCATCGCCAACGGAATCGTACCGGCCGACGTATTTCCATACTTATCGATATTGATAATCACCCGCTCCGGGTCCAATCCCAGCCGGTCCGCGGTAGAAGTAATAATTCGTTTGTTGGCCTGGTGAGGAATAAAACAGCCCAGGTCCGCGCCAGTCACACCATTGCGTTCCAACAAACGCGCAGTCGCCTCGGCCATCTTCCGCACGGCAAACTTGTAGACGGCCTGCCCGTCCTGGTAGATGTAATGCATCTTTTTGTCGACGGTCTCGTGCGTCGATGGATTCAGGCTGCCGCCGCCTTTCAGGTTCAGCGCCACGCCACCCGATCCGTCAATCTCGTTGACATAGTCGATGAAGCCGATCTCGCCTTCTTCTGCGGGCTCCAGCAGCACCGCGCCGCCTCCATCGCCAAACAACACGCAGGTTGCCCTGTCGGTGTAGTCGGTCATACGCGTATTGGCGTCGGCACCGCAAACTAGAACCTTTGAGTGCGCTCCGCTCTCCACCAGCTTCACGCCCGCCTGCAATGCGAATACAAACCCCGAACAGCCTGCGGATACGTCGAAACCCCACGCGCCTTTCGCCCCGATCTTGTCCTGCACCAGGCACGCTGTCGAAGGGAACATCATGTCCGGCGTCACCGTGCCCACGATAATGACTTCGACTTCGCTTGGCTCGATGCCCCGCGCCGCCAGGCATTTCTTCGCAGCCTCAACGCATATATCGCTGACGCCCTTCCCCTTGGCCAGCACGTGCCGCTCGCGGATACCGGTCCGCTCCACGATCCACTGATCGTTGGTGTCCACCATCTTTTCCAGGTCTTGATTGGTCAGCACATCGGGGGGAACGTAGGTCCCGAGCGCCGTAATCTTGGCGCGCCGGCCCACCACGGGACGAACTGTGAGGGTCAATGCATTTCTCCTTGCGGCTCGAACTCCGGGAACTCTGGGTGCCCCATCCTTGCCGCGTCTCTGTCTTTGCGGCAAGGGTGGGAGAAAGGATGAGTCCGTCCCAAGCCAACCAAAGAGGTAAACGGCCCATGGCCGCAAAAAAGTACCGGGTGACCTACTGCGCCCGTACTAGCCCGTTACCGTTGCTTCCTTCCGGACCTGGCGGGATTGGCGGGATTACGTCGCGTAGGACCCGGCACTGATTGATTTTATCACCAGAACCAGGCCGCAACTCCGGGTACCGGCAGTGACAAGGAGGTTCAACCCTCCCCACTCACAAATCCATTCCCCGTTACAATAGAAGTGTGAGCAAACCATCCCCACCCACGGCTCCCACCGTGGGCTTTATTTCGTTAGGCTGCCCCAAAAACCTCGTCGATTCCGAGGTCATGATGGGCCTGCTGGACCGCGCCGGGGCGCGCCTGACTTCCCGTCCCGAGGATGCCGAAATCCTTGTCGTCAACACCTGCAGTTTCATCGACACAGCCAAACAGGAGTCAGTCGACACCATCCTCGAAATGGCTCGCCACAAAACCTCCGGCACGGCCAAAAGGCTCATCGTCGCCGGCTGCCTGGTGGAGCGGTATCGCGACGATATCCGCAAAAACATCCCTGAAGTCGACGCCGTCGTCGGCACCGGCGAACTCGAATCCATTCTCGAAGCCGCCGGTATTGCGCCCGCCCCGGCCCTGGTCACTCTTTCTCCATTCAACATCCTCACCGCCAACGGCCACGCCGGCACGCGCTCCGGCCAGGAATCTCTCGCCGGAACCCACAAGCCGGAATCAACTCCATCTCGCCAGGAGGGAGAAGCGCGCGAACGCCAAGGCCGCTTCCGCCGCGACCGCTGGGACGGCGCAGCGCACCTGCTGCCCACCTACCTCTACGACGAAACCACCCCACGCTTCTTCGCCACCCCCCGATCCTCGGCCTACATCAAGATTGCCGAGGGCTGCGACCATCCCTGCAGCTTCTGCGTCATCCCCAACCTGCGCGGCAAATTCCGTTCCCGCCGCTTCGAGTCGGTAGTCACCGAGGCCCGGCAACTCGTCGCCCGCGGCGTCGAGGAGATCACCCTCATCGGCCAGGACACCACCTGCTACGGCGAAGACCTCGGCATCAAAGACGGCCTCGCCACGCTGCTCGAAGCACTCGCCGCCATCCCCGGCCTGCGCTGGCTGCGCTTCCTCTACGCTTACCCCAACCGCATCACCGGCCGCCTCCTCGACACCATCGCCAAACACGACAACATCTGCAAATATCTCGACGTACCACTGCAACACGCTTCGCCGCAGGTACTCAAAACGATGAAGCGCGGAGCCGGCGCCGACATCTTCCTCAAAACTCTCGAGAAGGTCCGCGCCGCCGTCCCCGGCATTGCTCTCCGGACTTCCTTCATCGTCGGATTCCCCGGCGAATCCTCCTCGGATTTTCAAATTCTCGAAGAGTTTATCGGCGCGGCCAAGTTCGACTGGCTCGGCGTCTTCAGCTACTCCGACGAAGAGGGTTCCGGCGCATTCTCGCTCGATGCCAAGGTACCCAAACGCACCATCGAAGCCCGCAAGCGCCGTCTGATGAAGCTGCAGCAATCCATCAGCAAACGTGCCAAGCAACAATGGGTGGGCCGCGAGTTAGTCGTCCTTGCCCAGGGCGAAAGCGATGAGACGCCGCTTCTATGGGAGGGCCGCACCCAGTTCCACGCTCCCGAAATCGACGGCAAAGTCTACATCAACGACTTCGGGGAGTTAGACGCTTTGGAAGCAGGCCGCTTTTACAAAGCTGAAATCACCGAAGCCCACGAGTATGACATCGTAGCGCGCGTCATCTCAGGACCGCTGTAAACTGTTCAGTCAATCAATTCGCAGACTGCGCGGCTAATCCTCTTCGCTGAATGAGCAGGAACGAGACAGCCTGCACGCGTTTGGCTGACCTGATTCCGCGAGGTGATCCGTGCATCTTCGCAGCTTTGCTTTTTTCGCTGTTCTCGTGCTTTGCGCTGCGCCCCTTTGCCCGTCGCAACAAGTCACCACCGGCAAATCCTCGCAATTCGCCGTCGGCGCGGATATCTCGTTTCTTCCCCAGGCGGAACAGCAGGGTGCCGTCTTCAAAGAGAATGGCGTCGCCAAACCGGCGCTTGAAATCCTTCGCGACCACAGTTACAACTGGGTTCGCCTCCGCATTTTTGTCGCGCCCACCAACCTTCCCAACAACCTTGAATACACCATCGCCGCCGCCAAACAAGCCAAGGCCATGGGTTTCAGGTTTCTTCTCGATTTTCATTATGCCGACGGCTGGGCCGACCCCGGCCACCAGCCCACTCCAGCTGCTTGGGCCGCCTTCACTCACAAACAGCTTGTCGACGCTGTGTTTGCCTATTCGCGCGATACCATCGCCACGTTTCGAACCGCGGGAGTCATGCCGGACATGGTGCAAGTGGGCAATGAGATTTCAAATGGCATGATCTGGCCCGACGGAAAGCTGCATGAAAACTGGGATCACTTCGCGCAACTCGTGCAGGCGGGCATTGACGGCGTTGGAGCCGGCTGCGGCAATGAGCCGCGTCCGCTCATCATGATTCACATCGACAAGGGCGGCGACATCGCGGCTACCAAATCCTTCTTCGACAAGCTCGCCACGTACAACATCAAATTCGACGTAATCGGCCAGTCTTATTACCCCTGGTGGCAGGGCAGCCTGAACGATCTCCGCGCCAATCTTGAAGCAACCATCAGCGCGTACGGCAAAGATGTCTATGTCGTGGAGACGGCCTATAACTGGGAGCCCGGCAATTACACCTCTCGACCCGGTCCCTTTCCTGAGACCCCTGAAGGCCAACGCGACTTTCTCGATGAAGTGAATCATATTGTGATGGAGGCTCCCGGCGGCCACGGCAAAGGAGTCTTCTGGTGGGAACCCGCTGTCCGCGGACCGTTGGTCCAGCGCGGTTTCTTCGACAACGATGGCAATGTCCTTCCCGTCATCGGCGTCTACGACCGCTATGCGCGCCACTAGACAGATCGAGAGCGCAGTGCCAAAGCCGGCACTCGCCGTGTCATTCTCGCATCGCTGTAAACTGGTTTGCCATGGACGAAAGCAAATACATACATCCACCCTCCGAATTGGCCGACATCCTGGCACGTACTGTGGAAATGAACTTTGGTATGGCGTCGGAGCCGCTCACCGGGGCATTGCTTCGCGTTCTCGCATGCTCCAAACCATCCGGACGCCTGCTCGAACTGGGCACGGGAACCGGTATTGCCACCGCCTGGCTGCTCTCGGGCATGGATGCCGCATCGACCCTGATCAGCGTCGATACCGACCCGCACGCACAAGCCATTGCACGCGAGATTCTCGGCAGTGACAGGCGGCTCACGCTCATCAACGAAGATGGAGCGGCCTTCTTGCGCCGGCAATCCCCCGCCAGCTTCGACCTTGTCTTCGCCGATGCTCTGCCCGGTAAATACCATGCACTCGATGAGGCTTTGGCAATCATCAGGCCGGGAGGCTTTTACATCGTGGACGACATGCTCCCGCAGCGAAATTGGCCTGAAGGTCATGCGGAGAAAGTCCCAGTTCTGATGAGCCGGCTTGCCGCGGATGCACGTTTTGAGATCGCGCCTCTCGCCTGGGCCAGCGGCGTCGTGGTCCTGGTGAGAAAATGAATACAACCGGTCTCATAAATGCCTGGGCTGCCGTCTGGGCAAGCATGGGACCCAACAACGAGGCGGGTCCCACGATTCCGGCGAGTTGATGAACATGTTGATGAGACCGGTTCTAATGGAGGTTCGTCAAAGGAATCGTCCCATGTCTCCATCCAAAAAATCCGTCAAGGTTCTCCATTGCCCCACCTGCGGTGCGCTGGTCCGGCCAAAGGACGAGGACTTTCCCTTCTGCAGTGATCGCTGCCGCAAGATCGACCTCGGCAAGTGGGCCATGGGCGTCTACAAGATCAGCTCGCCCGTGCTTGACCCCGAAGTCCTTGAAGACCTCGGCGGCCTCAGCGGTGGCCACGACAAAGGCTCCGATGATCGATAGCTCATCGCCCGGTGTCACCTCCACCTCGGCTCCCGCCGCCCACAAAACGCTCTGGGCATGGACCGTAGCCACATTCTTCGGCGCGGGCCTGTGCAAGCCCGGTCCCGGAACCTGGGGCTCGCTAGCCGCAGTGCTTCTGTGGGCCGCCTATGCCTGGCTCCTCCATCCCGGCCCCGCTTCCTTGTTCGTCGCGTTGCTCGCCGGTATTGCCCTGTCCATCGCGTTGGGTGTACCCGCCGCCACCATCGCCGCCCGTGAAAGCCGCCGCCACGATCCTCAGTTCGTCGTCGTCGACGAAGTGGCGGGTCAGTGGATCGCCCTCCTCGGCAGCCATGCCAACTGGCGCCACGCACTCATCGCCCTTGTCCTCTTTCGTCTTTTCGATATCACCAAGCCGTTTCCGGCCCGCCAACTCGAAAGCCTTCCTGAAGGATGGGGCATCGTCTTCGATGATGTGGCCGCGGGGCTGTATGCTTTGGGTGTAGCATCTCTGCTACACATTTGGATTTGAAATGCCGCGCATCCGCTCCCAATCCGCGCCTGAAGGTAGCTTCCCCGAGCCGCGCATCGACGACGTTTTGCCCGCCGCCGCACTGCCCTTGGGCGAAGTCGAACTCACCGGCGCCCATTTAGGCCCAAATTCAGCCGGCCCGCCCGGGGTCGTGGTCGGGAGCCACACCGCCCAAGTGCGAATGAGCCGTCCCGGCCGCCTGGCTTTCCGCGTACCCGAACAAGCCATCACCGGGCTGGTTGAAGTCCGTTCTTCCCACGGCGTCAGCAACGCTGCGCCATTGCGTGTCGCTCACGAGCTATCGAGCGGCCTTCACCCGGTCACCAGCCCTGCCGTCAGCCGTTCCGGTATGGTCTACGCCACTATCTCCGGTCCGCGCGGAAAGCAGACCCCTGTCTCTGTTGTTCGAGTGAGCCCCGACGGCCGCGGAACGCCCTTCGTCACCGGAATTCTCAACGCCACCGGCCTGGCTTTCAGCCCCGACGGTGATCTCTTCGTTACCTCGCGTGCCGAGGGGAATGTCTATCGCGTAGATGGAGCGGGCGAGTCGACTCTTTACTCCGAGGGCATGGGCGTTGCCACGGGCGCCGCATTCGATCCGGATGGCAACCTCTTCGTTGGCGATCGCAGCGGAACCATCTTCAAGATTGACGCCCAGCGCAAGATCTTCGTGTACGCCACACTGGAACCGAGCATCTCGGCTTATCACCTCGCCGTCGACGCCGCCGGTACGCTCTTTGTCACTGGCCCCACTCTTTGCTCGAATGATGCGATCTGGGCCATCGACACCCACGGCGACGCCCGCCCCTGGTACCGTGGCCTTGGCCGCCCTCAAGGCCTGGCGCTCTCAAAGGATGGCGACATCTACGTGGCCGCCTGCCTCCATGGACAGCGCGGTCTCGTGCGGGTCTCCACCAAAGGCGAGGCCAGCCTTGTCCTCAGCGGAAATAACCTCGTCGGCGTAGCCTTCTCTCCGCTCGGCACCACGATCCTGACGACCAACGAAGCGGTTTACGATGTTGACCTGGGGGTCGAAGGACTCCCTTTGTTTTAGCTTCCAAATGCCAGTGTCGAGTCTTTTCTGCGGCAGATATGAGAGCCTCGGAAACCAGCTAAGACGCCTGGATAATCTGGAGCGCGGCACCCGTTATAGCAGTTCCGGAATTGGTGTAGACCGAAAGCACGCACTTAAGTGGCTCTTTCAACAAGAAAAAGCCATCTTTCATCTAACTTAAAAAGTCTGCGTGTATTCCGAAACTGCTCCAGAAGCCAAATGGCCAGGAGCAAGAAGCTGCACTTATGAAATGCGAAATCATCGCTGTCGGCTCTGAGATGCTGACCCCCTTCCGCCAGGACACCAACTCCCTTTACCTGACTGAAAGGCTCAATGAGATCGGCGTCGCCGTGGCCTTCAAGACGATTGTCGGAGACCGCCGCAAAGATATCGTCAGCGCCATCCGCAACGCGCTTGCTCGCGTCGATATTCTCGTCCTCATGGGCGGGCTCGGCCCCACTGAAGACGACCTCACCCGTGAAGCCGCTGCCGAGGCGCTTTCGCTCGCGCTGCGTCGCGAGGCCTCGCAAGTCGCCGCGCTCCACGTCCGCGCCGCCACATGGCGCATGCCCATGCCCGAGAACAACCTCAAGCAGGCTGACGTCATCGAAGGCGCCACTGTTCTGGCTAATCCCAACGGAAGCGCGCCGGGCCAATGGCTCGATATTACCTTCAGCGGCTACCGCAAGCTGATCATGCTCATTCCCGGACCGCCCAATGAGTGCCGTCCGCTCTTCGACGACGAATGCCTGCCTCGTCTGCAAGAGGCCCTGCCGCCGCGTCACATCGCCAAGCGCACCCTGAAAGCGGCCATGATTCCGGAGTCTCAGGCGGATAAGCTGCTGGCCCCTATTTACACCACCTACACCGATGTTGAAACCACCATCCTGGCCCACGCGGGCGACATCCAGCTCACATTACTCTGCTCCAAGGCGAGCAAGGAAGCTGCCGAGCAGCGTGTCGAGGAACTCGCAGGTCGCATGGAGGAGGCTCTCGACGATTGGCTCTACTCCTCCGAGGGCGAGTCGCTTGAGCAGATAGTGCTCTACTACCTCGGCCTCCGCCAGGCCACCCTCGCCGTGGCTGAAAGCTGTACTGGCGGCATGGTCGCCGAGCGCATTACCGGCGTACCCGGCAGCTCCCGCTCTTTTCTCGGCAGCGCTGTCGTTTACTCTGACCCGCTCAAGACATCTTTCGCCAACGTCCCGCCGGAGCTCATCGCAAAACACGGCGCCGTATCCTCTGAAGTGGCCTCGGCACTCGCCGAAGGCATCCGCAAGCGCACCGGCGCCACGCTCGGCCTCGGAGTCACCGGCATCGCCGGCCCCACCGGCGGCACGGACGACAAGCCCGTAGGCCTGGTCTACTTTGCCGTCTCGGACGCACAAAAGACCGACAGCTTCGACCGCACCTTCCGCGGCGACCGCGACCGGGTGCGCCATTGGGCCTCGCAGCAGGCCCTCGACCTCATTCGACGAAAGCTCATGTAAGCCTGCACGACGGTCGAATTGTGACTCCCGCCTGTTCCGAAACTGCTTTAGGTTCCTGCCTTCGATGGCGTAGTCCCCGGCGTGGCCGGCTTCTTCTGTGGCGTAGTCCCCGGCTTCTTGGGTGGTGTGGTGCCTGGCGTTCCCGGCTTATTCGGCGTCGTTGCTGCCGGTGGGGTGGCTTTTCTCCTGACCCTCCTGCGCGGAGCCGGCGGGACACAGGGTTTTGCCACCGGCGGAGGTGGGGCCGGACACTTGAAAGCCGCCTGCTTCTGCACGGTTACTCGCAGATCGCTCACCTGTTTTTCCATTGCAATAGCCGCATCCTGCATGCGCGAATCCAGAGCGAGACGCGCCTCGCTGAGGCTGATTAGCGCTCGCTGCAGCGACGTCACCTGCTCTGCGGGTGCTGAAACCCTCGATGCCTCAACGACGCGCAGCAGCACGTCGTACAACGCCGCGACATTCCTTGCCACCGGCAGCATCTTGCTGTTTGATCCGGGAGCGGCATCGGAGTCGCTCAGCAGCGGAGGCAACGTCTCTTTGACGTCGCGCAAAATCTTGCCGATATTGTCGCCCGCTTCCTCGCGAATATTGCCCTTCTTCCATCTCTCCAGATTCACCGTGCCCAGGGTCTGCTGTACGGTGTCGAGCGCCGGCTGTAGCAGCCCCGAAGGAGGAGTCGGTGCAGCGGGAGCGCTTTGCGCCGGCGTCTGTTCGGGTCCAGCCCCCGCAGGGGTTTGCCCCAGGCATACAAGGCCGGGCCAGCAGAGTGACGCCATGATAAAAACTCGGTGGATGATGCGCATTATGATTCCCTTCCTGCCAGTTCAGAACATGCCCAAAACATATGCACCATAGCTCCGATCCGCCTGAAGGCGAACACTTCCTTCGTCCATGCAGGATATCCGAAGACTCCTCCTGTTATCCATGCTCCCCGGGTCATCGCCTCGTCCAACCCGTGCGCGGTCGCTCTCCGCGCCGGTTTTGCGGGCTGGAATTGACTCGGTCCCGTCCCCTCTGCAAAACTCAGGCCCATGCGATACAGCGGAAAGGTGGAGTACGCCCAGGCGCGAAAGATTCGCGAACGCAACACACGCATTTATCGCCTGGCGCATTGGCCCATCTGGATATGGGTCTTTTTTTTGGCCCCTGGACCTCTCACGTTTTCTCTCTTTGCCCACGGCTTCGGCTGGGCCAACTCGATCTGGCTGGCCGCCGTGCTTCTCGGCACCGGCATCGCCGGACTTTACGCGCAGTTGCCCGGCGTCGAGCCCCGTCCTTACATCCTGCGCTTTGATGAGGACAAGCCCAACCCCCTCTACCGCAAGGTCTGCTACACATTCGCATGGAACGCCGTGCTGAATTTTGCCCTCCTTAACCTCACCGGCCTGGTCATCGCAGTCATCACCGGCGTTTGGTATATGAAGCAGCTTTACCAGTTCGGCTACCTGCCGCTGTTCGTGTTGATTCTTGCGCTCGGCGCTGCAGGCAAGTTGCCCCGCGTGGGCCCGTCGACACTGCGCGAAGGTACCGAGCGGCGTTACTTCTACGGATCGGTCTGGGCTGTCACCACGGGACAAACTCTGCTGCTGGTTCTGTGGAAGACGCTGCCCATGACGCGCACCGGAAGCCTGATCAAGCTTGTCGTTTATGTCGGCGCGCTGTTCTTGATGGGACTTGCCGCTTACAATGGCGCGCTCCCTCGCACCCGCCCCATCGTCCCCGGCGAAGTGATGGTCGACTGAGGCGCACACGTCCTTTCAACGGATAGTTGGCGACATCCACCATCCGTCTCGTGTTTTCAGTCTGTGTCGGCGACCGCCTTATCTACTTTTTCGCGGAAATGGGCTTGTAGCCTGAGGAAGCCGCCTTCTTCATCGCCGCCATGCCCTCTTCCACGGTCAGCAGCGGCGTGGTCTTTGTGCATTTCAATGCGCCACCCGAAGCAATGGCCAGTGAAATTGCCGCCGCGGTCACATTGTCCGGCATTTCCATAATGGACACGATGTCCTGGTCTCCGAAGGATAGCCAAAGACCGGTGAGCGAGCCGCCGAGCTTTTCAATCGCCTTGCGCACCACTTCGGTGCGATTCTGCGGGCTCTTCATCAGCGTAGCGAGCGCCTCGGTTGTGTAGGACGCTTGTATGAGGTAACTGGGCATGAGTTTCCGCCTTTCAAGGGAAGTTCGAATCCGGGGAGGCACCACTATACACCGGAGAACTCAGCCTTGGCCCTCCTTCTTTTTTGCGCCTCGTGCGGTCCATTGCAGCAACTGCTCCGCCTCGTCCCGCACCCATCGGCGCAATTCGTCCGGCCCAATGACCTCGACGGTTGAGCCCAGGCCGAGAACGATAAACCGCGCCTGCTCTTCAGCATCAAATTCGGCTTGCAGCGTGATCCATCCTTCGCGTCCACTAGCCGTGGCGCTGCCTTCCAGGGGTTTTGCGGTGCACCACATTCGCAGCCTGCGAGAGCCTTCAGCAGTCAGCGACAAAATCGCCGGATAGCGCCTTCTCCGTTTTTCGAGTTCCGCCGTGGACTTTTTCCAATATGCCGCCAGGTTGAAATGCGCGGGCCGCTTGAACCCGACAGCCAACGCCGTCACTCCTTCCATTCGTGAAACGCGGTAGGTACGCATGCCGTTTGGTGCGCGTGCAACCAGGTACCAGCTCAATCCTTTTGCCACCAGGCCCAGGGGATCCACCGTGCGCGGAGCCTTCTCGCCATCCGCCCTCGTGTAATCGAACGCCAGCTTGCGTTCCCGCGCAATCGCGTCCTGAACCGCGGCCAGCATCGACAGGTCTTCCCCTGTTTCGCGCCATCCGGTTGCATCCACGTGCAGCCGTTCGCGCATCACCGCTGCCTGCGCCTGCATGGGCCCTGGCAGTGCGGCCATCAGCTTGTTCAGAGCGCTCTCCGCGGCCGCCGCCAGGCGCGGATGCCCCACCGCACGCGGCTGGGCCATCAGCAGGGCGCGCAACTCGGCCTCGTCCAGCCCCGGAACCTGCGTCCGCCAGCCCTTTTCCAGTTGCCATCCGCCTTGTGCTCCGCGCATTGCGGCAACCGGAACACGGGCCGCACTCAGCGCTTCCAGATCGCGATGAATCGTGCGCTGCGAAACCTCCAGCCGCTCCGAAAGCTCGCGCTCCGTGGCGCGCCCCTTGGCTTGCAGCAGCAGCAGCACCGAAAGCAGCCGGTCAGCTTTCATCGCAGCCCTTTGTGCCTCCTGTCGATCGCTTTCTATATTTTCAAATCAATTATGACAGAAGATGTCATATATGCTTTCTTACTCTTGAATTGCCGGGCTATGGCGGTTCCCCAACTGCTCGATCCCGAAGCAACAAGGAGGTTCCACACTCATGTCGCAGACAACTGTCACCCTGAGAGATTTCTTCCTCGCAAAACTTGACCGCGAAGCCGTGCTCGTCCGCAAAGCCCTTGAACGCGTACCCGAGGGCCGCAACGACTTCAAGCCACACGAGCGGTCAATGGAACTCGGCTACCTGGCTGCCCTGGTGGCCGGCATCTTGGGTTGGATCGCCCTCATGATTGATCGCGACGAACTCAATATCGACGATCCGTCGAGCGATGGCTTCCGCACCAGGCCTTTGGCCGGTCAAGCCGAACTGCTCGCCAGCCTCGATAACGCCGTCGCCGTCGCCCGGCGCGCCCTCGAGTCCACCACCGACGAGCACCTGCTGCAACCCTGGGCTTTCAAGATGAACGGAAACGCAATTCAAAAGCAGCCGCGCACCATCATGATTGCCGACGCTGTCTTCAGTCATCTTGCCCATCACCGGGGCCAGTTAACCGTCTATTTGCGCCTGGTCAGTTCCACCGTCCCTGCCCTCTACGGGCCCTCGGCCGACGAGCGCTTCTGAGCACGGTGGCGGGCTTGTCGCAGTGCAACGGCGAAGCCCGCCCTCACCTGCTAAACTCTGTTTCGTTATGATCCTTGCAAGTTTCCTGGTCGCCGCAGCCGCATATCTGCTCGGATCGATCCCCACTGGCTACCTGTTAATGCGCGCCTTCCGGCATCAGGACATCCGTACCATCGGCAGCGGCAATATCGGCGCTACAAATGTGCTTCGCTCCGGCGCGAAAGGTCTGGGCGCTGCCACGTTCCTGCTCGACGTGCTGAAGGGCTGCGCCGCGGTCTGGCTGGGCGGGTTTCTGGGTGGCTTGCTCATGCCCGCTGCGCCGGTACGCACGGCTCAGGCCCTGGCCGCACTCTGCGCCGTGATTGGGCACATGTTTCCCGTGTGGCTGCGCTTTCGCGGCGGCAAGGGTGTGGCCACTGGATTTGGCGTTTTTCTCGTGGCCGCGCCTCTGTCTGCACTCGCCGCCATCTCGGTTTTCGCACTCATTCTCCTTATCACCCGCTTTGTCTCGCTGGCTTCGATTCTGGGCGCGGCGAGTTTTCCGGTATTCGCCTGGTTCCTCGTCAAGGGCCCGCGCCCGCCGGTGTTCATCGCCGTGCAGGCCGCGGTCGCGCTGCTCATCATTGCCAAGCACCACCAGAACATCGGCCGCCTGCTCAGTGGCACTGAAAGCCGTTTTGGATCGCATGCGCGAGAGAGGAAGCCCGCATGAGCCGCATCTTCGTGCTCGGTTCCGGTGCCTGGGGAACCGCGATCGCCCTCTCGCTCCATCGCCGCGGCGGCCATCAAATTACTCTCTGGGCGCACAGCCTAGAGGAGGCACAGCAAATCGTCGCCGCCGGCGAAAACAAGCTTTTTCTCCCCGGCTTTCCCCTCCCTTCCGAAATTGCCGTCAGCAGCGAAGAAGCGGCCATTGCCGATGCCGATATCGTGGTCTCCGTCGTGCCTTCCGAGTTTTTGCGCCCCACTCTCAACCGCCTGCGACCGCACCTGCACAACGGCCAGTTCATCGTGAGTGCGACCAAGGGCGTGGAAGACAACACGTTCCTGCGCATGACCCAGGTCATCTCTGAAATCCTTGAGCCGGCCGGACTCCTGCTCTCCATCGGCGCATTTTCAGGACCCAGCTTCGCTCTTGAAGTGGCTCAGGGGCAGCCCACTGCTGTGACCGTGGCTTTCAGCGACCTGCAAATCGCCTCCCTCATCCAGCATGAGTTCTCTTCTGAAACCCTCCGCCTTTACACATCCACCGACGTCATTGGCGTGGAACTTGGCGGCGCGCTCAAGAACGTTATCGCCATCGCCGCCGGCATTGCCGCCGGAGTGGGGCTCGGCTACAACTCCGCCGCCGCTCTCATGACCCGCGGCATCGCCGAGATTACCCGCCTCGCCGTAGCTTGCGGAGGACGGCGCGAAACCCTCGCCGGCCTGTCGGGCGTCGGCGACCTGGTGCTCACCTGCACCGGATCGCTCAGCCGCAACC
Organism: uncultured Acidobacteriaceae bacterium; assembly: GCA_963836565.1. Lineage (GTDB taxonomy): Bacteria > Acidobacteriota > Terriglobia > Terriglobales > Acidobacteriaceae > Telmatobacter. Next base: position 322,219 of record CAWIKA010000004.1, on the reverse strand, counting down.
GGACGGTCGGCGCGGCACTGGGCCAGGGCCGCAAACTGCCTGAAATTCTCGAAAGCCTGGGCGGTAAAGTCGCGGAAGGCGTCCGCACCACGCGCGCCGCACTTGGACTGGCGCGCCGCTACGGCATCGAGATGCCGATTACGGAGCAGATGGAACTGATCCTTGACGAAGGCAAGGACCCGCGAGAGGCGATCAAGGACCTCATGCTGCGTCCGGGAAGAGGCGAACAGTAAGTCCTTGCGGAAAAAATCATTCCCGCATCGATTGGTACCAATCATGACTGCTGACGCTCATCCCCGCGGCGCACGCGCGCGCATATCTTCACCCGAAATTCGGATTGAGTGCATGCTTCCAATCGATCGCAGCGCGATAGGCACGAAGCATAGATCCAAGCGTTGAATTTGCCTGTCTGATAAACAAGAATGATTCTGCTTCTTCCAATTCAAAGCTGCTGTTCGCGAAGGCGAAATCGTGACTGCGTCATCGGTTGCCAGAGTATACTCCGAGCGAAGAGTCTCCCAGAGATCTGAGTCAGGTGAATCGTATGTGCATCTCGAAGCGCGCCTGCCTGCTGTTCTTTCTATGCCTTCCGGTCCTTTCAATTGCACAGCAGAGCGTCGCGCCTGCATCGTCGCTCCAGACCCCGGCCACCTCGCCGAGTCTTGCACCCGTGCCCGCGCCCGAGAGCGGCCAAGGTCGCATCGAGCTCAATGTTGTGGTGACTGATAAGTCGGGAAAGCTTGTGTCGGGCCTCGAATTGAAGGACTTCACGCTGCTGGACGACAATCAACCGGGCAAGATTCTTTCCTTTCACGCTTTCGACGAAACAGTTCACACGGATGACCCGCCGGTCCAGATCATCTTGCTGCTGGATGCAGTCAACCTCAGCTTCCACGAGGTCGCCGATGCGCGGCAGCAAATCGACAAGTTTCTCCGCCAGAAGGGCAGCCATCTTGCGCAGCCGATGTCAATCTATCTGTTCACCAATGACGGTTTGAAGTTCCAGTCTGAGCCTTCTGTCGACGGCAACAAGCTGGCCGCGGATCTCAAGCAGGTCGACGGCCAGTTACGCACGATCGGCCACGCGCAAGGCGCGTGGGGCGCCTTGGATCTCGTTCAACTTTCCGTTCGGAATCTTGACGCCATTGCGCAGGCTGAAGAGAACACCCCTGGCTGGAAAAAGCTGATCTGGGTCGGGCATGGCTGGCCGATGCTCGATTCGGCGCAGTTTCAATTCCCAACTTCCCAGGGGCAGCAGCAGCTCTTCGATACCATCGTTGAGCTTTCAACCAGCCTGCGCGAAGCGCACATCGCGCTATACAGCGTTTCATCGGGAGAAAGTGGCGGAGCCACGTTCCTCTATCAAGACTTCCTGAAGGGAGTTAAATCAGCTCAGAAAGCGAGTCCCTCCAACCTTGGCTTGAAGGTACTGGCCATCCAGAGCGGTGGTCGCGTGCTTGGTCCCAACAACGACCTGGTAGGCCAGATCGACAGTTGTGTCCAGGACGCCAGCGCGTTCTATACGCTCTCGTTCGATCCTCCGCGCGCGGATAAGCCGCAGGAGTATCACGACCTGAAAGTGGTTGTCGACAAGCCGGGTTTGAAAGTGCACACGAACACCGGATACTACAACTGAAATGCAACACCCAATGAAGAACCTTTGCGCGGCTTGCACTTCTCCTCGCTCGCTTTTCCGCCGCGCCGCTAAGTAAAAGATCGACGAAGGCAGCGTCTTTCCGCAGTTTTGCTCTCGCCTGGCGCAGGGTTCCGCGACGACGGCCGCCCCACACTTGAATCAGAACAAGAACGTGGGTGTTCCGTCCTTGCGATTTTTTCCGTCGCGAGGGTGGAAGAGCTCGCGATGCCTCGCACGTCAATCTTGAACCGAAGACAAGCCTGTCCCGCACAGCCAATCCCCCAGGACGGGGAAGCGTCGCACCAAAGTCATGCGATTCCCGCCTGATATTTGGCAGATTATTCCAAGTGTTTGGCGCAAATTGGATATGCAGGGTTAGTAAAGAGGACGCGGTCCGCGCACCCAGGTTCAACGCGTGAGGCCTACTTCTCTTAGGTGCAGGTTGCCGTGAATGCAGCGCTAAGGAAACTCTGCACACGTTGCTTTGTGACAAGGGCACGACTTCAGTCGGGCCGATAAAGGCTCGAGAATGAGCATGGCTTTAGCCACTGCATCTTTTCGCTGATCGAAAATGCGCCTTGTGCAGGGGTCTCCTAATTGGTCCTTAAGTGGTGCCTAACGCGCACTTTGAACAGGCCATCTCATTCAAAATAAGCGTATTAGGCGCGATAATGGCGCACCTACCCCCTATATTCTCTTTTCCTTCGCTTTTTTCCATGACGGACCATGGGTTAATTTCACCCGGCACCGCCGCGCCTGATTGAAAATCCGCAGCAAAACCGTGATCCTGTGAAATTGTTCGAACAGTTCTCATCCCCCGGCAATCGCCCCAATAATCAAAAGCGGCTCTTTCCCCAGCACAACCGCTTCCGGCAGCGGTGCATCCGGCGAGTCGTGCGACATGTCTTCCTCGCACGCAAAGAAGCGCAGAAACGGGCGCCGCTTGTGAGTGTCGTGGTCGCGGATCGTGCCCTGCAGCATGGGATAGCGCGCTTCGAGAGCGTCCAGCACTGTACTCACAGTGACGGGATGGGCGACTTCGAGAGTCACCTCGGCGTCGACATGCGCGAGGTTGCGCAGGTGGTAGGGGAGTTGGACGCGAATCTGGGATTCAGTTGGGTTCATAGAGGTCCGGAATTCGTGGATGCCAGGTCCCCGTAAAGGGACCTGTGGCACCCAGGTTCGTGCGGAAGCCAGTTATTGCAGGGTTTGCACTTCAACAGACAGCACGCTGGGCAAATTCTGCACGGCGGCCGACCACGAGTCGCCGCCATCGGGCGAGACGTACACCTGGCCGCCAGTAGTGCCAAAGTAGACGCCGCAATCGTCGAGGCTGTCGACGGCCATCGCGTCGCGGAAGACATCCACGTAGCAGTTCTTCTGCGGCAGACCCTTGCTCAGCGGTTCCCACTCGTTGCCTCCGGTGCGGCTGCGGAACACGCGCAGCTTCCCTTCCGGCGGGAAATGCTCCGAGTCGCTCTTGATGGGGACGACGTAGATCGTATCCGGCTGGTGCGCGTGCACATCGATCACGAAGCCGAAGTCGGTCGGCAGGTTGCCGCTGATCTTTTGCCAGTTGTCGCCCGCGTCGTCGCTGCGCATCACGTCCCAATGCTTCTGCATGAAGAGCACGCCGGGGCGCGAGGGGTTCATCGCAACGTGGTGCACACAGTGCCCCACCTCCGCCGTAGGGTTGGGAATGTATTTGGAATTAAGGCCCTTGTTGATGGGTTTCCAGGTAGCGCCGCCATCGTCGGTGCGGAAAGCGCCCGCGGCTGAAATGGCGATATAAATTCGCTCCGGATTACTTGGATCGAGAAGGATCGTGTGCAGGCACATCCCGCCGGCGCCGGGTTGCCAGTTGGGACCCGTGACGTGGCCGCGCAAGCCCGAAAGTTCATGCCATGATGCGCCGCCATCGGTGGAGCGGAAAAGGGCTGCGTCTTCGATTCCCGCGTAAACAGTGTTGGGCTCAGTGAGGGAGGGCTCAAAATGCCACACGCGCTTGAATTCCCAGGGATGCTGCGTACCGTCATACCACTGGTGGGTAGTGAGTGGCTTGCCGGTTTCAGCCGAAGTGTCATAGGGAAAATTGTTGCTCGCCTTGGGCATGGCGCTGGGAGCGGGCGTGGCCTCGCCTCCGGGCGTCTTCCAGGTCTTGCCGCCGTCGTCGGAGCGCTGCACGATCTGGCCGAACCAGCCGCTGGTTTGCGAGGCGTAAAGCCGGTTCGGGTCCACGGGCGAACCCTTCATGTGGTAGATTTCCCAGCCCGCAAAATGAGGGCCGTCGATCTTCCACTTCTTGCGCTTGCCATCTGAGGACAAAATGAACGCTCCCTTGCGCGTTCCGACCAAGACACGCACACTGCTCATTGCTCTCCTTTTCTCCCTCGTTCCAGCCTGATGGGTTGGATGCTTCCAAGGGCCGCTTGGAGATTCTCCAAAACTCCGTTGCAAAATGCAAGCGAAATTATCCGCTGACCTCCGGATTCTCAGAATTGGGCCCTCAGCTAAAGAAACGCGGACTTCCGCGATGCTCTAGACTTGAGGTCTGGACCTCGTCATGATCACTACGCTTTTTGGGAATCAGAACGATAAACCGGATCCGGAGCCGGAAGAGGGAGCTAAACCCGGGTTTTTCAGCCGCATGAAGCAGGCTGTGACCCGGACGCGCGAGTCGTTCTCGTCGCGCATCGGCGACCTCGTGGCCCTGACCCGCGAAGTGGACGAGGCAGCGCTCGAAAACCTGGAAACTGCGCTGCTCACGAGCGATATCGGGGTGCAGACCACGACCGAGATTCTTGACGCCCTGCGCGACCGCGCGCGCCACCAGGCCATCGAGGGCGGCGAGGAATTGCGCGAACTGCTCAAGACACAGCTACGCGGGATTCTGGAAGCTCCGCAGCGGGCTGTTCCCGAGCCCCAGGCTCCGCCAAGAGTGACGTTCCTCGTTGGTGTCAACGGCACCGGCAAAACCACCTCCGCGGGAAAGCTGGCGGCCTGGTATCGCGGACAGGACCGCACCGTGCTGCTGTGCGCGGCAGACACGTTCAGGGCGGCGGCGATTGAGCAGTTGGAGGTTTGGGCTTCACGCAGCGGCGTGGAGATGATCAAGACGCGCCAGGGCGGCGACCCGGCCGCGGTTTTATACGATGCTGCGAGCGCGGCCAAAGCACGCCACATTGCCGAGCTGATTGTGGATACAGCAGGACGGCTGCATACCAAGACCGGGTTGATGGATGAGCTGGACAAAATGCGGCGTACGGCCGCGAAGTTAGTGCCCGGGGCGCCCCATGAGGTTCTGCTGGTAATGGACGCGACGACCGGCCAGAATGGACTGCAGCAAGCGCGGCTGTTTACCCAGGCTGCCGGGGTTACAGGCATTGTGCTCACGAAACTCGACGGGACCGCCAAAGGCGGCATCGCGGTCGCGATTGCGCGAGAGCTGAATTTGCCTGTGCGCTTTGTGGGTGTGGGCGAGCAGATGAGCGATCTGCTTGAGTTTTCCCCGGGCGATTTTGTGGATGCACTGCTGGAATAGACATGAACGTTGAAGAGCAAGACCGATACTGGATGCGGCGTGCGCTGGAGCTGGCCCGACGCGGGATCGGTGTCAGCTCGCCGAATCCTGCCGTGGGGTGCGTCATTCTCGACCGCGCCGGGCAGGTGGTTGGCGAGGGTTGGCACGAGTACGACCTGCTTGACCATGCGGAAGTGGTGGCGCTGAATGAGGCGAAGCAGCATGCGATCACAATCCAGAAAGAGGATCGACTGCGTGGCGGGACTGCCTATGTAACGCTGGAGCCATGCAATCACACGGGGCGCACAGGACCTTGCACTGAGGCCCTGATCGCCGCGGGACTGCGGCGAGTGGTGGCCGCTACCATAGATCCGAATCCGGCCGTGGCGGGCCACGGCATAGAGCGCCTGCGCGCGGCCGGCATTGAAACCCTTACGGGTGTTTGTGAGAACGAGGCGAGACGGCTCAACGAAGGGTTTGCGCGATGGAGCCAGCACAAGCGGCCGCTGGTGCTGATGAAGGTGGCGATGACGCTGGATGGTCGCATTGCGCCCCCTGCGGGCCAGCATTCTGCCCGCGAGCCCTATTGGATTACCAGCGAAGCCGCTAGGGCCGCCGTGCAGCCCCTGCGCTGGCAAGCCGATGCGGCCATGACCGGTGTGGACACCGTGCTGGCCGACGACCCCATGCTGACCGATCGCAGCGGGCTGCGGCGACGCCGAACATTACTTCGAGTAATACTTGATTCCGCACTCCGTATGCCGCTGGATTCAAAGATGGTTAAAGGCGCGCAAAACGACGCGGTGATCTTTACAGTTTCAAAGGACGAGACGCGCATTGGCGAGTTGCGCAATCGGGGCGTGCGGGTCGAGGTGCTGCCTGCCGAGGCAGGGCGCGTTCCGCTCGGTAAAGTGCTCGATAAGCTGGGCGAGGAAGGCATTTTGACGCTGCTGACTGAAACAGGCACACGGCTGAACACCGCATTGCTGGCCGGTGGACTCGTGGACCGCGTGCATCTGTTTGTTTCGCCACAGATTATGGGGTCGGATGCGGTGCCGGCTTTTCGCGGCATGATGAAGGCCATTCGCATGGCCGAGGTTGAAGTGGAACGGTACGGGAACGACCTGGGGTTGTGTTCCCTGCTGCGGGACCCGTGGCTGGAAAAACAGGGTTTGGGGTCCAGGGACTAGGGTCCAGGGATCATCGGTGCTGCGAGCCGGTCGCTCTTTCGCCGAGTCAAATGGAGTTTTGATCTGTTTTGAAGCGATTGGTGCGCAGCCCGCTTTGTCTGTCACACTTGAAGGTAGAGGATTGCATGACGGTTTCTACTCCCGTACTCACGGCGGTCGTTTCACTGGTGGGGCTCTGCGGCGTGCTGGCCTGGCGATTCCAGGAAGGGCGCAAGGCGATGACGCTGAGAAAGATTCTGATTCCGCCGGCGGGCATGGCTACCGGGTTCTCAATGTTCATTGTGCCGGGGTTTCGCTTTCCGCTGGACTGGGGCGTGGGCGCGTTTCTGATCGGCGCGCTTGTGCTGGCGTGGCCGCTGCTGGCTACGTCGAGCCTGCGGCGTGAGGGCGACGCGATCATGATGAAGCGCTCCGGTGCATTTTTCGCGGTGGTGATTTTGCTGGCGGCGGTGCGATATTTTGCGCGCGGCTTCTTCGATAAATATCTGACGCTGGAGCAGACGGGCGGCCTGTTTTTTGTGCTGGCCTTCGGAATGATTCTGCGTTGGCGCGCGAGCCTCTATCTTTCCTATCGAGCTCTGACACGACCTGCACTTGCGATGGAAACGCCGGCAGAAGAAGCGATTGGGGAGTAAAAAGCGCGAGACTGCGATGGAGCACCGCGGCCTGCATCATGGCTTGGGATTGATTGAGGAGAAGTCCGGCTGCTCGGGGATCGCGGCGCCATCGGCGCGAGGATCGGAAGCACCGGAATTGATGCCGGTGGCGCTGTCGTGAAGCACGGCCTGGCCGCGTCCCATCGCCGCAGTGTAATCGGGATGCACCTGCAGTACGTGGCCCATCTTCGTCAGCGCGTCCAGCGTTGCAGGTGTAACGCGCGACTCGATAACGATTCTGCAACCAAGCTGTTGACGGTCGGTAAAACGCGGCTCCTCCATCGCCGCCTGAATGTTCATGTGGTAATCAACCACATTGGAAACGAACTGCGCGTGGGCCAGCGGCTGATTCATGCCACCCATGATGCCGAACCCGATGTGCTGAACACCGTGCTCCATGAAGGCGGGAATGATGGTGTGGAATGGGCGCTTGCGACCGGCGAGGGCGTTGGGAGACCTGGGATCGAGTGAAAAGAGGCCTCCCCGATCCTGCAAGGCGAAGCCCATTCCCTGCACCGTCACGTTCGAACCGAAGTTGTTGTAATTGCTTTGAATGATGGAGAAGATGTTGCCCTCGCGATCGACTACGCTGAAGTAAGTGGTGTCGCTTGTGCCGAGAGCACCCGGCGCGACGGTGCAATTGGCGTGCTCTGGATCGATGAGCGCGGCGCGCTTCGCCGCATATTTCTTTGAGAGAAGCTGATCGACGGGAATCTTGCTGAAGCGTGGGTCGCCGACATATGCCTTTACGTCGGCATAGGCGAGTTTCATGGCTTCAATGCGGTGGTGCAGTTCGCCGGGGCTGTGCGGACCGGCAGGATCGGGCTGAAAGCGCTCCATGATATTCAGCATTTCAAGCGCTGCGATACCGTCGCCATTGGGTGGCAGCTCGTAGATGGTCCAATCGCGATAGGTAGTGGAGATGGGCTCAACCCACTCGGCCGAGTAGGAAGCGAGGTCGTCTGCGGTCATGGTGCCGCCGAGGTCAGCCGAAGTTTTCAAAATGGCCTTCGCAATTTCGCCCTTGTAGAAGACTGACTCGCCCTGGTTCGCAATGAGCCTGAAGGCCCGGGCTACGTCTGGATTGCGGAAGATCTCGCCAGTCTCCGGAACTTTGTCGCCGGGAAGAAAAACGCGACGGCTCTCAGCGTTCGTAAAAAGACCATCGTGATCGCTTTCCCACCACGCATGGATAATCTCGGCGACGGGAAAGCCGTGGTCAGCATAAAAGATTGCGGGCTGAAACAGCACCCGCCAAGGCAGTTTGCCGAAGCGGTCGTGCAGCTTGGTCCATCCGTCCACTACGCCAGGGACGGTAACCGAGTCAATACCGAACTGGGGCATTTCAGTGATGCCCTTGGAGCGGAGATGTTCGATGGTGAGCGCCTTGGGAGCCCACCCACTCGCATTCAGGCCGTAGAGCTTGCCCGTCTTCGCTTCCCAGTAGATCGCAAACAGATCCCCACCCATGCCGTTGGTGTTGGGCTCGGTGACATTCAGGACGGCGTTCGCAGCAATGCCGGCGTCAATGGCGGAACCTCCCTGCTCGAGAATGCGAGCCCCGGCTTGCGAGGCGGCGACCTGGCTCGTGGCGACAATGCCGAATTGCGAGAAAACAACGGAGCGGCCGTAAGAACGGTCCTGTGCTGGGAGGCAAAGCGCAGTAGAGAAAAGGACGAGAAATGCAAGCAACGGTTTGCGTGGGGTCATACGAGCGACTCTCCGGAGCGATCTCTGCGTTCGAAGATCGGAAAGTTGTACTGAGATTATCAACGTAGCAGAATCCATTTGGAAACCGTAGTACATTGGCGATGTGCGCACACTTATCGCCATCTTTGCCGCATTGCTTTCAGCCAACGTCGTTGTCGCGCAGACAACAGTATCCTTCGCGACTGAAGACGGCGGAGTGGTCTTCGCGGATGTTTACGGCACAGGCAAAAAGGCGGTGGTGCTGGCTCACGGAGGCCAGTTCAACAAGGAGAGTTGGGCCGCGCAGGCGCGCACGCTGGTGGCGGCAGGATTTGAAGTGCTGGCGATCGATTTCCGCGGCTACGGCAAGTCGCATGGGCCCGGCGACAAGAACCCGGAGGATTCGCCACTCCAAAATGATGTGCTGGCCGCGGTGCGCTATCTGCACAGAACGGGCGCGAAGAGCGTCTCGATCGTCGGGGGCAGCATGGGCGGATCGGCCGCCGGCGACGCGTCGATCGCTTCGAAGGCCGGCGAGATCGACCGGCTGGTCTTGCTGGGCGCAGCGCCTGGCGGCCCGGCGGATAAGCTGAAATCGCCAACGCTGTTCATCGTTGCGCGAGACGACACGAGCGGCGATGGGCCGCGTCTGCCGGGGATTCGCGAGCAGTATGAAAAGGCTCCGCAGCCGAAAAAGCTGATTGTTCTGGACGGCTCGGCGCACGCGCAATTCCTCTTCCAGACAGATCAGGGGGCCCGCGTGATGCGGGAAATCCTGCGCTGGCTGTCCGCACCATGATGGCTTTGAGTCACTAATCTTCTTGCGATGCCCGATCCCGTAAAATGAAGCCATGTTTACCGGGATCATTGAGCAGACAGGGACGCTGGTCAGCCTTGAAGACACAGGTGGCGTGCGGCGACTGACGGTGGAAACACCCGGTGTCGCCGGGCGACTGCACGAGGGCGATTCGCTGGCGGTTTCCGGCGTGTGCCTGACGGCGCTGGATGTGGACCCTACCTACTTTCATGCGGACCTCGCGCAGGAGACCCTCGACCGCACTTCGCTGGGATCGTTGAAACCTGGAGCCAAGCTCAACCTGGAGTTGCCGACGGCGGCGGGGAGTCCGCTGGGCGGCCACGTTGTGCTGGGTCATGTGGACTGCACTGGCGTGATCACGGCGCTTGATCCTGTGATCCTGAAAACGAGTCCCCACTTTAATAACGAAACAACGGACTGGACGCTCAAGGTGCGCATTCCCGGGAGCGTGCGGCAGTGGATGGTACACAAGGGGTCGGTGGCCGTCGAGGGAATCAGCCTGACCATTGCGGATTTCGATGGCGAGACGATAACGATTGCAATTCTTCCCTTGACGTATTGGAGGACCAACCTGCACATGCTTGCCCCCGGTGATCCAGTCAATGTGGAAGCCGATGTGCTGGTGAAGCTGGCCTATGCCGAGATGCACACCAGGAAAAATGTCGAGTCGGAGTTGAGCGAGGCATGGCTGGTATCGAACGGCTATTGAGCCTCCGCGGTGCGGCGGGCACGGCTGAGACCGCGCCCGTTCAACGTGCGATTGGAGCAACCTGTTTTAGCGGAACGATGGTGGGCGATCCGCTGTGGCGCTCCCACGTTGCTTGTTGGGTTGTTCGTCCATTGTGAAATGGAGGCTCGGTTGTGCCGGGTTTCAATTTGCTGAGCGGGAGCCATGAATTGGCGTAGCCTGCGCCGTTCAGCGAGACACTTTGCACGTAGATCCCGGGACCCTTGCGGGAGATCACCAGGGTCCTGCCGCCGGCCAGGCGCAAGGTAGCCTTATCGAACATAGGCGTACCCAGAACCATGCCGCCCACACCGGGCACTGCCGGATAGAAGCCGAGCGCGTTCCACACGTAGACGCCGGAGGTCGCGCCCAGGTCGTCATTGCCGGGGATGCCGTCAGGTTTGGCGCTGAAGGTCTGCTGTTCGATGCGGGTGATCACGTCCTGGGTCTTCCACGGCATGCCGGCAAAGACGTAGGTATACGGAGTCACGAAGTCGGGCTCATTGGCCATGTTGAAGCACGGCTCGCCCCAACAGATGAGCTTGGAAAAGAACTTGTCGAGGCGAGGCTCAACCGCGGCATCTCCACCCATGCCCGCGATGAGCGCCGGATAGTCGAACGGAATCATAAAGCTGTATTGGTAGGTGTTGCCCTCTTCAAACCCGTATTGATCGGTGGAGACGGGGGCATCGGGTCGCTTGGGCAGAGAGCGGTCGGCATCGAACCCGGCCAGCCATGTGCCGTCGCTGTTGCGGGGGCGAATCCAATGCGTCTCCGGATCGAGGAGATTCTTCCAGTCCCCCGATTGCTTGAGGAATGTTTTGTATTCGGATTGGTGGCCAAGATTGCGCGCAAACTCGGCGATGGCGAAGTCTGCGCTGGAGTATTCGAGCGTGCGCGAGGCATCGATAGAGTCCTTCTCCGCGGGGGAGTATCCGAGCTTGAGGTAATCGCCCAGGAATGGACGCTCATTGCCACTATGCGGACCGACGCCGGGTTCGGTTCCGGCTTTCACCATATACTTGAGGGCGGTTTCGACGTCGAAGTTATGCGCGCCGAAGGCGTAGGAGGACGAGAGCAGAATGACGGGCGAATCACCGCCCATCACATAGGTAACGTCGTTGGCCGCGGGCCAGCGCGGATACCATCCGGTCTGCACGGCGTCATTCACGAGCGTTTGCATCATGTCGGATTCGCGCTGAGGCTCGAAGAGCGCCTGGAGCTGAACAGTGTTGCGGTAGATATCCCAATCAGAAAAATTGGCGTATTGGGCCTGTTGCTTTGAACCGGCGAGAGAATGCACCTTGTTGTCGAAGCCGATGTAATTTCCGTCGGCATCGCTGAAGAGCGTCGGCGACATGAAGGAGTGGTAGAGGCCGGTATAGAAGATGGTGCGTTGATCCGTGGTGCCGCCTTCAACGGTGGTGCGATCGAGAAGGCCACTCCAAGCGGCGCGTGCTTTGGCATGCACCTGGCCGAAATTCCAGGAGGGGATCTCCTTATCGAGGTTGTTGAGCGCTCCCGCTTCACTGACGAATGAGATGCCGACCTTGAGGACGACTTCATGCGCGGAACCGAAGTCGAGCCACGCGCCGGTGTGCTTTCCCTGCGCGGATTTTGCCGATGCAAGGATGGCGTCATCCTGCCACAATGCCGCGGTCTTGTAAGGCTTGTCGAAGCGGCCGGCAACGTGGAGTTTGTAATTCGAGTCGGACCCGCAGAATCCGCCCGCCGCGACCGACCCGGTATAGGCGTCGCTGGAGGTGAGCTGAATGCTGTTCTCATAGGATGCGCTGTTCGCTTCGTGCGTATTGGCGCTGCTGCCGGCGTTGACGAGCAGACGCGCGGCTGCGCCACTTGGGAAGATGAAGCGGGCGATGCCGGCGCGGTCGGTCACCGTAATTTCGACGCGGATGCCGTTGCCCAAAGTCAGAGCGTAATAACCGGGATGTGCGACCTCATTGGTGTGGTCCAATTGCGCGGCATAGGGGGTGAGGCCTTTGGCCGGGCTCGAGGTCAGCGTGCTGGTGGTAGGCAACACTGCGAAGTCGCCGTAGAGCGGGCAGCCTGCGCCGCTGAGGTGGGTGAGGCCAAAGCCATAGATTTGTTTTTGGTGTTGGACGTACCAGGCCTCAGTGTTGGTGTCGGGACTCCACTGGATCATTCCAAACGGAAGAGTTGCGCCGGGAAAGGTGTTGCCGCCGCCGTCGGTTCCGATGATGGGATCGACCGCGTCATAGGCGGAGGAGGGCGATTGGGCAAAGGTGGAAGTAGCGAGCGGCAATGAAGATAAACAGACGCCGAGGCAGAGCGAAAATAGGAATCGCATAGAGAGTATCCCTTGAGTGGAAAGGTTTCCACGCAGGATTCTACTCTCTGCGAAAGCCCTGAGGTGCGTAAGGCGCAGATGTGAAGCGGGTCTGGCAATTGGATGCCGGACCCGCTTTCCGCATGGCAGAAGTTACTTGAGGGCGTAAATGGCGGCAAGTTCCTTTTGCGCCACACTTTCCGGCAGCGGAGCATAGGAGAGAGCGGAGACTTCGCCTTCACCGGATTTGACGATCCAGCTCAGCAGGTCCTTGAGCACCGCGCGCTTGGCCTGGTCTGTGCCCTGAAGCGGGATCAGCAAGTAAGTAAAGCTGGAGATGGGATAGGCATCGGCTCCCGGCGCGTTGGTAATGGATACGCGGAAGTCGGCAGGCATGGTTTTGATGCTGGCTGCCGCTTCCGTAACGCCGGGAATGGAGGCGGTGATCCAATTGCCGGCCGCGTTCTTCATCGCGCCAAATGTGATTTTATTTTGCAGGGCATAGATGAGTTCGACGTAACCAATCGCGCCGGGCAACTGGCGGACCAGGCCGGCGACGCCTTCATTGCCCTTGCCGCCGACGCCAACGGGCCAACTGGGCGAGGTCCCCTTGCCAGGTCCGTCTGCCCATTCCTTGCTCACCTTGCTGAGGTAGTCGGTGAAGATGAAGCTTGTGCCGGAACCGTCAGAACGATGGACGACGATGATTTTCTGGTCAGGCAGCTTGACGCCGGGGTTGTCCTTGGCAATGCGGGCGTCGTTCCAGCTGCCGATTTTGCCCAGGTAAATATCAGCCAGCACGTCGCCGCTGAAGCGTAGACTGCTGACACCCGGTACGTTGTAAACAGGAACAACGGCGCCGAGCACCGTGGGAAGGTGAATGAGCTTGACCTTGCACTGGCTGATCATCTCGTCGGTCATCGGCATGTCAGAGGCGCCGAAATCGACCAGGCCGGAACAAAACTGCTTGATGCCGCCACCGGAACCGATCGACTGATAGTTGATTTCAACCCCAGGATGGGCCGCACTGTACTGGCTGAACCACTTGGAGTAGATGGGATAGGGAAAAGTCGCGCCTGCGGCGGTCAACGTCTGGGCCTGACCGGTGCCGACAGCCAACACAAACAAAGCAACTGCAATTAAAGTCTTCTTCACTGATATCTCCCTTGCAGGATCACTGCCGCTAACCATTGTCTGCGAGCAATGTTACGGGGATTTGAACGGAGAAGGGATTTTCGCGCTATGAGGCTTTGCTGACAGCATTTACAGGGGCGACGGCGGGTTCTTCTGTCCGTTGATGTTGCGCCGTGAGAGGCAGCGTGAAGTGGAAAGCGGCGCCCGCACCAAGCTCGCTTTCGGCCCAAATGCGCCCGCGATGCGCAAGGACGATGTGTTTGACGATGGCGAGCCCGAGGCCCGTGCCGCCGGACTCGCGCGAACGGGCTTTGTCGACGCGATAAAAGCGCTCGAAGATGCGTTCGAGGTGTTCAAAGGCGATACCGGGACCAAAATCCTGCACAAAAAATTCAACTTCGTCGCCGAGTTGGCGCGCGCCGATGCGAATCCGCTTGCCGGATTTGCCGTATTTGAGTGCATTTTCGATCAGGTTGCCGAAAACCTGGTTCATCGCATCGGGATCTGCCATTACGAGAGCGTCGGGCGCACCGGCAGATTCAAGCTCGACATTGGAATCCACGACCATGCCGCCGAGCGACTCGATGGCATCCTGAACCAAAGCGCTGGCGCGGATGGGCTGCGCGGCGAGCTTGTAGTTGGGGCTCTCAACCCCGGCAAGAGCAAGCAAGTCTTCGGTAAGGCGGTTCATGCGGCTGGCGTTCTTGAGGATGACGCCGAGAAACTCGCGCCTGGTCTCAAGGCTGGCCGACGGGTCTTCGACCAGCGTCTCGACATAGCCCTGGATGGAGGTCAGAGGCGTGCGCAGTTCGTGGCTAACGTTGGCGATAAAGTCGCGGCGGGATTTCTCGGCGGCCTCGACGCGTGTGACATCGTGCAGTACGGCCAATGCGCCGCCGGAGGGCAATGGAGCCGCATTGATTTCAAAGGTGCGCCCCTGGGCAAGCGAGCTGGTGCGGCCGAAGCGCACTTCGCCGGACTCGAGCGCGCTGCGCATGCAGGCCAGCAGTTCGGGGTCGCGAACGGAGTGGACGAGAGGCCGGCCGACTCGGATCGGGGTTCCGGCGATGCGCTGCAAAACGGCGTTGGACCAGCGCACATGTCCCTCGGAGGTGATCGCGACCACCGCCTCCTGCATGGAATCGAGCATGGTTGCCAGTTCGTGACGGCGGCTCTCGATCTCGGCAAAGCCCTGGCCGAGACGTTCGGCGGTCTGGTTCAGCGCGGCTTGCATGGCAGCGAATTCGTCGGCGCCGGTGAGGTCGAGGCGCGCGCTGAGGTCGCCTTGGGATATGCGGCGAGCAAAATCCACTACGCGCTGCAGCCGGGAGGAAACGCCGGCCGCTGCCCACGCAGCCAGAGGCAACGCCACCGCCAGCGCAATCAGGCCTGACCATAATGCCTCGCGTCCCAGGCGATGCAGCGTATCGGGATCCAAATGCTCCATGAAGCGGCGAAGAATCAACTCCATCGCCACCGTCTGAAAGACGAGCAGAAGGGTGAAGAGTCCCAGCAGCTTTTTGAATACTTTGCGGGTCAATCGGAACCGCTCCCATCCGGCCGATCAGCGTAAAAAGGGGCTAGCTTAGGTTGAATTATTACCATCCACGCAGCCGGGGAATTCCTGTCAAGGTCTACAGCGAAACCAGAGTGACCGTACCCCGAAACCGCGGCATTCAAGTCTGCGCATTCCTCAGGGAACGGCGATCCTGAACAAGATCAAACAGGGCACACCACCTCCGGTTTCGCTCTGAAGCACCGATTCTGTGTGCCGTTGACGGCGCGGCCATAACTGCGCTCTTTCAAAGCCCCATGTGGCGCAAGCGCTCTAATCACCCTTGGGAATCTCAAAGCGGTAACCGGCTCCGCGCACGGTTTTGAGGTAGCGCGGGTTCTCCGGGTCGACTTCGATTTTCTCACGGATGCGGCGCACATAAACATCCACTGAACGCGGGGTGACAAAGCGTGCATCGCCCCATACAGCATCAAGCAGGTGATCGCGGCTGAAGACCCTGCCGGGATGCCGCGCCAGGTAATCGAGGAGGCGAAACTCGGTCGCGGTAGTCGTCGTGAGCTCACCGCGCACCTTCAACTGCATGGCGTTGGCGTCGATGATCACCTCTTCAAAGCTGATGACCGAGGGCGTGGTGGGCCGCTCAAACCGGCGCAGCACGGCCTTGACGCGGGCCACCAGTTCACGCGTCGCAAAAGGTTTGGTGATGTAGTCGTCCGCACCCAGTTCCAGTCCTAGGACACGATCGTTTTCCGCGGCGCGCGCGGTCAGAAAAATGATAGGGATAGTGGAGAGCGTGGGGTTGGCGCGGAGGCGGCGGCACACGTCCAGGCCATCGCCGCCAGGCACCATGATGTCCAGCAGGAAAAGGGCTGGAGGCTGCCGCTCGGCATCCGGAATCAGGTTAATTGGGGTGTGAAACAACCGCGTGGCGAAGCCTGCTGCTTCAAGGTGATGTTGCACCAGCCGCGAAATATCCGTGTCATCTTCCAGTACAAATACGGTTTGGCTCAACCGGTCTGCCCTCGTCGGCGGCCGTTGGATTGCAAGATGCAATGGCCGCTCGGAACCATTAACAGAGTAATTCAAGCAGGCAAACAGATTGCAAACGTTTGATGAATTTGGCGCCAGGGCAGCCGGGCTGGCGGCCCTTTGAGTGATTGGAACGATTGAAGATGCGCACAGAGATGCCCGTCGGCTGAGCCATCATAGCCCGCCCTACAATATCTTGGTCCGGTCAACCCTGGGCGTGCTGTCGCTCGCTTCGTCCCTGAACGCGCAGCAGAACTGGGTTGGCGAGCGCGGATCGGCCGGCGCTGTGCTGTCAAGATGTGACATACCTTGCGGTGTGGAAGGCGCGGAGTTGGGCTTCGGCTGGCTACTCCCAGCCCGCCTGTGCTTCTTGCGCACCTCGTCGGCAGCAACAAGAATGAGCGCGGTGAAAGTGACGGCAAGCAGGGAGATTGCAGGAAGTCCGTGCAATTGATCCAGGCCGTCGGCGTTGAAATCGCCATAAAGCAGGGCCAGCCCCACGAACACGAAGAAGATATGGGCGCAAAAGACGCGCAGCGAGGCTCTGCCAAGAGTAAGAAAAGGTTCAATCGAGACCAGGCGGAGCAAGTATTTGCGAAGCCAATAGAAAATGACCGTGAATGCAACAAGATTGAGCACTCGCATGGGACCGATTTGCCACTTATCCAGTTGAAGGCCGAGCGCCTGGATCGTGAGGTGAGGGCCGAGCCAGCCGTACCGGACCCCGATGAAGAACAGGCAGGCCGCAACCGAAATGGCGGCCGCCCAGGCGGGGACTTTGCGGAAAGGCTCTAACTTTGTAGCAGAACGTGCGCCGATCCATAAACCCACCGTCCAGACCGCCTGCCAGGCGAACAGGTTGAAGGCGCCCGATTCCTGCAAAGGAATCTGGAGATGGGTGATGTGCACAATCCAGTTATGAACCAGGTCACGCAGGCCAAATTGCGCCAGCAGCCACACCAGTCCGCTGACAGCGAGAATCCTGCGCCATCCAAAACGTACTGCCGCCGAAAGCAGCATGGGGGTGAAGAAGAGAAATGTTACGTACATGGGCAGAATGTCGAGCAATGGCGGGCAATAAAGCAGCAACACCGACCCGACAATCGCGACGACAGGATGGGCGAAATAAAAGTTGAGCAGGTTGGTGAGAGCAGCCTTATGAGTGTGGACAGCGTATGCGGCCACCACCGTGAATGCAAGCGTGAGCATCAGTAAGTGGTAGCCGTAGATTTTAAGCGAACGCTTCCACAGCCGCGTACGAACATTCGCCGGATTCTGGACCAGATCGCGAATATACAATCGCCCGACGAGAAGCGCCGAGATAAATACAAATCCCTCTGCCGAAGACACAAAGCCGATGGGCTGATTCACGAAGTCGCTGAAACGCGTAGGGAGATGCGTCAGCGTCATCCAGACGAGAAAGAGTCCGCGCAGGGCGTCGAGTTCGGGTCGGCGTTCGAGTTTGTGCAGCATCGTCCATTTCCTTGCCGGCGTGAAGGGGCAACCGCGCAAGGCCGGGGGATGGTCATTAGACGCATAGTATGGGAGCCAGTTGTACGTTTGCGCCAGAGAATTCAGACTTCGAGCCACAATCCACGGCTAGGCGGCTTTGTCTTGACGCGGAGTGCCGTGTTCTGCCACACTCCGTGCGCGTATCCGAAGCAGAATTCTGCACTTGATCCCTCACTGGCGGTTTCGTCTTCGTCTTGAGGCACTTCGAATTGCCAAACGTTGCAGAGGATGCGTTCTTCCCGCGTATGGGGCGCGAAAACTGAAAACAACGACAGGAGGAGACATGAAGAAATACCTGGCAGAATTGGTGGGCACTTTCATCCTGGTGCTATTCGGAGTTGGAACGGCGGTCGTGGCCGGCGACAAGGTGGGCATTCTGGGCATTGCGTTTGCCT
Source organism: uncultured Acidobacteriaceae bacterium (assembly GCA_963836565.1). Classification (GTDB taxonomy): domain Bacteria; phylum Acidobacteriota; class Terriglobia; order Terriglobales; family Acidobacteriaceae; genus Telmatobacter. Next base: position 304,090 of record CAWIKA010000004.1, on the reverse strand, counting down.
TCGGGCTGGCGCAGGTTGCGGCAATCTACGGGATCGGTCCCATTTCAGGCGGCCACGTCAACCCGGCGGTGAGCTTCGGAGTCTGGACGGCCGGGCGGATGACAACAAAAGACATGTTGGGCTACTGGGTTGGACAGTTCGCGGGCTCGCTACTGGCGGCGTGGGTGATTTATTTGATTGCCAGCGGCGTGAGCGGCGGTTACAACATGGCCGTCAGCGGATTGGGTCAGGATGGCTGGGGACCCGGCTATCAGGGCGGTTTCAACATGACTTCGGCGATCATCTTTGAATTCGTGGCCACCCTGATCTTCGTCATTGTCATCCTTGGCTCCACGCAGAAGAGCGCGCCCACGGGTTTTGCTGGCCTGGCCATTGGCATCACGCTGCTGGTGATTCATATTTTCGGCATCCACATCACGGGCGTGAGCGTCAACCCCGCGCGCAGCCTGGGACCGGCGCTGTTGGTAGGCGGCCAGGCAATGGCACAGGTATGGCTCTTTCTGCTTGTTCCGAGCATAGGCGGAATTGTCGCGGGCCTTTTGTTTCGTACCAAGTTGTTGGAAGCGGACTGAGGAAGGCTGCTGAAATCGGTCAGGGGAGCCGCCGAACACAGGCACAACTCCCCCTGGCCAGTTAAGGTTACAGCGAAACCAGGACGACTGTACCCCGAACCCACAGCGTTCAAGTCGACGAGACACCCAGGGAGCGGCGCCCTGAACAAGATCAAATAGGGCACCCCAACTCTGGTTTCGCTCTAGTCGCCAGGCTGACACCTCTCAGGGGTCCGGCGCCTTTCGCCAGGCTCAAGCTCCGCTATGGAATCCTCCACCACTTCGCTCCAGCCCTCGACGTGTATCCGCTCACCTGCGCCATTGCGCTAGCTAGCTGGGTTGATTTCATTCAAACGCGCGCGATGAAGCGCAGACGCACGTAGTCCCCGATCCAGTTGCCGTCTTCGTCGCGGAGTGCCGGTGCGAGCAGGTCTGTCGTTTCACTCACTATCGTGTCGCGTATCTCCCGCGGCAGGCCTTCGAGCACGCCGCTCCGGAAGGTGCGGAGCCATCCGCTCATACCGCTTTCTGCAAGCAAAGTGGGACGAGGGATAAGCGCCATCTTCTCCACTTTGAAGCCATGACGATTGAGACGGCGCGTGTAGGCCTCGGGTGTGGGATAGTAATTGACACCGTCTTCGCGATCACCGAAACCGTGACGGGCCAGTACCGCCATCAAAGCCACTCGAATGGCAGCGATGTTGCCGTGGCCTCCCATCTCCGCCACAAAGCGGCCGCCGGGTTTGAGCACGCGATGGACCTGGTCGAGCATGGCGTCCTGATCGCGCATCCAGTGGAGTGCCGCGTTGGAGAATACGGCATCAAACACTGCATCGGAATAGGGCAGTGCTTCGGCAGCGGATTGGTCGGCTTCGATGCCCCGCAAACGAGCCGATGCAACCATTTGCGGCGAAGCATCGACACCGCGCACGAGGGCTCCTGTCGCGGCGATGTGCAGGGTGAGTTGGCCGTCACCACAGCCGAGATCGAGAATGCGCTCGCCGGCTTCAGGGGCGAGCCACTCCAGCACGCCGCTGGCGAGCCCGTGCACGAAGGCTCCGTTTTGGCCGTATGCCTTCGGGTCCCAGGTCTGTGTCATTTACCATCTCCGATTCCAGTTTCGATGAAGAATTTACATAACGCAAAGTTATTCTGTTTAGAGTTCGGATAAGGAATTGTGATGCGAGGAATTACGAACAACGATAGAGTGGACGAGCTCGTTGGCGTTCGCGTGGAGGCTCAACAGCGAAATCGCTGGCAATTACGCGGCGATCAGATCGACTGAACCGGGAGCAAAGTCAGGTCGTCCACTAGGCCAACCTCTTTTTGCACAAAAGGCTCTCCGTAGCGGACACCGCCGAAAAGGCCATAGTGACGCGCTTCAGCAAAGGTGCGTTCACGGATTTCTTCCTCCGGAACAAAGAGGGCACTGCCGGTGGGCTGGCTGGCATATTGAGAGCGATAGGCCATCAGGGCCTTGTGGCGCTGGTCAATGAATGGAGTGATGTCAACGATGAAGCTGGGGCGCACGTCGGCATAGAGGCTGGCGTAGACAATTTTGAAAGGGCGATGCGGTGGCTGGCCGGTTGTGATCCTGGCAAGGCCGGAAAGGAAACAGGCTTCGTATCCGACCGTAGCCGTAGTGGCATGGTCGGGGTGGCGGGCTTGCCAATAAGGCAGGATGACGACGCGTGGGCGTAATTGGCGAACCACACGGGCGATTCTAACGCGGTTTTCGAAGGTGTTTTCGACTGCGCCATCGGGCAGATTGAGAGCCTCGCGCCAGCTCACACCCAGCAGGCTCGCGGCTTCAGATGCTTCGCGTCCGCGTTCTTCGACGGTGCCGCGGGTCCCGGCCTCTCCCTGTGTAAGGTCGAGGATGGCTGTGCGCAGGCCTCGCGAGGCCATCCGCAGTAGAGTGCCGCCACAAGTCTGTTCCACATCGTCGCGGTGAGCGGCGATGGCTAGGACATCTGCAACCACGGAATCAGACACGGGATCGGCGGTCGGGACAGGCATTATTTTTGATTACTCCCGATGAACGGCTGATTCGAGACTCGCGGCTCCCCAGCCTTCTAGCGAGTTGCGCAAAAAGGATTGAAGCATCCAACCTTAAGGTACCTCGGCGTCAATAGACTGTGTTGTCGGCGTCGGTGTGCCCATCCATGAAAGCCACATCGTAGGCCGTACCTGTCACGGTCACATATTGGTTATTGATCGAAGTACCGTCCGTGGTGGAGTAGATGTAGACCTGTCCGCCCTGAGCGACGTACACCTTGTGAAGGCCATCGACCGCGGCAATGCCGGTCGCGTCACCGAGGTATGGCTCAAGCAGGGTGACGGAGTTGGTCGAGGTGTTGTACATGGTAAGGCAGCCGTAAGCCAGGCCTTTGGCATAGCGCTCACCGTTGTTGCACTTGGTCATGCCGATCCAGAGAGTGTTGTCGTCGCCCAGGATCATTCGGCTCATGGCGCCGGGCGCTCCATCGCTAATGGGCGTCGGGCCGGCAGCCGTGCTATTGGAAAGGTTGACCACCGTGAGGTTGCCCGTGAACAGGCCATCGGGCTCAAGCTCCTGGCCGGCGACGTACATTGTGGAGGAGGTCACAAGGGCATTGGAAGCCCCGCCGGGGATGAAAATCCTGGAGCTGTTCACCGCGGCCTGGGTGGGCAGCTTGCCCGATTGCTGGCCGGTGAGAAAGATCATCGGAGCAACGGGCATCGGCACAACGGAAGCGACCGAACCACCGCATTCAGGCCCGCAGTTAAGCACGTAGGCGGTTCCGCCGTCCGCCGAAAAAACAGCCTTGACCGGCCTGTCAAAAACCAGGGGCGCGCCGTAAGAGTTTCCTGTTCCGTCAACTGAATCGGGGCTTTGCGCTTGGAAAATGCAAAAGCCGGGAGCATTCTGCGGTTCGCAATCCTGTGCGGCTCTGGGCCAGGTGCTTGAGCCGCCCGAGTAGGCGATGGTCTGCGCGGCCGTGAGAGCTCGCACGTAATAAATGTAATTCGAGTTTTGTACGAAGGCCACGGCCATCGATCCGCCTGGGTTGACGCTGACCCGGTAAACGCCGGGCAGGCTCAACGCGTACGTCTCGCTGGAAACGCGATTGACCACCGTCAGCACGTGAGAAGACTGACTGGCCGCAAAAGCATAGGACTCGTTCCGCGTGATGAATACGCTGGAACTGGGGGGATTCAAACCCGACACGGTGCCGCTGGTGCTCTCTTTGGCGTAGTTGATCAGGGTCAGGGAGCCGTCACCGGATCCGTACACCGCGCCTAATTGCTCCTCGGGCATGTTCTGGATGGTGACGGGCAGCGCACCCGAATATCCTGAAATTGAAAACGTCTTGTTGATGTTGTTATACGCGTAGCGGGTGTCGTAGAAAGCGTCCACTATCTGAAGGGCGCCCTTGGTGAAGGCGCTGGGGTTCTGAATTGCGATTAGAACGCGGTAGGTCAACCCGCTGGGCGGCAGAACACGGCCCGCAAAATAGGTTGTTGAACCACATCCCGCCAGCGCGACGGCTACCACCAGGGCTCCGGCGGCGCTCAACCAAAGACTTCTCTTCTTCAAAATCCCTTACCTCGACGGAGAACGCGGAGCGAACCGCAGCCGTAGCTTAGACAAAACGATGACGATTTCCGCCTCCCTGGGCTGGCCGTAACTGGCTGCCCGAAAGCGGTTCCTGCATTGCTTATGACTCCCGAAGTATAACAAAGCGAGCCGCACCGCTGGCGTGATGCGGGGTGTTGCCTTAGCATGACAAGAGAATGCCGCAGTTTGCCGACATCTTCGCCAGCCGTCCCGTGCTCGCCGACGGCGCCATGGGCACGGTTCTCTACGCGCGGGGCATCTTCATCAACCGCTGCTATGACGAGTTGAATTTGTCTGACCCCGGACTGATCCTTTCGGTCCACGAGGAATATTTGCAGGCGGGCGCCGAGATCCTGGAGTCCAACACTTTTGGCGCAAACCGGTTTCGGCTCACGCGCCACGGGCTGGGCGGCAAAGTGGCCGAGATCAACGCGGCCGGCGTCAGGATTGCGCGCGAGGCGGTGAATCATCTGAAAGAGAAGCAGGCCGGCGAAGCATGGGTGGCTGGGTCCGTTGGCCCCCTTGGTGTACGGCTCGAGCCCCTGGGTAAAACCGGGCTGGAAGAGGCACGAGCGGCTTTTGCCGAGCAAATGCGCGCCCTGGTTGAGGCCGGAGCGGACCTGCTGATTATTGAAACCATGCCCGCACTGAACGAAGCTCGCGAGGCGCTGCTGGCTGCTCACGAGACCGCCCCGGACCTGCCGGTGCTGGTGATGGTGACGGTGGACGACGAAAGCAACTGCCTCGACGGCTCCTCGCCGCAACAGGCGGCGGCTCTGTTGACGGAATGGGGCGCTGGAGCTATCGGAGTGAACTGCTCCACCGGCCCTTGGACGGTGCTGACCGCAATCGAAGCCATGCGCGGTGCTACCACCCTGCCCCTTGCGGCCATGCCGAATGCCGGGCTGCCGCGCGCCGTCGAAGGACGCAACATCTACCTCTGCTCGCCTGAATTCATGGCCAGTTTTGCCAGGAAGGCCATCGCCGCGGGAGCACAGATTGTGGGTGGCTGCTGCGGCACGACGCCCAACCACATCCGCGCCATGCGATCGGCCATGCGGGCCATCGACGCACAGGCGCATGTTGTGGAAGGCGGAACTGCAGCGGCCTTGTCCACGGAGACGCCGCCCGCGCTGCTTGGCCAGCGTTCCCGCATCGGGTCGTTGGTGGCGGAGGGCAAGTTTATTTCGCTGGTTGAGATTGTGCCGCCGCACGGAATCGACTGCTCTCGGGAGATCGAGGGCGCCATGTTGCTGGCGCAACTGGGCGTGCACGCCATCAACGTGCCCGATTCGCCGCGAGCCTCGGCACGCTTGAGCGCACAGAGCCTCTGCATCCAGATTCAGCAACACACCGCGATCGAGACAATTCTGCATTACACCTGCCGCGACCGGAATATTCTTTCCATTCAATCGGACCTGCTGGGAGCGTCGTCGATCGGGCTGCACAACATTCTTTGCGTGACGGGCGACCCGCCCAAGCTCGGCAACTATCCTGACGCGACTGCGGTGTTTGACGTGGATGCCATCGGGCTGGTGAACCTTGTGCGGCGCCTGAACCATGGCCTCGACATCGGCTCGAACTCGATTGGCGCCTCAACCAATTTCACCATCGGGATCGCTGCCAACCCGGGCGCCCCCGACATCGAGCATGAGCTGAGGCGATTCGCATACAAGGTAGAAGCTGGCGCGGAGTACGCCATCACACAGCCAGTCTTTGACCTGCGGCTCCTTGAGGATTTTCTAAAACGAATCGAGGGGTTCCGCATTCCTGTGATCGCGGGCATCTGGCCGCTGACTAGCCTGCGCAATGCGGAATTCATGAAGAATGACCTGCGCGTCTCAATGCCGGAAGAGATCATGCTGCGCATGGCCCAGGCCGATACACCGACCGCCGCGCGACGGGAAGGCATCAAAATTGCCCAGGAGATGCTGGAGGCTGCGCGGCCGCTCGTCCAGGGGGTTCAGGTCAGCGCGCCGTTCGGACTCTATAACACCGCGGCCGAAGTGATTGCCAGCGTGCTGCCCAGGGTCAACGTCGAAATGGAGTAAGCGTCATGCCGTCGTTTGAAGATTCCCTCAAGAAGCTGGAAACCATCGTCGATCAGCTGGAAAAAGGCGATCTGAGCCTCGAAGACTCGCTCAAGCTCTTTGAAGAGGGCGTGGGGCTTTCCGCGGCTTGCAAAAAGGAGTTGGACGCCGCCGAGGGCAAGGTACAGATGCTGGTGAAGCAGCGCGATGGTTCCCTGAAGTCGGAGCCGTTTCCGCCCGACAAGCAAGGCTGAACGCGGGGATCTGAAATCAGGGATCAGCTACGCCACGAAGCGCGGATTGGCGCCTCCTTTACCTCGTGCAACGCAACAGCTAAAAGATAGTGATCGCAACCTCGGCGACCCCGACCGCACAGAGAATCAGCCATAGCCATGAGCCGCGCACTGCGGCGACGAAGCCAAGGATGACCACGACTAACGCCCCGTCCAGTTGAGTCGTGGTGCGGGCATACGAGGTAGTTTTCATGCTCACCATGAGCAGTGCGACCGCAAATGCAACCGCAATTCCGATAATGCCGATTGCGTTCTTTTTCACGCTCCCCCATTTCCGCCCGGGAGTTGGGGCTTGATTCTTAGCTTATTCCGGAGCTTTGCGCGAGCGTCTTACCATCCGGGTCAGCATCGCTTGTTCGCGAAGAACTTGCTTGAGCGGACGGGCCGGGGTGCCCCATAAAACCGTGCCGGGCTTCAGCCCTTCGTTGGTGAGGGTTTTGCCGCTGAGCACCCCTGCCTGGCCTCCGAGAATCACGCCGGGGCCGACGTGAACGTGGTCTCCGATGCCCACCTGGCCGGCGATTACGGCCCCGTTGCCCACGCTGCTGGAGCCGGAGATGCCTGTAAGAGCAACCAGAATCACGTCCTCGCCGATGTCGCAGTTGTGGCCGACGTGGACGAGGTTGTCTATCTTGGTTCCCCTGCGGATTCTTGTTTCCTTCAGGGCGCCGCGGTCGATGGTGGAGTTAGCGCCGATCTCCACGTCGTCTTCTACCACAAGGGTTCCCTGCTGCGGGAACTGGGTATAGGCGCCAGTGTCGTTGTCGCGCACATAACCAAATCCATCAGCCCCGAGAACGGACCCGGCGTGGACGATGACGCGATTGCCGAGCGTTGTTCCGGGGTAGAGGACCGCGCAGGGGTAGATGTGGCACTGTTCGCCGATGCGGACGCCCTGGCTAATCACAGCGCCGGCCTCGATGCGGGTTCCTGCACCAATGGTTGCGCCTTTCTCGATGATCGCGCCTGCGGCCACTGACACACGTGAGGCAAGAACGGCATCGGGTGCGACCAGCGCCGCGTGGCTCACACCGGTCGTGGAAGGCGGCTTGGCAAGGAGCTTGGCGGCACGGGCAAACCAGAGCCGGGGCTGATCGGCCTCGATGACCGGTCTGCCGGACGGATAGGAGTCCACGCTGCCCGGGCGGAGCACGACGGCAGCAGCGTAGCTTTGAAAAGCCTTCGCGGCCGAAGAGGCGTCCTCTGCAAATGCAAGATCGAAGGGGTTCGCGGCCTGGGAGGAATTCACTCCGTCGATGACCAGGTCGGGGTCACCCTGCACCAGGGTGCCGCCCAATTCTTCAACCAGTTCACGCAAGGTCATGATCCCTCCTTAGTAAAGCGCCGGGTCATCGGCAGGCCGCGTCTTCCAGCGGCGGTGAATCCAGAGCCACTGGTCAGGATAGCGTCGAATCCATGCTTCGAGCACGTTATTGCACACCTGGGTCGCGGCAAGAATGTCGGCCTCGGCGTCGCCCGTCTTTTCAAAGACCACTTCAGGACCGAAGTGAAGCACATACTTCTGCTCGGCTTGCTCCCATAGCATGAAGCCCGGCAGCACGGCGGCGCCGGTCTTGAGAGCGACCCGGGCGAGACCTGCGGCCGTGCAGGCCTGGTGACCGAAGAAGGCCGTAAACACACCCTGGGGCGGTGTCATGTTCGTGTCCATGAGGATGCCAACCGTTTCGCCGGCGCGCATCGCCGTGAGCAGGCCGCGCGCAAAGTCGCCCTTGTGGAGAACATAATTGCCATGGAGACAACGGATGCTGTTGACAAAGTTATCCAGAGGCCGGTTGTCGAGGCGGCGGATGACCATGCCCATCGGGTAACCCATCAGTGAGTGGTAGAAACTCGAAAGTTCCCACGCGCCCAGGTGACCGGTCAGCACCAATACGCCCTTACCGCGGGCTTGCAAGGCGAGATAGTGCTCCAGCCCCTCGGTGCGAATCCAGTCCTGGGTATTCTGGCGAGTGTAGCGGGTCATGCGGCAGAACTCGACCAGTTGCCAGCCAAGATGGCGGTAGACGCCGCGCAACAACTCCGCTCTCTCCTCGATTGAATTGAGGTCCGGGAGAGCCAACTCCAGGTTGCGCTCGCCCACGCGGCGCAGTCGTCCCATTACTCGGTAAACGGCCCAGGCGAGGACGCCGGCAATCAGGCGCGCCAAGCCGCGAGGCATCCAGCCCAGAGTGCGCGCCACGGCCAGCACCAGCCAATACTCGATCTTCTCCAGCATGGTTAACGGTAAAGATCAAGTGTAGGTCATTGCCGGGCGGCTGTATTGCGTCTCGGCTATTTCCCCTTGTTCACGCCCAGGGCACGGATAGAAGAAAGGGCGGCCCGACGCGGAGCCGCCCTTCATTCTTTTGTCCTGCTCCAAAATCCAACTATTGTTCCCTTGCGTGCACAAAGTGGTGGGCCACATCGCGAACAAACTCCACGGAGCCCGCGGGAGGCGGCACGTTGCCCCTGAGAATTGATTCGAAAGTGTGCGGCTCGCCGTAGTACGTATCGGTGTCATCCTTGTTCTGGCTCACGCTCGTGCCGTCGAGATCGATGCCGGCAAAGAGACCCTTGGCGCGCGAGTAGCTGAGCAATTCTGCGCTCATTTTCCAGTCGGTGGCAGCCTGGCCAGATCGACCCACGGGGCCGGCTGCGGCAGAGACATCTCCGCCAATCTTGAACTTGCTCCTCAGCAGATCCTGGAAGCCCTTATCGTTAACAGCTACCAGCACAAGGTCAGTGGATTGGCCGCCGATCTGGAAGCCGAAGGAACCGCCGGCCATGCGAATGAATACCGGCCCGCTCCAACCGTGCCCGGTTCGGCAGGTCACCACGCCTTGACCGTATTGAGCGCCAAAGACAAACGCCCCCTTGATCATGCCGGGTACCACCGCCACGCAGGTGGCGTGCTCGAGGACGTTCATCGGAATCGTCCGGTCCTGGGCATTCATGATCTGATCCATCACGTTCTTTGCCGCATCAATGCGCGCCTGCAGATCCTCCCGCGAGGATGCTGCATAGGCAGAGCAGGTGAGGAAGAAACAGAGACTAAGGGAAGCAATTGCTTTCTTCATAGCTGAATCCTTTCCATTCCGCGTCCTCAGAGACGCGGTTTATCGGGTTTGCAAGCAATGACGCGGTGCACAGGCACGACAAAACAGCAGGGAAAGACGCAACTGCGCATCCACGACACTTGAACGTCCCAAATCAGCGTACAACATCCGCGTCGCATCGAGCGCGAAACAAATGCGTTTGAATGGCCGCTGATACGGCGGTAAGGCGACGGCAAACCCCTGCACATTGCCCAGGTCGCAGAACTCTACGTCCGTCCTGCAAAGTCTGATGCTGAGATTGAAGAAGAGGTAGGCTGGCCGGTTGCGGAGCAGTCCCGGAGTGGGCAAAACAAAAAAAAGAGGAGTTCCCAGGCTTCATGCTCTACATGCTGCCTGGGAACTCCTTTCCCCAGATCTGCGTTGTTTCTACGAAACAGTGTCGCGAAATTGGGCATATAACACAAGAGTACTTAAGGACTATGGTTATTGGTAACTAAAGATGACGTAATAAAGGTAACCTAAGAAGCCCGCTCCTTCGGATTCTGCCTGGCGGACGTTCTCGGTCGAAGTGAACCATGAAGCGCCCACAAGGAGAGATCAATCCGATTCTCGGCGCCGGTCTTGCGCATCAGTCGGCTCACGTGCGCCTTGACGGTACGCTCCTCGATGCCAAGTTCGCGGGCAATCTCCCGATTTGAACGCGCCTGCAGAATCAGGTCGAGGACCTCGCGCTCTCGAACAGTGAGGTGCGGGGCGACGCTGGCACTCACTCCTTCTGTTGGGGAGAGCAGGCGGTCAATAAGCCTCGACAGCAGGCGCCTCGGTGCCCAGATGGAGCCGGAAACAACGATCTCGATGGCCTCCCGCACCACATCGGGACCCGCTGCACCGTCGATGTAGGCGCGCGCGCCGGCGATGATCGATTCCATAACGAGTTCGTCGTTGCCTTCCGGACCGATCACGATCAGGCGAAGGCCAGGACGTGACTTGCGAATCTCTGCGAGGATTTCGAGCCGCCCTGAAGAGGAGTTCAGGTCGATGACGAGAAAGTTGACTGCAGGGTTTGCCAGCAAATCCTCGAGACTTCCGACTACTGGGACAAGCCGCGCCTGCCCAGGCTGCGGACGCTGCTCAAAAACTGTAGCGAGGCCCTCCAGCCGGATCGGTTCACCGGCCAGGAGCCCCACCCGGACTGGATCTGCTGAAGGCATCGGGGACATCAAACTATCCCAGGCATCGGCTGCGTCCGCGGTTCACTCAGACGATTTGCCTTTCAAAGTCTGCTCTGAACGGCTGTGGGACGCACTCGAACCGGGAACCTGGCGAGCGCCCGGTTGCTCTGGGTTGTCAAAGTTTGGGAAGAACAATTCCCTGCTGGTTTTGGTACTTGCCCTTGCGGTCGGCATAGCTGATTTCGCAGGGCTCATTGGACTGGAAAAATAAAATCTGGCACAGTCCCTCGTTAGCGTACACCTTGGCCGGCAAAGGAGTGGTATTCGAGATTTCGAGGGTCACAAAACCCTCCCACTCCGGCTCAAACGGCGTCACATTCACGATGATTCCGCAGCGGGCATAAGTCGACTTCCCGACGCAAATCGTAAGTACGTCCCTGGGTATCCGAAAATACTCCACCGAGCGCGCCAGGGCAAAGGAGTTGGGCGGGATAATGACCGACGCCGCCTGAACCGACACAAACGAGCGCTCATCGAAGGCTTTCGGGTCGATGATGGCGCTGTTGACGTTGGTAAAAATCTTGAATTCGTCCGAGACCCTGAGATCGTACCCGTACGAGGAAAGCCCATAGGAAATAACGCCCTGGCTCACCTGTTTCTCGCTGAACGGCTCAATCATCTTGTGCTTCAGCGCCTGTTCCCGAATCCAACGGTCACTCTGAATCGACATGCCTCTCCTGTTCCGAACCGCGACCGGCGTCCGGTAATCGCCAGCGGACATTTTGCCGCTTGAATTCTTCATCTTACGAAACGTGCTGTCCGATGACAACCGCGGTCGCGCGGGATTCAGGTTAAAGAGGCTTTGCCAAAATGACCGCCATGCCGGCGATCTTGAGTTTTCTTCATCTGAACTGCGGGCGCTCGACATGCGTATCGAGATCGAGGATAGCTCTGGGTTGGGTTTTCTTGCGCTCCGACGCCCAAATGCCGTCGGACAACCTCGTAGGCCGGGAAGTCAATCCATCTCAATTCAAACCAGGAGGGTTGCCAATCAAAGACGCTGCGGTCTCACAGATCACTTCGCCCACCATTCGCATAGCGCCGGGTATGGCTGTTGTCTGCTGTGTTGCGCTGGTTCGCGTGCTGATTTATATCGTGGTAGCGCCGAAGTATGGATATTTCCGCGATGAAATGTATTACCTCGCTTGTGGAGAGCATCCGGCGTGGGGATACATGGACCAGCCTCCGTTAATCGCGTGGATGGCCTGGCTGCTGGAGCATACGATCGGGGTCTCGCTCTATGCGCTACGGCTTTTGCCAATGCTGGCCGATGTGGGCTGCATCGTGATGACCGGGCTGTTGACCCGCAAGCTGGGGGGCGGCCGTTGGGCGATGTTTCTGGCTTCGCTCGCCATTCTGGTTGCGCCAATCTACCTGGCGTTTTCGCATTTGTTCACAATGAATGCCTTCGATCCGCTCTTGTGGACGGCGATTGCCTGGTTTCTTGTCGATCTCGTTCAAACCGCCAACGAACAGAACTGGCTGTGGATCGGAGTTTTGACCGGCATTACGCTTCTTAACAAGTATGGCGTACTGTTCTTTATCGTCGGGCTTCTTGTCGGAGTTGTGTTTTCGCAGCTACGCCGGAGCCTTGTTCGTCCCTGGTTCTGGGCAGGCGCTGCGATTGCCACCTTGATCGCGCTGCCGAATTTCCTTTGGCAGATGCATTGGAATTTTCCCTTTGTGCAATTGGTAAGGAGCGTGAGAGAAAATGGGCGCGATGTAATGCTGCCGCCTCTGCCGTATCTGGCTCAACAGTCTCAGATGACCGGGTTTGTTTCATCGCTCCTGGTGATTTTGGCGCTGTATTTTCTGTTTTCTCCTCGGGGCAGACCTTATCGAGTCCTTTTCTGGGGCTTTTTGAGCGTGCTGGGATGCATGCTTCTGCTGAAGGGCAAGTTCTACTACGTCGCACCGGTCTATCCAGTCGTGTTCGCCCCCGGCGCGGTTCTCTTTGAACACCTGACAGAAAAGCGCGTGGCCCGATGGTTCCGGCCTGTTTATGCGCTGACGATGTTTCTGGTGGGGGCGCTGATTGCACCCACGGCGATCCCTCTGCTGTCGATCCCCGAATACATCGCGTACACGAAGAGGTTGGGGATTCAGCAGCAAAAATTCGAGAACCAGCCGGAGAGCCAGCTTCCTCAGATTTTTGCCGACATGCTGGGGTGGGAAGATCGGGTGAAGATCGTGGCGACCTACTTTCACTCTTTGCCGCCCGAAGAGCAGAAAGTGACGGCGATTGGAGCCTCCAATTACGGCGATGCTGGAGCGGTCGATCTGTTTGGACCGAAGTACGGCTTGCCCAAGGCAATCAGTACTGCCAACAACTATTGGATATGGGGTCCACGCGACTATACCGGCGAGAGCGTGATTCTGATGGACGAGGATTCCCCGGAGAAGTACGTCCAGCATTGCAGATCCTTCCGCATGGTTGCGAGTCCATACAATCCGTATGTCCGGCCTGATGAAAACCGCCCGATTTATCACTGCGTTGGATTGACTCCAGACTTGCAATCGCTGTGGCCAAGCCTCAAGCCATGGAAATAGGTTCGCCCGTGTTCTGGACGTGCGCGGCGATGGGCAACCCTTTCTTTACTACTCAGAAACGGAAGGTTTGGCGGTGATTCCACCGCTTCGAGCTACCTAATACGCTGTCATCCTGAACGCAGTGAAGGATCTGCGTTTGCTTTTCGTAACTTCCGCATCGACGGTGATACAGGAGGAATCGGAGCTGTATTCGGTAAACTAACGTGTATTGGTCATGTCGCCCCGAAGAGGTTTCAGTGAGAAAGCTCTCTCATATTGGCATCAGTCTCGTCGTGATCCTGTTACTCGCAGTCTGCTCTGGTGCGCTCTACCTAACCTTCGGGCATTCGAGGATCACGTTCAAGGTGACCAGCCGGCCGTCTACTCCGAGTGAGTCACCTGATCGCTTGGTGCTGACTCTACCTGGCGACTTTGCTTACCATACGCTTGACGGCAAGGGAGAACACCTACTCTCCAGCAAAGGAAAAGTGCTATTCGTAAACCGCTGGGGAACTTGGTGCGCCCCTTGCGTCGCCGAGATGCCTTCCATTCAAAAGCTGTACGACCACTACAAAGATGATCCCGATGTCAAATTTTTGATCATCGCCAGCCGCGATTCCGCTTCCGACGTACAGACTTTCGCGCTCCGTCACCACTTGGACCTGCCCTTTTACATAGAAGAGAACGCTGACACCACCGGCCTCGATTTCTCCACCTTCCCCTCGACCTCGATCTATAGGAAAGATGGAACACTTGCTTTGAAACAGGTGGGAGGCGCTGACTGGTCTGCTCCAGCAGTCATTGCGCAGATCGAACAGCTAAAGCTTCAAAACGGGCAGCATATGAAATAGTCTATGCAACCTCGACACAAGCTCTGCGTTCACATTCTGATTGCTCAATTTTGCAGGCAGAGTTGGATTGCGATGGATCAGCGCGGTCCTGGGTTACAACCCATGTCTGATAGTTTCGCGGAGAAGTCCACCCGTCAACCGCGTTGCCGAAGTCGCCAATTGTGACACTTCTAAAACTGAAACAACCCCTTGCACAGTGCTCCGGTCGGATGGTGGCCGATCCGGAAGTATATCCCCTATTTCCAGGCCGGCGGTTATAGTCAAATGATCCCAATTGAACCCAAAGCAGAGCCGGGATCAAATGACACGGGTCATCTGCGGGCTCGGTCTATCTGTGGTCTTTCGCTGTGGTCTTTTGCGGCGTGGTCCTGGCAGCAGGGGCTGCGTCACGCGTAGTGGAACACGCAAATCATCAGGACACTGAAGGCGGTGAAGCACGCCAGCGCAGCGCCGAAGAACCGCCACTCACGGGTATTCTTGGGCCACCATCCAAAGCAGAGCGCCCCTGCAAAAAACGCAAGCGGAGCCGCCGCAACCACTCTCACCCACGTAGGCCATTCTGAGTTCGGCACGACCATCGAAAACATTCTAGAACATAGGCGTTTGGCGTGAAAGATAGCCCTTGCCACAGAGTCACGACTACCTTACCCCGGCAAGGTCAAACCTGCCACTCGCCAGCCTCTGCCTCGGAGCAGCTGCTCACTCGTCGTAGCCGGGGCCGCGAGACGATCCGCATTCTTTCCATAGCTTTTCCCAATTCCAGAGCCCGTCCGAAGCTTTGTACGGCAACGGAAACCCGAGCTGACGCGCCAGCATGCACACTTGCCCTCGATGGTGGGCTTCGTGGGCAAGCATGTAGCACAGCATCTCCACCCCAGCCGGCCATGACGGAGCCAGAGAGTCTCTGCTGAACTTCTCCACGCGGCCCCCACTGCTGCCGAGCGCTTCAGCAAGCATCTCCGTGCAGCGAGTGGCGCTCTCGGCCAATCCCGCACGGGCCTGCTGGGGCGTGCAGTGGGCGCGATTCATCCGGGCAGGAACCGGCAGGTGCGGAGCCGTAAGCCTCACCCACTTGCAGCGGACATTGTGCATGTGGGTGAAGATCGCCGCAATACTACGGGTCTTGCCGGGCGGTTTGGCTTTCCATGCGGCAGCGTCAAGTTCTTCGATAACAAGTTGGTTCATGCGGTCATTGGCGGCAAAGACTTTGACCGCAACCTGGCCAAGTTGACTGTGAACCCTGTGTTGACGCGTGGTCACGGCTCTATTCCTCGACTTATGGTACTTCTGAACCGATTGTCGGCTCACCGGTAGCCGCCATTTCGTCAAAACCGTTCTCAAACGGCCTGAGAAACCGCGCATTTCCCTGAAAAAGCGGGCTCGGGAACAGCACGTTTCAGTGAAAAATGTCCAAAGCCGGACCGGGCTGGCTAGGCCAAACAGCCACCCCGGGTTTTTCCTCATCTAAAATGCGGGAGGCGTCCGGCCCGGTGTTCCACAATTGGAGCAAAATCTGTAACATCAAGTGTGTAGAGCGTGGTACAGTCGTTTCCGTAGCATGACTTGGGCGATCGTTCTCGAAGAGGCAACACCTAAGTCGACGCAATCCCCATTCAGCGTCGAAACCGTACGAAATGGAACGGGACACGGTATCCCAAATCATGCCGTCGTCGCGCCAGCGAGGTAACCGCATTGATTAAGCAGGACATCGTACATCACGTGATTGAGCGCACGGGCCTGCCCCGCACCAAGGCTGAGGCCGCGGTGGATACGGTCTTCGAGGGCTTGAAAGAAGCCCTGACGGCCGGAGAGCGCATCGAGCTGCGCGGGTTTGGCGTCTTCAGCGTTCGGGCCCGCAAGACCGGCATTGGCCGCAATCCCCGCACCGGCACCGAGGTCAGCATTACACCCGGGAAAGCTGTGCGCTTCAAACCTGGCAAGGAATTGCATGCTCTGACTGACGGAAGCGCCCCAAAGGAATAGGGTGCCGCCGGCCTGTCGATAGCCGCTCCTCCGCGGGAGTTTGCCTCAAATCGCATCGCCAGTCGGCTCTTCGCGTGCGATCTCCCTTCCGTGTGACTATCGCAGCTTCCGAATTGGTGTAGACCGAAAGCACTCACTTGAGCGGCTTTTTCATCAAGAAAAGGCCACCTTTCGCTTCACTTAAAGAGCCTACGTGTATTCCGAGAGTGCTCCGGCGCACCCTCCGGGGAACCTACATCAATCGTTGTGCGTCCACGTCCACCATCAGGTTTCTGCGTGGAACGCCGGCTTCGTCAGCGTGCGCCAGCATGGCGCGCAAAGCAGCGTTGAGCGCTTTCCGCGAGCCGGCCTTGAGAATCATGTGGAAACGATAGACTCCCTTGATGCGCGAGATGGGCGCGGTGCAGGGGCCGAGAACCCGCACCCCGTCCGGCGCGGCCTTCTGAAACCACTTCCCGAGCACTGCCGACCAGCCTGCGGCTTCTTCAAGTTTTTGCGATTGCACCAGCACGTTGGCCAGGACGCCGAAGGGGGGGTAGTGCATCCAGCGCCGGTACTTCAGCTCGCGCTCGACGAATGTGGCGTAGTCGTGGGTGCTGGCCGCAACGATGGCATAGTGGTCGGGATAGTAAGTCTGCACCACGACGCGGCCCGGCAGTTCGCCCCGGCCTGCGCGGCCCGAAACCTGGGTCATAAGCTGGAAGACCCGCTCGGCGGCGCGAAAATCGGGCATCGAAAGGGCGTGGTCGCATCCCACAACACCCACCAGCGTAATGCCGTGAATGTCGTGCCCCTTGGCAATCATCTGCGTGCCCACCAGCAGGTTGATTTCCCCGGAGTGCAGGCGAGCCAGCAGTCTTTCGAGGTCGTAGCGTCCGCGCACGGTGTCGCGGTCCATACGGCCAATGCGCGCTGAAGGAAATATCTCGGCCAACCGCGCTTCACCCTGTTCCGACCCCGCGCCGAGGTAGTAGAGATGCTCGCTGTCACACTTGGGGCAGCGGGCAGGCACGATGCGCCTGTAGCCGCAATAATGGCACTCAAGACGCTGGCCCGCCCGCGCCTGATCCGCATTTTCGGCGGGCGGCTTGTGGTGGGTCAGGGCGATGGCGCAGTTCTGGCACTCCAGCTTTTCTCCGCAGGCGCGACAGATCACGGCGAATGAGTAGCCGCGGCGGTTGAGCAGAATCAACGCCTGCTCATTGCGGTCGAGAGCCTCCTGTGTCTGAGCCACGAGCGCCCGGGAAAAGAGCTGGTCCTGCCCGGTCTCCTGAAATTCGCGGCGCATGTCGATGAGTTCGACCTGGGGCAGCGGGCGATTCATCACGCGGTCCCGTAATTCGATGCGCGCGTACTTGCCCTGCGCGGAGTTTTGCCAGCTCTCCAGCGAGGGTGTCGCCGAACCGAGCACCACGACAGCCCCGGCCAGCTTCGCACGCATCACGGCCACATCGCGCGCGTTGTAGCGTGGCGTTTCTTCCTGCTTGTAACTCTGGTCATGCTCTTCGTCCACCAAAATCAATCCCAGATTCGGCGCTGGAGCAAAGATGGCCGAGCGCGTGCCGACGACAATCGGCGCCTGCCCGCGATGAATGCGCCGCCACTGCTCGCTGCGCTCCTCCGGGGTCAGCGCGGAGTGAAGCAGCGCCACTTTCTGGCCGAAAGCCTGGTCCAGCAGGCCCGCCATTTGCGGCGTGAGGCCTATTTCGGGGACCAGCAATATCGACGCCAGTCCCTTATCCAGCGCCCTCTGCATCGCCGCCAGATACACCGCCGTTTTGCCTGAACCTGTTACTCCATGAAGTAAAAAGGCATGGAACCCCCCCAGCGCCGGCACAATCGCGGCAAGGGCGTCGGTCTGCGGTTCGTTGAGGTGAATCTGTTCCGGCGAGGCTTCGATGCCGCCGAGGCGGAATGCCGCAGCTCGCTCGTCGATGCGCACCAGGCCGCGGCGAACGAGGGTTTGCAGCGTGGAGGAGGGCAGCTCTCTGCGGCGCAACTCGGCAAGGGGAAGCTCGCCCCCACAGGCCGCCAATTCCGCGAGGATACCCTGTTGCTTCTGCGTAAGCGAAGGTAGGCGAGTCTCAGGGATGAGCACCGCGAAGCGCTCGGTGCGACGGGCATCGCGCTCCACCGCCGAGGTTTCCCGTGCAATCCATTTCTTTCGTAGCAGGGAGGCGAGAACTGGCAGCGTTGCGGCCGTGGCGGTGCGCAGTGTTGAGACTTTGACAGGCTCGCCGGCCGCCAGTCGCTCCAGAACGCGGCGCTCCAGGTCGTGCTCTTCCTTCGACAGCTTGCCCCCGCGCATACGGGCCTTTGCACCGGGCGCTCCATCTTTCTCGCGCCTTACCCGAGAAGGCCGGGAGTTCGCGCCCCTCCCATCCCCGTCGATACTGCCCGCGAGCACGTCTCGGCCGAGGTCGGTGATCCGGTAGTAGACGGTGCGGCGCACCTCGGCCATCAAGGGCAACATGCCGCGCAGCACCTCGCCAAGCGGAGCCAGGTAGTATTGCGCAATCCATTCGGCAAGCGTAAGCAAATGGTCGCTGAGCAGGGGCTCGTCATCGAGCACCGCCTCGAGGGGACGGGCTTCAAAATCCGCGGGCGCGGTTCCGGAGAGGCTGGTGACCACGCCGATGAGTTTTTCGTTGCGGAAGGGCGCAATAACGCGAGCGCCGCGCGCGGGGCACAAATTTTCCGGCACGGCATAGGTGAAGGTGCGGTCCAGCGGCACGGGCAGCGCGACTTCGCAGTAGGCGGGCATGAGGGGCAAGAATCAGTGTACTGGGATGGGCCTTTATGTCAGATTTGAGGCACCGCCGTCCCGAAGATCGCCGTCAGAAACGCTCGACGGATAACATGTTGAAAAGCGCCTTTCCGAAGTAGTTGGAGGTGCAATACTTGCGCAATGAGATTTGTTCAAAGAATCGCCATCATGCTTTCCGTGCTGCTGCCAGCGCTCTTTGGCGCTTCAATTGAGCTGTCCGCGCAACAACCTGTTTCGGACCCATTGCACGCGTGGATGCAGGCCAAAGACCCCGCGGGGCTGGGATCATGGGTCAACCAGCGGCTGGCCGCGGAAGCGGATGATATCAAAAAGTTGCTTGCAGCGACTGGGCCGAGAACGGTTGAGAACACGCTGCGGCCCTTCGACGACGCCCAGAATGAGCTGGCCATCGCGGGAAACAATGCGTACCTGATGTTTGCCCTGGCTGACGCAGCGCCGATGCGCGACAAGGGACAGGCGATGACAGCGCTTGTGTCGACGGCGAACACAGACCTGAGCCTGAATCAGAAAGTCTACAGCGCCTTGGCGGCGATTCCGCTACCCACTGGTGACCCGGCCACGCGGCACTACCTCGAGCGCACGCTGCTGGAGTACAGACTCTCCGGTGTGGACAAGGACGACGCCACGCGCGCCCGCATTCGTACGCTGGAAGACAAGATTACGGAGGAGTCGCTGATCTTTGGGCGCAATGTGGCTGACGGGACACTGAAAGTCACGGCAACCAAGGCCGAACTCGACGGCCTCCCAGGCGACTACATTGCGCGCCACCAGCCGTCTTCAGATGGAACCTTCACGCTGACCACCGACGAGCCGGATATGCAGCCGGTGATGGATTTCGCTCGAAGTGCGGCACTGCGGCGAAGGATGTACCTGGCTTATGACAACCGCGCCTATCCGAAAAATGTGCAGGTGTTAAGGGATCTGCTGGCGGCGCGCCAGAATCTGGCAACCACCCTGGGTTATGCCCGCTACGCAGACTTGGCAACGGCGGACCAGATGATCGGATCGGCTGCCAATGTGGAGAAGTTGATCGAGCAGGTCGACGAGGCATCACGGCCGGCAGCGGCACGAGAGTACGCCGAGTTACTCGCTTTTGCGCAGCAACATGAGCCGGGGCTCAAGAACATCAGCGATTCCGACGTGCACTATTGGACCGAGCAGTACCGGCGCGCAAAGTTTGCCTTTGATGCGCAGAGCGTGCGCCCGTACTTTCCTTACACTGAGGTGCAGGCAGGCATCCTGAAGACGGCGGCACGGCTGTTCCACGTGTCGTTCAAGCAGATCAACGACGCAGTGGTATGGGACCCGTCAGTCGACACCTTCGACGTTTACGACCAGGCGCCTGGGGACGCGGGAAAATTGCTCGGCCGGCTTTATCTCGACATGCACCCGCGCACGGGCAAGGACAAATGGTTTTCGTCTTCCCCGGTCGTTCCTGGAATGAGCGGACGGCAGCTTCCTGAAGGGATGCTGGTGTGCAACTTTTCCGGTGGCACGGCTGGAGATCCCGGCCTGATGCAATACAACGAGGTGGTGGTGTTCTTTCACGAGTTCGGACACCTCATGCATCACTTACTGGGCAGCCAGGGCGAATGGTCCGGACAAGGCGGCTTCAACGTGGAGGGGGACTTTGTCGAGTCGCCCTCGCAGATGCTGGAGGAGATGTTCCACGACCCTACGATTCTCGAATCCTTCGGCAGGCATTACCAGACAGGAAAAACGATTCCGGCCAGCCTGATTGCGAAGATGAACGCGGCCAGTGCCTATGGACGCGGCCATTGGTTGCAGGGGCAACTCTGGGCGTCGTATTACTCGCTCGAGGTTCATGACCAGGATCCGGCGAAGATCGACTTTGACGCTCTGCTGAAGGCTGACGACGCTCGATTCAGTCAATTCACGCCGGTTGACGGGGATCACTTCTACACCACCTTTACGCATTTGACAGGGTATGCGTCGAACTATTACACCTACGTGCTCGATAAGGTGATTGCACTGGATTTCTTCGCGCAATTTGACAAGCACAACCTGCTCGACGGACCGACGGCCATGCGCTACCGGCGGACGGTGCTTGAGCCGGGAGCCAGTAAGCCGGCTGCGGAGCTGGTAAAGGATTTCCTGGGACGCCCGCAGAATATGGACGCGTTGAAGAACTGGATGAATGAGGAATTCGAGCCCGCGACTGGAAGCGAGTAGCGACGGATTGCATGCCGAGGCGCACAGGTCCAGCCAACCGCAGTACAATTTCTGCTGATGACACCCAAGACGACAAAGACCTCCTCAGTTGCACATAGAGCATCCCACAAAGCGTCCAAACCCATCACAATGTGCATCGACATTGGCGGGTCGGGCCTGAAGGCTATGCTGCTTGATCCGGCCGGGAACCCGGTGAGCGAGCGGGAACGCGTCCCGACTCCAGCGGTGCCAACGCCGTTGATGGTGCTGCGGGGGCTGGAGGAGTTGCGCAAGCTGCTGCCGGCCTTCGACCGCGTGTCAGCGGGATTTCCCGGCGTCATCAAGCACGGGGTTACATACACCGCTGTGAATCTGCACCCCAAGTGGATGTGTTTCCACCTTCAGGCGGAGTTGGAGAAACGCTGGAAGAGGCCGGTGCGTGTGGCCAACGACGCGGCGGTGCAGGGCTATGGGGCCATTGTTGGCGATGGCGTGGAACTGACCCTGACGCTGGGCACGGGCATGGGCGGAGCGCTGTTTACCAGTGGGCGGCTTTGCCCCGGATTGGAACTGGGCCACCACCCTTGGAAAAAACATACTTACGAGGATTACATCGGCCGGCGTGGTCTCGATAGATATGGCAAGAAGGAATGGAACAAGCTGCTGCTTGAAGCCATCGACCAGACCGCGAAGCTGTTCAACTGGGACCACCTCTACATTGGCGGCGGCAACGCCAAGAAAATCGAATTCGAATTGCCGAAGAATGTAAAAATCGTTTCGAATGAGGCGGGGTTGCTGGGCGGCGTGGCCTTGTGGCGGGACCAGCCGTAACGACCAGTGAACCTGAGACGCAGCATTGCAGGGATGCCGCCTTCACCGCCATCGCTACCGCGCGGCCACGTTCCTTTCGTAACTGAATAAGTGAGCGAAATCACATCCTTCTTCCAGAAATAGGCCACACTTAAGGGAAAAACCAGGGGCCTATATGAAAAAGTTTCAATTGATCGCGGTTTGCTGCCTTTTATTGCCTTCAGTTCGTTGCATCGCACAGAACCTTCAATCGCGTATACAGGATATGAAGCATGCCTACGCGGCATCCGGGAGCATCGTCGCGCTTGACGACCATACGCTGCTGATTGAGCCCAACATGCCTGGACCTCTTTGCGCGCTCCCCACAAACGAAGGCGGGAAGACGACGTGGTCTTTTTACACCTTTCCCCTCGCGTCGATTACGGTTCCACTGGCGCTTGTGGACGAAACTCTGATTGGTGAAGACATCGTCTTTACAAATCCGGATGCCACAAAGGGATATAAGCCCGGAGATACCGGCGATACGACGATGGTCGTCATCGCCGGAGCACCCGGAAAGCAGTTCCACACCCTGACGTACGATCGGGACAAACTGGCTCACCTCGGCCCCGGCCCACACGATGGTTCAGCGTATGGGCAGGCTCCCGATGACACCGAGGCCTTTGGGCTCATGTTCTCTGATCATGCTGCCGCTCGCGCGTTCGAGACTGCCCTGCGGAATGCGGTCATCCTCGCCAAGGCGGAAACGGCCGCAAGGGAACAGGCGAACCGGCACTAGGGCGCAATTATTGCGGTTGCTTCGCGCCTTCTTTTGCTCCATTCACTGCGCCTTTGGTCGTGTTTCTTGTCTTATTCACGGCCTTCTTTGTGCCGCGCTTGGTAGCGTGGTAAGCTTTTTTCGTTTCGTGCCTGGTGGAGTGGTAGGCCTTCTTTGTTCCCTGCTTCACGCCGTGCCCCGCGTCCTTGGCCGCATTCTTCGTTTCGTGGCCCGCATTCTTCATATCCTGTTTTGCGCCATTGTCTTGGCTCGGGTTGGACTGTTGACTCCACGCAACAGCCGGACCGAATGTGAGAGCGGCTGCCAGTAACAATGTCGATAATTGCCATTTCGTTTTCATATAAGAGGTGGATTCCTGTTCCGCCCGGGGAGTTGGCTCTCCTCAGATGAATTCACCGCGTGAGGTTCCTCGCCGGTTGCCCCCGCGCCCGATCTAACCCTGGAAACGCCAAGGTTTTACGCTACCATGTGAACGATCATGAAAATGTTCGTTGTGACGACGGCCTTTCTCAGTGCAAGCATTTCCCTTTGGGGAAGCAGCGGTCCGAATCCTGCAGCGCAACAGCTTCTTGTCGCAGCCGAACAGCAGGCGGATATTTTTCGCGATCCCTTGGGGCCGTTTCAACTTGAAGTCGATTTCACGGCCCAATTGAAAGTTCCTACCCAGGGGCATCTGACGCTGAAGTGGGCGTCGAAAGACCGCTGGTGGAGCAAAGTCGCTATCAATGGATTCGAGCAGATCAGGATTCAGAATGGGGAAATGCAATACACCAGCCGCAATTTAAGCTTCACACCGGCACGGATTGTGGACCTGAACAGCCTTCTCCATTTTGCGCAGGACTCTGAAGGGTTGATACCCACGAAGGAGAAAAACCACGTCAAAGAGGGCGTGGAAATGACATGCCTGGCGGCTCTGCGGAAAGACCGGATGGGCGGGGTCCATGAAATCTGCGTGAATGCCGGCTCTCTCGAAGTGTTGAGCGATCAGTGGCAGTTGCCCGCGCACGAATGGCACAAAGAAGCGTTCACCGATTACGTGGAGTTTCAAGGACGCCGTTTTCCGCGAAGGCTCGAACTCGAAGTAAATGAGAGCCCTCTCATTCAAGCGAACGTGACCAGCCTGAACGCAGCTACATTCGATCAAACGCTGCTGGTCGTGCCGGAAGGTGCCATTGAGCGCCGCTTGTGTGCCGGACTCAAGCCTCCGGTAGCCCTTAATCATCGGGGCCCGGCGTTCCAGGGCTTTGCGGTTTTAGGCGGAACGGTGGGAGAAACGGCCATCTCGATGACGATTCTGACGGACGGCTCCGTTGGCGACGTTCAACTGATGAGCCAGGGCGACCGATTGTTTGACGATACCCTTGTGAAAGCGATCAAGACCTGGAAATTCAAGCCCGCCATGTGCGGTGCGGACCCGGTTGTCGCCGACATGGAGATGTTCGTAAGAATCGCGCCTTCGTGAGCCGCATGAGCCGGCGATCAGCAACAGACGCTCGTCACCTCACGGTCCTTGATATCCGGGTCGAGAATAAAAAGTGATCTGACTTACTTCCAATCGCTGCGTAATCAGGGGGCCGGAATGATTCATGACACGCTTCATCAATTGTTTCAGTTGCGTTATATCCACGAAGCTCTGCACTTGTTGAGCGGATGTGTGGGCTCGTTCGTCGGAACGTGGGCCTATTTCGCGTTCATCCAAAAGCGCAAATTGGAAGGGCGGAATTCCGGTTAGCACAGCCCCAGCGTGAGTCAAGCCAGACAGGTTGCCCGTCGCAGACGATTGCTCCTAGCCGCACTTAAGGCGCGTTACGTTTTGGGGCGGTTTGCCTTGAAGGTACCCTTGTACTCTGAGAACTCCCACGTGCCGGTGAGAACGTTGGTCTCGTCAAGCTTGCCCATCAACTTCAGTTGGTCGGTCTCGCCCGCCTCTTCCGATGTCATCGGAAATTCCAGGTCCATTTTGCCATCCTTGAAGGTTCCGGCCACATCGGTTGTTCCATACTTGCCGGTCACGTGACCGTCTGCAGCAACGGTGAATTCGGCATCCTCTTCACGGTCGCCCCCCGGCGTGTCCAAAACAAAGTGCCATTTTCCGTTGATTCCGGTGTCCTGCGAATTCGCCGTTGGGCGACCCATCATCAGGCAAGCTATTGCTGCTCCCACAACCAGGAATTTCTTCACGCTTTCTCTCCTTGTTGAATCGCATTGGACCCGTCGACTCGCCAGTGTAGCGCATGGGAACAAGAGTGTCTCTTCAATTTCGCGCTGGCGGCTTCAGCCCCAACTCCAGCATGGCGATTTGCAGGTCAGCCCAGGCTTCTTTCTTCTGACGCGGATCGCGAAGCAGGTACGCCGGATGGTAGGTGACGATCAGTTTGGTTCCGCGAAACGAATGTACGCGACCCCGCAGCCCGGCTAATGGCTGGCGCTGGCCCAACAGGTACGTAGCCGCTGTGGCGCCGAGGGCGACCAGCACCTCCGGTCGCACCACGTCGATCTGGCGAAAGAGAAACGGGGAGCACGTGTTGGCCTCTTCAGGTTCTGGAGTGCGATTGCCGGGGGGACGGCATTTCACCACGTTGGCGATGTAGACTTCCTCGCGCCTGAGGCCCATGGCTGCAATCATGTTGTTGAGCAGCTGACCGGCGCGGCCCACAAACGGCAACCCTTGTGCATCCTCATCGGCTCCGGGGCCTTCGCCCACAAACATGAGACGCGCAGTGGCGCTGCCATCCCCAAACACGATCTTGTTGCGGCCCTTGTGGAGCGCGCAGCGAGTGCAGTCGCCAATGTCGTCGCGGATGAGTTGGAGAGCAACGGCGCGATCGGCGAGAGGCACGGATGCGGCGATTTGCGGAGGCGCGGAAAAGGGCTTGCGAGGTGGAATGGGTTCGTTCTCCTGTAATGGGTTCCGCGCGAGGTTGTGTTCCTCTTGAACGTGCCCCACTTCAGATTCCCGGTCTCCCATCCTTTCTGCCAAAGGCTGCGAACAGCGTGGGGCATCCAGGACTTGGGTTTGATCTGGCTCAGAGGCAATGTGGGCCGCGTCGACGGGACGGCGGTAAAGCTCGGTGAGCCCAAGGTCACGATAAAAGCGCATGCGCGTTACAAGTGCTTCGCGGGTTGTGGGATCGAGTTGTTGCGCCACGATGCCTACTCCACGATCAACTGGCGGCGGGAGGTGGTCGGCACATCTGAGTGGCTCAGCACCTGGTCCTGCGGTGTCTGCCGGTCAGATTCATCATCGGTTTCTACGACCAGCGATCGGGGGCGCCGGAGGGTGAGGATTTCATCCAGAATTCGGTCGGCGAGCTTGCGCTTGGGCATCTCGTGCAACTCGATGGCCGTGGAGGATGTGAGAAAGGTGGCGGCGTTTAGGTCGGCATCTATCCCCACGCCTTCATTTGAGACATCGTTCACCACGATCGCGTCCGCGCCTTTCCGCAGCAACTTTGCACGGCCATTCTCCATGCGGTTTTCTGTCTCGGCGGCAAAGCCCACGATGAGTTGCCCCGGCCGGCGGCGGCGCACCACTTCAGCAAGGATGTCCTCCGTAGGTGCGAGTTCAAGCGTGAGGGGACCAGTGCGTTTGAGCTTGCAGTCCGAGACGTTGACAGGTCGATAGTCCGCCACGGCAGCGGCCTTGATGATGAGTGTGGCTTCGGTCATGCGATCGAGCACGGCCTCCCGCATCTGGTCCGCAGTGATCACCTTGATGAACTCGCAATGCGCGGGGGGATAAAGAGCGGTTGGACCGCTGATGAGAATAACTTTAGCTCCGCGGCTCTGCGCGGCATCGGCAATGGCGTAACCCATTTTGCCGCTGGAGCGATTGCCAAGGAAGCGCACGGGATCAAGCGCCTCGCGCGTACCGCCGGCAGTCACGAGAACGATTTCGCCCGCAAGATCGTGGCGGCGACCCAAAGCGTTAAGCACGGCATCGGCGATGGCGTCGGGCTCCGCCATGCGGCCGGGGCCAACCATGCCGCATGCCAAATCGCCCGTGCCAGGCTCGATAACGCGCACGCCGCGTTGGCGGAGAATTTCAAGGTTGGCTTGGGTGGCCGGATGCTCCCACATATTCACGTTCATCGCGGGAGCAACGAGGACTGGAGCCTGCGTGGCGAGGTACATGGTGGTGAGGAAATCGTCCGCGATGCCGTGAGCAAATTTGGCCAGAATGTTCGCCGTGGCCGGAGCAACGACAAGCGCGTCAGCCCACTGCGCTTCACCGATGTGCTCAATCCCGTTCTGCTCGCTGGATGCTTCGTAGGATCCATCGCCGGAGCCGGTGTCGTCCCACAGGCTGGTGATGACCTTGTGGCCGGTGAGCGCTGCAAAGGTGAGCGGCTGCACGAATTTGCAAGCCGCCCCGGTCATGACCACGTGGACCTCAAGGGCTTGCCGCTGCAGTGCGCGCACCAGTTCCGCAGCCTTGTATGCGGCAATGCCGCCGGAGACTCCGACCGTGACTCTCATATAGAGATTGTAGTCTGATTTCGATTATGAAAAGCGCGAGTTGTCCAAGTTTGAACTACACTACCCTGCCCACGCGAATCCGCACAGATGAAGACCTCTCTGTGTGGACCCGCAAAGCGCCACAAGCGTGGGACATCCAGGTCCGGGGCCTTGAAAAGCCAGAAGCCTAGTGGGACAGGATCGGAGTGCCCCGGTCTTCCACCAGAGGTTTCACCACCGGGCCTTCTGTTTTGACGTAGGAGATTTTGCCGGCCTCAACCTCTTCCTGCGCGATTCGGCAGGCCTTTGTCGAGTGGCTGGGGATAAGAGCAGCGGAGCCGCTTTGTATCTGGCGGGCGCGGCGGGCCGCCACAAGAACCTTTCGGTAGTTCGAGTCGAATTTGGTCTCAATCGTCATCGGGTTCATCTCCAAAGGGAAGTTGTTGCTGGCCAGAGACGCCGTCGATCCCGAATGCCTCCAGCACAGGTTTGAGCCGCTCCCGCGAGTTCGACTGGCGGCACGCAGCGGCGACCTCCAACACCCTGCTCGAACGGTAAGATATCGGTTCGCCATTCCGGTAGTAGCGCTCCGCAAGCACGATGGCCTCCAGTTGCGCCACCGTTCTGTCCAGGATGTCGTTGACCAAAATATAACTGTAATCGCGATAATTCTCAATCTCCTTACTGGCTTCGCTCAGGCGGCGATAGAGTTCCGCCTCGTTCACCACGCCCTCGGCTCGGCTGCGATTTCGCAAGCGGGTGCGTAGCACCTTGGGGGTGGGCGGCATGACAAAAATGCTCACCGCCTCGGGCATCCCTTTGCGCACCTGCGCAGCGCCTTGCACGTCAATGTCGAGCAGCAGATCGTGTCCCATGCGCCGGGCATCTTCCAGCGACTGACGCGCGGTACCGTAGTAGTTGCCAAATACCTCGGCATACTCAAGAAACATGCCAGCGTTCCGCATGCGCTCGAACTCGTCGCGGCTGGTGAAGTAATACTCGCGCCCGTTCTCTTCAGAGCCGCGCGGAGGCCGCGTGGTCCACGAGATGGAGAAGTCTACACCGCTGACCTGCTTGCGCAACTCGCTGACGAGTGTGCTCTTGCCGGAGCCCGATGGTGCTGAAATGATGAATAGAATTCCTGCCACGTTCCAGTAGTCCCTTTCGTTGTTCTCGCGATCGTCGTGCACTTTCTATTCAACGTTCTGAATTTGTTCGCGCGCCTTCTCGATCTCAGCTTTCATGGCCAATCCCAACTCGGTAATGCGTGTGCCCTTGCCTCCCAGGCCGCCCGTTTTTGAGAGCAGCGTGTTGGCTTCGCGATTCATTTCCTGCAGCAGGAAGTCGAGCTTCTTTCCCATTTCGCCGCCCGCAGTCAGCAACTCGCGGAAATGGTTGATGTGCGTTGCCATGCGTTCAAGTTCTTCGGCAATGTCGCTGCGGTCCACAAGCACGGCAACTTCTTCAAGCAGACGTTGGCGGTTGAATTCGTTGCCGACAGCGGCCACCAAGCGCTGCGTGAGCCGTTCCTGGTAGCGCTGTTCGACTTCGGGGCGCAACGCGGCAACGCCGTCGGTTGCTTCGGAAAGGCGATCGAGCGAAGCGCGCAGGATAGCCTCAAGCGCATCGCCTTCGCGTGCCCGCATCGCCTTCAATTCATCGAGCAGAGGGCCAATTTGCTGAAGCACGCTCTCTGCCAAAGTGGCAAGGTCCTCGTCGCCGTTCCCGCGGTTTTCGCTTTGCAGCGCAGAAGGTATGCGCAAGATGTCGTTGAGGTCCGGTTCTCCTGCGAGCGCGAATTCCTGACGAGCCGCCTTGAACGCGCTGATATAGCTGGAAACCAGTTCGCGATTATATCCAGCCTTCTGCTGGGTCGAGCGATCGACCGAGAGCGAAAGTTCCACGTGGCCGCGGACAAGATTGTCCTTGAGCGCGCGACGCAACTCCATCTCGAGCGCGTCCATGCCAGAGGGCAGGCGAAGCTGAATGTCGAGAAAGCGGTGGTTCACGCTCTTCAAACTCAGGGTGTAGACAAACTGATCATGAACGCGGACTTGTGCGCGGGCGAACCCGGTCATCGAATAAATCGGCATACTTGCTATTCCCTTGCCTCGCCGGTGATTGCCGGCTCCAAGACGTTCGTCTCCGGCACATCCATGAATTGAAGCTGATATAGACGCTGATAGGTCGGCGATGTGGTAAGCAATTCGTCGTGCGGGCCGATGGCCGTTATGCGCCCATCTTCAAGCACCGCGATGCGGTTGGCGCGGCGGATGGTGCCGAGTCGATGCGCAATAACGAGCACAGTCCGGTCCTGCATCAGGTTAGCCAGGGCGACCTGCACGAGCGACTCGCTTTCGGAATCGAGGGCCGACGTGGCTTCGTCGAGGATGAGGATTGGCGCGTCTTTCAGAATGGCCCGGGCGATGGCGATGCGCTGCCGCTCGCCCCCAGAGAGGCGGAAGCCTTTTTCGCCGATGACGGTGTCATATCCCTGCGGCATGCGGAGGATGAAATCGTGAGCCAGGGCATTGCGAGCGGCCTGCTCCACGAGGGTGTGCTTCACATCGGGCTGGCCGTATGCGATGTTGTTGCGCACCGTGTCGTTGAAGAGAATGGTCTCCTGTGTAACCTGTGCTACCTGCCGGCGCAACGAGCCAAGCGTAAGGTCGCGCAGATCGTTTCCGTCGATGAGAATACGGCCCGACGTCACGTCGAAGAAGCGCGGAATGAGATTGACCAGTGTCGATTTGCCTGCCCCACTCGGCCCGACTAGCGCAAGCACTTCTCCCGCGTGCACATCAAGAACGACGTTGTGAAGGATCTGATGCTCGCCTTCTTCGGTGGAGTAGGAGAAGCCCACGTTCTGAAACTGAACGGCCTTGCCGAAGCGTTGCAAAGTTGCCGCATGGGCGCGCTCTTTCACGTCGTCCTTGGTATCAAGGAATCCAAAAATGGACACCGATGCGCCCATGGCCTGCTGGAAGCTGTTGTAAAAGTAGGCGAACTTCCGCACCGGGTCGTAAAGCTTGAAAAGCAAAATGATGAAGGCGCCGAAAAGTCCCATGGTCATGTGGCCGTGCTGAATCTCATTGCGGCCGATGAGCAGGAACATGGCGATGGCAACGGCGCCGATGGTATCCATCAGCGGAGAGCTGATGGATTGAATGCGCACACTGCGCAGGTTGGCACGAAAGAGGCGGGTCGCTGCCTTTCTGAACCGCAGGATTTCCCATATCTCGGTGTTGAATGCTTTTACGATGCGGTTGCCGGTGACGGTTTCATGCAGGATGTTCTGAATCTCTGCCAGCTTGTCCTGGCCGGTTCGCGTGCGGGTACGCACTTCCCTGCCGATTTTGCGTGCGGATGTGACAACGACAGGGATAAACAACACGAGCGCCCAACTGAGGTATCCCCCGAGCTTGATCACCAGCACCAATCCGGCAACGAAAGTGAAGAACTGCTGCAGGAACTCGCCAATGACGGAGCTGAGAGCAGTTTGCACTTTGTCGACGTCGTTGATCAGCGTGGAGAGGATGGTGCCCGTAGGATGCTTGTGAAAGAAACTCGATGAGCGGCGTAGCGTGGCTTCATATAGGTGATTACGCAGGTCGGTAATGGTGCCGAAACCCGCGTAGTTGACCAGGTAGGTGCCTAGGTAATCGCAGAGGCCCTTCAGCAGAGTGGCAACTACAAGCGCAAAGGCCACAACATTCCAGGCATTGTGAATGTGCAGGAAATGGGGAATGAGGAGCCGGAGATCGAGGTGCCACGGGCTCCTGGGGAGACCGAGAAGGATGGGACCTTCAGGCGCGTCGGGCCTGAGAACCTGGTCGAAAATGGGCTGCAGCAGAAGGACGCGAAAAGTGTCGAGCACTCCGACCGCGGCCAGCAGGAACACGCCGGGCAGCCACTGCAGCGTGTAAGGCAGCCCGTATCGCAGAAGGCGGAAAGGCTTCGTCATGCCTGCAATTCCGCCTGTCGGTTGCGCGACTGCCGGTTGTGTTCAGGATGGGTGCCCATCCCCGTATTGTATCCGGGGCCGCCTCAAGGGGACTCGGTCCAGGTGTCCCGATTCAGCGGCTGGCGCCCTTTTCGATGAGGCGGGTCGTGGAGAAGCCTTCGACAAGGGGAACAATCTTGACGTCGCCGCCCCAGGACTGCACTTCAGAAGCGCCCACCACCGCCTCGGCGTTATAATCGCCGCCCTTGACCAGGACATCAGGCTGCACCGCCACGATGAGTTCCAGGGGCGTGTTTTCGTCGAAGATCACCACCGCATCGACCGCTGCTAGTGCAGCCAGCACTCGGGCACGCTCGCGCTGGCCGACGATGGGGCGGTGGGGGCCCTTGAGACCGCTCACGGAGGCATCGCTGTTGATGGCTACGATGAGGCGGTCACCGCACCGGCGAGCCTGCTCCAGCACCGTGATGTGTCCAATATGCAGCAGATCGAAGCAGCCATTGGTGAAGACAACACGATCGCCATTTGCCCTCCATAGCGCCACGCGCTGCACCAGTTCGTCGCGGCTCACTACGCGGTCTTCGGCATGCAATGCCATCTGCGGCCTGAGGGCGGCCAGCAACTCGTGTTTTTCAACAGGTACCGTGCCCACTTTGCCCACCACGATGCCAGCAGCCAGGTTCGCCAGTTGCACGGCGTTTTCCGGCTGAAGGCCCGAAGCGAGGCAAAGCGCAAGCACGGCAATGACGGTGTCTCCGGCGCCGGAAACATCGAAGACCTGGCGCGCCTGGGCGGGCGCGATCGACCGATTGCCGGGCCGCACCAGGGCGATTCCCTTCTCGCTCAGTGTCGCCGTCATGAATTCGATATCGAGAGCGGCAACCATGGTTTCCGCCGCGGAAAGCAGCGCGTCCAGATTGCTGGGATCGAGGTGTGTAGCGCGACCTAGTTCACTGAGATTCGGGCAGATGGTGGTGGCGCCGCGATAGTGGATGTAATCAAGACTCTTGGGGTCAACCAGTACGGGAATGCCGAGTTTGCGCGCCGCGGGAATCAGTGAGTGGCAGACCTCCGCCGTTATCGCGCCCTTCGCATAATCCGAGATCACCAGCGCATCAAACCCAGGCAAGAGCGCCAGCACCGCTTCTACCAGACGGTCATTCTCGCCCCGGGGTCGCGTGCCAGATCGCTCGAGGTCCAGACGCAGCATTTGTTGGCGGCCGCCCAGAATGCGTGTCTTGGTGATAGTTGGGAATCCCTCCGAAACGATGAAATGGGAGGTGATTCCGTTTAAGCGCAGGCTTGCGGACAGAAGCTTTTCGTTGTCGTCCCCTCCTGTAAGTCCGGCTACGACGGTTTGCGCACCCAGCCGGGCCAGATTCATGGCCACGTTGGCGGCTCCGCCGGGTTTCTCGTTCTGGTGCATGCCGCGCACCACAGGCACCGGCGCTTCGGGCGAGATGCGCCCCACTTCGCCCCAGATGTACTTGTCGAGCATGACGTCGCCCACCACGAGCAGGCGCTTGTTGGCCCATTCGTGCTCGATCTCGTGGATGATCTGGCTCAGTTGTCCTATCACCGCGCCTCCTTGCTGTTGGACCCGCTCTTATGCCGGCTGTGTGCTTGGTTGCTATCATAACGGTGTGGCCGACTCCGCAGACCGTTCATTGGCACGCAATCTTCGCACCGTCTTTCTGGATCGCGACGGTGTTCTGAACGAAAAGATGCCGGAAGGACGATGGGTTGCCGCTTTGGCCGATTTTCATGTGCTGCCGGGTGTGCCCGAAGCCATTGCCCGGCTGAATCGCGCCGGGATACGGGTGATTGTGGTGACAAACCAGCGCGGAATTGCGCTGGGACTGTTTTCCGCGAGGGATGTTGAGGCGATTCAATCCGGGTTTCAGAAACTGCTCAAGGCCCATGCTGCCCACGTGGACGGCTTTTACTACTGCCCGCATGACAGGCTGCAATGCAACTGCCGCAAGCCCCTTCCGGGCATGTTTGAGCAGGCAAGGCGCCATTTTCCCGAGACCAGCGCCACCACCAGCGCCATGATCGGCGACTCCCTGCCCGACATTGAGTTTGGGCGGAGGCTGGGCATGCTGACCGTGTTTATCGATGGTGCGCCTGACCGCCAGAAGACGGGCGCCCAGAAAGCCGGTGAGTTGGCAAATCTGCGCTTCGGCTCGCTTGAAGACGCGGTGAACGGGCTGCTGGAAGGGCGTTAACTGAGCCTGCCGCCCGCTCTGGCCGCCGCAAAGAGACGGGCGACACAAGATCAAGTTGGGCGCCGATTTTGCGGAGCACTCGGCTGTGAGGCTTCGAGCTAGTACGCTCGCAAACTCTGGATCGCCTTCAGAATCGAATCGGGCTGAGGCAGGATCGCGTCTTCAAGCACAGGCTGGTAGGCGACAAAGGTATCCATCGCACCAATGCGGCGAACTGGCGCATCCAGATCGTCGAAGAGTTCGTCGGCAATGCGAGCGGCAATTTCTGCGCCGTAACCCCAACTGAGCATATCTTCGTGGGCCACGATGACGCGGCTGGTCTTGCGCACCGATGTGGCGATGGCTTCCCAGTCATACGGACTCAGAGTGCGCAGGTCAAGAAGCTCGACCTCGATCCCGAACTCGCGCTGCGCCCTCTCCGCGGCCTGCAATGCCCGTGGCACGATAGCGCCGTAGGTGACGAGGGTAATGTGCGAGCCGGGCCGCACAATTTTAGCCTTGCCAAAGGGGATGGCGAAGTCCGGCCCTGGATAAGGCGAGCGTCCATACGTCTCGCGATAAAGCCGCTTGTGTTCAAGAAACAGCACCGGGTCATCACAACGAATCGCGGTGCGCAACAGGCCGTTTGCGTCGAGGGCGTTCGAGGGAAAGACGACACGCAGCCCGGGTATATGGGTAAAGATGCTTTCGCCTGATTGCGAATGATAGATGGCACCGCCGGTGAGGTAGCCGCCGATAGGCACGCGAAGGACTGCCGGCGCTGCCCACACGCCGTTGGAGCGCCAGCGCATCAGGGCCAGTTCATTGCGAATCTGGTGCATGGCAGGCCAGATGTAGTCGAAAAACTGAATCTCGACTACAGGCTTCATACCGCGCGTGGCGTAGCCCACGGCGCGTCCCACGATATTGGCCTCGGCAAGTTGTGAATTGAAGACACGCTCTGAACCAAACTCCTTTTGCAACCCGGCGGTAAGCTTGAAAACGCCTCCCTTGCCCTTGACCTCGGAGAGCGCGGCTTCGCGGCTGGCGTCTGCCACGTCCTCGCCATAGACGACGATCCGCGGATCGCGGCGCATTTCATCGTGTAGGCAGGCATTGATGAGGTCCGCCATGGTACGCGGTTCTTTGCCCTTTTCTCTCCCGGTTTTGCCACCTCCCGCTGAGCCTGGCGCATCGGCATGCTCGGTGGCAAAGGCGGGGCTGGTGGGATCGAGATTCTCTGAGTAGACGTGACGCGAGATATCCGACACTTCAGGCAGTGGAGCCTCCAGTGCACGCAGGGCGGCCTCGGCAGCTTCGCGATCCGCCGTTTGCTCCAGCGCGTTGATCTCTTCGGCGCTGAGGATTCCTTCGCGCAGCAGGCGCATCTGCATTTTTGCGAGTGGATCGCGCATGGCATCCGCTTCGCGCTCGGCGGCAGAACGGTACAGCTTGTCATCGTCAGAAAGTGAGTGGGAATATGGCCGGATGACATGGCCGTGCACAAAGGCTGGACCATAACCGGCGCGGCAGTGCTCGGCTGCGGCCTGAAATGCCAATAGGCATGCCTCAGGATCGGTGCCGTCGACTTCGGCAAAGTGAAAATTCGGAAAATTGGCCACCAGCTTCGAAATGTTTCCGCCGGGCGTATTCACTTCCACTGGCACGCTGATGGCATAGCCGTTGTCTTCAACGCAGAAGATGACCGGCAGCTTGTAATTGGAGGCGGTGTTCAGTGCTTCCCAGAACTCGCCCTGCGAAGTTGACCCTTCACCGAGGCAGGTAAGCGCTAGTTCATCGCCATGGAATTCAACTTCGTTGAAAGAGCGGTAGTCGCCCTCTGCCTTCCCTGCCGCTTCGGGATGATGGCTATAGTAGCGTCCAGCCTCGGCGCAACCTACTGCGTGAAGCACCTGCGTCGTTGTGGAGGACGAAGTGCTGACGATATGCAGCGCACGGCTGCTCCAGTGAGTCGGCATCTGGCGGCCGCCGCTGGCCGGATCCGTCGCCGCGCCAACGGCCTGCAAGAACATTTCTTCGGGCGTAACACCGAGCGCCAGGCACAGCGCACGGTCGCGGTAGTAGGGGAAGAACCAGTCATAGCCCGGCCGAAGCGCCAGCGCGGCGGCTACCTGCAGCGCCTCGTGTCCGGCGCCTGAAACCTGGAAGAAAACCTTTTGCTGCCGTTTGAGAAGAATTTCGCGGTCGTCCACGCGGCGGGAGAGCACCATAAGCCGGTAGATTTCAATCAATTGTTGAGAGCTCAGGCGGCCGGAAGAGGCGTCTGCCCCTTGTACGCGAGCACTGGAAACCGCAAGTCCCATTCCCTTCACTCCCAATTTCCAATTTTCCTAAAGTCCCCCCCTGATTGTAGCAACCTGTGCAGGTCAAGAGGGGCGCATCTAGTGAAGTCGCGGGCCGAAGCCAAAAATCCGGAAGCTTAACTCCGGAAGGAACGAAAGCGGTTAAGGAAATGTCTGACGGATTACGGGTGCGCCTCCGATGGCAAGACTCATCTTCTGTCTCACGCTGCGTGCGAGCTTCTCGATCTCCGCCACCTTCCGCATCTGATCGGGAGAGAGCGAAGTGGGATTGTCGACCTCGATCTCGGCTCTCAACTCCGTGGCAAGTTTCAGCAGCTTATCGGCGTCGGAAACCATGGTTCGCTGCCGCTCGGCATTGAGCATGCGCACTTGCCTCTTGGCCATCGCAGGGTCCGTGGCCCCGAGATCGCCGAAAGGGTCGGGGGAACGCTCGATCATCGGACTTGCGTTGCCAACCTGGCCTTCCGGGGCCGCCGTCTGTGCAACACAGAGAATTGTGATTGCGAGCAGCAGCCAGAGCGGTTTGCGCGCAAGAACCCTGGCAAACTCCCGTTTCAAAAGCCCCGATATTGGCCGCATTTCACGCATGTCGTATCAACCTGGCTAAACGCTGATTGCCGTTCCCCGTCTCTCGTTCTCAACTTCCTCCCACGGTGAGCCTCAGCTTGTCCTTCACAGTATGGGCTAGCTTTTCAATCTGATCGGCCCTGCGAATTACAGAAAGCGAGAGCGTGTCTTTGTTGGATTTGTCCACTTCAACCTTCAAGGCGATGGCAAGAGCAAGCAGCCTTGTGCTGTCGTCGGCAATCTGCTTTCGGCGCTCAAGGGTGGCCGGGTCGGCGGCGTTCTGCTCAATCTTTTGATCGTTCGGTCCCGCCTCTGCTTTGGCGGCGGATGCCTGGACAGAACTCGGTAGTGCGGTCTTATCGGCACCCGGAACCTTTCCCGCCGGAGCGGCGTTCTGTGCAATCGCTGCAAGGGCTGTCAAGATGGCTACGAAAGCATAGGTCAATCCCCAATGGGTCTTCCGGCGACTTCGCAAATCGTCGGAACCGCCAAGGTGAATCAGCCTCCTATGGTCCAGCATGGGTTACCTCCTTCCCATTCGAGCGGTCCCACAACTGACGCATCGTTTGCCGGTTAAATTCGAATTGAACCGCCGGCGCTTCAGCGGAATCAGAGTCGATGTATCCCGAAGCCGTGGCGTTCAAGTCGACCCGGCCACCAGGGAGCGGTCACCCTGCACAAGACTGGACAGGCCACATTATCCCCGGTTTCGCTCTAAAAGGCCCACTTGATCTCAGCCTCCGCCGACAGTGAGTTTCATTTTTGCCTGCACCTCGTGTGCGAGAAGCTCGATCACTTCAGCTTCGCGCACCAATCTGGCAGGTAGTGGATCGTTGCCGGACTTGTCCATTTGAGCCTTAAAATCCCTGGTCAGAATCAGCAGTTTTACCGTGTCTTCGGCAATCTCCTTGGTTCGAATCGCGTTGATTGCATCGAAGTTCCGTTTTCTGGCCTCTTCGGAATTGATGTCGTTCGCCTGGTTGGCATCGGGGATGCGGTTCAATTCAGGCGGAAGATGGGGAACCGTATTCTGCAGCAAACCCTCGCCGGCAACGGGCGCAAGGGAAATCGCAGCCGAGACTGCAAGGACTCCGAACAAACATGCCCCTACCCGCGACCAAAGCGCCTTCCCGTTGGTGTGAAGTCGCTGAAATCTCACGGATAGACCTCCTGGTGGTGCCTTGGCTATGCCGGAAAGACCGAGCCGGTCACCAGGTTGACGGGAAAATGACCACCTCGGCATCTTCTGCGCACAGTATAGAGAGAGCACAGTATAGATAGAAAGAGGATCGTGAGAATGCACCCATTTCTTTTGGCGATGAGAACAGGCTGGCTGGCCCAGGACCGGTTCATGGGCAAAGTGGCGGACGAATGGGCCACCGACACCCAGGAGTTCATTCGAAGCAAGCTGCCACATTTGATCGTCGTGGCGATTATCGCCTTTGTTCTCAATCGTTTGCTCCGCATCATCACGGCCAGAATGATTCGTATCGCCGAGCAGCACGCCGTGGGGCAAAGCCGTGTTTCGCAGGTAAAGACGCTTGCGGGCGTCATTCGTACTACTGGTTTGGCGATTATCGCCGCCATCGTCAGCATGCAATTCCTGGCAGCAGTGGGGGTCAACCTGGCGCCGCTTCTCGCCTCGGCGGGCGTGGCCGGAGTGGCCATCGGCCTGGCCGCGCAAAATATCGTTCGGGATATGTTGAATGGCGTCCTCATTCTTATCGAAGACCAGTTCAATGTGGGCGACACGGTAAAGGTTGCCGGCGTTGCGGGTGTGGTTGAAGCCATGACCTTGCGCAAGACCACCGTTCGCGACGCGGACGGAACGCTTTATGTGATACCCAATTCGCAAATTACAACCGTCGCCAACCAGAGCGTCGACTACTCAGTAACAACCGTGAACGTAAGCGTCGACTACTCAGCCAACCCCGATACAGTGCTGGAGATGCTGAAAAGTATCGCAATGGATGTACGCAACACCCAGGAATTTCGCGACCTTTTTGTGGCCGACCCGCAGATTCTCGGAGTGGATGCAATCAAGGGGTCGGAAGTTATTTTTCCCGTGGTTTTCAAGACGCGCGCCACCAAACAATACGCGCCGGTGCGGGAATTTCGCCGGCGGGTGCGGCTCGCGCTGGAAGAACGCCATCTCCTGCCGGGCAACCCGTACAGGGTATTCAATCCGGTACCGGAATCCGCTGCCGATGTCCAGAAGCGTGCAACCGCCGAGCAGGCCTCCGTCCCCGACCCGACAGCCATAGAGGCACCTCACAGCAATCCCTTTTCAAGTGAGTAGAGTGTGTTTCATCAATGCCCTTTGTATCGGGGCACGACTTCAGTCGTGCCGAAAAGTTCCGGAAAGATCGGGGGTTTTAGCCTGCATTTCTCACTGGTTGCAGAGATGTCGCATTGCAAAAAACAGACCGGCGACATTCCTTTCAAGCTTTGCAGTCACGCATGGCTTAGAATTAACGCCGTTTGGCGCAACATAAATACATGCATACTTCCGAAACAGAAAAGCCCGGAGCGCAAGATGCCAAGGTGAGCTTAGTGGTACTTAAACGGGGGTTAAGCGGTACTTGGGTTCAGTGTTACGTGTGCGCAAGACCCAATCTTTCATATACTTAGCCTGTCCGTATTTCCCAAAAACGAGCACCTACCCCCCCAATTTATTTTTGATTTCCACAATTAGCTGGCACACAATTCCCCTTCTTGTGAGACAAGCCGGTTGAC
Organism: uncultured Acidobacteriaceae bacterium; assembly: GCA_963836565.1. Classification (GTDB taxonomy): domain Bacteria; phylum Acidobacteriota; class Terriglobia; order Terriglobales; family Acidobacteriaceae; genus Telmatobacter. Next base: position 265,160 of record CAWIKA010000004.1, on the reverse strand, counting down.
CCCAGTGAGATTCCTGCCCAGCGACAGCAACCATTTATGAGACACGTTCCCGGCGCTGGCAGCCAATAACACCCCTCAGGCCGTTTGTTCCAACGCTTCCAGCAAGGCATCCGCATCGGTAATTGGAGGCATGCAGGTGCGTCCGCGACAGACCATGACCCACGCTTCCGCGCCGGCAGGAACCGGCATGTGGAGCAGGGTCTCGGCCAGCGTTTCGGGGATGCCCCCGCTAACAAGCTGCGAAGGGGCAATCCGCATCACAGTCTTGTTGACGGCAAATCCCGCGACGCCCATTGCTTCAAGGCGGTCCGCTTCATGTCCGGAGCCAACCACGACCACTTGCAACGGGTCCTGCAGCAGGCGTTCGAGCGCGAGGCCATAGCTGCCCGCGTAGAGTCCCAGGTGCTCCACGATTCCAGAAAATGTGCCTAGCGTATCTTCTGCGATTTCGCGGTATTCTGCGCGCCCATTGAGGGCTTCAAGGCGCAGCAATGCGGCGGCAGCGGTGGGATTGCCGGCGGGCGTGGGCGAATCCTGCAGCGGCTTGCGGCGCGCACCCAATGCGCCCAGCGGCGCAGCTCCGTCGGATAGCGCGGCGGAGTCATAAAACGCTCCCGCAGTGTGGTCGTAGAAGCGCGCAATCATGGCATCGGCCAGTTTGACGGCGGCGGCGTAGAAGCTCATCTTCCCGTTGGCAAGCCATGCGTCGATGCAGGCATGGACCGTGAAAGCATAATCGTCGAGCGTGCCCGGAACGCGATCTGAGGAAGCCGTGCCTTCCGAATATGCAATGACATGATGGAGCACTTCGCCGCCATCCCATGCCTCGGCCAGCAGGCGCGTCAGCGACCGCAGCGCAAACTCCCGCGCCCCATGCGTGCGCAGAACCCGTGCGGTCTCAAGATAGGCAGTCACGGCCATCGCGTTCCAACCCGTGTATAGAGTACGGTCGATGAACGGCGCAGGGCGCTGGCCGCGGGCCGCCAGCAGCTTGCGCCGAGCCGAATCGACAAGCAGGCGCAGTTCCTTCACAGGCCTGCCCTTTTCCGCGGATAGCTCCTCGATTCTGTACTTGCAATGAAGCACATTCTTCGCCGGATTGTGGTGCATTTCGCCAAGCTCGCCGATATCCCAGTAAAGAGCCGCAAAATCCAGTTCGACGGGATCCAGCACTGCGCGGGCTTCATCCAGGGTCCAGGTAAAGTAGTCGCCGTCATCATCGAGATTGATATCGGCATCCTGCGAGGCGTAAAAGCCGCCGCGATCGCGATCGGTCATCACGGCATCCATCCAGGCAACGATCTCCTGCGCGGTCTGGCGAAAGTCTTCGTGGACGAAGCTTTGAAATCCATGCACGTAATTGCGCAAGAGCTCGGTGTTGTCATAGAGCATCTTCTCGAAATGCGGCACCACCCAGCGCTCGTCGACGCTATAGCGGTGGAAACCGCCCGCGAGCTGGTCGTAGACGCCTCCGCGCGCCATCTTTTCAAGCGTGACGGTGAAAGCTTCGCGGGCCAGCGGATTGCCGCGATTGACTGCCTGCTGAAGCAGCAGGTCAAGAGTCGCGGGATGAGGAAACTTGGGCTGTGAGCCGAATCCGCCATTGCGGGGATCGAATTGCGAGATCGCCGAGGCGGCGATTTTGTCCACGAGGGCCAGCGCCAGCTCGCCGCCACCGCCCGAGAACGACTCGTTCTGCTCAATAGCGGCCATGACGCTGGCGGCCGACTCGAGCGCCTCATTCCGCCGCTCCTTCCACACTTGAGCCATGGCCAGCAGCACGCGGCCAAAGCCGGGACGGCCATAGCGGTCGTCGCGCGGAAAATAGGTACCGCCGAAGTAGGGGCGGCCGTCGGGAGTAAGAAACGCGGTGAGCGGCCAGCCGCCTTGTCCGCTGATGGCCGAGACGGCTGCCTGGTAACGCGCGTCCACGTCGGGTCGCTCGTCGCGGTCGACCTTCATCGCCACGTAATGCTCGTTGATGATGCGCGCCATCTCCGGGTCTTCATAGGACTCGCGATCCATCACGTGGCACCAGTGGCACCATACCGCGCCAATGTCGAGCAGGATCGGCTTGTCTTCAGCCTCGGCGCGCGCAAAGGCGGCTTCGCCCCATGCATTCCACTGCACGGGCTGATGCCGGGCGGAACGCAGGTAGGAGGATGCCGCGTGGTCCAACTGATTGGAGTCGCCGGGGATCGAGAAGGAAGTTTCTTGCATGCGCTGAGAATACATGGGTTTTAGCCGCTACAGCCAGCGCTGAAACAGGGGAGGCTTCTGGGCAACGTTTCACCCTGGGTTCCGCATCCCAACTAAGACTTCGGTGGCGCCGCAGCAGAAGGCAGGTTGCGAGCGCATGGCATTCGATGTCGATTCAAACGCCACCATCATCGTTTTGGATGGAATCACCTCGTCATCGCAGCGACGGGTATCCTTTGAGTCTCCAGTCGAAAAGAGAGCCAATGCAGGACACTGCTGGGTTCAATAGCTGCGAACCCAATCAAATCGAAGCAGGAGCACCGCCCTTGGAAATGAGTACGCTTGTGGCGAATTTTGACTGGGCGGCGACTCAGCTTGGACCCGCCGAGGGATGGCCCGACAGCCTCAAGGCAGCGGTGCGAATTGTGCTGACATCGGGTTTTCCGATGTGGATGGCGTGGGGACCGGGGCTCACCTTTCTTTACAACGATGCATACGCTCGAACCACACTGGGCAAGAAGCACCCCTGGGCGTTGGGCCGGCCGGCACAGGAAGTTTGGCACGAAATCTGGAAGGACATTGGCCCTCTCATCCAGCGCGTGATGGAGACTGAGGAGGCCTGTTGGGAAGAAGCTCTGCTGCTGATTCTGGAGCGCAACGGATACCCCGAAGAGACTTATCACACTTTTTCGTATAGCCCGCTTGCGGGGCCCGACGGGCGCATTGCCGGGATGCTCTGCGTAGTAATCGAAGACACGGTGCGGGTGATTGGCGATCGACAGCTTTCAGCACTTAGTTCACTTGCTGCTGCTCTTGCGGGTGCTATTACGGAACAGGACGTGTTTGCCGCCATCGAGCATGGCGTTGCAAACCAGAAGGACATGCCTTGCACGCTGACTTACCTTTTCGACGAACGAGGGAAACAGCTCAGGCTATTCGCAAGAACAGGAATAGAAGCCGATCATCCAGCCGCGTGCATGATCATCGACGCCGATGCAAAGGACGCGCCCTGGCCAATTCACCTGTTGCTGGAGGCAAACCGCGCGGTGACCGTCGAGGATCTGGCCGCGTACTTTCCTGAATTGCCATTGGGGTGCTGGGACAAAGCCCCGGCACGGGCGCGGCTGGTGCCGATCACAAAAACGGGCCAGGAAAAGCCCGCAGGGGTCTTCATCGCCGCGCTGAATCCCTATCGCCAGCTCGATGCGAGCTATGCGGGTTTCCTTGACCTTGTGGCGGGCCAGATCGCGGCCAGCATCACAAACGCCCAGGCGTATGAGGAAGAACGAAAGCGCGCCGAGGGGCTGGCTGAGCTCGATCGCGCCAAGACTGCCTTCTTCAGCAACGTGAGCCATGAGCTGCGCACGCCGCTCACGCTGATCCTGGGTCCCGTCGAGGATGCCATCACCAATCAGGCTCCGCCTTCAGGCGAATCACTGGAGATGCTTCACCGCAATGCGCTGCGCCTTCTGAAGCTGGTAAACGGGCTGCTGGACTTCGTGCGCATCGAAGTGGGGCGTCTGAGGGCCACCTATGAGGCAACCGATCTTTCCGTACTTACCGCCCAGCTTGCCAGCGTGTTCAGGTCGGCGGTGGAGCGGGCGGGATTACGGCTGGTTGTGGACTGCCCGCCGCTGCCCGAGCCGGTTTATGTCGACCGGGAAATGTGGGAGAAGGTGGTCCTCAATCTCCTTTCCAATGCCCTGAAATCGACCTTCGAGGGAGAAATCCGCGTAACGATGCGATCGACAGAAACTGAAGCGCAGCTTTATGTCACGGACACAGGGACCGGTATCTCGGCAAGCGACCTTCCTCATCTGTTCGAGCGATTCAGGCGTATCGACGGCGCTCGAAGGCGCAGCCACGAAGGCAGCGGGATTGGCCTGGCTCTGGTGCATGAACTCGTGGATATGCACGGTGGCTCGATTGCAGTCGAAAGCGCCCTCGACGCGGGAAGCACGTTTATCGTCAGGCTGCCATTCGGAAGCAGGCACTTATCCAGTGGCCGCGTTGTTACGGATGGAGTGAATCCCGTTGCGCTGCAGGGATCAGCAGTTGCGTACGTACAGGAGGCGATGGGTTGGCTGCCGGGCCGGAACCGCCTCACCGGTGAAGTGACCACGGCAGGGGATGGCCCGCAAAGCACGGCCACCGCCGATCCCACTGAGCGAAAGCCTGCGATTCTGGTAGCAGACGATAACCGCGACATGCGTGATTATTTGCTGGCATTGCTGGGCTGGCGCTTCAAGGTGATTACCGCGGAGAACGGTAGGCAGGCTCTGGGAGAGATCGCTCGGTCCCGCCCGGATCTCGTTCTCACGGATGTGATGATGCCTGAGATGGACGGCCTGGAGTTGCTCTCCGCGCTGCGGCGCAATCCCGCGACTCAGGGAATTCCTGTGATCATGCTTTCTGCGAGAGCTGGAGAAGAGGCACGCATTGAGGGCATCGATGCGGGCGCGGATGACTATCTCAGCAAACCTTTCAGTGCTCGCGAACTTGTGGCGCGCGTTGAAGCACAATTGAAACTGGCTCATCTGCGCAGAGATGCCGTTGAACAAGAGGCAGCGCTGAACCGCGAGATCAATAAAGTTAAGCAATTTGCTTGGGAAGCGCTGGAACATATCCCTGAAGTGTTTTACACATTCGACGAAGATTTTCGGTTCACTTACATGAATGCTGCCGGCGCAGAGATAGAAACTCGCCTGGGAAAGCAGCTTCTTGGCAAAGTCCTGTGGGACGTGTTGCCTGAACTGAAGGGGACCATTCTGGAGGCCAGTTTCCGGCGCGCCATGAAGGAGCAGGTCCCGGTCGAGTTCGATTTTTACTACGAACCACTTGAGAATTGGTTTCAGTACCACGTCTACCCGCTGCCCGAGGAAGGGATCAGCATGTATGCGCGGAATACGACCGAGGCACGGCAGACTGAGCAGGCTCTCAGGAGATCGGAACAGCTGGCAGCAGCCGGAAGACTTGCCGCCAGCATTGCCCATGAGATCAACAATCCGCTGGAGGCGGTGACCAACGTCTTGTATCTGGCGAAGATGGACGAGATCATGACGCACAAAACCAGGGTTCTGCTTGAACTTGCTGACAAGGAGTTGCAGCGCCTGTCGCATATTGCTGCACGGAGCCTCAAGTTTTATCGCCAGCGCACCGCGCCCGCTCGATCCTCCTTGGAAGAACTCATCGAGTCCGTGCTCTTTTTCCACGAGCGAGAAATCAAAACGCGCGACATTCACCTGGATCGCCGTTATCATGAGGCCCCGCAAGTGTTATGTCACCCGGGGGAGATTCAGCAGGTGATTACAAACCTGATCCGCAACGCGCTCGACGCGCTGGCTCCGCGGGGGCGCCTGATCGTTGCCGTTCGTCCGGCGAAGGATAGCGAAGGTCGTGAAGGCGCGGCGGTAACCATTGCCGACAACGCGGGAGGCATGGACGAAAAGATGCTCGGCCGCCTCTTTCATCCTTTCGTGACCACCAAGGGCGAAGCCGGAACCGGGCTCGGATTATGGGTGTCGAAAGGCATTCTCGATAAACATCACGCAACCATCGCGGTGCGCAGCAAACCGGGTTGCGGAACGGTATTCCGCTTCTTTCTTCCATTGGAGACAGCTGTAATTGATCCGCAGCCGGCTTAGAAAACAATTCCTCTTCGGCCTTGGCACATAATTAAGCCCGATGGGTGCAGGATAAGGACAGTCACGCATCCAAATAGGAAATCTTTGACCACCGGATGCCCGGAAAGATGGCCGCCAAACCAGACGGCCTCTTACCCCCCCACAGAATTTGCAGTTTTCCACAGAGAGTTGGCACAAAATTAACCGCGCTTGTGAACGAGCAAAACTGGGCCGCATAGGAACCGCTTTAACTCCTGCCGAGTTCGCCCTCGATCGCTTCCACCAACTCCGGTGCGTCGGGTTGCGTGTCAGGCGAGAACCGTTCGACAACGTTTCCCTCCCGGCTGATCAGAAACTTCTCGAAATTCCATAGAATCTCAGGCTCAGGATTCGTCTCGATTCCGTAGCCCTTCAGCTTTTCGCGGAAGGGAACCTCGCTCACGCTGACCGCCTTGGGCTGCGCCGCGATCAACGCTGCATACAGCGGATGCTTGTCTTCGCCGACAACCGTGATCTTGCTGAACATGGGAAACTTGACGCCGAAGTTTGACGTGCAGAAGGTCTGTATTTCCGCTTCGCTTCCCGGCTCCTGGCTCTTGAAGTCATTCGCGGGAAAACCGGCCACAACCAATCCCTGTCCTGCATATTGCTCGTAGAGTTTTTCCAGCCCCTCATATTGCGGTGTGAGCCCGCACTTTGAAGCCACGTTGACCACCAGCATGACCTTGCCCTTGAACTCCGCCAGGGTTGCGTCTTCCCCGCCAATTTTGCGGACCGGAATCTCATAGATCTGTACGCTCATGATAAGTACTCCTCCGCTTTTGAAGGCGGCTGTTCTTGTCCAATTGCGATGAATGGGATAACTCAGGCAAGTAACTGCCTGGCTACTTTGATGTATAACTCGACGGCCTCTAAAAGTTCCTTTTTTGCAAGCTTCTCAAAAGGTGTATGGGCGACATGGATTGAGCCTGGCCCGAGAAGCAGCGGCTCACCCCAGTTGTTGAGTTGAGGAATATCGGTAGTGAACTTGGCGATCATCGTGGGCAGGCCTTCGATTGCCCGCATGCGGACAAAGGGAATTTCGAGGGTAAAGTCCACTGCAGCCAGCCCGGCGGCCGCGTCAAGCAGGGCCTTGCGCACGGGTGCCGAGTCGCCAACCAGGCGGACCAGCACCTGCGATTCAGCTTTGTCAGCGATTACATTCGGAGCGTATCCGCCTTGAATCTGGCCAATGTTCAGCGTGCTCGGCCCAACATCCTCAGTAACGGGCAAATCCAATGCAAGCAATCTCGCCAGCACTTCAACCAGTTTGTGAACGGCGCTGTCACCCAATTCCGGGTACGCCGAGTGAGCCATCTTTCCGGTAGTCCGGATTGCGGCGCGCAACGAGCCCTTTGACGCCAGCGCGAGGCGATTATCAGTGGGTTCGCCATTGATGAGGAAGCGGCTGCCTTTCGGCGATCGATTGGCAACCTTTGCACCTGCGGAATCGCGCTCTTCACCGGAGACAAACAGGAGCCCAATGCGAAAACCTGCCGCGCGCAGCGCCTCAGCGGCGGCTACCTGGGCGGCAATAATTCCCTTGGCATCGGATACACCCCGGCCATACATGAAGTCGTCGTCTTCGCTGAAAGGAATGTAGGGGGGGACCGTGTCCATGTGGGTCGAAAACACCAGGTCAGGCGTCTCACCAGCCATCCCGGCAAAGACATTCCAGCGCGCGCCGCCCGTCGCGCTCTCCTCCGGCTGCGGAACCGCTGCTTTTTCCACCTGCCAGCCGCGCCCGGCTAGGAAATCGGCCAGAAAATCGCCTACCGCGCCTTCGTTGTAGGTCGTGGACTCGATTTCGACCAGTTCATGCGTAAACCGGATGGGGTCAAGCGGTGGATGCTCGTACATGGTGCTGCCAGAATACCTTACGGAGTGGATGAGCCGCCGACGTCATCGAATTCCCGTCAATTCAACAAAAGGCAAGCGCGGTTTTCATGTGATTGGACGCGAGTCCTGGGCACAAATATCAGCCTGGCGGCCGGCTAAACTGCGCGTAGAATAGGCGGTGGCATGATCTCCACAATGGTGCAGGCCAACCCGGCGCCGCGGCCGCGAGCAGTCGTGCTCCGAAACGTTGAACTGCACGGTCCCGATGGGCGGCTCGAAGCGTTGCTGAACGAAGCAGCGCCCGACGCGCCCTTCGCGGCGCTCGTATGTCATCCACATCCCATGGGCGGCGGCACCATGCACAACAAAGTGGTCTACCACGCCATGAAGGCGCTGAACGCGCCGGAGTGGGGACTGGGATGGCCAGTTCTGCGATTCAACTTTCGTGGGACGGGCCTGAGCGAAGGAACGCACGATGGCAAGGCCGAAACTGGCGATGTGCTGGCTGCGCTCGACTGGCTTGAAAACGCATACAATCGACCGCTGGTCGTTGTGGGATTCAGTTTTGGCGCGGCGATGGCGCTTCTTGCCTGTTGCACTTCGCAGCCAGGGCGCGCGAACATTCGCGCCTTGGTTGCGCTCGGCCTTCCCACCCAGGCGGAGGGCCGGCACTACCGGTATTCATTCCTCGAGAACTGTTCCCTTCCCAAGCTTTTCCTCAGCGGAGACCGCGACGAGTTTGCGCCCGCCGCAGACCTCATGAAAGTGGCCGCCACCACGGCCGAACCCAGAAAGTTGGTGCTCCTACCCGGCGCCGATCACTTTTTTGCCGGCCAACTTGAGGCGATGCAAAACGCACTCGCCGGTTGGCTAAAGGAGCAATTGCCATGACTCCCGTAAGCGACGCCGTCCTTGATTCTCTCCACGCCAGTGCCACCGCAATCTTTAAGGGCGCCCTTGAGGCGTGCAACATTGAGTCAGCTTTTGACCGCCGAATCCGATTTGAGGGCAATACGATGCATCGCCTGATTCCGGATGGCAGCGGCCCGGATACGATCAATCTGGCCGGCTACAAGCGCGTCTTTGTCATCGCCATGGGCAAGGCTGCCGGGCCCATGCTTGAGGTTCTGCTTGACCGCATGAAGCGCCGCAAAGGACTGCGCGGCATCTGTTGTTCAACCTACTTGCCCAAGAAGCGCAACTGGCGGTTTCGCTATTTTGAAGGCGGCCATCCGCTGCCGAACGAGGAGTCGTTTGCCGCGGCGCGCGCTACGCTGGCCATGCTGAAAAAGGCGAAGAAAGACACGCTGATCTTCTTCCTGATTTCCGGCGGCGGCTCGGCCATGTTTGACCTGCCGCTGGACTCGCAGATTGGGCTTGACGACACCGCCGCCTTCCACCAGGCGCTGCTCGCCTCCGGCGCGCCGATCAACGAGATCAACACCCTGCGCAAGCACTTCTCCGCAGTCAAGGGCGGCCGGCTGGCGATGGCCGCTCCTGAGGCCATGAAGATTTCTCTGCTGTTGCCCGACGTGCCTCTGCGCGCGCTCGATGCGCTCTCTTCCGGGCCCACTTCGCCGGATCATTCCACCGTCGAGGAGGTTCGAGCGATTCTCGCCAAATACGATTTGTCGCGAAAGCTTCCTGCATCGATCCGGGCATTTTTCGACCGCGAGGATCTGCCGGAATCGCCCGGCAACAAGGGGTGGCGTCCCAGTTTCCTCCCCAAGCTGCCGTGGCCGGGCACCACACAGCCTCGCCGGGTAACGGCCGCGGCTTCCATGACAGGCGAACATGAAGCTTTCCGTGATTCGGTGTTTGAGCTTTTGCTTTCAAGCCACGATCTGGTCGAAAGCGCGCGATCCCTGGCCCAGAAGACCGGCTACTTTGTGGCCGTGGACAACTCCTGCGACGACTGGGACTATGCCGATGCCGCGCGATACCTGCTGGAACGATTCCACGCATTGCGGGCAATCCATCCGCGTCTTTGCCTCATCTCGGTTGGCGAGGTCACGGTAACCATGGACCGCATTCCGGGAGCCGGGGGTCGCAACCAGCAGTTTGCCATGGCCTGCGCGCTCGATCTGGAGAAGTATGCCGGCCAGCGGCTGACTGTATTCAGCGCCGGTTCCGACGGCATCGACGGCAATACGCAATCTGCCGGGGCAATCGCCGATCCCACCACGGTGGCACGCGCCCACGCCTTCGGTTTCCACTTGAAGGAATCGCTGGCAGCATTCAATGCCTGCCCGATGTTCACCGCTTTGGGAGACGCGGTTGTGACCGGACCCACTGGCCAGAATTTGCGCGATCTGCGCCTGCTCATCGCGGACAACTCGTAGCCGTGCGGCGCGCTTGACGAATCGGGGACAGCTTGCCAACATATGACCGGAAAGTGTCACGCGCCTCTGCGGGAATCGGGTCTATGATGGATGTTCGTATTTAATCTAGGATCCAGCACTCTCAGGATTGCCTCGTGGCTCGCAGAGGAACGCGCAATACCGCCGACAAGACGCCCGACATCCGTGCCGTGGCCGCGCTGGCGAAGGTGTCCATCGCCACGGTCTCCAGAACCATCAACGGTTCTCCGGTTGTCAGCGACCGGCTGACCAGGCGCGTTTGGCAGGCGATCGAGCAACTTAATTACTTTCCAAACACCCACGCGCGCAGCCTGGTTTCGGGACGGAGCCGCATTCTCGGCATCATCGTCGAAAACATTACCAACCCCTTCTTCCCCGAACTTATCCAGAGTTTTGAAGAAATCGCCGTCGCCCACGGGTACGAGATCCTGGTCAGCTCTTCTAACAGCGAGCCTGCCGTGTTGACCACCTGTGTTCGCCGCATGATTGAGCGCAAGGTAGAAGGCGTCGCTATGCTGACGTTTGGAGAAGAGGAGCCGGTGCTGGACCAGCTTGCATTCCACGATATTCCCATCGTGCTGGCCGAGTTTCGCCTCAAAGACCCCAAGACAAGCACAATCCTGCTCGACTACACCACAGGCATTTGTGCTGCGGTTAATCACCTGGCAGATCTCGGTCACAGCAGGATTGCGTTTCTGGCCGGGCCCCACAAAATCCATTCGGCCATTACCCGGGAAAACGACTTCCGCACAGCCATGGAAACTGCCGGACTGCCCATCCAGAAAAAATGGGTGATCGAGTGCGACCACACGCTGAAGGGCGGCGTCACTGGTTTTGGACGGCTGCAGGCGCTTGTGTCGCGGCCCACGGCGATTCTCTGCTCCAACGACATGACGGCTATTGGCGTGTTGCGCGCCGCCTATATGAGCGGATTGCGGGTGCCCCAGGACCTGTCGGTCATCGGTCTGGACGACATTGATTTTGCCGAGTTCACGCTGCCGCCCCTGACCACCATCCGGCTCTCGCGTTCTGATCTTGCACATGCGGCCTTTGAAGCGCTCCGTCAGCAGGCGGAAGAAGCCGCCAATCCTCGGATGCAACGCGAGTTTCTGGTCTCCACCAGCCTCGTGCTGCGAGGATCGACGGCCGCGCCGCCTGGAGCCGAGTAGCGATCTCCCCATTCACCCCTTGAAATCTCGCCCAGTCGGATCGCCTACGCCGCTGGTATCGCTTCTCTCTCAGATTTCGCCTTCGCCATGCTCGCTGGAAGAGTGAACGACACACCAATCATCCAGAAGATGCTGACGAAGCGTCCCACGGGAATAAAGTATCCAGCCTTGAAATTCAAAAGCGTAAACGAAACTAGCTCGCATGCAACTGCAATGGCGATACCCAGAAGCATGAGCCAGCGCGGTATGAGCTTGCTCAATCCGGCCGAAAGAGAAACGCCCGCCACAAAGAGGCCGAACGGCACAGCGAATCCGGGGCCCCGCCGGCAAACATCAGAGCCTGCAGCGCCCGCACGGCCCCCGGTTGTTCTGCAACTCCAGGCCTGGTGAGCGACCAACTGGACAACGAGGAAATGACCAACATCATCGACGCACCGATGCCGCCGAGAAATGCAAGCGACTCTCCTGCCGCGCGGACGCCAAGGAAACGCAAACGGCTCACCGTTGCAGCGATGAAGATTGCCAGCGGTAACGCCGACGCCAGCTCAAAGAAAGAACCCAACTGGATCGACCGTCTTATTTCAGCACGAGGGCTTCAACGTCGCGCATATTCGTAATTTCGGCGTGTGTGGCATCAGCGGCGGTGCGGCGGTCAGGGTACACCCTGGGTTCGCCAAAGGTGACTTCGGCGCAGAACCCAGGTGTGCCGAGCGCCTTCAGAAGATGGGGAACGAATTCGGTGTCGCCAAACCAGCACAACTCCCGCTCCTCAATGCCGCCTTCAATTTCATAGCGAATGGCTGCCGCCGTAATCGGCACGCCGGAGGCAGTCGCCGGATCGATAAGGCGAGGGTGAAACGGCAGAACTTCGCTGCCGTCGGTGCTGGTGCCTTCAGGAAACAGAAGCACAGGAATCGGAAGCTTGAGCCGCTCGCTCATCTGGTCGGCTACCGACATGGCGCTGGCCAGGCTGGAGCGATCAAGAAAAATTGTTCCACCAGTGCGGGCAGCTTTGCCAAAGAAAGGCCACTTATCAATCTCGATCTTGGCCACAAAGAAACATGGCATCGCTGCGCTGAAGATGAGAATGTCAAGGTAGCTGAGATGGTTTGAAACGACCAGGCCACGACTAGGCGGATGGCCCACAACGCGGTATTGGATGCCCAGGCCGGCTAGAATTCCGCGGCATGATGCCTGAACCCACAACGCGCGATGTTCCATCGTGATGGGGCCGCGCAGACGGAGAAGCCAGTAGCGAAGGATGCACAGGACAAGAGCGAATGCCAGCGCCACAGCACGCCGGAAGGCACGGAAACTCAGGTTGTGAGCGGGGCCAGGAAGCGATTGCGCGCCGAGGCAGAAATCAGCTTCAGATCGAGCAGAGTAAGGAAGTCGATGGTGCCAAACTCACGGTCCCACGCAGGCGGGGCGCAGATCCGCGCTCCGATAGCCAGATATGTTCTCAGCAACTTGGGAACCTTGGGGAGAGATGGCAACGAAACATCCTGAGGGACGGGCGACGGCTGTGCGTATGCGCCCTCCTGCTCGGCGGGACAGGCATACCCGGCAGTCGGCTCGGTCGCAAACTCAGGCGCAACCCGGTAAGGTTCAAGCTGGCGATACATCTGCCAGCCCTCTGCCGGATCTTTGGAGTTCAGCGACGAGCAACCGATTAGGTACCGCAGCCCCATGTCAATAGCATACTGCGCGATACCCCTCCATAACAGAGTCAATACCTCCGGAGTGCGATGTTCGCGGTCAATTGATGCTCGGCCCAGCTCAAGAACTTCGGGACGCAGCAGGGTATATGGAGCTAAGTTGAATTCTTGTTCGGAGTAGTATCCGAGATTCTGTGCGGCGGTGGCACCCGACTGCATGCGATAAGTACCCACGATGCGACGGGTCGGACTGTTTTCCAGCTTGTCTTCCACAAGAAGATGCTCGCAGAACAAGTCAAAATGATCCCTGTCGAGACCAGTGCTATAGGAGCTCTTAAGGCCTTCGCCTAGTTCGATGTTGAAGACCTTGAAGCGCAGCCGGCATGCGGCTTCGCGGTCCTCCAAAGTCTGCGCCAGGCGCACTCTGTACCTGCCCACTTCCGCATGAATAAGTGGCCGGGCCGGTGTCTCGCACAAGGACGGAAATGGCGCTGGCTGATGGACTCCCACCAGGGAGGTGGAACCAGATAAGAGAGCGAACGGAACTTTCTGCCCAGCTTGCACAATCACGGGAGTAGTATCCGGCACGAATTGTAAGAGGAAAGTGAAGCGAGTGCAAATACCTCGCTAATAACCTATTCACTTTTGTAACTCGACAGTAACATAGAGGTTCTCCAGAAAAAGAGCGCCCTAAGTGATGCAGGTCACACTTACTTAGCGGGAGCCGCCTGCGATGGACGGAATGACCAGCACTTCATCGCCTTCCCGAAAGCTGTATTTTTCATTGCCAAGGAAGCGAATGTCCTCTTCATTGACATAGAAGTTGATAAAACGCCGCAACTGGCCGTCTTCGCCGCGCAGGTGCGGACGCAAGGCGGGAAAGCGGCATTCCATCTCGGTCACAAGTTCAGGCAGATTGGCGGCCGTGCTGGCAATCTCGCGCACGTTGTTGGTGTGTTTCTGGAATGCATTCGGCAACAAAACTCTAACGGACATAACTTTCCCCTTCCAGGCTCCATGGCTGGCTGGCTACATTGTGTTCCTCAACAAAATTTTCAAAATCGGCGAGTCGCGGGCGGATGGCGTGCTCTTGGTCGTAAGCGCCTGTGAGCACATCGGTGGTTTTAAGGCCGTTGCCGGTGATGCAGGCGATGGTCAGTTCCTCGGGCTTGATGCGGCCATGCGCGTAGAGTCGGGCCGCGACCGCGGTTGTTACGCCTCCTGCGGTCTCGGTGAAGATACCCTCCGTCTCGGCCAGTTCCTGAATGGCGGAGACGATTTCCACGTCGGAAACGTCTTCCGCCCAGCCTCCGGTTGAACGGATCACGCGGGCGGCGTAGATGCCGTCAGCGGGGTTGCCGATGGCAAGCGAGCGGGCGATGGTGTTGGGACGCTGCGGCTCAATGATATCGGTGCCATTCTTGACGGCCTTGGCAATAGGCGAACAACCAATAGCCTGCGCGCCGAAGAAGCGCACCTCACGATGTTCCACGATGCCAAGCGAAATCAACTCGTCAAAAGCCTTGCGGATCTTGGTAATCAGCGAGCCGCCTGCCATGGGGACAACGATGTTGCCCGGCAATCTCCAACCCAGTTGTTCGGCAATTTCAAACCCAACGGTCTTCGACCCTTCGGCGTAGTAGGGACGCAGGTTCACATTCACGAAACCCCAGTTGTAGCGCTCGGCAATCTGCGAACAGAGGCGATTCACATGGTCGTAGTTGCCTTCGACGCGTACCAGAGTTGCGCCGTAAACCTGGGTGTTAAGAATCTTGGCGGACTCCAAATCGGCGGGCACCAGGATGAAAGTCTTCAGGCCCAGGCGCGCGGCCTGCGCTGCCACTGCATTGGCCAGGTTGCCGGTTGACGAACAGCCGACCGTATCGAATCCGAAGGCCTGCGCGTTGGCCAGCGCCACGGCGACCACACGATCCTTGAAGCTGAGCGTAGGCATGCAGACCGCATCGTTCTTGAGGTAGAGATTGCGCGCCCCGATGCGAGAAGCCAGGCGCGGCGCTTTCACCAGCGGAGTGAGGCCGACCGGAGTTGGGAAAACGTAGCCGTCGGGTACAGGAAGCAGCGCTCGATAGCGACCCATATTCAGCGGCCCCTGGGAGATCGTCTCGCGGGTAAAGCGGGTGCGGGCGTACTCGAGGTCAAAGGTCACTTCGAGCGGCGAGAAACACTCATCGCAAATGGAAAGCGGCTGAAGACCGCAGGTCTTGCCGCATTCGCGACATTGCAACTCATACGCAGTTGTCACAAGTCCCTCTCTTTGCAAGAGCGACTGCGGATACGCGGGCGCGTGACCGGCTCATTTGAGAGCGAACGTGAAATGACTCGAAAAATCTTGCGAGCCGCGTCGGCGAAGAGTGCTGATGCGACCCCCGAATCTCATGTTCTCCGCCATGGCGGACGAGAGTTGACACCATACTCCTGGGTTGCCCAGGCAGGTTGTCGTGGCGTCGCAGGGCCCGTCCCTCAGCCACTCTGCATGAAATCCAGGCCTGCCCTTTGGGGGCAAACTTGAATGAGTGTTTTTTATCACAGGGCAAAATCGAACGCAAGCTTACCTGCAGCGAATGGCGCGCAACTCGCCGCGATTGGAAGATATGCGGGCCGGAACCGCATCCACGTCTAAGGCTGCGTATCCATGGCCGGATGAATCCAAATCGCGTTCCCGCCGCCTGAAGCCATGCGGATCTCGAGGACAGTGGTGCGATCCACCTGCTCCTTCGTGAACGTTGTATGAGTTGCGTTCACGCCCGCGTCGGGCGCATCGGCATAGATTTCGGCGATGTACTTGCCTTCTCCGAGAAAGGACAATGGCACATTGACAGAGCGCGCATCCCAGTTGGTCAACGAGCCTATATACCAATCCTTGCCGCTACGCCGCGCCAGCGTGATGTGTTCCATCGGTTGCCCATTCAGCACGCGCACCTCATCCCACGTAGTGGGCACCTGCTTGACGAATTCGAAATCGTGCTGGCCCGCATAGTGCTCCGGGTAATCGGAAACCATTTGCAGAGGGCTTTCAAGAACCACGTAGAGAGCGAGTTCATGCGCCCGCGTGCCGAGGCCCATGGGCATGAATTGGCGCGCGACAAAGTTCTCGCGGTTGCTATTCCCAAAAGCGCCTGGCGTGTAGTCCATGGGGCCAGCGAGCATGCGCGTGAACGGCAGCGTCGTGTTGTGCACGGGAGAGGTGCGCGCACTCCACTTCAGGTATTCCTTGCCCATGACGCTTTCACGCGTAATGAGGTTAGGCCAGGTTCGGCGCAAGCCATCGGGCTTATAAGCCCCGTGAAAGTCAATCATCAAATGATGCTCCGCCGCCAGTTCAACGACGCGGTGATAGAAGCCGACCATTTGTTGATCGTCGCGATTCATGAAATCGATTTTGACACCCGCGATGCCCCACTTCTCGAAGAGTGGAAACGCCTGGTCCATGTATTTATCGACGGAGGTCCAATGCGACCACAGCCAGATGCGAACGTTTTTCTCTTTCGCGTAGCGCAGCAATTCCGGCATGTCAATTTCCGGCGTGACACGAGTGATGTCGGCCGTCGCTGAGTAATCCTGAGGCCCGTTGCGATCTGCCAGCGCCCAGCCCGCATCGATCAGCATGTAGCGAAAGCTGGACGCTGATGCGAAATCAATGTAGTGCTTCATGGTCGCGGTATTCATGCCCGCCTTGAAGCTCACGCTCGGCGCTGCTTCGCCAGACCACCAGTCCCACGCCGATTTGCCGGGCCGAATCCACGACGTATCCGCGATTTTCGAAGGCGGATTTAGATTCAAAACAATATCCGACTCGATTAGCCGCCCTGGTCGGTCTCCAATCATCAACACGCGCCAGGGACTCGTGACAGGTGTTTCCGTTTCAACCGCGACGCCCGCATCGTCGACGCGAGGCGAAAGTTCCGCGCGCAATGCGAACGGTGAGTCTGCTTTGCGCAGATACATGCCCGCGTAGTTGTCGATGTCCGCTTCAGTGACAGCAACCCAGCCAACACCGGGGACTTCCGCCAGTAACGGCAGACCAACGAGCCAGTCGCGATGCATGCCGCTCACATGGCGCATCTGATATGTGTCTTCATATGGCGTTTGAAAGCCGTCGAGGATCAATGGATAGAGGGTTGCGTCCTTGCTGTAGCGGAATTCGGTCAGGTCATGCTCAATGCGTACTTTCTTGAACAACACCTGCTCCGGCAAGATATAGCGGAACGCAACTCCATCGTTGAACGCTCGCACCTCAATCGTAAGCTTTCGGCCCGCTGGATCTTCGAAATCGACCTGTGCGGAGTTGTACTGATCGCGAACCGTTTTCGTCTTGCCGACGGGAATCGTGTAACTCTCATCGACATGGCCCGATTCCGCGTGGACCCGTTTCATGCCAGGTCCCAGCTCCGGCTGGCCTTCTAGCTTCAGCCCAAGGACGGATTCATCCACGAGCCACTTGCCGTGAAAATCCACCGCATAGTGCATGCCTCGGCAGGAAGGATCCGTGTCCGGACCGACCGTGGAGCCAGAAAGACTCAGGACGATTTGGCCGTCAGGCGACACGACCTTCAATGGCGTCGACGTTGTGCTTTCGGCAAAGCCAAAAGGTGCGAAGCCCGACAACAGAAGGCAGAACAAAACAATGCGCAAGCGAGACATTTTTTCTCCGGAGGAGCATTCTACCGTTTCACGAGTTCCGAACTCGCAGTCGCATCTTTCGGCGAGAACCACCGCGTCAGTATTGCAGATGGAACCGCCTTCGATTCAGTTTGTGTACACGCGCACGTAATCAACCAGCATCTCCGCGGGAAACGTCGTGGCCGAGTTGGGTGCGTGTGGCCAGTTGCCGCCAACGGCCAGGTTGAGGAGGATAAAGCTGCTTTGTCCCGCGTCGAACGGCCACACGGCGCCTCGAAAGCCCGTCAGGTTCGAGGTCGAGTAGGTGACGTAAGGATGCCTGGGGTCGTCGATGTAATACGCCACTTTGCCTTTGGACCAGATCATGCCGTAGGTGTGCCAATCCGCCGCGGTTTGTCCCGCGGGAAGGTGGACGACGGTGCCGAGGCCGGTATCGCCGGTGAATCCGATGCCGTGAATTGAGCCTTCATTCCAGTCGGGTGTCTTGGCTGCGTTGACGCGCTCCAGCACATCCATCTCGCCGCAGGCCGGCCACTTCACGGTGGTGATGTTATTGCCGAGCAGCCATCCGGCCGGCCAGAAGCCCTGCGCCTCAGGAACCTTGGCGCGCATTTCGAACCGGCCATATTGGAAGCTGAAGAGGCCTTGCGACTTGAGCCTTGCCGAGGTGTAGACCCCGGGCGATGGCTGCTGTGCAACAATGTGGAGATAACCGTCAACGCCCACGTAGGCGCTGGGCCGGGCAAGGGAACATGGCGCGGTATTTGAACCCCAGGCGCAATAGTTTTCAAGTTCGTGGTTCCCGAAGCCCTCACCGCCCGTGTCGTAGGTCCAGATGCTTGGGGTGGGTGCAGCCGGGGCGCCTGTCGAGTTGTTGAACTCATCGGACCACACGAGTGTGCCCGAAGGGATATCGACCGTGAAGCTTTTGCTGGTAACCGTGCTCGCCGCGTCGCCCGAGGCTGTTGCGATGGCTTTGACGGTCTGGCGCGACGCAACGAGAAATGGGGCCTCGTAGATTTGTGATGAATTGGTCGGCGTAGCGCCATCCACGGTGTAGTGGATTGCCGCACCGGTGGTCGCGCTATTCAGGTGGACAATTACAGCGCCATTTTTCGCGGGTGTGGTGCTGATCGCTGGTGCTTCTGCCTGCGCGCGATTTGGGGCTCCCGCTGAAGCTCCACCTCCACCGCATCCGCAAAACAAAGCAACCGACAAGACAAGCTCCGCAACCATTCTGTACCCATCCGATCTGTAGTCCCAAAAATTGGAATGAATAAAAGACGTGACCCCATCGGCCGCTTCCCATCTAAGCACCGCATGTTTCGTCGAGTCAAACGCGAGGGGAAGACTATGCTTTGGACCTCAAGAATGGAGATGTCGCTAACGCTTTAAGAGGCGCTCGTATTGATGGGGGAACAGATTTTGACGAGCTACGCAAACCTATCCCGCTGCGTCGTAGTTCAGGTTAGGCCCGAGCCACCGCTCGGCCTCCGCCACGCTCATCCCCTTGCGCTCCGCGTAGTCGAGTACCTGCTCGCGATCAATCTTGCCAAGCGAGAAATAGCGCGACTCCGGGTGGGCGAAGTAGAGCCCGCTCACGCTCGATCCCGGCCACATGGCAAACGACTCCGTAATCAGCATGCCGGTGTTGGCCTGCACGTTGAGCAAGCGCCATAGCGTGCCTTTCTCCGTGTGATCCGGACACGCCGGGTAACCCGCAGCCGGTCTGATGCCGCGATATTTCTCATGGATGAGGTCGTCGATCCCCAAACCTTCGTCGAGGTCGTAGCCCCATTCATCGCGCACGCGCTTGTGCAGACACTCCGCAAAAGCTTCAGCGAGGCGATCGGCAAGTGCCTCGGCCATGATTGCGTTGTAGTCGTCGTGCTCGGCACGGAATCGGTCACAGAGGCTCCTTGAGTCCGATGCCGCTGGTGACGGCGAAAGCGCCGATGTGATCGGGCAACCCGGTTTCCTGCGGCGCGATGAAGTCGGCAAGCGATCGGCAGGGTTCGCTTCCTTCACGATTCGCTTGCTGGCGCAGAAAGTGGAAACGCTCGAGGACGTTCGCACGCTTGCAATCTGTGTAGAGTTCGATATCGTCACCCACCGCAGCCGCGGGAAAGAAACCGTAAACGCCACGCGCAGTGATCAGGTTGTTCTCGATGATCTTATCGAGCAGAGCATTGGCCTCTGTGAATACCAGGCGCGCTTGCGCACCATATTGCTCATTCTCGAGAATGCGGGGATAAACGCCTTTCAGCTCCCAGGTGTGGAAGAACGGCGTCCAGTCAATGAATTCGCGTAGCGTTGCCAGCGGAAAGTTATCGAGGACGCGCACGCCTGTAAATGCGGGCGCCGGCAGGTCTTCAGCACGCCACTCGATCGGAGTCCGCCTTTCTCGGGCGATATCAAGAGAAATGAGTTGCTGGCGCGGCGCGGAGTGTGCCTTGCGGAGCTTCTCATAGTCGGCACGATGCAACGCGACGAATTCCGCCTTGCCCTCATCACTCAGAAGACTGGTCGTTACCGGCACCGCACGGCTCGCATCGAGCACGTGGATCACGGGCTCGCTGTAATGCGGCGCAATTTTGACGGCTGTGTGCGCGCGGCTCGTGGTTGCTCCGCCAATCAGCAGCGGCAGCTTGAAACTCTGGCGCTCCATTTCGCGGGCCACATGCACCATCTCGTCGAGAGATGGCGTGATGAGGCCGCTAAGGCCGATTAAATCCGCTTTCTCCAACTTGGCGCGTTCGAGGATCTTTTCAGAGGAGACCATCACCCCCAGGTCGATCACTTCGTAGTTGTTGCAGGCGAGTACGACGCCGACGATGTTCTTGCCGATGTCGTGCACGTCGCCTTTGACCGTTGCCAACACGATCTTTCCCTGGGCCTTGACCGCGCGTCCAGATGCGAGCATCGCAGCTTTCTCGGCCTCCATGAACGGAGTCAGGTGGGCCACGGCTTTTTTCATCACCCGTGCGGACTTGACCACCTGCGGCAAGAACATTTTGCCGGCTCCAAACAGGTCGCCCACCACGCTCATCCCAGCCATCAGTGGGCCTTCGATCACCAACAACGGGCGACCCAACTTGACCCTGGCTTCTTCGGCGTCGATCTCAATGTACGTGTCGATCCCTTTGACCAGGGCGTGAGAAAGACGCTCCTCGACGGTACCGTTGCGCCATTCTTCAGCCTTCTTCTCACCTACAACCGCTCCGGCCCCCTTCAGCTTTTCGCCGAAATCCACTAGCCGTTCCGTCGCGTCGGGACGGCGGTTCAGCAGTACGTCCTCGACCAGCACCTTCAGTTCAGGTTCTATCTCCTCGTACACTTCGAGCATTCCGGCGTTCACAATGCCCATGTCCATACCCGCCGCAATCGCGTGATAAAGGAACGCGGAGTGCATCGCCTCCCGCACCTTGTTATTGCCGCGAAAGCTGAACGAAATATTCGAAACACCGCCCGAAACCTTGGCGTGCGGAAGGTTGGACTTGATCCAGCGCGTCGCGTTGATAAAGTCAACTGCGTAGTTGTTGTGTTCCTCCATGCCCGTCGCAACGGTAAGGATATTTGGATCGAAGATGATGTCTTCGGGCTGAAACCCGACCTGGTCGACGAGGATTCCATAGGCGCGCTCGCAGACACGGATCCTGTCATCGTAAGTTGCGGCCTGGCCCTGCTCGTCAAAGGCCATAACCACGGCTGCGGCTCCATACTTGAGCACTGCCGCGCCGTGCTGGCGAAACTTCCCCTCACCCTCCTTCAGCGAGATCGAATTGACAATACCTTTCCCTTGCAGGCACTTGAGCCCCGCCTCGATCACTTCCCACTTCGAAGAATCCACCATGAAAGGAACCTTGGCGACCTCGGGCTCGCTGGCCAGCAACTGCAGGTAGCGTGTCATGGCCGCGACGCCGTCGATCATGCCCTCGTCCATGCAGATGTCGAGGATATTCGCCCCGTTTTCAACTTGTTGCCGGGCGACGCTTACCGCCTCTTCGAATTTGCCTTCCTTCACAAGCTTGGCGAACTTCGGCGAGCCTGCCACATTGGTGCGCTCACCGATCATGACGAAGACGCCGGGCTGCTGGGTGAATGGTTGCGAACCGGACAGACGAAGAGGTTTCGGCGACGTGCTCTTGCTCAAGCTGCGACCTCGATTCTGCCCGGTATTCGCGGAGGCAGGCCCTCAAGAGCTTTCGCAATCGCCGCAATGTGCTCGGGCGTGTTGCCGCAACATCCGCCCGCTATGTTGATCAATCCTCCCCGCGCAAAATCACCCAGGAATCGAGCCATATCCTCCGGACCCAGATCGAACCCGGTTTCCGAAAGCGGATTCGGCAAACCTGCATTCGGATAGCAGGAGATCGCGACATCTGCTTTGTCTGAAAGCTCGTTCAGGAACGGGTACATCAAATCGGGACCGAGAGAGCAGTTGAGTCCCACCGACAGCGGCTTCACGTGCTGTACCGCGTTCCAGAATGCCTCGGTCGTTTGCGCGGAGATCAGTGTCTCGCCCCCACGCCCCACGGCCGCCGAGATCATCACCGGCAGTTCCCTGTTGCTGGCAGTGAGGTTGTCTTCATCGAACACTTCGCGGATGCCGACCAACGCCGCCTTGGCATTGAGCGAATCGAAGATCGTCTCCACAAGCAGTAGGTCTACGCCGCCTGCGATGAGAGCGCGCACCTGGTGTTTGTACGCGCTTTTCACCTGGTCGAACGTGACGACCCGGAAGCCAGCATCTTCGGCATCGGGCGAGTTAGAGAGAGACACAGTCAAAGGCCCGATCGATCCCGCCACGAAGCGTTGACGCGATGTCGCGGTCCCTACGCGATCGCCCCAATTCTTGCACTGCCGCGCCGATTGCTCATTGATCTCCCAAGCCAGGTCATTCAGAGTCGAATCGTCAATGACCTTCTGGTAGAATGCGGGATCCTTCCGCCCGCCATGCTCGCGCGGATCGTCCACAAAGAATTCGCTCTGCGTAATGCTTGTCGCGCCAAAGGTGTTTGTCTCGATAATGTCCGCGCCCGCCTCAAGAAAACGCCGATGGATGTCCCCAATCATCCCGGGTTGTGTGAGGGTGAAGAGGTCACCGTTGTTCAGCAGATCCTTTTTTGAGTTCTTGAAGCGCTCTCCGCGAATATCCGCTTCCTTCATGCCGTAGGTGCGGATTGTCGTGCCCATCGCCCCATCGATGATGGCGATACGGCTCTCGAGGATCTTTTGCAGCGGATGTTGGTGAGTTGTCGTCATTTATCTTTGATGGTCCTGAGGGTGCGAAGGTCGCGAATCCCGAAATTCTCGGCAATCCTGTTCCGTTTATCGGCATTTGCGTGCGGCGCGCCAGCATAGCCAACGTGGCGCCGCATCTTTTCTGAAAGAAGGTCCGTCAAGATTGTTCTTTGCCTCGCGGGCCGCCGGGAAACAGATGGGAAAGCGGCTAACCATAAAGAATAGCCGGTTTTGCAGCGTCCGTATGCAATTCGGCAACCAGCAGCTAAAAAGCCCGGCTAATCGTGCAGAATCGACGCTTCACTGGGCTCATACACGTGGAAGCGATTCCTCCCGCGCGCCTTCGCGGAGTACATTGCAACATCGGCATTCTTGAGAAGCGCCTCCGCATCCGTTCCACCTTCAGGATAAGTGCACACCCCCACGCTGACCGTGATGGGAACGCGCGATGAACCAATATCGAGTGGCGCGGAGACGGCAGTGACGATCTTTCGCGCAATCGACGCAGACTGCCCGGGCGGGTAAATATCCGGGAGCAGAACAACGAATTCATCGCCACCGATGCGCGCCACCGTGTCGGTCTTCCTCACGGATTGTTGAATGCGGGTAGCAACCTGGCGAAGCACCTGGTCGCCCACGTAATGGCCTAGCGCATCATTCACTTCCTTGAATCCGTCGAGGTCTACCATCAAGACACCGACCTTCGACTTGAACCTGTCGGTCCGGTTCAGCGCCACACTTAATCGGTCGTTCAAAAGGGTGCGATTGGGAAGACCGGTGAGTGCGTCATGTTCCGAAAGGTGACGCAGTCTTTCCTCACTGCTGCGCAGGGCTTTTGTCTGCTGCTCCACCCGGCGGCGCAAGACAATAATCCAGGCAAGCGCCGCCAAAGCAGATATTGCAACAATCACGAGAACGTCGAGCGTATGGCCTGTCGTCCACCACGATGGCGCACGCACCACTGCGACGTCCCCCATGGAGCGAAGAAGAATACGTGCGGAGCCAGGACGCACCGCGCCTTCCCCTTGATTTGTGGTCTCAGGATCGACCTGTACGCTGCAGATTCCAGTCAGCCGAAGCAGGCTCCCGTCCTTCCAAGGCAGAAGAGTATCGGAGGGCGTCGAATCCCGGGGAAGAAGCGCGGGAATCAGAAACTTTCCTGAACGCAACATCAGCGAAAGGTCGCCGGCAGCCCGGTCATACCCAATCAGTTCGCCTTCGATGAGAACAAGTTGATTATCATGGTTTCCGCGAAGGGCCTGTTCTTCCGTGACTGGCCGGACCTGCACTCCTGAAGCGCTGCCACCTGCAAAATGAAAGACTGCAGTCTCCAATGTCGCCTTGTATTCCCTGATCGTGGGAAATCCGACTACGTCGACCAGTTCGCCAGCGCTCACCGGGTTGGTCTGCACCGTCTGCATGCACAGGCCATCGTTTGCCTGCTGGATGCACAGCGTCCGGCCCGGCCATTGCAGCGTAACCCTTCCCCGCACGTGCACGCGATGCGCAAGTTGCAGCCCCGGTCTGAACCGCAACAGTTGGGGAATTGAAACGGCAGGCATCGCGAATGGGTCCGGCGGCGCGGCTTGAATAATCTTGACCGTTTCGAGCGAAGGAAAGAAGAGGTGAACACCGACCATCTGACGCTTCAAATTAAACACCGGCCCGGAATTGCCATGAACCTTAATCAGTGAATCGACAAGCGCATCGTAGTTTGTGCCCGGCTTGCGTGAGGTGGTGGCACTCAGCGGTCCCCCAACCGTGGCAATGTCGAGGGTCGCGTCCTTTTCAGTCAGGAAAACAGAATGAACGATGCCCACTACTTCAACCCACTGTCCGTCGAGGCTTCCTGACAGAAGTTGCGGCATCGTCGCAAGTTCGGCGGTCTCGGGAACGTGAGATTGGCCCACAACTCGCACTTGTGCTTGAGTGACTATCGGAGCATAGTCACCAGGCCCGCTCACACCTTCCACATCAACGACGTTCCCGGCTTGCAATGGAAGAATCGGTCGGGCGGGAACCGCTACGAAAATACTCCCGCTCGTGTCGTGCACAAAGAGGGCGCCATGCCGCGCATCGATGTATGGGTCGTAATATGTAACCACCGCGCGCAGGTGAATGGGATAAGCGCGCGCTGCTTCCTCTGCGGTTAGGCTATGCGCATCCCGCGCAGTAACCAGAGTACGGGGAGCCTTCTTTGCATTTTGCGGGCCCTGGGCCCAGGCAGTTGCACAGATAACGAGCAAGCCAAAAAACGCTCCGAACCGGCGCGGGGCTCGCATAGAGACTCCTCTTTATGGAAAACCGGCGGACACACTATGCCCTGACGCGCGCGAAGCGTCTCACGCAGGGTCACACCAACTTTTCCACGTCACCACAGTATATCGACGTGTGCATACGATTGCGCTAGCATCTTCGTTCAAAGTAGCTAACACTTGCGGGGCATCAGTGGAAACGGTGAAGAATTCCGATAGCGGCTTCAGCGGATTCGATGCTACGGTTGCGGCCAGCTGTATACGTTGGATTGCATCCTTTTCGAGGTGCCGTAAGCTCCACGTGTGCTGTCTCGCCGGCTTACATCAACGGTTTCCGCGGCGACCAGAAGATCGAGCACAGAACTTTGACGCGCGGCGTCGGCGGCGTCAAACGGCCCTCCCCACCAAAAGCCAAACTGATTCGACGCGTTCCGGTCATTGTTCCACGCACTCTGGGCGTCGGCATGTATGAATGTTACGAAGCGGCGATCGGGAGACGCGCCATTCAGGATCATCAAATTGCGGGCGAAGATACCTTTGAACTGCGGAACGTCTCCGCCTGTGTGCGCGTTGCTTGTCTCGCGCAGAATGCCTTGCCGGTCTGTTAGGTGCGCAATCGCGGCGCGGCCAATGGAATCTGCAGTCCTCTTCAAGCCCGGATCGGGGTCGGCTCGGTCCAGTTCAACCAGAGCGCCGAGAATCACTCCCTGGTTGTAACTCCAGGTCTGTTTCCGATTGTTTCTGCAATGAGCCGGATCTGAAAGATCCAACCCGTCATTGACGAGATGCTGTCCATTGATCATCCCCGATTGACGAAACCAGGACCATTCTCTGCGGGCCCATTCCAGGTCGCCGCTGCGCATCGTTGCGTCGGCATCGCGATTGGCGAGCGAAGCGGCAACGGCGAGAAACAGTTCGTTCTCGATTGCGTTCTTATCCTTGTTGTCCTTGCTCCACCAGACTCCGCCACCGCAGGTGGCCGTCTCCCATCCCAACTGCATGTTCGAGAAGATCGCGTCGGCCATGTGCAGATAATCGGAGTCGTGGGTGAGATCGTAGACATCAATCCACGCCAGCGCCCACCAACCCTCATCGTCATAGTATTTGTTGATGAATCCCGCAGAGCCATCAGGCGGACGCTGCGCGGACCGCAGTGTGTTGGCAAAGACCGGCAGGTATTTTACCGTGTTGCTTTCCCGGCTGAAATTTGCCAGCGCGGTGATGGCGTTGGCAGAGTTCCACCAGCCCGTGGTTCGGTATAAGCCGGTCTGCGGCGCGTACCACTGCTGGAGCGCTTCGACTGCGACTTGCGCTCGCGCCCCGGCCGCACTGGAGCCAGGTTCCTGTTGCGCAGATACTGCGCTTCCCCGGACCCACACTACGGTAAGTGCCAGAGCCAACAGGATAACTTGCTCGACTTTCATGGCGGATTCTCGAAAGAGCGTCTCTTTGGCGGAGGTCGCACGGCAGCAAATCGGACGACAGAACGTAGCCGGGAAAGGAACTCTCCCCTTCTCCTACTTAGCCGCCGTGAGCGCCGAAACCGGCAGCAGCATGTCTTCTTTGCGCATCACGAGATTGGTGGCGTTGAG
Source organism: uncultured Acidobacteriaceae bacterium (assembly GCA_963836565.1). Taxonomy (GTDB): domain Bacteria; phylum Acidobacteriota; class Terriglobia; order Terriglobales; family Acidobacteriaceae; genus Telmatobacter. Next base: position 238,541 of record CAWIKA010000004.1, on the reverse strand, counting down.
AGAGGCCGTCTCGAAGCCGTGCCCGTGGGTAATCGCATCCGTCGGACACGCTTCAACACAGTAGCCGCAGAAGATGCAGCGGTTGTAGTCGATGTTGTAGACCTTGGCGTAGCGCTCGGAGGAGGAGATGCGATTCTCATCCGTGTTCTCCGCAGCCTCGATGTAGATGCAGTTTGCCGGGCAGGCCGCGGCGCAAAGGAAGCAGGCCACACACTTTTCGAGGCCGTTTTCGTCACGTTGCAGCACATGCGCGCCACGATAGCGCTCTTGAAAGACTGCACCACGCGTGGGGCCCGGACCGTCGGGATAGTTCTCCACCTGGGTGGGTTCAAATATCTCGCGGAAGGTGATGCTCATGCCTTTGGCGATGCCGGCGAGGTTGCGCACAATCGACATATGCCCAGTATACGATGGATTGCGAAGGAGGTTCACAATGCGGATACAGGTTTGGGCGGCGGGACTGGTGCTGGCATTCGGTCTAGGGACGCTTGCCGTTAACGCGCAGACGCAGAATCAACCACAGGCCATGCCAATGAGTGGCATGGGCTCTCAATCCGGAAAGATCGCTACACAAGTCCCGCCGCCGAGCGTACCGCTGAAGATCACCTTCGGTGACAAATCAGCCGAATGGACAGTAGCCAAACTGGCAGCGCTACCCCACAAGACGATCACCGTCTATAACATGCACGTCAAGGCAATTCAGTTGTACTCCGGCGTGCAGCTAATTGATCTGCTCGCCCCGCTTGGCGTTGCGACGAATCCTCATGGAAAGGACTTTCTGCTCTACTTGGTAGCCAAGGGTTCCGATGGATACCAGGTGGTATACGCAATTGCTGAGGCAATTCCGGATGTACATGAGGCCACAGTGATTGTGGCGGATTCGATGGACGGAAAACCCATCGCGAACAATGGGCCGTTACAGCTCGTGGCCACCGGAGAAAAGCATCCCGCCCGGTGGGTACACAACCTGATTGTCATCCGCGTGATGACCGCGGACTGATTACTCACAATTTACGTACGGTTTCAGCCCCGAGGTAAAGCTGCCCTCAAACATTGCCGCGTCTCTTCGATTTCTCAAACACCGCTTAGCGCGAATGTTCGTCAGGTCGCTTCGGTTTCTGCTCTTCCTTCGGTTGCGAATGTGGCTCGGGGCGCTTCGGCGCAGCCTCGTGCGTCGGGGCGGCACGGCGTTCCGGAGCGGCCTGATGCTGCTGCGGAGCCTGGCGTTCCGGCATGGCCTGGCGTCGCGTTGGCGCGGGCTGCACAGGCGCTTTCGGCCTGGGTGGCAGTTTAGGAGCCGGCTCGGTTCGCGCGGGCTGGGTCCGGTTCGGTTCCTGGCGTGTAGGCTCGACACGCTTGGGCGGGTTTCCGTGGGTTGGAGCGGCAGGATTCGAACGCATTTGTATCCGCCCGTGCTGTTGTTGCGCTGGTTGACTGGGCACCCGGGATGCAGGCACAGGATGCACATTCCGATCTGCCTGGACGGGATGGCTGGCGACCGCGACAGCCGGGTGGCCATGGTTTACGGCGACAAACTGAGCCCGATTTGATCTTGCGGATCTTGCAATTTGCACCTGAGTCGTCATAGGCCCTGCGTGCGGCTCGCGCAGTGCTGCCAATTCCACCGGCCTTGGCCGCACCTGGATCCCGCCCGATCCGCCATTAAAGCTGACCGGGGTGCGATTGTTATTGACGACGTTGTAGTTGTATACGTTGTGTACCACGGTGACGTTTACGTTGTTGACTGAGCGGTTGTAATCGAAACGATCGCCGTGCCAGTAGCCGCCCTGGTAGCCGATGCCCGTGTATCCGAAGCCGTAATCGATACCGCCATAGAACCCGATGTGCGGACCCCAGTAGCCGTGGAAGAACTCATAATGATTCTGCCGATAGCCCCAGTAGCCAGGGGTCCAGAGAGCACCTGTGTAAGGTGCTTGAACCCACACGCCGGGCACCCAGTAATAGCCTTCCGATGGATCGAAGGACCAGTAGCCGGGTGTCCAGATATAGCCGTCCCCGGGACACGGAGGCTGGTCATATTCGGGCAACGGTGGCGGCGCCTGGTTGGCCGTGTATTCCGGCTGCTCGCCGTAATCCGATTCATAGTCATCCTGATCCGGTGCCTGGGAGTAGGAGCCCCCCTGATCCGGCGGAGGGCCGCTCTGCTGAGCCTCGGATGATTCGGGAGCCGGCCCGGTACTGGGAACGCCGGACGAGGCGGGCGCCGAATTGTCAGAACTCGCGGATACGGGAGCCAGATTCGCCGATGCAGGATCCTGAGTCGGGTTCTGCGCGCCGGAATTGTCGGCGTTTGCAGCTTGATTCTTGTGGCATCCGGCAGCGAAAAGAGCTATCGCCAGCGCCAGCAGCGGCAATCTTCCGATACGGAGATATGGGACCATTTTGACTCTCCAATTAATCCAATTAGAGGTTGGATGCCAACCGAAGACTTTTCGTCTACTGTGCTGAATTAACAACTTGGAGACTCAATGAACCGGATGACTTCCAGCCGCAGAGGATCGACCGCGTAGACTGGCCGAGGAACCGTTTGCCGCCCGGTGCTCGGCGTGCGGATTCATAATCTGCTCGCAAAGCGGCGAATCCTGGCCACGGACCATTCCGGCAACCGAATCCTGACCGCGGCAGAGTCGCAGCTTCATGGCGTCAGCCTGTTTGCCGTTAAGCTGCTGGGTCCGTTCCAGGCCGCTCCAGGGGTCCAGATCGTACTGGTAGACATAGTCCTCGGCCGGCTTCTGCGTGCCGTAGTCGAAGTGATTCCACGTGCCGATGAGTTCGCGACCGTTCGGATCGGCCATCACCGCGTAGACCTGCGTCCATGCCACGCCCGGAGGCGGATGCGCGCTCCATAAGTGAAGGCCCTGGCCGCCGTGCATCCAGCGAGCAGTCCACATGTGATGCGACAGATCGTAGTAGAAACTGGTGAGGTAGGTGTCCGGCTCGCATTCGCTGCAGTTGTCGTACATCATCGCGGGCTCTGGCGGTGCGCCCTCTGCAAACCGCATCCAGTCGAGCCAGCGCAGATTCACGCCGCCAAACAAAGGCGTTACCAGGTGGCTAGTCAGCGACACATTCCACACCGCGAAGGTATCGGCATTGGCCGGTGATTGCGAAGACGCGCGGAACGTGGTCACAACCAATGCCGCATCGTATTCCACACCGATTTCGCGGATCGCGGTCCACTTTTCGGGATCCATCGCGCGTGTGACCCAGACAATCACGCTCTGGTCCTGTTGGGAGTGGAAGTCAACCCAGTGAAAGATGCCGGGCGCCTGCTGGGAGAATAAAGGAGTCGCGGCGGTCAATAGGGTTGCAATCAAGCCAACAAGGTGTCCGCGAATGACGCCACGCATGGGTCTAGATATAACAGATGGGGCTTGCCGACCAGCCGAGAGGCGTCAGTTCTCGCCCTCGATCCGAGCCAGGTTTGCCCTGGCCTGCGCATGGTCCGGCTGCAACTTCAACGCGTGCTCAAAGTCCGCGCGGGCTGCGGCTGTCTTTCCGGTTCGAGCTTCCATCACGCCAAGGTTGTTCCAGCCATCGGCATCGTCATCAAGCAGCTTGAGCGCGGTGCGTTGCTCTTCGATTGCCTCGGGAAGGTTTCCTGTGGCCGCCAGCACCTGGGACATGGCTGAATGAAGCATCGGGTCGTCTGGCTTCAGTTGCACGGCTTCGCGCAATTCCGCCAGCGCACTGCCAAGGTCATGGGCCTGCGCGTAGGCCCGCGCAAGCTGCTCAAGCGGCTCGGGAGAAGATGGATCGACCCGCACGGCTTTTGTCAGCAACGGAATCGCCTCATCTGTATGGCCCGCGTTGGCCTCGCTTTCACCCAGGCCCAGCAGCGCTGCACGATCGTTCGGATCGAGGTCCAGGCTGCGGCGAAACTCGGCTTGCGCGCCATCAGTCTGGCCTTCAAGGGCGAGCGTGGCACCCAAACCTGCATGCACCTCGGCATCTTGTGGACATGTGCTGAGCTGGGTGCGAAAATCCCCCTCTGCGTTCTTCAGTTCCTGGCGGCGCAACTCCAGGTTGGCCAGATCGAAGCGCGCGTCGCAGGCATTGGAGCGGTCTGCGGACCTGGCACTGGTCGCGCTCCGATAGTCTTCTTCGGCCTCCGCCTCCTGGCCGGCGCTTTCAAGAGCGGCGCCCATGGCCGTCAACGTTCGCGGGTCGTCGGGGTCAACTGCCAGTTCCCGCTTGTAGACTGCGGCAGCTTGGGTGAACTTGCCTTCCCCTGCCAGCGCGGCGGCTAGGTTGTAGAGACCCACGCGGTCATTTGGCGATTTGCTCAGCCGATTCCGCATCCATGCCTCTTCGAGCAGCAGGCGCGGGTCAGGCGAGTTCGGCGCCACATCTACCGGCAACACTTGGACCCAAAGGTGCGACATCTCGTCCACCGAGCGATTGCCGGCGCGCACTTCGATTGGCGGCGAATTTGGATTGTGTACATTGCCAGCCGAATTGTCGTAGGTATAGCGCATGTGCAGGATTGAGCCTTTCGGTAGAAAGACAGGCTGCTTATAGCGATAAACAGACTGGCGGTCGATGTCCCAGTTTCGAATCCACACCAGCCACCTCTTCTCACCGTTGGGCAGCGTGGCCCATCCTTCGAGGTCGTGGCCCAGGTAATGCGCGTGGGGATAGACGCCCAGCACATCCACATCCACGGGCAGGGTCAACGAGTCTTCCACCACAAAATGCGAGTCGCCCGCGGGAATGTCGAGCGCATCATCGCGATCCAGTTGCAGCAGCATGGGGAACTTTGTCGGCGGCTTATCGGTGAAATAGAGACCCACCTGCGCATCCAGCGTTTCGGGCTTGCCCGAGGGCTTGAGGTGCATGTTCAGGATGAGGTCGTTCCCAGGGTCCAGTTCCCAAGGCATTCCTGGCGGCTCAATCAAGGCCGGGGTGTCCGGCTTCCAGAAGAGAAAGTGGCTGTCCGGTTCGAAGCGGTTGCCGGAATCCACAAGCAACTCCATCCCAGGAACGCCGTCCCGCCAGTCATTCGGATGTTGGCGGCGCAGGCTTTCAGTACGGTCAATAATAACGTTGGCGTGATGCACGATCTGCGGCGTGCCGGGCACAATCTCGAGCGCGCGAACGTAATGCGTCTGCTTGAGCGGGTAGGGCAGGATGAAGTTGCGGAAAACGTCTGTGCCCCCTGCGTTGAGCGTGAACGGCCGCTCGACTTTGAGAATGAGATCAGGCTTGCCGAGCAGCCAGGTCGCGTCATAGTGCGGCGGCGTGGGCGCATCTTTGGGATTGCCTTGCATCATGCCGGACTTCGCCCATCGTTGAATGAGCGCCTGCTCGTGATCGCTCAGGCGGCGCACATCGGCGAAACTTCCATAACCCGGCTCAGGCAGCCACGGCGGCATAAAGCGCGATCGCGTCACGATAACCACCTGCGGCGCCCAGCGGCGCGCATCGGGGTAAGTCAACAGGCTGAACGGCCCCGCGCCGCCGGGGTGGTGACATGTGGTGCAGTGGTTATAAACGAGGGGCGCAATGTCGTGGCTCCACGTCACAGGCGCTGTGCCCTCCACGACTGCGTGCGTGGCCGCGGGACGCGCCTGCTCTTGCGCTGTGGCTGGGTGCATCTTGTCAGCTGGCCGTCCGGCCAGGTAAAGAAGCGCCGCGAGCGCCGGCAATGCTGCGGTAATGCGCAGAACCCTCATGGCTGAAGAAAGACGATGGAGCAGCCAACCGGCGGGCCGGCAGGTTGCGGGACCGGCTTGCCGGCAAGGGCAGCGGCAATTGCCGTTTCGAGTTCGCGATGTTGCGGCTGGGGGCGCTCTTGACCAAGTGAGATGTACCGGTCGTCGATCCGACCGCGGTAGACCTCGCGCAGCCCAGCCTTCGCCGCAAGAAAGATGACTGCCTCAGGGGTGGTGGTCGCGTGGGCCATGCGGACCAGGACCTGCTGCCTGTCGAGCAGCGTGCTCTCATCGATGGAGAAATCGCGGTCGTGCTGCGCAACCACCGTGGCCGTGTCGGCAGGGTTGGGAAACACCCACCAAAAGCGCACCCCCTGGGCTGAAAACTCATGATTGAGCCGAGCAATCACGGGCACGTATCGGTTGGAAATCGGGCAATCGCTGGCGGCAAAAATCAGCACCACTGCGCGAATCCCCGGCCCGGCGAGTTGGCGAACAGGCTGGCCGTGCAGGTCCAGGCCAAAGGACTCAGAGGCCGGTGCGCGCAACGCAACCAGAGAAATCACAAGCAGGATGAAACCAGCGCGATGGGAAATTAAGCGCAAGGGGAAACGGCCGTGATAACGGCCCATGCCGATTCTATCAAAGCGAAACGAAAGTAGGCGAATCAACCTCTGCCTTCTCCTCAGAGCCCCAGCTTCGTCCACATCGCATCGACCTTGGCCTTGGTGGCCCGGTCCATTTCAATCATCGCCGGCCAAGGGCGCTCGAAGCCCTCAGCCTTCCATTTGCGCGTGGCGTCTACCCCCATTTTTGAGCCGTAGTTCGGTAGGCGCGAGGAGTGGTCGAGCGAATCGACAGGTCCCAGGGTGAACTGGATATCGCGCTCTGGGTCGATGTTATTCGCCACACGCAATACGACTTCGCCCACGTCCTGCACGTCGCAGTCTTCGTCGACCACGATGATGCACTTGGTAAACATGGCCTGGCCCATCGACCAGATTGCATTCATCACCTTGCGCGCTTGCCCGGGATAGCTCTTGCGAATCGAAACGATCATAAGGTTGTGGAAGACCGCCTCGACGGGCAGGTGAATGTCGACCAGTTCGGGCATGGTCATCTTCATGGCGGGCAGAAAGATGCGCTCGACGGCCTTGCCCATCCAGGCATCTTCCATGGGCGGCTTGCCGACGATGGTGGCGGCGTAAATGGGGTCCTTGCGATGAGTAATGCAAGTGAGATGGAAGACCGGGTATTCGTCGGTCTGGGTGTAGAAGCCGGTGTGATCGCCGAAGGGTCCTTCGCTCCGCAGTTCCCCTAGTTCCACGTAGCCTTCGAGCACGATCTCGGCATGCGCGGGCACCTCGAGATCAACCGTTTCGCACATGACGATTTCAACCGGCTTGCCACGCAAAAAGCCGGCAATCATAAATTCTTCGACCTCAGGCGGTGCAGGGACGATGGCGGCGAATGTGGTCGCGGGATCGGTGCCAATGGCCACGGCGACTTCAAGCCGCGAGCCCTTCAGGTTGCCCATCGCCACTTGGGGTAGGCCGCCGATCGGTCCGTCGGGAATGGCGACGGCGCCGCCCGCCGACTCGGCCATCGCCGCCACGCGCGCGGTTCGGGGATCGGCATCCGAAGCTGAGGTCGCCGCTGCACGAAGTGCCTCGCGATAATGTTCCGCGGCTACCTTCTGCCGCTGCCAATGCATGCCGGTTGTCTGGCCGTCGTAGACCTGCATTCGATACATGCCGATGTTGCGCTTGCCGGTTCGCGGGTCGCGAGTATGTACGCAGGGCAGGGTGATGAACCGGCCCCCGTCATGAGGCCAGCATTTGAGAATGGGAAATTGATTGAGGTCGAGATTCTCTTTGAGAATCACCTCCTTGCACGGCGCATCCCTGGCACTTACGGTCTTGGGGAACGCACTCGTAAGCACGCCCAGTTGCGGAAGCATTTTGAGCTTTTCGAATAGGCCTTCAGGCGCCTTGACATTCATCAGGCCCTGAATGCGTTCGGCAATTTCGTCGAGCCGCTCGACACCCAGGGCGAGGGCCATGCGCCGCTCGCTGCCAAACTGGTTGATAAAGACCTTGTGGCCGGGATGGCCCTTTATGTTTTCAAACAGCAACGCCGGACCGCCCGGAGCATATTGCTGGGGTACCCCATCCTTTTCGCGTTCTGTGCGAACGGGGTGGGATGCCACTGCGCCGGACGTCATTTTCGCTCGCGCCCCAATCTTGCTTACGCGATCGGTGATCTCCGTAATCTCCAACTCCGGCGAAACCTCTTCGCGGATGCGCTTCAGTTCTCCATGCTTTTCCAGGGTTTTGATCCAGTCGCGCAGATCGTCGTAGGCCAAAGGTTTGTGCTCCCGCATTCATGGTAAGGCCTCTGGCGGCAAGCGAGCTTCAAGTGCGGAAGAAACCCGCGCGATGGAACGACCCCTTATTCGGCGAGGGCCCTTCAATAGGATCAACGAACGCTTATTGGAATCGGTATGGCCCCGATTGATCATTCCCGCGATTTAGGTGCCAACCGGCGGTTCAGCAATTCAAGAGGTTTTCCGGGGTTTTGCCTCTGGCGGCGCGCCTGTGGCATACTCGCGCGGAGAAGTTTGCCTCTTTCGCAAAGGAGATCTCGATGAACTCTTCCCCCGCAATCCCAAACAAACCGTATTTCAAGCGGCGCAGAATCTACACCGCCTTCGCCCGGACGGTCGCGGCCTCTCCCACTGCCGGCCCGTGGACAGTCCCCGACCTTTGCACGGCCTACAACTGGCCAACTGGCCTCGCCGGCGGCGGGGTCATCGCCGTTGTGGAGTTGGGTGGTGGCTGGGTACAGTCCGATATGGACGCCTTCTTTTCGTCTGTCAGCCAGCCCACACCGCAAATCACGGATGTGTCGGTAGACGGCACCGTCAACAGCCCCAACCAGAATATCGGTTCCGCGGACGATCCGGACTATGAGGTGGCGCTGGATATCGAGGTGTCCGGGGCTGCGTATTATGCGGCCACAGGCAAAGCCGCCACGATCCGCGTCTACTGGTCGCAGGACATTGCTTCCGCGGTTCAAAAGGCGGCATCCGACGGGTGCGATGTGTGCTCCATCTCCTGGGGCGCTGACGAAGCGGAGTGGGGCACGACCGCCGCTGATCAGATGGAATCAGCAGCCGCAGCCGCTACCAGTTCCGGCATGATCGTATTTGCCGCGTCGGGCGACAACGATTCAAGCGATGGTGGATCGACTCCGGCAAACGTGGATGTGCCTTCCTCCTGCCCGCATGTTGTGGGCTGTGGAGGCACCTACAAGACACCGACAGAAGAGACAGTGTGGAACGATAACCCCGGCCAGACCGATGGCGAGGGAACAGGCGGCGGCTATTCGACCATCTTCCCGGTGCAGTCATTTCAAATTGGCGCACCGGCGCCCCCCGCGGGCTCAACTGCAGGCAAAGGCCGCATGGTGCCCGACGTGGCAGCCGATGCCGACCCCAATACCGGATACGATATGGTCGTCCACGGCGCGCAAACCGTTGTGGGCGGCACCAGCGCGGTCGCTCCGCTCTTTGCGGGACTGTTTGCCTCGTTTGGAACCAAGCTCGGATTCGTGACGCCCAAGCTTTGGCAGAACCAGAACGCTTTCAATGACATCACTATAGGGGGCAACGGGCTTTACAACGCGGCCCCCGGCCCCGACCCGTGCAGCGGTATCGGGTCGCCCGTCGGGACCAGCATTGCCGCGCTTTTTGTCACTAAGTAGGCCAGAACCGGAATTCCGAGGTGCTCAAGGAATCATGGGCATGATCGGTTCCACGGCGTCAAGCGGGTAGCCCAGGCGCTTCCACTCGTCGAAACCGCCGCGCAGCGGCCGCACGCGATCAATGCCCAGTTTGTGCAAGGTCATCGCCGTTTTCGCGGCGGTGGCTTCGCTGGGGCAGGTGCAATAGAGCACGATGTCGCGGTCCCGGGGAATCTCGTGGATGCGCGCGGCTAATGCCTCCGGTGAAAAGTGCAGCGCGCCGGGCAGGGTAAATGGGTCCGGCAACAGTTCCAGTGGGTGGCGCAGGTCCACGATGAAAACCGGCTCGCCGTTGTCGAGCTGGCGCTTCAACTCTGCGGGCTCGAGACGCGCATCGATGAGCTTCTTGAGGAAGCTTTGGCGGCGATACACACGGGCGACAAAGAACCCGATGATCGCCAGCACCAGCAGGGCGCCCGAGAACCGCCCAACCCAATTCAACAGGCTAGGGTCGCGTTTAAGAGCATCGCCAAACAGCCTGCCGACGGAAAGCAGAGCGCCGATCCAGAGCGCGGATCCGATCCCGTCGAAGAACAGGAAGCTGGTGTAGCTCATGCCATTTTCGCCTGCGACCGGCGGGGCCAGCGTGGCCAGCCCCGGGACGAATTTGGCGGTCATCAGGGTGACGGCTCGGCGGCGACCAAAGGAGTCCTGTGTCTTCCGCACGCAGACGGTCGGCTCAAGGGAGAGCTTGCAGAGGATGCGCAGTACATGATGGCCGAATTTGCGGCCGATAAAGAACCACCCGCTATCGGCCGCAAGCGACGCGGCCATTCCCACCACCAACGCAACGGGAAAACTGAGCGCATGCTCGGCTGAGAGCGCGCCGGCAGCAATTAGCACCGGGGTAGCCGGCAACGGAATCCCGAACTGCTCGATCAGGATCCAGGCGAAGAGCAGCAGGTAACCGTACATCAACAGAATGTGCGTGGGTAAGGCCATAGAGGAATATCCGATTGCGCTAGCACTGCTCCTGTGCCCCCCGGCTCGGCTGGCGACGAGGCACCCGCGTACAGCGCGAGAGGCTTCATTCTATCGGATGATTCCGGAATGGATTCGTTGCAAATGGTTCTGCGGGCTTACGCCGTTCGATTCACAGAGAGTACTCTCAATTTGGCTTGGATTCCGGTTCCTAAGTCTTTGGGGGCGCAGTTAAACGGGCAGTCGAGAATATCTTGACGATCTCTTTGGCCAGACCGCCTGAGGCGATAGTGCCATCAAAGGCCGTAACCTTGCCTGCGCCAAGGATGATCGTAGTCTTTTTGTCGGAAATCACAAACGTGTGGACATAGGTGAACAGGGGTCGATCGATCTCAATGAACAAATCAGCCACGCGCGCGTCTTGAACTATTGTCAAACCGAGTTTTTCCCAGTCCTTCTGTTTTGCAAGTGCACGATCCAATGTATCAACGGTTAAAAATGCGGTCTTGGAGTGGATATAAATTGTCCTTGCAGTCTTTAGTATCACCTTAGGATCTGACCCGGCGATCGCGGTGCTCGATTGCGGAATGTCCATGGCTTGTTGCGCGGGCATCTGAAGCGAGGCCCCGGAACCGAGAGAAACGCGAGGACCCAGGTCGGAAAGACCTAGGACATTCTCAATCGGTACAGCGAATGCTGCGTTGCCTTTGCCCCCCGTGATGATGCCGATGAGGGCGCCATTTCGATCCACAAGAGCACCGCCGCTGGCGCCTGGCGCCACCGGTGCGGTAAATTGCAGCAAACGAAAACCTGAGCCGGCTCCTGGGACTTCGTCCGCCGGGCGGATGGCAGAGAGGATGCCCTCCGTGGCCGACCACGTCAGGCCGTTTGCGTTGGTGACGGCGTATACGGGATCGCCCTGGGTGAGTGTCGCGGTACTTCCTGCGGTGAGTGCTGGAAGCGCGCCAGCAGAAATCTTAAGTGCGGCAACATCGCGGCGCTCATCGGCGCCGAGCAGTTGTACGCGATCAAAGACATCGCCGCTTGCCATGCGCACCTGTACCTCGCTTGCGCCTTTGATTGCGTGGAAAGCCGTAAGGATCACGCCATCATTCGACATTACGACGCCGGTGGCGATAGAGTTCAGGCGGCCCGCCCCCTCACCGGCAAGAATGATCACGGTAGCGGCTTTGGTGTGTTCAAAGATTGTAGTGGCATCGGGTGCGGAAGCGACCTGTTGAGCAGCAGCGGAGGCGGACAAGGTTGCCAGTGCAAGAAAGATAAGGGCTTTCATAGAATGGTGCGAAGTATAGCACCGGTGAAGGGCATGAAGGCTGTGACGACGAGCTAGATTTAGGCCAAAAGGCCGCCCGAAGGCGGCCTCAAGGCGGAACGCGGGTGCTGTGAATGCCTTACTGAGCGGTGGCTGCGGTCGGCACGGAAACTCCTGCCTGGATTTGATTGCCTTTTCCCGCGAAGTAGTTGCGATCCCAGAGATTCTTGTAGAACTCTCCGGTCAACTCTGCTGCGCGAGGACCAAATGTGGGCCGTCCACCTTCTAAAAAGAAGACCGTCACCAGGGCACCCTGCGGCGTATCTGAATAGGAAGCAAACCACCCGAAGCGTGTTCCCTTGTCGGAGCAGGTGCCGGTTTTGCCGAACACCGGAAGCTCCTGGAAGTTGGCGCGCAAGCGACGGGCAGTGCCGTATTCCACCGCGCCGGCCATGCCGTCCTGCAAATCGGGAATGTACTTCGCGATATCCAGGGTTCGCTTGACCTTCGGCTGGAAGTCGGCGATCTCCGCCGGTGTGGTCGGGTGCTGCAGGTAGTAAAGCGTACCGCCGTTGGCAATGGCTGCCACCAGTGCGCCCAATTGAAGGGGAGTCATGGAGACGCCCTGACCGAAACTGCACATGCGCCCCACGCCGCCCTCGGAGGCAGGCAGCGGTTGATCCGGATAAGTGCCCAAATGCTCGCCCTGAATGTGGTATCCCGCCAGTTCGCCGAGGCCAAACTGCGTGGCATAGTGGCGGACGCGGTCGAAGCCCATTTCCCTGCCCAGTTCCTCAAAGTAAAGGTTGTTGCTGTGGGCGATGGCCTCCGTCATGTTCATGCGGAACCCGGCCAGTTGCACCTGGGTATCGCGTGTCACTAGCCCTTCGGAAAGCGCCGCGAGGGCCACGGAGAGCTTGATAGTCGAGCAAGGCTCGGCGCCCGGTGAAAGAGCCAGTTTCTGGTTCACCATGGCCAGAATGCGCCCGTTGGAAGGGTCGATCACAACCGCTGTACCATTCATGCCATCCAGTGCGTCAATGGCTGCCTGGCGGACCACCGGATCTTCACCAGTCGAAACGTCGCTCGAGAAAATGTCACCTCTGGCAAACGAGCTGGCGGTGAAGCGCTCATAGTAGCGATGCCGGCGAACATGCAGCGATGCCCGATGCAAGGTGGCTCCGGAATGGACCGTCGAACGAGAGGAATGCCGCACCGTCGTCGACCTGGCGTGGGATATTGCTGAGGAAGCGGAACGATGAACCGCTGCGCGATGGCTTCTGGAACGGCTGGTTACTGCCAGATGCTGGCTGGTTGGTTTTGTGTGATGCAGGGTGTGCGGAGCGTTCAGAGCCATGGCGCGAGGCGCGCCGGCTCCAGTCCCAACCAAAGCAAATAGAAATGCAAGAACGCAAGACAGCCTCATCCAGTCAACACCCTCTCCACAATGGATTACTTGCCATGCGTCTGCCCGCGGGAGGCGCACTTCAAACTGATTTGTCCTCTCTTGGCGCGCTTGCAATCTTCGCCGTTGACAGGCCTGTTCCGTTTAAACACTTCCGGCTGGCGGATGTTTTCAAATCTGCGGGGAAAGCCCATGGCACCCAATCGGGCAATTGCTACTTTCTACAATAACCGATTGGTCGAAGAAACTTTCCCATTCCTCCAACCGAACTATGTGTTTTTGTGACTTTCGTTCACTATAGAGCCGATTCTCAACGCGCAACAACAATTCTTCTGTGACCAAAGTCACCCTGTGGTTGCTGAGTCAACGATCGGCTCCAACTCAGAATTTCAAACGGCGCATGAATGCCGGAACATCCAGGTCCCGCTCCGCCTCCTCACCAGACCCCGAGAAGTGCGCGGTTGCCGGCTGTGCAGCATGATCTTCGGGTGCTGCGGGTCCCCGCACGCCATTACCAAAATCCGATGCATAGTCCCTGGGCAGCGGGGTATAGGCCGGCTCCTCGGCCAGTTCGGCAAACTGCGGACGGGCCGGGGCCGAAACTGTCTCAGGCTCCGTTGCGGGCTTGGCAATCTTGGCCCTGTTGTCATTTTTCGGTGTCGGCGGAGCCGCCGAAAAGAATGCCGGTTCTTTCGCCTCAATCTCTTCCTGGCCGCCTTCTTCGTCTTCGCTCAGGAAACGCGGGGGAGCCGGAACTGGCGGAGCGGCAGCAGCGGGTGTGGGTGCCGGCTCGCGCATCCAGTTGTCAGGCGCCATCACTGGAACTGAAACCACGGGCGCCTCCTCGACGCTTAACATGCGGGCGCGGCGTTCCGGCATCTGGTCGCGGAACCCGGTGGCGATAACCGTGATCTTGATTTCTTCCCCCATCTTCTCGTCCTGCACGGCACCGAAGATAATATTCGCGTCTTCGTGCGCGGCTTCCTGGATGAGGGTTGACGCCTCGTTGACCTCGGAGAGCTTTAGCGAACTGGAGCCGGTAATGTTGATGAGGATGCCGCGCGCGCCATCGATTGCCCCAGCTTCAAGCAGCGGCGACGCCATGGCGGCCTGGGCCGCCTCAATGGCGCGATTGGCTCCCGAACGGATAGCCGTGCCCATCACCGCGTGGCCCATACCGGCCATGGTGGTTTTCACATCGGCAAAGTCGCGGTTGATGATACCGGAGATGGTGATAATGTCCGAAATCCCTTGCACGCCCTGGCGCAGCACGTCATCGGCAACGCGGAAACTCTCAAAGAAGCCGGCATCCTTGGCCACGGCCAGCAGCTTCTCGTTGGGGATGACGATCATGGTATCGACGCTCTCCAGCAGTTCCTTCAGGCCGCGCTCGGCTTGTTGCAGCCGGCGTTTGCCTTCAAAGGCGAAAGGCCGGGTAATGACGGCCACGGTGAGAATGCCCATCTCGCTGGCCAGCGAGGCAATCACGGGCGCGGCTCCGGTGCCGGTGCCCCCACCCAGGCCGGCGGTCACAAAGACCATGTCCGCACCTTCCAGCGCTTCTATGATCTTTTCCGAGTCTTCGAGCGCGGCGCGGCGGCCTACGTCGGGATTGGCTCCGGCGCCCAGTCCGGACGTGAGACGGACTCCAAGCTGAAGTTTCACCGGGGCCTGCGAAAGCTTCAGCGCCTGCACGTCGGTGTTAGCAGCGATAAACTCCACGCCCTCAAGTCCCGCCTGGATCATGCGGTTGACAGCATTGCCCCCGCCGCCGCCTACGCCGATGACTTTGATGCGGGCTCCGCGCGGGCTTTCTTCGTGATACTGAATGCGCATCTCCCCGGCTTCGTTCATCTTCTGATCCATTGCGGCCTTTGCCTCATTCTTCATATTCGATCAATCCCCCTGCTAAAAACTTGATGCAAAAATCGCGCGCAGCTTGGCGCGCAGGCTGTTGTTCTCGGCTGCGCGGGTCACGCGCGTGCGGTGAGCGTACAACAGCATTCCGATGGCGGTGGCGAAACCGGGATGAACCAGCTCGCCCGGCATGTTGGAGAGACGTACTGGAATTCCAGTTCGCGCGGGAACCCTTAGCTGGCTCTCGGTCACGTCGAGCATTCCCGGGAGCGTGGCTCCGCCGCCGGTCAGAACACATCCTGCCCCGAGAGCGTCCACCACTCCCCCCTGGCGAAGGCTCTCTTTTACAAAATACAGAAGCTCGCGCGCCCGCGGTTCCAGAATCTCTGCCACGTTGCGCAATGGAAGTCTCTGCGGCTCGGGATTGGCGATCTCAATCTCCGCTCCCAGAGGCACGGCCGTTACCACGCAGTGGCCGTATTGGCGCTTCAATTCTTCCGCTTGCGCCACCGGCATCTGCAGACCCACCGCCATATCGTTGGTAAAGTGCGCTCCGCCGATGGGAACGGAGGCCGTATGTGCTACCGCGCCCTCAAAAAACACCACCAGGTCGCTGGAGTGAGCGCCAATGTCGAGCAGGCACACGCCCAGTTCCCGCTCGTCGGCTGAAAGAGTGGCCTCGGCGGCGGCAATCGATTCCAGCACCGCCTCCGTGACTTCGAGACCCGCGCGATTGGCGCAGGTGACCATGCTCTGCAAGGCGCTGCCGGAGCAAGTGGCAATGTGCAGGTCCACTTCAAGACGCGCACCCACCATGCCCACAGGATCGAAGATGCCGGGCTGATCGTCGAGAATAAATTGCCTTGGTAGCAAGTGGAGAATCTCACGGTCCGGCGGGCGCTCCACCGCCCGCGCGCGTTCCATGGCGGCGCGCACGTCCTCGCGGGTAATCTCGCGCATGCGATTGCCAAGGTCGAATCCGCCGTTGGTGTTGAGACCGTGAATATGCGGCCCTCCCACCCCTACAGCACATTCATCGATATTCGCCTGCACCACCCATTCGGTGCGCTCGATCGCCGCCTTTACTGCCTTGGCTGCCGGGGCAAGGTCAGAGATAAGCCCCTTGCGCATTCCCGCCGACTCCACCACTCCGTGGCCGCGATAGCGCAGCGCACCCTCGTTCAGGTCGGCCGCCAGAACGCGCGTCCAGGCGCTGCCAATGTCGAGCACCACGATCAGGTTGTCCTGCTTTTCGCTCATCGTTCGAGGCTCACTGACCCTGCCTTGCAACCGTGGCCGGGTGGGGCTTTGCGGCTGTCTTCTGCTTGCTTCGTTTGAGCGCGGCTCGTCTTGCCTCCGCGCGCTTCTTTTCCTTCATCTTTTCGGCGCGAGCCCTTGCCGCCGCTTTTGAGATAGCCATTGCCTTCGCGCTGGGACTTGTGTGCGGCTTCGCCAGCTTATTGTTTAGAACATGCTGCGCCGGAACCATGTGCGCTGAAGCCTTTTGTGTTGGAGCCGCCTGCTGCGACGGTGCCGCTTTCGCCGCATCCGGCTTCGGGAAAGGCTTTGCCGCCTCTCCGGCAGCGCGCTTGCCGTCGCCCGCGTTCACCGCTGTCTGGCCGGCATTCGCGCCAGGCGTCATCTCCAATACCACCTGCTGGTCATAACGCAAATCCACTTCGGCCAGTTTGGGATATTGCTGACGCCACTCCGCGATGTGCGCCTTGTAGCGCTGATATCTCTCAAGAAAATGATCCTGCCCGAAGTGAGCCAGAATGTCCGCCCCCTGTTCGGGCATCAGAACACGCGCGTCTTCAGGATCAGTGAGATCGATCTCTGAAATCTGGTCGGAATAGTGTTGCCCGCCGGCATCCAGTTCCCCCAGCAGGCGCTGATAAACCGCCATGCGCGCTTTACGAGAGGGCAAAGGATCGCCTGCGTCAATGCCGGTTACCACTGGAAACGAATAACGATGCTGCGCCATCATGGAGGCCGGCATATCGAGCAGCACGCCATTGGCGTCCACCAGTCCGATCTGCTGGCCATGGCGAACAAACGCCACCGGCTGCCGCTCCACCAGCGAGACCCGAATCTGGTCCGGCAAGAGGCGCATCACCGTGGCCCGCTGTACCCATGGAATCTGTTCAAGCTCTTTGCGGCGCTCGGCGATCGGAACAAAAAAGATATTGCGTCCAATGTCCTCGCCGAAGACTGGCAGCAATTCAGCGCGCGTCACCTCGGCAAGCCCGCTAGCCTGAATATTGCTCGATCCGTTGATGCGAAAGCGCGCGTCGCGTTCGAGGAATGTCTTGATAGTGTGGACCGTGAAAGCTAGTCCGGAAACAACGATCAACGCACCGAGGCCGAGCAGCCAGCGGCCCATCGTGCCGGCCGGCCGCCACCAGGGATTACTTGGGAGGTCGCGGCGATTCCCGCCAAAACGCGGGGGCTCGTCGCCGTCCAGATCCTCCATCTCCAGCGGCATGCCGGGTAAACCGCGCCCCGAAAGAGGCACACCCTGCTGTACGCGCCGGAAGCGGGGCTCCGCGGGCGCTTCATCTTCCCAAACCAGGGAACGAGTTCGGTTATTGCCTTTTATCGCCACGCCTGAGCACGGGTCGTGAGATTCGCCAGCCTCAAATATAGCCTGCGGCTGCGCGTGTTTCCGCGCGATGGCGGCAAAAGGAATCCGTACCGTTACGGGCCGTTTCAGGCGGAGCGGCGAAGCAGCTCCGCAACGTCTTCGTCCTGGGCCTGAGGAAAATCTTGATAAAACTGGCTCACCGCGTCAAAAACCCTCGGCTCGAAGACACAGACCAGTTCGTCGACGAGAGGTCTGAGCCGGGCACAGGTCGAGGCGGGCGCCACAGGGACGGCAACCACCAGCCGAGCGGGGAGCTTCGCCCGCAGCGCAAGAATGGAAACATGAATGCTCGCCCCGGTCGCAATTCCGTCGTCCACAAGGATCACCGTTTTCCCGGCGATACCCAGAGCCGGGCGCTCTTTTCGGTAGGACGCCGCACGTTCTCGGAGCCGTTCTGCGGCCAGGCCACTGATCTCCTCAATCTGCTGCGGAACGACGCGAGCCGCTCGAACAATCTTCTCGTCAAGAAAGCACTCGCCGCTTTCCGCCATTGCGCCGAAGGCCAACTCCTCTTGGGCGGGGACTGGAAGCTTGGCCGCGAGAAAAACGTCGAGCGGCGCATTGAGCGCTCGCGCGACTTCGTGGGCCACCACCACACCGCCGCGTGGAATCCCGAGGACGACCAGGTTCGCCGAGCCGGCAAATCCGGCCAGGCGCGTCGCCAGTTGGTGCCCGGCATCCTCGCGATCACGAAAGATCATCTTCGTTCTCCTGCGCCGGCTGATCCGGGACAGGCCGACCAGACCCAATCTAAGCGATTCGGGCCAAAGGGTCCACGCTCATTTTCAGGCCAACCTATGGCGAAAGAGTATCAAGCCCACTGCAACGTATGCACGGAGTCGGCAGGCAGCGCAACTTGGAGCGCCCGCGAGCCGAGCACCAGTTCTATGCGCTTCTCCTGCCCGCGGTTCGCCAGCACCACAACAAAGCTTCCATCGGGATTGCGGAAGCCTGCATGAGACACAGCGCCGCCCATGCCCAAATCTCCCACACCGTCGGTGGCAAAGACCTTTGCGCCGCGCCGCACATGTTTGCAATAGTGCGCGAATGCCCAGTATTGCCCGCTGCGCGTCACCTCGTGGGTCCCGTTGTCGATGGTAATCACGCCGCCACAAGAGAATGGCCCGATATTCGGATTTCCCTTTTCATCGAGCACAAGGTTCCATGAAGTAATTGCGCGCGCCCAGTTGTTGACGATGCCGTTGAAGGTTTCGGCCCACGTTGCAAAGTCGGTCTGGTAATCGGGCGCCGTAATGTCCGGACCGCCTTCTGTCCAGTAGGCATTCTTCTGCGGAAACGCGTCGTGGACTCGCGACATGGCGGACGACTCACCCACATAGCCGTGCCAGGCAATGCCGTCGATGTACTCAGAAGCCGCTGAGTCGCTCAACTCGTCAATGGCGCGACCCCAAAGATTGTAGTTGTGGTCAATCACCCATATTTTTGTGGGCATTCCTGCCTTGCGCAGCGCGGGACCCAGGTGGCCAACTACAAATTCGATCTCCTGTTCCTGCGACCACAGACAGGCGGGCATGTGGCCCTCCTGTTCGGCATCTACCTCGTTCTGCACCGTAACCGCGTCAATCGAAACACCCTCGGCCTTATAGCCATCAAGAAACCTGAGAAAGTATTGCGCGTAAGAACTGAAGTTGGTTTTGCGCATGCACCCGCCCAGCATCGAACCGTTGGGCTTCATCCATCCTGGCGGGCTCCACGGCGATGAGAAAAGGAAAAGCTCGGGGTTCGCCTTCCGCGCCTCGCGCAGCACGGGCAGGATATAGGCCTTGTCGTGGTCGATGGAGAACCTCTTCAGTTCCGGATCGGGCTCAGGAGATTCATCGAAACTATAAACACTCCGTGAGTAATCGCTCGCGCCGATGCACGTGCGGCAAACGTTGAAGGCCATTTCTTCCGGTGCGAAGAGATCGTGCATCAGGGGTTGGCGCTCTGCTTCGCTCAAGCGGCTCAGCAGGTAGCACGAAGCATCGGTCATTGCGGCGCCAAAGCCCAGCATCTCCTGCCTGCTCGCGGAAGGATCAAGTACGATGGCGTTGGCCGCAATTGCCGTTGCAGGCCTCCATTTCAGAGGCTCGCCAGCCGCGTGCCGCTGGTCGCGGAACGTACTCCATACCTTCACCGGTGCGGCAGCGTCCGCGGCGGCTCCCATGGCCGGAACCCGCCGCCAGACCGCCATTGCTGCGGCCAATGACGATGCCGCCTTCAGGAATCCCCTGCGTGAACTCTTCCCCATAACTGCTCCTTGCATCAGAAAAAGTGGCCCGTCGAATCATAGCAGGGGAGTTGACCGTAGTAAACCGTTTGAGTAGGGCTCAAACGTCTGCTTGAAGGTACGCACCGCGCCGCCTGAAGGTTCCTTAGACGGATCCCAACGCCGCCAAAATCTGGGGAGCAAGCTGGCTCACGCTGCCCGCGCCAAGGGTAAGGATCAGGTCGCCTTCGCGTGCTTCCGCCGCCACAGCGGAAACAGCTTCGCCAAAGTCCGCTGCAAATTGCACGTGCGGCCCTTTGATCGTGCTCACCAGCAGTTCCGCCGTAATGCCGGGGATCGGCTCCTCGCTCGCGGCGTAAATAGGCAGGACGATTACGCTGTCGGCATCCTTGAACGCGCTGCCGAATTCATCCAGTAGGTCGCGGGTGCGCGTGTAGCGATGAGGCTGAAAGACAACGTGAATCCGCTGGTGCCCGCATTCGCGCGCCGCGGCCAGCGTAGCGCGAATCTCGGTTGGGTGGTGGCCGTAGTCGTCTACCACCGTGATTCCATGTGCCAGGCCGCGTTGCTGGAAGCGCCGGTCCACGCCGCGAAAATGCTTGAGCCCTTCGACAATCTTCTCTCCGGGCACCTCTAGCTGCTGTCCGATCGCCACCGCTGCCGTGGCGTTCAGGGCGTTGTGCCGACCGGGCACGTGCAGTTCAAATGGACCGAGCGGCCCCGTAGCGGTGGAAACCAGAAAACGCGAGAAACATCCCGGCTCTGTCTCAAGAAATTCGAGCCGGTAATCGGCGCCGGAAGATATCCCATAAGTAAAGACGCGCCGATGCGCCCGAGGCAGAATCGCCGCTAGTTGCGGATTGTCGAGGCAGGCAGTGACCGCGCCATAAAATGGCACCTTGTCCATGAAGGCCAGAAACGCGTGCTCCACATCCACCATGTCGTGGTAGCAGTCCATGTGCTCGCGGTCGAGATTCGTCACCACTGCCAGGATCGGCGAAAGCTTCAGAAACGAGCGGTCGCTCTCGTCGGCCTCGGCAACCAAGTATTGCGTGGTGCCAAGCCGCGCGTTCGAGCCGAGTGCATCAACGCGACCGCCGACCACCACGGTAGGATCGAGGCCTCCGGCGGACAGCACAGAAGCCACCATCGAGGTAGTCGTGGTCTTCCCGTGCATTCCGGCAATTGCGATGCCGTATTTCAAGCGCATCAGCTCAGCCAGCATCTCCGCGCGCTGGATCACGGGAATCTTGCGGGCATGCGCTTCAACAACTTCCGGGTTGCTTGCGGAGACCGCGGAGCTGGTCACCACCACCGTTGCGCCCGCGACGTGCCCGGCCTCGTGCCCCTGATATACAGTCGCACCCAATTGAGCGAGGCGGTCAGTCGCCGGGCCACGGCGCAAATCGCTGCCTGAGACTTTCATACCCAGGCTGAGCAAAATCTCCGCGATGCCGCTCATACCGATTCCGCCGATCCCGATGAAGTGCACGTGCTGAGAGATGGCAAACATTGGAGGCGAATCTCCACTTTACCATTAGCGCCGATATCGCCCGTCAGGCTCAAATTAGTCCGCCAAAAACCCTGATTTACGAGAAAGTTGCGGACATTTATTTCGCAGTAATGGCGCAACCTTCGTCCCTTTTCATTGTTCAATCAGGACATAACTGGCTCACTGGGAGGCGGCAAGAGACAAGCCTCAACCGGCTATCAGCCGATTTGGCTTGAAGAATGCAGGCAGGGATGGAGGAGTGATGAAGATCATGAGGAACTGGATGCTGGGTGCAGCAA
Source organism: uncultured Acidobacteriaceae bacterium (assembly GCA_963836565.1). Lineage (GTDB taxonomy): Bacteria > Acidobacteriota > Terriglobia > Terriglobales > Acidobacteriaceae > Telmatobacter. Next base: position 216,941 of record CAWIKA010000004.1, on the reverse strand, counting down.
TGGTGGCTGGCGGGTTGGGCCTTGGAGCGAGCACGGCCCAGGCAGCCGAGTTTGGAGTTTATGCTCGCGGGCCGGTGGCCTACGTTCCTCCGTGCCCGGGCGCAGGCTATCAATGGGAGGCTGGCTACATGGCCAACGGCTATTGGATTCCGGGCCGGTGGAGTTTTGTCGGCGTCCGCGGACGGGACGACCATTTCGCCTACTACGAGCGGGATCGCCGGGACTTTGATCGTGACTTCGGCCGTCACTTCGACCACGATCGCGACGCAGATCATTTTCGCAGGTAGCTCATTGCCAATTACTTGGAATGTGACAGCCTCTCCCGAGGGAGAGGCTGTTCTTTGTGCGGGCACAAGGGGAGTATCCTTTGGGCAGGTTCGGCTGGGAACGCAAGACGATTCTTTTCATCTGACCGCAACTTAATTGGCGAACCGCTGTTTGAGAGTACAGAAGCCGGTTATGAACCGGCGGGTGCTGAGAACGGAGCTGGCCTCCGGATCCCGGGTCCGGGACGACGGGACGGGGCAGCACAAGGAGGAAGTCATGCGTAAATCGCTTATGGTTCTGGTTGCTCTGCTCCTGGTTCTGCCTTTCGCGGCGACGACGAATGCCCAAGTCGGAGTTGGAATCGGCGTCGGGCCGGAAGTCGTCCCGCCCCCCGTGGATTATGGTCCCCCGGACTGCGAGTGGGGCTATTACTCCTATTACCCGTACGCCTGCGCCCCTTATGGATATTATGGGCCGCAGTGGTTTTACGGCGGCGCCTTTATTGGCGTAGGACCGTGGTACGGCTGGGGTTGGGGACGTGGCTGGGGCCGCGGCGGCTACGGTTATCGCGGTGGCTACGGCTATCGCGGCGGGTACGGATACCGCGGCGGATACGGCCATGGATTTGTGGGCGGACGTGCACCCTATAGCGGCGTTGGACGCGGTTATGCCGGCGGAGCCCGAGCCTATGGCGGAACCCGCGGCGGTTATGCTGGAGGCGCAAGAGGCTTCTCCGGCGGAGCACGCGGTGGATTCGGCGGTGGCGGATTCCATGGTGGCGGCGGTGGCTTCCACGGTGGAGGCGGTGGCCATGGTGGTGGCGGTCACCGGTAAGTCTCTGAAAGTTTGAGAAAAGAGCCCGTCTGCTTCGGCAGGCGGGCTTTTCATTTAGGACGCGATGCCTCGGCCAAGGCAGCCAGGCGATCGGCGATCCGCTCGGCAGCGCCCGGATGGCCTTGCCTTCGGGCGGCAGCAGCCATTGCGGCCAGGTGATCGGGTGCCGTCAGCAATTCCTTGAGCGTTTCGAGCAATCTGCCGGAATCGGCCATATCGGACTCAGTCAACATCGTGGCGGCACCAGCATCAACCATCTCCTCGGCATTGCGCTTCTGGTGGTCGTCGGCGGCGGCGGCAAACGGAACCAGCAGGGACGGTTTCCCCGCAGCTGCAAGTTCCGCTACCGTTGAGGCGCCGCTGCGCGACAGGATGAGGCTGGCCCGGGCAAAGTGCGCAGGCATGTCGTCAAGAAAGGGTTGCACCTTCCACCGCGCTGGATCGGCTCCACTTGCTGTATAGGCGGCCCGCGTCTTCTCGGCTTCCCGCACGCCGCTCTGGTGCATAATCGTCAGCCCTGGAATGGCACCCAACAGTTCCGAGGCGATTCGTGGAAGCGCATTGTTGAAGATGCGTGCCCCTTGCGAGCCTCCAAAAACCAGCAGATGAGGAGGACTGGCCGGCGGCGGCTGGAGCACGAAAAACCCGGGCCGCACGGGAATCCCAGTGACTTCGGCATCGCGAAACCAGTGGGCGGCGGCAGGAAAATTGATGGCGGCAGCCTGGACACGCTTGCCTACCAGGCGGTTCGCCAAGCCGGGCATGGCGTTGGGCTCGAAGAGCATGGTTGGCACCTTCAGCAGGATCGCCGTCACCACGCCGCTGCCGGAAGCATAACCGCCAATTCCAAGCACCACGTTGGGTTTGAAGTCGAGAATCAACCGCCGGCAGGCAAAGACACTGCGCGGGAGGGCTGCAAACGTGTTTAGCCGCGTCATCAACGAAACATTTTTGAGCGGCCCGACCTCGATCAGATGCAGTGTGAAACCGGCTTCGGGGACGAGGCGCGTCTCGATGCCGCGCGCGGTGCCGACGAAGTGGACTTCAGCCCCATGGCGGGCGACAAGAGCGCGGGCCACGGCAAGCGCCGGAAAGATGTGTCCGCCGGTACCGCCGCCGGCGATGAGGACGCGCAATGCTGCCAAGCTGTGCCTTTCAGTGTCGCCAGTTTAGCAAGGACGAAGGGAGAATCCCAAAGGTTCGATAAGGCCAGGAAAAGCGAACAGAAAGAGAATAAAAGATGCTGGAGGGGGGAGGTGTACCCTTCGAGGACAGTAACTCTTTCATGAGATTGGAGTTGTGGTCTTTTAATAGTGCATTAAGTACGCATTAAGTGCACATTATCGACCACATTCGCAGGCTTAAGGAGCCATCTGTTGGCGGAATGAACCTGCGCAAGCGACTTCTAGAGTCAATTCTCAGTGTGCGCCCTTTGGAGAATTAATACGCCAGGGTGTAGACGGGCTTTTCTTGAACTGTCAGGAGTCTGCGGTTGTGTGCACCTTGCTTATGATGGCGATCTAATTTTCGCAAAACATCTCTCGACCGCAGCCCCCACCGCCGCAACAAGCTCCACCCGAGGCGCAGGGAGGAGCCGCATCCGCGTGTTGGCCCCCGGAGCCCCTCGTGATGGCCCCCGCGCCACCGCTGATGAGGCGCTTCACGTGTCCACCGCATTCGGGGCAGAGTTCAATCGGTTCATCTGACATTTTTTGTCGTTTCTCGAAGCGGTTTGCGCAGGAATCACAAAGGTATTCGTAGGCGGGCATGGTTTTGGTCTCTTGGGATCATTGTAAGGGGGCGAGCCTCTAGCGGCTAGCCGCGATATCTCACGGAGCTATTGATTAATGAAGTGGGGATCAAAAAATAAATAGCAAAAGGCCGCTGTTTTTGTGGCATAACTGCGTTGTCTAGTCGTAGTTGAATGCCAAAAAAGGAGCGGCCTTTGATGACAGAGTGTATCCAAGAATCGTTCACATTTACAGCCCATTTTTCACGACGTGTACAGGCCGAGTTCACAGCAGGTCGGGTTTCGAGTGACGGCGGCGCGCTTCTTTTGCGTGAGGCAGACCGCAGGATCAACCTTTTGGGCCGGCTGGCGAGTTGTTTTCTTGATGGGCGTGCACCGTTGCTGATCAAGCACCGCTTGTCGGAGATGCTTTCGCAGCGCATCTATGGTCTGGTGCTGGGCTACGAGGACCTTTGCGATCACGAGCAGTTGCGTTCCGATCCGTTGCTGGGAGTGTTGAGCGGCAAGCGGGAACTGGATGAGCCGCTGGCGGGCAAGAGCACGCTGAACCGGCTGGAACTGACGGGGCGCAGCCGGCGATATCACAAGATCTCCTATTCAGGAGAAGCCATCGATCGCCTGCTGGCCGATCTGTACATCGATTCGCACCCGACGATGCCCGATCAGATCGTGCTCGATCTGGATGCCACCGACATCCCGTTGTATGGCCATCAGCCGGAGCGGTTCTTCCACGGTTATTACGACAGCTACTGCTATTTGCCGCTGTACATCTTCGCCGGTGACCAGTTGCTGTGCGCGCGGCTCCGGCCGGCCAATCAGGATGCGGCGAAGGGCTCGGTCGAAGAGGTCAGCCGCATCGTGGCGCAACTGCGGCAGCGCTGGGCTGGCGTGAAGATCGTGCTCCGCGCCGACTCCGGCTTCTGCCGCGAAGACCTGATGGGCTGGTGCGAACAGAACCACGTCGATTATGTCTTCGGCCTGGCGCGGAACAAGCGGCTGGCAAAGATCATCGGCGCCCAGATGCATCAGGCTCAGATGCTGCATCAGAGCAGCGGCAAGGCGGCCCGGGTCTTCGCCGAGTTCAGCTACCAGACCCGCAAGAGCTGGTCCTGCGCGCGCCGCGTAGTGGCCAAGGCCGAATATCTCGACAAGGGCGAGAACCCGCGCTTCGTAGTCACTTCGTTAACCGCTGAGCAGTGGGCCGCGCAGAACTTATACGAAAAGTTCTACTGCGCAAGAGGAGAGATGGAGAACCGCATCAAGGAACAGATGTGCCTGTTCGCCGACCGGCTCTCCACCGACGAGATGAAAGGCAATCAGTTGCGTCTCTACTTCTCCGCCCTGGCTTACACCTTGATGGAAGCGCTGCGCCGGCTGGGACTGAAAGGCACTGCCTGGGCCGAGGCGCAAGTAGATACGATCCGCCTAAAGCTGCTCAAAATCGGCGCCATCGTGCGGCTCAGCGTGCGCCGCGTGCTCCTCCAGCTCAGCTCCGCCTACCCTTGGAAAGACATCTACGCCCACGCCTTCCACTCACTGAGATGCTGAACGCATCCTCTGACCAAAGAAAACTACACTTCCACCTTCGGCCACAGGCAGAGCCATGCTCCAAATACGCGCAACAACATCCAACCCACTGCGCCAGTGAGCCAAACCTGTTCTTGAAGGATCGCCTCGGCTCGAAAAATGACCCCAAGACTCAAATCTTGAATCCGATCACTCTGAAATCAGAGCCTGTGAGAAATCGCGGCTAGCTCTCAGCTCTCAGCTCTCAGCTCTCAGCTTCGCCCGTCGTTGAGATTCGGGCATAATGGGTGTCATTGCGATGAGCGAGAAGAAACGGCTTGTTTCCGTGGTGGTGGTTGCCTGCCTGTATATTGCGGTGGGCGCGGCGGCATTCGCCTTTTACTTTCCTACGCTGCTCAAGGGCCAGCCTGATGCCGTGTGGATCGAATTGACCGAGTTGCTGGCGATTGTAGCCGGGATTTTTCTGCTGCGCGGCCACAACTGGGCCCGCTGGCTCGCCTTGGCCTGGATCGGATTTCACGTCGTCCTGAGCGCGTTTCATATCTTGCGTGAATTCGCGGTTCACGCAGCATTCTGTGCCGTGATCGCCTGGGTGCTCTTCCGTCCCGCTGCCGCAAATTATTTTCGAGGCCCACGCCGCGAGGCTGCGTAGCTCCTCCGTACTGCACGAATGAGCGTGTCTTCAAAAACATGAATCACATCAGTATTCAACTTCACGGGCTGCGGAGAAACTGATTCCGACCGAGTTTGGCGAAGGCTTGGATCAGGGCACGGCTTCAGCGGTGCCAACAAGTCCCGGGAGGCCCACGGGCTTCAGTCGCTGAGGGAAGCGCGCGCAGCTAAAGCGCCGAGGATGAAACACGCTTTGATAGCGAAGAAACATGTGTCGTCAGATGAGTAGTTCGCTGGACCGGAGCCATGTTTCTCAGGTATCAGTTAAGACTGTTCGTTTTCCGAATCCAAATAGAGCCATCGCCGCTCTATGAACTGCAAGACGACCATGGCGGCCACAAAGACTATGTTGGATATCGTGCCACTTCGCCCAATATAGTTAGTCATCCAATTCGGAAGATAAGGATCGATAAAGAATGCAAGTCTCCACAATGCGAAGAGAATCATCAGAAATGCCAGGTGCGCTCCGAGAATCACTGAAAAGGGCCTGGAATTTCGCTTGGAGAAGATGAGCGGGCCTTCCTTGGACAGTTCGCCAGAACAAACAAGTCCGGTGTAAATAATTCCGAGGAGCACAAAGTTCGGCCACTGATAGAATTCCGTTGGACTCCATTCCAGGAGTCCCACAACCGCCGCCATGGGAGTTAGGAAACAGGCCTGAAGTCCCAAGCGTGACCGTCCCTTCCTCTAACCTGGAAACGCATCCTCAATCCACCTGTTTCGAGATATTCAGCAAAATCCCAATACTCGCCAGCGTGAAAAACAGGCTTGTTCCTCCTGACGAGATGAACGGCAATGGAATCCCCTTGGTGGGCAGCAGCGAAAGCACCACGCTGATATTGAAGAAAGCTTGCAGCAGGATAGCGGTGGTGATGCCAAACGCAACCAGGCGGCCAAAGGGGTCCTGGGCGCGGTAGGCGGTGCGCAGGCCGCGGTAGCCGAGCACTACAAACAGCACCACGATGCACATGGCGCCCACAAACCCCAGTTCCTCGGCAACGTTCGCGAAGATGAAATCCGTAGACGCTTCGGGCAGGTAGAAGAGCTTCTGCATGCCTTCCATGTAGCCTCGCCCTGTTAATCCTCCTGTTCCGACGGCAATGAGCGACTGGTTGATGTGGAACCCTGCACCCATCGGGTCCTGGTCGGGATGAATGAAGGCCAGCATGCGCGCCCTGCGCCACGGAACCCAGAAGAGCAGCGCAGCCAGCGGCGGCAGCGCCACGGCAACAGACCCCACGAGATACTTCCATTCCATTCCTGCCAGCATAAGCATCATGGCAGTCACGCCAGCCAGCACCAGCGCAGTCCCCAGGTCGGGCTCGCGGACAATGAGCAGCATGAACACGATGGGCACAATGGCGGCGCGCAACAGGGTGTTCTTCCAATCGCGCATGGTGTCAAGCCGTCTTGAGAGAAACCAGGCGAGAAAAAGGATCAGTACCAGCTTTGAAATCTCGGAAGGTTGAAAGGTAAAGTGCCCGCCAAATCGGATCCAGCGATGCGTGTTGTGCGAATCGCGAACCAGGAAAACAACCACCAGCAACAACGTGCTGACGGCCAGGGCACTGTAGATGAAGCGTGGTGAATTGTAGCGGTTGTAGTCCACGCTCATGAGGAAGACCATGAACAACACGCCGCCCAGCGCCCACCCGGCTTGTCTGCCGATGTCAGCAAACTCCGAGTGATAGCGGTCCTGCGCCACCACCGCGGAGGCGGAAAACACCATGGCCAGCCCCACCACAACGAGGAGCAGGGTGGTGAAGAAGATCCATTTGTCGACGCCTATACGCTTTGCCAAACCTTCCAACCTCGCCACTCGTTCACAAGTTCTTTGAAGACGCGGCCACGATGTTCGTAGCTTTCGAACTGGTCAAAGCTGGAGCAGGCGGGCGCCAGCAGCACCACCTCGCCAGGATGCGCCGCCGAAGCAGCCGCGCTGACCGCCTTCTCGAGGGTTTCGCAGGATTGGAGCGGGACCACGCCACGCAGGTGCGATTCGATCTTGGCCGCTGCGGAGCCGATGGTGTAGACCGCACGCACACGAGCCCGCAGCAGGTCGGCAAGTTGGGTGTAATCGGAATTCTTGTCCTTCCCGCCGAGGATGAGATGAATGCCGGTTGAGAAGGCCGCGATGGCTTTTGCAGTGGCATCCACGTTGGTAGCCTTGGAGTCGTTGTAAAACTCGACGCCGTTGAGGGTGGCTACATATTCGAGGCGGTGCTCGACAGCTTTGAAGTTCTCAATGGCGCGGCGAACGGGCTCGGCAGGGGCTCCGGCGAGGCGCGCGGCGCAGACCGCGGCTAGCACGTTTTCCACGTTGTGCTCGCCCTTGAGCTGGATGCCGCTCAACGGCATGATCTTTTCCGGCGGCGCGTCCTTCGAGGGGCGATACAGGATGGAACCGTCCTCGACCCAGGCACCCATCTCAACGGGACGCTCCATCGAAAACCAGTAGACCTGTGCTGCGGAGCGCGGTGCGGCAGCCGAGGCACGGGCGTTGTCGGCATTGAGAACGGCGAAATCCTGGGCGGTTTGCGAGGCAAAGATGCGCTCCTTGGCCAGGGCATAGTTTTCGAAGGTGCCGTGACGGTCGAGATGGTCTGGTGTGATGTTGAGAATGACAGCGATATTGGGGTGGAACTGCGCGGTGCTTTCAAGTTGGAAGCTGGAGACCTCGAGCACAGACCAGGTATCATCTGTACTTTCGTCGATGAGGGCAACGACCGGGACGCCGATGTTGCCGCCGACCAGCGTGCGAAAGCCGGCCTGTTCAAGGATTTCGCCGAGCAGGGACGTGGTGGTGGTTTTGCCGTTGGAGCCGGTGATGGCGATCGATTTTCCCTTCAGGAAGCGCGCGGCGAGTTCAAGTTCGCCGATAACCGGGAGGCCGAAGCTCTTTACCTGCGCCAGTTCCGGGGTATCGAGCGGCACGCCGGGGCTCACGACGATCAGGTCCTGGCGCCGGAAGGTGAGCAGCCCGTGCCCTCCTGCCTCGACCATGATGCCCTCTTCGAGCAGCGCGGGGATGTCTTTGGCCAGCGCCTCAGCGCTGCGGACGTCGGAGACCGTGACCTGGGCTCCCCTGCGGCGCAAAAACAACGCCGCCGCAAGACCGGATTTGCCCAGTCCGACAACCAGAACTTTTTTGCCTTTGAGTTCCATCATGGTTCAGTCCTCAGGCTGCGCAGGATTCGCGACGTCTTTATTGTGCACCGCAGGGCGGCCTGTCGGCTGGTGCTAACGCAGTTTCAAGGTGGTGAGTGCAAACAATGCAAATACCAGGGCGGCAATCCAGAAGCGCACGATGATCTTGGATTCGCTCCAGCCGATCTGTTCGAAGTGATGATGCAGCGGTGCCATTTTGAAGATACGCTTCCCGTTGCGGAGTTTGTAGCTGCCCACCTGCAGCACCACAGAAAGCGCCTCAATGATGAAAATGCCCCCGATAAAGGGGAGCAAAAGCTCCTGGCGGATGATGATGGCGATGGTCCCGATGGCGCCTCCCAGGGCCAGTGAGCCCACGTCGCCCATGAAGATTTCGGCGGGGTGGGCGTTGTACCAGAGAAAGCCAATGGAAGCGCCCACCATGGACCCGCAAAACACGGTCAGTTCACCCACCAGGGGCATGCGCTGCAGTTCCAGGTAGTCGGCAAAGATTACGTGTCCGCTGACGTAGGTAAGCACTGTGAGCGCGGCGGCGGCGATGATGGTGCAGCCAATGGCCAGGCCGTCAAGTCCGTCAGTCAGGTTGACCGCGTTGGTCGAACCAATGAGAACGAAAACGACGAATACGACAAACGGCAGAAAGATGAGAAATCCCAGATGGGAAACAGTGCCGGGCCAATGCCAGAGAAGATCAGGGCGCCAGGTCTTAATGAAGGGCACGGTTAATTGCGTTGAGAAGATCCTGAACTGCGACAGCACCACGAGGGCGACCGCCACCATGACCGCGGCCACGCCCTGCCAGAAGAGCTTGGCGCGCGCCGTGAGGCCAAGGCTGCGCCGCTTGACCACCTTGATATAGTCATCGGCAAATCCGATGGCTCCGAAAGCAAGTGTCGAAAAGATCGGGATCCAGACATACCAGTCCGACAGATCGGACCAGAGCAGGGTGGGCAGCAGAATCGCGATCACGATGAGCACGCCGCCCATTGTGGGGGTGCCCGATTTTTTCTGATGCGATTGCGGGCCGTCTTCGCGGATGTACTGGCCGATTTGGAATTCGCGCAGTTTCTGAATGACGTATGGCCCAATGAACAATGCGATAAGCAGCGCCGTGCCCGAGGCGAAAGCAGTGCGGAACGTAAGATAGCGAAAGATGCGGAACGGGTGAAAGAACGGGTAAAGCTTTTGGTAAAGCAGCCAGTAAAGCAAGTGGCCTCCGGAGCCGAATTGAGGCGAGAATTACATTGATTTTACAGGGTCGGGACGCCGAAGACCGATCAGGGTTTGCCGCTTTTCTGACGTTTCAGTTCCACTTCGAATGCCTGCTCGCGGTCGCTGACGTAGCTCTTGTAGCCCTGTGGATCGATGAACGCATCGCGGTCTCCGCTTTTCCAGCGCGCGTACTTTTCCTTCAATCCGAAGTAGCTGCCGTGCGCGCCGAGAAAGACATCGCATGGCAGGTTCTTCAGCACTTGAAACTCGTGCTGGTAGTCCGCCGCGATTTGAGGATAAGCCTTGTTGTTCACAAGCTTGTAGCCTGGATTCACATTGGGGCTGCCGACAATGACCACGTGCAGCGTTTTGCCGGCTTCGGTTTCATCCGTCGTCCATGTGGTGGTGCCTTTGGTGTGGCCTGCGGTCAGGTGCGCGGTGAGTACGGTACCGCCAAGACTGACCTTGTCGCCATCGTGGAGTATCCGGTCGACATGCGTAGGCGGAAACAGCATGGATTTGTCAGTGGCGTACTGGAAGTCGGTTCGGCCACCCGACTCGACGACCGAGACGTCCTGGGCCATGACACAGTATTTTGCGCCGGTGAGGCGCTCGACCGCGGCACTGCCGGCGCAGTGGTCGTAGTGGGCATGACTGATGAGCAGGATTTTGATGTCTTTGAAGTGAAAGCCGAGAGCCTCGACACTTTTTCTTATCAGCGGCACAGAAGCCTCAAGACTGCTGTTGATGAGGATGTCTCCCTTGGGCGTGACGAACAGGTAGGAGGCGAGGTCATCGCTGCCAACGTAGTACAGGTTGCCTGCGATTCGGAAAGGAGGAAAGGGCGTTGTCCACGACGGAGGAATTTGCGCTGACAGCGGAATCGCAAACAACAGGGCTATAAGCAAGGCAAATCTCCCTGCAATCTTTTGAAAAGTCACTGTCCCTCCGCCAACGCGGTTTGGTTTTTCACGAAATCGATCGCGCGCTCGAGGTGGACACCGCGCGAGCCCTTTACCAGCACAACATCGCCGGGCTGAAGGTTCTGCAACAGCCAGCGTCCGGCGGCCTCGGCGTCGGGCAAAAAGACGGATGCCACTCCGCCGGCGCAGGCCGCCGTAGCCAGGTGTTCCGCATTGCCGCCCACGCCCACCGCGATATCGAGGCCGGCTTCAGCGGCGGCCTTGCCACAGGCAGCGTGCAGCGCTGGACCATGCTCACCCAGTTCGAGCATCTCGCCTGCCACCAAAATGCGGCGGCGCGCGGGACGGGCAGCCAGGGTGCGGATCATCGAGCGCAGAGCTTCGGGATTGGAGTTGTAGCTGTCATTCAACAGAGTTGCGCCGGCGATTTCCATCAACTGGCCGCGCTTGTCTCCCGCAGTGAGAGATTCGAGCGCCTTGATCGCGAGTTCCAATTCGACTCCCGCCTCGAGAGCCACGGCAAGGCCCGCGATGGCATTCGATCCGTTGTGCGCGCCCAGCATGTTCAAGGTAAAGCTGCCCTCGCTTTGCCCGGCCCGATAGCGCACATGGAGGCCGGAGGGATCTTCGGTCTCCTCAACAATCTGGGGGTCGGCGCAGGGACCGTTTCCAAAGTAAATTACACAGCCCGGAAAATCGCGTCCGAACTGCGAGACATAGGGGTCGCAGCAATTCAGAAAAGCTACACCGTTGGCAGGTAATGAAGCGACAAGCTCAAATTTAGCGCGCGCAATGCCGGCCTGGCCGTCGGCAAAGTTCTCAATGTGTGCGGTGCCCACGTTGGTCACCACGCCCCAATCGGGCGCGGCGATGCGCGCCAGGGCTGCGATTTCACCCGCGTGGTTCATACCCATCTCGATGACACCGTATTCGTGTTCCGGCTCCAGGCGGAGCAGTTGCAGCGGCAGCCCAAACGCATTGTTGAGATTGCCGATGGATTTGAGCACGTTGAACTTTGCGCTGAGCGCGGCGGCAATCGCTTCCTTGGTGGTAGTCTTGCCGGCTGAGCCGGTGACAGCCACCACGCGCTTGCCCCAGCGGCGGCGCACATGAGCCGCGAGTGCCTGCAAGGCAACCAGCGTATCTTCTGCAATCAGAAGCGGCACGGCCAGCGCAGCGTCGGGCAAGGCGGCTACCCGAGCGCGCGAAACCACCGCGGCAATCGCTCCGCGCTCGACGGCGGCCACAACAAAGTCATGCCCGTCAAGCCGGTCGCCGCGTACGGCAAAGAACAGTTCGCCGGGAACCACAGTGCGCGAGTCGATGGAGTAGCCGCTCACAACGAGTGCGCCCGCCTGCACAACACTGGCCGGCGCTTCCAGCACAGCGCCGGCGCCCATTGCCGCTTCTGCGAGAGTGAGCTTCATCGCACTCCACCGTACCCCAGTTCGGAGAGCGTGGAAAGTGCAATCTCTGAGTCGTCAAAGGGAATCGCGCCGCCGGCAAGAATCTGTTCCTTCTCGTGGCCCTTCCCGGCGATCAGCACGACGTCGCGGGGCTGGGCCGTTCCGAGAGCCAGCCGGATCGCGCAGGCACGGTCAGGCTCGATAGAGTAGCGGACTCCGGTGGATTTCAGTGCCGGCTCGATCTCGGCGAGAATGGCGAGCGGATCCTCGGAACGGGGGTTGTCGCTTGTCGCGACGACGAAGTCGCTTCCTTCACCCGCGGCTTGCCCCATCTTCGGGCGCTTAGTGCGGTCGCGGTCGCCGCCGCAGCCGAAGAGCGTGATCACGTGGCCGCCCGATTGCGCAGTCATCTGCCGGGCCAGAGCGGTGAGATTGCGCAAGGCATCGTCGGTATGCGCATAATCCACGATCACACTGAAGGGTTGGCCCGCATCGATGGGCTGAAACCGGCCTGGAACTGGACGCAAGCTCGGGACGAAACTCACGAGGTCGTTGAAGGACACGCCGCGTGCATGCGCTGCAGTGAGGGCCGCAAGCAGGTTGAGGATGTTGACCGCACCGGCAAGGCGCGAAGTAATCTTTGCCGTGCCTGCGGGCGTTTCCAGATCGAGTACGGCGCCGCCGGAGGTGAGGGAGTAGCTTGCCGCCCGCCAATCTCCCTGGGCGATGCCGTAGGTGAGGATTTCCGCACCAACTTTTCGCGCCGCCGCGGCCAGTTGCTTCGCGCGCTCGTCGTGCGCGTTGATCACGGCCACGCGGGGCGCGGGATACACGGTGCCATCGAAGAGCAGGCGCTTGGCGGCGAAATACTTCTCCATCGTCTGGTGATAGTCGAGGTGATCGCGGGTGAGGTTAGTGAAAACGGCCACGTCGAATTGGATGCCTGCAGCGCGACCCTGGTCGAGGGCGTGGCTGGAAACTTCGGTGACCAACTCCGTTGCGCTGCGGCTTACGCCTTCCGCCATCAGTTCAAAAAGATCGCGCGACTCGGGCGTGGTGTGCAGCGACGGACGCACTTCGCCGGCCACGTGATACTCGATGGTGCCGACAAGAATTGTCTTGCGGGCGGCGGCATTCAACAGTGCATCGCAAAGGAACGCAGTGGTAGTTTTGCCGTTGGTGCCGGTGATGCCGGTAGCCGCGAGATTGCGCTCGGGATGCCCGAAGAACGCTGCGGAGGCCTGGGCCAGCGCCCGGCGGCCGTGCTCGACTTGCAGCACTGGCAGACCAGCCTGATAAACCAGCAGATGGTCGAAGGTTGGCGCGGAATCGGTAATGACGCCAAGCGCGCCTGCGGCAAGAGCCTTGTCGATGTAGCGATTGCCATCGGTCGAGCCGCCCTTCATGGCTACAAAGACAGCTCCGGGACGCACCCGGCGCGAATCGTATTCAACGCCTCTAACGGGCAGCTCTGAACTGCCCCCGGCGTCTTCAGCGGTCACTTCGTCGATCAGATCTTTCCACTTCATCACGAGGTTCATTGTAGATGGCCGGGGCACTGACGAATCTCGCACTCATGCGAAAGTAAGAATGTCCCGTTCTCTTATGAAAGCTTCTGACATCGTTGGTGATGTACTCTTTTGCTTCTTTGGACTTTGATTGCCGCTTGCGCCTCAGTGCCACATCTCTTTTCAAAGGAGGCTCGCAGGAAAACGAATTCAGGCTTTGCCGAAACAGATCAAAATCCGCATCGTCGGACTCGCATGGGCTCTCCTCTTAATTTGCGTCACGATCGTTGGGTTGTGCCGACAGCGTAACGACTATCAGCCACGGATTCACCGCTGGCATCGGACGACAATTTTGGTGCCAGAGTGGACGATAGTGCCAGGTGGCGGGGCCTGTTCGCGCGCAGTGCCGCTGCCCGTCACTTGCACATCGAGACCCGCAGCGGCCGCCAATTCAATCACCTTGCGCACCGGCAATCCAACGAGCGATGGAACCGTGAGCCTCGTTCCGTCACTGATAGTGACTTGTGTCACCGGCTTTTGCGGAGAGGGTTGCACTTGCAGTGTGGCGGCTGTCGCTGGGTTCGGCGGGCTGGGAGCAGTTGTGCCCGATGACTTTGTCTGCGCTGCAACCACGGAAGTCGATTGGCTCGCATCCTGCTGCTGCGCTGCAGGAGCGCGCAAAGGATCGTCAGGCGGCAGATCGTTGACGGCTGCAAACAAGGCGTTGACATTGTCCTGATCCGCGTCGGAATCGTCTTCCTTCACCACCTCGGTCTTTGTGGGCGCGTGCTGCGGCTTTATGTCAATGTCGTGGGGAACGCCGAGGTATTCAAGCACCTGCTGCGCCACCTCAGCAAACACGGGAGCAGAAACCGAGGCGCCATAGTAGAGTCCTTTGGGTGAGTCCAAAACGACAGCCACGGCGATAACCGGGTTGTTGACCGGCGCGATTCCTGCAAAAGAGGCGATGTGCATGGTCTTCGAATAAAGGTGTGTAGCTGGGTCGACCTTTTGCGCGGTGCCTGTCTTGCCGCCGGAGGAATAGCCGTTGAGCTGCGCCTCCTTGCCGGTGCCGTAAAGGACCACGCCCTCCATCATTTTGCGCATTTCAGCCGCAGTCATGGTGGAGATAACGCGGTGCGCACCGGGCGGCAGCGGATTGGGCAACTCTTCGTCGGCCTTGAATGGCGACACCTGCATTGCGGACGGCTGTGAAGGCGGCGGAGGTCCGGCAGAACCTTGGGCGGATGCTGTCGAGGCCACCTGGCCGGGCATGAGCACGCGCGGCGGCAGGTACACTCCCCCGTTGGCAATGGTGGAAACCATGGAGACCAGTTGCAAAGGTGTCACACCGATTTCCTGCCCGATGGCGATGGAACCGATCGAGGAGCCGCTCCACCGATTCGGGGGGCGCAACAGACCGCGCGTCTCGCCGGGCAGTTCCATTCCTGAACGGCTGCCGAAACCAAAATCGCGAATGTACTTATAAAAGTTGCTCTGTCCCACTTTGAGGGCCAACTTCACAGCGGCGACGTCGCTCGACTCCTCCAACGCCTTATGCACTGGAATTACGCCGTAATGTTCGCCCTGGTTGTCGTGAATCACGCGACCTGCCAACGTGATTTTGCCGCCCTGGCAGTCGATCATGTCGTCGGGCTTGGTCAAACCCTGGTCAAGAGCCGCCGAATACGTGACCAGCTTGAACACCGAGCCCGGTTCATACACATCGCTCACCGCGTGGTCGCGCAAGAGCGCCGGGGTGGTGTGCCGGAAATCGTTCGGGTTGAAGGTCGGTCGGATGGCGAGGGCAAGAATCTCACCGGTGTGCACGTCCTGCACCACGACGGTGCCATTGAGCGCCTGCGTCTTTTGCATGGCGTGATCGAGGGCCTGTTCCGCCATGAACTGAATGTTGTTGTCGATGGTCAACTCGAGATTCTGGCCCGGCTCGGGTTCGTGTTCGGTCGACCCCAGCACGTGACGCCTCGCATCCATCGCAGTGAAGACACGGCCTGGCACGCCATGCAGGCGCGCATCAAATCTTTGCTCGAGGCCACCAAGGCCGTTGTCGTCAAGGCCAACGTAGCCGAGCACCTGCGCAGCGAGCTGATTGTCCGGATAGAAGCGCTGGAACTCCTTCTGGAAATAGATTCCCTTCATGTTGAGGGCCCGCACCCGGGTGGCGATCTCAGGCCTGACGCGCCGTGCCACCCAGGCAAAGCTGTGGCCCTTGTCGAGCCGGTCGGCAATCTCCTTTTCGGTGGTTCGTTTGTCTTCGGGATCGACGTGCACAATCGCGGAGAGGATGCGCGCGGCGGCCTGCTTGTCGTCCATCTCCGTGGGCACCGCGTAGATGGAGTCCACCTGCACAGTCATGGCCAGTTCGCGCAGATTGCGGTCATAGAGCACGCCACGGCGGGGAGCCACCTCAAAGGTGCGCTCCTGCTGCTTATCGGCGCGCTCTACGTACTCCGAATGGTTCACGATCTGAAGCCAGAAGAGGCGGAAAGCGATGGCGCAGGCCCACATGAGGAAAAACAGGCAAACAAGCCAGAAGCGCGCCAGCTTCATGGGCATGGCGCGCGGTGTGGTGCTGCGGTTCCGGTTGGCTCGAAGAGTTGCCTGCATGGCGATTTGGTTGTCGCCTTCCAGTTTACTGTGCGGGAGGAGTTGGCGGCGTGACCTGCGCCAGGATCGGTGCGCTCATGTCGGGACGGGCATTGGCGTGAACCACCTGACCCGGTTGCGGCGCGGCCAGGCCCATCTGGTGGGCTAAGCCGTCGATGCGTCCAGGCTGGGCCATCTCGGCTTCACTCAGGCGCAACTGGCGATTCTCCTCGCGCAACTGGTCAAGGGCCTGCTTCTCTGACTCTACGCGATAAGAGCCTTCAATGGCGCTAAAGTGTTGCAACCCGTAGATCATTACCAGCGAAAACAACAAGGTGACGGCGGCAGAAAAGATGCGCATCTGGTGGACGCGCACCGGATCAGGCGCCTTGACGAGGCGGGAGTTGTCAAAGCTTTTGGCGAAACTGACCTCTGGCGTGCGCGCGCCCCGGCGGCGCATAGGCTGCTGCGCCAGCAATATGGCGTTGCGCTCGGCCACGCGTGCAGTCCAGCCGTGTCCGGTGTCGAAGTATGTTGTGCATGCCGCCATGGTGTCTCCTTGCAGAACAGGTGTAAGTGATCAGTAATTCGCTTTCCGTGGTCCTTGCTTTTCTGCTGCTCTCAACTTTGCGCTTCGTGAGCGCGGGTTGCGCTCTGTCTCTTCTTCGCCCGCGACAATAGGTTTCTTCGTCATTACTTCCCAGATTCCCTGATGCGCTCCGTCGCGCAAACTGTCTTTTGCAATGCGGTCTTCTAAAGAATGAAAGCTGATGACAACCAGTCTTCCGGAGGGCTTAAGCAATCTTGGTGCGGCCTCCATGAGAGCCTTGATTTCGTCCAGCTCGCGATTCACATAAATCCGGAGAGCCTGAAACGTCCGGGTTGCCGGGTGAATCCTGTCCTGTTTCATTGCCGGGGCGGCTGAGGCGACAATCCGGGAAAGTTGCCCCGTGGTTGTGACCGGCCGCCCGCGCACAATGGCTCTGGCGATTCTCCGCGACCTCCTTTCATCTCCGTATTCGTAAATAAGGTCTGCCAGCTCGCGCTCACTCGCCTCATTCACCACTTGTGCGGCGGTCGGACCTGACCGTGTATCCATACGCATTTCCAACGGCCCGTCCGCCATAAAGCTGAATCCTCTGCGCGCCTCATTCAGTTGCAGGCTGCTGACGCCAAAGTCGGCAAGAATGCCATCCGCCGATGCCGGTTGAACGTGCTCGGCGATGGAACTGAATGCTTCACCGATCAGCGTCATCCTGGGCGCCTGAATGCCGAGCTCGTTTGCGACGCTGGACAACTTGACTTTGGCCAACTCGAGCGCTTCGGGGTCCCTGTCGAATCCGATCAGATGCCCCCGCGGTCCCAGCAGCATTGCGATTTCCGCCGCATGGCCCGCCATTCCCAGGGTGCAGTCAACCACCGTCCCGCCTGCGCGTATATTGAGGTACTCAATCGCTTCTTTTAAAAGAACCGGCACATGGCGTTCACTTTGATTCGTCATGCGCTCCCCCTGAGGGGATTCGCCCCGTGCGAGTTACACATCGTAACCGGTCAGTGAATCCAATTCCTGCGGCGTCAACGTGGCCGCTTTTACCTTTTCGCGCAAACTCTTCAAGCTGGTGACCCGCAACAGGGTCCCCTCGCCCGAGACCTTTACTTCTCCAACCAGAACTCCCTGGCTCCGCAACTCTTCTGGAAGCAGGAGCCGCCCCTGAGGGTCCATGTCCGCTCGATCCCCATAGAGGTTGTAGGTGTCCAGCAGCTTTTTTCGCGCCGGGAGACTTTGTGGCATCTTGAAGATTTTGGCCAGATGCCGCTGCCACTCCGGCATCGGGAAGATTTCTGCCGTTTCACCATCCCGGCTGGTGATATAAAACGCATTGAAGCCTTTGCCGTACTTTTTCTCAGTGAATGCCTTGAACTCAGCAGGCATTTTCAGGCGGCCTCGATCGTCCAATTTGGTCTTCGGATTGCCACTAAACCCAATTTGCAGATCGTCCCATGCGCCTAAAACTTCGCCGGTGGCCTCGTTCGAGGTCGCTGATTCGCCGGAAGGAGTGGCTTCTGGGTTCTCGGTCACGATCTGCTCTCAACCGGCCGCATTTAAGTCGACGGCTTCGCTTTCTAGCCCGGGCAGACCCAAATTGGCCCTTTCTGGCCCGCGCAGACCCAGTATCGCGCATCTTGGTGTGGCGCGATAGGCGGAAAATGGTGCCGCCTGTGGAGAATTCTGAGGAAACTTGGTGAGACTGGGACCGCCTGCCGGGGAAAACACAACCAGTTGACAGTTTGGAGTAATAGACTACTAGATATTGTATTGATTTACTCCCTTGATTCCTGTTCTCGCGATTAGGCTTGAGGAACTTTTCGGCGCGGTGTAAGGCGAATTAAAAGCGAATCTATTCGCCCTTCGTCTCTTCAGGCTGCTTTCTTCGGATTGCAACGAGCTTGATGAGGTAAATGAATACCAGCGTGTTGGCAATGAGCAGCGCTACCCGAATGCCGGTGACTCGCCGGAAAACTTCAAAGACTTCCCATGGCAAAAATGATGCCGTGATGAAAAGCGTGAGGAACTCGCCCCAGGCTTTTTCAAGATAGAGGCCAATTCCCTCTGCGATGCTGAGGCCGGCATAACTGAAGGCCACCGCTCCGATACGGCGCAGCATGGGATCGTTCAGCAGCGAGGCTTTATCGAGGACGAAATTGATGAAGCGCGACTCAGGATTAAAGCGTAGAGCGCCAGCCAATTGATACAGTACGTCGCCGATGTCCTTGTGCAGCAAACGCAACGCACCCACGCCGACGGCAGCGATGAGCAATGCCTGCACAAACTTGTATATTGCAATCAGCACGAGCCACTTGTTGTGCTGGCGACGCGCCGGGCTGGTTTGCTTGGGAGAATCGGTCATGATCGAACAGATGAATTGTTGGAATTGCGATGGTCGACTGTTTCTCTTTACGTTAAACGAACAGGCGTGGTTCTCCTAATCATCCTGCGTGATGGGCAAGGCGCTGGCTACTCAGATTATGAGTCGATAAGTAAATAGAAAAACACTTCTTCCAGCGACCGGTGCGGGCTGGGCTACACCTGACGCTTGAAGAGGAAGTATTGCGAGCCTATTCAACAGATCTCACTTTCTGAGATTCAAGAGCGCGTCGCGATTCAGGACGTTGCCATCGAGAATAAGGGTGGAGATGCGGCGCGCATTCCAGATGTTTTCAGTAGGGTCCCCATCCACGACCAGGATATCGGCACGACGACCGGGCGCGACTTGTCCCACTTCAGTCCACCCGAATTGCAACTCGTAGTTATTGGTGGCCGCAGCCAGGGCTTCGCGCGGGGAAAGCCCGAGACGCACCAGCATTTCAAGCTCGGTGTGCATGCCGACCCCGGGCATTGATCCCATGACCGGTGCACCGGAAGCCGCGAGATAGTGCGGGTACGCGGCGAAGATGGTTTCGTTGATCTCCCACAGGCGCATAGCAGCTTGATCAGCCTTCTTGCGCTGACCTTCTTCCAGCCATCTTTGCCCCGCGGCGGGCAGGTGGCGCGTCCAGGGTGCGAGAGGGTAGTCCATCTCCCCGGTTGCCCGGTCGGGCGGATCGAACAGGTTGGACGGTTTGAGCAGGGCGGCGGCAGGTTCATGCCAGAGGTTGCGATGTCCCGGCAGGCTGGGAAAATAAATGCTGAACGTGGGTATCAGCGCAGCATGATGAGAGGCCAGAAAACGCGCATAGGCACGCAGGTGCTCGTCTGTGGGCGGCAAATGCTGGGCGTAATCGAAGGCTGTGGCAGCAGCGGGTCCGTAAGCATCGTCAACCAGCGGACCTTGTAATTCGTCTGGAATGACGCCGAGCTCATAATGTCCCATGTGCAGCAGCGCATCTACTCCGGCCTCGATGCCCACGCTGTAGGGCGTGGAGACGAATTCGCCATAAGTGACCAGACCCAACTGGTGAGCATGCGCGATGATCCACTGAGAGTTGATGGCTGTTAGGTCCCAACCCAGCCAGAGTACGCGTGTTCCCAGGCGGAGGGTGGCATTCATTTGGCGGGCCGTGTCCTCGGGACTGAGTTCGACAGGATGCGCGCCCACTTTGAGTTTTGCGGTCCAATCGTTGTGTCCAATGAGCAAGCTCCAGTCATCGGTCGAGCCGATTGAATCCACCAGATAGAGATTCGGGCGTGGGTTGGCGGAGAAGTCGATATGGCCGTGCTCGCTGTCAGACCGGGCCACCACGGTGGTGACACCCATGTAGAGGTCAGCATTGGCCTGGCCCTGGCTGTTCATGCCAGCGTAACCATCCACGAGGCCGGGGATAAGATACCTCCCTGTGCAATCGATGACACGCGCACCTTTGGGAATGGATAAGTCAGCGCGGGAGCCGACGGCGACGATTCTTCCGTCGTTCACAATGACAATGGCGTTTTGGAGATCTTTTGCCGAGCGGCCCCAGTCGGTGACGTCGATGAGGGTGCCGCCGGCGAGCACCAGCGGCGCAGAAACAGGGGGTGGAGAAATCGCCGGGGGTGGCGCTTGAGGCGATGCCGGCGTTCCGGTCAGAACCAATCCACCGATCCACACCAGAACGATTCGAAGAGGTCGCATAAGAAAATCGGTCTTTTGTGGATTGTCGCACACGGGTTCCCGAGGAGAGCTCAGATGATTTGCTCCATGGAAGCCGGCCATGCTCACTTTGATGCTGAGTTCAGGAACCGGTGAAGGTGCATACGGGTCGTCATGGTGAGCTGCAAAACGTTAGCTGGCCACCAATGTGCGGCGCTGGCGATGTGCCAGAAGGGGCAGAACCTGGGCCTGCGCTTCGTCCACCGTGATTCCATACTTCTCACGCAAGGCGTCCACTTTGCCGTGTTCGATGAATCGGTCGGGCCATCCGATGCGCACCACTGGAACGGCGATACCGAGTTCGTCGAGAGCCTCAACCACCGCTGAGCCGAATCCACCCATTTTCACGTGATCCTCAAACGTGACGAAGGCGGCCACGCGTCGGGAGTAAAGCTCGATCATTTCGCGATCGAGCGGCTTGACGAAACGCGGGTTGATGACCGCGGCGGAGAATCCGTCGCGTTCAAGACGCGCGCCCAGTTCCTGAGCCAGGGTAATCATGGGCCCGAGGCCAAGAATGGCCACATCGTTTCCGTCGGAAATTACTTCCGCTTTGCCTACCGGCAGCACTTGCGGCTCGGGCTTTCGCGTTACGCCGGCCACTGTGCCGCGGGGATAGCGAATGGCGCTGGGTCCGGGAAGCTGGAGAGCGGTCTTCATCATGTCGGCCAGTTCATTTTCATCCTTGGGCGCCATCAACACCATTTCGGGCACACCCCGCAGGTAAGCGATGTCGAACAGTCCGTGATGTGTGGGCCCGTCATCGCCGGATAGACCGGCACGGTCCATGCAGAAGACCACAGGAAGCTTCTGCAGGCAGACATCGTGCACGATGGGATCGAAAGCTCGCTGCAAAAATGTGGAATAGATGGCGCAAACCGGACGGAAGCCGCGCGTGGCCATGCCGGCGGCGAAGATGACCGCATGTTCCTCGGCAATGCCGACGTCGAAATAACGCGTGGGGTGGTGGGGGCGGAAAAGATCGAGGCCGGTACCGTTCGGCATGGCAGCAGTGATGGCGACGATTCTTTCGTCCTGGCGCGCCAATTCGACCAGAGTGTTGGCGAAGACTTCAGAGTAGGTAAGCTGGCCAGCGGGTTTGGTCTTGCCTGTTTCCGCATCGTAAGGGCCCAGGCCGTGAAACTTCTTTTGCCCATTGAGCGCGGGCTGGTAACCACGACCCTTCTGGGTGAGGATGTGAAGCACTGCTGGACGATTTTCGGCCTTGAGAAATTTGAAGGTCTCTACCAGGAGCGGGAGATTATGTCCATCGATCGGTCCGAAGTATTGCAGGCCGAATTCCTCGAAGAGGATGGAAGGCCACAGCATGCTCTTTGCAGCTTCCTCGGCGCGACGCACAACGGTGACAGCTGTTTTGCCGCCGAAGCGTTCAACAAGGCGTGCCGCCGACTCGTGGAAATTTCTGTAGTGCTCGTTGGTGACGATACGGTGAAAGTAGCGGGCAATGGCGCCGACGTTGCGGTCAATGGACCACTCGTTGTCGTTGAGGACGACAATCAACCGCTTGGTCTGTTCAGCAATATTGTTGAGCGCTTCAAAGGAGATGCCGTTGGTAAAGGCCGCGTCGCCAGCTACAGCAACCACATGCTCGGTGCCGCCGGCCAGATCGCGAGCCACAGCCATTCCGAGCGCCGCTGAGAGTGCCGTGCCGGCATGACCGGCGCCATAGCAGTCGTGCTCGCTTTCGGTACGGAGCATGAAGCCATTCAAGCCGCCGGGCTGGCGAATCGTCTCAAAACGGTCGAGGCGACCGGTAAGAATCTTGTGAACGTAGGCCTGGTGGCTGACGTCGAACAGAATCTTGTCTTCGGGAGTATTGAAGACAGTGTGCAGGGCCAATGTGAGTTCTACAACACCGAGGTTGGGGCCGAGATGGCCGCCAGTCTTCGACAGCGTTTGAATGAGGAACGAGCGGATCTCCTCCGCCAGGTCAGCCAGTTGTGTGAAATTGAGCTTTCTCACATCAGCGGGCGAATGAATGGATTCCAGCAAAGTTCCCATTTGCGTCCTTCCCCCGGGAAAAAGGCCGGGTATCCAAGAGCAACGCGTACAGCCCGGCGGGACTCCGAATCGATCACGGTTCGTCCCGGGCGATGACCTCTACGGGTGGCGAAGCCCAGCTCACTGCGGACCGCGGATTGCGTCACCCAAGTATAGCAATCCGCGACATTGCGTGGGCTTGGATGTTTTGACGGGTTGAGGGCGGCGAAGTTACGGAGAAAGAGAGGTTCGACTCAAAGGTCGAGTGAAAGACCGGCAATGTACGATTGCAATAAGGAACCGTGGGAGGAGAAAAACGTGCGCATCAGGTTGAAGACTGCTGTTTTGGGACTGATTGTGCTGACAATTGGGACAGGTGCGCCAGTGTACGGCCAGCTTGAACCGGGCTCGGAATCAGCCGCGCCCAACCCCTTGGTGGACACGACGGTAAAGCCGGGAAAGATTCTGCTTTTCGACCTGGAGGCGCGTTTCGCCAAGGATGTAGCGGAACGAGGCGGCGCGGCCTTCGCGGATTGGTTTGCCGAAGATGGCGTGGCTCTCGGCAATGGCGTGGCACCGGTCGTGGGCCGGGTCGCGATCGAGAAATCGGCCACTTGGCTCCCCAAGGACTATCAGCTCACCTGGACGCCCACGGACGGGGTGATGGGACCTTCCGGCGACATGGGTTACACCTGGGGCCACTTTGAAGGGCACAGCAAAGACGCGGCCGGCAATCCGGTGACGACCAGCGGGCGCTATATCACGATATGGCGCAAACAGGCCGACGGCACCTGGAAGGTGGTGTTGGACGCGGGCGCCAACGAACCTGCCGCGGCCGGCGATTGCTGCAAACTGCCCGCGGGCAATTGAGCAGCGCCCGCGTAAGACAGATGTGACAACGGAGAGCGCGGTGTTTGAAAAACGGGACCGTGGTTCTCGGCCATTGAGTTGACCCTAGAGGTTCAGGAGCCGGTCAAAGAACGAACGATATCGCTGCAAGGCCACCCGCAGGTCTTCGGTGGAGACGTTATCACCGCGATCCCATTGTTTTTCCAGGCCCGATCGTTCGCCGGCGAAGCCCTCCGCGAGTCGCTGCATAACCGAAGCGACCAGCCTGTCCGCATCCTCGACGGATCGGCGCGGTTCGTCAACGAAACCTGTCTGCAGGCCGCTCCACTGCGATCGGAAATTCTGCATTTCCGAATCGGAAAACAAGGGCATGGGCTTTGACCTGGAACGCTCCATTCTTTCCGGATGCACGGGTGCTCCTCCAGGCTCTTCTTCTACAAGCTCACCTTCTATGGTTTCCGGCTCGTCCTCTGGCTCGATTTCACGCCCGTTGGGCCGTGTTGTCGCAGTCGCGCGACCCGCCAGGTCGGCAGTCGTAAGTTCCCGGTCCTCTGTTCTCAACTCATCCACAATGTCACCATTACCCTTCAAGATTTTTGGTATTTGCACCAGTACCATTAAATGGAGAGCGGTATTCATCGTTCCCGTTCTCAGGTTTCTCAAGTTATTTCGTGATTCGATCTCGATAATTGAAGAGCGCCCTCGGTCGAGGTTCTGCGCCACTCCGGTATTAGGATGGCTTGGTCGGGATTGGAGTTGCTCATTTCAACGGCGGATAAGGTTGAGCGGAAGTATGGAAGGCAATTCTGACTGAAGGCGATGCCGGCACGATTGCAGCGCGAGCAGCAGGAGCGAAAGCATGCATTGAAAGCCCCCGACTTGAACTGGGATCAGTACCCTGTATACACGGTTATTGCCCGCTTCGCGCGCTTGTGACATCCCATGAGACAATGCCCTCGGTAGCTTTCTTCACACCACTTCCCTGGCAACCGGATCAAATCAAATGGCATTTTCTACACGCATCATGACCCTGCTCTTTGGGCGGCCGCTCGCGACCAGCGAAGAGCGCGCGGAGCATATAGGCCCAATTGCCGGCATTCCGATCTTCGGACTGGACGCGCTGAGCTCCGCCGCTTACGGCCCGGAGGCCGCGCTCACGCTGCTGATCCCGCTTGGCCTGGCCGGGGTGAGCTACATCGTTCCGGTGAGTGCTGCGATCGTGGTTTTGCTGACAATCGTCTACTTCAGCTACCGGCAAACCATTGAAGCCTATCCGCACGGTGGCGGTTCGTACACAGTGGCCACAGAAAACCTGGGGGACGGCGCCGGGCTGCTGGCCGCAGCTGCGCTGATGATCGACTATATTCTGACGGCAGCGGTGGGCATCTCGGCCGGAGTAGGCGCGCTGATTTCCGCCGTGCCGAGTCTGCAGCCGCACACCCTGCAACTTTGCCTCGGAGTGCTGGTCCTTCTGACCCTTATCAATATGCGCGGAGTGCATGACACCGGTGTCGTGTTCATGATTCCCACGTATATGTTCACGGGCACTCTTCTGATCGTGATCATAGTGGGTGGTTTCCATGCCCTGCACGGGGGCCATCCGCATCCCGCAACCCCGCTGCCCGCATTGCCTGCGGCGACGGCGACTGTCGGCCTGTGGCTCATGCTCAAAGTGTTTTCCTCAGGATGCACGGCCATGACGGGCGTTGAAGCGGTAAGCAACGGAGTGATGGCTTTTCGCGACCCTACGCGCAAGAACGCCAAGATTACGCTGACTATCATCATTGTGCTGTTGGGTATCCTGCTGCTCGGCATCGCCCTGCTTTGCCGCGCTTATGGCGTCGGCGCGACAGACCCAAGCGGCCCTCACTATGAGAGCGTGCTCTCCATGCTCACTCGGGCGGTAATGGGTCATGGATGGTTCTATTACGTGACCATCGGGTCAGTATTGCTGGTGCTGGCACTCTCGGCCAACACCGCGTTCGCCGATTTTCCGCGGCTGACGCGGGCCATTGCGGGGAATAACTTTCTGCCACACGTTTTTCTGCTGCGGGGACGACGGCTGCTCTATTCGTGGGGCATTTATGTGCTGGTTGGCCTTACGGCCTTGTTGCTGATTTTGTTTGGCGGCGTCACCGACCGGCTGATTCCTCTATACGCGATCGGCGCGTTCATGGCCTTCACGCTATCGCAGGCTGGCATGGTGATGCACTGGTGGCGCAAAGGCGGCTCACCGGTGCGCATGTTTGTGAATGGGCTGGGTGCGCTGGCAACGGGGATCACGACGCTGGTGGTCCTGGTTGCCAAGTTTGTTGAAGGAGCCTGGATCACGGCGCTGCTGGTGGCGATCATGATTGTGCTTATGCGCTTGGTTAAACGCCACTATGTGCGCGTGAATCGCGCCACTGCTTTGCATCGGGGCATTGTGCCCGCGGAAGTTACCGAACCAATTGTTGTGGTGCCTATCGACCGCTGGAGCCGCATCACGGAAAAGGCCTTGTCGTTTGCGTTGTCCATGTCAAATGATATTCGTTGCCTGCACGTACAAATTGCCGACGAGCCGGACGACATCTGCAAGGATTGGGAAGACAAAATAGCCGGGCCCCTGCGCAAGGCCGGCAAGTGTGTACCCAAGCTGGAGATTCTGAAATCGCCATACCGTTATGTACTGCAACCGGTGGTCGAATACATCCTGGAGGTAGAGAAAGAATCGAGCTTCCACAAGGTTTGCGTGCTGGTTCCGGAGCTGGTGGTGCGCCACTGGTGGGAGAACCTGCTGCACAACCGGCGAGCCGACCTGCTGAAAGTGATCCTGCTGTTGCGGGGCAACCGCCGCATTATTGTGATCAATATCCCCTGGTATCTCGAAGAAAAGTGAATTGCGCGAACCGTGGCGGCAGCGGGCGTGTGGGCACCGATTTCTCTCAGCCTGATTCCCTTCCCCGCTTCAAACGGTCAAAATAGAGAGTGGACCCACGAACAATCGTTCGACCTGCGAGCAGGAAACCTGGATCACCAGATGGCCTCATCCGGCGCGTTGTGCGGGCGCGTTTTGTGGCGGGTCTGGGGTTCGGTTTGATTCTCCCGGTTCTGTTGGTGGCGCAAGCGACGGCGCAAAACGAGCGCCCTGACCAGATGGCAGTTCCGCAAGCTGCGGCCAGCCAACTGGCGACGGTGCATGGAATTGTTCGCAATGCCGCCACCGGCGAACCGTTGCCGCGCGCACTGGTGCGGATCGATGGCGACGCATCCTCCGGGGCTCTGACCGACGGCGATGGGCGATTTGAAATTCCGGATGTGCCGGTGGGGCCGCAGGAGTTCGAGGTGATCAAGCCGGGATTTCTCGATACGGACTCTTCCGCCGCCGGTGCGGACAGTGAGGTGCGGCAATTCATCCTCACGATGGCCGCTGGCGCCCACAATATTCAGGTTGCCGCGGAGATGCCGGATGTAGAGTTTGCGATGGACCCTGCGAACGCAATCCATGGACAGATTCAACTTTCCACCGGCGATCCGGCAGAGGGCCTGGGTGTGGTGCTGTTGCGGCGTGAGCCGCAGAGCGGCCGGATGACGTGGCAGGTTCAATCCACCGCAAAAGCCAACAGCGAAGACATGTATCGCTTTGGCGGACTGGCTGACGGTGTGTACGTGCTCTACAGTGAACCAGCCATGGAAAGTGAGGCGGCCACGAATCTTGTGAAAGCGGCAGGGGTTGGCAATGTGGCGCGGAGTGGTTTTGCAAGCCAGTTCTATCCCGAGGCACGCGACCTGGCTGGAGCGACCAAGATTCAGGTGGCTGGCGGCGAGCAGGCAGAGGCCAATCTTGCGCTGACACTTGAGCCGTTTCACATCGTATCGGCAACGGTGACGTTCCCGGGCGGCAGACAGAGCCCTGATGGCCCGATGACCAGGTCAGGGATGGGCTACCAGATGCAGGTTTTGGACGCACAGGGTCATCAACTCCCGTATACCGCGCAATATGACGAGTCGACGCGCTCGGTGCAGACCCTGCTACCCGACGGAAACTACACGCTGGAGGTTGCGGCTGTTGGTCCGACCCCGTGGGGCAGATTGGGTATAAGCAGTTCCTCCTCCGTCGCCGAAAGCGGCGGAACGTTGGCCGGCTCGGTTGATTTTTCAGTAAGCGGGCACGCGGTACCAAACTTGCGCATTCCGCTTTCAGCCGTTCGCGCAAATTCGGTTCAATTGAACCTGATTCGGAGCGGCACGAGCACAGCACAACTGACCGCCAGCCAGGAAAGGGCGCAAGGCGTGTTTATCACGCTGAGCCAGACTGGCGGATGGATTTCTGACGGGATGATCAGTTCGTACGCCGAGGGGTCGCTGTCGGGGCCGTTGAATTCCGCGTATACGCAGCCAGGCTCTTACTGGGCGCACACGAGCATTGCGGACAAGCGCTTCTGCGAGGGGTCGTTGACTGCCGGCGGAGCGAACCTGGCGCGTGAACCGCTGGCGCTGGGACTCACTGGTCCCGCGGCGCCCCTGAGCCTCACCCTGCGTGACGATTGCGCATCCTTGACACTTACACTGCCGGGCACACTGGCAGTCCCGATTGCCGGAGAGGAACGCTTCTACACCGTTTACGCGGTTCCGGATTTCGATTCGACTGTGGACGTTGTGCCAGTGACGCTTCGCCCGTCAACAGGGGGAACCATCACCTTGACGGGCCTGACGCCGGGCAATTACCACATTTACGCATTCGACAAACCCATCGAGCTGGCCTATCGCAACGCAGCGGTGCTGGCTGCGCTTGCCAATCCTGGACAAGCGGTGACGCTTTCGCCGGGAAGCCAGACCAATCTCGTAGTGGAAGTTTCGGAACATTGATGCTGAGAGCTGCTTCATGCCGCAATGCTGTTGGGAACCGCGTGGTAGGCGGCGCGAAGTGGCACGCCCAGCAGACAAAACTCAATTTGCCGATGAAGATCAGCCTGTTGCTGGCAATTGCGGCGGTTACGGCCTTGGCCCAGACCGCTCCGCCGGGAGCACCGAACACAGGCGCTTACCGCATTGCCGGAACAGTGGTCAACGCTGTCACAGGCGAACCGGTGCGGCGGGCAACGGTGGCCGTGCTCGATGAAAAGGACAGCCAGACGATCGCGTCGGCTGTTTCAGACGGCAATGGCCATTTTGCGCTGGAGAGGCTGGCGGCCGCCAAGTATCAATTGACCGCATCGAAGCGCGGTTTCAAGACAGGATTCTATGACCAGCACGACGATTTCAACTCAGCTATCGTGACCGGACAAGATCTGGATACGGGGCAACTGACCTTTCGCCTGATGCCGAGCGCCATGTTGCGCGGAGTGGTGACGGGAGACGGCGGTGATCCGGTGGAGGGCGCTCGGGTGCTGCTGTTTCTGTTGCCGCGAGGTATCGGCCGCGACTTTACGCGAGCCCGCGGGCCGGAAAACAGCATCGAAGTGGCCGACACAACCACCACCGACGATACCGGCGCTTATGAATTCGGCAACCTGAACGCGGGCGAATATGTCCTGGCCGTGACGGCGGAGCCATGGTACGCGCTACACGCTTCAGCGAACCGCTCCCGCCGAAACTCTGACGCGGGGGCGAGAGACATGACTTCGTCACTCGATATGGCTTACCCAGTTACTTACTATGACTCGACAACGGATGAATCCTCGGCCACGCCCATTGCCCTGACCGCAGGCAGCCGGGAAGAGGCAGACATCAATCTGCATGCGGTTCCTGCTTTGCATCTTTCGGTTGCGGTGCCCCGCAGACAAGGCGGGGGAATCGCCAGGCCCGAGTTGCGCCAAACAATTTTCGGCACGCAGGTGTCGGCGGAAAGCGCAGGTTTCATTGACGCTTTGCAAACAGGAGCAGTCGAATTCACCGGCGTGGCTCCGGGGCATTATGTGCTGATGCAGGGCGATCCGCCTCGGGCGTTGGACGTGGATGCCACGGCGAGCCAGCAGGTGGACTCGACGGCGGGCGCGCAGACTGTAGAGGTCGCAGGCACTTTGCGAAGCGCTTCAGGACAGACGGTGCAGGATGAGGCGAATGTATTTCTGTATCTCATGGACAGTCCTCTCCACCTAAGGCCGCTTCAAGAGACGGTGCATCATGGCCAGTTCCGGTTTGAGAATGTTTCACCGGGCACCTGGGAACTGACGGCGTGGAGTTCGAGCTATGCGATGGGCATCCTTTCGATTTCAGGGAACGGTACGACGCATGCAGGCGGAGTTTTCACGGTGGGAGATCGCGCCCTCGCAATTACGGCAACCGTGGCCAAGGGTGAAACGCGTATCGAGGGATTTGCGCGCAAAGGCGGTGAGGGGATGGCCGGCGCCCTGGTAGTGCTGGTGCCCAGGAATCCGGCTGCTTTTGAGGGTGTTGTTCGCCGCGACCAATCTGACTCTGACGGCAGTTTCTCTCTGCTCCATGTGGCTCCCGGACAATACACGCTGGTTGCCATCGAGGGCGCGTGGGACCTGGATCGCGCAGGACCGGAAGCGCTGGCCAGCTATCTTCCGAAGGGCGTCGCCGTCACAGTAACTGGCAACTCGGGCGCGTTGATGCGCTTGTCGGAGCCCATCGTGGTTCAACCGCGCTCAGGGCCGACGCATATAAATTGCTATATGCCTGAGTCCGACAGATAGGCGACAAGGGGATATGGAAAATCCCCTGAAGTATTTTGCGGAGCTGCGCGATCCGCGCGTGGAGCGGAACCGGGAACATCTTCTGGAAGAAATTCTTCTGATCTCGATAGCCGCAGTATTGAGCGGAGCCGAGAGTTGGAACGACATAGCCGAGTATGGCGAAGACAAGCTGGAGTGGCTGAAGACATTTTTGACGCTTCCATCGGGCATTCCATCGCACGATACGTTTAACCGGGTGTTTGCGGCGCTGGACCCGGAAGAGATGGAAAAGGGTTTCGTGGCTTGGGTTTCGTCAATTGCCAAGCTCACGGCGGGCGAAGTTGTAGCCATCGATGGCAAGGCCTTGTGTGGCACGCGCGAAAGCGGTAAGAAGACCTTGGTGCACATGGTTTCGGCCTGGGCCGAGGGTAACGGACTGGTGCTGGCGCAGCGCAAAGTCGATGAAAAATCCAACGAAATCACGGCCATTCCCAAGTTGCTCAACGCGCTGGAGTTGACGGGAACGGTGGTGACCATTGACGCCATGGGCTGCCAGCGCGGGATCGCTCGCCAGATCGTCGAGAAGAAGGCCGACTATGTATTGGCAGTCAAGGAGAATCAGGGTCTTTTAGCCGAACAGGTAAAAGACTCGTTTCTACTGTTGGACTCCGATTCAGTGGCCGAGGAAATCGACTGTGGCCACGGACGGGTCGAGCGGCGCAGGTGCTCGGTGATGGCCGATCTTGGCCTGATTGAAAAGGCATCCGAATGGGCCTCGTTACGGGCGTTGGTGCGTATTGAGTCGGAACGGTACCACAAGGCAACAGGCAAAACCGAGCGCGAGATTCGCTATTACATCACCAGCCTCAGCCCTGATGCGGCGCGGCTGAACACCGTGATTCGCCAGCACTGGGGGATCGAAAACAAATTGCACTGGGTGCTCGACGTCGGCTTCGGCGAAGACTTGGACCGCAAACGCGCTGGCCACGCCGCACAAAACTTCTCCATCCTCAACCGAATCGCCCTCAATCTGCTCAAACAGGACAAATCTTCCAAACGAGGAATCAAGGGAAAGCGCCTCAAGGCCGCGTGGAACATCCCTTATCTGCTTAAACTACTCGGAATCTGATATGCGTCGGCCCTGCAACCGCGCTGATGCCGCTTCATCGAAGCGGGGGGTAGCGGTTAGTCTATGAAGGTACCAGCTCATGGTTACGGCGCCCGCTCAAAGGGGAGATCCCTGAAGCAGCCGGCTAGCAACAGCAATGATTGAGGAGTTTGAATTGAAGAGAAAGTTCCTGCTTTCGATTTTGGCCATGATTCCGGCCGCGTTTATGCCCCTGGCGGCCACTGGCCAGATCGCCCCGGATAAGGCTCCCGCAGCACCGACCGGACCCACCTTCAAATACGAGGTTTTTGCCGGATGGGGCTACACTAGCCTGAACCAGGTGAACCAGTCGCGCAGCGGTTTGCAGGGGGTTAGCCTGTCGGTGACCCGCAATTGGGGGAAGTACTTCGGAATTACGGCCCAGGGCGGACACTATGCTTGGGCTCTCACTTCGTCCAACTCCTCTGTCGGCCAACCGACGGTGGATATGTACCTGGTTGGCCCGGAGTTTCATGCGCCCCTCTACGACCGTATTGGGATCCTGGTTCACGGGTTGCTGGGGGCCGCGCACACGGGCGGGGTAACGATTCAACCCAGCGAGTCGTTTGCGGGGGGCGTTGGCATGGGGCTGGATTACTCTCTTTCCCCGCGCCTTGCCGTGCGCCTTTACGGCGACGACATCGGGTCGTCCTTTACCGTGACCCCGTTCGAGCCCGGGGATTCGCCGCACAGGCGCTTCAATGCGCGCGCGTCGATTGGCGTGGTTTACAAGTTCTAAAGATGAGACTGCAAGCATGAAATGAGAGGCGAAGGCTCAGGCTTTCGCCTCATTTGCGTTCAGGTGGCGACCCGCCGGGAATTCTGCTTCTTTGTGGGCAGCGGTATCCCAGTCGCGGAGTATTTGAGCAACAGAACTCCGCCTGGCAAGGTTTTGCTGTCATCAAGATGCAGTGCGCAGCGCCGACCCGGCGGCAATAACGGAACTCCGCTGCCAAGCAACGTGGGGAATACAGCGACCTCAACGGTATCCACAAGGCCCGCATCGAGGAGGCAGCGAAAGAGCGCGCCTCCGCCGCAGAGCCAGATATCCTTCTTCGGCGTTGAGCCTGGCTGGGCTTTCAGCGCAGCGACCATCCCGGGAACATTGCTGCCAATGATGGTGACGCCGGGGTGTTGTTCGGGGTTGAGAGTCGTGGAGATTACGAAGGCTTTCATGCCCATGCCTTTCGGCGACATGCCTTTCGCCCGCATCGCGTCGAAGGTTCGGCGGCCCATGAGCAACGTGTCGAACTGACGATAGAGCGCGGCGAAATCGATTCCGGAGTTGGGCGTGATCCAGTCGTACTCGCCCTTGGGGCCGGCGATGAAACCGTCGAGACTGGCGGCGACGTTATAGCGAAGACGGCGCATAGCGATTCTCCGAGAGATAGATTATCCACGTCGCCGGCGGAAGCGCGGCGAAAAGTGGGTTGCGGGCCGGAGCCGACGGAGCCGGGTAACGTGTTCTCGAGTTCCCTAAGGCAGCTCGGGTTCATTGCTTTCCCAAGCCCGACCGGAGGGGCCGAAGGCGAAGATTTTGCGAAGGCAGGGGGGTACCCCCTCGATTGAGCGACGTAAATGCTCATTTTAAATGCCTTATTGAAGGATTTGTGCGCGTTAGGCGCGCATTAGAGACCATTTTGGTGCATGGAGAGCGCGGCGTGTGCTGAATGTGAATCCTTCACGCTGATTCCAGTTTGCGCTTTCCCGTGAATTAACCGGCAAAACGGGGCTGGGGATTTTTGCGGATGGAATGAAGAGGTTAGGGGATGGTTGGCGCGGGGAGGGGTTGACCAGAGGGAGGAGTCAGTTTCGGCGACGGATTGGGTTTGTTGCATTCCCAGGTCCCAAAAGAGGCATCTGGGCACCCATCATTCCTATTATGCAAAGATGAGCCGTCTTATCCAAAGATGAACCACCCCCGGCGCATTTGCACTGCTCAAGAGACTTCGCTCCTGCCTGGTTGTTGAAGGCCATCAACCCAGCTACTTTCTCAGTTCGATCGAAGACACCTGGCCATCAATTGTCTTGTCGCTGGTTTCGGCATACTGGATACGAGCCTTCATCCCTTCGAAATCCTTGCATGGATTCATCGATCCTCTTGGCGTTATACCAACAGCCGAGAGAGCGATTTTGGAGAAGTCGTTGCTGTAGACGGAGATGGTTTTCCTGGGCCCTTCCAATCGGAATTCGAGGGCAGAGGGATAAGAGCAAGTGACGTGACGAATGACGCCGATGACAATATGCTTCGGTCCGTTCGCCTCTGTCGGGTGCTTCGGGACATCTTCCGGTGGCGTGACCGGTAGTTCCGTAGTTCCGCTCTCTTGGGCCAGCTTCTCCGCGGCCATGGTCCGAGCCTGTTCCTGCTCGAACTCGCTCAACTGCGCGATGAGCGACCGAATCATCGTCAAGTCTTCCGGTTTTCTGGCTACGTTGGAAGCGGACTGAAGCATGGTCACGGCTTCAGAATACCTTTTCATTGCAGACAACACATTGACCGCATTCAAGCGGTACTGGAGGCTGGACGGGTCGAGCTCAATCGCGCGATTGCTCAGGGATAACGCTTCATCGAGATCCTTGTTCCGCATGCCGTAAAGCGCGGCGAGCAAATCGTAGGCGGGAGCGAATTTCAGATTGAGTTTTATCGCCGCGTGCAAGCTTGACTCGACAAGACTGTCCTGATTTGCCTGTGCCGAGTTCATTGAGATGGCTCCGAAGTAGTAATTGGCAAGGTAGTTCTGCGAGTCGTGCTTAACCGCTTCGCGAAACCACTTGAGCGCAGCTTCCTGATTTCCACTCCGGAATTCGAGAAAGCCCAAGGTTTCAAGCGCCGGAGCATTATTGGGATCGGATTTGAGGATGCTCGCTAACAGTTCGCGGGCTTCCTTTTCGCGCTGCACATTGGCTAGAACGCCGGCGCGTGCCACATCCGCCTCGACTTGCGAGATTGTTTTGAACGAGTAGGAGGATTGATCGAGGGGCGCGGCGGCACTGTTCAGCATGAACTGCTTGTATCGGCTGGCCTGGATGTAGGACTGCAATGCCGATTGCAGTTGATCCAGGTTGCCAAAAGCCTTTTCCGCCGCTGCGACGGGATCCGCATGCTGGCTCATCAGCACCAGGTAGTCATTGATTGCGTTTGTTTTTTTCTCGCGGTCGGTGACTTGCAGGTAGTGCGTCAACGCCCAGGATTCAGCATAAAAGACCGAACCTTTTTGTTCTTCATGGTAGTACGGAGAGCCAGCATCGACCCTGAAGAGCACCGGCAAAGGAATGAGGCGCTGCTGACGGAGGTAGAGGAGGTCGTCGACGCTGGGCTCGCCCAACAACACGTTCTTGTCCTGAATCTCGGTGTTTTGAAAAAACTCCGCAAAGCCTTCGTTGAGCCAGAGGGGCATCCACTCACTGGCGCTTCGGAATTGCAGATGCGTGTATTCGTGGTAGACGGTGGCGAAGGGATGCTCCTGTTGCGCGTCGAGGCGGAGAAGGATGTAGATTCTGTCCTGGGTGTGAAGGAAATACCCTGCCAGGTTCAGCTGGCCTTTGCCTAGATACGCCTGCGGCTCAAGAGTCTGGAAGGTTTTCTCGTTTTTCGCTGCAACAACAAGGATCGGTTCCTGCGGATCGACGTTGATATTGGGGTAGAGTTTTTGGAAGACCCACCGCATGCGTTCAAATTGATCGAGGACATGGCGGGCCTGCTTCTCGTTGGAGTCAGTCAGACACGTAAAGTGACTGCTTCGGGCTTCAATCCATTGCTCAGGCGCAGCCTGGGCCGAGCCACACGAAGCGGCCAAAAGGGCAAAGACAACCACCAGATTTCTAGACATGATGACGCGATCAGTCTAGCAGCTTCTGAGAAACTGCAATTTAAATCCCGAGTAGTTCAGAAATGCATCAACCCTCTTCTGCTTCGCGGAGTTTGGCGATTACGGTGAAGTCTTCGAGGGTGGTGGTGTCGCCCTTGATCTCACCGTGGGTGGCGAGTTCGCGCAGCAGGCGGCGCATAATTTTGCCGCTGCGGGTCTTGGGCAGGGCCTCGGTAAAACGGATGTCGTCGGGGCGGGCCAGCGAGCCGATCTCCTTTGAAACCCACTTGCGCAACTCATCTTTGAGGGCTTCGCTGGGCTGGTTGCCGCTTTCAAGCGAGACGAAGGCGGCGATGGCTTGCCCCTTGAGGGCGTCGGGGCGGCCCACGACGGCGGCTTCCGCAACCTTGGGATGGGCCACCAGCGCCGACTCTACCTCCATGGTGCCCAGGCGGTGGCCGCTGACGTTAATGACGTCGTCGACGCGGCCCATGAGCCAGAAGTAGCCATCGGCATCCATGCGTGCGCCGTCGCCGGTGAAGTAGCAGCCCTCGACGTCGCTCCAGTATGTTTGCCGGTAGCGCTCCGGGTCGCCGTAGACGGTGCGTGCCATGGAGGGCCAGGGTTTGCGAATCACGAGCAGGCCGCCGCTTCCCGCGGGAACCGGATGGCCCTCTCGTGTGACGACTTCGGGCTGGATTCCGAAGAACGGGCGCGTAGCTGAACCGGGCTTGGCGGGCACGGCGCCGGGGATGGGCGCAATCATGATGGCGCCGGTCTCGGTCTGCCACCAAGTGTCGACGATGGGGCAGCAGTTGTGGCCGATCTTCTCGCGATACCACATCCACGCCTCGGGGTTGATGGGCTCGCCCACAGTTCCGAGGAGTCGAAGCGATTTGAGATCGTACTTTTCGACGTGCTGGTCGCCCCACTTCATGAAGGCGCGAATGGCGGTGGGGGCGGTGTAGAAAACTGTGACCTTGTGGTCGTCGATGATCTTCCAGAATCGGGAAAAGTCAGGCCAATTGGGAGCGCCCTCGTACATGAGGACGGTTGTGCCGTTCTGGAGGGGGCCATAGACGACATAAGAGTGGCCGGTGACCCAACCTATGTCGGCCGAGCACCAGTAGACGTCCCCGTCGCGAAGATCGAATACGTATTTGGTGGTGAGGTAGGTCTGCACCGCGTAGCCGCCGGTGGTGTGGACGAGGCCCTTGGGCTTGCCGGTGGTGCCGGAGGTGTAGAGGATGTAGAGGGGGTCTTCTGAATCCATGGGCTCGGCCGGACAATCGGGCGCGGCCCCGGCGACGAGATCGTGCCACCAATGGTCGCGGCCTTCCACCATTTTGACGGGGCTGCCTGTACGACGGTAGACCACGACATGCTTGACCGTGTGGCAGGCGGCCATGGCTTCGTCCACAGTCTGCTTGAGCTTGATTTCAGCGCCGCGGCGGTAGCTGCCGTCCTGGGTGAGGATGGCGATGCAGGATGAGTCGTTGACGCGGTCGGCGATGGCGTTGGCGGCAAATCCGCCGAAGATGACGGAGTGCACGGCGCCGATGCGGGCACAGGCCAGAAGGGCGATCGCCAGCTCCGGCGTCATGCCCATGTAGATCGCTACGCGGTCGCCTTTCTGGATGCCAAGCGCCTTGAGGGCGTTGGCGAACTTCTGCACTTCGGCGTGCAGCTCGGCGTAGGTGAGGCGGCGAATTTCACCCGGTTCACTTTCCCAAATAAGGGCGGCCTGGTCGCGGCGCGGGCCGTTGAGATGGCGGTCAAGACAATTGAAGCTCAGGTTGAGCTTTCCACCCACAAACCATTGAGCCCAAGGCAAGTTCCATTCGAGAACCTTGTCCCATGGTTTGAACCAGTGGAGCTCTTTGGCTGCGCCAGCCCAGAAGGCTTCAGGATCCTCGATGGACTTCTTGTAGAGGGCCTCGTACTGCTCCATGGATCGGATGTGGGCATGACGGGCGAACTCCTCCGGCGGCGGGAAAACGCGATTTTCGCGAAGGGTGGAGTCGAGGTCCTGATTGGCTAAAGAGACTGCATTGGGGCCGGCGGAAACGTGCGTGGAAGACATGAATGAGTCCTCATGGGGCAAGAAAAGAGTCCGTGCAAGCCGCGCGAGCCATGGACGTTGAGACCCTGCTCGCGCAAGCAATGCTTGTGGGAGACACTTTAACGAGGCGGGGGTTAAATGGGCAAGTGAGGGCGACGCGGGTACCGGAAGTTGCAGCACAAATGAGGCTTCGGCAGGCGGCCATTTCGAGAGCTGCAAGATGGTTCTAAGGTTCTTCGAGACGGGTGCGCGGCCGGCTAGAAACGAACCTGATCCAGTGCTACAGGTCCAGCGCTATTTGTTATAGCGACTGAGCCAGGCCGCGACTTCCTGCATGACGTTCAAGCGCTGTTCCCAGAGCGTGGGGAAATGTGGTGACCCCGGATAGGTGACCAGGCGCACGGTTTGGCCGCGGGCGGCAAGTATCTGGAAGAATTCGATCCCCTGGAAGGTGGGAACGCGCTGGTCCGACTCGCCATGCAGAATGAGCAGAGGTGTGGTGACTTTGGATGCAAACGCGACCGCGGAGAATTTGCGGAACGCTTCGGGATCCTCGTCGGTCCAGCGGGCGTCGTAGTCGATCTGCTGGATATCGCTGGTCCACAGAAAAGGCGCCCAATCGGTAATTCCGGCGCCCTCGACGGCCGCCTTGTAGCGGCTGGTCTGGGTTACCGTCCACGCAGTCATGAAGCCGCCCGCGCTCCACCCGAAGATGGCCAGCCGATCGGGGTCGGCCCATCCCTGCGCGATGGCGTAGTCGGTTGCGCTGTCAACGTCTTGATAAGCACGGTCGCCGAAATGCTGATAGATGGCGGCGAGAAAATCCGATCCATAGCCGGTTGAGCCTCGATATTCCGGCTGAAGAACGACGTAGCCGAGGCCGGCAATGATGCGCGAGAAAGGGTCAAAACGCAGCTCATCGTTGGCTTCCGGGCCACCGTGCGGCAGCACGAGGAATGGATACTTCTTTCCTTGATCGTACCCCGCGGGAAATGTGGCGATGCCTTCCAGCGCAATTCCACCTTTGCTTTTCCAGTGCACGGCGCGCACTGCGCCGAGTTCCACAGCTGCAAGCTGCGCATCGCCCTCGTGGGTTAATTTGCGAAGGTGATCCCCATCGGGCACGGCAACATTGCGGGAATGGGCCGGGTCGTCGACGGTGAGTGCAATTTGCCGGCCTGCGCCTGCGTACTCTGTGCTCACGGGCGTGCCGCCGATAACGCCGTCAGGCCAGCGGTAGACCGGGTTGAGCGCACCATCGCGAAAGTCATCCACTTCGTTTTGCACGCCGCGCTCGACCAGCACCCACACGCGGCCCTGTGGATCTCCGGCCAGCTGCATGGCGGTGCCGTCCAAGTTGGGAGTGCGGTCGACAGCCGTGCCGCCCGCAGCGGGCGCGGTCCACACGTGCTCTGGTGTCAGGACCGCTGAATTCGTTGACAGGAACGCGATTTCGCGTCCGTCATTCGACCACGCAATTCCATCGGCGGTGTTGGGGATATGAGCCACATGGCGCGAGCCGGTCGCGCTGCACACATCGACATCCGACGCCACATCATGATGGCCGATCCGCGGCAATTGCGACAGCAGCGCCAGTGAATCGCCGTCCGCACTCCACGCCATCGGTCCAGAAAGGAACTTGAGATTGTTGCACCACCAGACGCCGCCGGTCCCGTCGGAATTCACGACGTAAACGCTGGTTTGCTCGGGCTCGTGCACATGGCGAACATCGTCCAATGGGTCTGGCGCGCGGGGGGCGGCCGATATCGCAAACCGCTTTCCATCGGGCGAAGGGATAGCCGATCCGATTCCCATGGGGAGCACAACCACCGTGGAAGGTGCGGGCGCGGCCTTGCCGTTGATCAGCGCGAAGATGGCAAACTGGCGGTGATGGTTCATCATCCACGCGCCGTAAAGACTATGCCCGTCGCGGCTGAAGCCCATCGGTGTGAAGTCCTCTGAAAGATTGAGTTTGGCGGGGTGGCCGCCGTCGGCGTCCATCGTCCACCATTCTGTGTGCGTTGGTCCTTTTTCGCCGCCAAAGGTCACACGGTAGAGAATCGTGCCGTCCGCGGCGACCGCCGCAGCGCCTGCGCTATGCAGACCGGCCCAGCCCTTGGCCGTGAAGGGAGACTCTGCTTGTGCTCCTGCCATTGCCGCCGCGCCAAGCACAAGGCCGAGCAATCCGCACAGAACCCTGACGAAAAATGTTCGCATTTCGCCCAACTCCGTTCCTGCATTTTTTCATTGGCCAGCGAATCCCGCCGGTATTCCCGCATTGTAGCCTGAGGGAATCACTTCTCTTTCTGGCAACGAACGCGGATGAAATCCTTCGAGGCGGACGGCAGGCCGGTAGAATTGGAGCGAATCAATCTTGAAAAGAGGGTTCTTCCTGAAACGGAGGCAGCATGAAGGTGAACAAAGGCTGGCTTGGGAAACTTTTGTTGCCTGAATCCAAAAGGGCTGAACGGCGGCCTGCGGAGCAGTTTGCCGCCTACCGCTGGGCCGGCACCTGCATGAAGATGGAATCCGTGAGGGATATCAGTGCGACCGGGTTCTACCTGCTGACAGAAGAGCGCTGGCCCACCGGCAAGCTCGTTTCGTTTACTTTGCAAAGGGAAGGCCCGCTGGAGAAAAGTCCCGAGCGCCGGATCACAACGCAAGCCAGGGCAGCGAGGTGGGGGGAAGATGGTGTAGGCCTGTCGTTCGTATCCCCCCAGGAACCGGAGGCGCACCTGTGGCAGAGCCTGCTGGAGAGCCTGGTGGAACAGACAAGACCGGAAGAGATGCTGGACCTGATCAGAATGGCCGAAGCGCTTGCGTTTCTGATTCGATTGTGTCCCGATGGAGCCGAGGAAGTGGGGGAATTGGTTCGTGGAAGACTGAGCAACCACGGAGTTGAGTGTGCGGTGGAGATCGCGCTGAAAGCGGAGAATCTGCTCAAATCCGAGCCCGACGGGGACAGAATGCGGGGCCGTCCGCACCTTGTGGCGCGGATTCTTGAAGACGGATCACGCACCGATGAAGACTGGCTGCAGCAATTCTGGGCTGGCCTTCTGGCTACGGCTTGCACGCTTGATGGAGGAGACGAATCAAACCTGGAGTTCATTGACTTGTTCAGTCAACTGGCAACAATTCACGCTCGAATCCTGACGACGGTATGCATCAAGGCCACTACGGTCATATCGGAATCGGGATCGGTCGCGGCGAATCCGCTGGCTTGGACAGCGGAGGAGATCATGGAAATTCCGGGATCGCGAGAGCTTCAGATTGAACACGATCTCGCACGCCTCGATGAGCTCGGATTAATCGAGAAGAGGCTCAAATCTCCCGCATTTCTGCAGAGCGACGAAATTTATATCACGCCCAGCAGTATTGGCCTGCAACTGTACGCACTCTGTAAGGGACATCGAGGAGCACCGCAGGATTTTTATGCGGTAAAGTCAGCGTACGCGCCTTTGAGCACAAGCGAACCTTTAAGTGCAAATGAAGCTTTGGGCGCAAATGAACCGTTGAGCGCAAGCGAACACTGAGGATCTATGTTGCACGCTGGGCAAGCGTCCGGCAGTCATGGAAAAAGGTCGAGCGAATCCTCCAATACAAGACATGCGTTGTCGCGAGACGAGATAATCGTTGTCAGGGGTTCAGCGATTCTCAAAGGCAGATGCTTGCGACGTCGACTCAGGACAGTCTACAGCGCAAGCTCCGCGCACAATCTTTGACGTTCTTGGCGCAGCAGAGAAGCTGCCGCTGCAGGCAAAGGGAGAATTCGAATATGTGGCGCCAACCCGGTCGGCACCGGGTGCGATCCGGACCCAGGCACGCAGTGCCCAGGGATCCCTGTAAGGGAATTCAGAGCGGATGCGGCTCGTCCCTTTCAGGACAGTCGTTTCAACGTGGGCGTCAATCTTTTATTGGCGAAGGGCTATACCGGGCAAACACTGGAGAACTTCTATCCATCAGATATTTCGGAAGTCACCGGAGTCCGAATCCCGTCTTATGCAAGCATGAGCTTCACTTACGGATTCGGAACGCATGTCGCACCGTAATTGGTGACGAGAGCCTGCGATCGCGCCTGACGGAACCTTGACGGAGCCTTGACGTTGCAAGGAATTGGGCACCGTCTTTTACGAGTCCTTCAGTATATGCAACCGCGCCAGGAACTCTGCCAGCGCCTTTTGGTCCGCACCATTTTGCGCCAGGGTATTGCCAACACTACGATCCGCGGGGCTGGACGGGACCCAGTCAAGTCCAACACCATCCGGACCCCAGCGAACGACCCTGGTGTGCACGGCGATCGAGTCCTCGGGATTAATCCCGGAAGTCTCTGTTTTTTGCAGAGTCATCAAAATCATGGTTCCGGGAAAAGGGCGCTCGTCTGTGAGCAGGAAGAATCCAGTTTGACTGATGTTGCCGACGTGGTATGCCTTCGGATTGCCACCGGTCCAGTGGTACGCGACCAGTCCTGGCAAAGGATGCCGACCGGCCCTGCGCCGTTCAGAGGGGTCACTTCGATTGAGCCAGCACAGGAATCGAGTTTTCAGCGAAATCTTTTTCCGGCCCTGAGATTCAGCCTCGTCTTCTTGATCGAGCGTTCTAATTGCCTGCTGAAGTTGCTGGGACTTCTTGTCCGACAGGGGGCCACCCAGGACGGGGGGTGCTTTCATTGGTGCGGATCGCGCGGCCGGATCACTGTTGGCCGGCATCCTGAGGACCCCGCGCTCCTTTTCGCCGACATTGCCGGCGTTGCGCTGCTCGGCACTGGGGGCGTTGCGAAAAACGAGTTGATCTCCAGTCAGGGTCTGCGATGCAAACGTGGTGTGCGCCGGCAAAGCCAACGCGCTCGCTGGCTGAGCGCTCAAAGGCTTCACTTCAGGATTGGGGAACGATTCAACTTCCTGAAGGACCAGATTCTCTTCATCCAGATACACCAGATCGAACGGCTGGAGCCCGGGAACTGCAGGGATGCCTCGATAGGGCCTCAACCAAAGCGCGGTGCCCGCCTTGACCGCAAGATCGTCAATGAGCTTTTTGAAGGGCTCGGTCGTGGTATCGACGATGAAAACTTCCAAGCTCAGAGAACTCTCTCGAGATTCGTTGAACACGCGAAACTTCTGGGTTTCCATGCTTTTCACCCTAATGGAGTCTGCCAGATTTCACGGCGTTCCCCGACTCACCGATTTTGCCGTTTGGAGCTACAGCCAGTGTACTCACCAACCTGACAGATAGGGAACACAATCGGCCTGAATGATGCGGCCAAAAGTACTCTATGGCCGCCGGCTTGGCGACAGCCGGTTTCGATTCTGAAAACCGGCCGGTGTGCTAACCCTCATAGCGCTTCTGGTGCCAGAGCCAGGCAGTGCGGATGATGTCATCGAGTTGGGTGTAGCGAGGCTTCCAGCCCAATTCGCGGATGGCCTTCTCGGAGCTGGCAATGAGGACTGCAGGGTCGCCGGGACGCCGGGGCTGGATCTCAACAGGGATGGCGTGGCCGGTGACACGGCGGGCAGACTCGATGACTTCAAGGACGCTGAAGCCATGGCTGGTCCCGAGGTTGTAGATGAGCCGGCCATCGGCCGGTAGGACGGTTTCAAGGGCATGGAGAGCGAGCAGGTGTGCATCGGCCAGGTCGGAAACGTGGATATAGTCGCGCAGGCAGGTGCCGTCAGGGGTCGGATAATCCGCACCATAGATGCGAATGGAGGTTCGGCGGCCAATGGCAACGTCAAGGATAAGCGGGATCAGGTGAGTTTCAGGGTCGTGCGCCTCGCCGCGGATGACGCCGTCGGGACCGTCGGGGGCTCCAGCGACGTTGAAGTAGCGGAGAGAAGCGTAGCGCAGGCCGTGAATGCGGTTGAACCACTGGAGCATGTGCTCGACAAGCAACTTGGACTCGCCATAGGCATTGGTGGGGCGGAGGCGGGCATCTTCCTTGATGGGCACCGACTCTGGCTCGCCGTAAACCGCGGCAGTCGACGAGAAGACCAACCGGCGGGGGCCGTGGGCCAGCATGGCCTCAAGCAGTGCAAGAGTGGACGCGGTGTTGTTTCGAAAGTAGAGCTCAGGATGAACCATGGATTCGCCCGCTTCGATAAGGGCGGCGAAGTGAAGAACGCCATCGAAGGGGTTATTTTCCATGGCAGCGCTGATGAAAAGGCTTTCAATCGCAGCACGGTCAGACAGTTCTCCTTCAACGAACTCGACGCCGACAGGGAGAAGACCACGCTTGGCATGACTCAAATTGTCGAATATAATGGCTTTGTGTCCCTGAGAGGCCAGTAAACCAGCCACAGTACCCCCGATATACCCCGCACCGCCGGTAACCAATATCTTCACAAAAATACTGTCCTTCCTCGAACACTTTGGTTTAACGTAAGTCTATTACAGCAGGCAAGGTCGGAACGGCTGGGTGCTGTCCACTCATAGACCGCCAGACAGGCGGCATGTTCTTGCTTGCCCCGATGCCCCGCATGCGCGTGAGATGAGTTTCTGCGCACGCGCAACAGAGGAATAATCGGGCACAATTTTTCCCTTTCTCCAATGTGAGGAGTTGCGAAGTTGCTTTGGAAGCCTTGACGCTGGAATGGGAGCGGCTGAAATGCCCGAGGTCCGCAAAGTGAGTCTGTATAACGGCGAACGCCTTTGCGCTGTTCGGGGGCGGAGCTGCGGTGGATTTTTGGGGTTGCGCGACGGATCAGCTGCGACCAAAATACATACTTACCCTATTGGCCGGGCCGATGGGCGGGCGCAAAAGGGAAAGGCGGTTTGCCGAGGCAACGAAATAGCCTATGCTGCGGAAGCCGCGAGGCGCATCAAACATCAGGTGAGGTCGGAATCGCCGACAGGGCTCGACCTGAGCCCAGGAC
This sequence comes from uncultured Acidobacteriaceae bacterium, assembly GCA_963836565.1. Lineage (GTDB taxonomy): Bacteria > Acidobacteriota > Terriglobia > Terriglobales > Acidobacteriaceae > Telmatobacter. The sequence continues at coordinate 173,085 of CAWIKA010000004.1, read as the reverse complement.
ATCACCGCCGGCGTTCCGTAGATGTTCACAAGCGTCTGGAACCCCGGGGACGATTGGGGATGACAGCTATTTTGCTGTTTCCTTTTATAGATCCCGCCGGGTTCATCCGTTTCCCACATATGCGAGACTCTGCCGTTTCAAAGGCAATTGAAAAGGAAACAAGAACATGCCCGTGAATTACTACCCAGGACGGACCAGCTTTGGCTTGCTCCCCGAGCCGGAGGGCAGGTCTGCATCGTTTATCACAAGCGCAGTGATCAACTTGATGATTCTGGCCGTAGCCCTTTACGTGGGGATGATGGCCAAGCATGTGATCGAGCAGCATCAATTCGAGCAGACGGAACTGATCTTTCCGACGACACCTCCGCCGCAGCCGAAGGTGAAGGTGACGCCGCCGCCGAAGCTGCCGCCCCCGCCCAAACCGGCGGAGGTGAAGCTCGAGGCTCCCAAGATCAGGATGCCGAAGGTGGAACCAAAGCCCGCGCTGAAGCCGATTCAGATGGAAGCCAAGCTGACAGTACCGGCCATCCGGACAGCAAAGCCTTCAATTATTCTTGCGCCGCAGCCGAAGGCCGCTCTCAGGGCGGCTGCTCCGGCACAGGTCCCGCAGGTGAAGCCCTCGACGGCACCGGTGCATTTTGGCGAGACATTCGGCGTAACTCCGAACCCCAATGCGACAAGGCCGGCGACGGTAGCCGCGATCGGCAATCCTTACGGCGGAAATACGGGTCCAGCAGTTGCGCCAAGAGGAGTGGTGGGATCGACGGGCATCGGCAATGGAACCAGGTCCGGATCAAACTCAGGAATCGTTGGCCGGGTGGCATCGGCGGGGATTCCGGGCTCCTCGGGGACTGCACCCTCAGGGGCGTACGAGCGCGGCAAAGTGGCATCGGCTGCAATACCCCAGATGACGAAGATGGCAACTCCGCAAACGATGGCAGTTGCTCCGGCGTCAACCAATCTTGAAGTGCTTTCAAAGCCGCCTGTGCAGTACACAAGCGAAGCCCGGCAGCTGAAAGTGCAGGGAGATGTGATCCTGCGCGTCACCTTCACCGCCGCGGGACACGTGGTGGTGGATGGCGTCGTGCATGGGCTTGGACATGGACTGGATGAGGAAGCGCGCCGGGTGGCGCAACAAATCCGTTTTCGCCCTGCAACACGGAACGGGCAAGCGGTGGACTTGACGACCAATATTACCATTACGTTCCAATTGGCATAGCATCAAGTCTGGACGGGTAATGGCTGTAACGGCTATGGACAGCCCGAAATGATGTGCGGGGCCCCATCAGGCAAAGAACGACGAAAAGAACCACACCTAGGAGTTTTAAATGACGTTTCGGAAGATCTCCCTCACCTTGCTCACGCTAGCACTCGGTGTGTCCTGCGCGTATGCAAAAAAGGCGCCAAAGTATGAGCAGGCACACCAACTCACGGCAGAGCAGGAAGCACTTGTGCAGAAGGCGATCGCGCAGGAGAAAGTGCTGATCAAGAACATTCAGGAGCGCACGCCCCTGGTAGAAACCTACATTCAGGACACGCGTCCGGACCAGTTGCTTTATGAAGTGCCGGTAGACGACCAATACACATTGAGCCGTGTTGACTTCGGCAGAGGGTTCTTCGACAAGACCTACGAGCCCCGGTCGTCAAACAAACACGGATTCTTTAAAGGTTCGCTGGGAGCCATCACTGGGCTGACGAAGGCGCTGGGGTTGGACAAGCGATTTACTTACAATCCGACCGGCTTTATGCAGATGATGTTTCTGGACCCAACCGGCTTTGACGAGCAGCACTATGTCTTCAGCTATGTGCGCCGCGAGTTTCTGGGACAGGTCCGGACTTGGGTGTTTGACGTTCACCCCAAAGTGACGGGCATGGGACGCTTCTATGGCCGTATCTGGATCGAAGATGAGGGCGGTAATGTTGTCCGTTTCAACGGCACGTATACGAATCCGAAGTCTGACGACGATTCGCGGTATTACTTCCATTTTGACAGCTGGAGGATGAATGTTCAGCCGGGAATCTGGCTGCCTGTCGCGATCTACGTGGAGGAATCAAGTCGCGGCGAAGGCGGAAGGGGACTGGGGCTGAAGGCTCAGACTCACTTCTGGGGCTATAGCCTGAAACTGCCTACCCGCGACAGTGAAAATGTCACGATGAAAGTGGAGGATGCGGTCGACAAGAGCGATGACTCGCAAGACGTGAGCCCGCTGCAAGCCACGCGCGACTGGCTGATGCAGGCTCAGGACAACGTGATCGACCGTCTGGAAGAAGCCGGCCTGGTGGCTCCGCTGACACCGGGAGGGTATGAGACGCAGGTCCTGGACCAGATTGTGATCAACCTGGCAGTGCCGAACAACCTGGCATTTTCTTACCCGGTGCACTGCCGTGTTCTGCTGACGGATACGATTGAAGCGACCACGGTGGGCAACACGATTCTGATCAGCAAAGGGCTGCTCGACACTTTGCCCGATGAACCATCGATCGCCTCGGTGGTGGCGCTTGAACTCGCGCACATCGCACTTGGACACCACATTGACACGCGCTATGCCTTTAACGACCGCCTTCTCTTCCCGGACGTGGCGACTTTCCAACGCATCGACATGAACCACTCCGACGCTGACGACGCGTCGGCCGCGAAGCAGGCGATGGTGTATCTGCAAGCGTCAATGTACAAGGACAAGCTGGCGGACGCCGGCCTGTTCTGGGAGCAGTTGGCGGCGCGCGGCAAGGAACTGAAAGCGCTGAATACGCCGAAACTGGGCGATTCGATGTTGCAGCCTGACGGAGCTCCATGGATGGCCAGTCTTGCGCAGGAAGCACCCAAGATCAACTGGGACGACCTGAGTCAGATTCCCGCGCTTCCTTTGGGAAGCTGGCTGAAAACCGATCCATGGGACGACAGGGTGCACATGCTGAATGCCAAGCGGTATGCACCGATGAATGCCCGCGACAAGATGCCACTGGAAGTGACGCCGGTTTACTTCAAGCTGCAGCGGTATGAAGAAGCGAATGCGAACACTCCAGCGGCCCCCGGAACCGCGCCAACACAGCCTGCCGCGGACCAACCCGCCGCTGCGCCGCCGACCCAGCCTGGCGCGGGCCAACCCGCTACCGCACCGTCAACCCAGCCCGCAAATGGCGGCGATCCAGCACCCCAAACCACGACAACCGGGCCCGGCCAGCAATAAGACACGCCGCAAAGTTCCAGTCGGAGCGCGACACAGATCGCGCTCCGGCTTTCGAATTCAAAGGCAGTGCCAAATCCATGCACCACAGAAAATGAGCTTCATCTGAACTGGACGCATTTTTTCCTCATGAGACGATTTGCATTTGTACTATTTGCATGCGTTGTTGGCGCCGGAGCTCAGATGGCTCGGGCGCAAGTCGCCCCTTCCGCCACACGAAGTCAACTCTCGCTGAGTGTAGGAGTGATGGGGTCAGGATTTCAGCCCGATTACGCGGGCAGCGGAATCAACGGAATCCCTATCCCGCAAGCATCCACCAACTGGCTGTTTGGCGAAGGCGGCTACGTCGACCTGGAGCTTAGCCGCTGGGTTCAGGTGGAAGCCGAAGGACGTTGGCTGCGCTTCAACGAGTTTGCCAATATCCGCCAGGACAATTACCTGATTGGGCCGCGGGTGCCGATCCACCATTTCGGGCGTTTTACGCCTTATGGCAAGGTGCTGTTTGGCTTTTCAAATATGAATTTCCAGTACAACTACGCGCGTGGCAGGTTTACCGACATTGCATATGGCGGCGGCGTGGATATGAAACTGAATCGGCGATTCAGCCTGCGACCTGTCGACTTCGAATATCAGCAGTGGCCCGATTGGATCAACGGAACGCTGCACCCCTATGGATTGAGCGTAGGGATCAGCTACAAGATATTCTGAGGCCCCTGAAATCGCGCAAGAAGCGAGACTGCCGTTTGAGCCGAAAGCAATCTAAGATTGCGGGCTTGCGGAGTAAGGGTTTTCGACGGGAAGGAAAATCGACATTCTGGTTCCGGGGCAGGCGGGATCGACGCTGCTCGTCACATCGATCCTGCCGCCGTGTCCGAGGACAAACTGCCTTGCCACAAAGAGCCCTATCCCAGTGCCGATGCCGACTCGCGTGGAGAAGAAGGCGTCAAAGATTTTGGACAATTGCTGAGCCGGGATGCCGACACCACTATCCCTTATCGCGATGACAACCCCGGGACCCTCCGGTTCATCGACGTCTTCTGTCGAGATGGTGAGGGTGCCTCCTGTCGGCATGGCATGGATTGCATTGGCAACAATGTTGGAGATGACCTGGAGTATCTCTCCCTGGCGCAGGACGACACGTCGCGTGGAGTTGAAGTTCTTCTCGACGGAGATTCCTGCTTCTTTACATTTTGGCTCGTAAATCAGGGCTGTTTTCTCGGCAAGTTCTGAAGGTGACAAGCTGGAGGCAGAGGCGTTCTCGCGGTAAAAGCCGAGTGTTTGCCTGGCAATATGGGAAACGCGGACGACTTCGCTTTCAGCGAGATCGAGAAAGCCTTTAACTCGAGCCGGATCCTGGGCATGGAACTTGGCCAGGAAGATCAGGTTGGTAATTGCCTCGAGAGGATTATTTACCTCGTGCGCGATCGTTGCGGCCATTCTGCCGGCAGCAGCGATCTTTTCAGCCTGCACGAGCGAAGCTTCCATCCGCTTCTTGCCTGTGATATCGCGCAAGGTCTTTGAAGCACCGATGATAGTTCCATTCTCGTCTCGAACGGGGGAAATGCTGAGGGACACGTTGAGCCGTTCTCCGCTTTTGGTGATGCGAACTGTCTCGAAGTGATCGATGGTTTCGCCGGCTCGAATTTTTCCAAGGATGATTTTTTCTTCAGAGTGCAGTTCTTCGGGAATCAAGCGGAGAATGGACTTGCCGAGAATTTCATTTTCGGAGTATCCAAAGATGCGGGACGCGGCCGGGTTCCAGCTCGTGATGAAGCCGTTGAGGTCTTTGCTCAGAATGGCGTCGTCGGAAGATTGCACGATGGCCGCCACTTCGTTATTGCGTTTTGCAGCTTCGTGTTCGGTGCGGCGTAGCGCACTCTCGGCTTCCCGGGACTCTGTAACATCCATGCTGATGCCCAGGATCGTTTTAGGCACTCCCGCCTCATCGCAAGAAATGCTGCCGCGAGATTGAATCCAGAAGATGCGGCCGTCGGGCGTGAGGACCCTGTATTCCAGGACGATCTGCTCCGCGCCGGCTGCAAGGGCCACATCCAGTTGGCGCCGGACCCGATCGCGGTCGTCGGGATGAATCAGTTCCCTTTCCCCTTCGCCATCAGGCGGCACTTTCTGTGGAAGTGCGAGCAGTTCCTTGTACTCCTCTGACCAGAACATCTGGTGCTTTTCGAGGTCCCAGCTCCAGCTTCCGATGCGGGCAGCGGTGTGGGAAAGACGCAATTCTTTTTGCTGATTGAGGACGGCGCGATGCAGCTGGGCGTTTTCGATGGCAGCACCTGCCCTCCGGGCGAGGTCTTCAGCCAACTGCACGTCGTCCGGCGTGAAATGCCGATCTCCCCCAGCGGCCAGCAGGCGAATCGCGCCGAGGACATTTCCACGCGATACAAGTGGAACGAGGACGCTCGATGTGATGCCGAGCGCGCGAATCGCAGCCAGGTGATCCGCATCGCGTGCTGCCATGGCGATCATGTCGCCGGTCACATGCGGATAAATCTCACTCTTTCCCGTGCGCAAAACGAGTCCTAAACCGCGGTCTTCCCGGATCTCCTCGGGATAATTGCGAACGAATTCTCCGCCTTTTTTGAGTGCCTCGGGATCAGAATGAGCAACCGCAACAGAGGTGGGCGTTCCGTTTTCGAGAATGTAGACCGCACACCAGTCGGCAATCTGCGGAACTGCGAGCTGCGCGACCGCATTGAGGGTCTTCTCGTATTCGAGAGAGCCCGCCAGGATGGCGCTGGCTTCGGCAAGGAATGAAAGGCGCCACTTTTCCTGTTGATTGAGCTTATTCAATTCGTTGGCATTCAATGCAGCGGCAGAAAGGTTTGCAAGCGCCGATGCGTAATCTTTTTCCGACTCGGTGAAGGAATGAGGGTGGCGCCAATAAAAGGTGATGGTGCCAACCTGTTGGTCTCGGAGGGCGAGCGGAGCCGCCAGTAAACTTCGGATTCCTTCGGCAGCGTAATCTTCGCGGAATCTGATCAGAGATGACTCTTTCTGGACATCCGCTACGACTTGAAGGGAGTTGAGGGCTGCACGCGGAACGGCGATGAACTGAGTGCGGTAGGCCGGCGACAGGCCGCGTAATGCAACAGCCCGCCACGTCTTGCGGTCGTCGGTGGCACGCCAAACGGCATACGCATCCGCTGCAAGGACTTTGCCGGCCAAATCAAGAATGCCCGGCAAAACCGTGCCATTGTTAGAGGTTGCCAGCAACATCGCCGAAGAATCGAGAAGCACCTGCAGGGCTTCGGGGCGTTGTGCTTTTGGATCCAGGGGTGATAGCGCCATTGTCATTCGTCATCCTGATACGAGTTGGGATGCACGGAATTTCAAAACAGACGCCCGTACGGCGAGCTAAGAAAAGGGGCCGCTCGTTGTGAGCGGCCCCAGGTAAGTAGCTGGAATGAACAAGGCTAAGCTGGCGAAGGCGAGCCCTCGGGAAAGCTGGGACCGCCGCGGGATTCAGGCTTGAGCACCTGTTGCACGCTTCCACTGCCGGTGTCAGTGGGCGAAGCCAGGATGGAACGGACGGGCGGGAGCGCCTGGCCCTCGATGAGCATGCGCACCTCTTCGGCATCGATGGTCTCGCGCTCCAGCAGGGCCGCGGCGATACGGTGCATCGCGTCCGCATGGGACTCGACAATCGAATGTGCCGATTGATAGGCCTCGTCGATAAGGCGGCGCACTTCGAGGTCGATCTGCCGGGCAGTTTCTTCACTGAAGTCACGATGCTGAGCGATCTCGCGACCGAGGAAGATCTGCTCTTCCTTTTTGCCAAAGGTGAGTGGGCCGAGGCGGCTCATGCCGTACTCGCAAACCATGCGCCGCGCGAGATCGGTAGCGACCTCAATATCGCTGCCCGCGCCAGTGGACATCTGGTTGAGGAAAACCTCTTCAGCCACACGGCCACCGTAGGCCGTTGCCAACCGCGCTTCAAGGTACTCGCGGGTGTAGTTGTGACGGTCGCCGGGCAGATAGATGGTGACGCCCAGGGCCATGCCGCGAGGAATGATGGTGACTTTGTGGATGGGGTCAGAGTGCTCGCGCATGAACGAGACCAGCGCGTGCCCGGCCTCGTGATAGGCGGTTACCCGCTTCTCCTCGTCGGTGAGCAGCATGGACTTGCGCTCGGCGCCCATGAGCACCTTGTCCTTGGCCAGCTCGAAGTCGTACATCACCACCTGCTTGCGATTGACGCGAGCGGCGTTGAGGGCGGCTTCATTCACCATGTTGGCAAGATCGGCTCCGCTGAAGCCGGGTGTTCCGCGGGCAAGGACATTGAGATTGGTGTCGTCGGAGACGGGAACCTTCTTGACGTGGACGCGAAGGATTTCTTCGCGGCCGCGCACATCGGGCAGACCGACAACAACGCGGCGATCGAAGCGCCCGGGGCGCAGCAGCGCGGGATCGAGCACGTCGGGGCGGTTGGTGGCGGCGACCAGAATTACGCCGTCGTTGGATTCGAAGCCGTCCATCTCGACGAGCAACTGATTCAGGGTCTGCTCGCGCTCATCGTGTCCACCACCAAGGCCTGCACCGCGATGGCGGCCGACCGCGTCGATTTCGTCGATGAAGATGATGCAGGGGGCGTTCTTTTTGCCCTGCTCGAAGAGGTCGCGGACGCGGCTTGCACCCACGCCGACAAACATTTCCACGAAATCCGAACCGGAAATCGAGAAGAACGGGACGTTAGCCTCGCCGGCAACCGCTCGCGCCAGCAGGGTCTTGCCGGTTCCCGGAGGCCCGACGAGCAGAACGCCCTTGGGGATGCGGCCGCCCAACTTCTGGAACTTCTGCGGTTCGCGCAGATATTCGATAATCTCCTTCAGCTCTTCCTTGGCCTCATCAACGCCGGCCACATCCTTGAAGGTGATCTTCTTCTGCTGCATCGAGAGCAGACGGGCACGGCTCTTACCGAACGATAGCGCCTTGTTCCCACCCGATTGCATCTGCCGCAACATGAAGAACCAGATCGCTCCCAAAAGAACAAACGGGCCCACGTTGATCAACAGGGGAATGAGGATGTTGTTCTGCTGATCCTTCAACGTGAAGGAAACCTTGGCCGCATGCAACTTGTCAATCAGGCTATCGGTACTCTGCGGAATCGTGGTGTGGAATTCTTCCTTCGGCGAGGCTTTCATGTGGCCGTGGAGTTCAGTGCCCTGGATTGTGACGTCCTGCACCTGGCCCGCATCGATCTTGTCCAGCAGGTCGGAGTAGGAAACGTCCTGCTCCTTGCCCATGTTGGTGCCGCGCTGCACAACTCCCCACAAGAGCATGAGACAAATGAGGATAAAGACCCAGAACATGATCGTTTTGACAGTCGAATTCACCAGGATTCCTCTTTCCCGGCGGGGGAGAAGCCGCTGAAAGGACCTCCAGCACCGCCTACATCATCCTTTAGACGCTTGTAACTCTCCCGAAGTCACAGAAAGTACAAGTCTCTTGGGCAGCCGACACGAGTATCTTGCCGCCGGATGAGCAGTACCTCAGATTGTACTCCGAAGCGTGAATAACTCCCAAGAAACCTTTGGGGGTGGGGCACACGGTTCAGGGGGTCAATGTGACTCGAAAGTTGTATTCGCTGACCGTGTTTACCTGTCCGTCTCCAACAGGTCTGCAACAACGCGAAATCCGGGCTCTGGTTCGACCTCGACTCCCTGCATCCAGATGATGCGGCCATCAAACTCAAGGACGGGCCAAAGCGTCCGGCTATCGCCGGTAACCCGCAGACGCTCCAGCACTTCCTTGACCTTGCGTGGCCTGATGGAGTGGCGCACCAAGACCCGGTCACCGGGTTTCCATGGGCGCAAAAGGGCATCTCTTGCGCCAGAATGCGCGTCGCTGTTTTTGGGCGCGGCATGGCTAAAAGTTTCAATGCGAAGACGAAGACCAAAGGCCGGCGCGACCGACTCCCCAGGAACGGGCAAAACGTACTCGGGAACGGTCTTGATACCAACTGCGCCAGGCAGGGCGATCTTCAGGCGTATTTCGCGGTGGGTGCGTTCAGCGCGCAAACCCTGGGCAAGCTCGCATTTTTGGCCGGCGCGGCCGGAGAGTGCCAGCGTGCGGAGGGATTCAGTTGAGGCAAAATCGGGCGCGGCGTCCAGTTGCGCTGCGGCACGGCGCAGAAGCCGACGCTGCAAAGCGGGGGCGAGGGCGGCGAGCCGGGTGACGTCAATGGCCAGGCCGTCGGCTGAAGCACGACCTCCTCCGCGCACCGGGCGGCCGGGCAGAATCAACTGAGGAGCCAGGCGGTCCAGCTCGGTTTGCCACCAGGCTTCCTCGTCGCGAGCCAGCTCGGCCATCTGCGCCATGTGCTCACGAAGGCGGGGGTTCCAGGTTTCCAGGAGGGGCAGCAATTCGTGGCGGATGCGGTTGCGGGAAAAGGTTAGATGGTGGTTGGAGGAGTCTTCGCGCCAGGCTTGCCCGAGTTCATTGAGGTATGCCTCCACCTCGGCCCGTGTGGTCGCCAAAAGCGGACGGAGGATGCGACCCTCCTGGTTATCAACCTTGGGAGCAATGCCTGCGAGACCCTCTGTCCATGCGCCGCGCAGAAACTTGGCGAGGACGGTTTCGGCCTGATCGTCGAGGGTGTGGGCGGTTGCAACGGCATCCACCTCGCCCGAAGCCATGAGCTGGCGAAACCATTGGTATCGCAGACGGCGCGCGGCTTCTTCGATGGTTTCGGTGGACTTTCCGGCGACCGGATTGGGCTTCGCTTCCGCTGCCGTGTCGATATGCGCTTCGTGAAAAGGCAAACCCAATCCGATAGCAAGGTCGCGGGAAAAGGCAAGGTCGGCGTCGGCCTCGAGGCCCCGCAAGCCGTGATGCAGATGGGCGGCATGCACCACCAGGCCCAGTTCCCTGCTGCGCTGGGCAAGGGTGCGCACGAGGGCAACGGAATCCGCGCCGCCAGAAAGGCCGACGGCAAGCCGCAGACCCGGCTTGAGCAGTGAAGTATTGATGGTGAGAGGAACGCGCACCAGAGGATCATAGCGCCATGGCCTCCCAAAGCCGGACACGCGCTCGGCCCGGCGCAAACCGCAGGGGCTCTCCTATACTGGGCAGCATGTTGGAAACTCGAGAAGCTGCCGCGGCCGATGCCAAACTGATCACAGCCCACCGCAGGGCGATGTTCGCGGACGCGCGAGATGCCGAGCAGCCAGTTCTGGACGCCATGAGCCAGAGGTTCGAGCCGTGGGTGACACGGATGCTGAACCGGGCAATCTACGCCGGATGGGTCACCTGCGATGGCGAGCGGGCCGTGGCTTCGGCGGGACTTATGTTTCTGGACTGGGCGCCTCATCCGCTTGATCCGGTGGGTGAGTATCGAGCGTACCTGTTGAATGTCTGGGTCGAACCGGAATACCGCAGGCGCGGCCTGGCTCGCGCGCTGGTGGAGCTTTGCCTGGCAGAAGCGAGAAGACGCAACGTCCGCGTGGTGGCGCTGCACGCTTCTGACGCCGGGCGTCCGGTTTACGAAGAGATGGGTTTCAAAGCCACGAACGAGATGTTCTATGTGGAGCGGAGCGAGTCGTAACGCAGTTCAAGGTGGGGCCCAAGGGATTATGCATTGGAATGACGGGCTGTCGCGGCGTTCCGATGGCTTCTGATGATGGCTCCGGCGATGACAATTGCGAAGGGATCGGCGAAGTACCAGGTGAGTCTCCACAAATAGGCAGCATCCCCGGTTTTGGCCACGACATAAACGGAAGCGACCAGAGCCATCGCGGCATAGAGGAGACCGAGCGACATGGTTGCCAGCATTTCCCTGCCCCTGGCTGCCAGCGCGACCATGAAGCCAACGAACAAGAATGTGATGACGTGCGCGATGTCCATCCCGGTGGACGCGAAGAACAAATATGTGTTGAAGTGATGCTCGAAAACCTGGTATCTCTCGAGCACTCCAAACACCGCAGGGCCGACCAGTGGACCGAGAAGCTTCCGCAGCAGGAATCCCCCGACTATAGCGGCAGAGGTCAACCACGGTGCAGAGCGAAAGCCGGCGCCTGCGAGCTGCGGGACGGTTTTGATTGCCTGTCGCCAATGCCACCTGCGGGCGAATGGAGTCCCCGATTTTGACGCGATAAGGGAGAATTCCTCAAGCAGGTCGCCCTGGATGGATTCTGCTTCCTCGGCGAGGACGAAAAGGCTGATGAGCCAAACGGCGAGGCGGGGCGGCTCCACGGAATTCAGTTCCAACGTCATGAGTAGCTCTCACTGAGTCCGAGGCCTTCCGTCATGCTGTGGAGTGCGCGTTGGGCCCGGCTGACGGCCGCCACTCCGTTTGCGGTGACCTTAAAAAAGCGCTTCGACCGTCCGCCGCGTTCAGGCGTGGGATCGCCGCGGTGGGACTTTACATATCCTTTCGACTCAAGACGATCAAGGGTGGCGTAGACAGCGCCGATTGAGACCTCGCGATGAGTGCGGATTTCGATTTCCTGGCGCACGGTGACTCCATAGGCACGATCTTCAAGCCGCAGGAGCGCCAGGACGATGATGTGCTCGAATTCGCCGAGGTAGTCGCGACCACTCATTATCTCTACAATATAGATGAAATGCCGCCGTCAAAGGAAGGCGAAGCTGAACGTGGCCTGGAGAGCGTGGCTTGTGGCGCAACCTGGCAGGCGCCGATGTATACTCCACGAGTTATGCAGGTGTTCGCAATTCTTCCCGCTGCCGGGCTGGGAACCCGGATGGCCGGGCCGCAACCGAAGCACCCCAACGACAAGGACGCGTCGCTGGGGACACCGCCGAAACACCCCAACGACAAGGACCCGTCGTTGGGGACCCCGCCCAAACAGTTTCTTACGCTGGACGGGGTGCCGATCCTGATTCACTCTCTGCGTGCTTTTGACGCCGTGGGGGGGATGACGGCGATGTATGTGGCTGTGCGCGCAACTGAAATGGAGCGCGTTGCGGCGCAGGTAAGCGAGTACGGTTTTGGTAGCCGGGTACGCGTGGTGGAAGGCGGCGACAACCGGCAGGAGTCGGTGGCGCACGCGCTGGCTGCCTTGCCCGCGGCGCCGGAGGACATTGTGCTGGTACACGACGCTGTAAGGCCGCTGATCGACACAGCCACGATCGAGCGCACGATTCATGCGGTACTGGAATACGGCGCAGCGATTGTGGGCATGCCGGCCGTGGACACGATCAAACAAGTGGAGCGTACCGCCCATGGCGCACTGATAACCTCGACCATTCCGCGAGAATTTGTGGTGCAGGCGCAGACTCCGCAAGGATTTCGCTACGGGTTGCTGCGGCGGGCTTTTGCCGAGGCTACAGCGGACGGGTTTGTGGGAACCGACGAAGCTTCACTGATGGAGCGCGCCGGGCTGCCGGTAGCCGTAGTACCCGGTTCTCAGGTTAATCTGAAGATTACCCAGCCCGGCGACCTGGAGTTGGCCGAGTTCTATCTGCGCCAGCGCAACCACTGACCCAGGGTAGAGGCTGGGTTGCTTTCGCCGACGGTTAGACCTTCTGGGACAGGCACGGAGACCATGGACACACGGATCGGAATTGGCTGGGACTCGCACGCATTCAAAGCCGGCGTGCCGTTACGCATTGGCGGGCTGACACTGGACCACCCCGAAGGCCTTGCGGGCCACTCCGATGGCGACGTGCTTCTGCACGCGATCACGGATGCCTTGCTGGGTGCGGTTGCGGCCGGGGACATCGGCAGCTTCTTTCCGCCGGGAGATCCGCGCTGGAAAGATGCCGATTCAGCGATTTTTCTGAATCTGGCTATAGAAGAGCTTCAGCACGCCGGCTACCGCATCGTCAACATCGACACTACGCTGGTGCTGGCCGCCCCCAAAATCAGCCCTTTGGCCGGGGAGATGCGCGCGCGGGTCGCCGATTTGCTGTGTATCGGCATTGACCAGGTGAGCATCAAGGCCAAGACTCCTGAAGGTCTGAATATGGATCACGTGGCGCAGTGCCACGCGGTGGCCCTGGTGGAGCGCGTAGTTGAACCGGACGAACTGAAGAGCATGAGCGCGGTAATTGAGAGCCAGCGGCAACTTGAAGACGTAGTGGAAGATCTGCTGAGTTCGGTACACGGAGTACCGAAGAAGCGCATCGTCAACCCGGTCTACGACACCGAGGACATTACTTAAAGACCGGGCACCAGGCCGAAGGCTCGCCATGGCGAGGACCAGCGAATAGGGACTGGAAACCAGGGACCAGCGACTGGCTACGATTTTCATTGCAGTTTTTGTCGATTGGCCTTACCGTGGCGGGGAGTTTCCAATTCAAATCTGGAGCACGTCCATGCATTTAGCGCTCTTTCTGATGCAAAACTCCTCAATCGATCCCGAACAGGCAAGGAAGATGGCAATGGTCTTCCTCGGGATTATGCCCATTTTTATCATCGTGTCCCTGGCCATTGTTATTCTGCCTTTCTGGTTCATCTGCAAGAAGGCGGGTTTCTCTCCCTGGCTTTCGTTGCTGAACATCGTCCCGCTGGGCGGCCTGGTTCTGATTTACGTGCTGGCGTTTGCCGATTGGAAGGTGATGCCCATGCCGCAGCCGCAGATGGGCTATCCGTACCCGCCCGCACCGCCGCGCCCATAGAGCCAAAACTGATAGCATCGAAGAGGAAAAACACCTCGACGATGCCTGAAGAAACTCTCTCCCAACCAAAAACTCCTCGCGTCCGTTTTGCGCCTTCGCCCACGGGCTTTCTGCACGTGGGCAGCGCCCGCACCTTTATCTTCAATTGGCTCTATGCACGCCACACTCACGGAACCATGGTGTTGCGGCTGGACGACACCGATGTGGAGCGCAACACCGACGCCAGCATCCAGTCCATCTTTGAAGGGCTCCGCTGGCTGGGTCTCTCATGGGACGAAGAGTACAAGCAATCGGAGCGCCTTGCGCTGCACCACCAGGCGGCCGAAGCGATCTTCGCCAAGGGCTTTGCTTATCGCGACTTTACACCGGCCCAGACACCCCAACGACATGGACCCGTCGTTGGGGACCCCGCGCACTCGGGGGACGACGTCCAGTCTTCGGCGCAGGGCGCGTGGCTCTCGAATCCTGGCATGCGCGAATTGTCACGGGAAGAAAGCGACCGCCGTGCCGCTGCGGGCGAGCCGTTCGCCCTTCGCTATCGCGTGCCGCGCGGCGAGGACCGGACTCTGCGATTTGATGACGGCGTCTACGGTGAGCAGACGAAACTCGCCGAAGAGGTGGAAGACTTCGCGCTGCTTCGGTCAGATGGAATGCCGACGTATCACCTTGCCTCTTGCGTAGATGACGCCGACCTGCGCATCAGCCACATCATCCGCGGCCAGGATCACCTCACCAACACCTTCAAGCACCTGCTCATCTTCGAGGCCCTCGGCGTCGCGCCGCCTCAGTTCGCGCATCTTCCTCTGCTTGTCGCCCCGGACGGCACCAAGCTCTCCAAGCGCAAGCACGGCCCCGTCGTCAGCGTTACCACTTATCGGGATTCGGGCTTTCTGCCCCAGGCCTTCATCAATTTCCTCTGCCTGCTCGGCTGGTCGCCCAAGAACGACCGCGAGTTCATGACTCTCGACGAGCTCACGGCCGCCTTCACTTTCGAGGGCGTCAATCGCGCCAACGCCGTCGTCAACTTCACAGAAGAGGACCCGTTCGATCCCAAAGCTGTCTGGCTTAACGCCGAGCATATCCGCGCCCTGCCTGTCGACGAGCTCAGCCATCGGCTCCAGCCCTTCTTCGAGGAGGTCGGCCTCCATCCCTCGCCCGAAAAACTCCTCGCCGTCACCCCGCTGATTCGCGAACGCATCAAGCTGCTGCGCGATGCCGTCTCCGCCGCAGACTTCTTCTTTCTGCCTGAGCTAGCTCCCTACGACCCAGCGGAGTTGATCCCTCAGAAGGGCGATGCTGCGCTCACCCGGCGCGTTCTTGAACACGCCCGACAGGTGCTGGCCTCAGCCTCTTTTGACCACG
This sequence comes from uncultured Acidobacteriaceae bacterium, assembly GCA_963836565.1. Classification (GTDB taxonomy): domain Bacteria; phylum Acidobacteriota; class Terriglobia; order Terriglobales; family Acidobacteriaceae; genus Telmatobacter. The sequence continues at coordinate 157,942 of CAWIKA010000004.1, read as the reverse complement.
ATTCGCTGGACCGGGCACTGCGTACGGCAGCCTCCGATCTAGGTTTGAAGGCCGGGCAGGCCTTTCAGCCCATTCGCGTCGCCGTCTGCGGACGTAAGAACGCGCCGCCGCTCTTTGAAACCTTGGCCGTGCTGGGCCGCGAGCTTTGCCTCGCGCGCATCCGCCAGGCCGAAGTTAGCCTTCAATCGCTCGGTAGCCCTGCCGCGCACGCATAAGGAATCACCTCGATGACCAACGCAAATCCGGAAACTCAGGACAGTCGCACGATCTCCAATTTCCTTCGCGATCAGATCGCCGAGGACGTGCGCACCAAGAAATACGGCGACGCCACCATCCAGACCCGTTTTCCACCCGAGCCTAACGGCTACCTCCACATCGGCCACGCCAAGGCCATCTGCCTTGACTTCGGCCTGGCCGACGAGTTTGGCGGCAAGACCAACCTGCGCTTCGACGACACCAATCCCGAAAAAGAAGAGCAGGAATACGTCGACTCCATCCAGAAGGACGTCCGCTGGCTCGGCTTCGATTGGGAGCGCCTCTGCTACGCCTCAGACTACTTCGGGCAGCTCTACGAGTGGGCTTTGCAACTCATCAAGGCGGGCAAGGCATACGTCGACGACCTCTCGGCCGATGAGATCCGCCAGCACCGCGGCACCCTTACCGAACCAGGAAAAGACAGCCCCTATCGCAATCGGACCGTGGACGAAAACCTCGACCTCTTCATCCGCATGAAGCAGGGCGAGTTTCCCGATGGCAGCCGAGTGCTGCGCGCCAAGATCGACATGGCGTCACCCAATCTGAATATGCGCGATCCGGTCATGTACCGCATCCTGCACGCCACGCACCAGCGCACCGGCGAAGAGTGGTGTATTTATCCCATGTACGACTACGCCCATGGCCAGTCGGACTCGCTGGAGCGCATCACTCACTCCATGTGCACCCTGGAGTTCACCGACCACCAGCCGCTCTACCGCTGGTACATCGAGCAGTTGGGCATCTTCCCCTCGCAGCAAATTGAATTTGATCGCCTCAACCTCACCTACACCCTGCTCAGCAAGCGCAAGCTGCTCCAGTTCGTGCAGGAAAATGTTGTCCGCGGCTGGGACGATCCGCGCATGCCGACCCTCTCCGGTTTCCGCCGCCGCGGCTTTAGCCCCGAAGCCATTCGGGCGTTCTGTGCCTCGATCGGCGCCACGCGCACCAACGGCTCCACGGACATCGAGATGCTGGAGCACTTCCAGCGCGACGACCTGAACCGCCGCGCCTCCCGCGTCATGGCCGTGCTGCGTCCTCTCAAGTTGGTCATCGATAATTACCCCGCCGGACAGGAGGAATTCGTCGAGGTCGCCAACAACCCCGAAGACCCGTCGGCAGGTACCCGTGGGGTCCCTTTCTCAAGAGAGGTCTTCATCGAGCAGGACGACTTCCGCGAGGTTCCTCCGCCGAAGTATTACCGCCTGTCTCCAGGCAAAGAGGTGCGCCTGCGCAACGCCTACTTCGTCACCGCCCAAAGCGTGGTGAAAGACGAGAGCGGCAACGTCGTCGAGGTCCACTGTACTTACGATCCGTTAAGCCGCGGCGGCAACTCGCCTGATGGCCGCAAGGTCAAATCGACCATGCACTGGGTCTCGGCCGCCCACGCCATCTCCGCCGAAATTCGACTTTACGACAAGCTTTTTACCAAGCCCGACCCAAACGATTACGCTGAAGGCGGGAGCGTCCTCGACAATCTCAACCCTAACTCTCTTGAGATCCTCACCGGCGCCAAGCTTGAGCCGTCGCTCGCCAACGCGAAGCTCGAAGACCGCTTCCAATTTGAGCGCGTGGGCTACTTCTGCCTCGATCCCGACTCTACGCAAGGCAAGTTGGTCTTTAACCGGACGCTTCCGCTGAAGGATTCGTGGGCGAAGATCGAGAAGAAAGCACCATTGCAAGGAGCGGGCGCTCGCTAATCGCTCGCATCGGCTGTTGTGGTTTCGGTTGTGGGATCCGATGAAGCACGAGAATATCCCACGAAACGTGCCCCGTTTACTATGAAGGCGAGGCGATCCGCATATGTGCTTTCACCTTTACGCGGGAACTAGCAGACCACTTCCCAGAAGCGAGTGGAACATGAGTGAGCCGCACGTGAATGTGAGTGATCTGACAGATTCGGAATCATGGACACGTCTGATCTTCAGCAAACCCGAGATCCAATACATCGGTTCCACGTCATGTTGTGGTTGCGCCTTCCCGTCGGTGATGCAGGCTCGAGCTGGGGACTGGCCCTACTGGCTGGATCCAGTAAAAGACGCCGATGTGATCGAAAGCAATAAGCGAGAGTGCGAGGAACTGTGTCGACTTCTCTCCGGGCTCGACGAGGACGAAATCGAGCTTTACGGCCTCTGGGCGGGAAATGAAGATAGGGAACCTCTGATCCGCGAAGAGATAGCGCTCGAGAATATCAGCCGCGAGTATTTCCGCTTCAAAGAAGGTGGATTCTTTCGCGTGAAACTCCGCTGACTCTAGATGCGGAGACAGACGGCACCGGTTTTCAACAGCTACTTCCCAATTACGTCGATGGGGACGGTGATGGATTTGGGGGGCATGCAGGCGTCCTTGTTGCAGGCCTGAAAGTGCAGCTTGGCCTCGACAAGGTGATTTCCGCGGGTGGCGACGATGCGAACATCGATGGTGAATTCGCCGGTGTAGACATTGAGCCGGGTGCCTGGGTCGAGAGGAAGCGTGAAATCGGTGCCAGAAGGGTATGTGGCTCCTTCGAGGCGCACGCCTGATGCTTCAGGAATCATGAGCGTGGTGGGGATGAGGTAGTCCTGGCTGGGCGTGTGGGAGTTGATGTGAAGACCTTCGCCGACGCGGAAGTGCATCTCGACCGGACTGGGTTTGCCGGCGGCCACAGTTACCTGCTCGGGGTAGAGGTATTCGACGGCGGCGCCGCGAATGAGAGAGCGGTTTGGTTCGTCGGTTTGAGCCGGGGCATGCAACGACACCCACGCAAAAGCAAGAGTCATCAGGATGCCAATCTTCGTTCCTTTCCTGGTCATTGCGTCCTCTCCATCAACTTAATGGGGATCGGTGCGTTCCCAGGTCTCATCCGCCGCGGCGGACGAGACCTGGGGCACCCGGCACCCGGCTGATTGTCTGAATCGTCCACTCTAGATTCATTTCCCTGCCGTCAGCGCTTTGCGAATGTTGGACTCGATGTCTTCTTTCGAGGTGAGGCCGAGTTGTGCCGCGACCACGGTTCCGTCGCGATTTACGAAAAACGACGTGGGCAACTCTTCAACTCCCCCATAGGGGCGGCTGATGCTGTCGCCATCCATCAGCATGGGATAAGGCACTTTCATCTGCTGGACAAATTTTTCGATGGCCGCGCGGTCTTTCGCCCAACCCTCTTTGTCGTCCTCTTTCAGATCCTCGCCCTCGGTGGAGACGCCAAGGATTTCAAGACCCTGTGATGCGTACTGGTTTTGAAGTTCGACCAGCCAGGGAGTTTCGATTTTGCAAGGGCCGCACCACGTGGCCCAGAAGTTGATGAGCACGGCCTTGCCTTTGAAGCTGGCGAGCGATACCTTTTTGCCACTCAGATCGGGGAGCGTGAAGTCGGGCGCAGGCTTGTGCAGGAGTGGCGAAATGTACTGCGGCAGATCGCCGGCAGGACTGGCCACAAGCTCGCCTTTTGCAACCGAGGCCAGGCGCGCTTCGGCGGCCTGTTTGCGATATTCCCAATTGGCCCAGCCCGCCCAGGCAAAGGCTGCGAGGAGGAATAGAACGGTGAAAAGGACGAATGTATTGCGCTTCACGGGGATGAGACCTCTTGCTTCTATTGTACGAGGGCCCTTCGGGGTTTTGCGTTCCGATGTTCGTGGCGCGGCGGACGAGAGTCAATTCCGATGGAGACTAAACCCCGATCTCTGATCACTGATCGCTGATCCCTGTAAGCTGATACCATCAGAAACCGATGAATCCGAAGAACGAACGAGATAGCCTGAAGCCGGCGGAGATGGTGCGCACCGAAGCGGCGGCGCTGGAAGGTTTGGCGAAGCGGCTGGATGGCCCGATGGCTGCGGACTTCGATCGGGCCGTCGAACTGATTTTGCATTGCGGCGAAGGCAATGGACGCGTGGTGGTGACCGGGATGGGCAAGAGCGGCATTATTGCGCAGAAGATTGCAGCCACGCTGAGCTCTACCGGGTCACCGGCGCTGTTTCTGCATCCCGCCGAGGCGGTACACGGCGACGTGGGCGTGCTGATGCGCGGTGATGTGGTGGTTGCGCTTTCCGCCAGCGGCGAGACGGAGGAGATTCTGCGGCTGCTGGCGACGCTGAAGCGCAAGGGCGACGCGTTGGTGAGCTTTTGCTGCGATTTGAATTCGACATTGGCGCAAGCAAGTGATGTGGCGTTGGACTGTGGCGTGGAACGCGAGGCGTGCGGGCTGAACCTGGCGCCGACGGCTTCGACGACGGCCATGCTGGCGCTCGGCGATGCTCTCGCAATTGCCGTGAGCCTGCGCAAGGGCTTCGAGGTGGAGGACTTTGCGGAGTTGCATCCCGGCGGGAAGCTGGGGAAGCAACTGGCCAAAGTGCGGGACCTCATGCATACGGGCGGTGAGGTTCCGGTCGTCACGACGGGGACGGCGATGACGGATGTGATTTACGAGATGTCGTCGAAGAAGCTGGGCATGACGACGGTGCAGGAGGGCGGGAAGCTGCGCGGGGTGATCAGCGACGGCGATTTGCGGCGGTTGCTGGAACGCGAGGGTGGCGCGGCGCTGAGCAAGGCGGCGGGTGAAGCGATGAACGCGAAGCCGCGGACGATTGCATCCAGCGAACTGGCGGCGAAGGCTCTGGCTATTCTGGAAGAGCGCAAGATTACTTCGCTGGTCGTGGTGGATGCGGAGGAGCGCGTCGAGGGCGTGGTGCATCTGCATGATTTGTGGGGCGTGGAGCTGATTTGAGGGCAGCGAGGCAGTTCTTATGGTCAAGATCGCTCTGAAGGTTCTATTTGGCTTGGCCTTATGTGGTGCTTGCGTTTACTTGGCACTCCATTCAAACCTTCTCGATCGTTTGGAGGGTGCTAATCTCGATGGCTCAAATTCGATCACTTGGCACTCCGAAGTAGTCCTCGCACTCCTAATCCTCGTCTGCCAGTTGATTTCATTTTGGGCTTTCCGTAATTGCGTTGTGTTGACGACCTGTCTGGGAATCTCAGCCTGTATATTGGGTAGCTATTTGCTCTTTGATTCAAAATTCGGCTTCTTTTGGGAACCTCACAACGCTGATGGCACGTTTCCGCTGACCTGGAGATCGAATCTCTTTGTCATTACGCTTTTGTCGGGCTCTCTGGGACTCGCTTTTCTAACTCGCTGGTTCATCAGGCGGTTGAGGCACGAATGTGCCGCCTCTAAGATCGCGCACCCGAACATTTAGAATGGGAACTGCTGTCATTTGTTCTTGCGTTCGCCTTGGCGGACGGGAAAGTTTGCTCGCACACATTTATGCATCGTTGGTCGAAGCTCTTTATTCCTACTCTTCGTGAGGCCCCGGCAGACGCCGAAGTGGCCAGCCACAGGTTTCTGGTCCGGTCGGGCTACATTCGCCAGCTCGGAGCAGGCATCTATAACTACCTCTTCCTTGGCCAGCGGTCTCTGAACAAGATTATCGGCATTGTGCGCGAGGAGATGGACAAGATCGGGCAGGAGTTCTTTCTGCCGGCGATTTTGCCTCGCGAATTATGGGAGGAGAGCGGGCGCTGGGCGGGCATGGGCGACACCATGTTCAGGCTGAAGGACCGCAAGGGCGCGGACCTGTGCCTGGGCATGACGCACGAAGAGATCATGACATCGATTGCGCGCGGCGAACTACGCAGTTACAAGCAGTTGCCGCAGATCTGGTACCAGATACAGACCAAGTTTCGCGATGAGCCGCGGCCCAAGTCGGGGCTTTTGCGCGTGCGGCAGTTCACCATGAAAGACAGCTACTCGTTTGACATGGACAAGGCCGGGCTCGACAAGAGCTACGACAAGCACGACAAGGTTTACCGCACCATTTTTACGCGCTGCGGGTTGAAGTTTGTCGCGGTCGAGGCAGATTCGGGTGCAATGGGCGGCTCGCAGTCGCAGGAGTTCATGGTCTATTCCGAGGCGGGCGAGGACCTGATTGCAAGCTGCCCGGTGTGCGGGTATGCGGCGAATCTCGAAAAGGCCGTTTCACGGCTTGAACCGTTGGACGAGATGGTTGCAACGGGAGATGGGACGCCGGAGCTTGTAGAGACTCCGGGCTGCGCGGCGATATCGGATGTGGCGGAGTTCTTCAGGATTTCCCCGGCGAGCGACATCAAGTGCGTTGCCTATATGGCATTAAAACGTGGCAGGGCAGGCAAGCCCGACACGTGGCATGGCGTTGCGACGTTTCTTCGCGGCGACCACCAGGTGAACGAAACCAAGCTGATGGGTGCGTTGGGCGCGGGCGAACTGCGCACCATGCAGGGTGAGGAGCTTGAGCGCTTCTTCAAGGGTCCGGCGGGATTTCTGGGACCGGTGGGGCTGAAGCCTGACGCAAAGGCACTTGAAGACGGTTTGACGGTCGTGATCGACAAGTCTCTCGAAGGCCGCAGGAACCTGGTTGCCGGCGCGAACAAGCTGGACTACCACTTGCGCAACGTGGTGCCGGGACGCGATTTCACATGGACGCTGAGCGCCGACATTCGCAGTGTGAACGAGGGCGAAAGCTGCCCGCAAACCGGGAAGACCGGAGACCATTGCACGGGCAAACTTGTCGTCGGCAAGGCGGTTGAGGTCGGCCACATCTTCCAGCTCGGCAACCGATACACCGAGTCGATGGGCGCGCGGGTGCTGGACGTGAACGGGAAGGAAGTGACGCCGATCATGGGCTGCTATGGCATCGGCATCGAGCGCATTCTCACGGCAGCTATTGAACAGTCGAACGATCAAAACGGCTTCTGGCTGCCGGCATCGATTGCGCCTTTTACCGTTGTGGTTACAGTGACGAACGTGGGCGATGCGGCACTGCGGGAGACCGGGGAAAGGCTGGCCGCGGAGTTGGATGCGGCGGGACTCGACGTGCTGCTGGATGACAGAGACGAGCGCGCGGGCGTCAAATTCAAAGATGCGGATTTAGTGGGAATTCCCTACCGGATCAACGTGGGCAAGAAAGCCGCCGAGGGGTTGGCCGAAGTGAAGACGCGCGCGACCGGGAGCAGCGTGGATGTGGCTTTGAATGAAGTGCTGGAGCACTTGATGAAGCGCGTGTAAGAAGATGTGCTGCTGTTGGCAGTTTGAGATTTGCGGTGTCCCGGGCCCTCTGCCTTGGCGGACGAAACCTGCGACACCCGTCGATTTTTAGGTAAGCGATCAATAGGGAGCGACGATGGCGTTGAAAATCAGGCTGGCAAGACCTACCGGAAAGCATCCGTGGTCAATGCTGTTGCTGCGCGTCGCCCTGGTGAGTTGCGCGGCGGTTGCGCTGGCGGGCTTCGCAGTTTTCGGTTTTTATTACATCAAGTACGAAGGCATTGTCGACGCGCGCCTGAAGAAGCCTTTGTTTGCCGACACGGCCAAGATTTACGCTGCTCCACGCGAGGTAAGACCGGGACAAAAGCTCGGCGTTCAACTCATCGCAAACGAACTGCGCGAGGCTGGGTATACCACGAACGGGGCTTCGCAGGCTTCTCCGCTGGGTACGTTTAGCGAAGGTGCGCAGAGCATCACGGTGAACCCCGGCCCGCAGTCTTTTCATTCCGAAGACCCGGCGACGATCAAGGTCAGCGACGGCGTGGTGGGCTCCATCACAGATGAACACGGCCAGCCACTGGCGAGCTACGAACTGGAACCACTGCTGATCACCGACCTGAGCGACGCCAACCGCGCCAAACGCCGCCTTCTGACCTACGACGAGATTCCCCAGAACCTGGTGCATGCGGTGGTGGCAATTGAAGACCGGCGCTTTTTCGACCACGGCGGTGTGGACTATATACGCATCCTGGGCGCGCTGCGCAACGATCTGACGCCGGGGCATCGCTTTGTGGAGGGCGGTTCGACGCTGACCATGCAGTTGGCGCGTGGATTTTTCCTTTCGCCGGAGCGGCGCATCAAGCGCAAGCTGATCGAAATCGTCATCACGTTTCAGCTCGAACATCGTTTCACCAAGCAACAGATTTTTCAGATGTACGCCAACGAGATCAACCTTGGCCAGCGGGGCAGCTTTTCGATCGATGGTTTCGGCGAGGCTTCGCAGGCGTACTTCGGCAAAGATGTGCGGCAGCTTGATCTGGCTGAGTGCGCGTTGCTCGCGGGAATTATCCAGAGCCCGAACCGGCTGAGCCCATTCCGTCACCCTGACCGCGCGATAGAACGGCGGAACCTGGTTCTGGATTCGATGGTGGAGACCGGCGCCATTACCAAAGAGCAGGCTGAGAGCGCCAAAGAAGAGCCACTGCACCTGGCGCCGGGGAGCGTGGATGCCAGCGAGGCGCCTTACTTTGTGGACCTGGTGCGCGACGACCTGGTGCAGAAACTCGGCGATCGCGATTTCAATCGCGAAGGATTGCACATCTACACTTCGCTCGATCCCGATTTGCAGCGCGTAGCTTCGGCGGCAATCGACTCCACAATTCACGTGGTGGATGAGCAGGTAGATCGGCTGTATGCGCGCCGCAGGAAGCTTGCCAAAGCAAAAGAGATCGGCGAAACCACCGGAAATACCGAGACAATCATCTATCCACAGGTGGCGTTGGTGGCGCTTAACCCCCACACGGGCCAGGTGCTGGCGCTGGTGGGTGGGCGGAACTATGGCGGCTCGCAACTGAACCACGCAGTGGCCAAGCGACCCACCGGTTCGATTTTCAAACCTTTCGTTTACGCGGCGGCATTCCAGACCGCCGCGGAAGGAACCATGCTGCCGGGGCAAACCAAGCTGTTTTCGCCGGTGACGATACTCAGCGACCAACAAACCACCTATGATGTGGGAACCAACCAGGAATACACGCCGCGCAACTTCGAGGGTGAGTATCACGGTGACGTAACGGCGCGCTTTGCGCTGATGCGATCGCTGAACAATGCCACCATCAGCCTGGCCGCCATGGTTGGTTTCGATCGCGTGGCAGAGTTGGCGCGGGACGCAGGGATCAAGAGCGCACGTGCGACTCCGTCGATGGCCATTGGCGCTTACGATGCGTCGCCCCTGGAGATGGCAGGCGCTTATACGGTGTTTGCCAATGGCGGCCTCCACCTGGATCCGTGGATGCTGGCCAGCGTGCGCACGCCGACGGGCGACATCATCGAAGACTACACTCCCACTTCGAAGCAGGTGCTCGATCCGCGAGTGGCCTATCTGACAACGAACATGATGGAAGCGGTGCTGCAGGGTGTGGGAACAGGCGCCGGCGTGCGCAACATGGGATTCAGAGCACCCGCGGCGGGCAAGACGGGCACGGAGCACGATGCATGGTTTGCCGGTTATACCTCAAACCTGCTGTGCATCGTGTGGATTGGCAACGATGATTACTCCGATATAAAAATCGAAGGCGCACGCGCCGCCGCTCCCATCTGGGCGGAGTTCATGAAGAGGGCGGTGGAACTGCCGCAATACTCCGACGCGCATGAATTCACACCGCCGGAAGGCGTGGAAGTTGTGAATCTGGACAAGGTGACAAACCTGCTGGCCGACGCCGCGTGCCCTGACGATTATGAAGCGGCGTTCCTCGCGGGCACGGCGCCTACGGATACGTGCGATCACCCTGCCGACCATCGCAATATCTTTCAGAAGATTTTCGGCCTGGGCAAGCCGGGGAACTGATTCATCCATCCACGTCGGAGCCGTCGGGCATGGGCTGACAAAGCTGGCACCAGAAGGTGACGCGCGCGTCAGGGCCCTGGATGCGCATGCGGATGGGCTCTCCGCAGCGGCGGCACGGATCGCCCTTACGCCCGTAGACCCATAGGCTTTCAGCGGGATCGGATTGATGCGTGGTGCGCCGATGTCGTCCCCGGAAGGTTACGACCGTGTCACCCGAATCTTCAAGCACGTTGGCGGCGACGAGTTTTTGCGCGGTCGCGATCAACGAAGCAATCTTCGCATCGGAGAGCGAGGCGACCCGGCAAAAGGGATTGACGCCGGTGAGGAAACATATTTCCGATTTGAAGACATTGCCCACGCCGGCCAACACTTTCTGATGGAGCAATACATCGCCCACTTCTTCATACGAGTGCGCAAGGAGACGACGGGCCGCGGCGTTTGAATCGAACGAAGCGCTGAGCACATCGATATCTGGATCCGGGATTCGGCGGTCGCGCTCAAGAGACTGTGCAGTGTGCATCTCGGCCACGGGCACATTGAATCCAACCGCGACGTAGCTCTTGTTTTCGATGACGATCCGCATGTGGCGGGCCGGCTTTTGCCATGGCTCGCCGGGACGGTAAATGTGCCAACTGCCGCTCATGAGCAGGTGGGTAGCCAGGATGCCGCCGCCAGAGAACTGAATCAGCATCCATTTACCGCGCGATTCGACCCGGTCGACAAACTGACCGGCAAGCGGCGTGTCTTCGTTAAAGCGGGTGAGCAACGGATAGTTGGAGCGAAAGCCAGTAATGGGTTTGGCCACGAGTGCGCGGCTCAATGTGCGCGCGGTGCGGAAGATGGTGTCGCCCTCAGGCATGATTGCCAATCAAGAAATAACAAAGGCTCCGGGTTATCAGTCCGGAGCCTTTGTCTGTTGGCGTATCCCTGTCTAAGATGCCGCCTGCGAAACTGGGACTAGTGTAGCACAACTTCAAGAAGCATACATTCCGTGCAAGTCGAGCAGAGTACGGGGGGCAAGGGAGTTGAACCCTAATGGCTGATAAGGCCACTCGACCGTTTCGCAGGCGGCGTCCAGTACCCACTGGAAATACCCTCCAAACGTCTGCCAGCGAAACTCGACCCTAATTGGCATGGACGCTGTCTTTCAGTGATGTTCAACACGCAATTTGCGTCTTGCTGGTTATTGCAATTCGGCCCCGCCCGACTCCCGATGACCGATTGGCAGAGGAATGCGGCGCAAGTGCATGCCGAGCGGCCCGGAATAAAAGCCGGCATCCATGAGAAAGCGGGCCATGGGATGCGCCGTAACAGGTTTACCGTTGATGGTGGTGATGAGCACGCCCTGATGACCTCCGCCGCGCATGCGTTCCTGTCCGCGGGCACAGAAGAAATGCGCAAGGCCAGCGGCTGCCTGCGAGTGCTCCGGCTCTTCAGGTGGTAGAAAGACAAGCAGGTTGGGATTGTTGCGACGGAGCCACGCAACCAACTGGCCATTGCGCAGGATGACTTCGGCATAAGCTGCACGGGTGAGGATACGGGGAGCTGTTTCCGCGTCATCGTCCATAACCGGCAGGTCGGGCCAGCGCAGCACCGAGCCGTAGGGGTTGGCGGGATCGGTAGCTGCCAACTGGACAAACTCGGGCTTCTCGGCGGGGGGCTCGCTTCGCAATTGGCGCAGAAGATCCACCGCGGCGGGCAGGGCAAATTGCGTGGCGCCGAGGCCGGCTACGAAATAGCCGCGTCGAATTCGGCCACTCTCTTCGAGAGCTTTCAGAACGTCATAGACAGCGCTAAAACCGCCAGGAATATTCTCCGCTGCCACTGACTCGCGCAACAGCACACCATAGCGGTTGAGAAGCTGCAGCGCGAGCGCGTGGCTCGCCTCGGTGGTGGTTGGCGCGCCTTCGCTTCCCTTCTGCGCACGAAGAGGGAGCAGCGACCAACGGCCCTGGGCGGTGGGCGGGGTGGTGCGCCGGGAACGAAAAACCGCTCCAGTCTGCAGACGACGGGGCGCTCGAACACTCTCGGGCTTGGCAATGTAGGCGCGCAGTGCGTGCAACGAATCGTTGGTGATGAGCCCGCGCCAAACCAGGCTCCACAAGGCATCGATCGATTCCCCGGGATAGCCACCACCCACGGCCTGATGCAGCGAGTCGAAAAAACTGGCGCCGGTCGATTCGAGCACGGCGAGCAGCTTCTCTTCGCGCTCGGTGAGGGGCTCGACAATGGGCCGTTGCTGAACGAGCAAGGGAAGTTTGTCGGCGAGAAAGAGCGCGACGCGGCCGTCGCGTTCGCCGATTGGCTCTACGCCTGCCCAGGCCACTTCCCCTGCGGCGATCAGAGTGTCCAGGCCGGTCGGATCATAGGCGGTAATACGCGCGGGCAGGATGGACGTTTCGAGAAGCGACGCGGGAAGCGGCGCGCCTTGCAGGCTTTCAACGGCATCGAGCAACGCATCAAGATGCGAAGGCGAGCCGCGGCGCGGTGCGAGCAAGCCCTGCCAATGAGTGAGGAAACGAGCCAGCGTGTGCTGCTCCACGGGCTCGACTTCGCGACGCAACCTGGCAAGCGACTTGCGGCGAATCTGGCGCAGGATTTCCGCGTCGCACCACTCGCGGTGAAGGCCGCCGGGGCGAAAACCGCCTTCGAGCACGCGGTTTTCATGGACAAGCAGCCGTAAGGCGTTTTCGACCACGGTGGTATCGAGCGCAAAACGATCGGCTGGCTCGCGCAGCGTGAATGGGCCGTGGGTGCGGGCATAACGGCGAACCAGCTCAAGCACGGGCTGCGCTACCGGTTCAAGAAGCGCGGCGGGCAGGCCGGGAGGAAGAGGAATACCGAGCGCATCACGGTAGCGCGCGGCATCTTCGACCGCAATGAGGCGACGGGCGTTCTCGCCACCTGGGGCGATGCGCAACTCAAGCAGGCGCCGGGCGCGAATAAGACGGTCGACGTGCTGCATGAGTTCCGGCGAAACCACGCGGCGGGCAAGTTCTTCGCGGTTCAGGTCGCCCAAGCGCAGGCAAAGATCGTGAATGCCGTCGGCGGTGCGGGCACGATACGGCTCCGCGAGGCACTGCGCCGCCTCTTCGACCTCGGCGATTGCGTCGGCATCGAGCAACTCGCGCAGGTCGGCTTCGCCAAGCAACTCGCGCAACTGGTCCTGATCGATGGTGAGAGCCTGTGCGCGGCGTTCGGCCAATGGCGCGTCGCCGTCGTAGAGGAAGTTGGCCACGTAACTGAACAAGAGCGAAGAGGCAAATGGCGACGGCTTATTGGTTTCGACAACATGAACCCGCAGTTGGCGCTGTTCGATAGCACGCAGCGTTTCGAGGAGGGCGGGCATATCGAAGACGTCGCGCAGGCATTCGCGGTATGCCTCGAGAAGCAGCGGAAATGATGGATAGCGAGAGGCGACGCTCAACAAATCATAGGAGCGCTTGCGCAATTGCCAGAGCGGCGAACGGGCGTCGGCGCGGCGGCGGGGCAGCAGCAGGGCGCGGCCGGCGGCTTCGCGGAAGCGACCGGCAAACAGCGCCGTCGAGCCAAGTTGACGCAGCACGAGCTGCATGGCTTCGGCGGACTCGACCAGAAACCAGTCGGGATCGGGGGGCTGGTCGGTGTCGGGGAAGCGGAGCACAAAACCGTCGTCGCCCCAGAGGGTCTCGACCTCAGGCCCGCCGGAAGCTCGGATGCGGGCGCTGACGGCCATCGCCCAGGGAATGTGGATGCGGCTGCCGAATGGCGTGAGGACGCAGACGCGCCAGTCGCCCAGTTCATCGCGGCATCGCTCAATCACGATGGTCCGGTCGTCGGGGACCTGGCCGGTGGCGGCTTCCTGGTCCGCGAGGAATTCGAGCAAGTTTTCGGCCGCATTGGGATCGAGGTCGTGTTCGGAAACGAGGCGGGTGAGGGCAGCAGCCTTGGGAAGGGCGCGAAGCTCGCGCACAAGCGCACCAATGCGACGGCCGAATTCGAGTGGTCGGCCGGGGCCATCACCTTTCCAAAAAGGCATTTTGCCAGGCTCGCCGGGAGCCGGGGTGACGAGAACGCGGTCGTGAGTGATGTCTTCAATGCGCCAGGTGGAGGCGCCGAGGATGAAGGTTTCGTTGGTGTGGGACTCGAAGACCATCTCCTCGTCAAGTTCGCCGACGCGTACGGATTTGCCCTCGGTATGGGCAAGGAAGACGCCATAGAGGCCGCGGTCGGGGATGGTTCCGGCGTTGAGAATGGCGAGGCGGGCGGCTCCATCGCGGGCGGTGACTAGGTTGCGGATGCGGTCCCAGGTGAGGCGAGGACGGAGCTCGGCGAACTCGTCGGAGGGGTAACGGCCGCTCAGCAGATCGAGGACGCCTTCAAAGGCGGATCGGCTGAGACTGCCGAAGGGGGCAGCGCCGCGAACGAGGTCGAAAAGGGCATCGACGGAGACTTCGGGCTTGGGGTCTGGCTCCTGGTATTGATCGGCGGAGGCCGGTGGAGGGGATTGATACCCCACCCTTTCCGCAAGGTGCCGCGAAAAGGATGTGGAACCCAAATCTTGTGCGAACCCTGGGGCTCCCAGTTTTCGGGTGTGAAGCTTCCTTGCGCGGATGGGAAGCTTTGGCGCATCGGGCGGACGGGCGACGATGGCCACCAACTGCTGGGCGAGGACGTCGAGGGGGTTGCGCGGGAAGCGGGTAGACTCAATTTGCCCTTCGTGCATGGCGCGGGTGACCGCGGCGCAGGCGACAAGATCGGCACGGTACTTGGGGAAAAGAATGCCCTCGCTCACGGCGTCCACATGGTGGCCGGCCCGGCCGATGCGCTGCATTCCGCTGGCGACAGAGGGAGGGGCTTCAATCTGGATGACGAGGTCAACGGCTCCCATGTCGATGCCCAATTCAAGTGTGGACGTGGCGCAGAGGGCGCGAATCTGACCGGCTTTGAGCTGCTCCTCGATGACCGTGCGCTGGGCGGCGGCGAGGGAGCCGTGGTGGGCGCGAGCGATGGGCTCGCCCGCAAGGTCGTTCAGCGCGCCTGCCAGCCGCTCGGCAACCTGGCGGCTGTTGACGAAGAGAATTGTCGAGTTGCGCTCGCGGATTAGCTCGAGAAGGCGGGGATGGATGGCGTTCCAAATAGAGACCCGTCGGGGCATCTGCGATGCAGGGCCGCTGGGGATTTCCTCCATCGAATTGAGGCGCGCCATATCCTCAACTGGAACTTCAATTCTTAGCCTTAACTGTTTGGAATAACTTGCATTAACTATGGTAACTGGACGATATCGAATAACTCCCACATCAGGCAATTCTGCGGACCACGGAGTCGTCGTGGAGAGTTCATTCAATGGTTGAGGATTAAGGGTGAAAACTATTGAATCCACGTGGACAGACTGGGCTGTGGAATTTGCGACGGAGGGTTTTTCCACAGCGATTTCCACACCGCCCAGAAAGCGTGCTACTTCTTCCAGGGGGCGCTGGGTTGCGGACAACCCAATGCGCTGGATGGGGCGTTTTGTGAGTGCTTCGAGGCGCTCCAGCGAGAGAGCAAGATGCGCACCGCGCTTTGTGGGAACAAGAGCGTGAATCTCATCGACGATCACAGTGTCGACGGTGCGAAGGGCGTCGGCGGCTTGCGAGGTGAGCAACAGGTAAAGCGACTCAGGAGTGGTAATGAGTATATCGGCAGGATGGCGGCGGAATCTGGCTCGTTCGCGCTGGGGGGTATCGCCGGTGCGGACGCTAATGAGGGGCTCGTGGAAAGAGACGCCACGACGGCGGGCCATGTTGGCGATGCCGGCCAAGGGCGAGCGGAGGTTACGCTCCACGTCGACAGCGAGAGCCTTGAGGGGGGATACATAAACGATGCGGCAACCCGGTCTCCACCCTTTGGGCGAAGACCCGTCCGCGGGCACCCCGGGTTCCTTCCCCTGGGGGTGGGGATGCAGCATGAGGCGATCCAGACACCAGAGGAAGGCGGCGAGGGTTTTGCCGGTTCCTGTGGGCGCGAGAATGAGCGCGCTCTCGCCCCGTGCGATGACCGGCCAGCCGAGATGCTGGGGAGCGGTAGGCGCGTCGAAGACCGCTTTGAACCACTCGGCCGTAACAGGGTGAAAACACGCGAAAGGGTCCTGGGCCAAAAGCGGGCTGGAAGGCGGCTCCGAATTGAGGCGATGCGGGGACATGACTCCCTAGAGAATAACGCGGGCGACGGCGAAGAGGAAGCGAAAGAGACACGCAGCCGCTCGCTCCTGGATGCCAACCTCCAGTTTTCTCTTAAGCGGGCTCGGCGGAATTGGCTCCCCGCTTCGATCTAACCATCGAGCGCCTACCTTCATACACTTTAACGGGTGCCATCGTCTCGACGGGGATGGGCTTCGCCGCGCTGGTAGGATGGGGGTGCCATGCGGGACCATTTGGCTACGCTACTGGACGACTTTCGGCGGTTCGATCGCGGGATTGCGGTGGTGCACTATCGCGGAGTCCGACGGAGAGTCTCTACCTATGGGGAGATTGCGCGCCTGGCCGGGAGGTTTGCCGCACTGCTGGCGCAACGCGGTATGGGGCCCGGCGACCGGGTGGTGCTGTGGGCGGAAAATGGCGCGGAGTGGATAGCGGCGTTTTATGGGTGCATGCTGCGGGGAGTGCTGGCAGTTCCGCTGGATGCTTATGGGAGCGCGGATTTCGCGACGCGCGTTGCGGCGGATGTGCGGCCGAAACTGGCGGTGGGGGACGCGCTGCTGGTGAGGCAGTTAGCACCCCGACGGCAAGTAACGGGCTCTGGCGACCCAGACCATTCACTCCCTGAGATTCCGACGCTGGCGTTTGAGGATTGGGCTGCTTCCCTTCCCTTGGAAGAGGCTGGGCCGGTGGAGGGACTGTCGCGCGAGACGCCGCTACAGATTCTCTTTACATCAGGGACGACCGGCGAGCCGAAAGGCATTGTGCATACGCATGGGAACGTGCTGGCGAGCGTGGGTCCGATTGAAGAGGGAGCGCGGCCTTACATGCGGTATGAGAAGTTTGTGCACCCATTGCGGTTTCTGCATACGCTGCCGCTTAGCCATGTGTTTGGGCAGACGATGGGGCTTTGGGTTCCAGCGATCTTTGCGGCGGAGGTGCACTTTGAAAGCCGGCTGGTGGCTCCACGGCTGATGGAGACGATCAAGCGGGAGCGCATTTCCGTGCTCGCTGCTGTGCCGCGGGTGATGGCGCTTCTAAAGACTCATCTGGAGACAACCAAGCCGGGACTGGCGCAGCGGGTTGCGGCTTCAAAGGGGATTTCTGCATGGATGCGATGGTGGCGGTTTCGCGACGTGCATTGGAGTTTTGGGCTGAAGTTCTGGGCCCTGGTTTCGGGCGGAGGGGCGCTGGCGGGAGGCCTTGAGCAGTTCTGGAATGCGTTGGGGTTTGTGGTGGTGCAGGGCTACGGTATGACGGAGACCACGGCGCTGATCACGCTGAATCATCCGTTTCATGTGGCCCAGGGAAGCATTGGCAAGCCGCTGCCGGGTCGTGAAGTGAAACTGGGACCCGATGGCGAAGTGCTCGTGCGCGGTCCCATGATTTCGCAGTCTACGTGGACCGGCGGCGAGTTGAAGACCCGTGAGGACGAGTGGCTGGCCACGGGCGACCTGGCAGAGAAGCAGTCAACGGGCGAGCTGAAGTTTCTGGGGCGTAAGAGCGAGACAATTGTGACGACGGCCGGAGTGAATGTGCATCCCGAAGACCTGGAGGCGGCACTCGAGGAGCAACCGGGCATCGCAGCGTGCGCGGTGGTCGCGATGGAGACGCCCAATGGACCGGAGCCTTGCGCAGTGCTGGCAGTCCGCGGCCCTGAGGGCCAGGCGGCCAAGGCGGTGGAGCGGGCCAATGCGCGTCTGGCGGATTTTCAGCGGATACGCCGGTGGGTGCTATGGCCGGAGCCGGATTTGCCGCGGACTTCAACGGGGAAAGTGCGTCGCAAGGCGGTCGAAGCCTGGCTCAGCAGGATTCAGGCAGCGGCGGTTAGCGGCACAGGCGGAAAGGCAGCGAATTTTTCCGCTGGCGGGGATTGGCTGTTGGCGCTGATTGCGTCGATCTCCGGCGACACACCGCCGGGAGTGGGTGATGAAGTGCGTCTGACGGAGGACTTGCACCTCGACAGCCTGGGGCGAGTGCAACTTGCGGCCGCATTGGAAGAGAGACTCGGTGTTCCGCCGCCCGATGAGGCGCTTGACCGGGCAGAGACACTGGGCGAATTGCGGCGGCTGGTGGGTGGAAACGGCGGGGACGAGGGACACGGAACCAGGCCGCAGAGCCGCCCTAGCGGCAACCAGGTGCAAGGGCCGGAGAATCAGGGTGGATCAATGGAAATTGTGGAGCCGATGGAACGAACGAACGTTGCGCATGAGGCCGGAGCAATAGCAACGGAATACGCGCAGCGGACCGAGTATCTTTATCCGCGGTGGCCATGGTGGAAGCCGGTGGCATGGGTGCGGGTGGTGTTTCTCGAGGCTGTGGCACATCCGCTGGTAAAGCTGCTGGCCAATCCGCGAATTGTGAGAGCGACGGCGTTGCGCAACGCGGAGCCAATGTTGATTGTGTGCAACCACGTGACGGAGTACGACGGGCCGCTCGTGGAGTATGCGCTGCCGGGACCGATGCGGCGGCGGGTTGCAGTGGCCATGTCAGGCGAGATGCTGGAAGATTTTCGACACTTTCGCAATCCCGAGCGTGGCCGCGGGCAGCGCCGGTTCATGCTTTTTGGGCCCGCCGCTTACTGGCTTGTAACGGCGTTGTTCAATGTGTTTCCGTTGCCCCGGCTGCGGGATTTTCAACGCAGCTTCGCGCACGCGGGTGAAGCGCTGGACAAGGGATTCAACGTGCTGGTGTTTCCCGAAGGGGTGCGATCTGCATCCGGAGAACTTGCGCGGTTTCGGCCCGGAATTGGGCTTTTGGCAAAGCAGTCGATGACAGCGGTGTTGCCGGTGGCCATAAAAGGGCTGGGAGACTTGAAGGCGGGGCGGCGCAACTGGTTCCGATCAGGAACGATTGAGGTGCGGGTGGGCGAACCTGTAAGGTTTGCTGCCGAGGAGAGTGAGGCGGCTATCACCGAGCGACTGCACGCGGAGGTTGAGGCATTGCTGAATGCATGAAGTGAAAATGACGGGGCCCGACGCCGGCGGCGCAACTGCTACAGATGCGAGACGCCCAAATGGCAAAGCCTGGATTTCTTGCGTTCATTTACCGGAATGTGTCATTCTTGCGTGGCAACTCACCTTAATTAATTCAAGCATCAGCGGCTTATGACTCCCTTATCGCCCTCCCGGCCCAGACGTGTCTTCGGCACGACCCCTTCTTTAAAGGACCTCAACATGCTTTGCTGGGGCGCGCTGCTTGTCTGCTTCGTCTTGCCTTTCTGCATCGTCGTCGTGAGCAGCCACCGGCCGCCCGACGGGGATTTCACGGGTTTCTATAGTCTCGGCGAGATCCTAAAAACGCATCCGCCTCGCGATCTTTACGACTTTGACCTGCAAATGCAGACCTGTGTCGCGGCTCACCAGAGCAAACAGGGATGCGGTGTCAGTCCGTATCCCCCATTCATTGGCCTGATGTTCTGGCCATTCGCATTATTGCCTTACTGGGCTGCGTATTTGCTTTGGTCGGTCATTCTGCTGGTACTTTATGCGGCTGGACTGGCAATCATGCTGGCGCGCTTTTTCCCCCAGGAACCATTGCGACGCTCATTGATTTTCTGCCTGGCATTCTCCTATTGTCCGTTCATTCTCAATACGGCGGCCAGCGGGCAGCTTGCCGCGATTGGCTTCTTTGCCCTGGCCGTGGTTCTCAGAGAAGACGATCTGGACCATTGCTTCCGAAGTGGACTTGCGTTATCCATCTGTGCCTATAAACCAACTCTTCTTGTGCTTCTGCTGCCCATGCTCCTGGTAACCCGCCGATTCAGGACGCTGCTGGGATTTGCGACTGGGGTGGCTGCGCTCGCGCTTGGCACCACCGCGATACTAGGGACTGCCGTCTGGCCGGGCTTCGTCCGTGCAATCACCCTCTACGGAAGAGTTTCGGTGGGCCTGCAATCCTATCCGATCCGCAACATTATCAAATGGATCGACTTTACTTCGTTCTCGTTCTTGCTCCATGGAGGCCGTTCCTGGCCGGTGCTCGCACTCCTGCTTGGCATAGCCTGCTGGGCCGTCATTTCCCTTTTCAGAGCATGGTGGAGATCTCCGCAATCGAGCAAACCGTTCAATTCGGTTCTTTGGGCGGCAACCATTACCTGGACGCTCCTGCTGAACGTTTACGTACCTGTCTATGATTCGATCCTGATTGTGCTTGCCATCATCGTCACTGCGGGAGCATTGAAACAGCTTCCCAACGGACCAATCCACCGATGGTTCACCGCAATCTGGGTGGCCATCCTTGCGAGTTCCTGGTTTACTGTGGCTTTGGCTGCAGCAACCGGGGTTCAAGTGCTGACTTTGCTGATCGCAAGTTTCGGCACCCTGGAGTTCGCCATCTTGCATAGGATTGAAAATCAGGCAGAAGAGCTTGAATGCGAGCCACTCAGGGTATTGGCCCCGCAGACAGCCAGTAAACCGGGGTGATGGCTCAGATGACGCGTTTGAACGAAGCCAATCCGGTCAAACTTTGCCCCAAAACCCGCTCCCTCGAAGACGCTGAACGCGGCTGAATGGCTGGGAGCACAGAAAAACAGTGGATGTTAACTGCGGGAGCTGCCGGGCCGATTGCGGCGCCCCGCAAGCCTGGGTCCCGGACCGAAACTTCAGCCTTAACGGGTGCGCAGCATTATGCTTCATTCGTGAGGACCGGGACTTCGGCGGCGAACTCCCCCCTGTAAAAATCCTGCTCTTTTCCCCGATTCCCGCGGCAGCGCGCATACAGTTGCAGTCCAAGAGTGGTAGGAGTGATGCTTGCTTCGTCAGCCGCCACGAAGAATGAGGATTTGACTCTCTTTTCAAGCAGGCCAAGGTCGGTGAGATATTCCAGATCGCGCTCGATTCTCAGCACGTCGCGCGACCCGGTAATCTTCATGATTTCCTGCGTCGTGAAGGCGAGAGGACGAGAAGAAATTCGCCCTAATCCCGAAATGACCTTTGTGGCTTTTGTGCAGGCGGCGACGAAAACACGCAGGTGAACGTGGGTTAGTTGGCTGAGCAAATCAACATAGGGCATATTCGATTCATCCTTCCCGTCCGTGGTGCAGGACGAAGCCAGTAAACCCGCCCATAAATCCTGTATCCAATCAGCCTCGGCCCAAGACCCATTCTCAAGTATGCGCAAAAGGACACGCGGATGAATCCGCATTTTGTCCGCATCCATCCCAGTAGCAAGCACGCCTTCCGCCCTGAGGGAAATCTCTACCGCGCTGGCAACCCTGTAATTGCTCAGTCCTTCCCGAATCAGCAGCCGTACTTCTTCAGTAGCGGTCGGACATATCCGCTTCAGGAATGCAAGGGCTCCTGCCACGCGAAACTCTCGCAGGATGTCTTCCGGTTCCGTGTGGTCTAAGTCGCTCTTGAGCGGACTATCCCACAGGCGAACGTCAAGGTCGTTGGGCAGGAGGAAGGATAGAGCAACGCCGTCCTCACCCCACCGGACTGCGGTCGTCTTCATCGTGATCCGTCGCTCGGGAATATGCTCCAGCGGACCTTTCCTTTGCAGGGTCACGGAGACCGACTCACCCGGCAGCCAGCGCTCCTTTGTCAGGAGGTAGACACCAGTTGAACTGATATCCTTCACGCCTTCCTGCTTCAGACCGGCGCCGCTCCAATGGTAGGCAGTCAATTCCGGTACGGGACGCCGTTCAGCCCTTTGACGATGGGGTAACGATGATTTCTCCGACCAGCTATTCATCGAATTCATGCTGCCTCCGTTGCAACGACGCAGTATTTCGTGGTTTTTGACAAAGAATGAGGCATTCGTCCCGCACCAGCTTGCAGGGCCCAAGGGGAAGAACGGCTTCAAGTGCAGATTCTACTCCCAAGTGACACTTCCGTGGTAGGCGGTCTACAACTTTCAGGGTACCTTGGTCATTTCCGGGCTCTCGAACACCGTCGTTTGGCGCATTGATGTCGGTCAGCAACCGGATTTGAGCAGATTGGCTGCCGTAATGAACGAGGACTCCGGACCGGCGACGAATGCCACCATTGCCGCAATCTCCCCAGTGTGCCCCTAGCGGTCGAGCACCGTTGTGGCCTTCCGTGGTACCGCCCAATCAGCCGAGGCGGGATTCAAATCCGCGTCGATCAGACCCGGCTGAACGTTGTTGACTGTGATGCCCCGGCACCCATCCGCATCAGGAAGCTCGCTGCTGCGATCCCCCAGCGATGTGCGTTCGACATATACCCCTCCACGGCTATTCTGTGACTTGCCCGCGCCTTTATTTGCAGGCGCCCCGCAATTTGATCTGGTTGCCAAGCGATTCCAGGAACTTGTTCAAGAGAGCCATGCTTCGGCGCAGTTCCTTATGGCTAAACTGAGCAATCAGCGAGAAAAGGCCTGGCGGCTCGATAATCGGCTTCTCATAACATCCCAACGTTTCGCCGACTGCCACGGCTACACTCTGCAGGACGTCCGGGTTGATGGCCCCCAATATCTTGCCGAGGATGATGGCGTTGCGGATTGCACGGATCGCTTCGTCAGACTTGGCTGCGTCCACAGCGGTCTCAATCAGCTTGTCGCTTGCTCCCAATGCTCCGCGCAACAGTTCGAACACACCATGTTCGTGCAGCTTTCCGAGTAACTCGTAGGAGTCGAGAAGGGCCTCGGCGTGCTTTATTGGCGCCTCTTCCAGGCGTTTGCGCAATTCCTCGCGCGGATCGCGGGGCGGTAGTTCAAGAGGGATTGGTCGAGCCATCTTTCTTCTCCTTCCTTGCAGTCAGTGTTTAGCGCTCTGAATTTGAACCAGCTGATCGCCCGGTTGGCGGTAATCGCTACGTTTCCACTTACGCTCTATTTCAACGCCGGTCTGGGGTGTCGGATGGCCGTGACGGGAGTTGGTACGTGGCAACGGATCATCGCCGATTTGTCCCAGCACGCGGAGTTGCACGGAGGTCTCCTTGTAAGCCGGGGTGTGAGTCGCTTTGTCCGTATGGCTGCCGGTGAGGCGATTCACGGGCTCTTCCGTGGAGTTCATGGGCATATACAGTTCTTTTCCCTGCACCCTCGTAGTGACCACAGCTTGTGCGCGTACCTTCCCATAGCGAGAGGTCAGTTGTACCCAGCTACCGGTCTGAATCCCACGCGCGCCGGCGAGCTCGGGCGACACCTCGACAAACGTGCACGGCGTCTTCTCGCGAATGCCCTCCGTTCGATACGTCATATTGCCTTCATGGAAGTGCTCGAGCAAGCGGCCGTTATTCAGGTGCAGGTCGTACTCAGCATTCGGTTGATCGGAAGGCTCAGACCAGGGAACCGGGAAGAACGTCGCCTTGCCGTCGGGAAAGTTGAATTTCCGGGTGTAAAGCAGCGGCTGATCGCTGCCATCCTCGGCTACGGGCCATTGCAGTGTCTTATATCCTTCAAGGCGTTCGTACGTAACACCCGACATCAAGGGTGTGAGAGAAGCAATCTCTTCGTAGATCTGAGAGGGATGCTCGTACTTCCAACCTGCGCCGAGCCGATTGGCGATGTCCTGGATAATGATCCAGTCCGGATGGCTTTCTCCCAGAGGTTCAAGAACCTGATAGAGACGCTGGATGCGCCGCTCTGTACTGGTGAAGGTTCCTTCTTTCTCCAAACTCGGACTCGCAGGCAGAATCACGTCTGCGAAGCGGCAGGTCTCGCTGAAGAAGATCTCCTGCATCACAAAGAAGTCGAGCTTCGACAAGGCGTCGCTTACGTAATTTGCGTTGGAGTCGACGAGGCTCATCTCTTCGCCGAATACGTACATCGCCTTCAGTTTGCCTTCATGAATGGCATCGATCATCAAGTGATTATCGAGCCCGGGTTTCGGCGGCAACTGAACATTCCATGCCTTCTCGAACTTGGCGCGAATAGCCGGATCATCCACTTTCTGATATCCCGGAAAGTAGTTCGGCATGGCCCCATGATCGCTCGCGCCCTGCACGTTGTTGTGCCCACGCAAAGGATATGCGCCTGTTCCGGGCTTCATATAATTGCCGGTTGCGAGCAGGAGGTTGGAGATGGCCGTGGACGTGTCGGAACCCATGGAATGCTGTGTAACGCCCATGGCCCAGAGAACACAGACGCCTTTGGCCTCCGCGATCATATGCGCGACTTTTGTCAAGGTTTCAATAGGAAGTCCGCACCGTTCGCTGGCCATTTCGAACGTAAACGAATCCAGGCTCTTTTTGAACTCCGCGGCGCCATTGACCCATTGATCGATGAATTTCTGATCAGCCAGCCCGTTGTCGAAGATATATTTGGTCATCGCGGATAGCCAGATGAGATCGGTTCCGGGATGTGGATGCAGGAATACGTCTGCACGCTCCGCCATCTCGTTCTCGCGAAGGTCTGAGACGATCAGCTTTTGGCCGTGCATCTTGTGGGCGCGCTTCACTCGCGTAGCAATCACCGGATGGCTCTCGGCGGTGTTGCTGCCGACAATCAGCACCAATCCAGCCTTCTCGATATCCGAAATCGATCCGGAATCGCCCCCATAGCCAACTGTTCGAAAGAGACCCATGGTGGCGGGCGCCTGACAGTAACGGGAGCAGTTATCCATGTTATTGGTGCCGATCACCGCACGGGCCAACTTCTGCATCAGGTAGCTCTCTTCGTTCGTGCATTTTGACGAGGATATAAAGGCAAGCGAGTCGGGACCCGTAGATGCTCTAATCTCGGCAAAGCGCGTTGCGACGAGACCAAGAGCTTCGTCCCAGGATGCCTCGCGGAAGGTATCTCCCTCACGGATGAGCGGTTTGGTTAGTCGATCCTGGCTGTTCACATACTCCCAGCCGAACTTGCCCTTAATACAAGTAGAGACGCCATTGGCTGCCCCCTCGGCCGGCTCAACCTTCAGAATGTGGCCATCTTTTGTCCAGACATCGAAACTGCAGCCGACTCCGCAATATGTGCAGACCGTTTTTGTTCTCTTGATGCGCGACTCACGCATATGGGATTCGATTTCGGAAACTTGAAGGATGGCGCCGTATCCCATCTCCGGCTCAATGCCTTTCACCACATCAATCATCCCGTCGAGTGCCGGCTTGGACAGCGAGGTCATGTAACCCGCCTCTCCTAGCATCGACTTTTCCATCAGAGCATTACAGGGGCAGACCGTGACGCAATGCCCGCACGAAACGCAACTCGATTCGCCGATCGGGGCGCCGCCATCCCACAACACACGAGGATGCGGATCCTCCCAATTGATAGTCAGCGTTTCATTCACTTCGAGGGTCTGGCAGGCCTGCACACAGCGCCCGCACAGGATGCATTGGTCGGGATCATATCGATAGAAGGGGCTCGACATGTCCACTTCGTAGGGCTTTGGCTTGTAAGGGATTTCCTGGTGCTCGACGCGAAGGAGTGCGGTGGTGTTATGGACCGTGCAGTTGCCGTTGTTGTTGTCGCAGACGGTGCAGTAAAGCAGATGGTTGCCGAGGATGCGATCAAATGCTTCGTGTTGCGCCGCGTCGGCACGCGGTGAGGATGTCACCACGTCCATGCCATCTGCAGCGGGGGTGCCACAGGCTCTCACAAGCTTGCCGTCGGCCTCCACCATGCAGGTATCGCAGGACTGAATGGGGCCAAGTTGGGGGTGATAACAGACGTGCGGTACTTCGACCTCGCAACGATTGATCAGGTCAATCAGCAACTCTCCAGGCTGGATGGCCTGAGGTCTGCCGTTCAGCGTGAGTGTCATATCCTTCCGCCCTCCGGGGATGACTTTGGATAGTAGTGCATGGGACCAGGATGAGTACTATTCCGTTGCGACGGGCCTTGAGACACTCACTTTGATGCCGCAAACGGTGCATCGGGTGCCGAGGTGTTCGAGGGCGAGAAGATTGGCGCGAATCAAAAGGCCTTCGACAGCGCGCCAACCCTCGTCAATCCGGATGAGTTCCCTTCCTGCCGTCCTGCCCCGTCTCGCGCTGCATTGGTTTCGCAGGTCGCAGTTTCGGGACCGGAAGGAGCCTTTTCATCAATTCCAAGACAATCTTTACGCCGCTCCCACCCGGGCGTCTCTCCAAATGTCAATCGATCCCTCTTGAGCGTAGCGGTCGATCTCGGACAACTCGTCATCTGTGAAGTGAAGCTGCTTCAGGGCGTCCAGGGAGTCATCGAGTTGTTCCACGTTGCGCGCTCCAATCAAAGCCGACGTCACTCTCTGGTTGCGCAGGACCCACGCGATTGCCATCTGCGCCAGCGACTGTCCACGCCCACGGGCGATCTCGCTGAGCGCCAGCACCCGCTTGAGGTTGTCCTCGCTCAGAAAATCCTTCTGAAACGAAAGTCCGTCCTTGGCGCGCGAATTATCGGGCACGCCATTCAGGTACTTATTCGTCAGTAGTCCCTGCGCCAGCGGTGAAAATGCAATGCAGCCGACACCGAGTTCCTCGAGGGTGCCGAGAAGTTCTTTCTCCACCCAGCGATTCAGCATCGAGTAGGACGGCTGGTGGATCAGCAGCGGAATTCCTTCTCTTTTCAGTATCAGCTCCGCTTCGCGCGTCCTCGCGGGACTATACGATGAAATGCCTGCATACAACGCCTTGCCCTGCCGCACCGCCTGCACCAGTGCACTCATCGTCTCCTCAAGGGGGACATCCATGCTTGGCCGATGAGAGTAGAAGATGTCAACATACTCGAGTCCCATGCGCGTTAAGCTGTCGTCGAGAGATGCCAGCAGGTATTTGCGTGAGCCGCCCACACCATAAGGTCCTGGCCACATATCCCAACCAGCTTTCGTCGAAATCAGGAGTTCATTTCTGAGAGCGCGAAAATCCCTCCGCAGAATTTCCCCAAAGTTCTCCTCGGCAGACCCGTAGGGTGGCCCGTAGTTATTTGCCAGATCGAAGTGTGTCACACCTCGATCGAAGGCGCGCCGAATCACCGCCCGACCCGTCTCGAAGACATTGATGCCACCGAAGTTTTGCCACAGTCCAAGCGAAATCGGGGGCAGGACGATCCCTGATCGTCCACACCGCCTGAACGGAGTTCCGTCATACCGCTTTGCATCCGGTGTATAGCTCATTTAGATGAACCTCTCCTTTTTTAACGTCTGGATCAATTTTTACCGTCTGGATCAATCGCTTCAGCTTCGAGCGTGCCCGTGAAACCTGGGATTTGAATGTTCCCTCTGCCACGCCCATGATGCGCGCTCCCTCGCTCATGGTAAGCCACTCGATATCGCGCAATTGAATCGCCTTGCGCAACGACGGCGAAAGCTCCATAGCAAACTGCCTGCCGCGTCTGCGCAAACCGGAACTGGACGCAATCATCTTCGGGGTTTGGCCTGAGGTCCGCCAATATATCGAAGAAGGTGCGGTTCTGCTGATCTCCGACTCTTTCGTCCGTCGAGACGCGGGGATGACGCGGCCTTCTGCGCAGTTGGCTCAGAGCGCTATTGGTGACGATGGAGGTGAGCCAGGTCGTCATCTTCGCCGTCCGTTTAAGATGATCCAAGTGTTTGCAGGCAGACAAGAGGGCATCCTGCACCGCGTCTTCAGCGTCGTGTGGATCCCCGACGTAACGATATGCCATTCTATAAAGGACTGGCAGATTTCGCGAAACGGCATCCTGAAATTCTTCTATGCTCGCTTGACGAATCGGGACAGTGGGACCATCTTTATCTCGCATGGCTCCTGTCGCTCCTCCATTTTCTAAACGTCACCGCTTCTGACGTCCTTGAATGCATGCAGCTCGCCACTCATCCCCGCACAAGATCGCCGGGTAGTTTTCAGCGATATAGTTGGGAATTCTGAGTGCCAGGCGGGGAGAACCTCAAATACGACACAGCATCTAACGAGCAAGAGGAGACTGAACCGAGCGCATGAGAGGAGAACATCATTCATGATGAAGGTACCGGCTTTTCTCGGCCCCTTGCACACCAGTGACGATCCCATGTTGCAGACGCTTGTCGAAAAGGTCACAGGAACAACATCGCAACAGGTCCTGGATAGTCTCGCGATTGAAGAACCTCTCGAGATTCAGCTCGGCTATGGGCCACTCGGCTCGCGGCAGACACGATCAATCTCTGTCACGATGCGCACTCCAGGAAATGACTTCGACCTCGCCGCCGGTTTTCTGATGACCGAAGGAGTGGTTAGAGATCCAAACGACATCCAACAGATCGTCTACGCGGGAGACTCCTTGGGCCTTGACAAGTCACCCCCAAATGCAATGGAGTCGCTCACGCTTCGTTCAAAACAGAATATCGTTCGTGTGGACCTGGCAGCGGATGTTGAGGTCAATCTCGGGAGCCTTCAGCGCAACTTCTATACGACATCAAGTTGCGGCATCTGTGGCAAAGCGTCTCTCCTCGCGTTGCGCGCGGTCTGCCCGCCGCGACGGCCGAACAATTTCACGGTCGACGCGCAGCTACTGTATCGTCTCCCGGACCATCTTCGCGAATTTCAGGGAGTGTTCGATCATACGGGTGGTTTGCATGGTGCAGGGCTTTTCGACTCGGCCGGGACGCTCTTGGCGCTTCGTGAAGACGTGGGACGGCATAATGCGGTGGATAAGCTGATTGGCTCTGAATTCCTCGCGGATCGCACGCCTTTGCGGGATCGCCTGCTCTTGCTGTCCGGACGAGCCAGCTTCGAGCTTCTGCAGAAGGCTCTCATGGGGGGAGTTCCCATGGTTGCAGCAGTTGGGGCTCCATCAAGCCTGGCGGTCCAAGTGGCGAAGGAGTTTGACATTACGCTCGTAGGGTTCCTGCGAGATGGCCGCTTCAATATCTATCACGGTGGCGAGAACATAAAAGGGTGTTCATCGATAGGATTGGGAGTGGGGAAATGAAGCTGCGAATCAAGGGAAATTCCTTGCGTCTAAGGGTATCGCGCACGGAAGTTGCAAGACTCCTCTCGGGAGATTGTCTTGAGGACACAATTCACTTCGCGCCTCAAGCGAACGCAACATTTACATATGCGCTTCAACTGGAGCCGTCGGTGAGCCGGCCAGCCGTTCAGTACGCAGAAAACAAAGTGACGATTCGAATCCCTGCCGATTGGGCCAACACGTGGGGTTCAACTGACCAGATCGGGATCGCCGAAGTTATTAGTCTCGGAGATATGGGGACGCTTGCGCTCCTGATTGAGAAGGATTTCGCCTGTCTCAATCGAAGCGAAGAGGAAAATCAAGACGCCTTTCCAAACTCGAATGCAACCTGTTAGCCCTGCTGATGGGTGGGCTGTGTCTGTCGTCGCCGCCCTCTGGGAGCCATCGAGCTGAAGCCGCAACCTCGATATCGACGACGTTCCGGATCTCGCAAACAAGGGGCTTCCTGTTTCAGCGTTTCTTCGACGGCTTGGATTTCCTTGTGCACCCGGACGGGGAGAGCCTTATGGTTGCCATTGAACAGTCCATTGAAGGATTCCAGGCCCGAAACCCGAAGACGGATGAAATCAAAATTGAGATGTACCCGTGCGGCTGCGCTGAGTGCAAGACTGCTTCGTCCCAAATAGTCCTGCAAATGCCGTCGATAAATTGGGCTCGATAAATTTGGGCTCGAATCCAATAAGCAATTTATAATCAGTAGTTTAATTGAAAAACTGGCGGAGTGATAGAGATTCGAACTTCCGTTCCGTATTGATTCTAATTAACTTGCTTGATGTCAGCGCCGCTCAAGAGGCGCGGGACGCCAGAAACGCGGTTTCATTGGACGTGGATTGTACGTGGCGGAGAGCGAGGGATTCGAACCCCCGATACCCTTTCAGGTATGCCGGTTTTCAAGACCGGAGCCATCAACCACTCGGCCAGCTCTCCGTGATTCCATGATACAGAGAAAACCCCCGCTCACCACGGGGCCTTTCATGGTTCGCCGACGGACTCTTAGATGAGCCTTGATGAAGCGAATCAGTTCGGCACCCAAAACACCGGGAGATTCGCAAACTCACTTTCGCAAGTGAGAATTCTTCGGATGACTCCAAGCGGGCGAAATTGACTTGACCATTGTTCTCAATCCTACTCACGATCTTTGTAATAGGTTTCAATCGGGCGGCTTCGGCTCTCAACCCTTCATCAAAATGGCCGCTGCTCGCCGGCGGCATCGCCTTCTTGGTCGCGGCGGCCGTAACCGAAACGAGAACCCATGACCTTTCGTGCGCGGCTGTGTGGATTCGCTATTGGATGTGGGATGATCCTCTTCGGCATTGCTGAAACGAGGCTCCGACGCTCCGCGTTTCGTTGGCCTCTAAAACTTGTATCTCCAGTATTGTGGTTCGGCGGTCTGTAGTAGGCGGTTCGCCTTTGGCAAAAATAATCCCGCCGGTAACGTCGCGGCGGGTTCTGAGTAATTCCCTTGCGTCCCACATCTTCGGCAGGATCAAATAACCGTATCAGTTAGAAAGCAGAAACACACTCCCACCTTTGGGTATCTCCCGCTTTCCTGAGGGTGATCTGGGCCAGCGGCTGAGAATGCCGGCCGCTCCGTTCTGCGGGAATCACCGGACTCAGCTCATCTTTGAAACGTACGACATCGCTCACCTCACCCGGGTTCGAAGCCCAATTGCTTCAACCCTTTTCGCTCAAAGCAATAGGGCGGCTTGCGCTTCTTTTTGAACTCAGCGGTCGCGCCGAGTGCAGCCGAATGCACTGAAAGCATCAAAGTCATTCAAAACACACCGCATAAGATGCAAAGAGTGTTACAACATGAGTGCATGGTCAAGCGAACGAAACCTGGAGCGGAGTTGCAACCGGGGCAGCCCATCAGCCTGCGCACCTTGGGTGATTACCTGAATCTGTCGCCGGCGACGATCTCGCTGGTGCTGAACAATGCGCCTGGTGTGCGATCGATTCCGCAGGAAACGCGGGACCGCGTGATTGAGGCAGCGGCCAAGTTCGATTACCGGCCCAGTTTTTATGCGCGGTCGCTGCGCAAGCGGCAAACCTTTACTGTGGGCGTGCTGGTGCCTGAACTGAATGACAGCTACGCCACCCAGGTGCTGGCAGGAGTGGAGGAGTTCCTCATCGAAGAAGGGTACTTCTATTTGACGGCCAGCCATCGGCGCAAGCCTGACCTCATCGAAGAGTATCCGCGATTGCTGATGGACCGTTCGGTAGAGGGGTTTATCCTCATCGACACCATTCTGGAGAAGAGCCTGAACCTGCCCGTGGTGGTGGTCGCCGGGCACCGCAAAATTGAAGGCGCGACTAACGTGGTGCTGGACCAGCGGCGAGCGGCGGAGCTGGCCCTTCGCCACCTTTACCAGTTGGGACATCGCAAGATCGCTTTCATGCGCGGAGGCAGCCACAGTTCCGATGCCGACGATCGCTGGAACCACCTGATGGCAGTGGCGCGGGAACTGAAGCTGACCGTCCCGCCTGAACTCACTGTGCAATTGCAGTTGAGGGTTTCCACCCCCGAACTCGGCTACGAACCGGCGAATGAGCTTATCCAGCGGGGCGCCGATTTCACCGCTCTCGTCTGCTTCAACGACGTGGCGGCTATCGGAGCGATCCGTGCCCTGATGGACAACGGCCAGACTGTGCCTGGGGACATTTCTGTGGTGGGTTTCGACGACATTCAGGGAGCGGCCTTCCACAACCCGAGTTTGACCACGATTCGCCAGCCGCTCGCGCAAATGGGCAAAGTGGCCGCGCGTATCCTGCTGCAACGGATTCGCGGACAGGCGACCTTCCCCGATATGATTCCGATTCATCCGGAACTGGTGATTCGCGAGTCGACCTGTCCGCCTAATGCGCGGCGCGTCCGCGGGAAGCGGGGCTGAAGCACAGATGCAGTCGCGCGCCGGGAATTCCACTGGGCAAACGCTGGCCGTACTGCATCCGGTATTCGCGCTCACTGGCGTGCTGCAAGCGATTGGCGGCCCTTTATTGCCGTCGCTGGCCACCGCGTTTCACCTCACCGACAGCCAATCCGGCCTTCTGTTTCTGCTCTATTTTGGTGGAACGTCGCTGGGGGCATTTTTTTGCCGCGTGAATTATGCGCGCAGCATGGCACTCGGTTTTGTCGCGATGGCAGCTTGCTGCCTTGGCGTTGCGGCATCCAACCGGCTGCTCTTGCCGCCATTGTTCCTGCTGCTGGGAATCAGCGTAGGCGTGCCAATGTCGGCTGTCAGCCTGTTTGCCGGGCGTAACTTTGGTGCGCGATGCGCTCCCCTGCTCACATTTCTTAACTTCAGCTGGAGCGCCGGAGCCTTGGCGGCCCCACTGCTGGCGGCACAGGTCCTCATCCATCATAGCTACCGCGCCGCATACGTTGTGCTGGCTATCGCTTCCGCAGTGGCCGCCCTGGCTTGCGGATTCCTGCTTCAAGACGTCCCGGAACCAGTGCGCCTCGGGACCACAACTCGAACATTCTCGAACTTGCATCTCATTCTCGTCTTTGCACTTGTCGCGTTTCTTCAAGTGGGTGTGGAGAACACCGCGGCCGCCTGGCTGTCGACCTACGCCCTTCGCATGGCAGGCAGCGGAGTTGTTTTGGCGGCGGCCTCATCGTCGTTCTATTGGGTTGGATTTCTGGCTTCGCGGGGAATCTCGTCGCTGGTGCTCCTCCGCGCCAGCCCGGTGCGCGTCTTTCGTATCGCCGTTGCGGTAGCGCTGGCCGCGGCATTGCTTTTGGCTGGCATTCCCACGGTCGCGGGACGCAGTGTGGCCATGTTCCTGCTGGGAGCGGCGCTCGCTCCCATTTATCCGCTGGTAATCTCCGGCTTTTTCGCCCGCGCCCGCCATACCTCCGACTCACGATGGGTGTTGGCAACATCCGGATTTGGCGGGTCAGTGTTGCCCTGGCTTGCGGGCTGGATCTCCTCCAGCACAGGAAGCCTTCGCCTGGGGATGCTCACCATCCCCGCCGCGCTGCTGCTGATGGTGTTTGTGCTGCCGGCCATGGGCGGTGAACGCCCCGTGGATGTAGCGGCGCAGTAAGCTCCAAAACGCCGGCTCCGTCATCACGGTTGCGCCAACACCATCACTTCAACTCCCGACGCTGCGTCTTTCTGGTGAAACACCTCTTCGGTGGCTTTCTGGAACTGCTCCGGTGTGGCGTAGGGAATGTCGGTGAAGGTTTGCGGATTGCGGTCGGTCAGCGGGAACCAGGAACTTTGCACCTGGACCATGATGCGATGGCCACGGCGGAAAGTGTGGAAGAGGTCGGGCATCGTAAAGTCGACGCTGGTTTCTTTGCCGGGCGTCAATGGCTCCGGCTTCTCCCAGCTGTTGCGAAACTTGGCGCGGAAAGGTTCGCCGCGCAGTAACTGCTCGTATCCGCCCATGTGCAATGGCGGCACATCGAGGATGCGCTTGTTGCCGCGCGACGTTTCCTCGGGGTCTGGATAGTCGTCTGGGTAGACGTCAATGAGCTTTACATCAAAGTCGGAATCGGTGCCGGAACTCGCAATCTTCAACTTCGGCGAAATGGGTCCGGCGATAGTCACATCTTCCTGCAGAGGATCAGTTTCATAGACCAGCACGTCTGGCCGGTAGCTGGCGAAGCGCTGATCGTCCACCATGTAGCGCTGGGGTACGGTGTCGGTGGTGTAGCCCACAAATGGCACAGGATGGTCTGGATCACTCACATACTTGTCCGAGCCTGTGGTTTCAGTGGGCGCATTGAAACTCAGCTTGCCGTCGGCGTGGAAATAGAGCGTCTTCGCGCTTGCGGCCTTGGGCGGCCAGGTATCAAAGTTGCGCCAGACGTTTGTTCCTGTCTCAAAGACGACCGCCTTGGGTTGGGCCGCGCCTTTGCCTTTGAGGTAATGCTCGAAAAAGGGGAACTGCACATTGGTTCGGAAATAGTCGCCAGTCCTGGAGCCGAATTCAACGTCTCCCAGCCGAGTGCCGTCACCGCGAGCCCATCCGCCATGCACCCATGGTCCCTCGACAAGGGTCGTCGGCGTTTCAGGATTGAACTTGTTGATGGCATAGAAAGTGCGGTAAGGACCCATCAGGTCTTCGGCGTCGTACCAGCCACCCACCACCAGCACGGCACAATGCACATTCTTCATGTGGCGCGACAAGTCACGAGACTGCCAGTAGGCATCGTAAGTGTCGTGCTTGTACTGATCGTCGAAGAGCCAGTTTGAGCCGTTCAAATAAACCTTGTCGAGATTGGCGATGCTACCGGCATTCAAATAGAACTTGTAACTATCGGGAGTTCCAAAGTTGAAACCGACACTGGGCTTGGGCATTTGTGGTTCTGTTTGCGGGTGGAAGAAAACATAGAAGCCGAAGTTGGCCGAGAGCATGAAAGCCCCGCCGTGATAGCTGTCGTCGCCCAGAAACAAGTCGGTCATGGGCGCCTGCGGGCTGGCCGCAACCAGGGCCGGGTGCGAGTCAATGATGGATGCGGAAGTGTAAAACCCCGGATAAGAAATCCCCCAGATGCCCACCTTGCCGTTGTTATTCGGCACATGTTTGAGCAGGAAGTCGATGGTGTCGGAGGTGTCAGACGAGTCATCCACATCTTGCGGAGACTTCTTCGCGTCAATGTGCGGGCGCATCTCGATAAAGGTGCCCTCGCTCATCCAACGCCCGCGCACGTCCTGGTAGACGAAGATGTAGCCGGATTTCTCAAACTCATCTGAGGGGCCGAGGCGCTTGGGATACTGATCCTCACCGTAAGGCGCAACACTATAAGGAGTGCGGTCCATCAGAAATGGGTAAGGGCCGCCGGCTATATCTTTGGGCACGTAGACTGCCGTGAACAGGTGTACGCCGTCGCGCATGGGGATGCGGAATTCGTACTTCGTATAGTGCGCGCGGACATAGTCTTCCTGAGGCGCTTGAGATGTTGGCTGCTGAGCTTGAAGAACCGTGATCGAAAAGGCAAGAACAGCCGGAATGACGAAAGGGAGGCGCTGCAATTTGAGCATCGTGGGCCGAGGTCTCCTGACAGTCAAGAGTACCCCAACCGAGTGGTGGGTGATCCGCGTTCGTCGTGCGGCTCCTCAACTGTTTGGGCCCTGCGAACGCGCAAACCCGACCCCGACCGTTGTTCGCCCATCACTGTTCTTGCTGCTCGTCGTTCTTCGGCCCCTCTGCAACCTTCTCCGGCGTCGTGAGCGGCTTGGTGATGTCATCCAGATAATCCGCGGTTCCGTTGACCCGCTCCAGCACGGGGTAGCGTTCGCCGTCGTGGTAATCGATTTCGGCCGTATGGACAAACGAGTCTGCCTGCACAATCAAATGAATCGGCTCGGTGCTTCCCTTGGCTTTGCGGATCGCATCGCGCAAAGCATCGTTGGAGTAGATTTGTCCATCCACGGCGATGATCTTCTCTCCCGGAGCCAGCATCGCCTTGTCCGCTGGACCGTTCCAAAGCACATCGGCGATGCTGCCGTCGTTCCCTATGCGCAGCCCGATGGAGTACCAGCAGTCGAGACCGCCGCGGCGACGGCCTCCGGCAGCCTGCAGTTCGCGCTCTGAAGAGTTGGGCTTATCCTTGAAAATCAGCTTGTAGCCGCCTTGCTCGATCCCCGCGAGATCGACCTGCGGATTGATTTTGTCCACGCGGTCGTGCAGGAAAGTCGCCCAGTCATAAGGCGCCACCTGGTTCAGGTCTTCGACTAATTCATCGAAGTTGTAGGGCACGATCAGCGGACCTGTGTTGCCGCCCTTGCCGAGAAAAATCTTCTCGAAGTCATCCAGTGACTTCTTGTTCCCGGTCATCTTGCGGATGAGCGTGTCGGCATCCAGCCACAACAGTTCGCCCTCAAAATAGTAGTCCTGGCCGCGCTTCCAGTTTGACCAGGCCGGATTGCCTCCGCGCAGGATGCTGGCGGCAATTGCCGTGTCCTCCGTCGGCCGCCAGTCGCGTCCGGGCCTGTACTCAAGGCCGGCCGCCGTCATGGCCAGGATGTCGCGGTACTGAGACTGATTCTTCAGTCCTGAGCGCGCGGCCAGCACATTGCCCAGATACTCCGTCATGCCCTCATACACCCACAACAGGTCGCCGCGCTCCGGTATGGAGAAGTCAGGCTGATAAAGACCGGCAGGTCGCCGGTACTTGCCGTTCCAGGAATGCGTGTACTCGTGCGAAAGCAGGTCAGATTCAGCCAGTTGGTGAGCATCGTCAGTGAAACCCTTCTCGCCCACGCCGTTGTCCGAAGACTGGCCGTGTTCCAGTCCTTCGCCGCCCGCTACGTCAGAGAGCGTAAGCAGGAAGTGATAGACGTTGTAGTGGTGACAGGCGTAGAGCGCGTCGGCCTCGCGGACAAGGTTAGCCACCTCGGCCAAAACGGCCGGGCGCAGGTTCGCGTCTTCGGGATCATCCGAAACCACATCGAGATAATGTTTGGGCGTGATTGTGGGCGCCAGCGGATACTCGTGAAAGTTTTGGCCGGTGATAATTGGGGAATCCTGAAGCTGTTCCACGGTCGTGGCGGCAAAATGGGTGATGCTGCCGGCGGCGGGAACCGGATATGCGCCAGAGCCGATGGGGGTGAGCGCCGTGCCGATGCCCCAACCCGCCGGAACCTTCAC
Organism: uncultured Acidobacteriaceae bacterium; assembly: GCA_963836565.1. Lineage (GTDB taxonomy): Bacteria > Acidobacteriota > Terriglobia > Terriglobales > Acidobacteriaceae > Telmatobacter. The sequence goes on along the minus strand of CAWIKA010000004.1, from coordinate 121,560 downwards.
TGATGGCTGGATGGGAATGTCGCGCACCGGCGTGTTGGCCGGATAAAGCAGCAGCTTCTCCCACTCCAGGACGGCCAGCTTTTGCGAAACGCGCCGGGTGACGATGCAATCCAGGTGCGCATGCAGCCTGGTTACGCCATTGGGAATCGTCAGGTGGAACTCGTAAAGGTCAACATCGTCGCGCCGCCATGGCAGCGGCTTGCCATCGGCGGTGAAAACCACGCCTGTAATATCCTCCGCCGGGCCAAAGGGCATATGCGTGCCGGGAATCCACTCTGGCGTGATCAACGCAAGAGGGCCGGGGCTCACTGGTAGCTCCACCTCGGCGTGGTAGAGCTTGCGCGGCGCGTCGGAAAGATCGGCGGTGATTTCGATCGGTGCTTTTTGCGCCACCGCGGGTTTGAAGGTGAAGGCAACGAGCAAGAGGACGAGTGCAATGAAGTCGAGGCGACGCTGCATCAGCATTGTGGCGTAAGAACTCCTGAGAGATTCAGGGTACCGCACGCGATCGGCTGAAGCGACGATTTGCGCTGTTCTTCCACAGCCATTGCACTCGGCAGCCCAATTTACCCACTCGCGCAGCGGTTCGCCGCGTTAACCTATATACACAAGCTTACAAGCTGCAACGCGCAGAATAGACCGGCTCCATCAACGCATCCCATCCCTTTCTCTGGTGACGTCCGCCGGACCCAACGCCGAGATCACGCCTTCAGGCGGCGATGGGATGTGTCTACAGAACAGGTTTAATCACGCGGAGCCATACCCTGATTCGCCGGGAAGGAGACCCATGTCAACTGAATATCGCAATTTCCTTGCGCTCCCTTACGAGGAGCTTGAAGAACTCAACCTGGAAGCCAAGAGGGATCGGCTGAACCGCGTGGCAGCCGACGAGATTCGCGAACGGCGCCTCAAATACCTCACCGACGAGAAGCGGATCAAGGCCGTGACGGTGCTGTTTTCAGACCTTGAAGGCCGCCTTCACCTGTTGGATTACGACAAGAAGTTTTTGCTGGGCGCCTATGAGAATCTGACCTTTGACGGCTCCTCGATTCGCGGCTTCACCGCGCAAAAAGAGAGCGATCTGCGCCTCGGCATTGACTGGAGCGCTTTCTACTGGGTGCCGGCCGACGTCTTCGGCAACGGCAAAGTCCTGGTCTTTGGCATCGTGATCGACAAGGATGGGTCACCCTACTCCGGCGACTTGCGCGGCGTGCTGAAAAACTATGCGGACAAGCTCTACGGTGAGAAGAAATTCACGCTCAATGCGGCCACGGAGATCGAGGGCTTCCTGTTTGCGGGCAAGGACGCCGAAAAGACCTACCACGAGACAGGCAAGTTCGATTTCGTGAATACGGGCGGCTACTACCACTCGCTTCCCCTCGATCCGCTGCGCCAGTTCATCGACACGGCGGCAGAAGTGCAGCGTGCCATGGGCTTCCAGAACGAGAAGGATCACCCGGAGGTCGCGCCCAGCCAGTTCGAAATCAACTTTGGCTACAGCGAAGTGGTGGCGGCCGCCGACCAGATCCAGCTTTACAAACTGCTTTGCCGCCAGATCGCTAATAATTACGGCTACACCGCATGCTTCCTGCCCAAGCCGGTAGCCGGTGTCAACGGCAGTGGCATGCACACCAACGTCTCGGTCTCGCAGGGCAAAACGAATCTTTTCTGGGACGAAAAGGGCGAAGAGCAGCTCTCCACCTTCGGCTGGGACTTCCTTGACCGCATTCTGACCCGCGCGTTGGATTTGTGCCTCATCTTCAATTCGAGCGTGAACGCATATCGGCGGCTCGATCCGCACTTTGAGGCGCCCAACCAGATTCGCGCCTCAGCCGTCGACCGCGGCGCCATGATCCGCGTCCCCATCGGCAATTCGCGCTCCATGCGCACCGAGGTGCGCGCCGTGGCTCCGGACGCCAACCCGTACCTGTCGATGTATTCCATCTTCAAGACCGGTATCGATGGCGATATTTCCAAGGCCAAGAATTTGCGCGAAGGCGGGCGCTACCTGCCCGACAACATCTACAAGGCAATCGAGGACTTCAAGGAATCGAAGTGGATTGCGGAGATTCTCGGCTCCGATGTGCAGGGCCGCTACGCCGACCTGAAAGGGGCCGCAGCCAACCGCTGCCCGCGCGAACTGGGCACCATCGTCAAAGGCAGCGAGGTGCAGTTCCACCATGCGGTCTACAACCAGTCGCTCTGGAACTTGTTCTAGGGGCGAAGGCGCACCTTGGGACCGGAGACAATGCCGGGGCGGCGCGGTCAACATAGGCCCGCCGCGCCGGGTGCCTGTTCTCACTCAAGGTTCCAGTTCGTTGAATAGGTCCACAAGGAATCAAGGGTTCCTGATTGTGCCTTTATGCCCCGCGTGTTAAAAGCTAAAGAACAGGGTACAGGCAGAACGGGCTGAGAAGGCCGAAGCGGCAAAGGTGCGGCGCATCTACCGGCAAGGCGACAGCACATTCGCCGACTGGCCCTGAATCTGCGGCAAAGGAATCCCACACTCCCTATGAGCGCCGGCCACACAGCGGAAGTGGAAACCCTTTTCGGAGACTATCCGCTGGACTGCGCCTTTGACGAGATGCGCGAGCCCGATGGAGAAGTGCGCTCACATTACCGTGCCCTGGCCGAGACTCTCGCGAAGCTGCCTAAAGATGAGTTGCAACGCTGCAAGCAATCGGCCGAGTTATCGTTTCTGACCCAAGGCATCACTTTCACCGTCTATGGACGCGAAGAAGGCACCGAGCGCATCTTTCCCTACGACCTGCTGCCCCGGCTGATAACCGCCCCGGAGTGGGATCGCATTGAACGCGGCCTCATTCAGCGCATCACGGCGCTGAACTTCTTCCTGCGCGACATCTACTTCGACGCCAAGATTCTGAATGACCGCGTCGTCCCGCGCGAGCTGGTCTACAGTTGCAAGCATTACCGCCGCCAGATGCGCGGACTTCAAGTGCCGCGCAACGTGTACATCGCGGTGGTGGGCTCTGACCTGCTAAGGCTGAACTCGGGCGAATTCGTGGTGCTCGAAGACAATCTGCGCGTGCCGTCCGGCGTGAGTTACATGCTGACCAACCGCCGCGTCATGAAGCGGACTTTCCCGCAGCTCTTCCATAGCTACGGCGTGCGGCCCATCGAGCATTACCCGCAACTGCTGCTGGCCACGCTGCGTTCGCTGGCGCCCGAAGGCCGGCCCGAGCCGAATATCGTGCTGCTCACGCCGGGCGTCTTCAACTCGGCCTACTTCGAGCACACCTACCTCGCCCGCCAAATGGGCATCGACCTGGTCGAGGGCCGCGACCTGGTGACTCACGACAACATCGTCTATATGCGCACCACGGACGGGCTGAAGCGCGTCGATGTGATCTATCGCCGCGTGGACGATGATTTCAGCGATCCGCTCATCTTCCGCTCCGACTCGTCACTGGGCTGTTCCGGTTTGTTCAATGCATATCGCGCTGGCAACGTCACGGTGACCAACGCCTTTGGCACAGGTCTCGCCGACGACAAGGCGCTCTATGCGTTTGTCCCGAGCATCATTCGATACTATCTCGACGAAGATCCCATTCTCCCCAACGTGAAAACCTTCCTGCTAACCGAGGACAAGGAACGCCAGCATGTTCTGGCCAATCTCGACAAGCTCGTTGTGAAGGCGGTCGGCGAGAGCGGAGGTTACGGAATGTTGATTGGCCCTCACTCGACAGCCCAGCAGCGCGAAGAATTTGCCCGTCAAATTGAGGCCAATCCGCGCAATTACATTGCCCAGCCCACACTGGATTTTTCCCGCGCTCCCTGTCTCATCGGTAATCAGCTGGAGCCGCGCCATGTGGACTTGCGGCCCTACATCCTTTTTGGCGACAAGGTAAACATAGTGCCCGGCGGCCTGACCCGCGTAGCCCTGGAGAAGGGCTCGCTGGTCGTGAACTCCTCACAAGGCGGCGGAAGCAAGGACACATGGGTTCTGGACTAGCACTCAAACACGGAGTTCGGGAGAGTACGACGATGCTTTCACGCGTTGCCGACAGCCTCTACTGGATGAGCCGCTACCTGGAGCGGGCCGAGAACACCGTGCGCCAGTTGGATGTGACCATGAGCCTGATGCTCGACACGGGCGGCGCAAGCGCCGAAACGCGCTGGCAACGTCTCCTGGCGGCCCTTGGCAAGCCTGCCGGGCTGGAGTGGGACGGCGCGCTCGATACGATGGCAGCCCGGCTGATTTTTGACAGCCTCCACCATGCTTCTGTCACCTATTGCATCAACGCAGCCAGAGAAAACGCCCGCCAGGTGCGTGAAGAGATTTCAAGCGAGCAGTGGCAACGGCTCAACCGCCTCTATCACCAGATGCACTCACCCCACGCGCAAACCCAGTTTCGATCCAGCATCAGCGACGTGCTGGTTTCGGTTGTGGATGGCATTCACCTGTTCAAAGGGGTCACCGACACTACGATGCTGCACGGGCAAGGTTGGCACTTCATTCGACTGGGGCGTTACCTTGAGCGCGCTTATGCCACCGCTACGCTGCTTGAGGTTTTCCAGCCGGATTTATTCAGCGTGCCGGAGCGCGAACACTCCGGGTATCAGTACCTTGAACAAGTGGGCCTGTTGCGTTGTTGCACTGCCTTCGAAGCTTTCTGCCAGGTCTACACTGCCGATCTCACGCCCGATCGCATTCTTGAATTCCTGCTTCTTAACCGCGACTTCCCTCACGCTATCCGCTACTCGGTAGACGGGGTTCGCCAGGCCATTGAGTCCATCCAGCGCACCGGCGGACGGCGTCCTCCCGATGAGCTCACCGCGAACATTGGCCGTCTGCATGCCATGCTGGGTTACACAACCATAGGAGAGATTCTGGCCGGCGATGCCTCAGCGTTTCTACATAACATTCGCGAGCAATGCATGCGCATCCACGAGATGGTGTATCGCTATTATGTTCACTACTCAATTCAGTCCGCGCTGGCAATTTAACGGAGTTCGAGCATGAATTTCTATTCCATCCGGCATCTCACGCGCTTCCGCTACTCGCGCCCCATCAGTGAGAGCATTATGGAAACACGCATGCACCCGCGCTCCGACACCAACCAGCACTGCCTTACCTTTTCGCTGTCGGTCAGCCCCCGTTGCCGCGTCTTTACCTATCGCGATCACCAGGGCAACAATGTGCAGCACTTCGATATTCCCAGCGAGCACAACCAGCTTGTCATTGTCGCCGAGTCGGTAATTGAACAGCAGGCTCTTCCTGACGTACCGGGCTTTTTGTCGCCCGATGCATGGAACGCCCTCGACCAGATGGTCGAATCCGGCGACTATTGGGAGATGCTGCTGCCCAGCACCTTTGCGGTGGAAACTCCAGCACTGACTCTGCTGGCCTCACAGATGGGCGTTACCCGCCGCGACGACCCGATGATGCTGGTCCAGGAGTTGAACCAGCGTTTGTTTGAATATTTCGAGTACGTGCCGCGCCACACACGTGTCGATTCGCCGATCGACGAAGCCATCGTCAGCGGCAAAGGGGTGTGCCAGGATTTTGCTCACACCATGATCGCTCTCCTGCGCCATGTGCGGATTCCCGCGCGCTATGTTTCCGGCTACTTGTACCGCAGCCGTGAGGATCACGACCGCTCCACGCCCGACGCGACACACGCCTGGGTCGATGTCCTGTTGCCGCACCTCGGCTGGGTGGGTTTCGACCCCACCAACAATCTGATCGCCCACCACCGTCACATTCGCACAGCCGTTGGCCGGGACTATGCGGACGTGCCCCCTACTCATGGCATTTTCCGCGGAAAAACGGATAGCGAACTCTACGTCGCCGTGCACGTTGAGGCCAGCGAGCAGCCTCCAGCCCTCGACCGCAAGCTTCCCATACCCGAAGACTGGAGTGTGCTTGTGGAGCGCGCCCAGCAGCCCCCCGAGAACAGCCAGCCGCTCATCGATTTGCAGCAAATGCAGCAGCAGCAATGACTTCTCCGCACCTCGGTGCCGAAGTCCAGGTCCGTTTTTTCATCTTTTTCGTGTAGTTTCTTGTTGAATCTTTGGTAAATATCGCGGAAGATGAATGCAACCAGGTTGAAGGACAGCCCCCACTGTCACCGTCTCTGCAAGACGCACAACAAGGTACCTCCCACAGTCCCGCCTGCAAGTTCTCATTCTTTGAGGCGGGCCTCATCAGAAACCACCTTACCCGCAACGCGGCAGACGGAACCGCCGCACTGCACAGGTGAATGCAGACCGCAAGGCACCATCAAGGAAAGACCTTTTGGAGGATTCGCCGTGAAACGTTCCCTTTGGGGATGGATGCTGCTTAGTATCCTTTCCACCGTCACCCTCACATTTGGCCAGACTGCGACCACCTCACTCCGCGGAGTCGTCAAGGATCCCAGCGGCGCTCTGGTTCCCGGAGCAAAAATTACTCTGACGGATAATGCCAATGGCACCACGTTGAGCGCCGTCGCAAATAGCGCCGGTTCTTATGTATTTGCACAACTGCCGCCGGCAAAGTACACCATCACCGTGTCGGCCAGCGGGTTCGGCGAACAGTCCAAGACTGCTTCGCTCCTGGTCGACCAGCCGGCGACCATTAATTTCACGCTGACCGTTCAAAGCAACTCGGTCACCGTGGATGTGAGCGCAACGGCGCAGACTCTCAACACCACCGATGCAACCCTTGGAGATTCGGTGGGCAATGCGACGATTCAGGCGCTTCCCATGGAAGGCCGCGACCCGATTGCGTTGCTCACGCTGCAGCCCGGCGTGCTCTACCTGGGCAATCCGGCGGAAAACAACACGATGGACAGCCGCAGCGGCTCCGTAGATGGCGGCCGCTCCGACCAGGGCAACATCACGCTCGACGGGATGGATGATAACGACCAGATCAACGGGACCGCTTTCACCGGAGTGTTGCGCTCGACGCTGGATTCAACCGAAGAGTTCCGCGTCACGACCTCCAACGGCACCGCGGACTCCGGCCGCAGCTCCGGAGCGCAGGTTTCGCTGTTGACCAAAAGCGGCACGAACAAGATCCATGGCGCGCTGTATGAGTACTATCGACCCACCAACACCGTCGCCAACAACTGGTTCAACAAGTACCAGGAACTCTATCTCGGCGAGCCGAACGTACCGCAGAAGTATGTCATGAACACCTTCGGCGGAGCCGTGGGCGGCCCCATCAAGAAAGACAAGCTCTTCTATTTCTTCAATTACGAAGGCCAACGACAGGCGATTAGTGAAGTTGTAACCCGGACCCTCCCCACCCAGCAGTTTTACAGCGGCGAACTCGGCTATCAGGATGACACCGGTGCAACGCAGTGGTTGACTGCTGCGGATGTGACGGCACTCGACTCGGATTGCTCAACCAACCTGCCTTGCGGTCCTAATCCGAACGTGCAGACCTACTATGGAGCGCTTCAAGCCGCCGGCATCTACGGCACGGCGCCCACAGCCGGCGACGGAGTGAATAGCGCGGGATATATCTTTTCTGCGCCCGCTCCCGTTACGCTCAACACCAGTATCGCCAAAATTGACTACGACCTCAGCAGCAGCCAGCACCTCTTTTTCCGCGGCAACCTCCAAAAGGACACGGGAAACCTGCCAACCAATCCCGATTCATGTCCTGGCCTGATTAATTCAAATACATGCGGGGTCGAGAACCTGCCCGGCCAACCGGCTGCCTCCTGGACCGAGGACAACACCAAGGGACTGGCTGCGGGTTACACATGGACGCCGACCACTAACATCGTCAATGATCTGCGCTACGGATTTATCCGCCAGGGATATTCGACGCGTGGGGTCGGCTCTGGCACGGGCGATTGGGTGGAGTTCCGTTTTCTCGATCAGCCCACCGCCCATGCACTGACCACCGTGGTCAATGTTCCCGTGCAGAACATTACCGACAATCTGACATGGACCAAGGGCACCCACACGATGAGCTTTGGCGGCAACTGGCGCGGCATCCAGAATAATCGCGGGACCGACGCGAACTCCTACTCCAATGCCAGCACCAATCCATACTGGCTCAGCGACGCTCCGAACGCCCCTGCCGATCTCGGTGGCGGCTTTAGCAACTCCTACGAAATTGCCTTCGATTCGCTGGTGGGAACTGTGCCATCAACGACCCAGCAGTATAACTATTCGGTCACCAGCCCCACTACCGGGTCGCTCTTTGCCGACGGCTCTTTCATTGACCGGCATTTCAAAGAGAATGAGTTCGAGTATTACGTGCAGGATGCCTGGCGGATCAAGCCCAGCCTGACAGTGACTTTCGGTCTCCGGCACTCGATTCTCCAGGCTCCGTACGAAACCAAAGGTCAGCAGATTTCGCCCACTGTGGACACGCACGCATGGTTCGAAGAACGCGGCTCGGCCGCCGCCCAGGGTAACGTTTTTGAGGACCCGCTTGTCTTCATGCCGAGTGGCAAGGCCAACGGTCGCCCGGGATATTGGGCTAAGCAAAAAACAAATATTGCTCCCCGCTTGGCCGTCGTTTTCGCGCCCAACTCGAAGACGACGATTCGCGCCGGTGCAGGCATGTACTTTGATCACTTCGGCCAGGGAATTGTGAACTCCTTCGATCAGGAAGGATCTTTCGGCCTGAGCAGCAGCGTCAACAATCCGGCTGGTGAGTATAGCGTCCAGGACTCGCCGCGCTTCACTGGCGCGCACGCCGTCCCGGCTTTGGCGGGTTGTCCCAATGCTTCGGCGACCATCACCTATCCCTTCACACCTTCTACCCAGGCCGGATGCGATTTTGCCATCACCTGGGGTATCGACAATCACCTCAAGACGCCTTATGCATACAGCCTGGACTTTTCCATCCAACGTGAACTCCCAGGGGGCTTCGTTTTCGAAGAAGATTATGTGGGACGCCTTGGGCATCACTTGCTGCAACAACTCGATCTGGCCGAGCCGGTGAACCTGGTGGACAAACAGGGTGGTGGAGATTACTTCCATGCCGCCGCCGAGCTTTCTAAAATCTCCGACGAAAATGGCGGCTGCAATCCCTATTCCAACAATCCTTGTACCGTTCCGACTGTACCGACGATTCAATACTTCGAAGATGTGTTTCCCCAGTTGAAAGGCTATGACTCCACAGGCGAGAGCGCTACTCAAGCCATCTACAACAACGAATGGGCTCCTTATCGCTACGACTACGGAGAGACCACTTCGCTTGCTGATCTCGATTTCTACTGCTATTACGGCTGCCCGAACGGCACCCAGTTCTGGCAAAGCCAGTTCTCCTCGCTCTATACCTGGTCTTCCATCGGCACCAGCTCCTACAACGCGTTGCAATTCACACTGCGTCACCCTTCGAGCCACGGGTTTACCACCGACGTTAGTTACACCTTTTCCAAATCCATCGACATGGGGTCTGGAGCGGAGCGCTCCAACGAGTTTTCCAACGACTCGTTCGGAGGCGCCGGAGGAATCCAGAACTCGTGGAATCCCAAGCTGAACAAGGGCGTCTCAGACTTCGACACCCGCCACCTGATTACCGTGGACGCAGTTTACGAACTTCCATTCGGCAGCGGAAAGGCTATGCTCGCTGGCGCCAACCACACTTTGGACGCGATCATCGGCGGCTGGCAGTTGTCGGGCTTGAGCCGCGTGGCCAGCGCCTTGCCCTTCTCGGTTTTTGAGCCTGGCTGGTCAACCAACTGGCAACTCGAGGGCATGGGCGTCGTCACCTCCCCGGTTCAAGTGAAGAAGCATATCGTCGACGGCATTCCGCAAGTATTCGCTGGAAACTCGGCAAACGACATCAACAACGGCGTATACAACGGCACGCCAATTCGACTGCCTTATCCCGGAGAAGCAGGTCAGCGCAACAACTTCCGTGGTGATGGGTATTTTGACATTGATACAGCGCTTGCAAAGACCTGGAATCTGCATGAAGAAATGAGGTTGAAGTTTGCTGCCGAAGTCTACAACATCGGCAACGATGTCCGCTTTGACGATAGCCCCGCCAACCTCGCCGGTGGCTTGACCGGCGGAACATTCGGTGCGTATGGCGGCGTGCTCACCACCTACCGTCGCATGCAGTTCGGTCTTCGCCTGGATTTCTAGAGACAAATCAGGGTAGGCACGTTGTCGCTAAAATCCACAACGCCAAAGACCGGAGCATCTGCTCCGGCCTTTGGCATTCTCGCGAAGATGTAGTCCGCTCACAATCCTATTTGGCGTCTGTCCCGGCGTTCGCATTCCGCACCTGTGCCGCAATCCGGCGCAACTCCGGCAACACGCGGCCCAGCGGCAAAGGCGCCGCGTCGCGCAGTCCCATGGCGAAATACACATCACGATAATGCCTGTAGAGCTGTTCGTACACGGCGGCGGATTGCGGATCAGGCTCAACCGTGCGTAGCGGAAGGCAAACGGCCGCCTGTGCCTCTTCAATGGTCTTGTAAGCTCCCGCCGCCAGCAGCGCCATGATTCCCGAGCCCAGGCTGGTGGGGATGCCCGCCGGCACCAGTACCGGCTTGTTCAGCACGTTGGCATAGACGCGGTTCAGCACCTCGCTCTTTTGCGGGATACCGCCGGCATTGATCACGCGGTCTACGCGCACGCCATGTTCGGCCATGCGCTCCAGAATGATGCGCGTGTGGAAAGCTGTGCCTTCGATCGCTGCGAACAACTCGTCCTGCGCGGTATGCACCATGTTCCAGCCCAGCGTCACGCCGCCCAGTTCCGGATTCACCAGAACAGTCCGATCGCCATTGTCCCAGCTCAGGCGAAGCAGACCCGTTTGTCCGGCCTTATAGGCGTCGAGCCCTTCAGAGAGTGCGGCCACGGTGGTCTGTGCGCGTCGGGCTATTGCGTCAAAGATGTCCCCGGTGGCCGATAGTCCAGCCTCGATGCCCGTGTAACTGGGATGCACGCTTCCCGGCACAACGCCGCAAACTCCGGGAACCAGTTGCGCTTCGTGCGCCATGGCGATGATGCACGTGGATGTGCCCACTACATTCACCACATCGCCCTCGCGAATATTCGAGCCGATGGCGTCCCAGTGCGCGTCGAATGCTCCCACAGGGATGGGAATTCCTGCGCGCAGTCCCAGCTTCTCTGCCCATTCCGGCGCAAGGTGTCCCGCCAGGTGATCGCTGGTCAGGTACTCGCCGCCCATCCTGGCTCGCACCCCGGCAAAAAGTGGATCAACCGCAACCAGAAACTCCTCAGGCGGCAGGCCATTCCACTTTGGATTCCACATCCATTTGTGGCCCATCGCGCACACGCTGCGCTTGAGGTCAGCCACCGTATGGATGCCGCTCAGCGTTGCCGCAACCATGTCGCAATGTTCCAATGCAGTCACGAAGCGGGCGCGTTTATCCGGATTGTGGCGGAGCCAATGCAGCAGCTTTGAAAATCCCCATTCGTGCGAGTAGACGCCGCCGCACCATTCGATGCCTTCAAAGCCCAGTTCATGTGACTTTTGCGTAATTTCCTGTGCTTCTGCGTGGGCGCGATGGTCGCACCACAAGTAGTAATCGTCCAGGGGTTCCAACCCCTCGCCCACGGGAATCACGCTGGAGCCCGTTGTGTCCAGCGCGATAGCCGCCACAGTGTTCCCATCCACTCCTGTGTTATTGAGAGCGTCGCGCGTTGCGGCGGCCAGCGCAGTCATCTGGTCAGCGTGAGACTGGGTGGCAAAATCAGGGTCTTCGCGGCGCCGGTGCAGCGGATAGGTGGCCGACGCGGTTCCAATCGGTCCGCTCTTGCTGTCAACCAAGGTGACGCGCGCGCTCAGTGTACCGAAATCGACCCCGGCAACGATGGTCATCGTAGAGCCTCCGGTAAACGCTTTCTAGCTCGCCCACTAGACTACACCATCCGTGTTCGCCAAGTGTAAAACCTTCCCAGGATTCCCCACTCAACCAGGTGCCTTGATGATCAAATGAATCCGGCATGTGCGGCCTCGAAAACAACACCATTGCGCGGATACTTTTGAGCCTGAATGAACTACTTCTTCGCGCCTGCGCCAGCCCCTGCCTGGTCTGACATCGGAGCAGCCGGGCCACTCACCGCGCTCGCCCCTCGAAGGTTGGGCAACGGGCCTTCCTGGTTCTTCACAAGAATCGAGATACGCCGGTTCGAAGGGTCGAATGGGTTGTTCTTGACCCGCAGAAGTTGGTCGGCATAGCCGCGCACCTGCGTCACCTGGTCTGAGCGAACTCCGGCCTGCTGTAGCAATCGCCGCGCGGAATTGGCCCGATCGGCTGAGAGTTCCCAGTTGGTGTAGCTGGCATCGCTCGAATACTGCGTCGCATCGGTGTGGCCCTCGATCAGCAGGTTGTTGGGCAGTGTCTTCAACTCCGCCGCAAGCAGCGCCAGCAACTCCTGCCCATTGTCACTAAGGCGCGCACTCCCGCTCTGGTAGAAGGTTCCGTTCTTGTCCTCGATCAATTCAATGCGTAATCCTTCCGGCGTGACGGTAATCTCAATCTGCTTTGAAAGCTTCTCCAACTCCTTCCGCGCTTTGATTTCCTGTTCAAGCTTCTCCTTCAGCTTCTGCATGTTGTTGTTGGTCGAGGTGGTCACGGCTGTGCCATTGCCCGACATCGTCGTACCCAGCAGATTCGCGGTTCCCCTTGGATCGTTGAAGTATCCGGCCACCGCCTTCTTGACCTTCTCACTCGAACCCATCAGCCAGAGCACAATGAACAACGCCATCATGGCCGTCACAAAGTCTGCGTAGGCCACCTTCCATGCGCCACCATGATGGCCGCCATGACTGCCCTTTTTCTTGATGACGATGATCGGCTGAGCCTTGCTCGGCGCCATGAATATCCTCTTCTCGCAAATGAGCGGCGGCCCCTAAGCCGCCGCTGCCGGCGCCGCTGCAGTCGGCGCATGATTCTTGCAGTTCTTCTCCATCTCGTCAAAACTGGGCCGCACATGCGCCGGAATCGCGCGCCGCCCCATCTCGATGGCGATCATGGGTGCGGAGCCTTTCAGAAACGACAACAGCAGCACGCGCAACACGTGCAGATAGCTGTCCTGATCTTCCGCTGTCTTGCTCATGTTGGAACTCAGTGGCCCGGCCACCCCGTAGCAAAGCAGGATGCCGAGGAACGTTCCCACCAGGGCCGCAGCCACCTTGTGGCCAATCTCCTCCGGCGGTCCGCCCAGCGCGCCCATGGTGATGACCACGCCGAGCACCGCCGCCACGATGCCCAGCCCCGGCAGCGCGTCTGCCACCGTCGACAGGGCGCTGATCGGCTGCATCGTGTCGTGATGGTGCACCTCCATGTCCAGTTCCATCATCTGGTCCATGTCAAACGGCTCCACGCCCCCCGTGATGGCCATGCGCAGCGTGTCGCACACAAAATCGCAAACGTGATGGTCCGCCAGAAAGTCGGGATAATTCTTGAAGATCGAGCTCTCTGAGGGCTTTTCCACGTCCATCTCCACGCTCAACAGCCCTTCTTTGCGCACCTTGTTCAGAAACTGGTACATCATCTTCAGCGTATTCAGATAACGCTCCTTGCTGAACTTCGATCCGCCCAGAACCCCCTTCAAGCCGCCAAGAATTCCTTTCAGAATGTGCGTGGGATTCGCCACCAGAAGCGTGCCTGTTGCCGCCCCTGCAATGATGAGCAGTTCTGCCGGCTGCAGCAGCACCTCGATGTGTCCCTTCTCCATCAGGAAGCCGCCGATGACAGCGCCGAAAACCAGAACGATGCCTAGGATGGCGAACATGCCTGCCTCCTCGGTGCAAGTGTGATGTGATTGCCCCCCTCATGAACGCTGGCGAGCATCGCCGCCTGCGACCGTTCGAGCAGCTTTGCCAATGCCTCGTGCTGGTCGGCCTGCGCGGCGCCAATGCTCACTGTGAGCGAAACGCGATCGCCCCACCAGCGAAAATCTGCCGTTCGGGCGAGCCCGGTGAGCAACTGTGCATGAGACTCTAGCGTTTCAGCGCTGCGCTCATGCGAAAGGACGAGGAATTCGTCTTCGCCCCAGCGACCGATTTGTTCCGCCGGCCGCAATCCTTGCATCAGCGTGCGCTCCACTATTTCGAGCATTGCTTCGCAGGCTCTCGTCCCGTGGGTCTTGCGCAGATCGTGTGCCTGATCGACGGTGATCCATAGCACGCCAAAAGGCATTCCTCCACCCGTGAAGTCCTCGTACTCGGCCCCGAGCCGGTCCTGCAGTTCCGTCTGGCTCGCCTCAACACGCGCACTTTCCCCGCAATCTCCATGGGGAAGCGCATCGAAGTTTTCAGCGGAGTGAAAGACAGCCGCCGTCCCAATGCCGCCGCCAAACCCGTCCCGCAAATCCAAAATGCGCACCAATACGCGCAACTCGTGGCCCTGCCGATGGCGCACGTGAACCAGCGATCCGCGACCCGTGAGCGCGTCCGCATCGGTCTGCTTCACCCAGTTCCGCGCGCCACCCACGACCAGTGTTTCCAGCGCCCCGCGGATGGGCTGGCCCATGAGGTCAGCGCGTGTGTGCCCGGTAATGTTCTCGGCGGCCCGATTCCAGAAGCTGACTTCGCCTTCCATGCCCGCAAGCACAATGCCATCCTGAAGACCGTCCAGAAGAGCCTCAAACAATTCAATGCGATCGGTCATCCCGGCCCCTCCACTCACCTCATCGGCAGCGCGCGAGGCAACTTCATTGCTTGGCGGCGGGACGGGATTCTTGGATTCTGCTTAATTTGAATTCCTCACCGAATTCCGGAACCGGTCGCATCCGTAAAGTGAACCGTTCGCACCGGTAAAGGTGAGGAAACTTAATTTCTCATCCGCTTTGCACATAATTAAATCGGAAAAGCGCAGAATTAAAACTGTCACACATCTGAGGAGAGGAGGCAGGAATATGCCCGGTCCACACCACCAGGCTCCCTCCCCATTTCCCTGCCCTTTCTTTCGCTTTTACCGACACTGAAAAGGCAAGCTTGTATTTGTTGAGTAGATGAAACAGGGCCCCTCGCGTGGAACTTCAGCGAAGACACTCGGCGAAGGGCTCTTACCCCCCCTCGAAATTTGCAGTTTTCCACAGAGAAATGGCAGAGAATTACCCGCTCTTGTGAAAGGGCGGAAACCACCACGAACCCCTCTGCCGGGACCAGTGAGAAATGAGGTCTATTGCGGTGCTACGGATTGCCTCAGAGGGAGTTGTCCCGAGACGCTCTTTTTCAAGGAGGCCTTCACCTGCGAGGATGCAAGCGAAATCTCCGCGGAACAAAACCGGCCGACGCGGCTCAATTCACGCGCGAAACCGGTTTTTCCGATTCGGATACTGCGCCCATGGGCAAGCGCACAATGAAGCGCGTCCTCCCCGGCTCCGATTCGACGTCGATCTTGCCGCCGAACTTCTGTGTCACGATGCGGTGCACGATCTCCAAACCCAACCCTGTGCCCGATCCCTGCGGCTTGGTCGTGAAAAACGCCTCAAAGATCCTCGGTAACACTTCCGCCGGAATCCCCGAGCCATGGTCGGTGATGCTCACCGCCAGCCGGGCAGGTTCCGCGTCCGCTTCAGTCCAGGTTGCGATCTCGATCTGGCCTTGTGCCGGAGAAGCATCCACCGCGTTATCGATCAGGTTGGTCCACACCTGGCTAAGCGCCGAGCCGCGTGTGTGAATCGTGGAGGGAGATGCCGCGAAACATTTCTCCACCGCAATCTGCTTGATGCGCAGCTTGTGACCAAGAATGGTAAGCGTGCTCTGCAGGCTGTCATGCACATCAAGATCCCTGGCCGGCGATCGCTCGTCATACGCAAATTTCTTCACGGCCATCACCAGGTCCGAGATGCGGGTGATGCTTTCCTCAATGGCGCACACCAGCGAAACGCTTGAAACCAGGGCCCCGAGCCAGTTCAGCGCGTCAGAGAAAGCATCGGCGTCAAAATATTCTTTTGCGCATCCCAGTTCATACTGGGTGAAACCCATGCCTACCAGTGCCGGCGAGATTGTGTATGCGTTTTCTACGCCGGCCGAAGCCAGCCACTCCGCCATCGATTCTTCGGCGTCTGTCTGCTCCAGGCTGCTCATGGCCGCAAGCCGGCAGCCGTTCAGCGTATGTTCCAAAAGCCCCTTCATGCAATCAAGCTGTTCCGGCGTCTTGGGACGGGTGCCGTTGCGCAGGCTTAACTGCTGCAACTTGAGCAGATTTTCACGCAATTGCGAAGCAGAGCGCTTGGCCGCCGAGCCGGGATTGTGAAGTTCGTGCATCAGGCCCGCCGCGAGCGTGCCCAGCGACACCAGTTTTTCGCGGTGCAGCGCCTCCACCTGGTAAATCTGCAAACGCTGGTTCATGTCGGCCAGCACCACCTTGCGAGCCTCAGGGCAGCAAGCCATCAGCGCCCAGAATTGCTCGCTGGTAAAGCGCACAAGCTGTGTGTCCTGTGCCGCGGTGAGAAGGAAAATGATTTGGCTCTTGCCCGTGAGCAGAGGCGTTTCGCCAAATCCGTCACCTGCGACGGCGATGCCGACCACTGTCTTTGCGCCGTCCTGTTCCAGACGTTCCGCACGTATCTCGCCGCGTAGCACCAGCCAATAAAAACTCGCCGGTGCACCGGGTTCCAGCACCACAGCGCCCGCCTGCGCAGTCACACGGTCCACTCGATCCATGGATTCGAGCAGGTCCAGATTGGTTCCGGCGAAAGGACGGGTTTCATGCAATTCCGTGGCTATCTCCTTCCACGGTATTGACTCGATTACCACTGCTTTCTCACCCTCTGTCATTTCCCCTGTTTCAACCCCCACCACCTAGAACCCCGCCAGATACTGATGCGCGAATTGCACCGCGATTGAGCCCTCGCCTACAGCCGAAGCCACTCGCTTGATCGAACCGTGGCGCACATCCCCAGCCACAAATATTCCTGGCACGCTGGTCTCCAGCAAAAACGGCTCTCTCGGTTCCCGCCATCCCTCGGGCAGCTTGCCTTCGCGCCGAAGGTCCGGTCCCGCCAGCACAAACCCCTTGTCGTCGCGCAAAATACAAGCCGGCAGCCATTCCACAACCGGCAGCGCTCCGATAAAAACAAACAGCGACGTCGCCGCCACGCAGCTTTCACCCCTCGGGCCCAACAACCGCAAACATTCCAACCGTTCTTCGCCTTCGGCTTCGACCACCTGCGTCTTCGCCTCCAACACAATATTGGATGTCCTCTCAATCTCATCGATTAAGTATTTCGACATCGTAGCTGACAAGCCCGGCCCGCGCACCAGCATTGTTACTTTACGGGCGTATTTGGCAAAGTGGAGCGCCGCCTGGCCTGCGGAGTTGGCGCCGCCCACCACAAATACCTCCTCATCCTTGCAGGCCGCCGCTTCAACCAAGGCGGCTCCATAATAGATGCCGCGCCCCGCCAGCCGCTCTGCGCCTGGAATCTGCAGCTTGCGATACTGCACTCCAGAGGCCAGCAGAATGACATGGCTGGCTACCTCGCGCCCGTCCGCAAGCTGTACAAACCGGTATTGTCCGTCGATGCGCAGGCCGGTCGCGCGCTGGGTCAGGAACTCCGCGCCAAACCGGGACGCCTGGATATGTGCTCTCCGCCCCAGGTCCTCGCCTGTAATGCCGGTCGGAAATCCCAGGTAGTTTTCGATCCGCGACGTCGAGCCGGCCTGCCCGCCCGGCGCTTCGGGCTCGATGATGAGCGTTCGCAACCCTTCGCTGGCGCCATAGACCGCGGCTGCCAGCCCCGCCGGCCCCGCGCCCACAACCGCCATGTCGTAGAACTCCTGCGTGGCCTGCGTGCTGAGGCCCACCCGCGCCGCCAACGAGTCCGGATCTGCTTCCACCAGCATCGTGCCGTCGGGGAAAAGCACCAGGGGCAGCTGCTCAGCGCCCAACTGCCGTTCTCCCAGCAGTTTAGCGGCTTCTTCGTTCCCCGCAATATCCAGCCAGCGGTAAGGCACGTGGTTGCGCGACAGAAAGGTGCGCAACATGTGATCCTTCAGCGACCACCGGCTCCCGATCACGCGCAGTCCCTCGAAAGGCGGCCGGTAGCCCGCTTTCCAATCATCCAACAGGTCGCTCAAAACCGGATAAAGCTTCTCTTCCGGCGGGTCCCAGGGCTTGTTCAGGTAGTAGTGGATGCGGGCTGAATTAATGGCCCGGATCGCTGCTTCCGTGTCTGCATAAGCGGTTAGCAGCACTCGCCGTGCCTCAGGGTAGAGCTCGCGGGCGCGCTCAAGGAAATCGACTCCGGTCATGCCCGGCATGCGCTGATCGCTCAAAAGCAGCGCTACGGGCTCCTGTCGAGCCTTCAACTGAGCCAATATATCCAGGGCCGCTTGCCCGCTGGCCGCCCGCATGATGCGGTAAACGGCCCCGTATTGCCGGCGCAGGTCCTGTACTACTGCCTCCAGCACGCTTACGTCGTCATCCACCGCCAGTAAAATCGGCCTTGCCATAGCCTTCCCGTCTAGGACTAACCCCGTCCCAAGGGGTCTTTTCTGAAACTACCAGACTGGCCGGAGCCAAGTCAGTTAATACAATGCCACAAAGATGCTATTGGGATTCTCGTGACGCTTAGGCCATTTGGGCTGTAAGCTGGTTGCAGCGAAAGTTACTTTAGCGTGGGCCCTTTGACTTGAAGTCTTGACGAAAGGCACCGAGGCACCCGTCGCTGTCACGCAAATCGACAGTTGCGGGGTTCTTTGTATCGTTTCCCGATGGGGATCCATGAAGCAAAAGCTGCAACCTGCACTTGAACCACAGTACGCGGACAGGTCGGATTGCAAAACTGGTTCCGGCTTGATCCACGGAATTCGCGACGGATGGGGCGCGCGACATGAATAAGGTCATTCTTGCCGACTCGCAGGCAATCTTCCGGGCAGGCACCGCCAAGGTGCTGGCAATGGACGAGGATTTGCGCATCATTGCCCAATGCTCCGATCTGGATCGAATGCTGCATGCCATCAGTACGTTCCCTGGCGCCATCGTGGTCTTGGCCGCTTCGCTGCGCCCGGATATGAAGCATCTGCGCGCATTGCTCGAATCCACCGGCAGCCGCGGCATTGTGATTGCAGAAAACAACGAAGCCGCCGGCTCGTTCTTGCAGCAGGGCTTTCGCGGGGTCGTGTTTCGCAACGTGACCGGCCCATCCCTGGTGGAGTGCGTGCGTCGCGTGGCGGCCGGCGATACCTGGACGCCGCCCCAGCTTATGATGCCCGAGTCCCCCGAAGAGGACATGGTGGGCGCGCGCGTGCGCGACCGGCTTACGCCCAAGGAAATGCGGATCGTGGCCCTGATTGTCCAGGGTTGCAAAAACCGTGAGATCGCCCTCCGGCTCAAGACTACCGAACAGGTGATCAAAAACTATCTCCGCTCCATCTACGACAAGACCGGCGTCAGCGACCGCCTTGAACTCGCGCTCTTCACCATCCACCACAAGGTGTTGGCACAGGCCGCTGCCGAGGTGGGCAGCAAGCTGGAAGCAGAGGAACAGGCCGCCCCGCCAGCGGTGGCTTAGGCTTTCGTGCTACAGCTTTTCCGCAACGCTCTTCGCCTGCGTGAATAGCAGCAGGTAATCCGGGCCACCCGCTTTTGAATCCGTCCCACTCATATTGAATCCGCCAAACGGGTGCGCTCCCACCATGGCGCCCGTGCATTTGCGGTTGAAATAGAGGTTGCCTACGTGGAACTCGCGGCGAGCATAATCCAGTCGCTCGCGATTGGCGGTATAGAGGGCTCCAGTCAGGCCATATTCCGTGTTGTTGGCCACCTTCAACCCCTCCTCGAAGTTCTCCACCTTGATCACCGCCAGCACCGGGCCGAAGATCTCCTCCTGGGCCACAACGGCATTGGGCGCCACATCGGCAATCACGGTCGGCTCAAGGAAGTAGCCGCCCTCCGCCGTCTCTAGAGCTTTGCCGCCCGCAACCAGCCGGCCTTCCTTCTTGCCAGTCTCAATGTAGCCGAGCATTGAATCCAATGCCGCCTTATTGATCACCGGACCCATGCTGGGGTTGACAACGGGATCGCCCACCGTCAATTGGGCCACGCGCTCGCGCAGACGTTCCACGAAGACGTCGTAAATCGGAGCTTCGATGATCGCCCGCGAACACGCTGAACACTTCTGTCCGCTGAAGCCGAAAGACGAAGCCACCACGCCCTCGATTGCCGCATCCACGTCGGCGTCAGCGCACACCAGAATCGAGTCTTTGCCCCCCATTTCCAGGATGGTCCGCTTGATCCAGATTTGGCCGGGCTGGGTTCTCGCTGCGCGTTCGTGAATCTCCAGTCCCACGGCCTTTGAGCCGGTAAACGCAATAAAGCGCGTTTTGGGATGCTCCACAATGGCGTTGCCAAAACCAGCGCCAGAGCCGGGACAGAAGTTGACCACCCCGCCCGGCATCCCCGCTTCTTCGAGCACTTCGACGAACTTTGCGGCAATGGTCGGCGAATCGCTGGAGGGCTTCAGAATCACCGTATTACCGGTCACGATGGAGGCCGCCGTCATGCCCGCCATGATGGCGAATGGAAAGTTCCAAGGTGGAATGACCGCGCCCACACCAAGCGGAATATACAGGAGTTCGTCCCGTTCGCCGGATAATTGGATGGGTGTGGCGGCTTTTCCCAGGCGCAAGGCCTCACGCGCATAAAACTCAAGGAAATCGATGGTCTCGCCCACATCTGCATCGGCCTCGCCCCAGTTCTTGCCCACCTCGTAGGTGAGCCAAGCGCAGAATTCGAACTTGCGTTGGCGGATGATCTCAGCCGCTCCAAGCAAAAGAGAAGCCCTTGTCCCTACGTCGGTTCGGCTCCAGATTTCAAACGCCTCGAGGGCCGCTCGCATGGCTTGTTCAGCGTGTTCAGCGCCGGCCTTCTGGTGCACGCCCACTACCTGCGACGGACGCGAGGGGTTCAACGACCGAATCTTACCTTCGGTTTTCAGGTGATGTCCGGCGATGATAAGGTCGTATTCGCGCCCGAGATTGCCGGCCACCAGGCCGAGTGCAGCCTCCATCTCGCGGATGTTCGCGATCGTCTTGAAGTTGGTAAACGGCTCGTTTGCAAATGCGCCTTGAGGAGAGCGGGGGCTGATCGATGTCGGAAGGGTGAGGGTTGCCATAACCACTCCAGTGTAGTCGAGAGGGACAAGCGGCTTCCACGCCCTGGAGCGCTAAACTCCGAAGAAAATCGCGGTATCCGGCAGGATTGTTCAGCGGTTTAGAAACTATGTTCGGGGATCGGGGTCTTCACAGTGAGTTCCCCGGCGTGGGCTGGGTTCGCCCGGGCTCCGCACCGAAGACGATAAGAGCACACAACCCCGCCGCCTTGAGCCGAGGGTGATGGCCCGCGGCGGTCTGGAAAACCAGGAATTGCCGGTGACCACCTACCCGGGCCCAATGAGGGAATATGAATCCCCTAAACGACTCGCACAAATCGCGCCCATCCAGGTTGTCCCGCCTGGCGCTCGCATCGCCTCCCATCTTGATTGACGGCAAAATATTCGAGTCAGCCAAGGGTTGGAGGTTCGCTCCCGGACTTTTTGCAACACTCACGCTCTTGATATTGCCCTTCGGCGCTGCGCAACTTCTGGCGCAGCAGGCCCCGCAGCAGGATTGGCCGCCGGACGATGCGCCCAACGGACAATACTCGACCGGTCAGCAGCCCGGTTACACGCAGCCTCAATACGCACAGGCCCCACAATACGGACAGCAGCAGGGCTATTCGCAGCCCTACCAGGGTTCGGCGCAGCCCTTTGCGCAGCAAGGATATGGAGAAGCGCAACCCCTGAACGCGGACCAATTGGAGCAGATGGTAGCGCCAATTGCACTTTATCCTGACTCGCTGGTGGCCCAGATCCTGGCTGCTTCAACCTATCCTGCCCAGGTGTCGGCCGCTGATCAGTGGTTGCAGGCGCAAGGCAATGCGCCTCCTGAGCAGATTGCCGCCGGAGCCAGTGCGCAGACCAGTTGGGACCCGAGCATCAAGGCCCTTACAGCGTTTCCGCAGGTGCTGGCCATGCTGGACCGCAACCTGCAGTGGACGACCAGCCTTGGCAATGCCTACTACAACCAGCCCCAGGATGTGCTGCAGACGATTCAAGTGATGCGCGAGCGGGCTGAGCAGGCCGGTAACCTGCAAAGCACTCCACAGGCCGAAGTGAGCAACAACCAGGGCTACATCGACATTGCTCCGCCCAATCCGCAGGTGGTCTACGTACCCGCTTATAACCCGTGGGATGTGTATGGGCAGCCTGTCGCGCCCTATCCGGGCTTTTCGCTGATGGGCGCGCTCGGATCGTTTTTCGGCTCATCGCCTGTCCAGTATGGGATGGGCATTGCCATGTCCGCCTTTATGAATACGCCCTTCGGCTGGCTTGGATGGGGGCTCGACTGGCTGGCTCACTCCATCTTGTTCAATCATGGCGACTACTTCACCCACAGCCGGTCGGTTACGGATTGGGGCTTCCCGCACGGCGGTCCGCGCGCCTATCCCGGACGGCCTGAGTGGAGCCGGGGACGCAATGAGAATGGCTGGTCGCATGAAGGGTATAACCGCCAGGGCAGTGGATACAGCCGGGGTTATGGGCAGACCTTCGCGAATCGTGGTAACGACGGATACAACAGGAGTTATGGGCAGACCTTTGCCCACACGCCTGACCGTTATAGGGACGCGCGCACGGCCGAGGGCTTCAACCGCGGCTTCCCGTCGCGGGGTGACGTCTACGGCCGGCCGGCGCTGCCCACGCAACAGGCGTATAACCGTTTCCCGCAGCCGGCCGGGCGCTCAGAGCAGTTCGCAAGCCGCGGATACGGCTCGGGTTACGAGACACGATACGGCTCAGAATCCTACTCCAGACAAGGGGAGAATTACGGCGGCAGATCAGGCATGAGCTACACAGCGCCGGAGCGTTCGTATCGCTCACCTGAGTCGAATTATCAGCGCGACGGCTTTGAGGGACGCAACTACAGTGGTTCGGAAGGCTATGCCAGGTCGCAGAAATCAGGCGGCTTCCACCTGTTTGGGCACGGCAATCAGGCGCAGAAATTCAACTATGGCGGACGGGAGTCGAGGAGTTTCAGCTATGGCGGCCACGGTTCCGGCGGCTTCAAGGCACCGAAGGCCAGTCATTTCGGCGGAGGCGGCCATTCCGGCGGACACGGCGGCGGTCATGGCGGCGGTGGCGGCCATGGACATCACCACTGAGGCGTGGTCCACGACCCGCAATTTTGCGCCTTGGACCGTGTGCCTACAGGGTGACGGTTGGAGTGTGTTCAACCTGTCCCTGAACCGGCGAACGCAGATGAGAAAACACGCCGATTATGATTCCTCCCTTCGCGAATAGCCGGAAGCGAGACCGTAAAAAGCGAAGGAAAAGAGAACGATAGGGGGGAGTGCGCCATTTTCGCCGGTAACCCATTCATTCGCTTCGTCTTATCCGTGAATTAGTGCGCATTAAGGCCGGTTTAAGCGCCACTTTGAGCACGAGTGGTAGCTCGAAATGAAGTTTGCCTATTTCGATGGTACACAGATTGAGAAAATACTCTGCCATGCGGATAGAGGTTGGTTTGGGTAGGTGCTTTCGCAGGTCTAAAGATCTTGATCTGGAGGACTCGGTATCCGTAGAGGAGTGAGGAGTGAATGTCTGTGAGGTGGATGACATCCATCCAGCCCTCGCACCACCCCACGAAGAAGGACCCGTTCGCGGGGGCTCCGGGCAACAAGACTAAGACTGGGTACCCCGATTTGTGGGCGGGGTTAGGCGCGCTACCTGCCGATCCACGCTTCATTGACTCCCACCCTTCTGCGATGAGGCTGCGGAAGGATGGGCACCTGGCAAGGGGGACCTGAGGCGGGCACTTCGTGAATTGAAGGTCAACCGCAGCTCGTACGTCAGGGATCACCGAGTCGTAAGCGTCCTCGTATCCGGTTACGCCGCCACATTTCGAGCGCCGGGTACCGACTCAGAGTACCCGGTTGATGGGATTAACCCGGGCATGGCGCACTCGCCAATCGCCGTTTTGAGCCGAATCAAGGATATGTTGACTGACCTTGCCCTATGCATCCTAAGGGTAAGCTCAGAATATCTCCTCAAACCGCGCTTGTTACTTAAGGGAGGTCAAAGTGACTTTAATTACATCCTCTTCCCAGGCCATGTTGCAGAGTTCCAGTAAAGTATGATGGTGGAATCCATTTAAAATGGCCAATTTATGAACTGCTCATTCAGACTGGGTCTCTTGTGGGACCATCTCCGATGAATGCCTCGCCATCGTACAACTTGTATAGGCCTGACATCGACGGATTACGAGCAATTGCAGTCCTTTCAGTAATACTTTTTCACGCTCAACTATCCTGCAGCGGTGGTTTCGTCGGTGTTGACATATTCTTTGTCATCTCTGGCTACCTAATTACAAGAATTGTTCAAAGAGATCTGGAGAGTCACAGGTTTTCGATACTGGAATTTTATCAGCGACGCATCCGTCGCATCTTTCCCGCATTCTTTGCTATGCTGCTGGTCTCCGCCGTCCTTGGCCTGTGGTTGTTGCCGCCAGACGAATTACAGGATTTGGGAAAGAGCATGGTCGGCGCCTCCACATTCTGCTCCAACATATTCTCCTTCCACCGCTCGGGGTATTTTGATAACTCTTCCATCTACCAGCCTCTTTTGCATACTTGGACCCTTTCAATAGAGGAGCAATTCTATATTTTCTGGCCTTTGATCTTGGCGGTTCTCAGCATAAGTCTTCTAGCAAGGTGGAAGCTGTGGCTGGTCTTTCTCATCCTTGGGGCCTCATTACTCTTGAGCTGTTACCTGGTGAATCATGATGGGAATGCTGCGTTCTATTTGTTGCCCTCTCGCGCGTGGGAACTGACGCTCGGGTCAGTTCTTTCCATCGCGCCGTTTCCTCAGTTATTAGGCCGTATGCCACGGCTTACCGCCCACGTGATGTCAATCCTCGGCCTTCTTATGCTGGCCACCTCAATCACCCTCTACAACTCCTCGATTCTCTATCCCGGCCTCGCCGCATTGGCGCCGTGCCTTGGCACAATGTTCATCATCGCGGCTGGCGAAGGGGGCTCGTCGCTGGGAGGGAGCATCCTATCTGAGCTGCCACTCGTACACATCGGACGGATTTCTTATTCTCTTTACCTTTGGCACTGGCCGATCCTGGTTTTCGCGCGAGTCTTCGTCAACGGGGAACTGAGTCTTGTGCAACGGTATGGTTGTGTTGCGATCACGGTCATCATCTCCTGGCTTTCGTGGCGATTCGTGGAGAGTCCGTTCCGCAATCCGAAGATCATCGAGGGCCAGAGCCGCATTTGGGTGGTGGGTGGCTTGGTGACAGCGGCTCTGTTCACCGTCCTAGGCATTGTGCTCTTTAGCAGCGAAGGGTTTCCTCAGAGGTCGCCTGAGGTTGCTCGCTGGGTTGCTGAGCAACGGAACGACTACTCCATCTTCACACGTTCCCCTTGCATGGCTTGGAAGGAATCCCTTCCTCCAGTCCACGGTTGTTTGCTTGGTGCAGGCGGTCCAGAATTGGGATATAGTTTGGTGCTCTGGGGTGACTCCAATGCCGCCCACCTTGCTCCTGCCTTAGCAGATGCCGGCCTAAAGCTAGGCGTTGCTACCCGCCTGATCAGCAAGGCGAACTGTCCACCGTTGCTGGGAATTCGCGTATTGCCAGACAATCCAACGATAACTGACTGCCCTGCATTCAATGAGGCAGCAATTAAATTGCTGCTTTCCGATCAGAAGGTTCGGGTTGTAGTTCTGGCAGCGCGCTGGATTGATTTGGCAAATGGCACCACGGTAGTCGGGCCCACCAGGGGACAGTATCGGGGCGTCCATGGATCGCGCGAGCTTTTCATTGCGAGTCTGCGCAAGACGGTGGAAACGGTCGTCAATAGCGGTCGCCATGTGATTCTCATTGGTCAAGTGCCAGTACCGAACGTGAATCCCTTAACCTGCCTGGCTCGTGCTCGGTTCAATCATTTGGATGAGACTCCTTGCCTCTCGATGTCGGCTATCCGCCCATCTGAGGAGGAGGCAGTGGTGAATCAGGCTCTTTCAACGGGCGTGAACAAACTGCCAATTGTGCAAATCGTGCACCCGTACAATCTAATGTGCAGAGATCAGCGTTGCGAGCTTGTCTCGAATGGTCTCCCGCTGTTCTGGGATCTCGGCCATCTTTCAGATGCTGGAGCAGGAATAATCGAAGGCAGTATCGAAGAGCAAGTTGCGTCCTCTCTTGGGATTGACCCCCAACGAACCAGGACTGCGCCTCACAAACGGTGCGGTCATGAGCGGCAAGCTGACCGTCAAACACGAAGAGATCAAAGTCGGCGGTATTCCGGATATCCGAGTGGACGTGCCGATTGATGCTTCGCCATTTGAACTCATCGTTATTGGGCGGATTCTTGGGGCCGAGCTAATCGAAGAACAGGGACTCGAAAGTCGCTTGAAAAGTGCCAAGGGGAACGTCAAAGCCGGCGTTTAATCGTAACGTCAGCGCGTGACGTAATGGAGATCGCAACGCGACTGATTGAATAGGAGGATATTATGGGGGCGGCTTTGGGTAGACGATTTTCGCAAGGTTATCGGGGAGCGAATCCAAGGCCTCATGGTAGCTCGGCATCTTGAGCCGCCAGAGCGACAGGTATTCTTGGTATTCGACGACGCCACGCATTACGAACTATTTGGCTCAGACTTGCGGGGCTGCAAGGGAATTGACCCGGGCGGTTTAAATGAAGTCAGGAATTGTGTCCGGGCGCACGAAGAGGAGCCGAAATTCTCCTGGAATGCAATTTAGAGTGAGTCCACACCCGGGTGACCCCCGCTATTCTTTCCAGTCGCACCGATACGGGTGCCCGAAGGAGGGCTCATGCTTCCCTATCTCGTGGCCGCAATCATCTTTCTCGGATTGCCGACAATCTATATCGCGGTGCGATACCGCGAATACCGCAAGTTTCTAGCCGGCGCATTTTTCGTGAGTAGCGGCATGCAACTCTACTTCTATGTAGGCAAGATCCCGATCCCGCTCATAGGGACGAATGCCGTTCAGTCGCCAGCGCTCAGCGGTGTTCGCGGAACGATCCACTTTCTTCTTTTTCTTATCTGCCTGTACTTCGGTTTCTTCCACCGAAAGGCCGGTGCCTCACACTAATTCTTTCCTGTTTCGCCGATTTGGGTGCCTTGATCTATCTGCCGGTTGGGAGCGCCAACCGCCAGGTCTCCAGTTGCACGAAGAGCGAGACATCAACAGGGCGGCGTTTTGAGTAAAGCTTGACAGGCGCGAGCAGCACCCGGCACTGATCAGGTAGTCAACGGGGTAAAGAGGCTGCACTGGCTTCGCCGTCGGCGTTGAAAGCGGTCACCCGGTATTGAGCCCCGAATAGCACGGGATGAGGATCGATCCAGGGATCGTCGATGTCGGTCGCGCACTTGTCGCACACGGTCTGCCATTGCTTTGAAGTGGGATCCCAACGTTCAATTGAATAGCG
This sequence comes from uncultured Acidobacteriaceae bacterium, assembly GCA_963836565.1. Taxonomy (GTDB): domain Bacteria; phylum Acidobacteriota; class Terriglobia; order Terriglobales; family Acidobacteriaceae; genus Telmatobacter. The sequence goes on along the minus strand of CAWIKA010000004.1, from coordinate 94,156 downwards.
AATCGCACCGGCCGAGCCGCGCCAGGCAAGCAGTCCGCCGATAACGGTGGATGTGATGACGGGGGGCGGCGGAATGGCATGTGCGGGCACAGCGGCGCCTGACATGAGGTAGGCGTGGGTGCGAAGTTGCTGGGCACGCGCTGCCATATCTTCGGCGGACATGACCAGGGTCTTGATGCCCGGATAGTAAAGAGCCCACCACTCGCCGCACTCGCCCTTTTCGGCGAAGTTGGGGTCTTTGGCGTCGGCGGGAATGGGTTGAAACCCGAAGTTTTCGAGGTGCGCCTGGAGCGCCCAGAAACCGTCTCCTGAAATGTTTGGGTCCTGGACAAGGGTGTCGAGCAGATGCTGGAGGTCGGCGGAAGATTTCCAGTTCGTGCGGTCCCAGCCGAATTCGTTGACGATGAAAACCTTGCCGTGCGATGTGACCGCGGCCGCATCGCGAGAGAAAGTCTCGGCCGTCGTCGGCGACTGGTTAGGGCCTAAAAGGCCATCCCAATGCGGGTACTCTTCAAAGGTGACAATGTCGGTGCTGGGATTGTCGATGATCTTCGGGTAGTTCCGAAAAATGCCCGTTGTGTCGAGATACAGATGGTGCGGATCAACCTGCTTGATATGCGCCCCGATGGTCTCCGACCAGGACGCAACTTGCGATAAGTCACCGTGTGTGAAAAAAGCGAAGAGCCCGCACATATTGCAGTTTTCCCACGCCATGATCGTAGGGTCGTCGCGGTAACGAATCCCTGTGATCGCGTTTTTATGGTTCAGCACCGCGTCGATATGCCGCTCATACGCGGCGATGATCGTCGGGTCGGTGAAGAATGACTGGAAATTGGCCTGATGACTCCATGCCATGTATTGGCCGATGCCGCCGCCTAGGCACGTCGCGCAATCGCCGACCAGCGGAATGATGAGGCGGATGTGATGCTTGGCGGCCACCTCAACGGCGTAATCGGACGCCTGGAATGCTGACTCATTGAATTTGTCGAGTTCAGGCTCGATACACTGCGGGCAGCCGACTGTGTCGCCGATGGTCTGCGCGCGGACGACCCTGGCTCCCATTTCAGAGGCGGTCGCGAATGCGTCGTCGATCTCGAAGTGGGTGGGATAGCGGGGTCCGGCGGGGTCGTGGGGCCCGTATGCTTCGAGTCCAAGCCACTCGATGTTTGGACCGCTGTAGCGGAAGGAAGCGCCATCAAGGGTGAGATGGGTCCCGCTGCGCTGGATAAACGATTGCGCATGAGAGACGGAAGAGGCCATCAGAACGACAAAGAGAAACTTGACAACGCGCAGGAAGGAGGGGTCTTTTGCCATGCCAACATCCTACATCCCATGTCTCATGCGCCGCGCCTGCCCGTCGTGGCGGAGCGGACGAGACATAGAGCACCCATTCTTGCTCGCGCAGACGCGAGCTGCGCGACTTATCGCGTTTCCGTCAGAGCTTCGGTGGCTTTGCTCATTTGGGCGGTGCGTTCGAGCTTGTCCCAGTTGAAGGGCTTGCCGTCGATGGCGCGCATCAGGGTCTTGAAGAGCACCACGGAGAAGACCTGGCGGTAGGCGAAGCGCTGCAGCCAGATGTGGAAGAGCAGCCATCCGTCGCCCTTGTTGGCGGGATGACGGCGCTCCAGGCTGAAGGCGACCGCGGAGGTGACGAAGTCGATCAGCAGGAAGGCGCCGAAGTAGGCGAGAAGCTTTTGCAGGCTGCCCATGGAGGCCGCTTCGGGGTGGTAATGGCGGTCGACGAAGTAATGAACGATGCCGGCGACGAACATCAGGTCGATGAACGGTGAAACCAGCGGCAGCAGCATTTGGAATATGAGAATGTTGGGCAGTGCGAACAGGCCCATGGCCTTGTTGCGGATAAAGGCGGCGCGGTGTTTCCACACCGATTGCAGAATGCCGAATGACCAGCGGAAACGCTGACGCATGAGTCCGCGCGCATCGATGGGAGCTTCAGTAAAGGCCAGCGCGCGGTCCTCATAGATCACTTTGAATTGTTGTTCGAGCAGGTTCATGGTGAGGTCGGCGTCTTCGGCCACGGTGTTGAGCGGATAGCCGCCGGCCTTTTTGACGGGCGCGGTGCGCCATGCGCCGATGGCCCCGGGCACGACGGTGACGACGGAAAAGAGATCGAGTGCGCGGCGCTCGAAGTTCTGGCTGGTGATGTATTCGAGGGCCTGCCAGCGGGTCCATAGATTCACCCGGTTGCCTACCTTGGCGTTGCCCGCGACGGCGCCAACGGTCGGGTCCTCGAAGTGGGGAATGAGCCTGGTGATGGCGTCGGCTGCGATGACGGTGTCGGCGTCGATGCCGACGTAGAACTCCTCGTCCATCTCATCGAGCGCGAAGTTGAGGGCGGAAGCCTTGCCCGCGTTGGCCTTGGTGAGCACGCGGACGCGCCCGGCTGCAATTTCAGCCTTGTAGGCGTTGCGCGCGACATCGAATGTGTCGTCAGTGGAACCGTCGTCGATGACGATGACGTGGAGGTTGTCGTAGTCGGAGTGAAGCACCGAGCGGATGGTGCGGACGATGACCTTCTCTTCGTTGTAGGCGGGGATGAGGACGGCGATGCGGGGATTGAAGCCGGGCGAGGCCAGCCTGTGAGGACGCCGCAGGCGGTCGATGACAGCGAAGACGCCCACCAGAACGAGGCGTGCGCTCATCAGCACGTCGCCGACGAAAAAGATGAAGACGATGAACTGGCCGATGATGGCGAGAGTAGAGAAGGCAATGGAGTCGGGAATGGCGCGCACCGATTGCCAGAAGGTAAGCCTGGGCATCACCTCAGCGGTTGTCTTGCCCATGAGTTCGGAGACGGGGACGATGCTGTAGCCGTGGGCGCGCAGGGTGTCGATGAGCACGGGCAGGGCAGCCACCGTGGCGGAGCGATTGCCCCCGCCATCATGGAGAAGGATGACAGACCCCTGGAACTGCGGCCGGGTTTTCATCTTGTTCAACTGATCGAGCACCGATTGTGAGATTTCCTGGGGCGTTTTGTGGATGTGCTCATCCCAGTCGTTGGTGTCGATCTTGTTGCCGACGATGATGAAACCATCGTTCTGAACGCGGACTACCGGCGCGGCCTGGTCATCGGTGTCTGGCTCTTCGTCAATGTCATATGGCGGGCGGAAGTAGAGAGGCTGCACCCCCAGCTTGCTGGCAAACAGACGCTCGGTGAGTTTGATTTCGAGATCAAGCCGGTTGGTTGAAATTTCGCTGATGTCGGGATGAGTATAGGTGTGGTTGCCGATCTCGTCGCCGTCGCGCAGTTCCCGTTTCAGCAGGCCAATGTTTTCGAGAGCCTCTTCCCCGATGATCATGAACGTGCCGGTAGCGTGTTTCTGGTTGAGGATGTCGAGGATCCTGGGCGTCCAGCGCGGATCGGGCCCGTCGTCAAAGGAGAGCGCTACCTGGTTGGGGTGGTAGCCGTAGTACTGCACACTGTAGGTGTGCGGGTATACATCCATGTGCTCATCGATGATGAGCTTCTTGTGCGGGTCGGGCTCGTCGGTATCGATTTGGACGGTGCGCTTGCCGGGCTGGGGTTGGCCGGTCACATGGATGATGTCGCCCGTACCCTCGATATTCACGTCGTGGCCGGGTTGCATGGAACCCAGAGCCTGCAAGGCGTCGGGGCTGGTTGGCTTGTCCCACACGTTCCACATCGAGCTGTCTTCTGAGCCCAGGCGCCAAAGCGCAAAGGTCTGTATGCCGAGTTCGTGGGCTCCACGCATTTCGTCAAGCAGCGTGACCCCATCGAGAAACCACACGACGTGGCGCTGGTTTGCATCTTCGTCGATGTATTCGAAGTGGGGATTGAGAGAGTTGTAGTCGAGGTCAAGATCGGCATCCGCATCGGCTGCGTGTTGCCATGCTTCGGAGACGGAGAGGTCTTCCGTATCGAGAACCGTCGGCTTGGGAACCTTGCCGCGATTGCGCCCGTGTTTGGGAGCCGTGGGAATCGACATGGTCCAGTCGTATCCGTAGTTCCCAACCGCGCAGATAAGCTTTTGTATGGGCACCACTTTCATCACGCGGCGCAGATTGGCCAGGAACCAATCCTGGCTGGCAACAGGGCCCGGATCGCTGTCTACTTCGTGTTGATCGTAGTTCATCAGCACAATTCCGTCGGAGTTGGCGGCGATCTGTTGCAGGTCGGCGTCCGGCGTAGAGGCTGCGGTGGCGACATAAAGGTGCAGGTTGAGCGGGTGCAGATCGCCGTAGAGTTGCCGGATAAAGGCAAGGTAGGCCGGGTCCGCGTCTTCGTTCAGGCTCTCAATGTCGAGCGAGAGGCCGCGGTAGACCGGAAACGCGGTGAGAAAACGAACAATCTGCTGGCGCAGCGCAGCACTCTTTTGCGGATCCTTCAGGATGTCGCCGACGCCCGCGTCCCAACCCTGCTTGCGCAAGTCGTAGTTGTTGAGATGCGGAAAGATTTCCGTATCTTCATGAGCCTCCTGGATGACGCGCTTAACCTTGTTCAACTGATCGGGGTCGTGGACGGTGGCGCCGTCGACCACCGGGTACTCGCGAATGTTGTCGCTGGTCACGGCCATCAGCGTGCCCTGCGGCGAGTTGACGTGCAGCCATTCGGGGAAAAGAAAATCGATCTGGTGGATGTGCGCTTTGAGCGATGAGTAGCTGGCCGGATCGTCGGGCGCGTAGTAGGCCATGCGCAATCCTTCGCCGGTGTTCAACGGGATGTCGGAAGGCTTGCGGCTGGTTTTACGATGCGGGGCGCGCAGGGTCTTGGCGCCGTGCACCGGCAGAGTACGGTCGTGAACAGCCTTGTAATTGTGACGGGGCGAAGGCAGCAGCAGTTCGGGCAACCGCTGGTTGCGCATCACATTGAAGATAAAGCCCGCCAGAACCAGGGTGGTCAGTACGGCGGCGGCGTCGAGAATGCGGCGCAGCCGCTTCCAGCGCTTGCGTTGGGGATCGAAGAATATCTGTCTATCAGGCATCAGTCATCTTGTTCTAGGTGCGGTTTCAATGCGCGCGACACCGGCGCAAACAGTTAGGCTATACATTACGAATCGTATGGAAGCCGCTCACCAGAGTCAATTGACGGCGCCGCACCCAAAAGCGAGCCGGCTGCGTTACAGCCTGTCCGTTGCATTGGCGTTGGCGGGCGGCGGCCTGCTGCGCGCCTGGATGCTGGGCAAGTTCTTTGAGGCCAACGGCGACACGCTGGTCTATGGGGGCATCGCAAGGAACCTGCTGCTCCATTCGCGCTATGCCCTCACCCTCGGTTCGGGTGAGACTTTTCCAACGCTGATTCGGCTGCCGGGCTATCCATTGTTCCTGGCGGTTTGCTTTCGCCTTTTTGGGATGGAGAACTATGGCGCGGTAGCCTGGGTGCAGATTGCGCTGGAACTGACCGGCTGCCTGCTGCTGGCAGACTTTGCGCGCCGCATTGCGCCGCCGGCTCTGAAGAGAGGCGCCGCGCACGGAGCGCTGTGGCTGGCCGCGCTGTGTCCCTTCACGGCGGTGTATGCCGCGACGCCGCTCACCGAGGGACCCACGCTTTTTGTTCTGGCGCTGGCGCTGTGGGCCGCAGTGCGGTTCCAGGACCAGCCGGGTTGGGGTCCGGCGTTGTGGTTCACGTTTGCGGTGACTTATGCAGCGCTGCTGCGGCCTGACGGTGCGTTGGCGGCCGTGGCGCTGGCGCCGGCGCTCTTCGTGGGCGTGCGGAGCCCGGCCAGGCCAACCATTGCGCTTTCGCGCCGACTTCGCATGGCCCTTGTATGTGGGCTGCTTGCAATGGCGCCCTTTGCGGCATGGACGTGGCGAAACTGGAGGGTGTTTCACGTAATTGAGCCGCTGGTTCCGCAGTCGGCTACCGATCCCGGCGATCCGGTAAATCCCGGCTGGGATCGCTGGGTGAAGACCTGGAGCCTGGATTTCGTCTCGACATATGAGGTGTATTGGAACGTGCCGGGGGATACGCTCGACATGAACGATCTGCCGGGCCGGGCGTTTGACTCGCCGGGGGAGAAAGCGGAAACGGCCGCGCTGGCTGCTGACTACAACAACAACGGCTTTAACCTCACGCCGGAGATTGATGCGGGATTCGCGCGTCTTGCCAGGGAGCGCATCGCCACGCATCCGTTGCGCTACTATCTCTGGCTGCCGCTCGGACGTGTCGCGGATATGTGGCTGAGGCCGCGCGTCGAGAACCTGCCCATCGATCTGGACTGGTGGGTGTACGCGCATCACTTTGCGGAAACTCGCTTCAGTTGGGCGTATGCGGGGCTGAATGCGCTTTACCTCTTGTTGGGAATTGCGGGTCTGTGCCTGCGCCCGCGGTTGTGGAATTGGATGCTGGTTTATATGTTGCTGCGCAGCGCCGTGTTGTTGACCGTGCAGGCACCAGAAGCCCGCTATACGCTGGAGTGCTTTCCCATGCTGTTTGCGCTGGGCGGAGTTGCGCTGAGCGCGGCGTCAGGAAAGATTGTCAACCTCTATCGCTCAAGGAGCTGAGGGCAAGACGCCCGCGGCTCGGAAAGGACCACCAGCCGCTAGCGGTTAATGTACTGGGTCTTGCCGTCGGTCTTGAATTTGAAAGCGTCGCCCGGCAGGGATTGATTCACCTTGATGTTGAAATAGTGGGCGGTCTTGGATTGGCCATCGCCTTCGTCAAAGACCTGCTTGATGTTCACTCCGCGCGAGGGATCAATCCAGATGGTCACTTTGGGAAGGTTCTTCCTCACCGTGGGGTCCTTGGCCACCAACTCCAGCTTGTCGGTCTTCACCCCGTCAACGGTTTCCTGGCCATCGTAGGTGATGTTCCACTTGTCGGCGAGCTGGGTGCCACTGGCGCCGAAGCCCAGCATCAGATAGCTCTCAAACTTGCTGGCCTTGCTGAACGTCGTCACCTGGTCGACATTGCCGCCTTCGAAGAGGCGGAAGACACCGCCCGCGAAGGTGTAGACCTTGGTCACCGGCTGTCCGTTGAACTCGTTGATGTGTGCGGCCATGCGGAAGCTGCCGCCTTTGCGCTCGTAGTAAACGGTGCCCTTTTGAACGTCAGTGATAGGGATGGGTTCGGTTTCAACCGAGTCAAACTGGACGTCGGCGGAGGTGGAGTGGAATTTCTCAGCGGCAGCATCGAGCTGGCGCAACACGGATTGGAGGTCGTCGGCGGCAAACAGTGCCCGACTCGCGATCAGCAGGAGTGCGAGGGATGCAGCAAGAACTAAGCTTCTCTTCACAGACATAGACGTCCTTGTCTTGTTGGATGCAACCACGCGCGGCGATGAACGGATCGTTTAACGGCGCGCCCAAATGCGCCAGATGAGATTGCCCTGCGCGTCTTTGGCTGTTTCCCAGTGCACCACCGCAACGGCGTCGCCCGTGACAGGCTCGATCGCCTTGCGCAGCGCCTTCTTGACCTCGTTGTTGGTAGCGTCGGGGGCGATGTTCACATCCGTTGCCTGCACTGAAACGATGACTCCGTGAGCGCCGTCGCCGATCACCTGAATGGGATGCAGCGGCCCGGCAGCGCGGGATGGCTTGTCACCGTAGTCCCACAGGTGCGGAGTGATGAAGATGAACAGCAGAATGAGCGTGACCATTACGTCGTAGTGAACATTGCCGCGGGGGTACGTCCAGTAGAAATAACTTTTCAGAATCTTGTTCATACTGCTCTTACTGAGCGATCCTTTCGAGCCCGCCCATGTAGGGGCGGAGAGCCTCTGGAATCACGACCGAACCGTCGGCCTTCTGGTAGTTTTCAAGTATCGCAAGCCAGGTGCGGCCAACGGCCAAGCCGCTGCCGTTCAGCGTGTGCACAAATTCATTCTTCGCTTTCGCGCCCTGGCTCGCAGGCTTGTAGCGGATGTTGGCACGGCGCGCCTGGAAGGCCTCGAAGTTGGAGCAGGAGGAAATCTCCCGGTAGAGCTGCTGGCCGGGAAGCCAGACTTCAAGGTCATAGGTTTTAGCGGAAGAGAACCCGGTGTCGCCCGTGCACAGCAGCACGCGGCGGTAAGGCAGGCCCAGTGTTTCGAGAATCTCTTCGGCGTCGCGGGTTAGCCGCTCGTGTTCCGCGTCGGACTCTTCGGGACGAGTGAATTTGACCAGTTCGACTTTTTGAAACTGGTGCTGGCGAATAATGCCGCGCGTGTCCTTGCCCGCTGCTCCGGCCTCGGCGCGGAAACAGGGCGTGTAAGCCGTAAGACGGATGGGGAGACGTGTTTCGTCAAGAATTTCGTCGCGATAGAGATTGGTTACGGGGACCTCGGCAGTGGGAATGAGCCAATGGTCGTTGTCTTTGAATTCTCCGCGTGCGACCGCTTCGGCGTCCGCATCGGCGCAGCGGAACAGGTCCTCGGCAAACTTGGGCAATTGCCCGGTTCCGAATAGCGACTTGCTGTTGACCATGAAAGGCGGCAGCACTTCGGTATAGCCGTGTTTCGTCGTATGCAGGTCAAGCATGAAGCTGATCAAAGCCCGCTCCAGCCGCGCTCCTGCGCCCATGTAGACGGCAAAGCGCGCCCCGCTCAGTTTCGCGGCGCGTTCCAGGTCAAGGATGCCGAGGGCTTCGCCGAGTTCCCAGTGAGGTTTGGGCGCAAAGTCAAACGCGGGCTTCTCGCCCCAGGTTTTTACCGTGACGTTGTCGGCTTCAGATGCGCCGACGGGCACCTCGTCGCGCGTAAGGTTGGGGATACTCGCGAGAGAGAGGCGCATCTGTTCGTCGAGCGCGGATGCGGTCTTATCCAGTTCGTCGAGGCGGACTTTGAGGGCACGCGTCTCTTCCATGAGCGCAGCCGCTTCCTGCCCGGCTTTCTTACGCACGCCGACCTGTTGGCTTAGTTCGTTGCGTAGCGCCTTGACTTGTTCAGACTGCGTAATGGCCTCGCGCCGGCTTTGATCAAGAGCCCGAAAATCGCCCAGCAGAGCGGAGGGGTCGGCGCCACGAGCACGCAGCTTTTCTTCTACTAATTCCAGGTTGCCCCGGACAAATCCCATGTCGAGCATCGCTCTAATAGTTTAACCGACGCTTCGAGATGCACCCCGATCAGGAAACGCGCCTTCTTCCCTTTCCCACCGTCAGCCGATCATCGAGTCTTGGATTTCGTCTATGAAACTTCCTGCTTTTGCTCCACAGCCTGCTGTTCTCCGGCTATGACCTGATCCTGCCAGCCGGGCAGGTGCTGATCACCGGTGATAAGGCGGGCGCCGCGGGAGAAGGTGAAGTAGGTCCATATCCACGCAGCAAAGACGGAGAGGCGGTTGCGGAAGCCGATCAGGAAGAAGATGTGAACCGTGAGCCAGGTCACCCACGCGGGCAGGCCGCTCAAGTGCGCTTTAAAGGGCCACTCGACCTTGGCCACAGCAGCCATGCGGCCGATGGTTGCCATGTCCCCCTTGTCGAAATAGCGGAATGCCGGGCGCGGTTTGTTGTCGAGGTCGGCGGCGATGATACGCCGGACGTGATCGCCCATCTGCATGGCGGGCTGGGCGACACCGGGAATCTGGCGGCCGTCTTGCTCAAGGTGGGCCAGGTCGCCGAGGACGAAGATCTCCGGCAGCCCAGGCGGATTGAGCCTGTCGTCGACGAGAACACAGCCGCGTCGGTCGAGGGGTGCGCCCAGCGTCTTGCCCAGGGAGGAAGCTGCGACGCCGGCTGCCCAAAGGGTGACTGCGGACTCAATCCGCCGGCCACCTGCTTCGACCCAGCCCGGGCCGACACCGGTGACGTTGCATTTGGTGCGAACTTCGACACCGAGGTGGATGAGTTCCGCTTCGGCTTTGGCGCTGAGGTCGGTTGGGTAGGTCGCCAGCACACGCGGACCGGCATCCAGCAACATGACGCGAGCCTTGCCGGGATCAATCTGGCGGAAGTCGTTGTGCATGAGGACCTGGGAGATGTCGCGGATGGCCCCGGCCAGTTCGACACCGGTGGGACCGCCGCCGATGACAACGAAGTTGAGCGGCGGGTGCCAGCCATGTTCCTGCTTTTGGCGTTCGGCCAATTCGAAGGCCAGGAGCACGCGGCGGCGAATCTCCAGGGCGTCTTCAATGGATTTGAGACCTGGGGCCAGCGGTGCCCATTCATCGTGGCCGAAATAGGAATGGGTGGCCCCAGTGGCCAACACGAGGTATTCGTAGGGAAGATTGGCGCCGGAAGCCAGCACAACCTCTCGCGAATTCACGTCGATCCCGGTTACCTCGTCCATGAGGACCTGGGTGTTTTGCTGGCGGCGCAGAACAGTTCGGATGGGCTGTGCGATGTCGGCCGGGGAAAGCACGGCCAGCGCCACCTGGTAAAGGAGGGGCTGAAAAGTGTGGTGGTTGCGGCGGTCCACGACCGTCACCTCCACGGCGAGATCGGCCAGGCCCTTGGCCGCGCGGAGCCCGGCAAAGCCGCCGCCGACAATGACCACGCGCGGGCGGTGGGGTTTCGACTCTGGCTGCAGGGGCGCGGTCAGTTTACCCATCTCACTTCAGTCTGATGCTGGGGACGGCGAATGAGTAACAAAGCTTTAAGGATGCTGTTCGATGGCGATGTTGAGGGTGCTGGTGTTGCCGGTGGCGGCGACACCGATCAGGTTCGTCGCCACGCCGGGCAGCGATGCGGGGCTGAAGGTGACTGTGCCGTCCACTGCGGATACTGCCGTGGAGGTTTGGGTTGCAAGAAGCTCGGAAGAGCCGCACCTGCCGTGCGGCGGGCATGGCGGAGCCCACTGGTAAAGTGACTGGTACAGAGTGACCGTGCCGCCGGCCATCGGATTGCCGTTCATGTCGCGGAGGCGCAGAACGATCAGGCTCGGGGTTCCGGAGACGGCAATGCTCTGGGCGGTTCCGGCGACTGCCTCCAGCCAGGCAAATTCAGGACGAGCCCCCATCACCGTGAAATTGGCGCAGTTCAAGGTGCCGTTCACGCAGGCGGTCGAGACGGCCTGCTGGCCCTCGGCCATGGGGCCGACGGTGAGGGATTTGGCGGCGACACCGCTGCCGTTGGAGATGGCGGCAGCACTTCCCACGGATGCGATGCCCCCGGTAGACTGCCAGGTCACTGCTTGTCCGCTCAAGGGCCAGCCGTTGTTTAGTACCAGGGCTTCCGCGGTCCAGGTGAATGTGGTGCCTGCGGCTACTGACAGCGAAGGAGTCAGGGCCGTCAATTGCGGGGCGGTACCGCCGGTAAAATGCGCCTGCAATGTCGCTCCGTTGCTGAGGGACGCGATGACGACCGCTGGATTTGTGTCCCGTGCTGTGATATTCACCGTGGCGAGGCCGTCGCCGGTTGCAGTCACTGCGCAGACGGTCAGTCCGCAGCCGAGGGTGGCCGTACCGCTGGCCACGGTATATGTCACCGTGACGCCGCCGGCAGGCTCCAGATTGGAAGCAAGGGCAGCGACGGTGAAGGAATTCGGCACCCCGATGGGCACGGTATTCGAGGGCGCGGTCACCAAGGTCAGCGAGTCGCCGGTGCCGGAGTCGTAGCTGACGCCTCCGGACAGGATGGCAGCGGCGTAAAAGATGGGCAGATCGTCCACCTCCACGTCGACCGACCCGGTGACGCCGGCAGAGGCGGGAGGCGCGATGGCCGTGATTTCGTTGGGGGAGATGCTGGTAACAATGGCGTGCTCGCCGCCTACCAGCACCGTGTCGGAAGGCCGAAAGCCCATTCCTTGAATCACGATGGGGCCCCCGGTGGTAGGTAGATGCGCAGGCGCGACGGTGTCGGCGTAGAGCACCCAACCCACGTAGGTGTAGTCCGGACGGCCATCTCCGCGCATGTCGGCAATGCCCACGCGCACCACGTCGTCGGCCGAAGTGCCGACGCGCAGCCAGGTCTCACCGGTCGCCCAACCGTTAAGTCCCGGCGCCCAGCCGACGGAGTTTGAGCCGACCGGATCGAAGGCATCCCAGACGCCGAGCGCTACCAGTGCCTTGGTTTCGGTGGGAACGCCATTTTCATTCAGCGCCTGTGTGACGAGGGTGAAGGTGCGCCCGGTTCGAACGGGGAAAACAAACCAGTCGGTCTGGCCCACCTCGCTCAGCCGGCCGAGCCACTGGCCGCTGCCGGGGAGTGTGCGTGGCGAAGATTCGGTTGCAATCGCATCCTGAAAGCCGCCGGTGGACGAGTCTGGGATGTTGACGGTGAGCATTTGGGTCGACCCCGCCGACAAGCCAGGCACGGACAGAGTTGGCAATGTTCCGGACGGTGCTGGCGAGCCGTCGATATAAGGACCGACGGATTCGCTCTCAATATAGAGCGGATTCATGGATTCGAAGGTGACCTGATAATTCGCCGTGGTCATGCCAGGGGGCAGCGGCATGAAACTCAAATCGAAGTATCCTTGCAGCGAGGCGTCGTTGGAGCCCCACATTGTGAACAAGCTTCCGTTGGCATCGGTAAAGCCCGTGACCGGGTTGCCGTGATTGCCGCTGAAATAGCTTCCGGAAACGAACGTGACCGTGTACTCGTAGAGCGGGTTGCCGTTCGCGTCCAATGGGCGCGCCACCACGTTGACGCCCTGCATGCCTGTGCCATTGCTGAAGGTAATGGTGCCCTGAATGGATACGGTATTGGCGGCGGTGAGTTGCTTGCCGGGAAATGCAGCCAGGTTCGCAGCCGTGATGGGATAGATGCGATTTACAGCAGCGATGTCGTCATAGCGCAGGACCGTGGGACTGGGAATGCAGATGCCGCCACCCGAACCGCAAACGCCGCTCATGGGCTGCATGACCGGCCAACCCAGCATCCCGTTGATTTCTCCGTTGGTGAGCGCGCCGGGATTCACCTGCGCGTAGTCCAGGCCGAGGACCCGGCCGAAGGCCCTTTCCAGCTCGTAATTCATCATCATCAACTGGTTCGCGGTCGCGGCGCATAGGCCGTTCAGCAGGATGATGGCGTGGGCAATGGTGGCATCGGGTCTGATGTTGTCCAGCCACACCATGACGCCGTTGTTCTGGCAGCTTGTGGGGTCGCTCGCTCCAGCGCCGAAGACGGCATTGGTTACTGAGCCGTCTGTATCGAAAATGATGCCCAGAGGAAAACCGGCAGCCGAAGGCGTGACATCGGCGGGCTCAGCAATGACCGCGTTGCCGGCCACGATATTGGCTGCGCTCACATCCTCATTCAACGATCCAGCGTCGACCAGGGCGACCCCTGCGGTGGGAATGGCACTCCACAAAGCTGCGGCCGCATCCACCATCGCCGTAGCCTGCTGATTGTTAATCTGGCTGTTTAGCGGCCCTTGATCGACGTAGTAGTTCACCAGGCCGCTGGACCAATGCACCGGCTGGCCGAGAAGCGCAGGGTTGAAATAGCTGACTCCCGCGACATATTTGGGCCCGCCTGCATGCAGAGCACCCGGGGCGATGGCCGTGGCAAGCAGCCAGATGGTGATGCGTTGTCGATGGGAGTGAACGGAGTCGAACACGAATTACGCTCCAGGACCCCGAACGTCGCATGTCTCTGACCAAGCTCAGGATGCAATTCTCAGAGAACTCTTACGCGATATAGGAATGATGGAGCGCACGCTGCTTGGGAGAAACAGGAGGCGGCGAACCGATCGCAAGCGACCCATTGCAGTGCATGCTGTATCGGACTATGCCCATCCAATGGCGGGGCATAGGCGAAATCGTCGCCGAGGTTCAGAAAGAATTCAAGCCATGAAGCCAGGAAGATGAAGAGATCGCGAACGGGGAGTTCTGATCGCTCCTTCGGCCGTCAAAGAGATGCCCGAATCCAAGCAATCAACCTTGGCGCTCAAGTAGCACGACTCGTACCACGGCAATCGTGCGTCAAGCGCCCTTCAAGGGCCAGTTCTTCATCATAACCCTGCTTGAAACTCAAGTTAGAATCTCCACATCAATCCGACTCCTTGCGGTTCGACCATCAAAGTGTGCGAAGCGCGGTAGGTCTGATCGCCGAACGTACTGGCTTTGATGAAGTCCAGCACAACACCGCTTCGAATCGAAAGCCTTGGGCTGACGTCCAGCTTGATTCCAGAAGCGAAGGCTAAGCCAATTTGCTCGTCTCCACCGGAACACCCGCCCGGCTGCTTGTCTGAGGCGCTTCCGCCCCATAGGACTGTGCCCATTGGCCCCGCGCCGATGTAAGGTGAGACCCGCCGTGCGGCAAGGAACTTCTTTTCTGCCAGAACCGCGAACTCGTAACGCTCGATCGGCCAGGCAGTTAGCACCCTGCCTGTCAGTGTCGATAGCTTGGAATCAGTGGGAGTCTGCGTGTACTGGACACCAGCGCCAAAGTTTCCCCACCAGCGCTCATAACCGACACCGATTCCCGCCGCGCCGCGAGAAGATTGCCTGATCGTAGTGCCGCTATTGAAAACCCCGGTGGATGGCTTGGTAAGGTTGCCCGTTCCTATCAGCAGGAGGTCATTCTGCGCGGCACACCCCGCAGCAGATAGCAACACCGCAAGCAAAAAGATCGCTGCATGAGTCCCCATCATCCACTTCCGAAAAGCGCACAGACGGCATTCCACAATGCCCCCTCAGGTGCACGCCTGCGGCCATGCTGTGCGCCCGTTTCTGGACGATTTGTAATCAACAATTTCCGGAAAGTCCGGCAGAGGGAAAGTGGGCTCTTCTGAAGACGTAAATGAATTACCTGCGTGCGACGCGGTCGAGCGACTGAATTACTTTAGTTTCGGCAGAATTCCTATTCTCGGCTAAAATAAGCCAGTTACGTGACTGGATTTGAAGCAGATCGGGGTTACCGCCGGGCTAGGAGCGCGGCCCCACCGGGCCGGTTTTGACCCAGGGAGAAACGTGCGGTTACAGGGAGGACACCATCGCTACACGACTGCGCATGGGTGATTTGCTCGTCCGGGCGAAGCTGGTCACCGAAGAGGATGTGAACAGGGCGCTTGCACGCCTCACGGAAAAAGGCGGCCGCCTGGGCGATAACCTGGTAGCCCTTGGAGCCATCACGCAGGAGAGGCTGGACTCGTTTCTACATCGCATTCCAAGAGAGCCCGCGGATATCAAGGCAATCGGGATTGATGAAGTGGACCTGATGGGCCTGTTGCTGAAGCTAATTTACAGGGACCGTCTCGAAACGACCCGCCAGTTCGTTGACGCCATCAAGCTGCCCTACCATATCGTGCTCGAACTGGTGCAAATGGCAGTGAACCGCCAGTTGCTGCAGAACCTAGGGTCGCGTTATGCCGACAACCCAATCGACCTCAGCTATGCATTTACCGACGAGGGCCGGCGATGGACGCTGGATGCGTTATCGCGCTTGCACTACACCGGTCCTGCTCCGGTCACATTGGAAGAATTCAATGATCAGGTCAGCTTGCAAAAGCTCACCAACGAACTCATCACAGTTGAGCGACTGCGCACGGGACTGAGTGACCTGACATTCGATGAAAGCATCATCGAGCAGGTCGGGCCGGCACTGAATTCGGGCAGGGCCATTCTGCTTTACGGACCTCCAGGGAACGGCAAAACCTCGACGGCAATGCGGATCACGAGCATCTTCCATGACGTGATTTATGTGCCCTACGCTGTGGTTGTCGAGGGGCAGATCATCCGGGTGCACGACCCCAGCATTCATACCCAACTCGACCGCACGGAGATGAGCGAAGACGCAGGAATTTCCGTAGTTCGGCGGGAGGATTACGATGCCCGCTGGGTTCCGTGCAAGAGGCCGTTCGTGGTAACCGGCGGCGAACTGACGCTGGAGATGCTTGATCTGCGCTATGACGAGACAGGCCATTATTACGAGGCGCCGCTGCACGTGAAGGCGTTGGGCGGCTGCTTCATCATCGATGACTTTGGCCGCCAGTTGGTGAGCCCCACGCACCTGCTCAACCGCTGGATCGTGCCCCTGGAGAGCCGCATCGACTATCTAAAGCTGCACACGGGCAAGAGCTTCAGCATTCCTTTTGAAGAACTGATCATCTTCTCCACTAACCTGGAGCCCGAGGACCTGATGGATCCGGCTTTCCTGCGCCGTTTGCCGTACAAGATCGAAGTGGGATCGCCATCTCTTGAGAATTTCAAGCGCATCTTCTGCAAGGAGAGCGAAAAGCAGGCGATGCCGCTGGGCGACGAAGTCTTCAACTACATCGTGCACAAGCTCACCCACGAGAAGATGCTGGAGTTCGCTGCGTACATGCCGCGGTTCATCGTGGACCAGATCGTGGCGACCTGCCGGTTCATGGGCCAGACCTCGCATTATGAGCCCCGCTATATCGACTATGCGCTCGACAACCTGCGGGTAAAAAGCAGCGCCACATCGAAAAAAGGCGCCAAAACCGCCACGCCGATCACCGACCAACAGCAGGCCGCAGCTTCATAAGTGTGCCACGCGAGGGTGTGCCACGATCTCTCCCCTGTCCTGAGAGATCGTTCAAATTTCCGGGTAAAAGTCGAAGAACGCGTCGAGACTCTGCTTGAGTTGTTCCTCGATCTGTTCGCGCGAGCCCTCCAGCACGTGCATTGTCACATGAGCTTCATGGCCATTGGCCAGCTTGAGGGTCGCGTCTTGAATTTCTGTGACTTCGCCCTCGGGAAGCAGGCGCATACCATAGATTAGAGTCAGATTAGCCATGCAATACATCATAAAGAAAGGCGCGGTCGCCTTCCGGGAGACCGCGACAGGAAAGTGTGTAATGGGCAGAATCAGCCGACGGGACTGTTTGAAAGGGGCGACCGCTGCCTGGGCCCTCGCCCAGGGAAGTTTGGGCGCAATTGCAGAAATGGCAGCGAAGCTGCCGCATGCCCGGCCGCCGAAAGCGGAACGTCACTTCACCAGCGCGTCGGTTGAGGCGCTGATTCCGCGAGTGCAGCGTGGAATGGGCGACACGGCTCTGGCCACCATCTTCGAAAACTGCTTTCCGAACACGCTTGACACGACGGTTTATCCGGGGAGTTTTGAAGGCAAGCCGGACACATATATCGTTACCGGCGACATCGATGCCATGTGGCTGCGCGACTCCTCGGCGCAGCTTTGGCCCTACGTGCCGCTGGCGAAAGAGGACGCAGGGTTGCGCCAGTTGCTTGAAGGTGCAATCCGCAGGCACGCGCGCCTGATCCTTCTCGACCCGTATGCGAATGCGTTCATGCGCGATGCGACGGCGGCGCCGCTCAAGTGGGCCGTCAACGACCAGACGGAGCATCACCCCGGGGTCGGTGAGCGCAAATGGGAGGTGGATTCGCTGTGCTATCCCATCCGCCTGGCGCACGGCTACTGGCGAGCGACCGGAGACACTCGGCCGTTCGACACCCGTTGGAAAGAGGCGGCGTGGTCCATCGTGCGGACGTTTCAAACCCAGCAACGCAAGCAGGGACCGGGACCGTATTCGTTTCAGCGCGAATCGGCCGTACCGAGCGACACCTTGCCACTGGGCGGGTTTGGCAATCCTGCGTTGCCGGTGGGCATGATCTTCTCCATGTTTCGTCCATCGGACGATGCGTGCATCTTTCCGTTGTTTGTTCCCGCCAACTTGTTTGCGGTGGTGAGCCTGCGCCAGTTGGCGGCCCTTGCAACGCACGTATTGGATGACGCCAGGCTGGCCGCGGAAGCCCAGGCCCTGGCGACGGAAGTGGAGCGCGCCGTGCAGCAATATGGGAAGACTCGGCACCCAAAATTCGGCGATATCTGGGCCTATGAAGTGGACGGATACGGGAATGCATTGATGATGGATGATGCGGGCGCGCCCGGCCTGCTTAACTTGCCCTATCTCGAGTGCTGCGGGACCGATGACGCGGCCTATCAGCGGACGCGGCAATTCGTGCTCAGCGAAGCCGATCCCTATTTCTGCCGTGGCAACGCGGGCGAAGGCATCGGGAGCCCTCATGAGGGTCTCAACATGATCTGGCCCATGTCCATTGTGTATCGCGCGCTCACCACCAATGACGAACAGGAGATAAGGCAGTGCCTGCGGGTTCTGCGTGATACCACCGCGGGCACAGGATTCATGCACGAGTCGTTCTTCAAAGACGATGCGGCCAGATTTACCCGCCCCTGGTTTGCCTGGGCGAATACGCTTTTTGGCGAACTGGTGGTCAAGCTGGCCGCGGAGCGACCCAGGTTACTGGCGGCCTCACTTGGCTTAGCCGGCCGGTAGCCGGTCGAATCAAGGTGTGAATCCAGAATTCAACAGCGCCATCTAGAATCAGGACAGGAAGATTTGAATGACAGAGACTCGCGACACCGTTATTCTCGGCTCCGGCTGTGCCGGACTCACAGCAGCCATCTACACCGCCCGCGCCGGGCTCAATCCGCTGGTGCTGGAAGGCCATGAGCCGGGTGGGCAGCTTTCCATCACCACGCTGGTTGAGAACTTTCCCGGCTGGCCTGACGGCATCCAGGGACCGGATCTGATCGAGAACATGAAGAAGCAGGCCGCGCGCTTTGGTGCGACCTATCAGTTGGCTCATCTGCACTCGGTCGATCTGGGCGTTCACCCTTATCACCTGCGCACTTCGGCCGGCGAAATTTCCACACGCACGCTGATTGTGGCATCGGGCGCAAGCGCGCGCTGGCTGGGACTGCCCAGCGAGCAAGCGCTCATTGGGCATGGCGTTTCAAGCTGCGCCACATGCGACGGCTTCTTCTTTCGCGGCAAGCCGATCGCTGTGGTGGGCGGCGGCGATTCGGCCATGGAAGAGGCGCTGTTTCTCACGCGTTTTGCCTCCAAGGTGACGTTGCTGCACCGGCGCGACGCCTTTCGCGCTTCGAAGATCATGTTGGAGCGCGCGATCGCTCATCCCAATATCGAGTTGCGCACCAACACCGTGGTCGAGGAGGTGCTGGGCGTGGAGGACAAGTCAGTCAGGGGCTTGCGGCTGCGCGACGTTACCCATGGCGAGACCAGCACGCTTGATGTTGAAGGCATGTTTCTCGGGATCGGCCACGAGCCCAACGCCAAGATGTTTACCGGCCAGATCGACTTGGACGATGACGGGTACATCCGCACAAAAGACAACGTGCTCACAACGAAAAATGGAATGGTGGTTCCGGGCGTATTTGCCTGCGGTGACGTGCAGGACCGGCGCTATCGCCAGGCCATTACCGCGGCAGGCTCGGGCTGCATGGCGGCGCTTGAAGCAGAGAAGTTTCTTGAGGAGCACGGGCGCTGAAACCGCCGAAGAAAGGAGAGACGCTATGGCATCGATCTTTCCCGGCCGCTACACCGCAACGAGCGACGAGCCCTTTGTCGTTTTTCTCATCGGCATCCGGATCAACCGGCTCTTCGCTGTTCGAAGTTGGGTGCGGGTTGCGAGTGCCATGCCGCCCATGATCGCTGAACTCAAGCGCCAACCCGAGCTAGGCATGCTCCATGCAGAGTTCATGATCTATTGGCGCGGAGTCGCAGTTTTGCAGTATTGGCGCAGTTTCGAGCATCTGCATGCCTACGCGCATGCGCGCAATGCAGCTCATCTGCCGGCGTGGGCAGAATTCAATCGCCGCATCGGCGTCAACGGCACAGTCGGCATCTGGCATGAAACCTACGCCGTGGGTCAGGGCCAGTACGAATGCATCTACGCGAATATGCCGCGTTTCGGCCTGGCGGGCGCAGCCCGGCACCTGCCCGCCACAGGACGTCTTGAAAGCGCCCGCAAGCGCATCGGCCAGCAGGGACCGGAAGGCGCGAGTCCTGATCAGAACGCGTGAAATGCGAAACAACAAGATAAGGACGCCGCCCAACCCGAAAGCGCGATGACACAGCTCCACGAAAATCTCGAACGGCTTGAAGAGGCCATCGCGCAAGCCTGCCGCCGCGCAGGCCGGGCGCGCGGCGATGTTGAGCTGATGGCGGTGTCGAAGAGCTATCCGGCCACGACGATTGCGGAAGCGGCATCGCTGGGACTTTCCCTGTTTGGCGAGAATCGCGTGCAGGAGTTTGCTGCCAAGGCGTCGGAATTGACAATGTGTGCAAACCCCGGCACCCCACCCGTGCATCCCGCAATTCGCGTGCATTTGATCGGCCATTTGCAATCCAACAAAGCGGCGCGCGCGACGGAGTTATTTGACGCAGTCGATTCTGTGGATTCCGTGCGGCTGGCCGAGCGGCTCAACGAGGCGGCAGGCAACCTCGGCAAACGCCTGCCGGTCTTGATCGAAGTGAAGCTGAGTCCCGAAGAGACAAAGGCGGGATTAGTGCCGGAGTCGGATGAGGCAGCGCGGCTCCTGGAAGTCCTTCCATCCTTTGCGCATCTCCAAACGCGGGGTCTCATGACCATTGCTCCATGGGGCGTGGCGGAGGAAGTGACTCGCGCCTGTTTCCGCAGTCTGCGTACGTGGAGGGAGCGGTGGGCGGCCGCTTATCCAAGACTGAATCTCGATGTGCTTTCGATGGGGATGAGCGGCGATTTTCCGCTGGCTATTGAAGAAGGCGCAACGCGGATTCGCATTGGCACGGCGCTCTTTGGCAAGCGCAGCCCGTATACGGGGCCACCCGAATGAGCAGTGGAGTTCTGCGGGGCACCGCAAGCGGAGTTACCCTCTCGGTCCGCGCGCAGCCGGGAGCGAAGAAGACGGCGATAACCGGAATCTACGGCGAAGGGCCGACGGCGCAGTTGAAGCTCGCCTTGCATGCTCAGCCCATCGAAGGCCGCGCCAACGAGGCCCTGATTGCTTTTCTCGCCGAGACATTCGATCTGCCGAAGCGTTCGGTGGTGTTGGAAAGCGGGCAGCTCTCGCGGAGCAAGGTATTTCTGTTGCGTGGAGTTACCATGGCGAGAGCGGAATCGCTGCTGGCGAATTGGCTGTGAGAACAAGCAACGGCCCGCAAGAGATCCTCTGCTATCCTTGACGAAAATCATGTCAGGAGTTTGCGTGTGGCGCGGGTGAGTTCGACGATTCTCCGGCCGCTTCTTCCTTCGATCTTGATGACTGCTTTTTTTGCAGTCAGCGCTCTTGTGTTTTCGCAGAATATGGCGGCACAGCCGGGAAGCGGCCGTTTGCTTGACGGGTATATCACCGCCGTTCATGCGCCCGACGGCTTCGACGTGAACGGAACATCGGTAACAACTTCTTCCTCAACCGAATACGGGCTCATCGGCGGCAAGGCGATCGCGAGCGACGACGTGAAGGACGCGCTGCGGGTGGGCGCGTATGTTCAGGTGTCAGGGCCGAAAGCGGCGGGGGCAATCAACGCTTACCAGGTGCTGGTGCGCGACAACTGGGACAAGAGGCTCGAAGGCCTGGGACTGATTGACAGGGTGATTAGCGCGGGTTCGGAGCCGGTCTTTCAGGCGGACGGGTATCGCGTTCGCATCACGCCCGCCACCAACGTTACGTATCGCGGCGACTTGAAGACGCTGGCTGATGTGGGGACGGGGATGTGGTTGCGATACGCAGGGAAGCGTGACAAGACTGGCGACCTGGTGGCCACTCAGGCCGCATTCATTCGCGTCAAGCCGGGGAAAGTTAAGGCAAGTTCGCAGCCGGGCACGGCCTCAGTGAATAACAATGCCATTCCCGGCAAGGACATGATTATCGATGCGAATGGAATGCTGCTGCCGTCCCATTCGAAGCAGCGGATGAGTGATGCAGGGGGCTGGTGCGGCTGGCACAAGGTCCCCGGAGACCAGGCTTTGCAGGAAAGAGTTCGCCGGGTGGGCATGTCAGTCGTTCCCGCGTACCAAAAGCAGTTGGCGGCGGATGACCCGTCGAAGATCCAATTCCAGTTCTACGCTATAGACGAGCCGAAGATTCGTTCCGATGTGTTTTGCAATGAAGGGCTCGTTCTGGTGCCGAGGCAGGTGGTGCAGCGGCTCAAGAACGACGATCAGTTGGCTGCCGTGCTGGCCGATGGCGTTGCTTTCGGCCTGCAGCGGCGCTTGGCGAAACTCATTGTGCAATTCCGCGAAGTGCTGGGTGCCGAGATTGTAGGCGAAATGACGGGAATCTTCGTTCCCGGAGTTTCTCTTGCCACCCATTTCGGAGTTGGCCTTGCAACCTACGCGGGTACGGAAGCCGCGGAAAACGAGATTGCCTTGAAAATGGAGCGGCAGCGCGGGCGTGTATCGCTGGCACTGATGGCCGATGCGGGCTACGACCCTTGGCAGGCACCGGATGCGTGGCGACTGCTGGCTTCAAAACACCTGCCCAGGAATACGAACTCACTCAAGTATCCCGACCACAGCGGGTACCTATTGGGAATTCTCAGCCTGCAATACAAACAGCCGGCAGACGCCACATCGACGGCGCTACCGTAAGGCGCAGTGGCCCAAGTGCGTTAATCTGCCTGGGGTCCCATCTCCGAGACGGGCATCAAAACAAATGTCAACCCAAGCGACCGTAGCAAAGCGAACGGGGTCGAAGGCCGTGTTATCCCGCTGAATCAGGAACCGTTTGGCGCGCTCGTTCATTCAATGGCGACAAAATTCTGAGAATTTCCTTCGCGCCCGTTACGTTCTACCGTGAGAGCGAGGTGGACTTGTGGTTGAAAAGGGGTACCAGCACTGACCGCTCGATGAGCGCCTTGTCCTGACACCGCGCCCCCCGCATAGATTTGGCTTGCCCGCGGCGATGGCAAATCATCGACTCGGAGTCATCGCGAATGCACGGCACATTCCGGAGGAATGACCGTAATTGCATTCGCGCCAGTTTCTAAAAAATCCTTCCCATAGCCATTCGAGTGGTGTCCTATCCTCTTCCATAGGCATTCGAGTGGAGAGAGTGACAGCATGGCAATGAACAGACCCCCTGACGCGGGGGAGATTTTGCAAGGCACACTGGACATGCTGATCCTGCGGACGCTTGCGGTGGGGCGAGCGCATGGGCACACAATCGCCGAGGCGATCGAGCGCACGTCAGAGAACGCTCTCGAGGTGGAGCAAGGGTCGCTCTATCCGGCTCTCCATCGGCTTGAAGATCGCGGATGGGTCGCTTCGGAGTGGGGCGTGAGCGAGAACAATCGCAAGGCAAAGTTCTACCAGCTCACGAGCAAGGGCAGAAAAGAATTGGCTGCGGCAGCGGGGCGGTGGCGGAGGATGACACGCGCAGTCGGCCTCATTCTGGGTGAATCGTTCGAATAGCTCCAGTATGGAAGGTGATCATGAACTTGCGGCGATTTGTCGGGAGGTCCAGGAAAGATCAAGAACTAGCTGATGAGATCGAGTCCCACCTCGCCCACGAGAGCGATGCCAACACGGCACGCGGGCTGGCGGCCGAGGAAGCCCGGCGCCGGGCCAATGTCCGCTTCGGCAATGCGCGCACGACTCGTGAGCGCGTGTGGCGTTACCGGTCGGTGCCCTGGATTGAAGACCTCTGGCGAGATCTACGCCTTGCATGTCGAGCACTGGCGAAGACACCGGGTATCGCGACGGTTGCTGTTCTGCTGATCGCGGTTGCCGTCGGCGTGAATACAGCCGTTTTCTCAGTGACGGACGCTGTACTCCTTAAGCCCCTCACCTATCCCGATCCCCAAGCGCTTGTCGAACTGAGAAACACCAGCGCGCAGGGGTCCTTCCCTGGCGCCAATATCCCGAAATTCAACCTGTGGCACCAGCAGACCTCGATCTTTCAACAGGTCGCCGCATACGATTATGGCGGCTCGGGACTCAACATCACTGGCGGGGACCATCCACAACAGGTACAGGGCATTCATGTCTCGGCGGATTATTTCGCCATGTTCGGCGCTCCGGTAATTGCGGGACGCACTTTTACCGCCGCGGAAGACAGTCCGCATGGCGGCCAGGTCACCGTGCTCAGCTACGGCCTTTGGAAGAATCGGTACGGGGCCAACCCGCATATCGTGGGATCGACAATTCAACTTGATGGGCAACCGTATCTTGTCGTCGGCGTCCTTGGTCGTGGTTTTGTGACCGACACTCCGGCCGATCTTTGGGTTCCGTTCCAATTCAATTTGAACTCGAAGGACATGGCGCACTATTTCACCGTGGCCGCGCGTCTCAGGCCAGGGATCACGGTACCGCAGGCCAACGCGCAATTACGGCTTGCTGCGGATCAGTATCGCCGCATGTACGGCGCAGACTCTCTTCCGCCGGGGGCAGGATTCGGCGTCGTCTCACTGCAGGAGTCATCGATTGGCGATATGCGGACTCCGCTGTTTGTGCTTCTCGGGGCTGTCGGGCTTGTCCTGTTGATCGCCTGCGCGAATGTGGCGAATCTGCTCCTTGCCAGAGCAGCGGCGCGCAAGCGGGAGTTTGCCACGCGAGCGGCCCTCGGTGCGGGGCGCGGCCAGATCGTCCGCCAGCTTTTGATTGAGAGCCTGACATTGTCGCTCTCGGGCGGCGCCATCGGCCTGATTCTGGGGTTTGCAGGCGTGCGCCTTCTGCTCAGAATCAACCCTGGGAACATCCCTCGCATCGGCGAAGATGGATCGGCCATTACCCTCGATCCAAACATCCTGCTGTTTACCCTTGGAATCTCAGTTTTGACGGGCGTCATTTTTGGACTGATTCCAGCCATCAGCGCGTCGCGGCCCGATCTTGCGGCGGCCCTCAACGAAAATGGTAGCCGCTCTGGAATGGGTGTCCGCAGCGGCAAGCTCCGCTCCATACTCGTCATTGGAGAAATGGCTCTCACGGTTGTGCTGGTCATCGGCGCAGCGCTTTTGATCCGCACCTTCCTTAACCTTCAGTCTGTCGATCCTGGTTTTGCGATGCACAACGTCATGAGCATGGCCATGTCGGTAAGTGGTGACCGGTTTCAGACGACGGCACCCGTTGCGCAGGTAATCCGTGAAGGTTCTGATCGCCTTCTGGCCATTCCCGGAGTCATGGATGTTGGCGTGAGCAATTGCCTGCCCATGGCAGGGGGATTTGGAATGACGTTTGACGTAGTCGGCCGACCCAAGGGCAATTCACCCTTTACGGGCGGAGCTGGTTTCTATTCAACGTCCTGGAGCTATTTCAGTACGCTCAAGATTCCGTTATTGAAGGGGCGCAGTTTCACGAAACAGGACGACGCCGCGGCACCAGGTGTAGTGATCATCAATCAGACCATGGCCCGGCAGTACTGGCCAAAGGGCGATCCACTCAACGATAAGATCGTGATCGGCCCAGGTGCCGGGCCGGCCTTTGCTGAAGGGCCACGCCAGGTGATCGGCATTGTCGGCGATACGCATGATGGCGGACCGAATCGGCCACCTTTTCCAATGATGTTCATCCCCCTCGCGCAGATGCCGGACCTCGAGACCGCACTCAACTCAAGGGTTGCTCCCCTTTGGTGGTTCGTCCGCAGCCAGGTCGATCCGCGGACCCTCGTAACTCCGATCAGTTCCGCGCTTCGCGAAGCCAGCGGAGGTCTGCCAATCGCGCATATTCGAACAATGGAAGAGATTGAAGCGCGTTATATTGCGCGCCAGCGATTCAACATGCTCTTACTTAGCGTATTTGGATCTGCTGGATTGCTCATGGCTGCGATCGGGATCTTTGGAGTGATGTCCTACTCCGTGCAGCAGCGTACGCAGGAACTTGGCGTGCGAATGGCGCTCGGAGCACAGGCACCCGACCTTCGCAATATGGTGATCCGTCAGGGAATGGCCCTCACGCTGATTGGAGTTGCGATAGGCATTGGTGTGGCTTTCTGGCTCACTCATTTTCTGGCGAGCTTCCTGTTCGGCGTGAAGCCTCTCGATCCTGTCGCCTTCACTGCTACCCCGATTGTGCTTAGCCGCGATTTCTCACAGGCTCTGATTTCAGAGTGATCGGATTCAAGATTTGAGTCTTGGGGTCATTTTTCGAGCCGAGGCGATCCTTCAAGAACAGGTTTGGCTCACTGGCGCAGTGGGTTGGATGTTGTTGCGCGTATTTGGAGCATGGCTCTGCCTGTGGCCGAAGGTGGAAGTGTAGTTTTCTTTGGTCAGAGGATGCGTTCAGCATCTCAGTGAGTGGAAGGCGTGGGCGTAGATGTCTTTCCAAGGGTAGGCGGAGCTGAGCTGGAGGAGCACGCGGCGCACGCTGAGCCGCACGATGGCGCCGATTTTGAGCAGCTTTAGGCGGATCGTATCTACTTGCGCCTCGGCCCAGGCAGTGCCTTTCAGTCCCAGCCGGCGCAGCGCTTCCATCAAGGTGTAAGCCAGGGCGGAGAAGTAGAGACGCAACTGATTGCCTTTCATCTCGTCGGTGGAGAGCCGGTCGGCGAACAGGCACATCTGTTCCTTGATGCGGTTCTCCATCTCTCCTCTTGCGCAGTAGAACTTTTCGTATAAGTTCTGCGCGGCCCACTGCTCAGCGGTTAACGAAGTGACTACGAAGCGCGGGTTCTCGCCCTTGTCGAGATATTCGGCCTTGGCCACTACGCGGCGCGCGCAGGACCAGCTCTTGCGGGTCTGGTAGCTGAACTCGGCGAAGACCCGGGCCGCCTTGCCGCTGCTCTGATGCAGCATCTGAGCCTGATGCATCTGGGCGCCGATGATCTTTGCCAGCCGCTTGTTCCGCGCCAGGCCGAAGACATAATCGACGTGGTTCTGTTCGCACCAGCCCATCAGGTCTTCGCGGCAGAAGCCGGAGTCGGCGCGGAGCACGATCTTCACGCCAGCCCAGCGCTGCCGCAGTTGCGCCACGATGCGGCTGACCTCTTCGACCGAGCCCTTCGCCGCATCCTGATTGGCCGGCCGGAGCCGCGCGCACAGCAACTGGTCACCGGCGAAGATGTACAGCGGCAAATAGCAGTAGCTGTCGTAATAACCGTGGAAGAACCGCTCCGGCTGATGGCCATACAACGGGATGTCGGTGGCATCCAGATCGAGCACGATCTGATCGGGCATCGTCGGGTGCGAATCGATGTACAGATCGGCCAGCAGGCGATCGATGGCTTCTCCTGAATAGGAGATCTTGTGATATCGCCGGCTGCGCCCCGTCAGTTCCAGCCGGTTCAGCGTGCTCTTGCCCGCCAGCGGCTCATCCAGTTCCCGCTTGCCGCTCAACACTCCCAGCAACGGATCGGAACGCAACTGCTCGTGATCGCAAAGGTCCTCGTAGCCCAGCACCAGACCATAGATGCGCTGCGAAAGCATCTCCGACAAGCGGTGCTTGATCAGCAACGGTGCACGCCCATCAAGAAAACAACTCGCCAGCCGGCCCAAAAGGTTGATCCTGCGGTCTGCCTCACGCAAAAGAAGCGCGCCGCCGTCACTCGAAACCCGACCTGCTGTGAACTCGGCCTGTACACGTCGTGAAAAATGGGCTGTAAATGTGAACGATTCTTGGATACACTCTGTCATCAAAGGCCGCTCCTTTTTTGGCATTCAACTACGACTAGACAACGCAGTTATGCCACAAAAACAGCGGCCTTTTGCTATTTATTTTTTGATCCCCACTTCATTAATCAATAGCTCCGTGAGATATCGCGGTTAGTGCGATTGCTCTCGCATCGATATGGAGCCCCGCCTTACGCGCGACTCGCGTCGATCCGATGACTGCACTTCGGATTGAATAGCCGGCCGGTCATGTCGGCATCTCGGCTGTTCCCTCTGCATTGTTCTCCCGGAGCATGGCGTTAACTCTTTCCTTTCAGCAGTGTTGTTCCTTGTAGGAGGGATGTATGCCGCGAGATCAGCTGTCATTGAGCTTTGTTCTGCATTATCGGTTTGCCTCCGGTGCCCCACGCCTGAACCGAGCACAACGCTTCTCGATAGCCACCACCGCAGCGACCGGGGCGCCTGCGGCTTCTTTCATACCGCCCAGAAGTAGCCGCAAAGCGGTTTACTTTGGATCGGCCGCCAGCCGCTCAGGCCTCGGAGAATGTCTGCCGACCGTGCCAATGAGAGGATCACCCCCGTTAAGGTCGATTCGTTTCATTTCTGGTTCATACTCTCATTTGCGAGTGCTCTGTTCGAGAACCCTACGCGCATCTCCATTGATGCTCGTTAGTTCGATCCCGATTTCATTCACTCTGGATGGGCCGCACGTCCATCGCATCTCCGGAAGAATAGCCCAGCATCAGGGCAGCAAAGCTCTTCTGCAACGGATTCGTTGCCGCCTCAAAGTATGCACGCAACGCTTGGTCGAGAATGCGCTCAAGCGTGAACAGTCTGCCGCCGCTCTGTTCGAAGCGGGCAACAATCTCAAGCGGGCTCATCTGCCGCAAATAGGACCTACGACCATTGGATACAGTACTCCCGTAATCTCCAGTGGTGTCGCGATTTGTTACGATAGGTGCATTCTGTTGAGTTACTGCAGATAATGATATGCAAGAACTCGCGATTTTTCCGCTGGCATAACTGCCTCGACGCGATTGACTCGTTCTTGGCGAACCGAAAATCGGTAACCCGAGAGGTGAATAAACTGATGTACGTTCCACGGCTTGCATGTATTACTGGCCTTTCCCTTTTCCTCCTTCCATCATGCTTCGCAAGTTCTTCTCCCGCTGCGACCCCGACGTTGAGCGTAGCGGCAGGGACCTACCAAAACCCGCAGGCAGTGACGATCGGCGATGCGACGGCCGGGGCCGTGATTTACTACACCGTTACGGGTGTGGCACCGACCACCATGTCGACCCAATATACAGGGGCCATTGTGGTGAACCGTAGCATGACCCTCAGGGCAATTGCGGCGGTTCCGGGCGGTACTGCCAGTGGGATCGCAACAGCCGCCTACACAATTCTTCCCGCAGCAGCGCCGTCGTTGAGTGTGGCGAGCGGGTCATACCAAAAACCGCAAACCGTTATGATCAGCGATGTAACTGCGGGCGCCGGAATCTACTACACGGTGACCGGTGTAACGCCGACGGTCTTGTCGACCAAATATACCGGACCGATCACGGTGAGCAAGAGCATGACGCTTCAGGCGATTGCCGCAGTGCCGAACGGCCCGGTAAGCCCCATTACGAGCGCCACATACACGATTGTTCCCGCGGCGACGCCGACTTTCAGCGTACCCGGGGGAGCCTACCAGGCATCCATTTCCGTGACTATCAGCGACGCAACCGCTGGTGCCGCAGTCTACTACACGGTGACCGGTGTAACGCCGACGACGATGTCGACCAGGTATACAGGACCGGTCGCGGTGAACAGCAACATGACGCTGAAGGCGATTGCCGCGGTTTCGGGTGGTCTGGCGAGCCCTGTCGCGAGCGCCGCTTACACTTTTGTTTCGGCGGCAGCTCCGGCGTTGAGTGTGGCGAGCGGGTCGTACCAAAATCCGCAAACCGTTACGATCAGCGATGCAACCGCAGGCGCCGCGATCTACTACACGGTGACCGGCGTAACGCCGACAACTTTGTCGACCAAATATACGGGACCGATCACGGTGAGCAGGAGCATGATGCTCCAGGCGATCGCCGCAGTTCCGAACGGCCCGGCGAGCCCCGTCACGAGCGCCACGTACACGATTCTTCCCGCAGCGGCGCCGACTTTCAGCGTACCCGGGGGAACTTACCAGGTTTCCAATTCCGTGACCATTAGCGATGCAACGGCCGGCGCCGCAATCTACTACACGGTGACCGGCGTAACGCCGACGACCTTGTCGGCGAAATATACAGGAACGATCACCGTAAACAGCAACATGACGCTGAGTGCGATTGCTGCGGTTCCGGGTGGTCCCAGCAGCCCGGTTACGAGCGCTACTTACACCATCGTTCCCCCTTCAACACCGATCAAGCCACCAAACACGTCCTCAACCTTTTTTGGAATGAACATTGACTATCTCCTCAACGGCACGCCGTGGCCCGATTTGCCCATTGGCACGATCAGGCTCTGGGACACAGGAACGAAATGGGCAAATCTGAACCCGGCACCGGGCACGTTTCAGTGGACCAATCTGGATGCGCAGATCAATATGGCTCGAGCGAACAACTCAGAGCGACTCTACACTTTTGGCGGGGTTCCTCCGTGGGCGCTTCCCACCAATGTGCCCATCGGGTCGATCACCAGGGCCGGCGGAGTCGTTACTGTAACCACCACTTCACCTCACGGTTTGTACTTCAATCCGACCCAGCCCTCGACATCGCAAAGCATGTTTAAGGTGGCTGGTGTTAGCGACGCGAGCTTTGACGGAAGTTTCTACCTTACCGGAACACCAAGCGCCAATACTCTCACCTACGCTCAAGCGGGGGTAGATAGCTCACTGTCTTCCGGCACCATCAGTGTTACTTGTGGCGGCACCTACGCTCCATCGATGTGCGCAGAGGCACCGGCAAGCCTGAGCCAATGGGACACATTCGTGACCCAGTTAATGTCGCATCTCGGGCCAGGGGCGATCCAGTATTGGGAACTTTGGAACGAAGCTAATGATCCGATCTACTGGCAGGGAGATCCGAAAACGCTTTTGGCCATGGCGGAAGACGCGCAAAGGATTATCAAGGGCGTGGATCCGGCAGCAGTAATTATAAGTCCGACAATAACCGGAGACTACGAAACGCAGGCTGAGTGCCTGGGCAGCGTTCGATACTGCGGAACGACCTGGCTAAGTAACTGGTTAGCGATTGGCGGCAAGAGTTACATTGACGCAGTCGCGATTCATGCCTATCCCAGCATCGGCATGGCTCCGGAGCAAATTCAGGGAAGCGTGTACCAGATTCAGGCTGTCATGAACCAGAACGGCGTGGGCTCACTACCGGTCTGGGATACCGAGTCAAGCTGGAGAAGCAATACGAACATTCCCGCGGCGAGCGACCAGGCGGGGTGGCTCGCGAGACACCTACTTCTGGAACAGTCGATCGGCATCCAGCGGACATTTTGGTATTCGTATGACATTCCAACGTGGGGAACGCTGTGGACGAGCGCGAGTGGGCTCAACTCCGCCGGAGAGGCTTATGAGCAGGTGACAAAATGGCTAACTGGAGCGGCGGTAAGCCAGCCGTGTGCCGCGGTGCCGAGTGATCAGACGACCTTCGTTTGTACCTATACGCGGTCAGGTGGCTATGTCGCCGAAGCAATTTGGAACACCGTCGCCCCGAAGTCCGTAACTGTCCCAAGTGAATTCGTTCAATACCATGATCTTTCTGGAGTCGTGTGGCCAGTGAGCGGAGGAGCGGTCGAAATCTCAACCAATCCAATTCTCCTTGAAAGTTCAAGCGCATTCTGATGGAGGAAGAGGAACGAGACAAGACGGAGCACGGCGATCGACCCGTAAGGCAATGAGATCGATGCGACGCGGGCGTGGGACGCCAAGAGGAGTGAACGAGAAAGATTATACGATTGGCAAAGTGAGGAGAATAAGGGGAGTCTAGATAGGATGACGGTTGCGACGATCTAACTGTCGAGTTATAGATTACTTTTCACAATTTGTTGATAACTGCCATTTACCTTCATCGCTGGTTCATCCGCAACGATGAAATTGGCGAAGCCGATGATCATGTCTAAATCGCCCGCGCGCAACGGAATTGTCAATTAGTTCGTCGCCGGACGCATCAATCAAACGAAGGCCCTGTTTCTCGATCAAATCAAATTCGATTCGACAGAGCCGCTCAATCGATAGCGAGCCCTACGTTTCCGGTGCTTCGCTGCGGCAGCCGAGCGGTTCGTGCCTGCGCCGCCAGATGTTTTGAAATCCGGCGGGCGGTAAATCCAGCCCCGTAGGCGAAGCGCATCAAGGGGCCAAACGAATTAGCGGAAGCTATGCCAACCATGTACAGCCCCTTAACCGAAGTCTCAAAGCTGCGGGAAAGGACCGGCGTATCTTCGACCGAACAAATCTGCTGTCGCACTGGCTCGGCTAGAAAGCTCAACTTTGAAAGGGAGACCTTGTATCCGGTTGCGGCGATAATGTGATTGGCAACCAACTCGGAACTCACTCCACCCTGTTTCTTCAATTGGAGGCGGACCACATCGCCGTCGACCCTCGCGCTCTCGACCGTTGCGCCGAGATGCATTGGGAGTTTGCCGGCTACTCGGGCGCGGATGAACCATCCTGGTGCCGGTCCGAGATGATTGCGAACCACGCGCAGGCGAAATTCCTGCGGCATCACGTGAAACAGAAGAGGGAGGCCGGTGCAGAGGCGCGATCGCCATCCGATGCCCAGCCCCGAGCGAGGATTTCGCAGCCTTTGCCACGATGGTCGCGGCTCACAGGGGACAGCATGAAACGCAATCTCGTCCCGACGCGCAACGAGTTCGACCTCCGCGCCGGCTTCATGCAGCAGGGCCGCAAGGTCCAGGGCTGAGGCCCCTGCGCCCAGTACCGCTACTTTCTTCGCCCTGAAGCCGCTGAGTTCGTGATGCTCCGAACTATGTGTGACGAATTGCCGTGGCATTCCGGTGAGAAGCGGCGGAACGAAGCCGAAGGAAGTAATCCCGGTTGCTACCACTACGCGTCGTGCCCGGATCGTTTGCCCGTCCATGGTTTTCAACTCGAAGCCGGGATCGATGCATTGAAGGCTCGTGACTTCAGTCTCCTCCAACATAGGCACAAAGCGGCTCTGAAATTCTAGGCCATAGGCGATGAATGTTTCGAGCGGGACCGGCAAACCGATGGCCGAATAGGGCAATTTTTTCTCTTCGCAATAATCACGAAGTGTATAGGAATTCTCAGGGTCATATAAGTCTGAAGCAAAGCCTTCCGACTTAAGATGCATGCCTCTCGGCATGTGTTTGCGCCAGCTCTCCATCGGCGAACCGAAGATACGGAATGAAAAGCCGGTTTTGGCAAGATGCGCGGCGATCGATAAGCCATAGGGCCCCGCGCCAATGATGGCGACATCGATGATCATCGTGTTCAACCTACCTTGAGGAAAGGAGTCGGGATTCAACGGCTACAGCCTTCTGCGAACGAAATTGTTCGATCGTACGGTTGGGCCCACATCGGCGCATGAGGTGTGCAGGGCCGACGCATATAAATTGCTATATGCCTGAGTCCGACAGATAGGCGACAAGGGGATATGGAAAATCCCCTGAAGTATTTTGCGGAGCTGCGCGATCCGCGCGTGGAGCGGAACCGGGAACATCTTCTGGAAGAAATTCTTCTGATCTCGATAGCCGCAGTATTGAGCGGAGCCGAGAGTTGGAACGACATAGCCGAGTATGGCGAAGACAAGCTGGAGTGGCTGAAGACATTTTTGACGCTTCCATCGGGCATTCCATCGCACGATACGTTTAACCGGGTGTTTGCGGCGCTGGACCCGGAAGAGATGGAAAAGGGTTTCGTGGCTTGGGTTTCGTCAATTGCCAAGCTCACGGCGGGCGAAGTTGTAGCCATCGATGGCAAGGCCTTGTGTGGCACGCGCGAAAGCGGTAAGAAGACCTTGGTGCACATGGTTTCGGCCTGGGCCGAGGGTAACGGACTGGTGCTGGCGCAGCGCAAAGTCGATGAAAAATCCAACGAAATCACGGCCATTCCCAAGTTGCTCAACGCGCTGGAGTTGACGGGAACGGTGGTGACCATTGACGCCATGGGCTGCCAGCGCGGGATCGCTCGCCAGATCGTCGAGAAGAAGGCCGACTATGTATTGGCAGTCAAGGAGAATCAGGGACTTGTAAATATCCCCCGGCAGAGCCGGGGGCTTTACGTTGTGAGCCGCTCAAAGCGGCTTGAGCGGGGTCGCTAACGCGGCCCCGACGTGATTGGGGCCGCCTTTCGGCGGCTACTTCCACATCTTCAGTTGGTCTAGCCGCTTGTCCTCCACTTCCTGATTACGGATGTACTCGCGGATCGCCGTTTCGTCGCGCCCCACGGTCGACACGAAATAGCCGCGCGCCCAGAAATGTTGACCCGCGAAATTCTGCTTGTGCTCACCATAGGTCCGAGCCAGATGAATCGCGCTCTTGCCTTTGATGAAGCCCACTACTTCCGACACCGCATACTTGGGCGGAATCGAAAGCAACATATGCACATGGTCAGGCATCAGATGGCTTTCCAAAACCCGGCTCTCCTTCTGCTCGGCCAAACGCCGGAACACTTCGCCCAAATGCTGCCGAAGACCTTCATAAAGTACGCGGCGCCGGCATTTGGGGATGAATGATACGTGGTATTTGCACTCCCATACGGAGTGACTTAGACTCTCCAATTGGTCCATCCGGATTCTCCTTGACGTGTGCTTTGGTCGGCTCACGTCTGGAGTTTCTTGGATGGACTCCCGCAAATGTCAAACTGCTACTGCCACCCCGGCAGAGCCGGGGGATCTCCTCACGCTTTAGCTGAACAGGTAAAAGACTCGTTTCTACTGTTGGACTCCGATTCAGTGGCCGAGGAAATCGACTGTGGCCACGGACGGGTCGAGCGGCGCAGGTGCTCGGTGATGGCCGATCTTGGCCTGATTGAAAAGGCATCCGAATGGGCCTCGTTACGGGCGTTGGTGCGTATTGAGTCGGAACGGTACCACAAGGCAACAGGCAAAACCGAGCGCGAGATTCGCTATTACATCACCAGCCTCAGCCCTGATGCGGCGCGGCTGAACACCGTGATTCGCCAGCACTGGGGGATCGAAAACAAATTGCACTGGGTGCTCGACGTCGGCTTCGGCGAAGACTTGGACCGCAAACGCGCTGGCCACGCCGCACAAAACTTCTCCATCCTCAACCGAATCGCCCTCAATCTGCTCAAACAGGACAAATCTTCCAAACGAGGAATCAAGGGAAAGCGCCTCAAGGCCGCGTGGAACATCCCTTATCTGCTTAAACTACTCGGAATCTGATATGCGTCGGCCCTGATGAGGTGTGTAGTAAGTTTGCGCGGCCGAATGTTTCTGCGTTATCTTTCTTAAGATCGAATCCGTGGCTGCGAAAGAGAGTGAGCGGTTGGACGATAAGTCCCAGGCAGTTGTTTTCCTGAGCGCGACCCTGTGGTGGCCTACTTCTCCCCGCTTGGCCATGGCATTTCTGCAGTCGGGCTGCAGGGTTTCGGCGATCTGTCCAAATGGTCATCCGCTTCGCACATTGGCGGGAATGGATTCGATTTATACCTATCGAGGTCTGAACTCCACCAGGTCATTGAAAGCCGCCATCGAGTCTGCGCGACCCGACCTCATCATTCCCTGCGACGACGGAGCTGTTTGGCAGTTCCACGAACTCTATGCCCGCGCCGCCGAGCTTCGACCGCTGATCGAGCGCTCGATCGGAGTCGGCGGCGCGTATTCCGCGCTCGAGAGCCGAAGCCAGACTCTGAAAGCCGCGGTCGAGCTAGACATCCGGGTACCGCCTACTTGGCCGATAGAATCAGTCGGAGACTTCCGCAACCTGCAGTTGGAGTGGCCGGCCGTGTTGAAGATCGACGGGACATGGGGTGGTGACGGAGTCGTGCACGTCCTCAATCGCTTGCAGGCGGAGCAGATTTTTCCTTCACTCTTTGGCGCGCGGCGCACGGTGATGGCGTGGAAGCAGTTTCTGGTCAACCGCCATCCGGTGGCGTTGTGGCTCTGGCGGCGTAGAAACGGCTCCGCCGTCACGCTGCAGAAGTTCATTCAGGGGCGCCAGGCAACCACCATGTTCGCCTGCTGGCAAGGCGAGGTGCTGGCTAGCGTAACCGTCGAAGTCCTGGCGACGCAGGTCCCCGGTGGTGCGGCTACCGTCGTGCGATTGCTAAGCCACGCGGAGATCGAGAGCGCGTCGAAACTTCTGGCGCAGCGATTTAAGCTCAGCGGCCTTCATGGCCTCGATTTTGTCATCGACGATGCGACCCAAGCTGCGTACCTGATCGAGATGAATCCCCGCGCAACGCAGTTGGGTCATTTAAATGTGTCCCCGCATGGCAATCTTGCCGATGCGCTCGTGACGAGATTGATGAACAGGGCCGACTCGCCGGTGTCGGGCACGCGTCGCATTCAAAACGATACGATCGCGCTTTTTCCGCATGCGTGGAAATCCGACCCTGGAAATCAAATTCTTACCACCGGATTCCACGATGTTCCGTGGGAACAGCCGGCGCTGGTGCGAGAGCTCATGCGAAAACCCTGGCCTGATCGGCGCCTGTTCAACCGCATTCTCAACGGGCTGAGGAAGCTAAAGCCAGGCAGCAAGAAACATGCGGATCCCCAACACGAAGAGGACCATTCTCGGCTCGCTAGCTGAAGGGGAATTGAAGCAGCGCTATTCAGGCTGCACGGCAGTCTGGGCGCTTCGCGTCCAACCTTTCGCGCCTCGTGATGTGCGCTGCGCCGACTCGTATGCCTGGATGAGCACTCGGCAGTTTGGCTGCATTGTGTACTTGGATTCGTAGGTCTGTCGCGCGAGGGGCCGCATGGATCTTACCCGTTCCGGATTGTCATGCACCCAACGGAGTTTTTCCGCCAGGTCGCCTGCATTGCCAGGTTCGAACAGGCGGCCGGTATGCCCGTCATCGCAAATCTCCGCCATCGCGCCAAGACACGAGGCGATCACCGGTGTGCCGGCAGCAAAGCTCTCCATCGCAACCCTTCCGAATGTCTCGTACCATTGCGAAGGAAAGACGAGCACCCGGGCGTTGCCCATGAGATGGGCTGTCTCTGCGCGCGACTTTGCACCGACCCATTCCACGTCTTTATGTGCGGCGCAGAATGACTGAACCTGGGCGGACATGGGGCCGTCACCGGCAATCTTCAAGCTCCAGTTCCGGTCCAATTGCTTCCATGCAGAGAGCAGCGTGTCGACGCCCTTTTCCGGACTTAGCCGACCGACAAATAAGGCGTAATCACCTTCCCCGCTGCCGCATCCGGGGTCGGGATAGACAAAGTTGTTCTTGACGACCACCTTGTCCTCGGGAAAACCGGCCTCGATGAATTTATCGCGAACAAACCGGGTGAGAGCGATATAGAGGTCGACCGAGTTGAGCCAGGTTCCCTTAATGCTGTGGAAAGCGGTCATGGCCGCAACCGTTGCCGTGGCGAGCCTGCTGCCGCGATAGCAACCATGCACGATGCCGGGATATTTGACCACCTTCCCCATGCAATCCTCGCAGACATGACCGTCGCGATAGAGGAATACACCTGGGCACAGAAGGCGATAGTTTCTTAGCGTTTGCACCACGGCGACCTCATGCTTTCGCGCCGCGTAGTAAACCGACGGCGACAGCTGAGGAAAGAAGTTCTGCACGTGGAGTACATCAAATGGGCATTCACGCAGCTTGCGATCCACCAGGTCGTAGGATGGCGACGACCAGAAGGATTCAAGAGCAACCTGGAGCTTCCCTTTCGACTCGATCTCGGAATTCCTGATGTGGATCGTCTCGACAGTGTGACCCTCAGCAAGCAGCATCCTCACTTCCGATTCGTAGCTTTCATCCTCGCCGCCGCGAAACTGGTAGCTATTGTGAATCATGAGTATATTCAAGCGCGTTCCTCTCTCCATCGGTTGTTCGCAGCGTGTGTACTCTTCGCAGGGGACTCTACTGCCTGGCACGCGAAAAAAGGGAATTGTCCGGCAGCGCGATCTTTTGGCCCAGCTCCGATTCTCGAGAGTGTCCAAGACCAGGTTGGATAGAGCGCTCGAGATTCGAGTGCGGCGAGATCAACGGAAAAATCCGCTTCACCCGGTCGAGCACGCCGGCACGCGACGGGTGAATGAAGAGGAAGTTATTCACGTAGTCTGGCGACCTCTTGCCATCGACCGCCTTCTCGGCATTCGAGGCTTGAAACCTGTCTGCAGAAAACTCATCGAGAACGCGCAGATTGCCTCGGTGAACGAAGTATCCACGGTACCCGAACTGCAAGAGGAATTGAAAGACGTTCTGTGGCGCACCGGAATGGTGCCGCGCCTCAGACTCCACGATGATGGTCGGCTTGGATTGGACTATCAAGCCGGTGATACCCCGCAACGTGCTTAACTCGTGGCCTTCGACATCGATTTTGATCACGCCGACGCTGCGCCCACCCATGGACAACTTGTCGAGCCGTTTCCGCTCAACCGTAATTGTCCGCGTAGTGAACTCCCCGTTCGCGCCTGCTTCCAGTGAGCAACGCGAATCGACATCTCTTCCCGCCTGCTGGGGAATATGAAATTCGCACTCACCCTCCTCATCGGAAGCGGCAAAGTTCAGCACCCACACCGAACCGGGAAGCGATTTCTTCAAGTGCTCAACCATGAGCGGATGCGGTTCGACGGCGAGGACGCGCTCACTGTGTCTCGAAAACAGGTAAGCGTAGACTCCTCGATTTGCACCCACATCGATCGATAGCTCCGACCGGTTGCAGATGCATTGCACGAGCTTAAGTTCAGGCTCGCCGCGCTTCAGTTCTTTTGAGACGCGCAGCCGCATGAGCAGCCTCTCCGGAAACAGTAATTTGAGGGCCATTTTCAACTTCATGGCGATGGATTGGGTCATTCTCTCCCCTGAACTCTTCGGTTCGGCGATGTACCCCGGGTCTGGAATGTGATCGATCTCGGGCGGTTGATCACCGGGTATTCAGCAGCTCTTTATAAAAGCACAGAGTCTTTGAGCGAATCCGGTCCCATCCATATTCGTCCGGTATTGCACAGATCGATGGCCTGCGTCGCGCGGCCCAATGGAGCGCCGGTTCGAGCGTTGCGTCATCAATTTCCCCTTCATAAGTCCGGACCCATTCGCCGCCGAAGTCGTCTCGTAAATGGCACATGGAGCCGAGGTCGGGAACCAGAATCGGCCGGTTGAGCGAAAGCGCCAGCAGCGCCGCACCGGAGTTGAGGATGTGCTGGTAAGGCAGGACGACGAGATCGGCTGCCGCGAACAATCTGGAAACCTGTTCGCGCTCGATGAATTGAAGAGTGAGGCGCACCCGGCTATCGAGCGCCGCTTCCTTCGCGAGGCTCTCGCCAAGAAGCGCGCTCTTCGGCCGGCCGGCAATCATCAAGAGCGCATTCGAATTCCTGACACGACGGAAAGCACGCACTAGAGCATCGACGTTCTTATAGGATCGTATCTCGCCGAAAAAGAGCATGACATGCGCGTTGGCGGGAACGCCGAGTTCCGCCCTGGCGTTGCCCTCGCATCGCGGGTACTCGTCGCGATAGTGCCCATGGGGAATCACCGCGGCGGGCAAACCGCGCAGACGCGGGAACCGTTCGCGGGCCAAGTTGAGCCCCGTTTCGCTCAAGCTGATGATGCCGTCGACGCGCGGAATAAAGCAGCGGTAAAACCTTGCTTCGAGGATCGGATGAAGGCCGTCGTGGGCCCTGAGATTATGCACGGTCCACACGATCTTGCCGCCGCGCCGGCGGACAAAATCGATCATGGCCAGAAAGCTCGAAAGCTTGAATGCGGCCAATGCCGCGTTGTGAATATTCAGGAGCGATTCCGGCCAGTGAACGTGCCAAATGTCCTGGTGATGCGTGAGATTTCTGGCCGAGAATGCCTCCACCCTCACACATTGCCCCATCTGCGCGTAGAGCGAAGCCGTATACGGGTTTTCCGGATCGATAGGCCAGGCAAGCACACGCAGCGGTGCTATCGTGCGCGCAATAGCTTCGGATTCGAGCAACGGCTGAATGGCAGACATGGGATGAATGAATTCAAGCGTCGGAAGCAGGTCAGTGCTTGAGGATGTACTTACTCCCGTTTGAGAGGATATGGATAGTCTGGCCGACAGCGACGGGAGTGCTGAAGCCGCCCTTGTCGGCCACCGTTACAGGCAGCGGGCCGAAGTTCTTCACATCGATCGTCCACTGGTTGCCGTTGGCGTCGGGCTTGGGCGGCGGGGCGGGAAGATAGACGATCTGCGGCGCCTGGCTCAACTCCAGAAGCGATGCGCCGAAGGCTTGCAGGATGATGTCGGTGTGCGGCTTGAGATGGACCACCGGCTTATCCTGCAGGATCATCGCCTGGCCGGCGAACAGAGCAAAAGCAAGGAATAGGGACTTCATGACTCCCTCACGATTTCGATCATTCGCGTGCCGAAGAGTTACTCAACGCGTTGAAGGCGATTCAGGCCGAGTATGCCGGCTCCGCATCCGACTGCGGCTCTGGCTCCACTGCTTCCTCGCGGGCGGCCCGCGCCAGCCAGTAACTCGCAGCGGCATAGGCAATCCAAGGCAAGGTGTTTACGGCCAGAAGCGAGTTTTCAGTCACGTTGTAGAGCACGGTGAAAACTATGAGCAACAATGGCCACGAGTACTCAACCTCGCGATTGCTCCTCGCAACGCGGAGAGCGAAGAGAAAGTTGCGCGAAAGGTTGATGAGGATGAGGACGAGGCCGATAAGACCGAGACCCAGCCATACCTCCAAAAATCCGTTGTGTGCGTGAGGCACTGCCGTATCCCAGTTCACAGTGTCACTCACTCTCTCGCCTGTCCAACTGTTCCAGAAAGCGGTGAAGCCGTAGCCGCGAATGGGATGGTCAGAGATGGATTTCAACACGAACTGCCAGAGAGGAATCCGACCCGACAAGGATGAACTGCGGCCCAGTGCCTTGAGAATCTCGCCGGAGGACTCGACGACCCAGAAGGTGGCTGCCGTCATCAGCGGGATGAGGATGGCCCCAGTTGCCAGCAGTTGGCGGGTCCGTAGATAGAGCATCCTGCGGAACGGCAGCAAGGCCAGCATCAGCATAGTTACAACGAGTGCGGTGGCCGACTTGGACAGCACCAGCAACGTACAACAGAGCAGGAACATGACGAAGCTCACCGCCCGCCGGCGCCGCTCGCCGAGCACGAGCAGGGCAAAGCAAAACGCTCCAAGAGACATCATGCGCCCCAGTGAGTTCTTCAGGTTGTATACGCCCTGCATTCCATCGGATGTGATGCCGACGGAGGGAATGGCAATAATCACCACCACGCTGGCAATTGCGCCCAGCCCGATCGCATAGGCGATCATCTTGAGCTGCTGCTTGGGCTCGAAATGCAGACCGAGATAGAGACCGGCAATCGTGGTTCCTGTCAAAGCGAGCGCGCGGCGCAGCGATTCTTCCGGTCCCACGGACCACGCTACCGAGGCTAAGGCCCAGACACAAAGAGCGGCGAGCCATTTCTCGGTGAGCAACAGGTTGAGCGCGGAGGTGCGGTATTTCACCAGAAACAGGATCAACACCAGGTAAATCAGCGCGAACGCGGCCTCGGTCAGGGGCTGACCGGTGCTCCTCGAAAGCGTGTAAGGGGTGGCGAAGAACGCCTGCCCTGCTCCTGTGGCAAACATGAGAAGGACGAAGAAAACAATGTGTTCCAGCTTCTGCACAATGCTCCTTGATTTGAATGCATCTGCGTTACGATGCGGATTTGCGTCGAGTCATTGAATCAGCACCGGCGAATTGCCGGCAGAAATGGCGTTGCCAGGAATCGGCGCCCGGTCGCCGTCGAGCGAGTCGACTTCCTGTGCGCCCCAGGCGGCGGGAACGGGAAATGGGGTTTCGCCGCCGGCACTCCAAACCAGGTGCGAAGTGCGGTTGCCGCGTTCGAGACCGCATATCCACACCCCATTTTTCGCAAGGCGGCAGCCGGCAAGCACAGCGCCGGTCATCCAGTTCTGGATGGTGCCAAAGGCCTTGCCGGCAGGCGTCAAGGTGGCATTGTCCGGGCCGACCAGCTCAATCCGCGTGCCGTGATGGTTCTCCCACGCATACCAATAAAAACGCGACACGCCGGAAGCCCAACTGAGAATGTAGGCCCGCGCAAGGTAGGCCGCCTGCACGTCGGGCGGCAGAAGATCAGAGCCCAGCCATCCTGCTTCCGTGCTCCAGAGTGGCATTGACTCGAGGCCGTGTTTCGCCAGAACTTTTTCCACGCCGCCGATTAGAGTGACCATCGCTTCAGGAGGTTCGCGGCCCACGTAGAAGTGGTATCCGATCACATCTACGTACTTGCCACCGCCTTTCGTGAGAAAGGCATCCAGGTACGCCAGCCCTCTCGTTTCTGTAGGGGCGGGCGAGACGACGATATTCGCGGGATCGATCTGCTTGAGGATCGCAGAGGCCTCGTGGGTCATCTCCACCAGGGTGTCCACGCTTCCTGTCCAGCTCTGCGGCCGATTGGGCTCGTTCCAGATCTCCCAGTTGTGAATCCTTCCCTTGTAACGCGTCGCGACAGTCTTCACGTAGGTTCGCCAGTCTTCCATGTTGCGCGGTGCTCCGGAAAGCCCGGGAGGATTCGTGGCTTCAACATCGGTCGGAGCGTCCGGAGTGCTGGAGGCCCATCTGGGCGTATAGGCAAGCTGCATCAGAATAGGGGTCTGGTGCGCCTGGCTCCAGCTAACGTACTTGTCGAGCAGATCGAAATACCAGTGATTCGGCTGCGGTTCAATGTCTGCCCAAAATACATGGGCCGTTCTCCACCCGCCGATGGGCACCGCCGGCCACGGTACACGATTCAGCGGGTGGAAGAGGATGTTCATCGAAAAGTAGGACGCCGGTACAGGCGCGAGCGTCGGATTCGAGAGAGCGGGCGATTGCAAGCGTGCACTCCCAGAGGGTGCAACCGACAGCGCTATGGCCGCCGGTGCCAGCCAGATAAGCCGCCTGGCTTGTGCGCGTACGCGAACCGGCCCCATGGCAAACAACAGGTTCTCCTTCTCGACTCAAGCAGCGCTGAACCTTGAATTTGCGGCCGATCCGGCTTCGCTTCAGCCCCGTCATCTCCGCGCGCGAGCGGCCTCGGTCTTGCGTCTTATCCCGCCGTCTGCACCAGCTGCTTAGACGTCTTTGACAGTATGTAGACAGCGATTCCAACCGAAAGCGCGAGGAGCGCGTCCGACGCAATGCTCGACCATGCCGCCCCCACCCAGGAATACCGCGGAATCAGCCAGAAGTTGATGAGCACGTTAAACACAGCCACTCCGGCCTGGATTGCACTGCGCAGTCCTTGGTGCCCGGCCCCGGTCAAAGTATCAGACAGAAAGTAGTGAGTTGCCTTTAACAAAGGCAACGGCGAAAGCCAGCGCAGAGCCACCGTTGTCTCGGTATATTCAGGACCAAGCACGTAAGGCACAACTCCGGCAAAGAGCAAGATCGCGCAGACCACGAGCGCGGAGTATCCCACAGCCCGGCGTAGCAGCGGCTTGGCATACGAAAAGCTGGAGGAAATTCCAGCCCTTCCCTCCCGAAAAAAATTCGGATAAGCCGAATAGAGCAGGGCGAGCACGGGGGCAAAGCTCACATCAATGAGCCGGTAGGCAGCGCCGTAGATTCCGGTTGCGTTTAGAGAGCTCGAGTCGCGCCAGCATCGTCTTGTCGATGTCGTTGTAGATGGACTGCGCGCTCAAGGTCACGGAAAAATGGAAGCCCTTCCACAGAGCCTCAGGAGACCGCCGTAACTTGAGACGCGGTGCTCCCAGACGGGTAAAAACCAATGCGGTCGAGAGGGTTGCCGTCACCACCGTACAGGCCAGATACACATATCCCCATTGCAGTGCCGTCGGATGGTGGTGAAAGACAACTAGCAGCAGCGCGCCCAGCATCCGGTTCATGCTGATCAGGAGATTGATAGCTGCCGTCCACTGTAGCTGTTCAAAGGACTGGAAGGCCTGTCCAGCGATCGTAATCAAGCTCAACCCCGGAATATCCGCGATGGCCACCACCACCACCAGGTGCACCGGGATGGTTCCCGGCAGCACGGCGCGCGAAAGCAGAATCACAGCCGCGACGAGGACAGCGCCACCGATCCCGGTGGTTACCAGTGCGTCTCCCCAGGCGATCGAGAACGTTCCCTTGTCGCGCGCCACCGACTTGATCAGCAGATGACCGCTGCCCATCGCGCCGAACGGATAGAGGATTCCTACCAGGGCCGCTACGCCTACAAAGGATCCGTAGTTGCTGGCCCCGAGCGCCCCGGCAATCACTGTGAAGTAAACTGCTTGGACAAGAAGACGAAGTCCCTGCCCCATTGACATCCACAGTGTGTTTCTGGCCAGTCTACTTTTGATTTGCGCCCTCAGCATATTCTTCTGGCCTACGTGCGGTTCCGGCCCCGCGCATCGCTTCATCCGGCGAGAACTTCCTCGATCGGAAGTTGGCCGTCAGTAGTGAATTGTGAGAGACCGGAGGCCTGTAACGCAACCAGGAAAAGGTATGCGGGATTCAGATAGAGGTAGCGTCGCCATAGCCGCCGGGGTTCGGTGCAAAGTCGGAACAGCCATTCGAGACCTGCGTCCTGCATCCAGCGTGGCGATTGCGCAATGTAGCCCGCAATAAACGGAAACGCCGCGCCGACGGCGAGGATGGGCATGGAAAGAGCATCGCGAAACTCGTATGCGAACGACTCCTGCCGCGGACAGCCCAAACCGACGAAGGTGATTGAAGCCCCGGAGTCGACAATGCGCGTTGCGAGATCTAGTTTCTCCGTGCGGGTAAGGCGGCGAAACTTCGAGGGCTCACTGCCGGCAATGCGGATGCCGGGAAACCGCTCATCCAGCGACTTGTGCAGCGCCGAGAGGATCTCGGTCGTTGATCCGTAAAGGTAGACTGACTGGCCCTCAGTGGCCGCGCGTTCGCACACCTTCAGGACCAAATTTGGGCCGTAGACGCGATCGGCCAAGTGCGTCCTGTGCAGCCAGTTAAGCACCCAACGCACCGGCTGACCGTCGGGGACAAGAAGATCGAAGTGGTTCAAGCGAAACTTGTGCGCGGAATCAAGCACTCCGGTCATCACGCCATGCACGGCGAGTGCGGAGATAGCGGCGCCTCTCCTGGCGCGCGCGGCGTTCAGGATGAAATCCACGCTCGCTTCGTAATCCACCGCGTCTATCAAAATGCCGATGACGTTCTTCTTTCCTAGCTGACGCATATTTCTCTCCATCGTTCGACATTCAGCTCGTAAATTTCGGTCAGGATTCGCGGCACATCGAACCTGATCTTCCACTCCGGATAGCGGCTCTGAAAGCGGCTCAAGTCGCTGATCCACCATATGTGGTCTCCACGGCGATTCTCATCTACGTAGTCACATACGAATTCGTTGCCAGTGATCTCTTCGCATAGTGCAATCGCCTCCAGCATGGAGCAGTTGCTCTGGCGCCCGCCCCCAATATTGAAGACCTCGCCCGAGCACGGATCCCTGAAGACTTGTTCGAAGGCGTGCACCAGATCGGCGGCGTGAATGTTGTCGCGGACCTGTTTCCGCTTGTAGCCGAAGATCGTATACGGCGTGCCGGTGACTGCGCATTTCATCAAATAGGCCAGGAACCCGTGGAGTTTGGTTCCGGAGTGGTTAGGACCGGTGAGACAGCCACCGCGAAAGGCCACGGTCTTCATGCCGAAATAGCGCCCGTACTCCTGCACCAGAACGTCTGCCGCGACCTTCGACGCGCCA
This sequence comes from uncultured Acidobacteriaceae bacterium, assembly GCA_963836565.1. Classification (GTDB taxonomy): domain Bacteria; phylum Acidobacteriota; class Terriglobia; order Terriglobales; family Acidobacteriaceae; genus Telmatobacter. The sequence goes on along the minus strand of CAWIKA010000004.1, from coordinate 49,199 downwards.
AAGAGGCTGTGCAGCGTTCCGTCGATGGACATGGTCTCCGGAATACCCCGCACGAAATCGTGAGAAGGGTCGATTTCCCACCTGGTCTCCAACTCCACCAATGGCAACGTGTTTGGCCGGTCTCCGTAAACCTTGTTTGTCGACATGTAGATGAACACCGCATCGGGTGCGAATCGCCGCGTGGCTTCGAGCATTGTCGAGGTCCCGTTGGCGTTCACCGTGAAATCGGTGATGGGTTCTCCGGCCGCCCAGTCGTGCGAGGGCTGCGCCGCGGCATGGATCACAAGCTCGATTTCGCTGCCGTACTCTTCGAAGATGTGGTCGATCTGCTCCGCATTGCGAATGTCGGTGTTGTAGTGACGGAAGCCGGCCACCTCCCTCTTCAGCCGCTCCGTCATCCAGCGCGTTGAAGCGGATTCGCCAAAAAACCTGGCCCGCATTCCGTTGTCGATTCCCACAACCGCCATTCCCAATGATGCGAAATGTTCTACGGCTTCCGATCCGACTAACCCAGACGATCCGGTTATGATGGCAACGCTCATGCGAGCTCCTTTAGAGATTCCAGGTATCAAGCAAATATCGACAGACGCACTCAAATCGACGCAAGATGGATTTTCAAAGGGAGATGTGTGTTCAGACGCGCTCTACACCGCACCGACTCCGCGGAAAACAGCCGGCACGGTCATGGTAAGAATCTTCAGATCCAGCCAGAGTGACCACTCGTCCAGGTATTTGAGGTCGAGCCGCATCCACTGCTCGAAAGACAGGTCGCTGCGACCGCCCACTTGCCACAAGCAGGTGATGCCTGGCTTGATGCTGAAGCGGCGCCGCTGCCAGTCCTCGTTGAATCCTTCGTAGTCGCGCACCGGCAGGGGCCGCGGCCCCACCAGGCTCATGTCGCCGATCAGAACATTCAGCAGCTGCGGCAGTTCATCGATGCTGCTCCTGCGCAACAGCCTTCCGACAGGCGTGATGCGCGGATCATTCCTGATTTTGAAAACGGGACCGCCTGCCTCATTTTGCCGTTCGAGTGCCGGCAACAGACGCTCTGCGTTGAGGACCATCGTGCGGAACTTGAAGATTTTGAATCGGCGCTTGTGCAGCCCGATACGTTCCTGCAGGAACCAGACCGGCCCAGGCGAGTTAAGTTTGATGGCGATCGCGGCGACGACCAGGACCGGAGCGAAACACACCAGGGCTGAAACTGCCACGACGATATCGAGGAGGCGCTTCACGGTGCGCGGCCACAGCTCGCTCGAATAGGTGTAAGTGGCGATGTACTGGTCGCCCTCGAACTCTTCGGGCCTCCAGCGCGTAGTTTTGAGGTCGAAAAGGTCTGAATTGATGCGCATGGTGATGCCGTGTTGCTGGCATAGCGTCGCCACATGCGACGAATGTTTGTAATAGGACGCGAGAGGCAGGTAAATGGCCACTTCATCGACCACGTTGCGGCGCAGATATAAATCCAGACCCGCGCAGTCGCTCACCACGTCGTACCCCGCGCTCCTGAGAGTTTCAAGGCCGTGCCAATCGTCATCGACGAAGCCGAGCAACCGGTATCCGCGCTCCCGGCTGGCTGATATGCGGCGCGCGAACTCGATGGCCCGCGCGTTGGAGCCCAGAATCAGCATGTAGCGAAGATCGCGGCCGTTCACGCGCACGCGGTCTGCAACCTGGCGCAGGGCAAAGTGAGTGATCGCGAGCAGGCAGGTGCTTAGTGCCCAGAACTCGGCCAGAAACTCCATCGTGATCATACGGATGTGGAGGACGTAGCTGAGCGCGAGGAAGAACGTAATGAAGGCAGTCGTGGCGCGCAATACGTCGAGCGCTTCATGACTGCGTCCGCTAAGGCGACGCGAGCGATACAAACCGCAGAGATTAAAAATTGTGTGGCAGACAATGAATGCCAGGAGAAGGATGACAAGGTTGGATATTTTCGCTCGCAGGGAAAGGAATTGTCCGAGCGGCAGGCTGTGCTCGGCGTTGACGCGGTTCATTGTGCTCAATGCGAAGGCCAGCATGACCAGGAAAAGATCGAACAGCTTGAGAAGGCCGATCGTCAGTCGGTGGCGATCATTCATGGGTGTTCTCCGCGGTTCTCATCGTTTGGGGGAAGGCGCGAATCGAATGCGCGATGCCAACACGGGCCGAGTTGTCGTTGGTGGCGACAGGGATGCCGCCGGCACCCGAGCGTAAGAGGCGCAAGTAGGCGTTCCGCTCAGGCCGCAGGCTGGGAGATCGTTCGGTACGGGTCGAACACGCGCCGCCGGAATGCCTTACAACCAGCTGTAGATTTTCTCGGGAATGGGGAACGTTCGCTTGTTGAGCACCGCGGCCAGGATGAGAACCTTGGCGGTGCGAAGGTTTTCGGCTACCGCCGCGGCCGCCTCGCGGCGGGTCGAGTCAGCTTCGATGACCATGACAAGGCCATCCGAGAGCCGGCCGAGAGCGATTGCGTCGGGGTAGCGGGTCAGCGGTGGCGCATCAATGATCACGAAGTCGAACTGCAGTCGCAGTTCGTTAACACGCACGAGCAAGTGTTCTGTGGCGAGCAGGCTCGGCGAATCGACCGCCACCGTGCCGGAGGAGAGCAGCCACAAGTTTTCCTGGCGGAGGGGCTTGGCGAAACTGTCCACGGGCCCCTCGCGAAGCAGGGCCTCGGTGAGCCCGAAGTGGTTGGGCACGCCAAACATCTCGGGCAGTGCCGGCGAGCGAAAGTTGGCTTCGACAAGGCAAACGCGCCCGCGGCCGTTCCTGGCCAGCGTTTCGGCCACTGAAGCGCAAATCTGACTGCAGCCATTGCCGTGATCGATCCCGGCAAATACCACCACTTGCGGAGGCTCATGCGCTTGCAAGACGAAGATCTGCTGCACCAGGCGGAGCGCCTCTTCGCTGGCCCATTCACTCCTGGAATCGACGTGGTTTCCGTTCCGCGCGGCGACGGTCACAGAGGCATCCGGTCCGGCGTCAAAGACGCGTTCCTTCTCAATCTGCTGCATCAATTCAAAGTGTTTGCTCATGGTGTACCTTCCTCTTTTCGGCTGGGTGAGATAGGAGGAGTCCTCCAGTTCACATCGACTCTGTGGCATCGTGCAATGTGGCTTTCGTTCAAAAGAGGTCAATCGACCTCGTGGACCGCTTTGCAGCAATTGAACAACTCTACTAATCGCTGGTCGGCGCGTGATTCCTGCCCGTCGGAGGGGCATCGGCAACAGGCACCACCACTCTTTTGCCCGTTTGGATGTAGTCCGGGTCTTCGATGTACGGATTGAGTTCGATAATCCGGCTCAGCATAGCGGGGCGGCACTCGCCAAACTGCTCGGCGCAGATGGAGGTCAGGGATTGCCCGCGATGGACTTCAACAATGCGCACGTTGTGATTCATCATTGCCGGCTGAGGCGGCCAGAGGGGCGAAACCTCACGTCTCTGACGATTTCCCGACGTGAGAACTGGGATTGGCGAATCAAGAGCGGCGTTCTCAGGCTGAGCCTGAAGAGACGTGGAAGGCTGAACGGAAGAAATATATTGCGCCGCAGGCACTTGCTGAGCCGGATTCTTGACCGGGACTGCAACCGCAGAGCGGGTATCGCCCGAGGCCTGCAGGGGCTTAGCGGGAAAACCATCGGAATGAACTTCGCCACTAGTTCGAATTGCCGGAGAGTTGAAGAGGAAAAGTCTTCCCGCCACGAGTGCAATAGCGCAGAACGTCACCGCAATGAAGGAGACAAGCGGGCCGGACGAGGCTGAGCGCGGCGGCGTGATACCAGGCTTTTCTGGTACTGGATCGGCTTTCGCAATCGTGATGCGTTCGACGATCTCCTCGCGGCGCAGACTGAGGTCATCAATGACTTCCTGGACGGCGTCCGCTCCAATTGTGCTCTTTTTGAGGGCACTGGCCACCGTCAGAGCGTTGAAGCAGAGGTTGTTGATGTTCCTCGGAATCCCGCCACTATGGCTAGCGATCAGATCCACCGCCTCTTTTGTGAAGAGCGGTTTGGAACCGTTGTATCCGGCGACCTTCAGCCGGTGCTCAATATATTGGCCGCTTTCAAATGGTGAAAGCGGCATTAATCGTGCAACGATCGATATCCGTTGCCGCAACTGCAGCAGCCGCGGCTGTGCGAGCCGGTCGGCGAGTTGCAACTGACCACAGAGAACGATCTGCACGAGCTTGCGGCTGGCCGTCTCGAAGTTCGAGAGCATACGAACTGCTTCAAGTACCGAGTAGTTCAGGTTCTGAGCCTCATCCAGAACAACCACGAGGCGTCTGCCAGTCTCGCTTTCGCGAACCAGTATCTCGTTCAATCTTGTTTGCAGATCGACGAGGCTTCCCTGCGGGTCCTTTTCCCCGAGATCGATCAGCAGTGCGCGAATCAGGTCAGTGGGATTCTGGATCGTCTGAAAGAGGAAGACGGTTCTTGCTGTTTCGCCGAGCCGCGCCAGCGCTTCAAAGAGAATTGTGGTCTTGCCCATGCCGGGGCTGGCGATCAGGGTGATGAAGCCCAGCCCGGACTCGATACCAAAGAGCAAAGCCGCCAGCGCCTCGCGGTGCGTTTCCGTGGCCAGAAAGAAACGAGGATCGGGCGTGACGCCGAATGGCTGCTCGCGCAGATTGAGGTTTCGCAGGACCATGCGGATCCTACGCGATCTTCTTCTTCGACATCGTGATGACTACTGGGATACCCAGCGTGTCGACAACCTCGGACGGAGTGTGGAAAGACGAATCGAGGTAGTCAAAGGCGTAGGCGGTCATGGTGGCCATGAAGGCGGCCAGGATGAAGGCCAACAGGATCACCAATGCCGGCGACATCACGGGCAGGACCGGGATGTTCGGTGGAATGGCAATATCGACGTTTTCGATCTTGGTTTTATCCAGCGCGTCCGAGGTCCGCGCCTGCTCACGCTTGGCCAGGTAGAGAAGATAGTTTTCTTCATCAGCCTTCTGCTCACGAGTCAGATCTGCCTGGTCGAGATCCTTCTCAGCTAGCTGGGTCATCTGCGTCTCCAAACTGCGAACGCTGGCCTGGTTTGCGGCCAGGCTGGCGCGTTGTGCGGCCAGGTCGGCCTCGGTCTTGGCCTGGTCTTCACGCAGCAGTTCGTAGGTGGGATCGACGTTCGTATTCTCCGTGACGTACTTGGTGTTTGCGGCCTTATCGTAGGCCGCTTTGGCCTCAGTCAACTCCTGGTCGGCCTCTTTAACCAGCGGATAACTGGGATCGTACTTCAACAGCAGTTGAGTTTTCTTGGTTTCGGCCGCAAGAAGAGCGGAGCCGAGGTTCTGGAGCAGCATGTCGGGTGGCGCCGACGCCAACTGGGTCGTCGATCGGGATGGTGTCGACTTCAGCTGCTGCCTGTCGTCAGAGACGCGCATTTCGTCGGCGGCGATGGCCTGCCGCGTAGTGTGCAACTCGCCGATAGAGTTGGCCAGCTGCACATCGAGATCGGTACGCTCGATGTCCGGCGCCGCTCCGCCAGCGGTCTTTGCAAAGCTGCGCAGCCGCCCCTCTGCCTCGTCGAGAGCCTCTTTGTAGCGGTTCGTCTCTGAGGAAAAGAATTCGTACGATCCCTGCGGACGATGCACTTGGGCGTGTTTCTGGAGGTAGAAGGCGGCCAGCGAGCTCAACACCGAATAGGAGAGCCTAGGATCGTCGGAACTGTAGGAGACGTCAATAATATTGGCTTTCGTCGAAGGCCTGACCTTAATCTTCCGTGCCAGCGTCTTGACAGCCTCCGCAATGCGATAGGCCTCATCGTGGGTGGGAAGGATCGAGTTCCACCACGACGAGTCGTCCTGCAGGTGGTTGGCGATCACCACCTTCTGAAGGATGTCCTGGCTGAGCAGCAGTTCAGCCTCGGAGTTGATCTCTTCCTCGGCAACGGCGATTTGCTCAGTAATCGTCTGATTGGGCACACCCGTGGTCACCGGAGAGTCGACGCGCTCCCGATTGACCAGGATCGCCATCTGCGACTTGAACTTGCTCAGCACCAAGAGTCCAAGCGGAACCAGCACCGCGAAGGCCGCGGCCAGGGTAATGATCAGTATCTTCTTGCGGCGAAACAACGGCGCGATCAGGTCGCGTAGAGAGATGGCTTCTTCTTCCGGCTTCACCCGGCTTCCAGCGATTGTCCTTTTCATCGCAGATACTCCTCAAGTTTCTGTGAACAGCAATTGGCGCAATGGGTGAACGATTGGGTTAAGGCTGAAGATACGAGCCGGCGAGTGCCCCGACGGTATAGGGCACGTACTTTCTGAAGTTAGCGATGAACTTCTCGGGTACGTAAATCATGTCTCCGGGCATCACCATGGCGTCTTCATTCACGTTCTTGCCTTTCAGCACATCTTTCAGATTCACTTTCTTCACCTCGACCCAATCTTTGGAGGCGCGATGAAAAAGAAAGACCTGCGTCCTGGCTGTCTGCATGGTCATGCCGCCGGCCACGGCGACAGCCTCAGCCACCGTAATGTCGGACCGCAGTTCGTATTGGCCGGGTTTGCCCACCTGGCCGGTTACGGTGAATGTCGGCTTCTGAAAGTCCTGCACGTCGATATCCACGACCGGATCGTGAAGAATACCTGTGTAGGCCTTCTTGACTGCATCCACGAGTTCGGGCTCGGTGAGTCCTTGTGCGTAGACGCTTCCCGCATTGAGCAAGCTGATGTAGCCGTCCGGCTGGATGGTCACGGTCTGGTTGAGCTCAGTCGAGAGCGGAAAACTGATCAGCAATACATCCTCTCGTTGCAAGACGTAGCGGGGATGGCGCTCCTCGAGGACGGAACGGGAACTGTTCGCCGATTGAGCGCGGCAGACAGCGAGCCCGCCGAAAAGGATCGGCGCCGCGCTGCACAACGCGACTGCGAGCGCCATACAAGATTTCTGCTTCATCATTGACAAATCCTCCACGGTACCTTATCTGACTGTTTATGATCCAAGGCCGTCTGCCGGACCGGCATCCTGCGTCGACTCCGAGAGTCAAATGGACGGCACATCACGCGGCATAACTGCGGACAGGCTCGACATCATCGCGCGAAATGCTCACAGAGAGCGAGCGGTGAATCATCTCGATCGAGATCATCAGGCGAGATGCGGAATTGAAGCGAACGAGCCGGCCTTCGACGCCGGCCAGCGCACCGCGCACCACCCGAACAAGGTCTCCTTCTTCAAGAAGAGAATGAACCGTGCACTCCATTCCCTGCGCTACCACTGCGCGGACAGCCTCGACCTGGTGATCTGGTATGGGCGACGGGCCGCTGCTGTTTCCCACGAAGCCGGCCACTCCCGGTACCCCGAGAACGCGGAGTTTGCTGCCGTCCAGCAGATTCATCCTGACAAAGAGGTAGCCGCTGAAAAGCGGAATTGTGACGTTCTGTTTGCGGTCGCTCCATTGCCGCGACTCGGTTCTGAGCGGAAGGTAATTTGCCACGCCGAGCGACCCTATCATGGCGGCAGCCACTTTCTCCTGGCGCGATCGAGTCCACACTGCGAACCAATGCGAATCGGAAGGGCAACTCACCAAGTGGTCGTTGATTCCGGTCAAACACGGAGCCACAGCAGGTTCCTCTTCGCCGCAGTCTTTTGCCATGGTGCCAGACATAGCTTCGCCCTCTCGGTCCCAGGATCGCCTTGCGAACCTCACCGCAATTCAAGATTGAGCCCTTCCAGCGAAGGAGAAACAATCGTCCTTCCTGGTCTTACAGTTCGAAGGTCGAGTCTTCCACCAAATCTTGGCAAAGGCTGAATACTACAACGTGCCGATTCATCTCAAACGCCGTATCGATGCACGTTCGATGTTTCGTTTCCAAGGCCTTTCATGCCGTCTGGTTGCAGCTTGAGTTTTCGGCTGCCAATACTAGAGAAATGCGTTCAACGTTTGCTTTCAAAGTCCAGGACGTGACGCGTAAGGTGGTCATCCTGGAAGAAGCCATGGAACCCAAAGGCCGAGTAGCCGCCTCTTTTCGATGAATGAATCACCTTTCCAGAGCAGCGAATTCGAAGTTCTTCATTTTCCATTTCAGGAGATGGGAGGAGAACCTCAACGCGTACTTCTGAACCAACGGGTGGCGATTCACTGCTAAAGATCAGCGCTCCATCCAGGCCCACATCGCTGGTGAATCCTCCTGACGTGTGTTCGACTCCGTCATTCCAATGAAATATCACCGGAAGACGCAGCTTGTACCTTGCTGCGGCCCTGCGCAGGAAAGAGCGATTAAGAATATGCGCATGACCCATAGGTGGAATCAGGCTACGGCTATATCAAGCACGCAACAAGATGCCGACTGTTTGAAAATCCAGTGAGTCAATTGGCTCGGGACACCTCTGCGATTTTCTCAATCGAGAATTCAGCATGAGGGGAAGATTGCTCTCCGAATCGATAGAGAAGTTCAGACTGAGCGATAGAGAAGATCGTATGTATTCGTCTGCTGGATCTGACTCTGCAGCCTTCACAGCGAGAGCATTTCGATGAGATGTGAAGGTTCGGAGTTTGCTGCCCCTGGACAGATCGGCCCGAACGAAGATTTAGGCGCTGCATCACGAAACCGCGAAGGTTCTTCATCCCTCGTTCCAGGTCGGCGAGGATTCGTGGAACGATTGCTCGCGGTGCCTGATGATTCGATCATGGCAGCTGGTGCGCAAGCGCAGGAGCCACTCGATACGGAAATTGTGTTTGCAAAATCGCCGGGACAATGTAAATTGGGTTTAGGTTAGAGTCTTGCTTCCTTGATTCAACTCAGTTGCCACGCTGTTCAGGTTGATCTGCACTTGCGGTTTGAGAGAAGGAAAGCCTCCTGCAAGGATCCTCCCGGTCGGTGCTCCATGTCCAATTCCTAGTCTACGGGAGCCACGGCTTTGAAGAGCGTCAGAGCGACCAAGGCCAATTCATCCCGAATGTGTTCCGTATCCCCGGCGGAGATAGATCGAGTTGACAATGCCTTTCACAAAGCCATCTGACTCTGCGTTGGAATCTGCGACGCAAGTCCATTGGATCTCTCCCAAGCTTGTCAAGCGCGAGAATGTGGTTCGAATCGGCCAGCAGGGATGCGCGTCGTTCCGTGTCTTCATCGTGGATCGCGACTCGATGACCAGTGACCTTTTGGCCAATGCGCTGGCAAGAGATAGCGGATTCGAAAGCGCGGTCGTTCAGGCAGGCGATCTCTTGAGCGCGCTTTCGGCAAGTGATGTCAACTTGCTAGTAATCGGGGCGGAAATCGATCTCAAACCGGGCAGCGGTTTTGATCTTGCACTAAGCGTCGCGCGTGCTCATCCCCGTGTTTCGATCGTGATACTGCTCAACAACGCAAGCCATGACTCGGTCATCACCGCATTCCGGTCCGGTGCGACGGGCGTTTTCTCCCGTCAGTTGCCAATGTCTGATTTCCTTGATTGTGTTGAGCGCGTGGGGAAAGGATTCATCTGGGCCGGACCCGCCGAGACCACACATCTCCTTTCTGCGATGAAAAGCATTCCATCGCCCAACCTGATGACAGACGCCGATTTCGCTACCTTGACTGCGCGTGAACTGCAGGTAGTTCAATTTGCGGCGACCGGCAAGACCAACAAAATGATTGCCGGCCAATTGGGTCTTAGCGAGCATACGGTGAAGAACTACCTCTTCCGCGCCTTTGAAAAGCTGGGCGTCTCAAGCCGCATCGAGCTACTTTTCTATCTAACTATGCGAGGACATATATTCAATGGCGCGAAAGGCGATGGCGGCACATTGATCCGCGCACTCGAACATCAAGATATCCGAGACTAAGACGCCGGCGATCTGGATTGCGCGCTCGTCCTTGCAAAAGCTCGCCTCGGTTTGTGCTGCGCTACAAGCGGCCTCGTCGATCGTTTCATCATTTCGGGGCCTTTGCTTGTCTGAATCTCGCAAATCGGGTCACGGGGTAAGTCAGAGCAATCAGGGCCTTACAGATTTCCCTCAAAGTGCTCCTCATGCGATTTGCGATCATTTGCCATCAAGAGTTTTGGGATCGTCCTTAAGCTATTGATTCTAAAGTGGTAGGCGAGGCGGGGATCGAACCCACAACCCCCGGCTTAGAAGGCCGGTGCTCTATCCAATTGAGCTACTCGCCCACGTCTTCTTATTGTAGCTTTGAGGCGGCTGATTCGGCAGGACTCCTGAGCAGGATGGAATCCGATAAGACAGCGAGAGCGGCAGTCAGCACCTCGGCTGCATTCGCAGGTGTTTGTCCGCACGCGGTAAGATACGCGGTGATTCCAAGGTCGGTCCGTTCCGGGACAAGAACTGCCTGGCGGACAACGAAATCTGCACGGCAGCATCGTAACGGGACAGGTCGAATGCAAGTGCAGATGCTCTTACACCATTGAGCGGTCAAAGCCAGCGTGGGCCACATCTGGTCGCTCCGCGGCAAAATGTCGATATAACAGGCAGTTGCACAACGGGCCGCGTCTGCCGGTGCATCCAGTTCGTCAGGATCGAATTCGGTCACAGGCCAAACATCGGACTTTGAGGTCCAAACGGGCGATACGGCTGCGTTCAACTTTGCGAGGGTCCCGGCTAAGGCGGGGAGTTTTGCGGCTTCCGGCAGAAGCCAGGCGCTTTGAGGGGTGTGCTCGATATCGACAAAGCCGGGCCACTGCGCTTCAATCACGGGCGATTCGCCGCCGACTTCGACCTCCCAATCAGCTTCCATTGGCGTGGCCGGCTTCCTGCATCAGGTAGCGCATAACGGCTGCTTCGGCCCAGTGAATATCGTTGCCAGTGTCGCCCGAAAGATAGGCGCAGTGGCCGCCATGCGGCGTCTCAACCAATGCGACTTGCGGGTTCGCGAGGAGCGCGGCACGCGTCTCGGGCACGAGGCGGATGAAGGGATCGTCGAGTGCGCGAAGAATTAAAGTGGGTACGGCGATGCGGTCCACAACCCGGGCGCTGGCGGCGCGGTAATAGTAGTCGTCCGCGTCCCGGAATCCGCAATAGCGGGCAACGATCTTGTTGTCGAAATCACGGAGCGACCGGATTGGGCCAATGCCAGAGACGTCATAGAGGGTGGGAAAGAGCGCAGCCTTGCGACGAAACCGCCTCATCAATCCGCGAAGAAAATGCCATTCATAAGGCCGGTTCACCGGTTCATGCAGGGCCTCGGAACCGGCTGCCAGATCAATGGCCGGGCAGACCGCCGCAACCGCGCAAAGCGGAGTCCGACTGCCCCACTCCCCGGCCAGTTTGAGCACGAGGTTGCCGCCCATGGAGTAGCCGACCAGAGCAACGCGCTCCAAGTGGTACAACTGTGCAAAGTGGCGCATCACCGCACCCACGTCGCCGGAGAGGCCCGAGTGATAGAGCGTGGGCGACAGCGAATCCGTATCGCCGCAGTTGCGCATGTTCATGCGAACAACGTTGCAGCCGGACGTCCAGGCGCGTTCTGCAATGCCCTGGATGTAACGTGAGTTCGACGAACCTTCGAGGCCGTGTACGAGGATCACGGTAAGGCGCTCTGACCTCTCAGGCTCCGGCTGCCAGTCGCAGTGGCAAAGGACACGGCTGCGGTCGGCGGGATCTACCTCGACGGTTTCGCTGACCGAGAGCAGCCGGAAGGCCGGGCGGGGCAAATAATTGCCGACAATCGTCTGGAGATGGCCGTTGCTGAGGCCGCGCCGCGGCGCATACGGACGCAACCCCGCGAGCACGGTAGCCGCGTTGCTCACCTCTAAATGACTTGGGGTTCTAGGGATCACGGAAACTCGGTAATTCGGCTAACCGGGCTCATGGCGCTCCCTGCGGCAAGTGCGGCTTGGGGCGGCTAGTGGGGATCGAACGTTCTAAGCAGTTTTTTTCTGTAAGTTACAGAAACAAAGTTGCCACGAACGCAGGAAATGCCATGGTTGAAGGCGACCATTGCCCGCTATTGCCCGCAGATCGACGAACGACTCCGGACCGCTGATCAATTCTAGCGTGTCTAGCGTGCTAACCATGAAGTCGAAACGGAAAAGAATTCTGAAGCAGAGGACCCCACTGCACCGTCGGCGACTTTGACTCTATCATGAGCCAAGTCACCACGCCGGTGGCCAAGTCCGCGCAGCGCGACTTCGGTGGGTCTCAAAGAAAGGAGTCGCCGGTGAGACTCAGAGTGCTTGTCGCCGTCGACCTCTTCCGTGTCAATCTGCATCTGACTTTTACTTTCAACAACTTAATCACACACGGAATACCATTTAAGCACCTGTATTTACGTGTAAGCCGTCGAAATTTTGGGCGAATTCTTGGGTGACTCCGAAGACCACGGAGAACAATGAATCGAGTACGTATCTTGCCTTCGTTCGGCTCCACATCAGTCACAACTGAAGTCCACTGATACATTGACCTTCCTGCGTGACTCTTCGCCGGCTGGCTTCCTGGCTCCTCGGTCGGTCGTCCTGTCCTTTTGCCGGTTCCCAGCGGATCGCGAAGGGCTATGGTTAGTCATCCTCCGCATATGAAGAGATCAGGTGACGCACCTTTGGCTCCGTCGCGACGTAACCGCGCAGTCGCTCCTCCACACGCTTTATCCTTCGTGTCTGTCAATCGTCTTTCTCCCTTGCTGCAGCGAATCGTTGGAGGCCGGGGCGCCTCAGCGAATCCAATCCGTGCCCCTTCCTTCCCACCCAGTCAGAATGCGCACGCCACACCGTGCGAATGCAGTCCAATCGATTCAGTGCGTCCATTCGCACGATGGTTGCGCCGAAGGGACTCCGCGTCGCAAACGATCTTTATTGTGCCCGAAAAGCCGGCTTTGGGTGACTCCGGGCTTGAGACGGCGCGGAGCTTGCAGACCGTGAACCTTCGTGTGGGTGATTTCACCGTTCGTTGTTCGATGTTCTGGATGAGGAAATCCATTTCAGGGTTGTCGCGGGAGCTGGGATGTATTCCAACCGCCCCCGAGCGCTTTTGCAAGCAGCACGCTGGCTTCGAAGCGCCGCTGCGTCCGGAATAGCGGCGCGGCTACATTCAAGCGTGTAGTTGATTTGGGTTTCCCTGGAACATAGATCATTGGACGCTCGGACCGATAGGCGTCTTTTGCTTTCTCCAATTGAAGTAGCGGCCGAGAACGACCTTGACAATCAGATGGTCCGTTGAAGCAGTGGCACCCCATCCGGCGCCGAAGTTGATCTCCCACTTCGGGGAGACGAAGAGGTTGACGACGGGAAAAATCTGATGTTGCTGGTTGTGCAGATTGACGAAGTGTCCGAACTCGCCCCAATAGCCGTAGTATTCAATGCCGAAGTTGAACACCGGTTTCGGCTGGTAGGTGAGCGTCGCGGCCGGACCGAAGGTCATGCCATGAGGCGATACATCGCGGTAATAATAGTTCACCACGGACTGCGGCGTTCCTGGCGGCAACGAAGTGGGGTGGATGCCCCAATTCATTGTCGTGTTGACCGACCAGTACCACTTGCCGACGGTCTTGTCGACGATGGGCATGATCTGCCAGACCCAGGTTGGATTCGCATAGGCCCCTCGCGCGTAACCGATCTCATTGGATACGCTCACGCCCACCGGCCAGTGCCAACTGGGCGGGACACGCACGCGAGGGCGAATATGGTCGCCCACCCACTGAATGCCTGTGCCGTTGTGTTCCTCAGTAAAGACGTAGAAACCCACCTCTGACCAGTCGTTGATGCCCTGCGTGAACTCGACCGTTTCGTGCTCCTGTCCTTGCGTTGGCAGCATTCCGAACTGCGTTGTGGTGCCGCCTTCGACGGTGTAGTTGCTGTGCAGTTCCACAAGAAGGGTGCCGGGCGCTTGCGTCTCGGAAGGATAGACCTGGATCTCGTAGTTCTCTTGGGAAAACAGCGGAGAAAGGGAAAAGAAGGCAAATGCAACGACGGTGAGTGCCGGAAGAGTGCGAATAGGATTGACCAAAGACTGCATTTCTCCCTTCTTCGTTTGGCTAAGCATAGTCAAAGAGCATCATGAACCCGGAGTCCATGTGATCCTGCTGATGGCAATGAAATAACGTCTTGCCTGGATTGTTTGCCGTGAAGGTGACCTCTGTCTTTCTGCCAGCTGCTAGAAGAACCACATCTTTTAGAATCCCCGCGGATGGTTTGCCACTTAAGGATTTGAGTTCAAATGAGTGCCGGTGCAAATGCACGGGATGAATCTCAGTGCTTTGGTTGTCGAAGACCAACCGATAGTGGGTTCCTTCTCTGAGCTGCATGGTCTTGGCATTAGGCCAGGAAAGACCATTAATGGTCCAGTGATCAAAATCTCCGTAGCCTTCGAACTTTGGTTTGAAGATCAGCGGAACAATAACTTCATCCTGAGCCGGAACCATAGTGGGCGCGGCTGCCGCAAAATTCTCGTATTGGAAGTCGAACCGCGACGGATCTCGCCATTCGGGCTTACCGGTGCGTCCGGCATATTCGACTACAACTCCCATTCCTGACTTGCGGATAGCGGGGTCGGTCTCGCCGAGAATCCAAACGCCAGGTTGATTCATTTCGACGATGGCGTCCACTCGCTCGGCGACACCGAGACGGATGGTTTCAACGGAAGACGGCGTGGGGACGGGATTGCCATCGAGTGCGGTTACGGTAAAGCGATGACCTGGCAACGCAAGATCGTGCATAAGAGTGGCGCTGGCATTGAGGACGTGGAGAAGCACGCGCTCGCCTTCCCTGACACGGATGGGATCGGCGAAGCCTAGCATGCGGTCGTTGATGGTGGCGTGGCTGTAGATGACTTCCTGATAGCCTTCAACGCCGCCTTGCGCGTGACCGCCCCAATCGTGGAGCGCAAGGAATATCTCCTGGTCATAGCGCGCTGGATTCGAAGCAGGTTCGATCATGATGAAACCGAATTCCCCCGTGTAGGTCGCGCGATTCAGGTTGTGGCCAGCAGACATGTGTGAGTGATACCAGCGGCAGCCGGCGGGTTTCGCCACCCACCTGTAGCGTTGCGTGCCACCGCGTGGCGCCACTTCGGGCGAGCCTTCTTCCGTGGCTCCATCTTGCAATGAAGGTATCTGCAGGCCGTGCCAGTGCACGATATCGGATGAATCGGTATCGTTAATCACATCGATCGTGACCTGCTGCCCCTCGTGCATTCGGATGAGGTCACCAGGAACCCGACCGTTAAATGCTGTGGTGCGGACGATTTTGCCAGGAGCGATTTCGAGGCTGATGGGCGCGATGCGGATGGTGTAATCGGCAGTTGGCCGCGGCTGAGCAGGCAGAGTGTAGGAGCGCCCCAGCGAGGAGGTTCCAGCCAAGACGCGTGCGGAGTTGATTAGGAAATCTCTGCGAGTCATCATAGGGATTGATTGGCCGGATCAACTTTCCAAACGAAATCTGCAGCCCGTTATAGAAAAGCTGCCGCGCACCCACGTTCAGTCTAAGCGTCTACGGTGATGTACAACGTATCGTCCAATCTTCCAACCGACTGCACTGCCCACTAGCACATCGGAGGGGAAGTGCTGACGAGCCAGAACTCGCGTCGTACTCACACCGGTCGCCAGGCGGTAAGCCAGAACCTGCGTCATTACTCCATCGTATTCGGACACAATCACGGCTGCTGAAGACCACGCGCCGATCGCGTGGTTTGAAGGGAACGACGAATCGAGGCCGACGCTGGATTGGAAAAACCTGCCTTTTGCGTTATCGACAGTAGGGCGTTCACGCATCGAAACCGCCTTCAGGACTCCAGATACGGCGAGGCTATCGACAATAGCTTCTCCGCCGAGGATGCCCGTCTCCGCAGCGCGGTCGTCGAAGAGATCCACGCTGTTGCGAAACCATCACATTTGAGTTGATGCTAAACGACGGGGACTGCGAAGCTACATGAACAAATCGTCATCTTCGAGGGTGCTCACTTGGATCAAGTAGCGTCTCTCCTTTGAGGTGATTTTCTCCTTGGCAAGTCTTAGAGCGAAGGTGGGCCGTCTATGAAAACACAGATGAAGAGTTTGGTCTATTCGTAAGTCTCCAAGCTCGGAGATGGTTCAAGCCTGCACAGCCGTTCTCTAAGCACAGCCTGTGACTTCGGAGGTGGTTCGGAAGTTATGCTTCGTTTCGCGATTGGGTTGATCGTTGGACTACTCTTGGTTCCGCTCTTTGTGCTGGGTTGGCTCAAAATGGGGCATCCGCCAGTGGCGGTAGCTGACGGGCAATTGCCGTTTGAGCGCCAGATTGTGAATGTGCCTATGCATTCGCGCATTGAGAGCGAGATGCCGAAATCGGTACCACTACAACCATCGGCTGCTGGCTTCTTGGCTGGAGCGCAGATCTATCGCGAGCAATGCGCGGCCTGCCACGGGTTCCAGGGCTTACCTTCAGATTTTGCAGCGCATATGTTCCCGCGCGCTCCACAACTCTGGCAGCCGCACCACAATGGAAAGGTTGTTGGAGTGAGCGATGACCCTCCGGGTGAGACCTATTGGAAGGTTAAGAACGGTCTTCGGTTGACTGGCATGCCTGCATTCGACAAAGTTCTGAATGACCAGCAGATTTGGCAGGTTTCGTTGCTACTAGCCAGTGCCGACAAGCCGCTGCCGCGCGAGGTGGTGGCGATTGTTCACGGGCAGACATCCGGCCAAGCCCCTGAAGGCGTCACCCCCGCAAGCCGATAGTCTACCGACAGCGTCAAGACCGCGAAATCCGGTTAGGAGGGCCTAAGTCGATCAGCGTAATCTTGATGATCTTCAAAGCGAGTCACTGACATCGCTGAGGCACTGCTGCACATAACGGAGGATCAGCTAGCCCACTCGTGACGAGCCTTGATTCAGCGACGAGAAACCGCACTGGCTATGCGACGTCGAGTGGCGTCCAAAATTGGCTTTTGGTATCGATAGTGCCGGAAGTAACCCGGCCCTATCGCACTTCGGGCCTGAGCACCGGTGCGCGCAACGGTGTAGTCTCGATCTCGATGCGTGTGTCTTTTGGGAATACGACGTCGCGGCCGGTTCGCAGGAAATTCTCGTAGAACGAAAGGCCCGCGGCGTAATAGCCGATGCCGGCGGCAAGATTGCGACTACCCGCGACGATGCCAACGACCCGTCCCACGAGGCCGAAACCGTTCGATGCAACGCCAGTGTCGGCCGTCATGTTCCCGTCCTCATCGAGCGCGCGTCCTGCCAGGACAGTGAGCAGTATCGGTGCGACGGCGCTCGACTCGTTCCGCGGGGTGACGGTGCCCTCGGCGTCCATCTGCAGGTTCTGTGTCTTCTCTGTCGTCGCACCGCCGAGCGAACCCTCGACCGGTTTGCCAAAGCCTTCGGGGAATCGCACCTGCTGGAAAGTGAACCGTAGTTTGCCATTGCGGCCAAAGGAGCGCGCCGCTTTGGCCTTAGTCACCTTGCCCATCAGCAACGACCCCTGCGGCACCACGAGTTGTTGGTTCCTGTCATAGACCGGCTCGACGACGAGCGCAACGACCGGATTACCGGGCCTCGCATTGGCCGAAGTAATGGTGGAGGTGAGCAGCGCATTCACAGACCACGTTTCGGGCTTGCCTACGGCCGGCGGCGCCGCCGCTGAGGATGGCGGTGCGGATATCTGACCCGAAGGCACATTAAGCGGCTCCGCCAATTCGAACGACCACGCGGTATGTGCCGCGATGCTTTCGGGATGGTACGGAAGCTGATGGTAGAGCATCTGCATCGCGCGGTCTTTGAATCCGGGCGCGGTGAACCACGCTATCCGGTCATGCACGTCCGCTTTCGCCTTCGCCACTTCACGCGCAACCAACGACTTCTTTGGAGCTGCCCCTGGTGTGGATAGCTGCAGTACCGGCGCACCATTTGTCACGGTTTCGCCTTTCATGAACAGACTTTCGCCGGACAATTCGATCTCGTCAAATTGCACCTGAGGCCGATGAAAGGGGGTGAAGTCGCCGAGCAACCGCGCGTGCAGGCGCGCTTTGTTGTCGGGTTCGAGGCCCACAATTTTGCCCCGCACCTTCGCTCCTTTGGAAATCACCAGCTTGCCATCGACAAACAAAGGATGCAACAGCGTCCCCTGGATAGGCTCGTCGCGCTTCATCGGATACTGCCGCGGAATCTCTACCTGCAAGCTTATGCCGCGCGGTAACTCAACAGACGAAGGCGCTTCTATTTCAGGTGCTGGAGCGGGATTTGACGATGCCACGGGCTTAGCAGGTTGCCTAAGTCGCAGCGTCTGCGCGCATGCCGCCGCTTGCAACGCGAACGCGATAAGAAAGACCAAAAGGATGTTGGACATCTCGAGATGCTGCACGCGAGGGCTGGTGCCGTCGACCCTGTGGTAGAACGAATTCGATCTCCGACGCATCGATGACTCTCGCACTTCCATGTGATAGAGCAGTTCAGCCGGTCGAAGGCGGTTGCAAGAGATTCGCATTCAGGGGAGAAGTTGCCCGTGGATGAGACGGTTTTCGATACATGATGGAAAGCAAATTGGCATGCCCGTCTGAATGACAATTCGTTCATTTCAGACGATTGACCATTCCAATGACGGACCCCAAAACGTCTTAATCACAAAGCCGTCACCTTAGTGCTGAAAGCCCGAGATCTGTTCCGGGATGAACAAGCCAGTGAATGAATTCTTCGTCATTTTCCGCGTGAGTGGATTCCCAACGATCAGCTTTGCCTGTCAGAGGAAGCATGAATGAGATCGGTCATCGGAACCCGTCGATCAAAGCGATAACGGCCGCGCATCCTGCAAATTGAGGTCGCACTATGTCAGATAGTTGTCGTGGCAAATGTCTCAAGCCGACAGGAAACCGAATGTGCCGCAATGCAGCGTGCATCCTGGCAAGCGTGGCTGTGGCTTCTTCTCTGCTTGGCTGCGCCCCAGCCATCTTGCAACCGTCACCGCCGTTGCCGCCCGAAAAAGTTCAACCAGTGGCAGGTTCACCGATCGATCACATCGTGATCATCATGCAGGAGAATCGTACCTTTGATAACCTGTTCAACGGCTTTCCCGGTGCGGACACGGTGCAAAGCGGCGTCAGCAATGGTACGGTCATTCGTCTTCAGCCGGTCTCGCTCTCCGATAGCCGCGATCTCGATCACAGTCACCTGAGCTGGGTGCGAGCGGTGCACAACGGCGCGATGGACGGCTTTGCGCAGAGCCAGGTCAGTCCTTCCACGCTGGCTTATTCGTATGTGCCGGAGTCCGAGGTTGAGCCTTATTGGATTCTTGCCCACGAATACGTGCTCAGCGATCGCATGTTCGAGTCCAGCAGCGGTCCCAGCTACCCCTCGCATCAATACCTTATCGCTGGCCAATCCGGCCTTATCGCCGAAAATCCGACCGGAGGCTGGGGATGCGATGCCGGTTCGAGTTCACTCTCGCCACTTATCGGTCCGAACGGCACCGAAGTTACGCCGGGGCTTCCGCCCTGCTTCGACTACCGGACTATCGCCGATCTGCTCGATCAGGCGGGTGTTTCATGGCGCTACTACGCGCCAGATCCCGATGATGGTTTCTATGAGCTTGCGGCATTTCAGGCCGTTCGCCATATTCGGTATAGCAGCGATTGGCAGACGAAGGTAATCTTTCCCGCGACGCGTGTTCAGGTCGACATCGCGAATGGAGAGCTTGCCCAAGTTACCTGGATCGTTCCCGATATGGATAACTCCGACCACCCCGGCTCTGGAAGCACTAGCGGACCCGACTGGGTCGCGTCAATCGTGAACGCGATCGGCGAAAGCAAATACTGGAATTCCACCGCCATCTTCATAACCTGGGACGATTGGGGCGGCTGGTATGACCATGTCCTGCCTCCGAAGGTCGATGAGATGGGCCTTGGCTTCCGCGTTCCCCTGCTGGTAATTTCACCCCGGGCAAAGCACGGGTACATTTCACATAAAGTGCACGAGGCCAGCGGATTCATCACCTTCATCGAGCAC
Organism: uncultured Acidobacteriaceae bacterium; assembly: GCA_963836565.1. Lineage (GTDB taxonomy): Bacteria > Acidobacteriota > Terriglobia > Terriglobales > Acidobacteriaceae > Telmatobacter. The sequence continues at coordinate 29,368 of CAWIKA010000004.1, read as the reverse complement.
AATTTCAACCTCGGTTCATTGGGCCAGCGAGACGCGAGCGCGGACGCCTTCGCAGACTGTTTCGATTTCACGCAGCCGTCGGCGCCCTTTGTGCCTGTTGCGACAGGAACTCCTGCGGTAGATTTCGTTCCTAGGAGGCCGGGCTAAGGAACGATCTCTAACTAGGGACTTCTTCTAACCGTTTCCCAACGCCCGCCGCGCAGGGGCCGGCCATTGGGGCGAACGATAGCAGCTGGACTCGAGGTAATTCACTGTGTGACCGCAAACTGAATTCTTCGTCATTTTCCGCATCAATGAATTCCCAATGAACGTCTTGTCTATCAGAGGAAGCATCAGTGACGCCCATACCTTCTCTGCGGATACTTCCAGGCTCCTGCAACCTCATCGAATGGGCGACTGCCCTCACATTTGAGGAAGTGCCCCTTCGCAATGGCTTTGTACGCAATTCTTTTCTCGATCTTAATTTGGCATCCGCGAATCTGGGTCCAAGTCCCTGACGCAACCCTACTGACGCAAGCCACGAGTCAAATGGGACCAAATGATCCACGGCAGGCGGGCACCGGGGAGATTTCCGGGACGGTGATCGATACGAGCGGAGACGCAGTGGAAGGCGCGCACGTGACTCTGTCGAGTTCAGTAGATTTCAACAAACGAACTGTGGTGTCCGGCAGCAACGGGCTGTTTGCGTTCATGGGTCTGCCGTCTGCTGTTTGCAAGACCACGGTGTCGGGCCAGGGAATGAGCACTTTCACCTCAGATCCAATTCCGTTGCGAGAAGATGATGCTCTGATTGTTCCTCAGATAGCTTTGGCTGTGTCTGACGGGTCCACCACCGTGACCGTGAATGGAAACAAGGAGGAATTGGCCGAGGAACAGGTGCGAACCGCAGTCCAGCAGCGGGTGATTGGGATTATTCCCAATTTCTACAGTTCTTACGGTTGAAGCGCGCCGCCCATGGAGGCCAAGCAGAAACTTCAGCTGGGCATTCGTTCGGTCCTCGATCCGGTATCGCTTCTAGCAATGGCGGGCATTGCTGGCGCGGAGCAATGCAAGAGCGTTTTTCCCGCATATGGAAGCGGAATTGAAGGATATGGAAAAAGATACGGTGCCTCCTTGGCAACCCATGTTTCGGCTGACATGTTCAGCAGAGCTGTTTACCCTGCGCTCTTCCACCAAGACCCGCGCTACTTCTACAAAGGTAAGGGGTCAATTCGGTCGCGCGCGCGCTGTATGCGATATCTGCCGCCGTCATGACCAGAAACGACGATGGACGATGGAGGCCAAACTATTCGAACGTGCTTGGGAACTTCTCCGCCGGTGCTATTTCGAACCTCTACTATCCATCTTCTGACCGCGGTGCTTCGCTGGTCTTTTTGAATGGCCAGGCGGGCACGGGCGGAGATGCGGCGGCAAATCTGGTCCGCGAGTTCCTCCTGAAGCGGTTTACATCGCGCGCTCCCAAAGGAGCGAATGGTCAGCCGTAGTGGACCAATGGCCGATATTTTGCGTTTAGCCGCACTCGACAATCTCGTGAGCGTGCGTCGCTTCCGCGCCGTCCAGCCTCTACCATTCTTCACGTGAACATAGATCCAAGAGCCACACTTGCACGCTGAGTTAACGAGCAATCTGGGGAAGCGACATCGGCATCGCTGGCCTTTCCTTTATCGCGATGGAGTTTTGGCCCTACATCAACCGAAATCTATTTCGTCATTGGCCGCATACAGTCGCCCCACAGAATGAAACAGAATGCGCACTTCAACCGAGCGGCTGCGTTCTCCATGAACAAATCGTCATCTTACTCCCCGTGTGGAAGGTGCTATCAAAGGAATAGCGTTCTCGTCTCAACGAATAGACGTTTTGCTGAGAATCCGGAGTCTGTTCTCTCAAGTGGTCGACTATCGCTGGATCGTCGCCTCTTCGTGGTTCAGCTTTCCCAAGACACACCTAACATCTTCCCCGGGGCAATCCCGGCTAAGGACGTATTGCGCATGATTACGGCCCACCTGAACCGAATCGCCGCTGCCGTACCCGAGCACGATGTGCATGAGGCCTTCGTCGGCTTTGCCGAGATGATGCTTGCCAACCCGCGCCTGCGTCCGGTCTTCCGTAGAATGGCGAGTCGTGCCAACATCACACATCGCTATTCATTCCTCGATCCATTCAAGCACTCCGGCCAGTTCTCGTTGCATGACGCGCGCGAGTTTTACCGACTAGGCAACTTTCCCAACACGGCTCGGCGTATGGAACTGTTTGAGCAGAATGCACCAGAGTTGATGAGGAACGCCGTGGATCGGCTTGCGCTCAATGAGAAAGAACGCTGCGGAATTACGCATGTGCTGGTCACCTGTTGCACGGGACTTTATGCGCCGGGGCTCGACTTTGAGATCGTCGATCATCTTGGGCTTTCGGCCGACGTCGAACGCACGATGGTCGGGTTCATGGGATGCTATGCCGCAATCAACGCGCTGAAGCTGGCACGGCACATTGTGCGCTCAGATCCGAATGCAGGTGTTCTGATGGTCAACCTCGAGCTGTGCACGCTGCACTTCCAGGAGACGCAAAAACTGGAGCAGATGCTATCCTTCCTGGTTTTTGCAGATGGCGCGGCTGCAAGTCTGATTACCGCGACCGAGCAGGGCCTCGCTCTGGATAGCTTCAAGGCCTTTATGGTTCACGACACGAGAAGGCTGATTACGTGGAAAATCCGCGATCTCGGGTTCGACATGCTTCTATCAGGGCAGGTGCCGAGAGAACTCGGCCGCGCTCTACATGAGGGCGAAATGATGCGCGAGCGCGACGCCATCGACCTTTGGGCGGTCCATCCCGGCGGCCGGTCGATCCTGGATGCTGTAGAGAACGGATTGGAACTGCCAGTTGATGCGCTGGCGGCGTCGCGCGAGGTGTTGTCGTGCTTCGGCAACATGTCTTCGGCGACCGTGATGTTTGTGTTGCAGAGGATCATGCAGCAGGCGCGGCCGGGGCAGCTCGGGTGCGCGATGTCGTTCGGGCCGGGCCTGACAGCGGAGACGATGCGCTTCCATGTGGTCTAGGGTCGAATGTGATTTCAGTCGTCGGATTTCTCCGCGTGAGTTGCCGGAGTTGATGGATGGCGACTGCAACTATGAGGATTTCCGCGACTGCCTGCTCAGCCTGGAACAGGTCAACCGCTGGCTGATGGGATATCGCCCCACGCTGGCCTGGCTGGAGCCCTTGTCGCGTGAGCCGCATGAGCCGGTGCGCGTTGTTGATGTCGGAAGTGGCGGTGGCGATCTGCTGCGGCAGATTGCAGTCTGGGCTCAGCGACGCAGAATTGGGGTGAAGCTGACAGGAATCGATCTGAACCCTTATGCAACGCGTGCTGCCGCGGAATCCACGCCAAATGCGCTTGGAATCGTGTGGTTGACAGGGGATGCCCTGGAGTATCGACCGAAGAAGGCAATAGATATTGTCGTGAGTTCGCTGATGATGCACCATCTGGAGGATGAGGAGATCATCGCGCAGCTGCGGTGGATGGAAGCTACTGCGCAAACAGGCTGGTTTATCAATGATTTGGAGCGGTCGGAATGGATCTGCACGGCGTTTGAGTTGGTGGCGGGACTGGTGAGGTCGCACCGATTTGTACGGCATGATGGGCCGGTGTCCTTCCAGCGGGCCTTCCGGAAGGAGGACTGGACGCGATTATTAACAATGGCCGGGATCCCCCAGGAAGCTGTGACGGTCGAGCACTGGCGGCCGGGGCGGTTGTGTGTGGGGCGATGGAAGTGAGGCTGTGTATATCGTGAGCGGCAATAGGGTCCACTCGTTCGAGTGATTCCTGCTCAATGCCACATTGGCCCAATTCAATTCGTCTAATGATTTGAAAGGCGAACAATGGCAACTTCTACGCAACTGGCGCCCAAATCCGTCGCTTCCAGGTTTAAGATTTTCGTCTGGGTATCGCTTGGTCTCACGACGCTCTTTGTCTTCATTACCTCAGAGCTGCTCCTCGTCACCGACTATCCGATGTACCATGCCTACCGTCTGCAGGTCATCGCCGACCGCCATCTCCTCATCCCGCATACACTCGCCGGAACTCTCGCTCTTTTGGTCGGCCCCATCAATTTCTCCTCGCGGATCCGCCAGCGTCACCTCCGACTCCATCGCATCCTTGGCTATATCTACGTCATCTCGGTTTTTGTCGGGTCTTTCACGGGAATCGCTCTCGCAACAGGCCGCCCGGGGCTTCCCGGTACCTCTATGCAGGCCGCCGCGTGGATGGTGTGCACCACCGTTGCAGTCGTCACCGCACGTAACCGTCAGATCAAGGTACACCGGCAGTGGATGGCTCGATCCTACGCGGTCACGTTTACCTTCGTTTCCAGCCGCGTACTGAACCTTGTGCCCGCCTACTGGAGCCACCTGGGCGATGTTCTCTCGGCAGTCGGCGTGATTGCCTTCACACTTGCCTCGCTCCTGATCGTGGACATCGGCCTCAACTGGCGAGAGCTCACTACCCGCCGCGATTCAACGTCATAAGCGCGGATCATCCCAGTGAGGCGCAGGTCTGCAGAGTGTCTACTTGTCGAAGCTGGTCCCGACCAGGTCCGCGCTGACTACAGGCCCGGAACCACCGAGTTGTCCAACAACTACCGCCACTGCAGGCTCCTCACCCTCTAGTACCCACACCATCACGTCCTTTGGCTGAAGGCCGAGCAGCCGCGCAATCACGCTCACGATGCCGCCCAACTCCGGATGAACGCGAAACACCGTTGCTTTGAGGCTTCGTCCTGACAATTGAACTGTTTGCTCCTCCTCCGGCGAGATCAAGAGCCGAATCAACCGCCCGCCGCCGACCGGCGTCAGCATTCCCACCTGAAACGGCGCCGCATTGTGTGGCACGTTCGGCAGCAATGTCCCAACAAAGCCATTCGCCAGGTCATCCGGCATCTCATGCGGCAGGTTTATGTGCTTGCTCTCGACGTGCATCTTGCCATTCTTTTCTATTGTGCGGCTGGTCACTATGCCGGTAGCCGCTTCTACCATAAAGTCGACGGGCTTTGTAAAGAACGCCCCTTCTGTATGTGATGGTTGCGCACTAACCGGAACGTACCCTGCTGCGTGTACGTCGTCTCCTCTTCGTCGATTGAGCCATCAACAAACCGATAGATCACGTGCATCGTCACTTGATGACTCTGCACGGCCTGCGAAAACTCCACATTTCGATGATTTGTCCAGCCTCGGAGCGCGCCACCATAAACCGGTACATTGGCAATTGGACATGCTTCACCGTGATTTGCTCTCCATGCGCTGCAGGGCGGCACAGCGCTATCGCCAACAAACCAGCCACAAGGCAATTGCTTCGCTCCATCCACTGCCTCGAATCTGAGTCTAGCTTTGTGCGATGTCGAAAGAACATGTACCTGGTCGGCTCCAAAATGACGTTTTGTTCAGAATGCTGCGCCAAACTGCCTTTTAGACGTCTACTAGAGAGGAGTCCTCCACAAGTTGGTTGAACATCCAGTGAATGAGGAGTATTGCTTTGCAAGACGAAGTTCTGATCATCGGTGGTGGAGTGGCAGGCTGCGCCGCGTCGATTGCGCTTGCGCGAAAGGGACGAAGTGTCACGCTGATTGAACGCGAACCCACACCGCGCCATAAGGTCTGTGGCGAATTTCTAAGCGGTGAGGCCCTTGAGGATTTGCATGCGCTCGGTATCGACGTGACCTCGCTTGGCGCCGTGCCCATCGACTACGTTCGATTGGCCGCGGCAAGGCGCGCCGCGACGGCCCCCTTGCCATTTCCAGCAAAGTCGCTCACGCGCAAGGCGCTCGATACAGCGCTTATCGCCGAGGCCATCGCCGCTGGAGTCCGCGTTGAGCGCGGCCGCGGTGTGCAGTTGCTCAGTCGCACGGCTGCCAACATCTGGCAGGCTAAGCTCGACGACGGCGCCACCTACGAAGCTCCAACCGCCTTTCTCGCTACGGGCAAACATGATCTGCGCGGCCACCGTCGCCCGAAGGACTCTCACCAATGGATCGGCTTCAAGATGTATTACCGGATGTCTCCCGCCCAGACGGCTGACCTGGGGAACGCCTCCGAGTTGACGCTCTATTCCGGCGGCTACGGTGGTATCCAACCGGTGGAAGACCGCATTACGAATTTCTGCTGTGTAGTACAACGGCGGTATTTCGCACGTGCGGGTCTTCGCTGGGAGGGTCTTCTTGCAAAGATGCAGCAGGACTGTCCTCACCTCGCGATGCGGCTTGCCGGCGCGGAGCCGCTCCTCGACAAGCCGATCACCATCACTCATATCCCATACGGTTACATCCGCCGCACAACGGAGGAGGGTCTCTACTGTATCGGCGATCAGGCAGCCGTCATTCCCTCGTTTACCGGTGACGGCATCTCCATCGCCTTGCACAGTGCCCGCCGTGCGGCTGTAGCCTATCTTGCTGCGGAACCGGCACCGCTCTTTCAGCCAAAATTGCGCGCGGCAATGGTGCCCCAGATGCGTCTCGCCGAAATCGCCGCCAACGGCTTGAGCAACGCACTCGCGCGCGCAGTATTGCCGTTCTGTCTCAGGATATGGCCCGGCGCGATGCGCGTAACGGCTAGGCTCACCCGTGTCACCCAGCCAGCCGCTGTCGCTCCACAGGCAGTTGCCGTCTGAACTAGAGCCACCCGAAATAGGACCAGTTAGTCAAAGCCCTCTTGAGGACATGGAATGAGATCCTTCGCAGTCGCCGCCCTCGCGGTCATACTACCTTCATCCACGCTCGCCCAGCACCAGAGCTTCACCGCCAACCCCGATGCTAGCCAGGTCAAGATGACGCTTAACACGACTCGCGAGGTCGTAAATGGCACGTTTCATATTCAATCTGGATCGGTCGGGTATGATCGCAGCAATCCTAAGATGTCGGGGTTGATAATTGTGCTGCCCGACAGTGGAAAGACCGGAAACAACAGCCGCGACAAGAAGATGCATAATGACATTCTGAAAGTGGATCACTTCACGACCATCACCTTTGCACCGAAAACCTACACCGGGACCATCGCATCCTCTGGTGATTCAACCATTCAGGTGAGCGGAGTGTTCACCTTACTCGGCAATCCTCACGACTTGACGATTCCGATGCAGATTCACATCGATGGATCAAAGGCAACCGCAAGAGCGCAATTCGACGTTCCCTATGTTCAGTGGGGTCTCAAGGACCCTAGCTTCATGTTCTGGAAAGCTGAGCATGACGTAGCGATTGATCTTGATCTCGTTGGCCAGCTTTCCAACTAACCTGACGATATTCCGCCTTTGCCGATACCTATCCTCGCAGCGGCGGCCAAGTCGAGTTCAATGAGCGCTTGCCGTCAATCGAATGTTGATCAAACCGCTTTTGATAAAGTTGCAGTGTGAACTCGCAAATATCCAAGCAGGCCACAGCGCGCACGGCGGTGCCAACCTGGGAATCGGTCGCCTTTTTTCTCTTATCGCCTGTACGTTTTCATGGTTGAACTGGTTGCCGCTGATTCCTGGCCCAGATGGCCTGAAGGTGCGGAGGGCTGCGGTCCCCCTTCCGGTTGTCATCAGTGTTGGAACGCTGGGACCTCTACTGGCCTGCTTCATAGTACATCGGAGGGAGACCGGCAACTGGCGAGCCATCCCAATTGCTCTCCGACGCTTGAGACCGTCCCACACCGGCTACTTGCTCATGGCTCATCTCTTAATATAAGTACCTGACTTGAGGCAGAATAGGCACCCATTGACCTGGTCGCGAGTCTGTCTTTCGAATCCAGGGCGGTTAGATGCAAATCTCAAGGTCACATTCAGCCATGCGATTTCTTCCTTCGGTTTTCGCCTTGTAAAGGCTATCATCGGCAACTCTGAGCATTTGCATCGCCGAAGCCGTGCTGGACGATGAGGTCGTCGCTCCAATGCTGATCGTGGCAGCGATTTTCTTGCCATCTGCTGAAATGGGGCGTTCAGCGATCATCGATCGGATTCTCTCTGCACTCTGGAGGACTTGTTCCCGATTGCAACCAGGGAGCACAATCAGGAATTCTTCACCCCCGTAACGGCCCACGGAATCATAAGCACGGACAACTTTACTGATGCGAAGTGCGATTTCCCTTAGGACGACATCGCCAACCAGATTTCCGTCCGTGTCGTTGATCCTTTTGAAGTGATCTACGTCAAGCATGAGAAGCCCGATTGTGGTTTGGGAACGACTTGCTCGGTTGATTTCACGGCCTAGCAGGTCCAGAATTGCGCCCGGTTCCAAATTCCAGTCAATGCGTCACGGTTTGCCTGAACGTGGAGTTCATCGCGGGCGCGTATTGCCTCATCTCTGGCGTGCTTCAACTCAGCCTCTGCCTGCTTGCGTAGCTGGGGTCTCCAGGATGGACATGCGTTTGCTTTACGTTCCGTGTCTCGCGCATGACGATCACAAAAAACTTCAACTTCTTATTTCGACTGCACTAGCTCCGCAACAACTGCCGCGAGTTTATCGAGTATCTGGTTCCAGCCCTCCAATTGACCGCTAGTTTTTGCGTTCTCCATGATTTCATTCCCAATGAAGGGGAGTTTCGTCTGGCCGTTTCCAAAATCCTCAAAGGTAGTCACATCGTACGCATCGTCTATGGCCTCATGTTCTATTCCATAATGCGCAGGCTCAACCTTGTTTCCCTCCGGGTCGGAAAAGTACATCGAGGAAACGATCTTCTCCTGCGGAACAATCTCGTGGTATTCACCGCCATTCCAGAACTCCTGTCCATCCGGAGTTCTCATGCAGCAGAGAAACTTTCCGCGCACACGAAAATCCATCTTGCAAACAAGCGCCGTAAATCCCTTCGGCCCCCACCATTGCATTACATAGTTCGGGTCGGTCCACGCCTTCCAAACCAATTCGCGTGGGGCGTCAAATACTCTCGTTACAACCATCCGGTCTGTCTCGTTAACTGTTCTTGTCATCTCTGACCTCCGCTTTTTTCATTTGATTCACAACCACATCCAGTTTGTCGAAACTCTCTTCCCAGAATCAGCGATAGTAAACCGCCCAGTCGCTGACCGTCTCTATTGCCTGTGGCCTCAGCGTGCACACACTCTCTCGTCCACGCTTCGTCTTGATCACAATCCGCGCCCGCACCAGGTAGGCAATATGTTTTGAAATCATCTGCTGCGAAAGTGCAAACGGTTCCGTCAATCGATGCACAGAGGCAGGCCCATGTGAGAGTCGTTCGATCATCGCCCGCCGGGTTGGATCAGACAAAGCCGCAAATGTCGCACCCAAGTTATCCACAATCATATGGTTGTTGATTTTCTGTCAATGTCAAATGTGAATCTTGCGATTTCTGATTTCTGTTCCCTGATCTCTGCGCAAGGAGCGCGAGCCGGCAGGGTTGAGGCGGTGGCATTGGGGGCCGGAAGAATGCGGATTTCCTCTGGAACGGGTTCTGGATGCATCGTCGGCTTCGCTGCAAATCGAGTCCGGGCCAGTTTCCGCGAAGCCAACTGGACACAAAGCCAACTCGTCGACGTTGAATGCAGACCTCTGCCGTGACAGGCAGAGGTGTGCTGGGAATTCCAAGTGGCTATAAAACGTCAGGACTCTATCGGAGCTGCTCCGCGCGATCAGGCGTGAGGAGTCGAAGGAGACTGAGCGGAGCAGGTCGGATAGAGCGGTTTGAAGGAAGTCGCTGGCGCGATCGGGGCAGGACGCTGGCTATGGGTTTTTCATCGCTCTAGGCTGTGCGATCTGAACGAGTGCAGCTGGTGAGTGAGCCGAGTTATCACTGCGGGGTGCGCAAGTAGATGAGGTAGACGCTGGAGAACGACGACCGGTGCGGATGGGAAACGCCATTTTTCTGACCAGAGGCACACTTCCATTAGGCGTGCGATGAAGCAAACGGTGAAGGCCGCGTTGGTCGAACGGCTAGGAAGAATCAAGTCGGTGTTCCATCTTGTGTTCGGCGAAGAAGACCTGTGCGGCGGTTATCCGTTCAACCAGAAGCATGAGTCCATGGCAGTGCGGGCACGTCCACAGCGAAGGCTTTACGGGGAGTGGTGCTTCTTGAGCCGGAGCCTGGTGAAGCAGAGCGCGGCAGAGTGGCAGCATGCGGGCTCGTCTGCGGTTGGCGAGGAAGCCGAAGTAGCGGATACGTGGAAAGCCCCGTGGCAGCACGTGTTGTACGAATCGGCGCAGGAACTCTTCGGAGGCGAGTGTGAGGTCGCGCTGCTTGCCGTGGTGGGCATAGTCCTTCCAGCGGAAGCAGACCTCATCAGCTGAGACCGAGAGCAGGCGATGGTTGGAGATGGCGACGCGATGGGTGTAGCGAGCCAGATAGTGCAACACATGCTCGGGGCCGCCGAAAGGCGGCTTGGCATAGACAACCCAGTCTTGGCGGTAAAGCGTGCGCAGGAAGATGGCGAAGCGCTTCTGGTCGTGAAGTGGCGCGCACTCACCGAAGAAGCGCAACTGATCGCGGGCAAGGAGGCGCCGCAGGCCGGCAACGAACTTGCCGCGGAAGACACGGCTGAGCACCTTGACCGGCGACAGGAATCTGGAACGCGATGCGATCCAGCGCGAGTGGTCTGCTGCGAGTCCGCCGCCGGGCACCACGCAGTGGATGTGCGGATGTGGAGTCAGCGTCTGCCCCCAGGTGTGCAGGATGGACAGGAAGCCAGTCTGTGCGCCCAGGTGCTTGGGATCGGCAAAGACCTCGAGCAGTGTGGCGGCACTGGCCTCAAAGAGCAAAGAAAACAGCTGTCGCTTGTTCTGCCACATCAGCGGCACAAGCTCGTGTGGAACGCTGAAGACGAGATGGAAGTAGCCGACCGGCAGCAGCTCCTGCTGGCGCTTCTGAATCCACTGGTCGCGCGCAGCGGTCTGACACTTGGGGCAGTGCCGGTTGCGGCTGGAGTTATACGAGATGGCCTGGAGGCCGCAGTTTAGGCAGGCGTCGCGATGACCGCCGAGGGCGGCGGTGCGGCAGCGCGCGATGGCATCGAGCACCTTGCGCTGCGGCCAGGTCAAGGAAGCGCTGTACCGCTGTAGAAAGCTGTCACCTGCAATACGGATCACGTCGGCCACCTCGAAGGGTGGCCGGCTCATCTCTTCCTGTCCTTATCTACCGCGGGGAGCGCGATCTGTTCCAGCGGGTTGACGGCGGCATGAAGGTGACGCCGCGAGAGCTGCAGATAGACAGTTGTATCTTCGAGTCGCTCATGGCCCATCAATATCTGAATCGTGCGCAGGTCGGCGCCGGCCTCGAGCAGGTGCGTCGCATAACTGTGGCGCAGGGTGTGCGGGTGGATCTTCTTCGTGAGCCCTGCGCGCGTAGCCGCTGCGCGGCAAGCGTGCCAGACAGTCTTATCGGAGATAGGCTGGTCTGTTCCCCGCTGGCCCTCGGTACTGGGAAAGAGGTAGCCCCGAGGCTTCTTCCATCGCCACCAGCTGCGCAACTCTTCGAGCAGCTTGGGTGAGAGTGGCACATCGCGGTCCTTCGCTCCCTTGCCTTGGCGGATGTGGATCACCATGCGCTGGCTGTCGATGTCCTCCACCATGATCCGCGCCGCTTCCGCCCTGCGTGCGCCGGTGGCATAGAGCAGCACCAGGAGGGTGCGGTACAGACGGTTGGGTGCGGCATCGATCAGCCGCACAACCTCTTCCTGGCTGAGAACGGTCGGCAGCTTATGCGGCACCTTGGGAAAGATGAGATCGTCGAAGGCGAGATCCTTACGCTTCAGCGTCCTCTTGTACAGGAATCGCAACGCTGAGATGCGCATCTCGACAGTGCTGGGCGCAAGCTTCTTCTCCTGGAGCAGGTATCGCTGATAACGTCGCAGGTGCTCTGGACCCAGTTGTTCCGGCGAGCGATGGAAGTACTCGGCAAACTGGCTGACAGCGTTGAGATAGCCGCGGATGGTGGACGGTGAGTAGTTGCGCCGCTGAAGTTCCTCAAGCATGCGCTGGCGAAGTGGGGTCATAGGAACCTCCTCCCTATGACCACTCACCTAAACGGCGTAACTCGTGATCCGCGGGCCTACACGGATCGGCTCAACCTGGTTTTCACCGCAAGCGGGTGGACAAGAGAGTATACGGTTCAGACTCTCGCTCCGATCACACGGCTGAAGAACGATAAACCCATTCAGACGGGCAAGGTCCTGGTGACGTGCGTTGTCTCGATTCCGGGCGTGGGCACCCATAGCGGCTGCGGCGAAGAATGGGCCGAGGATCCAAACGCGCTGACGAGCGCGGAGGCACAGGCCTTCAAGCGTGCCTGCTCCAACTTTGGTCTGGGCCGGTACTTCTACAACTTCGCTGAGATGTGGGTGGATCTCGACGAGTACAAACACCCGAGGCAAATTCCCGAACTGCCGTCATGGGCTCTTCCCGTGAACGAGCGGCAGGGCCGGAGTGAGGCTCGTCCGACGGGGCAAAGCCGAGCCAGTACATCGATGCAGAAGGGGCCGCTCGACGCCTCGATCACCGGGAGAATCGAAAACTGCCGGAGAGACCTCGGCCAGATGCTCTACGGTAACATTCTGGGGGCTGTGGCGAAGGTGCGTTCGGCCCGAGATATTCCCAATCAGCACTTGCAGCAGGAAGTGCTGAAGTGGATGGAAAGCGGAGTTCGCGGATTGTCTCAGATCCGCAAGTCCGCGGCCGGTCTTCCGGAGACGAAGTTCTACGAGATCCTCGATCGGCTGGAAGTCCGGTCCCTGGATCAGATACCGAACTTCGGGGTACTTGTCCAGCTGGTCGATGAGCTGGCGGTGGCTCAGCGCAGCAAGTCTGCTGCATAACGCACACAACACAATCGTCGAAGCCTGAAGGGATGCGAGCGGTCGCATCCCTTTGCGCTTTTAAGGTCGGCGTCGATCGTTTTCGGGTCCGTCCCCTGACCGAGAAAGACCGCGCTTTCGAGGCCGGAGGGCGCTTTGCGATGTTCTGTGCCAGGAAGAAAGGAGGCTAAGCAACCGATGGCGAAAGTGATAGAACTTCGTGCTGAACCGATCATCTGCAGTATTCCGCTGCGGCAAGCGGTCTACTGCGAAAACTGCGAAACCATCTCCAATTCCCGGCCTTACCGGTGCGGCGTATGCGGCAGCGAAGCGGTTCTGCGGGTCGAACCTATCCTCAACCGCAATCCGGATCCTCCGGCCGCTGCCGCATGTTCTCCAAAACTCGTTCTCGTCCGGGCAATCAGCGCGTAGCCATTGCCCGCTTCCTCCATGTGCGCTCAACTCTCAGGAGAAATGATCATGGCTCTTATTGCCCGTCGTCGCCCCGGCACGTCGCCTACCTTCTGGCGCAATTATCACCATGCCCAATTGCGCGTGGCCGCGTCTTCCATGCAATCCGCAGTTTCCGGGATCGTGCGCAAACCCGGGATTGAGGAGGTGATCGCGGATTTCGAAAGAACGAAGAAACCGGCCGCAAAGCACTTTATCAGCGTCAGAAAGTTCTGAGTCCAAGGTAGTCATTCCCTTTCGAAATTGAAAGGTTGCAATCCCGCGGAAACAGAAGGTCAGAGATTCCCGTAGACCGGCACTGCCGCCCCATGAATGGTTTTGGCAAAGTCGCTCGACAAAAACAGGATGACTTGCGCGATGTCCTCAGGCTTGGGCCATGCCGCAAAGTCAGAGCCGGGCATTGCGCGGCGGTTCGCGGTCGTATCGATGATGCTTGGCAGAATAGAGTTCACTCTAACCCCGGTCCCCTTGGTGTCCGCGGCCAGTGAATCCATCATTGCCACCGCGGCGGCCTTGGAGGCAGCATAGGCGGCCGCACCCGCGCCATGATCGAACGCCGCTTTCGCCGCTACGTTGACGATCGATCCATGTCCCTGTTTCAGCATTGACGGCAAGACTGCACGAGCCAGCGAAAAGCCCGAACGCAGATTGACCGAAAGCATGGTGTCGAGAACCTTCGTCTCCAATTCCCACAGCTTGATCCCACCCGCATAGCCGCCGATTGTATTGACCACGGCGTCGAGCCTCCCGTGCGGAGAGACCACCTGGGCAACGAACTCCGCCAAAGCTACTTCGTCCGTCACATCGACAAGATGTCCTTCAAGCGCAGGGGCGTCCGTTGCGGCGGCACTTTTTAAAGCCATGAATTCTTCCACTTTGCGATAGGTGACGATCACGTTCGCGCCTACCTCAAGGAATGCGAGGCTCACCGCGCGGCCCAATCCGCCGGTGCCGCCTGCAACCAGCGCAACCTTTCCGGAAAAGCTGATGTTCATATTGCCTCCGCGCATTGGACGAAGCGCCCCTGAGCCGCCTCTCGAAAGAGAGATTCATCGTAGCGGCAAACCGCCATGCATCGAGGCCGCATTCATGTTGAGCAGCACGGCTAGAGAAATGCTAGCAGCCTGTCCCCGCTGGATCTTCCCGGGGCGCATGCAGCGGGAACTAGAAGCTGTCGCGATCACAAGGCAAGACCCAGCCAAATCCAGCTCGCCCGCAGAAGGAGATTTTGAATGGCTCGCAGCGTCGCACGCCTGAAGATGGGCTATTACCCTCTGCCCGAGACCGAAGCCCGCAATATCCGGTCTCTGCTCACCTTTCCAGTGCCCTGTTCTGTGGTCGATCCCTGCGCCGGGAAGGGAATTGCGCTCAACCTGATCACAGCCGGGGCTTCAGTCGACCGGCATGGCGTCGAGCTTGATACCGAACGTGCCGAAGAGGCTCGCGCAACAGGGATCCGGATCATTCAGGGCAATACGTTCGATGCCCATGCGAAGGTCGAAAGCTTCTCGTTTCTCTACTTGAATCCGCCCTATGATTCCGAGATCAATCTGACCGGCAACCGGCGCATGGAGCGGCTGTTTCTCGAACACACCCACCACTGGCTGGTCCAGCACGGAGTACTGGTATTCGTCATTCCCTTCGATCAGCTGAGCGATTGCGCCGGTATTCTGAGCGCGAACTTCTCTCGGCTCAGCGCCTTCCGAATGATGGACCCCGAGTCCCTGCGCTTCAGCCAAATTGTCGTCTTCGGTGTGCGGCGCAATGTTCGGGGCACAGCCCACGAAGAGAGCCTACGACGGACGCGAGCGCTTGCGGCTCACGAAGGGTATGCGAGGCTGCCTGAACTCGAAGCAGAAATCGTCGAACCCTTCGTTGTGCCTCGATCCAGCGAAGCGACTTTGAGTTACCGCGGCCTGCCATACGACCTGGTTGAAGATCTCCTGCCGAACTCGGCGGCGTGGAAGCAGGCGGCACAGGTTCTGCTTCCAAGGGAGGAGAATGCCATTGGTCGCCCGATTACACCGCTCCATGGCGGCCATGTCGGCCTGCTTTGCACAGCGGGGTTGCTCAATGGGGTGTTCGGAGAGGGAGACGAGAGGCATATCGCGCGTTGGCGGTCGGTGAAGCACGTCACGGAGTTCCACGAAGAGGAGGGGGATACCAAGATCGTCCGGCGTCGCGAGAAATGGTCGAACGAACTCCACTTGCTTTATGTCACCGGCAAAGTAATGAAACTGACCGAAAAAGCTCCGGCGGAAGGAGACGGCGATGGAGAATGCACATCTGAGGATGGGGCTGCTTGAATACGAACGCTATACGGAGAAGATCGCATCGCGGATCAAAGTGCGCGTGAGCCATTACATCGGCGAAGACGAAGACGGCCACATGCTCAGCGTCTTCGGGAACGACTCGGATGTCGGGGCGATCACGGCCGCGGTGTATGAGCAGGCACGTTTTCGGCTGACGTTTCCGAATGGTGAAACGCAGGAGGTCACCCTGGGGGAGGGGGCGATGTGTTGTCGCGGTAGCATCAGCATTCCAGGCAGAAAACAAGGGGTGCGACACATGATCGCGCTTTCCGAGGAACTGCGCGGTTTGAAATCACTGTCGCGGACCTATGTTCTGCGGACGGAACCAAACGAGGTGTGGGCGGCGCTCGTTCATCGGTTTGGTCTGCCGGGATTGCCTGAATGGGCAGAGGCCGTGATGCGATTGCTCAAGGAGAATAACAAGATTAGACCGGTCGACAGCATCGGGTGCTCGGCTGCGGTAATCTCCGCAACCAGCGAAGAACTGCTCGAATGGATAGGCAAGGGGGTCGCAATAGGCCAATTCTCGTTCCCGGAGACGAACGGTTCCGTTCGGTGGAACGCGGCTATACTTTCAGAGATACTTCGGCCAACGTGGGGAGTGATGGAAGAGGCGGCATGACCGATCGAGGAGCGCTTTGTGGGGTCGATGAGTGCCTCGCGTAGTGGGCGACTGTTGACAGTTCGCGCTGCGGAAAATTCCAGATACTCCGTACGCTTGAGCCTCCATAAGCTCGTCCTGCGGATATGCCGTTCCTATGGCTTATTCGCAACTGAGATGGCGGCCCAATCTCCGCAGTAGCCGCGGCCTGATGTTGGCTGATACGAAAGTATCGATCGGTACCTTCGTCCAATGGCCGCGCCTTATCTTCTCTGGATTAATCACTACAGCAGCTTTGCGACGATTGTCGCGTACCCCGAAGAGGTCTGGACCTGGAGGCGGCTGATGTCAGCGACACCGCCTTCATCCGGTCAATTTTCATCAGGTCAACCGTTGAAGGAGTCAGATGACCGGAAAGTACACCGAATTCGAGACCCGGACACAACCCTGGTTCGATGAGTCCAATTTCAAAGGGTTCAACTTTGCCATCCCGATGAAAACCCTCGTGATCTACTGCGTTGATCCGCGCGCATCCGATATCCCGCAGGCGGTCGCCGAGTATTTTGGGGACGAGGTTTACCCGGGCGAGATGATTCTCGACGAAGCCGGCAACCGGGTTGGTTCTACGCGGACCATATTCACCGTGACGAACGGAGGGGGTCGCGCCACCACCGCCGTGATGACGGTAGCGGAAATGGATTACTTGTTTCACGTTCAAAACGTGGTTGTCGTTCACCACTCGTTTTGCGGCACTTCTTCCTACATGCCTGAGCGCCTTCTCAAGAAGTTCCACGATGATTATCACGCTGAGATCTCGACGTTGTTTGATCATGATAGCCTGGCCATCCCGGATTTCGAGAAGTCGCTCCGGCATGACCTTGAGCTGCTTCGCTCGAGCCCGGCAGTACCGAAGCATGTCAAGCTCTACGGCTTCTTCTACGAGATCAACTCCGGCAAGTTGACCGAAGTGTTGCGGGATATACCTGCATTGGTGGCGGCGTAAATAAGCGAGGACAGCGGCGCGACAGCGGCCGCCATATAGCCATTATGCTTTTCGATTCGACGGTTCGGGACGGTAAGTTGCCTTTGGATTGTGCTCGTTTAATGGATTCGTCGTCGCGCTTCTGCGAATCTTGTCCTGAGCAGTCACTCGCTGTGACATCGAAAGGAGTACCGAATGGACGGCACAAATGGACTGAAAGAGATCACGCGCGTGACCACCGCGATCACGTCGAACATGCTTGGTATCAATGTCTTTACCGCACCGGGAAAGGCTATGGTCGGCGAGCGGCCAAGGCCCTTCGGCGAAGCGCTCGGCTTTGACCCTATCACGTCGACTTTGATCTTCGGCGAGCACGACGCGGTGTTGGTTGACGCAATGATGACGGTGGCTGAGGCCGAGGCTCTCGCGGATTGGGTTGCTCTGCACAACCGCAACCTGGAGACCATCTATATAACGCACGCCCATTTCGACCACTTCTATGGTCTGAGCATTCTGCTTGACCGTTTCCCGGGCGCTCGGGCGATAGCAACACCCAAGACGGTGAACGCTATGCAAATGTCTTTCACTCCCACAGTGGAGCGCTTAGCCCGCCGGCTGTTTCCTGGGCAAGTGCCTACCAAGTTGGTTTCACCTGAGCCCTATGAGGGCGACATGTTCACTCTCGAGGGCCATGAATTGCGCATCATCGAGTTGGGCAACACCGATAGTTCTGACACGACGTCTCTATACGTTCCATCGATCGGCCTGATCGTCGCTGGCGACGTTGTGTATAACCAATGCCGCATGTACGTCGGCGACACCACCCCCGAGAGCCGAAAGAACTGGATCGCGGCGCTAGACCGGTTAGCGGCCCTGAACCCGGCGATTGTTGTCGCAGGTCACAAGAAGCCTGGCGCGCCCGACTCTCCTTCGGCGATCCAGGAAACCAAGCGTTACCTGCAGGACTTCGATCGGCTGCAGAAAACCGCGACGTCGGACCAGGAGCTGTTCGATCAGATGACGGAGCTATACCCGTATTGGGTAGCCAATCAGTCGTGGCTGATGTTCGGATTCCCGCAGCCATAACCCAGGTCAACCGCTGATGCGGATAATCAGCGGTTGAGCACTATTTGTCGGGATTGGAGCCGTCAATGAACAGCGTACAAATCGGGCAGAAGAGCTATGAGATGCCCCCACTAGTACTACTGTGTTATAAACTAGATACCCGTCTGCAAGTATTCAGGCGTATGGAGGCGGGTATGGTTGTACCTTGGCTGCATGAGCGCCAACATCGGTACTTCAGGCGCCCGGCAACAACGCCTGACGAGCTATCTTGACCGTCTGGCGGAAGCGGCTGGGCACGCGGATCGCGCTGTTCCTCTGAAGTCGTATTGCACCGGGCTGCTGCTGCCCGGGGAACGCAAGTCGATTGAGCCGATGGCAGCTCGTCTGGCCCCGGACAACGTCCGGCGGATGCACCAGTCGCTTCACCATGTTGTGGCCGATGCTCCGTGGAGCGATGAGTTTCTGCTCGGCAGCGTTCGCGACTACGTGCTCCCTGCGATGACCAAGACCAGCCCCATCGTGGCCTGGATTGTCGATGACACCGGGCTTCCGAAGAAGGGAACTCATTCCGTCGGGGTAGCGCGTCAGTATTGTGGCCAGACTGGGAAGCAAGATAACTGCCAAGTAGCCGTTAGCCTGTCGGTCGCCACGTGGAGTGCGAGCTTGCCTGTCGCCTACCGTTTGTATCTGCCTGAGGCTTGGACCAACGATGCTGAGCGCAGGCAACAGGCCGGGATTCCCCAGCAGGTCCTGTTCGAGACCAAGCTGGAGATCGCGCTCAGCCAGATCCGCCAAGCCTTGGCCGACGGAATTGCCCAAGGAACCGTACTGGCTGATCCGGCTTACGGCAACGATACGGGCTTCCGTCAGGCGCTGGCAGGAATGGAATTGAGCTATGTGCTGGGCGTCCAGAGCAGCACCACCATCTGGCCGCCGGGAACTCAGCCGCTCTCCGCACCCAAGTACCCCGGGCGCGGTCGACCGGCGAGCCGACTGCGCCGCGATCCGGAACATGCGCCGGTAGCAGCCAAACAACTGGCGCTGAACTTGCCGGCCAAAGCATGGAAGACCGTGATGTGGCGAGAAGGCACGCGCCATCCCTTGCGTTCCCGTTTTGCCGCCGTGCGCATCCGCCCCGCACATCGCGATCACAAACTCCACCAGCCGCGAGAAGAGGAATGGCTGTTGATCGAGTGGCCCCGTGGCGAAGCCGAACCCACGAAATACTGGTTGTCCAATCTGGCTGAAAACAGCAAGCTACGCGATCTGGTCGCCCTGGGCAAACAGCGCTGGATCATCGAACGCGATTATCAAGAACTGAAACAGGAACTGGGCCTGGGACACTTTGAAGGACGCGGCTGGCGTGGCTTCCATCATCATGCGACACTCTCGATCGCCGCCTATGGCTTCCTGGTGGCCGAACGGAGTCGATTTTCCCCCTCGGCCCACAGCGGCAATCTTGGACTATCAGCCCCCCAACCCCCGGCAGGCTTCCGGCCCCGCGGCGCGCATTCGACCGGAACGGCATAACCCGCATTCCATCGCTACTCTCCGCATCCTACTGGCCCGCTCTCTGCTCCAACAGCTCCGCCAATGCCCGTTCTGCGGCGTCCACCGTTTATGACACAGTAGTACTAGAGAGAGTCTTCTTTATGGCTGTCGGTACAGCAAAGTCGCAGAGTGAGGCGAATTCGATGACTATCCCGGCGGATCCGGTTCGATCCCGATCCGATCATTGACCGCGTTGTGGAAGCGCTGTTTGCATCCGAGGTATCGCTCGGTTGTTTGTACAGAGACATGCCCGAGAAGAAACTGGATTTGCTCCGACCCACCGCCTGCCTGATGACAGAGGCGGCCGCCGCTATGCCGAATTCCGGATTATGCCGAATCACTCGATCTGAGTTGCTCAGGAAAGCCTTTGATCGCTCGCCATGCGGCATAATCCCGATGCAAAGACAACTCCTGCGACGGCCTGAGGGTACGCGAACAATTCATTGATTCTAAGCAATCCATAGCCTCTACGAGCCGACGATGCTGACCAGACGATTAGTTTCTCGAGTTTAAGAGGCCCCGATAATGCCGCATCCGATCACCCTTGCGATCTTGGATCACCCAAGATTACCGGGGGCCTGCGATTTCAAGTCGGCATGATCCGGCACTCGGCATAGCGGCGGAGGTCATGGGGCGCCAGAGCAGGAATCTCACAGACCTTTGCTTTCTCCTTCACCACGCCCCGGATGACCTTGGGACTGAAGCCGCAACCCCAGACTCGGCCAGCTTTGTTGATTGACCGAAGCAAAATGCCACCCGCGATTCCGGAGGCCGCCGTCCACGCATCAATTCCCGCTTTAACCCAGTCCGGAACCGGGATGGTGCGTATATGGCCGCCCTTGCCAATAAGATCGGCGATGACCCAGTGCTCCTCTCTTAGCTGGATATCTTCAACTCTCAGCGCCGTTAGCTCGGCGCGCCGCAAACCGCATCCCAACAGAATGGCGAGCGTGACGTAGTCTCGCTTGCCCCGAATACTGCCAACGTCTACTGTCCGCAGAAGACGCTTTCCCTGTTCCACGAAAAGCCAATTGCCAACCGGCATACCCAGTCGTTTGGCGCTTTTCACGCGTCGAATCCCAGCCGCCAGATCGGCGGTCAGAAGCCCGCAATCAGCTGCCTCGTACGCGAGTCTTCGCACTGCCGCGAGCCGCAGATTGATTGTGGTAGACGCACAATGCTGCTGTTCGAGTGAGATCCGGCAGCGGGTAACCACGGTCTTGTTGAAGGCTAGCCGTGGTTCCGAACAGTACCACTCGATGAATTCTCTGATCGCATGATCGTAGGTCCGCTGAGAACTGGGCGAAGTCAGGCTGTTCAGGACGGCACTCTTCGATTGTTCAAGATTGGGAAGCTTAAGAATGGATTTTGGTGCTCGCTTACGATTCATCTTGCTCTTTGCCATTGAAACGGCCTCCAACAGCCGTGGCAAATAGCATGATCCAAATCTCAATCTCGAACCCTTGAGCGTTTTTCAGGTTCTATCGACGGAATGGGGCGCCGTTTCTAGATCTAACGACCAAACCGATACGCGAATGTTTCCAGCCCTCAAGTATTCTATTCACATGGAGATGATCAACTGATTCGTACGCGATGTGCCTTAGTTCTGACCGGTGGTGGCTACGCTGCGAGCGCGTGGGAGACTGGCCTCATTACAGGGATGGCAGAAGCGGGTTTCGACGTCAGAAACGCCGACCTTTTCATGGGAACCTCTGCCGGCTCCAGGGTCGCGCTCCATCTTGCGAGCGGAGTGGCCCACGAAGACGAATTTCAGCGACGCCTTCAGCCCGGCCCGCCGTCTTCCGAGCGGCCTCCGGTAGTTGACTGGCCAGAGATTCTCGACGGCGTAGCTCGCGCGAAGCAGGCCGGCGGCAGCCGGACTGAAATTATGCGAAGAATCGGATCGTTGGCGGTAGCCGCAGCTTCTGGCAGAAATGGGTCAAGTAGACGGGAGATCGTGGCGGCCCAGCTTCCAATGGTGAAATGGCCTGACAAAAGAGTGCTTATCGTCGCCGTCAATGCGGAAACCGGAGAGCGGCGCGCCTTCGATGGCGACAGTGGCATCGATGTGGTAGACGCGGTCATTGCCAGCACCGCTTTCTTCGGTTGGCCGCCCACCCTGTTTCAAGGCGAGCATTATATTGACGGGGGGTTCTATTCCTCGGACAACGCGGATCTGGCGACCGGCTTCGATCGGGTGATGATCCTCGCGCTTAAACCACCCCCGAATGTTCCGTACAAGAAGCTAGTCTCACTTGACGAGGCGGCGGGTTTCAGTCTCACCGGAGCTCACACCGTCCGCTGCGACGCTCTCATACTCGGGAACGTCGGAATTTTGGAAGCAAAACCCGTTCAAAAATGACCGTCTCTTTCGTCGGGACATCGAGGTTGATCCCGACTTATGCTTCATCGGCGAGGCGCTCATGGACCTGTCCGGGCTGAATTCCAGTTCCCGTCACCGCCCACCCTTCACCCCCACCCTTCTGTAACAAGTTGAGCAACAGTTGCGCATGTTTTTGGCGCTGGCGGTGCAATGTCATCGGCAGAGGTCGACAACCACATGGCCGTATAGCCTTTCCGGACATGTGCCCCAGAAACCTGTTATGAAGGTTGATGCTCCCAGTAGTGAACGATAATGGAGACGCGTATCAACAATCTCAAAACGCCTTCTTAAGGCGACTTGAATTGCGGGTCGCCTCGTCTAACTTTCGTTTTGGGAGCGGTTGCGGCTGGAAAAACTCTGGCATTGCCCTGACATTACGCATCCAAATTCTTGAGATCACTTGACGTGTCATCATCCGTTCCCACCCGAACAATGACCCTGTTAATGCCAGAGCATGAGGCTCACAATGTTAATTCGGCTTGGATACGATGTTCAGTTCCAGGTTCCGGCCAATGTCGCCATGGTTGCGCTCCTCAGTGTCCATCCTTCCCGGGTGTGCGATTTGCAGGAACCGGACGAATTGAAGACTGAACCGGAGCTCAAGGTTTCCTACTACATCGACAGCTTTGGAAATCGCTGCTCGAGGTTCGTTGCCCCGCCGGGGCGACTGCGGCTTTCAGGCTCAACCTTGATTCATAATCCGGACAGTCCGGATGAGGTTAATCTGGCCGCACAAGAGATCCCCGTAGGCGACCTGCCGGACGAAGTGCTCTCGTATCTGCTCAATAGCCGATATTGCGAGGTGGATCGCCTTTCGGGAATTGCTTGTGACCTCTTCGGAAATATCCAGCCAGGGTGGGGCCGGGTACAGGCAATATGCGACTGGGTGCACAATCGAATTTCGTTCGACTATCAACAAGCTAGCCCAATCATCACCGCATTTGACGTCTATACAGGCTGCGTTGGCGTGTGTCGCGACTTTCAACATCTCGCGATTACCTTCTGCAGGGCCTTGAACATTCCTGCCCGTTATGCGACGGGATATTTAGGGGATATCGGAGTGCCATTACGCTTGCCCATGGACTTCAGTGCTTGGTTCGAGGTCTATCTTGATGGTCGTTGGTGGACATTTGATGCCCGGAATAATCAGCCGAGGCTGGGACGCATCTTGATGGCTACTGGCAGGGATGCGTCCGATGTGGCCTTGACGACGTCATTCGGTCAGGCCTACCTGTCCAGCTTTTTCGTGGTAACTGACCTGGAGGAAGTTGCGAATCCGAAGTAAGGGAAACGGTCAATCCTCGATTGTTTCGAGGTCAACTGCAACTTTCAGCGTATGAGCGCCGCCCCCGAGGATCAGACCGTGCAAAGGACTTACATCGCCGAAGTCCCGGCCCCAGGCGATGGTGACATGACCAGTGGACGGTACAACGTCATTCGTCGGATCCACGTCAATCCAGCCGATTCCGGGGCAGTAGGCAGAGACCCACGCGTGGGAGGCATCGGCTCCCACCATCCGCGGCTGACCGGGAGGCGGATAGGTCCGCAGATACCCGCTTACATACCGCGCGGATAAGCCGAGAGAGCGGAGGCAAGCGATCTGAAAGTGCGCAAAGTCCTGACACACCCCCCGCTTTTTCCGAAAGACCTCTTCAACCGTGGTCCGGACTGTCGTGACTCTTGCATCAAAACGGAAGTCACGATGAATTCGCGAGGTAAGATCCAGAAGTCCTTCAACTAATGGTCGCCCCGGCGTAAATGACTTCTGCGCATATTTTTGAAACTCCGGCTGAAGTCTGATGCGGGGCGATTCAAATCGGAACTGAAAAGCGTCAAGGGCCTCAGGACCGCGATCCGCCGGCAATGTCCTAACCACTTCCTCCCAGGCCGGAGACGGTAGGTTCACGTCTGCCGGGATCTCGTTCATGACGACTCGATTTCGCGCTTCAACGATCAGTTCGTCGTGGGGTTCCTCTATTGTGAAAACGTATTGATGATTGCCGAAATAATCGATTCGTTCAGTCAGGGTGGCTGGGCCCGGCCGAATCTGTAGAACACTTTCCTTCAGACAATGGCGCGGCAAAGAGCGCGGCTTAATACACGCCACATGGCTGCCGACAGAGACGGGGTACTTATAGTTATAGGTTGTCCGGTGAACGATTTTATAGATCATAGGCCTATGCTGATGGGAAGCGTCCGAGCGTGGCTGAAGTAACGACTCGATAAATTGTCTGACCATGATGGCAGCAGGCGTTCCAATCCTGCCAGAAAATTTTCGAGCCGGGCGAGGCCTTCGGTGTCCTTAGCCGTGGAGGGATCGGAGGGCAAGCTGTAGCTCAGGGTGGACAAATCGAAGCCGCGCAACATCTTCAATGCGTCCCGCATAGCTTCGAGATCGTCGGTCATGCGCCTCGGCAACCTCTGATATTGGTCAGCGAGATGCGCAAGCTGGAAGTCCAGTGATCTGGGATTTCCCCCGTCTGCCATGAGAACATCGATCACGGCCATGGGCTGAAGCGTGGTGTAATACCGGCTCCGATAGGTCATCGAGCTGTCTGCAACTTCGAGCAGACATTCGAGAAGGACCCAGTCTTTTTCTCCAAGGGGCAGCGTTATCTGTCGCAGCATCCGCGTCAGATAGATGGCGCGCTCCAGACGACGGCCGATGCTCATGAACAACCAGCCAATGCCCCGATTGATATTTTCCCGTTCCATCCCCGAGAACGCGGAGAGAAACTCCAGGCTGAGCGTGAGTATTGCTGGATACTCGAGGATCTGCGTATCAGGCGGTGCGTCAACAGAGGTTCGCAGTTGGGCGATGAGGATCATCATGTCGGGTGACAATCGCTCGCGAACGCTGTTTCCCACCCGAGACACCTCTGAAAGGATGAAGGCCAGGCTATCCGTCCGTTTCACATCAGAGATCACAGAGATCAATTCTCGCTCGAACTCTAATGGTGTGGGCCGGCGCTTTTTTGCCTTCGGTAACTTGCTGTGCCGTGAATTCAAGCATTTATGCAGGCGGACAAGAACACTAATCTCGCCTGGCTCCGCCCCCCGTGCACGAGAAATCATTGACCGCACAATTCGCGCCGTGTTTTCGGCACGCTCGACATATCTTCCCAACCAAAACACTCGATCGGCCACGCTGCTGGGCATGTCCGGCGATCCACGATGCAGTACAACCGGCTGATTACGCGGGTGCAGCATGCTGAAGGTGTCTACGGGGCTGTCCCAAAGTACCCACGCGTCCTTGCTGTGACCGCCGCGCTGCATCGACACCACGGAACCTTCAGTCTCAGCGACACGCACCAGCCCTCCCGGAATCGCGATCCAACCATCGCCGGAGTTGACTACATAGGCCCGCAGCACCACGCTCCGCGCATAAAGGTTACTATTTCCCCAGACGGGCGCATTGGATAAAGCAACCTGCTCCTGGGCCACAAATTCATGAGGAGATGCACTCAATTGCGCGATGAGTTTTGCTTTCTCGCGGGCCTCCAGTTTGGCGCCAAACACCGGTTCCATTCCCCGAGAGGGAAATGCTGGTTTCAGCACGACCGAATCAAGGTGATTGAGCACCCAGTCAAGCGCATAGGACTGTCCGCACCACCAGGTAGCAACGGAGGGAAGCGTGAGCGTTTCCCCGGTGAGGTGCCTGGATAGTCCGGGAAGGAAGGGCATAATGGCTGCCGTTTCGATCACACCGCTCCCAAGTGCGTTCGCGATCTTCACATTGCCCGCCACGACAGCGTCGACGAGGCCGGGTACACCGAGCAAAGAAGCGCTATTTAACTCGAGCGGATCGCAGAAGCTGTCGTCTATGCGGCGCAGGATCACATCGACCCGTTCCAGTCCATCAACGGTTTTGAGATAGACGCTGCGGTCGCGCACAGTGAGGTCGGCTCCCTCGACGAGGGCGAATCCCAGGTAACGCGCGAGGTATGAATGCTCAAAGTAAGTCTCGTTGTGCGGACCCGGAGTCAGCAGTACGATGCGTGGATTGCTGCATGAGGCGAGTGAAGTAAGCGCATCCCGCTGGGCCCGAAAGAAGGGCGCGAGCCTCAGGATATTCGAACTGCGGAAAATTCTCGGCAGAACGTCGGAGACGATGGTGCGGTTTTCCAGCGCATAACCGCTGCCTGATGGCGCTTGCGTACGATCTGCAAGCACCCACCATTGCCCGTTAGGCGACCGTGCAAGATCCACGGCGAGTAGATGGAGATAAGAGTGCGACGGCACACGCACACCAACCATGGGACGCAGGAATGCAGGATTGGCATATAGAAGCTCGGCGGGAAAATGTCCGCTCGCAAGCAGCGACTGACTTCCGTAGAGATCCTCAAGAATCAGGCCCAGCAACCTTGCGCGCTGAATGATGCCCTTCTCAATGTAGCGCCATTCTTCGGCCGCAATCATGAAGGGGACAATGTCAATTTTCCACGGACGGTTTACCCCGAGGGGATCGCTATAAATGTTATAGGTAATGCCATTCTCGCGAATGCGGCGCTCTGCTCGAACACAGCGTCGCCCCAACTCCTCAGGCCCTATGGCACGCAGTGATTCCATCAGAGGCGCCCAGTGAGGACGCGGGTTCACGCCATCTGCTGACAATTCGTCATACGCATCGCCGTAGCGCAGCGGAATCTGATAGAGATCGACCGTCATGACAAAGGCTCCCGCGTTTCAAGGCCGAAATTTGGACTGGGAGGCGGAATGCGCAGGTCGAGCGTTCCAGGGAAAATGGGGCCGATTTCTTCTTGTGGCGCTATAACCGGGACGACCGGATCAATCGCTGCAAAGCGTTCAAGACGTCGCGCCAGCGCGGCAGTGGCATCCGCAGGAGGACTCTTGTAATCGCGCCCCTCCGGCGGATCGATGCGGTAAATACATTGGGCAAGCGAGCGCCTGTCGCGGCCATCAATAAGCGTAAACGTGAGCGGCGCATGCACGGGGATTGTAGGATGCATGGTGGCAGAAAGTTTGCGTGCACGAAATCGCACCCCAGCTACAGCAACGCCTGGTTCTGCCGCAGGTTGCAGCGGAACGTGCCTTCCATTGCAAGCCACGATGTATCGGGAATCCGCTGGCATTCCCAAGACCTTGACTTGTATGCGTTCAACCGAAGAGTCAACATTGCGAACCGTCCGGCCGGAGGAAGTCTCTTCTGCCAATACATTCCATGGCTCAAGCGCTCGGCGCAGTTCCACCTGCACTCTGTCTGCGCAGATTGAGCCGATCAACGGAAAGCGAAACTCAAAGTGCGCAGCAAACCACTCTGCTTCAAATTCAAATCCGGATTGGCGCAGGTGAGCGAGCACCGCATGAAAATCCTGCTCGACAAAATGAGGGAGCATAAAGCGGTCGTGAAGCTTTGTTCCCCATCGAATGAGTGCACCATTAAACGGAACCCGCCAAAATGCGCATACCAGCGCGCGGACAAGTAGTAGTTGCAGAAGCCCCATGCGCACGTTCGGCGGCATCTCGAATGCGCGCAGTTCCAGCAGGCCGCGTTGCAGTCCGAGTCCCTCCGGAGGAAACAACTTGTCGAGGCAAAACTCGGTGCGATGCGTATTTCCGGTTACATCGGCGAGAAGGTTTCGAAAAAGCCCATCGATAATATATGGGGAGCAGCCTCCCGGCGGGAGATGGCGGAAAGCCAGTTCAAGCTCGTACAGAGTGTCTGTTCGCGCTTCGTCTACGCGAGGATATTGGCTCGTAGGTCCAACGTACATTCCAGAGAAAAGATAAGACAGCGACGGGTGGTTCTGCCAGAATGCAATCATGCTCCGGAGCAGATCCGGGCGGCGCAGAATCGGGCTGTCCTCGACGGTGGCGCCGCCAATCACAATGTGACTGCCCCCTCCCGTGGCATTGCGGTTGCCGCTGAAACTGAATTTTTCACTGATCAATCGGTTGCGACGGGCCGCCTCATCGACCATCACGTTGATCTGCTCGAGTTCGCGCCAATTCCTGGCCGGCGGCATGTTAATTTCGAGCACGCCAGGATCAGGGGTAACGCTAAACGAACGCAGCCGCGGATCGGCAGCCGGCGCATACCCCTCGATCCAAACCGGCATTTCGAGGTAGCGGCACGTGTCTTCGAGTGCGGCGGCCAGATCGAGATAGTCTGAAAGGACCGGCGTATAGGGCAAGAAGACGTGAAGGCGGCCATCGCGCATCTGCACGCACAGGGCCGGCCGTATGAGTACGTTTGCGCCTTCATTGGCTCGCAGCACCGGCGGCAGCGGATCGGGCTCCGGCTCTTGATTGAAGAGATCGAGACGCTGCAGCTTGGACGATGGCAGTTTGATGCGATCGGCGAAAGGCTCCTCTTCGAATGAATATTCAAGTTCGTCAGGTGCGACCCAGGGCATCGGTTCGGTGGGAATGCGATAGCCGATCGGCGAGTCGCCGGTTGACAACACGATTGATTCCACGCGCGGAAACCACCATTGACTGGACCAGCGCAGATCTCCGTGAGGTTGCCGGCGGCGAATCGGCAGAATGTAGCCTACATGCTCAGTTGCCGCTGTTTCCTTCTCAATTGCAGGCAAGACATTTTCTGCCCTCACCTGCAATCTCCGCGTGAGAGCTTGAATAAACCTCAATGCGTCGACTGCATTGAAGCGGTAATCACGACCCTCCCGTGCGATCAGCTTTACATCCTCCCACACCGCAACGCCATCCGCACGCCAAAAACAACTGAGTGCCCACCGAGGCAAAGGCTCACCCGGATACCAGTTTCCCTGGCCGTAATGCAGAAGCCCACCCGGCGCCATCTTCTCGCGAAGATCCTGAATAAGAGACAGGCCCCGCTTCCGCTTGATTTCGCCGAGCGCGTCGATATTCCACTCAGGGCTCTCAGGCTCATCAAGGCCCACATACGTGGGCTCGCCTCCCATCGTCATTCTGACGTCCTGTGCCTCAAGCTCTGCCTCAATGCGATTTGCGACCTGGCTGATGCGGAGCCACTGGTCTTCGGCAACGCCCTCAGGAACCGGCGGCGGATCGTTCAAGCGACAACAGACATCTCGTACGTGAAAGTGGTGTTCGCAGGCTCAGAGGTGCCCAAAAATTGAGGGCTTGAGTGGCGCTGGAGGTGCACGCAAGCGGAATGTGCCCTTCACCGGCGAGAAGGCCCGACGTGGGATCGAATCCAATCCATCCGGCGCCCGGAAGAAATGCTTCTGCCCATGCATACAATGCCGCCGAGTCCCTCCCTCTATCCGAGCCGTTCAAGTCCGGG
>CAWIKA010000003.1:0-187008 GCA_963836565.1 uncultured Acidobacteriaceae bacterium | reverse complement strand
AGCGCCGCCCGACCGTTTTGTTTGTCGGCCGCCTGGTTGAGAAAAAAAGGCGAGAACATCCATCTGCGCCATGCAGTCCGTGCAGGAAGCGGCGCCTCAGGCTGAGCTGGTGGTAATCGGCGACTGTCCTTTGCGTCCGAGCCTGGAAAGCTGGCGACATACGCTTCGCCGGGTCTTCCTGGCACGCCGCACAGGAGCAGATCCGTGATTGGATGAATCAGGCGTCGGTCTGATCCACGCCCAGCGTAGTGGCAGGTTCCGGCGATGCTGAGGGGTTTGGGATGGTATTCATTGAGGCGCAGTCAATGGGGCTTCCAGTGGCAAGCTTCGCAAGTGGAGGCATTCCCGAGGCGGTTACTCACGGCGAGACCGGCCTTCTTGCGCCGGAACGCGACTGGCGAGCGCTGGCGGCGAATATTCTGACGCTCTTGACCGATAAAAGCGCGTGGCAACAGATGAGCGACAAGGCGCAGGAGCGCGTGAGACGCGAGTTCGATCTGCGGAAGCAATGCACAAAGCTCGAAGGAATCTACGATGAGCTTCTGTCAAAACAAGCTTGATTTGTCCAAATATAGAGCCCGATGCAGGCGTAGATGAGTACGTCTGCGCGCATCCCACCGTTGCCTTAGATCGCCGCTTTATATATAGAGAACAATTTCCATTGACCGATAAGATCCACCTGGAAAGCAGGAAGGAACAAATGAACTATCCTCCACTTGCTAGAGCTTGTCTGGGTAACGCCGGCTTTGCTGTTCAGATCACCGGCAGACGCTGCCAAGTGCTCCTTTCAATCTGCGATCGTCTTTTTGATGCGAAACAGCACGATAGTGGGACGTCGGTGCGTGTCGGGGAATCCTCCCTGCACCTGAATCTCGCCAACCCTTCTGAACGTTTGCTCTATTACGCGCCGTACAACCTGCTGCATTTCTATCGCCGCTCGCCGCTCTTTTTCATCATGGAACAACTCGCGGGGTCCCCGGGCCTCTTCGTTGACATCGGTGCGAATCTTGGACTCTACAGCTTGCTTGCCCGTCACCTCGGCTATCAGACGCTTCTCTTCGAGCCGGAGCCGGTGCATTATGCCTTTCTCTCCCGGAATGCCGACGTGATTGGAACACCAATCGATTGCGCTCTCAGCGATCGACCAGGCACGGCCGAATTCTTTATCTCGGACCAATCTAACCCGGGAAGCAGCTCTCTCGTCATGCCACACACTGGCGGTCGGCCCGCCCCAGAGAAACACGCGATCTCGGTGCGTTTGAGTACGTTCGACTCCATTCTCGTGGAGCGGGGCCTCGATCCGGCATCCATTCGTCTCATCAAGATCGATGTTGAAGGTAATGAGGAGCGCACCGTGCTGGGAATGCGTGGGTATTTGGCGAGAGCAACTTCAGCACCGGTATGGTGCGAGGTACGTGGACCCTCCTCGGGCCGCTGCCGCAACAGCGTTGCGGCCGTGACGCAGGTCTTCGCAGAATACGGATATCAACCCTTTAGTTTCAAGAACCGGAAGCTCGTTCCATATCAAGTTGGTCGCGATTCCGCGCCTCAGGTCTTTGATCTTCTTTACGCGGTTCCCGCTCGCCACGGAGAAGTGCTGCAACTTTCCTCGTAACGCCCGGATACCCCGAACGGCACTAATGCCATCGCACAACGCTCGATCGACTCCGGGCCGGGAGAATCCACATGATTTTTCTCTTTCCAGGTGGAAAGCGTACCAGTTAGCCATGACGCTTATGAAAGACCCCATTGTCTCTGTAGTTATACCCACACGAAATCGGCCGGACCTGGTGGTTCGGGCAGTGAACAGCGCGCTGCGGCAGACATTTCGCGATCTCGACGTCGTAGTCGTCATCGATGGTCCGGACGGACCTACCGCGGCTGCCCTTGGAAATATCCCGGACCGACGCTTGCGCGTGATCGAATTGGCGCAGAGTGTGCGCGGGGCCGAAGCACGTAACATCGGGGCACGAGAAGCGCGTGGGAAGTGGATCGCATTCCTCGACGACGACGATGAGTGGATGCCGGAGAAAATTGCTCTGCAGCTTTCCATGGCAGGCGAGAATCGCGACAATTTCCTGCTGGTAAGCTGCCGGATTATCGCGAGGACCCCGCGAGCTGATTACGTATGGCCGAGACGATTCCCGATGCCCGGCGAATCGATGAGCGACTATCTTATTGCACGAAAATCCCTATTCAGAGGAGAGGGCTCGGTTCAAACTTCGACATTCCTGTGTCGCAGAGACCATTTTCTCCAGCAACCATTTCGATCTGACCTGCTGAAGCACCAGGACACCGAGTGGGTGCTGCGGGTAGCCCAACTTCCAGGGTTTGAACTTCGCTTTGTCGACAAAGTGCTCAGCATTCAATACATCGAAGAGGGCCGTGCAACTGTCAGCAGCAGGAACCGCTGGAGATACTCGTTCGACTGGGCTAAATCCAATCGGAGCCTTTTCACCTCGCGCGCATACTCCGCGTTTCTGCTCCAAGGCGTGGCCGCCGAGGCAGCGGAAGAACATTGCTGGAATGCGGTGTTTCCGCTCTTGTTTGGCGCATTGAAGCACGGCCGCCTGGGCATACTGGACTTCCCGATCTTCTGTTCCATGTGGCTGATGCCCCGCACGGTGCGTCGCCGGGTTCGTGACGCAATCATGCAAATCAAAAGAGGAAGTGTCACAAAGTGAAGATTCTGCAGATAACACGGCAGTTTTATCCTTCGATCGGAGGTCTGGAAAATGCTGTCGAAGGGCTGAGTCGCGCTTTGATGGCTGAACGACACGAAGTGAAAGTCATTACGCTGCGGAAGATCTTTTCGACGGGGGAAACTGCTCCAGACGAATCCTGTGTGGACGGACTCAATGTGATCCGAATCCCTCACTGGGGGATTCGGCGCTATCCGATCGCGCCGCGAATACTCGAATATGCCCACACGTGCGACATCCTGCACATCCACGCAATTGACTTCTTTGTTGACTTCCTTGCCCTCACCCGGTATTGGCATAAGCGGCCAATCATCGTGACTACACACGGTGGCATCTTCCATACGAAATGGCTGCCGTGGTTCAAGTCGGGATATTTCAGAACGGTTACTCGCCAATCATTGAAGCGCGTGGATGCTGTTGTGAGCGTGAGCGAACATGATTACGACCTTTTTTCGCAGATTGTTCCGACACAGAAGCTTCATCTCATTCGCAATGGAGTTGTGCTCGAGCCTTATCTTGCGGTCAAGAAAGAAATCACTCCAGGTCTGCTCGTGGGAATTGGGCGAGTTGCTCCGAATAAGTGCATCGACCGGCTCGTCAGGGCTATCGCAAAGCTTGGAATGTCTCATGAAAATGTCCGGCTGGTGTGGATAGGTCCGGATGACTGCGAAAGTGCGCGCGATCTGATGGATCTGGCCGAACAGCTTGGTGTGAGAGACAGGGTTCATTTCACAGGCCGGGTCGATCTCCAGACAATCGCACAGCACTTGTCTCGTGCTCATCTTTTCGTATCGGCGTCCTCCTATGAAGGGTTTGGGTTGTCAACGCTGGAGGCAATGAGCAGCGGCACCGTACCGGTCGTCACGAAGGTTGGCATCCACCCGCAGGTGATTAAGCCGGGAGAGACGGGATTTCTGGTCGAGGCCGAGGTCCATTCACTCGTGGCAGGGATCGATTCGGCCTTAAGGCTGTCGCCAGATGCTCTCTTGAAGATGGGCGAGTCGGCCAGGCAAGTTGCGCTGCACAGCACTTGGAGCTGTGTACTCCCACAATATCTATCGCTCTATCATGCCGTTCTGCATCACCAACCCTCCAACAATTAGTTGGCATACCACTGCCCAAACCTGCACTAACCCAGAGGACAATTGTGGCTACTACCCAGCTATCTGAAACCTCACTTGCGTGGCATTCGATGTTAGGTTTCCGCATGAATGCGATGTCGATCGGCCAGCTGAATGACTACATTGTGGTGACGCGGGAAAATCGCGGTCGCGCGATTATTGGTAACCATAATCTGCATAGCCTGTGCCTGTGGCATCAGGATGGTGACGTCCGGAAGTTTTATTCCCAAGCGGACTGTGTGCATATTGATGGTATGGGAATCGTGCTCCTCGCAAGGCTTTTGCGGATGGGCATCACGCGGGACGAACGCGTAACGTATGTCGATTGGATTCCTTCATTGATTCAACTCGCGGCAAGGCGTCGCTGGCGTGTGTTCTACCTCGGTTGCAAGCCGGGCGTAGCTGAAATCGCAGCTGCGCGGTTTCGGCAGGAATATCCTACCCTCGTGATCACAACCGAGCACGGCTACTTCGATGTGAACGGGATGCAGAACGAAGCAGTAGTGAGACGCATCTGCGAGTTTCATCCTGATTTATTAATTGTTGGGATGGGAATGCCCCGACAGGAAAAGTGGGTCGCGAAGAACCTCGAAAAGCTTCCAGAAGCGACTATCCTGACTGCCGGCGGCGCCTTCGACTACTTTGCCGGCATAGTGCCAACACCCCCACGGTGGGCAGGTAAAATGGGCCTGGAATGGCTCTTTCGCCTGATCGCTGAACCAGGGCGTCTGTGGCGGAGATACTTGGTAGAGCCGTGGGTTCTCGCTTTCCTGATCCTGCTGAACCTGGACCGGCAAAATCGCTTCGGCAGGCGGCATACGCCGCCTCCAGATGCAGAATCGTCGAATGAGGAAAAGCTGATTGTTTCACCACCGCCAATCCGCAACACAGCAGGCGGTGACCCAAAAAGAGCGAGATGACTTCACAGGGCCCATGCAACATCATCGAAAAGAAAGGTGAACAGAAATGGATCGTCGGAGGTTTATGGGAAACCTGGGGGCGGCGGCAGCGTTGTTGCCTCTCAAGGAAGATCTCTTTGCCTTTGCGCAGCCAGGTGATCCGGTAGTTACCGGGGATACTGATGGTGACGGACTTCGTGTTCATGCCGCGCGGAAGGGAATCATTTACGGGGCGGCGACCGTCAAGAAACTGTTCGAGCAAAACCCTGCATACGCCGCAGCATTCGTTCGCGAGTGCGCCATCCTGGTACCGGACTGGGAAGCCAAATGGAAGGCCCTGCGTCCCACACCCACCACGTACGATTTTTCAGCAGTGGATTGGCTGCTGCAATTTGCCACGAGTCACGGATTGTTGTTCCGTGGACACACGCTGGTGTGGCATGATGCATTACCGGATTGGTTTTCAACAACTGTCACCCCATCAAACGCGCGACAGTTTCTCGTAGACCACATCCGCACTGTCGTCGGTCGTTATGCCGGCAAAGTGCATTCCTGGGACGTCGTCAACGAGGCAGTTCTACCAAGTGATGGCCGACCTGACGGTCTTCGCAATTCGCCCTGGCTTCGTCTCCTGGGTCCCGGATATATTGAGCTGGCGTTCCGAGAGGCTGCCAAAGCAGACCCCAAGGCGCTGCTTGTCTACAACGAAACTCACATTGAGCACGACACGCCTGAAACGGACGCAAAGCGCGAAGCGGTGCTCGAATTATTGCGCCAGTTGAAGCAAAAAGGAGTACCGGTGCAAGGTCTGGGCATCCAGGCACACCTGTCGGCCAACCTCCCTTTCAGCAAGCAGAAGTTTCAGAGGTTTATGAGCGAAGCTTCGGGAATGGGGTTGAAGTTGCTGATCACGGAAATGGACGTCAACGCCTACAACATCCAGGGCTCGGAAGATGAGCGCAAACAAATCGTCGCCGCTATGTATGCGAATTTTCTTTCAGCCGCCTTGCAGAACAAGGCTTTGATCGCGGTGCTGGACTGGGAATTGAGTGATCGCTATAGTTGGCTCGGCCCCCGCAAGGATCACCAACCGATTCATCCCCTGCCCCTTGATGGAAACATGAATCGAAACCCGGCGTGGTATGCGATAGCGAAAGCTTTCGATCAGGCACCGGACCGATAATTGGCACGGATGGACAGGAGTTGCTGCACCAGAATGAACGGGCCTAGAAGCCCTCTCTTCTCCTGGCTCTCGATATCATGCCGAAGGCATGATTGACCTTCGCAATCTCAAATTCAACGATTAGTCCTCCGATGTCGACGAGTGTCCTGAGATCTTGGCGAAGATCGCCGCTCGAATCGGCCGTTCGTTGTCACCTCGGGTACGGCGATCGCGGCCAATGTGGACGGCAATCCATCGACCGAGGATGGCCCGACCGCATCGTGGAATCCGCGGGCGGCTTCGGAAGCGGCGGTGAAGGAGTTGACGGCGCACGGCGTGAACACGTCCGTGGTGCGGCTGCCGCAGGTTCACGATACCCGCAAGCAGGGGCTGGTGCCCTATCTTCTCGCAGTGGCGCGCGAGAAGGGCGTCTCGGCGTACATCGGCGACGGAAACAATCGCTGGCCGGCGGCGCATGTTTCCGCCGTGGCGCGGCTGTACCGTCTGGCGTTTGACAAGGCGGAGCCGGGCGCAATTTATCACGCGGTCGATGAGGAGGGCGTGCCGATGAAGGCCATCGTTGAAGCACACGGCCGCGGGCTGAGGGTTCCGGTGATCAGCATCAAGCCTGAAGACGCTGAGGCGCACTTTGGCTTGCTTGCCCACTTCGCCGGGCATGATATGCCGGCTTCCAGCGCGCTCACGCAGCAAATGCTGAACTGGAAGCCAACGGGGCCGGGACTGATCGCCGACCTGGACGGGATAGACTACACGCACGCCTGAGCCTGCAGACGGCGCACCGGCAACGGCCTGAAAAGTGCAGGCGCGCGCTTTGCGTGAAGCAGCTTCAATCGTCGTCGATCACGACTTGCGGATATGGCTGGAGTCTCTGGATGAATGATCAGTAATGGAAGGTCGGCATGGCGACGCAGATCCGTAGTTCCTATTCGGGTGGGGATTCCAGTCGCAAACGGCGTTCGGTACCTATCTTGCATTCCTCCCGAAAACGATTTTCACTGAGTGAGTTGGTCTGTTAACTGGCCAATCGGTGCCCATTTTCAGGTGTGGTCGTGAGAGGCGCTTCAATGCCGATCGACATGTTCTCAACGACCAGTGATCTTATGCGTCCCGATCAGAATTCCGACTTCAGCTGGGTGCAGTGCAGAGCGGCCTACCATGGATTCAACTATCCAGTTGCCCAATTCGTCGACTCTGTTGCCTTCCTACCCTGCAGTACCCCCCGCGTTGGTCAGCAGGACCAAAGATGGAAGGCAAGCATGAACACGCTTGCTCAAGCTGAAGTAAGAAAAAACCGGCTGAAGAATAATACAACACGCCTCTCACCCGCACCAGATCAGGCGATTTGCAATTGTTGTCATAAACGGAAATTGGCCGGTTATCCCACTGAAGTCGTCAGCCGAGATTTCAGAGCGCTGGCAATGAGTGAACAGAATCCGGTATCATTCTGATCGATTTACGCAGCCTAGCAAGCCGACTCCAATCCGGTGGTTCCCGGAGCACTGGATTGGTACCGCTAAGCCAAGGAGATTTACATGAACTTGCAGAAACAAATTAAGGAGTATATTGCCACTCAACCGGAACCAAAACGTCGCGAAATGCAACAGTTGCATCACATTATTTTGGCGTTGATGCCAACATGCAAATTGTGGTTCTTAGATGGAAAAGACGAGAAAGGAAAAACCGTTTCCAACCCAAACATTGGATATGAATCTCAAACCGTTAAATATGCCGATGGAAAAACCAAGGAATTCTATCAAATCGGTATAAGTGCGAACACTACTGTCCGGCAAACGTCCGAAGTCGCGTCGGCAAGTCTTCCCTTTGCTGAGAGTTGTGCCGGATTTAAGCTTGCCGCGATTTGAATTGCAAGCGGCCCAAATGCCGAGTCTGGCCCCACCGGCAACAATGATGGGTGAATGAAGGCCGGACCATTTTCTCCCAGTTGCTCAGTTTTCTTCCTGACCGTGAGTTTCGTCGTTGCGTGGCGCGCTATGGTGGAGATACCAGGCTGCGTGGCTTCTCCTGTTGGGACCAATATCTGGCGATGGCATTTGCCCAACTGACTTATCGCGACAGCCTGCGCGACATCGAAGCTTGCCTGCGGGCGCTGGGCGGCAAGCTCTACCACCTGGGTTTCCACGGCCGCGTGGCCCGCTCCACGCTGGCCGACGCCAACGAAACCCACGACTGGCGGATTTTCGCCGACTTTGCGCAGGTGCTGATCCGCATCGCCCGACCACTGTATGCGCAAGACCCCATGGGCGTGGAACTGGACCAGAGCCTCTATGCGCTGGACTCGACCACCATCGATCTGTGCCTGGGCCTCTTCCCGTGGGCGAAGTTTCGCCGCCACAAGGCCGCGGTCAAGATGCATACGCTGCTCGATCTGCATGGCAACATCCCCACGTTTATCCGCGTCACCAGCGGCGATGTGCACGATGTGAACATCCTCGACGAGATCGTGCCCGAAGCCGGCGCCTTCTACGTGATGGACCGCGGTTACATCGATTTCCGGCGCTTGTTCGTGCTCACGCTCGGCGCCGCCTTCTTCGTGGTGCGCACCAAATCGAACGTGTTGCTCCAGCGCCGCTGCTCCCATCCGGTGGACAAGAGCACCGGCG
Organism: uncultured Acidobacteriaceae bacterium; assembly: GCA_963836565.1. Lineage (GTDB taxonomy): Bacteria > Acidobacteriota > Terriglobia > Terriglobales > Acidobacteriaceae > Telmatobacter. The sequence goes on along the minus strand of CAWIKA010000003.1, from coordinate 178,482 downwards.
TGCGCTCGGATCAGACCGTGATCCTGTCGTCGTTCCACTCGGCCTCGGTTTATCCCGATCCGTTGCGCAAGGTGAGCTATCTCGATGCGGAAACCAACAAGCGGCTGGTTTTCCTGACCAATAACTTCACCCTCCCCGCGCTGACCATCGCCGAAATCTATAAACAACGCTGGCAGGTGGAACTGTTCTTCAAATGGATCAAGCAGCACCTGCGCATCAAAGCCTTCTACGGAACCAGCGATAACGCCGTGAAAACTCAAATCTGGATCGCTGTCTCCGTCTATGTGCTGGTGGCGATTGTCCGCAAGCGGCTGGGCCTCGAAGCCAGCCTCTACCAAATCCTGCAAATCCTCAGTGTTACTCTCTTCGAGAAAACCCCCGTTTTACAGGCACTTCAGAACACAGAACCCCAACTCGATCTACCCTATTCTGACAACCAGCTGAATCTGTTCAGCTTATAGCCGGACAGCACTGAAGTGCGAATACAACAGGAATTTCTGTCTACATTATGGGAGTAAATGACAAGAAGTACCTAACCCAGACATTTGGGCAGGAACTCGGCAAAGCAAGCGTCACGGGGTATTGCATTAAATTCAAAACGCTAACCGACATAAAAATCGACGTACTTAAATCAGCAATACGATACGGAATTGAACAGACAAGCATTCAACATTGATTTCAACTTGAGTAAATTGACTGCAATTCCCCGCAGTAGATGTACTTCAGCCGTTTGCAGTCCTGCTCCGCCATTGCATATCCGTCAGCGCTCGTTCGTGATGCCATGTATCGAATTTGGCGCTGCCCCCTCTTTCATTGCGCCCCTACCTTGCAGCTGATGCGGACGCCGGCAAGTTAGCTTGCCGGTCCCTTCGCTTCGCTCAGCGCCGCTTAGTCAGGCGTTCGGCTGGTGCCGTCGAGCGCGCTTTTCGCCGGGAATGACTCTGGATTGATGCCAAATTGCCATAACCGGCCAATCGGTGCCCATTTTCATTCAGGTGGTGTGGAGTTTTCTTATCTCGGCCAGGATCTTGATGAGGCGTTTGGAGAGCCGGAGGAGCCGATTGCGAGCGCTGCCGTTTGTGAGCGATCGACGGAACATCTCCATAAGGTGTTGAGCGGCGACTAAGGCATCGATGAGGCCGTCGAGGCCTGCCCGAACTGGTGCGGTGGAGGTTTTGGGCTGTGGAGCCAGATGCCTTGGTTTGGAGCGAGCTAACTGGAACTCGCGTTCGAGATCGGTGAGGGCGACATCGACGTAACGCATGGTCATACCCGGATCGACGTGGCCGAGTAATTTCATCAGGACGGGGAAGCTGACCCCGGAGCGAAGCATCTCCGTGGCGTAAGTGTGTCTGAACTGATGGGGGACGATGCGAGTAGAGAGCCCGAGGGAGTGGCAGACCTGATGCAGGTAATCGCGGAGCTGAACCAGGATAGCTATTTTGCTTCCGGGTCGCGCCAGGAGCCGCCCATCGAGAGGCAGTGGGTCGAGGGAGCGGAAGAAGCGCAGACGTTGGACGAGATCACGGCCGAAGGCATCGACGGGGACCATGCGCTCGGTCTTGAGTTTGCCGAGGGGAACATGGATGGCCCATTGGTTCGGCCCCGTGGAGCGCAGACAGTCGTAGGAGAGATCGACGCACTCACCGATACGCATGCCGGTCGAGCGGAGCAGGAGGAAGACATTTCCGCCGAGATCGTTGCGGCGCATGAACTCCTGCTGGAGGATTTGATCCTGCTCGGGGGTGAGCGGTCGTGGCAGAGTGTGAGGCGAGCGCGGGATATCCTCGCGCAGCAGCAAGTGGGCCAGTTCAGCGAGATGGCTGGTGCGAGCGAGCTCATGGAAGATAGTGCGCAGCGCGAAGAGCCGTCCGATGCAGGTTGCCGTGATCAGAGGCGGATTCTGGGCGCGCAGATGCGCCATCCATCCGAGGATATGAGGATTGCGGCGGAGTTGTTCGAGACGAGTAATCTTCGGATATTCTGCGCCCAGATAAACGAGGAAGCTGCGCACCGCGATGTCGTAATTGCGTTTGCTGGAAGGAGTGAGTGCGGTGCACAGAGACTCGACCGCGTGCGCGAAGGCCAGTGCCAGGGGATGCTGAAGTGGAGGACGGCGCCAGCGCATCAGGAGATCCTCGGTTGCGGATGGATACATTGCGCCGCCGCGCGGGTGTACTGCAGATAGACATCCTGCGGTGACACCTTCACATAGTGCATGGTGGTTTCGATGTCAGCGTGGCCCATCAGCTGCATCAGCGCCGGCAGGCTGATGCCGGCGCGCACCATGTCCGTGGCGAAGGTATGTCTGAAGCGGTGGGGATTGGCTAGTTGAACGCCGGTGGTGCGGCGATGATGGCGGAACAGGGAGCGTAATCCCGCCGGCGTCATGCGTTGGCCGCGAGCGGGCCCCTTCAACACCACGAACAGTGCCGCCGAGCAGGGATCGGGCCGCTCCACGCGAAGATAGTGATCGAGCAGTTGCGTGGTTTCCGGCGCCAGGGGCAGCAAGCGTAGCTTGTTCCCCTTACCGCGCACCCGAAGCTGCCCTTCGGAGAACAACACATCATCGCAGTTCAAGGCCATCACTTCGGCGGAGCGGAGCCCCTGCATCAGCATCAGGCCGACGATGGCCAGGTCGCGGGCGTTTCGGAAGCTGGACCAGAAGCGCGCCACTTCCTCGACCGAGAGAGGAACGATGTTGAGTTTGGGCTCCCGCACTCGGAGTCTGCTCAGCTCGAACCTGGGCCGTCCCAGGCCCATCGGCCTGCGGTGCAGGAAGGGCTGATGGAAGCCGTGGGCGACCTGACAGGGAGCATCGGGGAACTGATTGCGGATCGCACGATCGGCAGTGGCGGTGCGGTCGTTGATGGTGGAGGCAGAAGGCGGAGGTCGCAGGCTCGACTGGAAGCGCAAGTAATCGAACAGCGTCGATTCGGTAAGGTCGGGGGCGGAGATTTCGCCAGTCTGATGAACACTCTCCCACCAGCGCACGAAGTGCAACAGGCTATGTGCGTAAGTAAACAGACTTTTATTGGAAAGGCGGCGGACATACTCGCGATCAAGGTACCGATTGATCCACGTAACGCCCTGACCGGTGGATTGCTCGACCACCTGAATCGGACTATGCGCGCCCGTAGAAGTCTTCTTCGAGATGACGCGGAACTTCATGGCTGCGCGGCCTCCAGCAGAGACTGGAACTGGCGTGCGTCTCCTCCTTGAACGAAGAAGGAGTTGGGGTCATGTCCCTCAGGCAGCAGAACGCGACGTGCCGAGATACCGTGCACGACAAGACGATGAGCCAGTCGCTCTGCAGCCTGCTGGCCGCTCTGGTTCTGATCGACATCGAAGGTGAGATAGACGGTGCGTTCGCCTTTACAGAGTTGGTGGAACTGAGTGTCATTCAGATGCGTGCCCAGCGAGCAGGTCACATTCGAAAAGCCAGCCTGACGCAACACCGCATAGTCGAGCAGTCCTTCAACCAGGATCACCTCAGAGCAGTTGCGAACCTTCTCCCATGCATACAGGCCGCCCTTGCTGCCGGGCAGGAAGCGATGGGCGAACGCAGAGCCGATGCTGCGGCCGTAGAGGTTGACGATGTGCTCGCCTTGGCGCAACGGAAACACGATGCGCTGATAGAGAGCATCCGCACCACGAGCGTTAATGAGGCCGAGCCTTCGCAACACATCGAACGAATAACCTCGCGCCGTCAGATATCGACGCAGGGTTCCGCCGGATGCGTAGCCGATGCCGAGTTCCCGGATCAGTGCCGGATCATGCACTCCGCGCCGGTGGAGATAGTCGAGCGCCTCGGGGCAACGACCCAGTTGCTGCTGATAGAACGCCGCGGCATCCTCAAGCACAGCGCTGGAATCAGCTTCCGGAGCGATCTCCGGATCGAGGCTGGCTACGCTCTGGCGGAAGGATAAGCCGCGCGATAACTGGACGAAGCGGATGAGATCGCCGCCCTGTCCGCAGCCGTGACAGTAGAAGACATCTTTGCGCACGTTCACATAGAACGACGGCTGACTCTCCTTGTGTAGCGGACAGAGTCCGACATACTCGAATCGGCCTGCGGGCCGCCCTGCCCAGTTCTGCTGCCGCAGGTACTCAAGCAGCGGCGTTCGCCGCTTTAGTCTTTCGACGTCTTCACCCACAGCGCCTTTTCGCCTCCGGAGCCCAGCGTAGGAGAACCGCGCCCGAGTTCCCAGGCAAGGATGGTGGGGAAAAGGATTTTTTCTCAGCGGCGCATAGGGCAGATGACTTCGAGAACCGGAGTCAGCCAGGATAAGAACGCTGCCTCGTCCTGATCCGAGTAAGCAGATTCCAGCCACTGAGCCGCTCGCGCAGCCACCTTGCGCAGAAAAGACAGGGCCGGCTGTGACTCGTCCACACCTTGCGACCAGCGGCGCACAGTGGAAGAATCGGGTACGCGGTCAGGATCCTTCAACTTCGGCGCTGCCTTCTCCCACGAACAGTGCTCCACAAAGCGACGCAGCAATGCCTGGCAGCGCGCCAGCAGGCTGTAATGCGTATAGGGCAGAGAGAACACCGGCAGAAACGTGAATGTCTTTCCGCATCGGATACAGCGGCCCCGGCGAATCCCGATCCAATCGTGATGCTCGTCGTGCGCCTGCTTGCGCCGTCGCCCATGGCCAACAATCGAATCCTGTTCGCAAACCGGGCATCGGCGTAAAATAATCTCGTCCGAGTCTTCGGCCCAGCCGGCAGCAAGCCGCTCCAGCGGGACCGACACTGGGACAAAGAGGATCGTTACCTCACACGGGTCCCGCTTCCCGCTGCGATCCGCCAAGATGCTTGGCAGGAAGCGGGGCTCCGCCTCCTGAAGAAAATCCAACTGAAAGAAAATATAACTTCTTACTGCAAGCCGCGATCACGTGGCCCAGCTTATTGGCCGCTTATCTCCGCCAACGCGTTCATTGAGGCAGCGATTACTGATGAAAGGTCGACAAGTGTCTTGAAATCTGTCAGATACTCTGAGAGAGTCCGGATGGCCTGGCGCCAGGACGTTTGTCGGTACAAATCCGCGCGGACCTACTTGTCTCTCGAGGTACCTGCCCAACCAGATAAGGGTGTTTTCAGGAGGGCGCTGAATTCCCCGGCCTCGTCAGACATGCGGCTGCCCCGGCTCGTGATTTGATTGAAATCCAGATTCACGACCGGGTCGATCAGCTCGCTTGTCGTAACCTTGCGATTGCGGCAGGCAAGCATGCCAAATGAGGGAATTACGGCGATCCCTTCGTTAGCCTCGACCAGGGCAATCTGCGTCTCCCGCAACTTGACCACCTGCCCGCGCACCATGGTCACAATGTAGACCCGCTTGTTCAACGCGTCCTCGGCCTTCTCAAGGAAGTCAGGAAGGAGTGGTGAGGGCTGGCTCACCGTTCGGCAAAAGGCCGTGCATATGCTTTCGCACGTTCATTCCACTGCCCGAGACCCGTGCCAAAGGCTGCGCACCGTCTCTCGAACGCCTGGGATCTTCTGCCCATGTGAGATTGCATTTTCCTTGGGCTTCTTCCGAACCCCCGGTAACTCCTGCAGAGCAAGATAACCAAGACAGATTTGTACGTGCAGTCGGCCAGTGTTCGCTAACCTCGACAGGCATGATCCTGGCTTGACGAGAACAAGCTAATGCGCTCGTCGACCCCGGGGAACAATACGAATAACTTCGGAGAAGCGCGCTCGGGGACTGATACGAAAATCAAGAACAATTTGGTTTAACTCGCCACCATTCTTCCCTACTCCTTCACCATTTTCACTGACAGCGAAAAGATCCCCTCTTTGAGCCGCCCGACAGGGTCGCAAACACTTTTCTTTATTTGCGTCGACAACAGTTGCATATGCAACTATAATAACTTTATGAGTAAATCAGTTCCGAGCAAATTGGAAGAACATCTGGGATACTGGCTGCGTTGCCTTTCCAACTTCGTTTCGCACAGCTTTGCGGAAAGACTGGCGGGTCGGGATATCTCCGTCCCTCAGTGGGTAGTTCTGCGGACGCTCTACGATAGCAGCGGCATTACGCTGAACGAGGCAGCAGCACAAGTGGGCGTGGACAAAAGCACCTTGTCGAGGATGGTGGAACGGCTGGTGCGAAAAGGGCTGGTCAAACGCGCCGAAGGCGACGACCGGCGCTCAGTCGGGCTAGCCCTAACGCCAACCGGGAAGAAGCAGGTTCCGCAGTTGGCACAATTGGCGGATGAGAACGACGTGGCATTTTTTAACACGCTGGCTCCCAAACAACGCGCGGAATTGTTGGCCACGATCAAACAATTGCTCACGGCAAATGACTGGGACGCATCCCAGCGTGGTCGTGACAGGATGGAATAACCGCACAGCAAAAGGAGGGGAATATGAAATCCACATTCAGCCATCAAACTGCTGAACGAACGCCTGGCAGCGCTGCGGCACTTTCAGAAGCGGAGCCGGCTAAATTCACCGGACAGGACATCAGGGCTGCGTATGTCAAGACGCGAACAGGGGCGGATTTTCCGAGGCTGATTCAGGACCTGAAAAAGCTTGGCATCGTCTCGTATGACCACCTGCTTGAATCCGGCTCAAATGTCTTTCACGGCCAGGACGGTCAATCCGTGTCGCTGAGCAATATGAGGCCGTCGGTTCCTGTGAACGATCATGCGGACGTGCAACTGCTGAAGAGGCACATGTCAGAACATCAACGCGGATTGACCAACTACCCCACCCTTTGCGGGCTTGCCGGGCAGGCCGGAGTGGATAAATGGACATCCAATTTGCTTGCCATGACATGCACTTACTTCGACCGGTCGGGCCGAAACCTGCACGTGGAATCGATACCAACTGGCGAATACGAAAAGAAGTAACTGAAATTGCAATGCGAGCATAGGAGAGAAATGAATACGACCATTATCGTTGAAGCTGCCAGCAAAACGCTTGCCGGCAAAATCTCGTTTCCGGAATTTGTTGGCCAATTGCTGACGACTGGCGTGGAATATTACCACGTGGATTATGTCGGTCTGAAAAAGACCTTTTACAGTGCAGAGGGCGACATGGTGGTGACGTCGATCAACTATGAAGAATTGCCGCCGGTCGCAGCGGAGTTCGACACCGCCGCGCTTCGGGCGAACATTCTAGACAGCCAACGGAACAATCAGCCATATCGCGACTTCACCCGGCGGGCGATGGACGCAGGCGTTCAAGGCTACTTCACTTTCCTGCGCGGCAAGCGGGTGATATATTCTGGCCGCCAAGGCGATCAGCATACCGAGTGGTTCCCCGGCGCCGCGCCAGCCAAGTAAATGGGAAAGCGATCCGGGTAGACGCGGTCAGGACATTGTAGGATCATTCGAACAGGTGAGGACCATGGCAGGACTGACGAGCTATCAATCCGATATTCGCCCACTGTTCACTGAGCGAGACATTCGGGCGATGAGCAAGGCGTTCAACTTGGAAAGCTACGATGACGTCAAGGCGCATGCAGCGGCTATCTACGACCGCATTCGCGGCATCGGCGGCAATGTGATGCCGCCGCCACCGCCGCGAGGAGAGGGCCCCTGGCCCCAGGATCGCATTGAGCTGTTTGCCCGGTGGATGGCTGAAGGTTACCAACCTTGAGTAGCTCATTGTCGATCTGTACATTACCGCGGATGCGGCCCCTGTGCCAATTACTACCCAGAGAGTCGGGCAGTGTCCGCCAATCTGCCTCCGCGGGATCTTCAGTTGACGATAGCAGGGCAAGGCTCTCATCGATTCCATTGCGGAGGGTCGGTCATCGATGGTGAGAGATGCGGCGAATTAGAGGAATAATCGCCGCAGTAACGGCGTTGATTATTCCTTGAAGTCGCGAATACGCGTTACATTCTTTGCAAGCGGTGGATTAACCGACTTGGAGTAAGAGGTAGGATGTCGCAGTTTAAGCGCTACATCGGTGTGGACTACTCTGGGGCTGAGACGCCCGAGTCGAGCCTAAAGGGGCTTCGTGCGTATGCCGCGGAACCAGCCAAAGAGCCCTATGAATTCTTCCGCTCGTACATCCGTCCTTCAGTCATTGAAAGTATTGGACACGGAGAGGGATTGCAGAATGGATCACGGATGCGGTTTCCACCGGACCACCTACTTTGGTCGGAATGCACCACGGCTTTTCATTTCCGCTTGAGCATTTTGGGATGCACAACCCGCCGCTCGATTGGACCTCCTTTCTTGACGACTTCCAACGCCACTGGCCGACAGATCAAGAGAATTTCCATGTCGATTTCGTGCGCGATGGGCATTGCGGCAACGGCGCCTTGCGCTGCGGCAGAGCAACCTGGCGGCGAATCACTGAAAGACCTAGCCGGGAAAAATCGGTCTTCGATTTCGACGTGCGGGGATCCGCATCAACACGATGTCTACTCCATCGCTGCATGGCTCCGGAATGCTAATAGAGATGGCTCGTTTGCAAGATTCCTTGATCAAGCACCCCAAGCCCCTTCATAACGCCGCATGGTGGGCAGAAAAGACCAAAGGGATGGACTTCTCCGTGGAAGACCATCTCGACACGCCGAAGTACAACTGCATTCTGTGGGCTGGAACGATGGGCGATAAACCCTATCCAACTACCCGCAGCGGCCTCGATCTGCGTGCCAACCGGGCAGAACTTCTGAAAAACTTTCATGAGCGGCAAGCCGCCCAACCGCCCTCTTCAGAAAACCATCGGAAGGCTACTTCCCAGTTAGAGGCAACAGGTTCATCAAGGTGATAATAAAGGAACCAGCGGAAGGCAGGTTATCGCGTCACCTGCCTTCCGATACTTTTCAAAGGTAAACGCTGTTCGTCGAGGCTATATGCGATTCACCCGTTCGACTCTTTCCATATTCCCGCTCGGCATAGCCGCTCTGTTGTTCGTTCAGCTCTCATCTCAGGTTTTTGCGCAGGTCGACCGCGCCGGCTTGACCGGCACGGTTACCGATTCCTCCGGCAACGCAATTCCAGGAATTCACGTCGTCGCATACATGCCGGATACCGGGTCAGCGCGTGAGACTGACACGTCACGCGCTGGGTCCTATGAGGTTCCCGAACTCCCAGTTGGCTCCTACACCGTGACCTTCACGGGAAACGGGTTTGCGACACTGACCTTCAATCAGGTGATACAGACAGTGGGGCAGACGCGCACGCTGGATGTGGTCATGCGGGTTGCAGGTGCCACACAGAGGATTAGTGTCTCCAGCCTGGCCCCTCTACTCGACGAGACAACCGACACGCTTGGCGCTCACACCGAGTCCAGGCAGATAGATGAGCTGCCGCTGAACGGCAGAAACTGGTCGACTTTGACGGCACTTGCACCTGGGGCCATCGACACGGGGGGAAGCAACCAACGCAGCATTCGCTTCGCCGGTCGCGGTCTCGACGACAACAACTTCACCTACGACGGCATCGACGCAACCAACATCGTCAACCAGGCGCAACAACCGTTTGTCCGGATCGCCATTCCCACCGACGCCATACGGGAATTCCGCATCGACACGATGCTCTTTGCATCGGAAAATGGAAGCACGCCGGGGGGGCAGGTGGCCGTGGCTTCGAAATCCGGTTCGAACACGTTCCATGGCGGTTTGTTCGAATTCCTCCGCAACGATATCTTCGACGCCCGTGAGCCCATTCTTCCCACCAGGCTTCCTTTCCGTCTCAACCAATTCGGAGGCAATTTCGGCGGTCCGATCGTTCGCGACGGAAGTTTCCTTTTCTTTACCTATGAAGGTTTGCGTCAAACCTATGGCCAGCCGCTGCTGGGCTATGTTCCCAGCCCCGCGTTCAACGCTCAGGTGACCGCGGCAAACCCGTCGCTTGCGCCGATTCTCGCCGCCTATCCGGCTACGGAACTGACCCCAGTTGCGGGAAACCCGGAAGAAGATGAGTTTAGCGGCTCCGGAAGCCAACTGGACCACGAAGACTCGGCGATGCTGCGGCTGGATCACCGGTTCTCATCTCACGATACGGCTTACCTTCGCTTCAACTTCGACGCCGCCTACAATGATTCGCCGATCGCGGAGGGCGGCAGCTATTTGAACGACAAACAACTGGTCACATCGCGGCCGGTGAACGGCGAACTGGAGGCGATGCACATCTTCTCACCTAGGCTGGTGAATGAGGTGAAGTTCGGCTTCAATCGCGGCAATGTGTACACCACAAATCAGGGAGTCACCAACATTCCGTACACCATCGCGGTCTCCGGTTTCACCACCCTGGCCGGCAACCAATACAAGGTTGGCGTAGGCAATTCGTTCTCCTATATCGATAACCTCACGATGGTTCGTGGAAGCCATACCATCAAGTTTGGAGTGGAGATCCGCCGTATTCAACTGAACCAGGGAAATACACCCTCTGGAACGGTCTCTTATTCTTCCCTGGCGAACTTTCTAACCAATTTAGTCAGCTCGGCAACCTATACCGCGGAGTTGCCCGAGAATGGTCTGCGCAAGACGGAGGTCTACTCCTACGCTGAAGATGAGTGGAAGTTCCGCCCCAATCTCACCTTGAACCTGGGCGTTCGCTACACCTTTTACAACATTTTCCACGAGGTTAATGGCAAAGCCATCCCATTTGACTTCGCGACCTGCGGGCCGGTGGGCTTCTGCGGCACGGGGGCCAGCTTCGGCAACCCGAACACGCTCGACGTCGACCCCCGTGTCTCTGTAACTTGGGCGCCGGGTTTTGGCGAGGGCAAGACCGTACTGCGCGGCGGTTTTGGCCTTTACCATGGCGATGGCCAATTGGATGACCAAAACCTCCCCATCAGCAACGAAGTCGGTCGCTATTCGCTGAGCGCAAAAACGATTCCTAACCTCTCGTACCCTGTTACGCCCTTTCTCGACGGTCCAGGCACAGTCTCCCCCCGAGATATGGATCGAAACCGTAGAGATATGTATGTTAGCCAATGGGGCCTTTCGGTCCAGCAGGCTCTGCCCCGCAGCTTCGTCGGCACACTCTCCTATGTAGGAAGCAAGGGCACCGATTTGCTGACAACCTCGTATCTGAATCTCATCGATCCAACGACCGGTGGGCGACCCAACATAGCGTTCAGCCAGGTTGAGTGGCGAGGAAACATCAACAACAGTTCCTATGAAGGCCTTGTCGCCAGTCTTCAACGAAGCTTCACGAATGGCCTGCTCCTTTCTGCCAACTATACATACTCACACGAGATAGACCAGGATGCCGCGGGCGGAGGCGACGCGGATTTTCCCCAGAACCCTGCCTGCCTGGCTTGCGAGCGCGCCTCGGGTGACTTTGATGTCCGCCACGTCGTCAACGCCAACGCCGTCTATGATCTCCCCTTCGGCCCCGGAAGAACCTTCGTTTCTCAACCGGGAATCGCTCGCGCTATTTTCGGCCGCTGGAGCTTGACCGACATTGTTGCCATTCGTACCGGACTTCCAATCAACATCACTGAAGATCGCTCTAGTACCTCGGTGGCCACTGGCTACACCACGAATCAACGCCCCAATCTCGTTTCTGGCGAATCGCTCACGCCTGCAGGCGGAAAGGCGATAGGGGACTGGATTAACCCAGCTGCTTTCGCCCCGGTGGCAGGATCAGGTTATGGCAGCGCGCCGCGCAACGTTGGGCGCGGTCCAAATCTTTGGCAGACCGATCTCGGTGTAGCCAAACACATTCCGCTATCAGAAAGAGTGCAGTTGCAGTTCAGGGGCGAGTTCTTCAATCTCTTCAATCGCGCGCAGTATGGCCAACCTCAGGCCGATTGGTCATCATCGACCTTCGGGCAAATCATTACCACGGTCAATACAACCCCGATTGGAACAGGCACACCCCGCGAGACTCAATTCGCGTTGCGTCTGGAATTCTGAGCACTCTTCGGCGAGGTTGCAACCGCGTTTGGTGACCCCTTTCCCAAGTAGGCCAAATCCACAAACAGAGCCTGCAATCTGGCCTCAAGTTATTCGGTAAGTGCCATCCAACTATGCTTCAACATCCACGATGCTTCAGCATGGTCTGTATTATGGTCCGAATAAATGACGTTGCTGAATCCCATCTCAGGATATGGCAAATAGCAATTCGACCCACTGTGCCGAATGAGGTGGAGAATCCTTGGAAACTTCAGATGAACGACCGGGTTAAACGTCGCGCCAACTCAATCGACAGTCAAACTCTGCGACTTCGAGAGGCTGTAGCCGATCAATCGCGCATCGTTCCAAATTCCCCATTCCGCCCCAGACTCCTCCTGGTTACGGATAACTACTTCCCTTCCCAGTTATAAGTGGAGAGTAACTTGCCATCGGCACCAATCAGCAAAAGCGCCGCGCGGCCACTCTCCAGCGTGCCGGCCAAGCGCCTGCCGCTGCGCACGTCCTCAAAGGAGACCCGGGTCTGGTTCGATTCGGAAGTGAGAGCATAGAGTGTTGCATCGGGAAAGCGCGTGGGACAGATGAGGATTCCAGGATCTTTCAGTGCCGTGGTATACACGGGCGCGACGCCCGCGGTCTTAAGCGCGTATGCATACACGTCTCCTAGTGCCTTCAGGTTATCGTTCAGTTCCAGTGGCAGCGCCGAGAACAGAATCTTCCCTTTGCCCAGCGTCTTTTCTAACCAGTCTTCGCCATTCGACAGGATTGCGCGGTTCAATACTGTCGTCTTATTTCCTGAATAGACCAGGCTTTCGTCGCCGCCGGGAAAATGAAAATCCTGGTCACGAATTGTAAGGGGCGCTGTGCGATAAGAAAATCCGACCGATTCTTCTCTGTCGGTGGAGTGAAGATGTGCATCTCCATCAAACGGCCCCGTAACAAGCAGGACGGCGCCAGCCTTCACCTTCCCCTCAATGGTTTCCCATGCGGTCCGAGATAGTCCGAAAGGCGACGGAACGATGATAAGTTTTGGTGAACCGAGAAGTTGAATTTGGTGCTCGCCCACTGCATATGCCTCGCCGCGAGCGTAGTTGTAGAGAGCGCGTACCGCATTTTGCTGCGCCTCCAGAGCGAGTGCGTTGTAAACTGACAATTGAAGAGACTGGGGCAGAACAATAGCCACCTGCGGCAGATCGAGGGCGGTGGCAGATGGCGCTGCCTTCTGTGCAAACTCGCCCAGGTCGCGCATCATGTTTTCCCAAACCTTGGCCGAGCCGTCGCTTCGTTGCATGCCGAAGTCCACTTCGCGGGCCCAGTCCCACTGCATTGCCCCGCTTGAGCCGGCGGCGAAGCCCAGAACCCATTTCCGCTCAGTCAAACCCAGGCCTGTGAACTCATCGTAGCGCCAGGTTCCGTCTGGCGCCCAGACAGGCTGGTAGCCTGTTTCACCCGTAATATTCGGGACTCCGGGCCGTTTGGCCGCCACGGAATCCCATAGGAGCGCATCATCCTGCCAGTAAGTATGGTTGGTAGTGAAAGAGACGCCCGCACCGCCGTAGAACTGATTTAATACGCGATCAGTCACCCCGCCTTCGTCTTGTCCCACGTCGATCAGTTGCTGGCTGCCCGAGTTACGAATCAGCGTCACCATCGACCTCACCCAATCGCCGAAGATGTCCTGCGCAAAAAGGTTGTAGTCCAACGCACGCACCTCGTCAGGGTTCCGATACCGTTCGTAAGTCATGTCGGCAACTGTAGGTAGTGGAATAGCGTCGAAGCTCCCCAGTTGCTCCGTGGGAACCGACCATGCATCAGCAACCTTGGCGAGTTTGTCCTCGTATCGGCGACGCAACCACTTATGCCATGCGGCTATTTCCGTAGGATCATTATTCGGATAGTTCCCTTTGAAGATATGGCGGGGGTTGGAGAAACTCGGCTCGTTAATCAGGTCCCATGAAAGCCACGGCACGTTTTTGAAATATTGAACGACCGAGCGAACGTACGCCTGTTCTGCCCTCACCGCAGCTGGATCGGTATAGGGGTTGGGCAGGATCGAGTCAGGGTTCTCGCGGCCAGGATTGCCGGAGTGCGGAGAGAAAGCAAAGAAAGTAAAATTCACTGCGATCCCATGGCGCTGAGCGCACAGAAGGAAAGCTTCAAGGTTGCGCAAGAAGCGCTCATTCACGCCACCCGTGTTGCCCTCGATGAATCTGCCGTTCGGCATCCATACGCCGGTGCGTACAAAGCTGACACCGTGATGAGACATCTCGGCAAAATCCTTTTCCCATATCCATGCATTCCGTGGTCCTGAAAAATCCCAGCCATTTTCTTCGGTTGTGAAGTAATTGGTACCAACGGGAAAAAACGGCGCGCCATTCCGCGTAAGAGAATTGGTTTGTATGCCTAACACAGACCCGGTTGATAGGCTCTTTGTTTCCGCTACCCAAAAGCCATTTCGGTAATACTCGCGGAATTGACCGCCCTCGCTGTAAACAGCGGAAACGGTGTAGAAGCCCGGCGACAGCGCCTTATGAAAGGGCGCGGCTAAGTCTGCAATTCCATTTTGAGCAGTAACAGGGAGGGTTGCCGAATCGAGAACCTGCTTTTCAGAACTCAGTGTGAGTTTTACTTCGCCCGATGTAGACCTAGCGTGGTGTTCCTGGCGTAAGCTGCGCAGGTGCACTGTGATCAGCGGAGGTTCGTTCGGCCTGATGGTCGAGAAAAGAGTCTCGATAGAAAACTCGGTCGCACCCTGGCACGCATATTTAGCTGCCTGACGAATGAGCGAGACGCCATCATCGCTCTGCCAGTAGCCCGGCTCCGCGTCGAAATCGAGCGCAACGACGCGGCTGCCCAGCATGGGACCGGCGCCGTGATCGGCAACAATAACTGGCGCCGCAACGAGCAAGCCTGTACCGTCAACCATGTAGCCCAGCCCATCAAGTCGCCCTTCCACGGCAAAGAAACTGCGCGCGTGAATGTGGGGTGTTTCGGTCATGGCATAACTCGCCTTCCACGCAAATTGCGCACCCGCCGAAACTGGAACTTCGTAGGTATGTCGAAAATCGAGAACGCGCGAGTAAGTGTCCTGCGGCCGCCCGGCCACAAAATTGTCACCTGTTTTCGTCACCGGCACACGCAGCGGCTGACCGCCAATCACAAGCAGATTACCGCCGGCGCGGAGATACTGCTCGATGGTTTTCCATGCGTCAACGGGAAAAGTCGACCCGTATGGAAGGATGAGCAGATCGGCACCGGCGAGCGCGACAGGCTCATTCAAGTTCGCCAGATCCGCGAATTGCGCATCCATTCCGTCAAGAGCTTTCGTCAATGCAGCGCGCTCGACTGGCCCGGTCGCCACCGTCGGGAATCCTGGCTGCCAGAAAACGACGACCTTGGCAAGCAAACGCGTTGGCAGCAATGAAACAAGAAAAACCACAAGCAAAAGCTTGCGCAATCGAAGAAGCGGAAAACAAAAGCGCAAGAGGCAATGAATGTTCATAGCAGAACTCCCGGCTTTCGAGCCTGTTGAGAGATTGGCCTGAGCAGGAAGAAAGGACAGGTCAAATCCGACGTAAATTCGAAGCGATCGAGGCGTCCATTGACGGCATCTCGAAACGGATGATATCGTTCCCATCGAAACATATCAGACCCTGTTCGCGGTGGCAAGCGAAAAGGCCGTATACAGAATTGTCTTGGAGACATGAGATGAACTACCGCTTTGTACTTCGAGTTTCTGCACTGATTGCGATTGGTGCACTCGCTTCATGCGCACCTGCAGTCATCTCTGCCCAGACCCACAATCAGTCGGTTGGCATCTTCGAAGATCATGGGGACGTGGGCACTGTGCTCCATCAAGGCTCTGCGCGGTATGACAGCGCAAATGCCACTTATACCATCACCAGCAGTGGCGAAAACATGTGGTTCGGCGTCGACGATTTCCAATTCGCCTGGAAGAAAATGTCCGGCGACTTGGCGATCTCAGCAACGATCAACTTCGTCGGCGACAAGGGAAACAACCACCGCAAAGCCGTCCTGATGATTCGCCAGAACCTCGATGGCGACTCACCCGCTGTCGACGTTGCACGACACGGTGACGGGCTTACCTCATTGCAGTTTCGAGACGCCGCCGGCGCGAATACGCACGAAGTCCAATCGAACGTCTCCGCCCCGCAGCGAGTAAGACTCGAGAAGCGCGGCGACTATTTCTACGCATTCGTCTCCGGCAAGGATGGCAAGCTCGAGCCGGCGGGAGCGTCGACAAAGCTCGCCCTCAACGGCCCGTTTTATGTGGGCATCGGCGTCTCGGCCCATGACAAAGACGACGTGCAGACAGCGATCTTTTCCAACGTGAGAGTCGAACAGCTCGCCCCGTCCGGCGACGCCAAGCCTGTCCTCTATAGCACCCTCGAGACGGTACCAATCGCATCGGGAGACCGCAGGGTTGCCTATGTGGCGCCCGCCCATTTTGAGGCGCCAAACTGGTCCCGCGATGGTTCCTACTTCCTCTTCAATCAGGGGGGCGGCATCTATCGCCTTGCTGTCAACGCAGACGATCCCGTGCGCATCCCGACAGGACCCGAAATGAAGTGCAACAACGATCACGGAATCTCTCCTGACGGCACAATGATCGCCGTCAGCGACTCCTCGCAGATGGGCAAATCGATGGTGTATACGCTCCCCATAGCTGGCGGGACACCGAATCAGATCACGAAGAACTCGCCTTCTTACTGGCATGGCTGGTCGCCCGATGGCTCGACTCTGGCATTTACCGGCCAGCGTGGCGACAACTTCGACATCTACACCATTTCTGTCAATGGCGGAGAGGAAAAGCGGCTCACGACAGCGGCGGGGCTCGACGACGGCCCCGAGTACTCGCCGGATGGCGCCTGGATCTACTTCAACTCAGAGCGCACCGGTACCATGCAGATTTGGCGAATGCATCCAGACGGCAGCGACCAGGAGCAGGTCATCTCGGACGAGACCAACGACTGGTTCCCGCACATTTCTCCCGACGGCAAATGGATGGTCTTTCTCTCTTACGAAAAGGGTGTCACCGGTCATCCGGCCGACAAGGATGTAAGGCTGAATTTGATGTCGATGACCGATAAAAAGGTCCATAAGCTGGCAACGCTCTTCGGCGGCCAGGGCACCATCAATGTTCCCTCGTGGTCGCCGGATAGCGCGAAAGTCGCCTTCGTCAGCTACGAGTACCTTCCGCAGGAGTCCCGCGACTGACGCGGGACTACGGCAACCGGTCGCTTGGCTCAGCGCGAAACAACCCGCGGATCGCCATAGAGAGCGCGCAGTGCCGGCGCGGTCGAATCCGATGTTCCAACCGCATTGCCACCGGCCGAAACTGCTTGGGGATCCAGCAGGAACCAGGCCCAATCCGTTTCTTTCGCGAAGAATGCAGGATCAGGTACGGTTCCCTCGACGGACAGGCCCATCACTTTCCCCACAGCAAATGAATGAAGATACTCGTCGCTTCGAAAGCGGGATTCTGTGCGGCTTGTGTCAAGTTCCAAAGCGTCAACATACAACAGCCCGGGGAAATACTGAGCATATGAGCCCGTTGCGCCCGGACCAAAGCCCTGTGGCGCGGCCTCCCACACCCATACCAGATTGCGTACGTGATCGTGATGCACGAGCCGGTCGAACAGCATGCGATAGAGCGCCGCACTGCCGTGAATGCCCGCGTGGTCAGCCCACCAATACTGCTTGCCGTTTGAGTCTGGGTAAGCAGTCCACATCACCGCGATGCCTTTCTGCTCGAGTTGCTTCAGCGCGTCAGCCGCGGCGTCAGCCTGTGCGCACCACCGTTCATTCAGGTGCGTGCCGGGCGTCATCAACTCCTTCCACTCAAAATCTGTAAGCAAAGCTTGTCTTGCATCGCCACCCGTATCGCTCGCGGCAGAATCGAGCTCCGCGGGATTGGGTGCAATCCAACGCAAACTCACAATCGACTTTTCCCGGCTCTGCTGAATCGCCTCATCCAAAACTGGCTGTATCATCCTCCCGCCTCTCGATGTATCCAGATCGGAAGCGTAGATCGCAGATTTCCTGGCGGTCGCCTGAAGTACCTGCTGCGTTGCGCCTGCGGGTGCGTCCGCATTGTTCACCTGGCCGCTCAAGACGCGCGTACCTACGCTCTCATAAAGATGGTCAAGCACCTCTCTCACGCCCGGCAGAGCCTCTGGCGTAACGGGGTCAATTGCCTTTACCACCGGCGCTGCGGCGGCGGTAAATGGAGCGTCTCCGCGGTTGAGCAGATTGGGCGCGTGAAACATGGCCTGCAACTGATCGAGAGTATTCGCCGTCTCGGCCAGTCCACTCCACATCATGAAATAGGCCCAGCGGGGTTGCTTCGCAAGCACATCGAGCGAAGGCATCGCTCCCACCTCGGCAAGCGCAATCGGCTTGTCACCGGCAAGCGCGAGCATATCGGTGTAGTAGCTCTGCTTGAACTCGCCGTAGATATCCATCGTGACAACATCAGCGTATTGTGGCCCGGGATAGTAAGCGGTAATCAGTCCGGCATTCTCGCTCGGGCTGTTCACGTTCCACACCCAGACAAGGTTGTTCAAATGATGGACATTGACGAAGCGATCATAGAGCTGGCGGTAAAGCGCCGTTGAACCATGATCTCCTGGCCTGCCGCCCCACCAGAACCAGTTTCCGTTCATCTCGTGGTAGGGGCGGAAAAGCACAGGCACTCCGGCTTCCTGCAACTGACGCAGATAGCCGGCAATCACGTCCACTTGCTCCACCCAGCGCTTGTTCAGATCCGTTCCCGGAGTGAGCAGTTCGTTCCACTCAAAGTCCGTCAGGTGCCCTTGCACGCTGTCTCTGAAGGTCACAGGCTCATCGTCCGTCGGCCGCACTGCATGCCATGTCAGGGCGATCACGGCGCCATTCCGGTATTGGCGCTCCACCTCCTCAATCATTGACGGGCGCCCCTCGACCGAGTCTTTATCCTCGCCGCCCGAAAATCCGAAATCCTGCCCAAAAACGGCCGGATACTTGGCTGTGAGATCGTAGATACGATCCGACCAGCGGGAGACGCTGTTGGGAAAATTATGTTGTCCCGTAAGCGTGTAGTGACCCGAGATCGCATCAATCTGCTTCAGCAGCGCTCGCGCCTGAGGTGTGGCGTTGGGATTCACAGGAGCGGCGTGAGGCGAGGTCCCGGAATCGGGAGCAGCCTGGGCATTCCCAAACCTTGACGCCGAAACCAGCATCAAAAGAAGCAATACAAAAGCTTCGAGGATTCTCATGGCGCATTTTCTCCTGTAGCCGATGGCCGGAATGTGAGACCGCTCTGCCAATGAAGGAGCACAGGACTTCCGGCAAACCCCTAGATGGGAACGATATCACGACCTGCTCTTCTTATGCCAAGTTGAGCCCTTAATCGCCTGCGAAGCGACGATTCTTGAAGTCATTGCGACGGCGACTGTTAAGACGAGGCGCGACGGCTGAATCTTCACTGCCTCTAGCGCTTCGCAAGGTAGATGTGCACATCACGACGCGACAGACGTGCGCAATCTACCGGCAAAGTCCTTGACCACTTCCTCCGC
The DNA here is from genome assembly GCA_963836565.1 of uncultured Acidobacteriaceae bacterium. Classification (GTDB taxonomy): domain Bacteria; phylum Acidobacteriota; class Terriglobia; order Terriglobales; family Acidobacteriaceae; genus Telmatobacter. The sequence goes on along the minus strand of CAWIKA010000003.1, from coordinate 159,071 downwards.
CGCGTGAAAAGGTTGGGTTTATCATATCGAGTGAATGGCAGAGGGAGAGCTGTAAGCTGTGAACCGCGCGCCCCGCATGAGCGATGTCGCAAAGCTTGCCGGAGTCGGCACGATGACCGTCTCGCGTGTACTAAGCGGCAGCGTGAGAGTGAGCGAAGATACAGCCAGACGTGTTTTTGATGCCATCGCGACGCTCAACTATCGCCCCAACGAGGTTGCGCGCGCGCTCCGCGACCAGCGGTCCCATCAGATCGGCATCATTGTGCCCAACCTAATTGACCCGTTCTTCGCGATCTGTGCGCAGACGGTAAGCGTAGTCGCCAAGGAGCATTTGTACTCGGTCATCATCGCCACGGCAGACGAAGATGTGGATATGGAGTATAGCGAGGCGAGTCGCATGCTGCGCCGTCAGGTAGAAGGGTTCGTCATCATTCCTGCCGCCGGCGGTGTCTGTCGCATCGCGGGGAGCGAGTTCAACCGCACACCGATCGTCACGCTCGACCGCCCCATCGAGAACAGTTCCTATGACAGCGTTGTTGTCGAAAACCGGTTCGGCTCGCAACTTGGAGTCAATCACCTCATCCAGCATGGCCACAACCGCATCGCATTCTTCGGCCTCTCGCGCAATCTTTATACGATCAAGGCACGATTCGAGGGTTATCGAGATGCGATGAAGAAAGCCAATCTCAAGCCGGATGTCTACTTCGGCAATGGCACCCAGACTGAAATGCTCTCCACGATTCGCGGTATCCTCGACCGAAAGAATCCACCGACCGCGATCTTCACCAGCAATAACCTGATCTCACGCCACGCGGTTCATGCGCTCGCACATCTCAAGGTGCGAATTCCAGACGCAGTCGCCTTGGTGGGATTCGATGACTTTGAGACTGCCAACATTCTGAATCCCGCCTTAACCGTAGTGCGCCAGCCGATCACCGACATGGCACGTATGGGCGCGAACATTCTGTTTTCGCGGTTGCTCAACAACGATATGTCCGATCGAGGCAAGCACATCGTCCTTCCTGTCGAGTTGGTCATTCGCGAGTCCTGCGGACTAAGGCATAAGCCCTCGGCTCCTCGCAAGCAGGAGATTACCGAAAGCCTCCTGATTCCCTCCTGATCAGCCGAGCCAATGTTTCTTCATCGATCATCGCTGACGACCGATCACTGCGCATCATTCGCAGAAGCTTTCGGCAAATGATCAAAAGATTACTTTGCTTCGATCGTTTCAGTCTCCAGATTCCAACCCCTCAGCCCAATCTCCGGTTTTGATTCGCCCAACGGAAATGCAATCGAGATCGAGCGCTCCTCACCCGGCAGAAGCGAAACATAATTCTCGCTGTAATAGGCGGGCAGGATGCGTCGGCTCGTGGCGCCGTCTTTCAGTGTGAGCTTAATCATCAGCGCCGGAGCCGAGCCCGCATTATCGATTCTCACCGTTACCATGCGTTCGCTCCCTGACGGAGCCACCGTTGCCGATGCAGTTAATTTGGCCTGCGGCAATGCGTCGAGTTCCCGCAGAGTGCTTTCCTGCCTCGCCCACCAATACAAGTTGTCGCTTACTGGCGCGCCCTTTTCGTCGCTCACCTTCAAGGCAACCAGCACCGTATGTCCATCGGCCAATTTGTCCAGGTCGGGCTTGCCCACCGATGTGCGCGCGTCGGCCGCCGCCTCAACCTGATTCGTCTGGTCGCTCAAGACCTTGCCGTCAAGGCCGACCACCCTCGTTTCCACCTTGAACGAGTGCGCATCACCCAGGTTGATCAGGTCCACTGCGTTGTCGGTCAGGTCTAGTTGCGCATGGACGGGCTCGCAGGCTTTCTGTGTGCCATAGAAACTCGCTTGCGTGTCGTAGTCCCAGCTCAAAAAATTCCATTCCATGCTCGGCCACGCAGGCTGTGTCATCCAGATCATGCGCCCAGAGTTCGGCTGCCAAAGATGCGCAGCAAAGCCCTCAAAGATAGCGCGATGGCCAACATAGTCCAGCATTTGCGCCTTGCGCACAAAGTCTTCCATGCTGGCCGGTGCACCAAACTCCGTCTCCATATGCGCCATGAAGGGAGCCACCGCACCGTTCCCGCTTTGGTGCCAATCGTGATACGCCCACGTGTCGCTGATGGGCCACCGGTCCGCTTCAGGAATGAACGACTTCATGCTTTCCAGGGTAGGCACGCTCGGTATGCCCAATTCCACGCTGAAGCCGCGGTTGATGCGGTAATAGGTTTCGAGGGGCTGGAACTGGTAAGGCCCCGAGTTGCGCAGGTTCACCTGGTTCGAACTGCCGGTGTAATAGCGGGTGTGGTCGAGGGTGCGCACCAGTGTGGCCAATCCCTCATTAATGATGGGCTGCGGCACGCCTTCATTGCGCCCGCACCACACCACAATCGACGGATGGTGCCGGAAGCGCAGAATTGTGTCGCGCGCATTCTTCAGGAACAGCGCCGGGTCCTGCGCCTCAAGATTGTAGCCCTCGGTGGACTCCCAGAAATCGTTCCACACCATCAGGCCGTACTTGTCGGCCAGCGCGTAAAAGTTCTCTTCCGTATTCTGCCCCATCCAGTTGCGAATCAAATTCACATGTGCATCGCGATGCAGCCGGAAGTAAGGCTCCAGGTGCTCGATGCTTACGCGTTTGCGGCTGTCGTCCATTCCCCAGTTGCCGCCGCGAGCCGCTATGCGTACCCCATTCACCTTGATCACAAGGTCTGTACCGGGCCACCCCCCGTCGACGGGGCGAATCGAAGCTGAGTTTTCCGCGCCCGGCTTAAGCGTCTGCACCCATGTGTGCCGCATCCATTCCAGGAATTCAGGAGGGATGGGCCTGCCGCCTGGGAAGATGGGCGGCACAAGGTTCGGCGTCTTGTCGTCAATCTGTCGGATGCCTTCATGGCTCTCATCAATCAGCGGAAGTGCCTCATCGTGTGTTCGGCTGGGTAACACCTCCACACGCCGTAAGTGGCCGCTCTGGTCGAAGAGCGAGGTCTCATAGCTCACCTCCCTCATGCCGAACTCGATTTGGCGTTCCGCGCTTTTCATTTCTGCGACAGTCAGGCTGACCCGCAGTGTGTGCAGCGCAGGATCACCGTAGCCATTCGGCCACCACAACTTCGGGTGCTGCACTTTGAGCTGCGCATAATCCGCCGGCTCAAGCCGCACCACCGTCTCGCCCGGCGACAGCTTCACGTGCTTTGTCACCTTCACATCGTCGAAGGTCGCCGTAAGATCTCCTTCGACGGACTCACTTGCCAAGTTCGTCAACGGCGCTTCGATCTCGATATCCGCTTCGCTTCGGTCTGGCCTGGGCAGCGTCGTCACCACCTGCAAGTCGCCAATCTCCACCGAGCCCGTTGAAGTTAACGTGACGTCCTGCCAGATCCCCGTGTTGCGGTCGCGAATGCTGGGAATCCAGTCCCAGCCTTCAGTCGCCGAGAAGGTCGGCCCATCCAGCACTTCCATTCCTCCGTTTTCACCCGGACCGCCCTTAATCGACTCTTCGTTGGCAATCCCTGGATGTGGTGGCGGGCTCACCCGCACCGCCAAGGCGTTTTCGCTCGCAGCAGAAACAAGAGAAGTCACATCGAATGTGCCGCGCAGAAACGCTCCCGTGAAACCGCCCAGTTTCTTGCCGTTGAGCCATACTTCGGCAGCATAATTCACGCCCTCGAAGGTCAGTGTCAGTCGCTGTCTGCGCGCTTGCGGAGGAGCTTTGAACTCCACGCGGTACCAATAATTCTGGTGAGCGAGGCTCTCGGGAATCGCGAGATTGTTCAGACCGTAGTCGGGATCGGGATAAATGCCGCGATCGATCATCGTCGTCAGCACCGTGCCAGGGACCGTCGCCACCATCCAATTCCGCGCGGAGAAGCCGGCTTTGGAAATCTCGCCTCCGGTTACTTTCACTTCCGGCTCCGCAGCCAGTTTCCAGCCGTCGCGTATCCGCCAGGCATCGGCGCCAACGGGCTCCGTGCGACTGGTTGCCGGGGGCAGCGGTTTAGCCACCGGCTTCTCAAAGCCGGACTTTCCGCGCGGCAGCGTCGAGGGGTCCTGTGGCTCGGCCTGGCCAATCATGGCGCGAGTCTGCACCGGCCAATGCTGCGAAGCCTCTTCATACGTGGGCAGAGCAAAGTTCGGAGGCGCCGCGGTCATTGCCTCAACCTGCTCCGTTGTTAGCGCCACACGGTAAATCTTCAAACCGACAATCTTGCCGCCAAAATGACGGCTCTCCAAATCTTTCACAGGCTCTGGCGCCATCTCCAGTCGCCCGGCCACATCGCCCTGCGTCAGCGGGTTCGTCACGGCAAGCTTGCCATCGGCATAGAGTGTGACGCTTTCTCCGTCACTCACTGCCACCGCCAGGTGCCACTCCGTGTTGCTCAGTGTTCTTTCGGCCGCAATCAGGCGCTTCGCCCCGGGTCCTCTGCCAAGCCACAATCCCAGGTGGTTGTCTTCGACCCCAATAAAGCGTGCATCTTCTGCCGACGGATCGCCAATCCCAGCAATTAGCACTGTGCCTTCAAAAGGGTCAGACGAATGAAACCAGAAAGCCAGCGACCACTTCGCCCGCCCTGCCAGCAACTCGTCGGGCGACTGCGGCGCCCGATTCAGCCCCAGCCTTTCGAGCAGCGCTTCTGTCCCTCTGTCTGCAGAGGGAGGCGGCGCGAGCGGCTTGGTCAATCCCGGGCCGTCGGCCAGGAATATCGCATTATAGGGTCCGTAATCTTCGGTTGGAATCGTCTGCGCAAACGAAGGCAACGTCAGCGGTAGAAACGCACCAAAGAAAGCCACGACGATGTTCAACCTTCGGCGCAACAAAGACTGATTTCGTGAGTATTTTGAGGTTTCATTTCGAATCTGCATGACGGCCAACATCTTAATCGGCTCGCATTCCTCTCGTCACGCGCCACAACCGAGGCCACACACGAGAAACTGAAGATCGGGCTGAAGGGGTCGAAAGACCCCTTCAACCCAGTCAGGTGATAAGTCTGGCTTGGATAGCAGGTGGGTACGCACTACTCACGCGCCCGAAGTAAAAAGTCGGCTGGTTCAATAACCCAAGGAATGTCCACGCGATCGGGGTCCGGGCTGTTTCTCCCCGACCCCGATCGCATCGCGGCTTAGAAAGTGACCTTTGCTGCGACCTGAATCCGGCGCGCGTTTCCTGCGAAACCGCTGATCACGCCAAATTGACCAGAGGTGAGACCGGTGTTCGGGCCGCCTAGGGACGGATGGTTGAACGCATTGAACATCTCCAGGCGGAACTGAACGTTGTACCGTTCGGTTGTTCCCCACATCGTGTTCTTCAACAACGCAGCGTCCAGGTCCTGGTAACTCGGATTGTTCACATCCCACAGTCCGCGCGGCGCATTGCCGATAGCGAACGATTGCGGCATGCTGAACACATTCGGGTTAAACCACTGCTTGTACGAAGGAGACTGCAATTTCGCAGTCTCGCCCGTCCACGCCGGGCGTTGCCCAAATGGATTCTGGTCGACCGCAGTGGTAGTGCCGTTGTTCACCGATCCCAGCACGATCGGCGTGCCGGTGCTCCAGTTCTCGATGCCGGTAACCTGCCATCCGTTGATGATCTTGTCGGCAACGCCGTTGGCGTTGTTCAGGAACGGATGCCCATGGCCGATCGGAAGCTCATACAGGAAGCTGCTTGCGATATCGTATGAGACATTCTGAGTGCCGATGCCCCACTCTGCCCTCGGGTTGTACTGGTCGGCGTAGGTCTGGCTGGCAGCGCCAAGGTAGTTAACCGGCGAAGCTGCGTTGTCGTACTCGCGCCCGTCGGTAAACGAGAATGTAAAGGCCAGCCCGTGAGTAAATTGCTTGTCCGCCCGTAAAGTGAACCCGTTGTACATGGATGCAGAACCGGGTTTGCGGAAGCTCGAAACGCTGCTGTATTGCGGCCAGTGTTTCAGCAGTGCAGCCTGCTCCACGGTCGCGTTGCTGGTTAACCCCGAAGAGGCCACTGTGTAGATGGTTCCCGGGCCGATTACACCATCAAAGGGATTCGGCACCTGGTTTAGCAGTTGGCAGGCACTCGTGGGCGCGCCTGGTGTGCACCCATACTGCGCCAGGGTAGAAAGCGGCAACTGGTCATAGGGTTTTCCCGGATCGCCATCTACCAGGAAGACGCCCTTATTCGCCAGGTACCCAAGTTCGAGCTTGATGGCAAAGGGCATCGCGAACTGCACGTTCCCATTCCATTGAATCGAGTACGGAGTGCGATCCGAGTCGAAGAACGAGTTCTGCAGCCCGTTGCCAAGATCGATGCCTTGAACACATGAGGCGGAAGACAGACATGACGCCTGGTGGCCCTGCGGAGTGGAATATCCCGGGAACGGTGTCTGCGCCGAGGCGGGAAGGTTTGGGTCAGGGCTGTACAGGCTCGCGATTGGTGCTGAGTCCTGGTTGTCGAAAGACGGGTTGAAGTTGGTCTGGGTCGAGAATCCTTCATTTCCCGGTGATCCCGTAGTTCCTGCTGCCTGGAACGCCGATGCCTGGAAGACGATGCCGGCTCCCGCACGAATCACAACTTTGGGAGTTGGGTTATATGCCAACCCGAAACGTGGACCGAAATCATCGTGGGGTGTCGGCACCTGCTGCCTGCCATACTTCGCGCCTGGAGTACCAACGATTGTCATAGCACCCAGAAGGTTGCTGCAGGCCGGACAGCTTTCGCCCGCCGACAGGTTCGCGCCAATGTTCGCGCTTTGCAGCGGAGAAGGTGCGTTCGGGTCCCAATAGCTCAGTTGGTTGCTCTGCTCTTCATGGGGAGTGTCCCAGTCATAGCGGAGGCCGATGTTGAGGGTCAGTTTCGGAGACACCTTCCAGTCATCCTGCCCATAGAAAGCCCAGTACTTGCTCGTGGAGATCGACTTCTCGTCCTCGGAAATATCTCCGCCCGAAGGCAAACCAAGCAGCAGCGAGGCGACCGAGAAGCCGGTCGTGTCGGATGTCTGCGGGAATTGCCGTGTCCACGAATCGTCTGCGCTGAAGGTTCCGGATGGATAGCTCCACTGGTAAAAGTTCAGGCGCAGCGCGCGGAACTCACCGCCCACCTTGAGGCTGTGAGCGCGCACAATCTTCACCAGGCTGTAGTTGATGTCCTGTGCCAGCGGATCTTCCTGGAACTCTTCATAACCGAGCGGCCCCAGGTCTGAAAAGCCTCCGTTTCCGCCGAAGCCGAAATGCGGGAACATCTCCCCTTCCAGCGCCGCCTGCGCCACAAACCCTGCGTCGAACCCGAGAGTTCCGGGATTGAATGTCCCGCCGACAGGGATGCGGTTGTAGGTGTCTTTACTAAGACCGTACCGGAATTCACCTAAGAGGGTTGGGGTGAAAGTTATCGTATTGCTGAAAATGCCTTCGTAATCGTACCCATGGTAAGTACCGCCATAGTTGCCGGGCGAAGCGGCATTGTTATAGTCGTTCAAAGTCGAGCCGGTCTGTTTCAACATCGAGTACTTCAGGAACGAGTGCCATTTCTTGGTAACGTCCTGATCGATTCTCGAGTCGAAGTGCCAGTAGTCGGAGGGGACGGCGCCGGTCTGCTGATAGTTGTTGTACGTGCCCGCTCCCGGAACATTGGGCTTGGGGAAATACGCCAACGCCGCCTGAGTTACAGGCGAGATTCGCGAGGCCGGAAGAACGTTGTACTCTCCGTTGGTCATGAACGGCGTGCGCTGGTAGACTCCACTTCCATTCTTCGCCACCGAATCCGGATCGAAGAGCTTCGGTGTTGTCGATCCGTACAGGCTCGTAAAGTCGCCCTGGAACCACGCCGGGTTGGGAACGGAGTAGGTGCTGGTCTGTCCGTTGGACGCGCGCGAATCTTCGTAGTCGAAGAAGAAGAAGCTTCGGTTGCGGCCGTTGTAATGCGGAAACAGGATCGGGCCGCCGATGGTCCCGCCCGTCTGGTATTGATGCTGGTCGGGCTTGCTGCCGGTGTTCTGGACGCCGGGCGCGCCGAAGGGAATGGCGTCTAACGCGCCATTCTGGATGAACTCAAAGAAGCTGCCGTGAAATTGGTTTGCCCCGCTCTTTGTGATCAACGAGATCACGCCGCCTGAGAAGCGGCCGCTATCAGCAGGAAGAACGCTGGTCTGCACGTTCTCTTCCTGAACAGAGTCCTCCACCGGGGTATAAGCCGAGGAGTTGTTACCCACGTTATTCTCCGGCAGGATGTTGGTCATGCCATCGATTTGCTGCTCGTTGTTGGCGTTGCGGCTGCCACCGATATGCGGTGTCGAGGCACCCCCAACGTTGTTCACACCCGGAACCAGCGTGGCAAAGTCGAATGGGTTGCGCCCGTTGTCGGGCAGTGAAAGCATCGACTGGCTCTGAATGGTCTCACCAAGCGCTGATGTGTCCACATCCAGCGATTCTGCGGCGGCAGAGACCTCAACCGATTGCGTTACGGTGCCGATCTCGAGCACAAAATTCACAGCGCGCGTCTCGGTCAACTGTACGAGGATGTTGTTCTGCTGGGCCGCTCGGAAACCGGTGGCCGTCGCGTTGATGCTGTATGCGCCTGGTTCCACAAACGGGATGACGTAGCGGCCTCCTGAATCGGTACTCGTCTTTCGTTCCTCGTTCGTTGACGTCTTGGTAATCGTGATGGTAGCGCCCTGAATCGCCGCGCCGGTCTTGTCGGTCACCAGGCCTTGAATGGTGCCGGTGGGTGTCTGCGCGAATGCGATGACTCCCAGAAAGACGACGACTATCAGGCAATTGAACCAGCGTAGTACTCCCATGCTGCCTCCTGAATGCCGATGAATGCGGGCGCAGCCGTGGGGCAGGCTGAAGAAAATGCCCCTGTAAACTGCAGCCCGATAGCGATATCATTCGAGACAAAATGATAGCGTTATCATCGACTCAAAAGAGATACGGCCTCAGGATTGCCTTTGTCAAGCTGTATTTTGCGATATTCGACAAGAATTACGAATCGTGTGCTACAAATGATATCGAAATCATCGAAAGGATACCTTGAACGGCGTATCAGCTCCGCGTCCTCCCCTCATTCTGGCCTTCGATGTTGGTGGCAGCCATCTCTCTGCCGGTCTGTGTAACACCAACGCCCTGCAACTGGCTTCTTTTGCGAGTACCCCTTTGTCGGGAGACTGCAGCTTCGAAGCATTTGTCGATCTTCTCTATCACCTCGGTTGCCAGGTCGCCGGCCAACTGGACAACGTGGCGGGCGCAGCCCTGGCTTTTCCCGGACCCTTTGATTTCACCGCAGGCGTCAGCCGGATGCGCCACAAGTTCAAATCCCTCTATGGGCTTGACCTCCGCAGCGCTTTGGCAAAACGCTTCGGGTGGGCTCCCGGTCAATTTCGTTTTCTCAATGATGCCGGCGCGTTCCTTCTCGGGGAAGTTGGAGCTGGAGCTGCCCGCGGCGCCTCGCGCGCCGTCGGCATCGTCCTTGGCACGGGAATCGGTTCGGCATTTGTTCGCAATGGTCGGTGGGTTACAAACGGGGAGTACGTGCCACCGGGCGGCGAGATATGGAATCTCCCATATGGTGCAGGAATTGTTGAGGATCTGCTCTCAACCCGGGCACTTAAGCGCGAATACGCCCGTCGCACAGGAAAGAATGCTGACGTGGTAACGATAGCCGGCGCTGCCGCTACGGAACAGGAAGCCCGGATCGTCTTCGAAGCCTTCGGAACAAATCTGGGCAAGGTCATTCACGATGTTCTTGTGCCATTCTCGCCGGAGATCGTTGTGGTTGGAGGAGGAATCTCCCGATCTGCCCACTTATTTCTTCCTTTTGCGCAAGATCAGCTCAACAGCTACGGGTTCCGGTTGGTAACATCAAGCTTGCTCGATGAAGCTCCCTTGGTGGGGGCCGCAGTTTATTGGCGAGATGGTAACGATACCAATTTAGAGATGACCCTCCATGAGCCTGATCGATCCAACTCGCTTAAGGATGCAACTTAGAATCGCCATCTCCGCACTCTGCCTTGCTGCTCTTTCGCAGGCTGGCTTCGCCGCACCGCCCGCATGTCATGGTCCGCAGGATCTCGAGATGCAGGCGCATGCTCACCCCTCCACCCGCACCTGGGGAGCACTCGGCGGGTGGTTCGGGGAACAGCACAATTTCGCTTGCGCCCTTTCCGCATTTCAGACTGCCGTCCGTCTCGATCCCTCCTCGGCGCGTATGCATTACTTTCTGGGCGTGACGCTGTATTCCGCAGGCCAGGTGATCGCTTCTGCGGGCGAACTTCGCCGCTCAGTCGAGCTGGATGGAAGTAACGTTCAGGCTCGTCTGGCTTTGGGCGTCGCTCTTCATCAGTTAGGCCATACTGCGGAGGCGGAAGCGGCATGGGAAGCCGCCTTGACCCTTGACCCCAATTCCGTGACGGCTTTGGACTGGCTGGCCAAAGCGCGCATCGCCGATGGACAATTCGGGTCCGCCATCGAACTGCTCTCGGCCGCCCCGCACGACGACGACCTGACCCTCGACATGGCTCTCGCCTATTCGCAGTCCGGCCAATTCGACAAGGCTGCGGATACCTTGAACTCCGCTCTGGCAAAGACGCCGGGGGATCTCCGCCTCGGCACGGCGTTGGCCGCCGTTTACGCCCAATCCCACCGCTACCAGGACGCGACGAACCTCATGCGTGAAACGTTGAAGTTACATCCTGGCGATTCCGCGGCCGAGCTGCTCTACCTGCGCCTCCTTGTCCTTCAGGACGACGACACAAATGCGCAGCCGATTGCGCACCGCCTCCTGGCATTGAATCCCCATGGCTTCGACCCGCTATATCTCTCCGGCGTCATCGAGAACGATGTGCAGGACTACAGCGCAGCAGTCGAACATTTGAAAGCAGCGGTCGCCCTCAATCCTAATCACTACGACGCGCGGTTTAACCTCGGCATCGCACTTTCTCACCTACAGCAGAATGACGCGGCGCGCGAGCAGTTGGAGAAGGCTGTGGCCCTTGATCCCTCCAAGGCCGAAGCCCATTTTCACCTCGCCCAGGTTCTGCGTGCTCTTGGCCAAACCGCGGAGGCGCAAACGCAGCTCAAGCTCTTCCAGAAAGAGCAGCAGGCCACAACCAACCTTGCTTTGGGACAGACCAAGGCCGGTCAGGCGGCGCAGGCCCTGGACGGTGGAAATGCAGCTTTGGCAGTCTCACTCTATCGCGAGGCGATCGCCGCTTTGCCCCAGGATGCGGTGCTGGAATATGACATTGCGCTGGCTCTCGATCGCGTCGGGGATGCCGCAGCGGAGCGTGCCGCTCTCGAGAGAGCCCTGCAACTCAAGCCCCGCTTTGCCGAAGCGGAAAATCAACTGGGCTACGTGACCGCACGCGCGGGCGAAACGACTGCCGCGGAGCAGCATTTTCGCAAAGCACTTTCAGTCGCGCCAAGCTATGCCGAAGCCGCAAACAACCTGGGAACCTTGCTCGGACAGGAGAACCGCGACAGTGAGGCCGAAGTTTTCTTTCGCTCAGCCGTTGCCGTCAATCCACGCTATACGCCCGCCTGGATCAACCTGGCAGCTACTCTGGCCAGCGAGTCACGCTTTTCCGCAGCGCGCGACGCCGTCGACAGTGCGTTGAGAATCGACCCCGCGAACACTGACGCGCTTCGTCTGCGGCAGATGTTGCCCGAGGGCTCTCAACCCGTGCCCGGATCAACTGCCGCGAAAAATTCTTCCGGCTCCCCAAAACCCCACTAGCGCACAGATGACCGACAACCCTCATCCCCTTTGGTCCCGCCGCCGCCTGCTTCGGTCCGGCGCTCTCGCGTCCGCTCCGGTGTTGGCGCCCCGTTGGCTGCGTGCAACCGGGGACGAGGTTCCGTCCCTGCCGACGTTCTCAAAGTTCACTGATGTAGCTTTGCTGGCCGGACTCGCACAGTCTTTCGTCTACGGAACTCCAGGCGAAGTGCCCTACATCATCGAATCCATGGGCGGCGGCTGCGCCTTCTTCGACTACGACAACGATGGTTGGATGGATGTTTTCATCCTCGGTGGCCGCACACTCGAGGGAACTCCACCCGGTTCCGGCAACCGCCTCTACCACAACAATCGCGATGGCACGTTCTCTGATGTGACGGCCAAGGCTGGCCTCAGTGACCCCGGATGGGCCAATGGAGTCTGCGTCGGCGACTACAATAACGACGGCTTCGAAGATTTGTTCCTCACTTACTACGGCCACAACCGCCTTTACCGCAACAACGGCGACGGCACCTTCGCCGATGTCACCGCACAAGCCGGACTTCTTCATTCGGGCAATCGTTTCGGAACCGGCTGTACCTTTCTGGACTATGACCGCGATGGCCATCTCGATCTGTTCGTCGCCAACTACGTTGAATTCGATCTGGCCACTGCCCCCAAGCCAAACATCCAGGTCGCCACGTGCTCCTATCAGGGAGTCGCCGTTTACTGCGGTCCGCGCGGGCTGCCACTGCCAACACAAGCTCTCTATCACAACAACGGCGACGGTACGTTCACCGATGTCTCCAAAGTTTCAGGCATCGAATCTGTAAAGACCTCGTATGGCCTCACCGCCGTCTCCTTCGACGTGGACGAAGATGGTTGGCCCGACATCTACATGGCCGCCGACTCCACGCCTAGCCTGCTCTTCCTCAATAACCACGACGGCACATTTCGCGAGGAGGGCCTGTTGCGCGGCCTCGCCGTCAGCAGCAACGGTCAGGAGATGGCCGGCATGGGCATTGCGCCCGGCGATTTTGATCTCGACGGCCACATCGATATCTTCAAGACGCACTATCAACTTCAGTCCAACGGACTTTATCGCTGCACCGGCAAAGGTCAGTTCGACGACGTCACGGTCGAATACGGCGTCGGCTCTGAACGCCGGTTCGTCAGCTGGGGCGATTGCATCCTCGATCTCGACAATGACGGCTGGCCTGACATTTTCTATGTCACCGGCAATGTGTATCCGGAACTCGAGCGTGTATTCGCCAGATTCCCCGCACGCAGCCAGCCGATTCTCTTTCGCAACCTGAGAAACGGCAAGTTTGTCGAAATCGGCGACCAGGCCGGTCCGGCTTTTACCGAGCGTCATTGCAGCCGTGGCTGCGCTTTTGGCGACTTTGATAACGATGGCGACATCGACATTCTGGTTATGAATCAGAACGGTCCGCCTTCGTTGCTGCGGAATGACGTGCCCCCGGGAAACAATTGGATCAAAGTCCGACTGGAAGGGACCAAAAGCAACCGCAGCGCCATCGGTGCGCGTGTCCTCGTCCACTACGGCGAGCACGTTCAGGCCCAGGCGCTCCTGAGCCAGAGCAGCTATCTTTCCAGCAACGATCCACGCCTCCACTTTGGACTTGGAAAGGAATCCAGCGCCAGCATCGAAGTCCACTGGCCCTCAGGCGCGGTCGAACAATTCAAGTCCTTACCCGCCAACGAGCTTGTCACAATCCGCGAAGGGGTTGGCCCGGTCAAAGGCAGACCATTTGCGCTCCAGTCATAGCGTCAAATCAGTCCCGCAGAGTGCGGCAGTAGTTCATCAACGGCCTGCGTTCCTCTGCAGCGGGAGCCAACGACAGCAGCGCGTCATCGGCTTCCTTGCGCCTTTAACATGGCCTCAAGCTGTTGCGCGTCCTTGTTATCCGGGGCGATGCGAAGTGCCTGCTGCAGCACGGCGTTTGCTTCGGCAAAACGTGATTCGCTGGCCAGCGTGGCAGCCAGATTCACCAGAGCTCTGGGAAATACGGGATTGTTTTTGACGGCTTCACGGAACATTTGCTCGGCCGCGGCATCGTCTCCCTGCTGGCCAAAGAGCGTCCCCAGATTATTCTCCGCGTCGGCAAAGGTCGGATTGAGCGAAATTGCCGCCTTGAATTCCTTCTCCGCCTCGACCGCCTGCCCGGCCTGCCCGTTCGACAGCAGGGCGAGACCGAGGTTGTTGTGTGCCTCGGCCAGCTTCGGATCGATTTGAATCGCCGCGTTGAATTGTTCGATCGCATCGCCCAGCTTCCCTTGCCGTTCCAAAGCGGTACCCAGACTGTCGCGCAGATCCGCCGAGTCCGGATAAAACGCCATTGCCTTTTCGTACTCTGCCACCGCCGCGTCGGTCTGCCCCGCGTCAATCAAGGCATGGCCAAGGTTCACGTGAACAAGGTTATAATGCGGGTTCTGTGCAAGTGCTTTTTCAAATTGAGAAATGGCTTCGTCATACTTCCCGGCGCGAGTCAGCGCCGCGCCCAGATTGTTATGAATGCGCGCGTTCTCAGGATTGCTTGAGGCCAGTTTCTCCCATTCCTCAATGGCCTCTGCTTCGTGTCCCTTTTCGGCAAGGTCCACCGCATGGTCGAATTCCCGGTACATATCCACCGCCGGCGTGCTGATCTTGACCAGTCCATCCGGCGGAATGTTGACAAACTCCGGCAGATTGACCGCGCGATTGGCGGCGGTCGGGTTATCAATGTAAATTGCCGGACTGTCGTTGCCGTTCGCATCCACGTGGGTCAAATACATCCTCGTGTAGGGGCCGCGGCTCTTCGACGAAAACACCAGCCAGTGCCCATTCGGCGACCAGCTATGCCACGAGTTCATCGGGAACATGTTGGCGCGCATCAAGCGCGCGTTTCCACCGCTAAACGGAACGATATACAACTTGCCATCGGGCCGCATCAGCAGTCCGTTGTGAGCCTCGACGAAAACGATCCACCGTCCGTTCGGCGAAACCTTGGGGAAGGAGTTGCTCATCCCGTTGTTCGACGCGCCAGTGATCGATTCGGCCGTCCCGCCTTTGCCGTCGTTGAAGGGAACTCGGTAGAGATCGTACTTGATCTGAATTTCATTCGGATCGTTGGCGTGGGTGGCGATCGTTCGTCCCGGTGGATATGGATCCTGAGCCTTCGCCCGGATGAAAACCACCCATTTACCGTCCGGGCTCCAGACCCCGTTGGTCTGCACGTAGCCGGGATCGTCCGCTCCGGGCAGCGGATGTCGCTGGCCCGTCGTCCGGTCATACCAATACAGAACTCCGCGCGTGGGATAAAAAACCTGCAGAAACTTGTAATCCAGAAAATTTGCCACGTAGTAGTTGTTCTCTGATGGCCTCTCTGCGCTCGTCACCATCGTGAGCACATATCGTCCGTCAGGCGAAACCCGCGACATGAATCCCACCCGGTTAAACGCGAACTGGCGATCCTCCGTTGGGTTCCACGAAATCATATCCTTGCTGCGAATCACGGTCTGCGGCTTAATAGGGACCACGGCATAAAGTCCCTTGTCGTTTTGCGGCCCGTCCATATCCATTCCCATGGTCTTGCCGTCCGCCGAGAAGGAATGGCAATTGGCGCACGTATGCATGTCCTTCAACACCACCCGGCTCTCGGACTTGTCGATTGAGCGCAACCGCCATTCGATCAGGGGAATCGCCGTGGGGGCCAGCGGTTTGATCACGCCCTTCTCGGTCTCGGAAGGCATCAATGGCACATCGCGATAAAAAATCGGCGCTCCCACAGGATCCTTCGAGGTCGAAATCGCAACCTGCCCATCCGACAGTGCGTGCTTAAGATTGTCCTGGCTGAATCCTCGAATCGTGACGACCGCCGCGCCCGCCGTCGAGTGCCGCTTGATCTCTTCCCAGGTCCTCGCGTCCGGAATCCAGGTATGCGCCGCTACCTGCTCGGGAGTTAATTTCGGCAGCTCATTGCGCGCCGAAATGCATCGTTGATCGATCTCGCCTATGCTCATCGGATCGCCGGCGGATTCAGCGCGCAATGGTGCGAAGCCGTCGCTGAACCTGACTTCGATGCGCCACCGCTTTGACGCTTCGGAATCGTCATGCCAGATGAAAGTCGGCGGGGTGATCTCCGGCGGAAAAATCGACCCATTCTGCGGATAGTCGATAGTGATCGCCGCATTCTTACCCCCCGCGGCCAAAACCGTCGGTCCGGCGCCATGTTGGACCGCGCCAGGAATCAACAATCCCGCCAAGGCAATCGCGCCAATCGCCACGATATCGATACCATTACGCCTCACAACGTTGCCCCTTTCCATCTCTTGCAATTTGAGTTTTTAAGGATTCAAGTGCCTGGCGGGCGTGCTGCCAATTCTCTTGCGACCAATTTGCGGTTGATTGTTGGCCTTTTTCCGTACCTCTGTCAAGACGGTTGCCTCCCTGCATTCCTCAGCAACGCCGTGGCAGCCTCCTCTCACAGCTCGGTTATTCCTCGCCCGCACCGGGAGGCTTGCCCGTCAGGAACATTGCAATTGCCTCAATTTCCACCAGGAGTTCCGGCCGGCACAGCTTGGCCTCGATGCCCGTAGAGGCAGGCAGCGGATCAAGCCCCTGCGCATCGAAGAATGCCGTCCGCTCTTCGTTGAACGCTTCGTAGTCGCGGTCAATGTCGCGCAGGTAGCAGGTTGTGCGCACAACATCGTGCCAGTTGCAGCCTTCGCTCTCTAGCAACCCGGTAATATTGGCCAAGGTCCGCTGCATTTGTGCCCTGAAATCGCCGATATGCACGCTTTTGCCGTGCTCATCGATTGATGCCGTGCCCGAGATCAGCAGGATGGTCAACCCATTCAGATCGATCCTCATGCCGCGCGAGAAGGAACTCGGCTTCGCGTATGCGTAGGCCTCGTTCAGTACCTCGTGATTGGTCATGGCGCGCTTCTTGATCGGCGCATGCGCAATGCCATGTAACATTTCATTCCTTGCGCTCACGTTGATGTTTCCCCCAGGATTTCGAGCGTACCGCCTTGTCAAGGGCAAGTCTCGATTGCAGCTTTGCGGTTTGAAGTTTTGGTTAAGCGCCGCTCATCGGCAACCTGCTTCGACGATCCCTTGCTTGCACTCTTCAAATCGGGGATCGCAATCGGAGTGTAGCAAATGCGCGTCCTATTCAAGGTCTATCATCGCTTTGTGGACACCCACTTCAAACTGGGCGACATTCTCGCCAACGCAATCACCCACGGCGTCGGAGCCGTCCTGGCCATTGTTGGCGCGGTGTACCTTATCGGCGCATCCGCACGTGGCAATTCCTGGCAAATCGTCTCCTGCGCCGTATTTGGCGCGACGCTGGTCCTCGTCTATATTTGCTCCACGCTTTACCACTCTCTCGTCCGTACGCGGGCGCGGCACGTGTTTCACGTGCTCGATCACTCCGCCATCTACCTCCTCATCGCGGGCACGTACACGCCTTTCACCCTGGTATCGTTGCGCGGCCCCGTGGGATGGGTTTTGTTCTCGATAGTGTGGGCGCTGGCGATCGCGGGAGTGATCTTCAAGAGCCTCGCGGTGGGCCGGTTCGCCGTGGCATCGGCGCTGGTCTATCTTTTCCAGGGATGGTTCGTGGTCTTTGCCGCCCGCCCACTTCTGCACGCCATCGGCTGGCACGGGGCGTTATGGCTCGGAGCCGGCGGATTAGCTTATACACTGGGCATTGTTTTCTTTGCGCTCGACCGGCGACCCTACTTCCACGCTGCATGGCACCTGTTCGTTCTCGCCGGCAGCATCGCTCACTACTTCGCCATCCTTTTCTACATCGTGCCAACCCGCGCCTGAACCCCGCCGCGCCCTGTGCCGTTGGGGTTCAAATCCTGTCTCCACATCGCGGTAACATTGACCTTCCCCTCCAAAGCCGGTACACTACTCTAGTTTGGCGATTCCTGCCTGTCGTCGTGGAGCCAGACGCTCGCCCCAAAGTTTCAGGCGCTTGAGCGTACCGCGGCGCGGAAGTTTCCGCCCGAGCTATTTTTTCACTGCATGAGCGCATCCGCCGTGGCGGGAGCAGCGCTGGAGGGTTTATGTACGCGGTAATCCGTACCGGTGGTAAACAATATCGGGTCGCTCCCGGCGACGTAGTCAAAATTGAGAGTGTTGTCTCGGAGAACCAGACAGTGGAGTTCAGCGATGTCCTGGCCGTCTCAGGCGAGCCTGGAAACGTAGTCAAGCCGTCCGCTGCCAAGGTTACGGCAGAGGTGCTTGGCGAAGGCCGCGGAGACAAGATCCTGGTTTTTCACCTCAAGCGCAAGAAACAATACAAGAAGCTGCAAGGACATCGGCAGAACTTTACCGAGGTGCGCATCAAGGCTATCGAAGCCGACGGCGTTACCTATACCGACGCCAAGTAAGCGGCGCGGAGACCAATTTCAGAAGGGGATTCGGCAATGGCACATAAGAAGGGTGGAGGCAGCTCCACAAACGGACGTGATTCCAATGCACAGCGGCTGGGCGTAAAGGCCTTTGCCGGCCAACTCGTTACCGGCGGCTCCATCATCATGCGGCAGCGCGGCACCCGTATCAAACCTGGCGCCAACGTGGGCATCGGCTCCGACGACACACTCTTCGCCAAGGTGACCGGACGGGTCAAGTTTGCAGATCGCGGCAACCGCGGGCGCTTCGCCTCGGTCGACCCTGTCGCCGCTGAATAACGGGATTCAACTTCAGCGAGGGCCACGGCGATGCCGTGGCCTTTTTGCGTGCCGGATACAAGAAGCGCCGCATACAAGAAACGCCCCTCGAGCAAAATGGGCCGGTCGTTTTGGCGACCGGCCCCTATCTTTTTGAAGCCCGACCCCGGCGTTTATGGCTTCGATTCGCTGTTTTGCAAGCTCCGGTTCAGCACCTTGTCCACCACCTTCTCCACATCGGTGAGGAAGAAGCTGTTGGCAGGCTGCTGCACGGCAACCTGGGTCCCATGTCCAAGCGCGGCGGCAATCTCATTCCAGCGGTAGATTGTCGAATTCGCCGGCATCACCACGGGCTTGCGTGCAGGCTCCGGCAAGGCGCAGTAAGTAACCCAGGTACAAAGAACACTCAAAACCAGCGCTTCGTAGACAAACTGGAGCGGAGAGGTCAGCGAACTGAGACGCGATAACAATGAAACGACAATGAAGTCGTTGGCGGACATTACGCCGAATCCAAGAGCAATTCCGAACGCAATGTCCCGTGAAGAGAGGCGCAATGCATTCATGCTCAGGCAGAGGAAGCCGAGAAGACAAATTTCAAGGACACTCACCGATCGCATCAACCCGAACGCGATGTCAGACATGATGAGAATTCCGCGGTGTGCGTAAGAGACTGTGGCAAGGCTCACAACCAGCGACGCCAGAGCAGCCCAGCGAAAAACCACGGTACCGAGTCTCATGAGCCCTGTGAACGGCGAAAGCATCGAGCGAAAGACTTCCATGCAAATGAAGAACAACATCACTGCGCTGGCAATGTACACCGCCCAATAGGCAAAGAAATAAATCGCATAACAGTAATCGTTGAACCAGTGTCGGGATTGTCCAAAAAGGAGGAGAAGCAGCACTGGCATCGAAGCCAGGCGCAACCCAAGGTATGTGCTCATCGCGGGGAAGCGGCGGTGCAACCCTTTCTTCCAGAATAGGAAGCCGAGAATTGCCCAGAGCAAGAATTCAGCCGCGCTCATCAGCGACATTGCAGAGTTTACAGGCATATGACGCCCTTACCATCCTGAGGGTCTCCTCAGAATAGCGCCATGAGCCCAAATAATTCAACGAGAAAACGACTTCTGCCCTATAGCACTTTCGGGCCATATGCCTCGCAATTAGCGAGCCACGGCCGAACACATCGGCACGTGAGGTCCGCAGCCTGGAATCGGAAGGGCAGCGGTGGCCGATTGGTGGTTCACGACTGCAGTGGTGCTCTTGGGCGAAACAGATGCGGCAGCGGCACCGGCAATAACAACAGCGAATGCGAAAACGCGAATGGCTAGTTTCATGGTTGGTTACCCCTTACCTGAAAATTCGACCGGAGGCTTGCCCCCGTAACACCTTAATGCTATTGCAACTTTTTCAGTAAGTCCATCTTTTTCATGCATATCTGCAAATAGTAATCTAGTTGGTTACTGACGTCATATAGCGCACTAGTAATCTGCCCATCGGTAACCACTTCCCAGGTCACCTCTCCCTGCTGAAACCCTCCTTGGTACATGGTAAAATAGACCTAGGCGAATTCGCTCAAAGCCCCTGCCTTTCAAGCGGTTAATCCCCAGAAGGCCGAGCCGGATGTAAGGCTCGGAATGCGTCCTCGGGTAGCGCGGAGCGAAAACCTTGCGAATAGGATCCTATGGCAACTAAGACAATGGCAATCGAGATACCTGACGAACAACCAATGTCCGACGATAACGGCGGAAACGGTAATTACACTGGCGAGAACATTAAAATCCTCGAAGGACTGGAGGCTGTGCGCCTCCGTCCGGCCATGTACATTGGCTCCACTGGCGAGATGGGCCTGCACCACCTGGTTTATGAGGTCGTCGACAACTCCGTAGACGAAGCGCTGGCCGGATACGCCAAGAAAATTGATGTCGTCATCCACGTTGACAACTCCATTACGGTCGTGGACGACGGCCGTGGAATCCCCGTAGACATGATGTCCGTGGGCAACGGCGAAATGATGCCCGCGGTGCAGGTGGTGCTCACCAAGCTCCACGCCGGCGGCAAATTCGATGCTTCCACTTACAAGGTTTCCGGCGGCCTTCATGGCGTAGGTGTGAGCTGCGTGAATGCGCTCAGCCAGGAATTCAACGTGGAAATCTGGCGCGACGGCCACACGTGGGAGATGGACTTCAGTTGCGGTCTGCCCACCAGCGAGTTGCGCAAGGCCGGCACCAGCAAGAAGCGCGGAACCAAAGTCCACTTTCTGCCAGACAAAAGCATCTTTGCCACCACGGAATATAACTACGACACGCTTGCCCAGCGCCTGCGCGAAATGGCCTTTCTCAACAAGGGTCTCGAAATTACGCTCACCGACGAGCGCATCTCCGATCCCAAAACCGGTGAATCCAAGCGCGCCGAATTCAAATACGCGGGCGGCATCGCCGAGTTCGTCAAGCACCTCAATCGCGGCAAATCCGTCCTTCATGACAAGCCCATCATGATGGAGGCCATGCGCGACAACGTCGAAATCGAGATCGCGCTTCAGTACAACGACAGCTACTCCGAGACGGTGTTCAGCTTCGCCAACAATATCAACACGGTCGACGGCGGCTCGCACCTTTCCGGTTTCCGCACGGCGCTGACCCGGACCATCAACGCCATTGGCCAGTCGCTCGGCCTCTTCAAGGACCTCAAGGAGAACCTCAGCGGCGACGACGTCCGCGAGGGCCTCGTTGCAGTGGTCAGCGTCAAGTTGTCCCAGCCGCAGTTTGAAGGTCAGACCAAGGGCAAGCTCAACTCCGATATCGCCGGCACCGTACAGGCCTTCGTCAACGAACGCCTCGGCATGTTCCTCGAGCAAAATCCGCCCGTCGCCAGAAAAATAATTAACAAGGCAATCGAAGCTGCACGCGCCCGCGAAGCAGCGCGGAAAGCCCGCGACCTTACCCGCCGCAAAGGCGCACTCGACGGCGGCGGGCTGCCCGGCAAGCTTGCCGACTGCTCCGAGCGCAACCCCGATCGCTGCGAACTCTACCTCGTCGAGGGCGAGTCGGCCGGCGGCACCGCCAAGCAGGGCCGCGACCGTCGCTTCCAGGCCATCCTGCCGCTCAAAGGCAAAATCCTGAACGTGGAAAAGGCACGCTACGACAAAATGCTCGGGCATGAGGAAATCCGCGCCATGATCACCGCCCTCGGTTGCGGCATCGGCAAGGACGACTTCGACCCCACCAAGATTCGCTACGGCAAGATCATCCTGATGACCGACGCCGATGTCGACGGTTCGCACATCCGTACCTTGCTCCTCACTTTCTTCTTCCGCCACATGACGGAGCTCATCAAGCGCGACAACGTCTACATCGCCCAGCCGCCCCTCTACAAAATCAAGAAGGGCCGCTTCGAGCAGTACATCAAGGATGACCGCGAGTTCGTAAAAGTCATGGTCAACCGCGCTTCGGAAGGCATGATCGTCCGTCATGGCGAGAGCGCCAGCCGCATTGAGGGCGCCGACCTCACCCGCTTCATGGGTTTCCTCAACGAGTACCTCGGCTTTGTCGAAAAAGTCGACAAGCGCATCCGCAACGAAAAGCTCACTGAGCTGCTGGCCCGCGCCGAACTCATCCACCGTTCAGACTTCACATCAAAGGCGGAAAGCGAGATTCCGCCCAAGCTGGTCCAGTTGCACGCAGACCTCACCGAACAGACTGAAGACTTTGCTTTCAAGTCGCTGAGCGCTCCCGTCGAAGACGAAGAACACCATACCTGGTCAGTCTGCTTTGTAGATTCGCAGGGTGCCAGACGGTGCATCGACTGGAACCTTGCCTCCAGCCCCGAGTTCCGCCAGATGATGTCAAAGTACTCGCAGATCAAGCAATATCTCGAGCCGCCCTTCCTCGTCGAATACGCCACGAAAGCTGCTTCCCCCACCGCTTCGGCGGAGGAATCCGATGAGACGGAAGAGACCGAAGCGAGGGTAGAAGAAAAGCAGGCTCGCCGCACCGCGCGCATTCCGCGTGAGCCCGTCGAGAAGCAAACCGCCCGCGAACTCTTTACCTACATCGTCGAGCAGGGCAAAAAAGACTACCAAGTCCAGCGCTACAAGGGTCTGGGCGAAATGACCGCCACCCAGCTCTGGGAGACAACGATGGACCCCGAACATCGCACGCTGCTCTCGGTCAAGCTCGAAGACATCGCTGAAACCGAAGCAATCTTCACCACACTGATGGGCGAGGACGTCGAAGCACGCAGAAAGTTCATCGAAGATAATGCTCTCGACGTGAAGAACCTCGACATTTAGACGAGGGAGCGGTGTAGGTTGGCTGATAGATTTTCCACTTTGGTGCATAAAAACGCCCATTTTGGCGGAGGAATTTGCGGCCTGCGAGACGAGCCGCACGAATAGCCCTTCGTATTTCTGTCGCTTAGGTATATGTAAGATGTTACGAGTGGTTGGGATTCTTGCCACGATTAGTTATTGAGCCGCGGGCTAGCTCCATATCGAGGCGCCATTGCCGAGATTCCCAAAAGCGTGAAAGCTGGTTTCCCAGCCTTAATCTAATTGCAGCGGCGTACTTCATTGACTGACTTCCACCTTCCGCACACCGGTTTCGGGACGCACTCGAGAGGATTTGCAATTAACGGAACTGAATAGGCCGATGCCGGATCAGCAGCCCGGAGCTCGAAAGGTGGGGGACCGCCGGTGCAGAATCAAGCATTTACCTTCACAACAAGCCCGCGCTGAAGAACTCCAATCCGGTCACCTAACCTATTGATTTGAGACAACCGGACACTTGTGGCACGGCACAGGCTACGGCACACCTGAGCGAATCTCTCAAAACGACTGTCGTATTTGTCCTCACGAGTTCAAGAATCGGACAACTCGCGCGGATTCTCTCCAGAGCTAGGTCAAGAGTCGATACTCTTGCCTGATTGCTGTCACGAGTCTGTCGAGTTCTGCATTCGTGTTATAAAGTGCAGGAGTCACGCGTACGGCTGCGCCGTTCGCGATCCCTTTGCGCGCCACGGTCAACACGTTGTGTCTCGCAAGGAATACGTCCTGCACCTGTTTTGCCTGCTCAAATCTGTGCATTCCCTTTAACCGAAATGAGGTCGTAGCGCCGTACCTTTCCGGATCATCAGGCGTGAGGATTTCGATACCCTCGACATCGCGCACTCGTGAGACCCAGTAATTCCGCATAGACTGCAAACGCTCTCGCTTTCGCTGCACCGTCAGCTGGTTGTGAAAGTCAATTGCTGCAGGGATCGTCAGCATCGCTCCGAAGTTATAGGTCCCTGAATAAATGCGGGAAGAGATATCGTCGGCAGGATCCTCCCGGTTGCCGAGACAGATGTCAATATCGGCAAGGCGGCTCTTGCGGATGTAGACTGCGCCAGTGCCCAGCGGAGCACCAACCCACTTGTGCAGACTGAATCCGGCGAAGTCGGCATCGATTTCTCTGAGGTCAACTGGCATCTGACCGACTGCCTGTGCCGTGTCGAGAATGCAATCCACTCCGTGCCTTCGGGCGAGTGCGATGATCTCCTTCACCGGATTCACCAGCCCAGTCCGGTGACACAGATGCGTCACCAGCATCAGCCTGGCTTTGGACGTCTTGCGAAGGGCATCCTCATACGCCGCGAGGATGCTGCTTGTCGTCGCGGGTTCGGGAAGCGCGAAGGTCACCACTTCTACGCCTCGCCGTTCCTTCAGGAACAGCATCGTGTTCTGCATCGAATCGTAATCGAGGTCAGCAAATAGAACACTGTCGCCCGGCTTCAGGCGGTTATACCCCGAAATCAGGTCTTGCAGCGATTCGGTCCCGCAGCGTGTCAATGCGATTTCACTCACGTCGGCATTGATCAGACGGGCTACAGACGATCGCACCTTCTCCAGCTCTGCAGGCAGAGATTCGTTCGGTATCACTCCACGAACGAACGGCACATTGCGCCGATTCACGTAGGTGAGCTTTCTGAAGTATTCCTCCGCAACCGGCCTCGCCATCACGTTCCAGTAGGCGTTCTCAAGATTAGCGATGCTGCGGTCGACATCGTACCACTGGATGAAACTAGATTCGTCGGCAGTATCGGTACCAAGAATAGAGCACAGATCGTGCCGTCGAATCGATTCGTTCGCCAAAATCGATGAACCTGCAGCCTTCAGAAACTCCCGCCTGCTTTTCAAGTCTTAGATCCCCCCACGATTACGTTGACAATCACGAGATTTCTTCGCTCACGTCCTGCCGAATTCTCTCAAGAATACTCGGCGATATGTTATCGGGCAGAATCGTTGGCGATATGCTGTGCTGTACGGTTCGCCGGCCAAGCGTCCGACCAATTCCGAATAGAAGCAGGCCGAATGCAGACAACGCGACGGTGATTGGAACACCGAAGGCAATCTGGCCCGCTCCACCATCAGGCACAACGAGGATGGTTTCCCCATACTTGGCTTTGTAGTACCTGATGATGTCCTGTTCGGTCTTGCCAGCGAGCACCATATCAGTCACTTCCTCGCGCATTTGCTCGGCTTCTGCGCTCATGTGAACGCGGATGGTCTGCGAGTAACAGCAGGGAGCCATCAGTTTGTCTTCCAAATTCAGAATTGTCCTGGCCTGATCCGCTGTCGGGATGAGTGCACTAGCGATTAGGAGATTTGCAATGATGTGCGCCATGCCGTTGTTCCTTTCAAAACTGCAGCCTCTCTCGCACCAGATGGTCTATTTGCGATGCAAATAGGCAATGATGTCGTCGATTTGATCGTTGTTTAAGCGCCCATTGAAGGCAGGCATGGTGCGCTTGCCGTAGACAATGACTTGGCGCACGGATTCATCGGTTGCCTGGGTAGTCCCATCGGGCAGGTAGCGATGCGAAAACAGTCGGTGCAGCTTGGGAGGTTCTTTGATCAAGCCCAATTGCTTCTCTTCGTGGCAGTCATAACAATTGAAGGTGTAGAGGGATTCACCTCGTTTTTCTGATGCACTGAGTGTCTTGGAGCACCCGGAGACAAATGAGAGCGACCCGGAACAGATGAGGATCAGGATTACCGCCCGGACCAATGGGGGTACAGGTGAGTAGGCATCACTAGATTGCTACCTAGTCACTTTCAACGCAAGGGACCTGACTGCGCTGGCAACATCGTCAGGATTCCAATCGCTCCCAACCCAAGTTTGCGCGATTTTGCTGTCCGGGTCGATTAATGTTGTTGCCATGGTATGAGTAATCTGGTTGTTTTCTTCGCTGTATTGGAGACCAAACGCTTCGGCAAGCTTTTTAAGATCGCCGGGAGCTGTATCGGCAAATTCCCAGTGTGAGAAGGCGCCAGCGTTGTCATCAAGATAGGCGAGTCCGTACTGGCGCAAGACTGGGGGCTTGTCGTACGCGGGATCCAGGCTGATGCTGATGAGATGGCTGGCGTTGTACGCTTTAGGATCGCTTGCTAGATCGTCATTCACTTTCGCAAAGTGGCTGGTGATAAGAGGACATGCTGTAGGCATCGGACAACGCGTATAGATGAACGTAATCAGCAGCGCTTTGCCGCGATAGTCCTTAAGGTGAATTGTTTTACCGTCCTGATTTACCAGCGGGACGTCGGGTACTGCTTCTCCGACCATCAACTGTTGGGGAGGGAGCATCGCAGGCACTAATCCGCGCCGCGCCTCGCTGGTGATCGCCACCGAGTCTAGAAGGTAATCGTCGCTGTCTGAGTGCACGAGCACATCGGCAGAGATTTCGTCGCCCGGTTTCAGCTTCTGGATTTCCGTCGGGTTTTTCAGCTTGTAGGCCATGGTCATTGCGGGCATGAAACCCGGAATATCGCCATGCTGCACCGTGATTTCACCGGTGGCTGCGCTCGTGGCCAGGACCAGACCGTGAAGGTGATAGCGATCGACGGGTGTGCTCGTTGGGTGAAGTGCAACGCCGGGTGGATTTTCGGCGGATTTGTGGCATCCAATTTCGAAAACGAAAACTACACTAGACAAGATTGCAACGCAGGCAACGTGATGATGGGAAAACAAGATGAGACTCCTCTAAGGTTGAGCGCGGGTGGCAGTGCGAGAGAATTGCGCGCTGTTCACCGGCCGTGCAAAGTGCGATATTCGCTGGACTGTCATTGGGTAGCAAACTTCTCAGGTGAGGCGTCGAAAAGTTGCTTATGTTCGCGCACGCAAAGATAATAGGTCTTTCCCTTGTAAGTCGACGACAGAGATAGATCGGGTTCCATGCCGCAGACCGGGCAAAGAGGATGATTCGCGGTCTGTTTGATGGGTACGGCATACTCGGCGTTGGAAGACGGGTTCAGCCAGCCTTGGCCCTGATATTCAAGCACATCGGCTGTCTGGCTTGCTATATCGCGGCCGAAGTAGCGCTCGACCACCCGCAAGGCGAGATCAATTCCAGAAGTGAGGCCGCCGGCCGTAGCCAGATTGCCCGCTTCAACAAAGCGAGCTCCCCGCTCGACATGAATGTCCGGATATTGCATCGCAAGGTCGACGTAAGCGCCATGGTGTGTGGTGGCAGGCTTGCCAGAAAGCAAGCCGGTGCTCGCAAGTACAAAGGCGCCGGTGCAAACAGACATCGTAACATCGGTTGTCTTGGTTGCATTGCGAATCCAAGCTTTGGTCGCCTCGCTGGCAGGACTTTGTGCGGGGATGACGATCACCTTCGGTGGGGGAGCATTGGCAATGGTGTAGGCAGGCGTGATCTTCAATCCTCCGCTCGCAAGAATGGGATTCGCGGACTCCGCCACAGTGTAGAGACTGAAGAGATCGTACATCCTGCCAGGAATGCTGGCCCGTTCGAAGACTTCCCACGGACCGCAAAAATCAATAACGACGGCGCCTTCGGAGATAAGGAAAGCGACCGGAATGGATGCATTGGCTGGAGGGGTGAGCGGATTGAGCGGCGCACTTTCTTTGGCTGCGCCGAATGTTGCAGCGGCCGCGTCAGGTAAAGCCAACGAGCTGGCGGCGGTCATGCTGAGGGCTGCGGTACGCTTAAGGAGTTCTCTGCGGTTCATTGAGATGACCTCTTCAATCGGTTTGCTGCGAGCGTTGGCCGAGAGCACCTCTACGTACGCCGCGCTTTCCTGGCAGCTGCATATTGGCCACTCACAAGTTCCCAATTCACGATGTGGAAGAAGGCCGCTACGTATTCGGGGCGACGGTTCTGATATTTGAGGTAGTAGGCATGCTCCCACACATCGACTCCAAGAACCGGGGTCCGACCATTGCTGAGTGGACTGTCCTGATTCCCCGTAGACTCGATGTGTAGCTTCCCGTCCGGCCCATGAGTCAGCCATGCCCATCCACTTCCGAAAGCCCCAGCCGCTGCCTTAGAAAACTGCTCCTGAAATTTGCCGAAACTCCCAAACTGGGCATCGACCTCTTTGGCAAGTTCGCCGTTTGGCGCGTCGCCGCCGCTCTTTGACAGGATCGGCCACCAGAAGGAGTGATTCGCATCGCCTCCGGCCTGATTGCGAACAGCGGTACGAACGTCTTCCGGAACTGAGTCGAGATGAGTAACCAGATCTTCGACTGTGCGACTTGCAAGATCGGGATGGCCTGCCACGGCCGCATTCAGGTGCTCCACATAGCTCGCATGATGTTTGTCAAGGTGCAGATGCATTGTCTCGGCGTCGATGTACGGCTCGAGTGCATCGTAGGCATACGGGAGAGGCGGCAATTTAAAAGGGTCGCCGCCGACAGTCGGCGCGGCGGCAGGTGCGAAGGACTGGGAGAATCCGGCCCGGTCGAGGATCGCGGTCGATAATGAGACTCCGGCTGTATATCCAACTCCATGCAGAAACGATCGGCGATTCATTGGGACCTCTCATGACCGTTCCCGGCCACGCATCAATTTGGGGAATATGTCGAGAAGTTGAGCGCAGAAAATGCAGTCGCAATCGCGATAGCCCGCGAACTGACGCGCGATCCTTCCGCAATGGCTAATATATTTGCTCAATTCTGGGTTAGTGGTGCGGCAAATTGTCGCAACCCTATACGAGTGCCTCTTCGCACCTGGTGCGGCTATTCGCCAGACGCGGGATTCATTCGGCTGAACGAACCGAAGACCGGGGGGCGGTTCATCGTGCTGGAGGGTACTTGGATATCTTCCGCTGTAGAGAACGGCGGTGGATCCCGAGCGCGCGAGCCGCCTGGGAGATGTTTCCTCCACAGTCGGCAATCACACGTTGAATATGCTCCCATTCCACCCGAGCAAGGCTCGGAACGCTCGATGGCGGGTCTGCATTGGTGCCAGATGCGGGTGGGGCATTGAAAACAGCAATGATCTGCTCGACATCAACCGGCTTGCTCAGGTAATGGTCGGCGCCGCCGCGCACTGCCTCAAGAGCCGTAGCGATGCTACCCCAGCCCGTGAGCATAAGGATGAACATGGTTGGGTCCAACGCTCGCAATTTGCGCACAATGTCCAATCCATTGTCGCTGCCGAGGCGCAAATCGATGATCGCAAGATCTGGAGCATGCTCCTCAGCCGCAGCCTGTGTCTGCGCAGCATTGGCCACCAGAAAAACCTCCCATCCCCGCGCTTCAAGAGCACGACCGAGCCGACCGCGAAATAGCTCATCATCGTCGGCCACCAGTGCCGAAAGTTCTTCACACTCCGGTTTTTGCCGCAAGTGGCAACTCCAGGATGGCAGTGGTTCCTTCGTTTACCGCAGAATCGAAAATGAGAGAGCCGCCCATATCTTCGGCGAACACTCTCACAAGAAATGTCCCCAGACCCATCCCTCGTTCCGGCCGCTTCGTCGAGTAGAAGGGCTCGGCGATGCGATGGAGAACCTCGGGGGGCATACCTATGCCGAAGTCCTTCACGATAAAGCGAAGAATTCCGGGCTCTGCCTCTCCAGCCACGTGGACAGTCTGTCCCGTGGAACTGGCCTCGAGCGCGTTCTTGACCAGTGCTGAAAGCACCTGACCTGTCGTCTCGATTGGGAGTGACGCGGATAACTGAGGCGGAGCAGCAACATAGATGGCGTTCCGCTGCGGTTCTGGGAAGCTCTCGCGAAGCATCTGAAGAAGAGCATCGATTGCAATGAAAGTGGGAGTCTCGCCGGTCAACTCTGCTCCCTGCGAACTCATCTCCCGCATAATGCGACTGCATCGCTCAACCTCAGACCGGATCAGCTTTGCTTCCGCACTTACGCGTTCGTTGGTTTCGACATCCCGCGCATATCTTTCCAGCTCTTTTGCAACAATCGCGATCGTTCCAAGGGGCGTTCCCATCTCATGAGCCGCTTTGGCAGCCAATGCTGCAAGGGATGAGACCCGTTCCTGCCTTGCGACAAGGCTCTGCAAGCGAAGAAGCTCATGTTCGTGGTTGCGCAGAGTTTGCGAAACTTTTCCTACCAGGAGCGAGATCAGGATGGCGGCTGTGACAAAGGCAATCCACATGCCGATGAGGTGAGCTGAGAAATTGCTGGATGCATGATGACCTTCAAAGAATGAGAGTGGAGCGTGCCAAAAGAAGAGAAATCCGAATCCGAGGATCGAGAGAATGCCGAGAGACCAAGTCCAGGTCCTGCTCAGCACAACTGCAGAAAGCGTAATCTGCACGAGAAAAAGAAGGCTGAAGGGATTTGCCGGCCCTCCAGTGAAGGCGAGCAAGACTGTTAGCAAAAGGACATCGAGGACGAGCATGCTCCCCAGTGCCCGTCTGGCTCCGATCAGAGTTGAGAGACGGCCAAGGCAAAGATTTGAGACCAGCGCAATAGCCAGAGGCACGCCAAGCCAGATGAAACGCAGCTCAACACGAGCAAATGCGAAGGCAATGGCAATCAGGATGCACTCGCCGGCGATGATTCCGTAGCGCAGTCTCTGAAGCCAAGGCAGAACGAGCGCAGGCGCAAGCTCACTGGTCGGGCGCAAATCCTGCTCCGCGATTTGCTGCCGATCTGTTACAGACACTCTCATGGCTGATTGAAAACGCCTCGAATTCCAAAGGCTCGACTTCGGCATTCGCGCGGACAGATTTCATTTTAGGGAAGAAGACATCATCGAGGTGCGATAAAATGTCGGAGGTGCGACAAAATGTCGCAA
Organism: uncultured Acidobacteriaceae bacterium; assembly: GCA_963836565.1. Lineage (GTDB taxonomy): Bacteria > Acidobacteriota > Terriglobia > Terriglobales > Acidobacteriaceae > Telmatobacter. The sequence goes on along the minus strand of CAWIKA010000003.1, from coordinate 128,666 downwards.
CCGGAGCGCACGGCCGACATCCCCAGTGCGGTGTTTACACTTGTGCTGCCGATCGAGCATCGACCGGCGAGGGGAAGGCTGGAAACCACATCCTTCTCGACGGCAAGATCAGTCCAACTCCGCAAACTTGACCATCCCCGGGGCCAGCACCTCGGCAGCGCTTGGTCGCCTTGTGGAACCTCTGAGCTTCTTTGCTTTCCGCGAGTGAAAGGAGTTATATTTCCCACGACTTTCGGGCTGTCCACCCTCATTCGGGACGGGAGTCACCGAATACCAATCCTGAAATCGTGCTACTCCTATATAGACACTCGACCGCTGTTGAAGGAGCGAAAATGGGGGTCCTCAGTAGAATTGGCGTTGCACTCGATTCCGATCTTCTCAAACGCTTCGATGATTTCATCTCCAGGTTGGGCTATACCAACCGGTCTGAAGCTTTCCGTGATCTGATTCGCGATCGCCTGGTCGGCGAGCAGACGGCAACTCCAAGTGCGACTGTAGTCGGCACGGTCACACTCATCTACGACCACCACGCCCATGGGGTGACGGAGAAGTTGACCGAAATTCAGCACGCGAACCATGAGCTGGTGGTATCGACCAGCCATGCACATCTTGACCACGATTCCTGTCTCGAAGTCTTGATTGTCCACGGAAAAGCCGCACGAGTCGAGGAGTTTGCCGGGCGTCTGATCGGATTGAAAGGCGTGCAGCACGGTCGCCTTGTCATGACGGTTGCTAAACCCGAATCGGGTGATCATCAACACGCGAACGGAAAGCCTCAGACTCACAAACATTGATGCCTCTAGTCGGCTCCGGAAAGGACCCTATTGTGGATGCTAGTAACACGACCGTCAAAATCGTAATACTGATTGCATCATTTTGCATTTTGGCCACAACTTCGTTCAATGCAACGGCTGCTTCGGCTCGGACAAGGAATACGAACGATGCCGCGCAGGAGGAGACGCAAGTCACTACCACTGCCAAGGCCTATCAGTCTCAGCGATCAGGAACTGTCGTTGACACTTCTGGCGCTGTGATTGCCGGGGCTACTGTGCAGGTTCGAAGTGCGGATGGTTCCGTGCTAAGAACGACACAATCGGACAGGAACGGCTCCTTCACTTTTTCCGAGCTCCCGGCCGGCAATTATCGACTCGTCGTGTCGAATCCCGATTTTGAAACCAAAGAAATTCCCGTCACATTAGGAACCACTGAAGCGCCGACCCCGCTGCGCATCTCTCTGGCTGTGGGCGCCTTGAACACCACAATAAACGTGGAGGGCCGGGAGAATGACCTTATTGGAATTGCCGAATCCGCCACCCAGGGAACGGTGGGCGCAAAGGAAATCGAGGATCGTCCGATTCTTCGTTCGGGAGAGATTCTGGAGACGGTTCCCGGGGTCATCATCACGCAACACGCGGGCGGCGGTAAGGCAAACCAATATTTCCTTCGCGGCTTCAATCTCGACCACGGCACAGATTTCGCCATTTTCATCGACGATATGCCGCTCAACCTGCCATCGCACGCGCACGGCGAGGGGTACTCGGACATGAACACCGTCATCCCGGAGTTTGTGAAGCGGGTAAATTACGAAAAAGGTCCTTACTACGCCGATGTCGGCAACTATGGTTCGGCTGGATCGGCACATTTGGAATTCTTCAAGACGCTGCCCGAGAACTTCTTCCGAGTGGAAGAAGGCATGTATGGTTTTGGGCGGGCAGTTTTCGGTGCGTCGCACAAGATCGGTTCGGGCAATCTGCTGTACGGCGGAGAAGAGTATTACGATAACGGCCCATGGAAGCATCCGGATGCTTATAACAAGATCAACGGCTTACTAACCTACAGCCAGGGTGGAGAAGCCGAGGGTTTTAGCGTCACAATCCGCGCTTATCACGGAAAATGGAACTCGAGCGATCAGATCCCCGTTAATGCAGTGCCACTTGTTGGTTTCTTCGGCGCGCTGAATCCGACCGACGGAGGCCACTCACAGCGTTACAGCCTGCAGGGTGAATGGCATCGCCAGGATGCAAAATCTGCGTCGAAATTCATGGCCTACTGGTTTTATTACGATCTTGATCTGTTTTCCGATTTCACTTACTTCCTCACGGACCCCAGTCGTGGCGACCAGTTCGAACAGAAGGACAGACGCTGGGTGGCTGGTCTGGACATACGTCACACGATTTTCAGCGAATGGTTTGGCCGCAAAGTCGGAAATACGTTCGGATTGCAGGTCCGCAACGATTGGATCCATAACGGCCTTTACCAGGCCGAAGATCGCGTGCGCGTGGACAAAAGGGATTCATCGACCGCCACCACTTTGCCGGCGACCACGCAAGCGGATCGCTTTACGGACACGCAAACAGGATTTTATGCGGAAAATAGGATCCAGTGGGCGGAAAAATTCCGCTCAGTCGCGGCACTGCGCGGCGACCTGGAATACTTTGACGTCACCAGCCTGGTTACCGCGGCCAATTCAGGCACGGCCACCAAGCTGTTGCCAAGCCCGAAATTGAGTTTGATTTTCGGCCCGTGGTCCAATACCGAATTCTACGCGGAAGGCGGATTCAGCTTTCACAGCAACGACGGGCGTGGCGCAACGCTCACGGTCGAACCAGTTTCGGCGGACAATCCATACCCCAATACGCCCGCCAAGCCGATTCCTCCGCTGATCCCAACCAAGGGCGGGGAAATCGGCATGCGCACCGCCTCCATCCCACATCTGCAAAGTACCCTCTCGCTCTGGTATCTTCACAGTGCTTCCGAACTCCAGCAGGATGGTGACACCGGAGGCACCGTTGCTTCACGACAGCCGAGCAATCGCTATGGCTTCGAATCGGCGAACTACTACACGCCACTGGAACATGTGGCTTTTGATTTTGACCTGGCGAACTCCAAAGCTCTGTTTACCACAACCGATGAAAACGATGCTGCGCCGAGCAGCCCCGGCGGCAAGCGTGTGCCCGAAGCTGTTGGGTTGGTGATGGCGTCGGGCATCACACTACACGATTTTCATGGCTTTTCATCGAGTTTGCGCCTACGCTATTTTGGCCCGCGCGACTTGACGTCTGACGGAATTTATCGCTCACAGGCTACGGCGTTGTTCAATGGGGAGGCCGGTTACCAAATTGGTGAAAAATGGCGCGTTTCGGCCGAATTCTTGAATTTGCTGAATCGCCACGATCACGACATTGACTACGCCTATACCTCCCAGATAACGCCAACAGCGTCGCCGGCATTCACAGACGTTTTCCACCCTGTCGAGCCATTTCAGGTCCGATTTTGGTTCGGAAGAACCTTTTGACAAATGCCACGATTATCCACTCTCGGCAGCGCTAGAAGCGATTGGAGTGCGTTCAACGTGCTCGAGGGCCGCCACGTGCTTCATCTTGGTGCAACCTGTAGCTATCGCATTTGGGCCCGCTTCATAATTGGTGGTTTCGGCATCCTGGTATATAGTCATGGCTAAATATGGCGTTCGGCGACAAAGCTCGGTCATCGAATACCCTGACTCGTGCCCTGTTCGTCACTCTTTTCGCCTTCCTGCTGATTTTCGGTACGACCGTCCAGCTATTGCATTTCCACGCGGACGGTGCGCAGCATGCGGATTGCGCGCTTTGTCAAAACGCACATAACGTCATTCGGCCATCGACAGTTCCCTGCGTCCGGCCCATTTTCGTCGTCATTCAGCGTTTCGCCCCACCTTCGGCTCGCCCGTACCGCGAACACCTCTTCTCCTACTCGCATTGGAACAGACCTCCGCCTGACAAAACTCCCATCGCATAGAACCGTTTCCGAATTCCTGTAGAGCGGCAGAAGCGCTGCCTATGCGGCTTTTTATCCTTTGAGAAAAGTCCGCTGACTGTCGTCGCTGCCCCTCGGCGGTGAGCCAGCGAGGCACTCCTGCTCGCAGCTGAAAACGGAATGATCGCACCGACGCGCAGAGGATGCCGCGGAAGTTCCCCACGTTTCGGCATCCCTCAGCTTTCTTAAGGGAGGTCATGATGTCGCGAGTAATTATATTCGACAAAGGCAGCAAGCGGCGGATGAGACATATCCGATGGAAGCTCCGTGAAGTGATCAGTCTCGTTGCCCTTTCGCTGATTGTTTTGGCACTTGCGATCTTGCTCGCATTCTGGGAGGTATCTCATTATTCGGCGGAGCCGAAGATCCCCCACGTGCAAGCTAAGCATTAACGCATGCCCCACATCGCCGAATTGTCACGAGCCGTTGGAAAAAGCCCAAGCAGTTTGCAGCCGATGACGCACTGGCTCCAGATACTCTCGGAGCGCAACCCATAGCTCTTCAATCCCGAAGTACGAAGCATGCTTCGCTAAACCGAAAAGTGTCGAAAAAGCCAAACTAATCCAAAGACTTTACGTCTAATTGTATTCAGTAGGCTTCCTTGCTTTGCAAAGCGATTGGTAAGAGCTTGAAATGTAGGGACTTCCGGCACACCTCAATTCCGTGTACACTCTTACCGAGGATGCTCCGTTGAGAAGAAACCAGGCTCGTTTACGCAGCGGTTCCCATTCAAAGCAGAGTGCTTTGAGAGTGGTAACGGTTGTGTGCCTGGTCTTGCTCGCGCTTCTGGCCGTGGCCCAGGTAATGCACGTCCATGCGTCCGCTAGTGATGCCGACCACTGCTCGCTGTGTGTCGTGATGCATTCGGTTGTGCCCCTCGTGATCATGTTGATCACGGTGGTCCTGGTCAGGATTGAAGTTCTGACGCCAGGACTTTTTGAAGGCCGCGCGATCACCAGATACTGGCATCCTACCCTCTTTATTCGTCCACCTCCTGCCGGCTGCTAGCGCATCTTTCCGATTCCATTTTCAGTCTGATTCCCGTTTGCCTGCTGCTTGCTACCAATGAGCGAGGTTCCTAGTCATTCCCAAAATCAGACCCGAAACGGACCGATGCATCGATGCAAAGACGATGCTGCGGAGATTTTCCCGCGGCCGAATCCCCGCATTCTTCAGCCAACTCCCGGAGGCTTCTTATGTCGATCAACCGCGACACGATTCTTCGTATTCTCCCTATCCTTGTCTTCCTCCTCGCGGCGCTTCCCGCTTCTTCGCAAAGCGGCAACGCCGGCGCCGTGCGCGGCACCGTGACCGATCCGTCAGGCGCTGTCGTTCCCAATGCGACCGTCCATATTGCCAACCCCGTCAGCGAATATGAACAGACCACAACCACCGATGCAACCGGACAGTTCACGTTTTCAAACGTCCCCTTTAATCCCTACACAATCGACGTCTCGGCCAAAGGCTTTGCCCGATTGAGCCGGAATGTGGAGATTCGCTCATCGGTCGGAGTCAACGTCAAGCTTGTCATGCAAATTACCGGCGGGAGCCAAACGGTCACGGTGGAAGCCGCAGGCGACCTGATCGAAGACGATCCCACCTTCCATGTCGATGTGGACCGCGATCTGTTCAACAAAGTGCCGCTGGAGAGCGCATCCTCCACGCTCAGCTCGCTGGTCACGCTCACCACCCCTGGCGTCGCCGCCGACTCCAACGGCCTCTTTCATGGTCTCGGAGACCATGCATCGAACTCCTTCTCCGTGGATGGCCAATCCATCACTGACCAACAAAGCAAGGTATTCTCCAACCAGCTTCCGGCGAACGCGATCCAATCCATCGAGGTCATCAGCGGCGCGCCTCCTGCCGAGTTTGGTGGCAAAACCAGCCTCGTCATCGTGGCTACAACACGTTCTGGCCAAGGCATTACCAAGCCGACCGGTGCTATTTACGCTTCTTACGGATCCTTTGGGTCTGCGAATGGCGGTTTTGATCTCTCCTACGGCGAAAAAACTTGGGGTAACTTCATCGAGGCCGACGGGCTCAACACGGGCCGCTTCCTCGATCCACCCGAATTCACCGTCTTCCACGACAAGGGCAACGAGCAGAACTTCTTCGATCGCATCGACTATAGCTTCACACAGAAAGATTCCATGCACCTCGACCTGAACTACAGCCGGTCATGGTTTCAGACACCCAACTCCTACGACAACCTGAATGTGATGAACGTAACGACCACCGGCCCAAACAACGGCACAAGCGCCAACCCAACCTTCGTCAACGTCGGCAATGCCGATCAGGGCTCCAAGATCAACACCTACAACATCGCGCCCACTTATACGCACATTATCAGCAACGATTCGGTCTTTAACCTCGGCGCATTTCTCCGGAGGGACAGCTATGGTTACTACCCAAGCGCGAATCCTCTGGCTGACCTGGGCCCTTCCAACCTGCAAACCTCCTCCATCTCCCAATACCGCACACTGACAAACGGGGGAATCCACGCAGATTATTCCTACATCAAAGGTGTCAATAATCTCAAAATCGGCGCTCAATATGGACAAACCTTTCTGCGCGAGCACGACAGCCTGGGCGTAGTAGATCCGACCTATTCAGTCACTCTTCCGGATGGCACGACGGTTAGCACGGCTCCCTGCGTCGATGTCAACGGCAACCTGTTGCCCGGATTTGCCAACCCGTCGCAGTGCGCCGCCGCCGGCGAGTATTCCAATGATCCGTCCGTTGGAGGCAGTTATTACTCCGTCCTCGCGCCCTACGATCTGACTCGCGGAGGCACAAACTATCTCTACTTCGGTCACACAGACGTAAAGGAGTTTGCCCTCTACGGCGAAGACGAGATCAAGGCCGGGAACTGGGACTTCAACCTGGGTCTTCGCGAAGACCTTTATAACGGCCTCACGGATGCCAACCAGATCGAGCCGCGCGTGGGGATCGCGTATAACGTCAAGCCCTCCGCCACCGTGCTGCGCATCTCCTATGCGCGCACGTTGGAAACGCCGTTCAACGAAAATCTTGTGCTCTCCAGCAGCGGCTGTTCGGATCCGGTCCTGAGTCCGCTGCTGCTGTGCAATCCGGGCGCCACGGGCACCATGCACCCTGGTTACCGCAATGAATTCCACGCCGGGCTCCAGCAGGCCTTCGGCAGGTACCTGGTGTTCAACGGCGAATACATTTGGAAGTACACGCACAACGCCTTCGACTTCAGCGTGCTCGGCAACACGCCAATCACCTTCCCGATCGACTGGCATAACTCGAAGATCCCGGGCTATGCGATGAATGTGGAGGTTCCCACCGTCCATGGTTTCAGTGCATACTTTGTCACCTCGTCAGTGGCGGCGCGATTCTTTGGCCCTCAGGTGGCAGGAGCGGGGGCCACCAGCGGAGTGGCTGTCGGGACGCAATATCCCTTCCGTATCGATCACGACGAAAAGTTCAACGAAACCACACATCTGCAATACGAGATTCCGGGCACCAGACTGATCAGTGGACTGTGGGGTGGCTTCAACTGGCGTTACGACAGCGGACTCGTTGCGGGATCGGTGCCGTGCTACAACGTGATCGACCCCAACAGCATCTGTGCAGGCACCTCGATCACTTTGCCCAATGGCCAGCCGGGCGTTGACCTGAGCGGCCTCACGAACGACCAGGAATTCGAAGCCGGTATAACCTGCGACGGTGTGACTGCCACTCTCACCGCCGGTTTCACCACCTGCGACGCCGCGGGCCTCACCTCCCAACTGGTGCAGATTCCGGGTCCGAACAAAGAGGACGACGACCACAATCCGCAGCGGATTGCACCACGCAATCTGTTTGACGCCACTGTCGGCAAGAGCAACATCTTCCACACCGAAAAGTACAAGACGGACATTGACTTCACAGCAATTAACGTCACCAACAAGTACGCTCTCTACAATTTTCTGTCCACGTTCAGTGGCACACACTATGTCACACCGCGTGCGCTGACTGCAAAAATAGCCCTCAACTTCTAACTCGACGATCTTGGCGCGGGCGGCGAGACTCGCTGCCCCGACCGGATCGTATCCCCTATATTGGCCATTCCTTCTTTTTAGTCCAAACGCTGGAACGCACAATCGACCTTGAGACATCAATGCGTCCCAAAGGAGGCTGTCAGCGGTGGCCGAGCAGCCGCGTGAGGCAGATTCGCGAGGCGCGCTGTGAGGGACGGAGCGAGGGCTGGGTGTGGATGTCGCGTTATAAGGGAAAGCACATTGGGGAAGGGATGGTGTACCGGCAATGGGCGCGGGCGAGGCAAGTCGCGGGGTTGCCGCGCGAACTCGTCCTCTACTGTGCGCGCCACGACGTCGGCAGCTTCGTGCTGGCGAAGACCGGAAATCTGAAAGCTGTTATGAACACCATGGGCCACGGTGACGTAAGAAGCGCCATGCTTTACCAGCACCCGGAAGGGGAAATCATCCGCAACGCGTTAAACGCACGGCACATTGCGCGGCCCACCGTGCCCGACAACAACCAGGCAAATGCTTGAACCTAATTTGGATTCGTCCCCAAACCGCCTTTCAAAGCTGCTGATGCCGGATCAGCATACCGGAGCTCGACCGCTGGTGACCATCACTATAGAATCAAGCACTTGCCTTTAGAATATGCCCGCACGGAAGCACTCTAATCTGGTCGCCTAAGGTACTGATTTGACACATTGGGGCACGCACAGCATGGCACAGTCTACGGCACAGCTGATTCAAAGCTATGTTGGCTGACCTTTTTGCGAACGATTTTCACGTATGCGATTCATACATCAAGCGGAGAGCCAGTCGGTCGATACAATGATGATCTGTGAACGCTCGATGATTAACATCTGCGGTCTCACATTCCGACCGGCGCAGAAGTGATTCCGGTTTGGCAACCTAGCGAGTGATAACGTTCTCCTTTATCACTCACTACTTGGTGGGTACGGCTGGCTAGGCTGCGAGATCACCGTGCGGAAAAAGGTGGGGCAGGTCACCCGTATCAGGTTCTTGGGGCATTTGTCTGAGAAGGCGACTCGGACTCACCACCTTCCATCAACATCGCCACCGAATGATGCCATCCCATGCAGGTCAGCGCCAGCACCATCGCGCCGAGTACCGTGGCCACCGGCGCAAATGGATGTGGCAGCGACCGCGCCGCCGGCATCGCTGCCAGTCCGAATCCCAAAGTTAATAGGGTTCCAGCGATTTGATCCGTTTTCGGAGACTTGCTGGAGACTCGGAGTCGCCGTGTGACGAAATCTTAATTGTGGCCAGCGAGTCTCGGATGGGACGATGGATCGATCTAGCGGACATCGTCAATTGGTGGGCCGACTAAAGCAGTGTCCAAGATCATGCCTGCGTTTTCTGACGACAACAGCTCACCATGAGCGTGCGTTGAATCCTAGGAAGTCAGGGGAGGCGAGAGACTCCTTGATCGTAGGGGCCGCTCCGGCGGCAACGTCGCGCCGTCGTAACTGGTGAAACTTCGCGAGCACGGAATTGGCCTGAGCGAGCGCAGATATGCGTTCCACATAAGCAGAGAGGTTTGCCCCCGGCAAGGCGAAGATGGCGACGTCGTTTGTGAGGATATCGAGGTAGGCCCGGGCTCCGCAGCAACCGAGGCTGAGTGCAGCGCGGCCCGTATTCATGACTTGCGGAATTACGGCGCAGGCGGGACGACCCATCGCGGGAACATTTTGCTGCTCGACCTGTTGAACTGCCTCGCTCAGGATTAGGGTCTGGCTGGCATCAACGAGCAATAGGACGACATCGGGAACGAGGGGCGACAGCGCGAGCGGCGCGTAGATGACGTGCTTTGGTTCCATGGCCAGAACGGGAATCAGGGGAAGATCCCGTGCCGTGACGTAGCTGAGATCGCTGAAGACTCCGAGGGCGTCGTCAAGATCGGTTTGCTGCGCCGGAGCAAGATCAAGATGATGAGTATAGATTCCAATTGCGCAAAGGGCGTGGTCGGCCGCTGAAGTCGCGAAGGTGCTGGTGGCGGCATCCTGCCAGAAGCGGCATCCTGCGGGAACCTTGCCTTTATGCCGGGGAACAGATACGGGTACAGAGTCAGCAAAGCAGACGGCCACCGGGGGCTGTGCGAGATTCAGGCTGGCGGTTAGACTCTCAGCGAACTGGGAATAGCGGATTTCCATAAGATTTGACCTCATTTTGAACCTACTTGCAGTAGGGACTTCCTACGGAGGAGATGACTCCCGGCGCGAGCCCGCCTGCGGAAGCCGTTACAGGGCCGTACGCCGATACCAGCCAATCGAAGCAACGTCGAAACGAACTCAGCTCGCCGGTTCTTCCGCCGTGAAGCCCAGTTCGGAAATATAGGATCGCAGCGCAGTTTTGCTGACCAGACGAGGATGGAACCGGATTGTGACCGACGCGGCGGAATAACTTGCGTGAACGGAAACGACGCCCTTCTGCTGCCGGAGCATGGTTTCGAGGCCGACCGCGCACGTAATGCAGGTGAATCCCTTGACGTGCCAAGCGATGCTTTCCGTATGGCTCGCGTCGGGTTTGCCCTCGGTCCGATGTTTATCGAGAGCTTCCAGTCCTCCAAGGGATGCGACGGCGGTTGCTCCGGTGAGCGCTGCGATCTGCAGGAACTGTCGGCGGATCATGATTCCCTCTCTTGAAAGCAGTATCTGAGGCTATTTGGCGACTGCGTCGCCAGGTTCGTATTTCCAGGAAGTCTCAATCGTGGCGCGATCGGCGAAGCGAAGGTCGGTGTAATCGCTGAAGGGGATCTTCTTCTTCAGTACGCCGGTCTGGATCATCATGTCGCGTACTTCATCGAAATCGGCTTTCTCAGGCTCGAGAAGGTTGTACCGGATGCGGGCCATGGGCTTGGTGAGCGCCCAGCGGAGCAGTTCGGGTTTCTGATGGTAGTAGTAGCGGCCAACAAAGTCGGCAGCGTCGACGCGGTGCGGCCTGCTCTGGTCAAGCCAGAGGCCGGAGCGCGCGATACCGTCGACGAGCACCTGTACCACCTCGGGTCGATCCTTGATGAGGTCGCTGCGGACGACCAGGATGCAGGACATGTAATTTGGCCAATATTTATCGGCGTAGAAAAGGATGCTGCCGTAGCCACCCATTTCGGCTTGCGACGGAAAGGGCTCACCCATCACAAAGGCGTCGATGGCTCTTGCCTCGAGCGCGCCTGAGACGTCCGGTGGCGCCATCTCGACCATCTTGATTGAATCAGGCGGCATTCCATAGGCCTGCATGGCGCGGAAGAGCAGGAGTCGCTCGTCGGAAAACCTGCTGGGTATGGCGATGGTCTTGCCTCGCAACTGGCCGAAGTTTTTAATGGGGCCATCTTTGCGCACCACAACGGCGCTCCCATTACGGTGGCCGAGATAAACCACCTTGATAGGTACGCCCTGTGCTGCGAGTGCAATGGCCATGGGAGCCACGATGAAGGCGGCCTGAATCTTGTTGGAGATGAGCGCCTCCTTCAGTTCGGGAAAACCCTGAAACATGCGCGGCAGATACATCTCGCCGCTCTCTGAATATTTCGAGATGTAGTCGGTTACGGGGCAGGTCAACTGGCAGGTGACGGGGATGTAGCCGACCACGATTTTGCGCTTCGCGGGAGGGAGGTAATCGTTGAAAACAGAAACCCAGTTAACGTTAAGCCAGCCATGCAATCCTGTAACGAGCACGAGCCAAACGAGAGAATAGGAGACGATTTTTGTCTTCAGGCTCCACTCTTCGATGTGCACAATGTTTCTAAGACTCATTGCGGAACCCCCAGCGAACGGGCTTCATAGTTTCAATACGGCGAAATAACAGATCGAGCATCAGGCCGATGACTCCGATGAGGAGCATGGCTCCAACGACGAGGTCGTACCGTTTCCCGGAGTTACGGGAATCGATGATGAGGAACCCGAGGCCCGAATTCACGGCGATCATTTCTCCCGCGACCACAACAAGCCAGCCGATGCCGAGTGCGATACGGAGGCCGACAAGGATTTGGGGCAGCGCCGCGGGAAAGACTACGCGGGCCAGAAGTTGCGGCGGCGTGAACCCGAAGTTGCTGCCGGCGCGACGGTAGATGAGCGGGACGTTCGCGACTGAGTCAACGCATGTGACGACTATGGGAAAGAATGCGCCGAGAAAGACGAGGAATACGGCGGCGTGGTCGCCGACGCCGAAGAAGATAATGGCTACAGGGATCCAGGCGATCGGGCTTATGGGCCGAAGAATCTGTACGAGTGGATTGACGACTTGGTTGACGGCCGGATACCAGCCGAAGAGCAGTCCAAGCGGGATACCGAGAAAGACCGCAGCAAAGTAGCCGATCGCGACCCTTCGCAGGGAGTCGACGATATCGCGGTAGAGTACCCCTTCGTGAATAAGCTCGGCGAGGCCCGTCTCTACCTCGCGCGGCGAAGGAAAGATTTTTGTCCCGGACCAAAGGACGGCAGAATGCCAGAAGGCGAGGATAAGTGCTGTGGCCAACATTGGCCAGACGTAGCGTTCCCAGTTACCGGGTTGGCCCTGTGCCCTCATAGATTGTGAGCCAGTCCGATCTGGCTAAGAATGCCGTCCCGAAGCTCGAGATAGCGAGGTGAACTGATGTCGCGGGGATGCGGAATGTCTATGTGGACGATCTGCTGGATCCGGCCGGGACGCGCGCTCATAACAACGACCCGGTCGGCCAGTTGGACTGCCTCATCGATGTCATGGGTAACGAAGAGGATGGTCTTGCGCTCGGCTTGCCAAATGCGCAGCAGTTCGCCCCGCATCACCATGCGGGTAATGGAATCGAGGGCGCCGAAGGGTTCGTCGAGGAACAGAACGTCGGGATTGACGGCAAGCGCGCGGGCGACCTCGACACGCTGCTTCATGCCGCCGGAGAGCTCGATGCGGATAGGATTTCTCAAAGCCTTCCAATCCCACCATCTTGATATAGTGACGGACGCGCTGGATGCGCTCGGTTCGCGAAAGTCTGGCGAGACCGAACCCGATGTTCCCTTCGACGGTAAGCCAAGGGAAGACACCGCGCTCCTGGAAGACGAAGATGCGACGCGGATCGGGTCCGCGCACCGCTTCGCCGTCAATGCGAATTTCGCCTCCAGTGGGCTTGAGAAAACCCGCGATCGCACTAAGGAGGGTGGATTTGCCGCAGCCAGACGGGCCCAGCAGGCAGACGAATTCACCGTCGCCGAACTCGAGATTGATATTTTCGAGCACGGACATACTCTCCCCATCCCGGCTGAAAACCATGCTGACATTCTCGGTCCGCAGCTTGGCTTGGAAGCGCGAGGCGGCCGTTTCAGTTTCGATGATCGGATTCGCAGACATTAGTCTTTCTCCACATATCCCCAACGAAGCGGCCTGGCCCGTTCGAGAGAGCGTACGCCGGTATCGAGCAGCAGGCCCACAACGCCGATGACGACCATGCCAGCGAGTACGAGATCATAGCGATTGCCGGCATTGCGGGCATCGACAATGAGGAAGCCGAGCCCGGAATTGACAGCGATCATTTCAGCTGCCACAACCACCAGCCAAGCGACCCCGAGGGTAATGCGCAGACCCGTCATCAGGCGGGGAACGATAGCCGGATAAAGAATTCTTCTCATCAACGCAACAGGTCCGAGACCGAAGTTGCGTCCTGCGTTGACGTAGACTGCGGGTACACTCTGCACGGCGTTGATAACGGCGAGCAGCAGGGGCAAAAAACAGCCGACAAAGATGAGAAAAACCGCGGCAAGATCACCGACGCCAAACCAAAGGATGGCGATCGGAATCCAGGCTAAAGGTGAAATGGGACGAATGATCTGGAGAATCGGGTTGAGCGCCATTTCTGCGCGGCGATACCAGCCAATAATGAGGCCCAGAGGAATTGCGACAGCTACAGCGAGGAAGAATCCCCAAGTGACTCGAAAGAGGGAAGCTACAGTATATTTGACGATCAGGCCGTGTTCTATGAGGTATGCAATGCCCTGACCAGTTTTCCACGGACCAGGCAGGAGTTGATCAGGGTGCAGGAAGACCGCGAACTGCCATGCTCCCAGCAGCACGAAAATAAAGAGAACTGGCCGCAGCCACAAATGCTGTTTCATCCGGGAACTCCGATTCTTTTTAGAATCACGCCCGCCTCATTCAGATACCACGCGAAAGTGCGATCTTTATCTCGGCAAGTTTAGACAGCACATGCTTGCCGACGCGTCAACCAAAAGTTGGAGTCTCCTCTCGCCCCTGGGATCCCGTTCTCTTGGCCTCAGTTACTTTCTTCCCGCTCCTGGTTGATTCGAGTGCCAGTGGTAGACGAACTCGACATACCCGAACTGCATGTTGCGGTTGGAAGGATAGATCGCAGCGACGACTGTCTTTCCCTGGGCATAGGCATAGTAGAAGTTAAGGTCGATGTTCTTTGTTGTCTGCCAATCGGCACTGATGTCGGGCACTGACGCGAAAGATGTGGCGCCATTCGCGGGCCGTCCCACGAAACCGAAGACCTTGTTGTCGAAAGCACCTCCGCCCTGGTACCAAAGATCGTGGCCGGAGGTAAGTCGCAGCCAATGCAGGTCCGAGCGGAGCGCAAGGCGTTTCACCGGCTTGTCCATCAATTGCACAAACTCGTCCGTATTGTTCATCAGGTTATAGAAGGGCAGGCGCGCGTAAAGGCGCGGCGTGGGAAGCAACTGAAAGAACGTGTTATGGGTACCGTCCGTCGAGTTGTTGTCACCCGTCGATCGAAACCATCCTCCGCGCAGCCACGGTGCGGCAACCTGTTTTCCCATGCGATACCCGGCTTCCAGGGCGGCCGCTCCCGCGCTGTGACCCTGGGAGCCCCAACGCCCGTTCTGTACGGCGCCCCAGAAGAGAAAATCGAACTGTCCCGGACCCACCGGAAAGTCCGCAATCAGATCGCCGCCGTAAGTCCCAATACGAATGTTCGTGTGATCGGCCGAGCGCACCGCCAGGGCACGGTTGTCCGTTTTCGTCACGCCCGTCCGGCCATCGTGGTAACCGGCGGCAAAGGCGCGCCAGAGCACGTGCTGCCCGGCTTGCGGACGCGTCAGCGCCAGATACTCGATGTCGACATTCAACTCGGGATTTCCATTCATGTTGAAGACACCTTGATCAGAGCGCGCCGCCATCACGGTAAAATTCCAAGCGCCAAACTGCCACTGCCCATCCACTCCGTCGAAACTGCGCTGGGCATTGGTAAAGCCGAAATTGCTGATCAATCGGCTTGCCACCCGGTTGGCCTGCAGCCAGTCAACAGCAGGGTTCTTGGGCCGCGTTTCCATCCCGTCCATGAACTCAAAGCGGCCTGCGCGCAGATTCTTGTCCTCGCCGTCAAACCGTACAAAACCTTGTTTGAGAAAGGCCGCCGCCGGATACGAACTGTTGTTGGCCGCATAGTATGTTCCGCCAAGTCCCAACTGGCCTTGCGCACTAATCGGAGAAACGGCGTTATCCGGCACATCGAAGATGGCTGGCTGCGACAGTTCCAACTCCCAGTCCCAGCGATGGAAACGCTGCGTCATGCCGATCCGCTGCAGAGACTGCACATAGGCATAGCTGTTGGAGGTTGGCGGCGCGGCGAACCACTGCCAGGCATCCATGCGGGTCCGGTCGTAAACAAAGACTCTCACGGGAAACTTGTCAGCGGAAGTGGACTGCGCGGTCGCAGGCGGAAGAGCAATCGTTAAAGAAACGGCCAGGGGCAGACACGCGAACAGTGGTAAGGATAGGTGCGCGCGAACCGCGACCCTCCGGAAGGGATTCATCAGTTGTCTGGACCTCCGAAGATCGTGTACCTGTGGTGCGGGGAATAATCGACATCAAGTGCGGTATCTTGTCCGCTGAACTTGTGGGCGATTTGCTTATCTGCATCCGGCCTATATGTCGGCGTTCTCAACTGTAGAGAGCAGGAGGTACGATTTGCATGAGAGATTCGGTGGAGATTTGACTCCATCTGAGGGTGGAGACGAGATTCAGGAATCCGGGAGAGCAATCTACGATTACGCAAACGGCAGAGCCGAGCATTGCACAACAGGGTACACTCAGAAAACCAGGAGCTTGGAGAAGCGAGTTATGGATCACTATGTGGAGCGAGTCGTGGACCTTACCGAACCAGAAGCGAATCAGATATTCAACGTCACCGTCGAAGAAGCGCGCGCGCGCGTGCTAATGGGCAAGGCGAACGCCGTACGCGGAATTCATGGATCGTTTGCGCTGGTTGCGCGCGAAGGCAAAACGGTGAGAATGGCCCGGTCGCTCGATCGCCCCATGCGGTACTTCCTTGCAAAACGGCGGGAAGGACCGGTGCTGATTGTGGCACCGCGGATCGACACCATTTACAACTGGCTCAAGAGCGAGGGACTCGAAGGCCAGTTTCATCCCAGCTACTCGCGCATGGTTCCGGCGCACTACATTGTGGAACTTCAATTGGTCGGGTGTCCCGACCCTGATCCGGCATATACGCGATTTTTCACACCGGTATCCGCGTCGCTGCCCACCGATTTAGATGAGATCGGAAAGGCGTACGTCGGCGCGCTTGTGGAGGAGGTCTCGCAATGGCTGCGGCGGGTGCCTGAGCAGGAACCGATCGGAGTTTGCTTTTCTGGCGGCATCGATAGCGGCAGCGTCTTTCTGACGACGTACTATTTGATGCAGCGACTCGGTATCAGTCCGAGCCGGCTGAAGGCCTTTGTTCTTGACCTGGGCCGTGGTCCGGACGTCGGGCAAGCGCGTGCGTTTCTCGATTCTCTGCGGCTGGGATTGTTTTTGGAGTCAGTTGAAGTCGATCCAACGGCATTGGATACGAACGAGACGATCCGGATCGTGGAGGACTACAAGTCGCTGGATGTGGAATCGGCTACGATGGCGGTAGCGTTGTGCCGCGGCATCCGGGAGCGGTATGGCGACTGGAAGTATCTGCTGGATGGGGACGGCGGCGACGAGAATCTGAAGGACTATCCGATCGAGGAGAATCCCGAACTCACCGTTCGCAGCGTGGTGAACAACCCCATGCTCTACCAGGAAGGCTGGGGCGTGGGAAAGATAAAGCACTCGCTGACCTACAGCGGCGGGTTGAGCCGTTCGTATACGCGGACCTATGCCCCGGCGCACCACTTTGGGTTTTCTGGATTCAGTCCATATACGCGGCCCGATGTGATTGCGGTGGCCGAGGCAATTCCATTTATCAAGCTGACCGACTACAGCGTGGAGCGATTGTACGCGCTCAAGGGAGAGATTGTGTCGCGCGGTATCGCGGCGGTCACGGGGATGAAGATGCCGGTATTTCCAAAGCGGCGCTTTCAGCACGGTGCGATCTCAAAGGACGCGCTGAGAAGCCGGCTACCATGGCGCGAACCGGAGTACCGGAAGAAGTTCCTGTCGCTTTATCTGTGAGGACGAAGTGGCCTTGCGATTCCCAGAGAGTCCGGCGGAGCGGGATAAGTGGATTTTGATGAAGCGGCCCCCACGGTCGATCGTCGGTGCCCAGGAACCGTACGCTTATTTCCTGGAACAGGAATGTGGGGCCTCCGGCCAGGTTGAGACGGTGGCCACGATCTTCTTGACCAATCGCGAGTGTCCGTTCCGCTGCACGATGTGCGATCTGTGGCGCAACACGCTAACGGAATCAGTGCCATCGGGAGCGATTCCAGACCAAATCGATTTCGCCTTGAGGCGAATGGAGCCGGCGCGGTCGGTGAAGCTGTATAACAGCGGAAGCTTTTTTGACCCCCACGCAATTCCGCCGAAAGACTATGCGGCGATTGCCGCGCGTGTGCGCGATTTCGAGCGTGTGATTGTGGAATGCCACCCGGCCTTTGTGGGCGATAGTTGTGTTGCATTCCGCGATTTGCTGGCGGGGCGGTTGGAGGTGGCGATGGGGCTGGAAACAGCACACCAGGAGGTTCTGGAAAAACTGAACAAGCGGATGACGCTGGACCAATTTGCCGGCGCCGCGCGCTATTTGAGAACCAACGGAATTGACGTTCGCGCCTTCATCCTGGTGCAACCGCCATTCATGAAACCGGAGGAAGCATTCCACTGGGCGCAGAGGTCGCTGGATTTTTCATTTACCTGTGGCGTAACCGCCGCGACATTGATTCCGACGCGAGGAGGAAACGGCGCCATGGAGGCGCTGGCTGCGGCAGGCAGCTTTGTTCCCCCCGACCTGAGCTTGCTCGAGGATGCAGTGGCATATGGGCTGCGGCTGGGACGTGAGCGGGTGTTCACAGATTTGTGGGATGTTGAACGGCGCCGTGAGTGCCCACGCTGCTTTGAGGCGCGCGTCCAGCGGTTGCGGGTGATGAACTTGAGGCAGTCGCTGGTCGATGCGGTGATTTGCGATAGGTGCGGAAACCGATCCGAAGGACGAGTTGAAGCAACGCTTTGACATTGCGGTGGTTGGGGCCGGCTTCGCGGGATCGCTTCTGGCCATGATCGCGCAGCGGCTTGGGCAGCGCGTGATTATGCTGGAGCGCGGCCATCATCCTCGGGTCGTAATCGGTGAGTCTTCGACGCCTCTGTCGAATCTGCTGCTGGAGGAACTAGCGGTACGCTATGACCTCGCGAATATCCGGCCGTTCAGCAAATGGGGAAGTTGGCGAACGAGTCACCCGGAGCTGGCCTGCGGGCTGAAGCGAGGGTTCAGTTTTTTTCATCATGCGCCGGGCAGTGCTGGCGTAGTGAAACGAGAAGATCAGCTTTTGGTGGCAGCCAGCCCTCATGACCGGATTTCCGACACGCACTGGTATCGCGCGGACTTCGACGCCTATCTGGCAATCGAAGCGCAGCGGCTGGGAGTTGTTTATCTGGATGAAGTGGAATTGCACGAGTTTGCCGATGAGGGACGCAGCGTGCAACTGCGCGGAGTCCGCAATGGGCGCGAGATCGAAGTCGCGGCGCGGTTTGTGGTGGATGCGACAGGGCCGCGCGGGTTTCTACATCGCGCTCTCGGACTGGGAGAGCACGACTTGCCAGGTACCCCTGCGACAGCGTCGCTCTACAGCCACTTCTCTGGAGTGCGGCGTCTCAAGGAGATGAGGGGCGTCGCACTCCAGAGCGAACCGCCGTATCCGATAGATGATGCGGCTGTGCATCATGTGTTCGATGGCGGGTGGATCTGGGTTCTGCAGTTCTGCAATGGCGTGACCAGCGCGGGAATCGCGGCAACGGATGCCCTCGCAGAGGATTTGGGGCTGGGTGAGGGCGCCGCAGCTTGGGAACGGGTGCTGCTGCGCATCCCGGTTTTGCGAGAGCAGTTTGAGAATGCCAGGCCCGTGCAGCCTTTCCGGCATATTCCGCGGCTAAGATTTCGTAGCGCAAGGATATCCGGCAGGAACTGGGCTTTGCTGCCGTCCGCGGCAGGCTTTGTCGATCCGCTGTTATCCACGGGGTTTCCGCTAACTCTGCTCGGCGTTTCACGATTGGCGGAGATGATTGAGCGGGACTGGGACACGGATGGCTTTGCGGTTCGTCTTGCAGACTATGCGTCAAAGACAGATGCGGAGCTATTGGCCACGGCGCGCCTGATTGGCGCACTGTATGCGAATTTCGGAAATTTTCGGGTGTTTTCGGCAGTGTCTCTGCTCTATTTTGCGGCTGCGAGTTATGCGGAGACCGCGCGGCGGCTTGGACGGCCGCGGCTTGCATCTTCTTTCTTCCTTCACGATCACCCCCAGTTTGGAGCGGATTGCATTCGAGTGCTGGAACGCGCTCGCTGCGCGCGAAGTGATGGAGATACCGAAGCGGTAATCGAGGAGATCTTCCGAATAATTGAACCCTTAGACGTGGCCGGTTTGGGCAATCGAGCTCGGCGCGGCTGGTACCCGGTGGAAGCGGATGACCTGCTTCACGCGGCACACAAGGTGGGTGCGACCCGGGAAGAGGTATTGAAGATGCTGGTGGCTTGCGGGTTCAACGAGTGTGCTACTTCGCAAGCTTGACCTCGAATCGAATGGGCTGTGCCGAGACAACGCCTTCTCCTTCCCTCACCGTGATGAATTGATCGGGGCGAATCCCCGCGATGGTGTCCTTATGGCCGCTTGGCCAGTGGATTTCGATTGTGATCCGCTTGCCAGGGTCGGGCTTGCCAAGGCCGAAAGTGAGCGGCAGTTCGCTCTGCGAGAGGTAGCTGGATCCGCTCTTGACCATCTCGCTGATGCGCTGACCTGCGGACGTGGTGAGCAGAACTCTGGCTCCGATCCCGTCGCGGTTTGAGCGCGTGCCAATGGTCTTTATACGCAGCATGTCGTTCTGGTTGCCGCCGTCGTTGCGCAACAGACGCGCAGGGCCATTGCCGGTGGTGAGCACCAGGTCGAGATCGCCGTCGTTGTCAATATCGGCGTAAGCAGCCCCGCGACCGATCACCTCCTGCCGGAGCGCAGGGCCAACTCTATTTGAGACATCCTCGAATTTTCCGTGACCAAGGTTGCGAAACAGAAGAGGCGGCTCGGCGTAAGACAGGGATGGTTGCACGACAGATATGTCGTCGGCGACGTGACCGTTGAGTGCGAAGATATCGGGAAGCCCGTCGAGGTTGTAGTCGAAAAAGAAAGCTGCAAACGTGAGCGATTTAGCAGATGGAAGCGCGATGCCCGCGCTTAAAGCGGAATTGGTGAAGAGGCCATCGCCGTCGTTGTGGTAGAGAGCAATGCTTTCATTGGTGAAGTCGCCGATAAGGAGGCTCTGACGTCCAGACTCGTCGTAGTCGCCTGCATCGGTGCCCATGCCGGCTCGTGCCTTGCCTTCGTCGCTATAGGCAACTCCGGCAGCGAAGCCGGTTTCAGTAAAGGTCCCATTGCGATTGTTGTGGTAAAGCTTGTTGGGCTGCGTGTCGTTGGTGATAAAGAGGTCGAGCCAACCGTCGTTGTCGTAATCGACGAGTGCAATGCCGAGGGCCTTGTCTGAGGGATCGTAGAGCCCTGCGGCTTTGGTTACATCTTTGAATCGCCCGTGGCCCAGATTGCGATAGAGAGTGATACTCTCGCCTTTGTACAGTTCAGGTGTGCAATAGGACTTGTGGACTTCATCGAGCGAGCAGAATTTGTCCGTCGCCGGGGACCAATCGACGTAGTGATCAACAATGAGGTCAAGCTTTCCGTCATTGTCGTAATCGAGCCAGGCGGCGCCAGTGGAAAACCCTGACGAGCCTACCCCGGCTTGCGCGGTCACGTCCTTGAATTTGCCGTTGCCTAAGTTGCGGAACAGGTAGTCGTGGCCGAGGGCAGTGATGAAGAGATCATCGTTACCGTCGTTGTCATAGTCGCCGACAGCGCAGCCCATGCCGTACATTTCAACGTCGAGTCCGGCCTCTTTGGTAACGTCAGTGAAGGTCCCATTGTGGTTGTTGCGATAGAGAGCCGGGTAGGACTTGTGCTGTGCGTGGCCTGGCCAATCCATCGAGTTGACAAAGAAGATGTCCTGCCAGCCGTCGTTGTTGTAGTCGATGAAGCAGACGCCGCTGCCCATGGTTTCAGGAAGATATTTTTTGCCGAAAGCGCCGCTGTTCCGGGCGAAATGTATTCCTGCCTCCGCGGTGATGTCAGTGAATTGAATGGGACCCGAGGGGCGAACTGATACAGCGGGAGCGGATGCCGCGACGTGCGGCGTGGTGGATTGCCGCACCGCGGAAGATTTCTCCATGACCTGAGGCTTCGGCTTGCAGGCGCTGATGAGCGTGAGGGCCGCGAAGAGCAGGCACCAAGCAATGTTTTGAAATCGAAGGGTCAAGCACAGTCCTTTAGAGCGGTGATTGTCGCGAATTTCCGGAAGCAGCCCCGACCGCAGGGGTTCCGACAGGTGCGCGCTTCGTGCGGCGGACATCGAGCCACATCTCGACGAGCATGGCGATCGGCCCGATCCAAAATAGGGCGTACAACTCGGCGTAGACGCTTTGATCGAGACGGAAGAACATTTCGACAAGGGCGACGAGAAAAGCTACGATGCACTGGCCCTTTCTGGATCGCACTGTGGTTTTAGGGTCGGTAATCATGAAAAAGATGAAAAGCTGGTACTCGGGTCCGGTGATGGGAGAGACCTCTGAGAGCCATGGTTCGTGGATGATCCAGGAGCGGATGACAGCCAGGACGAGAAACGAGATCACATAGGTTGCGCTGATATGGAAGCGGTGCAGTCGCCAGATGATCACCGATCCAAGCAGCCAGATAACAACCATCGACCACACGTTGTTGCCCCATTGAATGCTGAGCATGGCAACGCTCGCAGGCAACAGAAAGAGCAGGACGCTGATGCCAAAATTGGATGGGTTCCAAAGGTGGCGGCCCCTGAAACGCAGCACATACTTTGAAGTGATCGCAAGTGCCGCCCCTACCGCATAAGGCCAGAAAGCAGGAGAGCGCAGAAGAATTCCAACGCTGATACCGGTAATGTAGGCACTGGCGAGGTTCAACCACTTGCCGAGGAAGATGCGTCCGAGGATCAACTCCATTGCAATGGAAGTAGCGATGGCGAGCAGCGTCCGCTCATAGCTCTCGAGGATCCCGTAGGAAAGCTGCCCGGCGAGCAGGATCAGAGTGATGAAAACCGGCGGCACGTAGCGGTTGTCGAGCGAGAGCCATTTCTTCCATTGCGGCCTAAGCGGCTTTGTCACGGAGACGGCGATGATGGGTTCGCTCATTGCGGCTCCTTGATGTGGTAGAGCTGATTGGACGTGAGATGGTTCAGGGTCTGAATGGTTCCTGACGGCCAACGGATGACAGCTTTCTCGATCCGCGGGTCCTTACCCAGCCCGAAGTGTAATCGGAGATCATTTTGCGCGGCAAACCCTGACCCTCCGGAAACTTCCTGAAGCTGGATCTTGCCGTTCCAGTAAAGAGTAATCTCAGCTCCGATGGCATCGCGGTTGCTCGTCGCGCCTTCGAGTTGGAACTCGATCCATTTCTCCGCCGGGTCTACGTGGTTTCTGTAAATGAGCAACGGACCGTTCTGATTTGCGACGACGACATCGAGTGCACCGTTATTCCAGAGATCGCCCATTGCGACGGCGCGTCCGTCGTGCGTGTCGGTGACGCCGACAGCGGCGGCTACATCTTGAAATTGACCGGCCCCGTCGTTGAGCCAGACGCGTTTTTCCTGGTAGCCGGAGAGGCTGCGCCCGTCAAAGGCCGGCCAGTTTTTGGCGTCTCCAATGATCGTGCTGTTGCCGGCGGCGACTTTGGCGAAGTCGTACCAGTAACTCCGATTGCGGTCGAGAGAGACGTAGCCGTTGGTGAGGAATAGATCGAGGTTGCCGTCGTTATTGAGATCTCCGAACTGCGCCCCAAAGCTCCAGCCGCCGAGCTCTACTCCCAGTGCATTGGCCATGTTGGCATACTGGAGTGAATTGCCGCTCGTTCCATCTTTGGGCACCCAAAGATTGTTGCCCTGGATCAGGACCCCGGCTTCGGAAATGTTTGAGACGTAGATATCGTATTTGTTCTGATTGAAGATGTCGCCGAAGGCAACATTCATTCCGCTCTTGGGAGAATAGCCGACACCGGCTTGTTTGCCCGCTTCGTGAAAATGCTTGCCGTCGTTGATGTAGAGTTCGGAGACGCCGTAATCGTTGGCGATGAAGAGATCGGGGTGACCGTTTCCGTTGAGGTCGGCCGCTCCGGAAGCGAGTGCCCAACGGCGGCTTATGATGCCGACCTTCGCGCTGACTTCTTCGAACTTGCCGTTGCCCAGATTATGGAAAAGATACTTGCGGCCCCCATTCTCGGCGTATTCAAAGCTGTTCGGCATGATCTTCGTTGTTTTCAAGTGCCAAAGATCGATGTCTTCGTTGTAGTATCCACCGACAAACAGATCGAGTTTGCCATCGCCATCGTAGTCAAACCACAGGGCGGTGTTTGCATTCATCCACTGAGGAAGGCCCGCTTGCTTTGAAACATCAGTGAAACCGTGGCCTTGGTCGTTGTGGAAGAGCATGGGCTTGCCCCACTTGATGAGAAACAGATCGGGGTAACCGTCGTTATCGTAGTCACCCCACACTGCGCCCATCGAAACGCCAGTGCCCGGCTGGTTGACGTTGGCGATGCCCAGTTCGGGTGCAACGTCTGTGAATGTTCCGTCGTGATTGTTGCGGTAGAGGGCATTCATGCGGCCCTCGCGACTGTTGGTGATGTAGAGATCGGGCCAGCCATCGCGGTTGTAGTCAACGATAGAAACGGCCGCACCCATCGACGCGACCTCAGGCATGATGGCAGCAAGCTTGAGGTCAAGTACGGGAGCCTGATGGACGAAGTGGATCCCGGCCTCGCGGGAATCTTCAGAGAGATAGAAACCGTAGCGGGCGAGCGCCAGTCGAGTGTTGATCTGTGCGCCCATGGCCTGGCGCTTTGAGGAGGTCCGGGTAAGGATGACGGGAACTGCAATCAATCCGACAAAGAACAGATAGAGAACGATTCGTGCGACGGGGACGCTCTTCATTGGTTGGATGAACCCCGCAGAGCATTCTCAAAGTCGTCCGGCGTCACGTAGCGCGTCTGGTACGTCTGCCAATCCTCCCAATGGTGACGGTAGACCCATTCGTCTTCAAGAGGTTTGGGCGGTGTGTCGTAATTCCGGCGGGCGTGGTAGGGCAGCGGAAGAACGGTGGCGGAGTTGACCGAATTGTAGTCGCCGTCCTTGACCCAGCCGTCTCCAGCAAGAACATAGTCTCGCACCCAGCCCGAAGGCGGCGGAGCAAGGGTAGTGAAGCGCAGCGAAAGCTCATCTCCGGCGTTCATGATGACGTAGCGGTCATCGATCTTGCTCAGCAGCGGGCGGACGTCCCCATACCGCGTGTAGTAGCCGGTAAGGTCGCGCCAGATTTGGGTGCTGGCCATGAGGTGGTTGTACTCAGGAATCTCCGGCGACGACACATTGGCCTTATCGATGATCGAGTACCCGCGATAGTGCAGGTCGGCATACGACGGGGTCAGTTGCGTAATCTTCAACGGCGTTTCGGGCAGGCCCTGCGCCCACTGAATCTCGTCCCAGTAGATCTCCAGATTGGTGCTCAGGCGGATGCGATGCGACTCGCCGGCGTGAAAGATCCCAGTGAGGTCGATCAGACATGTCTTGTTGCGCCCTGCCGGAAAGCCGAGATTCGATTTGACGACATGCCAGGCGCCCTGAGCATCTTGAACGGAAAGACTGAGAGGCTTCGGCGGCTCATCATGCCCTTGCCCAATGGCGACATTGATGGTCGAGTCAGACGGGTGAAGCCAGCCTTTGGCGATGAGATAGAGCGGGCCGGAAGTTGGGACATCAGGACCGAGATCAATCTCAATGTAATGGTCGCGCGTGATTCCCTGATACTGGCCAAGTCCGAAGTTATCGAGGTAGTTTCCGTCGAGCGAGCGCAGGGTTTCAGTTACATCATTTCCGTTGTCATCAACAGCCCGGGCGATGGAATGGAGCGTTCCGGTTGCCGTAACGGCTAGCTTGACCGGGGGAACAACATAGCGCTCATCCGTGAAAACAAAGGTCCCCTGGGGATGATCAACCACCATGAGCGAGAGGTAATCGTAGTAGTAGGTTTCCCACAACTCGCCGGTGATACGCAGGTCATAGTAGCCGTTCCGCGGGGCTAACTCGTCCCCGGGTATCTTGTACCACTCCGACGTGGCGGCAATGGCGGCCGTACCGATGGCGTTGATGCGAATGCCGATGGCCGAACCCCAGGGAACGGTGTCCATCACGAAGTTCATCTCTTTACCGTTCCATGCGAAGAGGAGTGGGCAGGAGCCTTTGAGCCGCTGCTCGGTGAGCACCTCTTGATCGCCCTTGAGTGCGAATTCGGCGCTCACCGTTCCGTTAGGCCAGACGATGCGGGCAACATCCGTCTGCGAATGGGTGCCCAGACCGAAATGCAGTTGCGGGCCGGTGATCAACACCTTTTGCGTGAGCAGTGCCGACCGGATTTCCACTTCCCCGCCGATGCCGAAGGAATTGATGCGCTGATCTCCGGTCGCTTGTCTGGCACGCGGCCGGATTGTCTGCCAGTTGTAGTTCTTCGTGCCGCGGTTCAAATCTTCCTGGGGCTGACCGTCCGACGTGAGGCCGAGAAGGGCGAGACGGCCATCGTCGCGAACATCGGCGAGGTTGAAGACCTGGGACGGTCCGACAGGTCGGTTAAGCAGATTGAACTTTCCCGAAGGATCGGCAAGCCAGATGAGAGCGCCTGCTTCCCGGCTTGTGGACGGCGAGACCTGTGAAAGCAGGAGGTCGATGGCGCCGTTGTTGTCGATGTCGTCGGCGTGCACGCGGACGTCTCCCGCCAGATTCATTGAAGCATTCGGAATGGTGACCAGAGTTGAAGAACCCCAGCCCTGTCCGCTGCCGGTGTAGGAAAGGCGCGCGATGACGCCGTTGGGCAGAACAGCGATGAGGTCCATCAGGCCGTCGTCGTTCACATCAGCAGCGGTGATGGCTTTGGCAGATGCAAATGCTGCCGGGATAGTCATTTCGGAAAATCTTCCGGCGCGCTGGTTGATGAATACGCGCAGGTGTCCTGAGCCGTCGAGCAGCGCAGCATCGGGAATGCCGTCTCCGTTTAGGTCCGCCCAGACAAACTGGCGTATGCCGGAGACTCCAGCAAAGGGATGGATGGAGGTGAATGTGCCGTCTCCGTTATTGCGCAAAACAGTGGGAAGTCCAGATGCCTGCCCGAGGACAATGTCGAGGTCGCCGTCGGCTTCGACATCCACCGCCCATGCTCCGGTGCAGGCAGCGTTGAGGACCGGCTTTGGTAGCCTGGTTTTCGCGGTAACGTCGGTAAAAGCCGTAGGGTTGTCCTGACGCATGAGCCGGATGCCTCCTGCCCCGGTCAGTACAAGATCGGTCTTGAAGTCGTAGTTGAAGTCGATGGGCAGAATGCCTTCCGGCGTAGGCGCAACCGCCGAGCGCCCGCTCGGAAACGGCATGGTTGCCCCGCTCGAAAGCCGCACGAGATGCGCATTAGCTACCAGGACCGTGGGTGCGCCTTCCCCGGTGAGCGACATCGAACCAATCCAGTTCCAACGCTCACTTCCCTTTTCGCTGCCGATTTTCGGCACGGGTTGCGGATTAAAAGCGATAGCGGTATCAGCGGCCGCGGGTGTTGAGGGCGGCGACGGAAGACGCAAAAACTGTGCAAATGGCTGTGCTTCATCGCCGGGAGGGAGCCGGATTTCAGACAAACTGGCGCGAAAGGCAGGGACCTGCATAAGCTCATTGCGCAGAAAGACGCTGCGCAGCGCGGCTGTAGTTGGCTCACCGCCCAGCGCCGCCGTCTGCAAGCCCGTGAGTTCCTTGTTCACTTCGGGTGGCCAGTCCGCCCCTTGGGCGACGATGCGCTGAACGGCGGAACGGAGGGTGACGAAGTCTCCACGCTTGGCGGAGGTCCGGCTTAGTTCAACGAGGGCCGCGAGGTTGTCCGGCCGCACGGCAACGATCTGTTCTATAAGCTTCTGAAACTCGGCTTCGCTGCCGGCACCACCCTGGCGCTCAATAGCAAGCGCAAGAGCATAGATGGCTCGAGGATCCTTGGAATCGAGGCTGACCGCCTTACGGTAGTTGTCGATAGCCGCTTGGGAGTCGCCGCGTGCGCTATTGAGCAGACCAACCAGAAAATACATTCTGCTGTTCTGCGGGACCAGCGTCAAGGCGCGCTTGAATCGCTCTGCTGCCGGATCGAAGTTACGCTCGCGCAAAGCCAGGATTCCCCAGTCAGCCCATATGGCAGGCTCGCCAGGAGCGATCTGCGTCGCCTGCTGGAGGCTGCTTTCGGCCAGGACGTCATTGCCGACCTGGAGGGCGGACAGGCCGACGTAAAAGGCTGAAACGAGTTGTTCGTAGGATTTCGAGGATGGGTCCGGGAGGCCGCTGTGCGAATGGCATGAAGCGAGAAGCAGTCCCATTGCAGCGACAAGAGAAGTGGCGACCGTTCCGGCCCGATGCTTTGGACTGCGTGGTTGACCCTTCATGAGCTGCGGGCCGGTACGTAGATATTGCAGAAACGCGTCGACGCCCGGCGTCGTCGGCGAGGCATGCCGGGGATGCGATCCGGCCGCAGTTCGAAGATGGCTGTCTTTGCTCACGCCCGGGGAAGGGGTCCTTAAACGCTGAGTACTGCAAAAGATTAGTTTAGCGCCATATGTGAGACTCTACTTACCGGTACTGTTCGTCGTCCTGCTTCTTAAGGTAGAGGAATAGGTCAACCTTTTAGTTGACCCCGCTGCGGAAGAACAACAAAGACGTGATGGACTTTCTAAACAGTCTCTGATCAGAGGTCGGCGCCATAAAGTAAACGAACGGCTCGCCAAGCGGCCCTGGTTGCTGTGCCTCCACGATTCGGCTCGGAAACGCGAGATGCGTTTTTGGTGATATTGCGTGAAGCTGGAGCACTCCAGAGGCTTGAGTGCTTTCCAAAACCGATCCCGCTGAGTGAGCTGCAATGGGCCGCGCCTGTCGAAGGGCAGACCGGTACACGTTTCAGCGCGGATACATTGCGGTGCCCCTTCGCGGCACGCGTTAATCACAGGGTGGCTGTCGAGTTTTCAATCCATCCGCAACTCCTTCGCGAACTGTCCACTTCGACATTTCGAACATCTACATCGATAGTTTGGGACTTTTCACCATCTGCCGACTGAGGACATCACTCCTCCATATCCAATAGAGTTCGCAATTGCAGCCATTTAGAGCATCGCAGCCATGCTGCAAGACGCCGAGAACTGCCTGCGTCTTTCCCCAAGTCCGCCAGTGAAAATCTTGAAGTGAGGTCGTCTAAATGTTCAAAAGAAGCATCTGCGCAATTGTATCTGCCATCATTTTGTCCTTGTCATACTCGGCAAGATCCCAAGTCGGGACCGGGAGCCTGAATGGGCGTGTAACGGACCCCAAAGGCGACGTCCTCACGGGTGCTCAGGTGATAGTTGTGAATACGGCACAGGGCGTTTCGCGCAGTACTGTCACGAACGGCAATGGACTCTATGTCCTTTCCGATCTTCCGGCCGGTGCCTATGACCTCACCATCTCGCAGAACGGGTTTGCTTGCACAAGGTGCGCGGTATTGCTCTTGCCGCGGGACGAAGCACCACCGTAGATGCCGAGTTGCAGTTTGCAGGCGCCGGCATGCACCGACGACAAATCCTCGGCTCAATCTGAGCAACGAGCTCATCTTCCCCGGTCTCGCGGACGGCGAGAACTTCAACCTGCCACAGGCCACGTACCTTAACCGCTATCAGTCTGGCGAAGCACCTCATGGTCCCTCGGCAAGCACTCGTTGCAGTTCGATGGCGAGTTTCAGCATTACATTGCCAATGGCGAGATCAACGTCTTTGGTTCGGGCACGGTCATCCTTACCTCCGACTTCGGTTTCGCGGACCTCAATGGCGACGGGCAAATCAACGACCTCGACATCCCGATTGCGGTTGGATTGAAAAGCAGCGCACCGGTTGTTCCAGTGCCGATTCCCATCATTTACAACAGCTACGCCGCCGGCTATGTGCAGGACGACTGGCGCATTCATCCCCGGCTGACGCTCAACCTGGGACTACGCTGGGAGTACGATACAAATCTCACTGGAACCTCCAGTGCGCACGATCCCTGCCCTGATCCCGCGGTGGAACCGACCAGGCCATGCACCTGGATGGCGAACAGATTGGGCCAGCGTTGCAGGGCAAGATTCATCTCGTCGTCGGTACCGACGACACGTTCTATCTCGATGGTGCGGCGCACAGCCTGCAAGCGACGTTGAACAATCTCGGAGCCCGCTCTGAGTTCACATTCCTGCCAGGAAAATCGCACTTTGACCTCTACGCGGAAGGGAACGATCGCTTCGCCCTCTTCGACCGCATCGCGGCCGAGATGTACAAGGTTGCTCGCCCTCATGCCCACCGGACAAGCACCGATTCCAACACCGTGCATTAGAAAACAAACGATGCGAAACCCCTTCACCTAGGATGAACGAATGGCAATAAGCCGAAGCGCAAAACAAAACATGCCTGATGGGAAGAGACAGCTCGGCCTGCCTGCGGCCATCGCCGTCGTCACCGGAGAGTCGATCGCGCTTGGTATCTTCCTCACGCCCGCTGCCATGGCCAAGTCACTTGGCTCGCCGCTTCTGCTCGGTATGGTCTGGATCGGCATGGCCGTCATGGCCGCAAGCGGCGCACTCTGCTATTCCGAACTCGCGATCCGCTATCCGGAATCTGGCGGAGAGTATGTCTACCTGCATGCCGGATATGGCGCGCAAACTGCATTCCTGTATGGCTGGATGTCGACCGTCGTGATGTATCCCGGTGTCGCCGCGGCACTCGCCGTAGGTTCTGTCGCTTATGTTTTGCAGCTCATGCCGCTTGGCAGCCGCGTTCAGCCGTTCGTGCCGGTTGTACTCCTCTGCGCCTTCGCTTTGGTGAACCTTCTCGGCACGCGCGTCGGCGGAGCAATCATGTCTTTCGTCAATATCCTCAAACTCCTCCTGCTCTTCTCGCTGGTCGCATGGGCGATCCTCTCCGGTCATGCCCACGTTGCGAATCTCCTCCCCCTCACCTTGCGCAGGCCGGGCTCTGACGCTCTCTTTCCCGCGGTGGCCGGCGCGGTCGTCAGCGCGTTCTTCAGCTTCGGCGGATGGTGGGAAGCCGGAAAGATCGCCGGCGAGATCCGTAACCCGTGCCGAAACCTTCCCCTCGCTTTCTTCTTTGGCGTCGCCGTCGTCACGGCTGTCTACCTGCTGATAAGCTTTGCCTTCCTGGCTGTCGTGCCCATCGAGCGCGTGACTTCCAACAAAGCTTTCGTCGCGCAATTCGGAGGCTCCCTCTTCGGCGCTGCCGGCGCCAACGTCCTCTCCATCTGCGTCCTCATCTGCGTGTGTGGCGGAGTCGCCGCGCTCACCATGGCGGCTCCCCGCGTCTGTTATGCCATGGCGCAGTCCGGCTCGTTCTTCTCCGCATTCGGCAGACTCCATCCGCGCTTCGGCACGCCGTCCAACGCCATTCTCCTTCAGACCGTACTTGCGCTCGCCGTGCTCCTTCTCGGCGCATTCGACCGCATGCTCGCCTACATCATCTTCTCTGCGGTCCTCTTTCTCGCTCTTACCGTCTCCACGCTCTTCCGCTTGCCCGAACCCGTGCGCGGCTGGTGGTTCCCTGCGGCGCCCATCGTCTTCATCGTCTGTTGCGCTATCGTCGCCGGTCTCATCCTCATGCATGACCCGCTGCCTGCACTCGTAGGAATTGCCATCGTTCTCTGCGGTATCCCCGCGCACAAAATCCTCAAGTCAAGGCAGCCCGAGCTGCCTCTCACATCGGAAAGGAGCTGACAGCACCGATGCCACACATCCAATTACCTGAAGACCTCCAGGGAATTCGTGGCCCCATGGCCTTTCGCCCCGAGACCGCGAAGCCGCTCAATGAGTTGGCCGAAGTCCTACTCCACGCGCCCAACTCCCTCACTCCCGGTGAGCGCGAACTCATCGCGACCTACGTCTCCTCTGCCAACGATTGCTACTTCTGCCAGACTGTCCACGGCGCAATCGCGGCGGCCCACCTCAATGGTGATGAAGAAATCGTGCGCAGCGTGAAAAGCGACTTCATGTGCGCCAACATCTCCGCCAAGCTCAAAACTCTTCTCGTGATCGCCGGGAAGGTGCAGAAAGGCGGCAAACATGTCACCTCGCAAGATGTGGAAACAGCCCGTGCGCAGGGTGCAACCGACATTGAGATTCACGACACCGTCCTCATCGCCGCGGCCTTCTGCATGTACAACCGCTACGTCGACGGCCTCGCCACCTGGCAGCCCGTGGACGACGATCTTTATCGTCAGCGTGGCAAAAAGACTGCGCGCGAAGGTTATGTCAGCATGAGCAAGGAATATTTACCGCAAACCGACAATCAACCCATGGGAGCCTGAACCATGCCGCATATCAATCTGCCCAAAGACCTGCCAGGAATCAGTTCCGGCTTTGCCTTCCGCCCCGAGACCGCCAGACCCATGCGCGAGCTCGCGCACATCCTTCTCCACGAGCCCAACAGCCTGACCCAGGGCGAGCGTGAGCTGATCGCCACTTATGTTTCGACATGCAACGATTGTCACTTCTGTCAGGCAAGCCACGGAGCCGCGGCCGCCTGTCATCTCGGCGGCAGCGAAACTGTCCGGCAGGTTAAGTCCGATTTCACGCAGGCGCCCATCTCGGCCAAGATGAAGGCCCTTCTTGCCATTGCCGGAAAAGTCCAGCAGGGCGGCAAGCAGGTTACCACTCAAGATGTCGAAGCAGCCCGAGTGCAGGGCGCCACGGACATCGAGATTCACGACACCGTGCTGATCGCAGCAGCCTTCTGCATGTACAACCGCTACGTCGACGGCCTTGGCACCTGGCAGCCGGAGGACGAATCGATGTACGCGCAGATGGGAAGGCACCTCGCGGCTGAGGGCTACCGCACGCCCTCAATCAAGCGAGCCAGTGATCAGGCCGCTGCGCGCAGTTGATCCGAATGCAACGACGAAATGTCGAGAGGGTGCCGGTATCTATCCCTCCGGTCTCGTTCGCTGGTTCCGATCGGGTAACTACATATCGGGAAGTAACTCTCGAAAGACGCAATCAAGTCTTAGCGCTCATTGATCCGTGATCAAGCTCTTACCGGGGTGCAAATCCACATTGGCTGTTGCCGCAGTGTCCCCGCTATACGACCAGGCGCCATACCCCCGGTGAGGATCGAAATGGAATCGTTGTAGTAGTTCGCCACCACCATGGTCTTTCCGGTATTCCAGAGGGCGATGCCCGCCGCACAGGGGTACACCGCAACCTGCGCATTGACCGGCACGGCATTGGCAGGGGGCACCACGTCCAGACCGATTCCGAGGGTGTGGCCGAGCCAGCGCTGTGCCGCTGGGCTCGGTGGCGTTTGCCTCGGCTTCCCCAGGTTCGGCGTGTTGCTGGTGTCCAACAACCAGAGTTTTGCGGAGGCGTTGTAGGGGTCGACAAACACGTGGTCCGCGCTGCAACTCGGCACGTAAAAATGCGCCGCAATGCCGCTGCTGGTTGGATCCCACGCGATGCCGAAATTGTGTAACTCGCCGCGGCACTTACCTTCGTCGGCGTTCCACTCATTGCACCCGTGCTGCTGTTCAGGCTCAGGCCCGGCGGCAGAGCTGGATTCACACTATATGAGGTGCCTGCTCGCCACTTATTGTCGGCGTATTCGCGGTGATAGGCGTTCCCACCGTGTACGTCGCCGCCGACACGGCATAGCTCAGACCAAAGGGAGGCAAAGGCGTCGGATTTGAGTAGCTACCTCCGTTACAACCGCACAATAGGAAACTAAAGGCCAATAAAATGACAAAGGTACAGCGGACTGATCGCATGGAGAACTCCCTTGAGAATCTTGCCTTGTCACTTGGCCGCACATTGCCTATTCGTTCGCCGTCAAACAGAGCGGTAACCGGCCGAACTCGTATTATCGGCATAATCGATTCCCGAGTTTAGTCTTTGAGGCCCTCCAATGAAGGCGTCGCAGCCTGTAAGAAAAATCATTTATGCCGATAAGGTGGATATGCACCAATGCTGCTCTGTTTCGCCAGGAACGAACGGCAATGCTGTGGCCGTCAATTCGTGAAGGGGACCTATGAACAAGATCGCGCGCTGCTTCCTTTTTCTGGTATTAGGGAATGTCGTATGGATGTCAGGGTGCGCCGCTGACAAGACTGCGCCCGCGCCTCCGGCTTCGACTCCATCGACTTATACGGTCGTGGCAATCTCGGATATCCATTTCAATCCGCTTGCGAATCCAGGCCTTTTCCCGTCGCTCGTGGCCCAGCCCGCCAGTCAGTGGAAGAGCATTTTCGATAATGCACAGAGCGCGTCTCCCGTGGCACCCTCGACATTTGGAGCCGATACAAACTACCCATCGCTCGTCCTCGCCCTTGCGGCACTGAAGCAGAATCTAGGATCGAGTCCTGTGATTCTTTTTTCCGGCGATATGCTTGGCCACGATCTTTCGCAGTGTTTTTATGAACAGTATGCTGCCTCCACCCTCCCCTCGCAACTCAACCCGGCAACTTGCCCACTGAATCCTACAACGACCGCGCCCGAAACGGCCGCAATGCAAAGTTTTCTGGACAAGACGCTCGCCTTCGTCTCCATGCAGATCAGGGCCAACGTGGGGAATGTACCCGTGATCTTCGTGCCGGGAAACATCGACACCTACAGCATTTACGGTACCGGACCAGACGCTCAATTCCTTGCCGATAACGCGAGCACATACTACACGCAGCTTCTGAATAGCAGCGTGAACCAGGCATCGTTTCAGAGCACATTCACGACTCTCGGATCATATTCCGCGCAGCCGCTGGGATCGAAGTTACGGGTCATCGCCCTCGATAGCAACCCGTTCGCCCAGTCACCTTACCTGCCGCCGCTGGATCCCTACGCCGAACTTACCTGGCTCGATTCTCAACTGGCCGCCGCGCAATCGGCCGGCCAAAAGGTGTGGCTCATCATGCATGTGCCCCCGGGCGCCAACACCACCGCAACTGCACAATATGCCGCAAAAGGAGATGCTCCCAGCCCGGGGACAGACGATGAAGCCGCCATGATGTGGCAGCCGCAATACCAGATCCAATTTATGCAGATCCTCTCAAAGTACCCGGGCCTGGTCGCCATGGGCATCACCGGTCACACCCACATGGATGAATTCCGGGTCTTGTCCACCGGAGATGTTCTCTATGGAATTCCTGGCATAAGCCCGGTCTTCGGCAATAATCCGGCGTTCAAAATATTTACGATTGCGCAAGCCACGCAGATGCCGATGGATTATCAGTCGATTAGCTACAATCTCGCAGTTTCGCCCGCGCCGGCACAATTTAGCAGCCTTTACACGTTTTCGACTGCTTATGGTGCTACTCCCAACACGACGCTCGAGTCTTCCTTCCAACGGCTTTACCCGCAGCTTACGCCAACGGCTCCCGGTACTGCTACGTTTCTCAACTACTACGTATCCAGCAGCGTAACGTATCCATGGAACATGGCCAACGCTGCTAATTGGCCGTTTTATAGCTGCGGTTTAAGCCAAATGGACGAGCAGGATTATGTCGATTGTGTGAACTCTTACTAAACCCGCTCGATTCCCTCTACCAGCGCGGCGCCTCCATTGAAACCGGCAGGCAAATAGCCAGTGGGAGGCAATGGGAATTATCTGGGATCATGCAAAAAGGAAGCCTGACACGAAGAGCGCGATATGGCCAATGCGACGATTGGGAGTTCAGATGGCGTGAGCCGGGCCGGAATGGTGTTCGGCGCCACCGCTGAATTGTGATCGGTTCGATCGATCAGATTGCAGATGATCTGCCGCCCGGGAAGCCGTTGTCCGCGCTGCAAATTTGGTCTGCCCGGCAAATTCTGTACCAGGAGGAATGAAACAAACTGGTATGGAATTTGACGGGCAGACCCTGAGAAACGGGAACTTCAGAATTCGTCAACCACGACGACCGATTAGGACCGCCAGCCACCGCCCAGTGCACCGTAGAGTTGCACGAGGGCTAGAGCTTCGCCTTGTTGTGCATTTACCAGATTAAGTTGGGCCGCATACAAGTTTGAATCGGTGGTTAGCACTTCGAGATACCCCGTAGATCCACCCTGGTATCGAATACGGGCCAGGCGTGTTGCATCCGTTGCAGCATCCACGAGCTTTTCTTGCTGCTCCCGATAAGCTCGCTCCTTATTGAGCGCAATGAGCGCATTGGAAACATCGCGGAATGCGCCTGCGATCGTCTTTTGATAATTGAGCACCACTTCTTGTTTGGTTTCCTGCGAGAGTTGAAGTTGTCCGCGAAGTTTTCCGCCTTCAAAGAGGGGCTGAGTCAGCGTGCCGATACCGTAGATGGTCTTTCCAGTGGTGTCGAAGATGCTGGAAAGGCTGTCGCCACCAACACCGCCCGACGCGCTGATGGACAAGTTGGGAAAGAACTGAGCGCGCGCGACGCCGATTTGAGCGTTGGCGGCGACAAGTGTGGCTTCTGCCTGCTCAATATCCGGACGCCGCTCAAGAAGCTGCGAAGGCAAACCAGTGGGAAGTCCCTGTGGCGGAGGCGCGAGCGCGTTCGGGTCCTGATGGACGATGGGCCCAGGGTTCTCTCCGAGCAGCAGCGAAATTGCATTCTCCTCTTGCTGAATCTGCTGCTCGAGTTGAGGCACTTCAGAGGTTGCTGCGTAAAGCAATTGTTCCGCCTGGCGCACGTCGGATAGAGGCACTGACCCACCGCTTTCGAGAGTCTTCGTGAGGTCAACAGAGGTCTGCCGAACTTTGATGGTCTCCTTCGTGATCTCAAGCTGGGAATCGAGCGCGCGGAGTTGGAGATAGGCAGTCGCCACCTGCTGTACAAGCGTGAGCCGAACCGCGCACTGAGCCCATACCTGCGCCAGCAATTGAGCGCGCGCCGCTTCAGTCTGCTTGCGATAGAGGCCCCAGAAATCAGGTGTCCACGCGGCCGATAGATTCAACGATCCATCAACAAGGGGACTTGGAATTTGAGTGCCGAGGGAAGACGGTAAAGTGGCCCCGATGCCGGTTCCGCCAACCGTGATGCTTGGAAACTCCTGGGAGCGAGTGATTCTTACCTGGGCTTCCTGTTCGAGGATTCGCTGCGCCGCGATGCGCACATCGTAATTGTTGGCCAGTGCCTTGCGGATCAACGCCTGGAGTTCGGGCTCGCGATAAATGGCGGCCCACTGCTCATCGCCGAGAGAGGTCTTGGCGTCGCTCGCCACTGCTGTTTCATCCGCGCCGCGAAACGCTGGCGGCGCTGTGACATTGGGCCGCACATATTTTGGGCCCACGTTGCATCCCGCCACGAGCGAGATTGCGCCGGCGAGAAGGCCGAATTGTGCAAGTTGAAATGGGCGGATCATGCCGGACCTCCTTCAGTGCGGGCGTGCGCAACGATTGTGCTGTCGGGCTCGCCGGAAGAAGCTCCAGGGCCGCAGATTGAGTCCATCGTGGTGCCCTTGCCACCTCGTACGAAGCGATGCGAGAGGAACTCGACGACCGCGAACGTAACGGGAATGAAGATGATGCCGAGAAGGGTGGAAAGCGTCATGCCGCCGACAACGACGGTGCCGAGAATGCGGCGGGACGCAGCGCCGGATCCGGAGGCTGCCCAGAGGGGCAAGCAGCCGACAATGAACGCCAGCGCCGTCATGACGATGGGACGGAAGCGAAGGCGGGCGGCGTCCAGCGCAGCATCGCAAATGCTCTCACCGCGCTCGTAGTTCGTTTTGGCAAACTCGACGATGAGGATGGCATTCTTTGCAGAGAGGCCGATGAGCATGACGAGCCCGATGGTGGCGAAGATATCGTTTTCGAAGTGTCTTGCATGCAGTGCGAGATAGGCGCCCAGGATCGCAACAGGCGTGCTGAGCAGGACGCTGAAGGGCAGGGTCCAGCTTTCATAGAGAGCCGCGAGGATGAGGAAAACGAATACCAGTGACAGACCGAACACTGCCCACGATGGAACTCCCTTTTCGGCCTGCTGCTCCTGGAAAGACATGCCGGAATAGTCGAAGCCCGCGTCAGGTGGCATCGTCTCCTTGAAGACTTCTTCAAGTGCCTTTCGCACCTGGCCCGAACTGTACCCCGGCGCTCCAGTGATGTTCAACTGCGCCGCGTTGAACTCGTTGAACCGGTAAATGAACTCCGGACCTGTGATCCGGCTGACTTTAACAAGTGAACTGAGCGGCACCTGGCTGCCGTTGGCGCTGCGAACGTAGAACTGGTTGATGTTTGCGATGTTCGTTCGCGACGTCCCTTCCGCCTCAACGTAGGTCTGCCATTGGCGGCCAAAGCGATTGAAGTAGTTGACCAGATAACCGCCCATGAAGGTTTGCATTGTAGTGTAAACGGAGGAGAGGTCGACCTGCTGTTCGAGCGCCTTTTCCTTGTCCACGTCAGCGTAGAGCTGAGGTACTGCCGGCTGGTAGGACGGGATGGCGGCTGCAATTTCAGGACGTTTGGAGAGAGCTCCGAGAAACGTGAAGACATTTTTCGTCAGCGTTGCGGGGTCGTCCGAACCGGAGCGGTCTTCGAGGATCATCGTAACGCCGCCGGAGGTTCCGATGCCCGGGATGGAAGGCGGCGGGAAGGCGAAGGCGATGCCGTCGGGATTGGCCGCGAGTTGCCTTTGCAAATGACTTTGAATGTACTCGAGTTGCTGCTCCTTGCTTTTGCGGACTGCCCAGGGCTTGAGGTTCACAAAGAAGAATCCCGAGTTTGTGCTTTGAACCTGGGTAAGCAGCGAGAAATCGTTGACGGCAATAACCCCTTCGACTCCAGGAGTCTTCAGGAGGGCATCACTGATTTTCTGCTCAGCGGCATCGGTGCGTTGCGCCGAGGCGCCGTCGGGAAGCTGTAACGCGAGGAACATGTAGCCCTGGTCTTCAGTCGGAATGAAGCCGCCGGGAAGGCTGCGACCCAGAAGGACTGCTACTACGCCGACACAGATCAACCCGAGCATGGCGAAGGCGGATTTGTGAATAAGAACGCGAGAGGTGTGAACGAAATTGTCGGTGGTGCGGCCAAAGAATCTGTTGAAAAGACCGAATCCCCTCGCGAGCACGCTCTTCTTGCCCCCTTCCTGCCTGGGCTTGAGAAGGAGCGAGGAAAGCGCCGGGGAAAGTGTAAGCGCGTTGAATGCCGAGATCAAAACAGAGATTGCGATGGTGACAGCGAATTGTTGGTACATGCGTCCGGTGATGCCGGGAATGGCCGCGGTTGGAATGAAGACGGCCGCCAGGATTATCGCGATGGCAACCACGGGGCCGCCAACTTCCTGCATTGCCTTCTCGGTCGCTGACTTGGGATCCATGCCCTCGTCGATGTGGTGTTCGACGGCTTCAACGACGATGATGGCGTCGTCAACAACGAGGCCAATGGCCAGCACAAGGCCGAAGAGGGAGAGCGTGTTGATCGAAAAGCCAAGTGCCGGAAAGATAATGAAGGTTCCGATGAGTGAAACCGGAACAGCGAACAGGGGAATGAGAGTCGCTCGCCATCCCTGAAGAAAAATAAACACGACGACAACCACGAGACCAAGGGCTTCAAGAAGCGTGAGCAAAATCTCGCGAATTCCGGCGGTGACGGCCTTGGTGGTATCGAGCGGGATGCTATAGGTTATGCTCGGCGGGAAGTTTGCGGAAAGCTCCTTCATGCGCTGGCTGACGGCGGCAGCGGTCTCAACTGCATTTGAGCCCGGGAGCTGGTAGATGGCCATCACGCCGGATGGGGCCTGATTGTAGCGCGCAGAAACTCCGTACGCCTGGTCTCCAAGCTCGATGCGGGCAACGTCGCTCAAGTGAAGCACGGATCCGTCGGGATTGGCGCGCAGAATAATGTTCCCGAACTCTTCGGGCTTGACCAGTCGTCCCTGGGTGCGGACGGTGTACGTGAACTCCTGCCCCTTGGGAATGGGCTCTCCGCCAATTTGGCCGGCAGGGTTGACGTTGTTCTGAGTCTGGATGGCGGAGATCACGTCGGTCGCCGTGACGCCGAGTTTAGCGAGTTTATCAGGGTCGACCCAGACCCGGAGAGCATACTGGCCACCAAAGACCTGCACGCGCGACACACCCTTTACCCGTGCGATCTGGTCCTGAAGATTAATGATGGCGTAATTGGTGAGGAAGTCCTGGCTCAACTTTCCGCCCGGCGAGTTAATGGCAACGAGCATGAGCGGAGAGGTCAACGCTTTTTGCACGGTGAGACCGGCCGTGGTTACCTGTGCAGGAAGTTGCGATTGGGCCTGATCAACGCGAAGCTGGGCGAGGACCTGATCTATATTGGGATCGGTCTTGACATCGAAGTCGACGAAGAGCTGGACCACTCCGTTATTAGCACTGACGGAGTCCATGTAGATCATGTTGTCAACGCCATTCATCTGTTGCTCGATGGGAGTCGACACCGCCTGGCTTACGGTCTTGGCGTCGGCGCCGGGATAAGTAGCGGTGACAAGAATCTCAGGCGGAACGATATTGGGATACTGCGAAATGGGCAGCGAGAGCATTGAGACTACGCCAATGATCACCGTGAGGATGGCGATAACGATTGCAACGATGGGCCGTCGGATGAAGAATTTCGACATGAGTTACCTTCCCGCCGAAAGTGTCGACTGCGCGTTCGCAGCAATCTGTAATTTCGCAGGTTGCGGGCTGACTGGTGCGCCTTCACGAAGCTTCTGAAGATTGTCGGTGATGACGAGAGATCCGTTGCCAAGGCCGCTTTCGACAACCCAGTTGTCGCCGTATTGAGGACCCAGCGTCACGTTATTTACATGAACGACATTGTTCTTCCCGACGGTGTAGACCTGTTGCTGACCTTGAAACTCAGCAACCGCCACCTGCGGTACGAGAATCGCATTGTGTACAACCTGGGTTTCAGCTCTTATGCGCCCGAATTGGCCGGGGCGCAGTATGTTGCCCGGATTCGGAAAAGAAGCGGCGATTCGAATCGCCCCCGTCTGAGTGTTCAACTGCCGGTCGACGAAGACGACATGACCCTTGTGCGGATAGACCTCGCCGTTCGACAGCGTCAGCGTCAACGGAATTCTGGAAGCCCCATGAAGCAGATCGCTGCCGCCTTCACCAGCCCGTTTTGTCAGTGCAAGATATTCGCTATCACTTATTGAAAAATAGACCTTGATAGGATCAAGCTGCGAGACCGATGTCAGAACAGATTGCGTGTTCACAAGGTTCCCAACCTGTGTTGTAGCCTGACCCGCCACGCCGGTAATCAACGATCGGACCTTGGTAAATCCGAGATTGAGATTGGCCGTTGCAACAGCGGCCTCCGCGGACGTGACTGAAGCTTGCGCCTGTGCCATCTGTTGGGTGTCATTGTCGAGTTGGCTTCTGGCGATCGCATGAGCAGCGGCCAAGGGCGTGTCGCGGTTCACGTTGATCCGGGCAAGAGCAAGTTGCGCCTGCGCTTGTCCCAGTTGCCCTTGCGCCTGTTGGAGCGCGGCCTCAAACGGGCGAGGATCGATCTCGAACAAAACCTGGCCCCTGGCAACCTGCGAACCTTCGCGATAATCCTGGCTGATTAAGTAGCCGTTAGCCTGTGGCTGAATCTGAGCGTTGACATAGCCGTCGAGCGTGCCCACCCACTCGCCCGTGAGTGGCACATCGCTCTGCTCTACCTTTACGACTGTCACTTTTATCGGTGGCCGAGTACCGGCAGAGGTTGCAGCAGCACCCTTGCCGCAGCCGGCAACGAGTCCACTGCCGAAGATCAGTATTGTCATACAGAAAGCGATTCTTGCCACGTTTTGGGAGATCGCCCCAGCCGTCTGCCTGTGCCGCACAGTCATACTCATTCTCCAGTCAAGCGTGAATTGTTCTCTGCGTGGGATCGTTCGCGCCGCGAAAAACACGTATGCACGTGCAGCTTTGATGAGCCTGTGACGTTGACGGATTCACTAAGTCAAGCTCAACGCAATTTTATGTTGTAAAAATCGCCTTCGCAATTTCCATATCGATTTGACCGGAAGTCGGGATCCAGCCTTGAGGAAACAGGCAATTCACCATTCGTCGATTGCACCCGCTGCGACAACACAAACAAATTGGATGCGACGGCGGTGCTCAAGTACTCACAAAATATTGCGAGCGAAATCTCCCGAACCCTCGTTTTTAAAAAACTCCTCGGATCTCGAATCTCCATTGTCATCGACCTCATCAAGATACAACCAGGTGAGATCCATCTTGAGATTAAGCCCGGTGGCTCGTGAAAGCACTCAACAGTTGGTTCGGAAAATCTGGTTGGAAAAGGGTCAAGGTTAGCAGACTGGGGACTTGCTCATACGACATCCCAGGCGATGCTATTGGAGTAACTGACAATGAATATCAAACAGTATCTTTATGCACTCATATTTTGTATTTCCGCCTCTTCGTTGGGAGCGGCGCAGCAAGTTGCCGCACCCGCTCCACAGCCGGGAAGCATCAGCGGCACTGTCGTGGATGTGAATGACGACATCGTTCCTGGAGCCACGGTTGTGTTGGGAAGCGCTGCCCCCGCGGAGAGTCGCAGAGTTGTGGCCAAGGACGACGGGTCGTTTGAATTCGATGGACTCAGGCCTGGAACGCCGTACAACGTCACTATCACTGCCACCGGATTTGTGAGCTGGGCTTCACCCTCTATCGTCCTCAATCCAGGTCAATATTTCTTTCTGACTGGCAGCAAGTTACAGATTGCCGGAGGAGCTACGTCGGTGACTGTGTATTCTTCCCCCGCCGAAATCGCGGTCGAGCAGGTCAAGGTCGAGGAACAGCAGCGGGTTCTGGGTTTCGTGCCAAATTTCTATGTCGTTTATGACCACGACGCCGCGCCACTCACGACCAGGCTGAAGTTCTCGCTCGCTCTCAAAGCTGAAACTGATCCTGTGACCTTCATGGGAATTGGGTTGGTCGCCGGGTTGGACCAGGCGGGGGCCACACCGAACTACGGCCCGGGCGCAGAGGGATACGCTCAGCGGTTCGGCGCTCTCTACGCCGACGGCTTTACTGACATTATGATCGGCGGCGCCATACTTCCATCCCTTCTGCACCAGGATCCGCGGTACTTCTACCAGGGCACGGGCACAACGAAATCCCGCGTCCTTCATGCAATCTCAAGCCCGCTCGTCTGCAAAGGAGACAACGAGCGATGGGAGCCGAACTACTCAAGCATCGGCGGAGATCTGGCCGCCGGCGCAATTTCAAACGCTTACTACCCAGCGTCGAACCGCGGCCCGGGATTAGTTTTTGATAATGCCCTCGTCACCACCGGCGGCCGCATGGTCAACGGTTTGATACAGGAATTCGTTCTGCGCAGGTTTACACCCAGCGCCAGGAACCAGACTTATTGACCCTTCGTCGTTGCGTTACTTTGCGCTCACCCTTAACAGCAGCACACCATGTGATGGCACCGTAGCCGCATACTCGCCCTTCTTGAACTTCACGTCAGCATGCGCCCATAGATCACGCGCCTTTTTCACGCGGCCTGCGAGATGCAAGTCGCTTGCATTCACAGTTGCTTGAGCATCGGCCGCTCCCAGGTTGACCACGCCCACGGCGACGCTGCCATCGGTCAGCGGCTTGATCCACGTCTCGAGGTCTCCGTTCTTTACCGGCGACGCTTGCTTGCCCAAGGGGTCCTGATCGATCGCGATGACTTCCTTATTCATCAGAATCGCCTTGGTCGCATCCGACATGTTGCGCACGTCATTGCCGGCTAAAAGCGGCGCGGCCACAAGCGCCCACAAACTCATGTGGGTTCGATATTCCGTGTCGGTCATGTGGCCGTTGCCGATCTCCAGCATGTCGGGATCATTCCAGTGTCCCGGGCCTGCATAAGGCGCGGTCGGCACCTGCTGCTCGACATTCTTGATCATGCTCGACCATTCGTCGCGGATGTCCCCCGTAGTGCGCCACAGATTCCCATCAACCTGCTGCCCCCACTTCTCTACGCTCCCGCGCCCGTATTCGCACAGGCTGTAAACAATTGGGCGGCCAGTAGACTCGAGCGCTGCGCCCATCTTTTGATACACGGGCTGCAACTGGCTGTCCTTGTAAATCATCCCCGCACTGCACCAGTCGTACTTCAGGTAATCGATACCCCACGCCGCAAATGTCTTCGCGTCCTGTTCCTCGTGCCCGTAGCTTGCCGGATAACCAGCGCACGTTCTCGGTCCAGGCGACGAGTAGATGCCCAGCTTCAGCCCTTTGGAATGGACATAATCAGCCAGAGCCTTCATGTCGGGGAACTTGTGATTGGACTGTAGGTTTCCATCTGCATCCCGCACGCCTTCCCATGTGTCGTCAATATTTACGTAGATGTAGCCCGCGTCTTTCATTCCGCTCGATACCATCGCATCGGCGATCGAGCGCACCGTGGCATCGTCGACTTTACCTGCAAAGAGATTCCAGCTGTTCCACCCCATGGGAGGTGTCTTTGACAGCCCGTTGT
This sequence comes from uncultured Acidobacteriaceae bacterium, assembly GCA_963836565.1. Classification (GTDB taxonomy): domain Bacteria; phylum Acidobacteriota; class Terriglobia; order Terriglobales; family Acidobacteriaceae; genus Telmatobacter. The sequence continues at coordinate 84,931 of CAWIKA010000003.1, read as the reverse complement.
AAGGCACGTCATGCAAAGGCGGAGGCTCGATGTAGCTTATCGTTGGCAATTGGTCTGCCGCGGTTGCCGGTTTCGCCACCCATTTCCGATGGCCTTGGGCGGCATGCAACTCGCCGTCGACCAAATCCCCTGTGAGGAACGGCCGCTTCTCGTTCCACGGCCCAAAAATCTCGAAGTGGTTTCCAGTTACCGTTCCCTTCACGTCTGTTGAAAAGCCAAGCGTCGTCAATTTCCCAGTCAACTGGCTGCCGTCCTGCTTCAATTCCAGGATGGATTTCTCCTGCTCGCCGTTGTCCAGGGTTCTGCCGACGGCGGCCCAGCGGCCTGTCAGATCCTGACCCAATGCTGGCGTTATCGCCCAAACCGAACCCAGCAGCAAGCCAATGCATGCAGCGGAAAATGCTGCCGTTCTGCTTCTCCGATTCAAACTTCTTTGAACCATCACTTCATCCTCCGGGCTATGGGCAGTCTCTGCCCGTCCGTTCCTGGCAACTTGCGTCATGAATGCGAACCACAAGGCAGTCATTCGCTGCGAACCGAATTGTATACGATTACAATCATGTCAGACCTGTTTACGTCTCGGACGCCCGGTTTCAAACCGTTTGAGGCGGAGAATTCCGAGCCGGATGTTGCCTTGTGTGCAACAGCCTCAACCCGCTTCCCTTCTCCATTGTGTGGGAGCTGGCGCCTCACCAAATCTGACGAGTACGATTGTGGACAACTGCAAATCAAGGCTATGCCATGACCACCTTGACCGATCGGAGCTATTCAGTCAGCGGTGACCGGAGCAAAGCCAGATTGTCGGCATGAAGAGAAGCCTGCGCAAAAATCATCCCGGTGCACCATGCGCGCGTGAGTGCTTCCCCCTCCTGCTGGCATTGCTCTCTGTCGGCCTGATTCTGGTGGCGCCTTATGGGAATTGCCTCCAGACTTCTTCAACTCCGTCAAAACCGGTCGGTCAGGCAGCCGCCGCCGCTCTGCTCCCATCAGCATCCGGCAGGGCCGTCGCCGCTCCGGGTCCCATTACATTTCAGGATTTGATTGATGCATCCGGAATCAAATTCCAGCTTAAAAACAGCATTAGCCCCGAACGCTATTCCATTGAGACCATGTTGGGCGGCGTGGCTGTGTTCGATTACAACAATGACGGGCTGCTCGACATCTTCTTCACCAATGGTGCGGCGATTCCATCGCTCGAGAAGACCGACCCGAGTTACTACAATCGCCTCTATCGCAATAATGGTGACGGAACTTTTACCGATGTAACGGAACAGGCCGGAGTGAAGGGTGTCGGCTATTCCATGGGAGTTGCCGCGGGCGACTACGATAACGATGGTTATGTGGACTTGTATGTAGTCGGTGTAAACCGGAACCAGCTTCTGCACAATAATGGCGACGGGACCTTTACCGATGTGACCGACAAAGCGGGAGTGCCCGGTACAGCGCCTGGGATGGGAAAGGTCTGGGGTGTAACGGCAGGGTGGTTCGATTACAACAACGACGGGCATCTCGATCTGCTGGTCATCAATTATCTAGATTACAACATCAAGGACTGCAAGCTCTGCTCGATTGACGGAATTCGGACTTATTGCTCCCCCGATAATTTCAAGGGGACGCCGAATATCCTCTACCGGAATAACGGAGACGGAACGTTTACCGATGTGTCCGCGTCCTCACATATCGGGCAGTACATCGGCAAGGGCATGGGCATGGCATTTGCCGACTACGATAATGACGGGTTCACCGATATATTTGTCTCCAACGACACCTCTCCGAATTTTCTCTTTCACAACAACGGAGACGGAACGTTCAAGGATGTCGCCCTGGAAAAGGGGGTTGCATACACCTCGAACGGCGCGTTTGTCGCCGGCATGGGCGCGGAATTCCGCGACCTGAACAATGATGGCCTGCCCGACATCTTTCATACCGCGATGACCGGCGACACATTTCCGCTGTATCGCAATGAAGGCGATCTGTTCGAGGACGTCACCGAACCGTCGGGGATGACCACTTTCAGCCACCGTATTACTGCGTGGGGCACGGGCGCATTCGACTTTGACAACGATGGGAACAAAGATATCTTCATCGCCGGCGCAGCCATCCTTGACAACGAGATGGAGGTTCTTCACAGACCGTTTCGCCTGCCCGACGGCATGCTTCGCAACATCGGAAACTTTGTCTTCACCGATGTCAGTGCCGGGGCCGGGGCCGGGTTTATGGCCCCCAAGGCTCACCGCGGAGCCGCTTTTGGCGATTTCAACAACGACGGAAAGATCGACATCGTGGTCAGTGCGCTGAATGAAAAACCCCAGTTGCTCATGAACACGACAAAGAACGGCAATCACTGGATCATCTTGAAGCTCGTGGGCACCAAAGATAACCGGGATGGCCTTGGCACGAGGATCAAGATCACGACTGCTGAGGGCGTTCAGTACAATCATGCGACAACCGCTGTCGGCTATAGCTCGTCAAGCGATAAACGGGTTCATTTCGGCCTGGGTAAAGCGACGGTCATCGACAAGATCGAACTTTCCTGGCCTACCGGCGTCAAACAGGTCTTGACCAACGTAAAGGCTGACCAGATTCTGACCATCGTCGAAGGCCACTGAATCGCGCATGTACATCTGGTTCGGACGAAGCCTGTTTACCCCATTTTTCACCAGTTTCGACGCGGCTCTTAACGGGGCACGCTTCTGCTGAGCGCGACCAAGTTCGCCACTCAATACAAGACTTCTGTCTGTCGCGCTCGGTAAGGAGGTAACAACTTCATTTCACCAAAAAGGACAAAATCGTGCGGGCTATCCTCGCTTTGGCTTTGGCCTTGAAAGAGAAAAGAGAACCGCTTGAATTCCTGCGAGAATCTGTTCCCGGCGAGAGTTTAAGAATGCGTTCGGCGTTTCTATGCGCCAATTTCTCTTTGTCTTCCTTTGATAGCTGTGTCTTGTTCAGAAAATCCACGCCTTCGAAATTGTCTCCGAACGGATCATCGACCGAAAACAGAATGTTGTCGATACCCAATTCTGCGATCGCGCAATTGAGGGCTGCCTCATCGAAAAATCCACTTGTCGTGATGAAGACGTTTGTATGCATATAGTAGAAAAGGCTCTTCTGCATACAGTTCCGTTGTGCAGCTTTGGCATCTTTCGACCGGCTGGCGAGAAGCCAATTGCCCATCGTGAGAGCGGTGTTGATGCGCTTAAGGGCAAACGGGATCAATTCCCCCATGTGCCCGACGATTATTTTGAGGTTCGGGTAGCGATCGAAGACGCCGCTGGAGATCAGCCGAAGAAGATGCGTCCCGGTTTCGACCTGCCACCCCCAGCTCTGCATCATGGCGGGGCTGTCTCTGTAATAAACATCCATGATCGCCTGGGGCGGATCGGTCGGATGTATATAGATGGGCACATCCAGCGCTTCTGCCCGCTCGAAGATCGGCGAGAAGGAGTCCTCGTCCAGATAGCGTCCGTTCGTATGGCCATTAATGAGCGCACCTTTGAATCCGAGCTGAACGACCGTCCGTTCCAACTCATTGGCTGCATCCGCAGGCGATTGAGTGGGCAGCATCGCAAAACCGGCGAACCGGGTGGGGTATTCTTTGATGACTCCGCCCAGCCAATCATTAACCTCCCTGGACAAGCGGATTGCCGTAACGCGCTCGAGAGTCTGGACGCCAGGCTGCACATGCGAGAGCACTTGCAAGTCGATGCCCGCTGCGTCCATGCGGCGGATTCTTTCGGGACCAACATCAGTAAGACGTCCTCTGACCATGTCAAGCAATTCAACCCATGGCGCAGGATATAGCTCCCGCAGTTTGGGGTGCAGGAAGGCTTCTTCAAGGGTAATGACGCGTGCAACTGACTTGTCATGATTCTTGTTCATCATCATCTTCTTGAGAGTAAACCTGCTTGCGGCGCATTGCTCCGAGCCCACCCGATCCTAGTGATGCGGCAGCCCTGCGGGTCGCCGGAAAGACCTCCGTGGTCTCCTGAAATGCCTTATGCCTTCGGCTCTTCGACCTTCATGATTTGATTTACGGCGGGGTGCTCAAGCCGCTGGACGACGCCGCTGGGCCAGCGAATTTCAATATGATCCAGCTTTGTTTCGGCGCCAAGTCCAAAGTGTGCGCGGCGGTCACTCGATGACATGAAGCCGACGCTGGTGGTCACATGGTTGTAGAGGGTCCGACCCGAGGAGGTCGTGACTTTTATCGTAGCGCCAATCCCGTTGCGGTTGCTCTTGTATCCCCGCAGATCGAACATGATCCAGTGATTACCGACCAGTGCATTATTCATGAGTATGCGCGGTTTCTCGCCAAGGGAGGTCACAACCAGGTCCATGAATCCGTCGTTGTTCAGGTCGACAAACGCCGAACCCCGCTGATAACCAAGATAGGAAAAGTCTGGCCCCATTTCTTCCGTGACGTCGACGAAGATCCTGCCATCGGTATTCTGGAACATGGTGTCATGCTGCCTGGAAGAAGCTGTAAGGTTGTCCACGTCGCCGTTGGCAGAGTAGATATCCTTCCAGCCGTCGTTGTTATAGTCGATAAAACCGATGCTCCAGCCTGACAGGTTGCGGCTCAGAGGGCCGAGCTTGGTTGCCCAGGTCGCGTCACTGAAGGACTTGCCGGCTTCGTTCCTGAGTATGCCGAACACCTGGCCCGAAAGATCGTTGTAGACAATATCCACCCATCCGTCGTTGTCGAAGTCCTTTGCGTCCGACCCCATCCCCGATACGGAATCTCCCTGCTCGTTGTACGCCACTCCAAACTCAAGGCCGCTTTCCTTGAAGGTTCCATTGCCCTGGTTGATAAACAGGAAATTGGGTTCGGTATCGTTGGCGACGAATACGTCCATCAGGCCGTCTCGATTGAAATCGGCGATGGATATGCCCATCCCTTTTCCAAGGGCCTTGCCAATGCCGCTGGTGTTGGTCACGTCTTCAAACCGGCCATGGCCGAGGTTGTGATAGAGTCTCGATTCAACGCTTTTGTAGATGGTCGGGCTGCAGTATTCTTCCTCGGTCGGACTCTGGAAACACTGGCGGTCAGTTTGCGGAGTCCAGGTTGTGTAATTCGTGACAATAAGATCCAGAAGCCCGTCATTGTCATAGTCAAACCAGGCTGCTCCAACGCTAAGAACGTCAGTGGGCTTGCGGTCGACGCCGGAGCCGGCCGTTACATCTGTGAAGGTGCCATCGCCGTTGTTGTGGTAGAGCGTATTCATTCCGGCATTGCAGATGAAGATATCGTCGAAGCCGTCGTTGTCATAGTCGGCCACCGCGACGCCGAAGCTAAAGCCAAGTGTTGCCCCCGTCAGCCTCGCCTTTGCCGTCACGTCGGTGAAGGTTCCATCGCCGTTGTTGTGCAGCAGGCAATTGTTATAGGCAGGCTCGGTCTTCACGAGTTCCGGAAGTTTCGCTCCGTTGGTAAAAAAAAGGTCCATTTTCCCGTCATTGTCGTAATCAATGGCCGCAACTCCCCCGCACATCGGCTGGGGAAAGTACTTTCTACCCGTAAAGTCGTTGTTGGTCCGGTACGAAAAGGCTGATCGGTTTGCAACATCCGTGAACCAGTGCCTGCCCCCAGCCAAAGAAGGGTGGCCCGGGAGCGCGGATTCGAAGTTTTTGGCTTCGACGCTCCCCGGCATGGCTGGGGTGGTTGGCCAAGCCACTCCCCGGGGGAAGGCGCAACGGGCTCCAAGGGCGGAGAGGCAGGCGGCGATAGAGGCGAAAAGCGATCTCCGGGTCAAATTGGCCATAATTCAATGGAACGCCCGCGCTGGAAGCAATGCCGAGGGATTCGTTAAGTCAAGTAAATCCGCCATCGGGGGTCGCTGTAAAGGGCCTAGTCCCTCAAGCTGATGAAATAAATAGCGCTAATCATCAACGTAAAAGACTGGAAGGCATATTGGCTTGGAACGTCCGCATCACCGGTGTGCGAAAAAAGGATTCAGGGAATATGTAGAGCACTGGTTCAAGAGAGCCCGAAGAAATCTGTTGACAGGAGTAATTATGGTGGACTAGGATTCGTCCGAATTCCTCGCAGATGTTGATTTGAAGGCGGGCATTGATAACGTTTTCATTGTTAGGTGGCATTCCGGATGTAAACGTAATCAGATCATGCTTTCACGCATTGTCAAGATGCCAAACCATCTCCGGCCATAGAAGCCGGGTACAGACAGGATGAACAGCTCGCACTTTAGACGGGCGAAGGCAATCCTGGCTGGGAACGAAGTACATTCGGCAGCTTCCAGACCGTACGCGGGCCCCGGTAATTAACGTCGGTCAATTAAAGGTCGGCCGGAGGTCGAATCCAGCCGGAAGTGGGCCGTCGAGTATTCTCGGCTCAATCATGGACGTCGAATTAAGGCCTTTCGACGTTGACGCAATGCGGGCGGTCCTCGACGAGGATTGATCCCGCAACATTTCAAAGGAGACTCAATGCCAAGCAAGGTATCAGGAGTGACGCGCTATCTTTTGCTCGCACTTCTTGGAGCGTTCCTGTTGACTGTAAACACTAGAGGTTTTGGGCAAGACACCAATGCTTCCCTCAGTGGAACGGTGACAGATCCAAGCAATGCGGCTATTCCAGGTGCAAAGCTCACGTTAACCAACGTGGCGACGGCGTTCAAGACGAACTTCGTTTCCGATGCAAGCGGTGAATATTCATTCCAAAACCTGACGCCCGGCAGGTACGATTTGGCAGCCGAAGCAACGGGTTTCAAGTCGTCAACCCAGCGCGGAATCCAACTGGCAGTGAACCAGTCGGCCCGCATCGATGTGCACCTGTCGGTTGGCAACACGGCCGAGACGGTAACGGTGATCGGCGATGCATCACTGATCAACTACGATAACCCGACGCTGGAAGGCGGTATAAGTCCGGAAACCCTGCAGGATTTCCCACTGACAATTTCAGGCGCCCCGCGGTCCTCCGCAACAGTCGCCGTCTTCCTCCCCGGAGTGTCGACGGGCGGCGGCGGCAACGCCTATGACGCCCGTATCAACGGTGGCCTGGTTACAGGCGACGAGGCCGTAGTGGATGGCGCGACTGCGATGGAAGGTTTCATGAACCAGAGCGGCATGGTGAGCCTTGAAACCGACTTCGGCATGTCGCCCGACATCACGAGCGAAGTGCACGTTTTGACCTCGAACTACGATGCGCAATATGGCAACACGACCTCGGGCCAGATCATTATCGAAACCAAGAGCGGCGGCGAACATTTCCACGGCGCCGGCTACGAGTACGTCCGCAACGACGACCTGAACGCGACGCCGTATGGCGGGACCAAACCGCCGGATAAGGAAAACGACTTCGGTGCAAACGTGGGCGGACCGATCTTCCTGCCGAAGATGCACGGCGCCAATTCCTTCTTGAAGGGCTATTTCTACTTCAACTGGGAGGGCTTCCAGGATCACGGCTCCGCCAACTCAGCGACTTTGTCGCTTGCTTCAGCAAACGACCGCAATGGCAACTTCAGCGCGTGGGGGTCGCAATTGTATTACCCCAACGATCCGGCCAAGTATGGCGCGGATGCCGGAACTCCGATCGCTTACCAGGGAGTGATGAACCAGATCAACCCGGCCTATGAAGATCCCGTGGCCGCGGCATGGATTGCCGCAATGCCGACACCGACGAACAACGGAGAGATCAACAACTACTACATTCCGAAAGCCGGACAGGGTTCGCTGACAAGCAGCGAGAACGTGTACTTCTGGCGCACGGATTTCAACGTGGGCAGCAAGGATCACCTGTACTACACCTACTGGTGGCAGTACAGCGGCATCAACACGGCCACCAATCTGCCGCTAGCTCTTTCAACCGCGAGCCCGGCGAACCCGGAGAATGCACCCATTCAACGTCTGAATTGGGAACATAACTTCTCAAATGTGATGACCAACCACCTTACCTTGGGCTATCTGAACCGTAACGAAGGCTACTATGCTCTGAACGGCAAGGCGAATCTGCCCAAGGTGCTAGGCGTGGCCAATCCAAACTGGCTGCCCCAGATGTCATTTGGCAGCTATTATTCACAACTCGGCAACAGCACTGCTCCTGAGGGCTCCCAAGCCACAACCACCCGCGGAACGCGCGCGCTTAACGATGTGCTGACCCGCGTTTTTGGCCGGCACACGCTGAAGGCGGGCTTTGAATGGCGCTCGGCCGGCACATCCATCCACGAAACAAACGGCCAGGGCGGCACCTTCACCTTTAACGCGGACACGACCGGCACCACGAGCGCGGCTCTCTGTCCGGAGGGTTGCCCAGGCGATCCGATGGCCAGCTTCTACCTGGGCGCGGTCGGCGGCGCCAGCGTGTCATACTACAACGTACATGCAGAGTATCCGCGTCAGTATGGGTACGCGGCGCACCTGGGCGACTCATGGCGCGTCAGCCCCAAGCTCACGCTGAATTACAGCCTGCGCTGGGACTACGTCACGCCGTTCAAAGAGAAGTTCGACAACCTGTCGTTCTTCGATCCCCTCGGTCCGAATCCTGACGCGGTGACAGCAGATGGTACCGAACTCAAGGGCCGGCTGGCGTTTGCGGGCAACAAGTGGGGCGCGGCGAGCTATGGCGCCGATTACCCCGAAGTACCGGAGAAAGCAAATCTGGCGCCTCGCGTCGGCTTTGCTTATTCAATCAATGACAAGACGGTCGTGCGAGCCGGTTACGGCATCTACTTCGGCCAGGCGTTCTATCCCGGCTGGGGCGGCGGAATGAGCCAGGATGGGTTCAACAAGAACCTCAATCTGAGCGAGTCGCCCAGTGGCGGCTTCAGGGTGCCGGCCCTTTATCTTACGACCGGCATTTCTGCGGCGCAAACCGGGTCGACCGCGAGCAACATCAATTCCGGCTACGACAACGGCACATCCTCCATTTACTACCGTCCGCTGGATGGAAACAAGAGGCCGTACTCATCTCAGTGGAACATGACCATCGAGCGGCAGTTGCCACACAACTTTTTTGCCCAGGTTTCCTATGTGGGTACGAAGGGAACGCACCTGCCATCTGCCCTTAGCCCGCTCAACGTGCTCAATCCGGGTAACTCCGTACTCTCTGGGCTTGGTAGCGACTTGGACGTAAGCTACACCAGCGCCAACGGTCCCGCGACTTTTGCCGCGGACGGAGTAAGCGTGCCCTATGTTGGTTGGGCCGACCAGATGACAGGCTGCTCGCCGACGATCGGGCAGGCACTGCTGCCGTACCCGCAGTATTGCGGAGACCTGCAGGGCGACAACGAATTCCATGGAAACTCGATCTACAACTCCTTCCAGGGACGCGTGGAGCGCCATATTACCAATGGCCTTTACCTCCTCGGCTCTCTCACCGTGGCGAAACTCTACAGCAATGGGACCTTCTCAACCCAGGGGAATGCAGGCGGATCGGGCAACACTTCGGCATTCTCACCCTACAACATCAGTCGTGCCTGGGCGCTCGCTCCAGACAACGTTCCCATCACCGGACAGATCGCTGTTGTTTACGATCTGCCCTTCGGCACTAACAAGCTCTTCCTGAATGGATCGGCTGTGGCCGACAAAATTGTGGGCGGATGGCAGGTAAGTCCGATCTATCGGTACGAGTACGGCACGCCGTTCTCGCTCTCTTCATCGACTTGCCAAACTTCAACCATCGGTTATTTCCGGGAGGGCTGCGTGCCTGGCGTCGTTTCCGGGCAGCAGGTACTGCCACATGGCAGGAATGGCTTCAATCCAGCCAATGGGGGAACCTATCTGAACCCTGCGGCCTTTGAGGGCAGCGGAGCCTTCACAAACTTTGGATACACCGGTTACGGCAAGGCGGTCACAACAATCTATGGCCCGTCTTATTCAAATCTCGATGTGTCCCTTACGAAAAATACGAAGATTACCGAGAGGGCGAACTTCAAGCTCTCGGCGAACTTCTTCAACTCACTCAACAATCATGCACTGATCTCGCAAGGCAACGGCCCGGGAAGTGCGTTTGTTACCGATGTAGCCAACCCGGCGTTTGGAACCTGGAATGGCGACGCGTCGGCGCCGCGTTCGATTCAATTTGCAGGACGAATCGAGTTCTAGGCACGTCGCAGTCAATCACAGCGCCACCCGGTCTTGCCTTGCAAGGCCGGGTGGCGCTTTTTCCTGCCTGCAGGAAAACGTGGGGTTGCCGGCAGGGGTTTGTCTGCTGGGGCATTGTCGGAAGGCTCGGCGGATTGCACAACGATGTGTCGGGCGTGCGCTCCCCGCTGTCGCGTCCTTATTCCATGCCGGCTTAGGGAGTGGAGTGGGGATGGAGGCGGAGGTAAGTCTGAACCTCTTCACGAGCCGCCTTGTCGTTGCCGAGTTTGTGGTAAATGCGGGCCATGGCCATGTGTGGTTCTGGGTATTCGGCATCAAGCCGGGCCGCTTCGCTGAGCTCTTCGATGGCAGTGTTTGGGCGTCCTGTTTCTTCAAGAACAGAACCTAACTGAAAGTGTGCCGGCGCAAGCTTGGGATCGAGACGGATGGCCTCACGCAGATTTGTCTCCGCTTCCTGCAACTGATTGAGAAACTGTTGCGTGATGGCCAGGTTCAAGTAAGGCCATGCCGAGGGATGCGGCGAATTACGATCAAGTTCGATGGCTTTCTTGTAGTTATCGACGGCCAGTGAATTCTCATTCTGGTAGTAGTAACAGAGGCCGAGGTTGTCATAAGCGCGCGCCATGCCCGGCGCTAGTGCGATAGCTTGCTTGAAATGGCTTATCGCGCGGTTATACTCATGGCCATCGTAATCCAGGCGGCCAAGCCAGTAGGGATAAAGCGCTTCGGTCTTATTCTGCGTCACAAGAGATTCAAGCACGCTGCGCGCCCACTCGGAATGCCCGATGCGAATGTAGGCCATGGCCAACGAGAAACGAAGCGAAGGCTCCAGCGGGGCGATTGCCTCGGATTTCTTCCATGCGATCGCTGCGTTGAGAAAGTCGTGATCGAGAAAATACACGCTGCCGGCATAGTCCAGCCGGTGCGCCGCCTGCGGTGAATGAGGGTCATGGGCGATCTCGGCAAGCAGCAGCCTTTCCGCTGTAATGTAATCGCGGGCGTCGATTGCCTTTTTCAGCTGCGACGCCTCGGTGTCTGTTAGTCCGAGCGACTCAACTGAAGATAGATTCTGATTCGGTTCCTCGGCACGGGTCTGGCACGCGGCCGGCAATGCAAAGCAATCAAACAGCAGAATCGCCAGCAAACTCCCGAAAAACCTCTTGCCACCTTCGAGCGCCATGCTCTGATTTTAGTAAACTGAAGCGGGGACAGGATAGTGCCAGGCATCAGTTTTGCGCACCAATCAGGAACGGGTTATACACTTCGGATCCTTGCCAGGGGCGCGATTTTGTGGCTGCCCTCGCTTATTCTTTTTGTCACGCCAATGCAGGCGCAGCACGCTGGAAGGTCCTATCAGCAGACGGTACTTACCATCCAGCAACATATCGAAGCAAATGACCTGCAAGGTGCGCGAACTCTGATCACCCAGGCAGCAAAGGAATTCCCCGCGGACGGAGGGCTTGAGAACCTGCTCGGAGTCATCGAGATTCAGGAGAGACACACCGAACGCGCAAAGCAGGAGTTCTCCCTTGCCATTCAGCACAGCCCTAAACTCGTGAGCGCATATCTGAATCTTGGGCGCGTTTATATGGAGACCGCCTCTGACGATTCAAACGAAAGGGCCGAAGCGCTGCACGTGTATCAAAAGACCTTGCAGATCGAGCCGGATAACCCGGAAGCAAATTATCAATCCGCAACCCTGCTCATGTGGTCGCGAAGTTATCAGCTTTCATTGGATCATCTGGCAAGGCTAAGTGCGGAAGCTCGTGAAGGGGTAGGAGTCAAGAGCTTGATTTGCGCCGACGAAGCTGGGCTTGGTCACAAAGAAAATGCAGATCGTGTTGCCACGGCCCTGGCTGCAGGCCACGATCTTACAGAACAAGATGCAATGATCATGCTGCCCGCTTTGCGCGCCGCGCATCGGGCTGACCTGGTGGAGACCATTTTCGCTGCAGCCGGCAATCAGCATCCGCTTTCTGCTTCAGGGCTTAGAATCCTCGGGCTGGCCCAGGAGGCTCAGGGGAAACTGGGCCCGGCGCGGGACACGCTGGAGCGGGCTTTTGCGGCCGATGGCTCTGCCGTCGCTCCGCTGATTGATCTGGCCCGCATCGCGAATGCCCAAAAGGATTATCGTGGAGCGCTGGGATACCTTGCCCATGCTCGCGAAATGGAGCCGAAAGATCCCAGCCTGCCGTATGAGTTCGGGGTGATTTGCGCGAGGATGAACCTGCTCGAAGAGGCGCGGAAAGCAATTGGAGAAGCGGTCAAGCTCGCGCCCGACAATCCGGATTACAACCTGGGGATGGGAATGGTGGCGTCCTTTGAGCATGACCCAACCGAAGGATTGCCGTATCTCCAGAAGTATCATTCCCTTCGCCCGGAAGATGCTGAGGGAATTCTGGCCCTGGGGACCACCTATTTTCGCGCAAAGGATTATGACAGCGCATCTCCGTGGCTAAAACAGGCGGCAACCAAGTCGCAGTCGGCAGCCAGCGCATATTATTACCTGGCCCGTATCGCACGTGAAAAAGGCGAGTTAGATGAAGCTCTTCAGGACTTATCCGAGTCAGCCAAGCTGAAGCCCGATCAGCCGCAAGTCCTGGCAGAAACGGGCCAGATCTATGTGCAGATGAAACAATACATCGAAGCGGAAAAACTGCTTACCAGGGCGATTGCCTTGGATGCGGACAACTACGCCGCGAACTTTGGACTTTTGCAACTCTATGTGCGCACCCGCGATGCGAGGCAGACAGATCAGTCAAAGCGATTCGAGGCCATCAAAAGCAAGAATGAGCAGGAATCTCGCGAGATGATGAGGGTCATCGAGATTGACCCGAAAGGCAGCGCTGCACAATAAAGGGAGCCGGGCCTCCGTAAGATCGGAGTAACTCGGATTCGGGATGCGATGATATCCTGCGCATCGACTGGTGATTGAGTCCGCCGGAAGATGATTGATTCTCAGGAAAGAGGATGAGGATGGCTCTGACGAGCCGGTACCCCGTGCGAAGGCTTTTGGTCTTCTGGCTCTTTTTGCTGAGTGCCACCGCATTCCTTGATCGAACCAATATCTCCATCGCTGGCACGGCCATCCGCGACGAACTCGGAATCGACAATCTACAGCTGGGATGGGTTTTCAGCTCATTTCTCGTGGGATACGCCGCCTTTCAGGTTATAGGCGGCTGGCTGGCATGCCGTTTCGGGCCTCGTCGAGTGCTTGCCGCCGGTGTGCTCTGGTGGGGAGTGTTCTCGGCACTCACAACGGCGGCCAATCCCAACCTGCCCCATGCGCTTCTGCTCCTGATCTTCATTCGCTTTTCGCTCGGAGCGGGCGAAGCCGTGATGTATCCGGCCTCCAACCAGTTTGTGGCGAAATGGATACCTGTCGCCGAAAGAGGGTGGGCAAACGGCTGGATTTTTGCCGGAGTGGGGGCGGGAGCCGGGCTCAGTATTCCGGGCCTGACCTGGGCGATCAGCCGATATGGATGGCGTGCTTCATTCTGGCTGAGTGCCGCGGTGGGCATCCTGGTGGGGCTCGTTTGGTATGTAATGGCCCGCGACCTGCCGGAACAGCATCCGTTCGTCTCTCCAGATGAATTAAAGCTGATACAGGCCACGCGATCCACCGACGAAATTCGTCGCTCGAATACCTCCCTTTCATGGCGCGTCACCCTCTGCAACCGCAACGTAGCCGCGCTGACATTGAGCTATTTCAGCTTTGGTTATGTTGCATGGATATTCTTCAGTTGGTTCTTCATCTACATGGCCCAGGTACGCGGCCTGAACCTCAAGGCAAATTCTTTCTTTTCAATGATTCCGTTTCTCGCCATGACCGTTTGCTGCCTGGCCGGCGGATTTGTGAGTGATTCGCTTACCAGGAGGTTGGGCCTGCGTCGCGGGCGATGCGGAATTGCCGTCCTCTCGCTTTCACTCACCGCCATCTTTCTCGTCGTCGGCTCCCATGTTCGAGGGCCCTATGCAGCGAGCGTCATTCTCGCAGGTGGAGCAGGCGCGTTGTATCTCTCCCAAAGCTCTTTCTGGTCAGTCACTGCGGACATTGCCGGTGAGCGCTCAGGAGTGGTTTCTGGAGTGATGAATATGGGCTGCCAAATTGGTGGCGCCGTCACTGCGTCCCTCACGCCTTACTTGGCCGGACGATTCGGCTGGAACTCGGCGTTCCTCTTTGCCGCTGTGCTTGCGCTTGCTGGGGCCGTGTTGTGGCTGTTGGTTGACCCGCGCCGCCCGCTCGATCCTAATGTGTCTGGAATCGGCCCCGCGTAGACCACGCCGCTCTTTCGCGGACAAAGGCTGGCGCATGGTGAAAGATCGGGTGCATACTACTACTGTTGAGTAGGATAGGGAGGTCGGTCAGCATATGAAGATGAATTTTTCCCGAAGAGACTTTCTTGGCACCGTTGGAATGGCGGCAGGTGCCTACATGGCAAGGCCTGCGTTGGCGTCGGCCCTGCAAGCGCCGGCAAGCCGTGTCGCAATTGGACTTTGCCCTGAATACAACCACCAGGTTGTGGATGTGCTTTCCACCATGTTCGACCAGCTCGGCGGATTGGAAGGGCTTGTCAGCGGAAAGACCGTGGCCATCAAGCTCAACATGACCGGCCCCGCAAGCGACAAGCTGAATTCCATGCCGAACCAGATGACCCATTGGGTTCATCCGCAGGTCATCGGATCTTTAGTTTCTCTGCTCGGCAAAGCGGGAGCGACGCGCATCCGGATCCTTGAGAGCGCGCCCGTAGGGACGAAGCCGCTCGAGGACTTCATGATTTCCGCGGGTTGGCGGCCTCAGGATTTCGCAAGTGCGGCCAACCATGTGGAGTTTGAAAACACGAATTTCCTGGGAAGCGGAAAGACCTATGCGCGATTCATGGTCCCGGGCGGTGGCTTGATGTATGCGGGCTACGATTTGAATCACTCCTACAGAGACACCGATGTTTTTGTGTCGGTGGCCAAGCTGAAAGAACACCGCACCGCTGGTGTAACCCTGTCGATGAAGAACTGCTTCGGAATCACACCCTGCACCATCTACAGCCGTGAAGCCCCAGAAGATGAGCCGAGCATCGTCCCGGTGGGTTACCGCGAGCCCATGCACTCCGGTTCCCGCGTGCCGCCCAAAAGCGCGCCTCAGCCTGTGGATGGCAACTCATCGAAGGACCCGGGCTATCGTGTGCCGCGCATCACCGCGGACCTGGTGTGCGCCCGGCCCATCCATCTCGCGGTCATCGACGGAATTTACACCATGACCGGTGGCGAACTGCCGAACCAAGCGAGCAATTGGATTCATAAGCCCGTTCATCCCGGCCTGCTCATTGCCGGCATGAACTGCGTGAATACAGACGCGGTGGCAACCGCAGTGATGGGACTCGATCCCATGGCCGACCGCGGTAATGCACCGTTTGAGACCTGCGAAAGTACCCTGCGGCTCGCCGAGCATCTGGGCGTCGGCACGCGCGACCTCAATCGCATTGAAGTTACGGGTACACCGATTGCGAAGGCCCGTTTCCGCTTCCCAACCCTGACCCAACTGACCACTTAGAATCGCGAACGAGAGATCGAAACTTCCTTCGATCGAGAGTTGAAGATCAACCCACCAGAACCGGCAATTCCGTAGCGGCATCTTACGGAATTGCCGGTTCTCTATTTCGCGATTTCGAATTCCTCCAAACTTGCCGCAATTTTTTGTGTGAGCGAGGTTCTTCTTGCCTCGAAATGTCTCTGCGGGATGCGCTTGGCACTGTCTGCGGGGTAGAATTGCGTTTTTGTGGACGTCACAATTTCTGCGCGATGGACAGAGAGGAGCAATGAAATGCCAATCGAACGGCGTGGTTTCCTGAAGACTTTTGCAGCGGCTGGCGCGCTCGCCATGAGTGCGCGCTTCGCCGAGGCAAAAGAACAAGCAGCACGCGCAACTCGCGGAACGCCGTTGCCGCGAATCAAGGATATCAACGTCATTGAATGTGAGCCTCAGGGCGTGCGCTTGACGGTGGTGAAGATCACCACAGATCAGGACGGCCTTTACGGATATGGATGCGCGACCTTTACTCAGCGCGCCGATCTTGTGAAACCTGCGGTCGAAAAGTATCTCAAGCCATTTCTCCTGAACAAAACGACCGACCGAATCGAAGACATTTGGCAATCATGTTATGACAGTTCGTATTGGCGCAACGGTCCGGTTCTGAACAACGCGATCAGCGGCATTGATCAGGCGCTCTGGGACATCAAAGGCCGTCAGGCCGGCATGCCCGTCTATCAACTCGCCGGCGGCAAATGCCGCGAAGCTGCCGATACATACGCGCATGCAAGCGGCGCAGAGTTTCAAGACGTCGTGGAAAGCGCGAAGACGTATATGGCGCAAGGCTTCCGTAATGTGCGCGTTCAGGTGGGCCTTCCGGGGATGGCCGGTTACGGCTCTGAACACAAGGGGACCAATCCGCTGAAGGCCCTTCACGACAAACCGTTATTCGAGCCTGCGTATGCGATGCGACGCAATCTGAAACTTCTTGAGATTTGTCGTCGCGAACTCGGCGATGAAGTGGAATTGCTGCATGATATGCATGAGCGGCTTACGCCCAACGAAGCCGTCCAGTTCTGCAAAGACGCCGAGCAGTTCCACATGTTCTTTCTTGAGGACCCGCTCTCTCCCGAGGACCTGGGATACTTTCGGCAAATCCGCCAGAATTGCGCGACTCCGATTGCGATGGGAGAACTGTTCAACAGCCCGCATGAGTGGCAGCCTTTGATTGCGGAGCAGTTGATCGATTACATTCGCGTGCATGTCTCGGAGGCGGGTGGTTTCAGCCCGGCACGCAAGATCGCGATTCTTGCCGAGCAGTTTGGCGTAAAGACAGCATGGCATGGTCCGGGCGATGTTTCGCCGGTTGGCCACATGGCGAACGTCACATTGGACCTGGTCAGCTATAACTTCGGGATTCAGGAATATTCGCCATTCAATGAACGCACGCAAACCATCTTTCAGGGTTGTCCCGAGATGCGCGACGGCTATCTGTGGGTAAGTGAAAAACCCGGATGGGGCATTGAAGTCGACGAGAAGGAAGCAGCTAAATCGCCCTTCATCGCCAGCCCGCTCAACGGTGGCTGGGGAGAAATTCGCTTACGCGACGGCACAGTCATCAAGCAGTAGGGGCTGATTCAACTGAAGAGCGCATCATCCCACGACAGTACTTCGTTCCACATCGGTGTGGGCTCAAAGTAGCCCGTCCCCGGTTTCAAATGCTTCTTCAGTTCATCGTCGTTCAGCGCGATTCCCAGACCCGCCGTCTCGGGAACTCGAATGTAGCCTTTGTTGATAATCGGCTTTTCGATTCCCGTGACCAGGTCCTGCCAGAAGGGCACGTCGAGCGAGTGATTCTCAAGCGCGAGAAAGTTGCGCGTCGCCGCAGCGCAGTGGACGTTGGCCATGCAGCTGACAGGCGTACCGGCAAAATGCATTGCCATGGGCACGCCATAACGGAATGCCATGTCGCCGATTCGGTGCGTCTGCAAAATGCCGCCCGAGGTCGCCAGGTCCGGATGAATCTTGTCGACGGCGTGTTCCTTGCACAGCGTCTCAAAATCCTCCACCTTGTAAATATCTTCACCCGTGAGAGTGGGCGTCGGGCCTTCCTGTGTAATCTCTTTCAGCAAGTCCGTGTAATACCAGGGAATCACGTCTTCCATCCACTCCAGGTTGAATTTCTCGTATGCCTTGCCCAGCCGGATCACGGACTTCACGCCGATGTGGCCAAGGTGATCCATCGAGAGCGGCATGTCGTAGCCGATGTTGTCGCGCACGGCCGCCACATACTCGCAGAGCCTGTCGATGCCCTTGTCGGTCACCTCCGTTGCGATGAAGAGATTGGGCTGGGTGTGCAGTTCCCACCTGTCCATCCCTGAGGGCTGCATCACGGTTCCGGGCATCCCATCCAGCACGTTGATGCCCAGGTCCATCTTCATCCAGGTCAGGCCCATCTCCTTGCGTTCCTTGGCCCGACGCCCATATTCGGCGGGGTCCATCGACTCCGTGGTATCGGCGTAGATGCGAATCGCATCGCGCCATTTGCCGCCGAGCATCTGATAGACAGGAATGTTGTAGACCTTCCCTGCGATATCCCATAGCGCCATCTCCATGGCGCACACTCCGCCTGCCTGGCGGGCGCCACCACCGAACTGCGCAATCTTTTGAAACAGGTAGTCAATGCGCAGAGGGTTCTCGCCCAGAATGCGGCTCTTGAGCACCAGCGCGTATTGCGGGCCTGCGATATCGCGCACATCGCCCAGGCCGTAGACGCCTTGGTTGGTATCGATGCGGATCAGAACGCAGGGGCTCGGTCCGGGCTTTACGATCACCGCGTAGCGCATGTCGGTAATCTTCAGGCTCGACGGGCTCGATGCGAGATTCACATTCTTGATTTCCGGTTCAGCTTCCGCGACCTGTCCAACAGCGCCGCCTGCAAGCAAAGCCAGTGACGATTTAAGAACGCTGCGGCGGTTGAATTGAAACCTTTGTGTGTCGGACATTTCGGCCGATTCCCTCCCAAAGCAAATTTCGTGGTCCCATATTACTCTTGCAATGCTCCCTCCTGCGCCTTTTGACGTACCGCGTCTGGCCCCAAGGGATTGGACTGTGAAAGAATGCGTAACCGTGGCCCTCTTTGGTTTCGGCAAGTGGGCTTTGTATTGATCCAACGCGTTGCTTATCCACATGCGGGGCGTCCCAGGAAACTGCGATGCACCAGGGGGATTTGATGATGAGAACCGATTTTTCGCGCCGAAGTCTTATCAAGGGAATCGGAGCGGCAGCTTTGGCGCCGGCGCTGTCCCCTTTGGCTGCCTTCGCGCAGCAGGAAAAGAAGCCCTGGTGGCTTGGCGACGGAATGCCCCAGGAAAGTGCTGGTACGCCGAAGATCGCCTGCGGAATCAACCTCCACAACGGCGTCACCGACGAAGCCATTCGTAGCGTTGTGCAAATTGGCGTCTATCACGTGCTGTCAGGCGGTCCGCCGATGCCCTGGACCGCAAGCCAGCTTCAACCACTCGTCGACAAACTCAAAACCGGCGGAGTCACACTCGGCAACCTGATGATTGACGGCTTTCCCAACACCATCTATGGCCGCCCGGGCCGCGATCAGGAGATCGAAAAGATAAGGCAGTCGATTCAAGCCGCAGGCCAGATTGGCCTTCCCGTCGTCGAGTACAACTTCTATGCGCACCGCGCCATGGAGGGCTACTACGAGGAAGTTGGGCGCGGCGGCACCGGATTGACCGGTGTGGACTACGACCGCATGCAGGGCCTCCCGCCGCTTCCTCAAGAGGGCGCTCACACCCTCGACGAGATGTGGGCCAACATCACCTATTTTCTAAAAGCCGTGATCCCTGTCGCGGAGAAGGCCAACGTGCGTCTTGCGCTCCATCCCAACGATCCGCCCTTCCCCCTGAGCCGCGGATCGCAGCAGATCATGGCAACACTCGACGGCTGGAAGCATCTCATTGAAATCGTGGACAGCCCGGCAAACGGAATCACTTTTGACTGCGGTGTGACGAGGGAGATGGGAGAGGATCCAGTCGAAGTATGCCATTACTTCGGCAGCCGCGATCGAATCAACCATATGCATTACCGCAATCCGCACGTGATGAAGTCCTACCTGAAATATGACGAGGGCTTTATCGATGAAGGCGACGTCAACATGTTTGCGGTCATGCGCGAGCTCATCAAGGTCAACTACACTCGCGAGCTTTACCCTGAACATCCGCGAGCCCTCGATTACGACCGGGCGCGCGGACCGATCCGCGGCTATCCCGGGGGCGGTGGTTATGGGGGCGACGTTTACGACATCGCTTACGCGAAAGCGATGCTCCAGGCCGCATTGGTCGTTGAACGAAGCAAGTGAGCTCTCGATTTACCTGTGCCGGGTGCCGTTCTAAGGCCTCGGCGCGGGTGACGCGGACTTGTGCGCGGGCCTCGGCTCCTTCGCCTTGGCGAGAAGCGCATCGAATTCGCTGCGCGGCATTTTCAGCTTCTCAGGATGCGCGTCAATCCACTTCGCAAAAGCATCGTATTTCTGCGGCGTCCATCCTCCCTCGAACTGCGCGCCGTTCTTCCCCTCCTGGTTGAGTTCGAAGTTATATGCGTCTGTCAGCGCGGTAAATTCCGCCGAGCTGATCGCATCTTCCGCCAGGATTGCGGGAATGAACAGAACCCCTTCGGGCTTCGCCAGTACCAGGTCTCCCGGCAGCACGATTGCCCGTCCTATGCGAATCGGCGCATTGATGGCAGTCAATTCCATGTCAGCCCAGGCCGAGGGGTCGTAGCCTCGATAAAATCCATTGAAATCGGGAATCTCCCGATTTTCTTCCTGATCGCGTATGCCCGCATCGAATACAAATCCTGTATGCGTATGCGCGGCAACCGCGTTGCCAAGATTAGAGCCTATCAACGTGCCCTCAATGATTTTTCCAAAGCCGTCCGCAACATAAACGTCCCCAATTTGCAGTTCATTGATGGGCCAGCTATTGTTGTCGCCGACACGTCCTTCCGCTTTGCCTTCGGCCCGGATTGCCCTGGCCATGTCGGGCCGCGTCGGCATGTACTGTGCCGTGAGCGCGCGCCCCGCAAAGGGTTTATCGACGTGCAGCGCCTGCCATCCCGACTCGAACTGATTGCGGTAACCGTGATCGCGCAGATACTCCCACACATCTTCAATGGTCATATCGACCGCCCGCTTCAGCAGCGTGTCCGGTAGCTTCGGCCGCCCGTCAGGAAAGCGGTCGCCTTTCCACTCCGACGTATAAAAGAGGATCTGATCGCGCGTCATCTTCACCTGGCTGAACGCAGGCAACGCCCCCACAAGCACACAAACGGCCAGGGCGATCCCAATCGCTTTTTTCATGCAGCTCTCCTCTGAACTCGTTTCGTTACGCATGCCGAATCGCCTGCCTCAGCGACAAGTTCGTCGGCCGCGCAGACTGCTAATCGGAAGCCTGTCTGCATCGCGCCATCCTCGATAACGTCAAGCCAAACCTTGGATTGGGACGCGATCCAAAGGCATAGCAATTGTAGAACCGTCCCAGCACATCGGTACGGAAAGTCTGCGACAATCGTGAACCCCAAACGGAGAGCCACCAGTCTCGAGAATAGGATTCGACTGCGGCCATCGAATCCCGGCACCCTTCAATTCCTCCAATTCGTCTTGACCAAATCATCGCAAACCAGTGTATTTTTATCTGATGACTTGCCTTCGGTTTTCCCGATTCCTGATGTCTGCGGCTTTGATTTCCGCGTCCTTTCCCCTTTTCGCACAACCGTTCAGCGGGCCCCGCGCCGAACAGCCAGGAGGAGCGCCGGCGCAGGCAACGACACCTGCGGCCCCGAAGCCTGAAGATACCGAAGTGTGGGAGCCGGTTCCCCCGGTAGTGACCCCGGGCTCCAGTTGCATGGCCCCACCTTCCGATGCGATCGTCCTGTTCGACGGTAAGAACGAGGACGAGTGGGTTTCGAACCGCGACAAGTCGCCTGCCAAATGGATCGTTGCCGACGGGTTGCTGACCGTAGCCAAGTCAGAAGGCAGCATCGAAACCAGACGGACATTCAAGGACTACCAGCTTCACATTGAGTGGAGAATTCCCGCGAATATCACGGGCTCCGGTCAGGCCCGCGGCAACAGTGGCGTGTTTCTTGCCTCAACCGGACCCGGCGATGACGGATACGAGTTGCAGGTACTCGATGCTTACGAGAACAAAACATACGTCAACGGAATGGCCGGCAGCATCTACAAGCAAAGCATTCCGCTGGCGAATCCCGCTCGCAAGCCCGGAGAATGGCAGAGTTACGATGTGGTATGGACGGCGCCGACGTTCAACGCTGACGGCTCGCTGAAAACGCCAGCTTACGTTACGGTCTTCTTCAATGGCGTCCTGGTGCAGAATCATTTCCAGTTACAGGGCCAGACGCTCTACATCGGCAAGCCTTTCTATAAGGCGTACGCCAGCGCTCCTATCAAGCTCCAGGCGCATGGCGACCACAGCGAGCCCATCAGCTTCAGAAACATCTGGGTCAGGGAGCTCAAATAACGTTGGAACCCAAAAGCCTGCGACTGCCTCCCGCCGGGAACCCTAAAGGAAATGGCTGAATTTCCGCGTTAAGCATGGTAGAGTTGGGCAGAATAATCGGTGCTCCCCCTCCCGCTAGCCGATGCCGCTGACGCGCAAGCTGTTGGATATCGAGATCGAATGGCGCTCCAAATGCGCACCTTGCTGAGACGCAAGATAGGGGCAGCCGGATAAACATTTGCGCTGAAGAAATGCATTGCTATATGCCTCAAACCTGGACCCATTCATTCACGTTGCCGCGCACAGGATGGAATACCAACTCGTCGATCACATCATTGCTTAGGTCGGCGATCGTTTCCGGGCACAGCAGCCGCGTTTCCCTCTTTTGATTCTTGATCGCATCCTAAGTTCGTCCTTTAAGTACAGCGAATAGCGTCGGAGGTGCGAGATGGCAGTTGGCCTCATTGCATGGGGTAGATTCATCGATGCTGCCGGCAACAAGGTCACCGTTCCTGCGCCGCCGACCGATCCCGGCAAACCGTGGTTGTGGGATTTCCTGCATGCTGAGGCGACAGCAACCGGCTCGTCCTTTGACCTTGTTCAACTGCCCCCCTGGTCTCTTGCTCAGGGCGGCACGGGACCCGGTTGCGATGGTTACGGCCTCTTTCAACGTCGCAATCTGAACGGGACGCGTTACGGCTCCCTCGAGAGCCTCATGGCCGCTGTGGCCGCGCTCAATGCCTGCGGATGTGAGACCTACGGCGATCTGGTGCTTCACCAGATGAGCGGGGAAAACGGTGGGCCCGGTATCTTCCGCTATCTCGGAGCCGATGGGAAAACGATGAATGGGCGCGGCCAGACGACACCAGGATGGTTCCGAGGGGGCATGAAGGAAAATGACCCGATTCCGCCCTTTTGCCTTGAGGATGACGTGCCCGTGCCGGCCGACGACTTTCCGTTTGGCCGGGAGATCAGCTACCAGAATTGTCATCCTCCGCATGTCACCGAGGCGGACGCAAAGGACTACCTGATCTGGGTGCAGGCTCGCACGGCGGCGGTGGGATTCCGATTCGACGACACCAAGGGAACCTACGCGCCATCGGTGCGCCGTATCATGGATGCCCTGCCGCATATCCCGTTCTACAGCGAATACTTCGACGGAGACCCTGCCAATCTGAATTGGTGGGCCACATCTCCGCCGCTAAGTGGACGATCGGCCGTGGAGGACTTTACGCTGCACTGGCGCATTCAGGCGGCATGCAACGGGTACGACGCGACCCAGTTTAACCAGGGGACCGCGGGATATTGGCAGTGGAACTCCGATCTTTCCGTGGGATTTGTTGACAACCCTGATACAGATACCAGCCCTGGGCAGCAGGTCGTTTCAAACAAGGGCTTGGCTTACGCCTATATGCTGACGCTCCCTCTGCGCCTGGCGCTGGTTTATGGAAAGGACTATTTCTCCAATGCTGTATGGCCCGGTTCTTACGGCCTCAAGCCGCTAATCGATAATCTCTGCTGGATCAACCGCATGTTCGCCATGGGCGCTTATCAGGTGCGGTGGGTCGATCGCGATGTCCACGTTGCTTCGCGCGATGGCAACGGCGGACCGTTGGGCTGGAGCGGCGGTCTTTTAACTGCGCTTAACTTCAACGTGCTTACACCACGCACGATCACGTGCACAACGCCTTTCGGTCCCAACCGCTGGCTTCACGACTATAGCGGTCATCACCCTGATATCTGGACGGATGGTAATGGCAATGCTACTTTCACCATTCCCTCAAATGCGTATTCAAGCGGCCAATCTTACCTGTGCTTTGCTCCCGGCGGTGTGGATAATCCTTACCCGACCCATGCACACATAACGACGCAAACTCTTTTCGGAGCCATCGACCTGGATGTGATGCCGGCCAGAAACGGGCGCCAGGTTTTGCCGCAGCGCTTGTATTGCGCAAAGGGCGCGCCGGTTTCATTGGAGCTATCGGCGGAGTTGCCACCGAACTCCGCGATTGAAGCCACCGTCACCGGCCTTCAAGGTGAAGTCATCGCGCAGCAGCGGATTGGAGTGGCGCCGCGGCATTCGAGCGGCAAGGCATTGGAACGCGGTTGGCAAGACATCACTGTAGAAGGTTACGGCCTGCCGGAATCCGGAACCGAATATCGATTGGCCGTAACGTACCTGGGCGCATCCGGGTGAAGCAGGCAACAATGCCACTCAAAGGAAATGCAGTGACCACTGCTTTGCGTTGTGACTCCCCGAAAGGAAGACGCATGAAGCTCCACCATTGCAGGCTGTTCATCATCGTCCCGCTCCTTGCGATCGCGGTGACAACGTTCTCCGTTGCCCAATCAACCATGGTGCCGGTCGTTACGCGCGCCTATGACAATGACCGTACCGGGTGGAACCCGCATGAAACCATCCTCTCGCAAGCCAGCGTAAAGGCACACGGCATTCGTCGCTTTACGATCATCCCGGTCTACGGTGACGCCCGCGGAATGGAGGCGCAACCGCTCATTCTGCCCCAGGTGAAACGTGGCGACGGCTCAACCCACGACGTCATGATTCTGCCGTCCATGGCAAATGTCGTACGCGGCGTCGATGCGCATACAGGTGCAGGTTTGTGGAGCGTCACTTTGGGACGGCCGATTCAGGGAAGCGCCGCGATCGATTACCACCAGATCAACGACAAGTGGGGAGTTCTGAGCACGGGCGTGATCGATCCCGATTCGCAGCACTTGTATCTTGTTGCGTGGGTCTCACCCGATAGCACTCCGCAAAAAGCAAACCACTATGTTTATGTGCTGAATGTTGCCGACGGCTCCCCGGTCGTTCCGCCCGTCCTGGTCGCAGGCAAAAGCGGCACGCAAACTTACTCCAGTGCCATGCGCAAACAGCGCAGTTCCCTTCTGCTCACCAACGTGAATGGCCGCAAGACCCTGTTTTGGGCTTCCGGCACTGTGCTTGAAACCGGACAGGGTGCCGCAGGCTGGGTCTTCGCATTCGACTGCGCGAGCAATACAATCGTGGCCTCTCTCGCAATGTCGCAGGGAAAGGGTGCTGGGATCTGGATGGGCGGACAAGGTATGGCCGCCGATGCGCAAGGGTTCCTCTACGCAGTCACCGGGAACGGCTCTTTCGATGGTGTCCGCGATTTCGGCGAGTCCGTTGTGAAGATCCAGTACACGCCGCCGAGCAAACAGCCGGCGTCACTCAAAGTGGTCAGTTGGTGGTCGCCGTATAGCGATGCTGGGCGTACGGGCGAAAACCCGGTAAACGTAACAGCAAACGCGCAGCCTCGTCGCAAACTGGCCGGCATGAGCGCACCGACTGAGGCCATGAAGCCCGTCGGCGCCGGCATGAGCGCGTCCCTTAAGAACGCGCGCATCGTCACCAACCAGAACAACCTTGGCAAGCCGGTTCAACTCGTCTATCCGCAGTTGGCGAACAATGCGGCATGGGACGATGAGGACCTCGGTTCCGGCGGCGGCGCCCTCATTGAAAAGTATGGCGTCTACATCGCAAGCGGAAAAGATGGCATCGCCTACTCGACGAAAACCGCAGACATGGGCGAGACCCGGCCGGCCGACTTCGCAAATCCAAAAGCAAACTGCGCCCGCCTCGCGGCGCCGCCTGTTTGGCTTACCGAGTCGCCCGGCCCGGTGGACCCCTGTCCAGTCGACTTGACCACGCTGAACTTCATGCCCTGGGGCAAGACTCGTCACATGCACATGACTCCTGTCCAGTACCTGAGCCCCGTGCATGGCCAGATGATTTTTGCGTGGGGCGAGAACAGCCAGCTTCACGCCTGGGCCGTCTCGCCGGCCGGCGACCTTACATATCTGGCGCAGGGGAATGAGTTTGCATCGGTAAATGTAACCAATTCGCCCGGAGGAATGCCCGGTGGATTCTGTACGCTTTCGAGCAATGGAAATACCGTCGGTACCGCGCTTCTCTGGTGCACCATTCCCTACGGCGATGCCAATGCAACCGTCACGAATGGCAGATTGCTTGTCTATGATCCTGACAACTTCATCACCAACGCCGACGGTAGCAAAACGCTCGCGGTCTTATGGGATTCCGAGCAGCAGAACTTAAGTTTCCTGTTCAACAAGTTTGACCCGCCCGTCGTCGACGGTGGCCAGATCTATGTCCCGAACTACAACGGCGGTGTCGACGTCTATCAGCTGGCACAATAAACTCTTCGATGGAATATTCGCAGTACGTCCGATGGCTTTCCAAAGCAGTCTACAGGTTGTTTCTCGTGGCCTTGACCAAGCGGGATTACATCAATTCGAGCGCCATCACCATGGTCATTCGACTATCGATTTGGCAGGCTGATTCCGCGCGCAGGATCTGGGCATTCACGAGGCCGGCGCATTTCACCAAGGTCTTCAGCTAGAATTCTTCGCATGCCCGGCATTCGCTTTCCTTTTTCTTCCATTCAGGTTGTCGATTCTCATACCGCCGGTGAGCCTACGCGGGTAGTCCTTGACGGTGGACCGGCGCTGGGCAGCGATGGGCTGGCGAACCGGCTGCGGCGATTCGCCACGGAACATGACGACTTCCGGTCTGCGGTGGTAAACGAACCAAGGGGTTCCGACGTTGTGGTCGGTGCGCTGCTCTGCGAGCCGGTGAACAAGGAGTGCGCCACGGGTGTCATTTTCTTTAACAACATCGGCTACCTGGGCATGTGCGGTCACGGCACGATCGGGGTGGTGGCCACGCTTGCCCATTTGAAACGTATCGGCCCCGGGAAACACTGGATCGAAACACCGGTCGGGGTAGTCTGCGCAACACTCCACGCGGAAGGCCATGTCACGGTTGAAAATGTGCCGAGCTATCGGCATCTGTCAGGGGTTTCCGTAACCGTGACCAATTTCGGAACCGTAAGCGGCGATATCGCCTGGGGTGGCAATTGGTTTTTTCTGGCCGAAGTTCCTCCGTTGAAGATTCATCTCGATAATGCAGAGAGGCTGACCGAGTTTGCATGGGCCATTCGCAACGCGCTGCACAGCAGCGGCATCACGGGCGCAAACGGGGCGGAGATCGACCACATCGAGATCTCATGCGGACCGCAGACGCCCGGAGAGGACAGCCGGAACTTTGTTCTTTGTCCTGGCAAGGCCTATGACCGCTCCCCGTGTGGCACAGGCACCAGCGCGAAACTCGCATGCCTGGCGGCCGAAGGCAAACTTAACCCCGGCCGGGTGTGGAGGCAGGCGGGCATTCTCGGCACCGTGTTTGAGGGGTCCTATCAATTGCGCGATGGCAGTCTCATCCCCAGCATTACCGGCACCGCATTCATTACTGCCGAGAGCCGCCTGATGTTCGATCCCGGCGATCCGTTTCAAACGGGCATAAGGGCATGACCGAGGCCGCGACTTGGGATGTGGTCATCGTGGGAGCAGGCATCGTGGGCTCGGCCTGCGCGATGGAGTGCGTAAACCGCGGACTGCGCACGGCGGTCATCGAAAGCGCGGGCATCGGAAGCGGCGCCACGGCAGCGGGGATGGGACACATCGTCCTCATGGACGACTCGCCGGCGCAAATGGCTCTCACCCGCTATTCACAGACGCTGTGGCAGGATCTCTCCAGCCATCTTCCGGCCAACGTGGAATATGAACCGTGCGGAACACTGTGGGTGGCAAGTGACGACGAAGAGATGCAGGAGGTTTGCCGCAAGAGCGCCCTTTACTCATCCATTGGTATTCACACGGAAATACTGGATAGGCAATCGTTGGCGGACGCAGAGCCACACCTGCGGCAGCCCCTGGCAGGCGCGCTCCTGGTACCGTCGGACGCCGTTCTCTATCCGCCATGTGCTGCCGGATTTCTGATGCATGAAGCGCAGCGTCTTGGCGCACGGCTTTATTCGCGAAAAGTGCTTTCGGCAAAGGCAGGCAAAGTGTGTCTCGATGATGGCACAAACCTGCATGGTGCGCGCATTGTGAACGCGTGCGGTGCGGAGGCCGGAGAGCTTCTTCCGGGATTGCCGATTCGAAAACGCAAAGGACATCTGGTCATCACCGATCGCTATCCGGGATTTGTGCGGCATCAACTGGTGGAACTCGGATACCTGAAGAGCGCGCACTCCTCAACGGCGGATTCGGTTGCGTTTAACGTGCAGCCACGCAGAACGGGCCAGGTTCTCATCGGCTCATCCCGCCAGTTCGGGTCGAACGATCCGGCAGTGGACGAACATATTCTGGCCTCCATGATCGAGCGGGCGCTGTGGTATCTGCCGGAAATCGGCGCGCTTTCCGGAATTCGCGTGTGGACCGGATTTCGCGCGGCAACTCCGGATAAATTGCCGCTCATCGGTCCCTGGCCTGGGGATGAATCGATGTTTCTGGCCACCGGGCACGAGGGACTGGGCATTACCACGTCGCTCGGAACTGCGCGCGTACTTGTGGACTATTTGCTGGGTAAAGAAACGGCAATTCCAATTGACCCTTATCTGCCGGCCCGGTTTGCGAGGAGCGAGGCCCATGCGTGAGCCTGCACATCTCCTGACCCTTACCGTGAACGGCGCCTCCGTTACGGTTGCGCCGGGAACCACAGTAGCAGCCGCGGTCTTGATGACCGGCGCGACAACACGAAAATCGGCGAGCGGTGCGATGCGTGGACCGCTTTGTGGCATGGGCATCTGCTTCGAATGCAGGGTAATGATTGATGGAAAGCCGCACCTGCGGAGCTGCCAGATTCCCTGTGCTTTGGGAATGGAGGTGCGCACGCCATGAGCGAGCGCTTCGACATTCTCGTGGTGGGCGCGGGCCCGGCGGGCATTGCTGCGGCGGTAACCGCCGCAGCTTCACGACAGCGCGTAGGACTCGTAGACGACAATCCTGCGCCCGGTGGCCAGATCTGGCGCAGCGGGGCCGTTCAACCCGCGACCGCGCGCAAATGGCTCGCGAAACTCGACTCGGCATCTGTCATCCGTCTTCACGGTTGGCATGTATTCGACTCTCCCACGCGCGGCATGCTGCGCACGGAATCTACGAACGAGTGCCGCGACTTGCGCTATGGGCAGCTCATCCTGGCCACTGGGGCTCGGGAACGCTTCCTGCCGTTTCCACGGTGGACGCTGCCCAACGTGATGGGAGCGGGGGGCCTGGATGCAATGGTGCGCGGCGGACTGCCAATCGCCGGAAAGCGCGTCGTGGTAGCCGGAACCGGCCCGTTGCTACCGGCCGTGGCGGCGCATCTGGC
Organism: uncultured Acidobacteriaceae bacterium; assembly: GCA_963836565.1. Classification (GTDB taxonomy): domain Bacteria; phylum Acidobacteriota; class Terriglobia; order Terriglobales; family Acidobacteriaceae; genus Telmatobacter. The sequence goes on along the minus strand of CAWIKA010000003.1, from coordinate 55,608 downwards.
GCGCCGTGGCGCGACGATCGTTGCGCTCTGCGAACAGGCTCCGCTGAACCGATTCATCCCTTTCACGCTGCACCTGCTCAGTGAGCCTGCGAAATTGCTGCAAGGAATCGCCTACGCCGTGGCGACGCGCGCGACCCGGCTCTACACCGGCTGCTGGCCGGTGGCTGCCAACGGTAAAGAGAAGCTCGAATCAGTGACGCTCCAGCGAAACGGAAAGCAGTGGGATGTACGGTGCGACTACCTGGCCTGCGGTTTTCATCTCGTGCCCAATCTGGAATTGGCGGCACTGCTGGGGTGCCGCATCGAAGAGGGTTTCGTGGCCACCGACAATCTGCAACGAACTTCAGTGGCCGATGTACTCTGCGCAGGGGAACCAACCGGCATTGGCGGCGTGGAACTGGCGCTTCTTGAAGGCCAGATTGCCGGGTTCACGGCTACAGGGAGAACTGAAGAAGCGGAGACGCTCGCCCGGCGTCGCATGCGACGGCTCGGTTTTGTTCGAGCCCTCAACGTCGCTACCGCACTCGATCTGCGGCTCAAGGGTCTCGCATCGGACTCAACCATTGTCTGCCGCTGCGAGGATGTTTCATTTGGCACGTTGCGCGGGCACGCGAACTGGCGCGACGCCAAACTGCACACCCGCTGCGGAATGGGCCCCTGCCAGGGACGTGTCTGCGGCGCGGCAACGGAGTTCCTTTTCGGCTGGAATGCGGCTTCTGCTCACCCCAACATCCGCCCTCCGGTCTTTCCTGCCCGCGTTTCCAGCCTCGGGCTTCCCGTTACACTGGATAGCCAGGATGATGGCCCCGCACCGGCGGGCGCAATAAATCAGAAGGAGAGCAAATGAAATGGCACGGCGTAATGCCTGCAATGACCACATGTCTGGACGAGAATCTGCAGGTCGATGACCGGTTCATGGCCGTGCATGCCCGATGGCTGCTCGACAATGGCTGCACGGGCATCATTTCACTTGGCTCCCTGGGCCAGGCCGCGACACTTACTTTCGCTGAGAAAGAAGCAATCCTGCGCAACATGACTGCCTCGGTCGGTGATCGCGCTCCGGTAGTCGCTGCAATCTCCGCGCTATCGACGGAGGAAGCAGTCGCGCTCGCAAAGGTAGCGGCCCAGGCGGGCTGCTCGGGACTGATGGTGTTGCCTCCCTATGTGTATTGCGGAGACTGGCGGGAGATGAATGCACATGTGTCGGCGGTGTTTCGCGCCTCCCTGTTACCATGCATGCTCTACAACAATCCAGTCGCGTACGGGACGGATTTTCTTCCGACACAAATCGCCGAGTTGGCTCAGGAGCACGAGAATTTCGCGGCGGTGAAGGAATCCAGCACCGACGTGCGCCGCGTGACAGCAATTCGCGCTCTGCTGGGCGACCGGCTCAAGATTTTCGTAGGCGTGGACGATGCCATCGTCGAAGGTATTGCCGCGGGAGCCGTAGGCTGGGTGGCCGGATTGGTAAATGCTTTTCCTGCCGAGTCCGTAGCGCTGTTCAACCATGCCGCCTCGGGAAATCGTGAAGAAACATTTGCGCTCTATCGCTGGTTTCTGCCGCTCCTGCGCTTGGACTCGGTGCCGAAGTTTGTTCAGCTTATCCACGAGGTGCAGCAGGAGACCGGCACCGGTAACGCACGCGTGCGTCCCCCGCGGCTGCAGGTGACGGGCGTGGAACTCAATGAGACCCGCGATCTCGTCCGTGAGGCCCTGCTTAATCCGCCCGCAGCGCGGAGTTCGGCGTTCTCTTTGCAATGAGGAAACGGACAAAGACCGGCGACGAGGTCAATGAAACCGTGACAACGCCCGTTCTCCATAACAACGAGAAACGGGTCATTGGCCGGCGAATAAAGCGATGCAAGATAGGTGTTCACTCGTCCAGGTTCGACAAAGATTCACTCACCGGCCTTGCTTGCCAAGGCCCCTGCGACCGCGATGTTTGGCAGCAACTCCTCCGGAACGCCGTGCCGTTCCTGCAAGTAGGCTGGGCTGTTATAGGAAACCCAGACCTTCTTCTTGCTGTCTTCCCAGACAAGAATCTTGAGCGGCAGATCGATTGCGATGCTGGGAGCAGCCAACATGACTGGAGTGCCGGCCTTCGGGCTCCCAAAGATCAGCAGTTTAGTAGGAGGCATCTTCATTCCAGCCTTTTCCGCTTCTCCGCTGTGGTCGACCAACGCAAAAAGCGTAACTCCCTTTGCTTCCAAAATCCCCTTGAGCCTTTCGACTGTCTCTTCTACTGAATGCTTGCTGGGCATGTCGACGATTCCCGTGCCTTTTGTGAGAGTCATACTCATCTCCTTCTTCATTTCAGGATTTGAAGCAGTAGAGCTTCGAAGCGAAACGAGATAGATTGCCATTGCCAGTCCGACCAATGCCAGAAAGAACGCGATCGCAACAGCCTGCCTTGAAGGTCGAGAGGGTGACGTCATGCCGGAATTCAACTCCCGAACCAATTGGATGTGGTGCAACCCGGCAAACACATTCACAATAACCCCAACCCCGATAAGCGCTGTACCGAACCACAACGACAAACCATTCGGCGACGTCACGGGACCTCGCTGCAGAATCTGGAGTTGCTGCAGGAACAGCCCAAAACGCGCTACGACAAAACCGAACCCCATCAACGCCAGGCCGGTGCGAATCCACGCCAGAAGAGTTCGCTCAGCAGCCAGATAGTCACTGAGACTTGCTTTTGGCGAAGAGATCTTTGGATTATCCATGCATACCTCATGGCTATCCTGTTTGAACCCGGGCGGCGCGTAGCCCAACTCCCGATTCGCTCAAGGCCGCCTTCGACATGGGGCCCTCGCATATGGTACTTAGTCAGAGAGAATCCCTACACCTGAGTGAATTGGTGACGCGAACCCGATGCCACCGATTACTGCAGAGCGAGATACCCGTAGTGCTTCAGATGGGGCAGCGTGTTTAGGATTTCCGCGATAACTTTGTGCGTTTTCATCCGCTCTTTCACGTCGTCGCCGATTTCGATCTGTGCACCGCATTCGAGACAAATGCTCCGCGCCAAATCATCGTCATTGTATTGGCGATGACAAGCTTGGCACTTTCCAAGTTCAGGCGCAAAGCTCGCGAAAACAAGCGCCTTGCCACAGGAGTCACAGAACCCCTTCGGATGTGGGCGTTCTTGAAAGACGATCCGGGAACTTTCCTCAATGCTTCGACTACGAGGAGCGGAATTACCCCCACCACCGGGCATCAAGGCAGCGTTGCGCCACTGAATCAAACCTTCGCGAATAGCGCGTCCCTTGAGATATGAACGCGGACAGTTGCTATTGGGGCAGATGCCCAAAGAATTGTTCTTGGATGCCGGCAATTATCCCACCCTTTCCCGTCACTCCAAACTATCACGCCTCCAATCGTAGGCTAATATGCGGCCGAAGAGTTGGCAACGGGCACGAGGGAGCGGTTAAGAATCCAAACAAGAGGACTTATGATTTCACGGCTCAACGAGTCTACCGCACCTGGTTTACGTTGACTTTACGCCAAGTTTGGGTCGAGGACGCGGCCACGCTCGAATTTTTGAATTACAATCCAGCCTGTAATGGATGAATCTTCACATATCGATCTTCTGAATGACCGCTTCGGCATCGCAGGAACTGCGCAGGTGGCCTCTGGAAACGGCGGACTGCCGAAAGTCCTTATCACTACATGCTTGGCGACCGCAGAGATGTATTTGCATGGCGCTCAAGTTACCTCATGGCGGCCAGCCGGCAGTGAAGAGGTGATCTTTCTGAGCGAGCATTCGCATTGGGAAACCGGCCGCGCGATTCGTGGGGGCATTCCCATCTGCTTTCCCTGGTTTCGAGCGAAGGCGGACGATCCGACGGCCCCGGCTCATGGCTTCGTACGTAACAGAGAATGGCGGCTTGACTCAATCACGGGCGAAGAAGACAGATCCGTGACCTTGAGTTGCTCGACGGAAAGCGATGCATCCACGCGCCGCTGGTGGCCGAACGAGTTTCGCCTCGTGCATCGAATTTCCATAGGCAAGATTCTTCGTTTGGAGTTGACTGCCACGAACACGGGATCCACGCCGCTGCGCTTTGAAGAGGCACTCCATACGTATTTCCGGGTCGGCCAGGTGCAAAGTGCTCGCGTTCGGGGCCTCGATGGGGTCAGGTATCTCGATAACACGGACGGGAATCGCGAAAAGACTCAGTCCGGAGATCTGACCATCGCCGCGACGATTGATAATGCATACCTCAATACACGCGGCGCTCCCGAGTTGATCGATCCAACCCTTCATCGCGCAATCCGTACGGACAAAAAGAATTCGGCAACGACGGTTGTCTGGAACCCGTGGCAGCAGGGAGCGGCCGCTCTTTCCGATCTCGGAGACGATGAATGGCAATACATGACCTGCGTTGAAGCCTCCAACATTCTTGATTCCGCAGTTTTGCTGCTGCCAGGCGAGCAGCACACCATGTGCGCCACCCTCAGCTTCGCACAAGAATAGGACGCAGGCCCAGCCGACATATTCGATTGATTCAGCCCAGGATTTCAGCGAGCAGTGCAGGAAGAACTTGGATCACGAACCTGCCATGTCGTCGTAAAATTACAATGGCGTGAGACAAACTATCTGCCAGTCGTGACACTTCGCATCCAATCAACAGGGTCACGGCGGGTTATTCGCAGCACCGATCCCGTTGGCCCATAACATGGTTTTTTGATCTTCTCCCAACAGGAGCTCGCACAATGACCTTCAATCGCAGGTTGCTTTCCCTCGCCGTTCTGGCGCTGGCGACCTCGCTGTCGCTCAGCGGATGCAATAAAAACAAGACCGCACAACCCGCCAGCCAGACCGCGCAATCGTCGCCGAATCCGCAACAACCCTCCGCCTCGCAGCCGTCAGGCCAGTCCGCGGCCGAGTCCGGCGCCAACCTCGCGCAACCCGGCGCCGCTGCCCCTCAAACGCCGCCGCCGCCGGCTGTGATAGAACTCCCCGCCGGCACGCACCTCCGCGTCCGCCTCGACCAGGACCTCGGATCGAAGATTTCCCAGCCCGGTGACTCCTTCAGTGCTACCGTCGCCGACAACGTGGATGTCAATGGACAAACTGTTGTCCCCCGCGGCGCTCGCGCTGAAGGCACCGTCATCGACGCCAAACCCCTCGGCCGTTTCAAAGGTAGAGCTCTCCTTTCGATTCGGCTGGAGCGCGTACATACGAAATGGGGCAGCTACCCTGTCGCCACCAGCACCGTTGAGCACGCTGAGCGGGGCAAGGGCAAACGCTCTGCCGGATTCATCGGGGGCGGCGCAGGCTTCGGCGCTCTCGTCGGCGCACTTGCAGGCGGTGGTAAGGGCGCGGCCATTGGCGCACTTGCTGGCGGCGGCGCGGGCACAGCAGGATCCGCTTTCACAGGCAACAAACAAATCGTTCTGCCCGCGGAAACGTTGCTCACCTTCCGCCTCGAGCATCCAGTTCACATCACCGAGCAGCATGAGCAACAACCTCAGTTGCAGCAACGCTAATAACCAAATCGAATCCTTGAATTCTTTTGTCTTGATATGACGATGGTGCGGCCCCCGGCCTCGCCATCGTCATCGGGCTTTGCCAGACATAGCCGACTTATACGCTATCCTTCTTTAATTGTCGTAGCCCTGTTCTTCACAAATGTAACTGCCCACTTCTTCCCGTCCTGGTCGTAAGTCACCGTACGGTCGCCTTCCCTGGTTCCGTCTGTATGCATATTCTGTCCGACGGCCATGCGCGTTTCCACCTCGCTCATGCCGGGCTTGACCTGGTGCGCATCAATGGCCGCCCACACGTCCTTGGGCCAGTAGTCGTAAATCTTATGCGGATCGTCATAGAAAAACAGCATGTCGCAGTAATACACCTCCTCGTTCCCCTGCATGGAACCGATAGGTGTGGCATACAAATCCTTCCCGCCTGGCAGCGCGAAGACCGCAAACGCCTGCCTGCTGCCGTGTGCCATGCCGTCGTCCACACCGGCCGGTACAGCTGACTTGATAATCTTCTTGATCTCCAACGGTTGCGCCGATGGAATGACCCCTACACGCTTGGCGAACTCGACATGCCCACCATTGTAGGGAAAGTAAGGTATGGTATAGCCGTTCTTCATCCACACAGTCGTACCCTCCAGCCGCAGCGTATCTTCAAAATGCTGCGGGAAGAAAGCGCGCATGACCACCAGGTCGTCCTTGCTCAGGGTTGTCTCGCTCGCATCTTTCTGGCTGATAACCCCCGGGTTCTGTCGATGCTTCCATACCATGAACAAATAGATACCGCCGATAGTTAGAGTGATAAGTGTCGGAATCAGAATAATTTTCCAGGTCTTCACGCACCCTCCTGTCATATCTCCCGGCGAGTTAGCCGCATAGCATCGTATCCTAACTTCCCGCCGTGGTCTCTCGCGGTCTCAGAGCCTCCACGCTTAACTCGTCGGCGCGACGCAAGCCCGGAAACAGCGCCGCCCACGCTCCGGCGACGGCCAGCGCGCCCAATCCGCCCACCAGCGTCGCCCGTACAGCGCCCCACCACTGCGCCGTGAGTCCGCTTTCAAACTGGCCTAACTCATTGGATGCGCCAATGAACAGCGAGTTGACCGCGCTCACTCTTCCCCGCATCTCCGGCGGAGTGGCGAGTTGCAGCAATGAGCCGCGGATAATGACGCTGATCATATCTGCCGCGCCGCCGACAGCCAGCGCTGCCAGCGAGAGCCACAGGTTGCGCGAAAGCCCAAACACCACCGTTGCCGCGCCAAAAATGGCCACCGCGACGAACATCCGCGCCCCAGCTCGGCGGTTGATCGGGAACCGTGCCATCAGCAGCGACATCGCCAGGGCGCCAACCGCTGGCGCTGCCCGCAGCATCCCCAGGCCTCGCGGCCCGGTGTGCAGAATATCGCTGGCAAAAATGGGCATCAGCGCCACTGCCCCGCCCAGCAAAACCACAAATAAGTCCAGCGATATCGCACCCAGCAGCAGGCGCGCGCTCCACACATAGCGAAAGCCCGCCAGCACCACTTTCACTGATGCTGCGCGGTGCTCCATGCGTCCCAGCCGCACATGCAGGCTGGATACCAGCGCAAGAAAGCAAAGCAGCGTGCAAAACGTGAACGAGTAGACAATGCCTGCGCCCTCAAGCCGAGTGCCCGGATAGAAATGGGCCAGCGGCAGTGTATAGAGCAGCCCGCCGAGCGCCGGTCCACTGAAATTCGCAAACTGGAAGATGGCGCTTCCCCATGTCACCGCGTTCACAAAGTGCTCTTCCGGCACCAGGTGAGGGACCAGCGCCGAGCTAGCCGGTCCTGAGAAGGCACGCCCCGTGCCGATCACGAACAGTACTGCGTAAATGGGAAAGACGCGGTGCATTCCCGTGCGGGCAAACTCCACCAGCGTCAAGGTGCAGAACACCTGCAGGCTATAGCAGACCAGGATCACCTGGCGCCGGTCGAATCGGTCCGCCACATGTCCCGCGGGCAGCAGAAACAGCAAACCCGGCAGAAACAATGCCAACCCGGTATAGCCCAGGTCCAGCGCGCGGTGGGTAATCGAGTACACCTGCCACGCCACCGCAACGGCCTGCGCCTCGGCCCCCAGAATGACTGCACTCCGTGCCATCTGGTACCGCCTGAAGTCGCGCGAGGCAAAAGCCTCCATGCCGCGCCGCAATGGCCTTGAGGAAGGGGAATGCATCTCTGGACTTAGGTTATATCGTCCAGCGGCGTCGATGGAGACCGTCCCCAAACTCCGCCGCAGATTCTCCTTGCCAGAGAATAAGGTCCCGAGTAACATGGCGCTCACGACCGCCAATTCAGCAGGGAACCCGCGCCTGGATCGACAAAACCTCGTCCCGCGGAGCGACCTGACGATGGGAGCCAACGCCTGCCATGCCGGATCCGACTGCGACTTCGGATGTGATTTCGCCACCACCGGCCTATTTTGATGAAGCGCTGACAGACGCGGAATGTTTGCTCAAGTATGCCGCCGAATCCGGCATGAGCATCGACGATGCGACGCGCAATTACGTCTTGCAGGCCAGGTCAGCCAGCAGCGAAGGATGGACTGAGGAGTCGGCGGCCAACTTGATTCTGGCGCTCACCACTCTCGCCGCGCTTGCCAAGCCCGTTACTGCCCGGAGCCTTCGGGCCTGCCAGAAGGAAACCAAGCCCACGGTACGCACTTACCTCATCACAGCCATCTGCCTGGCCTGTTTGATTGTTCCCTTTTCAGTGGCCAGCTTTCTTGTAAGTGCCATCTCGACCACCGTTCGCAGCGACATTTCGGTAGCTAACGATCTTGCCGTGAAACTCGATACGCAAACCAGGCCCCCTCGACCGACATCACCGGCAATACCCCCGGAAACAGCACCAAACGGCAAAGCCGCCCAGGTTACGGCACCCGAGAAGACTACGGCGTCACCGCCGTCTTCAACATTCGTTCCCTGTTCTGTTTCCGCATCGCCCAACGTGCCTCCAACTCTTCCACCAGACGTGAATCAGAACGATGTGATTTCCGAACTCCAACTCTACGCCACCACGATTCGGGCCATCGATGCCCGTGCACGGCAGCTGAACGCGCTTGTTCTCTGGGCTGAAACGGACCCATGCAAAGGCATCCGGAATAAGGCCGCCGCATTGCATCAGGTCTTCGAACTGCCTGCGGGATTGCCAAATATTCCCCAGGCTGCCCAAGATCGAACTGCTGTGTATCAGGAAGTACGGTACTTTGCCCAGAGTACCCTGGACGACACGTCCTTCTTCTATGGCGCAATGACCAGTTGTCTCCTTCCCGCTCTATACGCATTGCTGGGGACCTGTGCCTTTCTGCTCCGCAACTTCGAGCAGCAGATGAGCACCATGACCTTCACGCCTTCGCAAGCCAATTCCGCCCGGTTTCTCATTGCGGGCATCGGGGGCGCCGTCGTTGGACTGTTCAATAACTTCGCCATTACGCAAGGAGCCTCTGTCCCGCCGCTAGCCCTTGCTTTCCTTGTGGGATATGGGGTTGATGTATTCTTTGCGTTCCTGGATGGGTTACTCCAGACTTTCACTCGCAGCGCCGCAACTGCGACCCGGCCCGCCAAATCTGAGACAGGTAAGGCTGAATAACATCCTTCCGGCCAATGCATCAAACCTGCGCCAACCCGCATTTCTCACCGTTCCGGCGCTGCCTTTTCATGGAACGTTTCCGGCCTTTTCACAAGGGCGGGTAATTGTCTGCCAATCCTCTGTGGAAAACTGCAAATTTAGAGGGGGGGTAAGAGCCTGTCGCCGAGGCTCTTCAGGACAGGTCCGCACGTGAGGGACCTGTTTCACCCGCTCAACAAAAATTGTTGGCCGATTCAGTGTTGGCAAAAAGCGAAAGAATGGACTGCAATCGGAGCGAGGGGTATAGACAGGTCAGATCCTGACATTTTGACCGGAAATATCCTTGCCTCACCTATTCAGATGTACGACAGTCTTTATTCTGCGCTTTTGCGATTTAATTATCTGCCAGAGCTGAGAACAGATTGTGCGGGTCGCGGTTCTCAGCGTGTCCCATTTCAGTACGTCCAGCTCCCTAATTTGGTGGCTTCCCCACACCCTCAATTCGGCCGCAAGGCAGGGGCTTGGCGCGCAATCCGATATCATAAGCATTTTGGAACCCTTCTCCCAACCTGATCGTCCCGTGCCCAGTCATTGGGCGGCGGCCGCCGTGGCGCTGTGCGGTGTGTGCGCGTTTCTTGAACTCTACTGTACGCAGCCCCTGCTGCCCCTGCTGACCCGCCTCTTTCACGCATCAAAAACGGGAGCAGGCATGACGGTCTCCGCGGCCACGCTTGGAGTCGCCATCTCCGCGCCCTTCTTTGGCGCGCTGACTGAGCGCATGCCGCGCAAGCAAGTCATTGTCGCCTCGCTCGTCGGAATCTCCGTGCCCACCCTGCTGGCCGCCACCTCCAGTTCCCTGGCGCAACTGGTGTTCTGGCGATTTCTTCAGGGCATCACCGTGCCCGGCGTCATTGCCGTCCTCATTACTTACATTGGGGAAGAGTGGCCGCCTGAGCAAGTTGCCCTCATCATGAGCTTCTATGTCAGCGGTACCGCGCTCGGTGGCTTCACCGGGCGTGTCTCCGCCGGCATTCTTGCTGAGTGGTTCAGTTGGCGCGTCAGCTTTCTCGTCCTGGGCGCGGCCTCGCTGGCCGGCGCTGCGGCCGTGGCGGCTTGGCTGCCTCGCGGCCGGCCCCGCGCCGTTTCGCAGCGCAAACTCGACGAGTTGCCCTCGTTCCCCTACCAGGTACAAGGCCTGTTCCGCAATCGCCGCCTCGTTGCCACCTTCGCCGTGGGATTTAACGTGCTTTTTTCGCTCGTCGGCGTTTTCACCTGGATCACTTTCCATCTCGCGGCCCCGCCGTTTCTGCTCTCTACCGCAGCATTAAGCTCGCTGTTCTTCGTCTACCTCATCGGCCTCATCGTCACTCCCGCCGCCGGGTTCCTCATCACCCGCGTGGGCCTGCGCGCCGGTATTGCCGGAGCCATCATGTGCTCGATCGTCGGTGTCCTGCTCACCCTTGCGCCCTCGCTCCCGCTGGTCATTCTGGGCCTCACCCTGCTTTCCAGCGGTGTCTTCATCTCTCAAACCGCGTCGCAGAGCCATCTGCGCGTTGCCGCTCCCCCCGGAACCCGCGTCACCGCGGCCGGCCTCTACCTCACCTGCTACTACCTCGGCGGAACAGCCGCGGGCGTCGTCCCCGGAGCCTTCTGGGCTCTCGGCAAATGGCCTGCCTGTGTCGTGTTCATCGTCGCCATGCAACTCGTCGCGCTTACCATCGCCCTCATCGGCTGGCGAACACCCACTGCGGCAGCAGTGGCACAAGCTCCCGCAGCCTGATGCGACCTCATCTTGCTGAAGCTCAACGACAAGTCTCGGTCTGTGGGACAGCCGGAATCCATGAACCGCAACCGCAGGCACGAGAATCTAAGGTTACGTATGCCAATATCATGAGGTCCATGAGAGCATTGCCTGGTACCCGGTCCGCCGCGGCAGAAATCTTCGTTGCAACCGTGAAACCATCGAGCCACAGGGTCCCAATACCTCTTCCGTATTGCGCAGTAGTGTCCCGAGCAGAGAGACGCCCGTAAGAAGAACCAAAGGAGTAGTTTTTGCCCGATACGCAATCCCTATCCCCGGCTGGCGGAGGCCAGGTCACGGTGGACAACCCGAATGCGGCCCCGCTCGCGCCGTGGAAGCCCCGCGTCAACCCCTGGCTCATCGCCATGACCGTGGCGCTGGCTGCCTTTATGGAGGTGCTCGATACCTCCATCGCTAACGTGGCCCTGCCCCACATCGCAGGCAGCCTCGGAGCCAGCACCGACGAGGGAACATGGGTGCTTACCAGCTACCTCGTCTCCAATGCCATTGTCCTTCCGCTCGGCGGATGGGCATCCAGCCTCATGGGCCGACGCAACTTTTTTGTCTTCTGCATCAGCATCTTTACGGTCGCCAGCTTCCTGTGTGGCGCCGCACCCACGCTGCCCATGCTGCTCATCTTCCGCGTCATTCAGGGAGCCGGAGGCGGGGGCATGCAGCCCATGGCCCAGGCCATCATGGCCGACTCTTTCGAGCCTCACAAGCGCGGTCAGGCCTTTGCCCTCTATGGGCTCGTCGCCGTGCTCGCGCCGTCCATCGGCCCCACTCTCGGCGGCTGGATCACCGACAACTTCTCCTGGCGCTGGATCTTCTTCATCAACATTCCAGTCGGCATCCTCGCCTTCATCCTGGTAACCCGCATGGTCGATGACCCGCCGTGGATCAAGGCTGACCCTTCCAAAATTCGCAACATGGATTACATGGGGCTCGCCTTCCTCACCATCGCCATGGGCGGCCTCCAGATCATGCTTGACAAGGGTGAGGAAAATGACTGGTTCTCGTCCAACTTCATCCGCCTTTTCCTTTTCTTATTCGTCGGTGGCATGATCGGCCTTGTCGCGTGGGAGTGGCGACAAAAAAATCCGCTCATCAACCTCAAGCTTTTCCGATTTAAAAACTTCGCGATCTGCTGTTTTCTCATGATGCTGGTGGGTGGCGTGCTCAATGCCAATACTGTGCTGCAACCGCAGTTCATGCAGCAGTTGCTGGGCTACACCGCAACCACCGCGGGCCTGGCGCTCACCGCAGGAGGAATTGCGCTCGTCATCGTGATGCCCATGGCCGGTTTCGCCACCGGCAGAATCTCTGCGCGCACCCTCGCCGTTTGCGGATTCATCATGTTCGTGTTCACCTTCCGCATCGCCGCGGAGGTCACGACATTGCAGATGAGCTTCGCGCAGGCATCCTGGCTACGTGTCGTCCAAATGCTTCCTCTGCCCTTCTGCTTCATCTCCATCACCAACGCCGCCTACGTCGGCATGCCCAAGGAAGAAAGCAACCAGGTCGCGGGACTCATCAATTTCGCGCGCAACATCGGCGGCAGCATCCTTATCGCCGTCACCAATGCGCAGGTCACCAGCCGTGCCATGTGGCACCAGCAGCACCTGCAGCAGGCCATGCAGTCCAGCTCTATTGGCTTCCAGCAACACACCCAGGCGCTCACTGGCTTTCTTAATGGACAATTCGGCGACCCCAACGGCAAGGGCATGGCCCTCGCTTCCATCTACAACCAGCTCAACCAGCAGGCGCAGATGCAGGGCTATCAGGACGTCTACATGGAGCTTTCCTGGATGTCGGTATGCCTCATCCTCCTCGCTTTTATGCTCAGCAAGAATCGCCCCGGCCAAGGCGCCCCGGCCGGCGCCGCCCACTAGCGCTTGGAGAGGGCCTTACGATTGAGGCCCTTTTCCGCAGCCGGTTCAACCTGAGCAAAAATGGCCCGCACAGAGCAAGGGTTCTTCTGTCGGTCTGCCCCCCGGATCCACCGCAGGGTGGAAAATGTCCCTAGAAAATGCTCTAAACTGAACCCTTATGGGCGCCGAAACCGAAAGCTCCCAAAAGACCTTCCATCCCTCCGCCTCCCGGCGTCCGCTCCCGGCGCTGCTTTCGCAATTGCTCGTTGCTTATACCGTTGAGATCGACAATGAGTTCGAGCTGCGAATGGGTCGCCTGGGATACCTGGGCGCAAAACTGTCATTCGTAGTGTGGGCAAACCGGATGCGCTTCGTCGGCGAGGGCGGAGTCTCGGTGCACGACCTGGCTGCTCAAGCCCTGGCGCCCGATAGCCAGATGAAACTTCAGTTGGGGTGTCTCGAACGGTGGGCGTTCGTTCGACTGGAACCCGACCCCTCGGATAACCGGCCTGTTCCATCCGCAGCACACCGCCAATCCGGCCGCCAACTGCGCGCCGGCTGGGGCAGCGGACGCGGGATCCGCACAGACTGGCTCGTTCATCTCACCCCCAAGGGGCGTGCAGCGAACCTGACCTGGCCGCCATTGTTCGACGAGATCGAGCAGCGCTGGGAGAAACGGTTCGGCAAAGACGAAATCCGCAGCCTGCGACAGACTCTTCAGGACATCACAAACATGCTGGACGTCGAGCTGCCCCATGGCCTGCCGGGCGGGTGGGATGAAACCGGGGAGTTTCCGCCCCGGGTCAAGCGCGGCAATACAAGCCTTTCTCTGCCGGCGCTGCTCTCTCAAGTTTTGCTCGCATTCCGCCTTGAGTTCGATCGCGAGTCACCGGCCCCATTGGTGCTCTGCGCCAACGCGCTGCGGGTGTTGGGAGAGAAGCCAATCCGCTTGGCTGAGATTCCGCACCTCACCGGGGGATCCCCTGAGACCGCCGGTATCGGCTGGCAGATCAAGCCTTTCGTGGTGGTTTCGGCCGATCCTTCAGCAAGCCGCGGAAAGGTGGTTCACCTGTCTCCGCGTGGCCTGAGGGCACAGCGGGAGTATCACCGGCTCGTTTGGGAGATCGAGAAGCGGTGGGAGGAGAGGTTCGGCAAGGTGGCCATTAGTACGCTTCGCGAGTTGTTGCAGGGATTCTTTGACCGGCATCGCGGAGGCGTACCGCTGCTATCCGAAGGCCTGGTTCCACCGCAAGGCACGGTGAGGGCCGGCGATCAGGCGCCGGCGCTTGGCCGTCGTGAAGTAGGCGCAGCGGCGCGCCAGCGTATGCGCGACACGGTAGCGCAAACCCAGAACTTCGTACGTGATCCCGCGCAGGCGTTGCCGCATTATCCACTGTGGGATATGAACCGCGGCTTCGGACCTTGACGCTCGTCGCAATTGCCGGGTAATCAACCGCTCTTCAGAAATGCACGCGCCCGTGACACGAAAAGGGAGCGCTTCGCAGCGCTCCCTTTTGTGTTTGGGCCCCGTATCTATTTTATGAGTGCGGAATGACAAGGAGCCCGGTTTCCAACAGCTTTTCGGTCAATCGATCAATCGCCAGCGGGAATCTGCGGCACACGGTTCGCACGCTCATTCCCAACAAGCTCGCCGCCTCGCACTGCGTGTATTCCTGCAGTACGATTCTGCTCAGCAACTGGCGGTCCAGATAATCCAGTTGATCCAGGCATTTCTCCACATCGAGAACGAAAATCACTGCGTCCTCGAAGGTTCGGACCGGCCGGCTCGACACCCACCCGCGCCCGATTGGATCGCCCAAAATGGACGGCGCCCGGCCCACCTGCATCGAGGCGTACAAGTATCGCCTCAGCATCTTTTCAGTATGCTTCCGATAGAACGCCAGATTGGCTGCCGGCGACTTCTCCTCATAGTCCTGCACTGCCGTCAGCGATATCTCTGGAGCCGGCCGTTTCTGCTCTGAGCCGGCGCTTACATGCCATGTGATCTGTTGACTGCCCGCTCCCCAAATCGTCGGCAGCTGGAGCGCCGCGCTCATGCGACACCTCCCAACGCTTCAGCTTCAGCCCACACCCTGATCAGCGGCTTCCGGGAAGGACGTCCGCGCCTTTTCCGGCTTTCCGGCGTGGGAAAATCCCTCAGTTTTACCACACATTCACTGCAATAAACATTCCCCTGGGTTTGAGTCCGGTACCAAAGACAACCGCAACTTTCGCAAACCTTCAATTGCACGCGCGTTTCCATGACGGATTCTCCGTAAAAATGCCCTAACCCGCCCATTTTGTTTGATTTTTGTGATGCGGCGGGGCAGAGAGAACCAGGCAAGGCTACTCAGGATTCTGATGTCCTGATTCGGTATCGCCGCCTGTATTCTCTCGTTTTTTGTCATGCTCATAGCGCGCAGATCGTGGAATCATCTCGCACACGTCTGCTTCAGACGCTCTAGAAAGCGCCTGCGATCGGGATGAGGTTGACCGGTATGGATTTAGACCCGACCCGGAGCGTTCATTGGTTACCTTAGGGGCACACTACCACCCTCGTTGAATTGCGCCAATGAAGCGTTTCCTCGAAAATTTCCCTAAAACCCGTGCGAGATAGAGTAAAGCCACTCTAGAGGTTGGTGTCTTTTGAGTCAATGCACCCAGGGGAATTTGCTCCCACGCGCTATCCGCTCACCAGCCTGCCCTCGAGAAGCAAGGCCAATCAGCACAAATCAATTTTTTGCGAGCAAAAGAGGACCGTCTCTGTCCATTTCTGGTGCCGGATTATCCACAAATGAATTTTACCCAGATGCATGAGCATCTCCGCCTGGAATTGGTCCGCAGAATTCAGCGGGGCACGCTGAGCGTCTCGCTTCTTGCCCGCGAAACTGGCTTTGGCCAGTCTCATCTTTCCAATTTTCTCCACAACAAAAGTCAGCTCTCCTTGCAGGCCATGGACCGTATTCTTTCCGCGCAACACATGGTTGCCGGCGACCTGTTGCCCGTCAGGCACGACAAAGCCGGCTTGCCCGCGGAAGAGGATCACAGCCTGGTTCCCGTGGTCTCTCATTCGGCCGCACTGTTTGAGCCGTTCATCCGCCCATCGGCTGCCAGATCCGTGCTCAGTTTGCCCTCCGCCGCCCTCGAATCCTTCCGCACTCGCACTTCATCGGCACGGCGCGCATGGCAACGCTTTGTCGCCGTCCGTATTCCCTCTGCCGATACCTTGCCCATGGACCCCCTCGTCCTGCCCGAGGCCCTCGCTGTCATTGATCGCCATTACAACTCGCTCATCCCCTACCGCGCCGCTCGACCTACTCTGTATGCGGTGCGCAACGGGGCTCACCTGGTGCTCCGCTATGTGGAATTCCTGTCCAGCCGTCTCGTGCTCCGCCCACACAACCTGGCATTCCCCATCGACGTGATCGAAACAGAGGCTGAACAATCTCCCAACGATCTGATCGCCGGCCGGGTCGCACTCATCCTCAACGAAACGTAGCTCTGGCCGTCAAAGCTCGTGCCCTGAGTCGGGATCGGCGAAAAGTGTGTAGCGCGAGATAAAGTTCAGATGCACAATCCCGGTTGGTCCGTTACGCTGCTTCGCCAGAATGATCTCCGACTTGGCCTTTTCCTCATTCGTCATCTCTTCATCGCGGTTGTAGTACGACTCGCGGTGAATAAACGCCACGACGTCGGCATCCTGCTCAATCGAGCCTGACTCGCGCAAGTCGCTGAGCATCGGCCGCTTGTCCTCACCGCGCCGCTCGCTGGCACGGGATAGCTGCGACAGCGCCACCACCGGCAGGTTCAACTCTTTCGCCAGCGCCTTCAACCCCCGCGAGATCGCCGACACCTCCTGCGTGCGGTTCTCGTAGCGCTTTCCCCCCGCCGAAGGCAGCGTGGCCGACATCAGTTGCAGGTAGTCCACCACCACCAGGTCCAGCCCTCCCGCATTCTGTTTCAACCGCCGCGCCTTGGCCCGCATTTCCGCCAGCGAGATGCCCGCCGTATCGTCGATGAAAATGCGCGACTCAATCAGCTGCTCCAGCGCGCGTTGCAGCTTGACCCGGTCTTCCTGGGGCAGAAATCCGGTTTGCAGCCTGCGCTGATCCACCCACGCCTGGGAAGCCAGCATGCGCCGCAGCAGCGCCTCCTTGCTCATTTCCAGGCTGAATACCGCAACCGTCGCGTTGCTCTGGATCGCCGCATTTTGCGCGATGTTGATGGCCAGCGCCGTTTTGCCCATCGACGGCCGCGCGGCAATAATCACCAGCTCGCCCTTCTGCAGGCCGCTGGTCATGTTGTCCAGCACCTTGAAGTTGGTGGCCAACCCGGTCACTTCCCTGCTTTCCTTGTAGAGGTTGTCGATGCTTCCAAAGGAGTTGGCAACAATCTGGTCCAGCGGCTGCAACCCATGCGTGATGGCCTTTTCGCTGGCCTCCAGCAGTTGAGTTTCGGCCGCTCCCAACACCTCGAGGGCCGTCTCGCTCTGGTCCGCCGCCCGCGCAATCGCCAGCGAACAGATCGACATCAGCCTCCGCAGCAGGCTCTTGTCCTTGACAATCTTGATGTATTCGTCGATCACCGGGCGCAGCGGCAAACCCTCAGTGAGGGATGCCAGGTAGGCCACGCCGCCCACCGACTCAATCTCCTTGAACCGAGCCAGCTCGTTGGCCAGCGTCACAATATCCACGGCGCGCTGCGAGTTCATCAGCTCGCTCATGCGCAGGAAAATGCGCCGGTGCGAGTCGAGCGAAAAGTCTTCCGAGTCTAGCTTTTCAGCCGCCTCGGAGTGCGCCGCATTGTCCAGCAGAATCGCGCCCAGAATCGTCTTTTCAGCGTCTACGTTGGCGGGAAGTCCGGTGTCGAGAGTCAGATCGGGGATGGTGGCCATACCTCAAAGTGTAGGCCGGTTGGGGTCTGCTAGAGGCTTGTGAATTGCGGAAGGGTTGTGTGGGAATCCTGAGTGCAAACCCCGCCTCGCGGACACACCGCATCTACTCTGAAATCATCATCTCTGAGGTGCTGCTGACGTTCAAAGATGTGGCTTGCCACCCAAGGATGACCAGCGGAAACGTGTACGTCACATTCACCTTCACCGCATTTCCCGGAAGGTTGCACGCATTTCCGTTTGCGTCAGTAGCTGTAGTGCAGGCCGTTGGCCAGGTCGTGCTTCCACTCGCATCCTGCACCGGGCTCCACCAGGTTACAGTCGCGGTCAGGCCGTGCGAATTCGGAAATCCAAGACCTTGCAGATAGGTTTGAATCGGATTCCCCGCTGTGGCCGGATTTAGATTGCAATTAGGAAAGTTAGGATTGGGCCCGCAGGACGTCGAGCCGCGAATGACGGCGTAGCGTGTGGCTTCGCGCGCAGCTTCTGATACGAAGTTATACGTGTAAAGCGCGAAACACGACTCAATAATGCCAACCAATATAGACAGGAGAATACTGCAGGTAAGCGCCATCTCAACCAGAGATGAACCCTCTTCGCGAAACGCTCCCAATCTGCGCTGTCTCACTCTCTCTCCATGCAGAGCCGGTCCCGCAAATCGGGAAATCCCGATCATGCCGCGTATACCGGGCATCAACTTACCTCTTCTCCGGCTTGGGCTTTCGCGATAGATCACTGCAGAACAAGCTCCTGTGCATATCCGTAAAGACTGAATTGAGACCGGAAGCCGGGTATGGAGATCAGCGGGGTAAATGTCATTTTTGTGTGCACGGAAACCGTCGTGTAGACGTAGGCACTGCCGCAAAACGTAGTGGGACTGTAAGTAGTGACCCCGTCGGAGCAGGCGTTGGTCACTGTAGGAGTGCCCACAATGGTGACAGCATTTGCGCCGCCGAGATTCAGGGAGTCCTGCTGCGCTGCGGCGGTCATGCCATTGACGTCCGCAGTGTTGCCGCCGTTCATCGCGGCATACTGAACAGCCGCCTTGGCCGCGTTTGACACCTCGATGCCTGCAAAAGTCAACCTCGCAAACTCAACGGCTCCCGCCAGAAGGAGAAACAGGAGTGGCACCACGAGCGCCAGTTCAATCAGCGCCTGCCCGTCTTCGCTATCGTTCGGCCCGTTCTCACCGCCGCGATGATTTAACCATCTCTTCATCCCGGTCTCCCCTTACTCCACCAGCGCAACTTTTCTAAGTGGGGTTGTGCTCGCATTTGAATCGTTATAACTATCGGTGAGGATCAGATCGCTATTCACGTAAATCTGGTCCGCCACCACGCCCCCGGCTTGAACCCCTCCACCTTCGTCCTGCATATACACTTCCGAGGTTGGCGCGTAAATGATCCCGGTCAGGTTTTCTGTGCCGCTGCCAAACTGGATCTGCAGGCAAGGTGTGCCAGCCCCGCCCTTGCAGGTTGAGGCGGTCGTGTTCGTCGAGGGTTGCATGATGGCAATCCCGTTGTAAGTGCCCGAGGTGGGCGCGGTAATATTCAGGTTTGCGTTGCCCTGGCTGAACGTGCCCTGCTCGATGTCGATAGTTCCGCTGTTCACGGTAATGGTGCCGCTGAGCGTGACACCGGCCTCAAAAACATACGTTCCCGCGCCCAGGGTGATGCCGGATCCGCCGCCGCTAATCGTGACGGCCTTGGTATAGCAAATGGAATTCCCGGTTCCGGGGCCTGTAAGGCTTGCGGAAATTGTTGTGACTGTGCTTGTAGAAGTACACTCGCCATTGGTTGGGGTTGGCCCCGTAAGGTTGTTAAAAGGATCCCCTACAGGGGCCGCTCCGGTTACGACAGGGGTCTGGGGGGTTGCTTTGCATTTTCCCCCTACGTCCTGACCTCCTGCGATGTGAAGGTACGGGGCACCGATTTTTGCGGCACCCTGGTTGCAAGTCGCATCCTTGCTGGTTGAGTTCACCTGAATGCCGCATTCAGGAGCCGTGATTTGGCCGCTTCCCTTGATATAGAGCGTATCTGCGTCGGTAGGGTCCAGAACATACAGGCAGGCTGGCGCGGGAGTGAGACCCGCCACTGCCCGTGCGCCTACCGTAACGGTTGAAAACCCGAACATGCTCATGAAGAATGTTTGATTCGGCTGGTCGATGACAACCTTAACGTATCCCGCGCCTGTGTGATATCCGTCTGTCGGACTGGGAGTGACCAATACCTGATTTGAGTTGGTGATCCCGTTCTCCGCTGCCGCGTTATACGCCGCCTGGGTCGAGCTCACTGTGCCGGGGTACTGGGCCGCCAGCGCCGCGGCAACGGCCGCTGCATCGGCGGCAATCTGCGCATTGCGCTTGGCGCGAAACAACAGGCCCACATCGACGGCCAAAGCCACGCAAGCCAGCAGCAACGACATGCTCAGTACAGTCATTGCCAGCACCTGTCCGCTCTCGCTCTTCAGGATTCTCATCTGCATAGACGACACCTCATTCACATCTTGCCGTCGGCGTATCGAAGGCAATGCCAACCAAACAGGCTGCCGAATCAACTTCAGCCACCTGGTGAAATCGGGCCCGACCTCTCAAGTCCCTCAAAAAATGTCCCTGGAGCAGAGATTATCCAGTTTTCGCGGCTGAATGTACAACGAAAATGTCGCAATTCATCTAGCCGCGATTTCTCACAGGCTCTGATTTCAGAGTGATCGGATTCAAGATTTGAGTCTTGGGGTCATTTTTCGAGCCGAGGCGATCCTTCAAGAACAGGTTTGGCTCACTGGCGCAGTGGGTTGGATGTTGTTGCGCGTATTTGGAGCATGGCTCTGCCTGTGGCCGAAGGTGGAAGTGTAGTTTTCTTTGGTCAGAGGATGCGTTCAGCATCTCAGTGAGTGGAAGGCGTGGGCGTAGATGTCTTTCCAAGGGTAGGCGGAGCTGAGCTGGAGGAGCACGCGGCGCACGCTGAGCCGCACGATGGCGCCGATTTTGAGCAGCTTTAGGCGGATCGTATCTACTTGCGCCTCGGCCCAGGCAGTGCCTTTCAGTCCCAGCCGGCGCAGCGCTTCCATCAAGGTGTAAGCCAGGGCGGAGAAGTAGAGACGCAACTGATTGCCTTTCATCTCGTCGGTGGAGAGCCGGTCGGCGAACAGGCACATCTGTTCCTTGATGCGGTTCTCCATCTCTCCTCTTGCGCAGTAGAACTTTTCGTATAAGTTCTGCGCGGCCCACTGCTCAGCGGTTAACGAAGTGACTACGAAGCGCGGGTTCTCGCCCTTGTCGAGATATTCGGCCTTGGCCACTACGCGGCGCGCGCAGGACCAGCTCTTGCGGGTCTGGTAGCTGAACTCGGCGAAGACCCGGGCCGCCTTGCCGCTGCTCTGATGCAGCATCTGAGCCTGATGCATCTGGGCGCCGATGATCTTTGCCAGCCGCTTGTTCCGCGCCAGGCCGAAGACATAATCGACGTGGTTCTGTTCGCACCAGCCCATCAGGTCTTCGCGGCAGAAGCCGGAGTCGGCGCGGAGCACGATCTTCACGCCAGCCCAGCGCTGCCGCAGTTGCGCCACGATGCGGCTGACCTCTTCGACCGAGCCCTTCGCCGCATCCTGATTGGCCGGCCGGAGCCGCGCGCACAGCAACTGGTCACCGGCGAAGATGTACAGCGGCAAATAGCAGTAGCTGTCGTAATAACCGTGGAAGAACCGCTCCGGCTGATGGCCATACAACGGGATGTCGGTGGCATCCAGATCGAGCACGATCTGATCGGGCATCGTCGGGTGCGAATCGATGTACAGATCGGCCAGCAGGCGATCGATGGCTTCTCCTGAATAGGAGATCTTGTGATATCGCCGGCTGCGCCCCGTCAGTTCCAGCCGGTTCAGCGTGCTCTTGCCCGCCAGCGGCTCATCCAGTTCCCGCTTGCCGCTCAACACTCCCAGCAACGGATCGGAACGCAACTGCTCGTGATCGCAAAGGTCCTCGTAGCCCAGCACCAGACCATAGATGCGCTGCGAAAGCATCTCCGACAAGCGGTGCTTGATCAGCAACGGTGCACGCCCATCAAGAAAACAACTCGCCAGCCGGCCCAAAAGGTTGATCCTGCGGTCTGCCTCACGCAAAAGAAGCGCGCCGCCGTCACTCGAAACCCGACCTGCTGTGAACTCGGCCTGTACACGTCGTGAAAAATGGGCTGTAAATGTGAACGATTCTTGGATACACTCTGTCATCAAAGGCCGCTCCTTTTTTGGCATTCAACTACGACTAGACAACGCAGTTATGCCACAAAAACAGCGGCCTTTTGCTATTTATTTTTTGATCCCCACTTCATTAATCAATAGCTCCGTGAGATATCGCGGCTAGTCCAATAGTAACCTTGCAGTCACTTGCTTAAATATGCAGGGGTTACGGCTTTCAGGCCGCTGGACATCCCTCTCAACTGCTCAGTTTAAATGGTCATTTCCTGACCGTCCCGCTACTCCGGCCGCCAGCGAAGAACCGGTTTGCGTGCCGCCTGCACCTCGTCGAGCCGCGAAACCCGCGTGGAATGCGGAGCCGTTTTCACCACCTCCGGCGTCTCTTCCACTTCCCGCGCAATCGCCCGCATCGCCTCGATAAACAGGTCAAGCTCCTCCAGCGACTCGCTCTCCGTGGGCTCAATCATCAGCGCCCCATGCACGATCAGCGGAAAACTGACCGTATATGGGTGGAACCCATAGTCGATCAACCGCTTGGCGATGTCCCCCGTCTTCACACCCTGGGCCGCCTGCCGCTTGTCGCTGAATACCACCTCGTGCATCGAAGGCGTCTTGTATGGCAATTCATACAGGTCTTCCAGCTTCTTGCGGATGTAGTTCGCATTCAGCACCGCGTCCTCGGTAGTCTGCCGCAGGCCGTCCGGTCCATTGGCCAGAATGTACGCCAGGGCGCGAATAAACATGCCCGTGTTGCCATAGAACGCGCGCACCCGTCCCACCGATTGCGGCCGATCGTAATTCCAGTGCTTCGTTCCGCTCTCGTTTTGGACAAGCACCGGCGTAGGCAGAAACGGCTCAAGAAACGCCCTGCAAGCTACCGGACCGGAGCCGGGACCGCCCCCACCATGCGGCGTGGAAAACGTCTTGTGCAGATTCAGGTGCATCACGTCCACGCCAAAGTCGCCCGGCCGCACCTTGCCGACCAGCGCGTTCATGTTGGCGCCATCCATATAAAGGAGCGCCCCCTTGGCATGGAGCAGGTCGGCGATCTTGTGGATCTCGTTTTCAAAGACGCCGAGGGTCGACGGATTGGTCAGCATCAGGGCCGCGGTTTCATTGTCGATCTGACGCTCCAGCGCTTCGAGATCGATCCCCCCGTCCGCGTTTGACTTCAGATTTTCGACCGCATACCCGCAAATAGCCGCGGTAGCCGGATTCGTGCCGTGAGCGGAATCGGGAATGAGAATCTTGCGCCGCGGATTCCCTTGCGACTCGTGCCACGCGCGGACCAGCAGAATCCCCGTGAACTCCCCATGCGCGCCCGCCGCCGGTTGCAGCGTGATGGCGTCCATCCCCGTAATGTCGAGCAGGCAGCGCTGCAGCAGGTCGATGACCTCGAGCACGCCCTGGGCAAGCGATTCAGGCCGGTAAGGATGCGCCTCCGCCAGCCCCTCGATCCGTGCCACAAACTCATTCACGCGGGGGTTGTACTTCATCGTGCACGACCCCAGCGGATACATGCCCAGGTCAATCGCGTAGTTCCACGTGGATAGCCGCGTGAAATGCCGGATGATCTCAATCTCACTGAGTTCCGGCAGCAGCCCCGGCGTTTTTCGATGCGCATCGCCCAGCAGCGCCGCAGGGTCAACCGCGGGCACGTCCAGCGGCGGCAGTTTGTAAGCGCGCTTCCCGGGCGACGACTTCTCGAAAAGCAGCGCCTCGTTCTGCGTCTGGTGCGGACGAATTTTGCCCGTTGTGTGCGGACCGGAATTCTCAGTTCCAAATGCCATCATTTCTACCTCGTTGCGCTACCAACTCAAGTGCGCCCGTTGTTCGACGTATTTTGTATAACGGCCCTATGCCTCCACCAGTCCTTCCGCCAGCACTCGCGCCGCCGCGTCAATCTGCTCGCGCGGCATTACCTCTGTCGCGCACCACAACGTCGCGTTCCCCAGTTCGGGATACCACCGGCTCAGCTCAATTCCGCCGACGATTTTCTCTTCGAGCAATCGCTCGCTCCAAAGCCGCGGCGCTTCCACTGTCTGCAGCACAAACTCATGGAATCGCGGCGCGCCCGTAAACAATAGTTTTGCGCCCGGCTGCGCCGACAGCATTTCGGCCGCATACGCAGCCTTGGCCATGTTATGCTCCGCCAGTTCGCGAATACCCTCCTTGCCATATACGGTAAGAAAGATGGTCGCCATCAGCGCCACCAGCGCTTGATTCGTGCAGATGTTCGACGTCGCCTTCTCCCGCCGAATATGCTGCTCGCGCGTCGACAGCGTCAGCACAAACCCGCGATACCCGGTACCATCGACCGTCTGGCCCACCAGCCGCCCCGGCATCTGCCGGACATATTGCTCTTTGGCTGCAATCACCCCGCAATACGGCCCGCCATAGCTCAGAGCCACCCCAAACGACTGCGCCTCCATGCTTACGATGTCCGCCTCCACCGGCGGCCGCACCACGCCCAGCGAAACCGCCTCGGCAATCGACACAATCAGAAGAGCGCCCTTGGCATGAGCTATCGCCGCAATCGCGGGAATGTCCTCAATGATCCCGAAGAAGTTGGGACTCTGCACCATCACCGCAGCCGTCTCTTCCGTCACCTCCGCTTCGAGAGCGTCAAGATTCACCCGGCCCGTGCCCGGCTCATACTCCACCAAAGTCGACGGCAGCCCTTGATGCTTCGCATAGGTCGCCATCACCTCGCGATACTCCGGATGCACCGTTCGCGCAACCACAGCCTTATGCCGCCCGGTCACGCGCACCGCCATCATTACCGCTTCGGCCGCGCCCGTTGACCCGTCATACATGCTGGCGTTGGCCACGTCCATTCCCGTCAGTTCCGCGATCATCGTCTGGAACTCGAAGATGGCCTGCAGAGTTCCTTGCGTAATCTCGGCCTGGTACGGCGTATAGCTGGTGAGAAACTCGCCCCTCTGCACCAGCGAATCGATAATCACCGGCCGATAGTGGCGATAAACGCCCGCGCCCAGAAAGCTGGCGTAATCGGTTGCATTCTTCTGCCCGGCAGCGCGGAAGTAGGCGATGATTTCGCTCTCCGCCTGCTGCCGCGGCACATCAAGGTCGCGTTCCAGCCGGTACTCCGCGGGAATGACAGCAAACAGGTCGTCGATCGACTTAGCCCCGATTGCGGCCAGCATCTGGTCGCGTTCCGCCGGCGATTTAGGTAAATAGCGCATGAAAGGTCCTTTGAGGTCAGAAATCAGAGTCTGAGAAAAGGGACTAAGGACTACGGACTAAGGACTAGGGACTAGCGGCTTGGATCTCAGGGACTTCATCATTGTTCCCAGCATGCGGCCTACTTCACTGCACAATTCTTCTGTCGTTTGAATCATCTGCTTCGAGCCGAACCCCAACGCTTTTGAAATGACGATCTGTGTTTCCACTTCGGAATTGGATCCTCGCGCGTGGCCGAGAAACTGAACATACTCTCCCTTTGTGGAACGGCCGTACCCTTCTGCAACGTTGTTAGCAACGGATACGGCTGCCCTACGCAGCTGATTCGAGAGACCGAACCGCTCAGAATCCGGGAATGAGGAGGTGCGCTTATAAACTGCCAGCGTCAATTCAATGGATCGCTGCCAAACAGTCAGATTCCTGAAGGATTCGCCCAAGTCTATTCCTCGCCTTCCAGTTCCCTGTTATTTCAGTCCTTGTTTCCTGGCACCAATTCCCAGGTCGCCACTAGGGTGGCCCCTCGGGCTAGTCCCTAGTCCCTAATCCCTAGTCCCAAATACTTCAGCTTCCCGTTTCCTCCGAAACAAACTTCTCGTAAGCCTCGGCATCGAGCAGCTTTTCAAACTCCGCCGGATCAGAAAGCTCGACCTTGATGATCCACGCTTCGTGCGGGGCCTCGTTGATCTTGTCGGGGGAGTTCTTCAGCTCTTCGTTGACCGCGGTCACCTTCCCCGTCACGGGTGAGTACAGGTCGCTTACAGCCTTCACGCTCTCCACCGAGCCAAAGGTCGCGTTCGCCGTCACAGCATCGCCCACCTTGGGTGAATCCACATAGACAATGTCGCCCAGGGAGTTCTGCGCGTAGTCGGTAATGCCGATCGTGCCGATGGTGCCATCGAGCACAATCCACTCATGTTCGCGGGTATAGCGATAGTTCGCTGGATAGGCCATTGACGAGTCCGCTCCTTAAGTAAAATAACGAAGTTTCAGTGTACGTCTTGGGGGCCACGAGAGTGCTGAGGAAAAGCCGGGTTTGCGCAGCAGGTTTGCCCGGCCGAAACTGCCGGTGCTACAAACCCTGTTACTCGAAGCCTGGATAAGGCTTCAAGGGCACAAGTACAACAATTTCCAGCATACCTGCCTGAAAGACTGGCAGGCTGCCTATCGCGTCACGCACCTCAGCCTCGCTCGCAGCCTCCCACAAAATGGCAGCTCCCGGCAGGTCGCCGCGGAGCCATACCTGCTGAAGCACCCCCGCGCTGTGAAGCTCTTTAACGCGCTGCCCTTCGCGGGACAATAGCTCCTGTGTGAAGGCCTCAGGCGGAAAAGCATCAGTCCGGCGTCGAGACATCGAAAGAAATTGCATAAAGAATATTGTAGAGTCAGGAACCGTCACTTGATCCCTGTTCTCTAGTTCTTAAAAAACTTCCCGTGCCCCCCATTCGCCCACGGGTCATAGTGCGCCGCAAAGTTCGCGCGGGTTTTTACTGATGGATGGTTATACTCCCAGAACTCGATAAAGGCGCTGGGATGAGGATCTTCGAGCCACGCCTGGCCCAGCGCGTTGAAGCTTGCTACGGCGGTCTTCTGCGGATCCGGTACAAGACCGTGGATCGCCTCCTGCCCATACACATCGGCCTCATGCTCAAAGTGGCGGCTAAAGGTGTTGCTCGCCGGTTCCAATACAAAGCTCGCTACTGAAATGGCGAAAATCAGCACCACGAAGCCCGCGCGGGAAGAAAGCGGAGCGGCCTGATCCAGACGCCATCGCGCGCCAAAACGCCGAGCCAGCCACGCCGCAAAACCGGCGCATCCCCAGTAGACAAAGAACAGGGCGAAAGCCATCCCCGCAAGCATCTTGGGAATGTGGTTGAGAACGTAGTGGCCGCTCTCGTGGCCGAAGATGAACATCACTTCGTCATCGGGAATTCGTCCGGCCGTCGTGTCCCACACCACAATCCTCTTGGTTGCCCCCAACCCGGTCACATACGCGTTCAGTCCGTTGGTCTTGGCGCTGGCCTTCATCAGAAACATGCGATCGGGCGGAATGTTGGTTCCGGTTCGCGCCACCACCTCTTCGAGCTTGGCCACGAGCCCGGGATGATGCTTGCTGAGGGGTTCGAACTTGTCGAAGATCGGCTCAAGCAACGGCGATACGAAAATCACCAGCACCAGGATGGGCAGGGTGGCTAACCAGACTCCCAGCCAGTAGCGGCGCGGCCAGCGGCGCACAATCCAGTTGAAGAGCAGCAGAATCGGCGCACCAAATAAGAGCGCCAAACCCAGCGCCTTACTCTGGTCGCCAAGCCAGCTGCCCCAGCCCTGCACACTGATCCCATATGCGCGACTCACATGCTGCATGAAGACATCCAAAGGCAGGCTGGTCAACGTGAGCACTACTATCAGAACCCCGAAGAACAACAGCCCCTGCAACCACCTCCGTCTGACCACGCGCTCCGCCCAGCCTCCCAGGCGCGCAGCCGCGCCTGTTGCCAGCAACAGCCAGAGGACCACAATCCCCCACAGCCCGCCGACAATGTCCATAATGTCGCGGATGCGACTCAGCGCAATGGCTTTGGCCAGCTTGTCCGGCGGCAACGTATAGGCCTGATCCTGTTGGGTGGATTGCGCCTGCGTGGTCGGTGCCATTGGCGCCGCTTGCGCTCCACTCACGCGCCCAGCCAGCCCGGCGAGCATCACGGCAAGGCACACACACCACAACCAACGGCTGCAAATGGTCATTCGTTTTCCTCCCATGCACCCGATTCTGAGACAATCGACGTACACAAGGTTCTAACAGAGTCATTCCAACCTATGTCATTTATTTCTGTTGCCGCCCGAACGCGGTCCGCCCCTGAGTCGTTGAAGTGCGCGGCAATTGCTGCTCTCTTTGCTTCCATCGCGTTGCCTGTTGCCGCCGCGGCACAGCAGGAGAGCCCCGTTCTGTTGGACGCCATGACGACCGAATTGCATCGCGCCTTCACATCGCTCGGCAAGCAGGGTGACGATAAGCAGTTGCCTCCTTACTTTCTCAGTTATTCCGTAAGCGATGCGAGCATGGTCGCCATTCGTGCACAGTACGGCGCCTTGGTCGACAGCTCGGCAAACCATCTTCGTATCGCCGATGTGCAGGTTCGACTCGGCAGTCCCGCACTCGACAACACCCATGGCGACCATCGCGGTTCGGCCGTCAACAGTCTGCAATTGCCCCTTCGCGATGACCGTGAGGCGCTCGCCCGCTCACTGTGGCTGGCCACCAATACCGGCTACGGCAATGCCCTCGACAACTATTTGCGCGTGAAGACCGAAGCCCAGGTCCGCGCGAAGGAAGAAGACACTTCGCCCGACTTCAGCAAGGAAGCGCCGCAAGTGTCGATCCGCAAGCCGGCTCCTCCGGTCGTAGTGGACCGCGCGGCTTGGGAGACTCGCGTCCGGCAGCTCTCCCGCATCTTCCGCGAATACCCCGACGTGTATCAAAACATGGTGGCTCTTTCGGTGCAGAACGAAACTGACTACTACGCCTCGTCTGAAGGCTCGCGCGTGGTCGAGCCGCACATGCAGGCGCGCCTCGTCGTGCTCGCCGTGACGCGCGCCGACGACGGCATGGACTTGTTCCGCGATCAGACCTTCGAGGCCGAATCAGCCGACGGCCTGCCCGCGCAACCTGAATTGGAAGCCGCTATCCGCGAACTCGGCAAAAGCCTCGAAGCCCTGCGCAAGGCCCCGGTCACCGAGCCTTTCGACGGCCCTGCCATTCTCTCCGGACGCGCCTCCGCCGTCTTCTTCCACGAAGTGCTCGGTCACCGCCTTGAAGGTCAGCGGCAGCGCGGCGACGAGGAGGGACAGACGTTCACCAAGGATCTGGGCAAGGATATTCTGCCCAGCTTCCTCTCTGTGGCCGACGACCCCACCATCACTTCCTTCGGAAAAACCTGGCTCAGCGGCAGCTATCACTACGACGACGAAGGTGAGAAGGCGCAGCGCGTCGAGCTTATTCAGGATGGCGTCCTGAAAACCTTCCTCATGTCGCGCCTCCCCATCGCCAGCTTCAGTTCTTCGAACGGTCACGGCCGCGCGCAAACCGGCCGCATGCCCACTGGACGCCAGGGAAACCTCATCGTGACCTCCACCAAGACCGAGCCCGAGTCCGAGTTGCGCAAGCAATTGATTGAAGAAGCGAAGAAAGCCGGCAAGCCTTACGGGCTCTATTTCCAAGACATCTCTTCCGGCTTCGCCGTCACCACGCGCAGCTCGCCCCAGGCCTTTCAGGTCATCCCGCTCGTCGTGTACCGCGTATATGTCGATGGCCGCCCCGACGAGCTTGTCCGCGGTGTCAGTATTGTGGGCACACCGCTCGCCGCGATGAAGCGCATCCTTGCCACCGGCGACAAGAGCGAAGTCTTCAACGGCGAGTGCGGCGCGGAATCGGGCACCGTCCCCGTCAGCGCTGTCGCCCCAGCCATGCTGGTAAGCGAAATCGAAACGCAGCGCCAGCCGCAAGGCACGGCAAGGCCGCCCATACTGCCCATCCCCAGCGCAATCCAGGGCCTTCCGGCCACACAGCCTGCAAAAAAGGAGGCCCAATGAATCCGTTTCGTTCTGCCTTGCTTTGGGTGCACCATCCTTTCCGCGTCCCTTGCAGGAAGCGCTGGATACCAACCCGGTTCGCCGCAGCCGTTTTCCTTCTCGCGACCTGCGCCGCGCCTCTTGCTGCCCAGCCCAACCGCGCCGACGCCGGGGCCACCACAAACAGGTCTTCGTCCGTGGGGCGTGAGGCCGAAAAAGACCCGGTCCTCAAAGCCATGCTCGAAGAGCTCGACCGCAGCATGAGCCAGCTTCAACTACCGGGCTTCCAAAAGCCGTTCTTTATCCAGTACCGCATTGAAGATGTAGAGGACTTCGAAACCAAGGCCGCCTTTGGCGCCGGCGAGGGCTCTCAACACACGCATGCGCGCATCGCCCGCGTTACGGTGCGCGTGGGCGATTACAAGACCGACAGTTCCGGCGGCCGCGGCGACGGAGCGCTCGAACTCACATCTCTCGACGACGACCCCATCGCGCTGCGCTCCGCCCTGTGGACCGC
Source organism: uncultured Acidobacteriaceae bacterium (assembly GCA_963836565.1). Taxonomy (GTDB): domain Bacteria; phylum Acidobacteriota; class Terriglobia; order Terriglobales; family Acidobacteriaceae; genus Telmatobacter. Next base: position 25,487 of record CAWIKA010000003.1, on the reverse strand, counting down.
AACGGATCAGGCGTACAAGAACGGGCTGGCAGCCTTCGCGCAGAAGCAGGCAGCTCTCAAGCAAGTGCAGACGCCGCCGCAGGCCGACGATTTCAGCCGGGAAAAACCGGTGATTGCACTTGAAGCTCCGTTGACGCTTAAGCTGAATGAGGCCGAGTGGAATGACCGCGTCGCGCACGACAGCGGCCTGTACCGCACCGATCCCTCACTGAGCCCAAGCCAGCGTGACGTGCAATATACGTCAGCCGTGTTTCATGCGCGCGTCACAACCACATGGCTTGTCAACAGTGAAGGCGCCATCGTGCGCAAGTCCGCCTCTGGTTACCAGGAAAGCTTCGCAGTGGGAACCCAGGCCGCCGACGGCATGAGACTCGACCGTTCCTATGGCAGCACCGGGGTGGCACTGAAGGATCTCGACACTCCCGAGGTTTTCAATAAGCATGCCGTGGCACTGATCGCGTCGCTCGCCGACCTGCGCAAGGCCCCGCTCGTCGAAGAGGAGTATCACGGTCCGGTTTTGCTCAGTTCCGACTCCAGCGCTGATACGCTGCGCAGCCTTGTGGCCGGATCAGTGGCCGCCACGCGACCCCAATTGGGCACCGAAGCACGCACCAACGGACCCTTTGCCAACAGCTATCATGCGCGCGTTCTACCCGAGTTTCTCGACATCGTGGACAATCCGGGACTGAAGAGCTTCGATGGCAAGGGCCTCATCGGGGCATTCGATGTGGACGACGAAGGAGTGCCTGCCCAGGCCGTCAACCTCGTCACTGCCGGTCGCCTTGAAAACTACCTCATCGGCCGCGAGCCAATTCGCGACTTTCCCCAATCGAACGGCCACGGACGTGCCGGAATTACCGGTGCTCCCCGACCCGCGATCGGTGTTATGAAAGTGACTGCGCAACCAGCCACGGCGGGTCTCACTGACGAGGAGCTCAACCGCAAATTGCTGGACATCGCCAAAGACCGCGGCCTCAAAAGCGTCTACTACGTCGCCACCCTGGGACCCGAACTGGCTCCCCGCCTGCTCTACCGCATCAATCAGGACGGTACCCGCGAGTTGGTGCGCGGAGCGATACTCGACGATTTGGATCAACGTGCCTTGCGCTCCAGCGTGGAGGCCGCGGGTAAGGAGTTGTGGGTGGCCAACTACACCGACGACGTGCCGCAAACCGTGCTTGCCCCCGCCCTGCTGCTCGACGACGTAACCATTCGCCGCGCCAACGAGAAAAACGAAAAGCTGCCCTTCTATCCCCCGCCGGATTGAGAAGGGCACGGTCGACTGTGTCGGTTCCCAGATCTGCGTCTCTGCCTTTAGGCTCAGAACTATCAGCGATTCTTGCGCTACATGCGATCGCAAAGCCTGTGTGTACAGGTTCCTGCAACAGAGACTTCCGCATTGTTTGATCCAACCGCTTCGAGCTACGCTGGCGCGCTGTCATCCTGAACGCAGTGATGGATCTGCGTTTGCTTTTCGTAGCGTCCGCATAGGCGCTCGGAACATTCGCGACGCTGAAAGATCGCGAAGCGCTAAATCGGGAATTAGCTGCAAGCGTTGTAGGGCATTCGCATCATCAATCGAATTGGCGCATCCTGCATCCCTTGGAGAGAAGCCGGCGGCTGTCTCAGGGAATCAGTGCTTCCATTCAACCCTGTCTCCGGGAAGTAGAAGTAGCTGCGCAACGCCATCCTTATTGCGCGGGAAATCTATTTCCGCATAATGATCGGGATTCACGCGTCGAAATACCTGAGCCGACTCCAGTGCCATCGTCTGCTCCGGCCGAGGTTGACATCTCGAGAGAGCCGCGAGCGACGACCCAAACAGGCAGGAAGTCCGACGCCCATTTACCCAGACGGTAGAAAAGAGACTGAGCGCGCCGAGAGGAAACTCAGTGCAAACAGTCCCTTGGTAATTCATGCACTTCGCTGGATCACTTTGATGGATGAGATCTGTTAGCGCGTCGAGTTGCCCCTGGTTGGATGCGCCGATAAGCATTCCATGGGAAACCCGACCCGGTCCGTAGACTCCTTCCAGAAATACCCGTAATACCGGTGTCTGAGCGAATCGCTGTGACAGCGACAAAAGCTCCTTATCTTCTGGTCCCGAGTCACCATCCGGACCTCTCTGAACCCTCCGTGTAAGTTTTAGCCGGACACCTTTGCCGTGGCGAGGGATAGCCTCATAGCTCGCAATCCACATCCGAGGTGGGTCTTGTGATTGCGCGCTGATCGACTTTGCTGCAGGCAGGAACCCATGGAGTCTGACTTCCATTCCGGGCGCCACGTCGCTGAATCCTATCCCCTGGTCCGAATAGAAAAACAACGGGACTTCATCCGCCGGCAATGGAATTCTTTGCGCAATTGCCACTCGAATCTCCAAGGCGGTAAGGCCCGAGGGGAAACAGCCATTTTCATTCATGCGCGCGAGGCCGCTCGTAAACATCTTCCATTGCGAACCAATGTCTACTTGGCTGGCAAGCGTATCCCATCCAGAAATGCTCGGGCTCCGAACGATCCAGTACCTCGAATCCTGGGGTGACGCTGAACGAAGTGAGAAGATGTCACCGTTGATCAAGCACTGGTGGTTAACTTGATCCTTCGCGCCGGCGAAGCCACCCGAGAGAACGAGCGTCGACGTCTGAAAACTCCCTGGGGCGGAACTTTTGCTGTCAGTCGGGACCAGCATTGGAGCGCCGCCGCTCTCTATGAGACGGAACCCATTTGCAATTGCGATCTTGTGGTGGAAGCACCCTGAGCAGCACAAAAGCAACGCATAGAGGACCACCTTTGAAAGAGTCGCTGCAAACCTCACACCTGTTCTCGTCGGCCCGAGTATTTGTGTTGTTCGTAGCATTTATTCCTCGATCGGCCCCGCGGAATGCGTTGATGGCGTTGCTACTTTCGTATTCACCCTCATCTGAGGATGCAATCTTGCGGACTCGCAAGCACTAACAGCAAGCCCAAGACAGCTCTCGATGATGCCTCTTTTTGTCGCTGCAGGACACTGCTAATAGAGACGTTTGGGCCTAACTGTGGTGATCGTTTGATCTGCTCTGAGCGGATTGTAGCTAGCCAAGATCGGAAGCGCGTCGCGGAGAAGGGCTGATGGTGGGGTGTTAATTTTCTCCGCGAGGCGCTTTCGCTTTGGACACGAGAAGGAAGCCGCAGGGGTACTTAGCGGCCGCGGTGATCGAGGCTGGGATTATGGCGATTGAATGCCATTTCCTTGTGGCGCGGATGTTTCTGTGATCGGTGGTTGAAGCGGCCGGTGCTGCAAACGGCGGAGCATTGCGTATACGATCTTTGATTTTGCCTGAGCGGCAAGCTGTTTATGGTGGCGTTGAAGCGTAATCGGATGCAGAGAACACACGCCGGCAAACGCGTGCCAGAAGCAAGCAGGCAGAGCGGGTTGGCATCAACGGTCATGAAGAGTCCAGGCCTGCGAAATAGAGTTGTGCGGCGGAGAAGCGTTCGACGACTCGCATGGGTGCGCCGCAACGGGGACAGTGCCAGAGATCGCAATCTGGTGGCGGCGGGAGCGGCACGGGCTGGCGTCCCTGGGCGGCGAGCAGGGTGCGTGCCAGGGGCAGGAGTTGTTTTCGGAAGCGGTTCGACAGCAGGCCGTAGTGACGGATGCGGACGAAACCCCTGGGCAGCACATGGAGGAAGAAGCGACGCAGGAACTCGACGGCGTGGAGAGGCATGACGCTCTGTTTTCCGCCGTGGCGATGATCGCGCCAGCGGAAGTGGACGTGTTCCCCGTCGAAGGCGGTGATGCGGTGGTTGGAGATGGCCATGCGGTGGGTGTAACGGCGGAGATAGCCGAGGACCTGTTGGGGGCCGCCGAAGGGCGGCTTGGCGTAGACGTACCAGTCCTTGCCGGCCAGTGCAGCGATCAGTTGTTCGAACCATGCGGAATCGCGGAAATCAGCGGCGGGACCGCGGCAGTCGAGCAGGTTTTTGCGATAGAGCTGGCCAAGCCCGGCAAGGAACTTCTTGCGGAAGAGGTTGTGCAGAACGGGAATGGGCAGCAAAAACAGCGGGTGGCTGGTGGATATCCATCTCCGATGATCGGGGGACAGTCCGCCGCCGGGGACCACGCAATGGACGTGGTAAGGGCCCAGCAGGTTCTGACTCCAGGTATGCAGGATGGAGAGGAAGCCGATCTCAGCGCCGAGCCATTTAGGATCGGCAGCCACTTCGAGCAGGGTCTGGGAGCTGGCCTCGAACAGCAAGTCGAGAAATGGCCGGGGAGAAGTCAGCGCCAGGGGGTTCAGTTCGTGGGGCAGGGTGAAGACAACGTGGAAGTAGTTGGTGTTGAGCAGATCCTGCTGCTGGGCCTGGAGCCATCGCCGGCGCTCCCGCCCCTGGCACTTGGGGCAGCATCGTGATCGGCAGGAGTTATACGAGTGCGGCGCCTGGTACGGGCAGTTGACACACTTGTCCTTATGTCCGCCCAGAGCAGCGGTACGGCAGCGCTCCACAGCCCGGTAAGCCTTCAGCTGCTGATAGCTGACACTGGACTGGTAGAGTTCGAGATACTGCCTGCCCTTTGCGCGGACGATGTCGGCCACTTCGATGGCCGGACGCGTCATGAGCGCGGACGATGATAGAAACGGCGGCTCTGGTCGACGTCGGAGAGCTTCAGTTCTTCGATGGGGTTGGCAACCTGGTGCAGATGATGCTCGGACAGATGCAGATACCTGGCTGTTACTTCCAGATCCTCATGACCGGGCAAAAGCTGGATGGTGCGCAGGTCGGTTCCGGCTTCAAGCAGATGCGTTGCCCAGCTGTGACGTACCAGGTGGGGCGTAACTGGCTTGCAGATGCCGGCCCTCCTGGCAGCTTCGACGCAGGCGCGCCACACGATCTTGTCCGTGATCGGCTGCTCCGAGTCGCGATGCATGCGCGAGGGGAACAGGTAGGTCTCCGGCTTGAGCCACCGCCAGTAGGCCCGCAGCGTCTCCAGCAGCTTCGGGCTCAGCGGCAGGTCGCGGTCCTTGCCTCCCTTGCCGTTCACTACGTGAATGACCATGCGCTGGCTGTCGATGTCGGCGATCTTCAGCCGTGCGATCTCAGCGCGGCGCATGCCCGTGCCATACAGGACCATCAGCAACGTGCGCTCGAATAGGCCGCTGCTGGCATCGATCAGACGTCCTGCTTCTTCCCGGCTCAGGATCTTGGGTAGCTTCTTGCGAACCTTGGGATAGGGCAAAAACTGGCGGAACTCATGCCGGCCGAGCGTGCGTATGAATAAGAACCGCAGCGCAGACACATGGTTCTCGACGGTTCCGGGATCCAGCTTCCTAACCTTGAGCAGATAGGCCTGATAGATGCGAATATGATCCGGGCCCAGCTTGTCTGGTGACTTGCCAAAGTGTTGTGCGAACAGCTCGACGTAACGCAGATAGCGCCGCGAGGTGCCCGCTGAGTAGTTGCGACGCTCGAGTTCTTCGAGCATCATCTGGCGAAGATGAGTCACAGTGGATTACCTCCTGTGACTCAACCTATCCCGGCCTCAAAACTACTCGCCAGCCACTACCGCAGCGGCCGCGGCGCCTGCGGCTTCGTTCTCGTAGCCAATTCGGAAGTTTCGAGCCAAATCATGGAGCTTCGCAGACCGGCCAGTTTCACCAAAGTTCCACAGTTAGCGGCGGCGCCTGACGGGCAAAAAGTAAGCGTTGACCTGAGGATCCACGGACAGCAACTTCATTCCGGCGGCGCGCGCCTGCGCCACAAGAAGCCGGTCAAAAGGATCCCGATGTAGCCAGAGAAGAGCATCAACGCCAACTGAGTGTTCCGCGGTTACGGCCAATTCCTCGAGACCAGTCTCCCGGGCAGCCTTCCAGATGGTCGCCGGCTCCACGGTAAAATCGCCTTTCGCCAGGGAATGTTTGATAGCGATTTCCCAGATCGAGGCTGCCGAGAACCAGACGCGATTTCCGGTATCTTCAACAACGCGACGAATCGCCTCTGGCACCTTGTCCGGATCGACGAGTATCCAAAGAAGGATGTGAGTGTCGAGCAGATAGTTCACTGCCGCTCTCCCTCAAACATCTTCTGAATCTCGGCATCATGGACATCGAGGTTCTCCGGTAGCTGAACCTTCCCCCGGAGTATGCCCAACCTGCGCTGCCGGGGCCGTGAACCGGGATATGCCGAGACGATCACCACCGGTTTGCCGGCGCGGGCGATGGTTACCGGCTCTCCATTTGCCAGAACCTGCTCGATAATGCGCGACAGGTGGGTCTTGGCTTCGTGGACGTTTACGGTCTGTTGAGACTTAGTCATATAGCTTAGTCTATCATCCCGTCTGAATGGAAAATCGAAAATTCGGGGCGTGTGGTGGCCAACCCTTCAGTCACTTTGCAGGCACCCCGGCCCCGGCGAATTCCGGGGATTCCGGCGCCTGCCGGGGACCTTAAGATCCCGACTTTGCGCCCTGGGAAACCTCCAACCTCAATCTTGTCCTGCTGAGCGAAGTCGAAGCATCTGCGGTTGCCCCTGCCACTGCGCGAGCTTCCGGCTCTGGGCTGAGATCGTGACGCAGCGCTCACAGGAGGTAAGGCACCAGGGCTGCGGTCTGATGAGCATAGGTGGCATACGTCTCGCCGAATTGGGAACGCATCCACTGTTCCTCCATGCGGAGCTTGATCCAGAGCGCGAGGAAGACGAGACCGAAAGCGATGAACCCGCGCACTTCGGAGATGGCAATCGCCATGCCAAGGAAACCGGTCAGAATGCCGGTGTAGATGGGGTGACGGACCACGGCATAGGGACCTGTGGTGATGAGTTCGTGGTCCTGCTTGATGGTGACGGAGCGGCTCCAGTTTCTGCCCAGGTGCTCGCGCGCCCAGACGGCGAACAGAAGGCCGGCGATGGTGACGGCAGCTCCCAGCCAGAAGGGCAACAACCCAACCGGCCAGAGCGGGCGGTAAAGCCAGGGCAGCGGGATGCGCGTTGTCGAGAGCAGGGCGATCGCGATCAGGAAGATGAAGACACGCAGGATGCGCGAGGCGGCCGGCTCGAGGCGCTGGGTGGTTTTGGTTTTGCCGGCCTTGATCTCCCAGTAGAGAAGAAAGAGAATCCAGACCACGGGAAAGAAAGATTCGTAGAACCAGAGCATTCAGAACCTCCGCGCGCTGAAGGTGTTTACGCTGGTGAGCGGGGCGAAGTTTCAGGGCACGCGAAATTTCGCCGCCCCTATTGCCGATCCAACGCGCATCCCGCCACTTGATTCCCGGTTGGTGGCCGATTCGGAAGTGTCGTTCGCAAGTGAAGTTGGCCGCTTTTTAGGCAAAGCCCCCCTGGGAGTTGTCTCTACTCTTCTCCTGGGGAGCTGCCTGATTCACTGTCTCGAACGTTGGTCCTACCGGTCGCGCTCCGCCGTGGGTCCCAGAGAAATGACTTCAAGCTTGACCCTGGCCAGGCCATCCTTCGTCATTTCGAGCTTTTGGGCGGCAGCATAGGACAAGTCGATGATCCGCTTGTTCAGCAGGTCACCGCGATCGGTGATGCGCACCACGACCGACCGGTGATTGGCGAGATCGACGACGCGCACCCAGGTACCAAACGGAAGCGTCGGGTGGCACGCGGTCATGGCAAACATGTCAAAGCGCTCGCCACTCGCCGTCATTCGCCCGTTGAAAACGGAGCCATACCATGAGGCGACGCCCTTGAGCATGCGGGCCGGAATCTTGATCGCCTCCTTTTTAGGTTCAGTCGAAATCGGTGTAGGTTTATTCGTTGGGGAAGCGGACAGCACAGTTGCCGCCGGCCTCGACAGAAGCGCATCCGCCTGCACGGTTCCCGTAAACAAGGTGAGAACCCCGCCTGCCAGCGCAACACAGGAAGCTGCCACCAGCAGCCAAAACTGCACTGGTGCTTTCGTGTTCACGTCGCTTGCGTTTCGTCTTATGACCATCTGTCCATTTTACTAGTTCAACACCAGTAATCTCAATTGTTTACGAAAGATACGCGAGGATTCTGCCCAGTTGCCCGAGGTTCTTCCCGATTCCTGTCGATTTTTCCAATAAGCCCTTATTACAGTTCAACTTACAAATTGCACCAAAGCCGGTGCAAAAGTGCCCTGTTTCGGACTGTGAAACCCTGGCTGCGGCGGCTCAGAAAATCAATGCGCAACTCAGAAAATCGTGCTCCGCGGATTCTCCGCGGATTATGGGGCCGATCATCGATTTCGGAAGGCTAACACGCGCAACTCCATTTCGTACAGCAACATTATTTTGAAATTCAACGTCCTTTCCACAGACGTTCCCTCCTCAAAGGAGAGGAGAAACAAATGATCAGCGTTCGTTCCGCGATCTACGCCGTCATGTGGTCCGCGCTTCTTTCCAGTTCCGCGGCAATCGCCCAACCGCCCGGCTACATGAACAAAATTGGGCCGGTTCCGCCAGCCGTTGTCGCGGCCAGGTCCGTCTTTGTCTCCAACGCCGGATCGGACAGCGGTCTCTTTCCAGAACCGTTCAGCGGCGATCCAAGTCGCTCCTACACTGAGTTCTATTCACTCCTGAGCGCGTCGGGCGCCTTCCAAATCGTCTCGGACCCTTCCGCAGCGGATCTGGTTCTCGAACTGCAGCTTACCGCCCCCGCCGGACCCGCCCACGGCAGCAAGCAACTCGGCGCTTCAGATCCCGTACCGATGTTCAGGCTGGTCGTCTACGACCGCAAAACCCACTACATCCTCTGGACAGAGACGCAATCCATCGAGGTTGCCATGCTGCAGAAGACCCATGACCGCAACTTTGACGAGGCCCTCGACTCGATTCTCAACGCCTTCCTGAAGGTGGCGGGAAAGCCGGCCATGCCGCCTCTACGAGGCCGCTGAAAGAAACCTTCCATTGATTGGCAGATTATTTCGCTGATCCTGCTAGCGTGAATCTTGACTGCACATTTCAAGAAGACACGAAGGGGAAAAGTGATGAATCTCAGCGCCGAGGGATTGGATTTACTCAAAAAGTCGGAGGGTTTCCGAAGCCGAACATATAAGGACGCGGCCGGGTTCCCGACCATCGGGTTTGGCCACAGGCTGATGCATCCTGAGTGCTATCCGCAGGGCATTAGCGAAGCGCAAGCGGATGTGATTCTCCAGTGGGATATTCGTGAAGCGGAACAGGCCGTCGAACGACTCGTCAGGGTCTCGCTCACGCAAGGGCAGTTTGATGCGCTGGTGGATTTTACTTTCAACCTCGGCTCAGGGCGTCTCGCCGCTTCGACCCTTCTTGAGAATCTGAATGCGCAGAAATATGAGCAGGCCGCCGAACAACTCCTTCGCTGGGACCATGCCGGGTCACAGGAATTGGCCGCCCTCAAGGCCCGCCGCCAAGCGGAGTTTCAACTCTGGAAAAGCGCCGTTTTATCCCAGCAGCCGGTAGCCGCCTGAGGCGAAACCAGGGCGCCTGTACTGCGAAACCGCAGCATTCAACTCGAGGCGATCCTCAGGGAGCGCAAACCTGAACAACACCAAACGAGGCACACCAACTCTGGTTTCGGTTCAGCCTGCATTGCGTGATTCCAGCCACCCGTGATTCCAGCCATCAAGAGCGCGGAGCCTCGAATGATGTCTTGGGCTCCTCACCCGCGGTTGCGGAGCCTGTCCACGCAACTCCCTCATCAAATGCCGTTCGGTTCAATATGTCGGGGGATGTGACCGGTCCATACCCCCGGCCCGGTGCCTCTTACCCCCCCTCGAAATTTGCAGTTTTCCACAGCCAACTGGCACATAATTAACCGCGCTTGTGAAACGGCCCAAAGCACACCCGCAAAAGAGCCTCATCGATCCCATACTAAACACATATTAAATAACTTATGGTCGACTCTTCGCCAACTTGTCAACTTCCGACCCCGCCAGCAGAAAAGCACCGACACCGTATACATAGCTTCCGCCGGGACTCACTTCCCCGGGTGCGCCGCCGATCTTCTGCATCGAGCCCAACCGGCCGTCCGCGTAGATGTGGGTCAGCAGGCCCTTCCAGGCCTTCGCCACAACCGGCTCGTAAGTCTTGCGATCGAGCAGGCCCGTGTTAATGCCCCATGCCAGCGCGAATGTGAAGAATGCCGATCCGGAAACTTCGGGATGCGGGTAGTCGGCGGGATCGAGCAGGCCGCTTCGCCACAGCCCATCTTCGCCCTGTATCGATGCGACTTCTTTCGCCATCTGCTGAAATTGCGCAACATACCGGCTGCGCGACGGGTAATCATCCGGCATGTACGGCAAAACCCGCGCCAGCCCTGCCAGCACCCATCCGTTACCTCGCGACCAAAACAGCTTTTGGCCGTTCTTCTCGTGCTGGTCGAGATAGCTGGCGTCGCGCGAGTAGAGATGCGCCGCGGGATCGTAAAGGTGGCCGGAGGTAATCCACCACTCGCGATTCATGTAGTCAAGGTAGCGCGTATCGCCCGTAGCCTTGGCTAGGCGGGCCAGTGCTGGTGGCGCCATAAACAGTGCGTCGCACCACCACCAGAGATCCTTTTGCGGATCGTCGGGCCGCTCGAGCAGTTTGTCACCTTCGGCCTTGATGGCCGCGATTCGTTCCGGCTCGGGATGCTCGAAATAGAGTTCAAGATAAGACTGTGCTACCGCTTCATCGTCGGCAACGGCAAAGCGTGGTCCGAGTTTCCACCCCGTTTGCTCTGCGAACTTGAGCACTGCATCGTGGTAGCGGCGGTCGCCGGTGGTGCGCGAGGCGGCCAGCAGCCCATCATAGAGCGCGGCATAAGTCCAATCCGTGCTGAAGCGGCTCTCAGAAGTCTTGAGTTGCCAGTCTGCCACTTCGCGCATGGCTTTTTGAATGGCGCGCGGCTTGAGGGCGGGCGAGAGATCACTGGCCAGCGGTCCGGGGTTCGCCGCGTCGTCGCCCGAGGGGTCAGACTGCCTTGCGGTTGCGGGCGCCTGGGCCGCCAGACGGCCAGCGGCAACCGATACCGCCAACCCGAGCAGGAGCATGGAGCAAATAAGAGAAATTCTCATTCGAATCATTTCAACCCGCCAACTCTTCAACAAAACGACCCGATCATACCACTTGCAAAACGCTATGGCTGCATCTCGATCACTTCAAGCCGTTCCTCGGACTTCAGGTAGCCTTTGCGGCGAAACCAGTCTTCCATGGCAGGCTGAAGGCGATCGAGCGGTACGCGGTGCCCGGCCTCCAGCAAGCCATCGGCAACAGGCAGCGTATCGTCAAAGACCGCGTCGTTGGTAAAGTTGCGCATGGCAAAGTTATCGATCCAGCGCAGGGGACACGCATGGCGCGCACCTGTCGAGTCGATTCGCTGGATGGAGAGCCGGCGCACAAACATGATTTCACTGTACATCGCAGGCACAAGCCCCTATCGCTTTGCCGGCGAAGCGACTCTTGCATTCTTCAGTTCCTGCGTCTCCACAGTGAAGCGTTTGTAGTCGTAGTCGCGCTCAATGAAGTGCTGGCGAAAGTTCTTCACCAGCAGAACGCGCGCCTGCATCGTACCCTCGCCGCCTGTGGGCAGCCATAATTCTCCGTTGGCAGGGTTCCCCGGCGGCGGGTCTCTGTCGCTGGAATGGGATACAGGTTCCTGATCGAAATGAAAGTTTGAACCTTTCTGAATGTTTGCAAACAGGCCGCCGGCGATGCGGAAGTTGTCGTTGAAACTCACCTCAAGATGCGCCACCTGGCGGTCGGCCTCGTCGATCCAGACCGTGCCCTGAAGCTTCTTTGATGCGTCCTCTGCCAGGCCGTGGGTCTTGGCATTTTTGCGGCCAATGAAGTCAAAAACGATGGTCGGCCGGCCACGATACATCACCCGCCGCTCGTTGCGTACATCCATGATTTCCAGCAGGCGGCTGACACTGATTGTCGGACCCTCCAGGGGCTGATCACGCGGCGTTTTTTCCGCCTTCTCCACCAGCTTGGTCACACGCTCTGACTCTTTTTGTTCGTCGTGGCCGTCCAGCGGCCGGCCATCCTTCTTCACGGCGCGCTCAATAACGTGTCCGTTGACGAAGAAGTCCTCGTCTTCTTCCGTCTCGGTCTTCTTTACCTGGCCGTTGGCGTCGATGTCCTGGGTTGTATGCAACGAAGTGTACGTATAGGATTCACGAACTTTATCCAGTTGTTGCTGGTGTTCATGCACCTCGCCCATAAGTTGACGAATGTCGGGCAGCGGAGCGTTGGCCGCCTGCTGGGCAGGTGCCGCAGGCAGAAGGAGCAGAATGAAGCCGATCAACCAGTAGATGCTTCGGACCTGCATGAATTCATTTTCCTTCATGGACCATCGGAATCCCCTGTCCGGGGGAAAATAGCGTGTCGGTTCGACCCGGAGACGTTCCAAAAGTCACGCTAATCCAACAAGAAGAGCTTTCGTCTTACAGCAGCGCATGCTATAAGTAAGCACCCTCCTGATGGTTAAATTACCCGGGCGTACTTCTCCCTGCAAGAAGGAGCTATACGGAATGTTCCGATTATTGATCCTATGGATTCTGAGCGCGGCAGGACTCATGTTTGTGTCTCGCCTTGTGCCAGGCTTTTATGTGGACTCGATGTGGACCGCCATGCTGGCGGCTGCGCTGGTCGGCTTTCTCAACGCAACGCTTGGATTCGCTCTCAAGTTGATTACGTCTCCTCTCGCAATCGTTACATTCGGAGTGTTTCTCGTGGTAATTAACGCCACGATGATCATGTTGGCTTCGCATGTTGTGGGAGGATTCGACGTGTACGGATGGACTCCCGCATTTTGGGGAGCGGCTGTGATGTCCCTCCTCAGCCTTATCATTCGTGTAGCCATGAAGGACTAGCAACTCGCGCGGGCAGCGAGGTCAAACCGCCCCGAACCAGTCGACGCAAAGAGCATCCGCAAAGGCGAATCCGCAAAAGCATTACCCTGAACCAGCGCTCATCGAGAGAACTCCCGGCGGTGAACCCAGCCCGCTGCGAGGACTATGCCAATTCGAGCGACTTGATCGAGCCCGTTCCATACAGTATCGTAAGTGCTCGTGAATCCTGGCGCATGCGGATTGCTTCCAACTGCAACGGGTTCAATTAGAAAACACCGTGCGACCGAAGGAAGGAAGACAGACAAAATGATCAAGCTCTTGATTCACTGGCTTTTGAGTGCGCTTGTTTTGATACTTGTTTCCCGATTTGTGCCCGGCTTCCATGTGCGCGGCCTGGAACCGGCGCTGGTGGCAGCGCTGGTAATCGGACTGCTGAATGGGACATTGGGTTTGCTGCTGAAGATTCTGACCTTTCCCATCACGATCCTCACCCTGGGCCTGTTCCTCCTGGTCATCAACGCATTGATGATCCTGTTGGCATCGAGCCTCGTGAGAGGGTTCCATGTGACCGGCTGGATTCCGGCACTGTGGGGCGCGGTGGCATTGGCTCTGCTGGGCATGGCTGTCCATGGGGCCATGAGGAATGCGTAACAACCGTTTGTAGCCTGGGAAACAAGGCCGGAGCCCGCGATGTCCGAATGGACATGAACTTCAATCATTTGCGAGCGCTGCCGGCTGCGCCCGCCCGGCTGTGATGATTCGCTTTCCGATCTGTTCGAGCAGAATTCCTGGACGGCTGATTCGTCGCTTTCATCGGATGTTTCAGCACGGTGCCGTTGAGGGTCTGGGGTGTCCGCATGGCTCCGGCGTTTGAGAATCCACCGGGCGCAGCCACACGCGGCATGGCAATAACTTTCGCGGATTGAGTTGGTTGAACGCGCGAATATACGCCCCAGCCTCCGCCAGCCACCACAAACACAATTGCCGCCGCGGCAGCGCACCGCAACACCGAGGAGTGCGTCCATCCCCGGCGCGCATCCAATTCGCTGGGCCAGCGCAGGATGCGTCCGTTGCGGGGAGCATCGCGCAAGGCGGCCTTGACGCGCTCTTCAAGGCCCTCGGGAGCGGGCAAGCCGGCAATCAGCCGCAGCGTCTTTTCGGCTTCTCCGGCATAGTCGGAGTTTTGATTTTGGGCATTCTGGGTGGGAGTATTCATCTGAGACTCCTGGAGTGATGAAGCAGGTCTGCCATCAGGTTGCGCGCGCGGAAGAGCCGGGAACGGACGCTGGACTCGGTAATGCCGAGCACCGCCGCAATCTCCACGCTCGACAATTCCTCGAAAGCTGAAAGCTCCAGCACCTCGCGCTCTTTCGCGGGGAGGCGGTCAACACAGCCGAGGACATGAGCGTGGTGCTGGGCGGCAGCAGTGCGCTGCTCGGCGGAGAGTCCGTCGGCCGGGAGCACCCGGGCAAGGTCGGCGATATCGTCGGTTTCGGGGCGCGTCTTGGCGCGGCGTTTGCGGTCCAACACGATGTTCCACACTATACGAATGAGCCAGACACGCTGGTCGCGCACTTCGTCGAGGGTGTCGCGGTGGCGCAGGACGCGAAGGAACGTCTCTTGCACAGCATCTTCAGCGTCGGCTGCATTGCGCAGGACGGAGAAGGCGACCCTGTAAAGGGTAGAGGCGTACTGGCCCACTAAGGCTGCGAGCGCTTGCTCTTCAACGTGCTTGCGGGTTTCGTCGCGCACGGCGCTTGGGGCTATCTCCATCCAACCTGCGAGTATTGTCTGGGTGGCGCTCATACATCCACCAGACGCACTCAACCGGGAAAATGCTCATGGTTGGGACAGCTGCACGCTACAGCGAAACCAGAGTGACGGCACCTCGAATCCACAGCATTCAAGTCGACGTAACCCTGAGGGAGCAGCGACCCTGAACAAGCCCCAACAGGGCACACCAACTCTGCTTCGCTCTAAACGTCCAGTTTCCTGGCCGTCCTACTGCCCGGCGAGCTTTTGCGCGGCAATGGACCCAGCCGCGCCATCCTTGTCGGCGTCCTTTACCTTGGCCCAGAGGGCCCGCGCCTGGTCCCGCTTGCCGGCCGCGGCATCAAGATCAGCCAGCGTCAATTGCGCGACGCTCGCTGGCACCGTCTCAGAGGGCTTGGCGATCAGGTCGTTGTACAAATCAATGGCCTTGGCATCCTGGCCCATCTGCCGATAGAGGCCAGCCAGGGCCAGCTTCGACAGATTTGCGAGGTTGTGGTCCCATGACCCCGCAGCCGTCTTCAATTCCGACTCGGCAGCACCGTTCTGACCCAGTTGTTCGTAAGTGACGCCGGCAAAATAGTGCGCCTTTGCACCCTCGGGCAACCAGCCATACTGTTGCGCCACAACTACAAACTGCTGATTAGCGGCCTTGGCACGCTCAGCCGACGTTGCGTAAATGCCCTTCTCCGGCGCAGCGCCGGGCTCGGCCAGCGGGGAGGAATAGGTATCCAGAGCCGCGCCCAGAGCGGAATCGGCGGCGGCCGAGCGCACGTTCCAGAAAATTAACGCGCCAAGCAGTAGCACCAGAAGCACAGCGCCGGCGGTCACCCAGCGTACAACACCGGAGCGGTGGCCACTCAGCCAGCTCACGCTGGTCTTGGTGGCCTGGGCAAATTTGTCGCCCTTCAAGGCATGACGGGTTTGTGTGTCCACGGAGTCCTTTTGTCCTTCGTCAATCGACTTGCAGGCGGGTCCGTACAGGAGGGGGCACAGCGACTGCAACCCTATTAGTCTATCAGTGCGCGAAGTGGAGCGTCCACCGGACCGAGGCCGGTTGCCCTATCGTCTTGAGTTCGCAGTCTCTGCGCGCAGGGTGCGTATACGCTCGATGGCGCCGGAAACAGCAGAGTCGTCCTCCAGGGCACGCCGGCCCCTGGCCAGAAGCACTTCAACATAGTCGACAACCGGCATGCCGCGCGACTCGGCTTCGCGGCGCATCTCGTCCGTGACATCAATCGCGATCTGCATCGTCCACCTGCTCTCTGCAAAGTTCATCGGCAGCAGGGGTCGAATGAGAAAGACTGAGCCAAAATGCATCATCAACTCAATTCCGCACGCAAAAATCTGACGTCCTCCGCCGCATCTTTGCACAGGACCCTTGCCGTTCCAGCCGTTGCAACGATAGGCTAGAACCATGTACGAGGAATTCCACGTCACCGACCGCTGGAGCGGCGAAGACCTGCATTGCCGATGGAAGGGCACCATCGTGGCCATCGCCACGCGCCACGCCGACGCGGTGGACGTGCGCTTCGATGTCAACAATCGCCCCATGTGGATCGCCCTGCCCTGCACGGCCTGGGTTGAGCAGAAGAAACGCACCGGCAAAGTGATCACCGACCAGCTTGCCGTCCAGATTGCCGGCCGCTACCTGAAGCAATTGATTGAAGAAGGATACGACGCGCAGCGCGAAATCTATACCATGAGCGTGCCCGCGGTGCTGGAGCAGCTTGACGTCGTTGTCGCCGAAGCCCGGGCGCAAGGAGCAATGCCTGCGCTACCGGTCGGCATAGAAGCCACAAGCTGAAGTCCCTCGCGGCGCTCTACTCGTGCCGCAGCGCTTCCATAGGCTGCACGCTCGCGGCGCGGCGAGCGGGAATCCAGCTTGCCGCCAGTGCGACCGTAAGCAAGAGCGACACCCCAGCGAACAGCGTAAACGGATCGTACGGTTGAATGCCGTAAAGCATGGACTTCACCAGTCGCGTCAATACCAGCGACGCCGCCACTCCCGCAACAATTCCCGCTACCGCCATCCATGTGCTCTCGCGCACAATCATGCCGCGCACCTGCCCCGGCTGCGCTCCTAATGCCAGACGAATGCCAATCTCGTTCGTGCGATTCGCCACTGAATACGCCATGATGCCGTAAATGCCCACGCAGGCCAACGCCAGCGCCAGTACGCCAAATCCCGAGGTGAGGGTCACAAACAGTCTCTCCTCTCGCAGATCTGCTTCAATCTGCTGATCCTGCGTGCGCACATTTACCAACGGCAGATCGGGATCGACCTGCTGAACAACCCGGCGCAGTGCAGGCATGATCGCAGCAGGCTGCGCGTGCGTGCGAATCTCATAAGTCATTCCGTCTATTTCCGACTGCTGCACGTAGGGCAGTATGAACTGCGGCGGCGGGTCATCGCGCAAATTGGCGTAGCGCGTGTCACCGCAAACTCCGACGATCTGAATCCAATCCTTTGCCAGAGTGCCGCTGCGCTGATCGGCGTCATGTCGATCAACAATGAATCGCTTTCCAACCGGATTCTGGCCGGGAAACCTGTCGCGCGCCAGGCTCTCGTTGATGATGCCTACCTTGGGCGAGCCCTGCGTATCCTGATCTCCAAAATCGCGTCCGGCAACGATCGGAATTCCCAACGTCTTGAAGAACTGGTTGCCTACGACGTTGTAGTATTCCGCTTGCACCTTCTCCGGGTTGTAGTGCTCTTCCTGCGGTATGAAATTAATCTTCGATGTGTCGTCGGAAACATATGCCTCCAGTGCCGGCGCCACCGAGTCCACCCCCGGCACCGCGGCGATAGCCTGTTCGAGCCGCTGGTGCAGTGCAATGTCTTTTCCCGGAGGATAGCGCCTTTCCGGCGGATTAACCTCCACCAGCAGCAGGTGATCGGTGCGAAATCCGACGTTCACTCCACTCAGCCCGCCAAGTGTCCGCAAGAACAGCCCCGCAACAATGACGAGCAACGTCGAAAGAGCAATCTGAAAGCCTACCAGCGCCTTGCCGCCGATCCCTTTACGCCGTCGTGTGATGGCTTGCGCGCTTTCTTTCAGCCCATGAGTCACTTCGGCGCGTGCCGCTGCCAGGGCAGGAGCCATGCCGAAAAGCAACCCGCTCAGGACTGTCACTCCCACAGTAAATCCAAAGACCCGCCAGTCAAACTGAACGTGGAAGTCGCTACGCTCCCAGGCATTCTCTGTCATCTTGGGAATCACATTACGCCCCAGGTAGCCCGCGAACAGCCCGCACGCGCCACCGAGCACCGCCAGGAGCATGCTCTCCAACAACATTTGTCGCAGGATACGCGCTCGCCCGGCCCCCAGCGCCAGCCGTATGCTCATCTCTCGCTCCCGCTGCGCTCCGCGCGCCAGCATGAGGTTGGCGATATTCGCGCACGCGAGCAGAAGCACAAGGCCTACCAGCATTAACAGCACGGCAATCGGCCTGGCGAATATTTCCCCCTGCCTGAAAAGACCACGACTGCCATCACGGAGAACCAGTCGCGGCACATCTTCGCCGGCACGCACCTGCATCGTGCCGCGAACGATTGCGTCCAACTGCACATCGAGCGCAGCCTGTGCCGCGGCATCGCTCACGCCGGGCCGGATCCGTCCCATGACATTGACCCACCACTCCTGCGGGTTGGCCAGAATCGAGGCGCCCTTTGAAGTGTGCGGCCAAACCGCCGGCTGCATGGTCAACGGCAAAAAGATATCGGGGGACTGCAGCGTGCTTTGCGCTCCCGTGAAACCGCGCGGGGTGACACCTACGATCGTCACCGGAGTGTCGTTGAGTTTGATCACGCGGCCCAGTACCTGCGGCGAGCGGCCAAAACCTCTCTCCCATAATCCGTCGCTGATGACGACCACGGGGCTGCGGCCTGGTACCAAATCATCCGACGGCTGGATGGCTCTGCCCAACTGCGGCCTCACCCCCAATACCGCGAAGTAGTTGCCAGAAACCATCTCGGTCTGGACGCGCCGCGCCTGGTCCTGGACCGTAGCATTCATGCCTGAAACTTTGAATGCAATCAGGTCGTCGAGCACGCGATTCTGCGCCCGCAATTGCTGATAAGCCGGATACGAAAATGCGGTGCTGGTTCTCATGCCCCCGGGCAGCGGGTCGTAATTGCCCCAGATGGATTGCACCACAACATGGTCTTGTGTTCCTGTCCATGAAAGCAGGCGCAGATCCGCAGCATGAGGCACTGCGAGCCGCTCATACAGAACTTGCCTGGCCGCCGAATAAATGGTCGTATTCGCGCCGATGGCCAGAGCCAAAGACACGGTGGCAATCGCGGTAAAGCCGGGGCTCTTGCGGAGCATGCGCACCCCAAAGTGCAAGTCGGCCCAGAGCTCATCCCACCAGCGCAGGCCGAGCGAAGCGCGCATGCCTTCTTTGTGTGTTGTGATTGCGCCCAAAGCGATGCGGGCTTCGCGGGCGGCTTCGGCAGGAGTGCGTCCGGCGCGGATCAAATCGCTGGTCAAATTCTCGAGGTGAGCGGCAAGCTCCGCCTCCATCTCCGCTTCAAGACGATCACGATGCAGAGCGGCGCGCAGCCCTGAGCGCGCCTGCGCAATGGCACGAGAAAAGAATGTGTGGAAGAGCCTCATAATTCCTCTGTCCTGGCACGAAGAATCGTTCCAATAACCCCGGCCATGCGGTTCCACTTGGCGGTTTCTTCACCGAGCCTCTCGCGGCCTGCGCGCGTCAGTTTGTAGTACTTCGCCTTTCGGTTGTTCTCGCTTTCTCCCCATTCGCTGGCGATGACTCCCTTGTGTTCCAACCGGTAGAGCGCGGGATAGAGCGATCCCTGCTGGATTACCAATTCCTCGCCGGAAATCTGCTGAATGCGAAGCAACACCCCATAGCCATGCAAGGGCCCAAGCGAAACCGCCTTGAGAATTAACAGATCAAGCGTGCCCTGCAGCAGATCGAGCTGCCTGTTCTGCTTTTGCTCTCGCATGTGTCACTCCCCTCGACAATCTAGGAAGGAAAATAATATCTGCTCTCCTAGATTGTCAAGGGAAGTGGCATGTTCAGCTATCTCGCGCCATTGCAATATTGTGCTGCTGGAGGCGCTATGGGGGCGGGCGTTGGACCGGCCTCGATTGCTCATAGAAAGCCATTGCGCCGTTGACATCGTCGCCGTGCTCGGGAGTATATTGGGGTCCAACGGCGATTGAAATTTCGACACATCGCCGGGATGAAAACCAGCTTGGCTCACCACGGTGTTGCATTCTTTGTGAGACCAGATTGGCAAACCCTCACGGGTGAAGTTCTCAGGGTGCTCCCCATGCAGCCGGGTGCTCGATACACACTTGGACTGCTTCTGCGCTCAACCCGCCAATTGCGGCGTGATGAATGAGCCTTCACCGCGAGAGATACGACCGGAAAGAAGAACGCTGGCAGCATCATCCTGAGCGCTTGAGGCGCGCCCGGGTATGGAATAGTTAGCAGCGCTCATCTCTTTGCTCTCACGGTCGATCGCCGGTTACAATCCGGGCCCTGCTCGCGAAGCTGCATGAGCCTTCGCGCCAGCAATCTTCCCACCCTCAAACTGCCCCGCGAACGCCGGGACGCTCGACCAATCCGCAAAGCGTGTCTCCACTTCATGGAGAGCTGCTTGCGTGCGATTGAATTCTTCCCCTGCGAAGAAGGAGACTCGCGCGGCAGCGGAGTCACGCCACGCGCATTTTCAATCGACACACCCAACCCGAACCCCCAAAAAGGAGTTGCACATGTCGAATTCCAAGAAGATTCCGTTAAAAGGCACCGAGCACATTTCGATTCCAGGTGCGCGCGCAATCGGGTCGACCGATCCGCACCAACTCATGGAAATCTCGGTGGTGTTGAAACACCGTCAATCGCTCCCGGAGCCGGAGAGCGAAGAGAAGTACCTGAACCACAATGACTTTGCAATAACATACGGGGCTGATCCCGCTCACGTCGACAAGATCAGAGCGTTTGCCCATGAGAACAACCTGCAAATGTTGCAGCGCGGAGATGAGGTTCTTCGCCGCACGGTTACATTGGCTGGCACCGCGGCCGCGATGGAGAAAGCATTCTCAGTGGAGTTGACTGAGTTTGAGCACCCCGATGGAAGTTATCGCGGACACAGTGGTCCGATCCAGATGCCGGAAGAGTTCGCTTCTTTTGTCAGCGGCGTATTCGGTCTGGATGACCGGCCGGTGGCAAAACCGCATTTCCGCAATCGCGGCGCGAATCGCGCATTCGGGGCTCGCGGTACGAGCATCTCTTACACGCCGGTGCAAGTGGCGAAACTCTATGGCTTCCCCCATGACGCGGACGGCAGCGGACAGAGAATCGGGATTATCGAGCTGGGCGGCGGTTATCGTTCAGCCGACATCAATGAGTATGCCCACTCGCTGGGATTGCAGTCCCTCTGCATCAAATCCGTCTCAGTGGATCATGCGAATAATCGCCCCACCACTCCGCGAAGCGCGGATAGCCAGGTAATGCTCGACATTGAAGTGGCTGGAGCGGTGGCGCCGGGCGCATCGATCGTCGTCTACTTCACGCCCAACACGGCCCGCGGATTCCAGGACGCCCTGAGTACGGCAATCCACGATCAGTTGAATAAACCTGGTGTCCTCACCATCAGTTGGGGAAACCCCGAAGATCACTGGACCGCCCAGTCGATCGAGAACTTCGACCAGGTGGCACAGGAGGCAGGATTGCTGGGAATCACCGTCACGGCGGCTTGCGGCGACGAAGGTTCGAACGATGGAATCAACGACGGCAAGAATCATGTCGACTTTCCGGCCTCTTGTCCGCACGTGCTGGCCGTTGGAGGCACACGGCTGATGGCGGCGAACGGCACCATCGAAGGCGAAACCGTGTGGAATGGCGGTCCGTTCGGCGGGGCGACGGGCGGCGGATTCAGTTCCAGCTTTGCCCGCCCCGCCTGGCAAGCTAATTCGGTGCATAACTCTGGGCGCGGTGTACCGGATGTTGCAGGCAATGCCGATCCAGAAACCGGATATAACGTCCTGGTTGACGGGCAGCAGGAGGTACTCGGCGGTACGAGCGCCGTGGCTCCGCTCTGGGCGGCACTGATCGTCCTGCTGAATCAGAAGATGAACCGCCGCCTGGGGTTCGTCAATCCATCGCTGTACAACCTCAGCCAGGCGGGTGGATTCCGCAACATCACCATGGGCAAGAACGGCGCGTACTCGGCGGCTCATGGTTGGAATCCCTGCTGCGGACATGGATCGCCTATGGGTACTGCACTCCTTCAGGCCCTGCAAGGCGAGTCCGTCGCATCCGGCAACGCGCAACATCAACAATCGCCGATCCATCAACAACGGTCGGAGCGAGTGCAGACATCGTCTGCAAAATGACCCGTGATTGCACGATTGATAACCCTGGGTCTCTGCGCGGAGTGAATGCTCGAGGAGGACACTCGCTCCGCGCTATGAGCGAGAGCGTAGACAACGCATGGACGCACCCGGGAACGGCAACCAAAACCGATAACCCTGAAAGGAAGGAGGAGAATCATGAAGACAGCGGAAAGTGGAGCGGCCCTGGCGGCCCTCAGCGAGTTTACCTGGGAGAATATCAAACAGCCCGGAGCGTACATCGAACGGGAAACCGGTCACTTGTATCGCGTCCCGCCCGAGTCATTACTTCGGGGGAGTTCTCCTGTGATCTCGAAACTCTGTACAAACCCGTCAACATTCGTCAAGCTGAGTGATGACCCCAACACGATCGTTTCCAAGCTGCGGACCATCGCCGCGGACGCGGACGTCAAACCGAACTTCTGAAGCGCGCTCCGATCCAAGGTTCCCGTAGTGCGCCCCTCGCTCTCACTTGATTGCCGCGCCCCTCAAAGAAGGATTTATCTCGTTGAGGGGCGTCGGCGTTCTTACCCGGGAGGATGAGGATTCGGGTAAGTTCCCAGTGTGTCGCGTGACGAAGGCCCGAGGGACGTTCACTTCGCGATGCTCCCGATCACGCATTCTCGGATTCGAGAATCTCTCAGACGCAAAAAAGCCATCCGCGGTGGCGGATGGCCTTTTTTGCTTGAAGAATATTGCCGGCGATCACCTAATCTCCCACACAGTCGCCCGTGCAGTACCATCGGCCCAGCGAGGCTTAACTTCCGTGTTCGGGATGGGAACGGGTGATCCCTCGCAGTATGGTCACCGGCAAACTTGGTTTGGCGCTTGGCGGGTGGTTGCCCGCAGCCTGCCGCGGCATCTACTCGTGTTCCGGATGGTTTCTCCCGGATCTCTGTAGGAACGCGGACTGCAATCTGGCGCCAAAAAGCCTGTGATGCAGAACTTGTGGTTCGCAACGAAATTGATTGGTCTTACAAGGCTTGTAAGAAGAAAGTCCGCTTTTACTGCGCGGAGTTAATTCTATGGACAAGCCGAACGGGCGATTAGTACTGGTAAGCTTCACGCATTACTGCGCTTTTACACCCAGCCTATCAACCAGATGGTCTTTCTGGGCCCTTCAGGGAGATCTCATCTTGGAGCGTGCTTCCCGCTTATATGCATTCAGCGGTTATCACAACCGAACTTCGCTACCCAGCCGTGCCCTTGGCAGGACAACTGGAACACAAGAGGTTCGTCCATCCCGGTCCTCTCGTACTAAGGACAGCCCTCCTCAAATCTCCTACGCCCACAGCAGATAGGGACCGAACTGTCTCGCGACGTTCTGAACCCAGCTCACGTACCGCTTTAATAGGCGAACAGCCTAACCCTTGGAACCTTCTACAGCTCCAGGATGCGATGAGCCGACATCGAGGTGCCAAACCAATGCGTCGATATGAACTCTTGGCATTGATCAGCCTGTTATCCCCGGCGTACCTTTTATCCGTTGAGCGATGGCCCTTCCATACAGAACCACCGGATCACTAAAGCCTACTTTCGTACCTGCTCGACTTGTAGGTCTCACAGTTAACCACTCTTATGCTTTTGCACTCGACGACTGATTTCCAAACAGTCTGAGAGTAGCTTCGCGCGCCTCCGTTACAATTTAGGAGGCGACCGCCCCAGTCAAACTACCCGCCTAACTATGTCCCTCTCCCGGATCACGGGAGGAGGTTAGGATCACAACACTCGCAGGGTGGTATCTCACCGTTGGCTCCACCAAGTCCGAGAACCTGGTATCAAAGCCTCCCACCTATCCTGCGCAGCAAGAATCATAACCCATAGTTAAGGTGTAGTAAAGGTGCACGGGGTCTTTCCGTCTAGCTGCGGGTAACCGGCATCTTCACCGGTACTACAAGTTCGCCGAGCAACTCGTTAAGACAGTCGTACGATCGTTACGCCATTCGTGCAGGTCGGAACTTACCCGACAAGGAATTTCGCTACCTTAGGACCGTTATAGTTACGGCCGCCGTTCACCGGGGCTTCAATTCAAAGCTTCGCTTGCGCTAACCTCTCCTTTTAACCTTCCGGCACCGGGCAGGCGTCAGCCCCTATACGTCGTTTTCGACTTAGCAGAGACCTGTGTTTTTGTTAAACAGTCGCCGTACGCGCTTCACTGCGGCCCACTTGCGTGGGCGCTCCTTCTCCCGAAGTTACGGAGCCAATTTGCCGAGTTCCTTAACGAGCTTTCACTCGAGCGCCTTTGGATATTCTCCTCGTCTACCTGTGTCGGTTTGGGGTACGGTTCCCTTTGTTCTCCTTAGAGGATTTTCTCGGCAGCGTGAAATCAGCATCGTAAGCCCCATACGGGACTGTGTTACACCTCACTGTTAAGACCTGACGGATTTGCCTGTCAGATCCAGCTTGCGCGCAACAACCGCTATAGCCATAGAGCGGCATGCTTATCCTTCTGCGTCACCCCATCGTCAAACGAACATTGGGAGGAACGGAATATTAACCGTCTGTCCATCAGCTACGCCTTTCGGCCTCACCTTAGGGACCGCCTAACCCTGAGCGGATTAACCTTCCTCAGGAAACCTTAGACTTTCGGCGCGGAGGGTTCTCACCTCCGTTATCGCTACTTATGCCGGCAGGGTCTCTTCGCAACGCTCCACCAGTCTTCTCAGTCTGGCTTCGATGCTGTTGAGAATGCTCTCCTACCACGCACACCAGAGGTGTGCATCCGCTGCTTCGGTGTACAGTTTTAGCCCCGTTGTATTGTCGGCACCGGACCGCTTGACCAGTGAGCTATTACGCTTTCTTTAAAGGATGGCTGCTTCTAAGCCAACCTCCTGGCTGTCTGAGCGTTCCGACTTCCTTTCCCACTTAACTGTAACTTGGGGACCTTAGCAGGCGGTCTGGGCTGTTTCCCTCTCGACGATGAGGCTTAGCCCCCACCGTCTGACTCCCGGATATGTTGTCGCTGGCATTCGCAGTTTGGTTGGATTCAGTAAGCCGGAAAGCCCCCTAGTCCATCCATCTCTCTACCACCAACGCAATTCATCCGAGGCTAGCCCTAAAGCTATTTCGGAGAGAACGAGCTATCACGGAATTTGATTAGCCTTTCACCCCTACCCACAGCTCATCCGAGCTTTTTTCAA
Source organism: uncultured Acidobacteriaceae bacterium (assembly GCA_963836565.1). Taxonomy (GTDB): domain Bacteria; phylum Acidobacteriota; class Terriglobia; order Terriglobales; family Acidobacteriaceae; genus Telmatobacter. The sequence continues at coordinate 441 of CAWIKA010000003.1, read as the reverse complement.
CAAACACCGGTTCGGTCCTCCAGTGGGTGTTACCCCACCTTCAACCTGGCCATGGGTAGATCATCCCGCTTCGCGTCTATTCCTGCCAACTGAACGCCCTGTTCAGACTCGCTTTCGCTTCGGCTCGCTTACGCTTAACCTTGCTGACAAGAATAACTAGCCGGCTCATTATGCAATAGGCACGCGGTCAGGCATTCCCCTTGCGGGGCATAGCCCTCCCACTGCTTGTAGGCACACGGTTTCAGGTACTTTGCACTCCCCTCGACGGGGTTCTTTTCGCCTTTCCCTCACGGTACTGGTTCACTATCGGTCAGAGATGAGTATTTAGCCTTACGGGATGGTCCCCGTGGATTCAAGCAGGGTTTCACGTGCCCCGCCTTACTCAGGTATCCGCTTCGAGTCTGGACTACTTTCGCTTACGCGCCTGTCACGCTCTATGGA
>CAWIKA010000002.1:0-398227 GCA_963836565.1 uncultured Acidobacteriaceae bacterium | reverse complement strand
GATCAGACTTATCGCATTTTCACGGACGGCTCCGCGATCGGCAATCCGGGCCCAGGCGGATGGGGCGTCGTCGTAATCCAGGGAAAGGAACGTTGGGAGATGTCGGGCGCACATCCCTGGACGACCATCTCTGAGATGGAACTTGTCGCGGCGGTCCAGGCGCTTCGGTCGGTGGAAGGCCGAGCGCGGGTCGAGCTCTACTCAGACTCCGAATACCTGATCTATGGAATGCGCGCATTGTTCTCCCGCTGGCAGCGCCAAGGCTGGCGAAACCGGCGCGGAACCCAACTGCAGCACCGTGAATTATGGGGCGGAGCTGATAGGGCTGAATACACAGCTTCCTATCCGATGGATGTGGATCAAAGGTCATAACGGGCATCGCGACCAGGCCCGAGCGACGAGCTGGCGTATCAAGCCGCGCGCTCTCTCTGGGTGCAACAGAAGTTAGCGGCCTAATGCCGGCGAAGAATTCAGGACGTTCAAGAAGGAGAAACACAGATGGCATCGATTGCGGAAGCAAGCTCGCTGTTTGAAATTGACGTGGAGCTCGACGGACTCCTCGAAGAGATCGAAGGGCAGGTTGAGTCAGAAGGCCAGGCAGCAGAAGACCTGGTTGCCCGGTTCCAGCAATTCTGCGAGGCGCACGGCGAGAAGGTCGACCGGATCGGCCGCTTTGTCGCATTATGGAAGCCCGAGAACAGTATTGCCGGAGTGAGGCTGCTCGCCTTAGTTGATCGCGCCCGCGCCGCAGCGGGCAAGGTGGAACGAACCAAGAACATGGTGCTCTACTATCTGCTCAGCCGGGACATCAAGAAGATCGAAGGCTACCAGTTCACGCTGCGCGCGCAAAAGAACAGTCAGGATTCCGTGAGAATTACTGACGAGGCCGCCGTGCCGAAGTGCTATTGCAGGATTGATGCACGGATTGATGGAGTTCCCTCGGTGATCAGGTTAAATCCGGCCATACGTGATCGGGTTAAAAGCGGCCATAGAGAGATGGCCGAAGACGTGATTGTTTTACCTTGCCGACGTGTAGCTTTGCAAGGCGGGCAGTGGCGCGTTGATGTTCAGACCCTTTGATTGCGTGTTAGTGTTGTAGTCGCTCTGCCGGGGTCGCGCCTTGCGGAGTGATCCAGGGCCGATGACACGGGGCTGGCTCCGAAGGAATCGGTAATCGAGACCCTCTGCGGTTTGCCCGATGGGCTGGCCGGCGGAGGGTTTCGTGTTTCTGCCAGATTCCTATGGTGAGGCTCCGTCGTGGGAGGCTTCTGGATCACGAGTCGCGACGCCGCCGGGCGTTCTTTGCCCGGCATCCTTATCGCTTTGCTCTTTGCTTTTGTCATTGCGCATCTCCCGTACTGCCGGTTTTGGTGCGCCAACTGCGCGGGCCGCACTTGAGAACGTGTCCGTGATGCAGCAAGCGATCCAGCATGGCGGTGACAGCGGCGCTGTCGCCCAGCAGTTTTCCCCAGTCGTCTACGGGTCTGTTGGACGTCAGCAGTGTGCTCGCGCGTTCGTAGCGGCGCATGATGATCTCCAGCAGTTCCTCGGCGGCGGTCAGCGGCAGCTTGCGCATTCCCAGGTCGTCGATGATCAGCAGCGGCACGGTGGTCAGCTGCTCCATGAACTCCTTGCGTTTGCCATCGAGCGTGGCATCGGCCAGTTCTTCCAGCAGCCTGTGGGCTTCGCGATACAACACGCGGTAGCCCTGCTGGATGACGGCGTGTCCGATGGCTTGTGCGCAGTGACTTTTGCCGCTGCCAGGCGGACCGAGGAACAAGGCATCTTCGCGCTTTCCGACCCAGTTCGCAGTGGCCAGTTCGAAGACCAGACTGCGATTCATCTTCGGGATTGAACTGGAAGTCGAAGTTATCGAGTAGCTTGTTTGCGTCGCGGAACTGCGCCTGCTTGTGGCGCCTCTCCAGAAGTCGCTTGCTGCGGCAGGCAAGTTCGTCAGAGACCAGCGATGGAGATCAGGTCGATGGGCGCCATGTTTTCCGATTGCGCTTGCAGAAGGCGAGTTTCCATCACTGCGGCCATGCCGCTCAGGCGCAGTTGCACCAGGGAGCGATTGAGTTCGATCAGGTTCATGGATTGGGTTCCTCGAAGTTGATGCGTTGTTGGATCAGGTCGCGATACTGGCTCAGTTCGCGGATGAGTGGATCGACCTGCCGCAGAGTGAGAGGAGCCTGTGGACTGCGCTCCAGATAGCGGCGTACGAAGCGATACTCGGGGACGCGCAGTTCCAGCGCCGCCGCACAGGCATCGTCCGAAGCCACGCTGCCATATTGCTTGACCAGTTGGAGAACGCCCTGGATGCGGCGCATTCCGAGTTCGCCCTGGCGAGCATGGATGGCGTCGCAGACCGCGCCGATATTGGCTCCCGCCTTGTGCGCACGCGCCAGCAGTTGAAGCAACGGCGGCGGCGTACGACGCGGGCGATCCGCATCGCGGATGCGATGCCCGCCACGCTTGCCGCTCAGATGCTCGCGCAGCAACTCACCGGTGCGGGGATCAAGCAGACGCACGAACATCGCGTCCCACTGCACGTTGACCTTCCGCCCGATCCAGCCCGGCGGCGCTCCATAGTAAGCAGCTTCAACCTCGACGCAGCCATCCAGATGCACCGTGCGCTCGCCATACTGGTAGTAGCGGAACGGCTCCAGCGGCAGCGGCTGCAGGTAGGGCTTCTCTTCGGCGAACATCGCCGCTACCTGCCGCTTGGTCCGGCCATGGATGCGCGTGTCGGCCCAGCGCTCTTCCCAGTGGTCCAGATACGCCTGCGCCTCTTCCAGGCTCTCGAACTTCTTGCCCTTCAGCGGCGTCTTCTGCGCATGAGCTGACGCCTGATTCCACTTTTCCTTTTCGATCCGGATCGCGCACTTTGCACGGCAACGCCGTAACGCCGTAGTGCGCCAGAACGTCGCGATACAAGGGATTCACGCCCGGATCGTAGAAGTCCGGAGACGACACGCCCTCGCGAAGGTTATCGAGGACCACGATCCGCGGCGAACCGCCAAGCCGGCGAAATGCCTTCTCGTGAAGCTCGGCCCACACCCGCGCACTCGATCGGAACACCAGCAGCCGAACCGATTTCCGACTCCAGCCCAGCGTCAGAACAAACAGCCGCGTGCGCCGGTACTTGCCGCTGTCGGGATCGCGCACCATCGGCCCGGTGCCGTAATCAACCTGGCATTCTTCCCCGGCCGCAGTTTCGATGATCGCGCGCGCTTCCGGCATTGCGGCGCCGCGCAAATTACACACGAATCGTCTCACGCTCTGGTAACCGCTCGCGAACCCGTGGCTGTCGACCAGATCCTGCCAGAATGCCGAGTTCAGTACTATGCCGAGTAGAGGCCATCTGACACGCAGGTTGGTGTTTCAACCCCTATTGCAGAGGACCTTTCTGTGGGGCCCGCTCAAGTAGATCGTGATGTTCCGCTCGGCATAGTCTTCTGCAGTATTCTTTCGCTGTTTATAGCGCCTTCAGAAAAGCTAGCAGGCTATCATCGGGTTTGTATCGCTGGGGTTTCTTGCCAAATGGAGAAACTCTTGCCAAGGCCTCCTCCTTCATTGCGAGATTTGCGTCCAAATAGATCTGCGTAGTTTGAATCGATTCGTGCCCCAGCCATAAAGCAATCACGGTACGATCGACGCCGGCTAAGAGCAATTCCATCGCGGCGGTGTGGCGGCACACATGTGGCGTGACCTGTTTGGATGCCAGAGTCGGACAATCATGGGACGCAGTTGCAACCTGATTTGCAAAGATGTATTGGACGCCGTCGGCGCTGAATTGCCCGCCACGGGCATTGGTAAAGACCAGATCACTCGTGCCTCGAATGGGATCTTTCAGCCACTGCTTCAATACCGCTACTGTTCGTTTTGCAAGGGGTGTGCATCGTTCTTTCCTGCCCTTGCCCATTACTCTTACATGGGCGCCAGCCTTTAGAACAAGATCACTTCTTTTCAGGGTGATAATTTCCGATAAGCGGAGGCCCGTTTGCAATGCGAGCAAGATCAATGCGCAGTCGCGTCGGCCGGACCACGATGCCATATCCGGAGCGTTGAGCAGCGCTTCTGCCTCCTCACGAGATAGAAAGTTAACCAAAGTTCGTGGATAGCGCTTCCCTGGAATAGCCAGCACGCGCTGTATCTGTGCGGCGTGAGTCGGCAACTCAAAGGCGGCATATCGAAAAAACGAACGGATAGCAGTAAGACGCAGGTTGCGACTGCGAGCACTGATCTTGCGTTCCGTTTCCAATGCATCCAGAAATTCGACAATTAGCGGCGCTTGCAGGTCATCGAGCAGCAATCGTGAAGGAGGTTTGCGTAATCGCGTCTCTAGAAACTTCAACAGCAATCGGAAAGTGTCTCGATATGAACTGATCGTGTGGGGGCTAACGCCTTTTTGTCTAATCAGACGATCCGAGAAGAATCGCTGAAGGAGAGGGGCAAGATCACGCGCAACTGTCATCGCTTCTCCCTCCAACGATCATCAAGCCTTTTCATGGCTAGTTTCATCAGTTTTGGGTACTCAGTAAGGTACCAGTAAGTAGACTCGACCGAAACGTGCCCGAGAAACGTTGCGAGGGCCGGGAGCAAGACTTCGGTGTTTTTCCCCGCTCGGTACCAATTGATCAAGGTCCTGACCGCAAATCGATGGCGTAAGTCATGGATTCTCGGCCCCGAGCCCGATGTTACCTTGCGGAGTCCAATTTCCACGGATAGACATCGGAACGCCACGTATATCGCGTGGTGGGTAAGCGGCTTCCCCGTGCGAGTCATGAAGAATTGATTCGTTGACTTGTTCTCCAGCATCAACCACTCGTCACGTCTCTTCCAGTACGATCGCAACTCCCTCACTGTGGTTGAATGAATGGGCACCAGACGTGATTTTCCGAACTTGCTGTCCCGGATTGTCAGAATCCCATTCTTGAGGTCAACATCTTGGATCTTCAACTTGATGGCCTCACCGATGCGCAGTCCGGACACCGTCAGGAGGCCAAGCAAGCAGTAGTAAGTTCCTCGTGGTCTATCGCGCCGATATCTCCAGGCCGCCCGGAGCAGACGTTGGATTTCATCGTCACTATATAGGTAGGGACGGGAACGCGCGAATTTACGAGATAAGCAATCGAGTGGCGGAACTTCTGTCCGTATATCATAGCTTGCTAAATACTTGGCAAAGCCGCGGACCATGGTCAACCGTTTTGTGGGGTATCGTGCGGAGGTTTGCTGTGCCCAATCGAGAGCCGACCGGGTGGTGATGTATGGGGATTGTCGTTCTTCCATAAAAGAAACGAACTTGGGAAGCCGCACGCCTTCTGCGTGAAGCTTAGCTCCAAGGCCGCGTCGCAATTCAAGATACTCCTCAAGCGACTTGCGTAAGGGCTTCATCTGACACCCCCTGGCCAGGGTCTCGCGATGGGCCGAAGTGCCCTGAAGTCCACCTTCGCATAGAGAAAAGTGGTATCGGGCTGCTCGTGGCGCAAGACGCTTCCGATGTCCAACAACGATGCTCCATTTGCTAGCATCCGGGTAGCCACCATTCAGATCGAGCGATTCAGTCTGACTTCGTCCCGGCCATTCGACGAAATATTGGCCGCGATTGAAGCTGCCGTTGGTCATCCGGACATGGTTGAGTTTGCCAAAAGAACAGCGGCCGCGCCGAGCTTTCCAGAGTTCGAAAGCATTGTTCGCGAGGGGTTGGGTACGACGGGCCTGATGCTCTTCATGGAACTCGACCACGGCGCCGTCATTAGGAAAGCGACGGGAAGCGACAAGCCCCGAATGGCGCGCCTAATCATGGGCAATCCACTCATCATGCAACAAATGGCAAGGCACGTTCCAGACGCCGGTTCTTATGCCCCGGTCACCGTTCTGGTTGACGAACGCTCTGACGGCGTCCACATTTCGTATGACAGGATGGCCAGTCTGCTGGCTTCTTATGGCAGTTCCGGCGCCCTCGCGGTCGCGAGAGATCTCGACAAGAAAGTGGAGAACCTTTTGTCGGAAGCGGCGGGTTGAGCAACATCGTTGTGCCACCGAAAACACCAGAATATTGAGGAGGAGTGATGACCAATCGATTGCAGTGGGATGTTTTTGTCAGTGCCCAGATTCCGGTCGTCACGGACGACCTTCCGCCTGGCGCGAGCGAAATGAGATGGTCGCCTATTTCTTCAACGCTTATTTCGGGCAAGCGCGATGCGGTGTTGGTGGACACGGCAATCACGGTCGATCAAAACCAGAAACTCGCCGACTGGATCGCTGGGAGTGGCAAGAATTTGACGGCCATCTACGCGACCCATGGCCACGGCGATCATTTCTTTGGCGTAAATACGATTCAGAAAAGATTCCCAAACGCGCGGTTCGTCGCAATGCGAGAGGTTATCGACGTCATGCGAAAGCAGGCGTCTGTTCCTGTGGTTGAGTCGTATTGGAAGCCACGGTTTCCCGGACAGATCGATTCAACCCTCGTGATCGCGGACGAACTCAAAGGCAGTGTTCTCGAACTGGAAGGAGAACAACTGGTCGCCGGCGTGACCGGGCTCGATGATCCGAGGCTTCCCGTCTGCGTCATGGAGAAGGGCTCCGTGCTGTTCCGGCCTACCATTCGCGACCTCGCTGCCGCGCTTGATTGGTTTCGTGGTCCGAAACATGTGCGATACGATCTTGCGATTTATGGAGCGGGACCAGCCGGGTTGAGCGCCGCCGTATACGGGGCCTCCGAAGGATTGAGAACCATCGTTCTCGAACGGTCTGCCGTCGGCGGACAAGCGGGAAGCACGTCCCGGATCGACAATTATCTCGGATTTCCCGACGGTATTAGCGGATGGGAACTGGCAAGCAGGGCAAGACAGCAGGCTCAGCGTTTGGGTGCCGAAATCATCGTTACCGCTGAGGGAGTCGGCGGCGAGACGCGAGATGGTTGGACGGTCAGCTGGCTCTCCGAGGGCCAAGAGATTGTTGCGCGCGCGACAATCTGCGCCACTGGTGTCGAATATGCTCGGCTCGGCCTTGTTAACGAGGAGAAGTATCTGGGGCGTGGGTTGTTTTACGGAGCCGGTTCAAGTGAAGCCAGCCGCTGTACAGGTCGAGTCTTCATCGTTGGCGGTGGAAACTCGGCGGGACAAGCGGCCCTGAACCTTTCGAGGTTTGCGACCACGGTAACCATGCTTGTTCGTGGTGAATCTCTGAAGGAGACCCTGTCCTCTTACTTAGTGGAACAAATCGAAGAGAGCAGCAATATCGAGGTCTTGGTCGACACGACACTTGTCGGCCTTGATGGAGGCGATTCTCTCGAATCTATCACCTACCGAGACAGCAAAAGTGAAGAGGTCCATGCTCCCACTCATTGGGTTTTCGTCTGTATCGGAGGCGTACCGCAGACAGACTGGGCAAAACCTGGAACCTTGCTCACGGATGCAGGAGGCTACATTTTAACTGGAGATGACCTGATCGATGAGCCGCTTCCTCCTTCATACTGGGGCTCCCATTTACGAAAACCGATGTTTATGGAGGCCAGTATGCCGGGGCTGTTTGCGGCAGGAGATGTTCGTCACAATTCGGTCAAAAGATGCGCCACTGCAGTGGGGGACGGAGCCACCGCTGTGTCTATGGTGCATCGGTTTCTAGCATTGAAAAGCTAGCCTGAGTCGCTGCCACTTGGACTCAGAATGCACCAATACTTCCAATTGGGACGGGAGCCGCACACGCATTGGTGGAAAGGCAGTAATCATCTGAAAAAGGAGATGGAATCTAGGATCGGCTGTGAGAGATCGGCGGACGGATTCCCAACGACTATGGACGCTGAGCGGATGCGCGCGATGCTGTTGAAGCTGCCGCATGTGTCGGAGACAGAGGCGTGGAGCACCTACGTTTTGTTCTGGGCGGCGGATAAATCGATTGGCGGAAAGCTGTTCGCGATGATGAACCCGGTGAACGAGACGAACGGGGTGATCACGTATGCAGCCGGGCCGGAGCGGTACGCCGAGTTGCTGGAGCGGGAGGGCGTGTCGCCTTCTGTTGAATTTCCACGGTCGCAATGGGTGCAGGTGGAGCGCTGGGATGTGTTTCGCCAGGCGGAGTGGCAGAGCGAGATGGAGGCGGCGCACGCGATCATCACGGCGAAGCTGCCGAAACGGACGCGCGATGTGCTTGCGATGCCGCCGGGCGAGCGCAAGCGGGTGATTGAAGAGCGGAAGACGCCACTGGCGAGATGTGAGCCAAAGCAGAGACGCACTCAAGGTGTCGCCCTTGGATCTAACAATGATTGATCTGGCCTATATCGCGAGTTGACTGTCGTCGCGCCCGCCGAAGAGGTAGGAGGACAATATTGCGAGAACTGCCACGTGAGTGACGTCGTCGCAGATGATGCAAGACTCGGCATGCTTGATGAAGGTGTGCGGGGCTATGCGCTCGACCCCGAGAACGCAAAGGCTCTCTGGAAGAAGAGCGAAGAGATGGTGGGCGAAAGCTTCGCGTAGAGGTTGAGCAAGATATGCTGCAAGAATGCAGTGGCGCAGCATTAGGAGGAATGATGCCACAGGTTTGGCTCATCACAGGTAGTTCGCGTGGACTTGGAAGGGCATTTGCGGAGGCGGCGCTCGCATCCGGTTGCCAGGTAGCAGCAACAGCTCGCAACGCCGAAGATCTAGTGGAGTTGAAGGATAAATATGGCGATCTTGTGCTGCCGCTCTCTCTTGATGTCACCAGCGAAACGCAGGCACGTGAGGCCGTGCAGGCCACGATTCGGACTTTCGGAAAACTCGATGTTCTGGTTAATAACGCTGGTTATGGAAATGTTGCTCCTATTGAGGACACCACGCTTGAGGACTTTCGCGCGCAAATTGAAACGAATCTCTTTGGAGTGATTATTCTCACCAAGGCCGCGCTGCCTTACTTCCGGGAGCGGGGTTCAGGCCACATCATGCAGGTCACTTCCATCGCAGGTCGCATCGGACCCATTGGCCGCGCACCGTATGCAGCCGCCAAATGGGGCGTGGAGGGTTTTTCCGAGACGCTGGCGAAAGAAGTAGGACCCCTCGGCGTCAAGGTCACCATCGTTGAACCAGGTGGTTTCCGGACGGACTTCGCAGGATCGTCAACCGAGCTGCGGGAAGGACGTCCCGAATACGATGCGACGGTGGGGAAGACAGCGCGCTTCCAGCGCGACTACGACGGAAAGCAACCCGGTGACCCGGCCAGGGCCGCAGCGGCATTGTTGAAGCTCGCCTCGGTTAAGGAGCCACCGTTACGCATCGTCCTTGGAATCGACGCGTTCAATGCGGCGGAAGCAAACGATCTGGCAAAGATCGATCTGGGGAGAAAATGGAAAGATCTTAGCTACGCGACGGACTTTGCAAAAACTGACATTTAACTACCTGACAACCTTCTGCTTGCTCCAGGCCTGACTCAAACAATACGTGGCCTAGCTTACGCTTTTGCTTGATGTGAATAGTCTCAGCATTTACAGGTCCCTTGTGTCGCATGACGTCCCGGTCGTAATACGCGGCTGTATAGACCTTCAGTTGGCTGACGAATACAGAAAGTGCCACTCTATACGGCGCCTGACTCCAGTAAGGCCGCGATCCGGTGCTCTTTAGGCATCTTGTAATCGGCCAAACCATTTGCGTAGATGGCCAATCCCACTTCAACCAGATTGATCGATTCGCGAAGCAGCTTGATCTTCCCATTCTCGGCTTCGAGCCGGCCCACAAAGAGCTGATGGATCCCTCGACCGGTCTTGCTTGATTTAGTGTTGAATTCATACTCGCCTACTACCACGTCGGGCGTTTCGCAGACAACCTTCACATCGTGAAAGTCCATGTCCGGATAGAGATCGCGGACGAACTTGAAAAATTCTTCAACCTTCTCACGCCCTTCATAGCGCCATGGAAAGCCGAGGCTTTCCAGATAGGGCATCTCGAAGGCACCGTCCGCAGCAAACATTTCCGCAGTCTTCTTTGGGTTCCGGGCCGACGAAGCTGTGAACTCTTCCAGTAGCTGTCTTGCATTTTTCATGTGTTCCTCCTCCTTTTGACATACTTGTTGCCGCATGCGATAGAACCGATGTTGCTGGCCCGCTGGCATCGCAGGGTAAATGATTAAGTCACCGATAACTAGCTGAAGTCGACCTCACAGAGATCGATCGCGACGAGCAAGGGATCGGCTACCTTTCGCTTTTCGCCATCGTAGGCAAACACTCGACGCTTATGTGGCACCATAAGTCCGCTGATGGCCTGGTAGTCAGAGGCGTAGTTGAGTCCCGGAGCATTGCCAAGAACATCGACGGTATATTCGTGCCTTCGCAACAGTCCATCAGGACCGAAATACGAGATTTGATTCCGCGAGTGGCCGGCAGTGGAATCGGGAAAGGTGATCTTTAGAGCACGCCACTGTTCGCTATCCTCCTCCCAAGGTGCAATCTCTTCGGTGACAAATCCGGGATAGGTGTAAAGGAACGGAATGGTGATGTAGCTCCACAGCGCGTAGCTCGCAAAGTAGGCTACATGCAGCATGTCCCATGGGGTGTCGAGGCTCTGACCTCGAAACGAGGTAGCGGGATCTACGCGCGTTTCTTCGATAACTCCTGATTCCGACTCGATTGAGACCTCGCCAGCAGTGAATATTGTTCGCCGGTCTTTCCCGATGAGGTGAGTGACCAGGTGTTGGCGATGGAGTTGAGCAACCACCTGAACGTTTTTCAGCACATCCGGCTGGCCCTTGAGGTGCCAGAGCGCGCCCGTGATCGAGACATTGGCTTTTACCTCGTTGAACTGGCGCCAACGTTCGAGTCCGCCATGAGCTTCGATTGCGAGTTGGAGCAGGTTGCCCATAGGACCTTCGATGATGGAGACGCGACGGAGATGCAGAGATATTGAACTATTTAGTTCTTTATCGCATAATATTAGGCTGTTCATCTCGAATTCCTTATCATTCCGGCAGATGCTAGCTGACTTCCCGCAATCGCTGCCGCGCCCAGCAGATTACACTCGCGATTTGACATGCCGTTGAAAGGTCGGCACTTTAGTCATGACGATCAGAAAGTAGCCAGCGACACCAACCAGAGACAAGCCGAAACCTGCGAGAGCGGCAGACACGCCCAGGATAGGAATCAGCTTTCCCAGAATTAAAGCTCCTATCGGCATTCCGGCGCGAAAGGCGAGGTTGTATACGCTCATCACTCTCCCGCGCATCGAGTCAGCAACAATGAGTTGAACGAGCGACAACATCAGAGAAGCGGACGCCATCACAGCTGCGCCAGCAGCGAAAATCAGGACGCAGGAAACTGGAAGCCACTTAGACACTGCAAATCCCGCCGTTGTAAGCCCAAGGGCGAACAAGGCAAGCACAGCGAGACGTCCTTGCCCCTTCAGTTTCTCCATCGCCGCGACCATGAGCGCTCCACAGATTGATCCAGCTGCGGAGAAAACCAGCAAGAGCTCGTAAGTCCCCGGGCCTCTGTGAAAGATCGTCCGAACGATCACCGGAAGAAATCCGGCCAACGAAAAGCCAAACAAGGTAGTGCAAAATGCAAGCACAACCAGCGGAGTCAATCCTTCGCGATCTCTGATGAATCTGAACCCTTCCTTCATGCTTTTCAAGACAGACGTTTGTGTCTTGGGTGCCACGAATTTCACCTTGATCACGATGAGAGAAATGATGACAGCAAGGTAGGAGATGCCGTTCAGAGCGAAACACCACGTCGCCCCGAAGAGTGTGTACGCCAGGCCGCCAAGAGTCGGACCGATAATGCGCGCAAGATTGAACTGGATTGAGTTCATGGAAATTGCATTCGCAAGATCCTCAGGTTCCACCAAGGTCGGCAACAGCGCTGAATATGCGGGTCCGCCGAAGGACTGCCCAACGCCGACAACGAAAGACAGGGTCAGAATGTGCCAAACCTTGACAGCGTGCGTGGCGAATAAAACTGTCAATACAAGAGCGCAGAGCATTTGAATGTACTGTGAATAGAGCAGCAACCTCTTCCTGTCCAGGCGGTCGGCGAAGACACCACCGACAAGAGAAAGGAGCATGATGGGCAGTTGCCCCAGGAAGAGATCCAAGCCAAGGTAAAACGGATCCTTGGTGAGATCGTAGACAAGCCAGCTTTGTGCGAACTGCTGCACAAATGTGCCAATGGTGGAAACGCACGCCCCTAGCCACATGATCCGGAAATCACGGTATCGAAACGCTCTGAAGATTCGATTTGGGAACGGCAAGGATTCGACCACTAAGCGCTAGACTCCGTTTGGCGATATGACGAACCCTCGGTTGATCTAGGCCTATACCGCTAGACCAGCATCAAGTTGTTCGCGTTCAGTATCAGAGTCAGAATTCAAGGTTGAAAACACGTTGCACTATGTCAGATGAGAATCATCACTCGCGGTCGCACTTTTTCTCGCCTGTCGCTGCGTCGTGGCGAGAAAGGTGCTTCCACTAGTCTCCATTGCGTTCTGGGGCCAGTCCGGCAGAGACGCGACGCTTGGGATATCGAACCACGATCAAGAGTTGACATTACGATACGAATGCATGTAGGGTAAAGTCAGTCGACTGACTAAATGAGTTTTTGAACAATGCCAAAAACGAAATTGGAGAAACGAGAGCGGCTGATTCGCACGGCCGTGAAGTTGGCGTACCGACATGGGTTCAGGGAGACGAGCCTCGCCGATATCGCAGCGGCTGCCAAGATCCCAGTCGGCAACGTCTACTACTACTTCAAGACCAAAGCTGAAATCGGCGAGGCCGTTGTGGAGCAACACTTGTCGGAGTTTCGGGTGCTGCGGGAACAGTGGGACAGTAAGGGTTCCCCGAAAAAGCGCCTTCAGGCGTGTGTCGAGAATACGCTTGGGAACCGGGATATGCTTGCACGCGGAGGGTGCCCCTTTGGGACGCTTTGCTCCGAGCTGCACAAGGAAGGCGGGCCTCTCGCGGAAAAATCTGCGGCACTCTTCGGAGAGTTGCTTGCTTGGATAGAGGATCAGTTTAGGGCTGATGGACACGGAGACGACTCACGAGGACTTGCTATCCATCTTCTCTCAGCATTGCAGGGAGTCTCGGTTCTGGCCCACGGGTCTCGGGAGCCCGCGCTTGTAGTAATGGAGACGAGGCGTCTTCAAGATTGGATTCTTGCCCTGTGAACTGGAACGTACATAACCATCGCGCTCTGGGTCGCGGGGCACGTGGCGAAACGTTCGGGGGAATCAGGCCTCGAATCGCAGGAGGTATCCGTTGGGCAGCGGACGAGTGAACTAAACCTGGAGGGCTGGTGGACACCGCCCGATGAATAGAGTCCGCAGTGCCCGGAAGCCGGGCGTCTTTGATTGGAGCGGGGCATTTAATTATGAAACTCACGAGCGATACGATTTTGATCACCGGCGGCGGCAGCGGCATCGGTTACGAACTCACGAGGCAACTCACGGCACTCGGTAACACGATTCTTATCACCGGCCGCGATCAAGCCAAGATGGACCGTGTAAAAGCGGCCTTTCCAAAAGTTCACACCTTTCGAAGCGACGTTTCCGATCCGAAAGCGATCGCCACTCTTCACGAAAAGGTCACCAACCAATTTCCTGAACTCAACATTTTAATCAACAACGCCGGCATCATGCGTGAGATCAATGTTCACGACAAAGCCGGAAGCCTCGAAGACATCACTCGAGAGATTGAAATCAATTTGAGCGGGCCGATTCGCATGGTGAAACAGTTCTTGCCGCATTTGAAAACAAAATCACAGGCTGCAATCATGAACGTTTCATCGGGATTGGCATTTGTTCCATTGCCCATTTCACCGGTTTATTGCGCCACCAAGGCCGGTCTGCATTCTTTTACCGAGTCACTTCGTGTGCAACTGAAAAACACTAAAGTGAAGGTATTTGAGCTAGCACCGCCGGCGACACAAACCGAACTCTTGGGTGCCTTTGATTCTGAAGACATGAAAGGCGTTTCTATCATGAAGGTGGAAGACATGGTTAAAGTCGCCGTCAACGGAATGCGAACCGATCGATTTGAAATTCGTCCAGGTCAGGCGAATCAGCTCAAAATCATGAGTCGCGTGGCCCCTGGATTCATTTTGAAGCAAATGAGCCGATCGGTCGATCGTATGCTCAGGACACACAATTAATTCGAAGCCTGTAAGTCGCCAGTGTGGCCAGAAACCGCAGGTCCACACGGCCAAGCTAAAAAAAGAACTCATAGACTGCCCGCCAAAATGAGTTAGTCAACTGACACACAATCAGAGTAACGAAGAATCGAATGACACAACAGGCCCTAGGCAGGCAAGGATGGAGGTTTGATGAAAATCATATTGATTGGCGCGAACGGAAAGATCGGCGAACTGGTTCAAAAGGCCTTGGCGAGCGCTGGCCATGAGATCGTCAAGGTCGGTCACAAATCGGGCGATTTTCAAGTCGAGATCGAGAACCGCGAAAGTGTCAGGAAGCTTTATCAAGCCGTCGGCTCGTTTGATGCCGTGGCCATTGCGGCAGGCCAAGTCGCATTTGCTCCGCTTTCGGAACTCACCGTTGAAAAGTGGCAGTTTTCGCTGGGAAGCAAGCTCATGGGGCAGATCAATCTGGTTCAGGAGGCGATCCCGTTCATCAAAGAAAGAGGATCCTTCACTTTGGTTTCGGGCATTCTCAATGACGAACCGATCTTCGCCGGAGTCGCGGCTTCAACTGTCTCGGGCGCGTTGGAAGCTTTTGTTCGGGCTGCCGCAATTGAGCTTCCTAAGGGACTGCGTATCAATGTGGTGAGTCCCACGATGCTAAAAGAATCCGAATCTCAATTTGCCCAGTTCTTCATCGGCATGATTCCGGTCGAAGGATGGAAAGTTGGACAAGCCTACAAACGCGCTATCTTGGGGGCGCAAACAGGCCGCGTTTACAAAGTTGAGTGAGCTTACTCAGCGTTGATTCGAAGACCGCCCAGCAACATCACAAGAATCCGGGTTGACAAATGAATCGGCCTGTTTCGATGCAACATTCAGCCAGTGGACTGGCTAATAACGCACGGTTCATTGGCTGCCGAATAATCTATGACACAACAAGCCCGAAGCAGGCAAAACGGAGCAAAGGGATGAGCGCAGCACTCGATAAAAAAAGGTTCGGTCCTTGGGCAGTTGTCACGGGTGCCTCGTCTGGAATAGGCAAGGAATTTGCGCGGCAAATCGCGGCGTCGGGGATCAACGTAGTGCTGGTGGCCAGGCGAGACGCATTGCTCGCCGAACTGGGACGCGCCATCTCACAGGAGTTTGATGTTCAGTACCGCGCGTTGGCTATGGACCTCTCACAAGAGGGATTCATAGAGAGACTCGACGACGCTACTTACGATCTAGACATCGGCCTTGTCGTCTCCAACGCCGGGACCGGAAATCCCGGCGAGTTCTTGAAGCATGATCGGCAGTTGCTTCAGGCGACTTTGCGGCTCAATACGATGGCGCATCTAGACATCACCCACCATTTCGGTCAGAAACTCGGCGAGCGGCGCCGGGGCGGAATCATCCTCGTAGGGGCACTGGGTGCGGAAAACGGCATTCCCTGTATGGCGAACGACGGAGGCGCGAAAGCGTATGTACACAGCCTCGGCGAAGCGCTTCACTATGAGTTCGAACCTCTGAGTGTCTACGTCACTGTACTGGCCGCCGGGGTTACGAACACAGCGGTGATCGACAAGTTCGGCCTCAATCCGAAAACCATGCCGATGAAACCAATGAGCGTCGAGCAGTGCGTATCTGAAGGCCTCAGCGGTCTGCGCAAAAACCGCTCCAGGGTCGTTCCAGGCCGGCTGAACCGCATCATGAACACCCTCGTGCCCGCATCTCTCGCGCGCAAGCTACTGGCAGACTTGCTTGGTAAAGCGCTTGCCAGCAAGGCCGCATCTGCAGACGCACAGGCGGAGGCCTGATAAACGGACTGATAGGTCAGCTTCGGATTGAAAAGGTGCATCAGCGGCGGGTCCGATTCGGTACAGACGCTGAATCCTATCAGCGCTCAGAAGAATCTGAGTACAGTCAGGGAGATGCAGAGATGGTTTTGATTATTTCGACCCTTTGCGCAGCTGTTTTCCTTGCCGTCGTTCTGGCCAGACGCCTGAGAGACCGTCGTGAAATGGAACGGCACAGCATCACTCCGGAAGCCCTGCATGCGTTGTTAGCTTCAAGCCAGGAAGTGGTTGTTATTGATGTTCGCCAGCCTCTGGACTTGTTGGGAGACTCCGTCATCATCCCGGGCGCACAGTGGCTCGCACCCGAGGAGGTATGCGCGAATCCTTCGCTGCTTCCGAAAGAGCGAGACCTGGTTGTTTACTGCACATGCCCGAGTGATAAAACCAGCCGAACCATCTTGCATCGAGCTCTCGCGATGGGATTCTCCCGAATCAAACTCCTCAATGGCGGTCTCGATGGATGGAGGACCAATGGCTTCCCAGTCGAGCCGTACAAGAAACCCTTTCATCTCAATTCAGGTAAAAACGAATCACCTCGCGACCGCGCGAAATTGGGAAGGGCAGAGGTCAATGGGGCAGAGGTCGCGGGCACAATAAGGGCACAATAACCGTTACCATTCGTGCCTTAGAGCGCCAAAAGGAGCCATCCGTGACGCCTATTTTCTATAAGTTACGCCAGAATACTGCCCTGTCACGGCAGAGGTCAACATTCCACGTGGACGTAAAGTCGGCATCTCGCTCTCGGCGATTCGCGAACTGAGCCTGGGCAGTGCTGAAACACTAAAGACGTTTGAAGCGGACGGTTCCGCTTCTTTGTTGAGATGAATTCAGACACCGAATCCTACGCTAGTCGCGAACATGGCATCTTTTGTGGCGAGACCCGGTCCCGGGGTGTGAGCCCTCGCAAATGACGATGCCAACAGCTCTGCATGCGATTCCCAAAGTTCGTCAACGTGAAGTCATCTAGGCTGAGCGAGGCATTCAGAGTTTAGAATCGATTCGTGGACGAGGGAGTCCGTCGAAGTGGTGGAGTTCAGTGCGGAGGTTTCTCCGAACAAAAGTGCCATCAAAAGTGCCACTTGACTTTTTCAGATTCTACATGCTGTTGAATCTGAAGAAGATTCGGACCAGACGCACTAGCCTTAGGATCTGGCGTCCGTGAGGACATGAGAGTTCGAGTCTCTCCTTTCGCACCAACAACTTACAGCTAAAGCGTGAGGAGATCCCCCGGCTCTGCCGGGGTGGCAGTAGCAGTTTGACATTTGCGGGAGTCCATCCAAGAAACTCCAGACGTGAGCCGACCAAAGCACACGTCAAGGAGAATCCGGATGGACCAATTGGAGAGTCTAAGTCACTCCGTATGGGAGTGCAAATACCACGTATCATTCATCCCCAAATGCCGGCGCCGCGTACTTTATGAAGGTCTTCGGCAGCATTTGGGCGAAGTGTTCCGGCGTTTGGCCGAGCAGAAGGAGAGCCGGGTTTTGGAAAGCCATCTGATGCCTGACCATGTGCATATGTTGCTTTCGATTCCGCCCAAGTATGCGGTGTCGGAAGTAGTGGGCTTCATCAAAGGCAAGAGCGCGATTCATCTGGCTCGGACCTATGGTGAGCACAAGCAGAATTTCGCGGGTCAACATTTCTGGGCGCGCGGCTATTTCGTGTCGACCGTGGGGCGCGACGAAACGGCGATCCGCGAGTACATCCGTAATCAGGAAGTGGAGGACAAGCGGCTAGACCAACTGAAGATGTGGAAGTAGCCGCCGAAAGGCGGCCCCAATCACGTCGGGGCCGCGTTAGCGACCCCGCTCAAGCCGCTTTGAGCGGCTCACAACGTAAAGCCCCCGGCTCTGCCGGGGGATATTTACATCTCCAAACGGAAAACTCCGACTGCGCCTGAAATTGTGCCCATGCTCATTCTTGGAGCAGAAATTGTACTGGATGCTCCGGTCGAAGCGAACACTTGCAAGCCCTCGTATAGGGATGCACGCCGCCATCGTTAAATGTGGCCTATATTCGCACTGACGCCCCCTACAGGAGCGCCGCGTATACCAAGAGGTTCAGGCTTGAACGGAGTAGATAATGTGCCGAATAAATCAGCGGCATTGACGGCGGTCGGCGTATTCAGGGACGAGAACGATCCCGCCGCCGGGTTTTGCGTGAAGTCCACCACGCCGACCTGCCCGAAATGAACAGTTCCCGCCCCCGCGCCCACGCCCACGCCGAGAAGCACTTTCATCGACGTAGTTGTGGCTGGAACCGTGCCGATGATGTACCAAGTGCCCGACTCGTCAACCTGGAGGCTGACAATTGGTGCAAGCTGCCCAATATATGTCGCCGCGTTATAGAAACGTAAGCCCACGAAATAGTTCATGCCGCCCGCTTCTGTGCCCAACGCGCTGAAACGGCCCGAAAATGCAACCGTATCGCCTACCGAGAACCCCGATGTAATCGCGGTTAGTTGCTCCACGATGCCGCCTGTCGAGCCGGACGTTCCCGCAAACTGAATCCAGTTGCCTACAACCGATGAATCCGTCGCGAGGCTCATGTGCGTTGTGCCGGAGCTGTATTCCTGCCACCCCGTTGGAACCACCCCTGTGGGATCGCCAATGCTGGAATTAGTACCCGTGGTTCCGGTGGTCATCGTGGCATCCGCCACAAGGTTGAAGGGGTCGGTTGGCATCTGGGCAAGATAGGGAATCAGCGTCTTATTAGGCGTCGTTCCCCACAAAACGGGGGCAACAGCTTTTTGCGCGATGATGCGGTCGCCGAGTTGTGTCGGGTGCGTTCCGTCGGACGTGTAGCCACTGATATAGTGCCCTGGGTTTGCCGGATCTTGCATCGGCGTCCAAAAGTCCATCAGCGGAATTTCATGCTGATAGGCGTAGGTTGCAATGAGGCTGTTAATCGAGGACACGTACGCGTAGGCAAGCGGATCGCCCGAGTTGTTGGGCAGCACGTTGGTAAGAATTACCTTGATCCCCGCCGCCTGGATGTGCGTCACCATGTCATCAATTGACGCCACTTCTTGCGCTGCGGTGCGCCCGTGGCCGTAGCCGTTAATCCCGCAATCGATGATGATGGCTTGAGGCGCATACGAGATAGCCGCCGTCAAATTTTGGGTGTCGTCATCGCTACAGGTAAATCCGCCCGACGCCGCGTTATTGATCGGGATAAAACTGCCAAATGAGATAAAGGACGCCTGATACTCCCACACTGAATCCCATACTGTCGCCGTAGCGCCACCGCTCGATGTAGAGTCACCGATGACGACAAAAGTGAGCGGCCCAGTGCTTTTGAGCGGATTTTGAGGTACTGTTCCAACCGGGTCTGGAGCCGCGCACGCAGTCAGCAGCATGCACGCGGTGAGTATGGCGAAGGTGATCCCGAGAATGCGGAACTCCTCCTGTCGACGTACCAGAAAGTCCACAGAAGTCCTCATGGTCGTTTCTCCTTTTGGGGTTGACGCGCCAAAGATCCGTACTGAGCGGATGGCCCGGATTGGGCGTCCGCGGCCAGCGTCAGGAGCAATGCCACAGGGAGAAGCAGAAGACGTTTGAGCATCCGGGGACCAAGTCGGGGTTTGCTTCATGCTACTACAAAGGGCGGACGGATTCGCTACCAGAGTGATTCAGAATGGCACGGGTACGTGTAACTCGGGCGCAAGGCCCGGTGACTTTTGCCCTTGGTTCTCCGCAATCAGGGGCGGCTGCCAGGGCGTTGCTGGAGCGTCGATTTGCAAGCCGGGAAGAGCTGACGATCATCCTCTTTGCCGTGGCTGACTCCGAAGAGCCGCATCACGGGGACTGGTGGGAGGGGTCAGAAAGGAAGCTCGTACGTACATGCACCCTGCCCGGAGGAATGACCCTTGAAGCGGCGGAGCGGCTAGTCTCACGGCCAGAGAGGAAGTCAGGTATCGACCCTCGGGAACGGAAAGACGATCTGCTGCAGAACGAAGGGGCGAAATGAGGGCGAGCGACAGCATTCTGCTGTACCCAATTCTGTGTCCGGTGTCGGCTTATACTCACTTACAAAAGCACAGAATAGGCAAGACGGAAACACGATGAACACAGGCGAATGCACTTTTGAGCAAGTGGCGCTAAGTTGATTCTCCGTTGGCGGTGAACTTAGGATCTGGCGTCCGTGAGGACATGAGAGTTCGAGTCTCTCCTTTCGCACCAACAAGATACGGGTTGTGCTTGTAAAAAGACAGGAAATGTGGTGTGCCTAAAATTGTGCCTGGTAGCCTCAATAAAGCTCTGGTAGGTTAAGCTCCACACGCTGCCATTCTGGTATGCGGAAAACTCCAAGTATCTGTTCGGGTTCACGGACGCAAATCTGCACATGCGTTTTCTGCCAGAAGCCTGCACCTGGGTAGAGCTTGGTTCCCTCAGGAAACAGCGCACGGACCGTCGGGTGTGGTTGAATATAGGGGTCCGATTCTTGAGCCGTCCTTAGGATCTCGAAAAGATAATTCACGACTGCGCAATCCAGGCGCCTCAGGACCTTATCCCCGTGACCGACCTTTGACGGATCCACGTTTTCAGGCACCGGAGTCCCGTTTTTGCGGGCCATGGACATGAATTCGTCGTAAGCAAGCCTGATGGCTGCGATACCGGTTTGTGTCGTCAGATCGAGACAATTGCCAAGCTCGATAACAGCACCAACAACCGATGGATGATCGAATTCTCGTCGGGGTTCAGCTGCCCATTGATAAGCGCGTAGTGCGTCGTTTTCCCAAAAATAGCTACCTTTGCCCAGCCAGTCATAATCCCGAGTACTATGCTTAAACGGCGAACCGCCCAAAAGATCATGGGCGGTGTCTAAATTACATCCGTGATATGCGAGGACCGTAGGCAATTAGCGCTTCTCAGCGGTATTCTTCAGCAACTTCGCCCTCTCGGTTCAGGTAGCCAATCTTGGTGAGGATTTCCCGCGCCTTTGCAGGGGTGTCGTTCTCGCGTGCGATCTTCGCAGCCGCTTCTTTGAGCTTTTGCAATTCTTTACGACTCATGGCACCCTCCCACTCCATTGGGGACGATCTTCGATTAGCTGGGCTTCCCACCAGGTCTTGCTAACCGAATGTAGCGAAAACACACAGATTGCCAACATCGATATTCTGCGCTTCTCGCACCTCAGTGTCAAGTATAAAAGTCGTAAGCTGCTAAAACAATTGAGCTTAGAGAAGGCGTCTTCGTTATCGAAGATTGAAACCCGAATTACCCCGCCTCCGTGAATTGCTCAAATCATGTTTCAGGGAGTTGGCTTCCGACCTGCTTACCTCTTCTTAATCGGCATATCTTGCCATTGCGATCAAATATGCTGCGCGGTCACGCGGACATTTTCGGCTGGCCGACTGTCAGTTTGTGATGTTCCAATCCCGAGAACGCTCTTTCAATCGCATCTGCCAGAGGGTGATCGTGGCGCTGAGTGCTTGTGATGGAGGAATGGCCCCCAATTCGCGCCAGCGTGAACACGCCACCTCCAGAATTGGCGAGTTCGGTTAGGGTAGACCACGGATTGCGCCAACGGGAGTAATCTGGTGGAACCATGAGTCCGACTGCGCCGCAACCCCAACTGAACCTCGCCCAAACCGCCGATTACCGGGAATCCTATGCCAACAGCGTGCAGGTGCGCGTGAGCGTGTGGGATTTCCAACTCGTTTTTGGATTGGCGTCGAGCGAGAGCCCCGATCAGGTGACCATTCGCAATCACCAGGCGATCTTTTTGAGTCCTCAGCAGGCCAAGGCCCTTTGGAATGTGCTGGGCCAAAACCTTTCGCAGTATGAGCAGGCATTCGGTACGCTGAACCTGGAACCTCAAGGTCACAATTTTCAGCAGGGACCGGTGAACTAGGGCGTGCGTCCTTCGCCATCCATGAGCAGGCGTTTGCGTCTGCGGCCACTTCTGGGGCCGCGACTGGACGCGCCGCTTCCTGCCTGGATGATCTTTCCTGTAATTTTTGTGGCGTTGTACGTGACTCATTTCACGCTGCTGCGGCTGCCTTACTACTGGGACGAGGCGGGCTACTACATACCTGCGGCGTGGGACTTCTTTCGCACCGGCTCGCTGATCCCGACCACCACGCTGAGCAATGCGCATCCGCCGTTGCCGAGCATTTATCTCGCGCTGTGGTGGAAGCTTTCGGGGTATTTTCCCGAGGTAACGCGTGAAGCGGTGCTGATGGTGGCGTCGCTGGGCCTGCTTGCGATTTGGCGCCTGGCGCAGCGCGTGGCCGGCTCGGCGATGGTCGCATTCTGGACGGTGGTTCTGACGGCAATTTATCCCATCTGGTTTGTTCAGAGCACACTGGCGCAGGCCGACATTTTTGCCGCGGCGTGCACGCTGTGGGGGTTGGTGTATGCGCTGCCCGATCGCGAACGGAAACCCTGGGCAGCGGCGCTGTGGTTTATCGCGGCCGCGTTGTGCAAGGAGACGGCGATTGCCGTTCCGCTGACACTGGCCGTGGTGTTTGTTGTGGAGGGTTTTCGCGCAGGCAAGCCTTCGCGGTATCGCCTGTGGCGGGAAAGCGCGTGGCTGGCAAGTTGCGTTGTGCCGCTGGCGGGCTGGTATGTCTGGCACTATGCGAAGACGGGGTACTTCTTCGGCAATCCGGAATATTGGCGCTACAACGCCGAAGCCACGATGACGCCATTGCGGATTCTAGTTGCCTTCGGCTACCGGGTGCTGCACCTGACCGCACACATGAACATGTTTGTGCCGGTGCTGATGACTTTTGCTGCCCTGATGCTGAACCCGCGGCCTGACGCGGAGGGGCATGAACGGGCCGCGATCAGTTCCGCGGTGTTGTGGCGAATTTTCTTCCTGCTGCTTGTGAACGCGCTCCTCTTCAGCGTACTCGGCGGAGCGCTGCTGACGCGTTATCTTCTGCCCATGTATCCGCTGGTGCTGGTGGTGGCGGTCTCCACGTTTTACCGGCGGGTTCCATATTGGCATGGGCTGGCGCTGTTTTCAGCGGCAGCGTTTGTAGCCGGTCTGTTTATCAATCCGCCCTATCGTTTTGCGCCGGAAGACAATCTGGAGTATGCGCGGGTGGTGCGATTGGATGAGGCCGGAATTGCGCAATTGAACAAGCACTATCGCGGCGCCACGGTGCTTTCGGCGTGGCCGGTAACGGACGAACTGACCAAACCGGAGCTTGGATATTTGAAAGAGCCTTACGAGGTCTTCAGGCTTGAAGATTTTACGCTTGGGCAGATTGATCGCGCGGCTGCCGAACCGGGGAGGTATTCCGCGGCGCTGGTGTTCTCGACCAAGTACGATCCACCCTCTCTGCCGCTGAGCCTTGGGTCAAAGAGTGAGGCCCTGGATGAGCGGTATTTTGGACTGCACCATGATCTTCCACCTGAAGTGATTGCGGCGAAGTTGGGCGGGAAGATGGTTTGGGAGGGCGAAGATCATGAGATGTGGATTGCGCTGATACGGTTTAACCGTCAATTCGAAGCGGTGCTGCGGCGACCCGGTTCCTCACAATAGTACGCGTCCGAAGCGTGGGGTGTGCGTCATGCGCACGGCGCGCAACCTATAATCAGTCTGTCGTGCATTTTCTATTTTCATTTCGCAGCAGCAGAGCATGGACCGCCGTTTGCGCTTTGGTCCTGAGCATGTTTTTGGCCTTGGATGCGCGTGGGCAAACTACCGGGGCCGAAGGCACGGAGGCTTCGGCGGCGGGGCGCGGGCGGATTCTGCTGGTGCTTCCGTTTGACAACCACAGCGGCCAACCGAGCCTGGAATGGATACGCGAAGCGGCGCCGGAGATTCTGAGCAAGCGTTTTGCTTCAGCGGGTTTCGCTCCAATGAGCCGCGAGGACCGGCTGTATGCGCTGGATCATCTGGGGCTGCCGGAAGGTTTTCAGCCATCGCGAGCCAGTGCGCTGAAGCTGGCGCAGACGCTGGATGCCGATTCGATCGTGGTGGGCAGTTTTGAGACGGACGGAACCACTATTGTGGCCGAGGCCCAGGTGGTGGACGTGCCGCATTTGCGTATGAGCCAGCCGGTAACAGCGCGCGGCGAAATGCGCAATCTGATTGACGTTTTCGACTCGCTGGCATGGAAGCTGACGCGGGTGATGGATCCCGGCTTCAATGTGGCCGAAGAGACGTTTGTAGCGGCGGGCAGGGGGTTACGGCTAGACGCTTTTGAGCAGTACATTCGCGGCATCACGGAGCCTGACCAGACAGAGCGGTTGCGGCATCTGCAGGACGCCGTGAAGCTGAGCCCGGATTTTGGTCCGGCCTGGATGGCGCTGGGGCGAGAGGACTACAGCGGACAGCAATACGAACAGGCGGCGGCGGCCTTCGCCAAAGTGGGCCGCAACGATCCGGACGCGCTGGAGGCTGGTTTCTACCGCGGGCTTTCGCTACTGTTTTCAGGGAGTTATCCGCAGGCTGATGAGGCGTTCAGCGGGGTGGCGCAAGTTTTGCCCCTGGCGGAAGTCGTAAACAACGAGGGTGTCGCGATCAGCCGCCAGGGACACGATGGGAGCGCGCTGTTTCGCAAGGCGGTGGCGGCCGATCCCAACGCGGCGGACTATCACTTTAACCTGGCGGTGAGTCTGAATCGACAGGGCGCCAAAACGGAAGCGCTGGCTGAATTGGCGCAGTGCCTGAAACTTCGGCCGAATGACAGCGAGGCCCAGGATCTGCTGAAGGCATGGAAGGCGCCGACCAGAGCGGCGGGGGCGGGCGCGGACCAACCTGGAGATGAGGATGCGAAGCCGGACCCACTGGAGCGGATCGTGCGCACGTTTGATGCCGTCGCTTTCCGGCAGGCG
Source organism: uncultured Acidobacteriaceae bacterium (assembly GCA_963836565.1). Classification (GTDB taxonomy): domain Bacteria; phylum Acidobacteriota; class Terriglobia; order Terriglobales; family Acidobacteriaceae; genus Telmatobacter. The sequence continues at coordinate 373,490 of CAWIKA010000002.1, read as the reverse complement.
GCGCTGATGATGGACCAGATGGAGGTGGCGAGGCTGGCAGCGCTTTCTCCTCATGAGCGGGCGCTCAAGCTGGATGGGCAGGCCAAGGAATATCTTGATCGCGGGCTGTTGCTTGAGGCAGAGCGGCTGTATCAATCCGCAGTGGCGGCCGACAGCTCGGTGGCCGAGGCGCATGCGGGTTTGGCGGAGGTGCGCGAACGGACGGGCGATGCAGCGGGAGCGCGCAAGGAAACCGACGAGGCCCTTCGCCTGGACCCTGGTAACCGCGCGGCACAGAAACTGAGCCAGAGAATCGAGTCGAAGACGGGTGCGACGAAGGAATAGGATTTTGCCGTGATTGCATCCGGAAGCAAGGCAGGGATGGAGCGGCCGATGTCAATGGCAGGGAAGAAATTGAAGCGCCTGGATATGAGGCTCTTCAGGAGCACGTCATGTTTCAGCACGTGGGTGGATTCAGGTTCCAGTTTGCGGTGAGCCTGGTGGCAGGGATGGGGCTGGTCTTTGCACTGGCGGCTTCTGCGGCGACCCAACAACCTCGAGTGGACAAGTTTGAACTGGACGACACCGTCCAGCCGGTGAGCGCGGGCGAGTTGGAGCGGGCCATCGCGCTGTCCAACTCCGACGGCTCGGCCGCATTGCTTGTGGAGATGGATACTCCCGGCGGACTTATGGAATCAATGCGCGCCATGACGGGCGCAATCCTGCGGTCGCCGGTTCCGGTGATTGTCTACGTGGCACCATCGGGGGCGCGGGCGGGGTCGGCGGGTTTCTTTCTGCTTGAAGCGGCTGATGTGGCCGCTATGGCTCCGGGTACCGAAGCAGGCGCGGCGCATCCGGTTTTTGAATTCGGCAAGCCTGACGAAACGATGAACGAAAAGATCGTGAACGACGCCCAGGCGTTTTTGCGTTCTTTTGTGACCCGGCGCAATCGCAATGCGGAAGCCGCCGCGGCTGCCGTTCAGTCGTCGCATTCCTACACGGCAGAGGAGGCGCTGAATCAGCACCTGATCGATCTGGTTGCCTCAAGCGACACCGAATTGCTTGCGGAACTGGACGGTCGGGAAATCACGCGCATAGATGGATCGAAGCTGACACTCCACCTGGCAAACGCGCGAATCGATATGGTGAAGCCTACCCTGCGCGAGGACCTGCTGGGCTGGCTGGTGAACCCGAACATCGCGCTGCTGCTGCTGGTAGCCGGCGCGCTGCTGATCTATCTCGAATTCAACGCGCCGGGGACCATTGTTCCCGGTACGTTGGGGACGCTGATGGTGCTGCTTGGCATTTTTGGATTGAACCTGCTGCCCATCCGCTACACGGCTGTTCTGCTGCTGGTGGCGGCGATGGTGCTGCTGGTACTGGAGGCCAAGTTCGGCGGCCACGGAGCGCTGGCTATCGCCGGAATCATTTGCCTGACGTTTGGGACGTTGACGTTGGTGGACGCGCCGGTGCCGGAGATGGACGTGAGCCCGTGGGTGGCCTTTGGCGTAAGCGCGGGGTTTGGGGGAATCACCGTCTTCCTGGTGCGATTGGCAGTGCGCGCGCGCCGCAGGAAGGCTCTGCTGGGCGCCGACGCGATGGTGGGCAACACTGCTTCAGCCATGGAGGCGCTGAATCCCGAGGGCCATGTGCTCGTGGAAGGCGAAATTTGGCGTGCGGTTGCCAGCGAGCCTGTGCCCGCCGGGGCACGGTTGCGCGTTGTGGGCCATGAACAGTATCTGCTGCGGGTTGCGCCTGCAGAGTCTTCGCGTGCGCCTGAGCCGGGTGCATAGAACAAGCACAAGGCCTGAGACTTGGGATAGCACTGGAGTACAATCCGTGCTGAGTGAGGGAAGTGCAATGTCCGTTTCCGATTTACCCGTTCCTACGCTGATTCTTATTGCGATTATCGTTCTGTACCTGCTGAACTCCATCAAGATTCTTCGCGAGTACGAGCGCGGTGTCATCTTCCGGCTGGGCCGCGCGCTGCCAGTGCCGAAGGGCCCCGGCATCATTTTGGTGTTTCGGCCGCTCGATCAGATCATTCGCATCACCTTGCGCCAGCAGGTACTGGAAGTGCCACCGCAGGACGTGATTACTCGCGACAACGTGACCCTGAAAGTGAACGCCGTGGTGACGCTGTACGTCGTGAATCCCAACGATGCGGCCATTAAGGTGGAGAACTACGTATACCAGACTTCGCAGTTCGCGCAGACCACCCTGCGGTCGGTGCTGGGCGAGGTTGAGTTGGACACGGTACTCAGCCATCGCGACCAACTGAATCTGCGTATCCAAAGCATCATTGACCTGCGGACCGAGCCGTTCGGCGTGAAGGTGATCTCGGTTGAAGTCAAGCAAGTGGACCTGCCGGAGCAGATGCTGAGGGCGATGGCCAAGCAGGCGGAGGCCGAGCGCGAAAAACGGTCCAAGATCATTCACGCCGAGGGCGAGTTCAACGCTGCACAAAAGCTGGTGGACGCCGCCGCGCTGATGGCGACAGAGCCGATGACATTGCAGTTGCGGTATCTTCAGACGCTTGCCGACATTGGCGTGGAGAAGAACACAACGATTGTGTTCCCGCTGCCAATGGAGTTGCTTACGATTCTGAATAAACTTGGGCTGTCAGGGGACAAAGCCAAGGAAAAGCAGTAAGCGCGAGGAGTGTGGCTGGACGGCTCGATTCGCGAGACGGTCCGCCTGCGAAGCAGTCCAATCAAAAGAAGCGGCTCTCCTGGCGAGAGCCGCTTGAAACCAAGGGTGGGGTATGCAGCGAGGCATTGGCCGCGGGGAATTTGAGCCGGTGGAGGAGCGACGCGACACAGAGCTCACGCTGGGCCCTGCAATGTTGCTGGCGATCGGGCTGGGGCTGATTCTGCTTTGCGGATTGTTCTTCGGGCTGGGGTATGCGGCGGGGCGGCGCAGTCCGGCATTGGCTGTTGCAACAAGCGCGCAGCCCACAGCGGGGCAACCCATGACCGCACAAACAGGCAGTTCGTTGTCCAAGCCTCCTGCAGCGGGAATGATTCCCACGGCGCCGCAGCAACCGGCGGTTGCCGATGTGCCACAGTCTCCTTCATCAGGCGGAAGTCCGTCTGGAAACCCGCTAACCTCTTATGCGCCCACGGGCAATAGTATGAGTGAGGGCCCAAGTGGGGCGCAGGTGCGGCCGGCGATTCCGCAGCAGGGGGGTGGGGCGCAGCCCGCGGGACCACCGGCAGGGAGCCCGAGGGTTCAACCAGCTTTGCCGCAGGGCCCTCCCTTGATGGTGCAGGTTGCGGCTGTCTCTCATCCGGAAGACGCGAGTGCACTCGTGGCCGCGCTGCGTCGGCGTGGCTACGCGGTGACGGAGCGCCACGAACTCGCGGACAGCTTGATCCACGTGCAGATTGGCCCCTTTTTCAATCGCAATGACGCGAACTCGATGTGCCAGAGACTGCTGGGCGACGGCTACAACGCGAATGTGGTGCAGTAAAGTGCGATTCTTCTAACCACGCATCCATTCAGGCAAGCCCGATGCAATGGCTGCTCGCACCGCATCGAGTAACTCTTCGCGTGTGGAGAAATTGGCGGGGTATACCGGCGCGTGGAAAACGATGTGCGCGGTTCCTGGGCGAATGCGCAGGCTGCCTTTGGCCATCATGGTTTCAGTGCCATAAATTGACACAGGTATGCACGGCGCGCCGGTTTGCATGGCCAGGTAAAATGGGCCTTTTTTGAAGGGCAACATGCGGCCGTCTTTTGAACGGGTGCCCTCAACAAACGTAGTGATGTGGATACCTTTGTCGAGCAGGCGCCTGGCGGCGGCGATGCTTTCCTGCGCGCTCTCTTTGCGTCCATCGCGGTCGACGGCAATAAACTCGCCTTGCCTGAATCCGGTCCCGAGGATAGGAATCTTCATAAGCGAGCGCTTCATGAAAGCTGAGGTGCGGCCGGGAATGCGCGGAATGAGCGCCGGCGGATCAAGATTGGAAACGTGGTTGGCCATGAAGATGCACGCCGTCCGCTTCGGCACGCGCTCTACGCCTTCTGTCACCACGCGGATTCCGGCCAGCCGATAGCCGACACGCACCATGATCTGCGTGGCGTTGTAAAGCGGCATCACGTTTCCTGTGATCGCGGTCCAGGGAATGAAGAGGATGGCCGACGGGATTCCGAGGATGACCATCGTGGTGACGAAGACGAGAGAAGAAATCATGCGGGTCTTTCAGTGCGACTGCGATTGAAGTTCTTTGAGCCGCGCGGGCAGCTTTTCATAGATGCCGTCGAAGCCGCCGTTGGAAAGTATGGCCACGATGTCGCCGGGATGAAGCTGGGGCGCAATGCTGTCGATGATGGCCTGCACATCCGAGTGGAGCTCGGCCGGAGTTCCCGCGGCATTCAAGGATTGAACCACATCTTCGGGGTGAAGGCGCTCGGCATCCGGGATGCGTTGCTGCTGATAGACTCCAGCGAGAATGACGTGGTCGGCGAGGCGCAAACTTTCGACCAGCTCAGATTCGAGCACTTTGCGCCGCAGAGTGTTAGAGCGTGGTTCGAGCACGGCCCACAGGCGTGATTGCGGATAGACAGAGCGCAGTGCGCGCAGGGTTTCGCGAATGGCGGTGGGATGATGTGCGAAGTCGTCGATGATGGTGATTCCGGCGATTTCGGCGCGCACTTCAAGGCGACGCTTCACACTTTTGAAACTGGCCAGTGCGGATTGAATGACTTCCTTGCTGATGCCCTGTCCGGCGGCAAGCGCGGCGGCTGCAGTGGCATTGAGCGCGTTATGTTCGCCGGCTAATTGCATCTCAAGCTCGGCCCAAAGAAGGCCGTCATGGTGCACTTCCCAGCGGGTGAAACCGTCTTGATGGCGCAGGTTCCGGATGCACCAGTCGGCTTGGGCTGTGAAGCCGTATCGTTCCACCGGGCAGAAGGCATTCTTCACACACTCGGTCACGTTGGTGCTGCCGCCGTAGGCGATGATCCTGCCTCTTCGTGGCACTAGATTTACCAGGCGCTTGAACGCGACTTTCACTGCTTCGAGGTCCGCATAGATGTCGGCGTGGTCGAACTCGACGTGAGTGAGGATGAGCGCGTCGGGGAAATAATGGAGGAATTTTGGTCCTTTATCGAAGAAGGCGGTGTCGTACTCGTCGCCTTCGACGATGAAGGTGCGGGTGGGGCGGAGTTGAAAGCTGGTGCCGAAGTTTTCTGCCACGCCGCCGATGAGGAACGAAGGTTCGAGGGCGGGGTCTTCGCGCGCGGCGACTTGATAGATCCAGGCCAGCATGCTGGTTGTAGTGGTTTTGCCGTGAGTGCCGGCAATCACGAGCGACTCGCGTCCGGCGAGAAACTCTTCGCGCAAAAGCGCGGACATGGAGTTGAAAGGAATGCGCTGGTCGAGAATGCGTTCGATTTCGGGATTGCCGCGGGAGAGCGCATTGCCGATGACGACGAGATCGGGCGTGGGGTCGAGATTGGATTCGACGTAGGGCTCCATGACTGGAATGCCGAGGGAGTGGAGCAGGTCGCTCATGGGTGGATAGGCGGCCTTGTCGGAGCCGGTGATCCGATGGCCCTGTAACTGGAGAAGTCCGGCGAGAGAGGCCATCGCGGTTCCGCAGATGCCGCTTAAGTGAATGTGGCGAGGTGAAACAGTCATCGCGACACCGCCGGTTCCAGCAGGTGTAATTGCGCTGTCTCACCTGCGTGTAATTCGGCCTCGATGCCAAAGGTCAGCGTCACATTCTGGCGTGAGACGTGGCCGCTGCGCAGGCCGATTGCGATAGGGATTTCGAAGTCATTGAATGCATGAAGAATTACTTCCGCCAACAAGTCGGGCGATGCGCCGGGCGAAACGCACTCGAACATTTCACCAAAAACAATGCCTCGCACTCCTTCGAGCTTGCCGGCCATGCGAAGTTGCCACAACATGCGGTCGACCTGGTAGGGCTTGACGCCGATATCTTCAAGGAAAAGCAATTTGCCCTCAGTAGCCGGTTCCCAGGGCGTGCCGAGTAGCGAAATGAGAATGCTGAGACAGCCGCCATACAAGGTTCCGCGCACTGCTCCGGGCTTCAATGTGCGAAGGCCTTCAGAAGCGCCGAGCATGTAGGGTTCGCCGGCCAGCGCTGATTGAAAACTGGCGAGGTGCACGCCGTCTTCAAGGGAAAAGTCCGCCGCAACCATGGGGCCGTGAAAAGCGGGCAGGCCAAGCTGGTCGAGCAGTCGCAACTGAATGCCGGTCATGTCACTGTAGGCGAAGAACGGCTTGGGGTGCGCGCGGATCAAGTCGAGGTCGAGGCCGTTGAGCAAGTAATTGGAGCCGTATCCGCCGCGCACAGAGGCCACGATGCTGGTCTGCGGGTTGGCAAAGCCAGCATGCAGATCGGCGAGGCGCTGCTCGGGTGTTCCGGCAAAGAAGAGAGGGCCGCGGGTTTGCGTGTGTGCTCCCAGTCGTGGTGCGAAGCCGAGTTCGGTCAGTCTTTCGAGACCACGCTCGACTCGGTCTGGATTGGCGAAGGAGGCGGACGAAATCACGCTGATGCCCGCACCCTGGGAAATGGGAGCCAGCCTTACTAATGGAGTCGGCGATGGGGACGCAGTCATGCCTACCATGCCTCACCGCGAGCGATAAGAGACGCGGGGCCGGTGAGATAAATCTCGGCTCCAGGGCCGTCCCAGGTAACGGTTTGCGGGCCGCCGGGAGCAACGACTGTGAGCGGAGACTGGACCAGTCCCAACGCAATTGCAGCGGTGGCCGAAGCGGAACTGCCGGTGCCGGAAGAAGCTGTCGGTCCCACGCCGCGCTCGAAGATGCGAATCTCGATTTCATGTTCATTGACGATACGCACGAACTCGACGTTGGTCTGGTGCGGGAAGTTGGGATGGATGCAGACTTCCGCGCCAACGGCTTGCCATGAATTGCCGGCGACCGAGAATTCGGCGTTGTCAACAACGATAACGAAGTGCGGGTTGCCGGTGGAGACCGATGTTCCAGAAATCTCCAAGCGGCTTGCGGGCTTGACCGTTTTCGGCGCGAAGGCGGGAATGCCCATTCCTGTCGTTACGTCGATTGAATAACCGCTGGTTGTGTGGATGGCATTCACGTGACAAATGCGCAACCCTGCGTCCGTCTCGATGCGCAGTTCGTCTCCGGCCTGCGAGTTCAGAGACGCGGCCATCCATGCGGCTACGCAGCGGGTGCCGTTGCCACTGATTTCCGCGATGGAGCCATCGGCATTGTGAAGGCGAATGCGGCCGGATCTGGGGCCGGACTGTTCGTCGTTATTCCAGGCGAAGAACTCGATGCCGTCGGCGCCAATGCCCGTGTTGCGCGAACACAATCGGCGGGTGAGACTTGCCCAATCGTGATTTTCAGCGGCATCTTCGGTGACGATAAGAAAGTCGTTGCCGCAGGCGTGGGCTTTGGTGAAGGGAATCAATCTTCCTCCGGATCGCGGAAGTTGAGCACGGCGTCAATGGCAGGCTCGGCGAGGAGCTTTCCGCGCAGACGCTCGTGTTCTTTTTTTGTCGCAGTTAGCGTAAAGCTCACACGCTGAAGATTGCCGATTGCGTTGCTTTCGAAGTCAGCCAACCGCTGTCCGGCTTTGTCCATTGCATCAAGGATGGAGCGAAGCATCGAAGTCTGGTCGCCGCCGCGGGCCTCGTAGACCAGGGAGTAGATTTTGATGCTTGCGCGGCGCTCGAGAAAGCCGACGAATTCGAGGGCGACAACCACGATGAATGTGGCGACGGCGGCCGCGGCGAACAGTCCCGCACCGCAGGCCATGCCGATGGAAGCAACGACGAAGACGCTGGCGGCACTGGTGAGCCCGCTGATGCGACTGCGATTGTGGATGATGAGGCCGGCGCCGAGGAAACCGATGCCCTGGACAATGTTGGAAGCTACGCGGCCCTTGTCGGGATTGGCGTCGCCAGCCAGCACTGCCGAGAGCAGGGTAAAAAATGCACTGCCCATGCAGATGAGAAGGTTGGTGCGGACGCCCGATGCCTTGCGCTTGACTTCGCGCTCGAGCCCGACGACACCGCCAAGCAGGCAGGCCGCGAGAAGGCGGCCGATAGCTCCGTTGACCACGACGACCTGCTGAAGCCAACTGAAGTCGAAGGGTTGTGCGAACTGTGCGAAGGCCGTACTCATCTTTATTCCTTGACCGATGCTATCACCGCTCTGTTCCTTTATTGATGTTTGGGATATCGGAGACGTAAACCGAGGCCGGGGCCTGGCCACGACATGTAAAGCGTTGCACGAAGACGAGTCCAGCAGGATGCGCTTTTACGGCGCGATCGATTTCGTCTCCGTCGAAAGCAAGCACGACGGCCGCATAACTGGCGGGCGCGGCCAGCGCGGCGGCGTAGAACTGTTTATCGCTCTCATTGATGGTTTGGCTCAAGGGAATGCCGGTGAGAGAGACGAGTTGCGGGTAGACGGAGGTTTCCATGAGGACTTCGCCGCCGGGGCGCGTGGCGAGCAAGGCGCGAAGGACCGGAGGAATCTCTTTTTCAAAGGAACGGCGTGAGTCGAGATTCTTCATGCCTTCAACATAGGTCAGCGGGTGCTCGCGGACTACGTGCCAGGCGTTCCATGCGATGAGCGCAAAAAGAAAAGCAGCCGCGTATTTTGTCCAGGCCGGCTTGAACTCGCGTACGGCGCCGAGACAGAAACGGGCGGCGAAACCGAGGCCAAGCGCGAAGGCGGGCAGCAGTTCGAGGCCGTAGCGCGTGTTATACCAGGAGTGGGGCCACCAGACGGGCAAAAAGATGGGCACCGATCCATAGGCAATGGCATACGCATAGAAGGGCACGGGCATCCACAGCAGGAGCACCCACTGAAAGGCGCGATGGCGCGCGATGAGCCAAGCGCCCGCCGTGCCGAGAAAACTGAGCACGAGAAGGGCATTTCCCCACGCGAGGGCGGCGGCATCCATCTCGGCCGTCTTGACAAAAAACAGGAGTGAGACCCATGGATTGTGCCAGCCGGGATGAGGCGGACTTGCCCCCGATGTTGTGGTTCGAATCTCGATGGCTCTAGCGGAGTAAGGTCCGCGGGCGAAGTCGAGCCAGTCGCCAAAGACGGTTGCGTTGTAGACGAACCATGTAACCGGTGCCGCCACGACCAGCGCGCTGGCCAGCCAGAAAGTACGCGAGCGCAGGCCGCCACGCCGAAGCAACACAACGCCAACGCTCGACCAGGCCAGGAGCGCGAGAATCCAGCCGTCATAACGGGTAAAGATGGCGGCCACCAAGACTGCTGCGATCAGCCAGAGGCGACGCTCGGCCCTGGATTGATCGTTCTCCATGCAGGCTCGCCATTCGACGAGCCACACGACGGTCCAGATGATTTCGCACAGGAACAGCGGCTCGGTCATGGCCGTGGTTTGAAGGTAGAGCAGGTTGGGGTTTGTGGCGAAGAAGGCGAGGGTGACCGCGGCGGCGAGTGGTTGGAGCCAGTGGCGCGCCAGGCGATAGATGCCCGCGCAGCCGACAAGATACGCCAGTGCCGACGGAATCATGCCTGCAATTCCATTCGCCCACCAGCTATAGACGGCGACGAAAGGAATCAGCAGCAAGTGTGGCAGCGGGAGCCACACGGAGCCAAGTTGGCTGAGGCCGGGACGGTGCGAGTCGATGACCCGGCGCGCAATGTGAAGGTGGGCGATGGCGTCGCCATAGTTGAGCATGGCGCCGTGACGCCAACTCCAGACCACCGCCCCCATCGACAGTGCCAGGCAGGAGGCCAAGGCTCCGAGGCTTTCCGCGCGGCGAATGGACTGTTCAGTCAAGATGGGTGAGCTCGCGGAAGAGAGTGAAGCGGTGGTCGATCTCGTCGCGGGAAAGCTGTTGCAGGCGTTCGGTGCCGAACCGCTCGACGGCAAACGAGCCCATGACGCTGCCATAAAACATGGCGTGACGAAATGTGGCCGGGGTCAGTTCGGGTTGCGAGGCGAGATAGCCAAAAAAGCCGCCGGCGAAGCTGTCGCCTGCGCCTGTGGGGTCCACGACTTCTTCAAGGGGCAACGCTGGAGCGCGAAATGTCTTTGCTCCGTTCGATTCGGTCGTGGCGCGGTGGAAAGCCGTGGCTCCATACTCACCGTGCTTGACCACCAGCATGCGCGGCCCCATGGCAATGACGGCGCGGGCGGCCTGGACGAGGTTGCCGTTACCGGCGAGCATGCGGGTTTCAGTGTCGTTGATGAGCAGGACGTCGAGGCCCTTGAGCATTTCAAGCAGCGCGGGGCGATGATCCTTGATCCAGTAATTCATGGTGTCGCCGGCCACCAGGCGGGCCAGCGGCATGGCTTCGCGCACGCGGCGCTGGAGGACCGGGTCGATGTTGGCGAGGAAAAGGAATTCCGAGTCGCGATATGCGTCTGGAATCTTAGGCTCGAAGGCGCCAAAAACGTTGAGTTCGGTGGCGTGTGTTTTAGCCTCGTTGAGATTGTCGAGATAGGAGCCCTCCCAAAAGAAGCTTTTGCCAGGGGCCCGCTCAATACCGCGCGTGTCGATCTTGTGGGCGCGGAAGACGGCTTCTTCATCGGCGCCGAAGTCCTCGCCTACCACGGCGATTACTCGTACATTGGCGAAATAGCTGGCAGCCAGCGCGAAATATGTTGCTGCGCCGCCAAGGCAACGTTCCCGCCGGCCTGCCGGGGTCTCAATGGAATCGAAGGCAACGCTGCCGACCACTGTAATTGACATGTATCTTCCTCTCTAACTCAAGTTTATTAGATTGTTAGCCAGGATGTTACCACCCGAGATATTTGCCGAAGAGGAGGCCGAGTCTTTCCTTGGCGGCTGCGGGAATTGCGTCGGGCTGGGTGAGGACAGCGAAGCGAGCGGCGGAAGTGCAGGCGCAGGTGCGTTCCGCGGGTATGGCGGCAACGGCGGCCTTAACTACTTTGGCGGCATTTTCGGCGTTCTGGTGCAGGACGGCGACGATTTCTTCAATGGTGACGGCGTCGTGGCCCTCGCGCCAGCAATCATAGTCGGTAATCATGGCAATGGTGGCATAACATATCTCAGCTTCGCGGGCTAACTTGGCTTCCTGCAGGTTGGTCATGCCGATGACGTCGGCGCCCCAACTGCGGTAAAGGTTCGATTCGGCCCTGGTGGAGAATTGCGGGCCCTCCATGCAGACATAGGTACCGCCAAGCTTACCCACCACACCCACGGTGGCGCATGCCTGGACCGCGGCGTTGGCTACGGTGGCGCAAACGGGATCGCCGAATGCGACATGGCCGACAATTCCATCTCCGAAGAAAGTGGAGATGCGAAGGAAGGTGCGGTCGATGAATTGGTCGGGCATGACGAAGTCGGTGGGCTTGTGCTCTTCCTTGAGCGAGCCAACGGCCGAGACAGATAGGATGCGCTCGACGCCCAGCTTTTTGAAGGCGTAGATGTTGGCGCGGAAGTTCAGCTCAGAGGGCAGGATGCGATGGCCGCGACCGTGGCGCGCAAAAAAGGCGACCTTGCGCCCCTCAAGTTCGCCCAGCACGAATGGGTCGGATGGATCGCCGAAGGGCGTTTCCACGCGCACTTCATGCTGGTTGGTGAATCCGGGCATGGAATAGAGCCCACTGCCGCCGATGATGCCGATTTCCGCCTGAGCCAAAGAATGCTCCTCTTGCGCGCGCCGTTTCCCTGGTCGTACGCCTGTGATTGGCAAACATCTCAGTATAAAGGCTGAGGCGTTCTTTCCAGTTTCAGCAATGCTCGCTTGTCAGGTTCGCACTCAAGGCGGGAGGAGTGGCAGCGGCGTCACATGAGGCGAGTGCGTGCTCTTGAGGTCCAAGAGCGGTTTTAAGCTGTAATCGGGATTTCGATCGCTGAAATATCCTTTGCAGCTGCCGCTTCGCTGACGGCCCATCCAGCGATGAGGAGGCTGGGTGCCTGTGTCGGCTCGGCGTCGCCGAGGGCGGCGAGGGTTGAGTATTGAATCTCCTGGTCGGGCTGGGCAGCGCGGGAAACGACGGCGCAGGGGAAGTCGGGCGGCAGGCCTTCCTGGAGCCATTGCAGTGCGAGCAGACCCAGGTCGCGGCCGGGCATGTACACCACGCGGGTGGCGTCTTCCAACTGCGGCAGCGCGGCGTTGTTGTGCGATTGCGCGTGGTAGCCGGTGGAGAAGATGACGTTGGACGCAGTGTTGCGGCTGGTCAGGGAGCAGCCGACAGCGGCGGCGGCAGCGAATGCGGCGGTGATGCCGGGTACGACTTCGAAGGGGACATTGGCCGCGGTAAGTGCTGCCATCTCCTCCGCTGCGCGGCCGAAGATGAGAGGGTCGCCGCTCTTGAGGCGGACCACGCTGCGATTGGCGCGCGCGTGGTCGATCATCAACGCATTGATCTGCTCCTGCGTGATGGTCTTGATGCCACAGCGCTTGCCGACGTTGACGATTTCGGCGGTTGGTGAGGTGAGATCGAGAATTGACGGCGGGACGAGGTCGTCGTGGAGAACGACATCAGCGGACTGAATGAGCCGCAGGGCTTTTACGGTGAGCAGATCGGGATCGCCGGGGCCGGCGCCGACCAGGTAAGCCTTGCCATGGGGTGCGTGCATTCCAAACGCAACCGCAGGTTCTTCGACTGCGCTGTGCCCGTTGCGCTCAGCGTCGCTCAGGAGGACAGCATTATTTTTTGCCTTATCAGGAGCGGATTCGGCGAGGGAAGCGCGAGCGAGTTGCCGCGTGGAGCAGGAGGGGGAGTCGCAGATCTGACGTTGGGCAAGTTGATGGAGGAGAAGCTTGCGCTTCTCGCCGCTGGGATGCGTGGCGAGGACTTCACGGCGAAGCTGGCCGAGATTTTGGAGCCACGGGCCGAGGTCGCTTGGGAGTTGTTCGTCGATTTCGCGGCGAAGGCGCTGGGCGAAGGCGGGGCTTTCTCCGGCGGTGGAGATGGCGATTTGCAGATCGCCGCGGCTGACCACCGATCCGAAAAAGAAATCGCAGTTGGGAATGTCGTCGACGCTGTTCGACAGGATGCCGCGCTCGGTGGCTCCGCGGTAAACGGCGGCGTTGACTCCCGGGTTGTCGGTTGCGGCGATGACGACGAAGTTGCCGTCGAGGTCAGAGGGCTCGAAAGGACGAGGGACCCATTCGAGCTTGCCTTCAACGGCCATCTGACGGACTTCGAGCTTTGCTTCCGGCGCAACGACACGGAGGCGCAGGCCGGTTTTAAGCAGGCTGCCAATTTTGTCGAGGGCCACAGTGCCGGCACCGACCAGCAGCGCGGGGCGTCCTTCGAGTTTGAGGAAGACGGGCAACAGGGGCATGGATTGATCCTTAATCGGCAACGCCGTGAGGAACGCGGCCGGCAGGCAGATCGCGCTCAACGGCGGTAAGAACCTCGCCGGCGAGATGAGCGCGGAGTTCGTCGTTGGTGTGGCGTGCGAACCAGGCGCGCAGGTTTTCGCTTGAACGGCGGCTCGACATGTACTCGCGCAGTAGGCGTTCGATGGCTTCGGGGACGAGGGGCGCGGGGCAGCGATAGCCTACCGGGCGCGAGATGGACGCGTGCTGGCCAACCGCTCCGCCAAGGCAGAAGTAATAGGCGTCAGTCAGCTTGCCCTCGTGCTTGATCTTTTTGCCTTCCATGCCGATGTCGGCAATCCAGTGCTGGCCGCAGCCGTTGGGGCAGCCGGTGACATGGAGGCGCAGTTGCTGATCGAACTGGGGGATTCGTTCTTCGAGTTCGTCCACAAGCCAGCGGGTAAAGCCCTTGGTCTCGGTGATGGCGAGCTTGCAAAACTCGGTGCCCGTGCAGGCCACGGCGCCACGCCAGAAGTTGGCGGCTTCGACGTGGAGGCCGATCTGGCCGAGTTCGCGCGCAAGTTCGCCGGATTTGCGGTATGGGACGTCGACGAAGAGCAGGTTCTGCGAGACGGTGGCGCGGAGACTTCCGCTGCCGAAGCGTTCGGATAACTCGGCGGCGGCGTGCAACTGCTCGCCCGTCAGGCGGCCGCGAAGGACGGAGGCGCCGACGTAACTGAGGCCCGCCTGGCGCTGCGGATGGATACCGACGTGATCGCGTAAGACGCCGTCGGGAAGCAGTTCCGGGACGCCGGGGAGGATGGGGAAGTCGACCCGCGACTGAAGTTCGGCGAGGAAGCTTTCGGGGGTCCACCCTTCTCTCATGAAGAGATATTTGAGGCGGGCGCGTTCGCGGCTTTCGCGCAGGACCTGCTGATCGCGGAAGATCTCGGTGACTCCGCGAACAGCGCCAAGGGCCTGATGAGGCAAGAGGAAGGCGTCGAGACGAACGGCCAGATGCGGTTCGTTGGAGAGGCCGCCGCCCACGCGTAGCGAGTAGCCCACTTCGCCGTCTCGCACGGCGGGTGTGAGTCCGATATCGTTGATCTCCGGGTAGGTGCACCAGGACGGGCAGCCGGTGGCGGATATTTTGAATTTGCGCGGAAGGTTGTAGAAGTCAGAGTTCGCAGTGAGCAGATGGGCGATGTCGACGGCGAGAGACGAAGAATCAATGAGCTCATCGGCGGCCACTCCGGCCAGGGGACAGCCGGTGACATTGCGGACGACATCGCCGCAAGCGCCCTTGGGCGAAAGGCCGATGGCATCGAGTGCGTCGACGATCTCGGGGAGCGACTCGATGGTGAGCCAGTGGAGCTGGATGTTCTGGCGTACGGTGATGTCGGCAAGATTGCGGGCGTGCTTAGTCGTTATGTCGGCGATCACGCGGAGCTGACTTGCGGAGAGGATGCCGTTGGGAATGCCGATGCGCATCATGAAGTAGTCGGAGACAAGGCCTTCGCCGCCCTTGCCTCCAGTGGCGCCTACGCCGTCGCCCTGGGTGTAGATGCCCCACCACTTGAAGTAAGTTGAGGCCCATTCCGGGACCACGCTGGAACGGCCGGCGCGGGCAAAAGCGCGCACCTCGTCGAATGCTTCCCACGGATTCTTTTCGCGCTTGAGGCGCTCAGCGCGCTGCGCCTTGGTTTCCTTCACTTGAACAGACTCAGTCATTTTTTCCTCTTCTCCAAGAAACAGAAAGCCCGCGGCAGCTTTGGCTGCATCGCGGGCGATAGGAAACTCCAGGAGAACGATCTGATTCTTAGACCCAGGTCACCTCTGCGCGCGAAGCGGCGAACAGCAGCGACAACATGGGTAACCTTGCATACTTCGATATTGGCAGGAGGCCAGAGAAAATGCAAATGCGGACCGGACAGGAAACAGCCCAATTGCATCGAGTAAGTGAGCGATGTTGTTTAGATGCAATAGTCTGGCTCATATGGAATCGTGTGGGGATTTTCTGGGTTTTCGGGAAACAGGGAGGTTGAAGCCTGAAAAGGATGCTGATTAAGGGACGTAGGGGCGACCGGGACAGGGACAGATGCCGGAAGGGAAAGTACGGGCCGTCTGCCGAAGCAGACGGCCCTCGAGCTGAATCACATGCCGTTCTCGTTCTGCGAATTCGTGTCAGGGTGCAGAACGCGGTAGGTGGTTCCTCCCTTGGACCAGACGAGGAGCAGGATGTCTTTGCCAGGAGGAACGGAATGGACCTCGTTTACAAAATTCTCCGCATTCTCAACGGGCTTGCGGTCAACCTCGAGAATGACGTCGCCGGGGGCGAGTCCGGCATCGTCTGCCGGGCTGGCGGGGCGAACACTTTGAATGGCTGCGCCATTGATGTTGGAGGGAATGTTGAGCTGCGAACGCACGTCCGGGGTCAGGTTGTCGACGGCGAGGCCGAGCTTACCGCGCTGATTGGTTCCGGATGCCCCATTTTGTGCCATCTCGCCGGCTGCGTGAAATTCGCCAACCTTGACATTGACTGTTTCCGGCTGGCCATTGCGGAGGATTCCCAGAGCAATGGTGTTGCCTGGGGCGATCTGGCTTACAGCTACCTGCAGGGCGCTGCCGTTGACGATCCTCTTGCCGTTGAGTTCGCGAAGCACGTCGCCGGCCTTGAGGCCCGCCTGGCTGGCAGGGGAGCCGGGAGTTACCTGGCTTACAATGGCGCCAGTTGCATCGTGAAGGCTGAAGAAGCTGGCGTTATCGGGCGTGACATCGTTCATGCTGATGCCCAGATAACCATGGTGCACGGTGCCGGTTTTGATGATGGATTCGGCGGAGGCTTCGGCGATCTGCGAGGGAATGGCGAAGCCTGCACCGGCGAACGAGCCGTTGTCAGTGATGATGAACGTGTTGATGCCGACCAACTGCCCATGCGCGTCCACCAGCGGGCCGCCGGAGTTGCCGGGGTTGATGGCGGCGTCGGTCTGAATGAATGCACCGGGCTTGCGTGGATCATCGGAGTATGGATTGGGGCGATTGAGGGCGCTCACAATGCCGCGCGTGACGGAGAATTGGAAGTAGCCGAAGGGGCTGCCGAAGGCGAGCACGGTCTGGCCGGGATGCAATTTTGAAGAGTCTCCCCAGGAGATGCTGGGCAGGTCTGTTGCGTCTATTTTGATGACGGCGAGGTCATTGAGCTTGTCGACCCCGATCAGTTTTGCCGGGAAGACGCGGCGGTCATCCATGGTGACGCGAATCTGCAATGCTCCATTGACAACGTGATCGTTGGTCAGGATGTACCCGTCGGGGGAAATGATAACGCCGCTGCCGATGCCATGCTCAATCTGCGGCGATGGCTTCATGCCCTGCATCGGCCCCTGCTGGCCAAAGAACCACTGAAATCCGGGAGGGATGACGCCTTGTGGGCTGCCGGAGCCCTGCCCATCCTCCTCGGCGGACTCGTCTGCACTTGCGCGCGATGTGACCGATACGTTGACGACTGCGGGTGTGACACGCGCTGCGACGGCTTCGACCGCGTCGTCGAGCGAAACCAACGGAGCGATGCTGCTGTTATCCAGTGGAGGCGGGGTGCTGCTGGCGGCATGGGCAGAGTTGTGGCCGAACAGGCAAGTCAGGCCAAGAAGAACGGTTGCAGCAGCTCCGGCGGGGATACCGAACCGCTTCGTCGCTGCGACTAATGAATTAGTTGATGCTGACATAGTTACCTCTCAATGGTGTTGAAGTTGTGTTTAGAGTTGAAGCACAAGCCAGCCGCCGCGGACGGGCAATGATGCGGGCTGGCTGGACATGGAAACGACGGGAATGACTCTGAAAATCAGGCGAGTAATGGTGATTTCTCTGGTCGCCTGAGCGCTCGGCTGTTCTTTCGCTTTAGTGGTTTCCTGGTTCACGCCTTGGCCGGCAGCGCAGTCTGACGAAACTTGTGCTTGATTGGAGGTCTGCACCTGTTCCCAAGTGGTGAGGACAATCCACTCCTGCTGCGGCGGAGCCTGTTGGGAGCTGGGCAGTTCCGCCTTCAGCATCTCTTGTTTGGGAGAGTGATAGGCGAGCCGTGTAGAGTTGTTCAATTCGCCCGCGCCTGTTGCCCGCTTTGGCATCGCCTGCCGCAGAGAAGCCGGAAAGGGAACCGCTTCTGCGTTACGGCGCTCGGGCAGAAATGCTTTGACGTTCACCGCATGGAATTTGCGCACAGTGTGGGCGAACGCGGGTTGGCGAACCGGCTCATGCGCGGTATTGAGCAGACGAGGTAAGTCGGTCTGGGGGCGAGCCGCTTCGAGCGCGTTGGATGCCTCTGCATTTTGGTTTGGAACGAACGCAATGAACTGCGGGCAGCGCGCAAGTTCCACCGAACCGAATGCGAGGCCGCAGGCGAGCGTTCCCAGCACCGCGCGTGTGGCCAGGGGGCTCAATGCACGGTGGCGAGTGAGAATACTGTGCACGCGATGAACTAACTCGGGGCGTCGCTGCCAGGCGCCGAGCGACAAAGCCTCGGCGCGCCGCCGAAGTCCGCGTTCGGCAAGACTAGTGAGACAGGCCGCGTAGGCTCGCGGCGCGCGCGTGACTTTGATTACGCCGTCATCGCAGGCCATCTCGCGTTCCGCGCACATCCGGCGCTCGATCCACCAGAGTGCGGGATTCAATGGGAAAAGAACGAGACACAGTTTCTGGAAGAGATTGGTCCAGTCGTCAGCGCGGCGCAGATGCTCGGCTTCGTGGAGCACGATCTGATCGAGTTCCCCGGGAGTGAGGCGGGCAAGCAGCCAATCTGGAATGAGGATGCGCGGCGCGAAGAAGCCAATCACGCTGGGACGATCCAACTTGTGTGTGGTGCAGATCTGCACTGGCCGGCGGCCCGGCATGTTTTGGAGGCGTGTCAGCGATGCGCCCTGACTTGCGGCGAGCTCGACAGGCGACGCTGATTGCCACAGTTTCCGGAGCCGGAGGGAGTGAATCACCAGATCGACGGCGCGAAACAGGGAAGCGGCAACCCAGAGAACGGCAATGGCGAGGCTCCAGCGAATGTCCATTTGGAGCCATGCTTGGGGCGGGGCTTGCGGTAGGCCGACGGATGCCGCGGCAGGTGCATTGCCGGCCATAAAGTTCGACAGCAAGGGAAGGAATGGAAGAGAGACGAGCGCGATAAAGCCAGAAGTCCAGAGAGCGAAGCGATGCGCCGCAGACATACGGGGAGCAAGGCGAAGACATATAGCAAGGCTTGATGCGATAGCTATGCCTTGCCAGAAGGCGGCGACAGCCAACGGGGCCGCGGCTCGGGAGAATGCGCGGAAAGCGGCCGGAAGCGCAGCTTCAACATGCGGAATTGACCATCGTACAGCTTCGAGAATGGCACCGAGATGCATGCTCTATACCTTTCTCACATGATGGGGTCCCATAGCATCGGATCCCATGCTGTTAGATGTCTGATCGTCGGGCGCCGCATCGCGGATGGCGTCCTTGAGCCGCTGCAATTCCTCGGACGAAATGTCATCGTCGCCAAGGAGAGACAGCAGAAGGCGCTCGCGCGAATTACCGAAGAAGCGGCCCAGAACGTGCCGGACCTCGGAGCGGCCGGCTTCCTGTTCCGCAACGCATGGGCGGTAGACAAAAGCGCGGCCCTCCTGGCGATGTTCCACGTAGCCTTTCTGCTCCAGAATCCGGATGGTAGTCAGCACCGAGTTGTATGCCAGGGGTTCGTCCTGTGGCATGGCGGCGACGAGGTCGTTCACTGCCGACTCGCCACGCCGCCAGAGGATTTTCATGAGCCTTAACTCGGCTTCGGTCAGCGTATTGGATTTTTTGGGCGGCATGCCATGTTGTTGATTCCGTGTGATCGATCTCCCAGATTGGCGGTGCGATCACAATTCATAGACGAACAACTAAAGGATTAGTTAGCCAGATGTCAAGCAATATTTCGGGCACCGGGGGGGCGCCTCGGGGGCGCTTCGGCAGGGAAGGAATCAGGCGCGCGTATATGCGCTGCGATTCTGTGATGGCTGCAGGAGTTCGAAAGCGATGGCCGCGGCGGGAATGAGGAAGGCCAGAGAGCCCACCACCCACATGATGACCGCGCCAAGAACCTGGTCGGGAAGCGGCTCTATTTGGAATGGGTTGGGATGGTCGAGATAAAACGCGTAAACGGGGCGATTGCAGAATGCGAGAAAGGCGGAGAGCGCGGTATTCACCAGGTCTGCCGCCACCAGGTAGAGGAGGATGCTCCAGTCCTGACGGCGGCGCGTGGCAGGCCAGGGACGGAGAATGCACCACCAGAAAAGCAGAGAAGTGAAGAGAAAGCAGATGTGCTCGAAATCGTGCCAATTCTCGTGTTCAAGGGCGAAATCGTACGCACCGGGCACATGCCATGCGAGGAACGTCAAGTTCATTGCCAGCCACGCGACGGTGGGCAGCACCAGCCAGTGCGCCAGGCGGCGCAAAGGCTTGAGACGAAGAAAAGGTCCCGCGACTCTCTTGCGGAGAATGAATGGGAGCCCGCGGAGCAAGGGAACCACGGGCAGTCCCAGCAGGACCAGCGGCGGCACCACGGACATCAGCACCAGGTGCTCAACCATGTGAGCGCTGAGCAGCACATCGGCAAAGGCATCGAGGGGCGACCCGATTGCGGCCCAAAGGCAGGCGAGGCCGGCCATGAAAGACAGCAGGCGCCAGCCGGTGAATTGCTCATGGCGCGTTTTGCGCAGGGCGAACCAGCCGCGCAGGTAAATGAGGGCGGTGAGGGCGATTCCCAGCGTGAGCCAGACCGGAAGAGACCAATCATCCATGACGGATTGCATGGCAGGCGACATGCGCTAGTGAACTCTCAAGGGATTGTTGGGGTCGATGGGCACATGCATTGCTCCGGTTTGCGTGAGCACGTGCGAGGCATCGATGGCGGGAGAAAGATCTTTGCCTCGCAGGGTCATGAGGAAACTGACGAGCGCACGCGTTTCCGCCGGGCTGAGAGCGTTGCCGTATGCGGGCATGTTGCCTCCACCCTGCAGCACCTGACGAATCATCTGATCCTCTGTCATGTGCGCCGCGATTGCGTCGAGCGCCGGCCCGCGCAGGCCCCCCACGCCGCCGAGCGAATGGCAGTTGCGGCATTGCTTGTTTTGCAGCACAAGCGCGCCTTGCCGCTGCAATGGTGTGCGGTGCTGCAAGTAGGCAACGGGAGTTGGGTCGGCGGACCACGCTTCCATGATGGGGCTCCATGGCGTGTATGTGCCGAGTTGCGTGAAGATGCCGAGCGTGACTGCGATGACAGCGAGCATGAGGACCGCGATGGGTCGGCGCGACCAATGCTTTTCGCCCTCGCCTGCCACCAGCGGCAGCAGGAGCATGGCGCCGATGATCAGGATTGGCGCAATAAACAAGGCGGGCGTCTCAAGGCTTGGCGGCAGATAGGCGAGTACCGCGTAAATCCAGAGGAAGGCAAAGTCGGGCTTGGGCGCTGTCTGGATGATGGTGGGATCGGGCTGCCCGCTGGGGCCGAAGGGGCCGATGAGAAGCGCGCAGGCGATGACAGCGAGGATGATCGCAGCGGCGAAGATCGCGTCCTTCCACGCTGCATCGGGGACGAAGGGAATGCCGTTGCTTGCTGTGAGATTGTGATACTCGCGCTCGTAGGTGGCCTTGCTGACAATTCGTCCCGGCATGGGCCACTCATTGATACCCAAACGGAGAACCATCCAGACATGGAGGCCGACCAGGATGAGCAGGGTGCCAGGAATGATAAAAACATGCAGAGCAAAAAAGCGTGTAAGGGTTTGACCGCCGATGATGGGTCCGCCCAGCATCATATGCACGAGAGGCCCGCCGATCCAGGGGACTCGGCTAACGATTGAGGCGCCGATGCCCAGGCCCCAGTAGGCATCCTGATCGAAGCGGAGAACCTGCCCGGTGAAGGCCATGCCGAGGGTGAGCAGCAGAAGAAAAACGCCGATGATCCAGGTGAGTTCGCGAGGGAACTTGTATGCGCCGAAGAGGAAGACCTGCGTCATGTGGATGAGGACGATGGCCACCATGAAGTCCGATCCCCAGCCGTGGATGGCGCGCAGGAACCAGCCCAGCGTGACGTTTTGATTGAGGAATTGAAGGCTGCTCCACGCCTCGCCCGCCGAAGGCGTGTAGACGAGTGCAAGCAGAATGCCGGTGATGACCTGGAGCATCAGCAACACAGTAGCGGCGCTGCCAAAGACATACCACCAACTGGCGCTGCGCTCCGGTGTTGGATGCTCGGCGGCCTCGGTCAACGGCTTCACGAGTCCGAGGCGGTGCTCGAACCACGCATATGTCCTGATGGCCGCGGAGACTGTGCGCTGTTTCATGCTGGCCATGAGGCTGACCTCGCTTTGGTCGCGGCTTCTGTCGCTTCTGTGGACGGCGTTATCGATTCAATCTGAACGAGCGGCTTTTTCACGCAAGCTTCATTCGAAAGGGTAGGCATTTCACCGGCATCGATCATGAGGTTATTGGCGGCGATTTTGTATTGGTATTGAAAGAGTCCGCGCTCCGGTGGTCCGGATGCGCGCGAACCATCCTCGTAATATGCGCCGCCGTGGCATGGGCAAAGAAACAGCCTCGACTGCGCAAACCACCGAACCGGGCAGCCGAGATGCGCGCAGTTGATGGCGAAAACCTGAAACTTCTTCTCCTCAATGCGCCGTACCCAGCAGGCCACGTTGCCCGTCATGCCGTCAGAGGACGTGAGGACCGGGTTGCGATAATCCGCCAGGCGCGTTTCGCCTTCAGGAAAACTGGTGATAGGGCCAAGCGACACCCAGGAGTTAAAGCTTGAGTCTTTGCGGAAAGCCGGGCCAAGGATGTAGCCGAAGATGGGCACAGCGAGCACTGCGCCGACTGCGCCATTGAGAATTAGAGATAGCTTGAAGAGGAAGGCGCGGCGGGTATGCGCGGCGGCCCTTGCGGCGTCGGACGAAGTTGCTTCTGTGGTTGTTTGCGGCTGCAAGGGCTCGCCCGGTCCCTGTGATGTGCTCATGGTTTCTCCTTGCCGTGCGCGGCGGGCGCCTTGCTGGTGGTATTTTGCGGCGACGGCCCCATCGTTGGCGCGCGATGCGAGGCCACCCATGCAACTATGTCGTTAATCTCCTGCGGGGTAAGCGCGCGGGCGCCCGGGTCGGAAAGATATCCGCGCCAATCGGGCACGTTCTCATCGGGACGTCCGCCGATGATGAGGCTGCGCAGGCTCTGATCGCTCACCAGAGACAGGTAGGCGGGGTCGACTATCGAGTCAGAAGTGGAGCCCTTCTGCGGAGGCTTTCCATCGGCCGCGGGCCTGGCTCCAAGGCCGTCATCTCCATGGCATCGCGCGCATGCAGCAACGAATGTCTTCTGGCCGTCTGCGGCGTTGCCGGGTGCTGTGCTCGCATACGGAGGCACATTGATGCCGGAAAACTCGGCAGGGCGGCTCCATTCACGGAGCATGCCCTGCACCAGGGCTTCAATCTGCTGGTCCGTCAGCATGCCGCCTGCGCTTCTGGCAAACGGTGGCATGAGCGTGCCGCTCACCCCTTTGGCTGTGATGTTGCGCAGGTTGTCTGCGCCAATGACAGCCAGGTACGCCGGATTATTCATCGGAAGCGCCGCGCCGTTTTGTCCATCTTCTCCATGGCAGGCGGAGCAGTTCTGCTTGTAGAGCGTCTTAAAATCCAGCACGTCACTGGGGCGAGCGATCTCTTGCCCCGGTTTTGGATAGCCCGGCATTCGACTACACCCAAGGCAGAAGGAGGTGAATGTCGTAAGTACGAGCACTGAACGAATCTGAAACCAGCTTCTCATTCGTGCTCGTCCTCTTTTCTGGTCTCTTCGTTCTGTTCGCCCAATCCGCCATGGAGTCCGGCGCGCACGGCAAAGGGCAGCGCCTGAAACTGCGCCGTACGGACTTTGGCCTGCAGGTTGACAACGAAGCCGCATACAAGGCCAAAGGCCATCTGCGAAGGGATGAACCAGAGCCAGTCGATGCGCGCATTCAGGATGGGGCTGACGACCTGCAGCGTGGGATAGAGCACGCCGGACCACATCAGCGGCGCAATGATTCCCGCGGTAAGAATCGGCCAGCGCGGAAACATGGGCAGCATAGCTCCGTAGAGCAGGCCCACAAGCAGCGAAGTGACAACGTGAATGGCGAGCGCCGCAAGAAGCCCTTGCATATGAAACTGGGCGAGAAACGCGTTGCTCTCGTCGGCCCAGTTGACGAAGCCGCCGGCCGCCATCAGGTTCGTGGCGTACCAGAGACTGTGATACTTGATGAGACTGAAAGCGGTCGCGGGGACAATCATGGCGATGCCGCCGGCAACGCCGCCCTTGAGGCCCGTCGTGACTTGGAATGTCTCAACGGGAATCATTTTGCGGTGCATGGGACTCACCGGAAGGCGGTCGATGGATTTGCGTGCGCTGGCTATTTCGATGGGCCGAGCAGGTGCTTCAACCATTTCATGGGCTTCAACAGGCAGCACCTGACGGAACCAGCCAACGCTTGCGGCCAGCACGAGCAGCAGGCCGAGCACACTAATGGCGGCGCTCGTAACCATTCCGGTGACGACCAGAGTGAGTCCCAGAGCCAACGCAATTGGCCAGGCAGACGGCGCCGGCATGTGCACTGCGTTTTGACCCGCCTCGCTCTTATGTTCCATTGCGTACCTCGCTTGCAGTCTTAACGGCCAAGCACATAAACAACAGTGAAGACGATAACCCATACCGCGTCGACAAAATGCCAGTAAATTGAGAGCACCTCAAGGCGCTCGGCGTGATGGCTGGTGATCTTGTTGCTGAGAGAAAAGATCAGAGCAATGCTCAGCATCACCAGGCCCGCGATGACGTGCGAGGCATGAAGACCAACCAGCGAATAGAACGTGGTTCCAAAGAGATTGGTGCGAATGGTGAGTCCATGGTGGTAAATCAGGTCATACCATTCATATGCGGTGCTGCCAATAAAAATGCTGCCCAGCAGAACGGTTGCGGCCAGCCACGAAGAGCATCGCCCAATCCTGCCGGCTCGAAGAGAGTGGACTGCAAAATGCACAGTGATACTGCTGGACAGCAGGCAGATTGTGGCAACGATCGGAAGCTCCAGCACCTCGCGCGGCGTGGGTCCGCTGAGGCTCTTGCCCAGATAGAAGATATAGGCAACGACAAAGATGATGAAGATGGCAGACTCGGCAACGACAAGGCAAGCCATGCCGACGATGCCGCGTGACGGCTGCTTCCAATCTTCGCCCGCCAGGTTCGATATTGCCATTGTGCTCATCTAACTGCTCCTTGACTAAGCAGGCTATTCGTAGTTTGTGTCCGGGTCTTCGGGGTGTTTGAGATCCCACAGCGGACGGCGGCTTTCTACGGTGGGAATGGTGGCAAAGTTATAACTTGGAGGAGGTGAACTTGTTGACCATTCGAGCGTCCAGGCATCCCAGGGGTCGGAGCCTGCTTCAGGACCCTTGAAGTAGGACCAAACAAGGTTATAGACGAATGTGAGGGTGGCGATGGCCTGGAAAATCGCTCCGCTGCTTACGATCATGTTCCAGATAGCCCATCCGCGATCGGCCTCGTAGGTATAGATGCGTCGCGGCATGCCCAAAAGACCGGGTACGTGCATGAAGTCGAAGGTCAGGTGAAAGCCGATGAGGAAGATCCAGAAATGCCACTTTCCAAGCTTCTCATCCAACATTCGGCCGGTCATCTTGGGATACCAGTAATAAAACGCCGAAAATATCATGAATAGGATTGCGCCCACGAGTACGTAGTGAAAGTGAGCAACGACGAAGTAGGAATTGCCCAGTTGCCAGTCGAACGGAGACGCGGAAAGCATGATCCCGGTGAGTCCGGCGATGAGGAACTGAAAGAGAAACGCGACGGCGAACATCATGGACGTGGTGAAGTGGATGTTGCCGCCCCACAGTGTTGCGAGCCAGTTGAAGATCTTGATGCCGGTGGGCACCGCGATGACCATTGTAGCCAGGGTAAAGAAAGCATTGCCGCTCGGTCCCAGGCCCACCGTGAACATATGGTGCGCCCAGACGCTGAGGCTGATAAATCCGATTGCGATGGTGGCAGCCACCATGGCTGGGTAGCCAAAGATCGCCTTGCGCGAGAATACAGGGATGATTTCGTTGGCAAAGGCAAAGGCTGGAAGTACGAGGATGTAAACCTCGGGATGGCCGAATATCCAGAAGAAATGCATCCACAAAACCGCGGAGCCGCCAGCCTGGGTGTCGAAGAAGTGGCCGCCGAGATAGCGATCGATCAACAGCATGACTTGCGCCGCAGTGAGGGGTCCGATGGCCACGAATGCCAGAAAGCTCGTGACCAGGTAAAGCCACACGAGCAATGGCAGACGACTAAGCTTCATGCCGGGACAGCGCATGCTGAGTGTAGTTGCCACAATGTTGAGCGCGGTGCCAACAGAGCCGATGCCGCTGAGAAACACGCTCAGGGTCCAATAGTCGGTGCTGTGGCCGGGTGAGAAGACCTTCGCCGTAAGCGGGGCATAAGCGAACCAACCCACATCGGGCGCTGTGCCTGCTCCGTAAAGGCCGCTACCGCCAAAGTAACTGAAGTAGAGAAGAGTGCCGCCAAATGCGGAGATCCAGAAGCTGAAGGCATTCAATCGCGGGAATGCCATGTCGCGCGCGCCGATCATCAAGGGGATAAGGTAGTTGCCAAAGCCGAACAGAATAGGCATTCCGACAAAGAACACCATCGTGGTTCCATGCATGGTGAAAAGCTGGTTGAAAGTCTGCGGAGACACGAATGTGTTGTTGGGGATCGCGAGCTGAACCCGCATCAACAGTGCTTCGACGCCGGCGATGACGAGAAAGATCATGGCATAACCGATGTACATCAAACCGATCTTCTTGTGATCGACCGTAGTGATCCAGTCATGCAGGATTTGGAGTAATCTGCCGCTCCGCCGTAACGCCGGAGTACTGTTCGCAATTGCGGTCACCGGAGTTTGAGTTACCATGGCTTCCTCTTCTTGTGGCTCTTAACGGAGTGTCATCAGATATTGAGTGACGGCATCGAGGTCGTGATCGTCGAGGTGCATTGCAGGCATGAGTGCTCCGGGTTTGAAGTGCGCCGGATTGTCGACGAAGGCGCGAAGGTTCGATTGAGTAAGAGGCACGGACCCGGATGCGATGGTGGCGCGGCTTGCAACGTGGGACAGGTCGGGGCCGAATCGACCCTTCGCAGGAGTTCCTGAAATGGTATGGCAATCGACGCAGGCATTGCGCTGGAAAACGGCCATTCCTTCCAACGCGCCGGCATTCTGCGGGGCCGGACGCTGCTGATCCGCAACCCATGCGGCAAACGCGGCCGGGGTATCCGCGTAAACACGTATCAGCATTTTGGCGTGCTGCGTTCCGCAGTATTGCGCACATTGCCCCAGGTAAAGGCCCGGAGACCGGGGGTCGATCCACATGACATTCACTTTGTTCGGAATGAGATCCATCTTGCCAGCCAATCGCGGCACCCAGAAGCTATGGTCGGTATCTGCGGAGGACATCGTAAGGTACGTCGGAGTGGGATGGCTGGGGTTGCTCACGGGAACATGTAACTCGTTGGCTGTGACGATACCCAGCTTGGGATAGCGATACTCCCACCAGAATTGATGCCCGATAACAACTACATCCAAAGCGTTTCCGGGTTTAT
Organism: uncultured Acidobacteriaceae bacterium; assembly: GCA_963836565.1. Taxonomy (GTDB): domain Bacteria; phylum Acidobacteriota; class Terriglobia; order Terriglobales; family Acidobacteriaceae; genus Telmatobacter. The sequence goes on along the minus strand of CAWIKA010000002.1, from coordinate 346,582 downwards.
GCGCGTTCTCGGTAATGAAGATAACTCGCGCAGTTGCCAGGAAAAGTACCACAACGATGAGCACTGGAAGGACGGTCCAGGAGAGCTCGACCTGATTGCTGCCGTAAATTTGCGCCGGCTCCTGTTGCGACTGGCCGGATCGATGGCGATATCGGATCAGGGTGTAGAGGAGAAGACCGGAAACGACGACAAAGATGATCGCACAGATTCCGAGCACAAACATGGACAGGCCAAAGATAGATTGTGCCGGGGTTGCATCAGGAGCGAAGATGCTGGTGGACGGCTGGCCGAAAAGTATTGCCGGAAGGCGCGGGAGCCGACGGACGAATGATTCCCCCCATCGCGAAATCTCGTATGCGGAAACGCCCATGCTGCTCGCCAAGAGCTTCTCAATCATTACCGGACTAACGTACAAAGACATCGTCATCCCCATTGGCACCACAGCGCGAGTGACAGTGCAGAAACGAGATCGAGAGAATCAGGCCCTCCCGAGGATCTCGCCTGACGATTCAATTCCGCGGGAAACGACTCTGAGCCCGATTCCGGCGCGTACGCCTGCAAGGTTCAGGTTGATGCCGAAATCGCAGATTGGATCGCTGCCAGATTCAGAATCGGCACATGCGGGCTTTCGAACACGTCAACTTCTTGCTTCAATGTCCGGCATCGCCCATTAGCCTGGCGATGCCGAAGCGGTTGTGATCATCAAGATGTTGCGTACAGAAAAGATCGACTTGGGAGCCTGGTCAGACGAATTCATGCGCCGCCATTCATTGGGGAAAGCCAGCAGATGAATCCGCTCAATAGAGCTTACCATCTTCCAGAGCGGAGCAAAACTTCAAAATTCGACACATCTCAATCTGGATTTCGCTTGCTAAACGACGAGTGACGTCATACAGAAATCTTCCCTGTTCTCCCTGCTATTGCGCTGTTTCGATGTGGTCCAAGACGGGTTCGATTCAACTCGTCTAACGCCCTTGTGTGCATGCTGCGGCGGAGGCTCAGGCCGCCAGGCCTTAGAATGGCGTTGCACTCGTGCGCGTCTCCAGGAGTTCAACTGCCATGAAACTTTTCAGATTTCCCAAATGCCACGCCCGGCACTGCCGGTTTGGTTTGCTCATTTGCCTTTCGATGTCGATCTCTTCTTTTGCCCAGGACTCAACAGTAAAGCCGGCTGCGAAAGCGCCTTGGAGGCCGGAGCTTCGTTGGAGACTAGTTGGTCCGTTCCGCGGAGGGCGAACACGCGCGGCGACCGGCGTTTCTGGCCAGCCCAATGTTTTTTATGTGGGGCAGGTAGATGGCGGGGTTTGGAAGAGCAACGATTACGGTCGGACCTGGAATCCTATTTTCGACGGCGAGCCGTCGCAGTCGATTGGTGCGATTGCCGTAGCTCCTTCTAACAGCAATATTGTGTACGTGGCCAGCGGTGAAGGGTTACATCGCCCAGATCTTTCGGTCGGTGATGGAATTTACCGGTCGAACGATGCAGGAAAGACCTGGCAGCACCTGGGATTGCGCGATGGTGAGCAGATTCCATCACTCGTTGTCGATCCGCGCGACCCGAATCGGCTCTTTGCCGCGGTGCTGGGTCATCCGTATGGTCCCAACGAAGAACGTGGGATCTATCGCTCAACCGATGGCGGGCAAACCTGGAAGCGCGTGCTCTTCAAGGATGCGAATACCGGCGGGTCAGATGTGTTGATTGATCCCGTGCACCCGGACGTGGTTTACGCTGCGCTCTGGCAATCCCGACTTGGTCCGTGGGAAGACGGCAACCAATATGACGGCACCAACGGAGGCCTGTTCAAGTCTGTTGATGGAGGCGAGACGTGGCGCAAATTGACCAAAGGGTTGCCCGACGATCTGGTACAGATCCAGGTGGCGATTGCGGCCAGCGATCCGAATCGACTGTATGCCACGCTCTCAACCATGCACGAGGGCGGCTATGCCACCGGAGTTGGTCTCGGTGTGTACCGTTCAGACGATGCCGGCGAAAGCTGGTATAAGGCCACAGACGATCCGCGGCCGGCGATGAAGATTGGCGGGGGCGATCTGCCGATTCCAGCGGTTGATCCCAGGAATCCAGATGTGGTGTACAGCGCCAGTATTGTTACCATGCGCTCGACCGATGGAGGCAAGACTTGGACGAGCCTGCGCGGCGCTCCAGGTGGAGACGATTATCAGAACCTCTGGATCAATCCCGAGAATCCTGACATCATCCTGCTGGTGAGCGACCAAGGGGCACTGGTGAGCGTGAATGGCGGAGAGACCTGGAGTTCGTGGTACAACCAGCCGACAGCACAGCTCTATCACGTGGCCGTGACCAACACGTTCCCTTACCAGGTTTGCGCGGGTCAGCAGGAGAGCGGGTCGGTGTGCATTTCGAGCCGCGGTAACGACGGTGAGATCACGTTCCGCGATTGGCACCCTGTTGGCATCATCGAGTACGGTTACGCGGCGCCTGACCCGCTGCACCCCGACATGGTTTACGGCGCAGGCCGCACCGAGGTGTCGCGGTTTAACAGGATCACCGGAGAGGTGCAGAACATCACACCGATTCCGGTTCACGATCCGGAGTATCGCGCCGATCGAACGGAGCCGATTCTTTTTTCTCCTGTGGATCAGCATCTGCTTTTCTACGCGGCCAGCGTGCTGTTTGCGACACGGGATTACGGAAAGAATTGGGAGAAGATCAGCCCCGATCTGTCGCGCGAACATTCGGGCCAGCCCGCGTCACTGGCACCACTTCCGGAAAAGGATTCAGCGCGCCGTCGGGGCGCAATTTACTCTGTCGCTGCGTCGTTTCAAGACGTAAATACGATTTGGGCGGGAACTGATGATGGCCTGGTTTGGATCACGCGTGATCAGGGTAAGAATTGGAAGAACATCACCCCTCCGGCGGTCATTCCGTGGAGCAAGGTCACGCAGATCAGTGCCTCGCACTTTGACGATGATACGGCGTATGTGTCGGTCAGCCGTTTCCGCATTGACGATCTTCATCCTTATATCTATCGCACGCATGATGGGGGAGCCACATGGCAGCCGATTACTGCCGGCCTGCCTGACAACTCGCCGGTGAACACCGTGCGCGAAGATCCAATTCGCAAGGGCATGTTGTTCGCCGGGACCGAAACGGCGGTTTGGATGTCACTGGATGACGGCGATCACTGGCAGCCGCTCGAGTACAACCTTCCGCACACGTCGATGCGCGATCTGTGGATTCAGGGGAATGATTTGATTGTGGCAACGCACGGCCGCTCATTCTGGATTCTTGATGATATCTCGCCGCTTCGCCAACTCGACGGCATCAATGCGAAGGCGGAGCCGGTGCTCTTCAAGCCCGGTGAAGCGTATCGCATTCGCAGGGATACCAATACCGATACGCCGTTGCCGCCGGATGAGCCCGCGGGACAGAATCCGGCTGAAGGCGCGGCGATCGATTATTCGCTGCCGGCGTCTGTCCAAGGTGCTGTAACTCTGGAGATTCTGGATGCAAGCAACAAGGTTGTACGCCGGTATGCGAGCACCGATGCTCCCGACCAAACCCAAGAGGAGTTATCGAAGCAACTTATCCCGCTGTATTGGTTGCGCATGCCTGCGACGCTGCCCGCAAGTGCGGGGATGCATCGATGGGTGTGGGATTTGAGATACACCACGCCGACGGCGATGCATTACGAATACCCAATTGCCGCGGTGCCGCATGACACACCTCGCGTGCCGCAGGGGCCGCTCGCGCTGCCTGGAACCTATCAGGTGCGACTTACCGTCGAAGGGAAGGCGCTCACCGCTCCGCTAATGATGAAGATGGACCCGCGAGTTACGGCGTCGAGGGCCGATCTCGATGAACAATTCAAGGTTGAGTACAAGTTATCTGGAATGGTGACCAACAGCGCTGAAGCGGCAATGCATGCGCACTCGATTCGCGAGCAGATCGAGAAGTTATCGAAGAAAGCATCACCGGAACTCATGGAGTCGCTTGAAAAGCGGGACAAAGAGTTTTCCGCGCTGTTGACCGGGAAAGAGAAATCCGCAACCACGGAGGAAACACCGGGTCTGGATGAAGTTGCCGGAGAGATTTCGGAACTCTATACACAGGTGGGCCAGGTGGATGCGGCACCGACCGTTGCCCAACAAAGCGCTGTGGAACACATGAGCGACGAGTTGAACAAAGTGATGGGAGAGTGGGAACGGCTGGAAGGAGTCGCCGTTCCGGAATTGAATCACAAGCTCAGCGACGAACACCTGCCCGCTCTGGACCTGAATAAGCGGCCAGAGACCATGCCGGAGAGTGGCGATGAGGACTGATGATCGCGGCCCAGATATTCAACGGGTCATGGCGTAGTGTACCTGCTCTTCGATTGCGGCGATTTGTATTGGCTTACGGTTCGCACGTACCAGCGCAGCGTTTACGTCGTTGAGCTCGCCGGTCTTGAATCGCTGCCACGCATCCGTGTTCTTTTGGGCAGCCACGCTCATTTCGTTGAAGATGTCGAGCGCCTGCGCGGGGGCGGCGCGATGCCCGCTCTCAACCACGCGCAAGGCCACGCCTAGTCCGGCGTTTGCCTCGGCAAGGCCCGGTTCATTCACGCTTTGTTTCTCATGATCTTCATCATTGCCGCCCTTAATCTGCTGCAGTTTGGCGATGGCGGTTTGAATCGCGTGCACCAGGTAAGCCGGATTACTCTCGCTACTCGAATCCAGTTTCTTCAACTGGCTTTCCACGCTCTCAAGTTCGGCCAATGCCTTGCGGCTCAAAAGCGTTTGCTTATAGATAGAATCGGCCAGGGTGAACTGCTGATCGAGGACTTGTGTGGTCGCATTTACGCGCGGATCCATTGTGACATGAAGCGGTCTGTCGGATTGAACACCGTCAACGGTGAGCCGTAGCGTGTAGTCACCCGGCGGCACGCGGGGACCGGGCGGAACGGCTGCCTCATCCTCATCGTCTTCCATTCCGGTTCCGGAGCCGCCGGCCGCGAGGTCCCATATAAAGCGATGCTCTCCGGCGCTTGTTTCGAGGGCCTGCGGTTTGGGAAACCAGCGTTCTGCAATCGGCAAGAGGGGGCGCTTCACGGTCACCTTGTCGTTGCTTGAGAAGTGGCGCAGGACGTGCCCCTGAGCGTCGAGGATTTGCAAAACTACTTTTGTTGCGGTGCTCTGAAGGTAATAGTCAACAATCGCTCCGTTGGGCGGATTGTCTGCCTGCGGTTCTTCCGGCGGAAGAGGTGACCCGAGGAAAATATCGTTGTCCACGCGAACGGCCGCGGGCGGAGCATACAAAAAGGTTCGAGCCTTCTGCGCCGCTGCCGCCTCGCGAAGAGGCGCGATGTCATCGAGGACCCAGAACGATCGACCGTGCGTGGCCACGACCAGGTCGCTACCGTTCAGATTCATGTCGCGAATTGAGGTCACGGGCAGATTGAAATTGATCGGTTGCCAGCTGAGGCCCGCGTCGAACGAAGCATAAATGCCGAATTCGGTGCCTGCGAACAAGAGGTTTTGCTGTTCTGTGTCTTCGCGAACGGCCCGAAGAAAGTGATTGGGCGCGATGCCGCTGACTGAAAGCTTCCAGGTCTTGCCATAGTCGTGCGTGATGTAGAGGTACGGCTTCTGATCGTCGAGCCGGTGGCGGTCAACGGCGGCATACGCCGTCGCGGGATCAAAATGCGACGCTTCGATGAGAGATATTTTGCTCCAGGGCGAAAGTCCGGGCGGCGTAACATCGCGCCAGGTCTTGCCGCCATCGGTGGTCAGATGAATGAGGCCGGTATCCGAACCCGCCCAGATCTGATCCGCCTTCAGAGGGGAAGGCGCAATGGTGTACACCACGCCGTAGCCGCGCTGTTCAGCGTTTTCAACGGTGGTCGAGCCGTCGTCACTGGTTCCGGGCACGGTGCCGGTCAGATCGGGGCTGATCTGCTCCCAATGCAGGCCGCCATCCACGGTTTTCAGCACATATTGCGTGCCGAGGTAGAGCGATGTTTTGTCGGCCGGCGAGAAAACCAGAACAGGCGTCCAGGGATCGCGATACTTGCGCTTGTTAATCGGCAACCCGAAACCGCCGAGGGGCCACGGCGTGATGTTCTGGCTGAACGATGTGCGGCGATCGAAACGTATTACGTCGCCATAGGTACCCGAGAGATAGATCAGGTTCTCGTCTTTCGGATCGAGGGCGATGTAGCCGCTTTCGCTGCCGCCGGGCAGGAACCAGTCTCGCGTGTCGATATGCCCATGGTCGGAGCGGCTGTGCACGGCGATCGAGCCACTGTCCTGTTGTGCTCCGTAAATGGTGTACGGGAACGCGTGATCTGTGGTGACGTGATAAAGCTGCGCGGTGGGCTGGTTATACCAGGTGGTCCACGTTTTGCCGCGATCGAGGCTGATGGTTGCGCCTTGATCGACGCCCAATGCGAGATGCGATGCATTCTTGGGATCGACCCATATCTGGTGATAATCGTCGCCGCCGGGTGCTCCGCGCACAATCTCGATGGTCTTGCCGCCGTCATTGGTCCGATAGAGCGCGATGTTGGGAATATAGAGGACGTCGGCGTTGGTTGGGTCGATAGCCAGCGAGCTGAAGTACCATGCGCGGCTTGTCAGGCGCGAGTCGGCGTTGACCAGTGTCCATGTGTCGCCCTGGTCGTCGGAGCGGTAGAGTCCCGCATGTCCGGGGCAGTCGATAGTCGCATAGACGCGTCGGCCGTCGGCGCCGACTGCGATGCCGAGGCGACCCCAAGCGCCATCCGGCAATCCGTGGCCTGAGAGCGACACCCAATTCGAGCCACCGTCGGTCGAGCGGTAGATGGCGTTACCGGGGCCTTCGAGGGGCGCGTAGGTGCTCCACGGGGGACGGTGCGCATTCCATGTGGCGGCGAAGAGGACCTGCGGGTCAGCGGTGGCCATGGCAATATCGGCGATGCCCACGTCGGAGCCTTTATCGAGAATGTGCCGCCAGCTATCTCCGCCATCTGTGGACTTGTAAACGCCGCGCTCTTCGCTTGGCCCGTATGCGTGGCCCAGCACGCCCACGTACAGCGTGCGCGCGTCGGAAGGGTCAACGAGGATGCGGCTGATCTGCCTTGAGCCGTCAAGGCCGATATGCTTCCATGTCGCTCCGCCGTCGTCACTGCGATACATGCCGTCGCCCGACGCCAGGTCAGAGCGGATATCGGATTCGCCCGTGCCTACATAGATCACCTTCGGATCGGAGGGAGCGACCGCAAGCGCACCGATTGAGGCCACAGGCTCGTGATCGAAAATCGGCTGCCATACCGTGCCTGCGTCGGATGTTTTCCACACACCACCGTCGACGCCGCCGAAGAAAAAGCTGCCGTCACTTCCGGGCACGCCGCTTACTGCGACTACCCGGCCCGCGCGAAATGGGCCGACGAGTCGCCAACTTAGCCCGTTGAATAAATCAGGCGACATTTGTTGCGCGCTCGCCAGAGAGGGCAGTGATGCGCAACAAAAGAGGGCAAATGAAGATGAAAGAAGACGCAAACGGTTGGCAGGGAAGCTCAAGAGTGAGGTCATCGTAGATTCGATTGTGAAGCCGAACGGCCAGATGAGCAAGAAATTTTACGAGTGCGAAGGCGCGTGCCTGATTGTGGCGGCGAGAATCGGCGATTTCGAAACGATGGAGCACGCTTTCGCGCGCGGGTGAATCGCTGCGCCGGTTTGCCACGCCTGCTGCCTGAAACGCTCAACGGGCCCATCCATCGCGACACCATTGACATTGGTGGCCACTATGCCGCCAGTGGAGCGGAGATTGCGCCATCTGCGTTCATTTGCCGGATGGGTTGTTTCGACTCCTATGCATGGGAGTGGGGGAGTTATAGCTTAGAATGCGATAATGAACAATTGAGGTTCCAGGCTTCATCAGTTACCTGCGAGGCAAATGTCATTCTTCCGTAAGAGCCTGATTTTACAATTGAAAATCTGAATGAATACTCAAGCCGACAACACACCACTGCTGTCTATCGTGATTCCGGCCTATAACGAAGAAGCTACGCTGTCTCAGATTGTGGGGCGTCTTCTCGCAGTGCCGGAAGCTGGCGAAATCGTGATCGTTGACGATTGCTCCAATGACAAAACAGGGGCGATCGCCGACCGGCTGGCGGCCGAGCACCCCCGCATCAGAGTCGCCCACCACCCTGTGAACGCAGGCAAGACCGAGGCGCTGAAGACCGGGTTCGCGCTGACAACGGGCCAGATCGTCATTGTGCAGGATGCTGATTTGGAGTACGACCCCGGCGAAATCGGCGACGTGATTGCGCCGATTGTGGAAGGGGACGCGGACGTGGTTTACGGCTCGCGCTTCCTGGTCCGCAAGGCGTCGCGTGTTTTGTATTTCTACCACTACCTGGCCAACAAGGGTCTCACGTTTCTTTCAAACCTATGCACAAACGTGAACATGACCGATGTCGAGACCTGTTATAAGGCATTTCGCGGCGAGATTATCCGCAACATGACCATCACCAGCAGCGGATTCGGTTTCGAAATTGAAGTCACGGCGAAAGTGGCCAAACTCGGCGTCGCTATCTATGAAGTGCCGATCTCGTACCACGGGCGGACCTACGAGCAGGGAAAGAAGATCGGAATGAAGGACGGCATTGCGGCTCTCTGGTTCATCATTCGGTTCAACTTCTTTTGCAGTCTCGAGAAATCCTTTCGCACTCTTCCAGAGGCCGGAAGCGCACAACGCGCCGCCGAGCGGAGTCGGCACTAGAAAAGCCGGGCCACGCAACAAGCTGGTCTGGAGCGATCTTCCTTCCCCTCAATCGGCAAGCATTCTGCAGGCAAACGAACTTCGAGTGCGATCGGCAGATGCAGCACAGCTGAGTGCCGCATTCATCTGCGATATGTGGTTACGGACTACGTCGCCTTCCCGTTCTTGAGCTTTCGATAGCGACGAATCAGGTTATTGGTCGAGCTGTCGTGCTTGAGCGTTGGCTCGGTCGCGGCTTCCAACTCCGGGATAATCCGCTGCGCAAGCACCTTGCCGAGTTCCACGCCCCATTGGTCAAATGAGTTGATCTGCCAGATGATTCCCTGCGTGAACACGCTGTGCTCGTAAAGAGCGACCAATTTCCCCAGAACCTGCGGCGTGAGCTTTTCGGCGAGGATGGTGTTGGAAGGGCGGTTGCCTTCGAATACGCGGTGTGGAACCAGCCAATCCGGGGTTCCTTCCGCTTTCACCTGCTCTGGTGTTTTGCCGAAGGCCAGTGCTTCACTTTGCGCGAGGACGTTTGCCAGGAGCATGTCGTGGTGACGGCCAAGCGGGTTGAGCGAGTTGCCAAACGCAATAAAGTCGCAAGGGATCAGTCGGGTTCCCTGGTGGATCAACTGATAAAAGGAATGCTGCCCGTTGGTACCCGGCTCGCCCCAGTAGATGGGCCCGGTGGCGTAATCGACTTCGTTTCCTGCGATGGTGACGTGTTTGCCGTTGCTCTCCATCGTCAGTTGCTGCAGGTAGGCTGGAAACCGCTTGAGGTATTGTTCGTAGGGCAACACGGCCACCGTTTGCGCGCCAAAGAAGTCGGTATTCCAAAGGCCGAGCAGGCCGAGAAGCACCGGCAAATTACGCTCGAAGGGGCTGGTCCGGAAATGTTCATCCATCTGGTGAAATCCGTCCAGCATGGCGCGAAAATTGTCAGGACCAATGGCCAGCATGGTAGCCAGGCCGATCGCCGAGTCCATCGAGTAGCGTCCACCAACCCAATCCCAGAACCCGAACATGTTCGCGGTGTCGATGCCGAACTTTTCCACTTCCTTCGCATTCGTCGAGACAGCGACGAAGTGTTTGGCAACAGCCTTTTCGTCGCCGCCCAGACCTTTCACCAGCCAGGCGCGGGCCGACTGGGCGTTTGTGATCGTTTCAAGAGTGGTGAAGGTCTTTGAAGAAACGATGAAGAGAGTCTCGGTGGGATCCAGATCGACGACGGCCTCAGCAAAATCGGTGCCATCCACGTTGGAAACGAACCGGAAAGTCATGGCGCGGTCGCTGTAATGCTTGAGCGCTTCATAGGCCATGACCGGGCCCAGGTCCGAGCCGCCAATGCCGATGTTGATCACGTTTCGAATGCGCTTTCCGGTATGCCCCTTCCATTCGCCGCTCCGCACACGATCGGAGAAAGCGGCCATCCTCTCCAATACTGCATGGACTTCTGGAACGACGTTCTGTCCGTCGACGAGGATGGAAGTCCCCTTGGGCGCACGCAGGGCCACGTGCAACACCGCCCGGCCTTCCGTCACGTTGATCTTGTCGCCGCGAAACATAGCGTCGATGCGCGATGACACGCCCGATTCCTGCGCCAGTTGGACCAGAAGCCTGAGAGTCTCGTCGGTGATGCGGTTCTTCGAGTAGTCAAGAAACAGGCCTATCGCGTCAACCGTCATACGCTCACCGCGGGAGGGATCGGCCGCGAAAAGATCGCGCAGATGCGCTGTGCGAACCTGAGCATAGTGGGCCTGGAGAGCCTTCCAGGCCTTCCGTTCGGTTAATGGTTCGACACTTTGGATTTCCGGAATTGTCGTCGCAGATGTGGACATTTTCATACTCCTTTCGTCTCTCGCCATCTCTCAAACTATGTCATCGCCGCAGCGAGAGAACCGGATTGTGGACTGTTCAATTTGGTCGGCGAAACCGTCGGTGGCAAAGTGCGGCATTTCGTCTTTGCGCAGATCATTACGGGACAGAGCGGACTTCGTTGGACGTACCCGGAAGAAGTAATTGCGGTGTATAAAACTCGAGCAAACCGCTTTTCGCGAGAATACCCTGCCAGCAGGAAAAAATACAGGGGAGCTCACACATCCGGTTAGAATAATCTCTCGGAATATCCTCTATATATTTGATTAAAAGATAGTTAATGGCTCGCCGATTCTAAATCGGGAGGGCATTTACCGCACCAAAGAGGCAATTGACGACCACAAATGGAAGAGCAGGATTCTCCTTATACGAACCCTCGGGATCACCTTCCTCCTGACGCCCCAGCTTTCCCGAGCGCCTTGCTTGACAAGGCATCGCCTCTCATTGAGATCATGGATGCCGGACTTCTCACAGGTTTGCCATATTTGCGTTCCGCACATCCGCGGGTTCACGCAATTTCCGCGTGTCTCCTTTGACTGGCGTTTCAAATCTAGAAAAAGAAATGAGCAACATGATCAACGCTCGACTGTTCCACCGGTGCGCCCTCGCTTTCCTGGGAGTTCTGCTCGCGGGCATACATTTTCCCGCGGCAAAGGCCCAGTCCTCGCAACTCGCGGCAACGCCACCGATGGGCTGGAACAGTTGGAACCACTTTGCGGAAAAGGTGACCGATGCTGACGTTCGTTCAGCGGCAGACGCGATGGTAGCCAGCGGAATGCGCGATGCCGGATATGTCTATATCAATGTCGACGACACGTGGGAGGGTGAACGAGACGCACAGGGCAATATCCAGTCGAATCGCCGATTCCCGGACATGAAGGCGCTTGCCGATTATGTGCACTCAAAAGGCCTGAAGTTTGGAATTTATTCTTCCCCCGGACCCAAGACGTGTGCGGGCTTCGAGGGCAGTTATGGCCATGAGGAGCAGGATGCGAGGACCTATGCGGCGTGGGGCGTGGACTTTCTCAAGTACGATCTTTGCGGCCTTCGGTCAATCATTGATTTGTACGATCCCCAGCAGGATCCGCAAAAGGCCTCGGCGATGATGCGGGAGGCTTATGCGAAGATGCACCTCGCCCTCATGAAAACGGGCCGTCCCATCGTTTATAGCATTTGCCAATACGGTGTGGACTCAGTGTGGGAATGGGGAGAAGAAGTCGGAGGGAACCTGTGGCGCACGACCGATGATATTAGCGACAGCTATCGCAGTATGGCGCTGATCGGCTTCTCGCAGGCGGGGCTCGAACGATATGCAAAGCCGGGACATTGGAATGATCCTGACATGCTGGAGGTGGGCAATGGCGGGATGACGGCAGACCAGTACCGCACGCAGATGAGTCTGTGGGCGATGCTGGCTGCGCCTCTGCTCGCGGGTAACGATCTGAGCAAGATGGACGAAACCACCAAAAGCATTCTCATGAACAAGGATGTCGTTGCGGTAGACCAGGACAAACTGGGAATTCAGGGGTTTCGCCTCAGTCCGCCTCAGATCTGGGTGCGGCCTTTGAGCGGTGGCGCCAAAGCAGTGGCTGTGTTCAATTTTGTGACCGACGACGTTCCTCAGCCGATTACGATGCACCTCAAAGATATAGGATTCACGGGCGCCGCTCATGCTCGCGATCTTTGGACACACAAAGACCTCGGACTTCTTCACGACTCGTTTACCGTGACGCCGCCTGAGGGAGGCGTTGTTATGTTCCGCCTCTGGAAGTAAAGTTCCGGGCACGGGGCCGAGCTTCTTTGAATCTGCCCTCACGGCGAGAAGGGGAATGTACTTCTCTATTTGAATGCATTCGAAACGACCCTTTGCACACCTGGGCAGCGCGTCTGGAGTTTGTTCGAAGCATGCCCGTTAGCCGATTGGCATGCAAATGTTGCCGGGTCTCGGGGATTACGGCGCAGGCTCAAGGGTCAATCGTTGAACCCGCCAATTCAGCAATTCGGCCGCGTACAGAAGGCTCTCTGACGGGCAGGCCAGTTCGTGAATCCAGCCGAACTGGCCGGGACCGTGGCCGGTGGTACCAAGTACGCCTAGAACCTTGCCATCGAGACTGAGCTTGTAGATGCTCCCCGGATATGCATCCGACGCAAATAGAACCTGGTGAGGTCCCGGGGTAATGCAAATCGCCCACGGAGAGCCGTTCATCATGGTCCGGTTCAGGGGTGCCGGAGCTTCCGCTGTGGCGGGAACTTCCGATGGCAAGTTCCCCATCCATGGGCGAATCCTGTGATCGTACGGCACGTCGATGTGGATCTCGCGCAGAAATCTGCCGTCGCTGTCGAAAACCTGAATGCGCCCGTTGCCTCGATCGGCCACGTACACATTGCCCTTATCATCCGTGGCGATGCTGTGCGGGGTGCTGAATTGGCCGGGGCCGGTCCCTGGTCCTCCCCAGGACTTGATCCAGTTTCCGTCCTTATCGATCTTCGCAATTCGGGAATTGATGTAGCCGTCGCTGATATACGTATTCCCCGCCGCGTCCCAAGCCATATCGGTTACCTGGCGAAATTCTCCGTTGATCGGCGGCAGTGGCGGACTGGGGTGCTTCAGCGGGCCCGTTCCCTCGTCGGCAGCCTCCTGTTTTCGCCCGAAGACCATCAATACCCGGCCTTCCGGGCTGAATTTGATGACCATGTCCGAGCCTTTGTCGGCAACCCAGATGTTGTCTTCCCTGTCCACCTTGACTGCATGGGCAAAGCTCCACGCGTACAAATGGTGACCGATCTCACGGACGAAATTTCCATCGGCATCGAACTCGAGCAACTGAGCAGCCGCTGCACCGTAAGCCGGCCCGGTCGTATCGCCACGGGAGAAGACGAAAACGTGCCCCTTTGAATTGACCGCAACGCCTGCAGCCTCCCCGAAATACAGATCCGGCGGCAGCTTGAAGAAATCCGTCTGTGCCTGAAACGTAATCTGCGGCACCGTTTGCTGTCCGAACAACTCGATGGTCAGGCAAAACACCGCCGCCAATGCGAATCTCTTCATGCATTCTCTCCTGAATGAAATCGTCAGCACCTTTTCAATCTTCCTCTAGCTGACAGCATATGGCCGAAGGGGAATGGGCGCTCACGTCTTCGTTAAATCGCCAGCGCTGAGACTGGAGGGAAACATCCAGCCTGACCGGGCAGGCTCACCGCAACTAAAGCGTGAGGAGATCCCCCGGCTCTGCCGGGGTGGCATTAGCAGTTTGACATTTGCGGGAGTCCATCCAAGAAACTCCAGACGTGAGCCGACCAAAGCACACGTCAAGGAGAATCCGGATGGACCAATTGGAGAGTCTAAGTCACTCCGTATGGGAGTGCAAATACCACGTATCATTCATCCCCAAATGCCGGCGCCGCGTACTTTATGAAGGTCTTCGGCAGCATTTGGGCGAAGTGTTCCGGCGTTTGGCCGAGCAGAAGGAGAGCCGGGTTTTGGAAGGCCATCTGATGCCTGACCATGTGCATATGTTGCTTTCGATTCCGCCCAAGTATGCGGTGTCGGAAGTAGTGGGCTTCATCAAAGGCAAGAGCGCGATTCATCTGGCTCGGACCTATGGTGAGCACAAGCAGAATTTCGCGGGTCAACATTTCTGGGCGCGCGGCTATTTCGTGTCGACCGTGGGGCGCGACGAAACGGCGATCCGCGAGTACATCCGTAATCAGGAAGTGGAGGACAAGCGGCTAGACCAACTGAAGATGTGGAAGTAGCCGCCGAAAGGCGGCCCCAATCACGTCGGGGCCGCGTTAGCGACCCCGCTCAAGCCGCTTTGAGCGGCTCACAACGTAAAGCCCCCGGCTCTGCCGGGGGATATTTACACCACACCTTCCCGCGCCTTGGCCCGTAATGCTAAGTGATTTCTTTGGGCATCGGAAAGAAACCCATAATTCAAAACCACTCTGAAGAAGCCTCCACAGGGAGACCCTGCCTGAAAATGCGAAGTTCCTCTCCGGCCAATAGAGCCAAGGGATTCCGAATCTCATAGCGATGCTGGCGAACGAGCGCGGCTGAGCCTGAAAGGAGCGAACACTCGCCCAGTTCTTTGGTCCCGGCGGAATGTGCGGAAGACGCAAATTAGCCCGGCTTTCTTCGGGAGGTCCATACCAGGGGCCGAGGGAAGGCCAAAGCCGTTCGCGGCCTGAGGCCCTCGACCTGACGCCCTTGATCGACAGACCCGTCATGCCTGCCACTCGCCCGGGGACCCGCCCAGAATTGACAAGAGATGCATCGAGAGTTAGACTTCGCGCTGATCTTGGAATCGTTACCATTCTCTGTGTCGCACACCATTCTTCGTCTGTCTGGAGCAAGTCTATGCTGCGTCGTATCGCGATCGTATCCCCGGTTTTCTTGGTGCTTGCCACCCTACTGAGCACCGCCAATGGGCAAACTGCGCAAAAGCCCGATCTCTCGAGCCAGCCCACGCTTTACGTCGTCGGCTATGCCCACCTCGATACCGAGTGGAGGTGGGAGTATCCGCAGGTGATCGACGAATACCTCAAGAAGACGATGGAGGATAACTTCGCGTTGTTCCCGAAATACCCGCATTACATCTTCAACTTTTCCGGCGCGAACCGGTACCGGATGATGAAGGAGTACTACCCGGCGGACTTCGAGAAACTGAAGCACTATGTAGCGACAGGACAGTGGTTCCCCGCCGGCTCTTCTGCAGAGGAAGGCGACGTGAACGCGCCGAGCGCGGAAGCCATTATTCGGCAGATTCTGTACGGGAATGACTGGTTCCGCAAAGAATTCGGCAAGGCCAGCGCTGAATACATGCTGCCGGATTGCTTTGGATTTCCGGCGTCGCTGCCGACCATCCTGGCGCACTCCGGCGTGAAGGGATTCTCAACGCAGAAGCTGACGTGGGGATCTTCAGCTCCACAAGGCGGTCCCGCCTATCCCGAGAAAACGCCTGAGGGCACGCCGTTCAACGTTGGGGTCTGGGTGGGTCCTGATGGCGAGAGCGTGCTGGCAGGCCTGAATCCGGGAAGCTATTCCGGCGGCATCGACAGCGACCTGAGCAAGCCGCTGCCCGCCGAGCCTCCCGACACCGCGCTCACCGACGCCAAAAACAAGATGCATGACCTCCGGTCCCGCCTCGAAAAAGCCTACATGGCCGGCGACGAGTTGCAGCAGAAGGATATCCAGGAGTACGTCGGCATGCAGCAGCAGGTCGACGCGCTCTCGAAGGCTCACCAGGACGAGGAACAGGATCGCTTCCAGGGTGACTGGGCCGCGCGCGTGCAAAACAACGGAAAGGTGACGGGAGTCTTCACCGATTATCACTATTTCGGCACAGGGGACGTGGGCGGCGCACCCGACGAAGACTCGGTGAAGCGGCTCGAGGCCATCGTGACCAAGGGACAGGCCAGCCTGCCGCCGCCGGGGTTTATCTCCATCGGCCGGCAGACGCATACGGATTGGCCGCTCACGACGGTGGGCGACGGGCCGGTGAACGTGATTTCTTCGGACGCGGACCAGATGTTCCTGAACATTACGCCGGCCGAGGCCGCCCGATTGCCACAGTACACGGGTGAGATGGAGCTGACCAACCATTCCGCTGGATCGCTGACCTCGCAGGCCTACCAGAAACGCTGGCTGCGCAAGGAAGAGCTGTTGGCCGATGCCGCGGAGAAATCGTCCGTGGCGGCGCAGTGGCTGGGTGCGCGCACCTATCCGCTGGATCGAATGAACGATGCATGGATGCTCGTCATGGGTGGACATTTCCATGATCTTGCGGCGGGAACCGCGACACCAAAGGCCTATGAATTTGCATGGAATGACGACGTCATTGCCATGAACCAGTTTGCCGACGTGCTGGGCGATGCGAGTGGAGCAGTTTCAGCAGCGCTGAATACGGCCACAGAAGGAACACCGATCGTGGTGTTCAATCCGCTGAACATCGCGCGCGAGGATGTTGTCGAGGCGGACGTGAAATTCCCGGGCAGCACGCCGGAGTCGGTGTCGGTGACCGGACCCGATGGACGCGAGGTGCCGGCACAGGTTTCCGACGGCAAGGTGGTGTTTCTGGCCAGGGCTCCTTCAGTGGGATATGCGGTCTATAGCGTTCGCGCAGCAAGCGCCAAAGCCGCAGAGCCATCCACACTGCAAATCTCAGAGCACTCGATCGAGAATGCATACTATCGCGTGACGCTGAACAGCGATGGCGACGTCGCCAGCGTGTTCGACAAGAAGATTGGCAAAGAGCTGCTGGCGGCGCCGATGCGCCTGGCGATTTCGAACGACAATCCCGAGCAGTGGCCGGCATGGAACATGGACTGGGACCAGGAGCAGGCTCCGCCCAAAGTCTACGTTCACGGACCTGCAACGGTGCGGATCGTGGAAAACGGGCCCGCGCGCGTGGCTCTGCAGGTCAGTCGCGAGAGCGATGGCTCGAAGTTCGTGCAGACCATCGAGCTTTCGGCGGGTGACGCGGGAAAGCGCGTCGAAATTGCGAATTCGATCGATTGGAATACGCGCGAATCGAATCTGAAAGCGGTATTTCCGCTAACAGCCTCGAACCGGATGGCAACCTACAACATGGGCATTGGAACCGTCCAACGTCCGAATGCGCAACCCAAGGAATTCGAAGTGCTCTCGCATCAATGGATCGATCTGACCGACACGAGCGGCGCGTGGGGCACGACAATTCTGACCGACTGCAAAAACGGATCGGACAAGCCGAACGACAACATCGTCCGCCTGACGCTGATTCGGACACCGGGCGTGCGCGGCGGATACCCTGACCAGGCAACGCAGGACCTTGGTCATCACGAGTTCATTTACGGATTGGCTGGACATGCTGACGGCTGGCGCGAAAGCGAGACCGATTGGCAAGGACAGCGACTGAATGATCCGCTGATCGCCTTCGAGACCACCAAGCATCCCGGGGCGCTGGGGCACGAGTTTTCGCTGGTCAAGGTCAGCAGCCCACGCATTCGCGTCATGGCGCTGAAACGGGCGGAGCTCAGCGATGAAGTCATCGTGCGGCTCGTGGAATTGGACGGCAAGCCGCAGCCCGACGTGCACGTCTCGTTTGCGGGGCCGATCAAATCAGCCCGCGAAGTGAACGGGCAGGAGCAGCCGGTCGGTCCGGCAAAGGTGACAGCGGGTGCTCTGGCCACGTCGTTTACGGCATATCAGCCGCGGACCTTTGCCGTCACGCTCGATCCTGCTTCGTCGCGGGTTGCCCCAGTGCATTCCCGGCCGGTGAAACTGGATTACGACCTTGCAGCGGCCAGCAACGATGGCGCGCAAGTGTCCGCTGGGATGGACGGAAAGGGCGATGCATTGCCGGCTGAAATGCTGCCGGCCAGCATCGACTTCAACGGTGTCGAGTTCCAGCTCGGCCCGGCCAAGACCGGCGCGGCCAATGCCGTCGTCGCCAACGGGCAGACGATCCACTTGCCCGAAGGCGCCTATAACCGTGCTTACGTTCTGGCAGCCGCAGTCAATGGCGACCAGGATGCAACGTTCAAGGCCGGCAATCAGGAGCACACGCTCAAGGTGGAAGACTGGGGCGGATTTATCGGCCAGTGGGATGACCGGCAATGGAAATCGAAGCAGGAGACGATTCCGGCGCGTCCGGGGCGGCCCGCGCGCACTGAAGTGGATGACTACGCGGAAATGACCGGGATTCAGCCAGGCTATATCAAGCGCGCGACCCTGGCCTGGTATTGCGATCATCATCATGATGGGACAGGCAAAAACGTGGCGTATTCGTATTCGTACCTGTTTGCGTATCCGATCGATCTGCCTCGGGGCGCGAGTACTTTGACGCTGCCGAGCAATAACAACATTCGGATTCTGGCAATCTCCGTGGCCAATGAGAATCCGGAGGCGTCACCGGCCCAGCCGTTATATGACACGCTGGGGCGACAAGAGCCTGCAACCGTCACGCAACGGTAAACGTGCAACGCGCCGGGAGTTGAATCGGCGCTTCGCCCGTCGGTAACCAACTCAGCATTTATTCGAATGCAGTTCCTGTCGTCGGATCGTTAGTCTTCGGGCTAATGGCGCGCTATGGATCGAAACAAATCCGGGGACACGACATCCCCTGCGCATACGGCTGCGACAATTTCGTACGCCGCCGAGCGTCTAGCGCTGAAACACAACAGCACAGTGGAACCTGTAGACCGCTCAGAGCTTGAAGGACTGCTGGAACGCAGGGTTGATGAGGACGACAAAAGGCGAGCGATTTTGCGTGTCACTCGCAAAGGCAGACTGGTTCTTGGCCGGCTGGCTCGCGACCACGCGAAAGAGTTGAATGAGCTGGCGCCTCGTCTGACAAAGGCGTTGAAGCATATCTCCTTCAATGCGCAGAGATCAAACAACGCGGAGGTTCGATGAGGGCAAGACCGTCCGCGTCACGCG
Source organism: uncultured Acidobacteriaceae bacterium (assembly GCA_963836565.1). Lineage (GTDB taxonomy): Bacteria > Acidobacteriota > Terriglobia > Terriglobales > Acidobacteriaceae > Telmatobacter. The sequence goes on along the minus strand of CAWIKA010000002.1, from coordinate 327,578 downwards.
ACTTTACTGTGGATCGGCGAGTTTGGCTTCTGACTGCTGTAGCGCTGTTCATGGGCGCATGCGCAGCAGGCCTGGCTGTGCTCTTATTGCGAGCCATTGCGCTGGCCACCAACGTCTTCTACTACCATCGTTTAGGTTTGGTCTTGGTCGGGCCCGAGATCGGATCGCCGTCGAGCGATTGACGGGAGCTCCGGTGCCTGGCCGAACCCACCCTGCCTCCGTTTCATTGCAACGGAGGCGCTCCAAACCAAACAAACGACGGGCATTGTGGCGTGCAGCCTCCCGATCTGCAAAATCATTGGACGAAGCGTATCGGGATGGACTAGCATTCCGCGCAAGAGATTGCGGCAGGTCAAGTAATTCCGGAAAAATGACTTGCCGCACCGCAGACACTCCTTGGGCTCCGGCTTCCCCTGGCGTTCAAAGTGCCTCGAGTCAGATCAGTTTTTGCGTGGGGTCTGCGCATCCCATGGGGGGTCTATGTTTCGACTTGACGCCGACAAGAAGGTTCATTTCTGTGATGGCGTCACGCGTCGCGACTTCCTTCATGCGGGATCTCTGGCGTTTCTGGGCTTATCCATGCCGCAGTTTTTCCGGCTGAAGGCCGCCGGGGCGGTGCAGTCTGAAAAGGACATCAACTGTATTCAATTGATGCTTGTGGGCGGCCCCAGCCAGTTGGATACATGGGACATGAAGCCCGATGCCCCGGCTTCGATTCGCGGGCCATTCAAGCCCATCAAAACGAACGTTCCCGGCATCGAGATTTCCGAGATATTTCCGCGCATGGCTCAGCATGCGGACAAGTTCGCACTGCTTCGTTCCATGTACCACACGGCCGCGGCTGTGCACGACACAGGCTGCCAGATGATGCAAACAGGGAGGCTGTTTCAAGGCGGTTTGGAATCGCCGAATTTCGGTTCTGTAGTTCGCTTTGAAAAGGGGGCGCGGGGCGACATGCCTCCCAACGTTCTGCTCCCTTACATGATCGGCCAGTTAGGCGGAAACCTGCCGCACGGGGATACCGCGGGCTTTCTTGGCAAGGCTTTCGATCCTTTTGTGCTGAATGCGGATCCGTCGGATCCGAACTTCAAAGTGCCCGATCTGCTGCCGCCGGACTACATCTCGGCCGTGCGCGTGGATCGACGCCGTAACTGGCGGCAGGTAGTGGACCAATCAGTCCAGTATTTCGAGGAGACTAACCAGGACTCGAAGCTGATGGACGCCACGTTCAACCAGGCGTACACCTTAATGACTTCAGCAAAAGCGCGCGAAGCGTTCGAGTTGTCGCAGGAACCGGAAGATGTGAGAAAGCGCTACGGGATGAACCGCTTCGGGCAGGGATGCCTGCTGGCGCGCAGACTCGTGGAGCGCGGTGTTCGTTTTGTCACGCTGAACATGTTTGAAACCGTATTCAACGACATCACCTGGGATATCCATGGATCGGCGCCTTTTAGTCCCATCAGTTGCTATAGCGACCTTGTCGGTCCCATGTTTGACAACGCGTACAGTTCGCTTCTCGAAGACTTGAGCCACCAGGGCCTGTTGGATACGACGCTTGTGCTGGCGACCGGAGAATTCGGGCGTACGCCACGCATCAACCCTGCGGGGGGCCGTGACCATTGGCCGCAGTGCTGGACGGTGGTCCTGGCCGGCGGCGGCATCAAGGGCGGACAGGTCGTGGGCGCATCCGATGCGATTGGCGCTGCTCCGCAGGATCGGCCCGTGATGCCTGCACACCTTGCGGCCACGGTTTACAAGTGCCTGGGAATACCGGTGGACACGGAGTTAAAGACGCCGCAGGGACGCGTGGTCCGGCTTGTGGATCACGGCTTTGACCCGATTGATGAATTGCTGGTTTGAAGTCACGCTACACGGGATCGACCCATGCTGAGATCTAAGTGCGTGCGGATTGTGAGTCGCGGAGAAGCAATGAGGATTCGTGATCTTTTGCTGGTTGCCGGGTTGACACTTCCTTGCGGGATGGTCTCGATTGCACCCGGGCAGGCGCCGCCAATCCCGGCTACTGCAACGCACAGTGATGCTCCGTATCATCCTTCGGGGTTCTTGAAGCCGCCGACCGAGGAGTCTCGGTCTGCGAGCGCCTCCGGGCACTCTCAACTGACCTCATTGGCGACGCTGACGAAGATCGCGATCCTTCCCTCTTCTGTCGCCATGACCGGGCCTCATGCGAGGCAGCGATTGATTGTGGAGGGTACATTTTTCGACGGCCACCAGGAAGACCTGACTTCGCGAGCCACGCTGGCCGTTTCGAGTCGGAGTGTTGGAGTCCTGGATGAAAACCATGTACTATCGCCAGTCGGTGACGGCAACGCGACAATCACGGCAACGGTGCACGGCCATCGCGCCACTGCGCAACTGACCGTCAGTGACTACACGACCGCGACAGTCTGGAGTTTTCGCAACGATGTGCTGCCGGTGATGACGAAAGTCGGCTGCAACTCCGGTCCTTGCCATGGCGCAGCCGCCGGAAAGAATGGTTTCAAGCTCTCGTTGCGAGGCTATGATCCGATCACCGACTATTACACGCTGACTCACCAGGCGCTGGGACGAAGAACGAATCGGATGCAGCCGGCGCGAAGCCTCATTCTGCTCAAGCCCACTGCCACGATTCCGCATGGCGGCGGAAGACGATTTGGCGTCGATTCGCCCGAGTACAGGGTGATATCCGGCTGGATCGCGCAGGGCATGCCCGCTCCGGAAGACTCTGACCCGCTCGTCAAAGAGATTCAAGTGCTTCCTCAGGAGGCATCGCTTACACCGGGAGCAGAGCAGCAGTTGATCGTGATGGCCATCTTCTCGGATGGGCACACGGCGGACGTGACGCACTGGGCAAAGTTTGACAGCGGGGACGAGGGTGTGGCGACGGTCGACAACGAGGGCCACGTGGTGATGCACGGATATGGCGAAGCCCCGGTGACGGTCTGGTACCAGAGTCATGTGACCTTTTCCCGGCTCCGCATTCCTTTTCCAACCAGGCTGCCGGATTCGCTCTTCACAAGGGCGGCGCATCACGACTATATCGACGACTTCGTTTTGAATCATCTGCGTGTGCTGCATATTCCGCCGTCGCCGCAAGCGGGCGACAGCGAGTTTGTTCGCAGGGCGTATCTCGATGCAGCGGGTATCGTTCCCAAGCCTGCGGAAGTCGAGGCGTTCTTGCAAGATTCGTCGCCAGACAAGCGCAGCCATTTGATTGACAGCCTGCTCAAGCGGCCTGAATTTGTCGACTACTGGGCCTACAAGTGGTCGGACTTGCTGCTGGTCTCGAGCAACCACTTGTCAAACGAGGAAATGTGGAGCTACTACCGTTGGATTCGCCAGAGCGTGGCCGACGACAAGCCGTGGAACGAATTTGCCACCGAAATTATCACAGCCAATGGGAACACCCTCAAGAATGGCGCCGCGAATTACTGGGTCATTCACCGCGATCCTCTGGACATTTCGGAAAACATGGCGCAGGCCTTCATGGGCATCAACATCAGTTGTGCTCATTGCCACAACCATCCCCTCGCCAAGTGGACGCAGAAAGACTATTACGGGATGGCCAACCTTTTCGCGAGAGTCCGGCTCAAGACCTTTTCTGATTCCGGATTCCGTCCCGGCGTCGGTCCGATCTTTAATAACGTGACGGTGTATTCCGCGCCGACCGGCGAATTCATGGACGACCGGCTCATGATTCCTTTGCCGCCCAAGCCACTGGAAGCAGCAGCACTTTCAAGCAGCATTCCTGGTGACACGCGCGTGTACTTCGCCAAATGGCTGACGTCGGACGAGAATCCGTTCTTTGCACGCAACATTGTGAATCGCGTCTGGCGGAACTTTATGGGGCGCGGCTTGATCGAGCCTGTCGATGATCTTCGCGATACGAATCCAGCGACAAATGAAGAACTGCTCAATGCGCTGGTGAAGGATTTTGTCGCGCACCACTATGATGTCGATTACCTGATCCGTACCATTATGCAATCGGCGACCTATCAAACTTCTTCGAAGCCGCTTAAGGAAAATGCGGACGACGACAAGTATGGTTCTCATTTCCTCATTCGACGGCTGCCGGCCGAAGTGCTCCTCGATGCCTACTCCCAGATCACGCAGGAACCGGAGAAATTCGATGGCTATCCGGCCGGCACACGGGGCATGCAACTGCCTGACACAGCGGTCAAGTCCTACTTCCTTACCGTCTTCGGCCGCCCGGAGCGGCAGCAGACACGGGAAAGCGAGCGATCCTCTGTCCCCACGATTACCCAGGCGCTGCACATCATCAATGGCGACACCCTGAACAATAAGCTGCGGGCGCCCGGAAGCTCGATCGACATGCTGCTGCACCTGGGCTTTACTGATGAACAGATCATCGATTATCTCTACATGGCATCGCTGAGCCGGCATCCCTCAGAAGCCGAGCGCACGACGCTGCTCAAGGCGCTGGATTCAGCCGAGCAACAGAAGATTGCCGGCGTGGAGGACGCGCGCCGGGCTGCATTGATCGATATGTCCTGGGCACTGTTGACGGGCGAGGAGTTCATGTTCGACCACTAAGAGTCTGCGTTTTTGCTTGCTGTTGCGTGGTCCTGACGTTTTGTTATGCCGACTTTATTTTTGCGAATCCGCACTCGTATCAACGCGCGTCGACTGGGGTATGCCTGCGTCGTGATCACGGCTGCCGTTGCGCTGGCAGGTGCGGGCGGCTCAGAAAAATCGCACACCGCGGCGACACCCTCTCCGAGTTTCGCCAGCGATGTTGCGCCAATTCTGCAGAAAAACTGCACCGGGTGCCACTCAAGCAACGCACACAAGGGCGGACTTGTGCTTGAGAGCTACGAGTCGTTGATGCAGGGCGGCAAGAATGGCGCCGTGATTGTTGCTCACAATGCAAATGCCAGTCGAATGGTCGAAATGATCGAGGGACAGCTCGACCCGCAGATGCCGTACAACGGAAACCCGCTTGCGCCGGCTGACATCAAGATCATCCGCTCGTGGGTGAACGCCGGGGCGGCCGGTCCGCCACCAGGTACGGTGTTGCCGGCGTTGTCTGGCCCGCCCATTCCTTCCATCGCGCCGCAGGTGCCGGTGGTTTCTCCCGTGGCTTCTATCAGATTCTCGCCGGACGGCAGCTTGTTGGCGGTTGGCGGATTCCAGGAGGTTCGCCTGATTGATCCAGCGTCAGGCAAGCTGATCGCCCGCCTCACCGGACATGCAGACTCCGTGCGTTCGCTCGCATTTAGCCCTGACGGCAGGATGCTGGCCGCGGCCGGCGGACCGCCGCAGCGCGATGGCGAGATTAAAATCTGGGATCTGCAAACGCATCAGGTGTTGCGAACTTTGAGCGGTCACAAGGACTGCATCTACTCCGTCGCGTGGAGCCCCGACGGCAAGCTTCTTGCTTCAGGAAGCTATGACAAGACGGTGAAGCTGTGGGATGCATCGACCGGCAAGGAACTCCGCACTCTCCAGGATCATATCGATGCGGTATTCGCCGTCGCTTTCAGTCCGGATGGCAAGCGGCTCGCTTCGGCGTCGCAAGATCGGACGGTGAAGATTTGGGATGTTGCTACCGGCAAGCGTCTCTACACATTGAGCGACGCGTCAGATGGGTTGACAAGCCTGGCGTTCTCGCCAACAGGCAACGAGCTAGCAGCCGCCGGCTACGACAAGACCATCTATGTGTGGCAGCTGGGCGACGAGGATGGTCATCTTCTCCACTCCCTCATCGCCGACGAGGACAGTTTGCTCTCCCTGGTGTGGTCGCATGACGGCAAAACCCTTGTGACCGCATCGTCTGACGGGTCCATTCGATTCCGGGATCCCAATCTCGACCTCAAGGGTGTGGTGGACCGGCAACCAGATTGGGTGGACGCACTTGACGTGAGCATGAATGGAAAATGGCTGGCTGCAGGTCGCTATAACGGCTCGGTCAGTCTTTACGATTTCAAGACCTACCGGGAGCTCCGCAGCGCAATGGTCTTCGATCCAGTGATGCCGGCTGGAGTGGAAAAGACGCGGGAGGCAGCGAGCCGATGAAACCGATGTCCCGCACGATTGGATGCGTCGCGCTGGAATTGGCACTCGTGTTTGTGGTAGCCGCCGAGGAGCCAATTATCCCACCCACTGTCTCAAGCATCTCGCCCGCGGGAATGCGACGCGGCACCACGGCCACCTTCACCGTTGAGGGGCGAAACCTTGCGGGCGCAACTGAAGTCATCTTTGACACGCCCGGCCTTGCGGGCAAGCTGACTGAGATAGTGGATGTGCCCGAAAAGATTTCTGGACCAATAGCGGGAGAAGATCTCTCTGCGCAGGTTCCGCTGGGGAAGAAACAAAGCGCCAGGCTTGTGATTACGGCGGCAACGGATGCCGAGCCGGGAATTCATCGTTTTCGTATCAAAACGCCTCTCGGCACATCGAACATGATGGTCGTCGAAGTGGGAACGCTACCGGAGGTGATGAAGCGACAGAAATCGCAGATGGATTCCGGGTTGCCGCAATCCGTCGATTTGCCGGCCACCCTCATCGGTTCAATCGATGGGCCGGGAGAGAAGGACACATATCAATTTCAGGGCAAGGCCGGCGAAGACATTGTCTTTCGTGTGCATGCCTCGGAAATCAAATCGAAACTCGCATCGATGCTGGTGCTCAGCGACAGTGAAGGTCGCGAGATTGCGACGGCTGGCCAGAACACGAATCGTCCGGATGCAGAGTTAAGCTACCGGCTGGACAGGGCAGGAATCTACACCGTGTCGATCAGCGACCGCGATAACGGTGGCGGAAAGGAATACTTCTATCGACTCGATGCCGGTGAATTGCCGTATGTGAGAAGCGTATTTCCGTTGGGCGTGCGCGCAGGGGAGGCAGCCCAGATTGCTGTGAGCGGCGCAAATCTTGGCGGGATGACGGATGTGACCGTGCACCCGCCTGCGACTTCCGAGGGATGGAGCACGATGTTGCTCGATGCCGTGGGCGGCATTCGCCCGTTGAACGAAGTAAAGCTTGCAGTCGGCGAAGGGCCTGAGGTGGGAGAGCGAGAACCGAATGACTCGATTGAACAGGCACAAACGGTCAGTGTTCCCATGACCGTCAATGGCCACATCGCGGGTGGATCGGACCGCGGCAAGAATCCCGATGAGGATTATTTTCGGTTCTCAGCGAAGAAAGATCAGAAGCTAAGCATCGACGTTGCCGCAGCTCGACTGGGATCTCCTCTTGATTCGGTGATCGAGATTCTGGATGCGAAGGGAAATGCGATTCCGCGTGCCACGATCAGGTGCCTCAACGAAACGACGACCACGCTTTCGGATCGAGACTCGCGGACGGAAGGCATCCGGTTGGTATCGACCTCGGGACTCCACGAAGGTGATTACCTGATGGTGGGCGATGAGTTGGATCGCGTCGATTTCATTCCCGATCAACCTGACGCCGATACGATTTTGAAGAGCATGGGCGGCCTGCGCAGGGCGTACCTCGGAACTTCGCCTGATGTGCATGCCGTGAATACGCCGGTCTACAAGGCACAGATTCTGCCGCCGGATGCGGCGTTTCCTTCCAACGGGCTGCCTGTCTTCCACCTTACGTGGCGCAATGACGACGGTGGTCCTGGATACGGCTCAGATTCGAAGCTTGATTTTGTCGTGCCCGCGGACGGCGACTACTTTGTCCACCTCAAGGACGTGCGCGGCATGGAGGGATCTGACTTTGCCTACCGGCTCAGCATTCGCGAGGAAACACCGGACTTCCGCCTGACCACGGAGCCCGAGAATCCCAACATTCCCCGCGGAGGCACGACTGCGGTGAGAGTCGCTCTCGATTCAATTCGCGGATTCGATGGTCCGGTCGATATCGAGGCGAAGGGATTGCCACGTGGAGTGTCGGCCAGCAAAGCAAGTATCCTTCCCGGCCAGATGTCGACAATGTTGGTGCTGACCGCAGCGCCGGATGCGGATGCGGATACGCGTCCCGTGCCCATCCAGGTTGTGGGCCACGCGATGGTCGGTGGCCGGGAACTGACGCGCACGGCCAATCGAGACGGAAACCGGGATGAGCCTTTGCAACTCGCATCGATCACACCGGCTCCCGACGTGACGGTGACAACTGCGGCGCAGGAGGTCGCTCTTGAACCCGGGAAGGAAGTGACCGTAACTTTGAAGGTCGAGCGGCACAACGGATTCAAGGGACGCGTCCCGTGCGACATTGAGAATCTGCCGCCGGGAGTTCGCGTAGTAAACGTCGGACTGAACGGCGTTCTGGTTACCGAGGCACAGACGAGTCGAACCTTTACATTGCGAGCCGAGGATTGGGCGCGGCCGATTGATCAGCCGATTTATGTTGTCGCTGTTGTGGAATCGAATTCGTCGACGAGTCACCCCTCAGCGCCGCTTCTGCTCAAAGTGGCCTCGAACAAGCAGGCAGCAAGCAATGCTCAAGAAGGGGCAGATCGGAGCCCTGCGAACGGCGAGACCGCTCCCAACCCATAACCTTGTAACGGAATCAATCCGGGTTGTCGCCTTCAGATTCGAAGAAAGGAAACTTCATGGCCATTTCGCGTCGCGGATTTCTGGCTCAAGTCGGGACCGGCCTTGTGGCGCCGCTTCTCCTTGGCGTAACCGATAAGTCCGGCAGCAAGAAACCGGTGATGGGTTCCGGCGAACATACCTACGAAGTCACCCACGACTGGGGAGAGTTGCCGGCCGACATTCAATACGGGAACACTCACGGAGTGTGCGAAGACTCACAGGGGCACATTTACATTCACCACACTGTCTATGCCACGAGCGAGAAACCGGATAGCATGGTGGTCTTCGATGGCGACGGCAAGTTCGTAAAGAGCTGGGGCAAGGAGTTTCGCGGCGGCGCACATGGCCTCTACATCCGCAAAGAGTCGGGGACAGAGTATCTCTATCTCTGCGATATCCAGCGCGGACTCGTGGTGAAGACCACGTTAAATGGCGAAGAGGTGTTCACTCTCGGTTATCCGAAGGAGTCGGAGCCCTACTCCAAGCCGGGGCTGGATGGAAAGCCTTTAAAATGGAGCCCAACAAACCTCGCAGTCGCACCCAACGGCGATATCTATGTCGGCGACGGCTATGGCTCCAGTTACGTTATCCAGTACAACAGCAAGGGGGAGTACATTCGCACCTTTGGCGGTCCGGGTACGGAGGCGGGCCAGTTGCAGTGTCCTCATGGGATCATTCTGGATGCGCGGGGTTCCGAGCCGATCCTCAACGTTGCTGACCGCAGCAACAAAAGGATTCAGCGCTTCACGCTTGATGGGAAACACATCGACTTCCTCTATGGGACGAACGCGCCGTGCCACTTCAATATCTTCGCGAACGGCGATATGGTGGTCCCCGACCTCTTTGCGCGCGTTACGATCATGGACCGCGAGAACCGCATCATCGAAAACCTCGGCGACGATTCCTCCAGCGACTACATGGTCACCCGCAAACTCACCCGCGATCATTTCAAGGCAGGCAAGTTCGTCTGTCCTCACGGGGCGTGCTTCGACCACCAAGGCAACATCTACGTGGTCGAGTGGGTCGAAGTCGGGCGCGTGAGCAAGCTTCGCCACGTTGCCTGACGCGGGAAAATTCTGAACGCCACCCGATGCAGCCGCTACGTGGCTACCGGGGTTTGCGGGTTCGAGCCCTGCCTGCCATTTTCATCTTTCATCGCTTCAGGGGACCTGCTGTTCCTCTCATTGTTTCAGCAGCTTGCGGTCTCTTCAAAACCTTTCGGGTCCCCCTCTGCACAAGTGTGCGTCTGCGCGTGTATGATTCCTGCGCCGCGTCCCCACTGCCTGCACCAGCGCGGTACTTCTCCCGGAGGATTAACTCAATGGCGACAATGGCAGAGTCAGCACTGCATCCAGGCAAGCTCAGCGATACGGTGAGCTTTCGCCCGCGCTACGGCAACTTCATTGGCGGCAAGTGGGTCGAGCCTGCTTCCGGCCAATACTTTGAGAACATTACCCCCATTACCGGAAAAGCATTTTGCGAGATTCCCCGATCCAACGCCCAGGACATCGACCGGGCGCTCGACGCGGCCCATGGAGCACGCGCAGGTTGGGGACACACCAGCCCCACCCACCGTGCCGTTATCCTCAACAAGATTGCGCAGCGCATGGAAGATAATCTCGACCTGCTGGCGCTGGCCGAGACATGGGACAACGGCAAGCCCATCCGCGAAACCATGGCGGCCGACCTGCCCCTGGCCATCGATCACTGGCGCTATTTCGCCGGCTGCATCCGGGCACAGGAAGGTACTATCTCCGAGATCGACCACGACACCGTGGCCTACCACTTCCACGAGCCGCTGGGGGTCGTAGGGCAAATCATTCCCTGGAACTTTCCGATTCTGATGGCCACGTGGAAACTGGCGCCTGCACTTGCTGCGGGCAACTGCGTCGTGCTCAAGCCGGCCGAGCAGACACCGGCCAGCATCCTGGTGTGGGCAGAACTTGTCGGCGACCTTCTGCCGCCCGGGGTGCTCAACATCGTGAACGGCTATGGTCTTGAGGCGGGCAAGCCGCTGGCATCCAGTTCGCGGGTGGCTAAAATCGCCTTTACTGGCGAAACCACAACCGGCCGCCTCATCATGCAATACGCTAGCCAGAACCTGATTCCTGTAACTCTGGAGTTAGGCGGTAAGTCACCCAACATTTTCTTCGCCGATGTCTGCCAGGAAGACGACGACTTCTTCGACAAGGCGATTGAGGGCTTTGTGATGTTTGCGCTGAACCAGGGCGAAGTATGCACTTGCCCCAGTCGCGCGCTCATCCAGGAAAGTATCTACGACAGGTTCATGGAACGGGCTCTGAAACGCGTGGCGGCCATCAAGCAGGCCAATCCGCTTGAGAGTGACACCATGATCGGCGCACAGGTTTCCAGCGAGCAACTTGAAAAGATTCTGAGTTACATCGACATCGGCCACAAAGAAGGCGCGGAGTTACTGATCGGAGGCGGTCGGGCCCACTTGGGCGGCGAGCTGGACGGAGGCTATTATGTGCAGCCAACCGTTTTCCGTGGCCACAACCGAATGCGCATTTTCCAAGAGGAAATCTTCGGACCCGTTGTTTCCGTTACCACGTTCAAGACCGAAGCTGATGCCCTTGAAATCGCCAACGACACTCTCTACGGCCTTGGCGCGGGGTTGTGGAGCCGCGACGCAAATCGCTGCTATCACCTGGGACGCGGCATTCAGGCCGGACGCGTGTGGGTCAACTGCTACCACGCCTATCCCGCCCACGCAGCATTCGGCGGTTACAAGCAATCCGGCATTGGCCGCGAAACCCATAGCATGATGCTCGATCACTATCAGCAGACCAAGAACCTGCTGGTAAGTTACAGCCCCAAGAAGCTCGGCTTCTTCTAAACAAAGGATGGAGATATGCCGGAGTTACCCCAGCAGGTGTTGGCAACCGACCTGGCAATCCATCTCACCAGGGTCCTGCGCGAGAAACACGGGCTCCTGATGTTCCATCAGTCGGGGGGCTGCTGCGACGGCAGCTCTCCGATGTGCTATCCGCGCGGCGAGTTCATTATCGGCGATTCGGATGTGCAGTTGGGCGAAATAGACGGCGAACCGTTTTATATGAGCCGCAGCCAGTTCGAGTATTGGAAGCATACGCAACTGATTCTCGACGTGGTTCCTGGCCGCGGCGGCATGTTTTCGCTGGACAACGCCGAAGGCGTCCGTTTCCTCATTCGCTCCCGCGTTTTTGATGATACGGAGATTGACACACTGCGTGCGGCTGGGCGCATCTAATCTAGTTGTGATTTCATCTAACGTGCCGGAGCGCCACGCGTGAGAGAAGCAGTGATCGTTTCCGCTGTGCGAACGCCGGTGGGCAAGTTTCAGGGTTCGCTGCAGTCATTTTCAGCGCCGCAACTGGGCGCGCTCGTGGTGCGCGAAGCAGTGCGCCGTGCCAGGGTGCAGCCGGCGCAAGTGGATGAGTGCATCATGGGATGCGTCATCCAGGCGGGCCTCGGCCAGAATCCAGCACGCCAGGCGGCGATCTATGGCGGATTGCCCCCTGAAGCGGGCGCTCTCACCATCAACAAGGTCTGCGGCTCCGGCCTCAAAGCCGTTTCGCTCGCCGCACAAGCAATCGAGACCGGCGATGCTGAAGTCATCGTTGCAGGCGGCATGGAGTCGATGACCAATGCGCCTTACCTGCTGCCGCAAGCCAGGGCTGGTTATCGCATGGGCAATGCGGCGCTGGTCGATTCCATGATTTTGGACGGCCTCTGGGATGTCTACAACAACTTCCATATGGGGACGGCGGCGGAGATGGTGGCTGCGAAGTACGGCATCTGCCGCGAGCAGCAGGACGCCTTTGCCGCCGAGTCGCATCGCCGCGCTGCCGCTGCCACGGCCCAGGGTCTGTTTCGCGACGAGCTTCTGCCCATTGAAGTGCCTGCGACTCGAAAAGGCGAAAAGCCGCGTCTTTTCGATGCCGACGAATCTGTCCGCCCGGAAACCACCGTGGAAATTCTCGCCCGCCTCAAGGCGGCATTCAAAGAGGGCGGAACAGTAACTGCGGGCAATGCCCCCGGCGTCAGCGACGGCGCGGCAGCTCTCGTGGTCACCAGCGCAGAGCGGGCAAGCGTGCTTGGCCTCAAATCGCTGGCTTCCATTCGTGCCCAGGCAACGAGCGGCCGGGAGCCGGAGTGGTTCAGCCTCGCGCCCGTTGAAAGCATTCGCAAGGTGGCTGCGAAAGCGGGCTGGACGCTCGACGATGTCGACCTCTTCGAATTGAATGAGGCATTCAGCGTGCAGGCATTGGCCGTCAACCACGAACTGGGCCTGGACCCGGCGCGGGTCAACGTCCACGGCGGAGCGGTCGCTATCGGCCACCCCATCGGCGCCAGCGGAGCCCGGGTGCTGGTTACCCTTCTCTACGCTCTCGCGCAGCGCAAAGTATCGAAGGGCATTGCCTCTCTTTGCCTGGGCGGCGGCAATGCCGTGGCCCTGGCCGTCGAACGTCTCTGACCGTTCTTCCCATTACCTGTGATTTCATGCCACCTAGCGCACCCCAAAACTGTCCGAAATCGGACAATGCGCCCCGGAAGCGGTCACGTATTCGCTCGCGAACAGGCCCATGATTCCCTGTAAGCTTATTGTTTTCAATGGCTAAAGATCAAGGCCCTTTGGCATGGCAAGTGCTCTATTCCCAAACGTGATGGATATTGCTCGCCCAGACTTGAAACAAAAGAAGATGCGCCGCCTGCTGGCATGGGCTGGTGTTGCCGTGGTCGTTGTTACCGTTGCCGCAGTGGCTGTTTATCGGTTAAAGCCCGCAGCGCCCTCCGTAGACAGCTCCACGGTTTGGCCCGAAACGGTCAAGCGTGGAGACTTGACCATTCAGGTGCGCGGGTCGACGGGTAGCCTTGTTCCGCGCGAAGACTCGATCGAGCTGATTCCTGCACAGACCGACGCGACCGTCGTGCGCATACGCGTCTTGCCCGGCACCAAGGTCACGCCCGACACGATTCTGATGGACCTGGCCGACCCTCAACTTGAGCAGCTGCTGTTGAACGCGCAGTTGGGGCTCAAACAGGCGGAGGCCGACTATAAGAGTCTCCAGGCCACGCTCCAAAGCACCTTGATGGATAAGAAGACCGCGGCCGCCGAGGTCAACGCCAACTACACACAGGACCAGTTGCAGGCGCAGACCGACAAGGCCCTCTTCGACCTCGGCGTGATTGCGGGCATCGCCTACAACAAGTCAAAGAACACGGCCGATCAGTTGACCGTTCAGCACCGGCTCAGCCAGGAACAGCTTGAGGTAAACCAGAAGGCAATTGAAGTCCAGCTGGCTTCGTCTCAAACCAAGATCGACCAGGCCAAGGCGCTTCTCGATCTCTATGAGAAGCAGTCGGCTGCGCTTCAGGTAAGGGCGGGAATTTCGGGTGTGCTCGCACCGCTTGCGACCCCCGTACAGGTGGGTCAGCACGTAACGGCCGGAACCTCGGTGGCCGAAGTGATTCAGCAGGACAAGCTGAAAGCTGCTCTTCAGATCGCTGAAACCCAGGCACGGGACATCCAGATCGGCCAGCCAGCTTCCATTGACACCCACAACGGCATTATTCCAGGCCACGTTACCAGAATTGATCCTTCGGTAGTGAACGGAACGCGCACGGTTGACGTAGCTCTTGATGGGCCGCTTCCTCCGGGCGCCGTGCCACAGCTCAGCGTGGACGGCACGATCGATTTGGCGCGGCTGAAAGATGTGCTCTACGTGGGTCGGCCGGCTCTAGGCAATGAGAATTCCACCCTGAGTCTCTTCAAGGTCGATCCCGACGGCAAAGGCGCTGTTCGCGTTCCAGTCAAGGTTGGCCGAGCTTCGGTCAACAACATTCAGGTGCTTGAGGGGCTCAAGGAAGGCGATACGATCATTGCTTCCGACATGTCGCGCTATGACGGCGTTGACCGCGTTCGACTGGACCCCGGCCTGCCTCCGCGTTGACGGCGCCAGGATTGAGGTCCAGGTCAAAAGTGAACTGAAATGCGAGTCGACAGCGGAATCTGACCACTGTTAACCGACAACCAACAACGAATACGAGGGGGACGGGATGGCATCCAACGGCAAGCTGATTGAAATTGAAGACCTGACCAAGGTCTTTTACACCGACGAAGTGGAAACCCACGCACTATCCGGCATTCACCTTACCATTTCGCGCGGCGAGTACCTGGCCATGTCCGGGCCGTCGGGCTGCGGCAAGTCCACGCTGCTTTCAATTCTGGGCCTGCTCGATACGCCCACCGGAGGCCGTTATCTGCTCAATGGCAACCCGGTTGAAAACCTGAGCTTCAGCGAGCGCTCTCGCATTCGCAACCAGGAAATCGGATTCATCTTCCAGAGCTTCAACCTCATCGGCGATCTCACGGTTGAGGAAAATGTCGAGCTGCCGCTTACCTACCGTGCCGGCATGCCCTCGGCCGAGCGCAAGAAGCGCGTTAAAGAAGCCCTTGAGCGCGTGAACATGGCTCACCGCATGCGTCACTATCCGGCCCAGCTCTCAGGCGGTCAGCAGCAGCGCGTGGCCGTTGCTCGAGCGTTGGCCGGTTCGCCTTCCATCCTGCTGGCTGACGAGCCTACAGGAAACCTCGACTCAAAGAACGGCGAAGCCGTGATGCATCTGCTCGCCGACCTCCACCGCGAAGGATCCACGATCTGCATGGTTACGCACGATCCGCGCTTTGCCAAGCACGCCCAGCGCGAAGTGCACCTGTTCGACGGAAAGGTGGTCTCGGAGGACGAGCTCAAAAAGCTTACTGAAGAAGTGGAGGCGTAACCATGCTCCAGGATCTTCGCTACGCATTGCGCCAACTGCGCAAGACGCCGGGGTTTACCCTGACGGCGGTGTTGACACTGGCCTTTGGCATCGGCGCCACGACTGCCATTTTTTCCATCGTCGAGGGCGTGCTGCTGCGGCCGTTGCCGTTCCCGCAGCCCGACAGACTTGTGACGGTAGGCGATATCGTGGAGGGCACGGGCGCCGACAACGCCGGAATCTCGGGCGTGACCGCACCGGAGATTCGCTCCTATATGCAGGAAGCGCGCGGCTTCGCCGGCCTGGGCGCATACCAGCAAACCGGCTATGAACTCTCCGGCGTAGGCGCCCCCGCGCAGATCAATGGATCTCGCCTTACCGGAAACATGTTCGCAGTGCTTGGCGTTGCGCCGTTGATGGGCCGCGGATTCACGCCGAGAGAAGACGAAACCAGACAGCAGGTAGCCGTCATCAGTTATCAGATGTGGCACAGCCGCTTTCACGGCGCAGACAACATTCTTGGCCAGAAAATACTTCTCGATCGCAAGCCGTACGAAATCATTGGCGTCATGCCGCGCGATTTCGAGTTTCCCCTGGTGCCCGGACAGTTGAATCGCAGCGAGCTCTGGGTGCCCCTCAGCCTCACGCCGCAAGAGGGTGCGGGCTCGTGGAGCTTTCAGATGGTGGGGCGGCTCAAGCCGGGGATCACACCTGCGCAAGCCCAACAGAATGCCGTGCCCGTGGCAAACGAAATCATGCGCGCGTTTCCGGGCTTCATGGCCAGCATTCGCATTCGTCCAGTCGTTGAGCCCTTGCAGAAATACACCGTCGAGCAGGCTCGGCCGCTGGTGCGCACGCTCTTCCTGGCGGTTGCCGTTGTATTGTTCATTGCCTGCGTCAATCTTGCCAGCCTGTTGCTGGTGAGGGTCATTCGCCACCGCCGCGAAATCGCGGTGCGGCTCGCGCTCGGCGCGAATTCAGCGACGGTGATTCGCCAGAATCTGGTTGAAGCGCTCGCTCTGAGCGTAGCAGGCGGACTGCTGGGGCTTGGCCTTGCGGCTGTGGCGTTGCGCGTAGGTGTCAGCTTTTTGCCGGAGACGCTTCCACGCATCAGTTCCATAACCCTCGATTGGAGGGTCATGTTCTTCGCGTTGCTGCTGGCCGTGCTCACGGGATTCTTGTGTGGACTGCTCCCCGCATGGTCCGCTGCTCGCACCAGCGTCAATGATGCATTGAAAGAAGGTGGACGCACTGGTACGGCCGGCGCCGGCCACGCCCGCTTGCGTTCGATAATGGTGATTGCCGAGGTCGCTGTGGCCCTGGTGCTGCTTACGGCGGCGGGCCTGTTGCTGCGCAGCTTTGACAAATTGCGCGCAGTCGACATGGGTTTCCGCACCGATCACACGTTGACCGCCTCGTACGCCCTGCCTCAACGGCAGTATTCTTCACAGTCTTCAGTGGACGCATTCAACAACATGCTCCTGGAAAAGCTGCGCCAGTTGCCAGGCATAAAATCGGCCGGCATTACTTCGCAATTACCTAACCCGGGAAACAATGCGAGCACGGTGTTTGTTGTGGAAGGCTATGTCCCGCCAAAAGGTGCGAATTTGAGTCTTGCGTGGCCGTCCACGCTGATTGGCGATTATTTCCAGGCGGCAGGCATTCCTTTGCTGAGGGGCCGCAGCTTTACCACTGCCGACCAGGCTCGATCTCCACTGGTCATCATCGTGAACCGCACGCTGGCCCAGCACTACTGGCCCGGCCAGGATCCCATTGGCAAGCGCATACGCTGGGGTCTGCCGGAGTCGCCCACCCCCTGGATGACCGTGGTGGGGGAGATCGGCGACATCAAGCAGAGCGGAGCGGACGCACCAACCCGCGAGCAGATCTACCAGCCGGTGAGTCAAGGCTCAATCTCCTTCGGTTCGCTGGTTCCTCCGGGGGTGCTCGATGGCAACGGTGGTTCTATTGTGTTGCGTACCATGCTGCCGCCCGAGCAAATGGCGAGTGCCTTGATCTCTACCGTGCACTCTATTGATCCCCAGCTTGCGCTTACGCAAGTCGAGTCAATGGACAAGGTGGTTTCGGAAGGCGAGGCGTCGCGACGCTTCAATACCGTGCTCATCTCCAGTTTTGCCGCGGCCGCAATGCTGCTGGCATTGCTCGGCATCTACAGCGTCATCGCCTTCACTGCCGCGTTGCGCACACATGAGATGGCCATCCGCCTCGCGCTTGGCTCGCAGCGTTCCAGCGTCATGGGGCTGGTGGTCGCCTCCGGCGCGAAGCTTGGTTTGGCGGGATGCGCTTTAGGGGCCGTGGCCGCTGTCTTTGCCACCCGTCTTCTGCGTTCGCTCCTGTTCCAGGTCGATCCGCTTGACCCAACCGTAATCGTGCTGGCGGCCCTGTCGATCTTTACTCTTGCAATCGCGGCGTCGGTCGTTCCTGCGCGCCGGGCCGCGTCAATTGAACCGATGCAGGCACTACGAGACGAATAGCTTTCAAGCCAGATTCTTTACGATTCGGGTGAATGGAACCCGTTGAGAGGACAGAGGTGGACGCAATGAAGCAAGTGCTCCAAAACTCAGCTCAAAACCTTCGTTTCGCGCTGCGCCAGTTGCGCAAGTCGCCGGGATTCACGCTGACCGCAGTGCTTACACTGGCGCTGGGCATCGGCGC
This sequence comes from uncultured Acidobacteriaceae bacterium, assembly GCA_963836565.1. Lineage (GTDB taxonomy): Bacteria > Acidobacteriota > Terriglobia > Terriglobales > Acidobacteriaceae > Telmatobacter. The sequence goes on along the minus strand of CAWIKA010000002.1, from coordinate 309,618 downwards.
GTTGACGACGGTGGCTACCTGGACGAACGCCGTCCTCTACAACCCATGGCCGCACGTTGTTGCGCCGCGCGCGCTGCGCTTTGTCGATGCGACGGTGCTGGGCAACGACGGCTATTCGGTCCGTTACGATCAGTATCGCTATCTGCGCGATCAAGGCCGTTCCTTTGAAAATACGGCAGCCTTTGCGCTGAACTTGGTGAATCTGACTTCGGCTGGAACGCAGCCTGAGGCCCTCGCCGCCGGAACCGTTTCGTCGAATTATTTCCAGTTGCTCGGGTTGGCGCCGCAGGTTGGCCGATTTTTTCAGGCTGGCGCCAACGACCGCTCTTATGGCGCGAATGACGAGGTCGTTCTTTCCGATGCTCTCTGGCGTCGGCGCTTTGGAGCCGATCCGAACGTGTTGGGCCGCGCCATTTCAATCAACAATCACGCGTTCACAATCGTGGGTGTCGCTCCAAAGGAGTTTGCGGGAATTTTTGGCGGAGTCGCGGAGTCTGCATGGATGCCGCTTTCGAGTTTGCGCGATCTCTCCGCCGATTCTCCGACCGACCCGCTTCTTCACTACGGATTGCAGGTCGTCGTTCGCCTTCGCCCCGGGGTCAAGGATTCAGCAGCCGCGGCCGAGCTCCATACTCTTGAACGCAACTTCGCGAGCCAGCAGCACGATGGCACTTACAACGGATGGGATCTGAATCTGAGAGATTCCGCCCACTTCCAGCGAGGGCTGTTCGGCGCCATCGGTGAGCAGTTGCCCATCCTCTTCGGGGCCTCCATTCTTTTGATGCTGCTGGTGTGCATCAATATTGCGTCATTGTTGGGACAACATGCGGCTCGCCGGCGCAGAGAAGTGGCGATTCGTACCGCACTGGGAGCAACACCAGCCACGATCGCCGCGCAAGTGCTGGCCGAAACGGGGCTGTTGGCTGCGATGGGCGCGTTGGCAGGCTGGGGCGCGAGCGTCGGCATGTCGAAGGCTCTCTACGTGCTGCTGCCCAATTTCGGATTTCCCCTGGCATTCAACCTTCATAGTGATGCACGTATCCTTCTCTTTGTCATCGGCCTTGCCGCAGTGGTAACGATGGCGTGCGGCATGTACCCTGTGCGTCAGTCTTTGCGAGTCTCGCAAAATGAAGCTCTGCACGAAGGTGGAGCGGTAGTTGCCGGAGGATCACCCAACAGGCTTGGACCGCGCGTCCTGCTTGGCCTGCAGTTGGGCATCTGTTTTGTCGTCCTGGTCTGCTGCGGGCTTTTGACGCGCACGGCCCTGAAAATCTTCAACCTCGATACCGGCTTCGATCGCGCCAACTGTGTTACAGCGAGCTTCGATCTTTCGCGTTCGGGATACAACAGCGAACGCGGCTTTGCCTTTCAAACGGCGCTGCTCAATCGGCTGAAGACCGCGCCCGGCGTCCTTGGAGCCACACTCACGTCGCACCTGCCCATGGGCGATATGGGCTCCGGAAATACGCGAGACTTCAAGATTCCCGGCTATGTTCCCGCCAAAGGCGAAGAAATGGCAGTGGTAACGGACTCGGAGGGGCCCGATTTCTTCCACACCATGCGCATCCCTGTGCAGCAGGGCCGCGAATTCAATGCGCATGACACGGCTGCCTCGCCCAGCGTCGCAGTCATCAACGAGGCCCTGGCGCGTCGATATTGGCCAAAAGGAGACGCCATCGGCCGCAGTGTGGTGGTGGGCGATAAGCCCCGCCAAATCGTCGGCATCGTTCACGACTACACCTATTCCGACCCGCAGATGACCGAGCCGACGCCGGTTCTCTATCTGCCCCTGGCCCAGGATTATTCGAGCCTCGTATTTGTCGCAATTCGCACCCGCATCTCAGAGTCCGCGGCCGTGGCAAGGCTGCGGCAGGCAGCCGGAGAAGTGGACAGCACACTGCCCCTCGAAAATGTGCAGACTCTCGAAGCAGTCGCGGCCACACGGTTTCAATTCTCGCGAATCCCCGCTGAATTGCTCGGCGTGTATGCAATCTCAAGCGTGATGGTGGCCATGCTCGGCCTCTACGCGGTAATGGCCTTTTCGGTCATCGAACGCTATCGCGAGTTTGCCCTGCGCATCGCTTTGGGTTCAACGCGCGCAAGAATCTTTCGGCTTGTGCTTGGCGGCAATGGGATCACCGCGGCCATCGGCTTGGTCAGCGGCACACTCGGGTCCTTCGCCGCCGTGCGACTGTTGCGGTCCCTGTTGTTTGGGGTTTCACCGTTCGATCCCATCAGTTACTGTGTGGCCGCAGCATTCCTGCTACTTACTGTGTTTGCATCCGGCCTGGCGCCTGCGCGGCGCGCGGCTTCCATCGAACCCATGCAGGCTCTTCGCAGTGAATAAGGAGGTGAACCGATGCGGTCTCTGATGCACGACCTTCGCTATGCATTCCGCCAACTGCGCAAGTCGCCGGGGTTCACGCTGACTGCGGTGCTCACGCTTGCCCTGGGCATCGGCGTCACAGCGGCCGTGTATAGCGTGGTACACGCGGTGTTGTTGGAACCGCTGCCTTATCCCGATCCGGACCGTCTGGTCGGCCTGGCCTTCACCTTCCCCCAGGAAAAGCCGAACGCCGAGCAGGTCGGTACTGCCGCCGATTTTGTCCGTGATCACAGCCATGAGTTTTCGTCCGTCGCTGTGATGGACGACTCTAGCGCTTCGGTCAATGTTTCTGTGAACGGCGGTCATGCGGCGACAGTCAATATGGTGCGCGTTTCTGAAGGCTATTTCCGCACGCTGGGCGTGATGCCCGCACTGGGTCGCGGCTTTTCTCCCGACGAAGACCGGCCCGGCGGAGGACGTACCGTAGTACTGAGCGATAGCCTGTGGACCCGCGTCTTTGGCCGCAATCCTGACATTGTTGGCCGCGCTGTTCGCATCAACGAAGAAACCTTCACGGTGGTCGGCGTAATGCCTGCCCGTTTTGCTGTCACCGCTGAAACCGCGCCCGGCGTGATGGGCAATCCCGATCTCTGGCAGCCGCTGCAGTTGAGCGCGAAGACTCCCGGATACGAAGGCGACAACTTTGAGATGATCGCGCGCCTGCGCCCCGGCGTGACTCTTGCGCAGGCTCAGCAGCGATTGAACGCGCTCAATTCCGCCTTCTATCAGCAATTCCCTGACTACAAGAAATGGTCCGGCCCTGGTAACACCGTTCATGAATTCCGCGCATGGAAATTGCAGGACGTCATGGTCAGTGAAGTGCGACGCAGCCTGCTCACGGTGATGGGCGCGGTGCTGGCTGTGCTGCTCGTGGCCTGCCTGAATCTGGCGGGACTCATGATGGCTCGTGCCATGCGCCGTTCGCGCGAAATTGCATTGCGCTCCGCGTTGGGCGCCAGCCGTGGTCAACTGATGCGCCTCATGGCTTGCGAAGGATTGCTATTGGCCCTGGGTGGCGGCATGCTCGGTGCGCTGATTGCGCGCGCTTCCGTAGACGTGCTGCTTCATTCGGCGCCACTCGCTATTCCAACCCTGAACGCCGGGCCGAGTCCATGGCTGTTAAGCGCGGTGATTATTGCGATTGCGCTCGCCGCTACGGGCATCTTTTCAATGCTCCCTGCATGGATTACTCTGCGCAAAAAAAGCCGTGAGATGCGTTTGGGCGGCCCGTCGCTCGGCGAGACTGTCTCTCATGCGCGTTTGTCGCGCGCCCTGATGGTGGCGCAGATTGCCCTGGCGACGGTACTCGTCTCCACGGCGGCGGTATTGCTGGGAACGTTCGTTCGCCTGCGCGATTTGCCCTCCGGCATTCAGCCCAGGCAACTCACCGTGTTCCAGGTGGCGCTCAAAGGCGACCGCTACGCTAACACGCGCCAGACTACACAGTTCATCACCACGGTCCTTGATGGCCTGGCCCATGTGCCCGGCGTAGATCGCGTTGCCGCTGTGAACGGTCTGCCTCTCGATCGCGGGCTGAACAATGGCGCCAACCCGGCTGACCGGCCCGACCTGCATCACAACGTCGCAATCCGCTTTGTGACTCCCGGCTACTTTCAGACAATGGGAATTCCGGTACTGGCTGGCCGGGACATCGCTCAAAGTGACCGCGCAGGAAGTGATCCCGTTGCCCTCATCGGCGAGACTGCCGCAAAGCGTTGGTGGCCTGGCCGTTCGCCCATCGGCGACGCCATTCAACTGGGTGGGAAAGATCATTGGCGCATCGTGGGCATCGCGGCGGATGTGCAAATGCGTTCGCTGGTTGACAGCCAGGGCATTGTCATCTATCTCCCCATTGCACAACTTCCGGACGACTTCACGGGCATCATCAACGGCTGGTTTCCCACCAGCTTTGCCATTCGCACCGCGGCTCATGTCAATCTGGCGGAGGCAGTGCAACAGGCTGTCGAGAGGGCAGATCCTGAAATCCCCGTCGCACGCCTCACCACCATGCAGGCGGTGATCAACTCAACCATTCAGGAGCCGCGATTCTTCTCGTTGTTGGCCGGCGGCTTCTCCGGTTTTGCGCTCGTGCTCACCGTCATCGGCCTGTTTGGACTGCTCAGCTACCAGGTCACGCAGCGAACGCGCGAGATCGGCGTGCGCATGGCGCTCGGTGCCGATCGCGCCGCCATCCTTGGCGTCTTCCTGGGACGCGGTTTTGCCGTCGCCTCGGCGGGCGTGGCTCTGGGCCTGGCTGCAAGCTGGATGATTCGTCCTGTGCTCGGCCATCTGCTGGCGGACTCAGGAGTCGATCCTTCCACCGGTGCTGCGAGCATCGTGATGAACGCTACTTTGGCGGCCGTCCTGACGGCCGTTGCCATTCTATGCGCCGCGTTGGCCGCGAGCTGGTTGCCCGCCCACCGCGCCGCTTCCATCGAGCCCATGCAAGCGCTCAGAACCGAATAGCAGCGCGAACCGGAACGCAACGGAGAATTTACGCGATGAAAAATCTCTTTCAGGACCTCCGCTACGCACTGCGCCAGTTGCGCAAATCGCCGGGATTTACGATCACCGCCGTCATCACGCTGGCGCTGGGCATTGGCGCCAACACGGCCATTTTCACGCTGGTTCAGGGCATTCTGCTGCGCTCGCTGCCGGTTGCCGACCCGTCACAACTCTACCGCATCGGCGATGACGACGATTGCTGCGTCGAGGGCGGGTTCCCCGGCGGTGCGGGCGATACCGGCGATTTCAGCATCTTTTCCTTTGACCTTTACCAGTATCTGAAAGCCTCCGCACCGCAGTTCGAGCAACTGGCCGCGGTGCAAGCGGGACAGTGGACCTGGAGCGTGCGCCGCGGAAATGCGCTCGCCAAGCCATTGCATGGCGAATTCGTTTCGGGCAACTACTTCTCTACATTGGGCCTCGGAGCCTATGCAGGGCGGGTATTCAGCGCGAATGACGACACGCCCACCGCGGCGCCATCGACCGTGCTGAGTTACAAGGCATGGCAGGGCCAATATGCTTCCGATCCGTCGATTATCGGTTCCACGATCTTCATTCAGGCACGCCCCTTCACTGTCATTGGAGTTGCGCCGCCCGGCTTTTTCGGCGACCGCGAGACTGACAATCCGCCTGATTTCTGGCTGCCGCTGCAAACTGAACCGTATGTTCAAGGCCCCATGGCAATACTCCATCATGCGGACTCGCACTGGCTCTATCCCATTGGCAGAATCCGTCCCGGAACGAACATAGGCGTCCTCCAGACAAGGCTGTCGGTATTTCTGCGCCAGTGGTTGGCCACGCGTTCTGCTTACACCGCAAACGGCGGCTCCGCAATCATTCCCAAGGAGCACGTGGTCCTCGTGCCCGGCGGTAAAGGGATTCAGAACTTGCAGCAGGAAACAGGCAAAGGTCTGAAGATGCTGATGATCCTTTCCAGCGTCGTGCTGCTCATTGCCTGCGCCAATATTGCCAACCTGGTACTGGCGCGCGGCACCACGCGGCGTGCGGACATCGCGGTGCGCATGGCCCTGGGCGCGGGCCGCAGTCGCGTCATTCGCCAGATGATCACCGAAAGCGTGTTGCTCGGTTTTATTGGCGGGCTCGCAGGTCTGGCCGTCGCCTATGCCGGTTCGCGCACCATTCTCGCTCTCGCATTCCCCGATGCGCGCAGCCTGCCCATCGATGCCAGCCCCTCCCTCACCGTGCTTGGCTTCGCGTTTCTGGTTTCACTCATCACGGGCATTCTATTCGGCCTTGGGCCGGCATGGATGTCGTCGCATGCCCAGCCTGCCGACGCACTCCGCGGTGTCAACCGTTCCACGCGCGACCGGTCTTCGCTGCCGCAGAAAGCGCTGGTCGTTTTTCAGGCGGCATTGTCGTTGGTCCTGCTTGCCGGAGCTATCCTCATGACGAAGTCGCTCGGGAATCTCGAGCACCAGAACTTCGGCATCGCTACAACTAACCGCTACGTGCTCCATCTCGATCCCTCCGGCGCCGGATACACCGTGGATCGGTTGCCCGGTCTTTACCGCGATATGGAGGAGCGTTTTTCCGCACTGCCCGGAGTGGCCCATGTGGGCATGGCGCTTTACAGCCCGCTCGAGGGCGACAACTGGGGAGAGTGCGTCATTCAGCAGGGCCACCCTGCTCCGGGACCCGACTCCAAATGCGGCTCAACATGGGATCGAGTCAGCGCCCACTTCCTCGAGAGCATCGGCGTCCCCATCGTGCGCGGCCGTGATTTCACTGACCAGGACACCGCGAATTCCCCGCAGGTCGCCGTGGTGAACGAAGCCTTCGTCAAGAGATTCTTCCCCGATCAGGACCCCATCGGCCAACACTTCGGCATCGACTTCCCGCAGTATTCGGGCAGCTTTCAGATCGTAGGTGTCTTTCGCGATTTCAAGATCAACAACCCGCGCCAAGCGGTACGCCCTGTTTTCCTTCGCCCGCTTTCACAACAGTTCTTCGGGTACAAAGAACCCGAGATGACCTCCGGTGAAACGCAATCGATGTTCATCGATTCCATCATTGTCCAATTCAATCGCCCGCAGCAGGATGCCGACACTCTCATCCGGAATACGCTGGCAGGCATCGACCCCAACCTGACTGTTCTGGACTTGCGCACCCTCAGTGCGCAGGTCGCGGGCAACTTTAATGAGGACAGGCTGGTCGCGCAACTCTCCAATCTCTTCGGCATCCTCTCGCTCATCCTGGCCTCGGTAGGTCTCTACGGGGTGATGTCGTATTTTGTCGCCCGCCGCACCAGCGAAATCGGCATCCGCATGGCGCTCGGTGCAACCCGCGGGAGCGTCGTGTCGATGGTCATGCGCGGCGCACTCTGGCAAGTCCTCATCGGGCTCTGTCTCGGCATCCCGGCTGCCCTTTATGCCGGCTACCTGATGAAGAGCTTGCTCTACGGAGTGGGGAGTTACGATGCAATGGCCCTCGTCGGCGCGCCCTTCATGCTCGTCCTATGCGCCGCTGCGGCAGGCTTCATTCCCGCTCGCCGCGCCTCAACCATTGAACCGATGCAAGCACTGCGCATTGAGTAACAGGAGACGACGATGAACCCGCTGCTTCAAAACATCCGTTACGCTTTGCGCCAATTGCGCCGCTCGCCGGGATTCACGGTCACCGTGGTTGTGACCCTCGCACTCGGCATCGGCGCCAACGCAGCTGTATTCACGCTGTTTGACCAAGTGCTGCTGCGGATGTTACCCGTGCAGCGGCCCCAAGAGCTTGTTCGCTTCGAGTGGAGCGGCGCGTTTTCAGGTTCGTCCAGCAGCTTCGGTGGCAGTTCACAAGACTTCTTCTCTTATCCGATGTACAAGGACCTGCGCGATCACAACCAGGTTTTTCAGGGGATGCTGGCTGCCGACAAGACCGGTGTGGGCGTGTCCTGGCACAACCAGGCAGAGAGCAAAGATGCAGAAGTTGTCAGCGGGAATTATTTCCAGCTATTAGGATTGAAACCCGCGATTGGCCGTCTCTTCACACAGCAGGACGATACGGCGAAGAATGCAAATCCGGTCACAGTCCTCAGCTACGACTACTGGAAGACGCGCTTCGCCGCAGCACACGATGTGATCGGTCAGACGGTGCTCATCAACGGCCATCCCTTCACCATTCTCGGCGTAGCCCCGCAGAATTTCACTTCTGCCATTGGAGGCTACCGGCCCGGAGTCTTCATTCCCATCAGCATGGTGGATGTTGCCATGCCGTGGATGGCTCCTCGCGAGAACCTGACGAATCATCAATCCATCTGGCTCACATTGGTTGCGCGACTCAAGCCAGGCGTAGGCAACTCCCAGGCCGAGGCCAGCCTCGGGCCACTGTGGCACTCTCTGCGGGCGAATGAACTGACTCTTTATAAGTCGCGATCTGAGCATTTCAAGAAAGACTTCCTCGACAATTCCCACCTCAAGGTATTGGACGATTCCAAGGGGTTTTCTCCCGGCCGCATGGAACTCAAGACCCCGCTCATCATTCTTATGAGCATGGCCGGCCTTCTGGTGGCAATGTGCGCTATCAATGTGGCAACGCTTCTGCTGTTACGCGCCGCGGGCCGTGCGCGCGAAATGTCGATGCGTTATGCTTTGGGCGCAAAGCGCAGCCGTATCGTTTCGCAACTGCTGGTTGAAGGCGGTCTGCTCGGCGTCGCCGGAGCCGCGGCAGGCCTTGCTCTTGCTCCCGTGGTGGCGCGCACGCTGGTTCATCTCATGATGAACTCAGATCCAGGAAGCGAGCCCTATTCCGCATCCATCGACGCGCGCGTTCTCCTTTTCACCCTGGGAATCGCTCTTGTCACCAGCCTCCTGTTCAGCATCGCGCCCGTGCTGCATTTCCTGCGCCCCGATCTTGCGATCGCACTTCGCCAGAACGCGGGAACAGCATCCAAAGGCTCGCAACTCTTTCGCAAGGTGGCAGTCGGCGCGCAGATCGCGTTGAGTGTCATGCTTCTCGGGGGCGCAGGCTTGTTCGTGCGCACTCTCGACAATCTCCGCCATGTGCCGGTCGGATTTGAAACCGCGAAGCTCGTCACCTTCAATCTCGATCCAACAAGCTCCGGCTACGGCGAAGACCGCACACCTCAAATTGTCGTCAGCGCGCTCGAATCGATCGGCCGCATTCCCGGTGTTACCTCTGCCGCCGCAACAGACGATCCTGAGCTTCAAGGAGATTCGAGCGGCTCAAATTTCTCGCTTCAGGGATACAAGCCTTCAGAAAACGAGAGAATGCAATTTGAAGATGATCGGATCACTGCCGGTTACTTTGCCACTTTGCGGCAACCATTGCTGGCGGGAAGGGAATTTACCCCTTCGGACACGAACGGGCAGCCGCTCGTGGCCGTGGTCAATCTCTCGGCGGCCAAACGATACTATGGATCAGCGCAAAATGCGCTCGGCCGTGCCATCGCCGAAGGACGCAAGGACGATCTAAAGCTTGACACAACCATCGTTGGGGTCGTGGGCGATACAAAGCACTCTAACCTCCGCACCGCGATGCCCCCGGCCGTCTATCGCCCCTACCTCCAGCAAAAACATCCTGGCGGCGTCGAAGTTTACGTCCGCACGGCGGAGCCGCCGGAGACTATTGAATCCGCCATCCGCGCGACGATCCATCAGCTCGATCCCACGCTGGTCGTCGATGGACTGCGCACCATGAAGGCCCAGGTGGATGCGAGCGCTTCCGATAATCGTGCACTCGCCATTCTCGCTATTGGGTTTTCTTTGCTGGCCATGGTGCTTGCAGCCGTCGGGCTCTACGGTGTTCTAGCCTACTCCACTGAGCAACGCACCCGCGAGATTGGCGTGCGTCTTGCTCTCGGTGCGCAACGTTCCAGCGTCATCGTCCTCGTTGTGCGCGAGATGGCCTTGATCGCGGCGGTCGCCACCCTCATCGCGCTGCCTTCCGTCGTTGCCCTGGCACGCTTGTTCCGCAGCCAGCTTTACGGAGTTACCGTCTTCGATCCGGCAACGCTCGCCAGCGCTGTGCTCCTCACCGCGTTCATGATCGCCTTCGCCGCTGCCTTGCCCGCGCGCCGTGCCGCCACCGTTGAACCCATGAAGGCATTGAGAATCGAGTAAGCGAAATCCGATGAAAGGATGCTCACAATGCGATCGATCCTGAACGACTTGCGCTACGCGCTTCGCCAACTGCGCAAATCGCCGGTTTTCACGCTCACGGCTGTGCTCACGCTCGCACTCGGTATCGGCGCCAATACCGCCATCTTTACGGTGGTGTATGCCACCCTGCTCGCGCCCATGCCCTATCCGCAGCCTGACCAGCTCGTGATGGTCTGGTCCAAGATTCAGGGTGATCGCAACAGCATTGCGGCCCAGGACTTCGTGGACTGGAAACGCCAAAACACGGCCTTTCAGGATTTGAACGCATTTACCGGCGGCAGCTTCAACCTCGCCACAAAAGATCAGCCCGAGTACGTTGAGGGCCAGGAGGCGACACCCGGCTTTTACCGCATGCAAGGTGTCAAGTTTCTGTACGGTCGCGATTTCCTCCCGGAGGAAGGCGCGCTGGGAAAGGAACACGTCGTTATCCTCATGAACAGAATGTGGAGACGCCTCGGCTCCGACCCCAACATTGTGGGCAAACAGCTCAGAATTGACGGAACGCCCTACACGGTTGTGGGAGTGCTGGTTCCCGGCGTTACCGATCGCCTGAATCCGTGGCTGGTGGTACCGCTGGCGTTCAAGCCCGAGCAGCTAAACCACGACTTCCACTGGCTGCTGGCCATGGGGCGTCTCAAGCCTGGCATATCCATCAAACAGGCACAAGCCAATATGGACGCCGTGACCGCCAGTATTGCCCAGGCCTTTCCCAAGAGCAACAAGGGATGGGGCGCTATCGTTGAGCCACTCAAAAACGACTTCCTGCCGAAGGAACGAATTCAGACCCTTTGGCTTTTGCTCGGCGCCGTTGGATTTGTGCTCCTGATCGCCTGCGTAAACGTCGCCAACCTTCTGCTTTCGAAGGGAAGTACGCGGCACAAGGAAATAGCAGTCCGCACATCGCTCGGCGCCTCACGCAGGGATATCTTCGCCCAATTCCTCACTGAGAACCTGTTACTGGCACTGATCGGTGGACTGCTCGGTATCGGCGTGGGCGAGGTCTTCTTGCGAGCGCTCGTCGTCATGATTCCCCGTAACACGCTGCCATCCGAGGCCGATCTCACGCTGAATCTCCCCATCCTCCTGTTTTCCTTAGCCGCCTCCACGCTGGCCGGCCTGCTCTTCGGCTGTGCTCCAGCCTGGTATGCAACCCGCGTCGATCCCGCCGACGCACTCAAGGAAGGTGGGCGTTCAGGAACAGGCGCCGGCCGTCATCGCCTGCGCAGATTGCTGGTCATCGGCGAGTTCGCCCTCGCCCTGGCGCTGCTCACCGGCGCCGGGCTTGCCATTCACAGCTTCTGGAATCTTACCCAGATCGATCTCGGCGTGAACACCACCCGCGTTCAGACATTCTCGTTGCCCGCTCCTGAATCGCGCCCCAAAGATCCCGCGCAGATCGTTTCGTACTATCAGCAGATGCTCGCCAGCATCAAGTCGGTGCCAGGTGTCCTCGACGCTTCGGCTTCTGTTGGTCTGCCCCTTGAGGGGCCTGGCTTCGGAATGCCGTTCACCATTGCCGGTCAACCAGATTATGCCGACCCCTCGCAGCGCCCCGGCGCCGGCTTCAGCATGGTCACTCCCGATTACTTCAAGACGTATGGCATCCAATTGATCCGCGGACGCTCCTTCACTGACCAGGACAGCGCCGGCAGTGTGCGAGTCGCCATGGTCAACGAGGAGTTCGTGAAGAGATTTCTGAAAGGTAAAGATCCTCTACAGCAGCGTCTGATGGTCGAGGAGTTGATTCCGGGCGTGACCAAACTTGGACCGGCGGTGCCATGGCAGATTGTAGGCGTCTTCCACAACGTGCGCGCCGGAGGATTTCGTGACGACTTTCCTGAGATCGACATCCCGTTCTGGCAGATCCCGTGGCCAAGTTCAAGCATTGGTGTGCGCACAGCGCGCGATCCTGCAACCATGGCAAGAAGCATCGCAGCCGCCGTGCATGCGGTCGATCCCCAGATTGCCCTGGCTGAGCCGCGCACTCTTGATGACGTGAAAAGCCTCATGCTCGCTGGCGACCGGTTCACCATGTCGCTCTATGGCAGTTTCGCCGTCGTGGCTCTGCTGCTGGCCGCCGTGGGCATCTATGGCGTGATGGCCTTTACCGTGGCCCAGCGCGAACACGAGATTGGCTTGCGCATGGCGCTCGGAGCCAGCCGCGGCAATGTGGTGACACTGATTCTCAAGGAAGCCTTGATTCTGGCGGTTATAGGGCTTGGCCTCGGACTTGTGGGCGCGTTCTTTGTAGGCCGCGCCATGCAAAGCACCCTTTATGGCGTGGGTTCGTTGGACTACGTCGCCATTTCCGCCGTAGCGCTCGTGTTATTGAGCGCATCGCTCGTGGCCAGTTGGCTGCCCGCACGTCGCGCCGCCGCCGTTGAACCCATGAAAGCACTGAGAACCGAATAACCATTTGATGAACATGCATTGAGATCGGAGTAATTACATGATTGAACTCAAGAACATCGAACGAAGTTACAGAACCGGCCACACCGAAACCTGGGTGTTGCGCCGCGTCGGGCTCACCATTAAGGAAGGTGAATTCGTCACCGTCATGGGACCATCGGGGGCAGGGAAGTCATCGCTGCTGAACGTGCTGGCTCTGCTCGACGACGGATGGCAGGGCGAATACTGGTTTGACGAAACACCCGCCCACAAGCTTAATCGCAAGCAGCGCGCCGACCTCGCTCGCCAGCGCATCGGCATGGTCTTCCAAAGCTATCATCTGCTCGATGATCTCACCGTCGCCGAGAACATCGATCTCCCGCTCTCTTACAAGAACATGCCCGCGAAAGACCGCGGCGGCATGGTCGCCGACATTCTCGATCGCTTCCAGATCGTTGCCAAAAAGGACCTGTTCCCCAACCAACTTTCCGGCGGCCAACAGCAGCTGGTGGGCATTGCGCGCGCCGTCGTCCACGCACCTTCACTTCTTCTTGCTGACGAGCCCACCGGCAACCTCCACTCAACGCAGGCCCGCGAAATCATGGAACTGTTCCGGGAATTGAATCGCCAGGGAACGACCATTGTGCAGGTCACGCACTCTGAAGAAAACGCGCGCTACGGCAAGCGCATCCTCGAGTTACGCGATGGATGGCTCACTCGCGACGAGAATTTGCAGGTCACATCGACGGAGGTTGGCGCACAGTGAACTCTTCCATGAAAATCTCGAACATTCGTATCCGCACTCTTTTTCAAGCCGCCGCCGCGATCTCACTCCTGCAGGTGAACATGGCTTTGGCCGTGGGGCCACCGTCACCAAAAGCTTTGCCCGCCAATTCGCAGACAACTTCGCCGGCACCAGAGGCTCCAACACCCGCGACGACCCAACCGGCGGGGGCGCCAGTTTCGTTGGCTCAACAGATGCAGCAGGCACAGCAACAGGTGACTGCACCGCAGCAGCCGTTTCACGTGGAACTGCCGCACTCGCGTAAGCCGTTTTCAGCCTATAGGCCGAGTGATGTGCCCCCACTGGATCTCAACAACTCGCCGCGTCTCGAAAACCTCATCCGCGAGGGGAAGCTATACATTTCGCTGCACGATGCGATCGCACTCGCCATTGAGAACAATCTCGATCTCGCCTATTTCCGCTATAACTTCCCCATTGCGCAAAGCGACTACGCGCGCACAAAAGCTGGTGGCCAGGTAAATGGCGTCGATACAGCGATTGTGCAATCCTCCACGCAGGGCGGCTTCAGCGGTGGCAATAACGGCGGGGGAGGCACCAGTTCCGGATCGGGCGCTGCTGGTGCGGGTGGCATTGTGACCTCGACCCTCGGTGCCGGAACGACGGTCCCTTCTTTCGATCCATTTCTCAACTTCAAAGGCTACGTTGATCACACGGTCCTCCAGGAGGGCAATGCCTTCCAAACCGGTGTACTCACATTTAAAGAGAACACCATCCAGGCCCTTGCAAATTTCTCGCAGAACTTTCCGTTGGGAACGGGCCTGCAAATCAATTACCAGGGTCAGCGTTTCGCCAATAACAGTCCCTACGAAGCCATCAATCCTACGCTCAACGCAAGTTTCCAGGTGATTCTAACCCAGCAATTGCTTGCCGGTTTCGGTATCGCAACCAACGAGCGCTACATGCATATCGCCAAGAAGAACATCGAGATTAACGACCTCGCCTTTCGCGCCCAGGTGATTGCCACCGTCACCCAGGTCGAGAACATTTACTGGGACCTCGTGAATGCCTATCAGGACGAACAGGTCAAGGAACGTTCGCTGTCCTTTTCGCAAAAGACTCTTTCCGACGACCAGAAGCAGCTTCAGCTGAACGCCATTCCGGCGATGCAGGTTACCAAGGACGAGTCGGACGTTGCTACGAGCGAAGGTGATCTCACCGTTTCGCGCGCTACCCTCCGCTTAAACGAACTCCTCATCAAGAACGCCATCACCAAGACCGACGACCCGGCCATTGACGAAATGCCGGTCATTCCTCTCGATACCAAGGGCCTTGACGATCCAAATGCCACCAAATCGATTGACGATCTGATCGCTCAAGCCGAAAAGAACCGTCCCGACGTCGCCCAGGACGAGATCGCGATGCAAGTGGCGCAGGAAAGTCTAAAGGCCCTCCGAAATGAGCTCTTGCCTACGCTGTATGCCTATGGCTTCTATGAGGGAGCTGGCATTGCTGGACCGAGGAATCCAAGCTGCAACTTGGGCCCGGATGAATGCGCGTCCGATCTCCCTACGGGTTTTGGCGCCATGTTCCAAAACACCTTTAACTATTCGTCGCCGGAATATCAGTTCGGAATGAATCTGCAGATCAACCTACGCAACCGTGTCGCCAAGGCCGACCAGTTTCGAGCGGTGTTGGAATTTCGACGGAGACAGATCACGTTTGAAGAGCAGAAGAAGAACATCCGCTTCGACGTGCGCAACACGCAATTCGCGCTGCAGCAGGGGCAGGCGCGGGTCGATGCCGCGCAGAAGGCCCGCGACCTGGCAGCGCACACATTTGAAGTCACGGCCCAGGAACAGAAACTCGGCGCCAAGTCCAGCTCCGACACGCTGCTCGCGCAGCACGATCTGGGCGTCGCGGAATCCGCGCTTGTGACCGCACAGACACAGTATGAAAAAGCCAAGGTGGAAATAGACCGTGCCACCGGAACAACGCTGCAGCAAACGGGCGTCTCGATCGATGATGCGAAATTGGGCGTCGTGACGCACGCGCCGTAGAATCACTGGAAGGGCCCATGTCTGCCACAGCACAAATCATGTCCATCGCCGCCATCGCGCTTGATGCAGGTCACCCGGCGCTGAGGCCTGTCAAGATCATGAAGAGGGAACAGAAGACCGGGGCAGGATCGAATCGGCAGACATTGTCCGCCGTGCACGACCTTTTCTTCGCTGAACCCGCGCCGGTCGCGGCCGAAACTGAATTCGACCGCATCGAGGCGAAGCACGCCATGGGTTCGATCTTCGAAGGCTACTTAATCTCCATTGCCGACGCGAAAACCGGAGTTGTGGAGGCAAGCCATCCATAAAGCAAGACCGGAGAACAGATGACTGACCCTCGCAAGAACGAACGAATCCGGGTTCTCGTCGCCGACGATCAACCGCACATCCTTGAGGCCGTCGAACTGCTGCTCCAGCCGCAGGGGATCCAAGTGGAGTGCGTGCGCTCCCCGCATTTGTTGCTGGAAGCTCTGGGCCAAAGCGACTACGATGTGCTTCTCATCGACCTCAACTACACGCGCGACACGACCTCGGGACAGGAAGGCCTCGACCTGCTGGCGCGCCTCCAGGAGATCGACCCGCGCCTCCCCGTCATTGTCATGACCGCCTGGGGCAACATCGATCTCGCCGTCGAATCCATCAAGCGCGGCGCCCGCGACTTTATCCAGAAGCCGTGGGAAAACGAGCGCCTGCTCAGTCTTATTCGTGTGCATGCGGAACTGCACCAGGCCTTGCGTCGGGCGCGCCAACTGGAATTGGAAAATCGCCTGCTCCGCGCCGAAGGCATGCCCGAGTTCATCGCCGGAGCCCCTTCCATGCAGCCGGTCCTGGAACTCATCTCGCAGGTCGGCCCCTCCGACGCCAACGTGCTCATCACCGGCGAGCACGGCACCGGCAAGGAAATTGTAGCCAAGCTGCTTCACGCCGCGTCGCCACGCTCCCGCATGGCCCTCGTAGCCGTCAACGCAGGCGGCTTGCCCGAGGGCACCTTCGAAAGCGAAATATTCGGTCACGTCAAGGGAGCATTCACCGACGCGCGAACTGATCGCGTCGGCCGCTTCGAACTGGCCAGCGGCGGCACGCTGTTTCTCGACGAAATCGCCAATGTCCCTTTGCGCCAGCAGGCCAAGCTGCTTCGCGTGCTTGAATCTGGCGAGTTGGAGCGAGTTGGCTCGTCGCAGACCCGCCGCGTCGATGTGCGCGTTCTTTCCGCCACCAATGCGGACTTGCAAGCTGAGGCCAAGGCCGGCAATTTTCGCGAAGACCTGCTCTTCCGCATCAACACGGTCGAGATTCATCTGCCCGCGTTGCGTGACCGTCGCGAAGATATTCCGCTCCTGGCCATGCATTTTCTGGGACGCAACAAGTCACGTTATCGCAAACAGGTTACAGGCTTTTCCGCATCCGCCATGCAGCAGATGATGCAGTATCAGTGGCCGGGCAATGTACGCGAACTGGAGCACGCAATTGAGCGCGCGGTGCTGCTTTGCCGCGGCGAGGAGATCGAGCCGTCGAACCTCGCTGTGGCTTCGGCACGGCCCTCCACCCAGTCATTTGAGAATATGAGTATCGACGAGGTCGAGGCCCTCCTCATCCGCAAGGTGCTGCGCCGTTGTGACGGCAACATTTCGCAAGCCGCGGAGGCTCTCGGCCTGAGCCGCGCTGCCCTCTATCGCCGCATCGAAAAGTATGGTTTATAAAAGCGAGAGCGAGAGACGGCAACTGCGCAGGCGGCGCCGCTCGGCAGTCCACCGGGCTTGGCTCTATTGCCTGTTCCTTTCGCTGCCCGCTTTTGCCTTCTTCGCCATTCTCATTTACCAGCATCAAATCTCGGCGGCGCCAACCATTCTGCTCGCCGCGTGCCTGCTCCTCTATCTTGCCCTGGTTGCCGCTTCGCTGATAGAGAGCCTCATCCGCCCACTGCAGACTCTTTCCAATGTCGTGTCTTCGCTTCGCGAGGGCGACTACTCATTTCGTGCTCGCGGAGCCGCCTCGAGCGATGCCTTGGGCGAGTTGGCAGCCGAGATCAACGCCCTCGCCGACCTCCTCCAGAAGCAGCGCGTGCGTTCTCTTGAAGCCACCGCGTTGCTGGCCCGCATCCTTGAAGTCATGCACTCGCCCATCTTCGCCTTTGATCGCGATGACGTTCTCCAACTGGTCAACGATGCGGGTGTGCAGTTGCTCGGCCTTCCCCACGCCCGCTGCTTCGGCCGTACCGCCCGTGAACTCAGCCTTGAATACCTGCTTGCATCACCCGACCAGAGTATCCACTCTTTCGGCTCCAAACCCAATCGCTGGCTGCTGCGCAAAGCTGCCTTCCGCCAGGACGGCGCGCCGCACACCCTGCTGCTGTTAGCCGATGTCAGCCAGCCGTTGCGGGAAGAGGAGCAAACCGCATGGAAGCGCCTCATTCGCGTGCTCGGCCACGAGCTCTCCAACTCCCTCGCGCCCATTAAGTCCATCGCCGGCAGCCTGCTGGCCCGTGTCGATCAGATGCAGGGCGACGAGATTACTGTGCGCGATTTCAGGCGCGGACTCGGAGTGGTCGAGGGCCGGGCAGACTCCCTCCATCGCTTTGTCCAGTCCTACCGCATTCTCGCTCAACTGCCTCCACCCCAACTCAAGCAGGTCCAGGTTGCGCCGCTGCTTGAGCGGGTAGCTCTGCTTGAACAACGGGTGCCGGTTCTGCTCGACTCGGGACCTTCCGCAACTCTGCAAGCCGATCCCGACCAGTTGGAACAGATGTTCATCAACCTGCTGGCCAACGCCGTCGACGCATCGCTTGCCAACGGCGCGCAGCCCGTCCGCATTGGATGGCGCCTTGCAGATGCGAGCCTCCTGGTCGCCATCGAAGATCGCGGCCTTGGCATCGCCAACACCGAGAATCTGTTTGTGCCGTTTTATACAACCAAGCCAACTGGAAGCGGCGTGGGCCTGGCGCTGGCCCAGCAGATCGCCCGCGCCCATGGCGGCGAAATCCGCCTCGTCAACCGCGAAGACGGCGAAGGCGCTCGTGCCATCATTCGCCTTCCGCTGGCCTAAAGCGTGAGGAGATCCCCCGGCTCTGCCGGGGTGGCAGTAGCAGTTTGACATTTGCGGGAGTCCATCCAAGAAACTCCAGACGTGAGCCGACCAAAGCACACGTCAAGGAGAATCCGGATGGACCAATTGGAGAGTCTAAGTCACTCCGTATGGGAGTGCAAATACCACGTATCATTCATCCCCAAATGCCGGCGCCGCGTACTTTATGAAGGTCTTCGGCAGCATTTGGGCGAAGTGTTCCGGCGTTTGGCCGAGCAGAAGGAGAGCCGGGTTTTGGAAGGCCATCTGATGCCTGACCATGTGCATATGTTGCTTTCGATTCCGCCCAAGTATGCGGTGTCGGAAGTAGTGGGCTTCATCAAAGGCAAGAGCGCGATTCATCTGGCTCGGACCTATGGTGAGCACAAGCAGAATTTCGCGGGTCAACATTTCTGGGCGCGCGGCTATTTCGTGTCGACCGTGGGGCGCGACGAAACGGCGATCCGCGAGTACATCCGTAATCAGGAAGTGGAGGACAAGCGGCTAGACCAACTGAAGATGTGGAAGTAGCCGCCGAAAGGCGGCCCCAATCACGTCGGGGCCGCGTTAGCGACCCCGCTCAAGCCGCTTTGAGCGGCTCACAACGTAAAGCCCCCGGCTCTGCCGGGGGATATTTACAGTCGGCTAGCGCGCGTAGGGCGTCGATTCCTTGTCCGCTCCGATTTCCGTAGCCACCACACAGTTACGCCCGTTGTTCTTGGCGCGATAAAGCGCTGCGTCGGCTTCATGAATCATCTCTTCGTGGCTGGTCGGAAAGCCTGAAGCCACGCCAAAGCTCGCGGTCAATGAGATGATTGTGTCCCCATCCATAACCTGCGCTTCCTCGATTGCATTTCTCAATTCTTCCGCGCGCTGGCGCGCATGCATGAAGCTCGATCCGGGCAGAATCAGCAGAAACTCTTCGCCACCATAGCGCCCTACCCAATCGTAGCTGCGAACCATTTGCTGAAAAATGGCGCTCGCTTCCTTCAGCACCTTGTCCCCGGCAGGGTGGCCATAGGTATCATTGATCTTTTTGAAAAAATCGAGATCGGCAAGGATGATGCTCAGCGGCACGCCTTCTCGCCGGGAGCGATCAACCTCTCCCCGTAGTCGGTCGACGATGATGCGATGATTCCAGAGCCCGGAGAGATCGTCGTGCTCCGCAAAGTGGCGCATCTGCTCGCGCGTCCGCAACAGTTCGGCCTTTTCGCGCTCCAGATCGATCGTCCGCAGAGTGACGGAGGATTCCAGAGCCCGTTTCTGCTGAATCAGCTGGCCCACCCTCCGTCGCCAGATCACAACCAGCAGGATGACCAGCATCAGCCCGCAGGCAATTTGCAAGCTGCGATTCTGCCACCACAGCGGAGTAATGTGGAAAGAAAAGGATGCCACTGGAGATACTGCATTCCCCGTCTGATCCGCCGCTGCTACCTCAAACCGGTAGTTCCCTGGCGCAAGATGCCGATAGCGCACTTCCATTTCGCGCGCCACTTCCCAATCCGCTCCCTGGCCACCAAGCAGCCTATAGCGGATTCCCGCGTCCTGCGTTCCCTTGAACGACAACAGCACCATCGAAATCGACAGCGGACTGGAACTCCATTTGGCCGAACCTCCATCGGCAAGCACTTCCCCGCCATACTGCACCTGCGAAAACGCCGGTGTCCGCGGTGATCCAGCCGGTGCTGCCTGGGGATCGAGCAAGTGGCTCAGCCCGCCAGATGTCGCGATCCACATGCTGCCGTCCGTATCCTCCTCCAGCCCATAGCTGTCTGTATCGTTCCAAATCAAACCGTCATCCTGGGTAAAGCTTTGCCAGATTTTGCCATCGTAGACACTCACGCCGGCATCCTGGCCCACCCAAAGCCAGCCGCGGCGGTCCACCATCAGCGAAACTATTTCTTGCGAAAGCACGCGCGGCCGCCGAATGTGCACCGCTTCGACAATCCGGTCCCCGCTCACGCGCAGCCGCATCAGTTCCTGTGAAGGGCCGGCCGCCCACAAATATCCCTCGTGGTCAACCGCAATCAGGTCAGGCCGCGCGCCAGAAGAGCCAGGGTCGATCCGCTGCCAGCCCTTGTCTTCAAGCCGGAAGATTCCTTGCTCCGCGGCTAACCAGAGATTTCCCGAGGGGTCTTGACTCACGTCGGTAAAACGCCCGCGTGGATTGGCGAATACCGCATCGTCCACACGGTGCGGCTGGTGGTCACCTTCCCGCGTATCCGACTCGTAGAGTCCTTCAGCTGTCACGGCCCAGATGCGATTGTGCATGTCGGCCAACAATTGAAATACTTCGGGAATCTTCCATTGTTTTGCCGTCAGGGAGTTCGCATCGATTCGGATCAGGTAGCCGGCCGTGGTTCCCAGCCAGATCGCTCCTTCCGCATCCACTTCCAGCGCCCCGGCGCGAGCGGTTTGGATGCCCGGTGCTTGCCAAACCCTGGGTGTGGCGTCACCAGTGGGAATCCAATCCAGCCCTGCCTCCGTAGCGATCCAGAACCTGCCTTTGTGGTCCCGTGCCGTGTCCCACACAAGGTCGTCGCTCAGGCCGTCGGCAGCGGTATAACCCTCCCACCGGTCTTGCCCGACCCAGCGAATCAGCCCGTGACCCACAATCCCAATCCACGCCGAGCCTTCGCGGTCCACAAACAGGTCCTGGATTTCGAAGCGTGAAAGTCCGTTGTGCTCTGTCACCATTCGCCAGCGACCATTTCCCCAAAGTCCCAGCGTGGCGCCCTGCGAGGTCAGTATGCGGCCCTCCGCATCCTCCGCGAGCGCGGGGTAAGGCTCAGAGAAAGAGGGGCCCGGAAGATCGCGTAACTCAAAGTGGCTGTTCCCGGGAAACAATTCACCCACGTGCCTGTTTCCGCGAAGCCAGATGTGCTTATCTCGCGTCAGAAGCAGACTCGACCATCGTTCTTCCGGTAGCCCGAGCGTCGCGCGCAGGTGTGTCGTCTTGCCATCCGCCAGCCTGCACAGATCCTCGTTGCAGCCGTACCAGAGCGCGCCATCCGGTCCATACAGCACGCCAAAAATGTCACCGCTTTCCAGGCCCATCGATTCTGCAATCCATTGGTCCGCGGCGACCTGCCGCAAAAGCAGCGCTCCGTGTCGAGTCGCAGCTACCACCTGATCGGGTCTGTTTGACGTGAAAACCGTGCCCGCCCGCTGCAGAATCTGATTGAGCGGCGCCGGAGGTTTCACCTCGGCAAATTTGCCATCCTTTTGTTCAAAAAAGATACTGGAAGTGGTTGCAACCCACAGCGTACCGTCCGCTCCAACGAAGAGATTCTGAATCGTGCGCTCGGGCAGCCCTTCAGCCGCGCCGTATCGTTGAAACCCACTCCCGTCGTAGCGATAAAGGCCGTTTTGCGTGCCCACCCATAGGTAACCGGTGCGATCCTGTGCAAGGCAGGTGATATTCAGGTTGCCGAGTCCCTGGGTATACTCGCGAAAACTGTATCGTTGGGCCGTGCATGCCTGCGATGCCAAACAGAGCACCGCAAAACCGCTCACGAGCAGTTTCCAGATGCTTTCGCGTTCATTTGGACTGGTCCGCACTTTCATGTCCCTCTTCAAACCTAGGCACCTCTGCCTGAAGCCGGGTGCCCCACCTTGCTGAGCGCCATGCGCTTGTGGCGGGGATTCTTAAACTCGTTCGATTCTGTCCGACTTGATGCGTAAATTTGACCAAACTATAACGCTGCCGGCAATGATCGACCATCACACAAAGGTCCACTTGCAAACCAAAGGTGTAATTCCAGATAGCCCTTCCGAAGCGGGTCATGCCGCAAAAGGGGAATTATTTACGAAATAGTAACGAAAACCGCGC
Organism: uncultured Acidobacteriaceae bacterium; assembly: GCA_963836565.1. Lineage (GTDB taxonomy): Bacteria > Acidobacteriota > Terriglobia > Terriglobales > Acidobacteriaceae > Telmatobacter. The sequence continues at coordinate 287,516 of CAWIKA010000002.1, read as the reverse complement.
AAACTGAAACCGCCGAAGTCAGTCGCAAACGAGGGCGGTCATAGGGAAGGCCAACCCGTCCGCAGCGTCTTGAGTCGCGTCCTCAGCCGCGCTTCCCGCCATTTGCGCCGCAAAAAAACTGTCCACTTCGGCGAGCACGGCGGCCCCGGTGCGTGCCTCGTAGATTGCTTTGCGCAGCTTGGCCCCGCCCGGCACACCGTGCGTAAACCAGGTGGCGAATTGCTTCATCTTGCCGGCAGTCTCGCCCATCTGCGCGTCGCGGGGAAGATCCTTCGTGGCCTCAGCCTCATCCAGCAGCATCTGGAAGTAGGCCCGAATCATGCGATAGCGGTCCTCCACCGAGGGCTGCTCATATGTGCCTATCGCCGTGTATTGCGCGATCTGTCTGAAAATCCAGGGGTTAGCCGGTGCCGCGCGTCCGATCATCACCCCGTCGCAGGCCGTCTCGGCAACCATGGCCGCCGCGTCCTCCGGGGTGCGAATGTCCCCGTTCCCGATCACCGGAATGCTCACAGCCTCCTTTACGGCTGCGATCCACTTCCATTGTGCCTGGCCGCTATATCCCTGCTCGCGGGTTCGCGCGTGCAGCGCCACTCCATTCAACCCTTCGGCCTGCGCCATGCGCGCCAGTTCCACGCACACAATCTGCGACTCGTTCCAGCCCATGCGGAACTTCACGGTGAAGGGAATCGTCACCGCCTTCCTCACAGCGCGAAAAATCTCACCGATCCGTGGCAAATCCCTCAGCAGTCCCGACCCGCCGTTTGAACCGACCACCCGCTTGGCTGGGCATCCCAGGTTCAGATCCACCAAATCGAATCCTGTATCCTGCACAATCCGTGCGGCTTCGGCCAGCGTTTCGGGGTTTGATCCGAATAATTGCGCTCCGATGGGGTGTTCGTCATCGTAGAACGTCAAATAGCGCCGCCGCTTTGCCTCCCGCATCCGAGCCAGCCCGTCAGCCGAGGTGAACTCCGTCATCAACAGTCCGCAGCCTGACTGTGCATTCGTCACCTCAGTCTCAATTGCCGTCTCGGCGGATGCTCCGGAACCGGGTGCCCCTGGTCTCGATTCTGCGAATTGGGAAACGAGATCAACGGATTGCTCAGCGAGCGATGAGGTCGAAAACAAGCTGGCATGGCGAATGAACCGCCGGAATACCGTGTCGGTGACCCCAGCCATGGGCGCGAGCACAGTAGCCGGAGTCACCGCCACCGGGCCCAAACGCACCACCGCCGGCACTCGCGCCTCGGAGGGCATCGCATGCTCTCTGGGATTATCCCAGTCCTTCTTCACCGTGAATCCCTTACCGGCCACATGCCTCCTCTGGGTTTTTCAGATCCCACGGCCCGGGCATTTCATCTGCCCAACTGCCTTGGGTCCTGCCTCACTTTCGATCATCCGAGACCCTCTATGTCCACGCTTTTCGACCAACCGGGGACCCGCAGGTCCTCGGTTTCGCACCAAATGCAGAACCTCCGACCGTGGCACCCGTTGACCACGCTTGGCAGTGCGGCGGCGGCCAGCCGGGGTCGAATCCGGCCCAACGCGAAACCTGAACCTTGGCCGCCATGGTGCCCGCAACGAACGTGGGCCCCCGCCGTGGCGGAGGCCCACTTGAATCAGCAGCTTGGGTGCCTCTACTTAGCAGGTGCCGCCTCGCCTGCCTTGGCATATTTGCGCCGGAAGCGTTCCACGCGGCCTGCTGTATCCACTAACCTCTGCTTGCCCGTAAAGAACGGGTGACAAACCGAGCAGATTTCCACATGGATGTCGCCCTTGTGGGTCGAACGTGTCTCGAAATTGTTTCCGCAAGCGCACATTACCCGCACTGCGCCATAGTTGGGATGAATCTTTTCCTTGGGCATCTCTGAAGACAAACCTTTCCTGCAATCATTCTATTGTAGGGCGATTCGGGCGGTTTCGCAATCGCCGGGAACAGCGGGGTACGGCAGTCCCTGCCCACGATTGTCTGCTTACCGACCTCGATCTCTTGACCCCTGATTCCCGATCCCGTCCTTTACTGCGCCAGCGCCTTTTCGATTCCGGCCTCCGCCAGCGGCGCCATAATGGCATACCCTGCCGGGAGCGGGTGCACGCCATCCTTGCTCAGGTTTGGCGGCAACCCATCCTCCGCGTCCTTCATGGCCGAGTGGAAGTCGACATACACATACCCCTTCCCGGCCGCATAGTCCTTCATCCAGGCGTTGATTGCATCGATCTTTGGCGCAGGCTCCATTCCCCTCTTCCATGGATAGTCAAACGCCGGCGTGATGGAACAGAGCACCACGCGAATGTGGTTGGCCGTCGCCAGGTCGGACATTGAGGCGAGGTTGTCCTCGATCTGCTCCAGCGTCTCTGGGCCGGTATTTCCGGCAATGTCGTTTGTTCCCGCCAGAATCACCACCACCTTCGGTTCAAGATGGATCACATCCTGCCTGAAGCGCACCAGCATCTGGGGCGTGGTCTGCCCGCTGATGCCGCGATTGACGTAATTCTTGCCTGGAAACGAGGCATCCAGGTGCCACGCTTCGGTGATTGAATCGCCCATAAAAACAACCCGATTCTCTCCCGCCGCCGGCGCTCCGAGCTTCGCGTCCGCATCCCGGAACCGTGCCAGCCATGGGAAGTCCGTCAGGATCTGTTCGTCGTGCGTGCGCCAATATTGGTTGTCGGGATGGGTCATCGGCGCGGTTTGGGCGGGTGCCGGTGCTACCTGTGCCGCCGGCGGGGCCTTGGTTTCGGGGACATTTCCAGGCTCCTCCTGGGCCATCACGAAGGCAGGTGCAGACAATACGACCAATACGATGGAGGCAACAGCCAAGCGCAGACCGATTCGATTCACGTTGGGATCTCCCTTGAAACAGGCAGTAAAAATCGCTTTTCCCGTGCGCATCCGATTATAGGTCCGCCTTGGAGGGGCGCCACGGCGAACAAGATGGTCTTGCCGCTTTTCCACAAAAGGTGCCCCAATCCGCACCGTTCGCACCTCGCGCCTCATGCGCTAGGCTTTGAAGAGCGATGAGTGAATGCCCGATATGCGGCGGAGTTGGCTTGGTCCAGGTGATTTCCACGTCTGGACAGTGGGTTTCGCGCGCGTGCGAGTGCCAGCAAGCCGAGCGCGAGGAGCGCCGGTTGGCTTCTGCGCATATTCCCCAGCGTTACCGGGACCTGACCCTGGATGCCTACGAAATCTATCACGGAGCCGATCGCTCGCTGAGCCGTGCTTTACAAACTGCACGCAAGTTTGTTGATGCCTACCCCGTGGACACGGCGGGTAAAGGATTGCTGTTTACGGGATCCATCGGCGTGGGCAAAACCCATCTGGCGGTGGGTGTACTTCGCCGGCTGGTGCAGGAGCGCGGAGTGCGGGGCCTCTTTTGTGACTATCGCGAACTGCTGAAAAACATTCAGAACAGCTACAACCCCCAGGTGCATACCACCGAGTTGGAACTACTTAGGCCCATCTTTGCCGCAGAAGTGCTGGTGCTGGACGACCTGGGTGCGCAGAAGCCCAACGAATGGGTTTGGGACACGGTCGCGCTGATCCTGAACACGCGCTACAACGACAAGCAATCCACCATCATCACGACCAACTATCCCGACCTGCCGGCGGCCGGCGGCTCCTTGAGCGACCTGGAGCGCGCTGCGCGCGAGCAAACGTTAGGCGACCGTATCGGCGATCGAATGCGTTCCCGCCTTGCCGAGATGTGCGTCCGTGTGGAGATGACGGGCAAGGACTTTCGGCAGACCGAAGTCCAGCGCGCAAAGTTTGGCTGATGCGTGTTGCAAGCCTGCCGAAGGCACTATCGTTTTCGTGCAATTCGTTGCAGAAAGAGTCCCATGCGTAAATCGCTCGAAGCTATCGGACTTGTTGCGTTGGCCATGCTGGTTTGGATGACTTATCAGGCATTTGCGGGGTCAGAACCTCTCCCGGATCGGATTCCCACCCACTTTGACATGGCCGGCAATCCGAACGGCTGGGGCTCTCCCGCCATGCTGATCCTGTTGCCTGTTCTTGCCGTGGCGCTTTATCTCGTTATGACCGTGGTATCGCGATTTCCCTCAGCATTCAATTACTCCGTGCGTGTCACGGCAGAGAACCGGATTCGCTTGCAGGAGTTGACGCTCAACATGCTCGCGTGGATCAAGACGGAACTAGCTTGCATGTTTGCGGTATTGCAATGGTGGATGATTCAGGCGGCTCGCAACGGCCAGGGGCGCCTGCCTCCGTTGCTGACGCCGGGGTTTATCGTTCTTATCCTTGCCACAGCGGGCTGGCATATCGTAGCCGTCCTTCGAGCGGCAAGCGCCAAGAGTGGCTGACAGAATGAATTCATCATTTCGAGAGACTGAGCGGATACGGCCGCTAAGTTATGACTGCGGCGTGTCATGCTGAATGGAGGGGAAGAATATGGATTGAACCGGGTGGCGATGCCCCTCAAAACACCCAGAGGCTTCCGAGTACCAGCAAGATGGATGCGATGGTAACTGCCTGGTAGACCATATCCTCGCATCGGCGGGACTGCATCAACTGGCGACCGGAAGCCGGCGATGCGCTGCGGGATGCGGGTTGGGGTGAGGACTGCATTGTTCGAGTACCTTGCTCACTTGCACGGTATTGGTTGCTACAACCGATCGGCTCCGGTGCGCGGGCTTTTCTCTATTTGGATGCCAGGAACTCCCCAAGGGAATCAAACAAAAGCTGTAGAACCATTGACGAACGTCGTGTTCTTTTCCTTCTATCGTCCATTGTGGACGATTTGTTCGTCTGAAATGATTAAACGAAGAAGCCGGCGGTATTCCTTTTGTAACGGGTGTAGAATCCGCTCGTGAGTACAGGTCACGATATCAATCTTGTTTCCACCTCCGAAACGAGGGAGCGCAACTGGCTGCCCCTGGCCATTGCTGCCGCGGTTGTTCTCATCGTAGCCGCCGTCATCATCTTGATGCTTCAGCGCGGCCACGGCCCAGCTCCGGTCACTCCTATTTCTGCAGCGCTCGATCCCTATGCGGCCAGTCTGCCCATATCCGGACTGGCGATGAGCGAGTCAACCAGCCTCGCCGGAGGTAAAGTCACCTACGTCGATGGCCATCTAACGAACAGGGGCAACCGAACTGTCACCGGCGTCACTGTGCAGGTGCTATTTCGTGACCTAGCCAAGGAAGTGACGCAAAACGAGACCCACCCTCTGAAGCTCATCCGCACGCGCGAGCCCTACGTCGATGTCGAGCCAGTCTCGGCAGATCCATTGAAACCGGGTGACGAGCGCGATTTCCGCCTCATTTTTGACGCCGTATCTCCCGACTGGGACGGGGCCTATCCACAGATCCGGATTATTCGCGTGGAAACGAATTGAACAACGGCGCAACCTTCTTACTCGGTAGAACTTACTCAGCTTTGTAAAAACTACACAACCATCGGCACCGAAAAGGCTTTCGGCGATATGAACCTCTCTAATTTCATCGATTTAACAATAACCATTTGAATAAGATAGAGGATTAGACCTTCTGTCGTTGACTTTGGCACGGACATTGCAACCTACAGAAGCAAGCGGCAAGTTTTGCTTAACCGCAGATTCCCTGCGGGTGCCGAGAAAAAGAGGCTTACAAGATGAAAACCAAGACTGTGGTACAGAATATGTTCCCCAGCCAGTTCGCAGTTCTTCTGCTGGCATCTGCAATTTCAATTCCGGTGGCCGCGCAGCAGTCGCAGCCTTCTAACCAACCCCAGAGCACCCCTCCGGCCGCTACACAGCCCTCCTCGTCGAACTCATCGAACCTGGACAAAGAGGGATTCTGGGGCCGTATAAATCCGTTCGCTCGCAAATCATGGGTGAAGAAGCGTACCGATCCCATCAATGACCGGCTGAGCGAACTGGATGAAGTGAATGCCAAGAACGCCAAGGACATTCAGGACGTGGATAGCCGGGCACAGGCTGGTATCCATCAGGCTCAATCCACTGCCGATGCAGCTAACCAGACGGCCACGGCAGCGGGCGAGAAAGCTCAAACCGCGAACGGCATCGCCCAGGGCGCGGCGGGCCATGTAGATCAATTGAACACAACCGTGAACGGCCTGGATCAGTATCACCAGATCAGCGATGTTGACGTTCCATTCCGAGCCGGCAGCCCCACTCTTTCAGAAGATGCCCGCAAACAGCTCGATGACATGGCGGCCAGTTTGACCGGCCACGAAGGCTACATCATCGAAATCGAAGCACATGCGCCGGGCGCAGGCAGCGTCGGCATCCAGCACTCTGCTCGGTTGGCCGAAGCAGTGGAGCGCTATCTCGTTACAGAACACCAGATTCCTGTCTACCGAATGCACTATGTGGCGCTTGGGAATGCCAAGGTCGCGGATACGAGTGATGCGACCTCTGGCGAGGCGGCTACCACCGATAACAAGCCGGTTCGCCACAGCAGCGTGCATATCAGGTTGATGGAAAATAGTTTGGCGGCCCAGGATTCTGCATCTCCCCATGGTGTAGCGTCCGTGACGGGTGCGGAGCGGCCGTAATAGCCGCGCAGCCACCCCCCTGAGGCTCTTTCCGCCCCGACGGCCCCCCAGCCGTACGGCCGCCAAAAAAGCTCTCGCAACACGAGAGAACCAAGGCAACTTGGCCCCCGCCGAAAACGGGGGCCGTTTTTTTGGCGGTTGCAGATTCTTCTCACTCATTGCAGAAACCACCGACTTTAGTCACTTTTGGCAGGTTTTTATTGCTCGTTAGTCAGCTTCTTCGACCTGGAAAGCCCAGCGCGACGGCCGACCCTCGGGTGGGCGCAGCGCCAAATCTCGCTCAATTCACACGGGTAGTCCTCATAGAGAACCTGTTGTTTCCTCAATCCCACATCCTTGCCCCCTCCCCCTACCCGCTCGTGCTATAGAATCAGGACGAGCATGGAGTTATTTCTCAATTCGGTCTGGGCACTGGTTGCAACCGTCATCTTGTGCTATTGGCTACGGCTTGAGGAGCGAGACAAAGCCAAAAGGCGCTTGTCGTTTGTTGCTCTGACGATGCTCATCGTCATCCTCTTTCCGGTGATTTCAGTGAGCGATGACTTATGGTCGCTGCATAATCCCGCTGAGACCGATACCTGCCAGCGTCGCGATCACCTCGCCCCCTGCCCGCACTTCATCTTTCCAGCAGTAGCCGCACTCCCCGAGTCTGCGCCTGCCGAGCTGGCCTTTGGCTCCCTGCGTCTGACAGTGCCACTCAGCCCACAGCCGTTGGGCGTCGAAAACCCCGCCCTTGACCCTATTCAGAACCGTCCCCCTCCTGCGGCCTAATCGCTTCTATCCCTTCGATTCGACCTCTATCCCTCTTCCTATGACCGCTGCTGGAAATGCGGCATAAAGGATGCGTATGAAGCAAATTCTCCCCTCCGGAACTGCGCCGGTGGCAGTCGTGCTGCTATCTTTTGCGGCGGTAATATGCCCCGCGCAGCAGAGCCTTTCCTGGGAACAGGTGAAGGCCCGGTTTGAAGCCGCAAACCCAGCTCTGAAAGCAGATGCGTCCAATGTGGATGAGATGCGTGCCGAGGAAACCACTGCGTTTCTCCGGCCTAATCCCCAATTCGCGTTTGCGACCGACGGTACGCAGCTCGCGCCGAACAATGGCATCTGGCAGCCGCTGACCGGCACGCAGTATCAGTCCACCCTCAGCTACTTGCACGAACGGGACCACAAGCGCGAACTGCGCCATGAGAGCGCAGAGGAGGGGACCAGGATTGCCGCATCTCAACACGAGGACTTCAAGCGGAATCTTGAATTCAACCTGCGCAGCGCTTTCGTGGCCACGCTTGAAGCCAAGGCCGTTTTGCAACTGGCGCAGGATGACCTGGCCTACTACGACAAGATCATCGATATCAGCCGCAGCCGCTACAAGGCCGGGGACATCGCCCATATCGACCTCGACCGCATCGAGCTAATGAGAGTGCAATATGAGTCGGAGCTTCAATCGGCCATGGTCAACCTGCGCACGGCGAAGATACAGCTGCTTGAATTGCTGAACGACCACACGCCCATCGGGCAGTTCGACGTGACGGGGCCGTTTGATTTCTCCGATACGCTCAAACCTCTCGAAGACTTCCGCCAGATAGCGCTCGACACGCGCCCCGATCTGCAAGCCGCGCTGCAGGCTGCCCAACAGGCTGTAACCAACCACAAACTGGCCATAGCCAATGGATCTACTGATCCGACCTTCAGCGGCTGGTACACATTCAACCCTTCTTTCAACAACCCGAATGACCTGCAGACGCTTGGACTGAGCGTCACCGTGCCCTTGCGCATCTTCGACCGCAACCAGGGTGAAAAGCAACGCACGCTCATCGATATTGACCGCGATGAACAACTTACTGAAGCCACGCGTAACCAGGTTTTCAGCGATGTCGACACCGCGTATGCGCAGGTTGAGAGCAGCATCGCACTGCTCAGGCCTTACAAGGCGCAATACAAGGACCAGGCGACGCGCGTACGCGACACGGTTACGTACTCCTATGAGCACGGCAACGCCTCGCTCATGGACTTTCTGAACGCGCAAAGCGACTATCGCATTGTTCAACTGGCCTACCTGCAATTGATTGGGTCGTATCTGACGGCCGCCGGGCAACTCAATCTTGCCGTGGGACGCGAGGTAATCCAATGATGTCGAAATCAATTCTGAAGCGACTTCGCGATGTTGCGGCGGCCGGTGCTGCGGTATCGATGATTCTCTTTCCAGCTGGCTGCAAGGAGAAGTCACAGGGTGACGGCGCTCCACCGCCGGCTCATGTCGTCGAAGTTCATGACATGAATCTGATCACGATCGACACCAAGGATGTGGGCAAGTTTCCGCTGGCCGCCGCCGAGAAGGTTGAGTCCGCGGGTGAGCTGAACACCACTGGCGCGGTCGTTCCCGACATCTCTCGCGAGGTTCCGGTGATTTCCCTGGCCAACGGCCGCGTGGTGGACATCAAAGGCCGCCTCGATGACAACGTGAGAAAAGGGCAACTGCTCCTGAAAGTGCAGAGTCCCGACATTACCAATGCATTCGACTCGTATCTCAAGGCGGCAAATGATGAGCAACTCGCCGACAAGGCTTACGTGCGCGCGCAGGATCTCTTCCAGCACGGCGCGATTTCGCAAGCCATGCTGGAACAGGCCGAGGATACCGAGAAAGATGCCAAGGCCGACCTCACCGCCGCGCAGGATCAATTGAAGACCCTCGGTGTGGACAAGGACCATCCCAGCAGCATCGTCAATGTCTATGCGCCGATTTCCGGGGTCATCGTGGCACAAAACGTGACCAACGCGGCGGCCGCGGGTGTCGGCCTTTCCGGCTCGGCCACCGCGTTTACGATTGCCGATCTGTCCACCGTCTGGATCGTCTGCGACGTCTACGAGAACGACATTCCCAAGCTACAACTGGGCCAGGAGGCGAAGATTCTCGTCGACGCCTATCCCCATCGCCCCCTTACCGGCCGGATCAGCGATATCGGCCCGATTCTCGATCCTTCGCTCCGGACCGCGAAGGTACGCATCCAGGTCACCAATCCGGGATTTCTTAGATTGGGCATGTTCGCAACGGCCACGTTCACCAGCCGCAACAAGGAATCACACGCAGCGGTTCCCGCCGATGCCGTCCTCCACCTGCACGACCGCGACTGGGTCTATGTACCTGCCGGTAGCAACCAGTTCAGGCGCACGGAAGTCCGCTCGGGCCAAATGCTCAGTGGAAATCGACAGGTGATCCTCTCCGGTCTTGAACCCGGCCAACAAGTGGTGACCAACGCATTGCTGCTTGAGACTGCGGGGAACCAGTAGATGCTTCGCGCACTTGTCGATTTTGCTCTCAAAAACCGTTGGCTGGTTCTCGGCGGGGTGGTGGTGCTCACAGGCTGGGGTATCGTTTCGTTCCGCAACCTGCCCATTGAAGCCTATCCGGATGTGGCCAACAACTATGTCCAGATCATCACTCAGTGGCCGGGCCGCAGCGCCGAAGAGATTGAACGACAGGTCACCGTACCAATCGAAATCCAGATGGCGGGCATTCCGCACCTTACCCATCTACGATCCACGACGTTGGCGGGTCTTTCCAGCCTGATGCTGATCTTCGATGACAACTCAACCAGCGACATGAACCGCGAGCATGTGCTGGAGCGGCTCAGTCAAGTCAATTTGCCTGCCGGTCTCGTCCCTCAGATGGGAACCGACTGGAGCCCCGTGGGCCAAATCTACTGGTACACGCTGGAGAGCACGAACCCAGCTTACGATGTGATGGAGAAGAAGTCGCTCGAGGACTGGACGCTGGAAAAGGACTTCAAGAGCGTGCCTGGCGTGGTCGATGTATCCAGCTTCGGTGGCCCGACCAAGGAATATCAAATCAAGCTCGATCCCAATAAGCTGGTCGCCTATGGGCTCTCTATCGGCCAGGTCGAACAGCAGATTGCGAACAACAATACGAACGGCGGCGGAAGCTTCATCGAAGAAGGCGCGCAGCAGGTCAATGTTCAGTCGCTTGGCCTCTACGCCAGCGTCCAGGACATCGAGAACACCGTCGTTAAAACCGCCAACGGCACGCCCATCCGGATCAAGGACATCGCTACCGTGACGCAAGGGCCCAAGATCCGGCTCGGCCAGATCGGACGCGCAACCCACGATTCAAACGGCATCATCATCGATAATCCAGACACGGTCGAAGGGATCGTCCTGCTGCAAAAGGGAGACGATTCCGACCCCGTCCTGCAAGGCATCCACGAAGAGGTCAATCAACTCAACAACGGAATTCTGCCAAAAGGTGTCAAGGTCGTTCCCTTTCTCGACCGCTCCGATCTGGTCAAGTATACGGTTGCAACGGTCGAGCGCAATCTCACCGAAGGTATCATTCTCGTATCGGTCATTCTGTTTCTATTCCTGGGGAATGTGCGGGGAGCCATCATCGTTGCACTCACGATCCCCTTTGCGCTCCTGTTTGCCGCCATCTGTCTCGATCTCATCCACATTCCCGCCAACCTGCTTTCGCTGGGCGCATTGGATTTCGGCATGGTTGTCGACGGTACTGTGGTGATGATCGAAAACATGGTTCGCCACTTCTCCTTGAAGGACGACGCGCGCACGCCTGCGCAGAAGATTCGCGACGCCGCACATGAAGTGCAAAGGCCGGTCTTCTTTGCCCGCGGCATCATCATTGCCTCGTATCTGCCTATCTTCACGCTGCAGTCGGTCGAAGGGCGCCTGTTCAAGCCCATGGCCTGGACGGTCACCTTCGCGCTCATCGGTGCGCTCGTCTTTGCCATCCTTGTGGCGCCTGTCATGGGAGGCATCGTCTTCCAAAACGGCGCAAAGGAGTGGAGAAATCCTTTGATGCAGTGGCTTACGGGCCACTATCGCGCCGCAGTTCGAGCCGCCATTGTGCACCGCAACATCACGCTGGGCATCTCTGTCGCGCTGTTTGCCTGCGCTATTTATCTGGCCTTTGGCGGACCAATCGGATCGGAGTTCCTGCCCCACCTGGATGAAGGCTCAATCTGGGTACGCGGAACATTGCCCCCAAGCGAAGGTCCCACTGCAAGCATCGACTTTACCAACAAGGCGCGGCTCGTGATGGCATCCTTTCCTGAGGTCACCCAAGTTGTGAGCCAGACTGGCCGGCCCGACGATGGGACCGACACCGCAGGTTTCTTCAATACCGAATATTTTGTTGATCTTAAACCCAAAGAACAGTGGCGCCCCGTCTTCCACCAGGAAAAGGAAGCGCTGATCGCCGCCATTGACGAGCAACTGGAGAAGTTTCCGGGTGTCATCTGGAACTACTCCCAACCCATCTCTGACAACATGGAAGAGGCCGTCTCCGGAGTCAAGGGTGAATTAGCCGTCAAGCTTTACGGCGACAATCTGCGCACGCTGGAGCACGTGGCTGAGCTCATCCAGGCGCAGATGGCCACGGTACAGGGCATTCAGGACCTGGGCATCTTCCGCATCGTCGGCCAGCCGAATCTTAACTTCACAGTGGATCGCGAAGCCGCGGCACGCTGGGGCATCAATGTCGCGGACATTCAAGATGCACTTCAAACCGCCATTGGCTCAAACGCTGTAACGCAGGTGCAACAGGGCGAGGCACGCTACGACGTGACACTCCGGTATCAGAAGCAGTATCGCGACACGCGGGAAGCAATTGAAGACGTACGCCTGCTGGCACCCTCCGGTGAGCGCGTCTCTCTGGCGCAATTGACTAAAGCCGCCACCGACGATGGCGCAGAGCAGATTAATCGCGAGGGAGGCCAGCGCTACATCGCCATCAAGTACTCTGTCCGCGGTCGCGATCTGGGCTCGACCGTGGAAGAGGCAATCAGCAGGGTCACGCGCAATGTGCCTTTGCCTTCGGGCTATCACCTTGAATGGGCGGGCGAATACGCGAGCCAGAAGCGCGCCGACAAGCGGATGGCGCTGGTCATTCCCATTACCGTGTTGACGATCTTCCTCATCCTCTACACCATGTTCCGTTCGTACAAGTGGTCTGCGCTCGTGCTCGTGTCTGTCATCATGGCCTCCATCGGCGGCCCGCTGGCGCTTTTTCTAACGCACACCAACTTTTCCGTTTCATCCGCAGTCGGATTCCTGGCGCTCTTTGGGGTCTCGGTGGAGACCGGCGTCATCATGATCGAGTTCATCAACCAATTGCGAGTTCGTCGGAAGGGGTCGGAGGAATTCAGCAGGGAACACATCATTGAAGCTGCCGTCGAGGGCTCAGTCCAACGCTTGCGTCCAGTCATGATGACGATGCTCGTGGCAACACTGGGCCTGTTACCCGCCGCAGTTTCGCATGCCATCGGTTCCGATTCGCAGCGCCCTTTCGCCATTGTGATTGTCGGCGGTCTGCTCGCCAACCTGGTCATTGGTATCTTCCTGATGCCAACTCTCTACGTCTGGATGGCTCGCGAGAACGATGTACTGCCGGAAGCCGATGTCGACATGGCCGCCTAGAAGCCGGTTTGAAACCTGTTTTGTTGGTCACTGAGAGTATTGTGATCCGCTGCCGAAACGGCTGGGTGAAAGCGGAACGGTTTTCTCCCTGTGGCGGACCTGCCGGCGCCCGGTAGAATCAGGCTATATGGAGATGGAAGACAAGAACCCCGCCGTGCTTGAAACCATTCTTGACGGCAGCCGTTTTGTTCGGGCCTGCTTGCGGCGTCCCGTGGACCGCACGCCCGTTTGGTTTTTGCGGCAGGCTGGCCGTTACATGCAGGAGTATCGCGACGTCCGCAAACACCACACGCTGGTGGAAATCTGCAAGCAGCCGGAGTTGGCCTCAGAAGTCACCATTACCGCGGCGGAGAAGCTGGGCGTGGATGCGGCCATTATTTTTGCCGACCTGCTGCTGCCTCTTGAACCGATGGGCCTGCCGTTTGAGTTTCAGGCCGGCGAGGGGCCCGTGGTTCATCATCCTGTCCGCACGGCCGAGGACGTGCGCGCGCTGCACACCGATCGAGCCGAGGAACTGGCCTATGTGGCCCGTGCGATCCAGAAGGTCGCTGCGCATTTCAAAGACCGGCTCGGCATTATCGGGTTTTGCGGAGCGCCGTATACACTGGCGAGCTACATGATTGAAGGAGGCGGCTCGCGCAATTACATCCACACCAAGCAGATGATGTACGGAGATACCACTGCGTGGCGCAATCTTTTGGACAAGCTGGTGGTCGTGCTGTCGGAGTACTGCCTTCTCCAGGTGCAGGCAGGCGCGGACGTGATTCAGATTTTCGATAGCTGGGTGGGATCGCTGGGTCTAGCCGATTATCGCGATTACGCTTTCGAGGCATCCAAGCGCCTTGTGCGCGCCGTGCAGCAGATGGGCGTGCCAGTAATCTATTTTGGCGTGGAGACCGCGGGCCTGTTGACGGAGATGGCCTCAACCGGGGCAGATGTGATCGGCCTCGACTGGCGGCAGCCGCTCGACGAGGGGTGGCGGGCCGTGGGCTACGGTCACGCGGTGCAGGGAAACCTGGATCCGATTACGCTTTTTGCTCCGCCTGAGGTTTTGGAATTGCGCGTGAAGGAGATTCTGCGCGCGGCCGGTGGACGCCCCGGCCACATTTTCAACCTGGGCCACGGGATAGTCCCAGGCACGCCAGTCGAGAATGTGCAAGCCGTGGTGCGGATGGTTCGCGAGTTCCGGCTGGAGGTTAAATGACAGACTCCAGGCAGGCCGTGCTTCTGCTTGCGCATGGAACCCCCGAAACTGTGGAGCAGATTCCTGAGTATCTGCGCAACGTGGTCAGTGGCCGCCCATTGCCTCAACAAGTGATTGAGGAGATCCAGCACCGTTATTCGCTGATTGGCCGCAGCCCGCTTACGGAAATCACTCTCGAACAAGGACGGCTGGTGGAAGCGGAGTTGGCTGCGCAAGGCGCGGCTGTGCCGGTTTATGTGGGCATGCGCAACTGGCGGCCTTACATCCCGGACGTGGTGCGCCAGATGCGCGCTGACGGCATTGAGGAGGCTGCGGTCATTTGTCTCGCACCGCAAAATTCGCGCACGAGCGTGGGATTGTACCGGCGGGCGGTGCAGGCCGAAGCGGGCACCTTGCGTATCGACTTTACTGAAGGGTGGGCTCAGCATCCACTGCTTGCCGATGCTTTTGCAGGGCGTTTGCGAACCGCAATTACGAAGCTGAGCGCGGAGACGGGCGAGCCCGTCCCGGTGCTTTTCACCGCTCACAGCGTGCCCACGCGCACGGTTGAGCCTCCGTCTGCGGCCGAAGCCGCGGGCCAGCCTCGCCTGTGGCCGGGCGAGGGCGCGGATCCCTATGCCGAGGAAGCCAGGCATACCGCAGAACTGGTTGCCGCGCGGGTCCCGGAGATGTCGAAATGGTGGTTCGCGTTTCAGAGCCAAGGCGCGAGCGGCGGACCGTGGATTGGGCCTTCCGTCGAGAACACATTGGATGCCATCGCGGCTGAGGGCGTCAAAACCCTGATTCTTCAACCCATCGGTTTTCTCTGCGACCACGTGGAGATTCTCTACGACGTGGACATTCTGTTTCGCGGCTACGCGGCAAAACTTGGCGTGCGCCTGGAGCGGCCTGAATCGCTGAATGCATCGGCCACATTGGCCAAAGCTGTTGCTGACCTGGCGCGCCGGGGGCTTGCGCGTCTGGAGAACTGAATTTGGCATCCCGAACGCGCGGGATTGCGGACGTGAATACCGAGCCCATACTTCAGAAACCGGAGCGGATTGCGGTGTTGAGTGCCTAAGGCCCTTTAAGAAGGATCTGGACGGGTCTCTTGCAGAGAGAAACGTAGAACGATCCTGTCAATCGCTTAGAGGGCTGTTGCTCGTTTAAGATGGCTTGAGAGGGAAATGAAAAGGTACCTGGTGTCGAATCTTCCTGCTTTGAGCGCATCTGAAAGTCTTTCCGAGATGGCATGTCCCGACTGCGGGAATCGGCATATGCGCAGGCTGCCGCGCACGGGCTTCATGCAAAAAAGGGTCTTTCCACTCTTCGGCTACTATCCGTGGGAATGCTCCATTTGCAGGCAAATGAGACTCTTTCGCATGCGCGGAAAGCGCACGAAGCGGAGCCACCGGGAAGAATAAGCCAGAGGAAAACTCCTATTGCCGCAGCAGGTTCCTGGCGATAAAAATCACATTTGCCGGTCGCTCGGCGAGCCTGCGCATGAAATATGGATACCACTCGCGTCCAAAAGGAATGTAGACCCGCACTTTGTAACCCTCGGCTACGAGCTTGCGCTGAAGGTCGCGCCGCACTCCAAAAAGCATTTGAAACTCGAAGTGGTTGGGCGCAATGCCATGCTGATTGGCGAACGACTTAGCCTCGGCAATCATGGCCTCGTCGTGAGTGGCCAGCCCGTGGTAGACAGGGCTCTGCAGCAGCATGCAGCTCAGGCGGACGTAATTTGCATCGACATCGGACTTGCGCGGAAACGCAACTTCAGCAGGCTCCTTGTAAGCGCCCTTGCAAAGGCGGACCCGGATGCCCTCGGCGAGCAGATGCTCGATGTCGGCGTGCGAGCGATAGAGGTAGGACTGGATGACAATCCCGATGGCGCCGCGTAATTCGGGGCGCGCGTTGAGGCGGCGCACAATGTCGAGCGTGACCTCGGTGAGGGGCGAGTCTTCCATGTCAATGCGGACGAAGTTGCCTGTCAGCTTTGCGTGTTCGGTCAGACTTGCAGCAATGTTCTCGGCGAGTACCGGATCGAGCGTCAGGCCCATCTGGGTGAGTTTGACGCTGATATTGGAGTCGAGCTTGCGGGCTGCGATCGAGTCGAGCAGGTGGTGGTAGATATCAGCTGCTGCGTGCGCCTCCGCCGCCGTGGTGACGCTCTCGCCGAGTGAGTCGAGGGTGACACCCATTCCTTGCTTGTTGACGCTCTCGGCTACGCGCAGGGCATCTTCAATTTCAAGCCCGGCCACAAAGCGTGAACTGAGCTTGCCGCCCATGCGGGAGTGCTCGCAAAAACGGCGAAGCGGACGATTGTGAGAGAGTGCGATAAAGGCGGAACGCAGAACGGGCATCGTAATCCCTGCCGGCGAATAAGCGGAGTGTTGCGGCTCATTGGCCGGAAACATTAGTTTCGCACAGGAGGCTGGAGCATGACAGTGACGACTGCGGAGCGGGGACAATGCAGGCTGAAATGCGTCCAAAGAGAGAGCCGCGCTTGTTCGGGCTCGGCGGTGCGACGGGGCTCGGCGGCGCCATGGGCACTTTTCGCAGGAGGTGACGCAACGGTGTATCGAATTCGGCGTGGACTGAGATGCGGGGCTGTCGTGCTTCTTGTTGGGGTGGTTTGCGGGGGAACGGCCTGCCGGTCGCAATCGCTGCCTGCCACTGCGGGCGAAAGCCTCAGCGGCAAGCGTATTGTGCTCGCCGACGCGACGCGCGGGCGCGCTGCCGTTCTTGTGGCGGGCTTCAGTCACGAGGGCGGCATGGGGACCGGTGCATGGGTCAAGGCGCTGCGAGCCGATCCTGCGCTGGCAGGAACTACGGTGTACCAGGTGGCCATGCTGGAGCAGGCGCCGGGCTTTATTCGTGGAATGATCAAGAGCGGCATGCGCAAGGGACTCACTGAAGGCGAACAGGATAACTTCGTTGTATTGACGCAGGACGAGAAGTTATGGCGGAGTTACTTCGATGTTAGCAATGACAACGAGCCGTATGTGGTACTTATCGACAACACAGGAAAGATCATTTGGCATGGGCACGGGGCTGCCGCTGAGCTTGAACCGCAATTGAGGGCCGCGCTGCATTGAGGCGCACTTCCGAGCTCATGGAATGATTCAGATTGCGGCGGCTGAGCTGTGCGCGTGGCTTGAGCCACATTCTGAGTGCGATGCCGCTGCCATGGGGAGAAACAAGAAGCGATTTGCTTTTTTCCCTCCAGAAGTCGGGAAAGAGGGGACCCACGAATTCGGGACGTAACTGCTTCTGGGACCGAAAGGTCGCTCTCAGAGGACTCGACGACGACGAACATGCTGCTTCTGAGCCTCTGAAGTTGATCCTG
Source organism: uncultured Acidobacteriaceae bacterium (assembly GCA_963836565.1). Classification (GTDB taxonomy): domain Bacteria; phylum Acidobacteriota; class Terriglobia; order Terriglobales; family Acidobacteriaceae; genus Telmatobacter. The sequence continues at coordinate 270,017 of CAWIKA010000002.1, read as the reverse complement.
GCCGACTGCGTTACGGGACTTCTTGCCGTTTTCGTGCATTCGGCTGTTTCACAAGAGCGGGTAATTATGTGCCAGTTTGCTGTGGAAAACTGCAAATTTTGTGGGGGGGTAAGAGGCAATGAGCCCGGGTACGGAAAGTGGAGATCCCCGCCTCGCCTGATTCAGACTGATGACTATTTTTATTCTGCGCCTTTCCGGTTTAATTATCTGCAAGGTTGAAAAACAATTGTGCCGGGTCGCGGTTCTCAGTGCGATGAGTTCAGGAATTCGGCGAGAGTTGCGGCCCCAGCCCAGCTTCGGAGCGCGGGCCGCAGTGTTACTCGAGGCGAAACAGTGCGCAGCCGTGCGGCGGCAGGTCCACGTGAAGGGCTCTTGAGCGGAGGACTCGCTTCTGATTCCAGACGTCGTACACTGCATGGGGTTTGTCGGGCAGGTGAAACACCATCCAAGGCAAGTCGGACGTGGAGGGGCGGTCATCGAGGTTGAAGACGGCGAGATAGCGCCTGGGGTGCGTCCCGCCGGTGCGCGCGTACCAATACCGCTGAGGAAATGAGTCCGTCTTGCCATCTTTCAACGGCATGAGCCCGGGGCCGCTCTCGACGGCTCTTTGATCGATGTCCAGAACCTCCTTATTGGTGATGAGCGAGCGGGTGAAGTCGTCGAGCCTGGTGAGATTTGCGCCCAGAATCAGGGGTGAGCGCGAGATAGCCCAGAGGGTGAACTCCGTTCGCTGCTCGTCGTGCGTCTCGCGGGACTGGCGCGGCTGGCCCCAGCCGGGGTGCGGGCCGAGCCATCCCCAGGGAAGCATGTCATCGTCGGGCCAGTTGCCCGGCTTCACGTAAGGAGCCCATTCAGCCAGCCGATCGAAAGCGTCCCGCAACCCAAATGGAAACTCTCCGCCGCCCGGTTTGTGCTCTGCGCTCCATATGTCCCAGTGGTCGTCTGAGATGCGCCACATCTGCGCATACCTGGCCACTTCCGCCGCGTGATCCAGTTGCGTCGGTCCGGGCGACAGGCTGAGCACAATGGGGCGGTGCGTCTTGCGAATAGCCTCGGCGATCTGGCGAATTTCGGTTGGCCGGTAGGGGTGGTCGGAGATGCAATCCACCTTGATGAAGTCGAGACCCCAGCCGGCGTAGAGCTTCATCATGGAGTCGTAGTAGGCCTGGCCGGCCGCGTTGTCGGCCACTCCGTAATTTCCCTCATCCCAGGGACAGGTTGCGGCAGTGTCGGCTGCATCCTGTGCGTGAAAGCTGGAGCCGGCGATAGGCAGATTGTCCTTGACCACCTGGCGCGGGATTCCACGCACAATGTGAATGCCGAATTTGAGGCCCTGTGCATGAATCCAGTCAGCGATCGGCTTGAACCCCGCTCCGCCAGCGGCCGACGGGAACCTGCCGACGGCCGGAATGAGAATTCCATTTCCGTTCCACACATACTTCCGCGCCTCCACCGATTCGGCGAATGGGTCCTGCATGTACCAACCTTCGTCGATCACGGAATACTGCCAACCGTACTGTTTGAGTCCGGCGAGCACGGTGGTGTTGGCGCGGAAGTCGGCTTCGTTGATGGTGAGCCCGTAGGCGTCCCAGCTATTCCATCCCATGGGCGGGGTGGGCGCGAGTTTCTGCGAGGCGGCGAAGCACGGGACGCAGGTTGCCAGAACCAGGGATACGAGGATCAAGAAACCGCTTCGAAACATGCCAGAACGTATACCACAACCGGGCAGGATGTGCAGTTGAACCTGTCGAATGAATGGCCTGGTCTGATTGCCAGTGCATCCTGTGATGCAACTCACCAACATTTGAGCCTATAATGCTGTCGTATAAATACTAGACAGCTGCTAGATGCCATTCCCCGACACCTGCAACTGAGGAGAGTGCCATGTTGAAGCCATTTCTGCTCCTTTCCGCAGTGGTCATGTTGGTTGTTGCACCATTATCCGCTCCGGCACGCCCGCCGCAACAGTCTGCCCCCGCGCCCGCCCCAAAGAATTCCGCAAAATCGTCCGCACAAGCGCAGGAGAAGGCGAAAGCCGTGTATTCGATGGACTGTGCGCTGTGTCATGGGGCCAGTGGAGATGGCAAAACCGATGTCGCAAAGGACATGGATTTGACACTTGCGGACTGGACGGATGCGAAGACGTTGTCAGGCAGGCTGGATCAGGAACTATTCAATATCATTCGCAATGGCAAAGGCAAGATGCCGGCGGAGGATAAATCCCGCGCGACGGATGACGAGGTGAAGAATCTCATTGTTTACATCCGCGGCATGGCCAAGGAGCAACCCGCCGCAGCGCCTGCCGGACCGGCCGCGACAACGCCCCCGGCGCCAAACAAGTAGCAACCCCTGGGGACCGGAGTTCGATTTTGAAATCCGGGGTCTGCTAAAGGGGGTTGACGAGGGTGGCTCCCCAGGCGTCCGGGCTCATATCGCGGGCGTGACGAGAGAAGAGCCAGAGGTGGCCTTCCAGGTCGCGCACTCCATATTGCAGTTCGCCGTATTCAGTTTCGTGCAGATCCTCGACGATCAGGGCTCCTGTCGATTTTGTGCGCGCAAAGTGCGCTTCCACATCCTCAACAAATACGGTGAGGCTTTGGGTTCCGAAGCCAAGTTCGGATGGGCTGCGATAGGCCCCGCGAGCAGCGTTCAGCATGATCCAGGCATCGCCCAGATGCACCTGCGCGCCGGAGGGCGGCTGGCCATAGCGATAGTGCTCAACGAATCCGAACGTCCTGCCGAGCCACGAGATGGCGGCGGGCAAATCCTTGTAGGTGACGTGGGGAAGCACGGTTTCCGCCGGTACGGAGCGGTTTTTCATCCTGACCTTGAAGATACAACGCAATGCTTGCCTGATCAATATTCAGGAGTTGCGCTGAAAGATGGCCGACGCAGTCTAAACATCACGTGCGATAAGCTGATGCGGGGGTGTAAGTGATGCAATTTCGCGGTTGGAGCCGCGTGGCTCTGGCAAGCCTGGCGCTTGTTCTGGGACTGGCGGCCGTTCCTGGCCAGATGGCGGGGCAGAGAACTGGACCAGAGACGCCCCTGCCCGTTATTCATGTCGACAACGGCCCCAATTCGCCCGCGGCTCAAAAGGCCCATTATCTCGTTCTGGTCTCGCTCGACGGTTTTCGGTGGGACTATGCCAAACGCGATGGTGCAATCCACCTGCTGGCCTTGGGCAAGAAGGGGGTATGGGCGCCGGAGGGGATGCTGCCCAGCTATCCTTCGCTCACCTTTCCCAACCATTTCACGATTGTGACCGGGCTTTATCCGGAACATCATGGGCTGGTCGCGAACAGCTTTTACGACGAGACGAAACAGGCCCGTTATGCCATCAACGACGCCAATGCCGTCACCGACGGGAACTGGTACTCGGGGGTGCCGCTGTGGAGCCTGGCCGAAAGCCAGGGGATGCGGGCGGCGTGCTTCTTCTGGCCCGGCTCCGAGGCCAGGATCGCCGGGTATCTACCCACGTATTACCTCCATTTCGACAACAAAATCGACGATACAGCCCGCATTGAACAGGTGCTGGCGTGGCTGGCGCTGCCCCCGGCGGAGCGTCCTCATTTCATTACGCTTTATTACTCTGAACCCGATCACGAGGGCCATGAGTTTGGCCCCGATGCGCCAGAGACGAAGGCTGCCGTACTGAAGGTGGATGCGCTGGTGGGCAAGCTGAAAGCGGGACTTGACGCAACCGGACTGCCAATCGACCTTGTGGTGGTGAGCGACCATGGCATGAGCAAAGCCAGGGGCGGCTGGATCACACTTGACAAGTTCGCCGATCTGAGCGGGTTTGAGACGGACGGCGACCTGTTGTATGGGAAAACCGAAGCTGATCGCGCGCGTGTATACAACGAGCTCAAGAAAGCCTCGTCGCAGTTTGTGGTTTTCCGGCGAAAGAACGTACCTGCCGACCTGAATTACGACCAGAATGCGCGCGCAGGCGACCCGGTGGTCATCGCCACGGGTCCCTATGCCATCCGGGCACACGGGCCCCAGGCAGGAAAGCCGGACCGTCCGCCTACCGCCGGCATGCACGGTTTTGACCCCCACAAGCTGCCGGAAATGAAAGCAAGTTTCTTTGCCGCAGGCCCTGATATCCTTCCCGGGCACACGGTCTTGCCATTCGAGAACGTCAATCTGTATCCTTGGCTTGCCCATATGCTCGGTCTTACTCCGCCCAAGACCGATGGCAGCCTAAATATTCTGGCAGGAACCTTGCGCGATGACGGCGCTGCGTCCGTCCATACCATGGACCCGTCTATTCATTAGAGGAGTCGACGTAAGATGAACGTGGTTTTGGGGATTGACGGCGGCGGAACGCGGACCCGGGCCTCCATCGTTGCCGGCGGAAGGGTTCTTGCGTTCGCTGAAAATGGCTCCATCAAGCGCCTGCGCGTGGGTGCGCAAGCCGCGGAGGAGAACCTGAGAGATCTGCTCGGCGAGGTCTATAAACAGGCTGGAATCAGGAGCGTAGGTGCGGCTTCCGCAGGCGTGGCAAGTGCCACGATGCCTGGCGTCTCAGAGTGGATTACGGCGGTTTTTAGCGATTTCGGCGTGGAACGCTCCGAGGTGGTGGGCGACGAGGTGATTGCGCTGGATGCCGCGTTCAAGGGCGGTCCCGGCATATTGCAAATCGCTGGGACGGGCTCGAATACGATTGGGCGCGCGCCCGACGGCGGCCGGGAGAGTGCGGGCGGATGGAGCTCGCGGCTGGGCGATGAAGGCTCAGGCTACTGGATCGGCCTGCACGCCGTGCGTCGTGCTCTCAGGGCATATGACCGCGAAGAGCCTACGCGAATTCTGGATACGGTGGGGAGTATCTGGGAAACTCCCACCATCGATCAACTGGTGAATATGGGGGACAGCACTCCGGGTCCGGACTTTGCGGCACTCGCGCCGGCCATCAGCCAGCTTGCGGAAGAGGGAGACCCGGTCGCGCGGGGGGTGTTACATCGGGCTGCCGCCGATTTAGCTGAATCCGTCCTCCTGGTGCGCTCCAAGTTGCGCCGCAAACACAACGTGACAAAAGAAGTTCCCGTGGCATGGATTGGCAGCGTGATTGGAAAAGCGCGCCTGGTGCGGGAGCCATTTTTCGCCAGCCTTCGCGCCGCCGCACCCGAAATGCCGGTCGGCCAGCAGGAAGTGGCAGGGATCGAAGGGGCGGTCTGGCGGGCCCAGCGGTTAGCCAAACAGGCGGTAGGAACAAGTTGATCGGAACGCGAGTCTTCCGCAACCGGAAGAAGCGTGCATTTGATATTCAGAGAGCCTGTTGTCCACCGGCAAACGACGCGACCAGGCGCCCTCCGGCGTCGACAGCCACGAGATTGGCGGGCATTCCCGCGGCGAGACGGCCGGCCTGATCTCCCAGCCCGGTCATTGCGGCCGGATTGGCAGTCATCAGCCGCAGACCCTGCTCGATGGACGCGCCCGTGAAAGCGACAAAGTTAGTGAGTGCACGGTCCAGCGTCAGCACGCTTCCGGCCAACACGCCGTTGGCCACGGCCCGGCCATTCGCAACCTGCACGGCAAAGCCGCCAAGTTGATATTCTCCGTCGGGCATGCCCGCGGCGCTCATTGAATCCGTAACAAGAATGGCCCTTGCCAGACCCTTGGCGCGCCACCAGAGCTGCACCATCTCAGGGGCGGTGTGGACGCCGTCACAGATCAACTCGGCAAAGAGATCATCGCTGGTGAGAACGGTGCCCAGAATCCCCGGTTCGCGATGGTCCAGCGGACGCATGGCGTTGAAAGTGTGGGTTGCGCTGACGGCGCCGGCGTTCATGGCGGCGCGGGTCTGGGCGGCAGTGGCATTGGAGTGGCCCAGGGAGACTCGAACCCCGCGCCCGGTCGCGTGCGCAGCCAATTCCGCTGCGCCCTGCAGTTCGGGAGCCAGGGTCATCAGGCGGACCGTTCCCTCAGCAGCCTCAAACAGCTTGTCGAAGGTGGGAATGTCGGGAGCCAGCAAATGTTGGGCAGGTTGGACTCCGCGTTTTGCGTGGGATAGGAACGGTCCTTCCAGGTGGATTCCCAGAATCCGCGCATGGCCTTCGAGGGGCGGCCGCGCGATGAGTTTAGCCAGGCCCTCGATTGCCCTGAGCGTGGTGTCCATTGGAGCCGTGACGGTGGTGGCGAGAAAATTGCCTGTTCCGCGAGAGGCAAGAAAGCCGCAGATCGTGCCGAGAGCTTCCGGAGTTGCCTCCATGACGTCATGTCCGGCCGCGCCGTGGAAGTGCACGTCGAAAAACGCGGGGGCCAGCGTGGCGCCTGGGAAATCGAGCAATTTTGCGCCTGCCGGTAATTCTGCTGCTGTTTGAGTTGTAACGGCTCCAATCTTTCCGTCTTCAATTTCAACGATCGGGTGGCCTATCATGCGGCTCCCGTCCCACAGCCTCTCCGCAGTAATCACCGTATGCATACCGTAGATTATTGCAGGCGGTCAGGCTTCCGCGGCGTGCGCCTGCAGATTTCCGGCACGCAAGTGAAAGGCGTGGCTCCGTTGTCATGGCAATGTAAAGCACCAGGCGGTCTTCTTTTGTTATCGTTTTGCCATGAATATCAGGGTGTTGTTGACGGCTTGCTTTGCGATTTTGGTTCTCACGACCGGTCACCTTGCGGCGCAAACCCGCGATCTGCCCACCAGCAAGCAATGGATTGGGCCGATGCCCGGCCAACCGCAGCGGCTGAACAGCCTGCCCATGTCGATGGCGGTTTCTCCCGATGGCCGATACGTGGTGACGGTGAACGCCGGTTACGGCACGTATGAATCGCAATACAAGCAGTCGCTTGCGGTTCTCGACACGCAAACCGGTTCGCTGGTTGACTTTCCCGACGACCGCACGCTGGCTCGCGTCGCGAAGCAGACGCTTTATTCGGGATTGGCTTTCAGCCGCGACGGAAGCCATCTCTATGCCAGTATGGGGTCCGAAACCGACCCGCTGGGCAAGGAGAAAGACGATACGGGCAGCGGTATCGTGGTGTACCGCTTTACCGATGGGAAAATCGAGCCGGAGCGCTTCATTCATCTTCCCCTGCAGCAACTGGCCGCGGGACGCAAAACCAGGCTTATCGGGGAGACCGAAGGGGATAAAGGCGTTCCGTATCCCGCAGCTATCGCTGTCGTCGGCTCGGCAGGCACGGAAAAGCTGCTAGTGGCCGACAATCTTTCCGACGACGTTCTGCTGCTCGATCCGACGACGGGTGCGATCGAGCATCGCTTTGACCTTTCGGAGAGCGATGCTGTGCCATCCACCTATCCGGGAGCGTTGGCGTTGTCGAAAGATGGTCGCCGCGCCTATGTGGCGCTTTGGAATGCTTCGGAGATTGTGGAACTCGATTTGACCAACAACACGATCGGACGCAAGCTGCCTCTGCTCAAGCCTTCCAGTGACGTGGCTCCGAGCACGCATCCGTGCGCTTTTGCGCTCTCCGCTGACGGCAAGACGCTGTATGTGGCGCTGGCCAACCGCGACGCTGTGGCCGCAGTGAATGTTGGGGCGGGCCAGTTCTCAGTAAAGGGCTACTTCGATACGCGCCTTCCAGGGCAAAGCTACTTTGGCGCGGAGCCTGTGGCAGTGGCACTCAACGGCGACGGCAGCCGCCTCTACGTGGCGAACATGGCGAGCGATGCCGTAGCCGTGATCGACACGCGCAAGCTGACCGGGAAAACGGCGCGGGCGGGGATGGTGGAGCCAGACGGATTTATTCCCACGGACTGGCTGCCTTTTTCCATGGCTTTTGTACCGTCTTCCACAGGAGGGATGCTTTACGTCGCCACGGCGAAAGGGCAGGGAACCGGACCCAACAACTTTGCTCAGCGTGAGACGGCGGAGTCGAAAGCCAGGGGATATAAATCGAGCCGCACCTACATTGGAACGCTGTTGTACGGCTCGCTGGCCACGCTTAACCCCGCAGAGATTGAGAGGAACCTGCCGCAGTGGACGCAGTTGGTGCTGGAATCGAACCGCATGAAAGCTGCGGCAGAAAAGATTCCCTTCGCGGGAGAGAAGCAGAATCCCATCAAGCACGTGATTTACATCATCAAGGAGAATCGGACTTACGACCAGGTGCTCGGGGACCTTGAGCAGGACGGCAAGCCCGTGGGCAACGGCGACGCCAGCCTGACCATGTACGGGGCGGCGATTACGCCAAACGTTCACAAGCTGGCCTTGCAATTCGGCGTGCTCGACAACTTCTTCGATTCCGGCGAAGTTTCCGGCGACGGGCACGTGTGGTCGAATGCCGCCATCGGCTCGGACTACCTGGAGAAGACCTGGCAGCAAGCCTACCGCAGCAGCGAGCGAACCTACGATTACGAGGGCGTGGTGGCGGACAACTATCCCTTGCTGCAAAAAATCCCCGACGTCAACGAACCGGAGAGCGGGTATTTGTGGGGCGACCTCGCCGCGCACGGCAAGACCTATTACCACTTCGGCGAATTTATCTCGACGATCTTCTGCGACGAGCCCGAGGCGAACGACCCGCAACTTGGTCCCATGCTGAAGGGCCGCAAGTGCGAGCACAAGGCCATCGAGCCGGGAGAGATGCTGCCGGCCGAGTGGGGCGGTGGCGTGAACAAGTGGCCATGGCCCATTCCGCTCATTGCCGCGAGCACGGCCGCGAAGCCGGAGCTTGTGGGCCATTTTGCGCCGGAGGCGCCGGACTTCAACCTGGCAGTTCCCGACCAGATCCGGGTGGATGTTTTCATGCGGCATTTTAAGGGATGGGTAGCGGACAAGGAGCAGGGCAAGGATACGATGCCGAACTTTGTGATGTTGCGCCTGCCCAACGACCACACGGCCGGCACGCGGCCCGGCGGACCCACGCCGAAATCGTCGGTGGCCGACAACGACCTTGCCATCGGTCGCGCCGTGGACGCGATTTCTCACTCGCCATTCTGGGGTGACACGGCTTTCTTTATCCTTGAGGACGATGCGCAGGACGGGGCCGACCACGTGGACGCGCATCGCAGCTATGCACTGGTGATCAGCAAGTATGCGCCGCACGGGCCTAACGGCGCGGCCTTTGTCGACAGCCGCTTCTACTCCACAGTCAGCGTGGTGCGGACGATGGAGTCGCTGCTGGGGCTGCCGCCGATGAACAACAACGACGCGTTCAGCTCGTTGATTTCGAGCGAATTTACGGGGCCGGGCGATCAGCCGGCGTATGCGGCGGATTACTCAAATCGCGATAACGGGCTTATCTATACCGCCAACCAGAAGAACGCTCCGGGCGCAAGCGAGAGCATGAAGATGGACTTTCGCCATGCGGATCGCGCTCCAACACAAAAGCTGAACGTGATTCTGTGGAAGGACGCCATGGGGAATAAGCCGGTGCCTCCCATGCTGACGCAACACAAGAAAAAGGTTCGCCGCGACGACGACGATTGAGACTGCTTCCCAATCCACAAAAGCATCCGGACCTGGTAGAAATGCGGACACGGCCCGCGCGTGTATGGTTATATGCGGCGGAAAACTTCGCGTGTGGAGGGACTTGTGCAGGGGTTGAATCGGAGAAACTTCATCAGAGTTGCCGGAGCGGCATCGGCCGCGTCGTTGATTGGGCCCAGGATGTATGCGTTGGCCACGGTGCAAGACGAACCGGCCAAAGCAGTCGCGGCCAACGATCATATTCAGATTGCGCTGATCGGCGCTGGCGGGCAGGGCCAGTACGATACCAAGGCCGCCGTGCAGGTGCCGGGCGTGAAACTGGTGGCCGCGGCCGATTGCTATAACGGCCGCCTGGCGCGGTGCAAGGAATTGTGGGGCGACGACGTGTTCACCACGCGCGATTACAACGAGATCCTGGCGCGGAAGGACATTGACGCGGTGATCATCGGCACGCCGGATCATTGGCACAAGCAGGCGTCGGTGGATGCGATGAAGGCCGGCAAGGATGTGTATTGCGAGAAGCCGATGATCCATCTTTACTCCGATGGGCCGCAGATGATCGAGACGGCGCGCGCTACGAATCGGATTATCCAGATCGGGAGCCAGCGCGTCAGTTCGCTCATCTATATCAAGGCCAAAGAACTGCTGGAGTCTGGCGCGATCGGCAAGCTGAACATGGTGACGGCGCGCTGGGACCGCAACTCGGCGATGGGCGCGTGGGATTACACGGTTCCGCCGGATGCTTCGACGGAAACCTGCGACTGGCCGCGGTTTGAAGGCACCGCCCCCAAGATTCCTTTCAACGCAGAGCACTTCTTCCAGTGGCGCAAGTGGAAGGCATACGGGAGCGGCGTGGCAGGCGACCTGTTTGTGCACCTTTTCAGCGGCACGCATTTCATTACCGGCTCGCACGGACCGACGCGCGGCATGGCGACAGGCGGGCTGCGATTCTGGAACGACGGCCGCGATGTTCCGGATGTGATGCTGGGCCTGTTTGACTATCGGGAGGGCTTCAACCTGAGCCTGCGGGTCAACTTTGTCGACGGCGGCGAAGAAAGCGAAGGGCTGATCTTCACCGGCTCTGAAGGCACGATGGAAATTGGATGGGACGGAGTGACCGTGACCCGCGTGCCGCGCGAAACCGCTCCCGGATACACGGTCGAGAGCTTTCCCGAGGCGATGCAGAAGGAGATTATTGAAGCGTACGACAAGAAGTATCCGTCTCACTCAGGCGCGGAGTCGCTGGCCGGAACGGAGAAGTATGCGGCGCCAAAAGGCTACAGCGACAGCTACGACCACTTCAAGAATTTCTTTGCCTCGGTGCGTTCGCGCAAGCCGGTGGTGGAAGACGCCGTCTTCGGGTATCGTGCAGCGGGAGCCGCGCTGTTGAGCAATCTGAGCTACGAGAAGGGCGAAGTGATCAAGTGGGACCCGGATGCAATGAAGATTCTTTGAAATTGGCTGAGGTGAAGTATAGACGCGCCGGTTCTCCTGAAGGGAACCGGCGTGGCTTTTTTACGGCGCTGATTTCCTGGCCGGCCAATTAGACTGTTCGCATGACAAAACGGATTGGGGTTCATCTGGGCACGGCGGGCGGCGCTTCCAACGCCGTTGAAAAGGCGCGGGAGATTGGCGCCAATACTCTTCAGATATTTACGTCGAGTCCTCGCATGTGGCGCGCGCCCAAGGTCGATCCGAAGCAAGCCGAACGGATGAAAGAGCTTCGGGCGAAGCTTGATGTGGGCCCGCTGGTGATTCATACGAGCTACCTGGTGAACGTGTGCAGCCAGAACATCGAGGTGCGTGAGAAGAGCATTAGCGCGTTTCGGGGCGAGATGGAGCGTGCGCTTGCATTCGGCGCTGAATACCTCGTGCTGCATCCCGGCTCGTGGAAGGGGATGACGCGCGACGAAGGGCTCAAGCTTGCCGCGGAGTCGATTGAGCGCGCCATCGACGGGCTGGCGTGGCAGGGAACGGGCTTCCATATCCTGATTGAAAACACGGCCGGTGCGGAGTGCTCGCTGGGCGGCAGCTTTGACCAGGTGGCAGAACTGGTGGCGCTGCTGAGGGCCCACGCGCCGGTTGGTGTTTGCCTCGACACCTGCCATACCCATGTGGCGGGCTACGACATCGTCTGCGCCGAGGGCTACGAAGAAACGATGAAGCAGGCCGCGGCGACGGTTGGATTTGAGTCCGTTCGAGTCTGGCATTGCAACGATGCCAAGGCCGCCCGCGGATCGAAGCTTGATCGGCACGAGCATATCGGTCAGGGCAATATCGGCATTGAGCCGTTCCGGCGGCTGCTCAACGATAAGCGCTTCGCACACAGCGCGTTTATTGCGGAAACTCCGGTGGATGAGCCGGGAGATGAGGAGCGGAGCGTGCGAGTGCTAAAGAGCCTGGTTGCTGCGCCGGCATGATGACGCATCTGCTCCATTTACACTGAGAAGTTATGGCGGACGAAAAAGAACTGCGTTACGACCCGGCGACAATTGAACCGAAATGGCAGCAGCGCTGGGCGGCGGACCCCGCGCTGTATGCGGCCGAGCCTGCCTCCTGCGGCAAGCCCAAGTATTACGTGCTGGAAATGTTGCCTTATCCTAGCGGCCAGTTGCACATGGGGCACGTGCGCAACTATTCCATTGGGGACGCGCTGGCGCGGCACATGTGGATGCGTGGCTACAACGTGCTGCACCCCATGGGCTGGGACGCATTCGGGCTGCCCGCAGAAAATGCAGCGCTGAAGAACAACACCCCTCCGCGCGAGTGGACGCTGGCCAACATCGCGGGAATGAAGCGGCAGTTTAGGCGCCTGGGCATGGGATTTGATTGGGCTACGGAAGTGACCACCTGCCTGCCCGAGTACTACCGCTGGAATCAGTGGTTCTTTTTGCGGATGTATGAGAGGGGCCTGGCGTATCGCAAGAAGAGCAAGGTGAACTGGTGCCCGGAATGCGCTACGGTGCTGGCCAATGAGCAGGTGATCGACGGCCGCTGCTGGCGACACGAAGACACGATCGTCGAGCAGCGCGACCTGGTGCAGTGGTTCCTGCGCATCACGGCATATGCCCAGGAACTGCTGGACGGACTGGACAAGCTGGACGGGTGGCCGGAAAAAGTGCGCACCATGCAGCGCAACTGGATCGGCCGCAGCGAAGGTGCCGAGGTCGATTTTGGCATCGAGGGCCGCGATGAGAAGATTCGCGTCTTCACGACCCGCATCGACACCATCTTCGGCGCGACAAGCGTCCAGTTGGCGCCCGAGCACCCGCTGGTTGCTGCTCTCGGCGAGGGTGATGCGGGCCTGAAGGCCCAGGTTGCCGGGCTGATGGAGGAGCAGAAGAAGGCCAAAGAGGCCGGCGATGTGGGCGCTATCGAAAAGCACGGAATTCCGACCGGGCACCTCGCCATCAACCCCTACAACGGCGACCTTGTGCCGATCTGGGTGGCGAACTATGTGTTGATGGACTACGGAACGGGCGCCATTATGAGTGTGCCGGGGCACGACGAGCGGGACTTTGAGTTCGCTACCAAGTACGCGATACCGATTCGCCGTGTGATTGCCCCAGCACAGGCGGGGACGGAGGAGCCGACGCTGCCGTTTACGACGGAGGACGGCGTCCTGGTCAATTCTGGCGAGTTCGACGGGCTTTCGTGTGGGGAGGCGCAGAGGAAGCTTGCGGAGATTGCCGCCGATAAGGGGTTCGGCAAGGCGACGGTCACGTTCCGGCTGAAGGATTGGGGCGTGAGCCGTCAGCGCTATTGGGGCACGCCGATCCCGATGATTCACTGCGAGCGCGATGGGCTGGTGCAGGTGCCGGACGACCAGTTGCCGGTGGTGTTGCCTCCCCAGGTCGAGATCACGCAGCAGGGCGGCTCGCCGCTGGCGCGCGTGCCGGACTTTGTCAACGTCACGTGTCCTAAATGCGGCGGGCCTGCGAAGCGCGAGACCGACACAATGGATACTTTTGTCGATTCAAGCTGGTATTTCTACCGCTACACGGATGCGAAGAACGCGAAAGCGCCATTTGATTCGGACATCGTGCGGTACTGGTTCCCCATCGACCAGTACATCGGCGGCGTGGAGCACGCGATTCTGCACCTGATTTACTCGCGGTTCTGGACCAGGGTGATGCGCGACCTGGGGCTCATTTCGAACGACGAGCCGGCGCGCCGGTTGTTTACGCAGGGCATGGTCATCAAGGACGGCGCGAAGATGTCGAAGTCGAAGGGCAACGTGGTGTCGCCCGACGACATGGTGGCGCGCTACGGCGCGGATGCCGCTCGCATGTACTCGCTGTTTGCCGCCCCGCCCGACCGCGACCTCGACTGGCAGGAGGACGGCGTGGCAGGGGTCAGCCGCTTCCTGGCCCGCGTTTATCGCCTGGCGATGAAGTATGCGCCGGCGGCCCGGAATGCCCGCGAAATCCCGGCGAACACGCAGCATGGCGGAACCTCGCTGAAGCTGCTGCGCAAATTGCATCGCACCATTGCCAAGATCACGCTGGATTTTGAAGGCCGCTGGCACTTCAACACCTGCGTCGCGGCAATTATGGAATTGATGAACGAGTTGCAGGCCGCCGATGCGCAGCTTGCGTCCGGGGAGGTTCCGGCGCCCGTCATTCGCGAATTGCTGCGGTCTCTGGTTTTGATGCTCGCTCCTTTTGCACCTCATCTGGCCGCGGAGTTGTGGGCGGAACTGGGTGAACAAACTCCGGTGCTTCGTGCACCGTGGCCTGCGAGCGATCCCGCACTTGTAAAGGAAGATGAACTCGAGATTCCGGTGCAGATCAATGGGAAGCTGGTGCATGTGGTGAAGGTGGCGGCCGACTCCGATTCCAAAGCCATGGAGGATGCCGCGTTGAACGACGAGAAAGTTCGAGGGCGCATCGCCGGGAAGAATGTAGTGAAGGTGATCGTGGTTCCCGGCAAACTGGTCAACCTGGTTGTCAAGTGAGGGTTGTCAAGTGAGGGTCGTCAAGTGAGGGTTGTCAATTGAGGACGGTGAGGTGAAGGAAGGACCGACCATGGCGCAGCCGGTGCGCGGCACCCAGAAGCTGGTTGACCAGATGGGCTGGGTCTTCCAGCGGCCGCCGCTCACTCTGCTTGAGGTAGCGTGGCATTGGCTCTTTGGGGTGCCATTTCTGCTGATATGCTGGCGGCAAATCCAGCAGCTTGCGGTGGCCGTCCCGCCGGACTCCGCGGGCCTCAGCAGCCTCGATACGCAGAACCCATGGATCGCGGTGGTGCAGCTTGCCAACGTCTGGACACACTACCAGCCGCATGTCGTCGCCATTCTCACCTGGCTGGCTCCGGCGGCGGCGCTGGCGTGGGTGGTTGTCTCCGGCGCAGGAAGAAGCATCGTTCTCAAGCGCCTTGAACGCGGCGTGCGCTTCCGCCCCCTGGCCATGATGGTGCTGCAGGCAACGTGGCTCGTATTGCTTGCGGGCACGTTCTGGTGCTGGTACCGCACCATCCAGTGGGTCGCGGCCACCCACATCGCAGCCAATGGCGACGCCGACCTGGTGGGTTATTCCATCTGGGCCATCTTTTTGTCGCTGGGCTTTTTCTCGCTGTGGGCACTGGTCAGTTGGCCGGTCAGCATCGCGCCCATGCTGGTGCTGCTTGAGAACCGTTCACCGGTCTCAGCGCTTGCCGAAAGCTTCAGGCTGGGCAGGGCGTTCACCAGCAAGCTGATGGAAATCAACCTCGTCATGGGTATCGTAAAATTGATGCTCATGGTGCTGGCCATGGTATTTTCGGCCGCGCCGCTTCCCTTTAGCGATCAGCTTGGCACGGGCGCACTGCATGTTGTCATGGAGGCTTCCACGGTTTTCTATTTCGTATCCAGCGATTATTTTCAGGTCGTGCGCCTCAAGAGCTTCATCGAGTTCTGGCACACATTTCGCGGGCACCAGGGGTTTTGAATCGGGACACGAGCTTGACGTAAGGTTTTCCCCAAATAGTCAAAATTGGAGATTTGAATGCGGACCAGTTTGCATTCCGCGGAAACGTGGACTGGGAAGGTCGTCCTCATCACCGGGGCATCGACCGGGATCGGCGCAAGCTGCGCGAAATTGATGGGCCAGCATGGAGCCAAACTGGCGTTAACAGCGCTTCCGAGCGGGGAATTCGAGAGCGAGGAGTCTGATTCGCGGCTTGTCGTTCCGGGAGATATCACCTCAGAAAAAACCCGAGCCGAGGTGGTGGAGCGAACGGTCAACCATTTCGGACGCATCGACGTGTTGATCAACAACGCGGGCGTCGGCCAGTACGGATATCCGACCGAAGTAGACACGGAGATCTCGAAGCGGATGTTTGACGTGAACGTTTTTTCGGCGTTGGCATTGACTCAACTCGTCGTGCCCCAAATGCGGGCCAGACGATCGGGCCATATTGTCAACATCGGATCGGTGGGCGGGAAAGTGTCGCTGCCATGGGCGGTGATGTATTGCGCCACCAAGTGGGCGCTGCATTGTGTTGACGACTCCTTGCACCGCGAGCTGTCACCGTCAGGAATCCGCGTGATGAAGGTTTGTCCGGGCATCGTCGATACAAAGTTTCGCGATCACGTACTGGCCGGAACGGCCCCCGGGCGCGTGGAAGACATCCGTCGCGTGGTGAGCCCGGACGAGGTTGCACGCGTGATCATCCGGGGTCTGGATCGTGGAAAGCGGACAGTTTTCGTCCCCAGGATCGGTTTCATTTTTACCTCTCTTGATTTTTTTGCGCCACGCGTAATGGATTGGTACCTGAGGGGGAAGTTTTGACGATGATGTGGTTGAAGAAACCGCTGCCTGCCGCGCTGCTTCTCTCTTTTCTTTGGACTGTTTGCCGTCTCGCTTTTCTGTGGCACGCGGGGATTCCCCAGCCTTCGACACACGATGAGTTCAGTTACCTTCTCCAGGCAGACACCTTCGCCCACGGGCGCCTCGCGAATCCTCCACTTCAGCTTGGCAAGTTCTTCGAGTCACCGCATGAGCTGGTGCGTCCGACGTACGCGTCGAAGTATCCGCCGGGCCAGGCTCTCTTTCTGGCACTGGGACAGGTACTTTTTGGCTCGCCGTTTTATGGGGTGATTATCGGGAACGCCCTCATGATCTTCACTTTTTGCCTGATGCTGTTTGCGTGGGTTCCGGCGCGATGGGCGCTTGCGGTTACTGCCATGTTCGGGCTGGTGCTTTCACCGGCGATGTATTGGACGAACTCCTACTGGGGCGGCTCGTTGGCGGCGAGCGGCGGCGCGCTTGTGCTGCTCGGCGTCGGGATGTATCGCACGCGGCAAACGCCTCTTGCAGGCGCGACTTTTGCTCTCGGCGTGCTGCTCCTTTTCTGGACGCGGCCGTTCGAGGGCGGCGTATTCACCCTGCTGGTGTTGATTGTTTTCGGCAGGGGAGCTCTGGCGCAAACGGCGAACGGGCGCGTTGGTGGCAGTGGCTTTCGTGCTTGCGATCGGT
The DNA here is from genome assembly GCA_963836565.1 of uncultured Acidobacteriaceae bacterium. GTDB lineage: Bacteria > Acidobacteriota > Terriglobia > Terriglobales > Acidobacteriaceae > Telmatobacter. The sequence goes on along the minus strand of CAWIKA010000002.1, from coordinate 253,162 downwards.
GGTGCGTGGACGTGCCTTGACAACGAGGCCATTACCGGAAATCCATTCCTTCTGCCATATGTCGTGCACCAGCGCCAGTACGACGTGGAGCCGGTGTTCTGGTTTCAAAAGCTGCGCCCCGAGCCAACCTATTCGAATCCGCGTCTTGCTGCTTTTCACGGAACCAACGGGTGGGAAGTGCAGGCATACAAAGGTACGCGAAAAGGATGGAAATTGCTCGCGTCACGTTTGTACGGCCCCTTTGGGACGTTGAGATGGGACCTCTACATAGCGGTCGTGCTTGTACTGTTGGTGCCGGTTGCATGGCGCGATCCACTCTACCGGAAAATGGTGATTGTCGCCGGAGTTTTTCTGTTTGCGCTGGGGGCCGAAACGTTTCATCAGAAGCATTACACGGCACCTGCGTGGGGCGCGCTTGCCCTGATGATCGCGGTGTGGTCAGAGCGCGCGTGGAAATTTCGGTTCCGGAATGTGCCGGTGGGAGCGCTGCTAGTTGTGCTGGCTCTTGTGTCGCCAGCTATCATTTTGCTCCCTGCTGCGCAGGCAATGGAGAAAAATGCGTCCATGCCGTTTATCGGCGATTACACGGGCAAGCTTCCTCCGAGCTCATGGCCAAGGCGGCGCGGCGAATTGATTCAGCGGCTCTCGGCGCTTGACCGGCCTCAACTTGTGCTTGTCCGTTATCCCTCGCCAGATTGGCACATCCGCGAGGAGTGGGTTTACAACAGCGCCGACATCGATCGTCAGCGGGTGATATTTGCCCACGATCTTGGAACGGAACAGGACCGCGAACTATTGAATCACTATCCCGATCGAACCGCCCTGCTATTGACGTTTGATCCCGCGTCGGGGCAGGAACACACTCAGCCCTATCCTTCATCCGTCGCGAGTGATGGATCGGTTTCTGGAGGGAAATCTTGAAGATCGAGTGGTTGAAAAAGCCGCTACCTGCCGCGCTTCTTCTGGTTTTTCTCTGGACCGTGTGGCGTCTCGTCCTCCTTTGGCATACGGGAATTCCGCAGCCTGCGGCTCATGATGAGTTCGGTTATCTTCTAGGGGCCGACACCTTTGCTCACGGGCGCCTGGCCAATCCCGCGCTTCCGCTGGGCAAGTTTTTCGAGTCGCCACACATTTTTGTGCGTCCGGTCTACGCGTCAAAATTTCCACCCGGTCAATCTCTCTTTCTGGCGCTGGGCCAAGTGGTTTTTGGCTCGCCGTTTTCCGGGGTGATTATCGGATGTGCGCTGATGCTGTTCACCGTCTGCTTGATGTTGTATGCGTGGGTTCCAGCGCAATGGGCGCTTGCGGTTACTGCCATGTTCGGGCTAATGCTTTCGCCTTCGATGTACTGGGCAAATTCTTACTGGGGCGGCGCGGTGGCGGCGAGCGGAGGGGCGCTGGTGCTGCTTGGCGTCGGGATGTACAGGGCGAAGCAGACTCCGCTTGCGGGGGTCAACTTCGCCATCGGCGTGCTGCTTCTTTTCTTTACGCGGCCGTTTGAGGGCGGCGTTTTTACCCTGCTTGTATTGATCGTTTTCGGCAAGGAACTGTGGCGGAAACGGCGTGCGGGTACGCTGGCAGCAGCCGCGCTGGTGCTTGCGATCGGTGGTGCGTGGACGTGCCTTGACAACGAAGCAATCACGGGGAACCCATTCCTGCTGCCGCATGAGCTGCACGCGCGCGAATACCAGGTTCAACCGGTGTTCTGGTTTCAGCCGCTGCGGCCACAACCAACTTATTCGAATCCTCGGCTGGCCGCGTTGCACGGAACCAACGGGTGGGAAGCCGGGATGTACCGAGGGGCGCAGAAAGGGTGGAAACTGGTGGCCGCCCGCTTGATTGGACCGCTGGGGACGCTGCGGTGGGACTTCGGTATCGCGATGCTGCTGATGCTGCTGGTTCCTGTCGCATGGGGTGATCCTCTGTACCGGAAAATGGCGATTGTCTTCGGCGTTTTTCTGCTTGCACTGGGCGCCGAAACGTTTCACCAGGAGCACTACACCGCTCCGGTGCTGGCGGCGCTGGCCCTGATGATGGCGATATGGGCGGAGCGCGCGTGGAAACTGCGGTTCCGCAACGTGCCGGTGGGAGCGGCGCTGGTTGTGCTGGCTCTTGTGTCCCCGGTCATCGCTGCGCTGCCCCAGGTGGAAACCGCCGCGAAGAATTTCCAACTCGACGAGCATTTTACCCGCTTCGCGTCTTCTGAGAATTACTGGTCGAACCGGCGCGGCGCGTTGATTGCGAGGGTGTCGGCGCTTGACCGGCCACAACTGGTGATCGTGCGGTATCCCTGGCCGAGTTGGCACATCACCGAGGAGTGGGTGTACAACAGCGCCGACATCGATCATCAGCGGGTTGTGTTTGCGCACGATTTTGGGACGGAACAGAATCGCGCGCTGCTGAATCACTATCCCGATCGAACCGCCCTGTTGTTGACTTTTGATCCCGTGTCGGGGCAGGAACATATTGAGCCTTATCCTTCTGCGTCTTCGCAACCATGAGTCCGCGGTTCCCGTGGGAAGGGCATTTTGGCCTGAGAGCCCGTTTTTGGAAATGCCGGGGAACCATGACCGGCGTTTCTGACGGGTTCTGCCTCGGGTTTTTCCAGTGTGGTGAGTCTGAAGTTCTCTGCAGTATGGAAAAGCGATGACTCCGCGCAAATCGCCCGAAACGCAGATCCTTCGACTCGCTCCGCTCGCTCAGCAAGACAAGCTTTAGGGTGACGAATTCACAAGAGCGGATAATTGATTGCCAACTCGCTGTGGAAAACTGCAAATTTCGAGGGGGGGTAAGGACCGTTGCCGAAGTCCCTCACTTCAGCCCCAACCTGAGGGGTCCGGTTCCATCCCGTCAACAAATATCGGCGGCTTGTTCAGTGCTGGCAAAAAAGCGAAAGGAAAGAGTACTAATAGGGGGGAGGGGGTAGGCCGCAAAAGTTGGTATAGAGCGGTCAGATCCCGGCTACTCCTATTCAGAGGCAGGACAGTTTTTATTCTGCGCGTTTCCGGTTTAATTATGTGCCAAAGGCTGCGAACAGATAGGGCGATTGTGGAACCGCTGTAGATGTGTTTCAAAAATGGTTGTCCAGAATCCGGTTGTTATTCCTCAGGGGTTAAAACCCCATAAACTTGCTGCTTTTTCGGCCCGGCTAAAGCCGTGCCCTTGTTACAAAATTTGTTTTTTGAAATACGACTTGTTTTTGAAACAGGCTCTAGCTATTTGGCTGGACCGGCGGCGGCCTCTTCCTTGAGGAACACGCTGCTGAGCGTGCCTTTCTTGCGGGCCACGGGTAGCAGCGTCGGATAGAACTGGACGAAGGTGGTGTCGACCGCGCCATGTGCGGCATGGCAGGCGTAGCAGGGCGCGCCCTGGGGAATCAGAGTGCCGTTCGAGGTGGGGGAATCGAAGGAGAAAAAGGCCCACTTGCCGGGGAACCGCGCCTCATCCTTGACGTGGACCTCGAAGTCCATCACGCCGGTGCCCTGATAATGCCCGCGCTGGTTGATGGAGCCTTTGCTCTCCGCTCCCCTGACTTCGAGAGCCATGATGGTCTTGTCGGGCCATGTGCCTGTGGCGATGAAACTGCGGTAGGCCTCCGGATTGACGAAGACGTTGTCAAACATGGAGTGGCCCTGCATTGCGGCGCTTTGGGGAGTATAGCTCATGTCGATGCCGGAGGTCAGGTAGATCCACTCGCGGTAGTTGGCCGGCGGCAGGAGGTCGCCGTTGGCGGTATAAGCCGGTGCGGCGGTTGCGGCCTCGACGCCCTGCGGGCGATGCGAAGCTGCCACGAAGGCAAGAGCAACTGCAAGCAGGCACAGCGAAGCGATGGCAACCAGAGCCTTGAGGAACACGATGACCTCACAATCACAGGGAAAGAACGACCAGGGGATGAGCTACCAGGGAATGAACGCAGGGGATGGTGAAAAGGTTCCCGTCTGGCTGCTGATGGGCAAATCAAGCACGAACGCGGGCTCGGGCTAAAAGAGCTTCAGCCGTATCACGAGGTATTTCTTCGGGTTGTCGCGGATGCTCTTCACAAGCTGCCGGGCCTGATCCATGGTCTGGTCGGTGTGGTCATAGAGGGAGCGGTTCTGCACCAGTTGTCCCAGTGTGCCCTTGCCCTGATCGAGGCCGGTCAGGAGGTTGTCGAGCCGCGTCACCGTATCGTCCAGCTTTTGAGCAAAGGCGGGATCCTTGGCCAGCTTGCCCAGGGAGCCTTTGCCGGCGTTGATCTCGGCGGTCAACTGGTTCAGATTGGCGACGGTGGAATTCAGATTGTTATAGAGCGAGTCGTCATGCAGGAGCTTGCCGGCGGTGCCTTTGCCCTGGTCGAGGGCGGCGGTGATGTTGTTCAGCTTGTCGATGGCCGAGTTGGCATTGTTGTAGAGCGTGTCGTCATTGACCAGCTTGCCGATGGTGCCGTTGCCCTGGCTAATGGCGGTAGTGATGTTCTCAAGGTTGCTGGTGATGTGGGAAATCTTGGTATAGAACGCGTGATCGTTGATCAACTCGCCGACGGTGCCTTTGGTCGAGTTCAACGTGTCGATCAGGACGGAGAGCTTGTTCAACAGCGTGCTTATCTGGTCGATCGACACCTGGCTGGAGCTGATGACGGACTGAATGGTGGGAGACTGGGTAGCTTTGAGCTCGGCGTTGTTGGTGGGGGCGGGGCCGGAGGCGCGGGTTGAATCGATGTCGACGTAGCTGTCTCCTAACACGCCGGCCTGGGCGATCGCGGTGGTCGAATCCACATGCAGGAGCGGCGCATATTCGTATCCTACCCGCATGGTGACCTCAACCGGGGTTGGATTGCGGTCGGGGACAACGCGGATGCGGATGACGTTGCCGATGGTGACGCCTTCGAGGGTGACCGGCGCGCCGTTCTTGAGCCCCGCGGCATTTGTAAAATACGATCGCAGCACGAGCTTGCGCGCAAACAACCCGCCAGAGGAGCCCGACATGAGAAAGATGAGAACGACCAGCACGGCCATGGCTGCGAGGACCAAAGCGCCGACTTTAAGCTGCGACCATCGAATCTCGTTGCGGCTTGGCACGGCGTTCCCCTTAGCTGAAATGACCCGGATCGTATGCAATTCGACGCTTTGAGGATAGCAGAAGGAGCGGGTTTATTGCCCGTCTTCAAGCACCACGCTGGCCATGGCCAACTCGGCGGTATGGGTAATGGAGAGCGCAGCCCGGACCGCTCCCAGGTGAGCCGCTATCTCGGCGGCGCGTCCCTGAAAACGCAGGGTTGGCCTGCTGCCCTGTTCGCGCACAACTTCGATTTCGAGCCAATTGACGCCGCGGCTGATGCCGGTACCCAGCGCCTTGGCGCCGGCTTCCTTGGCAGCGAAGCGAGCGGCCAGGCTTTCAGCGGACTTGCGTTTACGCAGGCAATACGCCTGCTCCGCGGCGGTGTATACGCGATCAAGGAAGCGTTGTCCGTAGCGCTCCACTGACTGTTGGATGCGCTCGATTTGAACCAGGTCGATGCCGCTGCCGACGATCATGCTGTCTATCAAGCTACATCATTGTCTTGCAATTGCGGCCGCGGGGCGGCGACATTTTGGCGGGACGGCGCAGCCCAGGGAATTGCGGACCTTTTCTCTCCAATTACCAAGGTCGCGCGCTTTCTGGTTCCGGAGGCAACGGCTGTGCTAAAGACGGTCAAGTGCCGTCCCACTCCTGCACATCCATCAAGCTCTGCAGCAGGTCTCCGATAACGAGGAAGTGAGACAAGCAACTTCATTTCGCGATGCAATACAGATGGACGCGGTTCCCTGGGCAATGCAAATGAGGGCCATCTCGCTGGAGGACCCCGGCCGGCTGGTGCAGACCCTTACCGGCGCCATCCTCGGGTGCGGCGGCTGGGTATTGAGCAGGAGCGCCAGCGATGGCGGCGCGGTGAATATGCTCTTTGAATTTGAACGCCACACCTGCGTGGATATCTACAGCGTCCTGATTGCCGCCGGCCTGGAACTGAGCCAGAACGGACATTCGCGGTTCACTGAACTTTGCCAATGCACGCGTCTCCATCCCAGGGAGTGCGGTGCGGAGATCGCAAGCGTCGATCTGGAGATTCAAACCATGCCGGTTGAGACCGCCATCGGCGAGCGCGTGTTTCAGCGGTCGTGAAGGGGTTTGAAAGGCTTTACGGGTTGTGATTGGGACTGAGGCGTATTTTCCCCGGCTTACTTGCCGGCGTAAGGGTCGGGCACGGGTTTGGCGCTTTCAAGCCAGGCGGAGTAGATCATGTCGCGCAACATGCTTGCCCCTGCCGCGAGTCTTGAGGCGGTGAATTCGCGCGACTCGGCGGTTCCGGCACCCACAAACCCGCCAACCTTCTCGAGTTGATAAACCTTTTCAACATAGGTGGCCGTGTGGCGCAGATAGGCCACGTAACCGTCGAAGACGTCGCCCTGGATGGCGTGAGGCGGGGTCATAAGTGCCTCCACCTGAGGCGCGTGGATATTTGCACCCACGAACGGTCCTTCAAACTGCCAGTGGATCTGGTGAGAGGTAGTGTAGCCATTGGGGTTAGGGCCGACCCATCCGTTGTATTGGATGGTGGTATGGAGGGGCTGAGAGCCGTCGCCGACGTAATGTCCGAGCCAACCGGCGTAAAATATGATGACCTGTTCTACCGGGCGGGTATCTTGTCCGGCAGCGGACAGGTGGCGGTATTCGCGCATTGCGGCTTTGAGCCGCTCCCAGACCTCAGTGGTCTGCCAGGGCTGGAGGCCGATCTTTTCCGGTCGCTCTCCGGCGGCAAAAACCTTGGCTTCAAAGTCGAAGCGGCGGTGAGGCAATGGGCCGAGCGCGTCGGCGGGTTCGAGGTCGATGAAGTGCTCGGGAGCCTGTGCAGCACTGAGTTCGGGTTCGGCAGGGGAACGCCAGCGGTCAGGCTCGGGGCCGAGGTACTCGATTTCGTTGAGCGCAGCCTCTGAGCGCAGGAATGCCGGCACATCGGGTGGCAGAGTTTCCGCGGCCAGCCGATTGATGATTCGATGACCTTCATTACCCCATGCGCGGGCAGAGCGAGGCAGCGCAACCAGGCAGACCGACGCAAGAAGAAGCGATGCAGTGAGATGACAGGATCCATGGATGCGGAACATGGTGCCAGTATACGATTGGCCAGGGAGGAATCAGGCCCGTTGCTCGCTATTGAGGAGCGATGCGCAGCGCAATGACTCGTTTGTGGGAGGCAAAATTGTGCCCACCAGTGTTCAATAGGGCGTTTTTTGAGTAACATACACGTAAAACAGGCGTCACGTATGGACTGTGAGTTTCGCCGGGTCTTCGACTAACTGCGCCACCAGCCGCGAAGGCTCCAGCGGAGCGGCGAAGTTACGAGCGCTCCGGCGGATGTCTTCTCACTCGACCATAGCGGACTTTGAAGGCTGCTCGCTTGGCACCTTTTTCGCGCCTTGACCCCTCAGCGCATGTGAGATTTCAGCAATGTGCGCGTAGGAATTGGCGGAGCGGCCGGGGCGCGACCTTCCTTCAAGAGGGAAAGGAATGAGCCCAGAACGCAAATGCAGGAGAGCGGCAAAGGCATGAAGAGCAGCGGACCCCGGGAAATGAAAGCAGCGGCGCGCAGCCCATCCCCGTCGACATGGTCTGCACTGGCCGTTCTTGCGCTGGCGATGGCCGCAGGAGGCATTACCGCGCGGCTTGAAGCGGGTCCGCGATACGACTGGCTATTGCTGATGACCGCGATGGGCCTCACGGGCGCAGTCGCCATGCGTCTGCTGGCCGACAACACGGCTGAGCGCGAGGCCGCCGGCCGGTACCCCGGTGACCCGTTGAGAGACTTGCTGGATTCGGCGGGTCCGATCATTGTGTCGATCGACCTCGAGGGCCGGCTTACCTTCGTGAACACCACTGCTGAAAGGCTGCTTGGATTTCACGCGGCAGAACTGGTCAACAATCAGCGGGCAACACAACTGCTTGCGCCGGGCGAAGGTGTGCGACTGCTGAACGAGGTACAGAAGTTGTGCGGGATCGAGAATCTGCCCAACTCGCCGCCGCCCGGACGTCATGCGGCTTACGCGGAAGTTGTGCGCGCACTGCCGCCAAGCATGGTGCCCATTCTGGAAACACATTTGCGGCGCAAGGATGGAACACTCTTTCCGGTCCGGCTTCATATTTCGGCTCTGCGCAACCAGGTTGGCGAGCCCATCGGGCTGGTAGCTGTGGCCCTGGATCAAAGCACGACGACCCGGAAGGATCAGTGGAAACGCGAAACGCGGGAGCGGTACCGCGACGTGTTTGAAAACTCCAGCGAAATGATTGCGACGCTCGATTTGACGGGCAGATTCCTATATGTGAATCCCGCATGGAGACGATGCTTTGGACAGGATAACGGCGCGCCGGTAGAACGCGAATTCTTTGAGCAGGCATTTGGCCGCGATGGACGCGCGGAAGCGGCCGCCCTGTTGCGCAGGGTGCTTGACGGGGAGACGATCGACCGCGCTCCCATGCGCAACGAGACCGCCGACGGCCAATTGCAGGAGCTGGAACTGAGCTTGCACCAGCGGCGAAGAGCGGGCAAGCCGATGGCGGTTCAATGCCTGGTGCGTGACGTGACGCAGCAGAAGCAACGCGAGCATCGCCTGGCCTTGCAGTTGCTGGTAACCCAGATTGTGGGAGAGAACGTTTCGTCCGAGATGGCGGCCATGCGCGTTCTTGAAGCATTGTGTGTTTCGCAGGGCTGGGACGTGGCCGTGAAGTGGGAGGTCAAGCCAGAAGAAAACTGCCTGGAGTTCAGCACTGCATGGGGGGTTCCGGGCAAGGAAACCGAGGCGCTGATTCAGGAGAGCATCGGGATGACGCTCGGTCCGGGCGGAGGCCTGCCTTCACGCGCCTGGACAGATGGGCGCCTGGTGTGGGTTACCGATCTCGCCAGGACCCCTGAAGATCCCCGCATCAAGAGTGCCTTGCGGCACAAAATGGTGTCTGGCTGGGCTGCGCCCGTGCAGGTAGAAAACAACGTGCTCGCCGTGCTGGAGTTTTACTGCCACTTGAAGTTGCACGAAGATCGCGAAACGACAGCGGCGATGGAAACGGTGGCGGCGTCACTTGGCCAGATGCTGGCTCGAACCCGCGAGCGGGAACGCGCGGAAGAGTTAAGCCGGCAGCAAAAGATTTTGCTGCATTCTGTGGCCGACGGTATTTTCGGCGTGGACCGAAACGGGCTTGTACGCTTTGCCAACCCGGCTGCGACCCGATTGCTTGGAGCGCCGGTAGCGAGTCTGATCGGCAAGCCTGTGCACGACCTTGTGCATGGCGCGGCTCCGTCCAACCAGAAATGCGCACCGGATTGTCCCGTGAAGCGCGCCGTGACGGAGCATGTGCCATCGACTGGCGAAAATACAATCTTTCGGGCTAACGGCGCCGGCTTCCCGGCGGAGTATTTCCTAAATCCTATTCTTGACCAGGGGCGGTTTTCGGGCTCTGTGCTGAGCTTCCGCGACATCAGCCAGCGCTTCGCATTGGATCGCCTGAAAGACGAGTTCGTCTCGACTGTGAGCCACGAACTGCGCACGCCGCTTACTTCTATCCGTGGCGCACTTGGCCTTCTTTCCTCGGGCATACTCGGCGACATCAATGACAAGGCGGCGAACCTGCTGCGGATCGCCCTCAGCAACTCCGACCGCCTGGTGAGGCTGATCAACGACATTCTGGATCTTGAGCGCGCCCAGAGTGGACGCGAGCCGCTTGTCTTTCGCCCCATGCAGATGGCCGATCTTGTGCGGCAGGCCATGGATGGCATGCAACTGGTGGCAGAAGAGGCAGGCGTGCTTCTGATCCACGATAAGACGCAGATCGAGATCACGGCGGATTCCGACCGGCTTTTGCAGGTGCTCACCAACCTGCTTTCGAACGCGGTAAAGTTTTCGCCGCCCAATTCGGCTGTATCGGTGATGCTGCGCCCTGGGTCCAGCGGCGTAACGCTTTCAGTCATCGACCAGGGCCGCGGCATCCCGGCCGACAAGCTGGAGGCAATTTTCGGGCGCTTCCAGCAGGTGGACGCCTCCGATTCGCGGCAGAAGGGCGGCAGTGGACTGGGCCTGGCCATTTGCCGGGCGATTGTGATGCAGCACAATGGACGCATCTGGGCAGAGCGGAATCCCATGAGGGGATCGACTTTTCGCGTGTTCCTTCCTTACCGTCCGGCGGCGGTGATCAAGCCAAAGACTGGAAGTTTGGACATACCGGGCGAAGGCGTGGTATTGCTGGCGACCGACAACGAGACTTCGCGGCCCTTGATTGGCGCGCAATTGGCGGATCATGGCTATCACATTGTGGAAACCGCGACGGCGGAGCAGACCCTGGCGGCAGCGCATGATGGCGTCGAGGCGATCGTGCTCGATACCGGGTCGAATGGCATCAATGCCTGGGGGATTCTACCGCAACTGCGGCAGGCCAGCCCGGAAGCGCATACCCCGGTGGTCGTGCTGAACCTGGATACCCAGATGGACTCCGTGGAGATGCCGGTATACGGGCACGGCCGGCCGTCGAATGAGGGTGCGCTGATCGGAGAGATGATCCGCGTGCTGGGGGGCGCGGACGATCGAGCGCGTATCCTTGTGGTGGAGAGCGATATTGACCTGGCGCTAATGATTGGAGAAGTATTTTCACGAGGAAGCGCCACCGTGAAGATGGCGCACACCCGCGAGAAGGCAGAAGACGAGTACGTGAAATTCCAACCCCACTTACTGGTACTCAACATCAGCCTGCCAGGGAATGAGGGGTATAACCTCGTGGACTGGCTGCGCGAACAGGGGAACCTGCCGCGCATTCCTCTTGTGGTGTATGCGGGCCACGGTCTTACGGCGACCGGAAGAGGGAAGTCAACCATGTTGCCCGCAAATTTGCTTACAATGGCGCGCGTGCAGCCTGAGGAGCTTGAACTGCTGCTCTTGACCATGCTGCGTGGTGCGCATCAGATTGAAGAAGTTCAACCTGATGTTTCGAGCGTCAGGTAACTCTTACCGAGGCGGGGTGCGAAAACCCTGCATTTCAGGCGCGCTCATTACGTGCCGGTTGCATCATGGGCCCCATGCCAGACGGAATTCACTGGTCAGGCCGAAAAAAGAGCCGCTTCCGTTCCGGGGTGGCCATGGAGATTTCGGCGATGCAGCACCGCATCCTCATTATTGACGACGAAGACGACATCCGCGAAGTAGCCGCGATGAGCCTTGAGACGGTAGCAGGGTGGGAAGTGATGGTAGCCAACTCCGGGGCACAAGGGCTCGTGCGCGCGGCTCAATACCAGCCTGACGCGATCCTGCTGGACGTCATGATGCCCGGCATGGATGGACCCACGACGTTTCGCGAACTCCGCGGCAATCCAGCTACGTCGCGGATTCCGGTACTGTTTCTAACGGCTAAGGTGCAGGCATCGGACCGGCGGCGATTTGCCGATCTGGGCGTTCATGCGGTGCTGGTGAAGCCTTTTGATCCGATGACGCTTTCGGCACAGATCGCAACCGTACTTGGCTGGGACTGAAAGGATCGCCTATGGAGCCGGCTCAAGATCCTTCGGTTGCCGCGGCGATGAAACGTCTGTGGACGCGATTCCTGCCGCAATTGGAGGAAAGGGTGGCGATTTTGCATGGGGCTGCCGCGGCTGTTGCCGAGGGTACCCTCTCCTCTGAGCACCGGGCACAGGCAATCTCCGCGGCACACAAGCTGGCCGGGGTGCTGGGAACCTTTGGATTGGCCGAAGGCACCGATCTGGCCCGTGAGGCCGAAACCTTCTACTCCAGCGAGTTGGAGACGGACTCTGCTACATCAGAACGTCTGGCTCGAATCCCATTGCAACTCCAGGCCATGTTCGCTTCGAGGGAATAGCCTCGGTACACTTCAGCAATTACACTCGTGATTGGTGACTCCGCACGATTTATCAGCGCGCCAGCTTGACCTCGCTTTCGACGAGCGGCAATCTGCGCGTCACGTCTGGGCTGTCCGCGACCTGGTTGAGCAGGTGCGCGAACTGGTTGAGAAGACGCACGCTGATGTGTGGGTCGAAGGAGAAATCTCTAATTTTCGTCCGGCGCCTTCCGGCCACCTTTACTTCACACTGAAAGACGCGGAAGCTCAACTCCCCGTGGTGCTTTTTCGGCGCCAGGCGCTGCTGCTTCGATTTCGCCCCGAAGACGGACTCCACGTTCTAGTGCGCGGCCGGGTGAGTGTCTATGAGCAGCGCGGACAGTTGCAACTTGTCGCCGAGACCATGGAGCCGGTCGGCGCGGGCTCGCTGCAGTTGGCCTTTGAACAATTGAAAGAGCGGCTCAAAGCCGAGGGTCTTTTCGATTCAAACCGCAAGCGCCCTTTGCCGGGCTTTCCGCGCACTGTCGGCATTGTCACGTCGCCCACGGGCGCGGTCATTCGCGACTTCCTGAATATCGTGGGCCGCCGTCACTCCGGCCTCAACGTGCTTGTGTTTCCCGTTTCTGTGCAAGGTGAATCCGCGGCCGGAGAGATTGAAGACGCGCTGTCAGAACTGAACGCTTCAGGTCTCGTTGAAGTTATCGTGCTGGCCCGCGGCGGTGGGTCGCTCGAGGACCTTGCCGCCTTCAACAACGAGCGCGTGGCCCGGGCCATTGTCGCGTCAAGTCTGCCGGTTGTGTCGGCCATCGGACACGAAACTGACTTCACCATAGCCGACTTTGTTGCCGATCTCAGAGCGCCGACACCTTCAGCAGCGGCCGAGCTCATTACCGAAGCGCAGCACAAAGTTGCCGACCGCGTGGCCAGCCAAACCACCCGGCTTGAGCGCGCGGCACGCTTCCAGATGTTGCAGGCGCGGCAGCACTTCGATAGCCTGGCCGTGACACGCACTGAAGGGAGGATGACCGCGATGCTGCACCGGCTCGATCAGCGTCTCGACGACTTTGTCTTTCGCATGGAAACGGCCGTCGGCGGGCATTTTCGGCAACGCCAGGGCGAAGTGGCAGAGCTTGCAGCGGCGGTGCTGCGCCACGATCCGCGCCAACGTCTCGGTGTCGCCAATGAACGCCTGACCGCCCTTCGAGCGCACCTCGACCGCTCAGTTGAACGCGGGCTCCAAGTCTCCGCGACGCGCGTCCGTGCGCTCGACGCACGCCTGCACGCGCTCTCGCCTTTGGCGGTTCTCGATCGCGGGTATGCACTTGTACAGGGTGCTGATGGCACATTGATTCGTTCTACGACGCAACTAGCGGCCGGCGACCGTGTGAGCACGCGTCTGAGCGACGGCGCATTTATCAGCCGCGTTGAAGAATCGGCTGCAACCACGCCCCGAAAGAAAACCGGGCTTCATAAAAAGTGAGACGATGAGCAAAACATCCGCACGCAGACTGTTTGGCACGGACGGCATTCGCGGCATCGCGGGCCACGCGCCATTGGACCCAACGACAATCTTCGCAACCGGACTGGCGCTGGGCCACTCGCTGCACGAAACAGCATCCGAGCCCAGGATCATTCTGGGTCGTGATACGCGCGAATCGAGCCCGTGGATCGCAGCCACACTGGCTGCGGGTCTCCGCGAAGCCGGGGCCAGTGTTGAGAGCGCGGGCGTGGTACCGACCCCTGCGATTGCTTTTCTGGCACACACTCACGGATTTCACGCGGGCGTTGTGATTTCGGCTTCGCACAATCCGTGGCGCGACAACGGCATCAAGCTTTTCGGCGGCGATGGATTCAAGTTGCCTGACTCGGTCGAATTGGCCATGGAAGACGAGATCCTGCATCATGCCGCTTCAGTGGATGCGCCCGACCCTGCATCTCTGCCGCCGGTGAATGACAACCCCGCCTTGCGAACTGACTACATCCAGTTCCTTTTGGATTCTGTTCCGGGTTTGAGCCTCGCGACCCTGAACATTGTGGCCGATTGCGCGAACGGCGCGGCCGCGGCGGTGGCGCCTGAACTGTTTCGGAGGCTGGGCGGAAACGTGACGCTTTTGAACATCGTCCCGAACGGCCGCAATATAAACGACGGCTGCGGCGCTCTCCATCCCGCTTATGTTGCCGCGGAAGTTAGAACACGCGGGGCGAGCCTGGGGCTGACGTTCGATGGCGACGCCGACCGCTGCATGCTGAGCGGCGCGCACGGGAACGTCATCAATGGCGATGCGATCCTGCTGATGGCGGCGCGCGACCTGAAGGCGCGAGGGCTGCTGACGGGCAATCTGGTGGTCGCCACCACGATGTCGAACATGGGCCTCGAGGCTGCGCTCAAGCGGACCGGGATTCGCATGGCGCGTGCACCGGTGGGCGACCGTTACGTTCTCGAACAGATGCAGCAGAACAATGCGGCGCTGGGTGGCGAGCAGTCCGGCCACATCCTCTTTCCGCACCTGGCGACAACCGGCGACGGCTTGCTTACAGCGCTCGTCATCCTCGACCTCATCGCGCGCACGGGCAAGAGCATCGACGAGTTGACCGCGGATTTGAAGGTCTTCCCGCAGGTGATTGTGAACGTGAAAGTACGCGAAAAGAGGCCGCTTGAAGGGATTCCAGCGGTTGCCGCACGCATCCGCGCCGCGGAAGAGGATTTGAAAGACACGGGTCGCGTGGTGATTCGCTATAGCGGCACTGAAGCGCTGGCCCGCGTAATGATCGAAGCCGAAAGCGAAGAAGCGATGCAGCGCCATGCAGATGCCATCGCCGGCGCCATTCGTGATGAACTAGGAGCATAAGTGCAGGGGTGAAGACCAAGGATGGATGATTCCGCCTTCGCCGATTCGCGTTTGCGGGTTATCGGCGAAGGTGAGAACCACGTTGCAGCGCGCTTTATCCGCGCAGGCTTGCGGGTGGAATGCTCACAGCGGAAAGCTCATCGAAAGACTTCTGCGGCAACTCAAGCCCAGCGGCTGCAATGTTCTCTTCAAGATGCGCAACCGACGAGGTGCCGGGAATCGGCACAATTACCTTGGACCGCTTGAGCAGCCATGCCAGCGCAACTTGCAGCGGTGTGGCTTTCAGCTCTTGGGCAACCTTTTCGATGGCTTCATGCGCTTTCCTTGCCTGGCCCAGCGGAGCCCACGGCAGAAAGGCAATGCCATTCATCTCACAATAATCCACAACGACATCGGACTCGCGGTCGGCAAAGCTGTAGCGGTTTTGCACGGAGACAACGGGCACAATCCTGCGCGCGCGTTCAATATGTTCACGAGTCACGTTGGAAAGGGCGACATGCCGAATCTTGCCTTGTTCGCGCAGCTTGGCCAGGGTTTCCACCGATGCTTCAAACGAGACGGCGTTATCGGGGGCGTGGAGTTGGTAAATATCGATTCGGTTGAGCCGCAGCCGTTTGAGGCTGCCTTCCAGGGCCGCGGTCAGGTGTTTGGGGCTGGCATTATGGGTCCATTGTCCGGGGCCGGGGCGCTCCCATCCACCTTTGGTTGCAATCACCAGACCGGCGGGGTAGGGATAAAGCGCTTCGGCGATCAACTCTTCCGAGGTGCCGGGGCCGTATGAGTCGGCCGTGTCGATGAGGTTTACATTCAGATCCACGGCACGGTGCAACGTTGCAAGTGACGCGGCTTTGTCGGCAGGCGGTCCCCAGATGCCGGGGCCTGTGATCCGCATGGCACCGTAGCCGAGTCGATTCACGGTAAGGTCGCCGCCAATGGTCTGGGTTCCGGCGGCAGCAGCAGAAATTACTTGTGTTGTACTCATAGAGATTGCTCCAAAGTTGGAAGGAAGATTTCGAGGGCCATTTTTGAGAGGCCCGTAATCGCAAGATATCTTACTTCTGCTTGGATGAAGATTTCAATCCTGGCGATTCAGCAATGCAGTCGGCTCCTGCGGCGGCGCCGGAGTTTCACCGCGCTCTAAGTTCGGGCGAGGTATCGTAACTTATCCCAAGTCGCGCCAGTTAGGACCAAAGGCCAGGTGGGCAATCAGTGGGACATTGAGCTTGACCACGTCCTCCATCTCTGTGCGGACCAGCGATTCCACTTCGGCGGTCTCTTCTGCCGGGACTTCAAAAAGTAGCTCATCGTGGACCTGCAGGACCATGCGCGTTTTCAACTTGCGCTCTACGAGTATGCGATCCAGCGCAATCATGGCCAGCTTGATAAGGTCGGCCGCAGTGCCTTGCAGCGGGGTGTTGATCGCAGTGCGCTCGGCGAAGCCGCGCTGGTTGGGATTGCGGCTCTCGATGTCTGGAATTGGGCGAACGCGTCCGAACATGGTGCGCACTTTTCCCTCGCGCCGCGTGGCTTCAAGGGTCTTCTCGATAAACGCCTTGACACCCACGTAGCGCGCAAAATAGCGGTCGATGTAAGCGCGCGCCTCGGCTTGCGGGATGCCTAACTGGGCTGAAAGTCCGAAGGCGGAGATGCCATAGACGATGCCGAAGTTCACGGCCTTGGCGCGGTTGCGGGTCTCCTTGTCCATGGTTTCAGCGGAGACGCCGAAGACCTCGCTGGCGGTAAGGGTGTGAATGTCCTCGTTGTTGGCGTAGGCCCGCACCAGCAAGGGATCGCCGCTGAAGTGCGCCAGCAGCCGCAACTCGATCTGCGAGTAATCGGCTGACAGTAGCTGGGTTCCCGGAGCGGCGGTGAAGGCGGCACGAATCTCTCGTCCGAGCTCCGTGCGGATGGGAATATTCTGCAAATTCGGATTGACTGAGGAGAGCCGGCCGGTGGCAGTCGCGGCTGCCTGAAACGTAGTATGCACGCGCGAGTCTGCATCGGCCAACAAAGGCAAGGCATCAATGTAGTTCGATTTCAGCTTGGAAAGATGGCGGTATTCGAGCACCAGGCGAGGCACTTCATGTTTCTCCGCAAGGAATTCCAGGACATCCTGCGCCGTGGAAACAGCTTTGTTTTTGCCGCGACTGGGTGGCGCAGGCAGGCCTAGATGGGTGAACAATACGACACCAAGCTGCTTTGGTGAATTGATATTGAAACGCTGTCCGGCGAGCTCGAAGATGCGCTCACCCACCCGGTCGAGTTCCACTGCAAAACGCTTCGAGAGTCCGTCGAGCACGCCGGTATCGATGCGCACGCCGGCGCGCTCCATCCGATACAGCACGGGCGCGAGGGGCAGATCGATCTCAGAGTAGACACGTTCAACTCCGGCTTGTTCCACCTCCGCTCGTAAAGCGGGAACGAGTGCGCGAATGGCTGCTGCCGCAGCCGGCAGCGTGGCCGGCGGAGTTTGGCCGTTCCGTGCCGCCACATCGCCCAATGCTTGCGTAGTGTGCGTGGGATTGAGCGCATAGGAGAGCAGCATCCCATCATCGATGGTGCCGCGCAAAGTAACCCCGAGTCCGCTCAATACGTGCAAAGCCAGCTTATAGTCGTGCACGTGTTTAGGCACGGAGGCGTCTTCGAGCAGAGAGCGCAGTTCGGGCGTAAGGTCCAGGCGCATTGCAATCGCGGGGTCCGCGCACACGCCGATATTGCAAACGGCCTTCCGCTCCGCTTCTTCGACAACGTCCAGCAGCGAGAGTGTTTGCGGCGCCTCGTCTTCCGTCTCCTCGACCAAAGGCTCAGATGCGTCGAGCGCCAACGCAAAACCGTGCTCGCGCGCAGAAGAATAAAATGCAGCGAGCTGCTCCGAGCTTGGCTCGTCGATCAGCGCGATTGTTGAAGCGGCGGCAGCAGGGGCAAGGTCGCGCAACATCGACGTGAATTCGAGTTCCGTGAAGAGTTCGCGGCAGGCCTCGATGTCCGGTTGTTGTGTCTCCATCGCGCTGAGATCAAGCTCCAGGGGCACGTGGCAGTCGATGGTGACCAATTCCTTCGACAGAAGCACGGCGTCGCGGTTCTGCTCGAGCGATTCGCGATAGCTCTTGCGCTTGACTTCGGCGGCGCGGTCGAGCACGGCCTCGACGTTGCCGAACTCCACGATCAATTCGACGCTGCCTTTGTCGCCGATACCGGGAGCGCCCGGAATGTTATCGACAGCGTCGCCGCGAAGGGCCATGACATCGACGACCTTTTCGGGCGGCACGCCCAGGGTCTCCACTACCTTGGCGGGATCGAGAATCAGGTTGTCTTTCTGCGGATTGAGGACCTTTACCCGCGGCGTGACCAACTGCATCATGTCCTTGTCGCCGGAGACGATGAACACCTCGTGTTCCTGTTCGGCGGCCTCGCGGGCCAGGGTGCCGATCACGTCATCCGCTTCAAAGCCGATGGCCTCCAGGATGGGGATGCGCAGTGCCTCCAATGCGCGGCGAATGTAGGGAATCTGGCGGCGCAAGTCCTCGGGCATGGACTCGCGCTTCGCCTTGTATCCCTCGTAGGTTACGTCGTCGAAGCTCTGCGTCTTTGCGTTCCATTTGCGCAAGGGGCCCATGGTGCGCGCCCGCTCGTCGCGAAAGACCTCGCCACTTACGTCGAATACCGCCGCAAAGTAGAGAGGCGAGAAGTCCTGGCGCAGCTTCTTGATCATGTTGACGAAAACGTAAGTAGCCGCGGTGGGCAGGCCAGAGCGCGTGGACATAGGCCTGCTGCGCTGCATGGCATGGTAGGCGCGAAAGATGAACGACATGGCGTCGAGCAGAAAGACGGGCGGCTTGGCTTGATCAGGCACGCTACAGAGTTTATCAGTGCGGGCGGGAGCTCTTGCGGATGGGCTGCTGCGAGCCAGATTGTAAGGCGATTTGCCGCTACCGCCTTAAGAATCCAGAACGACACCGACCTGCGTCGCCTTTGTGTCCGCGCGCGTGCGCTGCACATATATCCATAGATAGAAGATGCTCACGACGAGGAGGATGAATGGGGTGGGCCGGATCAGAATGACTGTTAAAAGTTTCCCCGCCAATCCATCGGAGAATAAATGCACATTCTGCGTGAGCATGACAAGAATCGCCAGGGGAAAGTCTGAAGTGAACACGATTCCCAGCGTGCTTACCAGCGGCGCGAGCCACCGAGCCGGACCGCCCTCCGTCCAAAGCATGGCGCAGGCGGGAATGGTGAGCAGCAGTATCTTTGCATCGTAGGGCCGATGATACGTGACGAGCATGGTGACGGCGGCGGCGGTTGCGAGTGCAAGCCAGGTCCTCGCGGGCGTGGAATGCGACTTGACGGTGGCAATCGACCACACAAGCAGGAGCGCTCCGCAAACGAGGTAGCTTGCCGGGTTGTAGATGCGCGGATCATCCCGAAAAACGCTGATGGCCGCTTGCAGGTCGATCACCATATCGGGGCCGTGGCTGGTGAACGAGTCGGGCCCAGGATTGTTCAGATTGCCGGGGGCTTCAAGGACGAGGAGGTTGGAGTGGAGTTCCTGCATCCAGTGCGGGGCGATGTGCGTGACCCAGAGAATCGCCGGCAAGCACAACGGAACGGTCACCACGAGGGTTTGCAGGGCGCGTTTGCGGTAGACTCCGCCGGCCAGGAGAAAGTAGAGCCAGACCACTCCCACGTCATGGGGTTTGATTGCCAGGCTGAGGGCAAGGCACACGATGCCCGCAGGCACGAATCGTCCGCGGAGGAAAGTCCACACTGCCACCACGCAAAGGCTTACAACCATTCCCGCCGCATTGCCGCTTGCAAAAAGGATCTCACTGTTGGCGAGCAGGAAACACAGGAGAAAGAGCGAGAAGCCTGACCTGGAGTCTGTCCCGAGATCCCATATGAGGAATGCGGCAAAGGTGAGGCTTGCCTGGCTGAGAAGCATCCATATCAGATGCGATGGGCCCCACGGCAGGATCGCGAAGGGAGCGGCGAGAATAAAGCCTGTTGGCAGGTATACCTGGCGCGTCAAAATCTGCAAAGTCGGGTCGGAGGGGATAACGGGGGTTCCGCCTTCAGCCAGGTAGACTTTGAGAGATGCGCCTTGCTGATAGGGATCGCCGTGTTGGAGCAGGCAGCGCGCGCCGTAGTAAATCCCTTTGAAATCCGAGGGTGAAGCGCGGAATAGAGCCAAGCCCCACAAAAGCGGAACCGCGCTACACGCTATCAGCAAAAGCAGACCACCAAGCCGCGCTCGCGCCATGCTCAGCCTTTTCCCTTTTCATGAATGGTGCGCTCACTTGGGATCATAGGATTATCGTGCATGCCCGTCGGGCGAAGTCCGCGCGAAAACCACTGAGTTATTGTCTGAGTAGATCATCTTCCAATCGTGCAAGAGCGGCAGGATGTTAGCCATCGGCGCATGGTTACTCAAGAGGCAGAAGTTGACTTTGTACTCTTGAAGCAACAGATTTGGATCGCTCTGCACCATGGCCCAGTTTCCGAATTTGCCGAGGAAACCGGACCACTCATAAATGTCGGTTCGACCATCCATCGATACCGGGTATTCGGGCGCCGCCCAGATCAAGTAGCCTCCGAATTCATAGTCGTTCAACATGGGGCCGGACAGATGATTTGCTTTGATGAACTCCACCGCCTTAACCGGGCTCACGTCCTTTACCTGAGTCTCCAGATTGCCTTTGCTGGGAAAGGCCAGGACCACGACCAGCAGCGATATCCCGATGAGCACCGCATTCGGCCAGATCAGATCTTCTTCGGGATTGTAGCCTTCCCATGAAGTTGAAAGCTGGCGCGAAAGAATTGGCGCCGCGAGAATCCCAAAGATAAACAACATGCGCTCGTGGCCCACGGCTAGCCATGTGCCAAGGACCAACAGAAGCAACTCATCCCAATACAAGTCTGATCGGCGGCAGGCTATGAGGAGAAAGCTGCATAGAAGCACGGCCATCAGTCCAACTCCCTGAGGATCGCTCATTCTAAGCGGCGCCCACTCTGCCACGTTAGCCAGAAGGATGTGCATGTTCAACATGGTGTCGAAGGGGTAAAGGATTTGCCTGATGCCTACCGGATTGAGGAAGAGCGCGGCAAGAGAGAGAATCATCGATAGCATCAACGTCTTGCGGCAATGCGGACTCCAGCGTTGCGATACCAGAGAGCCCATCTGAAAGTTGAAGAAAGAACTGAAAAGGAAGACTGCTGCCAGCACAATGCCAAGCATGAAAGACCCGTGGCAGTTGATCCAAAGCACAAACACGGGCGGCAGCCAGAAGAACCAGCGAGGATTGCGGGTGCGGCCGAGGTGGATGAGGAGCAACTCGACGATCAACAACAGGTAGCCGATCATTTGCGGTCGAATGGCAAAACCGATCGTGCCAAAGAGCCAAATGATCATTGCGCCTGCGAATGCCACTTTGAGATTTCGGGAATAGAGTGCGCAGAGAACATAACCTGCGATGAGAACAATCGCGGTGAGGAGACAAAGCCAGAGCATGAGGCCGGAATAGCCGCCCCATCTATACGCGGCGTAGATCGAAACTTCCGAGAGCCATTCCTGCGGTATGTAGGCATGGTGGTTGGTTGTGTAGGAAAAAAGATCGGTCACCGGGATGGTGTGGGTCGTCCAAATAACCTCACCCATTTTCATGTGCCACCACATGTCCGGGTCGTCGAAGCGCCCTCGCACGGTCAGGACGCCAAGCACAACAAGGAGGCTGACGAGCATGACCGGAAACGAGAATACCCTTCTTAATGTGCTGATTGGCGCGATGGAGGAGGAAGCGCGAAGATCGAGCCCGGAGGAAGCCTGGTCAATATTTCCCAAGAAGTTGATCCTTTCGCACTTTACTCCAGATGCCATCATCACGGATGTGAACCGAACTCGAATGAGGAGGGCTTTGGCATCGACTATTTCTGTTACGCGGGCATGGATCAGCGAGCGAGTTGCTCAAAACGAATGATCTGCGCCAGCGTTTCCTGCTGCATATCAGCACCGCGTTGCCAACTACGATACCAGTTCAGAGTCCATTCCAAAGCTCTTTCAATCTCCAATCGTGGCTTCCACTCAAGTTCCGCGCGTGCCTTGCTGGCATCGAGCCTCAAATAATGCGCCTCGTGCACGCTGGGGGCAGAATCGCCGACCCAGGAAGCGCCATCGCCCCACATCGTTGCGAGTTTCGTGGCGATTCGCTCGACGGGCCACGGATCTTCGTCGCTGGGACCAAAGTTATATGAGGTGGCAGATTGCGCGTGTCCCGCGAGCAGCTTTTCAGCCAACACAATGTAACCGTGCAGAGGATCGAGCACGTGTTGCCAGGGACGAATGGCTGCAGGGCGCCGGATGGGCACAGGCTGTTTAGCTTGAAAGCCGCGAATCAGGTCGGGAATGAGCCGGTCTTCAGACCAGTCGCCTCCACCGATCACGTTGCCGGCTCGCGCTGTCGCCAGGCAGACATGGTGCTCGCTCAGGCGATCGACAGGGAAGTAGGAACTGCGGTAGGCAGCGCTGACGATCTCAGCACCGGCCTTGCTGGAAGAATACGGATCATAACCACCCAAAGGATCGGTTTCGCGATAGGGCCAGAGCCATTCCTGATTTTGATAACACTTGTCGGTGGTCACGCAAACCACGGCGCGCACACTTGGAGTCTTCCGCACGGCCTCCAGGACATGAGCCGTCCCCATTATGTTGGTTGCGTAGGTGCCCAAGGGATCCGCATAGGATTGGCGCACGAGAGGCTGCGCCGCGAGATGGAAAACCACCTCCGGTGCAAACTCGGTGATGGAGGCTTCCAGCTTTGAGTAGTCGCGAATGTCCCCGCGAATGTCATCGACGGTGGCTGCCACGGAGGCCGCGGTGAAGAGATTGGGTTGAGTCGCCGGGGCAAGGGCATATCCGCGGGTTTGCGCTCCACGGTGAGCGAGCCACAGTGAGAGCCAGCCGCCTTTAAACCCGGTGTGGCCGGTGAGGAAAACCCGTCGCCCCAGCCACGGATTCACCACGTCTTCCACGGAGCCCTCCCGCTGGCCCAGAGCTCTTCCAGTCTCTGTTTATCGCGCAGCGTGTCCATCGCTTGCCAGAAGCCGCGATGAAAGAACGCCTGTACCTGGTTCTTTGCGGTGAGGCTTTCCATCGACTCCCGTTCAAACATCGATGTCTCGCCGGGAATCTCGCTCATGACTGCCGGGGAAAGCACAAAGAAGCCGCCATTGATCCATCCACCTTCACCTTGCGGCTTTTCCTGGAACGCGCTGATGGCGGTTCCATCAATTCCCAAGCCGCCGAAGCGAGCCGGTGGCTGCACAGCGGTGACGGTGACTAACTTGCCGTGGCTCCTGTGGAACGTTATGGCGTCGGTAATATTCAGGTCGCTTACACCGTCTCCATAGGTCATGCAGAAGGCATCTTCGCCCGCGAGATACTTTGCGATCCTCTTAAGCCGTCCCCCGGTGCCTGCGTTGTCGCCGGTGTCAACGAGAGTTACACGCCAGGGCTCTGCAACGCTTTGATGCACGTGCATTCGGTTTTCCTGCATATCAAAGGTTACGTCCGACATATGCAGGAAGTAATTGGCAAAATACTCCTTGATCATGTAGCCCTTGTAGCCGCAACAAATCACGAAATCATTGATGCCGTGCTGGGAATAGATTTTGAGGATGTGCCACAGAATGGGCCGCCCGCCAATTTCGACCATCGGCTTGGGGCGGAGGCCTGTTTCTTCACTGAGGCGCGTTCCAAGGCCACCTGCCAGGATAACCGCTTTCATTTCAGCCCCTTAAGTCGCGCAAATCGGCCACAGACTCTGGCATACAAACTACCACTTCGGTCGTAGGGCGCTGTTCTCTCTAATACAGTACACTGACGACTCCCGATTTTGTATGCTTAGTTTGTGGACCCTCGATGACCAATAAGTCAGCACGGCTTCGGCAGCAGATCCTCGACTTGACGGCCGAGTATTTTGCGGAGGCGTTTCCCGCGGCGGAATTCGTGCCGGGCCAATCGCCTGTTCCTGTGTCGGGCAAAGTGATCGATTCCGATGACTTGAGTTCGGTTGTGGATTCGGCACTCGATTCCTGGTTTACCACGGGGCGCTTTGCCAAGGATTTCGAGCGGAAGCTAGCTCGCTTTGTGGGTGTCCGCAGTGCTTCGCTGGTCAACTCCGGTTCTTCGGCCAACCTGCTTGCGGTTAGTGCGCTGACTTCGCCAAAGCTCGGCGAAAGGCGGCTCAAACCGGGCGACGAAGTCATTACCGTTGCGGCCGGCTTTCCAACCACGCTAAATCCAATCATTCAAAATCGCCTTGTGCCGGTCTTCGTCGATGTGACTTTACCCACTTACGAGATCGACGTTAGCCAACTGGAAGCGGCTCGAAGCGAAAAGACCAAAGCCGTGATGATTGCCCACACATTGGGCAACGTCTTCGACCTGGACGCCGTTACCGCCTTTCAGAAGAAATACAATCTCTGGCTGATCGAGGATTGCTGCGATGCGCTCGGTTCCACGTGGAAAGGACAAAAGGTAGGCACGTTTGGCGACATCGCAACGGTCAGCTTTTATCCCGCGCACCATATCACCATGGGTGAGGGCGGCGCGGTGCTGACGGACAAGCCAAATTTGCAGGTACTTATTGATTCGTTTCGCGACTGGGGTCGCGACTGCTGGTGCGATCCCGGCAAGGAGAACACGTGCGGCAAGCGTTTTGACTGGCAGCTTGGCGAGTTACCTTGCGGGTACGACCATAAATATACTTATTCGCATATTGGATATAACTTGAAAGCGACAGACATGCAGGCGGCTCTCGGTGCTTCACAAATCGAAAAGCTGCCCCAGTTTATTGAGCGCCGCAAAGATAACTTCCGCTATTTGCACTCTCTGCTGGAGCCAATGGAAGAATACCTTCTGCTGCCCGAGGCAACGCCGGGAGCGGATCCCTCCTGGTTTGGCTTTCCCATGGGGGTTCGCGAAAACGCGCCATTTACGCGGGAAGAGCTGATCCGGGCGCTGGATGCAAAGAAAATCCATACCCGGTTGTTATTTGGCGGTAATCTGCTGCGGCAGCCCGCCTATGAAAACTGCGAGCATCGCGTGATCGGAAGCTTGCCCAACACCGACTTCGCGATGAACAACGTGTTTTGGATCGGGGTATATCCGGGGCTCACCAGAGCGATGCTCGATTATGTTGCCGCCGTAATCACCGATTTTGCAACCATGCCGAGCGCAATCTTGAGAGACCTCAGTGTTACAGGTGTCTCGGAGGAAGATCCGGACCTCGGAAAGTCGAAATTGCCGGTTCTTCCGTAAGAGGGCAGGAACAGTCAAAGGAGTCGAAGTGGACACAACCGTCAGCCGGTCTCTGATTTTTCAAAATGCGATTGCCGACCATCTTGCGGTGATTGAAGCACTGACAGGCCAGCAAGAGGTGCTGGAGCGAATTGCCGGCGAAATGACGCGCGCCATCTTCGCGGGGAAAAAGGTTCTCTGGTGCGGAAATGGCGGAAGCGCGGCAGACTCGCAGCATTTGGCTGCTGAACTGATGGGGCGTTTTCGACGCGAGCGGCGCGGTCTTCCGTCAATTGCGCTAACCACCGATACCTCGATTTTGACAGCCATCGGCAACGATTACGGATATGAGAAGGTATTTCGGCGCCAGGTGGAAGCTCTTTGCGTGAAGGGCGACGTGTTGGTGGGCATCTCG
Organism: uncultured Acidobacteriaceae bacterium; assembly: GCA_963836565.1. GTDB lineage: Bacteria > Acidobacteriota > Terriglobia > Terriglobales > Acidobacteriaceae > Telmatobacter. The sequence goes on along the minus strand of CAWIKA010000002.1, from coordinate 227,763 downwards.
ACGTCTGGAAATAGCCGAAATGTTTGCGCTGCGCTTGAAACGGCTCGCGAGATGGGCGCCTTTACGGTTGCGCTTACCGGCGAAGGTGGAGGAGCTATGGCGAAGATTGCCGAGATGACTCTCCGTATTGCGTCGAAGGATACCGCACGCATCCAGGAGGGCCATATCCTCTGCGGTCATATGCTCTGCGACTGGATCGAACTGAGCATATGTGAGCGGGAGCTTGCAACGGCCAAGGCTTGAATCTCACACTTTTCGCGGTCGTAAGCAGGACGTGTTCGCGGCTGCTCACGCTCAGCGATGCCAGGCCGCGGTGCGCCGGATGGCTTCGCGTAGTTCGATGGTCTGGCGCAAACCCAACTGAACTTCCGCTCGTTGCACATCTGGAACGTACTGGAACAGCGGCCCGTCCTTGCTCGGGTTTCCGGCAATCTCCACTTGGAGGGACGGGTTGAGTTCCTGAACCACCTCGCGGGCCAGTTCACGGATGCTGATAGCGTGGCCGGAGCCGACGTTATACGCCTCCAGCTTCGATTCTGAGCCTGCGCCGCGAAACAACAGCGTCCAAAGCCAGATGGCCAGATCGGCCGCGTAGAGATAGGAGCGGATGGGCGTGCCATCGCCAAGAATCCTGATGTTTCTGCCGGCCAGGGCATCGGCTATAAAGTTTCCGATTGCAAAGTGCTGGTCCAAAGGCAGGTGCGGGCCGACAAACGCGAAGCACCTCGCTATCGTGAATTCGATGCCGGACGCCTGCGCAGAAAGGGAACACATCTGCTCGCAGACCCTTTTCCCTTCTGCATACGCCGCCATTGGATCGAGCCAATCCGGTCCCCCCCGGTAATCTTCGGGAAGATGAGTCAGGTTTTGCGGCTGTCTGCCATAGACTGCGCCGGAACTGGTGAAGAGGAATTTCTTCGCACCGTGCGACTTGGCGAAAGCAAGCACCCGCTCTGTGCCGCCCAGCAATGTGTTCAACAGGTCGAGCGGGTGGCGGGCGGCGTCCGCCGAGGTCGAAGCGGCGGCATGGACGACGTACGCGAAATCCTCTTTGGGAAAAGCGAAATCACGAACATCTCCCTGGATCAGCTGGATTGCCGGCTCGCTGGCAAGGTGCGGCATTCTCTGGGCAAATGCTCCGGGGTCCCGGCTGAGAACCGTGGCGGAGAGACCAAGACTCAGTTCGCGATTGCAAAATGCCAGGCTCTCAAGCAGCCAGGCGCCAAAGAAACCTGTACCTCCAGAGACGAAAAAGCGCTGTCCGCGTGCTTCTTCCCAGAGGGGAAGAGTGTGCCTGAGGATGTGTTCAAGATCTTCGGTTGCCAGGGGCTTCACGCAACCAGCATAAACCTTCCCTTATGGCGCAAGGATCGTGAGGCCATCACGTCTTGGCCATCCGCGAAGAGAAAGCCTGAAAGACGGGCCGGGACTGGACCATGTTCGACTGCACCGGGAAGATTCGGAGCTGTAAGTTCATTCACCCACTTTCGTGGTATTGGGAACTCTTTAGTTACCACTTGCGGGTGGATTCCTCTGATGAGTGATTCGCCAGGGCTGCTATGATAACCGCGGCAAAATAACCTGGGCAATTGCAGGCGGAAGGCTGTGCCATCCAGCCAGGTGTCCACGAAAATGGCAGCAGGAGGTGTATTTCCATGAGTACTGTCAAGGTTGGCGACAGGCTGATTGGTGACGATCAGCCTTGTTTCATCGTTGCAGAGATCGGCATTAACCACAGCGGTAACATCGATCTTGCCAAGCGATTGATCAGCGTGGCTGTTGCGGCCGGATGCGACGCCGTGAAGTTCCAGAAACGCACGGTTGAAGTGGTGTACACCCCCGAAGAACTGGCCAAGCCGCGCGAAAATCCCTTTGGCCCAACCAACGGGGACCTGAAATATGGTCTTGAATTTGAGCAGGAAGAGTACGACGAGATCCACGCCTTCTGCAAGTCGGTGAAAATGCCCTGGTTCGCCTCACCGTGGGACGAGGGATCGGTGGACTTTCTGGAGCAGTTTGCGCCGCCGGTCTATAAGATTGCGTCTGCCTCGCTCACTGACGATAGCCTGCTGCTGCACACTCGCAAGACGGGAAAGCCGATCATTCTTTCGACCGGGATGAGCACCTATGCCGAGATCGACCATGCTGTCGAAGTGCTGGGCAAAGCCGATCTCATTCTGATGCATGCTACGAGCACCTATCCGGCGAATTACGATGAGCTGAATCTCCGTGCAATTCCGATCATGGCCGCGCGATACGGCGTACCGGTCGGCTACTCCGGACATGAAACCGGCATCCCCACAAGTGTGTGCGCGGCCGCTCTTGGCGCCTGCTGTGTGGAGCGCCACATTACGATGGACCGCGCCAGTTGGGGCTCCGATCAGGCGGCATCGCTGGAGCCAAACGGCATTACGAGGCTGGTTCGCGACATTCGGCTGTGGGAGCAGGCGAAGGGTGATGGAATCAAGCGGGTATACGAGCGCGAGCTTCCCATCATCAAGAAGCTTCGCCGTATTGGCGCAGCGGCGTAGTCGGGCATGATTGATGCCATCACCGCAAAAGACAGCCTTGCCCGAATCCGCGGACTCGCATTCGATGTAGACGGGGTGCTCACGGATGGCGGCCTTTGGTGGGGTCCCGGCGGAGAGGAATGGAAGCGCTTCTCTTTCGCCGACATCATGGGCGTCTCGCTGGCGCGCCGAGCCGGGTTGGAACTGGCGCTGATCTCCGGCGAAGACAGCCCGCTCGTAGACCGCTATGCAAAGAAGATGCATATTCGTCACGTGACAAAGGGTTGCAGCGACAAGGCAACCGCATTGCGGGAATTTGCGGCAACGGCCGGAATTGACCTGGCGGAGATTTGTTTCATGGGCGACGATGTGAACGATCTGCCCGCGATGCGGATTGCCGGCTTTTCGGCTGCCCCGGCAAATGCTGCGCGTGATGTTTTGGCCCACGCCGACTTCATTGCAAAGAGCGCTGGAGGCAACGGCGCGGTCCGCGAACTGATTGAGGCACTGCTGGCGGCGCGCGGCTTGCTTGCGACGGAAGTCTACACTAGATCTTGAACTTCAATAACAGTTTCTGGATGCGGCCACGGTTGAACTCATGAAGCTTTCCGATTACGTTGTGCGCTTCATCGCCGAACAGGGAGTGAAGCATGTGTTTCTGGTAACTGGCGGCGGTGCGATGCACTTGAACCAGTCGCTCGGAGCGGAGCCTGCAATTCAGCCAGTCTGCAATTCGCATGAGCAGGCCAGCGCAATTTGCGCGGAGGGCTATGCCAAGGCGACCAATCACCTGGGCGTCTGCATGGTGACAACTGGGCCGGGCGGCACCAATGCTGTTACCGGTGTTGCCGGTGCATGGCTTGACTCGACCCCTATGCTGATTGTCTCAGGCCAGGTAAAGCGCCCCGACCGCATGTTTGACAAAGACGGACGGCCGCTGGGCATGCGCCAGCTCGGCGTGCAGGAAGTGGACATCGTCTCTATCGTCAAGCCGATTACCAAGTATGCTGTCACGGTCCTCGAACCCAACGACATCCGTTACCACATGGAAAAGGCTGTTTATCTCGCGATGCATGGCCGCCCCGGCCCTGTGTGGATTGATATCCCTCTCGATGTCCAGGCTTCTCCAATTGCAGACCCCGCCACGTTGCGCGCCTTTGATCCTGCGGAATTGGGAGAGCCCTCTGGAAATGCGAACCTGGTTCAGGAAGTCGGACGTCTGATCGAAAAGCTGAACGAGGCGGAACGGCCGCTTCTGTTTGCCGGCAACGGAATTCGGCTTGCGCATGCGGAAAAAGAGTTTGAGCAACTACGACTGATGCTGGGGATCCCCACAGTTGCCACATGGTGTGCGGCCGACCTGGTCCCGAGCGATGATCCCACCTTTGTTGGCCGTCCCGGATCGGTGGCGGCCCGCGGAGCCAATTTTGCGCTGCAGAACTGCGACTTTCTGCTGGCGATCGGGGTTCGTCTCGATTTCGCAATCACTGGCTATGCCCCGCAGAATCTTGCACGCGAAGCGCACAAGGTTGCCGTTGACATCGACCCTGCGGAATTGGGCAAGCTGCATCCCTATCTTCAACAACCCATCTGCGCCGACGCGAAGGATTCTCTTCTTGAGCTGCTGCGGCAAAAAAATTCCATAAGGATGGGAGACCACAACGCATGGAATGCGCGCTGCGCCGACTGGAAGACGCGCTATCCGGTAGTTACGGAGGAACACCGGAAGCGAGATAGCCTAGTGAGCATCTTCAATTTCGCCGAGGTCATTGGAACCGAATCCGATCCGAAGGACCTGCTGGTCTCAGGAAGCGCCGGTAGTGCGATCGAAATCTTTCTTCTCGCTTGTCCCACGCGACTTGGGCAACGCATTTACCACACCGCGGGGCTCGGAGCCATGGGCTCTGCCATCCCAATGAGCATTGCTGTATGCCTGGCGAATAACCGGCGCAACACTATTTGCGTGGACGGAGACGGCGGTTTTCAGTTCAACTTGCAGGAATTGGAGACGGCGAAACGATTCAACCTTCCAATTAAGTTCTTTGTGCTCAACAACGATGGATACGCCTCCATTCGTGCTTCGCAGAAGGCCTATTTTGGCGCGGCTACAATCGGCGCTGACAGCAACAGCGGACTCACCATTCCCGAACTGAGACAAGTGGGAGCAGCCTTTGGGCTGGGTACAGCCGTGATCGAAAATCAGGAAAATCTTCGCTCCGAGATTCGCAGGGTGCTTGATATGAAAGGGCCCGTTGTCTGCGATGTGAAGGTTCTGCAGGATGAGATGCGAGCGCCGCGTTTGCAATCCTATCAGAAGCCCGATGGATCCTTTGTCTCCAAACCGCTTGAGGATATGTTCCCGTTCCTGCCACGCGAGGAGTTTCTGGCCAACATGATTGTGAAACCGCTACCGGAGTAAAGGGTACCGCTGGAAAGGAAAGGGCCATGTCGCAGACCGCGATCGGAATCATGCAAGGACGGCTCAGTCCGCCGGAAGATGGGCGCTTTCAATCCTTTCCGCGGAAGTCATGGCGACAGGAGATCGTTCGAGCTCGCGAAGCCGGTCTTGAGTACATTGAATGGATCTACGACGATTATGGCGCATCCGTAAATCCTATTTGTATAGAAGAAGGAGTCGCGGAGTTAAACGCACTGAAGGCCGAGCACGGCATTGGAACCCCGGCCATCTGCGCGGACTGGCTGATGGACTTTCCGCTGCTTCGCTGCACCGAGGAGGAGCGAGCGCACCGCGAGAGCACGCTGCATGAACTGCTGCGTCGGGCGAAGAGAATTGGGGCTTCGCGTGTTGTGCTGCCTTTCGTAGATGCCTCATCGATTCGAACCGAAGAAGAGAAGAGCGTCGTGCTTCGCATTTTGGAACGGGCACTTTCTTTGCCGGAAGACACGGGGGTAGAGATGCATTTGGAAGCCGACTTCAATCCCGCCGACTTCGCGCAATTCCTGGCGCGCATACCACACGCGATGATCAAGGTGAACTACGATACGGGAAACAGTTCCGGATTGGGCTATGTCGCGCGAGAAGAGTTTGCGGCCTATGGGGATCGCATCGGCAGCATTCACATCAAGGATCGCCTGCGCAAGCCCGAAGGCGGTGTTGCAACCAAGCCGCTGGGTGAGGGGAGTGCGGATTTCGATGATGTCTTCGCAAGCATTCGCAAGATTGGCTACACCGGCGGTTTCACGCTTCAAGTGGCGCGTGGGGAAGACGGGGACGAAGTGAACTGGGTGAAACAGCAGATTGCATTTGTGCGCAAGCACTGGACGTAAAGACAATGGATCTTCAACTCACTGACCGGGTCGCGCTTGTTGCCGGTTCCTCAAAGGGAATTGGCAGAGCCATTGCTTCATCGCTGCTTCGTGAAGGATGCAAAGTCTGCATTACGGGGCGCGACAGCGCGGCCCTCGACACGGCGCGCGAGGAAATGCGCGCAAAGTTCGGAGACAGAGTGGTTGCCATTCGAGGAGACTTTACTGAGGCGTCCGCGATTGATGCCGCCTACAGCGAAGTCAATCGGACTTGGGGAGGTCCGGATATTCTGGTGGCGAATATCGGCAGCGGCAGCGGCAAACCGGGATGGCAACAAGAAGAAAACGAATGGGATCGCCTATTCAACCTGAATTTCTTTGGCAGTGTGCGGCTGGCGCAAGCGGTTATCCCGTACATGCAACCGCGCGGAGGCAGCATTTTATTTGTGGGATCGATCGCTGCGGTGGAAGCCACACCGGCGCCTTTCCCGTACAGCGCGGCCAAAGCCGCACTTCTCAATTACAGTAAGAATCTATCTTGCGCCGTTGCTGCCGATAAGATTCGAGTCAACTATCTTGCGCCGGGGAACGTGCTTTTCCCTGGAGGATCGTGGGATCGTCATCTCGCAAAGCGCCGTGAGGAAGTCGAACATTACATTTCGATTCAGGTCCCGCAAAAGCGGTTTGGCAGGCCCGAAGAGATTGCCGATTTTGCTGTGTACCTTGTTTCTCCGGTCTCGGGATTTGCCACGGGGGGCTGTTACGTCATGGATGGCGGCCAGACGCGAAGAATCTGATTGAGAGGCGCTTCACATGAACGACGCAAAGACCAGCCGCGCAACCGCACTGTTCGATCTGCATGGACGGGTCGCGATCATTACGGGTGGCGCAGGCCTTCTGGGCTACCATCACGGTGCAATTCTGGCAGATGCTGGCGCCCACGTGGTGCTGCTTGACCTCGAGTCCGCCAACCCTCAGTCTCGCGCAAAGCAGCTCACAAACGACTACGGATCAGAATCTCTGGGCGTCATCTGCGATATTACCCGTGAGGATTCGCTGGAAGATGCACGAAGACAAATCCTCGAAAAATTCGGTCACATTGACATCCTCATCAACAATGCAGCCAATAATCCGAAAGTGGAGGATGGCAACAGAGCCTGGTCCCGACTCGAAAACTTTCCTCTCGACGTTTGGGACGCGGATATCCGTGTGGGTCTGACCGGTGCATTTTTGTGCAGCCGCATCTTTGGTTCTGAAATGGCGAAGCGTGGATCAGGAGTTATCGTCAACGTGGCATCGGACTTGGCAATCATTGCGCCGGACCAGCGACTCTATCGCGTAGACGGCTTGGCCGATGGCGACCAGCCGGTGAAACCGGTGACGTATTCTGTGGTTAAAACGGCTCTGATTGGACTGACGCGCTACCTGGCCACATACTGGAGCAACTCCAACATTCGAGTCAATGCCATTTCTCCCGGAGGGGTTTTCAATGGCCAGCCTGAGGTTTTCCTGAGCAGGTTGAAGCAGTTGATCCCGATGGGGCGCATGGCCGAGCGGGACGAGTATCAGGGAGCAATCCTCTTCCTTTGCTCCGACGCATCATCGTACATGACAGGAACTAATCTTGTTGTCGATGGAGGCCGCAGTTGCCTTTAGACTCGTCGGAATTGAAAAGCTCAAACCTGTTCTCGGTCGCCGGAAAAACTGCCGTGCTTACAGGAGCCTCTGGATTTCTGGGCCGAACCTTTGTTCGCACTTTGTTGGCCAATGACGCGCGCGTGGTCGCGCTGGGGCGTTCCGAGCGGTTGCTGCGCGAGGCCGAGGCGTGGTCGAAGGAATTCGGTGAGGATCGCATTTCGTTTCACCAGGTCGATATGTACGACATCGCTGCTCTAGGCAGTGTCCTGAATCGAATCGTCTCCGACGAAAAGTCGATTGACATCTTGGTCAACAACGCACATGAGTTGGGAGCGGGCACAGGCTTCAATGTTCCGGAAGGTTCACTGGATAATGCAACCATGGAAACGTGGATGCGCAATCTGACAGGCGGTGTCTACTGGGCGGCATTGACTACGCAGATTCTCGGCGCGCGAATGAAGAGGCAAGGCTCAGGCAGCATTATTAATATCTCCACAATGTATGCGCTTGTCGCGCCTCGTCCGCAACTTTACGAGGGGACGGAGTTCATCAACCCGCCAGGATACTCCGCATCCAAAGCGGCGCTTCTGAGCTTTACTCGGTATGTTGCATCGTTCTGGGGACAATATGGGATTCGCGCAAATGCCATCCTCCCGGGGCCATTCTCGAACACAGAGGATATTGGCGGCGGCAACGCTGTTGATCAGGAGAGTCCGTTCCTGCAACGGCTCAAAAGCTTCACTTGCCTGGGACGAATCGGCAGACCTCAGGAGCTTGCCGGTGCACTGATTTTTCTCGCTTCAGATGCGTCCAGTTTCATGACGGGACAGGGAATTACCGTTGATGGCGGATGGACTGCTGTTTGATCAATGGCCCTTCAGGCAGACGGAATATCAGGCCGGGGATCCACATTTTCTTTGCCTGGTTTTTGTCTGAACGAAATATTCTTGTGCCCCAGGAAGCTGAACAACACGGTGACGACGGTCATTATGGCGGCGGCGATATACGGCGCCTGTCCGGCAGTGCAGCCAATGGTGCCGGAGAATCGTTACGAGTATTGGCAGACCAACCAATCCGATGACCATGCTGCTGCCATAAACCCCGAAACAGCGTAAGTACTCTATGAGATAATTCCCGTGAGTGCGGAACACGAACCACTTATATCCGAGAAAAGCTACTGTAATCGCAATTACATTTGCCAAAACCGCTGCATACATGTAACTGTAAGAGCCAAGGCCTGTGAATGACCAGTTAAGGAGTGCAAAAAGACCATATCCAAAAACCGTGTTGAATCCGCCGACGAGAATATAACGCACGAATTGCAGCAACGATTTGTGAGATTTCTGTTTCACGCGGAATGAAGAGCCTAGAAGTTGATGCGTTCTTTCTCTGTAACCAGGGGACGATTCAATACAAAAGTGTGAATGGAACCTACGTATTCGCCAATGATGCCCAGCGCAATTAGTTGTACCGACCCCAGGAAGAACAGGCCGAGAACCAACGGCGCTTGGCCGACTGTGAAGCTATTCCAAAAGATTAACTTGTACGCCAGGTAGAAGACCCCCAGCACAAAGCTAACAAAGGCTGAGATGAATCCGCAGAAAATCACAAGACGCAATGGAACTTTGGATAGGTTAGTAATGCCGAGCATTGCAAAATCATAGAGGGTGTAGAAATTGTTTTTGGTGATACCGCGCTCGCGGCGTTTCTGATTGTAGAAGACCTTAGCAATCGGCAGTCCGAGCTCGGCGATCATCCCTCGAAAATAAGGATATGGGTCGCGGAAGTGGGTTCTGATTTGCTCGACGACGGAACGGTCATAGAGTCCGAAACCTGTGAAGTGTTCCAGCACCTCGACATTGGTCAGGCGCGATACCAAGCGGTAATAGGCCGTCCGCACGCGGTACATCAGGCCGCTCTCATCGCTCGTGTTCTTGATTGCGGCAACAATAGGGAAGCCCTTTTCCCATTCGCGAATCATCTCGACAAACAACTCGGGCGGATCCTGCAAGTCGGCGACCACGGTTCCAACGGCATCTCCCGCAGCTTGCAAAAAGCCATTCATTCCTGAGCGATCAGGGCCAAAGTTGCGTGCGTTGAGGATCACCTTGACGCTTGGATCTTCCCCAGCCATATCGCGCAGCACATCGACCGTGCCGTCCTTTGAAGCATTGTCGATAAAGAGATGGTTGAATTCGTACTCGGGCAGTTCAGCCGCCACCAACTGTACCCGCCGATGTAGTTCACGCACATTGAGGGCCTCGTTATAGCAAGGGGTCATAATGGTGATGAGCTTTTTGGTCATTAGCCGCTCCCCTCCGGAGCACAAAAGGGTAATCGTGGTTGCAAGAAACAAATGCTTCGATAGATTCGACCAGAAGTGTAGCATAGGCCCGCGGATGCCGTGTTTTGGAATCACGCAGTGTTTCAACGTTGGTACTGACGGTAACATCGCGACACAGTCATTCACCCAGAAAACCGTGATGCGGGTTAGAATTGTAATCACTTGAACCGACGATATGCTCCGATGAAGATCTTCGCCGTCCATCTTTTCGCAGCTGAAACCGACGCAATTTGCCTGAAAAAACTTCAGGTCGCGAAGGCTGGCCGCGCGAACGGTTGCGCGACGACGGGGGGATTGACTCAATGACGGAAGCCGCCGGGTCCGCGAGAGTGTCTGAGATCACCGTTCCTCCAGAAGTCTTCGAGATTGCAACCGAGTCGATCGGGAAGTTTTTCGAGCCGATTGCCAAGATGGATCGCAGTGTTTTGGTGAGCGACTTCCTCGATCCGTCGAAGGCCTACAAAAGAGCCGGGATCCTGGAGCGGTATACGAGCCTGAAATCGACGAAACTTCTTGAAGTCGGCTCCGGTTTCGGGACTAATCTGGCGGTCTGGATCAAGTGTTTCGATGTGGATGGACATGGCGTTGAGCCCGGCGGCGAAGGCTTCAATCAGGGCTATATTGCTTCACGGAAAGTGTTTGCCGCAAATGGCATCGATCCGAACCGCATCGTAAACTCTGCCGGTGAATCATTGCCGTTCCCGGATGGCAATTTCGATGTGGTGTATTCCGCCAACGTGCTGGAGCACACGGCCAACCCGGAGCGCGTTCTCATGGAGTCGCTTCGTGTCCTGCGGAGTGGGGGGCTGCTTCACATGGAAATGCCGAATTTCCTGTCGTACTTTGAAGGCCACTATATGGTGGTTCAGCCGCCGATTCTGTGGAACTCGATGCTGGCGTGGTGGGTATACCTGGTGTTCAGGCGTGATCCATCCTTCGCCAAAACTCTCCGAACCGGGATCAATCCGATCTGGTGCCGGCGGATCGTCGGAAAGCTGAATCAAACCTATCCGCTGGAAATGGTTTCTCTTGGGGAAGACCTGTTTCTGGAGCGTTTGTCGCAGACGTTTGCCTTTGATACCGAAGTGGTGGCGAGCAGATTGCAAGGGATGATCACGACGATTAAAAAAATCAATCATGGCAATTGGATTGGCCGCCTCATCGTAGTTTTTCAAGGCCATTATCCTATCTATTTGACTGTACGAAAGAAGTAGCACACTGCTGAGCCGGAGCTGGTCGCTCGAATGATTCGCAGTTGATCTCATCACTTTCCCTTAGAGGCGGAACCCTCTTCGCTTCGCTGGTGGGTTGGAATTGGACGGCCAAGGCACCATGCCATGTCTGCTTTGCCCGCTCGACCTGACGACGAATAACTACCGGCCGCAATGACTGCGCCGCCGCACGACTTCACTAGTTCGGTCAGGGAATGTTCTGTGAAGTAATTGATATGCTCATGCATCATATAAAGTCCAGCGGGACAGATGACTTGTCTCGCCAGCATAGGCCGTGTGAGAGCCATGATCCCGATTTGTGCGAGCCTCCGCACCATTCTGGATATGCCGGAAGGAAGTTCGCAAGGGACTTCGAGAAATATCAAACCGTCTTCGGGGGAAGCTTGAAGAATTTCGCTGACCAGGATGCGCGGGAATCCCACATGTTCCAGCACATTGCTGTTGATGATGAGGTCAGCCTTGCATCCGGCGGGATCGGTTGTTGTGGTGACGCCGTTCGCGGCCGGTATCCCTGATATGTCGTACACAAAGGCTTCGGCGCCGTCGCACAATCCAACCACGAGATCGCCTCGGTCACCGCCGTAGTCCAGGACGCGATGGATCTTTCGCTCTCCAATATGCTGCCGTAGAATCGGCGCCAACTTTGCGCGACGGGATTCATACGAACCGGTTGAGGCGAGGTCCGTATTGAATTTGGCAGTGTACCAAGGCTCGGAGGCGTAGCGCATCCGCTGATACTCTTCGGCGCGGTAGTTCTTATACAGACGCCGCAAATCGTTGTCATCGAGTCGAGGGTTGTAGAACATGAATCCGCATGCTTGACATTGAACCAGGTCCACGCAAAAGGGGGTCCTGTTCCAAATTCTCCTGGCCAGAAATGGTGCGACCAGTGCGCGCTTGAGCTGGAGGATTGTACCGTCGCAAATCACGCAGTTTGAAGCTTCGATCATCTAATTGGTTCGTGCCTTTCTCAACCAAATTTCCCGGCTCACTGGTTGCTTGATATCACGTCGAATTCCACGGTTTCCGTTTCGAGTCTACAGAGAGCAATTCAGCCGAGCCAGTCTGACGAACGACCAAGGACTCAGTGTAGCAATTATCCATGTCAGCGGTAGTCAGCGGCAGTCGAGCGCACGAAACTCTTTGTCTTGCACCACTGGTTTGAGTGTCCACACCCAGCTATTCTTATCCTTCCACGCCGAATCGTAGACGCGCGAGACAAGATACTGGATGCCGTACTGGCGGCAGGTAGCTTGCGCCTGATCCGCTGAGGTGCCTTCAAAGAGGGAATCAATGGCATTGGCCATGGCAGCGCAGCCACTTGGGTCGCCCCCCAACTCGGATCCGCACCATGGCTGGTCGCTGGTGATGACGATTTGACGATCGACTCCAAGCAAATCCCCCGCCATCCAGAAATTGTCAGGGTCGGAGGGATTGAATTGCACAACGGCATCGAGTGGAATGGAGGCATCCAGTTGGTGATAGCCAATGCGCGAGATATAGAGATTGTGAGACAAGTTATGCGTCTTGGGATCACGGGTCGCGTTGGCCGTCATTTCGGCGACGGGCGCAACGAATCGAAACCAGAGAGCCTGGGAAAGTGTGCCAGCCGCGCCGATGATGAGAGCCAGGGCGGCTATTGATCGCAACCAGTGCGGGGTATCGTGGGGCAATCCGACCAGGTGAGCGGGCTTGCCCGGCTTGCGGTCAGCGAGGTTCCAGCCTGTGATGACTTCAGATGCCAGAAGCAACAAGGGAAACTGCAAAAAGAGGGCTGATCTGAAGCCAAAGTCGTTTAGCGTGAGCACCGAGGATCGAATCAGTGTTGTGAACGGAATGGTGGCAACAGCGATGACCAACAACGAGCGCTGCGCTGGAGTGAGCCGGATGCGGCCGCGCCAGGCAGGGACCAGATAGATGAGAAAGACAATGAAGAGAAATCCCAATTCCAGGACATAACCGGGTATGAGAAGGACCAGCCTGGCCAGGCTTTGCGCCACAAATGGGTGCCCGGCTGCAATGTTCTGGAAGAAAGGCGATGACAGCAGCCCCCCTGCGGGGATCATCTGGCGGACCGCAAACCCGAATGCAGATCCGCCTTGCAATTTAGATGTAGAGTGGGTCAGTTCCCAAAGATAAGGAAGGAGCAGCACACCGGCACCAGCGCCTCCTGCTGCGAGCAGCAACGCAGGCTGCGGCGCCCGCTCGATGACAACCTGCCAAAGGCCCCAGACGATCATCACCAGAAAGAACGCAAAGGTCACATAAATGGAAAGGCCGAAGGCGCTCGCCAGCGCAGCGGCGATGAGGGCGACTGCGGCAGTACGCCCATGCGTGCCTTTCTTCCCAGCCATCCAGGCCAACAGAAGTGCAAGCATGCAGCACACCAGACTGGCGACATGATTTGGCGACCAAAGAAGGGTATCGAACCAGCTGATGATTGGGTCCTTGGACCAGGCTTCAAGATTGTCGGGCGGCGGCAGATGATAGTAGAAGAGATTCCAAAGAACGACGCAGATATCGAAACCCGTGACCATGATGAGCGCAACGGAACGAAGAAACTGCTCGCGCAACCTTCCACCAGCGACGAGAAAGTGCTTGAGGTAGAGCCCATTGAGAGCCGCCAGAACGAATCCCGCCCAAACGCAGCTGGCGGCGAAGACAGCGCGGACACTTAGGTGTGCCATTTGCGCAACGGCCGCACAGATCAGATACCAGAAGTAGTAATTGCGCATGGGGGCAGGTTGTTTGTAAAGGTAAAGCGGGTTGGACGGCGGAATACCTGTATGCAGGATTGCCTCCGTCCAACTCACTCGATAACTCTGATCGAGCATGGCGACGTTCATGAAGAGCCGATGGTTGCTCTGGAAATCAGCGAGCGAAATAACTGTCACCGCGATCCAGATGACGGCCAGAAACAGCGCCGTGCCACCCAAAGGCCGCCACCCGATAACCCATTTCGTTCCAGAGCGACGTAATTGGAGCCACTCTCTGGCAAGCGTCATGAGCCAGAGCAGCGCACAGCCCAGCAGAAACACGACCACCGCGGCGAGGGAGAGAAACTTGCCGATTAGCACGGAGGCAATGGTGGAGACAGCCAGAGATAACGGCACACTCCAGAAAATCCGCTCTACAAGGGAGCGTTGCCTGAAACCGTTAAGGTTGGTGAACCAGGCTGCCATATACCCGGTGCAGACCATCACAGGCAGGAAGGCCAGGGTTGCAAGGAGGATGTCCCGGATTTGTTCTGCGGTAATCGCAGGGAAGTTATGAATCTTGACCTCCTCGCCGACAGAGATTTGGACTGCGCCGCAAAATACGCATTGCTGTGTGCTCTGCGGCCAAACGCGGCAGTTTATGCTGACTGCCTGAGCACATTGTGAAGGACAACGTCGGTCCTCTGAGACAAAGAGTTCAAACTCGTTCCGCAACCTTCGGTTTTGCCAATTCAAATGAGCCGGAAGTGCGCCGTAAATACGCCCACAGATAGAAGACGGTCATTGCAAGCAGGATGAGCGTGGCTGGCCGAAGCAGCATAACAGTCTGGATTTTGCCGAGGAACCCAGATGTGCCCACGTGTAATCGATTGGAAACAAGGAGGAGGAGAGCCATCGGAATATCCCCCGTAAATACAATCGCAGCCGTATTGATCACAAGGGCGATCCGCCCAATCGCGCCGCCTTCATACCACAGCATGGCGCATGCGGGAATCGTAAGCAGCAGGAGCTTCGCATCGTATGGCCTATGATAGCTCGCAAGCATCGTAAGAGGCACGATTACCGCCAGTGCAAGCCAGTCTCTCGGCCGCGAATCGCGTGAGATAAGGGTTTGAGCCGACCAAACCAGCAGAAGCGTTCCACACGCAAGATAACTGGCCGGATCGTAGATGCGCGGATCGTCCCGGAAAATGCTTATGACCGATTGAAGGTCGATGACGACCTCGACTTCGTGAATACCGGATGAGGTGGGTCCAGGGTCTCTGATGTCGCCGTGCGCCGAAGTCGCAAGAAGATTGGAGTGCAATTCCTGCATCCAATTCGGGGCGACATGCGAGACCCAGAGGATGGCTGGGAGGCAAAGGACAAGAGCGAAAGCGAGTGTTTGCAATGCGCGTTTTCGATAGCTCGCGCCGCCCAGCAGGAAAAATAGCCACACCAGGCCCACGTCATGGGGCTTGATGACGAGGCCGACCGCAAGGCATAGGATCCCGGCGACAACAAACCGGTCTTTCATGAAACACCACACGGCTGCGATGCAAAGGCCTATCGCGATCCCAGCCAGGTTACCGCTTGAAATCAGAACTTCGCTGTTGGCGAGCACAAAGCAAATCAGAAAGAGCGAAACTCCCTGCGAATAGGCTCCAGCGAGGTCCCAAATGAGGAAGGAGGCGAGAACGAGGCATCCGGCAATGAGGGTCATCCACAACAGGTGTGCCGGCCCCCAGGCAAGGATCGCAAAGGGAAGGGTAAGGAGTAATGCTGTAGGCAGATTGATACAGACCGGAATGGCCCGGCGAAGCAGATTGGATACGGCGGGATCGGGAGGGAACTGACCTCCGTCTGCGAGGTACACGCGTAGAAATTCGGTTTCAATGTACGGGTCTTTATGTTGGATCAGGCATCGTGCGCCGTAGTAGACCGCCTGAAAGTCCGCCATTCCGCCAGAGTTTGCCCGAGAGAGCGCGAAGCCCCACAAAATAGAGATCGTGGTGCTGAACAGCACCAAGAACAGGCCAATCCGGCGCTCCCGTGTCATGCCCACTATCTTCCTTGACGTTTCTGCAACCTAGGATAGCAAAGTAGCATAAGCAGGCTGAGGAATCGCAAGTTACAAACTCCGAGTAGAACCGAGGTTGGTTGTTAAGATTTGTTGGAGAAAGGGCTGGAGCCTCTGCACTATGGCGCAATTCAAACCGGAGAGGCGTGGCAAATTCTGCCGGTCGCGATCTTGAAACTGCTCATCTCCGAATATCCGGGCATTCGAAGCGTGACGCAATGCAGAAAGCACAGGTGAAAGCCCGGACGCGAAATTGAGAACCGAGGTTGAAACGACCTCGGTTCTCCGGCGTGCTTTGCGCAGTATCAGGGCGTTTACCCGGATATAACGCATGCGCATCAGCTTGCTCTTCTTCGCTCCAGCAGCAGTCTGGCCTGTGCTCTCGCTATTGCAATTGTCTTCCGGTTAGAATCTTTGCTTCGCGACCGGCTAGATGTCGGTGGAAAGCTTTAGGCTGACATCGCTCAACTCGGTGTTGATGCCGTGGGCTAATTTACTCATAGAGGCAACTGCACCAAATGCCATCAAAGCTACGACGAGGGCGAATTCGACCAGGTCTTGACCCTCTTTAAATGAAACCAGTTTCTTGCAAGTGAGTTAAGCCCTAAACATCAGGACGTTCATGATCGTTCTTCGTTAACCTTCTCGCATTTATAGTATTCGACGTACCCTAAGACTTCTCGAAGCAGGAAGCTTGAGGGAGGGATTGAGGACACAGGTTGCGTGTACCCCAGATCTCTCCCCCTCGAGAGAAACCAAGAAGATGACCTGCGCTTCACTGGCCCCGAGGGGCTATGGCAAGGCTGGCAGGGCAGAGCCGTAAAACTTCCGTACGCGCGGGTGCGGTTAACCGCGCATATTCGGGAAGCAAATGCACCACCGGAACTGGGAATAGACAGCTTCGGCAAGCGCCCTTATTTGTCGTCAAACCAATGGGAGGACTCTTCGGTTACATCCTGACTGTCTCAGCAATTCGACAGAGCGTTTACTCTGATGTAAAGCTTGCATGCCAGGATGGCCTTCTTCGCTCCAGCAACGGCGTGACTCGTGCCGCTCACTTCTCCGGTTATCGTTCTGCCAGAGTCAGCATTCGCGTCTTATTAGATGTCGTTTGAGAGCTTTGTGCTGACATCGTTGAAAGCGGTGTTGATGCCACCGGCCAGTGTGCTCATTGCGGCAACGGCGCCAAAGGCGATCAATGCCACGACAAGGGCGTACTCAACCAGGTCCTGACCTTCTTCGCATGCCATGAGATTCTTGCAGTTGATATAAAACTTGAGCATCAGATCGTTCATTTTTGTTTTCTCCTAAGCTTGATTTTTTCCAGCTATAGGCTGGGTTACTCACTATATAGCAAGTATAGTTCCATTCTCGTGGCTCCTTCGTATCCTTAAGAATCAATAACTTGCAGATGACAAGACAGATCGGCCTGTAAACTGCCGTATACACGGAAAGCTGGGAGTGGCTTCCTCTCGTATACATGACACGAAAGTGTAAACCGCCTTGAAATCGTTCTGCTAACAGTGAAGATATTTGCTTGTGAAGACACGATGGCGCGTCCTTTGCTTTGCAGGCTCACGTATCGAGAATAGAGTGAGATTGGCATCATTAGCGAGTTGGTTGGCCCGTCTCGGAACTTGCCTGAACCGCTGGACAGAATTCGAGGATGTCCCCACTCTCGGTATGGGTTTCGTGAATTGTGCCCGCGGGCAGCTCAATCACGGAGTGGGCGGACAAGCAGGCGGACATACGCCAGGCTGGCACGGAGCTCCTGACTTTTTTTATACGATTCATGCGGTCAAGATAGACCAGGTCGATGGGGAACTGCATGCCGAAGGTGTGTACTGATTCACAGGGCACGATCCACATTCCCCCACCAGGGCCCAGGCCTCTGCGCCCCAGGAGGCCTTTGGTGCGTGTGGGGCCGCGATCGGCAACTTCGATACTGTTTCCGAGCTGGGTATTACGCGTGACATTGAGGACCTTCAGGCGCGTTGGCGATGAGGGTGGGCGATGACCGGTGATCCGGCCACGCAATCCTGGAAACAACCAGTGAGGTAAATTCATCGCGATATCCTGGCTCCTGCTGCCATTGAGCAGCTGTCTTTGCGACCCTCATCTTCAATGCACACAGGAAACCGAGGTTGCACCGAAGCTGAATGGCCTGAAAATGGGAAGCCCCAGCGAGCGGCACTCGCTGGGGCGGAACTAAGCAAGCCGCAGATCTTCCGCGGGTCAAGCGATTACATTCACGCCGGAATGACTACGGTCCGGAGCTGGAACTTGCGCCGCCACCACCACCGCTGCCACCGCCGGAAGATGAATCGACTGAAAGTGGGGTTTCCGGCTTCATGCTCTCAATCAGTTTCTCCACAGGCATGGTTGCCGCAGGAGGGGGAACCGTGGTTTCAGCAGTCTTGGTATCCGGCGTGTGCATTGGAATGGCAGAGTTCGGTGGCATGAACGGCTGCGTAAACTTGAGACCGGGCAGAGGCTCGCCAGCTGGGATGGGAGCCACGATCTCCGGCGTTACAATCACGATGAGCTCGGTATTGGTCTTATTCCTCTGCATGGACTGGAAGAACTTGCCGAGGATTGGGATGTCGCCAAGGAATGGGATCTTCGAGAATGTTTCCGTTTCAGTGTTGTTCAGCAGACCCCCAATGGCAAAGCTTTGGCCATCCTGGAGTTCGATCTCTGTTTTGACCCTTCGAACGGTAATTGCAGGTACGGTGAATCCAGAGATTGTCACAGCATCTGCGAAGTCCAATGCGCTGACTTCAGGAGCCACTTGGAGACGGATGGTGCCTCGGGGTGTGATCGTGGGGATAAAGTTCAACCGAACACCATAGTCCTTGAACATGATGGTAATTGCCCCGCCGACACCGCCCGCAGTTCCCTGAACCACAGGATAGGGGTACTCACCACCGGCAAGGAAGCTGGCTTGTTTACCGTCCTCGGCAAGCAAATTTGGCTCGGCGAGGGTTTCTGCCAAACCTCTCTGTTCGAGTGCTTGAATGGTAGCACCGAGATTGATTCCGGGATAAAAGGCAAAGAGATTCAACTCATTTGATACGTTCGCCGAGGTTGAGCTGAGGATTGACCCGCTCGAAGTCTGCGACCCAGGAAGACTTACCGATGGCGGGGAGAACTGGGTAGTCGTAACGGTACCGAGCGTGTTTCCAGCACCAGTACTAAATAAATTGATTCCGAGCGTCCGGCTCTTGTTCCTGTCAACGCTCTCGTAGCGCACTTTGAGAAGGATCTGCGGCTCTGCGGCCGGCACGTCAACGTTTAGCAGGTTTACAACCTTGCCGGACGTGGACGCAATCGTAACGGCCCGCGCAGAGCTGTTGAGGTCTCTCACGGTACCGCGGAGAAAGATGTTGCCGTCTTCCTCGCTTACTCGTAAAGGTTGCCCGGGAAGTTCGGCTCTGAGTTCGCGCCGCAGCGATTCGAGGCGGTCATTTGAGACGAAGTTGCTGGCGCGGACGGATACGTTGAAGAACTGGCGTCCGCCGCTTGTATCCCAAAGAATCAGGGTGGTCTCTCCGGGTGCCTTGCCGTTGACCAACACCTGTGTGGGGCTCATCGCCGCTGCTTCGGCATAATCACCCAGGCCAACCACGATCCGTGTGATCGGCCGTGCCAGGTCAAGCACTACAGATTTGCCGACAGCAACGGAAAGTTCGTTCGAAGAATCCTGGGTGGATGGACCGACAGGCTGCATGATCGGCTGAGGGGTCGGCGCTGGAGGTTGTGCTGCTGGCGCCTGGGGCGGAGGGGTAGGTGCTTGCGTCTGGGCGGCTGGCGCTCCCGCCTGAACCGCTTCTGCCGCAGCCTGGGCCCAGAGGGCCACACCAGGACAGAGTATCAAAGTAAATGCGCATAGACTAGCAATGGTGACGGCGGCTCTTGCTTTCACTGTTGTCCCCCAGGAGTAGCAAATTTTTCTTCAGTCTGCTTTGAACCGTTAAAGATCTGAATCGTGAATGGTGGGGCGGCAGGCTTGGCACGTTTAGCTACGTGTACCTTGCCGCTTGCCGCAGCCACCGGCGGCTTTTCGCCGGTAAAGAGGCTCGCCATTTCGGTTTCTGGAACCGGGGTGATCTTGGTATCAAGGGGGTTCCGCAGCACCAACTGAATATGCATCTGGCTGGCAGCCAACGAAAGATCCTGTGCCTGCTCAGGCGTTACTAACAGGTTCACAACCTGTACTTGTTTCGGCTTGCCCTCGGCATCCTTTTGAATATCGGTGCCGGCGGATAAGACTTCAATATTCTGAAGAATCGTATGGGACTCGGTTTCCCCGTTATTCGAGGAGTTTGGAGGAACGCCCGAGATCAGCACATCGACGCGCGTGCCTGGAGTGACAAACCCGGCCACGCCGACCACATCATCGACTTTGACCGCGCATGCTCGTTTGCCTTCCGGAATTGTTGCCGCCAAGCCACCGCCCGACCCCAAGGGTGCAAGCCGGTTATCCAGAATTGGCTCGCCGGTGTAAATGTTTGAAATCACGCCACGGCCGATTGCGTTTTTGGGATCCAGAATGGCGCCCTGAGGAGCCGATCCCACGACCTGAATGGTCGTCAAATCGGTTGATGCCAGTACAGTCCCGATTTTGATGTCTTTCGCTGCCGCAACCAGACGTGTTGCAGGCTGAGGCTTGGACGCGGCCAAACGTGATCCAACCAGGCGCACGACAACAAAGGTGCAACCAGCAGCAATCACGAAAGCGATAAGGAGGATGATTAGCAGTCTTCGGTTCATTCAAAATCCTGTCTGCACCAGATGTGCGGCCGTTTCGCCAGCCCCGCAACCCTCGCTTTCTCACGGCAAAAGGTAACGGCGAGCGGCTTGGCGCCCGTGTTATTGTTCCACTTGGTTGAACCCCAAATGAGGATTAACGGAGTTGAAGTATAGCACTCCCACATAGGAGCATAGTCAACAAAAAATGATGCTAGTAATCTAAGGTACCCGAAGGACTACCCGTCTTCGCATCGTGTACTGGTTCAACGAAGAAATGGCACATTTTTCAGCCCGAATGCGCCCTTTTCAGGCCCTGTCAAGGCCACAAAAGAGGCATTGCTCTTCCGCATTTGAATGGATGAAAGCATTGATCGTTACTGTCCACTTTTGTTGCAGAGTTACTGCAGCCCATGACCATAACCCTGAGCAGTTACTTTTTGATTTTATCGCCCCTATCTCCCACCGCGTAAATGGATGAAGTTTCTGCAGCCAGTGGACGAGTCCTGATCCCCATTCACGCTTTCATGGAATCAAGGGGGCGATGGTCGTCCTGACTCCTATTGTGATTCGTCATCTAGCCAGGATGGATTCGGGTCAGGTTGAAGCTACCCTGTTGAAACTTGCCTTCTACCAGCCGTGACGGGTTTTGCATTCCCGGCCGGCTCCGCACTTCCCGGGGTTCATGCATGGGTCGACCGATCCCCATTGCGTGAAGAGGAGCGGAATCGATTCCATCCAGCTTCACGGTACTATGGGCATCCGGTCCTACCCTGCGCGAACATCCCCAACTCAACAAGTTCCATGTAAAGTAGGAACAAGCCAATCGTGAGAGGAATCCGATCCGGATATGAGGTCATCCCGTCCGATTTCGCTTTTTGCGGAGCGACCACTGGAGAGCCAGAGGCCCACGGCCTACCTGGTCTCTGTGACTGTGCATTGCGTGGTGGTTGCAGTCGTCATTTACGGCTTTGTGTTTGCGCCGCGGATCAATATGGAGGCCGCGGCCGATCGGTATGTTGTACGAGATGTCGACCTTTATCGCCCGGACCCCGAGAGATACCGGCCTCCCGGCGACAGCGGTCTCTATCCCCGATCGCACTCCGATGCGCACTCGACTACATCTCAAGGCAAACTGGTTGCGCCTTCTTCGAGTTTGCGCCAGATCGCGCGCAGAGCCCTGGCGGATAAGACGTTGCTGCAACCTGACACTCCTATCAATAAGTTGATTTTGAAAACAACCCCGATCCCATCATTGCTCTTATGGTCGGCGAAGAAGCTCAACGTTAAGGTCATCACCCCGCCGATGCCGCAAAAGCCAGTGACCGCCCAGGTGCCTCCGTCTCTCGAGCGCCCCAATATGGAAGTGAATCTGGCTGTTGTTGCAATCTCATCCACGAGTTTCGTTTCAGTGAAACCCATGCCGGTACCGGCCTCCACTTCGCCAGTGGTGGTGAACGGTCCCGAGCCAGAGCATGTTCCTGAGACATCTTCCACCACTACCATCCAACCATCTTCCGCTGCGGTAATGGCGTTATCCGATCTCAGCATGGCCCAGGGCCGAGTGGTTCTGCCACCCGTTAATCAGACCGCGCCGGGCAATCCAACCGGTGCGCTTGCGCCGGGAATTTCAGGGAACTCACCGCTGGCGGGCAAAGGCGACCCTTCCAGCAAGGGCGCTGAAAAAAACGCGCGGGAGAGCCTGGAAGCGCCCGGGAGTCCGGCCGGCGCTGGCTCTTCGCAATCCGCAGGTAACTCCGGGAATGCTGGTGCGGGCAATGGCTCAGGCGGAGCGGGCCAGGGAAGCGCACCCTCCTTCACGCGGATTAATCTGCCACACGATGGCAAATTCGGCGTCGTGGTTGTCGGCTCATCGATGAATGAGCTGTATCCAGAAACCGCGGATTTCTGGGGCGGCCGATTGGTGTATACCGTATATCTCCACGTCGGTCTGGCCAAGAACTGGATTCTGCAGTATTCTCTTCCGGCAACCGCAGATGCGGCGCAGGCGGGTAGCGTCACTCATCTTGAGGCGCCCTGGCCCTTCTACATCGTGCGTCCCAATATCGATCCCGTGGAAGCAAACGCCGATGCTCTCATGATTCACGGCTTCGTGAACACTGCCGGGCGTTTTGAATCCCTGGCGCTCGTTTTTCCACCTGGCTTCCCACAGGCGCAACTGGTATTGGAGGCGCTGAAGCAATGGCAGTTCAGATCGGCGACGCAAAATGGAAAAAATGCAAGAGCGGAAGTGCTGTTGATTATCCCGGAAGATGGGGAATGAGTCACCCGCGTACTAGAGTGGCGGCTCAAAGTTCATCGCATGAATCCATTGTCGAAATCGCATGTCCTTCGACGAAGACTGGCGCAAAATGCGCGCCAATCCTGGCTATCGGGAAATAACCTCTGGAATGCATGGACTGCTTGCGATGCATGTCCTCTTTGATTCAATCGAGTTTCTGCGCATGGCCGGACGATTGAAAGATGACCGCGTCAACAGGTCCCGGAGGACTCTCTAACCGTTCGCAGCACGCAACTCATCTGCTGGCTCTTTGAGCCTTTCAAGGAATCGGTCAAGGGTCTTCTTGTCGGCGCCGTTTTCTCGCAGAGCTTCCCCGTTCCGCGGGTCGACAGCTCTGGAAGGAACAAAGGCAAGTCCCAAACCATCATTGCCCCAGCGAACCACTCTAGACTGCACAGCAATCGAATCGTCGAGGTTCCTGCCTGCGCCGTCCGTTCTCTGCAACGTCATGAGAACCATTGTGCCCGGAAACCAACGTTCTTCGGTCAGAACGTAAAACCCGCTCGAACTGACGTCGGCAATCTGGTAAGCTTTTGGAGCGCTACCCGTCCAGTAGTAGGCAACCAATCCTGGCAGCGGATGCCGATGCGAACGCCGCCGATCCGACGACAGCCAATTTTGAAGCCAGGTCTTCAGTGAGTTCGGCCTGCCAGTCTTCGGCTCGAGATTGCTCATCCCCTCTGACCCCTGAAAAATGGATTGTATGTTGGTGGAGCGTGTTTGCGGAGGGACAGTACTTGAAGAGATACTGCCCGGCTGTTTCTCCGTTGAGGCCACAGCACTCGCCGCAATCGATGTCGAGGCGAATGGACTGGAAAGCCGCTCCAGGCGACGCTCCATCTCGCCGGCAACGCAGATTACCAATTGGTCTCCGGGCTGAGTCTGAGAGGAATAGATGGTGTGGGCCGGCAGCACCAACGCGCTCGCCGCCTCTTCCTTCAAGGGCTCCACGGTTGAAGTCGGAAATGATTCGACCTCTTGAATCACGCGATAATCACTATCAAGGTAGACCAAATCGATAGGGGAAAGGCCACGGGCCGGTGGAATACCTCGGTATGGCATCACCCACACACCGCTATCTGGCTTGATCGTGAACTTCTCGATCAGGCCTTTCAACTGGCCTGGCGCGGCGTCGGCCACGGTCACTCCCAGGCTCAGGAAACTTTCGCGAGTTTGATTGTATACACAGTATTTCTGGCTTTCCATATTCCCTCACCCCTCCCGGAGACTGCCAGGCTGCAGGGCGTGCCACAACTTACTAAATGTCGATCTAACCTTCTCGGTCCAGCCAGTTCTTAAAACTCTCTATCAACACCTGTCGAGGCCTGGGCCCCGTTTCGATCGATCAGTGATAAAGAGAGCAACCGTGCCTGAAAGAGATGAGACTGAAAGTCGCTTCCTGTTTCGTGCAACCAAAACAAAGTTAGAAATACCCTGCTGCCGGAGGAACTGTACATCCGGGCAGGAACAGCGCGGGTGGCTGGACAAGTTCTGCCGCCCTTCTCTCCACCACGCGCCCCTTGACGCTGCCTCCGCTACTTGACCCGAGTCCGACGGCGTTGAATCAGAATGACCAGAACGATTACAAACAATACGCCGGCAACAACTCGAATGATCGTCGCAGTATCCATTTAGCTTCTCCCTTTTTGTTACTACTCTTCTGTTTCAGTGGACGTTTTCGTAGTGGGCGTTGTGAACCTGACATACGGCCCACGGCTCCACGGTGCAAGCTCAGTTACTTGACCCGCGTACGCCGACGCTGGATCAGAATGACTAGAACGATTACAAACAATACGCCGGCAACAACTCGAATGATCGTTGCAGTATCCATTTCAGCTCTCCCTTCTTTCAGTGACCGAACATTGATTTGAACGACTGCATCATGATGATGGCCGCAGGGCCAATGACAACGACGAATAGCGCGGGAAAGATGAAGAGAACGAGCGGGAAAAGCAGCTTGATCGACAACTTTGCCGCCTTCTCTTCTATCTCCTGAACGCGCTTGGTCCTGAGCATTTCGGAATGAACTCGTAATGTCTTGGCAATGCTTGTTCCAAACTGTTCCGACTGAACCAGCATTGAGACAAGATTGCGCACAGCATCAACTCCGGTGCGATCCGCCAGATGCTTCCAGGCATCGGCGCGGACGCTTCCTGCCCGCTGTTCCAGAGCAACCATCCCGAGTTCATCGCTTAAGACAGGCTGCGCACGGCGCAATTCCTCAGCGGTTCTAGCGGTTGCCTGATCCAGGCTGAGGCCGGCTTCGACGCAGATGACCAGCATATCCAGCACGTCTGGCAGGCCGCGCCGCACTTTTGCTTGTCGATTCGAGATCAATTTGCCCAGCACGAAATCGGGAATGAGAAATCCGATTCCCACGCAGGCGATATAAATGAACAACGGATTCTGCCTGCCGATCCCACTGACCAGGGCCAAAACGCAAAGCAGGATCGGGCAAAACGCTTTTGTACTATAGAAGATTTTCACCGCGGAGTCTTTTCGGAAACCGGCGCCAATCAGACGCTGTTGTACAACCGAAACCTCCGCCTCGCTCCTCGGCACAACCCTTTCGAGGTGCTCCACCATGCCGCCAAGGATGTTGCCAGTATCCTGAAGTCTGACTTTCAGACTCCTCTGCTGCTTGACCTGCGGATTGATCGCTGACGCAATCCGCGCCTGAATGGTTTCGCGGTAGAAGATCAGCAGACCGGCGCTCGTGATCAGCAGGAATATTGCGAAAAATGATACAACTGCAACTCCCATAACTCCCCTTCAAACGTCCATGTTGACGATCTTGCGAATGATCAATCCGCCCACAACAATCATGCCCGAGGCCGCGTAGAGCAGGTTAATACCGATTTTGGTGGTCCACAGCAGGCTCATCATCTTTGGGCTGATGAAGTATAAGAGACATCCCAGAACAATGGGCAAGGCAGTCAGAATGATTCCGGTCAACCTTCCCTGGGCGGTATGCGTTGAAACCTGCCTCTTCAGCCGGAATCGTTCGCGGATCACTTCAGCCGTTTTCTCGAGCACTTCAGCAAGATTGCCGCCGCTCTCCTTCTGGATCATGATGGCCGTGACCACAATCTGCAGGTCCTGCGTGGGCATACGGGTGACCATATTGTCCAAGGCTGTCTTCAGTTCAAGCCCATAGTTCTGTTCGTCGTAGCACACCCGGAACTCCGAGCCCACCGGATCGGGGCACTCACGGGTCACGAGACCTAGCGCGGAGTTGAGACTGTGACCGACACGAAGAGCGCTGACAATCAGGTCGAGCGCTTCCGGCAATCCTTCTTCAAATTTTTTCAGGCGCTTGGTGCGTTTGGCCATGACGAATGCCAAAGGCATGAAGCCCACGACCGCCCCGCCCAATAGACCGAACAGCAAAGCGCCGGTACGAAGATAAATCAGATATGCGGGGATTAAGAAGCACCCGAAGCACATCATCATCAATCCGCCCACTGTCCACTTCAGGTCGGCCTGATAGAGCAGACGTCGCAGGCGTGGTGTCAGTTCAACATTTCGCAGGATCTTATCGATCCACGGAATCGTGCTTAGCAGATCGTTCTTGCGAATATCGACGAGAAGGTCGGCCATGTCCGACTTGGTCTTGTTCGTGGCCAGGGCCGAGTCGAGTCTGGCAAGCATTTGCTTGTCATGCTGCGAGGCCCCGGTTCCGCTAGCCGCCGCCAACAGCGCGACAACCGCGAAGACCCCCAGGAATACGAATATGACAATCAAAATCATCGCTGCGAACCTCCCTGCCTAATTCACTTCAGTTGTGCGCTCAAACAGGCTCGGCGGCAGGAAGATGCCTGCGGTGCGGAGTTGTTCGAGGAACCTGGGCCGGATACCGCTGGGCTTAAACACGCCCAGCACCTTGCCATTTGGTCCGATACCCTTCTTTTGGAAGGTGAAAATTTCCTGCATGCTGATGACGTTCTCTTCCATGCCTGTGATCTCATGGATGCTGACACACTTGCGCGAGCCATCGCTCAGGCGCGTGCACTGAACCACGATGGTTAGGGCCGAAGCGATCTGCTGCCGAACGGTTTTCTCGGGAAGGCTCAGGTTGCTCATGGCTACCATGGATTCAAGCCTTGTCAATGCATCGCGCGCAGTGTTGGCGTGAACCGTGGTCATTGAGCCTTCGTGGCCGGTGTTCATGGCCTGGAGCATGTCAAACGCTTCCTCGCCGCGAACCTCGCCGATGATAATGCGATCGGGACGCATACGGAGACTGTTGATTAGCAACTGGCGTTGACGCACCGCGCCCTGACCTTCGACGTTGGGCGGACGGGTTTCCAGGCGCACGATGTTTTCCTGCGCCAGTTGCAGTTCGGCGGCGTCCTCAATGGTGATGATGCGCTCGTTCTGCGGAATATATTGCGAAAGGATGTTGAGGAATGTCGTCTTGCCGGCGCCGGTACCGCCCGAGATGAGAATACTAAGGCGTGCTCGGACGGCTGAGGAAAGCAACTCCATCATCTCGGCTGAAATGCTTTTCAACTGCACCAGTTGATTGGCGGCCAGGGGTCCCGTTCCGAATCGGCGGATGGAAAGAGAAGGCCCATCCAGCGCCAGCGGAGGAATGATGGCGTTCACACGGGAGCCGTCGGGCAAACGCGCATCCACCATGGGCGAGGATTCATCTACTCTGCGGCCCACGCGCGAAACGATGCGGTCAATAATCTGAAGCAGGTGCCGGTCGTCCCGGAAAGCGGCATCCGCCCTGGTGAGAAGTCCGCCACGCTCAATGAATACGTGGTCTTTGTCATTGACCAGGATGTCGGAAATCTTCTGGTCTTTGAGCAACGGCTCCAGAGGACCAAGTCCAAAGACTTCGTCCAACAGGTCGGTTTGGATTTTCTCCTGCTCGTCAAAGCTGAGCGGCACCCTGCGATCGCTGATGATCTCGCTGATAATGCTGGTCACTGCCTGGCGCGCCTGGTTCGAGTTCACTCGCGAAAGCTTTTCGAGATCCAGTTTGGAGATCAGGGTCTTGTGTACTTCGGATTTAAAGTTCTCAAGGTTTAGATGTTCCACGCTGCACCATTCCACTAACTGAATTTTATTCAGGCCCTCGAATTCAGCCGAAAAGGCTGAATCCCTTTTTCTTCTCAACCTTCGCCGGCATCCCGCATGCCGTCCTGGCCATTTCCTGAATGGCCCTCGAAATCATTGAGTCTTCCAGCGCCAGCGGGGTGGCCTCATTCTGCATTCGTCGAACAGTCACGTAGTCGCTCGGAATCTTCCACTTCACCGGCCGGGTCAGCGCCTTCGCGATATGTTCCTCGTCGACTCCGCCTGCGCGCGGCATGAACCGGTTGAGCACAATCTCCAAATTGGAGCCGCCGGACTTGAAGTACTCGGATATCACACGGTGCGAATTCCGAAGTTCGGGAATTCCCGCCTGCATGACCAGATATACCGAATCGGCCTGCTCCACCAGCGTTGTACCACTCAAGTCGAACCTTGAGCCCGCATCCACCACTACATAATCGAAACCGACCCGAGCGATGGCCACCAGCTTTTCCACGGCTTCATTGTTGACCTCAACCTGGGGAAACTTTCCGGGAGCGGCGAGCACGTACAAACCCGAACTATGTTTGGTCAGAAGCTTGGAAAGAAAGTTCTGGTCCAGGCGGCTGTAGTTCTGAAGCGCATCTACAGTAGAAAACTGCGGACTGATTCCTAGATTGAGAGCAGCATCTCCAAGGGGAAGGTCGAGATCGAGCAAAACCGTGCTTTGCGCGCATTCCTGCGCGAGTGACACGGCAAAATTGCAGGCCACAGTGGTAACTCCCGAGCCACCTTTGCCGCCCAGAAAGACCAGCACCTTGCCGCCATTTGGCTTCGCCAGGCGAGCAGCCGGGCGTCGCGCTGAAGCCCGGGCAAGAGCTTCAGACATCGTGCTCAGCGCAATCGGCTGCGAAAGGAACTCGCGCGCACCTGCCCGCATGCAACTCATCAAAAGACCGGGGTCGGTCTGCACCGAATAGACCATGACGGTCACTGCGCCATTGGCGGCGATGCTTTCCACCAGTTCGAGCGCGTAGTGCTGATCGCTATCCAAATCGATAATCACGACATCGAAGTTCTGATCCAGAATGTGCGACACGTCGCTCAGCTTGGACGGATATGCGGTAAACTCGCGCACCGTAGCAACATCCGATCCGGCCAGAGCGTTGGCTACCACTCTGCGGCGTTGGTCGCTGGGGCCAATCAGCGCTACCGATAACGTGCTTGCGCCGATAGAATCGGAATCTTCGATATGGGTTGCCATTACAGGTTTAAGACTCCTGGGATGATTCGTTCCTGGTGCGGTTAGCCTTCGTTCAAAGTCGTGCTTCCCGGTCTTGCCTATTTCATAATCTTGTTTCTCAACGCGCAAAGAATGACATCAGCGCTCCGATTGCGATGGCGGGTGCGTAAGGCATCTTGTGCGCCTTGGGATTGGAGAGCGTCAACGCGGGATCTGTGTGCATGCCCCGCTTCCTCCATCCAAAAAGCAGATCGCCTGTGCCCGTGAAAAGTTCTCCCAGAAATCCGCCTAGAGCCGCCCACCCGATAGCCATGAATCCACCGACGATACCGGTCATGACCAGCGCCATAATCAGTTGTTTCGGGCCCACCCATGCGCCAATCGCGGCGCACAGTTTTACATCCCCCATCCCCATGCCGCCCATAAAGGCGAGAATTCCAAACAACAAGGCGCCCAACCCCAGTCCTTCCAGGCTTTGGCCAATGCTGATTCCATGCCAGCTGGCGGGCCCAAACGACACACCAACCCCCGCTACCATGAAAGGCAGAACCAGCCAGTTGGGAATGCGACGGCTGCGCAAATCTGTGAAAGTCGCCACTGCGAGGACGAACACAGTCGGCCACCACGCAATCGAATGCAACTCCGGCTCCCTTCATCCCCATCGTAGATGCTTGACGGCTATATGTATGCAATTGTCACTCCAAATCCTCATAAGTCAAGCGCGTATTGTTTCAATACGTTACGAGGGTGTTGTTTTGGTATGGTGTACACGGATGTATACGCGTTTTCCCCTCCGGTGAAGCGGGGCGTATACACTCCGGACCACGCTCAACGGATGGGGTCGAACTCCTTGCGCAAACGCCACTAATAGCAATGGTTAACCCGCGGATCTTTTGCGCGCTTGGATGTCGTGCGAACTTCTCCAGTGTACCTCTTGATTCCGGCCTGGCAAGGAATCGAAGATTCCTGACGGGCATGGCGGACACAAACATTTGGCACGCGACATCCCCTTGAGCATCCAGCCAATTGCAACCGGGAATGGTTGAAGCAGAAGCATCAGGTTACGGGCACTGCGTTGAGGGCAGACAGTCTTGTGGCCACGATCCATCTTTTGCCCGATCGACTTTTCCGTTCTAAGCCAGGAACATGCAATCTCCGTAACTGAAAAACCGGTAGCGTATCTCAACGGCATGGCGGTATGCTCCCAGTACCCGCTCCCGCCCTGCAAAAGCGCTCACGAGCATCAACAGACTCGACTTCGGCAAGTGGAAGTTGGTCAGCAGTGCGTCGGCCACCCGAAATCGAAAGCCAGGCGAAATGAAGATCTCCGTTATGCCCGTTTGCGCTGTGAGCGGCCCATCGCCGGCCGCCTGCGCAGCTGCTTCCAGCGTACGGACCACCGTGGTGCCCACGGCCACGACGCGCCGGCCTTCGCTCCGAGCGCGGTTCACGGCATCGGCCGTTGCCGCTGGCATGGTGAAATGCTCGCGATGCAACCGCACCTCGTCCACTCGCTCCACCCGCAGCGGCGCGAAGGTGCCCAGGCCCACATGCAGCGTGACGCGTTCCACGTGGACGCCTGATGCGGCCACTTCTTCGAGCATCTGCGGAGTGAAGTGCAGGCCGGCCGTCGGTGCGGCCACCGATCCGCCCTCTCGCGCAAAGACTGTCTGATAACGCTCGCGATCCGCATCCGCGTCGCTGCGGCGGATGTAAGGAGGCAGTGGCATGTGCCCGATTCGTTCCAGAGCGGCGAAAAAGTCATTCACGGGAGCAAAGCGCAGCCGGCGCTCACCAAACGTGCCGCGGTCCAGCACCACTGCTTCGAGCACGATTTCTCCTGAAGCAGCAGGGAACACAAGCCGTTCTCCTAGGCCAACCTTTTTCCCCGGTTTGACCAGCGCGAGCCACGTGTCATTTCCTGCCGGCTCAGTCAACAACACCTCGATCATTCCGCTCGGTGCCTGGCGATCACGAATCAAAGTCCGTCGCGCATACAAACGCGCCGGAATCACTTTGCTGTCGTTCAGCACCAGCACGTCCCCAGCCCGCAGCAGGGAAGGGAATTCGCCGAACCGCGCATCGCGCAACCCGCCCGTCTCGCGGTCCATGACCAGCATGCGGCTTTGTCCGCGCTCTTGCGGCGGTTGCTGCGCAATCAATTCCGGAGGCAGATTGAAATCGAAGTCCGCAATCCGCAGGCCGCTCATTGCGCATCCTTCCCAAAGTGCGCAAGCGCCCGCAGCCGCGCCCGTTCGAGCGCCGCATTCAGTTCCTCGCGTTTGGCCTCGAATTCCTCTATGGGCAGATCGGCAGGTACGTGTGTCCAATGTGCCCAACTGACGCAGATGCGCGTAAAAGGCATCGGCACCAGAAAGCGGTCCCATGATCGCATCGTCCAGGCCCGCTCAGGTTCCAGGTGAAATGCCCCGATGGGTGCGGCCGTCATCTGCGCAAGCTTGATGGGACCCATTTTTGTGCGATAAATGGGACCGCGCGGCCCATCGGCTGTAAAGATGGCTGTTTTGCCCGATTCGATCACGCCCGCAAGCCCCAGCAGTCCTTCGCGCGCCCCACGTGAACTGGAGCCGCGCACCGCATCAAATCCAAACATTTTCAGGATGCGCGTGATCAGTTCGCCGTCGAAACTGCGGCTGATGAGGATTACCGCCTCTGACCGCCGGAAGTATATGGTGCAGGGCAGCACGCACTGATGCCAGAAGCAGTAAATCTCGGGCCCGGCTTTCTGGCCGAAAAGAACTGGAGTCACGCCTTCTTCGGCAATCACCTCAAAGCGCCAAGTGAGCCCTGCGACCCACACCAACGCCCACACCAGGCGCGGAACGACAGCCAGCACAAGCCGCTGGACAAGCGTGAATCTGAGGTTGGCTTCGGCAATCACTCAAGTGATTCTAGTGTAAGCAGCCAGAAGCGGATCGTTTGACGTCGTTCAGGAATACCGCAGCCAGCGCAGCAGCTCGGGCAGTGTCGCTCGCTTTCCGTACATGAGGATACCTACGCGATAAAGCCGAGTCGAAAACCACAACACTCCCCAAATGCTTGCCACCAGCAGACCGATCGATACGGCGAACTGCCACGGCGGGGGAATCTCAGACGCCATGCGCAAAAACATGATGACCGGTGCAGTGGGTGGGAAGAAAGAAGCTGCCACTGACCAGAAGGAATTCGAGTCGTTGATCACCAGCATGATGAGCGCGAAGCTCAGCCACGTGGGCGCTGCAGCAAGGGGCATATACATCTGCAACTCCTGCTCCGTTTCGCAGGTGGCTGCCAGTCCTGCAAACAGCGAACTGTAAAGCAGGTAGCCCAGAACGAAGTACACCGGAAACAGCACCGCTTCGGTCCACGAAACATGCACTGCGAATTCGCCCGTCATCACCGCGGCAGCAAGAGGCGAAAACAGAATTGCCGCTCCCGCCACGAGCCAGATCGCGATCTGCGTCAATCCCACCGCGCCCACGCCGATCAGCTTGCCGGCCAGCAGGTCGCCCGGCTTGGCGATCGCCAGCATCACTTCAAAGATGCGCGACGTCTTCTCCTGGATAATCGAACGCGCCACGTTCATGCCATAAATCATGGTGGTGAGCGAAAGGAGAAGAGCCATCACGTAGCCCTTGTAGAAAGACGCCGCGGCGTTGCTCCTCACAACGCTCCCATCCTTCTTCACTTGAAATGACTCGATCGAGACACCATCAACCAGTTCATTGGCCGCAGCCTGCTTCATGCCTCCGCCCGTCAGACGTTCATCCAGCATGGCGTGATTCAGCGCCGACTTCAGCCGCTCCATGGTGATAAAGTCACCCGACGCCTGTGATGTGTAGGTCGCAGTCGGCATTGCTCCTGGCGGTGTGTCGACCCAAAGCACTCCATCGAGCGCCTTGGCCTCTACTTCCTTCACCAGAGCGGCCCGTTTTTCCGCAGTGGCCGGCAAAACGACGTCCACCTTGGCCTTGGCTTCTTTATCGCCAACCAGTTGGTCGCGAATCTGGTCAGCCAGCGCCGGATCAGATGCGACAACGGCCATGTGCCGGTTGGCGCCGAGACCGAGGCTCGACAGATAACCGACGGCGACGATCAATGCAAACACCGCGGGTACACCCAAGGTGGTCATCCTGAAGGCCCGCCCGCGCACCTGCTCCAGGTACTCGCGCCGGGCGATAAGAAGCATGTTACGCATCGGCCTTGCCTCCCACTGTCTGGATGAAAATCTCTTCGAGAGAAGGTTCTACAAGCTCGAAGCGGTAGATGGTGGCCCCGGCCGACGCTTCCTGCAGCAGCCTTTGCGCGTCCCCGTGCGGTTTCAGGCGAATCTCGGCGTGACCGGAAAAGTTTCTGGCTTCCGCAATCTCCGCGCTATTCAAGAAAGAGGTACTGCCCTCGAACTCCACAACCACGTGATTCCGTTCGTAGCGCGACTTGATCTCGCGTACCCTGCCAGCCAGCACTGCCTCACCGTTATTGATCAGGCAAATCGAATCGCAAAGCTTCTCCACCTGGTCCATGCGATGGGTCGAAAACACGATGGCCTTGCCCTGGTCCTTCAACTCCAGTAACGTACGCTCCAGCAGCTTGGCATTCACGGGGTCAAGCCCGCTGAATGGCTCGTCCATCACGATCAGTCCCGGATCGTGCAGCAGCGACCCGATAAATTGAATCTTCTGTTGCATTCCTTTCGAGAGTTCTTCTGTTTTCTTCGCCAGCACGTCGTCGATTTCGAGGCGCCTAGTCCAGTCAGTTGCCCTCTTGCGCGCTTCGGGAGCGGCTAGTCCGTGCAACTGGCCAAAAAAGACCAATTGTTCCAGCACCTTCATCTTCTTGTAGAGGCCTCGCTCTTCCGGCAGATAACCCACCCGCTCCAGGATTTTGCGCTCGAAAGGCTGGTTGAAGAGTTTCACCTCTCCCGAATCCGGCAGCGTGATGCCCATCATCATGCGGATTGAACTGGTCTTGCCTGCCCCATTCGGGCCCAACAGCCCGAACATCTGGCCTGCATCGATTGAAAGGCTCAAGTCGCGCACAGCGACCTTGGTCTCGTAGGCTTTAGTTACTCCCGCGAGTTCAACAACTGGCATTGATTCTCCTGGCGTTCTGTTTACAACCGGATGCGGGGGGAACCATGGAAATGGTCTCAAATGAAGTCTAGCAAAATATGCCGGCGAACTCCGCTAACCGGTCCCTTCGCCAGGCTCAAAACTTTCCTAACTATGTTTGTTATATTCCGCTGTTCCAGCAATCGTCAGTGCGCTCTTCTTGTCCCCATGAATATACCAGTAGCACCAATCTGTCTCGTGAACCTGGTTTTCCGGCGTGGCGATCATATTCCGGTAAGTAACCCGGCCGTAGAGAAAGATGTTCTTTTCCCACAGTTCTATCTTCTCGAATTCTTCATTGGTCTTGCAAATCGAGCGCACCTCATCTCGGCTGAATGTCTTGATGGCCACGGACTCGCTCGGAAGCAGGACAATCGGTTCAGGTCGAGCGGCCGATTTCACGCCTTCATATTCCGGTGCATCAGGAAGATTGGTCTCGTCGACAGCGATCCTTACGTGATCCATCAGGGCAATTATTCTGGCCGGGGAACGACCTCGGTTCGTGGCCATCAGCCTGAAGCTGTTTTCCTTAGTCAGGGATGGCTCAACTCTGACGACAATCCAAGGCCTCTCGGAATCCACGAAGGCCTGGGTCTGGGCCAGCGCTGCTTGCGCCGTATCGAGCGCTGCCTGTGCTGTGGCTGCACCTGACTCCGTGTGGCGTTCAATGTTTTTCAGCGCCCGCAGAAATAAGAGAATGCCGACGTATCCCAGCACCGCGAGAACAACGTTTGCTCCCCAGGCGACGCGCTCGCGCCAAGTCCACGGCGGGACGACCGGCGCCGGGGGATTCACGATAATCTGTGGCGGCTGATTAGCGCCGGGGCCCTCATCGGCGTTAGGGCCTGCGGCGGGAATGGCAGGGCTCTGCAAAGCAGGTTTGCGCGGAGCCTGGGTAGCTGGAGTCCTGACTGGGCTGGTGGCGCTTTCGGGATTTTGACGATTGGTGCCGGAACTAATGGGCGACTGCGCTGAAACCGGCGCGGGGGTCGGTGCAAGCGCCAAAAGCGCGATGAGTACCACCAATCGCCTTGACATGATAAGAGAAATATATCAGTTCAGATTCAGTTATATGGTGCTGCCCGTAGTGCTAAGTCCGGTTCGCATCTGTATCAGTGCGGATGCAGTGAGACGGAAAAGTCGACCTTGAATTTGCGTTCTCGTATTCCTCATTCAGAGTCATGTTAGATCGAGGTCTTTATTGCGCAAAGAGAAGTCACAACAACGTCATGCAGATCGGCAGATGAGTTACCGCAAAGTATGCTTTAAGCCAACCGCAAGTGACAGAATTGGCGATTTACGGCGGATTCGTTCACGTCGGGTTTACGCTGAGGCCGAGTTTACGTTCTCCTGCTCGAAAATCAATTCCGGCTCGGCTATGCGGATCAGGCGATGCAGATAAGCCCGGGAAATGCCCAGGCTGCGTGCGGCCAGCGTCTTGTTCCCGTTGTTCTCCCGCACTGCATCCATTGCCAATTTCACCTTGTAGTCGCGCAACTGGCGCTCAAACGAGCCCTCGGGGTTAAAGTCGCTGATGTCGATGACCTTGTCCGCGTGCACATGGAGCGGCAGATCCTCCGGACGAATTGTCTTTCCGGGGGCGAGAATGATGGCTCTCTGAATCGCATTCTCCAACTCGCGCACATTGCCGGGCCATGTGTAGTTTTGTAGCATGGCCATCGCTTCCGGCCCAATCGCCTCCATCGGCTTCTGGAATAGTTCAGAGTAATGTTGTAGATAGTGCATGGCTATCTGGGGAATATCTTCCACATGATCCGTCAGGGCCGGCGAATTGATCCTCATTACGTTGATGCGGTAATAGAGATCCTGGCGGAATTTCCCCTCTGATACAAGCTTTGCAAGGTCCTGGTGGGTGGCGAAGATCAGGCGCGCCCGCAGCGGGATCAGGCGGCTGCTGCCGAGGCGGCTGAATTCCATCTGCTGCAATACGCGTAGCAGCTTTACCTGCGTATAAAGGCTCAGGTCTCCTATTTCATCCAGGAAAAGCGTGCCGTCGCGGGCCTGCTCAAAGTAGCCTTCGCGTGCGCCCACCGTGCCGGTGAATGCGCCCTTTTCATGACCGAACAGCTCAGCCTCAATCAATGTCTCGGGGATGGCTCCGCAGGAAACGGCGACGAAAGGGCGGTCAGAACGAGAACCAAGGTTGTGAATGGCCCGCGCGATCAGTTCTTTGCCGGTTCCGCTCTCGCCGGTCACAAGAACTGAAGCATTCAGGTCGGCTACACGATGTACCAGTTGATACACCTGTCGAATCTGTTGGCTCGATCCAATGAGCCGGTCGCAGCTGCTGGCCGCCTCAATGCGCTGATGTACGGTTTGGAGCTGCCGCTTGAGCGAGGAGTTCTCGCTTGCCCGGCATAACATTGCCTTCAGTTCCCGAATGGAAGGCGGTCTGCGGCAGTAGCCGTAAGCGCCCAGCCGAACCAGTTCCACCGCGGTCGAGCGGAGACCATCGTCGGCCATCACGACCGACGGTACTTGCGAAGCGATCACCTGGCGGGCGCACTCGATCCGGTCTTTTATCGAACCATTGTTCGAGTTCAGATCCAGAAGAACGACATCGCATTCCGCCGCTTCGACCAGCTGATCGACATCATCCGCATCCGACGCAAGCTGAACCCGAAACTCTTTTCCCAGCGCGGAAGAAAGGAGAGGTTGCAGCGCACCGTCTTCTGATAGCAGCCCAATCTGAATCATAGGTAGCAGTTCTCTTTTCCACTAGCGCCAACGTGAGGAACGGCGCAGTTAAACGCCCCTGGGGAAACGCACTGAACAAGTCGGCGGCATACTAGACGAGTTCAAACGTATGCCAGGGATAATTGAATTAGGGAATCTGTCCCCTAAAGTTAATTCAAGTTGCGCTATCTTTCAAAGACATCTCGTGACCGTGATTTTGATCGGCAGAGTCATGCGGGTCAATACCACGTTCGTGCATCTCGGTAACACTGAGGTAACCTTGCTCCGCCGGACATTCCCCATAGGCACCTTCGTGTCCGGGACCGAGAAGATTGCAAGTTATACCCCATAAGCACTTTGCGCTGCTCTGGGAAAGTCGTGCTTCTGTCACTTCAATTGTTTTGATGTCGACTGTTTAGATCATAAGCGCATCGCAGGCGATCCGTGAAGAACGAACTTGTGCTCCATCGCCTCCCATCATTCTTAAGTAACGGGCCAGGCGGTTCGGTGCTCCATTTTCCTGCCGTCTTCTGCCGCGGAGTCCTGCTAACCTCTTCCCCAGAGTTTGCCAGGCGGGTACTGTATTGACTATGGACGCCACGTCAACCGAAACGGCCGCTCCCGATGAGGCCATCAGCCCTGCCGGAACAACCAACCCGTGGGTGCGCATTTTCAACCGCGTCTTCTCCCGGCACTTAATGAACATCGCGCTGCTTTTGATGCTGCCGATGCTGATTGCGCCGACCCTGAACCTGGCGAGAACCCTTCTGGTCGATCCGGACATCTGGTGGCACCTTGCCGACGCGCGCTTCTTGTTTACGACGCATCACTTTATCCAAACCGATACCTATTCCTTCACTGTGTACGGACAGCGCTGGATCAACCCGGAATGGCTCTCAGAGATGCCGTTCTGGTTTGGCTATCAATCATCAGGACTTAGAGGGATTTACCTCGTTACCTGGCTGGCGCTTGGGGCCAACATACTGTTCGTCTACTGGCGCGGATACCTGACGTCGCGTCACGCAGGGGCTGCGTTGTGGGCGGCCGGCATCGGGTTCCTGATGATGACGGTGAACTCCGGGCCTCGAACCATCGCTATCGCTTACATCGCAATGTCGGCCTTGTTGGCAATCCTGGAGGCTGCTGAACGGGGTAACTCGCGCTTGTTGTGGCTTTTGCCTCCCCTCTTCTGCGTATGGATCAATTTGCATGGAAGTTGGCTGATCGGCATTGCTTTGCTGTGCCTCTATATTCTTTGTGGATCGTTTCGACTCCGGCAGGGTGCGTTTGACCAGGAAGCATTCACCTCGCCCGAGCGCGTTCGGTTATTGACCGTGCTGGGCGCAAGCGTGGCCGCCCTGATGGTAAATCCCTATGGATGGCGGCTGTTATGGAACCCCTTCGACATGATGCTGAACCAGAAGGTGAATATCGCCACCGTCGCGGAATGGCAGCCTTTGCGCTTGAGCTCCCTTGAGGGCGAGGGTGTGGTCGTGGCTATCGGGTTGATGGTCATCGCAAATTGCATGCGCGGGCGAAAATGGAAGGTCTTCGAGCTGGCGGTCATCCTCTTCGCCTGGTACGCGGCCATCGACCACCATCGCTTCACTTATCTCGCCGCGGTCCTTACCACTCCCTTGCTAGCCAGGGATATTCAACGGAGTTTCTGCACCGAGTCGAGTGAGAAGACGATTCCTGCAATGAATGCCTTGATGGTGGCTGGAGCGGTGTGCGTCATGGTGTGGATGTTCCCCTCAGAGAGCACTCTCGGGAACATGCTCGCCAAAATGTTTCCGGAGCAAACAATTGCGGCTATCCAACCATCATGGCGAACCATGAATTGGGACTACCTGGGCGGCAGAATGGCCTTCGAATTCAAGCCCACGTTTATCGACTCGCGCTTTGACACCTTCGAACACCACGGCGTAATGCAGGATTACGGAGGCATCTTTGATCTTGGAGATTCGTTTCAGCTCATGGATAAGTACCGGATTGACCACGTGCTGGTGCAGGAAAACGTGCCTCTTTCCTACCTTCTGGCGCACTCACCGGGCTGGCGAGTAGAGTCACGAGAGAAATCCTGGGACGGCTATTACGTCCTGTTCGCAAAAACTCCCGGCGCATCTGCCCCATCGGCCCTGTTCCACTTAGCTCCCGCGGATGGCCGTCGCTGAAGCATTCTTGCAGTGAAACCCGCATGAAAGCATCGCGCTTGGGTCATCCAACGAGCTCTTGCCAGAGCGGTTTGCCGCGCCCCTGGGTCGATCGCATCTCGCAGATTCTTAACCTCCGTATGCGTGTTGCTGCCAGAATCTTTGCACCACCGGCTCATCGGCGACTCACGACCGGTGATGTGCATCACAAAAACTGTACGGGATCGATGAAACCATGTGTCTACGTCGCCCCCGGAAGAGATAGCCGTTGCTGTTTCTTTCCCGGTGCATGGAGAATTTGAGTGAAGCTCGACTCGACTGCCTTTGTTGCCGATAACGAATTGATTCAGGCTCTGGAAGCGCGGTCCACGCCCTTGCTCTGCGATCAGGACCGTGTCCTTTTCACACAAGGGGAACCGCCGGCCGGCCTTTACATCCTCCGCGCCGGGGGAGCGAGGCTTTCCATGAGGTCGCCTACCGGCGATCAAATCATGTGCATTCCAGTCTGCGCCGGATCACTGCTTGGCTTGCCTGCAGTCATCGGCAACCAGCCCTATTCGCTTACAGCAAACGCATTTAAAGGAGCTGAAGTAAGCTTCGTGCCGCGCGAAGAATTCGCTCTCCTAATGCTCAATGAGCCATCTCTTTCGCTGAGCGTGCTGCGTGTACTGGCAGCGGAGGTTCGTACCGCGCGCTTCGCCATCACGGGGCTTTAAGCCGGCCGCCTGTCCAGCACACACGGCGAACAAATGAGTTAGCATCCAAAGTGTGCCCGGCCTTGATACCCCAGTCATGTACGTGCGCGGCGTGGGTCCGCGTGTGGCGGAGTTGCTTGCCGCCAAAGGTATTCAGAGCGCCGAGGACCTGCTCTACCACCTCCCTTTCCGCTACGAGGACCGGCAGAACCCCCGCAGCCTGGACGAACTGAAGCCCGGGGAAACCGCGAGCGTGATCGCCGAAGTGCGTGGCTCGATCCTGCTTCGGACCCGCCGCATGCCGATCTTCGAGCTGACCGTCGGCCAGGGACGTCTTGCCCTCAAATGCATCTGGTTCAATGCCACCTACCTCGAAGGCAAGTTCCACGCTGGACAGACCGTTGCCCTTTACGGCAAGGTCGAACCTTCGCGTTCTACCAGCAACTTAAAAATGATCCAGCCCCAGTTCGAGCTGCTGCCCGATGCCAGCGACGACGCCGAAACCCGCCTCCTTGAAGTGGGCCGCATTACCCCGGTCTACGAGTCGCTCGGAGGCAGCCGTTTGGCCTCGCGCTGGCAACGCAAGGTGATCTTCAATTTACTTGAAGGCATGCGCGGTGCGGTGCCGGATTGCCTGCCACAGGCGATGCTCCGGCGCCTCGACCTGCCTGCCCGCGAAACCGCCCTCCGCGAGGTTCACTACCCCCCCGAAGGCACATCGCTGACGCAGTTGCAGGCCTCGGCCACCCCCGCGCACCGCCGCCTTATCTTCGAAGAGTTGTTTTTTCTGGAATTGGGACTCGAACTCAAGCGCCGTCGCATGCGCGAACGCTCGGGCATCAGCTTCGCCACCACCGACAAGGTCCGCGAAGCTATCCGCGAGGTGCTGCCATTCCATCCCACCAACGCGCAAAAGCGCACCCTGGGCGAGATTGTCTCCGACATGCGGCAGCCCAATCCCATGCGCCGCCTTCTCCAGGGCGACGTAGGCTCCGGCAAGACCATCGTTGCCCTGCAAGCCATGCTGGTGGCCCTGGAGAACGGCTACCAGGCCGCCCTCATGGCTCCCACTGAGATTCTTGCCACACAGCATTTTCTGGCCGCGCGCAAGCTTCTTGAGCGATCCTCACGCCATTATCGAATCGTCCTTCTTACCGGCTCGCTCGACGGGGATCGCAAGCGCCTTGATCGCGGGTTGATCAACCGTGGCGAGGCGCAACTCATCATTGGTACCCATGCGCTGATCGAAGAAAAAGTCGAGTTCGACCGACTCGGACTCGTCGTAGTCGACGAGCAGCACCGCTTCGGCGTCCTGCAGCGCTTCAAGCTGATGAAGAAGCCCAATCAGGCCGAGCCCGATATGCTGGTGATGACCGCGACACCCATTCCCCGCACCCTCGCGCTTTCACTCTACGGGGATCTGGATGTCAGTGTCCTTGACGAACTGCCCCCCGGCCGCACGCCCATCGTCACCCGCCGCGTGCCCGGCGAGCGCTCTCCGGAGGTTTGGGATTTTGTCCGAAAAGTAGTAACGCGGGAGCGTCGCCAGGCCTATATCGTCTATCCCGTCATCGAAGGGGCCAAGGACGACCAGCCCGAGCTTGATTTTTCCCACGACGAGACTGCGGGCACCGAACCTATCGACGTGGTTTCCTCGAGCGCCCGCAAACCAGCCCGAAAAGGGAAAACAGCAGAGCTGTTCCCTTCTGCGGTTCAGGAGGCGAATCCTTCTGCAAAATCCGGTCTGAAATCCGCCGTGGAGATGCATGAGAAACTGCGCACTGGCCAGCTCTCCGGTCTGCGGGTTGGCCTTCTCCACGGCCGTCTCGACGCCGATGAGAAGGAAGTGATCATGCGCCGCTTTCAGCGTGGCGAGATCGACGTCCTTGTTGCCACCACCGTCATCGAGGTCGGCGTCGACGTGCCCAACGCCACCGTCATGGTGGTCGAGCACGCCGAGCGCTTCGGACTGGCGCAGTTGCACCAGTTACGTGGCCGCGTTGGCCGCGGAGCCGCCAAAAGCTATTGCATCCTCATCACCGGCCCGCGCGTCTCGCCGCTGGCCGAAGAGCGGCTTGACGCCATGGTCCGCACCCAGGACGGATTCGAATTGGCCGAGTTGGATTTGTCCATCCGCGGCCCCGGCGAGTTTTTCGGAACCCGCCAGGCCGGCCTGCCGGACTTCCGCGTAGCCAACCTGCTGCGCGACCGCCAATTGCTCGAACTCGCCAAGCAGGAAGCCGCCCGCTTTGCCAGCGGCGGTCCAGAAAAAGGCAGGGAGGCAGAAGCAACTGAGTCTGAGCGCAGCCGTGTATGGAGCCACCTCAAAGAAGCATGGCAGCGCCGCTACGGCCTGGTCGAAGCCGGTTGACGACGGAAAAAGCTTAAGTCCCCTGGATGTCATTGGAGGGAGGATCGTCTTGAATTCCCCACCTTCGGTGCTGGTCTATAGCACCGAAGGTGGGCTTTCTGCGGGTTTTTTATAAGGATTATTTTTTATCTATTTCAGATCAATCGTCGATCATTCCCAACTACCGGTTCGAAGGCCCGCAACTCTTTCTGAACAACTGGGCGCGATTTCTACAGCTTCTTAGTCCCGGGGTTCCGCTACTGCCGGAACCCGCCGCAGCACGGCCGTCAACCCCATTGTCATGACCACCACCGCCGGCCCGGCAATCAGCAACCACGCCGCGAGCGCCTGGCCCGCCAGGCTTCCAGAAGTCCACAGCATCTGCGCCGGCGAACCATGGAAAAGCGATCCCATGGCGAACGCCTGCTGTCCCGGCGCAAATATCCACCCACCCAGACGCACGAAGGGAAGAATCAGCAGGAGCTGTAGCGGCATCGCCGCATAGTTCGCTGCCTGGATGGCCGGCAGATTCAATCTCAGCGAGAGAGCCAACATCGCGCACAGTGCCGTCGGAATCCCCACCACGGGAAGGCAGCCAATGGCAAATCCCAGCGCCAGCGTCAGCGCGAGGCGGCGCGGCGAAATCCCCGTCCGCAGCCATCCTGCCACCTGTCTCTTCCGTGTTCTCAGCCATCTGTTGATCATTGCCTTCAACTTACTTGTACGCAGGCAACCGGTTTTTGGATTCACTGTAAATCTTCGTTGAACGAACCAAAGCCGACACCCGCCCCGAGATTAACCCGATTCTCGATTTTTTTGCTGTACCACCTTTGGTGATCCCCATAACACAAAAGTGGCATTTCGCAAGTCCTCGCTTTCGATCTATAAATTGTCATCTTCAACGAACCTGAGGGGGTCAGAAGAAGGAGCGTTTGCTTCTTCCTTCGGGGGAATGCCCGTTGATGCGTCAGA
Source organism: uncultured Acidobacteriaceae bacterium (assembly GCA_963836565.1). GTDB lineage: Bacteria > Acidobacteriota > Terriglobia > Terriglobales > Acidobacteriaceae > Telmatobacter. The sequence goes on along the minus strand of CAWIKA010000002.1, from coordinate 184,699 downwards.
ACCGTACTTGGACCTCTGGCCCCCGATCGCTGACCCTTCAGACCTCAAGTTCGCACCAGCCCTCGCGCACGCATCGCCGCCAGCACCTGCTCCACCTTCCAGTCCAGTGCCTCACCCCCGTCAACTATCAGATCGGCATTCGCCGCTGAAGGCCGTACATACTTGATGCTCGACGGCCGTACCGTTGCCACATACTGCTGACGCACTGACTCCGCGGTCCGCCCCCGCTCCTCCATATCGCGCTTCAACCGGCGCTCAAAGCACACGTTGTCCGGCGTATCGACATACACGCGCAACTGATACAAAGGCAACAGCTCAGGGTAGAAGAGCGCAAACAGCCCCTCCACCAGCAAAAACTCGCCCACGCGCACCGTTTGCGTCTGTCCTGGAATTCGAATGTACGTTGAGAAATCGTAGAGTGGGCGTTCTATCGACTCGTTCCGCGCCAGCGCAGCAACGTGTTCCCCGAGCAGAGAGTTCTCAATCAGCGCGGGGTCGTCAAAGTTCTGTCGCGCCCGCTCGTCCATGGGCAAATGCGACAGATCCCGATAGTAGTTGTCGAGAGGGAAGTGAACTCCCTCAAGTTCGCGGGCCAACTCCAGGGCCAGGGTCGTCTTCCCCGAGCCCGACACACCCGCAATCCCAACCACCGCGGGTGGAAACGGCAGCCGCGCCGTCCGGCGCCGGTCCCCTGACGTGTCTTCGCTCACGCCTCTGCTTCCAGCAACGTCGCAATCCAAACCACCAACCGCTCCAGCAGGCTCGACAGGCGCCGTTCCACCAGCCGCGCCGTCTCGAAGACTTCCTCGTGGCTCAGATGGTCCGCACCCAACCCGGCGGCCAGGTTGGTGACGCACGAAATTCCCAGCACCTCAACACCCATGTGCCTCGCCACAATCGTTTCCGGAACAGTGGACATGCCCACCAGCGTGGCCCCCAGCGTGCGAAATGCGCGAATCTCGGCCGGCGTTTCAAAGCTTGGGCCGCTCACAGCCAGGTACACGCCCTCTTCCAGCGAAAGCCCATCATCGGCAGCCGCTTGATGAGCCAGCTCGCGTAGCTGTTTCGAGTACGCCTCTGTCATGTCGAAGAAGCGCAGACCAGTGCCCTTCCTGGTGGCGAAACGCGGCTCATTCGGTCCTGCCAGCGGATTCCAACCCATCATGTTGATGTGGTCGGCCAGCAACACCAACTGGCCAGGCCGGTAGCTCGCATCGATGCCGCCCGCGGCGTTGGTCAGCACCGCGGCATTGACTCCCAGCATGCCGAGCACGCGCATCGGAAAGGTCACCTCTGCGGGCGAATAGCCCTCATAAAAGTGCACCCGCCCTTGCATGATGATGACCGGGGCGCCACCCAGCCGGCCAGCTACAATGCGCCCCGTGTGGCCGTCCACCGTCGAACGCGGAAAGTGCGGAATATCGCGGTAAGACACGGTCACCGACTCCGTGACTGCATTGGCGACCGACCCCAGACCCGACCCGAGCACAACCGCAACCCGCGGAGCGAGACCGCCCAGCCTGCCGCGCAAAAACTTCGCAGCCGCCGTCACATCATCGAAATAAGTCATGCCTAATCCTGAGAATAATCCTTGCCCATTCTACAAGGTCAACCGGCAACCGCCTTTGCAAGCCCGCGTCACGATAAAGTAAGGAATTGAGAAGCGTCGAATCAAACTGCTGGAGGTCATTGCCGATGTGCCGAAATATCAAAATGCTCTTCAACTTCGATCCTCCCGTCACGGACGAAGAGATTCGGGCGGCGTCGGTCCAGTTTGTGAGGAAAATCAGCGGCTTCACCAAGCCGTCAAAGGCCAATGAAGCCGCGTTCCTCGCTGCCGTTGATGACGTTGCATCGATTTCATCGCGCCTGCTCGCCTCGCTCGAAACCAACGCGCCTCCCAGAAGCCGGGAAGAGGAAGCGGCCAAAGCCAAAGTCCGCGGCGCACTTCGATTCCGCGATGGAGGGCAAACTGCATGAAGCAGATTGTCGCCATCATCTTTGGGCTGGGCCTGCTCTGCAATGCTTTGCTCTTCGTGCCGCAAGCCGTAGCCGTGTGGCGCAAGAAGAGCGATGAAGGCATCTCGCTCATCACCTTTGGCGGCTTCAGCGTCCTGCAGGCCATCGGCATCGTCCACGGCCTTTATCAGCAGGACCTATCGCTGATTTTAGGTATGGCCGCGAGTCTGCTCAGTTGCGGAACGGTGACAATGCTGACGATCTTCTATCGTCTGCGTCGCCTGCGCACCGTGATCCCCTCATAGCGAGATTCGCAATGACGCCTGAATAAAGAGCCGGGTTAGGTGTGGATATTTATGGCTTTAAGAATTGGCTCGACAAGTTCCCAGTATGAAGGAATTAGCCGAAGCATTTTTCTTGTGGCCTTATCCCAGAAACATCCCTGCGATCGAAGCCGAAATCAGGTTCGCCATGGTTCCTGCAAGCATGGCGCGCACGCCCAGCCGTGCCAAATCGTTGCGCCGCTCCGGAACCAGCGCCCCAATGCCGCCGATCTGCATCCCGATCGATCCCAGGTTGGCAAATCCGCAAAGGGCGAAAGTCGCAATCGTAAACGAGCGCGGCGAGAGCGTTGCTCTCTGCGCGCCCAGCGCGATGTAGGCCACCACCTCATTGAGCGCCATGCGCGTGCCCAGCAGGTTGCCGATCGCGGCACAATCGTGCCACGGAATCCCGATCAGCCATGCCACCGGCGCGCCCACAAATCCAAGAATCTGCCCCAGGCTCCCAGGAACCCAGTGCATTCCGTTGTGCATGTGTACCCACGTCAGCAGGCTATCAAGCAGCGCCACCAGCGCCAGGAAACTGACCAGCATGATGGCCACGTTCAGCGCCAGCTTGCCGCCGTCGATGGTGCCGCGCGCAATAGCGCCAATCAGGTTCTCATCCTTGTGCAGTTCGTCGCGCGGAATTACGACCCTTCCTTCGGTCGCAGGCACTTGTGTTTCCGGTACCAGCATCTTGGAAATCAGAATCGTTCCTGGCGAAGTCATGATCACCGCCGCCAGCAAGTGCTTGGCCGCCACGCCTTGCGCGATATACATGGCCATGATGCCGCCCGACACATGCGCCATCCCGCTGGTCATAATTGTCATCAGTTCGCTGCGCGTGGCCTTGGAAAGAAACGGCCGGATCGTCAACGGCGCTTCTGTCTGCCCCATGAAGATCGACGCCGCCACATTCATGCTTTCCGCGCCCGAAATGCGCATCGTCTTCAGCATTACCCATGCCAGGCCGCGAATGATGATCTGCATCAGGCCGATGTGGTAAAGCACCGCGAAGAATGCCGAGATGAAGATGATCGTCGGCAGAACCTGAAAAGCGAAGATGGAACCGAGTGAAGTATTTGGAGTGCCCAACGCGCCAAACAGCACTGAGGTACCCGCGGCGGTCGAGGCCAGCATGTGGTTGACCACGTCACCGGCCCACTCCATTGCCCGTTGACCGTAATCAAACCGAAGTACAAAAAAGGCGAAAATAATTTGCAGGCTTAATCCCCACGCCACCGTGCGCCACCGGATATGTCTGCGGTCCGTTGAACCTAGCCACGCCGCCAGCAGCACGGCCAATATCCCCAGCACCCCCGTATATCTATCCAAATGAATGTCTCCCGTTCCTCAATCCAACAATAGTTCCCAAACCGGCAACAGACATCCTGAAATGAGTCCGTAGCGGTCCGCCTTAGCGGAAGTCGAAAGGCAAACGCCTCATGCTTGCCGTGCAATTGCGACAAACACGGGACTGCTAATCCCTCTTCTCTGGATCCCTGTTGTCTATGCGATTACCTTACAGCATTCCTCAAATATTCTTCGGCCTTTTCGCGTGTAAAGATGCCGTTGATCAGCGGCACCGGCTGTGGCGGAGCTTCAGCAATGACGATTGCCCGTTTCATCAACTCCAGTGGCTCGGCCAGCATCGCTGCACTTGTTGCATAGAGTGTTGCCAGCGGTTGTCCCCGCTCCACTTTTGCTCCGCGCCGTGCATGAAACAGAATCCCGGCATGCGGGTCCACGGGTTCCCCAGCCTTTTCGCGCCCAGCGCCCAGCCGCTGCACTGCCCAACCCAGGGCCGTAGTGTCCATCTCCGCAACGTAACCAGTGCTCCAGACCTCCAGTACCTCGGTCGCACCCGGCTTGTGAAACCCTTGCAGGTCGTCGAATACCGAAATATCGCCGCCCTGGGCTGCGACCATCTCGAGAAACACGCGCAGGGCCGACCCATCGCCCAGCGCCGCCTCGGCCATTTCATAGGCTTGATCCAGCGTCTCCGCATTACCGCCGAGAGCGATCATCCATCCTGCAAGTTGCAGCGACAATTCGCGCAAATCCTCGCTCTCTTGAGGCCGCTGGCCCCGCAACAGCTCCACGCATTCGATTATTTCGATCCAGTTGCCGGCCATCTGGCCCAACGGCTGGCCCATGTCGGTCATCAATGCGACGGTATGAGTGTTGGCGGCTTCAGCCGTGACAACCATCAGCGCAGCCAGATACTCGGCGTCTTCGCGCTTGCGCAGGAATGCTCCCGATCCTGTCTTGACGTCCAGCACCAGCGCATCGAGTCCCGCCGCAAGCTTCTTGCTTAAAATCGACGCGCAAATCAGCCCTGGACTCTCTACTGTCCCGGTGCGGTCGCGCAGCGCATACAACACGCGGTCTGCGGGAACCAGCGAGGGAGTCTGGCTCACAACGGACGCACCGCATTTTGCCAGGACATCTTCGAATTCCTTGAGTGTCAGCGCCGTCCGAAAGCCGGGAATGGCTTCCAATTTGTCCAGCGTGCCCCCGGTGTGCCCCAGCGCCCGCCCGCTGATCATGGGTACAGCTATTCCGCATGCCGCGGCGATGGGAGCCAACAGGATGCTCGTTTTATCACCCACACCTCCCGTCGAGTGCTTGTCAACGGCGACCTTGCCTAGCCCTCGTGCAGAAAACTTCTCGCCAGAGTCGCGCATCGCCACCGTCAGAGCCTGCGTCTCATGCAGAGTGAGTCCGCGAATCCACGCCGCCATCAACCACGCGGCTAGTTGTTCAGGGGGAATCTCGCCCGTGGCCGCTCCCGACGCCAGGAATCCAATCTCGCTTGCATCCAATTCCCCCCCGTCGCGCTTTTTGCGAATCAGATCGATGGTGTGCAAATGCTTAGCCCCGCTCTCTCTAATCAAATCTCAGCCTGCATTCCTCTTCGACCCCAGACCCCTGATCCCTGAATCTTTGTATCACTTCAGCTTCATTTCAAACGCCAAAGGCAAGACAGCAGAGAAGGGCATTACCCGAACCCCATCTGCTGTGGGAAAGATTACCGGCGCTTCGGGAAGAATGAACTCCGCAAGCACTTGCCGGCAGGCGCCGCACGGCGGGCTGGCCGCACCATTCAAATTGGCAACAGCCACCGCCGCAACCCGAATCCCCGGCCCGAAGTCGGTTACGGCCCGCGCCAGCGCCGAGCGCTCCGCGCAGATTGTCAACCCATAACTGATGTTCTCCACGTTCGTTCCCGTAACGATCTCACCGTTGGTCAGCTTCAGAGCAGCCCCCACCCTGAAACCCGAATACGGTGAGTAGGAGCGCGACGCCGCCTCGCGCGCCCGATCCATCAGAGCTTCAAGTGCTGCATCCGGCAGCCCGTCCGGCTGCGCTGTGTTTCTGTCCGTGGAAAGCATGAACCTTGAGGCTAAAGCATTTACGTTCCCGCTGTACATCCCCTCACCATTTCTCTCTGGACTACGTAGCGATTCCAGGAAGGTTGATTCCTGCTGTCCAAGAAGAATGAAGAAATACGTCCGCAATCCTGTAAAACCTGGCAAAACCGCAGAGTTCGAGATGCAGTGAAGAAGTCTCAAGCGTCCGGCGCAAAACCGGGCTTCCATGGCAGGGACATCCTTCGCTTCGTGACTCCTCTGTCTTTGCGATTTCTTCAGCTAGTGTCTTTGCGGGTTGAAAGCAGCCAGGAGCGCGTCTTGCGGTTCCGGGCGCACGCGGAAGTCGGCGTGGGCCTCGGCGAAGACGACGCGTCCTTCGCGGCCGAGGACGTACGTGGCGGGCAGGGGCAGGCGCCAACTTTCCTCTCCATTCACAAAGGGGATGTTGACGAGGATGGAGAGGTAGTAGTCGCGGTGATACTCAGGCACGGTGTAAACGAGGCCGAACTGCTCGGCAAGGGCGGAGCCAGGATCGCTGAGCACGGGAAACGGCAAGCCATGCTGGCCGGCCATGAAATCGCTTTGGCGTTGTGATTGCGGACCGATGGCGACCATCAATGCACCGCGCTCGCGGAGTTGGCCGTAGAGATCGCGCCAGGCCTCAAGCTCCGTCATGCAATAGGGACACCAGCGTCCACGAAAAAACTTGATCACCAGCGGACCAAGGGCGAGCAGGTCCTCACTGCGCACCAGCTTTCCGTTGGCGTCTTTGAGTGCGAACTCCGGAGCCACCGCGCCGACCGGCAGTATGGATTCTTCGATGCCGGAAGCGAACAACTCTTCGACCGCGCGTTCGCCCACGGCGAGCCGCTCCGCCTGGACTAAGTGCCGCGTGTTGGCGGTGATTTCGTCGAGTTGGTCTTGCAGGGTGGTCATGCGAGCACTCTACCGGCCGAATTTCTGCCTGCCGCCCATGCCCATGGCGCCCAAACCGCCGCGCATCATGTTTCTAGCCAGGCCGCCTTTGCCCATCTGCTTGAACATTTTGGCCATCTGGGCGTATTGGCGGAGAAGCTGGTTTACATCCTGCACCGTGGTGCCGGAGCCCGCGGCGATGCGCTTGCGGCGGCTGCCGGAGATGATCTCGTGGTTGCGGCGCTCCTTGGGCGTCATGGAGTTGATGATGGCTTCGAGGCGCGTGAACTGCTTCTCGTCAATGTTCTTTGAGGCCTGCTGCAAGCCCGCGAAAGGCCCGACCGACGGCATCATCTTGAGAATGGATTCCATTGAACCCATTTTTTTGATCTGCAGCAACTGATCGCGAAAATCTTCGAGTGAGAAGCCATCGCCGAGCAGGGCCTTCTTTGCGAACTCCTCTGACTTTTTGCGGTCGAGCGTGGACTCGGCCTTCTCGATAAGCGACATCATGTCGCCCATGCCGAGGATGCGGCCGACAATCCGATCAGGATGGAAGGGCTCGAAGGCGTCGGGCTTTTCCCCTACGCCGATGAACTTGATGGGCTGCCCGGTCACGTAGCGAATCGACAGGGCCGCGCCGCCGCGTGCGTCGCCGTCCATTTTCGTCAGGATGACGCCCGTCAGTCCGAGCCGGGTATGGAAGTCCTGCGCCGAATTGACGGCGTCCTGGCCGGTCATAGCGTCGGCGATGAACAGAATCTCCTGCGGATTGAGCAGCTTCTTCAGGCGCTCCATCTCGCCCATCAGGTCCTCGTCGATGTGCAGTCGGCCGGCGGTGTCGACGATGAGCGTATCGCAGCCCATGTTGCGGGCCTCGCGACGGGCTTCCTGCGCCAGTCGCTCGACCAGGGCCGAACCGGCGTGCTCGCCTTTCTGGTCGCCTTCGTAGAGCTTGGCGTCGATGGATTTGGCGACGACTTTGAGCTGTTCGCGTGCCGCCGGGCGATATACGTCGACGGAAACCAGCATGGGCCGATGTCCGCCCTTCTTGAGCCAGGCCGCGAGTTTGCCGCTGGTAGTGGTTTTGCCGGAGCCCTGCAGGCCGGCCATCAGAATGACGGTGGGCGGCTGCGAGGCGAACTTGAAGCGGGCCGTGTCCTTGCCCAGCAGCGTGATCAGCTCGTCGCGGACAATCTTGATGACCTGCTCGGAGGGCGAGAGTGCGGTAAGGACTTCAGTTCCGACGGCCTTGACGCGGATATGCTCGATCAGGTCGCGCGCAACGTTGAGGTTGACGTCCGCCTCGAGCAGGGCCACGCGAATTTCGCCCAGGGCTTCAGCAATGTTCTCTTCAGTAAGCGTGCCCTGGCCGCGGAGGGTCTTGAAAGCGCGCTGCAGTTTATCTGTGAGGTTCTCAAACATAGGTCAAGTTCAAGTGTAACCCGGACGGTCCTATGTCCTTCCTGCCGCAGTCGGGGGTCAACTTTACCCGAGGGATACTCACGCCGTGCCGGAACTGAGGTCAGCTGGTTCCGCACTTTTGTGTGCGCCGTCACTGTGCGGAAAAAGTCGGAGCCATAGAATCCCGAAGAATCCGAAAAGAGTGTTCCGATTATGACCTGGAACCGATTTTCCAAGCTCATTCCGCATATCTGTACGATCAAGGCCGTTTTCAGTCTTGGATTGGTTACTTGTCTTTCTTCTCTTTCCGGTTGCAGCGGCGGCAGCACGCAACCCACACCGACCCCAACCCCGATCGTGCCACCTTCCGGTTCGGAGTACCTGGTCAGTTTCGGCGGGCAGGGTTGGGACGGCACCAGTTTGGGAAACCTCTTGTCATTCCCATTGAACTCCACTTCCGGGGTGTTGGGCTCGTCGCAGAATTCACAAGGACCGCAAAGTTCCGATTCTCCAATGTATGCGGGGACAAATCTCTGGGCGACCCCGGGAAGCAAATTTGTCTATTTTGCCGGGGCCTTTTTCGAGGGGAACAGCCCGGGACCGTACGGTATCTTCTCTTACTCCGTTGCCAGTGACGGTACGCTTCCGCTCTTGTCACAAGGGGAGCCATTTGTGCCTCAGATTCCTTTCGAGGGGGCTACCGGCGTGGTCATGGATGGTGCAGGGAAATTCCTGTATATCTCCGACGAAGACTCGGCTACGGGTAAGCACTATCTAAGGGCATTCCTCATCAATCCGAATACCGGGGCAATCAGCGAAGGTCCGATTCTGACGAATACCACGGTGAGTTATCAATACGTTCAGGCGGCGGACCCAACGGGAAGTTATGTCTACGAATGGGAGCAGGATAGCAGTTACAACTTGTTCCTCCGCGCGTTCTTGATCAACGGATCGACGGGTGCCCTTACTGAGGTGGCAGGCTCGCCTTACCTGGTGGCAGCCAGTTCCACCACTGCCGCGACGTGGCCTACTGGATTAGGTTCTTTGGCCATAAGTCCTTCGGGAAAATTTCTGTATGCCGGCGTGACCTATGCTCAGACGACCGTCCAGCTTTCGCCCTCGCAGGTGTATGCATATTCGATTGGTCCTTCGGGGGCGCTTTCCCAGGTTGGCAGTTCCCCTGTCTCGATCCAGGCGCAGGAGATCGCCTCTTTGCTAGTTCACCCGAATGGCAATTACCTCTATGTTTCCTACAGACCGGGTGACCCAACAGGGGACAACAGCGCCATTGCAACCTATTCTCTCAATCCGGCCAGCGGTGCCGTTTCAAATCATCCGACCTCAACCATACAAGTCGCAGACGATGCCTGCTGTTCAAATCTCTTGTTCGATTCATCCGCAAAGGTGTTGCTCGGTTCGGGCGAATCCTGGAATAGCTTCACAGTTGATGGCTCGACCGGAGCGCTCACTTTTGCAGGCTCCACCCCAACGATGGAGTACTTTTCGGGCGTTGTGGTGAAGACTCCGTGATGGGGAACTCAAGGATGAAGTAGACAAAGTCTGGAAAACAGAAATGGCGCCGCATCCTGAGCCGGAATTTCTGTACCCATCCTTCCTTTCGTTGTGGCACTTGCAGATATCTATTCCGCTGGTGCGATGAGGTACTGCTCCAACTTGCCGTCGGGGTAAGTGTAAGTAGTGAGGGTCAAGTGCTTGCCGGGGTAGACAATGTCGAAGGCGCGAAAGGTCATGCCACCGCGAAGTTCTTCATGCGTCTGGTGGAAGGTAAGCGGCTCGCCGAGGGGAGCCAGGCTCGCCTGGAAGTCGGCAATGGCCTGAGGCGTGAAATAGTCGTTGAGATTGGGGGCCAGCAGGCTGCGATCGATGCGGCCCTGCTGCAGCCCATGGTAGATATCGATGGCATGCTGCTCGGCGGGTGACAGTGGAAATCCGGCCACAACGGGGGTAGCGAGACGGGCAATTGCTGAGGCAGCGCCGACCGCCATCTGGTTGGTGAGTACGACCACCGCCGCGCCATCGTCAACCAGCACTTCGTTATCCGATACGAACCCGGAAACCTCGCCGCTGTGGTCGATGGACAGGTGGCCATCGCGATCGACTACCTCAACGCCGAGCCCATAATGCGTGCCTTTGCCATCTTTCAGCCTGACCTCGGTGAACATCTCTTTATAGCTTTCAGGTTTGAGGATGGTCCGTGCGATCAGGCTTTCATCCCAGAGGGCCAGGTCGTGCGCGGTCATCGCCAGTTCACCGGCGGCGAACATCCAGCCGCGGCCCTCCTTGGGCGCAACGCGTAGGGGACCAAGTGCGTAGCGCTGGTATGGCGTAGCGTTGGCCTGGGTGAGCTCTTCCTGGTCAGAGTTCCACACAGAGTGCATGCCCAGCGGGCGAAAGATATGCTCGCCAAGGAATTCCATGAGCTTTTGACCGCTGACTTTTTCAACAATTTCGCCAGCGATTACGAAATTCGTGTTGGAGTACTGCCACTGCGTGCCAGGCTCAAAATCAAGCGGCCTCTTGGCCCACGTGTCAAGGATCTGCTGGGCGGATTCAGGCTTGAGCATGGGGGTCATCACGTAGTCTTCGGGCCAGTAGTCCTGGTAGCCGGAGGTGTGCGAGAGGATTTCGCGAATGGTGACGATGTTGCTTTCGGTCAGGCCGGGAATGTACTTGCCAACAGCGTCGTCGAGCGAGAGCTTGCCTTGTTCCTGGAGCAGCAGAATGGCGGTTGCGGTGAATTGCTTAGAGATGGAGCCGATGGAATAGCGCATTTCCGGCGTGGCGGGCGTTGGTGGTTCGAGACAGGCTTTGCCGTAGGCATGGGTGTAGACCAGACGGCCGCTTTTGACAATGGCTACCGAGGCCGAAGGTACACCGGTCTGTTCCAGCACCTGCGAGGCGATGCGATCGATTTTGTTTTTAAGCGCCGGGTCGATGGTGTCGACGATTTGCGCCTGTGCGACTATCGACATGGCGATTGCAACAAGAAGGCAAGTGACTCTCACGGCGCGTTTGATCACAGACAGAGCTCCTCAAGGCATCTGGGAAACAAGGTATCAGGGACAGCTGAGATGACGCCCGTGAAGGATGCGATAGGCTGGTTGAGAAGATTCGATAAAAGGCGGTGATGCGACGGTGGAACGGCTGATTGAAGGACACAGGAAGTTTCTGACCGAGGTATTTCCTGCGCGGCGGAGCCAGTTTCACCTCCTGGCTGAGTCGCAGGCGCCGGAGGTGCTGTTCATTACTTGTGCGGACTCCCGGATTGTGCCCGACATGATGCTGGGAACAGGCCCCGGCGACCTGTTCATTAGCCGAAGCGTCGGCAACGTGGTGCCCATTACCAGCCAGAATGTGGATGGAGTGACGGCCACCATCGAGTACGCAGTGGAAGTGCTGAACGTGAAGCACGCCATTCTTTGCGGCCATTCGGATTGCGGTGCGATGAAAGCGGCTCTGGACCGACGCAGCCTTGAGAACCTGCCCAAGGCAAGTCGCTGGCTGCATCACGTGGAAGCGGCTTTCAGTCATCGCCAGCCGCTCAATCCGGCAGACGGCACAAACGCCGAATTGACTTCGCTGATTCGCGGCAACGTGGTGGCGCAGTTGCTGAACTTGAAGGCGCAGCCCTCTGTTGGGCGGGCGCTCGTGGAGCGTCGGCTTTCAGTGCACGGATGGTACTACGACATTCTGACGGGCCGAATCGAGCAGTACGACGAACAGATGCGGCGGTTCCTTCCGCTGCTGCGGTAGGATCCTCTCGGCGCAAAAAAACCAGACGCTCCAAAGGACGATTACGTGAAGCGCCCGGCGATTCGAAGACCAACGTCAGGCAAATTGGAGTGAGGCGGCTGCGCAGATCCTACTTGAGCGAATCGCGAGCCGTTTTGACGTATTCATGCGAAGTTTGGATATGGGCCGCCTGGGTAGAGAGCAGTTGGCGCACAGGCTGCGGAAGATATTGTTTGAGCGCGTCGGAATAGGCAGTCCTTGCGGCCTCTTCGCCTTTCTCCGCGGTTTCAAGGAGGGTATGATCCCCACCCCCCAGGATGGCCTTGATGTCGGCCCAGGCGCGATGCACCGTTCCGGCGACCGTGCCGCTTTCCTTCACGTCGTGGATCCCCTCCTGGTGAAGCACGGTTTCAAGGTCGCCGCGAAACTGCGCGCGCTTTAGCGACTCGGCCAGGAAATAGCGTTTGAGGGTTTCATCCTTTAGCTGGTCACCAATCTTTTGAAATCCCTCCTGACAGTCAATCAGGACGTCGATGACCGTTCGTAGCGTGGATTCGGTTTCCTTGAGTTCTTCAGATGGATGCGCCATAAAATTCCTTTCTGCATGAAGAGGATTGCGTTTGAGGGGAAGCTCGGGCAGAGTCCGGTGATTGCCATTGCGATTCTCCTTCGTCACCGATGAGCCAGGGAAATCGCGAAAACCCAGCGCCCCTGCCCTAAGGGAAACGGCGCGCCCGCCGAGGCGAGTTGAGCCGTTCCAAGGTATAGAGGCGGGTTGAGGGTGTGCGGTTGCCTCGATGAGCGATCCCAGATATGCAAGGCGGAGATGCGGCGATTTTGCCTCTCGCGCAGTTGATTTACGAACGGAACCTCAGTGCACCCCTGGCGGCGGGGCGGCGTGTTTTTCGGGCTTTTTGAAGAGCCAGACAGCTCCGGCGCAGAAGAAGGCCAGGAGCGCTGTCCAGCGGAAAACGTCAACATAGGCCATAAGCGCAGCCTGTTGTTCCATCAATCCATAGAGGAGCCCCATGGAGCCGGGTCGGGCCTGGGCTCGCCCGATCTGGTGGCCGAGGTAGCGAGCGATGGCAGCCGACTGCTGCTGGAGCACGAAGTTCGACGGCCCCAGGTTGGCGCCGATTTCGGTCTGGTGCAGCGCGGCACGGCGAATCAGCGCCGTCGTGGCCATGGCGATACCGATGGACCCGCCGATGTTGCGCAGCATGTTGAACAGACCGGTAGCGTTGCCCATTTCCTCGCGGGAAATCGTGGACGTCGTCATGGTGGCGAGAGGAACAAAAACAAAGCTCAGTGCAAATCCCGTCAGCATGATGGGAAGTAATAGCGTGAAGGGGCTGATGTCGAGGTTGACTGTGCCGAAGATCAACGAGCATACACCAAAGCCGATGAAACCGGAACTGAGCAGCTTGCGGTTGTCCATGCGGGAACCGAGAATCCCGATCACCGGCGAGCCGATGAACGACCCGATGCCGCGCGGACCGACGACCAGTCCGGCCGTGAAGGCGGTGTAACCCAGAATCTCCTGATAGAAGAGCGGCAGGATGGCGATGGTGATGTAAATGCACATGCCGAGTAGTGCGATCAGAAAGCATCCGGTGCGGAAGTTGCGATCCTTGAGCACGTGCAGGTCGACAAGGCCTTTGGGATTGGCCCAGGACCTCCAGATCCAGAGGATCAAGGCGACAATGAGCGCCCCGACTGCCCAGCGCACCCAGGTGGCGCCGAACCAGTCGTCTTCCTGGCCTTTGTCGAGCACGATTTGCAGGCACCCTGTCCAAACGCAGAGCAGCCCGAAGCCAATGTTGTCGAAAGCTCCCACTTTGGCGTTCTTGATATACGGCGGATCGTGGACGAAACGGGTAATGAGGATGACCGCCAGAACGCCGACGGGAATGTTGATGTAAAAGGCGTAACGCCAGCTGAACGTATCGGTAAGCCAGCCGCCCAGCGTGGGTCCCAATACGGGAGCGACGACGATGCCGAGACCATAGGCGGCCATGGACATGGATCGTTTTTCCGGGGGAAAGCTCTCAAGCAGGATGGATTGCGACAGCGGCTGCAGTGCACCGCCCCCCGCACCTTGCAGCACGCGGGCCAGCAAAATGACCGATAGCGATGGCGCCGCTCCGCAGAAGAATGAAGCGATGGTGAAAATGATCACGCAAGTGAGCAGGAACCGCTTGCGGCCGAATCGGCGGGCGAACCAGTTGGAGGCGGGCAGGATGACGGCGTTGGCGACGAGGTAGCTGGTGAGTACCCAGGTGGCTTCAGAATTGGAGGCCGAGAGCGAACCGGCGATGTAAGGCAATGCCACAGAGGCGATTGCGGTATCCAGCACCTCCATAAAAGTGGGGAGCATGACCGAGACGGTGACCAGCCACGGGTTGACGCCCTGTGTGAGGGGGTATCGGGCGGCTTGGGCCTGGGCGGTGGTCATGGCGGGCGGAACATTCGAGATTAAATGATCCGGCCAGCGGAAGTTGGTGACGAACAATGCAGGACTTTAGGGCGGTCTTCGGCGCCGGAATGGTGAGGGCCGCCTGCGTTTCATCCGCGGGGTGGTCACCATACTCCCCCGATCAGGTGATTGGATCGGCTTGAGGTGAGCCACAAACTGCCAGCGCTGCGCCTCGGACAGGCTGGACCAGGAAGGCATTCCGTGGCCCAGATGGCCTTGGCGAAGGAACCACTCGATAACCCCGTCGGTGGCCGAACGCGATGTGGACGCCGCAACGAAGGTCGGTTGCGATCCTCGCCTTCGAGGTTTGATGGCCATCGGCTATGGTTTATGGAGAAACAATCAAGAAAAGTTGACACTAACACACTCAATCATGCATCTTATAAGAGTCAGAAATTCTATAGGCAGGCGGAAAACCCAACATGGCAAAGATTATCGGAATTGACCTGGGCACAACGAATTCGTGTGTGGCCGTCCTTGAAGGCGGCGAGCCCAAAGTGATTGCAAATGAAGAGGGTGCGCGCACCACGCCATCGATTGTCGGCTTCTCGAAGAGCGGCGAGCGGCTGGTAGGACAGGTGGCGAAGCGGCAGGCTATCACCAACCCTGAGAACACCATTTTCTCGATCAAGAGGTTCATGGGGCGCCGTTACGACGAGGTAACGGACGAGATGAAGATGGTGCCCTTCAAGGTGGTGCAGCAGGGCGACCACGTCGGAGTGGTAGCGCAAGGCAAGGAGTACACTCCGCCGGAAATCTCGGCCATGATTCTGCAAAAGCTGAAAAAGAGCGCTGAAGCCTACCTCGGCGAAACCATCACCGAGGCGGTCATTACGGTTCCGGCCTACTTTAACGATGCGCAGCGGCAAGCCACCAAGGATGCGGGCAGGATTGCCGGCCTGGATGTAAAGCGCATTGTGAATGAGCCGACAGCGGCCGCGCTGGCTTACGGGCTCGACAAGAAGAAGGACGAAACCATCGCTGTATATGATTTCGGCGGCGGCACGTTCGATATTTCGATTCTCGAGGTCGGCGAAGGCGTCATCGAAGTCAAGTCCACCAACGGCGATACGCACCTGGGCGGCGACAATCTTGACCAGCGCATCGTGGACTGGCTGATCGCCGAGTTCAAGCAGGAACATGGGCTGGACCTGTCGTCCAAAGGCAATGAAATGGCCTTGCAGCGGCTCAAGGATGCGGCGGAAAAGGCCAAGATCGAGCTTTCGACAACGGTTGAGACGGAGATCAATCTCCCGTTTATCACCGCCGACGCCAGCGGCCCCAAGCATTTGGTGCGGAAACTGACGCGCGCCAAGCTGGAGCAACTCGTGGGTGATCTGATCGAACGTTCGCTTGAACCCTGCAAGAAGGCGATTACGGATGCAGGCGTCAACTTCAGCGACATTAACGAGGTGGTGCTGGTGGGCGGCCAGACGCGCATGCCCAAGATTCAGGAATTGGTCAAGCAGCTTTTCGGCAAGGAGCCGCACCGGGGCGTGAATCCCGATGAGGTGGTGGCCGTGGGCGCCGCGGTGCAGGCGGGCGTATTGGCCGGCGAAGTGAAGGACCTGTTGCTGCTGGACGTGACGCCTCTGACCCTGGCCATCGAGACACTGGGCGGAGTGGCAACGCCGATGATTCCGCGCAACACGACGATTCCGACCAAGAAAACCGAGACGTTCTCGACTGCATCGGATTCGCAAACGGAGGTTGAGGTGCACGTTCTACAGGGCGAACGGCCCATGGCGGCGGCAAACCGGACGCTGGGCAAGTTCAAACTGGCAGGGATTCCTCCGGCGCCGCGTGGCGTGCCACAGATCGAGGTCACGTTTGACATCGACGCCAACGGCATTCTGAACGTTACGGCAAAGGACAACGCGACGGGCAAGGACACGCGCATCACCATCACTTCCAGTTCGGGACTGAGCAAGGAAGAAGTGGATCGCATGGCCAAGGACGCCGAGGCGCACTCCGCCGAGGATAAAGAGAAGCGCGAGGAAATTGAGGCGCGCAACTCGCTCGACGGGCTGGTCTACAACATTGAGAAGATGTTGAAGGACTCCGGCGAAAAGGTGCAGGCCGCGGACAAGACCGAGGTCGAATCGGCCCTGGCAGAGGCAAAAAAGACTCTGGAAGGCACGCCGTCTTCAGGCGAATTGAAGGCTGCGCACGAAAAACTGACCCACGCCAGCCACAAGCTGGCCGAGGTGCTCTACAAGGCCAACGCGACGCAGACGCAAGGCGCACCTCCGGACAGTGGCGCATCCGCCGCGCAACCCGGAACCGAGCACAAGAAAGACGATGGCGTGATCGACGCGGAGTACGTGGACGTGGAAGACAAGAAATAAGCGGAGCTAGCGGGGTTCGCGATTTAGCGGAGTTAGCGCCGCCGGCGAATTGAGGGAGTCAGCGGGGTGGGCGATAAGTTGTCGCCCACCCCGCCTCATTATGCTTGAATTGCCAAGGTCATCCTGTGTGTCGTCGAATGTGTGTTTGCCGATGAACAAATCAGGGACCATGGCCGATTGCGTGCACGGAATGCACCAGGCAACAAGTAAGCTGAAGTGAGTTAAGAAAACACACATGGCCACAACGCAAAACAAGGATTATTACGCAACGCTCGGTGTGAAGAAGACGGCGACGCCTGAGGAGATTCGCAAGGCGTTTCGCAAGGCTGCGCGGCGATATCACCCTGATGTGAATCCCGGAGACAAGCGGGCCGAAGAGAAGTTCAAGGAAATCTCCGAAGCCAACGACGTTCTGAGCGACGAGAAGAAGCGCAAGGTTTATGACCAGTTGGGGTTCTATTCCGATCAGATCGACCCGGCGCAGGCCGAAGCCTACGCACGCCAGCAAGGTGCGGGCGGGCATCCCGGGGTAGATTTTGACGGCTTCGACTTTTCCGGCTTCCAAAGCGGGCCGGGGCAGCATCCGGGCCAGCAGGCCGGGGCGGGTTCCTCGTCGTGGGGCAGCTTCAAAGACATTTTTTCAGGCATCTTCAGCGGGGCGCAGCAGCCGCAAAGGCCGCGCGGACCGCAGCCGGGTACCGACCTGGAGTACCAGGCCACGGTGGACTTCTGGACGGCGATTCGCGGCGGACAGGCGCGCATGCAGGTGCACAGGCAGGAGATCTGTCCGACATGCCACGGAATGGCACAGACCGGCGGGCCCATGGCGTGCCCGGAGTGCGGCGGCACAGGCCAGGTGACGCAGATGGGCGGGCGCATGAAGTTCAACATTCCCTGCCCGCGCTGCAACGGGACGGGACGCATTTCAAATGACTGCCAAACATGCCACGGTGAAGGCACTGTGAGCCGCACAGAGACGGTAGAGTTCCGCATCAAGGCGGGAACGCGCGATGGACAACGCATCCGTTTGCAGGGCAAGGGCAACGCGGGCCTGAATGGCGGCGCGCCCGGGGATTTGTTCGTGATCGTACGTACCGGGATGCACCCGGTGTTTACGCGGACCGGCGACGACATTCAGGTGACGGTTCCGGTGACGGTGCCGGAGGCTTCGCTGGGCGCCAAGGTAGATGTGCCGACGATTGATGGCCGCGCGCAGTTGAAGATTCCTCCCGGTACGCAGAGCGGTCAGAAGCTGCGCATGCGGGAGCGCGGGGTAGAGAGCGCGTCGCATGCCGGCCAGCGCGGCGACCAGATTGTGACCATCGAAGTGGTGGTCCCTCATCTGCAGGACGAGCGCAGCCGGGAGATCATGCGCGAACTGGGCAAGCTGAACAACCAGGACCCGCGGGTGGGGTTGTTTGAGAAGCTGTAAGAGACTTAGAGAAAGTTTGGGATCATAGTGCAAGCGGGGAATTTTGAGTGGGATGACGCTAAGGCTGAGCGCAATCTTCGGGTTCATGAAGTGGATTTTCAGGAGGCTAAGACAGTCTTTGAAGATCCTTTTGCGATCACGATACCGGATGAACTCCATTCCGGCGAAGAGGAGCGGTGTATCATCCTTGGCTTGTCACTATTGGCAAGAGTGTTGCTTGTAGTGCACACTGAGCGTAAGGAGCGCATTCGGATTATCAGCGCGAGGAAGGCAACCCCAGCCGAGAGGTTCCAATATGAGTCAGGGCGCTAAACAGGACGCACAAGGCAATGACGAGGAGATGAGACCCGAGTATGACTTCAGCAAGGGTTTGCGTGGCGTTCATGCGTACCGCTTTTCCAAGCTCTCCAGCGACGAGGCGTTGGTGCTCGGCTATTGGCAAAAAGAGGGATTCGAGATCGATGGATTCGCGAATAATGAGATGCGCGACCTGAAAACCCCTGATTTTCGTCTCTCTCGCAATGGAGTTGAGGTTGCATATTGCGAGGTCAAGTCGTTTGAAAAGGACAACTGGCTTGAGGACCAGATCAGGCAGGTGCCTCCAGGGCAGATCGCCGGGGGGCTTCGTCCGGACCCCATCTTTAATCGCATCAGCAACGCAATTCATACGGCCTTTAAACAATTTGAGCGTGTCAATTCGGATCGCCGGTTGTTGAACTTTCTTTTTCTCGTGAACCACGACACTAGTGCAAGGCCGGAGGATCTGGATCGTGTGTTGACTGGATTAGAGAATCCGCGAAAGGGAACTCTAGACCCTACTTGTGTACAGTTCTCCCAAGGGTGGGTTTTCCGGGAAAAGGGCAAGATTGATCTCTATGTCTGGCTGGACAGTCACGATGGTCAGATTCGATCGAGCGAATATCGTGTTCTTGGTAATCCTGACAGTCGTCAATGGGTCTGTGGACTTCTCGGAATCGAGCCATCCAGGGTCAGGAATATCCCTTCAGCAGCATAGAAAGCCTCATGGCCGCAAAACGCAAATCGAAAGGCGCGTACATGATCTCGGCGGTGGCCGAGATGTACGAGATTCATCCGCAGACGCTGCGCCTCTATGAGCGCGAGGGTCTGCTGAAGCCGTCGCGTACCGAGGGCAATACGCGCCTCTACACCGACGAGGACCTGGAACGGCTGGAGTTCATCCTGAACCTGGCGCGGGACCTGGGCGTGAACATCGCGGGCATCGCCATCATTTTGCAGATGCGCGAGCGCATGGAAGAGATGAACCGGCAGATGCAGAGTTTTGTCGAGTACGTGCGCTCGGAGATGCTGACGCGCTTTCAGCAGGCCACACCCAGCTCGACGGGGGCGATTGTACCGATGCGCAAGCCGGTGGTGGTGCCCAAAGCCATGTCTCCGCGAAAGCCGTAGCTCTTTGCGCCTCTCCTTCGTAACGTAAATCCACCCGCGACAAGGGAATTCTTCATCGCTCTTTTCGTACGCGTGCAGGTATGCTTAGACCTGCATGTTGCAGGTTCTTCTTGGATTGGCCGTCTTCGGCCTCGTCACATCCACGGTGTTTGCCGGTATGGTGCTGGCGGCTGTGCCTGCCTATTTGCGGGAGCGGCGGTTTGCCCTGGCGCAGCTTCGTACAGGCCCGGTATTTGCGCCCCCCTTGACACTTTTGAAGCCACTACACGGGGACGAACCGGACCTTGAGGCGCATCTGGCCAGCTTTTTTGACCAGGATTACCCGGAGTACGAGATTCTGTTCTGCGCGCGTACGTCAGACGACGCCGGCCTTGAGACGGCACGGCGGGTGGCGAAGCTGTACCCGGCTATTCCGGCACGGTTCTTCTGGACCGGCGAGCCGCCCTACATCAACGCCAAGGCTGCTTCGATGGAGCTGATGGAGGCGGCGGCGGCCTACGAGATACTTGTCATCAGCGACAGCGACGTCCGTGTGACGCCGGATTACCTGCGCGCCGTGGCGCTCCCATTTGCAGACGAACAGGTGGGCGGAGTGACCTGTCCATATCGCGGCGTGGCGGCGGAAGGCGGGCTATGGGCGCGGCTTGAGGCAGTGGGCATGAGCGTGGAAATGACGGCCGGAGTGCTGGTGGCGCGGGCGATGGAAGGGATGCAGTTTACGCTGGGGCCGACCATGGCGTTCCGGCGCGATGTGATTCGCAAGATGGGCGGCTTCGGTGTGACGGCCGATTACTGCTCCGACGATTTTGTGCTGGGCAATGAGACATTCAAGCTGGGCCAGACGGTGGTGTTGAGCCACCATGCCATCGATCACATGGTGATCAATGCGAGTTTCATGGCTTCAATCAAACACCAGGTGCGGTGGATGAAGTCGACACGCTTTTCGCGTCCCAAGGGTCATTTTGGAACGGCGCTTACGTTTAGCGTGCCGTTTGGGCTGCTCGCGTGGGTGACCGCAGCGGCACTGGGCCATCCAGGCTGGGGGCTTGCACTGATGGGCTGGAGCGTTGCGACACGGCTCATGCTTTCGGTTGCGGTAGGTAGAAAAGCAGTGGGCGATACAAGCTGGTTTGGGCTGCTGGTGCTTTACCCGATTCGCGATTTGATGGGCTTCGGCTTCTGGGCGGCCAGCTATTTTTCCAGCCGGATTCTGTGGCGGGGCCGTGTTTATCAACTGCTGCCAGGGGGCAGGATGCAGGCAGCGGAGTAGGGAATTTCGTCCCGGCTGGCTCTGATTACTTCAGCGGCCTGTCGGTCCAGAGGGCTTTATCGGCGATGGACTGGACGTGGTAGAGGCGGCCAGCTAACAGTTGCTCGGCTTTGGGTTGATTGGTGTCCTGGGCGAAGAGCCACTTGCGCGCGCCTGTGCCCCATAGCTTTGAAAGCTGGTCTTCGCTGAGGAAAATTTTTGGCGCATCAGGGTAGCAGGAGCCCCACAACAGCGACGAGCCTGCGCCGTAGGGCGAACATTGTTCTTCCACCAGCAGCGCGGGCTTGCGGAGAAAGTTGTGGGTATAAAAGATGACCGAGGAGGCGTCGGACTGGTCGCCATAAATGATGAAAGTGTCGGCGGGCGAACCGTCGCGGAGGATGGTGTCGGCAAGCTGCTTTGAACTGAGCATGGGCTCGAAGCGGGCGAACGCGATGTGCGCGGCCACCAGAAAAACTGCGGCGGTAATGGCCATGCTGACTGTTGCGGCAATGTGTTTGCTCTTTACCCGCAGCATCCATCCCACCGCCGGGCCGATCAACAAAGCAATGGCAGCGAGTGCGGCAGGCAGACGGAGGGCGGCGAACGAGGGCCCGGTCAAGTCAAAGAAATGGGACATCGACAGGGTGTATCCGCCTACGTCGCGATGCGCCAAGAGGGTTCCAATGTCGGAGACGAAAGGCAATTGGCGGGACGTCCACAGGCCCCAGCAGAGAGCGCCGGCAGCCAATACACCCGCGACCGCAAAGACCGCCTGCGCGCCGGTGAGCCATGCGATCGAAAGCATGGGTCTGCCGTTGTCGGACGTGCGATTTTCCTCGATTCCGGCGACTACCCCGGCGATCAGAATTAACAGCGGAGGCCACGCGGGGAAGGTGTAGTACTCCTGGTTGGTCGAAATGGAAAAGAACAGCAGCGTGAAGCCCGAAAACAAGCTCAGAAGCCAGATGCTGCGCACGCGGAATTTGAGGCGAATGACATAGCTGGCGACGTCGTCACGGGCGGCATAGTCCAGATAGAAATCGACCGTCTGGCCGGCATCACGACGCAGGTGCTGCAGCCAACTGTGGCGGGTCTTCCATGCCAGGACAAGGGCCGCGGGCAAAAAGAGGCTCCATGGAAAGAGCCAAATCAGATGGGCCAGCCAGTACCAGGCGAAAGGCAGCCGGTTGTAGTCGTGCGGGAAACGCTGGCCGAGAAAACGGAGAAAATGCTCGTTGACGAAGTAGAAGTACCAGAAGCCGTGAACATTTCCGGGCGTGGGGTGGTTGCCGATGGGATGGCCCTGGTCAGGATTGGCCAGGCCAGCCAGGATGTGCCAGGGAGCGGCGATCGCCAAATACAGCAGTAGCCCGGTAAAGGGCTTGAACTGGCGCCAGCGCCGCCATTGGCCGCTGAGCAAAAGCAGGGGAATCGCGGCGCCGGCAAAGAAGACGGGCGCGATCAGTCCTTTGGTCAGCGTGGCAAGGGCAAGAGCTGCCCACATCACATAGAAGCGGGCGGGACGGCGCGACTCCATGCCGGTGAGGAAGCAATAGAGTGCGAGCAGGAACAGGAAACTGAGCAACGCCTCGGGGATAGCGAAACGGGTAAAGAGAAAGGGTCCAATGGAAGTGAGTATGGCAAGGGCGGCATAGAGGCCTGCGCGGCGTCCCCATGCGCGAGTGGCCCACAACCATGCGAGCCACGCACAACCGAGCAAGGCCAGCGCGTTCTGCAAGTGAGTGGCAAAGACATTCTGGCCAAAGATGCGGTAGAGGCCGGCGTCGATCCAGTAAGGTAGCGGCGGTTTCTCAAGGTAGCGGATACCGTCGATCCGGGCGGTGACGAGGTCGCCGCTCTCGGCCATGTGTTGTGCCACCTGGGCGTGCGAGGCGTCAGCGTCGTCGAGCAAGGGTGGAGTGAACAATGAGGCAAATTGAACGGCGGCAAAGATTGCCACCAAAAGCACCCAGGCAGCCAGCGCGGAGGGCGCTTGCTGTGGCCGGGAAAAGGTTGTTGATTCAGTCTTCATTGTCACTTGTGCCGAAATTCCGTTCTTCGATCAGCCACGGCACAGGCCGCCCGGGGGCGGAGTGGTTTCGTGGTCCTGAACAATCGGGCTCTGCCTGGGGTGGGCAAGGGCGTATCCGCGGGAGCGTCTCTGCGGCGTCTCACCCAATTTCGAGCCGCTTCTTGATCGAACAAGAAGAAGCTTCCCCAAAGGAGACGCTTTTCAACTGCAGCTGTTCAACGGCGCGGCAGTTGGCGAAACGCTATCAAGGTCAGGATAGCAGCAGGGGAGAGAACACGTTGCAGCCTGCAAGACGCTGCGCATGTGCCACCATCGAAGGAATGTACGGAGGCCGGTCGCAGGGTGCAAAATAGAATCAGCAAGGTTACAGTTTGATGAATTCTGGTTCTTATCCTAAGACCGGGCAGCCGGGTTTGGCTTCCAAATCTGAATTAACGCGGCAAGTTGAGTCGTGGCGTCGGCTGTTGGCCGACTGCGGCCGAAAGCCGAGTCGAAGGCGCGTCCATGGGTTGCGCGTGGCCACGTTGCGCCTGCAGGCGGAGACCGAGTACTGGCTGGAACGGCATGGTGAGGATAATCCCTCGGCGCACGCAGTGAAACGATGGAACAGGCAAGCGGAAAAGCTGCGCGGCACACTGAGCAAGGTGCGGGAGACGGATGTATACCTTGGGAAGCTCCACCGCCTGCGCGGCTCGGTCGCCGGACCGGATGAGGGGCCGTTGCGACTGACGCGCATTTGCCTGCGCCAGATTGGACTGGTCGAGCGCAAATTCGAAGAGGTTCGCAAGAATGCTGCAAACAAGCTCGCGGAGGAAATCGATGACCGCCGGAGGCGGCTGGACCGATTGAGCAAGGATCTCGAGTTAGTGCCTGCATCGGAGGCTTCGTGGGGCGAGGGCTCCGGTTCAAGCGGAGTGCGCGACATGATTGCTGGTTTGGCGACGGACTTCCCGGAACTGAACGGCGACAACCTGCACGAGTTTCGCAAGCGCGTGAAGAAGGTGCGTTACGTGGCGGAGATCTTAGCTTTTGGCGACCCGCGCAGGGGACGGCAGGTGGCGCCTTTGAAGAGGATGCAATCGGCAGTCGGCACATGGCACGATTGGCAAACGCTCGCCAAAAAAGCGGCTCACACACTTCGAGGGAGTGACAGGAAGGTCGGCCTCGCGGATTTGCTGGAGACGCTGGCCGAGGAATCACTGCAAAACGCGATTGATCTTTGCCGGCGTACCATGACTCGGCTCCTGAAGCAGAGCGGAGGGAATCCTGTCTCGCTGCAATTGCTTCCGCCCAAGCTTCCGGTTCGCGGGATTGAAGCTGTCGATGCTTCGGACGAAAAGCGATTCGCCTGAGGGCGCGGCGTAACCCCGCACTGGAAGCGCGGCGTCTATCTGAGCAGAGCCAGGCCAGGAAATCCCCGCTCGCCGAGGGAGACTGCCATGAAACCCACTCCGTTGATCGCAGTCGTCACGACTGTCTTTCCGCTTGCAATGGGATTAGCCTGCATGGTTCCGACGGCGAGCGCGGCTCCGGCTTACGCAATCACGGCCACCACCGTGAAAATGCCACTCAGCGGGCCTGGTTCAACCCAGTACGCAGTGACAGGAATTCCCCTCACCGGCACGCTGTTTGTTGGCTGTCAGTATGCCGGCACGGCAACCGGGCTGAAGCTACCCGACTGCAATTACGGACCCGTACACGCGCCGATGCAGGTGACGGCAGGCCAGGCGGTCACAGGAACAATCTATTTCTATCCCTACGGTCCGGCCGTTCCGGCCAATCTCCATGGGATCGGCCAATCGCCCTGGGCAGGGGCGGCTTTGGCCGCTGGGCTGCTGGCCGGCTTCGGTCTTCGGCGCAAGGTGGTTCGTCAGCTCCCTCTTACTTTGGTGGCGTTGGGCGCTCTGGCCGGTTTGGGGGGAATCAGCGCATGTGGTGGCAGTTCCAACGCAATGACGCCTGGGACCTACCAATACACTCTTACGGCGGATAACGAATCTAACCCCGTGACGCCGCTGGGAATAGACACGAGTACGACAATCTCTGTCATTGTGCCTTAACAGGCGGAATTGCACCGATTCCAGGCGGCCAGCGACCGGCGCTTCGCCACTGCGCGGCAGTCGTGTATCTTGGCCGGAGAGACAGTTCCCAAGCCACGGAGAGCGCGCTACACCCCTATGCCCACCTTTGCCGCCATCGATATCGGATCAAATTCATGCAGATTGAAGATTGCCAGGATTGTGGCGCACGAATTGAAGACGCTGCACGAGGATCGCGAGGTCACGCGGCTCGGAGCCAGCGTTTTCGATTCGGGACTGGTGTCGCCTGAGGCGATGGCAGCTACGCTGCGAGCGTTGAAGCGCTTTCAGCGGGCGGTTCAGTTGCATGGGGTGGACCGGATGCGGGTGGTGGCTACGGCCGCGATGCGCGACGCCCGCAATGCGCCCGCCTTTCAGGCATGGGTAAAGGCCGAGACCGGCTGGAACATGGAGATCATCTCCGGGCTGGAAGAGGGCCGGCTTATCCATCGCGGGCTCATGGGATCTGAGCCAGGAGTTGGCGGGCGGGTGCTGCTCATCGACCTCGGAGGGGGAAGCTGCGAAATCACACTCTCTGAACACAAGCGCATCAAAGAGACGATCAGCGTTCCATTGGGCGCGGTGCGGCTGACCGAGGAATTTCTGCAAGCCGATCCTCCTCCGCGTGAGGGATTGGCGCAGATGCGGCACCTGATCGCGCGCGAACTCCGGCGAGCGCATCGGCGAATTCAGCCGGCGAACGTATCGCTTGTGATTGCCACCTCAGGTACCGCCGCGGCCTTGAGCGAGGCGCTGGCAACTGCCGGCAAGATGCGGAAGCCGGCCGGGCGGACAGCAAGAAAGCCGCGACAGAAAGCATCGTCGGGAAAGACGCTTTCCGCGAGCATGGCGGGGATTGCGCCGACGGGGGAAGTGCGCAAGCTCGCCACAAAGATTGCCAAGATGGCGTTGCCTGATCGCGAAGCGGTGCCGGGCATCGGGCCGCGCCGGGCGGAGATTATTGTGGCTGGCGCGCAGGTGTTCGCGGAGCTTTTGGAGAGCTTCGGGCTGCCGGGTTTTCGCTATTCGCCGCTGGGATTGCGCGATGGCATATTGGCCCAGATGCTGGCCGAACAGGACGCTCGTGCCGCAGGCCATCGGGAGTTTGAACTGGAACGGTGGCAAAGCGTGCAGGCTACGGCGCGGCGCTACGGGGTCGATCCCCGGCAAGCCGAACCTGTGCGCGGCCACGCGCTGCAACTCTTCCGCGAGTTGAAGGCTCTGCATGATCTGCCATTGGAGTACGAAAGCTGGCTGGCTGCCGCGGCTGTCCTCCGCGATACAGGCAAGTTCATCAACCACCAGGGACACCACCGGCACACCCAGTACATTATCTCGAGCTCGGAGATTTACGGGTATACGCAGGTGCAGCGGACAGTGGTTTCGGCAATTGCGCGCTACCTGGGGAAGAGCCGGCCACAGCCCGGCGACCGCGCGCTGCGCAACATCCCCGCCGAGGAACACAGGAACGTACAAAGAGCCGTGGTGCTGCTGCGGCTGGCCGTGGCACTGAATCAGGACCGCGCCAGCGACGTGCTGCGGGTAGCCGCCAAGGTTTATCCCAAGCGGGTTTATCTTGAACTGCGGCCGGGCCGCACGGGAGCGGAACTGGAGTTGTGGTCGCTGCGCAAGGAGGCGGACTACTTCCGCGAGGTCTTTGGTCGGGAGCTTTTTGCCACGCTGGCGTAGATAGAGCGGGCCATGCGCGGATCGATGAGCCATTGCAGGAGGGGCGGATGGCGATCCATGTCGATGCGCGCCACCGAGCCCTTGCGCATGCGCACACCCGCTCCGCCATTGCCCGTGATGATGCGGCCCAGGAATTTGAAAAGATTGGGGTTGTGGCCAACCAGCAGCACGCCTTCGCGGTCGGCGTACTTCTCAACCAGTTGCTGGAAAGCGGCATAGTCGGCGTCCGGGCCCAGAGCCGTGCTGACTTCAACCTTGGCCTCGTAGCCCAGTTCAGTCCCGACAAATTGCGCGGTCTGGAGAGATCGCTTCAATGGACTGGAGACGATGACGTCCACCTGCACCTTGAGAGCGCTCATCAGGCGCGCCATCAGCATGCACTGATCTTTTCCTTCCTTGATCAGCCCCCGTTTTGCGTCCAGAATGGGATTGCCTCGGGAGAGTCCGGCATTGGCGTGGCGCATGAGGTAGAGATTCATTGAGATGGTCAGTGGTGCGGGGAAGAGCCTGACAGCTCCTTAAAGGTCGATTTTAACACGTTCGTAACATTATGCGGGACTTAACACCGCTCGCTGGTGCGCTGTGTAACATCATCAATCCTGCGTATAATTCTCGGTATAATCACGCCTCAGAAACTGGAACGATAGCGTTAGCGATAGCGAAAGAGCTACGGGAGTTCACACTAGAAAGGCGACCTCCCAAAACGAGCGCCTATGGAAGCCAGGAAATACTGCGTTTACAACCAGGCTAAGGAGAGCGTCCTGAGCATGGGGGTCACTGTCATCGACACCACTCTTGAACCGTTAACGGTTCTGAGGGTGATGATTGAAGGCCTTGCCCTGAACGCAGAAACAGGCCTCTGGCTGACCCCCCTGAACGAGATTCCTAAGGTACCCCGACTATCTCCATTTGACCTGATCTATCTGGACGGGGACTGCCGAGTTATTCAGGGTGCTGAATTGCTTCCAGGCGTCGACTTTCCGGGCTTTGAAGATAAAGCGGCGAGCGCATTGGTTCTGCCGCTCAAGAGCATGTCTTCGTCGAAGACCTGCCCCGGAGATCAACTCGTTATGGAGGTCGCGGAAGAGACGGAGGGCGAAGCTGAAACAGCTCCTGCTTCAAGCGCCGACAATTCTGCCGGGCAGGGTGCGCAGTTGGCGGGCGCCGGTTTCTCTAGTGAGAATGGAGATGCCCTTTCCCGATTCGATGATGTCTTCAAGGCGCAGCTCACGACCATTGAATGGTTGGATGAGGAAGAGGAAGAGGAAGAGGAACGAGTAGAGACGGCGGAGCCAACAGCCGAGGCGAAGGAACAAGAGAAGGCTCCGTTCATGAGCGCCGACGAAGAGACAGAGAGTCAGCCTGAGCAAACCTCGGTTTCAAGCGATGCACCTCCTGTCGAGCCGAATGCCCAACCCCCTTATGAGCAACCCGAGGAGGATAGTGAGGCCGCGCCTTCCGGATCGGATAGTGTCCTCAAGCCGCCGCGGAGTCGAAAGAAGCGGTTGAGGGAGAAGCGGAAAGCTGCTGCCAGGGAAAAGGCGGAGGAGTTGCTCAAGGCGGCGCCCCTCAGCATTGAAGAAGTGAAGGTGAGTGAGCCTGCGCCGCTCCCCGTTCCAGCAGCAGCGCTTCCGGTTACACAGAACGCAAAGCCCAAAGCGGAACCACCCGTTGAAGATCGCGGTGTTGCAACCGCCCCGGCGGTCGACGCCGTGAAGACGCAGCATGCCGCGATTGAGCGATTCATCGAGAAAGCGAAGGCTGAGCCCCCGGTCCGCGAGAAGGACTCGGTAATCACCCGGGCTCTGCAATGGCTCTACCCGGATATGGTTCTCCCAACCAATCGCCGCAAGTCGGTCCGGCGCCCTTCGCCGGAACTGGTCGCCTATTACTGGAATGACGGCGTTCCCCAGGTGCACGAGATCGGCGATATCAGTTCCACCGGAGTTTACCTGGTCACGCAGGAACGATGGCTCCCCGGTCAATTGATTTCGCTGACTCTGCAAAGGAAAGGTCCGCCGGAAGACAGATCTGAGTACAAGGTCCTGGTGGAGGCGGGGGCTGTGCGGTGGGGTGAAAACGGCGTTGGCTTATCCTTCCTTCTGCCGCCGGACATGGATCTGCTCCTGTGGGAAGGCCCATTGAAGAGAAGAGTGGGTGAGACGGAACCGGAATATGTCTTGAGAGAGTTTCGAATGGCCCGAGCCATCGCATTTGTGCGTAGAATCTCTCCTTCCGTCGCGGAAGAAGTTGAGCGATTGCTTCAAAAGGAACTCAGTAATTACAGGGTTGCCAGCGCGGTGGATATCGCCCTCAAGGCGGAAGCACTTCTTGCATACGATCCCGATGCCGACAAGATGCGCGCGCGTCCAGACCTGGCTTTGCGAATCATCCAATTCGGGTCATGGGCCGACGCTGATTTTGTACGGCAGTTCTGGGGAGGCCTCCTGGCAGCGTCCTGCACCGTTGAAGGAGGAGACGAGTCGAGTTCCACCTTTGTCGACTTGCTCAGCGTACTTACGCTCATTCACGTACGAATTCTCGCTGCTGCCTGCGCGCGGGCTACAAAGGTTACCTCAGAAAACGGAGTGACGTCTTCATATCCACTTTATTGCACGGCGGATGAGATGTGTAAGATTGCGGGCACCAACGATCTAACCAAGATCCATCGGGCTATAGGTCTGCTGGCCGACCTTGGATTACTTGAGAAAAGCGCGCAGTCCTCGTTCGTTTCTTACTCTGAAAAGTCCAAGAGCACGCCCACAAGTCTGGGCCTGGAAATGTACGCCCGATGCAACGGGCATCGGGGCGCGCCAAAGTAAAGACGGGTCAAAAGCCCTTTATTCAAAGCGAAGGTGCAACTTCCACTCCGGTGCGCCTTCAAAAAAGCCCGCCAGCAACTTGAGGCCGGAACCAGGGCGGTTTCGGAATGCA
The DNA here is from genome assembly GCA_963836565.1 of uncultured Acidobacteriaceae bacterium. Lineage (GTDB taxonomy): Bacteria > Acidobacteriota > Terriglobia > Terriglobales > Acidobacteriaceae > Telmatobacter. The sequence goes on along the minus strand of CAWIKA010000002.1, from coordinate 155,302 downwards.
CGCAGACTTTTAAGGGGAGTGCAAGGTGGCTTTTCTCGATGAATAAGCCGCTTAAGTGCGTGCTTTCGGTCTACACCAATTCCGAAACTGCTGTAACGCGGTATTTCCCTCAGTCTTTGATTCCTCCGCTGCCGAAGATCAACGCGATTTATCAATGCGGATAACATTTGCTCTCGGAGCCCGGGAAATTGAAAATCCTATGCGTTATCAATGAGTTAAAGAGATTTATGTCCACCGGAATCGGCCATCGGGAGGGAGATTGCCTTGTTTGAGCAATTTGGTGCCGAAAAGTTCCGCTTTATGAGGTAGGCTATCTTCACTTCTTTGAAGGTCCGTCGGCCAATAGGAATCGGACCTCCGAGAATGCATTTTTTTCACCTTCGCTTAAGCCTTAATTGGAGGTACTCGTTCTGCGTATAATCACGCCACGGAGCTTGATGGCGTGAGATGAAGGTAGCCCGGGGGTGAGCGCGCCGTAGCATAGTGGCCTTCTGATCATGAGGGCGTATGGAAACCAAGAGATATTGCGTCTACAACAGGACCACCGAAAGCTTCCTCAGCGTGGGGACCTCGGTCATCGACACTTCGCTTGAGCCTTTAAGGGCCCTGCAAATGATCGCTGACGCGGAGAGCCTGACGGCCGAATCGTGCTTTTGGTTGACCCCTTTCAAGGGGATTCCAGTGTCGCGCATATTCTCTCCGTTCGACATGGTGTATCTGGACACGGATTATTGTGTTATTCAGGGCGTTGAGTTGTTTCCCGGGGTCGACCTGGTGCCTTTCCAGGCTAAAGCTGCAAGCGCTCTGGTGCTGCCTCTCCATACCGTCTACGCATCGCGGACTTATCCAGGAGATCAACTCATCATTTGTGCGGCAGAGGAACTGGTGCGTCACCTGGCACGTGTTCCTGCCTCAAACCTTGCTCCACCAGGCAAGAAGAGCACGGGGTTTATTGCGGAGCATCGACGCGAAAATGACGATTTCGATACGCCCGTGCCGATCGACCGTCCCGGAGAGAAGCTCGCAGAGATGCCCCGATTGGACGAGGAGATGAGGGTGGAACCCGGGGACGAGGATCAGGAACTTGATGACGACGAATCCGAGGCTCTGGAGAAGGCTCCATTCAACATGAAACCCCTGCACTGGGGCGGGATGGATCATATAGCCGAGCGTGTTCCCGTTTCGCCTCCCACCGTCCCAACTCAGCGGAACAACGACTCCCGGGTCGAACCGACTTCTGGCGGCGATGGTTCTCCTGGCAGCGGTGGTAATGACGCGCCGGCCAGGGATGATCGTTCGGATCGGAAGCAGATTGCAATCCAGCGGTTGAATGAGCATGACGAATTGGAATTCCATCGGCCTGAAGAGAGAGAGAGGATGGAATTCCAGGCGGAGGAAATCGACTCAGTCATATCGCAGGTCCTGCGTTGGGCTGAAGAGACGGGGCGGCCCCTGGCTCGAGCTCCCATTTCAATTACGTCTGTCCCAGCCGCCCCGACCGCGGGGAATATTGGCCGCGGCAATCGCGACGTCGCTCCCGTTGATCCGGTTGATCGCCCCGAGCAGGAAGCGACAGCTCAGCGGCCCGATGAGAGAGTGGAATCGAAGGTTCAGAAGAAAGCCTCCAAGAAGACGGGATTCCTGCGCTGGGTTGAACAGTTGATGAGCCCGGTGACGGGCGTGCGTGTCTCGACTGCCGGTGCTCCCGCAACAAAGAGCCCGATATCCCCCACGAAAGAGTCTCGTGAAACTCGTCGTTCTGCAGGGGAATTGGCGGATGCACAGGACAAGCGCCCGCGAGCCGCGCCGGAACAATTGGCGGAGAAAAGGAATGCTCGATCGAGGAAGCGATGGATCGGTTCGGTGAAAGATCGATTTATGCGCTGGCTCGACGCCGATCGTACCGAACCACCCGAACTCGGCCCCACCGATCGCCGCAGGTCGAGGCGGCATGCTTTGCCGGGACTTGTGGCGTATTACTTTACGGGCGGGAGCCCGCGCGCGCATAAAATCGGCGACATCAGCGACACCGGATTTTACCTGCTCACCGAAGAGCGTTGGATACCTGAAACCGTGATGCGAATGACCCTGCAAAGAACTGGCACCAAGGGAGATAATCCCAATGATGCAATCACCGTGATCTCGAAGGTTGTTCGTTGGGGTGCAGATGGTGTGGGGTATGAGTTCGTTCTCTCTGACGCAGTGGAATTTACAAGTGAGAAAGTGCAGAACGGAAAAGTGCCGGTGAAAGGACCACAGAAAAGATTCAAGTAAGGACTGCCGGATCAGACGATTCCGCCTGCCACAGCTCGCTCACCAGCAGACCGCCCAGCCAATGGTGTTGCCTCATGAGGGTAAATCCAACCTTTGCCAATGCCTTGCGATGGTTTGGCAGACGGCGGACTGAGAGTCCTGTCAGCAGCCGGAAAGCGGTGTAAAGCCCCGCGATCAAGGGCCGCGCAACGAGCCAGCCAAACCATCCTCCGGGGACCCTGAACTCCGAAACGAGCCAATGAGCTGAAGGAGTGACGCAGGGCCGCATTTGCGCAGCGAGGGAAGCGACCTCCCCGGTGGTGAGGCAATCGAGGAAAAAATGCGTGACGATCAGGTCATAGGGCGGGGCTGCCGGTTTCCACTGGCGGGCGTCGGCCAGGTGAACGTGCACGCGGCCCGCGGAATCGCCGGCGTTACGGACCAGAGCGGACAGCATGGCCTTGCTGGCGTCGACGGCGTCGATGAGGACTGCAGGATTTTCATGGAGCAATCGCGCGGTGAAGCGGCCGTCCCCATCGCCGATGATCAGTGCGGTGCGGGATGAGCTTAGCTCGTTCAGGAAGGCGCAGCGACAGCGCCAGAGCCAGGGGCCAAAGGTGGCAAGCTCGATCCACCGGTAGACGCGGGCGAGACGATTGAAATCCGGCGGTGGTTTCATCGCGCGGTGAGAAGAAGAAGAAAAGGAGTGAGCAGAACGATGTCGGCGGCAGCGCGAAGGGCCAGGGGAGTGAATTGGGCGCGCAGCCGGTCGAGCAGCGCCAAGAGCAGGGCGCTGGCGGCTCCCGCGGCAAACAGGGCAGCGAGGCGGGAGTGTGAGGGAGCGAATTCGACGGCCAGGAGCAAGCCGGTGAGGCCAAGCAGGTTGGCGATAAAGAGAATTCGCGATCCGTCGCCCGATTCCCAGCGCTCGATGGCCCGGCAGTTGAGCCATGCCAAGACAGCAAAGTAGGCGACACCAGGGAGAAACAGCGTTACAGGCAACCCGGTCCTGGCAGGGATGCTTAAATGGGACAAAACCGGCAGCGCGCAACCCGCGGTGAAGAGCACACCAACCAGAAACTCTTTTGAAAGAAGTGGAGACTGCCACACCGCCGAGCTGCGCGGAGAGTGGACGCCTGAGAAATAGGCCAGCGCGGCGACGGCGAGCACTGAATTTCGCTCACGGATACCCGGCGGCATCAGGACGAAGATGATGGCAGCCGCGGCGATTGCGGCAACCACGGCCAGGGGCGCAAGAATCAGGCGATGCCGCCAGTGGAAGAAATGGCGGTCGCGGAGACGATGGAGGTCGCCGGAGCGCAGGGCCGCGCGGACGTCGAGCAGACGATCGCCGATGTAGACAGCCCAGGTTCCCAGCGCCAAAAGCACCGGGACCCACATTGGCAGCCGAACGTCCGCGACCCAGGCGAACCCCAGTGACCACGCAACAGCTACCGAGGGAGCGTCAAGACTGACCAGATGCCACAGGCGCAGCGGCGCGGGCGCGTCAAATGCTCTCCTTTCGGGGCGAACGCGGCTCGCGGGGCTCAAGCAGGCCGCGGCGCTGTCTTGTGCGGGCGAATTGGCGAGGGGAAGCGCCATTGTCTTGATTTTAGATTCAGCGGGCTGTATGGCCTGTTGCACTGTAGTCACCGGCTCACGGTTTCACGAGGTGGAGATGCTCTGTTCCACAAGGGACTGCAGTTTCGCGTGCACCTCGGCCTCGCTCATGAAAAAGGGCGATTTAAGGCATTGCAGCGTAAGTTGTTGCGCATCGGGTGCGTAGTTCCAGGCGACTTCGACTCCGAATTTTGTCGCGGTGCCGCTGTTTCCCGCGATATCGATGCCGGAGGTTTTGGCTTTTGCGATTAACGTGGCGTACTGCGCGGGCGAGATGTTGGAAAAGACCAGTGGCGGGTTCTGTGACATGACATTCTCCCTTTCTGTTGGATGATGGACACACTCTGCCAGAGCGGCTTGTGACCGGCGGTAAGATTTGCCGGCACTTGCGACCTGGCAAGTATGTTCTTATTTCCCGCTCTCGTGGAACTGCGTCCGAGGGGCGGGACAAAAGTGAAGTACCAGCGTTGGCGAACCTTTCGAGGAATGGCCTTGGCCCGGAACCGTCGAGTGATATGGATCACACGTCAAATTTAAAATCGGTGGGAATATCTCCGCATGCGAGTCAATCTCATCATTCAACCTTCCGGTCGCACGAAGTCAAGCGAGGGACAGACGCCCCTCTCGCTGACCATCCGTCCTGCTTGCGGTCTACCCGGCGAGTACCAGCTCCCTACCGACAGGGAGGCGCTGATGCGATTGCTTCGGCAAAAGACGAAGCTGCGAGCTTCAGTCCTCGAGCGGTTTGAAGGTAAGCTGAGCGCCCCCGTCGGCGCGCGGTTGCTGGACGTGGAGCTGAGTGAAAGCGTCCTCACCGAGATCGGGTATTTTGTGGATTAGCGCGCCTGCTTCTACTCCGGCGCGGCATATTCGTCGGCGCGCTTTGGGTCGATTCACAAATGCAGGGAATCATCTGCCAACCTGCTGTGGAAAACTGCAAATTTTGTGGGGGGGTAAGGAAGCCCTGCACGGGTTCTGACCGTGCACATCCCTGCCTCATCAATAAAAACATTCTGTGGACGAGAACGCATGTCTGTAACTCCGGCGCGGCATATTTATCGGCGCGCCTTGGGTCGATTCACAAATGCACGGAATCATCTGCCAACCTGCTGTGGAAAACTGCAAATTTTGTGGGGGGTAAGGAAGCCCTGGACGGGTTCTGACCGTGCACATCCCTGCCTCATCAATAAAAACATTCTGTGGACGAGAACGCATGTCTGTAACTCTGGCGCGGCATATTTATCGGCGCGCCTTGGGTCGATTCACAAATGCACGGAATCATCTGCCAACCTGCTGTGGAAAACTGCAAATTTTGTGGGGGGGTAAGGAAGCCCTGGACGGGTTCTGACCGTGCACATCCCTGCCTCATCAATCAAGATGGATAACAGTTTTTATTCTGCGCCTTTCCGGTTTAATTATCGGCAAAGCAAAAAACAAAATTGTGCCTGCTGTTCGCGGGGCTGCGGGTCGTCGAATCCGGCGAGAAATGCGGGGCAGCGGATAAGCCGTTTGTACCTTACGGCCGGATGTCAGTCGGCGGCGTCGGCTCTCTTCGCTGGAGGCTTCAGGTGCTTCTTGAGGCTCTTTGGCGCGGGGATCGCGCTCAGGTCCACTTTGCCTTCGGCCAGTTTCATGAGGAAGTCCTGGCTCGAAAACGGGGGAGCATCTTTGAGCACTTTGAATGCGCGCACGTAGTTGCCGTCAGGCTGCTGCAGGCGAGCCTTGACGGTGTCGGCGAGATAGGCGGGCAGGATTTCGTCGTGAATACGGGCTTTCGCGGCGGCATCGCGTACGGGGAACGCCACTTCGCAGCGCTCGAAAAGATTGCGCGGCATCCAGTCGGCCGAGCCCAGGTAGATTTCGTCGTCGCCGCCGTTGGCGAAGTGGAAGATGCGGGAGTGCTCGAGAAAGCGTCCGACGATGGAGCGGACGCGAATGCGTTCTGACAGGCCCTTGACACCGGGGCGCAGGATGCAAAGGCCGCGAACGATCAGGTCGACGTCGACGCCCGCCTGGGAACCCTGGTAGAGGGCCTCGATGACGCTGGGCTCGAGCAGGGAATTCATCTTGGCGACGATGTGCGCGGGGCGGCCGGCGCGGGCATGCTCGGTTTCGCGGCGAATGAGGCCGAGAAAGCTTTCGGCCATGGTCAAGGGCGCGACCATCAGGGGGCGGTAGTCGTCGACCTCGGCATGGGCGGTGAGGTAGTTGAATACCATGTGGACGCGCTCGGTGATTTGCGGGTCACAGGTAAGCAGGCTCAAGTCGGTGTAGAAGCGCGCGGTGACGGGGTTGTAGTTTCCGGTGCCCAGGTGGCAGTAGCGGCGGGTGACGCCGTCCTCGTCGCGCCGGACGAGCAGGGCCAGCTTGCAGTGAGTCTTCAGTCCGACGACACCGTGAAAGACCTGTACGCCGGCATCTTCCATGCTGCGCGCCCAGCGAATGTTGGATGCTTCATCGAAGCGCGCCATCAGCTCGACCACCAGGGTAGCTTCCTTGGTGGCCGCGGCCTCAATGAGCGCCTGGAACATGGGCGAGTCCTGGCTGGTGCGGTAGAGAGTCTGCTTGATGGTGACGACGGCGGGGTCTTCGGCGCCCTGCTGGATGAAGTCCACGATTGTGTCGTAGGAATCGTAGGGATGGTGGAGCAGGACATCGTGCTGGCGCAACTCGTCGAAGATGTTGAAGGATTTGCGGTTTAAATGGAACGGCTTGGGCGTGAAGGGCGGGAACTTGAGATCGGGCCGCTCCACGTCACCGTATAAAAACATGAGCCGCGAAAGGTTCACGGGGCCGTCGCTGCGGAAGACCTGGTCCTCGTCGAGTTCGAAGTTGACGCGCAGGCGCTCAATGATTTCGGGGGCGGCTCCCGTTTCAATTTCAAGGCGCACGGCGTCGCCTTTGCGGCGGTTATGCAACTCAACGCGGATGGTCTCAAGCAGGGAGCGCGTTTCTTCTTCCTCGAAGTAGAGGTTGGAGTTGCGGGTGACCCGGAATGCGGCGCGGGCCAGCACTTCGTAGCCGCGGTACATGCCGCCCAGGTGCTGCGCGATCAGGTCATGGAGAAGGATGTAATCGTAGGTGCCGTCCGCAGTGGGCAGGCGGACAAAGCGGGGCAGCGCCCGCGGAACGGTGACCACTCCGAGCACTTGCGGGCCGGAACTCTTGCGCTTTCGCCGGAGCAGCAGGGCCAGGCAAAGAGCCTTGTTGAGCACGCGCGGAAAGGGATGGGCCGGGTCGATGGCGATGGGGGTCAACAGGGGATCGACTTCGCGCTGAAAGTAGCCATGGGCGTAGGTTTGGGCGTCTTCGTTGAGTTCTTCCCACTCCATCAGACGCACACCCAGCTTGCGCAGCTCGGGGAGCAGTTGGTTGTTCCAGCAGCGGTATTGGGCGTCGACGAAGCTGTGAATTTCGGCGGTGAGCGCGGCCAGTGATTCTTCCGGGCGGTTGCCGTCGTAGCCCTGTTCGCGATAGCCGTCTTCAATGCGCTGCATGAGGCCGGCCTGGCGGACTTCGACGTACTCGTCAAGGTTGTTGCCGGTGATGGCCAGGAACTTGACGCGCTCCAGCAGCGGATTGGCCGGATCTTCGGCTTCCTCGAGGACACGCCGATTGAACTGCATCCAGGAGTAGTCTCTGCCGTTAAACTGCTTTTGTTTCTGTGTCGTTCTGGCCATGCGTGCGTCCAGTGCGCTGTGTTGGCAAGTCTAACGCGTTTCCCCGGGTTACGGCACACCGGAGCGGCCGGTGGAATGAGAAGCCTGCCCTTCAATGCATACAGGATGAGACGGAAGAGGAATGTTAAACGGCGGCAAAAAACTCCTGCCCAGATTCAGGCCCAGGTTCGGATAAGGTCGCCGCTCTAGTCGGAACGGAGGGCCGAAACGGGGTTGATGGCGGCAGCCCTGCGTGCGGGGAGATACGTTCCCGCGACTGCCAGCAGGGGTAGGATGCAGATGGCTGCGAGTAACGCCAGGGGATCGTTCTGCGAGGTTTGAACCAGCTCCCCTTTGGCGAATCGCCCGGCGAGGAAGGCCAGCGGAAGTCCCACGGCGACACCCATGACAGCAAGCAGAAAGGCCTGGCGCAGGACCATCCACAACACGTCGGTGCGGTTGGCGCCCAGGGCCATGCGAATCCCGATCTCCTGGGTGCGCTGCGAAGTGATAAAGGAGAGAACGCCGTAAATGCCGACCAGCGCCAGCAACAGCGCGGCGGCGGCAAAGGTTCCGAAGAGCGCCAACGCGAATCGCGGGCCGGCATAGCCGTACATGTCGAGCATCTGGCGCAGGCTCATGGCATCGACGATGGGTTGGTTCACGTCGATGGAATAAACGACGCGGCGCACGGGGTTCATGAGATTGTCGGCGGGCAGAGCTGTGGAGACAATGAGGGCGCTGGCTGCCGCGGGAGCGACTGTATAAGGCAGCAAGATGTGTGGATAGTTTTCCCTCATTCCGGTAAAGAAAGGCAAGTCGCTCATGACGCCGACCACGGTGAAGGCATCGTCGGCGAGCTTGGTTTTGCCGTCGGGCTTGAACTCCGGCAGGTGGACGGTGCGGCCAATGACGTTTTCGCCGGCGAAGTAGCGCTGTGCGAAGTTCTCGGTAATCACGACTTCGTGCGATTGCGCGGAGATTTCGCGGGCGTCGAGGAAGTGACCCTGCACCATGTGTCGACCGGAGATGGCCAGGAATTCGGGCGTGGTGAGGTGGATGTCCACGACGCGTTTGTCCACCGGCGCAGCGCCTATCTGGACTCGTTCAGCGTGCATGTCCATGACGGGGTAAGAGGAATCCACGGTGGCGGTGGTGACGCCGGGAACGGCGCGAACGCGATCAAGAAGCTCGCGGAAAAAGATCACGCGACTTTCGGGAGTGGGGTAATGCGCGTCTGTGAGGGGAAGGCCCAACATCAGGGTGTGATCGGGAGAAAACGATACAGGCACGCTTTCTACCGCGAGAAGGGAGCGGACCATGAGGCCGGCAAGCATGAGGAGCGCAAGGCAAAGAGCAATCTCAGTGACGACAAAGCCACTGAGCAGGCGGCGCTGGGCGCGGCTGCCCGACGAGCGGATACTGTTGAGGGCCGCGGCCAGGCGCGGATTTGAGCTGTGCCAGGCGGGTGCGATGCCGAAGATGACCACGGTGGCGAGGGCGATGCCGAGTGCGCCGAGAAGAACGGGGAAGTTCATGGTGACGACGGCCTCGTCGGGGATCGTCTCGGTGGGAACAATGCGCAGAGTCGCCTTCAATCCGACATAGGCGAAGGCCAGCGCGATGGGAGTGGCGGCCAGTGCGAGCAAAAGGGATTCCGTGAGAGCCTGGCGAGCGAGCCTCATGCGCGAAGCTCCCACGGCTGCGCGCACCACGAACTCGCGGTCGCGATTTACAGCACGGGCCAGCAGCAGGCTGGAGACATTCACGCAGGCGATAAAGAGAAGGACAAAAGCGGCTCCAAGCAGCAGATGAAGGGTGCTGGAGAGGTCGGACTTGAACATTTGGTCGAAGGTAAGAATGCCGACACGAAGATTCTTGGGAAAGATGAACGGCGCGGTTTTTGAGAAGTCGTCGAAGATGGGCCTGAATTCGGCGATTGCCCTAGCCTCGGTGACTCCCGGCTTGAGGCGCCCTACGAGCGCGAAATAGCGCTGTCCCTGCACCTCATATTCGTTTGTCATCTGGATGGGCAGATAAACGTCCGCTCCGCGCCAGAGGAAACGCGGCGGCATGATTCCGATGATGGTGCGGGGATGGTTGTTGAAGTTGAGGGTCTGGCCGATGATGGAGCGGTTGCCGCCGTAATGAGCCTGCCAGTAGCGATAACTGAGCAGGGCGACTTCACCATGATTGGGGAGGACATCCTGCTCGGTTGTGGCGCGGCCCAGAATGGGCTTCACGCCGAGCACGTCGAAGGTATTGGGAGTGATGTAGTTGCCGCGGAGGCGTTGTGGTTCAGAAGCACCGGTGAGGACGACATTGCTGATGGTGGACGCAGTTACGCCGCTGAAGATATCGGTATTCTCGACGATTTCATTGAACTGCGCCGGGGTATATTCCCTCCAGCCACATTCGGGCCACTCGGGCATGCAGAGCTTGGGCGTGGCAAGGGTATGAACGTCCTTGTAGGGAAAGGGATCGATGAGGACGCCATACGCAACGCTGAAAACGGCGGTGCTGGCGCCTATGCCGAGGGATAAGGTGAGGAGCGCGGTAATGGCGAATCCGGGATTGCGCTTGAGCTGACGGGCGGCATATCGAAAATCCTGCCAGATTGTTGGAATCCGAGAACCGCCGCTCGCAGAGGTCTTATAATTTCGGTCATTCTCCATTCCGCATGCACCCATCCTTCAACAAGCAACTTTAAAGCAGCGGAGAGAGCTGCGTCTTGCGAAAAAGGGATTGGGCTCGCCTTGCACTTGAAAATTGGGGGTGGGCAGCCTTTCGGCTGCCCGGTGGGAGTGGCCCTAGAACGCCGGCGGAGTTCCGGTGACAGGGATGGAAACGGAACCCTGATTCATCAGGGCAGTCTGGAGTGAATAGCCGGGCCCTGTGCTGGAGGTGAGGAACGGTGTGAGGGCGACTACGGCAGAGCTGGTCCCGTTGTATACGGCGGTAATGCCGTCGGTGGTTTCGTAGTTGCGATTGTTGGCGGGGTTGCTATTGGAGATGACACGGCCGAGGACGCGGTGTTCGCACTCGATGCCCATGATGGCCGCAGAGACTTTGGCGAGGTAGTCGAGTTCTTCAGGGGAGTAGCGGGGATCGTACCACTCGTGGTTGTGCCGGCGCTGGCGCGCAATGGCCGCCATACGGGCGAACTCCTGAATGGCGTTGAGGTAGGCACCAATGAAGGCATTTTCGAGAGCGTCAAGCAAGCCCAGGAAGGGGGCAATGGTGTTGAAGCTTCCGGCGGGGAAATAGAAGGTCTGCACCGGGTCGCCGCTGGCTTTGGAAATACCGAGCAAGCTGCGGAGGAGATTGGCGTGGGAGATTTCCTCGGTCAGAGCAGCCTGGATGTAGTTGACATTGCCGAGATTGCCGCCAGAGGAGACGTGGTCTGCCGAGCCACCGGAGCCGGCGAGATTGGGATCCTGGATTACGGCACCGACCAGGCCGTTGTAGTAGAAGGTGGTGGCCAGGTCTTCGGCGATGAGCGCTGCTGTTGCGATCTCGGCGACAGTGTCCTTGGCTTGAGCGGCTTCTTCAGCCTTTTCTGCGGGGGATTCGCTTTTGTCGGCGCGGGCCTTGAGCGGAGCGAAGGCGCCAGCGAGAAGCGGAGCGGCCATGGCAGCGATGCCTGCCATGCCAGTTCGCTGGACAAAATTGCGGCGGTTTACCAGCTTTTCACTAACACGGCAAAATTCTTCCGGCAGATTCGTGAAATCCATTGAGACCTCCCTTTAATTGGATTGATGGACCCGGTGTGGTCCGTATGGGAGGTACGGGAGCGGCTGCGAAACGGATTGCGTGGAGAGAAAATCAATGCAGAACAGGCCGCGACGAGGGGAACGCTCGCGGGAGAGATCAGGCAGCTCCGGAGAGGATGATCGGGGCTGTGGGGGTGGCAGAACCCTCCGCGTTTTCGATGGTGACACCGAAAGCTTTGGCAGGAACGCCCTTGGGAAGCGGCGGCAGCACGAGGCTCGCAGCACCCTGCGCATCAGGCCGGAAGAGCCCGGCGGGGATGGGGGCGGCGCCACTTGCGGGGATTACCCATAGCTCATAGGTCTTGTTGCCGGGCAGATTTCCCAGGTTACTGGCCTCGAAGATGAGGCCGCCGCGAGAGGGCAGATAGATTGCGCGCGCGGTGGGAACGGCGGGGGCTTTGCCGGAAGTGAGCACCACCCGCTGGGCAGAAGGCGCGGTGATGACATCCAGCACTTCCTGGGCATGGGAGGCGGTCACGGTCAGTCGGGCGATAAGGCCTGACTGATTCTGAAGCTGCTGATCGAGCGACTGGATTCTCAAGCCGAGCGAGATGGCGAGGATCGCCAGCGCTGCCACGGCTCCCCACGCGATCCAGAGGCTGGGCCTGCGAGCGGGCCGGTCATCTCTGGATGGAGCAATCGCGGTGAGTGGAGCGACTGGCTGGATGGGAACAGCAGGTGCGGGTCCGGCGGCCGTTCCAAGAGATGACGTGGCGGAGATTCTACTGAGAAAGCGATCGCGCGCCCCCTCGGGCAGGGGATGCTGTTCGACGCTGAGAGCCACGAGTGCCAGATCGCCTGAGGTTTCAGCCAGTTCGGCTCGGCAGGGAGCGCATTTATCCAGATGCAGGCGCATTTCGGCAGACTCGTCCGGTGAGAGAGCCTGCATTGCATAAAGGGCCAGGTCCTCCTGCGGGATGTGGACGCCGTCTGTCATGCCTGAAACGCCTTTCGCAGTTGCATCAACGCCGATCTGATCCTGGTTTTCACAGTCCCCAGCGGATCACCCGTTCTTGCAGAGATTTCCGAGTGGCTCAATCCTTCAAAGAAAGCCATTTCAACTGAAATCCGCTGTTCCGGTGGCAGACCTGTGAGCACCCGCCGAACTTTCTCCATTATCGTATTCCGCTCAAATTCCGAGGCCAGGTTTGTGCTCGAGACGAGAACCACGTCTTCCACGGCATCGGCAGGTTTCCTGCTCCGAAGGAGGTCGATTGCCCGATTTCTTGTGACGACCGCAAACCATGCTCCCAACGATCCCCGCCCCTGAACGAATGTGCTTGGCTCCCTCCAAACCTTGAAGAAGACATCCTGCATTACGTCTTCCGCATGGCCAGGGTCCTTCAAAACGCGAAACGCCACGGAATACACCATGCGGCTGTATCGGTCGAACAAGGCAGTCATCGCCTCACGGTCGTTGGCGCGCACGCGATCGAGCAATACCTCATCGCTGAGCGGCGCAACTCCAGCCACTTCGGAAGCCTCCAGAGCTCTTTGATTGGTACGTCCGGGAGCTTTGATCGGATTGGAGGGGGTTTCGGTCATGGAGAAGTACGGGAGCGGGAGAAGCGGAAATCAGACGCCAGTCTACAGGTCGTGCGTAGACGCGTCCAGAAGGGGCGAGATACGGGCCGGGGGATAAGGTGAGGAGCGCGGTGATGGCGAATCCGGGATTGCGCCTGAGTTGACGGGCGGCATATCGAAAATCCTGCCAGACTGTTGGAATCCGAGAACCGCCGCTCGACTGAACCTGCCGCCTTCGGTCACTTTCCATTCCCCACCGAACCGTTCAAGATGAATCAGCCTTTGAGCCGGCCGCCAATCTATCTAAAAGATAGACAAGGATGAGCTGTCGAGAACAAATCGAATGATTGCGTGGGGAAATCCTCGCCCGGCGCGCAATTTTTTCAAAGGAATGCTCGTGGTGTTGTAATGCCTTGCAGTTCGAGGTATTATGGGCTCTCGATGGCGGGGCGCGAAGCCAATCCGAATTTCATGAATGGAGTTCCGGAACTCCTGATCCTCAGGCTGCTGCAGCAGGAGGAGATGTATGGCTACGAGATTGTGCAGGCGATTCGCAGCCGCACCGACTCTGTGATCGCGGTGGGCGAAGGCGTGGTCTATCCGGTTCTGCACGGGTTGGAGCGCGATGGCGCGCTGGGGTCGCGGCGCAAGAATGTCAATGGGCGAAGCCGTATTTATTACTTTTTGACGCCCGCCGGAGCGCATCGATTGGCTGATCTTTCTGAGGTTTGGAGCAATCTGGCAGCCGCAATTCAAAAGATATTGACGGGAGGGCAGTATGGCAAAGCTTTTCAGTGAACTTCGCGAACGCCTGCTGCGGGCGGGTGTCGCGCCCCGGCATGTGCGGCGCTATCTGGCGGAACTGGCAGATCATCTGGCCGACCTGCGCGCGGAAGAGGAAGCCGCTGGACACAGCCGCGCAGATGCAGAATCAGCGGCGCTTGTCCGGCTTGGCGGGACGGATGAACTTGCCAGGGCGATGATTGAGAAGCGGCAGTTCCAGTCATGGTGCTTGCGTGCGCCGTGGGCGACATTCGGTGTCGCGCCGCTGTGCCTTCTGGCCGGGGCCTGGTTTGTTGCCTGTTTCATTTTGTGGTCGGGCTGGAAGATCTTCATGCCGGGAACCGATACGCCTTTCGGCGCAACAGCAGGCCCGATTTATGGGCTCGAGAATATCTATTTTCAGACTGGCAGGATGATCTATTTTGGCGCGCCGATTCTGATTGGGTGGGGAATTGGGCTCGTCGCCGCCCGTCAGAGATTGAAGGCGATTTGGCCGATTGCCGGTCTGGCGCTTATCGCACTGATGGGTGGCACGGGCCAGGTGCGCGCGGACCGGCCATTCGTCGCCGGTGAAGCCGGAAGGGTCAGCATGGTGTTCAACCTGGGAAATTCAGTTCATGGAATTCCGAACGGGCTGGTGAATGCCCTTGTGCTTCTCACGGTCATGGCGCTGCCGTATGTGATTTGGCGATTGCAGAAGGCTCGGTCTATTTCCGCCTAGTTTCCGATTTGTAAACTTCGGCGATGGGGGCAAGCGGAGCAGTGTTCAGCCTTCTTTTTGGGCCGACTGAGCCTGGATTCGCATGGCTCTTGCATTGACCCGCGCCGCCCGGCGGGGTGAGGATAGAGAGTGGGACGACCCGCTTCATCCCCCAAAGAGAGGAGCCCCATCGATGACTCCGGAACCGAATTCAGCATACGACAGCCTGATTCCTGCCCAGCCGATGCCGTCTGGCGGCCAAGTCTTTTCAGACCGGGTACATGGCCTGTTGGACGGGCAGCCCAAGGATGACGCCACGATAAAAGAGGCCTTTGAAGGGCTCGACGACGTCTTCGACGCGATAGCGGCTGGACTTTATAACCTGGCCTCCATGCTGGTGGGTGAAGGCGAAGAAGGCGTTCGCCTGGTGGAGACAACCATTGCGACTGCGGAGATTTCGGCCTGTTCTGATGCCGCGCAGGCACGTATGAGCAGCCGGCGGGCACTTTGCACGGCGGCTATCGAGATTCTCGATCGGCGCCAGCCCGGGTGTCTTTCCGCGCCCGAGGATCTGGAGCCTGTGAGCACCTGCATTGAGGACGACGACCTGGATGCGGCAGGCGTTTCCGGCGAGGAGTTGGAGACGATGATGGCCGGACCCGACCGGGACCGCGTGCGGAACTGGCTGGCGAGCCTGCCCACGGAGGCGCGCGTAATTTTTGTGCTGCGTGCCGTAGCGGGATTCAGCTCGGCGGAAACGGCTGCGATGCTCAAATCTCACGGCGGTGAGGGCGCCGCCGGGTGGACCGCGGAAATGGTCCGCGGAGTGTTTCGCCAGGGGCTTTGCTCGCTGGCTTCGCAGTTGATTCATGCCACGACCGCGCGGTGATCCAGCGCGCTTTTTTCTTTTGACTCGAACGATTCTTTCCTGAATGATTGACCGCATTCGCGGCGCGGATTGAGCTGTGTCCGAAACCACACCGAACTTGCGGTTTGTTCGATACACTGGATTTAAGAACCCGGCTGCTCCCGCTTCGCATCTATTGGAGAGCAAACACCTTTCGGGCAGAGAATCTCTGCCATGGCTTGAAGACGATCATTGATGCCCTCAAAACATTCAAAGAACCATTCGAACTTTTTCTGTGCCTGCACCCTGATGGCGCTTGGTGTTTTGCTACTGGCACCGTGCCATGTGAACGCACAGGCTTTGCCTACGCAGGTTTCTGGCCAATCGACCGGGCCCACCGCCTCCAGCTTTCAGGGCAGTGTTGCCACGGGCGAGGCGACAGGACAGACGATTGATTTATCGCTTGACGACGCCATGCAGCGCGGACTGAAGAACAACCTGGGAGTAATCCTGAGCGGCACACAAACTGCCTCGGCGCGGGGCCAGCGGTTGAGCCAGTTGCAGGCGCTATTGCCTTCAGTGGACTTCAATGCCAAAGAGGCCGTAATGCAGACTGACCTTCCGGCGCAGGGCCTGCGTATTCCCGGCTTTCCGACGATTATCGGGCCATTTGGATTTACCGATCTGCGGGCTTCGCTGAGTTGGTCGCTGGTGGACGTGAAGTCGCTGAGGGAATATCTTGCGTCGCGCCATAGTTTTGTATCGGCGCAGCTTTCGGCGCAGGATGCGCAAGACATGGTGGTGCTGACCGTCGGCAATGCCTACATGCTGGTGCTGGCTGATGAGGCGCGGGTTTCGAGCGTGGAAGCGCAGGTGGCGACTTCAAAAGTGTCGCTGGATCAGGCAATAGCGAACCATGAAGCAGGCACTGCGCCACTGCTGGATGAATTACGCGCGCGGGTGGATTACCAATCGCTGGAGCAGCAGTTGATTGTGGCGCGCAATGGTCTGGAAAAGGACAAGCTGGCGCTGGCCCGCACCATCGGGCTGCCCCTGGCGCAAAAGTTCAATTTGACGGACAAGGAGCCCTTTGCGGCCTTCGACCAGATCGACGTGAACGCGGCGGTTCAGCAGGCGCACCTGAACCGCAAAGATCTGGCGGCCATGGTCGAGCAGACCAAGGCGGCGGAAGAGCAGCGCAAAGCGGCCACGGCCGACCGGCTGCCCACGGTCGAGTTCGATGGAGATTATGGCGATATTGGCGTGAATGTGCGCCACTCGCATGGAACCGGGGACGCGCAGGGAACGCTGAGCGTGCCACTTTTCAAGGAATTCGGGTTGCGCGGCGAAGCCCAGGTGGCGCAGTCGCAACTGGACACGCAGCGGGCGCAGTTGAGCGACATGAACGCGCAGGTGGATGCCGATGTGCGCGACGCGCTGCTGGACATTGCCTCGGCGGAGAAGCAGGTTGAGGTGGCACAGTCAACGGTGAAGTTGGCTGACGAGGCACTGAGCGAGGCGCAGGAACGCTATGCCAACGGTGTAAGCGACAATCTGGCCGTGAGCCAGGCGGAGCAGTCGGTGGCGCAGGCCAACGATCAATACGTAGCGAGCCTCTACCGGCACAATGTGGCCAAACTTAGTTTGGCGCGTGCCCTGGGAGCGGCGCAGAATTACAAGAAGTATTTGGGAGGAAAGTAATCGTGGCGGAATCAACACCAACGGCAACCAAACCCGAAGTGGATGAGAGCACTGAAGTCGTGCGGCCGCAGACCCGCCGCAGAGGCATCGTGTTGGTCGTTGTTGTGGTCATCGTACTGGTTGCGGCCGGGCTATGGTGGCGGTCCACTTTTAGTGAGGACACCGACGACGCACAGATCAACGGCCACCTGATCCAGATCAGCTCGCGCATTGCGGGCGAGGTGATCAAGGTGGATGTCGAGGAGAACCAGGTGGTGAAGGCCGGCGACGAGATCGCGGAACTGGACCCCAGAGATTTCCAGGTTGCGGTGGAGAACGCGAAGGCCGCGCTGGCCAGCGCGCAGGCCAATGCCGCTGCCGCCCAGGTTGCCGTGCCCATCACGACCGCGAACACCGGCAGCAATCTGAACTCGGCGGGCGCCGATGTGACCGGTGCGCGCGCGGCGGTGGAGCAGGCCGAACAGCAACTGGATGCCGCCAAAGCCCGCGTGGCGCAGGCCCTGGCGAACGACACCAAGGCTCAGTCCGATCTTGCGCGCTATCGTCCGCTAGTGGAGAAGGACGTCATCAGCAAACTGCAATTTGACGCCGCGGTGGCCGCGGCCGACGCTTCAAAAGCGGCGTTGGCCGATGCTCGCGCCAGTCAGCAAGCGGCAGCCGATGGAGTGCGCGTGGCCCGCGAGCGCGAAAGGCAGTCGCAGGCATTGCTTGTGTATGCGCAGACCGGCCCACAGCAGGTGGCTGCGCAAAATGCCAAAGCCCGCCAGGCCGAAGCTCAGGTGGAACAGGCGCAGGCGCAGCTGGACCAGGCCAAACTCAACCTGAGCTATACAAAGATAGTGGCCCCGGTGGCGGGTATCATCACCCGCAAGAGCGTGGAGATCAATCAGAACGTTTCAGTTGGACAGAACCTGCTGACGCTGGTTTCGCTGGAGGATTTGTGGGTGACTGCGAACTTTAAGGAAACCCAGTTGCGGCATATGGCAGCGGGTCAGCCGGTAGAGATCCACGTGGACGCGACCGGCAAGGATTACAGCGGCAAAGTGACGCAGATCGGCGGTGCGACTGGGTCGGTGCTGTCGCTTTTCCCTCCGGAGAACGCTACGGGCAACTACGTCAAGGTGGTACAGCGGGTTCCAGTGCGCATTGACTTTACCGATTTGAAGGACGAGGACGCCAATCATCTGCTTCGTCCGGGGCTGTCGGTCGAGCCCAAGGTTCGGGTAAAGCAGTAAGCCAGCCCGTGCTTCTAGGCTCCGGCATTTCGAGATGAATGCACAACGGTGAAGTGGGTTATTACGGTGAAACCCGCGCGGTCGCTTGCAGGGGTCATCTGGTTGCCGTCGACAACTTCGTCGAGTTCGCTTGCAGGCTTGAGAAGCTTGACAACTCTCTCGACTCGATCTCTTTCGAGACGCAGTTGCTCGCATTTCTGATCTATTTTTACAAGTTGCGACGACGCCTGGTCGTAAGCGGCCTTGAACGGATCTTTATGAATGTCTTTTCTCATACTTGCTCCAGGGACTCATTCTAGGGTGGCCATCAATCGGCTGTTATCGCACGATGGTTGCAGAGAGATACAACTCTTAAGTCAGCCTTTTCAGGAATTCGGCCCTCGACGGCTTGCGCACACCGTCCGGCGCGCCTCCGGGCTCATCGGGCAGAAGGCGGCTTCCATTCCGTATAGACTGTTTGCAACACCACGATGAAAGACTCCATCTACGTCTCGAAAGAGAACTATCTAAAGGCCATCCTGGAAGCTGAGGCGGAAGGCCGCCAGGTGATTCCGGCCATGCTGGCCCATTGGCTCGAGGTTTCGCCGCCAGCCGTGACGATGGCGCTGAAGCGCCTGAAGCGCGATGGCTTTGCTGAAGTGGGATCGGACGGCATTGTGCGCCTGACCGCCGCGGGGCGCGAAACTGCCTACCACACCGCCCTGCGCCACCACCTGATTGAACGCATGCTCAGCGAAGTCTTCGGGATGGAGTGGTACGAGATTCACGAGGAGGCCGAGCGACTGGAACACGCCGTTTCACCGGCCTTCGAAGCCAAGCTAAGGGAAAAGCTGGGTGAGGGTGGCGCCTGCCCGCATGGCAATGCCGTGCTGCCAGAGAGCCCGGCGCAACGCAAAAAACGGGGGGAGTTGCCGCTGTCGGAGGCGGCCGAAGGGCAACGCTACACGGTGACCAGCCTGCAAGAGCGGGACCCGAAGCTGCTGTTGTTCCTGCACCATTCGGGGATCGGTCCCAATCGGAGCCTGCGCGTGGTAAGCCAGAACTACGATCAAACTGTTTCGATTGAGTTA
Source organism: uncultured Acidobacteriaceae bacterium (assembly GCA_963836565.1). GTDB lineage: Bacteria > Acidobacteriota > Terriglobia > Terriglobales > Acidobacteriaceae > Telmatobacter. The sequence continues at coordinate 136,137 of CAWIKA010000002.1, read as the reverse complement.
CCTACGGGGACCTCAATTCTAGGCAGGCCGGCTGCGGAGGCGGTTTGGCTGCGCTCGGAGGCCGGACGATAATTAAATGTAAGTAAATTGATTAACCATGATTAACGAGTTGTGGCATACTAAGGGTGAAGCACGCCCCGGTTGCTCCCTTTTTCTCTGATGGCCACTGAACTCGTATCCTCCGTCGCGCTTCCCGAGCCCTCGTTGCCTGAGGTGCATTCCAGCGTCAGCGTTTCCCGGTCGCCGTTCTACTGGCGCCGGCTGCTGGGATTCATCGGGCCGGGATTCCTGATTTCAGTGGGCTACATGGACCCTGGAAACTGGGCCACCGATATCGCGGGAGGCTCGCGCTTCGGCTACACGCTGCTGTTCGTCATCATGGCGTCAAATCTGATGGCGATCCTGCTGCAGAGCCTTTCACTGAAGTTGGGCGTGGCAACGGAACGCGACCTGGCCCAGTTGTGCCACGAGGAATACGGCCGCTGGGCGAGCTTTGCGTTGTGGGTGGGCGCCGAGATCGCTATCGCTGCCTGCGACCTGGCGGAAGTGATTGGATCGGCCATTGCGCTGGAACTGCTCTTCCACATTCCGCTGTTCTACGGCGTGCTGATCACGGGACTGGATGTTCTGCTGATTCTGCTGCTGCAGCGTTGGGGCTTCCGTTATGTCGAGGCGCTGGTCATTACGCTTATCGGGACCATTATTGCGATGTTCGGAGTGCAGATGTTTCTCTCGAAACCCGAATATTGGCCGATTCTGCGCAATCTCTTCATCCCATCCACGTCGATCGTCTTGAACCCCGATATGCTGTACATCGCCATCGGCATGCTGGGCGCGACGGTGATGCCGCACAACCTTTATTTGCACTCGTCCATTGTGCAGAGCCGGCGCTACAAACGCACGCCGGAAGGGAAGCGCGAGGCCATTCACATGGCCAACATGGATTCCGCGCTGGCGCTGACTTTGGCGCTGTTTGTGAACGCGGCGATTCTCATTGTGGCGGCGGCGGTTTTCTTTCGCAGCGGACATTTTGATGTGGCGGCCATTCAGGATGCTTACCAGTTGTTGAGCCCACTGCTGGGCACGGCGGGAGCAAGCACGCTGTTTGCGGTGGCGCTGCTGGCCTCCGGTCAAAACTCCTCCATCACCGGTACGCTGGCAGGCCAGGTGGTGATGGAGGGCTTCATTCACATCCGGCTCTCTCCGTGGCTGCGGCGGCTTATTACGCGCAGCCTGGCAATTATCCCCACCATCATCGTGGTCGCGATTACAGGGGAGCGCGGCACGGAGAAGCTGCTGATTCTGAGCCAGGTAATTCTCTCGCTGCAACTCAGCTTTGCCGTGATTCCGCTGGTCCTGTTTACCGGCAGCCGCAAGAAGATGGGCGAGTTTGTGAATGCGCCCTGGCTGAAGGCGCTGGCATGGTTCACTGCTGTTCTGATCGCGGGACTGAACGCCTGGCTGCTGATTGAGACAGCGATGGGCCGCTGAATTCACTTTTCCCCAACCCCGGCGGAGGTTATCGAGGATGAATGAACGAACGATCACGCGGAGCCTTCTCATTCTCCTTGTGTTAACCACAATTAACGCCTGCGTTTTACTCGCGCAAAGCGGAACATCGAGTGCGATTGCCGGCACGGTGACGGACACAACCGGAGCTGCGTTGACCAATGTCGACGTTGTAGCGACCGAAGTGGATACGAAGTCTGTTCGAGCAGGAAAATCAAACGCCGAAGGACGATTTCTTTTCTCCCAGGTAAACCCCGGGAGATACACGGTAACGGTGAGCGAGCCGGGTTTCGCGGAGCAGACATCGCAACCGATTGCGGTGGAAGTGGGGCGCACCGCGACGCTGAACTTCATTCTTGCGGTGTCTTCGACAGCGCAGACGGTGGAAGTTACGGCGGACCAGACTTTACTCAGCCTGAGCAACCCGAACACTACCACAACGCTGGAGTCGAAGACCATCACGAGCCTGCCCAATCCCGGCCAGGACCTGACGTACATTGCGCAGTTCTCGCCGGGTGCGCTGATGAACACGGCCGGCTCTTCCAACGACGCCAAGGCGGCGGGCGGCTACGGCAATGTGGAATTCAACGGCCTGCCCGCAACGTCGAACGGCTACATTCTGGACGGCTACGATACCAACGATCCCTGGCTGGGGCTGAACATTGGGCTCTCGACCAACCTGGTGATCGGGCTGGACGCAGTGGATCAGGCGACAGTGAATACAAACTCCTATTCTGTCGACCAGGGCAGATATGGCGCGTCGCAGGTGAATTACTTCACCAAATCGGGAACCAACAGGTTTCGCGGGGACATCTACGAGTTATGGAACGGGTCACTGCTGAATGCGGAGAATTATTTTCTGCACGCGAATGACACGCCGGGCAACATTGCAAAGAAACCGCGCTCGACGGTGAACGAGTTTGGCGGGAGCGTGGGCGGACCGATCCTGCGCAACAAGCTGTTCTTCTTCTTTCATGCGGAGGGTATCCGCATTGCGCTGCCGCTGGTGTCGCAGACCGTTGTGCCCTCGCCAGCCTATCAACAATACGTACTGAGCCAATTGCCCCAAGGCGGCGTCGACCCGATCACAGGGACCCTGCTGCCGGCCGAGCCGCAAGAGGTCGGGTTTTATCAATCGATGTTCAGCCTCTATCGCAACACCGCGGGAACGCCCGTGCCGGTCAGTTCGTGTCCTCTGGACGCGGGCGGAACACTGCTGCCGGGATCGCAGACAGACGGCAGCGGATGCGCGAACCAGCGGCAGGAATCGCTGAACAACAGCGACACCGAAAATCTGATGGTGGTGAAGATCGACCACACGATCGACGCGAACAACAGCGTCTGGTATCGCTTTCAACAGGACACGGGATTACAGGCCGCGTATACCGATCCCATCAATCCCATCTTCAACTCGTATTCGCCGCAGCCGCAGCGCACGCTGGTGGCGGGCTACACGCATGTCTTCAGGCCTGATCTGGTGAACCAGTTCAATCCGGGCGCGAGCTGGTACGCCAGCATCTTTGAGCCAAACGATTTTGCCCAGGTGCAGCAGACATTTCCTCTCGTTCTTGAAGCTGGCAGCACGAATGCGCCGTTCACGGCCGTGGGCGGCAATGACAACACCTATCCGCAAGGGCGCAAGGTGACACAGTGGCAGATCAACGACAATCTGGACTGGACACGCGGGAAACACGCTTATCGCTTCGGCATCAATACAAGGCGCATCGACGTGAGCGATTACGATCTGGGCGAGGGAACGGTGCCGACTGCAGTTTACAACGATCTTGCACAGTTTACTTATGGCGCGGCCTACACCGAAAGCCGAACGTTTCCCATCGCGCTGAAGGAACGTGTCGCCGCGGGGAATCTTGAGCTGTATGCGATGGATACCTACAAGCCCACGGCTCGCGCCACTCTCACGGCCGGGCTGCGGGCGGCGTGGAATACCGATCCAGTGAACCAGCAACGATTGTTTGCTCGGCCGGAGGGATCGTTTCTCGACCTGGCCCACAACACGACTCAACCGCTTAATCAGGCGATTGAAACGAGGGTGCGCGGTTTGTTTCCATCCACGCCGCTGGTGGCATGGCAGCCTCGCGTCTCCGCAGCCTATGAACTGGCGCGCGGCATCGTGGGCCATGCCGGTTTCGGCGTCTTCAGCGATATCATTCCCGCGCAGATTGCGGATCTTGCTGCTACCAACGCTCCCTATGCGCCGACGTTTGTGGGCGGCATGGGGGGACAGGTGGGCGGGGTTGCCATTGCGCCCAACGTACCCAACAGCGCGGCCGATGCGACAGCGAGCGCCAACCTTAGATTCCAGTCGGTCTTCAGCACAGGGGCACCGCCGTGCGCCGGCATTGCAGCAGGTTCTCCGACCTGCCCTTTGGCCGTGAGTCTGAATTCCTTTCCTACGGGGACGCTCAAAACGCCTTACTACTACCAATACAATCTTGGAATCGAGCAGCAAGTGGGGGCGCATGGATCGGCGCGTATCGACTATGTGGGCACGCGCGGAGTGCATGAGCCGTATCAAGTGGAGCTGAATGGCTACCAGACGGTTTGCGATGGATGCTTCGCTCCATACCGGTACCAGCGGCCGCTCGATCAGCGATTCGGAAGCGTAAACGAATTTCGCACGGACGCGAACAGCATCTACTCCGGCTTGCAAGCCAGCCTGACGGAACAGCTCGGCAGCCTGACTTTGCGCGGCAACTACACCTTCAGCCATTGTCTCGACGAAGTGTCAAATGGAGGATTGCTTTCGTTTTCATCACAGGGAATCCTGTCGCCGCTGCCGGGCGAGCTGAGCAGGCAATATGGAAACTGCGACTACGATGTGCGCCACAACATTTCGGCCTTCGGCATATACAAGATTCCCTTTTCTTCAAATCATGCGCTGGCACGCGCGGTTTTCGGCGGGTGGTCGTTGTCTGAGACGGCGTTCTTCCATTCCGGGCTGCCATTTACCGTGCTGAGCCAGCCATATACGGCCGGCGGCAACGGAGTCTTTCAGGCGAGCGGGCCGCAATTTGCGCGCCGGGCGCCGGGCGTGCCGCTCTATCGCAAGACCGCATACCCTGGCGTGACAGTGGCGGGAACAAGACAATGGTTGAATCCAGCGGCGTTTGTTTCCGTGGTCGATCCCACCACTGGGGCCTGTACCGGGGGCGATTCGGCCGCCAATTGTCAATTTGGAAATTCGGGCCGCAATACGGTGCGCGGGCCGCACTTTACTGATTCGGATATTTATGTGACAAGGAGGTTTCGGATAAGTGAAGCGGCGTCGCTGCGCTTTGACGTGCAGATGTTCAACGCCTTTAACCATCCAAACTTCGCGCTGCCGGGCAATGTGGAGGCCGGGGTGCCGGGAACGTATATTCCGGCGAAGTTCGGCACACTGGAGAGCACCATTTCGCCGCCAACGGGGCTGCTGGGCGTGGGCCTTGGCGGAGACAGCTCGCCGCGCATGATCGCGTTCCAGGCACGAATTGAGTTCTGACGCCGATCCTTTCTGCTGATAGACCGTTGAGGCGGGACTTGCGCCGAGGCTGGTGCGCAGGACTTCACCATGGCGAGGCCGGCCCCTGTCGTACCATGGTTGCCATGCAGGTTCTTTCGGCTGCGGAGATGCAGGCTTGCGACCGTGCTACGACGGAGCGGTTTGGCGTGCCGTCGCTGGTGCTGATGCGCAATGCGGCAATGGCGGTGGCGGCATTCGCGCAGCATGAGTTTCCCCGCGCGCGACGGGTGACGGTGCTTTGCGGGCGCGGCAACAACGGCGGCGACGGCATGATGGCCGCACGGCTTTTGGCGGCATCCGGCCTTGAAGTCACTACGCTGTTGCTGGGCTCTCCCGCGGGATTGAAGGGCGATGCGGCCGAGGCGTGGCGCGAGCTGACGAATACGGCACACGGCCTCATCCACGTGATTGACACGGCGGGGGAACTGGCGCAGTACAACCGGACGCTCGAGACCGACCTGATTATTGATGCTGTTCTTGGCACAGGTTTCAAGCCGCCGATGAAAGGGCTGGCGCTGGCGGTGCTGGAATGGATGAAGTCCGCGAAGGCGCCGGTGCTGGCGGTCGATTTGCCTTCAGGATGGCCGGCGGATGAAACGGCGGCGACTTTGGATGACCCGGCTTTCAATGCCGATGCCGTGATCACTTTTACCGCGCCCAAGCCGGCGCACGTGTTTGGGCAACTGACACGGCGATGGAATCAGCCGATTGCCGTTGCGCCGATTGGTTCGCCCGGCGAGGCGATTGTGTCGGCGTTGAAGATGGAGTGGGCGGGTTCGGCGATGGCGCTCGCACAAGCTCCGCGAGCGGCGGCGGCTAACAAGGGGAATTTTGGCCACGTCCTGGTAGTGGGTGGGACGTTCGGATCAGCAGGCGGCAAGTCGGGGGCGCCATCAATGACCGCTCTGGCAGCCCTGCGGGTTGGGGCCGGCCTGGTGACGGCGGCCGTTCCCGCACCGACCCTGCCAATGGTGGCGGCGATTGCGCCGGAATTGATGACATGGCCATTGGCGGCGACGGCCGGCGGACAGATTGCGGCGGACAAGAATCTCGCACCGAAGAAACTTGAGGCTTTCACGGTTGGAAAAACGGTGCTGGCCATCGGGCCGGGAATGGGGCAAAGCCCGGATACGGTCAAGTTCATTTCGGGATTGCTCTCGGCGACCAGGATGCCGGCGGTGATCGATGCGGATGCGCTGAATATGTTGGCTGCGAATTCCGCGCTGCTGGCGAAGATGGCGAAGATGGCCAAAGCGGGGCGCATGGTGGTGCTGACTCCGCATCCGGGCGAGATGGCGCGGCTGGCGGGGATCACGACGGCAGCGGTGCAAGCCAATCGGCTGGAAGTGGCGCGCGGCTTTGCCTTACGAACCGGCGTGACGCTGGTGTTGAAGGGCTGGCGAACGCTGATTGCTCATCCCGACGGGCGTGTGGCCGTCAATACTACAGGCAATCCCGGCATGGCCAAAGGCGGCAGCGGCGACCTGCTGACGGGGTTCGTGGCGGGATTGCTGGCGCAGTATCCAGAGGAAGCGGCGCGCGCTGTGGAGGCGGCGGTTTATCTGCATGGACTTGCCGCGGATCTGGCCGTGCGCGAGGCCGATGAGCACACGCTTTTGGCGACGGACAGCCTGGCGCGGCTTCCGCAGGCATTTCGTTTTCGAGCTTCCGGCTTTCAAACAAGCGGCCGGAACGGTTATGTTTGGTTGCAGGGGCTGCCGGAGGAGTCGGCGCCGGCCACTGGCCCCCATGAGGCAAGAGAATGAGCAACGCCGCACCCGCTACCGAAGGCCGGATTCACGAGTTCATCACCCACAGCGGCGAGGACACGGTTGAAGTTGGGCGCAAACTGGCGCACCTGCTGAAGGCGCCGCAGTTGCTGGTACTGCGCGGCGACCTGGGCACCGGCAAGACGACCTTGGTGAAAGGCATTGCCCAGGCTTTGGACGCGGCAGAGCCGGATGAAGTGACCAGCCCCACCTTCACGTTGATTCACGAATACGACGGGGCGCTGGATGGCAAGCCGGTGAAGCTCTTTCATCTGGACGTTTATCGCCTTGAGGGCGAACGGCAACTGGAAACACTTGGGCTGGATGAGTTGCTGACGCCCGAAGCGCTGGTGCTGGTGGAGTGGGGCGAGAAATTCAAGAGCATCCGCAAAAAAGCAACCGGAGAAATTGCGATCACTTCCACGGGCGGTGACGCACGGAAGATCACCGTCACGCTGAAGGAATAGCCAGGCGCCGAAGGGTTGTCGCGGCGGAGTTCAAAATGGCCAACCGATTGGTTGCCATGGCCAGCGTTTCTGTGCGAGCATACACAGTCTAGCGAACCAATTCCCCATTCTGCTCCGGTTCGGGAAAGGTTTCACATGAGCACACCAAGTTATGCGGTGGCGGGCCTTGTCCTGTCGCCAAGCCCGGCGTTCTCTTCTCAAGTGCAGGACCTTCAGCGCGACCTGCGTTCGCTGGGATATGGGAAAGGGCCGTTTGACGGAGTGTTTGGGCCGGGAACTACGAACGCTGTCAAGGCGCTGCAATTCGATCTGATGAACAACAACGGATCGAGCAGTTCGAAGGATGGCACTGCGCCGGTTGCAGTAACGAGTTACAACAACGGGACGGTGACTTCGCTTACCGGGGTTGTTGATCAGGGATTGGTTGCCTGCATTTCCGCTATGCTTGCCGATCCCGCGTTTCCGAGGATTCCTTTTTCGCCCAATCCTGCGACAGACAATCAAGCCGCCATCAATGCCGTGGCGGCCATGTCGCCCTGCGCGGTACCCACTCCCTTCCTGATGGCAATCCTCATGCAGGAGAGCGGAGGTATGCATTTTCAGGCTTCAAGCGCGCCCGGCGGCGATACGCATGTGACCATTGGGCTCGACAGGAATAACACTGCCAATCCCGCCGCGATCACGTCGCGCGGATTCGGTATCGGGCAGTACACCTTGTTTCACCACCCCCCGACCCAGGACGAAGTGGCAGCCGTGATTACCGACCCGGTGAAAAACGTCGAGCAGGCCGTGACGGAATTGAGCGACAAGTTCAACAACGTTGTGAATGGTTCAACGCCGGATGCGCAAGCCGATGATCGCATTGCGGAAGTGGGGACGGGGCCTTTGCGCGTTTGCCAGTACGACGCCAGCGATGCGCGTTACATGAAGGATTGCGCCAATTGTCTTTCCAGCGCGACTCTGACGACCATCACTGCCGGTGTGACACCGGTATTCGCGGGAAGTTCAATGAACTATGGGCAGACGCAATATCACCAGGGGAGTTATAACAATGTGCCGGTCCGGAAGAACATCCCATGCGATTGGCCGTATGCGGTGCGGAGATATAACGGCGGCGGAGTGAATTCCTACGACTATCAGGCAGAAGTGCTTCTCCGCGTGGTGAAGGGCGCTTGATTTTTGAAAGTAAATGGGTAAGCGCAAGGGCGCCTTCCCGCTGCGATGGATACGGAATCGATCTGGGCCGGTTTTCTTTACTGACCCGTGCGCGCCGGATATACTTTGGCGCACGGGGTTCACGTTGATGCGCTCATCTCGCGGCCGCTCGGAATATGTACTCATCCTGGTGTCGGCCCTGCTTGCTTTGTCCGCGATGGGCGCGACCCCACAAAACCACGCTCACCAGACTGCTGCACGTCAAGCCTCTTCAACGAAGACGACGGCAGCGTCTCCTGCGTCCAGCGTGGAGGTCATCAATGGCTCATCGGTTGAGACTCAGGTATTCAATGCTTCTCAGCCGGCCGCGCCAGTCCAACGGCACCTAAAGTCTGTGCCTGCCGCGAACACTGTGGAAGTGATCAATGGCTCGGCAAAAAGAACCGTCGTCCTGGATACTCAACAATCGACGGGTCCGCGCTCGCTGCGAGCCGGTGACAAACGATCGGGGAAAAGGCCTGGTGAGAGAGGTGCGCGGGCCGTGCCGTCCGTCACCAGGGTGGAAACAATCAACGGAACATTCAGGGAAATAAAGCTATTGAATGCGGATAAGGCTGAGGCATCGGGCGCCGGAATCGGACGGAGGAGCGCACAGCCGGTTGTGGTCGGAATCATATCGAGCGATACGAGGAGAGTGGGCGGGAACAGGCAGCAGGTGGTGGTTGGGATTGCATCAAGCGGATCAAAGAGTGAAACAGCGCCGCCTGTCGTAATTGGAATTGGATCTGCTGATTCGGAAAATGAAGGAAGCAACCCGCAGCCAGTCGCAATTGGGATGGGATCGAGCAAATCAAAGAGCGAGAAAGCGCAGGCGGTCGTGATTGGAATCGCGCCCCGGCTCAAGCGGCCTCCTTATCGGCCATGAACACCAACCCGAATCAGGGTTTCAAGAATTGAATCTCAGCCGGGGAATTTCCCGGCGTGTTCGCTTGGAGTGCCTTTGCCGTTAGTACCCCATGACGTTGTAGCCGCAATCGACGTAGAGGATTTCGCCGGTGATGGCGCTGGAGAGGTCGCTGGCCAGGAACAGTGCTGCGCCGCCAACTTCGAGTTGATCTACGTTGCGGTGCAGGGGGGCACGGTCGGCGTGAGACTTCATCATTTCGCCGAGGGCGCCGACGCCGCGGGCAGCCAGCGTCTTGATGGGGCCGGCGGAGATGGCGTTGACGCGAATGTTGCGGGGGCCGAGGTTCCAGGCAAGATAACGGACCGTACACTCCAGTGAGGCCTTGGCCACAGCCATCACGTTGTAGTTGGGAACAACCTTTTCGGCGGCATAGTAGCTGAGGGTCATCACGCTGCCGCTCTCGGTCATGAGCGGGGCGGCGGCGCGAGTGACGGCAATGAGCGAATAGACGCTGACGTCCTGGGCAATGCGGAAGCCCTCACGGCTGGTGTTGATGAATTCGCCGCGAAGTTCTTCGGCGGGCGCGTAGGCCACGGCGTGGACGAGGATATCGAGCTTGCCGTACTTGTCTTTCAGCGCGGCGAAGAGGGTGTCGATCTCCTGGTCGATGGAGACGTCGCACTGGAATCCGCTGGCGCCGGGGAGTTCGTCAATGAGGCTTTGTGCCTCGAGCTTCATGCGTTCGTTCTGATAGCAGATGGCCAGGGTGGCGCCGGCTGCGTGAAGTTTTTGGGCGATGCCCCAGGCGATGGAACGCTTGTTGGCCAGCCCGAAGACGACGGCCGTCTTACCCGCCAAATCAATCATGCTTTTCCTTTTCCTCGATGGTCCGTGCTTTCAGTGGGGAAGTGTAGGTGCGACCGTCTCCTAGGATATCAAAGTAATTGTGGATACCCTTCTCTCTCGGCTATACTCGGCACACTGTACCCTACTAACACTGGAGCAAAATGAGGTGTTCGACTGAGGATCAAATCTTGTTCGGTCGTCACCGTCAAAATAGTGGGCTGTTTTTCCACACAATCGGACTACCCAACCCCGGGAGATCTCGACGCTGCAACGAAGACGTGGCCAAATGCCTTGCCACACCTAGACGCTGAATGAATGAGAGGTGCATTGGGTTGAATCAATCCGACAATTCTAAAAGGTCCAGCCCCGTTCAACCGAACATATTGCAGGCCGCAACAACAATCTGCTTCTTGGTGGCAGCCTTCTTGGCTTTGGTGATCATTGGTTTAGACATCGTGAAGAGCCATGGCGATGTCGGCAAGCGTGATTTCATTGTGTATTGGACGGCCGGACAACTACTTTTACATGGCGGAAATCCATATGACCCGATTGCCGCACTGCAACTGGAACACTCGGCAGGATACGCTCTTCCTTTTGCGCTCATTTGTTCAAGTCCACCACTAGTATTTTTTCTGCTCGTACCTCTCGGCCTGGTTGACGCCAGGCTGGGCGGCGATTTGTGGCTCATCTTTCTGACGATTTGCCTCTTGATATCTCTTCGTGTCTTCTACGTTACGCTTAGACGTCCCCTCGACAGATACTGTCTGCTGGGCTTTGGCTTCGCACCCGTTCTCGCTTGTCTCATGGCTGGTCAAATCGGGATAATCCTGCTGCTTGGTATTGCGCTATTTCTTCGCTTTCGCAACTCGCGCCCATTTCTTGCTGGAATCGCACTATTGCCTTGTTTATTGAAGCCTCATTTATTCCTCGCATTCGGTGTGGCTCTCATTCTATGGGTGGCGAGTCGGAGGCAGTATCGCCTGCTTGCCGGCTTCGGAGCCGGGCTGCTCGCCGCAGGAGGGCTCGCGGCGGTACTCGATTTTCATGCGTGGTCCCAGTGGCTGCAGTGGTTGCACACGTGGGACGCCGTGAATCGGTTTCAACCAACGCTCAGTAAAATGTTTCGAGATCTGGTATATCGTGAGGGCGCCTGGTTGCAGTTTCTACCGGCTTTTGTCAGTTGTGCGTGGGCAGCGTGGTACTTCCGCTCGCGGGAGACGCACTGGGACTGGATGGACCATGGGCAGCTTCTATTGATCGTCTCTATCGGCTGCGCACCTTACGCCTGGCTAACGGACGAATCTGTGTTGCTTCCGGCAATTATTGTTGCTGTCTATCGAGCTTTGGAATCCGGGCGCAGTCTTCTGCCATTGGGATTGATCCTGACGATTGCCTTGGCGGAACTCTTTCGGGGAAACTGGATGTTGACTTCGTATTACCTATGGACCGTGCCGGCCTGGATGGCCTTCTACTTATACGCAACCCGCCGCGGTCCGAAGTTTTCTTCGGCTGCACCTGCGTTCGGAGGAACCGTTTGAGGGCTTTTTCTTTGCTGCCGATGCTCCCGAAACGGTGTTGAAACCGAGTTTCCCACAAACCGGATCCTCGGAAGTTGACGGAGATATTACATCCGAGGACGATCCGTCAGCCACCCAGGTCAACCAGCTCGACTTCGCCCACCGGGCGTCCCAGAAACCTCGAGCCCAGCCGCTCAAATTTCTCCACCGAATCTGTGGCGAAGAACCTGAGGATGGGATCCTCCGGTGTGGGGTGCGACGGTGCGCCGAGGTCGCAGCAAAGAAGCACGACGAGATGATCGGCAGCGGATTCGGCTGAATCGATCACCTTCATGCCCGCGGGAATCACCTGCTCGATGAGCGGTTTGATCAGCGGATAGTGGGTGCATCCCAGCACCAGCGTATCCGGAAACAGGCCGTGGGAAGCGGCTTCGGCGAAGAGTTCCTCAAGGTAGATGCGCACGACTTCGGCCGTGACAGGGCGGTCGGTCCAGCCCTCCTCAACCAGGGGAACGAGCAGGGGACAGGCTTTCTCCAGTGCGCGCAGGCCCTGGGCCTGGCAAGCTGCGGCGTAAGCATGGCTTTGCACCGTGGCGTCCGTGGCAATGACGAGAACGTCGCCGGTCTTCGATGCCCGTCGAGCAGCCTCGGCGCCGGGTTCGATCACGCCGATGACGGAGACGGACGAAGGGACGGCCTCCTTGATGGCGTCGAGCGCGAGGGCGCTGGCCGTGTTGCAGGCGATAACGAGGAAATCAGCGCCTCGTTCTTCCACCAGAAAACGGGCACTCTGCGCAGCATACTTCGCAATTGTCCGACGCGACTTGGAGCCGTAGGGTAGTCGCGCCGTGTCGCCGATAAAGGAGTACCGGGCCTGCGGCGCGCGGGCCACGAGAGCGCGAAGCACGGTGAGCCCGCCAAAGCCGGAATCGAATACACCGATGGTGGGGGTTACGGTTTCGGGATAGTTCACGGATTGGGTCCTGAATTGCTGTTCGGATTCGGATTGGAATTCGGGATGATGCCCGAGGTGGGGACGGCATCCGCGGTGAGGTATGTGCGGGTGAGGTCAGCATGTCCGGCGAGGGTGGCACGGGGCTGACCGTCAACGAGGAACCGTACTTGAGTCACGCTGGGCAGGTTGGCTCGCAGGGTGCCGCAGATGGAGAGCACTGTCAACGTCTCGGTTTCAAGGCCAGAAGGATGGCTGGCGGCAAAGGCGCTGGTCAGGTTGACAACCGCAAGTTGGGCATCGGGATTCTGCGGATCTTTGGGACCCGGGGCGTGCAGCAGGAACACCTGTGCCACGCCGGCAGCGCCGCCGGTCACGGGGTGGGCGGCGTCGGGGGCGGCATAGAGGTCCAGCAACTTGCCCAGCAGGACGCGCGCGCGCGCGCCGGGGTCAGGCGGCAGCGGCAAAGAGCGTGCCTGTGGGAGCAAGGAGCCGTCTGCATCGTTGGCGACCAGCAAGGTTGCCTGCTCTGTGGGCGCAACCTCAGGCGCCTGGGTGGGCGCCGTCGTCTCGCCGGCCAGGAGGCGCTGGTGGGCACGCTGGCGGAGATGCCAGAGCTCCGCGCCCATGCCCAGCGAGGCCACGAGCAGGATGACGAAGAGGATCTTCTGGTAGCGGGGAATCACGGCTGGCGAGCCTCCGTGCGCCCGGCATCGGAACGCCATTCGAGAATCGCGGCGGCCAGCGTGGCGGCGACGCGGGCCTGGTAATCCGGGTCATCCGGTTCAGCGGTGACTTTTCCGTCCGCCGTTCTCTCCGGAGCGAGCTCGACGGCAACGGCCGGGCATGTCATGTTGTCTACCGCAATCAGGGAGGTGCGGCCCAGGGTGACGTTCATGCCCGCGTGCAGCAGGGCGGCGTTGAGCGCCCCGGACAGAGCCAGGCTGCGGGTGACCCATGCGGCTTGTGCCGTCTTCCAGGCGATAAAGCGCGTGGGCTGAGTGGGCGCGAGGGAGGACGCAAACAAATGAATGCCGGTGCCGCTCTCGCTGGCATGCAGGTTGAGGCAAACCTGGGCGTTGGCGTGATTGGCGATCTCCGCGCGCTTATCGGGTTCGATTGTGGTGTCGGATTCGCGGGTGGTGACGACGGCAATTCCGCGCGCCGCCAGCAGCGAACGCAGCCTGACACTGAGGGACAGGGTGACCGCCTTTTCCACCTGGCCGCTGGCGAGCCTGCCGCCGGGGTCGTCGCCACCGTGGGCAGCATCGAGAACTACGACGAAGCGTGCAGTGGAAGCCGGGGGTGCTTGTTGCCCTGCGGCCGGTAGACCAGCTAACAGGGCTGTTGCGAGTGACCCGATCGCCCGGGCCGCGAGATGCCGCGGGAGTTTCATGTTACTCCAGCGCATAAATCGTGAGGCCGCTGAGCAATTTGGGATAAAAGTCGGTAGATTTTTGCGGCATGACGGATCCGGCGAAAGCCACTTCCCGCAGCTGATCCATTGTCACGGGATTGGTGAGGAAGGTGACGTCGGCTTCGCCGCGGCGCGCCTGATCCGCAGCTTCGGCTGCGTCGCGCAGATAGCGAATGTTGGTTTGTTCGCGAACTTTTTCGGCATCCAAACCCAGCAACCGGTCGAGAACAATGGTGTGCAGGTGGCTCAGGTCAAGCTTGCGCTGGTGTTCGGGCTGGCTGGACAGTGCCGCCGCGGCCGGCTCAGGCTTTGAGCGCATCAGCAATGCGCCGTTGCGGGTGATGGCCACAAAGGCTGTTCCATCCTGCCTGCTGAGAGTCTCGATATAGCTCGCAGCTTCTGCGTTGGGCAGCGCTTCGACGGTGAAAAACCCTTCTGCGCTGCGAGCAAAAGCGGAAGGGTCAAATCCGGCCAGGCTGTGGACGACGCGATGAGTGGGCAGAATGACCAGGCCATCCGAATCCATGTTGACGAAGGTCATCATTACCGCAGCTTCGGGAAAAGCCGGCTGGGGCAGCTGGCTGGTATGGTGCTCCGCTCGGGCAGGCTCCGCGGGCGTGTGCTCTCTGCAGTAATTCAGCGCAGTCTCATAGCGATGGTGGCCGTCGGCGATGATCAGTTTCTTATCGGCCATGGCCGCTGTGAGCAGGCGGACGGCCGCGGGGTCGCTGACACGCCAGAGGCGGTGCAGCACGCCGTACTCATCGGTGACCTCGGCTTCGGCGGGGCCGCTCCCGTCGTAGAGAATTTTTTCCACGCTGCGGGCGGGGTCGGAGTAAAGCATGAAAATCTGTCCAAAGTGCGCATGAGTGGCCCTCAGCAGATTGAGGCGGTCGCCTTTGGGCTTTGAAAGAGTGTATTCATGGCGAAAGACCACTTGCTCGGTATAGTCGTGGAGCTTTCCCAAGGCGATAAAGCCGCGCCGCTCTTTCAACTCCCCGCTTCCAGGCACCCGGAACTGCTGTGAGTAGGCGAAGATGCAGGGATCCTTTTCCTGCACAAGCACTCCCTGCTCACGCCAGGCATTAAAATCTCGCGCGGCGCGCGAGTAGACGCTTTCGCCTCTATCAGCGTCAAAGAGTTCAGGCAGGCCGAGAATGATCCGGACCAGGTTGAAGGGGCTGCGCTGGTAGTAAGCTTGCTGCATGGCCGGAGAAATCTTGTCGTAGGGCTGGGTTACCACGTCGCCCAACCGGACCGCGGAAGAGTTATAGCGCCACGCGCGAAATGGATAGATGGAGGCCATGCGGAAGGACTTGCTCCCCGGTTGAAACGGTGGAATTTGCGTCTTTAACCCTCAGACAACCTGCGTGGGGGTCAATGTGCGCTTAGGGTCGATTGTATCCCAGCAAGATCGTTCGTTTGGGTTTTGACCCGACTGCAATCAAGGCAGCAATGCTCTTCCGCGGGTGGAACGGGCCTCGTGCAAACCGTGCTAATATCGGCTTCAATCTCAGGAATCCCGGCATGATAACGCAACCCGATCGGCGCAACACTCCAAACGCTTGGCGCTGTTACTGCGGCGCACTCTGTTTGGGTGTGTGGATGTGCCTGTTGGCGGCCGTATTCTGCATGGCGAACGCACAGGCTCAGGACGATCCGCTCAACAAGGTTCATGTGACGCCGCCCCCGGCCAGCGTACCGGCCACCGGAGCCCCGAAGGGCGCCGAAGCTCCAGCCCTCACCGGCCCCGCGGCACTGAAGGCGCGTCCCGGATCGCTGATTCGCATGAATGTGGATATGGTGCTGGTGCCGGTCACGGTGACCGACCCCATGAACCGCCTGGTGACCGGTCTGGAGAAGGAAGATTTCCAGGTCTACGAGAACAATGGAGAGCAGAAGATTTCGAGTTTCGCCAGCGAGGATGCGCCGGTCTCCATCGGCATCATCTTCGACCTTTCCGGTTCCATGTCATCAAAGCTTGTGCGTGCGCGCGAGTCGATCCTGCAGTTCATCAAGACCGCTAATCCCGAAGATGAATTCTTTGTCATCGGCTTCAACGACCGGCCGGAACTGATTGAAGACTTCACCAGCTCGGTGGAAGACATCGAGGCGCGGCTGGCCACGGTGCGCAGCGGCCATCGCACTGCGCTGCTTGACGCCATCTACTACGGCGTGGAAAAGATGAAAGAAGCCAAGCACGAGCGCAAGGCCCTGCTGGTGGTTTCAGACGGCGGCGACAATCGCTCCCGCTATACTGAAGGCGAAGTGCGTGCCCAGGTGCGGGAGTCGGACGTGGAGATTTATTCAATCGGCATCTTCGATCCTTACGCGGCCACCCCCGAGGAGCGTACCGGCCCGCAACTGCTCAACGACCTGTCGGAGGAAACCGGCGGGCGGATGTACCGGGTGGACGACCTGTCGGAGATGGGCGACATCGCCGAGAAGATTTCAACTGAACTTCGCAATCAATATGTGATTGGATACGCCCCCAAAGATCTGACCCGCGACGGCAAGTGGCGTAAAGTGAAGGTGAAGCTCAATCCTCCGTCGGGATTGCCTCCGCTTACGGTTCATGCACGCACCGGCTACTATGCGCCTTTGCAATAACGCGGTTCTCTCAATCCTCCTTTCTGCAACAGCGCTTACGCTCGGGGCGCAACAAAAGCCCGGCCAGCAAGCGCCTGCCCAGGCTCCGTCGCTTACGGTGGACCGCGATCCCGTGCGTTCGCCGGATGCCGAAGTGCCTCCAGCCACTAACGAAGGTCCCCTGCGCAAGGAGGGCGAAGGATACATTCTGCGTACCGACGTGGAAGAGGTGGTGCTGAATTGCACCGTGCTGGAGGGCAACCAGCTGGTGCAGAACCTGAAAAGGGATAACTTCCAGATCCTTGAAGATGGCGTAAAGCAAAACATCATCAGCTTTCAGCACACAGACCTTCCGGTCTCAATGGGTCTGATTGTGGATAACTCCGGATCCATGTCAAGGAAGCGACCTGCGGTGAACAAGAGCGCACTGGACCTGGTGGAAGCGTCAAACCCGCAGGACGAGGCTTTCGTCGTCAACTTTTCTGACGAGGCTTTTATTGACCAGGATTTTACCTCCGACATCAACAAGCTGCGGGACGGCCTGTCGCACATCGAGTCGCGCGGGGGCACTGCGCTCTACGATGCCGTGGTGGCCTCGGCGGACAAGCTGGTGGCCGACGCCAAGCGGCCCAAACAGGTGCTCGTCGTCATTACCGACGGAGAAGATAATGCCTCGACCTTAACCCTGGAGCAAACGATACGGCGCGTGCAGCAGTTGTCAGGTCCGGTGATCTACTGCATTGGGCTGCTGTTTGGCGATGAAATGACCCACTCCGAGGTGCGGCACGCGCGGCGGGCGCTGGAAATGCTTTCAACCGAAACCGGCGGGATTGCTTTTTTCCCCAAATCGATGGACCAGGTGGACCAGATTGCCGCCGAGGTGGCGCGGGACATTCGCAGCCAGTACACCATCGGCTACCACTCCACCAAGCCAACCAGCGAACCGGGTTTCCGCCGGATCATGGTGACCGCCGAAGCGCCGGGCATGGGTAAGTTGACGGTGCGGACACGCACGGGATACTTCCCGGTGGTCCGCGTGCCGAAAAAGAGCACAAATGGCAAGCGATAGGGTGCATTTCGCACGTACGGCAGTAACAGGGCTTCAGGTATCGGCTGTATTGTTGGCTGTTTTGGTGGTCTTCTTTGTGGGAAGATTTGAGCTTCAAATCCAAGGCCCCATAAAGCTAGCTGCCACGGCTGCGCGAAATTCGGGGAAAATGCCGCGCCTTCTTGGCGAACCTTTCCAAGTTCGGCGGATCGCAGGAGGGAGACTGCTCGAGAAGAGCGGAGCGGGGAATGCCGATCTTACAATTCCGGTCCACGGCCCTCGGGGTCGAGGCACTCTTTTAGAGTGGGCTCAAGAAAGTGAGGGTGTCTGGCACATTTGCTCTCTTTTCTATCGCTCAGCGGATGGTGGATGGAGCGTCTCGATTGTCGATGATTCTGTGACGAGCTGCGAACGCGAATAGCTGCGATCCAGTTTCCCTCAGAAGGCCGAATGCCTATTCAACTTTCTTGCCTGCCTGCCACGATAAGCTATTAGCTAGAAGCTAGGAGCTAAAGGCTGATCATGTCCCCATACAAGTACTCGACCCTTGCCGTACACGCCGGACAGCACCCGGACCCGCTGACGGGCGCGGTGAATGTTCCCCTTTATCTTTCCTCGACCTTTGAACTGACCGGCATCGGCACGGATAAGGGCTGGGATTACTCGCGCGCCGGCAACCCTACGCGCGACCGGCTTGAGACGGCACTGGCCGCGCTGGAGGGCGGCGTCAGCGGCCACGCTTTTGCCAGTGGCATGGCGGCCATTTCCGGGCTGGCGGGCATGCTGCGCGCCGGCGATCACCTGTTGTGCACGCGCCACGCTTATGGCGGCACGCTGCGCCTCTTTGACAAGATCGTGCGCCACTATGGCATTGAGATCGAATACGTAGACACCGACAAACTCGACGCCGTGGCCGCTGCCATCAAGCCCAATACGAAGCTGATTCACGTCGAAACGCCGACCAATCCGCTCATGGTTCTCAGCGACATCGCCGCCATCAGCAAGATTGCGCACGCCAGGGGCGTCGAAGTGAGCGTCGACAACACCTTCATGTCGCCAGCGCTGCAGAGCCCGCTGGCACTTGGAGCGGACATCGTGATGCACTCGACGACCAAATTTCTCAATGGGCATTCGGATGGAATTGGCGGGGCGCTGATCGGCTCGAAGCCCGAACATAAAGAGCGTTTCGGGTTTGTGCAGAAAGCGGCCGGCGGCATCCTGTCGCCCTTCGAGTGCTACCTGGTGCTGCGTGGCATCCGTACCATGCCCCTGCGCATGAAACAGCATGAAGAGAACGGCCGCGCGGTGGCGGAGTTCCTTTCCACGCATCCCAAGGTGAGCGGTCTGAACTACCCCGGGTTGAAGAGCCATCCGCAACACGAGTTGGCCGTGCGCCAGCAAAAGGGCTTCGGCTCGATGATGAGCATGGACCTGGGTTCGCGCGCCGCGGCAGGACGGTTCCTGGGCGCAATCAAGCTGTTTTTGAATGCGGAGTCGCTGGGCGGGGTGGAGTCGCTGGCCTCGCACTCGGCTACCACGACGCACGGCTCGATGACCGATGAGGAGCGGGCGGCGGTGGGAATTACAGAAGGGCGCGTGCGGCTTTCGATGGGCATTGAGGATAAGGAAGACCTTATTGAGGACCTGGAGCAGGCGTTGGCGGCGGTGTAGGGTGGCAAATGTCTGAAACCTTACTGGTGCTCGGCATCGACACGTGCGGGCCGTCCGGCTCAGTGGCACTGGGGCGCCTGAACGGCGTGGAATTGAGGCTTCTGGGCCAGACCGAACTGGCGGGACGGAGCTACTCGGCGACGCTGGTTGCGGCCGTAGCCGAGTTGCTGTCGCAGGCCGGCGTGGAGTTGAAGAAAGTGAAGGCCATTGTGGCTGTGAACGGACCGGGCAGCTTTACCGGTGTGCGCGTGGGATTGAGCGCGGTGAAAGGGCTGGCCGAGCCGGGCGGCATTCCCGTGGTTGCCGTGTCGCGGCTGGCGGTGCTGGCGAACAAATGCGGTTGTGCTGCTTCCGCGCTGGATGCGCATCGAGGTGAGATTTTCCTGCGGGTTCCCGGACGCGGTGGGGAGGAGATCGAATTGCTCGCCGGACGCATCGATCTGCAGCTTGTGGTTCCGCCGGGCCAGGTCGCGGTCTGCGACGAATCGGCCGCGGCCCTTCTGGCCAGCGTGTGGCCTCAGGCTTCATTACTGCACGTTTCTGCGCCCACTGCGGCGGATGCGCTGATGCTGGCTGCGCCACGCATTCTTGCCGGCGAGTTTGTGGACCTGGCGTTGCTGGACGGCCACTATCTGCGCCGTTCAGACGCGGAGATATTCGGCGAGCCGGCCAGCGCGGGGGCTCAGCGCGCATGAGTGCCGCCGCGATAGAGCTGCGGATTCGCCGCATGACGGTGGCTGACCTCGACCGGGTGATGGCGATTGCGCGAAGCCTGCGCCGAGCCCCTCAATGGCCGCGCAGTGTCTATGAAGCCGCGCTTAACCCTCGATCAACGCTGAAACGGATTGCCCTGTTGACCCTCGACACGGCAACCGGAACAGTTATCGGCTTCACGGTGGCCAGACTGGCGCCGCCGGAGGCTGAACTGGAAACAATTGCCGTGGCCTCCAGATTCCAAAGGCGGGGAGTGGCGCAGCAGTTATTCAGGGAACTGGCCTTTGAGCTTCGCCTGGCGCAAGTCAACGAAGTCTTACTTGAAGTGCGCATGTCGAACCTGCCGGCTCAGGCTCTTTACCGGTCACTCGGCTTCGTTGAGGCGGGCTGGCGGCCGCGCTACTACACTGAGCCGGTTGAAGATGCCGTTCTGATGCGTTTCATGATTGCTTGAGCGTACGTTGCCGGGCCGATAGATTCCTGGGCGTGATTGGGATCACAGTTGTTGGGTCACAAACCAATAATCCACAGCCCGGAATAAATTCTCCTCTTTTGGCGCTTGCCGATTGTCGCGCCGGGGAGCTATATGTAAATGTTCAGTAAAAACCGGAGGTGCTTGATGGATGAGATAAAGGATTCCACGCTGAGCGAAGAAATAGATCGCCTGCAAGCCGAACATCGCCGCTACGCTCAGCGGTTGGAAGAGTTGATTCAAAAGCCCTACCTCTCAGAAGATGAACAGCTCGAGGAAGTACGGCTCAAGAAGCTGAAACTCCACGCCAAAGACCTGATTTTCGCCCTCGAACACCGTTCGATGGTGGTTGCGTAGGACGTTTTCAGGCACTTGGTGGAAGCAGGCGATTGATGGAACGGCGGCCGAAGCCGACCTTGCCGATAAGCGAGTGTGTCACAGTTGCCATTGGGGAGACAATTCAACCGTATAATCGTTATGGACAATGGTTCGTGACGGTTACATATACGGTTTGAGCCTTCTGGCTGCGGCTGCGGTGCTGGCCTGGGCCACGCGCGGGTGGATGTGGGCGATTGTCCCCGTGCTTCTGGCGCTCTTTTTCCTATGGTTTTTCCGCGATCCTCGACGCAGCATTCCTTTGGGCGAGGGACTGATCGTGTCGCCGGGCGACGGGCTTGTCACCGAAACAGTCACGATTGCCACTCCCGGGGGCCCAAGGCAGCGCATCAGCATCTTCCTCAGTGTTTTCGATGTTCACGTGAACCGTTCGCCCATCAGCGGCGTTCTCACCTCGGTTCGTTACCAGAAGGGTCAATATCTGAACGCGATGAATCCTGCCTCGGCGGACCGCAACGAGCAAAACGTCGTGACGGTGCGCGGCGCGGGGTTCGAGGTCACCTTCAAACAGATTGCCGGGTTGCTGGCGCGGCGCATCGTCTTCAACCAGCGCGAAGGCGACACGGTGGAGCGCGGGCAACGGGTGGGCCTCATCAAATTCGGTTCGCGCGTGGATGTGGTGCTGCCGGCCGAAGCCGAGCTGCGCGTAAAGAAGGGCCAGCGGGTGCGAGGCGGCGCGAGCGTGCTGGCTGAAATGCCGGAGTCAGAGATGGCATTGGCTGGTCCGACAGTTCTGAAGGCCATGAGCGCCAGCGTGCTGCCCGAAGAGTTTGGCGGAGCAGTCCTGTGAATCACCGCGACCCCGAGCAGGCCAAGGCAAACGCCCAGGCGAGGCTGCGTCGCGGCATGTATCTGCTGCCTTCGCTGTTCACCGTGGGCAATATAGCGGCCGGCTATTTTGCCATCACCGAGACAATCAAGGCGATCAGCGGCGATGCGCAAACCCACCTCGACTGGGCTGCCATCGCCATTGTTCTGGCCATCCCCTTTGATGCGCTGGATGGCCGCATTGCCCGCATGACCAACACCACCAGCGAGTTTGGCAGAGAGTTGGATTCGCTGGCCGATGCCATTACATTTGGCGTGGCGCCAAGCCTGCTGGCAATGATCTGGGGATTTCACTTTCTACCCGATTCAATCAACCCGCAGTTGCGAATCGACTTGCAGCACGCGGGGGCTTTTGTCTGTTTTCTGTTTTTGATCGGCGGGGTTTCGCGGCTGGCGCGCTTCAACATAAGCCACGATGCGCAGCCCCGAAATCCCGGACGGGCGGACCGCAAGTATTTTGTGGGAATGCCGATTCCCGCGGCTGCGGGTATGCTCGCATCCACCGTTCACCTTTGCTATGGCATTCCCGTGCAGGCCTGGTGGATTGCTATTCCGTGGGTCATCCTCGTGGGACTTTCCGGATTCCTGATGGTGAGTACCTGGAGGTTCTGGTCGGGCAAGGAGATCAACTTTTCGCGGGCTCATCCCTTCCAGATCCTGTTCCTTTTGTCGATCGTGGTTTATGTGATGGCCCGGTTCTCTCATTTTGTGTTTTTTGCAATTGGGCTGGTTTACATGTTCTCGGGAATCTGGGCGCGGGCGGCCTATTCGTGGTCGCGACGGCGTCGCCACAAGCCGCCCGAAAATCTCTCCGAATCAAAGACTAGAGGCGCGCAGGAGCCGGACCCCCTGAGACATGCCTAGAACAACTTGCATCGCCAATCTTTGTCGACGAGCGGGAAGCATGAGTCCTTCCGCTGCGGCGCACTGGCCGATCGCTCAATCGGTCAACAGGGTTTTGCTGCATGAGAGAGACCGGTTGGGGCATTGCCAATCACGAAAGGATGCCTGTGTATAAAATCGCGATTCCCGGCGCCTCCTCCCTGCTGGGCAAGGAATTGAAGGAAGCCCTCACCGATTCGACCCTCGCTGCGGCGAGTTTTGTTCTGCTCGACGAGAATGAGGGACTTGGCCAGCTGGACCAGGTGGGCGACGAAGTCACATTTGTGCAGCCAATTGGCCCGGATGCCTTCGAGCACATGGACTTTACGTTCTTTTGCGGCAGCGAAGAACTGACCCGCAAGCATTGGCGGCAGGCGCTTCGTGCCGGTTCCACGGTGCTGGACCTCTCCGGAGCGCTGGACCAGGAGCCGGGAGTGCTGGTGCGGGCTCCGTGGATTGGCATGGACAATGTGAGCGCCGACCTGTTTACGCCGGCTGTGGTTCCGGCTCACTCCGCGGCATTGGCCCTGGCGCTGGTGATGGAGCGATTGCAGCAAGCGGTTCCGGTGCGGTATGCCGCTGCCACGCTGCTGGTACCGGCCAGCGAATTCGGACGCGCCGCGATGGACGAGTTGCACCAGCAGACCGTGAACCTGCTGAGCTTCCAGGGACTTCCGCGGGCCATCTACGACGCGCAGGTGGCTTATAACCTGCTTGCGGGTTTTGGCGAGAGTGCCACCGCAAGACTGGAGGCGATGGAGGCCCGAGTGCGCCGCCATTACGCGGCGCTTGCCGGCAATCGCTGGCCACAGCTGTCGCTGCAGGCGATCCATGCGCCGGTGTTTCATGGCCACACATTCTCGATCGCGGTGGAGTTGGAGAGGCCGGTGGAGATTTCGATTCTCGAGGACGCCCTGAGCGGCGACCATGTGGACCTGGTTCTTGAGGACACCGATTCGCCCTCAAACCTTGCGGCAACCGGGCAAAATGATGTGTCGATCCGCCTTCGTCCGGAGCCGGGTGCGCGGAACCCATCCGAAAGTTCGCGGTTGTGGCTCTGGGCCGCCTCTGACAATCTGCGCCTTTATGCGCTGAATGCCGTGGAGTGCGCCCTGGACCTGAGACGGCTACGGCCTCAGGGTACGGTGCAGTAACACAACTCATAGAGAGTCTGCGTTCCTTCCCCGCTGGCCGGCGGTGAATCGTCAGTGAGCACAGCCCTTCCTGGCATTTCGGGACTAGAATGCTTTTCCGGGGGGGGGAGCGATGAAACTCAATGTGAGAGCCTGGGCGCTGACCTGCGCGATTGTCTGGGGCGGCGCGATGCTGACCATGGGCCTTCTGAACCTGATATGGGCTGGCTATGCGGAGAGTTTTCTCCATGCCATGTCGACGGTTTATCCCGGTTACCACGCCACGAGGAGCATTGTTGAGGTTGTGATTGGAACTGTCTACGGGGCTGCGGACGGCTTCATGGGCGGAGCGATTTTCAGCTGGCTCCACAATCGGCTGGCGGGAACGGGAACCGTTGCCTGAGAGGCAACCGGCTGGTTATCTTCCGTAGCGCGCCCAAAGCTGCTCAATGTAGCTGTCGGTCATCCCGGCGATGTAGTCGGCTACCGTGCGGGCAAGTCCCTCGGTGGGAATTTGCGCCTGGTGATCGTCGGGCAGCAGGCTGGGATTCTCCATAAGCGAGGCAAAGAGTCCCTCAACCACATAGGCGGCGTGCCTGTGGGCTTCTTCCATGCTGGGAGAGTTGTAGAAGTTGATGTAAAGGAAATCCTTGGCGGCGGCCCGGTCTGCTTCCATGGCTGGACTCAGGGCGGCGAGTCGGTGCGGCGCGTGGCGAATTTCATCCAGAGTTGCGGCGCCAATTTCTGCTACGCGGACGCGCACCTCGTTCATCAGATCGGTCACGAGCGCGTTAAGAATGCGTTTGAGGGCTTCGTTCGCAGTGAGCTTCGGAGCGGCGGCGGGAAACTGCGTGAGTACGCCATCGTGAAAACCGCGGAAGAGCGGTATGCCGTCGCGAACCTGCGCCAGGGTAAGAATTCCGGAATCCAATCCATCGTCCAGGTCGGCGGTCAGGTAGGCAATCTCATCGGCGAGGTCGATGAGTTGCGCTTCAAGCGGCGGGCGCTGGTCGAGGAAATACTCAGCCAGCTCCGGGTGATCTGCGGCACGGTAGTCGCGTGAGTGCTTGACGATGCCTTCGCGCACCCCCAGCGTCAGGTTCAGTCCGCGAAAGGCCGCATAGCGCTCCTCGAACCAAGTGACGATGCGCAGTGCGTGCAGATTGTGGTCAAAGCTGAGTCCCTGAGCCTGCAACGCGTGGTCAAGAGCCTTTTCGCCGGCGTGGCCGAAGGGCGGGTGGCCGATGTCGTGAGCCAGTGCAAGCGCTTCGGCGAGTTCCGCATTCAGGCCCAGAGTGTGAGCCAGGGTGCGGGAAATCTGCGTTACTTCCAGCGTGTGGGTCAGGCGGCTGCGGAAGTGGTCACTTGGCGGATCGCCAGTGAGCCGGGTGAAGACCTGGGTTTTTCCGGCGAGGCGGCGAAAAGCGCGTGCATGGAGAATGCGCGCGGCATCCCGTGCGAAGGGCGTGCGATAGGGGTGAGGCGGCTCGGCGTGTGTACGCCGTACCAGGTCCCCGTCTTCTTCCACAGCGATTCCTTGAGGCAGCACTTCAATGGGCCTTGATTCCAATGTCATTTTCGATTCGCAATCGCAATTCAATTCAGGTTACACCGCGCTTCAGGTTAAGCGTTGCGGTGCGTAAGGGGGCGCGCGGCCGAAACGGCGATTTCAACTGCTGGGACGCAGCGAACAACGTGTTCGGAATCACGCTACATCCTGACGGGAGGATGTTATAAAGTTCCACATACGGCAGGGATTGGACAACGCCGATGATTCGGGAGTACCATCCAGCCGGACTTTTCAGGGGGGTGCAAGCACAGGCGTATTGTTTGTGCGCGTCCCAGAAACTCTTCACATCAGGACCTGGAGGCAAGTATGAGGACAGTAAAACGTGTTGCATTGGCGGTGCTGGCGACGGCGGTAGCATTCACTTCCGGGTGCAAATATCACTCGCTCAAAGAGGTCTACTACCTGGTCTCGGCCAACATGAATCTGCCTTATTGGCAGACCGCCGCGGCGGGGTTTAACAGAGCGGCTGCGCAATACGATGTGACGGCAAGAGTTGTTGGGCCTGAGAATCTCGATCCCCAGGCCGAGCTTGCTGAACTGCAGAAAGCTGTCGCGGCCAAGCCGGCAGGCATTCTGATTTCGGTTTCCGATGTCTCCGTACTTCAGCCGGGAATCGATGCGGCAATCCAGGCAGGCATTCCGGTGATCACGATCGACTCCGATGCCTCCGGCAGCCGGCGCCTCTTCTTCATCGGAACCAACAACCTGGAAGCGGGCCGTCTGGGCGGACGGCGCCTGATCGAGAAGCTTGGCGGCAAAGGCAACGTAATCTTCTTTACGCTGGTGGGACAGCCGAACACCGAAGAGCGACTGAAAGGCTTCAAGGATGTTTTGGCCAGCCGCCCCGATATCCATATTGTGGACGTAATCGACATCAAGGGCGATGCGCGCGTTGCATTCGACAAGACACAACAGTTGTTGGCGCTGAGCGGCCCCAAGAAGATCGATGCCTTCGTCTGCCTTGAGGCATCGTCGGGCAAGCAGGTCGCCGAAGTCGTGAAACGGTCGAATGTCACTGACCGCGTGGTCATTGCCTGGGACGCGGACCAGGGAACGCTGGATGCAATCAAGGCCGGCACCATTGACTCGACCATTGCGCAAAAGCCGTGGACCATGGGCTATTACGGCCTGAAGGCCCTGGACGAGATTTTCCACAACCCGCCCACGCAGCTCGCGAAGGATTACAGCGACGACCCGTTCTCACCGTATCCGGTGTTTGTCGATACGGGCACGACGCTGGTGGACAAGATCAACGTGGATACATACACGGCCGCCGCGGCTCAAGCCAAATAGGGAAGTGGCAAGTGCGGCGAGGCAGGTTTCGCCGCACTTGTTGCTGCCTTTGATGGCGGAGATTCATCCGAACCTCTCCAGCGGAAGAGAGATTCGATCATTCCCTGGCGATTGAACGAAACGGCGGTCTCTCCTATTGGAGAAGGCCGCCGTTTCAGCGTTCGGGATCGATCTTCGGGGATGGTACTTCTATTCCGGTTTGGGTGCGCCGGTGATGCTCTCTTCCTTGGCAAGCTTCACACGTGCGCTTTCAAGCTTGTGTTGCAACTTGGACACTTCAGAGGGCTCTATGTCGGCCGGTGACGATTTGGAGAACTCCGTCAGCGAAAGCTCCCATTGCGTAGCTGCCAGGCGGATGCGGCCCGTCTTCTCGTAGAGATCGCCGAGATGGTCGTGGACGGTCGGGTCGGTCTGATCGCGTTCGACGGCCTGGCGCAGATTCTCTTCGGCAAGTTCGTACTGCCCGAGTTTGAAATAGGCCCAACCGAGTGAATCGAGATAAGCGCCGTTCATCGGCTCCTGCTCCACAGCCTTGCGAATCATTTTGAGAGCTTCTGGTAGTTTGGTGCCCTTGTCGGCCAGCATGTAGCCCAGGTAATTAAGCACCATGGCGTTGGAAGGGTCAAGATCGAGTGCCTGGCGGAAGAACTGCTCCGCAGGTTCATAGTGCTTTTGCCGCTCGGCCAGCGCACCGCGAAGGAAGAGCACGTAAACGCGGTCGTCCTTCTTGCTGGTCATGTCGCTGGCCTTGTTCAGTGCTTCCTCGGCATCCTTCCAACGGCGCAGACGGGTATCCATCTGCGCCACGCTCAACCACACCACGCGGTCCTTATCGCTGTTGTTGAGCAGGCCTTTGGCCATGGCCAAGCCTTCATCGGCCTTTCCTTCGTCGGCCAATTCGCCGGCCAGCATCAGTTTGAGATCGGGGTCCTTGGGATTTGCAGCGACCGCTTTTTGCGAAACTTCAATTGCCTTGTCGAACATCTTGGCGTCGCGATATGTATCTACCTGCCCCTGGTAACCGCGGAGAGCCTGATCGCCGCCAAGATCAATCATCTTCTGGTAAGTCGCAATGGCCTGGTCGACCTTGTTCTGCTCGTGGTAGAGGCTGCCCAGGCGTTCGAGAAAGATGCCGCGATTGTTCTTTTCCTCGGTGGTATAGGCGCCATTGGCATGCGAGGTCAGGTCAACCATGTGTTCGTAAACCTGGGTTGCATCGTCGTAGCGGCCCAGCACATCCAGCAGCAGTCCTTCGTTATAGCCCGCTTCAAGAGAATCAGGGTCCTTCTTGAGAGCCTTCTTGACGGAGGCCAATGCATCGTCGTACTTGCCCTGGCGACGCTGGATTTCGCAGATGTGAATCAAGGTGCTTGAATCGTCAGGATCGGCTTCAGCCAGATCCTGGTACTCTTTCAGCGCCGCATCGAGCTGGTCATTGTTAAGCAGGGCCTGGGCCAGCGCGCCCATGGTGCGCGTGTCTCCCGGCTCCATATCGGTGGCTCGCTGATAAGCGGCGATGGCGTCCTTAGGCCGCTTTAATTGGTCATAAGCAGCGCCCAGGGCGAACTCCATTTTGCTGGTGCGGTCCGATTCCGGAACTGCCTCAATCACTCTGACGGCATGCTCGATATCGCCGCTCTCGGCATAGACGCGCGCCAGGTTCAGCACCACTTCTTCAGATTCAGGCTCGAGTCCCTGGGCGATTTTGAACTGCTCCTCCGCTTTCTGGGGCTGATGCTTAACGGTGTACAGCTGCCCCAGGATCATGCGGTCCTCAACGTCTTTGGGCTCCAGCGAGATGATCTTTTCGTATTCCGCAATGGCTTGGTCAAGAGCATTGCCGCTGGGCGAGGCCGAAGAAACGGCGTTCTGCGCTTCGCTGAGCTGGCGCAGGTAGATGCGACCCAGTAGCTTGTGCGCGTCAACGTTGTTGGGAGAGGTCTTCAGCAGGCCGCGAGCCGTCGCTTCAGCCTCGCGCACCCGGCCAGTGCGAAAGTAGAGCTCAGCCAGCGCATTGTTCAACTCGGCGGAGCCGGGGTCGGCGTTGAGAGCGTCCTTGTACTCCTCAACGGCGTGGGTCACATCCCCGGGCTGCCCCGAAGTCATCGCTTCTTCCTCATAAATGTCCGCCATGGCCGCATGGAAATAGGACTTGGCGCGATCCGGGGTTTGCGAGTCGGAATCGGGCGCCGTCTTGGCGGGCCCACCAGGGGCGGCTTTGGTCTGGCCGTTTCCAGCGGGGGGCAATTTGTGGGGGGCGGCCGTTTCCGGCAGCGTATTTCCTGGCTCGTCCTGGGCACGCGCATTCAACGCGGGCAGTAAAAGGAGGGACCCGGCGGCAAGCGAAAGCCAGAGGGGCAGCAAACTAGGTTTTGAATTCATCATTATTGAGGATTCCATGCCTTTCGAGCCGGGGCGCACCGTGAGCCAACTATCCCGGAATGCGGAAAGGCTCCACGGGCAGGTGGCCGGGCCGACCTGTCTACATTAAAGACGATTTTACCTGTGATTGGTCGCAGATGTGCGGCAGAATGAGGGCATTTTCGCGCAGATAAGTAACCAAAACCGCAAGACGAATCGATCGTGAGAGATGAGCCGGTGGCCCCAACCCGCGTTGGCAGGGTCTTCGGGATCCAATCGGCTCAGTGCCGGAAGTGGCGAATGCCGGTGAAAACCATGGCCATGCCCAGCTTGTCGGCTGCGGCAATGACGTCCTGATCCTTGACCGACCCTCCGGGTTGAATCACCGCAGTCGCACCTGCCTGCGCGACAGCTTCGAGGCCGTCGGGAAAGGGAAAGAAGGCATCCGAAGCGGCTACTGTGCCCTGGAGCGGCAAAATCGCCTTTTGCGCGCCAAAGCGCGCGGCATCCACGCGGCTCATCTGTCCCGCGCCGACTCCGACGGTCTGGCCGTCGCGCGCGTAAACGATAGCGTTGGACTTGACGTGCTTGCAGACGCGCCACGCGAAGAGCAGGCTGCGCAATT
This sequence comes from uncultured Acidobacteriaceae bacterium, assembly GCA_963836565.1. GTDB lineage: Bacteria > Acidobacteriota > Terriglobia > Terriglobales > Acidobacteriaceae > Telmatobacter. Next base: position 106,493 of record CAWIKA010000002.1, on the reverse strand, counting down.
CCTCCGCCGTTGGCGGGCGCCAGGTGACGACCTTCAACTCGGCCTCGGTGACCCGGCCCGTGTCGGCGTCCTGCAATAACAATCCGCCCGAGACGTGCTTGACCACCGGGCGAGTTGGCGCGGAGTGAACCTCGACGAGGCGTAGATTCTTTTTAGTCGCAAAGCGTTCGCGGGCCTCGGGCGTGAACGACGGGGCGGCAATCGCCTCCACAAACAGCTTGCCGATTTCGGCGGCGGCCTCACCATCCACGGGCCGGTTGATGCCAATTACGCTGCCAAAGGCTGAAACCGGGTCGCATGCCAGGGCCTTTTTGTAAGCCTCAAGGATGGTGGCGCCGGTGGCTGCGCCGCAAGGGTTGGTGTGCTTGATGATGGCGACCATCGGCTCGTCGAACTCCTGCGTAAGCTCCCAACAGGCTTCGAGATCCACGAGATTGTTGAAGCTAAGTTCTTTGCCCTGGAGCTGGTGTGCGCCGGCGATACCCACGCCGGAGCCGTCGGAATAGAGCGCGGCGCGCTGGTGGGGATTCTCGCCATAGCGCAGTGTCTGGGCGAGCGGGAAGTTGATACGGAGGGTCGTGGGAAGGGTGGCTGCGTCGGGCGAGGCCGGCGCAGCGGGCTGCGGTGCCTCTGCGATGCGGTCAAGCGTGTCGGCGATGGCCGAGTCATAGGCCGAGGTGAGACCAAAGGCCTGCCGGGCGAGCCTCCAGCGGGTTTCGCGGCTCAGGCTGCCCCGCGTCAATTGCAGTTCTTCGATCAGGGCGGGATAATCCGACACACGAGTGACAACGGCAACGTCTTCAAAGTTCTTGGCTGCGGAGCGCACCATGGACGGTCCGCCGATATCGATGTTTTCGATGAGGTGGCCAAATGCGACGCCGGTCTGGGCTGCGGTCTTCTCAAAGGCGTAAAGATTTACCACCACCATGTCGATGGGCTGGATACCGTGGGCGGCAACAGCGGCCTCATGCTCGTGGTTGCCGCGAATGTAGAGGAGACCGCCGTGAACCTTGGGATGCAGCGTCTTGACCCGCCCATCCAGCATTTCTGGAAAGCCCGTCAGATCGCTGATGTCCTGCACGCCCAGGCCGGCTTCGCGCAGCGTGCGCGCCGTTCCGCCGGTGGAGACCAGTTCCACGCCAAAGCTCACCAGAACCTTTGCAAAGTCAACCAGCCCAGTCTTGTCAGTCACGCTGAGCAGTGCCCGCCGAATCCGTTTTTCCGCGCTCAAAGTTTCGCTCCTTGCGGTTCCGGGCAGCCTGCGCAGGCGATTGCCGCGCCCGTGGCTGCAGGGACCAAACAACAGACTACAACGATTGCCCGCCCCAGCCATGTGACTGCGATCCTGCGATCCAACCGCATATTGGTACGGGATTTCGCGTCCGGCGAGTTGCCGAATGTAACTCACATTCGATCTTCGGCCAATGCATTACGATGAGACTATGGGAAGCTATCCCTCTGCTCCGCCATCGCCAGAGCAAATACCGATGCGTGGATACACCGGCACGGAGCCGGAGATCCTGCCGCCGGGGTCCGGTTACGGGCCTCCGCCGCAGCCTGCGCGACGCCGTCCAGGTGCTTCATGGCTGCGGTCACCTGCTACCTATTTGCTGGTGGGCATCAACTGCGCGGTCTACCTGGCCATGGTGGCGCACAAGGTCAGCCCCACGAGTCCCACAATCGGTCAGCTCATGTCCTGGGGTGCGAACAACGCCGGTGCGGTGCTGCTGGGCGGCGAGTGGTGGCGCATCGTCACCGCCATGTTTGTGCATGTGGGTTTTCTTCACATCGCCCTCAATATGTGGTGCCTGTGGAACCTGGCCCTTCTGGCTGAGCCGCTGATGGGGTCAGTGGGCGTGTTCGCGGTCTATATCCTCACCGGCGCGGCGGGCAATCTGCTTTCCACGCTGGTGAATTGGCTGTGGCCCTATCACGACTCGGGAGGGGTTTGGTATCCAGTCGGCGCAGGGGCTTCCGGGGCCGTGTTCGGCATTGCCGGGGCGCTGATTGTTCTGCTCAAGTCGCCGCGCCTGCCCGTGCCTGTATTCGAGTTGCGCAAACTGCGCAAATCGGTGATCTACTTTGCGGCCATCAACCTGGTTCTTGGCTTCGGCATCAGCGCCGGCGCTTCCATGACGCAATCCGGATTGCGCATCGATAATATGGCGCACCTGGGCGGCTTCACCTGCGGCCTGCTGTTTGCCGCGCCCATGGTGCCCCGGCTCGGCTCGCCCCGGCAGCTTTTCCAATCGCGCCTGCGCATCGCCCTTTTGATGGTCGTGGGAGTTCTGGTGCTGTTCGGTTTCTATCTCGCAAAATTGGCTGGCTAGGTCATATAGCCTTCACATTGCGGTCTGTGCAAGAATATTTTTGAACGCTGGCCGTCTCATTCCAACCCCCTGGAGGAATCGTATGAAACGCCGCGAATTCATCAAGCAAGCCGCAATCAGCGCCGCCGCCGTTGCTTCTGCCAGCCGGCTCCGCGCATCCGCCAAGACGCCTTCGGATCCTATTGCCCGCCGCACGCTGGGCAAGACAGGTGAACAACTCTCCATCATTGCCTTCGGCGGAATCGTGGTCATGGATGAAACCACCGGCGAAGCCTCGAACATTGTGGCTGAAGCGGTGGACCGCGGGATCAATTACTTCGATGTCGCTCCCAGTTACGGCAACGCGCAGGAGCGCCTGGGACCCGCGCTGGCGCCCTATCGCAAGAACTGTTTTTTGGCCTGCAAGACCGAAGGGCGCATGAAGGACGACTCGCGCAAGCAGCTTGAAGAGTCACTGCGCCTGCTCAAGACGGATCACGTCGATCTCTACCAGTTCCACGCGCTGACCAAGATGGCCGAGCTGGACAAGGTGCTGGGGCCCGGTGGAGCGATGGAAACCATGGAAGCGGCAAAGAAGGAAGGGAAGATTCGTTACATCGGGTTCTCGGTCCACTCCGCAGAAACCGCGGTGGCGGCAATGGATCGCTACAACTTCGACACCGTGCTTTTCCCGCTCAATTGGGTTCTGGTTACGCAGGCCGGCTTCGGCCCACAGATTCTGAAGAAGGCACAGGAGAAGAACATGGGTATCCTGTGCCTGAAGAGCATGGCCAAGACCGTGTGGCCTGCCGGCGAGCAGAAAAATCATCCCGAGCCGAAATGCTGGTATCAGCCGGCTGCGTTCCCCAACGAAGCATCAATGGGATTGCGCTGGACTCTCGGCCATCCCATTACCGCTGCCATCCCACCCGGAGACGAACGGTATTTCCGCCTTGCGATGGACGTGGCGCAGAATTACAAGCCGCTGGAAGAGCACGAGGAGCAGGCGCTGCTGAGCGGAGGACACGGCGTAGAGCCGATCTTCCATTTGGGGAACGACGTCTAACCATTCTCCGACTTCGCCGTTCTCACTTCTTGGGTCCGGTCCAATTCGTTTCCTTTCCATTTGGACTTACGACCTGGACCTGTGCGTGTTTCAGTGCAACCACGGAGGGGTCGGTGGCATTCTCCGCGGGCTTGGTGATGTTCGCCGACACGTCATTTCGCATCGAGAGCACAGGCTCTCCGTATCGCTTTGCCAGCGCGGCTGCAGTCTTCTCGGGGTAGACAAATTCGTGCCCGTATTCTGTGCCGGGATAGAACCACGCCCGAATTGCATCCGGCAGGCCAGATGGATGTTCACTTTTGAATTTGATCACCGTCTGACCCGTGGTGTGGAGCCTGTAATCCGGAATCGCCAGCACGGTCGCCAACAGTTTCTTCTGATTACCGTTCCAGATTTGAACGATGTTCTGGTCGGCGTCGTCTTTCAGCAGCTTGAACCAGTAAGTGCCCTCGGGGAGAGCGACTCCAGGGATCTCAACGGCCCCGTTGAATGTCAGCCTGGTTGCCTGATTCTGTAGACTTGCAAAAGCATTCGGCACCGACAGTACACAAAGAGCGATGACGCCGAAACCAATGGCAAAAACTCTGCTTGCTTTCATCTTGCCCCTCCTTCTTGTGATTTCGCCTCCCAAGAAGTGCTGGCGCAAGGTACCCAGTTATTTAAAGTACAAGGCGGCCGCATAGCGGCGTGTGATCGCATTCTCCCTAATTAAACAACTCTTGGTTAGTCGCCATTTCGCACCGGATAAGAGCGAAGGCGCGGAGTTAGAGCGAACTAACCATACCAGGCGCTTCCTTACTCAATTGATTAGATGACCTGCCGGGAGAAAGGGTTGACAGCGTTTAAACGGGCGAGCCAATCAACCGCTCTTTAAGTGGGATCTCCTCTGCTGATTGCGCGTTCACGCTGATTGCGCGTTCATGCCTGTTCGAGATGAAACTCGACGTACTCAACCGTTCGATTTGGCTGCAGCGAAACCAGAGTGACTGTACCCCGGAACCACCGCATTCAAGTCGACGCGACCCTCAGGGAGCGGCGACCTTGAAATAGGCCCCAAAGGGCACTCCAACTCTGGTTTCGCTTTAGCGTACTGCCGTAGCAGCGAATTTTTTCACCATGGCGAGAAGCAGCTTGCGGTCACTCTCATTCAGGTTGGTGGAGTAGCGGCGAATCTGGGTGAGGAATCGCAACTCTTCGTCGGACAGTCTTTGTGTGTTGAACTGGCGCCCGACAGAGTCTTCGGCAAAGAACTGGGCGATAGGCAGGTCGAGCGCCACGGCAATCTTCGACAGCGTGTCCAGCGATGGCACGGTGTGGCCGTTTTCAACCCGCGACAGATAGCAGCGCAGCAACCCCGTCTTCTTCTCGATATCGCCTTGCGAGAGACCTTTCTGGAGGCGGAACGCACGAATCGTAGTGCCAATCTTCATCATGGAGAGTTCCTGTCTTTCTTTCCTGCTGCCGGGGTTACTTCCGCGGTAGCAACCAGGGAGTTATTGGCTCAAGAGTTAACATGCGCAGGGCGAGAATGCAAGAGGAATTATTCTCCCGCCCGAAACCACATGGTGAAAGCCGTCCAGCACCGTGCTCGCGCCTGAAACAGCACTGTTGCGGGGAGCCCTTATTTCTGCAATTCCGCGGCAAAGAAGCGGTCGACGCGGGCGAGTGCATCGGCGGCATCCTCAGGCCGGTAACCGGTTTTATTGTTCGGATTTTCAAAAGCGTGGCCGGCGTCAGGATAGATTTTCGCGTCCACCGGCTTGCCCAGAGACTGCATTGAGGCTTCAAAGGCGTGTACGGCATCGGGTGGGATGCCATGATCCTGTCCGCCAAAATTGCCCAACACGGCCGCGTGAATTTTGGCCAGCGCGGCCTTGTCGGTTGCGAGCGCGCCATAGTTGACGGCGACCGCTTTGAGCGCAGGCTCGGCGATAGCCAGTTGCAGCGCGTAGCCGCCGCCCATGCACCAACCCACCGCACCGATGCGGTCATGCTCTACGTCTTTTCGGCTTTCGAGGTATTTAACCGCGGCAACAAGGTCCTGCACGCCCTGGTCTTGCGGCAGCCCGCGAGATAGCTCGTGTGCTGTCTCGGGGTCGCTGGCCACCTTGCCGCGATAGAGATCGACGGCCAGCGCCACATAGCCCTTGGCAGCATAGCCTGCTGCTTCCTGCTTGATCCAGTCATTCAGCCCCCACCACTCGTGGATGACCACCAGCGCCGGATGCGGTCCTGAAGACTGCGGCAGGTATAGGATGCCTTGCGCCATGCCATCGCCGCTGGGGAAAGTGATGGCCTGCTGGGCGGGCGCATTGAGGGCAAAGGCAGCAAGCAGCAGGGGAATTGCGCTGGTGAGAAGCCTGGAGAATTTCATGGGCGACCTCGGTTCAAATGAGATGGATGCCGACATAAAGAGGGACGCGACGCTCATAGCCGTTTCATCAGATACACGAGTCCTTCCACCGGATTGTCATTATAGGGAGCGCAAGGCGCAAAGCCCAGTTCCAGATAGATTCGGTGAGCAGCGGCCATCGAGGCAGGTGCGGTGTCGAGGTAAACAGCGCTGCATCCGGCGTTCACGGCGCGGTCGAGCACGGCCTGCGTAAGCGCTCTTCCCATACCGAAACCGCGGGCGATTGGGCTGACCCACAAGCGTTTCAACTCCCATGCATCGTGAGCGATGGCAACGGGCAAACTGCGCCAGGCGATGAATCCGGCGGCCTCGGAGTCTACTCGGGCCATTAAACAGCCGCCGCCTTGTTCGTGAAAGCTCAGTGGCAGACGCTCAGCTTCCTTCTCCAACGCTCCAAAGCAGAAGCGCGCCGCACCGGGCTGCGCGATCACAAAGCGGCCGTATTCGAGCAACAGTTTCCGCGCCTGCGCCAGCATGCTTTCTGCAGCAGTTGAGGTAATTTCTTCAAGTTCAATGATGTGGGAAGCGGGCTTGGGTGCTGCCATGCCTGAGTTTACATCCACTCCAAAGGCCGGCAGCCGTAAACCTTCCCGGTCACTCACTCGTCTGAATGTGTACGAGCACGAAATGCCAGGGAGCATGGATGCGGCGGGCAGCAATGCTGTGGGCAGTTACGGTGAGTGTCTTTGTGACCGGCCTTGCGGCACCGGCCCAGGTCACCGTGCCGCCGGCCGCACCGGCTGCCGCGACTGCCGGCGCTGCCGCATCCGGCACGCAAACCCATACTGCCGAGCCCGTAAATGAGCCCGTAACGGGGGGCAAGCTGCATGGCGTGGTGAAGAGCGACAACATCCCGCTGCCGGGCGTGACCGTGACCGCCCAGAACACCCTCACCGGCAAGCGCTACTCGACTACGACCGACATCACCGGCGCGTGGTCGATGACCATTCCGCAGAATGGCCGCTATGTCATTCGCACCCAGTTCGCAGCTTTTACCGCCGGCGATCAGGAAGCGCTGCTCAATGCTTCAAATCATGACCAGACGGTGAATTTCGAGCTGATTCTCGCCTCGCGCGCGGCCGCACAAGAGCAGCAGGAAGGACAGTCTTCGCAGGCGGAACAGGCGATCCGTCAGTTCGTGGGCAACGGCGCCCAAAACCTGAGCCTCGCGAGCGCCCTCGCTGCCGGCATCGATACCGAGAGCGGTGCGGCAGGCGTCAGCGGAGCCGCTCTGCCATCGATCGCCGGCAACTCCGATTTCAGCGAAGATTCGGTGGCCATCAGTGGACAGGCTGGCGCGGTAAGCCCGCTCGCCGGAGTCGATATGGACCGGTTGCGCGATGCCATGGAGACATTGCGCGCACAGAATGGCGGGCAGGGCGGAAACTTCCGCGGCGGCGGTCTCTTTGGCGGTGGCGGCTTTGGCGGTGGCGGCTTCGGTGGCGGGTTCGGCGGGGGGTTCGGTGGCGGCGGAGGTAGGGGCGGAATGCGCAACTTTCGCGGTTTCAATCCGGGTCAGCCGCACGGGGCCATCTTTTGGACCGGCAGTAACTCCGCTTTGAACGCGGAACCATTTTCTCTTCGCGGTCAGTCCCAGGAGCAGCCCGAATCCGGCTCCAACCGCTTCGGACTGACCTTCATGAGCTCGCCCTACATCCCGGGACTTACCAAGCCGAGCGGCAAAGACACCATGTTCCTCAGCCTCTCGGGTACCCGCACTTCGAGCCCCCTGGACGAGTACGCCACGGTGCCCACGGATGCGGAGCGAGGCGGTGACTTCTCCGCGGCCGGATTAGCCCCGATCTACGATCCCACTACCTTTCAGCAGTTCAATTCGAACGGCGCAGCCAACGTGATTCCATCCACGCGGATCGTGCCGCAGGCCACTGCGCTGTTGAAGTATTTTCCTGAGCCGAACCTGCCCGGCACGGTGCAGAACTATCACCTGCTGTCGACCGCGCAATCCAACACAACACAAGCCGGAGTCCGCTATATGCGCGGCCTGGGGTCGAATGCGACCCCTTTCGGCTTTGGCGGCCGCAGCGGGCGCAGAGCCCAGCAGAACCAGGGACTGCGCCAAAGCATCAACTTTAATTACAACTGGAGTCACACCGCCTCAGACAACGTAAACATCTTTCCGCAATTGGGCGGCAAGACCTCGTCGGGCTCAAACTCCGTGCAAGCCGGCTACACCGTCGGCTATCACAAATTGACGAGTATCTCCAACGTTAACTGGAACCGCGTCAACAGCCAGGCGACAAACTTGTTTACCGACGGTCCCGATATTGCAACCGAGATCGGAATCCTGGGACCGAACGGCAATCCGCTCAACACGACCCCGTTGAACTATGGCCTTCCCAGTATCCAGCTCAGCAATATACAGGGCCTCAGCGAACAGCAGCCGAATCTCTCCGTGGCGCAAACCATTTCGGTTTCTGAGACGTTAAGTTGGATTCACGGCAAACACAACCTGCGCTTCGGCGGCGACTATCGCCGTGTCCACCACGACTTTCTGGCCAGTTCGAACGCCACCGGAAGCTTTACATTTTCAGGCCTGTTTACCGAGGACGCGAACCAGGACCGCGCTACCGGCTCGTCTCTCGCGGATCTTCTGCTCGGATTGCCGCAGGAGACAACTCTCGATTCGGCCGTGAACAAAAGTTATCTCCGCGACAATGTATTCGATGCTTATGCCCAGGACGACTGGAGAGTGTTGCCGCAACTCACCTTGCTCTATGGAGTCCGCTACGAATTCTTTGCGCCCTATACAGAAAAGTATGGGCACCTGGCCGACGTCGATACCAATCCCTCTGCGGGGTTCACCGGCACGGCGGAAGTTCAGTCCGGAGAGACAGGTCCCTTCGCCGGGGCGCTGCCGGATTCGCTGGTCTTTCCGTTTCGGACCGCCGTTGCGCCGCGCCTGGGACTTGCCCTGCGGTTGCCCAAACAGACCGTCGTTCGCGCCGGGTTCGGCATGAACTACACCGTTGGCCAGTACGCCACTTTCGCTACAACCATGGCGCATCAGCCGCCCTTTGCGAACGAGCAGACCAACCAGGAAGCCACATCGAGCGGCCAGGCATCATCGGCATGCGCGCGGAGCGCATCTCCTGATTGCCTCACACTGGCGCAGGGATTTCCCGCGCCGGACACGACGGGCAACTACGCTCTCGATCCGCACTATCAACTGCCCTATGTCGAAGTTTGGAACCTCGATGTGCAAAAGACATTGCGGTGGGGCATCGTGATGAACCTGGGCTATAACGGCTCGAAGGGCAACCATCTCGACATCACCAGCGCGCCGCGCGCCACCGCCAGCAGCCCTAATACCAACCCTGCAAACCTGGTTTTCACTTATGACCAGGCCGTAGCGTTTTCGAAATTCACCGCGGGGACACTGCGTGTGAACAAAAGACTGTCAGGCGGCGTTGCCCTGGGCGCCAATTATCAGTATTCGCACCTGATCGACAATGCGGGCTCTGAAGGCGGCAGCGAGAGCGTGGGCGCGCAGAACTGGCAAGATCTGAACGCCGAAGAAGGAAACGGCAACCTTGACCAGCGGCACAAAGTCAGTGGGACTTATCTTTATGAATTGCCGTTCGGCCAGGACAAGCGGTGGTTCACTGCGGGAAAGCCTTCGCACGTTCTCGAGGGATTCTCGGTCTCCGGCACCTTCACCTTCGCCACCGGAACGCCGCTCAGGCCATACTATGCGGCCGAAGTGGCGAGTGTAGCCTGCGGCACAGCCGGCACGCTTCGTCCCGATCTCGTGCCCGGCGCCTCGGTCACCGCCAGTGGAGGCTCGCTAAAACGCTGGTTCAACCCCGACGCATATCAGGAGCCCGCGGCCAGTTCAAGCTATCCATGCGGTGTCTTTGGCAACTCGCCGCGGAACTCGATTGCCGGGCCGGGAACCATCCAGAACAACCTGTCTCTGTCGAAGACGATGCAACTGGGCGAAACGCGCAGCATGGAGATTCGCGCCACCATGGATAACGTCTTTAACACCGTGCAATACTCCGGCGTGGATACCAACGTGGCTTCGCCAAGCTTCGGGCAAGTTACGTCGGTCGGATCGATGCGATCGTTCCAATTCATAGCCAGGTTCAGGTTCTAGTTAGAGGTAAGTCAGCAAGTCGGCGAGTTAGTAGGTCAGAGGATTAAGAAAGGATTGGATCGTGGGTTTGCTGCGCAGGATGGTCGCTGGATGGATGGCGCTGGCACTGATTGTGCCGGGCGCGCCACTCGGTCATGCGCAGGAATCGGGGCAGTCATCCCCCGGGCAGGTTTCCTCTACACCGCAGGGCGGCTTTGTGCTCAAGGCGAACGCCGAACTGGTGTTGACCAACGTAGTTGTGCGCGACTCGAAGACCGGCGAATTCGTGCGCGGGCTCAAGCAGAGCGACTTCAAAATTTACGAGAATGGCAAGCAGCAGCAGATTTCCACCTTCGACTTTCAAAGCGTGGATATGGCAAAACCGCTGAATGAGGCCACGGTAAGCGGATTGGCTGCCGGTACAACCGGCAACGGGACGAAGGCAGTCGTCGTGGCGCGGCCTGAGGACCTGCGCAATCACCGCCTGATCGTCATGTTCTTCGATTTGACTTCAATGCAGCCCGAAGATCTGGATCGCAGCGTGGAGGCGGCCCAGGCGTTTCTGCGCACCAAGATGCAGCCTGCCGACCTTGTGGCACTTGTTTCGCTGGGCGACACACTGACGGTGGACCAGGACTTTACCGCCGACAAGAATGCGCTGATCGACGAGGTGGGCGCGTACAACGGAACTGAAGGGCAGGGCTTTACCCAGGGCGCCAACGCAAACTCGAACCAGGTGGAAGATACCACCGGCTATACGCCCGATGAAAGCGAATACAACGACATCAACACTGATCGCGAGCTTTTCGCGCTGCGAGCCGTGTCGAAGTCGCTGGAGAAAATCACCGAAAAGAAATCGCTGCTTTATTTTTCCGGCGGCATCTCGCGTGACGGCATCGAGAACCAGGCTTCGTTGCGCGCTGCCATCAACTCGGCCGTGCGCGCCAACCTGTCGATCTACAGCGTGGATACGCGCGGCCTTCAGGCGATTTCGCCGCTGGGCGATGCATCCACTGGAAGCCTGCGCGGATCGGGCGCTTATAACGGCGGCGCGCTGACGAGTAACATGAACGCTAACTTCGCCACGCAGGAAGTGATGGCCACGCTTAGCTCGGACACCGGCGGCAAGGCGTTCTTTGATTCGAACGACTTCGCTCCCGCGTTTGCGCAGGTACAGCGCGACACCTCCGCCTACTATGCCATCGGATTTCATTCCTCCGACCTCGCACGCGACGGCAAGTATCGCAAGCTGACCATCAAAATTGACCGGCCCGGAGTAAAGCTCGAGTACCGACCCGGGTATTACGCTCCGGCGGATTTCAGGCACTCGGGCCGCGAAGACCGCGAGCGCGAACTTGACGAAGAGTTAGCCAGCGACTTACCCGCCACCGACATCGCCGTCTATCTCGACGCCATGTATTTCCGCCTGGACGACAACCGCTTCTATGTGCCGGTATCGATCCTCGTACCCGGCTCGCAAATTCCGTTTGTGAAAGGCGGCGACAAGGACAAGGCCACGCTGGACATTATTGGCGAAGTGATTGACGAGGTGAAGCGAACAATCGGTCAGGCGCGCCAGACAGTGAAGCTGAACCTCGACCCGTCGTTGCAGGCGCGGCAGAAGAACATCGAATACACTACCAGCTTCAACCTTCCGCCAGGCAAATATCACCTGAAATTCGTTGTACGCGAAAACCAGACCGGCCGAATGGGTTCGTTCGAAGCGGACATTGTGCTTCCTGAGATGAAGAAGATGCCGCTCAAGATGAGCTCGATTGTGTTGGCCTCGCAGCGGAGGCCGAGCAAGATGGATGACCCGCTGGTCCGCGACGGCGAGGAATATGTGCCCAACATCAGCCACGTCTTCCGCCAGGATCAGCACCTGTATCTGCTTTACGAGGTGTACGATCCCTCGCACGAAAGGCTGCCGGGTAACCACCCCAAGGGGTCCAAAGCCGGCATCGATCTGTTGAGCAGCCTCGAACTGATTCAGGGATCGGTGAAAGTCTACGAAACGCCGCTGGTGCAGGCCAAAGCGATTAACGTGGATGGACGCGACGCAGTGTCGATCGAACTTGATGTGCCGTTGACGGGCCTCAAGCCCGGCCCCTATATCGGCCAGTTGAATGTCATTGACGACGCCGGGGGCAGCTTCGCATTTCCGCGATTTGCCGTTCTGGTGCGCGAGCCGGCGGCTCCATCACCGGCCTCTTTGCCCGCCGCACCAGGGGGCGCCGGGGTTGCATCTCCCGGGCAGAGGTAATGCAGCAGGTCCCTCTCCGGCAACCTCTCGCCTTTCCGGGTATTCTGATGCATTGAGGGACAATATGGAGACCGGAGAGTCTGGCAAGGTCGCCGTGATTACGGGGGCCACGGGGGGAATTGGCACAGCAGTGTCGAAAGCGCTTTCCACGGCAGGGTATTCCCTGGTGCTTACCGCACCATCGATGGAGAAGCTCAGCGCTCTTGCAACTGAGCTCAAGGGGCCGTGCACGGTGGTGGCCGGGAATCTGCGGGAGGAGTCGATTCCCGAGACCCTGCTGGAAGCGGCACTCGACAGGTTTGGCCGCTGCGATGTGTGTTTCAACAATGGCGGACTTCTGGAGGATGGGCTCATCGAGACCATCGATATTGAACGCATGTGCAACATGGTGCGCGTGAACGTCGAAGGCGCATTCCGAGTTGCCTACGTTTTCCTCAAGCATTTTGTCAGCGAAGAACATGGTCACCTGGTGAATATCTCCAGCGGAGTGGGCAAGAAAGTCCGAGCGACCGCCTACGCCGCGACCCAAAGCGCCATTGAAATGCTTTCCGACGCCTTGAGCAGGGAAGTGAGCGGCACCGATGTTCAGGTGTCCTGCATACAGCCCGGCCTGGTCAAGAAAGGTCTCCATGATCGTTGGGAGGTGACACCGGATAAAGGGGCCGATGACCAGTTGGAGCCGGAGGATATTGCGCGCATGGTGTTGTTCATCCTTGAACAACCGCAAGCGGTTGCAGTTCCCCCAGAGAACCATGCCGGCGAAAATGCATGAGTTTTAAAGCGGCTTTATGCTCATAGACCGATTTTCCTCAGAGTCCGCTTCGCGATATGGACAGTGCCGGCAGTTCGAGCCACAACAGGTTCCGCGCTTCAGGTGATAGGCCGCGGTGAACACGAGGTTCTTCCCCTCGAAGTAGTAATCCTCGGGTTCGAGAGCAGGCGTCGTCTGCGGTCTGGTGGGTGGTAGATCCCTGTCCATCCTTCCATTCTCGCGGATTTGCCTTCGCCTTCGCGCAGATAAAATCGAAGCATGACACTGACTGCGCAAGATCGAGCCCGCCGCATCAAAATTATTCTTTTCGACGTCGATGGGGTACTGACCGACGGTACTATCTGGCTGGTCCCTGCGCCGAGCCCGACTTCCACCAGTTCCGAGACGCAGGCTCATCTGGATCAACATCAGGAACAGATCGGATTCGGCGTACACTCCGCCACCATGATGGAAGCCAAGGGCTACAGCGCGCACGACGGTACGGCTATTTCCCTGGCCCGGCTCGGCGGCATGAAGTGCGGGGTCATCACCAAGCGCGTGAGCGAAACTGTGGCCACGCGGTCCCGCGACTTGAAGCTTGAATTTGTCTACATGGGGCAGGCTTTCAAGATGCAGGCTGTCCGCGAAATCATGCAGAAGGAAGGCGTGACCCTGGAAGAGATCGCCTACATTGGCGACGACGTGATCGATCTTCCGGTGATGCGCCGATGCGGTTTGGCGATCGCGGTGGCCAACGCGCGCCCCCAGGTGAAAGCCGAGGCGCACTATGTGACGCCTAACTCAGGCGGTTACGGCGCCGGCCGGGACGCCGTCGAGTTCATCCTCGAAGCGAAGGGCTTGCTCAATCAGGTGATTGACGAGTACATCGACGAGCGGAATCCAATTTCTCCGTCCATGGACATTGGCAAAGATGGAGATCTCGCATAGCGTCTTGCGCAGCGCACTCAGCTCGCGCGCATCAGGCTGAATGCGAGAACTGCAAGCACGATCAGGCTCACAACTTCATACAAGCGGTCCCGCTCTAGATGAAAACCGATGACCGCCATGGCCACGCGCGCAACCGGCGTAGCAATCAGCAGAAGCAGCCCGAATTGGATCAATCCCTCGCTATGCAAATGCGCTGCAGATTGCACAATGCCCGGCAGAGTGCGCAGGTTCTCCCGTTCCACCACAAACGTTCGATAGCTGGGCTTTTGAGAGTGGTTCTGAGCCAGATACAATGCTCCGCCAGCAAAAACAACCGCGGCAGCGAGCAGGACGCCGGCTCGCAGAAGATTACCGATGATGTTTTCCAGGCGGCGATCATCCATGCCCGTTACACCTTTCCCAAAATGCCATTCACAATCATTTCAATCGCAAGCAACAGCACCACGGACCCGAAAACGACCCTCAACGTCCGTACGGGTGCGTGGACAAGGACCTTGGTCCCCAGAAACGCTCCGCCCAGCACGCCGAGCATCACAGGCATTGCAACGCGAGGATCGATATATCCACGGCTGAGATACACTCCGGCGCTGGCCGCCGCGGTGACGCCAATCATGAAGTTGCTGGTCGTGGTGGACACCTTGAAGGGAATCTTCATGGCGCGGTCCATGGCAATTACCTTCACTGCTCCGGAGCCAATTCCGAGCAACCCTGAAAGCGCGCCAGCGCCGAACATCAGGCCAAATCCCGCGGGAACATTGCGCACTCCATATTCCTGGGGGCGCCCGTTCAAAGGATAGGTTCCGGTGAGTCTCAAGCGTTTGCCCAGTGAATCAGAGTCGATCGCCTTCCCTGTATCCGGCGTGGAATTAAAAAAGGATTGGTACGCGGCCTGGATAAGTACCAACCCAAAGATGATGGCGATGGCATGGGTGCTTATGTATGCCGTGAGAAATGCGCCTAGAACCGCTCCCACCGTTGTGGCGATCTCAAGAAGCATGCCGATTCGAATATTGGAATAGCCTTCTTTCACGTAGGCCGCTGCCGCGCCGGATGAAGTGGCAATCACCGAAACGAGCGAGGCGCCAATGGCGTACTTGATATCAACACCCAGCGCAAGGGCCAGAACCGGCACAACCACAACACCGCCGCCAAGGCCGGTCAGCGCGCCCAGAAAGCCCGCGAGCGTCGACATAGCCCAAACTACGAATGTAAAAGCTAACACTGTCATCAGGAATTATTCATGCGTCGGAAGTTTTGAGAGCATCGTGAGTCTTCTGAGCGCCAATCCGCTCCGGGCTTAGCGCTCAATCATTCTACTTTCTTGTTCCGGCCATCTGCTGTGCGTAAGCCGGAAAAACCTTCTCGATCAGGTCGCTGCGGATCGTTTGTCGCAGATCGGTGTTGGGGTCGGGCTCGGTGTTCGACTCAGGGTGCAGTGTCGCCGCCGGCTTGGCTTCGCCGGTGTCGGTGGTGTTCACTGCGAGGATGCTGGCGCTGCGACCTGCGGGGTCAACGAGCAGTTCTGATGAGAAGCCGCCCTGGTCGCCGTCGTGGTAAATGTATCGATGGCCGCCCGTCTCCAGCACAAAGAATCCCAGGCCCATCATCGGTTGTGCGCCGCGGGGGCCTGATGTGTAAGGCGTGGGCTTCTGGCCCGGCTCGGTTGCGGGCAACACGCCCATCCATGCCTCCTCAAGCGAACTGCGCTTGAGCACAACGTTGTAGATCGGATTTGCCGGGTCGCCAATGAGAAAGCGCAGGTACTTGACCATGTCTGTAATTGGCGCTTTGAGTCCGCTGTTGGATGTGGTAATGCCGGTGTCGAAGTTGAAGGGCTGCGCTGTAACTGTTGTTCCGGCGCGCTGGTAACTGGCCGAAACGTGGTTCTCAAGAAAATAGGGTGCGCGGTCAAAGTAGCTAGAGGTCATGCCCAGCGGCATGAGAATATTCTTTTCGATGTAGACCTCGAAGTCGTCGCCCGTGAGCCGCTCGATGATCTGACCCAGGAAGACGTAGCCCAGGTTGGAGTAGCTCCAGCGGCTGCCTGGTTTAAAAGCCACATGCGTGTACGGCAGCATGGCCGCCACCTGCGCCCATTTGGTCGGCTCGAATGGTTGCCAGTCGCAGTTGGATGCGTCGTCGCAATCCCAAGGCCAGGTAGGATTCCGAAAACCCGCGCTGTGCGTGAGCAATTGGCGAATAGTGATGGCGTCGACGGGGCCAAACGCATCGTGCACCTGGCGCAACTCAGGCACATACCGGACGGCCGGATCGTCGAGCGATAGCTGACCCCGGTCGCGGAGTTGAAGAATGGCGATGGCTGTAAAAGTCTTTGTGATGGAAGCCCAGTTGTAGGCCGTTTCAGAGTCTACGGGCTGGTGGCCGTCGCGGCGCGCTTCGCCGAACGAGAATTGCGTGGCCTGTCCCTGCCCATGAACAAAGGCGAAACCGCCGCCCAGCACGCCATGATGGGTGAGCACGACGTCAAAGCGTGCCTGAAAGCTATCAATCTGGGCCTGCACAGTGGCGGCTGAACAGAACACTCCGGCGGCCAGAAAGAGCGCCCTCGCGGCGGGCAGGCGTATCGGCATGCGCCAATCATACATAGAGCGTTGTCAGATCGCCATAATTCGTTGTCATCACGCGATCGGGGACGCGACAAAAGTATTCTTGAAGCTGGTTTCTGGATTTGCGAATCTGTTTCTGATCTACGATAAGAAAAACTCAAGGGAAGAAGTGTCCGAGCCCACCTGCTCCGCGAGCTATCCCGCCTTTTCAGCAATACGAAAGTCTGCAATCAGCGGGAGATGATCCGACGCAATAAGTGCTCTGCGAGTCCGGCAAAGCCACGTGTCTTTAAGCTCCAGCGGTGGCTCATAGTAGCAATGATCAAGGCTCAGAAGCGGCAACATCCCAGGAAATGTTCGCGGGCTTCGACCTGGATATTGAGAGAGCAAGCTATGGAAACTGTTCCGGAGCAGCCTGGTCGTCATCCCTCGTGTCCATTCGTTGAAGTCGCCAAGCACAAGTCGCGGCGACTTCAGGTCAGGATGTCCAAGCACTTTAGGGCCCAGCAGCTTTTTCGCCTGGTAACGGCGCTCCATGAAGCCTGTGCCCAGGTGCACATTGAAAACGTGCAGCGTTGCGCCTCTTCCGATCTCTATTTCTGTTTGCAGAACGCCGCGCTCCTCACGGCCATGCAGCGGTCGCGTGAGGTCATAGTTTTGCCAACTCAGCAGCGGCAGGCGGCTCAACGTCATATTTCCATAAGTGCCGCCACGAAGCGGTCGATTGGCCCCAAAGGCCCACGCGTACTCCGGCATTGCGCGTGCGATTTCTCCGGCCTGGTCAAACTTATGAGGACCCGGTGTGCGCACGTTGCCTGGCGCGTTGACGACTTCCTGAAGACATACGATGTCCGCCTTGAGTTCCCGGATCACAGAGATGATTCGTTCCGGTGAAACCTTCCGATCAAAGCCACGACACTTATGAACGTTGTAAGTGGCGATGCGGAATCCATTCTTTGCATTCGTCATTGCTGTCGCTCAAAAACCCATCCAAGCAGCTCGGTCACCCGTTCCGTGATTGCACGATGACGCCACGAATCCAGCAAAATCCGCCGGCTTTGTTTGAGGTCGGCCGACATTTCCATCTCCAGGCGCGTCGCGACGGCGGCATCTTTCACCGCCAGGTTCACTTCATCGTTGATGCCGAAGGAGCGGTTATCAAAGTTAGTCGAACCCACAACCGCCCATAAGCCATCGATGCACAGAATCTTGGCGTGAATCATCGAGGGGTGATACTCATAAACTTCGGCGCCCGCCTCTAGCAGCGGCCCGTATCCTCCGCGACTGGTATTGCGTGTGACCATATGATCACTCTTGCGACCAGGAACCAGAATACGCACTTTCACGCCCCTCTCTACGGCGATGCAAAGTTCATGCATCAGGCCCTTGTCAGGCAGGAAGTACGGTGTCGTGATCGAGATACTCCGCTTGGCGGAGGCTAACAGAAGTTGAAACAGCACCCGCGCGCGCGTCGATCCCCCGACCGTGGGCGTGCTGTTGATCACGAGCGTAGTCGTCGCATTCGAACAGGAGGTCCCAGGGAAATACGCGCTGCCGACGAGGAGTTCGCCGCTTGCCGCAAGCCAGTTCTCCGCGAAGGTCGACTGCAAGTTGGGCACCGCGTCACCCTCCACTCGTACCATCGTGTCGCGCCATCGAGGTTTGCCGTGCAGTCCGCTGTACCATTGATCTGCGACTCCCGCGCCCCCAATGAATCCGACCTTGCCATCCACAATCAGCAGCTCACGGTGCGTACGATTATCGAGGCGCGTCAAGCGGTACCATGCGACCCCGTTATACCAGAACACCTTGCCACCCGCCTCAAGCAGGGGTCGAAAGAACTTCCGGGTCGCACCCGCTGCGCCAAAGGCATCCAGCACCACATTCACTTGCACACCGGCGCGCGCACGTTCTGCCATGGCCTCAACGTAGAGCGAGCTTATCTCACCTTTCTTGAAAACATACGCTTCCAGGTTGACACTTTGTTGCGCAGCGCGGATTGCTTCCAATTCCGCCGGATAGAAGCACGGCCCATTGGCGAGAATTTCCAGACTTCCGGTTCGATTGACCTTGGCATCGACCAGCGACTCAAGCAAAATCAGGAATTTTTCTGAGTCGTTCTCGGGCAACTCTTCCGCACCGGTGATCTTGTAGCGCGGCGCCGGCGCGAAGATGCCGCCCACAACGAATGTTGTCATCAGCGCCAATGCGATGCCTCCCGACACGACCAGGCTTGTCGGGACCGAGACGGTTATCAAACAGACGTACACCACAGTCAACCTTTCACTCGGGTTATTTCTTGGGGTTTGGGCAATTTCCGCTGCACCGCCATCTCCCCCTATTGTTCCCATTCTTAGATGCGAAGACGGCGCTCACCGTTTGCAGGCTTCAATCACCAGGTTCCTTATATTCTTGAAAATAATACCGGAGCTCAGCATCGCAACCATCAACAGCGAGTCCGACCCCCCGTTCGCGAATTAGCCTGAAGCCCCGTTCGCGAAGTATTGAAATCTGTATATCGAGCCTGGGTTCCGAGTAACTCTCTTAGGGAGCCATTTAACCCGGCAATTAAATACTCCACCATTCGAACGCCAGCTCCCGGTTCTGAATCCTACATTGTGTAAGGGAGGAGAATAAGGCGAGCGAAAACTAAATGAAATATATACGCGCAATGTTATTCTCGCTGTCTCAGCTTGGCTATTTTGGCCCGTTGGCTATGGGTGTGCTCGATTCCTCGTTTCTTATTCTCCCGTTCGGAAATGATTTTGTCGTGGTAGGTCTCGTAGCGCAGAATCACAAGGGAGCCGCCTGGTACGTTCTATCGGCGGCTTGCGGATCCACTTTGGGCGCGTTGTTGCTGGCGCTGGTCTCACGCAAATTAGGCGAAGAGGGGCTACGCAAACTTGCCGGGAAAAGGCGATATGACAAGATGAAGAGCCGCATCGGGAGCCACGCGGGCGTAGCGATTGCGGTTGCCGGCCTTGCGCCGCCTCCTTTCCCATTCACCACCGTCATCGCGGGCGCCGCCGCGCTCAAATATCCGCTCCCGGAACTCCTCGCGATTAACTTCTCCGCACGCGCCATCCGATTCACGTTGCTTTCAATCCTGGCCATCAGGTTTGGAAGCGAGATTATGAGCGTGGCAAAATCAGCGCCCTTTGAATGGGGAATGCTGGTCTTCATTTTTCTCTGCGCGGGGGCAAGCGGCTTTTCGATCGCGCATTGGCTCAGGAAACCACGCTAGGGCGGCCCCAACCCCGCCGCAGGCCGTCCCAACGGGCGGCGGAAACGAGTCCACTTCGGACTTTGCGAATGTGCGTAATGGGAGCATACTGCATCCATATGCAGTCTGTGCCGGGCACCATGCCGGTTCGGATTTTCCCCACTTCGGAGCCAGCCGGGAAAGAACATAGAACGTATCGAATGGTTGCGCCTTGGCTGGCCTTGAAGGCGCAAGATGCATTGAGATCAAATGACAGCTATGCAAATTCGGGCGCACCGAATTGCCTTCACCGCACGTCTACTCTAAAGCACCGGGCGGCTCGCGGTAAGAAAGCGGCCCAGAGGAGTTATCGATGCCTGCAGCTCACCCGCTTCCCCAAACCCTGGGGGAACTGCGCGCCAGCACTCTGTTTCACGAGGTTTCCCTGAAGACCCGGACCATCAAAGATGAGATGCGGTCTAACCTGATTGCGCTCCTGCGGTCGCGACAAGCCGTCTTTCCTGGAATCGTGGGATACGACGACACAGTGGTTCCGCAAATTGTGAATGCGATCCTGTCAAAACAGAATTTCATTTTGCTGGGATTGCGCGGACAGGCCAAAAGCCGGATCCTGCGCGCGCTTACCGCGCTGCTTGACGAGCGCATGCCTTATATAGCGGGCTGCGAGATTCGCGACAATCCATACTTGCCGCTCTGCAAGCGATGCTGCGACCTGGTAGCCGAGCGCGGCGACGCCACTTTGATTGCATATCTCACTCGCGACGAGCGTTACGTTGAAAAGCTGGCCACTCCCGATGTCACCGTCGCTGATCTGATCGGAGACCTCGATCCCATCAAGGCCGCGCGCGGCGGGCAAGATCTTTCCAGCGAGCTCACTATGCACTATGGGCTCCTGCCTCGTGCCAATCGCGGCATTTTTGCAGTCAACGAGCTGCCTGACATGGCCGGCAAAATCCAGGTGGCCTTGTTCAACATTATGCAGGAGGGCGACGTGCAAATTAAAGGCTACCCAGTGCGTCTCGCTCTCGACGTGGCCCTGGTTTTCAGTGCCAACCCCGAAGACTATACGGCTCGCGGCAAGATCGTCACGCCGCTCAAAGACCGCATCGGTTCCGAGATTCGTACCCACTACCCGGAAACCCTCGAAGAAGGAATGGCCATTACCTCGCAGGAGGCGTGGGCAGTGCGCGGGAATTCGCCCATCGAGATCCCTCAGTATGTGCGGGAGGTGGTGGAGCAGGTGGCCTTCTCAGCGCGCGAGGACAAGAAGGTCGACAAGCGCAGCGGGGTGAGCCAGCGCCTTCCCATCGCTACCATGGAGCTGGTAGTCTCCAACGCCGAACGCCGCGCGCTCATCAACGGCGAAAAGCTCGCGCTGCCTCGCGTCAGCGATATCTACGCAGCCATGCCCGGTATCACCGGGAAGCTTGAACTGGAATATGAAGGCGAGATGCGCGGCGCCGACACTGTGGTGCACGACCTGATCCGCACTGCCGTCGGCAAGATCTTCGATCGCCACTTTGCCGGCGTGAATACCGAACAGATTGAGCTGTGGTTCAACCTCGGCGGGACGGTCAAGCTCGATGACAATCAACCGGCCGCCGCCGCGCTTGCGGATCTGAAAGAGATTCAAGGTCTATTTGAGAGGCTTTCACCGCTGGACGTGAAGCAATCGGATGCTCCTCCAAAAGTGGTTGCCGCCGCAGAATTTCTGCTTGAAGGCTTGGTGGCTCATCACCGGCTTAGCCGGAGTGAGGAACACGGATTCACCGCGCAGGAGAAAAAGCCGCGTATGCAGGAACGCGCCGAACCAGAACTCGATTACGAAGACTGGCGGCAATCTCGCCGCACACGAAAGGGCGGATTGAATTGAGTTCGATGGCCATCTGCCCGTGATCCTCGCGCAGGCCGGCGCATTCTGACTCTCGATATTGCACGCGACGAAGGACCAAGCCATATGAAGCGTGTTCGCTACACAAAATACAACGGCGATCTGGCCTCGGAAATCGACCTCGAAGACTTGCTGCAGGCACTCTCCGATTACCTTCTCGATTCAGGTTTCCGTGACCCCTACTCGCGCTTCCAGGAGTTCGACCACAACCTCGACGATCTGCGCGAGGCGCTGCGGCGCGTGCTTGAGGCAGGCGATTTCTTTGATGAAGCAATGCAGCAGAAGCTCGACCAGCTTTCCGCCGAAGGCAAGCTGGATGAGTTGATCGAAAAGCTGATCAACCGCATGGAGCAGGAGAACTACATCTCCGGACCATCAGACCGCCAGGACAGGGCCCGTGCCGCGCAACCGGGCGGCCAGGTCGGCGACGTCCAGGGCGAGGTGCGTTTCGAGGTGACCGACAAGAGCCTCGATTTTCTCGGTTTCAAAACACTGCGCGATCTGCTGAGTTCGCTCGGCAAGTCAAACTATGGCCGTCACGACACGCGCTACTGGGCCACGGGCATTGAATCCAGCGGCGCATCTCAGCAATATCAATTCGGCGACACGCTGAATCTCGATACCACCGCAACGCTTACCTCGGCGATCGCGCGGGAAGGGATCAAACTGCCGCTCAACCTTGAGTACGACGACTTGCATGTCCATCAATGTGACTATCAGAGTTCGTGCGCCACGGTGGTGATGCTCGACTGCTCGCACTCCATGATTCTCTACGGCGAAGACCGCTTTACGCCGGCGAAGCGAGTCGCAATGGCGCTTTCGCATCTCATCCGCACACAATATCCCGGCGACTCACTTTCGCTGGTGCTGTTTCACGATTCGGCCGAAGAGATGCCGGTTTCGCAAATCGCCCGCGTCAAGGTAGGCCCCTGGTACACCAATACGCGAGAAGGCTTGCGCGTCGCGCAGCGCATCCTTGCCCGCCAGCGCAAGGATATGAAGCAGATCGTCATGATCACTGACGGCAAACCCTCGGCCCTCACGCTTCCTGATGGAAGAATCTACAAGAACGCCTATGGGCTCGATCCTCTCGTGGTGAGCGAGACACTGGAAGAAGTTGCGCGTTGCAAGCGATCCAACGTGATGATCAACACCTTCATGCTCGCGTCAGACTACGGCTTAGTGCAGTTCGTGCACAAGGTTTCCGAAATGTGCAAAGGAAAGGCCTATTTTACGACTCCCGATACGTTGGGCGAATATCTCCTGATGGATTACATGCAGCGCAAGTCGAAGACGATTCATTGAAAAAAGGCCTGTCAGCCAGGTAGACACGCCGCGGGAATGGTGCGAAGCGCATGGTGGTGGTCGACGCGAGCGGCTTACCTATCAGAGCACAACTTGCGCGCACCCGGATTCTTGGCTCCTCAACACCTTGATGCACTTATGCAACTAACTCCTTCATTGATTCCGCGAATTTCTGCTTGACTCTTTTCGGAGATCGGCTGTACAGTTCGACAATCTCATAAGGGCCCCCAAGCTACCGCAACCATTTTCTGATTGTCCTAGGTATGACAGACTATGCAATTCCGACTCGGGCCTCCCGGCTCGTCGGGATACTTGGTCCAAGTTCATTCCACGAAAGGTGCCGCCATGGGTACGAACACTGTAACGAATTGGTTTGGCAACATCGTCTCGCATCCCGGCGTCGTGGTGGGTGCCAACTCATCGGATGATATCGCAGCCATTCTCAAAGATCCGGTGAAGTATCCTTCGCCGGTGCGCGCCGTCGGTTCGAATCACTCGACGGCGCCGTGCGGAACAGCCGATGGGGGAACCCTGATCCAGATGAAGATGAGCCGGATCCTGAATATCGGAACCGACACCTTGACTGTCGAAGCCGACGCGGTGCATCTGGACATGGCGAATGCCCTGGCTGCAAGGCAGTTGCAGTTCTACGTGAACACTGAGATTGGGAACCTCTCCGCGGGGAGCGCGGCCTGCGCCGGCACAAAGGATGCTTCGTTTCCTGGCGAATATGGGCAGGTAGGGTCTTACGTGATCGGCGTCAAGATGGTACTGCCGAGTGGCGACCTGCTCGAAGTTACTGAAGGTAGCCAGCCGGAGTTGATGCAGATCATCCGATCGAGTTATGGCCTGCTCGGGATCATTTACGAGGTTACTTACTCGATTAAGCCGCTCACTCCCATGCACGTTCACCACAAAACCTTCACCTTGCAGGATTTTATCGCGGCCTTGCCCGATTTGAAGGCGCTGAATTATTCAATGATGTTTTATATGTTTCCTTTTTCTAATTTAATCACGGTTGAATTCCGCAAGTATAACCCCGGCGCCACGGGTGAACCGAACCGCACGGCATGGCCGCTGAGAAACCACATATGGGGAACTCTGGGCCCGAAACTCGGACACGATGTGGAGCAGAATTTCTCGATTCCATCTATTCGCTATGGCATTATCGATTCCTTCAACCAGGGCTGGCGATGGCAACTTGAAAACATCGTAACCAGCGATTACACCATCCCGTCGGACCAGATCATTCAGTACCCCCTTGTATCGAACGACAGCCGGTACACCTTTAGCCTTTTCGCATTTCCTGAAGACGAGTATCCTGCGGCGCTCACCGACTTCTTCAAATTCTGCAACGATTACTATGCTCAGAAAAACTACCGTTCCAACCTGCTTTACGTCGGCTATCGTATCGCACAGGATCAGAAAGCGCTCCTTTCTTATTCGTACGATGGGACGGTGATGACGATTGATCCGGTTTCAACGGCAAATCCCGGCTGGTTTGATTTCCTTGATGCCTATAACCAGTTCTGCAGCGATCGCAACGGGAGGCCCTTGCTGAACCAAACTCCAGGCTTGACTCCCGCCATGGTGCAGAAAGCATTCGGAGATAGATTGACGACTTTGTCGAATGCGCGAAAGCAATATGATCCGGGAGACCGGCTGCTGAATGACTATTTCCGAACCCTGCTTGGATAGGTCAGAAGGTCTTCAGATACTCAATCAATGCCTGCTTGTCTTCGTCCGGCAGGTTAGATCCGAAAGTGTGTCCGCGATCCTCAACAAAGTCCGGTGCATTGTCGGCCAGCAGGAATAGCCCATTCAAATGCCCGGTGCCGGTCAGGTGGCAAAACATCCTGGTGAAAAAATTGTCCTTGCGGAAGCTCGCGGGTGTAACCAGATCAACATTGGCAATCAGATCGATGGGCGTGTTGCGGGCGATGCAGACGCTGCCTCCTTCTTCATAGGTGAACGTGCTGGCCTGTGTGGTTCGCCTGATCGTCTTCAGGCCCAGCCTGCGATCCGGCCACAGCAGTTGTTCCATCGCGTCCTGGTAAGCGGCAAGCCTCCCTGCGACCGATGGGTCGTTGTTCACAAGACCCAGGGAGTTATTGTGAAAGAAAGGAGCCGTCGCCCAGATGTTAGCCAGCGTCGGAGTTCGATAGTATCCTGTGCCGCCTTTGGCGTCCACCGGTAACAGTTTCAAGTGAGAATCCAAGGGATTCACCAGGCCTGAGATATGAACCTCAGGCAGGTGTTTGTAAGTCTCCGAAGAAAACTCCTGCCATATGTGACCTTCCGTGGCATTGGTTCCCATTGCTCGTTCAATATTCGTGCCGATCTCTGAAACCGGGTGGCGTTCGTCGTCGGAGAGAAAGTTGTCCGTCAGGAAATCGTCCTGCATCACTGCGTTTCGATACCACTCTGTTGAATCCCCTTTGAAGTCCTGTGGCGGCCTCTTGCTGGAATGGCAACGGGCGCAGTTCTCGGCAAATACGATTTTGCCACGGGACAGGGCCTTCGCGTCAGTAGGAAGATAAGACGCGCCACCATCGGCATCCGCCAGGTGCAGAGGCGGCAATGTTCTGAGAAAGGCTTCCAGGCCTTCCATGCGCGCCTCGGTTGCAAGCCAACCTTCATTGCAAACGCTGTTCTGCTTGCGGGCCTGCTTCGGATCGAATACTCCTTGAGCACGTTTCAAACCGTATACAGGGTCTTGCAGCGTCGTCCAGATGGCAGCGCAGAGCCCAATGTTTACGTAGACGCGAAGCGCCGCGCAGGCCGTGTCGTTGACGCCCGGCCGCGGCGTAGGGTCATCAAGGCAAGCGGAACCAACAGAATCTGCCCCGTCTTTGAGCACGTGATAGACTTCCCGATCCACGCCGTCGGCAGTGCGTTCAAGGTGCTTCGGACGGAAGTTCAAATTGGCGATGTTATTAATCGCATTTGGATTGTTAATGTGGTCTGTTGCAACCTGCGAAGTCTCAGAGGTGCCGGGTGATTGGGCATTTGCAACTTGCCATCGAAAGTCGCTTGTCTTAAGCCCCCGCGACGGAGGATATTTTGCGGTGTTGAAAAGTTGCTCTTTGAAGTATTGGTTGCCGATTCCGGGAAAGAGATTGTGCCACTCCGGATTTTCAGGATCGGCGGGTGGGTGTAACGGATTGAAACCAACGTGGCAAAGCGCGCATGCTACACCGATCAAATAGGGAGGTTCCACCTTTGACGGGTCGGCCATGTACTTACTAACATCCCACTCGGAAGGCTTGAAGTTGGGATTGCGAAACTTGCGCATGCCGATAATTCCCGCGGGCTGGCCCGGTATGTCCGGCAGATTCGGAACATCCGGGTTGGAACAATCATCGAGCCAGAGACCGTATTGGTCGGGCCCTGAAGCTTTCTTGCAATCCGGATCGCTGATAACACCGAACAACTTGAAGCGTTGTCCGCGATATCTCGAGTCGACGGCCTGCAGCAGATCGAATGTTCCGTGTGATTCGATAGCTAGAATGCGCCATAGCGCCTGGTCGCCCACAACTTTTGTTCCGGTACTATCCAGGTCGCCGCCGGTCCAGAAATACCACGTGTCTCTGCCGTGTGCCTGAACTTCAGTGAGTCCCGCATACCCTGACTGGTAGCAACTTGACCGGCCGCTCTTGCATTGATAGGTTTCCTGAGCGCAGGTCGAGCAATCGATGCCGGTTGCCGAAATGGCAGCGAATAGAAAGCATGAAATCAGCAGGTGCTGTTTGCTCGACGTCATAGCAATCTCCACTTCGTTGGCGATCTCTCTTGCGCGAGTACCGCTCCCCTTTGGCGGCTAGTGTGAGAGTTACGGCTCGTCCCACATGGTCGCATGTTGGCTTTGCCTTGCGAATTGGTCTGGGTTGTAGTACTGCTCATAATACTCAAGCTCGAGATGGGAGAACTGAAGCCAAACACCCGGAACATGAAAGGCGTCGACGTGCGCGGGAAAGCGTCCATACGTGTCGAAGATGTAGTTACAGATTTGCTTGGCGTAGTCCACGGCCTGATCTGAATAATGACTGGCGTTCTGCAAGTAATCCTGCGCAAACGTTTCCGATAGGTAAGGTCGCTTGAATATATCTACGTCCGTATAAAGCCCGCCGGCGCCGTATTTCTCTGCAAGAAGCTGATCCACCGCGTCGTTCATTGATGTCACATACGGCGGGCATAGGCCTTGTAACACTCCGTCAATGCCTACTGGATTTGTCTGCGAAGCTGGGACCGGCGGCCAGCCGGCGTCTGGCCATGTTTTTCCAGCCGCCATGTGAAAGCCGAGTCCCAGCCACTGCTGCGCCGGATCGCGTTGCAACACATAAGGTGGAGCGACGGAAGCGTGGACCCATCCTCCCAGCCCCATGCCTTGCCCGATCAGCATGAGATTTTGAAGTTGGAAAAACGCTTCGTAATCAATCCGCATCGTCGACGCCAGCCCCAATGGCAGATCAATGCTTGCATTAACGAACTTATCCTGCGCGCGCGCCAAGCCACCAACTACCTCATAGGGGACCTTGGAGTTGCTACCCGCAAGCCCGAGTTCGACTCCAGCCCATTCCACGGCCTCAACTACGTCAGCAGGTTTGAATGTCCGCCAATCGTCAATGAACAATGGTCGTTGACCATCCGGCTCCGACAGCAGGTTGAGAATAATGTTGATGTAGCCGCGCGTGCAGTCGACTACCGGCAGGAAGATGGTGGTGCCTGGACGATTGGAAATTTGTTTGTTCCAACCAAGATAGTACGGAAACTGACGCGGAAACTCGAGTCGCTGATCGTAAAGTTTCACCTTGACCGCTTGCGCCGCGGCGATCCAATCCGCATCGGCCCAATCCGACTTATCAGGCGGAAGACCGGCCAGGGTGGTAATCGCATCCTGACCCTCGAGCCGCTTGATCATCCAGATGCCATCGTCGTTGATCATGAAGAAGGTCGTCGCCTGGGAGTTGTCGGGACTGCTTGCGGAGCGTCCCAACGCATTCACAAACGGCGTGCCAAGTTCGTTTCCGCCGCCCGGGATTTGCAGCGGCCCGTCATGCGTTACCGAGCCCGTCAGCCCGGTCGATACGATAAGGACCGCCTCCTCAAGCGCGGTGAGCGGGGCGGGAGAATTGGTGCTGGTATGACTCAGGCCGTCTGAGAGCAGCGAAGTGCCACGCGCGATTCTACGTGTTCGTCGATTCAGGATCGCGGACATGAGCGGGTATTGAAACAAAGCGTCGAGCCCCGCATTGCGTGTCTTCGTAGGGTCCGGATTACCGGCTGCCATCATGCCTCCACTTCATTTCGAATACCGGTTGTTAGTTAGCCGCCCCTGCGGCCGCAGTTACAACTGGCGCGGAGTTGTATACGTCGAGTTGTCCCATGATCAGCGGAAATATGTCTTGCACGGCATTTTCACCAATGAAGCAATCCATATGGTGGTAGTTAGGAACCGTTATGCGGAGATACCCGTCCGCGCCGTTCTTGGCGCACAATAGCTGGAAGCTGCGATCGGTCCCTTCCGGCAGGAAAAGGTGGTTTTCCATGGCCTGGAAGAAGACCAGCGGGATCTTCAGCCTCTGTATATTGGGCAGGTACACATCGTTTCCATCCTTGTCCACAACCTGCCCGGCACGAATGATGGTTAATAGGTGGTTGAATGTGGTGATGTCGGCAATTCCGAACATTTCGTGGATTGCTTCGTGCGTCGCCTCGTTCAATTCCGTGTGCCCGTAAACCTCGCCGTAGATCAACCAGATTCGGCGGCACACCGCGCTATTGCAAGGCGGCCCGGCGAGATTCAGCTTCAGCAAGCCATCAGCGAGTATGTCGTTCCACTTCGATGGGTCGAAGTCGGTCGTGAGAGTGTCGATCCCGAGGTTTTGGCAGAAGGATCCAACATTAAAGGCAGCCTTCACCTGGTTTTCCGGCGAGGTTGTCGGATAGAACCCCACTTGCGAGCACACTGCCGACCGGATTCCCTCGAGCCTGCCTGAAAGCATGCTCATCAAAAACGTCATCGAGCCGATGCAGTGCGCCATGATCTGGATATCGGCAGCGCCCGTAATCGCCCGAACCTGCGCAACGGCGGCTGGGTAATCCTTGGTTGCAATATCGTCGAGAGTGAACTGCGTGCGCGCTGAAGGCAATGCCGGACTGGCGCGATAATCAAACAACCAGATATCATATCCGTTTGCGTACAGAAACTCGGGAAAATTGGTATCCACCGTGTCGATCGTGTACGCGAGAGTCGACGTTCCGTAGCCCGGCGAAAGCATCACAGGCCCCTTCGTGCCGCCCTTATAGCGCGTGAGCCGCAATTCCACGTTGTCTTCAGTCAGAAAGTGGTAGACCTCGGGCGCGCACATGCGCAGCGGACGTTTTTTCCGCGGTACGGGCTGCGGGTTGAACTCGTTTGCCGGCGCCAATGCCCCGCCGTAGATATCGAACAATACCCCGCCAAAGAATTCCCCGAAGCGAATGATGCTCGTGAGCCGTTCGATGTCATCCTTTGCATTGGTGATTTCCATCGTGGTCATCTGGCGCATGAAGTCCTCAGGCTCAATCACCAGGATGCCTTTGCCCAGAACCGTTCCCGACGGGTCTGAAAGCGTGATGTAAAGCGTCGATGAGTCGCGCCAGATATTCAGGATTCCATCGCTCTTGATGATTTTGGTTCCCGCGAAAACATAAGTCTTACCTTCTTCAGAGGTAAGATTCATGGCATATTTCATCAGGCGCGTGTCAACCTGGGTGGGATCGGTCACCAGCAGGCGGAACTCGCCTTGACTCACTGTCAACGGCTTTGCCGACAGCGCCGGAGCGGTGACCACACCCACCATACGCGCAGGATGATCCGGATTGGCGAGTAAATCATTCAGGTCGTCTGCAATCACTGTCAGGATGAAGTCAAAGCTTGAGTTGTCTTGTTGGCCTTGCGCGCTCCCCTTGGCGAAATCATCGGTCACCTTCGTCGAGAAGAATCCCTTCATCTCTTCGGTGAAGCGCAGGCCCAGGACTTCCGGCGGGGAAGGTGGCGGCTGAACAGCTTTTGATAAATCGTAGTCAATCGTCCAGCCCTGGTCCTGCGCGATGAGGGCGCAGCACCGCTCTGCAACCGCGGAAATCGTCAGCAGCGGATTCACGCCGAGCGATCGTGGCATCACGGAACCATCGCACACGTAGAGGCTGTCGTAGGCAGCGGTCCCGTTATTGGCGGAGTACACCTGGCCCTTATGATTCACCACGCCGGTCGACGCGTCCGCGGACATCGTGCATCCGCCCAGCGGGTGCACCGTGATCAGGTTGTGATTGGTGAGATCGCTCCACAGCGGATTCTTGACGAAGACTCCGCCCAGCGCTTTGGTGGCTTGGTCCAGGCGATCGTTCACGCGCGTGAATACAGGTTGCGTTCCTGCGCCGGGCCAGTGCAGCCGTAGCCGGTCTTGTTCGAGCGCCATGGTTCCGTCGTCGTCGTCGTGCGTCATCACCAGGTAAGTCTGCGTGTTTTGTACGGCGCCGTGATAAGGACCGCAGACCAGGCTCTCTGTTTCGCGGATGCGCTCGTTGAGGAACGCGTCCACTCCCGGTGAAAGGTTTGTGCCGGCCCAGGGTGCAACGGCGGCCAATGCGGCGGGAATCATTGCGCCCAGGGCTCCAGGAATCGACCCCTCTTCAATCACCATGCCATCGTCCAGTTGAGGCTGCAGACGATCGTCGATGATGCCCGTAATGCACGGCCCCACAGGGTCTCGTCCCTGCGGCGGCAACGAGCCGTAACCCACTCCGTCAATCACGTCGTCGGTGTCGTAGCCAAACGCGAGCACGTCGCCGTTGCCGGTAAAGTGCTGTCCCACCTGGTCCGAGAGGCCCAGGCCATTTGCCTTGGAGCGCAATAAGATTTCTGTGGAACCGAGCATTCCCGCCGCAAGCACCACCATGTTCGCGGTAATGAATTGCGTCGGCGTATCAAATTGCTCCCGGCCTGAATCGAGCACCTGGTAGTGGATGACCCAGACGCCATCCTTCTGCTCCAGAAAACGCACACCCACCTGCGTATATATTTCTGCGCCGTGATTGCGCGCATCTGGCAGGTAGTTCATCAGCACGGTATTCTTTGCGGCGTAATTGCAACCCGTAACGCAGTCGCCACAAAGCGTGCAGGCATTCTGCGATACGCCGGCGGGATTGACCCCGTCCTTGAACGTAACGTTGATCGGCGGCCGATAGGATTTTTCGTTCAACGAATTCGCGGATTTTTCGAGTGCCTGGAGCTTCGGGAGCGCAGGAAAGTTGTCAGGGTAGGGTGACGGCGTGAGCATCTGCTGGGCAAGCTGATATCCCGTCTGAAGCCGCGTCGCAACGTCGGCGCGGAATTCGTCCGGCCAGCGCGGATCATCGAACACGCGCGGTTCGGCGGGAAGCGACACATTGGCATTCACCAGCGACGTACCTCCCAGGCCGCATCCGCAGAAAACATTGATGTCGTCGTTGATCCGCATATCGTATAAACCGGTTCGCGACCCAAGAAACGCGCCGGGCGTATCAACCTGCGTCTGGGCCAGCACTTCGGGCAATGTATTGGGGTATTCGCCGGGTTGGAACTCCATGCCGCGTTCCAGAACGCACACCTGCTGCCCTGCACGCGCCAGCCTCGACGCCGCGATGCCTCCGCCATATCCCGATCCGATCACGACCACGGAGTAGTGAGTTTGAAGATTTTCGATCAACGAAGAAAGACGAGGCATGAGACCTCCTTTTCGGATTCCCCGGGGACGGCCCAATCAGAATTCACCTACTGAAAAAATCGACCGCTATCGCTTCAGCTCGACCATGCCGCTCCGCCGTTTTCGTCATAAAACGTCTCGTGGATATTCGGCCCGTCAAGCTTGAGCATTGCGAAGCCGTTGAAAACGCGCTGAGGAATATCCGGATCGTTGGCTGATCGATTTTCGTACCACACGACATTTGGGCTGTTGGCCAAGTCTGAGGAATGACTCCATGGCAGGGCCCCGTGACCGCAGCAACGGCATAGTGTCCCCACCGGCCCCTGTGGCTTATACACTGCTGCGATGTGCGCGTGCCCCCAGTACCAGTAGGCTGGCCCGCCGCCTCCGGGAAAACAATTCATCACATGGTCATAGAGCGTGTTTGTGGTTGAACCCGCATCGTCAAGCCCATTGTGATGAGTAAGCAGAATCAGCTTTTTGCCCTTCATTTGAGCATCCACTCCCATCTTCAGGAGGAAGGAATTCTGCGCGTTCGGCATGTTCACGGGGAAAAGCAACCCATCCATATACAGGCCACACTCGTCTGAAAAGTATGCTGAATCGAGACCAACGATTATCCAGTTGGTATTCTCCAGGGCGAAAAAGCTGCATCCAGCCTGCTTATCAAAAGGTGGGTTGCTGATTGCCTCGAAGTAAGGTTTCGCGCCGGAATACATTTCGTGATTCGAGTTCAATGTGAATGATCCAAGTGGACCTTGCGGCCAAAGCTTTACAAGCAGGTGCTGCTCCTGATCAGAAGTGCCCGAATAGTAGACATCGCCCAGGTGGATGGTTACATCCGGCTTCAGCGACGCCATTTGCTTACCTACGTTCGTGCTGGGAGCGGGATTGGCCGGGGTTCGCCAATCCCCGGTACCCCAATCACCAGCCATGCCGATCTGTACCTGGTCTGGAATAGAGATCGTTTGAGGCGAGGAAAGAAAAGGGTGCTTCCCCCCAACAACCGGAAGGAGGCTTTCCAGAAACACCGCAAAAGATTCGGTCCAACCGGGGTCGAATTGTTGCCACTTGCCAGTACCCCAAATCACGCCGTCCGGCCCGACGGTGATTACAACTCCCGCCTCCAGGTTGCTCACCACGGCGTCGGAGTCATCCGTGAGCGCGCTGTGCGCGAGCGTCAGTGTATGGGGAGCGGCCGCGGCCGCAGGCGCTGTTCCGGTCTGAGTTACCTGCACTGCCTGGATGTTCGCGCCCCGCATTGCAAGTTCGATCCGCGCCTGTTGATCCGGAGTCAATTGAGCCCAGGCCTTCTTGATTCGGCTGGAGATAACGGGATCAATGTTGATTTTCATTGGCATTGAGAGTTTCCTTCAGAACGGGTTAATACCAGGGCGGGAACCGTGCATCAGTCGTGACCGCGCAAATCCATAAGGCGTACCCTAAGGGCTTCCTCGCCCTGAAAGCACTGCTCCCACCCTCAGCAAGGACTGCCCCGGACTATGGCGCATACCCACGGGAATCGTCCGCCAAATTAATACCCCGATGAGCCATTGGATTCCCTTTGAATCCCGGCTATGCACTTGCCTTGGCAGCGGTAGCGTTAAAGAAGCTCGTGACGGCATTAACCAAAGAGTGAATGCCATCCGCTCCGCCTGCCAGCATGGCGGTTGAAAGTATCACATCGACGGAGAGGAAAAAGAAGCGTTGAGCCGAGCTCGTGATCTTAGGATCGTTGAATGAAACAGTGTCGGCAAAAGGACCCAGCGCACGTACTCCGGCGATACTCACCAGAACGCAAAGAGTAAGCGAAACAGCGAAGGCATACCGCTGCGTAACCCCTCGATATTCATCCAGCGCCTCCGTGGCATTGGCCAGATCGATGGCGTTCTGCTGGTCTTTCGCAGGATCAGCAGGTCTCGCCTTGATTGCGGCTACTGCCTTCTCGAGCTTGCTTGCGTCCGAGTCTCGCCAGGGGCTTATCAGGATCTCGACCGCCCGTTCGATAACCGCCGAAGCGAAAGCAAGAGGAGCTAGCAAACTGGTCAGATCTGTTAACTGAATTTTGAAACTCAGGCCGTTCCAATTCAAGAATTCGTGAAAGACGGCCACCCCCAGGATCGCGATCGCAATAGCGGAAAGTAGCGGCCAATTCTTCTTGGCAGCAAACGTTAATGCCATAGTAGGGAACCTCTTTTTCTCCACATCAGTCTTCGTCGCAAATCCTGTCTTCGCAGGGATCTCAACTCATTACCCGCAGTGACGCGCCCATTTATCCAACGCATCCCTGGGGCAAACCGCCCACCACTCCGCCACGGTAGTTAGGGTCCGTTGCGCGTCCCACTCCGCGGTGAGCCTCTCCCATGCAAGTTGGAGTATGGTATGCGGGATAAACCGCCAGCCTGGAAGGAGCAAACCTTGCCCCGCAGCTCGTTGAAGCTTATCGCGCTTCCTATGACCCCGGCCCCACAACTACTTTTCAAGCGAATCACATGTTTGGGGATACATTGTTATGCAAACAGGCGAATCGATTGATTTGTCAAAAGAATTAGAGCGGACCACTGGTCCCGAATCTTGCAAGACCCGCATAAGAATGTCAAGAACTTTTCGCTCGGATCAACGGGTAAGTCGCGCACTGCTGATTTGGTGAATCCCTGGATACTGATTAGTTATTACTTTACCAATTAACCCATCCAGATCGCCCGTGATCGATCTTTGTCGCCCGGCAAGATCACATTCGTGTTGATTCTAGTTTGCGTTCATCGAATAGAAGGCCATAATTAGGGCTGCCTGGTTGCCCGCGCCGAAGATACCTCCCAATTCGCGTAGTCGACTGGAAAAGCGTGATCGTAACATTGCCCATGGGAATCATTCGAAAGGACAGGAGAAAGAGATGGCAGATATCAAGATCACCGACAACTTCAGTCTTGAGACCGGTCTGACAATTCGGGACGATTCGCCGCTGGCCAAAGCAAAGATAACGCAGCTCCTGAGCACGTCCAAGGATCTTTTCGCCGACTTCGACAAGCCGATGGATCAGGCCGACGAAAAATCGTTCGCTTTGGGCAGCTCATTCACTTCGCCCGATCTGCTGAGCAGTGATTTGCCGGGCCTCACGATAGGCGTTGGGATCAATTCCCAGATCAGCATTTTTAAGAGCTCCGACAGTTTCCTGTTCGGGAAAGACAAGTTCTCCCCGATCATTCCCATTGGTTCAAATCAGGCCTGGCTGGGTGTTGAATTCGATCTCAGCACAAAGGATTCTGTCACAGCCTCGGCAGGCGCTCTTGGCGTCTGTCTTGAAGGGGATGCCAAGTTCTCATGCACCACTTACACGCTCTCCTCGGTCGCTAAGCTCCCACTTCCATTGCTGCGCCTGGCATGTGCTGAGGCACTTGGCAACTACTCAATCACCACCAGTCCCGACGCCGTCCGCGCGCAGCTCGCTGGTACCGTGAATCAGACTGAAGTCGGCGGCTCTATCAAGGCAAAGGTTACATTGAAGCAACCGTTTGCGCTCAATGCACTTGCTTCGGTCAACCTTCCCTTCAACGCGACGGCCAGCATCACGCCGACCGTCACCTTGCAGGTGGCAGGCTCTGTTGAGATCGCCGGTGATTTAATTGTCCGGTCCTACAAGAAGAGCGCCGACGTCGTGCAGATTGGCGTGTATAAGAAATGCGGATCGACCCTGACCGTAACCTTCACCGTCGGTGCGGGAGTCGCAGGTGAGATCGGTGACGACGACCTGCTCGGCGCGCTGCTCAACGCCGCACTACCTGGGGTCGATGCAACCGCTGCCGGCATCACCGGCGATCGGGGAAAAGACCTGAATAAGGTGCTGAAAGATGCCATCAACCGGAGTTTGACGGCTTCGTTCAACGCCTCTTGCGCGGCGGCATACACAGATGAAGCAGCCGTAGTCTACGAGATTCAATTGAATCAAGGTGCGGCGGACGAGACAGACGAAGCGTTAAAGCTGGCTCTCGATGGAAACTGGACTTCCCTCGCAAGCCTGTCGAACGCTCATCTCATTCGCGACATAACAGTTGAAACGCTGGAGAAGAAAACCTCCATAACCCTGAACCTGTTCGGAGTCTATAGCGCTACCACTTTTCAGGATTACGTAAAGAGTTGCACGGTTCAGTTAGACGAATCCGGCCAGACCAGCATTATTGATTCGCTGGAGGAAAGCCGCATCAGCGCATCGGCTGAGCCGTACGCTTCCGATTCGCTGAAGCTGCGCATGGCACTGATGGAGGACTTTGTCTGTACCGCTACCTACGCCGTGGTCAGCGATAAGCTGAATCTCCAGCTTTCGGTAATTCAGTCGTACCTGGACTACAAGATCAACATGTCCTCGGACGAGATGAACGAGAATGTGCGACTTGGTTACGCGCTCGGACTTATCCCCAATGGATCACTCGACGGCAGGTTGAAAGGAACGCCCTCGTTCGCCCACGCAGTTGTCAGTGCGATCGTACGCTACGATACGCCGGCCCTTATGAGTATCTTCTTCAGCGATTCGGCAAATCGCATCGCGCGTTCTCAAGACGAGCTGGAACGAATGGGAAGAGAAACGATGTGCACGTTGCTTGACTCGACCGATCCTACCGACGCGGCGCGCATCGAGATTCTCAATAACGACAGTGCGTGGGCGGATATGGATGAAATCGGAAACATCACTTCGTTCAACACCATCGATTCATTAAGCCACCTCGGTCAAACGCAATTAAGTGCGGTCGAAGCCGACTGGATTAGTATTCGTTGGTGGGCAAACGCGGTGTCAAAGGTCGCGCCCGCCTTGAACGATACACTCACTTCTCTTCAAAGTGCCCCGGCAGGTAATCCGGTGCAGGACCCGAACTTCATGAAGCAACGAGCGCGCCTTGCGAATGTGCTAGGTGCCGTGACCCGCAAGACGGATGCGGCTTTTGTACACGGATGGGGAGAGGCGGTGATGTTTGCTCTGAGCGGGAAGCACGGTGCGGCGATGATGGATGTTTGTTGGAACGGCAGTCAGCAGCATTTCGGGCCGGCGCCGGGGTAAAGTGCAGACATCCCGGCTTGAGCCCTAAACGCAGGTTCCCTGGCCGTCACGGCGCAGCATCATTTCCTGCGCCGCGTTCCAGACTATCTGCGGAAGACTTCGCTCCTCTGTGGCCCCCGCGCTCTCGCAAGTTAGAAACTGAATGAAACTTGCAGATCGATACTGCGATTCGATGCAGGCGACGAAAAGAACCCTCCGGAAAGAGCAGTCGATTTGCCAAAAACAGGTGACTCCAGCACGCCGACCGGTTGCGCCAGGTTTACGCTGTTGAATACGTTTCTTCCCATCGCCGTAAAGTTCAGTGAGTAACGCCGTGCGGTCGCCTGATCGAGCCTTGGCGGTCCTCCGCTCCTGCTCAAACCGCCGGGACCAAGCCCGCCCCCGCCGGGTCCGCCGCCGCCGGGACCTCCGCCCGGAGGCGGTCCACCTCCGCCGGGGCCTCCGGGACCGCCCGGTCCGCCGCCTGCGGCGCCAGATGTTCCCGTGACTCGCGGTCCAATGCCGATCGACTTGCTTACTCTCATGTTCATGCTGAATTGACCCGGCCCGGTTCCGTAGTTGTACGGGATGCGGCTCTCATTCCATGCCGGGTCCAGGTCGAAGTCGCCATAGCTGGTTTGCAGCGTCTGCGTGCTCGCAGAGGATGCGAATGCGGGGCGGTCGTTGAATTGGTTATCGCCGTTCAGGTCCTGGCCGACCGTGATATTGAATGGTTGTCCCGAATTCGCCACCAGCATCGGGCTGAACGAGACTCCGTAAGGACCCTGCAGATTTCCGCCCAGCAGGAAACGGTTGCGCACGTCGAAGTTGGCGCGTCCGTAGTCGGCTCCGGAATCGGTCTGGTTTGAAGGAAAATAGCCGGCGCCAGACGTATCTGCGTTCGCAAAATTCATCATGTAGAAACCGAACAACGAGACGCGCTTGGCGCGCACGGTGTAGTTCAGCATCAGCTGATTCTGGTTATAAACGCCCCCGGATTGAAACTGATAAATGTTCTCGTTCAAGCCGTTCGGCCGCGTGCCCGTCCCTGTCGCTGGATCATAGGTGCCCGGCAGATAGGCGTTGATGTTATCGCTCAGATACTCGTGCACCCCGCGCGAGTTGATATAAGTAGCGGCAATGGTCGCCACCTTGCCAAACTGATGTTCCACCCCCAGCGCCGCCTGCATGTTGACTGAAGCCTTGAGATCCGGCGCAACTTGATAGATGGTCGGCGCCGCGACGCTGCTTGCCGCCAACTGCGAAGGCTCCGGAGCATTCTGATAAAAACCGGGGTTCTTGATCACATACTGCTGTTGGTTGATCCCGTTATTACGGATCGCCTGAAGAATATTGTTTTCGGCGAAGCGATCGAAAAACCATCCATAACCTCCGCGGATCACTGTCTTCGCCTGGGCTGTTCGACGGCCGGCCGGCGCCCACGCAAACGAGAGTCGAGGCGCCCAGTCGTCATGGTCGCCAATGCCATTTTGTGATTCGTAGCGAAGGCCGTAGCTGAAGGTCAGATTAGGACGCACTTTGTAGTCGTCCTGGTAGAAGAGGCCCGCGTCAAAATAGTTCAAGCGCGCCGAGCCGACTCCTGCCGTCACGTCATATTCGCTGGGAGTGTTCGCCTTGTATGCGCTGAGCGAAGAATAAATGTATTCGCCGTTGAATCCCGCGGTCGAGTAGTTCGCATCACGCGTGAAGCGAAGCCGCGCACCGAGGTTGATGGAATGTGCGCCTTTGCTCACCAGGGTGTAGTTTTGCAGTTCATACCGGTCCTGATTGTCCCTGTCCACGCCGGTGTTGTTTCCGCCGCCGGTGAAAGCTCCCTGAACGGTGAGAGTCGGATCGCTGCTCTGCGCAACCTGGTTGTCACGGTCGCGCGTGTACTGGAAGCGCGTCTCGTTCACAACATGATCGCTGAGAATCTGCGTGTCACTCAGTTGCAGCGTATTCTCCTGGTTGGACACGTTGTAGGCCTGGCTTTCCAGGGCGAATTGCGAAACACCGCTGTTGGTTTCTATCTGCCGGTCAAACATGTAGCGGATGGTAAGGGTATTGTTGGTCCCCAGCTGAAAATCGAGCCGCGGGCTGACATCGAGCCGCGACTGTGGATTGGCGACCGCCGCGGTGTAATTGTACGTATTGCCGCCGGAGTCAAGCAGCTCGGCATTCACGATCGAGTTCGATTGATTGTCGCGGCGAAAAACACTGGCAAACCATGAGGCTCCCTTGGTCAGTGCGCCGCCGGCATTGCCGGTGAAGAAAGTGCTGTAGTACGAAGGCTCACTCGTGACAAACGGATTGAGCGAATTGAACGCGGAGTCGTTGCCGTTCACCATGAACATGCCGTGAAACTTGTCGGTTCCCGGCTTGGTGAGAATCTCGATGCGTCCGTAGCCCAGCTTGTCATACTGTGCCGAAAAGGGGTTCTGGTTAATACGTATTTCGCGAATCGAGGACTTGGGTGGCAGTTGGCCGCCGGTGAAGCCGTCAATGTAGATTTGCCCTCCATTCGGTCCGGCTGCTGGTCCGGCAAGGGCGTTCAGTTCGCTCTGCAACTCATCCGGATCGTCAGACAGAGCATCGAGATCCTTGCCTTTGATCACGAGTGAACTGGCATTGTTCTCTGCGCTGGTATCGACGCCGACGCCCTGGTCGCTCACTGTCACCTGTTGCATTTCGACGGGCATTTTCAGCGCAATATTCTGGATGGTTGTCTTGTCAATGAATACCAGCACGTCCTCGAGATCGAAAGGGGCAAAGCCGGTTGCGGTGGCGGCGAGGTCATACCGCCCAGGCGCGATATGGTCCATGATAAACGTGCCATTCGCATCGCTCGTAGTCGATCGGGATAAGCCATCCTTGTTGGAGAGCGTGATGCTTGACGACGGAATCACGGCTCCCGAGGGATCGGTGACGGTTCCGTGGATGCTTCCCGTTTGCGCCTGGGCTGCTGCCGCCAGTGCGCCCCATATGAGAATTACACCCCATATTGTGCTCAGAATGGCCTGCTTTGTCATGATCGATCCTCTCCACGCCCGAAATGCTGTCCTATTCAGAAGAACCTGGATGGCAATGGAATGCGGTCACAATGGGTAAATCTGTGTAATGAAGTGTTGCTTCCTCCGTGACCATTTGTTACATTTCGGTCGCTTTTCTCGAGATCGCAAAGCGTAGGCTAAGTGGGAGGGATACCGGACCCGATCCAGCGTGGCGCGCGGCAAGCCGGCAGCGATGGGAGAAGAGAGATACGAATGGACGACATTCTTCTCATTGATGATGACGTAGAACTCTGTTCGATGTTGATGGAATACATGGGTCGATATGGATTCCGCGTCTCCGCCGTGCATCGTGGCGACACGGGTCTGCGAACGGCGCTCGAGAAGCCGTTTGCGCTGGTTCTTCTGGACGTGATGCTGCCTGGACTCGATGGCTTTGAGGTGCTGCGACGGATCAGGGCCGCCAGTCCTGTAAGCGTCCTGCTCCTTACTGCGCGCGGCGAAGATGTGGACCGCATCGTAGGGTTGGAGATTGGGGCCGACGACTACCTGTCAAAGCCATTCAATCCCCGTGAGCTGCTGGCGAGGGTGCGCGCGATTCTGCGCAGAACCGCTGGCGCCGAGATAAAGCAAGAGCCGGTTCTTCTGCGTGTCGATGCGCTTGAGCTCAACCGGGCAGCTCGAACCGTTTCACAAAACGGAAAGAAAATTGAGCTGACGGATGTGGAGTTCGCGCTGCTCGAATCTTTAATGCGCTCGCCGGGAAAGGTCGTCACGCGCGAGGAAATATCGGAGAACGTACTCGGGCGAAAATTCCATCCATTCGACCGCAGCCTGGACATGCACGTGAGCCGGTTGCGGCGGAAGCTCGGCAAGAATAGCGCGACTGAAGAGCAGGTGAAAACGATCCGCGGAGTCGGCTATCAGCTCGCTGTCAATTACGATCCCTCCACGGCAAAGGACTGAAACATGCGCGGCCTCTTCTTCAAGGTATTCATCATCTTCTGGATTGCGCAGAGCCTGATTTTTGTCATCTCGACCGCGTTGATCGTACGGCATCATTTTGAGAGCCCGGATGCTCTCTTTGATGCGCTGTTCAGCAGCCTCCAGAACGACGGAACAAGAGCCGTTGCTTCTTACGAGACGGGCGGTTGCGACGCCCTGCATGCCTATGGATCTGTTCTCGCCCAGACCATCGCACTCGAAGATTCCTCCGGTCAGGATCTATGCAAACCGCCGGCCCCGCAAGGCAAAGGCAGCCCTGTCCCGATGCCCACGCGCATCACCGGCAGCCAGGTCGGTCAGCAATATATCTGGAGAGTTCCTGTTACCTCAGCAAGCGGGAATCGATACATCTTTCTGCTGAGCCGGCCCCATGTTCCAAGGAACATCACCTGGTACCAGGACCTTCTGCATTTCTCGTTCCCGCAACTTCCTGTGGCCATCGTCGTCGGCGGACTCACAACATTCGTGCTTGTCTTGCTCTTTACCCGTCCGGTAGTGCGGCTCAGAAAAGCTGCCCGCGAGCTGGCAATGGGAAACCTGGACGCCCGCGTCGTCTGGCCCCATTCACAAGCGCGTATTTTTGCGGAAGATGAAATCCATGCCCTGATGCACGACTTCAATCACATGGCGGAGCGGCTCGAGTCGCTCGTCGATGCGCAAAAACTCCTGCTGAGGGACGTGTCTCACGAACTGCGGTCGCCCTTGGCCAGGCTCAGTGTCGCGCTCGAGCTGGCTCGCGGCGATGGTGATCCCGCAACGGCGACACATCTTGACCGGATCGAGCGGGAGACGGAGCGGCTCAATCTGCTCATTGGCCAGCTGCTCACCTTGTCTTCGATGGAATCGCTTGAAAAAGTTGAGAACCTTAAACCCTTGTCCCTCAATCGCCTGATTGAACGCATCATTCCCGACGCTGAATACGAAGCCCGCCAAAGGCAATGCTCCGTGGTCTTTCACGCAGACGATCAGTGCCTCATACTCGGCAACGAGGAGTTGCTCTATCGGGCCATTGAAAACGTGGTGCGCAATGCAATTCGATTTACCGAAAGCGGCACCGAGGTCGAAATCACGCTCAGGCTGGCTGCAGCACGCGGAAATCGCCACGCGCAGATCGATGTGAGTGATCGTGGTCCAGGAATTCCCGAGAGCCAGCTGAACGCCATTTTTCGCCCCTTCTATCGCGTGGATTATGCTCGCAGCCCAAAGACAGGAGGGTTTGGCGTGGGACTTGCAATCGCAGACCGGGCGGTGCGGCTGCACAAAGGGGAGTTGGCCGCATTCAACCGCAAAGATGGCGGCGCAACCATCCAGATAAACCTCCCCGCCATCGATGGGAATATCGAAGAGAAGCATCGCTAGCCGTAGAACACACTAG
Source organism: uncultured Acidobacteriaceae bacterium (assembly GCA_963836565.1). GTDB lineage: Bacteria > Acidobacteriota > Terriglobia > Terriglobales > Acidobacteriaceae > Telmatobacter. The sequence continues at coordinate 64,515 of CAWIKA010000002.1, read as the reverse complement.
AAGATCCAAGCGGCAACGCGTCGATTGGTGTGCACGCGGAGCCGTCTGCCGATTGCGCCTCAGCCGCAATACCTTATTGGGAGCATTCAGGCTCTCGGGAATTCTCAATCCGCTTAACCAATACAAGCAAACTCCTTCGATGCACCTCCATCAAGCAAATAAATAACGATTTCAGCGCAGCCGCCGATATGGAGCATAGCACTGGTGCTGTCTATTCTTGCACGACCGCGGATATTCTTCGTCGTCGAGAGAAGACCTGGCGCCAACACGCTGAAGAGTTGCTCAGGAAACGGTTGGGTTGGTGGAGAACACGCGCATGCAAGATCAGGATGTGATTCGTGAATTTCTGGTTGAGAGTCATGAGAACCTCTCGCGATTGGATCTGGAATTGGTTGAACTGGAGAAGCGCCCGCAGGACAATGCCTTGCTGGCCGGCATCTTCCGTACCATTCATACGATTAAGGGAACGTGCGGGTTCTTTGCGTTTTCTACGCTGGAGCGAATTACCCACCAGGCGGAGAGTCTTCTCAGCCAGTTGCGGGACGGCAAGCGGAAACTCACGCCTTCGCTGATATCCCTCATCCTTGAAACCGTCGACGCCACACGCAAGGTGCTGGCGTCCATCGAGGCGAGCGGAGAAGAAGGAGAGGACCGCTTCGAAGATATTACCGAGCGGCTCCGCCTTGCGGTCCTCTCGCCGGAAGAGGCTGAAGTCCCGCCCGGTTCCAGCATGGCAAGCGTTGCCACAACTCAACCTCCCGACGTCAATAGCTCTAATGAAATCGCCGAGCGGCCCAAGTCTGAAGAGACCGGGGTGAAGTCGTCCGCCGTGGCCGATGCCAATATCCGGGTCGGAGTCGGGCTGTTGGACAAGCTGATGGATCTGGTGGGGGAACTCGTGCTCACCCGCAATCAGATTCTCCAGTTCAACACCGAACGGGAAGATGCCGCGCTCAACGCCACCGCGCAGCGTCTGAACCTTATCACGAGCGAGTTGCAGGAGGGCGTGATGAAAACGCGCATGCAGCCCATCGGGATGGTCTGGAACAAGCTGCCGCGCGTGGTTCGCGACATGGCCGTGTCTCTCGGAAAGCAGGTTCGCCTGGAGATGGATGGAGCCGATACGGAACTCGACCGGACCATCATCGAGGCAATCAAAGACCCTCTCGTGCACCTGGTGCGCAATGCGTGCGATCACGGTATTGAACCGCCTGAAGTTCGGGCGCAGGCTGGCAAATCGACCGAGGGAAGACTTACGCTTCGCGCCTATCACGAGGGCGGGCAGGTCAACATCGAAATCGGCGATGACGGGGCGGGAATTGATGTGGCCCGGGTAAAACAGAATGCGCTGGAGAAGGGGTTTCTGCGTTCAGAGCAGCTTGAGAAACTGAGTGATCGCGAGGTGCTGAATCTGATCTTTCAGCCCGGCTTCTCGACAGCGAAGACAGTGACCAACGTTTCAGGACGCGGCGTTGGCATGGACGTAGTGAAGTCAAATATTGAAAAGATCGGCGGCACGGTTGACATCTCCAGCCGGCCGGGCGAAGGTGCCACGATCAAACTCAAAATTCCTCTCACGTTGGCCATCATTCCAGGCTTGGTGATTACGAGCGGCGGAGAGAGGTTTGTCATCCCCCAGGTCAGCCTTCTTGAGTTGATCCGCCTCGAGGGCGATTCCGCGGAAAAACGGATCGAGCATGTGCACGGAACTCCGGTCTACCGGCGGCGTGGCAGCCTGTTGCCGGTTGCCTATCTCAATCAGGTGCTGGGACTGAATTCGGCCGAGCGTGCCGAGGCAGTCAGCATGGTCGTGCTCCAGGCGGAAGACCGGCAATTCGGCCTGGTTGTCGATGGCATCAATGACACCCAGGAAATCGTCGTCAAGCCCTTGGGCAAGCAGTTAAAGGGGATCACGGTGTACGCAGGAGCAACCATCATGGGTGATGGCAAAGTGGCCCTGATCCTCGACGTACTCGGGATTGGCCAGAGCGCCGGCGTGCTGACTGAATCGCGTGAGCAGGCCCGTGCGGCAACGGAGCAGAAGTCGCAATCGCGAATCGAGCAGCAGCGCCTGCTCCTCTTCCGGTCCGGTTCCTTCGAGCGGCTTGCGGTCCCGCTTTCTCTCGTTGCCAGGCTGGAGGAGTTTCCGCGCAGTGTGATCGAACATGCCGGAGGATGCCAGGTCGTGCAATACCGCAACCGCATCCTTCCGCTGGTGCCCCTCGGGGCAGTGCTGGAGCCCGGCACCGGCGCTCAGGAACCGGCCGTCGATCCTGTGCAGGTGATTGTATTCAATGACGGCGACCGCAGTGTGGGTGTGGTGGTCGAACAGATACTGGACGTAGCTGAGGACGTTGTGACGGTTCGCCAGAAGTCGGCCCGCAAAGGGCTCCTCGGCTCGGGGGTCGTCGGTAAGCGGGTCACGGACTTCCTGGACCTGAATCACGTCATCCACGCGGCCACGGATGTTTGGTTCGAGGGAACAGGCGGCCCTGCGAACGGTAAGAGAATTCTCGTCGTGGATGCCTCCTCGTTCTCGCGAGGCCTGATCCGCGGCAGCCTGGACATGGCCGGTTACCGGGTTGTGGAAGCGGCGAATCTGGATGAGGCGATTCGCGAGATGGAGTTGCAGCCGGCCGACGTCGTGATTGCGGCGCTCGACCTGCCAGACAGCGGCAGTGCCGCCCTGGTTACGGCCATGCACGGGCGCCCGGATTGGGCGCAGATTCCCCTCCTCGCATTGGCGGATTCGGCTGGATCGGCACAGTCTTCCGCCTCCCGAAAGGCAGGTTTCGAGGACTGCCAGGCGAAGTTTGACCGCGAGGCCGTGCTCGATTCCGTGGCGCGGTTGTCCTCGAGGGAGATGGTGGTCGCAACAGCGGCAGGTGCCGCCGAGACGGCGGCGACGTGCGTGGGAGTGGAGAAATAACCAATGACGACCGAAATCGCAATCCAGAAATCTGAACTTGCTCAGACCAGTGCACAGTTTTCGACGTTTTTCGTGGCGGATCTGTTCTTCGGCGTGGATGTTCTTCGCGTGCAGGAGGTGTTGCGCTTCCAGCAGATGACGCATGTTCCCAAAGCGCCGGAAGTCATCGAGGGGCTGATCAATTTGCGCGGCCAGATCGTCACCGCAATCGATCTGCGGCGTCGCCTCGGACTGCCCCCCCGCGCTGGCAGCCATTTGCCGATCAACGTGGTGGTTCGTACCGACGACGGCGCTGTAAGCCTGCTGGTCGATGAGATCGGAGACGTGCTTGATATGGATTTAGCCGCCTACGAACGGCCGCCGGAAAACCTCGACCCGGCCGCGCGCGAAATCATCCGCGGCGTTTACAAACTGAAAGACAGGCTGCTGCTTGTTCTCGATACCGAGCGAACCGTAGACCTGGCCCGCGGAAGAGAAGGGTAGCGGCCACGAAGCGCGTCGCACAGCGAAAGAAGCATTCCACCATCCGGCATCACGCAAATGCAAAGAGGGAATGAGATTGGCATTCACATTCTTTTTTCGGGACCAGCAAGTGTTGGAGAGGGCCGTGGAACACTGCCTGCCCGTCCTTGCAGGCCGAAACCATCCGCGCATTTGGGATGCCGGCGTGGCGATGGGACAAGAGCCTTATACCGTATCCATCTTGTTTGCCGAACAAATGGGGCATTTCGCCTTCAACAATCTCCGCATCGAGGCCACTGATGTCGAGAGTACTGGCCTCTTCGCAGGCGCAATCGAGACGGCCATGTACCCCCGGGAAGAGTTGTCGCGCTTGCCAGAGGGCATCCTCGCCCGGTATTTCGAGCCGGTCGGGGACACAGGGTCGTTGCGCGTAATCGAGAGGGTTCGTCAGCGGGTCACATATCAACAGCACGACCTCCTTTCGTTCAAGGAAATCGGCCACGGATATTCGCTGGTCTTATGCAAGAACGTGCTGCTCCACTTCCAGCCGCCGGATAGGATCGAGGTGCTGCGAATGTTTCACAGGGCGCTCGCAACCGGCGGCCTTTTGGCGACAGAACAGACCCAGGAGATGCCTCTTGAACTCGCAAATCTGTTCGAGCGGGTGATTCCTGACGGACAGTTGTTTCGCAGGATTGAGAGCGGGGGGTGCGCAGCTTGAACTTCAGAATCAGCCGCGGCGGCGAATCGGCCGTCCGGGCAACAGGGACTCAAATACAAGCGCCGGTGGCGGCGTAGCAAGGGCAACAGGAGAACAAGGAGAAAGACAATGGCAAGACAAGACAGTAACGGCCACGGGGTTCGTCCCAGCCGAAGCATGTCCACCGGCGCCGCCGTTCTGGACCGCCCAGAGACTCATGCGTCAGCTACCAATGGCAGCGACCGGCTGCAGGAAGAAATCCTTCGGCTCGTTCGAGCCGCTCAAGAGGGGCGACTCACAGAGCGCGCGAACTTTGAGGAGTTCAAGGGCAATGATCGCAAAGTGCTTGAAGGCGTAAACAGCATCCTCGACGCCCTTATCGCTCCGCTCCACGTTGCCGCCGACTACGTGGACCAATTCTCAAGGGGCGCCATCCCTCAAAAAATCACCGACGACTACAAAGGTGATTTCAACATGGTCAAGAACAGCCTGAACGCGTGCATCGACGGCTTCGGCGGCATTTTGGAAGTGAGTTCTGTTCTGCAGCGACTGGCGGTGAACGATTGCTCAGTCAAGGTGCAAGGCACTTATCAGGGAATTTTTGCGGATGTTACGAAGGCGACCAACACCGTTGAGGAGCATGTCCTCCACACGGTCCAGGTGCTTGAGTGCCTCGCGCGAGCGGACTACAGAGAAGAACTGGACATCCTGCAGAAGGTAGGCAAACGCTCGGAGAACGACAACCTCGTCCCTGCCGCGATCAAGACGATGGTCTCCATCGATGCGCTGGTGAACGATGCGGCCATGCTCTCAAAAGCTGCAGTGGAGGGCAAACTATCGACCCGCGCCGATGCCGGCAAGCACCAGGGCGATTTTCGCAAGATTGTCGAAGGCGTCAACGCCACGCTGGACGCGGTCATCGGCCCGCTGAACGTGTCGGCCGAGTACGTCGACCGCATTTCCAAGGGCGACATTCCGCCCAAGATCACAGACAGTTATAACGGCGACTTCAACGAGATCAAGAACAACCTCAACGCCTGCATCGATGCCGTGAATTCTCTTGTTAGCGAGGCTGGACTGTTGTCAAAGGCCGCCGTGGAAGGCAAGTTGGGTACTCGCGCGGAAGCCAGCAAGCACCTGGGCGACTACCGCAAGATCGTCGAAGGAGTGAACGCCACGCTGGACGCGGTCATCGGCCCGTTGAACGTGTCAGCCGAGTACGTCGACCGCATTTCGAAAGGCGACATTCCGCCCAAGATCACCGACAGTTACAACGGCGACTTCAACGAGATCAAGAACAATCTCAATGCCTGCATTGATGCGGTGAACGCTCTTGTGGCCGATGCCGGTTTGCTGTCGAAGGCCGCGGTGGAAGGTAAGCTGAGCACCCGCGCCGAGGCCGGCAAGCACCATGGCGAGTACCGCAAGATCGTCGAGGGAGTGAACGCCACGCTGGACGCGGTCATCGGGCCGCTCAACGTGTCGGCCGAATATGTTGACCGGATCTCGAAGGGTGACATTCCACCCCGGATCACCGACAGTTACAACGGCGACTTCAACGAGATCAAGAACAATCTCAATGCCTGCATCGACAACATCAAGGCGCTGGTGAGCGAGACCGAGATGCTGATCAAAGCGTCCGCAGACGGCAAACTCGCCACCCGCGCCGACATCAGCCGGCATCAGGGCGATTACCGCCGCATCCTTGAGGGCGTCAATGAGATGCTCGACGCCATCCTGCTGCCCATCGGCGAAGGGAACCGAATTCTGGCCCAGATCTCCAACGGAAAGATTGACGAGCAGATCGCGGAAACCTACAAGGGCGACCACGAAAAGATGAAGCTGTCGGTCAACAACGTTGCGACAGTACTGCTCAGCCTGCAAAAGGAATTGGGACGGCTGACGGAGGCCTCGCGTGAAGGACAGCTCTTGGAACGTGGCAAACCAGATCAATTCCACGGTGCCTACGCGGGCATCGTCAAGGGCGTGAACGAAATGCTCGATGCCATCCTGGTGCCCATCGGAGAAGGCAATCGTGTGCTGGGGTTGATTCGCGGTGGCAATCTGCGGGAGAAGGTCGAAATCGCCTGCAAGGGCGACCATGCCAAGATGAAGGACTCAATCAACGGCGTGCACGGCTGGCTGTCCGATCTCATCGCCTACGTCACCAAGGTTGCCAATGGCGATATGTCGGCCACCATGGTCAAGGCCTCTGATCAGGACCAGATTCACGAATGGCTGGCTCTGCTGAAGACGAATATCAATAATCTCATTGCCGACACCGACGCGCTTGTGAAAGCTGCCGCTGAAGGCAAGCTCGGCACGCGCGCCGACGCCACACGGCACGTGGGCGATTACCGCAAGATCATCGAAGGCATTAACAAGACCCTCGAAACGGTCGTCGAGCCATTGAAGGTGACCGCGGAGAACGCGAACACCCTGGCATCCTCGTCTGAAGAACTGACTGCGGTCAGCCAGCAGATGGCGGGCAACGCCGAGGAAACCGCAACCCAGGCCAACGTAGTGGCGGCGGCCAGTGAGCAGGTCTCTGCCAATGTTGCTTCGGTAGCTTCGGCATCAGAACAGATGCAGTCCTCGATCCGCGAAATCTCGAAGAATGCGAACGAATCGGCGCGGGTAGCCAAGAATGCCGTGAACGTGGCTCATTCCACCAACGTGACAGTGAAAAAGCTGGGCGAGTCAAGCCAGGAGATTGGCAACGTCATCAAGGTGATTACTTCAATCGCGCAGCAAACCAATCTGCTGGCGCTGAACGCCACCATAGAGGCCGCGCGCGCAGGTGAAGCGGGCAAGGGCTTCGCGGTAGTGGCAAATGAAGTGAAGGAACTTGCCAAACAGACTGCCAAGGCCACCGAGGAGATCGGTCAGAAGATCGACGCCATCCAAGGCGATACCAAGGGAGCTGTGAAGGCAATCGAGGAAATCAGCACGATCATCAACCAGATCAACGATATTTCCAACAGCATCGCCTCCGCTGTCGAAGAGCAGACAGCGACAACCAATGAAATCGGCCACAGCGTGTCTGAAGCTGCCAAGGGAGTCGGGGACATCTCCAAGAATATTGCGGGGGTGGCCTTGGCAGCGAGGAACACCACGCAGGGCGCCAGCGACACCCAGAAAGCCTCGCTGGAGTTGAGTCACATGGCCGCGCAACTTCAAAAAGTCGTCGAGAGATTCACGTTCTGATCTACTCGGCCGTCACCGGCGAGACCTGGCGGATGGTAAGCATCCGCCAGGCCGCGTCATTCTCAACTAACGATTCAGGGGTGATGGGATGCATACAGCTCTGGTAGTCGACGACTCGAAAACCATTCGCACAATCCTTGCGAGAACCCTGAGAGAAATCGGGTTCGAGGTTCTTGAAGCGGCAAATGGAATTGAAGCGCTGGAGGTGATCGAAGCCGCAAAGACAACGGTTCCACTGATCCTCGTGGACTGGGACATGCCCGAGATGAATGGGCTGGAACTGCTCAAGCGCTTGCGCCAGTCCTCGGAATTGTCTTCGATGGTCGTGGTCATGGTCACGGCTCAAACCGATATGGCGCACATCGAGGAGGCTCTGGAAGCGGGAGCCAACGAGTATGTCATGAAGCCTTTTACCAAGGATATTCTCCTGGGCAAACTCGAACTGACCGGAATCCAGCTTTGAGGAGTGCGGCATGCTACCAATGAGCAGGCGATCGCTTCACCCTGGCGAACGGATTCGCGTGATGGTCGTCGACGACTCGGTCGTAATCCGTCGCCTCGTGACCCATGCACTGGAGGAAGATTTAGACCTTCAGGTGGTCGGAGTGGCGGCGAATGGTTCGATCGCGCTGCAAAGGATACCGCAATTCAATCCCGACGTCCTCACGCTGGATATCGAAATGCCGGAGATGGACGGCCTGGAGACATTGCGGCGTGTCCGGCTCGTCTATCCCGATTTGCGGGTCATCATGTTCAGCACGCTCACTGAACGCGGCGCGTCCGTCACTCTTGAAGCATTGACGCTCGGCGCGGATGACTATGTGACCAAGGCTTCCAATGAAGGATCGCTCGATCAATCAATGGCGCGTCTCAGGGAAGAACTGATCCCAAAGATCAAGCAGTTTTTCCGCTTGCCGGGCCGGTGTTCCGTCGTGGCCTCGCCGCCGGCGGTGCAAACTCCACCCATGTCCACGCCCTGGCAGGATCGGCATGTTGCGCCGGGCAGCTTTGCGCGACCCAGGGTCTTGGTCATCGGAGTCTCAACAGGAGGGCCAACTGCCCTGGCCAGGATCCTGCCGCAGCTTTCGTCTGAGTTTCCATTGGCAGTTCTGGTTGTGCAGCACATGCCGGCTCTCTTCACGCGCTTTCTCGCGGAGCGTCTTGCTTCCTCCTGTAATTTGCCTGTTGAAGAAGCCAAGCAGGGGGACCGCGTGGATGCCGGGAAAATTCTGATTGCCCCCGGGAATTTCCATCTAACGGTTGCTTCGCGCGGCGCGGAGGTGCATGTTCATTTGGATCAGTCGCCGCCACAGAACTTTTGCCGCCCCGCCGTTGATGCGCTGTTTGCCTCGGCCGCCGAAGTGTATGGCGGCGCGGTCATCGCCGTCATTCTAACCGGCATGGGGCATGACGGATTGCGAGGCGCGGCAATCCTCAAGGCACATGGGGCAAGTATCCTCGCGCAGGATGAGGATTCCAGCGTGGTCTGGGGAATGCCGGGCGCAGTGGTGAACGCCGGGCTTGCTGATCGCGTGCTGCCGCTTGACGAAGTTGTACCCGAAATATTGCGTAAGGTTTGCCGAAGGTGAATTCAATGCCCAGCCATACACTGCCCGCGGAGATTCGTCCTGAGAACTACAGGTTTCTTCAAAAGCATGTCTATTCCCAGGTAGGCATCGTCCTCGAAGAAGACAAGCACTACCTGTTTGAAACCCGCCTGGCGCCGATCGTCAGACAACTCGGACTCGAAACCGTCAACGATTTATGTTCATTCCTCCAGGCAACCTGCCAAACGGAGGTCGGCCGCCAGGTCGTGGAGGCCATGACCACAAACGAAACCTATTTCTTTCGCGATCCGGCCCAATACAGCGCCATCCGGACAGTGTTGCTTCCCCGTCTGATCGAAGAGAGAAAGCAAACAAGGAAGCTGCGATTCTGGTCGGCTGCGGCATCCACCGGGCAGGAAGCCTACAGCCTGGCCATGATTCTCATTGAAGCCGGATTGAGCGATTGGAACGCACAGATTCTCGGAACTGACTTTTCCTCTCAGGTGCTTGAGCGAGCCCGGACCGGAAAGTATCAGCAAATCGAAGTGAACCGGGGTTTGCCGGCGGCGCTCCTGGTGAAACACTTTCAAAGGTTCGGCAGCAACTGGCAGCTCAGTAGCCTCGTCAGGCGCATGGTCACCTTTGAAACAATTGACCTCCGCGACACAATGCGCGCCCTCGGTCCATTCGATCTCGTATTCTGCCGCAATGTCATGATCTATTTTGACGCCAAAACAAAGATGAAGATATTGGAGGAACTCCACAGCACCATGTTTCGAGGAAGCTGGCTACTGCTGGGCGGAGTTGAGACAGCATTTGGAGTGGAAGAGTGGTTTGAAAGACAGGCCATAGGAAACGCAACCATTTACGTCGCTCGATGAGCAGGCGATGGCGCCATCAGGCTGGACAAATAGATAAATGCACACGCAGGCGCTCACAGCAGGCAAGCGCGCGCCCGATCGGCAGTCGTCCAAATGATTCTCCCAATGCCTCATGAGGAATCGAACGTGAAGACCGACGCCTTCCATCGGTTTCTCCGCAGTCAGACTGGTTGAATCTTCAACGAGAACCCCGGGATTGATACCAGGCCCAGAAGGGTAGTCTGACATAATACGGCTGGCTTTGAATCTGGTTGCTGGGACGAAAGATAATGGAGAAAGCGTGCGGCGAAAAGCGATTCCCACGCTCAGGAGTGGTGCATGAATCGACATGAATTTGATTTGATCCGGGTCGCAGCCCGGGCGTTGATGCTGCTTGGAACTCTCTCGATGACTACGGGCATGGTCATCGGGCAGGATACGCGGAAAGCCGGACCGGCATCCGAAGTCAACCCGTTCATTGGGACCGGTCGAGGGCCGGGCGATAGCGAGAATCTGTTTCCGGGCGCCGCGTTGCCCTTCGGCATGGTGCAACTCAGTCCTGACACGGAGGGTCATGGATTTGGCTACCACTACTATCAGAACACCATCCAGGGCTTCAGCATGGCGCACATGAGCGGAGTGGGTTGCCCGAACGAAGGCGATGTGTTCTTCACCGCAACCACGGGCCCCGTGCAGACTCAGGTGGCCGATTTCGAGTCGCCCTATTCGCACAGCAGGGAGTCGGCAGCACCAGGCTATTACCAGGTGGATCTGTCGCGCTGGAATGTGAACGCCGAACTGACGGCGACTGATCGCACAGGCGTCGCCCAGTTCACTTATCCCGCGGGTCAAGGGGCAAATATTCTTGTGCCTATCAGCCACACGCTCAATCACACGGTGGGCGCCGAGGTGCGCGTAGTGGGCGACCGCGAAATCGACGGATATGTGACGAACGAGGTTTTTTGTGGCATCAAATCAACTTACAAGACGTATTTTGCGATGACTTTCAGCCGCCCGTTCACGGTGTTTGGAACCTGGAACGGCCATACATCGGATGCCACCGTACCCGCTGTACCCGACAGCCGCGAAGCCACGCAATCCAGCCCGGATGAGCAGATTGGCGCCTACATCAGCTGGCCGGCCGAAGCGCACCCAGAAGCGATCACCGCCAAAGTTGGCATTTCTTATGTGGACCAGGCCGGCGCAATCGGCAATTTGAAGGCGGAGGCCGCTGAGCAGGATTTTGCGGAGATTCGCCACAAGGCCGAAGCTGCGTGGAACCAGGCCCTGGGCGTGATTGACGTGTCCGGGGGCACGACGCCAGATCGCCGCGTGTTTTACACCGCTCTCTATCACAGCCTCTTAATGCCCAGCATCTTCAGCGATGCCGATGGGCGCTACCTGGGGTTCGACGATCAGATTCACCACGCGGCCCCAGGCCATTTGATCTATGCCAACTATTCGGGATGGGACATCTATCGCAGCGAGATGCCGCTGCTGGCGCTGATCGAACCGGGGCGGATGGAAGACATGGCCCAATCGGTGGTGGAGATGTACAAGCAGGGAGGTTGGGTTGGGAAATGGCCGCAGATCAATCGCTACACCAACGTGATGGCCGGAAGCCCTCTGACCATCGAGCTCTGCAATGCATGGCTGGACGGACTGCATGGGTTCGACATGGATACCGCGTGGCAGGGCATGCTGGAGGATGCCACAAAGGCGCCGCCGCAAGGCCATCCCTACACCGGTGAAGATGGAATGAAATGGATCAATACGCTGCACTATGTCCCCAATGACAAGGTGGATTACGGCTCTGTCTCCCAGATACAGGAGGATGCCATCGCCTATGCCTCGTTGTACCGGCTGGCCGTGAAACTGGGCAAGACAAGCGATGCAAAGACGCTTTATGACCGGGCTCTCTATTATCGCAACGTCTTCGATCCGCAGGACCGCTTTTTCAGGCCCCGTAATGCGGACGGCAAGTGGGTTGAAGGCTTCGACCCCGCGCAGGAGGAGCATGGCTTCATTGAGGGCTCGGGCTGGCACTATCAGTGGTTCGTTCCGTCCGATATGGCGTGGCTGGTGAATGCCGTCGGCCCCGAGCTTTTCAATCGACGCCTCACCGAGTTTTTCAACTACGAACAGCCGGGCTGGTTCGGCCAGTTCTACAACCCCTACAACGAAACCGATCTCGAAGTTCCGTTTGAGTTCAACTTCTCCGGAAGACCATGGGAGAGCCAGCGTGTGGTGCGCCGCGTTTTGAAGGAGAACTACACGGATACCCCGGATGGTATTCCGGGCAACGACGACGCGGGAGAGATGTCTTCATGGGCGGTGTTCAGCATGATGGGGATATATCCGGTGGACCCTGCCAGCCTTGCGTATGAACTTGTCAGCCCGACCTTTGCGCGAATTGTTGTTCATCTCAAGGCTCCCTACCAGGGCAAGACCTTCACCATTGAGACTTCGCCCAATCCGCAGGCCACGCCCTACATCCAGAGCGTGCAGCTCAACGGGCACCCGCATGCGCAGAACTGGATTTCGTTTGACGACATGAGCCACGGTGGCGCGTTGCATTTCACGCTTGGCTCCAATCCCGATCACTCCTGGGGTGCAGCGCCGGCTGATGCGCCTCCCTCATTAAGCAACATGCAACCGTGAATCCCACTGTGGAGCGCAGGGCGCGATCCATGCGAGAGCGTGCCCTGCGCACCGCAGTGCCCGGCAAATCGAGTCAACCTGGGACTCTCGCGAGAAACGTCGACACCGCTCAGCCCAGACAATTCGGAAGTCGGACAATCCGGGAGAATGACGACGATACCAGCGAATCTCACGATTGCCTCCACAATAGGAACTCAGTTCCAACGATCGAATCCGCCGGGTCCACGCCCAAGATTCCGTCCCCTGCAGAAGTCGACAGGCGGAGCTCGCGGGCGCAAGAAGGGTTCCCCATGGCGTCTCAGGAACTGACGGTTGCCATCGCTTCGCGCTTTCGCTTCGGTCGCTGCGCAAGGCATACTTGTGCGTAGGAGGGTAACGATGAACTGCAAGAGCATATGGGTGGCGGCAGGCGTCTGCGTTTTGTTCTCTGGAATGACATGGGCACAGGCTCCGAATGAGCTGACACCGCAGGAGAAGCAGGACGGATGGCAGTTGCTGTTCGACGGGCATGACCTGAAGGGTTGGCACTCGTACCAGCAGAAGGGAACAGGCAGCGATTGGTCCGTGGTCGATGGTGCAATCCAACTGAAGAAGACCAACCAGGACCCGCCAGCCGACTTTGCGGACATCGTGACGGACGGAGAGTACACGAACTTCGATTTGAAGCTTGAGTGGAAGGCGCGACCCTGCATCGACAGCGGCGTGATGTTCTACGTGCATGAATCGCCCGAGTACCGCGACACCTACGATACAGGCGTCGAGATGCAGATTGCGGATTTGGCCTGCACGGTCCCGGACAGCCGCATCCTGATGGAGCGCTCCGGCGATATCTTTGACATGATCTCGGACAAGGTTGAGTGGGTAAAGCCCGCCGGAGAATGGAACCAGTTTGAGATTATCGCGGACCACGGCCACCTCCAGTTGTTCCAGAACGGACACGAGGTCATCGACACGCATTTGTGGGACGACAACTGGAACAAGTTAATAGCCGGAACGAAGTTCGCCAAAATGCCGGGGTACAGCAAGTACCACACGGGACACATCTCGCTCCAGGGTACCGAGCCGAAAGGCGAACCGGGGGACAAGCTCTGGTTTCGGAACATCAAAATCAAGCAGCTGTAATTGCTGGCCGAAATATGATGCCGCCGGCACCAGGTTGGTCTTTTAACGCAAGAATTCGCCGCCTGATCTCCGATGGATCCGATCAACTCCGGCAGGATTGCCTGGGGATTGGTGAAGTCGCTGGTATTGGTTTATCCGGAGGTGTCAAAGGTTCTTCTGGCCATTTTTCTAGTCGGGGCGTTTCGGGGGGTAATCACATCATTCGCTCGTAACCCATAGCCAGTGAGTGGTTTGGGCTGTTCGCGACAATTGATAAAGGATGAGAATCCCCGAGCGGTCATTGGCCGACTTCATGCAGTTGTAGCTTCGCGCCGAGCAAATCCAATCGTTTACACTACGCACACTCATGGCAACGCGCACCAACCTCGATTTGGATACCCTGCGCACTCTCGTCGTAGCGCACGACCTAGGCGGCCTGGCACAAGCGGCAGACCGTCTCGGCCGTACTCCTTCCGCCATCAGCCTTCAGATGAAACGGCTGCAGGATGATCTCGGAACAGTGCTCTTTCGCAAACGCGGCCGCGGTCTCGTACTCACCGAAGCTGGAGAAGTTGCACTCACCAAAGCGCGCCGCATTCTTGCCATGCATGACGAGTTGCTGGACACCATCCAGGGAGGTAGCCTTGCCGGCAACATCCGAATCGGTTGCCCGCAAGATTTTGCCTCATTTCTGCCTTCGGTCCTGTCGCAATTCGCTACGCTGTATCCGCGCATGCAAGTGGAACTCCTCATTGAAGGCAATGCTGCCCTCGCGGAGGCGATTGAGAAATCGCGGATCGACCTCGCTGTGGTCATTGGTCACGAACACCGCTCCGGCGCGCAGACGGTGGGCCAACTGGACCTCGTTTGGATCGCCTCTTCTACGTTCGTGCCGCCGCAGGGACAACCTCTGCCCCTCGCCGTATTAGGGCCGCAGTGTGCCTTCCGGAAATGCGCGATTCAACATCTCGAGGCGATAGGCATGCCGTATCGCATTGCTGCCAGCAGCCCCAGCCTCGACGGTCTGCAGGCGGCCTTGCTTGGTGGCCTCGGCATCACGGCGCGCACCTCGCTCAATCTTTCCGAAGGCCTGATGTTCGCCGCGTCGCTCTATGGTTTGCCTTTGCTGGGAAGCCTGCCTGTCTCCCTGCACCGCAATGCACGCTTGATCGGAGATGCCGCTGATCGCATGGCGACGCTTCTCGTTGAGGCTCTGAAATTCATCCTCGCCCCGCGATCAAAATCGGAGATTCCCCGCAAACGCCACAACGGTCTTGCCGTGGTGGCCGCCGCCGGTGTAGCAATGCATAAGCCGCGCTCACGAGTACGGTGAGAACAATCAAATTGTGCGCCAGCTGTTCGCTTGCTACATTGGCCTCATGTCGATCAAGTGTCTCCCGCTTCTCGCTGTCCTGCTGTTTGGCTCAATAATAGCCACTGCTCAAACGCCTTCCATCGCCGGCACTTGGGTTCTCACCAAGGCCGAAAAGCTTCTTCCGGACGGCACCCGAGTGTCGGATTACGGAGACAGTCCGCATGGGCTTGTCATCTTCACCAGCGATGGTTACTACTCTGTGCAGATTTACCGCGCTGAGCGTCTCAAGTTCTCTTCCGGAGACAAACTGAAGGGAACTCCGGAAGAGTACAAGGAGGCATCTCTCAGCACCAGTGTCCACTTCGGGCGCTACACTCTCGATCCCACCAAAGCCACGATCACGTTTCACATCGATCGATCTTCGTTTCCCAATCAGGATGACACCACGCAAGTTCGCCCTTACGAGATAATTGGCAACGAACTTTCCTGGAAGGTTGCCCCCCGTCCCGACGGTTCCATTCCAATTACCGTTCTGCATCGCGTTACCAGCGAAGAACAGCCACCAGTAAAAGGGCTAAATTAAGCACGTTGCAAGAATTGTGCCAATTGCGGAATGAGCGGCGAGATCGTTGCATGCCTCGATGAGAATCCTCCTTTTATGAAAAATCGCCGGGTCACTCATCGACGGCAGATTAGTCCTGGCTAGTCGGCTTGGCAACATGAATTTGGGTGGCGCCATGGGCCTTTTGGGGACTAATCCTCTGGAACTCGCTGTGGGGTGAATTCATCGGCATCACGAAGGAGGCCATTGGAATGGCAACAAATTTTAAAGACAACTCTCGAGCAGTGCCAAAAGATCATTCGGAGTGGAGTGTAGTGATCGGATCGAGGCGCATGGCGCGCAGCGCAGGAACGTAACTGGCGGCGACGGCGACGGCGGTGAGCACGGCGGTTACGCCGGCGAAGGTGGAGAGATCGTAGGGCGAGATACCATAGAGCAGGCCGGCCATGAGATGAGAAACAATAAGCGCGCCAACCAGGCCTACGCCGGCGCCGGCGCCGGCCAGAGTGAAGCCCTGGCGTAAAACCATCCTGAGGATATTGCGACGTTGCGCGCCCAGCGCGAGGCGAATGGCGATCTCGCGCGATTGCTCGTTGACCAGGAAGGAGATGGTTCCATAGATTCCCAGGCCCGCGAGCAGCACGGCAGCTGCGGCAAACAGCGCCACCATTTCCATGGAGAACCGCCGCACAGAAAGCGAAGAGGAGAGAACGTCGTCCAAGGTCTCCGCGCGGAAGACGGGTAGCTCCGCATCGACGGCCTGGATTTGCGTGCGCACCTGCGCGGAGATGGCGGCGGGATCGACCTGTCCACGCACGTAGAACGCAAGAAACTTGGCGGGGCGCTGGTAGATATCGAGGTAGATCTGTGGAATGCCGGCGTCGGCGAGCGATTCTGTGCGAGCATCGGCAATGACGCCGACGATGGTGGTCCATTCCGGCCTGGCGCCGCCCAAAAGGCCCAACAAATGGACTCGCTTGCCGACCGGATCTTCGCCCTTTCCATCTTTGCCTGGCCAGTACCTGCGGGCAGCAGCCTGGTTGATGACTGCGATCAAGGGCGTAGCTTCAAGGTCCTGGTCGACGAAGAGGCGTCCACGCAGGAGATTCATGCCCAGCAGGTGGAAGTATTCGGGCGAGACGATCAATGGATCGATCAGCGGAGGCTGGCTGCTTTGCACTTCCTGGCCTTCGCGAACCAATGGAGTCATGTTGAGGTCGTTCTGGCTATGGCCAAGAGGAATCGCCGCTCGATCACTGACGGCGGTTTCTTCCACGCCCGGAATCGTCCGGTTGCGGCGCAAAACTTCGCGCAGCAACACGGCTTCCTGCGTGGCGGTGCGGTAAATGTCGGTTTTGGGATTGTTAGGATTCGGCAGCGAGGTCTCGATTGCCACGACCCGAGAGGGATTGAAGCCGAGTTGCACCTTGAACAGATCCCAGAAGCTGCGCAGCAGAAGGCCTGCGGCGACCATCAGCACCAGGGAAAGGGCTAATTCACCAATGACCAGGATGTGGCGGAGGCGCGAGCGCTGCCGGGAACCGTTGGAGCCGCGACCTTCCTGCCGGAGCGTCGCCGTCAAATTAAGGCGAGTTGTGAGCCACGCCGGGGCAAGCCCGAAGATGGTTCCGGCGGCGACGGAGACGACGATCGCAAACGCCAGCACGCCCCAGCTGATGGATATGTCATTGAGGCGCGGCAGGCTTTCGGGAACGAATTGTTGCAGGAATTTCCGGGCGCAGAAGAGAACCGCGAAACCGGCGATGCCGCCAAGCACGAAGAGCAACAAGCTCTCGGTGAGGAGCTGACGAATTAAGCGCGATCTTGCGGCCCCCAATGCCTGGCGAACCGCTATCTCGCGTCCTCGCGAACTGGCGCGGGCAAGCAGCAGATTGGCGACGTTGACGGAGCTGATCAACAGGACCAGGCAGACCGCGCCAAAGAGCAGGATGAGCGATTGGCGGACGTTGCCGACCAGAGTTTCGGCCAGGGGAGTGAGGTGGATAGTCCATTCGGCCTGGGGCGGATAATCCGCCGGATATTGCTTCTTCAACGATGCAACCAGGGCATCGAGGCGCCCCTGGGCGATCTGAGGCGAGAGACCAGGCTGAAGGCGCGCGATGGTCTCGAAGGGGAAACGCGTGCCGCGCATCGGCGGCGGGGCGGGGTCGTCGGCAAATCCCCCCGCCGCCCACAAGTCGGTATTGCGCTCCTCGCTGGTTTGGCCCTGGTCGCGAAAGCTGGGGGGCATGACGCCGACAACATTATAGACATCGTTGTCCAGGCGCACACTCTTGCCGAGAATGTGCGGGTCGGCGCCAAATGCGCGCTTCCAGAGCCCATCGCTGATTACGACTTCAGGGATGAAGCCGGGTGTTGTGTCGCGCGGATCCCAGGTGCGGCCCAACTGCGCGTCGACGCCGAGCACCGCGAAGTAGCTCGGTGAGACCGACTTCGAGGCGATGCTGGCGGGCTGGGCGCTGCCGGTGAGATTGTTGGTGCCAAAAAAGGATAGGGACACATATTGGAAGATTCCCGAGTTCTGAAGGTCTTTCAGCTCAGGGATGGAGATGCCGACGTTGTGCGCGCCCACGCCGGGCAGGTTGGCTTCGATGCGCACCAATTCGCCGGGGTGGGGGTAGGGCAAAGGATGCAACAGGGTTGCGTCGATGACGCTGTAGATGGCGGTGGTGGCTCCGACGCCGAGGGCCATGGTGGCGATGGCGATCAGGGAAAATCCGGGAGACCGGTGCAGCATGCGAAAGGCGTAGCAGAGGTCGACGAGAAAATTCTCAGCTAGCGGAAGACCCTGCTCGGCGATATGTTGCTCGCGTATGGCTTCTGCCGCGCCAAACTTGATTGCGGCCTGGCGCCGCGCCTCGCCGGGTGACATGCCTGCGCGCAGGTTCTCTTCTGTCTGGAACGCGAGATGTTCGGCCATCTCATCCTGCAGGCGCTGGTCGGCGCGCCTTCCGGCGGTGAAGTTCGAGAGACGAATGAAAAAGCGGCGCAGGAATCTCATGCCAGGTCCTCTGCTTTCACTTCAAAGAAGCGCGCGATGATCGCCGCGGTCTGATTCCAATCGCGGGTCTCCTCTTGCAGCTGTTTGCGGCCGGCCGCGGTAAGCCGGTAGAAGCGCGCGCGGCGATTGTTCTCCGATGCGCCCCACTCGGAGGCAATCGAGCCTTCATGCTCGAGCCGGAGCAGCAGGGGATACAGCGTGCCCTGGTTGACAGCCAGAAGGTCTCCGCTGATCTGCTCGATGCGTCGTGCGATTCCCCAGCCGTGCTGCGGCCCCAGGACATCGAGTGTCTTGAGCACCATTAGCGCGAGCGTTCCCTGCAAGACGTCGGGCTTTTCCTTCATGGAGGGACCAACCTTTAGGTTTCCCACAGGAATGATGGCATGGTTCCTTTTGGAAAGCAACAGGAGATTTTGCGCGATCTTTCGACGTCAAGTCCAGAAGATCTGTCAGGAAACTGCCGGGAGACTGTTCATTGAAGACGGCGAGGTTGGATTTCTAATGAAGAGCGTGTAACTGGCCTTTGGCCAGTCAGTGACCCCACTTTCACCACATGGGTGGATATGCCGCTCCAGGTTTCTAGTCTCTTGGTTGGCACCCATCGCGGATCGACGGCATTGCTCAGGACATAAGGCCACAGCCGAGCGACTGCAAATGCGAACGCTGTGACGTAGAGTTTACTGTCGCAATGACCCTGGGTTCAATCAGCGCCGCTCCAACCAGTCCACGTCGCGGAGCGATGGACGTCCACTGCGATGCTGCCATTGCTGAGATAGATCAATCGGTGAGGGCCCTCAGTTTTCGCGGTAAGGATGTACGGCGCTTGCGTGTTCACTGCAAGAGTTCTTGCGTGACCATCGAGAGTCGCACTCCAGCCCAGTACGCGGTAGATGCCGGCATTGTGGATTACCGCACGATTCGTCCTAACGCGTTTACCTGCTCAGCAAGCTTGTGTGTTTCGGCAGAAATGCTAAGATCTCCAATCACAACCCCAACAGATTGTCGAGCCAGTTCTGCAAGCGTGGCGGTCCGGGCTCTGCGCTCTTGTGAGAGATTTCCTACAACTCGCGGAGGGAGACGGCGACGGGGCGCAGCGCTGCACGCACAGCGGGCAGCAGGCCGCCCAGAACGCCCATGGCCAGCGCAAAAATCACTCCCATCGCGAGCAAGTTGAAAGTAATCTTGAATGCGAAAGCTATGCTCGAAAAGGTCGAGAAATTCATCGTTTGCGTGGTCATGCCGTTCAGCGGAAGCACGACCACACAGCCGATAATGCCGGCGATGAAGGAAATCAGCAGCGCCTCGAACAGGAATGAGAGAATGACGTTCCAGCTGGAGAAGCCGATCGCGCGCATGGTGGCAATCTCGCGTCCGCGTTCGGCGACGGCCGAGTACATCGTGTTGAGGGCACCGAATACCGCGCCGATCGCCATGACGGCAGCTACCAGACCGCCCAAGATAGTGATCAACCGCGTCATGGCCGAGGATTGCTTCGCGTAGTAATCCACTTCGCGCTCGACTTCCAGATTCAATTGGGGATCGGAAGTAATCGAATCCTTGAATTTGTCGAAGGCCACGGGCGACGTGAGGTGAACAGTGGCGGATTGATAGATGTTTTCCGGGCGCTTGAGCACCTCGTTCAGGATGCGCGAGTCGCACCACAGCTCGGAATCGAACGACGATCCACCCGCGTCGAACACTCCCACCACCTTCCAGTGCCCGCCGCCAAAATCCACCGTGTTGCCGACGGTCAGGCCCGCGTAGGTTTTCGAGGCGTTTTTGCCGACGACGAGCTCGTCCAGGCCGGAATGAAACATCCGCCCTTGAACTACGTTCACGAATTTGCGGATTTGCAGCACGTTGGGC
Organism: uncultured Acidobacteriaceae bacterium; assembly: GCA_963836565.1. Classification (GTDB taxonomy): domain Bacteria; phylum Acidobacteriota; class Terriglobia; order Terriglobales; family Acidobacteriaceae; genus Telmatobacter. The sequence continues at coordinate 44,283 of CAWIKA010000002.1, read as the reverse complement.
GAAACGCCGCGAACCTCTACATTCGCGTCCGTGCCTGTGCTGATCAGCGGAATGGGAACGACGCCGACGACTTCCTGCGTGACCAGTGGCTGGCCCGACGCATCGCGAGCCACGCCCGGCTTATCCTGTACCAGCTTCACGGAATCGAGAGTGATGCCGCCCATCATTTCCGAGGTCGAGCCGGCGCGCATGACCAGCGCATCGTCGGGCGAGCCTGAGGCCACCAGCGTGGCCCGGAAGCCGCGCGCCAGCGATAGCATGGCCACGAATACGCCGACCGTTCCGGCGATGCCCAGAATGGCCACGATGGTGGAAGTCCAGCGCGCTCGAATGCTGCGGAAGTTATAGGAAATCGGGACCGATCCGATCAGCGGCGCCAGCAATCCGGCAACGATCCCGCCCACGATGACCAAAACCAGGAGCAGGGCGGCGATGGCCGCCAGAGTGATCACTACACCGAAAATGAGTTTTGGCACCATGCTCAAACCCTCCGAAGGGCAGTTACCACGCGCATGCGCATCGCGCCGTAGGCGGGAAGAATTCCGCTGGCGAAGCCGACCGCGAGAGCGGCGATCACACCGTAGGCCAGCGTTTTGGCTGTCACCAGAAGCGGCGGCAACAGACCAGCCATCGCTTGGCTGAGTTGCGGAATAGCGACCAGCGCAAGCAGCAGGCCCACACAACCTGCAAGCGCGATCGCCATCGACTCGCCCAGAATGAATCCGAGGATGGCGCGATCCGGGAAGCCGATGGCCTTGAGCACGCCCAGTTCATTGGTTCGCTCGCGCACGGAGATGGCCATCGTGTTTCCGGTGACCAGCAGCAGCGTGAAGAAAACGACGGTCCCGATCGACATGATCAGGAACTTGATGTTCCCGAATTGCTTCACCCAGCCCTGCGCAAAGGCGGATTCTGTCTCGGTCTTCGTTTCGTAGGGTGAATTCAGGTACATGTTGTCGATGGCCTTGGCGATACGTGGGGCATCGTCGGGGTCAGCGATGCGAATCGTGTACCAGCCGACTTGGCCTTGCAAACTATCGGGCACGCTCTCTTTGAAGTATTCCCATTGGAACCAAAACTGGGTCTCGTCATCTTGCGGCTTTGCGCCGTGGTAAACGCCGTCGATATTGAACTCGAAGGGTTTACCCGCCAGCCCATAGATGGTTGTTGTAATGGGAATGCGGTCGCCGATCTTCCAGCCGAAGCGCTTCATGGTGACTGCACCGACAATCGCGCCCTGGCGATCTTTCAGGAACGTGTTCCACTGGTCGTCGGGAACCATGAGCTCCGGAAAAACCTGCCGCTGGTTTTCCGGGTCGATCACGAACTGCGGGAAAAAGTTCTTGGGATCCTGATATACGCCGCCGAACCAGTTGTCGTGCGTGACGTACTTTACGCCCGCAATACGCAGGATCTCGTCCCGGTACGACAGCGGAATCGAATTGATGATCGAGGTGCGATTGATGGTGACAAGGCGATCCGCGCTCACCACGTCCGCTCCCCGACTGAACGCATCGTTCACCACTCCCAGCAGCGCAAACAGAAACAGCGCCACCGCGAACGAACCGATGGTCAGAACCAGGCGAGCCTTCTTGCGAAACAGATTGGCCAGAATCAGTCTGCTGAACTTCAAGAGGCACCCCCCGCGACAAGGCCCGGCCGCGCTCCTGCTTCGACCAGCACGCCCTTGTCGAGATGCAGGGTGGTGTAGGCTTCACGCGCAACCAGCGGATCGTGCGTCACCATCAGGACGGTTTTCCCGTACTCCTTCACCAATCGCTTGATCAGGTCCATCACTTCGTCGGCGCTTTTGCGGTCCAGGTCGCCGGTGGGCTCGTCGCAAAGCAGGAAAGTGGGGTCGGCGACGATGGCGCGTGCAATGGCAACACGTTGTTCCTGTCCGCCGGAAAGCTGGCGTGGAAAGTGGTGCATGCGCTCGCCCAAACCAACGATGGAAAGGGCGGTTTCAACGTGCTTGCGGCGTTCGGCTTTGGAGAGTTTGGTCAGCAGCAAGGGCAATTCGACATTCTGGAACGCGGTGAGCACTGGGATGAGGTTGTACATTTGGAAGATGAAACCGACATGTCGCGCACGCCAGTCGGTCAGCTTGCCGCGGGACATGTGCGTGATTTCATCGCCGGCCACGCCGATGGTGCCTCGCGATGGAACGTCGAGGCCACCCAGCAGATTGAGCAACGTGGTCTTGCCCGAGCCACTCGGCCCCATGAAGGCCACAAAATCGCCCTTATCGACGTCAAGATTCAGGCCCTGCAAGACGTCGATGTCCTCGTTGCCACGGCGGTAGGTTTTGTCCAGGCCGCGCACCTGAATCAGACTGCCAGCCGCACCATTGCCGTCCACACGTACCATGATCCCAACCCTCCTCGATTTTCGCCATCTCCGCTTCCTCGCTGGAATGGCGCCTATCCTTGCGGACAACGCATTCTCGTCCCTGCAAAGCAGCACCAAATCACAACCGCAGTGGTCTGACTCAATCGCAGAAACAACGCCCTAACGCTTGATCGCGACCGCTTCGCCATCTTTCAAATCGGTTGGCCCCCCAACTACCACTGTATCTCCAGGCACGAGCCCCGCCAGAATCTGCGTTAGCGCGCCACTGGCCGTGCCAACCTTCACGGCGTGGCGTTCGACGTGATCGCCGTTCACCAGGAAAACGATCTTCTGTCCGCCATCGTCGCGGACCGCGCTCTGCGGCACCATGACGCGCGCTGGCGCTTTTTTCGCCAGCTTGTCTTCTTCCCCAAGGAACGTGACCTTCACGCCCATGTCGGGCAGGATGCGCGGATCCAGCTTGTCGAAGGCAATTCGCACCTCGACAGTCGCCTTTTGGCGATCGGCCGTGGGAATAATGGTGCGCACGCGGCACGGAATCTTCCAGTCCGGATATGCATCCAGAACGGCGGTGACTTCCTGGCCAGGCTTCACGCGCGCGATGTAGTTCTCGTTGACGTCCACCTCGATTTCGTTCGAGGCCATATCGACAATCGTCGCGATGCCCGTGCGCGTGAACCCACCGCCGGCCGAAATCGGCGACACCATTTCTCCCACCTGTGCGTCCTTGGAAACTATAATTCCGTCGAATGGAGACTCTGATGATGCAGTTATCCACCGCCTGCTGCGCCTCTTTGATGCGCGCGTCAGCCGCGAGCACCTGTTCTTGGGTGTAGTCGATTTTCGCCCGCAGGCTGTTCACGGCCATCGTCGCATTGTCGAGGGCTTCCTGAGTTTGAATGCCTGCCGTCCTCAGTTCCTGCGAGCGATGCAACTCAATCTGCGCGTTCTTTAATTGCACTTGCAGGTCGAGAATGCTTGCCTGCGTGGCATTGCGATCTGCTATCGCTGACGCGAGCGCCCTCTGCGTATCGGAATCGTCCAGAGTGGCCAGCACAAAGCCCTTATGCACGTACATTCCTTCGGTAAAAAAGACGCCTGTGACGCGCCCAGTGATCTTTGCCGCTACGGTGGCGCGCCGCTGAGGGGTGACATATCCGCTCGCGTTGAGCAGGGCAAGTGGGCCGGTGTCCGGAGCGTCCACCGTGGCGACTTGCACCGACGGCGTTTGATGCACATACGCGTAGACTCCGCCCACGATTACGAGCGCGACGAGTAGGACGAAAAAACCAATGGCGATGCCCTTTCCAGCATTTCGGGCGCCGCGCTTGTGGGCGTCGATGCGCAGCCCTCCGAGGTCCGGTCTGACAGGTGCTTCAGGCATAGTTCGTCGAATCGAGTTACGTTGGCCCCCCAGCATTTGTTCCGCTTGCCGGCAGCACAAGATTACACCGTAAGATCTCCCGACCGGCTTTAGCGAATAAAAGTCGAATGCTGTTAGCTTCCCAGATGTTCGGCTGGGATGGAAACGCACTTGCCTTTGCTCTCATCGGATGCACGCTCCGATAAGTAACGAAATGTCGGCATGGCGACTGAAATCCGACGACCTGCGCTCGACAATCGGTCGCAGTTGCAATGGGCATTTACCGTTACTAACGCTCCGACGAGGGATTCAATTGATTCAAAATTAAGTACTTATGCCTGACCAGCGGGATTTGCAATTTACGTCGACATAACTTGATTCAAAACCAGAAGTGCGGGCTCAGATGACAGATGACGGGTCCGGAATTACCTGCACCGTCAAGTTTTCACGACGTTCCGAACCAGCAAGAGGAGTTGTTACACTGCTATGACCGAATGGTGCTTGGGAAAAAGACAGAGAAAATGCCTGCTTCACAAAAGGACCAATTGGCTGATGAGGCCATCGATCGCTGGGAGGATTTCCAGGAGAGCCTTGCCTCAGTAAAGCGGAGATACCCCAAACAGCAGTTTCAAGCGTATTGGTCAGCAAAAAAACGATACGCCGAATTAACGAAGGCGGATGCCTTGATTCACAAGCGCGTCGCCGCCGCTGTCCATGGACTCGTCGATTACCTTTCCGCGGAACAAAAGCGGGTTCCAAGCGACGTTCTTCGGGACGCTGAGCGCTTAGAGTGCCTCCTTTTCATGGAATATGACCCGTGCTTCGAGGGTGACGAACCGCCAGGGCTGTGACGCGATTCTTCGCTGAGCGGTGATTCACCAAAAACTGAACATGGGCCATGTTTCCGCTAAGCCGGTTTGAACGAAGTCGCTGGCGCGACGGATTGAGATTAGTGGATAGGGTAGCGAGTTACGCCGTTTAGGTGAGTGGTCATAGGGAGGAGGTTCCTATGACCCCACTTCGCCAGCGCATGCTTGAGGAACTTCAGCGGCGCAACTACTCACCGTCCACCATCCGCGGCTATCTCAACGCTGTCAGCCAGTTTGCCGAGTACTTCCATCGCTCGCCGGAACAACTGGGTCCAGAGCACCTGCGACGTTATCAGCGATACCTGCTCCAGGAGAAGAAGCTTGCGCCCAGCACTGTCGAGATGCGCATCTCAGCGTTGCGATTCCTGTACAAGAGGACGCTGAAGCGTAAGGATCTCGCCTTCGACGATCTCATCTTTCCCAAGGTGCCGCATAAGCTGCCGACCGTTCTCAGCCAGGAAGAGGTTGTGCGGCTGATCGATGCCGCACCCAACCGTCTGTACCGCACCCTCCTGGTGCTGCTCTATGCCACCGGCGCACGCAGGGCGGAAGCGGCGCGGATCATGGTGGAGGACATCGACAGCCAGCGCATGGTGATCCACATCCGCCAAGGCAAGGGAGCGAAGGACCGCGATGTGCCACTCTCACCCAAGCTGCTCGAGGAGTTGCGCAGCTGGTGGCGATGGAAGAAGCCTCGGGGCTACCTCTTTCCCAGTACCGAGGGCCAGCGGGGAACAGACCAGCCTATCTCCGATAAGACTGTCTGGCACGCTTGCCGCGCAGCGGCTACGCACGCAGGGCTCACGAAGAAGATCCACCCGCACACCCTGCGCCACAGTTATGCGACGCACCTGCTCGAGGCCGGCGCCGACCTGCGCACGATTCAGATATTGATGGGCCATGAGCGACTCGAAGATACAACTGTCTATCTGCAGCTCTCGCGGCGTCACCTTCATGCCGCCGTCAACCCGCTGGAACAGATCGCGCTCCCCGCGGTAGATAAGGACAGGAAGAGATGAGCCGGCCACCCTTCGAGGTGGCCGACGTGATCCGTATTGCAGGTGACAGCTTTCTACAGCGGTACAGCGCTTCCTTGACCTGGCCGCAGCGCAAGGTGCTCGATGCCATTGCGCGCTGCCGCACCGCTTCTCTCGGCGGCCATCGCGACGCGTGTGCAAGCTGTGGGCACGAGGCTATCTCGTATAACTCCTGCCGCAACCGGCACTGCCCCAAGTGTCAGACTGCTGCGCGCGACCAGTGGATTCAGAAGCGCCAGCAGGAGCTGCTGCCGGTCGGCTACTTCCATCTCGTCTTCAGCGTTCCACACGAGCTTGTGCCGCTGATGTGGCAGAACAAGCGACAGCTGTTTTCTTTGCTCTTTGAGGCCAGTGCCGCCACACTGCTCGAGGTCTTTGCCGATCCCAAGCACCTGGGCGCACAGACTGGCTTCCTGTCCATCCTGCACACCTGGGGGCAGACGCTGACTCCACATCCGCACATCCACTGCGTGGTGCCCGGCGGCGGACTCGCAGCAGACCACTCGCGCTGGATCGCATCGCGTTCCAGATTCCTGTCGCCGGTCAAGGTGCTCAGCCGTGTCTTCCGCGGCAAGTTCGTTGCCGGCCTGCGGCGCCTCCTTGCCCGCGATCAGTTGCGCTTCTTCGGTGAGTGCGCGCCACTTCACGACCAGAAGCGCTTCGCCATCTTCCTGCGCACGCTTTACCGCCAAGACTGGGTTGTCTATGCCAAGCCGCCTTTCGGCGGCCCCGAGCATGTGTTGCACTATCTGGCTCGCTACACCCATCGCGTCGCCATCTCCAACCATCGCCTGCTCTCGGTCTCAGCTGATGAGGTCTGCTTCCGCTGGAAGGACTATGCCCACCACGGCAAGCAGCGCGACCTCACACTCGCCTCCGAAGAGTTCCTGCGCCGATTCGTACAACACGTGCTGCCACGGGGCTTTCCACGTATCCGCTACTTCGGCTTCCTCGCCAACCGCAGACGAGCCCGCATGCTGCCACTCTGCCGCGCTCTGCTTCACCAGGCTCCGGCTCAAGAAGCACCACTCCCCGTAAAGCCTTCGCTGTGGACGTGCCCGCACTGCCATGGACTCATGCTTCTGGTTGAACGGATAACCGCCGCACAGGTCTTCTTCGCCGAACACAAGATGGAACACCGACTTGATTCTTCCTAGCCGTTCGACCAACGCGGCCTTCACCGTTTGCTTCATCGCACGCCTAATGGAAGTGTGCCTCTGGTCAGAAAAATGGCGTTTCCCATCCGCACCGGTCGTCGTTCTCCAGCGTCTACCTCATCTACTTGCGCACCCCGCAGTGATAACTCGGCTCACTCACCAGCTGCACTCGTTCAGATCGCACAGCCTAGAGCGATGAAAAACCCATAGCCAGCGTCCTGCCCCGATCGCGCCAGCGACTTCCTTCAAACCGCTCTATCCGACCTGCTCCGCTCAGTCTCCTTCGACTCCTCACGCCTGATCGCGCGGAGCAGCTCCGATAGAGTCCTGACGTGACGCGTCCACATGGTTTTCAACACGTGCTCCGCTTTGGAATTCACTTCTCTCGGTAGGCGGTTATACGGCAACTTGCCGAAGACATTCACCGATCTGTTTGGGGTCAGTAAGCCCAAGCCTTGTTATCACCATTCAAGGAGATAAGTCAGGCCTTTGTCGATAATGCAAGGGGCTTTGCTCGTGCCTGCAAACGCCGACCTTGAGAGGAGAAGATAAAACCGCCAGGAACCTGTTTCAGCGTGGTGGTGCTTCAATCGCATTTCTAGGCGGTGCTGACGGCGCGTAGAAACTTCACGATCTCGTTACTGACCTCGGCAGAGGCTTCGTGTTGAACCCAGTGACCCACATTGTCGATTTCAAGATTCCCCACGAGACCAGGAAGGCCGGCGCGGAGTTTCTCGAAAGGCGGATAGAGCTCACCCAGGCCATCCGCCTTGCCCGCGATGTAAAAGGAAGGTTGGGTGATCGTTGCACCCTTCCAGGCGCCGGACAGATAGAAATATGGTTCGGCGGCGCGGTAGTAATTCAGAGCGCCGTGAAATCCGGTTCGCTGGAATTCGGCGACGTTGTGAGCGACGTAATCTGATTCAGCCCACGACGGCAACGGCCCCAGAGCGGGACGATGAAGGCTCCGTGCAGGGTCCATGGGGCTCCACCGCGTGTCGGATGGGGCAGAACCAGATGCCCAATATAGAATCCCTGGAATGGTGACTGCGGCATCAGCCCAAATTCGATCGGCGTCCGGTCGAATCTGTTCGAACATGTAGAAATCGTTTTGATGGCCATTCTTCCGCATCCGCTCGAAAATGCTGACATCGCCCCGTGGAACATACGGCACGCTGATGCATAAGACGGCTTTGAATCGATCGGGACGCATCAGTGCAGCGTTCCACGCATGAGTTGCGCCCCAGTCATGACCCACAATCACAGCGCTGGACACATGCAGAGCATCGAGCAATCCAACTAAATCGCCTGCGGTATGGAGCGGCGTGTACAAGGCTGCGTCCGCTGGAGCTGAGCTGCGACCATAGCCTCGCATATCGGGAGTGATAGCTCGAAATCCGGCTGACGCGACCGCTTCCATCTGCCGGCGCCACGTATAGGAAGTATCTGGAAACCCGTGGCAGAAAAGAACAGCAGGTCCCTCTCCTTGCTCAGTCACGTGCAATGAAATGCCGTTTGTCGCGATCTCGTACTCTTTGAGAACGTGGCCCTGGGCGCCCGTGAGATTGTCCGCTTCGGCCGATTGATCTAGCGACCTCTTAGAGTTATTCATGACCTTGCACCTTCTCCCATGACCAGATACGCATTCGTGAATCTGTTGGTGTCTCAGGGCTAATTACTGAGTGGCTGAATCATCTCAAAGAGGTTGCCCCAGGGATCTGCAAAGAAAGCTACGCGAAGCCCCATCGCGGCTACATCATGCGGCTCGCTGACGATTGTCACGCCGCGGCGCTTCAATTCGTCGATCGCGTTGTCGACGCTTTCGACTCGAAAACCTATATGGTGCCAGCCAGACATCTTGTAGCTGTCATGGAGATCCTTATAGGGACGGCGGTTGTCTGCGCCGGCGCCCGCCAGAAGCTCGAAGTGAAAACTATCGTCCCCGGCGAGATAAAGAAAAGCGAATGTGAGACCGGCCAGGGACACGGATTGCCTCAATCGAAAGTCAAGCTTTTCAGCATACCAGGCAATCGCAGTATCGAAGTCCGGCACGCGAATGGCTGAGTGATTGATTTTCAAGGAAGCGAATGGATTGGATGCATTGGCGGTGGAAGGGGTGATAGGTGCGGTCATTGTTCTTTTCCTTATAAAAACTCCGTCGAAGTCGCGCAGCGCCGGGTTCGATTGTCATCGCTCTGGGATCACCCAATTACAGTCTCTTTGTTTTGAGCCACGAACGGATAGCCTGGATGCTTTCGCCTTTGCGCTCGAGCGGCAACCAGTGGCCGGAAGGCAGACTCGTCACGGAAAGATCCTCGCACGTGCCGCGCATAGGCTCTCCGAGACGATTGTGGTTGATGTTGCAGAGCCCGTCAAATTCTCCATTGATGAATAGCACGGGTTGGTGCAACCGGCCTCCATTGGGCGCCGCATGCGCGTAGGCGAGGTTAGCGGCGTCATTCAAGTACCAGGAATTGGCCGGACGAAAACCGGTGACGCGGAACGCTTCGACTAACGCGTCAAAGTCGGCGGCTGGCCAAAGCGCGGGGTCGGGGGCAACTGATGGCGCACGATGCGCGGAACCAAACCATCCCCCATTGCGCGTCACCATGGCGGTTCGAGACATTTTCCCAACGGACACAGGATCCCCACTTCGATAAACCGCCGCGAGGGTCGCCGGGATGTCCGCATTGAAGTCGGTGACAGTTTGATCGAAGTGGGTCAGGTAGAAGCGGTAGTAGTCCCACTGTCCGTCCGGGTACTCGTCGGTGGGGTAGAGTTTCCTGTCGATTAATGGCAAGAGACTCGGCAATGCGAAAGCCTCCGGTGAATAAGGGATTGAGGCGAACACCACGCCCCGGCTGCGCTTCGCGTGATGCGCGGCCAGCGCCCCGACCACGGGGCTCCCCAAGTCGTGGCCGACCCAGATTGCCGATCGCGCACCGAGGCGGTCGTGAAGCTCGACCATGTCCTGAACAATTTCCCTCAGGGCATAGGCCTCGGATGCGTCCGGCGTCGATGAGCCTCCGTATCCGCGCATGTCTGGCGCTACGCAACGCCATCCTTCAGAGGCGAAGGCCTCGATCTGCGCACGCCACATCAGGCCGATCTCGGGCCAGCCGTGCACGAAAATCATCAAGGGGCCATCCGCCGGCCCTGCCTCCCAGTAGTGCGTCGTGTGACGGGGCGAGCTGAAGGTCCGGGCGATCAGGGTAGGAGTTTCGAATCGAGAGTCAGGCACGGGCTTTTTCCTCCACCGCAATTACGGTCGCTGGAATTGCACTTGCCACGTTCTTCAACACACTGTTCGGTCATAACCGGCGGACGCCGAAGTGCTGTATGACAGGTTTGGAAGATGATCTGCCTCAATGTGCGTCAGCCTTGCGAGGTAGCAGCAGCGTTCGCCGATCGTAAGGCTGCAAGCGCGGAGTTCGGTTCGGCCGCAAAGTTGTTGCGATGGTCTGCAAGATAGCTATGAACATACGAGATGACCACGGAACCTTCGCCGACCGCAGAAGCGACGCGCTTCACGGATTTGGAGCGCACATCGCCGACCGCAAACATGCCCGGCACGCTGGTTGCGTAAGGAGTGCTCTCAAAGCCGTCTGTACCGCCGGTGAGAATGAAGCCCTTCTTATCCAGCCGCACCGTGCCGAAGAGCCATCCTGAGTTTGGCTCGGCGCCGATCATCACAAAGACGCTCTCAATCGGTTTTATTATCGACTCACCGGTTTCGCGATTGATCCAGGTGACGCTTTCGAGAGAAGATCGGCCTTCGAGCTTCACAATTTCGGATTGAGCATATAGGGTGATGTGGGACGAGTTCTCGATGCGCGAGACAAGATACTGCGACATTGTGCTCGCCAGCGATTTACCGCGCACGATGTGATGCACATGCCTGGCGACGCCCGATAGAAATAGAGCGGCCTGCCCCGCTGAGTTGCCGCCTCCGACTACGATGACTTCCTTTTCGCGGCAAAATGCCGACTCCATCGCGGTCGCTGCGTAATAAATTCCGCAGTTTTCAAACCGTCCGTAGTTCTCCACTGAAAGCTTGCGATATTGCGCGCCGGACGCCACAACAACAGACCTTGAACGGACGGGGATGCCACCGGCAAGTGTCAGTCTGTGGATGCCATCGACCTGTTCCGCCGTGATGGTCTCTCTGGAGATTGCGAAGCGCACTCCGAACTTTAATGCCTGCAACTGGGCGCGGCTCGCGAGACGCTGACCGGAGATCCCTGTTGGGAAGCCGAGATAGTTTTCGATCTTGGAGCTGGTGCCTGCCTGTCCGCCGGGAGCGGTGCTTTCAATCACTATTGTGCACAACCCCTCCGAGGCCGCATAGACAGCGGCTGCTAGACCCGAAGGGCCGGCGCCGACGACGGCCACGTCATAGATCATCTCGGGATCAGGAAGTTCGGTAATGCCCAGCTCGTCGGCGAGTTGCGTGATGGTGGGCCGATGCAACGTACGGCCATCGGACAGGATCACTGCCGGCAGCGTTGATTCGTGATCGGACAGGTCATCGACGGGCAGTGAGACTTCCTCAGCAGGCTCCTCGACGATTCTGTGCGGATAGCTATTGCGGATAAAAAAGCGCTGGAGTTCTGTGGTCTCAGCATCGTTAGCATGCCCCACCAGCACAACGCCGCTGGCCTCTTCGCCGAGGATGCCAATGCGGCGCCAGATGGTCGCTGAGGTGATAAGGTTTGCGATATCGCCCTCCGCGCGCATGAGTTTTTGCAACGCATTACGCGGTATGCGGAGAAGGCGGCTCTCCTTGACCGTTCGTGCTTCCACAAGCGATCCCTGTGAGGTGAGAAGGTTTAACTCACCGGAGAATTCAAACCTCTGATGATGGGCTATGATCCTGGACTCGCCATTCGCAGTGGGCAGAGAGACGTCGACCTCCCCGTCGAGCACTACGAACATATCGACCTGACGCTCACCGCGGGTGAAGAGCAGGACGTTTGCCGGAAGGGTTTCCTCTCGAGCGTAGGAACGCACGCGCTCGACCATTTCCTCCGTGAGTTTGGGGAACGCGAGGTCCGGACGAAAGTCTGGAGTGTTCCATGCACTGGATTTGCTGTCTCTGTTGTCGGTCATAGCCGTTGGGACCTCCTCGCTGAGCGCGTCAACCCTATTCTAGAGTCGGAGTGTGACTCGCAAAACGCATACATGCAGTGAACAATGGGATCGGGCCGGAATTTGGCCGAGAAGTCGGCTGTAGGTCCAGGTGCTTCGTAAACGACTCACCCGGGTTCGATGCCGAGTTTGTCGTTTACCGCTACTCTCAAACGCTGCCTCCAGCCAAAATAGCATTCCGTGGTTTGCACAGAGACAGGCCCGAGGAGAAACTGGATCTGTTCAAGCTCGCCTCCCGAATCATGGCAGAGCCGTGCGCAAGACCGCCGCAGACCGTACGGCGCCAATTTGTCCAAACCGATCCGTTTTGCAGAATCCTTCACAATGTGCCAGACGGCTTTTTCGGTCATGCCCTCACCCAGGATCCGCCCCATCTTCGTCACTCGACCGAAGATCTTGCCTCTATCCCTGCCCGATGCATTCAAGCAGACGCTCAACTCTTCCATTACCCAGCTGGGATGGGAACCGTGCGAACATGTCCTCCGTTGCCCTTCAGATCAACCACGGCCCAGTGTCCTTCTCGGTGTTCCAGATGTTCGAGTCTCAAAGCAACTGCTTCGTGCCTGCGCAAACCGCAAGCAAGCAGGAGTGCCAGAAGAGCACGATCTCGTTTCCCCTTGAGCTTTCCGCAGTCCGGGGCTTGCCAGAGCGCAAGGCTCTGCTCAACAGTCAGCCAGTTACCTGGACGCATGCCCAGATTTCTGACTCCCTTGACGCGGCGAATTCCGGCAGCTAGGTCGGAGCTCAGCGGGACGGAGTCGGCTGCCTCGTAGATGAGGCGCCGAACGGCGCCCAGGCGCAGGTTGACGGCTCCGGGAGCAAGCAGGCGAGCCTCAAGGTAGCTGCGATAGCGCATCACCACCGTTCTGTTCAGGGCCAGTCGCGGTTCCGAGCAATACCAATCGACGAACTCGCCGATGGCGTGGCCGTATCCTCGTCGATCGTCGACACTACTCAGGCTGTTCAACACTGCCGATTTTGAGAATTCAAGATCCGGCAATCGCAGACGAGTTTTGGGGTGCTTACGCTGGTTTAGGGAACGCGACTTGTGTTTCATCGACCTCTGGCCTCCTTGCCATAGGCCGATCATGCCCCTTTTTCAACGCTACTTCCTGCCCAACAGCAATACCGTCGGAAGCCAGTAAGCGTAACGACCTATCTTGAATGAGCGAGCCAGACTTCGCTGGCGAGAAGGCCAGCCGAGACGCCGACAAATGTTCCGGCGATCACATCGCTGACGAAATGCCATTCGCCAACGATGAGCAGCACTGCCGCAACGACCAGTAATAGGGAAAACGGTAAGATACTGGTTCGATAAAGTCGCATGAAAACACCGGCGAAGGCGGCGGCGAGAACCATGTGGCCCGAGGGAAAGCTGCTGTCGGAAGAGCCGCTTAGGAGACTGAAGGAATGTTTGGTTCCGTGCAAAACGGCTGCAGGATTCGGTACCCCGAAAAAGAACTTCAGAGTGCCGTCGTTGATTGCATAGGCACAGATGGAAGTTAGACAGGCAAGCACTGTCGCCTCGCGAATAGGCGAAAGATGCCCGCGTGTTATCCGAATGATGAATAGCGCAAGCGCTACAGCCGCTTCGACACCAAGAAGAACGGCACTAGCAAACCCGGTCGCAAGGCCTTCGCCCGACGTCAAAAATCCGTAGACGCGACGGGCTATCGGTACGTCAAAAAATGCGAACGCCACCGCAATCGCGAGCGTACAAATCACCAGGGATAAAAGCCACATTAGATAAGGAAAGCGTAGAGTGTTTCTTTCCAACCCTCTCCCGCTGTTCTGCCTGGAACTGCCTGCACCTTGAAGCAATGACTTCTCCTCTCCGGGGGGCAGCCTCCGTGAACCCCACTCTCTTTTCTATGCTAGACGTAGCTCGTCGCGTGAGGAGTCATTCTGGTCACCGACTCCCCTTTTGGTAGGGGTACGACTGATATCGCGTAGTCGTCCCTTCACAGAATTCTCATTCCTTGTTGATGGTGAGTGTGTAATCGGCGGATTGCGTCCCATCCGGAGAGGTAACTCGAATCTTGGCGGCAGAGGAACCGCCCGCGAGCTTGACCCGCCGCGGTGTGCCGCTTTGCGCCTCTTCTCCGTCGATCGTGAGGGATTGAGACCGGGTTGAGGTGGGCTCAGCGGCAATGTCAATGCTGGTGGTCGAAGCCGGTACGGTCACGGTGTAGGCTTTCACGTCCGGAGAAAAGACGGGTACCAGCTTGGCGTCGCCCGCGACGATGCGCGTGAGCCCCGCAATCTTGTCCACGGGAGCGGTCAGATAGTGTTCCTTGTTCACATTGATTGCCACCCAGTTCGGATCGTGCAGGCGATCGCCGACGACCACCTGCAGCAGACCCGCCGGACGATAGGATGGCACGAGAACAACATCGCCCTTATCCATTAAGGACTGCAGAGCGCTTTCGAGGTTGTCAAGATATTGCTCACCGATCAAGGGCCGGTCGTTGTGGCCGGTCATCATGGCCTTGACCTTGCCGCGGAAATTGGCTCGACAGTTTTTCACCACTGCAAGATAGCCATCGAGCGGGGTTCGAGTGCCTTGCAGCCAGAGAGCATCCGGAATGGTGGGAGAATTGCTTCCGAACGAATCGCCGGTGAAGAGGTTTCCGGTCTGCGGATCGAAGATCACGATGGAGCCGGGCGTGTGGCCCGGCGCGGCGTAGATGATGAGCGAGCGGTCACTTAGGTCCACACGATCGCCGTCCTGAACCGAGATGACATTCTTAGCGATCAGATCGTCCGGGATGCCGTGGCTCTTCAGCAGTCGCCCAGGCCCGGGCGGTCCGGTTCGCCGATGCGCTCCACGCTGTCGCGGATAAACTGGTCAGCCTGACCGATGTGGTCCGGATGGTTATGCGTAAAGATGGGCTCGATAGGCAGGCCGCCGGTGAACTGTGAGAGATAATCCTTGAGTGCGCCGGTCCCCATGCCGCTGTCGATTAAGGCGTATTTCTTAGAGCCTTTCACCAGAAACATCTTGTCGTTATCCGAATCCCGGACCATGCGCACACCGGGCAAAATTTCCTCGGAAACATAGGAAGTATGATCCCGGCGGTCAACAACAAATTGGAAAGTGGCAACAGCGCTATTGGTGCGGCCCTCGCGCATGGCGAAGGCGCGCAGAGTGTACCCGGCTTTCAGTCCGCGATTTCCCTCATAGATGCCGCCGATGAACAGAACCTGTAAGGGGTCGTAGACAGAACTCTTCGAAGTGGGCACGCTGCCATCCCAGGTGTAGTGAATGGTCGCGGTAGGGTCGTCATCGATTAAGGTGACGGATTCCGTTGTAGGAAAAGTTCCAGGAGCCGGAAATGTCGTCGGAGGGTTTAGCTTGGGGCCCGACCCCTGCGGCTCCTGCGGGCCGAATTGCGCCCGCGCCACGCAGCCTGCCAAAAGAAATCCACCCACAACCAACGAAGCCCATCGTTTCCGATCCATCTCATTCTCCTCTGCGGCCTGTGCCGCTTGTTTCATTCAACGTTGTGCCCCGCCTCCCGCAGTGGAAATTCAAGCTCCAGATGCCCAAAAGACTACAGTAGGAGATGTAGAGCCCCCTATCTGGAACGTCGAGATCTTCAACTTCTTCTTCATGGACATCTATTCTCCAAGCGTTTTTCATTGGCAAAGTCTCGTGATGACGAGCTTGCTGAGCCGCAACAGCTTCATCCTGGCGTCGCTGGAATTATAGGGCGAATTGCTTCGGAACAAGACTCGGCATGCACTGCTCGAATCCGCGAATATCATCGCTCGGCTCGCCTTCCATTACATTCCGTCCGGCCCAGGCCAGTTGCACGCTTATGCGGACTTGAACACTCTCTGGCCGAATCGCTTTCCCATGAGCCGCAATGGCGGAGGCCAAATTACGATGCGATCCGTAGTACCCTTAGCGCCATGGCAGATCGACCGAATCCGGTTTTCCGCACCATCGATGAAGTGTCACTGATCGGCACGATGACGACCTACGATTCACAGGCTGAGGCCTCTCATGGCATCCCACAGCAGTGGCGCGCATTTCGCCTGGCCCATCCCGCGCTTGAGAGCAGCTCAATCTTCTATGGCGCGTCGCCTTGCACTGGCGATCGCAAAATCCACTACCTCACCGGTGTCGCATATGAAGGTCCGGAAGGTGTGGTTGGTGGTGAGCGCCTGACCCTTGAGGCGGGAGAGTATGCGGTCGTTCGTGTCAACGACACAGCCTTGCTCCGCGACACCTGGACCTGGTTGTTGCGCCATTGGCTGGCTACCTCCGGACGTCGAGAGAAGGACGCACCAGAGTTTGAGCGATTTACCAGCATATCGGATGCTGGTACACCTATTGGACCTGTAGAAATCTGGATTCCCCTCGAACCACTTTCAATAGACTGATTCCGCCCTTGCAGCCCCGATCGCCATTGAGGCGAACGGTCGAATTCTGACTCCAACCTTAGGCAACTCTGCCGCCGTTTGCATTCGGCATTTCACCTCTGCCAAGCCGACTTTGCCGATACAAATCCGCTGTTGTGGAGAGCTTTGCTGGCCGGCAGCGCGATGAATGCTGTTTTGGTTCAGGGCTGGCCGTTCGGGTCCTTCGAGCTGCGCTTGGGATGGATAGGCACAAGTCCCGGAGATTTTCCGCAAATTTGCGTTGGGATTGGCCGTCCGGGCGACAACTCCGAGCGGCGCGGCCAAGAATGTTCCATCGGAAGGACTCCGAAGTCCGCGGTCCTGAGTTTCGAGGGCTTCGTCTGACGTCGAGAGTGGCGCGGAACTCGCGGCGATAGCTCACATCCTCGTTGAGGACGTGAACGATCGCCGCCGGGAGCCGGTCAGTTTATGGTCCATTTGCCGCCGACGATGACGGAGCTGTAGTATCCCTTGGCTGCTGCAATCACTCGAATGGTCGTGGTGCTGTAGATCGAGAAACCGCCGGTAGGATAGGTAGGACTACTTGCGGTTGGGGCGCTTCCATCCGTTGTGTAGTGAAGCACACACCCGGCAGTTGGGTTAGTCCACGTGATCACCAGCGGCAGCTTAGTCGGCGGCACGTTGTATATGCCCGAGTAGGGCGAGTTCTGTGATGGGTTGCCGCAGGTCGGCATCACGTAGGTTCCTTTCCAGCACGCAGTGGCGCTTTGCGTGTATCCGGTGGCGTTGGCCAAGGCACAGATATTTGTCGGCCCGGACGAGCCAAAACTAATGCGGGTGCCCATGGTCGATGGTATGCAGGTCCCCGAGTTCGACGTGCAGTAAGTTATCGTGTGGCTCCCCGTCGAGTCCAAAATGGAGACTATAGTTGCTGGACCTGCGTACGGTGAGGCGGGTGAGAAGGTCGGCGTAGCCGCAGGGGATCCGTTTAAGGTCCATTTGCCGCCGACGATGACAGAGCTGTTGTATCCGGTGACTGCTGCAATCACTCGAATGGTCGTGGTGCTGTAGATCGAGAAACCGCCGGTAGGATAGGTAGGACTACTTGCGGTTGGGGCGCTTCCATCCGTTGTGTAGTGAAGCACACACCCGGCAGTTGGGTTAGTCCACGTGATCACCAGCGGCAGCTTAGTCGGCGGCACGTTGTATATGCCCGAGTAGGGCGAGTTCTGGGATGGATTGCCGCAGGTCGGCATCGCCTGCAAGAGCAATGTAACCGTGGCCAAATCGGAATTCGTAACCGCCAGGTCCATTCGCCCATCGCCGTTGAAGTCTGCAGCCACTACGCCATCCCCGCGTCCGGTGGAGTCGACCGGCGCTTGGAAGGTGCCGTCGCCATTCCCCAACCAGATAGAAACGACGTTTGTCGAGTCTATTACGGCAAGATCGAGTTTCCCGTCCCCGTTAAAATCTGCGGTGATCAAATCGACATTGGTTTGGGCCGAAGTTGGTTGACCACCCTTTTCGACAAAGGTTCCGTCTCCGTTCCCTAGAAGAACCGAAACACTGTTTCCGTTTGTTGTGGCAAGATCCAGAATCCCGTCGCCGTTGAAGTCGCCGCTCACCATCGATGTCCCATTTCCAAATGGGACATCAGGCAGTTGGGTGAATGTCCCATTACCGGCGTTGAGGAACATCTTCAGCGAGTCGCTCCCGAAGCCACTGCCGTCTCCGAGATCAAGGACCCCGTCTCCGTTGAAATCTCCGGAACTCAACGGTCCGGCGCCTGTCCCGGCCCCGCTAAAAAGCAGAGAATCGCTCTCAGGAAGGAGTAGGACCACAGCTGCACCATTACTTTCAACTTCCGATTCAGCGATGTTGAGTTGACCGTTGCCGTAGAAATCGCCTAACGCGAGGCTTCTAATGTTTTGAAAGGGGGTGCTTGTCAATGCCCTGGCTACGGGCGCATCCGGCGGAGCAGTGAAGGTGCCATCTCCGTTCCCATAGTAGGTAGCAAGGTGATCTCCAGATGCGTCGTAGTTATAATCCGCAATCAGGTCAACATTCCCATCTCTGTTAAGGTCACCAGTCACATCTAGCCTCTGAGGTATTTCTCCCAGGTAATCGGGGAAACAGAGAGTGGAACGCTTTGTGAATGTGCCGTCGCCATTTCCGAGAAGGATCGCAATACTTCCAACGCCATAAAACTGGTAGTTGCATGATGGGGCTGGTGCCTGGTCGATCACAGCCAAATCAGCAATACCATCGTGATTAAAGTCCGCAGTGACAAGGTTTATCGGTGAGGTGGTTCCCGCGACTGGTAAGGCACCGAACACAGGATTCAAGGTTGGCTCGATGATCGTGAAAGGAACAGGATTTGAGCTTCCTCCACCGGGACTGGGACTGACGACCGTGACGTTGACGGTGCCGGCTGTGGACACAATCTCGGCCGGAACCACCGCTGTCAACTTCCCCGCACTTACAAAACTGGTCGCTAGAGGGGCTCCATTCCAATACACGATCGATCCCGGGACAAATCCGGCACCATGGACGGTTAGTGAGAATTCCGGCCTCCCCGGCGCTACTGCCCCGGGAACGAGTGGTTGATTCACAAAGGGAACAGGATTGGATTGCGCGAAACACGAGCTCGCGGCAAACGAAAGCACCAAGCAACAAGTGAATCTGGCGAGTTTCATCGAAAGGACTCCTTCTTTGAGATCGTTGGGCCCGGGATCGCAGCCTGAGACAGGACGATCTGCGGGCACCCTTTTCGCAGAGGCGGCCTAAGCCCAGCGGAAGGGAGAGAGTGCTGTCTTCGGGGCAGGGAGGCAGGCGTCCTCTGGTTCTCCCGCCGTTCCTATCCTCCTAACCGCGTGAATATCGTTGGTGGCGGAAGTCGCCGGTCGGGTTGCGACTTGGTCACGAAAGGGATAGCCCTCGTTAGGGTTGAATTCAATTCGTCGGGAGTGCACGAAACGCGTGCAGCGTGGTGAAAGTTTGAGCGTTCACAGGTTGGATGGAACCGGAAATAACGAGAACCAAGGCAACCACGAGCGCCTGCGCAAGAACAGGCGGAAAAGATACTCCATATTCAAAACGATTTTTGACTTCTTTTTCCTTTTGGCAGCAAACCGCACCAATGACGTCGGGGCGCCGGTTGCACTGTGACCTGACACAGACCCAACGAACGGATAAGCGACTCTTTCATCTACGGTTGAAAGTGAGTTTCCTGACTGAAGAGGTGAAAGGTCGTGCAAAGCCAGGTCGCCTGTTACTGACAAGACGATCTGCTTGCTTTGTGCATAATTCCTTCAAAATTGAAGTAAATAGGCGCGCCACGTCGCGTCCAGCATCATATTGTGTGATTGACATAAGAAGCGCAATCCCAACTTAGGATCTGGCGCACGCTTAGGTCATCTAATGTCCGTTGTTAATAGATTACTTCTGCGCAGATCAGTAACTTTTCAGGGTTGGCGCTCTGCCAGCTTATGGATTCAAGGCGAGGCAGCACTTTTAAGATCATTCATTTCTGTTCCAGAGTGAGGGCGTAAATGTCTGCGCTTGCAATGTCGCGAACCAACAACGGCGCGTCAGTAGGGTCCAGCCCATATAAGCCCCCCACCATCCTGTATCATGCCAATCCTTCAGATCGACCATCTTCTCAGGCGCTCCTCCGTTGACGCGGATTCGAAACACACCCGGATTTCCCGCTACGCGCTTGAAGCAAATGAATTGGCCATCCCTTGACCACTCAGGAGAATCAACAGGCCCACTCTGCGGAAGCTCTGACCAATGCCGCGTCTTGAGGTCGAAGATCTTCAGGTGGACAGCGTCAACCACGGCCGCGAGATAGCAGCCTTCCGGCGACCAGCGCGGCCCATTCATGTCACCCGATCCCGCAGATTGGAGATCGAAGTCAGACACATATCCGCGGGCACGTAGCACGCTTGTGATGCTTGCGCGGAGATCTGGGTTTGTCGCAATCTGGCTGTAGAGCATCTGATCGGAGATGTCATTCGGATCGATCTGGACGCCTTGCTGGCGCAAGCGTCGCCGAACATCTGAAAGCGCGGTTTTCTGAACATCCGGCGGGGTAGAGATTATTCTTGATATCATCCGCGCCGCAGCCGCGCGTCATCAATCAAGCATCGTTCTTTGGAACATTTCAGGTGTGAGCGATTCTCATGGAATCCGGCTCATTCGGTTTATGATGCGACCATGAAGGCCACAAATGAAATCAGGCTCTCCGACTGGCCCATGAAGTATGCTGTGCGGCCTTGCGCAATCGCGGGCTTTTTTGTATTCGTGGCGTTTCTGTGGACGATGCCACTCCAGCATGTCATCGCTTACCCGTTCGTCTTTCTTTTCTTCGGCGCGATTATGGGTAGCGCCTGGTTTGGCGGCATCATAGCCGGCTTCGTGGCGGTCGCTCTCTCGTCTGCCATCGTCACCTATTTTTTTGTTCCTCCGTTGTACTCCATGTACGTCGCAAAAGATTCACAGAGCTTCTTCGCCGCGTTCATTTTGTGCTCCATCGCCATCACCGTAGTGAGTTCTTCGAGGAAGCGAGCCGAGAATGCAATTCGAATTGCCCGCGATCAGCTTGAGACGAAGGTGCAAGAACGAACGGTTGAGTTGCAGCAATCAAATCGCGAGATACAGGAAAGCGAGCATCAACTACGCATGCTTACCGAGGCCATTCCTCAGCAGATATGGCGCACTGATGTTGCGGGCTCCATCGAATACTGCAACCGCCATTTGTGTGACTACCTGGGCCAACGTACGGACGTGTTAAGAGGTGAAGCATTCTTCAATGTGATTCATCCTGAAGACAAGCCGCTCTTTCGCCAGGGTTGGCAGGAGGCACTGAGAAGGGGCGACAGGTTCGAGATCGAGGCACGAGTGCGCGCCGCGGATGGTGGTTATCGTTGGTTTCTGGTACGAAGTATTCCGCAGCGTTCGGAAAACGGACAAATCGCACGCTGGTACGGTATACACATCGACATTCAGCAGCAGCACAGGGCAAAGCAAGATTTCATACAAGCGCAGGACGATCTTGCGCGCATGCTCCGTTTATCGAGCATGGCGGAGATGGCGGCATCCATTGCGCACGAACTCAACCAGCCCCTTACGGCTGTTGTGACGCATGCGTACGCGTGCAGGGAATGGCTGCAGGCTAAACCCGCAAACCTTGAGAAGGCCTCGGCGACTGCGGAGAAGGTCATCCAGGAAAGCACGAGAGCTAGCGTTGTCGTAAGCCGTGTGCGCGCTCTCTTTCGGAAAGAAGCACAAGTGCGTGAATTGACCAGCATGAATCGCCTGATCCAGGAATTGGCGCGCCTATTGCGGGACGAGGCGACCCGGAAAGATGTTTCTATTCGCCTCCTGCTGGCGAACGATCTTCCGCAATTGGAGATGGACCCGGTGCAGATCCAACAGGTGATCAGGAATCTGGCCATAAACGGCATGGACGCTATGATGCAGGTTGCCAGGCCGCGAGAACTCATCGTACGGACAGAGAAGCGGGGCGGCGAAATCCTTGTTGCTGTGGAGGACCATGGTCCGGGTATTGCTCCCGAGATAGCGGCAAGGATGTTCGAGCCTTTCTTCAGCACCAAGCCGCAGGGAACAGGGATGGGACTGGCCATCTGCCGCAGCATTATCGAAGCCCACGACGGGAAGATTTGGGCGGAAAACTCGGTACGTGGCGGCACCACCTTACAGTTTACAGTGCGGTCGCAATCATGACGGAAAAACCTGATACTTCGCGGGACGAACGGGAAACAGTCTTCATCGTTGATGACGATGAATCAATTCGCGAGGGAGTTTCCAATCTTCTCGAAGCAGTGGGAATCAATGCAAAGTGCTATGCCACTGCGGAGGGATTTAGCGCTCACTGGTCTGATGCAATGGCGGGTTGCCTGCTTTTGGATGCGCGGCTTCCCGGAATGGGCGGCGTTGAGTTTCAGGAGCGGTTGCGGAAGTCGGGAACTAGAATCCCGGTAATCTTCATGACGGCGCATGGGGACATCCCGATGGTGCGCAAGGTGTTGAAGGCAGGCGCGGTGGAGTTCCTCACGAAGCCGTTTCAAAAAGAAGAACTGCTGCATGCAATCGAGCAGGCATTCGCCTCAGACCGGTCGCGCCGCATGGAAGAAGCAATTCTCGACTCAATCCGATCGCGCATCAACTCGCTTACCCCACGCGAGCGCGAAGTGATGGCGTTTGTGACCACAGGCCTCTTGAACAAGCAGATCGCCGGCGAACTGAATCTGAGCGAAATCACCGTCAAGATGCATCGGCGCCAGGTGATGGAAAAGATGCAGGCAGGCTCGCTGGCAGAGCTCGTGAAGATATGCGAGCGGGTCAGACAGCCTTTGTGATCGAGCGGCCTGGCGAAAACTAAGCGCCCGTAAGCATCATGGGTCTGTCACTCATCCCGGAAAGGCAATGCTGACTGTACCAAAGTATCGGTTGTATTTCCTCTAGGGAGACTCTGCACAAGTTGCCTTGTAAGAAGGGCACGACTTCAGTCGGGCCGATAAAGGCTCCACAATGAACATGGCTTTAGCCACTGCATCGTTTCGCTGATCGAAAATGCGCCTTGTGCAGAGGTTTCCTAGGCGGGATCTATTGTTCCGTCCAATCATAGCCTTTAGATTGGCCCTATTCGCGATGGCGTCCTCGAAGTGATGTTCTTCACAGGACTGTTCGGGTGCGCGGTGGCCGTACTTCTCAACTGGATTTCTGTCAGCAAAGGCTGATTTACAGACAAGAACTGACGCTGGCGCAACCTGCCTGAACGCGGTACTTTCAGAAACTGTGTCAATGCGACCGCCGATTTAGGTTTCCTTTAATTGTTCCGAAAGTGGACGAGCTGGAAAGTATCTCAGAGTACGCAGAGGAGCCATCGTGATGCGTTCTCTTGATTGAGCGGAAGCGGTTTTTTTAAGCCAATTCCTTATATGATCTTTATTTCGAGCTCGTTGGACTATACCAAGGTATAGATTGAATTCTCGTTTGACGAGCACTACCCTCACTCCATAACCATTGGAAATGGTCGCGAATCAAGTCTCGCCGGTACCATCCCAAGTTTGCCACCCCAATTGCATTTCCGCTTCTGCGACCACTTTCAGCATCTGCACTTGAATTCATCATTGGTCCGTACGCCTGCTGCAGCCACGCTGCGACAGCGCGCGCCAACTCATCTGCACTTAACAGGCCATCAGGTTATCGGTCTCACGGAGGTGAAATGAGCACTCAGGCGCTTTTGGTCGAAGTTCTGCTCTCAGCATTCTTTGCAATAGCGTGTTTTCGTGCGCGCTCGGGTTCTTCCGATGTTCGAGGGCTTGCTCCCAAAAGGCTCTTTGTCCTGGCTGACCGGATAGAACGGCTGAGAATCTCGCGCTGGCAATGGTGCTCCATGGTCGTTCTCCTGCTCCTTGTTCGTATGCAGCATGGAGCCCCGATGGTTGCCGAACTTACCGTTCTGACACAGTTCATTGTGTTCATGGCTTTGCCGTCACAAAAGTCTTCGCCGCGGAAAGCCCAATCGAGAAAGTCTTTACAGGAGGTTCTACGCCGCTCATGAAAGAGTTGCTGCATGCCGCAGACTTTCTGAGCAGGGTGCGAAGAAAACTGAGTTTCGGCGCCCTATCTCGGGAGCCGCTGCTGTTGCTGCGGTTCGAGTGGAAGGGAGACTCGGTGGAATGTGACTGGCTGATGCGTCCTCCCGATCCATGGGACAAAGATCTCCCAACGCATCTGGCAAACGAGAATCAGACACTTCAGGCTCTGAGAGATGCGTTAAGTCTGCGCGAAGCTATCTTTGAGTCATTTCCGGCTGTAATCAATGCCAACCTGCGTATGTTCCGCGCCGACGGCGAACATCGACTGGAGCTAATGATGACCGGCAAGGTGAACCGATTCAACGATGTTTTTGAACGCGTCGCCTCAGTTGCCATGCGGGCTAAGCTTTGCGGCTTCCACTTTACTGTGAACGCGGGAGAAATGGCGAGCTTGACAGCGGTTTCGCTGAGTTGTTAACGATCTTGCCCGACCGATCCGCGTGGTTCGGAGGCTGGAATACCGGTCGATTCGCCGGCCAGGAGCGGCTTTCTTGGCGGCCTGTTCAGCAAGCGCAGTTGGCAATCGGGAATTCAAACTTGAATCAAGGAGGGCAGTAATGGCGGCTACAAAATCACAAGGCAAAGACTTCACGCTATTCATGGCGGGTCTGACGGCAGTTTGCGCCGGAATCGCATTCTCTTCATCGGGCGCCGGCAAAGTGGCGCTTGTACTCGGCGCGGTCGCCGTCGTCGTAGCACTTTGGGGGTTCTTCAAGATCAAGCCCCTTGAAGGTAAAACCGGGGGCGGCCCGCAACCCGCCGTGATGAAACTAATTGGTGTGGCGGTTGTGCTGGGGGGCTGGCTATTCGTGCTGTTTGGGTTGCACCTCACGTCCAGTGTGGGCGGGCGGATGACTACTTCGATCGTGGGCTTTGCCATCTCCCTTGCCGGAATCTGCTACGTGCTGGCGCCCGCAGTGAGCAAGAACGCCATCTGGAAACCTTGAATGTTCTTCTTCGATCTCCCTCGGCGATCGTCAACCCACTCATGGAGCGAAATCTGATGAGAATTGCACGCTTTGTAACCTGGACTTGCGCCCTGGCAGTTGTACTGATTGCAGGCGCAGCGACTGTGGCTCGGGCTAACGCTACACCATCCGCGTCGGCTGCCGAGTTGAAGGACGCCCTCTCAAAGGCGCCTACCACCGCAACTCTGGCGAATGGCGATCCTGGAGGCACCCTCACCGGTACCGTCAACGACGTGCCCGTCGGCGATGCCAAGACCGGCCTCACTCTGGGCGATGTTGGCAATCAAGTGGGCCAGAACAAAATCGCAATTAACTTCGTGTGGACCCTGGTCACCGGCTTCCTGGTCATGTTCATGCAGGCCGGTTTCGCCATGGTGGAGGCTGGTCTCTGCCGCGTCAAGAACGCGAACCATACGTACATGATGAATTTCTTCGTGTACACGTGTGGGCTGTTCGCCTACTGGATCATTGGCTTCGCCATCCAGATGGGTGGTGCCGCCGGGAATGGGAATCTTGGCGGATTGCAGTCGCTGAACACGGAGCATTTGATCACCTTGTTTGGCACCCATTGGGGAATCTTTGGTGAGTGCGGCATGTTCCTTGCCAGGAGTACCTATGACGTAGGCGTTATGGTCATCTTCCTGTTTGAAATGGTGTTCATGGATACGGCGCTCACCATCGTGACCGGCGCCTGCGCCGAGCGCTGGAAGTTTCTTGCCTTCGCAGTTTCCTCGGTGCTGATGGGCGCCTTTACTTATCCCCTTTATGGCAACTGGGCATGGGGCGGCGGATGGCTCTCGCAGTTGGGCACCAATCTCGGTCTCGGAAAAGGTTACTGCGACTTCGCCGGATCGGGCGTCGTTCACGCGGTCGGTGGACTCACGGCGCTGGCTGTAGCCATGATCATCGGACCTCGCATCGGCAAGTTCAACCGGGATGGTTCAAGCAACGCGATCATTGGCCACGATATCTCCGCAGTCCTAATCGGCTGCTTTATTCTGGCCTTCGGGTGGTTCGGATTCAATCCCGGCAGTACCCTGGGCGCTTCAGCCGCCGGCAACCTGCGTATTGGCTCAATTGCCGTCAACACCATGCTGGCCGGTTGCACCGCCACATTCGGCGCACTTCTTTATATGTGGGTCGTCAAAGGTAAGCCTGACGCTTCGATGAGCGGCAACGGCATTTTGGCCGGTCTGGTGGCCATCACAGCTCCCAGCGGCTTCGTCAGCACCTTTGGCGCAGCCATCATCGGCTTTGTCGCCGGCGTCCTGGTCTGCCTCAGCTGTGCCTTCGTTGAGAACTTTCTCAAGGTCGACGATCCTGTTGGCGCCGTCTCCGTTCACGGAACTTGCGGGCTTTGGGGTGTGCTCTCCATCGGCTTTTTCGCTGATGGCACCAGCAACTATGGCGGTTCATGGAACGGGGTTACTGGTTCTGTAACCGGCCTGTTCTATGGTGACGCCAGCCAGTTGGTGGCTCAGATTGTCGGTTGCGCGACGCTGATCGGATTCGTGTTTACCTTCAGTTTCGTTCTCAACTGGATCCTCGACATCATCCTTGGACAACGCGTTTCCATCGAAACCGAGGTCGCTGGTCTCGACCTTCCTGAGATGGGGCAACTCGGCTATCCGGAATTTGTCTTCCGTCCGGAGCCCGACTTCCTGCAAGCTGCCGCACGCGTGGCGGTTGCTTAAGAAGGCGTCTGCGGCTTCCTGCCGCATGGCCTGTGAGGTCCGCCTGCATGCGGACCTCGCAAGAGGCCGGGCGAGTAGGGCGGCGCAAGTGCGTAGTTCAACGAGTTTGCCCACGGGCATTCTCCTGGAGCAGCAAGGCATATCTGCCAAGGCCTTGCTGCCCACTTTTTGCCTGGTTCTTTGGAGCATCAGTCATGAATAAGCTTTCCCATTCAGTTCGATCTATCGATGAGGAGTTGTCGATCGCTCCGGCGGCAGCCGCTCCAGTCGCCCTGCCTGTTCTGCTCGGCCGCGAGACCACGAATGTCCTGGAACGTATGTTCCGCGACCCACGCGTTCTGGAGCCGGAAGAGCGCCGCGACCTGGTGACGCAACTAAAGAACGCCGTTGAACTGGCGCCGAACGTTCCCGAGATTCGCGTGGTCTACGGCATGGCGCTCTGCGTCGACCTTCAGGCGCAGGAAGCCATGGAGCAGATGCGGGAAGCTGCCCGCCAGGCGCCGGATTGCTTTATCGCCCGGCTCAAGTTCGGCGAGCTGCTGATGCGGCTGCGGATTTGCCGCCAGGCGGAAGAAGAGACGCAAAAGGCGGCGGAGCTCGCGACGAATGCTGCGCAGTCGGACCTGGCGCGCAAGCAGGCCGCGACTATCCGCACCATGCTGCGGGAAGGCATCGAGCGCGGCGGCTACCAGAGGCTGCTCGCGCGGCTTACTCCCAAAAGCCGCAAAGCAAAGCGTTCCGAGTCCACTCCACTACTGGCCGGCTCCAGGTAGGAGAGCATGCCCGCAACTCTGCAATTGGCGCTTCTAATCGCCATACTTCTTCCTGCAAGCAAGCTTGCGGCTTCTCTTTGCACGCGCTTTGGTATTCCTGCGATTCTAGGGGAACTTCTGGTTGGTGTAGTCGCTGGTCCTGGCGCATTTGATCTGATGCATCTCAGTCTTTTCCAGGGAGGACAGGCCACAAAGGCGTTTCTGATGATGGCACAGGTCGGCGGCCTCGTCCTGATGTTCATCGCCGGCCTGGAAACCGATATCGAGCGCATGCGCGAGGCAAGTGTTACCGCATTCCTGGTGGCGCTGTCCGGTGTCATCTGGCCGTTCTTCCTGGGAGCAGGAGCAGCGCACGCGCTTGGCCTGCCGTGGAATAGCTCGCTTTTCCTCGGAGGCGCACTGACGGCTACCAGCGTTTCCATCTCAGCCAGAACCCTGATGGATGCTGGAAAGATGTCGACGCCGGAGGCCTCGGTCATTCTCGGGGCTGCAGTCATCGACGACGTAATGGGTCTGTTTGTCCTTGCGTTCCTTGCGGCGTCCACGACAACTGGCTCAACGGATTCCTTTGGTTTGGCCGCCTTGGCTTCCAATTGGTTGAAACTGCATTCAGACACTGCGACGCGCCATCCTCTGTTGGTTCAAATGTCCCTCATCGCGGTTTGCGTGGCCATCTTCTTTGTGGTCTCCTATGGTGCGGCAAAACGTTGGCTCGATCCGCTCATCCTGCAATTGCGAAAGCTTTCCGCCAATGAGTCCGTATCTAGTTGCGTTCTGGCCCTGGTTCTGCTTTATGCCGTCGCAGCGGAATGGCTTGGAAGCGTGGCTGGAATCACCGGAGCTTACTTGCTTGGATACGTCTTCGCTGGGTCCGAATACAAGGCCGACATCGAGCGGACGTTTTATGCCATCGGGCACGGCCTTCTGATTCCGCTGTTCTTTGTTTCTATTGGGCTGTCGAGTAATTTCCGCTCTCTTGGTGGACATTGGCTGCTTCTTGGGGCTATTTTCTTGATCGCCGTTGTCAGCAAATTGTTGGGATGCGGCGTAGCTGCCTTGGCGCGCGGCATGGGGCTGGTTCGAAGCTTCCGCGTTGGCTGCGGCATGGTCTCTCGCGGCGAGGTCGGCTTGATCGTAACCGCCATGGGGGCCGCGTCCGGCGTGTTTCGAGAGCCGGAGGTGGCAGTGATGGTTTCCGTTGTTCTCTTTACAACGCTTCTTACACCGCTTGCCTTGCGCGGAGCATTTCACATTAAGTGCGCACAAGACGATGAGGATGAGGGACTTGCAGTATACGAAGCCCTTCTACAGTCGCCAGCCAACAGTTCAAATCACTCTGGAATGGGTCAGTAGTCGAGAAGTGTCACCATGGTCCGATTTATTCTGAAAATTCGGCCAAGGAGCGTTAACAGATGAGATGCCCAAAATGTCTAGCGTCTGCCGAGTATTTGGACCCGAAGACCGGCAGCCGCGGATCCGCCGCCGA
Organism: uncultured Acidobacteriaceae bacterium; assembly: GCA_963836565.1. Taxonomy (GTDB): domain Bacteria; phylum Acidobacteriota; class Terriglobia; order Terriglobales; family Acidobacteriaceae; genus Telmatobacter. The sequence continues at coordinate 15,440 of CAWIKA010000002.1, read as the reverse complement.
GCGACTCAAAGTATGAAAGAAATTAAGATTGGCGACCAGCTCGATCACTACCGCGTCGATGCTCTCGTTGCCACCGGCAGCCACGCCTCGATCTTTCGGGGAGTCGATCTGAAGAATGGCGCAGTTGTGGCCATCAAAGCGCCACACATTGAACTGGAATTGGACCCGGTGTTCTACGAACGTTTCCGCCGCGAACAGGAGATCGGCCAGAAACTAAATCACCCAAGGGTCATGAAGATTCTGCCGAGCGAGCACCATAGCCGGGACTACATCGTAATGGAGTGGATCGATGGCTGTTCGCTTCGGGAGATCCTGTTAAAGGGGAGGCTTCCCCAGGACCGGGCAACCAAGATTGCCATCGGCATTTGCGATGCGGTGGCTTATATCCATTCTCACGGTGTTGTCCATCGTGACCTCCGGCCGGAGCATATCTTCGTCGATATCAACGACCATATCAAGCTCATCAATTTCGGGCTTGCCTCGCAGGTTGCGGCCAAACGCATTACGTTCGTCAGCTTGGCGCGCGAACTGAACACGGTCAGCTACGCCGCGCCTGAGGAGATCAGGGGCCACCATTGCGACGCTCGCAGCGATGTATACTCAATCGGCGTAATCCTCTACGAAATGCTTACTGGCAGGCTGCCCTTCGAGAACAATTACCTCCTCGCACACATGAACGAGCCTCAGCTCAAGGATCCCACCCCGCCGCGCAAGCTTGAACCATCGATCACACTGCAAATGCAGGAAATCATCTACCGTGCTTTGGAGCGTGCGCCTCTGCATCGCTACGCCAGTGCCCACGAGTTCGCCTACGACCTTGCTCACCTTCAAGAGGTCGTTGTTGGAGAGCGCGATAGGTCCCGCAACCTGAATAACAAGACGGCGGTTTGGACCAAGAACATTTTGATCTATGTCGCATTGGCAGCGGTCCCTATCCTTCTTTTTATCCTGATGATGTTGACCACTCACCACAAATAGCCGCTTTGCCTGACCAGAATGCCATCCAGACACTGGCTTGCCCCCATCATCCGTACAAATCAGATTCCAAAATGGACAGATTGAGGTGGTCAGGACAGATTCAAGAAGTACATTCCCGAACGACGTTGCGAGAGGGCTGCCAGGCCGAAGTCGACTGCGACAGTTAATGCGCTGTGCACGTTATTGTAGATTCTAAACCGAGACCCTAAGCCGACATTGACGGCGGAGCACGGCCCCACGTGGAACTCCATTTCCAAACCGGAACTCTTCCGCTGTTGATCGCCGCCGTCGTGGCGATGCTGACGCGGCGCCTTCGGCTCCCTTATCCGCGCATCAAACACAAGAACCCGATCACTGGAGCAACGGTCTACGACCGGAGGCCAATCATACTTGGGTTGAAGGCCATCATGACGAAGAAGGAAGCTCGGGAGAAACTTTACCGAGAGATCGTCAAGCGAAAGGGAGGTGCCAAGACCAGTGGGTTAGTTTTGAACGACGGATCGGTCTCCTTCGGCTGGTTCGTAGGAAATCGCTATCTGCCGGTGAAAGACGGCGACTGGAGCGAAGAAACCGCCAAAAACAAGCGCTCGTTGATCCAGTCGAATCTCCTAAATGATCTGGCGAGATACCACTTGAGAATCTAGGGCAACTCTCAACAAGTTGCTTTGTAACAAGGGCACGACTTCAGTCGGGCCGATAGAGGCTCCACAATGAACATGGCTTTAGCCACGGCATCTTTTCGCTGATCGAAAATGCGCCTTGAGCGGAGGTTTCCTAGACAAATTCACTTTGAAAATTCACGTGAATAAGTTGGCGGAAACTTGCTCAAAGGACACGGTTCTCCAGATGTGCGCATATCTCCGCGATATTTTCGAGGAGGCTGTAGAGCAGGATTTTCTTTACAAGAATCCGGCGAAAAGGGTCAAGGTTCCGAAGGTTCTGCGGGCAAAGGACGAGACCGTACTCACTTGGGATCAGCTGCGCATGGCTCTCGAACTTCTTGAAGATCGAGATCGCATCTTGCTTGAACTTGATATGACCGATGCACTCCGACCTGGCGAGTTGTTCGCACTACGGTGGAAATGCTACTAGCCAAAGATGTCCCGGTTGGTCATCCTCGAAACGGTCTACAAGGGAAAGATCAGGCCCTGGGGTAAAACCAGGAAGAGCCTCGAGCCAGTTCCACTTGCACTGCTATTTGTGTCTGACTTCGAGGCCTGGAAGGCGAGATGCCCGGATTCATCTCCGGAAGCGTTCATTTTGCGAATCGAGACGGAGGTTTCATCGACACCGCGAATTTCCGCAGGCGGGTTCTTAAGCAGCTTGCGACAGTCCTTAACCTGCCGAACCTGACCTTCCAGATCATTCGGCGCACCATCGCAACGCTGAGCCAGAAAAAAGGTCCACCTAAGGCCACTCAGGGTCTGATGCGACATGCCCGTATTGAAACAACGACGGACGTGTACCAGAAAGTCATCCCCGAGGCCGTAGCAGAGATGGCTGGTGCGATCCACGATGAGCTTCGGAAGCCGAGCACTGCGGCGGCGCAAACAAGCGTGATGGGGGCTCAAATGCGCGCTGGAAAGCGGAAACGGCGTGCGCGTATCAACCCAAAATTGACACCAATTGACACCAAAGGGGGGTGCTAAGTTGGTGGACCTGATCGGGATCGAACCGATGACCTCTTCCATGCCATAGACCCAACGTTAGTATTTTCAACAACCTACAAGACCCCGATGGCGCCCTTAGTCCCTGTAAGCACATATTGCCCCGAGAACTAGCGTATCGCAAAGCGTATCGCGTTTCTCGATCGGCGTGCTTCACTGGAAACCAAGCGTCGCCAGTTTGCTCGTTTGCTCCTCCAAAAACAACTATCCTGTTGTCATTCATGCAGGCGACAATAGGGGATGCAGACGGCCATCAAGATCCTTCGTTTAACAGGCGGGCCGCTCCCCTTGGAGTGCCATGTTTTTCAATGACTTACACGGAGCCGAATGACGCTTTTGGAGCCCATTCGGCACACAACGGGCTCCGAAACGGGCTCCAATTTCAACCATCCATCGAGCCGCGGAGGATTGGTCTGTCGGGTTATGCTTCAAGCATCCTGAGGACAGCTTGAAATTTCATCGATCGCGCGCGTAAACTTGTGCTACACGAGAATGGTGCAAATAAGAAAACCAATGTCACGTTGAAAATTGAAGCGGATCCTCTCCGGAAAGCGCGTTCTCGCTGCCAAAGAAGGCACTTCCATCAGTTCCCGATGAATTTCTCTACGAATCGTACTGCCCCGATGGTGATCAGGAAATCTGCAAGGGCGATTGGTAAAAGAGCCAATCCAGGAATCCAGCCGTGCGGCCACTGGATCATAAACATTAGAGGCAAATTAAGCGCCAATACAAGGATGATGACTCCCAACAACGAGAAATGCGATTTCAATTTCCAGCTGACTTCTGCAAAACGCTCCACGCCGCGTTTGCCCTCGCTACACCAGCAGGGCTTCGGTTTGCGGCTTTCAGCGCAGAACTGCAAGGGTTATTTGGGGCATTAGGTTAGCCATGCATAGATCGTGAATCCGAACAGAAGAATGTAACCTAAGCCCAAAAGCACCCAGAATTCAAACCATTGCCTCCTTCTGGTCTCCTCGCTGACTTTTCCAGCTTGAACTCCCACGGCCCATCCGCCAGCCATAAGCCGCCAAAGGATCGCACCAATCGGCGGAACAATGAGGTCCAGCAGAATTAGTTGTGGCATTGGCAATGAACCTGGTCGCACGAATGTGCCTCCTCAATCATCAATGAATCATGCCGGTCGCACACTCGCCAACGCTTGCAAGCCATGATCCGAGATCATATGCTAGCTTAACCTCTCCGACCCCTGTTGCAAATGATGCCGCTTGTTCGAATGTCGCTGTACCTATACTTGTCGCCCCGTTGATTGTTTGAACGGTTGCGCCTGCTCCCGTGACTGCACTGAAACCACCTGCTGCAATCGCCCCAGTAGCGATGTCAGCAGGGCCTGAACCCCACGGAGTTCCTTCAAGATTGCGGCCAACGATGTTTGCTGCTGAACCAAATCCCTGGGTAGGCCCTGCCACGACACTTTGTCCCATGTTGTAGAAAACGCTGTGCCCACCTCCCTCGCCCGAGAAGATACTCGTCACAAGATCTGTGACTCCGCTGAAGGCATTCCCGCCAAGGGCGTTGGTCACAAATCCGCTTGCTCCACCGGTTCCTATTCCAAAATGCTGAAGGCCACCGGCGATGCTAGTCTCAGCAGCAGCAGCAGAAGCGCACTTAAAGGTCTTCGTGATACCGTTTGGGCCTTTGCCTCCGCCAGGCTCGGGCGACACGCCCACCGAAACTCCGGATCCTGAGCCGTATGTCCACTGACAGAAAGGATCGCTGAAATCGCATGAATTCGGATCTCCGCCGTTTACTGAGACGCAAGTGTCATAGTTGCCTTGACAGGGATCGCTCCCGCCGACGCCGTTGCCTTCAGATCCGCCGCCTCCGCCGCCGTCATCGCACCCGATGCCAAAAAGAAAGCACGATACTACGTTCAACCCAGATGGGTCGGTATACGTTAGCGGCTTATTCAGTGCATAGGTATAGCGATTAAAGCTCTGCGGATTGGTAAGGTCTACAGCCGCAAGTCCCGATGGATCTGGAGAAATCCAGCGGCCCTGAGAGGAGCTTTCCTTTCGAAAGGGCCATTTGCCCGCCCATCCGATAGGCCAGGGACCGCGTAAGATATGGCGATTTCGTCTCTCAGAACTCTCTCGTTGGCTGGAGCAAGAAGCGGTAAAATTAGATAGCCATCGGGGTCGGAACGAGAGGAATATCTCTTGAATCGACCACGGTATCAACACGGCTTTTTCAGCCGGCACAAACGCAAGAAAGGGCCGGAGGTCTGGGTTTACAGGTGGCGGGATATTGACGCCAACGGGAAACCTAAGATGCGTGCCCTTGTAGTGGGTTCGGTGAAGCAATATGCAACGGAAACGGCGGCATGGAAGGCTGTTTCCACACTGCGCCTCGACGTTAACTATCACACCTCTCGTCCAGAGGGCGTTCCGGGGACGTTCGAGCAGTTGGTGGAGCACTACCGAATGATCGAACTGGATCTGGAAAAAGAATCCGAGCGGAAGGTTCGCCAAACGAAGCAGACCTATGGCGTCTACCTGAAGGCGAGAATCGTCCCCCGCTGGGGCGGTTACCGCCTCGGGGAGATTAAAGCGGTGGCAGTGGAGCGGTGGCTTGGTTCCATCGACGATCTGTCGAATGGAACCAAGGCCAAGATAAAGGGCATCATGAGCGAGGTCTACCAACACGCAATCCGCTACGGCTGGCTCAACGATGGGGAAAATCCTATCTTTGCGGTCCGCCAGAGTGCGAAGCGGACGCGAGTCACGGAGCCGCTGGAAGCGGCGGAATTCCGGGCGCTCATGCTGGAGCTTCCACAGAAGATGCGAGTCATTGGCATCGTGGCAGCTACTACAGGGCTGCGCATCAGCGAGGTCCTGGGTCTGAAGTGGATGGACATCGACTGGAAGACTTTGCAGATGGAGGTCACCCGGTCGGTCGTGGACGGCGTCGTGGGGAAGTGCAAGACGGAGACCTCCCGCAGGCCGGTGCCCATCGACGAGTTCACCGCTGATGAGCTGTTGTCCTGGAAAAAGGAAACCTGCTACGCGAAGCCGAATGATTGGGTTTTTGCCAGCGAGAAGGTGCAGGGGAAAATGCCCCCCTGGACGGACACGCTGCTAGATCGTTTTCTGCAACCCGCCGCAAAGCGGGCCGGGATCGCCAAGTGGGTCGGATTCCATTCCTTCCGGCACACGTACTCGACACTGCTCAAAGCCAACGGGGAAGATGTCAAAGTGGTGCAGGAGTTGATGCGCCACGCCAACATCTCTACAACCATGAACGTTTACACGAAGGCTCTGACGCCCGCCAAACGCGAAGCCCAAAGCCGGGTGGTCGATGTTCTGATGAATCGTTCGCGGAAGGTAGTAGAAAACGCTGCGGAAGATGCAGCATGAGAACCAACGTATCGAAAGCGTATCGCGCTTTTCTTGCTGATTCGCTAAGTTGTTGAGTTTATTGGTGGACCTGATCGGGATCGAACCGATGACCTCTTCCATGCCATGGAAGCGCGCTCCCAGCTGCGCCACAGGCCCACGTGCTGCGGGGATCCAACTCTCCTATTGTCTCCGCTTGGGCCCGATTCGTCAAACGCCATATAACAGAACGGGATGGGCTCGAAACCGCTGGCGAGGGTGCGTAATGCAGGCACGAATGCGCCACTCGGGCTACATTAAAAGTGCCTGTCATTCCCCAATGGAGGTCGAGTCATGCAGGCTGCAGTCGTCAATGTTCTGGGCCAGCCGCCCATCTACCAGACGTTTCCCGAGCCGGTTGCCGGCGAGGGCGAAGTCATCATTCAGGTTCGAGCCGCCGGGCTGCACCCCATTGTGAAAGCCCTGGCCAGCGGATCGCACTACGCAGGGAAAGGCGAAGTTCCTGTCGTTCCCGGAGTCGATGGAGTCGGGACTCTGAGTGATGGGAGCCGCGTCTACTTTACCTTTGCGCGCAAACCGTGGGGCTCGATGTGCGAGCGCACCGTGGCCCCGCGATCAAAGTGCCTACCCCTGCCCGCGGACCTCAATGACGTGCAGGCTGCGGCCATCGCCAATCCAGGCATGTCAGCCTGGCTCTCGCTCAAGGATCGCGCCGGGGTGGTCGCGGGAGAAACCGTACTGGTGATGGGAGCGACCGGCGTCGCGGGCCAGCTTGCTGTTCAGGTAGCCAGGCAACTGGGTGCCAGGCGGGTCATCGCGGCTGGAAGAAATGTGGCAGCAATTGTGGCCGAAGACGTGGACGCCATCATTGCTCTGGGCGAGCCGGAAGACGCCGTCCGCGACGCCTTTGCCGCCGAAGCTTCCAAAGGAATCGACGTGGTCATCGACTACCTGTGGGGAAGACCCACCGAACTCCTTCTCGAAGCGCTTGCCATGGGATTCAGCGCCAGCGCTGGCAAGCCCACGCGCCTGGTCGAGGTGGGCGAGAGTGCCGGCAAAACCATCACCCTCCCCGGCGCTACTTTGCGCAGCATCGACTTGAAGTTGCTGGGCAGCGGTTTCGGTTCGGTGCCATTGGATAAGGTGCTCGACACCATCCCCATCCTTTTCTCGTTCGCCGGGAAGGGCATGTTGCGCGTCGCCGTCGAGGCTGTCCCGCTCGCCGATGTTGAGGCGGTCTGGAACCGCGTCGAAAAGGGACGCCGGATTGTCTTTACGCTCTGAACATGGAGACATCTGGACCATTGCATGGCCAGTGCCTTAAAGGTGATGGAAGCAGGCCGGGATTCCGGCGCCGGTCCAAGGTTTGCCGGCATGCGCGTCTTCAGAAAGTCTGCTCGCGGAACCCACCGGAACAAGTCTTTCCTGGTCTCTCCATCCGAATTGAAGCGGGTAACCCCATTCAGCTAATAAACCTCCGTGACCGGGAACACTTTGGGTGGGTTCCGGTGTCTAAGACAATAGAGCCCGCGGGACATTCGGTCATCAACCAGTGCCCCGTCTCCCGCGTACTCGAGGCAGCAGCGAATTCCGGCAGATGGGTGCCAATGAGGGTAGCCGCGACAGGCAAACGACAGTTCATGAAGCGCATTTAAAAATGCCAACTGTTTGCATGTTGCGGTAAGGTGGGAGGACACTGAATTGCAGGCGGACCTCACCATGGGCAATCTTGCCAGCGCGATTACGCTCCAGTCTGAGGAAGCTGCTCTCATTGCGGAACTGCGGGCTGGTTCTGAAGAGGCATTTTCCTGGCTCATTGCGCGCTACCATCAGCCGATCTACTCGCTCCTCGCTCGAACAATGTATGACCGCGCCGACGCCGCCGATATCACCCAGGAAGTCTTTGTGAAGATCTTCCGGGGAGTGGCCAACTTTCACGGTGAGTCGTCACTGCGCACGTGGATTTATCGGATCGCACTGCGCGAGGCTTCCAACCAGAGACGCTGGTGGATGCGCCATAAGCAACAGGAGATTCCCATCGATCAGGAAATTGCTGATGGGAACCCGGGGCCTCCGTTACGGTTGAAGGATACGTTGGTTGATTCCGGCGAGTCGCCTTATGAGATGGCGGTGCATGCCGAGAATAGGTCGCGGGTTGAGATTGCATTGAATCAGGTGCCGGAACCCTTTCGCACCACACTCATCCTGCGCGACATCGAAGGATTCGTTTACGAGGAAGTCGCAGAGATGCAGGGCGTAAATCTGGGAACTGTCAAGTCGAGACTGGTTCGGGGCCGCGCCTATTTGAAGGCACTGTTGACGGCTCCCGCGCAGACCGGGCAGTCCCGATCACGCGCTGAATTTGAAATGCCCGTTGGAGAGGAGGCAAGATGAGCGGCTGCAGTGCTACGCAAGCAAAATTTTCAGAATATCTGGACGGCCGGCTGACCGGGCTCGAAATGCAGCATGTCGCAGCCCATCTCGACTCCTGCCGCGAGTGCGCCGGCGAATGGACCGCGCTCAGGCAAAACCAGGCCTCCCTGGCAGCCCTCGGGCCGGTGCCCGAGCCGGAAGACCTGCTCCTGCGTATCCGCGTGGCCGTCAGCCAGGAGCGGGCGCGTCGCCGCAAAAGCGTCTTCGAAGGCATGGGGCTCGCCTGGAAAAACACCGTAGGGCCTTTTCTGTTGCAGGCCGGGGCCGGCTTTGCCAGCGCGGTGCTCCTGCTGGGTACCGTAACGTTGCTGGTGGGCATGTTTGCCCAGCCTGAAGTGGCGCAAGCCAAAGGGGATGAGCCGCTCGGTGATGCCACTGCCCCCCGCTTGCTTTACCTTTCCAGCGGTTCGGGCAGCAGCGACGAAATGGGCGCACTTTCCGGTCCTGTCGTGGTCGAGGCCTATGTGAATAGCGACGGCTATGTCTACGACTACCGCATCGTCTCCGGTCCCGCCGATGCCGCTACCCGCAACCAGGTGGAGAATCTGCTGGTGCTCAGCAAATTTGCACCGGCCCGCTTCTTTGGCCAGCCGGTCCGGGGATTGGCCGTTCTTTCGTTTTCCGGTGTCTCGGTGCGGGGGTAGGAATTCCCGCCTTATTCCTCCCGTTTGACCCTGCCTCTGCGTCTAACTAGACTTGCAAGCAGGATTTCATTCATGCCGTCTCAAACATTTCGCCTTTCTGCCGCAGCAGCCTGTTTTTGCTTGTTGGCCGCTATTTCGCCTGCCGCCGCCCGTGCGCAATCCTCCGAAAGCAATCCCTCTGGCAGCCAGCAGAGTTCATCCTCCAATGGAATGCAGCAGGAGAGAGCTCCTTCTCTCGTCGATCCGGCCGGCCCGACCATCTCCCTGGTCAGTTCCGAGCCCGTCTTTGTCATGGCTGCGGCACTCAACGCCTGCGGTTACGACGAGGGCCTCGCCGAGAGTGCTCCTGTGCGCCAGAAGGTTCGCGATGAGATGAATCAGACGCTGGCCAAGAGCGAGGACGCCCGCAACAAACGCGACAAAATCTGCCTTTTCATCGCCCAGCACCGCATGACCGGCACCGAGAAGGATATCTCCCAATACATCTCATTGGCGCTCTATCTCAGTCCGCCGCCGGCGCTTGAAACCACGGTCGAACTGCCGGAGATGCCGCCCGACTCCACTCAGGTGGCGGAGATCGCTCCTTTGCTGCGCGATTTTGCCGCGGCGGTCGATCTGCATGGGATCTGGCTTACCGTGCACCATGTCTACGACGAGGAAACCGACCAGCTTCACGATCCGCTGTCGCAGATGATCGTGAATACAAACCTGTATCTCAAAATGCCGGCCTCTACCTACGATGGACGGCGCTTTATCGTCGTGATCGAGCCCTTGCTCTCTCCCAGCCTGGTAAATGCCCGCATCTATGGAACCGACTATGTAGTGGTGGTTTCCCCGGTCAACGGGAAGATCCCCATGAGCGACGTGCGCCATACCTATTTGCATTACGTCATTGAGCCGCTCTTGTACGCACGCTCCAATGCCATCGACCGGATGCAGCCGATTCTCAAGGAAGTTCGCGACGCTCCTCTGGATTTTCGCTACCGCTCAGACACCGTGGCCCTGACGGTCGAGTGCCTTATCAAGGCCATCGAGGCACGCACCATGGACACCGGGGTGCCTGCGTACAAGATCCCCGCTGGCGTGGACCGCTCGGATCTGCCGCGCTATGAGCACGACCGCCAGATCTATCAGCAAAAGGTGGACGCCATTCGCTGGGCTGCTGTGCATCACGACATGGCCCAGGGATTTGTGCTGACGCAATACTTTTATGAGCAGATGATCCAGTTCGAGAAAGGCCCGGCCAGCCTTCGCGACACCATCGGCGAGATGGTGTACGGCATGGATATCGAGCAGCAGGTGCATCGCGCCCGCGATACTGACTTCGACCAGCAAACCGATGCCGACGTGCTTCAGCGCAGCAAACCGCGCCCGCTGACCGGCCTCGATCTGGCTGAAAACCGGCTTGAGGCAGGCGACGTGGCCACCGCCAGCGTCATGGCTCTCCAGACCCTCAGGGTTCAGTCCGACACCCTTCAATCCGCGGCCGACAACGCCCGCGCGAACTTCATCCTCGCCCGGGCCGCTATTCTCACCGGCCATCCCGAGCAGGCCATCGACCGGTTCCAGAAGACGTTGGCCACCAGCAAGGACCCGCGCCTGCTGGCCTGGTCCCACATTTATCTCGGCCGCATGCTCGACCTGGACTGCAAGCGGGACGCAGCCCTCGCGGAATACAAGGAGGCTCTGGCAAATCGCGACGGCGCCCAGGATACCCGGTTGGCAGCCGAACGCGGAGTTAAAACTGCCTATGCCGTTCGCGGCCACAGCTGCGCTGAAGACGCTGATGACGATGCGCCCGGCGCTGCTCCTTTACCACCCGGCGGTGGCCAGCAGGGAACACCGAAACCGCAATAATGCTCCCCGACGTTCCGTGCCGGGCGTTTGATGGCGTCTAATAAATAGGCAGACAGGCTCTTTGCCGCTCGTCTCCCCTTGCAGGAACGTCGCTGGAATCTGTCAAAGAAATCATAGGGTAGAGGCGCAGGTGGAAACAGCTCTGGCTGAACTGGAGGCCGCACTCGGGCATGGCTTTGCCAACCCTGAGTTGCTGGTGCGCGCCCTTACCCACCGCTCTCTGGCCAACCAGCGCGCCCTTGAAGATAACGGGGATAGCACCGAAGCCGCCGGCGACAACGAACGCTTGGAGTTTCTGGGCGACGCCGTACTGGGCCTGGTGGTGGGCGAAGCCTTGTTCTTGCTTCACCCCGAGTGGAGCGAGGGGGAATTGACCCGCGTTCGCGCCCAGTTGGTGAGCCGCCAGCATATGGCCGAAGTCGCAGCCGCGATCGGCCTGGGTGATCACCTTCGACTCAGCCGGGGTGAAGACCGGAGCGGCCTGCGACGCAAGAGCACTGTCCTTTCAAACACCATGGAGGCGGTCATTGGCGCACTCTTCCTCGACGGAGGCCTCGGGCCCGCAAGTGCATTTGTCCGGGACTATGTCATGGGCGATGCGGTCGAGCAGTTGGCCAGGGAACTGCGCTCCGGTGCAGCCCTCGGCAACTATAAATCCGCGCTACAGGAGCATTTGCAGGCGGCACGTGCCGGGACGCCGGTGTACAGGGTGAAAAGCGAAAGCGGGCCCGATCATCGCAAGCGCTTTCTGGTCGAGGTCAGGCTCAAGCCCGGCGAGGGCGAACCGGGAAAACCACTTGCCCGCGGCACGGGAAGCACCAAGAAGCACGCCGAGCAGGACGCCGCTCGCCGCGCGTTGGCCCGGATGGCGGCCGAAGCCGACCGAAAGCCCGTCCCGATGAGCGGCGACGAGGAGGAAGAAGCAACGCAATGAGCACCCCCGCCCAGGTAGCCGGCCCCTCCCCACGGCGGCTGTCGCGGCTTTGGATCCACCTGCCCACGGTGCCTGAGGCCCTCGCCTCGCTTCTGCGCACCGTGGTGGTCGCTCTGTTTCTGCTTACCTTCGTCCTTCAGCCCTTCCTCATTCCCTCTGAAAGCATGGAGCGCACCCTTCTGGTCGGCGACTTCCTCCTCGTCAACAAGCAGATCTTTGCACCCGCCGGCGGCCCTGACAATCCGGGCCGGTGGTTGATGCCCTATCGAAACGTTGAACGGGGAGATATCGTCGTCTTCCACCATCCCGACCCTCCCTATCTGGTTAAACGCGTAGTGGGCCTTCCCGGCGACCGGATTCGCATCGTGGATCACCGGGTAACCGTCAACGGCAAGGTTCTCGATGAGCCCTACACGGCTTTCGAGCCTGTGTCGCCCAATCCCTTTCTCGAGAACTTCCCCACCAGCGACTACACCGACCCCAATATCGACCCCATCTGGTGGAGTCAGTTGCAAAGCCTCACGCGTAACGGCGAGCTCGTAGTGCCCAAAGGCGAGTACTTCATGCTCGGCGATAACCGCAACCACAGCAAGGACTCGCGCTTCTGGGGCTTTGTGCCGCGGCAGGCCATTGTCGCTCGTCCCCTGGTCATTTACTTCTCCCTGCGCCGCCCATCCTCCACCGATGTGCAACAGGCTGCGAATGATAAACTCGGACACGACAGGGAATTCTCAGCACGCCTCGCCGGTTTTGCGCGCTGGAAACGCATCTTTCAAGTGGTGCATTAAAGCAGTGGTCAGTGAACCGTAGTCCGAGGGCAGGGTCGGTGTTGAAACAAGCCGGGCGCGCTCCACTGCACATCAAAGGATCTCTCACGCGGCGTTATCCTTTCATGCCACGTGGTAAAAACTGACTACTGGCAACTGACACAGAGCGACAGGATGACCAAGAAAAATACGCTGCCACCCAAGACGCCGCCCGAGGAACAGACCGCTCCCGTTCAAGAAAAAGTGGAAGAGACCCCCTTCGAAGCGGTCGCCAGCATTTGTACCGTTTTGGTCGTGGGCTTGTTCATCCTCTACTTCCTCGCTCAGAATTTCGTCATTCCCTCCGGCTCAATGGAAAACACCTTGCTGGTTGGCGACCACCTTGTTGTGGACAGAATCACCCTCGCTCCGCCCGCAAAGTGGATGCCGCTGGTCTATTACCGCGAGCCCAGGCGCGGCGATGTCGTCGTGTTTCTCAAACCGGGCAATCCGGATATGTTCCTCGTCAAACGGCTGATCGCGATTCCGGGCGACCATTTCCATATGGTCGATGGAATTGTCTTCATCAATGGCGTGGCCCAGAGCCAGCCCCATGCGCAACCCACCACAGTCGACAACTATCGGGCTTACCTCGACGATTTCCCCTCCGTTCCCATGAGCCCCGACCTGGGAGCTACCGAAGCCTGGTCCGTGGCCATGCCACAATATGTTCAGGACGGTGACCTCGTCGTACCGCCGGGCAAGTATTTCATGATGGGCGATAACCGGCATGACAGCCTCGACTCGCGCTACTGGGGCTTCGTCCCCAGGGAGAACATCGTGGGCCGCCCCCTGTTCAACTATTGGTCATTCAAAACCCCTGAAGATCAATATGAACAAACTGGGCTAGGCAGTAATCTTGCCTGGATGGGACATGTGGCGCTCCACTTCTTTACGGAAACGCGCTGGAAAAGAACGCTTCACATCATCCGTTGATCTCGAAACACACGACCATGAAGTCAACGCCTGTTCCCGCATCTATTTGTTCGAAGGGGGTGCGCCCCAAGGTAGATTGTGCGCTCCCCGCGGTTCAACTTCTGGTCGCTCAAGACTGCGGATAACCAGGAAGAACAGACAGGGATTGGCAACTCTCTCGTTTGGATGGGCCACGTTGCGCGGCACTCCTTTAACGGCACGCGCTGGAAGCGGACCCTGCATCCCATCCGCTGAGCCCGATATACTGGATCGAATCACTTTCCATGACCATGACGGATGAAGCGCAACGGCCGGGGCGTAAGACCAAAAGGCTTTGGCTGGCCCTGGCGACGGTCGTTGTCATCCTGGTCGTCCTCATTGTGCCTCCGCTGGTCAGCATTGGCCGCTATAAGAGCCGCATCACGGAGCTTGTATCCGCCTCCCTGGGCCGGCCTGTGCATCTCTCCTCGGTTGAATTGAGGCTACTGCCCTGGCCGGGCTTTGTACTCACCGACCTTACCGTTGATGAGGACCCTGCCTTCGGCGCGGAACCGGTACTCCACGCCAGTTCCGTGACCACCGCCATCCGGCTTCTTTCGTTGTGGCGCGGGCGCCTTGAGATCAGCAGCATCAGCGTGGACGAGGCCAGCCTCAACCTGGTTCGAAACCGCGAGGGCCGCTGGAATCTTGACCCGCTCTTCCGCAACGCGGCCGCCAGGTCCAGCGGAGCGCAACAGCGCGGGGCGCTTCCGCTGCCCTATCTTGAAGCGACAAATTCTCGCGTCAACATCAAAAACGGCCTTGAAAAACTGCCCTATTCCCTGGTCAATGCCGATCTCTCTTTCTGGCAGGAAAAGCCTGGCGACTGGCGCGTGCGGTTGCGCGGTCAGCCTGCGCGCACCGACGTCAGCCTCGACCTGGCCGACACCGGAATTTTGCAGTTGGAAGGGAGTATTCGTCGCGCTCCCGAGTTGCACGAGATGCCGATCCACCTCGACCTCGAATGGCGCCAGGCCCAACTCGGCCAGTTGAGCCGACTGATCACTGGTTCTGACCCCGGATGGCGTGGCGACTTGACCGGCGAATTGCATCTCGACGGCACCGCCGACGCTGCCCAGGTCAATACCCGCCTTCGCGCGACAGGCGTTCACCGCGCCGAATTTGCCCCCGCTGAGCCGCTGGACTTCGACGCAAACTGCGGCTTCCTTTATCACTACTCGCGTCGCGGCGTTCAAAACCTGGTGTGCGATTCCCCTCTCGGCGACGGGCACATCAAGGTGCTCGGCGATTTGCCGGGTAACAATCCGCCGCGCCTCTCGGTCGAGCTTCAGGACATTCCCGTTCAGGCCGGCCTCATGCACTGCGCACCATGCGCAGCGGGCTTGATCAGGAATTGGAGGCCAGGGGAACTGTCAGTGGCAAACTGGCTTACGACCCCGGCGCCGAGACCAGCAGCACGCCGCCCCCAACCGAGTCCCAGCACCGCCCCATCAGGGGCCGAGCGCCAAAGAAACATCCCCCAGAGCACCGCACGCTCCTCGGCAGCCTGACAGTTGAAGGTTTTCGTCTCAGTGGAGGCGGTCTCACCCTGCCCATCCAAGTTCCAAAATTTGCGCTTGACCCCGCCGCCGTTCCGCAAGGGCAGCCCCAGGCGTTGACGGCATCCGTGACATTGCTCGAAGGTGGAACCGCACCGGTGACCATCACGATGCAGTTTGCGCTGAGCGGTTACCAGGTCACGGTGCGCGGGCCGGCTCTGCTCCCGCGCATCCGCGACCTGGCTCATGTTGCCGGCATAGCGAATACTGCCGTCATTGACTCCCTCGCAGGAGAGCCCGCAGTCCTGGACCTGG
>CAWIKA010000001.1:0-580174 GCA_963836565.1 uncultured Acidobacteriaceae bacterium | reverse complement strand
CGGGGAGCGAGTCAGTAGGTAACGGTAGCGGTAATTGTGTCGGTGTAACTTCCCGGCCGGACCCATTGCCCGGCCGGAATCTGTCCGTAGACGGTCAGAGACTGGGCGGTTCCTGTTCCGGTACCGGCCACCGTGTCAGTTCCGACTGTGTTGCCCCAGTTGGTCGAGTATCCGGAGTTGCTGAAAAGCTTGTAGTTCAATAAAGCTGCGGAGGGACCGCTCATGCTTCGGTTGGTCACAGTGGCGCCGGTTGCGAGTCCAGCGCTGAGGCCGACATTGTAATTGGCGGCCCTGGTGCAGGAGACGGAGAGGCTGGTTGAGGCGTCAAGCAGGGCTCCCGAGTACGCGCCGAAATTGAGAGGATTCGCCGCAATCGTACATGTGGCTTGAATTACCACGGTAACGGTGAACGATTCAGTAGCAGACGAAATCGTATCGGTGTAGGTTCCCTGAGCGACGTATTGGCCCGCAGGAATCTGACCATAAACGGTAACAGTTGCGTTGCCGGTTCCCGTCACCTCGTTCCCGGTAGTGTTGCCCCAATTTGTGGTGCGTGTGGCGTCGGTGAACAACTCGTAGCTGATCTCGGCGCCACCGGGACCCGTCATTTTCCGAACAGTCTCGGTCGCGCCTGCCCCGGTTCCGGCATTCAGTGGAATGTTCCACGCGCCGGCGCATTTCACTGTGCCAGTGGCTGTGCCGTTTAGCAGGGTATCGTTGTACGTGCCGAAGTTCAGTGTCGTGATGGCGAGGGTGCAGGTCGTTTGCGCTGCGACCCTGTGAGCGGAACAGGCTAGGATTATGAGCAACGCCAATTCGAGTCTTCGCATCATGGCGTCTTCTCCAGGCAGCGCAGTGGACCGATCGACGGAATCTCTCCGACGACGGGCTTGTAATCGAACGCGACGGTGCAGCGCCGTCCATTCTCGCGTTCGACGGCAAGCTCGTTATGAGTGCTGAGATTCTCAACGTATGCGGCTCCATCGTAGCCGACGGGGAAGACGCCACCCGTTGCGAGCAAAGTGACGGATGTGCCAAGCGGCAAGGGCATCCCGGTCACATCTACCAGTCGCAGCAGCGCGGCATGGCTGACTTCTACCGGGAACCTGACTACAACGCCGGAGCGATCCTGGGGACGCATTTCGCGTGTGGCAACGTCAATTTTGACGTCCGGCGGGATATCCGTGGGAGTGATGGCAATGCGGTTCAGATCGAAGGAGCGCATGTCCGGCACAAGGAGCCGACATGAGGAACTGGTGGTCCCCACGTCGCGGTTCTCTTGAAGGACATGCACGTGGGGAACGGGATTGGTATCAACAATGGCGAAGCTGTCGTAGATCGTGTTGGATGGGAACAAGCCTTTGTCGACCCACGAGAGAGCCCCCTGGGATTCGAGGCGCAGAGTAGTTGCACCGGCGCTCTGGTCGACTCCTGCGGTGAACAGGCCCACTGGCGACTTATATTGCACCTGGCCAAATTCGTGGTTGGAATTACCGGCCGAGACGTAGGCATCGTAACCCCACTCACCGATCAATGTCGCAGACATTTGCGCCTGCACTTGGCCGCTTCCATCGGAGCTCGCACTGACGCTGACAGAACTTCGCCTGCGAAACGGGATGGTCACGCCAAACTGCACGCCGTTGCTACCGACGCCAGCAATGTTGTCGAAGCCTGTCACAAAAATCGAGACGCGATGCATTTGAAGGGAGTAGCTTGCGGAGACGACATGCGAATGCTCGGCGAAAACACTGCCCAATTGGGTCGGGTTGGGGGCGGCATCCTGGTCGATTCCAGCATAGGCGGCGCCCACCGATCCGTATCGCCTCAGATAAAGACTGGAAAATGCGCTGAGCTGCTTTCGGGGTACGCCGTCGCCGTTGAGCGACGCCACATCGCGATAATTGCTGTTGGCCACAATAGCTGAAGCGCCCAGGCTGAAGACCCTGCCGATCCGCTGCGCGCCCAAAGAAAGCTGGTCGCCGGTGTGGCTTGACCCGGTGCTGGCGGCTGCAGCAAAATTGAGTGTGCCGAGATGACCGATTTGCGCCACGCCCCCAGCGCCTGACAAGAACGTACCTGAAGTACCTTCAGTGCTTCCCTCAATGGTGAATTTCGACGTAAGACCGCGGCGATAGATGGCAGTTCCCGCAATCTTTCCGTAATCGTTACTGGCACTGCCCCAGTTGCGGCGCACAAGGCCGGATTGCACGCCGAAGGTTTGCAAACCGGGAGACAGCAGCGCGGAGCTGGCATAGAAAGGCTGGGTCAAGGTTACTTGTTGTCCGAGTGCATTGGTCACGGTCATCGAAATTGTGCCCGCACCTGATACGACGGGGAGCTGTGGCACCTCGAATGGGCCAGCGCCTACTTGGCTCGACACCATCAGGTTGCCGTCTGCCAATAGATTCACGGTGGAGGGAACGGCGGTGGATCCGGAAATCGTGGGCAGCGGAAACGTGATGAGATCGGGGCGCGTGCTGAAATCAGAGTTAATCTGTGCGCCTTCGAGGTGAATGGGACGCGTCCAGGAAAGACCGCCTGTAATGAAGTCGCCGAGGCTGTAGCGGCGCAGCGCATTGACATCGGCGAAAGTGTAGGCCGAGTCAAGCCGTATCGCCGTGTTTGAGCCGGGTCCACCGGTCGTCGCGCCGGCATAGGCCAGCCAGCCGGAACTCGCGATACCCACCGGCGAGAAGGCACGCAGATCAAGTGACCCCGTGCCGCCGGCCTGGGTGCCCGACAAAGAGCCCACGAGGTCGTAGTTCAACGTCATGCCAGTGCCGCTCTCGATCTCCCGATGCTCCGAGAGCGTGTTTCTTCCATAAGGCTGCAACAGCGTCGGCATCAAGCGGCTTTCGCTGACGGTGATATGCAACTCCAGTTTTTTGAGATCGAGACTCCAGATCAGGCCGGGTATGTCAGATAAGGCAATGAGCCCGTCGGACTTCGCGGCGACTACGGGGGGAACCAGGATGCCGAGATCCCGCAATTCATCGGGGCGCGCCATCAACTTGCCGCGACGGAATATGAATTCGCCGACTTTGCCGATGGAATGACCATTGATCTGAACATCCAGAAGCAGCGTCTCGTCGGAGCCTGGGCTGAAAGCTGCCTCGGATGGTACGTCATCGGATTTCTCGTCGGCTACAGCCGGTCGCGGCGTGATGAGCAGCACGAGGATGAAGATTCCAATCCAGTTGAGCCACCCAGCACCGTTGACTCTGTGATTATCGCTTAGAAACAACGCGAACCTGCTGTTCGATAGCGCCGGCAATCCCTTGCGCTGTCAAGCGCAAGGAATTGCCGGGCAGCGGCAGGGAACCCTGCGTAACAATTTTCCAACGCCGGGTTACGCCGGCGAGAATATACGGAGATAAGCCGGGCGCAGCTTTCAGCTTGCGACCATCCTGCGTTGACAGTTCAATGTCGCGGATCGCTTCATGGCGAAGGCCACTGTTCATCGCTTCGAGATAGAGCTGCCCGGAGTTGACTTCGAGGCTAAACTGAACATTGGGAAACACCCGCGCCGGCGGCAACGCAAAAATTGGAATCGACAGACGTAACACGACGTGCACAATTCCTGGTTCGGACGGGGGTGGAATTTGATCGACCAGAATACGGTAGGTTGCTTCCGGGTCTAGGCCCAGCGGCGGCAGACGCAGAATGAGGCGCACGACCTGGCTAGCGCCAGGCTCAATCGAAGCGATGGGCGGGCTCACAACCACCTGGTCTGATGCTGTCAGCTGATCGTCGTCCCCATTTTGGTTCCACGCGTAGGCGCGAATCTGGACGGCAGTTTTACTGGTGCCCTGGTTGGTCACGATGAGGGTCGTGGCCCTCTGACCCGGCGCCAGGAAAATGTTCACCGGCTGTACCGATAATGCTTGCGCCCCAGCCGCCACGCCCGTCGCTAGAACGAGAATGGCGGCCAGCGCTTTAGCGACTGCGATGCGATGGCACAAGATCATAATGGCCCCGGTCTTCCAGCGCTGCTCGGGTTAGTAGTTGACCGTGGCAATGATCGTGTCGGTGTATGAACCGGGCGTTACAAATTGTCCGGAGGCTATTTGGCCATAGACTGTGAGCGTCTGCGCTGCTCCGCTTCCAGTTCCACCAACCCAACTGCCGGTGGTGTTGCCCCAATTCGTGGTCATCCCGGAATTGGAGAACAGTGCATAATTCAGAGTGGCAGTACCGTTGAGCATTTGACGGGTCGTTACCGTTGCGCCGGAGGTTGCACCGGGATTGAGTCCGACATTGTACGGAGTGGTGTTGGTGCAGGTGACCGAGATGGTGGTTGTGGCATTGTCAACCGCGCCTGTGTATGCCGCGAAGGCGAGTGCATTCGCGGCGATTGTGCAATTCGCATTGACCGTCGCAGTGACAGACATGTTGGCGGTGGCGGTTGCAGCAACAGCAGATGTTGACGCCATACCCAACGTCAGGACGCCAAGTACGGCGACGGTTACTGCGGTTTTAAGTGCATTGGAAAGCTTCATTGCGATGACTCCTGAAAGAGACTTGTTGACGATTGACGTTTACGGGCTGCCTGACGCGGAGCCAGGCAGGATCAGCCGTTTGCCGAATCGAGCAATTCTGAAACCGGGTTGTTGTTGAAACTTGAACAACGCCGTGTTCATTTGCCGCCGAGTAACAAAGGTTCTCCCCACGCGTTCGTTACACACGACGCGTTCAAACAATGAGTTTTGAGGTGATGTGTTTCTCGGCCAACTCAGGCCGGGAAAGTCGTCATTGCGTGAAATAGGATTGTATTCATAAGTTCTTGCTTTGGAATAGTCAGTTGTAGATAAAAGAATCTTAGTAGTTATAGCAATTTAGTTTAAAAGATTGGTTACCAATGGTTCGCGAGGGATGCGCCTACTCTAGGTCTACAAATTGATATTTAAGCTGAGAATACGGAGCGCATTTGTTCCAGGTCTCTCTTGATTGCCGGTTCGGCAATTGCGGTTTAGTAAGAAACAGTGACAGTAATCGTGTCGGAGTAAGCGCCGGTCGTGATGAATTGTCCCGCCGATATCAGGCCATGCACTGAGAGCGCCTGGGGTGTTCCATTCCCAGTTCCGGCAACCGTGTCCGCGCCAACAGTCTTGCCCCAATTGACAATACCCTGAGAACTTGAGGAGAGCGCGTAAGACAGTAAGGCAGAGCCAGGGCCGACCATCCTTCGATTATTGACAGTGGCGCCAGGAGCCAACCCAGCGCTAAGGCCGACGTTGTAGGGAGTGGAGTTTGTGCAGTTCACGGAGATGGCCGAAGTTGCGTTGAGCGCAGTGCCTGTATAAGCTCCGAAGTTCATTGAAGATGCAGAGACCAGGCACGTGGCCTGAACGGTGACAGAGACACCGAACGAGGCGGTGGCCGTCGCCGAACCTGCGGCCTCAGGGGCTACATTGAATGCCAGGAAACCCAGTACCAACACGGATAGTACGTGTTTCGCAGACATGCCTATTCTCCTTTGCGCAAAAAACACCGCATGGGGACCCTATCGGCAACTTTCTGAAGAAGTTCAATCTCGTACGGGGAAAAAAGGTTCAGCGCTGCGAGCCGGCGCGGAGTTTGCCTTAAATCGCTCAAGGATTGTATTCCTTGGGCCGTTGATCGGGCACATGGGGAATCCGGCCCCGCGCCTCATCGCTGGTCAATATTATCAACATGAACTTGACCTCATTATGAGAAAAACAGTTGAGTCCTCAAAATCCTCCCGGATCGTCGGGACTCAACCATGGGCCTATCCCGCCATGAGTGGCGCGTGTTTACGCGCCTAAAGGCCAAATCGCCAAATCCAGGTTGGAATTGCAGGCTAGTGCGGTCGTCCGGGGAGCACGAAATGCTCCCCACAACGCGGCTCGTAGAAGTCACCAGCCATGATGATGGGGCTGTCGTAAGGCGCCGGCTTTCCATCGATCAGCCGCTGCGGGTAGATGGCCTTGGCGCCGCAACTGCAATACGCCACCAGTTCGGTGATATTTCCTGAATAGGTACGCACAAGCCATGAGATATCGATCATTTCGCCGAACGGCATGCCGCGAAAATCGAGTTCAAGACCTGAGACCATTACGTCATAGCCCCAATCGAGCAGACGCTTTGTGAACAGGAACAGGTCCTGGACAAACTGGCCCTCGTCGATGGCTATGCATTCGACCCGCTTCCCGATCTGCTGTTCCGCCTGCGCCAGAACCGGCAGAACCGTCCACGGATCCGCGGACCGGAATTCTACAGCTTCCATCCTTCCGCAACCGTTTTGGTTGCGGCTTTCCACCAGCCCGGCTGCTGCTTTGGTGTCGTCGCTTGGTTTCAGAAGCAAGACATGCTGCTTGGCATACTGGCGGCGCGTTTCGATTCTCCGCAACAGCTCAGCGGTCTTGTTGCTCCGCATTGGCCCAACGATCAATTCCAGTTTCCCTTGCACGGTGTTCCCCAACATTCTCTGGTATTCCCGGTTCCCTGACAAGGTTCATCTCTGCCATGCGTTCCAGGTGGATGATGCCGGTGGTTGAAATAGGGTACGTTCACAAAGAATACTCGTTTCATGGGTGCTTCTGCCCCGTCAGAGAAGCTATTTTGGTCTAGTCTGGATTTGATCGCTTCGAGGTACAAATCGTGCAACAGATTGTTGATTTTATTCTGGAATTGGACAAGCTCAAGGGTGTAACCCGCAAAGTTCGCCCTGTGGGCCTGATGCGCTATGAGAATTCGGCCGAACACAGTTGGCAGATTGCCGTGCTTGCTGCCTCCCTTGTCCCTTATGCCGAGTCGACAGTCGATATCAACCGCGTGATCAGAATGCTCTTGGTCCACGACATCGGCGAAATTGACATCGGCGACACCATGGTGTTTGTGGAAGGTGGCTGGGAAGAGCGCGAGGCTGCTGAACTTGCCGCGGTAACTCGCATCTTTGGACTCCTGCCAGAACAGCAGGGGGCTTCTTTCTTGGCTCTATGGCGGGAATTCGAAGATGCGAAAACCCCCGATTCCCGTTTTGCGCATGCGATTGATCGAGCCATGCCGGTGCTGCTGAATTTACAGAACCAAGGTCAAAGCTGGCGCGAAAACGGCATCAGCTATGAGCGCGTGGTGTGCCGTATCGCACCAGAGATCAACGCGGGCTGCCCCGCCTTATGGGAGTATCTCGAAGGGCGTCTTGAGATGGTTCGGAATGAGGGATGGTTTGATGCCGCGCCCGTCTGAGCGGAGAGGCAGCTTCCCCGACTTGCAGGGCTGAGTGTCGAACAGAGGATCAGAAGGCCTTTCCCAATTGTGATCCGCCCCTCATTCATCTGTCGGCGGATTGGCCGATGAGGGGTCGATCAGCGTGGAACAACCGCTCGCTCTAAGCACACGCTGCTCGTGGCAGAATAGATTGCCGCCCGGAGCGCATCAAGCTGGACGTAGAAGGACCTCGCCGCGCTATGCTTGGTCGAAGCCTTATGCCAATTCAGAGTCGTGAAGTTCGTCTTGTCAGCCGTCCCAGAGGAGAGCCAATCCCGGATAATTTCTCCTTTGCAACCGTCAATGTGCCAGACCCCATGCCAGACGAAGTCCTGGTTCGCAACGTCTGCATGTCCGTCGATCCTTATATGCGGGGTCGAATGAATGAAGGCAAGTCCTACGTGCCACCCTTTCAGATCGGTCAGCCGATGGAAGGAGGAGCCGTGGGGAGGGTTATCGCGTCCAAAGATGAAAAGTTTCCGATTGGGACGTTTGTCCAAAGCATCTTTGGGTGGCGCGAAGCCTATGTAGCCCCAGGTGCAAAGCTGCAAAGAGTGGACACCAGCGTGGCTCCGCCATCCGCTTATCTCGGAATACTAGGTGTGACCGGTTTGACCGCCTGGGTCGGACTATTTCGCATCGCAAAATTGAAGGAAGGCGAAACAATTTTTATCTCTGGAGCCGCAGGTGCTGTTGGAAGTGCTGCCTGCCAGCTGGCGAAAATACACAATTGCCGGGTACTCGCCAGCGCCAGTTCTGATGACAAACTTGCCTTCCTGCGAGACAAACTCAAGGTGGATTGTGCCCTCAATTATCGGACCGCCGACCCTTTGGACAATTTGAGAAGGGGCGCTCCTGACGGCATCCACGTCTACTTTGACAACACCGGTGGCCCCCAGCTGGAGGCTGCACTCTCGGCTCTGCGCAACCATGGCAGGGTCGCGATGTGTGGCGGAATTGCCGGCTACAACACGCCGGTGCCCGGCCCACGGAACCTGGCGATGGCTATCGGAAAGCGTCTGCGCCTGGAGGGCTTCATCGTTTCAGATCACTTCAAAGATGTGCCGGCGTTCCTGGCCGAGGCGGTACCCGCCCTCCGAGCGGGAAAGCTCACCAACTGGGAAACGATTGTGGAAGGACTGGATGCCGCGCCCGCAGCCCTGATTGATCTCCTGCGCTCGGGTGCCACGAACATTGGAAAGATGATCGTTAAGCTTTCTGATTAGTCCTAGCTGGCCGACCGGCACGGTTACGAAGCCTTGAGGTGCGATCCTTCCGTGCCGCACATCATCATTCCAGGGCTCGATCGCGAGATCCATGGTGCGATGCCGGCTCCCCGTTACGAATCCCATGCTGAACAAGAGCCTTGGCGGCAATTCGAATTCTCAGTGAATCTGATGGTGTCGGCTTCGCCAGGTACGTGGTGTTCAAGTTCGGATAAGCGCTGCGATTGTTGCGATGAATGCGACGTTGTCAATTGTCCGATGTTTCGATGCTCGCAACACGACGGGCTTTGACATCCCGCATTGGCGGCTGGCCGAAGAAGCGGCTGTACTCCCGGCTGAACTGGCTTGCACTTTCATAGCCGACCTCGAAGGCAGCGCTTGCGGCGTCCAGCCCCTCATTGAGCATCCGCTCTCTGGCTACATGCAGACGAAGCTGCTTCTGGTATTGCAGAGGGCTCATCGCAGTGAGAGAACGGAATTGATGGTGCAATGTCGATACACCCATCCTCGCCATGGTCGCGAGTTCCTCAACCCGCAGGGGCTTGGCGTAGTTCATCCTGAGCCACTCCACCGCCTTTGCCGTCCGGTGGCTTTGCTCGCCTAGCGTGGCGATGGCGCGGAGATGCCTGCCTTGCGGACTCCGGAGGAGCCGGAAGACAATCTCACGCTGGATCAGGCCGCTGAGAAATGGGATGTCCTGCGGCGTGTCCAGAAGGTCCACGAGCCGGTTACATGCGTCCAGCAGCCCTGCCGAAGTGACGCCGATGACCATGCCCCGCGCGTCTGCTGACTCCTCGCGTAGATGAAACTCCTGCTGCGAGAGAATCTCCCGGACCATCGGCATATCGAGCTTGAGCAGCATGCCGAGGATTGGCTCTTCTTTGGATGCCGAGATCACCTGGCTTACCACGGGCAAATCGACCGACGTGAGGAGGAAATTCGACCCGTCGCACAAATAGAACATGTTGCCTACATTGAAGCGCTTCTTCCCCTGCACAAAGACAACCAGCCTGGGCTCGTATGTGGAAGAAGCGCACGCTGAGGGCGCGGAATGGCGATAAAGGCTCATCCCGGATATCTCGGTTGCCTTTACTCCGTCCTCAGGCACCTGGGAGACAATCCTACGGGCCAGCGCAGCCCGCATGGCAAGTACCTGAGGTTCTCCGCTTGCATCGTGACGCCGTGCTATTTTCTCTCCCATTGTTACCTCAAAACCAAGTTAACGCTGAATTCACCATACTGTGCACAAAAATGCATGCATTGGCAGGAATAGGCAATAGATTGGCAGGATCAGGATACCGCTCGAAGGGCACTCTTTCGTAGTCTGATTTACGAACGAGTTGCTCGCTATCTCCCGAGGAAATTGAGGGAACTTCATGTACAAGGCAAAAGCCTACTCCGTTGCCGGTGCAACATCGCCGTTGGCTTCGACCACGATCGCGCGGCGCGATCCCACAGAGCAAGACGTCCAGATCGAGATCCTCTTCTGCGGCATCTGCCACTCCGATCTCCACCAGGCCCGCAACGAGTGGAGCGGTGTGGTGCCAACGGTCTACCCCTGCGTGCCCGGCCACGAAATCGTCGGCCGCGTCACAAGGGTCGGCTCCGCGGTTACGAAGTTCAAGCCCGGCGATCTCGCCGCCGTTGGCTGCATGGTGGACTCGGACGGCACCTGTCCCGAGTGCAAAGCGGGATTCGAACAGTTCTGCCCGAACATGACCCTGACTTATAACTTCCCCGACAAGCGGAGCGGGGGGGTAACATACGGGGGGTACTCCGACAGCATCGTCGTCACCGAGCGTTTTGTGATCAGCGTTCCGTCGAACCTCGATCTCGCCGGAACCGCGCCCCTGCTCTGCGCGGGAATCACCACCTACTCGCCGATGCGTCACTGGGGCGTGACCACGGGCCAGAAGGTCGGGGTCGTCGGTCTTGGTGGATTGGGCCATATGGCCGTCAAGTTTGCCCACGCTCTCGGAGCTCACGTCGTCGTCTTCACGACATCTCCCAGCAAGAAAGACGATGCCCGCCGCCTTGGCGCCGATGAGGTCGTTATCTCGCGCAACGCTGACGAGATGAGCAAGCACGTCGGCAGCTTTGATTTCATCCTGGACGCAGTCTCCGCCGACCACGACATCAATGCCTACATCAATCTGCTTCGTCGCGACGGCAACATTACCCTTGTCGGGGCTCCAGAGAAGCCGCTTGCCCTGGCGGCATTCGGGCTCATCATGGGGCGCCGCAGTCTTTCCGGCTCGCCTATCGGCGGCATTCCCGAGACACAGGAGATGCTTGACTTCTGCGGCCAGCACAACATTACCGCTGACGTCGAGGTCATCCCCATCCAGAAGGTCAACGAAGCCTACGAGCGGCTGGCCAAGTCCGATGTGAAGTACCGCTTCTCGATTGATATGGCTTCGCTCAAATCTGAATAAAAGGTGCCATCTACGCCGCGTGCGCGAACCATTTCTTCGACGCGCACGAAATAGCCTTGGGGAAAAGCAAATGCAAACACGCAAACTCGGAAACAGCAATCTGGAAGTACCCCAGGTCCTTACATACTCCCAGCAATGAGTATGTCAACGATGGCTACGAGCCTTCCTTCGGGACCTACGACGTAGATGATGCGACGCACACTTTGACCCATCACGTTCAGGGATCGATTACGCGCGACCTGCTCGTCGGCAAAGACCTTCCGCGCGTTTACAAATTCACCGCAGACGGGCGCCTGATCCTCAGGTCGGCTCGGCCCGATGAGCACTGGTCGGTCACCTGGGAACACTACTGAGCGGCATCCGCAACCGGCGCTTGGCATGCGGAACCCAGAGAACGTCTACAAGAGGGTGGAACAGCTCCTCCAAAAAATGAGGAAATCGACATGATCATATCCTTTGAAAATTCGGTGGCGCTCGTTACAGGCGCCGGATCCGGGTTGGGCCTTGCGACAGCGAAGGCTTTCGCTCAGTCGGGCGCTTCCGTGGTGTTGGCGGACTGGAATGAAAAGGGGGTACATTCCGCAGCAGAAGAACTGGCTGTGCAAGGTCACAAGGCGTTGGCGATCCGTTGTGACGTAGGTGATGACACCCAGGTAGAAGCCATGGTTCAGCAGACTATTGCCACTTTCGGACGACTCGACGCGGCCTACAACAGCGCCGGCATTCAAAATGTCCTCGCAGAAACTGCTGATTCTCCTCGGGACGATTACGACCGAGTCATGGCGATCAATCTCCGCGGCGTATGGAGTTGCATGAAATTTGAGCTGCAACAAATGCGCAGGCAAGGAAGTGGCGCCATTGTCAATTGCTCCTCGCTTGGGGGACTTGTGGGAGGTGCCGAGCGTGGGATCTACCACGCTGCCAAGCACGGAGTACTTGGATTCACCAAGAGCGCGGCTCTCGAATATGCTTCACGCGGCATTCGAGTCAATGCCGTATGTCCCGGCCTCATTCAGACGCCGATGAGCGACCAAATGATCGCTGCGGGACAAGGGGACGCGCTCGCCGCGATGGTGAAGATGGTGCCCATGGGGCGGGTTGGCCGCCCTGAGGAGGTCGCCGATGCTGTTCTGTGGCTCTGCAGCTCAGCCGCGAGCTACGTTACCGGTCAGTCGATCTCGGTCGATGGCGGCTTCATCATGCGCTGACAAAATGCGTTAAACCTTGGTGCCAGCGCTGAAGGGATACCCAGGATGACCAAATGGTCGAAGGACGAACTGCACCACATCGCTGAAACGGATGACTTACACATCGCGCCTTTCCGTGAAGACGGGGTCACGTATGGCACACCAACGTGGATCTGGTCCGTCACGGTCGGCGACGCCCTCTATGTGCGCGGCTACATCGGGCAGAGCTCTCGTTGGTACCAGGCCGCGGTGCGCCAGAAGGCAGGGCGAATTATCGCCGCCGGCATGACGAGGGAGGTCACCTTCGAGCCGGTAGATGGTCCGATGAATGACCGCATCGACGACGCCTATCGGGCGAAGTACAAGAGCAGCCCGTATGTAAGCCCGATGATCGGGAAGCGTGCGCGCGCTGCGACAGTCAGGATCATGCCTCAAGTCAGCAGTAACTAACGAGCTTCACATCGAAAGAGGAGAAACAGAAATGCAGAAACGCAAATTAGGCAAAAGCAATCTTGAAGTATCGGCTCTCGGACTAGGCTGTATGGGCTTGAGCTTTTCTTACAAACCATTCCCTGAAAAGCACGAAGTGATCGCTCTTCTTCGTGGCGCCGTCGACCGCGGCGTAACCTTCTTCGACACGGCCGAGATCTATGGCCCGTTCACCAACGAAGAACTCGTCGGCGAAGCCCTTGTGCCCTTCCGCGGCCAAGTGGCAATCGCCACCAAGTTCGGATTCGATATCAATCCCGATGGAAGTCGTGGCCCGAAGCCGGTGAACAGCCAGCCTGAGCACATCAAAATGGCTGTTGAAGGCTCGCTCAAGCGCCTCAGGACCGACTATATCGATCTGTATTATCAACACCGCGTCGATCCCTCGGTGCCTATCGAAGACGTCGCCGGCGCCATCAAGGACCTGATTGCTGAGGGCAAGGTGCGGCACTTCGGACTCTCAGAGGCCGGCGCACAGACAATCCGCCGGGCTCATGCAGTTCAGCCGGTCGCGGCCCTGCAAAGCGAATACTCGCTGTGGTACCGTAAACCGGAAGAGACGATTATCCCACTACTCGAAGAGCTCAGCATCGGCTTCGTCCCTTACAGCCCTCTCGGCAAAGGCTTCCTGACAGGAAAGATCGGCGAAAGCACGACGTTCGACAAAACCGACATCCGCAGTACCATCCCTCGCTTTACGACGGAGGCCCGCAAGGCGAACCAGGCGTTGGTCGATCTGCTCGGCGAGATCGGCAAACGCAAGAATGCGACCCCGGCGCAGATCGCACTCGCATGGCTCCTTGCCCAAAAGCCGTGGATGGTCCCGATTCCCGGAACAACGAAGCTCCATCGGCTTGAAGAGAACATCGGAGCAGTTGCGACTGAGCTATCGGCAGACGATCTTCGGCAGATTGAAAGCTCCGCAGCCCTAATCCCCGTTCAAGGCGCCCGCTATCCGGAGCAGATTGAGAAGATGACCGGGCTCTAATCGCACCCAAGTCAACGCGCTGCGATCTAAATAGAGGAGGAGCCGTATGCGCGTCGGCATTCTCGGATCTGGGCTGATGACTCTGGCCGCTGAGTTGATCAGCGACGTGGGGTTCGACCCGGTTGACGCTGGTCCACTGAGGATCGCCCGATACGCCGAGCCGTTCGCGCTGCTCGTCGCCGAACTTGCGTATGGGAGAAAAGGTGGACCGGAAATAGCGTACCGGCTCGAACGGTTTAGTGCACGGGCAGCCGGTAACATGCAATGAAGCGAGGTTAAAAAACATGGAGATCAGAAGAGTAGGTGTACAAGCGTCCGTCAAGGGCCCGTCTGACTGGTTCACGGGCACGGTACGGATCGATCCGCTATTTCAAGCACCTGATCCGGCACTTGTGCAAGGCGCCAGCGTCACATTCGAGCCGGGCGCACGGACAGCGTGGCACACGCATCCACTTGGTCAGACTCTCATCGTAACGGCCGGTCTTGGCTGGGTTCAGCGCGAGGGCGGATCGATCGAGGAGATCCGGCCTGGGGATGTGGTCTGCTTCTCGCCAGGCGAGAAGCATTGGCATGGAGCCACACCCAATACAGCAATGATGCACATCGCCATACAGGAAAGGCTTGACGGAAAGGCTGTCGATTGGATGGAACAGGTCACTGACGAACAATACCGAAAGTGATTTGCCGGTCGCTAGCCGGCGCCAACCTTGAACACCGCGTTTGGAGCATCAGCCTTCGATCCTCCGCTTAACTTCCATATTCCGGAATCGATGCGAGTGTGCGATACGAGTTCTTTGGGAGTGGCCGGGTTTCCAAATACAGCGATGAAATCATTTCATCACTCGGCTCTCTTACCCTCTCGATAAGTTGCCCCGGAGGGAGGGTGCCGCCGTCCTCAGCGCGCATCAAGGAGAAGCAGCATGATTGAAACAGGTCTGGAATGCCCGCACCTACCGCCCGACGACCTCAATCGCACTCTATCATTCGCTCAGCCGGATGGAGATGGAACGTTGCCGCACATTGGCCTGGTTGGTGACACCTATACCATCACCGTCGCCGGAAACGACACGAACGACCGGTTCTGCGTGATCGACATGCACATACCTCCGGGTGGCGGCCCCGGTCCGCACCGCCACGACTTCGAAGAGACATTCATTCTGCTCGACGGTGAAATTGAAGTGATATTCCGGGGAAAGAAATCCACCGTTCGCGCGGGTGCCACAGTCAACATTCCGTCCAACGCTCCGCATCAGTTCCACAACATCTCCTCCCGGCCGGCTCGCATGATTTGTGTCTGCTCTCCAGCTGGGAATGAGAGATTCTTCCTCGAAATCGGCGTTCCGGTCGCCACGCGCACAACCGCCCCGCCCACGATGGATGAAAAGCAGATGGCCGAATTCCTGGAGAAAGCAAAGGCGCTCGCCCCGAAGTACCACACCGAACTTCTGGACCAGGTGTAGGCAAGGCCGTTCAGCGCCATCGGGAACAAACGAATCAATCCGATGCAGGCGTTCAGAGGCGAGTCGCGCCAGAAAACAGAGAAGGGCGAACAGATAAAAAGGACCGGGCGTGATTCGAGGGGAACTATGCGCCGGGTACGGCCGTATCCGCTTACAAGGGCGGCCAAAATGACAGGCGATCTGAGAATTGCGTTTCGGCAGTTGAGGAAGTCACCGGGATTCACGGTGACGGCGATCCTAACGCTGGCGTTGGGGATTGGTGCCAACGCGGTGGTGTTCAGCGTGCTGAACGCCCTGGTGCTGCGGCCGGTAAATGTCCCTCATGGGCAGAATCTATATATGGTGCAGCGCTTCCATTATCCTTCGCAGTCTTATCCCGATTATCTGGATCTGCGGGATCGGAATCGGACGTTTGAGAGCATGGTGTTGTTCGACATCTTGGGCCAGGTGGGAGTGGATACTGGCGGAGATCCGTCGACCGCATGGCCGTATCTCGCCAGCGGAAACTACTTCGACGCTTTGGGCATTCAGCCATATCGGGGGCGTTTTTTTCACGCAGCCGATGAGCACGGGACGAATAGCGCTCCGTATGTCGTGTTGAGCTACGCGTACTGGCATGGCCATTTCCATGACGATGCGGGTGTGGTGGGGCGGCCGGTCGAGATCAACAAGCACCAGATGACGATCATCGGAGTGGCGCCTCCGGCGTTTCGGGGCACAGAGTTGTTCTTTGCGCCGGCGATGTGGATTCCGATGGTCGAGCAGCCCACCGTCGAGGGCTACAACGAATTGGAGCAGCGTGGCAATCATTCCGCCTTTGTGGTGGGACGGCTGAGGCCGGGAGTGACGGCGGCGCAGGCGACAGCGGATCTGAATACGCTGGCGACTTGGCTCGCCAAAACTTATCCAGGAGCCGACGCGGGCGTGAAATTCACGCTGGCTCGTCCAGGGCTGGTGGGCGACATGCTCGGCGGACCGGCGCGGGCGTTCATGGCAGGCCTGATGATGCTGGCGGGGCTTATTCTGCTGGCGGCGTGTGCAAACCTGGGGAGCCTGTTTGCGGCACGAGCCGCGGATCGAGCGAAGGAAACGGCGCTGCGACTGGCGCTCGGCTCCCGAAGAGGGACGATTCTGCGCCAGATGCTCACCGAAGCTGTCCTGGTTTCGCTGGCAGGGGGAGCGCTGGGGCTCGCCGGGGGCGTGGTGACTTTGCACTTGCTGAGTGCTTGGCAGCCGATTCCGGATATTCCAATCAACGTGCCGGTGAATCCTGACTTAGGCACATACGTCGTGGCGCTGATGCTGTCACTGGTGAGCGGCCTGCTCTTCGGGATGGTGCCGGTGCGGCAGGTGATGCGAGCAGATCCGTGGCAGGTGATGCGCACCGGCGCAGCAGGTGTGGGAGGGTCGCGGCGGTTCACGATGAGGGACATTTTGCTCGCGGTGCAGATCGCGATCTGTGCGGTGCTGGTGACGTCTTCGATGGTGGCGGTGCGCGGTCTGGCGCGATCGCTGCACAGCAATTTCGGCTTTGTGCCGCAGAACGTGATGCTGGTGGAGACCGACCTGCATACGGCCGGCTACACCGACGAGCGGATACCACAGATGCAGCAGCGCATGCTGGATGCAGCCAGGGCCATCCCGGGGGTAGCGTCCGTTGGCTATGTGGACCACCTGCCGCTGGGCGTTGGCGGAGGAGACTCATATGTCTTTGCCGACAGGACGACCGATTACCGGCCGACCAATCTGGCTGCGGACGCCATGGACTACCACATTTCGCCCGGTTATCTCCAAACCGCGGGCACCACGCTGCTGGGGGGAAGGGACCTGACCCAGCACGACGACGCCAACGCGCCCAAAGTGGCTCTTGTCAATCGGCAGTTTGCAGTGAAAGTCTTCGGGTCGGTGGACAAGGCGATTGGCGGGTACTTCAAGTATGGTGGCGGCACGCGGGTGGAAGTGGTGGGCGTGGTGGAGGACGGGAAATACCGCACGCTGACAGAGGATCAGCAGCCGGCGATGTTCTTTTCCTTTCTGCAGCAGCAGTCAAGCGGCACGTGGCTGTTAGTGCGGTCGAGTCGCGATCCGCAAGAGATTTCCATCGCTCTGGAGCGAATGATGCATGGGCTGGACGGAGGATTGCCTTTCATCGTGAGGACTTGGAACCACGAGATGAGCTGGGCTTTGTTTGCCGCCCGGGTGGCAACGGTGGCGCTGGGCGTGCTGGGGCTGCTCGGCGGGATGCTGGCGGTCACGGGAATCTTCGGCATGGCCTCCTACACAGTCAGTAAACGGCTGCGCGAACTGGGGATCCGTATGGCGCTCGGGGCGCGACGGAAGCAGGTGTTGTGGGCGGCACTGGGGCGCGCGTTCGCGTTGCTGTCAGTGGGCTCAGTTGCGGGATTGGTGCTTGGCCTTCTGGCCACCAAGGTGCTCTCGTTCATCGTGTACCAGGCGGCGCCGAACGATCCGCTGGTGCTTGGAGGAGTAGTGTTGACAATGCTGGGGCTGGGGCTGGCGGCTGCGTGGATTCCAGCCCAAAAAGCGCTGTCGGTAGATCCGATGATCCTGCTGCGAGAGGAATGAACGAGAGGGACAGGATTTACTGAATATCGTTCGACTTCGGCCAGGTCACAACGGTGAGTGGAGACATGCGTCCCAGCAGTTGACCGCGCCAGCTGAAACCACACCGCCCGACAAGCTCTCGTGGAGACTGGCTCCGGGAGTGCGTTCCACAAGCGAGGTCTATATGCATATCGCGACCGCGAACTTCAATTTCTTGAGCGTTACGGGACCGAGGATGTCATTGGCATGCGATCATGTTCATCGATGACAAGCACGCTGAGCCGTTTTCGCGACCAGCGCTCGATAATGGCTAGAACCTAATCAGGAACTGCGTTCGAATTCAACTTCCCTTTTGGGTTAAATCTTGTTCCATGACCAACAATGGAACCGAGTTTGACAGTTCCGGCATTGAACCAGGCGCCTGAACAAAATCAGATGTATCAAATCCTGTATCGTTCGCGCGCGAGATGGCCGCACATGCATTGATTGGCAGTATGGGCAGCGTGTTGTCGTCATACCATCCACAGCGATTTCTCACTTCGGCCAAAAGCGTTCTAGCCGAATTTGGACATCACCCATCCACGGACTCCTTTTGCGCTTGGAAGTGTGGGCGTTTTCGCGGGTAATCAGCAGCTTCTTAACCCCGGGGCTCGCAAGAGGAGATTCGGCGTTGCGAAAGTCTACAGCGTTTGCAGAATGCCGGTGTGTTCGATGCCGTACCGAAAGCGAGTTTTCTTAAGGAGAGGTCGATGCGTAACAGACCCAACTTGCGGCTCGAGCGATGACAAACGTTGAA
Source organism: uncultured Acidobacteriaceae bacterium (assembly GCA_963836565.1). Taxonomy (GTDB): domain Bacteria; phylum Acidobacteriota; class Terriglobia; order Terriglobales; family Acidobacteriaceae; genus Telmatobacter. Next base: position 561,798 of record CAWIKA010000001.1, on the reverse strand, counting down.
ACCCGCACGGAAGTGTGGTTCGTACTTGTCGGCGGGTCCAAACGCGTCCTCATCGCCCAGTTCGATGACGCGAAGTACGGGTCCGATTCAGCTTCGGTTCTTCGCCCCATGTTGAGTCAGGCCGGCGAGGCGGACAACAAGGCGCACGAGGCTTAGCATTCGAACAATCCGCAGAAGGCAACGCGGAGCGGGCTCGGCGACGATTCTGCCGCAACCACGTCTACCTTCCTAGGAACTCTGACGCAACGACTCGGCGGCACGTAGCGCCAGACCGTGAGCAACCGAGGTAAACTCGTTTCCGCTCCGGATACGTTTCTCTCCAAACCGCGTCTCGAAAATGCGGCGCACGGCCGGCACGAAGGAGCTACCTCCGGTAAGGAAAACGCAGTCAACGGCACGCGGATGGATCCCGGAAGCCTGCAGAAGTGCGTCGATTGAGCCTTCGATCGCCTCGAGGTCATTCTTGATCCACGATTCGAAGGCTGATCTGGTGACCGGAATACGCAGATCCATGCTCCCGTCGCAAAAGCGGAACTCGGCGCTCTGACTGCGCGATAACTCAAACTTCACTTTCTGCACGGCTTGGTGGAGTTGAAAGCCAAGATCTTCTTCAATCACGGCGATGAGCGCCTCTATCTTTTCCGGCTCCAGGGCTCGAATGCGGGCGCTTTTCAAGATTTCCCTGACGTTGTTTGTACGCAAAAATGAAAGGTAGTGCCAACGCTCGAGGTTGGCATAGATCCAAGCCGGAACAGCCGGCAGCAACTTATTCAGCGAACGAGCCTCGGAGTTCGAACCGAGCGCAGGCGAGATGAGTTTCCGCACGATCCTCGCGTCGAAAGCATCCCCGGCAAGTCCCACACCACTGTTGCCAAGCATGTCCTGCGGAGTACGACCGCGCCGCCTCACACCCGGCCCCACATGCAACAGGGAAAAGTCGCTTGTGCCGCCGCCAAAGTCGCCGATAAGAATCAATTCGTCGTGGTCAAGGGTGGACTCGTACGCATACGCGGCCGCAACCGGTTCCATTTCAAAATCCACATTCTCAAAACCCGCAACCGCAAATGCGTCCCGCAGGCGCGAAACGGCAAAGTCCTGATCCGCCTCCGTCTCTGCACCGACAAATCGCACTGGCCGTCCGACCATAGCATACCGAAGAGGTTTCTCAAACTGCCGTGCCGCATGTTTGCGGAGGTCGCCGAGGATGCGGGAAATCAGGTCTTCGAGCCTGTAGCGGCGGCCAAACACTTCCGTTCCGGTAAGTGTGCGGCTGGAGAGATGAGACTTGAGCGATTGGATGAGGCGGCCCTTCTCTTCCGCCTGAAGATAGCGTTCGATCGCGGCTGGGCCCGTAAAGGAGTGCGTGCGTTTTGCTCCTTCACTTGCCTTCAAATGTTCAAAATAGAGAACCGAACGGAAGGACAACGTCTCCTGACCAGCCGACGCGAACGAGGCAAGCTGCAACGGTAAGTCCCCGTCGATGAGGGCGACTGAGCTGTTTGTGGTACCAAAATCGAAACCGACAGCAACCTGCCGATCGTCCGAGGTTTGCATCAACTCCATTATTTCGCAGGAACGAACAAGGCGGGAAACATCCGAGACGAGTGAAGAGAGGATTGCCGATAATCCAACCGGAATCAATAAGATTCCAGCAAGATGTCGCATGCCGGCGCTTTTCGGATGCCGGATAGGACGAAACGGCGGTCCAGAAGAACAATGCCATTGCGGTTACCAGCGGGCGGTGAAATCCATCGCCCCAGCGTAACGACTGAACAAAAATGCGAAACTTGACGATAGGCGATGTGAGAACCCAATGGCGGAGTTTCCTTTTTTTCGCGAATCAGTGGCTAGGAAAATTGAGCCGAAGGGCCCAGCGGCCGTCTCTTCGCCAGCGGGCCAACCCAATCTTCCGGCAAGCAAGTACTGCGCCTACAATCAGACCCGCAAACGCTTCCTCTGCGCCGACGTCCAGGCTGCCGATTCCTCTCTTGCAAGATTCGATGCCCTGCTGCCCGCGCTCACGCCTGGTTGTGGTGCAGCCCTCTGGATCGTCCCCATCCGAATTATTTCCCCCACCAGCGTTCGTGTGCCGCTCGATCTTGTTTACCTGGACCGGAACGGCACGGTTCTTGACACAGTCGAATCGTTTCCCATCTCTCCCGCCCCAGTGTCGAGTTCGTCAGCCGCAAGCATCCTCGCCCTGCCCGCCCAGACCATTGCTTCCACAGGCACCCAACCCGGTGATCGGTTGATTCTGTGCGCTCCAGAGGAGATGAAGCGACGCTTGCAGCAGTTGCCCGACGCAAAGGCCGATACCCGGATCGAACAAGACTTCCCTTCGAGCCCAAGCGACGCTTCCGGCGACGACCGGCTCACACCAAGGGCAACGGGCAATCTGCTTGCTTGGGTGGATCGGTCCAGCCCAAAGCCTTCCATTGAAAACTCTCCGACGGAGACCGCCCCGCTCGCGACGCCCACCCCCCCGGAGCCGGAGCGGGTGCAACCTGCGCCGTGGAAGACCACAACCGCGAAGAACTGGTTGCAGCGCTTGTTGTCTCCCGATCCTCCCGATCCGCGGAAGGCGCCACGAGAGGCGCTCTCCTGGCTCGTCGCCTATTTCTTCACCGGCGGAAATTCCGTAGCTCACGGGATTCGCGACATCAGTGCCACGGGATTGTATGTCTTCACCGACGAGCGTTGGTATCTCGGTACGGTGGTTCGGATTACGCTCACTGATCGGCGAGAACCAACTCCGGAGCGCTCTTTCACCGTCAATGCAAGAGCTGTCCGGTCGGGTGACGACGGCGTAGGCTTCCATTTCGTCCTCAACGGTGAGAAAGAGCTGCGCCGCGGGGCGGCCCCTGCGGTCGATGGCCTGGCGGAAGGCGTGAACAGAGAGCAAGTAGAGCAGTTCCTGCAAATCGTCAAGGGTCGCGCCACCTAAGACAAAACATCCGTGGCCGTGCGCCATCACCACGAATTGCAATTCACTGGCCTTCCGCCGCGAAGGAAATGGTGAAGATCCCCGCGGTGGACCGCATCTACACCATCCCCGAGGGCAAGGGGATTACGGGCGCACTATGCGCGGGTAATCCCTGCGCGTCTCGAGAGTAGTATCTTCCCATGGTGGAGCGTGCTGACGAAATCAAAGTGCTGATCGTCGACGATCATCCGGTCGTTCGCGTTGGTTTGCGGACCATGTTGGAAAGCGAGGCGAACATCTTGGTAACTGGCATGGCGGAATCTGCGAAAGAAGCCATGATGGAAGTCCAGAAAAATCAACCAGATGTCGTGCTGATGGATCTGCGTATGCCTGAAATGGAGGGCACCAAGGCAATCGCCGAGCTGCGTCGCATCCATCCCGACCTGCGCATACTGGTCCTCACCAATTATGAGTCAGATGAAGACATCTTCCGCGCTCTCCAGGCTGGCGCAATGGGATACCTGCTCAAAAACACCCCGCAGGAAGAGATCGTTCGAGCTATCGAGATGGTGAACGATAATCGGCGGTGCGTTCCCCCCAACATCAAAGAACGCCTTTTGGAAATGATCGGGCGCCAGGAGCTTAGCCAGCGCGAGCTTGAGGTGCTCACATTGGTAGCCATGGGAAAATCGAACAAGGAGATTGCGAAGCGCCTTTTTATCAGTGACAAGACAGCGCGCAATCACGTGGCAAGCTGCCTTGTAAAGCTTGGCGCCAGCGACAGGACAGAGGCTGCCACGACCGCTCTGAAGCGAGGCCTCATTCGTCTCCCCGAATAGTCCCGGACACCCCGCGCCCTGTCACGATCAAAGGTAAGAAAGATAGGTCCGCATTAGGGAAACTCTGCACAAGTTGCCTTGTAAGAAGGGCGCGACTTCAGTCGGGCCGACAAATGATCGAGGATGAGCATGGCTTTAGCCACTGCATCGTTTCGCTGATCGAAAATGCGCCTTGTGCAGAAGGTTCTTAGCGGGCGTTGAAGTTACTCCGCGAACCTTGTGACCCATCCTTCACTTTTGCAAGTACTCGTTTCAATATCCTCTCGTGGTGCATCAAGGCACTCACTCGAACCTGCGTGCCTTTCCCTGGAGTGCTGAGGATCTGCAACGTGCCTTCGATATCACGAGCCTCTCTTCTGCATGCCATGAATACCGAATCCAACTGTTTCCGGCGTAAAGGTGAATCCGCGACCGTTGTCTTCAACCCCAAGCTCGACGGTTCTGTTTTCGTAACTGAGCCTGATCGTCAGTATGGTCGGATCGGAATGGCTTACCGCATTTACTATCGCTTCTTGTCCGATGTGAACAAGAGCGTCCGCAAGTCGCAAGTTCAGCGGCGATGGATCTCCATGCAGTTCCGTAACTGTCTTGATCTGATCTCCGGTGATCCTATGAGCCGCTTCCGCCAATGCTCCAAGGAGATTTTGCTGGATTGGCGGTGAAGCTGAGCCAAGCATCGCAATGGTTCTGCTGGCTTCTTCGTGACAGCTTCGGACCAATTGATAAGCGACACTCAACTGGTCCGCAATATACCCCGAGTCCAGGCGCTCACCACGCACCACTCTGCTTCTGATCCCCTGTATCTGATACCCAACCCCGGCAAAGCTCTGCGCCATCGTATCGTGGATGTCGTGAGCCAGGCGCTCACGTTCACTGCTGATTGTGTACGCTTTCCACTGCTGAATCCGGAAGTAAACGAGTTGCGTCAGCAGTGCCAGGGCTAATGTGCCCGCAAACAGCATTCCGACGTGCCAGGGAGTCCACCATGGCGGCCCAGGCGGAAGCTGAGGCCGTTCCACCGAAGCCGCGTGCTTTTCTAACTCCAGATAGTCGCTCCAAGACGCGGGCGCAACACTGATGTTGCGCCAGGTTCCGCCATCGTTCAGCGACCGCACCCCGATGCGGCCGGTTTCTACACAGGAGCGTTCCTCATATGCAATCCAGGCCGATTGATGCGTGGTTAAATTCTGGACCGAAGCAGCAATATTACATGCGAAAGCCGTTACCCGCATCCGATACCAGACAGAGGGCTGAACGCCGCCCGGCATCGGTAGAGGACGCACTTCCATCCATCCGTAATTCGCGCGACCGATCACGACTGTGCCGTCCTGAGTGCGAAGACCTACGTAGTACCCGTTGTATGCGTCGACACCCTCCGTTTCGTTGTTGGAGCGAACAACCACTCCCATGTCCGCGTTGCCTCTGTCGAATCGGATATCGGAAGTGACCGTATAATTCCTCCAGTTGCTGGAGCCAGTCAGCAGCTTCGCACCTCGCTCTTCCGAGTTGTTTCGGATGACGCCATTGGACATTTCCCAGCTTCCGCCGATCGGGGTCCATCCATCCATTCTCCCCGCCTGCAGCTGGTAGGCATGCGAAGGAACAACACTCTCTGTACGTCGCCAGGAAAGCCACGACCATGCGATAAGGGCCAAGGTCAGTGAGGCGAGCCCCATCGCAAGGGCCCGCTTTGCAGCCGTATCGAGCAATCGCACTCTTAGGACCTCCTGCTTTCAAATTGAGTTTCTGCGAAGTACTGGATAAGTCGGCGCGAGCTAGGGAAACTCCGCACAAGTTGCTTTGTAACAAGGGCACGACTTCAGTTGGGCCGATAAAGGCTCCACATTCAACATGGCTTTAGCCACTGCATCGTTTCGCTGATCGAAAATGCGCCTTGTGCAGAGGTTTCCTAGGCGATCAAGGGGAATTCGGCACAAGTTCTGAAGCTGCGATGACCCGGCAACCGTTCCTCAATAAGCAGCCATGCATCGCGACCCATCACAAGATTATTCCCTAGCGGTCGCGGATGGATACCCCGTGCGCAAGAAGAATGAATATCTTCCAAAAAGGCTACGTAACTCGATCGGCCGGCTTACACCTGTTTCATCAGCGTCACCGACCGGCGACCGATGGACGAATTTCCGGCAAGCTGTGGGTAGTTAATTCGACCTATCTGAATTCGGTTCTCCTGCCCTATTGTGTGTTGCGCAAGTCAAACTCTAAGATTCTCGGCGACATTGAAAGAGGGGACGGGAGCAAACTGTAATCGTTTTCACGAAATTCGCAAGTGCATCCAAATACTAGCCGTACACCACGTTTCGTCAATTTGAGGAGGAGACAGGACATGAGGCACAGTATCTGGCAATCACCGCAGACATTCCCCGGAGGACTTACACGATCGCTAGTCCTCCTTGTCGCGTCCATCGCTTTCCTGCTCATCACTGTGGTTTGTCGAGCACAAGGCACAGAGAGTCAGGTCAATGGCACCGTGTCAGACAGTTCGGGCGCGATCGTGATTGGCGCAAGTGTCACGATAACCAACACCGCAACCGGTCTCCTCTACCATGCAATCACAGACAGCATGGGCACGTACCACATCACCACCTTGCCCCCGGGCACGTACACGATGGATGTCACCAAATCGGGATTCGCAACGCAACACATCCAGCCTTTCACACTAATCGTCGGCCAATTATTCCAGCAGAACATTACATTGGGGGTCGGCCGGACCGAGCAAACCGTTTCAGTCAGCGCGGGCGCTCTGCTGCTCGATACGGAAGCCTCGCACGATGAGCAGCTCATTGAGGGGCAGCAGATTGACGATATGCCCTTGAATGGCCGCGATTACCTGCAACTCGCGCAGCTCGACGCCGGCGTCGTGCCCATCTCAGGGATCCAAGGTATCAACTCCCCCGCTTCATCATGGGCCTCGGATTCCGGTGTAGTTGCGATCGATATCAGTGGTTTGAGAGAGGACGATAACAGTTACCTTTACGACGGCGTCGAGACGCGCAATGCCTGGTACGGTGCCGCCGGTTTGCAGCCGGATCCGGATATGGTTCAGGAATTCGTAATGATCAATTCCGACGCCCCGGCGCAGTACGGATCGGGTGGCGCGTTTGTGAACGTCGTCACCAGGTCGGGCACGAATCAATTTCACGGAACGGCGTACGAGTACCTCCGGAATAACGACTTCGACGCAAGGAACTATTTCGATGTCAGCCCGGGACCTCCGCCCTTCCATCAGAACCAGTTTGGAGCCAGCATCGGCGGCCCCATCAAGAGGAACAAGATCTTCTTCTTCGGCAACTATGAAGGGTTTCGCCAGCTTGTGCCGAGCGACGATTACAACCTGATTCCGGATCCCGGTCAGGAAGCCGGCGATTTCGGTTACGCATGCACCAACGCAGGGGGTTCATTCGGCGCCACCGGCCTCTGTTCGGTTGCAGCGGGCCAACTCTACAACCCCTATGTGCTGGATTCAACGACGCCGACAGGCTATTCCGCTTTGGCAAACAACCAGGTTCCAAGCACGTACTTCAGCGCAATTGCGCAGAAAATCTTTGCGCTTTACCCGGCGCCGAACGGCTCTTACCTCAATGGCACCGCCAACTACTTCAACGTCGCCACGACAACCAACAACTGGAATCAGTTCAGCGGCCGGGTTGACTACACGGTCTCGGGGAAGGACACCGTTTTTGGCCGGTACACCAGCACCAATCAAACTGCGATTGCGCCTGGTATGACCTCATACAACAGCCAAACCTTTCCTTCGGCCCCAAAGAATGTGGCCATCGGATGGACGCATGTCTTTTCTCCGAGACTGGTCAACAATGTTCGTTATGGCTGGTCTCACACTGCAGTTGGCCTCGAGCGTACGGATGGTTACGATACTGCCCTTGCCAATCCATTGGGTTTGGTCGCCGAGATAGACTTTCCGGGATCGGACGGTCCTCCCTCAATAGGCGTGAATGGATATGGCAATCCCGGCTCCACGAATGGCACCGACTTCCTCACCGAAGGGTTGAACATGTGGACGGAGTCCCTGATGATCCAAAAGGGAAAACATCAGCTGACTGCCGGCGTCGACATCCGGTACGAACCAATCTACTCCTATGAAGACTGGTCGGCTACCTCGATCAGTTTCAATGGAGCGTACACCGGAGATCCAGTCGCTGACCTGCTCATGGGCGTCCCGAATAACACAAGGACTTCTCTCGGCACCGGCCCCACCGAGAACCTGAGAACGTGGTATCAGGCCTATTACGTCCAGGACAATTTCAAAGTCAATCGCAAGCTGACACTCAACTACGGGTTACGCTGGGAGCATCGTACGCCGCCGGTCGAGGTAAACAATCGCGTTGGCAGCTTCGACGTGGCGACTGGTCAGGACCTCACCTATCCGGACACCAGCGTCTTGGGGCTGGGCAGGAACATGGTGATGCCCGTCTACACCAACCTTGCGCCGCGGTTTGGCTTCAACTATATGCCGTCAGAAAGGAGCAATACTGATATCAAGGGCGGATTCGGGATGTACTACCTGCAACCGAATATCAACCAATATCAGGTTGAAGTGGATACCACCAAACTTTACGAGGTTGACGATTTCAACGAGCCCGCTGTTGGCACCACGCTGGCCTACAATCTCGACGGAACGCAGGGCGTGCCGGGGATGTACTCGCCGGCAATGACCAACGGAAACTTCTCCGGAGGAGGTCCGACTGTTTCCTTTATCCAGCCGAACGGAAAGACCCCGTATGCCTACGAGTGGAATCTGACCGTCGATAAAACAATCAAGGACTGGCTCTTCGAAGTTGCGTACGTTGGAACCTCGGAGCGCCATTACGAGGAGCGCAACGAGATCGACCCGCTCAATACGAATGGCGTTGCGTCTCTCTGGGCCACCTGCGGAAATCCGGCGAGCCCAGTCGGCTGTTACAGCGGTGTCCAGGAAAATCAAGAGTCGGGAACTTCGAACTACGACGCCTTGGTTGCACGCGTGCAGAAGCGGTTCAGTTCTGGATTTTCAGCGACGGTCAACTACACATGGTCCAAGTGCCTCGGCACTCCCTATCAGGATGAGTTCACCTGGCACGTTGACATGCATCTTGACTACAGCCACTGCACTGAAGATATCAACTCCATCTTCACGGCAAATGGCATCTATGAGCTTCCGTTTGGGCACGGCAAAACGTTCTTGAACAGCGGCGCTCTCGCAGATGCACTCGTGGGAGGCTGGAAGCTTGCCGGCATCTCCACGCTGCGCACCGGCCCCTGGACCACCTTGGGAAGCCAGCAGAACATCGGGTTCTTTGATGGCGCATTGCCCAACCTTACGGGTCCCATCAACAGTAAATCGCTGCATGGAGGCTTGGGCAGAAACGGAAAGCTGGGGCCCTACATCAACACTCAAAATGTCGTGAACCTCAGCGCCGTGGGAGTTCAGGGCGACTCTGGGACCCACAACGTCGAGAATCCCGGATCCCAGGACTATGACCTGTCGGGTTACAAGGGATGGAGGTTCGGCGAAAAGGCCAACCTGACCTTCCGGGCCGATTTGTTCAACGCCTTCAATCGCGTCAACTTCGGATCGGTTAGCACCTACGACCTTGCCAGTAATTTCGGCGACGTTTCCAGCGCCTATGCGGCGCGTGAAATTCAACTCAGCCTGCGGCTCTCTTTCTAGTCGCATGACAACCTGCCCATGATGTCGAGGAGGAAACTCGCTCTCATCGCCGTCCTTGCCGCTGTCTGCCTGCCAGGAAGGCTTGCAGCGGCAGTCTCGGCGGAAGAGCAAAGCGCCCAACCCGCGGCTCGGGTTCAATCAAACACCAATAAGAATTGCCCTTCGCAAGTTGATTTGGAAGCTGTGCTTGGCAAGGCCAGTACCTTGATGGTTCAAACCCGCTATCAGGAGAGTGCCGAGATGCTGCAACCGCTTTCCGGTCTGGACTGCGACGCTCGGGTCAGTCTATTGCTCGCAGCGGCTTTCGAAGGAGAAGGCGATGTGCCCAAAGCAACTGAATTGTTGCAGCGAGCCCATTCCGTATGGCCATCCAACAACAGCATCGCGGCCTCACTGGCTCGTGAATATCTGTCCACCGGACAGAATGACAAAGCGGTAAAGGCGCTCGCGCGTTTTCACGCAACCGCGGAGACGCCCCAACAGGAAATGGAAATGGCCGTTGTGGTGTATCTTGCAGCACGCCAACTTGTGTCCGCGCAGACCGTCGCCGCAACGGCCTACAAGTCTTATCCATCTGTGCATACCCTGCTGCTGCTCGCAAACGCTTTGCAACTGCAGGGACGGTACCCGGAAGTCATCCGCCTTCTAGGAAGCAAGAGAGGCATTTACGCCAACTCGCCGGATTTTCTAATTACCCTGGCCGAGAGCGAATTTGATGCGTCGATCTACCCCGCTGCTCGCGACGATCTGGAGCGCGCCATTTCGCTTGATTCAAGGTCGTACCAAGCGCACTACCTTCTGGGGAATGTTCTTGCCAGGCAGAATCATACGGATAGTGCTATCGCCGAATATCATCTGGCAATCGATCTAGCCCCCGATCAGCCGCGAACTTACTTTCAACTTGCACTCGTATTGCGGTCAAAACAGGATGAAACCGGCGAGGAGCTGGTTCTCAATCAGGCGTTGACGGCCGACGGCCACTACGCGCCAGCGCAGTGCGAAATGGGAAGAATACTGCTTGAAGAACATCGCCCGGCAGACGCGGTCAGCCATCTCAATACAGCGATCCAATACAATCCACGTTCTGAAGAAGCGTACTTTCTGCTTGCCAAGGCTTATGCGAGGCTGGGCGAAAAGGACAAAAGCGATGAAATGGTGAGGCAACTTGTCATTGTCAGGAAAGAAAATCGACCAAGCGCGGCGAAAAAGACAGGAAATTTGCCTGCTGGCAGCCAAACGAACGATGAGTGAGGCGGGGACGTGTTTTGTCGCGGGAGTTAAGGCGAGATGACCATAAGCGGATTTGACAAATCGAAAGTCCGCCGAGCCACAGTAAATGACGTTGCCAAGCTGGCAGGCGTTTCGGTGGCAACGGTATCGCGGAGGCCGCATTTGCTCTGCCTGTGGAACTGGGGATCAAATTGGGCAAAGCTCAGCGGCAGATCAATTCCGCGCCCGGCTATGAAGGAAAAGTGCGTCTCGCATTTACCGAGTGGCTATTTATTGCCGGTCATCACGATGCGCCGAATCTCACCAACACCGGCGGGGCGATCATCACCGGCGAATTGCTGAACATGTCGTTGAGAAACTCGGCCATCGTACCCATCTCAGACATGACGGGGATTATGGAGTTCGCCGGAATCTAGAAGAAGCGAAGCGAGGTCTTCGCTACTCCCGCTTATTACGTGTTCAAAATGTACGCGAATTCGGATATCCCGGGGCCGGTTCCTGTGAAGGTCAACGCGGGCTCCTATTCCGTTTCCGACGGAGTCAAACGGTTGCCGGAAATCGCTTCAGTTCCGTGTTTGGATGTTGCGGCCACGTTGAATCAGAGCGGCAAGACGCCCGCGTTGTTTTGGGTCAGTCTCAGCCTGGTCACAGACATTGTCGCCAACATACGCGTGCATAAATTTGCTGTCGGCCAAACTGTCAAAGTGGGGACGCTCAGTTCACACTCCCCCGATGACGCCAACGGCGAGGTGTTTCCAACCCGCGTTCAGCCGGCCGAAAGCGTGAAGCAGTTTCATGCGGGAGGGCTGACCCACACTTTTCCCCTCGCCAGCGTGACAGTGATTTGTCTCAATCGCAAATAACCTGGGCCTGGTGTGCCTCCTCTTGCGCAACTGAAATTGATGAAATGGAGCAACTGCAATGAATACTATTTCCACCTTGATGCGCGGTTGGCATGCGAGTCGTTTTCTGATTTGCGGCTTTCTATTTGCTTCCTGCATCTCCGTCCCGGCACAGGAATCCCGTTGGAGTGAAGCACGGGCCAATCAGTGGTTCCAGCAACAGCCATGGCTGGTTGGCGCAAACTTCGTTCCATCCGATGCGATCAACCAGCTTGAAATGTGGCAGGCCGACACCTTCGATCCCAAGGAGATTGATCGCGAGTTTGGCTGGGCACAGGGCCTGGGTATGAACACAATGCGGGTGTTTCTGCACAACCTGCTGTGGGAGCAGGACGCTCCCGGTTTCCAGCATCGGATCGATCAGTTTCTTGCCATTGCGCATAAACATCACATCCGCCCGGTGTTTGTGCTCTTCGATTCCTGCTGGGATCCTTACCCCAAACTGGGGCCGCAACACCCGCCTATTCCCGGAGTCCATAACTCAGGGTGGGTGCAGGCGCCGGGAAGAGAGATCCTCGCCGACCCACAGCAGTTCCCCCGCCTGAAAGCCTATGTGCAAGGCGTGATTGGCGCCTTCGCCAACGATCCGCGCATTCTGGCCTGGGACGTGTGGAACGAGCCGGATAACACGAATCACGGCTCCTACGGCAAAGAGGAATTGCCCAACAAGGTGGAAATCGTGCTTCAGCTCCTGCCACAGGTGTTTGCCTGGGCGCGCGCAGAACACCCAACGCAGCCACTGACCAGTGGCATTTGGCATGGCGACTGGTCTACGCCCGAGACGCTTCCGCCGATGGCGCGAATTCAGATCACAGAGTCGGACATCATCAGCTTTCACAACTACGGCTGGCCTGAGGATTTTGAGGCGCGGGTGCGCCAACTGGAGCAATATCACCGCCCGATCCTCTGCACGGAGTACATGGCGCGCGGCGTGGGCAGCTTGTTCGACACAATTCTGCCGCTTGCCAAACGAGACCATGTGGGCGCGATCAACTGGGGACTCGTCGCAGGCAAGACGCAGACATATTTGCCCTGGGATTCCTGGGAGCGTCCCTACGTTCTGGAGCAGCCTCCCGTCTGGTTTCACGACGTCTTTCATCCCGATGGCACACCTTATCGCCTGCGGGAAGCCGAGATAATCCGCGGCCTTACTGGTACAAAATAGTCCTGATACGCGGAGATTTGCCTTCTGTGGAATTGTTCTCCATCAGGCTTATATTCCCGCTCTTGTCGAGCTTTTCTGAAGCTCGGTGCCCGTCGGGGCTCAGTCGGATAATCGACCTGTTCTTTTTCCTGCCCGGCTTTGTCCGGATTGCTTTGCCATACCTGAAACTGGTCCAGGTGCATGCCTTCCGCTCATACACCTTTTCCCTCTCTCTGCGATAGACTCCTGCTATGGCTGCAGGAAGTTTTTCGTCGATGCTGCCTGCGCTGAAGATTGTTTACGCTGGACTGTCGGAACGCGATTCCGAAAGTACCTGATTGGCTGTCTGAAAAGGGCTGAAACCATGCATCGACTCACAGTCGCCGGTCTTCTGTTCTTCACACTGTCCGCTTCGTTGCTCCGCGGGCAACTTACCGGCGCGTCACTGCGCGGATTGGTCCAGGATGCGACGGGGGCGCGCGTCGCAGGGGCGACAATCGAAGCGCGGATGCTGGGGTCAGCAGCGGTTCGGCGCGTGGTGTCAGACAGCCATGGGGAATTCATCTTCGTGGATCTCGCGCCTGGACGGTATGAAATGACCGTCACAGCTCGCGGCTTTGCGCCGGTCTCGGCGCAGGTCGTCACGGCAGTGAGCACCGTCAGAGACATCACCGTGAGTCTGACACCCGCCGCGGTGCAACAGTCGGTTCATGTCAGGTCGCAGGGCTCGTCTATTACATCGCAACCGATCGAGCTGGCCGGCGATGTTCATCAGAGCGTGATCACCAGCCAGGATCTCGAGGCTCTGCCGTTGCCGGCGCGCAGCTTTGCCAACATTGCCTACCTGGCTCCCGGAACCGAGCCGGTTGAACCGTCGGACCCCACCAAGGCGCGTATCACGGCCGTATCGACGGGAGGGAGCTCAGGATTGAATAACGAGCTTTCGGTGGATGGAGGCGACAATTCCGATGACTATATCGGTGGGTTCCTGCAAAACTACTCGCCGGATGCCATCAAGGAATTCGCAGTACGCACGGCGCAGGAGAATGCCGACACGGGTGACACCACGGCGGGCTCCCTCATCATCACGACGAAGAACGGGACAAATACGTGGCACGGGGATGAGGCGTTCTACGATCGCCAGGCGGCACTGAACGCGCGTTTTCCCATCGAGAATCCCGCGCCGAATCCGAAGCAGCCTTTTTCCCGGCAGAACTACGTGGGAACCCTGGGAGGGCCGATCAGAAAAGATCGACTATGGTTCTTTGCAGCCATCGAAGACGTGCATGAGAACGCCAGCATCGTCTACAGTCCGGCCAGCACAACACAATTCGATGCCCTGGCGACATTGGCGTCCGACGGACTGATTCCCGGAGTGCCGTCGATTGCCGTGCCGCCCAATGTGCCCGTCCCGTTTCGCGATAACCTCGGCTTGCTGCGCTTCGACTGGGCGCAGTCGACGAAGTCCGCGTGGATCCTGCGCAACTCGATCGATACTTATACGACGCACAACGATCTCGTGCAGCAGGGCACGCTGCCCTCGACAGGCTTGCTGACCCACAACAATTATCTGAACCTGCTGATCGGCAATCAATACGAGTTTTCGTCCACGTTGGTTGGGAATCTTGTTTTCAATGCCAGCGGCCTGCACCTTACCCAAACGCGCTCGTCGAACCTCGGCTTTGCCCTGGCCTTCCCTTTCAGCTCCACTTCGCTGACCGTATCGGGATTCGAGACTTTCGGGGACAACCAGTTTGCCACTCCAATCACGTTCTTTCCCTCCCAGCGAAATCAGGAGGAGTATCAGCTTCGTTACGACATCAGCAAAGCGCTGAGAAGCCATTCCATCAAGTTCGGGGTGAACTTCATCCACGAGCCTGTGCTTGGCGGCGCTTTCCCGGGAAATACTGAGACGCTGTATCAGTTTCCTGAAAACCCAACTTATTACCTGAACAATCTTTCGCAGTTTACGGCAGACATGCAGGCGGGAGCTTCATCTTCAAATCTTGGTGGGGGCTTTTCGCAAAACGTGCAGCGCCTCGCTTTTTATGGTCAGGATTCGTTGCGCGTCACGCGGCAGCTGACCTTCAATTATGGATTGCGGTACTCGACCACCTGGGGATTGTTCCTCGGATCGGGTCACAGCCAGGCGGAGAATCCGGGGTACATCACGCTGGCGGCGCTCGGTATCCCGCTCGTTTCCGGCGTGCCGCATGACGATCACAAGCAGTTTGCGCCACGCCTCGGCATCGCTTACGTGCCCAGGTCCAACGGGAAGACGGTGATTCGTGCCGGTTTTGGACTCTACTTCAGTGATCTTGCGCAAAATGGATGGGCCACGGCGTTTCAGGCAGTGAACACTTTGCCCGGGTCCTGCGTTGATCCGGTGCAGAATCCAGGCGGCTCTGAGAACGCAGGCTGTGTTTCTGGCGACAAGTCGGGAGGAACGGCCGACCTGATCGATCCCAATTACCAGACACCCTATGCAATCCATGTTTCAGGAGGCGTGGAGCATGCATTCAGCCCGAATTGGGCCATGAGCGCCGACTATATTCACGAGCAGGGAAATCATGCCTATCGAGCCTACAGCTACACTGGCGGAACCAACCTGTTCACGCCTCTCTTACCCGCCGGCGATCCCGACCAGGCAAACTATGTTCCTGACGTCAACGTCTTTCACTCCGACAATCGGTCCAGTTACAACGGACTGTTAATGCACTTACAGGGGAACGTGTCCACGGACTTGAACCTGGTGGCCAATTACACATTCTCAAAGGCGCAGACGTGGGGCTGCGTGCTGGGTGAGCTTTTCGATTATGTGAACGGCGTCTGCAATCCGCTCGATCCGTTCGGGCCCGGCGATTATGGCCCATCGGGTGAGGACGTGCGCCAACGCTTTGTCTTTGCCGGATCGTGGCACACTATCGCCGGTATCGAACTCAGCACGCTCACTCAGGCAGAAAGCGCCCGGCCATTCACCATTACCACGGCCGACAACCGGGGTCGAATCGCAATCAACGGCCTGACAACTGCACTCGATCAGTTTCGCGGAACTCCGTACATCCAGACAGATTTGCGCGTCAGTCGGCCAATCTCCATTGCCGATCGCTGGTCATTGATTCCATTTGCCGAATTCTTCAATCTGTTTAACCGGAATAATCCCGGCGCGAATTATGTAACAAATATTGCCACCCTTCCGGTTCCGGGCGCGGAGGCCCAGGCCGGAAACGTTACGGATATCTGCACCAATGCCACCTGTACCGAAACGCAACCGATCACCAGCCCGAATCAGTTGCGGGTGGCAGGAGGTGCACTGGGAGACTTTTTCGGGCCGGGCACTACGGTAGGCATTCCTTTTGCGGCTCAGCTCGGATTTCGCCTGACCTTCTGAGTCAGGAGTCCGCTACACAAGCCGTCGCGCGACAATCTGATGGCTACCCTCCCTGGCCCCGGCGAGGAAAGCTTCAGAGGCAAAGAACCAATACCTGGACAAGTTTGCGGTGTCGATTATATCCCCGGCGTGATGAACGGAACGGAGATTAGCCCGCTACACAGCTGATCACGGCCGTTGCGCTTGGCTCGGTAAAGCAGGTCGTCTGCGGCTTGAATCAGAGATGTGGCATCTTGTCCCGGTTTTGGGACCGCCGAAGCGCACCCAATTGAGATTGTCACCAACCCATCGGGATTCCCATCGTTCGCCGCATTATGCCGGCTAAGAACCTCTCTGATCTTACTGCCCACTTTGATTGCTCCCGAGATGTCTGTATCCGGCAGTATCACGCCAAACTCATCCCCGCCGAACCGTGCTATAAGGTCTGTCGGACGATTCGCCGCTTCTTTCGCCACATTCGCGATCTGCTTCAGGCATCTGTCGCCGCACAGGTGGCCGTAAGAGTCGTTCCTCTCCTTCAAAGAGTCGGCATCCATCAGGAGCAGCGAAATGGGTCTTTCAAGGCGTGCCGACAGGCTCCACTCACTGGCCAGACATTCGTCAAATCGTCGCCGGTTGGCTATTCCCGTCAGCGCATCCACCACTGCCAGTTCTTCGAGCGCCTCGTATGCCCGGTGGAGCAGATCCTCGCTGTGCTTTCGTTCTGTAATGTCCCTTACGAGACTCAGAATACCCGCGGGAATACCGGTTCTCCGATCCCTGTACATTCGCAGAATCGACTCAATCCAGATGTAATCACCGTTTCGTTTTTGCGTGCGGTACTCGATGATGGCTTCTTCAGTGCCATGGCGCAGCCGTTGAATCGCATCGTCGACTTTCTCGCGATCATCCGGGTGCGCATGCTCAGAGAGTTTCTGATGGATCAATTCCTCCGGTTTCCACCCTTTCATGGTCTCGACTGCGGGAGAAACGTAGGTCCGGCGCCCATCAAGATCAGCAAGCAGGATCACATCCCGTGAATTATCCGTAACCAGTGAGTGAATTGAGGCAATTTTCTGGAGCCGGAATTCGGTAGCGTTTCGATCCTCAAGCACGACAGAAACGATGTAGATCATGAATATGCAGCAGGCGAAAAAGAACTGCAGCTGAATGCTCGTTTCGGCAGGGTCGACCGACCTCGAAATCGCAAACGGCCCTGAACCGTGAAGGCTGTACCAGCCAGCGGAAGCCGCGATAAAAAGTGTAGAGAGCGCTGCCCACCCAAGCCCGAGCCGCATCAAGAGAAGGACGAGTACCGGGAAAATGAGGATGAAGATAGGAATCCTGTTTTGCGAAAATGCGGCCACCGTAACCCCGACCAGGACCGCAGGGTAAAGCCAATGTTGTTTCAGGCTTGCGGAGTTTCGGAAGCGCGTCTGAAAGATCGCCGCAAAAGTAGGAACAACGATTGCGGCTCCAAGCCCATCGCTGAGAACCCAGTCGAGAAACGTCTTCAGCGGGGCCGCGTGCCTCCATATCGCCATGATCGGTGTAAGAATTGCACCCGCTGTGGCCGGGCCAGCCAGTACCGCAAAGCCGATGAATTTGACAAGATATCTGCGGTCAGTGAAGCGCGGAAGCTCCGTCGACTTCCTCTTTAGAAGGAAAGCGCCTATCAGTACTTCGACGAGATTCAGCGCGTTGTAAAGAAGATTTCTCTGCCATGGCTCGCCGATGAGGGAGCTGCCGACTATCATGGCTGCAAGACCCGCAACCAGGTAGCCTCGCCAGCGCCAGCGAGGTGCCAGGAGCAGGTAGGTGAGCAGCAGCCCGTTGGCGATCCAGATAAGGTTGGTGGTGGACTCGCTCCGTTCAAAGAACACCACGAATGTGGTGGCAAGAGTGATGCCGATGAAGCATGACACCCACCGGCTTGTGGGCGCATGTTTCCGCCACCAGAGGCTCTTAGGGCGATGGCCGCTTTGGAACGGACTAGCGTTCAAGCCATTCCTCATTTCTCGTGTGACCGCAGGGCCAGGGCGGAACCTGTCTGATGAATCAATTTCTCGAAATTATAGACTAATTTCAAAGCGCACATTCCCCTTTCCAATGGGGCTCTTGCGGAATCAATCCCCACAAGGAGCCTGTCATTCCCGCCATCATGACAGGTCATCGTCCCGGCACGAGCATCGACCCGCACCTTCCTGTGCTTTCGAGATGAACTCTGAATGACTTCAGGTCTTGCGATTCACAAGCCCCGGATACAATCAAGAAACTTGGAATTCGCCGCTCCATCATCGGCCGGGAGCACAGGATGAGCGATGGCAAATGATCTATGCAGCCCCCTCGAAAAGCATGCGATCCGGAAGATCACCTGGCGACTCATTCCGTTCCTGATGCTGCTCTATTTCGTAGCCTTTCTCGACCGGATCAATGTCGGGTTCGCTGCCCTGACAATGAACAGCGACGTCGGCCTTTCATCAAAGATGTTCGGCCTCGGTTCGGGTATTTTCTTTCTTGGCTACTTCGCCTTCGAGGTTCCCTCCACCATCATTCTGCACAAAGTTGGAGCGCGGTTTTGGATCGGCCGGGTCATGATCACCTGGGGTCTTGTCTCCATCGCGATGGCTTTCACTCGAGGCCCCATCAGTTTCTACGTTCTTCGATTCCTGCTCGGCCTTGCCGAGGCCGGCTTCTTCCCGGGAATCATTCTCTATCTCGGCTATTGGTTTCCCCAGAGCCATCGCTCGGCTGTCACGGCAATGTTTATGGCTGCCGCGCCGGCTGCCGGACTCATCGGTTCACCCGTCTCGGGCGCCTTGATGCAGCTCAATGGCCTGCTGAATCTGCGGGGATGGCAGTGGCTTTTCCTCGCCGAGGGCCTGCCCGCGATGGTGCTGGGGATGATCACCCTGCGCTTCCTCTGCGATCGTCCAGCAGACGCCGCGTGGCTCACCGTCGACGAGCGCGCCTGGCTCTCGCAAAGAATCCTCAAGGAACAGGCCGGCATCGAAGATCCGCGCAGCCACAGCCTCTGGCGTAGCCTTGCAGATTGGAAGGTCCTCGCGCTTTCCCTCGCATACTTCGGCACATCTGCCGGCCTCTACACCATGGGCTTCTGGGCTCCACTCATCGTAAGGAATCTCGGATTCTCCGTCTTCAAAGTAGGCCTCCTCGTCGCCATCCCCAATCTCATCGCGGTCGTTGGCATGGTCCTCTGGTCGCACCACTCCGACCGCCTCGGTGAGCGTTACTGGCACGCCGCAGTCGCGTGCCTTATCGGTGCTATCGGATTGGCCGTTGTCGCTCAGGCAGGCTCTTCCGCAATTCTCGCTATCGCCGGACTCTCGCTTACGGCGTTCGGTGTGAGCGCCGCTAAGCCGCCCCTGTGGTCTCTGCCCACAACCTTCTTTGCCGGCACCGCTGCCGCCGCTTCCATTGGACTTATCAACTCACTCGGCACCCTGGGCGGCTTCGCCGGACCCTACATAATCGGCTCGACAGATGAGACCAGCGGGCATTTCACTCGCGGCCTCTATCTCGTTGGCGGTACGCTGATAGTATCCGCCGTCACCATCATCGGCATGCGACTCGCTCTCAAGTCGATGCGGTCCCAAAACCATCAAACCGGAGAGGCTCTTTAAAATGCACGCCAGCGAGACACACCGTGTCCATAGAGATCCAGCAAACAGGTGCTACAAAATTGCCGTTATCCCCGGCGATGGCATCGGCAGGGAGGTCGTGCCCGAAGGTATCCGCGTCCTTGAAGCCGCCGCCGCGCGCTTCGACTTCAACCTTCAGTTCGACGAATTTGACTTCGCATCCTGCGACTACTATTTGAAGCACAACAAAATGCTGCCGGACAACTGGAAGGACCTGATTGGCCACCACGATGCGATCTTTTTCGGCGCCGTTGGATGGCCGCAAATTGTGCCCGATCACATCTCACTCTGGGGATCGTTGATCCTCTTCCGCCGAGAATTCGATCAGTACGTCAACCTCCGCCCGGTTCGCTTAATGCCCGGCGTCCCCTGCCCCCTTGCCGGCCGCAAACCCGGCGACATCGACTTCCTCGTCGTACGCGAAAACACCGAAGGCGAGTACTCCTCAATTGGCGGCAGAATCTTTCCCGGAACCGACCGCGAAGTTGTTATCCAGGAGACTGTGATGACCCGTGTAGGCGTCGACCGCATTCTCAACTTCGCATTCAACCTCGCGAACAGTCGCGAAAAGAAGCACCTCACTTCCGCCACCAAATCCAACGGAATCTCGGTCACCATGCCCTACTGGGACGAGCGCGTAGAACAGATAAGCAAAGCCTTCCCCGCCGTCACTTGGGACAAATACCACATCGACATTCTCACGGCACACTTCGTCCTTAACCCCGATCATTTCGACGTCGTCGTAGCTTCAAACCTATTCGGCGACATCCTCTCCGACCTCGGCCCTGCCTGCGCGGGAACCATCGGCATCGCTCCATCAGGGAACATCAATCCTGAACGTCGTTTTCCGTCTCTCTTTGAGCCCGTTCATGGTTCCGCACCGGACATCGCCGGAAAAGGCATTGCGAATCCCATTGGACAAATCTGGTCAGCCGCAATGATGCTTGATCATCTAGGCGAATCTGAAGCCGCGGCGGCCGTCCTCAAAGCCATCGAGGCCTCCCTGGTTGACAAGTCCCTTTGCACTCGTGACGTGGGCGGTACCGCCAGCACTTCTACTGCCGGCAAATCGGTCGCCAGCGCGCTTGCCTCGAGTCACGCATAGCTCGTGTCGGCAGCGCATCCAATTCAATGAATTCCGATTGACCCGGGCTGGCACAAATCTCTCATTCTGCGGCCGCAGGATCGACCTCTGCTTGCCGCATCCCTACCTGAAATAAGCCCAGTCGAGCCGATCGGAGTCGGAGCAACAATTTCGAGGAATTTGATAGGGTGATTTAAATCACAGCGCCGAACTCAACCTACCTTCACACTATCGCAAGAATCCACCATAAGAGTGCGGTTCATCCGGCCCTGTGCCCGTGTTTCAGGTGCCTACGCTTTTCCCATCTGATCTGTTGAGACCAATTCCATGGGAGAGTCCCTGAGGGAGAATCGTCATGTCTTCTCATCTGCTCGACACCGCCTCGATCGGCTCCGGTTCCCGGTACGCGATTGAAAAACAAGAGGATTCACTTGCCGCAAGTATCGATGAACTGGCCGGTTTGCGCTTCTCGATCATCCTCACTGCAAAATGGGAAACGTCAGAGAGCGTGGATGCCGAACGCCGCAATGAACTGCATGCGGAACTCCTGGACCTCCGCCGTCAGTATTCCCAAAAAATCGACGAGATAGCCATGACCTTCGGTGTCCAAAGCGCAATGAATGCGAAGGAAGAAGTAGAACACTCCGTCGCTGTCCCACTTGGAATGGATACGTCCATCACGCCGAATCAGGACGACTTCCATAACTTCTAGAGAAACTCTGCATAAGTTGCTGTGTAACAAGGGCACGACTTCAGTCGGGCCGATAAAGGCTCCACAATGAACATGGCTTTAGCCACTGCATCTTTTCGCTGATCGAAAATGCGCCTTGTGCAGAGGTTTCCTAACATTTTTCACCGGCTGGAGACATGTCTCATCGCCAAAACAGACCGACGTCATCCCGTTCAAGCTTTGCTGTCACACATGGCATAGATTTAACGCCGATTGGCGCAACATAAATACATGCATACTTCCGAAACAGAAAAGTCCGGAGCGCGCGATGCCAAGGCGAGATTTGTGGTACTTAAACGGGGGTTAAGCGGCACTTGGTTTCAGCGTCACGTGTGCGCAAGATCCAATCTTTCAGAAACTTAGCCTGTCCAAATTTCCCAAAAACGAGCACCTACCCCCCCAATTTATTTTTGATTTCCACAAATAGCTGGCACATAATTTCCCCTTTTTGTGAAACAAGCCGGCTATAGCGAAACCAGAGTCGATGTATCCCGAAGCTGCAGCGTTCAAGTCGACACGCCCAGCAGGGAGTGGCGACCCTGTTCGAAACTCCAAAGGACACAGTTACTCTGGTTTCGCTCTTGATTGAGACGAGGCAACCCGGGCCGGACTGCGAATTGCCGCAGATTTGTGCGTGGAGGAATGCTTTTGCGGCGACATAGACGTGCATTGACGGCAATGAAAGAGACACAGTAGGTTACTGAAGGTAAGCAGGGTATGTAGGTCTATGAGCGGAATGACCAAGGGCCGCGTGTAATGTCGATTTCTAGAATTGTATTCACATCTGGAATTTTGTTTCGTTTGCGGACTCGTGGCCCGGCAGAGAATTCCGCGATTCCAGCGCAAGAGTAGGCCCTGCGCCCCCTTCCGGCGTAGAATGAGGCCGCTTCCGGTATACGCTTTCACGGAACGGGAAGTTACTCCGCATCGAAAGTCTGTCCGGAAAATCCGACCTCACTTTCAGGAATGGACCGAAATGAAGCCAATATCCCACACACTTGCCGCTCTTCCCCTTGTCCTGCCGGTTTTGATGGCGGGCATGTTTGTCATGCGCAGCCACGCCCAGGCCGTTACTGAGATTGGCGGTGAGAAGATCGTCACACTCACCCGCACCGCCACCAGCAAAACAACGCCCCAGTTCACCAGCGTCACCCTCGCACCAGGCCGCGGGATGGAATTGCTTCAGATCACCGCCAACTTCCCCGGCAAAGGCAGCGTAGACGTCCTCGCCTCGCCCGACCTGGCCGAAGCCAAGAAAATGCTGGATGAACAAGACGACGCCAACGGCGATCTCGGTTACCGCCTCGGCGCCGCCTTCCTGGTTCCCTATCCCAATCGCATTATTGGCAAGCTCTCCCCGGACGGCAAGACGCTGACCACCGAGTGGGAAGGCCACACACTGACTCTGCCGGCAAACAATGTCGGAAAACTTCCCGGCGCCGAGCGCCATGCCATGCACGGGCTCATCCTCAAGGCCAGGACCAGCGACGTCCATGTGACCGACATCCCCGGCGGCCAACAGGTCACCGGCGTCGTCCATGCCGGCGACTTCGGCGGCCACTGGCTCTCGAAGACCGACCTTGACTACACCATCACCCTCACGGCCGAGGCCGTCGACGCCAGCATCGTCGCTCGCAACGTAGGCAGCCAAGCCGAGCCCATCGCCATCGGCTGGCATCCCTATTTCAACCTGCCTTCCGGCGACCGCGAGCAGGTCAAGCTGCACATTCCGGGCTCCATGTTAGCCCAGGTGAATAACTACGACAGCGTCTTCCCCACCGGCAAACTCGTCCCCGTCAGCGGACAATATGATCTACGCGCTCCCGGTGGCGAACCGCTCGACAAGCACTTCTACGACGACAACTGGAGCCACCTGGAATGGAACAACGGCGCCGTCACCGTCACTGTCATCGATCCAGCCGCGCACTACGGCGTAAAAATCGAAGGCCTGTCGCCGGAGATCAAGACGATCCAGGCCTATGCCCCGCCCACCGCCAAATTCGTGGCCGTCGAAGATCAGTACAACTTCGCTGACCCCTTCGGCAAGGAGTGGGGAAAGATGGATACGGGCATGGTCACGCTCAAGCCCGGCCAGAGTACCAGGTGGCACGTCCGCCTCAAGGTCTTTGTGCCCTGAGTCAGCGTTGCAGCACAAAGAAAGAGCCAACCCAAAGAACCGCTCAAATGTGGAGAACTGCACATTCCAACCCGCCCCAAACAGCAGTGTCCACCCGAAAGGGTGGACACTGGGCTGATCAAATCCTCGGTCTACATCCATACGATTCCGATCCGAGGACCGAAGAGAACCAAGGCACAATAGCCAGACACACAACAACTAGAAAGTAATCTTGCCGGTAAGCTGGACGTTTCGGTTGCCCAGTCCTTGCGGGTAAGAGTCACCACCCGCCCCGCTGCCGTTGCCTGTGCCGAAAGCAAACTGATCGCTGAGATAGCCGCCGAACGCGCTGTCTTCCACGTTCGGATCTGGTATGCCGTAGAAGGCGCGGTCGGGCAGATTGAAGACACTCGCCTGGATGTTCATCGTAACTCTCTCGGCAATATGGAAGTTTTTGCCCATACTCACATCGATGTCGTTAAAGCTGTCTCCGCGGAGGGTATTGCGTCCAACGCCCCTCAAACTTGCTTGCCTTGCAACGATCCTCGAATTGTTTCACTTGAAAACGACGGGCCTTGGAGCGGTTCCATGTCTGCTGTTCCCCGGAACCGCCACGCCGAGTGGCTCTCACAATTGCGCTTGAAAGCCATCTTGCTCGGGGCTGGCATCGGCGGCTCGAACCTGGGGAACCGCTCTTAAACCGACAAAGGAGAAGTTGAGTTGTTCATTTCCGGGAAAGAAAGAACTTCCCCCCTCGGTGAAGTTTCCTCAGCAATTCGCTGACCAAAACCGACTCCATCAAGCCCTGCGGCAACCCTTGGATTTTCCGTTGCTTACTCTGGCGAAGAATCGAGATCAGCGAGGACATCCACACGAAATATTCAAAATTCTATAAATCCTTATGAAAATGCAGAGAAATTCCGCTCTAGCCTAATTCGCTTCCAATTAAAGGGGGATGGGTCCAACAGTGGCCGCTCATACCCTGTTGAACCTCCGTTCGATTCTTGACCTTCTCGGCCGCAGAAAGCGGAAACCAGGATCTCTGATCTCCGCCTCCATAAACTACTCTTTCAGCATCGTCCGCGGCGCGATCCTGGATGTTCGCGCTGATTCATGCGCCGGAACCGGATTCCTCACTTCGATGCCCCCCGCCATCAATTGGCGCAGGTCGTCTCTCCGCAATTCAGCGCCGTTTTCAAAAGGTTCGCCAACCGCGCACCAGCAAGGGCAATTCGCTCCTTTGCCAACGTCTGCGTATTCGTCGTGTAAGTGCCTGAGAGATCGTAAGGACCGAGGCCCGGACCAACCGGGTCGACATACGCATTGCTTTTCGCCAGAGAAAAGCTCTCGGCTGCCCAATCGGCCTCGTTCGTGTCACCGACGAGAGAGGAGTCAGGCTCCGGCAACGTCTGGCCCACTTTAACGGCGGTCATGTAGTTCTTGGTTTCTCCAAGGCCCACTGCATCATCCCAGAAGGCATGAAGCTCCAGGGTCGGGCCCTTCACCACGACCAGGTTCCCGCCTTCGTCGCCATGAGGCTTGGCTTTCGTCACGCGCGTGGCGCAGTGCAATGGCTGATGCACGTCGCCAACAAGGTGAAGGAGCCAGACAAGATCGTAGGACTTGATCGAATCCGGTTCGCTGGTTCCAAGAGCGGTGCGGAAGTCGCCAATCTTTTGGACCGCGGTCGGACTGGAAACAGGGGGAAGACTCGTGCCATCTTCACTGAATGGCGTGTTGACGAAGTGCCAATACTTATGCGTCTCCTTGTCGCCGTATCCGGAGTTTAAAGTGGCAAGTTCAGCCCGCGGAGGAGTGTCGTTTCCGGTGTAACCGCTCCCCATCGCTTTGATCTCATCGGGCCACGTTGCGGCCATCATGAAAACGTACATGTCCCGATCCGCGTCGGATGTGCCGGCAGGAATAAACGTCAGCCATTCCGCGTAATTAGGGTTGAGTTTCAACAGAACCGCGACCCGGCCTCTCTCCGCTGGAGTCAGCTTTTGGTACGCGGCGTAAGCAACCGTCATGTGACCCACGCTGTTCCACGCCAGCGCTTGCCCGCAGGCAAGCAGCAAGACAACCACGACGGCCAGAAATCTCCTCTTGCATTGCATTTCGCGCCTCACTCTCAGACAAGTATTTGCGGAGAACGGAGCCGGACCTCCCCGGCTGAGTCACGATGAAAAACAATTCCAGAACCCTCTCCCAGCAAATTGGCGCAAGCATAGCTCATTCGCGTGCCAAATGGCCATGCGAATTAATCTCTGGGTAGCGATTTCCCCCAGTCGGCATTGTCCCGGAGCCGAGCGCGAATTCCCAGTGCGGGTCGCGCTACTCCTCGATCTTCGCCAGCCGCACGCTCCTGCCGGTCCGCACGGATTCCCGGGCCGCATCCAGAATCTGCATCACGATCACATTCGTGTCCAGCGCCGACAAATCGCCTGTGGGCACAATCTGGCCTCGCAGCACTGCCGAAAGATAATCCAGCGAGTTGTCCTGCGGCGGGCTCAGCGAGGACGGCGTCGTAAGGTGTTCTTCCCCCTCGTGCGCCAGCCGCAAACGCAGCTGGTCCGGTCCGACAGTAATGGCATAACCGGTTGCCCCATAGACCTCCATATCTTTGCGCGCGAAGGGCCAGTTCCACGACCCCATAATCACCGCCTGTGCGTGGGGATAGGCCAATATGATGGTGGAGTCGTCATCTACTTTCGGGTAAATCTGCGGCTTGTCGTGATTCACCACCGCCGTCACCGTCAGCGGCGTTTCGCCATGCATCAGCCAGGTCATCAGGTCCACGCCATAACAGCCAAAGTCATACAGTGCGCCCGCCCCGTTTTGCGCCGGATCGGTCAGCCAGCCTAGAAACTCGGGCCCCACGCCGATCTCTTTCGGCCCCTGGTGGCCGTCGTGCACCACCACCCTCCGCACGGCGCCCAGCCTTCCCCCCTCCAACTCGTCGTAGGCCGCCCTGTTGCTCGCGTACCACGTCGTTTCGTAGTTCACCAGCACTTGAATGTGGTGTGCGCGCGCTACGCTGCGAATCGCCAGCGCATCTTCCAGCGAAATGGTAAGCGGCTTCTCTACCATCACCGAAACGCCATATTGTGCGGCGGTTTCAATTGCGTGGCGATGCTCGCCAATCGAGGTGTACACCAGCACCGCTTGAGGGTGCCGGGCTTCGATCATGTTCGCCGTGCTCTTGAAGAACAAAGTCTCCGGCAACGAGTACTTCTTCTCGTATCTCGCGACGAGTTCGGGATCGGCATCCGCAATGCCCACCAGTTCCACGTCGTGGTGCCGTGGCAACTGCGCCAGAAAGCCCTCCACGTGACCGTGCTCCAGCCCGACAATGGCCACCCGCAGCGGAGCGGGCGCAGTCTGGGCCCTGATTACCCATGGCGCGATGACAACAAACAGACCCACCCAAAACATGCGGGTCAAGAGAAACGCAAAACATGCAGATAAAGGTCGCATCGTGATCGACTTCCCCCCAGCGCCCGATTCTACTCCGGCACAGAGACTTAACCCGCGCGGTTCCATGACCGTCGCTTCGGGCAACCGGGCCATCCGCGCCACCATCAGTTATCGAAAGGCAACAGGGGTTTAACGATCGGTGCACCTGGAACCACAACCGTTGAGCGAGTTTTTCTCCGCAATCTCCTACCCTTTATCGCGTCGAAGAGGGTAGATGAATCGCGGTACTGCTCGATTGCACGCATCACGAAAGGAGTCCTCTCATGCCAATCCTTCACAGGCTGATTCCCCGTCTTCTCCTGCTTATTTCTTTATCGATCCTTCTTCCTTTTTCACCGGCGGCGCATGCGCAGGTACCGAAGGGAGATCTGTTTTTTGGTTACAGTCGCACAGGGTCCGACACCTTCTATCCCAACGTCGGAGGACTCAACGGCTGGGAAGGCACCGCCCACTTCAAAATCGGCAGGCCATTTCTGGGCATTGAAGGCGATGTGGCCCATTATGGCTTGGGAGCAGACTCCGCCGTCCCCCGCACCACTACCGTCCTCTTCGGCCCGCGAGTCACCGTCAAAGCAATTGGAATTCATCTCTTTGCACATGGCCTCGTAGGTGGGCAGCACTCCGCCAACTCCGCCGCCAACACGCCCGTTTCGGGCGGATCCCTGGCCTATGCGCTGGGTGGCGGCGTCGATGCGCCCCTGGCGCCGTTCTTCGCCTGGCGAATCCAGCTCGACCGCCTGAGCGCTCCCACAGTCTCTCCCGCAGGGGGCAATCCAGTTCGCTTTACCACCGGCATCGTCTTCCGTTTCTGATGGTTAGCTCCACGCTTCTTCAAAGTAATCCCAGCCTCTCACTTCTCGTCCATCTACACGTGGAAATCGTAAAGGTTCGTTACCGCTGCCCGTGTTGTGGCAACAGAACTCTGGAAGCACCGGCCGCCATGGCACTGTGCCCGGTCTGCTGGTGGGAGGACGACGGCCAGGAAGATGCCGACGCCGCAGAAGTACACCACACCGTGAATGGCGCCCTGAGCCTGGCCGATGCCCGCGGGTACTACATCCGCTGTGGCGCCGCCCATCCCCGGTTTCTTCCCTACGTCCGGAAACCCGAGGTCACTGAGCAGTAACGTGACTTTCGCGGTCCTGCGGCGCTGAAACCTGCCCGCCCGGTTTGACCCTTCCCGCAAACCCTCTTACCATGAGATGAGGAATTTCCCCACCCAGTCGGCGCTGTAACGCTCAAAGCGTCAGCCCGCTGTGGCAGCTTGTTTTGGCTCGCCGCGGCGAGCCCGGAAGGCAAAACGTTGAGTTCTACTGACACTCTCGAGAACAACCCGCAACCTGAAACGGCCGAGGAATCCCACGCGCTTGACGGCCACGATGAGCACGACCACGACCACGAGCACGGCGATGCGCACGACCACCAGCATGGGCCGGTTCTGAATCCGGAATGTACCCGCGAGCTGGTGCTCGACGTTCCCGCTGAAGATGTTTCGAAAGCCTTCCACACCGTGGTTCGCAATTACCAAAAGTATGCGAAGATCCCCGGTTTCCGTCCCGGCAAAGTGCCAGAGTCGGTCATTCGGCGTCGCTATGCCACCGAAATTCGCAAGGAAGTCATCGACAGTTTGCTCCCCGAGCGGTTCAACCAGGGGGTCCGCGATCTGGGCGTCAAGCCGGTCGGTCAGCCCCAGGTAACCGAGCTCACCATCGAGGACGGCCAGCCTCTCCACGTGAAGGCGGTCTTCGAATTCATCCCTGACTTCTCCATCGACGGCTATCAGGACGTAACCGTAGAGAAGCTCCCGGTGGAAGTCACCGAAGACGAGTTTGCCCACGAGATCGAAGAACTGCGCGAATCCCGCGCGACCATCGAGCCGGTTGAGGAAGACCGCCCCATGGTGGATGGGGACTGGGCGCAGATCTCCTACACCGGCCAGGTAGAAGGCGATACCGATGCCGCGCCGCTCGCCGGCGAAGACGCGCTGGTCGAGATCGGCGGCAAGGATACGGTGGAGGCCTTCACAACCGTCCTGCGCGGCGCAAAACCAGGCCAGGAACTGAAGGCCGAGGTCATTTACCCGGCCAATTACAGTGATGCCAAGCTCGCCGGCAAAACCGTAGCCTACGACGTCACCGTGAAGGCCATCAAGAAGCGCACAGTCCCCGAGCTGAACGACGACTTCGCCAGGGAGATGGGCAGCTACGAGAACCTTGACGAGCTCCGGAATCGTGTTCGCGAGCACATGGCCAATCGCAAGCGCCGCAGCGTGGAAGGCGAAACCAAGGACAGGCTCTTTGCCGCTCTCAATGAGCGCTATCCGTTCCCTGTTCCGGAATCGATGGTGCAGGATCAGATCGACGCCCGGCTGGAGCGCGGCCTGCGGGCCTTGGCCGCTCAAGGTATGGACACGGAACAGATGCGCAAGTTGGATTTCCCCCGCCTGCGCACCGCCCAGCGGGATAGTGCCGTCGCCGAGGTGAAGACGTACATCCTCCTCGACCGCATCGCCGAAGCCGAAAACATTGCCGTGAGCGAGGAAGAGGTGGATCGCGAAGTGCAGTTGGCGGCCCTTCAATCCAGAGAACCGGTCGAGACGCTTCGCCAGCGTTTGACTGGCGACGGCGGGCTCGCTAGAATCCGGGAACAAATGAAGCGCGAAAAAACTGCAAGTTTGCTGTACGAGAGGTTACCTGGCTAAAAGTCTGAAGCAGCGAAAATCGCCGCAAAGCCCCGACAGTGCACCATAATGGGACGGCGTGGCCATCAAACAGGGACGGGGAACAAAACCCCCGGCGGAAGAGCGAGAAGAACACTCAATGGCATTGGTACCCATGGTGGTGGAGCAGACGAGTCGAGGCGAGCGCGCCTATGACATCTACTCCCGTCTGCTACGCGACAACATTATCTTTCTTGGCACCCCCATCGACGATCAGGTGGCCAATCTCATCGTGGCGCAAATGCTGTTCCTCTCCGGCGAGGACCCCGAAAAGGACGTGCAGCTTTACATCAACTCTCCCGGCGGTTCCATCACGGCGGGTCTGGCCATCTACGACACCATGCAGTTCATCAAGAACAACGTCGTGACCTACTGCATCGGGCAGGCAGCCAGCATGGGCGCATTTCTCCTTCTGGCCGGCACCAAGGGGAAGCGGTTCGCTTTGCCCAACTCGCGCATTCTCATCCACCAGCCTTCCATGGGCGGACTCAGCGGCCAGGCCACGGATATCGACATTCATGCGCGCGAAATCCTCCGCATTCGCGAAATCACCAACAATTTGATGGCCAAACATACCGGGCAATCCCTCGATCGCATCGAGCGCGACGTCGAGCGGGATTTCATCATGAACTCGCAACAGGCGAAAGAATACGGAATCGTCGACGAAATCATTGACCGGCCCCGCACGTAGCGGCCGGCCCGCATCTTTGCGGAACTCAACCAGATCGTCCAAAAGGGAGTTGAAAAAATGAAAACGCGCACGGGACCTGAAGAAGCACTGCGCTGCTCGTTCTGCCACAAATCGCAGGACGCCGTAGCCAAGTTGATCTCGTCGCCCAGCGACTATCCTCGGGCATATATATGCGATGAGTGCGTCGCTGTCTGCAACTCGATCCTCGAGGACGATCGTGGTGAGGCGCATCCCGCCACCGCTGCCGGCCATCTCCCCAAGCCGCAGGAAGTGAAAAGCTTCCTCGACGACTTCGTCATCGGCCAGGACCAGACCAAAAAGAAACTCGCGGTCGCGGTCTACAACCATTACAAGCGCATCCAGATGAACCGAATGCGCAATAACGAAGTCGAACTGGCCAAGTCGAACATCCTGCTCATCGGTCCCACCGGCTCCGGCAAGACTCTCCTGGCGCACACCCTGGCCAAGATGCTCGATGTGCCCTTCGCCATTGTCGATGCAACCACGCTCACTGAAGCCGGCTACGTAGGTGAGGATGTCGAAAACATTATCCTCAAGCTCCTGCAGGCCGCCGACGGCGATGTGACCCGCGCTCAGCAGGGCATCATCTATATCGACGAGATCGACAAGATCGGCCGCAAAGACGAAAACCCCTCCATCACCCGCGATGTTTCCGGCGAAGGCGTGCAGCAAGCCTTGCTCAAGATTCTCGAAGGCACCGTGGCCAATGTGCCGCCGCAGGGCGGGCGCAAGCACCCGCACCAGGAATTCACCGCCGTCGACACCACCAACATCCTTTTCATCTGCGGTGGAGCGTTTGTTGGCCTGGAGCGCGTGGTCGGTCGCCGCATAGGCAAGAAGGCTCTGGGCTTCAAGGCCATCGACGCGGAAGCCGATGCCGCAACCGCCCGTTCTCATCGCGACACCGAATTACTGCGCAAGACCGAGCCGCAGGACCTCATCAAGTATGGCCTGATTCCCGAGTTCGTCGGCCGCCTGCCTGTCATGGGCATCCTCGACGAGCTGGACGAAGCAGCGCTGATTGAAATTCTCACCAAGCCCCGCAATGCCATCCTCAAGCAGTACCAGCGTCTGCTTGAGTACGAGAATGTTCGTTTGCACTTTACCCCGGAGGCCTGCTGCGCCGTGGCCCGCGAGGCATTGGCGCGCAAGGTGGGCGCCCGTGGCCTGCGCATGATTCTTGAAGAGCTGATGCTCGACCTGATGTATCACCTGCCCAACAACAAGCGCGTCCGCGATCTCGAAATCACCAGCGACATGGTCGAGCGCCGCGATCTGTCGCTGTGCCTGCTTGAAAAAGCCGGCTAACTTCATTTCTCCTCGTGCGGGGTTGTTCTGACCAACAATCTCGGTCGGTTTAAAGGGACCCGCTGCGGCCGCAGCGGGTCTTTCCTTTATTGCGGAGACTCACCCGCAATGCACGCTCTGCCAGAAATTCCTGCACCGCCCCTTGACTTCTTCCCAGACCTGTCCGTACTGTACTTTCGACTGGTTCATGATCGGCGCATATCCGTCCAGTCCGATCTCACAGGTCGCTGTTGGCTCCCCTGATAAGAACCAACTAATCCAACAGCGGACTCCAGTCGCAAGCCCAATTCGAAGGTTTCCGAAGCGCAGTATCCAAACAAATGCCGCAAGGCTCAGCTTGCCGCGGTGTGCGCCGGAGCTTTCTCCACCGTGTCTGGAATCCAACGATCAACGCCAACCCCAGGAGGAGATCGATTCATATGCGCCGCAAATTGATTCAGTCCGCCGCAAATTACACCGGCGTGAATTCATGCGCCTTGGCAGTGAAATCCGCAACCTTCGCGGCCGTACTCGCCGCCTCGCTTGCTCCAGGCCTCGCCCAGGATTCGGTACCCGCAAGAAAACCCGCCGCGGTTCCTGGAATGCTCACCATCCCTCCCTCAAGCCAGGTCAACGCCGAGGACCGCGGCAAGAGGGCCCATACCAACGTGCGTTTTATCATGCCGGCAACCGCCGGCCCGCTTGAGGCGCCGCCTTATAGCGGTTACGCCTACGAAACGCCGGCCTCGCTGGCCTGCATATATCGCGTGGTGACTCCTATCAATGGTTGTAATCCAAACGCGACCACCAGCATGCCACATGGCGGAAGTCATACCATCGCCATCGTTGACGCCTACGACGACCCTTCAGCCGCTTCTGATCTGGCCTATTTCTCTGATCAGTTCGGTGTTCCTTTCAGTCCTGAAAAATTTAAAGTCGTCTATGCTGCCGGATTCCAGCCTTCTGAGGACCCTACCGGCGGATGGGAACTGGAAGAAGCCGTCGACATCGAATACTCCCATGCCATGGCTCCCCATGCGATGCTCTACCTGGTCGAAGCCAACTCCAACTCGTTCACCGACTTGTTTACGGCTGTCGAGGTCGCTACCAACCTGGTGCAATGTGGCCAGACACTTGGTTGCCCCAATACCGCAACAGGAAAGGGTGAAGTCTCCATAAGCTGGGGCGGCTCGGAATTTCCTCAAGAGACCGAATTCGACCCGATTCTCACCGGCAACAACGTGGTCTACGTTGCCGCCACAGGTGATTCCTCCGGAGTGCTGTATCCCAGCGCCTCACCGAATGTGGTCGCTGCCGGCGGTACCACGACGGCGCGAAGCCTGATCAGCGGCAATCTGATTGAGGAGATCAGCTGGTCAGACGCTGGAGGAGGCCAAAGCTTTTACGAGCCAATTCCCCGTTATCAATTCGGAATCGAAAGCTTTGTCGGGCCTACGCGCGCAACGCCCGACGTCTCCGCCGATTCCAACCCCGATACCGGCGTTTGGGTCTATAACAGCTTCCCCTATTTAGGCACGAACTCCCCCAGCAATTGGTTGATTGTCGGGGGCACCAGCGTTGCCGCTCCCACGATCACCGGAATCCTCAACGCCGCTGCGACGTTGTCTGGCAAATTCGCCTTCTCCACCAAGGCGGAGTTGACCGCGATTTATTCCGACCTCGCTGTGCCTGCGAGCTACGCAGCGGACTTTAACGACATCGTTTATGGTGGTTGCAACTACTATTCCGGATCCTTCGCCCGCCATGGATTCGACTTCTGCACTGGAGTCGGCAGTCCCAGGGGCCTGGCAGGCAAATAGCTTTCGTTTGCTTGTCAAAAACCGTGGGCCGGGGTTACTTCTGGCGTTCCCCGGCCCGCGTTTTCCGCTCCTTGAGGTGCCGGCTTCCTCTCTCCCTGACTCTGCAGGAACCCATTCCGCGATACAATCCCAACATGAGCCGCGCAATCTTCCCAGCATCCGAAGGCGTGCTCACGCGTCCAATCCCTAAGGTGTCCCTATGACCGCGTCCCGCGAAAAGACCGAGCCCCGCAAGCTGCCCATGATGCCTATACGGGACATGGTCATCTTTCCCTACATGATGACGCCCTTCGTGGTGGGCCGCCTGTCCAGCGTGCGCGCACTCGAAGAAGCGCTCAACGGCGATCGCAAGATCTTTCTCGCCACGCAGCACGACGCCTCCATCGACGAGCCCAAGGCCAAGGAGATCTACCAGGTTGGGGCCATCTGCAACATTGTGCAGAGCGTCAAAATGCCCGATGGCAATATCAAAGTCCTGGTCGAGGGAGTGGAACGCGCCAAGTCTGTTGAAGTCAACGACCGGGACGGCTTCTTTGTGGCCACGGTGCGCACCGGCAAAACCGACTTTGAAATGACTCCCGCCGCCGAGCAGTTGATGCAGCGCGTCACCACGCTCTTCGAGCAATACGTCAAGTTGCAGCAGTCTCTCAACTACGAGACCATCATCGCCTCCGTCCGTATGGATGAGCCGGCCAAGCTCTCCGACACCATCGCGGCCAACCTTCAACTCGGCATTGAAGAGAAGCAGGAGTTGCTGGGCATATTCGATCCCGCGGCGCGTCTTGCCCGCATCGCCGATGTGCTCGATGTCGAAATTGAAAAGCTCGACCTCGACCGCAACATCCAATCCCGCGTCAAGCGGCAAATGGAGCGCGCCCAAAAGGAGTACTACCTCAACGAAAAAATCAAGGCCATCCAGAAGGAACTGGGCCGCGGCGAAAAGAGCGAGTTCGACGAACTGCGCAAGAAGATCGAGTCCGCCGGAATGCCCAAGGAAGTGCTCGAAAAGGCCGTCCAGGAACTCAAGAAGCTCGAAGCCATGCCGCCCATGTCGGCGGAGTCCACTGTCAGCCGAAACTACATCGACTGGCTGCTGGCCGTGCCGTGGAAGAAGCGCTCTAAGGAAACCCGCTCCATCGACTACGCGGAAAAGGTGCTCAACACCGACCACTACGGCCTGGAAAAAATCAAGGAACGCATCCTCGAATTCCTCGCGGTGCGTCAGCTCGTCAAGAATCCCAAGGGTTCCATCCTTTGCTTCGCAGGGCCTCCGGGAGTGGGCAAGACCTCGCTGGGCATGTCCATCGCCAAGGCCACCGGCCGCAAGTTCGTGCGTCTCTCGCTGGGCGGTATCCGCGACGAAGCCGAGATTCGCGGCCACCGCCGTACCTACATTGGTGCTCTGCCAGGCCAGATCATCCAGCACATGAAGCGCGCCGGCACCAAGAACCCCGTCTTCCTGCTCGACGAAGTCGACAAGATGGCGTCGGACTTTCGCGGCGACCCGGCCTCGGCCCTGCTTGAAGTGCTCGACCCGGAACAGAACACCACCTTCCAGGATCACTACCTCGACGTCGACTACGACCTCTCGCAGGTCCTCTTCGTCGCCACGGCCAACGTCATGCACACCATTCCTGCCGCCCTTCAGGACCGCATGGAAGTCCTGCGCCTGCAGGGTTACACTGAGCAGGAAAAGCTCGAAATCGCCCGCCAGTATCTCGTGAAGAAGCAGCGCCAGCAGACCGGCCTCAGCGACAAGAACATCTCCTTCAGTGAAGATGCCATCCTGGAAATTATCCGCTCCTACACACGCGAGGCCGGCGTCCGAAACCTTGAGCGCGAGATCGGCAACGTCTGCCGCAAGGTGGCCCGCCGCGTGGTGAAAAAGGGCGCGAAGCACAAGGAAGAAGTCACCGCAGCCAATATCAACGAGTTTCTGGGCGTGGCCCGGTTCCGCGATTCCGAGGTTCACGACAAGAGCGAAGTCGGCCTCGTCACCGGCCTCGCGTGGACTGAGGTCGGCGGCAGCATTCTCACCACTGAAGTGCAGGTGCTCGACGGCAAGGGCAAGCTCACCATCACCGGACAGCTAGGCGACGTGATGCAGGAGTCTGCGCAGGCCGCCCTCAGCTACATTCGCGGCAAGGCGCAAGTGCTGGGGCTCAGCCGCGAATTCTATCGCAACGTTGACCTGCACCTGCATGTGCCCGAAGGCGCCATTCCCAAGGACGGTCCGTCAGCCGGCATCACCATGGCCACCGCCCTCGCCAGCGCGCTCGCCAGGATTCCCGTGCGCCGCGACATCGCCATGACTGGCGAAATCACCTTGCGCGGCAAAGTGCTGGCAATCGGCGGATTGAAAGAGAAGCTGCTCGCCGCCCTGCGCGCCGGCATCTTCGAGGTCATCCTGCCCCGCGCCAACGAGAAGGACGTGGCCGAGCTACCTGACAACATCAAGAAATCCATCAAGCTCCACTTTGTCGACCAGATGGACGAGGTGCTCGCTCTGGCTCTCGAAAGCCCGCTCCCTGCGCCCGTCCCGGCCGAGACCGAAAGCCTCGCCGCCGTGCCGCCAACAGAGGTTGCTAGCGGTCAGGTGGCGCGACAGTAGAGCGTGGCTCGCCGCTCGAACCCACCATGCGCTACACCACCCAATTCCTGCTCTCGGCCCTGGCTGCAGCGCAGTTCCCTGCCCCTACCGTGCCGGAGATCGCCTTCCTGGGCCGCTCCAACGTGGGCAAGTCCAGCCTGCTCAACGCGCTGGTAGGCGACAAGGCCGCCAAAGTCTCCCAGACTCCGGGCCGCACCCGAGCCATCAATTTTTTCGCTCTTCTCGACCAGGGCCAGCGGCGCAAGCTGGTCTTCGCCGACTTGCCCGGCTACGGCTACGCCAAGATTTCCAAGTCCATCTCCGCCGGCTGGCCCGCTTTCATTGAGCCCTATCTCGCCATTCGCTCTACGCTCAAACTGTGCGTCTGTCTGATCGACTCAAACGTCCCCCCGCAACAGAGCGACCGCCAGCTAATTGACTGGCTGCGGGCTGCAGACCGCAGCTTTGCCGTCGCCGCCACCAAAATCGATCGTCTCAGTGGCAACGAACGCACCCGCAATCTGCTGGCGCTCAAAAAGGGATTGGACTTGGATGATGTTCTGCCCGTCTCTGCGAAGACCGGCTATGGCGTGAAGGAACTCTGGACCCGAATCGAAGCGGCCGGCATCGAGTAAGGTTGAAATCAGCCCACGCTTTCCGGATTTCCGGGCGGAGAAAGACGGTGTTGCTCGCTACCGCCTCGACAAGTCAATTGAATCTCCACCGGAACCCGAATCTTCCCTCGTTCGACCTGCTCCCGTACCCGATCAATGAACCTCGCTCCAAACTCCCGGTCAAGGTGCAACGAATGCGCTCCCCGCGCCAAACGGCCCAGGTACCGCGGGGCAAGGCGGACCCAGCGGCGCGCAATCCATGCCTCGGGCTCGAGACATTCGAGGGCGATCGCGTCCAACTCCGGTAGCCATTGAGCCGGCGCTGAAGCTACGCTCCACGTCACCAAAGCTGGAATCCTCATCGGATCAGTCGCAACATCCGGCGTTCCCTCACTCGAGGTCCCTCCGTAATGAGGCGGAGAAGCCTCGCCCGGCCGCAACAGATCGGGCAACACACCCCGTTCCCGCATCTCGCGTTCGACTGCCTCCGGAGCCTCTCCCACGCAAACCGCAACCGTCTCGCGCTTGCGAATCTCGTTTTTGAGAATGCGCAATGCCTCGTCGAGCGAGGTCACCAGAAAATCCGCGACACCATCGCGAATTGCTTGCTTCTGTGCGGCTGAATCCGATGTAGCGGCCAGCGATGCGGCGCCTGCAACGTTGCCGGCCACCACCAGTACGCGGCCGACTCCGTCCAGTTCTCCTGTGTAATGTAGTTTCCCGCCGAGGCCGGGTTCTTGAGTGGGAGTCTGTCCCGCGTCCGCGGTCTGAATCATCTTCAAATAAGCCGCTTCCACCTCGAACGCAAAGCTCCGTGCGGCCGAAAGATGAGCATCGAGCGCCAAAACAGGATCTCTCTCCAAAAGCCGGTCCGTTGTCCAGGCATCAGGATGCCTAATCTTGAGATGCCTCTCGCCAGTTCAGTCTTCGGACGAACAGGACAAACTCTCCCGGCTTGGCTGTCACCTTGAGTTTGTCGGCTTCCTTAGGCTTGACGCAACCATCGGCAGACACAACCCCCGTGGCCAGAATATTTGAGACTGAGTACCATAGCTCGGAAGGGGTGTCGGTCGCTTTCGGGCCATCGCAATTGATGTAATACTCTGTGGAATTCTCGTAAGTCGCATGAACCAGAATGACCGAAGCATTTGCGGGAACTTTCAATTCCGTTGTCCCATCATCATTCAGCTTCGTCCAATCGCCGTGAACCGCACTCTGGTGATTGGCCTGGACCAGGACGCCCGTCGACGAAACAAGCCGCCCGGTCCTTCCATCCAGCAGGCGGATCGTGATGGTTTTCCCGGTCTGCGCAGGAAGGGAAGCGCAAAACGCTGCGATCCACACGAACAGCAAGAACCCGCGATCGATTCGTCGAAGCATGATCTTCCCTTGTCGCTACCAGGCGGAGTACGGTTGGCCGTCCGAGCCGGTTTCGTCCGAGCCGGAATGGATGTCGTCGATGCCGGGGTCTGTCTGGTCCACCGACGACAGAGAGTCGCTGGTGTCGGTCACCCAGGTGTCCCTGCTGTGGGTCATCGGATCTTCCGGAATGCTCCGCAGGTATCCGTTCTGGATGAGATCGTCAAGCGACTGCGGGGCCTTCTGTTTGTCCATGGTATAGGAATCGATGGCCGCCCGCATCACGTGAAGATCTTCTTTCAGCACCGCCTCCCTGGCTGACTTCATCGCGCCGATAAAACTGGGGATGGCCAGCGTGGCCAGCACACTGATAATGGCCATCACGATCATCAGTTCCATCAGCGTAAAGCCCGCGTCCCGTTTTCTATTTCCGCGCATGGCTGTCCCTACCAGTCAGAATATTTGGTGCCGTCCAGGGCTGTGCCCGTGGATTTCGAATACACGTCAAACACGCTCTGCCCGCCATAGGAATCCGATTTCGGATCATCTTGCATCGACCGCAGTCCCCAATCGGCCGTGCCCGTCATGGGGTCCACCGGAATACGTCGCAGAAACTTCACCTTCTTGCCCTGCACGTCCACTCCGTTGACCAGCGTTTCCAGGTCGGGCGGATAATTCTGGCTTTCCACCTTGGTCTGGAAGGCGCCCCTGTCCGCCGCGTCCTTGTAGTGGTCGATGGCATCGCGCATCTCCCACAGTTCCCGGCGCAGTTGCCGTTCATTCTCCCTCTTCACCTTGAAGCGGGCTATGGGAATCGCCGCAGATGCCAAAATCGCCAGGATGGTCACCGTGACAATTAGCTCGACCAGCGTAAGGCCGCATTCCGTGCGCTTCCGGATTGGCCGCTCAACACTCATCTGAACTGCATCCCTACTTGACGACAACGTTGGTTTGCGTGCCCTGCGCCTGTACCGTCTGTTGAGAACTGGTCATTGCTGCCGGGTGCGCAATCGTAATCGCTGTTTCTCCCGCTGCCTTGGCCTGGAAGGTGAGCAGGCAGACCACACCCGCTCCGTTCACGCCTGCGGCTCCCGGAGGGCGCGAAGCGTTCAGCACAATCGTCCCCGGCCCGTCATCCCGATGCACCAGCGCGACAGACTGCCCATCGCGGTTCAGAAAATCTCCGTCTCCGACGTTCACCAGCGACAGCTTCGTTGGGTCATACTGCACCTGCAACGGAACGGACGCGATATTCGTTGCACCGGTAATCACAACCGGAATCTGGAAGGTCGATCCTGCGGTCACCGGAGCGGGCGGTGGAACCAGCGAAAAGCTCATTGGCACTGGAGCCTGCGGGGATGGCTGTGCTCCGGCGGTTGCGGCGTTCCCGTTGCTCCGGGCTGCGGCATTCAACTGCGCCAGCGCGGCCGGTGCGGCTGCCTGCGCGCTCTGCCCCGGAACGGTGCCGGCGTTGGGCTCCTCCTGGATTGACGAACGTGCTGGCGACGCAACAGCCCCCGCGTTCGGGCCCGTGGTCTCCTCCGACACGTGGCGCAACTCCACTGCCTGACCAATTCCTGTGTCGATCGGACGCAAATTCACTGGTGTCAGCTCTTGTGCGCGCATAATGTGCGGAATTACCAGAAACACGATCTCATCCTCGGTGATCGTGTGATCCTTCGAGCCAAACAGGTATTTGACCAGAGGAATCGAACTGAGTCCTGGAATGCCCGTCCAGCTTACCTGGTCCTGTTTCTGCAGAATCCCGCCCAGAATACTGGCTTCGCCTTCACGCAGCCGGATCACCTGTTCGCTGGTGTGCTGGGCAAAGATCGGTTCAGTCACGCCTTCGATGGTGGCCTCGCTGGCCACCGAGGAAACGTCGATCTTCATCTTCAATGTGACCTGGTGGTCGAAGTGAATGGTCGGCGTCATCTCAATGTTTACACCCACGTCCTGGTACTGGAACTGAGTCTCCGCCAGCGGGCTGACCCCGGCGGCAACACCGATGCCGGACTGGAACGAACCGGTGGCGATCGGGATTCTCTCTCCAATCTTCATCGTTGCCTTTTGCTGGTCGGTCGCGCGAATGCGCGGATTTTGAAGAACCTTTGTGTTCGAGTCGCTCAAGAGCAGGTTCGCGGTCGCCGACCCAATGGTCACCGCAAAATCCGATGAGTTCAAATGCGCCAGGTTGTAAAGCGTCGGGCTGGTTCCGGTGGTGGAAGTGCAATTCGTGCTGCCGGTCGGGCAGGTCGTGCTGGTGCTGCTGGCAGTCGGCGACTGCAGTTGCACGCCCGCGCTGCTGGGCCACGCAATTCCCAGCGTCCGCTCCCAGTTCTTGCTCACTTCAAGGACGGCGATATCGACCACCACCTCGGGCCGCGCCTTGTCCAGATCGTTGATGAGCTTCTGCGCCAGCAATAATTCATCAGGCGAACCCCGCATCACGATCGCGTTCTGACTTTGCACCCCGTAAACGTGCGTGTTTGGCAGCACATTGCGAATCGCGGTCTGCACATCATTCAGATCGTTTTGCTGCCATGCGTTCGTCAGGTAGAAGGTTTGTACAGCCTGCTCTTCAAGCTCCGTGCGCTTCGCGCGGGTATTCTGCGCCACAAAGATCGTATTGGTGGTCACCGGCCGCCAGAAGGTATTTGATAGCGTGCCCACAATGCGCAGTGCGTCCATCAGCGACACGTTGTTCAGGTCCACCTGGATCCGCTTGCCGATGTAGTCCGGATCAAACAACACGTTCACGCCCGCCGCTTTGCCCACCGCCTGGTACACGATCTTGGAGTCCTCGGTATAGTGCATGGTCAGAGGTTCTCTCGATAGCGGCTTCAGTTCCACAGGCGAAGCCATCGAGTCGATCTCCGCCTGCTCGCCGGGTGTCTCGGGAAGCCCGCCCTCGTTCTCTGCCGGTTGCGCTCCCTGCCGTGCGCGAATGCTGGCGATTTCCTGCTGCGCAGCCTCATTTCCAGGATCGATTTCGACAGCGCGCAGCAGTTCCATCAGCGCCCCCTGCTCGTTGCCGGCTTGCATCAGATTGCGGCCTTTTACCGCATGAAGCGATGAAGCCGAGATCCGTACCCGATAAACTGCCGTGCGGTAGCTCAGGTCGCTGGGAGCCATCTCGTAGGCTTTTTCGTAGTTTTCGTAGGCGGCGTCATAGTCCTGGCGCGCCTCGGCGGTTTGCCCACGCTTGTAGAAGGATTTCGCCGACTCCGCATGCAGTGCGACGCTGCCCAGGCTCAACATAGACAACACAGCGAAAAACGCGATCCAGAAAACCGGTCTGGACGAAGCCAAAGCGGAAGTTCGGCGGTTCATCGTACTCCAATGCGTCTTCGCCGGTTCGCATTCCGCTCCGGACCTTTGCGAGCTGCCTTGGCCGCCCATGACGCGTTTTCTATTCCTGGGAATATCCATCCAATGATGCACCATTCTAACAAAGCCTTGCGCCAGCGCGGCGCGCTAACCTGTCTGTAATACCGGAGTTTAGGTAGACGACACACTCTCCGCGGACACCGCCATCCGCACCGATGCTACGATAAAGTCTTGAGGATTTTCTCCCATGGCCCGTCAAACCAGCCACGTCATTGTCCAACCGGACCGCTCCGGGCCCCTGAAGCCGGTGCGCCCGCGCGATCCCGTGGCCTCCGGTGAGCGGGATGCCGCCCAGAACCGCGCTGCCAGCCATAACTACTTCCTGCTGGAGAAGTTCGAAGCAGGCGTGGCCCTGCGCGGAACTGAAGTTAAGTCCATCCGCGAGGGCAAAGCCAACCTCAAGGATTCCTATGGCCTCATCAAGGATGGCGAGGCGTTTCTTCTCAACGTTCATATCGGGCCTTATTCGCACGGAAATATGGCCAACCACGACGCCTTGCGCACACGCAAACTGCTGCTGCACCGGGACGAAGTTCGCAAGCTACTATCGAAGACGCAGATCAAGGGTCACACGCTCATACCCACCCGCCTTTACTTCCGCAACGGCCGCGTAAAGGCGGAACTGGCCGTCGCCAAGGGCAAGCAGGACTGGGACAAGCGCGAAACCGAGCGACGCCGCGAAGCCGATCGCGAAGCCCGCGCCGCAGTCAACGCCAGCAAACACCGCATGGGCCGCTGACAAGGCGGATGCCCCACAAACCCCGGGTGCCTTACCTTCGGCGCGTCTCTGGTTTTTCCCCTAAAGTGGGACATCTATAAAACCACGGTCGCTCGATCGTCGTTTGCGGTCCTTTATCGCGTTTTCCTCGATCCCCGCCGTGATGGAATAATGAACAAATGAAGACCCAACTGTCTTTCGCGCCTTTGGCTGCAATTGAAACCGAACTCCTCACCGTCATTGCCGTCGATACCCAAACCGCCAAAGGGCCCCACATCAAGCCGCAGCCCGCGCTCCTCACCGTCGACCCCGCCGTCCAGACCGCCGCAGCCGCCGTCCTCTCAAGCGGCGAGTACAAAGCTGGCGCGAACGAAACCCTGCTTCTGCACGCACCGGCCGGCCTTGCCGCCAAACGCCTCCTCATCGTTGGCCTCGGCAAACAAGCCAAAGCCACGGTCCACTCCGTCCGCAACGCCGCCGGAACCGCCGTCCGGTTCTCCAAGCCCCGCGGCATCCGCGAAATGGTCCTTGCCTTGCCCGAATCGGATTTTCTTCCACCCGATCCCTGCGTGCGTGCGGCCGTCGAAGGGGCTTTCGTCGGCGACTTCGACCCCGACACCTATCGCAGTGACCGCAAGGACCAGAGCATTCAATCCTTCACCGTTGCCGCCCCCAATGGCGCGGACCGGTCCGCCCTCGAGACCGCCTTCGCTGAAGGCATCATCATCGGCGAAAGTCAGAACTTTACCCGTTCTCTGGTCAACGAGCCGGGCAACAAGCTCACCCCGACCATCTTCGGCCAGCGTGCCGGCCAAATGGCCGAGGAAGTAGGCCTCGACTGTTCGATCTACTCTACAGACAAGCTGCACGAATTAAAGATGGGCGCTTTCTGGAGCGTCTCTCAAGGCTCCGAGGAACCGCCCGCTTTGATTGTCCTTCGCTATGAGCCTGCCGGCGTCACAGACGGACCCGTGCTCGGCCTCGTCGGCAAAGGCATCACCTTCGATACCGGGGGTATCTCCATCAAGCCCTCAGACAAGATGGAGTTGATGAAATACGACATGGCCGGCGGCGCTGCCATGCTCGGCGCCATGCGCGCCATTGCCCTGCTCAAACCCAAAGTCCGCGTCATCGGCATCGTGTGCGCGGCCGAAAACATGCCCGACGGCAAGGCACAGAAACCCGGCGATCTGCAAACAGCCATGTCCGGGAAGACCATCGAAATCATCAACACCGACGCTGAAGGCCGCCTGGTGTTGGCCGACGGCCTCGCCTATGCGCGCCAATTGGGCGCCACTCACCTCATCGACGCCGCGACCCTCACCGGAGCCTGCGTCGTGGCGCTCGGCAACGTCAACGCCGGCGCCTTCTCCAACGACGACGAGACCTATGCGAAATTCAATAGCGCGCTTTCAACTTCCGGAGAGAAATTCTGGCGGCTCCCCCTCGGCGACGAATATGCCGACCTGATCAAGTCCGACATCGGCGACATCAAAAACACCGGCGGCCGCGCCGGCGGTGCCATCACCGCCGCCGAATTCCTCAAAGTCTTCGCCGAAGACACCCCGTGGATTCACCTCGACATCGCCGGCATGGCCTGGATCGAAGACTCCCGCCCCTACATC
The DNA here is from genome assembly GCA_963836565.1 of uncultured Acidobacteriaceae bacterium. GTDB lineage: Bacteria > Acidobacteriota > Terriglobia > Terriglobales > Acidobacteriaceae > Telmatobacter. Next base: position 517,801 of record CAWIKA010000001.1, on the reverse strand, counting down.
GCCAAAGGCCCCAGCGGCGTAGCCGTCCGCTCAATTCTGGAGTGGGTGCGGAGCTACTAGAGCGTTCAATTTGCAGTTGCAGGCCTCAGGCATTTGGCTCTTTGTAGAGCTCAGCAAGGAGGACAACCGGACGTCCCAGGTCTCGTTTTTATGACCAGGGGAACCAAGGCCTCGAATCGACCGCCATCACTCTACACCCCAACGATATTCCCATCGTCATCCACATCAATCGACAACGCCCGCGGCGCGCTCGGCAAACCTGGCATCAGCATCATGTTGCCCGCCACAGCCACCACGAAACCCGCTCCCGCCGACAGCGAAACATCCGTCACCTTCAACCTCCAGCCGGTCGGCGCGCCCATCACTTTGGGATTGTCGGTGAGTGAATATTGCGTCTTCGCGATGCAAACCGGCAGCCGCCCAAATCCCCACTCCGCGTAGCGCCTCAGTTTTGCGCGCGCCTCATCGCTCAGGTCTACATCGGCCGCCCCATACACCCGCAACGCAACCTTGCGAATTTTCTCTTCGAACGGCTCGTCGGGCGCGTACGTCGGGCGAATATCAGGCGACGGATTGGCCTCAATGGTCGCAACAACCTCTTCGGCCAGTTCGGTGGACCCCAGGCCCCCTTTGCTGAAGGCTTCCGTGATGGCACACGCAACGTCCTGCCGATCACACTCTGCGACAATCACATTGAGATCCGCAGGCAAATCGGCCGGAAAGCGATTGATCGCCACCACGATCGGCACGCCGTACCCACGCAGCGCGCGGATGTGGTGGTCAAGGTTCGCAAACCCCGCTATAAGATTGGCTTCACCCTGTGCGCGCAAACTCTGCGCGGTTACTACCAGAACTGCAACATCCGGCCGGATGCCCGACACGCCCATCACGATATCGAAGTATTTCTCCGCGCCCAGATCGGCGGCAAAGCCGCACTCATTCACCACGTAATCTGCGAGCCGCACCGCCATCTGTTGCGATAGCACGCTGCTCGTACCATGCGCGATATTCGCAAACGGTCCCGTATGCACCAGCGCTGGCGTGCCCTCGGTGGTCTGCACCAGGTTCGGCAGAAGAGCGTCGTTCAGCAACGCCATCATCGCCCCGGTCGCGCCCAGGTCGCCGGCAGTCACCGGACGTCCCGCGCGGGAAACCCCCACCACAATTGCCTCCAGCCTTCGCCGCAAATCGGCGCGGCTCGATGCGAGGCCCAGAATGGCCATGATCTCCGAGGCTGCCGTAATCACGAAGCCCGTCTCACGGTCGCCGCCCTCACGGCCGGGCTTGTCCTTCTGGCCAACGCTCACCGTCACACGCCGCAGCGCCCGGTCATTCATGTCCATTGCCCGCGGCCACCTGATCTGCGATGGATCGAGGTCCAGCGCATTCCCGAAGAAAAGGTGCGAGTCTACCATCGCCGCGAGCATATTGTGCGCCGCGGTAATGGCGTGGAAATCGCCATGGAAATGCAGATTGATCTGCTGGCTCGGCTCCACTTGCGATAAGCCGCCGCCCGCCGCTCCACCTTTGAGACCGAAGACCGGCCCCAGCGACGGCTCACGCGACGTGACGATCGCTTTGCGCCCGATGCGCTCCAGACCCTGGGCAAGGCCGATAGAAACCACCGTCTTACCCTCGCCGGATGTCGTGGGCGTGGTAGCCGTGACGAGAATGAACTTGCCGCGCACGGGAAAGGCGGGATTGTTCAACAGCCCCAGCTTCAGCTTGGCGCCGTATGTGCCGATGGTCTCGTATTCCTCAGGCAGCAACCCGAGTTTCTGCGCAACGTCGCAAATGGGCAAAAGCATGTTTGTCTGCAAAACTGTGTTTGTCATATGACTGGCCGCGGAAGAATATACTCCGAGTCCGTGACTGGCCAATGTGACGCTGGCTACACCTGGCGACCCGCCATTACATCGCCTCCGGGCTCTCGATTCCCAGCCAGCCCAGCACCGTCACTAACTCCCGCAGCACCACCGCCGCCGTCGACAGCAGAAACGTCTTCCGCGCCGGGTCTTCTTCGCTGAGAATGTGGTGCTTGTGGTAGAAGTTGTTGAACTCCTGTGCCAACTGGAAGGCATGTTTGGCCAGATACGCCGGCTCTGAAGTGGAGATGCACTGCTCCAGCACCGCCGTGCGTCTTCCCGCTCGCAGCCACAGTGCCCAGATGTCTTCCGACTCAGGAGCTTGCAATATCCCTCCTACTCTGGCGTCCGGCAAGTTTGCCGACTCGCTAACTTGCTGACTCGTTAACTCCGCCAACGCCGCTTCCGGCATCTGTCCCGCTTTCCGAAAGATATTTCGCGCCCGCACCACGGCGTACTGGATATATGGCCCCGTCTCTCCCTCAAAGCTCAACGCATCCTTGAAGTCGAAGGCGATAACCGAGTTGCGTGTGAACTTGAGCATGAAATAGCGCAGTGCCCCGATAGCGATCTGCTCCGCAATGCATTGCCTCTCGATCTCATCGCGCCCTGTCTGCCGCGCATCCACCTCGGCACGCGTAGCAGCGATCAGCTTGTCAATCAGATCGTCAGCCTTCACACCGAAGCCTTTGCGCCCGCTCACTTCAATGTACGGCCGGGCCAGGTCCTCTTCTGAAACGTCATAACCCAGTTCAACCGCGCAGCGCGGCGTCAGCGCCACCATCTCATAACTGAAATGCGTGTAATGATCCGCCTGTGCCGTGTGCCCGATCCCGCGCAGCGCCTGAATCACGTTGGCTTGCGGATCGCTCTGCCGTGCGTCAATGACGTTATAAATCGCCTGCGCCCCGCCAAACTGAGGATGAGGCTCCTCACCCTTCTCCGCCGAAATCCAACATTCATGGTCCGGGTAAGTAAAGAATCGCTGATAACCAAAGTCGCGGCCCAGCAATCCAAACTTCCACAGGTGATACGCGATGTCCTTGCCCACGTAAGTCACCGTGCCATTGGAGCGGACAATCACTTTCGCATCTTCATCTGTCTCGTCTTCAGCAGTCTCCACTTTGGGCCTGCCCGCCGTGGCGGGCTTTCCCGCCGTGGCGGGCCGCGTCATCACCCAGCAGCCCTTGTTCTTTCCTTCGTTCTCAAAGTAGAGAACGCCCGTCTGCTTCAACTGCTCAAACGCCAGCGCCCAGAAGTTCAGGTGCAGAATCTCGCTTTCGCGCGGCAAAAAATCGTATTCGATGTCCAGCCGCAGCATGGTTTCAAGATGCCGCCTCAGCACTGCGGTCGAAATCAGCTCCGCCACCTCAGCCGTCTCATTGCCGCCATGTTCGATCTCATGCAGCGTGGCGTAGCGCAGCTTTTTCCGCGCCTCATTCTCCTCGGGTGTCCCACTTGCATACCATTGCGAAGTCTTCGCATACAGGTCCCAGCAGTAGAAATCGATTCGTTCGCCATTCATCTTGAGCTTGGCGAGCAGCGCGCGCACGTCCGCCAGCGACAGTCCCTCCAGATGCTGAAATCCCACCACCACATCGGCCACCTGCACGCCGGTGTTGTCGATGTAGTTCTGTACATCTACTTTTTGTCCCGCTGCGCGCAGCAGACGCACAAATGTGTCGCCCAGAATCGCATTGCGAAGATGACCGACATGCGCCGCCTTATTGGGATTGATGCTGGTGTGCTCAACAAGCGAATGAACCACCGCACCATCCGTGTGCGCAGTCTTAGCGCTGCCTTCATCGGCGAAAGGCTGGGATCCCACATTCGCCGCCATTCGCACCGCCGCAGCCCGGTCGAGCCGCGCATTAATGTACCCTGCGCCTGCAATCTCAAAGGACGCAAAACCCCGGAGCGGGCCCAACGACGCCACAATCTCCTGCGCAATCACTTTCGGCGCTTTGCGCAGCTTGCGCGCCAGTTCAAACGCAATCGGCGTCGCCAACTCGCCGAGCTTCAGGTCCGGCGGAGTCTCCATCGGAATGCTCTCAAGCTGAATCTCATATTTGGCTCGGAGCACAGCGCGAAGATGCTCTTCAAGACTCGTCTTCAATTCCAGATACACGTAGAAATGCCTCAAAAATCCTTGATTTTCAAGGGCGATTCTAACAGAGCGGCCCTCGCATGCAGGTTTGACGCACCCCGCGCGGCAACCTAAGATTGAAAGGTAGATTGCCTCAAGAATTTCCGCCTGCCGTACCGGGAGAATCGAAAGCAACGCCCCGCCGATGACCAAATCTACTTCCAGCCCAGCCCGTTTTTACCTCACCACGCCCATCTACTACGTGAACGCGCGCCCGCATCTGGGCCACGCCTACTCCACCATCGTTTGCGACGCCATTGCGCGCCGCAAGCGCGCACTGGGCATCGAGACATGGTTCCTTACCGGCACCGACGAACACGGCCAGAAGATCGAGCGCTCCGCCAAACTGGCCGGGCGCACGCCGCAGGAATTCGCGACCGCCATCGCAGGCGAGTTTCGCGGCCTTTGGGACCACCTCGGCCTCACCTACGACGACTTTATCCGCACCACCGAAGAGCGCCACAAGCGGGGCGTACAACATCTTTTCGCCACCCTGCGCGACAACGGCTTCATCTATAAGGACTCCTACACCGGCCAATATTGCGTCTCCGACGAAGCCTGGGTCGACGTAGCGCCCGGCGCGCCGTGCCCCGACTGCGGCCGCATCACTGAAACCGTGAGCGAAGAGAACTACTTCTTCAAGCTCTCCGCATTCGAGCGCAAGCTACTCGAGTTCTACGAGGCCAACCCCGACTTCATGGGCCCCGAATCCACTCGACGCGAAGTCGTCTCCTTCGTCCGCAGCGGTCTCAAAGACCTCTCCGTCAGCCGCGCCACCTTCTCCTGGGGCGTTCCCGTCCCGGGTGACGAAAAGCAGGTCGTCTACGTCTGGCTCGACGCGCTGGCCAACTACATCACCGCTCTCGGCTATGGCTCCGACGATCCGGCCGATCAGGCGCGCTTTGCCAAGTTCTGGCCTGCCGACCTGCACCTCATCGGCAAAGAGATCAGTCGCTTTCACTGCGTCTACTGGCCGGCCTTCCTCATGGCTGCCGGCCTCCCGGTGCCCCGCTCTGTCAAGGCCAACGGCTGGCTGCTCTTCGACCAGGGCAAGATGTCCAAGTCGCGCGGCAACATCGTCCGCGCGGAAACCGTGATCGAAGTGCTTGGTGCCGATGCACTGCGCTACTTTCTCCTTCGCGAAATCCCTTTCGGCCAGGACGGCAACTTCTCTTTTGACGCGTTGGTCCAGCGTTACAACGGCGACCTCGCCAACGGATACGGCAACCTCGTCAGCCGCGTCGTCAACATGGTGCACAAGTACTTCGCCGGAGTGCTGCCCGACGCTGGTCCAGTTACCCCCGCGGAATCTGCTCTCCGCGAATCCGCCGTTCGCACGATTGCCGCGTTCGGCCCCACCTTCGACGACCTGAACTTCTCTGATGCCCTTAAGTCCCTGTGGTCCCTGGTCGCCGAAACCGACGGCTACCTCACCGCCAACGCGCCCTGGAAGAAGCCTGCGGACCGTTCCGAGGCCGACCATATGCAGCTTCAGGCCCGCGTGCTTACAACCGCTGCCGAGGCCATCCGCATCATAACCGCGCTGGTCTTTCCCATCCTGCCGGACGCAGCATCCAAAGTCTGGCGTCAACTGGGTCAAGGCGAGATCGCGGACGCGGCAAAGCACGCATTTCTGACTGATGTAGCGTGGGGCGGATTGAAGCCGGGGACAAAATTCGGCGAACCCGCTCCTCTCTTTCCCCGCGCGGAAAAGGACGCAACAGACCGCATGCAAAATCTTGAAGACGAGAACAGCCGCAGCGCCGTAGAAGCTGCCAGCACCCCCGAAAAGGCAGATAAGGCCGCGCCGGAAGCGCCGCCTTCAGCCCTTCCGATCGCTCCCTCGCCGGCTCCCGCTTCTCCGTCCGTCATTTCCGTGCAGGACTCAGGGAGCCGGCAGGGTCCTGCCCCTTCGCCGGAGAAGGAAACACCCGTGCAAAGCGAAACGACTCCGGCCGCCACGGCTCCGGCCGATCCGACAATGCCGCTGCCCACAACCAAGGTCCAACAGGTTCCCGCAGAGCTGACCAGCGCCCGGCTTAGCGCGACACCGGTTGCCGCACAGGCATCCGCTCCGCTCACCCCAGACAAGGTTCCCGCCGCGGAGCAGTCAGCCCCACCGCAGGCATCAACCGAACACATCAACATTGACGACTTCGCCAAGGTCGACCTCCGGGTCGCGCAGATTCTCGTCGCCGAGCGCATTCCCAAAGCCGACAAGCTCCTTCGCCTCGAAGTCGATCTTGGCTACGAGAAGCGGCAAATTCTCGCCGGGATCGCCCAGTATTACGAGCCCGAACAGCTCATCGGTCGCAAAATCGTGATCGTGGCCAACCTCGCTCCGCGCAAGATGCGCGGTTTGGAGTCGAACGGCATGTTGCTGGCCGCCTCGCTACCCGACGGCGCCCCCGTCCTCGCTGGCTTCCTTGAGGAAGTTCCGCTCGGCGCAAGGCTAAAGTAGCGGAGAGAAGACTCGTGCTAATCGATTCCCACGCCCATCTCGACAGCGAGCGCTACGCAGATGACCGCGCGGAGATGCTCACTCGCGCCGCGGAGGCAGGAGTCGGTGCTGTGCTCGCCATCGGCATCGGTGAGGGACCGTCCCAGATGCATCAAGCTCTCGACATCTGCCGCCAGTTCAACGGCCAGCCGGGCATGCCGCGCATCTTTGCCAGCGTTGGCATCTATCCCCACAACACGCCCGAAGCCGACGAAGCAGCTCTCGCCAAACTCGACAACCTCCTCGCCGAGCCCGAAGTCATCGCCTGCGGTGAAATTGGTCTGGACTACTATCACGAAGGCGCGCCTCATCCGGTACAGCGCAAGGGCCTCATCGCCCAGCTTGAAATCGCCGCCGCCCGCAAACGCCCCATCCTCATCCACTGCCGGCCGAAAGAAGGCGAAACGGACGCGTGGGACGATCTCCTGGAAATCCTCGAATCAAATTGGCGCTTGACCGGACTCGGCGGTGTCATGCACTGTTTCGGCGGTAACTGGGATCAGGCGCAGCGCTCGCTCGACCTGGGTTTCCTGGTCTCCTTCGCCGGCAATCTTACCTATCCCAGGGCCCAACCCCTCCGCGACGTCGCCGCACGCCTGCCTTTGGACAGCCTGCTGGTCGAAACCGACGCCCCCTGGCTCGCTCCAACACCCCATCGCGGCAAGCGCAACGAGCCCGCCTGGGTCACCAGAACAGCCTCCACCCTGGCGGAAGTGAAGAGCGTGGAAACGCAGGAAATCGCCTCCGCCACCACGAAAAACTTCGCCCGGCTGTTTCGCCTTTCGCCTGACGTGGGAAACTGGTAGAGTGGCACGGGCCGGGCAAACCGGTCGATTGAGGAAAGTATGGCCCAGGACAATTCATTCGATATCGTCAGCAAAGTGGACATGCAGGAGGTCCGCAACGCCATTGACCAGGCGCTCAAGGAAATCCGCCAGCGCTTCGACCTGAAGGATTCCCATTCGGAAGTCACCCTGGTGGAGGTTGACAAGGAGATTCAACTGGCCTCAGCCAACGAATACAAGCTCGAGGCTGTCAAGGAAATCCTCGGTCAGAAGCTGGTCAAACGCGGCGTTTCGCTCAAGAACCTGACCTATGGCAAGCTTGAACCCGCTGCCGGCCAGAGCGTTCGCCAGAAGATATCCTTGCAGCAAGGCATCCCCACAGAAAAAGCCAAGGAGATTGTTCGTATCGTCAAGGACTCGAAAAAGAAGGTGCAAGCAAGCATCCAGGGCGATACTGTGAGGATAGCGGGAAAGGACCGCGACGACCTTCAGGCCATCATTTCGACGCTCCGAGGCAAGGATTTGGGCGTCGATTTGCAGTTCACGAACTACCGCACGAACTAAGAGGCTGCCTCGCGGAAGCCGGCGCATCCAATAGCGCGCTCGGCGCTCAAGTCCGCACTGCAGCCCAAAGAAGCGAGAATCTAAGAACATTGAGTACCCTGGCGATAGCGACGGCGAGAGAAGTTTTCGACCTGCTGCGGGAAGACCTCGTGGCGATCGAGCAGGAGTTGGGCCGCGACGCAGCCTCCAGCGTCAGCACCATCACTGAAATTGCCGAGTACCTGCGCGAAGGCGGTGGCAAGCGCATCCGCCCATCTTTGCTTCTGCTCGCCGCGCACCTGCTCGGCTACTCCGGCCCCGGCGCCATTCGACTCGGCGCGGTGGTTGAGATGGTCCACACCGCCACCCTTGTTCATGACGACATTATTGACGGGGCCGACATGCGCCGCGGCCGCCCCTCGCCCAACACCACCTGGGGCAACGAGAAATGCGTACTCGCCGGCGACTGGCTCTACATGCAGGCTTTCCGCGTGGCGCTGGAAGAGAAAAACCTCCGCGTTCTCGACCTGCTCATCGGCCTCACCCAGCAAATGGTTGAAGGCGAACTCCTGCAGATTCAAAAACTTGGCAAAGCCGTCTCCGAAGCCGAGTACTACGACTTGATCTTCCGCAAAACCGCTTGCCTTTTTTCGGTGTCCATGCGTCTGGGCGCGGTGCTGGCCGGAGCAAGTGAGGCCCAGGAGGCTAGTCTGGCCGCCTATGGACGTGCCGTCGGCCTGGCTTTCCAGATCGTCGACGACGTGCTCGACCTGACCGCCACCGAGGAGGTCTTGGGCAAACCGGTCGCAAGCGACCTGCGCGAAGGCAAGGCCACCCTGGCCGTCATCCACTCCTTCGATCACGGCATCGCCAAGGACCGCCAGACTATTCAGCGGGTCCTCGACGACCGCAGCTTTGAGCGCGTAAGCCGCGACAAAATTCAGGAAATCCTGGTCCGCAACGGCTCGGTGGAGTACGCCATGGCCCTTGCCGACCGCTACGCCGAGCAGTCCCGCCAGGCGCTGGCGCCACTCCCCGACTCCGACTTCAAGCGCGCCCTGCTCTGGGTGCCGGACTTCGTCGTAGCACGCGACAAATAGCCTTCCCCTGAGGTGCCCGGTATGCAAAACATCTGGACAGAAGTAGACCGCTACTTCGGCGATCTGCTGGCCCCGAGCGATCCCGCTCTCGACGCCGCCCTTCGCGCCAATACGGAAGCCGGCCTGCCGTCCATCGACGTGACATGGTTTCTGGGCAGGTTTCTCGAACTGCTGGTCCGCATCTCCGGCGCGCGGCGCGTCCTCGAAATTGGAACCCTGGGCGGATACTCGACTATCTGGCTCGCCCGCGCGCTACCCGAAGGCGGCCACATCGTCTCCCTTGAACTCGATCCCCATCACGCCGAAGTGGCACGCGCCAATCTGCTCAAGGCCGGGGCCCTCGATCGAGTGGACCTGCAGATAGGCCGCGCAACCGACACCCTTGAGACTCTACAAGCACGCGGCGCTGCGCCCTTCGACCTCATCTTCATCGATGCCGACAAGTCAGGCTATCCGGGATACCTCGATTGGTCACTGAAGCTATCGCACCCGGGGACGGTGATCATAGCCGACAACGTCGTTCGCGATGGCAAGGTCATTGAGGCTGAAAACGCCGACCCCAATATTCAAGGTGTTCGGCGCTTCACAGATCTTGTCGCCGCAGAACCGCGCCTCAGCGCGACCGTGCTTCAGACCGTCGGCAGTAAGGGATATGACGGCTTTGCACTCGCCGTCGTCTTGACTTGACGTCTTCACCGCGGGCGTTCGCTGGAATCCGATTTCGCGGTTGCCCGCGAACTTGAGGCGTAGAATCTTGTCCAATGAACGAGCGCATCGAGAAGATTCGTCAACTTCTGAGTGAACTCGAAGTTGAGGCAGAGGTGCATTCAACCGGAGATCGTGGATTCTCCGCCCTCGAACTGCCCGTCATCATTCAGGAAATCGTTGACGATCTGCAGCCGCTGCTCACCCCCTATGACGCCGCGTTTTATTGGTTTCTTTTCCGGCACTCTATCGCAAAAGATGGAAGCCCTTACATCCGCACAAGCACCCGCTACCTCAGCAAAGCAGTGGTCAGGTCGTCCTACTCTCAAGCGGCAGAAAACACCATCTCGCTGGGAAAGGTACAGGAAACACTGCGCGCGCTTGAGACCGTTGGCGCCATCCGCAAAGAAGGCGAACCGAACCGACAAGGTACCCAGTATCGCGTCCTCATCCCCGACGAGATCGAAGCCTGCCGTAAATTTCGCGCGGAACGAATGGCCTCGGTGCCGGCACTCATGTTTCCAGTTTCAGAGCCCGACGACGCCATCACCCAGGATCATCGTATCCGGGTGTTCGAGCGCGATAGTTATAAGTGCCATTCCTGCGGAAAGCAACTCACCCGCTTCACCGCCACGCTGGACCGCCTAAAGTCTTCTGCAGAAGGCGGCGACAATAGCCTCGAAAATCTGGCCACCGCTTGTCTGGACTGCAACACACGAAAGAACTAAAGCCGAACCGGCGCGACCACCAACGCATTGGAAGCTAGTTCCCGCGACCAGAAAGGCGAAGGAAAAGAGAATACCAGGGGGGGGAGTCGCACAAAAAGAATGGTAATGCCTTCATACCGCTGGAGTTATCCCCAAATAACTGGTCGTTAAGTGCGCATTAAGCGCCACTTTGACGCATAAGACGAGTCCACCCTGGCAGGATCGGCGAGTTCGATGGAACAAAACAGCAGCGTTACACCTTCGCCTCCTATTGTGCGCTTTCCTGAGGAATTAGCCAGCCAAATGGGATTGGAATTTTACTTAGTGGAATGAATAAGTTAGACGACAAGGACGCACCTGGGGATTGACGTCGGCAAGGGGCAACGGGCTTTCAAGGTATTTGCCGCGGAGAGGCGATCAGGAACCCACAATTTCGAACAGAACCCAGGACGAGTCGTACGCGCCAATTTACTTCTCTGCCATCAACTCCCGCAATGCCGCAGCATAATGCGCCGGCAACGGCTTTTTGATCAACTGGTCGTCGCAGACCACGTGCACCGTTTCGCCTTCGGCCAGCAACTTCCGCTCTTCCCCTTCGCGCGATGCCTTCCGCCAGATCTGGTACGCGAACTTGATCACCGACCCCCGCAACAGTGCCGGGCGCGTTTCGATCAGGATTTCGTCGTCGTAGCGGGCGGGTGCGCGATACCTGCAGGTGGCTTCAACCACCGGCAGAATGCACTCGTGCTCTCTTTCCAACTGGCTGTAGGCAAGGCCGAGTGAGCGCAGCAGTTCCACGCGACCCAGCTCGAACCAGACCAGGTAGTTGGCATAGTACACAATGCCCATCTGGTCGGTTTCAGCGTAGCGCACCCTCACCTGGTGGGTCGAAACGGGCATCTCGCAAACTCTTTCATGGCTGAACAATCAAGGCTTCAGATGGCTGAAGATCGGCAGCTTGGTCACGTCGTTGAAAATGATGAAGGCAAAAAACATTACCAGCACCACAAAGGCCGCCTGGTAGATACGCTCCTTCACCATCACGCTGATGTCGTGGCGCAGAGCGCTCTCAATCAGCAGCAGCAGAATCATTCCACCATCCAGGATCGGGAACGGCATCAGGTTCAGAATGCCCAGGTTGAGGCTGATCTCGCCGGCCAGGTAGAACTTCGAATACCACCCCTTCGTCTCTGCCACTTCGCCGGCCATCTGGGCAATTCCCACCGGGCCGGTCAGTTGCTTCGCCGAGACCTTGTGGGTTGCAATCCGCTCCAGCATCTGGACAATCAGCGTCGAACCGTCCGCGCAGAACTGGCCCGACTTGGTCAGCGCGATTTTCAGCGGCAACGGAGAAGGGCGAATCGGCACGGGAACCGCCATAAATCCGAGTTTCCAGCCCGTATCGAGTTTGGCAGGCCGGGCCACGATGGGGCCAACCGTTGCCCCGTTGCGCAGCACCATCAGAGAAAGCGGCTTGCCTTGCCCTGCCTGCATAAAAGCCAGCAGCGAAGAAACGCTGTGGAACGGGTGACCGTCAACGGACTTGATGGCGTCGCCACCACGCAATCCGGCCTCTGCCGCCGGCGTACCCGGCATCACGCTCTGGATCGTAATCGGGCCAGGCATGTATTGGGGAAGAATGCCCGCCAGGTCGTCGCCATCCAATGTGCCAGGTATCCGCATTTCCGTTTGCAGCGTCTTGCCGTCCCGCTCCACGGTCACGGGAACGGTCTGGTTGGGGTCCAGCGACATGCGCGCATAGACCTGTTCCCAGGTCGGATTTTCGTCAGTGTCGAAATGCTTGACGATGTCGCCCGGTTGAAGTCCAGCCGCCGCGGCCGCCGAACCGGGGACCACCCATTCAATGCTCGTCGTCTTCACATCGTGGGCCGGAACTTCGTTGATCCATCCGAAGTAGAACGTCATGGCCACAAAGGCCAGAATGAAATTCGCCAGCGGGCCCGCCACGCCGATCAGCATCCTCTGCCAGCGGGGATGCGCCGCAAACGACCCGGGATCTTCCACCTGCTCTTCGTTCGCCGCGTCGGCAGCCGCCGGGGTCCCCCCCACGGTCTTTTGCGCCAGTTGGCCAGCCACGGGCGTACCGGGAACAGTCGAGGAGTCTCCCGGATTTTCGCCCGTCATTTTTACGAATCCGCCCAGCGGCAACAGGCAGACCTTGTAATCGGTGTCGCCATACTTCACGCCGAAGAGACGCGGTCCAAAGCCGAACGAGAACGCTTCCACGCGTACACCAAAGAACTTGGCCACCGCAAAGTGACCAAACTCATGGACCACCACCATGATGCCGATCAGGATGATAAATGCAACGGTGGAAACTAGAAAATCATGCATAAATTTGAGGTCGGATCCTTAAGCATGCACCCCTCGTGAGGTCGCCTGCGCCTGCTGTAAAGGCACCAGCGCACGAGCCATTTGACGCGCTTCCTTGTCCGATGCAAGCACCTCGGCAATGGTCGCCGGATGCGCATCGGTTGTGGATGCAAGCACTCTTTCAATTGTACCCGGGATTCCCGTGAAGGGTATTCGCCCGTCGAGGAATGCCGCCACGGCAACCTCGTCGGCGGCGTTCAGTGCGATGGCGTGGGCGCCACCCTTTTCTGCCGCTTCGTAAGCCAGGCGCAGGCAGGGAAACCGTTCGAAATCCGGCTCTTCAAACTCCAGATGGCTCAGCGCAGCCAGATCGAACGTGAGCGTCGACGCAGGCCGTTCCGGGTAGGCCAGCGCATACAGGATGGGCAGCCGCATATCGGTAACCGAGATTTGTGCCAGGATTGACCCGTCCACATACTCCACCAGCGAATGCACCGTCGATTGCGGATGCACCTTGACCCGCACCTGTCTCGCCGGTACGTCAAACAGACGGCAGGCCTCGATAATTTCCAGCCCCTTGTTCAGCATGGTGGCCGAGTCGATCGTGATTCTCCGGCCCATCACCCACGTGGGGTGCTTCAAAGCCTGCTCCGGCGTAATGCTTCCAAACTGCTCCAGCGGAAGCTGCCGGAACGGTCCGCCCGATGCCGTGAGCCAGATCGTCTTCACTTCGGAATGCGCGCCCACCCTCAGGCACTGGTGCACGGCGTTGTGTTCGCTATCGATTGGCAGGATGGGTACATTGCGTTCGCGCGCAGCGGCGATAAGAATCTCGCCCGCGGCCACCATGCACTCCTTGTTGGCCAGTCCCACAGGCTTGCCGGCCAGAATCGCCGCGTGGGTCGCTTCCAGTCCCGCAACACCCACAATGGCCGAAACCACAAAATCCGCATCGGGCAGCGTTGAGCAAACCACCGTGCCTTCAGTGCCGAAAACCACTTCGACCCCGGTAACTCCCGCCTCCTTTAGACGCGTAGCCAGTTGCGCCGCCAGCTCTTCCGTAGCCAGCGATACCACCCTGGGCCGCCAGCGCACAGCTTGCGCAAAGGCCTCCTCCACGTTGCGCCCGGCGGCCAGCGCCGCCACGGCATAGCGCTCAGGAAACTGTTCGACGATGGAAAGAGTGCTTTGCCCAATCGAGCCCGTTGATCCGAGAATGGCGAGTCGTTTCAAGGTATTTTATGAGTCCTCAACCGTACCGGCCTGCCGACCAAGCCATTCTATTCAAAGCTCTTAGAATGGCATGCGAATAACCTGAGCGTACCACAGCACCGGCGCAGCCAGCAGCAGAGCGTCGATGCGGTCCAGCACCCCGCCGTGGCCCGGAAGCAGCGTCCCTGAGTCCTTCACGCCCGCCGAGCGTTTCAGCGCAGACTCAGCCAGATCGCCCGCCTGCGCGGCCACGTTCACCACAACGGCCATCACCAGCCAATACCACCAGATTTCATCGGCAAATGAAAGCTTCACAAAATTCCACTGCGCCAGAAATGTCGACAGCCAGAACAGCCCGCCGGTGACCACCAGGCTGCCCGCCACTGAGCCAATGGCGCCCGCCCAGGTCTTGTTCGGGCTCAGCGCGGGAGCCAGCTTGCGCCTGCCCCACATGCGCCCCACATACAAAGCCACAATGTCCCCGGCCCACACCACGCAGAATAGAAATACCACCAGGGTCGATCCATTCGACTGCTCCCGAAGCGTCGGAATGGCGAGAAGAGTCAGCCCCACGTAAAGCAGGCAAAAAACTGAAACGGAAGCGTCCGCCAGCACCCGCTCTATGGGCGACCCGAATGTGCAGTAAACGAGAAGCCCCAGGCTAAGGGCGCCAAGGATAAGCAGGGTCAAATCGGGCCATTCAAAGTTGCCTGCAAAAAGCAGCAGAATGGCCACAACAACCGCAATCCGGGGCGGCTTGCCGGCATATCGTTCGGCCAGCCCCAGATATTCCCACCCGGCCAGCATCGCGATTCCAGCCACCACCAATGTGATCAGCCACTTCGGGCCAAGAAACACCAGGGCCAGCATTAGCGGCATCAGAACAAGTGCGGTCAATACACGTTTCATTCAGGGATGAGAATACACCGTCAAGATGAGGCAGCGGGCGGTTCCATCGCCCGAGAGTGATCCAGCGTAATATAGATTTTTTGCCTGAATGTATGCCAGACACTCTATATTTGCCTGAATATTAAGACACTTGACAGGCACTCCAAAAAGGCAATACTCTTGATCCTGAGATTGGACTATGAATCTGATGGACAGGATCAGAAAGGAGCAGTCATTGGGTAATGGATCGAGTGAACTGGTGCGGGCCTTAGCGTTGGAGAAGTATGTGCAGCCGGCGATTCGGGATGGAAGATTGCAATTCTCCGTGGCCGTCAAAGACCTGTTGCAGGATTTGGTAGCAAGGGGCTTTCCCCCCGGAAACACACCTCAGGTGTGTACTGCGCTGACAAAAAAGACCTTTCTTCGCGAGAACGGACTTGAAATCGAAGCCGTAGATGGCCCGCCTTCAAAGAAGAGCACTACGGTCGTTGTCCGATATCGGGTTGCAACGCGAGGAGCGCAGCACAACCAGGGTCAGAACCCGCCGGAAGGAAACCCGGCCATGCCCAGCGAAGAATCCCCGGAAGAGTGGGCCCACCGTTTGACCGGAAAACTGTCCGGACTGCTCAAGGATGAGTTAGCGGAATATGGCGGTGGTGAGGCATTCCTGCGTTGGGTCCGTTCGGAAGATGAGGACGCCGCGTGAGCCGGATCTTTTGGGACACGATGCTCCTCATCTATTTATTGGAAGGTCATCCAACCTACAGCGAGAGAGCAGAAAAGCTTCTGGCCCGCGCTCGTCGGCGGGGTGACTCCCTTTACACGAGCTACCTTGCCCTCGGTGAGATTATGGCAGGCGTGGAAAAATCTCCGCAGCCGTTGAAGATACAGACCGTTCGTCGCACACTCGACGAGATGGGATTTTCATTTTTGCCTTTTGACGATGGTGCTGTCGCTCCATTCAGTAGCCTTCGAGGGAGACATAAAGTGAAAATTGCCGACTCAATTCATTTGGCCTGCGCGGCGTCCGCGGGCATCGACCTGTTTCTTACCGGCGACAAGCAGCTTATCAAGCTCGATGTTCCAGGAATCCAGTTCATTGCTGATTTCAACACGCCGATTTTATAGTGCTTTAGGCAAATAGGCCGCAGCGCTCACTTCGCGCGATGGACTCGGAATGCAAAAAAAGCCTTTCAATACCCAATAGGCGCCTACCGCACAGGCCACTCCCACTTTGGCTTGTTCAACAGCGTTGCCCCTGCGAGCGTCGTCTCGCCAAACGACTTTTCCAGGTGCAGGCGTCTGCAATGCGCAGTCTGCCCCAGCGATTCAATCAGCAGTTGTGCGTGCGACACCACGACGATTTGCGTCCGTTCCGAAGCCACGGCGATCAACCGCGCGAGTGCGGGCAGCAAGTCCGGATGCAGGCTGGTCTCCGGTTCATTCAGTACCATCAGTTCGGGAGGCCGCGGCGTCAGCAGCGCCGCTGTCCAAAGCAGAAAACGCAAAGTGCCGTCAGAGAGCTCTGAAGCCGACAGGGGCCGCAGCAGCCCGTGCTGGCGCAACTGCACTTCGAAACGCCCGCCCTGCACATCGATCTCAATGCGGCTGCCGGGAAACGCGTCCTCAATCGTGCGTTCCAGTGCCTCGTTGTCGCCAAACGTCTGAATGGTCGCGAGAGCCGCCGGCAAGTCGGCTCCCTCGTTGCTCAGCACCGGCGTGAAGGTGCCTATCTGGGGAACGCGCACCGGCGAAGTCGCGTCCGCCCGAAAGCCCTCGTAGAATCTCCAGCCGCGAATGGATTCGCGCACCACCAGCATCTCCGGCGCGCGCTGCGGATCGGCAATGGTCGCAAGCATGCTGTCGGTGGAGCTCAGCTCCTTTGTAAGAATCACCGGCTCCTTGTTTTTCGTCGGAGCAAGCTGGACCAGCCGATTCATGCGGTCCACCAGCACCGCTCCCCGCCGGTACACGCCCCCATGCCAGATACACTCGCGCTTGATCGCGGGATCAAGAGGAAATGCGGTTTGCGCCGGGGGCGGGTAGCCAAGATCGATGCAATAGCTGTAAGGTTCTGCGCTGAATCCGAGTTTGAGACTGACGGTTTTCTGCCTCGGCGTTCCCTGAACCGGAAAGTCTCCCTGTCGAACGCTGCGGGCAATCGTCTCCGGCCCAGCCCACAACGTCGAGGTCAAACCGCCCTCGCGCGCCAGCGACGATACCACGGTGTTCAGCGCCGCATCGCCCAGCAGCCGCAGCGCCCGATACAAGCTTGATTTTCCGGCTCCATTGGCGCCCGTCACCACATTCAGCCGGCCCAGGGGCAGCACAAGGTTGCGAAGGGAGCGGTACCCGGAGATCGCGAGCGTTTCGATCATCTAACGAAGAATAAACGTCATCGCCGCGAAGTGCCCGCGAAACGTCAACTCACCCCGCCGCGATCTTGATCTGATCGGGGTCTTCTTCCACTTCGCCGCAGCTTTCGCCAATGCCGCCAAACCGCCGCTCGCGCCGCTGAAAATCCGCAATCGCTTCCAGCAGGTGAATGCCGCGGAAATCCGGCCAAAGCCGCTCCGTGACAAAGATCTCGGTGTACGCAATCTGCCATAGCAGAAAATTCGAAATCCGCATCTCTCCCGAAGTGCGAATCAACAGGTCGGGGTCCGGCATGTGGGCAGTATAAAGATGGCGATGAATATCCTCTTCGGCAATGCGGTCGGCGCTGACCTGTTTGCGCTGTGCTTCAGCCGCCAGCGAGCGAAAGGCATCCACCAGTTCCGATCGCGCGCCGTAATTCAGCGCCAGTGTCAGCGTCGTGCCGGTGTTCCGCGCCGTCAGGTCCGCAGCCCAGCGCATCTTGTCCTGCACTTCGTTGGGCAGTTCGTGCGTCCGCCCGATGTACCGGATGCGCACATTGTTATCCATCATGCGCTGTACATTGCTTTCCAGGTAGCTCTTCAGCAGCCGCATCAGGAAATTCACTTCGGCGCGCGGCCGCTTCAGGTTGTTCTCCAGCGAAAAGGCATAAAGCGTCAGCCACGGCAGACCGATGCGAGAAGCCGTCTCGGTCACCAGTTGCACGCTTTTCGCGCCTTGCTGGTGGCCCAGGAACCGCTTCAGCGAACGCCGCCCCGCCCAGCGCCCATTGCCGTCCATGATGATCGCTACGTGCTCGGGCAATCGCTCCGGCCGCAGCGTCGCATAAACAGCGCGCTCCTCAGCGGTCAGCTCATGAATGCGCAGCATGCCTGATGGATACAATGAGTGGCCTCTACTCTGCTTTGATGCATCCAGCCCGGCGCCCGGAAGCATCGACGGTTGAAGCCCGGTGGATTCACGTCCAGTCCGGAAGGACGGCCGATTCCATCTCCGCACAAAGCAACTTGGCTCCGGCTGCCAATGAAAAAGTGGCGGCATCTTCGAACCTAGCACATGCGCCCAAGGGCCGCAAAGGTGCACGGCCCAGGCATCCCACTTAAGTGTCAGAAACCGCAGCGGAATGACCGCCTGAGAGGCGATTATTGGCCGGCCGGTGACTTCGTGTTCTAGGCTGTGCGACGCCGGCCCATGGCCATGTCGCGCGCCGATCCATACACGAGTGTCCGATGCAGCGAGTCGAGCTGCGGCAGCAGCGCCGCAATCTCGGCCAGCAGCGGATCGGCCAGAATTGCCGCCACTTCTTCGTCGCGGCGGCTGCGCGAGTCGCGCACAAGCTGGCTCACGTCCACTTCGAGCGCATTCGCCAGCCGCTCCAGCGAACCCAGCGTGGGAATCGCCTTGCCATTCTCGATCTTGGAAATGTAGGTTCGCGGCACCTGCATGCGCCCCGCCAGTTGGCGCTGGCTCAGGTGGCGCGCACGTCGAATCTCGCGCACCTGGCCCGCCACCTGCAACCCGGCCTCGGCCGAAGCCGCAATCACCGGTGTTGTAACCAGCTGCGGAACCAGAAGTTCAGGCTCCTCCATGTCGAGGGGCTTGCGGCATTTCCTGCAAAGCGAGTTGCTGGTCCTGTATTGAACCAGGCTGCAGAAGTCGCAGCGCACAACTTCACGTGTATCCACGTTTACCAGAGTGGTGGCCATGTCCAGGTTGCGGAGCGCCAGAGCAGGCTCTCCGCGGTGTTCTTTTACACCGCGATACGTGTTACTTTCGGTGGAATGAACCATAATTGTCAAGTAGAAACTTAGGGTCAACCCTAAGATTCCCCCATCATACTCGGTAAATCCCAAAGAAGCACGAACCAAATTGAGCAACATGGAGGCAAAAAAGAATGAGCAGCAGCACCGACGGCGAGGCAAACTTCGGACGAGATCAGGCATGGCAATTACTCACTGAGTGGACCCAAAGCGAAAATCTGCGCAAGCACGCGCTGGCCGTCGAGATTTGCGTTACGGCCTGCGGCGAGGCTGAAGCCGACCGACTCATGCTCGCGGGCGATGAGCGCGCCCGGTTCGTCGAGCTCTACACCACTACCGGCCTGCTCCATGACTACGACTACGAGCGCCACCCCACGGCTGCCGAGCATCCCTTCGTGGGCGTGCGCGAGTTGGAGCGCCTCGGCTGGCCGCAGGAGTTGCGCACCGCCATCCTCGGCCATGCGCAATACTCCGGCGTGCCCCGCGTCACGCATCTCGACAAATCACTCTTCGCCTGCGACGAACTCGCCGGATTCCTCACCGCCTGCGCCCTCGTCAAACCCACCAAAGCTATCGCCGATGTCGAAGTGAAAAGTGTGCGCAAAAAAATGAAGGACAAAGCCTTCGCCCGCGGCGTCAATCGCGAAGACGTGATCCAGGGCGCAGCCGAGCTGGGCGTCGATCTCGACGCCCACATCGCGTTTTGCCTCGAAGCGATGAAAAAGCGAGCCGGAGAACTGGGGCTGTGAGCGCGGCTGTAAAAGGGCTCTATCAGGATTTGCGAAGACACATCCGCTTCGACTCCCAAGACCCTGTCATCCTGACGCGAAGCGGAAGGATCTGCATTTTCCCTTTGTAACTTCCGCATCGGCGGTGACTCGCTAACAGTCCGGAATCGCTAGGGTTGCTGAAAGAAAAGTGGAGCCTCTGGACTCATTAGAGAGGCGCCTCCGTCCGCTACGATCGTCTGCCCAGTAATCCATGCTGCGTCTTCGCTGCACAATGCGGCGACTGCACCTCCGATGTCGGCGGGGGTACCGGGTCTGCCCATTGGGGTCCAGCCTTCGCGCAGTCTTGCCAGAATGGCTTGCTGCGCTTCGGGCGGAAGGCTGTTGACGATGCTGTCGTCGGTGAGTCCGGCACAGATTGTGTTCACGGTGATTCCGCGCGGAGCTAACGCGACCGCGAAGTACCGGCACATTGCTTCAACTCCCGCTTTGCTTGCACCCATTGCGAAATACGGTAGAAAGCCGCCCAGATGGCTGCCGGGCCAGTAACTGATGGCGAGGATACGGCCGCCATTTGACAGAATCGGCGCGGCGGTTTGCACTCCAACTAGAAATGCCTGGGACTGACACTGAAACGCCGCATGGAATTGCTCGACGGTTACGTGCAAAGGCGGACTCATGAAACCCAGCAGATCGCCTAGAGCATTGTTCACGAAGATGTCTAACGCCCCAAAGTGATCTTTGGCTCGATTAACCATGCCGGCGAGTTCATCTGGTCGCGAAACGTCGGCTTGAATCGCGAATGCGTCGCCGCCACCGGCTTTGATCGACGCGACCACAGAGTTGGCTGCATCGACATTTTTCAGGTAGTTGACTGCGATCTTTGTGCCGTGACCCGCGAGGTGGACTGCGATGCCCCGGCCAATGCCGCGTGAGCTTCCAGTGACCAGTGCGACCTTTCCTTTGAGACCCTGATGATCCGTTGGCATCTTCACTGCTCCTTATGTTTGGGATGTTTCGGAGATAGTTCGCAGAGGCACTCGTCGCGAAGGTATCACAGATGAGGAGCAAAAGGGGAAAGATTGCGGTCGAACGTGTTTTCAATCAATAGCTCAAACCGTCCAATAAATGCCGCCGAAAAATCAGGGCCCACCCCATTCATGTCGCCGCTAGGTCCTTCGACCGCGTGCCGGTTGGATGTGCCCGACTCGGAAGTTTCGGACCGTGATCGTTCTGTTCTGAATCTGTGCTAATTTGTGCTAACAATGCGGATTTCTTGGTCACTTAGGGAAACTCTGCACCAGTTGCCTTGTAACAAGGGCACGACTTCAGTCGGGCCGATAAAGGCTCCACAATGAACATGGCTTTAGCCACTGCATCTTTTCGCTGATCGAAAATGCGCCTTGTGCGGAGGTTTCTTAGGACATTGCAGAATCATGAACTAAGTGTTTCCAACCCGCGCTTAAGTCGTGCGCTGACACAAAACCGACCATGGCGCCAGTCTTGAGACGCTGCCTTGTTCCCTGATCCCTGATCCCTGTTTTTCAATCCAGCCGCGTCAAATACGCGTCGCTGGGTGCCCCATTCCAGCGACGTTTTTTGTCGCTAGAGTGGGAAAGCTAGCAGCTGAAAGCTAACAGCTGCTCTACCCCTTCTTCTTCCACGCCCCCACTATCGCGCCCATCAGTGCCATGCCCAGCAGCCAGAATCCTGCGTTCACAGCCAGCAAGCTGAAGGGTCGCACCTCAAAAACATATTCCGTGGACCACGTAGTGACCACGAGGCCGAACCACAGCAGAGCCGCAACCTGCACGCCGCGCAACGCCGTCTGCGGCCCTGTCAGTTGCGTAACGCAGGAGATCGCAGTCGCAATCATGGCCGCTGAAATCAGCGCCGTCCCATACTGCAGTGCAGGACTTAGCCCTGTACTCATCAGCCACTCTCGCGTGCGGCCGATCCCGTTCAACCACGTTTGCAGAAAGTAGGAGTACCACCCCGCTTCAAAGAGGAAGCAGGCAACCGCAGCCACAACGATCGCCAGGTAGTTCTGCCGGACTCTCGCCCCTTGCATTGCAGGAACTCCAACAGACATCGCACCCCCCCTTCAATGGAACGGACTCACATTAAGACGAAACTCACCGCAAACGCAATCGAAAACGACGCCACCGTCTCGCCTGACTCGAATGGAAAACCACTTAAGGTCAATCGCCACGCCGGGTGCTTCGGCCGCTTCCCTGGTCCCAGTTCCCTGCTCTCGCTCAATCCAGCCGCGTCAAATACGCGTCGCCTTCTGAAGGATGCAGGTGCTCGGCGATGAACTCCGCCTGCTCGCGGTTGTCGCCCTCCGGCCGGATGCGCACCCAATAGCTGTCTTCGCCGGGAAACTCGATCACCCGCGATTCGGGATATTTCCGCAGCAGCTCTTGCTTGAGTTGCTCTGCCTTGCGCTCGCTTTTGAACGCGCCAATCTGCACGCACCACCTCCCGCCCGTATCGATGGGCTTGGGCGTCTCGTACACGTCGATGCGAACAAGCGCGGTTCCGGGCCTGTAAACACCAATTGACTTGGCCGACGCAATCGTCAGATCGATGATCCGGTCCGGCGTAAATGGCCCGCGGTCGGTAATGCGCATGGCTGAGGCTTGCCGGGTCTTGAGATTGGTCACCACGATCAGCGACCCCATCGGAAGCGTTCGATGCGCGGCGGTAAGAGCATCATCGTCGAAGACCTGCCCATTCGCCGCTTTCCGTCCTCTGTAAGGCGCCGTGTACCACGCTGCGTCGCCCTCTTCGCTGAAGATGGGCCGGTGGGTCAGCACAAATTCCTTGTCTTCCTCGCTGATGCCGCCCGGCGGAGCCGGCGTCACAGGAATGCGTCCCGTCGAAACACTCGGTTGTGTCGGATAGGTTGGCTGGGTGGGATAAGTCGGCTGCACCGCGGGCGGCGCGGCTTGCGGTGCCGGATACTGCACAGCAGTCCGGCGATGCGCGCACCCCGAGGCAGCCAGCAACATCACCGCCAAACCCGCCCATGCGGCGACCGATCGCGCATCCCAGTTGAGTTTCGTTGCCACCATCAGGTTCGTGGGCCCTTTTGTTGTTCGATGCGGTCGGCAAGGTTGCGCAGCGTGTCCGCCACCTTGCGCATGGCAGAAATCGATTCTTTCCTGACCTGCGGGACAACCGCGTCGTTGACGTAGGCAACTGTGTGCCGCAACTCCATCTCAATCAATTCGATCGCTTCTTCAATGCGCTTGCCGACGCCACCTGGTCCCGGCCCGGGCGGAGGATAGCTGTGCATGGCCGTCTCCCTCGCTCCCAGTTTGCGAGGTGTGTACCAGCGCGTCAATGCCACTGAACTGGCATGTGCCGCGATCGTCAACATGCTATCCTCCGGCAAACAGCGCATTTGCTCAGAACTCGCGACTCAATTCTCTGTCTCTCTCAAGGTTACCTTTCGTTGAAAATCAGCGTCTGACTTCGAGAGCGGCCAAAATAGAGCGGCCTTGCGACGGCCAGGGTCGGCCGCCGGTTCTCCGCTACCTCCGTCGTGACGAAACAAACCTGCTGCCAGCGAGGGCCCGGCTTTTGCGAGAGCGACAGAAAAACGAAGACGGGAACCGAACCAGCGCGAGCCCGAACGCTCCTGGCATCCACACGGCACGCTCCGAAGCCCATCGAGAATTTTCACTCGCAAAACCCTTGCTCCTGGCTCTGCTTCTGTCTCAGCTCGTCACGGCCACCGCCGCGCCTCAAGCCGGACAGCCCACACCGCCCAACCCCGTATCTCCTTTTCCCGATGCGCCAAAGCCCGCTAACCTCATACACCAAAAGTCCAAGGTCGGCCCATGCAGGGTTGTCCCAGACAACGAATCCGCGGCAACAGCAATGGCGGATATGGCCGGTTCCATCTCCACCGCCCAGGCAGGTGTCCAGCCTTCCCCCGCCGACACAAAGACCGGCCAGTCCGGCGCCTCCGCGCAACTTCCACCCTGCCCTCCGCAACCCCTCATCAACTGGTTCGCACGCTTCCTCAATGGGCCGCAGGTCAAGCCGCTCACCCCCAAGGAGAAGGCCCGGTTGGCCATGCGCAACCTGCTTGACCCTTTCAATGCCATCACAATTCTGGGCCAATCCGCAATCGCGGTCGGATCGGACGCGCACTCCCCCTATGGCCCCGGATTGCCCGGCTTTGCTCGCAATGTGGGCGTCAGCTTCACCCAGGACATGACCGGCGAGTTCTTCGGCACATTCCTCATTCCCTCCATCGTCCACCAGGACCCCCACTATCACCGGATGCCGAAAGGCACTTACTTTCAGCGGGTGCGCCACGCCATTGTCCAGGTGGTTTGGACCCAGGGCGACAACGGCAAAGGGATGCTGAATTATGCCAATATCGTGGGCTTCGCCATCGACGATGAAATCAGCAATCTATACGTTCCGGGCGAGCAGACTAACCTGCCGTCCAGCGCCGCCCGTTACTCCATTGGCCTGGCCACCGCTCCCATCGATAACTTCATCACCGAGTTCCTGCCTGACGTTGCCCGCCGCATCCATGTCCGCGTCGTGCTCGTTCAGCGCATCATCGACCAGGTGGCCAAAACCGAAAACGGCGGTTCGTAATCGCGCTCAATAACCGTAAGCCATTGCAGACCAATGGCTTTGTACCCAACTCCAACCCCGTCCGCCGCTGGTGTCTGCCGTTCACCTCCCCGGAATTGCCGTTCAGCGAGCCATTCCGCCATTCGCTGCACCTGCGTTGGATTGACTCGGTTTAAGCCTTACTCTTGTACTGAGTTCTCAGGCTCCGGCGGCCTTCGGGGCGGCCGGAATCTGACCCAGCGGCACAACCGCCGCAGGCAACCACATTTCAAGAGGAGCATCGCAAAATATATGGCCAAAGCGATTAAGTACGCCGAGAAAGCCGCTGTCTACGCGGCAAAGGGCGCGTGGGTAGTTTTCGAGCGGTTCAACCGCATCAGCCCTAACCCGTCCTTCACGCCCAAGTGGAGCGAGAAGCCTCTCCTCAAGAGCTATCAGAAGGAAAAGCCGCCTCTCGGCTGGCCGCGCACCACGGATTCCCTCTGTCCCAAGTGCGTCCCCGAGATCCGCAAGCAGATCATCGACGGCAAGCTGCCCCACGAAGTCCTGCTCAATGAAAAGGTGGGCGAAATCAAGGCCCAGATCATCGAGCGCGACGGCAAAATCCTCATGGTGAAGGATTGCCCCAAGCACGGCCACTTCGAAGACGTCATGTCCATCGACCCGGCCTTCTTCAAGCATCTTGAAGAGAGCTTCCCCGGCCGCGACATCCGCGCCCACGGCGAAGGCGACAAAAATCTCCACCACCACGGCACTTCGACCATCACCAACGGCCGCGGCTCGGTGCTCACCATCGACCTCACCAACCGCTGCAACATGATGTGCGACCCCTGCTTCATGGACGCCAACCAGGTTGGTTTCGTCCACGAGCTCACGTGGGAAGAAATCAAGACCATGCTCGACAACGCCATCACCGTCAAGCCCAGGCGGCAGATGAGCGTCCAGTTCTCCGGTGGCGAGCCCACGCTTTCGCCCTACTTCCTTGACGCCGTCGCCTACAGCCGCAAGGTTGGCTACAACAGCGTTCAGGCCGCCTCCAACGGCATCGAGTTCGCCAAGTCCAAGGAACTGTGCCGCGCCGCTGCCGAAGCGGGCCTTCGTTACGTCTATCTTCAGTTCGACGGCATTGGCAACGCAGCCAACTCGCATCGCAAGGTGGGCAACCTGTTCGACGTCAAGCTGCAGGCCATCAATAACCTGCATGAAGCCGGCGTCGAAATCGTTCCGGTCACCACCATCATCAACGGAATCAACAACGAGCAGGTTGGACACATCATCCAGTTCGCCCTCGACAACCCCAAGAAGATCAGCTTCCTCAGCTTCCAGCCGGTCAGCTTTACCGGCCGCGACGAGGACATCACCGAAGAGCGCCGCGTGGCCCAGCGCTACACCCTCAGCCACATGGCCCACGACATCAAGAAGCAGTGCGGCATCGGCGAGCCCGAGCGCGACTGGTTCCCCATCAGCTTTATGAGCACCTTCTCCGACTGGGCTGACCTGATTCACGGACCCACGGCCGAGTGGGGCCAGCTCTCCTGCGGTTGCCACCCCAACTGCGGCATTGGCATGGCGCTCATGATCGACAAGGAAACCAAGGAATCGGCCCCCGTCACCGCCTTCCTCAACATGGACAAGGTAGCCAAGGACCTGGCCAAGGTCAACGACGCGGCCCGCGGCAAGTGGATGTCTGTCATTGGCTTCGGCCTGGCGCTCATGCGCAACTACGATCCGTTCAAGGCGCCCACCCACTTCAAAATCACCGACATGATGAAGAAGATGGACAAGACCTTCAACGCCACCGGCAGGAACTACGGCAGCGTCAAGGGCGACCGCACTCTGGAAGACATCAAGAAGCGCCGCCAGGACCGCTGGAACTTCCTCTTCATCGCCGGCATGTGGTTCCAGGACCTGTTCAACTACGACTTCCGCCGCACCGAGCAGTGCATCATTCCTTACGCCACCCAGGAAGGCGAGATCAGCTTCTGCGCCTACAACACCGGCGTGGGCTGGCGCAACATTATTGAGAAGATGCACATGACGGCCACCCTCACCAAGTGGTATGAGGAGCACGGCCGCCATGAAATCTTTGCCGGCGGCAAAAAGGTTGGCATGACCCATGTTGGCCACGAGCTGGTGCTGAATATGGAGCACGTCAACTCTGAAGCCAACCACACGCTCGACACTCTCGGCATCGCCAAGAACGCCCGCGAAGAAAAACTTCGTGCCCGCGAAGAACGCCTCAAGGCCGAAGCCGAAAACGCCCGCATGGCCAAGCTCTATCGCGAGCAGGTTTTAGGCGAAAAGCCGGTCGAGGGTCTGGTAACTCTCGACTCCATCCGGCCTGCCTCGAACGGCGGGGCCAAGCCCGCCGCAGAGAAAGAAGCCGACCTCGTCGCCGGCGACTAGGGACTGGCCGTCCAGGCAAAAGGCGCCTTCGGCGCAAATACATCGTGGGCCGTTCAGTATCGCTGAGCGGCCCAATTTTCTTCCTGGCGTCAAGAACCTACTCTTATCGGTGCGCCCTCCATAGGACTTTCTTAGAATCCATGTCATAAATCCAAATGCTCTTAAACTCACTGTTCATAAGCCAGCTTTCAACCACCGGTCCATTCTCGGTGAAATACTGCTCAATCGTAGGCAAGTATGGACCCTGTCTCCAGTAATAGAGCAGAAGGTCCACTGGGGTGCCATTTGTCTCATACCTGTTTTGACATTTCTGCGCAATCATCCTCGCCAATGGTTCTGCTTGAGAGAGCGCGCAGCCTGAAACCATTCTTGTCCTTAAGGAGGTGGCGATGCCCTCTGCAAGATTCTCGTCCGTAATTTCGCCGAGCTCAAAATGATATTTGCTGCCATTGATTTCAGTGCAAATATCCGGTTGAGGCGGTTCCTCGTTCGAATGCTTTAAGGGATCGGCAATAAGATTGGTCGCTCCAGCGAAACTCAGGAAGGCGCGGCTCTCGATAGTCTGTTTCTTTTCATCTCGGCTAAGAGCATCAAAGAGCGATTGTCCCCGAGACCGCTCATCTCTTGTCGCGAATCCCTGGACCGCCAACCTGACAAACTCTTCAACATTCTTCTTCATAATCTTCGACTCGCTGATAGATATTCATCCCGGTACTCGATCAGGTGCATGACGATTTGCTGAGCCAACTCGACAGAAGTAGCGCCCATAATCTCCTCACCATTTGCGTTCCACGCCAGAACGCCAGCCGTGTAGGAAAGCGCGAGCCTCCACACTTGATTCGGTAACTTACGTTCTTCCGTTGGATCGTGGGTCGCTACCCAACCAAAAACCACGCGGGGCTCCCGCAATCCACCGGGGAGCGTAAACATATGCCCCATGAATTGTGCGCCAACAGGTCGAAGCTTCAACAGTGGAGATAAGGTCTCTCCAGATTGCCCATCGCTCCATTCAAAAGGACTAGCGTCTACTGCCCCCACTTGTGCGGCAGTTGCCTGGATGGCTTGAATTAAGTCTTTCATCATTGTTGTACCGCGCTCGCCGAACA
The DNA here is from genome assembly GCA_963836565.1 of uncultured Acidobacteriaceae bacterium. Classification (GTDB taxonomy): domain Bacteria; phylum Acidobacteriota; class Terriglobia; order Terriglobales; family Acidobacteriaceae; genus Telmatobacter. The sequence continues at coordinate 490,038 of CAWIKA010000001.1, read as the reverse complement.
TTAGGTCACCCAACTCCGATTCAGTCATCCTGCCCGCAACTAAGCGATCATGGTTGCGCTGCCGTAGGAAATCCTCCAAGTTGGTCATTCCCCTTGTTCCCTCCGTCTCTTGCAGAAGAAAAGCAAGAGTTAACCCTAGCTTTTCGCAATTTTCGTAGCTTGGGACCGTCCGTCCCGAAAGAATGTTATGAGCCGTCTGTCGAGTCACATCGAGCGCCGTCGCCAAGGCGGACGCCGATCCATACTTCTTCAGAAGCCAAACGGGTAACTCGGATCGGTTCAAAATCGCCATGATGGTCACAATACGACTCTTCACGAAGCAATGCAAATGTAAAACGACATTTTACTCTACATTTCTTCAGTATTTGGGTTCTTCCAAGTCTCGAATCTCTGGCCTGCGACTCCGCCGCCCCGTGGGGGGCGGCATGAATGACGCCGATATGGTAGCATTTCTTACTACTGGAGCATTCTTTATGCCTACCGTCGAAAAACTCAGCATCGCACTCCCTTTGGAAATGGCTGCTGTCGTTCGCCGCGCAGTCGAGGCAGGGGAATACGCCTCCAACAGCGAGGTCATCCGCGACGCTCTGCGCGACTGGACCCACAAGCGGAACCTGCGCGAGCAGTCTTTGACCGATCTGCGCACGCGTTGGCAAGAGGCGGTGGCCGACGATTCAGAAGGTCTAGATCCAGCTCTGGTCTTCGGCCAGCTCGAAAAGAAATACAAGAGCATGCCCGAGCCGGCAAAGCGGTAGTGCACCTCCGCTTATCTCCTCTCGTTCCCGGCGACCTTGAGCAGATCGCCGACTACATCGCCCAGGACAGCCCGCGCCAGGCAATCAGGATGCTCCGGGTGCTGCATACGCGCATGAAGCAGATTGCCCGGCAACCTCAGCTCTATCGGCTTCGGCCGGAACTTGGCGCAGAGGCCCGTTTGGCTTCTGTTGGCCACTACGTGATTTTGTTTCGTATTCGCCACGACGCAGTGCGCATTGAGCGCGTGGTGCACGGAAGCCGGGACTTGCTCTCGATCCTGGAACAAGTCGGTGACTAAGGCATTTTTTCCTTCAAACACTCCAGGGAAAAAACTGGGCGATCCCAAGCCTGCCCTGAGCCTTTCGATGGGTCTCGCTTCTGAGACCTGGAAAAGCACGAACCCCCGCCACCCCGCTTTGTAGATTATTTCCCCCATCCGCGTACAGTGGAATCAAGCGGGTCTCCGGCCCAATCTCCTCGGTGATCGGGTTAAATCCGGCCATACGTGATCAGGTCAAAACCGGCCATAAGGAGTGGCCGCGGACGTGATTGTTTTACCTTGTCGCGATGTGGCTGTGCAAGGCGAGTAGTGACGCGTTGATGTTCAGGAGCCGTGGTTGCGTGTTAGGGTGGTAGTCGCTCCGCCGGGGTCGCGCCTTGCGGAGTGATCCAGGGCCGATGACACGGGGCTGGCTCCGAAGGAATCGGTGATCGAGACCCTCTGCGGTTTGCCCGATGGGCTGGCCAGCAGAGGGTTTCGTGTTTCTGCCAGTATTCCTAAGGTGAGGCTCCGTCGTGGGAGGCCTCTGGATCACGAGTCGCGACGACGCCGGGCGCTCTTTGCCCGGCATCCTTATCGCTTTTGTTTTTGCTGTTGCATTTGTCATTGTCCTTCTCCAGAGGTACCGGTTTTGGTGCGCCAACTGCGCGGGCCGCACTTGAGAACGTGTCCGTGATGCAGCAAGCGATCCAACATTGCGGTGACAGCGGCGCTGTCGCCCAGCAGTTTTCCCCAGTCCTCTACGGGTCTGTTGGACGTTAGCCGCGATTTCTCACAGGCTCTGATTTCAGAGTGATCGGATTCAAGATTTGAGTCTTGGGGTCATTTTTCGAGCCGAGGCGATCCTTCAAGAACAGGTTTGGCTCACTGGCGCAGTGGGTTGGATGTTGTTGCGCGTATTTGGAGCATGGCTCTGCCTGTGGCCGAAGGTGGAAGTGTAGTTTTCTTTGGTCAGAGGATGCGTTCAGCATCTCAGTGAGTGGAAGGCGTGGGCGTAGATGTCTTTCCAAGGGTAGGCGGAGCTGAGCTGGAGGAGCACGCGGCGCACGCTGAGCCGCACGATGGCGCCGATTTTGAGCAGCTTTAGGCGGATCGTATCTACTTGCGCCTCGGCCCAGGCAGTGCCTTTCAGTCCCAGCCGGCGCAGCGCTTCCATCAAGGTGTAAGCCAGGGCGGAGAAGTAGAGACGCAACTGATTGCCTTTCATCTCGTCGGTGGAGAGCCGGTCGGCGAACAGGCACATCTGTTCCTTGATGCGGTTCTCCATCTCTCCTCTTGCGCAGTAGAACTTTTCGTATAAGTTCTGCGCGGCCCACTGCTCAGCGGTTAACGAAGTGACTACGAAGCGCGGGTTCTCGCCCTTGTCGAGATATTCGGCCTTGGCCACTACGCGGCGCGCGCAGGACCAGCTCTTGCGGGTCTGGTAGCTGAACTCGGCGAAGACCCGGGCCGCCTTGCCGCTGCTCTGATGCAGCATCTGAGCCTGATGCATCTGGGCGCCGATGATCTTTGCCAGCCGCTTGTTCCGCGCCAGGCCGAAGACATAATCGACGTGGTTCTGTTCGCACCAGCCCATCAGGTCTTCGCGGCAGAAGCCGGAGTCGGCGCGGAGCACGATCTTCACGCCAGCCCAGCGCTGCCGCAGTTGCGCCACGATGCGGCTGACCTCTTCGACCGAGCCCTTCGCCGCATCCTGATTGGCCGGCCGGAGCCGCGCGCACAGCAACTGGTCACCGGCGAAGATGTACAGCGGCAAATAGCAGTAGCTGTCGTAATAACCGTGGAAGAACCGCTCCGGCTGATGGCCATACAACGGGATGTCGGTGGCATCCAGATCGAGCACGATCTGATCGGGCATCGTCGGGTGCGAATCGATGTACAGATCGGCCAGCAGGCGATCGATGGCTTCTCCTGAATAGGAGATCTTGTGATATCGCCGGCTGCGCCCCGTCAGTTCCAGCCGGTTCAGCGTGCTCTTGCCCGCCAGCGGCTCATCCAGTTCCCGCTTGCCGCTCAACACTCCCAGCAACGGATCGGAACGCAACTGCTCGTGATCGCAAAGGTCCTCGTAGCCCAGCACCAGACCATAGATGCGCTGCGAAAGCATCTCCGACAAGCGGTGCTTGATCAGCAACGGTGCACGCCCATCAAGAAAACAACTCGCCAGCCGGCCCAAAAGGTTGATCCTGCGGTCTGCCTCACGCAAAAGAAGCGCGCCGCCGTCACTCGAAACCCGACCTGCTGTGAACTCGGCCTGTACACGTCGTGAAAAATGGGCTGTAAATGTGAACGATTCTTGGATACACTCTGTCATCAAAGGCCGCTCCTTTTTTGGCATTCAACTACGACTAGACAACGCAGTTATGCCACAAAAACAGCGGCCTTTTGCTATTTATTTTTTGATCCCCACTTCATTAATCAATAGCTCCGTGAGATATCGCGGCTAGCAGTGTGCTCGCACGTTCGTATCGGCGCATGATGATCTCCAGCAGTTCCTCGGCGGCGGTCAGCGGCAGCTTGCGCATTCCCAGGTCATCGATGATCAGCAACGGCACGGTGGTCAGTTGCTCCATCAACTCCTTACGTTTGCCATCGAGCGTGGCGTCGGCCAAGTCTTCCAGCAGCCTGTGGGCTTCGCGATACAGAACACGGTAGCCCTGCTGGATGACGGCGTGTCCGATGGCCTGTGCGCAGTGACTTTTGCCGCTTCCAGGTGGACCGAGGAACAAGGCATCTTCGCGCTTTCCGACCCAGTTCGCAGTGGCCAGGTCGAAGACCAGACTGCGATTCATCTTTGGGTTGAACTGGAAGTCGAAGTTATCGAGTAGTTTGTTTGCGTCACGGAACTGCGCCTGCTTGTGGCGCCGCTCCAGCAGTCGCTTGCTGCGACAGGCAAGTTCGTCGGAGACCAGGATGGAGATCAGGTCGATGGGTGCCATGTTTTCCGACTGCGCTTGCAGAAGGCGAGTTTCCATCACTGCGGCCATGCCGCTCAGGCGCAGTTGTACCAGGGAGCGATTGAGTTCGATCAGGTTCATGATTGGGGTTCCTCGAAGTTGATTCTTTGTTGGATCAGGTCGCGATACTGGCTGAGTTCGCGGATGAGGGGATCGACTTGCCGCAGAGTGAGAGGAGCTTTTGGGCTGCGCTCTAGATAACGGCGCACGAAGCGATACTCGGGGACGCGCAACTCCAGCGCCGCCGCGCAAGCATCGTCTGATGCCGCGCTGCCATATTGCTTGACCAGTTGGAGAACGCCCTGGATGCGGCGCATTCCGAGTTCGCCCTGCCGAGCATGGATGGCGTCGCAGACAGCGCCGATGCTGGCTCCGGCCTTGTGTGCACGTGCCAGCAGTTGAAGCAACGGTGGCGGCGTACGACGCGGCCGATCCGCATCGCGGATACGATGAGCGCCACGTTTGCCGCTCAGATGCTCGCGCAGCAACTCACCGGTGCGGGGATCAAGCAGACGCACGAACATCGCGTCCCACTGCACGTTGACCTTCCGGCCGATCCAGCCGGGCGGCGCTCCATAGTAAGCCGCATCAACCTCGACGCAACCATCGATATGCACCGTGCGCTCGCTATACTGGTAGTAGCGGAACGGCTCCAACGGCAGCGGTTGCAAGAAGGGCTTCTCTTCGGCGAACATCGCCGCTACCTGTCGCTTGGTCCGGCCGTGGATACGCGTGTCGGCCCAGCGCTCTTCCCAGTGGTCCAGGTACGTCTGCGCCTCTTCCAGGCTCTCGAACTTCTTGCCTTTCAACGGCGTCATCTGCGCGTGGTTGACGCCACTCTCGACTTTTCCTTTTCGATCCGGATCGCGCACTTTGCACGGCAGCGCTGTCACGCCGTAATGCGCCAGAACGTCGCGATACAACGGATTCAGGCCCGGATCGTAGAAGTCTGGAGACAGCACACCCTCGCGAAGGTTATCCAGAACCACGATCCGGGCGAACCGCCAAGCCGGCGAAATGCCTTTTCGTGCAGCTCGGCCCACACCCGCGCACTCGATCGGAAAGACAGTAGGCGAACACTCTTGCGGCTACAGCCCAGAGTCAGAACGAATAGCCGCGTGCGCCGGTACTTGCCGCTATCGGGATCGCGCACCATCGGCCCCGTGCCGTAGTCAACCTGGCATTCCTCGCCAGCCGGAGTTTCGATGATCGCCCGCGCTTCCGGCGCCATCGATTCCCGCAACGTGATCACGAAGCGCCGCACACTCTGGTAGCCGCTGTCGAAGCCGTGGCTATCGACCAGATCCTGCCAAATCCCCATCGCGTTCCGGCCGCGCTCCAACTCCTGCGCGATCAGTTCGCGGTAAGGTTCGCAGCGGCTCGCCGGTCCGCAACCCGGTTTCTTCGCCAAAAAGTCGGTGGTCACCGCAGTGGCCGGTTTTGAATCCCCGCCCTCAGAGTCGGTGATCAGGTTGATGGCCGGTTTTGAATTTTCGCCCCGGAGTCGGTGATCGGGTTGATGGCCGGTTTTGCCGGACCATGGCGTCCCCACCCGCCCGGACGGCGAAGCGCAATCCCGGCGACACGAAGATACTCGCCGGCTGTCTCTCGTCGCACCCCGGTCGCCTGCTCGATGCGACGCAAAGACCACCCAAGCCGGCCCAGCGCAATGACTTGCTCTCGTTTTTCTCTGCTCAAGACGTTGCTCATGACCACAGAGGCTAACTGCCCCTGCAGCGGCTATGTCTTAAGCCATCTCTCTATGGCCGGATTTAACCCGATCATCTATGGCCGGTTTTGGGTGATCACCGAGGCCCAATCTGCCAGGGATGCGACCGGTCCATACCATACCCACCGGGGCACCCCGCTACCCCCCGATATATTTTCGTTTTCCACAAACAGTTTGCAGATTATTTCCTCAACCCGCCTGCCGTGGAATCAAGCCGGATTTCGGCCAGGGCCGGGTGCCCCAGGTCCGGACTTTCGGACCTGGGATAGCACGAACCCCAGCCCGTAAAAAGTATTTAGTGCTCCCGCGCTTCGATCGCCTTGCGGATAGCCTCCGCATCCGCGATGTCCTGCGGTCTCCCGGCGGCCAGTTTCGAGGCGATGAGATCGGGAGCGGAAATGAAAAAGGCCCTGAGGCCGCTCTTGGGGTCGATGACTCCCTCGACGCGCCGCTCCCAGGCCGCGTCAAAATCGACGCCCGGAATCTCGGGAAGAATATCGAAGCCGTATGGATCGTGTCCGAAGCGGAAGAAACTGCCGCGCTCGGCGAAGTCTTCCGGTCGAATGCCCTCGAGCGGCGCACCGAATGCAGCGAGCGCATCGTACGTAGCATGCGCGTTAGAGGGGTCGGCTTGAATGAGGACGTCTATGTCTTTCGTAAAGCGGGGCTGCGCATGGAAGATGACCGCGTATGCGCCAACAACGAGGTATCTAACGCCATGGGCATTGAAGGCGGACAAAAGGTCTTTGTAGTCTTGGTACATCGGGCTCGATCTCCCAGCCTTTCAGCGCGTAGGCAGTGCGGATCATCTCCTCCACAGCGTCCATCCGCTCATGCACGGGCCGGCTCTGCCAGTAGAGATACTCGTCGGCCTTCATCTCATCGAAGCTCGTGTATTTACGCAGGATCGCGCCCATGCTTTATTGTCACACCTGGTCGCCGCGTTTTCAATGGGCCGGAGTACGCCGTCACGCCCGCCTATGCGGCATGCTGAATCGCCAGGAGCGTCACGTCGTCCATCCCCGGGTTGGCGCCCGCGAATCCGCGCAGGTCCTCAAGACATGCCGAGATGACTCCGGCAGGGCAGCACGCAATGTGCCGCCCAACCAGATTCGATACGCGATCAATGCCATATTCGCCGTCATTTCCGCTCGCTTCAGAGAGTCCATCTGTGAAAAGGAAAAGCATGTCGCCGCCACACAATTGCAGGCGGGCGGAGGTAAACGCGGCTTCGCGAAACATTCCCAGCGGAAACCCGGTTGACTCGAACAGCCGTACACCGTCCCGCTGAACGGCGATCACGGGCAAATGGCCTGCGTTGATGAGTTCGACATCGCCGCCGGATTTGGCACGCCCGCAGACGAGCGTGGCATATTGTCCGGCGAGCCCGCTGTCGCAGAGAAAGCGGTTGATATGTTCAACAATCTCCGCAAGCGGTAGACCCATGCCAATCAAGCTGCGGAACAGCGCGTGGAGTTGCGTCATTCTCATCGATGCCGCCACGCCCTTTCCTGACACATCGCCAAGCACAAAGAAAAGCTGCCCATCGGATGGGTAGAGGTCGCAATAGTCGCCGCTGACCGGTCCGAGAGGTGCGTAGTGATAGCTTGTTTCCCAGCCGTCAACTTTGAGATCCGCAGCCGGCAAGAGGCCCCGTTGCAGTTCGGAGGCGAGATCCAGATCGCGCTGAAGGTCGGCACGCTGATGCTCAGTCAGGTGGTCGAGGCAATAGCGAATCAGCGGATCGGCCAACAACCGGTCCCGTTCCACCGTGTCGTGGCACGTTTCGCACAATCCGTAGGTACCGGCGGCGAATCGATCCAACGCCGAATCCACTTCGCGCAATAAGGCTTCAAGACTTGCGTCGTCCGGGGTTAGCATAATCACAGTCTCAAGGCGGCGCTTTCGCTCCTCCAGTTGGCTGTGCAGGAAATCCATTTCGGCGGCTGCCATCGAAGTACCCTCAAGTCTTTTGGAAACTACACCTTTTTTGATTCTCCAAACCGTGTGGCGGAGTCAATAGTTCTCGACTCCCGCGCGCCTTTTTTGAGGCCGCGCGCCCTCCGATATCGAAGGCGTTTTCAAGGCGCAAATCGCCGGGAGCCCTGGATCCGGATTTTCGGACCTGGGATAGCACAAGTTACCAGACTTCCAGCCTGAAGTTCCGATACTGGCGGATCAGCTCGAAATCCACCCGGTTCGACGTGATCAGCCGCGCCCCATGGGCCCGCACAGTGAGGGCGATCAACACGTCAAAGTGCAAATCGCGCAATTTGGCGGGCTCGAACCCGTTGTCGTCCCGCATTTTCCCGAGCACGTGCCCCGATTCCAGCCAGATGTTTGTGGTTGGAGTCAGAATGGGATGGTTTCGTTCGAGGGCATCGACGACCCGCCGGTCGGCTGGCGAACTTGCACCGCGTCGGAGTTCAGCCAGAACCACCGAACAGTTCCGCACCACACATTCCAGGGTCGAGATACGATCCAAGTATCGATTTGTACGGATTTGATCGACCAACACCGAGGTGTCGAAGACGGCAAACTCACTCATCGCTGCCCGCGAACGATCCCTTGCCTCCGTACTTCGCCATCAAATCCTTGAAGCGTTTGAGACCGATGATTTCTTTCAGCGCCACATGCACAGCTTCAGTGCGGGACTTTACTCCCAGCACGCGGACGGCCTCATCCGCCAGCTTCGTGTCCAGCCGAATTGATGTCAGGGTTCCAGGCATGGCCGCAGCCTCCGTATATACGAAGTATCGCTGTCGTATATACAAATGTCAACGATACCGGAGTCATAGGTCAGACCTGATCATCGGCCCGGGGTTCTCGGACCTGGGAAAGCCCAAGCCCAAACCATCCTTTACCTTCCTTGCAGAGTTTTTCCTCAATCTGTGTACCATCGAAACAGGCGCGACTCAGCCCCGCCTTCGCTTTGTACCGAGATCGCGCTTAACCCGCACTTAATGCGCACTCATTGGCCCGTAAAACCAGCCGCATGAATTGGTTATCCTCGAAAATGGTACCCCTCCCCCCTCCAATGGTCTAGGTTCTCTTTTCCTTCACTTTTACAGTGCTTCGCTTCTGAACATCTGCGAAGGAACCAGCCGCGCCAATCAAGACGGCTCATGTGCGCGCCATTACAGACCCGCCCCTGGCCCGGTGCTAACGTGTTCTCCCTCAAGGAGGGCATTCAAATGGACGCCGTCTGTCTGAAATGCGAAGCGCATCTTGTGGCGCCTTGGAAGTTCTGTCCCAACTGCGGTGCCGCCACCCCGCACGAGCCTCTCAAGCCGGCCGAAACTGAAAAAGCTCCGGTCAAGCAGCCGTTTTCCGGCTTGCTGTTTGGCGTTCTCGCCGCACCTGTCCTGATCATTGTCGGCATCATGCTCTGCCTCACCGGCCTCGGCGCAATCCTCGGAATTCCGATGATCATTGGTGGAGTCATTGCGCCCCTGGCGGGACCGATGATCGGCTTCGGCGCGGTCAAAGGGAAATGCCCATTATGCGATGCCCCGGTCAGCAGCCTCCCCGGCATCGAAAGTTTCCATTGCGAAGCCTGTCACCAGCAAATCGCCGTCAGGAACGAGAAGTTCGTCACCGTTGGCTGACCTGGCACGCACCGAATCCTATTCCCACTGGCGACCGCAAGGACTATCATGTCCCCGGAGAATGGCTATGTCTCAGTACATTTTTCATTGTCAGGATTGCGACAAGGAGTTCACCCAGAACCTCCACATTGCGGATCGCGATAAGAGTGACGTGGTCTGCCCTCACTGCGGCAGCAAGCGGGTGGGCCAGTTGGTCACCGCGTTTTCCGCCGTCACATCCAAAAAGAGCTGACGTCCGGCGCGCTCAAACTCCTGATCGTTCGCCGCCAGATTCCATCCCTTTAAGGATCGGTGTGCGCGCGCATCCGACGCCGCTGAGTGGGCCTCTGCGCTCTCTCCCCTGCCGATTTATGATTGAAGCGCGAATCCAGATCTTCCAGGAGTGCCTACCATGATCGAAATCGAATCCAAATCCACACCCAAGAATGGCCGCCGCGAGTTCCTGAAGGCCACAGGAGCGGTCACCGCCGCTCTGCTCGCCCCGTCGGCATTAGCCGAAGCGCCGAAGACCATGCCCGGATTGCCGTCGAACCCCCGAACCACGGCCGCGATGCCCACCAGGAACCTGGGCAAGACCGGCTACAAGGTCGGCATCTTCTCCCTGGGCGGCCAGGCTTCGCTTGAAAAGCCGAACAACTTCGACATCGCCGTGCCCATCGTCGAGCGCGCCCTCGACCTGGGCGTGAACTACCTCGACACCTCCTCGATCTACGGTGGCCCGGATCGCTGGAGTGAACAGTATGTGGGCAAAGTCATGGCTCACCGGCGCAACGAAGCCTTTCTCGCCACCAAGACCAAGGAGCGGACCCGCGACGGTTCCATGCGCATGATTGAGAAGTCCCTCCAGCTTCTCCAGACCGATCACGTCGATCTTTGGCAGTTGCACGACATCGGCACAATGACCGATATCAACGAAGTCTTCGCCAAAGACGGCGCGATGGAAGCGCTCGTCGAAATGCAGCAGCAGAAAGTGGTTCGCTATCTCGGCCTCACCGGCCATTACCGCCCCGATGCCCTCATTGCGGGAATCAATCGCTACCCCTTCGACACGGTCTTGATGGCCATGAACGCGGCCGATCCGCATCACTACAGCTTTAACGAAGCCCTGCTCCCGCTGGCCGTCGAAAAACAGATGGGCATTATCGGAATGAAAATCCCGGGCCGCGGCCGCATTCTCTCTACCTGGACACCGCCGCCGATCGAGGAGCAAAAACACTCATGGGAGGGAATGACGATTCAGACCGCTTCTCCCGGCACGCTGAAGATGCGCGAGGCGATGTACTACACGCTGTCACGCCCTGTGAGTACGGTCATCATTGGCTGCGACACCATCGCGCAGCTGGAAGAGAACGTGCAGCTCGCGCGCGAGTTCACTCCCCTCAGCGACACCCAGACCGCAGAACTGGTTGCCCGCGCTGAACCCTGCGCCAAGCCATCGCTCTTCTTCCGCTTCTACGACCGGCCATAGTTCATCGAAAAGGGCGAATGCGGAACGGCCGAGATTCATAATTCGGCCGTTCTGCCGATGCGCGCCGCCTCAGCCTTCAACCTTCTGATAAAGCCGATAGTGCTCGTCGTGGATTGCCGTGAACGGCCGCAGCGTGATCGGCCCGTGCGCCGTCGCTGCCTGCCACTCCTTCGATCCGCTTGCGACCTGGGCCACGCCCAACAGCTCATTCCGTGCAACGCTCGCTGGAATGTCCCCCACCGCAAACAACGCCAACGGCCCGTGCACTGCGGCCATCCGGTCGGGATGCTGCGGATCAACCGCCTCAAGAATCGTCGGCATGTCGAACTCAATCTCGATCCGGTCGCCATTCTTCCATGTGCGCCGCACCGCCGCGAACTTCCCCGCCTCTGGACCCGTCACGACGCGCTTTCCATTCACCGCAACCGAAGTGTTTGGCCCTGCCCATGCGGGAATCCGCAGATATACAGGAAACGTGCTCGCATTTCCCGTTGCAACCTCAATCTCCGTTGTTGGCCGGTGAGGGTACTCTGTCCGCTGCGTCAGGGCGATGCGCTGGCTTCCCCTCTCCCACGTCAAGCGCGAGGGCACATATAAGTTGACATAGATGCCTTCGCCGTCGTTGAAGTAGGAACTTATCCCATAATCCGCCGTTACCTGCGAGAAAGTTCCCGTGCAGCAATGCCACTTATACGGATGATAGAACTTCGATCCGTCGTTGTTATAGTCGGAGTAATAGAAGCCGTGCCCATCCTCCTTGATCGGCTTCGCGCCAAGAATACAGTTATAAAGAACCCGCTCCATGCTGTCGCCGTAGCGGCTGTCTTTCGTTGCCCGCAACAGGTAGCGCGTAATCTTGAAGTGCGCGTACGAGCCGCAGGGCGTTTCAAAACTTGAATGAGTCTTGAAAAGGCTCTCGCCTATCTCACCGCTGCCCGGCACCCGAAAATTCTCGTCCGGCCCCCAGCCGCCGGTGGCAAAACTCTGCGTGGTGCGTAAAAAGTCAAACCCATTTTCCGCCGCGCGCAAATACTTTTCATTCCCCAGCACGAAATACGCCTGCATCGCGCTGCTCATCGCATTCACGTGGCTGTAGGCATGCTTACCCGGCAGTACATTCTTGCCCGCTGCCAACGGATCCCAATACCAGTCGTCCGCGAGAAACCGAATGCCGAGATCATGGTAACGGCTGCCCGCCCCGCGCTTCCATGCAAGAAAGAAATTCTCCGGCAGTGTATAGGGCTCATCCCAGCAGAAGGACTCATCCCTGTGGGGCCGCGCATATTGCTCCGCGCGCGAAAGTCCCCTCGGCGGCAAATGCGCCATCACCGAATCAAGCGCAGTGTCCAGCGCCTTGAACGCCTGCGTGTCGCCCGCAAACTCGTGCGCATCGATCATTCCAATCGAAATCTTGTCATAGGTATAAGCCGGAAACCGATTGTCATCCCAGAAATGCGACGTGATTGCCGGTCCAAATCCGCGCACAATCCGATGAATCTTCTCCTGCGTTGCGCGGTCGCCTGTCGCCGCATAATCCCGCGCCAGCCCGGAAAGATATTGGCCAAAGCTGTGCCCGGGCGCAAAGCCATTGTTCCCTGGCTTATCAAGGTCGCCCAGCGGCGCCCAGCTGTACCACCCGCCCATGTCCTCGCCGGGTGCGGGAAGACCCGCCCGCTGGCGGAATGGCTTGAGCAGGCTGTCTTCATTGAGGCCAAGATAGAAAGCATGATTGGTGTCGAACTGCTGGCGCACCGGCCCATCCAGCAACGCGACCTCGCCGTAGCCAAACTGATTCAGCGGAGCCGCGATTGCGCTGTTATTGCCCACTGCGGCCAATGCATTCCGGGTTCCTGCCAAAGAAGCGGCGGCAACTGCAGCACCCGTTTTCAGAAATTTTCTGCGAGTTTGAGTCATCCGATTGCCTCGTTTGGATGGTCCGGCAGTTGCGCGCGACGAAGCACCCGCTTTGCGCGAGCCAATTCAAACACAGTTCGAGCGAAATGAAAAGAGAAGCAGAAGGCAAACGTCGTCGCATTCCCCAATCCGGCGCCTTCTACCCTATTTGACTCACCTTGACGGGAAGTGTATCGAAGTCCACAGTGCCGAGCCCGCGGTTGGCCGCCATGTGCAGATAGGGCAGGTGCTCGGGGTCCAGATTCCAATACGCCTTGGCAACATACGCGTCGAGCGCCACAGGATCCGTTCCCGCCACCACCGTCTTCTTCAACACAACGTCTTCGAGATTTCCGCCGGTTGGCCCATTGCGCAGCAGAATCCGATAACAATCCATGATGGTGAGCGTGGGCAGCATAAAGCTGGCCAGGTCCGCGAGGCTCTGATGAATCTGCTGGTGCAGCCGGTTGCGCTGTCCTCCGAGGATGCCGTACCAGTTCTTCATGCCCAGCGTTGCGCCGGTAAGTCCGTGATGTTTGGCAATGGGCAGATTGAATACCTTGTCCGCTTCGAGGAAGGGCGTGAAAACGGGCCAGCTCTTGAGCACGACTCCGCCTATTTCCACTTCGCGAAAGAGCTCAGGATCAGGGAGAATCACTTCTGCGCCTTCAGCCCGCGCCGCGGCCTGGATGCCCGACCGCTGGAAGCAGCGGCGAGGTTCATTGCAGCTCACGTCCGTTACAACAACGCGCTTGGCCCCCGCCTGCAGGCACTGCCTCACCACCTCGGCAACCAATTCCGGGTTGGTGTTGGCCGCCTGTTCCGGGGTGCGATCCCACGCAATGTTCGGTTTAATCACCACCACATCCTGGCGGCTCACAAACCGGCCGATGCCGCCGAGATTCTCAAGCGCCCTCTGCGCCAGGGCGCGCGGTTCGCCGCCCTGAACGACGGTCAGCTTCGGCAGTTGCGGATTCGCAGCGACGCGGTGGTCACGGAGCGCTTGTTCCGCCTGTGCCGGGACCGGGCGGCTGCTGTGCTCGCTAAGCCAGAAACCGGCGCCGGCCGCACCGGCTGCAATGCCGCCTACGCGTAGCAATTGCAGCATCGCCTCTCGACGTGTCAGTGCGGACTTCAGCTCGCTGGTTTCGTCAGCCTTGCAATCCCCGGCCATGGTTCCCTCCGTCAGACTTCGAGCGGCTATAGCAGTTTCGGAATTAGTGTGGACCGAAAGCACCAACTTAAGTGGCTTTTTCATCAAGAAAAAGCCACCCTTCACTCCCCTTGAAAAGCCTCCGTGAATTCCGAAACCGCTCTAAATCTCCACCAGATTGATGCGTTTCGGATCGTTGACACCCAGGCCATGAGCGGCATCGGCCGCGGTGGCAATGTATCTCGGCAGCCTGCCCACGGCTTCGAGCGTCGGCAATCCCGCCTCAGCGCGCTTGCGTTCGAGCATGCCCCACGCCGTGAAATCGAGTGCCACGCGATCCTCGCCGACGATCAATGCATTCGGATACCAGAGATGCTCAGGATGGAATCCCGGGCCGCCCTCATAAACAGAAGAGATCGCGTCGCCGACAGTGAGGCGGATCTTCTCGCGAATCGCCGGGCAGCAATTCAGATCGGCCACCCCGGGGTTGCAGCCGCCGTCATGCAGATCCTGCGGCCGCTCCACCACACCGTACATGTTCTTCATGGCAAAGGTGACGCCCGCGCCGCTGTGGTCCTTCAGAATCGGCAGATTGATCACCATCGCGCACTCGCGGGTCAGAATCTTTGAAAATCTGGGATGAGCCATTCCCCAGGTTTGCGCCTGGTCCTCGAATCCCGCCACATCGGAACCGAAGCAGCGGACGCGGCTTGGATCGGTGTTGATGGTCAGACCGCACGCCTCAAGATCGCGTGCATTGCGGTCCCATACCAGAATGTTGCCCGCCTTCACGCCCGCCTGCTGCAACCGTTCAGAGATCGCCAGCACCAGTGCAAGGTGGGTCGAAATGCCCTTGCCGCCGAGGCCGTTCGTCTTCAGTCCGATGACCTTGTCCTGCCCCCCGCCCTGCGCTACGATGTGTTTCCAGGCCTCCACCGGATGGTCGCGGCCCGTGTAGGAGGCGATGGCCCGGTCGAGCAGGTCGAGAACACGCTTTTCGTCCGGCTGCGTACCCTGTGTGTGGAGCGCCGGATCCCGCGCGATCACCACTTTCGACTTGCCTGTTTCCACGCGCTCGCCACGCGCACCTGCCAGCCCTAACGCGCCCGCCGCGGCGGACGAGCTCAGAACTACGGCCCCGGTTGCTGCTTCTTTCAAAAACTCACGGCGGCTTTTCATTGCATTCCTCGCATTCATGCTGGCGGCCCAGGTAGCAGGCCGATGTTGGTTACAGCCTTGCCTCCACCCCATGTGCCAAGGCCAGCAGCGCCTGCGGCGTGTCAGGGGTGGATTCATAAGCGACGATGCGCACCAGATTGCTGCCCTTGCGGAAAGTCACGCTCTGCGTGTACTGCACGCCCTCGTCGCCCAGTTGAATTGTCTTCACGTCCTTCGTAAGCCCGGTTTCAAGAATCTTGCGCGCGCCTTCAGGGGCGCTCATGCTGTACACATCCACCACCGCTTCAAGTTGGCCATGGTACTTGTAGTCGGAAGTGGAAGTGGAGACAACACCGGCAGAAAGGTACTGCTCGGCATCGCCGTCGATATACTGCCAGAGATCCCTTGCCGCAAAAACACGCGTATCGCTGGTCTTTTCCCAGCCTGCCACGCTGCCCGAATCCGGAAACGGATTCGAATGGCTCTTGCACCCCATGTTCGCCGCAACCGCCACCGTCGCAATCAATGCGGCTGCCAGCATCCATCTACTTGAGCGAGAAATCACTGTGCTGTCTCCTTCACTTCCTGTTCAGCAGAATCTGGGCGCTGGGTGAGCGGCTTTCACCGATGCTGGTCACATAGACCGCAGGGCGCTCCTGCAGCGGACAGGCATATTCGCACGCCCCGCATCCCACGCATCTGCTGGGGTCGACGCGCGGTTGTTTCAGCGTCTTGATGTTGCCACCCGAGTCGATGACCTGGGCCTCTTCGACATAAATCGCCTTGGGCGAAACCGGACACCACTCCTCGCAGACAATGCAGTCCGTTGCTTCGGCCCAGGGCAGGCAGCGCCCGCGATCATAGAACGCGGTACCCAGGCGAATGGGCTGGTTCGCCGCGGAAGATGTGCCCACCCCCACCACCCAACCCTTTTCCCTCGGCGTGATTTGCCATATCGCGCCCGTGGGACACACTTCAGAACAGAGCACGCAACTGGGCTCGCAGTAGCCAATGCGCGGCACCAGCATCGGCGTCCACATGCCTTCAATTCCAGCCTGATCCAGCGAAGGATGCAGCGAGTTATTAGGGCATACCTTCATGCACTCGCCGCAGCGAATGCAGCGCGACAGAAAATCAGTCTCATCCAGCGCGCCCGGCGGACGCAGCAAGCGCTCATCGCGTCCCTTGCCCAGCCCGGTATTCGCGCGCATCAGCGGGACGGCCACCGCGCCAGCCGCGAGCCCAGTGATCGTCCTGCGCCGCCCAATATCCGGCGAAGCAACCTCGCGCTCCTTGCGGAAGAAGCGGAAAGTCAGGCTCTGGTGCGGACAGCTGTTCACGCAATTCATGCACATCAGACACTCGGACTTGCGCCACGGCACGCCCCCGATCGGATCGTCGCCGCCCTGGCAATTCAGCAGGCATCGATTGCATTTGTCGCAGGTTGCCGCGTCTTTGTGCAGCCCCAGAATCGACCAGCGCGAAACCGCGCCCAGCAGCGCCCCTAGCGGGCAAATTGAACGGCACCACAGACGCGTCACGCGCAGGCTCGCGGCAAGTATCAACAGGAACAAAACGCCCAGAAACAGGCCCTGCGCAAAATGGGTCTGCCGGAAGTCGAGCACTGTGGCTTCCAGAATCGTATGCAGCGTTTCGCCCGTCATCTTGATCGCCGCCACATGGCTATGCTCGAGCGGCGCAAGCACGGCCCGCGCTGCAAAATTAAGCGCCGGCAGCAGGGCTAGACCGATTGAACGAACCAGCAGGCTGAATGGATCGAGCCAGCCGATGGCCATCGAACCGAAGAACGCGGCCACCAGCCCTGCGATCAGCACAACGTATTTAACCGTTTGCCAGCGCTTGTACCGATTCGATTCAATGCGCTGCTTCCCGCGCTTCGACTCCGAAGGCATGTTGCCAACGAAATGCTGCAGAGTGCCCATGGGGCAAATCCAGCCGCAGAAAAAGCGCCCCAGGAAAAGCGTAGGCACCAGAATGATAAGGCTCCACAGCAGCCCTCGATAAAGCGCGTGGGAGGCAAAGGCGTTGGCAATTGCAACCAGCGGGTCCCATTCGAAAAACAGGCGCGCAGGTGCGCGGAGATGAAGATCAGCCGTAGCGCCTGGCGTGGGTCGCAGCGCAGTGAAAATAAGCAGCGCGATGAAGAGAACTAGAAAGAAGACCTGTGAAATCCGGCGCCACTGCGGCAATCGGGAACGGACCACCATTTTCCTCCGCGCTTCGTGGGCAGGAGCACTTCCCACGTACCATGAATCATTGGCGCGCAGGCGTACCCAGAACAGTGACAGCCATCACTTTGAGCGGATTCTAAACTCGATTTATTCACTGGAGGCCGTTCAAGCCCTCTGATTTGGTGCACGTTACAGCGGAACCAGAGTCGATGTTTCCCGAAGCCGTGGGGTTCAAGTTGACGCGACCACCAGGGAGCGGCGGCCCTGCGCGCGACTGAACAGGCCACACTAACTCTGGTTTCGCTCGAATGAATGCCGCGGCGCGATCAAAGATGATTGATGAGCGAAGCAATACACGCGGCGCCGAACCCATTGTCGATGTTGACCACCGAGACATTGGGCGAACAGGAGTTCAACATGCCCAGCAACGCGGCCAGGCCCCCGAACGAAGCGCCATAACCCACGCTGGTGGGCACAGCCAGCACCGGCGCGTTCACCAGGCCCGCGACGACCGTGGGCAAAGCGCCTTCCATGCCCGCGCACACAACCAGCACGCGCGCTGTTTGCAGCGATTGCTTTTGTGCCAGCAGCCGGTGGATGCCGGCCACACCAACATCGGCAATCAGTTCCGTGGTGTTGCCCATCAGGCGCGCAGTGACCGCAGCTTCCTCTGCCACCGGCAGGTCGCTGGTTCCCGCGCACACCACGCAGACAGTTCCCTTGCCAGGTGCCGCCTGAGATTGCGAAAGCGTGATCGCGCGGGCAGTCTCGTGATACTCCGCGCGCGGCTCCGCCGCCGCCACCGCAACAAAGGCCGCGCGCGATGCGCGTGTGGCCAGCACATTCCCGCCTGCCTTGGCCATATGCGTGAAGATCTGCGCAACCTGCGCGTCCGTCTTGCCCGACGCAAAAATCACTTCGGGCATTCCCGTGCGGAGGGCGCGATGATGATCGAGTTTGGCAAAACCCAGGTCTTCAAATGGCAGGTCGCGCAGCCGGTCGAGCGCTTCGTCCACGCCGGCGCGCCCGTCACGCACTTCTTTCAGCAGAACCTCGATTTGATTGCGGTCCATCAGAGCGCCCCGTTTCCGGCATGCGAAGACGAGTAGATTCGCATCGCCTCCTGCATCACCTGTTTCAAAGGAACCGCGTGCCTGGTCGCGAGTTGTCGGCAATCCTCATATTCCGGCGCCGCGTTCGCCTGCTCGCCAGAAGCCCATCGCGCCACTTTGATCCGCACCGTGCCCCACACGGTCTGCACCTCGACAAACTCCCGCGCCAGTGAAGCTTTATTCTCAAGCCGCCAATGCACGCCAATGGTCGTGGTCTCGCGATACAAAAGATCGCGCACCGCCGGGATCAGGTCCGGACGGCAAAGCACGGTCAGTTGCACGCCGGTTCGACCCTTCTTCATCTGCACCGCCGCGCGATAAACATCCCAGGCTCCGGCTTCGAGCAGCAGTTCGCTTACATAGGCCAGCACCTGCGGACTCGAATCGTCGATCACCGTTTCAATCACCGCAATCGGTTCCACAATCGTATCCAGCGCGGCTTCTTCTTCGCCCACCAGCAAGCGCAGCAGGTTGGGCTGCCCGGGAGTCTCGCGCCCCCCCGCACCATATCCCGACGCATGAATCCGCATGGCCGGAAGTTGTGCGTACCGCACATCGAGCATGCGCAGGATGGCCGCGCCTGTCGGCGTCACCCGCTCCATCGGCGGGCCGGCCGCATACACCGGCGCATCTCCAAGCAGCGCCAGCGTGGCCGGCGCAGGCACCGGCAACGTCCCATGCGCGCATTCCACTGTACCGCTGCCCACATTCATGGGCGACGCGAGCCAGCGCTCCACGCCCAGCGTCGCACATCCCGCCGCCGCGCAAACAATATCCACGATGGTGTCAACCGCACCCACTTCATGAAAGTGAACCTTCTCAATCGGAATGGAATGGATGGCAGCTTCGGCTTCACCCAGCAGTCTGAAGGCGCGGCTGGCGCGCTCCTTCACCGGCTCGTCAAGCGGCGCCGAGCCGATAATCGCGAGAATCGCCGACAGCGAGCGATGGTGCTCATGTGAATGTGCGGCTGGCGCTGCGTGCGGTTCATGAGAATGCTCCGCGTGAGAATGTGCCTCATGCGTGTGCCCTTCGTGCGCATGCGCCGATTGGACCTCATGCGCGTGCTCATCGTTTCGATGTTCGGGCGTGAGCACGTCCACCTTCGTCGCCGCCAGTCCGCCGCGGCTCACTTTGCGCATTTCAAGCCGCGCGCCTACGTTCAGCGCGGCTGCGGTCGCCTCAAGGCTGGCAAAGGGAACACCCGCATCGACCAATGCGCCCAGCAGCATGTCGCCGCTGATGCCAGAAAAGCACTCCAGATATCCAATTCGCATCGAGGGTGATTCTAAACTGTTCGCTATGCTCCGCGCCGCGTCAGTATCTCGGCGGGCACGATCGCGTTCCCCAGCACTTCATTCATGGCGCCGGACCGGAACCCCGTGCAATCCAGCGTTACATATTGGAAACCAATCTTCCGCAGAGCCGCCGTAATCGCATCCAGCATCTCCATCGTCAGCGCTCTCGGCAACTCGCTGCGCGCGATCTCCACACGGGCCAGCTCTCCATGATGGCGCACGCGAAACTCGCGGAAACCCAGTTGCCGCAGGCTCTCCTCGCCACGCTCCACCTGTTCAAGCACCTCGCGGGTCACGGTGCGGCCATATTCCACGCGCGAAGACAGGCACGGCGCCGCCGGGCGGTCCCACAGCGTGTAGCCGGCCGCCTTCGCCAGGCTGCGAATGTCTTGCTTGGTCAACCCCGCCTCGGCCAGCGGCGCCAGCACGGCATGCTCCTCGGCAGCGCGCTGCCCTGGGCGATAATCGCGCCGGTCATCCGCATTCATCCCGTAGGCAATGTGAGCAAAGCCCAACTCCGCCCTCAGTGCCTTCATTCCCTCAAAGAGCTCTGTCTTGCAGTGGAAACAGCGGTCCGCCTCGTTGCGCTGATACGCGGGCTTCTCCAACTCTTCGGTCTGAATCACCCGCAGCGGCATCTGAATCGTTTCCGCGAAGGCCCGTGCCTGTTCCATGTCGCGTCGCGCCAGGCTGGGAGAATCGGCCAGCACCGCCAGCATCCCGTTGCCCAGCACGCGATGCGCCGTGGCCGCAAGAAACGCGGAGTCGACACCGCCGGAGTAGGCCACCATCACACTGCCCAACTCGCGCAGCCGAATCTCAAGTGCCTGAAGCCTCGCTTCCGCGTTCTCCGCGCCCGGCATCGAGGTTTGCGCAATCGCCGCCATGGGAGCGATTATAACGCGATAGCAACTCAAGAGTCTGCTCGCCGCGCCCGGCCAATCGCCGGAACAATGCGATATACTCCGGACGCAGTCATGAATTCAGGGGGTTCGTTCAATGCGCTTCAATGCAATGTGTAAGCGGGCAGGGGCTGGCGTTTTCGCGTTGGCCGTGATGACGGCGCCGGTGCTGATGATGGCACAGGGCGGCGGAACGGTGCTCAAGCCGGCGGAAATGCAAAAGCTGCTTCCCGCCTCAGTTTATTACAAGGGCCAATCGGCCACCATCCAGATACGGAACTCCGGCGGCGTCAAGTTTGCCGACGGATTCTATGTGCTGGCTGCCCTCGTCGATACCAGCGGCTACTCCAGCGATGTGTCGTCAAAATATCAGGCGTACTTCATTACCGAGGTTCCTCTCAGAATCGGTGGCGAGAGCCTTCCTGCCGGCATCTACGGCGTAGGCTTCATTCCCGGAAACAAGTTCGTAGTCACCGACGTGGGCGCGCACGACCTGCTGACGCTGAGTTCCACTTCAGACGAAGGCCTCAAGCGGCCCATGCCCCTGCAGGTAATGGCCGATCCGGCGGGCGGCTTCCGCCTTTACGAAGGGCGCAAATACATCCAATTCAGCCGCTGAGAGAAACGAATCCCAGCTTCCCAGGTCGAGAGCAGTTTCGGAATGCACTTAGACTTTTTAAGCGGGGCAAAGGGTGGCTTTTTCTTGATGAAAAAGCCACTTCAGTGCGTGCTTTCGGTCTACACCAATTCCGAAACTGCTCTACCCCCGCACATGGGCAAAGCCTGGGAAGTGGGCCCTCCAGGCCTCTCGCTTTGTGAAGCAAAACAGGCCCTATCGATACACAACACTGATCGATACCTTCTCCCCCTCGCTACGGGTCACATTGCAGAAGGTTCTTCCATCCCCGCGCACGAACTCCAGCCAGATGCGGCTCTTTCCCACGCGGAGCTCATCAATCGACAGCTTGGTCAGGAACGAGGGCAGGTGCGGGTTCACCACCTTCAGCTCGCGATTGTACGCATCGGGGCGGATACCAAGCAGTCCCGTCAAAACCAGAAACATCGCCCCCGAAGCCCACGCCTGCGGCGAGCAGGAAACCGGATAGTGAACGGGATCATCGCCGCGGCCCCGCTGGATCCCGCAGAATAGTTCCGGCAGCCGATAATCCCGAAATCGCAGGGCCGTCTCGTATAACGACGTGCACAACCGGTCGCTTTCCGTATGAAAACCGTAACGCCCCATTCCATAAGCGGCAAGGGCATTGTCATGCGGCCACACCGACCCGCGATGATAGCTCATGGGATTGAAAGTCTTTTCCCTTTGCGAGAGAGTACGAATGCCCCAGCCACAATTCATGTCCGGCTCCATCAGGCCGTCAACCACAAGACGCGCATGCTCGTCGTCAATCGCATTCGCAAAGAGCAGGTGTCCCGGATTCGAAGCCTTCACCCTCACCGGATTCTTCTCCCGGTCTAAAGCCATCGCATAAAAGTTCTCGTCAGGTAGCCAGAACGCTGCTTGAAGCCGGTTGCGCAACTCTTGTGCACTCTTCGCCAGGGATTCCGACGTGCTGCGCGATCCAAGAAGAGCGAAAAGCGCGGATCCCCGCGCCAACGCATCGATTGCGTAACCCTGCACTTCGACAAGCGCGATCGGTGGCTGGGCAATGCTGCCGTCGGCATGTTCGATCGCGTCTCCTGAGTCCTTCCAACCCTGATTGAACAAACCCTTTGGGCTTCTTCTGCGGTATTCAATCAGCCCGTCTCCATCCAGGTCGCCGTACTTCTGAAGCCACGCGATCGCCGCGCGCAAATGCGGGTTCATCTCCTGCAAGAATTCCATGTCGCCCGACCACAGGAAAAACTCGCTCAGCAAAATGACAAACAAGGGAGTCGCATCCACTGACCCATAGTTCCTTCCGAAGGCAACCTCGCCCGTGTTGGTCATCTCGCCTGAACGCAATTCGTGAAGAATCTTTCCCGGATCTTCGTCCCGCTCGTCGGACGTACGGTTGCCCTGGAATGCCGCCAGGACCCGCAGCGTGCCTTTGGCGAGTTCGCTATTCAGCATTAGTGTTTCAAACGATGCAATCAGAGAATCTCGCCCGAACAGCGTGGCAAACCAAGGAATCCCCGCTGCAATCATCTTCCCCGTCGGTTGTCGAATCTGAAGGGCGTAAAAGTCTCTAAGCGACGTTTGCAGCATTGCGTCGAAAATGTCGTTGTCCGAGTGAAAACGGCTACACCCGGCCTGCCATGCGTCCAGATCGCCCTCCAACTCTGCGAGCGCCCTGGTCAATTTCCTGCTGGCCAATCCGGGCTGAACTTCAAGTGCCGAGAAATCCGCGGCGGAAACATTGGCTCCCCTGTCCATGATCCGCGGAACAACCGTGACATTGATCTGGGATTTCCCAAGCGGCGCCAGTTCAATATCCCAGCAGGAAGTATTCTCCCGGATTTGCGCGGGTGGCGGATCGAAAGCAACCGCGGTACTTCGTATCTTGTGATCCAGCCCCTCATAAATGAAGATAGAGCCGTTTATCTCGTGTACCGGCGCGTAATACTTCCCGCTCTTTCCGCGCAGAATGCCTCGCACCTGAAAAATATCCATGAAATCCGCATCGAAAGAAATCTCAATCGCAAGGCGGATTTTCTCCCCGTGGAAATTCTGCAGGTAAAGAACATCATGCAGCACACGGTCTTCGAGGACCTGCTCTCGCCGTATATACACCGCATTCACGGGGAGATCGAGTCCGTCGCCATGGATACTGCCCTTGGGCGTCATCTCAACGCGGGTGATGTTTGCCTCAGAAGTGTTGGAAGAGAGCACCACGGGTGGATGCCCGTTAACCTTCAATTGCAAATAGCTCAGATAGCGAGTGTCATCGCAAAAAAAACCGACATTGGGATGCCCCGGAGGCACCACATTACCCGCAAGATCGGTGGCTAGAAATGTCTTGCCCCGTACCAGCGCCGTGATTTCCGTCGTCCAGAGATGAGGCTCGGGGTAAGCGATTCGTGGTTCCGGCGGCGCCGGTATCTCGTGCAGCTCGAGGGGCAAAGTCCCTTCAGCCGGGGAGCCGTTTGGGGTCATACCGTAATCTCTCCAGGTTCGCGCCAGATGGCACCCAGATCAGTAGTATCGCCTTCAACGATCCTGCGGTAAAGCGCAAGATAACGGCTTGCCATGACGCCTGCCGAAAATTTGCTCTCCACCCAATGCCGAATCGATTGAGGCGTAAACTGCATGCTCTGTACACACAAAACCATATCCTGCACAGATGCGCAAATACTTCCTGACACCCCCTCGCAAATAATCTCAGGCACAGCTCCGCGCGCGAATGCGAATACCGGCGTGCCGCAGGCCATGGCTTCCACCATTACCAGGCCAAATGGCTCCTCCCAGTGAATGGGAAACAGCATTCCCATCGAACCGCCGAGCAACTCGTTCTTTATCGCAAGGTCCGCCTCGCCTATATATTCAATGAAGCGGCCGTCGACATGGGGCTTCACCTCGGCATCATAGTAGTCCTGGAATATGGGCTGAATTTCCCCCGCAATCTTCAAGGGAATTCCGGCGTTCTTTGCCACCTTGATCGCCGTATGCACTCCCTTCAGAGGAGTTATTCGGCCGAGAAAGCAGAGATATCCTTCCTTCTTCTCCCTCAATTGATACTGGTTGAGATCGATCCCATGATGAATGGTTTGCAGATTCAGTTCCGGGTAGAATGACGCCTGATCGTGACTGATCGCAACATAGGAGACGTTTGAGTATTGAGAGTAAAGATCACTAAGCGGTATCTCGTATGGATGATGCAGAGTGCATACCATTGAACTGGGTGTGAATCTGGAATAAGTAACTGCCAGCGCGCTGTTCACATGAACAATGTCGCAATTCTTTGCCGCATCATGCAGCGACCAGGAAACCTGGTCAAGTTCTTTCGTCATCCCCGCCGTTTCGTGGGCAAGTGGCCAGTCAGAGCGCGGATAGCGCCAGCGAAGCTCAGTGTTCACGCTTGATTCGCCATTGGCGTATACAACAACATCAATCCCCTTCGCGGCCAGGGCCTCAGCCAGCGTGGCGACAAAGAGCTCCGTTCCCCCATAGCGCAGTGGAGGGACAGAGATGAACGGGGAAGCTATGATTCCAATACGCATCAAGAGTCTCAATTAGTCTGAAACTTGTGGACAACGGTACACACTTAGTTGGATGCGCAAAAACGTTACTTCGGATAAGTAACTAACCGCTGTTATAGCGGAAACGCAAGAACGCGGACCAGAGTCCGCGTTCTTGGCATCAAAATCCGGGTTGAAGTTAGACCGCTACGGGTACAGCGCCGGCAAGGCGCTCCTTCACGATTTCGTGGCCGCGGGCGAATAGCTCTTTCAGCGGCAGCTTGCCCGCATCCACTTCGGCCAGGATGGCTTTCTGGGTCGCGTATTCCTTGTTCTGAATGCCGGCCTTGGACTGCAGCATGCGCCACGCCTTGCGCCGTTCCACGCAGAACATGACCAGTTGGCGGGAGATAGCCCGGTACTCGATCTTCCCGTTCTCTTCGTACTTGATGTATACGCCGAAGTCGGGAATGAAAGCCCGGTGCCCCGGAATCAGGTACCGCCGGTAAACCACATCCTGCTGCGTGATGCGCACCAGCATGTTATCCAGCGGAATGAGCTTCTCCGCCGCTTCCGGCTTGATCTTCTTCAGGTGGTTGCGGAAGCGCGCCTCGGTTGTGCACCAGTGAGCCACGGTGTAGTGCATGGTCTCGCCGGTGGATTTGATCTTGGTTTCATACCAGTCCAGATCGAGCGAAGGATTGCCCTTGATGTCCAGCGCTTCCTGGTAGCTCTCGCCTCTCCGCGGGTCAAATACAAACTCCGGCGCGCCGCGCGAGTCGCGCACGCGCTGCGCCTGGAAGAGCGCCATATCGTCGGGCACACCGTGCTCCGGCTGGCAGGTGGTGAAGGCCTGCAGGAACATCGTGCCGCGATACTCCAGCCCATCCAGAATCGCGCGGTAAAGCTTGGGCGCATTGGCCATTGAAACCTGCGCCACAAAAGGCGATCCGTGTCCAGCCAGAAACGTCTCGGCCACCGTCTTCTTCTCGGTGTTCTTGCCTTGCGTCGCAGAGCCGAAGGTGTTCATATCGCCGCCGCCCAGCATCGGCGTCGAGTCGGAGTTCTGCCCGCCGGTGTTCGAGTACACCTGCGTATCGAGCATGAGGGCCTTCACGTTTGGCCGGTTCTGCAGGATGACCTTCGACATGTTCTGGTAGCCAATGTCGCCCATGCCGCCGTCGCCGCCTACCACCCAAACCTTGGGCAGTTCGACAATCTCCTGGTCCGTCATCAGCGCATCCGTGAAATGCGAAAGCTCGTAGTACTCACGGTCTGTAATTCCGGATTCGCGCGTCAGCAGCACATCCGCCAGCCGCTCTGGAATCACCGAACGCCGCGCGTGGTCGACGATGAAGCTTTCACCCATCAGCCAGCCCACGGTAATGCCGTCCTGGAATAGCGAGTTCATCCATGGATACGGATGCGGATTGTTGGGCGATGTCGACCCATAAACCGTGTTGCAGCCCGTGTGCGCAGCCATGGCCATTACGCTCATGCCGTTCGCCAGGCGCCCGTCAATCGGTTGCAGGCTCTTGTGATTGAATGCCTCGGTCAGCAACACGGCGGCAATTGCCTCCACGAGTTGGGCATCGCTAATTTCTCCATGCTCCGCCTCGTAAGCCGCGATGCGCGTTTTGGTATCTTCAACGTCTTCGCCGCCAAGCCCCATAACCAAGTGAGAAATCGCCTGCCGCAACAGCGCGTACTCGGCGGGATCCTTCTCCTTCAGTGCGGCCAGTTTCGACGCGCCCTTCTTTTCAAGCTCGCCGGCCTTGGCCACAAAGCGGTCGCTCTTGGCGTGGAACACCGGGCGCATGTACGCCTCGGTCACCGCGGCAATCGAGCGCAGCACCGACTTTTCGCCGCAACCCGCACATGCGCCGTCGCCGGCTACCAGCGCGTCGTAGTTTGTCCGTACCATCAGCATGTTGCGCAGCGTGGCCGTCTTTGAATCCGCCGGATTGGCCCCGTTGTAAAGGCCGAGGTACTTTTGCGAAGTATCAGGCAGCAGATCGAGGAAAGCCGTGCCGCTCTCATGCTCGGCATTCACCTCCTCGGTTTCCTGCACCATTCTCAGCGCGTTGTGGTCGCCGCAGGCCGTCACGCATGCGGCGCATCCCTTGCAAAGATCGCTGACAAAAATTGAGAAAATGCCGCCCGAACCGGGGCTCTTGCGCTCCGGCGACGAGAAGATGGCGTTCACCTTCTGGTAAGCCATCGGCACCTTGTCGATAATGTTGAAGAACTGCCGCTTCGCCTCGGACGAGAACCCGTCCACCGACTCCGTCACTTCCCGCAGAATGGTCTGCAGCGGCGTTCCGGTCTTCATCTCCGCCACCATGCGCTGGCGGGTGAGCTTCTCAATCTCCGGCAGCTTGTGCATCAACTTCGTGCGCTCGCTGGGATCGGCGATGTAGTAGGAAACCGCCGTGCTCAGCACGGTCGCCAGGTCCTGCGACGTGTTCGGCAGCGCCGTATCCGGGCATACTGAGATGCACTCCATGCACTGCGTGCAGTTCTCAGGAATGTACAGCGGAGTCTCGCGCCGAGCCACGTACTTTGAGGCTGTGTCGCCCGTTGCCGCGGCAATTACGCCCATGGCTGAAAGCGGAGTAGCCGGCTGGTTGTAGCCGAAGTTCGCGCGGAACTCCGTGTCGAATGCCGTAATCGTGCTGATCGGCGTGCGCGTGCCCTGACCCGCGGGAACCGGGGTAGAACGGCAGCCAGTGCCGCACGAACCGCCCGCGGTGGCCAGTTCAAGAATCGGCAACAGCGCCGCGCCGCGCAAGCTCGAGCGATCGGCCGCGGACAACGCGCCAATCTTGATCTCCTTCACCTGGTCGTAGCCCTGCAACATCACTTCCATGTTCGACTGCACGACCGCATCGCCCAACTTGCCGAACTTCTTCACATATTGCTTGTGAACCACCTCGCGATACTGCTCCTGCGTGATTCCAAACTCCTGCAGCAGATTGCTGACTGCAAAAAACGCACCCAGAAATGCGTTGCCCTGCATGCGAAGTTGCAAGTCGGCGCGGTCAGTCGCCTTGCGCGCAATGCTGAATCCCGGCAAGGTAAACACGCGAATGTTCTTTTCGATGATCTGGTTGCGCGCCCACAAAGGCAGCTGCTCCCACGCACGCTCGCCTTCCTGATCCGATTCCCACACCAGGCTCCCGCCCTCCTGAATTCCATCCAGAGGATTGGTGTGCGTAAACGCCTTGGGATCGCAGCACAGAACGACCGTCACGTGGCGCAGATCGCAATTCACGCGAATGCGATCCTTCGCAGCCACCATGAAATAACTGGTCGGCGCACCCTTCTTCTCCGACCCATACTTGGGATTGGCGCTGACATGAATCACTTCCTTGGGATTGCCAAGCTCGTCCTTCAGCCCGTCGCGCTCGTAAATCAAGTCGTTCAGATCGCCCAGAATCGCGCCCAGGTTCTTGCCGGTGGTAATAGCTCCCCAGCCGCCGATCGAGTGGAAGCGCACTGCGACCGCACCCTCGGGCAGCAGCGACGGCGTCTCTTCGCCAATCACCGCGTAAGGATGATCGATGCCCAGCACAAAGAAGTTCACGCCGTCCGCCGCGGTCTTGCCGTCCTTGCGCGCGCGCCCTGCGGTTGCAAATTCGTAAGCGCCAATAATGTGCTCGGGCCTGAAGTCGCGCGAACCCAGGCCATAGCTCCCACTGAAAATGTTGGGCAGCTCACCCGGCGCAATCGCGGGCAAACCCTCGCTTGCCGGGTGTCCCTCATACTGAACGGCCTTGGAAAGCGCGGTGCGGATGTCGCGGCCCAGCGGGTTGTCGCCGGCCAAGGCCTCGTCAGTCCGCTCCAGGATAATGACGTTCTTCTTGCCTTTCAGTGCCTCAACCACGGCGGCCTCGGGGAAAGGCCGAATCACGTTGATATGGATCGACCCGACTGTGACGCCGCGCGTCTCGCGCAGGTAGTCGACCGCGGCCTCGATGTTTTCCGCCGCCGATCCAAGCGAAACGAAGACGGTGTCGGTGTCGTCGGTTTTGTACTTGCTGATGAGACCATAGTGGCGGCCGGTCAGTTCGCCAAATTTTTCGTAGGCATCTTCAAGGAACTGCAGAATGGGCTCGACAAAGTTGTTTCTCCGGGCCACAACGCCATTCATGTAGTGTTCCTGGTTCTGCACCGGCCCCAGAAGAATAGGGTTGGTCAGGTCCATCATCTTGGGCACGCGGCGCCGGGTTGGTCCATACAAAACCCGCTGCGCTTCCGTGGGGCACTCGATAATGTCTTCGGGCGCACCAAGATACTCGCGAATCAGCTCCGACTCATGCTTGTAAAACGTGCGTTCCAGGTGGCTCGTTAAAAACCCGTCCATGATATTCATGCCCGGAGTCAGCGAAAGCTCCGTCACGCGGCGCAGAATCAGCGCCTGGTCGGCGGCCTGCTGCGCATCTTTGCCGAACAGCATGATCCAGCCCGTATCGAGCGCGCCGTATATATCGTCGTGGCCGCAGTGCACGTTCAGCGCGTGCTTGGTCAGCGCGCGCGCACCTACTTCAAGCACCATGGTCGAGCCCTTGCCCGGTGCGTGATAGTACTGCTCCACCCCGTAGACCACACCCTGCCCTGAAGTAAAGTTGACCACGCGTTTGCCGCACACCGAGTGGGCGATGGCGCCACCCTGGGCCGCGTGCTCGCCTTCGGTTTCAATGGCGATGGTGTTGTGCCCGAACACATTCAGGTGGCCCTCAGCATAGGCCTGCTGAAACAGCTCTCCGCCCTCGGTCGAAGGCGTAATGGGATAAAAGACGCCGGCGTCGGCGATGCGCGTCTCGGTATGGTATGAGACAAGCTGGTTTCCGTTTGCGGTGACCCGGATGCCGGGATAACGAGCAGATACCTTCATAGATTCCCCCATGCCTTCCATGCGTCCATCAACTTGCTTCAAAAGAGCAGGCCGCTTCGAACACGGCCTTATCCACTTTTCAGTCCGCAGTTTGCGGGTATTTTCAAATCTTCATTTACGCGCGACACACCGTACCGCCGGACCTTCCGCACCGAATCTGCTCAGATGCCAGCCGTGCTCTTCACGTCGTTTAACGCTCTCGCGCCCCGTTCCAGACGCGTCCGGCTCTCTCGCAGAACTTCAATGGTCCAAACGCTGGCTGTTACCAGCTTTCGCGATTGCCCCTGTCAAGTCTAATGGCCGAAGTGGAGAACGGGGAAATCTGGGGAAGGATTCCCTCCGCAGGTGGGGCCTCCATACCAGTATGCGCCATTTACCCACGAATTGGAGACGATGTCTCATATCGCGGTAAAGAATCCGAAACCCTTCGATCTCTGCTATTTCTCCGCTTTTTTTCTCTTCGATATTTGGGAATATACTTGCTCCGGTTCCACGGAATTCTTTCCACATCGTTTCTATGCCCGAGACGCAACCGCAGCCAAACTCGCAGTTTGCCCGCTACCCCAGCCTCGAAGGGCGCGCCGTGCTGGTAACCGGCGGCGCGACGGGCATCGGCGAAGCCATCGTCCGCCACTTCGCCCAACAGGGTTCCCGCGTCGCTTTCCTCGATATCCAGGACGAACCCGCCCGCAAACTTGTCGAAGCGCTCACCGCCGAGGGCTGCCATCTGCCTCTCTACTTCCCTTGCGACCTCACCGATGTAGCGGCCTTGCAATCCGCCGTTCTGAAGACCATTGCCGCCTTTGGGACTGTAGACGTCCTGGTGAACAATGCCGCCAACGACCGGCGCCACGCCATCGAAGAAGTGACGCCGGCATACTGGGACCAATCAATCGCCGTCAACCTGCGCCCCCAGTTCTTTGCGATTCAGGCTGTGCTGCCCGCCATGCGCGCCGCCGGTCGCGGCTCCATCATTAATATGAGCTCCATCTCCTGGATGATTCCTTCCACAGGACTGCCTCTCTATGTCGCCGCCAAGGCTGCCATCGTCGGCCTCACGCGCACCGTGGCGCATGAACTCGGACCGGCCAACATCCGTGTCAATGCCGTGCTGCCCGGCGCCATTGCCACCGAACGCCAGAAGCAGCTCTGGTATACACCGCAGTACAAAGCGGAGATTCTTTCAAGCCAGGCGCTCAAGCGCGACATCCTGCCCGAAGATGTGGCGCGCCTGGTGCTCTTCCTTGCTTCCGACGACTCCAGTGCCATCACCAATCAGAGCTACATTGTGGACGGTGGATGGGTTTAAGTTCATCCGCCTCCCTCAGAGGACTCCCATGCGAACTCGCGGCAACGCAATTCTCGTCACCGGCTTGATTTACGTTTCCCTGCCGCTCCTTCCCGGCACTCCTCTTTCATTGCACGCTCAGACAACCGAATCAGCCGCCACGACGCTTCAATCGAGTCTCGCGCCGGGAACTGACATTGCCCCGCCCCGGTCCGCGGAGTACGGCAAGGTCCAGCAAAGCCTCGCGCGCGGCTGGAATACCTGGGATGTGAACAGTGTTGCCACGCATGTACTTCTGCCCGAAGGCCTCGCCATCCATATCGGTTTCAGGCACAATTCAACCGAATTCGGCGACGCATTCCTGCAGAACCCGTTGATTGGCCGGCTCGAAAAGGGCGCGGAGGTGGTCACGCCCGGTCCGCACTCGTGGGACGGCAGCTACACCGATCTCCGCATCGACTGGAAGGGCCACAGCTTCCGCGTTCAGAGCGCGCATGACGGCGACGATCTTGTCCTCCTTGTCACACCGCTGCCTTCACCCCACGCGTCCCCTCTCCCCCCCACCGTTGTTCTCTCTGTCAATTTCCTCTGGAATCGGCCAGGGGCGACCCTCAAGCACGGCAACTTCATCGAAACGCGCACCGGGCTCAGGATCATTCCGGTGTACTGCGCGTGCCTCGAATCCGACGAGGCCCGAACGATTGAGGTGCAAAATTCCGTCGACGGATCTTTCTTCGCCATTGATCTCGTGAATCCCGTCGGCGTCAGCACCGGCAAGCGCCGCGACTTGCCTGAGATTCAGCAAATCATCGACCGTCAGCGCGCCGCCTACGAACAGTCCGTCGCCGCTTCAGGCCCCACAGGCCCCATCGTCGATGCCATCGAAACCACCCTCGGCTGGGACACCATCTACGAGCCCAGCAAGCGCAGGGTCGTATCCCCCGTCAGCCGCGTCTGGAGCGTCAACTGGGGCGGCTACGTCATCTTCGACTGGGACACATTCTTCGCCGCTACCATGGCCGGCATCGGCGACCGCGACCTGGCCTACGCCGACGCCCTCGAAACCCTTCGCGAATCCACGGCACAAGGCTTCGTTCCCAACTATGCGCGAGCCGGCAACTGGAAAAGCTCCGACCGTTCCGAGCCGCCCGTGGGAGCCATCACCGTGCTCGGCCTCTATCAGGAATTCCACGACCGCTGGTTTCTCCAAGACGCCTTCCCGCCCCTTCTCCGCTGGAATCGCTGGTGGTCTGAGCATCGCGACATTCAGGGCTATCTCGCGTGGGGCAGCGACGGCCAGAACCAGCCCGCCAATCTCGACGACGACTCGCGCGGCACGCGCCAGGGCGCCATCCTCGAGTCGGGGCTCGACAACAGCCCCATGTACGATGCGGCCACCTACAACCCCCAGTCCCATGTCCTCGAATACGCCGATGTGGGCCTCATGAGCATGTACATTGCCGATTGCGATGCGCTGGCACAGATCGCCGAGGCCCTCAACAAGCCCGCGGAAGCGAAGGAACTCAACGACCGCGCCGCGCGCTATCGCGCCAAACTGGCAACCCTCTGGAATGCGGACTCAGGCATCTTCCTCAACAAAGACCTGCACACCGGCCAGTTCGTCACGCGCCTTTCTCCCACCAATTTCTACCCCATGCTGGCCCACGCCGCCACTGCGGATCAAGCCAGAATCATGATCGAAAAACATCTCCTCAACCCCAACGAATTCTGGGGAGAGTGGGTCATCCCATCCATCGCCCGCGACGACCCCGCCTTCCACGATCAGAATTACTGGCGCGGCCGCATCTGGGGCCCCATGAACTATCTCGTTTATCTGGGCCTGTTGAACTATCAGGACGCCGACACACGCAAGCAATTCGCGCAGAAATCCTATGACTTGTTCCTGAAGGAGTGGCGCGAACACGGCCATGTCCACGAAAACTACAACGCCATCACCGGGTCAGGCGATGACGTTTCTTCGAGCGATCGCTTCTACCACTGGGGCGCACTGCTCGGCTATGTCGAATATATGGAACAGAATCGAAGCCAGAAATAGCCTGCCCGGAGGCACGAGCTTTCCGGCGTAATGAGATTCCGGGCTCACATATTTCGCACCTTGCCCGAAGGCTTCGCTGAGCGAATTCACCTGCCCGAACGGCATTTGCCAGACCGCCGCCCCGCCGCGATGGCTTAAGATTTTCCGGGAGGTCGAATTGTCATGTCTTCTGTCGTCAAGCTGAACCGCCATACCCCTATGGCCGTTGTTGCCCTTGCTGTTCTCTTCGCCGTTTGCTGCGCCGTCTTCGGTGTCAACCGCGCCGCCGCGCAGTCTCCGTCTGAACTCGCAAAGATAACCGCCAACCTGCAGCCCGAGTCCCGTACCGTCATCGAGCGCCTTTCCACCTTGTCGGAGTTGCCCGATGGTCCCTGGAAGATGCACTCCGGCGACATGGCTCACGGCGAAGACGTGGGCCTGGATGATTCGAGTTGGGAAACCATCAAGCCGCGCGATAACGCGCCCAAGGATGCTGTCTGGTTTCGCCAGACCGTTCAAGTGCCCGACACACTGAATGGATACGACCTGACAGGTTCGCGCATCTGGTTCCAGTTCCATGCCGAAGCCAACGGCCCCATGCCGCAGATTCTCTACTTCAATGGCCGCCGCGTGGCCATGGGCGACGATCTTGAGCCAATCGTCCTGTTCGATAGCGCCAAGCCCGGCGACAAAGTCACAGTAGCCGTCAAACTGTTGCATACCGTCGACACCAAGAGCTTCTACGGTGCAACCTATCGCATCGAATTCCCCGAAAGCCGCCCCAATCCCGAAGACCTGCGCCTTGAGTTTCTCTCCGCCGCATTGCTCGTTCCGTCGCTCGCCCCGAACGACGCCAGCCAGATGTCCACCCTCAACGAGTCCATCCGCACTGTAGACATTTCTGCCCTCGATGCCCACGACCAGGCCAAGTTCGACGCCAGCCTGAAGGCCTCGCTCGAGAAACTTGATGCTTTGAGGCCGCTCCTGCAGCAGTTGACCTTCCACCTCACCGGCAACTCCCACATCGACGCCGCATGGCTCTGGCCGTGGACCGAGGCCGTGGACGTGGTCAAGCGCACCTTCGGCACCGCTCTTCAGTTGATGTACGAGTATCCGCAATACACCTACACCCAGTCCGCCGCGCAATACAACGAGTGGATCGCCGACAAGTATCCCGACATGAACGCCGAGATTGCGCAGCGCATCAAAGAAGGCCGCTGGGAAGTGGTGGGCGGCATGTGGGTCGAGCCCGATCTGAACATGCCCGATGGCGAATCCCTCGTCCGCCAGTTGCTCGTGGGCAAGCGCTGGTACAAGCAGCATTATGGCGTAGACGTCCGCATCGGCTGGAATCCCGATTCCTTCGGCTACACATGGCAGTTGCCGCAAATCTACAAGAAGAGCGGCGTGGATTATTTCGTGACCCAGAAAATGACCTGGAACGATACCAACCAGTTGCCGTTCAAGCTTTTCTGGTGGGAATCCCCCGACGGCTCCAAGGTGCTTACCTACTTCCCGCAGGATTACGCTAATCGCGATCTCGGCCCTTTACGCCTGTCGCGCGACATGGCAGTGGCTCGCGAGCGGGCACCCGGCATGACCGACATGATGGACCTCTATGGCGTCGGCGACCATGGCGGCGGACCCACCCGCGCCATGCTTGACCAGGGTTTTCACTGGGCGTCCCCGGGCCATATCACGCCGAAATACCAGTTCGGCATCGCGCAGACGTATTTCTCGGCAGTAGAAAACAAGATCGCCCCCAATAGCCCGACATGGAACTACCAATCGATTGCCAAAGGCTATACGCCGCCCTCCACGGTCTCGGGCGAGATCTCGATTCCTACCTGGGATACCGAGCTCTATCTCGAATACCATCGCGGCGTCTTCACCACCCAGGCCAACCACAAGCGCAACATGCGCGACAGCTCTGAAGAGGCTCTCAACGCCGAAAAGTGGGCGTCCCTCGCCTGGCTCGACGGAAACAAGTACCCCGGAGACGAACTGACCGAGGACTGGAAAAAGGTGCTCTTCAACCAGTTCCACGATCTGGCCGCCGGCTCCGGCATCGGCATCATCTATAAGGACGCGCAGAAAGACTACGCCGTCGTCCGCTGGTCGACCAACGAAATCAAGTCGAACTCGCTCCAGACGATTGCAGAGAGAATCGATACCGCCGCCGGAAAGAAGGAAGCCGAGTGCCAGTCCGTCGTCGTCTTCAATCCCCTTGGCTGGACCCGTTCAGGCGACGTAAGCGTCAAGATTCAGCTCCCCAGCGCCGTCGGAGCCCGTTTCGTCGATGCCGTTCACGGCTCCGTCTTGCCCTCTGAGATCCTCTCTGCCGACAAGCAGACCGGCGAAATCAGGGCTCGCGTGCACGTCGACTCCGTCCCCGCGCTGGGCTACAAAGTCCTCAGGGTTTACCCTGAAACCAGCGCCCCCGAAACGAACAAGTTGATGTCTGCGAATGCGTCCGGTGACAGGGTGACCATCGAGAACCCCGTGCTGCGCGTCACTGTCGACAAGAACACCGGCTGCATCACCAGCCTCTTCGACAAGCGCTCAAACTTTGAATCCATCGCCTCCGGCGCGTGCGGCAACCAGCTCCAGTTCTTCAAAGACAATCCGAAAGACTACGACGCATGGAACATCGATCCCGGCACGCTCGATGTGCCCCCCATGACCATTGATCACGTGGACTCGGTCGAGCTCATCACCAAAGATCCCGACCGCCCCGTCATCCGCATCACCAGCCACTGGCAGAATTCAAAATTCGTTCAGAACCTCACCCTCGCCTCCGACTATGTGGATGTCGGCAACCAGATCGACTGGCACGAGTCGCACATTCTGCTCAAGGCGGCGATGCCCCTTGCCGCTACCAGCAATTTCGCGACCTATGAAATTCCCTACGGCACCATCGAGCGCGCAACCACCCGCAACAATAGTTGGGAGAAGGCGCAATTTGAAGTGCCCGCGCAGCGCTGGGCCGACCTGGGCGATGGCAGCCACGGCCTGAGCCTTATCAACGATTCCAAGTTCGGCTACGACGCCGTCGGCAACCTGCTCCGCCTCACCCTGCTGCGCTCTCCCAAGTGGCCCGACCCCGACGCCGATATGGCTCCCCATCACTTCCACTACGCGCTCTATCCCCACGCAGGCACCTGGAAGGACGCGCTCACCATCCGCCACGGCTGGGAATACAATTACCCGCTCACCGCCGTGGTCACCACCGCCCACCCCGGCTCACTTCCCGCCGAGCACTCGTTTGCCTCGGCTGAGCCGGAGAACGTAGTCCTTACCGCTGTCAAAAAGGCAGAAGACGCCAAGGGCCTTATCTTCCGCGTCTACGAGTGGGCAGGCAAGGACTCCACCGTCACTTTCCACGTCCCGCCGGGAGCTACCGGAGCCACCGTCACCAACATGATGGAAACTCCGGAGGGCAACCCGCTCGACGTCACGGGAGACGTCGTCAAGGTTCCCATCCACCCCTACGAAATTCTCACCATCCGGGTTGACTACCCCGACGGCGGCCCCAAAGCATAGTCAGCCAAAACGACAAGAGCAGGGCGCGGTATTCTGCCGCGCCCTCGCTTTTTCTGGATGGCTCGGTTCCCTGCTGTCACACTTTTCCCCATTCGTGACCATCCAGGGTCACGCTTTTGGCCCAAACGTGGACCTCCAGGGTCACGCTTTCACTCCGTTTGCAAAGACCCCCAACCGTGGCACACGAGGGCCTCGCTTTTGCTCCCGCCTTCCCGCCCGCCGGCGCATTTGCTACTCTAGCCCTAAGGAGTCCTGCCTCATGGACATCACTTCCCCGTTTGTCGTCGTCCCCGTCATCGTCGCCGTCTTCATCGCGGCCATTCTCTTCGCCACCAGCACCAAGGAAGATGGCCACTCAGCGCACTAAGGAAACTCTGCACAAGTTGCTTTGTAACAAGGGCACGACTTCAGTCGGGCCGATAAAGGCTCCACAATGAACATGGCTTTAGCCACTGCATCGTTTCGCTGATCGAAAATGCGCCTTCCGCAGAGGTTTCCTAAGCCTCCCTTCACTCCCCCAGGCTTAGCCCCGTCCGACGATCACCGCTCTTGCAGGCGCACCAGCGCCAATCCCTGACGCGGGACCGTCAATACAAAATTGACTTTCCCCGCTTTAATGGGGACCGGGTGGTCCGGCACAGACTGTTCCAGCGCGCCCGCCTTCTCCAGTTGCTCAATCTGCTCCGGGCTCGGGTGCGCCGGACTTCCCATAAGTTGCCAAACCCTGTAGGCGTTACTGTGGGTCGCATCCACGCGGAACTCCCCTTCCACAACCTCCGCGCTTTGAAGGCCATCCAAGGCAAGCAGAATGCTCGCAGGCCGCGCCTCCACATCGGCATCGTGATAATTCCAAACCAGCACATCTACCTCTTTCCCGTTGCGCGTCGCCACGGCATTCACATCCGGATCGCCCGTGACACTCTTCGCCACCACCTGCTCCAGCGGTAACGCTCCGTCGCTTTCCGTGGCGAGCCAGGACCCGCATGCCGGCCCATGCGGTCCCTCCTCGCACGGACCCCCGCCGCCCAGCATCCCAAACAATCTGAATGCGTTCAGCACCGGCTTGTCGATGCCGTCCGTGGCCAGCGCGCGAAACCCCGCAAATGCCGGCTGATCCTCAAACTCGAACGCCCAGGTCACCGCTCCTTCGACTCGAAGACCATACTTCCGTGCCAGCTCGTAGGTGCGCATGGTGGCCTCGGTCACGCTCGCTCCATACAACGGTCCGTTGCGATAGCCGTTCCGTGGATCCAGACAGGCTCCGCAGCCTTCGGGATCGCTCTCGCCGAGAATGATCGGCGTATGTCTCCATTGCGGATAGCTCGACACGACTTTCATCCCGCGTTCAACGGCCCGCAACTGCGTGCCGACGCTCATCACTACGTGGCCATCGACAAACTCAGGCCTGCCCTTGGGGTGGTAGCTGATAAAGTCCAGCGGCGCGCCCATGCCGCCGGTTGCGGCGTTTTTGCCATGTGCGCAATGCTCCAGAAACTGCCGCAGAAACGGCTCGGAGTGGTCGCTGATCCCTGTAGCCTCAGGCCCTCCGATCTTCGCATCGGGCAGCGCATTGCGGATGGCCGCCGCGGTGAGGTCATAGAGCCGGTCATACTCGGCCGGCGTGCCGTGCCAATAGCTGATGTCCGGCTCGTTCCACACCTCCCAGAGCCAGCCGCTAGTCTGGCTGCCGTAGCGCTCGCGCAGGTGGGTCGCATAGGCCACGATAAGCTTCGACCACTTCGCTTCGTTGTTCGGCGGATAGCTCCAGCCGGTAAAGATATCGCCTTTGGGAAAGCTGTGGCGATAGGGTTCAGGGTGCGTTGAAAGCGCCTCGGGCATGAAGCCGATCTCGACCAGCGGCCGCACATGGGCCGCCACCAGCGCGTCGAAGATGCGGTCGGTAATCGTGAAGTCGTAGACCGGGGTTCCATCCGGGCGCTCGGTGTAGACATTCGTCGAACCCCACTTCAGCGATCCTTCTCCATCCCCTGTGGTCAACAGGTTGTGCGCTCGAAAGTACACCGGGACCGGGCTGAGCGCGGCCAGTTCGCCCAGCAGTTTTTTCCCGTCGGGAGCATACAGGTAATTCGGCTCGTCGGCGCCAAAAAAGTTCCAGATGGGTATATAGGGTCCGGTCGGATGATCCGCGTGCACCCGCACCAGGACCGGTAGGGGCTGCGACTGCTGGATCGGGGGCCCGGGCATCTGGCCCAGGCCGGTGAAAGGAAACCCAAAAGATGCGGCAAGGAAAATTGGACATGCCCGCAAGAACCCGTATCTCATGCGCACAACAATAAAGGATTTCATCCGGTTGCGCGCCAAACGCACAAGGGCCGTCGCACACAAAGCGTAACGGCCCTTCGGTTTCTCCTGTCCGCACGAAAGTAGTAAAAAGGTTATGCTGCGTGGTAAACGATTCAAGGAACCACGCGGCGGACTTTACCGTACTACTGGGTTATGAGGGTGATCGCCATGTTACGGAAGTCGATGATTCTATTCACAGGCTTGGCCTTGGCGGCAGGACTCGCAGGGTGCAGGGTTCACGTCGACAAGGACGCCAACGGGCAGGAAAAAACGGTCCAGGTCGATACCCCGTTTGGGGGCGTCCATATCAATACCGACCAGACCACTGCCGCTGACCTTGGTCTGCCGGTTTATCCGGGCGCCGAACCGGTCAAGGATAACGATCAGGACAAGTCCGCGGATGTGCACATGGGCTTTGGCCAGTGGCAATTGCATGTACGGGCGGTTAACTATTCCACTACCGATTCCCAGGACAAAGTGGCCGCTTTTTACAAGAAGGCATTGGGCCGCTACGGCGATGTGATTACCTGCCAGGGCCATGTAGCTGTTGGCACTCCAACCGTGACAACCGAAGGCCTCGGTTGCGCTGACGACGGCAAACATACCAAGGTCCAGATCGACCGCAAAGACTACGGCGCCAGCGAAAATGGCCTGGAACTCAAAGCCGGCTCCAAACGGCATCAGCACATCGTGGGCTTTGACGATCCTCAGAATGGACGCACTCGCTTTGCGCTGGTCGCTTTGGATTTGCCTGAAGACGTCGACCACAACGGCAAAAGCGACTAAAGCGAAACCAGGGTGACTGTACCCCGAAGCCACATAGCCGCATTAGAACCGGCGAGAAATGCAAGTCAGGTCTTCAGGGATGCGGCGTACGTGATTCCATCTCTTGCGGGCGAAGGCAAGTTGCATTACTCCTTATCGCTCGCCTGTTTTCTTTGGCTTCCTTGGTGTAGCAATCACACCTTTGCATGCCGCGCAAGGAACCGTTTGAGCGGGGCGTCATGGCGGCCAACCGCTCACAGTCCGTTACCATGGGTTCATCAGCCTCATGGGCAACCCGAATGACCACTCTGGAAGTCCTCAGCGTACTTTTCGCCATCGCGGCCATCTTCGGCTTGATCAGCACCCGTTGGCTCAAGCTTCCGATCACCGTCGGAACCATGCTGCTGACGGTCGTTGTGTCGATGGGTCTTACGGCCGCGGACCAGGCCGTTCCGCGATTTCATGATTGGGCTCTGAACCTGGCTCGCCAGATTGACTTTGAAAGCGTCATCCTGCATGGCATGTTGCCTCTGTTGCTCTTTGCCGGCGCGTTCCTGCTCGACCTTGAGCAACTGGCAAAGGAAAAGCTGACCATCTCGCTGCTTTCCGTTGTGGGAACAGTTCTCTCCGTATTCCTGGTCGCTGGACTGATGTTTCTCCTCACTGGAATCCGCATTCCCTGGATGGAATGCCTCATCTTTGGCGCGCTCATCTCTCCGACTGATCCCATCGCCGTGCTTGAAATGCTGCGCCGCACCGGTGTTCCCAAGGCGATTCAGGCCCAGTTGGCAGGCGAATCGCTCTTCAACGACGGCATCGGCGCAGTGCTCTTCCTTACCCTGCTTGACGCGGCTCGCGGGCACTCGCCCACGCCTCTTCACATTGCAGGAATATTGTTCCTGAAAGCCGGAGGCGGCATCGCCGTCGGCATCTTTGCCGCCTGGACCACTTCGCACCTCATGCGCCGCGTCGACGCCCACCAGGTGGACATCCTCTTCACCATCGCCCTGGCCTTGGGAGGCTACGTGCTGGCGGATAGCCTGCATCTTTCCGCCCCGCTTGAAGCCGTGGTGGCCGGCATCGCCCTGCGCCATTTCAACCGTGGCCAGCCCCCCGAACACATCGATCATGAAAGCGTGGATCGCTTCTGGGAAGTCATCGATGAAGTCCAGAACTCAGTTCTGTTTGTTCTGCTCGGCCTTGAAATAATGGCGGTCACAGTCAGCTTGCCCGCGCTTTGGGCCGGACTTGCGGCCATTCTCTCCGTCAATGCAGTGCGCTTCGGCATCGTCGTTGGCCTGCTTGCGCTCATGCGCCTCGCCCAGCCCGGCCATCGCAGTTCAACCTTTGTGCTCACATGGGGCGGCCTGCGCGGTGGCCTTTCCATCGCCCTCGCGCTATCGGTGCCCGCTGCACTCGGCCGCTCCTGGATCCTGGGCGCCACCTACCTCGTCGTCGTCTTTTCCATCGTGATTCAGGGCGGCAGCATGGACTGGATCCTTCGTCGCTGGAACCGCAAACAAGCCGCCGCATAATCTCGGCTCTCCTTCGATTTGAGTGCTCCATCCTTTCCGGGTCTTTGGCGGAACGGGTTGGAGACCAATGCAGCTTCGCTCACAAATCCCTTTGCGTAGCGCCCCGTCTATGCTCTTCTAAATGCACCCGCCTATGCTCAAACTTCTTGAACGCTATTTTGAATTCACTCATCTGGGCACGAACTGGCGCACCGAGATTCTGGCCGGAGTTACCACTTTCCTGACCATGGCCTACATCGTGCTGGTCAATCCTGCCATCCTCTCCGCCGCCGGAGTTCCCCTTGCCGCCGTTACCGCCGCAACCTGTCTCTCGGCGGCCTTCGGCTCCATCCTCATGGGCATCGTCGCGCGCTATCCTATCGCTCTTGCGCCGGGCATGGGCCTCAACGCCTACTTCACTTACACCGTCTGCATCAAGATGCACATTCCCTGGCAAACCGCCCTCGGCGCGGTCTTCATCTCCGGCATCATCTTTCTCGCACTCACCGGCGCCGGAATCCGCCAGATGATCCTGCGCTCCATTCCCCACGAGCTTTACGCCGCCGTCGCCAGCGGCATCGGCCTCTTCATTGCATTCATCGGATTTCGCAACGCCGGCCTCGTCGTAAGCGATCCCGCCACTCTCGTCGGCATGGGCAGCATCCGCAATCCCACTGCGGCTCTCTCTCTCTTCGGCCTCATCCTCATGGTGATTCTTGAAGTCCGCAAAGTCCGCGGCTCCATTCTCACCGGCGTTCTAGCCACCACGGCATTCGCATGGGCAATTGCCTTCGCCGTCGTCCATGAAGCATCCCACCTAAGTTGGCTCAATTCGCCTGCTCTGGTCGATTGGGCGCAAAACCTTATCCACTGGGCTCCCGCGCCCGGCGGCTTTCACGCGCTCGCCGCCACTGCCTTCAAACTCGATATCCACGGTGCCCTCAACAAGGGCCTGCTCGAAATCATCTTCGTCTTCTTCTTCGTCGACCTCTTCGACAACCTCGGCACCCTCGTCGCCGTCACCAAGCGCGCCGGACTTATCGCCGCGGACCACTCCATTCCCCGCCTCAATCGGATTCTCTTCGCCGACGCTACCGCCACCGTCCTCGGATCTCTCACTGGTACTTCCACCGTCACCAGCTACGTCGAATCCACCGCCGGAGTCATGGCTGGAGGCCGGTCGGGCGTCACCGCCATCGTGACAGGCCTCTTGTTCCTCTTCGCCATCGGAGCCGCACCCTACGTCGGCGTCGTCCCCCAGGCCGCTACCGCCCCAGCACTCATCCTCGTCGGTTCCATGATGCTCGCCACCATCACCGAAATTCGCTGGCACGATCCGCTCGTCGCCATCCCTGCATTTCTGACACTCGTGCTCATCCCTCTTACCTATTCCATCGCCAATGGCCTCGGATTCGGCGTCATCGCCTGGGCCGTGCTCCACGTCGCCACCGGCCGCTTTCGCAGGCAGGACTGGCTGCTCTACACCCTCGCTGCGCTCTTCCTGCTCCGCTTCATCTACCTCGGCGCAAGTTAAAATTTCTGCTGACACTTCGTATCACGGCCAAAAGGGAGCAATCATGTACTGGTATGACTATTTGGCGTATTTCTTCGGCGGAGCATTCCTGGCCAACACCCTGCCGCATCTCGGCAACGGAATATCCGGACATGCCTTCCAGAGCCCGTTCGCAAAACCGCCGGGAAAGGGCTTATCCTCCTCCACGGTGAATGTTCTCTGGGGCTTCTTCAATCTCGCCGTCGCCTATGTGCTGATTTGCCGTGTCGGACACTTCAGCATGCTCAATACGCAGCAGGTGTTCGTTTGCGGCGCAGGCATGCTGCTTATGTCCCTCATGACGGCTCGCCATTTCGGGCGATTCCACGGGGGCCTGTGAGCCTGCGCGCCATCGGTCCATTCCTAAGCCGTTGCGGAAGCATCGCCTTCGCGCTCACCCTGTTCGTCTTCGCTGCCTCCTCGACCTTCGCAGCCGACACCTATCGCATCGTCCGCGCCTATCCGCACGATGAACAGGCCTTTACGCAAGGACTCATCTACCTTGATGGCCACATCTACGAGAGCACCGGCATCAAAGGCCGCTCCTCACTCCGCGAAGAAGACCTCGAAACCGGCCGCATCCTCAAATTTCAGGCCGTGCCCGACCGCTACTTCGGCGAGGGCCTCACCAACTGGGGCAACGAACTCATCCAGCTCACGTGGACCTCGCACACCGCCCTCGTCTACAACCTCTCCACGTTCCGCTTCGAGCGCTCTTTCCACTATCCCTGGGAGGGCTGGGGCCTCACCCAGGACGGCAAAGACCTCATCCTCAGCGACGGCACCGCCACCCTGCACTTCCTCGATCCCGACACCTTCAACGAAGTCCGCCACATCGTCGTTACCGATCACGGCAAGCCCGTCACCGAGCTCAACGAGCTCGAATACATCCACGGCCAGATCTATTCCAACGTCTGGCACACCAACCGCATCGCCATCATTTCGCCGTCAACGGGTAGAGTGCTCCGGTGGATCGACCTCACCGGCCTGCTGCCTCCCGGCTCCGTCACCAACCCCGAGGCCGTGCTTAACGGCATCGCCTACGACGCCGTAAACGACCGCCTCTTCGTCACCGGCAAGCTCTGGCCCAAAATCTTCGAGATTCAAGTGATTCCCGAAAAAACCAAAACCTTCCCCGAAAAACGAAGCCGGTAACAAATCGGAATCGCCTCTCCAGATCACTCCGCCATCACATTCTGGCCATCGTCCCCACGCGTATACTCTTCGCCAAGGCACGCAATGGATACATCGCCATTCACCGCTCTCAGCCTTTCACAAAACGCCGCCATCCTCACCATCATTCTTGCGTTCGCCGGCTACCTCGTCGCATTCCTCAGCGCCCGCATGCTGGCCCGCCGCCGCGACAAGCTTCGCCTCGTCAACAAGCGCCTCAATGAGTTCTATGGTCCGCTCTACGTCGCATCTGAAGCCGGCAACATCGCCTATCGCTCCCTGCTCAACAAGCAGGGCAAGACCCAAAGCTTCCCTATCCTCGACGAAGAGATGAAAGAGTGGGTGCTGTGGATGACCACCATCTTCATGCCGCTCAATGACATTCGCGAAAAGGTCATCATCGAGAAGGCTCACCTTATCGTCGAAGAGCAAATGCCCCAGTGCCTGCTCGACTTCGTCACACACGTGGTGGGCTACAAAGCCGTGCTGGCTAAGTGGGCCGACGGCGATTACTCAGAGCGCCGCTCCACCATCGGCTGGCCGCCTGAATTCGATGTGTACGTCCGCCGCTCCTATGCCGCCCTCAAAGCCGAACAGACCAGCCTCCTGCACAGCGCGCCCTGGCGTCTCTATCACCGTCTCACTCATCGCAAACGGAGTTAGGCCCATCCGTCTCGCAAGGCCATCCCCGGCCGCTGGACGATTGGGCCATGATCGGCGGCGCGAGCATACCAAATGCAACAGGCATGCAGGCCACAATGAGCACGATTTTTCTGCCGTAGGCCAACCTGTGCGCAATAGATTCGTACATCGATTCGACTTTCCGCCGGGCTAAAGTGCAGGTGCCGTCGCGCCAATCAGCAACACGGTCATGCATACCATCAGCTTATCCGTTCAGATCACCTCTGTGTGGTGGCCAACCCGTCGGGTACTCCTCGATCAATACACGATGAAGACCATTGCCGGTGCCCAGTTCTTTCCGCAGACTAATCGCGGAAAGGGTCGGAGACCACATACCTCAACCTGCCGGGCGCCGGGTTTATTCGAACTCTGGAGACACCACAGTAGCCGCAGG
Organism: uncultured Acidobacteriaceae bacterium; assembly: GCA_963836565.1. Taxonomy (GTDB): domain Bacteria; phylum Acidobacteriota; class Terriglobia; order Terriglobales; family Acidobacteriaceae; genus Telmatobacter. Next base: position 445,270 of record CAWIKA010000001.1, on the reverse strand, counting down.
TCTTCGTCGCTGGCATGCATTTTTCAAAAAAGGAAAGGAATCCACCGCCCCGCTTACGCACCAATCGCCGCGCCCAGCAATTGCTTCAGCGCCTGCACATATTCTGTTAGCGCCTCGCGCCCAACTTCGGTCATACGGTAAAGTGTCTGCGGCTTGCGCTGAACAAACTTCTTTTCTACCGCAACGTATCCGGCTTCTTCCAGCTTCAATAACTGTGCGCCCAGGTTCCCGTCTGTCGATCCTGTCCTCGAGCGCAGCCACGTAAACTCCGCCTCCTCCACCCCTGACAGCAGCGACAGCAGGGCCAGCCGCAGCTTCCCGTGAATCACAGGATTCAACTCCGGCAGATCAGGCATGAGCCGCGCCTTCTTCGCTGTTGCGGGGCCTGCGCTTGCGTCCTTCGCTCAGCGCCCCATAGAGCCCGAATACAATCTGGCAAAAGAAAATCGCCGTCAGAAACTCGGCCGTGCTCCCGTTCGTCGAACTGAAGCACGAAGCGACCGAAGCCGACCACCACACCACCGCGCAGGCAAATTGCAGCTTCCACTTCAAAATGATGCTCGACGCCGCATTCGCGAGCCCCAACATGGCAGCGGCCACCGAAATAAAGACTCGCGGGTCCTCGAGCCTGCCACTTATGCCAAGAGACATAAACAGCAGAAACATCGAAATTCCCAAAGCGATCCAGATGGCAGACATGGAGCGGCCAAGCGTAGTCACCGCATGCCTTCTCTTCTTGCGCACGACGAGAACGACGAACAACACCGTGGCCGCAATCATCGTGACGGGCCAGGCCACGCCACTGTTGTCCCACGCGGACCATCCGATGGCCACGTAGTAGGCCGCGCCCCAAAACACAAACGACCAGCCCCAGCTTTCGGTAGTCCGCCGGCCCTCCGCGATCATGTTCTCGATCAGGCTCAGTCTGTCTTTCAGGTCCTGTTCTTCAATGCTTCCCGTCATCCCGCCCTCCTGTGATCCATTTCCGCCAACCCGTGACCATCAAGCGCAATCCCAGCGCCGCGCAATCCTGCGCGCAATCACAAACAGCGCAACCCCAACCACCAGCAGAACGCTCACCTGCGGCCACAAATCCATCAGCGGCAAATTCCGCCAGAACACCTTCGTGAATCCGTCAATCGCCCATGCATTGATGGTGAAAAGCCCCGCCTTCTGCATCGCCTCCGGCATGAAATAACGCGGAAACATGCTGCCGCCAATCGCCGACATGGTCAGAATCAGCAGCGTCGACACCGCGCCCAGTTGCGCTCGCGTGTGGCACATGCTGGCCAGCAGGATCCCGAATGCGCCCACCGCAAAAGCGGTGCAAAGACCCATCACCACAAACCCCGGAATGTGGCTGAAAAGATCCAGCTTGAAAACCGCCCATCCCCACAAAAACATCACCGTAAGTTGTATGAAGGCCATCAGCGTGTTGAATACCAGCTTGCCGGCCAGCAGCTTCGTCATGTTCACCCGCGAACTCAGCACGCGATCCAGCGTGCCGCTCTCCGCCTCATCCAGCAGCGATCCCGCCGCACCGCTCGCCGTGAATAGCAGAAACATCACCCCGATCGCCGCTGCATAAAAAGAGATCATCGAATTCTTGTTGTTCTCTCCCACCACCGCGCGCTCTTTCACCGCGATGATGCCGTTAAATCCACTGCCGGCGCGGCTCTCGCCATTCAACGCACCCGTGTTCTCAAGCTTCCGCAGTTTGTCGATGTTGGCGTCCACCACCTTGCGCTGCTCGGGCGTAAGCCCGCCAATGTACTTGTCGGTATACTTGATTCCCTGCTCCGCCATCACTGCGGGCATCGAAGTCATCGCCGCCTTTTGCAGCAGCCCCATCACCATCTGCGGCGCGATCATATCGCTCGCGTCGTTCAGCAGTTGAATGGATGAACCCGCTGCGTCAGGCCCGAATGACATCGGATGCTGCCCAAATCCCTGCGGAATCACCAGCGCCACCGGCGCATCGCCCGCCTTCACCGCTGCCTCCGCCGTTGCCGCCGTGTACTCCGGCAGCGGCGCCGCGGTCTTGCTTTTCGAGGCCGGCCGGGTACTGATCACCAGGGAGCTTTCACGTTGCAATCCCTGCACAAGTTCATGCGAAGCCCGGCTCTGGTCCGCATCCACCACAATCAGGTTGATCTTCGGCGTCGAATCGTGCTCCCCGCCAAAGATCACCGCAAAGATGCTGAAGAAGACAACCGGCAGAATGAAACTCAACGCCAGCGAGGCACGGTCGCGTCGCAGCGCAATCAAAGCGGTACGGACAATATTGAAGATCAATCTCGTAACTCCCTTCCTGTCAGGTGCAGAAAGACCGACTCCAGGTTCGGCCGCCTCAGCGACACGTCTACCAGCGCCAGCCCCGCCTCGACTGCATCATCGAGCAGGCCCGCAATTTGCGTAGGGTGCTCGATCGTGAGCTCCGCCGTTGAATCAACCAGCCTCCCGCCATGCCGTTCAACCCATGCGCCAATTTCACTTGCCGGCCCGTCGAACCGGGCCATCACCTGGCTGCGCGAAGCGAATGCATCGCGCACCAGTTCCTCATTTGTGCCGGACGCAATAATGCGGCCGTGGTCGATGATGGCTACCCGATCGCACAGCCGTTCCGCCTCTTCCATGTAGTGGGTGGTATAGATAATCGCCGCGCTCTCCGCACGCAAGGCTTCAATCATTTCAAAGATGCGATTGCGCGATTGCGGATCAACTCCCACCGTCGGCTCATCCATCAGCACCAACTTGGGCCGATGGATAATGCCGCCCGCCATGTTGAGCCGTCTCTTCATCCCGCCCGAAAGGTTCTTTGTCAATTCTCCGGCGCGATCCTCAAGCGCGGCCCAGTCCAGACACCACGCCACCGACTGCGCAAGCTTCTCGCCATACAGCCCGTGGTACCGTCCAAACGCCTCCAGGTTCTCCTTGCAAGTCAGCCGCGGATAGAGTGCCAGTTCCTGCGGAACCCATCCCAGGGCCATGTGCGCCTTTGCCGAACCGGCAGGAAAACCGAACACCGCCACCCGCCCCGCATCTGGAATTACGCGCCCCACGATGCTGCGGATCAAGGTGCTCTTGCCTGCTCCGTTTGGCCCGAGCAGCCCCAGGCATTCGCCGCCGCGCAGCGCAAGCGATACACCGTCAACGGCCGTCAACTGGCCAAAACGCTTCACCAGCGAGTCGACTTCAAGCGGCAGAGCCGAAACCGCTGCGTGACTGGCAGGTATCGAAGTGACGTTCATGCAATGGCCTTCCCTTTCGTTCAGCATCCTCGTAAGAGGCGAAATCTCATGGCCTTGTGACGGCCCTCTATCCAATACGAAGAGTACTCTATTTTATAGAGTGAAGTTTGTCAACTGGTATTTTCTCTCAATGCCTCGTTTGTCCTTCAGGTGCGTATCGCGCGATCAACAGTCGAACCCCAACCTCGGCGAGCGGTATCGGCAGGCGCACTCACTTGGCTGGTCATCTTGTACTTCATGCAGATGAGACCAGTTCGGCGTCGTAGGTCGGCATTGGAAAACGCTCTGGCTTCGCCGCTACGCAACGCCAGGTCATTCCAGTTGCAATACCGTCTTCACAGCAGCAATACTTCAGCCTTCAGTGTCGTTCTTCCGCTTTCTGCGCTGATAGGCTGCGACTTTGTGCTTGTTGCCGCAGATGTTCATGCTGCACCAGCGGCGTGAGCCCTTCTTGCTCGTATCGAAAAAGTGAACGACGCACGCCTCGCACTGGCGCAGGCGCTGCATCTCCGGCTCGCTCACCAGGTCCGCCGCCGCATCAAAGAATGGTGTCCACAGGTCCGCGAGTTGCCGCGGATCAAAGAGCGACTCGCGAACGATTCGTCCTTCCCTCTTGCGAAGCACCGTAGTTGGCGGATACTGCCGCAGGTCCGCATTCAACTCGCGAATGAACGCGTCCGAAGGGGCCGAGCCGCCTTCCATGCGCAGCACCGCGTCTCGCAGCCGCTCCCGGAACTTGAGCAGGTCCCCGAGAAACGCCGCTGCCTCAGTAGAGTGCCGCCAGCTCCGCAGCAGGCTCTTCGCCCGCGGGGAGCTCACGATCCCCGAAGCGATAAACCAGCGCTCCAGCGCATGAAAGTCCCTGAGCAGCTCAGTTGGCCCCTGAGCCAGCACTGGCCGCGTATTCAAAAAGTCGAGAATCGGCCTGTTCGCAACAAACAGAAAGCCATCCACCCATTCGCTGGGCTCTTGAAAGTCAGTGCGCATGCAACCTCTCTTCATAAAAACTTCATGAAATCATAACACCTGTATTGACATTTTTACCGGTGTTGACTATTCTCGCTTCATCGGCGCCTAATCGGCGCATGATTCACCTCAAAAGGAGAGAAATCATGCTAACTTTTCACCACGCCGCCGTTCGCGGCCTCAAGATGTTCTACCGTGAGGCTGGATCCAGGAATCTTCCAACCATCGTGCTCCTGCACGGCTTCCCCAGTTCGTCGCACATGTTCCGCGACCTGATTCCGCAACTCGCGGAAAAGTTCCACATCATCGCCCCGGATTACATCGGCTTCGGTTACAGCGATGCACCGGACGTGAATGACTTTGAGTACACCTTCGACAACCTTGCGGCCGGCGTCGAGGAGCTTCTTTTCAGCGCTCTGGGATTGAAGAAGTTTAGCATCTACGTGCAGGACTATGGTGCGCCCGTCGGGTATCGCATCGCCTTCAAACATCAGGATGCGATTGAAGGCATCATCGTCCAGAACGGGAACGCTTACGCGGAAGGCATTGGCGCCGCCTTCGACCCCATGAAGCCGTTCTGGGCCAACCGGACACCGGAGACCGAGCAGCCTGTGCGCGCCTTGCTCACCCTCCAGACAACGATCTTCCAGTACACGCACGGCGTGCAAGACGTCAGCCGCATCAACCCAGACGCCTACACGGTCGATCAGCACTTTCTTGATCGCCCGGGCAACAACGCCATCCAGTTGAATCTGCTGCATAACTACCAGGCCAACCTCACCCACTACGACGACTGGCATGCGTTCTTCCGCAACAGGCAGCCGAAGACACTGATCGTTTGGGGAAAGAACGATCCGTTTTTCACGGTCGAAGGTGCGCAGGCGTATCTGCGTGACATTCCGAAGGCCGAGTTGAACCTGTTCGACACCGGCCACTTCGCTCTCGAGGACCACGGCGACGTCATCGCGAAGAAGATTGTGAGCTTCTTCGGCTGAGCTTCGCGCCCAATAGAGCGCCCCGGTACTTGAACAGGGATACAAGAAGAGAAGGCGAGAGGAAAACCATCATGTCAGCATTCCAGAACGCCACCGTTGTGGTAATCCATGGCGCATGGGCCGACGGATCAAGCTGGGAGCCGGTCATTCGCAGGCTGCAGAGCGAGGGCCTCCATGTCGTGGCCGCACCGCTACCCCTCACATCGCTGAGCGACGATGCCACGGCGCTGCGGCGCACGATCGCCCGAACGCAAGGCCCCGTGATCGTGGCCGGCCATGCCTATGCCGGCGCCGTGGTCGGAACCGCGTATGACGAGCGCGTCAAAGCACTTGTCTATATTGCGGCCCTCGCTCCCGATGAGGGCGAGACGGTTGCGCAGGTCTTTTACCAGGATGAGCCGCACCCGAAGGCCCCGAAGCTTGCACCCGACGCAGACGGATTTATCTGGATGCCCGATGAGAGTTTTGCCGAGGCCTTCGCGCAGAACGCAACGCGGGAGCAGATCGCTCTCTGCCGCGCCGTGCAGCGGCCGATCTCTGTGCGGAGCATCCAGGAGCCCGTCGCCGCTCCAGCGTGGAAAACCAAGCCCGCGTGGTATCTGATCGCGGAAGACGATCGGATGATCAACCCGAAGACGCAACGCTTCATGGCCGCGCGCATGAACGCCACAATTCGCTCGTTCGCTGTCGACCACACACCGCTCCTTACCGCGCCAGACAAGGCCGCGGGCATCATCCTCGACGCGGCGAAGGCGACATTGGCCTGAGAATGCAAGCCGGCCCGCGCCCCGCACGATCCGTTGACCAACGCAGCGCGCTACCGCAGTTTCGGAATTGGTGTACGCCGAAAGCACGCACTTGAGCGGCTTTTTTCATCAAGAAAAAGTCGCCTTTCACTCCGCTTAAAAAGTCTACGTGTATTCCGAAACTGCTCTAACTTCCACCTCTTTCCCATCGTAGGAGAAAGGACAATGAAGAACTCTGCACGGCCCATCGAATGATCGCCCTTCCTTCCCCAAATCGAAAACCTGGTTGGAGAAGGGCTGACGGTCCTTTGCCGCGAACGCAAAGTCAGGCGATCTTTCTATCTGTCCGGTTCGACCAATCACCAAGCGAAATCGCGCCGGGAAAGCAAATCACCAGCACCTAAAGCGTGACGGCGCTGTCTCACAAATAGCCGAGCCATCGCAGACGAAATGCTTTCCATTCACGCGTGCCGAGCCATCGCAAGGTCCACGATCTCCCCAATCATTTGGGTATAAGAAAGGCCGGATTTCTTCGCGGCCATGGCAAACTCCTGTCCGCTTGAGAGCCATGGGTTCGGATTCGCTTCGATGACATAAATCTCGCCCTTGCTCGATACGCGCATGTCAATGCGGCCATAATCGCGAAGCTTGACGGCGCGATAGGCCTTAATCGCGATCTCCGTAAGCTTGGTCACGGTTTCTTCATCCAGGTCCTCGGCAATCGCCGATTTCGTCAGCTTATAGGCTTCCGTGTCTTTCTCGAATTTCACATCCTGGCTGGCAATCCTGGGCACCCCCTTGGGAAGCTTCGAAAGGTCAAGTTCCACCAGCGGGAGTGCGCGCGGGTTCTCGTAACTGCCCAGGATGGCCGCGTAGATCTCGCGCCCTTCGATGTATTCCTCAATCAGCGCAGGCGAATCGAATTCCGTTTGTATATAGGAAATGCGCTCCATCAACTCCTTCACACTGGTCACCACAGCGGCGGCATCGATGCCGATGGATCCATCTTCTGAGGTGGGCTTCACGATCAGCGGGAACGAGATGTCATGGGCATGATCGATGTTGCCGCGATAGGCTATCGCGAAATAGGGCGACTGAATCTCATAAAAGGCGAACATCTTCTTGGCGATGGTTTTGTCCTGCGCAAGAATGTGCGCGTGCGGTCCCGCGCCGGTGTAGGGGATTTCGAGCAGATCCAGAAATGCAGTGACCTGCATCTCCTTCGTGTCATCGCCCGCGTAGGATTCCGTGAGATTGAAAATAAGATCGGCGCCACATTTCGCGAGGCCGACCAGCGATTGCGCCCGGCCGTCGAGCACGTAATACGACGGCTCATGACCCAGCTTCTCCAAAGCTTCGAAAATCTCTTCGCGGTCGTGCTTTACCGGCTTCTTCTTGCGTATTTTTTGCCCCTTGCGCTGGTGCGGCGCGGGAATTTCCTCCTGCACTTCAGCAGGTTCCTCTTCCCACAAGTCGTACAGAACGGTGACTTTCAATTTCGCCATGCGGCCTCCAGTCGGCGTGATGGCCCGCCGCGGCGGGCCGCCACACTTCAGGGATGAATGAACTTCCCACGGATCAGGTAATTCATTGAGAGTGCTGTTGTGTAAGCCGTGAACTCCGTCAGGTACTCTGACTCGCGTCGAACGTCTACGCGCAGACCCAGGTCCTCCACGCGCTTGCAAATGGCTTCCACGAGTCCATTGACGATCGGACGTTGTACTCCGCTCCAGTACGCGACCTTGTCGACAATGGGCTTGCGATGCTGACGCAACATCTCCTGGGCGGGTCGCACGCCCTTATGTCGCTTGGGTGAAATATTGAAGATGTCCGCCAGGTCGGCATCCAGCGCCAGTTCATGCACCGGAATCTCTTCCGGCAGGCTGAGACGATAGAACTCGCCGACCGTCGCTTCCATCTCATCAACCGTGATGTCGGTGCGCCCGCGACGCCGGATCGGCTCGACATCTCCGACCTTGTGCGCCATGCGATCGACGTATTGCAGCTTGGCAAGCGCGCCCCAACCTTCGTAGCGCTTTCTCCATTGCGAGCGAGGCGTGAGCCACACCGCAAACGTTTCGGCAAAATCTTCATCCGGATGCTTCTGCGCGTACCACCCGGCCATGTGGCGAACAAACTTCCGCGAGAACGGGATGGGGCGGTAATTATCGCGATAGGCGCGCCGAAACGGACCAAACACATCGCGCCACTCTGCCGACTTGTAGAGCTGGTATGCATAGTTGAATGCGTGTCCCGCCTCATGACGCATGTACATCATGATCTCGCGAGCGTCCTCCAGGTCGTTCATATCGCGCTCAAGCTGTGCCAGTTCCGGGTTCGCCAGATAGAACGGAATGCCGATGACAGGCTCGCCAGAGGGACATCCCCACTCATCGGTGAGATAACAAAGCGGCCGGAATTTGTGGATGGCCTTGGTTTCCAGTTCGCGATAAAGCTGCTGAACGAATCGTTCCAGCGGAGAACCCTCGAGTTTGAGCCCGAGTTCACGAATGGGCTTGGCGAGTATCTCCTGAAATTCCGTTCGGGTTTTCTCGAAATCGCGCACAGGGCTATTCAGAGTACTACACTACGGAACCAGATTTGGCACGGCGTGGCCTATCCCTTATGAACATAGCATTGTGTGCGCGCCTGGGTCGGGAACATCAGTCTCATAGGGGCTGTTGCGCCACCTGAGGAAACTCTGCACAAGTTGCTTTGTAACAAGGGCACGACTTCAGTCGGGCCGATAAAGGCTCCACAATGAACATGGCTTTAGCCACTGCATCTTTTCGCTGATCGAAAATGCGCCTTGTGCAGAGGTTTCCTAAGGCTCCCCGCTTGGGGTCCGTTGAATATCACTTGAACTGAGCCAACGTAACCCTCTCGAAGCTCGAACGTAAGATCACCTGTTGAGTTATCCATCCCCGAATTGTTGATGAAGCAGCGTAAACGGCCCCGGAGAGCGTTCCGGCTCTGGCATAACTGGTATCAACACAGATAAGTCCCTGGGTGGGGTCGGGCATCTGATCCCAAGACCGGCCTCCCGACCCAAGCCCGATTCCACCGATCTCGGTAATCTGTCGTTGCCGGTCACCGCCGCACGCAGCGGAGGCGGCAGCCTGGATACCCGCCACAATCTGGCCGCCCTGATCGGTGAACGTGTCAAACAGGAGAGCAGCTACTTTTCCCTCACCTTCGATCCTCAACGCACCTACGTGGTCGATGAATATCACCATCTGAAGGTGGAAATTGACAAGCCCGGCCTGACGTCACACGTCTTCGAAGACTATTACAACCAGCCGGCCTTCTACGATCAACCGCCCATCAAACAGTTCGTCACCGTGAAGCAGTTGGAGGCTCTGATCGTGAACTCGCACGACGCCTCCGAGGCCGAATTGGCGCACCAACTCGTCGGCATGCAGCTCACCGAATGCCTGGCCGGCACAAAGCTGGCTGCGCTTGCAAAGTCGGTGCGCGGGAAGAAATCGCGAGAGGCGCTTGAAGTCCTCGCCGGCGAGTCGGCATTCCTCGCTCCCCCGACCGACGAAATCCCCTCCACACCGCCGCCAGACATCGCCACGCAGCGTCAGATGATCTCCCGCACCATCTCCTACTTCAACACCGCAATCCCCAGCCTGCCGGATCTCTTCGCAACTCGCACGACGGTGCAGTATCACGAGAGCGCGCCAAAATCGGATCAAACGTGGAAGGACGCATTCCCCGACCAATCCCTGCACGAGGGCGAGACGGCAACGGCCAGTATTCGCTTCCACGATGGCAAGGAACGGGCCGAGGAGAAATTCGTGAAGAACGCACCGCAAGATCCCGGAAGCGAGCATCTCGAAACCATCGGCACCTTCGGCCCCATCCTGGCCACGGTCATGACCGCTGCCACATTGCCGCACAGCGAATTGGAGTGGAGCCGCTGGGAGCAAGGAGAAAATGGTCGTCTCGCGGTCTTCCGGTACCGCGTGCCGCAGGAAACGTCCCTCTTCTCCGCGGAATTCTGCTGCCTGGCCATCGATTTCGACGAGGTCCCCTTCAGGAAGCCTGCGCCGTTCCATGGAGAAATCGCGGTGGATCCTTCCACCGGCGCCATTCTGCGATTGACCATCCAGGCCAACCTTCAATGGAGGCTACCCCTCGAGCGATCCGACGTAATGGTCGAATACCGTTCCGTGGTGAAGGGCTCAAGGACGTTTATCTGCCCCTCAAGAAGCGTCTCCATCTCCAGGCAGCGCAGGACGATGGCTATCGAGGAGTGGGGCGAGGTCTTCAAAGTCTATGCCCCTTTCGAGACTCTTCTGAGCGAAATGCGTTTCGAGAAATACCGCATCTTTGGCGCCACCTCGCGAATCCTCCCGGGGTTCGTCGAAGTACCCTGAGAGAAATAAAAGTCGCTTTGCGAAGCAACAACCTGCAAGCTGAATCGCTGCCGGATCTCGACCCGCTCCGACGCCTCTCGCCATCTCAGGCAGGCTGGGTTCGGGCCGCCTCAGACGGGATTGCGAACCTTTGAAGCTTTAGCAGTGGCCTCCGCCCGTCGCGGGTCGCATGCGCAAACACGTCAAGGTCAGCGATTGCGCGCTCCAGTACATTCGCCCAGTCGCCCGGTGTTCGCTGCCGCAGGAGGCGCGCGTTCGGATACCAGGGAGTCGTCGCCGTTTCCTGCATCCATCGCCAATCCGCCAGGTGTGGCAGCAGAATCCACACAGGCTTGCCCATCGCGCCTGCCAGGTGAGCGATACAAGTGTCAGTTGTAATCACCAGGTCCAGTGTCGCGACCAACGCCGCGGTTTCGGCCAGGTCGCAGTCCCGGCTTGAGCCATCCCAGACAAAGACATCCCTTGGCAAGCCGGCCAACTGTCCCGCCGCGTCGCCCTTTTGCAGCGATATCCAGGTTATCCCGGAGGTGCGCAGTAGAGGCAGCATCGTTTTAAGTTTCATCGACCGGCGGCTGTCCGCCTTGTAGCGCGGATTGCCCGCCCAGGCCACTCCAATGCGCAGTCCAGGTCCAACGTCCTGAAACTGCATGCGCTTCTCAAACACCTCTCCCGCGTCCGCTCCCAGATAAGCTCCCGGCCAGGGAACCGTTTCTACCCTGGTTTCGAAAACCGCTGGCAGGCTCATCAGCGGGCACTCCATGTCAAACGCTGGCGGCTCGACACCCAACCTGGCAACCTGTGCCAGCCCGGCGCGCACCACGGCAAGAGAGTGCATCAGCCGTTCGACCGGCTCATGCACCTGCACGATGGCCACACCGCCGCGTGCCACCACCAGCGCCGCGTAACGCGAGAATTGAATGGCATCGCCCAATCCCTGCTCGGCGTGAAGCAGCACCCGCTGGCCCTCGAGCCGTTCGCCTCGCCAACGTGGCCGCGGAAAGACCCTCGGTGCGCGGTGCACCTCGCGGAAGCGCCACCGTGCTTCATACTCGCACCATCCGCGCTCCCACTCTCCCAGCCGCAGCCGGGTCAAGGCAAGGTTGTACATGGCGCCGGGGCTCTGCGGATCACGTTTCACGGCCGCTTGATGGGTTGCAAGCGCCTCATCCATGCGCCCCAAATCCATCAGGCTGTTTCCCCGGTTCGAAATGGCCGCCTGGCTCCCAAGCGCCTCGGCGCGATCAAAGGCCTCGATCGCCTCGGGAAACCGTCCTTCCTTGTGCAGCAGGATCCCCCGCATATTCACGGCTTCCGCATTCGCCGGGCCCCGCGCCAAGGCCCAACGCAGCCACTCACGCGCACCTGGCAGGTCGCCTTCCGCTGCGCGGAACTGGCACCATGCAACCAGGACTTCCACATTCCCAGGGTCAAGTGCGAAAGCCGCACGCAAGTGGCCCTCCGCCTCGACCGGCCGCCGCTGTTCGCGCTTCAAAAGCGCCAGGTTGATCCAGCCAGTAATCATGTCGGGCCGCAGTTCCACGGCGCGCAGCAATGCTGCTTCGGCATGGATTTCGCGCCCGTCCTCGCGCAACAGGCAACCCAGGTTCATCCACGCAGCGGCAAAGCCCGGGTGCACCGCGAGAGCCCGCCGGTAGCGGATCTCCGCTTCTTTTCGACGGCCCAGCCTGGTCAGCACAAATGCCGCCGCAAACTCGGCCTCGGGCAAGCGGGAAGCAAACACCAGCGCCTGCTCATAACGCCCCAGCGCCTCGGAATTCCTGCCCAAAGAAGCCAATGCATGTCCCATACTCATGTGCGCTGCGACCATCGCCGGCTGCCGCCGCAAAGCCAGGTTGTATTCCTCCAGAGCCTCTTCCGGACGCCCCGTCGCCATCATCAACTCGCCCCGTCCAAGTCGAGCCAGCGCGTCCATGCCGTCCAGGCAAATGGCCTCTTCATAAGACACCTCTGCCTCGCCCAGGCGGCCTGCCGACTTCAACGCCTTTCCCAGCATCACCCATGCCACGCCCATCCTGGGCGCCACAGCCACAGCGGCTCTTGCCATCGCAATGGCGTCCGCCGGCTGGTGGCTGGTCAACGCTACCAGGCTCATGCCAAGCAGCGCATCCGGACGGCCCGGGTCCTGCTGCAACATCCGCTGATAGCCGAGCGCCACCTCGGTCAATCGACCCGTCAGCTGAGGTTCCTCGCGTCGATTTTGCGCCAGCGTTGCCATGGAAATGACAAGATAGGTGCAAATCAAAGCCCGCAAAGCACCAGGTCCGGATAAGAGACTTCTTAAGATCGCCCTGATTCAGCACCCCGTCTCGCTCAGAAGGAAAATCTGCGCATTCCACGTTTACAAAATCAGAGGATGCCGGATTCCTGTGCCGGTCCAATTTGAAAATGGGAATAAAACGCTGCGCATTTACAATGGAAGAGAATGATTTTGGAGGTGTCTTGGCCGTCTCATCTTCTCTTGAGTCCCGGGTTGCGCTGCTGGAGCACGAAGAGGTTCCAGCCGAGATCGCCGCCCTTTATGACAAACTGTTGACCGAGCGCGGCGTGGTGCCCAATATGTTCAAGGCACTGGCCAACGTTCCTCCGCTCGCTCTGGGCGTCACCGCGTTTCTTAAGCCCCTCATGGGCGAAGGCGCGCTCCGCGGCTGCTACAAGGAACTGATCGCAACCCTCGTGGCCTCGCTCAACTGCTGCGATTACTGCGTGAGCGCGCACCGCCTGCTGGCCTATCAGCGCGGTGCCTCGTTTGGCCAGATCGCGAGCTACGATACCTTCGAAAACGGCCCATTCACCGAAAAGGAAAAAGTCGGCTTCCGCTACGCCAGCCTTCTCCATGCTTCGGGTCATGCCGTGAATGAAGCCGCTTTCGAAGCCGTCAACGCGTATTTCAGCCCGGAAGAGATCGTTGAACTTACCGCCGTTGCCGCGGCATTTGAAATGTTCGCCCGCATCAACTCGGTCTTGCGCGTCCCGGTAACACCGGTTCCAGACAACTTTCGACTCGAATGAAGCATCAAACTCTCATGCTTACAGGCTGTCTGCACCCGCCGGCAACGAGTCGAAGGGGGCTGAAACGGGACCAATGATTGGCGACCGACCCGAAATCAGTGTCAGTTCGGTTGTTTTTGCAACCGATTTTTCTCCATGTTCTGAGAATGCAGGCCGCTACGCGCAACTTCTGGCGCGCTACTTTTCGGCTGAGCTCCTCGTAGCCCACTCCTTTCTCCTTTCCCAGGCCGGTCAGGAAGTTGAGCTCAGCCGTGGGGTGCCTTGCCGGCAAAGAGTAGACCTTGAAGCGCGCCTCGCCCAGATTGCCAATACCCACGGCTCCGGCTCGCTTAAAGCCACTCCCATCCTGCTGGAGGGGAATCCGCACGAAACCATCCCTGCGCTGGCCGACAAGAACGCTTCATCGCTGATCGTGCTCGGGACGCATGGCGCGGGCCCGGTCGAGCACGAGCTGATCGGCTCCGTCGCCGAGGAGATCCTGCGTTCGACTCCGTGGCCGTGCTTTACGGTCGGCCCCAGAACGCCCCCGATTCCGGCGGAAACACTGCCGTTCAGGCGCATCCTCTACGCCACCGACTTTACCCCCGCGGCCACACGCGCAGCTGCGTTTGCATTGGCCTTTGCCGAGGAGGCCGGCGGCTCAATTGACACGCTCAATGTCGTTTCCGACGAGTCCGTCGACGACGCGGACCAGTTGTCCGACTTGCTGGAAAGCTATTACCACGCCCTCGATCGCTTAGTACCGCCCCACGCGCTGGATTTCTGCAGCCCTCACACATTTGTCAAAACCGGTGACGCTCACGACCGGATCATGGAGCACATCCATGAGCAAGACACCGATCTCCTCGTGTTGGGAATCCGCAAGTCCTCACACCTCGGTCTTGAAATGCGCACATCCGGGGCTTTCCGCCTTATTGCCGACGCCGCATGCCCGGTCCTCACCGTTACCGGCTGATTTACTTGCCCAGTTCCTTCACAAAAAAGTCCGCCATCATGTGGTTGGCTTCAATCGCCTCGGGCAGCAGCGGGTCGTACCAGAACGCATGCGGCAACGCGTCAAACATCACCAGCCGCGCATCGACGCCTGCGTTCAGGTAGGCGCGTTGCAGGTTGGCCGTTCCGCTCAGCAGCAGGTCCCGGCCGCTGGTCACGAACAGGGTTGGCGGAAGCCCGTGCAGGTCCGCGTAGATGGGCGACAACACCGGATCTTTCGGATCGGTCTTGCCCACATACCCTCCGTCATGTGGGCCTGGTTCCGGCGGGTCGAGATGGCCAGACAGGCCACGCAGCGCATACATCGCCTGCGAGTCTCCGGCACGGTCAAAATCTCCCATGCCGCTGAAGATGCCCATGGCTGCCGGCAGGGGCAGGCCAAGTTGCTTCAGCTTCACCGCGACTTCTGCAGTCAGAATCGCGCCTGCGGATGTCCCATAAATGACGATATGATCCGGCTTGTAGGTCTTGAGCAGTTCCTTGTAAACAGCCACCGAATCGTCCACCGCCGCCGGGAAAGGATGCTCCGGCGCCAGCCGGTACAGCACCGCCACCACCTTGATCTTTGTATAGCCGGCAATTGGAATCGACTCCGTATAAGATCCGGAATCAGAGTTAAACCCGCCGCCGTGCAGGTTCAGCAACACCTTGTCGCGATTACCCTCGGGCATACCTTCCGGCGTGACGATGTGGACCGGAACGCCGGCCATTGTGTCGTCAACGAGGGTGTTGGGACACAACCGGGTCCACGCCTCCCGGGCTCGCGCGGTGTACGCGTCGGTCATCCTCCGCCGCTCCTCCAGCGACTGCGGAGGTCCCTGGTCCGGCTCCGGTCGGCCTATGAACAGTTGCGCTTGAGGGCTCAGATCCTGGGGCACCGGGACCACCCGTGTCACATGCGCGGTCCCCTGCGCGTCAATGTAGCTGGTATCGCGATTGGGCGCTTCCGCCGCCGTGGTCGGCTGGGACGCCGGCTGTTGCGCGACAAGCAAAGCCGAGACGAACAAGAGAAGGCTTGCGGCGTGACGAGGCATGAACGGCATGGTTGCAGTCTCCTGTCGGACGAAGTTGATTTTGAACGCGGATTGCGCCCGATGGAATCGGACCCGTTCACCATATCAGAGAACCCCGCCGGCAACTCTGTGCAGTTTCCTGCTGCCCACAGTCTGCCCTTTGCGGTACATTGGGATTCCTATGGCGACTTTGACTTCCCCTGAGGTTCGCAATTGCATTGGCGGCAAATGGACAGCGCCCTCCAGCCCGGCAGGCCTCGAACTCCTGAATCCGGCCACCGGCGAGTCGCTGGGCCACTCACCGGCAGGTTCCGCTGTGGAGGTGGACGCCGCCGTTCAGGCCGCCCAGGCTGCCTTCCATTCCTGGCGCTCGACCCCGGCCGTAGACCGTGTCCAGTACCTGTTCAAGCTCAAAACCCTGCTCGAAGAGCATCTGGACGAGCTGGCCGCAATCATGACCACGGAAAACGGAAAGACATTCACCGAATCGAAGGGCGAACTGCGCCGGGGCATCGAAAACGTCGAAGTGGCGTGCGGAATTCCGGTGCTGATGCAGGGTTATTCCCTCGAAGATGTGGCGCCTGGCATCGATGAAATCATGGTGCGCCAGCCGCTGGGTGTGTGCGCCATCATCACGCCCTTCAACTTTCCCCTGATGATTCCGCTGTGGTTTCTGCCCTACGCCATCGCCACCGGGAATACCGTGGTGCTGAAGCCGAGCGACCGCGTGCCGTTTTCCGCCATCCGCCTGGTCGAACTCATCCAGCAAACGGGCCTGCCTGAAGGCGTCGTGAATCTCGTCAACGGGGGCAAGCCGGCCGTGGACGCCCTGCTGGATCACCCGCTCGTCCGCGCGGTCAGCTTCGTCGGCTCAACACCGGTCGCCAGGTACGTCTACGCGCGCGGCTCGGCCAGCGGTAAACGCGTACAGTGCCAGGGCGGAGCCAAGAATCACGTGGTGGTGTTGCCCGACGCCGACCCGGAAACCACTACGAAAATCATCGCCGACTCGGCCTTCGGCTGCGCGGGCCAGCGCTGTCTCGCTGTCAGTGTCACCGTCGCCATTGGCGAGGCGCAAAACTGGTTCCGCGAGTCCATCGCTTCTGCCGCTTCCGCTCTTAAAGTGGGCAATGGTCTCGACCCCGCCACGCAGATGGGTCCCGTGATTACCGCGGCCAGCCGCGACCGCATCGAGTCGCTTATCGCGCAGGGCGCTGGCGACGGCGCCAAGCCGATCGTGGACGGACGCGGCCATTTGAACGGCGGACACGGCACTTTTGTCGGGCCCACCGTCCTCGACGGCCTGCCCGCCAACAGCTCCTTGATGGAAACAGAGATCTTTGGGCCGGTGCTTTCCGTGGTTCACGCCAACTCCGTCGAAGAAGCCGTCGATCTTATCGAGCGCTCGGCTTATGGCAACGCCAGTTCCATCTTTACTTCATCCGGCGCATCGGCTCGCAAATTCCGCCATGCCGTCTCCACCGGCAACGTCGGCATCAACATCGGCGTGCCTGCGCCCATGGCCTACTTCCCCTTTTCCGGATGGAAAGGCAGCTTCTTTGGCGTCATGCACGCCCAGGGCCGCGACGCCATCGAGTTCTTTACCGACAAAAAAGTCATTGTCGAGCGCTGGCCCCGCGAGTGGTCCCGCAAATTTTAGAGACCTGGGGAAACTCTGCACAAGTTACTCTGTAACAAGGCACGACTTCAGTCGGGCCGATAAAGGCTCCAGAATGAGGATGGCTTCAGCCACTGCATCGCTTCGCTGATCGAAAATGCGCCTTGTGCAGAGGTTTCCTAGATCGGTTTCGATAAGAGCGTTAACAATATCTCGGGTGCCCCATCCTTTGTGCGTCTTTTGCGCAAAACGTGGGAAACCACAGATTTCCCTCTCGACCGTAAACTGTCAACCTGAAGACGCTATAACCGCCTGAATCCCGTTCCCTGCTTTTCCGGCCGACCACTCCCCTGCGTTACACTGCCGCAATGTCCGCGCCCCTTCTTGCCCGAAGCATTCTCACGGCAATTGCCGCCGGGCAGGGCGCAGCTCCTCTCTTCATCGACCTCAACCGCACCCACGCGACCAACCCGCTGTGGCCCGGTCACGCCCGCTTTCACGTTGTCTCGCAGACATTCGCAGAAACAATGGCCGGCGCAGTCGAAGTCGCCCTCATCTGGTGGCCCGGCCCTACCGCGCGCGAGCGCTTCTACCTGGCTGCCGTTCTCACCGCCATTCCCATGGCCGCCTTTTTTGTGGCTATGGGTGCGCGCCACCTTTACAGCGGTACATTGCACGACCCCAATGGCATCCCGCCTGTCCGCATCCGCACCAGCAGCCGCGTGGTGGAATTCCACCTCAACGTCGTCATCGTCGCCCTCGCTGCGGCCCTGCTGGTCGTCGCGGCTTTTCTTTTTTAGATTTTTTCTGCTTGGCGCATGGGATTACAGCGGCTGCATAAGGGCTGGAAAAACCCCTGAACTGCGCTTTGCAGCGGCCGGCATCCGCGCGGGCATCGAGGTTTTTCGTCGCAACTTGCAGCCCACAAATGAAAACGCCGGAAACCTTGCGGTCTCCGGCGTTTTCCGGATGAACTTGTAGCTCTTTGAATCATGCATCGTCCCGTTCAGCCTCTCGATGAGGTTTCGAGTTGCCCCGTCCCCTGCATCTTCCGGCTAAGCTAGTAATGCGTCTCCGGGTTGCCCCGTACCACGCACCCTTTGGCCTCGCCGGGTGACGATTCTTCAGGTTGCCCCGCGTCCTCGTCCTTTGGCCGTGCCGGCGATGGAGTTTCGAGTCGCCCCGATTCTCGCATCCTCCCGCGCTGCCGAGCCCGTAAAGCTCCGGGTTGCCCCGTTTCCTCACGCCCTCCTGCCGCGCTTCCGATGTAGGCCTCCGGTTTCCCTTCCGCCTGCATCTCCGGCTTCACCGGCGATGGAGTTTCGAGTCGCCCCGATCCTCGCACCCTTCGGCGGTGCCGACTGACCAATTCACTGGGTTGCCCCAGGTTTTCAGCCTTTCGGTATCGCCGATGACCCACTCTCCGAGTTGCCCCGTATCATGGATCTTCCGGTACCGGCTGATGGATCCCCGAGTTGCCTCGGATCGCGCACCATCCGGTTGTGCCATCGGCAAATCTCCGGGTCTCCCCGAAGCTTCTTATCCTCTGGCTACACCAGCCAAGTGAACTTCCAGGTTGCCCCGGCTCTTCACTCCACTGGCGACGTCGATCGGCCAATTTCCAGGTTGCCCTAAATCTTGGGTCTCTCGACGTTGCCGATTGATCAATCCTCCAGGTTGCCCCGGATTTTCAATCTCTCAGCGGCCCGTCTTTGCTTCCTCGGGTTGCCCCGATTCCGCGTCGACGGTTGGGTCGATGATGAATCCCCGGCTGTCCCCGAACTTTGCATCATCGGCTTGCGCCGCGGATGAATCTTCGTCTTCAGCGGGTCCAGCCTCTCCTGCCTGACCCTCGATGCTCTCTCAATCTCTCTCCGCTTTCCGCCGTCGGCTTGCGCCGCCGATGAATCGCCTCAATCAACCAATCCTGCATCTCATGCCTGACCGGAGTTGCCGTCCAACTCCCTACAGGGCCATCAACTGAATGAGACATTAGGCCCCCTGAAACTGTGGAAGCAAGTGCAAAACTCAAGTAAATCTGTGGATATCACCATTCATGGTGCATTCATAATCGATTGTTGCAAAATGATCGGCGATTGCACAAAGAGCGCGACAGATTTGGATCTTTCAGCACTCTGGAAGCACGCCCTGGCACGATGAAATCCGGCCGCTTCCAGCTGCCTGATCACCCCGTGTTGAGCGGCTTTTTGCATATCCCGCGACGCCGCGGTCACCCGTCAACGCCGTCGACGAATATCTCTTTCTACAAGTCACTCTCTACGAGTCACTAATCGGATAGCTGGAACTGAATGGGAAAATCAATTCCGCCTCGGAGGCCACCGGTTTGCCATTCACCTTGGCAGGCTGGAACCGCCAGGTCTTTGCAGTTTCGAGAACAATCTCGTCCAGCTTGTTGCCCATCCCTTTTACCAGCGTCTCGCTCACCACCTGGCCGAGCGCATCCACATCCACATCCACCACGATCTTCTTTTCCTTTGCCGGCAGCAGCGAGCGGTCAGTCACAGGCGGGTGCGGCGAGAAGATCGGAAACGCCGGAATCAAGTCCTCGGCATCGCTCCCGTTCCCTTCAAAAGCGGAGCCGGATCCATCGCCCGCGTGTGGCGCCTTCGGTGCGCCCCCGCCGTACATCTTGGGATGTGTTTGCTCGACAGGGAGAATCGTCTTCCGCGTCGCTTCCTGATCCGTCGTAGGATTGCGCGTATGCGCCGCGAAATCCATCGCCGGCAGCGGAACCCTCACGGCATGGGACCCGCCCGCGATTTCAAGCAGCGCCACCTTCTGCACCGGTGCGGGCTCCATCAACCGTGTTCTGGCCGCCGTCCCCAGCAGCAGCGCGAAGGCAAGAACGCCCAGGTGCACCGCAACCGAGAGCACGACCGCTGATAGGCTCCGTTTCGCCCGATGAGGGCGAGCCGGCTCGTTTGGAGATTTCATGATGACCTCTCCCTGCGCAGGGGAACGTCCAGTGCCTCGATTGTCGCACAGCGCGACTTCGCAGGCTGCCGAAGTTGTCGGGGAGTCTTTTGTCGCTCCTGAGCTGGTGGCTCGACCGCGGCCAGAAGGAATCACCCCGCGCGATAGACGAGATGTTTCACCGGATGGTGTGAAAGGGGATGCAATGAGTGCGCTTTCCCCGGGCTCAAAAGCTGGACCCCGGGGCATCCGGCATACTTAAATCCAGGCCACTCCCCGCCCGGCCGTTTCGATGGTGCGGAGAGAGGTTTGCCTGGTCTAGTATAGGCAGGCGATCATGCGGTGTATATTCCCGCACCTGAGACAAAAAATGCGCCCAAGGAGAGTCCCATGCGGAAAAACAATGTCGCGATCATGGCTTTAGCATTGCTGGTTCCGGTTGTCCTGCCCGGCACCACCTGCCAGGCACGAGCGCAGGCCGAAAAGGCTTCGTATCCGGCCATGGCTCCCGTCAATGAGTATTTGATGCCCGACGCGAACGCTGAAATCGTGCTGGCTCGCACGGGTGCGCCGGCATCCATTTCGGATGGAGCCGAAGTGATGGTGCTCGGACCGACGGGATTCACAACCGCGGTAAAAGGCACGAATGGTTTTCTCTGTGTCGTGGAACGATCATGGGGAGCCAACACCGATGCTCCGGAGTTCTGGAATCCCAAAATTCGTTCGCCCATCTGCTTCAATCCGGCGGCCGCCAGGACGTTTGCGCGCATCTTTCTGATGAAGACCAAGCTGGTGCTGGCGGGAAAATCGAAGGCGCAAATCCTTGCGGCCACCACATCGGCGCTGGACAAGAAGGAACTGCCCGCGCTCGAGCCGGGAGCGATGTGCTACATGATGTCGAAGCAGCAGTACCTGAACGACCGCGATGTGAGCTGGCATCCGCACCTGATGTTTTTTGTTTCCGGCGATGCGGCGAAAAGCTGGGGAGCCAATGTGGAGGGTTCCCCGATTATCGCGGCGAACGACCCAGAAGAGCGGGTAACGATTATGATGGTCCCGGTTTGGCATTGGTCCGATGGCACGCCCGGTCCGCCGCTTGAGCACTGACACAATTCGATCGTCAAGTAGGCAGACAAACTTCTGCCTTGCAAGTTATATCCAATCGGATATAATCAATTCATGAAGCCTATTCGGTTTCTTGGGGATTCGCTAAACGCCCTGCGAATTCCCCAGGGATGCTCGCCAGAATGCCGGCTACCAGTTGGAAAAGGTGCAGATCGGTGAGTCTCCCGGCGACTGCAAGCAGATACCTTCGATTGGAAGAGGCGTAGAGGAAATTCGTATTTGGGATCAGTCCGGCACCTATCGGGTTATCTACACGGCGCGGTTAAAGGACTACGTTTACGATCTGCACGCGTTTCAGAAGAAGACCCGAACGACATCGAAGCGCGATATTGAAATTGCCCGGCAGCGGTTCAATGATTTGATGCGAGGCGCGGTATGAAAAAGGCGACGGTGAAGACCTATGCAAGCGTCTGGGATGCGCTGGCCGATTCTCCGGAAGAGGCGGCCAATCTTCGTTTGCGCTCGGCGCTGATGCGGCAGATCGCCCGGCTCATTGAGCGAAAGAACTGGACGCAGGCGGAGGCCGCATCCCGCTGCGGCGTTACCCAGCCACGGATCAACGATCTTCTGCGTGGGCGGATCTCGCGGTTCTCGCTGGATGCGCTGGTCAACATCGCCGCCGCCCTCGGCCGCAGAGTCACGTTGAAGCTCGAACGCGCCGCGTAGCCTTGACCTTGGAACCCCGATAGCGCACTTCGCCGAGGAGGAAAGAGTTGGGGTGGGTGTGCTCTCCCAGGTCTCGGTAACGAGACCTGGGGCCCTCGGTTTGGGGTGTGGCCGCCCCTAAAAGAGCTTTGGGTTGTTCAGAAAACCTTCAAAGCGAAATTTACCGGCTTCGAGATATTCTTCGACGGCTTCACCGCCGATCCAGCGCCGATCCAATTCCTCACAAACAGCGCCGGTGGTCAAAGACCCGGCAAACGGGTCAACGACCAGGTCATTCGGATCCGTTAGGAGCTTAACGAAGAATCTTGGCAGCAGCGCTGGGAACCGAGCCGGATGGATCTTGATTCCGTCTTCCTTGCAGCGTTTCGTGTATTGGTCATTCGCCGCGTTGTTTCCCATCTTCATCATGCTTTCTGGAAACTCAAAATCGGCTTCCGTAACATTTGATGGGATCGATCCACCTGCACTGATCTTGTCAAAGGAATCGCGTATAACGTGGCCTGACGGTCTAACGGTCTCTCGGACTCCGTTTCTGTTTAATCGAATCATGTCCTCGCTGTATTCCTTGAGTACATTTCGATTCGAAGCCTTCGGGTAGGGCGATTTCGAGAACCACCACACGTATTCCACCGAATCTCGCACCCTAACGCGGCGCACTGTCACCCATTCTGCCGGGACCGGCATCTTCGCCGGGTTATGCCAAAAACATTCCTGTGCGAGATGAAAACCGACTGTTTCTACTAAAGCGATCATTAACTTGAAGTGGTAGATAGACCTCGTTGGAGTCCCCTTGTTGTAGCTTCCCCCAATGTTTAGGACAAAACTACCGTCCTCGACAAGAACGCGTTGAATCTCTTCTGCAAATGGGAGAAACCACTCCACATAGCGATCTTTATGTTCGTTGCCGTATGCTTTCTTAAAGTGCAGAGCATAAGGTGGTGAGGTCACAACGAGATTCACGCTTGCGGGCGGAAGCGCCCTTAACATCGCCAGCGAATCGCCGCAATATGCCACGCCTAATCGAGATTTGAAATACGGTGCCTGCCGGATCAATGACGCAGGGTGATCGAACGGAAGATCTGAAGGCGACGCATTAGGAATGTCTGAGGGCAGAACAACCTCGTCGACGGATACGGATTGTGATTTAGATGCCACTGTTGTTGTCATAATACGGTTTTGCTACGAAGAAAGGTAGCAGAAATGGATTAACGTTGTCAATCAATTTTCAAAATGGCACCGATTGGGTTTCACAAGCGGAAGCCGCGCGTCTTCGCGGTGTCACAAGGCAAGCAATTTCTCGGCTTATTAGGAAAGGACGGCTACAGGTATTCAAGATCGGCGGCAAGGTTCTTGTGAATCGAATCGAGATCGAGAACTTCATACCTGAGCAAGCGGGACGACCTTCGAATGAACAAATCCAGCGAAGAGCAAAAAAGACAGGTTGAGAGTGTACTGAATGAGCGCGCTCGCATCTTTCAGACACTTGAAGGCAGACTGCCATCACATCCGTTGGAAACGGAGTGGTCCATCGATGGCGATGACGTGCTTACCTCCATATACCGCTCCAGTGACCTTTCGAGGCGCGGAGTTCGTGGACTGATCGCGGAGTACTTTTTCGACCGCGAGGTGATACCTCAGATCGTTCGAGAAGGATGGAATGTGGTGCCAATTCCAATAGGTGATTTTCCATACGATAGCCTCGTCAAAAAAGGCGACTCACAAGTGAGCATTCAAATAAAGCTTCAACGGCTGACGGCTGGGCAGCCTAAGAGGTTTTGGGCCAACAAATACGAGGAGGTCTTTTATGATGTTGAGGTCCAGAAAACGAGGACGGGAAAAAAGAGGCAATCAAAATCGGGCATTGTCGAAAGTGAGACACCAAAGGTTGTTCCAGAATTAACAAACACGCGCCCTTACCCTTTCGGCGCGTTTGACATTCTTGCGGTGAATATGCAGCCCGCAACTAAGAATTGGTCAGAGTTTAGATTTACTGTTGCAAAATGGCTACTTCCACGCGCCGATTCACCCTCCCTCATTGAGATACACCAACCTGTCTCATTGGTTCCGGACGACGCCTGGACGAATGACCTCAGCACTTGTCTTGAATGGTATCTAAGTGGCAGGCAAAACAAAGTGCTTAAAGACATCAAGCACTCACTACGATTTCGACGTGAGGGAAAGCCCTAAAAGTGGATCTGTCGCGTCGAACATCACGCCCTTCACCAGCATTTGCTTGATGCCTCGCTGCGCTTGCCGGGTGCCGCAGGTCTCGCCTCTGAGACCTGGGAAACCACGAACCCACGTCCGATCACTGTCAACTGACAACTGACAACTGTTTTGCCAGCATCGCCTTAATTCCTCTCAGCGCCTGCCGCGTCCGCTCCTCGTTCTCAATCAGGGAGAACCGCACGTGCCCGTCGCCGTAGTCGCCAAACCCAATGCCGGGGCTTACGGCGGTCTTGGCTTCCGTCAAGAGCAGCTTTGAAAACTCTAGCGATCCGAGGCTGCGGTACTGCTCCGGTATCTTCGCCCACACAAACATGGTGGCCTTGGGCAGCGCCACCGGCCACCCCATCTTGTTCAGCCCCTCCACCAGCACATCGCGACGCTTGCGGTAGTTGTCGCAGATCTGCGCGACGCACTCCTGCGGCCCCTCCAGCGCGGCAATCGACGCGACCTGGATGGGCGTGAAAGTCCCGTAGTCGAAGTAGCTCTTGAGCCGCGCCAGCGCATTCACCAGCACCGGGTTGCCCACCATGAATCCCACCCGCCACCCCGGCATGTTGTAGCTTTTCGACAGGGTGAAGAACTCGACGGCCACATCTTTCGCGCCCGGCACCTCCAGCACCGACGGCGGCTTGTAGCCGTCGAAGCCTAGATCGGCGTAGGCCAGGTCGTGTATGAGGTGGAAGCTGTGCTCGCGCGCCAGTTCAACGAGCCGCGCCAGAAACGGCAGGTCGACACACTGCGTGGTGGGGTTCGACGGGAAATTGACGATCAGCGCTTTGGGCCGCGGCGTCATGCGCGGAATCAGCGCCTCAAGCTCCGCCAGAAACTGGTCGCAATCGTGCACCGGCACGCTCACCACGTGTGCCCCCGCAATGACCGGCCCGTAAATATGAATCGGATAGCTGGGGTTCGGCACCAGCACCGTGTCGCGCGAGTCGAGAATGGCCAGGCACAGGTGCGCAATACCCTCCTTCGACCCGATGGTGACGATGGCTTCCGACTCCGGGTCGAGCTCCACGTCATAGCGCGTCTTGTACCAGTTGCAGATAGCCTTGCGCAGCCGCGGCAGCCCGCGCGAAACGGAGTAGCGGTGCGTCTGCGGCTTTTGCGCCGCTTCCACCAGTTTGTCCACGATGTGTTTGGGCGTGGCCCCGTCGGGGTTGCCCATGCCGAAGTCGATGATGTCCTCGCCGCGGCGGCGCGCGGTGCGCTTCATGGCGTCGGTAATGTTGAAGACATAGGGCGGCAGACGCTGGATCCTGCTGAATTCTTCCATCCATCCAGTCTAAGGCAACTCCAGCAAAATCGCTGCACACAGCGCCCACTACGCCACTCGCAATGCACCGGACTGCCGCCAAAGCCGATCCGTCCCCCAGCCACAAAACTGAAAGCCGAAAGCCGATAGCTGATAGCCGAAAGCTACGAGCCGACTTTCACCACCACCCTGAACCGCGCTTGGCCGCTCATCATGCGATCGTAGGCGGCTTCGGCCTGTTCCAGCGGAAATGTCTCGACCATCGGCTTCACGCCGGTTAGCGCGCTGAACTTGAGCGTGTCTTCCGAATCCATGCCGGTTCCCGAGGGCCAGCCCGCCACCGTGAGGCGCCCCAGCAGCAGCGGGAAAGGATTGACGACGATGGGGCCATCGGGCGCGCCCACCACCATCAGTTTGCCGCTGAGGGCGAGCCCATCCAGCGCCCACTCCAATGCCTTCGCGCTGGTCAGCGTCGACAGGATCACGTTAGCGCCGCCCAGCTTTTTAAGCTCCTTGGCCGGGTCCTGCGTGGTCGAGTCAATGTAGATGTGCGCCCCAAGCTGCTTTGCCAGCGGCCCCTTGTCCTGCCCGCGCGCAATCGCCACCGTCCGGTATCCGCTTTTGGCCGCGTACTGCACCGCCAGGTGGCCCAACCCGCCGATGCCGAGGATGGCCACCGTGTCGCCGGGCCCGGCTCCGCTGTGGCGCAGGCTGTTGAAAGTGGTGATGCCGGCGCACAGCAGCGGCGCGGCGTCCACGTCATTCAAATCGTCAGGGATGAGGGCAAGCGCGTTCGCCGGGGCAATCACGTAATCGGCATATCCGCCATCAAAGTCGATGCCGGAGATTTGTTGATTCTCGCAAAGCACAAAATCGCCGCGGCGGCAGGGCGTGCAGTAGTTGCAATGGCCGCCATGCCAGCCCAGGCCCACGCGCTGGCCGGGCTTGAATAGCGGTACGTCGGATGCCACCGCGTCCAGAACGCCGGCGACTTCATGGCCCGGTATGCGCGGGAATCGGAGGCCGGGCCAAAGACCCTGCTTGGTCAGCGAATCGCTGTGGCAAACGCCGCAGGCCTGTACGCGAATGCGCACTTGACCGGGCCCTGGCTCCGGAAATTCTTTCTTGATGAGTTCAAACGCGCCGCCCGCGGCGGCAACCTGCATGGCGCGGCCAGTAACTGATGGCATAGGTCAGTTTTTCTCCTCGGGCTATAGATGAGAGCAGTGGGCGGGAGTTGCAGAACCTCACAATAAATCTCGGCTAGGGGGTGAGTTGTTAATTCGTCACACTAAAGCTTGTCTTCCTGAGCGAGCGGAGCGAGTCGAAGGATCTGCGTTTCGGGCGATTTGCGCGGAGTTATCGCTTTTCCATACTGAAGCGAACTTCATACTCACCACACTACGAGGGTGCGCCCGCTGTTTTTCCATCGGCGTCTGCTCGACGCGTGCCACGCTTTTGCCCAACCGTGACCCTCCAGGTCCCCGCTTTTCGCACAAACGTGGACCTGCATGTCCACGCTTTTACCCCAAATGTGCGCACTGCCAACCGTGGCACATGGTTGCCTCGCATTGAGCCCTGCAACCGCCTCGTATACTGAGAGACGGCATGAGCAAGTTCTTACCCGTTGACGAACAGATGGATCTCCTGGAGAAGGGTGCGGCAGAGATTATTCGCGTCCCCGACCTGCGTGAGCGCCTCGAAGAAAGCCGCAAAACCGATCGCCCCCTGCGCGTCAAAGCGGGTTTTGATCCCACCGCGCCCGATCTTCACCTGGGCCACACCGTGCTGATGCGCAAGTTGAGGCATTTCCAGCAGTTAGGCCACCAGGTCATCTTCCTCGTAGGCGATTTCACCTCCCTCATCGGCGACCCCACGGGCCGAAACGTCACCCGCAAGCCGCTCACCCGCGAGCAGATCGACGCCAACGCCGAAACCTACAAGCAGCAGGTCTTCAAGATCCTCGACGAAAAGGCCACCGAGGTTCGCTACAACTCCGAGTGGCTGGGCAGGCTGGGTTACGAGGATATCGTCCGGCTGACGGCGCATTTCACCGTCTCGCAGATGCTCGAGCGTGATGAATTCCACAAACGCTTTCAGGCAGAACAGCCCATCAGCCTCCACGAAATGCTCTATCCAGTGATGCAGGGCTATGACTCGGTAATGCTGAAATCCGACGTGGAGTTAGGCGGAACGGACCAGAGATTCAACCTGGGTTGCGGCCGCGAGTTACAGCGCCATTACGGCCAGAAGCCGCAGATTGTGCTGATGACGCCGATTCTCGAAGGCCTGGATGGCGTACAGAAGATGTCCAAATCGTTGAACAACGCCATCGGCATCAATGAACCAGCGGCCGAAATGTACGGCAAGCTGATGAGCATTTCAGATGATTTGATGTGGAAGTACTGGGTGTATCTTACCGATCTGCGCCAGTCTGAAGTGGACGCGATGCGGGCGGATGCAATCGCCGGGAAGCTGCATCCGATGGAGGCGAAGAAGCGCCTCGCGCGGACGATTACGGCCGGGTTTCACGGCGAGGCTGATGCCGAAAACGCCGCTGAGAATTGGGCGCGGATGTTCCAGCAAAATGCGACGGCGGAAGACCTCGAAGAAGTTGCGGTTCGCTTTGCGGAAATAGCTGGACCAGAACCGAATCAGATTCGTCTGGCGAAGTTGCTCGTCCACCTTGGGCTGGCGGCTTCTGGCGCCGAAGCGAACCGCAAGATCGCAGAGAAGGCTGTGAAACTCGACGGAGAAGCTGCACCGAACATGCTGGTCTCCTTGCCCACTCTCCCAACGCGCACCGTGGTGCGCCTCGGCAAGCGCGCGAAAGTCGCAGTGATCGCCTAGGATCGCGTTTTCGCGGGTTTTATAGCGAAACCGGAGTCGATGCATCCCGAAGCTGCTGCGTTCAAGTCGACGCACCGTTGCAGCGCTACGCGGGGTAGCCACCCGTGATGTAGCCTTCCAGGGCCTCAATTGCCTGCTGCTGCCCGCTGATCACCCACTTCACCAGGTCTCCGATGGAGACAAGGCCAACCACCCGGTCGCGTTCCAGCACCGGTAAATGCCGGAAATGGTGCTGCGTCATCATGTTCAAACACTCGTCCACGGTGTGCTCCGGGGTCACGGAGAGAACCTGGCTGGTCATGATCTGATCAACCCTGGTCTCTCGCGACGGGTGCCCGGTAAGCGCGCACTTGCGCGCGTAGTCGCGTTCAGAAAGGATGCCGAGGAGGCGGTCTTCACGGCAGACCAACAATGCGCCGATGTCGTACCGCGCCATCATCTCCAGCGCGTCGTAAACAGTCTGGTCGGGCGCAATGGATAGAATGCGATTCTGGCTCTTCCGCTTCAATACATTCCCAATGGTGTCGTCGATTCGCATTTGACCCTCCCAAAAGCCCGTGGCTCACTCTCAGCGCATCGTGTCCGTCGGACCCAGAACCTGTGGAAATGAAGTGTAGCGCGAAACCAACGGAATTGTCGCTAGGAACGTGGATAATCCGGCTCCATGTCCGGTTCGGTCCACAGCAGGATCGCTTGCGGCAGGGTGATGTAGATGAAGATCGTGTCCATGAGCAGCATTTGCGGCAGTTTGATGAGAAACGTGCGCAGGACCAGGGGCAGCAGGGCCGTGATCGAATTAGGATCTGCGAAAAAGCTGGCAAAGAGCGCGGCAAGAATACCGTATCCGAGAAAGTAGTAAGCGCGAAAGTGCGCATGTTCGCGGCGATGCGTTTCGCGTTCGTCGCCACGTGCGCGCTGGTCGCCTGCCAGCCATGAGAAGACAATCCAGAGAGCGACGAAGAGAATCCCGCACCCCGCCACGATCCACGCGGTGGTGGCAGTCACATTTCCGTTCATGGAACGTTGGGTGATTTCGAACGCACCCAGCACGGCGTAGACGAGCAGCACGGCGTAAATGACCGCGACAAACCAGCGGCGGCGCGCTCTCGATTCGAAGTGGATGCGAATTCTTCCAACGGAGTATTCGGTTTTCATGATTTCCCCTTTCCCGGAGACTGGCTGTTCGCGTACACCTGCTGGCTCAATGGCTGGAAGGGCTGTCTCGAAAAGATCGCCTCGACCGGCAACCCGAAATATTCCGCAAGTGCGAGCGCCAGTTTCAGGCTCGGGCTGTAATCGCCGCGTTCCAGAAAGCCGATAGTCTGGTAGTTCACGCTCATCGCATCCGCAAGATCCTGCCTGCTGATACCGCGCTCTGCACGCAACACTGCGATCCGGTTATAAAGACCGCTCTCACCAGGACCTTTTGCGCCATCTTGATTCATTGACAGAACTAATTGTTATGTAATTCAAACAAAATGTCAAGTATAAGAAATAAAAAATAGCCCCCGACATTCCGCACCAGAATTGCAGATTAATTGCCGGGATCAGCACAAAATGAGAATAGTGAGCGTGGAGGGAATCAAGGGAATCGCTCTCACCGCACGCCGCAGAGTGCGTTAAAGTGCGCTAAACAACACATAAACCGTGCGTAACGCGCTCGAAAATTCCTCTAACTTATTTCTATGCAGAAGGATAGGAGCAAATTCACGCACCCCTACCCCCTCCTTACTCTTTTTCTTCGGTTTTTGGGGGCTAACAGGCTGGCTGGAAATCGCAGACCGCTCAGGCACCGCTGAACATGTCGATGTTTTTAAAGGGCACGACTCAAGAGCATCTTGAAAAGAAATAAGTTACTTATTCTTCAATGCTCTAGATAGCCAAGAAGTCCACAAAGTCCACTCCACAAGCACAAATTAGCACAAAAAACCTGGCACCGAAGTGCTGCATGCCCAGTTCGAAACTTCCGCAATGGCCACAATACACACGCGCCACCGCTGACGGAGGATTAACTTCAGGTTTTCTAAGTGCATGCACGAATTTGTGGACGCTTGCCGATAATGCGCCCAGAACGAAGCGCCGGCGCATATTGCTGTAGGGAAGGCGAGGACGGCGAGAACGCACAAGGGAGTGTGATCGTGGCCACATTGAATGTGGATTGCATTCATTAAGATTGCGGCTCGGGAGCCTATCGTGGAATTCCACAACGCATCTACGGGAACGTCAAGTATAAGAGTCACCCTGAACTTGTGAGTCTTCTTCGCCCAGCTATAGTTTGTCTGTCCATTTCTGCCTTGAGCGCGCTGCTCGGATGTGGCTCTGGCGGTACTCCGCCGCCAACCAACTCAAACTCTGCGCCGTTCATCGCCACGCAGCCTGCCGATGCCAGCGCGGAGGTCGGACAAACCGCGACATTCACAGTGATCGCCCAAGGATCGACTCCGCTGCAATATCAGTGGAGCCGGAATGGAAACCCGATCCCCTCCGCTATTTCGTCCTCTTACACCACCCCGAATTTGGATTCCGCCGATCTTGGTGACACCTTCAGTGTGGTCGTGAGCAACGGCTTCGGACAGGTATCGAGCCGCAGCGCTAGCCTCAGCCTAGGCCCACGCAGCCCGCTTCCTGGCGATCTGCGTTTCCAGCAGGATGCTGCCGCAACAACCGCTCCCGGATACGGTGGTATCAACAACGGAACGCTTGTCTATCCTAGTTCCACCTCCCAAGTCAACGGATGGGGCACGCCCCTTTCTATGGGGCCCGGTTGTATCGGTGCCACCTCTCAGGGACCTAGTGCCTGTAGCTGGATTTGGTTCACATTTGGAAGAGCCAATCTTACCGGGATCGGCATCAGCTACACGAATCAGCCTGCCTCCGATCTCGACTGGTTCATTAGCCAGCTTACAGATTCAGAAGTGATCAATGGCGTAGCCATTGATCAAAACTTCGATAGCGCTGGTTTCTCTGTCGTGGGGAGGAATGATGCCTCCGGTTTCGCATGCCAAAAACAGACTGTCTCCCTCGCAAATCTTGCTTCTGCGCTGTCTACAGCTGGCGCAGCCGGCGCTGTGCCCACCGCCATTTCCCCAGATAGCGGAAATGTCACTTTCTACGCTTGCACTTGGGAAGCCGACTCATTTAAATATGACGTGCAACTGCAACTAGCCACTTCTTCTACGGTCGCCTCGGCTGCTGATGATCTGGCACAGGCTGGCTACATTATTACCGCTTCCGGAGGTTCAGGCGACGACCTCTTCTTTGTTGGAACACGAGTTCAAGGCGACGCGGTACCGCGACCAGTTCTTGTGATTCAAGCAGGGGAGTCTCCCCAACCACTCGCCGACGGAGGCTACTCTCCTGTCGCGGTCGGTGCCGACTCCAACGGTAATGTACTATTTTTCATTGGGGAAAGATGAGCGCCTCTTCATGGGGAATGTTCGCGGTTCTGCAAAACGATAGCGGCGTAGCGCACTCCGTGAGCGTTAAGGGTGATTGATCGCCGATGCGGAAGTTTCGATTGCAAGGAACTCGGACTCACGATCTTTGCGGATACTCGAAGCACAGAATTAGCAAAAGAACTGCCGAGCGTTCTGTCGAACTATGAATCTGAAGTAGTTCGCGGCCGCCCTTTAAGTCAGGGCACGACTTTTAGTCGTGCCGTAAATGCGCAAAATGAATGTGGGCTTTAGCCCCCGAGGGAATGTCGGACTCTCAACTAACCTTATTTGGAGATTCCTCAGGCCTCGAAATCCATCTCGACGGGATCGATGAGCGGGACCAGCCATTTGAGAAGTGCAAGATGCATGGGATGCTCTGTATAGGCGTCGGCTGCTGCCTTGTCGGTGAACGTCATAAGCCCGGCAAAGGTGTATCCCTGCCCTCGCGGAGAGAGATTGGGGCCCACATGCACGTCGATCAGTCCGACGACGTGGCCGCGAAAAGCAAGGATCTCGTGAGAGGCCATGGCTTTGTCGGCTTCGGTTGCTTGCGGCTTCCAGCGAAATCCGAAAATGTGAATGAACATCGTCTGCCTCCGGAACAATGAGCAGTGGACATTGGGCGGTAGACGGCGGAGCCCGGCGGAAAGCCTCAGCTCAACAGGGCGAAAGCGCGGGCCGACTCCAGCAGCTTGGCTACAGATTCTTTAGAGCAGGACTCGCTGTAGATCCGCAGAAGGGGCTCGGTGCCGCTGGCGCGCAGCAAGAGCCAGGTTTCCGCGGCGTTGGGCTTGGTGGCCGCTTCGGGGTTGTCCAGGTAAAACTTCACGCCATCCAGGTTCTCCTGCCGCAGGATGGGCATCCCTGCGAAGGATGAGTCGCCGGTTGGCAGCGCCATGGCTCGCGCAATCGCCCCATTCTTGATCTCGTCGGGGATGTGCAGGTCGATGCGGCCGTACTGGTGCTCGCCGTACTCGGCTTGCAGGTCGGCGACAAGCTGGCCCAGGGTCTTCCCTTCCTCAGCCATCACATTAGCCAGCAGCAGCGCGTTCAGCAGGCCGTCCCGCTCGGGCAAATGGCGCTGGAAACCGATGCCACCGGATTCTTCGCCGCCCATCACGATTTCGCGCTCCAGCATGTAGTCGCATACAAACTTGAAACCGATGCCGTGCTCGATCAGCTCCCGGCCGTGTTTCGCGCAGATGCGATCCAACATCTTCGTCGTATTGAAAGCGCGGGTGACGGCTCCGGGCCACCCCTTGCGCCGCAGAACCCAACTGAGCAGGACCGAGAAAATCTTGTGCGGGTCGACGAACTTTCCAAATTCGTCCGTTGCCCCGATGCGGTCTGCGTCGCCGTCCGTGCAGAGGCCTGCGTCGCAGTGGTTGGCCACCACGGCCTCTCCCAAAGCCCGAATGTGCGGCTCGATCGGCTCTGGATTGATCCCGGGAAAGAGCGGGTCGGCATTGGATCGAATCTGCACGTGCTCGACACCAATCCGCGTGAAGATATCCGAAAGAATCGTGCCGCCGGCTCCGTACATCGAGTCGATGCAAAATCTCATCCCCGATTTCGCGATCAGGTCGAGGTCGGCGAAGCTTTCAATGGCGCCCAGATACGAAGGCAGAAAATCGACTTCGCGAATCGGCGCGGCCTGTGCGGGCTTTGTGAGAGGCTGTCCAAGATACGACTCGATTTCGGCGATGATGGAGGGCTTACCCGATCCCCCGTACCACCCCTTGTACTTGACGCCATTCCACTGCGCGGGATTGTGCGACGACGTAATCATGATGCCGCCCGCGCCTTTGCGCTCGCGCACACCGTAACTCAACGCGGGGGTGGGTGTGATGTCGTTGGCCAGCAGAACAGGAATGCCGGCAGCGGCCACAACTTCGGCGCAGGCGCGAGCAAAAGCCCTCGAGCCGAAACGCGTATCGTAACCGATGCAAAGCCCCTTGGCTGGGTCTTCTTTGGCATGCACATAGGCGGCAATGGCCTGCGCTGCGACCCGTACATTGGCAAAAGTAAAGTCGTCGGCAATCACGCCGCGCCAGCCGTCCGTGCCAAATTTGATTTGAGGATGGGACATTTTCGGAGGGTCTTACTCCTTCAAAAGAAGTGTAACGAACGGAGCTGGGCCGGGGCTGATCTCGGGCTGGTCCGATGAGATCTATGCCGCGATGAAATTGCGCCAGCGAGGGTGCACCGAACACGGCCGGGGCGATCCGCCAAGAGTGGGACGCGGACGCCAACTATCGCGACAGTTCAGATGAGTTCGCTGCGGCCGGAGAGGCCCAGCTCCTTGACGATCTTTCCCACATCCTGCGAATGATCGCGGTGGGCAATCAGCAGGGCATCTTCGGTATCCACAATCACGAGGTTCTCGACACCTACCAGCGCGACAAACTTTTTGGGGCTGTAGATGTAGTTGTTGCCCGCTTCGATGGTGAGGTGTCCTTCGGATTCGGCCACGTTCCCATCTCCGTCGCCGCGCAGGCGCGATTCGAGCTGGTACTCGTAGAGCGAGGCCCAGGATCCGAGGTCGTTCCAACTGAACTCCGCCGGCAGACAGTAGAGCCGCGAAAGGTGTTCGCCCTTCGCCGAGCGCGGTTCAAGAACGGCGTAGTCGACGGAAATGTTTTCACATTTGGGATACAGTGTGCGGAAAACCTCTTCGAATTCAGGGGTTCCATAGGCGGCGGCGATTCCTTCAAGCAACGGAGCCGTTTCAGGCAGGTGCTCACGCACGGCGTTTGCCAAAGTTCGCGCAGTCCACAAGAACATACCGGAGTTCCAGAAATAATTCCCCGCGGCCACAAACTCTTCAGCACGGTTGAGGTTGGGCTTCTCAGTGAAGCGACGAACATGCAGGGCAGAGTCGTCCCGGGTGTAGTCGCCAGTTTCGATATAGCCGTAACCTGTCTCAGGGCGCGTGGGCTCAATTCCCATGACCACGATATTTTCGCCGGAGGACGCGAGGGTAATGGCCTTGTGGAGCGCCTTGAGAAAGCGCGGTTCGTCGGCAATCACATGATCTGAAGGGAAAACTCCCAGTACGGCATCGGGATTCTGGCGCTCGATGAGGAATGCGGCCAGGCCGCACGCAGGGGCGGTATTGCGCGCGAGCGGTTCCTGGACGATCTGCCCGGGAGGTACGCCAGGCAACTGTTCGGCAATCTCGTGGGCCAGGTATTCGTTGGTGATGACCCAGGTCTTGGCAGAGGTGGCCAAAGGCTTGAGGCGCTCCACTGTCTGCTGAATCATCGAGCGTTCGCCGTCAAGCGCTAGAACCTGCTTGGCATGAGCGCGGCGAGATCTGGGCCAGAAGCGGGTCCCGCTGCCACCGGCTAGAATCACAGGTCGAAAATCAATCGGGCTCGGCATGGAAAGCTCATCCTACTCGACGGAAGGCAGGTTTGCACAGTCCCGATCGAGATTTCTCCGGATAGGGGTGATCCTCGTCACTTGCCCATATTCATGCGAACTCTATTTGCGGGCAAGCTTGAGCTCCAGTCAGTGTTCTCGCCGAAGGAAACTCCGCACAAGTTGCCTTGTAATAAGGGCACGACTTCAGTCAGGCCGATTAAAGGCTCCAGAATGAACATGGCTTTAGCCACTGCATCGTTTTTCTGATCGAAAATGCGCCTTGTGCAGAGGTTTCCTAAACCAGGTGAGCCAGAAAATCGCCGATCCGGCGAGTTCCTTCGTCAATGTTTTGTTTCGTCACAGGATACGAGATTCGAACATGTTCCGCGGTGCCAAAGGCTTCCCCTGGAACGGTAACCACATGGGCCTCGTGGAGCAGCCGCGTAGCCATCTCGGTGGCAGTGTGAATGCCTCCCTTGCCCAGAAACGCTCCAATATTCGGATAGACGTAAAACGCGCCCTCGGGCCGGGTGCAGCTGATGCCGGGAATCTCAGCCAGTTTGGCCAGCATGTAGTCGCGAAGGTCAATGAATTCGGCGCGGAACTGCGCGACGCAGTCCTGGGGGCCGGCAAGGGCGGCAATGGCGGCCTTTTGCACGATACTGGTCGCGTTGGACGTCGATTGAGACTGGAGCTTGCTGAGGTTGGCGACGACAGGCTGTGCCGCCAGCGCATAGCCGGCACGCCAGCCGGTCATGGCGTAGGTCTTGGAAAGCGAACCCAGGATGACGATGTGCTCTTTGGCCCAGGTAAACGAACCGCCCGACACGGGCTTACCGGCATAATTCAGGTACACATAGCACTCGTCGAGCAGGAGGTAGATGCCGCGGTCGTGAGCCAGGTGGACGATGCGCTCGAGATCCTCAGCGGAGACCACGGAACCAGCCGGGTTGGAGGGCGAATTGAGGATGATGGCCTTGGTGCGCGGCGTGATGGCCTTTTCAATGGCGTCTGCCGTGATGCGGAAGCTCGCGGCCTCACTGGTCTCAAGGAAAACCACCTTGCCGCCCGCATACTGGATGATGTCTTTGAAGCTGACCCAGTAGGGGACGGGCAGAATGACCTCGTCGCCGTGATCTACGAGCACTTGAATGGTATTGAACAGCGCCAGTTTGCCGCCGGTCGTGAAGATGGCCTCGTCAAGGGCGTAGTCCGAACCGAAGTCGCAGGCGTGGCGCTCGATGATGGCCTTGCGCACGTCGGGAATGCCAGGCACCACGGTGTAGCGAGTAAAGTTGGCCTCGATGGCCGCGATGGCCGCGTCCTTGATGTGGCGCGGGGTCGCGAAGTGGGGCTCACCGGCTCCGAAATCCACCAGGTTGGCGCCCTGGGCGCGCAGTTTGGCGGCCTCGGCGGCTACGGCCATGGTTGCGGATACCTCGATGCGGCCGATGCGGTCGGCGAAGACTTTGGCGGGAGCGGCGACTGTCATGATGCTTCTATCTTTACAGATTTCTGGCCTCAGCGGAACCCGCGAGAGCTTAGGAACTCAGTTTGTAGCGATTCGCCCGCGCAGACGCTTGAGCACGTTGGGCGGCACGAGCCCGGAAATGTCGCCTCCAAAGCTGAATACTTCCTTCAACATGCGCGAGCTCACAAACGAGTAGCGTCCGGCAGGCTGAAGGAAAACGGTCTCGATTTCCGGGGCGAGTCGCCGGTTCATCAGCGCCATTTGGAATTCGTGTTCGTAGTCGGAGATGGCGCGGATGCCTCGCAAGACCGCGGTGGCTCCCAGGCGGCGCGCGAACTCGACCATGAGCCCATCGAAGGTGGCTACAGAGACGTTGCCGAGCGCACTGGTCGATTCCCGAAGCATCTCGACGCGTTCTTCGACGGTAAAGAGTGGATTCTTGACCGGATTGATGAGAATTCCGACCGTCAGGTGCTCGAAGAGCTTGGCCCCCCGCTGAATCAGGTCGATATGCCCGTTGGTTGGCGGGTCAAAGGTGCCGGGATAGAGGGCTTTCACGCTCATGGTCGCTTCTCATGTCGGATTCTACGGCATCGCGGCGATGCAGCGTCGGCCACCCTCTCTTTGCGCTATTCAAAGGCCTTGCCTAGCTTGAGTACACGAATTCCTCGCTGTTGCGCTGCGCGGCCCGAGAAGCAACGTAGAGCGACAAAACAGTGATGTCGTCTGTTTGACCGAAATGTTGCGCGGTCTGCGCAATGTATCGTGCCGATTCGTGGCTTACCTGCTGGGTGCGTTCAAAGCCAAACAATTCGCCCTGCGCATTCGTGGCTTCGACCACGCCGTCTGAGATGAAAACGAGCCTGTCGCCGCGGTTGAGCTGGAAGGTTGTCTGTTCGTAATGGGACTCCGCGATGACTCCAAGGGGCAAGCTCGGGGTCAGTTCCACTTCGCGACCGTCACGATATGGACCCAGATGACCGGCATTCGCGATTGAAATAGTGCCATCTGGATAAATCCGCGCGCAAAGGCAGGTAGCGAAGCACGGCGCACAATCAAGGTCGGGGACGGCGCCCGCCACCGGTACTGCACCGATAAGGACGCGGTTCAGGTGCTCCAGCACCGTGGTGGGGTCATGAGAAAGCTCGTTGCGCAGCGCGCCAACCAGGGTGCTCGAGCTCATCGCGGCCTGAAGCCCTTTCCCACTCACGTCGCCAACCACGATCAGCAGCGAATCGTCTTTCAAGGGAAGAACCTGAAAGAAATCTCCGCCAACTCCGTTAATGGGGAGATAGGCACTTTCCAGCATGAAGTTCCGATTGGACGGAAGGTGCGTTGGAATCAGTAGGGCCTGAACGCTTCGGGCTGCCGCAATTTCAGCGTTGGAGCGCTGTTCCCGCTCGCTGATTCGAACAAATCGAAACAGTATGACGGCGATGAGACTGCCGAGAAAAATCAGGTTGGCAACTGTGCCGGTGCCAAACTCAATGGGGCCGAGGTAGAAGCGGTGAAACGCGACTTGCTCCGGCACCCAGTGGCTTTTCCCGGCGAAGCTCAGCACCGTATTTGCAAAATCCGCCGCGGCGGCAAAGAAGAAAGGCAGCAGCATCGCCCCCGCCTCTCCCTGGCCACGGCGCCAGGCTTTCAGCAGCATGGTCCCAACGAGTCCGCAGAAAACAACTTCGGCGACAACCGAAAGAGCCTCGTAGAGTTGCTCCAGGTGGATGACCTGCATAAAGGGCAAGACCAGAACCGCGATTTGAACTGCGCGAACGGTTCGAAGTGACGGGCTTGATGTGAAACGGAGGACGAACTCGAGCGTAACCGCAATGAAGACGGCACCGAAGAACAGGGTAATGATGTCGAAGACCGGCAGCGGCATCAGTGCAAGGCCGAATGCAGCATCGGCCGCGCCGCCCGCAGCGACCGTAAGGCACAGCAATGCCAGCCACAGATATTCGGAGTGGTGGCGTTGAGAAAAATAGAGTGCCGCTCCCAGTACCGTGACGCAAAGAAACAGAAATGCCACCAGCATCGAGGAAATCGCGTGCTCATTCCATTGGTGGCCAATAGCCATCGCCAGCCTGTTGGTCAACTCGTCGCGTGGGCCGAGTTCGACTTTTTCGAGCAGTCCGCGATTGATGGTCACGGTGGGGCCCGCCCAGGTGCGGATCGCAATGTCGATAGGGCCCGCTCCAGAAAGTGAAACGATAAAAGGCGGCGATTCATACTGTGCCAGGTGTTCTGCCATGCCTCGCGTATGGCCAGCCTCGACGCCGTTCACGTAAACCGCAAGCTGTCCAACCGAATTCCCGGTGACAAGCAGAACCGGGTGCTGGCTTCCCGCCAGACTGGCAAATTGTGAGAGCTGTGAAGGCTGCAATCGCAATCGGTACCAGGCATAGCCGGAATAGGGCTCGATTCCCTGGTCGGAAAGCGATTGCCCAAGGCGTACGGATTGCCAGTCAGAATCGTTGAATCCCGGAACCGCCCATTGAGGATCGTCTCCGAGATGCAAACGCCAACCACCATCCAGCGTGAAAATACTCCGAACGTCACCCTGCCCGGCAATGGGGGCGGAAATGGCTGACGCGACGGCAGAAGTGGCGGGTTTTTGCCCGTACAGAGGGAGTAAGCATACCCAGAGCAGCGGGAACCAATCAAGGATAAACCGCGGGAAAATCTGCTCTGTCGCTCGTCCGAAGGTCTTCATTCGAATTTCGATTTTAGCCTGCATTCTAGCCGGGCGCAGACAAGCGCATCAGAAAGGACGGGCAAAAGCCATTCTTTTTCCGATGGCAGATAATTAAGCTCGATTGGCGCAACATGAATTCGGGGTAGGTTCTGAGCGCCAGCGGGGAAAACCGGTCCGAACCCCGGCCCAACGCCTCTTACCCCCCCTCAAAATTTGCGGAAGTATGTACTTTACGCAAAGGCGGGGGGGGGGGGATAAATGGGGAACGTGAAAAGCAATGACGCTAATTCATCTCTCGCCGATTGGGTAGAGTCCATTCGTGGCAAAAGTTCAAGAGTAAAGTATGAGGAAACATACCGCCGCTTGCTAGAAGCGTTTCGAGATATACATGCCAAGCATCGCGAATTTCTCGAATTGCGATCACGTCAGACCGAAGAGGAAGGATTATTAAATCCAATTCCTCCGGTTCTATCTTGGCCCCGTCGCAAAGCGCCTGAACAAGCCGACGATAGATCATTAGTTCCTGAACCGCTTCCGTGAGTGTTTCATTGACAAGTTCTAAACGCTGATTTTGGTCCACAGGAAATCTCCTCATTTGTTGCTGGGAGGCTCTTTCCAATAGCGACAGAATTTGAACGTCAGAGCCGCATCCAATCCAAGGCGCTTACTCATCTGTAGGTATTGAGGACGCTTCTCCATGTATTCCAAATAGGCGTCAATCATTTGCTGATAGGAAAATCCGATAAAACATCCAAATTTGTACGTCGGTCCCTTCCCATCAACAAATCCCTCGATATACGAGAGGCATTGATTTCCTTCGTCAACCTGAGCGGCTGTCGCATTTTTTGCGCGCCAATTTCTGCATTGACGGTACAGGTATGATCCCTTCGTAAAATCTGGTTCCTTTGGTGAAGGACTTGGCTGGGCAAGAATGCTTGCGGAGAGTGCAAGCATCGCAACGGCAACCATGCGATTCATAGGAATCATCGGACCTTTCTGGGGGACATTCAAAATATTGCACGATTGTCGCGAATCGTCTATTTCGGCCATCCACCAACAGGCTTCTTCTTCCCCAGAGACTTCTTCACTGCATCCTGCCACTTGCCCTCAATCTTGAGAGTGTCCGGCTTTGGGCCGGTCTTGGCGGGTTTCCTCTTCGCTGGCTTAGACATGGTTTGGAGCGGCTTTGTAGGCGAGCCTCTTTCCCTCAGCCGATTTTACCGCCAGAATCGTTCTCTCGCCGTCATTCAGCCTGCGATTGTTCCAAAGAAAATCGTACTGCCAGAGATAGCGGTGCAGGTATTCGCGACTGACGTTGTGATAGATGCCAACGATGCCGCGCTTCACAAGTGCATGGCTGCTCTCTGCTGTGTTCGT
Source organism: uncultured Acidobacteriaceae bacterium (assembly GCA_963836565.1). Taxonomy (GTDB): domain Bacteria; phylum Acidobacteriota; class Terriglobia; order Terriglobales; family Acidobacteriaceae; genus Telmatobacter. The sequence goes on along the minus strand of CAWIKA010000001.1, from coordinate 404,868 downwards.
GTGAACGTCGCCGCGCACATACTCTTTCGCGGTGTGGCAGACGTGTGAATGACCGCCAATGAACTCTTTGCCGATGCCGGTATAGGCACCGTTTTCATCGGTCATAATCCGTGCGAACGGGTCTACCATTTCACGAATCGCAGCTTTGAGAGTTGGGCCGGTAACGTCGGCGACTACGCGACGGCGAATCTCGCCGTTCCGCTGGACGGCAGCGAATACCGGGGTTCGCTCTTTGCCTGCACGCTTCGTAGCGCCCTTAAAACGCGGCTTGCCGCCGACAAACATCTCATCGCACTCAACTATGCCGCTTAATGGCGGAGCAGTTGGAACGTCTGGGGCCATCGCGAAGCGGATGCGGTTCATCAGGAACAATGCGGATTTGTAACTGATCTGGCAGTGCCGCTTGATTTCCAGAGCGGAAACGCCTTTCTTACTCGTTGCGCCGCGCCAGAACGCATAGCACCAATGTCTGAGGGGGATGCGGCTCTCTTCGTAGACCGTGCCGATTCTGACGGTGTACTGCTCTTTGCAATCCCGGCAGCGCCACAGATAGCGCTGATTGCGCTCTCCAGTCTTCGCGTCGGCCATCTTGTAGACCTCGACGCTTCCACACTTCACGCAGCACGGAGAATCGCCCCAACGCTGGAATTCAAAGAACTCGACAGCGGCAAGTTCATCTGAGCAAGCCAGTGGAATGCTCTCAATCACTTCCGACTTCGTGAGGCTGTGTTTATTGCGCTGCTTCATGATTAAACTTTATACTTAGCGCAATCATTGCGTCAAGTAAAATGTTACGGCGATGCAGATTATTCTTGAATCGGACAACGAATCAGAGGCATAATGAAAGGGCGGTGCGGTAGGCGGGGCTCGAACCCGCACGGGTGTTCTCCTTATCACAGGCACCCACCAGCTCCCAAGGCTGTTGCGTCTGCCAGCTTTCGCCACTACCGCATATAGATGGACGTGGAGCGAATCGAACGCTCGGCCTTACTTGTCAAGGGTTCAGCCGGGAAGCCATCCACCACGCCCACAAGATCAGGAGGTTTTCTCTTGGGAGCGAACCTCCTTTTCTATTGCCTTGTAACGGTGCGGGTCACGTCCTCGGCCTTGATGGGTACGAATGATATGGCCTGACTCCGCTAAAGCGGCGAGAGCCAGCCCCACGGCATTCATGGCCGCTTCATCGGTTGGGAAACTGACTTGCCCATGATCCGTCAATTCCGTTAGGACGGTCCTAGAAGTCCATTCCCGTGCCGAAGACGACTCAATCACACCCAGCACCCCGATCTGAATAATGCTCAGCGGCGGCGCTGGCTTCCTATCGTCAACTGTCAGATTTTCGTTGGGTTTGGACACAAGGATGAAATCGTAGCCAGGGTAACGCCTCTTCAAGCGAGAAAGGTCTTCGCTATCTCTACGTATTTCCCTCTCTGCGGCTTGGATTAAATCTTCACCCCGTTCAATCATTCTTCGATAATAGACATGGATTAATGGAATGTCAAACATGGACAAATGGATTATCTTGCGCCTTTGCGTAAAGTACATACTTCCGAAAATTTGCGTTTATCCACAGAGGAATGGCAGAGAATTAAGCTGGTTTGGCGCACCATGAATACGGGGTTCGAGCGCCAGCGGAAGAACCGGTCCGAACCCCGGCCCAACGCCTCTTACCCCCCCTCAAAATTTGCGTTTATCCACAGAGGAATGGCAGAGAATTAAGCTCGATTGGCGCACTATGAATACGGGGTTCGAGCGCCAGCGGAAGAACCGGTCCGAACCCCGGCCCAACGCCTCTTACCCCCCCTCAAAATTTGCGTTTATCCACAGAGAAATGGCAGAGAATTAAGCTCGATTGGCGCACTATGAATACGGGGTTCCGAGCGCCAGCGGAAAAACCGGTCCGAGCCCCGGCCCAACGCTTCTTACCCCCCCTCAAAATTTGCGTTTATCCACAGAGAAATGGCAGAGAATTATCCCTTCTTGTGAAACCAGCGTAGACCCGGCGAACGAGCTTCGTCTGACCCGGTAAAAAAACATTCAGATCAGAAGCTGGACGAGGCGTCGACTTGCCGCCGCGCGTCGTGCGCACTCGTAATGTTGAATGATCTAAACCACGTCGAGCGGGTCTCGGCGACAAGATGCTTCGCGTGCGTCCCTATCCTCTGCGCCCTCGCACGGCCTCTTTGGCTTCTGCAGGGCCGGCAGCGGGAACTTCTGGGACATCGGCCTTCGCCACCGCTCCGATATTCAGCTTTTTCCGGACCTCGGCATCCATTTTGGCAAAGAGGTCCTTGTTCTCCTTGAGGAAGGATCGGGTGTTCTCGCGTCCTTGCCCGATGCGCTCGCCGGAATAGCTGTACCAGGCGCCAGACTTCTCCACGATGTTGTTGGCCACCGCCAGATCAAGTACGTCGCCCTCGCGGCTGATGCCTTCGCCGTAGAGAATGTCGAACTCCGCCTCGCGGAAAGGCGCGGCCACCTTGTTCTTCACGATCTTGACCTTGGTCCGGTTGCCGGTCACCGCGTCGCCTTCTTTGATGGCAGCGATACGGCGAATGTCCACGCGGACTGAAGAGTAAAACTTGAGAGCGCGACCGCCGGTGGTGGTCTCGGGGTTGCCGAACATGACGCCGATTTTCTCGCGGATCTGGTTGATGAAGATCAAGGCAGTGCGGGATTTGGAGACTGTTCCGGTGAGCTTGCGCAGAGCCTGCGACATCAGGCGCGCCTGCAGGCCCATGTGGGACTCGCCCATCTCGCCATCTAACTCGGCCTTGGGAACCAGGGCCGCAACCGAGTCAACGACGAGAACGTCGATTGCGCCCGAGCGAACCAGCGCTTCGGTAATTTCGAGAGCCTGTTCGCCGCTATCCGGCTGAGAAACCAGCAAGTTGTCGACGTCAACGCCCAGTTTCTTGGCGTAGCCGGGGTCAAGTGCATGTTCGGCATCAACAAACGCCGCCAGACCGCCTCCACGCTGCGCTTCGGCAATAATCTGAAGGGTAATGGTGGTCTTTCCCGAGGACTCCGGACCAAAGACTTCAGTTACCCGGCCGCGGGGAATGCCGCCCACGCCAAGTGCCGCATCGAAGCTGATGGAGCCCGTGGAGATGACCGCGATGGGTAGTAACGCCTCTTTTGAACCGAGGCGAACGATCGAACCCTTGCCAAATTGTTTTTCGATCTGCGAAAGGGCAAGTTCTACAGCTTTTGCGCGGTCATCTGCGATGGCCATGAGGGAGGCTCCTGTACCTGATCGCCCCGCGCGGCTCGAAACTCAGAGACAGAAAACACGCGGCGGCTTGAATTGGATTCGATGGGATTGTAGCAGGATGGAACAGACAATGACAGGAAAAAAGCGAAGAAAAAGAGAAAAAATTCGCCCTTCCTGCTGGCTGGCGAAGGCCCGTGGTTTTCCATGCGCTTTAAGGCTACGGCAAGCCTGTCCGATCACCGTCACACGATGAACGCGCCAATCCGCTTTTCGCGGCCGGTGAGCGCGTCGCAGGAGCGGTCGAGATCTTCGTAGTCCGAGTCGTGGTCCCGGCGGAAGGCGCGGAAAGCTTCATCACTGGCCCAGCGGTCAATGGTCAGGTAAGCGCCGGAAATATAGGCGTCGCGCAGGAGTTCCGTACCTAGATAGTCGGGCGAGGAGCGGAAAAGTTGCGCCCAGGCTCCCTCCGGCCCGTAGGCGGCTTCAAACGCGGCTATCTTCTCCTCGGCAATCTCAAACTGCCACACGACAACGAACATACGGCCCTCGGTCTTGTCTTTTATGGTAGCGCAGGAATGGGCCCGCTCGCGGCGAGGGGACTACCGGCGGCGTGTCTGGCAGTTTTGGCCTGGATTTCAGGGCTCACGCACGAAAAGGATTGCTTGATTTCTCCGGTCGCGAGGAAGAGACTTGGTTACACATCGATCGGATCAGAGGCCAGCCAGGAGTTCATGGATAGAGGGCAATGGAGGCCTCTCCCCTGTCACCTGCTCAATTCTGCTCAGCAGGTCCTTGGGATGGACCGGCTTGGATACAAGCTCAAAATCGTGTCCATTGGCGCGTGCTGTTGCAAGCAAATCGGCCGTAGCGGCCTGGCCAGAGAATAGAAGCACCTTGCAATCCGGGCAGCAGCTCTGCACTTGAATGGCCAGGTCAATTCCCGATAAATGCGCCATGATCACGTCGGAAATCAGCAGGTCGGGAGCTTCAGCCTGGGCGGTCTTCAAAGCCTCTAGCGGATCGGTAAACGATTTGGCGCCGAAACCAAGATGGCGCAAGATGGTTGCAAGGCTCGATGCAATCACTTGCTCGTCATCGACCACAAAGATGTGTGGCTGTGTACGCCCCTTGAGCATAAACACCCCTCTTCTCGCGAGAGTTCCCTGTGACGCGGGATTTTCGAATCACGTTCAACTTTCGGGGGCCCCGGGGAAAAAAGAGGAAGAGGAGTCCACAGGAAGAGCCTAAACCGGTAGTTGCGATAGTGTGTGTACGTTAGCGGACACAACCGACGCTTTGCACCAGATTCTCGAAGCTTGAGCAGACGCGCTCGCAAAAGTGTCTAAAGCGTGTTTCAAAAACAAGTCGTATTTCGAAAACAAATTTTGTAACAGGGGCACGGCTTAAGCCGGGCCGAAAAAGGCAGCAAGTACGTGGGGTTTTAACCCCTGGGGAATAACAACCGGATTCTGGACAACCATTTTTGAAACACGCTCTGAGAAGGAAGTTTTATGAAAACGAATGTGTTTAATAACAGTCTCTTGAAGGCATTGGATCCCGCGATTGTCGCGCGCCTGGATTTGCAGCCCGTCAAATTCGAACTGATGCACGAGATTGAATACCCAGGCAGCCCGATCGAGCGGCTTTATTTTGTCGAGGAGGGGATGGCCTCGATGACGACCACGTTCAAGGATGGATCGCAGGTTGAAGTAGGAATGTTCGGATATGAATCCGTTATTGGCGTCTCCGCTCTCATGGGAACAATAAAGAGCCTGAATCGCGTCTACACGCAGATTGCCGGACATGGCTATTTATGCAGTGTTGAGAACGCGAGAAAGGAGTATCGTCTTGGAGGCGAATTCCATTCCATGGTCTTGCGCTATGTTCAGGCGCAACTCGTCCAGGCGATTCAGTCGGCCGGATGCAACGCAAAGCATAACTTCGAGCAGCGGCTTGCACGCTGGCTGCTCATCTGCGCCGATCGGGCTCACAGCAATAACTTCAAAATGTCCCACGAGTTTCTTGCGGACATGCTCGGCGGTACGCGCCCCACTGTTTCCACTGCGGCCGAAGTCCTGAAGCAAAAAGGCCTCATTGAATATAGCCGGGGAGAGATCCACATTCTCAACGTATCTGGGCTTACGAAGACGTCATGCGAGTGCTACCAGGTCATTAAAGATCATCTCGATAACTACACCGAGTTCGAAGCCGCGCACATCGCGTAACTGTTCTACCCGCCGCAGGCGCAGCTATGGGCCAGCACTTCAGCGAAGTGGAGTGCCTCCTTGTGACCAAGCTGACTGATTTGTTCGCGGCAACTGAATCCATCAGCGACGAGGATGGTCATGGGTGCGGCGGCCTCAATCGCAGGAAGTAGCCCGTCGCCGGCGATGGTCCTTGAGACGTCGAACTTGGCCGCCTCGAATCCAAACGGCCCCGCCATGCCGCAACAGCCGGCGTGGATGGTTTCCACCGTCGCCCCGGCGCGGCGCAGCAAGTCTATTTCCCTGGCCGGCCCGCCGAAGACAGCTTTGTGGTGGCAGTGGCCGTGGATAAGGATATGCGCGCCCTCAAGGCGGCCAACGGCAATCTCTGGAGACTTGGCAGCAAGCCAGTCGGCAAGGAGCCAGACCAGCCGACTCAACTGCCGTGCACGCGGGTCCTTTGGAAAGAGCTCAAGCAACTCATCCTTGAAGACGCTGGCGCAGCTAGGTTCGAGGAAGATGAAAGGGAGTCCGGCTTCGATCTGGGGCGCCATTCGATCGAGAACTCCAGCGAGATAGGCGCGGGCGGCTCCGAGGAAACCGAAATCATAGAGTGGCCGGCCACAACAAATGTGACCACGTGGCGTCTCCACCCGGAAGCCTGCCTGCGCAAGAACAGTTGCCGCCGCGGCAAGTGTCTGCGGATGATAGTAGTTGTTCCACGTGTCAGTCCATAGCACGACCTGCGGTAGGACTTCCTGCGCTTCGCGCGCTGAAACCGCCAGTTCGCGCGAAAGCGTTCTCTGATAGCTTTGGGGGGCGAGGCGAGGCAGGTGTCGCTGTGGTGCCACTCCCGCGATGCGCTTGACAAGCGGGCTCGTGACCGGGCCTGTGAGCAACGCGTTGGTGAGCGCTGGAGCGAGCGCTCCCCACCGGGCGAGTTTGTCGGCGAATCCAAAAATGTAGTGGTGGAGCGGGTGGAGACGGCCTTTGTACCGTTGGGCCAGGAACTCCGACTTGTATGCCGCCATATCGACCTGGACAGGGCACTCGGTCTTGCAAGCTTTACAACTGAGGCAAAGATCAAGGGCTTCATGCACGGCTTCGCTTTGAAAGCCCTCATCGCGCAAAGCGCCGGCCAGCATCTCCCAAAGCAGGTGGGCGCGGCCTCTGGTGGAGTGCTGCTCCTTGCCGGTAGCGCGATAGCTGGGGCACATGACACCACCATCGGCCTTGCGGCAGGCTCCCACGCCGACGCAGCGCTCGGTCGCGCGTTCCAGCGATCCGCCGTCGGCGGCAAATACAAAGTGCGTTTCGAGTTTCTTTTGAGAATGCTCGTGGCCCGGGGCATCCATGCCTTGGCGAAGATTCTCAACTGGGTCGTAAACGCGGACGCGATCGATGAGTTTGCCCGGATTCATGCGGTTGTCGGGATCCCATATCGCCTTGAATTCGCGGAAAGCCTGCATCAATTCAGGGCCGAACATCTTGGGCAGCAGAGCGGCGCGGGATTGACCGTCGCCATGTTCACCGGAAAGCGAGCCGCCTAAGTTGAGAACGACCTCGGTCGCTCGGTCGAGGAACTCGCGGAAGTTTCGTAAACCCTGCTCGGAACGGAAGTCGAAGTTGATGCGCGTATGCACGCAACCCTGTCCATAGTGCCCGTAAAAGGGACTGCGGTAGCCGTACTCAGCCATGAGAGACGAAATCGCTCGCAGATATCCGCCGAGTTCGGATGGAGGCACAGCGGCATCTTCCCATCCCTCCCAGCGGTCGGGCTCGCCGGGAACGAAGACCATGGCGCCCAGAGCGGATTCGCGCACATGCCAAACGGAGGCAGCTTCAGCAGGCGTGCAAATGTGGGCGCTGGGCGCATCGGGCCAGGATTGCGATGCGCGGGCAATGGCTTCCGCCTTCGCCTGCGCTTCTTCCGCGGTCCAGGCACCCATCTCGACCAGCAGAAAACCCGAACCGGGCGGGAGTCGGTCGAGGTCTTTCAGTGCGAGGCCCTTCCGGCGCATGAAATCGACGAGCAGGTGGTCAAAGCCTTCGAGACCAATGGGATGGTGTTCGAGGATGGCCGGAACGGCGTCGGCGGCAAGAAAGCCGTCTCCGAATCCCAGCACCGTAAGGACGCGGAAGGGCGGGCTCGCTGTGAGGTTCAGCGTAGCCGAGACAACGTTGACGCAAGTGCCTTCAGAGCCAACCAGTGCGCGGGCAACGTGGAAACCGTTTTCGGCGAGCAGTTCATCGAGGTTGTAGCCGGAAACGCGGCGCGGGATGCGCGGGAACTTTTTCTCAATGAGACCTGCATAACGGTCGCGAATACCCGCGAGACCCGTGTAGATCTCGCCGATGCGGCCTTTGGAGCGCATCAAGGTTTGAAGCTCGTCAGGACCGGTACGGCCGACGGTCATGCGGGTACCGTCATAGAGCACGATGTCGAGGGATTCAACGTTATCCGCAACTTTGCCGCCGAGCAAGCCGTGAACACCGCAACTATTGTTGCCGATCATGCCGCCGAGGGTGCAGCGCGAATGAGTAGCGGGGTCAGGGGCATAGGTAAGGTGGTGCTGCTCGGCGGCTTCGCGCAAACGGTCGAGGACGATCCCAGGTTGAACCGTGGCAAGTTTGGCTGTCGGATCAAGCGAAGTGAGGCCACGCATATAGCGGGAGTAATCGAACACAACGGCCACGTTGGCACACTGGCCGGCCAAGCTGGTGCCTGCACCGCGGGGCAGGACGGCAGCGCCGGTGTCGCGACAGGCAGCCAGGGCCGCTTCGACGTCCGCGGCATCATGGGGCAGGATGACACCCACTGGTAGCTGACGATAGTTGGAGGCATCGGTAGCGTAAAGGGCGCGGGAGCCAAGATCGAATAGAACATCACCGCGGAGAGCGGCTTTGAGGCGGGCCTCGAGTTCGCGATGAGCAGAAAAACGCTCATGCTCGAGGGGGGCATGGTTGGTCAGAATGGAGAAAGTGCTCACCGGGGAATGGTAGCGCGTTCCACCCCAGCGCAAGGACCTGTTTCCCGAACCATGTACCTGTATTTTGCGGCCGGAAGGCTCAGGGGATCAATGTGAACACTGTGTGAGCCAGACCGCTCACCCTCTTTCAGCTATCGCGAAGGCCATTCCTCCACGACGATGCCGAGGTCGTTGAGCTGCTGTATGGCGGCTTCGACATTACGGCGGATCTTGGGACGGTCCTTCGGATTGGCTCCGGGCGCTTCGGCGACGGCGATGACGCGGCCGTAGCGCCAGGCGCCAGGGGGCAGCGCCACCACGGCTTCTGCCAGCTCCGCCGGTCGCAACTGGACTTCCTGCCGTCGGGCGGCTGCCGGGCGCAGCATGGTTCCTTCACCCATGGTGCTTGGGTTGGCGTCGGTGAAGCTGATGCGTAGGTCAAGCCGGTCGGCCTCGACTGAAAGGAAGGGGTTAGCCCACGCGCCGGGCTCGTGGACATCCACATAGAGGCTCTTGGTGGGCAGTGGAATGCGGGCCAGGGTGGCACGCTGCTGGTCGCGGACGGTGGCAGCAGCCTGGGCTTGATGCTCGGCGTTCTCGGCTTGCCTGGCGACCCCGGCAACGGCTTGCTCTTCTTTGTGGCAGGCGACGAGGGCCACCAGCAGAACTAGGGCTATCGCCGCGAATCTATTGCTACGCAACGCTTGAATCACACTCCAAGGATACCAGCAGCCCGCCCGGCCCGGAGGCTATTCGCCCTTCCAGACGGGCGCACGTTTGCCAAGAAAAGCTGCAGCGCCTTCGGCTTTGTCGGCTGTTCCGCAAAGGTGGCCGAATCGAGCGGCTTCCCGCATGAGAGCCAGATCGAGTGGCAGTTCAATGCCCTCATCTACAGCGCGCAAAGTATCAGCGAGAGCGAGAGGCGCATTGGCGGCGATTTCAAGCGCCAGAGCCTCGGCGCGCTCCATCAACCGCGCGGCTGGGACGACTTCATCGACGAGGCCAATGCGAAGAGCCTCCTGGGCATCGATGATGGCTCCGGTCAAGAGCAGTTTAAGACCGGTGCCCCGGCCTACGAGGCGGGGCAATCGCTGCGTGCCGCCATAGCCGGCAATGATGCCTAGCTTCACCTCCGGCTGACCGAAGCGGGCGTCCTCAGCAGCGATGCGCATGGTACAAGCCATGGCGAGTTCGCAGCCTCCGCCAAGGGCAAAGCCCTGAATGCAGGCAATCACCGGCTTGTTGAGGGTCTCGATGCTGCGCAAAACGGACTGGCCGTGCAGGGCAAATGCCTGGCCTTCTCCAGAGGGTATGGCAGCGAGTTCATTGATGTCAGCGCCGGCAGCAAAGGCGCGACCTCCAGCCCCAGCGATCAGGATGACGTGAATCGAGGCGTCTTCCGCCAGATCATCGAAGGCGAAATCCAACTCGTCAAGGGTTGCGGTGTCCAGCGCATTGAGGACTTTGGGCCGGTCAAGCGTAACGAAGGCGAGGGGAGGACGCTTTTCAAGACGAATGTTGGTGGTTTCCATGCGAAGAGAAGAGTAGCAGAGAACGAAGTCGGCGTCAGCAAAGCGCGAACAGGGCAGGAGACGCGGCACCGCGGCTCGTGTCGGATCTCTGCCGCCTTATTACCGACCAGACTGCATTCCATGGTATAGACTTCGTTCGAAGTGCCGAAGGTTGAAATTGAGCAAGAAGATTGTGGCGATCGTAGGGAGCTACCGCAAGGATGGGCCGGTCGATTTGGCGGTTGAAGCGATTCTGGCCGGGGCACGAGAGAAGGGCGCAACCACGCGCACCATCTACTTGACGGAACAGCACATTGAATTCACGAGAAACTGCCGGTCCTGCGCGCAAACACCTGGGGCGAAGCGCGGCAAGTGCCCTCAACAAGACGATATGAATCCGATCCTCGAAGAGATCGAAGCGGCAGACGCGGTGGTTTTGAGCAGCCCTGTGAGTTGTTACAACGTGACAGCTATTTTCCGCAGGTTTATGGAGCGGATGCTGGGTGTCAGCTATTGGCCACTGGGACAGCGCGCGCCTAGCTTGCGGAAGATTCCCCTTGAGCGCAAGGCCGTGCTAGTGGCCTCGTCTGCGATACCGAGGTTGCTGATTCCGGTGCTCACAGGGGCTCCCCGCGCTTTGCGGATGACGGCGAAGATGCTTGGAGCAAAGACGGTCGATACGATGTGGCTTGGGAAGGTGGCGGGAGAATCGCAACGGGAGCTTTCGCCTGGAACCCTGGCGCAGGCGCGACGGCTGGGATGGAAGTTGGCGTAGATTCGAACAAAAAAGAGTGGCCGTCAAAGGGCGGCCACCCGAGAATCACAAGCCAGAAATGTACAGGCCAATCAGGAGACAAACACAGACTACTGCAGGGCCGGTGGGCTGTCTTGGACCATTGGAGTGAGCCTGAAGTCCATCCTTCGGTTGAGGCGGAATCGGCTTTCAGCCGTGTGAAATCGAAGCGCTCCTGTGCATTTCTGCGTCGCTCCTATTAGTGTGGAAGTGCGCAACAGAGCAGAATTGTGGTTTCCACAGGAGTGGAACCGTTCGCAACCTTGACCTACGCCCATTCCAATTCGAACCCAGGTCGCCACCAACAAGGTCAGCCGTCTGCAACTTCTCTCCTCAAGGTGGGGCTGATCGCCCTGCTTTCGTGGGGAACGCTTGCGGCATGGCCGCTCGAGCCTACCACCCCATTGGCGCAATACGGCCGGCAGTCCTGGGTGATGGAGAACGGGTTGCCGCAGAACACTGTGCATGCGCTGGCACAGACACGCGACGGATTTCTGTGGCTTGGAACCGAGGCGGGACTGGTGCGCTTTGATGGAAATGCCTTTGCGGTCTTCGATACCAGTTCCAGCCCGGCGCTGCCGAGCGGCGACATTCGATGTTTGCTTGCGACGAACGACGGCGCGCTCTGGGTGGGAACTGGCGAAGGGCTGGCTCGCTGGAAGGACGGAGTCGTAACGACGTTCACGACAGCACAGGGGTTGCCAGCTAATGGAATTCTTGCGGTGGCGCAGGATATGGATGGGACGGTCTGGGCGTGGACTGACCTTGGACTCGCGCGTCGGACCGGTGAGGGTTTCGTAACGGCAGGAGGCCCTGGAGAACTAACGCCCAGCAACATTACCTCGATGACCGAGGTTCAGCCCGGCATCATCTGGGTTAACACGGCTCAGGGACTGCTCGTTCGCACAAAAGGACGCTGGGACATGCCGGGACTCGCACTTCCAGCAGATGGCGTCGATTCGATCGTGAACCTGCCGGAGCGAACGCGGGCATTCACCACAACAACGAAGGTGATCATTGAACATCCGGGCAAGAGCGCGCAGACCGAATCCACCGGAAGAGAACTCCCTGGGACTCGAATTCAATCGGTGTTGGTTGACCGGGAGGGTTGCCTGTGGATCGGCACCAATGGCGGCCTGGTGCGATTTGCCAATGGGCTGCTTGAAAAGCTACCGGTTACCGATCCGCTGGCCTCGGCCTCGGTGCTCTCGTTGCTTGGGGACCGGGAAGGCAATCTCTGGGTCGGCACTGAATCCCTGGGCTTGCACATCCTGCGCGATGAGCGGTTCCGCAACATCGGCATGCGCGATGGCCTTTCATCGGACAACACGACGACGGTGGTTGAAGACGGCGCGGGTACATTGTGGATAGGAACCAGCGGTGGCGGATTGGACGCCTTGCAGTGGACCGTGAACGGGCCGGGCAAGTCCAGAACGTACACTGTCCGCGACGGGCTGTTGAGCGATGTGATTTTGTCATTGGCTGCGGCGCCGAACAAGGACATCTGGGTGGGCACGCCAGACGGCCTGAACCTTATTCGCCATGGGCAAGTGGATTCTTTTACCTCCGCCGACGGCTTGCCCGACGACTTTGTGCGTTCCTTGCTGGTGGACGGGGACGGCACATTGTGGATCGGCACGCGGCGTGGACTTACGCACTGGATAAACGCGCCTGCCGGGACGCATATGGAAACCTTTACGCATGCAACCGGGCTGGGCAGTGACCTGGTAGGTGCGATGGCCCGCGATTCCGGTGGAAGCTTGTGGGTTGCCACGCTGGCCGGGCTATCGCGGCTCGATGGCCACAGGATTACGAACTACACGACTGCCAATGGCCTTTCCAGCGATGTGGTGACGGCCCTGCTGCCGCGCGGCCAGGGGACACTGCTGATCGGGACACAGGATCATGGATGGAATCTTTGGGATGGCGAGAGGTTTTCCTCACCAAAGGACACGATCCTCAACGAAACGAGCATTCATGCCATTCTCGGAGACTCCGGCAATCATCTCTGGTTCGCGACGGGTACCGGAATCGCGCGGTGCGATTGCACCATGACTGCCGACTGCTCGCACTGGGTCGAGTTTGGGCCCGCCGATGGCTTGCGCAGCCGTGAAACAGCTACCAACAGTCATCCTTCGGCGTGGCGCTCGCGCGACGGGCGACTCTGGTTTGCAACGCCCAAAGGCTTGGTAGAAGCGGACCCTGCCCACTTCCCCATCAACACGATTCCGCCGCCAGTGGCGCTGGAACGCTTTGCCGTGGACGATGTCGACCAGTCGCCATTGCATGGTGCGGATTCCAGAATGAGGATTGCCGCAGGACATAGTCACTTCGAGTTCGACTACGCAGGGCTGAGCTTTATTGCGCCGCAAAAGGTGCGCTACCGCTACATGCTGGAGGGCTTTGACCATCAATGGACCGATGCTGCAGGTCGGCGCACTGCCTACTACACGAATATTCCGCCGGGACAGTACATCTTCCGCGTGCAGGCGGCCAATAACGACGGATTGTGGAATACGGAAGGCGCGGCCCTTCAGTTTGAACTGCTGCCGCATTTTTATCAGACACTCTGGTTCTACATATTCCTGACAGCGGCGGTGGCGGGAATGGTGGTGCTGCTGCTGAAGCGTCGCCTGCTGCGGGCTGAGCGTGAGTTTAGCGCCGTGCTGGGCGAACGCAACCGTATCGCGCGCGAGATTCATGACACCTTGGCGCAGGGATATGTCGGTATTTCAGTACAACTGGAAGTGCTGGGGGAACTGCTTCGCCTGAATAAGTTAGAGGCAGCGGCAAAACAACTGGACACGACGCGCAGCCATGTTCGCGAAGGACTAGCGGACGCCAGGCAGTCGATATGGGCTCTGCGGTCGCAGGACTCCGGCGAGAAGACGCTGCCAGTCACGCTGCGACGTGTAACCGAGAATTCCGATGGGCATGGTATTGAGGCAACCTTCAGCGTTTACGGAGCGTACCGCCCACTTCCGCCTGGGACTGAACGCGAATTTCTGCGAGTGGCCCAGGAAGCCATCCATAATGTAAAGAAGCATGCAGGAGCAAAGCACCTGTTCGTTCAATTGGAGTATGGTCAAACCGAGGTCGCGCTGGAGGTGCGGGACAACGGGCGCGGCTTTGCGCCAGGCGAAGATCTGGACTCACCACCGGGCCATTATGGATTGACAGGGATGCGCGAACGTGCAGCGGCTATCGGCGGCACACTGGAAGTAACAAGCGAACCAGGCACGGGAACGACGGTGCGGCTGCGGGCGCCGGCGCCGAAAGGCCTGAAGGAGTAAAAGTGGCACAAGAATCGATTCGCGTGCTGGTCGTGGAGGACCACCATGTGGTTCGCCAGGGACTGGTGGCGCTGCTGAATGTGGTGGAGGGCATCGAGGTAGTGGGCGAAGCCGCGGACGGCGTTGAAGCGATTACGCAGTTTCGGAAACACCAGCCGAATATCACCTTGATCGACCTGCGCCTTCCGCGCATGAGTGGCGTGGACGTGATCCAGCGCATCCGCATGGAGACGCCGAATGCGCGATTCATTGTGCTGACCACCTATGATGGAGACGAGGATATTTATCGCGCGTTGCAGGCCGGCGCGAGGGCATATCTGCTGAAAGGTATGACCACGGATGAATTGATCGCTACGATCCGCACTGTGCATTCGGGCAAGCAGCACATTCCACCGGTGATTGCGCAGAGGCTGGCGGAGCGCATGGGCACGGAGGAACTGACACCGCGCGAGTTTGACGTGCTGGAACAGATTGTTCACGGAAAGAGCAACAAGGAAATCGGTACCGAACTGGAGATCTCAGAAGCCACGGTGAAGACCCACATCAACAGCCTGCTGGGAAAACTGGGGGTGACTGACCGTACCCAGGCCGCCACCGCGGCAATCCAGCGCGGCATTGTTCCTCTTGAATCCCTCAGGAAAACCAAACCATGAAAAAAGCATTCTTTTGTATATTTTTACTGTTGCTTGCATTGCCCCTGGCCCAGGGTGAAAAGTTCACATGGCGACAGGCCACGGATGCCGAACTGGCCTCGCTTCTGCCGGCGCGCGCCCAGGTAGTGAAGGAACATATCGAAACCGAGATGCGCACCGCGAGCGGCATTGTGAACAGCCGTGGTCGCTATATTGCGGGAGTGGTGCTAATCACGGCCGGCTACTCCGCGGATGGCAAGTATTCACACTACCTGGTGGTTCAGGCGCCCATCCGCATTGGAGGCATCGCGCTCAAGCCCGGTAATTATGTTTTCGGATGGGTGCGGGACGGCGATGCGCTCAAAGTGCACTTCAACGTGGCATCTACGGGAGAGCTGGTGGGCGAAACGGATGCGCGCATGATTCCCGGCCATACCCGCGTAGAGAGCCTGCGCATCTGGCCCCCGGGAGACAAAGCGCTGATTCAGATTGGACGGTTCGGGATCCCGTACGAGCTCGGAAAAGAGTAGAGGCCGATGGCTCAATTGAACGGTTCCTGTTGCGTAAACCTTCTGTAAGGATGCGAAGAGACGAGCGCCAGGCTCAGGGCTTCTTCGCTTGAGGCGTGGCCGCGGATTTCCAGTTGATGACGTGATAGACGGCTTGAGTCGAGCCGACATTCTTCAGTCCGTGAAGCTGATTTGAGCCGTTGAAGATGACCGAGCCAGGACCAACCTGCTTCCACTCTCCGTTGGACAAGGCTTCCAGAGTTCCCTGCTGAATGATGATCAGCTCCTCGTTGGGATGGCGATGTGGCGGGTGCGGCGATTGTCCGGGGTTCAGCGTAGTGACGTGGAGCTCGAGGTTTTCAAGAGTGGCCGTGGGCGAGGAAAAGAATTGACGAACCGAACCGTAGCTGGTCGGCTTGACGGCAATGGTATTCCAGTCGAAAACAGCCGAACCCATGACCGGCTTCTGGCCAGCAACGGCGAATCCTCCGGCCGTGGCCAGAACTGTAATTAACGCAACAAACAAATCCCTGCGGGTGATCACCTCTTCCCTCCTCTGCTGCAAATCGGCTTGTTGTAGTGCGTCGCGGGCGGAAATGCGTAGGACAACGCCGTCGCTCCGCAGTTACTTATAGTTGAAGCGCCGGCGCTTGGCAAATTTGAAGCGACGATACATGCGCAAATTGGCGTTGGGCTTAGTGTGAAGTAACGAAGGCCCGCATGACGCGGGCCTTCGTTGCCGATTCTCCATTGATCGGAAGATCTATTTCGTCGCTGTCAGTAGGGTCTTCTGAGACGTCGGCGCAGGCGGGTTGACCTGTGCATTTAAAAAGTCGGTGAGGTCGTCAACATCCTGCTTCCTGCCCACCATGGGTGGCATAAAGCGCCGGTAGGGAGAGTCGGCTTTGTACTCGTGCAGCATGACGATGAAATTGTTGATTGAGGTGCGGTCACGTCCGTCGAGCAGTTGAGCGAGCGGGCGATAGCCGTCGAGCGTGTGGCAGGAACCGCACTCACCGCGGAAGATTGCTTCCCCGCGCGAATAGCTTGAGGCCGGGCCGTTTCCGTGCCATACCCAGTTGGAGGCGGCCAAGTAGCCTTGCGCGTTGATGCGATTGACGTTTGGAACGCGCACGCCATTTGAATACATCCAGCGTCCGATGACGTAGGGCTTGCGCAGCATCTCGCGCCCATACTCTCCTGCGCCCGTGGCCATCAGCGCCAGCAGCAGCACGGCGAGCGCATGGGAAAGGTTGAAGTCAGTGGGATTGCGATAAGCCAGGTAGTAGGCGACGAGCAAAATGGTGGCGGAAGTAATGATGATGATGAGAGCGATGCGCGTGACTGTGGAGAAGGTGCCGGAGTTGATGGTGTCGATGCCCAGGGTGAGCAATGTGCGCTGGGATGCGGGGACCATGAAGAGGTACCACACCAGCAGGAAGGGCGTTGCAACAAAAGAAGGCACCAGCCAACGGACGCTCCACTTGACGAGACTTGATTTCAGCGCGGGATCCTTGTCGCCATCCAAGCGGCTCGATGTGATGAGTGCCCACACGCCCGCCAGCGAAGTGCAGACGCCAGCGCGCAGCAGCAGGCTGGGCCAGTAGGTGGGATTGAAGAAAGCGTTCCAGAACTTGCTGGCTTCGTGGCCTGTGCCGGCGACGGCGAGCCACGTGTCGCCAGGCGTGAGCATGAAGGCGAGAATGCCATTGATGATGATGAGCGTGGCTGCCGAAGCGCCCGCATAGACCCAGCCCACCTTGAGGTGAAGCTTGGGGTCGATGCGATTCCATGTGTAGTAGTAGACCGCGACGGTCGTGAGTTCCACGAGAAAGAAGACCCATTCCATGGCCCAGCCGAAGACAAAGTTGTGAATGAGCGTGCTGGTTGCTTCGGGATTGGTAAGGCCGATGGCAAACCAGATGCCCACACCGGAGACAGTGCCGAAGACTCCAGTCAGGATGAGAAAGAATTTTGAATGACTGACCAACTGCTTGAGCCATCCTGCGCGAAGCTCAGGGTTGGCGATACGCATGGCCTTGCGCTCGGCCATCGGAAGATAAAGGCCGCCGCCCACCGCGAATTGCGAAATCATGACATGGAAGATGGCGATAATGCCAATCACCCAGCCCGAACCCAGATGCGGAATGTACCAAAAGGGATAGTTCATGATGACGAGCGCCTCTTATCGAATGGTCCAGTAGCCGATTGCGGTGGTGGCCAGTAGCGCAAAGATCGCTAGCAGGCCAAAGTAGTGTGCGGCACGGCCACGCCGCCCCGATTCTCTAGTTGAGTCGTAGAAGGGGATCAGAACCCACAACACGATGCCCAGCGAAAACAGCAGAATGCCTGCGATTTCGCCTGCTTCGCCGGGAAGCCAGTTGCCGAGCAACTTGAGCATTTCGAACGGACTCATGAAGTACCATTCGGGGTGAATGCCGGCGGGGGCTGGAACAAGAGAATCGGCTTGCCGGCCCAGGCTCCACGGAAAAACGGAGGCCAGCAGCGCCAGAATGTTGAGCGTGATAAGCCACATTCCGAGATCTTTGCGGATGAAATTTGGGAAGAAGGGCATGGTCTTGCGTTCCGCGATTGGCCGGGCCTCTTCACCCGGGGGCACGGCGTTGCCGTGGCGCTGGACGAGCCAGAGGTGGAATCCAAGCAGCGGCAGGAACAGGGCTGGCAACACGACGACGTGCAGGGCAAAGAAGCGCTGCACTGTGAATTCATTGACTTCAAGACCGCCGCGCAACATGTTGCTGATGATCGGACCAATCCACGGAATCGCCGACGGAATCTGAAGGCCAACTTTGGTGGCGAAGAAGCTCAGTTCGTCCATTGGCAACAGGTAGCCCGAAAAGCCGAAGACCGAAGCCAGGCCCAACAACGCCATTCCGCTGAGCCAGCCGAATTCGCGCGGCTTGCGATAGGCCTTCATGAAGAAGACCGAAAACATGTGCACCAGAATGGCAAAGATCATCAGGTTGGCTGACCATGAATGCGCGGAGCGAATGAGCCAGCCGAAGTGCATCACGAAGGTTATCTGGCGAACCGACTCGTAGGCCTCAGCGCCCGGCCGGTAGTACACCAGCAGCAACACGCCCGTAAAACACTGCACGAGGAAAAGGAACAGCGAGATGCCGCCCCAGTAGTACCAGAAGGATTGGGCGTGAGCGGGAACCGTCTTGTAACGCGCAAAAGCGGCTAACTCGCTCAGGCCCAGTCGCTCATCAACCCAGTCATAAATTGAAGCGGTTTTTGTAGTCATGCGGCAGTCCTTGGGTTCTCGTCCTTTTGCGTTATGCGCGGGAAACATCCACGCCGGTCGCGTTCACTGCTACCTTGAAAAGCTTGAGTGGCTTGGGCGGCGGCCCGCTTACATTGGCGCCCGTGTAGGGGTTGTACACGCCGCCGTGACAGGCACAGTGGATGCGGTCAGCTTGCGGCTCGTATTGCACCGTGCAGCCCAGATGGGTGCACACTGCGGTCATGGCCACCCATCGCCCGTCCGCGTGGTGGATGAGCATGGCGGGGCGGGTGCCGAACTTGAACATGAGCACCGAACCCAGAGGGAGCTTTTGCGCATCCTTGAGGGTCACTTCCGTGACGGCCGTTTCGCTCATCTCCATTTCGGTGGGCGAGGCCAGGTAGCGGTAAATGGGGTAGGCGAGGGCCGCGGTGTAGCACAGGCCCGCTGCACCGGCTGCGGCCAGAAACGCGCGCCGCGTCGCGAGTTCGCCTTTGTCCTCGGCGCCGGGCTGTAGCTGCGGTTCATCCAAGACAATATGAGTGCTCATTACGCCGCTCCTTCCATGGGTTTTTGTGCGCGTGCCACCACAGACACGAGCCATCCAATCACACCGAGACCGGCCACGAAGAGAACCAGGAACAGGCTGACGACGCTCCAGTTGGTGACCACTACGCGATCCCAGACGTTGTAGCCCTTGCTGAGAAGCGTCACGTCGCGAACACCATCGCGGTAGACGGTAAACATGATTTCGGTGAGTAGCACGACTACGCCGCCGGCCCATCCAAGCCAAGTTGCGGAAAGCTTGAGAAATCCAGCGACGGCACCGAGCGTGACGGCCACCAAAACCAGTGCCAGCCAGCCGTAGCCTGCAAATCCTGCAAGCTTGTAGAGGGGATAATCCGAATGGCCTGCGAGGCCGGCTCTGACGACTTCAGGCTGCACGCTGGCTGCCCACAAACCGGCAGCCAGGTAGACGACACCGAAGACTGCCGCCACCTTGCCGCCGATCCCGGCGATGAAGGTTTTTTCTTCCGCCGTGAAGGTGCTTCGGCCTGCGAGGTAGACCATCCAGAGACCGCCAACGAACATGCCGCCGGCCATCATCAGCAGCCAGCGTGGGGTCAGTGTGGGGTCGCCCGTGGGCAAATAAGCGCCCGCGGAAGAAGCCGAATACATATCGCGCCAGACCTCGGGACGCAGCATCAGGGTCATGTTGGTTGAGAGCAGGCGGCCGATGAACCCGGCCAGAAGCCATGCGCTCAAGCCCGCCCACCAAGCCGACTTCCCCGCCTCAAGCCTGGCGCTGAATTGATAGAGCAGCCAGTAAGTCAGCATAAGTATGCCAATGATCGAGATCCAGTAGAGACCAATCAGAACGCTGCTGGTATAGAGCGCACGGCCGTAAAGAACCTGCGCAAACAATAGCGGCGGCACGGCGAGGTTGATGACAAATGTCATGACCACCGTGAGTCGGCGGGCCAACGCCCGCGCAGTAACCAGCGCATGCGGCGAATTGCGGAAGAGGCTGAGCACCACCGCAAGCAGCAGCCCACCCAGCAGCATCTCCACAGCAACAAAGTGCAGCGCAAGCGTAACGATATGCAATAGCTTGAGAAGCCATATCGGGGCCGGTAAGGGGATTGGATCTACAGCGGGAAATGGTTGCATGGCGTTTTGAAGCTTCCTTTCATTTTCCGGTTGACCCGAGTAAGACAAAGACAATCGTTACGAAGCATCGCACTGGGGCTGCGCAAGTTTTGGCGTTCCGGGATGAGCCGGCGGCGCAGGTTTAGGGGTTGAGAGGCTTTGCGGGACATTTGGACTGTTTCTCTCCAATTTCAGTTGGAAGAGGAAAAATATCGCCTCAGAGAACCGAGGGTCTGTGACGTGGAATACAGGCGAATGTGACAGGCTCAGATACTCTGCTGGCGTATTGCCGAAAAAGCATCGGTAATTCGGGGCGGAAGCCCCTCACGGGCATTCAATTGGGTTTGCGGAATTTAAGGCGAAGTTGACCGAAGAGGCAGTTCCGCAGGAGCACTCCATGAAGAAATGCAACTCGTCGATGCAACTAACGCGCGCGGCCGATTATGGCATTCGTGCGATGGTTCACCTGGCGACCCTTCCCGCCAATGAACGCGCGCTACTTCCCGCGCTTGCCGAGGCCACGGAGGCGCCCGAGAGTTTCCTTTCAAAGGTTTTGCAGGCCCTTTCGCGCGCCGGGCTGATCTCGTCATGGCGCGGAAAGGCGGGTGGGTTTGCGATCCTTCCGCGAGGGCGACAGGCATCAATGTACGAGGTGATCGAGGCCATCGATGGCCCGATCTGCCTGAATGTCTGCTTGATCCGCGGGAGAAGCTGCGTTAGAAAAGCATGGTGCCCAGCGCACCCGGTTTGGGCGCAGGCGCAACGGGCCATGGCAGACGTCCTCGGCGCAGCCGTTATCGAGGAACTAGCCTCTCCTCGATCTTGCGACGCGGCTCGATCACCCAGTGTAATTCCTTTGCACGCCGAACGCGGGTGAAGGAATAGCGCACACCTGCAAGCGAGTACCACCGAGTTCCAATCAACTTAAGATCGGTTCAATCGTCATGGTCCGTTTTTTCGCATCCAACGTTCTCAGGAGGGTTCGAAATGCGAACACGCAAGCTCGTGTTCCTTGCAATCGTTGGAGTGATTGGATTCGGGGCGGGATGCCGGTCGAACCATGTTGATAAGGGCGCCTTCAAGACGGCACTCGATAGTTACTTGAGCGGCAAGCCGGATTGCCTGTGGTCAGCTCCCATTAAGTTTCCAGCCCAGGCGAGTGCATCAGACGAGGATCAAACCAAGGGGTTCGATGCGCTGACCGACGCGGGAATGCTGACGCGCAAGCCAGTTGAGAAAGAAAGGTTTCTCATCGGCTCGAAGCAAATGAACGACTACGATCTTTCCGATACGGGCCGTTCGCGATGGATCGCCGATCCATCGCAGCCCGGCTATGGCAATTTCTGCTTTGGCCATTTTCAGGTCAATTCGATCGATGGATTCACTCACATTGCAAACACTAACGGAGCGCAATACAGCGTCACCTATCACTATTCCGTGACGGGAATGCCGGGCTGGGCCAACACGGCGGAAATGAAGACGGCGTTTCCCAAGGTCGGCGCGGACAGTTCAAGCCAGGAGACCGCAACGGCCACCCTTTTGAAGAGCGACGACGGGTGGCAAGTTCAGAATGTGCAGCCCGCGACGACAGGGCAATAGCCGACCGCGTCTCCATCCTTTGGTTGATTCCCGTCTGCCGCTTACGCCTCGTATACTGGCAGCCATGCTTAAAGCATTGCGCGCAACCACTCTCTGCGGACTGATGGCGGCGGGTCTTTCTCCATTTCTTTCTGCACAAGCCACATCTCCTGCCGCTGCCTCACCGGCGCAGCAGCCCGAATTACCTGGTCAAGGCCCTCAGTCTGCCCACACGGGCGGGGAGGCTGCAACATCGCCTCACGCCATGCAGTTCGATGCCGAGCACCGGCCCATTACAGAGGGCGGCTTTGTGAAGAGCGGGCCCATCATCTTCGAGGACGACTCGGAGAAGGCGGGCCTGACCAAGTGGACCCACAAGATGGGTACGCCGGCGAAGACCTACATTGTGGAGACCAAGGGATCGGGCGTAGGCCTTATTGACTACGACAACGACGGATGGCTCGACATTTACGTGGTCAACGGTTCGACGTTCAATGCGCTTGACGGCAAAGAGACTCCACCGCACGCGGCGCTCTTCCACAACAACCACGACGGGACGTTTACCGATGTGGCGGCCAAGGCCGGGGTGACGAACGATCGCTGGGGCACCGGCGTATCCATTGCCGATTATGACAACGACGGATGGCCCGATATCTATGTATCCAACTGGGGCAAGAACCGGCTATACCACAACAATCATGACGGGACTTTCACCGATGTGGCTGAGAAGGCGGGAGTGCAGTTTGGCAACTGGTCCACGGGATCGACGTGGGGCGACTATGACGGCGACGGAAGGCTGGACCTATTCGTGGCCGGTTATGTGCACTTTGACCGAAACAACCTGCCAACCAGCGAAGAAGACGGAACTGTCAACGCTTATTGCACGTTTCGCGGCGAACCGGTGGCATGCGGGCCACGCGGGCTGAAGGGCGAGCCCGACCACCTCTTTCATAACAACGGCGACGGAACATTTAGCGACGTGAGCGAGAAAGCAGGCGTGGCAGACAAGGCCGGTTATTACGGACTGGGCGCCGTGTTTGTGGACATCAACAACGACGGCAAGCCAGACCTGCTGGTGGGGAATGACTCCACGCCGAACTATCTCTATATCAACAAAGGTGACGGAACGTTTGAAGACGACAGCTACGCATCGGGCTTCGCGGTGAACGGAGTAGGCCAGGAAACGGCCTCGATGGGCATTGCGGTAGGCGACTACATGAACAGCGGCATGGTGGATGTTTTCGACACCACGTTCTCAGACAATTACAAGCCCCTCTACCACAATGAGGGCGATGCCAATATGACGGATGTGAGCTACGACATGGGCCTGGGCGAGATCACAGTTCCCTTCCTAAGCTGGGGCGACGCCTTTATGGATTATGACAACGACGGCTGGAAGGATCTGCTGATGGCAGACGGGCACGTCTATCCAGAGGCGGATAAGTACAACTGGGGTACGAGTTGGAAACAACGGCCCATGCTCTTCCACAACATTGAAGGAAAGCGGTTTGAGAATGTGCCGGCGGTTGAGGGTACAGGTCTGGCGGTGGTGATTGCCGGACGCGGCATGGCTGTGGGCGACCTGTTCAACGATGGCAAGCTCGACGCGGTGATCAATGTAATGGACGGGCACCCGGTGTTGCTGCGCAATGTGAGCCCGGACCACAACCACTGGCTTGAGTTGAAGATGGTGGGCGGGGCGAAGAGTCCGCGCGATGCCGTGGGAACCACGGTTTACCTGACGGCGAATGGGATGAAGCAGCGCGAGGACGTGCTGAGCGGCGGAAGCTATCTGTCGTCGAACGATCCCCGGCCGCATTTTGGATTGGGACAGGCGACGAAGGTGGATGACATTGAAGTGCATTGGCCGAGCGGCAAGGTCGAACACTTCACCGTGCCGGGAGTGGATCGGATTGTCACGATCACAGAGGGAACGGGAAAGTGAGTGGCAGGGATCAGGGATCAGTAATTCGTTAACGGCCAGCGGACTGAGATTCCTATAGCCTTCTTGGCGTGCCCTGATGAGTCCTGGAAGGGTCGCCACTCCGTCCACCCCACGGACGAGGACCTGTCCGTGGGGACCCTGGTCCTGTTGGTCGCGTCGACTTGAATGCTTTGTTTTCGGGATAGAGTCACCCTGGTTTCGCTATAACCCGCATTTCTTACCGGTTCCCGCGCGCCAGTTCGTGGTCGTGTTTTCCGGTGTTTCACAAGGGCGGGTAATTCTCTGCCATTTCGCTGTGGAAAACTGCAAATTTTGTGGGGGGGTAAGGACCGTTGCCGAGATTCTTCAGCACGGCTCCACGCGTGACGGCCCTCTTTCATCTGCTCAACAAATACCTGCTTGCGGATTCAGTGTTGGCAAAAAGCAAAAGAAAAGGAATGTACAGGTGGAAGTGGTGCCCGGGGGTATGGACCGGTCACATTCATGACATTTTGGTCCGGGCAAATTCTGCCTCACCCATTCAGTTGTTTGACAGTCTTCATTCTGCGCTTTTCCGGTTTAATTATGTGCCAAGCAGGTGACAGATTGCGTTTCCTCACTTTTACAGGTGCGACCGGTTCCGGAATTCGGTGAGAAATTCAAACTTAAGCGTGTTTCAAAAACGGTTGTCCAGAATCCGGTTGTTATTCCTCAGGGGTTGAAAACCCATATAGTTGCTGCCTTTTTCGGCCCGGCTAAAGCCGTGCCCTTGTTACAAAATTTGTTTTTGAAATACGACTTGTTTTTGAAATACGGTTTGTTTTTGGAAGACGCTCTAGACAGTTTCCCCGCTCGCCTCGTGAGATTGAGCCATCGAACACTCAGTTGTCGACCACCTCGGCCTAAAACGAGATGCGGCCAGAGAGTTCGAGACTGCGAGGGCCGGCACCTTCGGCGGATTGCAGGGCGGTGATGGAACCGAAGCTGCCGGAGTCTACTTGCATGTTGGGCGGTTCGTAGTTGCGGTGATTGAAGACATTGGCGGCCTCGATGCTGAACTGGAAACGGGTCTGCTCGTAGAGCGCGACGCTCTTCATCATCGAAAGCGAGAAGTTGGCGGTGCCCGGCCCCACCACTCCGCCCACGGGCGCGTTGCCAAAGCGGCCGATCCCAATGCCGGAGGGAGTTTGCAGGTTAAGGTACGGGAATGCCGCCGGATTGAGCCATTGCGTGGTGGTGCGGTTCTGCGCGTAGAGCGACACGTTGGTCAACTGGTCGGGACGGGCCTGGCCCACGGTGGTGAGAATGTTGGTGTTGGCGGGATCGACGGACTGCTGATAGGGCGTAAGGAACGGACCAGACTGCAGGATTGTGACACCGGCGAGTTGCCAGTCGCCTGCAACCCGGTTGAGCAATCCATCCGATGAGAGCCAATGTTGGCCGCGACCGAAGGGCAAGGCGTAGAGCCAGGTAGTGAGGAAGCGGTGCTGCCGGTCATAGATGACGTTGCCATAGTCCAGACCGGGATGGAAGCGATTGGTGAGATAGCTTCCACCAGCGACTGCAAATGCGTTGGGCGTCGCACCTCCGGCGTTGGAGAGATCGCGAGTCCAGGTGTAGCTGGCGTCGAAGGTGAGAGATTTGCCGCTGTGGCGGGAGAACTCCGCCGTACCGCTGTTGTAGTTGCTGTCTGCAAGATTGGTGACGCTCTGAATGACGCTCCAGTCGGGATAAGGAAGATTTTCAGCGGCGGTCGCGTAGCCAACTGTGTTGGGCTGCACCTGGTTGAGGTCCACCATGGCTTCGAGGTTTTCGCCGTGACTACCGCTATAGGAAAGACGCATGCCGATGTTGTGGCCGAAGTCCTGTTCGAGAGTCAAGTTCCACTCCTGGACTGTCGGGTCTTTGTAGTGAATGGGAAACGCGTAATAGAAGCCCGCGGTTCCAGAGGCGCTGCCAGCCAGGCTATTGAAGGGATCGGGGAAAGATAGCAGGGGGGTAACGCCATCGGGCTGAAAGTCCTGGTTGTAAGTGGCCACATAACTGGAGTGGACAGCCCAGCCGGAGACGAGAGAGAAGCCGAGCGGCGACTCGATGAAGCGGCCCCAGCCGCCGCGCACTACGGTGCGGTCGTTTCCAAACGGACGCCAGGCGAAACCGATGCGTGGCCCGACGTCGGTGTAGTCGGTATAACGCAGGGCGGAGGGAATTCCGGCCTGCGCCGCAGTGAGGATCGGTGTCGGCGAAATGGCGGAGACAAAGGCCTGAGACGCGGCGGCAAGCGCCTGCGCGTTGGAGACGACCACGGCGCCGTTCACGGTGGTGGACCCGTCGGTACCGATGCCTGCAAAGTTGGGCATGAACGCCGCGGTATTGGAGTGGATTTCGCGGAGTGGCGGATGAAGTTCGTAACGAAAGCCCAGGTTCAGGGTCAGGTTGGGCGTGATTTTCCAGTCGTCCTGACCGTAGAAGGCATAAGAGAAGCCGCGACCATCCATGGTGGGATCGTTGGTGGAACTGACCTCGGTGTAATCGGGATAGCCGAGCAGGAAGGCGGTGTAGGGATCGCCGATGGATCCGCCCACATCAGATGAACCATCAAATACATACCAGCCGGAACGGTAGTTGCCGAAGACATTGTCATCGTGATCTGTAAGGCGCTTGAAATCCGCGCCGAACTTGAAATTGTGCTTGCCAGTGGTCCAGGTTACGTTGTCGAGGGCCTCGATAATCTGCCCGCGCTGCGTTCCCGGATTGCCGGCACCGGTGGACATGAAACCGTTGATCAATACCTGCGGCGCCTCTGACCAGGCGGTATCGGGCTGCGGGATGGTAGTGAGGCCAGTCTGCGAAAGCAGCGCCGTGGTGGAGTAGCTTTGAGTTTCTGAGGTGTGCTGCTCATTGAAGCCGGCGCGGAATTCGTTGAGCAAGCGTGGAGTGAATACGTAGTTGTGTGCGAAGGTCAGACCTTCATCGATCTCAGGGGTGTTGTAGGCGCCCTGCAAGGGACTGCCGGCTTCAGCACAGTAGGTGAATGTGCAGGCACCTGATGGCGCGGTGAGTACCTGGCGGTTCTTGTAGGAGAAGCGAGCGAAAAGCGACTGCTTGTCAGAGACGTTCTTGTCGAGACGAACGTCGCCCTGGTTGGAGGAAATGGGCGAGGGGAAATTGACCTGGTAGTTGTTGGCGTATGAGCTGGCCGGGCCGTAGTTGGGCACAGGCATGAGGTAGGTGAGGAGGTTGGAGGCAATGGGGGTGATGGGAACGGCGGATGTGTCCGCGATGACGCCGGGGCTATTGGGCGTGCAGCCGGTGACGTAATTGGCGATGTTTGGGTTGCAAATGGCCGAGACGCCCTGCCCGGCAAGGTAGTCGGTGAGGTTGCCGCTGCGCATGTCGGCCGATGGTACACTGAGCAGCATGGGCGTTTCGCGGGGCAGGCGGAGGGCCTCAAAGCTAATAAAGAAAAAATTCCGATCCTTTCCTTCGAGCAAGTGGGGAATGTGGATCGGGCCGCCCAGTGTCCCGCCAAAATCGTTCATGATGATCTTCGGTTTGGAAAGAGCGAAAGGGTTATTCGAGTTGAAGATCGTGTTCTCGTGATTCTCAAAGAGTCCGCCATGGTAGTGAATGGTTCCGGCCTTGGAAACGGTCGTGATGTCGGCGGCGCCGGAGAACTCAGCGTTGTTGTTGGACTCGCTGACGCGAATCTCTTCAATCGAATTGAACGAAGGAAACATTTCGTTTACGGGGCCGGAATATTCGACGCCAACGCTGGAGATGCCATCGATGGTCACGCTGAGCAGGGCCGCGGTGGTACCCATAACAGCGAGGTTTCCGCTGTCATCGGTCTGTACGCCGGCTTCGGTGGTGAGCGTGGAGATGGGACTGGTGGACCCGGTGGAGCGGGAATAGATGGCGACGGGAAGCTCGACCAGTTCGTCGCCGACCTTGGTCTCGGCCAGATTGGAAACGTCGGTGGTGATGACCGGCGCTGCGCTATCGTCTAGAACCACGATGGTCTGGGTTGCCGCGCCAAGCTTCAGGACAGCATCCATGCGACGGGTTTCGCGCGCGGTGAGAGCGATGGCAGGCAACGATTCGCTCTGGAATCCCGGCGCGGAAATTGTGAGGGTGTAACCGCCCACGTCGATGTTTCTGAAGGAGTAGTTTCCGTTGGCATCGGTGACCGCGGTCCGTTTGGCGGTTGTGTCCGCGTTCACAAGCGTTACCTGCGCGCCTTGCAACAGCGCGCCAGTCGAATCACGCACTGTGCCCAGGATGGAGCCAAAGGTGGACTGGGCCACCAGCGGGCATGCCGCCAGCGCAGCCAGGCACAAAAGAACCAGAACACGCGGAGCAGTTCCGCAGCAAAGGCGTACAGGAGAAAAAATCCTGTGCATTCAGTCACCTTTCAAGAGAATTTCACGGGATTGACGGCGTTTGTTCGCCTTTAATTTGATGACTATTCAAATGTATCGCCTGTTGCACCGCATGGGACTTCATTTTTCACAAAAAATGAAGATCCGGCTGCAAATACCGCGCAGGGAAGAAAACGTTTTGAGAGGCTATTCGCTCACGGCGAAGCACCTCGTGTTAGTCTGCCGTTGTGCAGCCGCAGACAACGAAGGATCAGGAACCGCACACTGTTCCCCAATCAGATTCGCAGCCGCGCTTGACGGCCTGGCATGTGATCACGATTGCGTTGCTGGCGCTCGGCTATTCAGGCTACTATTTTTGCCGGTCGAACCTGTCTGTGGTGCTGCCCGACCTGATTCATGATCTTGCGCAGCACGGTGTTACGGTCAACGAGGCGCAGGTGCGGCTGGGATTTATTGCATCGGCCGGCACCATGGCCTACGCCGTGGGCAAATTCATCTCCGGCTCGCTGGCGGATCTGTTTGGCGGGCGGCGCAATTTTCTTGGCGGCATGGCCGGCTCCATTCTGTTCACCGTCCTTTTTGTCCTTAGCGGCGGATTCCCGATGTTTACGCTAGCGTGGGTGGGCAACCGGCTTTTTCAATCCACAGGCTGGGTGGGGCTGGTGAAGGTTACCTCGCGGTGGTTCTCTTATTCAACCTACGGCACGGTGATGGCGGTTCTGAGCCTGAGCTACCTTTTCGGCGACGCGGCCTGCCGTTGGGTGATGGGTGAACTGATGGCTTTCGGGCTGGGCTGGCGGGGCGTATTTCTGGCTGGCGCAGGGTCGCTGGCGATTCTGCTTGTGGCCAACCTGATTTTCTTGCGGGAGACGCCCGAGGAGCGTGGCCTGCCATCTCCCGAGGCCAATCCGCTGAACGTATACGCCGAGGACGAGCGCCAAACAGGTGAAGAGACCGTTGGACTGCGCGCCATCCTGCGCCCGCTGCTGACAAGTTTCCCTTTCTGGATGGTGTGCCTCTTATCGCTGGGCACCACGCTGCTGCGCGAGACATTCAACTTTTGGACGCCGACGTATTTTGTGCAGTATGTGGGGCTTTCGGCGAGCGTGGCGGCGGAGCGTAGCGCGCTATTTCCTCTGTTCGGCGGGGTTAGCGTGCTGGTGGCGGGCGTGCTCAGCGACAAGCTGGGGCTGAACGGCCGCAACCTTGTGCTCGTGGGCGGCATGGCGGCAAGCACCGTTTGCTTGCTGGCGCTCGCGCGCACCCCGGGCCACGCGAGCCAGTGGACGCCCGTGATCCTGGTGACGCTGGTGGGATTTCTGCTGCTTGGGCCTTACTCCTACCTGGCCGGGGCCATGAGCCTGGACTTCGGCGGCAAGCGCGGCAGCGCCACGGCGGCGGGGATAATCGACGGAGTAGGCTACCTGGCAGGCTGGCTCTCGGGCGACACGGTGGCCCGCGTAACCGTCGCGTTTGGATGGAAGAATGCATTTCTTGCGCTCGCAGTCGCGGCTTTTCTTACGGCACTGGTGGCGATGGTGCTGGCCGCGCATCAGCGTTTCCATATGCCCAAGGGTGCGGAGGCGTGAGCAAAATGCCGTCCCTTTCGTCGCTCGATGAGCTTTTCGAATTGCTCGCTGCCGGTGGCGGTACAGCTTATTTTGGCGAACCGGTCACGGTGCTGGAACACAGCTTGCAGGCGGCATGGTTTGTCCGGCGAAAGGGCGCGGACGACGCCCTGATTGCCGCCGCATTGTTGCATGACCTGGGCCACCTGCTGCATGGCGAAGGCGAAGATGCAGCTACACGCGGTTTGGACACGAGGCATGAAGAGTTGGGCGCGGAATGTTTGAAGGGGCATGTTCCCGCATCGGTCCTCGATCCCATTCGCCTTCATGTAGCGGCCAAGCGATATCTTTGCTTCGTTCACCCGCATTACCTCGCCGGGCTGTCGCCTGCTTCGGTTGAGAGCCTGGCACTGCAAGGCGGACCGATGAGCGCGCCGGAGGCTGAAGCCTTTCTGGCATTGCCTCATGCCGGCCAAGCCGTCACCCTGCGCCACGCCGATGATGCCGCCAAGGTGCCCGGGCTTGCGGTTCCGGAGTTGGAAAGCTACCGGCCGCTGGTTGCGTCGCTCTGGCGCTGATTCAAAAATCCGAAGGATTTACAAGACCGGGCCGGGAGTGTTTCAATCAGGTTATTGAAACAGGGGTGCTCCACAGAGGTGGGGCTGAGAAATACCCTCGAACCCGATCCGGATAATACCGGCGTGGGAAGTTTCCGAAGCGAAGCGGCCTTCCTCAAATCGATGCGCGAGTTCTCCTGTTTCACGTAGTTGAAGCAAGGGGAATATATGCCAGCGTCCGCGGCCGATTTCAGGCTCAATCATCGACACATTTTTCATCGGATCATGTGCCTCTGCAGGCCTGATGGAGCACGGCTGGCGATGGGGTTGGCGTTGCTTTATTGTTTTGCGAATTCCTCGCGCGGGTTTTCGCAGAACCAGGATGCAGTTTCACCGAAGTCGACCGAGACATCGAAACCGGCAGCACAGAAGCTCCCGCGCGTCACCACCACCGTCGTGGTCCACGGTGAGCGCGAAGGGAACTATCTTCCCGAAAACATCGTTGCCGGGGCGCTCGACGCCGTGCCGCTCAAGAATGCCCCGCTCTCGGCCACTGTCGTCCCGCGCGCGGTGCTCAACGACCAGGTCGCGCGCCTGCTCTCCGACGTGGTTAAAAACGACGCTTCCGTGGCCGACGACTACGTCCCCGTGGGCTACTACGGCGACTATGAAATTCGTGGCTTCCCCATCGACCTCGCCACTGGCATCGAAATCGACGGCATGACCGTTGCGGGCGAGCAGGATGTGCCGCTCGAAAACAAAGAGAGCGTCGATATTCTTCAGGGGCTGGCCGGCGTGGAGAGCGGCGTTGCCTCGGGTGGCGGCCTTATCGATTACGTCACCAAGCCGCCCGCCGTGGTGAAAGATCTCGACATGGCAACCGATCAGCGCGGCACGGCTTATGGCGCCGTCGATCTCGGTCGCTTCTTCGGCGCCCACGACCAGGTGGGCACGCGGCTGAACCTGGCCGGCGAACGGATCCAGAGTTATTTGAACGGCGCTGACGGCTGGCGTGTCGTGGGCGCGGGCGCTGCCGGCTGGAAGATCAATCCGAACGCGACCCTCAAGACGAACTTCGAGTATCAGCACAAGATTGAGCGCGACGGCAGCGGCTACCAGTTGTTGGGTGGAACCACCGTGCCCGACATCAACCACCTTTATCCCTCCACGATGCTCGGACTGCAACCCTGGGTCAAACCCGACACCTACGATGTGTTCAACACCAATGTGCGACTCGACTACTCGCTGCCCCACAACTGGCTGGCATTCGTCGAGGGCAGTCTCAGCCATTCGCTCATCGACGACAATGTAATCTACGCCTACGGCAGTTCGTTCGACGCAAACGGCAACGTCAGTTGCCCCAATGCGCCCGATGCTCCGGCTTACTTCTTCTGCCCGGACGGAACCTATGGAATCTACGACTACCGCGACCCCGGCGAATTGCGGATCGACGCCGTAGGCGAAGCGATGCTTGCCGGCCACGTCAAGATGGGAAAGATTGCGCAGGACCTCACAGCGGGCACGGAGCTTTTTCTACGCAGCGTACGGCAGCCAGGCTTTTTCACGGTCGCAAACCCCTACTCATCCGATGGCGTCGTGCAGGATGGCGCCGTCTACACCTACGTGGGCGCGGAGAACATCTACCGGCCCAATGTGCCGGTCGATCTGGCCGCCGCGGAGGATCCGCATGAATCAGCCGGCCCGCGACGCCTCTGGGAAAACAATCATCAGGCCTCGGCTGTAATGCAGGACCGCATTCATTTGCCGGGCCGCATTCAGCTTATTGCCGGCGGACGCTACGATTCGCTGCGCGACCACAACTACTCGCTCACGGCCACCAGTCCCAGTACTCCCCCCACGTTTACCGACAAGCCCGTCTGGCTGCCGCAGTACGCCGTCACCTTCAACCCGATTCAGAACCTTACGCTCTACTCGAACTACGGTGTCATGCTCTCGCTGGGCCCGCAAGCACCATGGTGGGTGGATGACTCCAGCCAGTTTCTCGGCCCCTTCAACACGCGCCAGGCCGAGATCGGCGCCAAGTACGAGCCGGGGCAGCGCATCCTGCTCTCAGGCGATCTTTTTCACATGCGCGCCCCGTTCTTCTATCCCAAGGTGATTCAGGCCCCCGACAGCTTTTGCCCGGCCAGTGAGTTCTACGCTCCCGGCGATCTCTGCTTCGAGTCAGAGGGGCACGAGACGCACAACGGACTCGAGTTAAACGCCCAGGGCAATGCCACAAGCTGGCTGCGCCTCACTGCATCGGCCATGACCATCAGCGCTGTCTCCACCGATACGGGCACGCCATCCTTCGACTCGAAGCAGGTCATCGACGTACCCCATCTGCGGGTAACCATGTTTGCCGACGTCGCATGGCCCCACATGCACAGCCTGCACATCATGCCCGGCTGGAACTATGCCAGCCGCAATGAGGCCACGCGCGATGACACGGTGAGCGTGCCTCGCTACAACATCTTCAACCTGGGAGCGAGTTACAGACCTGGCGGCGAGCAGGGCCGCGTCACATTTCATCTCTACGCCAACAACATCGTTGATAAGCGTTACTGGAGCGACACCGGCGCGAGTTATGGGGACACGTTCCTGTGGCTGGGTGCGCCGACGACGGTGCGGCTTTCGGCACACTACACTTTCTAGGCTCTCAGCAGGTTGATTGAAAGAGACCATCAGGTCATATGAGTAAGGTCGCAAAAGCGCACGGCATGGACGGCACCCTTGTTGAGCCCGACTGGCCGGGGCTTGCTCTTGATGAAGTGCGAGCCCTGCTGTCGCAATTTCCCAACTGCGGGGATCCCGTTGAGATTCTGTCGGTGAGTCCGCGGCCGTTTTCAGCGGCGAGTGTTGTCGCCACGCACGGCGGAAGAGTCTTTATCAAGCGCCACCACCGCTCGGTGCGCGATCGAGAGGGATTGCTGGAGGAGCATCGTTTTATCGCGTACCTGAATGCCCGTGGAGCACCCGTACCGCGCGTGATTGCAACGGCCTCGGGGGAGACGGCGATTGAGAGCGGCGAATGGACCTACGAAGTGCACGAGACGCCCGCAGGGATTGATTTGTACGAGGATGCGCTCTCGTGGACGCCGTTTCGCTCAGCAAAGCATGCCTATTCCGCGGGCCGCGCCATGGCCAGGCTGCATCTTTTCGCGAAGGGGTTTACCGCTCCACCACGCAAACCTCGCCCACTGGTAGCCAGCTTTTCGATTTTCGCAGCGGCTGATCCCGCCGATGGGATGAAACACTATCTCGCGGCGCGGCCTGCGCTGGCGGGCGATGCGGCAACCGGCAAAAACTGCGACGAAGCATTGGATCTGCTTAGACCGTTTCATCAGGAATTGCTGCCACTGTTGCCTGCGCTCGCGCCACTGTGGACGCATAACGATTTGCACGCGTCGAACCTTTTCTGGGATGAAGCAAGCGACGACGTGGACGCTACAGCCATCATCGACTTCGGCCTCGCAGACAGAACGAATGCCGTGCATGATCTTGCGCATGCCATCGAGCGCAACATCATAGAGTGGCTGGTGCTGGTGCAAAATCCGGCAGATGGTGATGACGTTCCCGTGCACCGCAATCATCTGTTGGCAATGCTGGACGGCTATGAGTCGGTGTGGCCGCTCTCTGCCGAGGAGGCGGTGGCGCTCGCGCCCATGACGGCCCTGTGCCACGCGGAGTTTGCGCTTTCAGAAACGGATTACTTTTTGGACGTGCTCCACTCTCCAGAGAGGGCGCCCATGGCATCGGAAGGTTGGCTTGTGGGGCACGCGCGCTGGTTTCACTGCAACGCCGGGCGCAAACTGCTGGATGCACTGCGCCACTGGGCCGCGGCGCGTGAACGGCACGGGCGAAGGGCAGAGACGCAATGAGCTGGACGACAATTACCAACTACCTCACCTCAGACTGGCTTGAAATTGCGGGCACGCTCAGCACGGTATTGGGGATCTGGCTTACCACGCGGCGCACCCTGCTCTGCTGGCCTATCGTTTTAGCTGCGGACCTGATCTACCTGGTGGTGTTCTATCGCGCACAGTTGCTCTCTGATGCATTACTGCAACTTTTCTTTGTGGCGTTCACGCTCTACGGCTGGTGGCACTGGTGGCGCGGCGTGCGCGAGGAGGGCGAGGTACGCGTAGTCCCGCTCGCGCTGCCAAGCCTGCTGATGGCATTGGCGGCAGGAGCGGCAGGCAGCTTTGTACTCGGCGAACTGGCGAAGCGTCTTCACGCCGCGTTGCCGTACGTAGACGCGACGCTCACCAGCTACAGTCTCGTAGCCAGTTGGTGGCAGGCACGCAAACACACCGCAAACTGGTGGCTGTGGATTGTCGTGGACCTGATCTATATCGGCGAATATCTCTACAAAGACCTGCGCGCCACCGCACTGCTCTACGCGGGCCTGGTGGCGCTGGCCGCACTGGGCCTGCGCGACTGGCGGCGGGCGGCGGCGGCTACAGCAGTTTCGGAATACACGTAGACATCTTAAGCGGTGTGAAAGGTGGCTTTTTCTTTGATTGAAAAGCCACTGATGCGCGTGTTCTCGATCTACACCAATTCCGAAATGGCTAAAGTCAAATTGCCTGCTGAACCACGTTCCTGAGTGGCTCACCAGCAATGTAGCGGCGCAATTCATCGGCCGCCGTCTTGATGGAGCGGGGAGCAAACTGCGGACTCGATCCGCCCACATGAGGCGTGAGCAGCAGGTTGGGGCAACTCCACAGCGGGTGGCCTATCGGCAGCGGCTCGGGATCGGTGACGTCGAGAGCGGCGCGAACTCTGCCCGCGTTGAGCGCCTCGACCAGGGCATCCGTATTCACAACGGGTCCACGGGCGGCATTCACAAGCAACGCGCCTTGCCGCATGAGTTTAAGTTGGCTGGCGCCGATCAACGAGCGTGATTCCTCAGTGAGGGGCAAAATCAAAATGACGACATCGGCATTTGGCAGCAGGCCCTCGAGCTCAGTTACGGCATGGACGAGAGGCTGGGTGCGCGCACTGCGAGCGACGCGCACGAGGTCGACATTGAACGGTGCGAGCATGCGCTCGATTTCCTTGCCGATGGAACCGTAGCCAACGAGCAGGACCGACTTGCCCGTGAGTTCTTCCTGCATCACCGGCGGATAGTGCGGCCGCGTGTCGCCCGTAATGCGGACGTAATGGGCACTGGCTTCAAGGCGCCGTTTCCACTCGCCGGAACGTTGTATATCGAGATAAAGCGGAAAGTATTTGAGAACGGCGAGGATGGCAGAGAGCGTCCACTCTGCGGTGGAAATGTTGTGTGCGCCGTGAGCATTGCAGATGGTCACATGCGGGCCCATGGCGCCCGGAATCCACTCTGTTCCCGCCATCAGCGACAGGACAAGCCGCACTCCGCGCAGGCGGGAAACAATACGCATCGCTCGCGTCGGATATGGATCGGGTATCCAAACGTCGATCTCGACGTCATGATCAAGGGATCCGGGCAGGGGAATGAGCTCGGCTTCCTCGGGAAAATTTGCAAAGAGTTCTGCGGCAATTGTGGCTGGGTATCCTACTCGTAGCATAAGGCTCCGCGGGCCCGCAGCGCGGGCGCCTCGCTTTTATGCTACACGGGCTGATCCGCCTCACTTTCGCGTCTGGCGGTTACCTCGATTGCCGGGAAACCGGCAAAGCGGTGAGAACGGTCACCGTCAGGCCTCCTGCGTGGGGCGATCCTGTCATTATGAGAACAGCGGATTGAGGCGATGCGGCTGAAGGCAAACAAGACGTGGTCGCAACAGCAGCTTGCCGTCAAGCTGCGGCTGGAACAGCCCCAGGGCCTGCTCAGCTGGGAGCACCGGCGCCTGGTAATTCACGCGACAAAGACTGCGCTGGCCGCCGCGCTGTGCTGGTGGCTGGCGATGCGCTTTGGCCTGCACGATGGCTATTGGGGCGCCATTAGCGCGATCATCGTATTGCAGTCCAACTTCGGGTCAACCATTACCGCGTCGCGCGACAGGCTGCTCGGCACCCTGATCGGTGCGCTATTTGGCTTCTCATTCTCGCTGTTCGGCACGCTCCCCTGGAACTACCTGGGGGCTGTGATTTTGGCCGTCACCGTCTGCGGACTGCTGGGATTCCGCAGCAGCTCGCGCCTGGCCGGGGTCACCATCACGATCGTAATGCTGGTGCAAAAGACGGGCTCCCACTGGACCCTTGCATTGGACCGGGTGGGCCAGGTGATCCTGGGCATCGTAGTGGCGCTTGTCGTTTCCACGCTGGTGTTTCCCGACCGCGCACGACTGCGGCTGCGCGATGGCCTGGCACAGGAGTTCCTGGTGCTGGGCGCATTCTTCGAAGGAATCCTGCAGGGATTTCGTGGTGCGCCGGCCGAGAACCTGACAACGTTGCGCGAAGATGTGCTGGCAGTTTTGCGGAGTAATAACCAATTGCTGGAAGCGACGCGCAATGAGCCGTCAGGTGGACCGGGCTGGCGCGAAGGCCTGGGGATGCTGGCCCAGTTTGGCCGCTCAATCTTCGATGCTCTCGTAGCGCTCGAATTTGCGGTGCGCGACAGTCATGAGGATGGTTACGCGCAGCAACTGGAGCCGACACTAGGAAAGCTCGCTGCCGACATCCGAACCGCCTTCCACTACCTGGCCAGTTGCATTCATGGATGGCGGTTTCACGTTCCCCCACCGGGCTTGAGCCTTGAGGAAGATATTGCCCAACTGGAGGCACGAATGGCCGCGGTACGGCCCACGGGCTTCCAATTCTCGCAAGAGGAAATCTTGCGCGCTTATGCGGTTCAATTGCACTTGAAGCAAATCGCGCGACTTCTACGGGCCTCACGAGTCGAGACCAGCCGTGCCATTGGCGAAGCACAGAAATAGGGGAGGGCCGCTAGGCCAAGAACCTCCGCAGCGCTTCGACGCAATCTTCAATCTCTTTTATGGTGATGGCGTAGCCGAAGCGAAGGTGCCCTTCGCCTTGCGCGCCGAACACCGAGCCCGGAATGGTGGCGATGTGCGCCTTTTCGAGCAATATCTGCGCGGCGCTGCGACTGTTCTTATGAATTCTCTCCGCATTGGGAAAGGCATAGAAGGCGCCGGCAGGAAGCTCGCAGGCCAAGCCAACATCGTTCAGGGCTGGGACCAGCAGATCGCGCCGCTTGCGATACTCTTCGCGACGAAAAGCGATCTCAGTCTCCGGCATCCCGAGCGCGTGAATCATGGCAAACTGCACGGGCGTTGTGACGCCGTTGGTGGAGTAGAGAACGATTTTGCGCAGCGCGGTCATGAACGGCTCTTTGGCCACAGCGTAACCGGCGCGCCAACCGGTCATAGCGTATGTTTTCGAGAAAGTGAAGCATGTAATTGTGCGCTCCGCCATGCGCGGCAGAGATGCAATCGACACATGTTCGCCCTCATAGACCAGATCTTCGTAGGCCTCGTCGGCGATGACCACGAGATCGCGCTCGATGGCAAAAGACGCAACCTCCTCCGCCTCTGCCCGCGTGAAGACCAGGCCGCTCGGATTTTGCGGCGTGTTGTAGTAAATCGCACGCGTTTTCGGCGTGGAAAACTGTTCCAGCGTCTTCCTGATGCCGTTTCGGCGCGCGGTGATGGTGGGCACCAGCAAAGGCCGCGCCTGCGCGCCGGTCACCAGGTCGCCAATAGGCGTCCAATAGGGCGAAAAGACTAATGCATGATCGCCGGGATCGAGCACGCTCTGAAAGGCTGCGTACAATCCCTGGGAACCGCCCACTGTCGCGATCACCTCGTCCACGGTGACGTCGATACCGTTTTTTGCCGCAAGCTTTTCTACGAGCGCCTTGCGTAGCGGAAGGACGCCAGAAGACGGCGCGTAGTG
Organism: uncultured Acidobacteriaceae bacterium; assembly: GCA_963836565.1. Classification (GTDB taxonomy): domain Bacteria; phylum Acidobacteriota; class Terriglobia; order Terriglobales; family Acidobacteriaceae; genus Telmatobacter. The sequence goes on along the minus strand of CAWIKA010000001.1, from coordinate 366,998 downwards.
AGTCTGGTTTTCAGCCAGCGCCTTGATTGCCGCGTACTTGATCTCTTCCGGCGTTTCGAAGTAGGGCTCGCCGCCGTGCAGCGAATGCACCTGGAGGCCTTCAGCGCGCATCCCCATTACCTTGTTGCGAATTTGCACAATGTCGGAGAATCCTACCTCGTCAAGCCGCTTTGCCAGCCGGATTCCGCTTTGCCGCGTCGCCATCGTTTGATTTCCCTTCATACAGGTAGGATGAACTGCTCGCTTTTTCAAGGATACCTGATGATTCTTCTGGAATCCTACATTCAGATGCACGGACACATCGCGATCAACCATCGCATCAGACGGCAAGAGATTCTGTGTAAACCGCCATGCCTACAACAGCATCCACTCCGAGTGCGTCCAACGCATCGACTTCTTCCCGGCTGCGAATTCCGCCGGCAACGATGAGTTGACGCTGGGTCAGTTTGCGCAACCGCGCTGCTGTGTCGATGGGAAAGCCCCGCATCAGACCCTCGCCGTCTACATGGGTGTAGAGAAATGCCGTGGCGTGGCTCTCCAACTGAGGAATCGCTTCATCAGGCGTGAGCGCTACTTGCGCCTTCCATCCCTTCACCGCAATGTGTCCATTCTTTGTATCGATTCCCGCTACAATGCGATCAGTTCCGATGCTGGCGGCCAGCTTGGCGGCGAATTCCACGTTGACGATTCCTTGCTCGCTAAAGAGCGCGGAACCAATAATGACGCGCCTCGCCCCGGCCTCAAGCACCTGGCGGGCGCGCTCGATGGAGTGAATGCCGCCGCCCACCTGGCAGGGCAAACGTTTGGCAATCTGCGCGACCAACTTGGAGTTATCGCCCTGGCGCATGGCCGCATCCAGGTCGATCAACTGCACAAGAGGAAACTTGGTAAACTTTTCGATCCAATATTCGAAATCGTCGAATGCAAGACGCAGTTTTTCGCCCTGAACCAGTTGCACGATGCGTCCGCCGAGCAGATCAATCGAAGCAATCAGCATGGCAACCTCACGGAGACGCCGGCTTTAGCAAGCTCTTGCTTGAGCGAGCGAGCACTGGATACGCCGAAGTGAAAAATGCTGGCAGCCAGTGCCGCATCGGCCTTGCCGCGCCCGAAAACTTCAGTGAAGTGTTCGACGGTTCCAGCTCCACCCGAGGCAATCACTGGAATGCGAACGGCTTCGCTTACCGCCGCAGTCAACTCGCAATCAAAGCCCGCGCGGGTTCCATCGGAATCCATGGAGGTGAGGAGGATTTCGCCAGCGCCACGCGCTTCCGCCTCGCGAGCCCACTCAACGACCTGGCGACCGGCGGGCTTGCGTCCACCCTGCACGAAGACCTGCGCGTCGCGAACAGGATCGTCTGCCTCCGGATCACGGCGGGCATCGATGGCGACGACCACAGCCTGCGCGCCGAAGGCGCGACCGATGGCATCAATTAAGGTTGGGTCGGCCAAAGCTGCGGAGTTCACGCTCACCTTGTCAGCACCGGCGTCGAAGACTTGGGCTGCATCGTCGGCGCTGCGAATGCCGCCTCCCACCGCGAAGGGGACAAACAATTCGCGTGCCGTGCGACGGACAGTGTCGAGGAGCGTTTGCCGGCCTTCGTGCGTGGCAGTAATGTCGAGGAGCACGATTTCGTCCGCGCCTTCGCGAGCATGGCGCGCGGCCTGCGTGGCCGGATCGCCGGCATCAATTAGATCGACGAACTGCACGCCCTTTACGACACGGCCAGCGTGGACGTCGAGACAGGCGATGATGCGCTTGGTGATCATTCCGGTCCCTTCGCATTCCACGAGAGAAAATTGCGCAGAATCTTCAAGCCGGTCGCACCGGATTTTTCCGGATGAAATTGAACGCCCATTACGTTGTCTCGTTCCACAGCGGCCGCGAACGGTTCGATGTAGTGCGTGACGGCCGCGGTGTCGCCGGTTACGGGAGCTCTATAGGAATGCGTGAAGTAGACGTATTCGCCGGGTTCAACGCCGGCAAGAAGGCGCGAGCCTTGCTTCACTTCGAGCGAGTCCCAACCCACATGCGGAACTTTCTCGGCGCATTCAGGAAAGCGCGTACAGCTTTCGGCGAAATGTGCGAGGCCAGGCTGTATGGGCGCTTCGCTCGACCCGGCGTAGAGCCACTGCATGCCTACGCAGATGCCAAGAAATGGGACCATGCGGGCGATGGCAGCGCGGATGGCAGGGGTGAGGCCGGTAATGTCGAGCCATTCTGTCGCGGCAAAGTGGCCCACGCCGGGAAGCACGATGCGCTCTGCCGTTTCAACCAAAGCAGGATCCGCATCCGTTACCTCAGGCTCGGCGCCGAGGTGACGCAGAGCCTTGAGAACAGAAGTCAGGTTGCCCGCTTTGTAATCGATGACGGTGACGCGCATCAGAGCAATCCTTTGGTGGACGGCAACATCTCGCCAAGCTGTTTATCGCGCGAGCAAGCCACACGCAGCGCGCGGGCAAATGCCTTGAAGATGGCTTCGATCTTGTGGTGATTCGATCGACCGTACATGGTCTTGACGTGGACATTCGCGCGTGCGCCGCGAGCAAAACCTTCGAAGAAGTCCACAACCAATTCTGTTTGGAGGTCGCCGACAAGCCTGGTGCGGACCTTGGTATCAACGGCGAATGCGGAGCGTCCACTCAAGTCAACCGCTGCAATTGCCAGCGTCTCATCCATCGGCATCAGAAAATAACCGGCACGCAGGATACCGCGCTTGTCACCAAGAGCGCGATCAAACGCTTCGCCCAGCGCGATGCCCACATCTTCGACCGTGTGGTGTTGATCAACGTCGAGATCGCCGTCGCACTTGAGTTCAAGATCGAAAGCGCCGTGGCGCGTAAACAACTCCAGCATGTGATCAAAGAAGCGTATGCCGGTAGAGATTTTGTATTGGCCGCGCCCTTCAATCGCGAGCTTTAGGGCGATGCGCGTTTCCGTGGTGTTCCGCTCGAAGCTTGCGAAGCGGGATGCCTTGACTCCGGCTTTCTTCGCAACCTCTTTCCTCTTGATCATCGCTCCTCGCTTGCTGCCTGCATCGCGGCCAGTGTTTCGTTCAGAGCCAGCGCAGCCTGGTTCATCTGTTCGCGTGTACCGATGGTGATGCGCACCCGGCCATCGCAGCCCGGATCGCTAGAGCGGTCGCGAACAAGCACACCGGCAGCGCGCATTCGCTCAGTGAACTCCGCGTGCCGCGCTCCTATTTCGACCAGAACAAAATTGGCGCGGCTTGGCCATCGACGCACTTGAGCGATGTCAAGAGCAGCTTCGAACTCTGCGCGCGCCTGAAGCACCTCGCTCACGTACCAATCCAGATAGGCTGTGTCTTCAAGTGCAGCCGGCAAGCAGGCGAGAGCCAGTGAATTCACACTGTAGGGAGAAAGTACGCGGCGTACCCAGCGCATTTGGTCAACGGAGCCGGCAAGGAGGCCGAGACGCATGCCGGCAAGCCCGTAGGCTTTTGAGAAAGTTCGCGCTACAACCAGGTTGGGGGCGACGCCGATTAAATCGATCACTGTCTCGCCGTGGAAGTGGAAGTATGCCTCGTCAACGAGCACCACAGCCTGGGGCGCGCTGTGAGTGATTTCGAGAATTTGAGCGCGGGTGACTACCGAACCCGATGGGCTGTTGGGATTGGCGATGGCGATGACCTTGGTGGACGGAGTGATGCCGGCGGCCAGGCGATCGAAGGGAAACTGCAAGTCGTCCGCGGCCTGCACGGCGACTACGCGCGCGTCCGTTGCCGAGGCGTAGACCTCATACATGGTGTAGGTGGGCACGGGGAGCAACAACTCATCGCCTGCTTCAAGAAACGCCTCAAAAAGAACGTGAATCGCCTCGTCGACGCCGTTTGTAAGAGCCACCTGCTCGGCGGCGAGGCCGAGATGGCCGGCAGCAATGGCCTCGACAGGCCCACGTTCGGGATAACGCGTGAGATCGCCGGTGGAAACGTGGGCCAGCACTTCGCGCACCCTGGGCGAACAGGCGATCGTGTTCTCGTTGAAGTCGAGACGGAGCGCGTTGCGAGAGCCGAGCGGCGGGTGATACTCCTTCATGGCCCGCACCCGCGCGCGCGGTGTTGGGAGCAACGTTGTTTCAGTTCCGGCCACTTGGCCTCCTTTTTAAACGCGTGCGGATGGCCTCTGCATGGCCGAACAAACCCTCGGCCTCGGCCAGCAAAATCGCAGAACGGCCAAGCGAGCGAAGTGCCTGCGCAGTGTACTCCTGCACGGTGATGACTTTGACGAAGTCGTTGACGCTCAGACCTCCGCGAACACGCGCCATGCCGCCGGTGGGCAAGGTGTGGTTGGGGCCTGAGATGTAGTCGCCCATGGGCTGCGCAGACCAGCGGCCCACGAATACCGAACCTGCATTTTGCACCCAATCGAGATCGCTCGCTGCGTCGACGGTCAGGTGCTCAGGCGCGATACGATTGGTGACATCGCGCGCCTCCTGCAAGGTGGCCGCGACGATTACCAGGCCATTGCGATCCAGCGCTTCGCGCGCCACGGCGTTGTTGCGGCTACGTAACCTTGCCTCGGTGATCACGTCACTGGCAAGTTCGAGGCGAGTGGTAATGAAGATGGCCAGCGCCTCGGGATCGTGTTCGGCCTGCGCAACAAGATCGGAAGCGATGCCGGCTGGACTACCGCGCTCGCTGGTAACAACAATTTCTGTTGGACCGGCCAGCATGTCGATGGCACAATCGAAGGCCACATGGCGTTTGGCTGCGGTGACGTAGAGATTGCCTGGCCCAACGATCTTGTCAACGCGCGGGATACTTGCGGTTCCGTATGCCATCGCCCCAATGGCGTGTGCGCCGCCGAGACGATAGAACTCCGGGATCCAAGGCTGACCAAAGGAGTGAGACTGTTGTTCATCCTTTCCGCAAATCCCGCAAAACTCGGGCATGGCGAGCAGATACGCGGCCGCGAGCGTTTCTTGTGCTGGTTTCGGCGAGACGACTACGACACGCCGGACGCCCGCGACGAGTGCGGGGATCACTGTCATGAGTAGTGTGGAAGGCAGGGGATGGCGCCCACTGGGAACATAGCAGCCGACGCTTGTAAGTGGACGCACGAGTTGGCCGGTTGTCAGGCCTTCGATTGAAGACTTGTTCCAAGATGCAGGTAGTTGCCAATGAGCAAAGAGACGAATTTGCGTTGCCGCTGTAATCAGACTGTTTCGGAGACGCGGATCGGTGTCCTTCCATGCGGCTGCCATTTCATCTGACGTCACGCGCAGAGATGCCTCGTCTTTGAGGCCGTCAAATTCGGCGGCATAACGCAACAGGACGCGGTCCCCGTGCTTGCGCACATCCCTGACGATTCGCCTGACAACGGGAAGGACGGTGTCAAGCGTCGAGCCCCCGCGCTGCTCGATAGCGGCAATTGTGGCGACCGCTTCTTGTGCGCCTCGTCCTTTGGTCCGGATCAGCTTCATCGTTTACGTCCCTTGCTTCCGCGCTACAGAACGACTTTGTTGAGCGGGTATTCGACGATGCCCGTTGCCTTGGCTGCTTTCAAACGGGGAATCACATCGCGGGCCACGCGTTCTTCTACGATGGTGTTCACCGCGACCCATTCTGAATTGCTGAGTTGAGAAACGGTGGGCGAATTGAGCGCGGGCAGCACGGCAAGCACTGCATCGAGGTCGGCGCGCTTGACGTTGAGCATGAGTCCCACCTGCGATTGCGCATCGATGGCGCCGCGCAGCATGAGGGCGATCTGGTCGATCTTCTCGCGTTTCCACGCATCGGCGAGCGCGGCCTTTCCCGCGATGAGGTGCGTTTCGCTTTCCATCACCGTGTCGATGATCTTGAGATGGTTGGCCTTGAGCGAACTGCCCGTCTCAGTGACTTCGACTATAGCGTCGGCCAATGTGGGCGGCTTGACTTCAGTAGCGCCCCAGCTGAATTCGACCTTGACATTGACTCCCTTCTCGGCGAAGTAGCGTTTGCTGACTTCGACAAGCTCGGTGGCGATGATTTTGCCTTCAAGGTCTTCGGCCTTCTCAAACCCGCTGCCTTCGGGCACAGCAAGCACCCAGCGAACTTTGCGGCGACTCTGCTTTGCGTAGGTAAGCGAGGTGACGCTGGTGACATCGAGTCCGCTCTCGACGACCCAGTCGATTCCGGTAAGTCCTGCATCGAGCACACCGTGATCGACATAGCGGGCCATCTCCTGCGCACGAATTAACATGCACTCGATATCACCGTCATCGATGGAAGGAAAGTAGGAGCGGCCATCGGCGTAGATGTTCCAGCCGGCGCGTTTGAACAATGCAATGGTCGCATCTTGCAGGCTGCCCTTGGGAAGACCGAGACGAAGTTTGTTAGCCACGGGCAACCCCCGTTGCTGCCATCAAAGGCTTGGTAAAACAGCTCACCGTGCCCTCGTGGCACACCAGTCCGTCCCCCTCGACCACCACGCGAAACAAAAGCGTATCGTTGTCGCAGTCAGTCGCGGCCGATACGATGCGCAGGCGATTACCGCTGGTTTCGCCTTTCATCCATAGTTTTTGGCGGGTGCGGCTCCAGAAGGTGACGAAGCCAGTTTCAAGTGTCCTTGCGTAACTGACGGGGTTTAGAAAGCCCAGCATCAGCACTTCACCGGTGCGCGCATCCTGCACGATTCCCGGCACCAGGCCATCCATCTTATCGAAGTCAATTGTTGCGATCGTATCGCTCATTTTTCCTGTCTCTTTCCGGTTCCAGGTTCAATCTTTGCGGGTAAACGAAAAGCCCGCCGGCGTGGTTGCCGGCGGGCTTCGATGTTTCTTGATCTCTCTGGCCGCTTACTTCAGGCCATGGCAGTCCGCCGGCATTTGAGTCCCATGGTGGTGACCGTGATGGCGGTGGCTCTGCATCTACTTAAAACCTAGAGGCAAACCCCCTGCGGTGTCAACCATAAGTTTCCCAGGTTGCGAAAAACAGGCTTTCTCCTATGCGCTTCCAACGCTTTGTGTTTCCTCTGCATGCGCCGGGCTATTCTGCTCGTGAAGCAAATCCACGACATCCTGGTACAAACGGTTTCGCACTTCGAACCGCTCGGAGGCGCGTGCTACATAGCGCACTTGGACATCGATGCCCGTTGCAGACGGGCGCAGGTTCACCACCGGCGTCGCGCTGAACCGGCTCAGGCCGTCTCCGCGCGCTCCACGTTTCCACTCCTGTTCGGCAACGTGAGCATTCTGTTCGGTCTCTTTCATCACGACTTCGTGAATCCGTTCTACAGTCGTGTGGATGTCATCGGTTACCGGTATACTGACCGCGATTTCATCCCACATCCATTGTCCAGTCGTCGAGAAGTTGAAGTACTGGCCTCGAATCGCGAAGCCATTCATGAAAGTGGTGCGACGCCCTGTCGGATGTCCCTTGTCCGCGAGGGTCCCTGTTTCGAGCAAAGTTGTCCGGAATAGCCCGACCTCGGTGACTTCTCCTCCCACGCCATTAATTTCAACCCAATCTCCGACGTGAATGCCATTTTTGCCGACGAGAACGAACCAGCCCAGAAACGCGAGAATGAAATCCTGCAGAGCGATCGTGAGCGCGGCGGTGGCAAGGCCCAGAATTGTGGGCGTTTGCTGCGGCGAACCAAAGATAACAAGCAGAATGAGCACCGCCCCGAGGACCTGTATTCCCAGTTCCAAAATGCTGCGCAGGGTTTGGGTCTCCCTGTGGTCAAGCGCTGGATGTGCCATCAGGTGCCGTACAAGCGCATCGCCGAGAAGCATGCAGATGAGAATGAAGACGATCAGTTGCAGCGACTGAAGAATCAAGTGCAAGACGATGCGATGTTGCAGAAGAACCTGCGCTGACCACTTGCCGTAAACAGTACCAAGCTGCTGTTCGGTTTGAATGCGGTCGTCAAAAATACTGAGGATCTGTCGTTCCGTGCTCAGGTCCTTGATGCTGGCCAGCCGGGCAGTTCGATCGGCTCGATTGGCGGACGAAGCAGCCGAGCCTGCATTAGCCTGGACCTCAAGGGCATTGTGTTCGGCGGTCAGAGCGCGGATATCATCCTGAGTCTGCGCTTGCGCTTGCTGCAATAACTGATAACGGTCACGTTGGCTGAACCATGCTTTCAGGCGGGCCGCCAGCGTTTCGTGTTGTCTGGCAGAAATCACCGCGACTTGCCCGTCATTCTTCGACTGGCTGTCGTACTGGCGCATCGACGCTTCATGTGCGGCCAGTTCTTCTTGAATCTGGGCGCTTTCGTCGCCGGATGCGCGCTGAAGATCCCGCTGCGCATCGGCAAGTTGGTCGGAATCGAGTCCGAGTTGAGCTTTCGCAACTTCGAGATCGTCGCTGCTTGACGCGGGCGGCGGGCCATTTTTCAGAGAATTGGCAGGCGCGCCCGACTTGGCGGTCAGGCTCGCGACCAACGCCTGGTCTTGATTAACGAGTTGCCCAAGTTGAATCACCTTCCGAGAGAGGGCAAGAGCCTCTCCCGTCAGGACCCGATGCTGCGCCTGCAGACCGGCCTGGCGAAGCGCTGCGGCAAAAGCCTGGTCTACTTCGTGATCAGCGAGGCGTTCGGCATCATGGGCGTACTCAGTTTCCTCGACGGTGACAGCGAGCGGCGCCAGGGCCTGAGCGGTTTGCCAGGGGCGCAGATCGACCAGGGTCTTCTTGCCTTCGACACCTCCCTGGCTCCTAAGGAAGGAGAGAGTCGCCATGGCGGCGCGCGTGGTGAAGGAAAATACAATGCACAAGGACAATAGCGCGAGCAACACAAGGAGCAAGACGAGCCTCGTCTTGCCAAGGATGCGTGTGGCGGTGGTGCCGCCGGGAATGGAAGCAATCGGGGAAATTGCCATAGATCCATTGTGACAGGAACCCGGGCTCGATGGCTCCAGAAAATAGTGGGGCCGTCGTTCCAATGTTTCTTCGGGGGGCTACTTGCGACCTTCGCCAGAGCAGGCCGACAATGGAGCGGTGCGAATCATCAATCGGATCGTTGTTTTAGCGGCGCTAACGCTTTGTGTCTCATGGCCGGGCGTGCGAGAAGCTGTGGCGGGAGGGCAACAAAAGGCGCCCAAAGCACAGGTGACCCCGACCCAAGAAGAGCGTGTTGATATCAATCACGCCACCATTGAAGACCTGATGAAAGTGCCCGGCATGAAGCGCACATGGGCCGGACGCATTGTGCGCTTCCGGCCCTATCGCGCGAAGAATGACCTGGTGGAACGCGGTGTGGTGACGGGCGAGGTCTATGAGCGCATCAAGGGATACGTAATCGCCCACCACGAAAAGCACTAAGAAACCATCATCAGGCTTCCGCCGGCCTTGCACTCACGTCGTTTCCGCGCCCCAGCAATCTGCTGAGGATGACGTAGAGCACGGGAATGAAGACCAGGTTCAAAACTGTTGAGAGCAGCATGCCGCCTACGATGGTAGTTCCCACCGAGCGCCGGCCCAGTGCGCCTGCGCCGGTGGCAAAGACCAGCGGCATCACGCCGAGGATGAAGGCGAACGAGGTCATCAAAATGGGACGCAAGCGCAGTTCAGCCGCTTCAATCGCGGCTTCGGAAATGGAGCGCCCCTTGCGTCGCAGTTGCTCAGCGAACTCCACAATCAGAATTGAATTCTTTGCCGAAAGGCCGATGAGCATGACCAGGCCGATCTGGCAATAGACATCATTCGAGAGTCCGCGCAACGACACAAGGCCTAACGCGCCCAGCACTGCCATGGGTACGGCGAGCAGAATAATGAATGGCAGTGCAAAACTTTCGTATTGCGCCGAAAGCGTGAGGTAGACAACGAGAAGGCCGAGTCCAAAGATGATCAGCGCCTTTCCGCTGGACTCAATTTCGTCCAGGGTCAGGCCGGTCCATTCATATCGCATGCCCGGCATCATGACCTTCTTCGCCAAATCCTCCATACCTGTGATTCCCTGCCCTGAACTGTACCCAGGAGCGGGCGACCCGTCGATCTCAACGGCGCGAAACAGATTGTAGTGGGTGATGACGGGAGGGCCAGCGCTCTCAGTGACTGTGACCAGGTTATCGAGCGGAACCATCTGTCCCGTGTCAGAGCGGACGTAGAAGTTGTGCAAATCGCTGGCTGACATGCGGAAAGGCTGATCAGCCTGCACGAAGACCCGATAAGTGCGGTTGTTGAAATCGAAGTCGTTGACGTACTGCGACCCCATGAAGACGCCCAGAGTCGTAGTGATCTGCGAAAGCGGAATACTCATGGCCTTCGCCTTCTCGCGATCGATGGTGACCAACTCCTGCGGGTCGTTCGCGGAGAAGGTGGTAATCAGGCCGGTGATATCCTTGCGCGCCCGGCCCCCGTTCACGATCTGATGAGCGACGCGATCCAGATCAGACAGCGTGTTGCCGCCTGTGTCCTGGAGCATGAATTGGAAACCGCCGTAACTACCCACACCGTTGACCGCCGGGGGCTGGATCACCGCGACGAGACCGCCGTTGGGCTGAAACATGAGACTCATCAACTTAGGTGACAGGTCCCGCACGATATCCGCGGCAGAGTGCCCCTTAGCGCGGCGCTGGTCTGCGGGTTTGGTGCTGATGAACATCAAACCCGAGTTGGAAGCCCCACCGGAGAAGCTGAAGCCCATCACGGAGAAGGCTCCTGCAATATCTTTGTTGGAATAGATGATGGCTTGCGCGCGTTCGGCAAGCGCGGAGGTATATGCCAGCGAGGAGCCCGGCGGCGCCTGAACGATCCCAATGAGAAAGCTCTGGTCCTCCTGGGGAATGAAGCCCGTGGGTACGCGCTGATACACCCAGACTGTTGCGCCTAATCCCGCAAAGAACAACACGAGCAGCACGTAGCGCAACTGGAGCGCCACATGAATCAACTTTGCGTAGGTCTTTCCCAGCCAGGTTACGAACGCATCGGCCCCGTGAATGAAGCCCGCAAACGCGCGCGAAACAGGCTGGATGTGCAGAAAGTCCAACTGCCGTGGCCGCGCCTCTTCGCCACGAAGAAACAGCGCCGATAGTGCCGGCGAGAGTGTAAGCGCATTGAAGGCCGAGATAGCGATGGAGAATGCAATGGTCAGCGAGAACTGCCTGTAGAGAATGCCCGTGGTTCCCGGGAAGAACGAGACGGGCACGAAGACCGCGATGAGCACAAGCGAAGTGGCGATTACCGCGCTCGTGACCTCGCCCATGGCTCGCGAAGTGGCCTCGTGCGGATCCGAGTGCTCCATGGCGATGTGTCGCTGCACATTCTCGATGACCACAATGGCGTCGTCCACGACCAGTCCTGTGGCCAGCGTGATCCCGAAGAGCGTGAGCGAGTTGATTGAAAAGCCAAAGATTTTGATGAACGCGAAAGTCCCGATGAGCGACACGGGGATGGTGACGGCGGGTATGATGGTGGCGCGCCAGTCAAGGAGGAAAAGGAAAATGACCGCGATCACAATGCTGATGGCCTCGGCAAGCGTGACCAGCACCTCCCTGATGGAATCTCCGACGACGGTTGTCGAGTCAAACGCAACCGCGTATTCCAGGCCTGGAGGAAAGCTCTTGGAGAGCTCTTTCAGGGCGGCCTTGGCCCGGGCGTCCACATCGAGCGCGTTGGCGTTGGAAAGCTGCAACACGCCGATGCCCTGCGCTGCGTGCCCGTTGTACTCCAACGAGGAACTGTAGTCTTCGGCTCCTACCTCGGAGTGACCAATATCCCTGAGCAGGACCAGCCCATTGGCGTTATTTTTTACGATGATCTTGTCGAATTCGGCTGGACTCGTGAGGCGGCCCACCACACGCACCGGGATCTGGAAGGCTTGTTTCGCGTCGGAAGGCGGCTGCCCAAGTTGACCGGCGGGAATCTCGACATTCTGCTCCACCAGCGCGTTGACCACGTCTGTTGCCGTCAAGGCGCGGGCCGCCAGCTTCAAGGGGTCGAGCCACACGCGCATGGCATATTTGCGCTCGCCAAAGATTGTCACGTCGCCAACGCCCGGTACGCGCTTGAGGGCGTCTTTTACATAGACATCGAGATAATTTGAGATAAATTCGTGCGAGTAGCGCCCATCGCGGGTAAAGAAGCCGGCGCCGAAAACAAAGTTGCTGTTGGCCTTGCTGATGGTGATACCCGTCGCGTTGACCGCCGCCGGCAAGCGCCCCGTCACGCTGGCTACGCGGTTTTGTACGTCCACAGCTGCGATATCGAGATTGTAGCCAGTGTTGAAGGTAGTGGTAATCGAGCTGGTTCCACTGTTGGTGCTGGAGGAGCTGATATAGCGCATGCCCTCAACACCGTTGATTGCTTCTTCCAGCGGAATGGTCACCGCTTTCTCAACCGTATCGGCATTTGCCCCAACATAGTTGCAGGTCACTCCCACTTGAGGAGGCGCCAATGTGGGATACATGGCGATAGGAAGACTGGGGATACAGATCGCTCCAGCAAGAATAATTAACAGCGCACAAACGGTCGCGAATACAGGCCGGTGAATAAAGAAATCGACAAACACTGGAACCCTTTCCTTTCCGTTTCAAACGGACACGGCTAAACACCGCTCTTCCATGCCGCCAGCACGGATTGCCAACTGCGGCGCGCTCAGGCGCCCAAAGGAAGAACCGGCATACCATTGACCAGGAACTGCGTGCTGGACACGACGACGCGGTCACCCGCATTGAGCCCGGACGTGATGGCATAGGTGTTTCCGACCGTCTCGCCCAATGTGACCGGCGTCTCGACCGCCGCAAAGTGGCCGTCCTGTTGCCGCACCACATAGACGAAGGTTTGCCCACCGAGGCGCGTTACCGCCAGTACCGGAATGACCGCCGTGGGAGTTGTGTTCCAGATCACCCGGGCCTTGATCATCTGCGCATTGCGAACAATCTCAGGCGTGGCGTGCACCGGTGCCTTGACCAGGATGCCCTGCAACGTGGGATCGACCTGTGGAGAGACGAAATCGATCCTGGTTTTCTCCAGCAGCTTGCCACTGGTGTCTGACAGCTCCACCGCCAGTCCCAGTCGCGCCTGGGTCGATCGCTCGGTCGGGATATAGATGTAGGCTTCGAGGTCCTTATGTTCATCCACTGTGGTCAGGGAGACGGCCGGAGAAGTAACCGGCGAAACGAAATCGCCCAGGTGCACGGGAATGTCGCCCACGACTCCATCGTAAGGAGCACGGAGGGTGTAGTAGTCGAGCAACTGCTCCTGTGCTTTACGCGCATTTACGGCCGACTCGTAGTCGGCCTTTGCGTTCTCATAGGCCTGGTTTTGCTGGTCGAAAGAGTCGCGGCTGGTTACGCCGGCTTCAAACAGCTTACGCTGGCGCTCCAATTCGATCGTGTCGTAGTCCAAAAGCGCCTTCTTTTGCCGCTCCGTCCCTTGCAGAGACTGCACAGTTGCCATTTGCTGCTTCGGATCGATCTCCATCAACGCCTGACCCGCTTTTACGTGATCACCCGAGTGGACAAGAATCTGGGTCAAAAGTCCGCTCACCTGCGGAAGGATTGTGGTGGAGCGGCGCGACATGATGGTGGCCACATACTCGCTGCTCTCGGCAACCGGTTGAAGCGTCACCGTCTCGGTTTTCACCGGCATCGCCTGCATGCCGGCTCCTGCGGCAGGTGTTGCCGGTTTCTTCTGGCAACCGCTGACCGCCAGCCCCAACACAATTGCAATACTTAAATCAAGAATGCGTCTCAAAGCAGTCGTCTTCACTAGCCCCTTCTTCTTCCCAAACCCGCACCGCCTTGAAGCCCAGCTTGCGCCCCTTTGGCTGCGATGTCCGTTTGCCGGTCACTTCCTCCGGCTAAGTTTTCCGTTCTGGCGAATGAGCCTGACTCGGAGTGTATTCCGCCCTGCGGCGGCTAGACTTGGATTATGGAACGCTCTTTCATCGGATGTGGTTCGCTCTGCCATTGTCGCAAAAAACACTGCGGCCTGCTAAGCCCCGCGGCAAAAACGATTCATCAGGCGTTCTCGCCCTGCCAGGCGAAGGGATTGAAGTTGGTCCTTTGGTCAAAGGTGTCCACCGCCTCGGCCCGCTTGAGCCAGCCCACCACAAGGTAGGTAACCGGCGTGGCCACCACCTCGACGGCCACCTTGATCAGATAGGACGAAAGGACCATGCGCAACAGCATAAGCGGCGGTTGAACTCCGGCAAAAGCGACCACAATAATGACTGCGGTATCCACAGCCTGTCCGGTCACAGTAGAACCGACCGTTCTGGTCCACAGCCAGCGACCCCCGGTAATCAGCTTGAGCTTGGCGAGCGTATAGCTGTTGGTGAACTCCCCGGCCCAGTAAGCCACCAGGCTCGCCGCCGCGAATCGGGGCACCAGGCTGAACACGGTGGCATAAGCCTCCTGACCTTTCCATTCCGGCGCCGGCGGCAGCACCACTGCAAGCTGCCCCATCCCGGCCAGCAGGGCCATGGCAAAAAAGCCCAGCCAAATGGCTCTCCGCGAAGCACCATAGCCGTACACCTCAGTAAACACATCGCCGCAAATATAGGTGAGCGGAAACAGGAACTCCGCCGCGCTCGGGCGGAGCGGCCCGATCTGGCAAATCTTCGGCCCCACCAGGTTTGAAATAAGAAGCACCACAACGAACCCGATGGTCAGCAAATCAAGATAACGAAAGCGGCGCATTACCATCGAGCATAACCCAAGCCTCGGTTACGAGGCAGATGAATGCCACTGCGCTCACTGGCGGCTTTTGAAGGATGCCGTCTCTCCGCGCTTATACGGAGTTGAGCCGACGTCGGTTCCCTTCTTTGACATGCTTCCGACGAGTTGATAGCCTTCATAAGGGCGCATCCGGCCGACTTCGACCGCAATTTGCCTCCCAGCGTCCCCGTCGTCTAGCCCGGCCTAGGACACCGCCCTTTCACGGCGATAACACGGGTTCAAATCCCGTCGGGGACGCCAAATAGAATCAAAGGTTTACAGGATTCAGATCACTGCAGAGGAAAACCCCGGTGACGCTACGGTGACGATAGAGAGCCGATCTGGCCTGAGAGCTTCCCATTTTTGTCATTGAATTCTCTCCAGTCCCGCAAGCATAGCGATACCCAGAATGGTAATGAGCAGGTAGAACCAAGAGGATTCTGTGATCGGTTTCCTCATTGTGGCTCCTCATCCGAGACCGTCTGAGCCGTTCCCGGCAGTGCCTTCATCAATGCATCTGAGAGCTTCCCCGCAGCCGTCGCGAGATGCTCGGGGGCCAGATGCGCATACCGTTGTGTCATGCGGGGCGTCTTGTGGCCGAGCACCTGACCTGTGGAATAGAGGCTCACACCCGCCTGCACCATCCATGAGGCCGCTGTGTGTCTCAGCGTGTGAAAGCTGGCGTTCTCAATCCCCAAGCTGGCGAACACTCGACGGATGTAGACGGAGAGCCTAGCGGGGTCCACGTCCGCGAACACATGCGCTCCCGGTTTACCGTGGGACAGCGATTCCAGCACCAGTTGTGCCGCTGGCGTGAGGGGGATAGCACGGGGTTCCGCTGTCTTCGTTGTGGCCGAACGTAGAAATATCAGTTTCAGCCCGAAATCGATGTCGAGCCACCTGAGGGCAAGGAGTTCTCCGCGCCGCATCCCCGTGGCCGCCGCAAGGGCAATTGGGGCGCGCATCCATTCAGGCGCGGCTTCAAGGGTGGCACGCAGTTCATTGGGCGTTAGGAAGCGGGGCTTCTCATCGCTCACCTTGGGGAGCTTCACACTCTGTGCCGGATTCACGCGCAGGTATTCCCATTGTTCGACGGCGAGTTTTAGACAGTATTTGAGTGCTTGCACTTCCTTGCGGACCGTAGCGGGCGCAACAGCGTCTTCACCGCTCATGCGGGTCTCAATGAATTTAGAAACATCATTCCTCGTGATTGCCTTAGCCTTTGCGGGCAGGTTGGCTTTCAGTGTGGAGAGGATGCCGTCAAGCCGCTGATAAGTGCTCGGGCGCAAATGGGCTTTCTGAAAGCGGCGGAATCGTTCGAGCAGATCCGAGGTCGAGATGTCGCTCACATCCTTTATTTCTAGGGCGTGATTCTTCTCCGCCTTCCGTTCCAGAAGGCTCAAGGCGTCGCGTGCCTGCGTGAGCGTCTGCGCGCCATTCAGCTTTTCCCGGTGCCGCACACCGTCAGGATCGACGTATGACCCCCAGAAGCCGGGGCGATCCTTGCGCACATAAATCCCGTCCCTATCTTTCCGCTTTGCCATCTTTCAGCGCCTCCACTCGCGCCAGAATCTCTTCGAGGTTTGTTGAAACCCAGTTACGTTTAAAGTCGGTTTCGTGTTTCTTGTTCACTTGATCCGCGACCCACGCGCGCTGCTCTGGGCCACCTTGCTCGTCATTGCGATGTTGGCGCTGCCAGTTGATCCAAGTTTTTGCGGCGGTGTCGAGCAACTTCCCCGTTCGCCTGTTGCGGAGAGCTTCCATCCGCGCCGCTGCGCCTTGTGCTTTGTGCTTGGGGCAAAAAGTGCCGCGCTGAATTTCTCTCTTTGGATTTTTCTTCCGAATGAAATAGTCGCCGCACTCGTCGCACCGGAAAAGCCTGTGCCGCGACGGGGAATCTAGTAGAAGCACAAACTGATAAATCGCGTAGTCTTGTGCACTTTTTAGTAAATCTTCGGTCGATTTATTCGCCAAAGATTCCCAGGACGAAAAATAGACTAGGCCGAAATGCGCGAACATTTCATCAGGGCCGGAGCCGATGAGAACGCGAGGCTGATACCGCGCGAAAAATCGCTGGAGGCGCATTTCAATGGTCTCCGCGTGACCGGGAACTGCGACCTTGACACTTCGCTCAAACGGCTGCTCGCCGTTGGCTTTTAGCTGAAGTCGTCCGCTGTCGAGCCATTGGTCCACCAATCCCCGCAGGGTCTTTTGAAACTGCGCAATGGCCGCGTCTCGAATCTCCCTGGGGGCTCGCTTGTGTCCCGGCAAGGGAGCGGGTATCCCAGCGACGTACCCAATCACGTCTCTGTACACTTCCGGGTCCTTGAACCGAGGGTGCATCGGGTTCAAAAACAGCAGCAGGTACTCCGCGAACGCCTTTCGTCCACGGTCCGTCCTGCCGTCTTCAATTCTCATAAAAAGTATGTTACGCCTAACTGGTGCAAAGCGCACAAAATTCTTTACCTTTTTTCCACTACCTGCGCAATGCTTCGTTCAGTGCCGCACCGGCGGCAACACCCGCACACGAGAGGCAAACCATGAAATTGAACAGAGTGGACGCCGATTATCTAGGCGTCAAGGAAGCTGAAATTATGACGGGGGTCAGCAGATGGACGTGGCGGCGCTGGGCCTACGACGGCAGGATCGGGTCTGTGAAGCTTGGGTCACGGCTGCTCATCCCCACATCCGAAGTTCAACGAATGATTGAGGAAGGCGCTCGGCCTGCGCGGCCAGCGGTGGCCGTGTAGATGACGCCCCGGAGCAAATGAAAGCCCCGCCGCCAGCGGGGCCATACATAACTTGATGAATCGGATTGTGCTTCGTGACGGGAGACGCGCGGCACGCAGGAGCCAACCTTTGGAACCTTCGAACTCCCACCTTCATAATACCTCAGCTTTGACGACAGAAAGTGATCTCGCCCGCACGGCGATTGAGTACGCGGGCCGTGGCTGGTCAGTATTCCCACTTCACTCGCCGAGCAAGCACGGGTGTTCCTGCGGGCGCACGGACTGTTCTAGTCCTGCCAAACACCCCCGCACGGCCCACGGCCTGAAAGACGCCAGCCGGGACCCCGAAACGATCCGCGAGTGGTGGACGCGCTGGCCAGATGCCAATATCGGCATCGCAACCGGCCAGCCGAGCGGCATCTTTGTTGTCGATTTGGACGGCGAAGCGGGCCGCGCATCCGTGGCAGAACTAGAGCTGCAAGGTTTGACGTTTCCTCCAACCTTGTCTGTGACTACAGGCCGCGCGGACGGTGGAACACACCTTTACTACCGGATGCCGTCCGGCGTCGATATTCACAACGATCAATCCGGCAGAATCGGCCCGCACATCGACGTGCGCGGCACCGGGGGGTATGTTGTGGCTGCCGGGTCCACTCATGCCAGCGGGAAAATGTATCGCTTTGTCGATCCCTTGGCCGCAATCGCAGACGCGCCCGGATGGGTGATTGAGCGATTGGCTGCGCGCTCAGATCCCCCCGCCGCGCCACTGCAACCCGCTAAGGACGCGGCGAAGGTTACCCCGAAAGGCCAGCGCACAAAGCGGATGGTCAGCTTGGCGGGAACACTTCACAGACGCAACGTATCGGTCGAGGCAATCGAGGCTTGTCTCGCCGTCGAGAATCAGGCAAAGGCCGACCCGTCCAACCCGCCCCTGCCGCCGGAAAAGGTTCGAGCTATCGCCCGCGATATTCCGACCCGGTACGAGAGTGGAGGCCCGGACGTGCTGGAGGTGGCCGTGGAACTGCTCACCGAGGGAAACCACCAAAGTCTGCGAGACAAATTTGCTCGCCTCTGCATGATCCTTCAAAGGCTTCTCGGAGACGGGATGATAATTTTGCCGTGCCAGCGCATCGGCGAATCTCTGGGATGCGATTACAGTTTAGTCGCCCGGTTTCGCAGGCAGGCGGTCGTGGCGGGATGGCTCCGGCAAGAGCGACCGTCGATCATGCAAAAGCAGGCGGCAAAATTCAGAGTTATCGCCGATCCGTTTAGTAGGACAGATGGTAAAGACGCCGCTTTAATAGGACAGCCGGAAGAGGTCTTTAATAGTACAGCTATTCCGAAACAGGTGTACTACGAGAATGAAGATGTTTCTAGTAGGAAAAGTCTAGTAGGACCGCCCGTCTTTAGTAGGACACCCATCTCCGGGTCCCTTAGTGAGAATTCTCCAGCGGAAGACATGGAAATTCCAAAAATCCCCACGGCCACAATTCTCGAAAAACCTAATTTATCTGCCGACTCCAGCGCAGAAGATGTGGAGGCTCTATGGTTCTGAACGCGGCCAAGCTTATTCAAACTGTCCAAGCAGCGGGCGGGCGGTTCACGGTGGATGGCGATAGGTTAGGTGTTAGTCCGCGCACCGCAGCGGAACCGTTGCTGGAGAAAATACGGGAGCACAAAACAGAAATCATCAAACTACTCCGCGCCGACGCCGCACAGGTGGTTCAAACCATACCTGCTCCTCTATCAGCGCGGTCCGCGCCAGAGAGTGATGAGGTATTCCCTACCGTGGCCCTGCCTGCTGGCGTGAGACTTGTACGCTGGGCACCGAAGGCCGCTCCGGTCCGGCTGTCGGAGTGCTCAACCGTCACGGACACCGAGAAATTTATCGGCACAACCCTTGCGCAGTTGGACGCCAAATTAAACGGTAAATCTTGGCAGGCGGGAAATTGGCCGTTGAGCGTTCTGATCGACCGTCTGGCCGCGTGTGGCTGCGTTGTCAAGCTCACAGATCCGAAGCGGGCTGTGCAATAGCGAAAGGGAATCCATGCTTTCCATCACGACTGTCCCATCCGTTCCTGAGCAGGCCACCAGCCTGACCTGTGACGAATTTTTGGCGCTGTCCGTTGTCGATCAACTGAGGCGAGCATTTAGCCCTGGCCATCGTCTCGGGGCAGTCATCGGCGCGGGCATCGGTGGATTTGTCCCGGTCGCAAGTTACGAAATCGTTCACGTCGAAGTTCTCGCGAATCCTTGGCTGTGGGCCTTGGTTGCTGGGGCACTGCTGTTCTCTGGCCTGTCGGTGTTCCGATGGGCATCAGACGCCTTTGCCTCGACGTGGAAAGGTGCAGGATTTGTCGTGTTGTGCGAGGGCGCGATGGTGCTCAGCCGTAACCATTGGCTCGGGCTGTCCGCTCTCGGGCTTTTGGTGCTCATAAACGTGTGTTCCTGTAGTTGTGCTCTGCAAGTCCGTCCTGACTCCACCGTCACCAGCGACACAAGCGTCACGTCACTGGGCCTGAGTGCTCCTAGCGTCATGCCTTCCGTCGTGGTCAACGTCGCGCAGCAGAACTTCACACGCCCGTCACGCACAAAGTCACACACAGCCGAGGAGCGGAAGACGGCGAACGCTCGGAGGGCACGGGAGTACCGACAGAGGAAGCGTGACGGCAGAGCAGTCCAAACCGCGTGACGCGCAACAGTAACGCAAGCAAACCACAAAAGGAGAAACTCGAATGTCAGACAAATACACACCAGTTCCATCCATCGTCCCCGACCGCCCGAACGAGAACCAGGTCCGTAATTTCTTGTCTGAGTGCTGCTGCTGGAAAAGGGGCGAGGATTCGGATAAATACCCTCTTTACGAAGCGTTCAAGGACTGGGCATGGTCGAAGGGGTTTTCTCCTATCGATCCGACCTACGTCGAGGCAGAGTTAAGGGCAATGGGTCACGTCGTAGGCGTCCGCTATATTAGAGGCATTTTCCTGCGGCCAACGGAGGCAACTGTGCCGGTTGCTGCTCCGAAGAGCGGCTACGCGGCATCGGAGAAGTTGCCCGGCGGCAGTGCGGCTGTCTCGACTCCTCACAAACTGACGATCAATCCTGACGATCCGCCCGAAGTTCGCAAGCAAAAAGAAGCCTATAACGCGGCGCTTAACCCTGAGCCTCCGAAGGAAATAATCTTCACCAGTGCAAAGCCGTCGATGTAGCAAGGAGAAACGATGTCGCGATCTGTCCAGCCGCCAGCGCCACAAGAAGAGGAAAAGCCGGACCCGCCGCCGCACCCGATGCTAGCCCTAGCACGCAAGCATCTCAAGCGCTGGGATCTCGAAAGAGAGTGCTCGGGGCTGCAAAGCTGGATTCAAACGACGGGGAGCAAGAAGAGGGTCTGGATAATTCTCGCTGACGCTGAGGGAAATACAAACTTCGAAGAAATTTAGCAAGCATTTCGCAAAAGGAGAACACGAATGCCGTCATCGTCTTTTGATATTTGGCGCGATTGGACGAACAGCGTGCTTGCGTCAGTGCGAGCACAAGTGGAGTCCGCTGCATTCCGTCACGCGAAGATCGGCGGCGATGCTTGCACTTCAACTTTGATTTGGATCAGAACAGGCTCAAGCGGCGAGGACAATGGAATTCTTGCCGTGATGGAGCACGCGGGCAGCACGCAGACTGGTCCCGGCGTGCATGGACTCGTTTCTTTTCTTAAAGGGTTGCCCCTGGATGTGCGTGAGGAGATTAAAAACGGCCTCAGCTAAACCTAAACGACTAACAGAAGTCCAACCGAGCAAGTATTAGGAGAAGAATCTGTGAGTAAAATGATTGAGTTTCCAGACAATGAACCACCAAGCCCAGCGAACAAACTGAGGGATGCTTTACACGACGGAATTGAATGGTCGGTGACCGAATTCTTCAAAGCAAGGGATGTACTCGACTGCGTTTCCGAACTTACTTTCGCAGTTGTGGTGCGTGCTACGGCGAATCCAGAGGCGGACGGCTTTTCAATCGAAGCATCGAAGTCTATCTTCCAATTCATTCGTCCGGATGGAACGGTGACAGGAAGCGACCCTTCAGCGGCGATGGACTTCGGGGCGATGCTCGTGGAGCAACTTCGCAAGCATCCGGAGCTGAAACTTTACCCCGCACTACTACAGGGCCTGACGCGCGCGCCACAGCCGCCCCCAGAGACGCCGAAGGCCACCGATAGAGGCGAAGGGGGTACCTGATCCGTCCAACGCCGCCTAAGCGCTTCAAGCGTCGCGCCGCTCGCGCTCTTCGACGTGCCGGTGAATTGACGCTAATGCCTGAGCGCGCCTTTGTTCTGGACTCAGCGTGAGCGGGTCCTTGAGTTCGCCAGCCTTCATCGCTCGCTGTACATCGGCAAACCTGCTGGAGCCTCGCGGCTGAGCAACGTCGGGGTTCGCACCGTTCCGCTCGCTGAATTCGCGGCGCACTTTCTCTTCAACTTCTGCGCGAATCTTACTGTCGTGAATCTCTTGCTCCTTTTGTTGGAACTTGAATTGGCGGCTCGCGTAGTCCATCGGCGAAATGCCTTGTGCATCAGCTTGACGAACTAATTCGCTTGGCGAGATTGGCAGCGGTTGTCCGTATAACTGCCGATGTTTCCAGTCCGCATCGGCGATTGCGGCCAATCCTTGCGAAGCACGACTTACTACGTCATTGGGATCGAACGTCGGCGTGCCTGGGGTTGCGTACTGACCGGTGCTGTTACGCGACTGGCCTGTGTTAATTGGAAGTTCAGCGCCAACGATGCCGGACTCTGCAAGCGCCGTTCTCTCCGCTAACAAGGCGGCTTTTTGGGCTTCAGCTTGGGCCAGTTTGCGCGCCAAATCACCTTTTTCCGCTTCCCACGCCGCGATGCCGGGGTTGTAGGTGTTTTTCCAAAATTCATTGACTGATACCCTGTCTTGCTCGGCCTTGGATAACACGCCCTCCAAAGCCCCCATGACCTGAGGGTTGATGGAATTGATCTCGTAAGTGTCTACGCCGCTTGCTTCGAGAATTTCGCGAACTGTTGTCATTCTGTCTCCTAGTATTCCTGGGGGGGATTGTTATGCGGCGGCACTGTTCCCTGTCCCGTCGGCTGTGATTCAGGCTTTGTCGGCAGTCCTTGCCCCTGCTGGCCCTGAGTCATTTCCTTCGCTAAAATCATCAGTGCCTCGCGGCTTTCCTGCTCAACCTTTTGCATCTGTGCGGCGATTTGCGGATGGTGCGCGCCGATCTCGCCGCTGACTCTCACCCAATTACCAAGCTGCACAAGGATGGGCGGGGCAGCGGCCTCCATGCCCTGTCCTTGCTGTGGTGAGCCTTGTCCTTGCTGGGGTGCTTGCGGCAGGGCACCAGCGGCCTGCTGGGGGGGTTGTGGTGGAGCGCTAAAACTCGGCGTGGTTGCCATATTCCTCCTGTTTTTGCAGCCGTTTCGCGGCCTGCCGACTTGCATCTTTCTTAAATCGTGAACCCACTTTCGGACCTGGCCTCTTGGCTTCCGCAATTTCTACGGTTACTCTCGGCGCAGTCGAATAGACGATCCTCACTGAGCCGCCAAAAAAGTTCGGATACTCCGGGCGCGTTAGGACCCGGTGAAATTCCGTCTCAACCTGCGCCAGCATATCCTCGATGACCTCACTTTTCGACGGCACTATCCACCTCTGGCGGCACTTCAATGACCTGACGGCGCGTGTAGCGGCGAGTAAATATGACCTTTAGTTGTGGATCGTCTCCGGGAAGATCGACGTTGACAAAATACGTCTCCGGCTTCAGGACCAAATCAAGCCTGAATGAAACACTCCCTTTGATAAACGCGCTGTACTCTTCGCGAGTCAGTTTCGCTTCCAACGCGCCCCTGACAGCGTGCATGACCTCGCAAATAACTTGATTCTTGGTCATGCAACCGCCTTCCTAGCGGCGCGCTCGTACTTCGTCAAGAAGTCGCCGATTTTTAGAACAGTGAGCGAAGAGGCCCTCGTCTCCTGTAATTCAAGGCCCTGAACCGTCCTCAGAGACACACCGGCGAGGACCGCAAATTGCTCTTGCGACATTTCGTGACGTGACCGGAACTTACGCAAGCCTTCCGAGATTTCGCTCTTTTCACCCAACAAAAATGAGGAAGAAGTCACACCCACCCTCCGCACACCTGCGTTACACTCATTAAGGGCCAAGTTACGCTATAAGTCAAACATTTTAGTTATGTTGCGCTTTCTTGGTGAGAGCGTGAATTGAGCAGACGTACTCAGCAAAAAGCGCTCTTTTATTCGTCAATTTATTCGGAGTCGGAATTGTATTTAATTTCCGTTGGTGCTTTTCTTTTCTGAGGCGAGGCGATCCAGTTTGGCGGGAATATAGCTCTCACCTTGGCCTTGGGCGGCGGGATTGGTGGAACAGTGACCACAACTTCAAGCGGCAAGCCTAGGCGCGCTGTGGCAACGTGATCGCAGGGCCGTTCTCCGGCCTCTACGAATCGCCTTGCCCTTTTTATTTGCAGTGAGGTTGCGAAATTAGCCATATATTTGTCCCTTTGCGGCAAGGGATTTATTTAATCGGGGCTGCTACCGGGAGAGGAAAAAGACAGCCCCTTAGTGAGTTGACTAACCCGCCAGCCTTGGCGGGTCGCCTTCCACTTCATGAATGTAACTTAAGTCAGGGTTTTTCGCAGACAAAAAGAACGGCTCTCGGGGCCTTGAAAAGAGAGCCGTCTAGTTGTTTCCACAAAGGAGAATTGTGGAGCAAGGTGCCTGCGTCCGCCCTCTGTGGCAAGAGCGCATAGGCCGCCCCACGTAACAATTGACCTTGCCCTCAGAATGCGTATCTCTTAACCGGCCGTGTTTTGAGGATTAAATTCATCCTCGTCATCGTCGTGGCGGTGAGAATGTGGGAATCGGTTTCATCGATTTCCAAGGTTTGTGGGAAGGGCGGAAAACAGCGTTATCGTTTTCCGGGCTTTCCATAAACCGTCATTTCCACGGCCTGCCTCGATCGCCGCGTATTCTCAGGCGGCGATCTTCTCAGCAGCATCTGTCCAGTCTTGCTCGAACTGCATCGGGCTGACGTAGTTCAGCGTCGAGTGCATCCGGGTTCGGTTATACCAGAGCAGCCAGGAGATGGTTTCATCCTTGGCCTCCCGGATCGTTTCAAAACGCCGGCCGTATAGCCGTTCCACCTTCAGTGAGCCGAACAACGTCTCCGAGCAGGCGTTGTCCCAGCAGTTTCCCTTGCGGCTCATCGATGGCGTAATGCCATGCTCTTTGAGTACCTCCCTGAAGTCGTCGCTGGCGTATTGGCTGCCGCGATCGCTATGAAAAATCAATCCGGCCAGCTTGCCGGGATTGCGCTTGAACCACGCCATCTCCAGAGCATCGATCACCAGGTCGCGCTGCATGTCCTGCCTCATCGACCAGCCCACCACCTTGCGGCTGAACAGATCTATCACTACCGCAAGAAACAGCCAGCCTTCTTCGGTCGCGATATAGGTCAGATCGCCAACCCAGGCCTGGTTGGGCGCAGCCACCGTGAACTTGCGATCAAGCACATTGGGCGCAATCGGAAGACCGTGCTTGCTGTCGGTGGTGGCAACGCGGAACTTTCGCTTGCCGCGCGCCTGAATGCCATGCTTCTGCATCAGCCGTTGCACCCGCAGTTTACCCACGCGAATGCCCTGCGCCCGCAGTTGACGCCAGATCCGCGGCCACCCATACGCACCGCGATTCTCCGCGTAAACGGCGCTGATGTGAACCAGAAGCGCTTCGTCGCTGAGGTGACGACGCTGAGCAATATGGACCCGCCGCGCCAGATGTTCATGGTAGCCAGAGACACTCACCAGCAGAACCCGGCACTGAACCGAGATCGGCCAGACTCGCTTGTGGCGATGAATAAAGGCGTACTTCATTTCTGGCACTTCGCAAAATACGCCGTGGCTTTTCCCAGGATGTCGCGCTCCATCGTTACCCGCGCCAATTCTGCCCGTAAGCGGCTGTTCTCCATTTGCTCGGCAGTCACCTGAGGCTTGCCGCTGGCACCGTTCAAGGTCCCGGCTCGATGCTCCCTGACCCAGTTGCCTAACGTCTGTTCAACCACGCCCAGACTGCGAGCTACCGCTGCCTGACTCTGGCCCGACTCCACTAGCCGAACCGCCTCTTGCTTGAACTCCAGCGTGTAACGTCCCCGCGTTGCCTTCGTC
The DNA here is from genome assembly GCA_963836565.1 of uncultured Acidobacteriaceae bacterium. Classification (GTDB taxonomy): domain Bacteria; phylum Acidobacteriota; class Terriglobia; order Terriglobales; family Acidobacteriaceae; genus Telmatobacter. The sequence goes on along the minus strand of CAWIKA010000001.1, from coordinate 341,473 downwards.
ATCTTCGCTACCCTTTCGCATTAGAACAGCTTGCTAAGGGATACGTTTTGCGCGGACAAGGTCAAATCGTAGCGCAGGATCACTAAACATTCACTAAGCTTCTTCCACCCTTGGTGGATTTTGTATTCGACACACTCACACTCTTGGCTGCCCTTTGACTTGTCACTTCGACCCGAGCATTCAAATCGAGTCTGCCTGCAAATTGGATTAACTTTGTGATGCTTACCTTGGAGATTTTTCCCTTGAGAAGATTACTCACGTCAGGTTGATGAGCTTTCAACACATGAACGAGATCAGACTGACTGAATTTCTTTTTTTCGATGTGTTGAATAAGTGCCTGCCAAATATCCGCTTTGACCTTAGCTTCCAAGGCTTCTGCGGGAGAAAGTCCAAGATCGTCGAAAACATCCCCTCGGGTGATGTGACCGGCTTTATTTTCTCGATTTTCTTTTTGCATTTTTCCTCTCCTCCTGAAGCCGCTGCTTCACTTGTGAAAACCTCGTTCGGGCTGTGTTGAGGTCTTTCCGTTCAGTCCTGGCGGTATCCTTTTCAAAGCAGTCCAACACATAAATCGTGTCTTCAATGCGTGCAAGGTACACCAGTCTGTACCAAGTCCTCTCGTCAGAGTCCTTCAGCTCAAATACGCCCCGACCGATGGATTGCATGGGCCGCACGTCCAGTCTTGCGGGACGCCCTTCCTGCATCTCACGTAAGGAGTTGCCAAAATCCAGTCGCATTGCCTTCGGCCAAGACTTCAGCACTTCATGAGAATCACCTACCCAGGAAACTGAGGCGCGCGGTTTGTCTACCGGAGGCATATCCTCAATGTATAGGATTTGTCCTATAAATGCAACTCCAGCCGAGACCAAGGATTCAAGCGGGGATGCCCAATAGCCTTCCGTGTCCTTCCGCCGCCTCTACGGGACTCCCATGCGTTTGTCTCTGGCCGCGCTGGAGCCTTCGATCCGATGAGGGTAGGGCAACCCCTCCCCCGTCCTCAGCGGCGCGGCCACGGGGCATCCTGGCCACGGGGACCCGTCACTGTATCCGCTCCAGCGCCACAATCGCCGCAATGCCCAGCAAGACAATCAGCAGGTAGAACCAGAAGCGTTCATGGATGGGCTTTTTCATGGTCTGCCCTCGCTTTCCTCGCGGCCTGCCCCTACGCAATTCTTTTCAGACCGTCCGACGATGACGCAAACGGCCTTTTTCGTGACTGCAATCCTGCGCCTTTTCAGATCCCGCAATCTCAAAAGTTGCCGCAAGTTAATTCTCTCAATTTTCCCCGCACATTTTTTCTGCGCCAAAATTCGGAAGTTCAATTTCTGAATTACGCAAGGCTGGTTTTTCATGGTCCTGTCCTGAGAGGTAAAACGCGTAGTAGCCATCAGCGATCCAAGCGACTCCGGACAACTGGGGCGGTGACGCTGTGGTGACGATAGAATCGGTACGTCGGTGAAAACCCTTGTGCGGTCCTGCAAGGTCGGAATGCGGAAACAGCCGCTCCAGCATTGGCGATTTGCGAGATATGAACAACCTATGCAAATCCTGCCAAATACCCCTGAAACCCACTTTCACGGCGATAACACGGGTTCAAATCCCGTCGGGGACGCCAAATAGACTCAATTAGATAGCCGGGTGTTCGCCGTGCATTCGTGGGTGCAAAATGGACACATTTCGGTGCCCTTTCTGCACCCCTAAGCTACTCATCCTAAAGCTTCTATTTGCCATTTCTACCTGTTGTGGTTTCGTCCGTGAGAATTTCGGTTCGTCCGGCAGTGAAGACCAGCGACACCACCGCTGCCTGTGCGGCCTGCTTGGCGGGCGTGACGGCTTGGGTGTAGATGTCCATCGTGGATCGCAACGATGAGTGGCGCAACAGTTCCTGCATGACTTTGAATTCCGTTCCTACGCTTCGAAGCAACGTTGAGTAGGTATGCCGAAAAGTGTGCCAGCCAATCCGCTTCTTGATTCCGACTCCATCTGCGATTGGGCGGACGACATTGCGCAGAATCGCCTGTCCCCAATATGGATGACGTCCGCGATGATGCTCGTTGGCGAATACCCAGTCATTGGGTTCGCGATACCGGCAGCGGTCTCTCCATTGATTGAGTGCTTCGGCGAGCATTGGATGGACTGGGACCGGCTTCTGAAAAGCTTCGCTCTTGCATTGGCCGACGATGCCATAAGTGATCGATCGTGTCACGTTCATGTTGCCTTGGGAAAAGTCGATATCACCCCACTTGAGCGCAAACATTTCACTTTGGCGCAAACCGGTTGAGGCCACCAGGAGAACGAGCGTCCGTTCTCGGAGCGCAAGATTGTCCAACAGCAGTTTGATTTCGGCGGGGATGAGGACATTGGGAACCCGCTTCGGCCAATTGGGCGGTTGTTTAGGGTGTGCCCGCAATGTCGAACCGCAATCGGGATGGTCGTTCAGTTCGGCAACGCGCTTTCTGGGGGGGGCGAAATATTCGGCCTGAGGCTAGGCTAAAAATCGACAATCATATCCATTTTCGACCTTGATTGAAAATATAGGCTATTTTCGACCAAAAAGATTGGCTTTCGACCGGAAGTCATGTATAGTTTCTTTCGACCCTAGAGGGGGATTATCCGTTATTTTCGACTGAAAAGAAGAGTTTTCGACCATGGCCGCTGAGAATCATCCCCGCAATGATAGTCGCTTCAGAATTTTCCAAGAGAAGACGGTGCCAACTGAGACAAGGCTGGCGGGCTGGGCGGCGCTTGTTCAGACATTTGGCGTTCAGGCCCCTGTCCGTCGGCCGAGCGCCGTATCCGAACAGCACGTCAAGGCGAGTCGCCGGGTGGAGAGGGGCTGGAACGTCTTCGACAAGCGGTACTGGCAGGGCGGGTCCTTCGGCGATCAGTTGGGTTTCGCGCTGCGACACGAAGACATTGATCTGCTGGTCCTGAAGCGGTTATTCGAAGCCGTCCCGCAAGATACCGTCACCGCGTTCGTGCGCAGCGCTCCCACCGGCGCACCTAACCGGCGAGCCTGGTTCTTCTATGAGTTCCTCACCGGCCGAACGCTCGACATTCCCGATGCGGCGGAAGCGAGTTTCACCGATCTTCTGGATGACCGCCTTTATTTCACTGCGGCGACGCGGCTCTCACGTCGTCACAAGGTTCGCGATAACCTGCTCGGCCCGCCTGCCTTCTGCCCCGTCATTCGCAGGACGCAGGCGCTCGTAGACTTCGGCGAGCGCGCGCTTGGAACCAAGGCGAACGAGGTCATTGGACGTACCGGAGCGAGCGTGGTCGCGCGCGCGGCCAGTTTCCTGTTGTTAGCGGACAGCCGCGCCAGCTTCGAGATCGAAGGTGAAAAGCCGCCACGCAGCCGACTGGAGCGGTGGGGCCGGGCTGTGCTGCAGGCCGGAAAGAACCCACTGACGATAGATGAAATTTTGCGCCTCCACACCGTGCTGATCGAGGACACGCGCTTCACGCGGGTCGGGCTGCGACTGGATGGCGTTTTTCTCGGCGACCGCGATCATGACGGGGATCCGCTGCCGGAATTCATCGCCGCACGCCCGGAGGACCTGCAGTCCCTGATGCAGGGAATGATTGCCGCAAATGAGCGCATGAGCGAGGGAGAACTCGATTCCGTGCTCCAGGCGGCGGCGACGGCGTTCGGATTCGTCTACATCCACCCGTTTCAGGATGGCAACGGGCGTCTCCACCGCTGCCTGATCCATCACGTTCTGGCGGAGAGAAAATTCACACCGCCTGGCATGGTATTCCCCGTTTCTCCGGTCATGCTCGACCGGATCGACACCTACCGCGACACGCTGCGCGCCCATTCGGGAACTTTGATGAACTTCATCGAATGGCGACCGACGCCCGAGAGAAACGTCGCGGTCCTGAACGATACAGCCGACCTGTACCGATATTTCGACTGCACCGAGGCGGCAGAGTTTCTGTACGCCTGCGTTGCGCGCGCCATCGATAAGGACCTGCCCCAGGAAATCGACTTCCTGCGTCGCAATGACGAAGCGCTGCGCCGCATCATGAACATGGTCGAGATGCCGGACAGAATGGCGGAAAATCTCATCAGGTTCATTCGTCTGAACGAAGGTAAGCTAGGCCGCAAGCGCCGCGAAGGCGAATTTGAGAAGTTGACGGACGACGAAGTGGCCTCTATTGAGGCAATCGTTCAAGACGTCTTCGAAGGCTTCGAAAACTAGCCCAACTACCGCAGCTTGTGAATCGCACATAGTATCTTGAGTGTGTTTCAGGTACAAGTTTGAATTAGCCGAGAATAAACCTTTTGCTTTCGTATTTTGCGCAAGTGTCTCTCGGACAAGGATGATTTGCAGGCTTCCTCTACAGGTTTGCCTTTGCAAGCCGTCGCAGGAAGGAGCCTCTTGGTGGCATGTGTTTTGTGAAGCTCGTCCACCGTCAACTGGAACCCGGTTTCATCACCTTGGCGAACAGAGAGATCATGCAGATCTATTAACAGAATCACGGCCCGCTCGTAATCCTTCGGCTGCCGCTGCTGGATATACGCCTCTACCTGCTTCCAGACCGCCTTCTCGCGCTTCTCCAGACCTTCGAGGTATACCGCGCGATCCGCCTCGTCCTTGGCTTTCTTCTCTGCTGCCGCCGCCGCTCGTTGTGCTCCCAATTGCCTAGCCCGCTCATCCCCGCGGAGTTGAGCTGCTGTCAGGAGATCTTTCACTGTACGCCGTTCGATTGCGCCGTGGCTCGCTGCGTTGGCGTTCTCCCGCTGAAAGCGCTGAAGAAGCTCGAGCCCGCACCGCTCACTGGACTCTGACAGAAAGTTGACGAGAAGGACATCCTTTTCATCCGCAGGCAAGCTCCGAACCCAGGTTGCAAGTTCCTTCCGCGGCAGCCCTTCTATCAACGGCGCAGAAGCGGAGGCAGCAACTTCTACAAGATCCTCATCGATTCCAAGGAATTCGATCAGCGACTCAAGGGGCGCTGACAATTCCTGCAAGCCGGCAGGCACAGGTGGCTCTAATGGCTCATATTCAAGCGTCCAACGCGCTAGTTTCACCAGTGTTCGCCATTGTTCGCCGGTCGCTAAATTTGCATCTTGCATTCATCTGCGGTACTTTCTCTTGAGTGCCAGTCGGCACTACTGCAACAGGTAACACCTTCCCAGTCGGGGACGAAGGCGAACCAGTCGGCAAGCCCGGATCAAACAAAATCCACTTTGATTCGAGGTAGCCACATGGCACAGGTTCAAATTGCTGACGTTGTAGTTCCCGCCGAATTCACGGCCTATCAAGTAGAAAACTCTATGGTCAGCACGGCCCTGTTTCAGAGCGGCGTCGTCCTACCGAATGGTGAGATATAGGCTCAGCTACAGGCTGGTGCTAAGATGTTCGCCGTGCCGTTTGGGGCCGATGTGCCGGAAAGGTCGAAGGCCATTCCATAGCCGCGCGGATTTTGTTTCTGCAATCAAGTTCGCGCATCAGTTTCAATAGAGAGTGGACGCGGCCCGTAACGAGAGGAGATGAAAACGATGAAAGACCAGACGCTTTTACGGCAGCATGTGGTGAATCTACTTACGAGCAAGGAAGCACATGCAGACTTCGAGGCGGCTACCACGAACCTGCCAGCCAAATTGCGCGGCCAACGGCCCAAGGGTGCGGAACATTCTCCCTGGGAATTGGTGGAACACCTGAGGATCGCGCAATGGGACATTCTGGAATTTTCGCGGAACCCCAAACACAAATCGCCTGACTTTCCGGCGGGGTACTGGCCGCGCACGCCAGCGCCCGCGAGCGAAGAAGCGTGGGAACAAAGCGTGTCGGCGTTTCGAAAAGACCTGAAGGCGTTCTGCGACCTGGTGACGAACGAAGCGACCGATCTCTTCGCAAAGATTCCTCACGGCGATGGTCAAACGATATTGCGAGAAGCGTTACTTGCCGCTGATCACAATGCGTATCATGTGGGTCAACTGGTGCTCGTGCGGCGACTTCTGGGTGCCTGGAAATAGTCTTGCGGTGAGGATGGCATAACGGGCTCACCCGCATTTCTCAATGAGTCCGACGCGGCGCTTTCGCGGCTGTGCTTTCGGCTGTTTCACAAGTGCGGGTAATTATGTGCAAGTGTGCTGTGGAAAACCGCAAATTTTGAGGGGGGGTAAGAGGCGTCGGGCCGAGGTTCGGACGGTGGACATCTCTGCCTCCCCTATTGAGATGCAAGACTGTCTTTATTTTGCGCGTCTGCGCTTTAATTGTCTGCCAACCGATAGCAGATTGTTCGAGTGCGCTGTTTCAATTGTGAACGCCCGCCGAATTTCGGGGGAAAAGTCGAGTAAGGACGAATCTCCGTGAGCGTTGTCGAATTTCCAGAAGGTGCCTGGCAGAGAGGATCGCGCTTCAGTGTGCCGCAGTATCCAAGTCCGCTTTGCCGCGGAACCTGCTGTACACAAATACGACGTAGCAGACGGCCAAAGCCATGCCGAAGATCCACCAGACGAGACCCACCGCCAGCGTGTGCGGACCGGAGAGGGCGCGGTTGAGCGTGATATCGCGATCCGCTCCGGTGGTAGCCGGCAGCAGAGTAGGGTAAAGGCCCCAGCAGGCTCCCGCGAGCATGAAGAATAGATACAGACACGAACAGAGAAACGCTTTAACCGCTTGAGATTTCCGATTCAGGAACCAAATGCCAATCAGCGAGGCGACGACACCCACTGGAATGGCGAACGTGACGGGGTAATTGTAGTAGTTTTCGAGGCTTGCCGGGCGCACACTGATGGTTGCGGTGAGGCTGACCGCGGTGAGCGCCACGAGCAGCAGCCATAGCGGGGTGACGATGCGCCGCGCGCGCAGTTCCAGGTCTCCGGACGTCTTGATGGTGAGCCAGAGGGCACCGTGCATCGTGAGTGCAACGAGAGCCACGAGCCCGCCTATCACGGTATACCAATCCAGAATACCGGGGGCCTCACCGGGCTGCCAGTTGGTCCACAAGGGGAGGAAAAAGTAGCCGTCGGCCTGCAGAGGGACGCCGCGCAACACGTTGGCCAGCGCGGCGCCGAAAAAGATAGTGAGCAAAACGCTGGCCAGGCCAAATATGCCGTCAAGAAGCGCGCGCCAAACGCCCACTTCGATGTGGTTTCGCAGTTCGAGGCTTACGCCGCGCAGGATCAGCAGCCACAACACGATCATCAAGGGAAGATAGAAGCCGCTGAAGGCAGACGCATAGAGCAGAGGAAATGCGAAATAGAGCGTGCCGCCGCCGGCCAGGAGCCACACCTCGTTGCCATCCCACACCGGACCAATGGAACGCAAGGTCGCCTGGCGCTCCGGTTCGTTTCGCACGAGGAAGAGGTGAAGCACGCCGACGCCGAGGTCAAAACCGTCAAGGACCACGTAGCCCACGATCATTACGGCAACCAGCCAGAACCAGATAAAGCCCATCATCGCGATGCTCCCTTTTCCTGACAGACGTGAAACCGGCTGTCAATCGGCATGAACGGCCGCGGGGACTTTCGGCTCTGGGCCGTCGCTGATTTCGCGGTAAATCAGGACGGTGAACAGCAGGCCGAGCAGCGTGTAGAGCCCCATGAAGCCAAGCAGCGTGAACAATCCGTTGCCCGCCGAGACGGTGTTTGAGTAGCCCTCGCTGGTACGCATCAAGCCATAGATGAGCCACGGCTGGCGGCCGAGTTCGGCCGTCAACCAGCCGGCGGTATTTGCGATGTAGGGCAGCGGAAAGCTGAGCAGCAACGCCCATAGCGCCCAGCGTGCGGTGTAAAGCCGCCCGCGCCAGAGTAGAAATGCCGACACAACCATCAACAGCACGAACCATGTTCCGAGGCCGGCCATGATGTGGTAGGCGTAGAAGAGCAATGGCAGCGCGGTAGGCCACTGATCGTGCGGAATCTGGTCGAGCCCCTTCACTTCGGCTTTGGTCGTTCCGTAGATGAGAAAGCTCAGCACGTTATTGACCACGAGTGGGTTGTCAATCTCGCCTGTTTCCTCGTTGGGCTGGCCAATCAGCACGATCCCCGCGCCCGTCTCCGTCTTGAAAAGCCCTTCCATCGCCGCAATGGCGGCCGGCTGATTGTGCGCCACGTATTTTCCGTGCAGGTCCCCGGTAGGAAAGATGATGAGGATCGAGGCTGCGAGCCCGGCAATCACGCCGACTTTTAGAAAGATCCGGGCATATTTCTCACGGTGATTTTCCAGCAGGTAAAACGCCCCGGTGGCAGCCATTACAAACGAACCGGTGATGACGGTGCCGAGCATATTGTGCGCATATTGCAGCAGTCCCCAGGGGTTGAGAAGCAGTTGCCAAAAGCTGAGGACCTGGAACTGGCCGTTGGGCAGGCGGTCATAAGCGACGGGATGCTGCATCCAGGCATCCGTGACGATGATGAAGAAGCCGGAGATCCAGGAACCGACAAAGATCATGACGGCGGAGAACCAGTGCATGAGTTTGGAGATGCGCTTTTCACCGTAGAGAAAGAGGCCGAGGAAGGCCGACTCGAGGAAGAAGCTGAAGACGCCTTCCATGGCGAGGGGCTGACCGATGACGCCGCCGGAGACTTGGGAGAAGCGCGCCCAGTTGGTGCCGAACTCGAACTCCATGGGAATGCCGGTGACCACGCCGAAGACGAAGTTGATGCCGAAGATGCGTCCCCAGAAGCGGGCTGCGCGGTCCCACTCTTCGCTGCCGGTTTTGAGGGCAACTGACTTGAGGGCAACGATCAACAGGGCAAGGCCCATGGTGAGTTGGGGAAACAGATAGTGGAAGGTGACGGTGAAGGCAAAGTGCAGGCGGTGGATCAACTCAGCGGTCATGAAGAGTCTCCTGCTTCGTGGTTAGCCCTGAAGAAGAATACGTTGAACGTTCCAGGGCTGTGAATAGGGCCGCAGTGTCGCTGACTCCGCGCCTTCAGAAACATCAGGGAATGAACCTATCCAATGCGATCCATTTCGTGTGATTTAAATCACACTCATCCTGGAGTCGCCGCCTTGATTCTAATCCTGTGCCGTAGCCGGCGGTTCGCAATGCGGCAGATAACATCCGCTGCGCGGGCCTGGGCTGAAGCTGTTCTAATAGCAAACTGGGGATGAAGATGCGGACGGCAATCATTGGTGGCGGCATTGCCGGGTTGGCGGCTGCCTATGAACTCGATAAGGCGCGCGGGGCCTTCGAGTACACGCTGTTTGAAGCACGGGAGCACCTGGGCGGTTCCCTGGCATCAGAGGTTGTGGACGGCACGGTGCTGGAGCGGGGTCCCGACTCATTTCTGAGTGAAAAGCCGGCGGCAGCGGAATTGTGCCGCGAATTGGGACTTGGCGCGGAGTTGCTTCCGTCGAACGACGAGGCCCGCAAGACTTATATTGTGGTGAAGAACCGGCTGGTGCCGCTGCCCGATGGGCTCATGTTTCTGATTCCCACGAAGCTGATTCCTACCGCGCTGACGCGGCTGTTCAGTCCCATGACCAAAGTGAGAATGGGGCTGGAATTGCTGCACCCTCCGCGTCCCAGCGGGCACGACGAGTCAGTGGCCGCGCTGGTAGAGCGGCACTTTGGCAAGGAGGCGGTGGAACGGCTGGCCGATCCGTTGCTCTCAGGCATTTACGGCGGAGACGCATCACAACTGAGCGCCCGTACGGTGCTGCCCAGATTGGTGGAAATGGAGAGCCAGTACGGCTCCCTTACCCGAGGCATGCTGGCCGCACACCGCCAGATGCGTGCCAGAGCCGCGACACTGAAAAGCGGGAGCGCGGGCGATGCGCCGGGAAAAGCCCAGGGCAATGCCCGTCCTGTGCCGCGGTCCATCTTCACCACGTTGCGCGGCGGGTTGCAGCAGTTGGTGGATGCCTTGCAGGCTCGGCTCGTGCCGTCGTCGCTGCGGCTTTCTACACCAGTGAACGCATTGGAAAGAAGCAGCGAAGGATGGCGCGTTACGGCATGCGGCGTATCGGAGATGTATGACTCGGTGATTGTGGCAACGCCCGCCTGGGCCGCGGGCGTGCTTCTCGGTGGCGTCGACCCGTTGTTGGCAGAAGAACTGGGCGGCATTCCCTATTCGTCTTCAATTACGGTGAACCTGGTTTACGACGAGGCGCAGATTGGGGAATTGCCGGACGGTTTCGGCTTCCTGGTTCCTGCTACCGAAGGCCGCACGATGCTCGCGTGCACCTTTACTCATCGCAAGTTTGTGGGGCGCACGGCGCCGGGCAAAGTGGCGCTGCGAGCATTTTTGGGTGGGATGAAAAACGAGCATCTGCTGGCGGAAACGGATTCCGCCCTGGTGGCGACGGTGCGGCGCGAGCTAAGCGAGATTCTTGGCGCAAAGGTGATCGGCGCGGATGTGGAGCCGGAACACACGCAGGTTTCGCGGTGGCGGCGGGCGATGGCGCAGTATGCAGTGGGGCACCAGGAGCGGATGCGTCGCATCACGGAGCGGGTGGCCGCCTTGCCGGGGCTGCGGCTGGCGGGGAACGCTTATGACGGGATTGGGATTCCCGATTGCATTCGGCTGGGACGCAAGGCGGCGCGGGAACTGGTGGCGGGCAGCGAGTCAGCGGAGAAGTGAGGCCTGTTGATTCTGCCGTTGTGTGCTCTTCGTTCCCCTGGCAAAGCCTTCTTCGCGCATCATTCGTGGATCCTCACCGAACGACCCGGCGATAGTATGCCAAACAAGGCTGAGTTTTTTAGAAATTGCTTATATTATCGGTCCGAAGGGTTAATTTTCGCTCTTGGCAACCGCAATCGCCTTGGCTGTCAGCGATGAGACGAAGTTCTGAAAACTCAACTCTGCACTGGGCTCACAATAGTATCCTTCGCGGCCTTCGGCGGGATTGGACATCAAGAAGCAAGCAGCGTCATATAGGCGCTCACGCACGAGCTTTGTCAGCAGAATCTCGTATCGTTTTGCATAGGAGGCTGATTTGAATTCCGGAAAAACCTTAAAGTGGGGCTCATGTGCTCGAACTGGCCGAAGCGATCCCTTTGCTTCTTGAAGGAGCATTAGGTAACCGAGCCACGGTCGGGAGGATGGCTTGAATGCGCCCTCCCGATAAGCTGACCATATGTCGGCAGCGCTCCCAATTGCTTCCTCCGCGCGATTGTTATAGTTATTTCCGAAAGAGCCAACCTGTGACTTGAATTCGATGCTTGCTATGAGTTGACCGTCCGACACGATAAGAAGGTCCCATTTTCTTCTCCGAGCGATACCATCCTGGAAGCTCTACAAATTTTTCACAATAGACTCGTGCCTTTGAAAGACCACTTTCGAATAAAATCTCTCGAACTAAGTCGATAAACCCATTCATCTGAGCACCGCCCGTCACCGCGGACCGTGCTCCCGCATCCTTGGTGCCCGACAATGACCCTTGCCTTTGAGCTTGTGATTCGCGTGTTGCCCAAAAGCGCTTCACTGCGGCACGAAGCCGCCTATCCATCTCTGGGTTCAGGCTCATAATGCGATTTCGGTAATTGTAATTCTATGGCAGCGCGACTGAACAGAAGAGAAGTTTCGTTGGCGATCCGCTTGTGCGCCTGCTCGAAGTAATGCCGATCAATCTCGAACCCAATGCTGTTTCGGCCCACGCCGGCGGCAGCAATTGTTGTCGTGCCGGTACCAAGAAAAGGATCGAGGACGGTATCGCCAACGAAGCTGAACATTCGTATCAGTCTATCCGCAAGTTCAAGTGGATAAGGAGCCGGGTGATGCCGTGTCGAAGCTCCGGTTAGCCCTGACCAGATTTGCTGGAACCATTGCTGATGGTTCTCGCCCGAAATTACACTCAGAACTCGCGCCGCAATATCTGGTTTGCGATAGCCTCCAGGCTTCCGTTGCATCAATATGAACTCGACGTCGTTCTTAATCACCGAGTTCGGTTCGTATGGCTTGCCTAAGAAACTCGATCCATTTTCTACCTCATAAGCAGCGTTTGAGATTTTATGCCAGATGATCGGCGCTAAGTTGTCGAATCCAATCCGGCGGCAGTGTTCTTGAATCGACGCATGGAGGGGTACAACTGTGTGCCGTCCCTTGTTCTTCCTCCTCGACAAACAAACGTCGCCAACGACACATACAAGGCGCCCTCCAGGAACCAAAGCTCGAAAGCAATGCTCCCAAACCTTATCGAGTTCGGCAAGAAACAGGTCGTAGTCCTCGATGTGCCCCATTTGTCCCTCTGATTCGCGGTACTCCTTTAGCGTCCAGTACGGGGGCGATGTGACCACCAGATGAACAGAGTTAGGCGCGAGCCCGGTCATCTTCCGAGCGTCACCAGGTACGAGCGTATGCCTCGTCGGGACCCTTCGAACCGCTAAATCAATCAGTCGAATAAGCGAATCATCCTTCGCAATACGGGGAATATCCGTCTGCGGATTAGCCAGCGGATATACTTCGCGAGGGACAAACTCCGCAAGATCCCCCCCCTCGGATATTTCCGAAGTGGGTTCGTCATAGGTTTCGAACTTCCTTAACGCTAATGCCATGGTGTTGATCTACACGGGTTCGACTCTGATTGTATCGGAATGAGTGTCGCGCGGTTGTGCGAAGCTTGGTTTCTGTTGCGCGCCAATGCCCATCCGAGATCGGCGATCCAATTGAGGAATGGCTAGCTAGCTTTTCTTTAGTCTGTGCCAGCGGCCAATTCACCCAACGAGCCGTTCGTATCTTCTTCCGCGTTCCGGGCGGACTGGATCCTCGATAGACGATGAGGGGATTTGCCGGTTTCGATCGGGAAACCATCACAACAGGAAACCATCCACTCAGCTCTCACCCCATTCTCACTTTTGCCCGACCGTGACCTTCCAGGGTCACGCTTTGCGGCCCACCGTGACCTTCCATGTCCCCGTTTTGGGCCAAAAAGAACAGCCCCTCAACCGTGGCACCCTGTTGCCACGGTGCCGGGCTCAATCTGCCCTGCTTGCCCCTACTCGACGACCTTGAAAGAGGTCTCCGCCGTGGCCAGTGAACTGCCGCCCACCCAGATGTCGTAGGTGGTCGGCTCCACAATGCGTTTGTTGTCCACGTCGTCGAAGTTCAACTCGTCGAACCCGAGAGGGAATGCCAGGTGTTTCGTCTCTCCCGGCGCAAGCTGTACGCGCGCAAAGCCTTTCAACTCGCGCACCGGCTGTTCCACGCTGGCCACCGTATCGCGAATGTAAAGCTGGACTACCTCGGTTCCCGCCACGCTGCCCGTGTTGGTCACGTCCACGCCCACCATGATCACCGGCCGGTGGTCGTCCAGAATCTCGCCTACCGGAACCTCGGCTCGGCTCAGCGTCGGCTTCGAGAAGCTGAAACGCGTGTAGCTCAGTCCCCACCCAAACGGAAACAGCGCCGAGTTCTCCTCGTCAACGTAGCGCGACTGGAACTTCTCTTCTGAGTTCCGTGGCATGTGGCTCAGGTCGCCGTGCGCCGGCCGACCGGTGGGAAGTTGCGCATAATAAAGTGGTTCCTGCCCGACGGCGCGTGGCAGGCTGGCTGGCAGCTTGCCCGATGGATTCACGTCGCCAAACAGCACATCGGCCACCGCGGGGCCAGCCTCGATGCCCGGGCTCCACGCTTCAACAATGGCAGGCACATGAGCGGCAGCCCACTTCAGCACCAGCGGCCTTCCGGCCAGCACCACCAGGATCACCGGCTTTCCGGTGCCGGCCACCGCCTCCAGCAGCTTCTCCTGCGATCCGGTAAAGCCCAGGTGAACCCGGCTTGAAGCCTCACCCTCCATCCAGTTGGTCGGCTCTCCCAATGCGAGAATCGCCACATCCGCCTGCTTCGCCGTCTGCACAGCCTCGTCAATCGTCTTTGCGTCGTCGGGAACAGGCTCATTCGCCTCAACCGCCGTCGCCGCGCCGCCAAACGTAACATTCTTCAGCACATTGGCGTCTTCGCCTGAGAGAAGTCCGCATCCCTTCGCATAGACCAGCCGATCGCCAAGCCGCTCTGCAAGAGCCGCTTTCAGCGTAATCACATCCTTCGGGTTGCTCTGCCCAGACCACGCACCCAGCAGATCGATGGGATCATCCGCCATGGGGCCGATCAGCGCCACTTTTTTCGCCTTCGCCGTCATCGGCAGCAGCGTGCCGAGCCCCTCCACGGGGTCGTTCTTGAGCAGCACCAGGGTCTCATCCGCCACCTTCCGCGCTATCTCCCGTTTCTCCGGCGTAACCTCATACGCCGGGCTCGGCTGGGTATAGGGGTGGTCGAAAAGGCCGAGGGCAAACTTCACCCGCAAGATTCGCCTAACCGCTTCATCAACAATGCTTTCGGGAATCTTCCCCGAACGCACCTGCGCCGCCAGGGTCGTTCCGTAGAGATTGCCCTCCATGTCCATGTCCACCCCGGCTTCAAGAGCTTTGCGGGCGACCGTGGCGCCATCCGCGCCAATGGCGTGGTTAAGCAGCTCGGCCACCGCACCCCAGTCGGAGACCACAAAGCCGTCAAAACCCCACTCTTTCCGCAGGATCTGGGTCAGCGTGAAGGGGTCCGCCGTGGCCGGAATTCCGTTGATGGAGTTGAAGGAACTCATCACCGTCGCCACGCCGGCATCCACCGCGGCGCGATACGGCTCAAGATAGACCTGCCTGAGCGTGATTTCGCTCATGTCCGCGGCGTTGTAATCGCGGCCTGCAATTGCCGCGCCGTAGGCCGCAAAATGCTTCACGCACGCTGCCACCGAGTCGGGTTTGGAGAGGTCGCCCTGCTGGTAGCCCTTCACCCACGCACGCGCCATCGCCGAACCGAGGTAGGGGTCCTCGCCGTTTGACTCCACAATTCGCCCCCAACGCGGATCCCGTGCAATATCCACCATCGGCGAGAAGACCCAGTCAATGCCATCGGCGCGAGCTTCCGCGGCGCCCGTACGTGCGACAGTCTCGGCGGCATCGGGGTCCCAGCTTGCCGCGATGGCCAGCGGAATCGGAAACGTTGTGCGATGGCCGTGAATCACATCCAACCCGAACAGCAACGGGATATGCAGGCGCGACTTTTCCATCGCAATGTGCTGGTAGTGATTGGTCTTCTCCGCTCCTACCACGTTGAGCATGGAACCCACTTGCCCCTTGGCCACCAATTCGTCATAGGTCAAGTTTGAGGCGGCAGGGCCAGTAGCGAAGCCGGCCGAGTACTGCACCAGTTGCCCGATCTTTTCGTCGAGCGTCATCTCTTTCAAAAGCGCCTCGACGCGCGCATTCACTTCCTTTGAAGCGAGTTGGGCATTCGGCTCAGGACGGCTCTGGGCAAAAATGGACTGCGAACCAAATCCGGCCAGCAGAAATAACAAAACAAGATGCGGGAAATGAAGCGCGGAAGCCGTTTTCATATCCCGGAAATAATAAACCGCTGGAACCGGAAGAGTCAGGCCGCACCAACATGCAGAACCGTGGCAGACATCGGCCTCGCATATGCTCTAATCTTGCATGTGACTGGCATGATGCATTTTATTCAAAAGCTTCAAAGAGCAATCTGGCTCTCTCTTGAGCACGACGTGCTCAACACGGCCAAAGCCGCCGCGTATTCCGGCATGCTCATGCTGTTTCCCGCCATGGTTGTAGTCACCACCTTGATCGCCCTCGTGCCCGAGGGAAGCACGCTTCTGGGCGAGATTCGCAGCTCTTACGTGCACTTTTTGCCTGAAGACACCTTGTCTCTGTTGCAGGCCTCGTTGCAGGCGAGCCGCATGCAATCGGTTCAGTTGCTCTTCTCTGCCGCCAGCCTCAGCGTTTTTGCCGGCCTTGGAACGATGCTTTCGCTCATGGAGGGCTTTCGCCGCGCCTATCGTTTGCCGCGCACCGAGTGGGGTTTCTGGCAGCGGCGCCTCCGTGCCCTGCTGCTGGTGCCCATCGTGCTGGTTCCCATGGCTCTAGCATCGCTTGCACTCGTGTTCGGCAGGCAAATTGAGTACTGGATGATCGGGAATGCGAATCATGACCTGCGCCACGTGGTTCTTTTCTTCTGGCGAATGGTGCGCTGGGCCGTCGCGCTGCTCACCAGTATTGCCGTCCTCGGCGCGCTTTATCACTTCGGCACCAAGCGCACGGAACATTGGGTTTGGGTGATGCCCGGCGCCATCGCCGCTACCCTCGCCTGGTTCCCAGCCACGCTGGCATTCGGATGGTACGTGACGCGTGTAGCGGACTATTCCAGGTTCTACGGCTCGTTTGGCGCCGGTATTGCCACGCTGGTATGGCTCTACATTACCGCATTCAGCGCACTGCTGGGCGCGGAGTTGAACGGCGTACTCTTCAGAACACGCCAGGTACGCGACTCGCCTGAAACCATTGAAGATTCGCTTTCTTCTCCTCTGTGATCACTCTCACCGACCATTCCATGCGCGGCGATGCATCATCGATATGAGAGCTTTTGCGCCCGGCCCCCGCGTGTACAATGAAGCGGGTCACATCCATTTCAACCCTTTTCCCCAACTGAATTATTCCTGGAGTCATATCAATGCCGTTCGCTGACACGAACCTGTCCGAATCCCCGATTCAACGCCGCGCGAAGATTGTTGCCACCCTTGGCCCGGCTTCCAACACCGAACCCGTCTTCCGCGAATTGGTGCGCGCCGGTGTCGATGTGGTTCGATTGAATTTCTCTCATGGTACCCACGAAGAGAAGCTGGCGCTGATTCAGATGATTCGTAAAGTCAGCCGCGAAGAGCGCAAACCGCTCTGCATCCTGGGCGACCTCCAGGGACCGAAAATCCGTACCTCGAAACTGAAGGACCGCCTGCCCGTCATGCTCAAAACCGGAGGGCGGCTGACGATCACACCGCGCGATGTTCCGGGAACGGCGTCGCTTGTGGGCACCACGTTCAAAACACTTGCAGAGAACGTCGAGCAGGGCTCGCGCATTCTGCTTTCCGATGGACTCATCGAACTGCGCGTCCACGAAGTGCTCGGCGATGACGTTTCGTGCGACATCATCAACGGCGGCTTGCTGGGAGAAAACAAGGGCATCAACCTGCCCGGAATTCCGGTACGCGTTCCCTCGCTGACAGAAAAGGATTCTCAGGATCTTGAGTTCGCTCTCAAGAATGGAGTGGATGCGATCGCCGTTTCCTTCGTGCGAACGGCGGAAGATGTGCGCCTGGTGCGCAATCGCGTTTCGGCTTATGGCGGAGAAACCTGGATCATCGCAAAACTGGAGAAGCCCCAGGCCATCGAGCACCTCGACAGCATTCTGCAAGCTGCCGACGCCATCATGGTGGCGCGCGGCGATCTCGGCGTCGAAGTGCCTCCGGAAAAGGTGCCGGCAATTCAGAAGCACATCATCCGCCGCGCCACCGAATATCGCAAGCCAGTCATCACCGCGACGCAGATGCTGGAGTCGATGATCGAGAATCCGCGGCCCACGCGCGCTGAAGTCTCCGACGTGGCCAATGCGGTGTATGACGGTACAGACGCCGTAATGCTTTCGGGCGAGTCGGCGGTAGGGCAGTACCCCGTGGAGGCGGTCTCCATGATGGCGCGCATTGTCTCCGAAGCCGAGCGCCACATCAAGGAAGATATCGAAGCACAGCCTCGCCAGCGGTTGAGCCACCTCTCCATCGCGGAAACGATCTGCGAGGCGACGGCACATGCGGCCGACGATCTGGATCTGCGCGGCATCGCGCTCTTCACCGAGTCGGGAGCGACTGCGCGCCAGCTTTCGAAGTATCATCCGTCGGCGCCCATCTTCGCGCTCAGCCCGATTGAAGTCACCATCAATCGCCTCAACCTGCTGTGGGGAACCACTCCGATCCGCTGCCCCAAGGTCAACTCGACCGAGGCGCTGGTGGATGTGGCCGAGAGCCTGCTGGAGCAATTCGGCTACGTGCGCAACCGCGAGGTGATCGCCATTGTGGCCGGCACCCGCACCAAGTCCGGTTCAACTAATTTCCTGCGCCTCCACGTGCTGGGTGAACACAACCAGGAGGGCGTGCGATTCTTCGCTCCCCGCGAAGAAGAAGTTGTCACGACTCCCGCACCGGTTGCTCCCGGTGCCAAGACCCGGCGCGCCGCAGCAAAATCAGTCAAGAACGGCTCAAAGCACAAATAGCGGTTTGTCCACCTTAAACGAACAAACGCCACTCTCCGCGAAGAGTGGCGGTTCTTGTTGAGATTGTCTACCAAGTCTGGTCTACAGACTAGCCACAAGTTTGTACTCCTGCGCCACAGGTTCAACGACTTTCAATCTGCCATGGCCAGGGTTCGACCGGAAGCTGGTGCGTAGCATTCCAGCTTTTTCCAACAGGTTCACATCCCGGCTGACTGCCCGGACATCCCGCTTCAATCCTGTCGCTAACGCCGAAATCAACAGAGGTTGCCCCTTGACCCGGCGCAACAGGCGCACTCGTTCCAAAGTGAGAACCTTGAGCAAGTCCATGGGGTCCTCGAAGCTGATGGTGATCTCCGAGGGTAAAGTCTCACCCTTGTCCAGTTTCCTCGCATGGTCGCGGATCCGGTTGAAAAAGCCTTCAGCGCTGTCTGTCTTGACCCTAACCATCGTCTTCCGCATCTTCGATTCTCCCCAGTTCATGGACTTCTTCGATAAACCGTTCGGCCAAAGCCTTGTATGACGTGAACACTATGCGTTCAATCTTGCCCATGGAGTGCCGGTGATGAAAACCATGACTGTTGTCGTACCCCAGAACACGACCGTGGTCCACACGGCACCGTTTCAGGTTGATGTATGCCAGGCTGTAAGCGACAACATTTCCATTCTCGAACCAGACCTGCTCTTTGAGACTCGCACCCTTCCGCGTTCCTTTGAGACGATTGACCTCGATCAACGTAGTCTCGACCGAAGGCGTTCGCTTGCTCACAGAAATATCTTAGCACAGATAGGATTTTTAGAGTCCTGCCTGCTCTACGCTCTAGGGCTCGCCTAGGCGGGATAAGCCCCGCGGGTTGCTCTTCATTGGAGAAACAACCCGGCCAGGCTCAGGATGGGGCTCAAAAGCACGGTGTCTGTAGAAGCTATTTCGCCGCTAACTGCCGCAGCACGTATTGCAGAATTCCCCCGTGCTCGAAATACTCAATCTCCTGCGGAGTATCGATGCGGACCTTGGCGCTGAAGCTCTTCTTCGCCCCATCGGCGGCAGCCGCGCTCACCTGCAGCGTGCGGCCATGGGCGAAACGCGTCTTCAGCATCGTGGTCAGCCCAGGGAAATCGTAGATCTCTTCGCCGGTGAGTGCGAGCGATTCTACGTTCTGGCCCTCCTCGAACTGCAAGGGCAGAATGCCCATGCCCACGAGATTTGACCGGTGAATGCGCTCGAAGCTTTCAGCAATCACAGCGCGCACACCCAGCAGCTTCGGCCCTTTTGCCGCCCAGTCGCGCGATGAGCCTGAACCGTACTCCTTGCCCGCGAGAATCACCAATGGCACGCCGCGCTCCGCGTACTTCACGCTGGCGTCGAAGATGGACATCTGTATCCCTTCCGGCAACAGGCGCGTGACGCCGCCCTCGGTGCCCGGCGCGAGTTTATTGCGCAACCGCACGTTGGCAAAGGTGCCGCGGACCATGACTTCGTGATTACCGCGCCGCGAGCCATAGCTGTTGAAGTCCGCCGGCTTTACGCCATGTTCCGTCAGGTATTTGCCTGCCGGTCCATTGGCCTTGATAGAGCCCGCAGGCGAAATGTGGTCGGTCGTCACCGAGTCGCCGAGTACCGCCAGCACGCGCGCACCCAGAATGTCGGTCACCGGCGCGGGCACCTGCGTCATCCCGTCGAAGTAGGGCGCCTTGCGAATGTAGGTCGAATCCAGCTCCCACTGATAGACGTCGCCTGTGGGAAAGCTGAGCCCCTGCCAGTTGGCGTCGCCATCGCTCACCGTGGCGTATTCCTTGCGAAAGCTTTCGCTCGACAATCCCTTCTCAATGGCTGCGGCAACTTCCTGCTGGGTGGGCCAAATGTCCTTCAGGTAGACAGGCTTGCCCGCCTGGTCCGTGCCCAGCGGATCGGTTTCGAAGTTGTGGCCGATCTTGCCGGCCAGCGCATAGGCGACTACCAGCGGCGGACTCATCAGGTAATTCGCGCGCACATCCACATTCACGCGGCCTTCGAAATTTCGATTGCCGCTGAGCACACTCACCGCGACCAGCCCATGCTCGTCGATGCTCTTCGACACGTCTGCCGGCAGAGGCCCCGAGTTGCCGATGCAGGTCGTGCATCCGTATCCCACCACGTTGAAGCGCAGTTTTTCAAGATAAGGCAGCAGGCCGGCCTTGGTGTAGTAATCCGTCACAACGCGCGAACCGGGGGCCAGCGAAGTCTTCACCCATGGCGGAACGGTAAGGCCCTTTTCGACAGCCTTCTTGGCCAGGATGCCGGCGGCAACCATCACCGAAGGATTCGAAGTGTTGGTGCAGCTCGTGATGGCCGCAATCACCACTGAGCCATGATCGAGGTACGTGTCCGGATCGACACCGAACCGTTCCTTGACCGTGGTGGTCACATGCAGCGGAGCTTTATCGGCAACGGCAACATCGGTAACGGATGTGCGCTTCCATGTGGCGGCCGTGCGCGTACCCAGTGGCTTCGCCGTGGGAGCGAGCAGCGTCGGCAACTGCTGCACAAAACTCGTCGCTGCATCTTTCAAAAGTACGCGATCCTGCGGCCGTTTCGGACCCGCCACGCTCGGCTCGACCGTCGCCAGATCCAGTTCCAGCGTCTGCGTGTATTCGGCCTCAGGTGAATTGGAAGTGTGGAAGAGCCCTTGCTCCCGGTAGTACGCCTCAACCAGTGCAATCTGGTCGTCGCTGCGCCCGGTCAGCTTGAGGTAACGCAGCGTTTCGGCATCCACCGGGAAAATGCCGCAGGTGGCGCCGTACTCGGGTGCCATGTTGCTGATGGTGGCGCGATCGGCCAGCGGTAACTCCGCAATGCCCGGGCCGTAGAACTCCACGAATTTTCCAACAACTCCCAGCTTGCGGAGCGCCTGCGTCACGGTGAGCACCAGGTCGGTCGCGGTCGCGCCCTCGCGCAGCTTGCCGGTAAGCTTATATCCCACCACCTGCGGCACCAGCATGGAAACAGCCTGACCGAGCATGGCCGCCTCGGCCTCGATTCCCCCGACGCCCCAGCCCAGCACGCCCAGGCCATTAATCATCGTCGTGTGCGAGTCTGTGCCCACCAGCGTGTCCGGGTACGCGATCAGTTCGCCGTCAATCTCCGTGGTAAAGACCACCCGGGCCAGGTACTCCAGGTTCACCTGGTGGCAAATGCCCATCCCCGGAGGCACCGCGCTGAAATTGCGGAAGGCTGTCTGGCCCCACTTCAAGAATGCATACCGCTCGCGGTTTCTTTGGAACTCCAACAAGGTATTGGCCGCAAGAGCGCCCACGGCGCCGAACTCGTCCACCTGCACAGAATGGTCAATCACCAGTTCTGCAGGCACCAGCGGATTGACCCGCTCCGGGTCGCCTCCAAGTGTCTTGATGGCGTCGCGCATCGCGCCCAGGTCCACGATGGCGGGCACGCCGGTAAAGTCCTGCATCAGCACCCGGGCCGGCATGTAGGCGATTTCGCGGCTGGGCTCGGCCTTGGCGTCCCAGTTGGCCAGAAACTCGATGTCCGCCGCGGTCACATTCACGCCATCTTCGCGGCGCAGCAGGTTCTCCAGCAGAATCTTCAGGCTGAAAGGCAGCCGGCTCAGGTTGAAACCGCGCGCCGCGAGCTCAGGCAGGCGATAGATCGTATACGACTGGTTGCCGGAGGCAAGTTTGGCACGGCTGGCAAAACTATTCATCGGGGAAACCTTTCTATCCGCGCACAGGCGGATGCACTCTCAAATTCTATTCGCAAGGGATGACCCGCAGAAGTTCCAGCGGCAATCTCGGCCAGGTGTCGCAAGTTTCGAACGCTGCGGCAGGGATCTGGGATTCTACGAATCAACGGGGACAAATGACTCAGCGGGGAGGGCACCGGCCACGGTCGCGGCGGCCATGGCGAAAGCGCTTCGGCGGGGGCATTCCCTTTATCGGGCTGGCAGAGCGGCTGCGCATCGAATCCGCACAGATTTTATCGCGGTTGTGACCGGTTAGGGAATGGATGTGCTGAAGATTCCCGCGGCCATTTTCCTGATTTGCCGCTGCTTGCAAGGGGAGACCCCAGAAGCTACGCTCGAACCGTGCACCCTGGAGGCATTTTATGCATTTGCACGCAGCCCGACTTGTGTTTGCGGCTACTTTCTTGTTCTGTTTTGCTGCGTTCAGCCAGACAAGTTCGACCGCGCGGCCTGGCCCATCCTCGGCAGCGCCTGCCCAGGCCACCGTGTGGCCCACTGTTGACGGCGTCACCGCGCTCGCGAACTTCCGCTTCGGCACCGGCGAAACGCTTCCCCAACTCAAGCTGCACTACCTTACCCTCGGCAAGCCGCACCGAAATTCAGCCGGCCACGTAGATAACGCCGTCCTGCTGCTGCATGGCACCGGCGGCAATGCTCACTCGTTGCTGAATCCTTTGTTTTCAAACGTGCTCTTCGTCCCCGGCGGCGTCCTCGACATGACAAAATATTTCATCATCCTGCCCGACGACATCGGCCATGGTGAAAGCTCCAAACCATCCGACGGCTTGCACGCGCACTTCCCTGCCTACGACTACGACGACATGGTCCGCAGCCAGCGCATGATGCTCGACGAGATGAAGATCGATCACCTTCGCCTTATCCTCGGGACCTCCATGGGCTGCATGCAGACGTTCGTCTGGGGCGAAACCTATCCCGGATTCGCCGATGCATTGGCGCCGTTTGCCTGCTTGCCCGTGCAAATTGCGGGGCGCAACCGCATGATGCGCTACATGGCGATCGAGGCCATCAAGCAGGACCCTGCATGGATGGACGGCGAATACAAGACCGAGCCCATTCAAGGCCTGCGCACCGCAAACGAAATGCTTCTCATCATGGGATCGAGCCCGCTGCAAATGCAGAAGCAGGCGCCAACCCGCGAGCTTGCTGAGCAGTATGTTGACCGGTACCTGGCGCGCACAATGGCGAGCACAGACGCCAACAACTTCATCTTCTACGTCAACGCCAGCCGCAATTACGATCCCAGCCCGCGTCTCGACCAAATCACCGCGCCGGTACTGTGGATCAACTCAGCCGACGACTTTATCAACCCGCCTGAACTCGGGATCGCCGAGAAGATGGTCAAGCGCATGCCGAATGCACGCTTCATCCTGATTCCCATTTCCGACGCCACCCGCGGCCACGGGACACATACGGTAGCAGCCGTATGGAAGGACTACCTGGCCGAATTCATGCGGGCCACCAAGCCCGCCCCTTGAACCGCTCGCGGCGCTCAGAAGCGCAATGCGCTCAAATCCCACCACAGACACACTTGGCAACCCGCTGACCGCAACCCGCAGGAGCAACACGAGGTTCCTCCCGAGGCTTGCACATATACTTGAATTGCAAGACTCTCCCGTGAGGTCAGGTAAGAATTGAGTTATTGGGTCGGATTGGTAGGTCTCTATCTTCGCTTGACGTCCTGGCTGATGCGCAGGATGCCCAATGAACGCCAGCGATTGCTGGTATTCACCATCCTGGCCGGCGGATTGTGCGGCCTCTCTGCCGTGGCCTTTCATATCAGCTGCGGACTTGTCGAGGCGCTGTGCATTAACCGCGCCACTGCCGCCTCGGGCCATTCCTGGATATGGTGGACAATCCTCACTCCGGCTTTGGGCGGCCTCGTCGCCGGCTTGGGCCTCTATTATTGGGTTCCGGCGGCAGCAGGCAGCGGCATTCCCCAGGTCAAGGTGGCTTTTACCACCCGCTCAGGATATGTATCCGTCAAGGAGACGATCGGCAAGTTTGTCTTGTGCGTCATTCAACTCGGCGTTGGGGCCTCACTCGGCGTCGAAGGCCCAACAGTTCACATCTGCTCCGGTGTCAGTAACATGCTGGCGCGAATCGGCAAATTCAGCCCGAAGAATTGCCGCCGGATGACCTCGGTCGGCATGGCTGCGGGCATCGCCGCCGCATTCAATGCGCCCATCGCCGCCGTCACTTTCACGCTGGAGGAGCTGATCGGCAACCTGGATCAGACGATGCTCTCCGGGGTCATCGTCGCTGCGGCGTTGGCAGCCGTGGTCGAGAACAGAGTTTTGGGCTCCAACCCCATCTTTCACGTCCCACAGCATTACGAACTAGCCAATGATTCATCCCTGGTCTGGTACGCGCTGCTTGGCCTCCTTGCAGCCTTTGTCTCCGTGGCGTTCACTGACTCCCTGCTCTGGCTGCGCGCCTGGTTCAAGCGCCTCACATCCATACCAAAGTGGGTGCATCCGGCCCTTGGCGGCGCGGCCACGGGAAGCTTTGCGGTGGTGGCGCTGCTGTTCTTTCACGTGAACGGCATTGCCGGTGATCCCTACAAGACCCTCACCATGGCTCTTACCGGCGCCACCGGGCTCACCGTGGTGGCCATGGCGACGCTGTGTGTGCTCAAACTCGCCGCCACGGTCACGTCCTATGCGAGCGGCGGCGCTGGCGGAATCTTTGCCCCCGCTCTCTATATGGGTGGAATGCTGGGGGGCGCAGTCGGCTACCTTGACGTTGCTGTATTCCACCATCCGGCCGACTCGATCGGTGCCTTTGCAGTGGTTGGTATGGGTGCGGTATTTGCCGGGGTCGTGCGCGCGCCCATGACCTCAATCCTCATCATCTTTGAGATGACCGGTGGTTACGGGCTCATCCTGCCGCTGATGATCGCTAACATGAGCTGTTTCGCCCTCGCTCGACACTGGCGCCATACCCCGGTTTACGATGCTCTGCTTGAGCAGGACGGCATCTTCCTGCATACAAAGGCGGGACCGTTCGATCCTCCGGGGGTCGCGAAAGAGCCTTCGGCCGCCTTGTCTGCGGATGCTAATGCGTGAAACCGGCTTCCTTGCGGTTGGACTCCTGCCTGCTGCGGCTTCGGGCATTGCCTTGCTCAAAATATTGTTCGCAGCCTGGCAGATGATTAAACCGGAATGGCGCAGAATAAAGACTGTCATACCTCTCAAGAGGCGAGGCAGGGATGGAACCGGTCCATACCACCGGTCTGTACCCCCCTCCCCCCCCGTACTACTTCTTCTTTTGCTTTTTTGCCAACACTGAATCCGCGAGCAAGTATTTGTTGAGCGGATGAAACATTGCAGAGCTAGAAACACCGCACTGAAGAGCCTCGGCGACCGTCTCTTACCCCCCCTCAAAATTTGCAGTTTTCCACAGGAAGATGGCACAGAATTAGCCGCTTTCCTGAAACTGCCTAAAGCGTTCCACGAAAGAGCGGCGTCAGACCCGGAATGCAATGCCGGTTTGACCTGCGCAATCAGGCTAACTCTGCGCGGAGATCACTCTACCTCGGCTCCATGTTGTAGAGAAATTCTGCTCGAAGTTCAAGATACGGACCATGAAATTCTCGCGGCAGCGGGGGGTAGTTGGATCCGGTCAAGGCTCCCCAGGCAGCGCGGTCAAGGCCGGTGTCGCCGGAACGACCCTCCAGTTGCATGCTGCCGTCCATGAGACGGCCGTTGGGCAGCACCTTGAAGCGGATAATAACCACCCCGGATTTCAGAATCGGGGGGTTCACTTCATCGGGAATCAGCGGATCCCAGGTGCGCTCCGTCTCCCAATGCCAGCGCTGCAGCCAGGAACTGAAGTCCACGCCCTGCGTGTCTGAAAGTACCTGCACCCCACCGCTGCCAGCGCCTGGGTGCATCGACAGCCCGCCATCGGAAGGCAAATTGCTCGCCCCGGATCCGCGACTGCGTGAGGCGTTTCGCATGGCATCGCGCAGCTGGTCGGCAGGACTTTGAGAATTCATGGCAAAGTTGGGCCGGGCCGGGACTGCCTGCGGTTTAGGCGCCTCAAACTGCGACTCCGATTTGGGCGGAATGGGCGGTGGGGGCGGCTGAACGGAAGGATGCACGTCCGGCTGCTTCTCAGGAGCGGGCAGCGGTGGCGGCGTGGCCTTGTTCAAAGCCTCCAGCGTCTTCTTGTCGATCTGAGGCGGCTTCTCAGGAACCGGCCTGATCTTCACTTTGGGTTGAAGCTGGCGCAGGGCGTCGGGAGGCAAGTCAAGGTAGCTCAGGTCCTTGCGCTGCTTGATGGCGTCAAATGGATCAATGACCGGCGGCACCTTGAATACATACTTGGGAATCCAGGTGATCGCCGAAAGTACGAGAACGTGAATGAGAATGGCGAGCCAGATGCCTTCGCGAAGACGGGCCCAGCGCCGCTCATCTTCGAGCTCGCCGATCATATCCAGCAGCTCGTGGGTGTCGTAGTCGATCCAGCGGGAAGTGGAAATAACCGGGCGCCCCGGTTCGTGGTCTGCAGGATGCGCGCCGTTCGGGGTCAGGCCGCCCGTCTCCACGGTGTTTCCAGTGGGCTCGTCAGGCTCATTTACCGTGGTTTGTGTTTCGGTGATCGGCATTCGTCCAGCGGGAGCTTTGGAGGCGCGCCTGCCAGCTCCGTTGCGAGTCCTTCCCATCTATTCTCTCATCTTCGAGGCATCAGGCAACATCGGCGCCGTTCATCCAGGAACCGTACAATGATTCTTTTGGAATGGACGGATTTCAAGCCGGAAAGGGACCCGTTTGAAGCAGTTTTTTGTACGAATCATGGCCAAGTGGAAGATTGCGCTCCTGCTCCTGGCCAAGTTGGGCTTCTGGGGTGCGGGCGCCGCGGCGCTGCTCGACTCATCGTCCATTCCTGTACCCATGGACCTGTTCATCGCCGGCTGGGTGTGGAACGACCAAGGCCATTTCTGGCTTTATTGCCTGCTGGCGGCGGCCGGTTCTGCGCTGGGGGGGCTCGTGCCCTACGGAGTGGGTCGAGCCGGGGGCGAGCTGTTCCTGCTGAAAAGGATCAATCGCACTCGCTTTGAGAAACTTCGCGACCGCTTCGAACGGCAGGAATTTCTCGCCGTCATGATTCCCTCCATGTTGCCCCCGCCAACGCCATGGAAAATATTCATTTTTGCTGCCGGGGTCTTTGAAATGAGGGTCTTGCCATTCATGCTGGCGGTTTTCTGCGGACGGATGGTGCGCTGGATGCTGCTTTCATTGTTGGTGCTTAAGCTGGGGCCCGGTGCCGTGGACGTGGTCGCGCATCACTCCCTCACCGCTCTCGCTGTGGCGGCTGTCCTGGCGGCGGCCGGCTTCGCGTGGTGGTGGTTCCGCAAGCAGAAGAGCGACGCGAGGGTAAGCTGACGGGCAGCGGAGTGTTCTATTTGAAAGGCCGGTCCATGACCGATTTCGCGACGAAGAACGCGCAGACCTGCGCTCACTGAGATTATCAGGAGCAATAGATTTATGTTCTTCTTGTGGGCCAATTCCGGCTCAATGAACTGGCCCGTTGAAAAAGCTACTTCCCGGCCAGAGCAGGCTGGATTTGAGCGCTCTTGTAGCGGCGCACAAGAACCGGGACGCCAAAGGCAACGCCGGCGACGATCGCCGTGGAGAGCAGATCGTTGCGGTAGAACGGAACCGCGGCCGCGAAACAGGCGCCGAGTCCAGCCAGGGTGCGGGGATACATGCCGCCCGCGGCCCATACGGCATAATTCGAGACCACGAAGAACGAAGTAGGCCCAAGCACGACACCCGCCGCGACTCGAACAAACGTCGTGCGCGTGTGGAGCAGGATCCAGCCCAGCGCCATGACCGCGAGATACCAGCCCCACGTGGTGACATAAGCTTGCCAGTGGAACGCGTAGTGGTAACTGAAGACTGTCAGGCAGTAGTCGGTGGCTACCAGAGCGGCCAGGGGAGCCAGCATCTCGCGCCATGAGTGTCGTGCGCCGAAATAGAGCAGAGCGCCACCCACGGCAGTGAAGTTGAGCCAGTCTGGGTGAGGCATTAGGCGGCTCAGCACAGCGACAAGCAGCAGCAGATAGGCGGGCATGGACACCTCAGGTTCAGAATTCCCGGGGACTTATCCCCGGGGGTGAGGAAGCGCTGTATCCATTCTGAGGGGCGCGCGCCAGCCGGTCAACCACGAAGGACCGCCCGGTGAACAAAACTTTTCATTGGACGCGAGCGGAGTGACCTGTTCTCGAACCACGATCGAGCTACAAGCCAGGCACCGGCGGGCAACCCGGAAACTCGGTCAGGTACGTGTTTCCTTTGTAGCCGAGGTACTTGATGCCGATCTTGCTGGTGAAGAAACCGTCTGCGGTCATGCCCCGCAAGAATGAGAAGAACTCCACTCCAGGTTTCAGGCTGTCGTCCTGGGCCGCATTTTTGCGATATGCGATGAGACCCAGAATCTCAGTCTGTTGTTGCGGCGTGCAATCCAGATAGACCTTGCCAAATCGGGCTGTGCAAGTGTTTTCGAGCCACGTCATCCCACCGCCCAGCTTCGATTGGTACTCCGTATTCTCGCTGGTCAGCAGGTCGATGAACTCCGGTGCGCCTGCCTCGATCGCGCTGCCGGAATCCGCGTCCGCGGGAAGAATCGTCTCGCACAGCGTTTGCAAAGTCTTGTATTGATGCGCATCGAAAAACTTCGGGGCGTAGATCCCGGTGTTCGACTCCGCCTTTTCCGTTTCGATGAGGTTGTGCGCATATTCGGCGGCCTCAAGCGGGATGACGCGCAGAACAGAGCCCGCCACCGCTCCCACGCCCAACGACCTCAATACCGTACGTCGCGATACAAAGTTTGCTGCCATAGTTTGGGTTAAACCTCCCCTTTTTTGGCCTGGTCAAGCAGATACTCCGAGGTTCTCCACGACAGCGCCATGATCGTCAGGGTTGGATTCTTGTCCGGGTTCGATACAAATGGGGCGGCATCGGCCACAAATAAATTCTTCACGTCATGAGCCTGACAGTTGCCATTCAAAACCGAATTCTTCGCATCGTTCCCCATGCGCACGGTACCCAGTTCATGGATGATCGCGCCGCCTTCCGAAATCCTGGCCCGCTCCTGCTGCGCTTCGTTCGTTGCTTGCGATTTCCGCGAGCCGCCAAGCACGGTCCCGCCCGCGGCTTCGATGATGGATTGGAAAGTCGCCTGCATATCCGCGGCCATCTTCAACTCGTTCTCGCCGGCTTGCCAGTGGAAACGCAGCACCGGAATACCCCATTGATCCTTCACTTCGGGGTCGAGTTCGCAATAGCAGTTCGGGTTGGGAATCATCTCGCCGCGCCCGCTGAATCCAATGAACGTGCCGTAAGAAGTTCGGCACTTCTGCTTCAGGCTGATTCCATAGCCTTCATGCTCCTCGCACACGCCTTCAAAGTCGCCCACTCCGGGCATGTCGCGGCCGCCGCCGAATTCGATGTGATATCCGCGCAGAAAGTCGTTCTGCTTCCCGAACCGCCACCAGGGCATATACAAATGCATTCCGCCCACGCCATCGTGGTTGTGCGCAGGCATCTTTTCAAGCTGGGGAAAGTGGCCCGCAAGATCGCTGCCGACAGAATCGGTGAGATAGCGGCCAACCACGCCTGACGAATTCGCCAGCCCGTTGGGAAAGCTGGTGGAGCGCGAATTCAGCAGCAGGCGCGCCGACTCGCAGGCACTCGCGGCAACCACAACGGCCTTGGCGTAGACGCGCTGTTCACTGTTTGTCGCCTTGTCGATGTAAGAAACCGCCTCTGCTTTTCCGCCTTCATCGAGCAAGATTTCGCGCGCCATCGCGTTGGCAACCATCGTGAATCTGCCGGTCGCCATTGCCGGCGGAATCATCACCTGGCTCGAACTGAAATTCGAAGCGCTCTTGCAGCCGCGGCCGCATTGCGCGCAATAGTGGCACGCATCGCGCCCGTTCAGCGCCTTGGTCAAAATAGCCAGCCGCGACGGGATGCACGTGATATGAAGCTGGTCGCACGCCTTCTTGATCAGCGTCTCGGTGCAGCGCGGCCGAGGCGGAGGCAGAAACACCCCATCGGGAGAATTCGGAACATTCTCTTTCGACCCGAAGACGCCGATGTACGATTCGACCTTGTCGTAATACGGAGCAAGATCGTCATACGTGATCGGCCAGTCGTCTCCCATGCCGTCCGTCGAGTGTGCTCTGAAATCCGCCGGCCCGAAGCGCAGCGCGATGCGCCCCCAATGATTCGTACGACCTCCCTCGATGCGCGAGCGAAACCAGCGAAATGACGACCCTGGCGCCGTGGTGTACGGCTCGCCTTTGATTTCCCAGAATCCGTTGGGCGCCATAAACTCGTTGCCGATTCCGCGTTGCTTCCCACCGATGCCCACGCCGCGATGGGCCAGTTGATAAGGCCACACATGTTCTTTGAAGTCCCGATCGGGATCGAGCCGGGGCCCTGCCTCCAGCATCACGACATTCAGTCCGCCCTCGGTGAGCACCTTCGCGGCGGTTCCACCGCCTGCTCCGGATCCGATGATGCAGACGTCAAAAACCTTCCTGGCCGGGTTCAGTTGCAGCATCCATTTTCTCCAGCGACGAAATGTGTTTGCAAAGTGGAAACATCAATCCTGGTTCGACCTCTATACACGGAATGAGACAGTCCTTCCCCCTGTTTTAAAGGGATTTATCATTGCTCTTTCCCCGTAAAGGACCAATATACGCCCCGACGGTTTCCGTTCGCGACCTTATCTCCGCACGACCTCGGGCAGATTCGCGGTCACTCAAAGTTGCCCATCCTGAGACGCTGGACTCTTCAAAGGCTGCGAATATGCATTTACATCTTTCTTTAGATGAACAAAGGACGTTGAACACACAAACCACTTCTTTTGAAATCAATGAGACCGGCTAATCGCTGGCGAAGCCGGAACAAGACGTTCTGCCTTGATGGTGCCGGACCCTTCGCGTAGCGTGATGAGTTGATTGGCTGCAACGTTCTTGTGAACCTCGACCGTCCCCAATGGCCAGCGAACTTCAAGATCGACCGTCTCGCACGGCCCAAGACCAAAATGCAGACGTGGGTCGTTGGAAGAAACGTAGCTCGACTGGCTCATCAATTCCTGAACCTGCGTCTTGCCGCCGCAGCGGACAACAACCCTGGAGCCGATTGCACTGCGGTTGCTTTTTGTCCCCTGAAGTCGAACCTTGATCCAGTGATTTCCGGCCGGCGCATCGTTGCGCAGCAGGGTCGGCGGCTCATTTTGATTCATGATCACAATGTCCAGATCGCCGTCGTTATCGAAATCGCCAAAGGCGCATCCGCGGCTGACATGACGGGCATCGAGCGCCGGGCCTGCCTCATCGGTCAGTTGGAGAAACGTTCCATCGCCCTGGTTGCGGAACAGGATACGAGGGCCGCGGCGCGGGTATTTCGGATTGAACGCTTCCAGTTCGGGATACACCTGGCCGGTGACGAGAAAAATGTCGGGATTCCCGTCGTTGTCCAGATCGAACAGGCCCGTTCCCCAGCTTACAAAACGGCGTTCATGGATGAGACCGGCCTGGGCGGTAACATCCTCAAACTCGCCCTTGCCGAGATTGTGGTAGAGTCCCGTTGCCTGGTTCATGTAGTGTGTGCGGGCAATGTCGAGGTGGCCGTCGCAGTCATAGTCGCCTATGCCGACGCCCATCCCTGCCATTTCTTTGCCGTTGTCGCTCAGGGCCACCCCGCGCAACAACGCTTCTTCGCGGAAGGTGCCGTCGTGATTGTTCATCAGCAACAGGCTGGGCGTGGAATCGCAGGCGACAAAAATATCGGGCCAGCCGTCCTCATCCACGTCGAAGGCCGCCGCGGTCAGGCCGTAAGATCCGCGCATCGCCGCCACGCCTGATTCTTTTGATACATCAGTGAATGTGCCATCGCCGTTGTTGCGATACAGCGCATGCGTGGGCAGCGGAAGACCGCTTGGACCGCAGTTCACCGGTACGCCGTCAAAGTTGCAGTTAGGCCTTTCCAGGGAAGGCTTCGGCATCGTCGCCAGATCGACATCGGCATAATTCGATACAAAGAGATCAAGCCAACCGTCGCGATTGTAATCAACAAACGTGCACCCCGAACCAAAGCGAATGGCCGTGCTGCCAAGTCCGGACTGCGCTGTCACATCGCTAAACGTGCCGTTGCCGTTGTTGCGATAGAGACGGTTCTGACCGTAGTAGGTGACATACAAGTCTTCGAATCCATCGTTGTTGTAGTCGCCAACACACACGCCAACCGCCCATGCGGCGTCCATCAGGCCGGCAGCTTTGGTTACATCCGTAAAGGTGCCGTCGCGGTTATTGCGATAGAGACGGTTGCTGGCGCCCGACGGTATTTCTTCAAGCCGGCGTCCGCCGAGAATAAAAATATCCATCCATCCGTCATTGTCGTAGTCGAAAAACGCGCAGCCGCCGCCCATGATTTCGGTGATGTAGGTGGCCTTTGTTCCTTCGCCATAGAACATCACCTGCGTCAATCCGGCGGCTTCGGCCACATCCACAAAACGTGAAAAGGGCAAATGACTCTTTGGCTCTGCTTGCGCTGTGTCAAGGGCGCGAGCCGGCAACACGGCAGAGGCCAGCGCTGCGGAGGCTGACATCAAGAGGCGTCGTCGCGACCACTGGCCGCCGGGGTTGAGCTCGATTCCCATCAGTCTGGAGACTCCTCCCCCGTGCCACCGCGGCGCAGAAGCATCGCGAACATGCCCGAATCCATGGTCTCAGAACCAGGCCGGGTCGCGGACCCTCGTCGTGCAGATTGCGCCGGACTCATGGATTGGTTCGAGCGGCAGCAATCGCCTGGTCGAGCCGGCGCGCCCCGGCGTTGTCGGGATCGATTGCCAGTGCATGGTCAACGGCTTGTTTGGCGTCCTGCCACCGGGCCTCGCTGGCAAGAGTGGCCGCCAGATTAACCCATGCCGCCACATACGAAGGAGACGCCTGCACCGCTGCGCGGAAGTAGCTTTCCGCCTGCGCTGTTTCGCCGTCGCGCACCGAGAGGTAGCCCATCTGGTTCTGTGCTTCAGCCAGATTGGGATTCAGTTGAATGGCGCGCTCAAGAGCGGCTCTCTCGCCGGCGATGTCATGGGTTTTGTCGAGGGCCTGCGAAAGCTTATATGACAGTAACGGCTCGTCGGGATAAGTGGACATTGCCTCGCGATAGAGCGCGGCAGCCTGGGCTGCATTTCCCGCCGCCATCGCCTGATCGCCCGCTTCGGCCTTGCCGGCTGCCTGCGTCCGTCCGGTCTGCGCGTTTTTCAACTGTTGATAGATCTGCAGCCTCTCACGAGCTTGTTGAGCGTCGCCGAGCCGCTGCAACACCCGCGCCAGGTCGTACTGCACTTCAGGTTGGGTATCGCCCAGAGCGATGGCTTTTTCAAGATGTTGCTTCGCGCCAGGAAAGTCTTCGAGCTTCGCAAGCACATTTCCAAGCGCCTTCTCTGACGCGGCGTAGTTCGCATTCAGCGCGATCGACCGCTCCAGATGAACGCGCGCCTCTTGGGTATTTCCTTCCTCTTCTTCGAGCACGGCATTCAGATACAAGACTTCCCATTGGTCCGGATACTTTGCCAGAAGCTTGCGGGCAAACTCCGGCGCCTTGTCTGAGTGGCTTGTGACATGCGTTCGCAGGTAAAGCAATTCGGTGTTCTGGTCGTTGGGATGCTTCTCGAGCGCCAGATCGAGGACGGCATATGCCTCTTCAGTCCTGCTCATGAGCATGAGAACCACTGCGAGTTCATCCGCAATTGGCAGTGAATCGGGCGCGGTGTTCAGGCCTTCGCGCAACACCCTCGCCGAATCAGCGAGTTTCACTTCCCCGGCATAAGCGAGTCCCAGGTTCAGGCATTGCAGCGGCGATCGTACTCTGCTGCTGGCAGGCTCTTCGAGCAATGCCACAACGCCGGTGTAGTCCTTCTGCTCGAGAAGATCCTGGGAGAGACGATCCAGCGCGGTTTCAGAATCTGGATCTATAGCGAGGGCGGCGCGCCACTCGCCTTCGGCATCCGCGGTTTTTTTCTGCCGGTCAAACAAGGCGCCCAGTGCGAGATGCGGTCTCACGTCGCTGGAGTCCAGATGAGCCGCCTGCCGCAACCGGGTCTCCGCGTCAGCGTCATCACCCGCGGAGTAAAGGCTTAATCCCCACATGTATTGAATGTTCGCTGAATTGGGCTGCATTCGGGCAGCGGAGGCAAAGGCTTCGGCCGCGCAACTGAATTGCTTCTGATCGCCAAACCAGGTTCCAATTGCCGTGTAAGTCTCTGCCGTCGCTTTGCTCGCAAGACGAGCCTTCAAGGCGCGCGGTGCGGTGCAGGCCGAGTAAGCGAACGTGGCGCCAGCCAGCCAGATCAAAAACCCTGCGCGGATTCCCCTTCGCAGGCGTGGAGAAACAAATTTCCCGACCGCGTGGAACACAGCCTTGGCCGGCATCTCCGCATCCCGAAGATGGCTCAGGAGGCGATTGCCTTTCGTCGATTCAAGAGAGAACATGGCCCGCCGCTGAAAGCTTGGACGAAATGCGCAAGAATCCCTCGCGCAAGGCGCAGTGTACAGCCATGCGGGCAAGTCACGCATCACCCGGAAGACGGACTGAAGGCGTGAACCGCCCGGGCGCCTCGGGTTCTATTCCCAAACCAACGTCTTCTTCCGGACGTCTTTCAGCCCTTTGGTTCGATCGAAGGAACCTCTGCACTCGATCTAAGGAAGCTCTCCACTCGATCTAATTTAAACTCTGCACTCGATCCAAGGAAACGCTGCACTCGATCTAAGGAAGCTCTGCGCGACTTGCTTTGTAACAAGGGCACGACTTCAGTCGGGCCGATAAAGGCTCCACAATGAAC
This sequence comes from uncultured Acidobacteriaceae bacterium, assembly GCA_963836565.1. GTDB lineage: Bacteria > Acidobacteriota > Terriglobia > Terriglobales > Acidobacteriaceae > Telmatobacter. The sequence goes on along the minus strand of CAWIKA010000001.1, from coordinate 306,844 downwards.
ATGGCTTTAGCCACTGCATCGTTTCGCCGATCGAAAATGCGCCTTGTGCAGAGGTTTCCCAACTTGTCCTCTCGTCCGCCGTAACGCGCAAATTCCAAGGTCGTTTGAGCCCGTCAGTGCCTTGTCGGATGCGTTGCGAAATAAATTCGCTCAATCCTACTTTTGGCAGATACATGCCGTTATTGTGCGGGCGTACAGTTCGTTCCGACTCAGAAGACGTCATTTCGTTTGGTTTGTAACTCGCAATCCGGAAACGGAATGCGCATCTCTGGGCTTTAACGACTCGGTGCTCACAATTCTGAAAACGGTTTCAATTGCAGCTTGATGCGGTAATATGTGAGCGCAATCCAGCCTGTGCAGTCGCCGAGAACTTATTTCAGGAGGGTGGTCATGCAACTCATCATTGGAAAGCGTTTGCGAGCCTTGCTGCTCGTCGTTCTCGCGGTCTTGGTTGGCTCCGGCGCGCTTGTTTATGGACAAGGGACAAACGGAAGCCTGACGGGACAAATCACCGATCCTTCAGGAGCAGCTGTTGTGGGGGCGGCTGTCACTCTCACCAACGTTGATACGAACCTGACTCTGGCCGCAAAGACAGACAGCACGGGAGTCTACCTCCTCAACCTGGTGCCCCCGGGTAAATACGCGCTGAGCGTAGCCGCTGCGGGATTCGCCGAATATGTGCAGAAGGGCATTGTGATCAATGCCAACCTGTATGCCACGCAGAACGTCCGCCTCAAGGTGGCCACCGCGAAGGGGGAGACGGTCAATGTGACCGCCGACGCCGAGTTGATCAACACAACTTCGGCTGAGTTGGGCACCACCGTCAATGAATACTCTGTATCCCAGCTTCCGCTGAACGGCCGCGATCCTTCGCAACTGGCCCTGCTGGCGCCGGGCATGATCGATGGCGTCATGAAACTCGGCTTCGTCGTGCAAGGAGGCTTTTCGTTCCCGGGCGAGTCGGGTGCATCCGCCAACGGCGGACGCCAGGGCAGCACCTACTACATGCTCGACGGCGTATCCAATATGGATAACTACATGGCCGTCAACTCCCCCACGCCCAACCCCGACGCTACGCAGGAATTCCGCCTGATTTCAAGCAATTACAGCGCCATCTACGGGTTTTCATCCGGCGGCGTCGTCAGTATGGCCACCAAGTCCGGCTCCAACCAGTTCCATGGCGGTCTGTTTGAGTTCCTGCGCAATTCCGATTTGAATGCGAAGGAATGGAACACTCCCCAGGTCGATCCGCTCAAGCGCAACCAATTCGGCGGCGACGTGGGCGGCCCGGTCTTCAAAGACAAACTCTTCTTCTTCGGCAACTACCAGGGAACCCGCGAGGTCGGGACCGGAGCGGCCAGCCAAACCTCCACGCCTACCGCTCAGATGATGAACGGCGACTTCAGCGGGCTGGTCGATTACGCCGAGGCCCATGCCAACAACGGAAGTTGCGGTTCAAACTACACGGGACCCGAGACGACAACATGCGGTTGGCTCAACGGACCCTTTCAAACGGTCAACGGAATACCCAACCAGGTCATCGGCAGCACCGCGGGACTCGATCAAGTGGCCGTCCAATTTACCAAGGATGGACTGCCCGGACAGTTTACGGGAGCCGGCAGCGGCCCCGGGAGTCTCACAACCCAGAATCTGGCCGGCGGAATGTACTACAACGCCGCGGCCCTCAGGGATAATTACGACGAATACACGGTCAGACTCGATTACGATCTTTCCAAATCGCAGCGCCTCACCCTGCGCTCGTTCATTGACAACTTCACCCAACCATCCGGCGATGTGCCGGGCAATGTCCTCTCCGTGCTGAACCTGAGCAACTGGAACCAGGGCTTCGGCGAAAACATGGAGTATTACAACGAAATGCTCCAGCACACCTGGACAGTGAACGCCAATACCGTCAACACTGCCACCATTCTCTGGACTGAGCAGAGCGCACACAACGCCGCAGCGGTAAAAGATCACAACGGCAAAAACATGTGCTGGTCCCGCTACATCAACATCACCGAACTGCCTGGCCAGTGCTACATGGAAGGCGCGAACTTTGGCGGCGCCAGCGGCGGCTGGACAGAGCCCTCGCAGGAAGTGCGCACCACCATGGGCGTCTCTGACACGTTGATCAAGACCGTGCAGCGGCACACCCTGTCGATCGGCCTCGACCTGCAACGGCAGTCGGCAGTCGAAAACACGCAGTACCCGACCACGGCCATCATCGGCTTTGGCGGCGGCTACACGGGCAACGGCCTGGCGGACTGGCTGCTCGGCTATATGTCCTCGTTCGAACAGGGCGCCGGCGAAATCGCGGACGTCAAGGGATGGCAAGTCGATCCCTACTTCAACGACGAATACCGCATCCGCCCGGGCCTGACCCTCACTGCCGGAATCCGCTGGGACCCGGACCTGGCTCCGACCTCGGTGGGCGGACGCGGCGCGGCCTTTGTCGCGGGACAGCAGAGCGCGATGTACACCAATGCGCCGGTGGGACTCATCTTCCCCGGTGACACGGGGATGAACGCTCAGTTGCGGCCCAGCAACTATGGATATTGGGAGCCGCGCGTGGGCGTGGCTTTCCAGCCGCAGAACTTGCCCCGCACCTCGTTCCACGCGGGATTCGGCTTGTTCACCGGCCCCGTGGCTTACTCCTCGTACAACCACGTGGCCGATGTCGCGCCCTTCAGCCCGACCTTCTCTCCCAACGCTCCCTCAAACAGCCCGAATTGCTCCGCCGGAGGGGAAGGAGCCAATTGTGTGCCGAATACAAGTCAGACAATTGCAGGCTATGAGAATTTTCACAATCCCTGGGAAACCTCCACTTTTGGAACCGCCGGCGTGAGCCCGTTCCCGCCGTTTGCTTCCATTTCATTCAAACCCGCCAAGACCGCTGCTTTCCCAACCCAGACGGGAGGCCAGGTTGACCTTGGCGCTTCATTCGGCCGCCACTTCAAGGCCGGGATGACCGAGGCCTGGAACTTCTCGGTCGAACAGCAGGTTAGTCCGACCATGGCCTTCCGCTTTGCCTATGTGGGCAGCGAATCCTACCACCAGGGATACGTCAAAGACGTAAACTTCGCGGTTTACTGCGCTACCTGCAATAACGGCGGCCACGGTTCCACGAACCCGTATTCGAATTTCAACAACATACTTGAACAAGACAGCGACGCTACCGGCAATTACAACTCGCTTCAGGTCAGCTTCGAGCGCCATATGGGCCATGGACTTCAAGCGCAGTCAAGCTTCACATGGCAGAAAACGATTGACGTGGCCAGCGCCGCCAACATCTCCTTCGGCACTCCTGAGATCGGAGATCCCTTCGATCTGAGGTGGAACCGCGGCATCTCCGCTCAAAGCATTCCATTCAACTCGGTCACCAATTTTGTGTACCAGACACCCGAAATGAAGGGAAAGGGTCTGCTGGTCCGCGAAGTGCTGGGCGGATGGGAATTGAGCCCCATCATCACCTGGCAATCGGGCTCTCCTTTCGGCATTCAGGGCGGAAACAGCACCTATTGGAATCCTCCGAGCGGTGGACCTGAGAACAACACCGGTTCCGGTTGCAAATCGGACTGCAGCGACCGCGCCGACAGGATTGCCGGGCAACCGCTCAAAGTGCGCCAGGGCGGAAGATCGCAATGGCTCAAGTCCTACTTCAACAACTCCACCACCAGTCCGGCTTTCGTTCCGCGGCATGATGGCACCTTCGGCAACAGCGGAAGAAACCTGATGCAGGGTCCGCCGACGTTCAGCGTTGACTCGGCCCTGATGAAGAACTGGTCCATCTACGAGCGGTATCAGCTTCAGTTCCGCTTTGAGATGTTCAACGCCTTCAACCACCCGGTCATGGGAACTCCGGACACCAACCCGACTGATTCCACCTTCGGCGAGATCAATGGTGGAAGCGGCTCCGCGGCAAATGCTTCCCGCGTAGGCCAGGCTGCTCTAAAGGTCACTTTCTGAGGTTCACGCAGGCCCGAACACCAGCAAATGGCGTTCGGGCCTGTCTCTTTTTCACCGCAATTACGTGTGGATGATTGATTACAACCCTGCGGATTATGTGCAAGGATCATCCGCAATAGATAGGCGGTCGTTGGTCACAGTTCGAGCGTGGCGCCCGGAGGTAATGAATGCTCGATCCTGATTCCAATCCGCCGCAGAAGTCCAATCTCGCATCTGCTGCCGTCCTCACAATTCTCTGCGTGTCGCTCTTCGCCATGCTGCAGCCTTTGGGGCGCAACGCATTCGCGACCAGGCAGGCTGAAGATTCCGCTAGCACCGCATCGACAGCCAGGCCCGCGCCTTGGCCCATCTCCATCGACTACCCTGAAAATGGCTCCATCTTCCCGCCTGGAATCACTCCGCCCACCTTTCTTTGGCGCGATGGCTCCGCGGTTTACTGGACCATCGACGTTGCTTTTCACGATGGAACTGCCCCGATCCGCGTCGTTTCAAAAAGCGAGAGAATGCACATTGGAGCCATCGATCCGGAGTGCGTCAGCGCTACAAATGAGCCGCCGAAACTGACGCCGCAACAGGCCGCCGATTGGACATGGACTCCCGATGCCGCCACGTGGCGCAGAATTCAAGCGAATTCGATCGAAGACGCCACGATCACGATTACCGGATACAACGGCGCGCATTCAGCCTCTTCGCAGTCGCACATTACTTTCTCAACCTCCGCCGACCCGGTGGGCGCACCTATCTTTTACCGTGATGTTCCGCTCATGCCCAGCGCAGGCGCGAACGGTACCGTGCAGCCGCTCTCTCCAGCCGCGATTCATTTGATCCGTTGGCGTCTCCGGGATATTCGCCGTCCCGAGAGCCGCACAGTGCTGACCAATATGCCCACATGCGCCAATTGCCATTCCTTCTCCGGCGATGGAAAGACGATGGGCATTGACGTCGACGGGCCGGCCAACGACAAGGGCTTGTATGCCGTCGTCCCTGTCCAGCGCCATATCTCCATCCAAAACAAAGATGTGGTGCAGTGGAATACAGACGGGCAGGCGGGCAGGATTCGGGTCGGATTCATGTCCCAGGTCTCACCCGACGGACGCTACGTCGTGAGCACCTTTGCCGGTTCGTCCCTCGATATTTCGAACACCTATTACGTCACTAACTTCAAGGACTATCGCTTTCTCCAGGTCTTCTATCCCACCCGTGGCATTCTGGAGTGGTATAGCCGGGCCACCGGCAAGCGCCAGCCTTTGCCCGGCGCGGATGATCCACGCTATGTGCAGACCGATGGCGTCTGGAGTCCTGACGGAAAATACATCGTGTTCGCGCGCGCCGAGGCAAAGGATCCATACCCTCTGGGCCAACCGAAGGCGATTCGCGCCAACGATCCTAACGAGACCCAAATCCAGTACAACCTCTACCGGATTCCTTTCAACGAGGGCAGGGGCGGCACAGCCGAGCCGATTGCAGGCGCTTCGCAAAACGGAATGAGCAACAATTTCCCCAAGGTTTCGCCCGATGGGCGCTGGATCGTATTCGTGCAATGCCGCAACGGCCAACTTATGCGTCCCGACAGCCAACTTTATATTGTGCCTTTCGATGGCGGTGTTGCCAGACGCCTCCGCGCCAACACCACGTTGATGAATTCCTGGCATAGCTTCTCTCCGAACGGACGCTGGCTGGTGTTTTCGTCGAAGGCCCGCTCGCCTTACACACAGATGTATTTGACCCACCTCGACAAGGACGGCAATTCGAGTCCTGCGATCCTGATCGATAACGCTACTGCCTCCAACCGCGCGGTCAATATCCCGGAGTTTGTGAACATTGCGGGTGACGGAATCGAGGATATTCAGGTTCCGGCGGTGGAACTCTACAAGTTGATGGACGAAGCGATGCAGCAGGAGGAAAAGGGAGACAACGACCAGGCTCTCGCACTTTGGAAGAAAGCCGTTGCGATGGAACCGGGGAATGCGAAGGCGCAAAACGGTCTGGGCATCTCACTGTTCGTTCACGGGGAAAGCGAACAGGCATTCGAGCATCTTCGCCAGGCCATCCGCATCAACCCGTTGTCGGTCGAGAGTCACTTTCTGCTGGGAAAATTCACACTTGAAAAAGGTCACGCCAGGCAGGCGTTGCCAGATCTTCAAACGGCGATCGAAATCAGGCCGCGCTTCGAATCCGGAGAAGAAGCCCTGGCCAGCGCCTACGAAGCCCTGGGCGACAGCGCCAGTGCACTTGTCCACTGGCAAAAGGCGCGTGCCATCGATCCCAGCCGCATCAGCGCGATTCTTGGCAATGCCTGGCTGCTGGCAACCGCACCGGATGAATCAGTGCGGAACGGCGCGAATGCGGTTTCGCTGGCCGAGAATGCCAACAACCTTGCGCCCGGCGACGATCCGGACGTGCTCGATACCCTGGCCGCAGCCTACGCGGAGAACGGGCAATTTGCGCAGGCCGTTGCTTCCGCGACACGCGCTGTTGACTTGGCGAACGAGCGCGGAAACTCGCCGCTCGCGGCTGCCATTCGCGGCCGGCTTCTGCTCTACAAATCAAAGAGGCCATACCGCAGCGAGCCGTCCTCAGAATCCACGCTGCAATCTCCGGCCGGCGTGCCGGCTCAACACGGAAGGCAATGAGCAAACTCAACCCAAATCAGCGAAGAGGCCGCTGCCTTCTTTCGATCAAACATAACAAAGTCATAAGAGCCATTATGGAAAGGAACGTTCATGTCGTTATCGCGTCGGGGCTTCTTGGAAGTTGGCGCCCTGTCTGCTACGGGCTTCCTGTTGGAGAATGCAGTGCCGCCCATGGAGGCTTATGGCCAGGCGCTGCAATCGGGAAACAAACCGCAAACAGGCAATCCTTATCCGGCACTTGAAGCGCGGCTCGTCTTGAGCTTGAACCAGGATTGGCAGTTCTCCGGTCCGCGCGAAGGTTCGCCTGTTGCACACAGTCTCGCAGTTTCAAATGAAATTTCATCTCCTCCGCGCCATGCGGAGTGGCAGCCGGCGACGTTGCCCCACACTGTGCGCCTCGAGCCTCGCGATGTAAGCGGAGGGCTGAACTACCAGGGCATCTGCTGGTATAAGCGGACCATTCACCTTAAGCCGGAATGGAAAGGCAGTATCCTCTATCTCAACTTTCAGGGCGCCATGCAGGTTGCCGACGTCTGGCTGAACGGCAACCATTTGACGACTCACTATGGCGGGTACATCCCCTTTACCGTGGATATTTCGAAGGCCGCGCGGTTCGATGGAGACAATACTCTCTGGGTGCGTCTCGATAACTCCGACAACGCCGAGGTACCGCCGGGAAAACCGCAGGATCAACTGGACTTTGTCTATTTCGGAGGCTTGTACCGGAGCGTTTCTCTTCAGGTTCTTCATCCTTTGCATATCACCGATCCGATCCTTGCCGGCAAGGTGGCCGGCGGAGGAATCTTCGTAACGTTTCCGGTCGTGAGCAAGGACGAGTCCACGGTGCAGGTGCAAACCGAAATTGCAAATGAATCGGATCACCCCACTCTCTGCACCATTGCGCAGGAGTTGATCGGCCCGGATCGCCACGTCGTTGCAACAGCACAACAGAATGCGGCCATCAAGGCTCGTTCGAGCCACGCGTCAACACTTAGCCTGCAGGTACGAAATGCCAGGCTCTGGCATCCACACGATCCCCAGCTTTACTGGCTTCATACAACGATCAGTCAGAGTGGGCGCGTGACCGACGACCAATACACCAGGATCGGAATCCGGTCGGTCCGGTTTGAGACGGATCGCGGACTGCTCATCAATGGCGAGCCCTTCTTTTCCATTGGGGCAAACAGGCACCAGGATCATCCGTATGTCGGCTACGCATTGCCGCCGTCGGCGCATTTTCGCGACGCCTGCAAACTGCGCGAAGCCGGATTTACGTCCTATCGAAGCCATTATCCGCAGGATCCGAGCTTCATGGATGCCTGCGATGAGTTGGGAATCCTGGCTATCGTTTCCAATCCCGGATGGCAGTTCGTGGGCAACGATGTATTCAAGCGGCGGGTTTGCCAGGATGCGCGGGATATGATTCGCCGGGATCGCAACCACCCGTCCGTGATCATCTGGGAGGCGGCGTTGAACGAATCGGATAACAGTTCCATCGCGGCCAAGCTTTACCGCATCGTTCACGAGGAGCTTCCGGGGCCCGGGTGCTACACCGCCGGAGATCCGATCGCAAAACCGGTGGAAGGGTTTGACGGATGGGACGTAGGCTACGTCGGCTTTGAAAGGAAGGACCCGGCTAGACCATCATGGATTCGTGAGTGGGGTGACCAGGTTGATAACTGGAGCGACCAGCAGGGGCGCGTCCGAATCTCAAGAGGCTGGGGCGAAACGCCGATGCTGGTTCAGGCCTCGGCGCACCTGCTCAGCCTGGACAGGATTTACAAGCCCGGCACGATGCCCGGCGGAGCCGACTTATGGGCCGGCGTCGATGCTTATCGCGGCTACCATCAACAGGCATTTCTGGGAGCGCCTCTCGACCTCTTCCGCTTGCCCAAATTTGACTACTACATGTTTCAGAGTCAGCGACCGGCCGGTGCGCGAGCCCAAGGCGCGGGCAGCGGCCCCATGGTCTTCATCGCCAGCTTTGCAACCTTTCAGTCGCCGTCGGTGCTCACCGTGTTCAGTAATTGCGAACAGGTGCGTCTGTATCAAAACGGCGAAGTGATTGCGACGCAGGAGCCCGATGCAGGCTACCATCTTCCACACCCGCCGTTTACTTTCAAAGTCGGCGACTTCAGCTCGACACATTCCATGCTGTTTGCCAATAACGTGGCTCCATTGGGCACCGAAATCGGTGAGTTGCGGGCAGAAGGGCTCATTGCCGGTAAGGTGGCAGCCACCCATTTAATTCACTCGCCCGGCGTACCGAATCATCTCGAGTTGCGGCTCGACACTTGCGGGGTCGATCCGGTGGCGGATGGAGCGGATTGGGTTCGCGTGTATACCCATGTCTGCGACGCCCGCGGCACCACCTATCCCTATGGCGACGACATCGTGACTTTCAAGGTAAGCGGAGAGGGTTCGCTCATCGGCGATGAAAAGATATTTGCCAACCCGGTGCGCGCGGAGGCTGGAATTGCCACCGGACTCGTACGAACCAAAAGGTCGGCGGGGTTGATCATCGTGCAGGCCTCTTCGCCGGGATTGAAAGAAGCCGCAATCCAATTTGAATCGAAGGCAGAGACGAGGCCCGTCCTGCGATAGCGCGATGACTCCAACGGTGACCCTTTGCCTGACGGCCTCTGTTTGGAGTGCAGTTGTCAGAGCTTGAGTGATGAGAGAAGATAGGGGCTAAACAGGAAAAAAAAGACCTGCGCCAGGAGGCAGCGATCTGAACCACGATCGACATCTCACGCCCCTGCCCTTGCTTCGGCTACAGGGCGCCTGCCTCGCTTCCGCGCACCTTTCGCGATTACTTCCATGCGTGATGATGCTCCTGACAATGGCTGCGCTGCCTCTCCACGCGCTGCCGGGTGCCGGCGGAACACCCTCAACAAGCAATGAATTGAATTTCACCGCGCACTCGTGGGAATCGCAGAACGGCTTGCCGGGAGAGACGGTGCAAGCCTTCACTCAAACGCCGGATGGTTATCTATGGGTAGGCACGAGCGAAGGGCTGCTTCAATTTGACGGAGCGCACTTCAAGCTCTTCACGCATGAAAATACGCCGGCTCTCCGCGAAAACAGCGTCTTTTGTCTCCTCACCGGGAGCGATGGCCACTTGTGGATCGGCACCGACGGAGGCGGCCTGGTCGAGATGTACGGCGGAGTTTTTCGCGCCTACACAGCTTCAGACGGGCTGACGGACAGTTTCATTCGAGCCTTGTTTCAGGACCGAAGCGGCTCCGTGTGGGTGGCCACCGACAACGGTCTCTTCAGCGTGACCAAGGGGAAAGTGGTCCGCGTGGACAACACGCCAGAGATGCCCGCCAATGCTTTTCATGGCGTTTTTCAGGACCACGTGGGGCGCGTTTGGGCAGGCGCCGTACGGCTTTACGCCATTCTCGACAGGCACCCGAAAGAGTATGCGTTGGAGGGAACAGACAGCCAGCATCGCGTAAAGTCGATTCTCGAGACCGAAGAAGGCTCCATTTGGGTAGGCACAGTTTCAGGGCTTTACAGGTTGCGGCCCGGCAGCGAGCATTTTGAACGTGTCCCCGGTGTTTGGGGAACGGTGCGTACACTTTGCGCGGTGGAGGGTGGAGAGTTGTGGGCCGGAACCATCGGCCAGGGCATCTTTCGCATTCGCTTTCTGGCGCCCGCAAGCAAAGTGGTACGGCTCACCTCGCCTTCACCTCTGGTCAGCAACACCGTGCTTTCGATCTTTGCCGACGACAGAAACGATCTTTGGGTCGGAACGCAGGTCGGCATGATTCGCCTGAGCCGGACGCCGGTTCACGTGCTGTCGTTGCCGGCGGCGGCAGACTCGGATTTCGGCACCATCGCGCTGGACGCGGACGGCAGCTTGTGGGCGGCCTCAAACACGTTGGTCCACATTCAGGGAAGCCGGGTGGCGCCCACCCGTTTGGCGGGCGTCGGAGAGGCACACATCCGCAACGTGTTGCGCGCCCGTGACGGCGCACTCTGGATTGGGACTGATGGCAGCGGAGCTTTCAGGGTCTCGTCAAAGGGCACTGTGCACTACACGACCAGCCAGGGACTGGTGAACAACTTTGTGCGTGTCCTTCTCGAAGCTCGCGATGGCAGCATGTGGTTTGGAACGGATTCGGGTGTAAGCCATCTTGACAAGGGCGAATTCCACAACATGTCCATGGACAACGGCCTGGTGCATTTCAGCATACGTTCCATGCTGGAAGATCATCATGGGGATATCTGGATCGGCACCGAGCGCGGACTCAATCATCTGCACAACGGAAATGTGATTCAAGATTCCGCAACCAATGCGCTGAAGGATGAAAAAGTGTGGGCCCTGCATGAGGATCCCGAGGGCGGACTTTGGCTTGGCACGCGCAGCGACGGCCTCTATCGCTTCCGCAACGGAGCACTCACCCATTACACCACCGCAAACGGATTGGCGAGCAACAACATCCTCTGCATTCTGGAAGATGGATACCGGCATTTCTGGCTGAGTAGCCCACTGGGTGTGATGCTGCTGAATCGCGATGACCTGGATGCCCAGGCAAGCGGCCGCCAACAACCGCTTTCTCTACGCTTCTACCGTGCGGATGCGGGAGAAAAGTCGACCCTGTTTTATGGCGGGACGCAGCCGTCGGGCATCATCACAAGGAGCGGTGAAGCCTGGTTTCCAACCAGCGGTGGATTATGGAGAATCCGCCCAACTGAGAATGAACCTTCCGTGTTGTCGCATCTGGTTTTTGCCTCTATCTCGGTTGACGGCAAGGTGGTGCCGCTCACATCTCCACTGAAGTTGACGGCGGGAGCGGCGCGCGTCGAAATCGAATACGAGCCCGTGATGCTGCGTTCGCAGGATGATCTGGAATTCCGCTACCGGATGGAGGGCTTCGACAAGGACTGGACGTTCGCCGGCTCCCAACGGCGTTCGGCTACCTACACCAATCTTCCCGCCGGAGAATATACGTTTGCAGTGCAGGCCTGGGAGACTGACCATCCCGAGCACGTACTGGAAGCGACGGCCTTGCTCGTCAAACAGCCCTACTTTTACCGCACGCCATGGTTCATGGCTCTATGCGCGCTGGCGATCGGCTTGATTTCAGTATTGGCCTATCAGCTAAGAATGAAGCAGGTGCACGGGCGGTTTGAGGCAGTGCTCGCCGAGCGCTCACGGCTGGCGCGCGAGATGCACGACACACTCATCCAGGGCTGCGCCAGCGTCTCTGCGATGCTTGAGGCTGCATCAAGCTGCGAGGCGGACGACAACGAGTCCCGGCTGCACATGATCGACTACGCGAACACGCAGATTCGCGCCACGATGGACGAAGCGCGCCAGGCGGTTTGGAATCTTCGCGCCGGCGAGCAGGCCCCTACTGATCTGTGTACCGGCCTTGCACAAATGGCGGGTCGAATGAGCCGGGAATACGGCGTACAAGTGGATTGCCGTTCCACCGGAAGCCCCTTTGCAATCGAGCAGCAAGATACTCATGAATTGATGATGGTGGCTCGGGAAGCATTTTTTAACGCCGTCCTGCATGGCCATCCCAAGCAGGTCGGCGCGGAATTGCGCTTCTCGGCAAATGCCCTCGAAATGTTCCTTACGGACGATGGCGATGGATTTGAACCGGAAGCCAAATCCTGGGACGGACATTACGGGCTGCAAGGCATGAGGGAGCGTGTACACAAATTCGGCGGCCAGTTCAAAATCGAAAGCCAGCCGCGCCACGGCACTCGCATTCAGGTCACCATTCCGCGGTCCGCCCTTACCCACGCGCAGCACGAAGATCGCCGGGTGCCGGCCGCTCATGGCTGACACGCCCGTTTTCCTCACACTATAATCCTCATGCGGTGAGGCAGATCAGAATACTTATCGTGGACGATCACCCGATCATGCGGGTCGGCATCGCTGCGCTCATTTCATCTTCAAAGGAAATGATTGCCGTGGGTCAGGCCGGCACGGGCGAAGAGGCGATCGAGCAGCATGCCTTGCTGCGTCCGGACGTCACGCTCATGGACCTGCGCCTTCCAGGCCTCAGCGGTGTTGAAACCATTCGCCGCATTCGCTCGCGGACGCCGGATGCGCGCTTCATCGTGTTGACTACCTACGAAGGAGACGAGGATATTCATCAGGCCATGGAAGCCGGAGCGAGCGGCTACCTGGTGAAAGGGTTGCCGCAGGAGATGCTGGTCAACGCCGTGCGCAAGGTGCATGGAGGAGGACGCTACCTGCCTCCTCCCATGTCTGAGGCCCTGGCGGCGCGCACTCCGGACTCCAGCCTCAGCCAGCGCGAACGTCAGGTCCTTGGCCTGGTGGCCAAGGGGAAATCAAACAAAGAAATCGCCGTGGACCTCGGCATCACTGAAGCCACCGTAAAGTGCCATGTGAGTGTGATCCTGATGCGTCTCAATGCGAGCGACCGCACCCAGGCCGTTGTAACCGCCCTCCAGCGCGGCCTCATCCATCTTTAAGAGGAAACCGCGAACGCCGTCATCGTTGTTGCGGTGCCGGCTGGGAAGTTCTCCTCACCGGGACCACGAACAGCGAGATTGCAGATCCATCCAAGCGAAGCGGCAAAAGGCGAATTGGGGACCGCTCGCCCGGTTTTGGTTAAATCTCAATAGAAGTGTTCGAACGGCTGAATTAGACTGCGTGAGTTGAGGAGGATTCTTTATGCCCCTGCCCCAGGATGAACGCATCGTCGGCCTTGCCAACGATCTGATCCAACAGTTCGACCAGCTTTTCGGTTTGCATCCCGGCTTTCGGCCTGCCCACGCAAAAGGGCTGATGCTCACTGGAACGTTTACACCGGGGACCGGAGCTTCATCGCTGAGCAGGGCTCCACATTTCACCAGGCCTTCCACGCCCGTAACGGCCCGCTTCTCCAACTCCACCGGCCTCCCGTTGATCCCCGACAACTCACCCGACGCAAACCCGCGCGGCTTTGCAATTCGATTCAACCTCGCAGAGCATGTGCATACCGACATCGTGAGTCATTCGATAGACGCTTTCCCCACCCGGGACGGTAAGGAATTCCTTGAGTTTCTGATGGCAGTCGCCGCCAGCGGCCCTGACGCGCCTTCGCCTTCGCCCGTCGAGCTATTTCTTGGGTCGCACCCCGCCGCCCTGGCTTTCGTGCAGGCTCCAAGGCCCTTTCCTTCGAGCCTGGCGCGGGAAACCTACTTTGGGGTCACCGCCTTTCAATTCACGGGCGACTCCGGACAAAAGCGCTTCGGCCGCTACCGCATCGTGCCGGTGACTGGGAACGACTTTCTATCCGCGGAGGCCGTGTCCGGCATCGCCTCCAACTACCACTATGACGAGCTCGCACAGCGCGTTGACAAGGGTCCAATTCAATTCCGGCTGCTGGTTCAGATCGCTGCGCCGGAAGATACGACCGACGATGCGACGATACACTGGCCGGAAAGCCGCGAGTTGTTCGAACTCGGCAACATTGAGCTAAACACCGCTGTTCCGGACACTCTGGCACAGCAGAAGCAGATTATCTTCGATCCAATCCCGCGGGTGGACGGGATTGAGCCCTCCATGGACCCTCTGCTGGAATTGCGCGCCGCGATCTATCTGCTCAGCGGGAGACGCCGCCGTGCCGCTCCCATGGAACAGCCGTCATAGCCCGCCCTCTTTGGGACTCGAACAAATTGCGACCGCGTTGGATTTCTTCGGCGCATTGCAAAGCGCTGAAGTCGCTCCGTTTGGCGGGGCGAGCGCAGTTCGGGTATACTGGAGATTCGGCAAGCCGGCGGGTGACGTGTCTTTGTGTGTCCCCAGGGCCTGTCCGTTTGTTCGATCCCTTGCGGGCGCGACAGGACGGGTGGCTGCGGCGGCGCGAAATACCAAAGATTCTGGAGTTTAGCAATGGCACAGACATGCGACATTTGCGGCAAGGGACCGCAGTTCGGCAACAACATTTCTCATGCTCACAACGTGACCCGGAGGCGCTGGAACGTGAACCTGCAGGCAGTGAAAGCGCTGGTCAACGGCGCGCCCAAGCGGATTCGGGTATGCGCAAGCTGCATCAAGTCGGGCAAGATCGCCAAGGCGTAGAGGAGCTTACCCACTCACCCTGCCGCTCATAACCGAGCCAGGGCATGGCGCCCCCCAAGGCATCGCACTTAAGGTGTTCTTCACCCACAAGTCTCTGGATTGACAACAACCCCGTCCAAAGCCGGACGGGGTTTTGTTGTGCGCGCAATCCTTCTCAGTGCGAAGCTGCAGCGTCGGCAAGCGGATTATCCCAGGGAAATGCCTCCGCATCCAGGCCGCCGGGCGACCATCGGTTGACGATGACCTGGGCGAGTTTGCCCATCGTCTTCTCGGCTTCATTGTCCCCGGTCCAGCGCTGGTCGGCATTGTCAAAGGTGAAGGCGGCGATAACCACAGGCCCCGCTTTGGTTGCGATGAGAGCGACGTCATTTCGAACCTTGTCTAATGCGCCGGTCTTGTTGGCGATGGCCGAGCCGTGTTCGCTGGTGTCGAGCGATTCGATATAGCGGGGCAAACTCTCGCGGTCCTGCTGGTGGCGCAGCATCTTGAGAATTGCGCCACAGAGCGGGCCATCTCCCGGCAGTGCGGGCGAGTCGCCGAGGGCCAGATGGCAGGTGGCGAAGCGCTCCATGATCGAAGCCATTTCGCGCGGCGTGGTTTTGCCAAGTCCGAAGCGAGGCTGGTCGGCTGGCATAGGCTCCGTTGCGGGCACAAACACCTTTTTGTAGAGCACAGTTTGTTTGAGACCGGCGGCGCGCAAGGTGGCGTTGATATGGTCCAGGCCCAGGCGGTCGATAGCCATGTTCGTCGCCGTATTGTCACTGAGCACCACCATGAGCGTGAGCACATCGCCCAGGGTGAGGGCGATCGGCGGGGTCAGTTCACCCAGAACGCCGGAGCCTCCTACCTGGTTGGGCTTGGTCAGCACCAGCCGCTCTGCCAGGGTGGCGTGGCCAGAGCGAATCTGCTCCGCCGCGTCGAGCAGGATTCCCATCTTGATCACCGAGGCTGTTTGCACAGGCAGATCGGGATCGAGCGAAGCAGTCTCGCCGGTTTTCAGATTCTGTGCGAAGAGCGCCACGTGGCCATGGTAGGCCTTGGCAATTTCCTTGATCTGCTGATCAAGTTGATGGTCTTCATGAAGTGCCGGGGACTGGACTGATGTGGGGAGTGCCGCGGCGGGGAGGCAGGCGAGCACGAACGCGAATCGGATCCAGAATCGTGAACAAGTCATGGAAACAGGGTACCGCCCTTGGCCTCGGGCGTTACTCTGCACGCTCAAACGTGAGCGAAGCGGAGTTGATGCAATAGCGAAGGCCGGTAGGCCGGGGACCGTCGGGGAAAACATGGCCCAGATGCCCACCGCAGCGGGCGCATGTGACCTCAACCCGCCGCATGCCGAAGGTGTTGTCTTCGTGCTCCTCGACAGCCGTTGAGCCGGCAGGCAGCATGAAGCTGGGCCAGCCGCAGCCGGAGTCGAACTTGGCTCCGGAAAGAAACAACAGCGCCCCGCAAGCGGCGCAGTGGTAGTTGCCGGTATCGTGGTTCTCGGTCAGGATGCCGGTAAAAGGGCGCTCGGTTCCCTTCTCGCGAAGCACGTGGTACTGCTCGGCCGTGAGCTGGGCGCGCCAGTCGGCGTCTGTGCGGACAATCTTTTCGGGCGCTTCGCTCATAGTCTGCTCCCTGTTGGTATTCATGCTGATTTGATGCGCCGTCTGGCCCTGAAGATACGGCCTGCGCGGAGGCGTCAGACCTCCGCAACCAGTTCGATCTCAATCAACACATCCTTGGGCAAGCGGGAGGCTTCAACCGTCGTGCGGGCCGGAGGAGCCGCGCCGTCGGGGGCAAGATACTCGTCGTAGACCGCGTTCATCGTGGCAAAGTCGTTAAAGTCCTTGAGGAAGACCGTTGCTTTGACTACCTGGGAGAGGCTCGAACCGGCGGCTTCGAGAATAGCCTTGAGATTCTCAAGCACGCGGGTGGTTTGCTCGGCGATGCCACCGTGGACAACCTGTTGTGTCGCCGGGTCAAGTGCGATCTGCCCGGCCGTGAAGACCAGGTTGCCGGTGCGAATAGCCTGTGAGTACGGGCCGATGGCGGCCGGAGCTGAGGAAGTGGCGACGACTTTTTTACTCATTCCCAGATTGTAGTGCGAAGGCGGGGTTGGGCAATCCCCAAGTTAACGCCAAACCGCAAGCAGCCCGCCCACCGTGATTAGACCCACAAGCCAATAGCCATTGTTGATGGCGAAGAGCTTGAAAGGACGGTTTTCGTAGATGCCTTGGGGCAGGTTGGGCGCGGCAAAGAAGCCCAGCCAGCAGATAAAGCCGATCAGTGCGCCCCACCCAAGCGTCGCCGCACCCGACCAGAGGATGAAATGGGCGAGCATGAGCGACAAAATCAGGTCGCCGATAAGCGAAGAGATCATCCCCGCGAGCAGGCTCTTGCGATTGCTTTCACCCTTCTTGATACCCAGCATCGCCATCCAGGGCTTGGCAAAAAGCGCGGGTGAGTACCAGGCCGCGCCCAGAAACCAGAGAATCAGACCCGAGGCAATGACAGCCAGATGATTGAAGTGAAGATGGTGCATTGAGAGTCCTTTCTTAAAGCGAAGTTCTGCGCTCTTGCGGCGGCAAGCTCATAAGAATAGCGGACATATAGCACGACCCAGGTTCGCGCTCTCCCTTCAGGCAGGGTGCAAACCGGCATTGTATGGTCTGAATACCAACGTAGTCTATATCGGCGCCTGACCCTCGATAGGGTCGAAGGTGTTGTCAAGGCGCAAATCTGCGCGCGGTACGCGAGCGCCGCCTCTCGTCACCCAACAGCGACTGCCTGGGACCCCAGATCTGGACCTTCCAACCCGGGAAAGCACAAACCCAAACCAACCTTTATCCGCCTTGCAGACTATTTCTTCAGTCTGTGTACCATCGAAATAGATGTGGCTTCGCTTCCGGTAATTAATTGCGCCAAAGTGGCGCTTAACCCGCACTTAAAGCGCACGTTTCGGCCGGCAAAACCTTTAACATGATTGAGTTACCCTTGCCTGAGGGCACCCCCCCCCGGCATTCGCTTTATCTTCGCTTTTAGCGGGCCCCGTCCAATCTCGCCCCCGCAAATCGGGCGGGACATACATCGACAGGGCCCTGCCATCCTTCTCGCTATAAGGCTGGTACACCGCATTCAGGTCGCAGCCCGAACAAGACGCCCCTGTGGAATCGCCTCAATCAACCCCGACAGGCTCCTGTGTGCCTAGACCAGCTTTGCGTCCAGCGTGATTTCAGTGTTGTTTGCGAAAAGCTTTGAGATGGGGCAACCACCCTTGGCGTCCGCAGCGGCCTTGTCAAATACTTCCTTGGTGGCGCCAGGAACGCTGGCCGTGGTGGTCAGGGCGATCTTGGTGATGGAGAAGCCATCCCCCACTTTAGCCAGGGTGACGGCTGCGTTGGTTTCAATCTTTGTCGGCGTCAGGCCCGCTCCACCCAACTGCGCGCCCAGGGCCATCGAGAAGCAGCTCGCATGGGCCGCCGCAATCAATTCCTCGGGTGTTGTCCCGCTGGTGGCGCCTTCAAAACGCGTGGCAAAGGAGTAGTTGGCGTTGTTCAATACGCCCGTCGCCGTCGAAATCGTGCCCTTGCCTTCCTTTAGTGAACCTGTCCAAACCGCACTTGCCTTGCTTGCCATGGTCCCTCCTTGGGGGTTCCGGAATCCGGTGGTTTTTCGGTTGATTTACGCAGCGCCTCAGGGGATGTCATAGCGCAGCTAAGAAGTTGATGCTTGAGGCACCTGCCGGGATGCCGCTGGCAGGCTGCCCACCCTTCCATGCTAATCTGTCGGGCATGCTGCCGCAGCGCCCCAGCGCCCTCGATCCCGATTTTGAACCGAATTTCCCACAAAGCGGTGCGGACTGCACAACCGAAAGCCCAAAGCCCGTCGAACATCACTGCCAGGTTTGCCCCACCTGCTCAAACCGCCTCACCGGGCATCACTGCAAGCTGGTCTGCACCCAATGCGGCTACTACCTGAGCTGCGCGGATTATTGCTGAAGGTTCGCGAGTACCGCGAATAATATCTTGCGCGAAAAATCAATCGCGGTATGTGTCCGGCTCTCGCCAGGACAGGTCTCGCGGCCAAACTGCCATTGGCGCAATGGTCCCAGTCTTACTGCACATAATTTCCCTCGGTTCCAAAACTCGAGCGCCGCGAGGATGTTCGTGTTGGGCTACGATGATCTGTCCAAAACAAATTGGCTTTTGAAATCAGAAGGAACCAAGGATGGGTAGCCGAAAGCAACTGACGTCGACCTTGAGCCGCTGGTCGAAGAACCAATTTCAACAGGTCAAGGTACGGCTTGGACCGGTCTGGATACTCTGTCTCGCGGTCACCGTGGGAATGGCCGCATCTGCAAACGCGGAAACGAATTCTGCGACACTCAAGCGCGAAACTTCTTCGATGCGGGTGGAATTCGACGCATACCAGCCGGGACTCAGCGCTCTCAGCATCGACTCGCTCCATCGAGGCGCCTTCCGGCCCAGTCCGATTGTGGTTCCCGGCAGCCTCGGGCCGCACTATACCGTGACTGAGCACGCTGGGTGGGTGCGGTATGCTCTCGCCTCCGATCCGAAACACGCGCTGTGGGAGTTGCGTTGCGACGGTGACACATTGCAGATGCGCAGCCTGTACAGGCCAAACGGCGCTTCGCGAGATATCACTTGGAGATTCGATCCGAATATTGTGCATGCAACGTTGCTGGGCCACGTGACGACGGCGGGAGACATCGCTCTGCCCGCAGTGTTGCACCTTCCCGGCATGGGGTCACTGCGCATCTTCGCAAAGGGAAACGGCTCCGCAGTCCTGCATTACGATGCCCGGCGCGCTCCAGTGGCTTTTGTCACAGTTACCTTCCCCGCGGCCACGTCCAACCAAAAATCGCTCGAATACACACTGCAAACCGCCGCAATCTATCCTGAGATTCCCGGGATGAACCTGAACGATCGCCGCTTCGACGGCTTTCGGCGCGACTTTCTGGACATCTTCCAGCAGCAGGCGGAGATGCATGTTTTAGCCAACAATGCTGCCAGCGACGCTTGCGCGTTCACTCTTTACGAATACGGCGATATGGCGCGCTATACACCGGAGTTGGTGAATGGGTTGACCGCGCTGGACCTCGTCCGTGAAAGTCTGAACCGCTACCTGGACGGATTTCTGGGCTATGGCATGCCGGGCTACAAGATGTTCGATGGAGACGGCTCTGACAATTCCCAGGTTCCTTATGTCTTCCTTGATACCTATCCGTCGCTGCTGATTGCCGCGTATGACTACGCCGATGGCAGCGGAGATGCTCGCTGGTTGCGGCAGAATTACAAGGGATTGCGCAAATGGGCTGAGACCATGACGGCCCCGAACGCAGACGGAAGCCCGCTGCTGGAGTATCCCGCCAGTGGCGACTCCGGCTCATGGCCTGTAAAGATCGCGGTACGACCCTCGAACTGGTGGGACACCATTGGATTCGGCCACCAGGACGCTTACGCGAACGCATTGGGTTATCGCGCGCTGCGCTGCATGGCGTCTCTTGCTGAGCGAATTGGTGAGACAGCCGATGCAGCGCACTATCGCATGCGTGCGCGGCAGATTCACGATGCGTACGCAAAGACATTTATCGATCCGTCAACCGGAGTGGTGGCTGGCTGGAGAAGCCGCGACGGCCAGTTGCATAATTACTATTTCCCTTTCGTCAATGGCATTGCGGTTCGATACGGATTGCTGGGCGACGAGCAAGGACACCAGGTGATGGACCGGATTCTTGCCAAGATGGAAAGTGTCGGGTACCGGGACTTTGCGCTTGGTCTGCCCGGCAATCTCGTGCCGATCCGGCGCGCCGACTACGTTGACCTGGATCCAAGGTTTGGTGGCCCCGTGAAAGAAGATGGCAGCGACGGATTTGAAAAATATGAAAACGGGGGCGCCACGGCATCTTTCTCCTACTTCACCTTGGCCGCTCTCTACCATCTGGGCGAAAAGGAGGAAGGCGACAAAATCCTGATGCCGATGTTGGATTCCTTCGAACGCCAGGGATTCTCAGGCCGCGCGCCAAATGGCATGACTTACGACTGGAAAAACTGGCAGGGCGGCGCCAATGGCTACGAAGGATTCCTGGTGGATAACTACTACGCGCTTCTGGCCGTACTCGATCGCGCCAACCTGGTTGCGAAGATGCCTTGAGCGGCGAACCTGGGCAAAAGGCTAAGGAAACTCTGCACAAGTTGCATTGTAATAAGGGCACGACTTCAGTCGGGCCGATAAAGGCTCCAGAATGAACATGGCTCTAGCCACTGCATCGTTTCGCTGATCGAAAATGCGCCTTGTGCAGAGGTTTCCTAATCTGCAATTCTCACCAAACTAGGGAGCTGGACATGCTGAAACAGGACCGCTGAGAACCGCGACCGGCACAATCTGTCCTCAGCTCTGGCAGATAATTAAATCGCAAAAGCGCAGAATAAAGACTGTCGTACATCTGAATCGCTGAGGCAGGGATACACCCAATCCAAGATGCCAGGATTTGACCGGACTGTATCTCTTCCCCCGATTGAAATCCATTCTTTCGCTCTTTTGCCAACACTGAATCGGCCAACAATTTTTGTTGAGCGGGTGAAACAGGTCCCTCACGGGCGGACCTGTACTGAAGAGCCTCGGCGACAGGCTCTTACCCCCCCTCGAAATTTGCAGTTTTCCACAGAGAAATGGCAGAGAATTACCCGCTCTTGTGAAAGGTGGAAACGACGACCACGAACTGTCCTGCCGGAACCAGTGAAATCAGGCTAATTCGTTTCGCTGGCTTTGCGGGCCTTTTCAAACTCGTCACCAGGCAGCCACTCGATCGGCGTGGCTTGCTCGCTCGCAAGCCATCCCAGGACAAAGCCAAAACGCGCCATCTTCGCATTGCCGCGAAAATCGAAATCGGCGCGGTACTCGTCGGAGGGCTGGTGGTAGTGGTGCGCCACATAATCCTCAAACTGCGCATGTCCCCAGGCCGCATCGTGCCCCTCGAACAGCTCGCCTTGGTCGACGGAGAAAGCAGGGATGCCGACGCGGGCCAGCGAGAAGTGGTCGCTGCGGTAGTAGTGGCCAGCCATGGGCGTGGGATCGGGCAGCAGTTGCAGATCGAAGGCCTTGGCAACCGTCTGGACGGTGGGCCAGAAGCTGATGCGCTCGGCTCCACTCAGGTTTGCCGAAAGCGGAATCCCGATAGGCAGCAGCATGTCGTAATTGAGGTCAAGCGCGAACTGGGCGGCGGGCACGGGTGGGTGCATTCCCAGAAATTGCGAGCCCAGAAGACCCTGCTCCTCGGCAGTCACTGAGGCGAAATAAACGTCGTGAGGCGGCGGCTCAGTCGATTGCGCAAAAGCGCGGGCCATCTCCATCAGGATGCCGCACCCGGTCCCGTTGTCGGCTGCACCGTTGTAAATGTTGTCCCCTTTCAGGTCCGGGTCGATACCTAGATGGTCATAATGGGCAGTGTAAAGAATGGCGTTTCCGTTGTGGTTGACGCCCGGTACGAGGCCCACCACGTTGGAGCTGACGTAATGGCGAACGCGGCTTTCAACATGTGCGTGCAGAGTGACCGGAAGTTGAACAGCGTGGAAGCCGCGCTTGCCAGCCATGTCAATCGCCTGATCAAGGTCGCCGAGGCCGGCCGCCGTGAAAAGGCGCTGAGCCACATCGTGCTGAATCCACGCCGCTGCGCGCAGGGTCGCGGTGGGGTCACCATCGAGGTAGCTCTTATCAACGGACTGTGAGTTGCGGACAACCTCCCAGCCGTAACTAGCTAGATCGGTGCGGTGAATGATGAGCACTCCGACGGCTCCGCGGCGCGCGGCTTCCTCGTATTTGTACGTCCAGCGCCCGTAGTAGGTTAGTGCTTTGCCTTTGAAAAAGTTCACATCGTCAGAAGGCGGTTCATTCACGATGACCAGCGCAACCTTGCCCTTCAGGTCCACGCCGGCGTAGTCGTTCCAGTGGTACTCCGGCGCGTCGATGCCGTAGCCGATGAAGACAATCGGGGCATCGATGTCCGCCGTCGGCTGGCCGGTTTCATCCTTGGAGACAATCTCGGTTCCATACTTCAGATCGAGAGTCTGACCGCTTTCCGGCACAAACGCGAACTTGGTTTTGTCTTCGTCGGTGTGTACGGCGACAAGCGGCACCGGCTGGAAATATGTCCCGTTGTCGCCGGCAGGCTTGAGACCCGCCAGGGCGAACTGCGTGGCGATGTACTCGGCGGCAAGCTGACCTCCACGGGTACCGGGGCCGCGGCCTTCAAGCAAGTCGAGCGAAAGAAAACGCACATGGGCGCGAATCTTTTCAGGATCGATAGACGCAGCGGCGGCACGGGCCGCCGGAGGCAATCCGGCAATCTCGGGCACTGTGTTCGCGGCGGGTTGCTGGGCATAGGCGAGAGTGGCCGCAAAGATTCCGGCGGTAAGTATTACAAACATTTGTGTAAAACGCATTGGATCTCCCACAAGAAAAATGCAGACGACAGGAAAGGCGTCGAAGAGGGTTGCGGGTTCAGATTACGTCGTCTTCCGGCCGGGGAGCAATCGCATCCAAGGATGCCGTGGGTAGCAGGTGGGCGCGAAGGAGCACTTTTCGGGTAAGTCCCGTAAGAGCCATGCCCGCGACCAGCGCGAGCGGAATCCAGCGGCGCAGGCCCCCGGCTACAGTCAAGGTTTGCACATCATCTTCAAACACGGTGCGCACCCGCACATAGTAGTTGACCTGCATGATGGCGTGGCGGAGGGTCATGCGGACATCCGCCTGGGACACCGCGGGGTCGCGCAGAGACGGCAGCTCCCACATGCCAGGCATCACGGTTTTTGAGTCGGGACGCTGTTCGAGCAGCACTTCGCGATTGGACTGTCCCGCATGCATTCCAGTTCGAACAGAAAGGGCGTAGGCGACTTCACGGCTGATCATTCGAGGCCTTGGCTGCGTTCTGTGTTCGCCGCGGGTAAGGCAATCGGCCGAAATCGGGCAGGCAAGGCATCGGGGATTGCGCGGAACGCAGACCGTGGCGCCCAGTTCCATCAATGCCTGGTTAAAATCACCCGGACGGCGGGGATCCAGGAGCTCGGCGGCAAAGGCCTCGATTTTGCGGCGCAAGGCGGCTCCGCCAGAACGGCCTGCCTCTTCCCAGCCCTTCACGCGGCACAACACCCGCTCCACGTTTCCATCCACCACGGCCACACGCTCGCCGTGGGCGATGCTGGCGATGGCTGCGGCTGTGTAAGCGCCGATTCCGGGAAGAAGACGAAGCTCGGCTGCGGCGGCGGGTAAGTTGCCTTCGTGGTGGCCCGCGACAAACTGTGCGGCCTTGTGAAGCATGCGCGCTCGGCGGTAGTAGCCGAGCCCGCTCCACAATGCCAGCACATCCTCCTCCCGAGCCAAGGCCAGCGAAACCAGCGTGGGAAATCGCTTCATGAAGACTATGTAGCGCTCGATCACCACTGCCACGCGCGTCTGCTGCAGCATGATTTCGGAAACCCAGATGGCGTAGGGATTCCGACTGCGCCGCCAGGGCAGGTCGCGCTGGTTCTCCGCGTACCACTCAAGAAGCCGCCATCGCAGTGCTGTGGTCGTCTCCAATTCGGCGTTCAACCTACCCATGGGGCAAGATTACGGCATTCTTCCAGGCCCGTGGTGCTGGAGTGCCTTGAATGACAAGCACGCGCTTGGTCCCGAAACGATTCGGGCTAAATCTTCGGTAATGTAATCTGAGTCCGCACTGGTAATCGCAAACTGAATACTATGGTAATCTCCGTTAGAAACTCACATCACGCCAAGCGACAGATCAATGGGGGCAACCCTCCTCGAACAGAACCCGTCCAGAGGTTCAGCTCCGAGGGGATTGCAGCATCAAAGGGTCTTATTCAGGAGGTAAATGTCATGAAAAATACAGCGCTCATTCTTTCGATTGCCATGCTGGCTGCCCCTGGGGCACTGCTGGCACAGGCCTCTGGAATCTCGTCCAGCCTGGTTGCCGATGACGCAGAACCCACCGGTGGCGGCATTACACGCGGCCTCTCGTCTGTTCCTAACCCCACTTTTGCACCCGGTCCCTTTTCACGGGTTGCGATTGGCGGCAACGTCTCTCCGCTGGGCCCCGGATTGCAGGTAACGACCTATGTGACGAAGCATTTGAATGTGCGCACCATGGGCAACATGCTTCACTACTCCACCAACTTCACCACCAACGGATTCAACGCCAATGCCAAGCTCAACCTGACCTCGGCAGGCATTGCAGCGGACATTTATCCCTTCCGCGCTGGATTTCGCATCAGCCCCGGTGTGCTGATCTACAACGGCAATAAGCTGACGGCTACATCCCTCGTGGCCGCAGGAACAAGCTTTACGCTGAATGGCGATACGTTCTACTCGGCCAATGCGAATTCGGTCACCGGGGCCACTCCGTTGAACGCCACCGCAGCTCTCGGGCTCAACAACACCAAGCCGGCCTTCACCATCACCGCGGGCTGGGGCAACACGATCCCCCGCAAGGGCGGACATTTGTCATTCCCGTTCGAGGCTGGCGTCGCGCTGACCGGGCCGCCATCTCTGAACGCCAACCTGACCGGCTGGGCCTGCTATGACCAGGCGCAGACTGAGTGCACCAACGTCGCCAGCACGACCAACCCCATCGCCCTGCAGATTCAGAGCGATTTGGCCTCACAGGTCAACAAGTGGAAAAACAATCTTGATCCGCTCAAGACTTATCCGATCGTCTCGCTCGGGGTAGCCTACAGCTTCGGATCGCGCGGTGCCGTCAGGTGATCCGCAACTTGAATATCAAAAGGGCCGCATCTGAGAGATGTGGCCCTTTCTTTTGTCCCCATCACAACTTTGCAATGCCAGGGCGCGAATAGCTGGATTCACCCGAGAAGCATCGCGACCATATCGGGCGCCGCTTTAAGGGCGGAATCGATTTGCGACTGGTCCTTGCCGCCCGCCTCGGCGATTTCAGGCTTGCCTCCACCCGATCCGCCAACCAGCTTAGCGACCGCACCCACCAGTTTGCCGGCCTGGATGCGTTTGATGAGTCCCGGCGTCACCCCGGCAATGAGGGCAACCTTGCCTTCGGGCTGTGCCGAAGCCAGCAACACGACGCCTTCGCCAAGTTTCTGTTTCAGGTTATCCACCAGGGTGCGTAACTGGCCGCGTTCCAGTGAGTCGGCGCGGAGCGTGACGACGCGAACTCCCTTGATGTCGACGGCGTGACCGAGGGCTTCATCGAGCGCGCCGGCGGCTGATTTCATGCGCGTGTCTTCCAACTCGCGACGAAGGCGTTTGAGCTCATCTTCCTGACTGGCAAGCTTGGCGCGCAGAGAGTCCGAAAGGTTTCCGTCGACGGATGGCGCAATCTGAGAGGCAAGCTGCGCCACGGCAAAGTCGCGGCGGAAAGTGTCGAGCGAACCAAGCCCGCTGATTGCTTCAAGCCGCCGCACGCCTGAGGAAACAGAACCCTCGTTCACAATCTTGATCAGGCCGATTTCGCCCGTGGCCGCCGTGTGCGTGCCTCCGCAAAGTTCGGTCGAAAAGCCGTCAGACAGCTTGACCACGCGCACCTTGTCGCCGTACTTTTCGCCGAACAGGGCCATGGCGTGGTATTCATTCACGGCCACGTCGATGGGAACGTCTACAAGAGTTTCGACCTTGGCATTGGCCAGCACCTCGCGGTTGACGATGGACTCGATCTCTTCCAACTCCTCATCCGCCACCTGTGCGAAGTGCGAAAAGTCAAAACGTAGCCGTGTTGGATCAACCAGCGATCCGGCTTGCTTGACATGTGTGCCAAGGACCTGGCGCAGTGCCGCATGCAGCAGATGGGTTCCGGTGTGGTTGCGGCGAATGGAATCGCGGCGTGCGCCGTCTACGACGGTGTTGACGTGATCACCCACGGCCAGCGGTTGCTTGAGCAGGGCCTTGTGGGCGCGGACACCCTGCACAGGAAGCACGCAGCCAGTGATTTCCGCAACGGTCGTGTTGCCATCGATGGATGTGAACCAGCCGGTGTCGCCCACCTGGCCACCGGAGTCGCCGTAGAAACTGGTGTGGTCGAGAACGACGTCGACCTGTTCGCCAGCAGCGGCGGCAGGAACGCCTTGCCCATCTTTCACGATGGCGAGAACTTCAGCGTCGTTGGCATTGAGTTGCTTGTAGCCGAGAAAGTCCGTTTTCTGAAGGTCGCGATAGGCGGGGCTTGCGGACTTCTGGCTACCGCCTTTCCAGCTTGCGCGGGCGCGGGCTTGCTCTTGAACTCTTTCGCGCTCGAACCCCTCCATATCAAACGCAATTCCCGCGTCGCGGGCAGCATCGACCATGAAATCCAGCGGGAGGCCGTAGGTCTCGTAAAGGTGGAAGGCACGGTCGCCTGAAAGAGTGGGTCTCGCTCTGAGTTTCGGCCAGAGTTGGATCCAATCTTCGCTGCTTTTCGGTAAGGTTTTGAGAACGTCCTCGACCAAGCTAAGATCCAGACGATTCTGCGGCGCGCCAGAGTCCGAGCTATGATTTGCCCGAGGAATACGGTCTAGGATGCCGAAGTCGGTGACCAACTTTAGGTTGCGCTGATAGGCTGCTTCTTCGACTTCTCGCATCGCACGATTTAGCTGAATTGAGCCGACGTCCATTACCCGGTCGAATTGCTTCTCCTCAGCCTCCACCACCTTCGCCACGCGATCAGCCGAATCGGTTAGTTCGGGGTAGGCACCTTCCATCAGATCGCGGACGGCGTAGACCATCTGGTTCAGGAATGGCTGTTCCTGGCCGAGAAGGCGGCCGTGACGAATTCCGCGACGGAGAATTTTGCGCAGCACGTAGCCGCGGCCTTCGTTCGAAGGCAATACGCCATCGCTGATCAGGAACGTGGCGGCGCGGGCGTGGTCGGCGATGATGCGCAGGCTCGCGTTGTCGGTTAGGTTCTTTTCTGTGGTAACGGGCGGGTTATTGGCGAGATCGGTGCTCGGATATCCGATCGGTCCAAGCGGAAACTCCGGTACACCCAACTTGTCCCGCTTTCCCGCTCCATCACAAAGCTCCGCTGCTCTTTGAATCAGCGGCGTAAACAAATCCGTTTCGAAGTTGCTGATCTTGTTTTGCAGCACGGCTGCCACGCGCTCCAGACCCATTCCCGTGTCAATCGACGGCTTGGGGAGCGGCGTGAGCTTGTAGGTGGTGGCTTTGGTTGCCGGGTCGACGATGGCCGAGCGGTCGAACTGCATGAAGACGAGGTTCCAAATCTCCACGTAGCGCGCTTCGTCCTGGCCGAAGGGCTTATCGACACCCGGCGTTTCGGCGGCTTCTATCCCCATGTCGTAGAAGATCTCCGAGCATGGTCCGCAGGGGCCGGTTTCGCCCATCTGCCAGAAGTTATCCTTCAATCCGTATTCGCCGATGCGCTCCTTGGGAACTCCCGCCTCGATCCAATACCCCTCGGCCTCGTTGTCCCGGGGAACACCGTCGGCGCCTTCAAAGATGGTGACGTAAAGCCGGTCTTTGGGGATGCCGAACCACTCTTCGCTTGTGACCAGCTCCCAGGCGAAGTTGATCGCGTCGCGCTTGAAGTAGTCGCCGAAACTGAAGTTGCCCAGCATCTCGAAGAAGGTGTGGTGGCGGCGAGTAAAGCCCACGTTTTCAAGGTCGTTATGCTTGCCGCCTGCGCGAACGCACTTCTGCGAGGTGGTGGCACGTGAGTAGTCGCGGCGCTCGGCCCCGAGAAACAAATCCTTGAATTGATTCATGCCCGCGTTGGTAAATAGCAGCGTCGGGTCGTTGGCAGGCACCAGCGAGGAAGAGTGCACACGGCGGTGCCCCTTCGACTCAAAAAAGCGCAAAAACAGCTCGCGTATCTCGTTTCCGGATCGAACTTGCATGTCGTAATCAGTGTAATTCGGTTCACCCCGCCGACGAAGGATTGCCGCCTCGCCAAGCTCCAAGTCCGACGCCATTCCGTGCCACGCCGCAGCGCAGAGGCCGGTGTAACCTCGGCTTCAATTCCGCATCTTATGGATGGGTATAGGGAATGGAGGTCGTAATGGATCAATATGCTTTGCTGGCGCTGCTGCATGCCAAGGCGGGAAAAGAGAAAGAGCTTGAGGATTTCCTGAAGTCGGCGCAGCCGCTGGCCATGCGGGAGGCCGGCACCACCACCTGGTATGCCGTCAAGCTCGGTCCGGCCCATTTTGGCATCTTTGATACGTTCAAGAATGAAGAAGGCCGCAATGCTCACCTCAGCGGCGAGATCGCAAAGGCACTCTTCGCGAGGGCTGAGGAACTGTTCGCCTCTCCGCCGCAGGTGGAAAAGCTGGAGATTCTCGCGGCCAAGGCTCCCCGCGCCTGATGCCTCATCACGATTCGCTGCCAAAAATCAATCCGACTGAGTGAAAATGCAGAAGTGCATCGGCTTGGACGCTCGCTTCCGCGTCCATATTGGAGTGGGGTGTGGATGGCAGCGCTCGCGCGAAAGCCGTATTGGTTCCTGCTGATTCTCTGTTTGCTGGGCCGGGCTTTCACGGCTTCAGGCGCGAATCCCGCCCTGGGAGGCGGTCAACCGTGGCATCCGGCGGCGGGTATCGCGACATCGCGCCACCTGCAAATCGGCGGAGCGACTTTGCAGGTGGATTTCGCGAATGGGCCGCTCGACTTGCCGCTGGACGCCGTGATGCAGCACATTCGGGCTGCCGCCACTGCCGTGACCACATACTATGGCCGGTTTCCTGTGACTCGTGCCCGCATCCTGGTGGTGCCTGTGGCTGGCGGCAGACACGGCGAAGACATTGAAGGCACAACCTGGGGCGGGGTTGACGGCTTTCAGGGTTTCACCCGTCTCCGCATTGCCCAACATGCTACCCAGGAGGACCTTGCCGAAGACTGGGTTACGACGCATGAGCTGGTGCACATGGCGTTTCCTTCCCTGCCCGACGACGAACATTGGATGGAGGAAGGTCTCGCTACCTACATTGAACCGCTCGCCCGGGTAATGACCGGGGAACTCAAGGCGCAAAAGGTTTGGGGCGACATGGTGCGCGGTCTGCCGCAGGGCGAGCCTGCGCCTGACGATCAGGGACTCGACCGGACCCACACCTGGGGTCGAACCTACTGGGGCGGCGCGCTGTTCTGCCTGATGGCCGATGTCGAAATAAGGCGCCAGACCGGCAATCGCAAGGGGTTGCAGGACGCCTTGCGTGCCGTGGTGGCGCAAGGCGGCACCATCGACCACGACTGGCCACTGGAGCGGGCGCTTGCAATCGGCGACCGCGCAACGGGAACGCGCGTCCTGGCCGAGATGTACGCCAAGTGGAAAGACGCGCCCGTCGCAGTCGACCTGCCGAAGTTATGGGGCGAGTTGGGTATTCGCTCGGAGGACGGCGGAGTTGAGTTTGTGGCGAATGCGCCGCTGGCAGGCATTCGCGAGTCGATTGCGGGTAGTGCGACGGTTCCACATGGACCGGGCGCCGAGAGCAAGCCTCAGGGACCTTGAAAAATCAGTCCTCGTGCGGGTCTTCGGAGAGGTTGTCGAGGGCGGCGAGGGTTTCGTCGGGCACGTCCCACTGGCGGAGAATCTTGTAGATGACGCCAGGCGAAAATCCTGCGGCCACCAGACGGCGCATGACACGGGCAGTCTCTTTTTCATTTTCCGGTTTGCGCAGGCGCTTGCGGGCGAGATGTTCCCTGGCGAGAGCTTCTTCGTTGGTCTGGCCGTAACGGGCTTCGAGGGTCTCGTTGATCAGGGATGCGTTCACGCCCTTTTGCTGCAGATTCTGCCGGACGCGGCGCTGGCCCAGCTTCTCATTCTCCTTGCGCAGGCGGGCGTATGTTTCGGCATAGGACTGATCGTCGAGATAACGCTGCGCCTTCAGTCTCGCAACGGCGGAGTCGATGACGGCCTGGCCACGCTCGCCGGGCTCGACGCGAGAAGACATGAGGCGGCGCAGTTCGGCCTCAGTGCGCATGGCGCGGGCCAGGGACCTGACGCCATAGTCGTAGAGGCCGGCCTCGTTGAGGAAGGCGCGGGGCTTGGCGGATTTGCGTGCGAACGGCATAAAGTTGACTCTGAGAGCGAAACGTCCTGAAAAGCAACCGCAGTCGAGCATGGAACGGCGTTCCACCCGAAATCATGAAAATGCAACCGCGGATCCTTCACTACGTTCAGGATGACAGGGTTCAGGGGTTGGCGAAGGCAATTTTCAGGGCAGATCCCCGCCACGGCGGGCAGGCTTTCGACTCGTCCGCCGCGGCGGACTCGCTCAGGATGAGAACGTGGAGGTTGGTGGTTTTCCAGGTCCTCCGCTGCGGCGGACGGGACCTGGGCGAACGGTTCAGGATGACATCAGGGTGCCTCAAAATCGAGTCGATTCACACCCGGCGAATTAATCTGCAAACCTTCTGTGGAAAACTGCAAATTTAAAAAAGGGGGGTGGGGGTCCCCCTTCCCCTTTCCCCCTGGGAGCTAACTCGACCGCACATATCCAGTGTGCGCCGATTGACGAAATAATCTGCAAGCCGGAACAAAGTTTTTCACTGGGGGCTTGTCTTCGTCCATTGATCGACCCAGTCGTTGACAGTCTTCCACCAGAGCTGCGAGTTTTGCGGCTTCAGCACCCAGTGGCCCTCGTCTGGGAAGTAGAGCATTTTGCTGGGGACGCCGAGGAGTTGCAGGGTGTCGAAGAGCTGGTAGCCCTCGCTGACGTCGAGGCGGTAGTCGAGCTGGCCGTGGATCACCAGCGTCGGCGTCTTGAAGTTCTTGGCATAGAGCGAGGGCGACCACTTGCGGAAGGGGTTTTCGGCGTCGAGCTTGCCGTAGTAGTCCCAGGGGTGGCCGCGGAACTCCCAGATATTGAACCAGTCTTCGTCGGTGGTGCCGAAGGCGGATTCGGCGTTGAACATGCCGTCGTGGCTGACAATGCACTTGAAACGGGTGGTGTGGCCGAGGACCCAGTTGGCCATGTAGCCGCCGTAGCTGGCTCCGAGGGCGCACTCGCGATTCTTGTCGATGAATGGGTAATGTTGTTCGGCGTAGTCGAGGCCGGTCATCAGGTCGGTGAAGGGCTTGCCGCCCCAGTCGCCGTTGACGCCATCGACGATGGCCTGGCCGTAGCCGGTTGAGCCGCGGGGGTTGATCATGACGACAACATAGCCGTTGGCGGCGAAGAGTTCGGCGTTCCAGCGGTAGGACCAGGAGTCGCCCCAGGCGCCTTGGGGGCCGCCGTGGATTAGGAATTTTAGCGGGTATTTCTTGGCGGGGTCGAAGGCTGGGGGCTTGATTACGAAGCCTTGAAGCTTGGTCTTGTCGGCAGCGGTGAACCAGAAGGATTCCATCTTGGGGAGATCGAGTTGGGCTAGGAGGGCGTCGTTGAGGTGAGTGAGCGGGGATTCTTTTTCGACCTCGCTCATCACTTCAGGCGGAAGTACGCCTTCGCCCATTGCGATTGATCTTATAGTGTGGCCGATCATGGAGGAATCGAGCGCGACGACTTCCCCGGGCGCGGCCACAGTCATGCGCGTCGCAACGAGCAATCTCCCATCAGAAGTCGGGTGCAGGTCACCGTATTCTCCGTCATTCGTTAGCCGTATCAAAGGCTTGTACGACACATTCTTGGAATCCGGAGAACCGTAAAGTTGATCGAATCCGAAAATTCGCTCTTCGCCTTTTTCGCCGCTGGTGAGGTAAATGGAATGCGAGTTCGCAGGCCCCCATGCAATCTCATCCACCCAATTCTCGAAATGGGGCAGCAAGTCATTGATCGTCTTCGTCGCCCGATCGTAGAGCACTAGCCGGAACTTGTCGCTCTCGTAGCCAGCTCGTGCTTGCGAGCGCCACGCCAAGTATTTGCCGTCGGGCGAATAGGCGGGATCGAAGTTGCCGCCTGCCGAGGTGCTCACCTTTACCGGCTTCGCGGCCGGGTCGGTCAGGTCGAGCGTGAAGATGCTGGGGCTGGTGCTGATGGCGGGGACGGGAACGTCCTTATAGGTGTAGGCCAGTTCTTTCGAATCGGGCGAGAAGGCGCAGCCGCAGCCGCTGCCTTCAAGCGAGAAGGGCGGCACATCGTTGAATACGTGGGGCGTAAGGTCGCGGATTTTGCCGTCATCGACGGACAGCAGAAAGAGGTGGGACCGCTTGTCTCCGGTGAAGTGGTTCCAATGGCGGTAGAGGAGGTGGGTGAAGATCTGCGCCTTGACCTTACTGTCGGCGAGGGCGGCGTCTTTCGCTGCGTTGCATTTGTCTCCGGCTCCGCCGTCCGCAGGACTAATGGCGGGGCAATCGGGGTAGACGAACGAGGTGAAAACGATCGAGCGGCCATCGGGAGACCATTTCGCGTTGTCGGCTTCGGTCGAAATGCTGGTCAGTTTCTTTGCGTTGCTGGTTGCGCCGGTAGCGGGGTCGAAGTCGGCCAGCCATATCTGTTGCCCGTTCTCTCGACCGGAAAGGAAGAGCACGGAGTGCCCGTCGGGGGCGAACTGCACGCCGCTGTCGTTGGGCTTGCCTATCGCCAGCGGAATCGGCTCACCGCCTGCAATGGCTTGCAGCCACAGCTCCGCTGTTTTGGTGTTCTGGTCGAGATTCACGGTTGTAACAGCGTAGGCCAGCCATTTGCTGTCAAGCGAGACGGCGGTGTCTCCGAGGCGCTTCATGTGCATCATGTCCTCGAAGGTCATGGGGCGTTTAGGCGGGGTTTTTTGGGCAGAAGAGAACGGAACGGCAAGGAAGACGAATACAAAGAGGAGGGCGAACGAAGATTTGCGCATAAGAGTCCCGCTCGCGCGCAAGTGTTGCTCTCCCCGGTTCCAAATACGGGACCGCGGGCACCCAGCCTGTACGCGAAGGAAAAGTTTACACCGGCCTGGAGACTTAGAAACAACCGCAGTCGAGCATGGAACGGCATTCCACCCGAAATTATGAAAATGCAACCGCGGATCCTTCACTACGTTCAGGATGACAGGGTTCAGGGGGTTGGCGGAGAATTTTCAGGGCAGGTCCCCGCCACGGCGGGCAGGCTTTCGACTCCCTACGCTTCTCTCTGGCCTGCTCAGGATGACAGCGCTGTTTATGGTCCGTTTGTTGCCTAGACGTTTGCGCCTTTGAGGATTACGCGGCTTGCAGTTCGAGAACGATGGCGGCGCCGCGAGGCTCATAGTTGATGGCGGAGATGCGGCCGTTGTTTTCGCGCAGGATGGTGGCGCAGAGGCTCAGGCCCAGGCCGGCGGTTTCCCCGGCGGCCTGCGCGGGGACGAATGGATCGAAAGCGCGGGAAGGATGAAGGAAGCCGGGTCCGGTGTGGGCAATGACGATCTTTACGCAGTCGCTCTCGGCCGTGGCATCCACGCGAACCGACTTTTCGCCCGGGGCCTCGATGTTTTCGACCGCCTCGATGGCGAACTGAAGGCAATAGAGCACCGCTTGGCGCACCTGCTGGGCGTTGCCAAGCGCGCGGGGCAGCGCGGGAGCGATGTGGAGGCGAAACTCGATGCCTCGGTGCACAAACTCGGAACGATGCAGCTGCTCCATGTCGGCGAGCAGTTCGGAGACGGAGATAGCCGCGAAATGGTCGCTCTGGGAGCGCGACATACGGGAGAGGCTTTCGAGCGTGGCCCGCATGTTGCGTGCCTCGGACAGGATGGATTCGATCCCCTTGCGTTCCTGGGGATTCATGGCGTCGGTGGCTTCGAGCAAGGAGGCATAGCCCAGGATGACGGTAAGTGGATTATTGAGTTGGCGCGTGACGTTGCTGGCGAGCTGACCGAGGCCGGCGAACTTTTCGGCGTCGATGAGCTTTTCAAGCATCATGGTCTGGCTGCGGGCGGCCTGGATGCGAGCGGCAAGCACTTCAACCGGAAGCAGGTCTTCAGCGCGGAGCCTGTCCTCAGGATTGCGCAGATCGGAAAGGATCAGGGCTCCATCGGTGGCCGAGCGGCCATAGAGCGGGGCAGCCACGACCTCAGTAAGGCGCAAGCGGGCGAGATCGTCTCCAGGCAGCAGCCACGGTTCGAGGTTCAGGTTGAAGGATTGGGCGTGTTCCGCAGCAGGCGGAGCCGAACCGGGCGCCAGAAAGCCGGCAACGGGGATCCGCGTGGCGAGCGCCTCAAGGGCATTCAAGGGGGCATCGTCAAGGCCTGCGGCGCCAGCCAGGCGGAACTGCTCCGCACCTTGCACCAGCAGTAGTGCTGCCTGAGAAAAGCGGCTGTTGGTTACGACGGTCTGGCAGATCAAGTTCGCCTGCCGATCGAAGTCCTCGACGCGGCGACGGGATAGAACGACGCGTGAGTACGCTTCCAGCTCTTTGCGAGCACGGCGTTCGCGCTCCTGGGCGGTCTGCTGGAGGGCGAGCTGGTCTTCGAGCGCGAGCAGAATCATGCCCATGGCTGCCACCACGGTGCTTAGGGAAACCAGGCGTATCAATCCCAAATGAACCGCAGGGTGAGAGGCGATGAAGGGGACGCGGACCCCAATGCCGAACGACCATGCGATGAAGCCCATTCCGCTGAGGACTGTTCCCGGTGAAAATCGCCGAAACACGTAGAAAACGAGGAGGGCTGTAGTCAGGTGCAGGGCGCACTCGACAAATACCATGGGCCAGATTCCCCTGACCGAGACGCAAACCCACAAACCGGCGCCCCCCAGGGCGATGCAGAGGAGCAATCCAAGCCAGGTTGGCATGCTGCCGCGACCGAGGGCCCAAAAGCAGCCTGCGAGCAGAGAAAGCCCGCCCAGAGCCGGAAAAACCAGAAACGCAAAGCCGGTGGGCATCTCGCCGTGGTACACGCCGAAGAGCAGGATTGCGTAGGCCGTGAGCGGAATGGTGAAGGGAATCACATAAAAGATGCGAATCCGTCCGATGCGGAAAGCGAGCGGGGACAAGGACGCAAGAAACAGCGCCGAACTGATCTGCATGCAGGTGAGGCCGGAGGAGGTGAGCCACGGGTGTGCGCCCGATTTAGCGAAGTCTGTTGGACTGAGCGTGTAGAACTGCACCATGCGCAGGAAGGCAAAAAGGAAGCCAAGAAACCACAACAGCGTCCGGGCATTGCGGGAGCGCAGGTAGAGCCCTGCAAACGCCGGCAGAAGAAGCGCCGTGAGGACAATCGCGGGAAGCTGGTAGCTGTCGAGCATGTAAGCCAGAGGCCTCCTTGGACCATCTTCCGCAAGAGCCCGTGATCAGCACCTTGAAAGGTGTCAGCGGTTTAAAGGCTCCAGAACCAAGAAGCGTAACTCCATTCTGAGTTCTCCGCGCGGTAAGTCAACTCCTATGTTGGCCTTCCGTGTTCAAGAAGGCCCTTGCCCTTCCTGCGCGCGCAAAAGGGCGCACTCCAGCCACACATACTTCAACGGATTATTTTGCATCCACCCTGTGACCGTGTACATGCGTCTAACGTTGTAGTGCGAAGATAAAGGCAGGGCTTTCCCGGCTTCCTTGGGCCGGCACAAAACGAATTGGGGGGAACATTGAAGGCGCGAGGTCGATGGTGGATAACGGCGTTGGCGGTGGTTTTCGCCCTGGGAGCGGCCGCGCAGAACAAGGACAGCTTTACGCCGATGGCGCTGGACGCGGGCTTTGGTCCCATGAACATATCCGAACCTGCCACGCCTCCGGACCAGATTATCGCCAAGTTTGCAGCCAAGGAGACCGAGTTTCAGGAGGCACTGAACCACTATACATACCGGCGCGTGGCTCGCGTGCAGACTTTGGACGACGACAACAAGGTGGACGGGGAGTGGTACGAGGTGGACGATGTGATCTTCGACCCCTCGGGCCACCGAACTGAAAAAGTGGTCTATGCGCCGGAGAGCACATTGCAACGGGTGATGATGTCTCCATCAGACCTCCAGGACATCCAGCACGGATATCCCTTCGTTTTGACCACCAGTGAAGTGGGCGAATACGACATCAAGTATGTTGGCCGGCAAAAGGTGGACGAAGTCGATTGCTATGTTTTTGATGTGACCCCGAAGCAGATTCTGAAGGGCAAACGCTACCTGGACGGGCGAATCTGGGTGGATGCGACCGACCTGCAGATTGTCGTAGTCGATGGCCGCATGGTGCCGGATGACACGAAGCGCGGGCAGGAGGACCTGCACCCGCCGTTCATGACGTGGCGGCAGCAGATCGACGGCAAGTATTGGTTCCCCGTCTATACCAAGGGCGAGGGAATTCTGCACTTTTCCGGCGGCAACGGCTACATGGCCTCGGATGTTCATATCCGCGACGTCGTGAAGTACACCGACTACAAGCGGTTCGGCTCAACTTCGACGATTATTTATAACGGGCAGGAAATCTCTGGTCCGAAGGATCAGCAGAATCAGCAATCCAATCCGCAGCAGACGAAGCCACAGCACTAATTTTGCGGCTAGTTTCGATGGATCATGCGGCGCACAGGTAGAGTTTTTTTGCCTTCGCGCCATCGCAGGCAATCAGTGACGCCGATCATCAGAAACGCAGCGAGAGACAACTGAGGCCGCCGTCCATCTTTTGGAACTCCGACATATCGAGGACCAGAGGATCGAAGCCACGGGCGGCGAGTTCTGCAGTGACGCGAGGGTACCCGGCTGCCACCAGCACGCGGCTGTTGACGCGGACGCAGTTGGCCGCGTAGCTCTCCTCCGCCGCAACCCGGATCAGGTTGAAGCGGCGGAACTGCTCATTATCGGCCATCTCTTCCATTACTACGAGGGTGTTGTCGCCAATGTACGAGATTCCGCTTTTGAGATGAAGAATGCTCGTCCTGCCTCGGACGTCGATCGTGGACGAAGTGTAGCCAAGGCCGGCGAGGTGTGCGGCGAGTTGTTGCGCGCCTTCTTCATTGGTGCGGTGGGAAATGCCGAGGAAGAAGTGGTTTCCTGCTTCGCAAATGTCGCCGCCATCGAGCGTGCCGGGAGCATGAATGGCAAGAGCGGACGGGAAGAATCGGGCGATGACCGGGCGGATGGCGTCCACCTCGCCCTCGCGGCTTTCGGCGCTGGGGCGGGTGAGAATGGCGCCGTGCTCGGTGAGAACGGCAGTGTCTTCAACAAAGGTCGAGTCGGGATAGCGGAGGTCGGCTTCGAGGGTTGTGAGGCTGAGGCCACATTCTTTGAGGGCCTCGCAGTAACGGGCGTGCTGCGCGAGAACGAGACCATACTGCGGCACGCCGAGATCGACGCTGGTGAGGCCAGCGGCGAAATTGCTTCCGGGGATGCGAACGATGGCGTGCTTGAACAAGCGGCGGGTGCCTCCAGGTGCATGGTGCTGCTGACGAGGGTTCCAGTATAACTTTGATGTGGCGCGGAGCCCGATGTGGAGGGCGTCAATGTTTGCCGATGAAGTGAAGAAGCAGTAATTGACGAATTGGACTCAATCCTCCCGGGATCGGGGTCAAGGAACAAATCCGGGGCCTGTGGTGTCTTATTAAAGGGCGAGAGGGAGTTCAATGCGCACAGCCCAATTTCCGTTCAATCCTGCCGTTTTTGCGTTGGTATTATCTTCATCCTTTGCTGCTCACGGGCAGATTTTTGCCGGAGGCGGGGGCGCCGGCGTTTTTGAGAGCG
The DNA here is from genome assembly GCA_963836565.1 of uncultured Acidobacteriaceae bacterium. Classification (GTDB taxonomy): domain Bacteria; phylum Acidobacteriota; class Terriglobia; order Terriglobales; family Acidobacteriaceae; genus Telmatobacter. The sequence continues at coordinate 268,677 of CAWIKA010000001.1, read as the reverse complement.
GCGTCAATGTGGTCGCACCGGGAGGGTCAGGCACGTACAGCGGACCGTACACAGCCGCCCGCAAATTGACCCATGTTCAGAAGCTGGCCGACGGCACAACCGTCACCCACGAAACCACCCGCAAGGAGGCCCGCGATTCCAGCGGCAGAACCTACTTCGAGAGCCGCGCCGGCTTGGGGGAGGTTCAGGGGCTGGACACGTTCAACATCTCCGACCCTGTAAGCCGCGTCTACATAAGCTGGGATTCCAATTTAAAAGTAGTCTACGTGACGCACATGCAGGAACCCACGCAGATGCCGCAAGTGCAGCCGCCCCAGCCACCCCCGATTTCTTCGGCCACGCCGCAGGCGGTCATCCAGAGGCCGGTTCAACCCATGCCCGATCAGCCCAAGCAAGAAATCGAGAAGCTGGGCTTCAGGACCATCAATGGCATCGAGGCTGAAGGAACACGGAGGACGAGGATTATTCCGGTGGGCAGTGAGGGCAACGATCGCCCGATTGCAGTCACCAGCGAGACCTGGATATCTCCCGAGTTGAAGATATTGGTGATGAGCATCGACGAGGATCCCCGCACTTGGACCACCACAATGGAGCTGACCGACTTCGAACGCGGCGAGCCCGATCCAACGCTGTTCCAGGTGCCAGAGGGCTACACGGTTAAGGAAGAGTTCCCGAACCAGCCGAACTAGAGCGGGGGTTTACCGGCTGCCGGCGAGATTACACTCCCGCGCCGGCCATGGCAGTGTCGCCATCAGTTCAACCTAAACGAGTCGGAGAAACTGAAAGCGTTTCGCCGCATCGTGAGAGCATCACTGTCAACATCGGAAGTGATCCAAAATTGGGATTGGGGAAGCGTAACCTACAAGCCGATCTGATACGGCGATCTTCCACAGTTCAGGATTTATGAGGCGCATTCGACAGCTTACGCCATGCCCACCGGAGGAGAATTACAAGGCTCCATACTAAGGCTGGCGCGCCGATGGGAGCTAATGCGAACGCCGGCAAGAAACCGTCAATGTTGTTTCCGTTCGGGCCTGAGCAGCCATGTATTAAGCAATACTCCGCCGCCCACAGAATTGAGAACACCCACAAAACAGCAACCACAAATGCGATATATCTAAAAACGCGCATGCCTATTATGTCCTTGCGCCCGGATTGTGCATGAGGGCATTTTGCCAGAAATCTCGTCCGGCGGATTCACTCTCGGGAGCATTACGGCCTATGCGTACATAACTCGACATTCGGAGCTATCAAGCCCAATCGCCGACTCCTCGGGCAGAGAAGGAGCATTCTGTGCGGCACACAACCGGCGCAGCGAGACGAAACGAAAAAACCGAGAGCATTCTTAATAGAACAGGTACTTGCGCCAGCGGTCGTCGCCGCGGCCGAGCATGCGCATGATCTGGCGGCTGGTGTGGAGCGAGAAGGGACGGGGCTCGCGCAGCAGAATCATGTCGTCAATCTCAGTGAGCATGCGGTTGCCCTTGCGGCGATTGCAGGCATGGCAGCAGGCGACCAGATTCTCCCATGTGGAGTTGCCGCCGCGCGAACGAGGAATGACATGGTCCAGCGTGAGCTCGCCGGATGGCAGCACCACGCCGCAATACTGGCAGGCGTTGCGGTCGCGCAGCAGGATATTCTTCCGCGAAAGGGCGCGGGTCTGGTGGGGAATGCGGCGATATTCAAGCAACCGGATGACCGAAGGCATGGCGATGCGGCTGCGTTGCGCGTGCAGCATGAGGCCATGCTCCTCCTCGGTGCGCGCAATGCCCTTGAGCACCAGCACGAGCGCCCGCCGGGCGCCGCAGATGTTGATGGGCTCGTAGGACGCGTTGAGCACCAGCACAGGCATCTGCAGAATGTGGCTGGGCTGCACGGGCGCGTGCTCGCTGGCAAGTGCCGCGGCCCTGGCGATGGACTTTTGTTTGCGTGCATGAATCATGGCTTTTCCCAGCGACATCCTTTTCCCCCGGATTAAAAAGATGGTAGGTCCTGTGAATACATGCTTGCCGGTTGCAGGAGCGAGGCCGGCGGAGTGCCGGGTGAAGCGTGATTGTCAACGGCGTCATCTTGCGTTGCGAAGACCCCGTGGCGGATTGGGCTTGTGCGGCGAGCCCTTGCAAGCGTGGCGACCCACACGGTTTCCGCGCCTGCCTTGATGAGCGCCTGTGCGGCGGCGCGGGCGGTCGCACCGGTGGTGAGAATGTCATCCACAACGAGAACGTGGCGGCCGTCGACGACCGCAGGATCGGTGACCTGGAAAGCGCCGCGCACATTCAATCGGCGCTGGCGCGGAGTGAGGCCGGCCTGGCTGCCGGTGGCGCGCAGGCGCATCAAAGCGTCTGGCGCGAGGGTAAGCCGCCATGCAGGATTGGACTTGCGCAAGGATTCAAGTGCGTGCGCGGCCAGCAACCGGGCCTGATTGAAGCCGCGATCTGCCTGCTTGGAACCGTGAAGAGGGACTGGAATCACAAGCATCTCGGCAGGCGCCTCGTTTGCCAGTTGCGCGATGGCCTCAGCCAGTAAGTTGCCCAATCCTCGTGAGGCAGGACGTAAGCCGTTATATTTCAGCGCATGGATAGCGTCTTTCATGCGCTGCTCGTAGGGCCCGTAGGCCACGGCACGCTTAAATGGCGGAGGAGCCAAACGACATGTCCTGCACAATCCCTCATTCTTGAGGTCGGCTGCGGGCGCATCGAGCGAGTCGCCGCATCGCACACAAAGTGATCCGCTCTGAATGGGAATCTCCATCCAGCAGGCATCGCAAATTGGCACGGAGGAAAGATGCGGCAGAGGGGAGTCGCAGAGGGCGCAGGAGGCGGGGAAAAGGGCACAACCGAGTGCATCCATGGGACTTCGAAGCACACGGGCCACGGCGCGCCAACGGGAAGTCTCCGATGGTGGAACGTCGAACGTCAGTGAACCGTAGTCCCTGCGGAAGACGCACCTCACTTCGGCGGAACCTACAACTCAAAAAAAAAGCCGCCGCAACTGCTCTTTCAGTATACCTATACCCGGTTATTGGCCCGAACGCAAATGCAGGTTGTATCCAACTTGCTTCTTAGAGCCTGAAAAGACACGGGCGCCACCCGCAAGCATGCCTGCGGCGCCAGGTATGTGGCTTCGGCCTTATGGTCTTCGGCCTTATTCAGCTGAATCGGCCCCATCTGCGCTTCCTTCCTGTCGTCGAACTAGCGGAATCCGCCAAAGGCAAGCGCCGGCGGGATGGATCGTTCAGCAGGGTACGAATCGGCGAGAATTACCTGCCAATTGCGTGAAGCTGTGTCTTTGCCATCCGCCGGCCTTGGGTTTGAGAGGGGCTTTTACCCTTTACTTAGAGTGCTTGCTTCCGGGTTGTGCCGGCGCGGGGTTTCTGGCGGCCTCATCGCGCCGCCTGGCTTCCTCATTCTCGTTGTTCCTTCTGGCTTCATCCTGAGCGTTGCGGGCTGCATCTTTCACGTTGCCCCAGGCCTTCTCAACTTTCCCTTTGACCTGTTGCGCTGCGCCTTCGGCCTGCGTTTGGGAATTGCCTGTCCATTCGCCGACCTGTCGTTTGGCGCGTCCTGCAGCATCATCGATCGTGCCTTTCACTCTGTCCTTGTCCATGAGTCCACCTCCGTGGGGTTGCGATTGATATTTGCATCGAGGCGTTCAGATTTTCTATATGGATGAACGCGTCGGCGCAAGGTTATGGCCGGCGCTTAGATCGTCAAACAACCGGCCTGCGGCCCGAGATCAGCTGTATAAGCAACACCACGAGCGCCAGAACGAGTAACAAATGAATGAATCCACCCAACGTGTAGCTACTTACCACTCCCACCAGCCAGAAAACCAGGAGGATTACAAAAATGGTCCATAGCACGTTGCCACCTCCAAACACGCTTTCCTTTATACGATCTCAACGACTAAGGCTTGGACGCTTGGTTGGCACTTGATGGTTGTTCGCAGATATAAGATTGGCGGCGAAGGCGCGAGATATCTATCTGGAATGATCGAATGAAACAACCGGAAAACCTGGAATTGCATCTATTGAACGAACACGCGGATGGAATCGATGCGATTCGCAGCGTGGAAGTTATTTTTTAGCTTTTCAATTTCACGGCCCAACAGGGCGCAGCTTATTTAACTACAAAGGAGAGAACATGCTGTTAATCATCATTCTCATCGTATTGATATTTGGTTTCGGATACGGCGGATACCGTGTCGGCCCGGGATGGGGTTACTACGGCGGAGGCGGCCTTAGCCTGATCCTTATGATCGTGCTGATCCTGCTGCTTCTGCGAGTCATCTGAATAGTCGTAGAGCGCTGCGCGTTCGAAGCGCCCCTCGCGGGGCGCCACGGCAAGCTTCGCGGATCGCTACGCGAAGTGGAGCCGGTTCAAGCGCGTGGTTATGGCGATCTTCGCTCCAGCTCACGATAAGTCCGGTGCAATCTATATTTATTTAAAAGTAACTCAACGACTATGCCGGAATTTCTCTATTCTGCGGTGGAGTTATTCGAACTCGGCGAATGCATCGCTGTCTTGATACCTCGTATTTTGTCGAACTGTTTAGAGAGTACGTCGAGCTCCACATCACTTAGTTTCTCAATATTGATCATCTGGTTGCGGGCTCGATCGATGGAGTGGATTAACTCATCGAGCTTTAGATTGATCGCCCGCGCATCGCGGTTCTGGGTGTTTTGAATGAGGAACACCATAAGAAATGTCACGATCGTGGTTCCCGTGTTGATGACGAGTTGCCAGGTGTCTGAGTAGTGGAAGATAGGGCCAGTCATACCCCACACGGCAATCACCAGGCCCGCGCCGACGAATGCCCATTTGGATCCCAGCCAGAAAGAGGCGCCACTTGCGAATCGGGCAAAGCGATCGTTCCACGTCGGGGGTAGTGTCTCTGCAGTCTTCCTGTTCACCTGTTGAACCTCTCATCGCTAAGATGCCGTTCTCATCATGCGCGTCTTGTCTCTCCATCTCCACCTGACTGGACCGTAAGCGGTTCGACGGCGGACTGGGTTCGGTCAGGAGAACTTGCGAGGCTATTCAATCAGAACCCGCGCCTGCACCGATGCGATACACTTCAACCGGTGGAGGTTCGGTTTCTTTGCGTTTTTCCGGTGCGGTATGCGGTGCCCTGATAGCAGTGTTTTGGATCCCCGGCAATTGCCGGGCGCAGCAGGCGGCCCAACCGCCCGCGAGACCCCAGCAGAACGGCATGGGCGGCATAGCCGGCGGCATCGGAGCAGCTCCGGTTTACGACGCGGAAAAGCGGCCGATTACAGCGGGCGGATTTGTCGACAAGGGACCGGTGATCTTTGAGGACATCACCAAGCAAGCCGGGCTCTCTGGCTGGGTCCACAAGATGGGCGTTCCGCAAAAGAACTTCATCGTGGAGACCAACGGCTCGGGTGTCTGCCTGCTGGACTACGACAACGACGGATGGCTCGATATCTACCTGGTGAACGGCTCTACTTTCAACGCACTCGACGGAAAAGAAGAGTCGCCGCACGCCGCGCTGTTCCACAACAATCACGATGGCACATTTACCGAAGTGACGCAGAAGGCCGGGGTGGCCAACGACCGCTGGGGATATGGGTGCTCGGTTGCCGACTACAACAACGACGGCTGGCCTGACATCTACGTGGGTAACTACGGCAAGAACCGCCTCTATCGCAACAACCACGACGGCACATTCACCGATGTTGCAGAAAAGGCCGGCGTGGCGCTGGGCAACTGGTCGCCTGGTTCGGCGTGGGGCGATTACGATGGCGACGGATTGCTGGATCTGTATGTCACCGGCTACGTGCATTTCGATCGCGATAATCTGCCCATCAGTGGCACCAAGGCCGTGGGTTACGCCTCGTGTCTTTACCGCGGCCAGTCAGTGAACTGCGGCCCGCGCGGTTTGCAGGGAGAACCTGACCATCTCTTCCACAACAACGGCGATGGCACGTTTACCGATGTCACAGCAAAGGCCGGCGTTGAGGACAAAGACAAATACTATGGGTTCACCGCCATTTTTGTGGACATCAACGGCGATGGCAAGCCGGACCTGGTGGTAGGCAACGACTCGGAGCCCAACTTTCTCTATGTTAATAAAGGGGACGGCACCTTCGAAGACGACAGTTATGTCTCTGGGTTCGCACTGAACAAGGATGGGCGCGAGATTGCCTCCATGGGTATTGCCGCGGGAGACTACGAGAACAACGGGTTAATCGACTTTTATGTCACCGACTTCGGTGATGACTACAAGGTCCTCTTTCACAACGACGGCGACACGAGCTTTACCGACGTGAGCTACAAGGCCGGCATTGCGCAGACAACGATTCCATTTGTGGGCTGGGGCGATGGCTTTCTTGACTACGACAATGACGGCTGGCTGGACCTGTTTGAAGTAGATGGACACGTCTATCCCGAGGTGGACCAGCACGATTGGGGAACCACGTGGGCCGAACGCCCACTGCTGTTCCACAACGTGCCCGACGGGCCAAGGGATCGGAAGTTCGAAAATGTGCCGGCGGTAAAGGGCACGGGACTGGCAGTTGTGATCCCTGCGCGGGGAGCGGCATTTGGCGACCTGTTTAACAATGGCAAGATCGACGTCATCATCAATCCCGAAGATGGGCCACCCGTGCTATTGAAGAACGTGAATCCGGATCATCACCATTGGGTTGAGATGAAACTGGTGGGCGGCCCCAAAAGTCCGCGTGATGCAACCTGCGCCACGGTTTACCTGAAAGCCGATGGCATGCGCATGCGCCAGGACGTGCTGGCCAGTGGCAGCTATATCTCGTCGAACGACCGGAGGTTGCACTTTGGCCTGGGCGACGCGACGGACGCAGGGACAGCCGAGATTCACTGGCCTTCCGGTGCGAAGGAGATGGTAAAGCTGCCCGCGGTGGACCGCATCTACACCATCACGGAGGGCAAGGGCATTACCGGCGCGCTTTGCGGCGGAGATCCTTGCGGGGATGCGAAGGCAGCTGTCCTCGCAAGCCATAGGTAACAAACAATGAAAGATTGGGCTGCATCATCTTTGGTGGTGCAGCTGACTGGCGAGCCCGTTCGCGAACCCAGCACCGCCGGGTGGATTTCCTCTTACTTTGAAACCCACCCGGCGCGCTTCCGGTTGGTGTGCCGGTGATCCCGATTCCAGCCTAAAAGACTCCTGCCAAAAAGACCTCGGCCGCATGTTCCTTGTCGAACTTCACACCGCACTCCGCGAGCACAACCGGTGACAGCGTGATGACCGGGCAGTGCGAGTGGGCCAACACCTTGTAGACCACGCCCTGTCGGGCGATGGCGGCGAAAGCGGAAGCTCCATGGGCACCCAGTAAAATCAAGTCCGCCTGTTGTGCCCTGGCCTGATATAGCAGCTCTTCGGTCGGGTCGCCGGGCACAACAATGGCCTGCACGGCAAGCTTTTCCCGCAATTCTGCCGGGACCAATGAGAGAAGGTCGCTTTCGATGTCGTCAATGGTGCGGCCGGCAAGCACCTCGGTGCGCTCCTGGGGGCGGATAACGTGCTGCAAGACAAGCCGCGCATTGTGCTGCACCGCCAACTCCGCGGCAAAGCGAGCAATCACGTAACTGGTTTCAAGCAGGCTAATGGCGCAGAGAATGGTGCTGGTGGCGTAGTTGCGATATTTTCCGTCCACCACGTCGGGGCCCACGATGAACACGGGCACCCTGGCAGTTCGCAGAACGGCTTCAGCCACCGAGCCGACCAGAAGCTTGCCGATGGGGCCGGGACAATGTGTGCCCATGACGATGCGGTCGATCTGATGCTCGCGCAGGAAGTTGAGAATTTGATCGGCGGCCAGCCCAGGCCGGACCACGACTTCACATGGTACGCCCGCTTCCCTTACCTGATCAGCCAGCGGTTCAAGGTGCTGAATTTCAGCACGAGCCGCGGCCGCATAGTCGTAATAGCGGATCCCTGAGGTCTCCGACGCGGCCACGACCATGGTGTCATATGCGTGAAACAGAATAAGATTCGCGCCAAATTCCCTGGCTTGCGCGAGCGCAAAACCGAGGGCCTTTTGATTGGCTGGGATCTCGGATGCAAAGAGGATGGTGGAGGGCTTACTCCACCCTGGCTTCATTGCTGCGGCCATGGGAACCTCCTCGAGTTGCGAATGTACTTTGGCAGACTCGATATCGGTTTACGGTGCCCGGCAGCACATGATCAGGTGATTTAAATCACCCAAGAAGAGGCGGAGCGTCGCGGTCCCCGAACCTCTGAAATCGCGCCTTCCTACCTATTGGACGTCGCCACCGGTCTTTCAGCACACCGTTGAGAGAGATTGTGCGGCAGTTCAAGCGGCATGTCCAGAAAGAAAGCCCCGAAGTCCCATTCAAGCGAGGAACAGTGATCTGAATCACAGATTTTGACCCGCCAGGCCTGCTCTTCTTGGGAGGAATCGTGGCGATCCCCCTCCGTTGAAAGTGCTTCATGGCTGGCCGCCTCGAATTCGCTGGAGGTCTCATGGATCCGATGCACCAGATTCCCGCACGGGGCGGGTTGAACTTCGACGAAGCTCCCTTTCTGGCTATCTGGGAAGTCACACAGTCCTGTGACCTGGCCTGCAAGCATTGCCGCGCGGCCGCTCAGCCCATAGCCCACCCCGATCAACTGACGACTGCCGAGGGCAAGGCGCTGATTGATCAGATCGCTGCCATGAAGGTGCCGATCTTTGTGTTTACGGGCGGCGACCCTTTGAAGCGCCAGGACGTTTTTGAGTTGATCCGTTACGCCTCAGAGAAGGGCGTGAAGGTGGCGGTGACACCCAGTGCCACTCCCCTGCTCACCCGTGAATCCATTTTCAAGCTAAAAGAGGCCGGGTTGGTGCGATTGGGCATCTCCCTCGACGGTTCGACACCAGAGATTCACGACACATTTCGCGGGCTGCCGGGAGCGTGGGCGCGCACCATTCAGGCCATCGAATGGGCCAATGAAGCTGGAATTCCCATCCAAGTGCACTCGACCATCAGCCGCCACAACGCCAACGATCTGGATAACCTGTGTTCCCTGTTCGAGAAGCTGGCCATCGTCATGTGGAACGTGTTTTTCCTGGTTCCGGTGGGCCGCGGACAGTTGGGCGACTTGCTTTCGGGCGAGGAATTCGAACAGGTTTTCGGCAAGATTTACGAACTCTCGCACCGGGTGAACTTCCAGATCAAGACGACGGAAGCCATGCACTATCGCCGTTACCTGTTGCAGCATAACCTGGAGGAGCGGCGCATGGGGCATGGCCATCCGCACGCTGTCAATCAGGATTACGAGCCCGGCGCGCCAACCAGCGATGCCAGGACACGCACTGCCGGGTGGGCTACTCGGCGAGTGAATGATGGGAAGGGATTCCTATTTGTCTCGCACGTGGGCAATGTGTATCCTAGTGGGTTTCTACCGATCCACGCTGGAAACATACGCGAGAAACCGCTCGCAGATATTTATCAAAACGCACCGATCTTCAAGGCTTTGCGGGATACGGGCAGGCTAGAGGGGAAGTGCGGCGCATGCGAGTACAAAGAGATCTGCGGCGGCTCGCGGGCGCGAGCCTATGCGCTGACGGGCGATCCGCTGGCACAGGAGCCGTGCTGCATTTATCAGCCCCGCAATTGGGCGCCGCTCTCGGAGAGCGAACAGGCCGCAATCTGCCAGCCTGAACTTTCAGGGACATTGGTTACGTTGTAAGTTGAGTTTAAGAAGTTAAATAAAGATCATCGTCTGGATTTCTGGAACGACGAAATGCCGCATGCAAATCGCTTTCTCAGGATATTCAGAACGACGGCCCTGATCTAGAGCGAAACCAGAGTCAGTGTGGTCTGTTCCAGTCTCGTGCAGGGTCGCCGCTCTCTGGTGGTCGCATCGACTTGAACGCCACGGCTTCGGGATACATCGACTCTGGTTCCGCTGTAACTGAAGCCGGTTCCGACCATTTAGGATACAGAATGGTCAAACGGATTCAATATCATGCGGCAAAAGGCATTCGGGCGATTGGGGCCGATGATCCATACCTTCGGCCTGCATTTCCGTTTGGAATGCGATTGAAACGCCAGGCGTGGAATGTCTTTTGGCTCTTGTTGTATCGCATTTCTCCTCGCCCAATGCACTCATGGCGCGCTCTTCTTCTGCGAGCATTTGGGGCGAAAATGGGGTCTAATTGCCACTTCTACCCCGGGTCGAAGGTCTGGGCGCCGTGGAACCTGAAATGCGCTGACCAGGTTACGGTCGCAGATGGCGCAGAAATTTATAATCCAGGACCCGTATACCTTGGGTCACATGCAATCGTGTCGCAGGGCGCATATCTCTGCACGGCGACGCACGATTTCGACGACCCACAGTTTCCGCTCATCGCCTATTCGATGACAATTGGAGCCTATGCCTGGGTCTGTGCGCGGGCTTCGGTCGGCCCCGGAGTCGACCTCGGCGAGGGTGCGGTGCTAGGGCTCGCTTCAGTCGCGACGCGCGATCTTGAGCCTTGGGGTGTCTACGCAGGCGCGCCGGCTGTAAAAGTCAAAGAAAGAAAGCGTTCACTCGCGTCGGAGTAGCGCGGCGCAAACAAACGGAGCTGAGGACTATTCCGCATTGAGCCGCTGACGTGTCAAACGCGCAATTTCGCTTCGCATTTCATCTTCGCTCGAGACACCCCGAACGGCATCTTCAAGTTCACGCAGCTTTGCACCTACAAGAAAGCGATACCAGAAACCCTGCAATATGTGATACACAAATCCTCGTCTGCCGTCCAGAAAGCCGAGCTGGAAGATATACCTGAATACAAAATAAGCAAAGGCAGATAGCTCAAACGGAATCCTGTTGTAGATTGATTCCTTTAAGAAGCGTTTCACCTTGGCCTGTCGAGCCGTCGATTCCGCCGTGAGCGTACGTTGCGGTCCAAGGATGTGAAGGCGCTGGTTCAATACGTCGAGTGCTTCGCGACTGGCATACCGATTGTGCTTGTCGGTAAAGAATGTCAAATCAAAAAGATTGTGATCTGCAAATCCGCCCTGAAAGTCGACCGAGCGCCCTTCAGTGAGATACATATGCTCATCCATCCAGCGATCCTCGATGCGCGCTTTTCCGCGCCGCCAGATACGCAGAAGCATCAAGGGATATCTTCCGCCATGGCGAATGAATCTGCCTTGGAAGATTGTCTTTCTGTTAAGGTTTACACCCGTAACTTCGGGTGGCAATTGAGGCAGCCTCGCCGCTATTTCGCCAGCCAAATCGGCTTCCACCACTTCGTCGGCGTCCAAGCGCATGATCCACTCAGAAGTAATTGGCGCGTTGAGGAGCGCCCATTCAAATTGCCGGGCATAATTCTGAAAGGTATGCTGCAAAACCTGGGCGCCGTGCTCTCGCGCTAACTCAACGGTGCCGTCGGACGAAAAGGAATCCACAACGAATATCTCGTTTGCGAAATCCGATATTTGCTGAAGAGCTCGCGGCAAGTGGAGCGCTTCATTGTAAGTCAAGATAATCACGGCAATACTTGCCTTCCTGCTCATCGTGGATTCCTTCTGCGCCATGGATATCAACCGCCTCCGACAGGTTTTCGATCCCACCGCTCATTGACGGCTCGACTGGCCGAAGCTGCCCTTGGATGGCGAATTTGTTATTTGCGGACTCGCCGCGCGAGAAGCCGATCGCGCGTGCGAATTCATGTGCGGTGACTTCGATATCAAAATGTTGCAAATATCCTCTTCGCGCGCTATCAGCCATAAGTAAGCACTCTTCACGTGAAAGGGCGCAGAACCGGCGGATAAGGCTTCGGGTGCCATCAGTTGTGTCAGGCTCAACCAGACCCGCGCGCGAAGCTTCGACTTCGCGCCAGATGTTCACCTTGTTACTAATGAGGACAGGCGTTGAACAGGCCATCGCTTCAACGACTGCGAAGCCGAAATTCTCCTGGTGTGAAGGCAGGATCAGCGCTTCTGCCGAGCGGAAGGCTCCCCACTTGAGTTCACCGCGCAGCATCCCGAGCCAATGAATCCGTTTCGCAACCCCAAGCTGTCCGGCGAGTGTTTGAAGTTCTGGAATCCAGCCCAGCGGGTCGGGGCCTGCTATCGCCAATTCGAAATCGGGGTGCATTCGCGCAGCCTCCGCAGCAAACGCCTGGATCAGCAGATCGCATCCTTTCTTGGGATGAACGCGGCTGAGGTAGAGCAGGAGTCGTTTCCCGTTCAATTCAGGAAACGCCCTCGAAAAAGCAGCTTTCTGCGCGGATATGTCGCCTCCGGGATCAGAGGTTCCCAGGAGTACAACACCTTCTTCGTACGCATGTCCATAAAACACCCCGCGCGCGCGCACTTTCTCTTCTTCGCAGGTGAACAGGACTTTTTGCGCATCCTGCAACACACGTCCTTCACCTATTGTCCAAAAGACCTGTTTGAGGAGATGCTTGACCGGATACTTTTTGCGGAACCAAGGGTCCATCATCCCATGCGCGAAAATGTAATAGGGCGTGCGAAGCTTTCTGAGTCCACGCCACGCCCCGAATGACGAGTAATTCCACAGTCCATGAAGGATTACGGCGTCAAAGTCCTCCGCTTGCCGGTGAAGCCAGGGAGCGAGCAGTGAGTTATACCGGTAGCGGCCTACTCCGCGGCCCACTCCCCTTACCGGGAAAGGAAAGGCGCGCTTCGCGGCTTCATCTTCGGACTCAAGGCTAACGACCTCGATTTCGTGACCATCGCAGAGGAGCACTTCCGAGATGCGCAACAGCGCCTCAACGGGGCCGCCTGACTCCGGGTCAGTTGAGCAAATCACATGAAGCAACCGCATCCGCTATCGACCTGCTTCCGAAATCAACGCTTCGACAGCCTCGGCGAAACGCTCGCTATCGGCCTCTTCTGCGAATTGCTGTGCGGCAACACACATTCTGCGCCACAGGGTTTCATCTTCGGAAAGCAACTGCATGAAGTACGCCATCCCGACAGGATTGTCCGGCTCGACAACGAAACCATTCACACCGTTGCGCACAAGCAGATCGCGTGCTCCACACTTATCTGAAAGGATGACGGGTAGCCCCATCCCCATCGCCTCTGGTACAACATTGCCGAATTGCTCCTCGTTGCTCGGCAAGAGTAGAGCAAGCGATCGACTGTAGGCTTGACTTATCTCGGCGGTCTGTTGGAATCCACAGAAATGCACCAGCTCTGCAATTCCGTCTGCGCGAGCCTGTTCGCGCAGTTCTGGTTCAAGAGGCCCGGTACCAAAAATATGCAACGAACGCGGGTACGCTACTTGCGTAGAATAGAGGGCCAAGGCTTTTAACGCCATGGACAGATTTTTTTTGGGAACGAGCCTGGCGACGATTGTGAAATGGCGCTCACCAAATGAAGCTCCCTCGGGAGCCGGGGGAGTTCCGGCCAGCTTGCGAATGCGATCCAATGAAACTGCGTTGTAAGGCGACCTGACCCGGTTGGCGGACAGCCCCATGAACCGCATGTAATCGCGGGATCGTATTCCTGACGCGATTCCCCCGTTGTACGGGAGATAAAGAAAGCTTTTGATAAGTTCTCTCCATAGCTTGCGCTCGTAGTCATCGAACTTGGAGCAGCCAAGAGTGAAAATGCGCCTGCCCATCATCCTTAGAACGCCGGATACGGCAAAGATCGCAGGGTCATGATAGTGACACATGAAAAACTGTGCACCCGTGCCCATCGACAGGCAAGCGCGCAATATTTTGCTGAATCTCTTGAAGAGAGGTATCTCCTCCATGGAGCGGCCGGTCACCAGCGTAATTTTTTTGAACCGGGTGCCACTCTCAGGCACCCAGTTGTACACATTGCTTCGGCCCGCGACTTCAAGCCCGACCACTTGCCGACGGCCCTCGAATCTCTTTGCGACAGCATCGCAGCGATCCGCATGCAACGGCCCAAAGTTGTCCCAAACAAAAACGAGCTTCGCCATTTGTTACAACTTTCCTGCTCACCTGGAATCATTCAACATTACAAAAGAAGTATTTGCGAAAGATCAATGCTTACGGGTTTTATACGGTCCCAAATACGAGCCGCCGTTGCACGCGGCTCAATCAGCATGGAGTAACCGCTAACTATTTTGGACGCTAATTTGTCCAAGCTTTTCTTTGGCCGCCCCATAACGGCCTGAAAATAACGCGCATGCGTTTCTCTGCTCTGCTCAGCAAGGCGCTGACTGCCAGTGATGGATTCGCCATGAATGCGAAATACCGACCAGTATCCAGGAACATGCGCGAGCGGCATCTGTTTCAGCGCCATGTCAAGCAGGATTTCGGCATCCCAACTCGTCCGGTTCCGGAGGTTAAATCCTCCGACGGCGCGAAATGCATCTGCGCGATAAAACGTGGACTGCTGAAGGACTAATGACCCGCCATACACAAACATTCTGGGGCTGAAGTTGGTAGACACCACGCGTCGAAAGATCTTTCCCTCTGCATTCGCCTTGTAACCGTCTGCGTATATCGCAGCTGCCTTTGGATAAGTCGTGGCCGCTTTGACGGCCGCGCGAAAGCAGCCAGGGAGATAGAAATCGTCGGCATTCAGATAACCGAAAAGGTCACCCGTGGCTCTTGCGAATGCGCGATTCAATCCGTCGGCAGGGCCACTGTCAGGCTGGCTAAGATACACAAACCGTTCTGGATACTTGCTCGCAAATTCCGCAATAACATCCCGGGTATGATCAGTCGATCCTGGGTCAACTACCAGATACTCCACCTCCGGCCAGTCCTGTGAGAGCACACTGGACATTGCCGCGGCCAGATAGCGACCCTGGTTCAATGCATTCGTAACGATTGATATCTTGATCGGATTTCCTCGGACTGCATGCACTTCAAGTTGGGATTGATGGCCTTGTCGGGCGGCCCGGGATCACTCTACAACGTCTGTAACATCGAGGACGCGGACCTGCCGATAACCTGCCTCGCACGTGTCCACCGCTACCTGGCGTTCGGAACGGCTCCAGCGCGGATGAAGGTCACATTTCACATCTGTGTCGTTTGATCGTGGGACGTGTGCAAAAACGTGAGCATCGATGCGAACGTCACGAATAGGGTCGTAAAGAATGACGGGGTATTGGCCGCTCTTGTCCGGGTAGGAATCAGTAACGACCCATCGATGGGAACGGGCAATCATCGGATGCCCGTCGGTGTCCAGCGTCGGCCAGCCATAGCGCGTCCGCGATATCGGGTCCTTTACGGGAATCCTGTAGTATGCCTCGGCCAGCAATCTCTTCTTCCACCGCCCTGTGAAACCGCGAACTACCTTCAACAGTGGCTTGACGAATGGCGAACTCAACATGCCGCGCGAGCGGATTTGAGCCAGGCCGCCCCCACTGAATCGTGCCCATACGAGAAGGGTATCGTTGTCTATCCAATCGAAATGACTTACCTTTTCCTGGGCGAGCAAGGTAAGTTTCTGTCCCTTGCGGTCGGTCGAAATCATGCGCGTGAACAAGCCACCATCGGAACTGAAGAATCGATGAAGAAACACGATGCGTGAACCGTCGGGACTAAAGCTGGCATGGCAAAGAAAGTGACTCGCAGGATCAGTATTGGAAACCGCTTCAAAATCGGCAGCGCGTTCTGTCGAAATGAACAGATTCTCACTGCCCGTCTCGATATCCAACTGCCACAACCCGTCCGCGCTTTGATCTGCAATTGGCGGGTTTGGGGCAACGGACATGTATCCATATGCCTTCCACCGGCGCGCCAGGGTCGTGAAATTTGGAGATATGGATACTTTGCCATCCGGGCTGAAGACGTAGATGGCGGCCGGCAAGACCCTACGGTCACCCGACACGATGTTTCTGAGCACGGACACAACGCGGCCATCTTCCATCGAGTTATAGACGATCGTATCCGTACGACCGGGCAACCACTGCAAGCGCGAACCTTGCTGGAAGTTCCATGCCTCGGTCGAGCCCACTGCACGGATCTCGCCAGAATGGGGATACCAAAGACAAATATCAATTGATTTATTGCAGTCGTGCATCTCACAGTAAGTGGGACTAGCGCGATGAATCGCCAAGCAACTTTCGTCTTCAGACCACGGAATCACGTCGTGAAAACCGATGAAACAATTGGCGTCAGCCGGGGTTTCCGCAACGATGCGGCCGCTGGATCGAGGATGGTTCATTCTCTCTCCAGCGGCAGACCCGTTGCAAGATACTGGCTGAATTGTTGTCCTGGACATATATCGCTTACGTGGGTTCTTTGAAGATTAATCAGGTTGCGTCTCGCTATCTTTCGGTGATTTTTTCAAAATAGGCAGAATTACCAATGCCGCATTCGCACGTGAACGTGGCGCGATTCAAAGTAGACCTTGATAAACCTCCAAATGTCGCCGGGCTATCGCTCTGCTGTCAAAGAGCGCCTCTGCCCTTCTGCGTGCTTCAGATCGAAGTTCTGTGCAGGCGCCCGAAGAGCGGCAACGGGAGAACAGATAATAAAGCCCCTCCGCAAAGCTCTGCGCATTAAAGGGGTCAGCAAGATAACCACAAACCCGATGTTCGATGATGTCGGGGAAGCCCCCGATATTGAACGCTACAACGGGGGTGCCGCAAGCGAGCGACTCAATCGCTGTAGTTGCGAGATTCTCTTCGCGTGAAGGAGCGCAAAATACATCGGCAGCTGAGTAAATAAGCGCCAACTGCCGATCGTCGGTGATGAAACCAAGATTCCGGGTTGGCACTGAGAATAGAGAAGAGTTCTGCACGCCCGCTCCGAAGACGACCAATTCGCAGTTTGATTCAGGCTCCTGTGAATTGAATACTCGTAAGGCGTCTTGAAGGATAGTGTGCCCCTTATTCTGATCCAGGACCGCGCTCGCCCCGAAGGCGATCAAGAATTTATCCTGTGGAAAGCCCAGAGCCTCGCGGGCAGCGAATCGATCTTGCGGACGGAAGCGGTGAAGGTCGATGCCGTTATGAATAACGAGTGTACTTTTATGAGTCAGCAGGCTGCTTTGACGGCACTCCCTTGCCATCCAGTTGCTCGGACAGACAATCGTCATGTCAAGACTCTTCCATGCGAAGTCTTTCCTCTTCCAATTCTTATGGGAAAGGTCTTGGATTGAGCTTGAACCCAGTTTTGGACAGCGGCCGCATGACTCGCGGAAACGGTCGCAGCCTCCAGTTAAATGACAGCCTCCCGTAAATGCCCACATATCATGCAGTGTCCAGATGATCGGACGGCCGAAGCGGGGAAAATCATGGATGGGAAGAACGCCGGCACCAACCCAATGCAAGTGGATGATATCCGGATCGTCCTTGAGTACCTGACGAAGGGTGAAGTTGGGCGCAAAATTATTGCTCCAATGAGTTTTCGACCTATTCCGATAGAGTTTGAATGGAAGCTTGTCGATATTCCTCATATAGCGGGCGGCCAATTTGCCGAGCGGATCGGTCGCGCGGTGAATGAACTGGTCATCCGCGGAACCCGCGTCGAAAACCACCATGTGCGAATCGGCGCCCAGCTCTCGGAGGGATTGGTGCAAGCGAAGAGCAGCTCTCCCCGCTCCTCCGCTTGTGCTCATCGATAGATGCACCACTTTCAATCTTTAGCTCCGCTGGGTTGCGATTCTTCTGTGGTCAATGTTCCCGTCGCCACCGCGGTGGAAGTAGCTTATTTGGAGGTGCTGTGAAATCGCGTCCTCAGCTTGCGGCGAATTTTCGCGTGAATGCCTGGAATAAAGAATCGCTTCTGCAGTTGCTCTGCGTGCTCCGGCCACGCAGTGATCGCATGAGGGTGTTCGAGCGGGAAACTAAGTGATCCTGCCGGGAGGGTAAGGTCAGGGTCGGAGGTCTGGGGATGTGTCGCATCCCCCCCGACGCCAATGTTCTGAATCAGGTTTCGCGCGGGAAGAATATTCAACCAGTTTCGCGTCCAGCAGGTATAAGTCCACTGGTAGTCCCAGGTGTTGGGTCCGGTCCCAAGATACATGCTATCGAAGACTTTCGACCAATATGCAACCACCCTCTTGTCTGGAAAAAGGAGATGCAGCAAACCGGCCTCTTTCACCAGGGGCCAACTGCGCATGCTCTCGTCATATTCCTGCCAGGCGCGGCGCCACACTGCCCATCCCCAGATGGGTGTCATAACAGTGTAGTAATAGCTATAGTTGAATGGAAAGCTTTTCTCAAGCGGATTAAACCCCGCAATGAAGCCTATCTGGTTCTGGTTGCGGTACCGCTCCAGTAACTCCCAGCAGTAAGGAAAGAAGCTTGGATCGGGCAGGCAGTCGTCTTCAAGGATAATGGCTTCTTCTGCCTTTGAGAAAACCCAGTTGAGGCCGGATATGACGCGTCTTCGGCATCCCAAGTTTTCTGAAGAGAAGTTGGTCTCCGCCTGACAAGGCCAGTCCACGGCGGAGACAATTCTCCTCACTTCTTCGCAGCGCGCGGCTTCTCCGCTTCGATCGGCGCGCGGGCCGTCCGCAATCAGGAACAGACGAGCCGGCCGGGCTCTTGCGACCGCAGCAAAAACCCGCCGCGTCATCTCCGGCCGGTTAAACACAATCAGCGCGACAGTGGTTCGCGAATCGTTCACTCTGCTGTTCCTTTGAGAATTGATCGGGGAAGCATCCAAAAATGGAGATACGCCTGAGTTTTCATGCGAAAGATATGCCGTGTGCGGGGGTCAAACGCGTCGGCGAAATAGGAGGCAATGCTCTGCGCGACCAGCGTGGCCATTGCTGAGCCAACACCTCCCCATCGGGGAATCCAGACAAGGTTCAGGGCAACATTTGTGATGGCGCCCAACAGCGTTCGCTGCAGTGAACTCGCGGCGAGCTTCTCTTGAATGAACTGCTGTCCGCTGACGCAGCCTATGAAAACAAAGACGCCCGTCCAGATATGCACGGAGAGAATGCCGGAGGCGGAGGCGAACTGGCGGCCGTAAAGAAGCCGCACAACGAGTGGTCCGGCAAATTGCGTGCACACTGCGACAGCTACGCTGAGCAAGACCATGCTTTCATAAAGGCGCTGCAGACGCTCATAGTACAGGGTCGGGCTCGAATCACGGCCTTTGAGCAAGCGAGGCATGACGCTTGCGCAAATGATCATGGGAATGCTGTACCAAATCTCAGACAAGCGAATAGCGGCCGAATATTGTCCTACGATCGCTTTCGATGCCATTTTCCCCAGGAGAATCTGGTCGGAGCGCATATAGATCATGGTCAGGACGCTGGACATAATCAACGGCCAGCTTTCTGAGAGCATTGCCTGGGCGCGGGGAAGATGCCAGTTCCAGCGCGGTAGAGGGCGCCGGAAACAAAGGTATGAGATCGCCAACCCGATCTCGGCGCACAGGACTTCCATTGCGGAAATCCAGGCGAAAGCCAGGAGGCTCATATGGAGAAAGACCGCAGCAAGCCGAGCTATGCTGGCGGCGATAAATGCAATGTTTCTGGGTACCACCGCGTACCGAGATCTCGTTTGTGCCTGAAAGAGGTAATCGATCACATCAAGCGCCTGCGCAATTGAGGCAAACGACATGAGAGCCACTATCTCGATTAATACCGTGTTGCGTGGTTCAAGCAAGCGCGCAGCAACAATTGCTGCAATCGTGGTGACCACGCTCGCAGCACCCTTCATCACAAAGGCGGTACCGAGAATCTGGGGTTCTCCTGGCTCATTCAGGGCGACTTCGCGCACCACCAGGAGATCCAACCCAAGGTTGGACATTATGTTAAACAGGGCATAGATGGCTAGCCCATAGTTCAGCAGCCCGAATTGGCTGGGGCCAAGATAACGAGCCACGGCGGTGCTGACCACAACCGCGCCAAACATGCGCAGAAAACGGTCGCCTCCGAGCCAGCCAATATTGCTGAGTGACGCACGAAGCCCTTTGCGTTTTTGGATTTTTTCGAGGACGCTCATAAAGTTGCGAATTGAAAATCCTCATGAAGCCCAGCTGGAAATGGGCATGGAGCGTCGGCTTTTAATTTGGAACTCGGCAGGGAGGGAAATGATTGGCTTGATGGAAATCATCTCGGCATGAACGCCACCCGTGGAATCCGACGCCGGACGATCCGACTGCGAACTGTTCGTCCCGAAGCATTGACAATGGCCAACCATGAATCCTGAAGGTCGAAAATGATGACGAATATCAGCGCTTCCTGCATTCTTGCCGTATTTCCAAAAGGCGAAAACAAAATATTCCAGGCAAGCTCAACGAGCAGCAACGCGTACAAGGGCGCATTTGGTGGGCGTATCGTTGCAACCCAGACCACGGCTCTGAAAACAGACCACAAAATATACACCCAAAAGACGGCACCGAGGACGCCTGCCTGAACCCAGGTGCTCATAAGATGGGAATGCGCCGGGATCGTGCCCTCCGCAGCCTCTTCATCTTCGAGGTCGGTGGGAATTCCATTTTCGACTTGAATGTCATTCAACATCTCAGTGTATTTGAAGTCTTTCGCATAGGAACCGTGTCCCAGAATCGGGCTTTCCAGTACAGCGCGAGACGAGACAAGGATCTCAGGTCTCCCACCGAGAATGATCCCACCCTTTGACTGAGACTGTTCCTGATTCTTGACTTGAGCATCAGCACCGATGAGCCCGGTGGAGGTGAACAAATGAACGAGACCGCCGGCCAGTACACCCGCTGCCAAAGCCAACCCCGCCAGCACGGCGACTCGCGCGCTGGATCCGAGTGGCGGCAAGATTCGGAGGCGGCCAATTCGCTCAGGAACGACAGGCATCACCAATGCGGTAGCAACCAAGAGATCAAGAACGGGCGACCGGTAATTTTCAAACAGATTTACGCCCATGATTCCAGCAAGAAAAATACCAGCGATAATGTACTGGCGGCGGCGGTAAAAGAAACAACTGACGAGAACCACAAAGATGATCGTTCCCCTGGAATAGCCGAACTTCCATGGGTCGTCCGCGACTTCTAGGGCAGGTTGAAATCTGACTGCGAGCAGTGAGCCGATGGCATACCCGGCTATGAAGATTACTTTACGGCGTTCATTTCTGGTGAGCAACACGGCGAGGCACACGATATCGATCGCGAAGAAAACGATTCTCGCGTCGCCGCGCATCCAGTCGCGCGCTTCGGTTCCACGGTAGATGTCAGTCAGCACCTGACTAAGAAGCCACAGCCCCATCAGGAAGCCAATAACTCTCAAGCGAGGCCTGACGACCTTCTCTCCATGAACGATCAGGAGAACCGGCAAGAGCGGGAGCAAAAGGATTTCTGCGACTGGGAGATCGCCTACAAGACGCACTGTGAAGGAACAGGTGAGACCAATAATCAGCGTGGCCAAATCAGCGCCAATCGACGCGGGCTTGAAGCGTGTAGAAGCGATGCTCGGCCGCGCAAGTGCTGCTGTTGTCATAGTTATGCCAGTTCGAGATTCTTAATGCTGCCAGCGGCGTCGTCTACATTCCCGAGTTACCAACTACTTTACGGACGCCATCGGATTCCTTTGCCGACGACACTCTGCGGAAAGATGCAGAATGCCTGGCCGAAAAGGCCATCGCCTAGTCGGGGTTGCGTTCTCCGTAGTATTCGTAGTATTTCCGACCATAATACTCGGAATATTCGGGAGCCTTGAAGTCGACGACGTTGATTGCAACGCCGAGCAAGTGTGTGCCTGAGCGCTCCAGCAGATCGGTACAGCGGAGTACAACATGACGCTGTGCGCTGCCGTAGCGAATAATCAGAATCGCCGCGTCAGTCAGCCGTCCCAGGATAGACGCGTCTGTAACTGCCAGAACCGGCGGAGTGTCAATAAGGATGAAGTCGTATTCAGCCCGAAGTGCCACGAGGAGAGCTTCCATTTGTTTTGATCCCAGCAGTTCTGAGGGCAATGGCGGCACGGGGCCTGAAGTCATGATGTGAAGGTTGGGCAGATCAGGCCATTCGATAATTGCTTCTCGCGGTGTCGCCTTTCCCGAGAGCACGGAAGAGAGGCCGAGTCCCTTGCCGAGCCTGAAGCGGAGATGAACAGAAGGGCGGCGGAGATCAGCATCTATCAGAAGCACGCGGGAGTTGTTCAGCGCAAAAGTAACCGCCATCAACGTGGCGACCGAACTCTTCCCTTCTGCCGGACGCGTGCTGGTAATCATGATCACCTTGGGTGGCGATCCTGGGCTGGAAAGAAGGATCGATGTCCTCATTCCTCGAAGTGCTTCGGCGATTCTAGACCAGGACGAAGTGCCCTTTGACACTGCGACTTCTCTGAACTTCGAAGGAAGCAAATCTTCGGTTTGAACCGCAGGGATAGCTGCGAGCAGAGGCAGTTGCAGCGCCTGCTCGATATCCGTCATGGTTTTCAGGTTTGTGTCAAGACCTTCAAAAACCAGAGCCAAACCGAAGCCCAGCAACAATCCCGTGCCGGCCCCCAAAGCAATATTGGCGGTGGTCTTCGGCTGGCTGGGATAGGTGGGAATATCTGCATTGTCTACGATGTGAATAGACGAGGAGTGCAGGCCGGCCATGATGCCCGCTTCCTGCAAGCGCTCCTGCAGCCCGTCGTACAGAATGCGATTGGCTTCGTAATTGCGCCGCGCGAATTCGAAGTCGGCACTCTTCTCGCCGTTGCTATAGGCGGTCTGCTCTTCTGCATTGAGACTCTTCCGGAGCAAGTCCTCATTGTTTTGCGCCGCATCGAACTCTTTCTGCGCACGAGCAACTTCGGCGTTCTCTGCAGCAGTCAAACTTTGCTCGAGCTGATCCATCTGCGCTTTCATCGCCTTCACGCGCGGATATGCAGGCCCATACGTCTGTATCAGCGAGGTATATTCTGTTGTAACTTGGGCAAGGGATTGTTTTGTTGCCTGCAATGCCGGATCCGCGGTTAATCCCGCATCGATAACATCGGGCGGCGAGTTCTTGATCGTCCGGAGGCTTGCCTCCTTCACCATGCGGTCGACTTCCGCGTCTGCAAGCTGCTTGTTCAACTCCTCGAGACTGGTTACGAGAATGCTGTCCTTCGGATCGACGCCGACAATTCCGAGATCCTTCTGGTACGCAATCATCTGGGTCTGACTCTTTCCCAGGTTTTCTTTTAGGTCGTTGAGTTGCGCATTCAACCAGCCAGAGATCTTCTCAGTAGCCGCATAATTATCATGGAAAGAGCGCTCGATGTAGTTATCGATGAGCGTATTGACAATCAGGCTCGCAAGTGCTGGGTTGCGCGATGTAACGCTAATCTGAAGGATGCTTGTGTGCCCCGACCGAACTATATTGAGGCGCGGCAGAAATGTCCCAATCAACATATCGCGTACCGACGGACTCGACATGTCCCATGGACGGCCTTTTGGCTGGGCGACAAAATCCGGATTGCTCTGAAGGTGTAAGGATGCAATCGTCTGCAATGCAAGGCTACGACTTTTTAGGATCTGGGTCTCAGTATCTAGCTTTTCGGCGTCATCTCCACCGGCGCCCATATCCTGAATCTGCTCTAACCGAAACTCCCCTGACATGTCTGGAACTATCTCGATCTGAGCAAGTGCTGTGTACTCCTTATGCAGCATGACATTGGTGATCATTGCGGCCGCAAGTCCCAACACCAAGGCAACTAGTACCAGCCAGCCCCGCTTTTTCAGGAATTGAATGAACCTTCCAAAGGACTCGCCCTCAAAAGAGACAGCGCCCGGTAACGCACCCTGCTGCATGGCGAGGTCAATATTCGTAAACGTGGATTCAGGCTCTTGATTGGGCGGCTGTTTCACTGGGTAAGTATCCTCGGGCTTCTTTTCCGTTCAGGTTCTTTGCTGGGACGCACTGCTCGTGTGAACGGAGCAGTCAAGAAAATCCTAAGTGTCTGCACCGGAAGATGATGTTGCGCTGAGATGGCATGTTGAAGCAGCGGCTCTTGAACACAACATCGAATGCAAATTGCTGCGTGCAGCTAAGCTGCCTAGCGGTTCACGGGTGATAGGTGTAGAGCAACGGACCAGCAAGAGAAAGCGCAAAAGCCGATGCGCGTGTGACAGCTTCTTTCAGGGAACTTGGCGAGACATAAATAATGTCGTCTTCGTGCACAATGGGATCCGCCTCCTTCGATACGAGAACCTTATGCGCATCGATTTGTTCTGCGATCCTTGTACCGTCTGGCTGTGCGCGGACGAGATAGGTGTGACCGGGAGAAGAGAGAGCGGTAATGCCGCCCGCAAGGGCGATAACTTCGGAAAGCGTCATCTGCGGCGAGCCGCAGAGCGAGTAAGCGCCAGGTTTGGCGACATTGCCCCCAACGTAGGCGATTCCGCACGCTCTTACGAATACTCGATCACCTGCTTCGACACGTCTATCGTAGTTACTGGTGTTGTGCATTGTAGGGTCCCACGGGATGTCGACTTTCTTTCCCGGTGTGCGGTCGTTTGAAATCTCGATAACTCGGCCCGTGTTGGCGGTTAGCCCGCCCGCGGTCGCCAAAAGGTCGGAAAGCAAATGCTTCCCGGGGGGAGGATAGATTCCTGGATTACGCACTTCGCCAAGGACAGTGATGGTGGTGGACGAAGAATCCAATGTAACGGTCACATGCGGATCTGGCATCAGATTCTGTTCTTTCAACTGCGCTGTAATCAGATTCGCAGACTTTGCACTATTGAGGCCGGCGATGTGAACTGCGCCGAGGATTGGGATCGCAATATCTCCACTCTCAGATACCCGCATTACCACTGAGAGGTCTGGGGCACCAAACACAAGAATGTGAACCGTGTCGCCAGGTGAAATGGGGCCGTCAGTGAGTTCGCCCAAATTGTTGATTGAAGAAGCCAAAGCGCCGGAGGCTCCGCCTCCGCTTCCCGTCGAGCTCGGGATCAGAGCCGGGCGAGCCTCTTGGCCGAAGGTAAAAGCCGGATTGACGAAGAGGAGCCCGGAAAGCAACGCCAGACAACTCCCGGGAAACATCGAACTTCTGAATAACAGAGATTTCGCAATGGAAAGACGTAAGTTACACATGATCTGAAGCTCTCCCGTTTTAACTGCTGCCGTCGAGGCGGACGAACGTGTCTTGAAAACTGAAGTCCCGCGCCGAAGGAATCCGGCACCGTGAAGGCAATCTGAAGTTTGCTATCTTCGAATTCGCAATATGCGGGCGTATTTTCTCTAAAAGGGTGGAACGAGGGCTAAACGCTGCGCCTGGCGCATTCAGAATGCACTGTTATTCGAACCTGGAATGCTGCCGCTTAATGAGCATTTGTTGTGCACTGAAGCTGCCTGCGCGATGCGCGCGCGAAAGGCGATGTGACCTTCAATTCTGACCGGCATAATTTACTTTGCGGCCGCTTCCAATTGAGGTCGAACGGACTCATAAGTCAGGCGGATGCCATCTTCCAAACTGGTCCTGGCCTTCCATCCAAGGGCGTTGATTCGGCTCACATCCAGCAGCTTTCGTGGTGTTCCGTCCTGGCGCGATGTATCGAATTGGAGCTCGCCGTCGAATTCCAGGACTCGCGATACGAGTTCAGCAAGTTCTCGAATGGACAAATCTTCGCCCGTGCCAATATTGATCAGCGGCGGTTCATCGAGGTTGAGCAAATTGTCATAGACTGGCTCCGGCAGATTCAGAAGATGGATACAGGCCTCCGCGAGATCGTCGCTGAATAGAAATTCCCGCATGGGCTTGCCTGTTCCCCAAACCGTGAGTTGGTGCTCTCCCGAAAGCTTTGCTTCCACTACCTTCCGCATAAGTGCGGGCAGGACATGAGAGCCTTGAAGGTCAAAGTTGTCACCAGGCCCATACAGATTGGTTGGCATGGCAGCCAGATAGCGAGTTCCAAATTGGCGGTTATAGGACCAGCACATTTCGACGCCGGCTATCTTTGCGAGAGCATAGGCCCGATTGGTTGGCTCCAGCGGGCCAGTTAGCAGGTACTTTTCCTTG
Organism: uncultured Acidobacteriaceae bacterium; assembly: GCA_963836565.1. GTDB lineage: Bacteria > Acidobacteriota > Terriglobia > Terriglobales > Acidobacteriaceae > Telmatobacter. The sequence continues at coordinate 242,857 of CAWIKA010000001.1, read as the reverse complement.
ATAGGTTGCGGAGCAAGCTTTGGATAGATGCAGCTTGAGCCAAGAAACAGCAGGCGCTTGACGCCGTTGCGGTAACTCGCATCGATTACATTGGTTTGAATCTCAAGGTTATCGCGAATAAAATCGGCAGGATAAGTGTCGTTTGCCAGAATGCCGCCGACCTTGGCGGCCGCCAGGAACACATATTCGGGGCGCTGCTGCTGAAAGTAGGAGCGGACTGCTTCCCGGTCAGCCAGATCAAGCTGGGCATGAGTGCGGAGCAAGAGGTTTGTGTAGCCTCTCTGCTCCAGGCCGCGCCGAATCGCCGACCCCACCAGGCCGCGATGCCCTGCCACGAAAATGCGGCTGCCTTGTTCCATGTTGGCCGAGCCCTTTCACACTCAAGTCTCGTGATAGTTGAAGACAGAGTAACCGTGCTTTTTCACTAATGCGTCCTTTTCCGCAACCATCAGGTCCTCTTCGACCATCTCCTTTACAAGCTCGCGGAAAGTGGTCCGAGGGCGCCAGCCGAGTTCACGGCGCGCTTTGCCGGCATCGCCCAAAAGCGTTTCCACTTCGGTCGGACGATAGTAGCGCGGGTCGACTGCGACGATGACGTTGCCGTCCGCGTCGAGCCCTTTTTCGTCGGCGCACGATCCATTCCAGGTAATCTTCATATCGAGAAAGGCGGCAGCGAGGTCAACGAAATCACGCACGCTATGCTGCTCTCCGGTTGCGATGACATAATCCCGGGGCTCATCCTGCTGCAACATCAGCCACTGCATCTCGACATAATCGCGCGCATGGCCCCAGTCACGCAGAGCGTGCATGTTGCCGAGATACAAACGGTCCTGCAAGCCCACTTTGATGCGAGCCAGCGCGCGCGTAATCTTGCGGGTTACGAATGTTTCGCCGCGCTGAGGCGACTCGTGGTTGAAGAGGATTCCGTTGCAGGCGTAGATCCCGTAGGCCTCGCGGTAATTTACCGTTATCCAATACGCATAGAGCTTTGCGACCGCATAGGGAGAGCGCGGGTAGAAAGGCGTCTTCTCAGTTTGCGGAGTTTCCTGCACGAGGCCGTAGAGTTCCGAAGTAGAAGCCTGATAGAACCTCGTAACTTTTTCAAGTCCAGCGATCCGAATGGCCTCAAGAAGACGAAGCGTTCCCAGGGCGTCGGAGTTCGCGGTATACTCCGGTTCCTCGAACGAGACTTTCACGTGGCTCTGCGCCGCCAGATTGTAGATTTCGTCCGGCTTCACCTCCTGCACGATCCGAATCAGCCCGCTTGAATCCGTCAGATCGCCATAATGAAGCATAAAATGCCGCCCAGTCTTGTGCGGATCTTCATAGAGGTGGTCGATGCGGTTGGTATTGAAAAGAGACGTGCGCCGCTTGATTCCATGCACCTCATATCCCTTCGCCAACAAGAGCTCGGCCAGATAAGCACCATCCTGGCCGGTGACGCCGGTAATGAGGGCTCGCTTCATCGTCTCCTGCTCCTTTTCCCTGCTGGATGCACACAGCTATTTGAGGACAATGGTTTGAATCGCGGAACGACTCGTATGGTTGCTTCGGGGCCGGTCGCCTTGAATCAGACGAGCGTTTCAACGCAGTCCCTGAAGTAGTCCAGGCTCAACTTGAGGCCGGTTTCCAGATCGATCTTCGGTTCCCAGCCGAAGATCCTCTTCGCCTTGCTGATGTCCGGTTGGCGCTGTAATGGGTCGTCCTGCGGAAGCGGTCCAAATACAATCTTGCTGTTTGATCCGGTAACTCGCAACACAACCTTTGCGCATTCGAGAATGGTCCATTCGACAGGATTTCCGACATTCACGGGCAGGTGCTCGTCGGACTGCGAGAGGCCCAGAATGCCCTCGATCTCGTCCGAGACATAACAGAAGCTCCGCGTCTGGTCGCCCACACCGTAGATAGTGAGGTCCTCACCTTTCAATGCCTGCATCATGAGATTTGAGATAACGCGCCCATCGTTCTTCTGAAGCCGAGGACCATACGTATTAAAGATGCGGACCAGGCGCGTGTCTACTTTGTCATATCGGTAATATGCCATTACCAGCGCTTCAGAAAATCGCTTGGCTTCGTCATATACCGATCGAGGGCCAATAGGATTCACGTGTCCCCAATAGTCCTCAGTCTGTGGATGCACAAGGGGATCGCCATAGCACTCCGACGTGGATGCGTGCAGGAATTTTGCCCCGTACTTCTTTGCAACCTCCAGTGCGCTGCGCGTGCCGACGGAGCCAACCATCAAGGTCTCGATGCCCAGGCGGTTGTAATCCACTGGGCTGGCGGGTGAGGCAAAATTGAACACATAGTCTACGTGCCCAGGATCGTACGGCCGGCAGATATCATGCTCCAGAAACTCGAAACGAGATTCATGCTTCAGATGGTCGATATTCCTGAGTGAGCCGGTGCAAAGATTATCGACGCCCAAAACAGAATGCCCTGCTGCAAGCAAAGCATCCGTCAAATGGGATCCGAGAAACCCGGCGGCTCCTGTGATGAAAACGCGCATGGATCACACATCCTTTTCGATCTGATTCAAAAGCCGGGCAGCTTTTGTTTAAGGAGTTTGAGCATCAACAGCCTCCTGGCGGCCTTCACGCCACAGACCGCTTCTTTCGATTGTAATGGGGACCAAGGGCCCAGGCAGTTATGCATGTGGGAGTCGCGACCAGCATATGTGCGGATTCTAAGCCTTCGCGTTTTCTCTCAGCCTTGGCAAGTAGAAAGCGGCTACGGGATCAATCGACTGAGAGATAGCAGCCCGACCCACGCTCAGGTATGTAAATCCATTCTGCGTCATTTTCTCCGGGTCGAATAAGTTGCGGCCATCAATAACGATGGGATAGCGCAAAGTGTAGTGCAATCGCGGCAAATCCAGATCAGCGAATTCCTGCCAGTCATTCAGAATGAGCAAGGCGTCCGCATCCTGCGCCGCAGCGTAGGGATCGCCAACGTAGCGCATTTGCGGCCCCGGCGGAATTGCTTCCTTCGAACGCTGCTCGGCGGCCGGATCATAGGCACTCACAATGCATCCTTCATTCAAAAGTCTTTTCACGATATCCAGCGCAGGAGACTCGCGGATGTCGTCTGTTCCACCTTTGAAGGCGAGACCAAGAACGCCAATCTTCTTGCCGCGGAAGGTCCAAAGGGCCGAACGAACCTTTTGAAAGAATCGGGCCTTTTGCTCTTCGTTAATCTTCTCGACCTCGTGGAGCAGCCCGAAATCCACGCCCACCAATTCCGCCACATTCCGGAACGCCGCTACGTCTTTTGGAAAGCACGATCCACCGTAGCCAATTCCGGCGTGCAGGAAGCGGGTGCCGATGCGGCTGTCCATCCCCATGCCACGAGCCACTTCCTCAACATCGGCACCGGCTGCTTCGCAGATATTCGCAACCACGTTGATGAATGAAATCTTTGTGGCCAGAAAGGCGTTCGATGCATGCTTGATGATTTCCGCCGCCTTGGTGGAAGTAAGCAGGATCGGCGGAGGATCGTTCTTGCTGCGCGGCCCTGGCACTGCATCTGCGGTGCCGTAATAGTCGCCTGAAGTCAGAGGAAGATAGATTTGCTTCAGAAGATCGGATGCGCGCTCAGTTGCCGCCCCAACAACGATCCGGTCCGCATGGAGGAAGTCGACTACCGCAGTCCCCTCGCGAAGGAATTCAGGATTCGACGTGACATCGAAGTGGTCCTTCGCCACGCCGTTGCGCTCGATGACACGGCGAATCCATTCATTGGTATATACAGGGACAGTGCTCTTTTCGACGATCACTTTGTAGGAGTCGATTGAACGCGCGATCTCACTGGCCACTGCATCCACATAAGAAAGATCGGCGCTTCCGGTGCTGCTTTGGGGCGTTCCAACGGCAATGAATATGGCCTGGGCAGCATGTGCCGCAGCCCGCAGGTCCGTGGTGAACTCCAGTTTATGGTCTCGGGGACGGCTCAGCAGTTCAGGCAGATACTCTTCGTGGATCGGAATTCCACCTTCACTCAGGGTGCGCACCTTGGCTTCATCATTATCGACGCAGATTACGCGATGGCCAATTTCCACAAAGCAAGCGGCGGCGACTAATCCAACGTATCCAGAGCCGACAACGGCAATCGTAATGGGTTGAGTCATCGAATCCTTTCCTGTCGTCTTCTGTGAAAAGTTTATATGAGGAACTTACACGCCGGTTTCCTGCTCCGCAAGGGACGCCGGGGCGGCCGTGGCTACAGCGACAAGACTTCTCTCAAGAAAACCCAGCACACGCGCTGATGACCAGCGAAGGGCGGCATATTCCCTTGCATTGCGGCGACGCTCTTCAAGGTTGCTCGCCCGAAGCTCGCAAACGGCTTTCTGGAGAGCTTCCGCGTCCTCCGGTTGGACCACGGCTCCTGCACCCGACTCACGAATTGTTTGCGCGACCTCACTGCCGGAGTTCACTGAGGCGATCACTGCGCACCCGGCTGCCAGATAGGTCACGGTTTTCGAGGGGAAGACTATGTCAGAGACGGATTTTCTCTGCGTTACAAGGCATACGTCGCTGGCGGCCAGCAGCCCACGGAAATCCCGCGAATCCAACAAGGGCAAAAATCGCACGTTTTCCAGCTCCATTTTAGCGGCACGGCGCGCAATATTTTCTCGGGCAGAACCATTGCCCACCAGCAAATACATTAACGATCCATCTCCCTGGCTCATTCTGGCCGCATCCAGTATGACATCGAGTCCCTGCTTTAGGCCTAGATTTCCGCTATGGGTGACGATGAATTTCCCTTCCAATCCGTATCTTTGGCGGAACTCGGTCCCCTCCTGGCGTTGGATGTCAACGAGTTCTTCGGGGGCGCGGGGCTCAAAGAGAATCACCTTTTCTTCCTCCACCCCTTTTTGGATAATCTTGGCCCGCATGCTCCTTGTCAGGGTACTAACCAGCGTAGCGTGGCGATAGGCGAGGCCTTCAACTCCGTACATCATCCGCAGCGCCCAGCGTGGGAGCATGTCAAGGTCGGCTGCGGCGTCGGGCTGCAGATCCTCTACATCGAAGACAAAGGGGACTCGCCACAGACCGCTCAAGAGGATCGCGCTCGTTGCAAGGCCCAAGGGAGGAGAAACGGCCAAAAGAATGTCGGGAGATCTCAACACGGCCGCTCGCATGAACGAACTGGTCACGAAGCTGGCTTCGTGTACAACTCGCTTAAGGGATGTTACAGGGTTTGGAATGAAGGCATAACTTCGAAGGATCCGGACCCCATTCCTCATTTCGCTGGACAGCAGCCGGCCCTTATACTCCGGCGGTACTTTCCAATCGGGGTAGTACGGAAATGTCGTACATACGGTAACATCATGCCCGGCCCTGGCGAGGTACTCCGCCCGACAGGTTGTAAATGCTCCTATTCCCGTTTCCTCCGGCCAGTAATTGATACTAAGGATCACGATCCGCATGGGTAACTTCCTTCCTTGGCTATTAGGCCGGATTGGCCAAGCCTGAAGAAACCAATGCGTCGAGTTATCGCCTTGCGTACCTGAATAATCACAAATTCCCCTGAAGACGAGTCTTCCGCTGATGTGATCGGCACTGCCGCGGTAGCGCTCATCATGCCTGACAGAACTCGGAATAGGTTTCAAACAGCGCATTCAGATTCGCGGCATCGCCTGTGAATACGCGGCGCAACGGGCCGCGGCTCAGCACGATTGCAATCAGCGTAAGGACGAGAGTCTTTCCATTGGCGCAGCGTAGCTCTCCGCGAAGAATCCACGGTTCAAGATAACGAGCAATTACTTCAACCAATTCCCCAAGATGCCTGCGCAAGAGCGGATCGAGATCCTCGCTCAACTCTAAGGCGCTGTATCCGAGCAACCTGAGCAATTGCGGTTGCTGCAGTAAGGTTGTCGATATCAGCTCAAACGTGCAGGCAAGCGCAATTCGCCCGCTCTGAGCTTCGGCAAGCCGGGTAAGCAGTTCACCTCTCAGATGCACGCGCTGCAACTCGGCGCTCAGCACGGCCAGATAGAGATCGCGTTTGCGCGGATAGTGCCGGTAGATTGTGACCTCGTTCACTTCCGCCGAGGCCGCAATTTCGCGGGTACTCACTCCGTTGTAGCCGAACTGCGCAAAGAGCGCCGCCGCGGTAGTCAAGATGCGCTCTTCCGTGCCGCCCCGCGTAGAACCCGATGTTCCTGCCATTTACACTTCCTGTCGCCTGCTTCCAGGCATCGGACGTTGCGAATACCGTTGCACTCAACCCCTAACCTAGATTCCTCTGCCCCGACGCGCCTGCTTCCTTCGCGATTCCCTTCAACATGGGAAGCCGTACTTCAAAAGGGCAATCAGGCAGGTCTACGCAGCTCTCGATTGGAACGATTGTCTGTAACTTCAGAGCCTGGGAGCGAATTGCCAGAGAGCCACCAGCTATGTTTCTTCAACGGCATGCCGGGTTTGATTTAACGGATAGGTGATTACACTAATTGGGATTGACTTATCTTTCCAATGGGGTAGATTTTGCGATTAGAATGGTGACTCCGCAATCAACCAAGGAAGGTTCTGTGATTGCACACGCAGAAACCGGGAGTGTTCTTTGCGCCTTGAAGGGGCTATTCCGCTCCTGCAAAGCAGGGCGGCTGACTTAGACCGGCAATTAGCGAGTGCGTGAGACTTCCTGACTCCGCAAGCTCAAGATCATCTTCATCCACTTCCACTGCGATGCTCTGCAGAATCTGCTGCAGCGTAAGCACAACGCGCAGGCCACTCTTTTTCCTCAGCACCACACCCTCCATTCCGGCAAACGCGCCGGATCGAATGCGTACCCGCTGACCGGCCGTCAAGAGGGGATGCGGTTCAACACGTCGCTGCTGAAGGCCCGAACGCAGCGCCTCGACGGCGGCATCGGGCACTGGCAGAGGTTCGCGCCCCGTACCCCCGACCACAGCCAGAGCGCCCGGTACATTCAGCACGCGCACGCGTTCCGACCGATCGATGTGGACGAAAATGTAGCTGGGAAATAAAGGAAGGTCGAGCGTGACTCGGGATCCATCGCGCCATTTGCGCTCGACGCGATAAAGAGGAAGGTAATGCTCAATCTCCCGTTGGCCGAAGTGCTGAGCCACGCGCTTCTCGTGGCGACAGGTTGTATACACCGCGAACCACCGGGCTGACGAAGATGCCTCCATGCGGTCAGTCCTCATCGGAGTGCATTCAGCCTGGAGTCTTTTGGGAGCGATTTGCGCCAAAGCTTCGCCATCCTCACTTGGATTGAGGTCTTCTACAGAACCAACTACCGGTTCCATCTGGCCAAGGACACACGGGGAACGGGAACATGGGATGAAAGCAAGCGCTTCCATCCATTGGTGAGGTGCGCTAAGCCTTTGTTTTGGCTGCCGGTTTATCCAAATATAACAGCCGAATCCTTGTTTTCAAGCAGAAATGGACACGCACGAAAGTAGCAGAACCTTCCAGGGCAACAAGTAATTTGCAAGCGTATGCCATCATTCGTGTAAGGACGTCCTCCGAGTGAAAATCCTTGCCTGCGTCTTCAAGTGCGGCCGTAAACCAATCAGCGTCGATGAGACAGGGCTCGCTTCAGGGTTGTGTTAACCTGCAAAAATGGAGGCTTTGCCGATGCCCTTTGGGTCTTTGCCGTCCGTCCGGGTCTATATGGACGCCAACGCCACCACCCCTCTGCTGCCCGAGGTCGTGGAGGCCATGCACCCTTATTGGATGGAGCATTTTGGCAACGCTTCCTCAATCCATCTCGACGGACAGAAGGCTCGCACCGCCCTGGACCGTGCCCGCGAAACCATGGCCGGATTCTTCAACTGCCACGACGCCGAGGTCGTCTTCAACTCCGGCGGCACCGAGGGCGACAACTCGGCGCTTTTCGGCCTGCTGCATTCCGGCGATCACCTGATCACCACTTCAATTGAGCATTCCGCCGTTCTGCAGGCTGCCGGACGGCTGGCCGACCGTGGCGTCGAGACCACCTATGTTGCGCCGCAGCCCAGCGGTCTCATCGACCCGTCGGACATTCTGCGTGCCATCCGGCCCCAGACCCGGCTCATCAGCGTGATGCTGGCCAACAACGAGACGGGCGTGCTGCAACCCATTGAGGAAATCGGCAAAATCGCGGCCAATGCAGGCATTTTCTTCCATATTGATGCCGTTCAGGGCGCGGGCAAAATTCCCTTCGATGTGCGCCGATTCGGCTGCCACCTGCTCTCCATCAGCGCTCACAAGATGCACGGTCCCAAGGGCGTCGGCGCCATGTTCGTCCGTCGTGGAACCCCTATCGAGTCACTTCTGGTGGGCGGAAGCCACGAACGCCGCCGCCGCGCTGGAACTGAAAACGTGGCCGGAATCGTTGGGCTGGCCAGGGCCGCGGAATTGGCCATACACAGCCTCGAAGATGGAACCATCGACCGACTTGGCTCACTGCGGGACCGGCTTGAGACGGAGATCCTGCGCATTCCCGGCACCGGCCTGAACGGAGCTGGCCCTGATGGCAAGCCCGTTGTGAGGGCCTCCAACACTTCGAACATCTGGTTTGATCAGTTAGAGGGCGAGGCGCTGGTGATTGCGCTGGACCTGAAGGGCGTAGCGGTTTCAGGCGGTTCTGCCTGCCACTCGGGAGCCACCGAGCCCAGCCATGTGCTGATGGCTATGGGGTTAGATAAGAACCGTGCCCGCGCCAGCCTGCGCTTCAGCCTGCTGAAGACCGCGACCGACGCCGACGTGGATCATGTCCTTCGAGTCGTACCGGCCGCAGTCGAACAACTTCGGGCCTTGTCGCCCGTCGCAGCCGGAACGCTCGGCTAGTCCAAATGCGCCGCAAATCCTGAGTGCGCGATCGATTAACCACTAGAGAGGGCGGAATCCCCCCGGCGCCCCGCTTTTTCCGCCTTTTTAGGACCGGTCGCATCTAAACTGGAAGAAATCATGTACCAGCAGGACACTATTGCCGTGGCCATGTCCGGAGGGGTCGACTCCTCCACGGTCGCGGCGATGCTCGCCCAAGGCGACAACAGCTCCGCCGATTCGCGCAACTCAGTGGTAGGTCTCACCCTTCAGCTTTGGGATCAGACTCGCCTGGCCGGCAAGCACGGAATCCCAGATGCGCCCAAGGCAGGCCGCTGCTGTTCGCTCGATGACGTATACGACGCTCGCCGCGTGGCAGAGCACCTCGGCATTCCCTACTACGTGGTGAACCAGGAGGACCGTTTCGAGCAGGATGTGGTGCGGCCCTTCGTTGCCGAGTATCTTGCCGGGCGCACGCCGATTCCCTGCTCCCTCTGCAACAATCACCTCAAGTTTGACCAGTTGCTTCAAACCGCACGCAGCATCGGCGCCAGCCGCATCGCCACCGGGCATTATGCGATTAATGAATATGACTCCGCCCGCGGCCGCTGGATTCTCAAGCGCCCCGCGGACCGGGCCAAGGACCAGACCTATTTCCTCTTCGGACTCACCCAGGCCCAGTTGGCCCACACTTTGTTCCCCTTGGGACACCTGACCAAGCCCGAGGTACGCGAAGTCGCACGCCGGCGCGGTCTTTCGCTGGCCGAAAAGCCGGATTCGCAGGAAATCTGCTTCATCCCCGGCGGCGACTACAAACAGTTCCTGACGGCGTATTTGGAGGAGCAGGGCGAGACGATGCCGGAGACGGCGGGCGAACTGGTGGCACCGAATGGCGAGGTGTTGGGGCGGCACGAGGGGATTTCAAACTTCACGGTGGGGCAGCGCAAGGGGTTGAAGGTGGCTTCGCCCTCGCCGCTTTATGTGCTCCAGATTGATCCGGCGAGCCATCGGGTGACTGTGGGCGCGGACGCCGAACTGGCAACCCGGACGCTGCGCGCGAACCGGCTGAACTGGATCAGCATTCCCGGGCTGACCGGTCCTATGCGTGTCAAAATCAAGATCCGGCATCGCCATGAGCCGGCGTGGGCCCTGCTCGAACCCGCAAGCACAGGCGGGGCAAGCGCAGACCAGATTGTCGCCACGTTCGACGAGCCGCAGCGCGCCGTTACTCCCGGCCAGTCGGCAGTTTTCTATGAAGGCGACGAAGTGGTGGGCGGCGGGTGGATCATCTAAGCCCTTTTGTCTGCTTGCAATTCAGCCCTACTCCGCCCCGTGGCCGGGCGCATCCCTGGCATATTGACCGGCTCCTCTGTGCAATCCGGCACAGATTGACTCCAGCGCGCTATACTGACGCGGCATCTACTTATGGGGGAAATCTTGATGATTGGGAAAACGTTTGCTAGCTCGACCGCATTGGCCGTCATCGTTCTCGCCACTACCTTTGCCAATTCGCAAACTCCGCCCGCAGTGCTCGCCATCCAGGCCGATCAGCCCATCTCAGCCGTGAGCCCAACGCTCTACGGCCTGATGACCGAAGAAATCAACTACTCCTATGACGGCGGCCTCTACGCTGAAATGGTTCGCAATCGCACTTTCCGCCCCAGTTGGGAAGGCGTGCCGTACTGGTACCTGCTCGAAGACGGCAATGCGGAGGCGAAGATGGAAGTCGATTCGCAGACCGGACCAAGCGACGCTTTGAAGACCAGCCTGCGCGTTGACGTCCAGCAGGCCGACCCTCACAACCAGGCAGGCATCCTCAACGTGGGCTGGTGGGGTTTCGCTCTCAGGGCAGACACCACGTACAAAGGGTCTTTCTACGCCAAGGCTGATTCCGGCGACATCGGTCCCGTCACGGTGAGCCTGGTGGGGGATGACAGCGGCAAAGTGGTCGCCACGACCACGGTTTCAACGCTTGCCAGCGAATGGAAGCAATACGAATTCACTTTGAAGACAGGGCCGATTGAAGCGTCATCGGCCAATCACCTCGTCCTCTCGGTGGGCCACGCCGGAACACTCTGGCTCAACCTGGTTTCGCTATTTCCACCCACCTATCACGACCGCGCAAACGGCAACCGCATCGACCTGATGGAAAAGCTGGCAGCGATGCATCCGGCGTTTCTTCGCTTCCCCGGCGGCAACTACCTTGAAGGCGACCACATCGCCGACCGCTTCGAATGGAAGAAGACCATTGGCCCCCTCGTCGACCGGCCGACCCATCCCAGCCCCTGGCACTATCAATCGTCGGATGGCATGGGGCTGCTGGAGTTTCTGGATTGGTGTGAAGACCTGAAGATGCATCCGGTGCTGGCGGTCTATGCAGGCTACTCCCTCATGGGGGAGCACGTGAACCCGGGACCCGACCTGGAGCCCTATGTGCAGGATGCACTGGACGAGTTGGAATACGTGACCGGCGGAACCGATACAAAATGGGGCGCCGAGCGCGCCAAGGACGGCCATCCCCAGCCCTTCAGCCTCACCTACGTCGAAATTGGGAATGAGGATTGGTTCGACAAGTCGGGAAGCTACGACGAACGCTACGCGCAGTTCTACAAAGCCATCAAAGCGAAGTATCCCGATCTGCAGCTCATTGCCACTGCGCCCATCAAGAGCATGAAGCCCGATGTGCTCGATGAACACTACTATCTGCGTGCAACGCAGTTTTTCCACGACGTCACGCACTACGACAAAACCGACCGCAACGGCCCGAAGATCTTTGTCGGCGAGTGGGCCACGCGCGAAGGATTGCCCACTCCCAACTTTGGAGCGGCGTTGGGCGATGCGGCCTGGATGACAGGCATGGAGCGCAACAGCGACATTATCGTGATGGCCAGCTATGCGCCGCTGTTCGTCAACGTCGATCCCGGCGGCATGCAATGGGAGACCGACCTGATTGGCTACAACGCCATGAAGAGCTACGGCTCACCAAGCTATTACGCACAGGTCATGTTCGCGCAATACCTTGGCGACCACACTCTGAAATCCAGCCTGGAGGGTGCCGGGCCCAGATTCTTCTACTCGATCACCAGCGACAAGGCGAAGAAGCACCTTTATCTGAAGCTGGTAAATGCCGACTCAACACCGCAAGCGGTGGACATCGATCTATTGGGCGTCAAACTGGCCAGCACGGCAAAGCTCATCAGCCTGAGCGCGCACGACACGCAGGCCACCAACACCATCGACGATCCGGAACGCATTGTGCCGGTGGATTCCACACTGAACGACGTGAGCAGCCACTTTCACCACACGCTGCCGGGATACGCAATTCAGGTGATCGAGTTCAACGAGCAGTAGGAGTTTCTCAAGCGCACGCAGAAGGGCCGGGACTGCGATTGTCCCGGCCCTTCTCGTTCTCCCTGAAATCCGGAATTCAGCGCTGTACCGCCCAGGCCAGCCCGTCGGGTCCGGCGACGTCGACATGCCCGACCATCTCCAGCGTCTTCAGGTCGATGGCCGCAACATACCCGTCGCGTCCGCAGGCCACATAAGCACGTGCACCGTCCGGCTGCATCAGGATGCCTCCCGAAGCATGGACGTTCGGCAGGCGCTTCACTTCCTTCCGCGTAGCCGCGTCAAAAACCACCAGGGCCGATCCGGGGCTAACCAGCACCAGCTTGCCATCCGGGGTGAACTTGAGGCGGTTGGCGCCCGGCACATTCGCGGCCAGCGTCTCCGCCACGCGCTTGGTGGACAAGTCAATCACTGAGATTGTGCCATCTTGCGCGTTCGCAACCCAAGCTTCCTTGCCGTCAGGAGATACATCAAAGCCCTCGGACCCGCGCCCCACGGGGATTACCGTCTCATTCCAGTCGCCGCCCGGAGGCCCGGGAGGAGGTCCATGCGGAGGACCGCCGGGGCCAGCACCGCCTGGTGGTGGACCGATTCCCGGTGGAGGTCCCGCCGGCATTCCTGCAGGGCCTTCGGTTTTATCCAGAATCGTCACCGTTGCCGAACTCACATTGGTAGTCAATATGCGTTTGGCATCGGCGAAAACATAGATCATGTGGGTCCGGTTTTGTCCGGTTCCCATGATCCAATCCACCTTGCCGGTGGCTGGGTCGTACCTGCCGATGGCTTTGGCCGCTTCAGCGGTGAACCATACCTTGCCCTGCACAAACGTCAGGCCATGGGGTCCGCGCAGGGGTCCGAGATCGATGGACTCGAGCGGTTTTTGTCCCACCAGGTCAATCACCGCAAGGGTATGGAAGGCTCCGAACCCGTAGTTGGACACATAGGCGGTTCGGCCATCCGTTGATGCAGTCACTTCGTGGGGATCGTTACCAACGGGAATACGCGCTACAACCTCGAGGCTCGCAGGATCGATGATGGACAGTGTGTGATCCTGTTTTGAAAGCGCGAGCAGTGCTGCCTTGGGGGTAGCCTGGGCATGAGCCACGCCTGCCAGAACCACTACAACAGCGAGAGATGCTGTCAATCGTCCAAGGCTCATTCTTCAAGCGCTCCAACTGCGCGTTCTAAACGAACATATCCTTATCGGCTGCCGAGTGGGTCTGAGCGGCGGTCGGAGCCCCGTTGCGCAACGTGCCGAAAACCGCCTTTGCCGCGGCGGCAAGAGCCGACATTTGTCGCAACGGAGCACTGACTGCCTCGGTCACAAGCCCGCCCGCCCGATCAACGGCATTCAGCACTCCTGTCAGCATGGCGTCCATCCGGCTCGTCTGGCGACGCACCCGCTCCACAATCTCCGTGGCCGAGGACTGTAATTCGGCGCCCTGTGCGCGCAGGCCGTGCACCAGTTCCGCCATATCGGTAGCGACCGAATCGATTTTCGGACCAACGCGACCCATGAATTCCCGCGTGTCGTTGATCACCGGAAGAACTGTAGCACGCAAATCGTCCACTTTCTCGTGGACCGATTTCACCGACTTGCGCAAGGCAAGGAAGATCGCCAATAAGATGACGGCCTGAAACAACACAGCCACACCTGTAAGAGCGACAAAAATTGTCAGAAGGGTCTCGTTGTTCGCGTTCGGCATAGACATTGTCTCGCGCAGCACGGCTGCGGACTTGCTAAATTGTCGAGCGCTTCCGCAACACCAGAGCAAACGCTCATTCAGAACTGGTGCGCCTGCCGCATTCCGGGCCCGCGCACCCTGTTCCATTCAAGATGAACGAGCCCGAACCGGCAGGCCGGTCCGGGCGCAAGGGGATTACTCCTTCGACTCGCCTGTGGCGGCTGAACGATACGCTTCCCGGCCAGCATCGACGGCGGAAGCCACACGGCTGGTCTGATCGCCCACAAGGCTCTTGCCCCGTTCCACAAACTCTTCCCATTGGGCCCGCCCGCGGCCAACCACGTCGCGGCCACGGTCCACATACTCACCCACGCGCTCCTTGCCCTTGTCCACCAGAGTTCCCATTTGCTCGGCGGCTTCCCGGCTGCGCGTACGAAGGTATTCCGTACCCTCGCGTGCACCTTGTGCAATGTCTTCTCTGGTTTCGCGACCGCTCTTGGGTGCATACAGAATCCCCACCAACGCGCCTACGCCGAGTCCCGCAATGAACCATGCGAGGCCTTGAGTCTTGTTATCGTCTGCCATAACGAAGTATCTCCTTTCGTGCTGATCTAAGAAAGCCTGAGCGTACCAGATTTCATGTTACGCCGTAAATTCCCGGCCGGATGCCCGATCGCAACGTAAGCCGGAGAGAATGTTTCCGCCTAAGTGAGCCTTAGACAAGTATCTCTCCCCGTTAGAGGCGGATTCAGTTAGCAGGGTTGTAACAGCACCGATGCACGTTGAAGACATGCGACTTCCAGTAAGGACGGCTCAATAGACCCGCTTGCATGGCGTTGCTTCATCGGCGTTTCCACAACTTCAGCAACGCGACTATTTCACGATAAGTCCGCGAGCGATTGCGTCGAGCATGCCGTTGAGGAAGTTGATGGACTCGGGCGCGGAATAGCGCCGGCCAATCTCGAGAGCCTCATTGATCACGATAGGGAATGGCGTGGACTTGAAGCCGAGCATCTCGCCCACCGCCATGCGCAACAGGTTCCGGTCCACGGCGGGCATGCGCTCAAGCCTCCAATGCTTTGAGTTGGCCACGATGAGTTCGTCAATCTTTTCTTGATTGGCGACCGCTGCGCGAAACAAGTCCTCGGCAAAGCCGCGCACCTCCGGTTCCACTTCGTCGCCGGCCTTCCAAAAGGTGGCGCGCACCTGGTCCGGAGTCTGCTTGCCAATATCCGCCTGGAAGAGCATCTGCATGGCTAGCTCGCGCGATTTGCGCCGCGTGCCGGCGGTCAAGCGGGGCCGCCTTCTACGAGCTTGCGGCGCAGGCTCACCATCTCAATAGCCGCGACGGCAGCCTCAAAACCCTTGTTCCCCGCCTTGATGCCGGCGCGATTCAACGCCTGCTCCAACGTTTCGCAGGTCAGCACGCCGAAACTGTGCGGAATGCCGGTCTCCTGCTGTGACTGGCCAATGCCGCGCGACACTTCGTTGTAGATCGCCTCGTAATGAGCGGTCTCGCCGCGCAACAGGCATCCGAGCGTGATAATCGCATCCACGTGACCCAGATTGGCCAGGGTGCGCGCGGCTGCGGGAATCTCCCACGCTCCGGGCACGCGCACTACGTGGATATCGGGTCGTTGAGCTCCGCTGCGCAACAAAGCATCCAGCGCGCCTTCCAGCAGGCGCTCGGTAATCACCGCATTCCAGCGCGCGACGACGATGGCGAACGTCATGTCCTCAGCCGAGAGGTCGCCTTCAACGGCTACTGGCTTGCCTTTCATTGGATCGGTCCACGCCCAGAAGGTAAAGGCAAATCCCGGCTCCGGCGCCACTGTGAAGATGCGCGACTTCCAATGCGTCTCGGAAATCGAAGATATGCGCGCGGTAGAGTCTTCGCCTGCCTGCGATCGCAACCATGCCAGGGCCACCTGGTGCACAGCATCGAGCGCCGTCACCTCCACCAGGATATCGGCAGTCGGCGGAAACTGGCCGTCCACAAACTCAAGATTGCCCAACGGCGCAAGAAACGACGCGCCACGGCCGGTTTCCTCATTCCAGCCTTTGCCGGGCTCAAATCCCAATGCCGAAAAAAAGCTGGACAGCCGGTCATAGACCGCACTGCTGCCGGCAGGGCGAAGGAAGGAGATCCCCTTGATCATGCTCTGATTCTACCGTGCTGAGGCGCCCGGACCTGCTGTGGTTGCGGGAACGCCTGCCAGAAGCGCCGAGCGATCCACAAAGCGAGATTCAGCAGAGAGGGCTGGCGTAAAGCCAGCCCTCTCATTGCTTCAAGAATGCTGTCGCAGACTACGTGGTGGAGCGCGGTTTCACGGCGATCGCCGTGACCGGCACAATCCCCGACGCGGGCGTAGTTCCATTGGTGAGAACGCAATCAGGATCGGAGCCCGGCGTGCAGGCGGGCAGATTAGGGATGATCTGCTGAGTATCCTTCAGCGTCGTGGTGTCGATGTAATGAATCTCGTTATCGCCGGATGTAGAAACGAAAAAGAGCGTGTTGTCAGGACTGAATGCGCCGGCCACAGGTGCTGTGATGGCCGAACTGCCTGTAAGCGTGATATAACCCACCGTGCCAGGAGCGCTGCCGCCTGTGTTCTGTTTGTAGTAGGGCAGAGTGGCGTTCGCCGTGGACCCAGTGTAGGTAACGAAGCTCAAGTTGTAGGGCGAAGTCGCCGTGCCCTGCACTACCGCAGCTGGAGAAGTTACCACCTGATCGACAGCCGTCGCGTGGATGTCGAGTGTTTGCGACGGATTCAGCGTATACGGTATGGTGAGCGGCTGCAGCGCTATTCCCTCGGCCGGCGGACACTCACCATTGGGAACCTGTATCGAGATATCAGAGAGGGTGGCTGCGCCGTTGGCGTAGGCCGCGCCCAGAATATGGTGTCCGTCGGTCGTGGCAGCCAGCACGTCAGTCAACGTCGCAACGGAATCGTTGGGCGGCTCCGGATAGAAAGTCATGCTCTGATACCCCCCGATATTTCCGGTAGGACACCAGGTATGAGCCACAGTTGTGCTGCCGCTCAAAAACGCGCCCACGCCGGGAATTGTGAGGGCCAGATTTTGCGCGCCTGGGCTCGCAGCAGGATTTGCCGGGTTGGAAGCAGCCAGCGGATAGGTCGTCCATCCGGTATTCGCGTTGTAAACGTAGAGGGTATCGCTGTGGCCCGCACCCACCGCTGCGCTGTCGGTGATATACAGCGTCTTCGAATCTGGAGTCCAGGCAGCCGCACTCCCAACCCCGTCAAACGTGGCCGAAATTGTGCCAGAAGTGTTGTAGATATAGAAGACCTGCCGTATAGGGTCGTTAATCAGCAAGGTCTGAGCGTTCGGAGCGACTGCCAGTACCACGCCGGGGACGTTGGGGTCCTGTTTCGATATCTGGTTCGAGACCGTGCTGTAGATCATCAGCTCATGTGCCGATCCGAAGTAGAGGCTGTTGCCAGTCTGGTCCATCAACATTGAGTTCGGCACGTAGGGCAGCCGCACGGTGGATCCGACGGTCCCGCTCAGCAATTCAACCGGAACTACATACTGGGATTTGCCGGGCGCCGAAAACCATATGTAGGAGCTGGCCGTTCCCGGAGTGGTGATGTTGACCGGGTTGCTGGAGATCGAAAGCCCTGTCCCGAACACTCCCACCTGGTTAATAGGAGCGGGGTTGCAGGTGGAGGGTTGGCAGATGGCGTAAACCGAAGCTGCGCCAGGGAAGGCTGGGGTAATTCCGCCGGTGCTTCCTGCCGTGATATCCAGCGGGTTGGTCGACTGGTAATCCAGTGTGAGCCCGGTGATGGGCAGGCCGGCTGTGTCGGTTACGGTGGTGACAAGGTTCTGCTGTACTCCCTGGGTAACCGTCCCGCTGGTGGTGCCATTCGCCAGTGTTACCGATATCGATTTCGGAGGGCAGGTCGAGAAGTATCCGGCCGACGACCCCGACCCGGCCACTGATGCCGTAATCGCGGTAGTACCGGGCAGTTCGGCGGTAATCTGGTTCGTCTCAGGATTGATGGAGGCTACCGCGGTTGTCCCCACGGTGTAGGTCAGGGTCCCAATGGCCGCCGTACAGTCCTGGATCGAAGCTGGGGAAACTCCGGGGGCCAGCCCGCTCTTGCACGAGTAGTTGGTGAAAGAAGGCGGCGCGCAGAACTCGTACTGCGCGTTGTTGGCCCCGGCATAGCAAGCCTCCGCATCGAGCTGCGCAATGGTGCCCTGAGAAGAGCATTCCTGGGCCTGGGAGGTGCCAACCAGCGCAAGGGAAATGGAACTCACCGGCGCATGCACAAACACTTCCACCGGATTGGAGGTCACCGAATCCGCTGAGGCGGTGATATACGCCGCCGAATAGGGTAATCCGCCCGTCTTGGGCGCTGGATTGGGAGGGTTGCAGATGGTGTAATCCGCGATGCCGCCGCCAGAATTGCGATTCCACGTTCCCGCGCAAATGCTGCCTGAAGGTGAAATATCGACCAATTGATTGTTGGTAGTGCCGTAGGTATACGTTGATACGCTGGCACCGGTTCCCTTGCAGGTCTGGGCTAAAGGCGCGCTTACCTGGCGGGTCTGTCCGAACGCCATTGAGATGCCTGTAGTCCTTGGTTGCAGAATGATGGCGTACACATCGGTATTCTTCAAGCCATAGCCCAGGCCATTGCAGTAGTTTCCGGCTGGGTTGCGGATGCAGCCAGAGATCGAAATCCCCGCCGGAATGGTGATAAACAGCAAGCAAATAAGCGTTAAATACCGCCGCATGAATCCTCCCCGCCCCACCTACTCGAACCGCGGAACGGTCTCTCCGAATACGTCAGAAAATTTGGGTTGAAAGCGGTGCGTCAATATGCCCAGGACTCGCCAGCCGCCCGCGCAGCCAGCTGAGGCAATCGGCCTCCGGTAGCACATCCTTCCATCCGGCCGGTTGACGAAACACGCTCTGTTTTTCCTCAAAGAAAAGTGTATCAGGGCGGGGTCGCGCTCCGGGAGAGTTCCCGTTTCCCCTGTTCCATAGACTCCGGTGGCCGCCGATGGGGAGCAAGGGCCGACCTTCAGGAACCCGGCGGCATGTAGCGCTCAAACCACTCCACCGCCCGTTCCATCACGTCCCGGCGGTGCGCCGGGTCCACGAATCCATGCCCTTCGTTGGGGTAGACAACAAGTTGTGTCGGCACATGCTCGTCGCGAAGAGCGTGCCAGAACTCGAATGACTGCGGCGCGGGGCATTCACCGTCCCGGTCGCCCACCACCACCAGCGTTGGTGTGTGTGCTCGCTTGATGAAATCGATGGCCGAGCTCTTCGCGTAGACCGCCGGATCATCGTACACCGATGCGCCGAAGTAGGGAATCATCCACTGGTCAATCGAGTTTTCACCGTAGTAGCTTTGCCAGTCGGAGATGCCCGCCCCTGCGACCGCCGCTTTGAACCGCTGGGTCTGCGTCACGGCAAACATGGTCATAAACCCGCCGTAGCTCCATCCCGTAAGGCCCACGCGGCCCGGATCCACCGGGTATTTTGCCTCGGCCGCATCCACACCGGCCAGAATATCGCGCAGATCGCCATAGCCAAAGTCCTCGCGGTTGGCCTGGGTAAAGGCTTCTCCTTGTCCGTAGCTGCCACGCGGGTTGGGCTGCAGCACAAAGTAACCCATCGCGGAGAACGCAGCCGGGCTCAGCCCCCATCCCGCACCCCAATGCGCAATCACCGCCGACGCCGGTCCCCCGTGTACCTCCACGATGAGTGGATACCTTTTCGCCGGATCATAATCCTTGGGCAGCATCAGCCAGCCCTGCACGTGGAACGAGTCGCTCTTCCAATCCAGAGAAACCGATTTGCCCCAGCCCGGTTCCACGCCGTCGTTGAAGTGTGACAGCTGAATCACGCCTTCCAGCCCCGAGGCAGTTGCCTTACCCGGCCTAGCCTCATAAATCTCGGGAGGGCGGTCGAAAGTACTGGCGTGGAAGACAAACATGGAGCGATCGGCGGTGGATGAAAGACTCATCTCCATTCGCCCGTCGCCCACACTGCCGGGGACCCTGAAGATGGGCGACTCAACGTTGATTGCACCTCCGGGCCTTGACCGGTGACCCTGCATCTCCAGGCGAATAAGTCGGCAGTCCCCGCCCGCCAGTTCGTTCACGAAGAGATGATCGTTGTCACCCCATTCGATCCAGGCAGGAGAACTCGTCCGCCCCTCAGTTATGTCGCGCGGTTCACCGCCCGCAACGGCAACAATCCACACATCGCCGCCCGTGGCGCCCTGGTCGCTCATCAACCCGCCAATGAAAGCGATCACCTTGCCGTCCGGCGACCAACGCGGCACGGCAATCTGCAATCCGTGCAGCGGCCCCGCCACTTCGGCGGGCGCCAGGATCGCCTTTGCCGCCCCGTTCAACTGTTGTGTGTAGAGCTTCGCTACCCACCAGTTGTTCTCCCCCGGCGGGTCGGCGGCGATGTATGCCAATCCTTTCGAATCGGGCGACCAATCGAACTCAAACACGTGGAGATTAGCCGGCGTCACCTCCGCTGGCGCGGCAGGCGCAGCGGCATCAACTGCCGCCATGGCCACCCGCTGGATCTCCACGTTGTCCTCACCGATCACTCCCGACCACGGCTTCTCCGCCGCCAGCGCACCGGAAGGCCGGGTCGCTCCCTCCACATAAAGGAAAGCGATCCTGGTCCCATCGGGTGAAAAGGCTGGTGACTTTTCATATCCCTTCAGCTCTGTCAGCCGCCGCGCCGGGTTTCCGTCCAGCCGCGACAGATATAGGTCGTCCTGGTCACCCGGATGTGCGCAATCGGAGAAGAACGCCAGCGCCTTTGAATCCGGCTCCCACAAGATTTCGCCCTCCTGGCAGTGCTGGTCGGGCTTGGTTGCCGCGGTAATGCGCTGGCTGTTCTTCAGATCATCCAGAGGCGCAACCAGAATCTCTCCGCCTCTTCGCCCGCCCTCGATCCACGCCAGCTTCGCGCCGTCAGGGGAAACGGCAACCTGCTCCACGAAGCGGCCCCGATTCAACCCGTGAAGAACCTCTTCCATCTGCGTGCGTTCGGGCTCCTGAGCCGTCTGCGCATTCTGTGCCTGCGCGTTGCAGAAACTGACGGCGACAGCCGGCGACAGCCACGCTGCCACCACGAGTGCAGTGCAAAGACGTTTCCGATCGGGAAGACAAAACATGCAGAAATGCTATCAGGCGAATTTGACATAGCATCACGCGGCCAGAACAATGAGCACCCGGCGTAGTTGCTTTATTTCATCCGCGCGCCTTAAACAGAATGGCCCAGGGGCCGCCAGCCCAGCCAATCCAGGATCCACATCCAGGTTCCATCCTGGGTTCGGTCGGTCGGAGGCGGCGGCAAATTGCTCTTGGGGAAGACCACTGGCTTGCCGCGATAGGCGTCGGCAAGCTGCTTGAACACCTGCCCCTGGTCCTTCACCTGGCCGTCGTTGGTCAGCAGGCCCAGGCTGTATTCCAGCGGGTTGAATTCGAAGCGCCGGTCCACGTCGTGACTGTCCCAATAACTGAACCAGCTCACGCCCTCCCCAATCGCCGCCAGAACCGCCTTTTCCAGCCACTCCGCCTGCCCCTTTTCGGGCAACTCCTCGATGCAGGTGTTGAATTCGCCCGCCCACACCGGCTTTTGCTGGGTGCCGGCATAGGAACGGATCAATGCGGCCATAGCCGCCAGCAGCTTCACACTCGGCGGATCCATCGCGCCGCCGTATTTCATTGCGCCGGTCCAATAGGGATAGCAATGCATGACGGGAAAGCGCGCGGCCGCGAGAGCCCGCGGGGAGAAAGTGTCATCCTCAAACCACGGATGGTGATCGACGCCATTGACGTGCAACCGCCCCGGCTGCGCTTCATTCATAAGTGCGAACATGCGCGCCATCCACGCATCGCCGTCCTTCGTTGGCGCGCTCCAGCAAGTATTCAGCTCGTTGCCGAAGTCGAAGCCGATGATGTTCTCATGCGACCGCATGACGCGCGACAGCTCACGCACGAAGAGTTCCTGCGCGTTCCACATCATTGTTTCGGTATAGAAGCCGTTGCTCAGGCGATTGAAAGACGGCAGAAAATACCATCCGCTCAACTGGCCCGTAAACACGGTCACCAGCGCATCCAGCTTGCGTTCCTCCATTAGCGTCAGCAGTTGGTCGAGACGAGCGAGATGTGCCGGGCTTACCCATTTGGGATTGGGCTGAAAAAACGGCCAGATCAGCATCACGCGCAGATGATCGGCGCCGAGTGCGGAGATGGAATCCAGGTCGCGCTTGATGGGGTCTGCATCCCAGTCGTTCCAGCAGAACCACCAGTTGTGCGAAGGCGTGTAGTTGACACCGAAGCGGTGGCGCAGTGGATCGAGCCCGGGCGACGCAGCACCAAAAGTTACTGCGGGCGGGCTTGAAAGCCCATTCTGTCCCGAAGCAATTGTCCCCGCAATCGCCGCGCCGCCCGCGAGAAACCTTCGCCTGTTCATTGAACTTTCCATTTCTAAGACGCGCTGGCTTGCCGGCTCGCTGGCCCGCCGACTCGCTAACTCGTTGCCTCGTGAATCGCCAACAGCTTTTCCAGCAGCGGTTTCAGCAGCTTCAAGTCCAGCGCATTCGCACCATCGCTCTTCGCGTTCGCGGGGTCGTCATGCACTTCAAGAAACAGCCCGTCCACCCCAGCCGCCACCGCCGCCCGCGCCAGCAGCGGAATAAACTCCGGCTGTCCGCCGCTCACTCCGTCCGCCGCCGAGGGCTGTTGCACCGAATGCGTGCCGTCAAAAACCACAGGCGCCATCTCCCGCATCACCGGCAGCGAGCGATAATCCACTACCAGCGTGTTGTAGCCGAAACTCGCCCCGCGCTCGGTCAGAAACACCCGCTCATTGCCCGTGGAGCGCACCTTCTCCACTGGATGCTTCATATCCCACGGCGCTACGAACTGCCCCTTCTTGATGTTGACGGCGCGCCCCGTCTTGCCCGCAGCCACCAGCAGATCGGTCTGGCGACAAAGAAACGCCGGAATCTGCAGCACATCCACCGCCTCCGCGACTACTTCGCAGTGTCCCGGCTCATGCACATCGGTCAGCACCGGCATGCCTGTATCTTTCGCTAGACGACCGAGAATGCGCACGCCCTCGGCAAGTCCCGGGCCGCGAAAGCTCTTCACGCTGGTGCGATTGGCCTTGTCGTAGCTGGCTTTGAAGATGTAGGGCACGCCGAGGTCGCTGGTAATTCGCTGGATCGCCTCTGCCATCCGGCGTGCGTGCGCCTCCGACTCGATGACGCACGGCCCGGCAATCAGAAACAACCGCCCCGCACCCACAAGCACGGGTCCAATTTCGAAGGATTGACTCACGGGTGCGATTCTACGGCATTTGCAGGCCGTTCCGCGATGCCGAGGCACGCGGAGCGGCCTTTCACTTGATCCGTTCCGGTGGATTTCCGGGCCTAGACAAGGACGCGTTGTTCCGCACGGCTCCTTGACCACTCCCACAGGGCGCGTTCGAGCGCATGCAGCGAGGTGGGGCCGGGGAGATCGGCTTGCGGCTTCACCAGTTCGCGCTCTGCCAGGCGGCGGCAGAACGCCACATACTCGGCATAAAACTCCACATCATGGCGGGCATGCCCCAGCGCCTCCAGGGCGCGATAATCCAACACGCTGTACCGCTCCGGTGCGATGGCCGTCAGAATCGCCGAGGCAATGGCCAGGTCGATGCCGCGCAGTTCCATCAGCGCCTCGACGGCCTTGCGGGTGGATGTCTCCGGCGCAGCAGCAATCTCCAAGACCTTTCGAATCTTGGCTTCGCTGTTCCCGATCAGGTAATGCACGACCCGCTCCGACTTCCAACGAACGATGGCCTCAAGGTTCGCCAACGAATACTCGCCGCCGCGAATCGCTGCCCCGGCTTCAAACGCGGCCTGTTCAAGCTCGTGCTCCCTTGTGCCGGCCTTTTGCCAGCACTGGTCTGCCAATTGCTGTAATTCGGATTCCGCGGGTTGTAAATCAAAGTGCGCCATGATGAAGAGTCCTCCGGTCTTTCAAAACCATGTCACAATAGGCCCGCCAAAATTCCATTGTCAATAGCGTTGGAGTGCACACAATGGGGGATTGCGTCTGATATTCAACCGGGCGTTGCCCGGCTTCACGCAGGTGCCTGCTCGGGCGTGGCTCGACCGATGATGTGGTAGTGGGGAAGTTAACTGATTCTCTGCTTGACACTTCGGTCCAGATTGCCCCATCGAAGCGCAGCCTGGACGCAGAGAGAAATCATGGCAAGCAGGCCCGAAAAGCCGGCATCACCTGATGCCATGGATTCGCCAATCCCTATGGCTGCAGCACCGCGGCGGTCGCTTCCGGAGCTTTTCTCTGCACCCGATTCTTGTAACTCGCCGCAATAAACTCGCGGAACAAAGGGTGTGGCTCGAGCGGTTTCGACTTGAATTCGGGGTGGAATTGGCATCCGAGAAAATAAGGATGACCGGGTATCTCCACAATCTCCACATAAGTCGCATCCGGGGTTGTGCCGCTGATTTGCAGGCCGCCGCCGGTGAGCAGCGCTTCGTACTCGCGATTAAACTCGTAGCGGTGCCTGTGGCGCTCGCTGATCTCTGTCGAACCATAGACCTTGTAAGCCAGCGTTCCCTCCTGCAAAATGCAGGTCCAAGCGCCAAGACGCATGGTGCCGCCCATCTCCTCCACGCCCAGCAGTTCGCGGAGTTTGTAGATGATGCGGTGTTGGCTTGCGGGGTCGAACTCGCTCGAATTCGCGTCCTTCAGCCCGCACACATTGCGCGCAAACTCGATGCACGCCGTCTGCATGCCCAGGCAGATTCCGAAGTAGGGCACTTGCTTCTCACGCGCATAGCGAATGGCGTTCAGCATGCCGTCGATGCCGCGCTTGCCAAACCCGCCCGGCACAAGAATGCCGTCGAATCCTTCTAACTGCGACTCATAACTCCGGTCTTCAGGAGTCTTTGACTCCAACCCCTCCGCTTCAATCCAGGTAATGTTGAGTTTCAGGCTCTTTGCTACCGCTCCGTGGGTAAGTGCCTCTTTCAGTGACTTGTAACTGTCCTCGTACTCCACATACTTGCCAACGATGGCGATAGAGACTTCGTCCACGGGGTTATAGCAGCGATGCACCAGGTCCCTCCACTTGCTCAAATCGGCGTCCGGCGCCTCCTTGTGCAGGTACTTCAGGATCAGCGAATCCACGCCTTCCTGAGCGAATCCGAGCGGCACCTCGTAAATCGTCGGCACCGTCTTGGCGCCGATCACGGCGCGTTCTTCCACGTTGCAGAAGAGGGCGATCTTTTGCTTCATTTCGCGGCTCAAGGTGCGATCGGAGCGGCATAGCAGAATATCGGCCTGGATGCCGATGCCGAGCAATTCCTTCACCGAGTGCTGCGTGGGCTTGGTCTTCAATTCCTGCGCGGCGGCAATCCACGGAACCAGCGTCAGGTGCACGAACGCGGTATTTTCGCGGCCCAGTTCCTGCCGCATCTGGCGGATCGCCTCTAGAAACGGCAGCGACTCGATATCGCCCACCGTTCCGCCGATTTCAACAATCGTCACATCAGCGCCGTTGGCCGAAACCTTGCGCATGGCGTTCTTGATCTCGTTGGTCACGTGCGGAATCACCTGCACGGTCTTTCCCAGGTAGTCGCCGCGGCGCTCTTTCAAAATTATCTGCTCGTAGATGCGGCCGGTCGTCAGGTTGTTGTCCCGCGACAGGGGCGCGTGGGTGAAGCGCTCGTAGTGGCCCAGGTCAAGGTCCGTCTCCGCGCCGTCGTCGGTGACGAAAACCTCGCCGTGCTGAAACGGCGACATGGTCCCCGGATCGACGTTCAGATACGGATCAAACTTCATCATGTTCACGCGCAGGCCGCGGCTTTCAAGCAGGCAGCCGATGGACGCCGCCGCCAGACCCTTACCTAAACTGGACACAACTCCGCCCGTCACAAAGACATACTTTGCCGACATGAATGCAACCCCGCTATTGAATTGTTCTGATTGGACGTACCTGGTGGGCACAATCAAGTATGGCAGAACGCCGCACCCGATGGAAAGTAGAATATTTCATCTGGCTTTACAAACCCACACCCTTTTACCCCATTAGAGTTAAACTGACGTCAGGGGCGGAGGTCGTGCATGGCGACAAATCGGGCGCAAATACTACGCCACAATGAGGATGCTGGCGTTACAGGGCATGTCGCGACGCTGCATTTCTCCCGCATCGACTTGAATCACGGAAGTGCGGTGTTTCAGCTGCGCCCTGCCGACGGGACCGAAGCACCTGAAATCCCAGTTCCACTCAACCAAATACGGCCAAACACCATCGAAGACCGTGCGGAAGTGTGGCAAAGTCTAGCTAAAGCACCACTTGACCGGTTCCGCTCTCAGGGAATTCACCCGGATTTTGTCCGTGGATATGAGGTTCAAACGGGAGACGACTCGACCGGCGACCCGGCTCTTTACCTAAAAATCCTCGTGAAGCCGACAAAAGGACCTGCAGATGATGAGACGGTTTCCCAGTGGAGGGCGTTTACGGACAGGGTTCAAGAGTCTCTCTTGCAACTCCGCTTGCAACGGTGGCCCTACGTTCAGCTTGGAGAATGGCGGAGAAAGAAATAAAGCCATTGCCGCAAGATCTGTTGGAGCAAGCCCAATTTCTTGTCCGTTGTGAAGGGAAAAAACCAAAGCAAGCGAGTTTAAGGCGCGCCGTTTCGACAGCCTATTACGCGGCGTTTCATCTGCTAGGGGGAGAGGCCGCGCGGCAAGCGAGTCCCACGACTCCATCAGGATTGAAAGAAAGGGTGCAAAGGTCTTTGGACCACAGCACCATGAAAGAAGCGGCAAAGCGTTTCGAATCACAAAATCTACCCGATTCAATTAAATCCCTGGTTACAATTCCAATGCCCGGTGCGCTTGTAGCAGTAGCGCGCGATTTTATCAGTCTTCAGGAAGAACGGCACAAAGCTGATTGCGATTTGGCAAAGCCGTTCGACCGCGCACGGGCTCAAAATGCGGTGAGCATTGCTTCCAGATTATTTGCATTTTGGAATGCGGTCCGGGACACCGACGATGCGCGCGTATTTCTTGCATCCCAATTGTTTAGTCGGCACTGGTCGCGATAATAATCCTCGTTTCAACTTCTTGATCCGCCAAAGCCACCGACCCGCACTTGCCCTTCGCAGCCGCCGAGCCTACGATGCTCCATTGTAAGGAGCCAGCTATGACGACCTCGACAATTACTGAGCACCGCAAACTGGGCCTCACAGGCCCTCAGGTATTCCCCATTGCCCTCGGCTGCATGGGCATGAGCGGGATGTACGGCGCCACCGACGACGGTGAGAGCATTGCCACCATTCATGCGGCCATCGACGCCGGCATCAACCTCATCGACACCGGCGATTTCTATGGCATGGGCCACAATGAAATGCTGATTGGCCGCGCCCTTCGCTTTATCCGCGAGCAGGTGCTGATCTCAGTCAAATTCGGCGCGCAGCGTGGCCCCGAGGGCTCCTGGCTGGGTTACGACGCTCGCCCGGCCGCTGTAAAAACCGCCCTGGCTTATTCACTCAAGCGTCTGGGCGTGGACTACATCGACATCTACCGCCCCGCGCGCCTCGATCCCAACGTGCCCATCGAGGACACCATCGGAGCCATCGCCGAGATGGTCAAAGCCGGCTACGTCCGCTACATCGGCCTCTCTGAAGTCGGCCCGGATACCATTCGCCGTGCCGCCCAGGTGCATCCCATCGTCGACCTGCAGATTGAGTATTCCCTCGTCACCCGTGGGCCCGAAGCCAGGATATTTCCCGTGCTCGATGAACTCGGCATCGGCGTGACGGCATACGGCGTGCTCTCGCGCGGATTGCTCTCGGCTTCGCAGCCTGCCGCGTCGGGCGATCTGCGTTCGCGCCTGCCGCGCTTCACAGGAGACAACCTGGTGCACAACAAGCACCTTGTCGCGCAGCTCACTGAGATCGCCAACGGCAAGGGCATCACGCCTGCGCAGTTGGCCGTGGCGTGGGTGCTCTCAAAGAGCAGCTCGATTGTGCCGGTCATTGGAGCCCGCACGCGCAGCCAGCTCACAGAAACACTTCATGCGATTGATGTGAAGCTATCCGCCCGTGAACTCGCTGCCATCGAAGCAGCCGTTCCGCCCGCTGCAGTTGCGGGTACCCGCTACGACGAGCACCAGATGCGTGTACTGGACAGCGAGAAGTGACGCGTGCCTCACGTCAAATCCTGGCCGGGACGTTATCGCACATGCCGGCAACAGCCAACCTGAAATCACGCGAATGGGCTCACCATCCAAAGGACGGTGAGCCCAACCTATTCCACTTGAGCAGGAGCAAGTTATTGAAACTGTAAATCCGGTGACCCTTTGCTACTGATCCCGCTAGAAGTTGAGCGTTATCTTCGCCGTTATCGCGCGCGGAGTTACGTAGTGTGTCCCGCTGAACGTCGACAGGAAGTTATAAAGCGCGTACTTGTCCGTAACGTTGATCGCAGTCAGATCAAGGTTCACTTTGTAGCGGTCGGCGCGGAAGATGTTGTTCTTGCCGACCGTGGCATCGAACAGATTACGAGGCGCGATGCGCGGTGGATTGTGATCGTCATTCTCGGTACCCGGCGCCGGTATGGACACCAGGGTAGACGAGTACTGCGAAGGAGCGCAGGATTGAAATCCGGCGGCAAGGGTGGCCTTCACGCCGTTGCAGGTGAGACCAGCCTGAGCCTCCTGATCGTTGGTGAGACCGCTCAGGTCGACGGGTGTTGTGTTGTCGGTGGCGAAAGGCACTGAACCCGCAACAAGACCCGAGTCATAGCGCCAATTGAATCCTCCCCAAAGCCCGCCAAGAAAATGGCGATCGGGAAGCGTGTATTGAACATGCGAAGTCTCGTTGAACTTCTCGTCATGATCGATGCGGAAGGGCAGACCGCCGGTTTGGGGGGCGGCTCCCGCTCCAGCCGACTGCGGCGGGAAGAAACGCGCGGCAACCGAGGACGCGACAAAGTAGGCGCTGATGTTGTGGAATTGAGGAACTTCAACGTGCAGGGCATAGCCGGGAATCTTGGAGTTATGCCAGTCGATTGGGAAGGTAATGGGGGTATTGCCCAGCACACTGAAGTCGAAGGCATTGTGCGTGTACTTCCAGATGTACTCGCCGCTGACGACCACGCGCTTTCCAAAAGCCTGCTGCAGGCTGGCATGGAACTCGTTGCGGAAACCCGGGTCAAGGGTTCCGGAAACACCCGGCGTGCAAAGGAGGAGCGGCGCCAGCACTGCGTTGAGGCACCCGCTGCTGGACAACACCAGGTTTTCATTAAACGGAGTCTCAAGCGTTCGTGCATACGAGACGCTTAATACGGTCGTTGTGGGTTTGATGTTGTAGGCAATGCCCACGCGCGGTTCCGTCTGGTTGGCATCCGTGAGGCCGTTATAAACGTCCTCGCGCAAACCGAGGTTGAAATTCCAGTTGCCAGCCTTGATCTGGTCCTCGATGTAAAGCGCCAGCTCCTTCACATCGGTATGGCCAAAGTAGGCGTATTCACTGCCGCTGCGGGTAAGATCATAGGGTGCGAGAATTGGCAGGTAATTCGTGTTCTGCCCCGCCGCGCCGCCAGGGCATTGTGATGGATCCGAATATCCCGGTAAGGGATTGCCGTTCACGTCGACGCAGGGCGAGTTATACGTTGCATCGACCACGCCCAGATTGTCATGTTCGCGCAGGAAGGTCTGCTCATACACCACACCTGCCTTGATGTTGTTGATTCCCCGCGAATAGGTCAGGTCCGAATGGACTCCTGCGTTGGTCAGCGTGCGGTACTGCGAGATCGACGAGGTTTGCAGGTTGCTGGGCCCCAGGTCAGCCAGAGGGTTGCCGCTGGGGTAGTAGTTATAGCCGTCCCTGCGGACGTAGGCGCCAAAGTTGAGGACTGAGTCGTTGCTGATGACTCTCGTGTAGGTGGGCGAAATGTTGAATGTGCCGATTTTTGAGTGCTGATCAGTGTTACCGACGTTGGCGAATGCGGGGTCGGCGCTCGTGCCTCCACCCACGACATTCTCGACGTTCAGATTGTCAAAAGAATTGGGTGTCTGGAACCACGAACGGCTGTAGTTGAGATCAACGTGCACCGAGTCGGCAGGCGTGAAGCTATAGTCCACGCGATCGAAGACATTCTCCTCGTTGCCTTTGTCATGAAAAACGGCAAACTCCGGAGGGTCGAGAAAGCGCCCCGTGTTCAATCCGTCGGCCTCTCCGAAGTTGCCCCAGTTCTTGCCGCCATACGAGAGGTCGAAGCCGAGGGTCGCCGACCCGAAGTTACCGTACGAGCTGTAGATGTCGCCCGTAGGCTTGGTGACGCCCTGCCCTGATCGCGTGGTGGCCACAATGACCAGGCTGGTCTTGTCGCCGTATTCGGCCGGCGGCGCGCCGGAGATGACCTCGATGGATTGAATGGAGTTTGCGGGGAGCTGGTTTGAAAAAACCTTACTCTGCTGGTCGGTGATCGCTTCGCCATCCACTGAGAACGAATTCGAGGCGTGATCGCCGAGGCCATGAAAGAGGCCGTTTGAGTCAGCCGATACGCCAGGGGTAGTAAGAGTAATCAGGGAGCTTAGGGTGGAGGACTGACTCTCCAGCGGTACCTTGACGAACGCGTCGCGGTCCACGTCGGTGTGGAACGTCGGATCATCTTCGACCAGGTCACCAGAGGACTCGACCGTGACGGTCTGAGAAGCACCCGCAACCTGGAGAACCAACTTCAGGTTGTCTCCAATTACGGAGCGAATCTCGATCTCCTTGCTCATTGGCGCGAAGCCCTGTGCGGAAACTGCGATCCTGTAAGGATTGAAAGGAACGTTAGGGAAACTGAACTTGCCGGTGGCGTCAGAGGTCGTAGTGCGGTCCAAACCGCTGACTTCGTTTGTCAGGTGGACCGTGGCGTTGGGAATCACCGCACCGGTCGGGTCGGTGACGGAGCCGTGCACGGTGCCGGCGTTGCCCTGTGCAACTGCGCCAACCGCCGCAAAAAACAGGGCGAAAAGGGAAAAAGTGCAAAGAATGGTGCCGAGTCTGAACGGCATATGGTGCCTCCGAATTCTGGCTGCGATGCGAAAGAAGTGAACCGTTGCGAAAGCGCCGCGGCATTCTCAATGCATTCGGGACATCCTTCCGATCGAGACATCATGCCGTGGGAATATGCCTCTGCTTCGCCGACTAACCAAGGGGCGAGAAGCAGGGGTAACAAGCAAAGATATCGTCGGAAGGATGTTTAGCAGCCTGTGGGCGGAGGGCGGGTGAAGAGCTGCGGGTGCCAGTTGCGGCTAATCGAGCGGACCTCGAAGACAGGCGCTGGCGCCTCAACTTCGACCAGGATAATGGCGGGTGCGCTTGCGGCGACAGGTACGGCCGTGTGCATCACAATGCACAGAGGGCAATGATCCGCGTCGCTGGCATTCTCGTGGAAGTGCGCCACCTGGGCCACGGTCAGGATGGCCAGAAGCGCCAGGCACACCACCAGCACAGTCGCATAAGCGGCCGACTTTGTGCGGCGGGTGGTCACGTGACGTGCCTGGAATCCTGTGAACAAACAGTCCTCTTACCCAAGAATACAGGAACTTAGATGCAATTCGCAGAAAGAGGTTAGGTTGCCCGGCAAGATTTCGTTCTCACAATTCGCCAACCCTCGCTCAGCCCGGTCGTCTAAACTCGAGGGGCAATGATCCATTCAATGCACTTGCGGCGCTTGCTGTTGGTGGGTCTTGCCGGCCTGCTTCTGGTGCCGATGGCCTCCAGTGCACAGGATCAGAGACCGCCGGACCAGAAACCGCTTCCCCTCAAGCCCGGTGTACCCGGAATGGGATCGAATCACCGCCTCATCCTGAAGGACGGCACCTACCAGATGGTGCGCCAGTATCAGATCGTAGGCGACCGTGTTCGCTATCTCTCACAGGAGCGCGGCGACTGGGAAGAACTTCCAGCAGAATTGGTGGATTGGGACGCCACCCGCAAATGGGAGCGCGACCATGCCGGCGAACCCGATGATGCTTCGCCAGCCATGAAAGAGGCCGAAGCTCTGGACAAGGAGGAAGCTGACGAACGCGCGGAGCAAAAAGCCCGCATGCCGGAGGTCGCAACCGGCCTTGAGCTGCCCGATCAGGACGGCGTCTTTGCCCTCGACACCTTCCAGGGGACGCCGGAACTGGTGGAACTGATTCCGTCAGAGCTTGACATGCATGGAAAATCGCGCCATGGCCTCGAGACGCTGAATCCGCTGGCCGGCGCGAGGGCCGACATTGAACTCGATGGCGAGCACGCCAAGGTGCATCTGCATGTCAACGATCCCGCTATTTATCTTTCCCTGGACGCGCGCGACGACACCGAGCCTGTCACCACCCACGCCATGACAGTTCAGACCAGCGGCACCAAGGAAGTGGCCAACAGCCGGCATGGGGCACACTCGCCTTCTTCCGGCTTCGCCATCGTCCATGTAGGTGAGCGCAGAGCCGTCCGGATTGTCGGGGCCATCCATGTAAGCCCGACCGGCACGGTTACGCAAAGCGAAGACGTTATCCCCACCAAAGTCGAAGTGCTGCCAGGTAAGCACTGGCTCAAGCTGACACCCGAGAAGACGCTGACGATCGGAGAATACGCGCTGGTTGAGATACTTTCCCCTTCCGACATCAACCAGTCGGTTTGGGACTTTCGCGTCGATCCGACGCTGGGTGACAACCCTGAATCGCTAGGACCGATACTGAAATAGCGGGCAAGTGTTGCAGACGCCTGCCTCGGTTTCAGACCTCAGGCGCCTGGCGATGGGCGAATTTCGACTTGCGTTTCTCCCACTCTTCGCTGGAGAACATGCGGGGACCCACCTCGATAAGCCTCGGCATCATGTTGAAGACAGCGACCCGGCTCCACGGACGACCATCGCGCGTCCGAAAACCCTTCTCATTGAGGTCGCTCACAATGCTGGAGTAGGAGAAATCCTGGACCAGCAATTCCATCATGAGAATGAGCGCTCTGTGCTCATTTGGTTCGACTTCCAGCCGTTTGCAGTCATCCGAGATGCGCAGGCCGTAAGGGATGTCTTCGCTGAATCCGCCTTCGGTTGGAGCCTCAGAGTCGGGCAGTTCGCGCCGCCATTCGATGGACACCATTTGCCATCCCGAAGCTGTGCGCTGCCGGATAATCTCGGGACTTACCGGCCCGGAAATCACATCGCGAATCCGTTCAAAATACGCCATTCAGAACCTCCAAAAGGAACTCTTATTGCCGCGATATGGGCAATTTAGCTGCCAAATCGGGGCGAGCGGCCTTTTGGCCAAATGCTTGATTCGACGGGCCGTCGTAATGAAGAACAGCCTCGGTCCCGGTCCGCCCCTGCCCGTTTTCGTGATTCGCTGTTCACTTACGGACAGAGAAGCGAGGCATTGGTGTGCCACGGTTCCAGGCCGGTTCACCTGGCCCGAAAGCGGGGACATCAGGGGTCACGGTTGGCTCAAATGCGAGGACATACAGGTGCACGTTTTGGCAAAAGTGAGAACCGGATTTCGGCACGCCAGAGTTTGGTTCGTGCCTTTCCATGCTTGAAAGAAAGGTGGCGCATGCCTTGGGTGCCCGCCAAAGGGGGTTCACTTTCTCAATCGTGAAGGCCCGCTGCCCCGAACAAGGCCTCATCGGGAACGCTCACCGCAAATTCAGACCTGAGGCTGGTCTTCATTGGAACAGAGGAATCCGAGGCGTCTGGACAAAACCTCGGACGCGCCGAGAACGTGGCCAAGGGAGAATCGCGATCAACGGGTGCGCAAGGTTCATCAGGACAACTGCGGGAACAACCCCGGAACCGGTAACTGCCTTCCAGGCGTGGCGGCTCTTAGAGTCTGATGGCTTCCGATCGCCGCCAGTTACTTAAGTGGCAGGCGCCAGTGTTTAATCTTTTAACGCAGTGGAGGAATGCTACAATTCGGGCAAATCTCTCCTCACCGAAAAGGACGTTTTCAACCAAGATGATAGATTATTATGAATTTCTTCAGATCAGCCCCAATGCTGATACTGACACGATTCACCGCGTTTATAGATTCCTGGCGGCCCGTCTTCACCCCGACAATCCGGAGTCCGGCGACGCAGATATGTTCTTTGTGTTGAAGACAGCCTACGACGTATTGTCGAATCCATTGCGCCGCGCAGATTACGATGCGGCTTGCAGAAAGGAAGCGCGCAAGCGAGCCCCTCTATCGACTTCAATCGACTTCATGGATAGCATGGAAGGCGAATTGAACCGGCGACTGGCCGTGCTGGCCGTACTTTATTTTCGACGCCGCGCCAACCCTCATGCTCCAGAAGTTTCGCTCACCGAGATCGAATTGCGCATGGGGTTCCCCCGCGATTATTTGGATTTTACGACCTGGTATCTACAAAAGAAGGGCTACGTCACCCGCGCGGATAACTCGGATTTCACGCTAACGGCCGATGGCGTGGACTTCGTTGAAACACAACGCGCAAATATTCCCGTTCTGAATAAACTGCTGACCGATGGGACAGCGCTTTCCAACATAGATGCAGAAGAGCTGAGCGAGACGATGATTCCTTCTTCTCCGCCGAGCGATCCGCCCCAGGAATTGGCGACTTCAACGGACCGGCGCGCAGGCAGAAAAGATAGGCGTGTGGGTGCTCCGGATCTGCGCGAAATCAAGACGGAGAGGCGCGTCAGCACCACGGATCGACGAGTAAATACGAAGGACCGGCGCTCAAATTCGCAGGATCGGCGAGCAGCAGACGAGTGAGGCGAGTCTGAAGTTCGCTGCAGTATGGAAAAGCGATTACTCTGCGCAAATCGCCCGAAACGCAGATCCTTCGACTCGCTCCGCTCGCTCAGGAAGACAAGCTTTAGTGTGACGAATTAACAACTCACCACAACAGGGCGAAACCAGAGTTGGTGTGCCTTGGTGAGCGCTTGAGGGGTCGCGATTCCCTGTTGGTCGCGTCGACCCGAATGCTTTGCTTTCGGGGACAGTCACTCTGGTTTCGCTATCGGCGCGCGCGAACCATTGCTGGTTCACTCACGAAAACGGTGTCCCGTTTTCTTCGCGCCCAGACTTGGGTCGCTCCCTGATGTGTCAATAGAATATCTCGAGCAGTTACGCGGAAAGATGAAGTCATCCGGGGACGGCCAGCACCTTGCGGCGAAGGTCTGGTTCGTTGTGAATGAACAGTACCTGCAAGGTGCACTGGATCGGCCCGGTAGCCATCTCAGGCCCGAGGCTGTAAAGGATCGACTCGCTTCTGGAGCTAAACTTGACGCCCGCTTCGAGCAGCGACTCTGCCAGCAAGGGAAGATGTTCGATAGGAATTTCGAACTGCAGGCAGATGGAGAGATTTGAAAACTGGTGAAAGTCCGTCACCCATCCATGGCTGGTTACGATGGCCTCCCGCAGGCGAGCCACGCTCTTCAGGCGCTCCACGCGCGTAAATCCATTCAAATGCAGGAGATTAGGACGGTTCAGGATGACGGGCATTGCAATCCCTCCATCTCTAATAGATTAGCGCGTCGCGGCTACTCTCGCACGCCGATCCCCAGCGCCTTCATCTTGCGATAGAGGTGGCTGCGTTCCAGTCCCAAGAGTTCCGCGGCACGGCTCACGTTGTTGCGCGCCTCCTCAATTTTCTTGAGGATGTATTCCCGTTCGTAGGCGTCACGTGCCTGCTGCAGCGTCGAAAATTCCTCGGTGTAGCGCGCGCCGGCTTTGTGCGTTAGCGGCGGCAGGTGCTTGCGCTCGATGCGCAGAGTACGCGGGTTAAGAATCAGCACTCGCTCGATCACATTCTTCAATTCGCGCACATTGCCGGGCCAATGATAGTTGGCCAAAGTCTCCAGTGCTTCTTCGCCAATCTCCATGCGCGGGCGGCCGTATTGGCGGCCAAACTCAGCCAGAAACTCGCGCGCAAGCGGTGGTATGTCCTGCTTGCGTTCGCGCAGCGGCGGCACAAAAAACGGAACGACATTGAGCCTATAGAACAAATCCTCGCGAAAGTTTCCCTTGGCAATCTCTTCTTCCAGATCCTTGTTGGTCGAAGCAATCAGGCGCACGTCCACGCGCAAAGGTTGCGTGCCTCCGACCGGCGTAAACAACTGGTCATCGAGGGCGCTGAGCACTTTGGCCTGCGTCTTCAGGCTCATGTCTCCCACTTCGTCCAGGTAGAGCGAACCTTCATCGGCGCGCTCCAGCGTACCGCGCTGCTCGGGAGGGCCTCCGGGTTGCGCGCCATGCCGGTAGCCGAAGAGTTCGGCCTCAATGTGCGCCTCTGGAATGGCGGCGCAGTTCAACTCCACGAAGACGCGATCACGCCGCAGGCTCTCGGCATGAATGGCGCGCGCAATCAGTTCCTTGCCCGTTCCCGACTCGCCGTAGATGAGCACGCGCCCGTTGGTTGGAGCCATGAGCCGAATCTGCTGCCGCAGGGCCTTCACCGGCACGCTCTCTCCGGTCAGCACAGAACCCACGTTGAACTGGCGCTTGAATTCCTGATTCTCGGAGCGGAGCCGCCGCGCCTCGACTGCATTCTTCAGCACAATCAACGTGCGGTCCAGCGAAAGCGGCTTCTCCAGAAAGTCAAATGCGCCGAGCTTGGTAGCTTTCACAGCCGTTTCAATCGTTCCATGGCCCGAGATAATCACGACTTCAGGCCGCGTCTCCGCCGCCAGCCGATGAATGTCGGCCAGCACATCGAGGCCGTCGCGGTCGGGCAGCCAAATGTCGAGCAGGACCACGTCATAAGGAGCGTCCTCTACGAGCACGAGCGCTTCGGCCGCCGTGGCAGCCGTGGCCACCCCATACCCCTCTTCGCGCAGAATCTCGTCCAACGACGAGCGAATTTCAGTTTCGTCGTCCACCACCAGAATGTGATTCATGGACGCGCACCCGTGAGAGGCACGGAGGCGCTGGTATCGGCTGAATTCTGGGCTGCGGTCTGAGCGGCGTGCTCCATCAGCGGCAGGCGCACCAGGAAGCGAGCTCCCTTGGGGCTGTTGCTCTCAGCCCGTATTGAGCCGCCATGCTCCTGCACGATCTTCGCGGCGATGGAAAGTCCCAAGCCGGTGCCGCGCTGCTTGGTGGAATAAAAGGGCAAAAAGAGCCGCTCGCGAATTTCGTCGGTGAGTCCATGCCCGGTATCGGAAACGGCAAGTTCAACCGCCGTGCCATCTTCACTGAGCCCGCTGCGGATGTCGAGTACACGCAACAGGCTGCCTTGCATTGCTTCGGCGGCGTTGTCGATCAGGTTGGCCAGTGCGCGGCGAATGGCTTCAGGATCGGCCAACACCATCGGCAATCCCAACTCGAGGTCGCGCCTGACCGTGATGCCGTCGAGCCGCCCCGCAAACAACCCCAGAGCCTCCTCTGCCACCTGGTTTATATCGCACGCGCGCGGCTGCGGAGAGGGAAACTGCGCCAGCGCCGAGAACTGGTCAACCAGAGTGCGCAAAGTGGCCACGCAGCCAAGAATCACCTCGCTGCACTTGCGAATGACAGCGGGCGAATCGGGCAAACTGCGGTCAAGATGCCTGCCAATCCGTTCCGCCGAAAGCGCAATTGGCGTGAGGGGATTCTTGATCTCATGGGCCACGCGCTGCGCCACTTCTTTCCACGCCAACTGCCGTTGCGCACGCAGCAGTTCTGAAGTGTCTTCGACCACCAGCACGGTACCCGGTTTGCCGTGCGCCAACTCAAGCCGCGCGCTGGTCACAGCCATGTGCATCGTGCGTCCACGGGATTGAAACTCAATCTCGGTGGAAGCGGCGCCCATGCGCTGACCACGGCGAATCACACCGGATAGGTCGTCCACGCACTCAGGCGGCAGCAGAGCATTCAGTTTCTGGCCGCGCAGTCCGGTGTCTTCATGTTGCCCCATCAGTACGGCAAAGGCGCGATTGGCCTGGAGCACCGTTCCCGAACCGTCCAAGGTCACCACGCCACTGGGGATTGTCTCCACAATGGTCTCGAGCTCACGGCGGCGTTCTTCAATGGACAGGTTGGCCGCGGTCAGTTGTGCGGACGAACTCTCCGCCAACTGGCGGCTGGCTTCCAAATCCGCCGCCATGTGATTGAACGAACTCACCAGCTCTGCCATCTCGCCAGTGGTAACCAATGCAACGCGGTGGTCGTACTTGCCGTCTGCAATCTCGTCCATCGCCTCTGCCAGCGCTTCCACCGGACGGGTAATCTGCTTTGACAAAAACAAGGCCAGCCACACACTGGAGAAGAAGACCACCACCGTGATGAGCAGCAGCATGAGGAAGAACGTGGAGCGGATGCTATTGCGGGAGCGGAATAGATCCCAATAGGCGGCAGCGCCGGCGCGGATGCGTCCAGTAGTCTGGCTGAGTCCCTCGGGCATGGGCAGCGCCACCACGACCACCCTGCCTGATGCCGTAGCCGCCATTCCCAGCGCATAATCCTGCCCAGCCACCTTCAGCACCGGCTCACCGCTGCGCTGCGCCGTGGCAAGCAAGTTGGCCGAAAGCGATCCTTTCAGTGAGACGGCTGCTCCCTGCGCGCCTTCGTTGAGCCATGGAACCAGAATTGCGGGGCTCGCCTCCGGCGGAGCCTGAAAGCTGGCCAGTACGTGAAGTTCCTTGTCATACACCACGGCGAAACCGCCCGCCAGCGTGATTCGATGGGAGCCCAGCGCGTCCTTCAACCCGGGTGAACTCAAGTCCGGCGCACCCGAAGCCGCAATCGACTCTGCCTCGACCCGCGCGTTGTTGGTCACGTATTGCGCCAGCTCGAGCACTACCCGCGTGGAGTCCTCGCGCAGTTCCGACGTATTCGGCGAGAACCAGCGGTCGATGGAGCGGTTCATCAACTGAAAGCTGAAAAGGAACATGAAGACCGCGGGGGTCAGCGCAATCATCACCGCGCCCAACACCATCCTGGTGCGCAATCGCGCTCCCAGCGCGCTGCTGCTCTGGTCCGCATAGATTTTCAGGATGTTCCTGAGCAACAGCATGAGGAGCACCAGCAGCGCCAGAAACACCACCACGGTGAGCCCAGTGAAGGCCAGCGTTTCTCCGGCAGTCTCAGGATTGAGAAAGCGCACGTTGGAAGTGTTGAAGGCCTGCAGAGCACCCAAAAGGGCGAAGAACAACACCACGCCCGTGCCTAGCAGGACAAGCGACCGCCGCCGTGGATCGCCTAGAAAAGGCATGCGGCGATTATAGGCGCAGACAGAATTGGCTCGCCAAATCCTGCAGGATGCGGCCGATCAGGCAAGCACGTCTGCCGCCGCCGTCCATGCCCTCTGCTGGCTCTCGGCCACGCCGCGATGCGTCAGCGAACCCATCCATGTATTCAGCCCCTCAGCCAGCCCTGCATCCTGCTTGAGAGCCTCGCGTGAGCCCAGGTTGGCCAGGCGCAAAAGGTAGGGGAAGGTCGAGTTGGTCAGCGCCAGCGTCGACGTATGCGGCACCGCGCCTGGCATGTTGGTCACGCAATA
This sequence comes from uncultured Acidobacteriaceae bacterium, assembly GCA_963836565.1. Taxonomy (GTDB): domain Bacteria; phylum Acidobacteriota; class Terriglobia; order Terriglobales; family Acidobacteriaceae; genus Telmatobacter. The sequence goes on along the minus strand of CAWIKA010000001.1, from coordinate 203,539 downwards.
GTGCACCACGCCATCCACCACAAAACTGGGATTGGAATGAGATGTTGGCCGTGCCGTTTCCACGCAGCCACCCTGGTCGATGGCGACGTCCACAATCACTGCGCCCTTCTTCATCTGCGACACCATGGCGCGAGTCACAAGCTTGGGCGCCGTCGCCCCCGGAATCAGCACGGCGCCGATCACCAGGTCCGCTTCCCGCGTGGCCTGTGCCACGTTGTAGCTGTTCGAAGCCAGCGTGTAGAGCCGGCCACCGAAAATGTCGTCCAGTTCGCGCAGGCGGTTCAGGTTCACATCAACCAGAGTGACCTTGGCGCCAAATCCCAGCGCGATCCTGGCGGCATTCGTGCCCACAATGCCTCCGCCAACGATCGTCACGTGCGCCGGTGGCACTCCCGGGACGCCGCCCAGCAGAATGCCGCGCCCGCCTCGCTCCTTTTCAAGATAGGTGGCGCCCACCTGCACGCTCATCCGGCCCGCCACCTCGCTCATTGGCGTCAGCAGCGGGAGGGTTCCCTGGCGGTCGCGCACCGTCTCATAGGCAATGCCAATCACCTTCGACTCCAGAAGTTTGTTGGTCAGATCCAACACCGGCGCCAGGTGCAGATAGGTAAACAGCACCAGCCCTTCGCGAAAGAAGACATATTCCTTCTCGATGGGCTCCTTGACCTTAACGATCAGGTCCGCCTTGCCCCATGCATAAGCCGCATCGCCCACAATCTCAGCGCCCGCATTCTGATATTCGGCGTCATCGAAGCCCGATTGCGCGCCGGCAAGGGTTTCCACCAGCACTGTGTGGCCGGCCTCAGTCAGCGCCTTCACTCCGGCCGGGGTCACGCCAACGCGCGCTTCGTTGTCCTTAATCTCTTTGGGAACGCCGATAATCATCGCTTTGCTCCTTTGCGAGCTCTTGCTCCTGTTTGTGTTTGACGTTCTTCGGGGAAGGGCTGTTTCTGTGGAAGCAGCCGCGCCGGAATGGAAGGATAAGAGGGAGGGCTACCCGGCGCGGCTTGGTGACTCGCTTCCAACTGCAAAGAATCCTACGGCGCACAAGGCTTTCAATGTGTGCAAAGTTCGTGATAAAACTGCCCGATGGGAACAAAACGTGACGAAAATGTGCCAATGACGCAAGAAACACCCGAATCTCTACTCAGCAGCGGACTCGATGACCTGGATGCCGCCATCCTGCGCTACCTTCAGCAGAACGGCCGCGCCACAAACTACGAAGTGGGCGAAGCGGTGGGACTATCCGCCTCGGCGGCCTCAAGGCGCATCCAGGCGCTGGAGACAAGCGGGGCAATTCGCGGCTACCGCGCATTGATCGACGACCGCCTGCTGGGCAAGCGAATGACTGTCTATATCCGGGTTACGCTGGAGCGCCAATCGGCCGCGGTTCTCGGCGCATTCGAGGCCGCGATCCTCCGCTGCCACGAGATTGTCAGTTGCCACCTGATGGCCGGCCAATACGACTACATGCTGGTGGCTCGCGTCGCCGGGATCGATGACTACGGCCGACTCCATCAGAAGGAGCTATCCCACTTACCCGGGGTTACGCGGCTTGAGACCAGTTTCGCGCTGCGGGATGTTCTGGAGGGAACGAGGTCTTAGCGCAATGAGAACCTGGTTCGTTCATTCTTGCAGGTTCTCTCTGGGAAGTCTGAACCCTGTGCGTTACTCTTGAACACACGCAAGGCATTCGCGGCTTGCGTTTCTTCGCCCCCGTGGCGTAATCAAGCACTATTTCCCTTGCCCTATTTGCCTTCTGCCCGATTGCAAAAGGAGAGTCCATGTTCCCGACACAGTTGCGCCATTGGTTGCTTTTGTCCAGTTTGGTTGCATTTTTATTCGCGTTAACGCCTTCATGCGCCCTTGCGCAGGTTCCAACTCCAATCTCCGTTCTGGGTCATAATCCCGGTGACGACTTCTACCTGGCCGACTATGAAGACACGATCCGCTATTTTCACGCACTGGCCGCCGTTTCCGATCGCATCAAGATGTTCACGGTGGGCAAGAGTACCGAGGGCAAGGACATTGAAATTGCCGTCATCTCCTCGCCGCAGAATCTGGCCAAGCTCGACGAAACCAAGCAGATTGCCAGCCGCCTCGCCCATGCCACCGACTTGAATGATCAGCAGGCGAAAGAGCTGGCGCGCACAGCGAAAGTGATTGTTCACATCGATGGCGGCCTTCATTCCTCAGAAGTCGCCGGGACGCAGCACACCATGGTTCTCGCGTACAAGTTGCTCTCTGCGCAGAACGACCCCCAGGTGGACGCCATTCTTGACAATGTGATCCTCGTGCTGTGGCCCACGCTCAACCCCGATGGGCAGGACATGGTGGTGCACTGGTACCGGCAAAATCTGGGGACCAGGTACGAGGTAAGTCCGATGCCCTGGCTCTACCAGGAATATGTTGGCCACGATAACAACCGCGACGGCTACATGATGAACATGAAGGAGGAACAGGTCGTCGTCAAAGCTCAACTTGAGTACAGTCCGGTGATCTTTTACTGCCAGCATCAAACAGCTCCATTCCCGGCGCGCATCTGGATTCCTCCCTTTTCCGATCCGATCTCGAGTAACATCAATCCGCTTGTTCGCAGTTGGCTCAATCTGATTGGCGCCAACATGACGGCCTATCTCAATGCGCATGACATGCCCGGCGCTATCTCCGAGTCACGCTTTGATAACTGGTATGCCGGCTTCACTGATTGGGCGCATGTGTTCCGCAACGAGATATCCTTCTTCACTGAAACGGCACTCTACGAGTACGCCACCCCGCACTTCTATACCGTTAGCGACTTTCCGAAAAACTACCAGGACCTGCGCGCTTTGAGCATGTATTCCACTCCGTGGGAAGGCGGGTGGTGGCGCCTGAAAAATGCGGTGGATTACATGGTTGGCGCCGACATGTCGGTACTGGACCTGGCTGCAAAGAACCGTGAAACCCTGCTCTATAACCGCTATCAGGCCGCACGCGACAACATCCAGCACTTTCGCAAGGAGCCACCTTTCGCATATGTCATTAGCGACAAGCAGGCCGACACGCCCGAGGCCGGATTGCTGGCCGAGAAGATGATCGAGAACGGCCTGGATGTCTACACCACCAAGAGCGGCTTCAAGGCAAATGATGTCACTTATCCAGCCGGCTCATGGGTCATCCCGATGGACCAGCCTTTCTCTCCGTTGGCGAAAGAATTGTTTGAGCGGCAGCGCTATCCCGACGCGCTTGAGAACGGCACAGCCAAAGCCATCGATCTGCCTTACGACGTGACGGGCTGGACCCTCCCGTTGCAGATGGGCGTGAGTGTGGATGCCGTTACAGATCCCCTTGAGCCCGACCAGCGCGCACTGCTGACGAAGATCGATACGGTGCAGTTGCCCGAAGCGTCTGTTGAGGGCGCGGGCTCGGTGTTTGCCATCAGCCACAAGGTGAATGCAGGGTTCCAACTTGTGAACGCAGCGCTGCACGCCGGAGCCAGCGTCGCCCTGGCGCAGGAACCTGTGAAGACCGCTGAGGGCATGGAGACCGGTGCTTTTCTCATCGGTGGCCTGAGCCGCGCAGCGGTTGGCGACCTCGCGAAGAAATACGCAGTCTCAGCCGTGGCAGTGAGTGCACCTGCACACACCTTACCCATCAAGAAGGCGCGCATCGGCCTCTATCGGCCGTGGGAGCCTTCCATCGACGAAGGATGGACGCGATGGATTCTGGAGAATTATGGCTTCGAGCCGAAGAGTCTTTACAACGCCGATATCCGTTCGGCCGATCTGCGCAGCCGGTATGACGTGATTGTTCTGCCCGATCTCACGACGAAACAGATGATGGATGGATTTGGCGTCGGCATTGTGCCGGGTCAGTACGCGGAAGGAATCGGAAGGGACGGCATGGACAATCTGCGCGAGTTTACGCGGCAGGGTGGAACGCTGGTAGCCCTCAACAAGACTGCGAGCAGCCTGATTCCGCTGATGTCGTTGCCGGTGAAGGACGTGATTGAAGGGGTCAAGAGCGACAAGTTCTTCTGTTCGGGAGCGCTGCTGCGCGTTAATACGGAGCATGCCGAATTACCGGTCAACTTCGGCGTTTCGGAGGCGCCGGTGGTGATGTTCCAGAGCGGTCCGGCGTTCCAGCCACTGCCGGGATTTCATGGGGCCGTTTTAGCCCGCTATCCAAAGGAGACTGACCCGCTGGAGAGCGGATTGCTGCTGCACCCTGAAGCGATTGAAGGCAAGGCTGCGGCCATGGAAGTTGCCTATGGAGACGGGCGCATCGTTCTTTATGGCTTCAAGCCGCAGTTCCGCGGACAGTCTCATGCAACCTATAAGTACCTTTTCAACGAGCTTTATGTCTACGACCATCCGCCGCTCCCAACTGAGCCTGCCGCAGCCGCGCCAGCAAAGGCTGAAACTCCCGCAGCGAAGCCCCAGGAGCACAAGAAGCCCGACGGGCCGACTACTGAATAGCTATTGCGGCTCGACAATTCAGGTGCACATTCGGGCATCGTGCATGGTGGCATTTTGTTAAGAAAAATGCACTTGAAGGCGGCCGCCTTGGTGCCAGCAGAAGTGGAACCGCTGTAGAGCCGCAGATTGAAGACTGCCGCCGGGCTGGCGGAAACTCCAAAGTTACCACCACCAGTCAAGAATTGGTTGTAGGCGCTCGGCCCAAAGCGATATATTCAAGCCCGCACTCCAGTAATCAGAGCGGTACGAGGAGAGATTGAAGTTGTCACAGATGACAACCAGCCTTTTCGTGGCGGAAGGTCCAGTGGGCCAGAGCTTCTGACAACCAGGAAGGTATTGCTATATGACGGATTCTGACCAGCAAGCTCCAGAGGGCGAAGATTCTACCAGTGGCGAGAGTACATGGGTCGATTTGAAGGATCGCTACACCGCTAATCCTGACGAAGTGAAGCAGGGGCCTGAGACGGAAGTCCCCGCACCCCCAAAGAGCAAAAGATCTGAGTATCTGGTCCTTCTCATTGGAGTTGGGGTTTTAGCCGTGGCAGCCTTCTTCCTTTTCACTCCCAAACGGTTGAAGTTACCCCCTCCTTCGGACTCCGACGATCTGGGAGCGGGCGTTTCCGATGCGGACGGATTGAAAGGGCACCTGGTTGCAAGGTGGCAGGGAGGGGTTAAGTATCAATTGCAGATTCAACCTCTCGATCCGCGCGAGAATTCCAGCTTTGCCTTTGTGATGACCAGGCCGCCCGAACCTATTTCCATCAACATTCGGATCCTCGACTCATCCGGCTTCGCATTGTGCGGCAAGGAAATCGTCCTTCCCTTTGATCCCGGCAATTCGGCCACATCGGCAGCGCGTCCGGCCGACCTTCAAATCCGGCAGGCTATGGAAGAGGAAAGAGAGCGCGGGAAGGACATTTTTCAGAATCAAGTGGGATCCGATGGACAAATTGCCGCGATCAATGCCCAAGGCTCGCTTCCCTGCTCTGCCGATCAGTACAAGCACTTCGATTATTGGGACTTCTCCACGAATTTCCCGACGATTGACGAGCAGGGCCAATTAATGAATCACGCGCAGTATGCGGGAGCCCAGGCGGTCAATGAGGCGCGTAAAACTGCCCGGCGCAAGGCTGTAAAAAAGATCCAGTCGGCTTTCTATATAGAAGGGGACGACCGGATCACCGGGTACGAAGCAGCCAGCGGCGCACTCGAAACCAGTGAGAACAGGACTTTCTATATCGGGAGGAAAAGCGATCAGTCCGCCGCCGCAGCGTGGGCTTCCAGTTTCGCGCATATCCATTACAAGTGCGACCAGCACGCAAACTGCGCACTCCAGCGCGCGGGTGCTTCGACCATTATCGATGGACGCATGAATGAATAAGTACGAGTTGATCTCGAAGATATCTCGAGTAACTTAGAGCGGTTCTCCAGTTCATGAGGAGTTTTCAGTTCAGTGCGACGTGGCTTTTTCTTAAAGAAAAAGCCACGCAGCACCTGTGCTTTCCCTCTGCAGCAACTGGAGAACCGCTATAGCCTCGATCGGGAAACAGCAATTCGCGGATTGAAAACTACGCGAACTTCACTTACTCCGCGTTATCGATCTGCGCGCGCTGCAACTTGTCAGAGTAATCCACATACACAGCCTTCCATGTGGTGAAGAAGTCGATGGCGCCCAGGCCCTCGCGATGGCCGTTGCCGGTCTGCTTGACTCCGCCAAACGGCAAGTGAACCTCCGCGCCGATCGTCGGGGCGTTGATGTATGTAATGCCCGCCTCCAGATCGCGGATGGCCGCAAAGGCGCGGTTTACGTCCTTTGTATACAAGGCGGTCGAAAGGCCGTAGTCAATCGAGTTGGCAATCGCGACGGCTTCCTCAAATGTTTCAAACTCAATCAGGCTCACTACGGGCCCAAAGACTTCTTCGCGCGCAATACGCATGGCCGATGTAACTCCACCCAGTACCGTCGGCTCAAAGAAAGTCCCCTTACTATAAGCACCCTGAGTAAGCGTATGACCGCCGGTCAATAACTCGGCGCCCTCGGCGAGTGCTATCTCGACATACTTCTTTGAAGTTTCGATCTGGCCTGCATTGACCTGCGGGCCCACCTCGACTGACTCATCCAGCCCGTTGCCGATCTTAAGTGCCTTGGCGCGAGCCACAAACTTGCTGATAAATCCTGGCGCAATCCCCTTTTGCAGCAGGATGCGGCTGGTGGCTGTGCAGCGTTGACCCGTAGTGCCAAACGAACCCCACAAAGCGCCATCCAGAGCAAGGTCGAGGTTGGCGTCGTCGAGAACAATCTGCGCATTCTTGCCGCCCATCTCCAGCGACACCGGCTTGAACGTGGCAGCGGCGCGCTGGCCAACCAGCGAGCCAACCTCGCTTGACCCGGTGAAGCTGATGGCGCGCACGTCCTTGTGCTCCAGCAGTGCCATGCCTGTGGCCGAACCGCTGCCGCAAACCAGGTTCACCACCCCCGGCGGCAGACCCGCGTCCACGAGAGTCTGGACAAGGTTGTAAACGGAGAGCGGCGTATCCGAGGCCGGCTTGATGATGCAGGTGTTGCCCGCAACCAGCGCGGGAAACAGCTTCCAGCTAGGAATCGCCATGGGAAAATTCCATGGTGTAATCAAACCCACGACTCCTACCGGCATGCGCACACTCATGGCGAACTTGTTCTGCAACTCCGACGGCGTGGTCACGCCGAAGAGTCGCCGTCCCTCGCCGGCCACATAGAAAGCTTCGTCAATGGCCTCCTGCACATCGCCGCGGGTCTCGGCCAGCACTTTGCCCATTTCGCGCGTCATGTCGCGGGCATATTGCTCCTTGCGTTCCTGGAGCAGCAGACCGGTGCGCATCAGGATTTCGGCTCGCTTGGGCGCGGGAACCAGCCGCCATGTGGCAAAGGCCTTTTGGGCGGCGGCCACAGCCAGCGCCACGTCCTCGGCATGCGACGAAGGGAACGCGCCAACCACGTCAGAATGGTCGGCCGGATTCAGGTTCAGGATGGTTTTGCCGCTCTTTGACGGCATCCATTCGCCGCCAATCAGATTGTGAAACGTGGGGTATGTCATAAGTACCTCGGGAAACAGGGAAAAAGGGACCAGAGACCAGAGAAAAGTTGCCTGTGGTCGAGATTGGACTTCCAACTCATCTAACACGACATGAAAAGGCTGGGCCGACGCCGGTCCAGCAAACACACGAGTGTATCGCACCTTCAGCCGCCTTGACACGCTCGTAACCGCATCCATCAGGCTACCAATGCGGACACGGCCCAATGGCCGTACAATACTTCATGAGGTAGATCCAACTTTCAAATGTCATTGAACGGTTATCCATCCCGCTCCTCGCGGTCGCATGGCCTGCGCTCGCTCTTCAGCATGTTTTCAAGCGATCTGGCCATTGATCTCGGCACCGCCAACACCCTGGTCTACGCAGCCGGCAAGGGCATCGTCGTCAACGAGCCCTCCATCGTGGCCATTAACAAGAACACCGGCGAGGTGGAAGCCGTAGGCAAGGAAGCCAAGGATATGCTGGGCCGCACGCCCGGCAACATCGTGGCCATCAAGCCGATGAAGGATGGCGTAATCGCCGACTTCAAAGTCACTGAGAAGATGCTCAACTACTTCATCCAGAAGGCCCACAACCGCAAGATGCTGGTTCATCCGCGGATCGTAATTGGCGTGCCCTCTGAGATTACGCAGGTAGAAAAGCGCGCGGTCGAAGATTCAGCTTACCGCGCCAAGGCCAGCGAAGTTTACCTTGTTGAACAGGCCATGGTGGCGGCCATCGGCGCCGGCCTGCCGATCACCGAGCCCGGCGGCAACATGGTGGTGGATATCGGCGGCGGCACCACCGACATCGCCGTTATCTCGCTGTCAGGCATTGTTTATTCGCGTTCCGTGCGCATGGCCGGCAACCAGATGGATGAGGCCATTACCAACTACCTCAAGCGAAAGTACAACCTGCTGATCGGCGAACGTACCGCCGAGCAGATCAAGATCGAAATCGGATCGGCCTACCCGCTGGATAAGCCGCTGACCATGGAAATCAAAGGGCGCAACCTGATTGAGGGCGTACCGAAGACCATCAGCATTGACGACAGCGAAATTCGCGAGGCCCTGGGCGAGTGTATCGCGGTGATCATGAACGCCATCCGGGTCGCATTGGAACGAACGCCGCCCGAACTCTCCGCCGATATCAGTGATCGCGGTATCGTGCTCACCGGCGGTGGCGCGCTCATCAAGAACCTTGACAAGCGCATCCGCGAAGAAACCGGCCTGCCCGTTTCCGTGGCCGACGATCCGCTGGCGTCCGTCGTGCTGGGCACGGGGAAGATGCTCTCCGACTTCCGCCTGCTGCGCAAGATCAAGATTGATTAACCACCTGCGGTGGGGCCAGGCGCTCGCTATCCGCTCGCAGAAGGTTCGTGCTTTCTCAGGCCCGAGAATCCGGACCTGGGGCACCCATTCTTGATGGCGAGTTGAAATGCGGGCCACCCGCCGCAACAACGCTTGAACCGGCCATGTCCATTGAACTCTGAACCCTGACCCCCGAACCCTGACCGCAATGGAATCGTTTTTCGAACGCTATCGGAATCTCGTGGTGCTGCTGGTTGTGCTGGTGGCGCAAATAGTGGGCCTCGCCATGCAAGTGCATCGAACCGGCTCCGGAGGCATGAGCCTCGACCCGCGCGATAGTGCCGGGGTTCGGCTACTCCGTCTATGGGCCAACGCCCTCGTTTCCCCTCCGGAGCGGCTTATTCATTCCTCCGGCCTCGGCGTGACCGATCTCTGGCAGAACTATATCGACCTGCACCGGGTCCGCCAACAGAATCAGGACCTCAAAAAAACCATCGACCGGTTGCGCCTTGAGCAAGCCGCTTTGCTTGAGGATGCCCGCCAGGGCCAGCGCCTGCAGGCCCTCATGAATTTCCAGGAGAAATACATCTACAAGACGATGGCCGCGCAGGTTATTGGCAGCAGCGGCAGCAATCAGTCGCGGGTTTTTTATCTCGACAAGGGGTCAGACGAGGGGCTTAGCCGCGACATGGCCGTGATCTCCCCTGACGGCATTGTGGGAAAATTGCGCGAAGTCTATCCGCACTCCGCGCAGGTGCTGGTCATCAACGACCAGACCAGCGGTGCGGGCGTGATTCTTGAAACCACGCGCATTCGCGGCATTCTGCGGGGAAATGCGGCGGGCGAAACACAGATCGTGGGCATCATGGCTGACCAGCGCATCCTACCAGGCGAGAAAGTGCTCACGGCCGGTGGAGACCAGATTTTCCCGAGGGGCCTTCCTGTGGGAGTAGTCGAAAAGGTAGTCCGCGATCCTGACCGTGATTCCTTCATCGATGTCCTTGTGAAGCCGGCCGCACATCTCGACCGGCTCGACGAGGTTCTGGTCATCACCTCCACGGAGCCGAAATTCCCTTCAGACCAGCAGAAAGATATGGCAACCAGCGAAGCTCTCAAGGGCGCGGAAGTGGAAGAAGAGAAGGCGCAGAAGAGAGCTTCGGAGATCATGGCCGAGCGGCTACCCGGCCTGATTGACCCCAACCTGCCGGCTGACCAGCAGCCCCTGAACGACAGCACACCGCCGAATCCTGTATCTCACACACCATTGCCTTTGCACCCCGACCGCTTCACGCCGGGCCCCGGGGATTCGGCTCCAGAGACGGGCCAGCCGGGTGAAGCAGATCAAACGACGGCGGCGCCGAAGAGCGTCGAACAGAAAAAAGCCGCAGCGCCCGGCAAGGTTCCTGAAAAGCCGCCCTCAGCAGCGCCGGCGAAGCCGAATGCAAGCACACAACCGCAGAGGAACCCGTAGCCATGTCAGTCTTGACGGCAGATACCCGCCGCGATTTCGAGATTCATCGATTTCCCGTCCTCCTTTACGCGCTCGTTCCGCTGGCGGCGCTGGTGCTGCAGGCGTGGCTGCCGCGCGTCATGGGACCGTATGCCTGGTTCGATCTGCCGCTGGTCGTCACGGTTTACTTTGCGCTGGGGCGTCGCAGTCCCATTCAGGGCACACTGATGGGCGGTGCGCTCGGCATCTTTGAAGATGCGCTGACCCACCACGCCATCGGCATCAACGGCATCGCCAAAACCGTGGTCGGATTTCTGGCTGCATCGGTGGGCGTGCGCATTGACGTGGAAAGCCAGACCATACGGCTGGCGCTGATCTTTCTGCTCTCCCTGCTTTCGAGCGCGATTTACTTCTTCGTGTATCGCGTTCTGCTGGGATTGGCTCTTGATTCGAGTTGGCTCATCGAGCTTTTTAAGGCAATCGGCAATTCGGTGATCGCGCTGGTGGCATTTCCTTTTCTTGATCGCTTTCAGATAAAAGACTGAGAGTCAGAGATCAGGTGCCAGGGACAAAGGGACAGCAGAAACGTCATTGAATAAAGGGTACGAACATTCGAGCTGAGGAATGAATCCGGCAAAGCTGTATCCTGAGAGTGCAGGCAGATGGAATTTGAGAAGTTTACACGGGGCGAAAAGCTCTCCAGCGCCAAGCTGACTGCCGTCCAATACGGCATTCTTTTGATGATGCTGGCTCTGTCTGCGGGGCTATGGCGCCTCCAGGTGCTGGGGGCAAACAACTTCCGTGTGCTGGCTGAGCAAAACCGCATTCGCAAGGTGCCGATTCTGGCCGCGCGGGGCAAGCTTTTCGACCGCGAAAGCCGGCTCATCGTCGACAACTACCCTTCCGTCTCCTGCTTCCTGGTGCGCGAACAGAACCACAACGTAGACGCCGATCTGCCGCTGATTGCGCGTGGCCTGAATCTCGATCTGGGCCAGTTGCGCGCCACGCTGCAACATTACCGCCTTTCGCCTGGCTACCAGCCCATCCCCATCAAGCAGGACATCACCGCCGACGAGCAGGCTTTCATTGAGGCGCACCGCAACGAGCTGCCAGAGTTGGAGACCATCGACGAGGCGCGCCGGCTCTATCCCCGCGATGGCTTTGCGTCGCACCTCATCGGCTACGTAGGCGAAGTAAGCGAAGACATGCTCAACGACCCCCGTTATGCGGCCTATGAACCCGGCGACGTGGTGGGCAAGGCCGGCGTCGAAGAGACCTACGACCAGTTACTTCGCGGCCAGGACGGCTCGCGGGACGTGATTGTCGACAGCCACGGACGCGAGGTTGGCTACCTGGGAATCCAGCACGCCATCCCCGGCAAGGACCTGCGCCTCACCATCGACAACGACCTGCAGCGTGCCGCTGAGCTGGCCATGGGAGACCGCGACGGAGCACTCGTGGCCATGGATCCCCGCAACGGCGAGATCCTTGCCATGGTCTCCCGTCCCAGCTTCGACCCGAACGAATTCGCCGTCAAAATCGACCGCGCCGACTGGAACAAGCTCATCACCGACCCGAACCATCCGCTGATGAACAAGACCATCCAGGCCCAGCTGGCGCCAGGGTCCACTTTCAAGATCCTCATGTCGGTGGCCGGCCTGCAAGAGGGCATCGCGCAGAACCTCAAAGTCTATTGCAACGGGGGAGCCACCTTTTACGGACACTTCTACGCATGCGACCGGCGTCACGGCGCGGTAGACATCCACAACGCCATCCCCGATTCGTGCGACACCTTTTACTACACGCTGGCCGACAGGCTGGGCATTGACCGCATTGCCAAATACGCCACCGAATTCGGCTTTGGCCAGAAGACCGGCATCGACCTGCCCGGCGAGCAGCCAGGCCTGATGCCATCGGCCGAGTGGGCCATGAAAGATTACCACCGCAAGTGGTACGCCGGCGAAACCATCTCCGTCGGCATCGGCCAGGGAGCCGTTGAAGCAACGCCTCTCCAGTTGGCGCGCATCATTGGCGGCATCGCGTCCGGTGGACACATGGTCAGGCCCCACACCGTTTTTCCCGATGAGTTGCCGCCCGATTTCCGGCGCGCGCTCCTTGACACGTTTCCCGGCTCCGGCGACGCCTATATCCCCATCGATCCTGAAAACTGGGACATTATTACGGATGGCATGGCGCAGGTGACGGAACCGGGCGAGTTCCATACCGCCGGCTCTTCGCACCTTGACGGCATCGATTTCGCCGGCAAGACCGGGACCGCCGAGGTGGTGGGCCACGACATTGCCAGTCACATGGCCAAGAGCCACTCGCTGGTTCCGAATACGTGGTTTGTAGGCGTTACGCCCCGCCGCAACCCCGAGTTGGTCGTCGCGGTCCTTTGGCAGAACGGCGAATTCAGCTATTATCCCGCGCGCATCGGCGCCAAAGTTGTGGCCGCCTACGTTGAGAAGCAGCGCCGTCTGGCGCATAACCTCCAGCCTGTCAAGACCGCGCCGCCTGCCCCGGTCGAGGTGGGCGCTGTGTGGTCTGAACCCGGCCCGAAGAACGGAAAAAGCGGCGAGGAAACCGCCCACATCCAGGCTGGACACTTCTTCGTCAATCCCGGGCAAGCCGGCGCTCAAGTGATTGTCGCCCAGAACGATCCGCATGGCTCCGTCCGGGTTCATCGCGAGATTCATCGCCTCAAATCCGCACCCGAAACAGCCCCGTTGCAACTGGGTACGCTGCTTCCCGAACTTTCGTGGAAGAAGCCATGAGTCCCGCCCGCCGCTTTCTTACTTTTCGTGATTTCGACTGGGCACTGCTTGGCATGGTGCTGGTGCTTTGCACTATCTCAGTGCTTGAAATTTACTCGGCGACCTTCCACACCCGGTTTGCCAGCTTTCCGACCAAGCAGGTTTTCTGGATTGGCGGCGGGCTGGCAATGATGTTCCTGCTGGCCAAGATCGATTACCATCGACTCCTCGACTGGGCTCCCTGGGCTTACGGTGTCTTCCTCCTTGCCCTGGTGGCAGTGAAGGCTGTTGGACACAAGGTGCTGGGCGCGCGCCGGTGGATCAGTGTCGGCCCCGTGCAATTCCAGCCATCGGAGTGGGTCAAGCTGGTCCTGATCCTCGTGGTGGCACGGTACTTTGCCAACCTGGGCGGGCGCAACCTCACATGGAAAGAGATTTTCAAAGCCTTTGCCCTCGTGGGAGCCCCGATGGCCCTGGTCCTCATCCAGCCGGACCTGGGCACGACTCTTACCTATGCGCCCATCCTGGTTGCCGGGCTCTTTCTGGGAGGAATCAATTTACGCCAGGCGCTGATCCTCTCCACCTGCGCCGTGGTGTTGGTAGCCGGTGTCTGGACCAGCGGCAAAATCCTGAAACCTTACCAGAAGGCCCGGCTCACGAGCTTCATCAACCCCGATAACGATCCAAAGGGCAGCGGCTACCAGATCCGCCAATCCCTCATTGCCGTCGGGTCCGGGGGCATCTGGGGCAAAGGTGCTGAGAAAGGCACCCAGACCCAGGGCTATTTTCTACCTATTCCTTACACGGATTTCATCTTTGCCGCTTTCAGTGAGGAGCATGGCTTTGTCGGCGCGATCATGGTGCTGCTGCTATACTTCCTGATATTGATGCGTTTGATCCAAAACGCTCAAACGGCCGCTGATCTGCCCGGCTCCCTGATTATCATGGGGATTGTGGCTGTGTTGACCTTCCAGATTGCGGTCAACGTAGGCATGGTCATTGGTTTTATGCCAGTCACCGGAATCCCTTTACCGTTAATGAGTTACGGCGGATCGTCGGTGCTGTTTACCTTCCTGGCGCTGGGCGTGGCGATGAACGTGCGCATGCGCCGGTTTGTAAACTGAACGGATTGATAGGTTTATCTCTTGTGCCTCCCGGGAATGGTCCGGTACACGAGGGAAGCAATTTGAAAGCATTACGCCGGCCAGGTCCCGATGGATCGCGTGCTCGGCAGGATTGGGTTTATGAGCACGCAGAGACGGGAAAACCGCAGGCAGCGTGTAAGTTGCACGGAACGCGCAAGGGAATTGGAGCTGGCAGGCTCCGCCCTATACACGCAGTCCGCCCGTGCGGCCGCCCGCGGATTAACGGCCCAGCCGATTGTTTCGGCCGGATTGGCCACAAACTCTCTGCAAACGGATCGCCCCATCGAACAGCTTGTCTGGCAGGACAACCGTCGCGGCTCGCCCCCCTTGTGGAGCGTTCGCTGTGCGGCTACCGGCGCACGAGCAACTCGCAGGTCATCCTTTTCGCACGCCCCCATCCCCTCCGGTCTCGCGTTTTTCCATCCAACCTTGCCGCAGGCCCCAGCAGGCAGACGCCGCTGGGCGGAAAGGTACGATGGCAAAAGAGATTTGCATCTCCAGCACGCCGCATGAGACGCGGCTTGCGATTCTTGAAGAAGATCAACTCGCGGAAATTTACTACGAGCGCGAAAATGAATACACCCTTGCCGGCTCCATTTATAACGGGCGCGTCACCCGCGTCCTGCCCGGCATGCAGTCAGCCTTTGTCGACATTGGCCTCGAACGCGACGCATTCCTCTATGTAACTGACTTTCTGGAGCTTGAAGACCAGGAAGAGAGCGACGAACTGGAAAAGGCCGCGGCGGGCAATCCTAACCAACCTCCCCGCGAGGTCCACCACGGCGGCGATCGAAATGGCCAGCGTTCCGGCCAAAGGTCTGACCAGAAACAAGAGCCGCGGCAGGAACGCCCCGCCCGCGAGCAGCGCCCTGCAGTCGAGACCGAGCCCCTGAGTTCCGGGGAGGAATTCACCGCGCCTCAACCTCTCACGATTTCCGAGCAGACTGACGGGGACAACGGTCCGTCAGACGAGCAAGGCGCAAAACGCTGGCGCGGTCGCCGTCGTCGTCGCGGCGGCCGAGGGACAGCCGGAGCCCCCGGAAGCCAATCAGAAGCCGAGGAGTCCCCCAGGGATTACCCCGCAGCGCCACCGACGCAGGAAGCTCCTGCCACCCGCGAGATTCAGGCTGCCGCCGTTCCCGCACCGCGAGCCGACCGTGCCCCGGCCCCCTTTGTCCTTCCCGGCGAGTCCCTTTCGCGCTATGGAGGCACCCCGGCAGGGGAGGAGCAGAAGTCCGCCACCCAACCGTCAACCCCCGTTCGGCCAGCCTCCACCTTCCGGCCTTCCACACTCATTGAAGCTCCCATCGAATGGGATGGCAGCGGCCCGCTTCCCGGCGAGTCACTCTCCAGGCACCGCAACCGCGAGGCCGAGCAGCCTGCGGAAAGGGCCGCCGAACCGCGAGAAGCAGGCGACGCGGCTGACTTGATCGAAGAAGAGGCCTTTGTCGAGGAGATGCCGGAGTTTGCCCCGGAAGCGGCTGTCGAACCCGTCCCTGAGACAAAGCTCCGTGAGGAAGCCGCCGCCGCGACAGACGACACCGTAGGGACTGTTCTCGAGACCCCCTCCGCCGAAGAATCCGCGACAGTCACGCCGGACGATCAGGAGGAGCACTCAACCGGATCGGCCGAAATTGCGCATGAATTTGAAGAAACGTCCTCGGATGCCCCGGAGCCTGATCGCACCGCCTCGCACCATGTCGATTCAGATCCGTCGAGCGGTTTCCGCCTCTTTGGTCTCGGCGGAAAGAAAAAGAAGACCGAAGAGCCCGCCCAGGAAGCTCCCGCGCCACCCAAGCCCGCATCCGTCGCCTCGGTTTCGGCCTTCGCCCCAGGCACGGGCCTGATCGAGGAAGAGGTCATTGAAGGGGAGGAATTCGAGGCGCCCCATCACCACCACAAGGGCGACGAACATGACCTGGACGAGTATGAGGAGGAGACGCTGCAAACCCAGATTCGCTCCGGCGAACTGGGCGAAATGTTGCAGGAAGCTCACCTAGACCATCGTATCCAGTTGGACTTCGACGAAAAGAACGGTGAGGAAGAAGAGGACGAAGACGAGGAAGAGGAGCCCGTTTCCGCCGAGGGACAACCGGCCGGCGCAGACGTAGCCCGTCCCCAACGCGATCGCGGCGGCCGCGGCCGTCGTGGTGGCCGCGGCGGACAAAGTGGCCCCGGCAATCGCCGCGGACCTTCGCGCCGCTCGGCGCAGACCTCCGACCTGCCCATCATCAGCGATCTTTTGAAGCCCGGGCAGGAGATTCTGGTCCAGATTGCCAAGGAGCCCATTGCCAAGAAGGGCGCCCGCATTACCAGCCACATCGCGTTGCCTGGGCGTTTTCTGGTTTTCATGCCGACGGTTTCTCACGTGGGTGTCAGCCGCAAGATCGCCTCGGATGAAGAGCGCCAGCGTCTGAAGCGGATTCTCACCCACGAGCGTGGCGAAGCTTCAGGCGGCTTCATCGTGAGGACCGCCGCCGAGAACGCGTCGGAAGAGGAATTGCGTGCCGATCTGCGCTTCCTTATCCACCTCTGGGACGAGATCAAGCAGCGTTCCGAATCGTCAAAATCGCCGGCTCTCATCTATCACGATCTTTCGCTCATCGAGCGCATTCTCCGCGACCAGGTGAGCGCCAACTTCTCGTCGATCTGGGTTGACTCGCAGGACGACTACGAGCGCATCGTGCGTTTCCTCAACCGCTTCTCACCCACCCTCGTGAGGCGTGTCAAGCTTTACACGAAGGAGACTCCGCTCTTCGAGCATTTCGGCATTCAGGACGAAATCTCGAAGGCCCTGCGCTCCAAGGTCTGGCTCAAGAGCGGCGGCTCCATCGTCATCAACCAGACTGAAGCATTGGTCGCCATCGACATCAACACCGGCAAATATGTCGGCAAGTCCGCGCGGCTTGAAGACACCATCGTCAAGACCAATCTCGACGCTGTGCCGGAAATCGTGCGCCAGATTCGCCTCCGCGACCTGGGCGGCATCATCATCATCGACTTCATTGACATGGATGAGCGTAAGAACCGCTTCAAGGTCATGGCAGCTCTCGAAGAAGCTCTCAAGAGCGACCGCGCACCCACCAAGGTTCTCCAGTTCAACGATTTTGGCCTGGTCGCCATCACCCGCAAGCGCGTGAAGCAGTCTCTCGAACGGACTCTCAGCGTCCCTTGCCCCACTTGCCAGGCCACCGGCATGGTGAAAAGCCCGGCCACGGTGTGCAACGAGATTTACACCGAGCTGCGCAAGATGCGGAAGCATTTCGAAACCGCCGATGTGCTGCTGCGCGTGAATCCCGAAACGGTGAAGGTGCTCAAGGCCAACAACGCCCGCTGGCTTACGGAGTTCGAGGAACTGGTCGGCAAGAACATCCTGGTCAAGAGCGACGCCACACTGCATCCGGAGCAGTTCGACATTCAGGGCTGAACCTGCAAGCCACTCAAACGAAAGCCGGGGCTCTGCTCCGGCTTTCCCGTTTCTGGGTGTTTCCACGCAACTTATCCACCCTTTTCCGTGTCTAAGCGGGTAGCAGGGACTTCGCAAGGTTTCCCCTAGGATTCGATTGGGCAGGTCCACGGTCAACAAGTTCGACCCATGAGGAGAACAGCATGTCATCCATTCGTCGGGTGTCGGTGATGCGGCATGTCACCATTCTTTCGGCAGTGGCGGCCTTTGCAGCCGCCTTCGCGAGTGCCCAGTTCGCACCCTCTCCCAACCCTTCCAGCTCGGTGTCTGCCACACCCACAGAATTCAGTTCCAGTTCCCTGGGCACGAATGACGAAAGTCCCGAAGGAGCTGCCGCACTGCCTTCCGCGCCTGCTCCCCGCAGAGCTGACACCGCCCAGAATGGTCAGAATGGCGGCTACGACCAGAATGGCGGTTACCAGTCGCATAGCTTCTGGAGTCACCTTACCTTTGAGGCGGGCGGCGGCGCCAATGCACCCGCCGGGGACAAGACGTACATTACCTGGGGCGGAAATTTCACACTGGGCGGAGGATATCGCTTCAACAAGGAATTGAGTGCACTGCTCGAATATCAGTTCATCGATGACAAGATTCCCGGCGCGATCATCGCGGAAGCGGGGGCCAGTGGCGGCCACGACCACATCTGGTCGTTCACCGTGGACCCGGTATACGATCTCTTCCCCAAGAGTTCCAATGACGCCTACGTCACCGGTGGTGGTGGCTTCTATCGCAAAGTTACCGACTTCACGATTCTCGAACCGACACAATACTGCACATATTTCTACTGCGGCTATGGGTATGCGCCCCAGACGGCTGGTCACTTCTCCAGCAATCAGGGCGGCTGGAATATCGGAGGTGGATATCTGCACAGGTTCGGTGGCATGTATGGCGAAAGCAAGGTTGCATTTTTCGCCGAGGTGCGCTATCTCGATGTTCTATCGCCGCCAGTCAGCAAATCCCCGAATGGTCTAGGGGTTACAACTGTCGCTGCCGATACCAAGGTCATTCCCATCACCTTCGGCGTGCGCTGGTAGCCTGGCTGTTCCGCACAATTGGGGGTGTCCCAGCCCTTGCGACCACTTTGTCGTTGTCGCGAGGCTGGGCCGGTTTCGCCCCGCACTACAGGATCCCCAACACTCTCAGCCGCACCAATCCTCCCGCCAAAACGCCCAGGGGAGTGATGGCAACCAGCGCCAACTGGTGCCAGACCGGCTGCTTACCCCGGGATTGCAACGCGCTGAGCGCGGCCAGTGCCAGCACGATGATCCCCAATCCCAGCACAAGAATGAGCGGATTGTCACGCGCGACCCACGCCGTCACGTAGCCACCTGCCGCGGCGGCCAGGAACGAATACCCGAGGTTGACGAAGACGTACCCGGGCTGGGGCCTGTCCTCCGTTTCCGTCCAACTCGGCACAATGCGCGTCAGCAATGCAGTCATCACAATCACCAACACGGCCATGGCGGCGAAACCTGCCGCCAGCGCCAGAAACGCGTGCAGCATCACCAAGGTTTTCTCTCCTCTTCTGTGGCGCTGCCCACCTCGCCTCGTTCAATCCGGGCGAGAAAAGTGCGCGCCAACCGCGGCTCGCCGGGATGGCTCTCGCCGTGCATCCCGCACAAATCGAGAAACTCGTTGCAGAGTGCGTTAGGCTCGCCGGCCTGGGACGAAATCGCCTGCAACGCAAGGGCCAGCTCACGCAACCGCGCGGCCTCGGGCCAGAGATCGCCACCTTCTTCATCGCCCAACAGCCCCAGGTCAGAAAACAGGCCACGCCTCCCGCGCGCGCACTCTTCCAGGCAGGCCAGAAGCTGTTCCGCAAAGACCTTGCCCAGTGCTTCGAGCTGCCCGAAGTCCATTTCGTCGTGTTGCTCCATCACCCGCCTCTTCCGGTCCTCGTTCACTTGCCTTGCATAGCCGCTTCGACTTCTTCGGCGGTGTGCGGCAGCGCGGCGTCCAGATCAATCAGCTTTCCGTCCGTGCCCACCAGAAAATCGCACTCGATGCGCACGCCGATCTTTTCTTCAGGGATGTAAACGCCGGGCTCGATGGTAAACACCATGCCCGGCTTCAGCACCGCGGGATAATAAGCCGGGTCGTGCACATCGATGCCAACCATGTGGCCCAGCCCGTGCTCCCAGTATTTGCCCAGCGGTTCGCCGTGCAGATCTTTGCCGTGAGTATTGATGTAGTTGTAGGCCGCCGTATCGAGCGAGTCTGGATCCTTGCGGTAGAAATCGTTGATCTTCGATTTGCCCGCAACGAATGCATCGATGGCTGCCTGTTGCGCGCCCAGAACAATGTTGTAGATCTCGCGCTGCCTGGCGGTGAAATGTCCATTCGCCGGCACAGTGCGGGTAATGTCGGAAGCGTACATCGAATACTCACACGCCGCATCCACCAGCACCACGTCGCCATTTTCCACGGTGCGCGAATTCTCTGAGTAATGCAGCGTCGTCGAGTTGATACCCGATCCGACAATGGGCGCGTACGAAGGCCGCTCACATCCGTGCTCAAACCACACCGCCGTCATTTTTCCCGCAATGGTCCGCTCGGTGACGCCCGGCTTCACGTCGCGCATCATCGCTCTCTGCGCGGCGATGGAGGCTTCGGCTGCCTTCTTCAGCAATTCGATTTCGCCTGCATCCTTCACCTGACGCAACGGCATGGTCATGCTCGTCACGTCGTGCGCCGCAGGCGCCGCATCCATGCCTAATGTGACCGCATTGAAGCTCACCAGCGCCTTCGCCTGTTGCGCATCCGGTTGCGTCCACAGGTTCAACACCAAACGCCGGTCGGTCGCAACCAGCTTGTTCAGTTCCACCGGCAACTCGCTCATTGGTTCAACGGCATCAACGCCCGTCGCCTTCACAGCATTCGGCGAAGCTGCGTCCAACTTCACCCCTGTATATACTTCTGTACGCAGGTTGCGAGTGGGAAGAAACAGGATTTCCTTGTAGCCTCGCTCATGTCCCGGCTGATCTGACGGGCCCGCCAACATCAGCGCCGCGCCCGGCTCGTTCCATCCAGTCAGATAGTAGAAGTCACTGTCCTGGCGATAGGGCATGAAGTCCAGAACTGGCTCTTCGGCCGCGAACAGGATTGCAACGCCGCCATCGAGCTTCGCGGCCAACGCTACTCTTCGTGCGTGATATGCGCTTGCAGGCTGCTTTTCGAGGGGATGTGCAACGGGAGCCAGGCAAACAACCAACAGCAATCCAATAGCAAAGTGATGGAGCGGTTTCATTTCGCTATTGTCGTCGCTCGTGCTCCCGCGCGCAAAACGGAAACAGCTCTTCAAAGCGAAAATGCGCATTCACTTTCAGCAAGGGCCAATCGGATGAATCTGACCGCATAACGCCGATCAGGCGATTTGCAGGGGAGCGGTAAAGCTGTCTTCGAGCGTTACAGATCGATCGCTTTCACTCTTCATTTCGTTCTGAACAAGGATGCGGCGAAACGCCTCGGCCGCGACAGGGTGGCCAAAAAGCCATCCCTGCGCAAAGATTGCCTGGTTAGCTGCCGCGAAATAACTCGCTTGCTGCGGCGTTTCAATGCCTTCCACCACCACGCGCAGTTTCAGCGCTTCGGCCATGTTGAGAATCTGCGGCAGAATCGAAACCGTCACCGCTTCGGTACCGATCGCCTTCGTAAACGCCTTGTCGATCTTGATCGCGTCTACGGAAAGATCGTGCAGGTAGGCCAGGCTCGAGTAGCCAGTACCAAAGTCGTCGATATGAACAAAATGACCTCTTTGCCGCAGATGAAGGATGGTTTCCTTCGCAACCTGCTGACGGGCCGTATAGCTTTCAGTAATTTCGATGCCCAGACTTTTCGCGGAAACATTTGCCTGCGCAAGTGACTCTTCCAGCATGGGCAGAAACTTGGGATCGGCGAGATCCGCGGCGGCGATGTTCACGTTGACGCGAAACCCGGAACGTTCGCGCATCGTGCTTCCAAAATCGCGCAGCACATGCCGCACAACCAGCTTGGTAATTCCTCCTACGAAGCCCTGCTCCTCCGCCACCTTGATAAATACGTCCGGTGGAACGGAAAGCTGGTCTTCATCGGTCCAGCGTACTAGCGCCTCGGCTTCTACGATCCGGCCGCTAGCCAGGTCCACAATCGGTTGATAGACCACCCGCAGCGCATCGCGGCGGATCGCTCTCTGCAATTGATGCCGAATGCCTTTTTTGCGGCAATGAACCAGAGAACAGAAAAAGCCGAATGAGGCGCCGGTCAAACCACTTAGGAGAACGAACGCGGCGAGTTCGACGCGATTAGCCCACAACGCTTCGGGTGTGGACATATAGCCTGTGGTGCAAACTGCCCCGTCCGCCGAACAGCGCGTGGCGTAGAGGCTATCTCCCGCGCGGGTTCGGCCTTGCCTGGTCAGTATCGACGAATCGGCCTCGGGAGACTCGCCCAGCAGCAGTCCCCTCTTCTGGTCTGGAGCGTCAAGATCTGTAACCGTGTAGTGCATTGCAGAGTTCGTGAAGGAATTCGGGAAATAGGGGCTGTAAACAATGTAGGAGTCGCCCAGCGCCACTGTAATGACGGTCTCTTTGCCAATCCGGAAGAGCTCAAGATTCCGGTACACCAAAGTACCGTCACGCTGTGCGAAATCCGGCTTCAGCTTCGTATGGGATTGAGCGGAACGTCCCTGCGTAGTCGAGCAATTAATCCTTCCATCGCGAATTCGCCCTGCGCCCTTGAGGTATTGCGATTGGAAAACCAGTTGGCGGAAGTAAGCGATTTCAGCATCGGAACAGAACGAATAGGGCGAAGAATTCAACTTTGCCAGGACGGTGCGCGACTCAGAGGTAGATGAGTTTCCCTCAGTCAAAATGCGCACTGCGTACTGGTCGAGCCGAGCCTCAGCCTGCCTCAGCACGATGGCTCTGCCGAGCCAGTAGCCGGCAAGCACCCCGCCGATAGCGCCAATGGCGGTCGCGAGAAGAACAACCATAACGCGGGGCTGGGGAGTACGCATCATCGAATCTCCCACATCCTCCTATGATTGACAGTTACACACAAGTACCCTTTTGGGGCATACAGGTAACCACCGGGACGGCTGCCCCGCCCCGACGCCGGGTAAGGTTGCCGATTGAATTTCCTTGCAATTCGCCGTATGCTAAGGATGCAGACGAATTTGTCCGCCTGAGTTGCCGTGAGCGTGCCGGCTGGCGGAGAGATGAGTGGGCTCAGAGCCCACTTTTTATTTGGGTCAAATTTCTGGCATGGAAACGGCTGCAAGGGCGGAACTCCAACAACGGAGTCCCCGGAGTCCCCGGAGGCACGAGGTGCCACTTTGCGGGTTAACGATCGTTCCTGGTCGTTGAGGTGATAGGGCGGCATAAGAACGATGGCGGTCAAACTGGACGAAATTCGATCGGCGGCGGAGAGAGTGGCCGTTTCACATGGGCTGGACATGGTGGACATTGAGTTCATTGGCCCGGCAAAAGAACGCACTTTGCGCGTCTACCTCGAAAAAAATGCCGAGGGACGGGCAAAACTGAAGGCTGAAGTAGCCGCCGGAGCAGAAGGCTTGCCCGAGCGGCTGGCCGAAGGCAAACTGAGCGTCGAGCAGCTTTCCGGCATCACGCACGAAGACTGCGCTGCATTTAGCCGTGACTTCGGGGTATTGCTGGACGTGGAAGATCTGGTTCCCGGAGCGGAATACACGCTCGAGGCCAGTTCACCGGGCCTGGACCGCAAACTCAGCAAACCGGAAGAGTTTCAACGCTTTACCGGCTGCCTGGTCAAGGTGCAGACGTTTGAGCCGATTCGCAATAACCGCCACTGGCAGGGCCGGCTGGCAAAGGGAAACGGAGAGTCCATTACGCTTGATCTCTCCGCCGTGAAACAGAATAGCAAGAGCCGGAAGACCGGCGTGGAAACAGTGGAAATTGCGCTCGCCAACATTGAGAAGGCGCAAATGATTCCGGAGATTTAGGTAGTCGTCTCTGGGATTTGCACGAAACGAAGTGGACGAGGTTTAGCCCGTCCGTCTGGAAAAGCTTAGAAGGGCTGTTTTAGTTTCTGAGGGAAGGCGTGTCGCCTGGATGACTCCCTCCGGGGCTGAGACCCCGGATTCCACAACTGGCATTCGTACGGGCCGAAGCCCGTACCTTTCAACCAAAACCAACAGAACCAGCTGGGAGCAGTAAACGGGATCCCAGCCGCTAACACAATCCGAGAGAGCAAGCACAGTATGGCCACCAGCATGTTGTATCAAAGCATCGAGATCCTCAGTCGCGAGAAGGGCATTGAGCCCGAGATCGTCGTCGGCGCCGTAGAAGAGGCGATTGCCCTGGCTACGCGCAAGTATTACAAAACACAGGAAAACATGCGCGGGGAGCTCAATAAGGAAACCGGCGAGATCACGGCGTATATCTACAAAACGGTGGTGGCCGACGAGGAGCAGGTGGAGGACCCGGTGAACCAGATTACGCTGGCTGAAGCCAACGAACTGGCTCCCGGCGTCGAGGTGGGCAGTGAGATCCGCCTCTACCGCGATACCAGCCCGCTGGGCCGCATTGCCGCGCAACTGGCCAAGCAGGTCATCTTCCAGAAGGTGCGCGAGGCCGAGCGCGACACCGTTTTCAACGAATATGCCCACCGCGAAAAGGAAGTGCTGAACGCCACCGTCAAGCGCATCGAGGGGCAGGACGTGATCTACGACCTGGGCAAGGCGGAAGCCCGCTGCCCCAAGCGCG
Organism: uncultured Acidobacteriaceae bacterium; assembly: GCA_963836565.1. Taxonomy (GTDB): domain Bacteria; phylum Acidobacteriota; class Terriglobia; order Terriglobales; family Acidobacteriaceae; genus Telmatobacter. Next base: position 179,188 of record CAWIKA010000001.1, on the reverse strand, counting down.
AGCAGTCACGCCTTGAGCAGTTCTCTATTGGCGAACGCGTGCGTGTGGTGCTGTTGAAGGTGGACCGCGCCGCAAAGGGGCCGCAGGTCATCGTCTCGCGCGCCGCGCCGGAACTGGTGCAAAACCTGTTCCAGTCTGAGGTTCCGGAGATCTACGACAACACCGTCGTCATCCGCGCCATCGCCCGCGAAGCCGGCGAGCGTACCAAAATAGCGGTCCAGTCCCGCGACAAGGACGTGGACCCGGTCGGCGCATGCGTGGGCATGAAGGGCATGCGCGTACAGTCCATCATCCGCGAGCTGCGCGGCGAAAAGATCGACATCATCGAGTTCAGCGACGAAATCACCACCTTCGCCGAGAAAGCGTTGCAGCCAGCCAAGGTCAGCCGCGTCTCGATCGCCGATCTCACCGACAAACAGCTCGAAGTTATCGTTGACGATACGCAGCTTTCCCTGGCCATTGGCAAGAAGGGCCAGAACGTCCGCCTCGCGGCCAAGCTGCTGGGTTGGAAAATCGACATCAAGAGTGAAGAGGAGAAGCGCCAGGAAGTCGAACAGCAGATGCAGGCACTTTCCGGCGGCCCGTCCACTCCCATTGAGCAGGTTTCAGAACTGGGCGAAGGAATCATTCAAAAGCTGGTTGCCGCCGGCATCACCACCGTGGAATCGCTGGCCGACATGACGCCCGAGCAACTCGAAGAGATCCCAGGTATTGGAGAAAAGACCCTGGAAAAGATCAGCGTGGCCGTGCGCCACTACTTCGGCCACTTTGAAGAGGGCGAAGAAGGCTACATTCTGGAGGGTTCCGAGGGGGCAGCCGCAGATTCCGCTGCTGCAGACACTGAAGAAGTCTCGCAGGGCGCGTCGGAAGTTCCCACCGTGCCTTCGGTCGCAGGCACGGCTGAAGCGGAGTTGGAAAACTCTGCGGAAGTACTGGAGGAAGCCGAAAGCGTTCGCGCGGCTGAGGCCGAGAACGACGACCTGGCAGCCGCCAGCGACAAGACCGAAGCCCTGGCCGAGGAGGAGGCGGAGAATCAAAGCCTCACCGCCGCTGAGCTGGCCGTAGAAAATGTCCCGCCGGCGGATGAAATTGAAATCCCCGAGTTGGAAGCAGAAACAAACGAGATCGGCACCACTGAAGGCACGACTGAAGAAGATGAAGCGGGCCATGAGCACGGCGCGTAAGATGCGCCGCGAATTTCAAGGCCAATCCGGTGATAATGGAAGTTCGAGAAGCAGCCATTGCCGCGAGGTAGCGATGAGCGACACAGCACTTTCACTTCTGCTTTTTGCAGAAACCAGGAAGCGAAGTGGCTTTTTCTGTAAGAAAAAGGCACCCTGCTCGATGATGAAAGGGCAACATGTGAAGTGAAAGCGCTCTAACGGCTTTGGGTAGCAGATTTTGAAAAGAGGCGGATGAGTAAGGTTCGAATCAACGATCTCGCGCGCGAGATGGAAGTCAAGAGCCGTCAGATACTTGACGTGTTGGCGGAGCTCGGCCTGGCCGAAGGCAAGACCCACTCGAGTTCTATCGAGGAGTATGAGGCCGAAAAGGTTCGCGCGCACTTTGAGCGTGGAACGCGGTCGTCTGCCCACGGCGGCGCAGCATCTCGCGCTTCTCAGACAATTGCACCCAAGATTGATCTCTCCCACGTCTCCAAACCCGGCGACGTGATGAAGGCCATCCTGGCCAAAAAGCAGGAAGAAGAAGCGGAAGCGCGCCGGAGCCATGCGCCTGTCCGCCCAGTTCCGGCTGTGCCGCCCAAAGCTGTGCCCATCCCAGCCAGGCCCGTTGTGGCAGCCGCGCCGCCAGTTGCCGCGCCGGCGCGCCCGGAACCGCGCAGAATTGTTCCTCAGGCTCGGCCTGCGCCTCCCATTGTCACCGTGCCGCACGTTCCGCCCGCCATCGCTTCCCGCCCGCCTGTCGGTCCAGTAGTTGCCAAGGCTCCGGCGGGATCAGTGCCGTCGCGTCCCGTCGTTGCCGTTGTACCTCCGGCGGTTCCCGTCGTAGTTAAGCCCCCGGCGCGGGAAGTGCAGCCAACCCCCGTAGAACCCGCTGCCGTCGCCGCGGCCAAACCGCAGGCTGCGCCGCCCAGTCCACCAGCCCCCCCTGTTGTCGCTGTCGAGGCGGCAGCTCCCGTGGCTCCAGCACCGGCAGTACCGGTCGCGGAAGCTCCAGTTCCCGTTGCACCCTCTGCCCCGGTCGTGGAGGAAGCGTCCGCCCCAGTTGCGCGGGCCGAAGTCGAGGTTTCCTCGACACTTTCCGCCGTGGCCGCGCCATCGCGTCCGGCGCCTCACCGTGTCCATGAACAAGCTTCGCCGCCAACCCCTCCCGTTCGCCGTGTCGTCATGCCGCAAACGGGCCCGCGCCCGGTGTATAAAGCCCCCGTGGTAGAACCTGGCATGCCTGCCCCAGGCGCTCAGGCCGGTGGAATTCAGCGCGGCAAGCCCATCTTTGATCGCCGTCCAACATCCGGTCCCGGCGCACCGGGTGGTTATACCCAGCGCACCCCCGGTGGTCCGCCTGCGCAGGGCCAGTTCCCAGGCGGCCCGCGCCCCAAGCATCCCACACGCACCACCCCCGGAGGCTTCGCTGGACCCGGCGGTCCCGGAGCTCCCGGCGCCCGGCCCGGCTTCGGCGCGCGTCCCGGTTTCGGCGGTCCACCTCGCCCTGGCGGCTTTGGTGCACGTCCCGGCGCAGGCGGCGCTCCGCCCACGGGAGAAGCTCCTCGTCCGCAGCGCGCACCTTCCAGAGGCCGCGGCGGTCGCCCCCAGTACCCCAAGACCAAGGAAGGCCCGATGAAGGGCTTTGTGCCGCCGCCGCGCTTTGGCGGGGCCTCGCACTTTACCACCGAGCCGCTGCCCATCACCCGCGAGATCACTGTTACTGAGGGCATCAGCGTCAAGGACCTTGCCGAAAAGCTCGAAATTCGCGCCAAAGACCTCATTGCCACCCTGCTCATGCGCGGCGTCTTCGTCACCGTCAACCAGTCCCTCGACGCTGAAATGGTCAAGGACGTGGCCGCCAAGTTCGGCGCGGGCGCTACCGTCATCACCTACGAAGAGGAAATTGCCAACCAGGCCATCGAAGAGGTTCTTGAGGCCGAGAACACCGGCGAGCTCGAAGTTCCGCGTTCGCCTGTGGTCACGGTCATGGGCCACGTCGATCACGGCAAGACCTCGCTGCTCGATGCGATCCGCGAAACCGACGTGGCCGCAGGCGAGGCTGGCGGCATTACCCAGCACATTGGCGCCTACAAGGTGAAGTTCGCCAAGGAAGGCTCTCCTGCGCATGGTCGCGAGATCGTCTTCCTCGACACCCCGGGCCATGAAGCCTTCACCCGCATGCGTGCTCGCGGCGCCAAGGTCACTGACATCGTGGTCATCGTGGTCGCAGCGGATGACGGCGTCATGCCCCAGACCCTTGAAGCCATCGATCACGCCAAGGCCGCCAACGTGCCCATCATTGTGGCCGTCAACAAGATCGACAAGCCCGACGCCAATCCCGAGCGCGTGAAGAAGCAACTCGCCGACCGCGGCCTGATTCCGGAAGAGTGGGCAGGCGCAGGACAGGAAGGCACAGTCTTTGTCGAAGTCTCGGCCAAGAAGCGCATCCACCTCGACCTGCTTCTTGAAATGATCTGCCTGGTCTCCGACATCCGCGCGCCCAAAGCCACTCCGGGCCGCAAGGCCGTGGGCTCCGTCATTGAAGCCAAGCTCGACCGCGGTCGTGGCGCCGTGGCCACGGTCCTCGTGCAGGACGGCACACTGCGCTTGAACGACAGCTACATCGTGGGCAACACTTTCGGCAAGGTTCGCGCCATGTTCGACGACCGCGGACGCGCCCTCGAAGAAGCCGGCCCTTCAACCCCGGTTGAAGTCCTCGGTCTTGAAGCCATGCCCGACTCCGGCGACACGTTCCTCGTGGTCGCCGATCGTGACAAGGCCAAGGGCATCGCCCAATACCGCAAGATGAAGGAACGCGAAGCCCAGCTTGCCAAGAGCTCTCGCGTCTCGCTCGAAGGCCTTGCCGAGCAGATTCGTCAGGCCGGCGTCAAAGACCTGGCCCTCATCATCAAGGGCGACGTGACTGGATCTGTGGAAGTGCTGGCCGATTCCCTGGTCCGTATGTCCACTGAGAAGGTGCGCGTCAAGGTCATCCACTCCGGCGTCGGTTCCATTACCGAAAGCGACGTCTTGCTGGCCACCGCCTCCAATGCCATCATCATCGGCTTCAACGTGCGCCCCGAGCGCAAGGCAGCCGAACTGGCGCAACAGGAGGGCATCGAAATTCGCCTGCACTCCATCATCTACGAGTTGCAGGACGAGATGCGCCTGGCCATGCTCGGCTTGCTCGACCCCACGTTCAAGGAAAACTACGTGGGCCGCGCGGAAGTCATCAACGTTTTCCGCATTCCCAAGGTGGGCACCATCGCTGGCTGCCGCGTGCTGGATGGCGTCATTCGCCGCGACTCGGAAGTCAAGGTGACGCGCGGCGAAGAACAGGTCTTCAAGGGCAAGATCGGCTCCCTCAAGCGATTCAAGGACGATGCCCGCGAAGTCACCAACGGCATGGAGTGCGGCATTGGACTTGGCGGTTTCAGCGACCTGAAAGAAGGCGACATCATCGAAGCCTTCAGCACGGAGAAACTCGCCGCCGACCTCGGGGCGCTGACCTCCGCGAAAGCTTAGTCCAAAACAAGCGAGAGAATCGGCCCGCTTCTCACCATGAGAAGCGGGCCGATTCTTTTCTTCCTCGCCGTACAAAATATCCGAACACCCCGCCGCCGACCTCCGTCTTAGCGAGTGAAGAGGGAGTGAGGATGTTTTGCGAGCCTTGCACCCGGCGCGTATCGTCTGGCAGCAGGCCCGAGAAATCATGCACGTCTTGACCAGCGACGAAGATGCGGAATTCACGGCGCTCGTCCAGCGCCAGTCGCGCTTCGTATTCCGCGTGGCCTACGCCGTTCTTCTCAACTCCCACGACGCCGAGGACGCGGTCCAGGAGACTTTCTTGAAGCTCTATCGCAATCGCGGATGGCAGCACGTCGACAACGAACGAGCCTTCCTGGCTCGGGTCACCTGGCGCATCGCTGTGGACCGCCGTCCCCGTGCGCCCCATCTCGACACCGCCGCTACACTGGACGATTCGCCATCTCTGCAACCCGGGCCCGAGCAGACTGCGCTGCTTGCCAACCAGGAGGCCATGATTCACTCGATGATTGACGCGCTGCCTGAAGAACTCCGCCTGCCCCTCGTGCTCTCCGCGTTCGCCGAGCTCAACTCCCGCGAGATCGGCGGCATCCTCGGCGTCCCGGAAGGGACCGTCCGCACGCGCCTGCAACGCGCTCGACAGGTCCTCCGCCAGAAACTTGCATTCTCTCAGGAATCTCGCGTTCAGGAGACTCGCCATGCGTGAGAAAGACGAACTCGACGACCTCCTCGACGCGGCCCTCGGCACCTATGCAGACCCCGGCCCTGACTCCGATCTCGACCAGCGCATTCTGGCCCGCATCGCCGCCCAAAAGCTCGCTGAACCAGCCCCGCGCCGCCACTGGCTCCCATGGGTCATCGCTCTCCCCGCCGCGGCCTGTTTGCTTCTTCTCGTTTTCTCAGGACCGAAGACTGCCCATCCACCATCCGGACCGGCGACAAAAGCAGCTGTCCGCCCCTCGCAGTCTCCTGTCATCACGGCCCATTCCGAGCCGCACCCGGTTGCCCACGTCGAACCAGTTCGCGGATCCCAACGGCCGTTCCATGCCGCTGTGTATCGTCCGGTCGTCCTCGCGGCCAAATCTGCGCCTCTGCCCAAGCTCGATGTCTTCCCGACGCCTCAACCGCTCAGCCCAGAGGAGCGGGCCCTGGTCATGTTCGCCGCCCGGGCACCGGAGCGCGAGCGCCAATCCCTTATCGAGGCGCAAAAGCAGTCTGACGAACCTCTCCGTATTGAAGCCATCAACATTCCGCCACTCGATCCGCCCACGCAGGGCGCGAACTAAGGAGAATCAAATGCGCAAGACCACGATCATCTGCTGCCTTCTGTTCCTCACCTCGGCCCTCGGAATGAAAGCCTTCGGCCAGGTTGTGCCGGATATTCCCAAGACAACGGAACCCGTGGAACACTATTATCGGCTCGATTTTGTAGTCCAGGAAGTCGGGGTCGACGGAAAGCCGACGAATAGTCGCTCCTACTCGACGATCGTCAGCACTGGCCGAACGGATCCATTTGGCACCATTCGCACCGGATCCAGAGTACCCGTGATGACTGGCGCGGTCCCGGGATCTACGGGAAGCGACAAGCTCGAAGTGCAGTACCAGTACGTCGATGTGGGAGTCAGCATTGACACTCGCAATGCACATGAAATTGGCCACCAGCTCGCACTTCACGTCAGCGCAGACGTGAGCAGCTTAGCTGATTCCACATCATCGTCGACCCCTGCCAGCTCCTCTAACCCTGTCATCCGTCAGAACACTTGGCAGGCTTCTGTTCTCATTCCGATTGGCAAGCCAACCGTGATCTTCACTTCCGACTCCCTTGATAGCAAAGGCAGCATGCAGGTCGTAGTCACGGCCACGCCGCTGCAATAGACAAGCGGTCCGGCGCGTTGGATGCCTGACACCGAGTGCCCAATCTTTCAGTACCTTCATCGCTGAAGGGTTGGGCGCGCTTTTGCCTAACCGGAACAAGCTGCAATTGCGAAGGTTCGCAAAGATCGTTTTCGAAACATGAAAACGTATCTTGTGGCCGGGCTAAGTTACGCTATTCGAACAAAACGATTTTGCAAGCCATTGAAATATCAATCCCGAGTGAATGGCCCACTCACCATTCCGCGCCGCGACCGAGGCCCCTTGCCAGCGTCTAACAGGCAGGAGGAAATCATGCGACCAATCGAGCTAGTCAGTCTCTTGCTCGGCATGCTGGCTCTCCCAATCGCGGCGGTCGCCAGTTCGCCCACGATTGACGTTACAGCCTCAATGCATCACTCCCAATTCAGCACCGGAATCACTCCCGTCAGAATCCTGGAACGGCCGAAAAGCGTCATTGCTCCAGATCCTTATGTGAATGGTCTTTCAGATCTGGTGCGTGTGAACCTCAATCTGGATGTCGATAGAGAAGGCAGAGCAGCGGATATTCGTGTCATCAATTCAGATGACCCCTATTTGAATACCGCTGCAGTCGCTGCAGTTCGCCAGTTTCGTTGGCGGCCCGCACGATTAGACCATCATTCCATCACCGTCCCCCTCAACCTGAGCCTTATCGTTCAGCGTTAGATCCCATCTGAAAGCTGCTCGCAGGAAACCCGGCTCCCGCCCATGGCGGCGGGAAACCGTGCATTCGTCGCTACGGACTTACGCCGATCCGGGTCGCCTTTTCGGAGGACGCGGCCTTTTGCCGATGCATTCCCGGTGGCAACTCCACGCCGCCGGCCTTGCGTGCTAGTGGGAAAACTCGAATGGAGGAAACATGAATTCTTTGAAGGGCAAGAAGATTGCAATTCTCGCAACCGACGGGTTTGAGCAGGTAGAGCTGACGGAACCGCGCAAGGCGCTTGACCAGGAGGGAGCCACAACCGAAGTTATCGCGCCCAGGAACGGACAGATCAGAGCTTGGAAATCAAAGGAGTGGGGCGACTCATTCAAGGTCGACAAGACCCTTGAGAATGCCAACCCCAATGACTACGATGCGCTGGTGCTGCCGGGGGGCGTCATGAATCCAGACCATCTGCGCATGGACCCCAAGGCAGTCAACTTTGTGCGCCAATTTGTGTCGTCTGGCAAGACGGTCGCCGCAATCTGTCACGGACCTTGGACGTTGGTGGAGGCTGGGGCGATCAAAGGCAAGAAGGTCACGTCATGGCCCTCGCTCAAGACTGACCTCAAGAATGCCGGCGCAAACTGGGTCGACCAGGAAGTTGTGACCGACGGGCAATTCATCACCAGCCGCAAGCCTGACGACATTCCCGCCTTCAATCGCGCAATTGTCGAATCGGTCGCTCACGGCGTACCGCAGCACGCGCACGCCTGATACAACTCACCCGCAACCCGCGCCGGCTTCGGCTCGCGCTCCGGCTGGAGCCGGCCACCTTCATCGTCACGCTACAGCGGGTACCGATTCATTGCAATGCACTGCCCAGCCACCTTGTGACTGAGTCCCACAGCATCGGCGGGCGTAAACCGGGTTAGCCGCCGCAGGATAGCGAGTTGCGTTCGCAGCATATCGCCCTCCCCACATGCCGCCAGCACCCGCCGCGCCGACCTTTCCGCCAACGCCATGCTTTCGTCCGCCAATAGTCCCGTCATGGCCCCAGCAGCATGAGCGGAGCCTTTGCCCGAAGCTGTCATTTTCTGCGCCCGTACCAGCGCTGAGTCGAGCCCATAGACCTGCGTGATCATGTCGGCCAGGTCGGCCATTACTTCCTGCTGATCCTGCAACGCGGTCATGAACCGCTGGCTCGCCACCCCGGCGGCAAACAGCGCGACCTTTTTGACCCCCGACAGCACCTCGGCCTCGCGCGCGAGCGGGCTCCCCGCATCGGCGCTGCCATCGAACGAGGGTGGCTGGGTCACTTCCTCCATCAGGTTCTTGATGGCGCCAAGAAGCGGCAGTTGCCCGTTCAGGGCGCGTTTCATCAGCCATCCGGTGATAATCATCCGGTTGATCTCGTTCGTGCCCTCAAAGATGCGGTTGATGCGGGCATCCCGGTAAAACCGCTCTGCCGGATATTCCTCCACATAGCCGTACCCGCCCATGGTGGCGATCAACTCGTCGGCTACCACGGTTAACATCTCTGAACCGTAGACCTTCAAAATGGAGCACTCGACGGCGTATTCCTCGATGCGTTTTTGAATCTCGCGCGGATCATGCGCCCGCTCCGCGGCCAGCCCCTCCATGCCCGCGTCGATCATGCCGGCTGTGCGATATGCCATGCTTTCGGCGGCATAAAGCTGGGTGGCGGACTCTGAAATCTTTCGCTGAATCAGCCCGAATTCCGCGATAGCTTTGCCAAATGCACGTCTTTCCTTGGCATAGCCGATCATGTGGGCCAGCGCATGCCGGGCCCCGCCAATGCAGGCCACACCTAGCTTGAACCGGCCTACATTCAGCACGTTAAAGGCGATGTGATGTCCCTTGCCGGGCTCGCCCAGCAGGTTGGCGGCAGGTATCTTGCAGCCATCAAGCACCAGCGGGCAGGTGGACGAGCCGCGAATTCCCAGCTTGTGCTCCTCCGCGCCCACGGTCAGTCCCGGCGTGTCTCTCTCAATTAAAAAGGCCGAGAATCTCTCCCCATCAATCTTGGCGAAAACCGTGTAAAGCCCTGCGATCCCGCAATTGGTGATCCACATCTTCTCGCCGTTGAGAGTGTAGGTGCTTCCATCTGCCGAGAGCGTTGCGCGGGCACGGATATTCATGGCGTCGGAGCCGGAACTGGCCTCGGACAGCCCGTATCCGCCAATGCACTCGCCTGTCGCGAGCCGGGGCAAGTAGCGCCTCTTCTGGTCCTCCGTGCCATACCAGACCAGCGGCAGCGTGGCAATGCCCACATGGGCGCCGAAAGCCGTTGAAAAGCTGGCCAGCACAGAGAGGTGATCGGTAATGAGGGTGGAACTGACCTTATTCATCCCCATGCCGCCGTATTCTTCGGGGACATCAACCGCCGTCAGCCCAAGCTCGCCGGCCTTTCGCAGCAGCCCCGCCAGCACACCAGGTTTCTTGGCCTCGATCTCCTGCGCGGCCGGCAAAATCTCGTCCCGTGCAAACTGCGCTGCGGTCGATGCAATCTGGCGCTGCTCTTCGCTGAGGTCTTCGGGGGTGAAGACCTCAGCGGGAGCCCGGCTTTCCAACAGAAAACTGCCGCCCGAGGCGGCGACGATGGGAGAAGCAATAGATGTAGACATGAGAAATATCTCCAATTGCCACAGAACATTACGACAGTGGTGTCGAGGTGCGCAAATGCCGCCGCATGGCAAAGAGCAGCGTTCGCAAATGATCCCGTTGCTTGTCGCTCCTCATTCCAATCGGCACTTGGCGTTTTCAGGATGCTTTGGAACCCAGTAGACCCGACAGGTCTTCGGCAGAGGCTGGAGCTTGGCTGTCAACAGGTCGCGTTCCGGTGTGATTTCCGAGGCGGTCAGCCATCGGTCCTGATCCTGGCCTTCAACCTCATAATTCACATGGGCCTCAATCCGATAGTAGATCTGCCCTCCAAATTGGCTGTCCCCGATGTGATCCACCACAATCCGGGTCTCCTGCACCGTTCCATCCGCGGTGAAGTAGGTTCTCGCTGCCGAACGATCCAGTCTGATCAAAACAAACAGAGCCATGAAGGCAACTATCAGTACTCCAAGGACAATTTCCAGCCCACGCCGTCCTCGCGGCGCCTTCGCCAATCGCACATGGCTGTGGCTCATCAGCCGGAGTCCTTTCTGCGGACCATTGTAGGCTTTGCACGTTGTGCCCGGTGAGGATCTTCGGTCTGCGCCCATTCCGCCCCATCGCTTACAATTGGCTTTGTCCCGTTGATGGAGGCTCTGCCCTGTTCGCCGCGCTTGCCGCCAGCATGAATCTCTCCGCCAGCCTTCTCCGTGGGCTGCCGTTGCGGGTCGCCCCATATCTTGCTTTTGCACCCCAGAACGGCTTCCGCCACCAGGTGAAGATGCTGTTCAACGACCCGTTCTCCACGGTGCACCACTATTGGAACTGGTTTGACGCGGCGCTCCTGATCCCCTATTTCGCCGTCATGATCATCCTCGCGCTCTATGGAGTGCACCGCTACACGCTCTGCTATCTCTATTTCAAATACCGGAAGAACTACAATCCCAATGCGCCGAGGCACTTCGACGATTTGCCGCGCGTTACTGTCCAACTGCCCATCTTTAACGAGCAGTTCGTCATCGACCGCCTGATCGAGGCTGTCTGCGCCATGGAATATCCGCGCGAGAAGCTCGAAATCCAGGTGCTTGACGACTCGACCGACGAGACAACCGAGGTTGCCTCCGCCATTGTCGCCCGTTACGCGGCCATGGGCCACCCCATCGTGTACATCCACCGCACCAACCGGCACGGCTACAAGGCCGGCGCCCTCGATGCCGGCCTCAAGGTTGCCAAAGGCGATTTTGTAGCCATCTTCGACGCCGACTTTGTGCCCCCGCCCGACTGGTTGATGAAGGTGATCCACCACTTTAGCGAGCCTGAAATTGGCATGGTGCAGACTCGCTGGACCCATCTGAACCGCGACTACAGCATGTTGACCCAGATCGAGGCCATACTTCTCGACGGACACTTTGTCATGGAGCACGGCGCACGGGTCCGCACCGGCGATTTCTTCAACTTCAACGGCACGGCCGGCATGTGGCGCATCCAGGCCATTGCTGATGGCGGAGGCTGGCAACACGACACCCTCACCGAAGACACTGACCTGAGCTATCGCTCGCAGTTGGCGGGATGGAAGTTCAAGTACCTGCCTGAAGTCGAGTGCCCGTCCGAGTTGCCCATCGAAATGACCGCGTTTAAAACGCAGCAGGCGCGCTGGGCCAAGGGGCTTATACAGACTTCGATCAAAGTTCTGCCCATGATGTTCAAGTCGAATGTCCCGCGCCGCATCAAGGTTGAGGCCGTTTACCACCTGACCGCCAACATGAGTTATCCGCTGATGGTCGTTATGTCAGCACTGCTCATTCCTGCCATGATCGTGCGCTTTTACCAGGGCTGGTTTCAGATGCTGCTGATCGACTTTCCGTTGTTCACAGCTTCCACCTTCTCCATCGCCGTATTCTATGTGGCGAGTGAGCGCGAGTTGTTTCCTAAGAGTTGGATGAAGACCTTGCTCTATTTGCCTTTTCTTATGGCCCTTGGGATTGGCCTCACGGTGACCAATACCAAGGCGGTAATGGAAGCGCTGTTCGGCATCAAGAGCGCGTTTGTGCGCACGCCAAAGTATCGCGTGGCCAAAAAGGGTGAGAAGTCCCAGGCCGCGAAATATCGCAAACGCCTTGTGCTTGCGCCATGGATCGAGCTGGCCTTCGGCACGTACTTCTTTGTGGCGATTCTCTACACCTTCACCAATCAGAACTACTTCACCGCGCCCTTTCTGATTCTGTTTGTCGTCGGCTATTGGTACACGGGTCTCATGAGCCTGTTGCAGGGCCGTTTCGAGCGTTGGCGCACAGGCGCACCGGCAAGCAACGACGAATCCAGCCCCAAGCCGTTTCCGGTCGGGGTATGAGCCAACGTTACCTTTTGCGCTCAACTCCGAAGAGATTTGTCGAGCGTACTGAAAAAGTCTTCTAGACTGAATCTCAGCTTCAAGGAGGCTTGCGTTGCAAGAAAGTGGGTTTACTTCCCTTTCTCCTTTTTTGATGATTTTCTTCGTCGTTTTCGCGCTATGGTGGTGCTTTGTCTGCCTCCTTTTCGGGTTCTTAAGTGGTTGGCGCCAGCTATCCAGGCGTTTTCGCTCGACAGGCGTGCCTCAAGGCCAAACGAGGCGCGTGGGACCATTTTTCTCTGGCGTGCGCATGCGTCACGGCATCGATTACAGCAACTTCATCCGCCTCACGCCCGGCGACGATGCTCTCTATCTTTCCATCATCCTTCCGTTCCGCGTCGGCCATCCTACGCTCTGCATTCCCTGGACGGATATCGAGTCGGGCAAAACCACCCACAAATTGGAGAGGTTTGTTGTTCTCACGCTGGGAAACAAGGAACGCATTCCCCTGCGCCTCACTGAGCGCATCGCCGGAAGGCTGGGAGTGCTTGAAGGAATGCCCAATACGGCCGCCAGGGATTAAGCGCAATCAAGCCTTGCGACCTGCGAACATCTGTTCCTGCCTTCCTCCGCTACAATAGACATCAAGCGCCTGCCGTGCCTGGGACGGGAGTCTCTGGGCCGCCAGGCGCATCAGAGTATTATGCTAGCCAAAATTCTTCCTGAAGCATTGACCTTCGACGACGTGTTGCTCGTGCCTGCCTACAGCGACGTAGTCCCTGCGCAGGTGAGCACACAAACGCAGCTTACGCGCGACATTACCCTGAATACACCGCTGCTTTCATCCGCCATGGACACCGTGACGGAGTCGCGCATGGCCATCGCAATGGCGCAGTTGGGCGGTATCGGCATTGTGCATCGCAATCTGTCCATTGCCGACCAGGCCGGTGAAATCGACAAGGTAAAGCGCTCTGAGAGCGGCATGATCGTGGACCCGGTGACCATTGGCCCGGACCAGATGATCGGTGACGCACTCGATGTGATGCGGCGCTACAAGATTTCCGGCGTCCCGGTGACGCAGGGCAAGCGGCTTGTCGGCATTCTGACTAACCGCGACCTGCGTTTTGAAACCCGCACCGATGTGCCCGTGGGCGATGTGATGACGAAGGAAGACCTGATCACCGTGCCCGTCGGCACCACCCTCGAAGAGGCCGAGCTAATCCTGCATAAGCACCGCGTGGAGAAACTGCTGGTAGTCAACGACCAGTACGAGCTCAAGGGCCTGATCACGGTCAAGGATATCCAGAAAAAACTCAAGTACCCGAGCGCCAGCAAGGACGAGAAAGGACGCCTGCGCGTAGGCGGGGCCATCGGCGCCACGGGCGATTTCCTTGAGCGCGCTGAGGAACTGGTGCGCGCCCGCGCCGATGTGCTGGCCATCGATTCGGCTCATGGTCATTCTTCTCGTGTGCTGGAGGCGGTGCAGGAAGTCAAAAAGAGGTTTCCCCACGTGGGCCTTCTGGCCGGCAACGTGGCCACTTATGAAGGCGCGCTGGCCCTGATTGATGCGGGCGCGGACGCGATCAAGGTTGGGATAGGACCCGGCTCCATCTGCACCACGCGCATGGTCACCGGCGCCGGCATGCCGCAGATTACGGCCATTGCCGAGGCAGCGCGTGCGGCTCAGGAACGCGGCGTGCCCGTCATTGCTGACGGCGGCATCAAGTACTCTGGCGAGATCACCAAGGCCATCGCTGCCGGAGCAGGTTCAGTGATGATCGGCTCGCTGTTTGCCGGCGTGGACGAAAGCCCTGGCGAGACGATTCTCTACCAGGGCCGCAGCTTCAAGAGCTATCGCGGAATGGGTTCGCTCACCGCCATGAGCCAGGGTTCAGGCGAGCGCTACTTCCAAAGCACTGAAGACCTGGCTAGCACTGAAATGGGCACTGAAGGCGTGGTGCAGCGCGAGCGCGCCAGCCAGAACCGCCTGGCAAAGTTTGTTCCTGAAGGGATTGAGGGCCGGGTTCCCTATCGTGGTCCGCTGGAGTCCATGATCTATCAACTTGTGGGTGGCCTGCGCTCCGGCATGGGCTATCTGGGCTGCTCTTCCATCGCGGAGCTGCAACAGAAGGCGCAGTTTGTGCGCATCTCCGGCGCCGGCCTGCGCGAAAGCCACGTGCACGACGTCATCATTACCCGCGAGGCGCCCAACTACCACGTTGAATGAAACGCCTGGCCTGAACTGCACCGGGAAGCTTTCCTTTCTGGCCGGTTCGGCTTCACGCTCCACGCCAGAAGCATTACTTTGCAGCTGGCATGCAGAACTCAGCCGCCCCTGCTGACTCAGAAAGGCTCTGTTGCTTGGATTCTGAAATGCGAAATCGACGAAAGCGCGACGGCTGGCTGCGCACATGGCTGCCGGTCATCATAGGCCTTGCCCTCATCACACTGTCTTCATCCGATCTCTTCAGCGCACAAAACACCAGCGGGCCGCTTCGGTGGGTGTACGAGGCATTATTTGGCCCGATCGACAATGGCCGGTGGAATCTCATCCACCATTACTTCCGAAAGACAGGTCACTTTTTCGGCTATGGAACGTTTGGCCTGCTGTGGCTGCGCGCGTGGTGGCTGACTGTGCCGCGTTTTCGGTTCGTTCAGGATGCGCTGCTCGCGTTGATGTGCACAGGTCTTGTAGCCAGCGCGGATGAGTTCCACCAAACGTTCCTGCCCCAACGAACGGGCTCTCCGTGGGACGTAATGCTGGATTGCAGCGGCGTGATCATCCTGGAGCTGGTTGTTTATCTCGTGTTGCGGATCTTCGATCCCAGGCGGTTGGCCAAGGCAGCGTAACAATTTGCACTGGCTGAATGGCCCCTGTATCGGGATACTCAAGCCGGGATCCAAACCCTTCATGCAGTTCCATTGCAACGCGGTTGGCCTGAGAAGCCATTTCGTGGACATTCTGATTTCCAAGAAACATGTGCAACATTACCTGTCTTGCTCGACGAGTCGATGATGTAGATGAGCTTATAAACAACCACAGGCGACCGCTTCGGCGGACGCCCGTGTGTGTGGCCTTTTGAAAGAGAGAAAAAACCGTCGGAGAAAACCGCCTTACGCGGCTTCTTCGCCGCCCTTTTCTTCTTCCTTCTTGCTTTCTTCCAACTGTTTTTCCAGTTCGGCGCGCTTCTTGGCTTTCACTTCGTCGCGCTTCTGGCGCTTGGCGTCGAGCTGCTTCTCCGCACCCAGCAGTTCGATGAAGGCCGTCTCGGCCCCGTCGCCCTTCTGGAATCCGGTGCGGACGATGCGCAGATAGCCTCCCTGGCGGTCGCCGTAACGCGGAGCGACCGTTTCAAACAGCCTCTCCACGGCCTTGTCGGTCATGAGGAAGCTGAGCGCCTGACGGCGCGAGTGCAGATCGCCCTTCTTGCCCAGAGTAATCATCTTTTCCACGTGCGGACGAACAGCCTTGGCCTTGGCCACGGTCGTTTCCACGCGATCTTCCACGAGGACGGACGTAACCAGGTTCCGCAACAGGGCGCGGCGGTGGCTGGTGTTGCGTCCGAGCTTGAATCCTGCATTGCGATGGCGCATAACGTGTTACCCTCTTTCGGAATTTGTGAGCTTTCAGCAATCAGCCATCAGCTCTTTCCGCGCCAGGAATGCCGGGCAACTGATGGCTGAAAGCTTGTAGCTGTCTTCTAAAAGTTCTCCGTCTCAGTGGGCAACTGGAGATCGACCGAATCCAGCGGCTCATCTTCGTCGTCGAAGTGGCTATAGTTGGCAGCCAGCGCGGTGGCGGGCGGAATGCTCGTCGGTCCCGGAACTGCGTTGCCGCTTTCATCGATCTTCATGCCCAGCGAGAGACCCATCTGCGCGAGGATTTCCTTGATCTCGTTCAGGCTCTTGCGGCCGAAGTTCTTGGTCTTCAGCATCTCGGCTTCGGTCTTCTGCACCAGTTCGCCGATGCTCTGAATGTTGGCGTTCTTCAGGCAATTGTAGCTGCGAACAGACAGCTCCAGCTCCTCGACAGAGCGGTTCAGATTGTCGTTGCGCAGCAGGATGCGGCCTTCCTCGCCCCGTGCCTCAGCTACGATTTCCTCTTCGAAGTTGATGAAAATATTCATGTGGTCTTTCAGCAGCTTGGCGGCCAGGCCGACAGCATCGGCGGGCAACACGGCCCCGTTGGTCCACACTTCCAGCGTGAGTTTGTCGTAGTCGGTAATCTGTCCCAGACGAGCTGCTTCAACCACGTAGTTCACGCGGCGAACAGGCGAGTGAACCGAGTCCACCGGAATAAAGCCGAGGCCCAGATCGGCGTCAAAGTTCTTGTCGGCCGAGATATAGCCGCGCCCGCGCTTAAGGCGCATTTCCATGTCAAGCCGGCCGCCTTCAGAGACCGTGGCAATGTACACGTTCTTGTCCAGAATCTCCACGTCGCCGTCGGCTTCGATCATCCCGGAAGTGACAACGCCAGGCTGGTCGGCGCGCAGGTACAGCGCCTTGGGACCGTCGCCAGCAAGCTTGAACGGAACCTGCTTCAGGTTCAGGATGATGTCGGTGGCGTCCTCTACGACTCCGGTGATCGACTGGAATTCGTGCAGCACATCTTCGATGCGGATCGCGGTGACTGCAGCGCCTTCGATCGAACTCAGTAAGGTGCGGCGAAGAGCGTTGCCGATGGTGGTGCCAAATCCACGCTCAAAGGGCTGAGCGCTGAACTTGCCAAATGTGTCGGTAAGCGTCTCGGCATCTACTGCCAGGCGCTTCGGTTTCTGAAATCCTCTCCAAAGCATATCTTTGTCTCGTTTCCCGCGCGGCATGTACGTCGCGATGCATTTTGCGGCGGCCGCGCAAGTTCTCCTTCGGTTGGAATGCAGCTTTAAGCTCCCAGCCTTTGGCTTTCAGCCCGATCCCGATTGAGCAATAGCTTTACTCATCCACGAGAAAGAACTGAAAGCCGATGGCCGATTGCCGACAGCTGTTACTTCGAATACAACTCGACGATGAGCTGCTCGTTGACCGGCAGCGCAACGTCCTTGCGCTTGGGCAGCGAAAGCACGCGGCCCGAGAGGTTCTCGTAGCTCACCTCAAGCCATGCTGGAACTGGATTGGCGGAGGCGTACTGCGCGGCTTGCTCGACGATGACCATTTTCTTCGCGGCATCGCGCAAAGCGATTTCGTCGCCCGCGTTCACCTGGTATGAAGGAATGTTCACCTTGCGGCCGTTGACCTGAATGTGGCCGTGGCGCACAATCTGGCGGGCCTGGCGGCGCGAGATGGCAAAGCCGAGCCGGTAAGCCACGTTGTCCAACCGGCGCTCCAGCTGCTGAATGAGCAAATCGCCGGTGACGCCGCTGGCGCGGTTGGCTTTCTCGTAGTATTCGCGGAATTGGCCTTCAAGGGTGAAGTAGATGCGCTTGGCCTTCTGCTTCTCGTGCAACTGCAGGCCGTAGCCCACAATCTTGGCCTTGCGGTCCTTGCCGTGCATGCCGGGAGGAAAATTGCGCTTCTCCAGCGGGCAACGGTCTGAAGCGCACTTGGTGCCCTTCAAAAATAGCTTGGTGCCTTCGCGGCGGCAAAGGCGGCAGACTGCTCCGGTATAACGTGCCATTTCTTCTCCTGACTTCGGATGACGGCCGGTTTACGTCCGCCGCGGCGGACTTCTTCCCGGCCCGGTTGTTACGAGGGACTAGGGACTAAGGGACTGGGGATTAAAAAGCGGCTAATGGCGTGCTTTTGCTAGTCCCTAGTCCCTGCTTCTTAGACCCTTCTCCGCTTCGGCGGACGGCAGCCGTTGTGCGGCACCGGCGTCACGTCGCGGATGGAGCGCACTTCGATCCCTGCGGCAGCCAGGGCGCGAATTGCCGACTCGCGTCCTGAACCCGGACCGGCGACCCGAACATCCACCGCGCGCAAGCCGTGATCCCGCGCCATGCTGGCAGCGTTTGAAGCTGCCTGCTGCGCCGCGAAAGGTGTACCCTTGCGCGAGCCGCGAAAGCCCAGCGAACCCGAGCTCTTCCAGCTGAGTGTATTGCCCACCTGGTCGGTAATGGTGACGATGGTGTTGTTGAACGAGGCCTGAATGTGCGCGATTCCAAACGGCACATTCTTGCGCTCGCGCTTCTTGAACTTCTTGTTCTTGCCAGCCTTGCCAGCCCCGGCTTTCTGCTCTGGTTTCGCCATTTAGGTTTTACCCGTCGCTTTCTTCTTGCCGGCCACGGTGCCCTTGCGGGGGCCCTTGCGGGTGCGGGCATTGGTGTGGGTGCGCTGTCCACGCACCGGCAGCGACCGCCGATGGCGGTTGCCGCGATAGCTCTGGATGTCGATGAGGCGCTTGATGTGCATTTGGACGTCCTTGCGCAGATCGCCCTCCACGTCCCCTTCGTCCTCAATCACCTGGCGGATGCGGTTTACCTCGTCCTCGCCCAGGTCCTGGATCTTCTTGAAAGCGTCAACATTCGCTTTCCCCAGAATCCTCAGCGCGCGCGGATTGCCGATGCCGAATATGTATGTGAGCGCGATCCGGGCCTGCTTGTTGCGGGGCAGATCGACGCCAGCAATACGTGCCATTCCGATTCCTTTGCTGCTTCAGGTTGTGTGCCTCCGGCCTCAACCGGCTCGCACGGGTTACTGCGGATCCTCCGGGGTCCCCGGCGACAGGTCGTCGTCGCTGGGGTGATTCCGGGGTTCATCGCTAGCCTTTGTTCAAGCTAACTAGCCCCATGTGACTTCGTGGTTCACAGTTCTCAGTTCTCACTTACTGCGAACCTCGAACGGTGAACTTCCTTGGAGTTTCCGCCTACTGCCAGGCTCCCGCTAGCCCTGACGCTGCTTGTGCTTTGCGTTCTCGCAGATCACACGAACCACCCCGCGGCGGTTGATGACCTTGCACTTCACGCAAATTTTCTTTACCGATGCACGGACCTTCATTTTCTGCTGCCCTTCTCCGCGCATCCTCGAGAAAACGCGGTCATAAAGAACTCACTTGTAGCGATAAACGATCCGTCCGCGATTCAGGTCGTATGGGCTTAGCTCTACGGCCACGCGGTCCCCAGGCAAAATGCGAATGAAGTTCTTGCGCATTCTTCCCGAGACATGGGTCAACACCTCGTGATTGTTCTCGAGTTTGACCTTGAACATGGCATTGGGCAACGTTTCAGTCACCGTCGCCATCACCTCAATCGCGTCTTCCTTCGACAAACTGTATCCCGCTTCTGGTGGCGCTCGCGCGCTCCCTGATTTCGGACCGAGTGTTTCTACTCGGTCAGGATCCTTGCGCCGGTGTCGGTTACCGCCACCGTCTGCTCAAAATGAGCACTCATGCTTCCATCGTCTGTGACCGCCGTCCAGCCATCCTTCAATACCCTTACCTCCGGCTTGCCGGCGTTGACCATGGGTTCAATGGCGATCACCATGCCGGCGCGCAGCTTCATTCCGCGGCCCGCTTCGCCAAAGTTCGGCACTTGTGGCTCTTCGTGCATGTTGACACCGATGCCGTGCCCCACAAAATCCCTTACCACCGAGAACCCATGGGACTCGACCACCTTTTGCACGGCGGCGCCGATGTCGCCCAGGGTCGCCCCCGGCTTCACAACGGCAATCCCGGCGCGCAGTGAAGCTTCGGTCACGCGAAGCAGCTGTGCGGTGTTCGGCGCAATCTTCTCGCCCACCGGAACCGTGATGGCCGCATCGCCAAAGTAGCCGTCAATCACCGCCCCGAAATCGAGTGAAACGATGTCCCCATCCTTCAGGACCCGTTTCTTCGACGGAATGCCGTGCACCACCTCACTATTCACCGAGGTGCACAGAACGCATGGATAACCGTGGTACCCCTTGAACGCGGGCTTCGCACCCAGTTCCGCGAGCCGCGCTTCAGCCACCTTCTCCAGATCGAGAGTGGTGGCGCCCGGCTTCACGCGGCTGCGCACCAACTCCAGCACCTCGCGGACCACCTGGCCCGCGCGGCGCATCTTTTCGATCTCATCAGACGACTTCAGTACCACCGCCACCCTGACAACCCCGCTTTCGGCGTTTCCTTACACACAAAATCCCGCCTCTCGGCCGCGCTATTTTCGCAGCCGCTCGACGGCGGTAACAATTCCGGCCGCTATTTCACCGATCGGCCTGTCTCCGTCCACTTCTGCAAATCGCCCCAGTTGCCGGTAGTGTTCGACCACGGGCGCGGTCTGTACCACGTAAGCGCGCATGCGCTCCGTGAAAACCTTCTCCGTGTCATCGGCTCGCTGGGCCAGAGCCGCGCCTTCCACATTACAAAAACCGGCCCGTTGGGGTGGGTTTGAGTAAATATTGTAGATCGTCTGGCAGACCGGACAGTTCCTGCGCCCCGTAATACGGCGTAATAACTGATTATAGTCCACATGGATATTGACGGCAACCACTGGTAATGCCTGTGATTCCGTCCCCAGCCGCCCGTCGAGCCAGCCGGCCTGAACCAGTGTCCGCGGGAATCCGTCCAGGATGTACCCGCTAGCCGTGTCCGGCTCCTGCAGCCTTGCCGCGACCATCTCATCGACCAGTGAATCGGGAACCAGTTCCCCCCGGTCCATGATCTCCTTGGCTACCCGGCCCAGCGAGGTTCCCTGGGCCACATTGGCGCGCAACAGGTCGCCGGTTGAGATCTGCGGGATTCCCCACAGCTTCACCAGCGCCTTGGCCTGGGTTCCCTTGCCCGAGCCCGGCGCGCCCAATAAAAGAATGGGACCGGGAATGGTCTTTGACACCACGCCCCGGTCACTTTCTACAGCACTTGCAGATGAAGACATTACCAGGTTTTCCTTCCGCGTATGCGACCGGAACGAGGGGAAAAGCCGTCATAATGCCGCATGATCAGCTGCGATTCGATCTGGTTGATGGTGTCCATTGCCACGCCCACTACAATCAGCAGCGAGGTGCCGCCAAAGTAGAAGCTCACATTGAGGCCATGCGTCACCCAGGTGGGCAGGGTCTCAAAAAACCTCCCAATAAGCCAAATCTTGTCCAAGCGAATGCCTGAAATGAGGAAGGTGGGGACCATCTGAATCAGAATCAAGTAAACAGCGCCAACTAATGTAATACGGGTAAGGATGTCATTGATGAAGTCCGACGTGCGCTTGCCGGGACGGATTCCGGGAATAAAGGAGCCCGATTTGCGGAAGTTATCAGCGATGTCGTCGGGCTTCATAATAATGGACACGTAAAAGTAAGCGAAAAAGACGATTGCCAGCGCGTTCAGCAGCACGTACCAGGGGTAGCCCGGTTGAATCGCCTGAAGAATTGGCTGGAGGAGGCGATTGTTCTGCACCCACTCCACCTGGCCGAAAAGCAGCGGCGCCGACAGAATCGAGCTGGCAAAGATAATCGGCATTACGCCGCCCGAGTTCACCTTCAGGGGCAGGTGACTTGATTGTCCTCCCATCATGCGCCGGCCGATGATACGCCGCGCGCTCTGGATGGGAATGCGGCGTTCTGACCGCTCCACAAAGACAATGAAGGCCACCACTGCGATCATGCCCACGAGCAGAACCATCATGGCCATGATGGTCAGAGAACCCCACGCATTGGTCTGCACCTTCTGAATCAGTTCGCCCACGCCCCGAGGGAGACCCGCGACAATGCCGGCAAAAATCAGCAGGCTCATTCCGTTTCCGATACCGCGATCGGTAATCTGCTCGCCTAACCACATAATGAACGCCGAGCCGGTAGTCAATGTCAGCACCGTCATGAGGCTGAAGCTGATACCCGGATTCAGCACCAGGTTCTGCCGCGTAAGGATCGCGGCGATGCCGATCGACTGCAGGGCGGCCAGAATTACGGTTACGTATCGCGTCCACTGCGTGATCTTGCGTCGACCCAGTTCGCCTTCCTTCTGGATGCGGGCCAGCGGCTCATACACGACGGTCAGAAGCTGAAAGATGATGGAAGCAGTGATGTAGGGCATGATGCCCAGGGCGAAAATCGTCATGCGGCGCAGGTTACCCCCGCCGAAAAGGTCCATCAGTCCCAGCGCCGACCCGCTTTGCTGGTTGAACATCAATTCCAACTGGTGCGTATTCACACCCGGCGTCGGAATCCACGCGCCCAACCGGTAAACGGCCAAGATGCCCAGCGTGAACAGTACCCGCTTGCGCAGGTCAGGAATCCGGAAGATATTAAGGAACTTCTCAAGCATATTTGCTTATCCGCTTCAGGCGTTTTAGCGCCAGTCGAAACTTTTTTGACCTAATCCATCTTAGAGCAATTCTCGTTTTCCAATGAAAATACAGGAACCGGAAATCGCTGGATATGCGGGCGGTCACACTTGCCCAGCCCCAATCTGCCGGGTGCCCCACCCTCGCCGCGTCTTTGTTCTTGTGGCCAGGGTAGGAAGAACCAAAGCTTAAGCCGTTGCAGGGGCAGCCGGTGCGCCGAGCACCACGGCCTTGCCGCCGGCCTTCTCGATCTTTTCGATGGCAGACTTGGAAAACTTGTGGGCGTGAATCGTTTTGGCCGAGGTCAGTTCGCCCGAGCCCAGAATCTTGATCAGCGCCTTCTTGCTTGAGGCCAGGCCCAGCTTCTTGTAGTCGTCCAGCCCGATCTCGGCCACTTCCAGGCCTTCAATCCGATCCAGGTTCACCACCGTGTATTCAGTGCGGAAAATGTTAGTGAAACCGCGCTTGGGCAGGCGGCGGTGCAACGGCATCTGACCGCCCTCAAAACCGCGCATCAGGCTGAAGCCCGAGCGCGAACCCTGGCCCTTGTGGCCGCGGGTCGCTGTCTTGCCCATGCCGGATCCCATGCCCCGGCCCACGCGCTTGCGCCCGGTGTTGGCCTTCTTGGGCGCGCGCAAATTTGATAGATTCTTTGCCATGATTTTCCTCGCTGTAACGCCGGCAGGTTTGATCCCTGCCGACTCGCGTTCCTTTTAAGCTTTCAGCTATGAGCTCTCAGCTTTCTGCTGTCTTTTGCGCCGGACCGATGAGGTTCGATCCTGCACCTTCAAGCTGATCGCTGGAAGCTGACGGCTGAGAGCTTTCGGGCTCTCGGCCCAGTTAGTTCTCCAGAATCCGCACAAGGTGCGGAACCGTCTTCACCATTCCGCGAATGGACTCGTTATCCACGCGCTCGACAATCTGGTTGAGCCGCGTGAAGCCAAGCCCCTTGACCACCAGCTTGTGCTTGATGGGTGTGGAATTTTTTGAGCGGTAATACTGAATGCGAATCTTCTTGGTCTCGGCCATGGCTTACATCTCCTCCACGGTCTTGCCGCGCATCGTGGCCACTTCGCCCTTGTCGCGGAGCTGCACCAGTGCGTCAAATGTCGCCTTGATGACGTTATGCGGATTGGGAGAGCCCAGGCTCTTGGTCAGCACGTTCTGCACACCGGCCGAGGTCATCACTGCGCGCACCGCGCCGCCGGCAATCACGCCCGTGCCTTCGGGGGCCGGCTTCAGCAGCACTTGTCCCGAACCGAAGCGGCCCAGCACCTGGTGCGGAATCGTCGTTTCGGTCAGGTTCACGCGAACCAGGTTCTTCTTGGCCGACTCGATCCCCTTGCGAATCGCCTGGGGAACTTCCTTGGCCTTGCCCGAACCGTAGCCCACCACGCCTGAAGCCGCGTCGCCCACCACCACCAGCGCGGCAAACGACATATTCTTGCCGCCCTTGACCACTTTGGTCACGCGATTGATGGACACCACCTGATCCTTCAGGTTGTACTGGTTGGCATCGAGTTTCTTCTTTAACATCGTCATTGCTCTCGTCTGTCCTTCCGGGCCGCTCACGCAACACCCTGGAAAACTTGTCTATCAGCCCAAACACTCGACCAAAACGCCAGCCGCACCGCAGGTGCTTAGAACTCCAGGCCGGCTTCGCGGGCCGCGTCGGCCAGCGCCTTAATGCGCCCGTGATACAGGAACCCACCGCGATCGAAGACTACTTTCTTGATGCCCTTCGCCGAAGCCGCCTCGGCAATCGCCTTGCCGATTTCCTTGGCTGCCGCCACGTTGCCGCCGGTCTTCACCTTCAGTTCCAGTGTTGAGGCCGAAACCAGCGTCTCGCCCTTCTGGTCATCGATCACCTGCGCGTAAATGTGGTTCAGCGAGCGGTACACGTTCAGCCGCGGCCGCGCCTCGGTGCCTGAAAGCTTCTGGCGGATGCGCGCATGAATGCGCTGCCTAATTGCGTTTCTCTTGTTCTGCGTAATCATGTTCTCTCATTCCTATCAGCGGAACCGCCCAGCGGCTCCGTTCGGTTGAAAATCAGCGGAGTTAGGGTTGTTAGCGGAGTTCGCGGAGTTAGCATTTCGCTATTCCCTAGTCCCTGCCTTTGTTACTTCGCGCCCGTCTTGCCGGCCTTCTTCTTCAACTTCTCGTTGGAGTAGCGCACGCCCTTGTTCTTGTAGGGGTCCGGCTTGCGCAATGAGCGCATGTCCGCCGCTACCTGCCCCACCTTCTGCCGGTCAATACCGGAGATCGTGAGATGTGTCTGCTTGGGATCGATAGCCACTTCAATGCCAGAAGGCAACGGAACTTCAATGGGATGCGAGTAGCCCAGCGTAAACACCACCATGCCCTTGCCCTTCAATTCCGCGCGATAGCCAATGCCCACAATGTCCAACTCGCGCGTCCAGCCCTTGGTCACGCCCTCAACCGCGTTGAACACCAGGGCGCGCGTCAACCCGTGCACCGCGGCGTACTTATCGTTCTCGCGATTCACGTGGAGCGTTCCATCCTTGGTCTCCAAAGAAATGCCCTGGGCGATCAGCGCCGAGACTTTGCCTTTGGGGCCTTCGACCAGAACAGTGTTGCCTTCAACCTTGTACTTGACGCCCGTCGGCAACGGGATCGGTTTCTTTCCAATACGCGACATCGATTCAATCCTTCATCTGGCTTGCGAGTCCCGACAGAGCATCCTGCCCCATCGTTCCACTGCAGCCGAGGGCTATTCAGCCCGAAACCTCATCCAAAGAGTGAAAGCACGGAGCGCTACCACACTTCGCAGAGCACTTCGCCGCCTACGCCTTCGCGGCGCGCCTGCCGGCCCGTCATCACGCCCTTCGGCGTGGTCATGATCGAGATGCCAAGGCCGCCCTGCACCCGCTTGATCTCGTCGTGGCCGATATAAACACGGCAACCGGGACGCGAGATGCGCGCCAGGTCGCGGATAGCTGCTTCCTGCCCGCCGTACTTCAAGTACACGCGCAGAATCGGCTTGCCATCTTCTTCCTGGGTCTTGTAGTTCGAGATGTAGCCCTCTTCCTTGAGAATGCGGGCAATCTCGGTCTTCAACTTTGACGCTGGAACGTCCAGCTTCTGATGACGCGCCCGGATTGCATTCCGGATCCGCGCCAGAAAATCTGCTACTGGGTCGGTCAGACTCATTCCTTCTCCTTCATTCCCCGTTCGCCCGCCGCGGCGGGAACCAGCGGGAATGCGTACTGCAGCTTCCAGCTCTTAGCTTCTGGCCCTCAGCTCAACTCGCTAAAACCAAGCTCATCGAATCATAGCGACGAGCTTGCAGCTGAAAGCGAGCAGCTAAAGGCTGCTTTTCTTACCAACTCGACTTGACGACGCCGGGAATCTCGCCCTTGAGCGCAAGCCCACGGAAGCACAAACGGCAAACGCCGAACTTCCGCAGGAATCCACGCGGCCGCCCACAGAGCTGGCACCGGTTGTGCTTGCGGCAGCTGAACTTCGGCTTCCGCGCGTCTTTCACCCTTTTTGCAGTGGTTGCCATAAATCCTCTTAAAAATCAGCTATCAGCTATCAGCTAAAAGCTATTAGCCCGTTTCTTGTTCAAACCCAACCCTTGCGGAACAGGCCCAGATTCGCCCGCCCCTGATCCTGCCCCGGCCTCGATCAAGCTGAAGGCTGAAAGCTAACAGCTAACAGCTAACAACTGCTTTTACGCCCCTTGCCGGAACGGCATCCCAAAGTGCTTCAGCAGCGCCCTCGCCTGGTTGTCGTCCTTCGCCGTGGTCACGATCGTGATGTTCATCCCCTTCATCTTCTCCACCTTGGAGTAGTCGATTTCGGGGAAGATCAGCTGGTCGCGCAGGCCCAGCGTATAGTTGCCGCGTCCGTCAAAACTCTTGGTCGAAACGCCGCGAAAATCGCGCACCCGCGGCAGCGCCGTCGAAATCAGCCGGTCAAGAAACTCGTAGGCCTTGTCCTGGCGCAGCGTCACCATGGCGCCAATCGACATGCCGGCGCGCACTTTGAACGCCGCAATCGACTTCTTGGCCTTGGTGGTCACCGGCTTCTGTCCGGTAATCGACGCCAGATCGGCGACCAGCGGGTCAAGCAGCTTGGTATTCTGCGTGGCTTCGCCCAGGCCCATGTTGACGACGATCTTATCCAGCCTTGGAACCGCCATCGAATTCTCGATGCCCAGCTCCTTTTGCAAAGCCTGCTTGATCTCTTTGTGATACTTCTCTTTCAACCTTGCTGCCATAATCCTTTGCTCTCTTTCTTCCGGTCTTCGGAGTGGGTCGCCGCGGCGGCCCGTTTACCGTTGCGGAAGGTTAAAAACAGCTATCAGCTTTCAGCCGTCAGTTTTGGAGATCATCAACTCACAGCGCGCAACTGATAGCTGAGAGCAGACTTCTGAAAGCTGCCTCTTTACTTCTTTGTGGGCAACTCCTGCCCGCACTTCTTGCAGATGCGCGACCGCGTACCGCCTTCGGTCTTGAAGCCCACACGCGCCGTGCCGCAGTTGGGGCATACCAGCACTACGTTCGATATGTTGATGGGCGACTCATGCTCGGCAATGCCGCCCTTGGTCCGCTGCCCGGTTTTGCCCGAAATCGTCTTCTTGACCACTCGCACGTGCTCCACCAGTACCGTTCCCTCGTCAGGAAAGGCGCGCAGCACACGGCCCGTCTTGCCGCGGTCGGCGCCCGTGAGCACCTTGACCGTATCGTTGCGATGAATACTTAAACTCGGCATCTTTTCTCCGAAAAACAGCTATCAGCTTTCAGCCGTCAGCTCTCAGGTTTACCCTTCCAGTTACAAACTCTTCCACTCTTGCCGCCGGCGTCTGCTCCGCCAAAATCGAGCTGAGAGCAGAAGGCTGAAAGCTTGAAGCTGTCTTTACACCACTTCCGGCGCCAGCGAAACAATCTTCAGAAACTTCTTTTCGCGCAACTCGCGGGCCACTGGCCCAAACACGCGCGTACCTACTGGTTCGTGCGCGTCGTCGATTACCACTGCGGCGTTTTCATCGAACCGGATATAGGTTCCGTCGCGCCTGCGATACTCCTTGCGGGTGCGGACGATGACCGCCTTCACCACTTTGCCCTTCTTGACCGTACCGTCCGGGGAAGCTTCCTTCACCGCGGCCGTCACGATGTCGCCAAGACCGGCCTTCTTGCCCAGTCCGCCGCCCAGCGGCAGAATCACTTGCAGCTTGCGCGCGCCGGAGTTATCGGCCACCGCGAGCATGGTTCTCATTTGCACTGCCATGGGTTCTTCTCCTTAACCGCTCGCCTTAGTTGGCAGCCTGGACTTCGGTCTTGACCGCCGCATCTTCAATCTGGCTCAGCGATGAGCGACGCACGATCTCTTCAAGCGACCAGCGCTTCAGTTTGCTAAGCGGCCTGGTCTCACGGATGCGCACCACATCGCCCATCCGCGCCGAACTCTGCTCGTCGTGGGCATAGAACTTCTTCGTCGTGCGCATGATCTTCTTGTACTTGGTATGCGGCTTGCGCATTTCGACCTCGACTACTATGGTCTTTTGCATCTTGGTCGAAACCACGTTGCCAACCTTCTCGTTACGCCGCGAAACCGCCGCCGGCGCCTGTCCTGCTTCTGTCTTCGCCGTCATCAACGGGCTCCCTTTCCGGCATTCTCCGCCGCGACATCGTTTGCCGCGCCGCGGATGCCCAGCTCGCGCTCGCGGGCCACGGTCTTGATTTGGGCGATCTCCTTGCGCAGTTGGCGAAGCTTCTTTACTCCGTCGTTCTGCCCCAGCGAGACCTGAAAACGAAGCCGGAAAAGCTGCTCTGCGGCTGTCTTCTCCTGGTGCAGCAGTTCGGCATCGCTCAAATTACGAATCTTTGCGAGTTCCATTTGTCTTTAGCTCCCAGCTTTTAGCCTTCAGCTCCCAGCTTTACCGCATTTGCGCATCCGCTCACCGATTCGCTCGAAGAGCTGAAAGCTGACAGCTGCTCTTCTACTTGGCCGCAGCGGCCACAACTTTTTCCGCGCCCGGCCGCATCACAAACTTGGTCCTGAGCGGCAGCTTGTTCGACGCCAGACGCATCGCTTCCTGCGCGGTCGCCGGGTCTACGCCTTCCATCTCAAACAGGATCTTGCCTGGCCGCACCACGGCAACCCAGTGATCCAGAGCGCCCTTGCCCGAACCCATTCTCACTTCGGCCGGCTTCTTGGTAATCGGCTTGTCCGGAAACAGCCGCAACCAGATCTTGCCGCCGCGCTTGATAAAGCGGGTCATGGCAATACGGCTGGCTTCGATTTGCCGGTCGGTGATGTACCCGCACTCCATAACCCTCAAACCGTACTCACCGAAAGACAGAGAAGACCCACGCCACGCCTTGCCGCGCCGCTTGCCCTTCTGCTGCTTGCGAAACTTCACCTTCTTTGGCATCAACATAGCAAGAACCTCAAAATGCCAGGGACTAGGGAAAAGGGACTAGGGACTCATTCCATCCCGTCGCGATTCACTTCCCGGCCTGCTTACTGCAAACCTCTGCAACCAACAATCATTGACCAGCGATCGAGACCCTACTCCTGGTCCCTAGTCCCCAGTCCCTGCTTCTAGAACACTGACGTCCCTACTGGCGGAGCCTGGCGGCGCTTCTGCTCATAGATGTCGCCACGATAAATCCAGGTCTTCACGCCGATCACGCCGTACGTCGTGTGCGCTTCGGCAAAGCCGTAGTCGATATCCGCGCGCAGCGTGTGCAACGGCAAACGCCCCTGCAGATACCACTCCGAGCGGGCAATCTCATTGCCGTTCAAACGGCCCGAGACGCGCACCTTGATTCCCTTGCAACCAAAGCGCAGTGCCGAGTCGACACTCTTGCGCATTGCCCGGCGGAAGCTGACACGCTTTTCCAGTTGCAGCGCGATGTTTTCCGCTACCAGCTGGGCATCCAGTTCCGGCTTGTTCACCTCGATGATGTCGATGAACACGTCGCGGCTGGTGCGCTTGCCGAGTTCCGTCTTGAGCTTTTCAATCTCCGCGCCTTTGCGGCCGATCACGATGCCCGGCCGGGCGGTGCGAATCAGAAAACGCAGCTTGTTGCCGGGACGCTCAATCTCTACCGAGCTCACGCCGGCAGCCTTCAGCTTGTCGCGCAGCTCAGCCTTGAGCTTCACGTCCTCGACCAGGAGCTTGTCATAGTCGCGCTCTGAGAACCAGCGCGAACGCCACGGCTTGTTCACTCCCAGCCGGAATCCGTAAGGATGGACTTTCTGTCCCATACTATTTTCCTCAAATCCCTCTAGGCCTTCTTGCTGGCCTTTTTCTTTGTTGCCCCTGCCGTCTTGCCCGCCGTCTTTGCCGCAGCCTTCGGCTCCGCTGCTTTCGTCTTGGTTGGCTTGGTCGCAGCCTTCGGCTCTTCGACCTTTGTCACCATGCCCGCGGCCCCTTCGCGCTCGGCCACTGAAAGCACAATGTGTGTGAGCCTGCGCTGGTAGCGGTATGCGCGCCCCATCGGCGCCGGGCGAATGCGCTTCATGCGCGGCCCGTCGTTGGCCAGAGCCTGTTTCACATACAGACTGTCCACGTCCAAGTCGATGCCACGCTCGCCGGCTACGTACTTGGCGTTGTCTACCGCCGAGATCAAGAGCTTGTGGATCACCGGAGCGATGCGCTTCTTGGTGAAGGCTGCCGTCTCCAGCGCCTCCTGAACTGCCCGCCCCTTGATCAGCTCAAGAACCAGCCGCGCCTTCTGTGGCGACACCCGCTGAAACTTGGCCTCGGCCCGGTATTCCTTTGTCTCAACTGCCATTGTGCCTTCCTCAAACTTGAGCTTTCAGCTTTCAGCCATCAGCTCTCAGCTTTTTCGTGCCCGATGCGATCATTCCTCATCGCACCTGCGAATCCCGTGTTGCCTTTGCCACCAGCTCCGCCACAATCGTGCTGAAAGCTAAATACTGATGGCTGCAAGCTGCTTCAACGCGGCTTGGCGCTGGTCTCAGCCGACTTGCTGCTGCCCCCGGTGTGCCCCTTGAAGGTGCGCGTGGGCGCAAACTCACCCAGCTTGTGCCCCACCATGTTCTCGGTCACATATACCGGAACGAATTTCTTGCCGTTGTGTACGGCGATGGTGTGGCCTACGAACTCGGGAAAGATCGTCGATCGCCGCGACCAGGTCTTGACTACTTTCTTGTCGTTGGCCTGGTTGAGCACCTCAATCTTCACGGTGAGGTGCGCATCCACAAACGGGCCTTTCTTTGTCGAACGTGCCATAAAAACCAGCTCCTAGCTTCCAGCCTCTAGCTTCCAGCTCTTTCTCTCTCAAGCTGTCTGCCCGGCTATTGCCTGAAATCTTCGTCTGCCGCAGGGAGCTAAAAGCTGAAAGCTGATAGCTGGCGGCTGCTCTTTTACTTCGCCCGGCGGCTGACGATGAACGCGTCGGTCCGCTTGTTGTTCCGTGTCTTGTAGCCCCTTGTGGGCTGGCCCCACGGGGTCACCGGATGACGGCCGCCCGAAGTCTTGCCTTCGCCGCCGCCGTGCGGGTGGTCCACCGGGTTCATGGTGACGCCGCGATTGGTGGGACGAATGCCCTTCCAGCGGTTGCGCCCGGCCTTGCCGATGGCCACGTTCTCGTGATCCGTGTTGCCCACCTGCCCGATAGTCGCCATGCACTCGGCCAGCACCTTGCGGGTCTCGCCCGAAGGCAGCTTGAGCAGCGCGTAATCGCCTTCCTTGGCAACCAGTTGCGCCTGCGTGCCGGCCGATCGCGCCATCTGCGCACCCTTGCCAGGCCTCAGCTCAATCGCATGCACCGTGGTGCCGGCGGGGATGTTCTTCAGCGGCAGCGCGTTGCCCACCAGGATGTCGGCCTCGGGACCGGAGCTCACCGTAGCACCCACCTTCAGCCCAACCGGCTGCAGGATGTAGCGCTTTTCGCCGTCGGCGTAGTGGACCAGCGCGATGCGGGCCGAGCGGTTGGGATCGTACTCGATTGTCGCCACCTTGCCCGGCACTCCATACTTCTCGCGCTTGAAATCGATGAGGCGCAACTGCTGCTTGTGGCCACCGCCGTGATGGCGGATGGTCAGATCGCCCGAATTGCGGCGTCCGCCAGTACGCTTGCGGACCGCCAGAAGCGGCTTATGCGGCTTGTCCGTCGTCAGGTCGTCGTTGACCAGCGAGGTCTGAAACCGCAGCGTCGGCGTAATCGGTCTATATGTCTTGATTGCCATCGTCTTTTTTCCTTGATGAGCTTTAAGCTCTCAGCTTTCAGCCATCAGCTCATCCATCTTCAACAAACGAACTTCAGTGACTCGCTCTTGCCTTTTCCTCTTGCCCCTTCACGGAACAAGCTCAAGGCTGAAAGCTCACAGCTGCCTTACAGATTGCTCACGTACTCCGGCAGCTTCTCGCCGGTCTTGAGCCGCACGTATGCTTTCTTCCAATCGGGGCGGAAACCCGCGAACTTGCCCCTGCGGCGTTCCTTGCCAATTACATTGGCCGTGCGGACCGCGGCTACCTTCACCTTGAAGAGAGCCTCAACCGCCTGCTTGACTTCGGTTTTGGAGGCCTCAGGCGCCACGTCAAACACCAGCGTCCCCTCGGTCTCCTTTACGCCCAATCCCTTTTCGGTAATCAGCGGGCGGCGAATCACGCTATAGAGAGTCGGCATTACGCGGCCTCCGTCTGTGCAGCGAGCTTGGCCGCCGCGGCGGCCTTGCGCTTCGAAGCGTTCTTCTCAAGCATTTCGGTCAACTGCTCAATGGCGGCCGTCGAGAAGATGGCCCGCTCATAGCGCAGCAGATCGTAGGGATGAACCTCGTTGTTCAAGACCAGTTCAACGCCCTTCAGATTGCGCGCGCCCAGCAGCAGTGCCTGGGTAAGCGTCTTGCCGTTCTCAACCAGCAGCGCCGTGCGCGTTACGTCCAGCTTGGTCAGCGCCGCGCGATAAAGCTTGGTCTTGCCTTCCTTGATCTCCAGCGTATCCACAACTGTCAGCTTGCCGTCGGCCAGCTTCGAGGCCAGCGCCGAACGCAGTGCGCCCAGCAGCTTTTTGCGCGGAAAAGCGTAGTCGTAGCTGCGCGGCTGCGGTCCGTGCACCGTGTAGCCATGGCGCCACAATGGAGAGCGCACCGATCCGATACGAGCACGGCCCGTGCCCTTCTGCTTCCAGAGTTTCTTGCCGGAGCCGGCGACTTCGGTGCGGCTCTTGGTCTTGTGCGTGCCCTGGCGCAGCGAAGCGCGATAGTGCTTCACCGCCTCCCATAAAAGAGCCTCGTTCACCTGGTCTGCCCCGAAAAGCGCATCGGACAGCTCCAGCGAGCCCACCTTTTCGCCGCTCATATTCAACACATCAACGTTTGCCATCGTCTTCTTCCTGCGAGCTCTCAGCCATCAGCCTTCAGCTCATTCATCGGTAAAGCCATCATTCAAACTCCCAATGCATAAGCTGAGAGCTGAAAGCTAAAAACTATTTACGCTTGCCGCCGGCCTTCTTCGAAGCCTTCAACGGATCCACCGTTCCGGATCCAGCAAAACCACGACGCTCGCGCGGCGGAGTCTTGGCCTTCGAAATCAGCACATAACCTTCGCGCGAACCCGGTACCGCGCCTTCAACCATCAACAGGTTCTCTTCCAAATCGATACCGCGAATGCGCAGATTCCGCACCGTCACCTGCACCGCGCCCATGTGGCCGGGCATGCGCTGCCCCGGAAACACGCGCGACGGAAAGCTGGATGCGCCAATCGAACCCTGCACCTGGAACATGTGTCCATGCGACTTGGGTCCGCCGCCAAAACCGTGACGGCGCACAACGCCCGCAAACCCGCGGCCTTTGGAGGTGCCAATCACATCCACAAACTTCGCGTCGCTAAAGATGTCCACCAGTACGCGATCGCCGGCCTTGGTATTCTCTTCGCCCTCGGGAGCAGCCACAATTGCCACTTCCTTGATGACCTTCACCGGCGGCGCTTCCGTCTTCGCAAAGTGTCCGGCCTGCGGCTTGGTCACGTTCTTGGTCTTGATGAACTCCACCAATCCGATTTGCGCGGCATCGTAGCCGTCCCTGGCCAGCGTCTTCAACTGCGTAATCACGCAAGGACCCGCCTGCAGCACCGTGATCGGGTGCACGTCGCCCTTTTCGTCGAAGACCTGCGTCATACCGATCTTTTTACCCAGAATTCCCGTAACTGCCATGTCTTCCTCACCTCATCATGCGATGTTGAACTCATCGCACTGCCGGGGCTCTTCCGAGCCTTTCTACTGCTTCGCGCAACTTAACGCGAAGCTTGTGCGCCGCCAGGCGTTCGCCGCGGCGAACCGCAGGCGCCTACTTCTCGAACGCCTTGATCTCGACATCGACGCCGGCCGGCAGATCGAGCTTCATCAGCGCGTCTACTGTCTGCTGTGTCGGTTCGAGAATGTCGATCAGCCGCTTGTGCGTGCGAATCTCAAACGCCTCGCGCGACTTCTTGTCCACGTGCGGCGAACGCAGCACGCAATACTTGTTTTTGATCGTCGGCAAGGGAATCGGGCCTGCCACCGTTGCCCCGGTGCGCTTGGCCGTCTCCACGATCTCGCCGGTCGAGGTGTCCAGCACGCGATAGTCGTATGCCTTCAACCGTATCCTGATTCTTTGTCCTACCATTGGCTCTTCTTTCCGAGAGACTTAGGGACTAGGGACTAAGGGCCAACTTGGCTCCCATTGTCCAGCTTGCTGTAAGCATGCCGTTTTCTAGTCCTTAGTCCCTACGTCCCTTAGTCCCTGTTACTTGATAATCTCCGAAATCGTTCCGGCGCCCACCGTGCGGCCGCCTTCGCGGATTGCAAACCTGAGACCCTTTTCCATGGCCACCGGCGTAATCAACTCCACCACAAGCTGCACGTTGTCGCCCGGCATCACCATCTCCGTGCCCTCCGGCAACTCCGCCACCCCCGTCACATCCGTCGTGCGGAAGTAAAACTGCGGACGATAGCCCTTGAAGAACGGCGTATGACGCCCGCCTTCTTCCTTCGACAACACATAAACCTCGCCCTTGAAGTTGGTGTGCGGCGTAATCGATCCCGGCTTGGCCAGCACCATCCCACGCTCCACATCCTCTTTCGGAATGCCGCGCAGAAGAATGCCCGCGTTATCGCCCGCCAGACCTTCGTCCAACTGCTTCTTGAACATCTCTACGCCCGTACACACACTCTTGCGCGTCTCGCGGAATCCTACAATCTCCACGTCCTCGCCCACCTTCACCTTGCCCCGCTCGATGCGGCCCGTCACCACCGTACCCCGGCCCGAGATCGAGAAGATATCCTCGATCGGCATCAGAAACGGCTTGTCGATCGCACGGTCAGGCTGCGGTACGTACTTGTCCACCGCCTCCATCAGTTCGTCGATCTTGGCTTCCCACTGCGCTTCCCCGTTCAACGCGCCCAAAGCCGAGCCCCGGATCACCGGTATGTCGTCGCCCGGAAACTGGTACTTCGACAACAACTCCCGAACTTCCATCTCCACCAGGTCGGTCAGCTCTTCGTCTTCCACCGCATCGCACTTGTTCAGAAACACCACGATGCAGGGTACGCCCACCTGGCGAGCCAGCAACACGTGCTCCTTGGTCTGAGGCATCGGTCCGTCGGTCGCCGCCACCACCAGAATCGCCCCGTCCATCTGCGCCGCGCCCGTGATCATGTTCTTGATGTAGTCGGCGTGTCCCGGACAATCCACGTGCGCATAATGACGGTTGGCCGTCTCGTACTCCACGTGCGCCGTCGCGATCGTTATCCCTCGCTCCCGCTCTTCCGGCGCGTTGTCGATCGAGTCGAACGAACGGAACGTGTTCTTCGGATTGTGCTTCTGCAATACCTTCGTGATCGCCGCCGTCAACGTCGTCTTGCCGTGATCGATGTGCCCGATCGTCCCCACGTTCACGTGAGGCTTCGAACGATCAAACTTTTCCTTCGCCATAAAAGTCCCGAATCCCTTTCGTAGCTGTACTGCCCGTTTCACTCCAGGGGCGCCGGCCATCCGGCTCCAGCCCCAAAACCAAGCTTTTGAGCTTTCAGCTCTCAGCTCAAACCTGCCCGCACTTGCCGCGCTGAAAGCTGAGAGATAAAAGCTGACTGCTCATTTCCCCTGCGCGCGGCCGATAATTTCATCGGCGATCATGCGCGGTGCTTCTTCATAGCGCGCGAACTGCATCGAGTACGACGCGCGGCCCTGCGTGGACGAACGAATTTCGTTCACGTATCCGAACATCTCTTTCAGCGGCACCATCGCCTTGATCACCTGCGAGCCGGCTGCATGTTCCATGCCCTCGATGCGCCCGCGCCGCGAGTTGATGTCGCCGATAATCACGCCCATGAACTCCTCGGGCACGGTCACTTCAACCGCCATCACCGGCTCCAGCAATACCGGCGACGCTTTTCTGGCCGCTTCCTTGAAGGCGATCGAGCCGGCGAACTTGAAGGCCATTTCGTTCGAGTCCACTTCGTGATAGCTGCCGTCGAACAGAATCACCTTCACGTCCACAATCGGGTAGCCTGCCAGGATGCCCAGTTCCAGCGCTCCCTGCACGCCCTGATCGATGGGCTTGATGTATTCCTTGGGCACCACGCCGCCCTTGATGTCGTTGATGAATTCGTAGCCCGCGCCAGGCGTGTTGGGCTCGACGCGCAACTTGCAGTGCCCATAGTTGCCCGAGCCGCCGGTCTGGCGGATGTACTTGCCCTCGGCTTCAGCGGCCTTGCGAATGGTTTCGCGGAACGCCACCTTGGGCTCGCCTACATTGGCATCGACCTTGTGCTCGCGCTTCATGCGGTCCACGAGAATCTCAAGGTGCAACTCGCCCATACCGCTGATAATCGTCTGCCCCGAATCCTCGTCGGTATGCACCTTGAAGGTCGGGTCCTCATCGGCAAGCCGCGAGAGAGCGATGCCCATCTTTTCCTGGTCAGCCTTCGTCTTGGGCTCGATCGCCACCGAGATTACCGGCTCCGGGAAGGTGATTGCACCCAGAGCAATGGGATGATGCGGCGCACACAGCGTATCGCCCGTCTTCAGTTCTTTCAGCCCGACGCAGGCGCAGATATCGCCTGCCCAGATCTCTGTCACGTCCTCGCGCTTGTTGGCATGCATCTTCACCAGGCGCCCCACGCGCTCGGTCCTGCCGGTGCGCGGATTCAGCACCGTATCGCCGGTCTTGAGCGAGCCCGAATAGACGCGAATGAACGACAGCTTGCCGAACGGGTCATTGATCAGCTTGAAAACCAAGGCAGCCAATGGCTCGTTGTCGTCGGCCTTGCGCATAACAATCCTGCCCGCATGATCAGGATCGATGCCTTCCACCGGAGGCTTGTCCAGCGGGCTGGGCAGGTAATCGACCACCGCATCAAGCAGCGTCTGCACACCTTTATTCTTGAAGGCGCTTCCGCAAATCACCGGGAAGACCTTCAGGTCGATCGTTGCCTGGCGAATGCCAGCCTTCAGTTCATCGATGGTCGGCGTTTCGCCTTCGAGGAACTTCTCCAGCAGCACATCGTCGGTTTCGGCGATCACTTCAATCAACTGCAGGCGGAAGGCCTCTGCCTTCTTCACCAGGTCCGCGGGAACCTCCTCGACGGAGAACTCGGCGCCCATGGTTTCGTCATGCCACAGAACAGCCTTCATCTCGATCAGATCGACAACGCCCTTGAAGCCGGCTTCCGCACCGATAGGAATCTGCAACGCCACAGGCCGCGCGCCCAGGCGCTTGCGAATCGAGTCCAGCACGTACTCAAAGTCCGCGCCGTTCTTGTCCATCTTGTTCACGAAGCAGATGCGCGGCACCTTGTACTTGTCGCCTTGCCGCCATACTGTCTCGGTCTGCGGCTGCACGCCGGATACGGAATCGAACACCGCAACCGCGCCATCCAGCACGCGCAAGCTGCGCTCCACCTCGGCGGTAAAGTCCACGTGGCCTGGCGTATCGATGATGTTGATGCGGAAGTCTTTCCACATGCAGGTCGTCGCAGCCGACGTGATCGTGATCCCGCGCTCCTGCTCCTGCTCCATGTAATCCATGGTCGCAGTGCCCTCATGCACTTCGCCGATGCGGTGCGTGATGCCGGTGTAAAACAGGATGCGCTCTGTCGCTGTCGTCTTCCCGGCGTCGATGTGCGCCATGATTCCGATGTTCCGGCAACGATTCAGAGGTATAGTGCGAGCCACGGTAATTCTTCCTTGCGGACATTTAAGCCCGCGGTTCTGACTAGCTGCTAGCTTTCAGCTTCTAGCCTCTAGCTTGTCTTTGCGAGGCCGTTGATTGCGGCCCCGGATTTCGCCATCTTCAACCGCCAGCTGGTAGCTAAAAGCTAGAAGCCGGAGGCTAAATCGTTACCAGCGGTAATGCGCAAAGGCCTTGTTGGCCTCGGCCATGCGGTGTACGTCTTCCTTCTTCTTCATCGCCGCGCCGCGCCCATTGGCCGCGTCCAGCAGCTCATTGCTCAGCTTGTCGGTCATGCCCTTTTCGCCACGATTGCGGCCATAAGTGATCAGCCAGCGAATCGCCAGCGACGTGCGCCGGTCCGGATTCACTTCGATCGGAACCTGGTAGTTGGCGCCGCCCACCCGACGGGTCTTCACCTCGAGCAGCGGCTTGCAGTTCTCTACCGCCTTCTTGAAGAGCTTCAGAGCGTCGTCGCCCCCGCCCTTCTCTTCGAGGTTTTTCATCGCCTGGTAGAAGATGCCCTGGGCAGTCGACTTCTTGCCGCCCCACATCATCGAGTTCACAAACTTCGTCACCAGCGTGGACCCATAAACCGGGTCCGCCGCCACTTCCCGCTTCGCTATGTGCCCTTTTCTCGGCATATTTCCTCAAACTCAGCTTTTAGCTGTCAGCTCTCAGCTTTTAGTCCCATCAAGCTTTCGCTTGCCGCTTCAACTTCCATTTGCCCCGCTTGAGCTGATAGCTGAGGGCTGAAAGCTGAGGGCTCGTCCGTTACTTCTTTGGCGCCGCGCCGCCCTTGGCGCGCTTGGCTCCGTACTTCGACCGGCTCTGCTTGCGATTCGCCACGCCAACCGAATCCAGCGTGCCGCGCACTACGTGATAACGCACACCCGGCAGATCCTTCACACGGCCGCCGCGAATCAGCACGATCGAGTGCTCCTGCAGGTTGTGCCCGATGCCGGGGATATAAGTCGTGACCTCAATCCCGTTCGTCAACCGCACGCGAGCCACCTTGCGGAGGGCCGAGTTCGGCTTCTTGGGCGTTTGTGTATACACGCGGGTGCAGACCCCGCGCCGCTGCGGCGATGCCTGCAGGGCGGGCGACGCCGTCTTGTACCGCGGGGCCGTGCGCCCCTTGCGAACCAGCTGATTGAATGTAGGCAAACTAAAACTCCTTACCCCAAAACCTTGACACTTCACTGCCATGAGCCGCGCGCAGACTTTTCGGGCCTTCCCCGCGAGACGCGCAAACCACAACGCGCGCACGCACAGAAGCGCTCTCGTTACTGCTTCGCGTCTGCCTTCGTTCCACTTCAGACGAGAACCAGGACGGTGGCCGGTCGCTTTCACGCCTCAGGCGGGAAAAGCCGACTCCGTTTCGCAGGTCCCGGCTCGCATAGCCCTCCTAGGTGGAGAAACGCGCGAGCGCCGATGCGATGTTCCCCTGCCCTCCGCAAGATGAGAGCCAATCCGGGGAGTGTCTGGCCGGCCCGACTGCACCCGGCCTCGGGCTCAGCCCCTGCCTTGATCCATCTGGCCGGGCCGCCCTTGCGCCTCCGCCGTTAAGACACACGGACGAAGTCGTTCTTGCAGAACCTTCTTACAATAACAAGAAATGGGGATGGGGTCAACGAAAACTTTGATTCCCGTAACCATTCCGAACCCGTCCCGATCGCCATCAAGGTACGAGATAGCTTCCACTGTTCTCCACGAGACTGTCCTGAATGTTCGCGGGAGGGGTCGACTGAAGAACACCCTCGTTTCCCTGCGTGATTGCGGCCTGCCACCACAGCACTTCGCGCGAAGAAGGACCTGAAGGAAAGCCGCTCACCCCGGATAGATCAGGAACGGCGAGGGTGGTCGATCCGTTCAGATAATTCGCAGTGGCCACAAGTTCGAAATCCACATCCGCGTTGGAACCGTTCAACCATGTCAGGTTTACCGTGTGAATCACCCCGGTCTTGCCCGAAAATCCCGCATACTCAAAATTGAAGGTCGGCGTCGCTGCCGGCGTCGGCCCCCCGTACACCCACGGCGCTGGAAAGGTGAAAGAAGCCGGACCGGCGGCGGCCAGAGTCACTTCAGCCCCGACGCCCTCGCCGCTCCCAGAACTGTTAAAGGCGGTCGCGAAGAGTCTGTACATGTCTCCGCTCTCCACCGCGCCTGCCGGCAGCACGGGATACTGACTTTGTGCAGAAGTAGTGACGCCAAATATCCCCGACCCGGCAACCAGGAATCCCACGAGGGTGGATGGAACCCCGTACCCTGGCGGCACACTGTTATAGGTAATCGGTTCTGACGCCGGTTCGTCAGCCGGACTGAAGACAACTGTGTTCCCGCCATTCAATGCGCCGGGGACTGTCTGGGAGGGGAAGTCTTTTGCCGCAACCAGCGTATTCGCTTTGGTATAGGCCAGCACCTCGACCCGATCACTTCCCGCAGGCGCGGCATAACTAAAGTTCGAGACAAGCCCCGGCACGTTAGCCACCATGCCGGTGTCGCTGCCCCAAGAAAAGACATTCAAGTAGTACGCACCCGAAATCGCACTCGCATCCAAGCTGCCAGTCAGCGTAGCTGTGGGCGGGAAAGAAAAATTAGCCGGGCAAAACGTCGTAAACGAGGTGCCATCCGCTATGCTCAGCTCGTACACAAATTCCCCCGTTCCACAGACATACGCGATCGCAAATGTCGTGGTGCCGCTGGGAATCGAAAGACTCACGGTGCTGGAACTTAGTGTCTGTGCCGTAAACGAGCCTGAGCCTATCTTCGTCGCCACTGCGGTCGGTGTTCCGGCCTGAAAGGTAAACGTCACTGTTGTGGGGCTGTTATTGCCTCCCCCACCCCCGCCGCCCACCGTG
This sequence comes from uncultured Acidobacteriaceae bacterium, assembly GCA_963836565.1. Classification (GTDB taxonomy): domain Bacteria; phylum Acidobacteriota; class Terriglobia; order Terriglobales; family Acidobacteriaceae; genus Telmatobacter. The sequence goes on along the minus strand of CAWIKA010000001.1, from coordinate 138,787 downwards.
GCTCCCCCACCCCCGCATCCGGCGACCAGCATTAGAGCCGAGGCAGGGATCAAAAAACGCAAAAATGCGAAAGACATACAGGGCCTTCCGAGAACTCAACATGTTTCTCGTTATCGTTACTATCAGAAGAGTCGCGGATGGTCCTGTGCCCGTTGTCACAGACGCGTTGCCCCACGTAGCTGCTTCGGCTCGTGCGTCGCGACCGCGTTTGTTTCAGAGTAGAACTTCGATGGATCGGTGTCGGCAAGATAGCCGAAGGAAGGTGGGCGGCGGCATCCCGGCCGCCGCGCCATCCCTTGTTACTCGATCGAGTGCAGCGTCCAGGCTCCGTTCACCAGGGCAAAATCGGCCTGCCGCTTGGTGCCAAGCTGGTTGCCCGGGTTGTGCGCGATGTCTTGCAGCGGTCCCGGCACACCGGTCAGGTCAACGCCCTCAAAGAATTGAGCGCCCTTGGCGGTTGTAACGCCGGGTAGAACCTCATCCTGTATCTGCCCGATGTCCCGCGCCTTCAGATGATTGGCAGCCACGGTGACCACCATCAGCGAATAGTTCGTATCACTTGCACTATCCGGACGCCACTGCATCACATCGCCGCCATTCGGCAGTTTCACAACCTTTTTGCCGTCCGGCGTCAGGGTGAAATCCGCCCAGAACTTGTTGGGATAAATCGTTGTTCGAGTCCAATACCTGGCCGCAATGCCCTGTCGCATGCCCAGATCGTTGACCAGGATGTCCGCGCCCGCCGGTGGGGTCGAATCATATTTGGCTTGAATCATTGCCAGGGCCTGACTTTGGGTTAAATCGGGCGTCGATTTGCAGCCCGCCAGAAACATGCTCACGCTCAAAACCGCCGCTACACCCAGGACCTTCATCTTCAACGTGCTTCTCACTTTCCCTCCCTATGCCGCTTAAAACGGCTCGAATACCGTCGACCCGCCATTTTTCTCCTACTTTCTCCTGCTGTCAATGGAGTTGCAAGTGACACCGCGCACACCTAATCGCCTTTGCCTGTGGGAAGCCGTCTTTCAGCTCCGTCGCACCCAGCGCTTTTCGTCACTCCCCCGCGATTCTGGAAAGCAAAAGATTTAGGAACCCCTTCTCGTCCGACTGCAAACAAACCTGTGCATTTGCCGGTCCCGCCACTGGCCGGGTAAACCCCTTGTCGTCCACCTCGATGCGCATGGGCTTTACCGGACACAAATCCGGTCGGAAGGTGTACGTCACCGCTACGGGATCGAAGAGCGTTGGCGTTACGGAATGGCCCTGGCCCGCCGACATCCACTGGTGATAGAGCAGCGTCAGCTGGTCTGTCAGCGGAGAACCGTGCGCGAAGATCGCTTCCCGTTCCGGCATCTCCAGGTGAATCTGGGTCGAATCCAGCGGCATCATGAAAATTGGCACCCCGGCCGCGAACAGCGCCTGGGCCGCAGCCGGACCGCGGTTGATGTTCCATTCCGCGTCTGGAGGCCGCCGCTCCCCGTTTGGGCCGTCGTAGCCTCGGTAGATACTTCCGCCCATCATCACCACCCTCTTCAATTTGCGAAACGTGGCCGGATCGCGCTCAATCGCCGCCTGCTCATTGAACAGCGGCCCGATCGCAATCAGCGTGATCTGGCTCGGATGCCGCCGAATCTGGTCCAAAAGAAAAGTCACCCCGTCGGGATGTTTCCGCTCCGGCGCCCGGCGGGCATAGGCCGCCTGGGTCATCACGTTATCGGTCTTTGTGGCCACGCCTGCGGCTACTGGGATGTCGCTGCGGCCTACTGCAGCCAGGTACCGGTCAACCAGGCGTGCGCGCAATTCTGTGTCGCCAAAAGCCGTGGTCACGCCCAGAATCTTGAGTTCCGGGCTGCGCAAGGCCAGCGCCAGGGCAAAGGCATCGTCGATATCGTCGCCAATGTCGGTGTCGATAATGACCAGTTGGGGCTTCGCAGCAGGCTGCGGTTCGGCGGCGGCCAACGGACCAATCCCGCCTCGCAATCCACCGGTGGGAATCATCAACGCCGCCATAGCCAGCACCACAAACGCATGTTTCATGCCTATTACATTAGTCCTCCAGGCCGGGAATTGGCTTCGCCGGCTCAACACGCAAAATCCCCGCATCTCAAACCGGCTCAACTGGTTTAGCATCAAGCCACGTCCGCCGCACCCCAGGGACACCCGCTCATGCGCTTCGGCACCTTCATTCGGCGTATCGCCGTGCTTGCCTTGCTGGCCCATGCTGCCTGGCTGCCCGCGCAGTCCTACAGCCTGGCCGATGGCCGCGAACCGCTCGTTTCGCTCGATGGGCCCTGGCGCTTTCATCCCGGCGATTCGCCGATTCTTTCCGGATCGCACTCTCCCACCTGGGCCGCGCCCGGCTTCGACGATTCCCAGTGGCCGCTCCTGCGCAGCGATACTTCCTGGTCGGACCAGGGATATCCAGCCATGAGCGGCTACGCATGGTACCGGTTCACCATCAGGATTCCCGCCGGCGAAGGCCCCGTCTCGCTCCTTCTTTCGCCCATTGTGACCGCTTTTGAGCTCTATGTGGATGGCAGGCGGGTTGGCGGATCAGGCGATATGCCCCCAACCCTGACGCCAAACACTCACTTCAGCTACCATCTTTTTTCGCTAACCCAGGCTACGAGCCCGGCTGCACGCACCGTGCAGGTGGCCATTCGCGTATGGCACTCGCCAATGTGGGCAGGTTACGTGGGTGGAGGGCCTTTCCAGCCGGGCAACCTCGCCGGCGACCACAAATTGCTGGCGGCCGAGCAACGCCACCACCAACTGGCGCGCAACATCATCTTCGTCGACGATTATTGCTACAGCATCGCCGCCGGATTGGTCGGTCTCGCCATCCTCTGGCTCTTTTTCACCCGTCCTGGGGAACGCGAATATCTCTGGTTCAGCGTCATGCTGCTGGCGCAAGCCATCGACAGTGCCCTCACGGTGCTCAAGGAGGTCTATGCCGTCCCGCCGATCCCCGTATTCGACCTCTTAGACGGCATCCTGAACGCCATCGTCGTGGCCGGCATGTTCCTGTTCCTCGCCAATGTTCTGCGCGCCCGCCTCAGGCCAATCCGGCGCATGATTCTTGCCCTGCTGGCTGTGAGCCCATTCGCAGCCATTCTCTATTGGCCCGGTTGGTGTTCCGTCCCGGTTTCGGCGGCTTTGCAGTTGATTTGCATGCTGCCTGCCATGTTGTGGATGCTTTACCTGTTGGTGCAGCGCGCGGTCCGCGGCAACAAGGATGCCCGCTTGCTGCTTTTACCCATTCTTCTGGCTCAGGGGTATTGGACTGCGGACAACCTCAACATTCTGCTGGCTCAGGCGGGATGGTTGAAAAGGCCGCGAATGATGGAAGTGCCGCTTCCCTTGCCGCCGTTCACTTTGCACATCCAGGTCCTGCTCAATCTGATTTTTCTGCTGGCCATGCTGGTCTTTCTCATCCGCCGGTTCAGCCTCGCCCGCCGCCAGGAGGAGCGTCTTGCCGGTGAACTCGAAGCAGCGCGACAGGTGCAACAGGTTCTGCTGCCCGACGAACTGGATCAATGCCCTGGATTTGCAGTCAGGTGCATTTACCAGCCCGCCGACGAGGTGGGCGGCGACTTTTTTCAGCAGATGGCCGATGGCCTCGGCGGCATGCTGATCGTCGTCGGAGACGTCAGCGGCAAGGGCCTGCCTGCGGCCATGCTGGTCTCGGTGCTGGTCGGCGCCATTCGCGCGGAAGCCTCGCACGACTCCGATCCTGCGAGATTACTTCGCTCCCTCAACGACCGCATGGTGGGCCGCTCGCAAGGGGGATTTACGACCTGCCTGGTCGCTCACATCAGCGCTGAAGGCCGCATTACCATGGCCAATGCGGGGCACCTCGCACCTTACCTCAACGGCCGCGAGGTCGGCGTTCCCGGCTCCCTGCCCCTTGGCATTGTCTCGCAGGTACATTACGAAATCATCTCCGTCACTCTGGAGCCCGGAGACCGCCTCACCTTTGTCTCCGACGGCGTGGTTGAGGCCCAGTCCCGCTCCGGCGAACTGTTCGGCTTCGAACGCACCCGCGAGCTTAGTTGCGAGACGGCGGAAACAATCGCCGAAGCCGCTCAGGCTTTCGGCCAGAAAGACGACATCACCGTTGTTACTGTCGAGTTCTCCGGCGTCGCCAAAGCCGCGACAATCCTCTCCGTGTCGTAGACGCAGCCGCCCCAGACGCCTCCGCTGACTTCGACCAGCGCCGCCCACAGCCGCGTGTCGTCCGGCAATGCAGGATGCGGTTGCAGGTCGGAACGCGGCCTTCGCTCAGTCAACCGCCGCGCACCTTCATCCATGCCGAAAAGGCCCTCGGCATCGCCAACCAGGTGAACCGATCCTGTGAGCTTCCCGCGGTCAATCACAATCTCGATCTGGTCACCCTCCAGCACTTTCCCAATCGGCCCGCCCGCCAAGGCCTCGGGCGAGATGTGCCCGATACACGCGCCAGTGGACACACCACTGAACCGTGCGTCAGTCAGCACCGCAACGTGCTTGCAGTGCGGCAGCGCCTTCAGCGCGGATGTGACCTGGTAAATCTCCTGCATCCCCGCACCCTTGGGTCCGCCGCAGATCAGCACAATCACATCGCCTCGCCCGATTCTGCCCCTCTTGATGGCCTCGATCGCCGCAGCCTCAGTGATGAATACTCGCGCTGGCCCACGATGCCGGTAGACATTCCCTTCGTCCATGAGCGAAGCATCGATCGCCGTGCTCTTGATGACCGCACCCTCCGGCGCCAGGTTGCCGACGGGAAAACAGATGGTCGAACTCAACCCGCGCGATCGCGCGCGATCCGGCGCCATGATCACGTCATCCGCTTCAATGCCGTCCTGCTCTTTCAAACGGTGCCGTAACCTGCGCCGCCGCTCGCTTTGTTTCCACCAGTCAAGGCATGTGTCCAACGTCTCCCCGCTGACTGTTTTGACACTGGTATCCAACCAGCCTGCGGAACGCAGTTCCAGCATCACCTCCGGCACGCCGCCTGCAAGAAAAACCTGCACGGTTGCGAAGTTCCGGGGCCCGTTCGGCAGCGCGTCCACAAGGCGCGGAACTCGCCGATTCACTTCGGCCCACTCTTCCACGCTGGGCCGTTGCAGTCTGGCCGAAAACGCTACCGCGGGCAAATGCAGCAACAGATTCGTCGACCCTCCGAAGGCCGCGTGCAGCACCATCGCGTTTCTCACCGATGCATCTGTCAGCACATCCGCCGCGCCCATCTGAATTTCGTGCATCCGCATCAGCGCTCGCGCTGATCGTTTCGCCGCGTCCAGCCAGATCGGTTGTCCTGAAGGCGCAAGTGCCGTGTGCGGCAGCGCCAGCCCCAATGCCTCGCCCACCACCTGCGCGGTTGCCGCTGTGCCTAGAAACTGGCACCCCCCGCCCGGCGACGCGCAAGCGCGACAACCCACCTCCGCGGCGTATTCGAGAGTGATCTGCTCCTGTGCAAAGCGCGCACCGATGGTCTGCACCCTTCCCGCATCCTCGCCGGTCTCCGGCAGCAGCGTGACACCGCCGGGAACCAGAACCGCGGGCAGTGGTCCCGCCGATGCCAGCGCCATCATCATCGCCGGCAGCCCCTTGTCGCATGTGGCCACTCCCAGAACGCCCTTGCTTTTGGGCAATGACCGCATCAGCCGCCGCAGCACCATCGCCGCGTCGTTGCGAAACGGCAGTGAGTCCATCATCCCCGCTGTACCTTGCGTACGCCCATCACATGGATCGGTGCAGGCCCCGGCGAATGGCACGGCGCGCAGCGCCTTCAACTCCCGCGCTGCCTCGGCAACCAGCAGGCCCACCTCCCAGTGCCCGGTGTGAAACCCCAGCGCGATCGCCCGCCCGTCCTCCGCGCGCAGTCCGCCGTGGGTGCTGAGAATCAGAAACTCCGGATCAAGAAGGCGAGAAGTTTCCCAGCCCATTCCCGCGTTCTGGCTCAGGCCAAAAAGATTGCCCGAAGGCTCCGTGAGCAGCATCTCCGCCGTCAGCGGCAACACGCCCGCGGGCCCCGCCGCATGCGTAGTGACACGATCGAAGCTTTCGTCAGGCGACTCCAGAACCGATGCAAGTGAAATCGTTGCGATGACAGCCCTCCCCTTCAACTCCGTCAGTATAGAAGCGCGCCGGCCGCAGCATCCTCACCTTGAGTTCATTTGCCCGATGAGTGTGCGCGTGCAATACTCCCTCTGTCCGCATGCCTTCTTAATTCCGTTTCTCCCAGACTATGCATCCTCTTTACCGCAAAATCTCGCGCCGCCTGGTTCCTTTCCTCATGCTGCTTTATCTGGTTGCCTTCCTTAACCGGGTAAATATCAGCTTCGCTGCCCTTACCATGAATCGCGACCTGCACATCGGCGAAGGCCTTTTCGGCGTGGCCGCGGGAATGTTTTTCCTGGGCTACTTTCTCTTCGAGGTTCCCGGCAACATGATCCTGCTGCGCATGGGCGCGCGCCGCTGGATCATGATCCTCATGGTCGCGTGGGGCCTCGTGTCACTCGCCACAGCCTTTGTTCCCGGCCCCACGCTCTACATCGTGCTCCGCTTCCTGCTCGGTTCGGCAGAGGCCGGCTTTTATCCCGGCGTCATTCTGTATCTCACTTTCTGGCTGCCGCCCTCCGTGCGGTCCAGCGTCATGGCCCTGTTCGTCACCGCCATCCCGCTCTCCAATCTCATCGGCGCTCCCATTTCCGCACAAATCATGTTGCTCGACCACATGGGGGGATTGAAAGGCTGGCAATGGCTCTTCCTTCTCCAGGGAACTCCCGCCGTTCTTCTCGGCATCCTGGTTTACTTCCTGCTGCCCGACCGGCCCGATCATGTGCACTGGCTCACCGTCGACGAAAAGCAGATGCTCGCCAACGACCTCAGGGAGAGCGCGGGTCCGCATCCCTCCAGGCCCCACTCGCTCGCGCAGGCATTCACCGCCGAGCCTTCAGTCTATCTCTGGAGCCTGGCTTACTTTTTCCTGATGATCGGGCTCTACGGCCTCGGTTTTTGGATTCCCACGGTGCTGGTTTCGCACGGGATGACCCTGAAGAGCCTTGGCTGGGCCGCCGCACTGCCTTATCTCGCCGCCACCTTCGCCATGGTGCTTTGGAGCCGCAACTCCGACCGCCGCAAGGAGAGCCGCATCCATCTCTCCGCCGCCTTCCTCACCGCTGCCGCAGGGTTCATCCTCGCAGCCTTCGCACCTAATGCTCCCATCGCCATTGCCGGCTTCAGCCTCGGCGCGATCGGTGTCCTCGCCGCCATGCCGGTCTTCTGGAGCGCCTCCACTGTGCGCCTTGCCGGCCCCATGGTCGGTGCGCACATCGCCGTCATCAATTCCATTGGCAATCTGGGCGGCTTTGTGGGACCAGTGGCGATGGGCTGGCTACACCAGGCCACGCACAATTACATCGCCGGCCTCACCTCCATCGCAATCTGCCTGGTCTGCGGCGCGCTCGCTACCCTCCAACTCTGCAAACCATCCAAAACAGCGCAGCAATGAATCCGCGTGCCGGGTGCTCCACTTCAGCCGCGTGCCGCGGTGCCCCGCTCGAGCTGCGCACCCCTTTTTTGCCGCTGGGGTGGGATATCAATCGACCCTTTAAAGTTCTTTCGGCTCCTGACAGCTTTTTGCAGAGATCCCCACGTCTGCCATCCTGCGTTCGTTGATACTGGTTGTTGGATTGACCATTTCGTGTGAAGATTCTGTGACCCAGCAAGATACCCATCTCGCCCCCGGACTCTATCTCGTCGCTACCCCCATCGGCAATCTCGGCGACATCACCCTGCGCGCCCTCGACGTCCTCAAGCGCGTCGACCGCATCGCCTGCGAAGACACCCGGCAGACGCAAAAGCTGCTCAACCATTTCGAAATCGTCACGCCCACCATCAGCTGCCACCAGCACAACGAGCGTGACCGAACAGCCGAACTGGTCGTGGCGATAAAGAACGGTAGTTCCATTGCCGTGGTCTCTGACGCCGGCATGCCCGGCATCAGCGACCCGGGCGGCTGGTTCGTCGCCGAAGCCATCGCCGCCGGGGTGCCCGTCATCCCCATCCCCGGCCCCAACGCCGCGCTCAGCGCACTCGTCGCTTCAGGCCTGAACACCAGCGAGTTCCACTTCATCGGATTTTTGCCGGAGAAAGCTGGAGCCCGCCGCACGCGCCTTGAAATTCTGGCCGCCGAGCCGCGCGAATCCGCACGCACCTTCATCTTTTACGAGGCCCCGCACCGCATCCTCGACACGCTCTCTGATCTCGAATCAGTCTGGGGACCCGCCCTGCGTGTCGTCGCAGCCCGCGAACTAACCAAGATTCACGAGGAGTTTCTTCGCGGCACCGTCTCCACAATCCGCGCCAACCTTGCCGCCCGCGACCGGATCCGCGGCGAATTCACCCTGCTTATCGAGGCCCCGGCACGAACCATGGGTGCCCCAGGTCCCGATTCTGGAACCTGGGCATCGATCTCCACGAAGGTAGCCCGTCTCCAATCCGAGTCCGGCATCGACGAGAAAGAAGCTCTCAAGCGCCTCGCCCGCGAATCCGGCCAATCCAAAAGCGAGTTATACCGCGAACTGCAGCGCGAACGCGCGAGGCTCAAATAGCGCGGAGCTGCAATCCTGAGTTTTTGACGCGCGAGGCGCTACGCGCTCCAATCCGGGCATGATTCAGCCGTTCCGGCACGCCGGTCTGGAAAAGCTCTTTCTGATTGGCAGCAAGGCCGGCATCCAACCTGCGCACGCCACAAAGCTGCGCAGGCAGCTCACGCTGCTGAACACGGCAAAGAGCGCGAATCGAATGAACGTTCCCGGTTGGGATCTGCACCCGCTCAAGGGCTCGCTTGCGGATCATTGGTCGATCAAGGTCAATGGAAACTGGCGCATGACCTTCGCATTTGAGAATGAGAATGCAATCCTCGTGGACTATCAGGATTACCACTGATCGATGAGGAGGAGGACGATGGCGATGACTATGTATAACCCGGCCCACCCCGGCGAGATTCTTCGCGAATACCTCGGCACGGTACAGGTCGGCGACGCGGCCCGGCGCCTGCGTGTCGCGCGGTCCACGCTTTCGCGGCTCTTGAATGGGCGGGCTTCGTTTACGGCGGCGATGGCACTCCGGCTCTCGGATGCATTTGGCACTGAGCCGGGCATGTGGCTCGACTTGCAGCAGCAGTACGACCTGTGGCACGCCGCCCGAAAGAAACGGCCCAAAGTAGAAAAGTTTCCCAGGGCGGCGTGATGTGTTCCCGGTCTCTCAAGGGATGCCGGAGCGTCTGCCAATGCCCAGAACGCACACCGCAAACCAATAAATTGCCGGTGCGATGCATCAGAACTAAGAATCGAGGCTTGAGCACAAGGCCCAGACGGAGGCGGTAGAATCCTCGCGCGAAGGATGAAGCACGCCTAATTATCGGCATCCACCTTGACTTGTCTTAGCCTTGGCCCGTTGGCCAAGACGCTGACTCTGAGGCAGGGGATTCCGCGTACGCCGCCACTATCTTCACCGCCTCCGACGCGTCGCCCGCCACTTGCAGCAGCTTCCGATTCTCCGCTTTCAAAAACCCCGCCGCCACCGTCGAATCCAGAAACTTCAGCAGCCCATCCCAATACCCCGCCGTATTGATCAACACACACGGCTTGGCATGAAGACGCAGTTGCTTCCAGGTCACAATCTCCATCATCTCGTCGAGCGTGCCATACCCGCCGGGCAGAATCAGAAACGCGTCGGCCAGTTTCACCATGCGCGCCTTGCGCGCATGCATGGTGGGAACCATTTCCAGGCGCGTCAGCCCGGCATGGGCAATCTCGCTGCCGGACAAAATCTCCGGCAGCACGCCAATCACTTCGGCCCCGCCTGCAAGCGCGGCATCGGCCACCGCGCCCATCAGCCCCACGCTCGCTCCGCCATACACCATGCCCAGCCCTGCCGCGGCAATCGCCCCGCCCAAAGCAACCGCCTCGTTCATAAACGCCGGATCGCTTCCGCATGCCGATCCACAGTACACAGCCACACGCCGCAGAACATTCTTTGATGAATCCATTGCCGTCCCAGAATAGCGCGCCGCTACGCTGGACTCCTCGATTTCATCGCACTTTCATCACTGCCTGTTAACTTCATCCCCGGCGCAGTCTTTGCCATTTCCCGCACGTTAACCAGCACTCAACTTCAGGAGGGTTCCCCAGATGAAAATGCATCCTTTCGGTCGCCGATCCCGGCGCCATTCCGCTTTGATTCCCAAAGCCGCTCTGGCGCTGGCAGCCATTGCCCTGCCACTCGGCCTTTCCGCACAGGGAAATAGCACCCGGCGTCCACCCCAGTTCTCCCCTGGCAACCTGGTCATCAGCCGCACCGTCTACGACAACCTGGCCGGCAATGTCACAGTCGGCGAACAACTTCCTCCGGGATGCACCCCCGGAAACTGTGTTTCAGCGGTCAGCAACGGCGCGTTCCCCTATATCTTTAACAACGCCCCAGTCGACGGCAGCTTCGGCATCACCTCGCGCATTTTTCTCGATCAGATCACGCCTTCCGGGCATGTGATCAGTTCGCTCGAAGTGCCAAACAGTCTTGACCCCTGGATTCATAGCACCAGCGATCAACTCGTCAGCAGCTTCAGCTCCAAATCCGAAATGGCGCTCCATCTTTCCACCGACGGCCGCTATCTCACCTTCATGGGTTACGTCGCCCCGGCGAATACGCTCGACGTCTCCAATTCCAACACGCCGGGTGCTTTTGACGGCACCAATCCGGTTCCCTCTTCCTATTACCGCGCTGTCACGCGGCTCGATCGCTGGGGACACCTCGATTTCACCGAGACCAATGCTTACAGCGGAAATAACGGCCGCGCAGCCATCCTGAACAACACCTGGGGAAACGACGTCTTCCTCACCGCCGGCAATGCGGGCAACGGTAGCACCCCTCAGCCCCAAGGAGTGATTCTTGGCGCGGGCGCGCAGATCTTCAATTTCGTCGATGCGCCCGAGGCGGATCAGACCCCCGGAAACCCAACGCCAGTTGGCAGCTTCTCGGTTACGCAATTGGGCGACAGCGCCGACAAAGTTGGCAAGGATGATAACTTCCGCGGCATCACCATCTTCAACAACGTGCTCTATTACACCAAAGGCTCGGGTGGCAACGGCGTTAACACGGTCTACTACGTCAACACCAGTGACACACCCTGCACCGGCGGCGTTGGATTGCCTTCAACTTCAGCCACTCTTCCCACCACCCCCCTCAGTTATTCCCTGCCTCTTCCCTCCGCCGGCCTACCCAACAACATGTGTATCCTCGCTGGCTTCCCGACCACATCCAACAAGACAAAGGGGTTTACCCCGGTCAATTACCCTTTTAGCCTCTGGTTCGCGGATGCCAGCACCCTTTACGTAGCCGATGAAGGCGACGGTTACACGGGTCCGGATGACATCTACGCTCACGCTGCCGCACAGACGTTAGCCGGCCTCGAGAAGTGGGTTTTCAACTCTGCATCCGGCCAATGGCAGCTCGCCTACACCCTTAATAGCGGCCTTCAAATCGGCACCCCCTACACGGTCCCCGGCTATCCCACGGGCACAAATCTGGCCACAGGAATACCGTGGTCCCCCACAACCGACGGATTGCGCAACATTGCCGGCAAGGTAAATGGGGACGGCACAGTGACCATCTGGGCCATCACATCAACAACCAGCGGCGGCGGAGACACCGGCGCTGATCCCGACAAGCTCGTCGTCATCAAGGACAAATTGAAGGACACCACCCTGCCGACGGACGAAAAATTCACCGTTCTCCGGACCGCCCGCTTCGGCGAAGTCCTTCGTGGTGTCTCGTTCGCCCCCGGAACCGGCATGGCCGACTACGACGAGGATCGCGGCCGGTAGTCCCTGGATCTCCGAACTAACCTGACAGTACCGGACGTTCAAGCTTTCGTCTCGCACCATCGAGAAGAAAGCTCGAGCGTTCGGTATTTTCATTCGTGTGCGCCCAAGTCATCACACTCCGCAAATAGGTCCAACGTGTCGTGCCTGCCCTTGCGGGTAAACTAGGTACAGGATCCTTCCCGCCTGGACTTGGCACCCGATGCAGCCGCTCATCGACAACCTGAATCCCGAGCAGCGCGCCGCCGTCGAGGCCACTGAAGGGCCTTTGCTCATCCTGGCCGGCGCGGGCTCGGGCAAAACACGCGTCATCACCAGCCGCATCGCCTGGCTCATCCGCGAGAAAGGCGTCGCCCCCGATTCCATCCTCGCCGTCACCTTCACCAACAAGGCAGCGAGCGAGATGGCGGAACGCGTCGACCGGCTTCTGGGCCACTCCTCGCTGGCCAAGCCGCTCATCTCAACGTTTCACTCGCTCTGCGTGCGCATTCTCCGCCGCGACATTGAAGCTCTCAAAATCAACGGGGAAGGCCTTACCCGCGCCTTCGCCATCTACGATGAAAACGACCAGCAGGGCATCGTCAAGCAAATCATGCGCCGCATGGGCCTCGACACCAAGCAACTCACTCCGCGCACCGTTCTCGGCCGCATCTCCTGGGCAAAAAGTCACATGATCGACCCCCAGGAATACTATCTCGACTCCAAGGATCCCAACAGCGAGCGCATCGCCCACATTTACAAGGCTTACAAGGCGGAACTGCGCAAGAATAACGCCCTCGACTTCGACGATTTGCTGCTCGAAGCCGTCCGCCTCCTCAAAGTCTCCAGCGAAGCGAGAGAACGCTACCAGCGCCGTTACCGCTACCTCCTCGTCGACGAGTACCAGGACACGAACCGCCCTCAATACGAGCTGATGAAGCTCCTCGCCGGCGAGCACAAGAATGTCTGCGCCGTGGGCGATGAGGACCAGAGCATTTATTCGTGGCGCGGTGCCGACATCCGCAACATTCTGGAGTTTGAGAAGGACTTCCCCGACGCCCGCATCGTCCGCCTGGAACAGAACTATCGCTCCACGCAGATCATCCTCGAAGCCGCGGGCTCCGTGGTTGCCAACAACCTGCGCCGCAAGGGCAAGAAGTTGTGGACCGACCGCCAGGGCGGCTCTCTCATCGGCTATTACGAAGCCCCCGACGGCGAAAACGAAGCCCTCTTCATCGCCGACCGCATTCAAGCCTTTCTCCGGCGATCAGACTCGTCCGAAACGCAAGACCCCGGAGGGGACCATTGCGCCGTTCTCTATCGCACCAACTCCCAGTCCCGCCTGGTTGAAGAAGCTCTGCGCCGCTACAACATCCGTTACACCATGGTGGGCGGCTTCAGCTTCTATGAGCGCGCGGAGATCAAGGATCTGCTCTGCTACCTCCGGCTCATCCGCAACCCGCACGACTCGATGGCCCTGCAGAGGGTCATCAACACCCCTACGCGCGGCATCGGAAAAACAACTTTGGAGACGTTGGAGCGCCTCGCGCTGGAGACCGGCCAGTCCACCTGGGAGGCCATCTCCACCGCCATTGCCAACCACCTCATCCCAACCCGCGCCCTCATGGCTCTCGAATCTTTCCGCCAGCTCATTCTTGATGCCCAAGCCATGATGGACCCTGACTTCGCCGGCAAGCTCTCCGCTGATGTCGCTGAATCAGCAGCCGACGACACGGACACCGATTTCGCGTTCGGCTCAGCAGGTGCCGATGAGGTTCGTCCAAAAGAGGAAAGCGCGGAAGCGTCCGATTTCAACTTCGGCTCGAACGAAGATCAAATTCCGCTCCTCGACGCCAGCCACTTTTCTCCCTTCGAGGCGCAGTCCAAGCGCCCCTTTCTCAAAATGCCCAAGCACGCGAAAGAAACAGGGGCCCCTGTCTTAGGACCTGGGAATCCAACTCCGCCCACACCCGATTTTGAATCCGACCCGGAAGAGGTGGCCGGCGACAAAAACCGGGGCGAAGCGGCGTTCCGCGCCCCCGGTGACTCCGCCACGCTCCCCGAACTCATCCGTTTCCTCATCGACCGCACCGGCTACATCAAGGCCCTCGAAGCCGAAGCCTCGCCTGAATCCTTCAGCCGCATTGAAAACTTGAAGGAACTGGCCAACGCTGCCCACGACGCCGAAGCCCGCGGCGAAACGCTGGCCGAGTTCCTCGACCACGCCGCTCTTGCCTCCGATACCGACCAGTACGACCCCGAAGCCCGCGTCACCCTCATGACGCTCCACGCCGCCAAAGGACTTGAGTTTCCCCTCGTCTTCCTCGCCGGCCTTGAAGAGGGCCTGTTCCCCCACTCGCGCACCCTGCTCAACCCCGACGAGCTTGAAGAGGAACGCCGCCTCTGCTACGTCGGCATGACCCGCGCCATGAACACCCTGATCCTCACCCGTGCCCACTACAGGCGGCGGTATGGCAACGACGCGCCAGAGATGAGCGTCCCTTCGCGCTTCCTTGAAGAAGTGCCCAACCAGTTGATTGAGAACCTCGGCGGACGCAGCCCCGCCTGGTCCACTCCGGCCTACAGCCGTTTCGGGGCACGACCTGGCGCCGGGCGTCACCCCGCGCACTCCAGCGACTTCGCGGATACGCACTACAACTACGAAGACGAAAGCCAGGAAGCCCCTCGCGCGCCAGCCGGCCAGAGCGGCAGTGCGCGCCAGGGCTACGGGACAAGAACACCTTCATCCAAGCCCTTCGTCGCCTCCTGGATGACGGCCAGCGCTAAGCCGCCCTTAACCAACGCCGAACCGGTTGCGAAGCGTCAAAGCGCAGAAGCGCCGCCGGACTCAATCGATAACATCGCCCGCTTTTTCGGCGGCAAGGCCGGCGCCCTCAAGCCCGGAGCCCTTCCCCGCCCCGCGATGGATCTCCCCGAGCCCACCGGCGCGGCCAATTTGAAAAAAGGCCAGCGCGTCCGGCACTCGAAGTACGGCGAAGGCACCGTTCTCTTCCGCGAGGGCGACGGCGAGAGCGCCAAAGTCACCGTCATGTTCATCCGCCATGGCATGAAAAAGCTGGTAGAAAAATTCGCCAACTTACAAAGGGTTTGAGGCGGTCCCAAACCAGAAAATGAGTCCGCCTGCAATCTTGCCGAAGTACGGCAGGCGGTTGTCAATCCAATTCCGGGGCATATCCGATTTCGCTTCACCGACTCATTGGTTCAATGCATCTACTACTGATACGGCGAAGAAGGCATGCCCAAATTCTGTCGGATGAAAGGTATCCCAAAAGAATGTATGGTCCGGGTCGCTGCACACGGCCAGTGTGACTGGATTCACGCACGGAGTCGTGATATTCGTGAACCCGAAATGGGTTGAATCCGTTTGGATTGCCTGCACCAGCGCGAATACCTTCAACCGCCGGATCGTGATCCCTTCAAGAAAGTCTTCCACCGCCAATAGGCCGTCCAGGGATTTATTGGTGGCCACGCTGGCTGCGGTGGCAAAGCTCGGATTGGCCTGCGCCGCAGGCAATAGGCCCACGTTGAGCAGGTCTGGAATCAGAAAATTCCTGGCTCCGCCGTGTCGTAGCAAAAGCTCGCCTTCCGAGATGCCCGCTGCGATCTGGAATCCAAGCTGTTGCGCCGAGATTCCACTCGACAGATTTCCGACGATGTCGTTGCCCCCTCCCTCCAGAATGTACAACGCGTTCGGATCGGCCTTGCCGCCGTGCTGGCTCAGATAGAGACCAACCTGCTGCGGCACATCGGGGATGGTTCCCTCGGCTGTCACCTGCGGTTGCGTCACCCAGGCCCCGCCGAAGGCAAAATCAGTCCCGCCCTGCAAATACGGGAGCATCGGCAGCCCCATGGCGCTCGCAACATGCTCCACCCAGATCGGTCCGTTCGAGAATCTTCCCATGTAGTAGGGCGGCGACAGGGGTTCCGCCCCTTTTGTCGCCAGGTAAATGTTGCCGACGTCGCAGTAGCTGTCGCCGAAAACATAAATCGCGTCGTAAGCTGGTGTCGCAGCCCGTGCAAAAGATGAAGTGACGGTAAGGCAGGCAAGAATCGTGCATGCCCAAATCCATTTGGGAAAAGACATGTGCGTGTCTCCTTTGGCTTCGAATGTTCCTGAATGAGTTCGATCGGAGGCTGCGCGGAGCGTGCACCACAGCCGGTCTCAATATCGCAGCACTTTATCTCGGAAATATGTGCTTGTAAACAATTTTCGGCGTAGGTCCGGTCAATTCTTCTCAATGCCTCCGGAAGTAAACCCGGGTCCACCCTGCCACAGATTTGAAGGTGGAGGTAGGCCCCAGCTCGGTGCGGCTCAGACATCCCCCCGTGGGGTAGAGGGAGTGGCACTCCTCAAGGACCTGCCAGGGCACACCAGCAGTGCTTCCGCTCAAAGTCACTCCAACCCAATCACTAAAGCTTCCCGGCTCCGTCTCGCATCATGCCCGACTGTCTTCATCCTTCTGGCCGGCTCCTTGCCTTCGAGCACGCGAAAAACCCCTTCGGCAAGAGCCCGCAACTCATCTTCGCCGGGATAAACGGTGATGGGTGCAATCCACTCCAGGAATTCGCGCAACTGGCGGACCATTCTCTGCGAATTGGCCATACCACCGGTCAGCAGCACGGCATCCACTTTCCCTTTGAGAACCGCGGTCATCGCTCCGGCCTCCTTTGCTATCTGGTAGACCATGGCATCGTAAACCGCGGTGGCTCGCTCATCTCCACTGTCGATGCGCTTCTCCACTTCCATCAGGTCCCGCGTACTCAGGTAAGCAAAAAGCCCGCCTTCGCCAAATACCATGCGATCGAGCTGTTTCTCGTTGAAGTTGCCGCTAAAGCAGACTTTTATGAGTTCCCGCACCGGAAGCCACCCCGTTCGGTCAGGCCCGAACGGACCCTCCTCGGGGGTATTGTTATCAATCATTCTTCCGTCCTGATGCGCTGAGACGGTAATTCCGCTCCCCAGATGCGCCACGATGAGCCGCGTATCCTCGTAGGCTCGCCCATGCTCCAGCGCAAAACGCCTGGCAACGGCTTTGATATTGAGTGCATGGCCGATGCACGAGCGCGGCGCCAGTGGCAAACCGGACAAGCGAGCACAATCCTGCCACTCGTCCACGGTGACCGGGTCAACAATGTATGCGTTCACTCCGGCGGCGATGGCAAATTTGAGAGCCAGCACGGCGCCGAGGTTGCACGCATGGTCTCCCCTGCGCGCCAGGCGAAGTTCCTCCACCATGGCATCGTCCACGAGGTAGGTGCCGCAGGCCATCGGCGGCAGCAACCCGCCCCGCCCCGCCACCGCGGCAAAGTTTTCCGGTCTGTATCCAGCAGCAGAAAGCGAATCGCGGATCAGTCCCGCACGATATCCCGCTTGCGCCAGGGCGGATTGCCCGCGAAACTGCTCCAGACCCTCGTCATCATGCCGCACGGTCCGCTCAAACTCGGCACCGTCTCTCCGGTAGACTCCAAACTTCGTGGATGTCGATCCAGGGTTGATGACCAGTACCCGGCTGTTGTCGTCTGCCAAAACTCGTCTCTCCGCAGGCCAGAACGAGTTTACCCTTTTCGCCCGGGTTCAAGGCATTTCACCTCGATGGGCACCCCGAAACGGGTAAAAACATCTTCCAGCGCGCCTTGCCAAACCGTGCTATACTCCCTTCAGATCGTAGAATTCGATTAGAAGTCATTGCCTGTTCCGAGTTACCGCTCTACACGCAAACACTTCCACATTGCGTTCGCGGTAAATCTGTATCAAAGGAACAACACAAATGGAAACAGGCACAGTCAAGTGGTTTAATGACGCCAAGGGTTTTGGATTTTTGAGCCGTGAAAACGGCGAGGATGTCTTCGTTCATCACACCGCCATCCAGTCGAACGGCTTCCGTTCGCTGCAGGAAGGCCAGAAGGTCCAGTTCAACGTGACCAAGGGCCCCAAGGGCTGGCAGGCTGAGAACGTCCAGGTTGTCTAAGAATTAAGCAACCGGTTCGAAATCTAATAGAAAAGGGACGGCAAATCTGCCGTCCCTTTTCAGCGTTTGGTGCCCGAATCCCAAAGCTTCCAGAAGCCCGATCCGTCAGCATAAAGCCTTAATCCCGAACCGCCGGCCACCGATGCCTGACCACCGTTCCCTATCTTTCAGGCAGCGGGCTTGAGCGACGTGGCGCTCACTTGTTTCATGGCCGGATGAAGGCCTTCCGTCGGCACGTCGTGCGTGCCGAGGTACTGCAGCACATCGTTGATAGAGTCTTCAAAGCGTCCACCGGTTTTGTGGGTGGCTTTCACGCCTTTTGCGACGAGTTGGCAGACCTCGAAGCGGTTCATGCCCTGCGAAAGGGCGCGGTGAATCTGATCAGAACGCATGACGTACTCCGATCGACAGGTGCCTGTTAACCAATGCCGTTAACCAAGTGCCCCGTGGATGAGTGATTGGTGCGTGAAGTGCGGAGCTCGTCAGGAGCGGTGGGACGGCAAAAGCCGAGCAGGCTGGTCTATTCCAGATGCGTGACTACCTTCATTGTACGCTGGAAACCATTGAAATGCCGCTTCAATTGCGGCTTTTCCCCGCGACTGCCGCTTTCGCCGCATGCTAATCCCTGTTAACATAGGGGTCATACCTACCCGATGATCGGGACACATTGAAGAGATTGCAGCGAAAGAGGTTAGCTTTGGCAGACACATCCAAGATTGAAGACAAAGAGGAACGCAAGAAGATTAAACGTGCCGCCCGCAAAAAGGCCGCCCCCAAAGCCAAGCGGACCGAGCCCCGTGGCGCCAAGAAAAAGAAAGTCAAGAAGATGGCGCGCGGCCAGTCCAAGCGTTAACCTTCGCTGCAACATGCAGCAGTAGCTCCGGGCCGGCCAGCGCAGAATGCGGCCGGTTCGGAGACCCAGACTCCTCCTCCTCTCCACCTGGCCTTTCATCCCAGCGGATGAAGGTCGTTCTGCACCCGCAGATACCGCAACATGATGATCCGCAACAGGAATCCTCATGTACACTGCGGCAAAGGCATCCCCAACTCCTGGGACACGCCTTCATAGCCCAGGCACACCTTTTGATGTTCGGACGAGGAGAACTGCCCTGCTTCGCCAACTGCTTGCCTGCAAGTCCATCGATAAGCTGATCCGGGAGTCGGAAGAGCCCGGCCACGCATTGAAGAAATCGCTCGGCCCGTGGTCGCTTACCGCGCTCGGCATCGGGGCGGTCATCGGCTCTGGCATCTTTACCGTCATCGGCACGGCAATGGCAGGCCAGAAATTCGACGTACCCGAGATCAGCAATACTCCGCTGATTCACTACCTCATGTTCCACGCAGCCATGGCGGGGCGTCCTGGCGCTGGACCGGCACTCGCGCTTTCGCTCGTTCTGGTGGCCATTGTCTGCGTTTTTACCGGGCTCTGCTACGCCGAACTGGCATCGATGATTCCCATTGCCGGCTCGGCCTACACGTACACCTACGCCACCCTCGGGGAACTTGTTGCGTGGATCATCGGCTGGGACCTGATTCTCGAATATGCCTTCAGCAACATGAGCGTGAGCGTCGGCTTCGCAGCCCATATCGTAGACCTGATGGACTGGTTCGGCATCCATCCGGCGCTGAAATGGATTTCGCCGGCCTATCTGCCCACCGGACTGCAAGACCTTGCAGGGAATGACCTCTACCCCCCCGGCTGGCACTTCGGTTTCAACATCCCCGCGTTCCTGATCGTCATGATTCTTACGGTGATCCTGGTGCGCGGAATCCGCGAATCGGCGCGCACCAACAATATCCTGGTGATGGTCAAAATCACGGCGATCCTGGTTTTCATCTTCGCCGCCGCCAGCTTCATCAAGCCTCGCTACTGGCATCCCTTCATGCCCAACGGATGGACGGGCGTGCTTACTGGCGGGTCCATCATCTTCTTCACCTACATCGGTTTCGATTCCGTCTCCACCGCTGCTGAAGAATGCAAGAATCCGCAACGCGACCTTCCCTTTGGCATTCTGTCCACATTGGTAGCCTGCACGCTGCTCTACGGCGGCGTGGCTATCGTACTCAGCGGCATCGTCCCATGGCAGACAGTCATGGGTGACGCGGCTCCCGTCGTGAACTCGCTCAAGCGCCTTTACCTTGAATACGGCGGCGAGCGGCTCCACTGGGTGCGGCTCTTCGTCCTCATCGGCGCCCTGCTGGGCATGATCTCGTCGATTCTGGTCTTTCAGTTAGGCCAGGCGCGCGTCTGGTTCGCCATGTCCCGCGACCGGCTGCTGCCCTCGGTCTTCAGCAACATTCACCCGCGATTCCGCACGCCCGCCGTTGCCACCTGGGTTGCCGGATTCGTGGTCGGCATCCCGGCCGGCCTGCTCGACATCGGAACTGTCTCCAACCTCTCCAACATCGGCACCCTGTTCGCGTTCGTGCTGGTCTCCATCGCCGTGCTCATCCTGCGTTATCGCGAGCCGGAGCGCCATCGCGCCTTCCGTGCCCCCTTCGGACCCCTGTTTCCCGTGCTCAGCATCATCTTCTGCATCGTGCTCATGATGGGCCTTGAAGTGCTCACGTGGATGGCGTTTTTCGCATGGCTCATCGCCGGGCTGCTCATCTATTTTTTCTATAGCCGTCATCGCTCGGAGTTCGCAGGGCTGCACTAAAGGCCGGATCGGCGCCAACCTGGTTGTAACGGATCCAGTAGGCGTTGTAACGGATCCAGTCGGCCGCAGCGGAGCCTGGGAATGTGCAAATGCCGCGTAAACTCGAAGAGTGACCGAAATAGAAGCCTTCATCCGCCGCCTCCCCAAGGCCGAGTTGCATCTGCACCTCGAAGGCACAATCCTGCCTTCGACCCTCGTCGAACTGAGCGCGCGCCACGACGACCATCCGATTACGCAAGCCGATGCCGAGGCCCTCTATCAATTCGCCGACTTCACCGGCTTCATCGAAGCCTTCAAGGCTGTCACCCGCCAACTCATCCATCCTGACGACTACGAGCTGGCCGCATGGCGCATGATGGAGCATCTTGCTGAGCAGGGCGTGGTCCACGCTGAGGTCTATATCTCGGTCGGCGTCATTTACATGTGGCGCAACTTCGACCCCGCCTGCTTCGAACCCATCTTTGCAGGCTTGGAGCGTGCCCGCCAGCGCGGTGAACGCGAGTTGGGCCTCTCACTCTATTGGATCTTCGACGCTGTTCGCCACTTCACAGTCGAGGAGGCCGCACGTGTCTTCCTGAAAGCCGCCGAAATGCGCTCCACTTACCCCTCCATCATTGGCATCGGCCTTGGGGGCGACGAGCGCCGCGCCGGTTCCGAGCCCTTCCGTGCGCTATATGCCCAAGCCCGCGACGCGGGCCTGCGGCTAACCAACCACGCCGGCGAAACCACCGGCCCTGAAGCCATTTGGGAAGCGCTGAATATCGGATCCGAGCGCCTCGGCCATGTACTCTCTGCCATTGAAGACTCGAATCTGATTTCGGAGTTAATTGCGCGGGAAGTGCCGCTCGAACTGAACCCCACCTCCAACGTCCGCACCGGCGTCTGCCCTTCCTTTGCCGCGCATCCCTTGCGCCGCTACTTCGACTCAGGCTTGCTGGTCACAATCAACTCCGACGACCCGGCTTTCTTCGGCTCCGATATAGCCAACGAGTACCTGCTGGCTCATACCGAGCAAGGCTTTACCCTCGGAGAACTCCGTCGCCTCGCCGCCAATTCCATCCGCGCAAGCTTTCTTCCCGAAGCGGAAAAGGCCGCCTGGAACTCCCGAATCGAAGCAATACATTAAACAAAAGTTGTAGGTCCAACCTTCCGACGTGGGAGAGAGTCTAAAGATTATTGAGGTATCATGCTAGTAGGAGATTGTGCACCCAATGTCCACTGAATTCGATTCCCTCGCACCCGTTGAAGAGCAGAAAGAGGGTTTCGCTCTCCGGGTCATCGGCTGGTTCTCGGCGGGAATGGTCGTCGCCGCGCTCGGCATCTATGTGGGTCACGAAATCCGCAGCCGCTACAAATTCAAGCGCCGCACCCCCTATGACTTCTACTCCAACGCCGGCGAACAGCAAGCCAGTGAATTCGGTATGGGAATCTAAGACATAGCCTTGGTATTCTCTCCCAGAATGCCGCCTTCGGGCGGCATTCTGCATTTCTCCCCCATCTCCCGCGGATTGATTCAAAACCTGCACTTCGCTATAGTACATTTATGAGTTTTCGTCCCACCCCGGTTGTGTGTTGTGCGTGTCGTTGCACGCCGTGCCGGTCTTGTGGGTGAGCTAGCTTAGACTCAGCCGATTTCTCTAAGGCCGCGCACAGCCCTTCGCTGACGCGGCCTTTCTGTTTCCGATTCAAACAGTATCGTTCAACCTGAAATCAAAGATGTATTCAATGAGTATTCACTTTTCCCATTCCCGCCTCCCCATCTCCGCCGCCCGGCGGACAGGCTGTTGTTGTAGCCGCTGACCTCATTCTTTTCCCCATTCATCGCGCATGCAGGAGACACACCAAGTGTCCTCCCGCTCTCGCACATCTTCCCCAAGCCCGGCGTGCCGGGCAATCGGAATTGCAGGAGGCCTTGTGAAATTCGCATCAAAATTGCATTACATTTTTACGGCGCTACTCATTGGCGGTGTTCTTTCCTCGCACGCCCAGGTTGTGGGCGGCACCATCAGCGGTACGGTCCGCGAGGCCACAGGAGCGTCGTTGGCCGACGCATCCGTCACCGTGCTGCAAATCGAAACGGGGGCGACGCGCAAACTCATCTCTGGCCCGGACGGGCGATTTTATGCACCCTCACTCCCCGTGGGCGCGTATTCGGTTTCCGTGTCCCACGATGGCTTCGCCACGCAACAGCGCAGTGGCATCACTCTCACCGTCGGCCAGAGCCTGCAGTTGGATTTTGTGCTGGGCGTAGAAGCGGTGCAACAGCAAGTAGAAGTTGACGCCTCAGGAGCCAGCGTGAATACCACCACGCAGCAAACTGCGGGCCTGATCGACGAGCGCCAGGTGAAAGAACTGCCTCTCAACGGCCGCAGCTACGACGAGTTGCTCACGCTCAATCCGGCCACGGTGAACTACACCGGCGAACGTTCCGGCAGTATCGGCACTTCAAACTCCTCGGTGGGCAACATGTTCGCTGTCAGCGGACGCCGCCCGCAGGACAATCTGTTCTTGCTCAATGGCATCGAATACACCGGCGCATCGCTCATCAACGTCACGCCCGGAGGAACCAGCGGCGAGTTGCTGGGTGTGGATGCGGTGCGCGAATTCAACGTAGCCACTGACACCTATGGCGCGGGTTACGGCAAGCGGGACGGCGCGCAGGTCAGCATCGTCACCACCTCCGGAACAAATCAGTTGCACGGCACGGCGTTTGAGTTTCTCCGCAACAGCGTTCTCGACGCCCGCAACTACTTCGACCAGGGATCGATTCCGGAATTCCAGCGCAGCCAGTTCGGCGGCTCCCTTGGCGGTCCCATCCGCCGCAACAAGGCCTTCCTCTTCGGCAACTACGAAGGATTCCGGCAGAACTGGGGCTTGAGCGCAGTGTCGCTTGTGCCGGATGACGAAGCGCGCCAAGGCTATCTGCCCGACACGTCGGGAACAGAGCAATATGTCGGTGTGAACTCCGCCGTCACACCTCTGCTCGCCCTCTGGCCGGTCGCCAACGGGCCCAATCTTGGCAGTGGCATTGCCGAGGCTTTCAGCCATCCAGAACAGAAAATCCGCGAGGATTTTGGCACCGCGCGCTTCGACGACAACCTCTCCAGCAAGGACCTTCTGTTTGGCGTCTACACTGTCGACGACAGCAGCGCCAACACGCCCTCACAGAACCCGCTCAGCCTCATTAACGAGAGCCTCCGCGAGCAGGTTGCAAGCGTTCAGGAGCAGCATGTATTCTCTCCCTCCCTTTTGAACACCGCGCGAGCCGGATATTCACGCGCCAGCTACTTCTTCACGGGATATTCACCCGTCAACCTCTCGGGCTGGGTCGCAGGCGAACCTATCGGGGCCATCGTCATCAGCGGCAGCACCGCCTCGAACGGTGCCTCGGCCATCACGCAAGCCGGTTTGAACGTGGGCAGCAACAACACAGCCACGCGCAATCTGTTCACCGTTGATGACCACGTCTACTGGTCCCGCGGGAAGAATCAGATCGAAGCGGGCCTGTGGCTCCAGCGCATCCAGTCCAACGACCTGCTCGCGCAGGATCAATACGGGCAAGCTTCGTTCAGCACCTTGAAGTCGTTTCTGCAAGGCACCGTGAAGACCTTCACCGTGGTTCCCTCGCCCACTGAACTGGGTTGGCGCTCGCTTGAAGGCGCGGGCTTCATCGAAGACACCATCAAGGTGGCGCCCAGACTCGAAGTGCGCGCCGGCTTCCGTTCCGAGTCGACCAATGGCTGGAACGAAGCGCAGGGCCGCGCATCGAATTACGCCCTCGTCGACGGAGTTCTCCAGACGCAACCGCTGATCGGCAGTTCCGCCCTCACCACCAACCGCGCCAGATTCCTGCCTGAACCGCGCGTAGGCTTTGCCTGGGACGTTTGGGGCAACGGCAAGACTGCGATCCGCGGCGGCTTCGGCCTTTATCATGGCCTCCTCGATACGCTCGATTACCGTCTCGACCAAACCGCGCCCTTCAATACCGCTGAATCAATGTCAAATATCGCCGTCTCCAACCTGAACATCACTCCGGGGACTCCGCCGCCCGCAGGCACCAAGGTTTCGCCCAGCAATGTGCAGCCCGACATCGCCACGCCCGCAGTGCTCACCTGGAGCCTGCGCATCGAACAGCAAATTGCGCCGCGCACTTCGCTTACTGTCGGCTACGTAGGGTCGCACAGCTACCACCAGATCCTCTCTGAAGACATGAACGAGCCCGTCCCAACGTTCCTCGCCGACGGCTCGGCCTTTTACCCCACCGGCGTGCAAAACGCGAATCCCGCCCTGGCCAATTCCACGTCCTGGGTGTCGCAGGGCGTGGGACTGTACAACTCCCTTGTCGTCGATGTGCGCCGTTCCTTTGCCGGCGGATTCCAGTTCCGCGGCAACTACACCTACTCGAAGAATCTCGACGACGGCTCCGCCTGGAATACCAGCGTAAGCGGCAACACCCCCGCATACGTCGAGTTCCCGCTGCGCCCCAAGTTGGACTGGGGCCCGGCAGCGACCGATGTACGCAATGCCGCATCGCTGAACGGAAGCTATGAGCTGCCATTCGGCCCCCATAAGCGCTTTCTCAAGAATGCCTCTGGGCCAGTGAATCTAGTGGCCGCGGGATGGACCGCCAGCGCGATTGTCAATGTGCAATCCGGCTTTCCGTTCTCCCCGCAACTGGGATATAACCCCACAGGCAATGGGGATACACGCAATCCGGTGAGGCCGAACTGGAACCCGGGCTTCAGCGGAACCTTGTATCCGCGCACATCGACCCAATACTTCAATCCGCGGGCATTTCTTCCGCCCGCCACCGGCACATACGGCAACGTTTCGCGTGATGCGCTAACAGGACCAGGCTTGTCAGAGCTGGATTTTTCGGCAGCTAAGAACTCCCGCATCACCGAACATCTGGGTCTCCAGTTTCGGGCGGAATTCTTCAACATCCTCAACCATACCAACTTCCTTACGCCCAACGAAGTGGTCTACACCTCGGCGGCTTCGGGAATCTCGCCCACGGCGGGCCTGGTCACAGCCACTTCCACAACCTCGCGCCAGATTCAGTTCGGCGCAAAATTGTTGTTCTAGGCCGCAAGGATATACGGCCCATCTACAGGCACTTGAGAAATGAGATCGTTGTCATCCTGACCGGAATGTTCGCAGTTTTATCGCGAAGAGCGCAGTCGAAGACCTGCCCGCCGTGGCGGAGTCCCGCGGTTGTCTCATTTCTCCAGTGGTTACTGCCTAACTCTCACAAGATCGTGACCGGTGCTTGCTGATCGAGCAGTTCAAATCAGCACTGTGTTCCTTCTTCGGCCATCTCCGGCCCTTTAAAAGGGAGTGGTCAATGCACCGTATCGCATTCTAAGTCTGCGCGTCTTCCTTGTCGGCTTCGGCGGCTAGCGCGAGGCCCGGCTCTTCTACGTCGGCGCGGTCGAGGAGATTGCGTGGCATCGCCTTTGTGGTGCGGATGCCCAGTTGCTTGAGCATCTCTACCTGGCGAACCAGATTGCCCGGGCCTTCGGACAGCTTCTTCATCGCGCTCGTGTAGGACTGGACCGCGGTGCGCAGGCCTTTACCCACCGCCTCCAGATCGCCGACAAAGCCAACGAATTTCTCATACAGCGCGGTACCGCGATTCATCACATCCTGCACGCTGCGTGCTTGCAGTTCCTGTTGCCAGAGGACATTCACGATGCGGATGACGTAGAGCAGCGTGGTGGGACCGACGAGCAGAATGCCCTGCTTGTATGCATCCGCCCATAGCTCGGGGTCGTTCTGCAAGGCCATGAGAAATGCCGGCTCGATGGGTACAAACAGCACCACAAAATCCGGAGCCTCAATGCCCGGCAAGCGATGATATCCGGCCTTTGCCAATCCCACGATATGCGCGCGAACGCTGGCCAGATGCAGTTTGAGCGCAGCCTTGCGCTCGTCCTCTCCTGTTGCGCCGACACAGTCGGTGTACGCGTTGAGAGAGACTTTGGAGTCGACAATCAGGTTACGGCCGCCCGGCAAGTAGATGATGACGTCGGTTCGAGCCGACCTGGTCCTATCGCCGTTTTCGCCCTCGATACCTGCAAAAACCTGCTGGAAGCTGTATTGCTCGCCCTCGCGCAACCCGGCCTTCTCAAGCAGATCGCGCAGTATGAATTCGCCCCAGTCACCCTGGGTCTTTGAAGAGCCGCGAAGGGCCGTGGTCAGGTTGCGCGCATCTTCAGAGAGTTGCTGGTTGAGATTGTTCAAGCTGCCAACCAGGCCCTGCAAAGTTGCCACTCCCGTTTTGGAATCGGTCTGCGCCTCCTCAACCTTCTTCCTGAAGTCGTCGATTTGCGTCTTGAGCGGATTCAGGAGATTTCCGATCTCTTTCTGGCTGCCTTCTGCAAAGCTCTTGGACTTCTGGTCCAGGATTTCGCCTGCCAGAGCCTGAAATTGATTGGCTAGGGTTTGCTTGGCTGATTCGAGGAGCGCGAGTTTTTCGGCCAGACTCTTCTTCTCACTCTCCAGGAGCGCTTCAAGCTCGCTGATTCGGGCGGCTTGCGTGCGGCCCGCGTTAAGGCTGGCTTGCAAATCAAGACGCACCGCATCGCGTTCGGCCGTTAAGCGATCGACAGACCTTTCGCGCTCGATGGCAAGAGATTCAAAGCCTGCGCGGGACGCGGACGCGGCCTGCGATTGCGCAAGCTGGCTTTGCAGCGACGCGAGTGCCTCCGCAGCGTCACGGTTACGCTGTTCCAGAAGCTCCTTTTCGGCCTTGATTGAGTTGGCGCGAATCCAGTAGCCCAGAGCGATCCCGATGAGGATGGCAATTCCAGCGGTGACAGCCTGCATGAGTTGTCCCCTTAACCTCTTCGCCTAATGTACGCCTTTTCGCTGTGAAAATCCGCCCAGGTTCCGCCGGAATTCCTCTCCCTGTTCCCTAAACCCCGCCACGGCGAGCCTCCGGCTTATTTCCTGTCTCTCCTCGCCTTTACACACCCCCATCTGCCCGGTAGACTTGGAGTTTCGGGGCCATGCGCATTTTTTGGGCGCGGTGGTTGTGTTTCCCTGCCGCAGGCCGGTATTGTAGGCAGGCGGAACATAAACGGATATTCGCCCCGGAGCGCACCTTAAGTTCCAAAGAAAACGAGGAGAAGCACGCATGGCTGTTGAAGAAAAAGTGAAGCAGATCATCGTCGAGCAGTTGCAGGTGGACGAGGCTGAAGTGACCCCCGGTGCCAGCTTTCAGGAAGACCTGGGCGCGGATTCGCTGGACGTGGTCGAGTTGGTAATGCAGTTCGAAGAGGCTTTCGACCTGGAGATTCCCGACGAGGACGCCGAAAAGATCAAGACCGTCAAGGACGCGATCGAATACATCGAGAAGAACGAAAAGACCGCGAAAGGCAAGTAGCCGGTGAACCGTCGAGTCGTCATCACCGGCCTCGGGCTGGTGTGCGGTGTGGGCAACACCGCTCCGGAGGTGTGGCGGCAGCTGCTGGCCGGGGCCAGTGGCATGGCCCCGATTCAGGGCTTCGACACAACTGGATTTCCTGTCACCTTTGCCGCCGAGGTGAAGAATTTTGACCCGCTGAACTTTGTGGAAAAGAAGGAAGCGCGCAAAATGGGGCGCTTCATCCACTTTGCGTTTGCTGCCACCCAGGAAGCCATTGCCCAGTCGGGCCTGAAGATTACTCCTGAACTTGGCGACCGCGTGGGCGTGTTTATTGGCTCGGGCATCGGCGGTTTCGAAATCATTGAGCGTGAGCACTCCAACCTGCTGGCGGGCGGCCCGCGCAAGATCTCACCCTTCTTTATTCCCGCGGTCATTGTGAACATGGCGGCCGGCCAGATCAGCATTCGTTACGGCGCCAAGGGGCCCATCTCGGCCACGGCTACGGCCTGCGCAACCTCTGCCAACTCGATCGGCGACTCGGTGCGCATGATCATGCATGGGGACGCGGACGTAATGATAGCCGGCGGTGCGGAGGCTTCTGTTACGCCATTGTCGGTGGGCGGATTCGCTGCGATGCGCGCGCTCTCAACCCGCAACGACGAGCCCACCCGGGCCAGCCGGCCCTTTGACAAGGATCGCGATGGATTCGTCATCGGCGAAGGAGCGGGCATTGTCATCCTTGAAGAACTGGAATTCGCCAAGGCGCGGGGAGCAAAGATCCTGGCCGAGGTGATCGGCTACGGCATGAGCGCCGACGCCCACCACATGACGGGCATCGCCCCTGAAGGCCAAGGCGCGCAGCGCAGCATGCGGGCAGCCTTGAAGGACGCGGGCATACAACCGCAAGAGGTGGGCTATGTGAATGCCCACGCCACCTCGACACCTGCGGGTGACGGTAACGAGTCGAGAGCGATCGAGCTGGTGTTTGGCGAGCACGCGCTGAGCGGCCAACTCAAGGTGAGCGGTACAAAATCGATGACCGGGCATCTGCTGGGCGGCGCGGGAGGCCTGGAGGCCGGCATCACGGTGCTTGCACTGCAAAACCAGATGCTGCCGCCGACCACCAACCTGGACAATGCCGATCCGGAGTGTCGCCTGGACTACGTGCCCAACAAGGCCGTCGCGCACAGCTTCGACGTAGCGCTCTCGAATTCGTTTGGATTCGGCGGCATCAATGCGACGCTGATCATGCGGCGGTGGACGGAATAAGGCTGGGGTCAGCCTTCAGCTATCAGCCTTCAGCTATCAGCTATCAGCTATCAGCTATCAGCTATCAAAAGCGAACGGCAGACTGGATACAACGAAACGCTGCCACCCATGCAACGTTATGCTGCCACCCTGGGGCGGTTCGGGTACACTCCTGACCTGCCGCCCTGTATGGAGGATTTCTCCCTGCCTCTGAGCTGTTTGCTGAGAAGTATTGACGGGTTGGCTACGACCCGGTCACCGGCTCCGTAGCCTGACAGGTACGCTCTTGAAAACTCGGAAATGGCGCATTCGTTACGCACGCATGCCAGATTGGAATGTCTCATGAATGCCGTTGCCTGTCCTGTCGGACAAATGAAACCGTCGCCTCTCTAGGAAATTCGGCCTTTTATGGAGTGGTTAGGTAATACCCGGGTGCGGATTGGACATTGATTGTCTGCGACGCAGCGGGCACTTGAACCGACACTCGATGCAGCCCATCGCTGTCGGCCTTTGTCCCGGCCGTATAGGTAAGAGCGTATTGGCTGGTAATGTCTGAGGCTATCTCCGCAGCTTTGTCTTCGATCAGTGCTGTCCGGCTATAAGCTGAACAGATTCAGCTGGTTGTCAGAATAGGGTAGATCGAGTTGGGGTTCTGTGTTCTGAAGTGCCTGTAAAACGGGGGTTTTCTCGAAGAGAGTAACACTGAGGATTTGCAGGATTTGGTAGAGGCTGGCTTCGAGGCCCAGCCGCTTGCGGACAATCGCCACCAGCACATAGACGGAGACAGCGATCCAGATTTGAGTTTTCACGGCGTTATCGCTGGTTCCGTAGAAGGCTTTGATGCGCAGGTGCTGCTTGATCCATTTGAAGAACAGTTCCACCTGCCAGCGTTGTTTATAGATTTCGGCGATGGTCAGCGCGGGGAGGGTGAAGTTATTGGTCAGGAAAACCAGCCGCTTGTTGGTTTCCGCATCGAGATAGCTCACCTTGCGCAACGGATCGGGATAAACCGAGGCCGAGTGGAACGACGACAGGATCACGGTCTGATCCGAGCGCACGCCGGTGCTCTTGTCCACCGGATGGGAGCAGCGGCGCTGGAGCAACACGTTCGATTTGGTGCGCACCACGAAGAAGGCGGCGCCGAGCGTGAGCACGAACAAGCGCCGGAAATCGATGTAACCGCGGTCCATCACGTAGAAGGCGCCGGCTTCGGGCACGATCTCGTCGAGGATGTTCACATCGTGCACATCGCCGCTGGTGACGCGGATAAACGTGGGGATGTTGCCATGCAGATCGAGCAGCGTATGCATCTTGACCGCGGCCTTGTGGCGGCGAAACTTCGCCCACGGGAAGAGGCCCAGGCACAGATCGATGGTGGTCGAGTCCAGCGCATAGAGGCTCTGGTCCAGTTCCACGCCCATGGGGTCTTGCGCATACAGTGGTCGGGCGATGCGGATCAGCACCTGCGCAAAGTCGGCGAAAATCCGCCAGTCGTGGGTTTCGTTGGCGTCGGCCAGCGTGGAGCGGGCCACGCGGCCGTGGAAACCCAGGTGGTAGAGCTTGCCGCCCAGCGCCCGCAGGCAAGCTTCGATGTCGCGCAGGCTGTCGCGATAAGTCAGTTGGGCAAATGCCATCGCCAGATATTGGTCCCAACAGGAGAAGCCACGCAGCCTGGTATCTCCACCATAGCGCGCCACGCAACGACGAAACTCACGGTCAGGAAGAAAACTGAGCAACTGGGAGAAAATGGTCCGGCCTTCATTCACCCATCATTGTTGCCGGTGGGGCCAGACTCGGCATTTGGGCCGCTTGCAATTCAAATCGCGGCAAGCTTAAATCCGGCACAACTCTCAGCAAAGGGAAGACTTGCCGACGCGACTTCGGACGTTTGCCGGACAGTAGTGGTCTTCGATATCTGTCTCACCAGGTGAGAGTATCAAGGACCGCCCTCCGAGTTGCTTGGCGAGTTCACTAATCAAGTTTCTTGATATCTGCTCCTGCGGTTCAAATCTCCGCGCAATAGCCCCGCGGGTTCTGAGGACATAGACGAAGGGTGCCCCGGGAAACAACATTGCACGAATCGTGCTGTCGGGCTTTTCGCCAGGAAGGTTGGAAGTGAGCAGCACGAATGCCCGGCGGTGGTACTTGGCGCAGCGCACAAAGTACATTTCCGTCGTCAGAATCGAGTCTAGGAACGAGGATCTGCTCGGAACCAGATTCCACGGATCTGGGAGATGCTTGATAGCCTCGGGGGCCGACGAGAAGGGAACGGCAATGTATGGATCGTTCGCTGAGAAGACGATAAGGACCTCGCTTCCCTTTGGAAGGCCCATAACGAGCACCACAACCGCCGAGCGAAGTTCGTTCCAGAATCTACGGGCTCCTCCATTAATGCCGATATCGATGCAGACTGACACGGGCGAATTGAGGCCGGAGACTGTTTGGACGGTTCGCTCTACGCCATCTTCCTGAACGCGAAAGGCCGGCGTGACATTGGGGACAAGGGCGTGATTCTGTCGATCGAGAAACAACAGATTCACATCGATTAAGGGCCAGCTTCCCATTGCCCCTGCTTTCTGGTCCCGAGGAACCTGAACCAGATCGAGAGCTTCTGCGCTGGCAAACGTAGGCGCAAACGGGCTGGAAAGCAGCGCGAGGAGCGTGAATTCGATCAGCTTTGCCTTCTTCGGACTTTTCATGGGTCTCCGATCTGGCGGACTAGTAGGACGATTGCGCGGGAGTCCCGTTTTTTCGCGAGCGATCTGGTTACTCCAGAAAGTTGGCATTGAAGCTATGGGTCTGAAGCTGATTTACTAATTAGCCCATGGCGGCGGCCCAGCCGACGCCGATAAGGACGAACAGGGCCCACCATCCAAAGACAGCGATATATCCCGATGTGCGTTTGACTCCCGCAACGGCCGCCGTGCCGATTCCCAGCAGAACAAGAGTCCAGATGGTAATGACATCGAGCGAAGTCGCGAGCGAGTAGAGCGCCGCATTGGTGTCAACAGGATTGAGAAAAGCGCCCAGATTGGTCGGAGCGAAGTTCTTCATGTTGAACGAGTCGGGCGCGACTCCCGCAAAGATGACGATGGTTCCCAGCAGGGACTTGATGATCGCAGGCAGGCTGGCGAACATCCAAACGGCAAAGATGCTTCCATACTTGGCCTTGCCCCCGAAACCGAAGTTGATGGTACCCCAAAGGCCGAGCGAGCCCAGGGCAACCACGGCCAGCACGATGAGCGGAGATGCGGCGAATCCGCCCTCCATGCTGTACTGCGTGATTTTCATGGTCATATCCCGCTGCGCAGGAGGGGCTTGGGACATCCGTTCTTCAGCCTTGGGATTGAGATGAATGGCATTCTCGGCGACCTGCCCCCATCCAATCTTGAGCGTGATGGCTGCAAAGAAGATGTAGCCAACCAGGATCATGATCAGGAACGGCAGCCACCAGCTTCTGTTACCTCGCTTGATATCTTCGAATGTCTTTGACGGCGCAGAGAAAATGTTGGTCACACGCTGCCACTGGGAAAGCCCGGGAGATGCCACCGTCGCCGATTGAACTTCTTGATCGCTCATGATTTCGCCTCAAAAAGCCGGTTAAGACTTGCCTTGCCTTGACGCGGGGGAGTCGCAGCGGCTGCGAGCGGTTTCAGTTCCTATCGAACGATTCACCATTCGTTGCGCGTGCGAGACCACTCCGCAAAGAAAAACGCGTTCGCACGCGATTGTACCCTTGAATGCTCGGGAGACGTAATCAATTTCGGGTAATCGCCGGGAAGCTGCGAACCTATTGGTCGTGCGCGGCAATATCGGCGGGTGCGGAAGAAGTGTCAGCACCATCGGTCGGGGGCGCAACCAGATGCCGGTGGGGCTTGTGCAGCGGTCCGGCGCCTACATAGCTTTTGTAGACCGTGATGTGGAAGCAAGCCTGGTGGAACTCTTCTTCGACATCGATCTTGCCTTCATTCTGGAGTTGGGCGAGGTGGTCGCGCATCCAGTAGATTTCGCGCCGGCCGAGGCCGTCCTTGGCGATGTCGATGGTGGCGCCTGTCAGATGGGGACTGGCGATGTCCCCTTCGGCCTGCGCGGCGTTGCCATTGATTTCCATCAGCCGCTTCTGGTACGCGACGGTGCGGACTGCCGAGCTGACCTCGAGCGGGCTATGGAACTGCGCCTGGTGAGCGCGTGCCAGGTCGGTAAGAAAAGCGGCTGTCCAGGGGCGGCAGTAACGGCGATTCAGGGGCAGCTCCGCGTTGACCGTGAGCGCCGCCGAGGTCGGGACCGGGACCAGCATTCCGCGGGCGATGCGATCGTTGAGATCGTTGTCGTCAAGAATGCGCTCCAGTCCATCGGCTTGGGTCTTTTCGTTCTGCCTCTCCAGGGATTCAAGAGAGCCGCGCAGGGGCGCCATAGCGACGATTCTGGTCGGTTGCAAGGGAATGGCAGGCGGTTCGGCGGCAATGGGCGCCATGGAGCCCTCGGCTACTGGGATCCGAGTTGTAACCCTGGCAGGGGTTTCCGGCGCCGGTGTTTCCGCTGATGAAGCTTCTGAGGTCGACGTGTCGGAGCGCGAGGTTTCGAAGGCCCGCGTTTCGGGGGTCCGGGTGTTAAGTTCCGCAACCTCGGGGGCTCGGGGTCGGACGGCCGACGTTTCCCGGGCCCGCAGCTCGTGGTATGCGACATTCCGGCGATGATATCTGGCTTGCTTTCTGGATACCGTGTACCGCCGGGATGCGGTGTGCCGCCTGGTCGTGGGGTAATGCATGGTCGCGGTGTATTCCACAATATGCCTTGTGGAGTGGCGCGCCGTTTGCTGCGGACTGTGCCGTACCGTGCGGGAAGCCGCGTGCCGCAGCCTGCCGTGAGGGACCCGTGCGGAGGTGGAACTCCGATGCTCCCTGGGCACATAGGTGGTCACACCACTGGCAGGAACTGCCAGAAGGGTGGTGAGCAAGAGCGCGAAAAATAGGGTCCGCACCATGGGGAGTGCGCGGAGAACCGAGAGCATCACTAGTGTAAGACGCAGAAAGGAAGGTTTCGAGTGCCTAGCTGTGTTCGGTTTTGTCTGATAAATAGGCAGTTGAGTTTACGTGCGAGTGAGCGCTTACTGCATTTTTGGCAGAAACGGGAAGTTGAGATAGTAAGTGATCACTCACTGCCGCGTGTCCCCCGGCGTGTGATATATGTCGTTGACACGCGGGGCAAAGCCTTCGAGCACTCCCCTTCGGCATCTTCCCTCGGCGCGCCGGCGCAATGAGCTATAAAATAGGCAGATCAGGGGTGAATGGTGAGCGTCGGGAAGACAATCCGCAAGTTCACAAGCCACGCGGAACAGAAGGCCGAGACCTACCGCTATTGGCGGAGCCGTCCCCCTGCCGAGCGCTTCCTTGCAGTATGGGAGGCTACCGCCGCTGCTTACGCCTTCAAGGGAGTCAAGTATGACCCTACCCGAAGATCTGAGGCAACTCTTACTCGCATTGAACGCACACGGAGTTGAGTATCTGGTCGTCGGAGGGTGACATGGGTGCATAAGGCTCGAACCCAACCCTAGGCGGCCGCGTCGAAGCGTTGAATTCTGGGCCGCTTCTTGTGCGAGGCTTGCCACAGATCGTAGCCCGCCTGCAGTTCGTACCAAAAGCCGGCGTGGGTTCCGAGCGCATCGGACAGACGCAGCGACATGTCTGCTGAAATGCCGGCCGCGCCGTTGAGAATGCGCGAGAGTGTGGTGCGCGAGATGTGCAAGCGCCTGGCAGCGGTGGTCACGTCCATCTCGCCGAGATATTCGCGCAATACTTTGCCTGGATGAGGCGGATTGAACAGTTGCGTCATAGTACTAACTCCCGTGATAGTCCTGATAGTCAACGAGAATTGCGTCTTCTCCCTCGAACCTGTAAGTGAGCCGCCAATTGCCGTCGATGCGAATGGACCAATGGCCCTCCAGATCGCCTTTCAGTGGATGCAAGCGCCATCCCGGCGCGTTCAAGTCGGACGGACTCCCTGCCGCATCGAGCGCGTAAAGCTGTAAGGAGATCTTCGCAGCGTGAGCCGGTTGAATTCCTGCCTTGCTTCCGGTCTTGAAGAACTTCTCAATTCCCGCGTGCCGGAAGCTCTCGACCATGCGTTAAGTGTAGCGCCTCACGCACACCCCGGCAAGTCCCGATCACGGCTATCACGATATTTCCCATTGCTGGGAACCGAGGCCGCCCCAAGTCCCGATTACTGAAGTGCAGCGGTTTCTACTGCAGCAGTGTCCCCTGTTCTTCTTCTTTGCCGTTCAGCTCATCGGGCGGGATGATCACGGCAGCGGCCACCTTGTCGTCGGGTTCCAGATTCAACAGCTTCACTCCCTGGGTGGAGCGCCCTGCGGCGCGGATGGACTTCGTGTCGATGCGGATGATCTTTCCAAATTGGCTGATAACCATCAACTCTGAGGTCTCATCCACGAGAAGGATGGACGCGGATTTGCCCACTTTGGAGGTTGCCTTGAGGTTGGTTACCCCTTGCGCGGCGCGCGCGGTGAGGCGGTATTCGTCGATATCCGTGCGCTTGCCAAAGCCGTTCTCGGTAACCGTCAGGATGAGATACTTGCTGACCCCGAGACGTTCGTCGAGGTCCTTCAAGGCTTTGTATGCGTCATCGACCGCTTTTTCGGCAGCCTTTTCCGCGGCTTTCAGCTTTTCATCGCCCTCAGAACCGTTTCTCCTGGCCTCACGCGCCTTCTGCAGTTCTTCTTTCGCTTTCGAATAGGCGTCCCGCAAGGCGGCCAGCCTGGGCGTCAGTTTAAGTTTTGCGGCGCACTCATCGCGATTGCGATCCCTGGTTTCATCGGAATCCGTGATCGCCACGCCGATAACCTGATCGGCCTTCTTCAGGGAGATGCCTTTATTTCCAGCGGCGTTACGCCCCATGGGGCGTAGACCGGAGCGGTTGCGTTCCGGATCGTATTCTTCTTCGAAGCGAATGGCCATGCCCTCGCGCGTCGCGAGGAAGATGGTCTGCTTGCCATCGGTGATGCGCGCGTCGATAAGGTCGTCGTCCTTGTCGATGGCAATGGCAATGATGCCGCGCGCCATGACGTTACTGAAATCCTTGAGCGGCGTCTTCTTGACGATTCCATTGCGCGTGGCGAAGAAGATGAATTTGCCTTCCTCTTCAAGGTCGCGAATCGCCAGGATGGTGCGCACGTTCTCGCCCGGCTGGAGATTGAGCAGGCTTTGCATGCTCTTGCCTTTACCCGCCGCGCCCACGTCGGGAATCTCGTAGACCTTGAGCCAGTAGACGCGCCCGGTGTTGGTGAAGCAGAGCAGATAGGCGTGGGTGGAGTTGACGATCAACTGGGCGACGAAGTCTTCTTCGCGCGTCTTCATGCCCATGCGTCCGGTACCGCCGCGGCGCTGCTGGCGATAGATGGAGATCGGCGTGCGTTTGAGGTAGCCCTGGTGGCTAACCGTCACCGCGACCTGCTCGTCGGCGATCAGGTCTTCGAGTTGCAACTCGGCGGACTCGTCGATGATCTGGGTGCGGCGCGCATCGCCATAGCGGTCGCGCACCTCTTCGAGTTCCTTGACGATGACGGCGCGCAGTTTTTTCTCGCTGGCCAGGATCGACTCGTACTCGGCGATCTTGGCGCGAATCTCCTTGAGCTCGCTGAGCAGTTCATCGATGGAGAGCTGGGTCAGGCGATAGAGCTGCAATTCGAGAATGGCGTCGATCTGGCGCAGCGTGAGGCCGCGCTCCTCGTGCGGCAGACGCTCGCGGTCGAGGGTAATGACGATCTCATTTCCCTTGCCCCAGGCATAGAGGTTCTCGCGAGCTTCGGCGCGCGAGCTCGAGGCGCGGATGATGCGGATGACCGTGTCGAGATTGTCGAGCGCGATCTTGAGGCCTTCTAAAATGTGTTCGCGCTCGCGGGCCTTGCGCAGCAGGAAGACGGTACGGCGCTGCACAACATCGATGCGGTGATTGATGAAGCAGCGGATGGCTTCATCCATTCCCAGCTCGCGGGGCTGGCCGTTGAGCACGGCCAGGAAGATCATGGAGAAGCTCTCCTGCATCTGGGTGTGCTTGTAGAGCTGGTTGAGCACAATCTCAGGCTGCGCGCCGCGCTTGAGCTCGATGACGATGCGCATGCCGTCACGGTCGCTCTCGTCGCGCACGTCGCTGATGTCGTCGACGATCTTTTCGGTAACCAGCTCGGCGATACGCTCGATGAGTTTGGATTTGTTGACCTGGTAAGGAATCTCGGTGACGATGATCGCCTGCTTTTCCTTGGTCAGGTTTTCCGTGGCCACCTTGGCCCGCATCATGAAGCGGCCGCGGCCGGTCTTGTAGGCCTGGGCGATGCCGCTTTTTCCGTAGAGGAAACCGCCCGTGGGGAAGTCCGGCCCCTGCACGTGCTTGAGGACTTCAGCCAGGCCGGCACTGGGGTTGTTCACCAGCTCGATGGCGGCGTTGACCACCTCGGTGAGGTTGTGCGGCGGAATGTTAGTGGCCATGCCGACGGCGATGCCGCTGGAGCCGTTGACGATCAAATTCGGAATGCGCGTGGGAAGCACGGTGGGCTCGAACGTGGACTCGTCGTAGTTGGGCGTGAAGTCGACGGTCTCCATTTCGATGTCGGCGAGCAGTTCGCCTGCGATGCGCATCATGCGGCACTCGGTATAGCGCATCGCCGCAGGCGGGTCGCCGTCGACCGAGCCGAAGTTGCCTTGCCCATCGACGAGCGGATAGCGCAGGGAAAACGGCTGCGCCATGCGCACCAGGGTGTCGTAAATGGCTGAGTCACCATGAGGATGGTAGACGCCCATGGCCTGGCCAACTACTTTGGCACACTTGGTGTATTTTTTGTTGTACTCCAGGCCCATCTCGCTCAGTGTGTAGAGCACGCGCCGGTGGACGGGCTTGAGACCATCGCGGGCGTCGGGTAGCGCGCGGCCGATGATCACCGACATGGAATAGTCGAGATAGGACCGGCGCATCTCCTCTTCAATATTGATAGGAATGAGGTTGGTGCCGCCGTTGGGCGGAGTGCCGCCATCGAGAGGGAGCTGGGGGTTCTGATCGTCTGCCATAGTTTTTCTTGACCCGCAAGAAAGCGGCGAAAATCGGTCCGGAAAAAGCGGGGCCGGGCTCTGCGGGCTACAGGTTCTATTTTACGCCTTTCAGGGGGGATTCAGCAAGGTTAATACACGCAAATAAGTCCTTATTTTACATTAATTTATGGCCGAAACTGACGAGCAAGCAGCGCCGGCTGGATGATGGAGGCCGCAAGGCGCAATCCAGCCTGGATTCTGGGGATGATTTCGGGATCGGTTTTGGGATGAACCAGTACCTGCTGCGGGGACAATCCCGGCTTCTGCCCGATGAAATTCGTGGTCTCCTCCTACAGCAGCCCGGGCAGGCTGAGGATGCAGAAGATTGCCTGGAGCAGGATGATGGCCCCGGCGGCAGCCAGCGCGATGCGGCCTCGAGGGCTTTCATAGGCATCGGCGAAGACGCCGCCCACGAAAGTGAGCACGAAGGGTAACGCCCACAGCCAGGGACTGCCGGGGACTCCGGTCATCACGAGCGGGAGCAGGACAATCGTACAAACCAAAGGAGCGGTGTTGCCGAAGTAGCGTGAGCGGCGCAGGCCCAGGTAAAGCAGCGCGGCCGAGGCGGCGGCGATTGAGATGCCGGCATTCCCCATGGTCGAGAAGAAACGCCGGGCGGGGTCAAACGAGAACCAGAGGAATCCGGCAGCGGAGCGGAAGAGGTAGCTGAAAGCGTCGGGCGAGAAACCGTAGCAGGCGAAGACGAAGATCAGCGCCCCGGCGGAGGCCATCAGCACCACGGGAAGCACCTGGCCACGCCGCCCCTCGGCAACCCAGAGCATTAGGGCCAGTCCTAGCAGTGCCGCAACGGGAAGAGCCGCGATATGCGATGACGCGGCAATGGCAAGCGCCGCCGTGAGAAGCACGATGCGCGGCCGCCATTTGCGCCTTGGTCCCTGCATTGCATGGGCAACCCCAATGCAGGTGTATACCGCGCCGTAAACGCCAAGGGCTGCAAGCACTTCGGGATTGGGCGAGACGCACGCCTTGAGGATTGCCGGGGAGAAGCAATAGAGAGCCAGCGCGGTATAGCCGCCCAGATTGCCGTAAAGCCTGCGGGTAACCCACCACAGGCCGGCGCCCAGCAAGCATCCGGCGAACAGGAACGCCAGCCGCAAGAGGAGCAGCACGTGAGTCATCTGATGGCGCAGCTCCCAGGTGCTGAGTTCGCCAGTCGATTGCACCACGCGGTCTTCGGGTTTGCGAAAGTGATCGAGACCGCGTTCAGCCAGCAGATTCAGCGTGAGCGGGAGTCCGGCCATACGATAGGCCAGGATGCCGTCGCGGATGTTGCCGCAACTGGTGTAGTAGCCGGCCAGTTGCGATGGCCGCTCCCACATTTCGCGCCCGCAGCGTGCGTACTGGTAATCCCGGTCAGAAAGCGTTTGGTGGCCGGTGAGCCACAGACCCTGCGCCAGAAAAAGCAGCAACATCGCCGCGGCGATGCGTTGGGGCAGATTGAAGCGAAAGCGGCGAAGGCGAGCGAACCGGTGGGTCATCACGATCAGAAGGGCCATTTCCAGTCTAAATGGCTTGATGGGACGCGCCGGCTGACGCAGGACAGGCCGCCAAAATTGGCGGCCTGTCGAGATGATGGCTTTTCAGGCGGGTTCAAGCCCCGTTAGTTTTCAGCACCTACGTTGAAATGCGTCACCCCAACGGCAGTCGTGCCGTCTGGGTTCCTGTAAACCGCGGTAATCGTCGTCCTGCCAAAGCCAAGCTTGGTAAGACGCCCCGAAGCTTGATCGATTGTCGCGATTTGATTGTTGGTCGAAGTCCAGATGGGCTGGCCGGCCAATTTGATAAGGGTCCCATCCGCGGTCCTTCCGAGCGCGGTAAACTGCACTGAATTGTCCGATGAAGGGGTGGTGCCGGACGCGCGCACGATGGAAAGCGAGATGGCACCCGAGGTTCCTGACGGTGCCTGGACAATAAAGTTGGCTGTGCCGAGAATATCGCCGTGGAACCCGGGCGCGGAAGCGGAGATCGTCGTGTTCCCAATCACTGCGCCAGTAACCGTTGCGACTCCCGCGCCGTTCGCGCTGGAAAAATATACCATTTGAGGATTGGCAGAAGTCCATGTGACGGAGCCGGTGATATCCTCGGTAACCGCTGCGTGGTTCGGGCGTGTAAAAGTCCCAATGGCGGTAAAGTCGGTTTGAAGACCATTCGAGGGCGAAGCTGTTTCGGTGGTCGGAGTGACTGCAATGGATGTTAGCGCAGGGGTCACACTACAACTGGTAATTGGCACTACGACACCAACAAGCAGCAAGGCACCCAACAATAAACGATCACGCATAAGTATCTCCCGGCGTTTCCGCCCGGCTGGCTCAAATAATACGCTGCCAAGCCGTAACTCGATGGAATTCAGTCCTGACATAATGAACGGCTAGATTTACCGACCCGTTACCGCTCAAACAACTCCATAAATCGCAGATTCGGCTCCAAGGTGGGCACATATCGCGGTGCCGAATTCAGCAATGGCCGGGTCCGCAATTGAATGCGTACGGCCCGCTGAGCCGACCTTCTCAACAATGTGCCTCTTGTGAGGTGGCGCAATCATACGACAAATTAATCCGGCGAATCAATAGCTTCTTTGGGTCATATAACCCGAAAGTTACTTCCGTGCGAAAGGATAGGCTGAGGTCTTTCCGGAGGGTTGAGCCACGCAATGCAGTCTAGGCCCACGGGGGAAAAGGGGCAGTTTATACCCGACCGAAAGGCCATTTGCCGACAGGTCCGATCTCTGCGCAGGGGATTCGCCGAAGTGCTATTCTCGTTGGCGAGGGTTGCGATTGAGCAGTTTCTTCACTCTCGGCCATTCCAACCACACCATCGAAACGTGGCTTGCGCTCGTTCGCCAGCACGAGATCGAAGTCGTGGTGGATACGCGCAGTTCCCCATACTCGAAGTATGTTCCGCAATTCGACAGAGAACTCGTCCAGCGCTCCCTTGAGGAGGCGGGCATCCGGTATCTCTTCCTCGGCGCGGAACTCGGCGGCCGTCCGGCCAATTCCGCCTACTACGATCCCTCGGGCCGAGTCTTATACAGTCGGCTCTGCGATGATGACCGATTCAAATCGGCGATTGCACGCCTTGAGACCGGCATGAAACGCTTTCGCGTGTCTCTGCTTTGCGGGGAAGAAGACCCTGCCCACTGCCATCGCCGTCTGCTGATCGGCCGCGTCCTCTGCGAGCACGGCCACACCATGCTTCACATTCGCGGCGACGGGCGTTTGGAGTCCGACGAAACAGTCGCAGCCGAAGCCGGCAAGCCGCTGATCGCCGTCCAGCCCGCACTCTTCGCGGAACTCGACGAGGACCAATGGAGATCTACAGCATCGGTTTTACCCAAAAGAACGCAAGCCAGTTCTTCTGCGCGCTGAAGGCTCACGGCATCGAGCGCCTGCTCGATGTGCGGCTGAACAACACATCACAACTGGCCGGATTCGCCAAACAGGCCGACCTGCCTTACTTTCTTCGCGAGATATGCGGAGCCTCCTATGAGCACGAGCCTCTGTTAGCTCCCACACAGGAGATACTCGATGCCTACAAGAAGAGGAAGGGTGCCTGGGACACCTACGAAAAGGCATTTCTTGCACTCATGCACAACAGGAAAATTGAATCCACTATTCGAAAAGAGAACTTTATGCAAAGAACAGTGCTTCTTTGCAGCGAAGCCACGGCGGAGCACTGCCATAGGCGCTTGATTCTCGAATATTTGCAGAAACACTGGGATGACATAAAAATTCACCATCTCTGAGTTACACCGAGAGCGGGCTTAATTCATGTGGTTTGACCGGATAATTTGCCTCGCCAACTCCTACAAGCGTGACCATCGATGCGTCGCCGGGATAAGTCTCGTCACAAAAGAGTGGGTCAGGTTGATAGGTAGAACAGAGCCCGGATGCCTCACTCGGAAAGAAGCCAGCTTTTCAGATGGAAAGGAAGTCGCATTACTGGATGTATTCGAGGTCGAATTTGACGAGAAATGCGGCTCCAACTCCCATCCAGAAGATGTTTACGTGACGGAAAAGCCCTGGCGCCTGCTGCGTCGTTTTGATGACGTCCGATATAGAAATCATATCTTCAATTTCATAAGCAAGGAGCCTTCTGTCCTGCAAGGATACGGCGATAGTGTTTCGGCAGAGTCTGTCGCGGAAGCCCCGAGGGAACGGTCACTTGAACTGATTCATCCTGACGACCTATGGTGGTGGATCCGTGAAGAGAAAGGTAAACGCAAGAATCGCGCCATCTTTCGGATCGATCGCGAATGCCGGGTGCGCTACGACCTGGCGGTTACCGATCCCAAATGGCTCGATCTACTCAATCTCTTGCCCACGGGCATCTACCCGCATGCCTATCTCTCCAGACAAGAGTCTACGATGACCCTGTTGACTGTAAGCCTCAGCGAATCCTTTCAGGGCTTTCACTACAAACTTGTTGCGGGTGTCGTGTGTCTGTCAGCCTCCTCCTGATCTGATACTTCACGCGCGGTTGCAGCCACAACCCAGGCCCGCTACACTTCTCCTCAGTATGGCCATCGCGCACGACAATACACCGGAACGACTGGTCAGCGCCTCGCGCGCTGAAGAAGAGCAGGGCTTTGAGCTGAAATTGCGCCCGCGCTGGCTGCGCGAGTTCATTGGACAGTCGAAGGCCAAGGAGTTGTTGGCGATTGCGTTGGAGGCCGCCAAATCCCGCGGCGAGGCGCTGGATCATGTGCTGCTGTTCGGTCCTCCGGGGTTGGGCAAGACGACGCTGGCAACCATCATTGCAAATGAACTTGACGTCGGCTTTCAGCAGACTTCCGGTCCTGCCTTGCAGATACAGGGAGATCTGACGGCGATCCTGACTAACCTGCGCGAACGGCAGGTGCTTTTTCTCGATGAGATTCACCGCATGCAGCCGGTGCTGGAAGAAAAGCTCTACACTGCACTCGAAGATTACAAGCTCGACATCATCATCGGACAGGGGCCGGCGGCGCGCACCCATGTCATGGAGCTTCGCCCCTTCACGTTTATCGGCGCCACCACGCGGCCCGGCCTTTTGAGTTCGCCTCTGCGCTCGCGCTTCGGCATTCTGCTGCGACTGGAGTTTTACACCGAAGATGAGCTGCGCGTCATCGTGGAGCGCTCCGCTGAGGTGATGCAGATTCCCATCGACCGGGACGGAGCAGCCGAAATTGCCCTGCGTTCGCGAGGAACCCCGCGCATTGCCAACCGCCTGCTGCGTCGTGTCCGCGACTATGCGCAGGTGCGCGGCTCGGGAAGTATCGACCGGCCTACGGCCAACGCCGCACTGACCATGCTGGAAGTAGATGCGCACGGGTTCGATGAGATTGACCGGCGGCTTATGCTGACGATTATGCAGAAGTACGACGGGGGGCCGGTGGGTCTGGGCACTCTGGCCGCGACGCTGGCCGAAGAGGAAGACGCGCTCGAAGAAGTGTATGAGCCGTTTTTGATTCAGATTGGGTTCCTCGACCGCACCCCGCGCGG
This sequence comes from uncultured Acidobacteriaceae bacterium, assembly GCA_963836565.1. GTDB lineage: Bacteria > Acidobacteriota > Terriglobia > Terriglobales > Acidobacteriaceae > Telmatobacter. The sequence goes on along the minus strand of CAWIKA010000001.1, from coordinate 95,072 downwards.
CCGCGTAGCTACTCGGCTGGCGTATGAGCATTTTGGACTGGCTATGCCTGGGCGCCAACCAGGGCTGTTCTGACGTTTGGCACGTTGGCGGCGCTACGCGTCAAGCGGGTGGAAGGGTTAGCAGAAAAGGAGGACAGATTATGGCACTTACTGAATCCACCATGATATTGGAGTTAGGAACGGAAGCGCCGGACTTTGCGCTGCCTGATGTGTTAACCGGAAAGACCGTGCGGCGCGACGACTTTCGCGGGCAGAAGGGGCTGCTCGTCATGTTTATTTGCACGCACTGCCCTTATGTAAAGCACGTCGAGAAGGGTCTGGCGTCCTTGGGCAAGGACTACGACGGCGAGCCGGTCAGTATTGTTGCCATCAGCAGCAACGATGCGAAGAGTTTTCCGGAAGACAGCCCTGCGGGATTGAAGCGACAGGCTGAAACGATGGGATTCCGCTTCCCATATCTCTACGACGAGACGCAGGCCGTGGCACGCGCTTACAACGCAGCGTGCACCCCGGACTTCTTTCTTTTCGACAGCAGTTTTAAGCTCGCCTATCGCGGACAGTTCGATCGCAGCCGTCCCGGCAACGTTGTTCCCGTGACCGGCGAAGATCTGCGCGCCGCCATTGATGCGGTTCTCGAGGGCAAGCAGCCCATCAAAGATCAGCGGCCTTCGATTGGCTGCAATATCAAGTGGAAGGCTTGAAGAGGCGGGGTTAGCGGAGTTAGCCAGGCTGGCGAAGTTAGACGGCGGTCCCGCGGTCTTGATAACCCCGCCAGCTCCGCTAACACCGCTAGCGCGTTTGCGCAGCGAACGGCTAACTCCGCTTCTCTCAGAGCGGAAGGCTCTTCAGGTATTCGCGGAACTTTGGACCCAGGTCGTCCCGCTTCAGCGCAAACTCCACCATAGCTTGTAACATGCCGAACTTATCGCCGGCGTCGAAGCGTTTGCCTTCGAAGGTGTAACCGAAGACTTTCTCCTCTTTGAGAAGAGCTTTGATGCCATCGGTAAGTTGTATCTCGCCGCCTGCACCGGGTTCGGTCTGCTCCAATAACGCGAAGACGCGCGGCGTGAGCACATAGCGGCCGATAATTGCCTGCTTCGAGGGTGCGTCTTCGAGCTTCGGCTTCTCCACCATGCCAGTGCAGTTATAGATGCGCTTGTTCGAGGGGTCCTGCGAGCCGGCCAGCACGCCATAGGCTGAAATCGCCGCCCCTTCCACGGTCTGCGTGGCCAGCACAGACCCGCCGCGCTCCTCGAAGACATCGATCATCTGCTTAAGGCACGGAACTTCGGCATCGATCACGTCGTCGGGCAGGATGACCGCGAAGGGCTCGTCGCCCACCAGTTCCTTGGCGCAGAGCACGGCGTGACCCAGCCCCAGAGGTTCTTTTTGGCGCACATAACTGATGCGCGCCAGTGTGGCGACGCCGCGCGAAACCGCGAGCAGTTCACTCTTGCCACGGCGTTCGAGGGTCGCGTCCAATTCAAAACTATGGTCGAAGTGGTCCTCCATGGTGCCTTTGCCGCGACCGGTAATGATAATGATGTGCTCGATGCCCGAGGCGATGGCCTCTTCGACACCATATTGAATGATGGGTTTGTCCACCAGTGCCAGCATTTCTTTGGGAATGACTTTCGTGGCCGGCAAAAAGCGTGTGCCCAGGCCGCCCGCAGGAAAAACCGCCTTCCGTACATGATTGCTCATTTAATCTCCCGTTCATTCTCAAGGCCGCTTGCGTTACGACCCTGGGGTCGGTGCTGATCATATGACGTTCATAGACTCCTGCTCGGCGCAGTTCCCTTTAAAGTGTCGGTGAATCGTCTCCCAGCAGAGCTTCGCGCACAATCTTGATCGGCGGGAAGCCCTGGCGGAGAAAGTTATCGTGGAACTCCTCGAGCGAGAAGGCCGCGCCCTGCTTCTTCTTCAGGTCTTCTCGCAGTTTCATGATTTCGAGCTTGCCCAGCGTGTAGTAAAGATAGGTGGGATCAGATGTGCCGCGCTTGGCCTCAACCACGGCGGACTCTTTCGATTGGTAGCCCTCCTTCTGAAAGAACTCGACGGCCTGATCGAACGTCATCTTGCCCGTGTGCATTTCGATGCCGACAATGAAGCGGGCGTTGCGCAGGAGCGCATCCTGCAACTGGCCGAGGCGCAGAAATTTCGATTCGCGCTCGTCTTTGGCGCCTTGACCCGGCTGGCCATAGCCCTCGTCGAGCATCATCTGTTCTGTATAGTGCGCCCACCCTTCCACGTCGGTGTTGGCGCCTAGAAGCTTGCGCACGCGGCTGGGTGCCTGGGGCAGCCACAAGAACTGGACATAATGGCCGGGGTAGGCCTCGTGCACCGCAGTTGAAATTACGGTGCCCACATTGAAGGAGTGCATGAAGCCCTCGACTTCGGCTGGTGTCATTGAGGTATCAGGCAAGGTAACATTGAAATAGGCCTCGGTGGAGTGCGTTTCAAACGGTCCGGGCGTGTCCATCGACGCCATGGTGGTGGCACGCATGAAGGGCGGCGTCTCCTCCACGATGGGCCGCACGTCGGACGGAATGGTGACGATGTGGTGCGAGCGGATAAAAGCGACGAGGCCATTGAACTTGGCGCGAAAAGTGTCGAGCAATTGGCCGGGAGCAGGATGATCTTCACCCAGCTCTTCCAGCACGGCATGCGCGTCCTTGTTCGGCTCCAGTTCTTTAGCGACCTGGTTGAAATGGGCTTGATTCTTGCGCATGTCACCCCACCCGATCTCGAGCAATTTGTCGAGTGGAATGTCGACCATCTCGTCGTATTCGAGCTTCTTTGAGAAGGTTTCGGCGCCAATGCGGAAGTCGCCGTTGGACCGGGACAGCAAGTCAGTCTTGAGCCAGTCAAGATAGCTCGAAAGCGCGGCTACCACGGCGGCGTTGGTCTGCGTAAACTCAGCTTTCAACGCTGGGTCATTGGCGTCGGCAAAGGCCTGCGGCACATCGTGCTCAAAAAAGCTGATGATGCCGGGCAACTGCTCGATGGCGATTTCGGTGTAGACACGCGGCGGATTCCAGAGATTTGCGCGTGCTTCCGCAAGCAGCCCGGGCATTTGCTTTTCGCGCGCGATCAGCGAACGCAGGCGATCGTCGGGCGGAGCAAATTTGCGTTCCATCAGCGTGAATGCGCCATTCGCGCAAGTGCTCGAATAGTTATCCGCATTCTTTTCCCACGGACGGATGGTTTCGAGGGTCAACAACTGCGAGCGGATGTTGCCGAGAACGATCTCGCGATCGCTTCGAGGAACAAAATCAGCCTTGGATCCATCCGGATGTATCGCCTCGATCCGATTTTCAAAACTCTGCAACGCAGTAATTTCGGCGTCGATCTTTTTGTGAGAGAAATTCTCTAACTGCGAGTCGTACTGGTGATAGCCGACCGCCGTTCCCGCCGAAGGCTGATAAGGAAAATACACCTGGTCAAAATATTCGTCCGAGGCCTTCTGGAACTGTTGCTTCCAGCTTTCGTTTTCGGCGTGGGTTAGTACGGAAAACATGCAGGCTCCAATCGCGAACAATGCGGCAAATCGCTTCACTTTTCTTCTCGTCTCAGAAAACAGGTTGTCACGCGTTGACTGGCGCCAGGGCCAAGTTGGCAAGCAGTTCGCGAATCTCAAGCAGCACATCGTCGGTCCGCGTAGCAGCCAAAGGATACTTGAGCACCCCCTGCGGCGTGAACTGCGCGCCTCGTTTGGCGTTACGCGCGACGAGGCGCATCAGGTGCTGAGGATCGACCTGGGCACGCTCAGTAAATCGAATCTGCAACTCGCCGCGCCTGCGATCGATTTGAGCGATGCCCATGCGCTCGCACTCCAGGCGCAAAGCGGCCGCTTCAAGCAGGTAGACGGTCGGATCGGGGAGCGCGCCGTAGCGGTCTTCCATTTCCGAGCGCAAATCGGCAAGCGCCTTTTCGTCCGACGCGCCGGCAATCTTTTTATACAGGCGCAGGCGCTGATTTTCTTCGGGCACATAGCTTTCGTCGATGCGGAGCGTGATGCCGAGATTAAGCTGCGTGGATGGGCGTTCTTCGGCGCCTTCGCCCTTCAGTTCCTTCACGGCAGCCTCAAGCATCGAGGTGTAGAGTTCGAAGCCAACCGCCTCGATGTGTCCGCTCTGCTCACCGCCCAGCATGTTCCCGGCGCCGCGCAGTTCCAGATCGAGCGCGGCGATTTTAAAACCCGCGCCCAGGTCGCTGAACTCTTTGAGTGCAGCGAGACGGCGACGCGCAATCGGAGTGAGTTCCTGCTCGGGCGGAATGAGTAAATACGCATAAGCGCGACGATTGGAACGGCCCACACGGCCGCGCAACTGGTAAAGCTCGCTGAGCCCATGACGATCGGAGCGGTTGATGAGGATGGTGTTGGCGAGCGGAATGTCGAGGCCATTCTCAATGATGGTGGTAGCCACCAGCACGTCAAATTCGTGACGCATGAACGCCAGCATCACCTTCTCCAGATCGTTCTCGCCCATTTGTCCATGGCCTACGGCAACGCGCGCTGCGGGCACCAGTTCCTGTATGCGCGCGGCGATTTCGTAGATGGATTCCACGCGGTTGTGCACGAAGTAGACCTGCCCACCGCGCTCCAATTCCACTTCAACCGCCGAGCGCACAATCTTCTCGTCGAACTTGGCGACGACGGTTTGAATCGCCATTCGATCCTTCGGCGGCGTTTCAATCACGCTCATGTCGCGCAGTCCCACGAGCGACATGTGCAGCGTGCGCGGAATGGGCGTGGCGCTCATGGCCAGCACATCGATTTCCTTGCGCATCTGCTTGAGGCGCTCCTTGTGGCGGACACCGAAGCGCTGTTCTTCGTCGACGACCAGCAGGCCCAGGTCCTGGAACTTGATGTCTTTGGAAAGCAGGCGATGGGTTCCAATGAGAATGTCGACCTTGCCTGTTTCCACCCGCTCCACGATGAGCTTCTGTTCTTTCGCGGTACGGAAGCGCGAGATCATTTCAACGTTGATGGGGAACTGCGCGAAACGACGCTTGAAGGTTTCAAAGTGCTGGAAGCTGAGCACGGTGGTGGGCGTCAGCACGGCCACCTGCTTGCCGTCCTGCACGGCCTTGAAAGCAGCGCGCATGGCCACTTCGGTTTTGCCATAGCCCACGTCGCCGCAAAGCAGGCGGTCCATGGGCGTGGTAGCCTCCATGTCCTGTTTGATGGCGGCGATGGCCGTGATCTGATCGTCGGTTTCGCGAAAGTCGAAGGACCCCTCAAACTCGCGCTGGAACTCGTTGTCGGGCGAGAATGCATTTCCTTGCGCGGTGTGGCGCTCGGCGTAAAGCTTAAGCAGCTCTCCCGCCATATCCTGCATGGCCTTGCGCACGCGGGCCTTGGTCTTGGTCCACTGCTGCGAGCCGAGTTTGTTCAGCACCGGCGCGGGACCGGCGTCGGTGGAGCGGTACTTCTGAATCAGGTCGAGACGCGTGAGCGGAACGTAAAGGCGGGCCTGCTCGGCGAATTCCAGAATCATGAATTCGATGGCAAGGCCGTCCTGCTCAATTTCTTTCAGCCCCTGATACTGCGCGATGCCGTGCTCGACGTGGACCACGTAATCGCCAACTGCGAGATCGCGAAAATCCGAAACAAACGCGGCCGTCTTCGACTTCTTGGGTTCGGGGCGCGCCATGATGTCGGCTTCGTCGGAGAGATCGTTGGCCCCAAAAACAATCAGATTTGACCCAGGAAAGCTGACGCCCGCCGCCAACTGCGTGCGCACGATGACAGGCACACTCAGTTCGCCGGCCAGGTAGCTGGCTTCGTCAAACATGGTTTCGCCGGCAGGATGCGATGGGCGGCTGCCGAGGCGATACGGAACCTGGTACTCGCGGAGCACCGTGGCCATGCGCTCCACGTCGCCCTGCGTAGGCGCGGCGAGAATAATGCGCTGATCGGCGGCCATGAGATTGCGCAGTTGTTCAGTAAGCGCGGGGATGGAGCCGTGAAAGCGCAAGGTGGGGCGCGAATTGAATTCGATTTCGCCCAGCGTGTTATCTTCATCGATTACGTCAACCGCGCCCAACTGGTCCAGGTCCAGCCCCGGATGCGATTCGAGCAGGCCTTGCAGCACTTCGGGCCGCAGATAAATATCTTCAGGCTGGATGAGCGAGCCGATGCCGGAGCGCTCGTGGCGCTGTTCGACCTTGTTCCACCAGCGGTCGATCTGGTTGCGCACCATGGCAGGCTCGTCAACAAAAAGAACGCACCGTGGCAGGAGTTTGAGCAGGTGACTCTGCGCGCCGGCCACGCAGCTGAAGAACTCCCATCCGGGAAAAACACTGACCCCGCCGGCAGCGGCTGCCTCGACAGCCAATTCTTCGTCTTCGCCTTCGACACGCTGGCGGCTGAGCCGGGCGTGCACGGCAGCCAGCAGGTGCTCGGTGACGGGAGTTTCGGTGAGGGGTGATAGCTCGGCTTCGTCCAGCCCAGCCTGCGAGCGCTGCGTTTCAGGATCGAATTTGCGGATGGTTTCGATTTCGTCGCCGAAAAACTCGATGCGCACGGGGCGATCGGACTGCGGTGAATAGACATCGAGAATGCCGCCGCGCCGTGTGAACTGGCCCGGCATCTCGACCAGGTCCATCTGCGCGTAACCCACGCTGGCCAGGTGGGAGGTAAGCACCTCGACATCGATCTCCTCGCCTCGACGCAGAGTGACGGCGAGGCTGGCATAGTAGTCGCGGTCAAAGAGTTTCAGCGCGGCTGCCTCGGCGGGGGCAATCAGGATGGAGACTGCGCCGGTGACCATCTTCCATAACGCGGCGGCGCGCTGCTCCTGCACGTCGGGGTGCGGGGAAAGGTTTTCAAACGGAAGCACATCGTGGGCGGGAAACCGGACGACGCGGTCCGGGTCAATCGCTCCGGTCAGCTCGCAGCCGGCGCGCAGAGTGGGTTCGAGAGCCTCGGCGGCCTTGTTGTCGGCCACAATGACGATAACGGGATGCTTGGCGGCCCGCGCCAGCAGCGGCAGGTAGAGCGAACGGGCTGTAGCGGTAAGTCCAGACACACGCCGACGCCCCGTACCAAGGCTGAGATGCCTGCGTACGCGCTCGAATGCGGAGGAGTGCTCCAGCTCCGCGAAGATTTCGCGGACGAACGGGAGGATCATGCTTCTTCAGTTTAGCAGCGCCGGCGTGTACGAGCCGCGACCTAAATCCCTTCCGATTCCGGTCCGTATCCCACCTCACGCCCGTGACGCACTGCGAGGATGACGACTTCTTTCCCGTCGTAGTGATACAGGGCCACATAAGCCCCGTGACCGAACTCGATGATCCACTCGCGGAACTCCGGCGGCAGCTCATCGATGGGCCGACCGATTTCAGGATGCTTGCCCAGGGCTTTCGCGCCTTGGCGAATTGCCTGAATGGCCCGTTGGGCCGCTTCCCTGCTCTTGGGGGCTAGAAAATGATGCAGACGGATTACATCGCGCAGAGCCGTTTGGGACCATTTCAGACGTGGCATTCAGGGGCCTCGGCGTCCTCACCCGCTTCGAGTTTGGCCAGCCAGGCATCTGCTTCTTCGGCGGTCGCATGCAGGCCTGTCGTCTGAAAGTGACTCCAGGCCGCGAGCGCATCCTGCCGCAGGTGTTCGCGCTTCTCCTCGCGGGTCACGTATTGTTCCACGGCCTCGCGCATGAGCCAGTGCGCCGACCGGCGGCGCGCTTCGGCAAGACGCTGCACGCGGCCCTTCAATTCCGGATCGAGCTTCAAGCTGGTGGTCGAGGTGGATGGCATTGCAAGTGCTCCAAGGTGTTACCTTCAGCTACTTTATCATATCAGCCGGATTTTTCCCAAAAAACCGAAGCCTCATGATTTCCTGCCCGCCCCCCTGGCTTGATTGCCGTTCGGAGCACGCACGCCATTGACTTCGGCAAGCGCGATCACTTCGCGGCGACGCAGGGTGCCGGCTTCGGTTTGGGAGCAAGTTCCTTGAATTCCGGGCCGAGCTTTGCGATGTGGTTCCGCAATGCGTCTTCGCTCGCTCCCCCGTCGTAGACGATCTGCCCCTGCGCGTCCGCGAGTACGATCCGTGGAATGCCTGACGGTCCCATGAGCTTCTCAATCGCACCGTCGCCGTCGTGGAAGTCGGGCCAGGTGTAGTTTCGCTTGTGCAGAAAATTGGCCGCGGTTGAGCCGTCTTCATCCTGATCAATCGATAGGAGAACGAGGCCCTTGTCTTTCCCCTCTTGATAGATTTGGGCAAGGTAAGGCAAGGAGGCTACGCACGGAGCACACCATGTCGCCCAGAAATCGAGTAACACAGGCTTGCCGCGGAAGGATTCGATCGGGACGATCTTTCCATCCGGAGATTTCAACTTCAAGGGTGGAATTGGGTCGCCGGCCATGCTGTTTCCGAAACCCTCGTCGGCAGGATCAGGAAAGTCTTGAATGAGCCGGGCGCCGGTGGGCGGCGAAAAAGTGAAGAGGCTTTCGCGGACGGGTTCGTCAAGCATCGTGTTTGCGTATTTCGTCGTGCTGTCTACCGTGATGGGAAGGCGTGCCGACCCGCTGATCATGACGTTGTGAGCGTGTTCGATGACCTTCAAGACAATGTTGTGCTTGCTATCGATCCAGAAGGTTCTTTCAAACACATAGTCAGCCTGTATGCGTTTCTGGTCGATATCCCTGACTCGAACAACGTGGCACATAGTCGCCGTGCCATTCACCGTGAGCATCGCGTCAGGAAGGCGTTGCGCTGATTTGAAAGGCCTGGCAAAGGCAGCCAGTTGCTTCCGGAGATTTCCGGCATCTAACACCCCAATTTCCGGCATGGCAATCGGTTCCGGCTTGCGCTCATTCGTATCCCCGGCAGGCTTTGCCGTGTAACGGTGCTCGTCAGCCCGATACTTCCAGACTGTCTTCCCGTCCGCAACTTTCATGGCATTGCCGTTATCCGAATGCGCTTCAAAGTGAAAACGATTTCCGGGTTCTTCCGCGGCAATGAGAACGGTCCTGGTCCGAAAGCGACTGTACGCGCCGCTCGTGGTGCGCTCCTCTACCGACTCAATGTAGTACGACTTGGTGTCGGCATAGTGTTGAGCCGCGTGTTTGAGAAGATCGAGGCCATTTGTGGCCGGCGTAGATTGTGCGATCGCCTCCGCTAAGCCTATCTGAAACAACACCACGGAAGTGAAGAATGGCCGCATCATAAGCCTTCGAAACTCCGGCGCGCTTATTTTACCTCTTGTGGAATTCCCGCTTTGTTCACTCCCCGCCCAGCGCCTTGGCAAACGAATAGAAAAAGTCCAGCGACTTCCAATACGAGTCAATCGGCAACCGCTCGTCCTGCCCGTGGGCCCGGTCGTCGTCGCGCTCCAGGGCGATGGCCGAGTAGCCGTAGCAGGGGATGCCGGCCTGCGCGAAATAAATGGAATCGCTGGCGCCGTTTTCCATCACCGGCGTAACCGGCGTGCCCGGCCAGATCTGCTGGGTGATACGCGTGAGCGGATCGAAGACCGAACTGATGAGCGGCGGGGGCGTCATCGCTTTGCGGTCGGGAGCAGTCTCGGAAACAACTCCGGCGTCGGAGACATACTTCACCGTGAGCTTGGGGTCGGCGAAGAGAGCGATCAACTGCTGACGAATCTGCTCAGGCGAGTGACCGGGGAAGATGCGGCAGTTCACATTGGCCTGGGCAAACTGGGGCAGCGCGTTGTTGGCGTCTCCGGCGAAAAGTCGCGTGGCCACGCAGGTGGTGCGAAAGTTGGAGTTGAAGCTGGGCTCGGCGCTGAGGCGCCCGGCTGCGGCCATGTCCGGCGGATCGGCCAGGATGGCGCGCATGTCGTCGGCTCTCTGGCCCGTCTCCCGCTCAGAAAGGTTCTTGAAGTAGGTGCGCGTGATCTCGTTCATCTCGAATGGAAACGAGTAGGCGGCAAGCTTGTTCAGCGCGGTGGTGAGTTCATAGATGGCATTGTCGGGCCGGGGAAGCGAACTGTGGCCGCCGCGATCGACCGCCGTAACCTGAAAGTCGGAATAGACCTTTTCCGTCGCCTCGACATCGGCCACCATGGCGCGGCCGTGGTCCAGTTCCACTCCGCCGGAGTCGGGATTGATGACGAATGCCGCATCGACCAGGTCGCGATGATGCTGCACCAGCCAGTCCGCGCCGTTGAATTTGCCGCCTTCCTCATCGGCCGTAAGCGCCAGGATCAGGTCGCGATGCGGCTTGTAGCCTTCGCGGTGCAGGCGCAGGAACGTGGCCACAAGCGCGGCGTCGGAGTCCTTCATGTCCTGCGTGCCGCGGCCGTACCAGTAGCCATCCTTCTCGACGAACTCAAAGGGGTCGGTGTGCCAGTCGGATCGCAGTGCCTGCACCACGTCGATGTGGCAGAGAAAAAGCACCGGCTTCTCATCCGGCGTACCCGCGGCGCGGTAGCGGACAACAAGATTCATCTTGCGCGGATCGGGCCCTAGCAGATGCACGTCGGCGGGTGCGAAGCCCGCGTCAAGAAAGCGCTTCTTCATGGCCGTCGTCGCCGTGGTTACGTTGCCTTGGGGCGTGTCGGTGGTGTTGATTTCGATGAGCTGCTTGAAGATTTCACGGGCTTCGGCGCGCTCCGCGGAGGACGCGGTGGGAAGCGCGCTCTGGGCGTACAAACACATGCTGAAACAGACAGTAGAGAAAGCGAAGGCAACGCGGGCAGGAAGATTAGATCGGCACATGAGGAAATTGTACGAGCACGAAGCCAGCCTGGCGGTGCATTCCAGGGCATTGGCCGGACGGTTCTATCCCGCATTTCTCACCGGAATCGACGGCCGTCCACACCGGAAGCAGTGCCCTGGAACGATTTGCTATCGGTTGGCAGATAATTAAACCAGAGGGGCGCAAAATAAAGACAGTCCTGCATCTCAATAGGGCAGGCAGAGATGTTCGCGGTCCGAACCCCGGCCCGACGCCTCTTACCCCCCCTCAAAATTTGCAGTTTTCCACAGCCAACTTGCACACAATTACCCGCTCTTGTGAAACGGCCAAAAGCACACCCGCCAAATGACCACGTCGGGCTCGATGAGAAATGCAGGCAAAAGTCAAAGCTCTGTGCCCTAAGCCGGAATCTTCCTGATTTTCTTTCAAATTGCCGAGGACCAGCATTGTCCCGTTCTCGCCATGCTCCGGCCCGGTACATAGATCAGTTCTTCCCGGCAGATGGACTGACACCCGCGGCGCAGCCCGATCTTCTCTTTGCTCCATCTTGTGCCGCGCCGCGAAACGCCTAGTTTGCACACCTTGAGAAATCGATTTATCTTGGTGCGGCCAGAGTTTTCGAGGTGCATCATGTATTCCAGGTTTCTCTCCGCTGCTTTTCTTTCCATATTCACCGTTGCTGCCGCTGCGCAAACCACCCCGTCCATGCCCAAGATTACCGGCATTTCTCATTTGGCGGTTTACACGTCGAATCCGTCGGCGACGGACCATTACTACCGCGAGATTCTTGGCTTCGCGAAGCTGCCCGATCCTGAAAATCCGCAGGGTGTGCGCTATGCGGTCAACGCAACGCAGTATATTGAAGTGCTGCCCTTGCCGGCGGGCGCCGGCATTAACCGGCTTGATCACACGGCGTGGAAGGTGAGCAGCGCCGAGGAAATGCGCAAGTATCTTGCTGCCAGGGGATGGAAGACGCCGGCGGCGGTGGAAAAGGGTTCCGATGGCAGCCGGTGGTTTGCCGTGCTGGACCCCGAAGGCAACAAAGTGGAGTTTGTGCAGCCGCCCGCAAACGCCAAGGCCCCCGAGGAACCCAACGCCATCGGCCATCAGATTATTCATGTCGGCTTCCTGGTGCATAGCCGCGCAAAAGAGGACACTTTCTACCGCGATCTGCTGGACTTCAAACCCTATTGGTTTGGCGGTATGGTGCCGGGCAAGATCGACTGGGTGAGCCAGCAGGTGCCCAATGGGCACGAATGGCTGGAATACATGCTGACCAGCGGGCCGTCGGGCTCGGGAATTCCCGCCACCATTTCGCAGCATCAGCTTGGCGTGCTCGATCATTTTTCCATTGGCGAGGTGTCCGTCCCAGAGGCCTATAAAGAACTGAAAGCCGGCAACCGTCTCGGCGGCGTTCACGACGACGGGCCCAAGATCGGCAAGGACGGCAAATACCAGTTCAACCTCTACGATCCCGACGGCATCCGGGCGGAGCTGATGAACTTCCATGCCACGGACAAGCCGTGCTGCTCGCCATTCACGGCAGCGGATCCGGCGGAATAATATCATCGGATATTCGCGTCCATTTGGCTGGCCCGATAACGAACATCGCGAGGGTACGGTATGGATGTCGCAGGTAGATCGGCACGCAGAATCCAGATTCGCGCCGGCCGCGGATTGCTCACGCTGGCGGTCAGCGGCCTGCTTTCGCTGGCGGGCATCGCCACTTTTGGAGGCGCAGCCGAGACCGCCGCGGCACAGACGCCGGCCGCATCGCAAACCCTGCGCGGAGCTGCGGAAAAGCACCATCTTCTGATGGGCGCCGCCGCCGATTCGAATTCTCTTTCTGAGCCGCTCTACGCCGCGACACTTTCAACCGCGTACTCTCAACTTGAGCCGGAAAACGAGATGAAGTTCGGCCCCATCCACCCGGAGCCCGGAACCTACAACTTCGCCGGTCCGGATAAGCTGGTGGCCTTTGCCGAGGCCCACTCCATGAAAGTGCGAGGGCACAACCTGGTATGGCATGAGCAAGTGCCAAACTGGTTCATCAGTCCGCCGGTTCCATGGACGCCCGCGACTCTCAATCAGGTGCTCGCTGACCACATTGCCACTGTGGTGGGACACTACAAAGGCAAGGTGTACGCATGGGACGTGGTAAACGAACCTTTCAACGACGACGGCACCTTGCGCAGCACCATCTGGTACAACTCGCCGGGCATCGGTTTTGCCGGGCAGGGCACAAGGACCATCGAACAGGCGCTCCGCTGGGCCCATGCAGCCGACCCGTCTGCCAAGCTGTTCGTAAACGAATATGGCGCGGAGGTTATCAATCGGAAATCTGATGCGGTTTATGCCATGGCCGAGGACTTCGTGAAGCGTGGTGTCCCGCTATCCGGCATCGGGCTCCAACTACACATCAATACCGCCTTCGACCAACCCGACAATCTGCATTCGCTGACCAGAAATCTCCGGCGACTCGCGGCGCTCGGCCTGGAAGTGCAGTTCACTGAAGTGGATGTCGAACTGCCCAATGGCAGTGCCGCCAGCCTGGCTGCGGAGGCCAATACCTATAAGGACCTGCTGGGCGTGTGCCTGCGACAACCCGCGTGTACAGCGTTTCAAACCTGGGGCTTTACCGACAAGCACTCGTGGATTCCCGAGTTCCATCCGGGCAAAGGTTGGGCGCTGCCCTTCGACCAGAATTACGAGAAAAAGCCCGCATACTACGCAATGCTTAAAGAGCTCGGATCGCGGGCTGATAAAACGGACAGGCTCCGAGCCTCGCACTGAATCAAAACTACGAGTTGCAGCGCTCCGAATCTGAGACCCTCGAGCTGACCCAACCCGCAGGGAAAGGCCACCTTGCATAGGGCTCGCCAAAACGCGGCGTCTCTGATCTTGACTTAAAATCGTAGTTAATGATGCTCGACTCCGCGCTTTCGCCTGAAGTCATGGCTAAATACGAACCCGTCATCGGACTCGAAGTCCATGTGCAATTGCTGACCGCTACCAAGGCCTTTTGCGGTTGCGCCAATCAATTCGGCTCGGCGCCCAACACCAACATCTGCCCGGTGTGCCTGGGGCTTCCCGGCGCTTTGCCGGTTCTGAACGCCAAGGCCGTGGAGTTTGCCACCCTGGCGGCGCTGGCGCTGCACTGCGAAGTGCGCGAACGCTCCATCTTCGCGCGCAAAAATTATTTCTATCCCGACCTGCCCAAGGGCTACCAGATTTCGCAATTCGACAAGCCCATTGCGGAGCACGGCTGGATCGAAGTGCCGACCTCTGCCGGCGCAACCAACGGGGTCCCCACGGACAGGTCTTCGTCCGTGGGGTGTAACGGGGTCCCCACGGACAGGTCTTCGTCCGTGGGGTGTAAATGCATCGGCATCACCCGTCTGCACATGGAGGAAGACGCGGGCAAAAGCCTGCACGACGGCTTTGCCGACTCGGCTACCCGCACCTATGTCGATTTGAACCGCTGTGGAACCCCGCTGATCGAGATTGTTTCGGAGCCCGATATCCGCACGCCGGACGAGGCCTTCGAGTACCTTACCCGGCTGAAGGAGATCCTGCTCTACACAGCCGTTTCCGACTGCAACATGGAAGAGGGATCGCTTCGCTGTGATGCCAATGTCAGTGTCCGTCGTAAGGGCGCGGAGCGCTTTGGCACCAAGGTGGAAGTGAAAAACGTGAACAGCTTCCGGTTTATTCGGGCGGCCATCGAGTACGAGATCGAGCGACAGATCGAAGTGGTCGAGTCGGGTGGGCACGTGATTCAGGAAACGCGCCTCTGGAACTCGAATGAGGGCCGGACCTACTCGATGCGGTCGAAAGAGCAGGCGCACGATTACCGCTATTTTCCTGAACCGGACCTGCCACCGCTGATCGTCACGGCGGATTTTCTGGCGGAGGCGCGGAAGAAGCTTCCCGAATTGCCCGAAGCGCGGCGCGCACGCATGATCGCCGAGTACGACTTAAACCTGCGGGACGCGCATACGCTTACCGCATCTCGTGAGTTTGCCGATCGCTTTGAGGCCGCGGCCCGCAGTGCCAGGAACCCGCGCCGCGTAGCCAATTTGCTGGTGAACGAGTTGGGCGGGCGGCTTCATGCGCTGGGACTGGAACTGGAACAGTCGCCTGTCTCCATGGCCGGCGTGGTGATGGCGGCCGATCTGCTGGACGAAGGCAAGATCAGTTCGAAACAGCTCAAGCAACTCTTCGATGTGTGTTTTGAGAAAGGCGAAGACTTCCCTGCTGTCTATGAGCGCGAAAAACCCGAGCAGATCACGGATGCGTCGGCGATTGAGGCGATGATCGACGAGGTAATTGCCGCAAATCCCAAGCAGGTGGAGCTGTACCGCGCCGGCAAGAAGACCGTGGCGGGATTCTTTGTGGGCCAGGTAATGAAGGCGTCGAAGGGGCAGGCCAACCCGGCGCTCCTGAACGAACTGGTGATAAAAAAGCTGGAAGGTTGAAAAGAGCGCGGGAATCTCGCCTGTTCCGCTCAGACGGCCTACTTCATCTTCAGCTCGGTCTCGAATTCCTTGCGCGCATCCCAGGAGCTCACGGTCTTCGTGGCGCTTTTTTTGCCGTCCTTTTCCGCCCACAGGTCATAATCCTCCGCCATGTTGACCTGGGCAAAGTAAAAGCGCCCGTTCTTGGACGACGTGTAACTGCGAATTGACTTTGTTTTGAGGTTCTTAAGGAAGACGATGGCTCCTGCCACCGGGTTGGAATTGCCGTCGATCACATCCCCCGATACCGTGCGCTGCCCAAGGTTCTGCGCCTGGGCCAGGGGCGCGTCAAACAGGCCGCCATGCGGCACCCCGGGTAAAACTCCAACCACCAAAGCAACAAAAATCGTCCAGGCAAACAACCGTGCGCGGTTTAACCTCACTCTTCCTCCTCCTCTTCGGCAAGTTCTTCTTCATCGTAGCCTTCGTCCAAGCGCGATAACTCCAGCGGTTCGACACCGACTACCTCGTATTCCGTTCCACATTCGTCGCAGACGACCACATCGCCTTCTTCCACTTCGTCCACTTCAATGTCTAATTCATTCTCGCATTCAGCGCAGCTCGGCATAACAGCCCCCTCTCCCAAGGCAATTCGTGATGTAGGATGACGGTACCTCGCAGTACGACTCCGCTAGTTTTAGGGAGTACCCGGCCAAAGGTCAAGCGACGGCATTTCGCCCTTCAAGCGAAACTCCCCTGAGCGGAGAAAACGCAGTGAAAAAATCTCATGCAATCCTGCTGTGCACTCTGGCAATTGCAACCGCGCTCTGCGGCGCACAGCCGGATTATCGCTTTCATGCCATCCCTGTGCATCCAGCTCCAGCGGACCCGGCAATTGCGCGCGCGCTGAAAGCCATCCAGCCCGCACACATAGAACAGACGATCAAAACGCTGGTTGGTTTTGGGACCCGCAGCACTCTTTCAAGCACGGAGACTGGCCTGCCGCCCGGCGAAGGGATCAACGCGGCCGCGGACTGGATCGCGGGCCAATTCAACGAGATTTCAAGGCAGTGCGGAGGCTGCCTGGAGGTGAAGCGCGATATCTTTATTGCCGATCCGGCGAGCAGCGGCGGACAATGGGCCAACCGCATCCCGCGGCCCACGCAGATCACCAACATTTATGCCATTTTGCGCGGAACCAATCCCCTGCAGGCCAGGCGCATGGTTCTGGTGACCGGGCACTATGACTCGCGTAACACCAACATCCTGGATGCCCGCGGGGCGGCGCCCGGTGCCAACGACGACGCCTCGGGCGTGGCCGTGTCGCTCGAATGTGCGAGGGCTTTGAGCAAGCTGCATCTTCCCGCAACGGTGGTGTTTGTGGCCGTGGCGGGCGAGGAGCAAGGCCTTGTGGGGTCGGCCCATCTGGCCAAGCTGGCCCACGACGAAAGCTGGCAGCTTGAAGCCGTGATGAACAATGACATTGTGGGCGGAAACACAACGCCGGGCGATACCCTGCAACTGAAGGACCGGGTGCGGGTGTTTTCAGAGGGCGTTCCGTCGGCCGCGACGTCGGAGGAAGTGCGCCGCATTCGCGCTCTCGGCAAGGAGAACGACTCGCCCAGCCGTGAGCTTGCCCGCGCCATTGCCGATGCGGGGCGAACATACTTTCCAGCAGTCGGTGCGGGATCGGCGTTTTCCGCGTTCCTTGTGGACCGCCCCGACCGTTACCTGAGGGGCGGAGACCAAAGCTCTTTCAACCACGAGGGCTTTGCGGCTGTGCGCTTTACCGAATGGCGCGAGGACTATAACCACCAGCACCAGAATGTAATTCTGCCTCCCTCCGGCTCCGACGCTCCCGTTATGGGTGACTTGCCGCGGTTTGTAGATTTCAATTACGTTGCGCGAGTGGCCCGGCTGAACGCGGCCGCCCTGGCTACGCTGGCTTCTTCGCCGGGCGAGCCCGCCAAAGTCGCCATCGAGAACAAACGAGTGGAAAACGATACGACTCTGACTTGGGAGCCGCCCGCCGGGGCTGGGCCTGTTCATTACCAGGTGCTGTGGCGCGAGACGACCGCACCAGGCTGGCAGTTTGCACGGGAAGTCGTGCCGCAATCTCCGGGCGCTCCGGTGACCGTGACGCTGCCCATCTCAAAAGACAACGTGATCTTTGGAGTCCGGGCGGTGGACGCGGCGGGGCATCGCGGCCTTGTGGTGGTTCCCTAGACCGAGATCGGGCGGCAATTCGCAACGGCTCCGCAGCTTCGCGCGGCTGCGCCCATGACATCCGCACGCCTTACAATTTACCCTGTTGTCTACGATGCGCAGGATTGGCTCGACTCCATTTTCGTTTCCCGACTTCCACGGCGCGACCCGCCGCCTGGTGCTGGTGAACCTTGCTGCCTATTTTGTGTTGGCACTGGCGCTGATGATGTTTCGGGAGGCGGCTGCGGAGGTCTTTAATCTCCTCGCGTTTCAACCATCTACGTTCCTCCATGGTGGCATCTGGCAGCCGCTTACCTACAGCTTCATCCATCCTCCCTCTAATCTCATAGGCACCCTTTTTGAACTGCTGTCGCTGTGGTTCCTGGCGGGGTTTCTTGAGAGCTTTCACAGCGATGCCTGGGTGATGGGGCTTTACGCCGTCTCCGTGGTGGGAACGGCATTGGCAGCCGTGGCGCTGTTCCTGGGCGGAAATCTCACCGGCCTGAATGTAGGGCCGGCGCTGCTTACAGGCTGCTTTGGCGGCATCTTCGGGCTGCTGGTAGCCATCGGGATCCTCTACGGCGACATGGAGTTCCTGCTGTTTTTTACCATCGGCATCAAGGCCCGCTACATGGCAATCATCTACGGACTGGCGGCCATCGCCATGCTTTTCGGCGAGCAGCGGATGTACGCGTTTGCTGAACTGGGCGGCGCACTGGCTGGCTGGCTCTACATCCGCATGGCGCCGAGCCGGGGATTCTCGTTCACGTTCAGCGAGCGCTGGTACGGGATGCGTAATCGCTACTACCGCTGGAAGCGCCGCCGGGCCGCCCGCAAGTTCGAGGTCTACATGCGTTCGCAGGGCCGCACCGTCAAGTTCGATGGCAACGGCCGGCAGATTGACGAAGACCCTGAAGATAAAAGCCGCTGGAACTAGTGCTTGATCGCAGACGAAAGCAATCGGATTTAGTCGATTTTGTGTGATCCGCCCGCGTGTGACCACCCAGACGCGAAGACCAATCGGCGGGCCTAACAACAACGGGCCACCCGATTCCCCTAAAGATGCATTGAAAGTGGGCACGTTGCCACCCACACTGAAAGAGAAGCTCGACCCGCGCCAGACTTGGTCTTCTTAGCTTCGTTCTAAGAATTTCATCCATGATCGCCACCAATCAGGGTGGTTGCGCTTTTTTGTCCTGGATACGCGAGGCTGGTCGTGAAAACAACAAACCGGATGTTTGCGGCACTGCTCTTCTCACTAATCGTCCTGGTTGGGCTCAGTTTCGCCGGTACCTGGGAATTGGAACAAGGCTATACCGCGCATGCCGCCGCCCGGGCCCATTCAAGTCTTAGCGATGCGACGACGCCGGGCATGGAAAAGAGACCGGTGCGGGTCGAGGAAAGTCCAATCGTGCGCGCCGGCACAACTGCCGTCGAGGGGCTCTCGCTGCTGTTCTGTTGTGCGCTCTGCGTTCTTGGCATTCGTCTTCGCAATCAAGCCGTCCGCGAATCTCTGGATAAGGAAGAAGCGGAGCGCGCACTGGAACGGGAGCGTTCCACCGCGGAGAAGCTTGTTGAAGATCGTACAAGCGAACTTCGCATGGAAGTGGATGAACGTCGGCGCGCTGGAGAGTTGAACCGCGGCCATAAGCAGATTCTCGAGATGCTGGCCTCTCCGCAGCAACTCGGGACTGAAGATATCTTGCGCCATCTTACGTCGACCGTGGCCGCCCAGAACGAGGTCTGGAAGTGCGCGTTGCACCTGGTTGAACGCGGCAACACCTTGAGACTGGCGGCCAGTTCCGAGGTAGACGAGATTTTCAAGTGCTATCTGGAAAGCGTCGGCACCGACTTTGCGGATGCACCGGAAAATCAGGCCTCCTTGTCGGGCCGGACGCGCATCGCGGAGCGATTGGCCGAGATTCGCCGGCCGTGGAGCGAACTGCTGGAGGCCA
This sequence comes from uncultured Acidobacteriaceae bacterium, assembly GCA_963836565.1. Lineage (GTDB taxonomy): Bacteria > Acidobacteriota > Terriglobia > Terriglobales > Acidobacteriaceae > Telmatobacter. The sequence continues at coordinate 75,783 of CAWIKA010000001.1, read as the reverse complement.
ACGGCATCTTCTCGGCATGTTCAGTTCCCTTTCGCGCCAAAGAAACCAGCAAAGTGACTGGAATTCTGACCGTGTATTCCAGCTTGCCGCAGAAGCCCACCGGGCACGAGATAGAGATGGTTGAAACGACCGCCCGCCTGGCCGCGCTGGTTGTGGAGCATCGCCGGATTCACGCCGAGTTGGTGCAGAATGCATATCAGGATTCCCTCACCGGTCTGCCTAACCGTCGCGCCGGCGAGCAAGCCATTGAGTCGGCCATCAAACAAGCCGGCGCGGCGCGGCAATCCGTGGCCGTGATGTGGATCGACATCAACCGGTTCAAACGCATCAACGATCAATATGGACACGATTCCGGCGACGTGGTGTTGCGCACCGTTGCCGAGCGCCTGCGCTGCCACCCCATCACCGCGGGCAGTGCTGCGCGCATGGGCGAAGATGAGTTTCTCGTGCTCATTCCCGGATTGACCGACTCGATCGACCCTATTGAGTTATCGCGCAGACTAGGCGCGGCGATTGCCAAACCCATCCACGCCGGCTCGGCGCTGATTTCGGTAACCGCCAGCATTGGCATCTGCCTTTATCCTCAGGACGGCGCCACCGTCGACGCCCTGGAACGGAACGCCGACTTCGCCATGTACCGTGCCAAGGCTTCCGGCTCAGGCTATTGTGTTTTTTCACTCGCCATGAGCGAAGAGGCCAGCGAAGCTCTTGAAATCGAAGAGGCGCTTGGCGTAGCAATTCAGAATAACTACCTCCGTCTCGTCTACCAGCCGCTCTACTCGCAAGGCGGTGAGCTGACCGGATTCGAAGCCCTGTTGCGCTTTCAGCATCCCAGGCTCGGTAACATTCCGCCCGCTCGTTTCATTCCCATTGCAGAAGAGTCCCGTCTCATCGTGCCCATCGGCAACTGGGTTCTGCGCCAGGCTTGCCGCCAGTTGCAAACCTGGCACGGGGCCGGGCACCGGCGCGTGCACATGGCGGTCAACATCTCAGCTTTGCAGTTTGCCCGCGACGACTTTGCCGACACCGTTGCCAGAACCTTTTCTGATTGCAACCTGGCTCCGGAGCATCTCATCCTCGAACTGACCGAATCGGTGGTCATGGAGGACTACGAGAACGTGGTGCGCCAGATGAATCTGCTAAAGCAGTGCGGTGTCCGAATCGCCATGGATGACTTTGGCACTGGGTACTCATCGCTGAGCTACATTCATCGGATCCCGATCGATGTGCTCAAAATCGACCGTTCGTTCATCGAGAAACTCGCCGATCCCGAGGGCACGCGCCCCATTGTGGAAGCGGTGATTTCAATGGCCCGGCATCTGGGCTTGCAGGTGGTTGCCGAGGGCGTCGAGACCACGGAGCAGCAGGACATCCTGCAACAGGCGGGATGCCATTCGTTCCAGGGGTATCTTTTTGCACGGCCTCTTTCACCCGCGGACGCTGAAAACTGCCTGACGGCCAGCATCACAACCCCCTTCGCGAACCCCCAGCAGCGTCCCGTGGAACCAAGACTCGCCGTGGCATAACCTCATCCTGAGCCTGAACGCACCGATTTGGCCGCAGCCTATGCACTCAACAGGCAGCCTCTGCCAGTGCCTCAGCGCCTATGCTGAGGATATGAAGCGCGAACGAATCGAAATCATTCGTGGGGACTACGACCTGGTAGCCGAGGAGTACGCACGGCGGCTCTTCAGGGAGCTGGAAGGCAAGCCCCTTGATCAGCAACTGCTCCATCGTCTTGCCGCAGAAGTTGGCGGACTGGGTGCGGTGTGCGATCTGGGCTGCGGGCCTGGACACGTGGCGCGTTTTCTTTCCGATGCGGGCACACACGTCTTCGGCATTGATTTGTCGCCGGAGATGGTAGCCCAGGCGCAAAGGCTGAATCCCGGCATTTCATTCCGCGAAGGGAACATGCTGTCGCTGGAATTGCCCGAAGGCGCGTTGGCTGGCATCGCCGCTTTCTACTCCATCGTGAACCTGCCCGTTGAATTGCTTCCAACCGCATTCAGTGAGATGCGGAGAGTTCTCACTCCTGGCGGAATGCTGCTGTTGGCTTTTCACACGGGCGACGAGACGCTGCGGCCTGAGGAAATGTGGGGCCGGTCGATTTCGATGGAGTTCTACCATTTCCAGCCCCGTGCCATCGAGCGGTTTCTTGAAGATGCGGGATTTGTGATCGAAGAAACCGTTGAGCGCGGCCCGTACGCGCCCAAAGTGGAATATCAGAGCCACAGGGCGTATATTTTCGCGCGAAAGCCCGAAGTGCTTTCCGCCGGATCGCGGACCGAGACTTGAGCCATCGCGGAAATCCGCGGGCCAATCCACTACAATCCTCTCTGGAATGACCATCAAACTCGCCTTTCTCTTCCCGGGGCAGGGTTCGCAGACCGTTGGCATGGGCCGCGAACTCGCCGAACGTTTTCCCATAGCCGCCGACACCTTTGCTGAGGCTGACGAAGCCTGCGGATTTCGGCTTTCACGGCTCTGCTTTGAGGGGCCTGAAGAAGAACTGAAGCTGACCGAAAACACGCAGCCGGCGATTCTCACGGTGAGCGTGGCGGCGTGGCGCGTGCTCGCGTCGCAAGGCGTGGAACCGGCGCTGGCGGCGGGCCACTCGCTCGGTGAGTGGTCGGCTCAGGTTGCCGCCGGAGCGCTGCACTTGGCCGACGCGGTCCGCGCGGTGAAGGCTCGCGGACGGGCGATGCAGCAGGCAGTTCCAGCGGGGCAGGGAGCAATGGCGGCGGTGCTTGCATTGGACGCAGCCATAGTGGCCGAGGTTTGCGTGGAAGCGTCGGCTGCGACCGGGCTGATGGTCGCCGTGGCCAATTTGAACTCGCCCGGGCAGACGGTGATCTCCGGCACGCTCATAGCCGTTGAAAGGGCGGCTGCAATTGCAAAAGCCAAAGGTGCCCGCCGCGCCGTGATGCTGCCGGTCAGCGCGCCATTCCACTGCGCGCTCATGCAGCCCGCACAGGAGGAGGTGGCCCGTGTGCTGGCGTCGCTGCGGCTGAATGAGCCGCGCATTCCCGTGGCGGCGAATGTGACCGGCTCGCTGGTGACAACCGCCGACGCCGTGCGCGACGCACTCATCCGGCAAGTCACTGGTGCGGTGCGCTGGGTGGATTGCATGCAGGCGCTGATTGCGGCAGGCACCGGAGCGTTCATCGAGGTGGGACCGGGCAAGGTCCTGTGCGGATTGCTTCGCCAGATCGATCCGTCGCAGAAAACTTTCAATGTGGAAGACGCAGCAAGCCTGGAGAAAACGCGGGCCGAGTTGCAGGCACTCTGAAGACACCGCAACAGATACCGTCCCGACGCTACGGCCCCAGGTACAGTTCCTCGCCCGGCGGTGCGAAGTTGAGCGTGTGCGTTTTTGGATCGTAAGTTAAATCGAGAGCGCCGCTTTTCCGGCCATTGAAGAGAATCGCCGTCAGCAACACGTTTCCGTAGATGCGCGCCGCAACGATCTTGTGGCTTTTGATGACGCCATATTCGTTCTGCGGGCTGGTGGGGCTCCAGTCCTGCTCGAAACGGGAGAACGGGTAGACCTTGTCCTTGTCGGGGTGCTGATTCCAGTCGGGGTCGTGTGTCCAGATCCCGTAGGCTTTGCTCAGGTTGTTTTGCTCCACGGCGGTGAGGAAGTGATTGACCGTCATGCGGCCACGAAAGTGTGTCCACCAATTCCAGGGCCAGTCGACTGGCATACCGGTAGCAAACCAGGCTCCAATGAAAAGCACCACAAATAATCCCGCGCAGCTGTAGAGAATCGCACGGTTGCGGCGGTAGCGAGCCTCGTTAAAGACGGGAGCGTCGAGCAGGGTCATCGGGTTGTTTCCTCATGGTCAGGATACGGCACGTCAGAGGGTCTAGATCAGAACTCAAGAAACAGGCGATTGGCGCAACTATCCCTTGAACCATCTATCTCTTTAGACACCGTTGGCCGGTTGTGAGTTCCCTGGGTGAATCGGGCGCGGCTTCCGTTTGTTGGATGCCTTTCCCAACTCTACCTATTCTTCGCGGCTGTAGGTGTTGCGGGTCTTCTCCTGCTGGCGTTCCAGGGCCAGTTCGATGAGCCGCGTAATCAGGTCCTTGTACTTGATTCCGGTAGCCTCCCACAGCTTGGGGTACATGCTGATCTGGGTAAAGCCGGGCATGGTGTTGACTTCGTTCAAGTAGATGCGGCGCTTTCCATCCGGCTCCATGAGGAAGTCGACGCGGGCGAGTCCGGAGAGGTCGCAGGCACGGAAGGCCGCCACGGCCATCTCGCGAACCTGCTTCGTCTGGGCGCGGGTCAGTTTGGCGGGGATCACAGGGACCGAGCCTTCGGAAAGGTACTTGGCCTCGTAGTCGTAGAACTCCTTGCCCGGGATGATTTCGCCCACCACGCTGGCCTGGGGATTGTCGTTACCGAGAACGCCCACTTCCAGTTCGCGAGCATTGGCCGCCTGTTTGCCGCGTCGGATGGTGCCGCTCACTCCCTGCTCGATGATCAGTTTGCGGTCATACCGGGCGGCCACGTCGAGCGCCGGTCCCAATTCCTTTCGATCGTGGGCCTTGCTGATTCCCACCGACGAGCCCAGGTTCGCCGGCTTGACGAAGACCGGGTAACGCAGCGCTGCCTCAACCTCGGCGATGGCCTTGCGCGGAGAACTTTCCCAATCCGTACGCAGCAAAGTGACGTGTTTCACAATGGGCAGGTTTGCCTGGGCAAAGAGACGCTTCATCACGTCCTTGTCCATCCCCGCGGCCGAGCCCAGCACGCCAGAGCCGACGTAGGCGATGCCGGCCAGTTCGAAAAGCCCCTGAATGGTGCCGTCCTCGCCAAAGGTGCCGTGGAGCACAGGGAATACGACCTCAATCGCTTTCCCCTCGGGGCCTTGAGGACCGGGCATGGGCGCCATGAGTGTTGGAATTCCTTCGTGAAGCAGCTTTGCCCCGGGTGTTGCCTCTGGATCGCCTGCGCGCAGACGCCGGGCAATTGCGCTGGTGTTTTTTCCGAGCAGGTTGTGCGCGTCCGCAGGCGCCAGCCAGCGGCCCTCCTTGGTAATGCCGATCGGCACCACGTCGAACTTGCTGCGATCGATAGCTTTCAATACTGAGGCAGCCGACAGCAGAGAGACTTCATGCTCTCCACTGCGCCCGCCAAATAACACACCCACGCGGAGTCTTTTTGCCATCACTGGCTATTGTCGCTCACTCCGATGCGAAAGGAGGTGACAGGTGAGATGCCGGCTTGGTGTTGACTCAAGAGCGCACTATTTCCGCATAGGCGACCAACCGACCAGTATGGCTCCGATGGTTGATAATTCCCTGCATATGAGTTGCAAACATTCACTTGTCTCATTTGCGATCCGAACGGGTGCAGGCCGATTTTCGTGAGTGAGGCGGATGAGTGACTCTAAGCTGCTGACAGCCAATACCGAAGTCAGTTTTCAGCTGGCCAGCGAAAGGCCCTTTACTTCTGTTAAAATGTAAAGAGAGGTGCAACCTGATGGAAGCCACACTCAGCAGTAAGGGGCAGGCCACGATTCCCAAGGCGGTTCGTGAACGATTGCAGATTAAGCCCGGCGATCGGTTCAAATTCTTCTTCCATCCGGACGGTGTGATCATTCTGCCCAAGATTCCAACTAAGCACCTCAAGGGCAGCGTTCCCAGGCTGATGCAACCGGCCTCACTTAGAGAAATTGATAAAGCGATCGAGGCAGGCGCTACGGAGAGGTTTCGGCGAAAGAAATGATCGGCCTTGATACAAATGTCCTCTGGCGCTACCTGGTACAAGACGATCCAGCGCAGTCGCCCAAGGCGACTGAGGTCATCGAACGCCGTCTTACGAAGGAGGACCCTGGTTTTGTCAGCCTTGTGTGCATCCTCGAAATCGTCTGGGTTCTTGGAAGTCTGTACAAGCGCTCACGTGGGGAAATCGCCGACCACGTCGAAATGATTTTGGCGGCCGATTCCCTCGAAGTTCAAAACGAGCAGGAAGTCTATCAGGCAGTCATTGCGCTCAGAAACGGATCAGGAACCTTCGAAGACGCTCTGATTGGCGCTTTAGGCGCGTGGTGGGGTTGCTCTGCAACTCTGACGTTTGACCAAGACGCTGCTCAACGCCTGAGCGGATTTCAACTTCTGTAACCCACGTTCTACCCTCTCAGAGTGCGTGACGGGGCTATACAGACAGAACTGCTTGCGAACCGCTCGAACTACACTACAGCTCTCCACCCGCTGGCCGAGCGTCACAAGATCTTCTTCCCAAATGCCGAGCAGGCCAGCTCAACGGCGAGGTCGGCGGTGCGGTTATGCTCGTCGATGACGGGGTTGACCTCGACCAGTTCAAAGCTGGCCATGCGACCGTGATCGGCAATGATTTCCATGGCCAGATGGGCCTCGCGATAGGTAGCGCCGCCGCGAACGGGCGTGCCGACTCCAGGTGCGTCCTCGGGATCAATCCAATCCATGTCGAGCGATACGTGGTAGCCCGCGGTCCCGCGGCCGGCGGCGCGCAACGCCTCTTCCATCACCGCCCTCATGCCGCGCTCGTCGATGTCGCGCATGGTGTAGACCTCGGTGAGACCCGCGCGCCGAATGTTTGCCCGCTCGGCGGCGTCGACGTCGCGGACGCCGACAAGCACCGTGTTTTCAGGCGCGATCTTGGGTGCATAGCCAAATATGTTCGTCAATTGCTCCGGCCCGAGGCCCAGCAGGCAGGCTAGCGGCATGCCGTGCACATTCCCCGAGGGCGAAGTGTCAGGAGTGTTGATGTCGGAATGGGCGTCGATCCAGAGCAATCCGATCTTGTGACCCTGGCGGCGATAGAATTCCGACACGCCGGAGATGGACCCCACTGCCAGCGAGTGGTCACCGCCCAGTACCAGCGGAGTCATGCCTTCTTCGAGCGTCTTGACCACGGCTTCGGCGGTACGCGTACAGGTCTCCGCAATCTGTTGCAGGTAGCGGGCGTTCTCGCTTCCAAACGCCTGGGTCTCGGCGATCTCGACGCGGATATTGCCGCCGTCTGTCACCTGATGGCCGAGAGCCTCGAGGCGCGCTTCCAGCCCGGCCACACGCATCGCGGAGGGTCCCATATCGACTCCTCGGCGGCTGGCGCCCATGTCAAGGGGTACACCGAGGACGCGGATTCGGCGGGTGGGCAGCGCCTGGGTCCCGCTGGGTGGAAAGGCTGTTGCGATGAGTGGGATTTCAGTGTTCGACATGCTCTGACCTCTCTTACGACTTCTTCCATCCGCGGAACGTCTCAAGACTTTCGGCTGTTCGCGTTGGATTCAGGACCGCGGCTCCGGTCTGAATCAATTCCGAAAACGCGATAGCGCAAACCATTGATCCTTCACGGAATTCGCTTTGTTCCGTCAAGAATACGCGTTTCCGCTTCGGCCCTTCCGACGTGACTCAAGTTAGCCCCAATGGCCCAAAAGAGCTATTAAACCAAAAAGAGTTCAGCGTAAGATGAGAACCAGCAGACTTGTAAATAGACTTGCCTGTAAGTGGTTGATAGACACTGCCTTGCAGACTCATTCCAGCAAAGGCGGACATGGAAGGAACACGGAATGGATTACGCTGGGGGAACCAGGCTGAGCCCAACAGGCGAGACTGGAACCTTCCTCATGCGAAGAATGTTTTGTGCAGTGGCGATTCTCGCTGCATGCACCGCAATGGCCTTGGCCCAGCCCGGGACATTAACCTCCTTGCGGACCCTTCATGCCCTCACCAACGCCCAGGCGAGCCATTCGCTTCCCGTCGAATTTCAGGCAACGGTCACTTATTTTCGCAGCTATGAACACACGCTTTTCGTACAGGATGGCGATGCGGCCATCTATGTTGAAGCGCCCTCGGATCTCCTCCTTTTTCCGGGTGATCGGGTTCTGATCAAGGGAACGACCAGAGACGGATTCAGACCCGTTGTGGTTGCCAGCAGCATTAGTGTGCAGCATCATGGAGCCCCGCCTCCCGCAGTGCCCGCGACGATTGACCAGCTCCTCCGCGGAGACCTCGACTCTAGACTGGTGACCGTCTTCGCAGTTGTCCGCAATGCCGACCCGGTGATGAGTTCGGACGTGCGCAGCACATTCCTCCAACTGCAAACGGATGGAGGCGACATCGATGCCGCGGTGGACGTTGACAATCCTGACATCCTCAATGCCTTGCTGGATGCGCAGGTCCTGGTGACGGGAGCAGCCTCAATAAGATTTGAGGGCAAAATGCAGCAAACAAGGATTCTGCTGCATGTAACTTCATTCGATCAGGTCAAGGTCGTCAAGCGTGCAGCCGTCGATCCGTGGACCCTGCCCATTACGCCGATGGACGAAGTTCTTGCCGGCTACCATGAGAGCAATCTCAGCCGAAGGGTTCGGGTTCATGGCACCGTAACCTACTATCAGCCCGGCTCGGCAGCCGTGCTGCAGGATGGCACCCGAAGCTTGTGGCTGATGACCTCTTCCATCGCGTCGCTAAAGATTGGCGACGTCGCCGACGCAACCGGATTTCCGGATGTGCACGATGGCTTTCTGGCGCTGACGGACGCTGAAATTCAGGATCGCGGCGAGCAGGCGCTGATCATACCCGAACCCACAACATGGTCTCAACTCTCCACCAGCAAGAAGCTGTTTGACCTGGTTTCAATTGACGGAGCAGTGGTGGCACAGGTGCGGGGAGCCGCCCAGGACGAGTATGTGCTGGAGGCGGACGGCAATCTCTTCTCGGCTATCTACAAACACCCGCCCCTGCCTGGCCTTACCTCGAATACACCTCCGCCAATGAGGCAAATCGCACCTGGTTCAAGGGTTCGCGTTACCGGTATCTGCTTCATGAATTCTTCCAATCCTTTGGATACCCGGGTTCCGTTCAACATCCTTCTCCGTTCTTCTGACGATATTGCAGTGATATCAGGGGCTCCAATGGTGACAGTCGGCAATCTTATCCGCTTGGTCGGACTGATGTTTGTTGTGGTTCTTACCGTGAGCATCTGGGTTTGGCTGCTGCGCAGGAGAGTGCGGCAGCAAACCGCCGCCATCACTGCGCAGAGCGAAGCGGATGCAGCGCAGGAGCGGCGTATCGCCCAACTGGAACAGAGACGAAGCCGGATACTGGAAGACATCAATGGCTCAGAGTCGCTGGCAGGCATCGTCGAGCACATTACCGAGATGGTATCGTATAGCCTGAATGGCGCGCCATGCTGGTGTGACGTGAACGATGGACCTCGGTTGGGCCATCCTCCCACCAGCAAAGACAGCCTGCGCATCATCAGCCGTGAGATTCTCGCCCGCTCAGGGCTCGTGCTGGGGTCTCTCTTCGCAGCCCTTGATACACCGGAAGGAACGGATAAGGAAGAACTCGAAGCGCTGACTGCCGGTATAAGACTGGCGACCCTGGCGATTGAGACCCGCAAGCTCTACAGCGATCTCGTTCATCGCTCCGAGTATGACCTGCTGACCGATATGTACAACCGCTTCTCACTGGACCGCCAACTTGAAGAGCAAATCGAAAAGGCGCGCCAGAATTCTTCCACCTTCGGCCTGATTTACGTAGATCTGGATGATTTCAAGCTGGTAAACGACCTTTATGGCCACCACGTTGGCGACCTGTATCTGCAAGAAGTGTCGTTGCGCATGAAGCGGCAGCTTCGCACCGGCGACATATTGGGGCGCCTGGGTGGTGACGAGTTTGCGGCGCTGGTTACGGTGATGCGCGGCCGCACAGATGTTGAGGAGATCGCTCAGCGACTGGAACGCTGCTTTGACGCGCCATTTGCCATGGAAGGTTATGTGTTGCGCGGTTCGGCGAGCGTCGGCATCGCGATCTACCCGACGGATGGCACGAACTCCGACAACCTGTTGAGCGCTGCCGATACTGCCATGTATATGGCCAAACACAGCCGCAGATTGAGCAGCAAGATTCCCGTGCGCCTGGATCGATAATCCGCTCTTCAACCGTCCAATCCTACACTCACTTTGTGCCGTAGCAAGAGCTCGTCAAACTTGAAGAGCGCCGCGTCTGCTTCTTCCCTCATCGTCCCGTCGCAGACTTGTCCTGGATTATTGAAGTGAATTCAGCCGCCCGATGGAAGACAAAAGGCCCGGCTTGGAGGCCGGGCCTTTCGGTGTTCACAATTATCCCAACGAAGCAATGTGGAGGGCGAGTCTTACTCGGCCGCCATCTCTTCTGCTTCGCCTTCCTGGCGCATGAGCTCCAGTTCGCGCTCGGCGGCTTCGATCTCCGCCGAAACCTCTTGTTGAACACGGGCTGCCGCTTCTTCCAGCTCCGGTGAGAGCTGAACGTTGCGGTAGTACTCCAGGCCCGTGCCGGCAGGAATCAGGCGGCCGACAATCACGTTCTCCTTGAGGCCGCGCAGGTTGTCCACCGCGCCGTTGATGCTGGCTTCAGTCAACACGCGAGTCGTCTCCTGGAAGCTGGCCGCGGAGATGAAGCTATCGGTCGAGAGCGATGCCTTGGTGATGCCGAGCAGAAGCGGACGACCGAGAGCCGGACGGCCTCCTTGCGCCTGCACCCGCTCGTTCTCTTCGCGGAAGCGGAAGCGGTCAACCTGCTGCTCGAGCAGGAAGTTGGTATCGCCCACTTCGTCGATCCGCACCCAGCGCAACATCTGGCGCACAATTACTTCAATGTGCTTGTCACTGATGGCCACGCCCTGGAGCCGGTAGACTTCCTGGATTTCGTTCACCAGGTAAGCCTGCAGCGCCTTCTCACCCAACACGTTGAGAATGTCATGCGGGTTCAAAGGACCGTCCATCAGCGGGTCGCCCGCGCTGAGCCGTTCGCCTTCCTGCACGTTCACGTGAATGCCGCGCGGCACAGAGTATTCCTTTTCGTCGCCGTTATCCGCGGTGATATAGATCTTGCGCTGACCCTTGGCGACTTCACCAAAGCGAACCACGCCGTCGATCTCGCTGATGATAGCCGTCTCGCGAGGCTTGCGCGCTTCGAACAGTTCCACCACGCGAGGCAGACCGCCGGTGATGTCCTTGGTGCGCGTGCTTTCCTTGGGGATCTTGGCCAGCACATCGCCTGGACCCACTTCTTCGCCGTCCTGGATCATGAGGTGAGCACCGCGAGGCAGCAGGTAACGCTTGCTGATCTTCGCTCCCTTGACCACGAACGTCGGCTGCCGTTTCTCATCGGGAGCATCGGCTACCACCCAGCGCGAGAGGCCAGTGACTTCATCCACCTCTTCGTTCAGCGTGATACCTTCCTGCAGGTCCTTGAACTGCACGGTGCCGCCGATTTCGGTAAGGATGGAGTAGGTATAAGGATCCCACTCGGCGAGCAACTGGCCCAGCTTTACGTGTTCGCCGTCCTTGGCCCGCAGGCGTGCGCCGTAGACGACCACGTAGCGCTCTTTCTCACGGCCGCGCTCATCCACGATGGCGATGGAACCGGAGCGGTTCATGGCCACCAGCGTGCCGTCCTTGCTCTCAACGTAGTTGAGATTGATGAAACGCACGAATCCGTTGTTCTTGGCGTCGAGACGCGACTTGTCCTGCACGCGGCTGGCAGTGCCGCCAACGTGGAAGGTACGCATGGTGAGCTGCGTTCCAGGCTCGCCGATGGACTGCGCGGCGATGACGCCGCAGGTTTCGCCCAACTCGACCATGCGGCCGGAGCCGAGGTTGCGCCCGTAGCACAGTGCGCAGACGCCGCGGCGCGACTCGCAAGTAAGCACCGAGCGAATCTTGACCTTCTCCACGCCCGCACCCTGAATAGCCGAAGCGATGTCCTCATCGATCTGCTGGTTCACATCGATTACCACGTTGCCGTCGTAATCCTTGATGCGCTCCAGCGAAACGCGCCCGATGATGCGGTCACGCATGGGCTCGATAATCTCGCCGGATTCAACAATCGACCCGACATAGATTCCCTCAGACGTTCCGCAGTCGTACTCGGTCACGATCACGTCCTGCGCCACGTCGACCAGGCGGCGAGTCAGGTAGCCGGAATCGGCAGTCTTCAGCGCCGTATCGGCCAGGCCCTTGCGCGCGCCGTGGGTCGAGATGAAGTATTCGAGCACTGTAAGGCCTTCGCGGAAGTTCGCGGTGATGGGCGTTTCAATCACTTCACCAGACGGCTTGGCCATCAGTCCACGCATGCCGCTAAGCTGACGAATCTGCTGCTTCGAACCGCGGGCGCCGGAGTCGGCCATGATGTAAATCGGGTTCATGGCTCCTTCGTCGTCCGCCTTCTTCATGTTGCCAAACATCTCGTCGGCCACCTGGTCGGTGACCGCAGACCACATCTGGATGACCTTGTTGGAGCGCTCGCCGTTGGTGATGGCGCCGTCCATGTACTGCTTCTGGACTTCGATCACCTTTTTGTCGGCTTCGTCCACAGTGGTGTACTTGCTGGCCGGAATCACCATGTCGTCCAGGCCAACCGACAGCCCGGATTTCGTAGCGTAATTGAAGCCCAGCGACTTGATGCGGTCCAGCATGCCCACCGTGACCTCGAGACCGAGGTTCTGGTTGCAATAGTTCACCAGCTGGCCGATGCCCTTCTTCTTGAGCAGCCCGTTGATAAACGGCATACCCGGCGGAAGTGCGTCGTTCAGGATCACACGGCCGACGGTGGTCGAGATGTACTCCTTGTTGAAGTCCACCGGCTCAGTGTGGGTTAGATCCTGATCGTCGTAGGCCGTCGTCATGTCGAGCACTTTGCCCGTGTAGCGCAGACGAATGGGCGTGAGTGTCTCCACTTCACGAGCTTCGAGGGCCATCAGGATTTCTTCAGTGTTCGAGAAGACGCGCCCTTCGCCAACGGCTCCATTCTTGGCCTTGGTCAGGTAATACAATCCGAGCACCATGTCCTGCGTCGGCACGGTGATGGGCTGGCCGGATGCCGGCGACAGAATGTTGTGCGAGGCCAGCATCAGGACGCTGGCTTCAATCTGCGCCTCGGGCGACAGCGGAATGTGCACGGCCATCTGGTCGCCGTCGAAGTCAGCGTTGAAGGCGGTGCAGACCAGCGGGTGAATCTTGATGGCCTTGCCTTCCACCAACACCGGCTCAAAAGCCTGAATGCCCAGTCTGTGCAGCGTGGGAGCGCGGTTCAGCAGAACGGGGTGGTCCTTGATGACTTCTTCAAGGATGTCCCACACCACCGGTTCCTGCATTTCCACCATTTCCTTGGCCTGCTTGATGGTGGTGCAGTGACCCGTCTGTTCCAGCCTGTGATAAATGAAAGGCTTGAACAACTCGAGCGCCATCTTCTTGGGCAGGCCGCACTGGTGCAGCTTCAGTTCCGGTCCGACCACGATGACTGAACGGCCCGAGTAGTCCACGCGCTTGCCGAGCAGGTTCTGGCGGAAGCGGCCCTGCTTGCCCTTGAGCGTATCGCTGAGCGACTTGAGCGGGCGGTTATTGGCGCCACGCAGCACGCGGCCACGGCGGCCGTTGTCAAACAGCGCGTCCACGGCTTCCTGCAGCATGCGCTTTTCGTTGCGTACGATGACTTCGGGCGCGTGCAGGTCCATCAGCTTCTTCAACCGGTTGTTGCGGTTGATGACGCGGCGATAGAGGTCGTTCAAATCCGACGTGGCAAAGCGGCCGCCATCCAGCGGCACCAGGGGACGCAGCTCCGGGGGAATCACGGGCAGCACGTCGAGAATCATCCACTGCGGCTTGTTCGCGCTCTTGCGGAAAGCCTCGACAACCTTGAGCCGCTTGGCGTACTTGATCTTCTTCTGCGCGGAGGTCTCGGTCTTCATGCGCTCGCGCAGCTCGATGCCCAGCTCGTCGATCTGGACGCGCTTGAGCAGTTCCTTGATGGCCTCGGCACCCATCATGGCCTTGAAGCCCGAGGGGCGATACTGCTGGTCGAGTTCGCGGAACTTGGTTTCGTCCTTGATGATCTCGCGTTCCTTCACCGGTGCGTCGCCCGGATCGACCACGACATAAGACTCGAAGTACAAAATGCTTTCCAAGTCGCGAAGCGAGATATCGAGCAGGTGGCCGATACGCGAAGGCAGGCCCTTGAAGAACCACACATGCGAGCAGGGAGAAGCCAGCTCAATGTGGCCCATGCGCTCGCGGCGCACCTTGCTGACTGTGACTTCAACGCCGCACTTGTCGCAAATGACGCCGCGGTGCTTCATGCGCTTGTACTTGCCGCACAAGCACTCCCAGTCAGTTACTGGACCAAAAATGCGGGCGCAGAACAGGCCGTCGCGCTCCGGCTTGAAGGTGCGGTAGTTGATGGTTTCCGGCTTGGTGACTTCACCATGCGACCAACTGCGGATTTTCTCCGGTGAGGCCAGCATGATGCGGATAGCGTCGAAATCGGTAATCGGGCTAGTAAGTTCGAACGGGTTTGAACGGAACAAGGCGACCCTCCTTGGCGGCCCTCTGGGAGCCTGCCTCGGTTTTTCCCGGGATTGCTAAAGGATCCTTCCTTCCCGGGAAGCGGCGGTTACCGCTTTCAAGAAGGACCCTGAAAAACTCTTCCCAATCTGCGGGTGCCCCAGGTCTCGTTTCTGAGACCTGGGATACCACGATCCTCAGTCTGCTACTGCCGCTACTTCCGGCGTGGGCACCTTTTTCACAAGGTCCGCGCGCTTGATCAACTCCACGTCGAGGCACAACGACTGCAATTCGCGAATCAGCACGTTGAACGATTCGGGCACGCCCGGCTCGATTGCTGCCTCGCCCTTGACGATTGCTTCGTAGATCTTCGTACGGCCATACACGTCGTCCGACTTCGCAGTGAGCAGTTCCTGCAGAATGTAGGCTGCGCCATATGCTTCGAGCGCCCACACTTCCATTTCGCCGAAGCGCTGCCCGCCGAACTGCGCCTTGCCGCCCAGCGGCTGTTGCGTAATCAGCGAGTACGGCCCGATAGAACGAGCGTGAATCTTGTCGTCCACCAGGTGCGATAGTTTGAGCATGTAAATGTAGCCCACCGTCACCGGCTGCTCGAACTGTTCGCCCGTCATTCCGTCGTACAGCGCTGTCTTGCCCGACGAAGGCAGTCCGGCCGAAGCCAGCAGTGCCTTGATCTCGTCTTCCTTGGCGCCGTCAAAGACCGCGGTTCCGAACCAGATGCCGCGCTCCATACCCGCGCCTACCCGAAGCAGCATCTCGTCGTCGAGCTCGAGAAGCTGGCGCAGCGTTGCGGTTCCGGCAAACTCCTTCTTCATCAGTTCGCGCGTCGTTTCAACGTCGCTGTTGGCCTTGATGAGCGCGGCAATTTTCGCGCCCAAAGCATGTGCGGCCCAACCGAGGTGGGTCTCAAGAATCTGACCCACATTCATACGGGAAGGCACGCCGAGCGGATTCAAGACGATCTCCACGGGGGTTCCATCGGGCAGATACGGCATATCCTCTTCCGGCAATATGCGCGCGATCACGCCCTTGTTACCGTGGCGGCCGGCCATCTTGTCGCCGACACTCAGCTTGCGCTTCATGGCGACGTAAACCTTGACTAGCTTGATGACGCCTGGAGGCAGTTCGTCGCCCTTCTGCAGCTTGGCGATCTTCTCATTGGTGATCTTGCGCAGCACTTCAATCTGGCGTGACGTCATCTCCTCGATCTCATCGATCTGCTCGTTGACGCGGGGATCCTTGTCAGCGTAGCGGATGCGCTTGAGGTTCTTGGTGGAAATGCGCTCGATGGTATCGCGATCGAGAATGGCCCCCTTGGTCAGCAGGCGCTTGTTGGTCCGCTCGTCGTGCAGATCGGCCAACACTTCCTTTGCGCCCAGAATGCCTTCGAGACGCTTGAGGCGCTCGTCGGTCAAAATGCGGATCTCGTCGCCCAGGTTCTTTTCGAGCTTGGCCACATATTCGCCCTCGATCACCTTGGCGCGCTCGTCCTTCTCCTGGCCCTTGCGGCTGAAGATCCTGACATCCACCACCGTGCCCTCGATTCCCGGAGGGCAGGTGAGCGAAGCGTCGCGAACATCGCCGGCTTTTTCACCGAAGATGGCGCGCAGCAGCTTTTCTTCCGGCGTAAGCTGGGTTTCGCCTTTGGGCGTTACCTTGCCTACCAGAATGTCGCCGTGTCCGATCTGTGCGCCGATGCGGATGACACCGCTTTCGTCCAGGTCGCGCAGTGCGTGCTCGCTGACGTTGGGAATATCGCGCGTGATTTCCTCGGGACCCAGCTTGGTGTCGCGAGCCTCGATTTCGAACTCCTCGATGTGGACCGAGGTGTAATAGTCCTCGCGCACCAGCTTTTCGCTGATGAGGATCGCGTCCTCAAAGTTGTAGCCGCGCCATGGCATGAAGGCCACCAGCACATTACGGCCCAGCGCCAACTCGCCCTGTTCCGTGCAGGGGCCGTCGGCGATGACCTGCCCCTTGACCACCCGCTCGCCCTCGCGGACAACCGGCTTCTGGTTAATGCAGGTGTTCTGGTTCGAACGCTTGAACTTGATGAGCGTGTAAATATCTGACCCCACCTCGCGTGAAAGCTGCGTGGGATGATGCTCGCCTTCCACGCGTACGATAATGCGCTCGGAGTCCACCGAATCGATGACGCCATTGCGGCGCGCCAGGATCACGGCGCCGGAGTCGCGTGCGGTGACGCCCTCCATGCCCGTGCCCACCAGCGGAGCCTCGGCCACCAGCAAAGGAACAGACTGCCTCTGCATGTTGGCGCCCATCAGCGCGCGGTTGGCGTCGTCGTGCTCAAGGAACGGCACCAGCGACGCAGCCACTGAAACAAGCTGCTTCGGCGAAACGTCGATGTAATCCACATCGCCCCGGTTCACCAGCACAAAGTTGCCCTGCCGGCGCGCATTCACCAGGTCCTCGGTAATCACGCCCTCATCGTTGAATTCGATGTTGGCCTGGGCGATGGTGTGCTTGTCCTCTTCCCATGCGGAGAGATAGAAGCTGAAGGGGATGTGGTCGATCTGCCGCTTGCCCGCCTTCTTGAGCCCGGCATTCAGCCTGGCCGCCTCTTCCTTTTCGATGTGATCGCCGACGCGCAGGCCGCTTTCGCCCGCGTTGGTGATCTCGACGTAGTCCAGAATGCGCGATTCCTTTACCTTGCGATACGGCGACTCGATGAAGCCATATTCATTGATGCGCGCAAAGCAGCTCAGCGAGCTGATCAACCCGATGTTCGGACCTTCCGGCGTCTCAATCGGACAAATGCGTCCGTAGTGGGTTGGGTGCACGTCGCGCACTTCGAAGCCCGCGCGCTCACGAGACAAGCCGCCCGGTCCAAGTGCCGACAGGCGCCTCTTGTGCGTGATCTCAGACAACGGGTTGGTCTGATCCATAAACTGCGAGAGCTGCGAGGAGCCGAAGAACTCGCGAATGGCCGCCATCACCGGCTTGGCGTTGATCAGGTCGTGCGGCATGGCCGTGGTGAGTTCCTGGTACACGCTCATCTTTTCCTTGATGGCGCGCTCCATGCGAACCAGGCCGATGCGGAACTGATTTTCCATCAGCTCGCCCACGGCGCGCACGCGGCGGTTGCCCAGGTGATCGATGTCGTCCACCATGCCGATGTTCTTGCGCAGCTTGAGCAGGTAGCGGATGGTCGCGTAGAAATCCTCAGGCGTCAGCGTGCGGTGATCGAGCTGCGTGGCGTCCTGGTTCTCATACAGCTTGATGTTGAACTTGAGCCGCCCAACGCGTGAAAAATCGTACTTGCGCGCGTCGAAGAACATGCCCTCAAACAGCGCGGTTGCCGTGTCCAGCGTTGGCGGATCGCCCGGCCGCAGCTTGCGATAGATTTCGATCAGCGCCTCTTCCGGCTTGTGCACGGAGTCGCGCTTGAGCGTGTTGGTGATGATGTTGCCCACGTCGTCGCGCTCGGGGAAGAACACTTCGAAGCTCGACGCGCCGCTGGACTGCACCTTGTGCAGCCGGTCGGCGGTCAGTTCGACGTTGGCCTCGACCACCACTTCGCCGGTCGCCATATCCACCACGTCCGCCGCGGTGTAAGCACCATCCAGTTCCGCGGCTTCCACTTCAATCTTCTCGATGGCAGCCGCGCGAATCGCCTTCAGTGAACTCGGCGTGATCTTGCGTCCGGAGTGTGCGATCTCTTCACCCTTGTGCAAGACGGCATGCGCGGGCTTGGAGCCGAGAAGATGCGTGTGCACCTTGGCATCCTGCTGTACCGCCCAATGGATCTTGCCGTCGGCGATGTGCATCCGGTCGACCGTATAGAAGGTCTTCAGGATTTCTTCGTCTGAACGCAGCCCCAGCGCACGCAGGAAGATGGTGCCCAGAAATTTGCGCTTGCGGTCGATGCGCACATAGAGCGTGTTCTTCTGGTCGTATTCGAATTCAACCCACGAACCGCGGTAGGGAATGATCTTTCCCAGGAAGTAGGTGCGGTTGTTCGCCGTCTCAAAGAAGACGCCCGGCGAGCGGTGCAACTGCGAAACAATCACGCGCTCGGTGCCGTTGACGATGAAGGTGCCGTTCGGCGTCATCAACGGAATATCGCCGAAGAACACTTCCTGTTCCTTAATATCGCGAATGGTCTTGTTGCCGGTCTCGGGGTCCTTGTCATATATAGTCAGCCGGACCGTGACCTTGAGCGGCGCGGAGAAAGTCATCCCGCGCTCTTCGCACTCCTGCTGGTCGTACTTCAACTGCAGACCCACGGGGTCGCCGCACTTGTTGCAGAAGTCGGGCGTGTTCTTGTTATAGGTGCCGCACTTTTGGCAAAGCACTTCGCCAGGAAGAAAGGGATCGGTGATCACCATGGCGCCGCAATGCACGCAAGCGGTACGCAGGTGATGGAGCCCCTTCAGGTGGCCGCATTTGCATTCCCAGTTGCCGATTGCATAGTCAACGAAATCCAACTGCGAAATCCCGCGGAAATCGGTGATGGGAAATACAGAGACGAAGACCGACTGTAATCCCGAGTCGTCGCGCTCGTTGGGCAGCTTATCCATTTGCAGAAAACGCTCGTAGGAGCGACGCTGCACCTCGATCAGGTTAGGAATCTGCGTTGCGGTGGGTATCTTTGAAAAATCGAGCCGGCTGCGAATCGCGCGCTTCTCGTTGGGCATGCTTCACTCCTGAGTCTCATTACTCCGGCGCCGCTCTGGGCCGTGCCGGACCAGCGCCTGAGTCTCGTGGCGCCGGCTGTTTACGGTAAGAAATCAAATATTCCGGACTGGCGCACCTCTGAAGCCAATCCCATCCGAGCGCCCCAAGAACAGCCCCGAGCAAGGCCATCGCGCCGGAGTTCCCATGCCAAGCATGTTTGCTTGAGAGTCGCGTTAAGAACGCATTACAGGCATTGCCGCACAGCGGGCTCGTACGCTAGACTGCGCACAATCGGAGAAGCAGGCGCACAGGTTAACAACTTGGTTCATTCCTGCGCGTATCAGGTAGATTTCTCCGGAAAAGATCATATCTGCCGGTGGTGGGGAGACACGAAAGGCCCGTAAGGACGCAATGCCTCACGAGCGCGGCCCATCGCCTGTGCTCCCATCCGAATTCTCTTGCCCTGCTATCGCCGATCCCAAAGCTCGCTTCTGCCGCTCGCCCGCCAGCAACTCGCCATTCGTCAAAGGAAAACCCGCCTATCCCCTTGACCCGAAGGCACTTAAACCTCGCTCGATACCCGCCGCCAGAGTGCTTGGCTCTGCTCCAGCATGCGGAAGCTTGTGTGCCCTACCGCTTATCTCAAGACGCGCCACCCGATTCCCGCCCAATCCCCCGAAGAAGGCGGAATGAGCCGAAAAGACGCGCAACCTTTATCGTAGCGCGTCCTGGCTCACCTTGCAAGTTTTGTTGACTACTTGATTTCGATGGTGGCGATGCCTTCAAACTTCTTCTTGATGGCCTCCGCCTCGTCCTTGGTCGCACTTTCCTTCAGAGCCTTGGGGGCGCCGTCGACCAGGTCCTTTGCTTCCTTCAGGCCGAGCGAGGTAACCTCGCGTACCGCCTTGATGGTGTTGATCTTATTGGCGCCGAAGTCCTTGAGAATAACCTGGAACTCGGTCTTCTCTTCCACCACGGGAGCCGCCGCGCCACCGCCAGCCGCTACCGCTACAGGGGCCGCTGCGGCCGCCGAAACACCAAGCCGCTCTTCCAGCTTCTTTACCAGGGCTGCCGCTTCCAGCAGGCTCAGGCTTACAATCTGCTCTTCCAACTGCGCGAGATCCGCCATTTTTCTTCTCCAATCAGAACTGTTTTGAACTGCATACTTCTCGATTCATTTCCCCGACCGCAAATTCAAACTGGAAGTTTCCGATGCGCCCAGACCCGCGCACTTCCCGCCCGCCTTACAGCCAAATATCCCTGTTACAAAAACCCCACCCTATGAAAAAGGGCGATGGAGTCAGGCCGCAGCCGTCTCTCCGCTAAACTTTTCCTTCTCGACACCCTGGCCCAGCACCACCGCCAGATCGCGGCCAGTGGCATTGATGACTGTGGCCAACCGCTGCGCCGGAGCATTGATGAGGAACAGCAGCTTGGCAAAAATTTCTTCCTTGCCCGGCATGGTTGCCAGCGCCTTCACTTCTTCCACATTAAGCAGCTTGCCATCGACGATGCCTAGCTTGAATTGGAATTCCGCGTTCTCGCCGACCCACTTGGCAAACCCTTTGGCCAGCGCCACCGGATCACCGGAAGTGAATGCCACGGCACTCACGCCACGCAGGCCCTTCAGAGCGCCTTCCACCTGGGTACCTTCGCCGGAGATCGCCGCCAGCTTGTTCTTCACCACGCGATACTGCCCGCCGGCTTCCCGAACCACCTTGCGCAGCGCAAAATCCTGCGCAACCGTCAGTTTGGCGAATGTGCCCACGATTGCTGTTGTCGAGGTCTCCAGTTCCTTGGCCAGCGACTGGACCTTCTCTGCCTTCTTGCCTTTTGAAATTGCCATTTTCCTGCTCCCCTCAGCGGGTCGCGCCTCTATCGGCGCTCTCTTTTCAAAAACCTGATTTCCAATTCTCGGCAGAAACCTGAGCAAGGGTGGCCTCTACGATTCTCAGCCTGGTCCCTATTCCCCGGTCCCTTCTCCCTGGTTCTTAGTGCTTGCCAGCCGCGTCCGCAACCGCCGAATCAAGCGGCACTCCGGGGCCCATCGTCGAGCTCAGCGTGACGCTCTTGATGTACTTGCCTTTGGCCGCCGAAGGCTTGGCGCGCACGATCGACGAAATAACCGTCGTGGCGTTGTCGATCAGCTTTTGCGGATCGAAGCTCAACTTGCCTACCGGCACATGCACCAGGCTGGTCTTGTCGGCGCGAAATTCCACCTTGCCGGCCTTGATCTCTTTCACCGCCGCAGCCACATCCAGGGTCACGGTTCCTGTCTTGGGATTGGGCATCAGACCCTTGGGGCCCAGCACCTTGCCCAGCCGGCCAACCACCTTCATCATGTCGGGCGTCGCGATCAACGCGTCGAAGGCGGTCCAGTTTTCCTTCTGGATCTTCTCGACCATTTCCTCGCCGCCCACAAAGTCGGCGCCGGCTTCGGTCGCTTCCTTCTGGCGGTCGCCGGAGGCGATTACCGCCACCGTCTTGGTCTTTCCCAGCCCGTGAGGCAGCACCACTGTGCCGCGCACCATCTGGTCAGCATGGCGCGTATCGACCCCCAAACGCATGGTCAGGTCGACGGTCTCGTCAAACTTGGCGTACTTGACCTGCTTGAGCAGGCCCACGGCTTCGGGCAGCGGATACGCAGGCTTGGTCACAGCCGCGCGCGCCTTCACAATATTCTTGCTGGATTTCGCCATTCTTCCCTCGTCTCCCACCGCTTATGCCAGCCCCGCTTTGCAGGGAAGCGCTGGCCGCGCAGGCAAAGTTATCTTCGCCGCACAGGCCCAGGCTCCAAAAAGCCGTGGTGCTATTGACTGGCTCGGGCACAATCCCGGGCACATTTATGAAGAATACCGGAATGGCGGCAGGAATGCAATGCCGCACCCAACTACCCCCCAACCGCGGGGCAGCCCGCTCCGGACTCCCAACCGCCGCGGACGCACCGCGAATCGACCCGCGCGTAGATTTTCACCGAGTCTGTCAATCAATAATCCGGAAGGACGATCTTGTCCGCAAGGCCGCTGCCAAGTGCAAGGTTGGCAACCCAACCGATTGACATCAGATTGAATATCTTGTTCCGTATGAACATCGAGAGCTTCGACTTGGGAGCAAATGAGTCCGCGAATCGAAGCGCGGCTTTCTGCTTGCTTAAAACGAAAGGGCCAAACAAATCCTGGTACCGCCTGAATGCTCCCGCGTAGTTCCCGGCTGAGCGGTGCAGTTCGCCGGCAAGTACATACGCCGCAACCATCGCAAGCGCGCCCCCTTGTCCAGCCAGAAGAGAAACGCAGAAGGCCGCATCGCCGACCAGTGTGACGCGGCCGTGCGTCCACCGTCCTTCTCCCGGCGGCATATGGATATGGCTCACCCGATCAAAGTAGAAATCGCGGCTCGCGTCCAACGCGTCAAGAATCCGGGGACATTCCCAACCGCTGCTGCCGAAGCGCTTTCGCAAGAGTGCCTTCTGACCATCTACACTTCCCGGGCTATCCACATCGCTGTCAGCAAACGTAAACAAGAACAGCGTGCGATTATCGTGCACGGTGAATCGGCCCACTTGCTGACCCACCTCGGTGTACAGGACGTAGGCCAGTTCGTCCTTGATGCGATACCCGTCCACCACAGCCGCGGCGACTTTGTAGCCTAGAAACCTCTCGAACTCGCATTCCGGGCCAAAGGCAAGTTCACGCACTCGGGAGTGAAGGCCGTCCGCTCCGACAACAAGATCGAATTCCCGCTCACGTCCGCTCTTGAATTTCACGCGAACGCAGCAATCGGTCTGCTCAATCGCATTGATGCTATCGCCGAATATCGTTTCGACATTGCTCCCAAGCCTATTGAAGATGGATGCGGCCAGTTCGGACCGCGGAACGCTGATGTAGCGGCCCCGCGTCAACTGGAAGAACGCGTCAACCTGGAATCCGGCAACGCGATGCCCATTCCGGTCAACCACCTTCAACTCACGAACCTTGTAGCCTTTACTCAGAACCTCGGGCAGAATACCCATCTTTTCGGCAATGTCGAAACCCGCGCCCCAGAAATCGATGATGTAGCCGCCGGTTCGCAGTCGGGGAGCCGCTTCAACGATTGTTGGTGTGATTCCGTAATGGGCCAGCCAGTACGCGAGAGTAGGGCCTGCCATGCCTGCTCCCACGATTGAAACGTTCATATTCGGCTAGATGTCAGGCTCCAACCCTGGGATGTCCAGACCGCTTCTCCCAGTCCAACTGCCTTACCGCAACAATTTCTCCAGGAACACATCTAATCAAGTGGTGAGGGTATTGCGTGGCCTTGGCGGTAGCACCGCCGGGCGGCGCACACCTCGGAGGGAGTAATTCTATGAAAAGGCTGGGAATGGCCATGTTGATGGCCGCCGGAACGTTGGCATTGGTCGCGCAGGCGTCCCCTGAACCGACTACCAATCAAGGGGAGGGTCAGGCCGTCATAACCGTCCTGCCCAAGAAGAATCTGGAGGCGCCGGTTAACATTACCGCGCAAGACTTGCAGCTCAAGGTAGACGGGAAAGATTCCAGCGTCACCAACTGGGTGCCTCTGCGGGGTGAAAATGGGGATCTTGAACTGATCATTTTGATTGACGGCTCGGCCCGTTCAAGTCTTGGGCAACAGATAAGCGACATCGCAAACTTTATCAAAGGCTTGCCGGCGAACGTCAAGGTTGCAGTTGCCTACATGCAAAATGGGCAAGCCGTTCTGACGAGCCCGCTTTCAACCAATCATGCCCAGGCCGTGAGCGGACTCCATTTGCCGAACGGGATTATTGGATCGAGCGGCAGCCCGTATTTCTGCCTGTCTGAACTGGCACACAACTGGCCTTCGGCAGACCATACAGCACGGCACGAGGTGGTGATGATTACCGACGGCGTGGACGATTACCATGTGGGCTTTGATCCAGACGACCCTTATGTCCTGGCCGCTGTGCGAGATTCAGTGAGAGCGGGGTTGGTGGTCTACTCCATTTACTGGCGCGACAAGGGCTTTATTGACAACACCGAGTATGGAGCCGTTGACGGCCAAAACCTGATATCTGAAGTCACCCAGGCTACGGGAGGAGAAAACTATTGGATCGGCACCGGCGATCCTGTCTCCTTCCAGCCCTATCTCGATAACATCAGCCTCCGTCTGGAGAACCAGTACCGGCTCAGCTTCTCCTCGAACCTGAAGGGCAAGCCCACAGTCGAGAACATGAATCTGAAGGTTGGCGGACCGGCAGCGAAGGTCTACGCGCCGCAGCAAGTCTTCGTCGCGCACTAGGCCGGAGAGTAAAAGGAACTGCTCGCGGACACTTCGAGGGCACTCAACCGTTCCCCTTTTTGGGACCGGTTGGGTGCCCCAATTGTTTGCCGCGGAACGACCGCAGGATTCGGGCCACGCTGGCAGAAAATGTTCGCCGCTGGCGTCATCGCGGGCTCGCCATTTGACGGCCCTCTCGCGGGAACGATATTTCAGATTGTCGGCCAAACTTGTTCATCATGATGATTCAAGGAATCCCAAAGCGCGATCGACCATCGAATCGGCATGCCTCTCTTTCCAGCCGAGCGGAATGGCCGCCGGTACGTGAATCCGGTACCGACCAGGGTCGGTGGGCTCTCGCTCATGTTCAAAATGGGCCCGCGTTTCTTCTTCGGAGCGGCGGCAAGGTCGCCCAGGCATTCGCTGGGCCCGTTTCACACCGATCCACGAGTTTATACAACGGGCCCGGAGTCCGGCCTCCGCATTACCTGGCTCGGGCATGCTTCGTCTCTGGTTGAAATTGACGGGGTGCGCGTCCTGGTTGATCCACTTTGGGATGAACGCGCGGCGCCCACACAATGGGCGGGGCCAAAGCGCTTTTTCCCGCCGCCCCTGCCGCTTGAAGATTTGCCTCCGCTTGATGCCGTGCTCATTTCGCACGATCACTACGACCATCTGGGAGCAGGCACGATTCAGCGCCTTGCTCGAATCGGCAGCCAGCGGCAGGTGCGCTGGATCACCACGATGGGTGTGGGCGCGATCCTGTCGAGCCTTGGCGTCGATCCGAGCCGCTGCACAGAACTGAATTGGATGGACAACATCAAGGTGGGAGCGCTGAACATAACAGCGTTGCCGGCGCGCCACTTCTCCGGACGCGGCCTCTTCAATCGTTTTGAAACGCTATGGGCGTCCTTCGCTCTCTCAGGGCCCAAACACCGCGTCTATTACGGCGCAGACTCAGGGGAGTGGTATGGCTTCCGTGACATTGGCGAGAGTTTCGGTCCGTTCGATCTCGCAATGCTCGAGATCGGCGCTTCAGATCCACTCTGGGCTGACATACACATGGGCCCGGAAGGAGCGGTCCGCAGTTTTCGCGCCCTGAGCGGACACGGCCTGCTCATGCCCATCCACTGGGGCCTTTTCGATCTTGCGCTCCACCATTGGAAGCAGCCCATCGAGAGTATCTCCGCTGTGAAGGATTTCAAGCTCTGGTCCCCAACACCGGGGACACCAACTGAGGTTGTTCAGGGCCAGGAGATCCGCTCCGAGTGGTGGCGTTGAAGCCAAGCAGGACCAACCGGTGACTCATTATTCTTCGTAACCGGAATGCGGGCCAGCGGGTCTCCGAATGCTGAAGGCGGCGTCGCCATACTATTTGGAATTGGCAACCCATTCCCCTATAGTTTGTTGATATTGGTATGAACTCAAGGCAGCTCGCGACTTTCGAACTGCGTCGGCTGTCGAAGACTGCCAAGGTTTTTTAGGACTAAAGCCAAATGTTCGATCCCCAAAACAGCCTGCCCGCCGGTGCGCCATTGTTCGTTTACGCCAACGCTGAAAAGGATCCCTTTGAAATGAGGACTATGAAACGTTCCCCGTTTGCCTTGATTCTCACTTCCGTCGTCTTTTGTTGCGCAACCATGCCCCTGCATTCCCAGGCGCTGAATGCGAATTACGCCCGCGATCCAAATCAGGCGATCGACCAGCCGTACACAGATCAAATCCTCAAGTACACCACCGACAAGTCGTTCCTTTCGCCGCTGGTGGATTATCTGCCAGCCTCAAAGACCGTCCCCACGCCCGAGAAGGTGCTGGGCGATGTCGCGGGCGCGCCCAACATGCTGCCGTATGCGGAGGATGTGTACAAGTATTTCCGCATGCTTGAGGCGGCAAGCCCGCGCGTGAAGGTGTTCACCATCGGCCATACCGAAGAGGGCCGCGAGATGATCGCCGCCGCAATCGCCGACCCCGAACTGCTCAACGCGACCAGGGAGAACGATGCACGACTCGCGCAACTGGGCGACCCGCGCACCATCGGCATGGATGACACCAGGGCCCGCGCGCTCATCGAGAAGTCATGGCCGGTTTACTACATCACCGGCACCATCCACTCGACGGAAACCGGCGCGCCCACGGCGCTGATGGAGATGGCTTACCGGCTCGCTGTCGACGATTCGCCCTACATCAAGTACATCCGCTCGCACATGATCGTGCTGATTACGCCAGTGGTTGAAGTGGATGGCCGCGACCGCATGGTCGACATCTACAAGTGGCACAAGGCGCACCCCGGCGAACAGTGGCCGCACCTGCTCTACTGGGGCCACTACGTAGCCCACGACAACAATCGCGACGCCATGGGCATCACGCTTGACCTGACCCGCAACGTTCTTGACACGTATTTGAGCTGGCACGCGCAGGTGCTGCACGACCTGCATGAATCCGTTCCTTTCCTCTACGACAACACGGTCGGCGACGGCCCGTATAACGCATGGGTCGATCCCACGCTTGCCGACGAGTGGGCGGAGCTGGGCTGGAACAACGTGGCGCAGATGCAGAGCTTCGGCATGCCGGGAGTGTTTACTCACGGCGACTTCGACACGTGGAGCCCTGGCTACCTGATGTTTCTGGCGGCGATGCATAACGGAATCAGCCGCCTTTATGAAACCTTCGGCAACGGAGGCGCGGATACGGAGAAGCGCATCCTCGACCCGGAAGAATACTCGCGCACCTGGTACCGGCAGAATCCGCCGCTGCCGGTGGTGGAGTGGTCGCAGCGCGACAATAACAACTACGAGGAGAGCGCGCTGCTGACGACCATTTCATATTTTTCGCACCACGCACAGCACTTCCTCGAGAACTACTACCTCAAGAGCAAGCGCTCAGTCGAGAAGCCCTCGCTGGCAGGACCCGCTGCCTATGTCATTCCTCCTGACACGGCCGACAACAACCGCGTTGTCGAGTTGGTGAAGGTACTGAAACGGCAGCATGTGGAAGTGCAGCAGCTCTCTGAGCCGGCTACCTGCACGCTGCCCGGCGAGAAGCGCAGCGACAAACCGCGGCAGCAGACGTTTGCCGCGGGCAGCATTGTCGTGCGCATGGATCAGCCCTACTCGCGCATCGCCGATGCGCTGCTCGACCACCAGTTCTGGGCGCCCGACGATCCGCAGAAACATCCATACGACGACACCGGCTGGTCGTTCAGCCACCTGTTCAACGTGAACGTGGTACGCGTACCGGATGTGTCGATTCTAAAAGCCGGAATGACTCCGGTCGACGATCCCTCGAAGCTGGCTGGCCGGGTGCAGGGCACAGGCGCATTGGTCGCAGTGGCCAACACGGGGCAGGTTTCGTTGCTCTCGCTGGTTTATAAGCTCAAGGGTGCGAACATTCAGTCGGTTGAAAAGCCATTTGACGCGGGAGAGAAACATTTCGCGGCGGGATCATTGCTGATCACCGGCGCCCAGGAAGACCAACTGACCGGGGTGCTTCACGATCTCTCGCTCGATGCCGAGCGGCTGAGCGTTACGCCGCTGGTGCCGGCACACGCAATCGCCGCCCCGCGCATCGCCTTGATGCACACTTGGCTCGACACGGAAACCGAGGGTTGGTGGCGCTATGCATTCGATGCCGAGAATGTGCCATACGACTACATCAGCACCCAGAAGGTGGCGAACGAAGATGACCTGCGCGCAAAGTATGACGTGATTGTATTTGCCCCCGTGGGCCGTGCCTCCACACTTGAAATTCTTGATGGGCTGCCGATGTGGAAGAATGCGCTGCCGTGGGAGAAGACGGCGCTCACCCCGAACCTGGGCCGCGTTGACAGCACATCCGACATGCGTCCCGGGCTTGGCGAGGATGGCTTTGAGCACTTGAAGAAATTTGTCGAACAGGGCGGCCTGCTGATCACCTGTGAAGACACGGCGCAGTTCGCCATCGATACCGGACTCGCGCCGGGGGTAAGTCTGGCGCCGCAGGACGGTGCGCGCGTAGTCGGTACGGTGCTGAACACGGTTTTTGTGGACCGCGAAAACCCGGTAGCTTTTGGCTACGGGCCCGACGTTCCTGTGATCAGCGCCAACGGCATGGCGTTCAACGTGAGCAACACGGTGGGACGCGCACGGGGACGGGTCCTGATGGACCCCTATGCGGAGCGCCCCACTGGCCGCGGCAGCCTCGAAGACAGCGACGAACCGCAAGGCCGCAAGATCACCGCGCCGGAGCCGCTTGAGAAGCAACAGCCCTGGCAACCGAAAAAACTCAACGAGGACGAAATGCGTAACAACCCGCTTGTCATTCCCGCAGAGTTGCGCCCGGATGTGATTCTGCGCTTCGCCGATGCTAAGACCATGCTCCTCGACGGACTGCTCGACAAGGCCGGTCCGATTGCGGAACACGCCATCGTGGTGGACGCGCACTTGGGCCAGGGCAACGTGCTGCTGTTCGGCAACAACCCTATCTATCGCGGAGAAACCCTCGGCACCTATGGCTTGGTGTTCAACGCTATCTTGAACCATGACCACCTGGTACACGAAGCCCGCCCGTGAAGCAGTGGCTCCGGGCCGGGATGAAGATGCACCAACCTGGCTTATCGCAGCCAATTCAGACTATTACCCTGGATTTCCCACGGTGCGATCACAGGGCGCATACGGAAGAACGGGAAAACAAAATTCCTTTTCAGAATGGCAGATGATTAAGCCGGATTGGCGCAGGATAAGAACTGCGATAGATCTGGACAGGAAAAGACCAGTGCACCGAGCATCGAAGAGGAGGTACCGTCTCTTACCCCCCCTCGAAATTTGCGTTTATCCACAGAGGAATGGCAGAAGATTATCCCTTCTTGTGAAACAAGCTGGCGCGCGCCCGGGAAAGAGCTTCATCGGGATTTGCGAGAAACGCGAGTTGGGGCATTTTCAGAGAATTCGATGGCCCAATTGGAATCGCGCACGGTCGCCTCTTCCGCCACTCCACGGACGAAGACCTGTCCGCACTGACCCCGGTCCTGTTGGTCAGGTCGACTTGAAGGTAGCGGATTCCACTACACCATTTCCCAAAATGCCAAAGGCCTTTTCCCAAGGCAGCCAATTGTGTCATGCTGTCACCCATGGGAAACAAAGACAGAGGCAAGAAGGAAGTCAAGAAGGCGCCGAAACCCAAGCCCAAACCCGAACCCGGCCAAAAGCGCGAAGTATTCACTCCGGCACCGCCGAAGTAGAACGCGAGCCGATCGTCGACTTCGCAGCGCCGGCAATGGCCGCAAAGGAGAGCCCTCCTGCTTCAGGAGGGCTCTCTTGCGTTCCAAACCGGTAAGCATCCATTGGCACGGAGGATGCAAGCTGTGCCGCGACTCGACCGGGTATGCGCACTTAATTCTTGAAAAGATTTAGCTTGAAGTCATGCGTATGGCAGGAGGTACTACTGTGCCTGGCAAGTTTGCTGCAATCTTCCTTTCCGCTCTTTTATCCGCGACCGCCTGCTGGAGCCAGCAACTCGAAACCACCCCGCAAAAGCCGGCATCCGTGTCAACCTTACCGCCAGTTTTGCCCCCGGGCCGGCCGGCTATCGGGCTGGCATTGGAAGGCGGTGGCGCACTGGGACTGGCGCACATCGGCGTCCTGCAATGGCTTCAGGAACATCAAGTGCCAATAGACCGCCTCTCCGGTACCAGCATGGGCGCGCTGGTGGGTGCGTTGTACGCCACCGGTCACACTCCGGCGGAGATGCGCGCGCTGGCTGTCGGCGATTCCATTTCCAGCGTCTTTACTTTGCAAACGCCCTATGCGGACGCAAGCTTCAGACGCCGCCAGGATCGGCATGCGCTTCCCCAGGCCATCACCGTCGGCCTGAAGAACACCGTCGCAGTGCGGAACGCGCTATTCGTCGACCAGGGCGTAAACGAGTTTCTCAGCCGCGAGTTCTTTGCCTATGACGAGAAGGAGCTGGACTACAATCAGCTTCCCATCCCCTTTCGCTGCGTAGCCACTGACCTGAACACCCTGCAGTCGGTCAACTTCTCGAGCGGACCGCTGGCCCAGACGGTGCGCGCGTCCATCTCCATTCCCGGCATTTTTCCGCCTGTGCGAGGCGGCAACGGCCACTACCTCGTCGATGGCGGCATCCTCGTCAATCTTCCCACCCAGGTTCTGCGCGACGAGCTTCACGCCGACACCGTTATCGCTGTGCACCTGGAGGAGGGCGCGCTTACAAGCGCGGATACGGGCTCCATCGTCGGCGTGCTGAATCGCGCTTTCACTGCCGGCCTTGCGCGCAATGAGAAGCAGTCAGAAAAACTCGCTGACGTGGTCATCGATGTGCCGGTGGGCAATTTTTCCACCACCGACTACGATAAAGCCGCGCAATTGGTAGAAATCGGCTATCAGGCCGCCGAGAAGAACCGCGGCGTTTTGCTGCGGTACGCGCTCAACGACATGGACTGGAAGACCTATCTGGCTGGTCTCGAAGCGCGACGTCAAGCGCCGCCCGGCGTCCTGCGCCAGGTTCACGTCGAAGACGGCTCACCTGGCGCGGTCCGCGAGGTGGAGCGCGACATGAAACCCGCGGAAGGGCGCCCCGCTTCATCCTCCTCGATTCTTGCCGGATTGCGAGGCGTACAGGCCAACGGTGGATACCAGGCCACCTATGAGACTTATGCGCTGTCAGCCTCCTCCGCCCAAACATCCCAAAGTACGTTTGGAAAGACGGGGCCAGATGCGAGCTCGAATGCGGCTCCCGGCACAGGCATTCAGGTTCTCCTCAGTCATGACCCGATCGGGCCGCCTTACCTGCTCGTTGGCCCCGAGATCGCCGCCACCACCTCGAACATCAGCCGAGGCGAACTTGCGATGCGGCTGATCGATCAGAATCTCGGTGGATTCGGCTCGGAGTTCCGCGCCGGCGCGAGCGTGGGCTATATGACCGACCTCACCGCCGAGTATTACCGCCTACTAAGCCCGGCGGGATACTTCTTGCAGCCGGAAGCGCGCATCCTCCGCGAACCGGTCTACATCTGGGCCAATCAGAAGCGCATCGCCGAGCGCTTCCAGCAGAACCTCGAAGCCGGCCTGGAAGCGGGCCGCACCTTCAACAATCACCTGCAAATCGCGGCCCAATGGCGCGCTGAAGATACCCGCTGGAGCCTGCGAACCGGCAATGACGGCGGTCCCTACCTCAACGGGACCGCGCAAACCGGTCTGCTGAGAATCAACCTCGACGATGCATCCTCCGGTGCCATTTCGCCCAACGGATTTCGGCTGTCGGCCGCGGCCGGCGCGCTCTACCATGCCGTAGGTAGCGACAATGCTCCCCTGATTGAGGCGGCGTTCACCCGCACCGTTCCCTGGAGCGATAACAAGAACATTCTTGGCATCAGCGGGGAGGTCAACTCCTACCTTCGCGCCCATGTGGCCGAGCCCTACCTCTTTACGCTGGGCGGCCCGATGAGGTTGTCCGCGTCCTCGTTCGACGAATATCGCGGCACCGACACCTACCTGGCCCGAACTGGCTACATGCGCCGCGTTGCTGCGCTGCCAACCGAGTTGGGACACGGGATTTATGCGGTGCTCGGCTACGAAGCGGGCGAGGTCTGGTCGCCGGATGCGCGGGCTGTTCTGCGCCAGGATGGCACGACAGGATTGCTGGCTGCCACGCCGCTCGGCGTCGTCACGTTTGGAGTTTCAGTAGGCGATGCGGGACGCCGCAAGGTGTTCTTCACCATCGGGCGCTGGTTCTGATGTGCGCGAGTTCTGCAATCGACGCAAAAAGGCCCTCCCCGCAGGGAGAGCCTTTCAGTAGAAAAAGTGAAGCCGCGGCTACGCGACTACTTCAATGCCCATGGAGCGAGCTGTGCCTTTGATGCTCTTGATAGCCGTCTCGACCGAGGCGGCGTTCAGGTCGGGCATCTTCTGCGTGGCGATCTCGCGCACCTGCTTCTCAGTCACCTTGCCCACCTTCTCCTTGTTGGGCGTGCCTGACCCCTTGGCAACGCCGGCTGCCTTCTTCAACAGAACCGCTGCAGGCGGCGTCTTGGTGATGAAGGTGAAACTGCGGTCGGCATAAACCGTGATGACAACCGGAATGATGAGTCCAGCCATCTCCTTGTTCTGCGTGCGGGCGTTGAACTGCTTGCAGAACTCCATGATGTTGACCTGCGCCTGGCCCAGCGCGGGGCCGACGGGCGGCGCGGGCGTGGCCTTCGCGGCCTCGATCTGCAGCTTGACTTGTGCGGTTATTTTCTTTGGAGGTGCCATTGATTCCTTCGGAACCAGCCTCTAGCTCCTAGCTTCTAGCTTTTAGCTGGTCTTTTCCTTCTTCGAATTTTGGTGTCGGCGCCGCAGCGTTCGCCTGCAACCGGGGCCCGCTAGGTCGGCGGCCCGGCTAGAAGCTGAAAGCTAATAGCTGGCGGCTAAAACCAACTACTCAATCTTTTCCACTTTGCCAAACTCAAGCTCGACCGGGGTGGAGCGTCCGAAGATGGTCACCATGACCTTGAGCGTTTCGCGATCTTCGTTGATCTCATCCACCACGCCGTTGAAGTTGGCAAACGGGCCGTCCGTAATGCGGACCTGCTCGTTCTTCTCAAACTTGATCTTCATCCGCGGCTTATCTTTTGCCGTCTCGGATCGGAAGATGATAGAACTCACTTCTTCCTCTGAGAGCGCTACCGGCTTGTCGCCCGTGCCCAGAAATCCCGTCACCTTGGGTGTGTCTTTCAACACGTGCCACAAGTTGTTGTCCAGTTCCATTTCCACCAGCACGTACCCGGGCAGAAACACCCGCTCCACGGTACGCTTTTTGCCGTTGACGATCTCCGTCACCGGCTCGGTGGGAATCATCACCCGCCCCACCCTGTCCTTCAGCCCAAAGGCCTGCACGCGGCTCTCAATCGACTCGCGCACTTTGCGCTCAAAGCCCGAGTAGGCATGCAGGATGTACCACTTGAAGCGCTCATTGCGCTCCGGCAGTGGCTGCTCGGCGGGTTGCTCTATTTCTTCTGCCATTCTGTTCTCGATTCGCGGCTGCGCGCCTTACTGTGTGCCGCCCAGCCTGCTGATTATCTGGTGCACGGTTCTGCTGAAGACGAAATCCACCACAAAAAAGAAAAATCCAAAGAGAAACACCGTGACGATGACAACGGAGGTGGTGGTTTGCACTTCTTTCCGCGTAGGAGCTACAACCTTGCGCATTTCCGCGCGCACATCGCTCAGAAAGCGCGTGAATCCCGTCCAAACACCCATTGCGCCTCCCGCGACGTTCGACAGCGCACCTGTTTCCTGCAGCTTGGCGGAACGTTGCTCACCCTTTTCAATTGCTGCTTTGCTCGCCATACTTCTAATCCTTCGCACCCGGCGTTTGTGCCCGGCGCATTTTCAAAACCAGCTTCCAGCTTTTAGCCGTTTGCCTTCCAGCTTGTTCCAGGTGACTCTCAATATCCACCCTTCCCTGTGAAAAAGCGAGTAGCTCAAAGCGAAGGCTGCCTTGCGATCTGGCAGGGGCGGAGGGATTCGAACCCCCAAGTTCGGTTTTGGAGACCGACAGTTTAACCGTTGAGCTTACGCCCCTAAAAGCAGCTCCTAGCTGCTAGCCCTTAGTTTCCAGCTGCGAATTTGCCGACCGAAACCGCTAAGGCCTCGTCTGGCACAAGCTGGAAGCTGGAAGCTAGAAACCAATAGCTGCCTTACTTCGATTCCTTGTGCGGCTGGTGTTTGCGGCAGCGGTTACAGAACTTCGAGAACTCGAGACGGCCCGTGGTCGTCTTCTTGTTCTTCGTCGTCGAGTAATTCCGCTCCTTGCACACAGTGCACTGCAATGTAACAATTTCCCGCATTTCCTGTTCCTAACCGGTCGGCGCCCTTCTGATTCGATGCCGTACCCTGCAAAATCTTTGATCCCTGTTCCCTGCTTCACCTGGCCATCGCGTGCATTGCGCCCAAAGGGCGGTCCGCCTGACGCGGCCAGCGTCTACTTGATAATCTCCGAAATCGTTCCGGCGCCCACCGTGCGGCCGCCTTCGCGGATCGCAAACCTGAGACCCTTTTCCATGGCCACCGGCGTAATCAACTCCACCACAAGCTGCACGTTGTCGCCCGGCATCACCATCTCCGTGCCCTCCGGCAACTCCGCCACCCCCGTCACATCCGTCGTGCGGAAGTAAAACTGCGGACGATAGCCCTTGAAGAACGGCGTATGACGCCCGCCTTCTTCCTTCGACAACACATAAACCTCGCCCTTGAAGTTGGTGTGCGGCGTAATCGATCCCGGCTTGGCCAGCACCATCCCACGCTCCACATCCTCTTTCGGAATGCCGCGCAGAAGAATGCCCGCGTTATCGCCCGCCAGACCTTCGTCCAACTGCTTCTTGAACATCTCTACGCCCGTACACACACTCTTGCGCGTCTCGCGGAATCCTACAATCTCCACGTCCTCGCCCACCTTCACCTTGCCCCGCTCGATGCGGCCCGTCACCACCGTACCCCGGCCCGAGATCGAGAAGATATCCTCGATCGGCATCAGAAACGGCTTGTCGATCGCACGGTCAGGCTGCGGTACGTACTTGTCCACCGCCTCCATCAGTTCGTCGATCTTGGCTTCCCACTGCGCTTCCCCGTTCAACGCGCCCAAAGCCGAGCCCCGGATCACCGGTATGTCGTCGCCCGGAAACTGGTACTTCGACAACAACTCCCGAACTTCCATCTCCACCAGGTCGGTCAGCTCTTCGTCTTCCACCGCATCGCACTTGTTCAGAAACACCACGATGCAGGGTACGCCCACCTGGCGAGCCAGCAACACGTGCTCCTTGGTCTGAGGCATCGGTCCGTCGGTCGCCGCCACCACCAGAATCGCCCCGTCCATCTGCGCCGCGCCCGTGATCATGTTCTTGATGTAGTCGGCGTGTCCCGGACAATCCACGTGCGCATAATGACGGTTGGCCGTCTCGTACTCCACGTGCGCCGTCGCGATCGTTATCCCTCGCTCCCGCTCTTCCGGCGCGTTGTCGATCGAGTCGAACGAACGGAACGTGTTCTTCGGATTGTGCTTCTGCAATACCTTCGTGATCGCCGCCGTCAACGTCGTCTTGCCGTGATCGATGTGCCCGATCGTCCCCACGTTCACGTGAGGCTTCGAACGATCAAACTTTTCCTTCGCCATGGAACCTCTATCCCTTCCGTTGAACTTTCTTCCTTTTACCCGGGAAATTACCCGGAGCTCAAAAATCCGGGTCTCGCCTCAATAGTAGGCGTAGGCCCTGAAATACCTTTGCCGCAACTCCAGCGGCACTGCTTCCACCAGCCGCAGGTAGCGCTCACGGGTCAACGCCTGGTCTGAAACCGGCAGCGCGGCATACAGAGCCACGGCTTCCTTACCCAGCAGACCCCGCGCCATCACTCCCTCGAAATCGCGAATCCGCAGTTTCAAGCGAATCGTGCGATCAAGGAAAACTTCAACATCCCGCGCGTCAAAGACCGCATCGATCAGCTTGTGAAGCTGCGCGTAACCCTGCTCGTCCCGAACGGCAATTGGCGCTTGATTGAACATCATTCCCTGTCCTTACTTCCGGGGCATCGTCAGCCCCACCCTTCAACGATGGAGCGGGAGACGGGGATCGAACCCGCGACCAACAGCTTGGAAGGCTGTGACTCTACCACTGAGTTACTCCCGCCTGAAAAACAGCCTCTGGCTTCCAGCCTTTAGCTTTCAGCTCTTTCTTGCCGGCGTAAGCCGCATTGGCCTAAATCACCACTGCACAAGCTAGAGGATAGAAGCTAACAGCTAATAGCTGATTTCTGGAGCTGATGACCGGGTTTGAACCGGTGACCTCTCCCTTACCAAGGGAGTGCTCTACCAACTGAGCTACATCAGCCCTCATAAAACACATCTGGCGTCTAACTGCCACCCTTTTCCCCGTCGCTGCGAATTCTATCCGCATGCCGGGCCACCATGGTGCGCAAAGCAAAACTGGCGATAATCAGAATCGGGATCAACCGCAAGTCTACACGCCGGCCGAGGAAAAGAACCGTTCCCTCACCCATCGTGAACCAGACCAGCACCGCCAAAACACCATACAACGCGAGAGCCAACGGGTACTTCCGCTCCAGATCTGAACCCGCACTCTGAAGGCCCTCAATCCTGCGCTTCTGGGTGACATATGCAAGGCCTTGCCACCATCTGCGCATTTCAGCACCTCAACTCATGGTGCACAGGGGAGGATTCGAACCTCCGTAGCTCCAAGGAGCGGCAGATTTACAGTCTGCTGCCATTAACCGCTCGGCCACCTGTGCCCAAGTGCACCCCACGGACGAACATCTGTCCGCAGGGGCCCCGCAACTGCATCCCCAGCAACAAAAAATCCTGTAGCCAGGAACTCAACTCGTCCGCACTCCGTCTGAACCCACTCATTGCGCTCAATTCTGCGCATCACGCCCTACCCGGAAAATCTCCGGCCTGTCGGAGCATGCACCTCAGTGGGATCACCGCGGAGGACAGACCCGGCAGCGCAAATTGCCGCTTCCGGTTAAAAACCCGCTGCCGTTTTGAGGCTCGGTTCCACGTTCCCCTTAAGTGGAGCTGGCGAAGGGATTTGAACCCCCGACCCTCTGATTACAAATCAGATGCTCTACCAGCTGAGCTACGCCAGCCCATCAAGCGGTTTCACAATTCACCTTCCACCCTTGCCGTCGTTCAAGGTGGCTTTTCCGGTTGAAAAAGCCCTCATTTTCTCCGGCCTCGCTGGAAAACAATTGTAGAACCGCTGTACCACCCGGAAACCGCGCACCCGGATACCAAAAGGTCGCGCGGACACACTCCCGCCCCGCGCATACCACGGCACAGATTTCAAGGTTAGCACACCCCTGCGGGTGGAGCAAACTCGATCGGCCTCTGCAATCATCATTGACATCGCATCAAGATTCACGGTAAATTCCTGTGCACCCCATAAGACTCCCCTCTCATTAATCCTAGGAAGAATGGAAGAGGCAAATGGAACAGTTTCGGTGGCTTCATGCTTTCGGGTTCGCCGTAATCGCGACGACCCTCAACCTCGGGATGGCAGCCCAGGTTGGCGACCCAGGCACGCTGATCCAGGAAAAGCTTGTCTCCCAGATCAAGCTGACAAAAGCTGCGGCCGATCATTCGGATATCGTGACCGCTGGCGATGTGGTGCTGCTCCACAAAGACGGGCTGATGATGTGCAGTTCGGCCTCGTCCTACGCATTTTCAAATACCTATAGCAACGGCGTACTGGCGGCTAATTACAATAACCGCGCCAAAGATGCGGCAAAGTCCTTTTTCAAAGGCCATCTTCCCTTTGGCGGTGGCGGCAGCGCCGCAGATGCTGCAAACAACGGCTGCACTTCAAGAAAATTTGTCGCCGGAGAGAAGTTCTGGATCACCGGCGTCGCGCTGCAAAAGGACGGGATTCTCGTCAGCACCTTCAGCGACCCCTACAACGACGTGCGCTACTACGGAGAGATCAAGTTTCCATTTCCGAAGGGCAGCGTGCCGCCGCCAGACGATTTCGTCAAAACCGTTTCAGAGTTGATAACGGTTCAACCTGCGGATGATAAGGACAACGGTGGCCAAGACAATCAGGGAGGCCAGCCGGCCCAGGCGGCCGCACCGGCACCGGCTTCCGCGCCCGCACCTCCGCCGGCTCCGATGGCCGCAATTGCTCCGCCGCCTCCGCCGCCTGACGCCGCACCGCCGACCATCGCCATCGGCCAGACTGAAACCCAGGTAACGACCGCGTTCGGTCAACCGCTGAGGGAAGCCAAACTCGGAGCAAAGAAGATTTTTTACTACAAGGATATGAAGGTAACGTTCACAAATGGAAAAGTGAGCAACGTGGAATAGGCTGTCCGCATATTCGAAGCGGAACGCGGATAACCGTGGCGATGTTTGATAACACAAGGCCTGCAAGCTGCACTCCGCCCGCGTGTTGATTTTTCCCTGCTTATGGAATGAAAGGGAAGGGTAAATGGCTCAGACGAGCTGGTTTCGTTCATTTGCAATGATTGCAATGGCATTCACGCTCAGTCTTACGATGTCGGCTCAGGGCGATCCCGCAGCAATTCAGCAAAGGCTTTCCGCGCAATTCAAACTCACCACAATCACGGCCGACCGAACTGACATCGTCACGGCCGGAGATGTGGTCGCTCTTCACAAGCCGGGGTTGGTCATGTACGCCGTCACTTCACCGCTGCCACCATCGAACACCTATAAAAACGGTAAGATCGGCCAGGGTTGGGGAGGTTTCGGCAAGGACCTCCAGATCGGTATGGCGACGGGGGGTGGAGGAACAGCCGCCGATTATCCGCATCGTCTTTTCGTGGCGGAGGAAAAATGCTGGGTCACCGGAATCCAGGTCGAAAAGGACGGGGTGGTTTTCCAGCTTTACAGCGATCCCTACAACGAAGTCCGCTATTATGCGAGCCTGAAGGTTCCGTTTCCCAATAAGAAGCAGGTTCCGTCGGTGGACGTCGCCCTGCAAACTGTAGCGGAAGTGCTGACCGTCGCACCCACCGACAATCAGGGCGCCCAACCGGCGCAGGCCGCGGCGCCAGCAACTCCTCCCACCCCTGCTCCGGCGCCAATGGCCGCAATTGCGCCACCGCCTCCGCCGGCCGATGCCCCCCCGCCGACGATCGCGATCGGCCAGACACAGGACCAGGTAACCGCAGCCTTCGGACAACCCCTGCGGGAAGCGAAGTTAGGAGTGAAGCAAATCTTCTACTACAAGGACATGAAGGTGACCTTCACCAACGGAAAAGTGAGCAACGTGGAATAAGTAGTCCGCGCATTCAAAAGTGGACCGCGGCCTGAAACGGAAATGAGGATGCAAATGACAATGCGACTTCTTTGCAAAACGTTGAGGTATGGTTCCGCGGCAATTGCTCTCGCCGGGCTGCTGGGTGCAGTCGGCATAGCGAGCGCAGGCGCCGAAAATAAGAAGGCAGCGCCTGCAAAGGCGGCACCCGCAGCCAGGCCCGCTGCCAGGCCAGCCTCCAGGCCCGCCGGGGGCGGCGCCGGTGGTGGGGCACGCGGCGCAAGTACGGGCGGCGCCGCATCACATGGGCCCACTGCTAACGGTGCAAGCCATGGACCCACGGCCAATGGCGGAGGCGCGCGCACGACGACAACTACGAACTCGCGCTCGACCACCACAACCGGATCGCGCTCGATGACGACGGCTGGCGGGCGCCCAGGCACGGCAGGAAGCACTGGCATGCACCCTGGGGGCGGCCACCCGACGGCGATCAGGAGTGGTCCGGCGCCGCGGGGAAGCAATGAGCGCGTCACGAGGAACGGGAGCGCGGTCCGCACCCGTCCCAACGGCCGGGTAAGTGACATCCATGATGCGCGAAGGGGCATGGACGTCCATCATGGCCTGGCTGGCGGACGCAGGGTTTCGGTGGAGCGCGCCGACCACAGCCGCGTCTTCGCCGAGCGGGGTCGTCGCGGATTCGTCGAGCGTCCCTACTCCTACCGCGGCCACGATTTCGCCCGTCGCAGCTACTACTACCATGGCCGTGCCTACGACCGGTATTACCGCGGTTATGGATATCGCGGCGTGTACTTGAACGTATACGCGCCGGGGTTCTACTACGCGCCCGCCTTTTACGGTTGGGCTTATAACCCATGGGCGGTGCCGATCACCTTCGGATGGGGTTGGGCCGGCAATCCCTGGTATGGATACTATGGCGGCTTTTTCACTCCCTATCCGGTGTACCCCTCGGCCGCGTTCTGGCTGACGGACTACATCATTTCGCAGGATTTGCAGGCAGCCTATGCGGCCCACCAGGAAGCTGCCGAGGCCACGGGCGATCCTGCCGCAGCAGGTGGACCGCCGGCGCTCACCCCCGAGGTGAAGCAAATGATCTCAGACGAGGTCAAGGCGCAGCTGGCGCTTGAAAATCAGGAGGCAGGCCAGAACGCGCAGAACCAGGATGTGGACCCTGGCTCCAGCGGGATTGCGCGCATGCTGAGCGATGGGCGCCCGCATGTGTTTGTTGCCGGTAGCAGTCTGGACGTGGTGGATGCGAACTCCGGGCAGGAGTGTGCAATCAGCGACGGCGATCCATTGCAGTTGCAAGCTCCGCCTCCGCCCGACGCAACCTCGGCGAACCTGGTGGTTCTGGCCAGCAAAGGCGGAACGGAATGCCCGCGATCGAGCTCCGTGACGGTCCAGTTGACTGACCTGCAGGAGATGCAGAACCACATGCGGGAGACCATCGACCAGGGGCTCCAGGACCTGCAGGCGAAACAGGGCAAGGACGGGTTACCCGCCGCTCCGCCTTCCGCCCAGGCTCAGCCGGCTACGGCACAATATGCCGCGGTTGCGCCTCCGCCCGACCCCAACGTCGGCTCGGAGATTGCGCAGGTCGACCAGCAGAGCGATCAGGCTGAGAAGGACGTGACACCTCCGAAGCGGTACCGGACACCGGCGCCCCTTCGCCCGTAGGCTCTGCCGCCGCGGCTGCTCCGCCGGCTCCGGCCGGACCGCCGCCGTCGGTCGAACTGGGGCAGACTCCCGACCAGGTGAAAGCAGCCCTCGGCCAGCCGACCCGCGAAGCCAACCTGGGAGCGAAGGTCATCTACTACTACAACGGCATGAAGGTCACTTTCAAGAACGGTAAAG
Organism: uncultured Acidobacteriaceae bacterium; assembly: GCA_963836565.1. GTDB lineage: Bacteria > Acidobacteriota > Terriglobia > Terriglobales > Acidobacteriaceae > Telmatobacter. The sequence continues at coordinate 34,920 of CAWIKA010000001.1, read as the reverse complement.
TGAGCGACGTGGAGTAAACCCTGGCCACATTGCAAAACAGAAAGAACCAAAAATGCCCGCCGCGCCGCGCCGAGAGCGCGGCGGGCATTTTTGTCGCTTTGACCTGAAAGCCTGAAATGCTGGGCATTACTCGGGTATGCAACTAAAGAGCAAGCGCTGCTTGACGAACCGTGAGGATAGGAGGACCATTCGTTCAAACCCTTTCCCAAGATTTAGAGGTCGCGAAAGAGGAAGACCCGTGCTTCGTAACGTGATTTTTGCCATCCTGGTATCTGGACTGTCCAGCTCGTTAATAGCTCAGCAAACGGTGCTTCCAACAGATTCAGCCCCATCGCCCCAGCCGCAGGCAGGCCCGTCTCAACCCCCGCCGCCAAATACTCTCCTTGATGGCACACCCATAAAGCTTCGCCTTGCCCAGACAATCTCCTCCGCCGATGCAAAAGTTGGGCAGGAGGTTCCGTTCGAAGCGGTGGAAGAAGTGAAAGTCAGCGGCGTGGTGGTCCTTCCCAAGGGAGCTACAGCGATAGCCACGGTAACCGAGGCCGATCATAAGAAAAGCATGGGGCGCGCTGGGAAGTTGAACATCAGCATCAGTTACGCTCGCCTGGCCGATCAGGAGAAGGTCGCGCTTCGCGCCGTCAAGGACTCAAAAGGTGGAGGCCATGTCGGCGCAATGACAGGGGCAATTGTGGCGACTTCAATCGTATTCTTCCCTGCGGCGCCGCTATTCCTTTTCATACACGGCAAGGACATTTCAATTCCCCAGGGTACGGAAATCACCGCCTTCGTCGAAGGGGACATGCACTTGAACATGGCCAACTTCGGGCCTGCTCCTGCAGCACCTCAAATAACTTCTTCTCCAGCAGCCCCACAAGCAGCGGCGGCTCAAGCCTCACTCGCTATCGAATCCACACAGGCAGGTGCAGACATTGAGATCGATGGAGCATTTGTGGGCAACACGCCCTCCACCGTGGATGTTGCCCTGGGAAGCCACCTGGTCACCATCAAAAAGGAAGGCTTCACTGACTGGAGCAAGACGCTGAACGTTACCGGCGGCACGATCCACCTGAACGCGAATCTGGAGCAGCAACCGGCGCAGTAGAGTTGGTTCACCCTGCTGACCTAGGCCCGATAAGCCAGGCCGAACGCCAATCCGTCCCGAAAATGTTAGGGTTATTCCTGACGGTCCTTGTGGACCGGAGGGAATGCACCGACGCACGCGCAGAACGCTCTTGATTGTTGCCGGGGTCCTGGCTTTGTTGGCCGTGGCCATCTTTCTGCGCTCCAAAGCCCCGCCCGAGGCGGCACGCCTGCTGCCGGAGTCCGACGGCATCATCTACATCAACTTCAAGCCGTTTCGCTCCTTTCTTCGCAAGGGGCTCAAACCGCCCCAGCGCGTGCCGGAGTATGAGCAATTCGTTGACGCTACCGGCATTGACTGGGAACGCGACCTGGACCAGGTGGCCATCGGCCTGCATCGCATGCCCGATCCCAACGGCCCCAATGGACCAGTGGCATATTCGATGGTGTTGGTGGCCAAACTCACCGGCAAGCGCTTGAATTCCTGGCTTGAGGCGCACGCCACCTCGCGCGAAACCTATGCCGGCAAAACCATTTACAGCGTCCCCTCCGAGGGCCGCACGGTGCGCGTGGCGCAAATCGGCTATGACATGGTGGCCGTCTCGAACACGCCGACACCCGAACAGATTCACTCCATCATCGATCGCCATCGCACCGCGGCCCTGCCCTTCGCCGGCTCCACGCTGCTGTCGCGCCATTACCACGAAGTGCCACTGCTCGCACTGGCCTGGGGAGTCGGCCAGATCGGGCTGCCGTTCTCTGAGAGCGGAGCGATCAAAATCTTCGGCTTCTCCCTGCCCCTCGAAGACGGTGCGACCATCGTCGCCAGCGTAACGCCTTCGCTGCCGCTGGCAGGCTCGCTGCGCCTGAAGGTGGAAGAGATTGCCCCCAACGACCAGGAAGCCGCTAGTCAGGCCGCCGCCCTCGCCACCCTCGTCACCATGGCCCGCGGGTTCACCGCTCCTCTTGCCTCCAATTCCACAAACAACGGCCTGAAACAGTTGCTGAAGACCGCGGAGGTGACCCAAAAGCGAGATCGCGTGATCGTCACTGCCACGCTGACTCCCTCGCTGCTGACCGGGATGATTTCGAGCGAAAACTTTTTACCCGATGGGGCAACCGAAACGGAGCGGAGCGCATCTCATTGACTAGGCGCGTGGTTCCCCTCCGCCCTTTTCGTTTGCCTGCTGGGGAGATCAGCCGCCGGGGCAGTTGCTGCGTGCGCATCAGACGCAAAAGCGATGAAGGCTCCCGGCGGCGTCCCTTTATAGGACGCTTATAATCGTCCTTAATTGAGCGGATCGTACGCTGCCCCCTCACCCGCCCCGACTTATCAACTTCATCTCCCCAAGAGGTCTCATGAACCGCGCCTTCAATACCCTCGCTTTCGTTTCAGCAATCTGCATCCTGCCTTGCGTTGCCACCCGCGTTTCCGCTGAAACTCGGAATGACGCGCAGGGGCATCCCGTCCTGACCGGCCAGAGCGCCTTTACTGATGCGCTTCACGAATCCCCCGGCACTCGTCGCCACCTGACCATCGCCGACCTGCCTGCCCCGGCGCCCGATCAATCGGTCGACAACGGCCCCAGCGTGGTTCCCCGCCCTGCGAACGCGTGGCCCATCGCCCCCAAGGGCTTCAAGGTGGACTTGTACGCCGCAGACCTCGATAACCCGCGCGAAATTCGCACCGCGCCCAACGGCGACCTGTTTCTGGCCGAAAGTGAAGCCGGGAAGATCAGGGTTTTTCGCGGTGTAGGACCCGACGGCAAGCCGAAGGAAACTTCGGTCTTTGCAACCGGCCTTCACCAGCCCTTCGGCATTGCCTTCTATCCCCTCGGGCCGGATCCACAATGGATCTACATTGGCGACACCGATGAAATCGTGCGCTTCCCCTATCGAAACGGCGACTTGAAGGCCCGCGGATCAATGGAGAACCTGGCCGATCTGCCCGGCGGTGGGCGCCTGCGGGGCGGCGGCCACTGGACCCGCGACCTGGTCTTCTCAAAAGACGGCAGCAAGCTTTTCGCCTCCGTCGGTTCGCACTCCAACGTGGACGACTCCGACACCCACCCTGAGGAATTCCATCGCGCCGACGTTCTCCAGTTCACCCCCGAGGGCAAATTCATCAAGGTCTATGCGTGGGGCCTGCGTAACTGCGTGGGTGAAACCATCAATCCCATCACCGGCCAACTGTGGTGTTCGACCAATGAGCGCGATGCCCTCGGCAACAACCTCGTTCCGGACTACATCACTCATGTGCAGGAAGGCGGTTTCTACGGGTGGCCCTGGTTCTACATGGGCGGCGCGTCAGGCGGAAGATGGGACCCGCGCCTCAAGGGCAAGCACCCCGAACTGCAATCCAGAGTCATCACCCCCGACATTCTGTTGAATCCGCACTTCGCCTCGCTGGAAATGCTGTTCTACGAGGGCTCGCAGTTCCCCGCCGAGTACAAGGGCGACGGATTCGCCGCCGAACACGGCTCCTGGAACCGCGCCCAGCGCTCCGGCTACGAAGTCATCCGCCTGCCCATGCACGACGGCCACGCGACAGGTGAATACGAGGACTTCCTGACCGGCTTCACGATGGGTGACGGGAATGTGTGGGGAAGACCCGTCGGCGTCGCCGTAGCGCCCGACGGCTCACTGTTTGTCAGCGACGACGGCTCTCGGTCCATCTGGCACGTGAGCTATGTGGGCAAGTAACTCAGGGATAACGGATAACTTAACTCGGAGGTTTCCCGGGCCTCAAGCCGGGTTTCCCAATCCGCCGCGCACCGGATGCTCAGGTCCCACATTTGGAGGCCGGGAAGTCAACTCCGCCGCCTCCTCTACCTGCCCAGCCCCAGCGCCGCCGCCACCTTGTCATCCACGCGCGCGGGATGGCCGTCCTGCTTGTAGACGACGCCAAACCCGCCGCGATAATCCCACATCGCCCAGCCAATGCCCTCAGCTTCGAGAGCCGTGCGGACGTCGTGAATCCAGCGCATGCGGTCGGCCGGGTCGGAATGCTCCCGGTAAGCGCCAAACTCATTGCAAATAAGCGGAACATTGTTGTCATGTGCCCATGCCGCGGCCTCGTCGATGAGCAAACGGATGTGCTGCCCATCCCAGTGATCGAGCCAGTAATCCTCCAGCCTGAAACGGCTGGCTAAGTCGGGAACCTCTTTCACTAACTGCGCCATCGAGTTATCGGTGGCCGGATAAGGGATGTTATGCGTATAACTCCACCACGGCGCGCCCCAGCCCGCTCCCTGGTGCGTGAACTCGTGCGGATCGTAGAAATGGAAGTTATAGATCACGTTGCCGTCGGCCAATGGATGCATCGCCAGCAGATCCACAATGTCAGAGTAGTTAGGTCCGGTGGCAATAATGGTGTTATGTGGCGCCGCTTCGCGAATGGCTGCGGCCACGCGCGCCTGAATGCCCGACCAGCGATAAGGATCACTGACCTCAGGCTCATTCATCACCTCAAAGAAGACCTTCTCAGGATCGCGCGTGGCGTAATGCGCGGCCAGTTTGCGCCAAAGCATCACGAACCGGTCCACGGCCTCGTTGCTGGTGCGCACCTGCTGTTTGTAGCTCTCTTCGGGATGAATGTCGATTTGGACCGCAAGCCCGTCGGCCAGCATAGTGTCGACCGCGTGGTCAAGCCTGCCGAGAAATTCGTCGTTCATCCCATCCTTGCCGCGCGGAGACTGTTCCAGCGGTACAGGGTCGATGCTGAGACGAACGTTGTCGAAGCCCAACTTCGCCATCAGGGCAATGTCGGTGTCGTCGGTATAGCGGTTGGTGCGTGCGGCGCTGTAGTCGCTCGCCGACTGCGCAAACCACTCCGATGCGTTGATGCCGTGGCGCAGATGCTGGGCGCGGGCAACGGCAATTTGCAACCCCGCAGCCCGATCCTGTGTAGCGGCAGGCAAATGCAGAACAATCGCGAAAAGAAGAGCGGCAAGAAGACTGGGACGAATGTGCACTGAATAACCCTCCAGCGAAAAGGCCGAAAAATCTCGACGCAACGATAGCACGCCCGGATCATGCGCGGTTACCATCCAGACGCTTCATTCCCCGCCGCCAGCAGTTTCTGTGCCCAGAAACAGAAGCGGCCCCCGCTTGGGGAGCCGCCGTGTGAATTGATTTGAGGTCTGAACCCCGGCTGGAACCCTACTTGCCGCCCGCCGGAACAGCCGTACCGTCCAAGGCGGCCTGTTCATAGGTTGTGCGCAGATACTTGTGCGGATTCACAGGCACATTGTGGACTCGCACTTCGTAGTGCAGGTGCGGCCCCGTAGCGCGCCCAGACTGGCCTACGTAGCCAATAACCTGGCCGCGAGTAACGTGCTGCCCGGCCACCACTGCAATCGCGGAAAGATGAGCATAGATCGTTTCCACGCCATGGCCGTGATTGATGATTACTTCGCGACCATATCCCGATCCTGTTGAGCCACCGGTCACGTCGCCATCGCCGGCCGCCCGCACCGGCGAGCCGTAAGGCGCGTCAATGTCGATGCCGGTATGGAACGCGCCTTCTCCGTTGAAAGGATCTTCGCGTTCTCCGAAGCTTGAGGCCACGCGGCCTTCCAGCGGCCAGATTGAGGGAGCGTCGGCAAACTGCGTCCAGTCGCCTGCAAAGTTCGGCGTCAATCCACCCTCGAGCGCACGAGTCACCTGGCCTGACATCGCCTGGGCACGCAACGCATAAAACTGGTTCAGTGACATCGCGACGTCCTGCTGATTCACATCGTCGGTAAGAGCCAGCGATTGCGGAGTGGGTGCCGATGCAGCACGGGCCGCGGCTGCCGGTCTGGCGGACATCAGCTTATTCTGCCGCAAGCCGTAGAGTTCGGTCACTTCGCTTGCCAACGCCCCCAGTGAAGCCACCTGCACATCGCGGTCATGCGCGATCTCGGCCATCTGCTTGTAGTTCTTGCGCAGGGTTTCCCGCTCCTGGCGGACCTGGTTGAAGCTCTCTGTCTTGAGCAGCATACGAGTATAGGAGCCGGCCAGCCCGACGATAGTAAACGCGCCCACGACGGCGGCAGCCACAAATCCATACACGTACTGCAAAGGCAGCGGAATCTTCCGCACCCGACCATCTTCATCTCTGGCAACGAAAAGAATGTAATAGCGTTTCCGCAGCATATACCTTCTCTCATCCCCCACATCCGGGGAGGCTGCAATTCGCCAAGGACTCAAATAAGAAAGCGAAAGGCGCTCAGGGCTCCTTGTGAGCCCATAAATCTACGGAAAAGCTGTTTTAAACAAATGCCTGCCGTAGAACGTTCGTTAAGGCTAACAGCCACTGCCGGGCAAGGTCAACGAAATCAATGAGGAAAATTCACCCAAAATAATCAAATAAATCGCATATCAGGAATCGTCTAGGGTGCTCAGGCCGTGAGCCGCCTGATTGCCCTATCCTCTTTGTGAGATGCACAACAAGCAAACCATGGTCGTGAGAGCGGGCGGGACGGGAGAACGGGCGCTGCTGGCCTGTCTTCGTAGCCGGGCAGCCGACCACGCCTCTGCAGGTTTGCGCCTGGGTATTGGCGACGACTGCGCCCTGCTCAGGCCGCGGCCGGGTGAGGAGCTGGCAGTCACCACGGATCTATCCATTGCCGGGCTCCATTTCCGCCTGGACTGGCACCCGCCGGAGTCTGTCGGACATCGTACCCTGGCACGCGGCCTCAGCGACCTCGGTGCTATGGGCGCACGCCCCATAGCCGCCTTTCTTTCCTTAGGATTACCACGCGCGCTGACGCTGCCTGAAGGCCGCCGTAGAGCCTGGGTTCATCGCTTTTTCGATGGCTTTTTTGCCCTGGCCGATGCCCACAAAACTCCCCTGGCCGGAGGCGATCTGGCCGAGTCGCCCGTTGCCGTTGCTGATATCGTGCTGGTCGGCGCGGTTCCCAGCGGGCAGGCTCTTTTGCGCTCCGGCGCTCAGGCCGGCGACCTGCTTTACGTGACCGGAAGCCTGGGAGGAGCCGCCGCCAGCTTGGCGATGCTGGCCGACCGGGATGCTATGGCCGATTACAACCCATCGGCCATTCCTAAGAGAATGCGCATCTTACTCGAACCTCACCTTTATCCCAAGCCTCGCATCCAGCAAGGGTTGGCGTTGCGGCGACGTGGTCTCGCGACCGCGATGCTGGACCTGAGCGATGGCCTTTCCACCGACTTGGCTCACCTGTGCGACGAATCCGGAGTATCCGCTGAAGTGGTTCCTGCCGCCCTTCCCATCCACCCCGAGACGACGCTGGCACAGGCGCTCCATGGCGGCGAAGATTACGAACTGCTGTTTAGCGCCCGACCCACCACCCGCATTCCACGCTCCATCGCGGGAGTGCCGATCACCCGAATCGGCCAGATCGTGCGTCCGAAACCAGGTCGCGCTCCCGTCTCTCTGGTGACATCAGACGGCTCGCAACCTCTCGAACCTCACGGCTGGGAGCATTTCTCTTAACCATGTTTCCACCCCGGATGTTCAATAACCCAAGGTGAACTGCTGCCGGAGGTGCCTGGGATTTTCCAGTTCGTCGACAAGAGCAATGGCATAGTCCTCCGCCGAGATGCGGCTCTCGCCTTTTTCATCCATCACCAGGTTGGTTCCTCCCAGCCGATACTTGCCGGTGCGCTCTCCCGGCTGGATCAGGCCTGCGGGGCTCAGGCATGTCCAATCAAGGCTCGACTCTTTCAGAATGGGCAGGACATCGCGATGGGCCAGCGCGATGGCCTTCCATTCGGCGGGAAAATTTGGCGTATCCACGACTTGCACCCCGGGAGCAACCTCCAGGCTGCCCGCGCCGCCCACAACGATCAGTCGCTTTACACCTGCTTCGGATAGCCCTGCCAGCAACGACTCCGTGGCATTCAAGAGCATCCTCTCCTGCTGTTGCGGTGGCGAGTAGGCGCTGATGACGGCCTCCGCGCCCGTCACCACTGCGGCCACGCCGGCTCTGTCGGTAACGTCGCCCTTCACCACCTTGACCCCGGCGACAGTGATTTTCTCCGGGTTGCGCACAACCACGGTGACCGCGTGCCTCCTGCGAATCAGTTCCAGCAAAATCCGGCTCCCGATCATGCCGGATGCGCCGAACAGGACAACTTTCATCTCCTGAGTCTCCTGGGAAATGGATGTACAAAATCTGGAAAGGGACCAGAATGTGTGCACAAGGGACCTTGCCAGGGGCAGAGTGCCGGAAGATTCTGCGCCCAAGTACTGGATACAATCTGTTCGCTCCAGCAGCGTAAGTACCTATACCTTCATATCCTGAGACCGGCTATGATCAGAGAGTTATGGAAGATAGAAAGATTCGCGTGCGTTTCGCTCCCTCCCCCACGGGATTGCTGCACGTGGGAAATGCGCGAACGGCCTTGTACAACTGGCTTTTCGCGCGTCGCATGGGCGGGGAATTCCTGCTCCGTATTGAAGACACTGACGTTGAGCGCTCTGAGGCGCGGTATGAAACGCAACTCATCGAAGACCTCCGTTGGCTGGGTTTGGACTGGGATGAAGGACCCGATGAACCAGGTGTACCCGGGAAGGGCAACGTCGGTCCGTATCGCCAATCGAAACGGCTGGCGATTTATGCCCGGCACACCGAGCAACTGCTCAACGAGGGCAAGGCTTACCGCTGCTTCTGCACTGCGGAAGAGCTTGAAGCCGAGCGCAAGATGTTTGCGGACAGACAAATGCCCCAGGTTTACTCCGGCCGCTGCCGCTCTCTGAAACCTCGCGCTATCAACAAATTCCTTGAGGCGGGCAAGCCTTACGCAATTCGACTGAAAATCGGTGAAGAGCCCCTGCGTTTTCACGATCTGGTTCGCGGTACGGTGGAGTTTGCCGGCGAAACGGTGAGTGATCCGATTCTTGTGCGCTCCGCAAAAGAAGATGAGATGGGTATGCCGGTTTACAACTACGTGGTGACCATCGACGACGCGCTCATGGGCATCTCCCATGTAATCCGCGGCGACGACCACATCTCCAACACGCCCAAGCAGGTAGCCATCTACCAGGCATTCGGGTGGCCCCTGCCGGAGTTTGCACATCTGTCCACCATTCTAGGTGCGGACCGCGAACGTTTGTCGAAGCGACATGGCGCTACTTCCATTTCCAGCTTCCGCGAGATGGGCTATTTGCCCGAGGCACTGGTGAATTACCTGGCCCTGCTGGGTTGGGGCGCTGAAGACGGCAAGACGGAGACCTTTTCGCTGCCTGAGTTGATTCGCTCTTTTTCCTTGGAACGCGTGACCCCTTCGCCGGCTGTCTTCGACTTCGACAAGCTGAACTGGCTCAACCGCCATTATGTCAAGGCCTCATCGCCGGGACGCATAGCCTCGCTCGCATGGGAGTACTTTGGCGGACTGATGCCCCGAAAGGAAGATGCAAGCGACGAGGTTCTTGTCTGGTTCGTGAAGCTGGTCTCGCTTTTTTCCCCGTATGTCGATCATCTTGGCCAACTCCCGGCAAAGGCTTACTTTGTTTTCGGGTTCGACCCGGATTCGGCTCGCAATGATGAGCAAAACAAAACCGTCTTGGCTGCCGACTCCGCCCGCACCGTTCTGGGCGAACTAGCCAATCATGTACGCGCCCATAGCGAGCACGTAACCCCTGAGCTTTTCAAAACCTGGATGAACGAGATCAAGCAAGCGACCGGTGTGAAGGGCGCAGAGCTTTTCCACCCGGTGCGTATCGCACTCACCGGCTCGCATTCAGGCCCGGACTTCGACAAATTGTTGCCGCTGATTGAAGAGGGCTCAATCCTCGGACTCGGCATCCCCAGTGTCCAGGAACGGCTTGAACGTTTTGTGGGAGTGTAAGCGGCTGTGAATCCTCCGTCGCCTGCGCCAACCACGGACGACAGCTTTCCCCATAGCTGGCACGCTGAGGTTCTCCCGGCGCGTCCGCTCATCCTGCCACCCCGCCACTTCGTTTACCCCCGCGAATCCGAAGAAGTCGAACGTGGCGCCTTAGAGGTGTTGGTGCGGCCAGATTCCTCGCCTGCCCCAAGTCTTGAACTTGAGACCTCGAAAAGCACAACCGTTGGCCAGAAAAAGGAGCCCACTCAGCAGTTTTTGGCCACCTGCGCCCTTGGCTTTCGCGATCCGGCCGTCCCAACCGGCATCTGGTCTACTCCGAACCCGGAGGAAATTTGCGCCGTCTCCGGCGGCTACGCCTATCTCATCCACACCGCCGCGCCGGAGCGGTTCACCATGCTGCCTTATCGCCCGGTACTTGAGGTGCGTCCACTGCCCGCGCAGGACCTGCTCCTTTTCGTCGGCCATCATGCCATTCTGGCTTGGGGAAACCATGGCGAAGCGTGGCAATCGTCGAAGCTCTCCGACGAAGGTGTAACCATCACCGGCATCGAGGACGGCGTGCTCTATGGCCGGGGATGGAACATGATGACCGACAAGGACGCACCCCTAATCCTCGACCTGCGCACCGGACGCCGCCTTCCGTAAGCTGCCTCCAACAAGCGGAACACGTCCGCTCGACCGGCGCAACCATCAGTCAAGCGGGAGTAAGCTGACAAAGAAAGGATGCCCCCTGTTGCGATGCCGGCAGGCGATTTAATTCGATCCTGCGGTTCAATTTATAGCACCCCAACCAATTTTCGCCTTCTCGGTCCCGAGCACCTTGCCATCCTCTCCGCCATCCCTCTGCTGGCCGCCATCCTCGCGGCGGTTCAGCGCCGTCTCCCGTCCGGATCCAGAGGCCTGCGCACCGGCTTCGGCGCCGTCTTGCTGGCGGACGCGGCCTGGTGGTACGGCTATCTTGCCTGGCAGCACCAGCTCACGTTTCCCGAACACCTTCCGCTGGAGCTTTGCGACGCCACGCTGGCACTGGTCATCATTTCCCTGTTCACGGCTCGTCCGGCGGTCTTTGACCTGGCCTACTACGGCGCTCTGGCCGGAACATCGATGGCGCTGCTCACACCCGATTTGTGGGAGTCCTTTCCTTCCCTTTCGACTGTTCAGTTCTTCATTGCCCACGGGCTGGCTGTAACCGGCGTGCTCTACCTGGCGTGGTCGGGAACAGCGAAACCCCGGCCGGGTTCGGTCGCCAGAGCCATGCTGGCCCTCAACCTCTTTGCCGCCGCCGTCGGCACATTCGATTTCTATTTCAAAACTGACTATATGTATCTGCGCGCCAAACCTGAGACTGTCTCCCTGCTCACCTTTCTCGGCCCGTGGCCGTGGTACATCCTGGCGTGCGAAGGCGTGGCCCTGGCCTTCTTCCTGCTTCTCTACCTTCCGTTCCGGCCAGCCCGATGATGCCGAATGAACTCGTTGAACTTTCACGAAATCCGTGTCGTGGCGCTCAGCGTGATCTGCAAGCCGGGCAACCCGCCTTGGTTGCCCGCTCTTGAGCCGGGGTGGCAATCAATATTTCTTGAAGTTCACTTCAATCGTCAGGCCCACTGCAACCGGCCGTCCCATTCGCATGGCGGGCTTGAAACGATACTGATTCACCGCCTTGATGGCTTCGGCATCAAAGTCCGGCCGCAACGAACGCACCACGTGCACTCTTCTGGGCATGCCCTCGGCGTCCACCGTCAACCCCACGAGAACGATCCCGCTGAAATTTGCCTTGATCTTGCGGCCGCCTTTCGGAAACTCGGCCTCGGGGCCGTTAAGTGGAATGGGCGCGGTTACGTCTTTGCCGATCTTGTAGATTTGTCCATTGGTGTTTGCCACGTTCGCCCCCGCAGCAGGCAATGGCGTTTCGACCACCACGGCCATGGCTGCGCTGCCTAGCGCAACGGAAACAAGAAACAACATTGCTGGAACCATCAGACTGTATCGCGCCACTGCGCTGGCGCTCTGCCTCTTGAACTTCATCCTCATGATTCTTCTCTCCAGAATATTGGCATCGAAGATACCGATGGCGTGGACATGAGCGGATCGCGCGGAGACGGCCACCATCGTCGCGAGCCGCAGCAGGGAGTGAGCATAACTGCGGGCTTCCACCAGCTTTTCCGTAACCATGCCGTCGCACACGATCTCGCGCGTCTGCGCAATCTGCGACTTAAGTGCCCACGTGGCCGGGTGAAAGCCCACAACCAGGCTTAAAGCTTCGTAGGCAAGATTCTTCCCAAAGTCGTGCCGTTTGATATGCGCGCATTCATGGGCTACCGCGGCGAGAAAGTCCGCGGGCGAGCACTTCGCGGCGAACCCGGTGGGCAGCATCATCACGGGCTTGCGTAACCACATAACCACCGGACCCGGAATCTGCGGAGACTCAAGCAAGTGAAGCTCATCCAGGGAAAATGACCGCCTGCAATCCTGCCAAATCTCCTCTTGTTCCGCTGTCAGTACAAGCGGACTCGCCCCTCGCAGCAGCATCGCACTCCCATGCAGCGACCCGGCCAGCCGCAGCGCAAAATAGAGCAGCGAGCCGCAATAAAAAGCCAGCAGCGGCCATGCGAACGTTGCAGAAAGTGCGTACGCGCCACCTGGGTTTCGTGCACTATTTTCCGCCTCCGTAAAGGAAATCGAAATGTGCCCGATCATTGCATTTGGGGCCCCCGGCAATGGGAGCAGCGGGCGCAATGCGGGAACCGCGGGAGTGAGAACGGCGACAAACAAAGCAGCTACCCACAAAACATGTTCTGCCCGCTGACTCACCCTCCCGATCAGCCGGCAAACCAGCCATCCCGCCGCAGCAATCAGCGCAATCTCCCAAACTGCGTTAATCGCATACGAGACGATGAAGCTGCCAATGCTATTCATCGCGCTCCTCGCTTTCCTCCATCTCGAGTTCCCGGCTCAGTTCCGCAATCCGGTCTAAGTCCACTTGGTGGCTCTTGATCAGGCTCATCACCAAATCCTCTGACGACCCGCCAAACATTCGCCCCACAAAATCATGTACCGCCTGGCCCAGAACCGTCTCCCGCGAGGCCACCGTGCGATATACATAGGCACGCCCAGCCAATTCGCGCCGCACTTTGCCCTTCCGATGGAGAATGTTCAACATGGTCTGTACCGTGTTGTAGGCAAGATCGTCGTTCTCAAACAATCGCTCCTGCACCTGCTGAACATTGCACGGCCCATCACGCCATAAAACCTGCATGATCTTGACTTCGAGGGGTGTCAGAAAACTTGAGCCCTTTTTGCGTCCGGCCATCTTCTCTCCTAAATAAATAGGAGATTAGAACGGATCATCAACACGTGTCAACCTATTTTTTTAGGTTTCATATCTTACACAGTATTTATCGATGATGAACCATTCCATGTTGCGCCGATGGGCCACCACGAAAACACGGCTTATTCACCCAATCAGGCGAAACCCGCCGCCCGCTCCCGCTCCTCAAACAAGTCCTCATAGGCCCCGTACACCCCATCGAACACCGCATCCCAGCTCATCGACAGCGCGTACTCCCGGGCCGCTGTCCGCATCTTCGCGTGTTTCACCGGGTCGCCCAGAATCCCTGCCACCGCCGCGGCAAATCCCTCATCCGGCACAATGCGCCCTGTCTCGCCATCGCGCACAATCGTCTTCGGTCCCCCATCGGGAGTCACGACGGCGGGAACGCCGCTCGACAGCGCTTCCAATACCACGTTGCCAAAGGTGTCGGTGTGCGAGGGAAAGACGAAAAGGTCCATACCGGCATAGGCTGCGGCCAATTGCTCGCCGTGCAGAACGCCGGTGAACTCCGCGCGCGGCAAGCGCTCGCGCAGCCAGACCTCTTCGCCACCATGGCCCACGATGAGGAACCGAAAGCTTTTGTGTCCCAGTCGCTCCAACTCCTCCTGCACGTGGACAAGACCGGCGATATTTTTCTCTACCGACAACCGGCCCACGAAACCCAGGACCTGATCGCGATCGTCGCCCCGACGATTGCGCTTGGCAGGATGAAAGATCTCCGCATCGACGCCGCGCGGCATCAGGTGGCAGGGCCGCATCGTCAGACGCTCCAGCAACCGGCAAAGCTCGGGGTTGGGTGCAAACAGTACCTGGGCCTGGGAATAGAACTGCGCCGCAATGGACATCGCCACGTCTTCAATGGTCTGGCCGGCTGCCGCCGCCGGTTGCGCGGGGAGGAGGCGCAACAGCCACTCCGACCGCCGCGCCGCGTATTCATGCACGTTGGTGTGCCAGCTCGCGGCCAGCGGCAGGCTCATTTGGTGCGCCAGCCCCGCCCCGAGCATTCCCACTTCGCTGGGGCCGGTAATGTGAATCAGTTCAGGCTTGAAGCGATCCAGAATCTCTTCAATCAGCGGAAAGTGGCGCAGAAAAACGGGATCGAAGCGAAGATCCTTTTCAAGCGCAATGGAAAGGGCGCCGCGTGGCAGTTCCAGCGTCCAGACGTTGCCGTGCTGAATGAAGGCCGGGATGCGGTCTCCGGCGCGCACGCAAAGAAAATGGAGGTCGCGCCGGCGCGCAAAGGCTTCAAAGTGGCGGCTGGTATGGGCAACGCCGTTGACTTCGTGAAACGAGTCGGGAAAGTAAGCCACGCGCGGCATTCTGTCTTTCATCATCCTGGTCAGGAACCACCGCAGCCTCAGGATATCGGTTTCAGGCCGAGCCCTTCGTGCTCGCCCAGCGCCAGCCGCAATTGGTGCGATTCGCTCCAGGCCAGCCTCAACCCGCCGGAGACCGGCCCCATCCCGAGCAACTGAACCACCGCAATCGCCCAGCCAATGGCGCGCGGGGCACGGCCTTTCGGCCAAAGCTCGCTCAGCGGCCGGATCACGCCGTGGGCATCGGGATGATATGCGCGCTCGTCCCAGGTCCGGGAACCTTGGGGAAAATCAGGATAGCTGCGAATCGCGTCCAGGGTGGAGCGAAGAATACGATGCTTCCACGGCTCCGCATACTGAGGCATAAAAAGCACGTTGCTCTTCTTTTGCTTGCGAATCTCAAGCACAAACTCGGTAAATGTGGTCGCGTTCGTCAGATTGACGTTGGCGTTCGGCTCTACGCCGTGACGGTCGCCGCCGCTGATGAGCAGCATGTTCCACTTCTCTGCCAGCCGCCGCACTGCGCGGTTCTCGTCCCAGTGGCGCAGACCGTTCAGTTCCAGTGCGTGCAGCCAGGCGCCGTTCTTCTGCAAAAATTCGTTCACCAGGAACTCGTGTTTCTCCTGGCCGACAAGATAGAGATCCCAAATCGGGTGGTTGAATACGACCAGCACGTTTGGTTCCTTGTTGAGCGCAACCAGAATCTCGGTGAGCCGCGCGTCACTCGGATTCGCACTGAAGTCCTCCAGCGTGTCCATCCACTGCGTTGCACGGGCGCTGGGTAGGTTATGAACTCCCAGATGAAACGACTGCACGCCGCCATAGGGCGCGCTCCACTCCACGGACACCGGAATATGCCGCGCGCTGGGGACCGTCCTTAGCAGCATTGGAGCCGTGATCGTGTCGTGGTCGGTAAGAGAAACCATCGGAGCCACATTCAGCTTTTCGATCTGCTGGCTTTCCAGGTCAAAGGCCAGCTTTGGCGTCATCGGCGGGGTCCAATAGCTTTTAGCGTAGTCGACCCGCACCCCGTGAATGGACCTCGATCGCTGTTCAAGGCGTGAAAGCAAGGGGCGAAAAATCGGATGCCGGTTGCCTAAATTGGCAATGAAATCCAGCGTTTCTTTTGACTGGTTGGTGTGGCTATGCAAGGAAACGCCGGTACGGAATCCGTTGGCAGCCTTCTGGTCGCGCCACAGGTACGAGATGGTCGATTGGGCCATAACTCCTCCTTAAGCTCCGCGATCTAGCTGGATTTCTACCTCCCAGTATCCTTTGGGGCCTATCAATACGACGTTAAGATGGCAAGAATAGGCCTTCAATTCCCGAAGGAATCAATAGAGTTACCTGAAATGCCCGGCAATCAGGGAGAATTCCCTACAAAAGACGAACCAGGAAATCTGCTGACCGCGCCTCGCTGTTGGGGTGGCGAGAAGGCCGAGATCCCTCCGCGCGAGGGATTTCGGTTCGATGAAGGGGCTCGGCGAAAGAGGCAGGCATAAAAAGCCGAAAGAAACGCGCAGGCGCGGTCTGAGGCACCGGCACGCCGGGCGAGAGTCTTCACCGACTCAACTGTCCTGATCGCCAAGAGCCAGGTTCAACTGGTGCGACTCGCACCACACCATCCGCAAGCCACCCGAAACCAGGCCTCTACCCATGAGCTGGAGGATGGCGATGCACCGGGTCATGATCCACGGCGCGGAACCGTCCGGCCATAGGTCACTCAGGGGCCTGATGACTCCGTTTCCATCGGGATGATAGACGCGCTCGTCCCAGGTGCGCGATCCTTGCGGGAATTCCGGATACTCCCGCACCGCGTCGATGGCCGACCGCAGGATGCGGTGCTTCCATGGCTCCGCATATTGGGGCAGGAAAAGCAGTTTGCTCTTCTTCTCCCACCGCACCTCGTGCACAAATTCAGGGAAGCTGGTGGCATTGGTCAGGTTGATGTTGGCGTTCGGCTCCACGCCGTGCCGGTCCCCGCCGGAAATCAACAGCATGTTCCACTCTTCTGCAAGCCGCCGCACGGCGCGGTTTTCATCCCAGTCTCGCAGCCCGTTCAGTTCCAAAGCGTGCAGATACGCGCCATTTTTCTGAAGGAATTCGTTGACCAGGAATTCGTGATTCTCCCTGCCGACCAGGTACAGGTCCCAAAGCGGGTGGTTAAACACCACCAGAACGTCGCGCTCCGCGTTCAGTGCCGCCAGAACCTCGGTCAGCAGTTTTTGGCTGGGGTGAGCCGTATATTCCGCAAGTGTCGTCATCCATTCGGTTGCCCGGGAGCTGGGCAGATTATGCACGCCCAGATGGAAGGATTGGTTGCCATAGGGAGCACTCCACTCAACTGAAATCGGAATCTGCCGCGAGCTGGGCACAGCCTGCAAAAGCATGGGCCCCTTGATGTTGTCGTGATCTGTGAGCGACACCATCGGAGCCAGATCCAGATTTTCGATTTGTCCGCTCTCCAGGTCAAATGCCAGTTTCGGCGTCATTGGCGGCGTCCAGTAGGCGGCTGCGTAGTTCACCGGCATCCCATGGTTCGCTTCTGAGCGCTGCTCCAGCCGTGTCATCAGCGGCCGCATCCAGGGCAGCCTGCTGCCGACATTCGCCAGATGGGCCAGCGTCTCAGTGGATTGATTTGTGTGGCTGTGTAGTGAAACCCCAGATTTGAATCCGCGCGTTGCATCCGGGTCGCGCCAGGAATATGAAACGGTCGAACTGACCATTAATGCTCCTTCTTCCGTGATTCGTCCGAGACCCCTGTCAAGCGGAAGCAGACTGGCCCTGGCGGTGAAAAGAGAGAGCGATGAGGCTTTCCAGTCATTCACCAACCGATAACGCCGTCAGCCAATCCACAAACAGGAATGATTTCCCCGGAAGAATTAGAAAAACGGCTGTGATCAAGGGAAACGACACCCATTTGGGCGACTGAGCGGAATTACCGAACCGGGGACTCGCCAAAATTGGAAGCTATGCATTAACTTAGCAGAACCATCCGCCTTTAGACCGCATTTTTCACCCGACACGTCTCAAGATGACCAAAAGTTCATCCCAATTTCCGGTTCCGCAATTCGCCCAAGCCGGTTATTTACCGTGTGAGCAAAATCGGGATCCAACAAAGCGACGGTGTCCACGATTCCGGCGAGTTGATGAACATGTTTGTGAGACCGCTCCTCGCCTTTTCACGCTATTCTGTCACCACAGTGATGCATCGACGGACTCTTCTCCCCGTCCTGGCGGCCTTCCCTGCCGCCGCGCTCTCAATCTCAGCCATTTCCACCGCTTCGCTCGCGGCACAGGAGTCCTCTGCCAACGTGCTCACGTACCGAGGCGAACAGCCGGTTCGTGCCTCCCACGGCATGGTGGTCAGCGTCCATCGCCTTGCGGCTGACGCCGGTGTCGGGATCTTGCGCGAAGGCGGTAACGCCGTCGACGCGGCCGTCGCGACGGGTTTCGCCCTCGCCGTGGTGCACCCCATCGCCGGCAACCTCGGCGGTGGCGGCTTCATGCTGATCCGCATGCACAATGGCAAATCGACGTTCATCGACTACCGCGAAAAAGCCCCCCTGGCCGCCACGCAAAACATGTACCTGGACGCGCACGGCAATGTCATTCCAGATACGAGCCTTCTCTCAAGCATCATCGGTTACCGTTCGATTGCCGTGCCCGGCTCGGTCGCCGGCATGGCCTACGCTGAGCGCAAATACGGCAAGCTTGGCCTGCAGCGTGTCATGGCACCCGCCATCCAACTCGCAACCGATGGATTTGAACTCACATCCCAGGAAGCCCACGAACTCGCCGATCCCGACCTGGCCAGGTTCGCCGACTCAAAGCGGATTTTCCAGCGCGACGGCAATCTCTACAAAGCGGGCGAAACCTTCAAACAGCCGCTGCTGGCACGAACTCTCCAGCGCATCGCCGCCGATCCCGAAGACCTCTACCACGGCAAGATGGCCCATGAACTGGTCGAGGACCTCAAGAAAGGTGACGCCCTCATTACCCTCGACGACCTTGCCCAGTACTCCGTGGTCGAGCGCAAGCCGATCATCGGCACCTTTCACAACTACACAATCCTCAGCGCTCCACCACCGTCTTCGGGAGGCGTAGTGCTGATCAGCGCTCTGAATATTCTCGAGGGTTACGATTTGGCCCAACTCGGCGACCGGACCACCTCATGGGTGCACCTGATCACCGAAGCATACCGCCGCGCTTTTATGGATCGCACCGACTACCTCGGCGACCCTGACTACAACCACATTCCCGTGGCAGAGTTGATCTCAAAGAAATACGCCGAGGCATGGCGCAGCAGCATCCTGCCCGGCAAGGCCAGCCCCAGCGCCACGCTGCAGCGGCCCGCGGGCTTTCTGCCCCCTGCACCCACGACGCCCGGCCATCGTGGCCCGGAGTCGCAGGACACCACGCACTACTCCGTCGTCGACGCCGAAGGCAACGCCGTCTCCGTCACTACAACCCTGAACGACACCTTCGGCTCTCACGTGACGTCTGGATCACTTGGCTTCCTGCTCAACGACGAAATGGACGACTTTGCCTCAAAGATGGGTGTGCCCAACATGTACGGCCTCATTCAGGGACCTGCCAACGCCATTGCGCCAGGCAAGCGTCCGCTCAGTTGCATGACACCCACCATCGTGTTGGAAAACGGCAAGCTCCGCTACGTGCTCGGTTCCCCCGGAGGCGCGCGGATCATTACCACGGTGGGCAACATCTTCCTCTCCGCAGCCGAAGGCGGTCTTAACATTCAGGAGGCCGTCGATGCGCCCCGCTTCCACCACCAATACCTGCCCGACAAGCTGTATCTTGAACCCGGCTTCAGCGCCGATACTCTAAGCGGTTTGCGCTCCATGGGCTACACATTGGGCCTCCCCAACCACCATTGGTCGGACGGCGAATGCATTGCCGTTGATCCCAGGACTGGCGAACTCGAAGGTGGACAAGACCACCGCAGCCACTATGGAAAAGCAGCAGGATATTAACCTGTCCATCTAAACCTCTTTGCGACGAGCAAGATCGCTTTCGCCGCTGTACTCCCCACAAAGTCTGTGACGGCGATCACAGATTTCCGAGTAATAGTGGCACGAAAGTTGTAGATGCGTGCTCTAGCTCCCATTGTCCTTCCCGACTGAACGTCAAGCGGCTCCTTCAGAGCAAGAGCAAAAGTGAAAACCCTGGGCGAATGATGCCTGTTCCGACACGAAGGGGCAAGTGAGTTCGTCTCCATCTACCTGTCTCCGCGCGCCGGTTGCCACGGGTGTATGGGTCGACCCTTTCGAGTCCGGTAAATCATGTGAGCGTCAAGGGCCCTTGAACGGAAAAGGCATATCCAGGAGGATTCCCATGGTACCCGCCCTCAAGCCAAATTGGAGCAAGCCCTCCACCATCCTCTTTGCTTCTGAGTATCCCGCCAACGAACAGGCTTTTGCTTTCGCGCTCGCTCAGGCCATGGAGTCGGACGCGGGTCTGATCATCTTCCATGCCTACGATGGCTCGGCCCCGAGCGCAGTGGAATCCGCCTCGCATCGTCAAGGCAAGTACGATGCTGCCCGCACCGTCAAGCACTGCTTTGAACCCCTCGCCAAACGCGCCGGCCAGCTCGGCATTCGCTGCCGCATCGTGGTCCGGCCCGGATCCCCTGCCAGCGAGATTCTCAACTTCGTGCGCGAGCGTCAGATCGATCGGCTCATCATGGGCGCTCACACTCCGGGTCCCATTGGCAAGGTTCTGGTGGGCTCTGTGGCCGAGGCCGTGCTCCGCACCGTGAACGTTCCCGTTAGCATCGTCGGCCCTCACGTCGCCGAGGGCACGTACCGCAACTTCACTACGCGCACCATCTTGTGCTCCGTGGACGAACAGGAAGCAAGTCACGTGGTGGCAGAGTTCGCCGCCGATCTCGCCGCCCGGCACAACGCCTGCCTCGTCCTGCAGCGCGTTGTCCCACCCCAGGACTGCAAAGAGGTCTTCGCCGGCCGCTCCACCCATCAGGTCGAGGAAGAACTGCGCGCGTTGATTCCCGCCCGATTGAACGGCAAAGTCTGCATACGCACGAGCGTGGTTCTGGGCGATCCCACTGAGGAACTGCTCTACCAGGGCCGGGTCCTGCAGGCCAACCTGATTGTGATGGGTGCGCAGGGCGCCTCCCATTTCGCCGCCATCACCCACGCAGGCATCTTATACAAGGTGCTAGCCTACGCGCGCTGCCCCGTTATCACGCTTTCGCCCGTTTTGTTGAGCGGCTTCCGTGCTATGACGCACATACCTCACCCCGCCGAAGTTAACTACATGGCCGGAGTCGTCTAGCTCGCCAGGATGATCGAGCCGGGCAGCCTGATCTGGAAGCGTCGATTTGCCTGTTTCGCTATGCCGTGCGCTACCGGGTTCACGGCCAGCGCATCGCTTTCGACTGCAAAAAAAATGCGCGTCTGAAAGCCACCACACCCACTCCATCGGCAGCAACAAAGCGGTGCGCCTTTTGCAGCTTGCCGCCGGCGCTGTCTGCTCAAACCTTGCTATCTCATAGGCGGTCCCAGCCAACCCGCACCTGCCCGTGCAACATCCATTTCAGTTAAGTTGTTGGAATGATGCGACAATAGGGCTAGCGCCCCGGCGAGCCATTCAGGCAGCCCGGCGCGGAGGGCCTCTAGACCATGTTGCGTGTACTCTCGACGCACCTGTTCCTGAACCAGCGCCTTCACCCGGGCCTGCTGGAGCTTGCCGACCGTTCTGGAGCCCAGGCAGTTGAGATTTTCGCCGCGCGCCAGCACTTTGACTACACCAGCCGCGAGCATGTCGCCGAGTTGGCCGCATGGTTCAGTTCCAACATCCTTGCCCCCTTTTCCATGCATGCTCCGCTTTTTCCCGATCGCGAAATGGGTCGCGCAGGCGCTCCCGCGGTCAACGTGTTGCACCCGGAAAAGTCCCGCCGCATCGACGCCATGGACGAAATCAAACGCGCCCTGGAAGCGGCCGAGCGTATTCCTTTCAAGAATCTCGTGCTGCACCTCGGTGAAAAGGATGATGGATGGTCGTTGCGCACCATCGAGTACGCCGAGGCGGCCCTTGAACACCTGGGCGCTTTTGCCCATCCGCTTGGCGTCCGCCTGCTGGTCGAAAACCTGATCAGCGAGCCCACCACCCCCAGCCATCTGTTGACGATCCTTGAAATGGGTCACCTGCCCAATATCGGCATTTGCCTTGACCTGGGCCACGCGCACATTACCGTGGGAGTGGCTGAGGCCATCGCAACGCTCGGCGACCACATCGGTTCCGTGCACGTGCACGACAATCACGGCATGAAAGATGAGCATCTATGGCCCGGCGACGGCACCATCGACTGGCCGGCCGCAGCCAAAGCTCTGAAAGCGCTATCTGCTCCTCCCCCGGCCGTCCTTGAAATCAATACCTCTCTGGCCGAGAAGGAAGCCACTCTTCACACCCGCATCGAGCAGGCCTTCGAACTGTTAGCCTGATCGCGCTGCATCGTTTGGGACAAAAGAAGCAAGCCTCTGGGCCAGTACGTCTCGGAGCGCGAGAGGAACGCGTAACAAGCAAGAAGCGAGCCTCCGCTAATCCAGTTCGCAATTCTCACCAAATTCTGGGACTGGACACATCGGGAGCCGGCGACTCGGCACAATCTGTTCGTAGCTTGGCAGATGATTAAACCGCAATGGCGCAGAATAAGGACTGTCATACATCTCAATCGGCGAGGTAAGGGATGGTTCCCCGACCTGTACCGAAGTAAGTCACCCTCTTCACCGAGGGTCATGCAAGGTGCAAAAACAGTTTGCAGATAATGGCAGATAATTAGGTCCGGTTGGAGCAGCATAAAGCAGGAATGTTTCCCGAATCGAATGCTCTCGCGCACGACAAGCAACAGAAGGGCCGCGAGCTCCGTTTCAATTTGTCAATTACCTCACCGATCTACCCTTCCACTTGTGCTATTTCTTTCTTTCGCTTTTTTGCCAACACCGAACCCGCGAGCAAGTATTTGTTGAGCGGATGAAACATTGCAGAGCTGGGAACGCCGCATTGAAGAGCATCGGCGAGAGTCTCTTACCCCCCCACAAAATTTGCAGTTTTCCACAGCAGACTTGCAGAAAATTACCTGCACTTGTGAAACAGCCACATCAGAACCGGTGAGAAATGACAGAATAACCAGTCGTGCCAGAGACTCCCTCCGACGACACGAGAGGAAGACAAGCTCCAACAACAAAGCTGGCACGGATTTCGTCGCCGCTGTGCCGGGCGCCCCGTTCTTTGCTTCTCAGACGCGGCAAAGCGGCATCCCGCGCAGGGACGCCGCCTCTAACAAATCCGCGGTAACTGCTCGCCAATCTGGGTTGGAATCACGCGATTGGCGCCCATTCCGGTGCGCGCCACGAGCATGCGTGGATGCTGCGCGGTGACCTGGCCGATCCGTGCGGCGTCGCGGCCCAGCGGATGCGCACGCAGCACATCCAGAACCCGTCCCGCAGCGCCAGGCGCAACAAAGAAAACGGCCTTGCCCTCATTGGCCACATACACCGGGTCAAGTCCAAGCAAGTCGCAGGCCGACTGCACTTCGAGCCGCACAGGCAGGCTTTTCTCGTCGATCTCGATGCCCACGCCCGAAGATGTGGCGATCTCGTTCAGCGTCGATGCCAGACCGCCGCGCGTCGGGTCGCGCATGGCGTGAACCGCATCTCCCGCCGCATCCAGCACCTGGGCGATCAGCCCGTTCAGCGCCGCGCAATCGGAGCGGATCGGACTCTCGAAATCCAACCCCTCGCGCACGCTCATAATCGCCATGCCGTGGTCGCCGATCATGCCCGAGACCAGCACTGCATCGCCCGCTTGTGCCCGGTGAGGACCGACGATGATTCCAGGCCGAAGTACGCCGACGCCCGCCGTGTTGATGTAACAGCCGTCGCCGTGTCCACGCTCCACCACCTTGGTGTCTCCGGTGACAATCTTGACGCCCGCCGTGGCCGCGGCTGCGGCCATCGCCTCGACGATTGCTGCAAGTTGCGCCAGCGGAAATCCTTCTTCCAGGATGAAGCTGGCGCTCAAAAACTTGGGCTCCGCGCCAGAAACCGCGAGATCGTTGACCGTCCCGTTCACCGCCAATTCGCCGATCGATCCGCCGGGGAAAAACAATGGCTGCACGACGAACGAATCCGTACTCATGGCCAGCCTTCCCGGCGCCATGTCAAATACCGCTGCATCGCCCAGGTTTTCAAGCGCGGGATTGCGAAACGCCGGCAAAAACAAGTGTTCGACAAGCTCGTTGCCCAGCTTGCCCCCGCCACCGTGGCCCATCACAATCGCGGGATAGTCCCGCAGAGGGAGCGGACAGCTCCAGTTGGAAAAGTCCGGCGTGCCCGCGTTCGCGTTCTCAGCCACGCGCCGCTCCGGCCACAGCCGTTTCAGTGAGCCCCGCTCCGGCACCCGCCAGCTCATCGGCTGAGATGAAGCGGCCGTAGTTGTAATACGCGGCGCAGGCGCCTTCGCTCGAAACCATGGTCGCTCCAAGCGGATGACGCGGAGTACATTCCTTGCCGAAGGCCGCGCACTGGGCCGGCTTGATGGCGCCGCGCAACACGTCACCCGATCGGCACAGCGGAGACTCTTCGGTATGGATGCCTGTAATGTGGAAGCGTTCTTCGGCATCGAACTCGCGGTAAGCCTCACTCAAGCGCCAGCCGCTCTTCGGAATAACGCCGATGCCTCGCCAGGCGCGATCGACTACCTCGAACACCTCCGCCAGAAGCTTCTGTGCGGATTGGTTGCCGTCGAAGGTGACGATGCGCTCATACGCGTTCTCTACTTCGTAAGTGCCGGCCTCAAGCTGAATCACCGCGCGGCGAATGCCGTCCAGTAGGTCAAGGGGTTCAAACCCTGTCACCACCAATGGAATCCGATACTTCTCGGCGATGGGTGGATACTCCCAATACCCCATGACGCTGCACACGTGTCCTGCCAGCAAAAATGCCTGAACCTCGTTCCCGGGCGACGCCATGATGGCTTGAATCGCAGGCGGCACCAGAACATGGGACACAAGCAGCGAAAAATTCTTCAATCCCCGCCGCTTCGCCACATGCACGCTCATGGCATTGGCCGGAGCTGTCGTCTCAAATCCCACGCCGAAGAAAACTACCTGCTTGTCAGGATTCTTCGTGGCCAGGTCGACCGCGTCCAGCGGTGAATAGACGACCCGCACGTCGCCGCCGTGTCCCTTCACCTGGAACAGATCGCCCTCGGTCCCTGGTACACGCAGCATGTCGCCGAAAGAGCAGAAAATGACACCCGGCTGCGCGGCAATCGCCAGCGCCTTGTCGATGAGTTCCAGCGGAGTGACACAGACGGGACAGCCGGGCCCGTGCACCATCTCGATCTCTGCGGGAAGCATCTGATCAATACCATTTCGGATGATGGAGTGCGTTTGTCCCCCGCAAACTTCCATGATCTTCCACGGGCGGGTGGTGACCTGGTGAATCTCCCGCGCAATGCGCTGGGCGATTTCGCCGTTGCGGAATTCAGTAAGGTACTTCATTTTTCGCAACTCCCATCAGGACAAGGAGACTGCGGTCCGGCGGCGGCGCGCGCGAATGCCTCCTCTTCTCCGGCCAGTTCCTCCTGCAACATGCCCATCTGTTCAAACACAGCCAGCGTCTTCTCGGCGCTTTCCTGGTCAATTTTTGAGAGGGCAAACCCCACGTGAACAATCGTGTAGTCGCCGACTTCGACTTCCGGTA
Organism: uncultured Acidobacteriaceae bacterium; assembly: GCA_963836565.1. GTDB lineage: Bacteria > Acidobacteriota > Terriglobia > Terriglobales > Acidobacteriaceae > Telmatobacter. Next base: position 9,631 of record CAWIKA010000001.1, on the reverse strand, counting down.
CGTAGTCCAGGCAGACGCGTTTGACCACCCCGCCGAAGTTGACCCGGCCCACACGCAGGCCGCCTTCGGTGGCAATTTCTTCGACTCTTCCCGGAATCGCTAAACACATGGCAAATACCTTATACCCTCTTTGATGCGCCGTACAGGGTGATATGAATCACCTGCTACCTGATTGGATTTCTCCGGAATTCCCAAGTGGTGGATGTCTTGCGAGGCGGATCCACCCTTGCTTTTCCCGGACCTAACCGGGAGGACGCCGTTTAGCGCGCCTTCTTCCGCTCGTTCTCCGCAACGCGCGCCTTGACCATTTTCTTCACTAGCGCTGGCGGTAGGGGTTTGTCCAGAGGGAATTGAAGCGTCCCCTTCGACGTGCGGTATTCCTTCAGTTCCTGTTTCATGGAATCGATGAGCGACGCGTTCATCGGGAAAAAGCTGCAATGGTTCTTGAACGCCGCATAACCGACCAGCGCGCCTTTGTACCGGAATGCAGGAATGCCATAACTTAGGCATTCAACTGTTTCTGCCGGTACGACGGAGCGGATCGTCGCTCGGATTTTCTGGAGCGTGCTGCCCGCCGGCTCGGATACCTTTGCGAGATACGCTTCTACATCCTTCGCGCCGCCCGTTGCCTCATCGCCCACGATCTTCGCTGCTTTCATTCGCCCCTCCCAAGCCACCAGCCAACTCCCGGATTCGCAGCCCGTCTTCAATTCTCACGCCTTGTTTCTCTTCAATCAGCGGATTCGCAATCTTTTCACGTTGGCCGCAGGCAAAGGAATGTCATGCGAAATGAGGACGATGGGCGACATCTTGCCTTCGTTCCATTCCACTCTGAAAATGAAAGCTTCAATAGTGAGACGGCACGGTAGCAGATCGCGAATCTCACCCAACCCGCTCCGTCTCGTCAAAAGAGCAGCGATGGTGGCGCGCCCAACAAACAGATCGCCAAGGTGATGGCCGTGCTGGGGCCAATCGGGCTCGGCACGCCACAAATGTACCACGTCGAGAAACCTGGCGCGCGGACCGACGAATTTCGGCACGCTTCGCAGAAGTGTCCGACCCCATCCGCACCTTTGATTGCCGCATGGAGAAGAACCGCGATGACCGGAATTCGATTTGCAACGTCGCGGCTGTCTGAGCATGAATTCGCTCGAATATCCACGCAAGCCGACTGAATATGATAGTTTGGCTTGCGTTACACCGCTGCCGATTCCATGAGCAGCGGAAACAAGGAGACCGCAATGCACTGGACCAGGTACATCGCACTCTATGCTTCGGCCCTGCTCGTCGGGACCGTTGCACTGACCGCAACAGGACAAAGCACACCCCAGACGTCCATTGGATCAAGCGAACAGAATTGGTGGAAGAACGCCGTCATCTACGAGGTCTATCCGCGCAGCTTCCAGGACACGAATGGCGACGGCATCGGCGATCTGAAGGGGATTACCCAGCACCTTGAATACCTGAAAGGGTTGGGGGTTGACGCCATCTGGCTCACGCCGATCTACCCGTCTCCTCAGGTGGACTTCGGCTACGACATCTCCGACTACGAAAACATCGATCCGCAATACGGCACGCTCGCCGATTTTGACCACCTGATCGCCGAAGCTAACAAGCGTCATATTCGAGTGATCATGGATATGGTGATGAATCACACTTCTGACCAGCACAAGTGGTTCCTTGAGTCGCGCTCTTCGCGCAACAATCCCTACCGCGATTGGTACGTCTGGCGCGATGGAAAGGGTGAAACGGCCACCTCAAAGGGCGAGCCGCCCAACAACTGGCAATCGGACTTTGGCGGTTCGGCGTGGCAGTGGGATCCAAAGACGCGCCAGTACTACTACCACAAGTTCTACATCCAACAGCCGGACCTGAATTGGTACAACCCCAAGGTCCACGAAGCCTTCAAGAACATCATGCGCTTCTGGCTCAAGCGTGGCGTGGGCGGCTTCCGCTTCGACGCCATTACCACTCTGTATGAGGATCCCAGCCTCACCGACGAAGCCGAACTCAAGGACAAGAATGGCAATCCCATCATCGATGCTTTTGGGGAGCCTGAGTTGGATGACTCCAAGACCAACAATCTTCCCGGCGTTCACCCGGTGATGCAGGAGATGCGCGCCGTCGCCGATGAGTTCGATTCCAATACTTTCCCCGGCAAGCGTGTCCTGATCGGCGAAACTTATCTTCCCAACGTTGCCGAATTGGAAAAGCAGTACGGACCACCGGGCAAACCCGAGTTTGAACTGCCCATGGACACGCAGGTGGGCTTCATCAACAAGCTCGATGTGGCCACGTTCCGCGCCCGGCTGACGGATGCAGAGGATCATCTCGACGGCCACACGCCACTGTTTGTTTTTGACAACCACGACAACCCGCGAATCGATGCGCGCTACGGCGACGGTGTACACAACACAGATATCGAGCGCGTCATCTCAACCATCCTTTTTGCCAGCCACGGAGCTTCGCTTTTCTACTATGGCGACGCGATCGGCATGAAGACGACCCCGCCAACAAGCAAGGCGGAGGTGAAAGACCCGGTCGGTATCAGGGGTTGGCCCAAGGAGAAGGGACGGGATGGCGAGCGCACGCCAATGCAATGGAATACAACCGCCAATGCCGGTTTTTGTCCCGCCGGAGTCAAGCCCTGGCTTCCCGTGCCCCCGGACTTCGTCACCGTCAACGTGGAGGTCGAACAACCTAACCCCGACTCGCTCCTCGCCTGGTACAAAAGCCTCGTCCGTCTGAAGAAGACTGATCCTGCCTTTGCAGATGGGGGAGACACCATGCTCGATACCAATAACACTAATGTCTTGAGCTGGATGCGACAGGCACCCGGATCGCCGGCAGTGGTGGTCTCACTGAACTTTACGGGAGAGCCGCAGACAGTGAGTCTTGTCATCCCCGCTTCAAGCGCCGGTTCGAGCGACAGACTCACGACGCTCTTAAAGACCCCAGGTTCACAGGACCCGGCCTCGCTCAAGGCCATCGCTCTCGGCCCATACGGAGTCTACATCGGCAAAGTGCAGCCATAGCTCGGAATTGAATGAAGATGAATTCGTACTGGGCACCCACCGGCGGTTTCTACACATTTGGTCCGCCGGTGGCGTTCGGGTCGCTCGCGTTCTTGCCTTGGTTCGGTTGCGCCAGAGACGGCGAAAGCCTTTCTCATCAATCTTCATCGTCTGGAATTTCTTCAGGAGCACCGAATTCTGAATATGGCGCCTGACCTTCCACCTGATGGAGTCGAGCAAGCGTCTTTCGGTAAAACCACGCGGCGGCCAGACCCCCGGCGAGAGCCGAAGCAGCAGCCACGACACCTACTCTCAGCCAACCCGAGGGTCGGGAACTGACTAGTTGTCGAGATCGAGAGGATGAAGATTCTAAATTGTTTATCATTCGTCTTGCTTGCTTCTCCTTGTGACTCGCACGGACTGACAGCTGACCTCGAAGCGTAAGTTAGATGCTGAAATTCCTCAAAAGGTCGCATATCCCGCATTGCAAGAAACTTTCAATTTTGGTATTTGCATTCTTCCAAATCTATAGTAAGCTGTAGATATTCCAGTGATGGAGGCGGTAAATCCTACCGCGCCGGATCTGGAAGTAGTTTGCGTCACTGGCCTCCCGGCACGAACAGCAAAACGTTCGTGCCGTCTTTTTTTTGCCAGAAGCCGTGCTCGTCGGCAACATCAAACTGGCATGGCTCGACAGCTTCCTTTCTCTTCCTCCACGATCTAGAATGACGTGGGAGAGCTTGCCTATGATGAAGTGGACAAGATACCGCTGGGTTCTGGCTTTTGCCGTCTTTGCGATTACGGTTGCAAGTTATGCGCAGTGGTCAAACCCCGCTGACGATGTTCCCGCCTACCACTCCTCCGCACCCCTCAAGGTCAGTGCTCTTCCACCGATTTTGGCTGGATCCCGCCTGACGGGGGAGAACTTCCGTTACGCGTGGCAGGTGCATGTGTACCAGCAGGCGGGCAGGATTGGGAATGTGCTATATCAGCTCCCTTGCAACTGCCGCTGCGACCGCGCTTTGGGTCATACGAGTTTGCGCAGTTGCTACGAGGGTCTGCATGGCACAGAGTGCTCAACCTGTGCAAAGGAGGCGTTTTACGCCTACCGGCTGACGAAGGCAGGCAAGAGCCCGACAGAGATTCGCGCCGGCATCGCGCGGCACGACTACGAAAGCATCGATCTGGAGAAGCAGTAGCTCCGCCTGCAAAAGGAAATCGGCGTAGAATAAACGGATGCAGCACGAGCCAGTTGGCCCGGCTCGCACCTACCTCGGATTCCCTGCAGACAGGTCTTCGTCGCAGGGGTGGACAGATGGGGGCGTCACGGTTTCGACGGGATCGCTTGCGGCACGGAGGCATGCCGGGGTGTGGGCACCCGTAATCGCCTGCAAAACAAAAGTTGCCAACGATAATCTGGCACTTGCAGCTTAATTAACTAAGCTGCCGTCTTCCACGGCTTCGCCTATGGGCTGTGAGCGGACGTCATTCAGTAGGCTGGCGTGAGCGGTTCGGTCCGTGCCGCTTTGCGCAAGATCATCGGACTAGTTTCTGGCGCATCTTGTCCGTTCTGAGTGCCAGCGGCGAAATCATCGGAACCGGACTGAGCATGGATTCTCTAGGCTGACAACGATTTCGGACGCGGGTTCGACTCCCGCCGCCTCCACCATACTTAAGCTTTTTCTTTTCTTGCACTTACCAATCAGGGCCTAAAAGTCGGGTCGTTTTTGTGACCGTTTTGTACCCATTTTGTACCAGGGACAAAAAGCCTCCCGATTTTTTGACCCATTTCAGCGTTCGAGCAACACTCCAGCTGAAGTGGGAGGCCCTCATGGATTCGTTCGTCTTCACCCGTCACTCTTCCGACTGCAAATTCAAACGTGACCGGTTCTGCAACCGCTGCAACTGCCCCAAGTGGGTCGAAGGCAGGTTCAACCATGAGCGCTTCCGCAAGAGTGCCTCGACCAGGGTTTGGGGCGAGGCCGAACAGTTCCGCGAAAAACTGGAAGAGGCTCTGTCGAGAGGGCTACCGCTAGACGGTCTTCACGCGGACTCGATCACGGCACCTGCCGCACCGCCCTCACCTCTTCGCGCCTCGGCGGCTCAACCGCAATCTACGGCCACCGCCTCCGTTCCGATTTCGCCGGGACCGGCCGCAGCCCCACCTGAGGTGAATGCGCCCTCCACATCCCAAAGCGGCGCCCAGCCCACCGGTCGGCAGAAGGCGAGAGTTACGGTCCAGAAGGCCGTCGATGCCTACATGACCGACGCCCGGAGCCGAGGGCTCAAGTCGGACACGATCAAGAAGCTCGAGAGAATCTTTGAGAAACAGTTCCTCCCCTGGACAAGGGTGCAGGGACTCGAATACCTCGATGAGGTCGATCTTGACGCCCTGCTCGCCTTCCGCAGCACGTGGACCGAGGGTGCCATCGTCAGGGTAAAGAAGCAGGACCGCGTCATCGGCTTCTTTTGGGACTGCTTCCGCCGCAACTACGTCACCCAGAATCCCGCTCTGTCGCTCAGCAAAATCAAGACTACCCCGGTTCCCACCGATTACTTCCCCCGCGATGAGTTCGATAGGATCATCGCTGCCACCGAAGTTTATGGCGACGCTCGCGGCGGCTTTATTCCAATCAAGGACACCCGTACCAGACTGCGCACTTTGACACTACTGATGCGCTGGAGCGGGCTCCGCATCCGCGATGCGGTGACGCTTGAACGGCACCGTCTGCATGGCGACAGCCTCCTGCTCTATCAAGCCAAGACCGGGCAGGCGGTCTATGTGCCGCTTCCCGCCCATGTCGTCGATGCATTGGTGGATATCCCCGATGGTCCCAGGCCGAACCCACGCTATTTCTTCTGGAGCGGCAATGGAGCCGCCAAATCTGTGGTGGCTGACTGGCAACGAGCCTATCGTCGTCTCTTCGAGCTGGCTGATATCCGAGGGCTCGATGGCGAGCTGAAGCGTTGCCATCCCCACATGATCCGCGACACATTTGCGGTCGAGATGTTGCTCGCCGGAGTTCCCATGGATCAGGTCTCGATACTCCTCGGGCACTCTTCGGTGAAGATCACGGAGCGACACTACGCTCCCTTCGTGAAGGCACGGCAGGTCCAACTCCAGAAGAGCGTACGCAACGCGTGGAAAGTCGGCGAGCCCGCAGGTCAGGGACCAGACAACCATCCGCCGAAAGCCGCACGCCCCACCAGCAAACAAAAGGGGTGGGGGCTGATCGACAACGCGAGACGGAAAATCCGGACGGCGTAACCGTTACTGGACGCGGAGGCCGGAATATCCCGCCATGCGGATCTGAAAGGTGGCATGAACCTGTTCCCAGTATTTGTCGAGGATATGGAAGATGCGTTCGTCCTCATGCTCGTTCAAGATCAGCATGCGAATCCACGAGCGCAGCAGCATCGACTCGATCACGTCCTCTGGTACGCCTTCCTGTTCGCAGTGAAAAATGGCGTGATGAATCTCGTCGATAACGACGGCATTCTCGCGTTCTCCTTCCTCACCTGGAGCAGACGGTTTCCCGAACCAGCTTCCGTCGGTCGCCCGAGCCGCTTCGATCTTCGTGATCAGCTTCTCGACCGCTGCGCTCGTCGAAGCAGGAAGGCGCTGCTCCGGCAGGTCGTCACGGAGCTGGTTCAGCACGTTCCTGACGGAAGCGCGATCGACATAGTCGAAGCGGTGGTGATCGGTCGGGTCCCATTCACTGTCCGCGGCTCTGCTGCGTCTTACGACAACGTCCAGCCACGATTCACGGAAGATCTGTTCCACCGCGAACGAACTGATCCCCTGCTCGTGAGCGGAAAGCACGGCAATCCCAAACTCCGACGCAGCGAATCGTCTCTGCCTGCCGATCGCGGATCGGCCGGACTCGTGATGCAGGCGGAAGCAAAGATCGATGACCCGGCCCTCCATTGCCGTCCGCCGATGGTATTCCTGGAGCAGACGGTCCCACTCCTTGAGTTCCTTCGCGCTCCAATCGTCCCGATTCTCGCTGGTCACAAAATTACCGGTCTTCTCGAATGCGTAAATAAAATCGGGGCTCGCTTTTTCTTTTCGGAACTTGGCGAGCATTTCGGCGCGCCATGCGGTCTCGCGAGCCTCCGCATCCCGGCGCAGCGCTTCGTCGGTTTCAGGGCCTCGTGTTGAGTCCGAAGAATCGACAGTCCATGCTCTGAACTTGTCTCTCAACTGGATAGCCTCCGAAAGAATCGCTCCCCATGCCCTTGCACTGAATTCTATTTTCTTCCAGTCTTGCCTGCCAAAGCGAGCCAGCACCGCTCTGCCGGGGCCCGCGCGCCGCAACGTTCGCCTCAGCCGTCGCCTCGATTTCTTCCATGTAATCGATCAATTTGACCGAATTTCCAACTCGAACTACAGCTACTTTGTGCCGGTCTGATGGATCCGCCGAATCCATCAGCGTTCTCGGCATTTCGTCATGGCCCGATCAGCGTTATCCGACTCAGGAGAGATGCCACATGGATTTCCAACAAGCTTTTAATGGTCCAGAAACCTTGCAGAAACCGGTGGGGTTGCAGGCACTCGAAAGACACTACACCGTGGCCCAGTTATCAAAACTCTGGTTTTTCAGCGAAAGCACGATTCGACGCCTGTTTATCAAGGAGCCGGGAGTCATCAAGATCGCTCACCAGCCGACGAGAGTGAGGAGAGGCTACACCTCTTTGAGAATCCCCGAGCGGATCGCCGAACGTGTCCATCGGCGTCTGCAGAGTATCTCCTGATCGGTGATTTCCCAGCTACACGAACGCTTGCATCCCCGAATTTGACCGAATCTTGAAGCCGCCTCATGCTGACTCGGCATTCGAGGAGGCCCAGGTGAAGGGACGCACAGGGCATTTCATGATCGCAATATTGCTGACGCTTCTCAATGCGGTCGCGACGGTGCACCACGGCGTAGCGATCTGGAAGGCTTGGCCAGGAGACATTTGGGGGCACGGAATCTTGGTTTTCCTTACCGTATTGGGGGCCACATCGGTCGCCAATGTTTGGGTTCAGGCCGTCCTTGGATCACACGGTTCGCTTTGTGGTCGGACGATTGAGCGCGGACAGGGTGCGACGCCGATTCCAGCGGAAACACGAGGGAGTGGCAATGTTTGAGTCGATCACCGATCTTGCCGGCAAACTGGCCGCAACGGGCTACTTCATCGACCAGGTAATGACCCAGGTGGTGTTTCTTGCGGCCAAGCTGCAGAAGCCACTATTGCTTGAAGGGCCTGCAGGCTCAGGCAAGACCCAGCTAGCCATTTCAGTCGCAGCGGCAGCAGGCACGCACGTCGAGCGGCTCCAGTGCTACCGCGGCGTGACGGAGGACAAGGCCATCGGGCGCTTCGATGAGGGACTGCAGCGTCTCTACATGGAGTTCTCGAAAAGCCAGCACGAGAACTGGCAAACGGTGCAAGCGAACCTCAAAGGGCGCGACTTCTTCCGGCCTGGTCCATTAATGCGCGCCCTCGAATACGAACGGCCCTGCGTTCTGCTGATTGACGAATTGGACAAGGTAGACGAGGGTTTTGAAGCGATGCTGCTGGAAATCCTGTCGGCCTGGACGCTCTCGATCCCCGAATTCGGGACGGTCACAGCCAAGAGCATTCCCTTCGTGGTGCTCACGAGCAATGAAGAGCGCCGGCTGGGAGATCCCATCCGAAGGCGCAGCCTCTATGTGCGGGTGGAGCATCCGACGCCTGAGCGCGAAGCGGAGATCATTGCCAGCCGCACGCCGAAGGCCGATGAGAGCTTCCATCGCGAGATGGCCGGAATAGCTCTCTCCTTCCGTAACTACTCACTCGAAAAGCCGCCATCGGTCTCGGAAATGATCGATTTCGCGAACGCATTGCAGTTGCTAGGAACAGACCACGTCACCGCCGAGATGCGCGACGTTCTTTTGCCCTTCCTTGCCAAGACCGAAAAAGACCGCAGGCACCTCCTGCTCCGCGAAGGATTCAAGAGCCTGCTCGACGACGGCGCGCGGTTCGCGGAGAGTCTCGCGCTGCACGGAGGACCGGCTTGATGACGCGATTGATACTTCTGGTGTTGTTCGCATGTTCCAGGTTCTGCTTTGGACAGGCTGATCCTGCGCCCGCGGCTGGCTTCGTCCGCCAATATGCGGCGCACTATCGAGTGCCTCCTGAGTTGATCGGCGCGCTGATCGACATCGAATCGCGATGGAATCCGCGTGCAGTTTCGGACAAAGGGGCGATGGGGCTAATGCAACTCATGCCGGCGACTGCAAAACGATTCGGCGCCATCGACCCGTTCAATACCGAACAGAACATCGCGGCAGGTACGCGGTATGTCACGGCGCTGATGTGGGAGTTCCACGGAGACCTGCGCCTGGTCACCGCCGCCTACTACGCAGGCGACCGCGGGATTTTGCGAGAGCGACTGGATTATCACAATCCAGATGTTGTGGCCTACGTGCAGGCGGTCCGAAGGCAGTACATGCTTCGCAAGTATCCGGCCATGAGGCCGTCAAGGAGGTCAACCCCATGAAACTTCGCTGGATATTACCCGTCGCATTCCTCATCCCACTACGCCTCAGCGCGACGGACACACCAGTGGGTGCGCGTGTTGAAAGCCAAGTAGA